>NZ_CP150337.1:6520000-11740000 GCF_051474135.1 Sorangium sp. So ce385 | reverse complement strand
TGCCAAGGGCATAGCCGGGTAGCCATGTACGGAACGGATAACCGCTGAAAGCATCTAAGCGGGAAGCCGGCCTCAAGACTAGGTGTCCCGGGCCGCAAGGCCCCTAAAGACCCCTCGTAGACCACGAGGTTGATAGGCCGGGTGTGGAAGCCGAGCAATCGGCGGAGCTAACCGGTACTAATAGGTCGTGCGGCTTGACCATACTTCTAAGGCAAACATCGAAGCGTCGCGCCCGGAGTTCGGGTGACGAGCAGCGTGACACAGCTGGCCCTGCGTAGAGAGCGCCGCGAGAGCGGGCTCCGTAGGGTTCCGATTGGACGCACCCACAAGTTTCCGGTGGTGATATCGAGAAGGTCACACCCGATCCCATACCGAACTCGGAAGTTAAGCTTCTTGGAGCCGATGGTACTGCCAGGGCAACCTGGTGGGAGAGTAGGACGCCGCCGGGATTTTCTTCGAACCTGCGCATGGTGCGAGCCGTGCGCAGGTTTTTTCTTTTTGTCCTGGGACTTTCTGGGCCTCGGGGGCTGCCCACGGGCGCTGCGCCGGGGCGGCTTACGGCTTCCGGGAGACAGGCGCGCGGCGGCGAGCTCGATGGCGGCGGCAGGGAAGGGCGTTCCGAGCAGCCCGGCCCCCTGAGGGGGTGCTCGCCGGGCGGCGCAGCGAGAGCCGAACTCGCCTGGGACGTTCCATCTCCGGCGCGCTGCGCACGCCGGAGATGGAACGTCCCAGGCTCAGACACCGGCTCTCCCCACGCCGCCCGGCGAGCACCCCCTCAGGGGGCCTGCCGTCTGTCAGAACGGCGCTGCGGGGATCGATGGACCCGTTTCGAAGCTGAGCTCGGCCGCTGAAAGCTGAGCTCGGCCGCAGTGGACTGTCCGTCCACGAGAGCTGCCTCGACGGGCGCAGCGAGCTCCACGGTCGTCGCCGCAGGTTCGGCGGTCGTGTTGGTGGTCGTGGACGTCCGGCCGGACGCCGACAGCGACGCGCTTCGCGAGCTCGGTCCAGACGGCGACGAGGCAAACTCATGGGACAGCGGCGGAACGGCTGCCGTCGCGGGCGCGGTCAGTGGGGGCGCTCGGCGGCTCGCCTGGGGCCGTAGCTGCGCAGAAGAATGAGCCCTGCAACGATGACCAGGGCGGCGATCTGGAGCTGAAACGGGATCTGCTGGACCCACTCCTCCTCATCGATGCCGATCGTGGCGAGCATGAGGCCGAGCAGGCCGCCCACAGCCTCGCCAGCCCGGCTAACCGTCGTCGCTGGGCCACTCGCGACCGCCTCGTGCGAGAGGGCGTGCAAGAGAAGGCCCGCCACGGCAGAGAGCAGCCAGGGCTCGACCGCTTCGAGGTGCTCCAAGTCCACGAGCCGCGTCGCGAAGGCGCCAACCACCGTGGCGAGCGCAATGCCTGCGAGCGCCGCGCTCATGGCCCGCTTGCCGCCCGTATCCGCCCTCACCTCAAGGACCTGGATCGCCACCACCATGGCGAGCGGCACCGTGTGCGCCGCCAGCGCGAGCACGACAGGCAGCGTCAACTGACCCACCCGCGAGAGCGACGCCACCGCCGCGCCCTCGCCGAACTGATGCGCCAGGACCGCGGCATACCCCATCGCAAGCGCCGTCGTGGGCGTGCGGTGCGCGCCCGCCTCGCCGATCACGAGGCGCTCGAGCAAGGCCGGCGCCAGGAAGCCCGCCACCGCCGCGAGCAACGCAGGCCAGCCGATCTCGCCGAGCGCCTCCGGCAAGAGATGCAGCAACGCTATCGACGCCGCCCCGACCAGGGCGAACGTCCGGAGCGCAGACATCGCGCCCTCGCTGCGATGACGGAAGAGCGCCGCAACGCCGCCCAGCATGACGGCCAGCGCGAGGAGCAAGACGCCGAACGCCAGCGACACAGGCGCCCTCCTAGCACGGATCGACCACGAACCGGCGCCGAGCCGTGCATCTTGTGTGGCGCGCTACGAATAGGGGAGGTCGTGGCGCCCCGCGCGGAGGATCAGATCGCCGACGAGGGCGGTCCAGCCGGTCTGGTGCGAGGCGCCGAGCCCGGCGCCGGTGTCGCCGTGGAAGTACTCGAAGAAGAACAGTCGATCCCGGAAATGGGGGTCGCGCTGGAAGAGCGGGTGCTCGCCGTAGATGGGGCGGCGCCCCTCGCGATCGCGCTCGAAGAGCGCGATCAGCCGTCGCTCGAGCTCGTGCGCGCCGTCGCGGAGCGTGCGAGGGCCGTGGCCGCCGATCGAGGGGATCGTGAGCACGTCGCCGAAGCCGTGATCGAGCCGGAGCAGCGAGCGGTAGAGCAGATAGCCGAGCGGCAACCAGATCGGGCCGCGCCAGTTGGAGTTGCCCCCCTTCATGCGCGTGATCGACTCGCCCGGCTCGTAACCGACCGTGTACTGCGCATGGCAAGGCTGCTCCAGCCCGAGCGAGACGGGCGCGGCCGCGTGCTCCTTCGAGAGCGAGCGCGGGCCGAACGGCGAGAGGAACTTGTCCTCGTCGAACAGGTGCGCGAGCACCCGCTCGAGGCGCCCCGGCGTCACCGCGGAGAGCACCTGCCGGCCGTCCGGACGCACCGTGATCGCCTCGGCCAGCGCGGGGTTCTTGCGGAGGAACCACTCGGTCCGGCGCCGGAAGTTCGCGAGCTTGCCGTAGATCTCCGGCGTGATGACGTGCACGGCGCAGAGCGGGATGAGGCCCACCGCCGACCGGATCTTCACGTGCCGCGGCCTCCCGCCGGCGGTCAGGATGTCGAAGTAGAAGCCCTCCTCCTCGGACCAGAGCGGCAGCCGGCCGCCCTGCGCGTGGTGGAGCGCGTGCGCGATCCGCAGGAAGTGCTCGAAGAATTTGCTGGCGAGATCCTCGTACGCGGAGTTGTCGAGCGCGAGCTCGAGCGCGATGCGCATGAGGTCGAGGCAGTACATCGCCATCCACGCCGTGGCGTCCGCCTGCTCCAGGCGCATCCCCGGCGCGAGCCGCTCGCTGCGATCGAAGAGGGAGATGTTGTCGAGGCCGAGGAACCCGCCCTCGAACACGTTGTGCCCCTCGGCGTCACGCTTGTTGACCCACCAGGCGAAGTTGATGAGGAGCTTGTGGAACACCCGCTCCAGGAACACGCGATCGCCCTCGCCCCGCTGCTTCCGCTCGATCTTGTAGAGCTGGTAGGTCGCCCAGGCGTGCACCGGCGGGTTCAAGTCCGAGAACTCCCACTCGTACGCGGGCAGCTGGCCGTTCGGGTGCTGGTACCACTCCTTGACCATCAGCTTCAGCTGCGCCTTCGCGAGATCGATGTCGAGCGAGGCCAGCGCGACCGCGTGGAAGGCGAGATCCCAGGCCGCGAACCAGGGGTACTCCCACTTGTCCGGCATCGAGATGACGTCGGCGACCGAGACGTGACGCCACTGGCCGTTGCGGCCCGAGAGCCGCTCGGGCGGCGGCGCGTCGACGTCGCCGCGGAGCCAGGTGTCGACGTCGTAGTGATAGAACTGCATCGTCCAGAAGAGCCCCGCCGCCGCCTGCCGCTGGATGGCGCGGCGATCCTCGGACAGATGAGGGCCCTGGACGGCGAGATAGTACTCGTCCGCCTCCCGGCGGCGCATCTCCAGGAGCTCGTCCGCGAACTCGAACGGCCGCTCCACCGGGTCCGGAGCGAGCCGGAGCAGGATCCGCCTGCGCCCGCCGGCCGGCACCTCGAGGCGGTGCCAGCTCGCGGCCTTGGTGCCGCGCAGCTCGGGGTTCACCCGCGCCTCGTCGCCGTGGATGACCCGGTGATGGAACGCGTCCTTCACGTAGGGCGTCCGCGAGGGGGCGCCGTAGAGCCGCTCGTGGTTCGTCTCGTTGTTGGTGAAGAGCAGCTCCGGCCTGCCCTCGATGTAGAGGTGATGCGCGCCGTGCTCGGGGTGCGCCGCGCGCAGCATCACGTGGCCAGGGCCGCTCTGCATGGCCCGGATCTCCGGGACCGGGCCGGGCGGGTCGCTCCACGACCAGGTGTTGCGGAACCAGAGGTGCGGCAGCACGTGGATCGGCGCGGGCTCCGGGCCGCGGTTCACCACCGTGATGACCATGAAGATGTCGCTCGGGCTCCGCTTCGCGTACTCGACGATGACGTCGAAGTAGCGATCGCCGTCGAAGGCGCCGAGATCGGGGAGATCGACCTCGCCCTCCGAGAGGCCGCGCTCGCGCGCGGCATCGATGAGCGCGCCGTACGGGAACTCGCGCTGCGGGTACCGGTAGAGGTAACGCAGGTAGCTGGAGGTCGGCGTCGCGTCCTCGTAGTAGTAGATCTCCTTGACGTCCTCGCCGTGGTTGCCCTCGGGCCCGGTCAGGCCGAAGGCCCGCTCCTTCAAGATCGGATCCTTCTCGTTCCAGACGGCGACGGCGAGGCACAGGATCTGGTGGCGGTCGCAGATGCCGCCGAGGCCGTCCTCGTTCCAGCGATAGGCGCGGCTCCGGGCGTGATCGTGCGGGAAATGCGCCCAGGCATCCCCGTTCGCGCTGTAGTCCTCGCGCACCGTCCCCCAGGCGCGCTCCGACAGGTACGGGCCCCAGTGCTTCCAGCGCAGGAGGCGCTCGCGCTCCTCTTCGAGGCGGCGGTGCTCGGCGGTCAGCGCGGCGGGGACGGTCCTCGTCATACGAGCCACGCTAGGCGACCCGGGCGGAGGCGTCGAGCCCGCGACCCCCGCGCGGACGGCCGCGACCGGCGCTACTCGGTGCGCTTGATGATGTGGAATCCAAACGGGGTCTCGACGACCTCGCTCACCTCGCCGACCTTCAGGGCAAAGGCGACGTCGGCGAAGCCCTTCACCATCACGCCGCGCTCGAACACCCCGAGGTCGCCGCCGCGCTCCTTGGCGCCAGGCTCGTCGCTGTACTCGGCGACCACGTCCTCGAAGGCCGCCCCGCCGCGGATCTTGAGGAGCGCCTCCTGGGCGCGCGCGTGCGCCTCGTCGCGCGTGCGGCGGACGCCCTCGGGCCTGCTCTTCGAGCCGTCGTGCATGACGAGGATGTGCCGCGCGCCGATCTGCTTCGGCTGGCTCGCGACGAGCGCCCGCTCCCGCTCTTGCGCCGCGTCCTCCTCGGCCGCGCGGATCGGCGCGGAGACCGCGAGGCCGCCGCCGACCCAGGACGGCGAGGTGGCCAGCGTCCCGCAGGCGGTCGCGCCGAGGAGCGCGAGGGGAGAGCACGCCGAGAGCGCGCGGACGAGCACGGCGCGGAGAGCAGGGCTACGCATCGGCGCGGAGACTGCCGCGGGATGGATGCGCCGGCAACCCTTCCGGCCCGCGCCGGGGGCCGCTCAGCGCAGCACCATCACCGGGACGAAGGCCCACCCGCCCGCGGCCACGGTCACCCGGGCGCGCCGCACCTCGCCCCGGGCGCTCACGACCACCTCGTGCGTGCCCGCGCGGACGCGGGTGCGCGCGATCGCGATGCGCGCGGGGAGCGTCGACCAGCCGCGCGTGTCCGGCGTGTCGAGCGCGGTCAGCGTCGCGCTCGTGAGCAGGCCGACGAGCAGGCCCAGCGGCCCGGAGTCCTCCGCGGCCGCCTCGGTGGCGCCCTGGGCCGCCTCGCCCGCGGCGACGCGGGCGAGCGTCCGCGTGATGGCCGACAGGATGATCGTGCCCTCGCTCTTCTTCCAGGCCGAGCGCACCTGCGCCTCGACGTCGAGGGCCTGCTCCAGCGGCTGGGAGCGCCCATCCAGCTTCAAGGTCGGGATCGCGTAGCCGCCCTTGCCCCGGGCGAGCGTCGGGTAGTTGACCCACGTGACGAGCCCCTTGGCCGCGAGCTCGTTGGCCCGCGCGCGATCGGTCGGGCTGATGTCGTCGGCGACGAGCGTGAGCGCGAGCCCGATCGGCAAGCGCTGCGGCACCTTCTGCGGCACGCGCCCGAACCCGACGACAACCACGAGCTCCGCCTCGCCGGCCTCGGCGAGCGGCGGCGGCGGCTCCACGCCCTCGATCTGGGCGGCGATGCGGGGCGTCCTCGGCTCGCCGCGCGTGAGCGCGCGGAGCGGGGCGCGGAGCGACGGGTACGGCCCGTGGCGGAGCGCGTCGTCGTAGTAGAGGAGCGCCTCGTCGACCTGGCCGCTCTTCTCGAAGGAGAAGCCGGCGAGGTAGCTCCCGAGGCCGATGAGCGCCGTCTCGCCCTCGTGATCGCGCAGGTGCTTCTGCATCACGGCGAGGCGGCGGGCCTCGACCCTGGCCCCGCTGAGGTCGCGCTGGGCCAGGTAGTTCATCATGTTGATGGTGTTGATGAGCAGCTTCTCGTACGCAGGCGCCTTGTACGGGCCCGCGTCGTCCGAGAAGAGGTATTTGCCGAGCTCGGCGGCGGCCCCGCGCGACATGTCGAGCAGGTCGATCGACTTGTCCGCCGCCCCGAGGTCGCGCGCGGACAGCTTGTAGCGGTCCATGCCGAGGAGGATGTTGCCGCGGTCGAGCAGGAGGAGCGGGTTGTCGCCCTTGAGCGCCGGAAGCTCGGCCGCGCTCTCGACCTCCATCTGCTCGTTCAGCGCGGCCACCGCCGCCGCGGGCGCCCCGCGGTCGAGCGCGGCGAGCGCGGTGCGCACGCGATCTTCGTGGCCGGCGCAGGCGGCCTGTCCGACGCCGAGGAGCAGCGCGAGAGGCACGAGGGCCGCGCGCCCGCGCCCCCGGAGGCTCGCGTGCGGCCAGCGCATCACTCCTGGATGAGCGCCTTGGTGAAGGCGGCCTTGTTCTGCCAGGCCACCGCGCTCGTGGCGACCTCGATGACCTGCATGAACATGAAGTACTGGACGCGGCGCTCGTCCTCGGTGCGCTCGTCGGAGGTGAAGACCTTGCCGGTGATGTAGTACTTCGCGCCGAGCTGGCGGTTGTACTCGGCGATGTGGTCCGGATCGAACCCGCCGCCGTGCTGCTGCTCGATCTCGGCGATCATCTGCTGCTGGCGCTCGACGCTCACCACGGTGACGAGGCCCGTGTTGACCATGTACGTCTCGATGTCCGACAGGAGCGCCTGGAGCTGGCTGTCGATGTGCTCGCTCGTCTGGTTCGACAGCGGGTAGATCGCGAGCGTGGGCCGCGAGCCCTCCTGCGCCCACGCCCTCGCGATGGGCGAGGCCATCAGCGACTTCAGGTTCTCGTGGAGGAGCTGCTCGATGTCGCGCTTGTCGATCCCCGTGCTCATCGCCGCGTCGTCGAGCCCCTCGACCTGGTTTCCGCGCACGTAGGTCGGCCCGCAGCCGAGGGACGTCGAGGCGAGCGCGAGCGCCGCGAGGAGCGCGGCCGGACGGATGATGGGCGAGCTGGGCATGGACACTCCGCAGGGTCTGGACGGGCGCATCCTAGCAGGCGAGGTGTGCGCCGGAGCGTCGATCAGGCGGAAATCGTGCTCCGCCGCGCGGCGCGCGCCGGCGGAGCGGCCGTCCCGGCGCGTCTCAGCGCGAGCAGCGCGAAGAGCGCGAGGAGCGCGCGCGCGGAGGCGGCCCCGCCCCCGGCGCCGGGGCCGTGGGCGCACGAGAGCCAGCGCTCGTCGAGCGGCCGACGCGACGGCGATCGCTCCGCCGAGCCGGGCGCCGTGGTCCACCAGGGCGCGCCGTAAGCGCCGGCGTCGGCGGCGCGCGTCGCCTCGGCGACGAGCCAGTCGCGATGGGCGATCAGCCCTCCGTAGATGGGGTCGGAGCAGCCGGCCGGCCCGCGCGAGGTCACGCCGATGATCCGCCCGGCGCCGTCGAGCGCGGGTCCGCCCGAGTCGCCGCTGCAGATGCCGCTCTCGCCGCGCCACTCGCTGCCCGTGACGCGCTCCTGCGTCCCGCACCCGTAGCCGACGCACTCGACGCGGAGCCCGTCGCGGCGCCGGCGCGCGCCGCCGTCGCGCGCCCTGCCCTCCGTGTCGCCGAAGCCGACCGCCGAGTAGACCTCGCTCTCCTCGGGCGGCCGGTCGAGGCGGGGCGCGAGGGGCGTGACGTCGCTGCTCGGGACCGGCGAAGCGAGGACGATGAGCGCGAGGTCGCGGCCGCACACCGCGTTGCCGTCGGGCGGGCTGAGCACCGCGCGCGCGGCGAGCCACGGCGCGTCCGCGGTCCACATGGCCCGGCCGAGGGTGGCGTAGACCTGCGAGGCGTCGACCGGCTCACCGAACGTCGCCGTCTTGCACGAGATGAGCTTCGGCGCCTCCGCGATGCAGTGCTGCGCCGTGAGCACCAGGTCGGGCGCGATCAGGGTGCTCGAGCAGGTCCGCGCGACGCGGCCCTTCCGGTCCGTGATGATCAGCCCGGCGACCGCGCGATCTCCCGCGTCGGGGTAGCCTCCCTTGATCTCCAGCGCGGCCTCGTCCGCGTCCTCCCCGCGCGCGGGAGGCTCGCCCGCGTCGCCCGCGCAGCCGGCCAGCGCGGCGGCGGCGAGGAGGTATCCAGCTCGGGTACACCACGCGGTGCTGTTCCGGAACACGGCCAGCCGCCGTTGCACGGCACCTGCCAGCCTGGGCTGTGCATGGGCCGCGTTCCTCGAGGCAGGAGAGGATTGCTTCCGAGGAAGCTCACGCGCGCGTCGAGCTGCGCCGCGGTGTGGTGGGCGCTGCGGCCCGCGCGCCGATCGGGCTCATGGGGACCCGAGCGCCCGACCCCGGCGCCGGCAGGGGGCCAGAGGCTTCGCGATCGATCCTCCAGGGAAGGGACGATGGGCGAGCGCGGACCTTCGCGATCCAGGAAGAGCCGCCTCCCGCCGCCCGCTCGGAGCGTCCGTTCGCGACGACGACGCGGCGTGGTCGTTCGTTCCGGCCGGGCGGCGCGGGCGCGTCAGCCGACCACGATGTTCACGATCTTCCCCGGGACGTAGATGAACTTCTTCAGCTGCTTGCCCGCGGAGAGCGCGGCCACGCTCTCCAGCGCGAGCGCCGCGGCGCGCGCCTCGTCCTCCGAGGCCACCTTCGCCAGCGTCACCCGGCCGCGGACCTTACCGTTCACCTGCACCGGGATCTCCAGGACGTCGTCGACGCAGAGCGCCTCGTCGTACGTCGGCCAGGGCTCGTAGGCGAGCGAGCGCTGATGCCCCGTGAGCCGCCACAGCTCCTCCGCGAGGTGCGGCGCGAACGGCGAGACGAGGAGGATCAGCCGGAGCACCGCCTCGCGCGGCGGCGAGGGGATCGCGTTCAGGTGGTTCACGAAGACCATCATCGCGGAGATGGCGGTGTTGAACGCCATGGCCTCGATGTCGCCGGTCACCTTCTTGATGGTCCGGTGGAGCTGCCGGCTCGTCGCGTCGTCGATCGCGTCCGAGAGCGGCCGCGTGCACGTCGCGAACACGCGATCCCGGAACCGGACCACGCCCTGGATCTGGGCCGATTGCCAGGGCTTCACGGCCTCGAGCGGGCCCATGAACATCTCGTAGAGCCGCAGCACGTCGGCGCCGTAGGCCCGGACGATGTCGTCGGGGTTGATCACGTTGCCCCGCGACTTCGACATCTTCTCGTTGTCCTCGCCGAGGATCATGCCCTGATGGACGAGCTTCATGAACGGCTCGGGGTGCTTCACGTGGCCGAGGTCGAACAGCACCTTGTGCCAGAAGCGCGCGTAGAGGAGGTGCAGCACGCCGTGCTCCGCGCCGCCGACGTAGAGGTCGACCGGCATCCACGCGTCGTACGCCGCCTGCGAGAACGGCTCGGCGTCGTTCTGCGGATCGAGGAAGCGCAGGTAGTACCAGCACGACCCCGCCCACTGCGGCATCGTGTTCGTCTCGCGCGCATACCACGCGCCGTCCTTCTGGAAGAACCGCCAGTCCACTGCCCGCGCGAGCGGACCGGCCGGGTCGTCGCCAGGCCGGAAGTCGGCGAGCGGCGGCAGCTCGAGCGGCAGGCTGGCCTCGTCCACCGCGATCGGCTGGTCGTAGCGGATCGTGTGCGCGTCGCCCTTCCTGGGATCGCCGCCGGGCTCGGCGAGCTCGACGGGGAAGTAGATGGGGATCGGCTCGCCCCAGTAGCGCTGGCGCGAGAAGACCCAGTCGCGCAGCTTGTAGTTCACCTCGCGCTTGCCGCGGCCGAGCGCCTCGAGGCGCTCGATGACCGCGCGCTTGCACTCCTCCGTCGTGAGCCCGTCGAACTCGCCGCTCCGGACCGCGACGCCCGGGTCGACGTAGGCGGCCTCGAGCTCGTCGTGCAGGGCGCCGTCGGGGCTCACCACCTCGACGATGGGCAGCCCGTACGCGCGCGCGAACGCGAAGTCGCGCTCGTCGTGCCCGGGCACCGCCATCACGGCGCCGGTGCCGTAGCTGCCGAGCACGTAGTCCGCGACCCAGATCGGCACCTCGGCGCCCGTGATCGGGTGCACCGCGAACAGGCCCGTGTCGACGCCGGTCTTCTCCTTCGCGGCCCCGGAGAGGCGCTCGCGATCGCTCTTGCTGGACGCCGCGGAGACGTACGCGCGCACCGCCTCGCGGCGCGGCTCGGACGTGCTGCCCTCCGTCGACGTGATCCAGCTGGTGAGCGGGTGCTCGGGCGCGAGCACGACGTAGGTGACGCCCATCAGCGTGTCGGGGCGGGTCGTGAACACGCTCACCGAGCCCTTGCTCCACGCCTTGACCTCGAACGTGATCAGGGCGCCCTCCGAGCGGCCGATCCAGGCGCGCTGCATCGCGACCGTCCCCTCGGGCCAGTCGAGGAGGCGGAGGTCCTCCGCCAGGCGGTCGGCGTAGGCGGTGATGCGGAGCATCCACTGGCGGAGCGGCGTCCTGTAGACCGGGTGGTTGCCGCGCTCGCTCTTGCCGTCGATCACCTCCTCGTTGGCGAGGACGGTGCCGAGCGCCGGGCACCAGTTGACGCTCACCTCGTCCTGGTACGCGAGGCCCTTCTTGAAGAGCTGGAGGAAGATCCACTGCGTCCAGCGCACGTAGCGCGGATCGGTCGTGGCGAGCTCTCGCGACCAGTCGTAGCTGAAGCCCAGCATCTTGAGCTGGCGCTTGAACGTCGCGATGTTCCGCGCCGTGGTGTCGGCCGGGTGGGTGCCGGTCTCGATGGCGTGCTGCTCGGCCGGGAGGCCGAAGGCGTCCCAGCCCATCACGTGCAGCACGTCGATCCCGCGCATGCGGTAGTAGCGCGACACGATGTCGGTCGCCGTGTACCCCTCGGGGTGGCCGACGTGCAGCCCCGCGCCCGAGGGGTAGGGGAACATGTCGAGCACGTAGCGCTTCTCGCGCGCGCCGCCCGCGCTGCGGACGGCGCGGAAGGTCTCGCCCT
The DNA here is from genome assembly GCF_051474135.1 of Sorangium sp. So ce385. Classification (NCBI taxonomy): domain Bacteria; kingdom Pseudomonadati; phylum Myxococcota; order Polyangiales; family Polyangiaceae; genus Sorangium; species Sorangium sp. So ce385. The sequence continues at coordinate 11,728,809 of NZ_CP150337.1, read as the reverse complement.
CCTCCCACGCGCGCTGCCAGCGCGGCTCGACCGCGGCGTGATCGTAGCGCGCGGGCTCGCGCGGCTCGTTGGGAGAAGGTTCGGTGGAGGTGCGGGGGCCCATCGTCTCGGCGGCCATATCGCGACGAGCCATAGCACTGTGCTGCCGCGGTCGACAGCCGCCCCGCGGCGGCACAAGCCGCGCGTCCCCGCGGAGGCGCCGCCACCCGTCCGCGGCGTGCGCCCCGCCATGTCGAGAGTTCCCGGCAAGCGTGGACAGCCCCTCGGTGCGAGCTCTGCCGTCGGGCGCGCCCGCGCTCGCGAGGCTTCGCGCAGGCTGCTGACGGAGCGCGCGTCCCCCGCGCCCTGGATGCGAGCGCGCCGCGGGCCGGGGGCGCGGTCCGCTCCCGCGCAGGCGGCGGCGCGAGCGCACCGCCGCCTGCGCGCACGGGCGGAGGACGAGCGCGATCTTCGACGGGCCGAGCCCGGGAAGCGCGCCGCGCTGCTCCTTCGTCCGCAACGGGCGCCGTGGTCGCGGCGCCGCGCCGCGCATCCCCGGCGCAGCAGCGCCGCACGGGCGGGGCGACGCGTCAGAAGGATGGCCGGACGCCGAGACTTGGGGGTAGATTGAGAGCGCTGTTCCGCTTCAGTGTGAGGCGGAGGGGCCGCGTTGGCGGTCTCTCCGGGGCGCGCGGATGACCGACAAACACGTTCCATGGGGAGCCCCCGAGGGTGAGATGGCGGCGCAGTCAGGCCGGTCGCTCGCATCTACGCATGCATCGGGGATCCCTTTCCGGCCGCTGCCCGTGGCGCCGCTGATGGCGCCCGGGGCCCTCCGCCCGCTCTCCACGCAGTACGCGCTCAGCCCTCGGCTTCAGCAGCACAGCCCACCCGGCTTCGCGGGGGCGCCGTCCGGGGCCGGGCTCGCCGGGCCCGTCGTCTCCGGAGCGGCGTATCCCGGGCCGGCGCCGTCGACGCCCGCGTTCGCAGCGCCCGCGCCGCCGCCGCCCGCGTTCGCGGCGCCCGCGCCGTCGGCGCCCGGCCTCGCTGGGCCGGCGTCGTCGACGCCCGAGTTCTCCGCGCCGGCCTCCCCTCCGGCGGCGGCGAGGTCCGGCTACACCCAGCCGCCCGCGGGGAACGTCTCGGCGCGCGGAGGGACCCTCCCGCCCGGGCTCGTCTCGCAGCAGGACGTGCTGTCGACCAGCGGCGTCTATTCTGCGAGCGGCCTCCCGTTCATCTCGGCGCCGCCGCCGTCGGACCCGGCGCCCCCGAGCCAGATGTCGTTCCAGCCCGCGCCAAACACGGAACGAATGCTGGCCGCAAACGCGGCGCAGCCACCTCCTCCGGCGGCGCCGCCGGCGTTCGCGGGCCCCGGCTTCGGTCCGGCGGGCCCGCCTGTCCACGACGCCGGGCGCACGCCGCTGCCCTCGCTGCACGCGGGCGTTCCGGCGCCGGCCGGGCCGCCCTCGCCCGCTGCGTCCGCGCCCGCGCCGGCTCCGGCCATGGGCGTAGCGCCCGCCGTGGCGCCCGGCGCGCCGCCCGCCGGCGGCGCGTGGGACGGCGCGTCCGCCGCGGGCGCGCCGCACGCCTCCGGAGGCTGGGACGGCGCGGCGGCGGCCGGCGCGCCCCAGGCGGCTCACGCGGCCATGCCGCCCGCCGAGAGCCCGTGGGCCACCACGTCGGCGCGGCTCGAGCTGCCGGCGCTCCCGTCGAGCTTCGTGCAGGAGCGCGCGGAGCCGCAGAAGCCGCCCGCCGTGACGGCGCCGCGCCGCGAGGGCGGCAGGACGCTCATCATCGTGCTCAGCGTGATCCTGGCGATCGCCCTCCTGGCGCTCGTCGGGATCACGCTGTGGCAGAGCATGGGCGGCGGCGGCCCCATCGCGATCGACTACACGGAGCCGCCGCCGACGACCGCCGAGACGGCGGCCGAGCCCACCCCGAGCGCGACCGCAGCGCCCGCCGCGACCGCGGCACCCCGGCCAGCCGCGCGCCCGCGGCCGAAGGGCGACGACATCTACGACGAGATCGACAAGGAGAAGACCCGGCGCTGAGGCGACTCGACGCGCGGAGGGCCGCGCGCCGGCGATTCGTTGGCCCTGCGCCCCGTTCCATGCTGGTGATCGCGCGCGATGGCGACGCCGATCCCGCAGAACCTGGCCCCGTTCACCCTCGACGAGCTGGCGCGCGCGACCGGCGGGCGCGTGCTGAGGGCCGGGCCGGCGGCGCGGGGCATCTCGACCGATAGCCGCACGATCGCGCCCGGCGCGGCGTTCGTCGCGCTCGCCGGCGAGGCCTTCGACGGCCATCGGTTCCTCGGCGCCGCGGCGCAGCGTGGGGCGGCCGCGTTCGTCGTCTCCCGGGAGGTGGACCTGCCGCCCGAAGGCGGCGCGGTGCTCGTGGAGGACGGGCTCGCGGCGCTCGGGGCGCTGGCCAGCGCGCACCGCGAGCGGTGGCGCCGGGGCGCGTACGCGGACGGCCCGCGGGCGATCGTCGCGATCGGCGGCTCCGCCGGCAAGACGACGACGACGCGGGCCATCGCGGCGCTGCTCGCGGGCGCGGGCCGCGGCGACGTGCACGCGACCGCGGGCAACCTGAACAACGCCATCGGGCTGCCGATGACGTTGCTCGGTCTCGAGGACCGCCATCGCTTCGCCGTCGTCGAGATCGGCACGAACCACCGCGGCGAGGTCGCGGCCCTGGCGCGGATCGCGGCGCCGGACCTCGCCGTGCTGACGTCGATCGGCGTCGAGCACACCGAGGGGCTCGGCACGCTGGAGGACGTCGCCGCCGAGGAAGGGGACCTGCTCGCCGCGCTGCCGGCCGACGGGGTCGCCCTCGGCAACGGCGACGACGCGAAGGTGGTCGAGCAGCTCGAGCGCGCCGGCGCCGCGCGGCGCATCACCTACGGGTTCGGCGAGCGCGCGCAGCTCCGGATCGCGGGGCGACGGCCGGTCGGGGTGCGCGGCACCTCGGTGCGGATCGAGCGGGGAGGCGAGGCGCTGGAGATCGTGGTCCCGCTGCTCGGGGAGGCGGGGGCGCTGGCCGCGGCGGCGGCCGTCGCCGCGGTGGAGGAGGCGCTCGGCGAGCGGCTCTCGACGGAGCGGGCGGCTCGCGCCGCCGCGGGGCTCGCGCCGCCGGGGGACGGGCGGCTGTCGGTCCGCGAGCTGCCGGACGGGACCGTGATCATCGACGACAGCTACAACGCGAACCCCCTGTCGATGCGGTCGTCGCTCAGGACGGCGGTCGAGCTGGCCGAGGCGCTCGGGAAGCGGCTCGTCCTGCTGCTCGGCGAGATGCGCGAGCTCGGCGCGCTCGCGGCGGCGGAGCACGACGCGCTCGGCGATGCGGTCGGCGCCGCGCGCCCCGCCGCGCTGGTCGCCGTCGGCGGCGAGGCGGCGCGGATCGCGCGCGCCGCCGAAGCAGCCGGCGTGCGCGCGTGGTTCGCCGGCGACGCGAGCGCCGCCGCGAGCCGGGCGCTTCAGATCGTCGAGCGCGGCGATCTGGTGCTCGTGAAGGGCTCGCGCGGGATCAAGATGGAGCGGATCGTAGAAGAGCTCGCCGGGCGCGGCGGCGGCGCCTCGCCCTGAGCGCGCGCGCCTCTCGGGCGCTCGCCCGACGGGCGCGCGGTCACGCGCCGAGCGCGGCCCGCGCCTCGGCGACCGACTGGCCGAGCAGGACCTTCGCCTCCTCGTTGCTGCAGAAGGATCGCGAGATCATGCGATCGACATACAGCGTGCCGCGGAGGTGATCGACCTCGTGCTGGAGGATCCGGGCGGGCCAGCCGGTCGCCTGCCAGCGGACCTCCTTGCCGTCCGCGTCCACGCCGCTCACCTCGACCGACAGATCCCGCTCGACCAGCGCCATGTAGCCCGGAACGCTCAGGCAGCCCTCGAAGAACGTCGCCCGCCCCGCGCCCGCCGCGTCGGCCCCCGCCGGCAGCGACGGCGCGAGGACCTTCAGCGTCGGGTTGACGATCACCTGCAGCGGGAAGGGCACGCGGCCGCGCTCGGCGCGCTGCTCCGGCGTGAGGCGGGACATCAGCGCCTCGCCGTCCTCGAGCACGATCACCTGCTGGCCGACGCCGATCTGCGGCGCCGCGAGCCCCACGCCGGGCGCCTTGCGCATGACCGCGACCATCGTCGAGACGAGCTGCTTGAGCTGCTTCGTCCCGATCTCCTCGGGCGGGACGGGCGCGGCGGGCTTCCGCAGGACGGCTCTGCCTGCGAGGACGATGGGGGGGAGCTCCATGCCGCCGGGATGAACCGGCGCGCCCGCGGGCGCAAGCGCCGCCGGCGGGGGGAGCGGCGCGCGCGATGTCCTCGCGGCGAGGCGGGCGTGAGGGTAGAGGAGCGGCGCCGGGCCCGGCCCGGCTCGCCATGGCAGCGCCCCCTCCGCCCTCACCGGCCCGCGCACGCGCCCCGCGCCGGCCGCTCCGCCTCGCCGTCGCGCTCGCCCTCGCGGCGCTGACGCTCGCCGCCTTCGCCGCCGTGACGCTGCGGCTCAAGCTCGAGCCGAACGTCGCCTCGCTCCTGCCCGAGCGCGGCGACGCCGCCGCGCTGCGCCGGTACGTGCGCGGGTTCGGGGGCGGCGATCTCGGCGTCGTGATGGTGAAGGGGGACGACCCCGACGAGAACGCCGCCGTGGCCGCCGAGATCGCGCGGGCCCTCGCGGCGCGCCCGACCGTGCAGCGCGCCGCCGATCGCATCGACGCCTCGCGCGCGCTCGATCCGTGGCTCGCCTTCCGGCACGCGGACGCGCGCGTGCGGGAGCGGCTCGCCGCCGCGCTCTCGCCCGAGGGGATGCGCGAGCGCCTCGCCGAGACGCGCGCCATGCTGCTCGCGCCGGGCGGCGGCGCCGCGGCCGAGGCGATCGCGGCCGATCCGCTGCGGCTCGCGCAGCTCGTCTTCGAGTCCGCGGACATCGGCTCCGGGGTGCGCACGCAGGCCGACGGCGCGTTCGCCACGGACGACGGCAAGGTGCACCTCGTCCTGGTGCAGCCGGCCGGGCAGGCGCTCCGCGGCGCCGACGCGCGCGCCTTCGTCGCCGACGCGAACGCCGTCCTCGACCCGATCCGCGCGGCGCACCCGCGGCTCACGCTCGGGCTCACCGGCGGGCACGCCATCGCCGCCGCCACCGAGGAGATGCTCACGCGCGATCTCGCCGTCTCGGGCACGCTCTCGATGCTGCTCGCGTCCGCGGTCTTCGCGCTGCTCTTCCGCCGCCTGCGCGCGCTCGCCGCGGTGATGCCGCCGCTCGTGCTCGGGACCGTCTGGACCGCGGGGCTCGCCACGGCGCTCCCGGGCGGGCTCAGCGCGATCGCGGTCGCCTTCATGTCGGTCGTCGTGGGCGTCGGCGTCGACACCGGCGTGCACGTCTACGCCGCGCTGCTCGAGGCGCGGCGCGAGGGCCTCGATCCGGAGGCGGCCGGGCGCGCCGCGAGGGCGCGGACCTCCCGCGCGGTGCTCGTCGCCGCCGTCACCGCGGCGGCGGCGTTCGGCGCGCTCGCGCTGTCGGACATCAACGCCCTCCGGCAGCTCGGCCTCCTGTGCGCCGCGGGCGAGGTGCTCACGGCGCTCGCGATCGTCCTCGTGACGCCGGCCGTCGGCGCCTGGCTCGAGCGGGGGGCCCCGCCGCCCGAGGCGCCGGCGCGCTGGCCCGACGGCCTCTACCGGCTCACCCGGACCCGGGGCCGCGCGCTCGCGCTCGCCGCGCTCGCGGCGCTCCCCATCGCGGCGGTCGCCCTCGGCGCCGCGCCGCCGCTCGCCGAGGCCATCGTCGCGATCCGGCCCGCCGAGCTCGAGCCGCTCAAGGTGCAGCAGGCGATCTTCGACGCGTTCGGCGGGCGGCGCGGGCAGTGGGTGGTGCTCCTCGCGGACGGCGAGCAGGAGCGCGCCCGCGCCCGGGCCGACCGGCTCGCGGAGCGCCTCGCCTCGATGAAGGCCGACGTGGAGGCCGTCGACGCGCTCACCGCGCTCGCGCCCGCCCCCTCGACGCAGGCCGCGCGGTTCGCCGCGCGCGACGCGCTCGACCTGCCCGCGAAGGCCGGCGAGCTCGAGCGGGCGCTCCGCGACACGGGCTTCGCGCCCGAGCGCTTCTCGGCGGTGCTGGACGGCATGCGCGCGCCGCCGCGGCAGGAGGTCACGCTCGCCGATCTCGAGCGCGGCCCCGCGTCCATCCTGCTCTCGCGCTACCTCGGCGCGGACGGGGGCGAGGCGCTCGTCGCGCTGTACGTCCGGCCCCGCGAGGCCGGCTCGGTCGAGCGGATCGAGCGCGCGATCCGCGAGGAGGACCCGAAGGCCATGCTCACCGGCTACACCCGGCTCGAGGCGTCGCTCCGCGAGACGCTCGCGCACGACATGCCGCGGATCGCGATCGTCGCCGGTGCGCTCGTGCTGCTGGCGCTCTCGGCCTCCCTCCGCAGCGCGCGCGACATCGCGCTGGCCGCGCTCGTCGTCGCCTCCGAGATCTCGCTCGTGCTCCTGCTGATCCGGGTGATCGGCATCCCCCTGCACGCGTACGACGCGCTCGTCATCCCGGTGCTGCTCGGGATCACCGTGGACGAGGGCATGTTCCTGCTCCACCGCGCCCGCGACATCGAGGCGGCGGGCGGCGGCGACGCCGTGATCCGCGAGACGCTGCGCCACGAGGGGCCGGCGATCGCCGCCACCGCGCTGACCACGGCCGCGGGCTTCGCCGCGCTGGCGTTTTGCCGCTTCGACGGCCTCCGCGACCTGGGCCGGGTCGGCGCGCTCGGCAGCGCGGTCGGCCTCGTCGTCGCGCTCGTCGTGGTGCCGGCGGGGCTGCGGCTCTGGCCCCGACCCCACCGGCGCGCGTAACATCGCGGCGTTGTCGCCCCGGAGCCCCCTCCTCCTCCTCGCCCTCCTCGCGCTCGCGCGCCCCGCCGCGGCGCAGCCGTCGCCGCCGCCCGCCGCGCCGCCGCGCCCCGCCGCGCCGGCGCCCGCGCCGAAGCCGCCGCGCTCGGCCGTCGCCCGCGTCGTGGACGCGCTCGCGCGCTCGCTCGATCCCGTCGGCGGCCGCGCGCTCGTCGCGGCCGGCCCGCTCGCCTCGGACGCGCCGGCGCCGCGCGGCGCCCAGCTCGCGGCCGCGCTCGCCGCCCACCTCGCCGGCAAGCTCGGCGCCGGCGTGCGCGCGCACAAGGACGCGATCCCGCTGCCGCTCGCCCGCGACGCCGCGCGCGACGACGCGGCGCTCGTCCACCTCGCCGTCGAGGTCGCGGCGGGGCGGCTGCGCGTCACGGCCGACGTGTACCCGGTGCCGCGCACCGTCTGGGCGCGCATCCGCGATCCGGAGCCGGGGCCCATCGCCCACGCCTACGCCGAGGCGCCCCTCGACGCGGAGGTCCGCAGCTACCTCGCGCCGGTCCCGCTCGTCGCCGCCCGGGTCGATCGCGCGAAGAACTTCGAGGGCGACGTCGTCGCGCTCGCGTGCGGCGATCTCGACGCCGACGGCGCGCTCGAGATCCTGAGCGTGAGCCGGCGGCGCGTGACCACGCTGCGCCTCCGCGGCGGCCGGGTCGTGCCGCTCGCGTCGCGCTCGTGGCCGGACGTGGTCGCCGTGCACCCGTCGCCGCTCCGCGAGCCGCTCGCGTTCGCCACGCTCGTCGAGCGCGCGCGGGACGGCGAGCCCGAGCCGCCGTTCGCCGACGTCGGGCTCACCGATCGCGCGCGCAGCGTCCGCTTCGACGGCAAGCTGAACGCCCTCGCCGAGCTCCCGGGGCTGGCGATCCCGGACGCGGGCGGCTCGGCCTGCACGACGGCGTGGGGGCCGCTCCTCACCGGCCCGCTCGCGCCGTGCGCCCCGGCCGATCCGCCGCCGGCGACGCCGGCGCTCGCCGGCCGGTACGACGCGCTCGCGTCGGCGCAGCTCCTGTCGGCCCGGGGCGAGCCGTTCACGGTCTGGGCGGCGCGCGAGCGCGGCGCGGTCGAGCTCCGGGACAGCGCGGGCCGCCGCAAGCTCGTGGGCAGCGCCGGGGCGCAGCTCGCGATCGGCGATCTCGATCAGGACGGCGAGCCCGAGCTGCTCGCCAGCCTCGACGTGCTCGACCCGCTCGAGGACGCCGTCGTCGTCTTCTCGTGGCGGCGCCACCACGGCGGCCCTTCGCGCGCCGCGCCCCCGGAGATCCTGCGCCTCCCGGCGCCGGCGGGGGTGCGCGCGCTCGCGGTCTGCCCGCCCGACGGGCCCGGGCGCGCCCCGTTCGCCGTCGCGACGGCCGACGAGATCTGGGTGGTGCGGTGAGCCGCTCGCTCCCGCGCCGCGCCTTCCTCGGCGGCGCCGGCGCGCTGCTCGGCGCCGCCGCCCTCCCGGCGCGCGCCCGCGCCATGGGGCGCACCCCGCTCGGCGGTCGCATCACGATGCACCTCCCGTGGCCGACGAGCTCGCTCGACCCGCACGACCTGAGCGATCCGGCCGCGGCCCTGTTCGCGTCGGCGATCGCCGACAGCCTCTACGGCCTCGACGCGTCCGGGAACCCGTACCCGACGCTCACGTCCGCGCTCCCGTCGCGCGAGGGCGACGCCGCGGTCGTGCGCCTGCGCGACGGGCTGCGCACCGCGCGCCTCGTCAAGCTCGACGGCCGCGACGTCGTGAGCTCGGTCGAGCGCGCCCGCGCCCGCGGCGCCGCCGCGGTGCTCGCCGACGTCCCGAGGCCCGAGCGGCACCCGAAGGATCCGCTCGCCGCCGTGTTCCCGCGCGCGGACCCCGCCCGCGTCGCCCGCGCGCTCGCGTCGCCGATGGTCGCGCTCCTGCCGCGCGGCTTCGACCCCGCGTCGCCGGACGGCACCGGCGCCTTCCGGGCCGACCTCGGCCCGCGGCAGATCACGCTGACGCGCAACGACGTCGCCGCGCGCGGCGCTGCCTTCCTCGACGCGATCGACGTGATCCGCTCCGAGGACCTCACGACGTCGCTGCGCGCGTTCGAGACCGAGCGCGACGATCTCGGGTGGCTCGGCGCCGGGCTGCACGCGAACCGCCGCGGCGCCGTCCGCTTCGATCTCGGCGTCGCCGGCTGGATCGTGCTGACCACCGGCCCGGAGGCCGGCCCCTTCGGTCAGCCCGGCGTCGCGCAGCGGCTGGTCGACGCGCTGCCGCCCGAGCGCCTCGCGCACCTCGGCCTCTCGGGTCTGCCGAGGGCGCACGGCGATCCCGCGTGGGGCGGCCCCCCGGCCGAGCTGCTCGTGGACGAGTCCGCCGCGCACCTCGTCGAGGTCGCCGAGGCGGTCGCGCCGATCCTCTCGCGGCCCGGGCACGAGGTCACGGCCGAGCCCGTCTCGCGCGCGGAGCTCGGGCGCCGCCGCGCCCGCGGCAAGGCGGTGCTCGCGATCGAGCTCGTGCGCCCGCTCGGCCCCGGGCCCCTCCACGCGCTGCTCGCGCTCGCGACCGCCGACGACCGCGCCCGCGCGCTCGACCTCGCCCGCCACCCGCCGCGGCTCGCGCCCACCGCCGCCCCGCGCTCGCTCACCACGACGCTCCGCCTCGGCGTGATCTCCGAGGTCCGGATCGCGGGCGGCGTGCTGCCGGACGTCGCGCTCGCGCGCGCCGGGGGCGGCGAGGGCTGGGATCTCGGCGCCACGTTCCGTCGCTCCGCCGGGCGTTGAGGCGCGCGCCGATGTGGGGCAGCAGGCGCGACCGGCGGACCCGACAGGCGCGACCGACGCGACCGGCGCGACCCCCGGCAGCAGACGCGGCCGCACCGCGGCGGTTCGGTCGGGACGTCCGGGCGGGCGATGCGCGGCTGCGCCGACGGGGAGGGCTGCTTCCAGCGCTTGCGCCGGGGGGACATTTGGTTACTATCGGCTGGTCACGAACGTCACTGGCACTCGACACGACGCTTCTCTTCTCGGGGATCGCGGATTGATCGCGGACTGGACGACGCAACGTGTGGCGCACCGGGGGCTCCTCCCCAGCGCCGCCCTCCCTCGATCCCCCACGGCTCCATCGGGGCGGCAGGGCACTGTTCGGCACCGAAGCTGACGCATCTCGCAGAGCCGTGAAGTGAATCAGTGTCATGGGTACTCGCCTCTACGTTGGTAATCTCCCCTTCTCCGCCACCAAGGCCTCCGTGCAGGCTGCGTTTGCCCAGAGCGGCGAGGTGACGGATGTGCACATCGTGACCGACCGCGAGAGCGGGCAGTCGCGGGGTTTCGGGTTCGTCACGATGGGCACGCCTGAGCAGGCCCAGCAGGCGATCGAGCAGATGAACGGCGCCCTCATGGATGGCCGTCCGCTTCGCGTGAACGAGGCGGAGGAGCGGGTCCAGCGCGGCGGTGGCGGCGGCGGCGGCGGTTACGGCGGCGGCGGCGGCGGCGGTTACGGCGGCGGCGGCGGCGGCGGTGGTCGCGGCGGTCGTGGCGGTGGCGGCGGCGGTTACGGCGGCGGCGGCGGTGGTCGCGGCGGCCGCGGTGGTCGCGGCGGCGATCGGTACTGATCCGAGCTAGGACGACGTTCATGCGGCGGCGCTTCCCCAGGGAGGCGCCGCCGTTTTCGTTGGTGCGCTGCCCTCACCGCCGATGCCATCCCCCCTTTCTTTGCAGCTCAAACCATCTCCGCGGGCGATCTCGCTCTACTACTTCGGCATCTTCGCCGTCCTCGGCGTGTACCTGCCGCTGTTCCCGAGCTGGCTCGAGGGGCGGGGGGCCCGGGGCCTCGCGATGGGGGCGATCGCGGCGACGCTCCCCGCGATGGGCCTCGTCGCGCCGCCGGTGTTCGGCCTCATCGCCGACGCGCTCGGCGTGCGCGTGTGGCTGATCCGGGCGGCCTGCGCCGGCGCCCTCGCCGTGTTCGCGCTGCTCGCGCTGTCGTCGGCGCTCGACGTCTCGCTCGGCTTCGGCGGGCTCTTCGCCGCGGCGCTCGCGTTCGCGTTCTTCCGCGCGCCGATGTTCACCATGGCCGACGTGGTCGCGATCGAGACGTCGCTGACCTCCGGGATCGCCTACGGCCGGCTCAGGCTCTGGGGATCGATCAGCTTCGCGCTGCTGGCGATCGTCAGCGGGGCGCTCATCGATCCGGCGCGGCCGGCGGCGTTCCCGGTCGCGATCACCGCCGCGCTGCTGGTCGCGTTCGCCCTCTCGTGGGCGCTCCCGGCGGGCGCCGAGGCGCCGCTCCAGCGCCTCGGCCAGCGAGGCGGCGCGCGGGGCGTGGAGAGCGCGGAGGGCGCGGCGGCCGCCGGCGGCTCCGTGCGCGAGCGCGCGCGCGCCCTCCTCGGGAGCCGCGACTTCCGCCTGTTCCTCGCGGCGTCGTTCCTGGCCCAGAGCGCGAACTCCTCCTACGACCTCTGTTACACGCTGCACCTGCGCGACGTCGGTTTTCCCGAGCCGCTGGTGGGGGTCGCGTGGGCCGTCGGCGTCGCCGGCGAGATCGCGCTCATGGCGTTCTCCGGCCCCCTGCTCCAGCGGTTCGCGCCGCCCGTGGCGCTCGCCGTTGCCTTCGCCGGCGCCTCGCTCCGCTGGGCCCTGCTCTCGCAGGTGCGCTTCTGGCCCGCCCTGCTCGCCCTCCAGCCGCTCCACGCGGTCTCCTTCGCCATGATGTGGGTCGCCTCGCTCGCCTACACGCGGGATCGCGCCCCGCCGCAGATCCTCGCCACGGCGCAGGGGCTGTTCTCCGCAAGCGCCGGGGCTGGATCCGTCATCGGAATGCTGACGTGGGGCGAGCTCTACAAACGCGGGGGCGGCGCCCTCACGTTCGGCGTCGCCTCGATCACGGCTGCGATAGCATTCGTCCTGGCTGTGACCTTCGCGCGATCGACGCGACGTTCATTGTCAGGGAGCTCAATTTTTTCTGCCGGCTCCCAGTGCCAGGAGTAACGTTACGTTTTCCGCAGCACGCGTAGGCGCGCGCGGGCATTACCTAAACGAGGCGAGCATGTGCGGGATCGTCGGATACGTTGGGTCGAAAAAAGCGGCGCCGATCATCGTCGAAGGGCTGCGCAAGCTGGAGTATCGGGGCTACGACTCGGCCGGCATTGCCATTCATGACGGCAAGGGCATCGAGATCGTCCGGACGCTCGGCAAGCTGATCAAGCTCAGCGAGGCGCTCGAGAAGCGGACCCTCGACGGCACCACGGGCATCGGCCACACGCGGTGGGCGACGCACGGCCGCCCGAGCGAGGTCAACGCCCACCCGCACTCCGCGGGCCCGGTGGCCGTCGTGCACAACGGCATCATCGAGAACCACGTCGCCATCCGGCAGCAGCTGGAGGGCCAGGGCGTCAAGTTCCTCTCCGACACGGACACCGAGATCGTCGCTCACCTCGTCCACCGCGAGCTCCAGAAGGGCGCCAAGTCGCTCTTCGAGGCCGTGCGCGGGTCGCTCCGGCAGGTCCACGGCGCCTACGCGATCGCGGTCGTCTCGCGCGATCAGCCCGACGTCATCGTCGTCGCCCGCTACGGCTCGCCGCTCGTCGTCGGCGTCGGCGAGAACGAGATGCTGTGCGGCAGCGACATCCCCGCGCTCCTCTCGCACACCCGCGACATGATCTTCCTCGAGGACGGCGACATCGCCGAGCTGCGCGCCGACGGCGTCCGCATCGAGACCGTGGCCGGGAGCGACAAGGTCGAGCGGCGCGTGAAGCGCATCGACTGGAGCCCCGTCCAGGCGGAGCGCGGCGGCTACAAGCACTTCATGCTGAAGGAGATCCACGAGCAGCCCGACGTCGTCGAGGCGACGCTGCGCGGCAGGATCGATCTCGCCGCCGGCGACGTGCACGCGACCGAGATCGGGGTCACGCCCGAGTTCGCGAAGGAGCTGCGCCGGGTCTACATCGTCGCCTGCGGCACGAGCCACCACGCCGGCATCGCCGGGCGCTACTGGATCGAGCAGCTCGCCCGCGTCCCCACGGTGGTCGAGCTCGCGAGCGAGGTCCGCTACCGCGAGCCGATCTTCTTCCCCGACGACCTCGTCATCGCCATCAGCCAGTCGGGCGAGACCGCCGACACGCTCGCGGCCCTCAAGGCGGCGAAGGCGCAAGGCGCCAAGGTGCTCGCGCTGTGCAACGTGCTCGACAGCGCGATCCCGCGCCTCTCCGACGGCGCGCTCTACACGCACGCCGGCCCCGAGATCGGCGTCGCCTCGACCAAGGCGTTCACCACGCAGCTCGCCGCGCTGCTCCTGCTCTCGGTCTACCTCGGCCGCCGCCGCGACTCGCTCTCCGCCGATCGCGGGCGCGAGATCCTCCAGGCGCTCTGGGAGACCCCGAGCCACATGCGCGAGGTGCTCGGCGACGCCGACTACGTGCACGCCATCGCGAAGCGGCTCGTCCACGCGAAGGACGTCCTCTTCCTCGGGCGCGGCCTCGGCTTCCCGATCGCGCTCGAGGGCGCGCTCAAGCTCAAGGAGATCTCGTACGCCCACGCGGAGGGCTACGCCGCCGGCGAGATGAAGCACGGGCCGATCGCCCTCATCGACGAGAACCTCCCCGTGATCGTCGTCTGCCCGCGCGACGCGCACTACGACAAGACCTTCTCCAACCTGCAGGAGGTCCGGGCGCGCGAGGGGCAGGTCGTCGCCATCGCCACGAAGGGCGACGAGTCGATCCTCGAGATCGCGCAGCACCACGTCTGGATCCCGAAGGTGCCGGACGAGGTGGGGCCGCTCCTCACGGTGCTGCCGCTCCAGCTCATCGCCTATTACGTCGCCAACCTGAAGGGCAACGACGTCGACCAGCCGCGCAACCTCGCGAAGACGGTCACGGTCGAGTAGCGGCGCTCCCCCGCGGCGGGGCCGCTCCGGCGCGCGGGCGGCCCTGGCCGGGCGGCGCGCCGGCCCGCCTGCGCGCCGGCGCGGGGCCGCGGCTATGCTGCGCGCATGCGCATCCCCGGCAGAACGGAGCGGCGGGTCGTCGCGGCCATCCTCGTGACCGCGCTCATCCCGCTCGTCGCCAGCATCGTGGTCGCCAGGACGGTGATCGCGCGGGTGTCGGCGACGGCGTTCCAGCCCGAGTTCGGCGTCCACCTCGACAGGGCGCTCGGCGTGTACGCCGAGCTCGCCGCCGCCATCAAGCAGGGCATGCGCTCCGAGGCCGAGGCGATCGCCGCGGCGGACCCGCTGCGCCGGAGCGCCTTCGCCGGGGACGCGGAGCTCCTCGGCGCCGAGCTCGCGCGCATCATCGCGGCGCACCCCGCGCTGGTCTCCCTGCGCGTCGAGCGCTGCGGCGGCGAGCTCGTCGGCGCGCGGGAGCGCGGAAGGCCGGTGGATCCGGCGCGCGAGAAGACGCTCACGGTCCGGAAGGCGATCGAGCGCGCCCCCGGCTCGGCCGCCGGGCCCGCGCCCCGCGAAGGGCCCGCGCCCCCCGCGGAGCCCACGCACGACGACGGGGACTGCGAGGGCGACGCGAGGGCGCTCGTCGCGACGTTCGCCGCGCCGAGCGCCCGCTTCGACGAGCTCGAGTCCGCGCAGGCGTTCGCGCAGGCGTACCGCGCGCTCGAGCGCGAGCACCGCAAGGAGTACCTCGACGAGAGCTACGGCGACGCGTTCGCCGCGCTGCTCGGCGCGACGATCGTCCTCGCCGTGCTCGCCGGCGTGCTCGTCGCGCGCCCCGTGGTCGATCGCATCGCGCGGCTCGCCGCGGCCACGCGGCCCGTCGCCGAGGGCGATCTCTCGGTGCGCGTCGCGCTGCAGGGCGACGACGAGGTCGCCGATCTCGGCCGCGCCTTCGACCGCATGCTCGAGGAGCTCGAGGGCAGCCGCGCGCGGATCGAGTTCCTGAAGCGCATGGGCGAGTGGCAGAAGATGGCGCGGCACCTCGCGCACGAGATCAAGAACCCGCTGACGCCGATCCAGCTCGCCGTCGAGGAGTGCCACCGCCGCTATGCGGGCAGCGACCCGGCCTACCAGCGCCTGCTGCAGACCACGCTCGAGGTCGTCGAGGAGGAGGTCGGCACGCTGCGCCGGCTCGTCGGCGAGTTCTCCAATTTCGCGCGGCTCCCGCAGGCCGAGCTCGAGCCCGCGGATCTCGCGGAGTTCCTGCGGGAGCAGGGCGAGCGCTTCGCCGCGGTGGAGGAGGCGGGGCGCGAGCACGCCTCGGACGAGGCGCTGCTCGGGCGCGTCGACCTCGAGTTCGACGTGCCGGCCGCCCCGATGCCTGCCGCGCTCGATCGCGAGATGCTCCGGCGCGCGCTCGGCAACATCGTGCGCAACGCGGCGCAGGCGCTGCGCGACGCGCAGCGGGCAGCGCCGGGCGGGAGCGCAGCAGCGCGCCCCGGCGCGCTCTGGGGGCGGGTCCGCGTCTCGGCGCGGAGCGAGGGGCAGAGCCACCTCATCGCGATCGACGACGACGGGCCGGGCATCGATCCCGCCGTGCGCGACTCGGTGTTCGATCCCTACGTCACGACGCGGTACGACGGCACGGGGCTCGGCCTGAGCATCGTGAAGAAGATCGTCGTCGACCACGGCGGCACCATCGACGTGCTCGATTCTCCGCTCGGGGGCGCGCGCTTCGTCATCCGGCTCCCGCGCGCGGGCACGCCCGCGGCGCGCGCCGCGCAGCGGGCCGAGGGCGAGGGCGGGCCGCGCTCGACCTCGCCGCGCGGGGCGGGCGGACCTGGAGGCCCGGCGGCGCTCGGGCGCGAGGCCTTCTCCGACGGCGATCGCGAGGACGCTCGTTGAGGTCTCGTGGCGCCGGCGGAGGCCCCAGCGCCACGAAAGCGCGCCGACGCGTCGGTTGGTGTCAGGAGATGCTTGACCAGCCGGCCCCGCTTTGCCATGTTCGCCCGCGGAGAGGTGACCGAGAGGCCGAAGGTGCCTGATTCGAAATCAGGTGTACCCGCAAGGGTACCGCGGGTTCGAATCCCGCTCTCTCCGCTACGCTTGGCTGCTTGCCCCCGCTGAACCAGGTGGGCTCTGACCGCCCGCTCTCTCGCGGGCGGCGCCGGTCCGGCAGAAGCGGGGCGCGTCGAAGAAGGTTCGGGAGAGGTGACCGAGTGGTCGAAGGTGCACGACTGGAAATCGTGTGTACGGCAACGTACCGCGGGTTCGAATCCCGCCCTCTCCGCCAAGCTGAACAGTCCGCCGACTCCTGGTGGTGAGCTCCCCGAAACGAGCCCGCAGGAAGTCCGCAAGAAAAAAAGAGGATGAGGCCGAGCGTCAGCTGCGCTCGGGATCCGCGGCCGGTCGCTGAGGCGACGCCCGGATTCTGGATGCGCCGCCTCGGTCCGATGCCGCGTGGGAGTTGCGGCGGCGTCCTTCAACCTCGGTCGGGCCGAGGCAGAGATCTGTCCCGAGCGACGGGTGCGGCGCCCGGAGACGATCCCGCGCAGGACGTGGCGAGGCGAGCGCTGTCTGCTGGGCGCGGAGCGTCGGCGCGTGAGGAATGCGCAGGAAGGCGCGAGGACGCGTGGAACGCGGCGGACGAGCGCGGCAAAGGATGCGCGGCAAAGGAAGCGCAGCAAAAGAAGGAAGCGACCGGCGCGAACGCTTGTGCTATCAGCCGGCCGACCGACGCGCCCTTGACCGGCTCGCGCCGGACGACAAGGCTCCCGCCGGACGGCAGCGACGACGACGACGACGATGATGACGATGCGCCACGAGCGGGCCCGAGACGCTTGACAGGCGGAGGGCCGCCTTGTAGAAGTTGCGCCCCTTTTTGGCAGGCGCCCTTCCGGAGTTTTTCGCCCAATGAATCCTCAGCCCAAGTCCTTTTCTGCCAAGCCTGCGGAGGCCCGCAACGAGCGTACGTGGTGGGTGATCGACGCGGAAGGCAAGCCCCTCGGCCGCCTTGCAAGCCGCATCGCCATGGTGCTTCGCGGCAAGAACAAGCCCACGTTCACGCCGCACGTCGACACCGGCGACTTCGTGATCGTCGTGAACGCCAAGAAGGTCCTTCTGACCGGCCGCAAGCTCCAGCAGAAGAACTACGTGCGGCACAGCGGTGAGCCGGGCGGCTTCCGCTCCGAGGCGTACGGTCACCTGCTCGAGCGCAAGCCGGAGCTCCCCATCCAGAAGGCCGTGAAGGGCATGCTCCCGAAGAATGTGCTCGGGCGCGAGCTCCTTACCAAGCTCAAGGTCTACGCCGGTCCCGATCACCCCCACGCGGCGCAGAAGCCGCAGCCCCTTAGCTACAGCTGAGCAAAGCCATGACGGAAACGAGAACGTACGCCACTGGGAAGCGTAAGACCGCGGTCGCGCGCGTCTTCCTCTCGCCGGGCACCGGCAACATCAAGGTGAACAAGAGGCCCGCCGACGAGTACTTCGTCCGCGAGACCTCGCGCATGGTGATGCGTCAGTCGCTGGAGCTGCTGGAGCTGCTCGAACAGTTCGACGTGAACGCGACCGTCGTCGGCGGTGGGCACAGCGCCCAGGCCGAGGCGATGCGGCACGGCATCGCGCGCGCCCTGTGCGAGCTCGATCCGGAGCGCAGGTCGTCGCTCAAGCGCGCGGGCTTCCTCACGCGCGACGCGCGCAAGAAGGAGCGCAAGAAGTACGGCCAGCCCGGCGCCCGTAAGCGCTTCCAGTACTCGAAGCGCTAGCAGGCCCGGCAGCTGCCCATCGGGGCGGATGCCATGGCAAGGACATCGAGGACGCGAGGGATCTTCCCTCTGCGTCCTCGTTGCTTTTTGTCCTCGGCCGCGCGAGGCGCTGCGCTACATCGTCTCCGGCGGACCCTCGCGATCGATGAGCGCGCCGCGATCGAGCGGACCTCTCGGCCCGCCCGGCGTCACATCGTCTCCGGCGGACTCTTGCGCTCGGGGCCCTCGATGAGCGCGCCGCGATCGAGCGGACCTCTCGGCCCGCCCGGCGTCACATCGTCTCCGGCGGACTCTTGAGATCGGGGCCCTCGATGATCTCTCCCTCATCGTCCCCGGCGCCTTCGGGCGGCTTCGCCTCGGGCTCGCTCGGCCCGCTCGGCCCGGCCGCGGGCGCCGCGGAGACCGTGGCCTCGCTGCCGGCGGCTGCGGGGGGCGGCGGCGTCGGCTCCGCGACCTCGGGCTTCACCGGCTCGGGCGGCGGCTCGGGCAGCGGGATGGCGTCGAGCCGCTTGTCGAGGGCCTCTTTCGCCGCGGCGAACGCCGCGCGATCGACGCCGGGCATCACGCGCTCGCCGTCGAGCTGGAGCGTCTCGGCGTCGAAGTACTTGCCGTCCTTCTTCGCGCTGAAGTGAAGGTGCGGGCCCGTCGAGCGGCCCGTCGACCCCACGTACCCGACGAGCTGGTGCGTGCCCACCTTCATGCCGACCTTGATGCCGGGGGCATACCTCGACAGGTGCGCGTAGCCGGTGCTGACGCCGTTCGGATGCAGGACGGTGACGAGGTTACCGCTCGGACCCGCGGGGCCGACCCACTCGACGACGCCGCGATACGCCGAGTACACCGGCGTTCCCGTCGGCGCGCCGAAGTCCGTCCCGTTGTGGGGCATCCTCTTCTTCAACACCGGGTGCATCCGCTGCGGGTTGAACTTCGACGTCACGGGCGCGCCCGGGACCGGCGCGCGCCAGCCGCCCGCGTACGGCTGCCGGCCGCGCTCGTCGAAGTAGCCGCGGGCCTCCTGCCCCTTGAAATCGTAGATGCGCAGCGGCTTCTCGGCGGGATCCGCGGGCCGGTACTCGAGCGCGATGATCTTCTTGTACCGGGAGAACATCCCGAGCGCCGTCTCCTCCATGGCGATCAGCCGGACGATGCTCCCTTCCTCGAAGCTCTCCGTCGACATGCGCCCGCTCAGCGCCTCGTCGATCACGTCGAGCACGCCCGGCTCCAGGCCGCCCGACCGGTACGCGGTCGTGAGATCCTTCCCGACGTAGAAGGCCGCGACGACCTCCTCCTCGGCGATCTTCATGTCGAGCGTGGTGCCCGCGAGCAGCCCGGCCGCGTCCTCCCGCGCCTGGTAGATCTCGCTCGCCGAGACCTCGTACTCGAAGGCGCGGACGCGGCGCGTGGAGCGGTCCATCGCGACCGTGAACCGATCCTTGCGGCCGCACTTGTCGAACTTCCGCAGCCCGTCGAAGGCCTTCATGATCCGGTAGATCTGCGCCTTCGGCACGCCCTTCTCGTCGAGGGCCGTGATGAACGACCGGCGGTCCATCACGTCGCTCGCCACGATCACGGACGAGTCCTTCGCGAGCTCGGAGATCCGCCACGGGCCCGGCAGCGGCGTGCGCGTCTTGGCCTTCACCTCGGGCGCGGCGGCGGGCTTCCCGGCCTCTTCCGTGCCCGTGGCCGAGCCCGCCGGGCTCCCCGCGACGAGCGCGCGCTCGTCGCGCACCGGGACGCCCTGGATCAGGAGCGCGATCAGCGAGGTGAGCGTCGCGAGGCCGAAGATGCCGCCGAAGACCGCGGTCATGCGCGGTGAGAGGTGCGGCCCGGGAGGCGGCCGGCTGAGGCCGGCGGGCAGACGCGGGCCGTCGGCCGCGCCGGATCCCGCGTAGGGGCCGCCGTCGGCGAGAGATGGGCGGGAGGACCGCGGATCGCTGCCGCGCGACCAGGGCGCGGCGCCGCGCCCGCGAGAAGAAGGAGGAGGGAGCTGCGTCCACGACGGCGACGAGCGCGCGCGCAGATCGCCGCCGCGCGACCAGGGCGCGGCAGGAGCGCTCTCCGCCCGGCGGTGTCCCACGAGCGGCGCGGCCAGCGGCGGCGTGGCAGGCCTGCTGGAGGTGTCGAGCGCGTCATCCGTCACGTCGGCGGCGCTGCTGCGCTCGATGTCCGCGCGCGGCGCGTGGTGCGGGACGATGCCGGGCTCGGCGCGCGGCGCGTCCCGCGGGGTGGCGTCGGCCTCCGCGCGCGGCGCTCCCAGCAGGGCGGCGGCGCCGGGCTGTTCGCGCGGCGCTCCCTGCAGGGCGGCGGCGCCGGGCCCCGACGCCCTGCCGGCGTCTTCGTTCCGCTCCTCGGAGCGGTCCGCGGCGTCCGGCCCTCCGGGAGCCTCGAGCGGGTTCTGGGGTACTGCACTCGGCACGCCGACGTGCGTACCAAGGCATCGCCGGGGTTGCAACCGCGCGGCCACCCGATCCGCGCAAGGGTTGCGCGGAAGACCGACCGCATCGTACGCCGGTCGCGTAAGCTGGCGGGCCTCATGGACGACAGGCTGAAGCAGCTTCTGGTTCTCGGCAGGGAGCACTACGAGCGGCGCGAGTACGATCTGGCCGAGCACGCCCTGCGGCAGATCCTCGAGAAGACCGATCGGTTCGCGGACGTCTTCAACATGCTCGGCGTCATCCTCCACGAGCGCGGCGATTTCCTCGCGGCCGAGGCCCACTTCGAGCGCGCGGTGCAGCTGAACGAGCACTACACGGAAGCGCTGCTGAACCTCGCCGTCACGTACAACGACCTCGGCAAATACGAGGCGGCGCGACAGGTCTACTCCCGCATCCGCCGCGGCGAGGGGGACGGCGGCGTCCTCGACCCGTTCGCGCGCGGCAAGATCGCCAACATGCATGCCGATCTCGCGCAGGCCTACGCCGACGCGGGCTGCGCGCAGGAAGCGATCGCCGAGCTGAAGCGCGCCGTGGCGCTGTGCCCGACGTTCGTCGATCTCCAGCTGCGCCTCGGCACGATGTACCGCGACGCCGGCAATCTGGCGCTCGCCCGGGAGCACTACGCCGCCGCGCGCGACGCCAACCCGAAGTACGCGCCTGCGCGCGTGTTGCTCGGGGTCGCGCTGCACTCCCTCGGTGCGCCCGATCTCGCGATCGCCGAGTGGCGCGAGGCGCTCGCGATCGAGCCCGACAACAAGACGGCGAAGATGTACCTTCGCATGGTGGAGGCGCAGCGGAGCGGGAACACCGCGGGCGCGGCGTCGCGCGAAGCGACGTCGACCGCCCCGAGGAGCGCCTCCTGGGACGCGCTCGACGAGTCGACCCCCACGGAGGTGAGCGACCTCCTGTCCTCGCTGTCACCCGACGCGGCCGATGACGCGGATCGCCCCACACCGGAAGGCAACCCCTGAACGTTGGCGAAATACTCTCTGCTCCGAGAGGAGGCGCGCCGCGCGTGGCGCGAGCTCCGTGGCAGCGAGCTGTCGGCCGGCCGGACGGCCGTGGCGGTGGCGATCGGCCTGTTCATCGGATCGCAGCCGATCTTCGGCTGCCACACGCCGCTCGTCCTCCTGCTCTGCCTGTGGTTCCGTCTGGACGCGGCGATTGCCTGGGTCGCCGCGAACATTTCCAACCCCTTGTTCGCGCCAGCGCTGCTCACGGCCGAGTTCCAGGTCGGGGCGTACCTCCGCACCGGGCGCTGGCTGCGCCTTCATGAGAAGATGAGCTGGGCGCAAGCACTGTCCGAGTTCCCCGAGTACATGCTCCTCGGCGCGCCCGTGGTCGGGCTCGCGCTCGCCGCGCTCGGCGGCGGTCTGGTCTTCGCGCTCGTCGCGATGAAGCGGCGCCGCGCGCCCTCGCTGCAGCGCGGCGGGATGGAGCCGTATCGGCTCCCGGAGGACGCGCCGCCGTGGGTCCACGCGATCGAGCGCGTCGCCGCGAGGTACAGCCCGCAAGAAGGCGCAACGCCGGCGCAGCGCACCCGGTTTCACTATGTCCGCTTCAAGCTGCTCGGCGATCCCGTCGCGCGGCTGATTGCCGACATCGCCGGCGACCGCCCCGGCGCGCTGGGGGAGGTCCTCGATATCGGGACCGGGGCTGGCCAGCTGCCGATTCTCCTGCTCGAGCTGGGCCGGGCCGCGCGCGTGCGCGGGTTCGACTGGGACCGCGCCAAGATAGAGGACGCGCGCCGCGCGAGCGGCGGCAATCCGGGCGCGCCTCAGCCGCCGTCGTCCGAGCCGCCCGGCTCGTCCGGCGAGCAGCCCGCCCACCACGCCGCCCCTCCGCTGGCCGCCGAGTTCTGGTGCGCAGACGCGCGCGAGGCCGAGCTGGGAGACGCAGACACCGTGCTGCTCATCGACCTGCTCCACTACTTTCGCGTCGAGGAGCAGGACGCGATCCTGCGGCGCGCGGCGGCCGCGGTCCGACCGGGAGGGCGCCTGCTCGTCCGCGAGGCGGACACCGAGCGCGGCCTGAGGAGCTCGATCACCCTCCTCGAGGAGCGCATCTTCACCGCGCTTCGATTCAACCGGGGCGAGCGGGTGCGTTTCCGCCCTGCCCGGGAGATCGTCGCGCTCCTCGAGCAGCTCGGCTTCTCGTGCGAGACGAGGCCCGCCTGGGGGAAAACGCCGTTCTCGAATGTCCTCATCGTCGGGACCCGGGCGGATCGCTGAGCCCGAGTCGCGCTTCCGCCGAGATCCCTTCACGCACCGCCGTCGCGACGCCCCTCGGCGGTGTCACCGGGGCGCCCGGTCCAGCGTGCAAGCTCGGCCCGGTGGCTCGACTGTCGATCGAGCGCCGCGCGGCTCCGATGAGCATCGCAGATGGTCAGAACCTGTCCAGCGCGGTAGCCGTTGGGTCTCGCCGGTTCACGCCGCTCACGAGGCGCGGTATCCGCTGAGAAACTCCCATGTGGCACAGACCATGCTTAAGCCTTGACCAAGGGCCTGGCGCCGGTCCCTGTTGTCCAGGTCCCTGTCTGATCCACAGAGGCCGAGAGCGCCCGAGGGCCCTCTTCGCTGGAGGCCGGGCTCGCCCACGTTGCAAGTTCGCAATATCCGCCTAGGGCGTCCTGCCCAGATGTCTGTGAAGGTGCGTTGGCCTCCATCCCGTTACGGGGCGAGGCGATGCCTCGCAGGCGCAACCCTCGGTGCCCGACGGGAACTCGGAGGGAGGCGGCGCGGTCCAGGCGCTCACAGCCGAGGCGCTCGCGCCGCGCCGATCGTGCTCTGCCACCTTGGCAATCCCGACCACTTGCGGTCCACACAGCTAGATGTGGTGGTCCTTCGATGTTGCCCCACGACATGTTGGGGGTCTTCGGGTGAGGTGACGCTGCCCGTCTCCCGCGCGGACGACAGGAGCGCGCGCAGGGCGGCTCGGTAACCCGGCGTCCTGAGCGCCGCCGGAGCGCGCCTGGGCGCACAGCGGCTGTCGGGCGCAGCTCCCGCGTTGCATCGCTGGGCGGATCCGCTCAGCAGCGGTCGGGCGGGAGCTTTCGGGCCGCGCGCGCGGATTTCTCCACCGCGCGTGCGGGGGTCTCCACGGTGCTACGCGGAGAGAGCATTGCTGGGGGAGTTTTCCTGAGGGGGGTCCGGAAGCGTGTACGGCTGCGGAGCTTGCTCCGCCCCGATGTGCGACGTCTCCGCGCCTGCCTGGGGAGCTCCTGGCTCGCCACGATTTCCCCTGCTGCGCTTGGAGGAAGGCTGGACGTCGACCTCCGTTGGCTCGGCCGGACCCGCCCGGCGGGCGCCGAGGCCGGCTTCAGCGGGAAAAGTACTTGGTAGCCCGCTTCTCTCCTTTCGACGTGATCTTCTTCTCGACGAGCAGCTTCCGAATCGGGAGGGTGAGCTCCTTCGTGGTGGTGCCCAGATCCTTGGCGATCTGCTCCACGCCCTGGCCGCTGTTGGCCCGGATGTGCTCCAGGACCTTCTGCGTCATGGCGGCGAGCTCTTCCTTCGAGCGCTTCTCGCCCTTCTTGCGAGCGGGCTTCGCGGCGCGCGCGGGGCGCCCCGCCGCCTTCTTCACCTCCGCAGCCGGCTGGGGAGCGGCCTTGGCCCGACCCGCCTTGCGCGGCGCGGCGACGGCAGCGGCCGGCTGGCCCTCCCCCCGCAAGGCGTCGGCGACGGCCTCGAGAGCCGCTTTGCGGACAAGTCCGCTCAGCTGAGAGACGAATGCATCAACGTGGCTTTTGATCTCGGTTTCGACGTTGCTCATTGGATCTCGCGTCCCATGAATAGCTAGAGTTGTCAACTGCTGAACAGCACCTTGGTTGAAAATAATTCGAGAGGTGTCCCCCCTCATCCCCTTCATCCCCTCAGCTTGCGTCGGGGACCCGCGCTCGCGAGCTCCCCGTCCCGCCGTCCCCTCATGGCGTGCTGGGGCGACCGGTCGAGCCGGACTCCACCAGCCAGCACGTCTCCCCAGCGGCGTCGCTCCGCGAAGCCAAGCCTGGTGGCTTCGCTCCGCGGGGCGAAGCCCGATGGCACCGCTCCGCGAAGCCAGGCTCTGCCCAAACCCAGGAGGGGTGCGATGGACAGCGCCGTGCTCCTCTCTGCGCCGCGCCGCGGCCTCTCCTGCTGCCGCGCGGCGCGCGCCGCGGGCAGACCCGTAACCGCGGGGAGCCAGCGACATTCCCACGAAGGTTGGCTTTCCTGTGCTCCGGACACAAGCGACCCACCTCGCATCAGCCGAAGCGGGCGCCTGACCGAGGGAGCGCGGAGGGGCCTGACCCCCCCGGGTGAGCCGCCCTCGTTGAGGAAAGGTGTCATGGACGAGGCCGCCGTTCCAGCCCACCCCGGTGCGCTGGACCGGAGGTCTTTCATTTCTGCATTCCGCTCTGCGCCGGCGGCGTGTCTGTATGCCCGAGCTTTCGTCTCCGGACCGAGCCGCTCTCCGGGATCGACCGCAACGTGTCCGCCGCCGATCCGCCCTCCGGCGCTGTCGACGTCATGAGGGCTACCCCACCCGCCTGCCAGGGCGGCCCCCCGGCGGAGCGGCGCGAAGGCCCGAGGCGGTCGCGCCCACCCATGTTGCAGCACCGAGGCCACCTCGCCTCGGGCGTGGCTGCGTCTTTTTGCGGCTGTGCTGGAGCTGCCCAGCCTACGGCCGTGTCCCCCAAACCGCTCGCCGCGACCGCGACCCGGCCGCCGCCCCGGCAAGCCGGAAGTCTGCCCGCGGGAGGTCTCGAGGCCGCCGCTCCTGCTCAGCCGCTCATCCTGACTCAGGCGGTGACACTCGCGCTGGGCACCAGGGTGACGCTCGCCCGCGGCTCGCCCCAGCTCGCGGGCGCAGAGCGCTCCGCCGCCGCCGAGGGCGACATCGATCCCCTGAGCGGGGCGGCGGTGATGGACGCTGCTGGACAGTTCGTCACTCCTCGGCTGTTCGACGCGCACTCCCACCTCGGGGTCCACCCGACACCAGGTGCAGCGGCGCACCTGGACGGCAGCGAACGGGGACCAGATTCGGGACCGGTGGCGCCGCAGGCTCAGTCCGCCGATGCCTTCTGGCCACAGGACCCGGGTATCGAACGGGCAGTCGCTGGTGGTGTTACGACCATACAAGTCCTTTCGGGTTCAGGCAACCTGATTAGAGGGTGCGCGGTAAAGATGGAGCGCCGGCCGGGCATCGGGGCCTCCCAGATGCTTCCCAGATGCTTCCCAGATGGCCCCCAGACGCGCGTCACCGTGGCGCCCGGCGGGCCGAAAGTGGCTTGCGGGGAGAACCCGAAGCGCAGCTACGGCGAGGACAAGCGGGCACCGATGGCCGGCCTGGGCAACCTCGCTCTCCAGCGGGCGGCCTCTCTCAAGGCCAAGAAGCTCCAGACGGACTGGGCGCGATGAGGCGACGAGGAGTCGCGCAAGATTGCGACCGAGGCGAAGACGCCGCCGCCCGCGAGGCCACGAAGGAGGAACGCGCGACACCCGAGACCTGCTCCTGGGAGGTCTTGCGAAGATCTTGCCGCTCGGCCGCCTCTCGGATCGAGGGCGCGTCTCGAGGCGAGCCGCGCGCGATGAGCCACCACCGCTGTCGTCTCCGCCGCCGGCCACACGAGCGATGGCGACACAGGCGAGGGCTCGGGCGCCGTGATCATGAGGACCCCGACGCCGGCGCGCGCGACGAGCGGGGCGGCGCCGCGAGCGTGCCCCAGACGAAGCCGCGCAATCGCGGCGCCGAGCCGCTCGTCGCGCTCACGCGAGTCGCGCGCGACGAGCGGGGCGGCGCGACTGTCGCGCAGATCACGTCGCCTCCGCGGCCCGCGCCGTTCGGGCGGCCGGCGTGAGATCTCGACCTGGGCGTTCTGCCTCGCCCGCGCCGCGCGCCGCGCCGCGCCGCGTGACGGCGTTTCCGAGGCGTCACGGAGCGCCGCGCGGGCAGCGTCGCCCCTGTGCGCCGGAGGGGCCGTGATCGGGGCGCTTGCTGCCGGCGCGCGCGACTTCTAGATCGTTCCGGCCGTGGTCAACCCGAGCGCCAAGCAGGATCCCGAAGCCCTCCTCGCAGCCAAGCTCGCCTCGCTCCCGACGAAGCCTGGCTGCTATCTGTTCATCGACAAGACGGGCGCCGTCGTCTACGTCGGCAAGGCGAAGAGCCTGCGCTCGCGCGTCCGCAGCTACTTTCAGGAGAGCGGGAGCGACGCCCGGTACTTCATCCCGATACTCCGGAAGATCGTGGCCGATCTGGAGACGGTGGTGACCGCCACCGAGAAGGAGGCGGCCGTACTGGAGAACGAGCTCGTCAAGCAGCACAAGCCGCGGTTCAACGTCAAGCTGCGTGACGACAAGGACTTCCTCTGCCTCAAGCTCGACACGCAGAAGGAGTGGCCGATGCTCGAGACGGTCCGCCGCCCCGCGCCGGACAAGGCCCGCTATTTCGGCCCGTACCACTCGGCGACGAGCGCGCGGCGGACGCTCCACCTGGTCAACAAACACTTCCAGCTCCGCACCTGCTCCGATGCCGAGATGGCGTCGCGGCGGCGCCCGTGCCTCCAGTACCAGATCAAGCGGTGCCTCGCGCCGTGCGTGATGGATGTGGATCGCGAGCTCTATACGGAGATGGTCCGCTCGGTCGCGCTCTTCCTCGAGGGGCGCCACGACGAGCTCACGGGCGAGCTCACCGCGCGTATGCGGGACGCGTCGCGGGAGCTCGAGTTCGAGCGCGCCGCCATCTACCGCGATCAGCTCCGGGCGGTCGAGGCGGTGCGGGAAGCGCAGCGCGTCGTCTACGTGAAGGACGTCGATCAAGACGTGGTGGGCCTCTACCGCGAGGGGACGCTCGTGGAGGTCGAAGTGATCATGGTGCGCCAGGGGCGCGTGACAGACACGCTGTCCTTCTCGCTCCGCAACATGGAGCTGCCCGACGACGAGGTGCTCGGCGGCTTCCTCAACGAGTACTATGGCGTCGCGTCCACCACGATCCCCGATGAGGTCCTCGTGCCGGTGTTGCCCGACGGCGCCGAGGGCGTCGCGGAGTGGCTCAGCGATCGGCGCGGCCGCAAGGTGACGCTCTTCGTGCCTCAGCGCGGGCCCCGCGTCGACCTGCTCAAGATGGCGAACGAGAACGCGGCTCACGCGTTCCGGGAGAAGCAGAGGAGCTCCGACGATCTCGAGGCCCGCCTCGAGGAGCTCAGGGAGCGCCTCCGACTCCCGACGCTCCCGCGTCGCATCGAGTGCTGCGACATCTCGCATCTCGGCGGCGGCGACACGGTGGGATCGATCGTGGCGCTCCTCGACGGCCAGCCCGACAAGAAGCGCTACCGCAGCTTCAACGTGAAGAGCGTGGCCGACGGCGACGACTACGCCGCGATGTACGAGGTGCTCGCGCGGCGCTTCCGCCGCGGCAAGGCCGCTCGCCCGGCGAGCCCGCCGGCCGTCGCGGACGACGCGGAGAGCGGCGCCTCCGAGGCGGCCGCGAGCGACCTGCCCGAAAGCGAGGCGGCCGAGGGCGTGGCTGACGACGCGTTCGAGAACGAGGCGCCGGAGGGCGAAACGATCGAGAACGAGGCGCCGGAGGGCGAAACGATCGAGGCGGACGCGGCCGTAGAGACGGTCGACCCGGCGAGCGCGGGCGACGCTCCGCCGGAGACAGAAGCGGCGCTGGCGACCGCGGAGCGGCAGGCCGCCGGCTCGGCCAGCGAGGCGCCGAAGAGCGCGCAGTCCGGCGGAACCGAGTGGGATCTGCCGGATCTGCTCGTGGTCGACGGCGGGCGCGGCCAGCTCCAAGTCGCGCTGTCGGCGGCGCGCGATCTCGGCCTGCACGGCCTCCCGATCGTCGGTCTCGCGAAGGAGCGCGAGACGCAGTCCGGCGAGAAGCTCGTCGACCGCGTCTACCTGCCTGGCCAGAAGAACGGTATCCCGCTCCGCTCCACGAGCTCGGCCCTCTTCTTCCTGGCGCGGGCGCGCGACGAGGCGCACCGATTCGCCAATCACGCGCGCAAGCGGCTGGGCAAGGCGCGGCGCCTCCGCTCCGAGATCGAGGACATCCCGGGGCTCGGCAGCGCAGTGAGGACGGCGCTCCTGCGGGAGCTCGGCTCGCTGGAGGGCGTGCGCCGCGCGACCGACGCGCAGATCCTGGCGGTCACCGGCGTGACCAAGCGCCACCTGTCCGCGCTGCGCAAAGTCATCCCGTCTCCCGAGGCCTCGCCGTCCGCCGCGCCCGCCGAGGGCGGCGGCGATCCCGAGAAGGCTCCGGGGCTCACCCGGTGAGCGCGCGCGGGCCGCGGCGCGATGGACGCGATGGACCGGTGTAAAGATCACGCTGCGACCGAATAGCGTTCCGGGTTGAGCGCCAAGGCGTTCTCTGCGACGATCCGTACATCAGGCACCCGGCGTCGCTCCGGGCGCCCGCTGTCGGCCCTCGATCAAGATCACCACCTGGCACACCGAGCGCTTCTCGCGAACCCGACCTCATGGAGGCCGCGCTCGGCGGGCTCCATTCCCGGCGGGGACAGGCTCGCTCCGGGGTTACGCGGCACGTGAGCACCATGGGAGAAGTACGCGCTGGCCACACGCTCGGTCGCTATGAGCTCCTCGTCCCCATCGCGCTCGGGGGCATGGCCTCGGTGTGGGCCGCTCGAACGAGCGGTCAGCTCTCGAGGATCGTCGCCGTCAAGCTGCTGCGCGCCGAGCTGAGCGACGACCCCGACTTCGAGGCGATGTTCCTGGACGAGGCCACGCTGGTCTCGCAGATCCACCACCCGAACGTCGCGGAGACCATCGATGCGGGCGAGGAGGACGGCGTCCTCTATCAGGTGATGGAGCTCATCGACGGCGAGCCGCTCAACCTGGTTCTCCGCGAGAGCAAGGCGCGCGGCGGCGTCCCGCTCCCGGTCGCGCTCCGCATCGTCGGCGAGGCGGCCCTCGGCCTGCACGCGGCGCACGAGCTGCGCGGCCGCGACGGCAAGCTCGTCGGCCTCGTCCACCGCGACGTCTCGCCGCAAAACATCCTGGTCGGCTACGACGGATCGGTGAAGATCCTCGACTTCGGCGTCGCCAAGGCCGCCTCGAACCTGCAGCGCACCAAGGTCGGCCAGGTGAAGGGCAAGTACGCGTACATGTCGCCGGAGCAGGCGGGCAGCGAGCCCATCGACCGTCGCACCGACGTGTTCACGCTCGGGATCGTCTTCTATCAGCTGGTGACGGGCAAGCACCCCTTCCTCGCCGAGAACGAGCCCGCGACGGTCCGCCGCATCTGCGACAAGAACGCGGCCGAGCCGCCGCGCACCCTCGTCCCTTCGCTCCCGGAGGACGTGGGGCGCATCATCATGAAGGCGCTCGCGAAGCCGAGGGACGAGCGCTTCGCGTCGATGGCCGATCTGCGCCGCGCCATCGAGCAGGCGTCGCCGACGACGCCGCTCGCCACCGCCGATGAGCTCGCCGCGCTGATGCAGCGGCTGCTCGGCCCGCGCGGCGAGCGCCGGCGCGCCGCGATCCAGGAGGCGATGCAGATCGCGCGCGAGCGCTCGAACGACCCGGACTATCCGGCTCCGCAGCCGAGCTCGCCGGAGGCCGCCGAGCCCGCCGGGCGCGCGGTCGTGGAGCGCGGCGCGAGCGCTCCGCCGCCCGATCGGCGCGCGCGGCGCTGGCTCGTCCCCGTGGCGTCCGTCGTCCTCGCGGTCCTCGTGGCGCTCGCGGGCGCGTACCTCCTGCGGTCCGCGCCCGCTCACCACGCGCCGCACGGGCGGGGCGGCTTCATCGTGCCCAGGGCGGGCTCCATCAAGGCGCCGCTCCTCCGGGCCGCGCACGCCGCGTCGAAGGCGCCGCGCGGCCGCGCGGCCCCCGGGACGGGCGCGGCCCCGTAACTGGGCAGGCCGAGCGGGCCGAGTAGGCCGAACCGAGGCGTTTCCTTGACGGTTCGGGGAAGCCTTTTCAAGATGGCCGCCCTCGCATGGATCTTCGCCGCTCGCCGGAGCTCTGGCGGTTCGCCGCGCTGGTGGCGATCTTCGTCACGAGCGGCCTGGTCATCACCTACCTCGTGCTGCCGCCGCCGCCGGACGACGGCCCGAAGCCTCCGCCGGTCCTCCGCGTGGCGCAGGTGCCGGTGCCGACGGGCGGCGACGTCGTGGCCAACGCGCTCGATCTCGTGCGCCGCTACGCGACCGGCGAGATCCGGATCGTGCTCCCCGACGGCTCCGCGCGCGCGCTGCGCCGCAACGACCTCGGCGTCGAGATCAACCGCGTCCGCCTCGCCGAGTTTGTCCGCGAGGCGCTCCGCCCGGAGAGCGCGCTCCGCCGCGCGCACGAGCGCAAGGACGAGGACGCCCCGCTCGACATCCCGATCCCGCTCCTCCTCGACTCCGAGCGGGCGATCAGCAAGCTGCTCGATCTCAAGGTCGAGCTCGACGCGCCGGCGGTCGACGCCTATGTCGATCTGGAGGCGAAGCAGCTCAGGCCCGAGAAGATCGGGTATCGGCTGGACGTCTACGGCACCCTCGCGCGGATCGACGCCGCCCTCCGGGCGGGCGAGGACACGGCGCAGGCCAGCGTCGAGACGATCGCGCCGAAGCTCGTCGCGGAGCAGCTCGGCAACGTCAAGTTCGACCAGGTGCTCGGCTACTTCGAGACGCGCTACGCGACCGGGGCGAAGTCCAAGGAGAGGACGTATAACCTCAGGCTCGCCGCCTCGAAGCTCGACGGTGTGGTCGTCATGCCGGGGGAGATCTTCGACTTCAACGAGACGGTCGGCCCGCGCGACGAGGCGCACGGCTACCGGGTCGCTCCGGTCATCGCCCAGGGGGAGCTCGTCGACGGGCTCGGCGGCGGGACTTGCCAGATCTCGGGCACGCTCCACGGCGCCGCGTTCTTCGCGGGGCTCGAGATCGTCGAGCGCTACCCGCACTCCCGCCCGAGCTACTACATCAAGCTCGGCCTCGACGCGACCGTCGTCTATCCGACGATCAACTACCGCTTCAGGAACCCGTTCGACTTCCCGATCGTGCTCCACGAGACGGTGGCCGGCGGCGTCGTGCGCGCCGAGATCCTCGGCCCCTCGCGCAAGCTCACGGTCACGTACTTTCGCCGCATCGACGAGGTCATCCCGTTCGAGGAGCTGGAGCGCCCGACGCCGAAGCTGCCTGAGGGGACACGGACGCTCGCCCAGCGCGGCATCCCCGGCTTCCGGACGACGAGCTCGCGGGTCGTCCGCGACGGCGCCTATGGGGTGCGGGAGAAGTGGAGCGACAGCTACCCGCCGACCACGCAGATCATCCATGTCGGGAGCGGCCCGCGCGATCTGGAGGTCAAGGCGGCCGACGACAATCACCCCGAGTACGTGGCCGACGAGTACCTCGTCGTCACGCAGGGCCCGGACGTCCGCACGCCCGGCGCGACCGGCCTCGAGCCGGGCGGCGGCACCGTCGAGAGCCGCGAGCCGGGGCTCACGGGCGAGCGCGGCTGGACCGAGCGCGCGGGGATCGGCACCTTCCGAGCGAAGGGGGATGAGCGCGAGGGCGCGCGCGGCGAGGACGCGCCGCCCGCGGAGGGCGCCGCCACCGTGCAAGCCTCGAGCGAGCAGCCCGAGGGCAAGGGCGCGAGAGAGGCCCGTGGCCAGAAGGACGCTGCGGGCGACGAGGCGAAGGACGGCAAGAGCAAGAAGCGGCGCCAGAAGAAGGGCGACGGCGGCTGATCGGCCGGCGCCTGCCGGCGGGGCGCGGCGGCCGGCGTCCGCCTGCGCCGGCGGCGGCCTTCAGCGGACGCCGATCGCCTTGCGTGTCTCCTGGATCGTCACGCTCGCGATCTGCCGCGCGCGCACCGCGCCGTCCGTGAGCAGCGCGTCGACGCGCGCCGGGTCGGCCATGAGCTCCGCGTAGCGCCGGCGCGGCTCTTCCAGCGCGCGGTTCAGCACCTCGAACACGGCCTCTTTCGCCTCGCCCCAGCCGATGCCGCTCCGGTAGCGGCCGCGGAGCGCCTCCGTCTCCTCGGGCGTCGCGAACTCCCGGTAGAGGTGGAACAGCGGCGAGGTGTCCGGATCCTTCGGCTCGCTCGGGGGCGACGAGTCCGTCTTGTACTTGAAGATCGTCTTGCGCAGCTTCTCCGGCGGCAAGAAGAGCGGGATGGTGTTGTCGTAGCTCTTGCTCATCTTGCGGCCGTCGAGGCCCGGGATCACGGCGGTGTGGGCGTCGATGCGCGCCTCGGGCAGGACCAGGACCGGGCCGTAGATCGCGTTGAACCGCTGCGCGATGTCGCGGGCGATCTCGATGTGCTGGACCTGATCCTTGCCCACGGGCACGACATTCGTCTTGAACAGGAGGATGTCGGCCGCCATCAGCACCGGATAGCAGTAGAGGCCCATGTTGATCCCGGCGTCGAGGTCGTCCATGTCCTCCACGGTCGCGGCGCTCGACGCTCGGGACTCCATGTTCTTGGCGACAGCGGCCTTGTAGGCGTGCGCGCGGTTCATGAGCCCCTTCGCCGTGAAGCACGAGAGGATCCAGCTGAGCTCGAGGATCTCCGGGACCTCGGATTGCCGGTAAAAGATGACCTTCTCGGGGTCGAGGCCGAGCGCCAGCCAGGTCGCGGCGACCTCGTGGACCAGGCCGCGGAGCTTCTGCGCGTCGTGGATGGTGTTGAGCGCGTGGTAATCCGCGACGAAGTAGAGCGCGTTCGACGCGGTCGCTGCGAGCGCGAGCGCCGGCTTGATCGCCCCTACGAAGTTGCCGAGGTGCGGCGTTCCGGTGGGCTTGATGCCGGTGAGGACGGTGCTTGCCATCGTTTCGTGTTCCTGTGAGGAGCCCGTGACGAGCTCCCGGTCGGGGATGCTACTGCCGCGCGCCAGGAATCCCGCCAGGGTTTTCTCGTCGCCACGTGACGGCGGCTTCCGCGCGACGCCGGGCGCGCCGCGCTGCGGCCGCCGCTCGGTTCACTGCCCCTTCGGACGCAGCGCCGCCCCGCGCGGCGCCCGGTAGGGATTTCCATGCCTCGGCGCGTTCGCCTCCGGGGGCCAGTACGCATCGCACTTGCGGCAGTGCCACCGCTTCTTCAAGACGAGGATCGGCAATCCGAGCAGCAAGATGATGGCGAGGATCTGACCCGGGGCCCACTCGCGGTAAGCGTAGCGCGCCCCGCACGCCGGGCACTTCGGCCCATCGAGCTCGGCCACCTCGTCGTCCTCGTCGAGCTCGCGATCGTCGTCGACGGGCGGCGGCCTCAGGATCTCGGCCGCCCGCTCCAGATCCGCGCGCGGCACCTGGAGCCGGATCCCGAGGGACCTGCCAATATAATGAGGGGTCAGCGTCGCCACGTGCTCGTCGGCGAGGAAGGCGCGGATGCCGTGAGCGGACAGGGCCGAGCGCCCCATCTGCGCCTCGACGGACTCGCTGTACGTCGCGACCGTGACGAGCTGCTCGGCGAGCTGCTCGGAGCCCGCCCGGGCGCCGCCCCGCGGCCGATCGAAGGAGCGCACCCGGCGAGGGTAGCATCCGCCCGCGGCGCAGCGTGTACGGCCGCCGGTTTTCGTGCCACGGTGGGCGGAGGCGGACCGCAGGGCGGTCCCCGATCGATGTTCACAAGGGACCGCCGAGCGGCTCCCGACCGATGTTGGCCAAGGGACCGCGGAGCGGCTCCCGACCGATGTTGACCGGCGACCGCGAAGCGGCTCCCCCACGCTGGCACCTGCGTCATGTCCGGCCGAACGCCGTCCTCTCCTGCGCCTCACCCCGACGCCCCCGCTCCGCCGGCCGCCGGCCACACCGCCGCCGGCGGGCGACCGACCGTCGCGCTCGCGGTCTCTGGCAGCATCGCCGCGTACAAGGCCGCCGAGGTCGCGCGGCTCCTCCTCCAGGGCGGCGCGCGCGTGCTCCCGATCATGACCCGCGCGGCGCAGCAGTTCCTCGGCCCGATGACGCTGAGCGGGCTCTGCGGCGAGCCGGTGCGCGACACGATGTGGGACCCGGGGTTCGCGGGCGAGCTGCACGTCGCGCTCGCCGCCGAGGCGGACCTCGTGCTCCTCGTGCCCGCGACCGCCGACCTGCTCGCCCGCCTCGCCGCCGGCCGCGCCGACGACCTCGTGACGGCGCTCGCCCTGTGCGCGAAGGGCCCGGTGCTCGCCGCGCCGGCGATGCACCCCCGCATGTGGGCGCACCCCGCGACCGCGCGGAACGTCGCCACGCTCGAGGCCGACGGGCGGGTGGAGCTCGTCGGTCCGGTCTTCGGCGAGGTCGCCTCGGGCGAGCGCGGCCTCGGGCGCATGGCCGAGCCCGCGGCGATCGCGGCCGCGGCGCTCTCGCGGCTCGGCCCGCGGGATCTCGCGGGGCTCCGGCTCGTCGTCACCGCGGGGCCCACGCTCGAGGACCTCGATCCCGTGCGCTTCCTCGGCAACCGGTCGACCGGCAAGATGGGCTTCGCCGTGGCCGATCGGGCGGCGCTCCGCGGCGCGCAGGTCACGCTCATCGCCGGCCCCGTGTCGCTCGCCGCGCCGCCCGGCGCGCGGCGCGTCGACGTGCGCGGCGCGCTCGAGATGCGCGCCGCGCTCTGGCAGGCGCTCGGCGAGGACCTCCGCGGCGCCGACGCGCTGATCATGACGGCCGCGGTGTCCGACTACCGCCCGGCCGAGCAGCACGCGACCAAGCTGAAGCGCACGCCGGATCTCGCCTCGCTCCCGCTCGTCCCGAACCCCGACCTGCTCGCCGAGGTCGGCCTCGCGCGCGCCGGCCTCGACGCCCCGGCGCGCGAGGGCGGCGCGCGGCCCCCGGTGCTCGTCGGGTTCGCCGTCGAGACCGCCTCGGACGACGGCGTGATCGCCTATGCCCGGCGCAAGCTCGCGAGCAAGCGCGTCGACATGATCGTCGCCAACCACGCCGCGGACTCGTTCGGCCGGGACGACAACCGCGCCACGATCGTGACCCGCGACGCCGCCGACGCGCTCGGCGTGTTGCCCAAGCCCGTGCTCGCCGACCGCATCCTCGATCGGGTCGTGCAGCTGTGCGCGCGATGATCCCGGTCGACCCTCCGGCCACCGACCCGCGCCAGCCGCCGCGGGCCTCGCGCCGCGAGGCCGCGCTCATCGCCGCGTCCGTCACCGCCGGCGTCGCGCTCGCGGTCGCGTACGCCTTCCACCCCGATCGCGCGGGCGCGCCCGGCATGCTCGCGGCGCTCGGCGCGCTCTACGCCGTCCTCGCGGCGATCACCGTCCTGTGGCTCCGCCGCCGCGGCGAGCTCCGCGCCGCGCTCCGCCCGCTGTCGGGCGATCTCGCGCGCGGCGCGTTCGTCGCGGCGGGGCTCTACGGCATGGCCATGGCGGTGCAGCTGGCGCTCGCCCCGCGGGGCTCGCCGCGTGAGGCGTGGCTCCTCCGCTTGTACCTCCACCTCGGCGACCCGCTGGCCGACACGCGCGTGTTCACCGGCGCGATCGTCTTCGTCGTGGCCGCGCTCGAGGAGCTCGTCTGGCGTGGGCTCGTCATGCGCGCGCTCGAGGGGCCGTTCGGCCAGGTGACCGCCTGGCTGCTGTCGAGCGCGCTCTTCGCCGCCGCGCACCTCCCCACGCTCTTCTTGCTCGGCGATCCGCTCGCCGGGCCGAACCCGCTGCTCGTCGCGGCGGGCTTCGGCTGCTCGATCGTGTGGGGCCGCGTGGTGCACCGCACCGGCCGCCTGCCGCCGGCGCTCTTCGCCCACGCGTTCTTCTCGTGGGCGATCGTGAGCTTCCCGATCTGGCGCCCGTGACGCGCGGGCGCCCTCGTCGGGCGGGGCGTCACCCCTCGAGCTTCGCGAGCTCCTCTTCGGGGACGTCGAAGTCGGCGTAGACGTTCTGCACGTCGTCGTGGTCGTCGAGCGAGTCGACGAGGTTGAGACAGACCTCGGCGTCGCGGCCGGCGACCTCTTTCTTGTTCTTGGGGACGTAGCCCGCGGCGCTCGACTTCACCGGGATCTTCGCGTCCTCGAGGGCCTTCACGACGGTGTCCATCACGTCGACGCTGGAGAGCACCTGCCACTCCTCGCCCTGATCGCTGTAGTCGTCGGCGCCCGCGCCCACGGCGGTGTCCATGAGCTGGTCTTCCGTCGCCGCGTCCTTCGCGATGAGGATGATCCCCTTGCGATCGAAGGCCCACTGCGCGGAGCCGCCGGCGCCGAGCTGCCCGTTGTTCTTCTCGAAGATCTTCCGGATCTCGGCGACGGTGCGGTTCCGGTTGTCGGTCATCGCCTCGCAAAGGAACAGGGTCCCGCCGGGGCCGGTGCCTTCGTAGAGGATCTCCTCGTAGTTCGCGCCCTCGATCTCGCCGGTGCCGCGCTGGATGGCGCGCTTGATCGTGTCGGCGGGCATCGCCTGGCCCTTGGCGTCGTTGATCGCCTTCCGGAGGCGCGGGTTGCCGTTCGGGTCTCCGCCGCCCATGCGCGAGGCGACGGTGATCTCCTTGATGAGCTTGGTGAAGAGCTTGCCGCGCTTCGCGTCGAGGGCGCCCTTCTTCCGCTTGATGGTGGCCCACTTGGAATGGCCGCTCATGCCTGTCTGCTCCGTGATGACGGGGCGCTCGCTCGGCGCGCGCCCAGGGGAAAGGTTCGGCGCAAGCTGGAGCACCGATCGGTCCGGGGGGAGAAGCCGTCGGGGCGCTGGGGGCGCCGAGAGAGCGTCGACCTCTCATGGCATCCCCGGCGCCCCGGCGGTTCGAACCGTCTGTCGCTCTAGCGGTGCGCCCGGGTGGAGGCAACTACGACGGCGCCTCACCCCCTCCTTACCAGGAGAGCGAGCCCGGCCGAGGCCCGAGACGACGCTGGGGGCTGGGGCTGCCCCCCGGTTCGCTACAGCGCGTAACCCGTCTCGCCGTGCTCGGTGGCGTCGAGGCCCTCGCGCTCATCGCTCTCGGCCACGCGCAGGCCGATCAGCTTGTCGACGAGCTTGAGGAGCAGGAACGTCACGATCGCCGCGTACAGCCCGACGGCCACGATGCCGGCGAGCTGCGGGACCATCTGACCGGGGTTGCCGGCGATCACGCCGTCGCGGCCGGCCTCGTTCAGGGCCTTCTCCGCGAAGACGCCGGTCAGGATGGCGCCGAGGAGGCCGCCCACGCCGTGGACGCCGAACGCGTCGAGCGAGTCGTCGTACCGGAGGCGCTCCTTCGAGACGACCGCCACGTAGCAGACCGCGCCCGCGAGCAGGCCGATCACGGCCGCGGCCCAGGGCGCGACGAACCCGGCCGCCGGCGTGATGCCGACGAGCCCGGCCACGATGCCGGACGCGACGCCGAGCGCGGTCGGCTTGCCCCGCTGCGCCCACTCGACGAAGAGCCACGCCGCGCCGCCCGCCGCCGCGGCGACGTGCGTGTCGAGCAGCGCCAGCGCCGCGAGCCCGCCCGAGGTGAGCGCGCTGCCGGCGTTGAAGCCGAACCAGCCGAACCAGAGGATGCCCGTGCCCGTCAGGGTCATCGTCAGGTTGTGCGGCACGTGCCGCTCGTGCGGGTACCCCGTGCGCCTGCCCAGCACGATCGCGCAGACCAGCGCCGAGATGCCCGCGGCGAGGTGGACGACGGTGCCGCCCGCGAAGTCGAGCGCCCCCATCTCGAAGAGCCACCCCTTCTCCGCCCACACCCAGTGGGCGACGGGATCATAGACGAGCGTGGACCAGAGCAGGATGAAGACCAGATACGCCGGGAACCGCATGCGCTCGGCGAACGCCCCCGCGATGAGCGCGGGCGTGATCACCGCGAACATCATCTGGAACGCCGCGAAGGCGAGGTGCGGCACGGTGCCGCGCTCCACGCCCGCGAGCCCCCGCATGCCGAGATAATCGAGCCCGCCGATGAGCCCGCCCTGCGACGTGCCGAACGAGAGCGAGTACCCGATCACCACCCACTGCACGGAGATCACCGCGAGCGCCGCGAACGAGTGCATGAGCGTCGCGAGCACGTTCTTGCGGCGCACCATGCCGCCGTAGAACAGGGCGAGGCCCGGCGTCATGAAAAGGACGAGGGCTGTCGATGCGAGGAGCCAGGCCGTATCCCCAGTGTCGATCTTCATGGCTCGGGCGTAACGTGCCCGATGTTTCAACGAGGTTTCGGAGCCGCGGCCGGATGCATTTGGCAGGGCGTCGGGAAATTTCTAATGTCCGATCGGTGATACCGGATACCGGATGAGGGGTACCCCGATGGCACGAAACCTCAGGCCCGAAGCGGCAGAATGTGCCGATCAGCCGGGCTGCGGGCCGCGGACCGTCAGCACCGGGACCTTCGCCGAGCGCACCACCCGCTGGGCCACGCTGCCGAGCAGCGCCCGCGCGACCGCTCCGCGCGTGTGCGTCCCGATCACGATCATGTCGGCGCCGATCTCGTCCGCGAGCCGGCAGATCTCCTCGTCGGGGACGCCGGCGCGCAGCGTGCCCGAGATCTCGACGTCGGCCACGGCGCGCCGGCGCTCGAGCACCTGATCGAGGCTCCGCTGGGCCGCCTCGGCGAGGCGCGCGGCGTCCTCGGCCGAGGGGATCAGCGACGAGCCTTCCGGGAAGGTGTAGACGGGCACGCTGTACACGTGTGAAACGACGACCTTCGCGGAGAGCTTGCGGGCGAGCTCGATCGCCGTGTCGAGGGCGCGCTCCGAGGTCTCGTCGAAGTCATGGGCCAGGAGGAGGGTCTTCATCTTGCTCCGCGGTGCTGGTTGGCTCGGGCGGCGCGCCGCCGTCTTTTCTGTCCTGCTTTCGTAGCTCCGGGGCCGGGCCTTCGGTAGGGGGCTCGTCGCGCTCGGCCGGGTCTCTCGGCGGCTGCTTCGCCGCCGGCTTCACCCGCTTGAAGAGCGCCATCTTCTTCAGCCGGCCGAGCTCCATGAGCTCGCCGCGCTTCACCGCCGCGTTGTGGCGCTCCAGGTCCTTGCCCTTGAGCTCCCCCTCGTCGAGGAACACGTACTGGACGATGGCGGCGCGGTCGCCCGGGTAGAAATAGGCCTCCTTCCGGTTCGACACGTGCGGCCCCATCTTGCTCGTCGCGCCGACGATCGCGCCGGGCGGGATCGACTCGACCTGCTGCCTGACCCAGGCGTAGGTGGCCTCCTGCTCGGGCGTGAGCGCGCGCGCCACGCGGTGAAAGCCTCCCCTGAACGAGGCGTTCTCGACGAGGCCGCCGAACTTCCACGACACGAGCGCGCTCGCCACGAGCGCCGCCGCGAGCAGCGCGCGCGAGAGCCGCCGCCCGTCGAGGCCGAGGTACGCGGCCGGCGCGGAGTCCTCGACCCGCTTGAGCGCGATCGGCGTCAGCACGAAGGCGATGGGGAAGAGGATCGACGAGTACTGGAAGTGGATCGAGAAGACCGCGTCGCGCGAGGCGAGCAGGCAGAACAGGAGCCCGTAGGCGAGCATCCATCGCCCGGGCTTGGCGAGGAAGGGCAGGAAGCAGAGGGGGACGAAGAGCTGGAGCAGGAAGAGGATCTTCGGCTCCTCGAGCATGACCTTGAGAACGAAGACGGGGTTCGTGAGGACGGAGACGACGAGGCCGCCGAGCCCGCTCCGGTTCGGCATGAGCTCCTCGTAGTAGTAGGCGAACGAGTACGCGTCCTTGCCCGACATGATGATGCCGGCGGACGTCATGAAGAACAGCTTCACGATGACGAAGTAGACGAGGCTCGTCGCGATGGTGATCCAGCCGAGGCGCGTCCGGCCCGCGCGCCGGTCGAAGATGGCGTAGAGCCCGATGAAGCACATCAGGAGCGAGACGTCCTCGCGGCAGAGCAGCAGCGCGGCCAGGGTGACCCAGTACCACCGGTCCCTGCCGGTCTCGTAGAAGTAGAGGAGCCAGACGACGAGCGGCGAGATCAGCGCGAGCGAGTGGAACTCGTACATGTTCGCGCCGTGCAGGGCCGGGTAGAGGGCCCACACGGCGGCGAGCAGGAGCGCCTTGCCGCGGTGCTCGAGCTTGTCGAGCGCGAGCAGGTACACCGGGATCACGCCGGCGCCGAGCCACACGGACTGGAGCACGAGGAGGAACTCCGCCCGCGGGTAGATGAGGTAGAGCGGCGAGAGCAGGACGAGGATGGGATCGAAGTGCGCGGAGCCGTGATAGCCGGCGCGGAGCCAGGAGCAGCCGAGCGGCCGCCCGTGGATCGACTGGTAGAAGATGTTGTCGTAATACCCGAGGTCCGGCGTCCGCGTGTGCAGCGCGTGGTGGTTGGTGATCGCGAGCCGGGAGAAGAAGAGGGCGTAGCCTGCCCACAGGGCGAGGACGGCGAGCGGCGCGAGCCACCGGCCGGCCCTGGCGAGCGGGCCGCCGCTTGCGGGCGGGTTGTCGAGCGCGGGCGGGTCGTCGAGGGCGGGCGAGAGCCGGGCGCCGCGGCCCCAGGCGTAGACGCCGGCGCCCACGGTCGCGGCGGCGAGGGCGGCGTAGAAGATCGCGGTCCTCGGGCTGTCCTTCTCGATGTTCGGCAGCTTGAGCGCGGCGACGAAGGGGAGCGCGAGCAGGGGGGCGAGGGCGCGGTTGAGGCGGCCCACCGTGCCCACGACGTCCCACGAGCGGGTCAAGGCGCGCCCCGCCAGCATCACGAAGAAGTAGGCGAGGCCGACCCCCACGATGGCGGCGACGGCGCCGCCGGCCATCCAGCGGCGTTCCAGCTCGGTCAGCTTGTTCGTCGAGAGCAGGGCGAGCCGGCTCGGGTGGGTGAAGACCCACGCCGACGCGGCGATGCAGATGCCGAAGAGGATCGGCCACGGCGCCAGGGTCACGGCGGCGCGCGCGAGCCGCTCGAGGGTGCCGTCGAGCTTCGCGAGCGCGCTGCTCAGCCTGGTGCGGTGGGGCTCTAGCATGGAGGAGGCGGGTCCTCGGCTACTTGACCCTACCCCCCGCTGTCAAGGAACGGCAGGAATGGCGCGGGGGCGTGGGAAGGGCAGGCGCCGCGCGCGGCCCGCGGTAGAATGGGCCCATGTCGCACTACCGGGATCATCTCGATGCGGCTCGCGCGCGCATCGAAACCCTCGAAGCCAAGCTGAAGGAGCGGGAGGCGGCGCTCGCCGCCAGGGAGGCGGAGCTCGCGGAGGTCCGCGCCGAGGTCGAGCGGCTGCGCGGCGGCTCGGGCGACGACGGCCCGCCCGACGGCCCTCACGGCCGGGGCGGCGGGCAGCGCGCCCTGCTGGTGGCGCTCGCGGTGTGCGGCTTCGCCACCGCGACCGGCTACGCGATGGTGCGGCCTGCGCACTGCCCGCAGCGCGGCGCCCCGTACCCCGCGTCGGCCGAGGTGCTGCCGCGGTCGCACGACGGGCACGACGCCTGGTCGAGCCGGGCCGACGCCGCGCGCCTGCGCGTGGGCAGGGCCGCGGGCGCCGCGCTCGAGCACGGCCGGGTGCGCGCGCAGCGCTGCTGGCAGCCGGACGGCCCGAGCGGCGAGGGGAGCGTGACGGTGACCTTCGCGCCGAGCGGCGACGCCCAGGTGGAGCTGGACGGGCCGCCCTACGCCGGCACCGAGGTCGGCGAGTGCGTGGTCGACGCGTTCCGCGCCGCGGCCTCGCGGGTGCCGTCGTTCGATTGGGAGCCATTGACCCTCACGACGCGGTTTTCTCTCTAGTTCCGCACCACGCGAGCGCGGCCATGAGGCCTCGCCGAGCCGCCCGGCCCCCGGGGAGGGGGCCGTCACGGCGGAGCCGGGGTCTGCGGGGCAGGCGCGGTGGGCGGGGGCGCCAGCTGCCAGCTCACGAAGCCCAGGGCGACGACGTTGAGGTAGATGACCGCGAAGACGAGGAGGCCGAAGCTCACGCCGTGCTCGGCGGTGAAGCCGAGGGAGGGGAACACGAGGGAGAAGAAGAGCTCTCGAACCCCGACGCCGGCGATCGAGATCGGCAACAGGCCGAGGAGGTTCGCGATGGCGAGCAGGCAGGTGACGTCGAAGAGCGAGAGCGAGATCCCGAGGGCGCGCGCGATCAGATAACCCTGCACGAAGTTGACGACGAACGTCGCCACCGTGACCGGAAGCGTGAAGAGGAGCCCGCGCCCGACGTGGGCCCGGAGCGCCACGAGGAAGCGGCTCGCCGCCCCAGGTTCGGCGGAGTCCCCGGGCTCCTTCGCGATCTTGCGCGAGAAGGCGAGGAGGATGCGCTCGGCGAGGCCAGGGATGAGCAGCACGAGCGGGGCGAGGACCGTGAGCGCGATGCCGCCCCACGTCAGCCACGCCAGCTGGCCGGCGATGACCGCGCTGTAGCGGGCGACGCCGACGGCCACGAACGCGGCGAGCACGTAGAGATCGCACAGCCGATCCATCACGACCGTGGCCAGGCCCTCCGCATAAGGAACGCCGAGGTCGTGACGCAGGTAGCGGATCCTGAGGACGTCGCCGACACGACCCGGGGTCAACATGCCGACGTAGAGCGACGTGAGGTACGCGCTCCACGCCCGGCGAAGGGGGTAGACGATGCCACGGGCGCGGAGCAGCGCGTCCCAGCGGACCACCTTGAGGTGGATGTTGAGGACGTTGAGCGCCGCCGCGAGCGCGAGCGGGGCGGCCGCGGCGGAGGCCACGGCGCCGAGCACCGCGTCCCGGTCGTCCATGCGCGCGACCACGAGGACGAGCAGCAGCGGCCCGATCAGGCGAACGAGGGCGCGCAGGACGGTGCGGCGCATGGAGACGATCGACCGCGGCGCGCTCAGCGCGGGGCCGCGAGCCGGAAGAGCCGGAGCGGAGCGAGGAGCCCGGGCGCAGGGCGCCCGGACCGAGCGGCGCGCGGGGCGGAGATCACTCGATCTCCTCGCGGACCGGCAGCTCCTCGGCCTGGTGCCGCTGCTGCATCTGGAAGGTGAGGAACTCGCCGATGAAGCCCATCGAGAAGAACTGGATGCCGAGGAGGATCATCAGCACGCCGAGCAGGAGCAGCGGGCGATCGCCGATCTTGTGACCGAGGAACCAGAGCAGCGTGAGATAGGCGTTGATCGTCACCCCGACCGCCGCGAACACGAGGCCGATGAGGCCGAAGAGGTGCATCGGCTTCTTCGAGTAGCGGGTCAGGAACATGACGCTGAGCAGATCGAAGAAGCCGCGCAGGATGCGCTCCAGGCCGTAGCGAGAGCTGCCGTACTTGCGGGCGTGATGGCGCACCGGGATCTCCGCGACCCGGAAGCCCTGCCACGCGGCGAGCGCCGGGATGAACCGGAAGAGATCGCCGTAGATCGGGATGGTGCGGAGCACCTCGCTCCGGTACGCCTTGAAGCCGCAGTTCATGTCGTGGAGCTTCACGCCCGTGACCGAGCGGACCGTCCCGTTGAAGATGCGGGACAGGACGAGGCGGTTCTTGGGGTCGAGCCGGTTGACCTTCCAGCCGACCACGACGTCGAGCCCCTCCTCGACCTTGGCGATGAAGCTCGGCAGATCCGCCGGGTCGTCCTGGAGATCGGCGTCCATCGTGACGACGATCGCGCCCCTCGCCTTGCGGAAGCCGGCCGTCAGCGCGGTCGCCTTGCCGAAGTTCTTCCGCAGCCGGATGCCCTTCACCACCGGGTTCTCCGCGCGGATCCTGGAGATGACGGCCCACGTGTCGTCCGTGCTGCCGTCGTCCACGAAGATGAGCTCGTAGGTGAAGCGCCCCCGCAGCGCCTGGTCGATGCGCTGCGCGAGCTCGGCCAGGCTCTCCGCCTCGTTCAGCCCCGGGACGACCACCGAGACGTGCGGCGCCGCCGAGGTGGCCGGCGCTATGGAAGGCGCCATCAGGCTCGGGCGAGGGTCGAAGGCGGAGAGCCCGAACGTCGCGCGGTCCTCCGGGACCTCTGTAGGGGCAGGTGTGGGGGGCTGGTCCACAATCACGGCGGCGGAGGATAGCAGGATCGTCGCGGAAGCGCGCGGTTCCGTCCGTGGGAAGCGACCGGTGCGCCGGAAGGGGCGCGAGGAGCGCCCCCGCGGTTCGTGCGTGGAGCAACGGGAAGCGCCGCCGGGGCGAGCGATCGTGGGCGCGCTGGATCCGTGCTTGCTAGGCACCACAACCGAGCCTGCGACGCACGTGGCGGTGAAACGAAGGATCCTCGTCCCCCGCGGAGGATCGCCCGGCTCCTGAAGGGCGCAGGAAGGCGCGGCCTCGCGGCGCGGGCACCCCCGGCCCCCGGCAGCGCGGGGCCCCGCCGCGCTACCGGGCGAGCCCGAGCCTCCTCGACTGCCACGCCACCTGGGCGGCGAGCCCCTCGCGCAGGGGCACCCGGGGCACATAGCGGAGCGCCGCCCGCGCCGCCGCCGTGTCGGCCCAGGTGTGCCGGACGTCGCCGGCTTGCGGCTCGCCCCGCTCCACGCGCACCGGCCCGGCGAGCTCCCCGAGCAGCCGGAGCGCCTCGTTCAGGCTCACCCGCGAGCCGCCGCCGATGTTGAACACGCCGACCGCGCCGCCCTCCATCGCCGCGACGTTGGCCTGCACGACGTCGCTCACGTACGTGAAATCGCGCGTCTGCTCGCCGTCGCCGTGCACGCGGACCGTCTCGCCCTTCAGCACGGCGGCGATGAACCGGTGGAACGCCATGTCGGGACGCTGCCCGGGGCCGTACACCGTGAAGTACCGGAGCGAGACCGTGGGCAGGCCGAAGTTGCGCCGGTATAGCTCGCACAGGTTCTCGGCGGCGAGCTTCGTCACCCCGTAGGGCGAATGCGGTGCGGTCCGGCTGGATTCGTGCATGGGCACGTCGTCCGCGTCGCCGTACACGGAGGACGACGAGGCGTAGACGAGCTTGCGCACCTGGCCGTGCGCCCTCGCCGCCTCCAGCAGCCGCTGCGTCGCCAGCACGTTGTCGCGCAGGTAGCCCTCGAAGCTCTGCCCCCAGCTCGGGCGCACGCCGGCCTGCGCCGCCTGGTGGAAGACCACCTCGCACGTCGAGAGCAGCGGGCGCAGATCGGCGGTCGCGAGGT
Source organism: Sorangium sp. So ce385 (assembly GCF_051474135.1). Lineage (NCBI taxonomy): Bacteria > Pseudomonadati > Myxococcota > Polyangiales > Polyangiaceae > Sorangium > Sorangium sp. So ce385. Next base: position 11,684,100 of record NZ_CP150337.1, on the reverse strand, counting down.
CGGCCGTCGACAGAGAGAAGCGCGGCTCGTCGAGCAGCCGGGCCAGGTTCCCTTCCTTGATCTCGCGGCCGTAGTAGTCGGTGAAGCGGTCCACCCCGAGCACCTCATGCCCGAGCTCGATCAACCGCTCCGCCAGGTGGGAGCCGATGAAGCCGGCCACCCCAGTCACCAGACAACGCATCCGCCTCCCGTCCTGGTCCCGCCGCGCCGCGCGGCCCGCCGTCCTCGTCGTGCTGCCGCCCTGCGGCCTCCGTCCCGGTCCTGCCGCGTCGCGGCGCGGCGGATGCTAGCACTTCGACCTGTCCCGTGGACCGGCACCCGCCGGCCGCCACGCGCGCGTCCGCCGCCCGGCGAGCTCCAGGGGAAGGCGCGCGAGCCGCGGGCTTCTTGCAAAAATACCCACCTTTCCGATGTATCTTCTGAATCCGGTTGCGCCTCCCCGGCCGGCGGGCGACGCTGAGCCGCGCTCGGGCGCCCTGGTTTTTTCTGTCCGAGGCGCGCGCGGGACGGGCAGAAAGTTAGCTGTCGCTTATGGGAATCGTTGTCGAGCAGCTCACGAAGCGGTTCGGTCCGAACAAGGTCGTCGACGACGTCTCGTTCGAGATCGAGAGCGGCGCCCTGGTCGCGCTGCTGGGGCCGAGCGGAGGGGGCAAGAGCACCGTCCTGCGCATCATCGCCGGGCTCGAGAGCCCCGACGCCGGCGAGGTGATCCTGAACGGGAAGAACGCGACGCACACCCGGGTGCAGGACCGGAACATCGGCTTCGTGTTCCAGAGCTACGCCCTGTTCCGGCACATGACCGTGCGCGACAACATCGCCTTCGGCCTCACGATCCGGAAGCGGCCCCGGAAGGAGATCGAGGCCACGGTCGACGAGCTCCTCCGCCTCGTGCAGCTCGAGGGGCTCGGGAGCCGGTACCCCCACGAGCTGTCCGGCGGGCAGCGGCAGCGGGTCGCGCTGGCGCGCGCGCTCGCCCCGGGATCGTCGCTGCTCCTGCTCGACGAGCCGTTCGGGGCGCTCGACGCCAAGGTGCGCCTCGAGCTGCGCGAGTGGATCCGCAGGCTCCACAAGGAGCGCGGCATCACGAGCGTCTTCGTGACCCACGACCAGGAAGAGGCGATGGACCTCGCCGATCGGGTCATCGTGCTGCACAAGGGGCGGGTCGAGCAGATCGGCACGCCCGAGGAGATCTACGACCGGCCGGCGACCGAGTTCGTGGCGAGCTTCGTCGGGTCGATCAACGTGCTCAAGGGGGAGGTCCGCGACGGCCAGGCCGCGCTCGGGACCCTCGCGGTGCACGCCCCCCCCGGGACGGGCGACGGCGCGAGCGTGCGCGCCTTCGTGCGGCCGCACGACATCGAGCTCCACACCCGGATCGACTCGTCGAGCTCACCCAGCGCCGACGACGCCAGCGTGGCGCGCGTCGAGCGGCTGTCGCGGGTCGGATGGATGGTCAAGGCGGAGCTCCGCCTCTCCGACGGCCAGCCGCTCTCCGTCGAGCTGACCAAGGACCGCGTCGCCGAGCTCGCCCTGTCCGAGGGGGACCGGGTGCTTGTAAATCTCCGAGACGCCAAGATCTTCGTGCAAGATTACTCCATCTAGCCACCTGGCCGGCGCTTCCGTCTGGCCCGGGGGGCCAGCCAACACGGAGGGCGGGCACGTGGGTTCAATCTTCGACAACATCGCGGCGACGATCGGGCGCACCCCCCTCGTTCGCCTGAGCTCTGCGGGCAAGGGGCTGCGTGCCGAGCTGATCGGCAAGGTCGAGAGCCGGAACCCCGGCGGCAGCGTCAAGGATCGCATCGGCCTCGCGATGATCGAGGACGCCGAGCGGCGGGGCAAGCTGACCCGCGGGAGCGTCCTCGTCGAGCCGACGAGCGGCAACACGGGCCTCGCGCTGGCGATGCTCGCCGCGGCCAAGGGCTACCGGCTGATCCTCACGATGCCCGAGTCGATGAGCCCGGAGCGGGTCGCGCTGCTGCGGGCGTTCGGGGTCGAGGTGCTGCTCACGCCCGGGTCCTTGATGGTGCAGGCCGTCGCGCGGGCGCGCCAGATCGTGGAGGAGACGCCGGGCGCGGTGATGCTCCAGCAGTTCGAGAACCCGGCGAACCCCGCCGCGCACCGGATGACGACCGCGCGCGAGATCTGGGAGGACACGGACGGGGCGGTCGACGTCGTCGTCGCCGGCGTGGGGACCGGCGGGACGATCACCGGCGTGGGCGAGGTGCTCAAGGAGAAGAAGCCGGGCGTGAAGATGATCGCGGTCGAGCCGAAGAACGCCGCCGTGCTGAGCGGCGGCCGCGTGGGGGCGCACCTCATCCAGGGCATCGGCGCGGGCTTCGTCCCGAAGATCCTCCGGCGCGAGCTCATCGACGAGGTGGTGCCCGTGACCGAGGACGAGTCCTTCGACGCCGCCCGCCGGCTCGCCAAGACCGAGGGGATCCTCGTCGGCATCTCCGGCGGCGCGGCGATGGCGGCGGCGCTCTCGATCGCGGCGCGCGACGAGATGCAGGGCAAGAAGATCGTGGTGATCCTGCCCGACGGCGGCGAGCGGTACGTCACCTCGCCGCTCTTCAAGGAGCTCGTCGGCTGCGCCCGGGGGGCCGCGCCCTGGTCGAAGGGCTAGGGGAGGCAGCCGCACATCGGGTCGCCTTCCCTGCAAACGCACTCCGCCTTCTTGGGCGCCGGCTGCGGCTGAGGCCGCGCGACCTTGCCCTGGAGGACGTCCCGGTCGCGCTTCGCCGCGAGGAGCTTGCGCTCGAGCTCCGCCTTCTCCGCCTCGCTCCGCACCGTCTGGTACGCCAGCGTGAGCTCGCCGATCTGCCGCTCGCTCGCGGCGAGGTCGCCCTCGAGCGCCGCGAGCCGCTGCTCGTACGCGGCGCGCGCGGCGGTCTGCTCGGCGAGCGCCTGCTCGGCCTCCGGCTGGATCTTGCCGAAGTAGACGCCGAGCGTCGCGGCGAGCGCGGCGACGAAGAGCGCGCTCCCCCCCGCGATGAGCCGCACCAGGCGCCGCTTCTGGGCGTCGCCCGCGAGGGCCGCGAGCCTGCGCTCGTGCTCTCGCTGCTTCTCCAGGGCCTCGACGCGGGCGCGCTGCTCGGCCTCGACGCGGGCCTTCTCGACGGCCGCCGCCCGGATCCCCTCGAGCCGCGCCGCCTCCTCGCGCGCGAGCTCCTCCTCGCGGCGGGCCCGCGCCTCCTCGGCCCGGAGGCGCGCCTCCTGCTCCGCCAGGGCGCGCCGCTCGAGCGCGCGCCGGGCCTCCTGCTCCGCCAGCGCGCGCCGGCGCGCTGCCTCCTCCTCCTCGCGCACGCGCTGCTTCTCGAGGCTCATGAGCTGCTTGAGCGAGAAAAGAACAGAGCTCTCCTGGATCTCGGCCATGACGGATCGACCTCCTTGCCCGCGCCGGGGTGCGGCGCACGGCGCGCGACGGGGAGCGCGCCGCCGGCGGATGGAGTCCACCCCTCCGGCATCGCTCCTCGCGCGCGGTGCGCTCGCGGTTCGCAACCTTCGACCGAGCGAGGAGACAGAAGCTTGGATGGTTCAGGGGGCGTCCAGAGGACGAACGAAGGGGCGCCGGGGAGGCGCCGCGGAGCCTGGAGAAGGAGGGCGGCGCGGCGGCGCGATCACTCGACGCGGACGGCGACGATGACCTTCATCCAGACGCCCTCGGGCGGGATCTTCTTCGTGAGATCGACCTCGCCGAACCAGTCGACGTGCACCGTGTAACCGCCGTTCTCCTCGTCCGGATAGAAGAATTTCCGGATGTCGCCGTGATACTTGCGATCCAGCGGGACGATGCGCTCGCCGGCGGGCATCGGCGCCTTCTTGGCGATCAAGGTCGCTTCGCCGTCGACGACGGCCTGGGCCGAGATGCTCTTGATGAACGTCAGGTCGGGCACGTTGTCGTCGCGCGCCTCGAGCCGGATGAACCTGAGCTCGGCGCCGTCGATGGAGTTCGGGTCCTGCGAGACGGAGACCTCGCTCCATCCGGAGAAGGTCGACTGCGAGGTCGGCTTCACGAGGAACTTGGTCTCCGCCTCATGCTCGCCGGCTATCGTGGCGCAGGCGCTCGCGCCGAGCGCCAGAGCCGCGGTGAGCGCCGCGCCGGCGCGCGCGGAGAGACAGAGCGAGGCAACTGCACGGCGACAGGTCCGGATAAGCATGTTCATCCGTGAAAGATAGCATGGCGGCGTTCCTCGCCGAGGCGATCGACCGGTCGTTTCCGTGCGTTGCGTGCGTCCGCGGCACCTCCGGAGGGGCGCTCTGCGCTCTTCGATCCGGCGCGACCCCGTCGATCTCGGTTCGACACGAGATGTCGAGTCTCCTCGGCGGCGCGGCCCGCGCGCTGCGGCGGCGCCTCGGCGCGGCCCGCGCGCTGCGGCGCCGCCTCGGCGCGGCCCGCGCGCTGCGGCGCCGCCTCGGCGCGGCTCGCGCGCCGCGGCGCCGCCACGCCGCGGCCTGCGCGCCGCGGCGCCGATCGACGCGCGGCGCGCGGCCGGCTATGGTCGTGGCCCGAGGGCGACCGGATGGCGGCGGAATCAGGCGCAGGTATTGACGGAGCAGAGGGATCGGCCCCTGCCTCCTTCGAGGCGAGGCTCGAGCTCGCGCAGCAGACGAGCGCGCGGCTGCGCGAGGCGATCGGGCAGGCCGTCGTCGGCCAGGGCGACGTCATCGAGCAGACGCTCTGGGGGATCATCGCGGGAGGCCACGTCCTCCTGGAAGGGGCGCCCGGGCTGGGCAAGACGCTCCTCGTCAGGACCATCGCCAGCTGCCTCGATCTCAGGTTCTCCCGCATCCAGTTCACCCCGGATCTCATGCCGAGCGACGTGACCGGGACGAACGTGCTCGTCACGGCGGCGGACGGCTCGCGCCACTTCGCGCTGCACAAGGGGCCGATCTTCGGGCAGGTGATCCTCGCCGACGAGATCAACCGCGCGACGCCGAAGACGCAGAGCGCGCTGCTCGAGGCCATGCAGGAGCACGCGTGCACCATCGCGGGCGCGCGGCACGCGATGGAGGAGCCGTTCTTCGTGCTCGCCACCGAGAACCCGATCGAGATGGAGGGGACGTACCCGCTGCCGGAGGCGCAGCTCGATCGGTTCCTGCTCAAGGTGCTCGTGCCGAGCCCGACGGAGGACGAGCTGACCGAGATCCTCGCCCGGACCACGGGCCACGACCGCGGCCCGCCGCCGCGGGTGCTCACCCGCGACGACGTGCTCTCGCTGCGCTCGCTCTGCCGCGACGTCGCGGTCGCCGAGCCCGTGATGCGGTACGCGTCGCGGCTGACGCGGGCGAGCGATCCGGCCGCCGAGGGGGCGCCCGAGATCGTGCGGAGGGCGCTCCGGTTCGGCGCCGGCGTGCGCGGCGCGCAGTCGCTCGTGCTGGCCGCGAAGGCGGTGGCGTTGCTCCAGGGCAGGGCGCACGTCGCGTTCGCCGACGTGCAGCGGGTGGCGAAGCCGGTGCTCCGCCACCGCATGATCCGGTCCTTCGAGGGCGAGGCGGAGGGGATCACGACGGATCAGGTGATCGCCGCGCTCCTCGCCGCGATCGAGCCGCGGCCCGAGCCCGTGGCCCAGGCGATCCGGCGATGAGGCGCGGCGACGAGGCGCGGGAGCCGGCGCTCCGGATCGCGACGCCGAGGGGCGCCAGGGGCGCGGCCGGCGCGGCGTGGCTCGCGGCGCTCCTCGCCGCGGGGCCCGCGTCCGGGCAGGCGCCGCCCGCGCCGAGCGCGCCGGAGCTCGGCGTGGACGCGGCGCCGGTGTTCGGGACGAGCGGCGCGATCCCCTGGGGGTGGAACCAGGTCGTCGTTCGCATCCAGAACCGCGGCGGCAAGGCGGCGCGGGGCGAGGTCGAGGTCGAGTCGAAGCGCTACTCCGAGCAGCGCGTCTTCGTCGCGTCGGCGCCGTACACCGTCGGGGCGGGCGAGTCGGTCAACGTGCGCGTGCCCGTGCAGGTGGCGCCCTTCGGCGACGTGCAGGTGCGCGCGCTCGACGAGGGCGGCGCGACCGTGTCCTCGCACGCGCTCTCGTCGACCTCGCAGCGCGCGGTGGTGCTCTTCGACGTCAGCGAGACGTCGCTCCTCCGCGCGGGCCTGCACGAGGCGCCGGTCGCGCCGCTGTACGCGCCGAGCGGCCGCGGGCCCGGGTCGTCGCCGGCCGCGGTCCTGTGGGTCGGGCAGCCGCGCTACGACGGCGCGACGGGCGATCCGCTGCTGCCCGATCGGGCGGCCCTGTACAGCGCGGCGGACGCGGTGCTCATGCGCACCGAAACGCTCTCGATGTTGAAGGGCGCCGAGCTCGACGCGCTCGCCGGCTACGTGCTCTCCGGCGGCACGCTGGCGCTCGCGGTCGGGCGCCCCGAGGCGCTGCGGCACCCGACGCTCGCGGCGCTCGTCGGCGGCGAGGTCTCGCGGGCGGGCGTCGCGCCGCCGACCCTCGAGGAGATCGTGCCGCCCGGCGCGCCCAGCGGCTTCGGCAAGCAGGGCAACGCGCTCCTGCCCGCGCCGAGCGCGAGCCCCGAGGTGGCCGAGGCGCTCGCCGGCTGGTCGGGCGGGAACCTGCGGGCCAGCCCTTACGGCAGCTCGGCGTTCTACGGCCTCGGCGAGGTGCACCTGCTCGCGTTCGATCCGACGCAGAAGCCCGCGGCCGGCGACCCGTGGGTGAAGATCCGGATGGCCGATCTCGCGCGCCGCGCCCACGACCGCCGCTCCACGGTCGCGTTCCGCCCGGGCGAGGAGGCGATGGGCCTCGATCTGGATCCGGTGCGGCGCGAGCTCGATCCGAACGAGGGCGCGCGCTGGGCGATCGGGGTCTCGGCGCTCTTGCTCTGCATCTACGCGGTGCTCGCCGGCCCGATCAACTTCTCGCGCGCCGCGCGGCAGGGGCGGCCGCTGCGCGCGCTCCGTCACCTGCCCGTGTACGCGGCGGTGACGTTCGCGGCGATCGTCGGCGTGGGCGTGCTCGCGAAGGGCGTGCGCGGCAGGGCGCGGCACCTCACGCTGATCGAGGCGGGGGCCGGCATGACGGAGGGGGCGGTGCGCCGGTTCCGCGGCTTCTTCGTGGCCAGCTCGGAGGAGCTCACCGTCCGCACGACCGACGCGAGCAGCGTGATCAGCACGGCGGTGCTCGCCGAGCTCTCGGAGCGGCGCGACCGGCTCCTCGTGGACCGCGACGGGGCCCGGCTGACGAAGGTCGCCGCGCTCCCGTGGCAGACGGTGATCGTGCGCGAGGACGGCGTCGCGCCGCTCGGGGAGGGCATCGCGATCGTCGCCGAGCCGAGCGGCGACGTCGTCGTGAGCAACCGGAGCGGCCGCGATCTCCGGGGCGGCGTCCTGTGGCTGCCGGACGGGGCGGCCCGCTACTTCGCCCGCGTCCGGGACGGGGAGAAGGTCTCGTCGCGCGCGGGGGTCGATCTCGCGGCGCGGGCCGAGGGGCAGGGGTGGCTGTCGCACGTGGGCTTCGGCCGGCGGGTCGGCGGCATCGACGTCCACGACCTCGGCGGGAGCCTGCTGGCCCCCCTGCTCGAGCCCGACGCGCCGGGGCTCGGCGCCGCTTGGCTCGCGATCGAGGAGGCGGCCGGCGACGCGGTCGACTGGTTCCCGGCGGGCGTGCCCGTCTTGCTCGGGCAGCTCGACGGCGGCGAGGGGCGCGCGGTCGACTCCGGGCTGCGGATCGAGAGCGACCGCGTGCTCGTGCGGATCGTCGGCTACGGAGGCCAGCCGTGAGCCTCGCGTCCGGCGGCGCCCCGCCCCCCGCGGCGCGGATCGAGCGGCCTGCGCCGACGATCCGCGTCCGCCACCTCTCGCACCGCTTCGGCTCGCTCGACGTGCTCCGGGACGTCACCTTCGACGTCGGCCCCGGCGAGATCTTCGGCTTCATCGGCCCGAACGGCGCGGGCAAGACGACGACGATCCGGGTCATGGCGACCTTGCTCGAGCCGATGGCGGGGCGGGTCGAGATCGACGGGGTCGACGTCACGCTCGACCCGGCGGCGGTCCGCCGCAGCATCGGCTACATGCCGGATCACGCGGGCGTCTACGACCGGATCACGGTGCGCGAGTACCTCGAGTTCTTCGCGGACGCGTTCCGCGTGCCGTCGCTCGACGTGGTCGACGCGGTCCTGGAGCTGACCGACCTCGGCAAGATCCAGGACCGGATCGTGGCCACGATGTCGAAGGGCATGAAGCAGCGCCTCCAGCTCGGGAGGATCCTGCTGCACGATCCCAAGGTCCTCATCCTGGACGAGCCGGCGAGCGATCTCGATCCGCGCGCGCGCATCGAGATCCGCGACCTCTTGCTCGAGCTCCGCAGCCTGGGGAAGACGATCTTCCTCTCCTCGCACATCCTCACGGAGCTCTCCGACGTGTGCACGTCGATCGGCATCCTCGAGAAGGGCCGCCTCGTCGTCGCCGGGCCGATCGGCGAGATCGCGGCGCGCCTCGAGGCGCTGCGCGCTGCGCAGGCGCACGGGCACGCGCCGCCGCGCCACGCCGCCGCGCCGGGCGCGCACCCGGCAGAGGCGCGCCACGCGCCCGCGCCCGGGGATCCGGCCGCCGTCGGTCCTCAGCAGGCCGAAGGTCCGCCGCCCGGGTACGGCCCGCACCCGCCCCACGCCGCGGGGCCGGGGCAGGCGGCGGCCTACCCGGGGCTGTCGCCGCTCTCCCGGCGCAAGGTCAAGGTGCGGGTCCTCGGCGATCCCGAGGCCGCGGCCTACCTGCTGCGGGGCGGCCCCGGGATCACCGACATCGAGCTCGTCGCGGGCGCCGTGCACGTCGGCTACGTGGGCAACGACGTGAAGATCGCCGAGATCGTGCAGCACCTCGTGCGGAGCGGGATCGGCGTGATCGGGGTCGAGCCGGAGCGCAACGAGCTCGAGAGGATCTTCCTCGAGGTCACGCAAGGAGAGGTGCAGTGAGCGCGCAGACTGGCTCATCGCCGCCCGTCGGCCCGGCGTCGCAGCGGCTCGTCGATCGGGCGCGCCACCGCGTGGCCCGCCTCCTCGGCGAGCCGAACCCGATCTGGATCCGCGAGCTCAAGCAGGCCGCGCGGCTCGCCCGCACGCCGGTCATCCTCCTCGTGCTCGCCGTGCTGATGACGCTGCTCGTGGCGTCGATCGGCGGCATGGTGTCGAGGGACATCGCGCCCGCGAAGGCGGGCGTGATCCTGTTCCAGGTCTTCTTCTCGCTCGCGTACTTCGTGGTGGCGCTGGTCGGGCCGGCGGTCGCCGCGAACAGCATCGCGTCGGAGCGCGAGGGCCGCACCTGGGAGGCGGTGCTCCTGACGGGCATCCCGCCCGGAGAGATCGCGCGCGGCAAGTTCCTCGCCGCCTACACGGCGATCTCGATGTACGTGGTCATGCTCGCGCCGGTCGGGGCGCTGCCGTTCCTGTTCGGCGGGATCACCGCGATGGAGGTGGTGATCGCCTTCCTGTTCCTCTTCCTGATCGCGCTGCTCAGCGTCGCCTTCGGCCTCGCGATCAGCTCGAAGATGGCGAGCCTCCGCGCGGCGATCCTCGTCACGCTGCTGCTCGCGTTCCCCCTGTCGATCTGCCTGTTCATGGCGGGGGGCACGGGGCTTTCGTACGCGGCCCACCTCGCCTGGCCGGAGGTGCCCGACGGCCCGCCCATCTGGCTCCCGGTCGCGTACCAGCGCGTCCCGTTCGGCGTCGACTACACGCTCTTCCTGGTCCTCCTGCCGCTCGCGGCGGTGGTCGTCCCCGCGTGGTTCCTCTACCAGGTGACCGTCGCGAACCTCACGAGCGAGAGCGACGATCGCTCCTCGGGCCTGAAGACGTGGTTCGCGGTCTGCACGCCGGTGGTCGCCGCCGCCGCGGCGGTGCCGGCGTTCTCGGTGGACCCGTCCGATCGCCTGGCCGCGATCCTCGCGGGCCTGTGCGCGACGCTCTCGTACCTGACCTTCTGCGTGTTCCTGTTCGCCGGCGATCCGGTCGGCCCGTCGCGCCGCGTCGAGGTGCACTGGGCCAGGAGCCGCGCCGGCCGGCTGCGTCGCTTCTTCGGCCCCGGCGTCGCTCGCGCGGCGTACCTCCTGCTCGCGGCCGGCGTCCCCGCCGTCGTTGCGCTGTGGGCCGTCGGCCACCAGCTGCTCCTCGGCGCGTCCGTCGGCGCGCCGGAGAGCCAGACGCGGCAGCTCCAGTACTTCGCCGTCTACGCGCTCGCCTTCTATGTGTTCCTGGTCGGGCTCGGCGCCTTTCTCCGCGCGCGGATCGCCGCGCCGATGGTGGCGCGGGTGCTGCTGCTGACGCTCCTCTTCTCGATCGCGATCGGCCCGTGGATCGTCGCCGCCATCGCCGGCCTGATCACGGAGTTCAGCGCCAGCGAGAGCGCCCTCCTCGTCGCGGCCCCGTCGCCGTTCTACGCCTTCGTGATGCTCTCCAAGACCGCGCAGGGCGATCCGGGGCCCGTCGTGGTCGCCGGGCACGTGGCCGCCGCCGCCTGGGTCGCCGTGGGGCTCGGCCTGCTCGCCGCGGCGCGCGCGCGCTGCGCCGCCCTCCTCGCGCAGCGGGACGCGGCGCTCGCCGTGACGGACGCGCTCCTCGCCCAGGAAGACGAGGCCGCGCGCGCGGCCGAACAGCCGGCTCCGGCGCAAGCCGCCGCGCCGGAGCGCGCCGAGCCAGGGAGCGCCGCGGGCACCCTCGCCTGAGCGCATCGCCGCGGCGCGCGCTGAAATCGCATGTGCGCGCGTCGTTGTTTGGAAATTTGGATCGGCTCGCGGGAATGCTTCATGATGCGCTTGCGCGCGGATCTGTCGAAATCTTGAGCGCTCCGGGAGGGCGTGTGAAAAGGGCGTTCGCGCTCGAGGTCCGGGAGCGAGAGGGGATCTCGATCCTCGCGTCGCGTGACGACGGCGGTGCGACCTCGACCCGCGGAGGATGGCCTTGCCTTCGCACGACGACTGCCGGTGCTCGGCGCCCGAGCTGAGCGACACGTTGCTGTACGGAACGCCGTACCGGCCGGTGCGTCGGCTCGGGCGAGGCGGGATGGGGGAGGTGATCGAGGCCGCGCACGTGGGCCTCGACAAGCCCGTGGTGGTGAAGCTCCTGCACCGCGATCTGAACCGCGAGCCGCGGCTCGTGGAGCGGATGCGGGTCGAGGCGCAGTCGCTGGCGCGGCTCGCCCATCCCAACCTGGTGATGGTCACCGACTTCGGGCGGACGGCCGAGGGGCGGACGTTCCTCGTGATGGAGCGGCTCTACGGCCGGACGATGCGCGAGGAGCTCGCGGCGCGCGGCGCGCTGCCGCCGCTGGAGGCGCTCGACCTCATGACGCAGACGCTGGCCGGCCTCGCCGCGGCGCACGGCGCGGGCATCGTCCACCGCGACGTGAAGCTCGAGAACCTGTTCGTGTGCGACGCGGACGCGCGGGGGCGTCGCGTGGTGAAGGTGCTGGACTTCGGCATCGCGAAGGTGGTCGCTCCGCGCGGCGACGGCCGCGCGCCGGCGCCGTCGCTCTATCAGACCGAGGAGGGGGTGCTCGTCGGGACGCCGCGCTATCTGTCGCCCGAGCAGGCGTGCGGGCTCGCCGTCGACGCTCGCACCGACGTGTATGCAGCCGGCGTGGTGCTCTACACGCTGCTCGCTGGCCGCGGCCCGTTCGAGCACGTGAGGCGCGTCCCCGATCTCGTGCGCGCCCACGCCAGCGAGGTGCCCGCGCCGCCGTCCTGCCACGCGCCGCGGCCGGTGCCGCCGGAGCTCGACCGCGCCGTCATGAGGGCGCTCGAGAAGCGCCCGGAGCTGCGCTTCCCGGACGCCGCGGCGTTCGCGGACGAGCTGTCGCGCATCGCCGCGGCGCTCTCGGGAGGGGCGGGGCCGGCGCCGGCCTTACCGACGGGGGCGCGCTGGGAGAGCACGGCGCCGCTGACGGTGCCGCCGGTCCGCGCGCTGGTCGCACCGACGTTGAGCGCGACGGTGGAGGCGTTCGGCCTCACGGCGCCCGGCGGGGCGGAGCAGCCTGGCTCGGGACGTGCGCTGCCGCGCGCTCCGGAGGCGCGGAGGGGCGGGGCGAGGCGCGTGCGACGGCGCCAGGCGCGCGCGGAGGCCAGCGTGGCGGCGATGGTGATGCTGGTGGTGAGCGTGGTGCTGTTCGGCTTCGCCGTGGCGCTGCTGGTGAGCGTCGTCGGCTGACGGGCGGCCGCGACGCCGTCGCCGAGGTCGCGAGGAGCCTCACCCGGGGCGACGAAACCGGTACCATGCGGGGGTGGGATGGATGGGCAGCGCTGGCGCCGGCGGGAGGCTCAACCTGGGTGGAGGGCGGCTGGGTCGGGGCCGGCGCTCAACCTGGGTCGGGGCGGCTCAACCTGGGTGGGGTCAACCCGGGTCGGGGGCAGCTCGGGGCAGCCCAACCTGGGTGGGTCAACCTGGGTCGGGGGCAGCTCAACCTGGGTGGGGTCAACCCGGGTCGGGGGCAGGTCGGGGGCAGCTCAACCTGGGTGGGGTCAACCCGGGTCGGGGACGGCTCAACCTGGGTGGGGTGCCAGGTGCAGGGTGAATGCAACAAATCAAGGCTGCGGCATCGCAACAGACACGACAGCGTAGCCATGGACGTCTCCCGCAAATTCCAGGAAGGCAGCAGAAGGATGGCCAGCATCAACTTCGCGCTCGGTCGGCCCGCAGGGCCGCGCCTCGCACGAGTCTCGTTCCGGGACGTCGGTACGCGGCCATCGAGCGGCGCCGTCACGCCCGCGACGGCAGAGGCTTCCGATCCAGGTGCATCCCTGGACGCTGTCGTTGTATCGCTGCGGAGGGGTCGTGATGCTTGGGTGCGTGGTGGCGACGGCTGGGTGGGGTATCTTCGGGGCTATGCCGTGGCCCTGCCCCCGAGCGAGCTCCGAGGTGTCGCGCGCCGGCCAGCGCACGTTCGACGCTGGCCCGCGGCGCACCCGCGCTGGCCGGAGCGCTGCCGCGGCGCCCGCCGCACCGTCGGCAGAGCAGCGGTCGAGGCCGCTCGCCTCGGGAGCACGCCCATGACAACGCGGAGCCTTGGACCGGGTGCTCGATGCGCTGCTGCCCACGCTGGGCAGCAGCGCGCCTTTTGCACGTGGCGAGAGGGGCAGGCATGACCAACAGGAACGCGAACAAGAGCTCGCCAGGGCAGCCGGCAGGTCAAGGCGCTGCGGGCGACGCCGCGCCGCAGCCGCAGCCGCAGCAGCCGCCGCGCGGGTACGAGGCGCCGAGCTTCGCACCGCAGGAGCACCCTTCGCTGGCGCAGCAGCGGGCGCTTTCCCAGGATCCGCGCCGCAGGCCCGACGAGGCCGCGCCCGCCGCCGCCGCGCCGCCCGTCGAGCGAATGATGCAGTGGGGCGAGCCCAGGCCGCGGCGCCGTCAGGATCGCGAGGCGGGGCCCAGCGACAAGCAGGTGTACGTTCCCCCGGTCACCCTGCCCCCGAACCGGGAGCACCAGGCGATGGACCTGCAGAAGATCCAGGTCGCGCCGTCGCTGCTGAAGGGCGTCGACGAACGGAACCGCCCGACGATGCGCCGGATCCCCGTGCACGGCATGCCGGGCCCCCCGCAGGCGGTCCCCGAGGGGCCGGGCAGCGCGCGCACCGGCGTGCGCACGGCCCGCGTGGGCGTGGGCAGCGGCGTCTGGCCCCCGCCCGAAGAGCCGACCCGCAAGCAGCGGCTGGCTCCGGCGCCCGCTCCCCAGCCCGCCGGCGCCGCTCCTCGAGCGGAAGTGCCACAGGCCGCGGCGCGCCCCGACGCCGCCGTGGCCGCCGCTGCCTCCGCGGCAGCGCTCGCGGCGCGCCGCCGCATCGCTCCGCTGGGCCTGTTCGCGCTGCTCGTGTTTCTGGGCAGCGCGACCGTCGCGGGCTTCTGGGTGCTGTGGCGCGCCGCCAACCCTCCGGCCTCTCCAGACGCCCCGGTCGCCGGCGACGGCCGCGCCCCGGCCCCCGAGCCCGGCACCGCGGCGCCCACGCCGAGCGCGCTGCCCGAGCCGGCGCCGACGCCGCCTCCGGTGGCGACCGCTGAGCCGCCGCCTCCCGCGGCGGAGCCAGCCCCCGCCGCGTCCGACGCACCGCCGACGTCGCCTGCCGCGGAGCCGAGCGCGCCGTCCGCGCCTTCCGGCGCGGTGGCCGCCCGCCCGCCCTCGCCGCGCCCTGCGGTGCAGGCAAAGCGTCCGCCCAGGCCTGCCGCGCCGGAAGATGTCTACGAATCGTCGTCCGTGAGCCCTCCGCTCCCCCCACCGCTGCCGTCCGTGACCTCTGCGTTGCCCACGACGCCCCCGGGGACGACCGCGCCCCCGCGCCCCTTCCCCTGAGGCGTCGCCCTCTCCGGAGTGCAATCCCCCGGCAGTCACCATGCGAAAGCCATTCTTGAAATACGCGCCTCTGTTCCTCCTGTGTTCCATGGTCGTCCTGGCGCCGGGCGTCGCGGCCGCGACCGGCAAAGCTCGGCTCACGCCCACCTCTCCGACCGACGCGCCGGCCGCGACATCGAGCGAGGGCGAGCGCGCCGCGCAGCTCTACCGCGAGGGGAACAGGTTCTACGACGAGGCGCGGTTCGTCGAGGCGGAGGCGCGCTATCAGGCGGCGTGGGACCTCCAGCAGAGCTTCGACGTCGCCGGCAATCTCGGGAACGTCGAGCTGGAGGTGAACCAGCCCCGCGAGGCGGCCGAGCACCTCCTGTACGCGCTCAACACGTTTCCCCTCGGCGAGAAGGAAGAGAAGAAGCGCTTCTTGGAGCAGCGGCTCGCCGAGGCCAAGGCGCACGTCGGCACGCTCCGCATCCGCGTGAACGTCGACGATGCCCAGGTGCTCATCGACGGCAAGCTCATCGGACACTCGCCCCTCGAGGCCCAGGTGTTCGTCGATCCCGGCAAGCGCACCATCGAGGCGCGCCGCTCCGGCGCCCGGACGTCGACGTCGCTGCTCGTGGCGAGGGGCTCGGACCAGAGCATCGCCTTGAGCCTCGACGCCGGCTCGAACCTCCCGCTGGTGGTCGCGGGCGGAGCGGTCGGGCTGCTCGGGGTCGCTTCGGGCGTGACCTTCGCGATCCTCTCCACCGCGAAGGGCAAGTCCGCCGCGGCGGAGCCGTCCCCGAGCCAGCGGCGCAGCGACCTGCGCGACACCCAGACCACGCTCGCCAACCTCTCCTTCTGGAGCTTCATCGGCGGCGGCGTGGTGCTCGCCGGGACCGCCGTGTACGCGCTCAGCACGTCGAGCCGCACGCTGCCGGCCCCGCAGACCGGGCTCACCCGCATCCACGCCGTGCCCCTCGTCACCGCCGACGCGAAGGGCTTGCTGGTCGGCGCGAGCTTCTGAGCCCACCGCCGCCCGACCGGCGGGACCGCCGCTCCAGCGCCTCCGCACGACGGCTTCCGCGGCAGCCGCGGCCGTCTCCCGCGCGGCGCCGCCCCGCTCCGCGCCCGGCATCCGCTCGGCGGGTCGGCCCGGAGCGCGGCGCGCACGCCACGCCCGGGCTCACCGGGGTTGGAAGTAGCGCCCGACCTGCTCGCGGTACTCTTCCGGGACGTCGCTGCGCTCGACGCCGCCGATCTCCTGGGGACCCACGACGCCGAGCGCGCCCTCGCCTTGCACGTTGGCGGTGTCTCCGGCGCGCCCTGCGGTCCGGCCCATCACGACCCCTGGCATCGGCCTGCCCGGATTGATCCGCGCGTCGGCGCGCGAGCGCAGCTCGCCCCCCGCGATCGCGCCGGTCTGCCCCTCGTGGCTGCCCGGCCCGCCTCCCTCCGAGCGACCTGGCTGCCCGGGCCCTCGCCCTCGCGTGCCTCCGCCGCCCGCCTGCGAGCCCTCGCCGCGCCCTTCGCCGCCCGGACCCGCGTTGCCCGATCCGCCGGCGATCGGCGCCGGGACCGGCGTCCCCCCGAGCTGCCCCTCGGCCTCGCCCGCCCCGCGCTGCGCGTCGTCGAGCGCGCGCTGGCGCTCCGACTCTTCGCTGCTCGGGCCTCCCTCCTGGGCCATCCGGCGCAGCTGCTCCTCGAGCTGCCGCTGGCCCTCGGGCGTCGCCAGCTGCCGCGCCATCTCGCGCAGCTGCTCCTCCGACGCGGCCTCCCCGGGCGCGCCCTCGGGCGACCGCGCCACCTGCCGCTTGAGGCGCTCGGCGAGCTGCCGACGCTCCTCCGGGCTCAGCTTCTCGAGCGCCTTCCCGAGGCTGTCGGCGAGCCGCCGCGCGTCCTTGCCGCTCCCGGTCCGACCGAGCTCGCCGAGCGCCTCGCGCCCCTCGTCGCCGAGCGCCTCGCCGAGCGCCTCGGCGAGCTCCCTCAGCTTGTCGGCCTCCTGGCCGCGCCGATCCAGGAGCTCGCGCTGCTCCTCGAGCGCCTTCGCCACGCCGGGGGCGCCGGCCCGCTTCGCGGCCTCGGCGGCCTCCTCGAGCGCCTTTCTGGCCCGCTCGCGATCGGTCTTCTCGACCCGGTTCGCGATCCGCTCCATCTCCTCGTCGAACGCCACGAGATCGCGGTCGCCGAGCGCCTTCGCCGCCCGCTTCAGCTGCGGGTCCTCCCCGAGCTTGCCGAGCGCCGACTCCATCCCGTGGCGCTGCTCGCCCTCGCCGAGCGACAGCCGCTCCGCCGTGATCGCGTCGCGGAGCCTGCCGATGTCGGCCTGCGCTTCGCGGCGCTCGACGCCGCTCCTCAATTTGTCGCGGAGCCGCTTCGCGTCGTCCGCGAGCCGCTTCAATCGATCGCGCTGCGCGGCGTCCCGAGCGTCGACCTCCGCCAGCTGGATCACCCGCTCCAGCCCGGCGATCTCGGCCATGCGCACCTGCTCGGCCCCGGGCGGGGGCGCCGCGCTGGCGGGGGCAGGCGGCAGCGGAGCCCAGCTGAGATAACCGATGACCGCGGCCGCGAGGGGCGCTCCGGCGTGCCACGGGCGCCACAGCGGCGCGCGGACCTCCTTCGCGGTCGCCCGATCGAGGGCCGCCGCGGCGTGGGCGAACACCACGTCGCGGGCCGGAGGCGCGCCGGCGCGGGGCGCGCCGTCACCCGGGCGCTCGGCCGCCGCGAGCTCCACGGCCGTGGAGACCGACTCGGACGCGCCGAGCTTGCCGTCCAGGAACAGCGCGACGTCCGGATCCGACCACCGCCGCCGCCGCGCCACCGCCGCGCCGGCCGCCGCCCCGAGCAGGCCGCCGCCGGCCATCCAGGGGCGCAGCGCGCCGTTCCGCGTTTGCCAGGCGGCCGCTGCGCCCGCCGCGCCGAGCATCAGCCCCGCGGCGGCGCCGGTGAGGATCAGCTCCAGCGCGAGCCGCCGCCGGACGCGGCGAGACCAGCGAGCGAACGCGGCGCTGAACCGTCGCCGGGGGGACGCATCCACCATGGTTCGATGTTTACCCGTGGGCAGACGCGCGGGCCAGCGCTGCCTCGGGCGCCCCGAACGCCTCGCCGCGGCGCGCCCGAGGCAGCGCTGGCCCGCCCCGAGCGCCTCGCGCGCCCTCGAGGACGGTCTGCGGGCGGAGCGGTCGCCCGGCGCCCGAGGGGGGCTCTCCTCGGAACGCGCCGCGGGCGCGCCCGCTCACGGGACGAAGCACCATTTCAAGTGAAATGACGCGCGCTCGAGGCGCGCCTGGATACCGTCCTGGGCACCGCCGAGCGGGCGCAAATCGCACCCGGCGAACGAGAACGTGCATTCGTGCGATCGCTGCTGCGACGTCCGGAGCGTGGCCGGACAAGAGCCGTCAAAAAGCGCATCGTCGACGTACATTCGCATGTTCACGACAGCGGCGTCGCCGCCCTGGCGCTCGCTGCCGAGCAGATGGAGATCGAGGTAGTAGAAGCCCCTCCTGCCCTTCGAGCGATCCGCCAGCTCCAGATTGGTCTCGCCATTGACGATGGAGCAGTCAACGTCCCAGCTGTCATCGAATCTGGGGACAGGCAGCTTGCCGTCATCGCCCGTGTCGAGCACCAGCTCCTCCCCGTTCAGGTTCATGATCGCCTTGCCGTACGCTTCAGGAATTTCCGGGCTAGCAGAGCACCCGAACGGCGCGAGCGACAGCACGAGGCCTTGGGCGAGGAGGGATCGGTGCATGGGAGCTCTCCAGCGGCACGGAGGGCGAGAGTATCGCACGAGATCGACAGCCATGGACGCGCGCAGTGTGGTCGATCCATGCGCCGTGGCGGATGTCAACCGGAAACGGAGGGCTCCGCGAGAGGACGTTGTTGGGTCTGATCTACGCTGCGTGAGGCCCGGGGGCCCGACCCACGCTGTCCAAGGCTCGAGCCGGCGGGGCCGGCAGCGGCCGGCGGAGGGACCGCCATTGCGGTATCGATTGCGCGCGATAAAGCGACGAGAATACGTCAATCGTCTGCGCGCATGATTGCGCGCCTGGATCTCCGCCTCGTTGCCGCGCCTCGGCCGGACGGGCGTTCAGGTCTTCAGCACGACCTTCACGCAGCCGTCTTTCTTCCCATTGAAGAGATCGTACCCCCGCGCCGCCTCCGCGAGCGGGAGTCGGTGCGTGATGACGTCGTCCGCGCGCAGCTTGCCCTCCCTGATCCACCCGAGGAGCTTGTCCACGTGCTTGTGGACCGGGGCCTGGCCGAAGCGCACGGTCACCCCTTTGTCGAAGAGCTGCCCGAGCGGGAAGTTGTCGTACGGCATGCCATACACGCCGACCACGCTGACGACCCCGCCCCGGCGGACCGCGCTCACCGCCAGCTTGAAGGCGACGAACGAGCCGATCTGCCCGTGAACCATGTTGGAGATCTTCTCGAGCGGCGTCCGGTGCGCCTCCATGCCGACGGCGTCGATGCAGACGTCGGCGCCGCGGCCGCCGGTCGCCGCTCGGATGAACTCCTGCGCGACCCCCGACTCCACGTTGACGGTCTCGGCCGAGGCGATCTCGCGCGCCTTCTCCAGCCTGTACTCCTCCCGATCGACCCCGATCACGCGCGCTGCGCCGCGGAGCCAGGCGCACTTCATGGCCATGATGCCCACCGGCCCGCAGCCGATGACCGCCACCGTCTCTCCGCCCTGCATCCCGGCCCAGTCGACGGCGGTGTAGCCGGTCGGGAGGATGTCCGTCAAAAACAAGACCTGCTCGTCCGTCAGGTCGTCATCGACCTTGCGCGGCCCCACGTCGGCGAACGGCACGCGGACCATCTCGGCCTGCCCGCCCGCATATCCGCCATACAGGTCGGTGTACCCGAAGAGCCCGCCCCCCTTCGAGCTGATGACATTCCCCTCGGGCCCGTAATGCCCCGGGTTCGAGCGCTCGCAATGCCCAGGCAGGTCCCTCTCGCAGAAGAAGCAGCTCCCGCACGCGATGGCGAAGGGCACGAGCACGCGATCGCCCGGGCGGAGCCGCTTCACCTCGCTCCCCACCTCTTCGACGATCCCCATGAATTCGTGCCCGAGGACGAGCGGCTTCTCCTGCGGGATCAGCCCATTGTAGACATGCAGATCCGACCCGCAGATGGCCGTGCTCGTCACCCGCACGATCGCATCGGTCGTCCGCAGCAGGACCGGCGCGTCGACGGTGTCCACGCTGACATGCTTTGGGCTGTGAAACACAAGCGCCTTCATTCGCCCTCCTCGCCTTCGTGCCGTGGGACCGGGCGAAATGTCTGCAACCTGTATGCCCCTCTGCCGCGTCCGGCGACGCGCGCGCCGAGGGTGCGCCGGCAGCAGGGCGTCAAAGCGCACGGCCGGGACGAACGAGGGCCGGTTCACGGGCGGGCTCTGCGCTCGCGTGGCGCGGAGCCCTTCGGAGGCGGAGCGGAGAGGCGCCGCCCCGCGGATCCCACGGCGGCGCGGCGTGGGAGGCGGGCGCGCTCAGGGGAACAGCGGCGTGCAGAGCGGATAGAAGGCCGAGAAGTCGGGCCGCTGCAGGAACACCGTCACGACCTCATCGTACGGGGTCTTCATGGACTTGCCCCCCGGGGTGGTCACCGTCGCCTCGCACCGCTCGTAGCCCTCGAGGGAGGCGTTCTTGCACACGCTGCCCTTCAGGTCCGTCAGGTCGCGGCACGGGCCCAGGAACTTGAGGCTGCAGTCGTCCTTCGACGCGCACGTCCGCTCCGGCGCGAAGTTGGTCTCGTTGCCGGCGCACGACAGCTGGAGCAAGGCGCCGCCGCAAGCGTACATCCGCGAGCCGATGTCGCCGAGCTCGTCGCGCAGGCCGAGCGGCTGGAACACGTTGCCGAAGAAGGAGATCTCCTCCTGCTGATAGGCCTGCCGCTCCGCGCTGTCCGCGGCCAGCGCCGGGTGGCGGCCCCGCAGCGAGATCGCGACCTCGACGCCGTACCCGTTCACGTGCGCGAGCAGGCACGCCGTGACCCAGCGCTGGGACTTCTCGGGGAGCGGGGCGCGCAGCCAGTCGGGCGCGAGGCCGATCCGCCCCGGGAACTTGTACGTCGTGCCGTCCGCCTCGCCCACGAGCGCCTTCCCCTCGGGGAGCGCGCAGGCGATGGTGTAGCGGAGGAGCTCACGGCCGTCCTCGTCGCGCAGCAAGTCCGTGGTGGCCAGCGTGCGGCCGTCCGCCGTGAGGCGGTTCATCGAGAGGCTGTTCATCGAGAGGCGATTCATCGAGAGGCGATTCATCGACAGCCGGTTCGTCGATATCACCTCTTGTTCCGACGTGCCCACCGCCTCCTCGGAGCCCGGATCGGCGCTCGTGACACAGCCGAACAACGCAAGGCAGGGAATCGCAACAACCGTCCGTAGCGCGGTAAGTCTCATGGGTGCCTCTCTCTTCGAGTGCGGTGGGGTTTGCTGAAATCGCTGCAATCGTCGGGCCATGCCTGACCACTCCCGCCCGCATCGCACCGACGGTGGAACGCCCCACGGTCGGGCTCCGCATCGCACCCGGTCGACGTCCGCGGTAGCCCCTACATCGTCCTCATGCCCGGCACTGAGGCGAAATGCATCAGCCCGGCGGCCCGCCGCTCCCGCGCCCGTCGCATTGCGCGCTTTCAGCCCGAATTCTCGCTCCCGGACGCGCGCGCGAAGCGCCGGCGCCGCGACACCCTCTCGCCACGCTGAGGCGATTTGCATCGGGGTTCAGCGCTCACCCGGGCGCAGTTTTCGTTACTCCCTGCGCGCGAGCGCGTCAGGGGGTGCATCGCCCTCGGACGGCTCGGCAGGCGACGGCAGCAGCGCCGCCACCGCCTCGAAGCGGGGTTGCCACATGCGGCAGCCGGCGAGCACGGGCCGCGCGCGCTCGAGCGCCGCCGACGCCTCGCGGTGACGCCCGGCGGACGCGGCGACGCGCGCGCGGAAATAGAGCACCTCGAGCAGCTCCTCCACCGGCAGGGTGCGCTCCGCGAAATCGGTGAGCGCCTCCCAGCCGTCCCCCGGCTCCTCCGTGCCCGCGGGGAGCTCGATCCCCTCGGCCGCGAGCACCAGCTTCAGCGTCCGGAACAGCGCGAACAGCGCCGGCGCCGAGGCGTCGGGGCTGCACCGCGCGGCGACCCACGCGACGAGGCGCGCCGCCTCCACGAAATCGCCGCGCGCCGCCTGGATGCGGGCGATGAGCAGGGCGTCGTCCGGGGCGTCGCGCTCGCCGAAGCGCTCGTCGAGCACGCGCGAGCGGCGCGCCAGCGCGAGCGCCTCGTCCTCGCGCCCGCACCAGTGCAAGAGCTCGGCGAGGTTGTGCGTCGCGACGTGCTCGGGCTCGGGGTTGCCGATCTCGCGCGCGAGCTCGACCGCGCGGCTCAGGTCCTTGAGCCCGCGCTCGGGCGCGCTCAGCGCGGCCCACAGGTAGGCGCGGTTGGCGTACGCCGAGCAGAGGTGCAGCCGATCCTTCCTCTCCTTGGAGAGCGCGATCACCTCGCAGAAGCGCGCCTCCGCGTCGGCGAGCCGGCCCGCGATCACGAGCGCCATCGACAGGAGCAGCAGCGAGATGACCCGCGTCTCCTGGTCGCCCTCGGCCGCGGCCCCGGCCGACGCGCGGCCGAGGAGCTCGATCGCCTCCGCCACCCGCTGCTGCCGCCAGCACGAGCGGCCGAGCGCCATCCGCAGGCGGTTCTCGAGCCGGAGGTCCCCGAGGCGCTCGACGATCTCGCGCGCCTCGAACGCGCGCCGCGCCGACGCGGCGTAGTCGGTCGCGTGATCCAGCGCCGTCGCCTCCTCGAGCAGGAGCTCGGCCGTGAGCCGGTCGTCGCCGAGCCCCCGCGCGAGCTCGCGCGCGAGCGCGAGATCCGCGAGCGCCTCGGGGATCCGGTGCAGGCAGTACCGCGCCTTGCCGCGGCCGGCGAGCGCGCGCGCGCGCCCCCGCGCGTCGTCCTCGGGGAGGAGCGCGAGCGCGGCCGTGTAGCGCTGGTCGGCCTCGACGTTGCCGTGGCTCGCCGCCGCCCGGTCGCCGAGCGCGAGGTGGGCCGACGCCGCCGTGGCGCGCTCGCCGCACGCGGCCGCGTGCCGCGAGAGGTGCCCGAGCCCCCGCAGGTCCGGGGCGCCGGGGTCCACGCGCGCCCGCCAGAACGCGAACGCGTGCGCGTGGATCGCCTGGCGCTGGGCCGGCGCGAGCGCGTCGTAGACCGCGTCGCGGAACGTCGCGCTCTCGAACGCGTAGATCCCCCGCTCGCCGCGCACGAGCAGGCCCAGCTGGACGAGCGCGCCCAGGCCGACCCCGGCGTCCATCGGCGTGCTCGCCCCGCCCGCCTGCTCGATCGCGTCCTGGATCGCCTCGACCTCCTCCCGGGTGAAGTCGGGCCCGAGCGCGGAGCAGAGCCGCACGCAGGCCGCGAGCTCGGGCGAGAGCGCGTCGAGCCGGCGCGCGGCCAGCCACTGCCACACGGGCAGCGGCGGGAGCTGATCGAGCGCGGCGGTCGCCACGTAGAAGGCCCCGGTCGGGCGCCGCTGGACCGCGCCGGTGCGCTTCAGCGCCCGGACGAGCTCGGTCAGGGTGGACGGGTTGTACCCGGACCAGCTCGCGAGCTGCCGGAGCGCGGCCTCGGGCGGGTACTCCGCGGGCAGGAGGAGCTCGGCCGCGAGCCGCATCGCGTCCTGCTCCGAGAGCCGCCCGAGCGCCGCCCGGTCGTGCCGCTCGGCGCGCGCGCCCCAGCTCCGGCGCATGTCCTCGAACCGCGGGTGCGCCGCGACGAGCACCCAGAGCGGGCAGCCCGGCGCGTCGAGCGTCGCGAGCTCGAGCGCGTCGAGCGCCGCGTCGTCCGCCCAGTGCGCGTCGTCGACGAGGACCGCGACCGGCGCCTCGCGCGCGCGGCGGCGGAGCCCCTCGGCGATCGCGCGCATCGTGCTCTGCCGCAGCGACCACGGCGACGCGTCCGCGGCGTCCGGCGGCGTCCACCCGAGCGCCGCGGCCACCGCCGTCCACGCCTCCTCGGCGAGCGCCTCGCCGAGCCGCTCCGCGCAGCGCGCCCGCACCTCCTCGGGCCGCGCGGCGGCGTCCACGTCGAGCACGCGGGCGAGGAGCTGGCCGGACACGCGCTCGCCCGCGAGCGGCTGCGCCGCGCGCAGGGCGATGAGCTGCGCCCCCTCCTGCATGCGCCCGACGAGCGCGGCCGCCTCGTCGATGAGGCGCGACTTGCCGAGGCCCCCCTCGCCGATGAGGGTGAACAGGCCCGGGCTCCCGCCGGAGAGGCTCGCCTCCATGCTCACCGCGAGCGCGCCGACGACGTCGTCGCGGCCGACGAGCGGCGCGGCGCTCGCGGAGCCCGGCGGGGAGCGCGAGCGCTCGGCGAGCCGGTAGAACGCGGGGAAGGGCGCGGGCGAGAGCGCGGCGTCGCGCGAGATCCCGCGGAGCTCGCCCTCCGGCAGGGCGCGCACGAGATCCGCGGTGAGCACGACGCCGCTCCAGTCGCCCCGCGGCATCCAGGCGTCGGGCTGCTCGACCGGCGCGCCGTAGACCGCGGGCGGCCCCTGCTCCTTGCGGCGCACGATCAGCCCGGCGATGTGCACGGCCGCGCGCCCGGCGCGCCGCTCCTCGACCTCGCGGGCGACCGCGATCGCGGCGCTCACCGGGTCGTCGGCGTCGAGGCCCGAGAACACGCACACGAGCCGGCCCCCGCGCTGCCTCGCCACGAACCCCTTGCGCGCCGCGACGGCGCTCATCACGACGGCGGCCGCGCCCCTGGCCTCGACCACGAGCACGACCGCGGGCTGGCGGCCCTCGGTGAGCAGCGCGCCGCGCGCGGGCTGCGTGTTCGGCGCGGGCTGCGCGCCGCCCGGGCGCGCCTGCTCGAGCGCGCGCCGCAGCGCGGCGACGTCGGGCGGGCGGCGCTCGGGCTCCTTCGCGAGGCAGGCGAGGACGAGCCGCTCCAGCGCGTCGGGCACGGCGGCGAACTCGTGGGGTCGGTGCGGGCGGAGCGCGAGGTGGCCGTGCTCGATCTCGCCCCGATCGCCGGTGAACGGCGTCCGCAGCGTCAGGAGCTCGTAGAGGATCACGCCGAACGCGTAGATGTCCGTGCGCTCGTCCTGGATCGGGTCGCCGCGGATCTGCTCCGGGGCCATGTACTCCGGGGTGCCGAGGACCGTGCCGCGGGGCGTGAGGCCCTCGTCCTCCGGCGCGCGCGCGTGCTTCGTCAGGCCGAAGTCGAGGAGCGCGAGGCGCTGCCCCCCCTCGGCCAGGAGCAGGTTCTCCGGCTTCAGATCGCGGTGGATCACGCCCTTCGCGTGCGCCGCCGCGAGCGACTCGAGGATGGCCGCGCCCAGCGTCACCACGTCCTCGGCGCCCAGCGGGCCCTCGAGCTCGGCGAGCACATCGGCGAGCGTCCTGCCGCGGATGAGCTCCATCGCGATGTACGGCCGCCCGTCGCGCAGCGCGCCGTGCGCGACCACCCGGGGCACGTGCGGCGGGCCCACCTGCTCGAGCGCCTCCGCGTCGCGGCGGAATCGCTCCACCATCAGCGGGCTCGCCCACCGCCCGACCTTGAGGGCGACGGGCTCGCCGCCCTCGGCCCGCGCCGCCTCCCACACCGTGGCGAAGCCGCCCGCGCCGATGCGCCCGAGCGGCGTCATCCCGGGCAGCGACGGGGCCGGCTCCTGCGCCGCGTCGAGGGCGTCGCTCGGCGGCGGGAGCCAGGCGTCGCGCGGGCAGGGCTTCGTGCCGGAGATGCGGCGATGGCAGACCTGACAGCGCGGCAAGCTGCCTCCTTGGACGAGAGCTTAGCCCGTTCGACGGCCCGGACGAAGGCTTCCTCCGCCCCGGCCATCGCGATGGAACGGGGTGTGCTTCTTCCGCGAGGGTGTGGCAAGAGACCGTTCGCTCGGTGGCCCCGACCCAGGACGATGCGGCGCAGAGGGCCGTGTCGGATGGGGCGGGCGCGCTCGACACGGCGTGCGGCGGCGGCGCCGGTGAGGCGGTTTTGTGCATGGACACCTGCGCAGCGCCCGCGTCGTCGGGCCGCCCGCAGACGCTCCCCGCCGGCAGCCGTGTGGGCGATTACGTGGTCGAGCAGAGCATCGCTCACGGCAGCTTCGGCGTCGTCTACCGCGCCGTGCACGCGGAGAGCGGCGAGCGCGCGGCGGTCAAGGTGCTCCACCCGGAGCTCGTGTTCACCCGCGAGGCAGTCGTGCGGTTCGAGCGCGAGATCCAGACGATCCGGCGGATCGACCATCCCAATGTGATCCGCATCCTCGATTGCGGCGAGCTCCCCGGGGGCCGGCCGTTCTTTGCGATGGAGCTCCTCCGCGGGGTCGATCTCCAGTCGTACATCACCTCGCGCGGCAGGCTCTCGCCGGAGGAGGCCCTCGAGATCCTGGAGCCGGTCTGCGAGGCGCTCTCGGCGGTTCACGGGAGCGCGATCGTGCACCGGGATCTCAAGGCCTCGAACGTGTTCATCGCCGACGAGGGCGGTCCTGCGCGCGTGATCCTCCTCGACTTCGGCGTCGCCAAGGTCCTTGACGACGCGGGGCCGGGCATCACGGCGCCGACGCACCTGCTCGGCACGCCGGCGTGCATGGCGCCCGAGCAGATCCGGGGGCAGGCGGCGGACCCGAGGACGGACGTCTACGCCCTCGGCGCGCTCGCCTATTACATGCTGACAGGCAAGCTCCCGTTCCTCGACTCGATGCTCGCGACGCTCCTGCACATGCACCTCTGGGTGCTCCCGCCGAGCCCGAGCCGCGAGGCGCCCGTGAGCCCCGAGCTCGACGGCGTGGTGCTCCGCGCGATGGCCAAGGACCCGGCCGCGCGGCACCAGACGGCGGCGGAGTTCATCGAGGGGCTCCGCGCCGCCGTGGCCGCGGCCCGCAAGAGCGTCGCGCCGCTGCCGGGGAGCCCGGAGGAGCGCCGGGTGGGCGCGATCCACGTCGAGGTGCGCGCGGCGTGCGGCGCCGCCGACGAGCCTGACGACGCGCTGCTCGCCGACATGGACGCGGTGCTGCCGCGCGCGTCGCGCTTCCTCGCGGCGCGGGGCTTCGGCGCGGCGATGGAGACGGGCAATACGCTGCTGTTCTTCAAGGAGCTCGCCGCCCCGGCGCCGTCGGACCGGGCGTCGCGGCGGGAGATCGTGGAGGCCGCGCTGCTGCTCGAGCGCGAGCTCTCCGAGCGCGGGGGGCGCGACGCGCGGGTGCAGGTGAACCTCTGCCTGCACGCGGGTCGGGCGCTGATGCGCGCGTCGGAGGTCGTCGGCGGAGAGGTGATGGATGTCGAGGCGTGGGCGCCGGAGGTCGAGCTGCCCGGCGTGCTCGCGACGGCGGCGATGCTCGACGGCCTCGACGTCGACGCGGAGCCGCTGGAGCGCGCGCCGGAGCTCCTGCGGGTGGCGCGCCTCTCGGCGGCGCCGCGCTCGCGCTAGCTCCGCGCACCGGAGATCCTGGCGAGGCGCGGGGTCAGGCGGCGCGGCGGCGGCCCGCCCGGCGCGGGAGGCGCGGGATGCCGGGGAGCGCCGCTATTGCGGCACCGGGAGCGCGGCGCTCGAGTCCGCGAGCCTCCCGATCACGATATCGCGCATCTGCCTCGAGTAGTACGTCGAGCCTGCTTGCGGGCTCCAGGTGTATCCCACGATCGCGCCGGTGCTGCTGCTCGCATAAAGGCGCATGTCGCCCCGCCCGACGCCCGGGTGCCAGGAGCCGTCCGACGTGCGCCGGGTGTCCGTCATCCCGTGGCCGGTGGTGCTCGCGTCGAGGACGGTGAGCACGTACTGGGTCGTGCCCGCGATGAGCGGATAGGTGCCCGAGCGCGGCACCGCGGCGCTCGCCGCGATGGCGACGTGCCCGGAGGCCGTGGTCCCCGTCGGATACTCGATGGCGATGATGTCGCCCGCCTGGATCTCGTCCACCGTCAGGATCTCGTCGAAGCCGTCCTCCGCGACGATCCTGTCGTGGTAGAGGACGGCGTTGGGGCTCGTGCTGCCGAACCACGCGGCGATGTCGTAGGTCGACAGGTCATAGGCCCGCTTGAGGACCTGGGTGACGAACGAGGCGCACAGGCTGCGGCTCCGGTACTCGGTCGCCCCCTCGACGCCGGCCCAGTAAACATAGGTCGTGCCGCTGCCGTATTCGTTGTTCTCCGGGGCGATGTGCGCGACGAGGGTGTCGGCCCAGTAGAAATGGCTGGGCGCCTCGAGCGACTGGCCCGCTGCCGGGAGCGGCGCGAGCAGGCTCAATCCCGCCAGGGCGACGGCTGGAAGCGCGCGAACGACGGATCGTGAGCTCATGCACTTCATTGCACTCATGGTTTCCTCCCGTGTGGAATCGATGGTTCCGCGTGGGGTGATCTCACCCGATGCCGGGGGCCCGGCGAGCGTCGCGGCGGAGCTCCGGCGAAGCGAAGTGGGGCACGAAGCTACCCAACATACGCTGCTCGCTCGGCCGCTACAATCGCCGTCGCAGCCGTCGCCGCGGCGCTCGGCCCCGCGCGATTCGCCGCTCGCCGCTCGCCACAGTTGGTTTCATTCGAACAGCGTTCCCTCCATGTCCACAGCGCGCCTTCTCCGGACGACATCCGTGCACGTCTTCATAGGGCCGCGCGGCGGCGCCCACCGCGGGCGCGCGGAGCGGCTGTGATGCGGTGATCGCGGCCGGCGGCCCTCGTCGAGCACCTCTCTCCGGAGGGCAGGGGGGGTGACCGCCCCGCGCGCCGGGGCGCGCCGCCCCGGCGCCGGCCGGCTCACCGGCGGGTCCGCCGGCGCCTATTTCCGCCGTTTTGTTGACAGATCCGCGCAGTTCGATTGGATGGCCGCGTGCCCCCCGTGAAGCGCGCATCGACCGACCTCCACCCCGTCCTGACGCTCGGCGACTCCTTGGATCACTATGCCTCCTGGCCGAGGCCCACGGTGATCGTCTCCGACGGCGCGTATGGCGTCTCCGGCTTTCCCGGCGATCCCCCGACGCACGAGGGGCTCGCCGCGTGGTACGCGCCCCACGTCGCCGTCTGGTCGGAGCGCGCTTTGCCGTCGGCCACCCTGTGGTTCTGGGGGACCGAGGTCGGCTGGGCGACCGTGCACCCGCTGCTCGATCAGCACGGCTGGGAGTACCGGAGCTGCCATGTGTGGGACAAGGGGATCGCCCACATCGCCGGCAACGCGAACACCCGGACGCTGCGCAAGTTCCCGGTCGTGAGCGAGGTGTGCGTGCAGTACGTCCGCAAGGTCCTGCTGGAGAGCGGCGGCGTGCGGCTGCCCCTCAAGGCCTGGCTGCGGCACGAATGGGAGCGCTCGGGCCTCCCGCTGCGCCAGACGAACGAGGCGTGCGGCGTGAAGAACGCCGCCACGAGGAAGTATTTCACGCGCTGCCATCTCTGGTATTACCCCCCCGCCTCGGCGTTCGAGCGGATCGTCGCGTTCGCGAACGCGCACGGCCGCCCCGAGGGGCGGCCCTACTTCTCGGTCGACGGCAAGCGGCCGCTGACGGGCCATGAATGGGCGAGCCTGCGCGCGAAGTTCCATTGCGAAGTGGGGGTGACCAACGTCTGGCACGAGCCCGCGGTCCGCGGCGCCGAGCGCTTCAAGGAGGAGACTCGCTCCGTCCACGGCAACCAGAAGCCCCTCAAGCTGCTCGATCGCATCATCCGGGCGTCGTCCGATCCGGGCGATGTCGTCTGGGAGCCGTTCGGCGGGCTCTGCTCGGTCGCGGTGGCGGCGTTCGCGGCGGGCAGGCGCTGCTACAGCGCCGAGATCGCGCCCACGTACCACGCCGTCGCCTCGAGCCGCCTCGCGAAGTGCATGCCGCAGCCGCGCGCCGCGATCTCGGCGGCGTGACGGCCGGTGTCGGCCCCGCTCGCCCGCGTGGTACCCTGCTCCGCCATGGCGACGCCGAAGATCGTGACGGTGGGAGGAGGAACGGGCCATTACACGCTCCTCACGGGCCTGCGCGACCTGAGCGCCCGGATCACCGCGATCGTGACCATGATGGACTCGGGCGGGAGCTCCGGCAGGCTCCGGGACGAGTACGGCCTCCTGCCCCCGGGCGACTTCACGCGTTGCCTCGTCGCCCTGTCCGAGCACCCGGACGCGCTGAAGGAGCTGCTCAGCCACCGCTTCCGCTCGGGGAGCCTCGGCGGGCACACCCTGCGCAACCTGATATTCACGGCGGTGCAGGAGATCACCGGCTCGCTCCCCCTCACGGTCGAGCGCCTGCACGAGATCTTCTCCGTCAAGAACCGCGTCCTCCCCGTCACGATGGACCATGTCGATCTCGTGATGTGCCTCGAGAACGACCGGACCATCCGCGGGGAAGCGTCGATTGACAACCTCTCCGACATGCTCGATGCGCCGGTGCTCTCGGTCTATCTCGACCCGGAGGCCCAGGCCTATCCAGCCGCGCTCGAGGCGATCGCGGACGCGGATCTCATCATCCTCGGGCCGGGCGATCTCTACACGAGCCTCGTGCCGAACCTCCTCGTCAAGGGGGTGCGCGAGGCGATCGCGGCGAGCCGCGCCCGCGCGCTGTTCGTGTGCAATCTCATGACCAAGCCCAACGAGACACCCGGCTACACGGTCGAGGATTTCGTGGGGACCATCGCGATGTACCTCGGCGAAGCCCGGCTCGACGCGGTGCTGTTCAACGACGTGTGGCCCTCGGCCAGCCTGCAGGAGTACGCCTCCGCCGGCTCCGAGCCGGTCGTGACCTCGCCGGACCGGCGGCTCGCCTCCGACCTCCTCGTCCCCGCGGATCTGCTGTTCGGCGGCAAGCTGATCCGCCACGACCCGCACAAGCTCTCGTCCGCGATCGTGTCGCTCGCCAGGGAGCGCGCGTGGTGGTGAGCTGCGAGGGCGCTCGGCCCGTCAAGCCGCCTTCGGCGCGTCGTACCGGTAGAAGGGCGTGTTGACGATCACGATGCCCTGCCGTCCATGCTCTCCTCGTCGCCTTCGCCGCCGGGTGGCCTGACGCCGGCCGACCGCCAACGCCTTCGACCGCCGCAACCACGTTGAGCGCGTAAAATGTGATTTAAGTTACGAATTGCGAAGTGTGTTCTCTGGATCGCCGGGCGCTCGCCTGGCGTCGCCCCCATCGCCCTCGCGCTCGGGGCCTCGCCCGGCTCCGTCCGCGTCCCGGTGTCCTCGTCGGAGCGCCGACGGGGCGTGAGCCCTTGAGGCGAGATCATTTGCCACGCCCGGCCAAGTTGCCCCATCGCCGCCGAGCGCCCGCGCACGCGATCGCCCTTGCTGCTGGCGCGGGCAGCGCGAAGCGCCGTCGCTGCGCCGCCCGTTGCGCGATTCTCCAGACTGGTATGTGCTTCGCATAGAGCCGGGAGCTATCCCCATCTCAGAGGCTTGATCATTCAGGACGAGGTAGAGCGCTATGAGCACCATCGGTAACGACCAGTACACTTCGACCGGGTACAAGAACGGGATCTACGAGGGCGGCTCGCAGGAGGCCGGCTCGCAGGAGTCGAGCTCGCAGCAGGCGCAGGGCGGCGACGGCGGGATGAGCCTCGACATGCTGCTCAAGTTCGCCAAGGACGTGCAGAGCAAGGTCAAGGACGTCCCCTACATCGTTCCCATCGCGATCGGCGGAGCGGCGTTCGCGATCGGCGTGCTCGCGAGCTCGAAGATCCTGCGCCAGCTCACCCTCCTCGCCGGCGGCTACGTGGTCAAGTACGCGATCCAGAACGCCCCGAAGGATCAGATCGTCGACTTCGCGAAGAAGGTCGTGTCCGACTCGTTCCGGGCCTCGTCGAGGGCCTGATCCAGCGACCCCACGGCGGCATGTGCGGGGTCGCTCGCCCGGAGCGCGCAGCTCTCGGTGACGGCAGCCTGAACCGGCCCTGACCCAGCCTCCGCCGCGCCGACGGCGCACGCGCTCCCGTCTCCTCGCACGAAGCGATGGGGGCGCGCGCGCCGCCTGCGCACGGGTCAGGAGGACGCCATGCATCTCTACGAGAGCTTCGAGGTCCGCTGGTTTTTGCCCGTCGACGACGCCCGGGTGCAGCGGCTCACGTCGTGGTTTTCCGGCGCGTCGTCCTCCGAGCCGCCGCGGACCGACCGCTACCTCCGCGTCCAGCGCGCCGATCTCGGGATCAAGATGCGCGGCGGGGCGGCGAGCCTGGAGACGAAGTTCCGGCGCTGCGCCTTCGGCCCCATCCACTTCTCGCCCACGATCCTGGGCGAGCTGGAGCGGTGGACCAAGCTGTCTCACCGCTCGACGGACGCCGACGACGGGGGGCGCGGGTGGACGACGCTCAGAAAAGAGCGCCAGGTGCGGGTGTTCGGGGTGGCGAGCGGCCGCGTCGCCGAGGCGACGGGCGGGAGGATCCCCGGCGCCGGCTGCGCGGTGGAGCTGACCCGCGTCGACCTCGTGGACGGCAAGGGCAACGCCGCGCCGGCGGCGTGGACGCTGGGGCTCGAGGCGTTCGGCCCGGAGGAGACCCTGCTCGAGGCGCTCTACGGCGTGGGCCGGGCGGTGTTCGCGCAGCTGCCCGACCTCAGGCTGGCGGCCGCGGACTCGAAGGGATATCCGGCGTGGCTCGCAGAGAGGCCGGCGAATCGGTGAGGCGGTGCGCGGCCGACGCGGCGCGCGCGTCGGGCCGCCGGGCCGCCGCGCCCGCGAGCCACGAGGCCGCGCCGCAGGCGGCCATGACGGCCGCCATGGGGCGCATGGTGCCGTCGTTCAGGAGACCGACCAGCGACGAGGCGCAGGCCGCGATCGCGAACTGAACCGAGCCGAGCGCCGCGGAGGCGAGCCCCGCGCGCGCGGCTTGCCCGTCCATCGCCAGCGCCGTCGCGTTGGCGTTGATGAAGCCGAGGCTCGCCACGAACGCGAAGATCGAGCCGACCACGGCGGTGAGCCCGCCCCAGCGGCCGACCGCGACCGCGACGAGGACCACGCCGAACGCCGTGGTCGCGGCCGTCGCCCGCGCGAGCAGCTGGGCGGGCGATCTCCGCGCGAGCAGCCGGTGGTTCAGCTGGGCGGCGGCGATGAGGCCGAACGCGTTCGCGCCGAAGATCCAGCCGTAGTGCTGGGGCGAGACGTGAAACAGCTCGATGAGCACGAACGGCGAGCCCGAGATGTACGCGAACATGCCGGCCTGGCCGAAGGCGCCCGTCAGGGTGTACGCGACGAAGGCGTGATCCCGCCCGAGGGCGCCGAGGTGCGCGCCGATCGCGCGGAGGTCGAGCCGCTCGGCCCGAGAGGCCGCCGTCTCGGGCAGCGCGGCGGCCATGAGCGCGAGGCAGCCGAGGCCGAGCGCGGCGAGCAGCGCGAAGATGGCGCGCCAGCCGGCGACGAGGAGCATCCAGCCGCCGAGGGTCGGCGCGAGGATGGGAGCGGCCCCCATGACGAGCATGAGCAGCGAGAGCAGCCGCGCGGCGGCGGCCCCGCCGTAGAGGTCGCGGACCACGGCCCGCGTCACGACCTGCCCCGCGGCGCCGCCGACGGCCTGGAGGAAGCGAAGCGCGATGAGCGACTGCACGCTCGGCGCGAGCGCGCACCCGAGCGACGCGAGCACGTAGAGCGCGAGGCCGACGTACAGGGGGCGCTTGCGGCCGAACCGATCGGTCAGCGGGCCGTAGGCGAGCTGCCCCAGGCCGAGCCCCGCGAAGTACGCGGCGAGCGTGAGCTGCACCGCGGAGGCGGTGGTGCCGAGCTCGCGCTGCAGCGTCGGCAGGCTCGGCAGGTACATGTCGATGGAGAGCGGGCCCAGCGCCATGAGCGCGCCGAGGATGAGGGCGAGGAAACCGGGGCTCCTTCGCGGGATGGGCGAGCTCGGCATCGTTGGCGGACGAGCTATGTAGGGCACACGGCGTCCGTCGGCCAGGGACGCTCAGCGGCCCTCTATCTGCGCAGCACGCGCCCCTGCCGCGTCTTGCTCGTCAGCGCGCCGTCCTGCGCCACCACCTCGCCGGTGATCAGGACGGCCCGGATCCCCGACGGCGGCGCGTCCGCTCGGCGCGGCGTCGTGTTGTCCGCCACCGCGGCCGGATCGAAGACGACGAGATCCGCCCAGTGCCCGGGCAAGATGCGCCCCACGCCGCGGAGCCCGATCCGCTCGGCGGGCAGCGAGGTCATCCGGCGCACGGCCTCCTCGAGCCGGAACAGGCCGAGGTCGCGGCTGTAATGGCCGAGCACGCGCGGGAACGTGCCGAACGACGCCGGGTTGTGCCGGCCGCGCCGGGTGAGGATGGCGTCGGTCTCGAACGCGCAGAGCGGGTGCGAGAGCACGGTCCGGAGCGGCTCGTCCCGCGCACCCACGCCGGAGTACGTGTCCAGGAGGACGCGCGCCCTGCCGTCGCTCACGCGGGCGACGTGCACGTAGGCGTCGAACGCGCTCCTGCCGAGGCGCCCCGCGATCTCCTCGAAGTCGAGCCCCTCGAGCTCGGCGAGCTCCGGCGCTGCGCCCCAGAGCAGCCGGATGTCCGCGTACTCCAGCCCGAGGAGCCGCCGGAACATCGCGAACTCCCGCCGGAGCCTCCGGAGGACCGCCGGGTCGTTGATGCGGGCGCGAAAGCCGTCGAGCACCCAGGCGGGGAAGAGGGCGTTCACCGTGGTGTTGCCGACCGTGTAGGGGAACGCGTCGAACGCGGCGTCGACCCCCCGGTCCACGGCCCGCTCGATCGCGCGGAGCACCCACGGCGCCGTGGGCCACGTCCGACGGCCGATGAAGATCTGGTGCGAGAGCTGGATCTTCACGCGGCCCTCCTCCGCCAGGCCGAGCAGCTCGCGGACGGAGCGGAGGTTGTGCGGCGGGCCGAGGAGCAGCGGCCTGTAGAACGGCGAGACCCACGTGTAGGCCCGGCCGTGGACCGTGAACACGCCGCCCTCGTCGGCCACGGTCCGGAGCAGGCCGAGGAGCTCGTCCCTGCGCGCGAAGACCCCCGGCGTGTAGGCCAGCCCGGCCGAGAGCCCGAACGCGCCCTCGCGGAGCGACGCGCGCGCGAGCGCGCAGAGCGCCGCCATCTGCTTCGAGCCCGGGCGAGCGGCGCTGTTGCCCATGACCGCCTGACGGAGCGTGCCGTGGCCGACCAGGAGCGCGGCATTGACGAGCAGCCCGCCGCCCTCGAGGGCGCTCAGGAGCTCGCCCATCGATCGCCATGGATAGGCGAGCGCTCCGTCCTTCAGGATCTCCGCGGAGTGCTCCACCAGCGGGATCGACGCGTCGGTGACCGGGGCAGGGGAGTGCCCGCAGTTGCCCGCCACCACGGTCGTGATGCCCTGGGCGACCATCGGCGCGAGGACGCGCTCGTGGTCCGGCAGCGGGAGGAGCCAGTCGACGTGCGAGTGGATGTCGATGAAGCCGGGGGCGACGGCGAGCCCGCCGGCGTCGAGCGTGCGCCCTCCGTGGAGCGCGCCTGGCCCGGCGATCGCCGCCACCTTGCCGCCCTGGATCCCCAGGTCCGCCAGGTAGCGAGGCTGGCCGCTGCCGTCGAGGATCGTCCCCCGCGAAACGACGAGATCGAACTCCATCGGAAACCCCTTGTCGGTGAAGCGCCGCTCCGCCTGAAGGAGCGCGCGTGCCCGGCGAGCGCCGGGAGGCGCCCCATCGACGCTGCCTGGCGCGCGCGCGGCGAGCGCGCTAGTCGGTCCTCGTGCGCACGCGGATCGAGCACCTCGCCGAGGGCGGCTGGTTCGCCCTCCTCGATCCGTGGCTCCCGCGCGCCGAGGCGGACGCGCTCTTCGAGGCGCTGCGGGCCGGCGTCGCGTGGCGGCAGGACAGGATCAAGCTCTTCGGCAGCGAGTTCCTCCAGCCGCGGCTGTCGGCGTGGTACGGCGACCCCGGCGCGATCTACACCTACTCGGGGCTGACGCTCTCGCCCGAGCCGTGGTCGCCGCCGCTCGCCGAGCTCAAGGCGCGCGTGGAGTCGGCGTGCGCCGAGCTCTCCGTGGCCGAGCCGCCGCGCGCGCCCCGCCCGGCGTTCAACAGCGTGCTCTTGAACTACTACCGCGGCGGCGACGACTCCATGGGCTTCCACGCCGACGCGGAGAAGGAGCTCGGGCAAAATCCGCTGATCGCCTCCGTGTCGCTCGGTGCGCCGCGCCGCTTCGTCCTCAAGCCCGTCCGGAAATGGAAGGACGCTCCCGCGGTCGAGCTGGAGCTCGGCGGGGGGAGCCTCCTGGTGATGGGCGGGACCACCCAACACCACCACCGCCACGGCGTGCCCAAGCAGCGCGGCGTGGGGCCGCGCATCAACCTGACCTTCCGGCGCATCCTCGGGCAGGGCCCGCGCGCCGGGGCGGGGGCGTAGCGCGGCAGCGCGCCGGCCTCGCCCCGGCGCGCCGCGAGGCCGGGCGAGCCCCTCCCGCCGCGCCGTCAGGCGAGCTCGCCGCCGCCGAGGAGCAGCGCGGCGAGCTCCCCGGCCCGCTCCGGCGTCGCCGCGTCCTGGGCAGCGACCGTAATTGCCCGGATCTCCTCGGCTTTCCATCCGCCGTGGCCGCGCTCGCGCCCCGGGCTGGACGCGGCGAGCCGGACGCGCAGGAGCTCTCCGGACGCCACGACGGCGAGCTCCACGCCCCCGCCGCCCGGCTCGCCGTCGTCGCGGGAGACGGGCACCACGACGGCGCCGCGCGCCTCGAGCGCACGCGCGAGCCGCGCGCCCGGCGCTTCGGCCGGGCCGAGCGGCGGCGACCCGCCGAGCGGGGCGAGCGCCGTGGCGAGCTCCACGGACGCGACCGCCTCGGCCGCGCGCGTGCCGGCGCAGCGCACGGCGCGCTGCAGCCGCTCCGCGCGCTCGCCGTCGCGGTCGAGCGCGGCGCGGTCCGCCGGGTCGAGCCGCACCACGCAGCGGACGAGCGCGACCCCGCCGCTGCTCGGGACCTGCGCCGCCTCGAGCCGCGCGCGGCGGAGCATCGCCGCGCCGCGCGCGTCGCCCGAGGCCTCGAGCAGCGCCGCCGCCCCGCCGAGGACCGCGTCGGGGGGCGGCCGCTCCGTCGCGGCCGGGAGCGCGGCCTCCCGGTAGACCTGGTTCCAGCCGCGCCCGACGCCGGGCAGGCGCAGGAGCAGCATCAGATCGGCGAGCTCCGTCTCCGGGGTGCGCACCGCGCTCGCGAACGCGTCCCTCGCCGCCGCGAGGCGGGTCGCGTCCGCCGTGAGCGCCGCGAACGCGGGCGCGTCGACGGCGAGCGAGAAGCGCAGCGCGCTCACCTCGCGCGACCCCATCGTCCACCGCTGGGGCGGCCCGGCGAGCGCGAGCTCGGCGCCGGCGACGAGGGCCGACAGGCCGCGCTCGCCGCGCGCCTCGAGCAGCGCCGCGGCCGCGGCCTTCAGCGCGGTCAGCGCCGGGATCACGCCCCGCCCATGCGCCCGCGCCGCGCCGTCCGCTGCTCCTCGAGCGCGGCGTCCGCCTCGAGGGCCGCCTCGGCCTCGCGCCGCGCCTCGGCGTCGACCGGCTCGTGCCCCTCCCGGACCCGCACCGGCTGCACCTCGGTCGCGGCCGCCTCCGCCATGGCCGCCGCCGCGTGCCGCACGTCGTCGTACGGCTTCGCCAGGTCGAAGATCACCTTGGTGTTGCCCTGGCTCAGGTTCGCCAGCGCCTCGAAGCGCCGGAGCTCCATCGCCCCGGGCGAGCGCGCGAGGATGCTCGCCGCCTCGGCGAAGTTCTTCGCGCTCTCCACGTCGGCCTCGCTCTTGATGATCACGTAGCGCCGATCGCGCTCGGCGATGGCCCCCTTCGCGAGCACCTCCTGCATCTGCGGCGGCAGCGCGATGTCCTGGAGGCCGATCATCTCCACGTGCAGCCCCCACGCCTCCGCGACCGCCTCGACCTGCGCGCGCACCTTGGCGGCGACCTCCTCGCGGTGGGCGAGCAGCTCGTCGAGCCGCGTCTCGCCCACCACGTCGCGCAGCACGACCTTGGCGCGGTCCTTCATCGCCGTCTCGTAGTTCTCGACGGCCAGCGTGGCCTTCTCCGGGTCGACGACGCGGTAGTAGACGACCGCATCGACCATCGTGGTCACGTTGTCGCGGGTGATCACCATCTGCCGGAGGAGATCGCGGTTCTTCATCCGCATGTCGATGCGCCGCAGCTCCTGGAGCCCCGGCAGGTACATCGTGACGCCCGGGGACACGCGGCCCGTCAGCTTGCCGAGCGTGAAGCGCAGCGCCGCTTCCCACTGGTTGATCTGCCGCAGCCCCGAGGCGAGGTAGGCGACCGTGAACGTCGCGAGCAGGGTGAGGATCAGGGACATGGCCTGTCGACTCTAGCAGAGCGCTCCGCGACGGCGGCGCGCGCCGGACCGGGGCGGACGCCCGCGGTCGCGCCGGCACGGCTTCGCCCTGGTGCCGCTGCGCGGGCGGTGTACCCTCGCCCCGGCGATGAGCACCGAGCCGAGCCAGGCGTTGCGCGACGGGCGCTACGTGGTCACGCGCGCCCTGGGCGAAGGGGCTCAGGGGCACACGCTCGAGGCGGTCGACAAGCGGCTCGGCAAGCTCGTCGCGATCAAGCGGTTCCAAATCCGCGGCGCCTCGAGCTGGAAGGGCGTGGAGCTCGCCGAGCGCGAGGCGCGCGTGCTCGCCTCGCTGTCGCACCCGAGCCTGCCCGCCTACCTCGATCATTTCGAGGAGGACGGAGCGCTCTTCCTCGTGATGGAGAAGATCGAGGGCGAGAGCCTCGGCGCGATGCGCCGCCGCCGGGCCGTGCTCGGGCGGGACGAGATCGTCCGGTTCCTGCGGGACGCCTCGGGCGTTCTCGACTACCTGCACGGGCGCGCGCCGCCGGTCATCCACCGCGACATCAAGCCGAACAACGTCATCCGCAGGCCCGACGGCTCGTTCGCGATCGTCGATTTCGGCGCGGTCCGCGATCGCCTGCGCCCCGAGGGCGGGAGCACCGTGGTCGGCACCTTCGGGTACATGGCGCCGGAGCAGTTCCAGGGCCGCGCGCTGCCCGCGTCGGACGTCTACGCCGTCGGCGCGACCGCGCTCTGCCTGCTCACCGGCGAGGAGCCGGAGAACCTGCCGCACCGGGGGCTCGCGATCGACGTGGCCGCGGCGCTCGGCGGCCGCGCGGATCCGGGCCTCGTCCGGGCCCTCTCCGCGATGCTGGAGCCCGATCCGGAGCGCCGCGCCGCGCGCATCGCGCCGCTGCTCGCGGCGCTCGACGCGGGCGGCGGCCCCTCGGAGCGGCCGCGCGCCGGGCGCCCCTCGGAGCGCGACGCGCGCACGGCGTACCGCGACGCGCGCAAGGCGGAGCGCGAGGCGCGGAAGGCCTACCGCGACGCGCGCAAGGCGGAGCGGCGCGCCCGCAAGGAGGACCGGCGCGCGCGCGAGCGCGATGAGGCCGCGGCGCCGTGGCGCGGCCTCGACGGCCTGCCGCTCGCGGGCGCGCTGTTCGGCCTCACGGTCGCGCGCATCGCGGTAGGCCTCGCGCTCGGGGTGGTGGTGCCGACGGTGCTGACGCTGCTGTCGCTGGTGTTCGGCCGGGTGCTGCGCGAGCAGGCGGCGCCGAGCGTGCGCCGGGCCGGCCGCGTCGCCGAGCTCGCGCTGCGCCGCGCCACCCGCGCCGTCCGCGGGCGCCCCGCGCCGGACGGCGCCGCCCAGCGCGATCCGGGCGCGGCGGCGCGCGTGCGCATCGAGGACGAGGAGGCCCCCGGGCGCTCGCGCATCCACGACGAGGGCGACGACGAGGCGCTGGACGAGGAGCTCGACGAGCTGGAGGCCGACGGGCGGACCCGGTCGACCGCCGCGTCGAGGCCGTCGAGGACCGGCGGCCGTTGACGGCGCGCCGCCGCGGGCGCGGGGGTCAGAGGCGCCCGCGCGCCGCGTCGAGCTTCAGGCGGAAGACCTCGACGATCGCCTCGGCGAAGATCCTCCGGCTCATCTTCGAGTGGCCGGCGCGGCGGTCGACGAACACGATCGGCACCTCGACGACGCGGAGCCCTTTGCGGAGCGCCCGGTAGGTCGTCTCGATCTGGAAGGCGTAGCCGTTCGAGCGCACGCTGCCGAGATCGAGCGCGAGGAGCGCGCGCCGCGTGAACGCCTTGTAGCCGGTCGTCATGTCGCGGACGCCGACGCCCAGGATGGTGCGCGCGTAGAGCGAGCCGCCCTTCGAGAGCACGTGCCGCCCGAGGCCCCAGCCCTCGACGCCGCCCCCCGGCATGTTGCGCGAGCCGAGCACCACGTCCGCGCCCGCGGCGATCGCGTCGAGGAAGGCGGGCAGGTGGCCCGGGTCGTGCGAGAGGTCCGCGTCCATCTCGAACGCGACGTCGTAGCCGCCGTCGAGCGCGCGCTGGAACCCCTCCAGGTAGGCGGTGCCGAGCCCGAGCTTTGCCGGTCGGTGGAGCACGCGGACGCGCTCGTCGCGCGCGGCGAGCGCGTCGCCGAGGGCGCCCGTCCCGTCCGGCGACGCGTCGTCGACGACCAGCACGTGCGCGCCCGGGACCGTCGCGAGGACGGAGCTCACGAACTCGGCGAGGTTGTCTCGCTCGTTGTACGTCGGCGTGATGACGAGGATTCGGGGGGCCATCCTGGCTCGGCGCTGCGCGAGCGGGCGCTCGTGCGGCGAATCGTGCGGCGAATCGTGCGCGTCGTGCTGCGCGGGCGTCGGCCCGCGCTCAGGCCTCCGGTTCGTCGGCCGGCACCGGCACCGGCGCGATCGAGAGCACCGCCGGCGCATAGACCGCGACGGCGATCGCCTCGTCGGGCGCGCGCGCCTGGCCGTCCGCGAGGCGGTGGAGGATGTACGGCCGCGTCAGCTGCTGATGCTTCGCGGGGAAATGCGTGCCGAGCAGGTAGCCGTAGACGCGCTTCAGGTCGTCGAGGCCGCGCGGCGTGGTCGCGGCGAGGTGCATGCCGCCGTCGATGCGCGTGACCGTCACGTCGCCCTCCCGCCTGGCCGCGCCGCGGATCGGGAGCACGGCCTCGTAGCCCCACCGCGCTGGCGGATCGCTCCCGGGATCGCCCCTCAGGCCGAACAGCGGATCCTCGGCGATCGTCAGCTTCTGCCGCGCGGCCACCGCGGTCAGCCGCGCGAAGGCGGCGCGGAGCGCGGGGAGCGTGAGGGCGCGCTCGAGCGGCACGACGAGCGCCCGGGCCGTCTGACGCCACGTCTCCTCGACGGCGTAGCCGCTCGTCGTCGCCGCGGCCGCCGCGGGAGCGCCGCGGCCTCGCGGGCGGCCGAGGTGCTTCGGGGGAGGTTCGTCCGACGACATCCGGGTCGGTCGATCTACCAAACCGGCGGCGCGAGCGGAAGGTTTGGCCGGGCGCGCGCCCGGCGCCGTGCCGGTTGGCGGTTGCCGGAGACGTGCGCGCCAGTTACTTTCCTTGCCCGACAGGGCGTCCGCTCTGCATCGGGCCGACCGGCTGGAGCAGCCTCGGTCAACTCGTGGGGTCGCACCCTCGGCACGGGGGCGCGGCCCGGAACCTGAACAGCGCGGCACCGACGGAGACAAACATGGCGAGCCAGAACGTCCACACCCTCACCGACCAGAATTTCGAGGCCGAAGTCCTGAAATCAGACGTCCCCGTTCTCGTGGATTTCACGGCCACCTGGTGCGGGCCCTGCAAGGCGCTCGCCCCGATCGTCGACAAGATTGCCGACGAGTTCCAGGGCAAGGTGAAGGTCGCCAAGCTCGACATCGACAGCGCTCCGGAGACCACCCGCAAATACGGGGTGCGGAGCGTTCCGACGGTGATGGTGTTCCAGGGCGGCCAGAAGACGGGGACGCAGGTCGGCCTCACGAGCCGCGAGAAGCTGATCCAGCTCCTCGGCGTCTGAGCCGAGCTCTCCCGCCGCGAGGCCCGCGCGACGAAGCCCCGCCAGCGCCGCCCGAACGCCTCGCCCGACCGAAGCGCCGACCGAAGCGCCGCCCGAAGCGTCAACCGAACGCCCCGCCCCATCGGACGCCTCGCCCGACCAGCCGGCCCCGGCGCGCACCTGCCGCGGCGCCGCGGCGAGAGGCCGCTTCTTCGCCTGCGTCGCGCGCGCTGAGGCTTTGCTTGACCGTCGCGCGCGAGGTGACTACGTATCGCGCCGGCCACTTTCCCAGGAGTTCGTGATGGCGACGAAGATCGCAATTAACGGTTTTGGGCGCATTGGACGCTGCATTGTCCGCGCGCTCGTCGAGCGCGGCGTGAAGGATATCGAGCTGGTCGCCATCAACGACCTGACGGATCCGAAGACCCTCGCCCACCTCTTCCAGTACGACTCGATCCACCGCGAGTTCAAGGCGGCGAAGGTCGGCGCCGGCGACAAGCACATCAGCATCGGCGACCAGAAGATCGAGGTCCTCGCGCTGAAGGACCCGGCCGAGCTGCCGTGGAAGAGCCTCGGCGTCGACATCGTGCTCGAGTGCACGGGCCTCTTCACGGACAAGGCGAAGGCCGCCGGCCACATCAACGCGGGCGCCAAGCGCGTGATCATCAGCGCGCCGGCCAAGGGCCACGACCTCACGGTCGTCATGGGCGTGAACGACGAGCTCTACGACGCGCAGAAGCACACGGTCATCTCGTGCGGCTCCTGCACGACGAACTGCCTCGCCCCCATCGCCAAGGTGATGCTCGACAACTTCGGCATCGTCCGCGGCCTGATGACGACGGTGCACTCGTACACGAACGACCAGCACCTGCTCGACATCCCGCACCGGAAGGGCGACCTGCGCCGCGCGCGCGCCGCCGCGGTCAACATGATCCCCTCGAGCACCGGCGCCGCGAAGGCGCTCTCCGAGGTCATCCCGGCGCTCAAGGGCAAGTTCGACGGGCTCGCGATCCGCGTCCCCACGGTCGACGTCTCGCTCGTGGACCTCACCCTCGAGACCGAGAAGCCGATCACGAAGGACAGCATCCACGCCGCGATGAAGCAGGCCGCGGAGCAGGGTCCGATGAAGGACATCCTCAACTACACCGACCGGGAGCTCGTCTCGGGCGACTTCATCGGCTCGCCGGCGTCCAGCACGTTCGACGCCACCATGACGTCGGTCCTCGGCGACCGCTTCGCGAAGATCTTCTCGTGGTACGACAACGAGTGGGGCTTCTCGAACCGCATGATCGACCTCGCGCAGCTCGTGGCGAAGAAGGGCGTGTAGCGCCGTGAAGCTCACCGGAATCCGCTCAGTCGAGGACCTCGCCGCGGCCGGCGACGCCGGCGGCCTCAGCGGCAAGCGCGTCTTCATCCGCGTCGATTTCAACGTCCCGCTCGACAAGAAGACGGGCAAGATCACGGACGACTCGCGCATCCGCGAGGCGATCCCGACGATCAAGCTCGTCATGGAGGCGGGCGCGAAGGTGATCCTCGCGTCGCACCTCGGCCGCCCGAAGCCGGGCAAGACCGAGGGGCTCTCCCTGGAGCCGTGCGGTGGGCGGCTCAGTGAGCTCACCGGCTACGAGGTCCATCTGCCCGACGACTGCGTCGGCGACTCGCCCAAGAAGGTCATCTACGACCTGCGCGCGGGCCAGATCTGTCTCCTGGAGAACCTCCGCTTCCACGAGGAGGAGGAGAAGGACGACGATGGCTTCGCGCGCCAGCTCGCCGAGCTCTGTGACGTCTACGTCGACGACGCCTTCGGCGCCGTGCACCGCGCCCACGCGTCGGTGCACGCGCTGCCGCGCCTCGTGCGCGAGCGCGCCGCCGGCCTGCTCCTCCTGAAGGAGCTCAAGGCGCTCACCCGGCTCACCGATCGCCCGGAGAAGCCGTACGTCGCCGTCCTCGGCGGCGCCAAGGTCTCCGACAAGATCGACGTCGTCGAGGCGCTCCTCAACGTGGTCGACACCCTGTGCATCGGCGGCGCGATGGCGAACACCTTCCTCGCCGCGCAGGGCAAGAACGTGCAGAAGAGCCGGATCGAGGAGGACAAGCTCCCGCTCGCGCGCACGATCATGAGCAAGGCGCGGGATCGGGGCATCCAGCTCCTGCTCCCCGTCGACGCCGTGGTCGCCTCGGGCATCGACGCGACGCAGGGCGAGGCCGCGTCGGTCGACGCGATCCCCGAGGGCACGATGGCGCTCGACATCGGCCCCCGCTCGGTCGACCTGTTCGGCAAGGCGATCGAGAAGGCGAAGACGGTGTTCTGGAACGGCCCGATGGGCCTCTTCGAGACGCCCGCCTTCTCGAAGGGCACGTTCGACGTCGCGCGCATCATGAGCGGCGCG
Organism: Sorangium sp. So ce385; assembly: GCF_051474135.1. Taxonomy (NCBI): domain Bacteria; kingdom Pseudomonadati; phylum Myxococcota; order Polyangiales; family Polyangiaceae; genus Sorangium; species Sorangium sp. So ce385. The sequence continues at coordinate 11,640,777 of NZ_CP150337.1, read as the reverse complement.
TCCGGCTTCACCGTCGTCGGCGGCGGCGACAGCGCGGCGGCGGTCAAGCAGGCCGGCGAGCAGATCGCCAAGGGCTTCGACCACATCTCGACCGGCGGCGGCGCTTCGCTCGAGCTCATCGAGGGCAAGCGGCTGCCGGGCGTCGAGGCGCTCCGGTCGGCCGAGGTGAGCGAGTGAAGCCCGTGAACGACGGGGGCGCGCCCGAAGCCACGGGCGTCGCCCCGCGGGCGGGCTCGCGTCGTCCGCTCATCGCCGGCAACTGGAAGATGAACGCCGGCGGGCAGGACGCCTGCCCGCTGGCGGCGGCCGTCGCCAAGGCGACCCGCGAGCTCACGCGGGCCGAGGTGGTGGTCGCGCCGCCGTTCACCGCGATCGCCGCCGTGGCGCACGAGCTCGCGGAGGCGAAGAGCGAGGTCGGCATCGCCGCGCAGAACATGAGCGCCGAGGTCTCCGGGGCGTTCACCGGCGAGATCTCCTCGGGCATGCTCAAGGACGCGGGGGCGACCTGGGTCATCCTCGGCCACAGCGAGCGGCGGCAGCTGTTCGCCGAGACCGACGAGTCGGTGGCCCGGAAGGTCGCCTCGGCGATCGCGGCCGAGCTGCGCCCCATCGTCTGCGTGGGCGAGACGCTCGAGCAGCGCGAGGCGGGCGACACGCTCGCCGTGGTCGAGCGCCAGGTCCGCGCCTTCCTCGACGAGCTCGCCAAGCAGCCCGGCTTCGGCGTCATCGCCTACGAGCCGGTCTGGGCGATCGGTACGGGCAAGGTCGCGCGCGCCGAGGACGCCCAAGAGGTGCACGCGTTCATCCGCGGCCTGCTCGCGAAGGCCTCGGAGGACCTCGCGGCCGTCACGCGCATCCTCTACGGCGGCAGCGTCAAGGCCGACAACGCCGAGGGGCTGCTCGCCCAGGACGACATCGACGGCGCCCTGGTCGGCGGAGCCTCGCTCGACGCCGCCGGCTTCGCCAAGATCGTCGACGCCGCGCACCGACTGGCGGAGCGCGCCGAACAGGGGTAGATCGGCGGGCCGCCCCCGCCTCACCGCGGGGGCGCCGGCCTGCCCTCTCGGCCCCTCGCATCCCTCTCGCACCTCACACTTTTGCCCCCCTGAGCCCGTCGCGCAGGCCAGAACGACCCAGCAGAAAGACGCCGATGCTTCACACGTTCCTCAACATCGTGCACGTGTTCGTCTGTCTGTTCCTGATCCTCGTCGTGCTCCTCCAGCAGGGCCGCGGGGGCGGGATGGGCTCGGCCATGGGCGGCGCGACGGCCCAGGTGTTCGGCGGCCGCGGCGCGGGCAACTTCATGACCCGCCTCACGGCCATCTGCGCCGCCGTCTTCATGACGACGAGCGTGGCGCTCGCCTACCTCTCGTCGGCGGGCGACCGCGAGCTGCGCGAGTTCGAGCGATCCCAGGAGAAGTAGGCTCGCGTGCTGCGGCCCGCTCCCGCGCCGGGGAGGGAGGCGGGCAGGGCGCTCGACGCGGGGTCGATCGCGGGTGGGGCCGTGGCCTCCGCCGTCCCTCTCGCGCGTGACCTTGCCCTCGTCGCCCTCGCCAAGGCTGCAGTCTCCGCGCTCGTCCTCGCGCTCGGCTTCCGTGCGGTCAGCGACGACGACTTCGCGCGCGTGGTCCTCGCGCAGGCGTGGGCCCACGCGCCCCGGCTCGACCCGACCGGGACGAGCTGGCTCCCCGTCCCCTTCTGGCTCAACGGCGCGCTCTTCCGCGTCTTCGCGCCGACCCTCGAGGTCGCCCGCGCCATCGCCTTCGCGCTCGGCGTCGCGTCGGCCGCGCTCATCTACATCTCCGCCCGCTGGATCACGGGCGACCGCCGCGCCGCGCTCGCCGGCACGCTGCTCGCCGGCGCCTTTCCGTGGAGCGCCTGCCTCGGCGTGGCGACGGTCCCCGAGCTGCCGACCGCGGCCCTCACGCTGTTCGCGGTGGCGTCGCTCGTCACGCCGCCGGCCGGGCCTGCGCCGCCGGCCGGCCGCGCCCTCCTCGGCGCGCTCGCGCTCGCGCTGGCGACGCTCTCCCGGTACGAGCCCTGGCCCGTCGCCGCCGTCTTCGCGGCGATGGCGCTGCTCTCGTCCGCCCGCCTCGGCCAGGGCCGCGCCGCGCAGGCGACGCTCGCGCTCGCGGCGCTGGCGGCGCTCGCCGGGCCCGCCGCGTGGATCGCCTGGAACCGCGTCGCCCACGGGGAGGCGCTGCACTTCCTGGCCCGCGTCGCCTCGTACCGCAGCGCGCTCGGCCCGGGCAGCGACGGCTCCCTGCTGCGGCTCTTCGCGTATCCCGCCGCGATGGTCCGCGAGGAGCCCGAGCTCTTCCTGAGCCCCATCGCCCTCGCCCTCGTCGCCTGGCGCGCCCGCCGCGGCGCCGCGCCGGGGGCCGCCCGCCCGTTCCCGCCGCTCCTCCGCGCCGCCCGTCCGTACGCGCTCCCCGGCGCGGTCGCCGCCCTCCAGATCGCGGCCCTCTCGCTCGCGCTCGTGCGCGACGGCGCGCCCACGCATCACCCCGAGCGCGCCACCCTCCTCGCCTTGCTCCTGCTCGCGCTCGCCGTCGGCGATCTCCTGGCGCGCGCCTTCCGCGGCGCCTCGTCCGGGGCGCGGAGGGCGCTCGGCGGCGCGCTCCTGGCCGTGCTCTGCGTCGGCCTCTTCTTCCGCCCCCACCTCCGCCGCGAGCACTTCAACCCGCGGACCGACGAGGTCGCCATCGGCCGCGCCGCCGCGGAGCTCACGCCTCCCTCGGCCCCCCTCCTGATCGAGGTCGTCGACTATGGCCACCTCGCGACGCTCGCCGCCCTGGGCCGCCCCTGGGTCGCGCACCCGGATCGCTCGATCGATCCGCGCGATCCTCCGGTCCGATCGAGCTTCGACGACGCCGCGTCGCTCGCGCGCCGCGCCGCCGGGCTGGGCGCCGCGTACCTCGTCGGGCGCGTCCGGCCGCCGGTGCTCGACCTCGCCGGCCCGCCGCTCGCGACGCGCGGCGCCTTCGGGCTCTGGGCCGCGCCCTCGGCGGCCGGCGCGCCGGAGGACCGCGCCGCGCCGGAGGAGCGCGCCACGCCGGAGGACCGCGCCCGGCGCCCCGCCGACCCCGCGCCGGAGGCGGCGCCGTGAGCCAGCCCGCGAGGCCGTTCTTCGCGCACGCGTCGGCGTGCATCGACGCGCCGTGCGACATCGGCGAGGGCACGAGGATATGGCACTTCTGCCACGTCTCCGCGGGCGCGCGGATCGGCCGCGACTGCGTCCTCGGGCAGAACGTCTTCGTCGCGGGCACCGCCGTCATCGGCGATGGCGTCCGGATCCAGAACAACGTGTCTGTCTATGATGGCACCCTCGTCGAGGACGACGTGTTCCTCGGCCCCTCCGCCGTCCTCACCAACGTCGTGAACCCGCGCGCGCAGATCGACCGCCGCGCCTTCCTCGACAGGACGCGCATCCGCCGCGGCGCCACCGTGGGCGCCAACGCCACCATCGTCTGCGGCGTCACGATCGGGCGCCACGCGTTCATCGGCGCCGGCGCCGTGGTCACCCGCGACGTCCCCGACTACGCGCTCGTCACCGGCGTGCCGGCCCGGCGCGCCGGCTGGATGAGCCGCCACGGTCACAAGCTCGTCGCCTCGCGCGACGGCCTGATGCGCTGCCCCGAGAGCGGCTATCGTTACGAGCGCCGCGGCGAGATCGTCCGTTGCCTCGACCTCGACGAGGACGCGCCGCTGCCGGCGCCCCGCGCCGCGGCCGCGCGCCACTACCGCGATCTCCCCCCGGCGGAGGACGACGAGGGATGACGCCGCCGGTCCCCTTCTTCGATCGCGCCCGCGGCGATCTCGCCATGCAGGACGAGCTCACCGCCGTGTTCCAGTCGGTGGTCCAGAGCGGCCGCTACATCCTCGGTCCGGAGGTCGAGGCCTTCGAGTCGGAGTGCGCCGCGTACCTCGGCGTCCGGCACGCGATCGGCGTCTCGTCCGGCACCGACGCGCTGCTCGCCGCGCTGATGGCGCTCGGCGTCGGCGCGGGCGACGAGGTGGTGTGCCCCGCGTACACCTTCTTCGCGACCGCGGGCGCCGTCCATCGCACCGGCGCGCGGCCGGTCTTCGCGGACGTGCTCCCCGGCTCCTTCAACCTGGATCCCGCCTCCCTGGCGCGCGCCCTGACCGCGCGCACCCGGGCGGTCGTCGCCGTCCACCTCTTCGGCGCCTGCGCGCCCATGGACGAGCTCCTCGCCGTCGCGCGGGGCGTGCCGGTCCTGGAGGACGCGGCCCAGGCGTTCGGCGCCGAGCGCGCGGGCCGGCGCGCCGGCGCGCTCGGGCTCCTCGGGTGCTTCTCGTTCTTTCCGACCAAGAACCTCGGCGCCTTCGGCGACGGCGGGCTCGTGACCACCGACGACGGCGACCTCGCCGATCGCGTCCGCGCGCTGCGGGCGCAGGGCGCTCGCGAGAAGCACCGCCACACGCTCGTCGGCGGCAACTTCCGGCTCGACGCGCTCCAGGCGGCGCTCCTCCGGCGCAAGCTGCCGCGGCTCGGCGCGCTCCTCGAGCGCCGGCGCGATCACGCCGCGCAGTACGCGTCGCTCCTCGGCGGCGCGGGCCTGCCGCTCTCGCTGCCGGACGCCGGCGCCGGCGGGCACACGTTCAACCAGTACGTGATTCGCCTGCACGACGCGTCCCTGCGCGACCGCTTGCGGAGCTTCCTGGCCGCGCGCGGCATCGGCACCGAGATCTACTATCCGGCGCCGCTCCACCTTCAGCCCTGCTTCGCGCCGCTCGGCCCGCCCGCCGGCGCCCTCCCGGTCGCCGAGTCCGCCGCGCGCGAGACGCTCGCGCTCCCCATCTTCCCCGAGCTCACGGGGGAAGAGGTCGCCCGCGTGGCGGCCGCGATCCGCGCGTTCTTCGGCTGACGGTGGGCCCTCGCGCGCGGGCAGGAGCGCGCGAGGCACCTCGAGCGAGCGCCGGACGGCGGCCTTCGGCGGATGCGGCGTACAATCGGCGCGTGGAGTCGAGGATTCGTGAGCTCGGTTCATCGATCGACCCGAGCGAGGCCGCGCACGCGCTGAGGCTCCTGGTCGCGATCGCGGATCTGCGCTCGTTCTCCGCGGCGGCGGAGCGGCTGGGGCTCACCCCGTCGGCCGTGAGCAAGGCCGTCTCCCGCGCCGAGGCGCGGCTCGGCGTGCGGCTCGTGCAGCGCACGACGCGCCGGGTCTCGCTCACCGACCTCGGCGAGGCGTACGTCGCGCGCGGCCGGCAGCTCCTCGCCGACGTCGAGTCGCTCGAGCGCGACATCGCTGCGCGCGACCAAGCGGTGCGCGGTCCGCTGCGCGTCGCGGCGCCGGCGGTCTACGGCGCGTGCCGCGTCGCCCCGCTCTGCGCGCGCTTCCAGGCCGAGCACCCGGGCGTGACCGTCGATCTCCGCTGCGGCGACCGGCTCGCCGACCTCGTCGAGGAGCGGATCGACGTCGCGGTCCGCATGGTCACCGCCCCGCCCGCCGAGCTCGTCGCGCGCCCGCTCGAGGACGACCGGCGCGGCCTCTACGCGAGCCCGGGCTACCTCCGCCGGCGCCGCGCCCCGCGCGACGCGGCCGAGCTCGGCGCGCACGCCGGGCTCCGCTACGGCCCGGGCGGCGCGTCGCACGCCGTCTTTCGCCTCGTCGAGCCCGGCGGCGCCGAGGCGCCGGTGCGGGTGCCCGCGGTCTTCTCGAGCGACAGCGTCCTCGCGGTGCTCGAGGCCACGCGCGCCGGCCTCGGCGTGGCCGAGCTCCCCGCGTACCTCGTCGCGGACGACGTCGCCGCCGGCCGCCTGCGCGAGGTGCTCGCCGGGTGGCTGCCGGTGCGCCGCCGGGTCGTCGCGGTGTACCTCCCGTCGCGCTTTCTGCCCGCGCGCGTACGCGCGTTCGTCGACCACCTCGCCGGCGCCCTGCGCGCGCCGGACCGACCGCGGCGCTGACGGCGGCGAAGCCATCTCGGGTCCGGAAGCCCCTTAGGGCGGATCATCCGCGGCGCCGGGCCGCGCGACCCTGCCTGTGCTAGACGTGCGCGCCATGAGCGTCGAGGTCGGCATCGTCGGACTGCCCAACGTGGGCAAGAGCACCCTGTTCAACGCCCTGACGGCCGCGAAGGCCGAGGCGCAGAACTACCCGTTCTGCACGATCGAGCCCAACGTCGGCGCCGTCCCTGTCCCTGACGATCGGCTCGCGACGCTCGCGAAGTACATCAAGACCGAGAAGATCGTCCCCGCCATGGTGCGGGTGGTCGACATCGCCGGGCTCGTGCGCGGCGCGAGCACGGGCGAGGGGCTCGGGAACAAATTCCTGAGCCATATCCGAGAGGTAGACGCGATCCTCCACGTCGTCCGCTGCTTCACGGTCGCCGACGTCGTGCACGTCGACGGCGGCGTCGATCCGCTCCGCGACATCGACACGATCGAGACGGAGCTCATGCTGGCCGACCTCGGCTCGCTCGAGGGGATGCTGGAGCGCACGAAGAAGCAGGCGAAGGGCGACAAGGAGCTCCTGCCGAAGATCGCCCTCATGGAGAAGTGTCTCGAGGCGCTTCAGGCGGGCAAGCCGGTCCGCGGGCTCTCCTTCGACGAGGAGCAGCGGAAGGTCGTGAAGACGTTCGGGCTGATCACCTCGAAGAAGGTGCTTTACGTGGCGAACGTCGACGAGTCCGACGTCTCCGGCACGGGCCCGCTCGCGGCGAAGGTGCGCGAGCGCGCCGCGTCCGAGGGCAGCGGCGTCGTGCCGGTGTGCAGCAAGCTCGAGGCCGAGCTGAACGAGCTCGCGCCCGAGGAGCGCGCGGAGATGCTCGAGAGCCTGGGCATGAAGGAGCCGGCGCTCGCGACGCTCGCGCGCGAGGCCTACCGGCTCCTCGGCCTCCAGAGCTACTACACGGCCGGTCCCAAGGAGATCCGCGCCTGGACGATCCCGGTCGGGTGCACGGCGCCGCAGGCCGCGGGCGTCATCCACAGCGATTTCGAGAAGGGCTTCATCCGGGCGGAGGTCTACAGCGTGGACGACCTCGTCGAGCACCGGACCGAGGCCGCCATCCGCAGCGCCGGCAAGCTGCGCGTGGAGGGCAAGACGTACGTCTTCCAGGACGGCGACGTCACGCACTTCCTCTTCAACGTCTGATCTCTCCGTTCCTCGAGCGCGCCCGCTCGCCGCGGGCGCTCCTCGCGAGCGCGCGCAGCGCCCCTGCTCGGCGCGCGCCCCCTTGTGCGCGTGCCCCTGCTTCGCGCGCGCGACGGCATCGCCGTTGCTCCTTGACCGTGTGCGCAGGCGCGGTGTGCCGGCCGCGATCGCCGGCGCTCCGGCCGCGATCGCCGGCGTTCCGGCCGGCCTTGCGCCTCGTGAACGGAGGCAGGGCGGTGCCCAAGACGAGCGGCGGCGCGTGGTGTGTGCTGGTTCTCCTCACCTCGCCGGCGGGCGCCGCGGCGGGCTGTGTCGCTGCCGCGGCCGACGTGCCGCCCGAGGAGGCGGGCGCTCCGGACCCGGGCGGCGGCGCGTCACCTCCTCCGCCCGCGCCGTGCGCGCTGCCGCACGGGTTCCTCGCGGGCGCGCCGCCCCGCTTCCCCGCGACGCCCGCGCCGGCCCTCGGCCACAGGCCCGCGGCGGCTCCCGGCGACGACGCCTTCGGGCGCTTCGTGCGGTCCACCGTCGCGTTCTGCGGTCCCGACGAGCGGCCGTACTTCCTTCGCTACCGCTTCTACCTGACCGGCCCGTTCGCGGGCCGCTGGCGGCGCCCGCCGCTCGCCCAGCCGCTCTGATTGGAGCGCGCCGCGCCTCGCCGCCCCGCCCGCGGCCGGCGCCCGCGCCGCGCGCCGCTGCCACGGCGGCGGCGCGGCGTCCGGTTTTTTGACCCCCCCGATCCGCTCGGCTACCTCCGTCGCCTTCACGGGACGAAAGGACGATCATTTGGGCGCACTCAAAGGATCCATCTCATTCTCGAAGTTCTATGTCCGCGGCGACCTCCCCGAGGGGTTCCGCGACAAGTTCGTCGAGCGAATCCAGCTCCGCGCGTTCCGGCCGCTGACGGTCGACGAGGACGCAGAGCAGCGCGCCGGGTGGTGCTCCATCGAGAACCCGCTCGATTGCGAGCTCGATCACGGCAAGATCTTCTTCAACTCGTACCTCAACCTCGGCCTCAGGACCGATCGCTGGCAGGTGCCCGCGGCGCTCTTCAAGGCGCACTTCGCCGAGGCGGAGCGGGAGCACCTCGCCAAGCGCGGCCGCGAGAAGCTCGGGCGGCGCGAGAAGGAGGAGCTCCGGGCGGTCGTGTCGAGGAAGCTCCGCGCGCAGCTCATGCCGGTGATGAAGGTGGTCGACCTCTCCTGGAACCTGGAGGCCGGCGTCGTGCGGTTCTGGAACCAGTCGCCGCGCGCGCACGAGGGGCTCGCGGAGCTCTTCGAGGACACCTTCGAGCTCGATCTCGTGCCCGAGAGCCCCTACACGGCCGCCCGCGAGCTCGGCCTGACGAGCGAGCAGCTGGCCGCGTTCGAGACGCTCAAGCCCACCGTCTTCCACGCCGAATCGACCCTTGGAGGTGCCCTGTGAGCCTCGCCGAGCTGATCGAGCAGCGCCGGTTCGTCGGCCGAGAATTCCTTGTCTGGCTCTGGTTCGAGAGCGAGCTCTTCGAGGGCCGCTTCTCCCTCGACGCCCTCGGCGTCTGCGAGCTCTGGCTCGAGGGGCAGATCACGCTCGTCCAGGAGAAGGAGCAGAGCCGGCTCAAGGGCGCGGCGCCGAGCAGCGCCCCCGAGGCCCACGAGGCGCTGCGCCAGGGCAAGCTCCCGTCGCAGGCGCGCGTCCGCGTCACCCGTGGCGAGCTCGAGTACGCGTTCCTCTTCAACGCCGACGCGTTCGCGCTCGCGGGCGTGAAGATCCCGAGCGTCGTCAAGGACGCCGTGGACGAGCAGTTCTACGAGCGCATGTACCTCATCGAGGAGCTCGAGACGCTCTTCACCGCGCTCTACGGCGAGTTCCTCGCGCTGCGCCTCAGCGCCGCGTGGGAGACCGGCGTCTTGCCGTTCCTCCGCGCCTGGGTGCGGGGCGAGCCGATCGACGCGGCCGCGTACCAGAAGCTCCGGGGCAAGCTCGCGCCGGTCCGCGGCGCGGCGAGGTCGAGGACGACCCCGCCGCCCGCGGCGGCGCCCGAGCGCGCGGCGCGCGTCGTCGCCTGAGCCGGCCCTCGGCCGAGCGCTGGCCGCGCTGCGCGCGGCCGGCGCGCCCGCGCCGCTACTTCCCCTTCACCTTGCCGTGGATCTGCTTCGCCATCGCGAGGTGCTCGCGGAGCTGCGGGAGCGTCTCCTTGGCGAAGCCCTTCACATCGGCGTCCTTCGCCTCCTTCGAGGCCTTCTCGAACTTCGCGACGTCGTGCTCGTGGTCGTCGACCATCTCGCTCATGTAGGCCTGGTCGAACTCGGTCCCTGTCTTCTGCGACAGCTTGTCGACCTTCTCGCGGTGGTCCTTGTCGAGCTCCTGCGGCACGAGCATGCCCTTCTGCTGCGCGACCTGGGCGAGCCGCTTGTTCGCCGCGGAGTGGTCGTCGATCATCCGCTGCGCGAAGCGCTTCACCTCCGGGCTCGCGGCGCGCTGCTGCGCGACCTGCCCGAGCCGCACCTCGAGGAGCCCTCCCTGGCCAGCCTTCTCGACGAACTCCCGGTCAGCCTTGCTGAGCTTGACCTCGCCGGCCTGGCCTTGATGCCCTGGCGAGCCCTGCCCCTGCGCAGCCACCGAGGCCGGCAGGCTCGCTGTCCCGATCAAGATGGTAAATAGAACAGGCTTGAGCATTGCAATCCCCTCCTTGTCCCGGCCCTCGCCGGGCGGGCGCGCCGAGCGCTGCATGGAACCGGCGCGGCCGGACTCCACGGCTCGGTCCCCCCGGTCGAGCCACCCGTGATCTGTCGTGAGACCCCGGCGCTCTGGCAAGGGGCAGGGGCCACGGCGCGGTCCGCCGCGGCCGCGCGGCGGCCCGCGCTCTCGGCGTCGGCGCGGGCTTCGGCGCCTGGTCGAAGGGCAAACGACCCCCAAGAACTGGGCCCAGGCTGCTCGCTCATCTACCCTCGGCGCCTGTGGTCGGCGATTTCTTCAAGCGCCTCACGAACGGCATCGTCTTCCTGCTCGCCGCCCTGACCTTCTTCCTCGTCCCCATCGGCAGGAAGACGGCCGCGCAGCACCTCGTCGCCATCGTCTCGACGCCGCCCGCCAAGGAGGCCGCCTCGGCCTTCGCCCACATCGCTCGCCGCATCACCGCGGAGGCGCGCTCCGAGCTGGACAAGCTCCGCAACCCGCCGCCCGCGCCGCGCGAGCCGAAGCCGCCGAAGGCGAGACCGCCGTCGTGACCCCGGCCCAGGCCGGCCCGCGCTGGTCCGGCGCGCGGAGGGCTCAGCCCTTGCGCGGATCCTTCACGTTCGGGTGCTCGTTGTAGAACGCGTCGAGGCTCTCCCGGGAGATCTCCGCCTCGATCTCGCCGTCCCTCAGGATCTTCGCCTGACAGCCGAGGCGGCTGCTCGACCGCACGTCGAACGCCTTGTCGAGGATGTCCTCCTCGTCCTCCTCGGCCTCGCTGAGGAGCTCGCGCCCCTTCGTGACGTACACGTGGCAGGTGGAGCACGCGCAGACGCCGCCGCACGCGTCGCCCTCGGGGGCGCCCACGGACTTCGATGCCTGGAGGACGGTCGAGCCCACCGGGACCTCGACCTCCCACGCGCGACCGTGCGCCAGAAAGCGGACCTTCGCCATCAGCTCCTCCTCGCTTCGACGGCGGCCTGCGCCGCGCTCGCGCCGCCCGCGCCGCCCGCCTCGCGGCCCGCGTCGTCCCCTCGGTGCTCGGCCAGGTGCGCGTCCACGCCCTTCGCCGCGGAGACCTTCGCCTCGACGTCCTCGACCTGCTTGCCCGCGATCGCCTTGGCCACGGCGCGGTCCATCCGCCGCCCCGCCCACGCGCGCGTCGCGTCGTCGAGCGCCTCGGTGCGCGCCTGGATCAGCCCCGGCTTGTCGCCGCGGACCGCCGCGTCGAGTGCGCTCAGCGCGCCCTCGATCGCCTCGCGCTCGCCTGGCCCGAGCAGGTCGGCGTCCGCGGAGAGCGCCTTGCGCGTCGCCATCGCCACGCGCTCGCCCTCGACCCGCGCCTCGACCAGCCGCCGCTGGATCAGGTCCTCCTCGCCGTGGTCCAGCGCCGCGAGGAGCATGTTCTCCACCTCCTCGTCGGTGAGCCCGTAGCTCGGCTTCACCTCGACCTTCTGCTCGACCCCGGTCGTCAGCTCGCGCGCGGTCACGCCGAGCAGCCCGTCGGCGTCCACGCGGAACGTCACCTCGAGCCGCGCCATGCCCGCGGGCATCGGCGGGATCCCCTTCAGCACGAAGCGCGCGAGCGACCTGCAGTCGGCGGCGAGCTCCCGCTCGCCCTGCACGATGTGCAGATCGAACCCGGTCTGGTTGTCCGCGTAGGTCGTGAAGACCTGCCGCGCCCCGGCCGGGATCGTCGTGTTCCTCGGCAGGATCTTCTCGGCGACGCCGCCCATCGTCTCGATGCCGAGCGACAGCGGCAGCACGTCGAGCAGGAGCACCTCGTCCGCGCGCTCCATCGAGCCGGCCAGGATGTCGGCCTGGATGGCCGCGCCGAGCGCGACGACCTCCTCCGGATCGATGTCCTTGAGCGGCTCCCTGCCGAAGAGCTTCGCCACGTAGTCGCGCACGTACGGCACGCGCGTCGCGCCGCCCACGAGGATCACGCCGTCGACGTCCGAGGCCTGGACGCCCGCGTCGCGGAGCGCGCGGCGGCAGGCGGCGCCCGTGCGCTCCACGAGCGGCGCGATGAGCGCGTTCAGCTCGTCGCGGGTCACGGTCACGAGCTTCGACGCCGGCTGGCCGGCGCCCGCCTCGCCCGCCTGCACGGGCAGCTCGATCTCGACCCGCTCCGCGTCGGTCAGCGCGTGCTTGATGCTGCGGGCGGTGTCGAGCGCGAGCCGCACCACCTCGGGCGTGCGCCGCGCCGCGCCCATCTCCTGGAGCAGCCGCTCGGCGAGCGCCCGGTCCATGTCGTCGCCGCCGAGCGCGCTGTCGCCGCCGGTCGACTTCACCTGGAAGACGCCGTCGTCGAGCAGGAGGACGGTGATGTCGAACGTCCCGCCGCCGAGGTCGTACACGGCGAACAGGCCGTTTTGCTGCTTGTCGAGCCCGTACGCGAGCGCCGCGGCCGTCGGCTCGTTGAGCAGGCGCAGCACCTCCAGCCCGGCCAGCCGGCCGGCGTCCTTGGTCGCCTGCCGCTGGGCGTCGTCGAAGTAGGCCGGCACCGTGATCACCGCGCCGCCCACGGACCGCAGCTCGCGCTCGGCCGAGGTGCGGAGCTCCCTCAGGATCTCCGCCGACACCTCGACGGGCGTCACGACGCGATCGCGCACCTTGAAGCGCACGCTCTTCGCGTCATCGGGGCCCTTCGGCTCCACGAACTCGTACGGCCCGAGCCGCCGCGTCTCCGGGTCGTTCGCGCCGCGGCCCATGAAGCGCTTCACGCTGACGATCGTCTCGCGCGGGTGGCTCTGCGCTATCCGCCGCGCGCTGTAGCCCACGATCGCGTTCCCGCGCTCGTCGTAGTGCACCACCGACGGCACGAGCCGCTCGCCGTTGCAGTCGTCGATGACCACGGGCCGGCCGTCGCGCACGCGGGCGACGAGCGAGTTCGTCGTCCCGAGATCGATGCCGATCGGGCTGGGCCTTGCCTTGGGATCGAAAATTTCGAGGAGGGTCATGTCTGATCCGCGAGTTCTTCTTCGATTGCGCTCACTTCGTCGAGGAAGCGCCGGATGTAGCGGAGCTCGCTCAGCATGGCGAGCACGCCCTTCATCCGTTCCGGGTCGTTCCCTGCGGCGGCGAAGGCCGCCTGGATGGCGGCGAGGGTCGCCTGCTCGCGCGCCCGCATCCCGTCGCCGAGGCGCGCGATCCGCGCGCGATCGCGCCGCTTCGACGCCTCGGAGAGCTCCTCGCGCGACTCCATCATCTCCATCAGCAGGGCGGGGGAGGCCTTCTGCTCGCCCTCCTCGCCCCGCGCGATCCCGGCGCGCTGGAGCAGCGCCTCGGCCCGGCGGATCGGATCCCTGAGGACGCGCAGGGCGTCGTTCGCCTCGATCGCGCGCCCCAGCGCGAGCCTCCGCTCGGCCGCGGGGGCGCCCGCGTAGCGATCGGGGTGGAGCGCGCGCGAGAGATCGCGGTGGCGCTGCTCGAGCGCGCGCAGGTCGAGGTCGAACCGAGGCTCGACGCCCAGGATATCGAAGGGATCGGTCATCACGTGCTCTGGGGAGGAGCGCCTCGGCGGCGAGGGCGGGCGCTCCCTGCGGCGGCTCAGGCCACCGTGAACGAGTGCCCGCAGCCGCAGCGCGTCGCCTCGTGCGGGTTCTTGAACTTGAAGCCCTGGTACATGAGCGTCTTCTCCCAGTCGAGCACCGAGCCGCCCAGGTAGAGGATGCTCTTCTTGTCGCAGAAGACGCGCACCGTGGCCTTGCCCGGCTCCGCGAACTCCAGGACGAGATCGCCGGATCGGGGCGGTTTGTCCTCGAACTCGATGACGTAGGAGAACCCGGAGCAGCCGCCGCCGCGGATCCCGACCCGGATGGCGCCCTCGGGCGTGCCGCGCTTGGCGAGCTGGGCGCGGATGGCCTGGACCGCCGCGTCGCTCACCGAGAGCGTCCGCTTCGACTTGGCCTCCGCCTCTCCCGCGGCCCCGCTGCTCTGCGCGGGCGCGGCGTCCGCCGCGGCGTGCGCGGGGTGGGCCCCGCTGTCCGCGGCTCTCGTCGTGGTCGTCTCCTCGCTGCTCTGCATGGCGCTGCTCCCTCTCCGGTGCTCCGGGCCGCCCCGGAAGCCGGTGTGTTACTCCGCGCTCGCCGTCGCGGTGCCCTCGGGCGCGGCGCCGGCGAGCTCTTTCTTCGCCTGCTGCTTGGCCCGGAAGTCGGCGATCGCGCTCTTGATCGCGTCCTCGGCGAGGACCGAGCAGTGGATCTTCACCGGCGGCAGGTGGAGCTCCTCGGCGATCATGCTGTTCTTGATCGTCTCCGCCTCGTCGATCGTCTTGCCCTTCAGCCACTCGGTGGCGAGCGACGACGACGCGATGGCCGACCCGCAGCCGAACGTCTTGAACTTCGCGTCCTCGATGACGCCGCCCTCGCCGACCTTGATCTGCAAGCGCATGACGTCGCCGCAGGCCGGAGCGCCGACGAGCCCGGTGCCGACGCGCTCGTCATTCTTGTCGAGCGTGCCGACGTTCTGGGGGTTCTCGTAGTGCTCGATGACCTTATTGCTGTATGCCATGGCTCTCTCCTCGACCGTTTCCTTTCCTCTCGAAACCTTGCTCTGACGGGCCTTCGCGGCCCCTCAGTGGGCCGCCCACTGCACGGTGTTGAGGTCGATCCCCTCTTTGTGCATCTCGTAGAGCGGCGACATGTCGCGCAGCTTGTTCACCTTGCGGATCACCAGGTCGGCGACGTAGTCGACCTCTTCCTCGGTGGTGAAGCGCCCGAGCCCGAAGCGGATGGATGAGTGGGCCAGGTCGTCGCCGATGCCCATGGCGTGCAGGACGTAGGAGGGCTCGAGGCTGGCGCTCGTGCACGCCGAGCCGCTGGAGACGGCCACGTCCTTGATCGCCATCATCATGGCCTCGCCCTCGACGAAGCTGAACGACACGTTGAGGTTGCCCGGCAGGCGCCGATCGGGCGAGCCGTTCAGCTGGATGGCGTCGAGCTCCTTCCAGAGCCGGGTCCGGAGCCGCTCGCGCAGCGACAGGATGCGCGCCGACTCCGCCTCGCCCTCCTCGAGGAGGATCTCGGCGGCCTTGGCGAACCCGACGATGCCGGGCACGTTGAGCGTGCCGGACCGCACGCCGAACTCGTGGCCGCCGCCGTCCATCTGCGCGGTGATGCGGACGCGCGGCTTCGACCTGCGCACGTAGAGGCAGCCGATGCCCTTCGGCCCGTAGATCTTGTGGGCCGTCACCGACGCGAGGTCGACCCCCATCTGCTCGACGTTGAAGGGGATTTTCCCGACGCCCTGCACCGCGTCGCTGTGGAAGAGGATCCCCTTCGATTTCGTGATCTTGCCGATCTCGGCGATGGGCTGGACCGTGCCGACCTCGTTGTTGGCGAGCATGATCGAGACGAGGATCGTCTTGTCGGTGATCGCCCTGGCGACGTCGTCCGGGTCGACCATCCCGTACTTGTCGACCTTGAGGTAGGTGACCTCGTAGCCCTGCTTTTCGAGCCGCTTGCAGGTGTCGAGCACCGCCTTGTGCTCGATGACGCTCGTGATGATGTGGTTGCCTTTGTCCTTGTAGAACTCGGCGACCCCCTTGATGGCGATGTTGTCGCTCTCGGTCGCGCCGGAGGTGAAGATGATCTCCTTCGGGTTCGACGCGCCGATGAACTTGGCGAGCGTCTCGCGAGCGTGGCTGACGGCCTCCTCGGCGGTCCAGCCGAAGACGTGGCTCCGGCTCGCGGCGTTGCCGAACTTGCTGTTGAAGTACGGCAGCATGGCGTCGAGGACACGCGGATCGACCGGGGTCGTCGCGTGGTAGTCCATGTAGATCGGAAGTTGGATGGCCATGATGTTCTCGCTCAGCGGTGATTCGAGCCCTGGCGGCACTGCCCATTGCCGCCGCGGATGCCGGCGACGAGCTCGGGCTCAGCCTTGCTCTTGTCGTGAAGATTACAGTTCGTGCAGGCGGCGACGAGCTCCGCCGGGTCGCACGTCTCGCAGGTGTCGAGGTAGGCGAGGCTCGCGACGAGCTCGTGTTCGAGGTTCTCGAGGTGCGCGATCTGCTCCCGCACCTCTTCGAGCTTCTGCTGGTAGACGTCCCGGATGCGCGACATGGCGCCGGGGGCCGACGAGGACGACTCCCAGGTCGAGACGATCTGCTGGATCTGGCTCAGCGACAGGCCGAGGTCGTGGAGCTTGCCGATCCACCGGACCCGGGTGAGGGCCGCGTGGTCGTAGAGCCGGTAGCGCCCCTTGGAGCGGGCGTGCGGCCTGAGCAGCCCGACCTCCTCGTAGTGGTGGATGGCCCGCACCGTCTTCCCGGTCGCCTTGGCGATGTCGCCCACCTGCAGGAGGCGCTCGTCTTCCTCGGCCTCGGCGCAGCCACCGGCCCGAGGACCGTCCGTTCTGGACGTGCTGGACAGGAGGGGCCCGTCGATGCTGTGCTCGTGCGCGACAGGGAGATGGTGCCGGGTCGTCATGGTGCGCCAGGTTGAAACCCTGACCCTTACGTATGCGTGAGGGTTGCGGACCTTCTAGGGCGCTGGACGGAGGCTGTCAACCGGCTTGTACTGGTACCGACATGGGGCGGTGCCCAGGCCGCCGGCCCGGCGTTCCAGGTTGAGGCGTCCGCGGCCGGCGTCCCAGGTTGAGGCGCCGCGGTTGAGGCGCCCGCGGCCGGCGTCCCAGGTTGAGGTGACCGCGGCCGGCGTCCCAGGTTGAGGCGCCCGCGGCCGGCGTCCCAGGTTGAGGTGACCGCGGCCACGTCCCAGGTTGAGGCGCCCGGCGTCCCAGGTTGAGGTCGCCGCGCCGCATCCCAGGTTGAGGTCGCCGCGCCGCGTCCCAGGTTGAGGTCGCCGCGGTTGAGGCCGCCGGGGTCCCAGGTTGACGGTCGCCGCAGCGTCCCGGGTTGAGACCGCCACGGTTGAGGTCGCCGGCTTCCCAGGTTGAGGCGCTCGCGCCCGCGTCCCAGGTTGAGATCGCCCCGAGGTTGAGGTCGCCAGGTCGCCCCGCCGCAGCTGGAACCCTGATGTCACGCTCTGACAGGATCTCCGCAACCGAAGAGACACCCCTGGAAGATACATTCCTGCGGTGAAGCAAGGATGCTTATGCCGGGCCGGCTCGGCTGAGCTCGGCAATTCCATCCTCGGAGCCAACGCCGCCGTGACGAGCGCCTCGATCACGAACGTCGCGAGGCAGCTCGTTGCCGATCATCACACCTGGACGAACGGTAAGGTGCATTGTGCTCGCCGCACTGACCGTCGGAATCGGGCGATCAGCAAGTTTGACTTGCTTATTGGCCACCGACGAGCCGCGCGACAACAAGGGAATCGACGAACACTGAAGCCGCAATTTTCCGCTTAGAAGCCGCCGCGAAACGCCCCAAGTGTAGAAATTTACAGTTTTGGTGCAATATGTATGATCTCTCACCGCGACGGAAGGTTGGCTTACTAGGGCTTTTTCTTACCTGCGGCGCACACTTCTGTCCGTAACCTGCCCGCCGGGTTGTCTCGGGCGCATGGTTGAGGTAGTAGGGGCACATCGACCAAGGCTTTTCTGGCGTTTTATGATGACGAGCTATGAATATCGCGCTCCGCGCTGCACCAAAGGGGGGGGGGACTCCCGAAGGGAAGGAGAGCGATGGTAAGTACGCTCACTGCGGTTATCCTTGCGCTGGTGCTCTCCTGGGCGGCGACGCCGCTCGCGCGCAGGTTGGCGTTCGCTGTGGGGGCGGTCGATGAGCCGACCGCGCGCCGCGTGCACACCCGGCGCATCCCGCGCCTCGGCGGGCTCGCGATCGTTGCAGGTTTTTTGCTTCCGCTTTTCATCCTCGTGGCGCTGCAAACCGACATCGCGCTTCAGTGGTTCTCGCAGCGCTCGCTCGTCGTGGGCCTGCTGGCGGGCGGGCTGACGATCGCGGCGGCAGGCGCCTGGGACGACACCAAGGGGATGCGCGCGCGGCACAAGCTGCTCGCGCAGATCCTCGCCGCGTCGATCGCGTGGATCTGCGGGCTCCGCCTCGAGTGTGTGACGCTGCCGTACTTCGGCCACGTCTCCTTCTGGCCGCTGTCCTTTCTCGTGACGATCCCGTGGTTCGTCGCGATCATCAATGCGGTCAACCTGATCGATGGGCTCGACGGGCTCGCCGCGGGCGTGGGCTTCTTCGCGTGCGTCGCCAACTTCATCACCGCATACCTGGGCGGCTACCCGGGCAACCTGGTGATTTGCCTGCTGGCGGCGACGCTGGCGGGCGCGATCGTCGGATTCCTGTTCCACAACTTCCACCCCGCGACGATCTTCATGGGCGACACCGGGAGCATGTTCCTCGGGTTCATGCTCGCGGCGATCCCGCTCTTCGGCGTGGGCACGGCCAAGGGGGGCACCGCGCTCGCGGTCCTCGTGCCGCTGCTCGCGCTGGGCCTGCCGATCTTCGACATGATCTCGGCGATGGTGCGGCGCTTCATCGCCCGAAGGCCGATCTTCTCGGCAGACCGGTCGCACATCCACCACAAGCTCCTCGATAAAGGCCACTCGCACCGCGGCGCGGTGCTGATCCTCTACGGGCTCAGCCTGCTCTTCACCGTGGTGGCGCTCGTGGCGTACGTCGGCCGCTCGCACGAGATCGGCTTCGCGCTGGTGGCCTGCAGCGCGGTGCTCTTCATCGTGGTGCGCGCAGCGGGCTCGTTCGCGCTCTTCGGGGCGCGCCCCGCCGCCTCCAAGCGCTCGCGCGAGGCGGTCGTCGAGGCGCTGCGCCGCGCCGTGCCGCGGGCGCTGCTCGAGATCGAGACCGCGAGCGGGCCCGAGCGGCTGCGCGTGGTGCTCGAGCGCTTCGCGGCCGAGGCGCGGCTCCTGGCCATGGAGGTGAGCTCCAAGGGCGCGAACGGCAGCGCGCGCGTGAAGCCCTGGACCTGGACGCGGGACGTGGCGACGCCGCTGCAGCTGCGCGAGGCGGTGGCCGCGGTGTTCACCTTCGATCTCGGGGGCGAGACCGTCGAGCTGCGGTTCCGCTGGGACAGCGAGGAGAGCGCGGTCAACCCGCAGGCGGACATGTTGCTGCAGCTCGTGGCCGACTCGGCGGAGCGGCTGCTGCTGCGCCGGCCGTCCTCGCGCACGCTGGAGCCGCTTCCCCAGGGGCGCCTGTCGGTGGTCTGAGCCCTTCGTCCAGCGGCTTTCGGAGCTCGTATGCCCGGGCCCGTCGGACGACCCAGGAGATACAGTGGAGCTCATTCGTAAAGTCGTCGACTTCAACACAAAGGCGAACGCGCTTTATTACCGGTTCACGGATCGCCCGCACTACTGGAAGGTCTACCAGGGGTTCGTGGACGAGGCGGTCCTCCCAGCGAAGGACGTGATCCACCTCGGCTGCGGGCCGCTGTGGTTCGGCAAGGTGGCGACGGTGCCGCTCGACGGAAAGACCATCTACGCCGTCGATCCGGACGAGGAGGCGCTCGCGAGGAACCCGGCGCCACAGCACATCTGCGCGTTCGGCGAGTCGGTCCCGCTGCCGGACGGTTGCGCCGACGTGATCGCCGCGGACCACCTGCTCGAGCACCTCCAGAGCCCTGAGGCGGTGCTGCGCGAGGCGCATCGCCTCTTGCGTCCAGGCGGGCGCTTCGTGTTCACAGCGCCCAACCTCCTCTCGTACTCGGGGCTGGCGACGCACCTGACGCCGCAGTGGTTCCACGATTTCTATGTGGGCCGGCTGCGCAGGTGGAGCGGCAGCAAGAACGCCAAGCCGTACCAGACCTACTTCCGCATGAACACCCTGTGGGCCGTACGCCGCATCGCGAAGCAGGCGGGCTTCCGCGTGGACAAGCTCTATACGGGGGTCGATCACCCGGCCTATACGGTGTTCTTCCCCGGCATCCACCAGGCAGCGGTGGCGCTGCACGTGCTGCTGGCGAGGGTCGATGCGCTCGCGCCGTTCCGCATCACGCTCACGGGGAGCCTCGTCCGGGAGTAGGGCGCGCCTTCGCGCTCGGCCGCGAGCTCGTCGTCGCGGCCGGGCGCTCTCGGGCGGGGCGCGTCACCACCGGACGCGAAACCCGCCGCGAAAGCCGCCCCGGACCTGGAAGCTCGTCGAGAAGACCGCCGCCGCCCGCGGCTGCCGGAAGCAAGGGAACCACACGCCCGAGCTCCGGTCCGGCGTGAGCGCTCTGCCCTCGATCGCGATCGATCGAGCCCGCAAAGCGGCCTCATCGAGCCTGAGCCGGGAGCTCCCGCTCGTCTGGCCGCCGAGGATCTCGTCGTGGATCGCGAGCTCCCGCTCGGAGAGCTCGAGCGCCCGTCGATGCACGGGGGCTCCGGGGAGGAACCGGTACCCGTCGTGCTCTGCCTCCACGGCGACGTGCGCGCGGGCCTGCTCGATCCGGCGCACCTCGGCGCGGGCACGGCGGCCGACGCGGAACGCGCTCCACACCTCGCTCGAGTCGGCGCCGCCGAGCTCGATGGTGTTGTGCGCGCGCGTGGCCCGGGTCTCCTCCCGATCGCGATCCGCCTTGTAGCTGGAGACGCCGTAATCGACGACGGCGCGCTCGCCCCCGATCCACAGCTCGAACGTGAGCGCGTCGGCGTGCACGTGCCCGGGCTGATACGACGCCCCGTCCGCCCCGGCGTCGAACGCGAGCCAGGCCCCAGCGCCGGAGCGCAGGATCACCCAGCCGGTCGCGGCGAGGCGATGGAGCGACGGCGCGCCGTCCGGCGCGGCGCCGGGCGATCGGGCCGGATCGAAGAGGCCGAGCTCCTCGCCGAGGCCGAGGACGGCGTCGAGCTCGGGCGCGGCGTCGAGCGCGGCGTCGTTGAACAGAGGATAGGTGCCGTCCGGAGCGCGGACCGCCGCGGCCCACGAGAGCGCCCTCTCCGCCGTCGTCCGCCAGAGCTCGGGCACCTCGCGCCCGGACGCTCGCGCGAGCTCGATCGCCTCGAGCAGCGCGGCCGTCAGCGCGAGGTGGTACGAGGCGGAGAGCTCGAAATGCCCGCCGTCCTCCAGGAACTGCTCCGGCAGCTGCCAGGCGAGGAGCGCCGAGCCGAGCTTCCACCACGCCTCGGCCTCGAGCCCTTCGGTCACCGCGCCGCCGCACACGAGCCCGATGGCGTTCTCCACCAGATGATTGCCGAGCAGGTGCAGCTCGAGGCCGAGCGCGATGGCCCGACAAGCGCGCCCGAGCTCGGCCGAGAGCCCAGGACGCCCGAGGCGCGCGGCGACCGCGAGCCGGCGGGCGCGCACCGAGGCGGGGAACGGATGCGACGCGATGGGGTCGTCCCACACGCTCGGGGCCTCGAGCGTCGGATCGGCCCCGAGCTCGTAGCCATAGGCGCGCTCGTACGCATGCAGCAGCGATCCTTCGGGGATCGCGGCCAGGCGCGCGCCGCCGCGCGCTCGTTCGGCGTCCGCGAAGGCCGCGAAGCGCGCGCGCGGCGGGGCGAAGCCGGGGCGGACGCGCGGAGGTCGCGCCGACGTGGGGACCTTGCCGAGCGCGCGCTGACCGAGCGCGAGCGGGCGGGCGAGCACCTGAATCGGATGGAGCTGCGCCACGGTACGGGCCATGCGCGGGAGGTTCATGCCCTGCTTCTCTCCTGTTCTCCTCGAGAGCCCGAACGAAGGAGCACGCGCTCCAGCACCTCGATGTAGTCGCGCGCGAGCGCGTCGCGATCGAACGAACGCATGACGTAGGACCGCCCCGCTTCCCCCATGCGGCGCCGCCTGTCGGCGTCGGACGCGAGCTCGACGATGGCCCGGGTCATGGCCGGCACGTCCTCGGGCGGAGCAAAGATGCCGGCGCGCGCCTCCTCGACGATCTGCCGCGCCTCGCCGTCGACCGAGATCACGACCGGGCGCGCCATGGCGAGGATCTCGAAGATCTTCGAGGGGATCACGGTCTCGAACAGCTCGGTCTTGCGCAGGGGAACGAGGCAGATGTCGGCGGTGGCGTACACCTCGGCGATCGCGTCGCGCGGGAGCGCGCCGAGGAACGTCACGTTGGTGAGCCCGAGCTCACGCGCGCGCGCCTCCAGGCTCGCCCGCTCCGCCCCCTCTCCGACGAAGAGGAAGCGGATGTCGTCGCGCGCGAGCAGGCCTTGGGCCACGTCGAGCACCGCGGAGAGGCCGTGCGCCATCCCGTGCGTGCCGACGTACGCCACCACGAGGCGGTCCCCGAGGTCGAGCTTCGCCCGGAGCGGCGTGTCGCGCGGCGACGGCGTGAACCGGCCGAGATCGACGCCGTTGCGGATGACCTCGATCTTGTCGGCGGGCACGCCCCGGGCGACGAGGCGCTCGCGGAAGCTCTGCGTGACGACGACGATCTCGTCGGCCACCCGGTAGAGCTGCTCCTCGACGACCGTGAGCCCACGCACGACCGGGTGCCCTGCCGGGAGCGCGCCCACGGCAACGATGGACTCGGGCCAGAGATCGCGCACCTCGAAGACGAACGGCAGCCGGCGGGGCGCGGCGAGCCCGTAGCCGGCGACGGCCGTCAAAAAGTGGGGGCTCGTCGCGATGAGCACGTCGCTCGGAGGCAACGCGAGCTGCGCGAGCGTCAGCGCGGAGGCGGCGAACGACCCGTACGCCAGCGAGCGCCGCACCTTGCCCCGGTTGGGGGCGGCGTAAATCCACGTGCGGAGGACCCGCACTCCATGGAAGTCCTCCTCGATGCGGACCCGACCTCGGTACTCGGGCGGGACGACGCCGGTGGGGTGGTTCGGAAGGCCTGTGAGGACGGTGACCTCGTGTCCGGCGCGACGCCAGGCTCGGGCGAGCTCCGAGACGCGCGCCGCGGGGGCGCCCGGCTCGGGTGGGAAGTAAGGGGAGACGTAAAGGATGCGCATGATCTGCGTGGCGCTTCAGGCCATGTCCTCGTTGGGGGTTGGTTCGTCCGTTCTCCTGGCGGAGCCGCTCGTGCCCGCGGCCGCCGCAGGCTCGGACCGAGGCGGAGCGGGCCGCCGGCACCCGGACGGCGACGCAGGAGCCCTACGGGCCCGACGATGACGGCTGGCCGAGGCGTGCGTGGCGCAGGGGCCGCTCAGGTCCATGGCGCACTGTACCCATGGCAGCGAGCTTGCGCCGCAGGTGCTTGACGAACGAGGCCGTCACGAGCGCCACGAGGACCCCGATCCCCAGCGTGAGCGTGATTTTGAGCAGGGCGGTGAGCTCGCCCCGGAACTGATTGTACGCGAAGGACGCGAGGCACGCGCCGGTCGCCCGGCCAAGGAGCGACGTCTCGCGCGCGGCTGCCACGACGAGCGGCAACATGAAGAAGACGCCGCACATCATCGAGATCTGGATGAACGTACCGACGAGGCCGAAGTTCAAGTACCCCTCGGCGGCGGCGCTCATCGCGTAGCCGCCGCCGCTGCGCGCAAAGTCCGGATCCTTCCACATCACATAGCGCTGCGACAGGGCGAGCGGCCGGTCCTGCCAGAGCGGGCTGGGAACAAGGATGAGCACGGCGTTGATCCAGCTCTCGCCCGGGTAGTTCACGAGGGGAGGCTTCTCGTTCACGATGCTGGCGAGGTTGTCGTAGACGCGCTGGAGCTCGACAATATCCAGCACGTTCTCAGTCTGCTCGAGGCGCGCGGCCGCCGACTCGAGCTGCGCGTCGAGCCCGCTGCCCTGCTTGAAGCGGAAGCCGTCGATCGCAATTCCGTAGAAGATGGCGCACACCACGCCGATGGCCAGCCACAGGCGCCGGATCTGGATACCGAAGGCATGCAGCCCGAGCCCGACGGAGGCGACGGCAAAGATGAGAGCGCCTCGCCGCCCCGTCGCCGTATAGATCAGGAAGCTCAGGAGGAACGACGCCCCGGCGACGGACACCAGCGTCGGGACCCGTAGGCGGGCCTTGCGGAGCGACGCGAATCGGAGAAAGAAGTAGACGGCCGCGAGCTGGATCAGGTACCAGCCCGAGATCAGGATGCCCTTGCCGAACCCTTCGAGGTAGGTGTCCGCGTAGCTCAACGTGAAGAACCTCCTCACGCCGATCGAGGCGATCCACGCGAACACGAGCCCGAGCCCGAGCACTCCGACCACCATGTTCCCCCAGTCCTGGTCCAGGATGGCCTTCGGCTTCTGCATCGGCACCAGGCGCTCCAGGTTCGGCGCTTCGGGGGGCCGGCTCAGGGCGGTGCACACGAGCGCGCATCCGGCTGCGCCGGCGTAGGCCACCTCCATGGCCGCCTCGTCGCGGCTCGACAGATGGAGTGTGCTGGACATCAGCAGGCGCAGGACGGGCGTGTAAGCGACGCTGAGGAAGTACGTGACCGGCACGTACGTCTCCGGATCGAGCGGATGGAAGCGGGGACCGCCGGCGCGCGCGAGCGACGGGACGAGCATCAGGATCACGAGGCCGATCGTCCACCCGAGCCCGTCGCCGAGCGACCCCTCGAGGATGGGGCCAAGCGCCGCGAGGGCGGCGACGAGGAGCGCCGCCCAGAGCCGGACGCGCGGCGCCCTCGCCTGGTCGGGGGCTGTCTTGACAGCGCGACGAGCGCCGCGGGTGCGGGGGAGCCCCCGACCGCCGGGGAGCCTCAAGGACAGCAAGGGCCGGCGCTCCTCAATTCGGCAGGGGCGGCGGAGGCGGCTCCGCGGGGCTCCCGGGCGCCGGTTCGGCAGGCGTCTGGTAGTAACCGTCGCTCTTGTAACCGTAGTAGTGATAGACGCCGTACTCTTTCCGGTTCAAGTCGACGGCGTTCAGCACGACCCCCACGGTCTTGCCCCCGACGTCGTAAAGCGCCCGGATCCCGTGGCGCGCGAAGTCGCGCGTCGTGATGGCCGCTCGCACGACGAGCACGGTGCCGTCGACCAACGTGGACAGCACGGTGCCGTCGGTCACCGCGACCAGGGGAGGGCTGTCGATGAGCACGCGGTCGAAGCGGCCCTGCAGCTTGCGGAGCAGCGCCTTGAAGCGATCGCTGTGCAGGAGCTCCGCCGGGTTGGGCGGGATGGGGCCCGCGGGGATGACGTAGAGGTTCTCCACCTCCGTCTTGAGCGCGCTCTCGTCGTCGATGACCGAGTCGTCGAGCAGCGCGCTCGTGACGCCGATCTCCATGCCTTTTCCGAAGATATGGTGGAGGCGCGGCTTGCGGAGGTCGCAATCGATGAGGACGACCCTCTGCCCTGCCTGCGCCATGGCGACGGCGATGCAGCAGACCGCCGTCGTCTTCCCCTCCGCGGGCCCGGCGCTCGCGATGAGCAGCGTCTTGTAGGGGCGGTCGGGGGCCATGAAGAGCAGGTTGGTCCGGATCGCGCGGGCGGCCTCGGCGATCCCGCTCTTCGGTTGATCGTGGACGACGAGCTCGCGACGGCCCAGCTGGGCAGCGCGCCTGCCGCGGCGGTTCGCCCTGCGGAGCTCGGCCTCCCGCTTGTTCCCTTTGTCGAACTCCGGCAAGAGGCCCAGGAGGGGCAGCCCGAGCTCCCGCTCCACCTCATCCGGCGTCTTCAGGGTGCGATCGAGCAACGCCCGCCCGAGCGCCGCCACGATCCCGAGGAGCAGCCCGGCGAAGATGCCGAGCGCGATGTTGGTCGCGACGCGGGGGCGCAGGGGCTCGACCGGGCGGCTCGGCCGGTCGAGGACGCGGATGTTGTTCACCCGCATCATCCGCTGCAGGTCGCTCTCCTTCGTGCGCTCGAGCACGAGCTGGTAGAGCTTCTCCGTGTTGTCCTTGGTCCTGCGGAGGCGGTCGTACTCGATCTTCAGCGAGTTCAGCTCGAAGGCCTGCTTCCTCGCGTTCTCGAGCAGCGTCGCGAGGCCCGCCTCCTGGCGCTTCACGATGGCGAGATCGCGGCTCACCGCTCCCTGGACGTTCTTGACCTCGGCGATGAGCGCGCTCCTGTTGGCGGCGATCCGCTCGTTGGCCGCGCGGACGTCCGGGTGATTCTCGCCCTTGCCGGAGCCGATGAGCGAGTCGCGCTCGCGGACGCACTCCTCTTGCCGCGCCCGCAGCATCTGGAGCACCGGGCTCTGGATGAGCTCGGAGGCGGGGAGGTCGGTCGGGCTGTTCGGGTCGACCTTCGATAGCTCGAGGCTCCGCGCGGTGAACTCCTCCCGTCGCGTGCGCACGGACGTGAGGGCGTCGTTGATCTGCTTCATCTCCTCGCGAAGCAGGTTGGTCTGATCCTCGAAGTCCACGTCGAGGATGTTGTTGCTGAGCTTGTACTCGTGGAGCGAGGTCTCGCTCGCCTCCAGGTCGTTCTTCAGCTTGTCGAGCTGCGTCCTCAGCCAGTCGACGGCCGAGTTCGTCGAGGCGAGCGCTTCATCGAGGTTCTGCTCGATGTACACATCCATCAGGGTCGAGAGCACGCGCTGCGCGCGCTCTCGATCCGCATCGTTGTAACGCACGATCGCGAGGCGGCTGTCCTTCACCGGCTCGACCAAGAGCCGCTCGAGCAGCAGATCCGCGGCCTCCTCCGGGGTCACGGACTTGGGCGCGGGGGCCGCCGCCTCCTTCGGGAGGTTCTCCAGGAAGTAAGTGTCGTTCTGCAGGCTCAGCTGGGCGACGACCGCGAGCGCCACCCGCGTCGAACGGATGATCTTGTACTGGGTCTCGTAATAGTCGCGGTTGTTCCAGTACGACCCAGCGCCCATGTCGACCACCGCGTCGACCCCGCGGCCGAGCGGCCTCGGAGGATTCGGATCGAACAGCACTGTCGCCGTCGACTGATAAATTTTCTTCTGGCCGAGCGTGTAGAAGGTGACGCTGAGGGCGACGAAGATCATCGTCGCGAGCGCGGTGGCCCAGTGCTTGCTGACGATGCGCCAGGCGGCGACGAGATCGAACGAGCGCTCGGCCGAAGCGTCGCTGGGGGACAGGGAAGGCGAGGGGGCTCTGAATTCGTCAGCCATAAGTCGTACGCGCTAAGCGCGTTTCCCAGGGTAGGGGTCCGCGCGGAGGGCTAAGGTGCCCCCCAAGTCCCCAAAATTCAAGCCGGCGTTCCGAATTGGGCGGGGATGTAGTATAACATGCGCACGTCGGGCTGTCCACGGCCCGAACGCCGGGCGGCGGCGCGGAGGAGTGCGCGCTGGGAGGACTTTTGCTCGCAGCTGCCGCTCCTCCGGGATGGATTACACTTCGGCCGCGTGCGCAGCGCTACGCTCGCTCGCTGAGGACAAGCAGAATGACACGGTCATCGATGGTAACGCGTGCAGGCGCGATGGCGGCGTGCTCCGCGCTTCTTCTCGCGGGAAATGACGCGTTCGCAGACTGGCCATCTGCCCGTCACGACCCGCAGCGCACGGGCGCCACACCGTCAACGAGCAATATCGCCAAGCCGGCTCCCTACTGGCGATCGTACCTGGGCGGCGCGCTCACGTCGAGGAGCATGTTCGCAGGCGACGTGAACCAGGATGGCGAGGTCGACCTGCTCTTCGCTTCCGGAGGGCGCGTGACGCTCTCCGATCCGCAGGGCTTCACCCGCTGGAGGACCCCTTCGATGGACTTCCGGGGGCTGCAGGCGGTCGAGGATCTCGACGGGGACGGGCTGCTCGAGGTGGTCGCCGTGACCGGCGCCGGGGCGGCCGTGCTCGATGGAGCGAGCGGAGTCGTCCTCTGGATGGAGCACGCCACGGAGCTCGGCGTGCTCGGAGCAGCGCGCCTCGCGGACTTCAACGACGACGGCCACCTCGATCTGTTCCTCGACGAGTGCGGCTGCTGCGCGGTGAAGACCGACAGCCCGGGCGTCATCTACAGCTTCGCGCGGGGGTTCAGCGCCGTGGAGACGCTGCCCCCCCCGCCGCGGCGCTCGCGCTGCAACGCCGCCATCGACACGGTCGGCGACTGGGACGGGAACGGAATCGCCGATCTTCTCGTGTCCTCTCAGGAACGGCTGTTCTTCGTCTCCGGGGCTGGGGACGTCTTCGCGGAGTCCGCGATCGTCGGCGCGCACCTCGGGGGCGCGACGTGCGAGGCCGTGACGCTGGGCGACCCCCCGGGCCGCCAGCAAGCGCTCTGCTTTCAGAATCGGGTGTTCGGCGCGCAGGGGGCGCGCGAGGTCTCCCTGCTCGCGTACAGACCGGGCGAGAGCCCGTCGCTGGCCGTCGCCTGGCGGAGGACGCTCAGCCCCAACGACGGCGGCGACGCCCGGGCGCCGACGCGCCTCGCCTGGGATCTCGACGGCGACGGCGCGCTCGAGGTGCTGGCGAGCGGCAAGACGGGCGAGGCGTGGACGTCCTTCGTGCTCGACGCGGCCACCGGCGCCGAGCTCGCCGTCATCCCCGACGAGATCGTGCAGGGAGCGGTCCCGGGAGAGGCCGGCGCCGAGCAGTGGATCCTCACCTCGCGCGAGGAGCGCGTGTCGGCGTTCCGGTTCAGCCGCGCGGCAGGGCAGCGGGTCGAGCGGCTCTGGTCGCTCGACGGGGAGCTGGTCCGCACGCGGTACGACTGGGAGCGCGCGCAGCACACAGGGCTCAGCCAGTCGTTGATCATGCCGGATCTCGACGGCGACGGGCGCGGCGAGCTCGTGCTCGAGTCGACCTCGGCGCCGGTGGCGGTCACCGCGTACGCGACGCGCGCGGACGGCGCCTCGCCGGCCGCGGCTTACCGGGTCGACCTCGGCGTCGGCGTCGGGGCGCTCGACGCGCCGGCGGCGACGTCTCCGGGGTCGCCGCGGCTCATGGTCTCCCGCGAGGACGGCTTCCTCACGCTGCTCGACGCCTCGCTCGCGCCGACGAACCTCGTGCACGAGGGGCGCGAGGTCGTGCCGGGGCTGCGCGTCGGCGGCTACCTCGCCGGCCCCGGCGCCTACGTGAACTTCGGCCGCGCGCCGATCGCGGCGAAGCTGTCGCCGGGGGACACGGCCGACAGCGTGGTCGTCGTCGACAGCCGGGGCGATCTCGTCCGGGTCGCGTCCGAGGACGCGAGCAACGTCGCGCCGGCCAAGGCGGCCTGGCGCGTCGTCGACGCGTTCGGCGCCTCGATCTGGCCCGCCGACGACGGCTCGCCGGCGACGCTCGCGTGCTTCCGGCGGCGCCACCCGCTCGTCGATCCGCCGAGGTACGCCGTCGTGGCGCTCGACGCGAACGGCAGGCAGACGAGCGAGACCGCGGTGCAGAAGCCGCCCGCGTGGGACGTGCTGCACGGAGACCTCGACGGCGACGGGGCGCCCGAGCTCGTGGCGCTCACGGTCGACGCCGCCTACCGCACCGAGATCCTCGCGCTCGATCGGAGCGGCGGGGTGCGATGGAAGGACGACTTCAGCGCCTCGGCCGGGACGCAGGCCGTCGCGATCGCCGACTGGAACGGCGATGGGGGGGAGGACGTGGTCGTGGCGATCAACTCCGCCCGGGTGCTGTCGGGCCGGGACGGCCGCGCCCTCCGCGAGAGCACGGAGCGGTTCCCCTACTTCATGCCGATCCTCGCGGACGTGTCGGGCGACGAGCAGCTCGAGATGACGCTGCAAGGGGGGTACCACCCCGAGCGGACGCTGCCGCACGATCTGAGCTCCGCGCTCTGGAAGGGGCCCGCGAACAGCCGGCCGTACCCGCACGGCGCGATCGCGAGGTGCGAGGGGAGGTCGCTCCTCGTCGAGGGCTCGTACTTGCAGCCGGCGCGCCTCACGTTCACCAAGCTCGACGGCCCCGGCGCCGGCCAGTCGAGCTCCGTCGTGCTCGCCGGCGACGCCGTGTTCCCGGACGAGCAGGCCGCGGAGCAGGCGGGCGCGGTCATGGGCCAGCTCAGCGACGCCGCGATCTCGCAGAACCTCACCGGGCTCCCGTCCGCGGGCCCCGCCGTCGTGATCGGCTCCACGAACGGCTTCCTCTACGCGGTCGACGCGTGCTCGGAGCGCCTCCTGTGGTCGTACGCCTTCGGCGAGCCGGTCGGCTCGCCGATCCTCGCGGACACCGACGGCGACGGCCACGACGACATCGTCGTGAGCGTCGCGGACGGCTACCTCTACAACCTGAGGCACGAGATCCTGCCCGCGCCCGAGTTCGTCTGGGAGATCGACCCGATCGCGAGCCCCAGCGAGGACGTTGACGAGATCGAGACCCGAGACACCCTCCACGTGAAGTGGTCGAAGGTCCCGGCGGCGACGTCGTACCAGGTGGCGGTCGTGGGCGGCCAGGGGAACTACGTGAGCTCGCCGCCGTGGCGGGACGTCGGCGACGTCTCCGAGGCGTCCATCGGCGGATTGCCGCTCCTCGACGGGGCGAAGTACTACGTCGGCGTCCGCGCGGTCTCCGCGGCGGGGCTCTCCCCGGACCGCGGCTCGGACGGGGTGATCGTGCGCATGCCGCAGGGCGAAGGGGGCGCCGGTGGGGACGGCGCCGGTGGGGCGGGGGCCGGCGGGGCCGGCGCCGGCGGGGCCGGCGCTGGCGGTGGCGGCGGCGGGGCCGGTGGGGCTGGCGGCGCGGGCGCTGGCGGCGCCGGCGGGGCGGGGGCCGGTGGGCCCGGCACGGGCGGCGCCGACGGCGCGCTGCCGTTGGACACGCTCCTCTATGGCCGGGGCTGCGCCTGCTCCGAGGCGCCCGGGCAGCCCGGCGCCTCGTGGGCGGCTGGCCTCGGCGGCGTCGCGCTCGCGCTCCTCGCCCTCGGCAGGGCCCGAGCCACGGCGGCCGTTCCGGCGCGCCGCCGCGCGAGCGCCGGGCGGTCCTAGAGCGGTTTTCGCCCGCTCTGGTACATGCGTTACAGAGCGGCGGTCACCCGCACAGGAGACGGGTCCAGCTCGGCGTTTTCGGCGCGGAAGCGCACTCCAGTGCGCTGAGCACCGAAAACGTCGAGATGGGCCCGTATCCGAAGCGGGTGACCGCCGCTCTAGAAGCTCACGCCCTGCCCGAGCGCCAGCGCGGCGGCGAACGCGGCGATGAGCAGGAACATCGCTCCGAGCGTGTAGCGTCGCACCGGCGCGTCGAGCACGAAGGCGAGGCGCGCCACGCCGACCAGCACCGACGGGCCGAACACGCCGAAGTGGCGGACCAGGGGCGCCGGCGCCAGAAGGAGGCATCCGGCCACACAGGCGCTGCTCAGCACGCTGCCGATGGGGAGCGCGCGGCGCGAGCGCGGGCCGGAGAAGTAGACGCACAAGGTGTCGGTGACGAGCGGGCCCGCCACGGAGACCAGCATCGTCGCCGTCATGGCGTCTCGCGCAGCGCCCGTATGGGGGATCCAGGGAATCGGGATCGCAAAGAGCGCGTAGATGAGCGCGCCGACGGCCCAGAGCGCGACCGCCGACGGCAGCCAGGCGCGCAGGGCGCGCGCTTGCCAGGTCGCCTCGTCTCCCGAGCTGCTCGCGCCCGAGACGGCGCGCGCGGCGAACGCCTGGGAGGCGTTCGAGAGGGCCAGGGCGAACGACCAGTAGAGCACCTGCTGCCCGACGCGATGCTCGCCGATGTGCTCCTGGTTCACGCTGAGCGAGATGGGATAGACGACCACCGTCGCGAAGGTCGCGATCGAGTACGGGATCGACCGCCGGATGATGCTCATCGCGTAACGGGCCGCGCGCCGGAGCCGGGTCGGGCGCAGCAGGAGCAGCGCGGGCGAGGCGCCGGCGAGCCCGATGGCCGTGGCGACGGCGCCGGGGAGGCCGGCCAGCGCGCCCAGCATCGACGCGCCAGGCGAGAAGACGAGCAGCACCGCGAGCGACCGGAGGTACCGGCCCTCGCGCTGGAAGAGCGGCCAGAGGCTGGGCGAGGCCGCGGCGAGCAGCGAGCACGCGCTGAAGAAGGCGGTGATGAGCCCCGCCGTACCGCCCAGCCCGAGGGCGAGCTCGTGGGCGAGCGTGATGCTGAAGGCGATCGCGGCGATCATCGCGAGCGCGCCGCCGGCGAGCGCGCGGCCCGCCCTCGTCGCGAGCGCGCGCGTCCGGCGCGCCAGGATGGGGGAGAGGCCGGCGTGGACCAGCGAGACGACGACCATCCCGCGCGACATGTAGTTGGCGAGCGCGGCGAGGGCCGCAGGCTGGGACGAGAGCGCGAGCACCCACTGCGCGGCGAGCGAGAGGGCCCGCGGCAGGAGGACGGCGAACGCGACCCCTGTGCCCCCGTGCATCAGGGCGCGCAGCAACGACGACAGCTTCACGAGGCGCTTCGCTGGAGGCGGACAGGGGCGCGCATGACCACAGGGGGCGCGCAGTCTACCTACGGCGAGAGCGTAGGCGCCAGGGCCTTGGCCCGCTCGTCGAGGATCCTCCGGCGCAGCTCGGCGTCGTTGCCGCCGCGGCGCTGCAGCAGGCGCTCCAGCGCGCTCGCCGCCTCGACGTGCGCGCCGGCCGCGCTCGCGGCGTCGGCGAGCTTGCGGAGGCGCTCCTCCGTCGGCTCGTCCTGCGCCGCCCGCGCGTAGTAGGTCACGGCGGACGAGTAGTCCTTGCGCCCGGCGAGCAGGTCGCCGACCCAGGTCGCCGCCGACGCGCACTCCGCGTGGGAGCTGCACGCGGCCGGCATCAGGTCGCGGAGCGCCGCGAGGAGCCGCTCGGAGGTGCCCAGCTGCGACGCCGCGACGACCCGCTGGCGGAGGCAGCCGAGCCGGTTGTCGAGCCGCTCGCAGCTCTCCGCGAGCAGCTGCTCCGCCTCCGCGCTCTTCTTGCGCGCGAGGAGGAGCAGCGCCCGCAGCTGGACCGCGAGGTACGAGTCGCTCTTCGCCCCCTGGATCGCCGCCGCGTGCGCCTCGACCTGCCGCTCGCAGGCGCCCCGCTGCGCCTCGTCGCCGCCGCAGCGGGCGGAGCTCGGGTCCTCCAGCATCGCGAGCAGCGCGGTGCCCGCGGCCCAGCGCGCGCCGATGCGCGCAGGGTCGCGCGCGACCGCCTCCTCCGCGCAGCGCAGGCGCACGTCCAGCGCCTCCCGGCGGTCCCCCACGATCGCCATGCGCTCGAGCATCTCGACCCCGGCCTTGCCCTCCGGCACCGCCCGCAGCAGCTCGTCCCAGCGCTCGGTCCATTGCCGGGCGAGGACCGCGGCGGCGCCGGTGACGCTGGTGTCGTCCTCCACCGCGAGGCGGAGGCTCAGGAGCGCCTGCTCCTTGGCGCCGCGCGACGCGAGCACCTCCGCGAGCAGGAGGTGGGCGCGGCCGTGGCGGCGCGAGCGCTCGAGCGTGCGCTGGAGCCACGGGATCGGGCTCTCGATCCGGCCCTGCAGCACGGTCACCGCGCCGAGCAGCGGGAAGTACGGCTCCGCGGGGTGGCGGAGCATCGCCGCGCGGAGCTCGTCGCGGAAGCGCGGCCAGCCGGCGCCGCTCGCCGCCCCGGCGTCGCTCACGGCGCGGAGCGCCCGGCGGTCGTGATCGACGTCGCGCCAGCCGAAGCGGAGCATCAGCGCGACCAGCGCGACCCCGGCGGCGGCGGCGCACGCCGCCTCCTGCCACGGCCGCCACCGCCCGGCGTCGGCCTCGTCCGCCGGAGCGCCGCGCCGCGGGCGCTCGCGGTGGGCCTCGCCCCAGAGCGAGCCCAGGGTCGCCGCGAGCGCGATGGTGACGCCTGGCACCTCGAGCCCGAGATCCAGCAGGTTCTGGAGGAGGAGCACCACGCAGCCGACCCACGCGCCCAGCGCCGCCGTGCTCCCGCGGAGCGCGATCTTGCTCGGGCGAAACGCGACGCCGAACGCGACGAGCGCGGCGGCCGCCGCCGGGACGCCCCACTCCGCCGCCCACTGGATCGCGAAGTTCTCCGCGTGGGTGAACACGATGTTCCCCGGCTCCTGCCGGTAAGCGGGGAACACCGTCTCGAAGGCGCCGCGCCCGATGCCGAAGAGCCAGTGGTCCGCGATCAGCGGGAGCGTCGCGTAGAACAGCGACAGCTTGTTGAGGTTGTCGTCCGCGATCTCCGAGAGCGTGCGGTTCGTGGTGGCGAGCGCGGCCAAGAGGGCGCCGCCGGCGATGGCGAAGCCCAGCAGCCAGGCCGCCGGGCGCTGGATGCGGCCGCCCGAGCGCCGCCTGCCGCGCCGCTGCCGCGAGAGCAGCGCGAAGAGGGCGAGGCCGAGCGGCAGCACGAGCAGCCCTCCGCGCGAGGACGCGATGATGCCGACCCCGACGATCGTGGTGATCCCGACCCCGGCAGCCCAGGCCGGCAGGAGCGGCCGGCTCGTGAGCAGCAGCCCGACCCCGGAGAGGATTCCGAGGTTCAGGTACCCGGCGAGGTTGTTCGGGTTGAGCAGCGGACCGATGTGCCACGCCGCGACCGAGAACCGCGGTCGATACAGGCCGAAGACCTGCGTCGCGCCGAGCAGCCCGTGGGCGATCGTCGTGAGCGCGGCGAGGAACGCGCTGCCGAAGACGAAGGTGATTCCAAGCCTCGCGCCGCGCCGCGCGCCGACGAAGGCCGCGGCGATGAAGATGCCGGCATACGTGAGCCATTTCACGGCCTCGACCAGCGTCGCCCCCGGATCGAGCGAGATGCTGGCGTACCGCGGCGCCGCCTCGCCGAGCGCCATCAGGGCGCGCGACCAGATGTCGGCGCTCGCGGGCGAGAGGCGCTCGAGCCACCCGAGCGGCACGGGCACGGCCTGCAGCAGCGTATAAGCGGTCAGGCCGAGCAGCGTGAGGACCGGCAGCGTCCTCACCAACGATCGTCCCTCGGTGAGCGCGCCGGCGCGGAGCGACAGCGCGGCGGCGATCGTCGTGATCGAAGACACCAATGCCAGCGTGGGCGTATGGACGGCGCCGATGGCGAGCACGGATCCGGCGATAGCAGCCGCGAGGAGCCACGGGATCACCCGCTCGGCGAGCGGCGGCGCGGCGCCTCCTGGTCGGCTCCACGCCGCGGCGCTCGTCGAGCGCCGGCGTTCCATGGGCGACCTCGGCTTCAAACGGGGGTAGTCCGGATCCACGGCCCGTCAGGGTAGTCGATCTCGGTCGCGGAGGGACGGGATCGACCACGGCATGACAGGCTCGATCGGCGCGGTGCCAGGATTGACAGCGAGAGAGTGGGAGGACAATCATCCCGCCATGAGAGCCGCCGCGCTCCGCCGCGCATCAACGGTCCTTCCGTTGGCGGTCCTCGTCGCGAGCGCGGGGGCCGCATGCACGCTCGACGTGCAGGGCACGGGAGGGAGCGGGGCGGGCGCCGCCCCCGCTTCGCCGGGCGACGGCGGGGGCGGCGGCGAGGGGAGCGTGGACGGCCTGCCGAACGGGATGCTCTACGGATGGTCCGCGAGCACCCCGGCGCAGCCGGGGATCTACGAGCTTCCGGGGTGGCTGACGCTGGAGAGCCCCACTCCGGACAAGACCGTGCAGATCGGCGAGGGCGCCCTCGTGAGCGGAATCCCCGCGCACGCGGCCCGCGCGCGCCGGATCCGGGACGACGGCCCCTTTGGCCTCAGCCTCGAGAGCGCGCGCGAGAACCGGATTCCGCTCTCGACTCCGTTGCAGCGCCCCTGGCGCACGTTCCACGAGGCCAGCCTCGCGGAGGCGCGCGGGCCGGACGGCGCGATGTCCGCCGGGCGCGTCTCCGATGAAGACACCGCGCAGGCGGCAGCGGCCTACGTGCCGGTCGACCGCAGCGACGGGTCGATCTCGGCCGTCTCGGGCTGGGTGGGCGACGTGGAAGGAGAGGAGGGCGACTTCGCGTGGATACGGGCCTTCACGTTCGACGATGCCGCCCAGAACGATGAGCGCGCGAGGGTGCCCGCGCCGGCGCGCGCGTGGCGCCGCATCGACTTCACCGGCGTCGAGACCGCCCGCGCCGGGCAGATCTGGGTCTATCCCGCGGCGGGGGACGACGCCCGGCGGAGCGCGGCGAGCTTCGCGTTCTTGAACCTCGAGTCGGCCCGATACCCCTCGTCGGCCATCCCCACCTCGGGCAGCGCGCGGCGGCGCGAGGCCGACGTGTTGTATGCGAACAACGCCGAATGGTTGATCTGGAAGGGGTGGTTCAAGGCAACTCTCGAGTTCGCGCCCAACTACGCCTCTGGCGAGCAGCTCGCCGATCACGACCTCCTCTACATCGACTCCGGAACACGGCTGTTCCTCCGCGCCTCGGACGGCGCCGTCGTGATCACCGTGACGGGCGCCGACGGCTCCGCGAGCCTGGAGACGGAGAGCCTCTCGTGGGAGCGCGAGCAGGCCTTCCACGTCGAGGTCTCGAGCGCGCCGTCGGGGCTGTCGCTGCGCGTCGCGCTCAACGAGGGTGAGGAGGGGAAGCAGGTCTCGGTCGAGGAGCCGGCGGCCGCCTTCGCGATCCCCGTCCCCGAGTCGGGCCACATCCACGTCCTGGGAGACCCGGACGGCAGCCAGGAATGCGCGGATCTACGCCGCGTCGAGTTCTACGAGGTCCACTGAGCGCGGCTGGTGTAGAGTGCGCCGCGTGCTCACGATCTCGGCACATCCGCTGCTCGACGCCGCCGCCTTCGTCACGACCTTCCCCGCGCCGCTCGGCGAGCTGCCGGAGAGCGACGCCCTCCGCGCCCTCCTGTCCGACAAGGCCTCGGCCCCGTTCCGCTCGGACGACGCCGTGCGCGCGGCGGTCCGCGACCTGCTCCGGCACGGCGGCTACAAGCCGACCGGCCGGGGCAAGCCGGCCTCCGAGTACCTCATCCGCGCCGCGGAGGGCGGCGCGCTCGCGAGCATCAACGCGGCCGTGGACGCGTGCAACGCCGTGTCGCTGCACACCGGGCTGCCCATCAGCGTGATCGATCTCGACCGCGCGAGGCCGCCGCTCCGCATCGACGTCGCGCCCGCCGGCGCCCGCTACGTGTTCAACGCGTCGGGGCAGGAGATCGACCTCGCGGGGCTCCTCTGCGTCTTCGACGCAGAAGGCCCGTGCGCGAACGCCGTGAAGGACGCGCAGCGGACCAAGACGCACGCGGGGACGACGCGCACGCTCTCGGTCCTCTGGGGCAGCCGCGCGCTGCCGGGCCGCGCGGCGGAGGCGGCCGCCTGGTACAAGGCGCTGCTCGCCGGCGTCGGCGCGGCGACCTCGGACGCGCCGATCGCGGCCTGAAGGACCGCGCCGGCTCACCCGCCGCCGGCGCGGGGCGCCCTCGTCGCTAGGGGGCCGGCGGCGGCCGGTCGACGGGTATCGTGCTCACGGTCTCGTCCTTCTCGGTGAGCCACACCCAGTTGTCGACGAGCCCGGTCGAGTCGAGCTGGTGATCGCCGGCGTCGTACGCTCCCCACCGGATCTTGATCACCTGGCCCGGCTCCACGGGCGCGGAGGTGGTGAGCCAGCTCGTCCCCGCGCGGCCCTCGAACCCCGTCCCGAGCAGCTCGCTGGTCCCGCTCGAGCACGCGTACACCCTGCCGTCGAGGTTGCAGGGCGGGCCGCCCTCGCAGGTACAGACGTCGATGAAGGCGTTGTTGATGCTCATCGCGTTCCTCTTGCTGTCGAAGAGGATGTGGCCGTCGATGAGGTTGGGCGGACGCGGCGAGAGGAGGGCGACGAAGTAATCGTTGAACTCGGTGCAGACGAGCGGCCAATCGTAGGTGACGTAATTGACGTTGAACGAGAAGCCGCGGACGTTCGTCGGGACCCGGATCGCGATCTCGACGGCGGTCGGATCGGACGGCTTCAAGGGCACGAAATCGCCGCAGTCGCGCGGGTCCTTCGGGAAGCCCTCGGGGAACTCGCCCTCGTACTTCTTGTTGAACCCCATCGGGCTCTCGAACCCCTCGTCGCTCGCTTGCCGCGCCGTGCCGCTGGAGAGCGCGAGCAGCCGCGCGCCTGCCTTCGGCGGGATGTTGGCCCCGAACTTGGGCAGGATGCCGTGCCCGAGGTGAAAGTTCGCGTTCTGCTCCGCCCCTTCCGGCGGCGGCGAGCCGTCGACCATGACCCAGGCCGCCGAGACCACCCCCCAGTCGCCGGGCCCGGACGACATCTTGCACAGCTCGACCGCCTTCGCGGCCTTGAGCGGATCCGCGTCGTCGATCGGGATGTCGCCGTCGCAGGGCTCCGGCAGGTTGTCGATGGTGCCGTCGCAGTCGTCGTCGATCGCCTCCGGCGCGGCGCCGCCCTCGCCGCCGACCGTCGCGAGCTCCAGCACCCCCGGGTTGACCAGCGGGTTGCAGTCGTCGCAGTCGCCGAGCAGCTCCGTGAAGCCGTCGCCGTCCGCGTCGTCGTCCGGCGAGCCGCCGCAGTCCATGCCCCCCGCGCCCCCCACGCTCCCCGCGCCGCCGGCGCCGCCCGACGCCGTGGTGATGGTCGTCGCGTCGGTCGTCGCTGTCGGCGCGTTGCCGCCGGGGCCGGCGGCGTTACCGGCGCCGCCCTCCCCGCCAGCGGCGATGCCGCCCACCGGTCCGATGTTCCCGGTGCAGGCCACGCTCAGGCACCCCGCCGCGGTCATGAGGCTCAAGAAATCCAACCAACGCGTCATCGGTGCTCCTCGAGGTCGCATGGAGCCAAGGAGGTTCAGGTCGATCCGGCGATACGGGAGTCTGCGGTGATTTTATCAGCAGAAGCCGCAGCAACAGTCAGCACATCCCGGCGAAGCGCGGTGCTTTTTTGTGAGTCGGACGCCCACATCGTGGCACCGGCTCCCGGCCAGGCGCGGGCGTCCGGCGCGCTTCCGAGCAGGGGCGACCGCATCGACGGAGCCTCGACAAAGCAAAGAGCGCCGGCGCTTCCACCGCGCCGGCGCTCTCGGGCCCCTCGAGGGGCGTGGGCCGCCCGATCTGCCCCGCTCGACCGGTGCCGGGCGGGACGTTCCGGACGCTCAGGCCTCGGCGCCCACTTCCTTCTTGCCCTTGCGCTTCGGCTCCTTCTTGCCGGAGCCGTTCTTGCCGGAGCCGTTCACGGTCGCGGGCACCGCGGAGAGCGTCGGGCGCAGCAGATCCTCGGCCATCTTGGCCGCCCGGTTCGTCTTCTCCCAGCTGAACTCGTCGCGCCCGAAGTGGCCGTACGCCGCCGTCTTGCGGTAGATGGGCTTCAGCAGGTCGAGCTGCTCGATGATCGCCTTCGGCCGCATGTCGAAGTTCTGCATGATGTACTTCTCGAGCACCTCGTCACCTACGCGGCCCGTACCGAAGGTGTTGACGTGCACGCCGACCGGCTGCGCGACGCCGATGGCGTAGGCGATCTGCACCTCGCAGCGCGCGGCGAGCTTCGACGCGACGACGTTCTTCGCGACGTAGCGCGCGTAGTAGCAGGCGGAGCGATCGACCTTCGTCGGGTCCTTGCCGCTGAAGGCGCCGCCGCCGTGCCGGCCCATGCCGCCGTAGGTGTCGACGATGATCTTGCGGCCGGTGAGGCCGGCGTCGCCGAAGGGGCCGCCGACCACGAAGCGGCCGGTCGGGTTCACGTACACCTTCGTGGTCCGATCCATCAGCTTCGCCGGGATGCTCTTCTCGATGATCAGGCTCCGCACGGCGTCGACGATCGTCTTGTGCTTGACCTCGGGGCTGTGCTGCGTCGACACGACGACGGCGCTCACGCGGACGGGCGTGTGCTCCTCGTACTCGATCGTGACCTGGGTCTTGCCGTCGGGGCGCAGCCAATCGAGCTTCTTCGACTTGCGGAGATCAGCGAGCTTGCGGGCGAGGCGGTGGGCATAGCTGATCGGCGACGGCATCAGCTCCGGCGTCTCGTCCGTCGCGAAGCCGAACATGAGCCCCTGATCGCCGGCGCCCTGCTCCTTGAAGAGCCCCTCGCCCTCGGTGACGCCGCGGGAGATGTCGGGCGATTGCTTCTCGATCGCCGTGAGCACCGCGCATGTCTCGTAGTCGAAGCCCATCGAGGCGTCGGTGTAGCCGATGTCCTTGATCGTGTTGCGCACGACCACCGGCATGTCGACCCACGCCGAGGTCGTGATCTCGCCGGCAACGACGGCCATGCCCGTCTTGACCAGGGTCTCGCAGGCGACGCGGGCCGTCGGATCCTTCTCGATGATGCCATCGAGAATCGCGTCGGAGATCTGGTCGCACACCTTGTCGGGATGTCCTTCGGTGACGGACTCGGAAGTGAACTGGTAACGGCGCATGAATCGCTCCTTCGGCGGGCTCGAAAAACGGGCCTCTACGCATAGTTCGAGCGCGGGGCACCGTCAACGCGGGCTGCGGCCGGCCGCGGACAAAAGCGCCGGCCGGACGAGCTGCCGGACGGGTCGGCTCGCGCGGCCCGAACGCGAATGGGCCGGCTCGCGCGTGGCCACCCCGCGCGCGAGGTGGCCCCGCGCGCGAGGTGGCCCCGCGCGCGAGGTGGCGCGCGCTGCTGCCCGGGCAGCACTTCGCTGCCCGGCGCGCGTCTGTCGGGCGCGCCGGCGAAAGGCGCGCGCCGGCGCCAGGCGAAGGAGCTGCGCCGCGCGCGAGGATCGCGCCGGGCGGCCCGCGAGGACGGGCGATCGCGGCGCGGCCGCCCCGCCGTGGGTCCAGCGCACTCCCGGTGGCGCGCCGCGAACGGCTATGATGCCGCGCATGACGTTCGACGAGATCAAGGCCTGCCTCGAGGGTGAAGGCTGGGCTGTGGAGGTCGTGTCCAGCGACACGATGCGCAGCGACTTCCAGGGGGCCGAGCGGCTCTTCCCCCTGTTCGTGAGGCTCTCGCCCCCCTTCGTCGTCTTCGCGGTGATCCCGTTCGTGCGGCTCCCGATGGAGCCCGAGGAGGGCGACGCGATCGTGCGGCGCCTCCTCCAGCTGAACCGCGAGATCAACATGGCCAAGCTCTCGGCCGACGAGGAGGGCGACGTGATCCTGAGTGTCGAGTACCGCCTAGAGGACCTCGATCCGAGCGAGGTGCGCGACGCGGTGGACGTGCTCTCGTTCTATGCGAACAAGCACTATGCCGAGCTGGTGGAGCTCGCCGCGCCGTGAGGAGCGCCCCGGCGCCTCACGGCACGATCGGCTCCTCTCGCGGCTTGATCCCCTCGTGCGCCTTCAGCTCGCTGCGCACGACGCGGACGCGCCGCACGTCGCCCCCGCGGACGACCGTGAGCTCGACGGCGCTCCCGACGGCGCCGCGGAGCCGCTCGCGCACCTCGGCCGAGGAGAGATCCCGGACGTAGACGCCATCGATCATGAGGATCTCGTCGCCGGGGATCAGCCCGGCCCGCTCGGCGGCGAGCCCGCGCGGTACGTCGCGTACGTAGAGCGCCTGCGACTCGTTGTCTCTCCCGAGGACGGCCCCGATCGACCCCACGCCCGCCGCGCAACCGGCGGCCACGAGCAGGAGCGCCGCGCCGAAGGACCTGCTTGCCACGGGGACACCATAGCGCTCGTGGGGCGCCCCGTGCGCCTCATCGTCGGACGACGTCCGCGGAGCGCTCAATCCAGTTGGTCTTCGGGGGGAGCTGCCCTAGAGTCCGCGCCGGAGTCGCCGATGCCCGAACCGTGCGCTGCTACCGAGAGCTCTACGCCTGCCGCTCCGTCCGGCGGCGTGCCCGGCGGCTGGAAGATGCGCATGGAGGACCCGTTCAATCGCTACTACCGGTACCCGATCGCGCGCTGGATCGTGCGAGCGCTGATGAGGACGCCCGTCACCCCGAACCAGGTGACGCTGGTCCAGCCGCTCTTCGCGGCGCTCGCCGGGTACCTGGTGACGTTCGATGATCCGCGGCACCTCGCCGCCGGCGCGCTCGCCTTCGAGCTCCGCTCCATCCTGGACTGCGTGGACGGCGCGCTGGCGCGCGCCAAGCGGATGGCGAGCCCCGCCGGGCACGCCATTGACGCCCTGGCGGACTGGCTCGGTGTGACCTTCCTTTATGCGGGCATCTTCTGGCACTTCCACCTTTACCCGCCGCCCGATGGCCCGTGGAGCGCCGTCCTGTCCACGAACGGCATCCTGCTGCTCGCGCTGCTCCAGGGGGCGCTGCGCTCCTTTTCCTCGGACTACTTCAAGCTCAAGTACTGCTCGATCTTCGAGCGGGGCACCGATGAGACGGTGGACGTGCTGCGCAGCAAGATCGAGGCGCTCGGCCCGTCGTCCTCGTTCTTTGCCCACGCCGATGTCTTCATCGGGCGGATGGGGCACCTCGCGTTCGAACACGAGTGGTTCGACCCGGAGCGGAGCCGGTCGTCCACCGGCGCGGATCAGGTAAAACAGCTGATCCGGGAGGAGACATCGCCGCTCACGCGCCTCATCGGCGCGCTCTGGGCGATATCGAACGGGGACGCGTTCCTGTCGCTGGTGGTGCTGACGCTCCTCGCGGACCAGCTCTGGCTGGGTCAGGTCTTCTTCGCGACCGGCGGGGTCGTCTGGATCGTCGCGGTCATCGTGCTGAACGGCTGGTTCCTCCGCGGCGCGTCCCGTCGCGGGAAGCTGGCCGTGGCCTGAGCTCGGCCGCCGCGGCGCCGGCGAGCTCGGGCCCGCGCGCGTTCTGCGGGTCAGAGGGCGCGGGTCAGAGGGCGGGCGTCAGAGGGCGGGCGTCAGAGCGCGCTCGCCAGCCGGCGGGCCTTCTCCACGTCCTCCTCGAAGTCGATCTCGGTCCAGGGCAGGTCGTCGACGCGCTCGATGCCGAACGGCACCTCCTGGAAGGCGCGGTCCATCGCGGCCTCGTACTCCTGATCGAGGCGGCCGGCGGAGACCTCCTCCTCGAGGAGGCGCTGCATCACGCGGCCGCCCTGCGGGCCGACCTTGGCGAAGCCGACGGTCTCGCCCGCCACGTCCCAGCCCTTGCCGACGCGGCGCGCGATCTTGAGGACGCGGCCGGCGCGGACGCCGACCATCATCTCCTCGCCGCTCTCCTCCGAGCCCGCGTCGACGAGCAGGCAGTTCTCGTGAGGCGAGGTCACGAGGCGCCGCAGCAGCGCGGCGGGGTACAGCACGTCGGCGTCCATCCACAGCCCGCCGCCCGACAGCCGGTCGGCCGCGACGTGGAGCGAGACGATGCTCCCGTGGACGAACCGCGGGTTCTCGACGAGCTCGATCTTCAGCGGGGTGCGCAGCGACGCGAGGGCCTCCTCGATCATCTCGCGCCGGAAGCCGACGACGATCGTCAGCTCGGTGACGCCGCTCTCGGCGAGGTTCACGAGGTGGCGCTCGAGCAGCGTCTTGCCCTCGATCGAGATGAGGCACTTGGGCGCGTCCCGGCCGATGCGCCGGCCGCGCCCCGCGGCGAGCAGGATGGCCCTCATCGGCGCGCCTCGGCGGCGAAGCGGGCGGCGAGCTCCGGCGGGGTCTCGGCGACGCGGCCGATGCCCTTCACGGTGCCGCCCTCGACGAGGGCGAGGACCATGACCGGGCCCGGCTGCACGAGCGCGGCGCGCAGCGACGCGTCGAACGACTCGACCGAGTCGGCGCGGTGCGTGGCGCGGTAGCCGACGGCGCTGGCGACCGACTCGAGCTTCACGTCGCCCGAGATCGTCCGCTGCCCGCCCGTCGAGGCGTGGGAGCGGTTGTCGAGGACGACGTGCAGGAGGTTCGCGGGCCGCTCGCTCCCGACGCTGGCGAGGGCGTTCATGCCCATGAGGACGTTGCCGTCGCCGTCGAGCACGAAGATCCGCTTGCGCGGCTGCGCGAGCGCGAGGCCGAGGCCGATCGACAGGCCGAGCCCCATCGAGCCGATCATGTAGAAGTTCGAGGGCCGGTCCTGCGTCGTGTAGAGCTCGCGGCCGATCATGCCGTTGCAGCAGACCACGAGGTCGTCCTTGCGGACCGCCGCCGTGAACACCTTGAGCGCTTCGAGCTTGTTCATTCGAGCACCCCCGCCGGGACGATGAGCGCCGCCGGCTGCCTCGTGGAGAGCATGACGTCCTTCGCCCACCCGACCTGCGGGCCCATCGGCTCGCCGCCGCGGAGGACGCGGTGCTGGATCTTCATCAGATCGAGGATGGGGAGCATGATCTCGCCCATCATGATGTGCTCCGGGGCGTCGTTGCCGCCCTCGCCCCGCCAGGAGATGACGAGCAGCGCGGGCACCTCGTACATCGTGCTGAGCGAGGCCAGCGCGTTCACGGAGACGCCGAGCCCGGAGTTCTGCATCAGGACCATCGGCAGCCGGCCGCCGAGCCAGGCGCCGAACGCCATCCCGATCGCGCTGTCCTCGCGGGTCGCCGAGATGTAGCGGGCGTCCCTGTCGGCCTCGAGCTGCGAGACCAGGCCCTTCAAGAGCGAGCAGGGCACGCCCGCGAAGAAGTCGAACCCCGCCTCCTTGAGCGCGGCGACGAACTCGGGCGCGTACGATTTTCCTGAACCGTGGGACATCGGCTCACTCCTTGATGAGCGCCCAGGCGCGGCGGTAGTCCTCGAACGTGTCGATCTCGAGCCACCCCTTGTAGACGTCGATCGCCTGCACGTCCGCGCCGCGGTCGATGAGCTCCTGGAGCAGGTCGGTGAAGGTCGCGCTGCGGAGCGACTCGGCCTCGTGGAAGCTGCCCTTCGCGCGGGTCTCCTGCAGCTGGTGGTAGCAGTCCGTGAGCAGGCGCGCGCCCTTCGCGGTGAACATGGCCATGCCGACGAACTCGCCGTGCGCCTCGCTCGCCGGGATCGCGCGGCCGACCCGGGCCACCCGGTGCGGCGCGTCGGCGCCCACGAAGCGGTAGCCGGCCTCCTGCGCGTCCTTCAGGACCACGAGATCCGGCACGCCGCGGGCGTCCTTGGGCCGCTGGCCCTCGGCGTAGGCGCGGTCGACCACGATCGA
Source organism: Sorangium sp. So ce385 (assembly GCF_051474135.1). Taxonomy (NCBI): domain Bacteria; kingdom Pseudomonadati; phylum Myxococcota; order Polyangiales; family Polyangiaceae; genus Sorangium; species Sorangium sp. So ce385. Next base: position 11,596,634 of record NZ_CP150337.1, on the reverse strand, counting down.
GATGTCGGCCGGGCTCTTGAGCAGCTTCTCGAGGTGGCCGCGCTCGAACACGATGTCGCCGTAGAGGAAGACGAACGGCCCGTTCAGCTCCTTGGAGGCGCGGAAGAGCGAGGCGACCTCGTTCGTCGTCGCGTACTCGTCGTTGTCGTAATAGCGGGCGTTCGGGAGCTTGATCGCCTCCTTCTTGTACCCGCGCACGACGGCGACGTCCTTCACGCCGCACGCGTTGAGCACGTCGATCTGCCGCTCGAGGATGCTCTTGCCCTTCAGGTCGAGCATCGGCTTCGGCAGCTCCTCCGTGAGGGGGAGGAGGCCCTGGCTCTGGCCAGCGGCGAGGATGACCGCGGTGACGCCCGGGCTGCCGGACGGCAGGAAGCTCGACTCCTCCTGCTTCATCTTGTCGACGCCCACGAGCTGATAGACGCGCTCGAGCGGCACCACCTTGTCGTCGACGCTGCCGGTGTACATCTCGCGCTTCAGCGTCTGGAGCGTCTCCGTCATCGCCTTGATGGAGGAGCGGATCGCGTGGTTCGCGAAGATGATCAGCTTGAAGCCGGCCTTGTGCAGGGTGTCGACGGTGGTCGTGCGGTAGATCGTCGGCACGCAGACGAGCGGCGTGCCCGGGCGATCCCACGCGCGGGCGAAGGAGAGCACCTCGTCCGGGTCCTTGCTCTTCGAGTGGATGAGGACCATGTCGGCGCCCGCGTCCGCGTAGGCGCGGCCGCGGCGGAGCGCCTCATCCATCCCCCAGCCGGCGATGAGCGCCTCGGTCCGCGCGATGACCACGAAGTCGCGATCCTTCTGCGCCGATTTCGCCGCGCGGACCTTGAGCGCGTGCTCCTCGACCTCGGCGAGCTCGCGCTTCACGCCCGCGTAGAAGCTGCAGCGCTTCGGGAAGATGTTGTCTTCCATGCAGATGGCCGCGATACCGGCGGCCTCGTACTCCTCGACGCAGCGGATGACGTTGACGGCGTTGCCGTAGCCGTTGTCGCAGTCCGCGACGACGGGGAGCGAGGTGTTGTTCATCATCTTGGCGGCGTGGAGGTTCTCCGCCATCGTGAGGATGTTCGCGTCCGGCACCGCGTAGCTCGCGGAGATCTCGAAGCCGGAGGCCCAGAGCCCGTCGAACCCTGCCTCTTCGCCGATCTTCGCGGAGAGCCCGTTGTGCGCGCCGATGATGACGATCGGGCCCGGGCGGGCCATGAGCTCGCGCAGCTTCCTGGCTTTGGTCACGTCTCCTCCACTTCTCTCCTCCGCGCGGCCTCGTCGCTGTCCGCCCGGCGAGCGACCGCGCCCGCTGCGCAGCGGAGCGCGGCCCGAGCGAGCGGCGCCCGCCGTCGCCGCGCGCGGGCAGCGCCGTAGGGCGCCGGGTCTCGCCCTCCATCGGAGCCGGGCCTCAGAACGGGGCCTGCCTTAACACCGTTCGCCGGTCCCGCCAATGCCGCGCACGACGCGGAGCCGGACCAGCCCAGGGCCGGCGCGGAGCACCGCCTGGCAGGCGAGGCGCAGGCGCGGCGGGGCGCCGAGGCGCTCGAGCAGCTCGAGCTCGTCGCGCGCCGGCGGCTCGAGGCGCTGCTCCCCCTCGACGACCTCGACGCGGCAGGTGGCGCAGCGCGCGTCCCGGCACGAGAACACGACCGGGGCGCGCGCGTCGTCGCAGACGTCGATCAGCCTGCCGGCCTCGGCCTCGGCGGAGAGGGGAGGGCCGAGCTCGCTGGCCTCGAACACGACCGTGGGCATCGCCGCTTCCTCCTGCGCCTTGGCTGTGGCCCCGCGCCGATGGCGAGCGGCGCGCCAGCTCGGCGCTGACCTCGCGCGCCGCGACCACATTTTCGCGGGCGTCTCCTCGCATTATACGACGGAGCCATGACCGATCGCTGGGACGCAATCATCCTCGGCGGCGGGCCGGGTGGGTCGACGCTCGCCGCGTCGCTGGCCAAGCTCGGCCGCCGTTCCCTCGTGCTCGAGCGGGAGACGTTCCCTCGCTTTCACATCGGCGAGTCGCTGCTGCCGCGCTCCCGCGAGGTCTTCGAGCGGCTCGGGCTGGACGAGAAGCTCGACGCGCGCTTCCTCCGCAAGTACGGCGCCCGCTTCCTGTGCTCGTCGACGGGGCGGACGCGGACGTACAGCTTCGCCGACGCGTTCGATCCCAAGTTCGAGTTCGCCTACCAGGTGGAGCGCGACGTGTTCGACCAGCTGCTGCTGCGGCACGCGGCGGAGCTGGGGGCGGAGGTGCGCGAGTCGTGGGAGGCCGTCGAGGTGCTGTTCGACGGGTCGCGCGCGGTCGGGGTGCGCGCGCGGCCGCGCGCGGGGTCGAGCGGCGCCGCGCCGGACGCGAGCGACGTCGTCGAGCTCCGGGCGCCGGTCATCGTGGACGCGACGGGGCGGGACACGCTGCTCGCCTCGAGGTTGCGGCGCAAGGCGCAGCTCGCCGAGCTCGACAAAACCGCGCTCTTCGCCCACTACGAGGGCGTGGTCCGCGAGGAGGGGATCCACCAGGGCAACATCCAGCTGGTCATCTTCGACCACGGGTGGTTCTGGTTCATCCCGTTCCGCGGCGAGGTGACGAGCGTCGGCGCGGTCGTGTCGTCGAGCTGGATCCGGAGCCGGAGGCGAGGGGAGAGCCTCGACGATCTCTTCGATCGCACCATCGCCGAGAGCAGCTGGGCGCGGGAGTTCCTCGCGGGCGCGCGGCGCGTGAGGCCGGTGGGGGCGCTCGCCGACTTCTCGTACCGGATCGACCAGCTCGCCGGAGACGGCTGGCTCTTCGTGGGCGACGCCGGCGGGTTCCTCGACCCGCTCTTCTCGACGGGCGCGCACCTCGCCATCAAGGGCGCCGATCTGGCGGCCACGGCGATCCACCGCGCGCTCGAGGCCGGGGACACCTCGCGCGCCGCGTTCGCGAGCTACGAGGCGGAGGTCCGCTACGCCGTCGATCTGTTCCTCGGCGTCGTGCAGGGCTTCTACAAGGGCCACTTCCGGGAGACGCTGTTCGAGCCGAACCAGCGGCCCACGATGCGCAAGCTCATCACCAGCATGCTCGCCGGCGACGTGTTCCACGCCGAGAAGCGCCCGCAGTGGGCGTCGTTCCTCCGGCAACACTATCCGGCGGAGGTGCCCACCTTCACGTGACGCGCGGCGCGCTGGCCCCCGCGCGCGGTCCAGCGCGCGGCCGCGCGACCGAGCGGGCCGCCGCGCGCGCGATCACCCGCCGCAGGGGGCGCGCTCGACGACCGCCTCGCTCATCTGCTGGCACGCGGCCGCGAGCGCGCTGCGCGCCTCGGCCCTCGCGTCGCCCGCGAGCGTCTCGTCGTCGGCCTCCGCCTTCGCCTCGAGCGCGTCGCGCGCGATCCGGATCGCGGCCTCGTGGCCCTTCCTCGTCTCCGCGGGCAGCTTGCCGGCGCAGGCGAGCATCGCGGCCAGGTAGCCGTCGCACGCGTCGACCCCCGTGCTCTCGAGCTCGGCTCTCCCCGGATCGCCGCCGGCCTTGCCGCAGCCGAGGACGGCGGTGCCACACAGGAGGAGGAGTCCGAGGAGTGCTCTCGCCATCGTCATCGTCGCGCGCCCGGGGGCGTCGCCGGCGTCCGGTGCCGGCCGCGTCGCGCCCCGCCCGATGCCGGCGCACCCTGCCACGGGCGCGCGCCGCGAGGCAATTTTCGGCCGGTCAGGCGCGGATCAGCAGGATGGCGTGCTCGTGGCGCGGGCGGCGCTGGAAGGCGCGCGCCGTGGGGCGGTGGAAGTGGGGGCGCGGCTGCGACGCGACCGCGCGGACCGCGAAGCGCGCGCTCGAGGCCGCGGCCTTCACCACGTCGACCGCGTAGACCGGCGCGCCGGCCACGACGCTGTCGGCGATCAGCAGCACGAGCGGCGCGCCGCTCCGCAGCACGCGCGCGAGCGCGACGAGCACGCCGCCGAGCTCCTCGCGCCAGCGCGCGGGGCCGGCCTCGGGGCCGAGCGGATCGAGGTGCCGGCGGGCGCCGATCTCGTCCTGCTCGAAGCTCGCGCTCCGGAGCCGGAGCCAGCGCAGCCTGGCCTCGTGGTGGGCGAGGTAGTCGTAGACGCCCGGGTACGGCGGCGACGTGACCGCGAGGTGGACCGAGTCGGGCGCGACGCCGCGCAGCGCGCGCGCGTCGCCCTCCTCGACGAGCGCGGGCGGGCTCGCGGCCAGCGGCGGGGCGACGTCGGCGAGGCGCCGGGCGAGCTCCTCCGCCTTGCGGACGAAGAGCCGCGCCGGATAGCCGGCGGCGATCCGCCGTGGCAGCTCGTGCTCCGACGTGTCGGACGTGCGGCGGCTGAGCTTCGTGAGGATGGCCGAGAGCACGAGCTCGAGATCCGCGCGCAGGGCGTCGGCGCCGTGGCCCGCGACGCGGTCGAGGCCGACGCGCAGGCCGTCGAGCTCGAGCAGCACGTGCGGCTCGAACAGGGCGACGTCCTCGGGGCCGTACCGGCGGCTCGGGCCGGCGCGCGCCTTGCGGCGCTCGTCGGCGGCGGCCGCGACCTCGCGCGCGGTCGCCACGAGCCGCTCGCGTTCGCCCGGGGTGCTGCCCTGCACCTTCAGGCGGGCGAGGCGCACGGCGAGGGGGTTCGCGTCGACGCCGATCGCCGCGCGGCCCGCGAGCCGGGCCTCGACGAGGACGGTGCCGCTGCCGCAGAACGGGTCGAGCACCCGATCGCCCCGCCTCGAGAGCGCCTCGACGAGCCGGCGGGCCGTGTCCGGGTGCATCCGGGCCGGGTAGCTGTGGAACCCGTGCACGTGGGCGCGGGCCGCCTCCTCCGCGTCGCTCGCGCTGGCCACGTCGAGCGCGTGGGCGAGCATCGCCGCGTCGGCCGGATCGCCCTCGAGCCGCGTCTCGCCGCCCACGTGGGTCAGGGCGCGGCGCGCCTGCGGCGCAGGGCGGGGCGCGCGGGCCTCCTGGGGCGCGCGGGGCTTCTGCCGCGGGGCGCCCGGCTTCGGCTTGGGATCAGCGCTTCGTGGGCTCGACATGGGCGGTCCGTTGCGTGAGGGGCACGTCGGCGAGCGCTTCCTCCTCCGCGGCGAGGGCGTGCGCCGCGCGCTCGGCCTCGGGCTCGACCGCGGGCGCCGCGCCGACGCGCAGCCGCGGCGCGTAGCCGAACTCGCCCGCGGGGCTCACCGCGCCGCGCACGACGTCGTTCACCTCGAGCAGCGCGAGCAGCTCCTCGGCCTGGGCCTCGCCGATGCGGAGGGTCGAGGCGAGCGCGCCGGCGGTGAGCGGGCCCTCGGCCTGCCGGGCGACGTCGGACGCGACGGAGACCCAGGCGGCGTCGAGCGCGGGCGCGACGTCCCGGCCCCGCGACTTGGCCCGACGGAACGCCCACAGGGCGAAGGCGGCGACGGGCGCCATCGTCAGGAGGCCCGCGGCGAAGAGCCCCGCGCTCGCGTTGAGGACGAGCAGCATCACGGCGAACAGGAACACCTCGAAGCCGAAGAGCGCGCTCGCCGCGATGCCCGCCGCGCGCCAGACCGAGCGCGCCGAGGCCGCGGCGCGCGCCTTCTGGAGCAGCGGCACCTCGTGTCCGGATCGCTTCACGCGGTCGCCGTCGACCGGGACGCGCGGGCCGCCGCAGACGTCGCACCGGAAGCGCAGCTCGGGGTGCGCGGAGACGCCGGCCACCCCGCCGCAGTGCGGGCACGCCTCGGCGCGCTGGTCCGCGCCGCACTGCGGGCAGCGCGCGCTCCCCGGCGCGAGCGCCGCGGCGCACACGCGGCAGCGGGCGTCGCCGGACGCCGCCTGGCTCACGGCGCGCTCGCGGCGGACGCGGCGCGGGTGCCGTTCACGCTGCGGAGCACGGCGTCGAACAGGGCGCGCCCGTCCGCGCAGCCTTGCCCCTGGAAGGGCTGGCTCATCCGCTCGGGGTGGGGCATCAGCCCGAGCACGTTGCGCCGGGGGCCGCCGTAGATGCCGGCGATGTCCATGGCGGATCCGTTGGGGTTCGCGTCTCCTCCCACCAGCCCCTCCCGGTCGCAGTACTGGAGCGCGATGGCGCGATCCTCGACGAGCTTGCGGAGCGTCTCCGGATCGGCCTGGTAGCGCCCTTCGGCGTGGGCGATCGGCAGGCGGAGCACCCGAGGCAGGCCGCTCGTGAACGGCCCGTCGGCGCGCGGCGTCACGAAGACGTCGCGGCACTCGAAGCGGAGGTGCGCGTTGCGGGTGAGGGCTCCCGGGAGCAGCCCCGCCTCGGTGAGGATCTGGAACCCGTTGCAGACGCCGAGCACCAGGCCGCCGCGCTCCGCGTGCCGCCGGATGGCGGGGACGATCTGGCTCGTGCGCGCGATGGCGCCGCAGCGCAGGTAGTCTCCGTAGGAGAACCCGCCGGGGATCGCGACGAGGTCGGTGCCAGCGGGGAGCTCGGCGTCGCGGTGCCAGGCGGTCGACGTGCGGACCTGGAGCACGTCGCGGAGCGTATGGATCATTTCGGCATCGGCGTTGGAGCCCGGGAAGATGACCACGGTCGCGTGCATGGCCGTCCACGTAGTCCGGTTGCCGGCGCTCGGCCAGGGGTCCTGAAGCTGCGCGCCGCTTCACCGGGTTCTGGCGGCGTGCCATGATGGGGCATGGCTTCGCGATGGGCGCGGACCGGCCGGACCGACGCGACGCTGGGGGCATCGCGGTGGGCGCGGACCGGTCGGACCGACGCGACGCTGCGGGCCGCGTCCGGCTACCTCGTCCTCTCGGCGCTGGCGATCTCGCTGACCCTGGTGGTGCGGGATGGATGGCCGTGGATCCACCCGAGCCCCTGGCTCTCGCTGCCCCCGCTGGCCGCCTTGCTGATGAGCGCCGCGCTCGGCCTCACGCTCGCTGCCGGGGTCGTCGCGATGACCCGCGTCGCCGTGACCCGGTTCGGCTGGGCGCGGCGCCTGCACAGCGAGCTCCGCCCGGTCGCGCTGGACCTCTCGCTCGGCCAGGTCCTGCTCCTCGCGGGCCTCTCGAGCCTCGGGGAGGAGCTGCTCTTCCGCGGGCTCCTGACGCCGCTGCTCGGCGTGGCGCTGAGCGCGCTCCTCTTCGGCCTGATGCACCAGATGCGCGGCCCGAGCCGCTGGGTGTGGGTCGGCTGGGCCGCGGGCGTCGGCGCGGGGCTCGGCGCCATCTTCGCCGCGACCGGCTCGCTCGTCGGGCCGTTCGTGGCGCACGCCGTCGTGAACGCGGTGAACCTGAGCTACCTGCGGGACCACGATCCCGACCACGCGGAGGCCTGACCGCGCGCCGGAGGCTCGATCGGGCGCGGCCGTCGCTCAGCGCTTCTTCGAGTCGGGCCGCGGCGGCCGGGGCGGCACCGGCCTCGGCGGCTGCGGGACGGCGCTCGTGCGCGGCGGGGCGTCGAAGCTCGCGGGGGGCGCGGGGGTGGCGCGGGAGGCGGCGCCCGACTCGGCCGCGCCCAGGGCGCCCGAGCGGACCGGCGAGGACGGCGGCGCGGTCGTCCGGCGCGACGGCGGCTTCGACGGGGAGAGCCGGCCCTGGCCGCGCGGGACGGTGGGCGGATCGGTCTCCTCCGCGCCGCGCCGGCTCGACGGCGGCTTCGCCGTCATGCGGGCGAGCGAGCGCAGCGTCGGCGGCGGCGCGGCCTCGAGCTCGAAGCTCAGCTCGAGCGACGGCGGCGCCTCGGAGATCGCCAGGGCGCCGTCGGCCGCCTTCCGCGGCGCGACGCCGGGCTGGCGGCGCAGGAGCTCCTCGAGCGGCGCGCGCGACGACGGCGGCGCGACGTCGTCCGGGATGGACGACGGCCCGCCGAGCGCCGTCGTCGCGATCCGAGGCTCCGGACGGCGCCGCGACGGCGGCATCGGCAGCTCGACGCGGGCGCTCTCGTCCTCGAGCCGGGTCGCTTCGAGCAGGTAGGCGGCGATGGATTTTCGCTCCGACGGCACCGGCCGGCTGCCTGGAACGAACGCGAACCGTCCGACCTTCCAGGCCAGCATGGTGCGGAGCGCGGCGAGCGCCGACACGCGCGTGCCGCCCACGGTCCCCTGGACGATGCACCCCTCGGCGATGTCGAGCTGCGCGCGCCGCTTCTTGCTGATCACCTCGAACACGCCCGAGCGCCGCTCCATCTCGAGGACCGTGAGGACGGTCGCGATCGACATCTGGCTGAGGTCGCCCTCGATGGCGGTCTGGTCGACGGAGGCCGGGATGGACATGAGACTGTCCCGCCGCTGCCGCAGGCGGGACGCCATCTGCACGAGGGCCCCGATCTGCGCGACGACCTCGGTGACCCGGAAGGGCTTGGTCATGTAGACGTCGGCGCCGACGTGGAACCCCTCGAGGCGGGATTGCTGGTCATCGAGGGCGGAGAGGAACAGGAAGGGGGTGACGGACACCCGCGAAGGTTGGGTGCGGACGTTGCGCGCGACCCAGTAGCCGTCGTGGTCGGGCAGGCCGACGTCGCAGACGATGCACTCGGGCTCCAGGGTGCAGGCGGTCGAGAGCCCGGCCTCCGCGGTCGCGCAGTAGATGACCTCGTAGCCCGCCTCGCGGATCGCGGTGGCGAGCAGGTCCGCGACATACTCCTCGTCCTCGATCACGAGCACGACCCCGCTCGGCATCTGGCAGACGGTACACGCGCGCCGCGGGGGTGGCCAAGGGTGAATGGCGGCGAGCCGGTCCGATCATCGGGCCGCGCGCCGGCGCGCGCCGCCGACGGCGCGCGCCGGCATGTGTTTGCCCGCGGCGTCCGGCCGCGGCGCGGGATTCACGCTATAAGAACGGAAATGGCAACTCCTGTCCGAGAGGCCGGCGGCATGGCGCGGCCCGGCGAGCGGCCCTCCCCCGGGGCTCGCGTCTTCATCGCGATGAGCGGCGGAGTCGACTCCTCCGTCGCCGCGGCGCGCCTCTGCGACGCTGGCTACGAGGTCGTCGGCGTGACGCTGCACCTCTGGGACTACCCCGACGACGGCAGCGTCAAGAGCCGCTGCTGCGCGCCCGAGGATCAGCACGACGCCCGCCGGGTCGCCGACCACCTCGGCATCCCGCACTACACCTTCGATCGCCGCGCCCTGTTCCGCGAGCACGTCGTCGATCCGTTCGTCGACGCCTACCTCGCGGGCGAGACGCCGAGCCCGTGCGTGGCCTGCAACCGCTCGGTCAAGCTCCGGGAGCTGTTCCCGCTGGCGGAGCGGCTGGGCGTCTCGTGGGTGGCGACGGGCCACTACGCCCGGGTCGTCGTGGAGGAGGGCGGCGCCCGCCTCTACCGCGGCCGCGATCGGCACAAGGATCAGAGCTACTTCCTCCACATGCTCCGGTCGGACGAGCTGTCGCGGCTCCTCTTCCCGCTCGGCGACTCGACCAAGGAGGAGGTGCGCGCCGAGGCGATCGCCCGCGGGCTGCCGGGGGCCGACAAGGGGGAGAGCCAGGAGCTCTGTTTCATCCCCTCCGGCCGCTACGCGCCCTTCGTGGCCGAGCGCGCGGCGGACAGGCTCCGGCCCGGGCCGATCGTCGATCGGGACGGGCGCGTGGTCGGGTCGCACGGCGGGGTGCACGGCTTCACCGTGGGCCAGCGCAAGGGCATCGGCGTCTCGCTGGGCCGCCCGGCGTTCGTCGTGGGCCTCGACGCGGCGACCGGCGCGGTGCGCCTCGGCGACGAGGCCGACCTCTACGCGGCCGGCGCCGAGATCACCGAGGCCGTGTGGTCCGACGACGCGGTCTTCCCCCTGGAGGCCGAGGTGCGGGTGCGCGCGCGGCACGAGGCGGCGCCCGGCGTCATCGAGCGGCGGCGCGACCCTGCGACGGGCGCCGAGAGCTTCGTGGCGCGGTTCGAGAGCCCGGTGCGGGCCGTCTCCCCCGGTCAGATGGCCGTGGTGTACCGGGGCGACCGCGTCCTCGGCGGCGGCCGCATCCGCGCCGCCCTCCGCGCGGGGGCGGCGTCGTGACGGCGCGCCTGCTCGTGCCCCTCGTGTGCTCCCTCTCGCTCGGGTGCTCGCTCGGGCAGGGGGAGGGCGAGGTCTACAGCTCGAGGCTGCTCGCGGCGGGCTGCTGGGAGGACGCCTACGACATGCGCCCGGACTTCTTCGCCGCGGTCCCGTACCGCTCCACGCTGCAGATCCGGGTGCAGCGGGGCAGCGACCTCCAGGAGGTCTCGGACGGCCTCGCGGTCATGATCGACGATGTCGGCCTCATCCGCGGGGACGGGCAGGTGAACAAGCTCGACGTCGACCTGAGCGTCGGGCTCCCGCCCGGCGTCGAGCTGCCGGGCTCGCCCCCGCCGACGCCGAAGCCGGAGGGGCTCGCCCCGCTCGTGCACATGGCGCTCTACCTCCAGCGGTCGTGCCACAACCAGAACACCGTGCTCTACGCCGTGGATGGGACCATCAAGTTCCAGGCGCTGTTCAGCGGCGATCCCAACGAGACGGACGCGGTCGACAAGTACACGGACGCGACGTTCGACATCTGGGTCGGTGATCCGCGCGACGCCGGGATCGGTCATCCAGCAGACGCCATCCCCCGGGAGCTCCTCTCGAGGGTCACGGGGAGCTTCCGTTTCTATTTCGAGCGAGGTCAACCTGGCCAACCGTTCCCCTGAGCTCGCCGCGACTCCGTCCTGGGTCTCTGGTGGTGTCCTACCTGTCAGGACACGGGCCTTCAGCGACCGAGTGGATTGAAGCTGACCATCTGCCAGGTCGCTCGGCCGAGACGACATGGCAAAGCGCCGCGAACTCGCGGTAAAGTAGTGACCGCTCATGCCCCAACCCCCGCCTCGACCCGCATCGCGAATGGGCGGACCTCCAAGCCCCGGGTCGACCAATTCATCGCCTGACGCGCGCGCGAAGGAGTCCGAGAAGCAGCAGGGGACCTACTTCCTGGGCCGTTACCGCGTGGTCGACGAGATCGGGGTGGGCGGAATGGCGAGCGTCCACCTGGCGCGCATGGATGGGCCGGGCGGCTTCCAAAAGTGGGTCGCGATCAAGCGGATCCACCCGCATCTGGTCGAGGACGATCAGTTCGTCGACATGTTCCTGGACGAGGCGCGCATCGCGGCTGGCATCAACCACGCCAATGTCGCGCAGGTGTTCGATCTCGGGAAGGACGACAACACTTACTGGATCGCCATGGAGTATCTCCATGGCGAGCCGCTCCGGGAGGTGATGCGCCGCGCCGAGGAGCGCCGGCTGCGCATCTCGCCCGAGCTCGCTGCGCGCATCTGCTCCGATGCGGCAGAGGGCCTCCACGCCGCCCACGAGCTGCGCGGAAAGAACGGCCAGCTGCTCGGCCTCGTGCACCGCGACGTGACGCCGCACAACCTGTTCCTCACGTACGACGGCTACACCAAGGTGGTGGATTTCGGGATCGCCAAGGTGGCCGATCGGCTGTCGTCCACCCGCGCGGGAACGCTGAAAGGCAAGTTGGCCTACATGTCTCCCGAGCAGGTGCGCGGCAATGAGGTCGACCGCACGACCGATGTGTTCGCGCTCGGGGTCGTCCTCTGGGAGCTCACGACGAACCAGCGTCTCTTCCGGATGGATACCGATCTCGACACCCTCGAGAAGGTGCAGGCGTGCGTGGTCCCGCCGCCGTCCACGATCGTGCCCGACTATCCGATCGAGCTGGAGAGCGTCGTCATGAAGGCGCTCGCCAAGCACAAGCAGGACCGCTTCCAGACGGCGCGCGAATTTTCGCGAGCGCTGCAAAACTTCCTGATGCGGAGCGGGATCTTCGTCGGCTCCGAGGAGGTCGCGCAGTTCGTGCAGCAGGTGTTCGCCGACCGCATCCAGAAGCGCGAGGCGCACCTCGCGTGGGCGGCGGAGGTGACGTCGACGATCAACGTCGAGCAGGTGCGCGGGCGGAACTCGACCACGGCCACGGACAGCGTCGGGCTCCGCAGCCGCGGCCGGGAGCCCGAGGCGCAGCAGCGGCTCACGCCGCCGCAGGTCTTGCGGCACAACGCCGCCCCGGCGAGCGGGATCGCGCCGGTCGGACGCTCGCCGTCGAGGGACGCGGCCGGCAAGCAGATGGTGGCCTCGTCGCTGATGGACGACGACGAGGATGTCCCGACGACGGTCGCGACGCGCGAGCACGCCGAGCCGGGGCGGCCGCTCCCCTACGGCGAGCGCGCGATGCCGCGCCCGGCCGCCGGCATGGCGCCGGAGCTCGCGCCGGCGCCTCCTCCTCAGCCCGGCGCCCCGTCCGCCCTGCCCACGGTGCGCCCCGGTCTTCCGCCCGCGCACGCGAGCTCGCCGCGGGGGCCCGGCGGCCATCACCTCGCTGCGCCGGTGATCCCGGCGAACCCGTATCCGCCGCTCGATCTCGGCGCGGGCGATCGGCCGCCGTTCCCCAAGGGGGGCCTCCTGGACAGCGATCTCGGCAACCCGCTCGCGTCCACGCTCGCGCTCCCCCAGCAGGCTCCGCCCCAGCCCCCCGCGCCGGTCCCGCAGGGCCCGAGCGACGCCGCGCGCCGCGCGCACGCGAGCAGGGCCGCCACGGTTGGCGCATCGCCGCAGGTGCCCTCGTACGCGCTGCCGTTCAACGGCCAGGGCTACGCGCCTTCGCCTCCCGCCGGCTCGCCCGCGCCGGCGTTCCCGCCGCCGCCGTCGGCGATCGCGGGGCAGGCCCAGCCGTTCGCGCCCGCCGCGCCGGCGCAGCCTCCCCAGTCGCAGATCGAGACCGCGCTCTCGCTGCCGCGCCCCGATCCGGCGGCCATCTGGGCGGCCACGCAGGACGCGGTGTCCAAGGGGAACGGCAGGAACACGCTCGTGCTCGTCGCCGTCATCGCCCTCACCGCGCTGTGCGTCATCGGCATCGGCGCGCTGATCTACATGAAGACGATGACCGTGCAGCCCTCGCCCCTGAAGGGGGTCGACGCTGCGCCGCCCGCCTCGACGGGCGCGGCCACCACGCGCCGGCCGCGCCTCGGCGCGAACGTGGAGCCCGCGGGGGACGGGCGCGCGCGCTCGCTCGCCCTCGCCGGCGGAGCTTCTCTCGTCCACCCCGGCCCGACGAGCCTGCGGCGCGTTACGATGAAGGGATGAAAGCTGTTCACCGCCGCTCGAGCGGTGCCAGGGCGCGGCCCCGCGCCGGCGAGCGAGCGCAGCTGCGCATCGACGCGCTGGCCGCCGGGGGCGCAGGGATCGGTCGGCTCGCCGGCGAGGTCGTCTTCGTCCCCGCGACGGCGCCGGGCGACCTCGTCGAGGTCGAGCTCGATCGGAGCGCGCGCCCGGCGCGGGGCAAGCTGCTCCGCGTGATCGAGCCGAGCGCCGACCGCATCGCCCCGCCCTGCCGTTTCGCGGAGACCTGCGGCGGCTGCGACTGGATGCACGTCCGCGTCGAGGCGCAGCAGGCCGCGCACGCGCAGATCGTCCGGCAGGCGATCGCGCGCGCGGCCTCGCTCGCCGAGGCCGATCTGCCGCCGATCCGCCTGCACCCCGCGCCCCAGCCGCTCGGCTACCGCTCGCGCGCGCGGCTGTTCGCGCGCGCGGAGCGCGGCGAGGTGCGCGTGGGCTACCGCGCGCCGAGGACGCACGCCGTCGCGGCGGTCGACCGCTGCCTCGTGCTGGCCGACCCGATCGCGCCGCTCGCCGGCGAGCTGCCCAGCGTCTTGCGCGGGGCCGCGGGGGAGGGCGACATCCTCGTCTCGCTGGGCGCCTCGAGCCGCCCGGTGGTCGAGATCCTCTGGCGCGGCCAGCTCCCGCCGGCCGTGTGGCAGCTGCTCGACGAGCGCACGGCCCACGGCGCGTGGGCCGGCGCCCGCGTCACGCTGGACGGCGCGCGCGAGGCCGCGTCGTTCGGCGATCCGCGGCCGGCGATCGTGGGCGCCGACGGCCTGCCGCTGCTCCTCGCGCCGGGCGGCTTCGGGCAGCCGTCCGAGGAGGGCGCCGCCGTGCTCGCCGGCCGCGCCGCCGAGCTCGCTCACCTCGACTCCTCCCGGCCGCCGAACGTCCTGGAGCTGTTCGCGGGGAGCGGGACGCTCTCCGTGCTCCTCGCGCGCGGCGCGCCGCGGTCCGCGCCGGTCGCCGGGGCTGCCGAGGCCGCCTCGCCGGCCGCCCCGGGGCTCGCGTCGTTCACGGCGGTGGAGCGGTCGCCCGAGGCGGTCGCTTGCCTGCGCCAGAACCTCGCCGCCCGCGGCCTCGCCGGCAAGGCGATCGAGGCGGACGCCGACCAGGTCCCGATCCCGGCGCGCACGGACGTCGTGGTGCTGGATCCCCCGCGCAGCGGGGCGCCCGGCGCGGCGCGCGCGATCGCGGCCTCGGGCGCGCGCGTGGTCGTCTACGTCTCGTGCGACCCGGCCACCCTCGCGCGCGATCTCGGCGGCATCCTCCGCGGCGGCTTCGAGATCACGGACATCGAGGCGGTCGAGCTCTTCCCCCAGACGAGCCATATCGAGTCGATCGTCCGCCTCACCCGCGCCCGCCGGCCGGCTCGCTGAGCAGCGCGGCGCGCGGCGAGGAGGCGCGGCGCGCCGCGTCGCGCGCAGCCCCGGCGAGCTCGGGCCGAGATCGCGCGCGGCGCGCGAGGTCGCCGCGCGCCTCCGCCCAGCGGCTTGCGCTACGCTGGCCGGGATGATCCACCCCCTCGACGAGCGGCTCCGCGAGGAAGCGCGGCGCTACCGCCTCGTGTTCGCCTGCCCCGACTGCGCGTCGTTCGATCCGGCGGAGGCCGAGCGCGACGAGGCCGGCGGCGCGCCTCCCGGCGGCGCGCCGCGCTGCTCGCTGGGCTATCCGGTCGCGCCGCACCTGAGCCCGTCGCTCGACGAGGATCGCGACGAGATCGTCTTCTGCAAGGCGTTCGAGCTGCGATGAGCCCGTCCCCCGGGCCTCCCCCGCCGCCCAGGCGGGGCCGGTCGCACCCCCCGTCGCTGATCCGCCTGGCCGAGCGGCTGATCCGGGACGAGCGGCTGCTCGCGCGCGGCGACGTGGTCCTCTGCGCCTGCTCCGGAGGCCCCGACTCGACGGCGCTGCTGCACGTGCTCGCCATGCTCCGGCGGCGGATCGGCCACGAGGTCGTCGCGCACGGCGTCGATCACGGCCTGCGTCCGGCGGCCGCGGCCGAGCTCGCGATCGCGCGCGACCTGGCCGAGCGGCTCGGCGTCCCCTATTCCAGCACCCGTGTGGACGTGGCGCCCGGCGCGAACCTCCAGGCCAGAGCGCGCGCCGCCCGGTTCGCCGCGCTCGCGGCGGCCTCGGCGGCGCACGGCGCCCGCGCGATCGCGACCGGCCACACCGCGGACGACCGGGCCGAGACGGTGCTGCTGCGCCTGCTGCGGGGCGCTGGGCCGCGAGGGCTGGCCGTGCTGCCGCCGCGCGCGCCGCTCTGGACCGACGCCGGCGGCGCGGCGCCGGGCGCCGCGACGCCGGGCTCGGCGGCCGCCGGCGTCGAGCTCATCCGCCCGTTGCTCCTGGCCCGCCGCGCCGACGTGCTGGCCCACCTCAGCCGACATCGGCTGGCTTTCGCGGAGGATCCCAGCAATGGGGACCCCCGCTTCACCCGCGTTCGCGTCCGCCGCGAGCTCCTCCCGCTGCTCGAGGACCTGTCGCCGGCGATCGTCGAGCACCTCTGTGCGCTCTCGGACATGCTCGTCGCCGGCCGAGATCGGCGCGCCGGCGGCGATCCGGCCGTCCTCGACGGCGGCGCGCCCCTCTCGATGCCGCTCGGTCGGGCGCAGCGCCTCGCGATCGAGCGGGCTCGCAAGCTCGGGCGGCCGCTGCGCGTCCTGGTCCGCGGCGGCGGAGAGATCGCCCTGGGCTTTCCAGAGGAGTCCAGCGTGCTTATCGAGGAGAGACCCGAGCGTCGCGGGGCCTGACCGCATGCACCCCACCCGCGACCCCTGTCGAGTCCCCTGTTTCGCCGTGCCGCCGCGGGGAAAACCCGCGGTCGACGACCGAGCTGACGGGTGGCATGCTGACTGGAACACGCGTACAATTTCGGTACACGCCGGCTCGCCGCGCGAGCTTAGAGGGTCCTCGTGAAGCAATCGCACAAGACGCTGCTGCTCTGGGTTCTGCTGATCATGATGTTCTTGGCGATCTGGCAGTTCTTGAGCCCGGATTCCCGGCCCGCCACGCAAGTCGCGTTCAGCGAGTTCATGGCCCAGGTCCAGGTCGAGGCCAAGGACAAGGATCCGCACGTCGAGTCGGTCACGATCAAGGACCGCGAGTACACCTTCTGGGTCAAGGACCCCAAGACCGGGGCGAAGACGAAGAAGGTCACGATCGGGCCCGACAACGCCGACGAGATCACGAAGACGATCGTCGACAACAAGGTCGCCGTCTACTTCGAGAAGGAGGACACGTCGCCGTTCTGGCCGGGGGCGATCATGTACCTCCTGCCGACGGTCTTCCTGCTCGTGATGTTCTACCTGTTCATGCGCCAGCTCCAGGCCGGCGGCGGCAAGGCGATGAGCTTCGGCAAGTCGCGCGCCCGGCTGCTCAGCGAGGCGCAGAACAAGGTGACGTTCGCCGACGTCGCGGGCATCGACGAGGCGAAGGACGAGCTCGAGGAGATCATCGCGTTCCTCAAGGATCCGAAGAAGTTCCAGAAGCTCGGCGGCCGGATCCCGAAGGGCGTCCTCATGATGGGCCCCCCCGGGACGGGCAAGACGCTCCTCGCGCGCGCGATCGCCGGCGAGGCCGGGGTGCCGTTCTTCTCGATCTCCGGCTCTGACTTCGTCGAGATGTTCGTCGGCGTCGGCGCGAGCCGGGTGCGCGACCTGTTCGAGCAGGGCAAGAAGCACGCGCCGTGCATCATCTTCATCGACGAGATCGACGCGGTCGGTCGCCACCGCGGCGCGGGCCTCGGCGGCGGGCACGACGAGCGCGAGCAGACGCTGAACCAGCTCCTCGTCGAGATGGACGGCTTCGAGTCGAACGAGGGCGTGATCATCGTCGCCGCGACGAACCGCCCCGACGTCCTCGACCCGGCGATCCTGCGGCCTGGCCGCTTCGATCGGCGCATCGTGGTGAACCGCCCCGACGTGCGCGGCCGTGAGGGCATCCTCCGGGTCCACACGAAGAAGGTCCCGCTCGGGCCGGACGTCGACATGGAGATCCTGGCGCGCGGCACGCCCGGCTTCGTCGGCGCCGACATCGAGAACCTGGTCAACGAGGCGGCCCTCCTCGCGGCGCGTCAGGACAAGGACGTCGTCACGATGATCGACTTCGAGATGGCCAAGGACAAGGTGCTGATGGGCGCCGAGCGCCGCAGCATGGTCATCAGCGACGAGGAGAAGCGGACCACGGCCTACCACGAGGCCGGGCACGCGCTGGTCGCGAAGCTCCTGGAGAAGTTCTCGGATCCGGTCCACAAGGTGACGATCATCCCGCGCGGCCCGGCGCTCGGCCTCACGCAGCAGCTGCCGAAGGAGGACCGGCTCAGCATGTCGCGCGACTTCGCCAAGGCGCGGCTCTCGGTGCTGATGGGCGGTCGCGTCGCGGAGGAGATCATGTTCGGCCAGTTCACGACCGGCGCGGGCAACGACATCAAGCAGGCGTCGAACCTCGCGCGGCGGATGGTGACCGAGTTCGGCATGAGCGACGTCATCGGGCCGATCTCGTACGGCGCGGACGAGGAGAGCGTGTTCCTCGGGCGCGACTTCACGAGCCGGCGCCGCGACTACTCGGAGACGATCGCCAACCAGATCGACGACGAGGTGCGGCGGTTCATCCTCGACGCCCACGCCGAGGCGCGGCGGCTCCTCACCGACAACCGCGAGATCCTCGAGCGGCTCGCCAACGCGCTCCTCGAGCGCGAGACGCTGGACGCGGAGGAGGTCGACGCCATCGTCTCGGGCCGCGAGCTGCCGCAGCGCCAGCGCGTCGTGATCCCGAGCTACAGCGATCGCGATCGCGCCGCGAAGGAGAAGCGCCGCGCGGCCAGCATCTTCGGCACGCCGAAGCCCGCCCCGAGCACCTGATCGCGAAGCGCGGGGGCCGCGCCCGGCGAGCCCGGACGAGCCCCCGCACCGCCGCGCGCCCCACGGCACGGCGCGGCCCCCGAGACGCCTCTCACTCCCTCCCCTCAGGACAGGGACGCACGCGGCGCGGACAGCGGCGCACGCGGCGCGCGACGCGGACAGCGATGCTCGACGCCGGCCCGCCTCAGGGAGCGGTCAGGGTCGTCTGCAAGAACGCCCACTGCTGCAGATCTGCCGGGCGGCCGCCGTCGTGCGCGCGGTTCGCCTTGCTGAAGATCGCCTGGGCGCCGTCGCCGAAGATGAACAGGCCGTAGCCGAGCGCGAAGCGCAGCGGCTCCCACGGCTGGAAGGCGAGCGAGACGTCGATCTCGTGGCCGAGGGTCCGGCTCTCGTTGGCGCTGACCGCGCCCACCGGAAGGAGCCGCGCGGTGACCCACCTGCCCCCGGGCGAGGCGAGGCCGACGAACGTGTATCCGGCGGCGACGGTCATCGCGTCGAGGGGGGAGGCGCGGACGCCTCCGCCCGCCTCGATCACGTTGGACCACCCGTAGAGCCCCATCGGGCCGTGGTTGTCCTGCGCGTCGGGCAGGATCGGATCGAAGCGGCGCTGCGTCTCGCCCTCCTCGAGCGCGCCGTCGTCGCCCGTCGCGTAGGCGCCGCGGGCGCTGAAGGTGAGGCGGGCGGGGAGGGACGTCTCGAGCGCCGCCCGCGCGGCGGCCGCGAACGCGCCGAGCGGGCGATCGGCCGCGAAGGTGGCGACCCGACCGAGCTCGTAGGCCCCCTCGATCGCATAGCGGAAACCGCGGCGGTCGCCGGAGATGCGCGCGTCGAGGACCACGGTGTCTCCGGGCGTGAGCCACATCGGCCGCGGCTCGCGGGCGATGCGCGCGAGCGCCGTGGCCTCGAGGTGGAGCAGGGGGGCGACGCGCCAGAGCGCGTTCAGGCCGTAGAGCTGCGTCCCGGTGCCGGCGGAGATGGGCTTGCGCGTCCCCGTCACCTCGGGCGGCGCGCCGCCCGGCGCCGCGAGGAGCACGGCCATCGCCTCGAGGTCGACGTTGCCGAGCTGCACCCCCGCGCGCACCCCGTCGAGCGAGCGCGCGGTGAGCGTCTCGTCGTCCGCCCCGATCAGGCGGCCGTCCCCCCACTCGATCCGCTGCCGGCCCAGCCGGACGAAGGCGCGGCGCCCCGAGCGCGTGTGCAGATCGACGTAGGCCTCGTAGGGCGCCGTCTCCGGGAGGGACGGCTCGCCCGCTCCGACGAAGATCGCGTCGTCGCTCCCCCAGAGCCGCGCGTCCTGCAGCGTGAGGACGCCCGTGACGGGCCCGCGATCGACGGCCAGGCCGAGGCGCGCGCGCTGGGCGAAGAACCACTGGGTCTTGACGACGTTGCCCGTGTCGAGGAGCGGCGGCAGCGCGCCCCCGAAGCCCTCGGCGAGCACCGCGTTCGAGCTGTAGACGTCGCCGCCCGTGTCCACGGGGTACCGGCGAAACTCGCCCCGGATCCGGAGCTCCGCCGACGGGCGGAAGACGAACCCGCCGAGGTGCACGCCCTCCGACTGCGGCGGCGCCTGGGCCGCCGCGGTCCGGGGCGCGAGCGCGAGGAGCGCCGATCCCAGAGCGATGGAGGCGAACGGCAGGGATCGGATCATCAGCGAGGAGGGCCGGAGCGCGGGGTCGTCGAACGGCGGATGCGCGGCCGGGCGCGCGGCGTTCTCGCGGGCCGCGCTCCTGGATCGCTCGCGGAGGATAGGCGTCCCGGCGCTCGTCGGACAAGTGGGGAAGCTGCCGAATGGGACGCAGTGCCGCTCCTGTCCGGCGGCGTTGCCGGCGGACAAGGCGAGCCGCCGCGCCGGCGGCGTCAGGGATCGAAATCGTCCTCGCCGTTCGGAGGCGGCGGCGGCTTCGGCGGCCTCGGCGCGGCTGCTGCGCCGCTCCCGCGCTGCGGCGGCGCCTTGGCGCTTCCGGCAGGCTGCCTCGACGTGGGGCGCCTCGTCGACGCGCCTCGCCGCGCCGGCGCGACGCCCGCGTCGACGGCGAGCACGAGATCGAGCGCGAGCTTCGACGCCCTGCCGGCGTGCCGCTCGGCGTCCGCCCCCGCCTCGGCGAGCACGCGCTCGGCCGCCTCGAGCTCGCGCTTCGCCTCGCGGCGCTGCGGGTCGCCCGCCATGGTCTCGGCCCACGCGGCCGCCAGCGACGCCCGCTGCTTCTCGAGCTCCGCCGCGCGCTTCGACAGCTCGCCGAGCTGCTTCGCCGCCGCGAGGGAGCTCTTCAAGGACGCCTCGAGCGCCTCGACGGCGTCCCTGTCGTCCGCGTCGAGCGATCGCCCGCCTCGGGCGCTGACGAGCCGCGCTTCCGGCGCGAGCTCGACGTGGAGCGAGACGCCCGACGCGCGGAGCTCCGCCGCGCGCGCGCGCGCCGCGTCGAGCGCCGCGTCGGCGGCCGACCTCGGATCGAGCCCGGCCGCGCGCGCGAGCTCGGCCCGCGGCGCGTCCGCGAGCGCCTCTGCCTTCAGCGACTCCTCGCGGAGCGCCCGCGCGGCC
The DNA here is from genome assembly GCF_051474135.1 of Sorangium sp. So ce385. Taxonomy (NCBI): domain Bacteria; kingdom Pseudomonadati; phylum Myxococcota; order Polyangiales; family Polyangiaceae; genus Sorangium; species Sorangium sp. So ce385. The sequence goes on along the minus strand of NZ_CP150337.1, from coordinate 11,576,245 downwards.
TCGAAGAACGCGTCGTAGGGCTGCTTGCCCGTGCGCAGGGCCCGGCCCTGCTCGAGCTGCGAGGCCTGCGCGGCGCACGCGGCGAGCAGCGGCGCGTGCGCCGCGGCGAGCAGCAGCGCGAGCGCCGCCGCCCGGAGGCGGCTCGCGCCGCCCGGGGCCCTCGTCATCCGCATTGGAGGATGACCCCCCAGAGCTCGTAGCTCGCGGCGGGCTTCGAGAGGAACACGACGCCCACGTAGCCCGATCGCGGCGCCACGCCGAGCACGCCCTGCCCGAAGTTCCCGGCCGGGGGCGAGAGCGCGATCGGATCGCCGATCGGGGAGAAGTTGGGGGCCAGGGTCTGCGCGCGCATGGCGCGGCTCCCCGGAGGGCCCTCGGTCCACACGAGGAGCCAGCGTCCGTCGCTGAGCCCCGCGATGTCCGGCGCGAACGCGTCGCCGCCGGGGCCGCCGGAGGGGAGCGGGATCACCTGGGTCGACGTGGGGATGTCGCCCGGCGCGGCTTGCCCGGCGCGGATCTCCCATCGCCCGTCCGCCGGCCGGTCGGCGAAGACGACGGCGAGGGCGCGCTCGTTCCAGCCGAGCGAAGGCTTGCCGAGCGCGCCCCCGGAGCCCGTCACGCGGGTGAGCTCGCCGGCGGGCCTGCGCTCGGCGTCGAGCCAGCCGGCCCACACGGCCTTCTCGCGGCGGAACGCGACGGCGTACCCGCGGGACCCGGCCGCGAGGGCGCGCGGCGACTCGAGCGGCTCGTCGCCTTGCACCGGCCAGAGCCGCGAGGGCGCGGCGCCGGGGTCGTCGGCCGCGACCACGGCGCCGTCGGCCAGGCCGATGACGAACGGCCGGGGCCCCGGGACGCTGACCGGGGAGCGGATGGCCTGCTGCGCCGACGTGAGGACGGTGAAGGTGTCTTCGACCGGCGAGATGCTCACGATGTCGGCGGCCTCTCGGTTCGAGAACTTCTCGCTGCGCTCTCCGGTCGCGGGATCGATCTCGATGCCGGCGGCCTCCATGGCGCTCTTGGCGTAGCCCACCAGGAGCTTGCCGCCCCTGGTCGCCGTGACCTCGAAGGGGATGCTCTTCGCGACGAGCGGCGCCCATGGCTGCGGCTGGCGCGCCACCCAGCAGGGCTTCAGCGGCGCGGGGATCGCGGAGCGAGCGGCGTTTTGCGCGGCGCCGAGCGCGGGGCGCGCCGTCGCGATCAGCGGCTGCCGCGTGGCTGCGACGGAGTGGCGGCCCGCGAAGAAGGCGGCGACGCTCATGAGCACCGCCGCCCCGCAGATGCCGATGAGCGACGAGATCGGCACGGGCACCGCCGTGGAGAGCCGGCCGTCGCCCCTCGCGGGCCCGCCCGCGAGGGGCGGCTGAGCGCGCCGCGCCGCGAGCGCGCGCGGATCGAGCGCAGGCGGGCCGTTGCCCGATCCCGGGGTGGAGCCGCGATCGGAGCGCGCGCCCGACGCCGGCGGAGCCGCGGTGGACGCCGGGCGCAGCCCGGGCAGCAAGCCTGGCCACGAGCGCATGGCCGGGCGCCCCTGCGGCGCGCCCGAGCCGACGCCGGCCGAAGGGATCGTCGCGTACTCGCGGCGCCCCATCGTCGCGTCGACGGCCAGGGGGGAGCGCTTCGTCTCGCTGGGCACGGGCGCGGCGGCGTGCTCCTTGACCTCGCGGTGCGGCACCGCCGTGGTGGAGGGCTCGGGGGCCTCGCTGACGGCGGGGATCTCCGAGGGAAGCCGGCCATCGTCGGCCGGCGTGCTCTCGGCTCCGCGGAGCGGGGGACCGCCGCCGGACGCCGCGGGGCCGGCGGGGCGAGAGCCGATGGATGCGATCGCCGCCGCGTCGGCGGCGACCGAGACGGGCGTCGCTTCGGCCGAGGGGATCGGGGCAGCCGGGGGCGAAGCGAGCGCTGCGGCCGGCTGCGAGGGCGAGGGCGGCGCCGCCACCGGCGTCGCGCGGGGAGCCTCCGCGGGCGGGCGCGGCGGCGGCGCTGGGAGCGCTCCGAGGCGGACGAGGGCCTTCGCGCCTTCCGCGGTGTGATCCGGCGCATCGAGCGCCCGCGCGCCCACGGGCCGCTTCGCGGCGACCGCGGGGAACCGGACCGGGACCGGCGGCGGCGGCACGGACCGCCCCTTCGTGGGCCGCTTCGTGCCCCGGCTGGGGCTCGCCAGCGCCGGCGGCGTTTCCGGGAGGGGCTTGCCGGCGCCCTGATCCGCATCGGCGGCTGCGCCGCTGCGCCCGTCGTCCTGCGGCGCAGCGCCGGCCGGCGCTCCGTCGCGGCCCGAAGGCAGGGGCGGCGGCCGGGGCGGCCTCGCCGTGCGCGCGCTCGGGCCGCCCGCGGCCTTCGGGGTTGCGCCCGGCCTGCTGGGCGCGGCCGAGCCCGCCGCGCGCCTCGGCCCTGCGGGCTCGCCGCCTTCGGTCGTCCGGCCGGCGCCGCCTGCGTCGCCGGCCGGACACTGACCGGCCGACGTGTCCTCGGGGTCCTCGGACGCCGAGGGGAGCTTCGGCGCGCGCGGGATCGCGGGCGCTCCCTCGTCGCCTGCCGAGGAGCCGTCGTAGCGGGGCAGCTGCGTGATCGCGCGGGCGACGCCCGCGTCGAACGCTCCGCCCGCCGAAGGCACGACGATCGGCGCGCTCTGCCCGCTGGCCGGCGCGCTCGCCGGAGCCTCGACCCCCGAGAGCGTCGCCATGGGCTCGCGCTTCCGCGGCGGCGGCGGTGGCGGCTGCGGTCGCGCGGTGGCCCGGCCCGGGGGCGCCGCGGGTCGCCGCTCGTTCGCGGACCTCTCCGGGGGCGCTGGGCGCTGACCCGGGCGGGCGGGCGCCGGGCCCAGCTCCTCGACGAGCTCGAGCTCCAGCGTCGCGCCGCTGTCGCGCGCCGACGCCCGGGCATCGGCGGCGGGCTTGTCGGGCGGAGCGGCGCTCGCCTCCGGCTTGCGCCGGAGCTGCGCGGCGTCGGCGAGCTCCGGCTGCTTGGAAGCCGGGGCCCACGCCTCCATGCCCTGGCGCCACACGAGCGTCGAGCCCGGGATGACCCCGGCAGCCAGCGCGCTGCGCAGCTCGGCGGTGCTCACGAGCCGCTGGACGCCGCGTTCATCCGTCCATCGCCACGCGCTCAACGGCGGCCCCTCCTCCCCCTGCGAGAGCGCCGGAATTTCAGGACGCGATCCACGACGCGGGGATCGTACCGCGCGTCGTTTGCAAAGAGATCCTCTTTCGTCCGATCGCGCAACCGCGCGCCCGCTCCTGACGATGAACGCGCTGGCAGCCCATGAGCCCTTCCCGCGCCCTCGTCGCCGCAATCCGCTTTCTGGCCGCCGTCGCTGCGCGTGCGCTCAGCCCACCGGCCTGCGCCGCCTGCGACGCCGCCATCGCAGCTGGCGCGGTATTTTGCTCCGACTGTGCGCGGACCACCGTGCCGTACGCGGAGCGCCCGCTGCGGAGGGCGGGGGGGTCCAGCGCGGCGGGGGGCGTCGATCTCGTCGCGTTCGCTCCGTTCGGCGGGGCGGTCGCGGAGGGGATCCGGCGCTTCAAGTACGGGGATCGGCCGGACCTCGCGCGCCCGCTCGGCAGGTTGCTGCTGGGCGCGGCGCGCGACGCCGAGGTGAGCGCCGACCTCGTGGTCCCGGTGCCGCTGCATCCGCGCCGTCTGGCCGAGCGGGGGTACAACCAGGCGGCCTTGCTGGCTGCGCACGTCGCCGACGGACTTCCTGCGACGATGGCCCCGCGGGCGCTTTGCCGCGTCCGTCCCACGGCGCAGCAGGCGCAGCTCCCGCGCGGCTTGCGCCTGCAGAACGTGGCGGGGGCGTTCCGGGTCCGCGCTCCGGAGCGCGTGCACGGCCGGCGGGTCGCGCTGGTGGATGACGTGGCCACGACCGGCGCCACGCTCGCGGCGTGCCGGGACGCGCTCCTCGGCGCGGGGGCTGCTTCGGTCACCTACCTCGTCCTCGCGACGACCGAGAGCGGCGTGGACGAGCTCAGAAGGCCGCCTCTGTCAGCGCACCGCACTTGATGCGGACCGTTCTGCCCTCGGCGAGCCATCGCGTACCGTTGCGCGTCGGCTCGCCGAGCCGCACGAAAAAGCGACCGCAGCGCACCTCGATGGGTTGATTGCTGGGGCCGACCGCCACGCCCGTGACGTACACGGTCGCGTTCTGGGAGGCGTTGAGCTTGAGGAAGCCATAACCGCGGCGCGGGTTCCGCGGAACGCTCGCTTCGGCCTGGATGGCCGGCGGCTGTGGAGGTGGCGTCGCTGCCTCGGGGCTGGGCTGGGGTGGAGGCGCGGGGGGCGCCTCGGGGCTGGGCTGGGGTGGAGGCGCGGCGGGCGGCGGCGGGGGGGCGGCCTGTGCAGCGGCGTCGGTCGCGCTCGGCGGGGGCTGGGCGGTCAGCTGCACGGGGGCGTCTGCTTGCTGCGCGGCCGCGGTGTTCGAGGCTGCGGTGGTGACGCTGGCGGGATCGCTGGCCGCCATGTTCGCCGGGAGAGCGTCCCGGCTGCGCTCTGCGAGCCCGGGCAGGCCCGTCTCGACGGCGTAGACGCCCAGCGCAAACACGATCGCTGCCGTCGTGAGGGCAACGACGATGGTGCCGAGGGGCGAGAGCGGCTTCGACGGATGGCCGTCAGCCGACCGAGGTTGGGGCCCGTCCCCAGCCGACCCAGGTTGGGTCACGTCCCCAGCCGACCCAGGTTGGGGCCCGCCCGCAGCCGACCCAGGTTGGGGCCCGCCCGCAGCCGACCCAGGTTGGGGCCCGCCCGCAGCCGACCCAGGTTGGGGCCCGCCCCCAGCCGACCCAGGTTGGGGCCCGCCCCCAGCCGACCCAGGTTGAGGCGCATCCTCGGCCGACCGAGGTTGAGGCGCGTCCGTCGAGAACATCGCCGCCAGTCTAGCGGGATCGTCCACCGGCGAACCTTTCTCACCCGCTCGGCGCCCCAACGTCCGGCGCGCAGGACCGCTCCCTCCGAGCCGCTCCGGAAAGCAAGCACGGACGCTGTTTGTGTGCTGGAATACATTCGTGTACGTCATCGCACATCCACTGACGTGGGTTCGCAGGGGGATGCCGCACGGCCGTCGCGCGCTGGCCGCCGGCGCGCTCGACACCCTCGGGCTCCTGGATCGCTTCCTGTGGCTGCGCGCGAAGCTCCGGCTGCCCGTGCTCTCCGTGTTCACCTACCACCGCATCGCCGAGCTCTCCGACGTGGACGAGCTGGATCCCGGCGTCGCCGAGGTGAGCGCGCGCGAGTTCGAGGAGCAGCTCGCGGTCATCAAGGCGCACTGCACGGTGGTGTCGCTCCGCGACGTGCGGCGCTTCGCCAAGGGCCGGAAGCTCCCGCCGAACCCCGTCATGGTCGCGTTCGATGACGGCTACCGCGACAACCACGACGTCGCCTTGCCCCTCCTCCAGCGCGCCGGCGTCACGGCCACGTTCTTCGTCGCCACCGAGTACCCCGGCAAGGGGCGCCTCTTCTGGTGGGACCGCGTCGCGCTCCTCATGCACCGGTGCCGTCGAGCGCGCGTCGAGCTCGCCTACCCAGCGACGCTCGTGCTCGAGCCGCAGCGCGACCCGGTCGCCGCGGCGACGCTCGTCTGCCAGACCATCAAGCGCACGTCCGGCGTCGACATCGGCCGCCTGTGGGACGAGATCGAGCGCGCCACGGGCGTATCGATCGACCTCTGCGAGGAGCGCGCGATCGCGGCCAGGACGATCATGGACTGGCACCAGATCGCGGCGCTGCGGCGGGCGGGCATGGACGTGCAGTCGCACTCGCACAGCCACCGGGTCCTCCAGACCCTGTCGCCCGAGGAGGCCACGCGCGATCTCGCCCGCTCCCGCCGCGTCCTCTCCGACGCCTTGAACGAGGCCGTGCACGCGGTCGCGTACCCCGTCGGCTACAGCCTGTGCGGCGCGCTCCATCGCGCCGTGCGGGAGGCCGGGTTCGAGATCGGCTTCACCAACAACTCCGGCCTTTGCACGCTCTCGTCCTTCGATCCCCTGAACTTCCCGCGCATCGCCATGGACCGCGGGCAGATCGGCGCCCTCTTCAAGCTCAAGCTGCTCATCGGCCAGCGGCCCGGCCGCTGATCGGGCAGAGCCCCCGCGCCGCTCCGCCGCCGCGCTCTCCGGCCCGCCGCCCTCGCTCCCCGAGCGCCCCCGCTCGCTCGCGGCCGCCTCGACCGGCGCGGCCGTGGCCTGGGCTGTGCACGTGCACCGTCGCTGGGCCGGTTCTGCACGCGCATGGCCTCGATGGCCAGGAAAGCTGCTTCGCAGCCTGTCCGACGAAGGGAGGCTCTCGTGAAAGGCACAATCCGTGGTCGCGGCTCCCGCGCCGCCTCGTCCATGCTCGGCGCGGCCTCGCTGATCTCCGCAGCCCTGGCCTCGGGATGCGGCGGCTCACCGCCGCACGCGGCTCCCGCCAAGTCGCCCGCGCAGCCCGCGCTCGAGGCGCGCGACGGGCGGGGAGAGCGGCGGGGGACCGTCGAGCAACGCGCGCAAGGCGAGCAGCGCGAGCAGCGCGAGGCGCAGCGCGCGTGGTGCGTGTACCTCGAGGAACTCTACGAGCGCGCCACCGAGCAATCGAAGGGCTGGCCCAAGTTCGAGCAATGCACCCGGATGACCACGATGGCCTCGCCGAGGATGCTCCGCGCCACCTCGGAGTGCTCGCTGGCAGCGCTGAGGCGGTTCGAGGGCGATCCCTTCACCGCCGCCTACGCGGAGGAGGTGAGCCGCTGCGGCTCCGAGGCGATGACGGCCACCACGCTGCCGCGATCGGATCTCGCGCCGTTCATGGCCGTCCTCTGCGGCCGGATCGCCGGGTGCGGAGACCTCGACTACGACACCTGCCGGCAGAGCCTCGAGGAGGGGCTCGGCCCGCAGCTCGAGCGGGCGATCGGCGCGATGAACAGCCGTGGCCGGCAGGAGGTCCGCGCCTGCTTCGGCAAGCTCGCGTGCGGCGGCGATCTCGGCCCGCAGATCTCCGCGTGCCTCGAGCCCATCATGGACGACCTGCTCTGGCTGCCCGGGTGACGCCCGGGCGCGCCAGGGCGGCTGCGCGGCGCGGCGGTCAGCCGGAGGTGCCCGGCAGGCGGCAGCGCGCGATCAGCGGGACGTGATCCGAGAGGCCGGCGAACGCGCCCTTGTGCCCGAACGGATGCGTGCCCGCGAAGTCGAGCCACTCGAGGCGCTCGGACGAGTAGACGTGATCGAGGTGCATGCGCAGGTTCATGAAGCCGGCCGTCGGGAAGGCGCGCGCCTCGGTCTCGGAGAGGCAGCGGACCTTGGCGAACGCGTCCACGAAGCCGATCTCCTCGCGCAGGAAGCGATCGACCGGCGAGCCCGGCAGCGAGTTGAAGTCGCCGACCACGACGAAGTTGTCGCTCCGCCGCTCGCGGCGGACGAAGTCGGCGAGCACGCGCGCCTCCTCGAGCTGGTTCGGCCCGAACCCCATCCGCGCCTCGCCGGTCCAGAACTCCCTCGAGAACACGCTCGGCAGGCTGAGGTGGGTGTTGAACACATCGAACGTCTGGCCGCTCTCGTGCTCGAACGACACATGCGCGCAGATGCGCGTCTGCTTCAGCCTCTTGACCCGCCGCCGGTGGGTGATGTCGTGCGGACGCTCTGCGTTGTGGTGCCCGATGCGGAACGTGTCGCGCGCGATCACCGCGAGCCCGGTCGTGTAGATGTTCGTCCGCGAGGTGAGCCTGTAGGTGTGCGCGGGGAAGTAGTAGGCGACGTAGCGCTCGGGCCGCTCTGCGTGCGCCAGCGCCGCGTGCAGCTCGGTCATCAGGCGATCGAGCTGCGTCTCCTCCGGATGCCACCGCGGGTTCATCGTCGAGGAGCGCAGCGACTGCGTCTCCACCTCTTGGAGGCACACGAGATCGGGCAGCGGGGAGAGCCGCGCCAGCGTCGTCGCGATCCGGGTGATCGCGGCGCTGGTCGAGGCGATGCCGCGCGTGCCGTGCCCGAAGTAGCGGACGTTATAGGTGATGATCCTGAGCGACGTGGCGCCGTCGGCCGCCGCCGCGCCGCCGCGGCTCGCGCCGTGCGCCTCGCCCGCGGAGCGGTCGCCAGGCGCGGAGTCCTCAGGGATTGTGCCGTTCGAACCAGGTGGGAGGCGCCGCTCGGTCATGTATCCTCTCGCCCATGGGCAAGAACATCATCGTTTCCGAGGATACCATTCGTGACCTGCTGGAAGCGCATGCCTCCCTCTCCGCCTGGTACTATGAGCTCTGGTCGGCGCTGCGGGTCGCGAAGGCGTCGGCGAGCGCCCCCGATGATGCGGCCCGTGCGGCATTTGTCGAGCGGATGGCCACGAGCTTCCCGGAGGTCGCGTCGATCGCCCGCTCCATCCGGGTGCCGAGGATGTTCGTCCCACCTCCGCCCGCCGTGAGCGTACCCCCGGTCGCGACCGCGGAGGGCGAGGGCACGGAAGAGGCCCCGACCGCGGTCGAGCCCGCTCCCGCACGGCTCCGCGAGCTCCACGGCCAACCACCCAAGAGCCAGCCGGGCGCTGGATCCGCCGATGAGCCCGCTCCAGCGCCGTCGCAGCCCGCGATCGTTCCACCTCCGCTGGTGATCCCATCGACGGTGAAATACGACACCTGAGGTCGCTGGCGACGACGTCGGACTCGGCGTGACGCGCGCAGGGCGCGCGGTCAGCGGGCTCGGCCGCCGGTAGAAGTCCGCCGCGCGAGGAGCTGCTCGGCCTCCGCGGCTCCCGTCCAATCGAACCTCGGGTTCAGATCGAGCGCAGCCCGCACGAGCCGCTCGCCTCGGTCCAGGTCTCCCAGCGCGATCCGGATCGCCCCCGCGTGATAGAGCAGGCGCGCGTCCCTGGTGCCGAGGGCCAGCGCCCTGTCGCTCGCGGCGCGCGCCTCGGACAGCCTGCCGGCGCGGTACAGCGCCCAGGCGAGGCTGTCCTCGGTGTAGATGTCGCCGCGTGCGGCGCGCTCCGCGGCGGCGATCCGCACGGCCTCGTCGCGCTCCAGGCCCTTGGTCGCATAGTACAGCGCGAGGGTCCGGCGATCGGAGAGGCGCCCGGCGGCGACCGCGCTCTCGTGGGCCCGCGCCGCGCCGGCGCGGTCGCCGGCGGCCGCCCTGGCGTCGCGGAGCAGCCACGCGATCTCCGCCTCCGGGCTCTGCCGGTGGGCCCGCTCGAGCAGCTCGACGGCGCGGCCCCACGCGCCGCGGCCCAGCGCGACGCGCGCTCTGCCGGCCAGCGCCGGCGGATACTCGGCCTGCGCGGCCAGCGCCCGCTCGAAGCCCCGGTCCGCGGCCTCGTGGTCGCCCTCGTGCCAGAACATCGCGGCCGCCTGCGTCAGCGCCCACGCGAGCGCCTCGGGCTCGCGCGGATCGCCCGCGTCGATCGCGAGGCGCATGATCCGCTTCGCGGTCGCCGCGTCGCCCTGGAGCCAGCGGAGGTGCGCGGCCCGCGCGTAGGACGGCAAGCCCGGCCGCAGGTCGACCATCCGCTGCGCCGCCGCGACCGCCGCCTCGAAGCGACCGAGCCCGAGCTCCGCGTCGCTGAGCGTCCCGAGCGCGAGCGTATCGCCCCCGTCCTGCGAGAGGACCCGCTCGGCGGCGTCGCGCGCCTCGACGAACCTGCGGTCGTGGAGCAGCGCGAGGCCGAGCAGGTCGAGCGACGCGCGATCGCCCTCCGCCTGCGCGAGCGCGAGCCCGGCGCACGCGTGAGCGCGGCGGTAGAGCGACGGATCGCCGGAGGCGCGCGCCTTCTTGATCCACGCGAAGCCGAGCGCGCTCCAGAGCTCCGCGCCGCCCGGCGCCTTCGCGAGCCGCCGCGCCAGCGCCTCGATCTCGCGATCCGCGGCGCTCGCGCCCGCCGGCGCCGCGAGCGCGAGCCTGCGCGCCGCGTCGAGGCTCGAGGGCGCCGGCGCCTCGCCAGGGCGCTCGATCAACGCTGGCGCGGCCGGCAACGCTGGCGCGGCCGGCAACGCTGGCGCGGCCGGCAACGCTGGCGCGGCCGGCAACGCTGGCGCGGCCGGCAACGCTGGCGCGGCCGGCAACGCTGGCGCGGCCGGCAACGCTGGCGCGGCCGGGACGGCGTCGGCGCGCGATCGCCCGGAGCAACCGAGGCTCCCGCTCAGGGCAACGCAGGCGAAGAGGCGAGCCGTTCGTCGCAGCATCGGAGCGTCGACCTCCTTTCGCGCGGGAGCTCCGCCCGGGGCGAGCCGCGCCTCTTGCCGCGGCGTCGCGACCTCGATCCGATCGCGAAAGAGCTTGCCTCGCCGGTCGGCGCCGGCAAGCTCGCCGCTCCAGCGCATCGCTCGATCGGCCAGCAGCGCGCAGCGCGGAGGAGATCGCATTGCCTGTCTCGACGGATCGCGACCACCTGCGGCGGCTCGGCGCCGCGGCGCTGATCCTGCAGCTCGGCGCGGCCTGCGCGCGCGCGCAGCGCAGCTCGCCGGATGATGGCGCAAGCGCATCGCCCCCGCCGGACGTTGGGGAGGCCGCAGCGCCCCCGCCGGACGCGGGCGCGACCGCGGCGTCCTCGCCGGACGCGGGCTCCTCGCCGAGCGGCTCCTCGCCGACGCCGCCCGCCGACATCCCGGTCGGCGACGAGATCTCTCCCGTCTACCCGAAGGCCGAAGGCGCGCCGGATCCGCTCGCGGCGCGGCTGTGCGAGGCGCTGCACGCGCTCCCTGCGCGGCGCAAGGCGGCGTGCTGCGGCGAGAGTCCGGGCTTCCATGCCGGCACGGAGTGCGCGCGCGCGCTGAGCTTCGCGCTCCGCGCGAAGGCGGTGACCCTGTCGACCGACGCGGTCGGGCGCTGCGTCGAGGCGATGGCGCGCTCGCTCGAGGGGTGCGACTGGGTCGCTCCGCTCGCCGCTCCGGTTCCCTCGGCGTGCGAGGGGATCGTCCGGGGCGCGCTCGGCGAGGGTGCGCGGTGCCGGTCGTCGCTCGAGTGCGCGGACGGGCTGCGCTGCGACGGCGTCGGGCCCACCGACGCGGGCATCTGCCGCGCCCCGCGCGCCGCGGGCCCGTGCGGCCTCTCCGTCGACGCGCTGGCCGCGGTCACCCGCCAGACGCGCTACGCCGAGGCGCACCCCGAGTGCCGCGGCCGCTGCGCCGGGCGCGCGTGCGTGGCGCCGTGACGCGCGCCGCGCCGTGACGCGCGCCGCGCCGGCCGGCTCAGGGCCGGAAATGCCCCTGCGTCGCGCCTTCCCACGGGGTCGCGAGGTACGGGAACGCCGGCAGGAACCGCGCGTCGTTCGCCGCGACCCCGTCGCCCGCCGTGGTCCCGAGCGCGCCGGTCAGGAGGAGCGTGAGCAGGGCATCGGTGACGTCGGTCTGCTCATGATCCGCGCCGGGCACCAGCGCGCGGCCGTTCGGAAAGGCCGACGGCATGCCCAGATCGATCCGGAGCACGTCGCCGACCGTCTCCAGGTTGTGCCCCCCGAGGCGCGCAGGCTTCAGGTTGATCAGATCGATGACGTCGGTCCGGTTCTGCTTCAGCGCCTCGGGATCGAACCCCGCGAGCGGCTGCCCGGCCTGGTAAAGGCCGGCGAACTCCGCGTCGCGCACCAGGATCGGGTTCAGGAAGTACGCCCCGAAGTTGGCGAGATCGTCGCGCGGGTACGCGCGGTTGTACTTGTCCTTGTCCTGCAGGCCGATGAGCCAGGTGTTGACGAGCGGCAGGCCGACCCGCGACACCTGCACCCACGGACCCAGGCCGTCCTCCTTGCCGTTCGCGCGCAGGATCCGCACCTTGCGGCGGCTCGCGGAGGACCAGACGCCGAGCGTCTGCCGGTCGCTCGGCCCCGGCGTCGGCGCCGACCCGCCGTTGACCACCGCGAGCGGGATCTCGAGCGCGAGCGTGTGGACGTTGAAGCCGGCGAGGTTGTCGCGCCCGGCGCACGACGGGTTCGGCGCCGCGAGGAGCGGGCACAGCCCCGCGAGGTCGAACGCGCGGCCCAGGTCGGCGTAGAAGCCGTCGTCGCGCGGCCCGGCCCAGGCGCGCCCCTCACCGCCGGCCATCTGCTTGAGGAACTTCGAGGACGTCGCGAAGGCAGGGTAGCCGGCGCCGGTGATCTGGTAGGCGAGCTGGTTCGTCCGCCTCCCGATGTTCGGCGGCGCGACCGGGGCGTCGGCCAGGATGATCTTCGACGCTCCGCCCTCGATCTTCGTGATCGTGTACGTCTGCTCCGCGCCGGCGAGCTGCGCGAAGAACTCGTTGCCGCCGCTCGGCGCCGGCGTGAGCCCCGCCGGATCGGCCGCCCGGTACGGCGTGGTCGAGAACCGGAACTGGTAGGTCAGCGCGTCCTCGAGGCTCGACGGCCCGCGGGCGATGTGCACCTCGTAGAGCACGTCGTCCGAGAAGCCGTGGAAATTCGGCCCGCCGGCGGGCTCCTCGAGCGGGATGTAGCTCGCGAGGATCACGAGGTTCGCGCCCTCGACCCACGCGTAGAGATCGGTGTTGTCGGCGGCCGGATCCCCGGCGATCGCCGGCGCCTCGCGGTGGCTCGACGCGGCGGCGAGGCCGGGTGCGCTGAGCGCGGCGCACGCCGCGATGGCGGCGGCGACGCGCGACGGTCGGTGGATCATGCGTGCGGGTCCTCCCATCGCTCCTCTGCGGCTCACGGCCCGAGCAGGAACACCGAGCCCTGCTCCTGGGCCCTGTGATCGACGAACGCGAAGACGTCGGCGCCCTTCGCCCGGTGCAGCCCGCCGGGCTCGTCGTGGCCCGGGGCGCCGGTGGCCGTCGCCGAGCGCGCCCCGGACGCCACCTCGATCCGCACGACCTCGTCGGCGCCTCGGGCCACGTCGCGCGCGAGCACGAGCAGCGCCGCGTCGTCGCGCGTCAGCGCGAGCCCGCACGGATAGCCGACGTGGAGCCCGGTCGCGAACGCGCTCACGAAGCCGTCCTCGATCCGGAAGATCGTCGCCGTCCGATCGGGGCTCGCGAGGGTGTCGCACACGAACACGGCGCCCCCGGCGGCGACGGCGACCCCGCTCGGATCGACCAGCGGGCTCCCCGTGGCGATCGCGGAGGCCTCGCCGCCGCGCGCCGGCAAGGCGAACACGCCGGGCTGGCCGCCCTCGCGATCGCGCCCCGAGAACACGATCCGCTCCTCGCCGTCCGCGCCCCGGGCGACCTCCAGGCCGCGCGCGCGCATCCCCTCGCCGCCGCGGACCGGCGCGACGGCGCCGCCGGGCAGGTCGATCGCGAAGAGGGCGCCCGCGTCGTCGAGCGCCGCGCCGCCCGCGCCCGGATCGGCCACGAAGAGCCGGCCCCCGTCCGCGCTCGCCGCGATCCCGAGCGGCGCGACGAAGGGCGGTCCGGCCGCGATCTCGGTGGCGCCTGCTCCACCGCGCGCGCGGGTCCTGAAGACGCCGGCCCTGCCGCCCGCGTCGATCGCGGTGAAGTACACGTACGCCGCGCCCGCGTCCGGCGTCGCGTCGAACGCGATCGCCGGGGCGAGCGTCGAGATCGCGTAGGAAGCATCGCCGCCCGCGCCGCCCCCGCCGCCGGTACCGCTCGTCGCGGCCGCGCCCCCCGTGCCCGCGGCGGAGCCCGCGACGGTCCGTCCCGGCGCGTCCTCTGCGCGGCTGCAACCCGGGTTGCCCGCGGCGGCCGACAGCGACGCGACGGCGCACAGCACGCCGGCGCTCCGCCGGAAGTCCCCCCTGGCTTCCGTCATGCCTGCTCCTCCCGGCGGCGCTCGTGCGCCCGGCGCGCGCGGCGCACGTCCGCGCGCGCCGACGCGCGTGCCGCGCGGCGATCGCGCGGCGCCGAACGCGGCCGTTCTGCCACGGCCCTCCGGGATCGAGTAGGCCTCCTCCGCGTCGCGCGCGACAAAGCCGCGCGCACCCTGCCTCTCGCGTCCGGGTTCGCCCGCCGGCGCTCAGGCCGGCGAGCAGCGCCGCGCGGGACGGCCGTACGGCGTTCCCCCGTCGACCCGCTGAGGGCCCCGTTTTATAACGACATCCATGTTCGATGTCGCTCGGTCATTGTACGCACGGGCGTTGGAGGACATCCGTGCGGCGGGTCTCTACAAGGAAGAGCGGATCCTCGCGACGCCGCAGGGGCCGGCGATCCGGACCGAGGGGGGCGCCGAGGTCCTCAATTTCTGCGCGAACAACTACCTTGGCCTGTCGTCGCACCCGGCGGTCATCGGCGCGGCAAAGCAGGCGCTCGACTCGCACGGCTTCGGCCTCTCCAGCGTCCGCTTCATCTGCGGCACGCAGGACCTGCACCGGCGGCTGGAGTCCAGGATTGCCCGCTTCTTCGGCACCGAGGACGCGATCCTCTACTCGTCCTGCTTCGACGCGAACGGCGGCCTGTTCGAGACGCTCCTCGGCGAGGAGGACGCCGTCATCTCGGACGCGCTGAACCACGCCTCGATCATCGACGGCATCCGCCTCTGCAAGGCCGAGCGGCACCGCTACCCGAACGGGGACATGGCCGCCCTCGAGGAGATCCTCCGCAAGACGGAGGGCAAGCGGCTCCGGCTCATCGCCACCGACGGCGTGTTCTCGATGGATGGATACCTGGCCAAGCTCGATACCATCTGCGATCTCGCCGACAAGTACCGCGCGATGGTGATGGTCGACGACTCGCACGCGACCGGGTTCATCGGGCAGACGGGGCGGGGGACCGCGGAGCTCTGCGGGGTCATGCACCGGGTCGACGTGATCACCTCCACCCTGGGCAAGGCGCTCGGCGGGGCGAGCGGCGGCTTCACCACCGGCCGGCAGGAGATCGTCGACCTGCTCCGGCAGCGCTCGCGGCCGTACCTGTTCTCCAACACGCTCGCGCCCGCGATCGCCGGCGCCTCGATCGCCGTGTTCGACCTCATCGACGCCGAGCCCTCGCTGCGCCAGCAGGTGATGGAGAACGCGCGCCGCTTCCGGCAGGGGATCACGCAGGCCGGGTTCACCGTCAAGCCGGGCATCCACCCGATCGTGCCCATCATGCTGGGCGAGGCGCGGCTCGCGAACGAGATGGCGAAGGCGCTCCTCGCCGAGGGCATCTACGTCATCGGCTTCTCCTACCCCGTCGTGCCGAAGGGCGAGGCCCGCATCCGGGTGCAGCTCTCCGCCGCGCACGAGCCCGCGCACATCGATCGGGCGATCGAGGCCTTCCGCAAGGTCGGCCGGCAGCTCGGCGTCGTGAGCTGACCGGCTCAGTACCGGAGGATCACCTTGGGGTGGTTCGAGATCGCCTCCTGGAAGGCCGCCGGGTCGTAGTCGTTGAACTCGAATACCGTCTCCTGACCCCGGTTCAGGATGACCTCCCAGATGAGGTCGTGGATGTTCGGATCGCGCGACTCGAGCAGGTGGCGCGTGATGTGCCACGTCTCGAACATGCGGCGGCCGATCACGCTGTGGAGGCTGATGCCGTCGACGATGAGGCGATCGAAGTTCTCGATCACCGCGTCGCCGCTCTTCAGGCCGAAGAGGATCACGTCGCCCCCGCGCCTCGCCGCGTGGATCGCGTTGTTCACGCTGCTGTTCACGCCGCTCATCTCGAGCACGACGTCGACGCCGACCCCGTCCGTCAGCTTGCGCACCCGCTCCGTCAGCTCGGGATCGCTCGCGTGGGGCCGCTCGGGGCTCGCCCGGTGCGGGCGCAGGACCACGTCGGCGCCCAGGCGGCGAGCCATCTCGGCGTTCCGCTCCAGCGGTTCGACGCCGATGATGTAGATGGCCCCCATCGCGCGCGCGATCGCGACCGCGAACAGGCCGATGGTGCCGCAGCCGAAGATGGCCACGCGCTTGCCGCGGAGGTTCACCTTGGTGCACGCGTGCACGGCGTTGCCGAACGGCTCCTGCACCGCGGCGACCTCCGGCCGGATCCTCGCGATGTCCGTGCGCCACAGGTTCTTCGCCGGCAGCTTGACGAGCTCGGCGAAGCAGCCGTCCTCGCTGATGCCGATGATCTTGTCGTCGGCGCACACGTGGGTGTCGCCGACGCGGCACTGGTAGCAGGCGCCGCAGGCGATGTGGCTCTCGGTCGACACGATGTCGCCGATCTCCAGCCCGAAGGTCCGCCGCGCGTCCGTCCCGAGGTCGACGACCCGGCCGAGCAGCTCGTGGCCGATCGTGCGCGTCGCCTTCCGGTCGCGATCGAGCGACTTGAAGATCATGTCCTTGAACGCGCTGCGGAACCAGATGCCGCGATCCGAGCCGCAGAAGCCCGTCATGATCGGCTTCACGAGGACGCTCGCGCGATCGTGGTAGTCCTTCGCCTCGTTGATCGCCGGGCGCTCGACCTCGTCCTTCGACAGCCCGACGGTGGACTCCCACGGCTGCCTCTCGCGGTTGTACGTCAGCGCCCACATCGTGTCGCTCATGCACCAGGCTCCTGTCTGGAGGTTCGAGGCGCACGCAGCTGGCGCTCGGGCGCCTCGGGCCTGTGTAGCGTGGCGCGCGAACGAGCGAGCGCCCATCAGAAAATTGCGCTCGGGCTGCTCACTTCGTCAGCGCATCCTACGGCCTCTTCAGGATGATCTTGTTGCGCCGCGCGCCGGCGTCCGCGCCCGCGTCGGGGGCGGTGCCGGAGCCGGTCGCCCCCGCGTCGCCGCCGCCGGTCGCCCCCGCGTCGCCGCCGCCGGTCGTCCCCGCGTCGTGGGTGGCGCCGGAGCCGGTCGTCCCCGCGTCGCCGCCGCCGGTCGTCCCCGCGTCGGTGCCCGCCCCTCCGGCGGTCGGCGCGCCCCCGTCGGCCGTCTTGGGCGCAGGGGTCGCCGTCGCCGCGCGCGCCTCCGCGTCGGTCACGGTCGTGGCGCGGGTGTCGTTCACCTTGAGCTCGATCCAGCCCAGCGTGGGCTGGCCCCCGCTCTGGAAGGCCACGAGCATCCAGTCCTGGTAGCTCGCCTTGAGGTCGACGATCGCCCCGCTGTCGAGCCGCGCGAGCTCCTTCGATTTGGCGTCCGCCGACTGGTACACGGCGAACTGCTGCTGAAGGCGCCGGCGCCCGGGCTGGGGCTCCATGGTCGGGTACGTGGCCACGTACCCGACGAGGTCCGTCGCGGCGGGCGCCACCGGGGGCGCCGAGGCCGCCGAGGTCGCTGCGCTCGTCGTCGAGGCCTCCTCCCTGCTGCACCCTGCTCCAGCGAGCAAGCTGCCCGCGAGCGCCAGGCTCCACATCTCGACCGCACGTGCCATCGTCTCCTCCGTCGCCTCGGGCCGGGGGACGCGCTGCGTCGGCCCGAGGGCGGGGGCAACGTACACGAGCGCCGCGGGGAGCGCAGCTCCCCACGATCGCCCGTTTTGGCGGCCTCAGCGCTTGGATTGACCGCGCGCGGGCGCGGGCGGCGGGGTCGTCTCGGAGACGGGAGGCCGCTCGCGCAGGCACTTGTCGAGGCCTTCCTGCAGCGTCGCCTCGTGCGCGCCGGGGAGCTTCGGGCGGCCCATCACGTTCACGAAGAGGCGATCCTGCGCGATGCCCCCGCCCGGCCCGAAGCTCATCCACACGAACATCGCGCGCCCCTTGATGTTCTCGAAGGGCACGCCGGCGCCGAGCCCGCCGCGCCAGCTGCGCGAGTCGTGGCTGTTGTTGCGGTTGTCGCCCATCACCCACGCCTCGTCGGCGGCCACCTTGAAGGGGCCCTGGAGCATGCCGCAGATGCCGCCCCGGCACGTCGAGCCCGGCGTGCAGTCGTCGTTCGCGACGCACATCGTCTCGTCGGGGTTCGTGTCGTAGAGCGTGAAGTACGACTTCTCCCCGAGGAACTCGACGAACAGCTCCGCCTGCCGGCCCTCGTAGCGGTAGGGGCCGACGTGGCAGTGGGGGACGAGCCAGCCGTTGAGGATGGGGCGGCCGTTGATGGCCTCCAGCGTGTCGCCCGGGATGGCGATCGTCCGCTTGATGAAGTCCTGCTCCTTGTTCTCCGGGAACTTGAACACCATCACGTCGCCCCGCGACGGCGGCAGGCGAGGGAAGAGGCGCTGGTCGGTCCAGGGGATGAGCGGGCCGTAGGTGAACTTGTTGACGAAGATATGGTCGCCGACCATGAGGGTCGGGATCATCGAGCCGCTCGGGATCTTGAACGCCTCGACGACGAAGGCGCGCAGGATGAGCGCCACGGCGACCGCGATGCCGATCGACTCGGCGTACTCGCGCATCTCGCCCTTGCGCCAGCGGCCGAGGTGCTCGCCGACCGTGCGATCGGCGCGGCCGAGGGCGGCGTCGAACTCGTCGGCGTCGAACGTCTCGGCGCTCATCGCGCGCTCGAGGGCGGCGATCGCCTGCATCACCTGCTCGCGCTCGCCGCTCGTCAGCTCGCGCTCGACCTCGCGCTTGCGGCTGCGCAGGATCCGGTGCGCCTCCTCGAGGAGCGCCGCGGCGTCCTCGAAGCGGGCGCGCACCTTCGGCGGGATGTCCCGGCGGCCGCCGACGCCGATCGCCGACGCGAACGGCAGCTCGTAGCGGAACCGCCAGAGGATCATCGCGAAGATCGTGAAGAGCACGATGCCGGCCGGGATCTGCTGCTCGGCGACGAAGACGCGGAGCGGCTGGGTGCTCCCGCTCTCGGACGACGGGGTGAGCAGCCAGACGTTCACGACCGCGAGCGCGAACGGCACGAGGCAGATCCACACGAGGTGGAACAGGAACCGCAGCACCCGGCCGTCCCGGCCGCCCGGCGGAGGGGAGCCGCCGGCCCCGCGCGCGTCAGCGCCTCCGGTTGGCTTGGCCGCGCTGACGCGGGGCTCCGAGCTCGCGCTGCCCCTCATCGAGGGTCGGAACTCCGAGCTTGCGGGCCGATTGGCCGCGACCGACGGTACGCTCTGGGGTTGTTCATCGGGGCGCGGCGGCAAGAGAGAGCTTATGTATACGCCGACCCTCGCCGCGGCAAGTGCGCAGGCGCGGCAGCGGCGAGCCGTCGTCCGTCGTCACTCGCCTCGCCGGTGGTGGCGTCACTCGCCTCGCCGGCGCTGGCGTCACTCGCCTCGCCGGCGCCGGCGCTCGCCTCGCCGGCGCTGGCATCCGCCTGGCCGGCGCGGGCGTCCGCGCCATCCGCGCGCCCGTCCGCGTCGCCGCCGTCACGGCGCGTCCCCCGTCTCGACGGCGTAGCTCACCAGGGCGGCCCGGTCGTCGCGGGCGTACGTCGTCGGCTGCGTCCGCCCAGCGGCGTTCGTGTTGTCGATGACCAGGTAGTACTGCCCCTCGGGCAGCGGCACCGTCCGCCGCCACGGGGCGCCGGAGTACACCGGCTCGTCGAGCAGGGGCGCCGCGGAGAGCGGCGGCGGCGCGGCCTGCGTGAGGTACGCCTGGAGCCACTGCTCGCCGGCGGCCCGGGGCACGAGGAGCACGTCCACGCCCGGCGCGCCCTCGACGGCGACCGTGAGCGTCATGGCCTCGCCGCTGTCCGTGATCTCCAGCGGGCCGATGTAATCGCGCTGGCCCTGGTGCACCTCGGTGCGCTCGTTCGCCAGGAGCAGCCGGCCGTTGTCGCGCCGCGCGTAGGGGGCCTGGGGCCGCTGCCCCTTCTCGATGATGCCGAGGCCGAACTGCACCGCGCCGTCGTCGTCGCGGATGACCGTGAACCCCCGGGCGATCTCGGTCTTCACGAGCTGCGCGCCGAGCGCGTTGGCGTACGCGCTGCCCTGGGCCAAGGACACGCCGCCGAGCGAGATCGCCGCGGGCTGCTCGACGAGCTTGGTCGTGAAGCTCGCCGCCGTGGTCGACCGCTGACGGAAGTACACGTACATCGTGTCGCCATCCATCAGGAAGTCGTGATCGTACTCGACGGCGGCGCTCGCATCGAAGCTCATGCGCTTCGTCAGGTTCGTCCAGACCACGCCGCTGCCGCCGAACTGGAGGAAGAGGTTGCCGTTCGCGAGCTCCTGGGCGACGCAGGTGCCCGGGTAGAACCGGCCGGTCACCGGATCCTCGTCGCGGAGGCGCAGCGGCACGCTCCGCTTCCGCATCTCGCTGCAGAGCTGGCTCGTCGCGAAGGACAGGATCGCCCTGCGGAGCGACAGGTTCCCCGGATCGTTGACGACGCCCGGCATGACGCCGAGCGCGCCCTGGCCGCACGCGCCTCCCACCGTCCCGAGCACGGAGAGGCAGAGCGCGAGGCCGAGCGCGCGCAGCGCGGCGGTGCGGAAGAGCATGGGCGCAGCATAGTCGAAACGCCGGCCGATCGAGCGGCGCGCCGCGCGCGTCCGCCCGGCCAGGCGCGCGGGGCACGCAGCCTTCGGTCCGGCGCGCCGGTGGTGGTAGGGTCGCTCCATGGCGAACGTCGCAGTGATCGGGGCCGGCGCCTGGGGGACGGCGCTGGCGAAGTTGCTGGCGGACAAGGGCAACCCCACCGCGCTCTGGGCGCACCAGGGGGAGCTGGCCGAGCGCGTCGAGCGCGAGCGCCAGAACCACCGCTACCTGCCCGGCGTGGAGCTCCCCGGGAGCCTGCGGGCGACGGGCGATCTCGAGGGCGCGCTCCGCGGCGCGGAGCTCGTCGTCGTGGTGGTGCCGTCGCACGCGCTGCGGGAGGTGGTCCGCGAGGCCAGGCGCTACATCCCGGAGGACGCGCTCGTCTGCAGCGCGACGAAGGGCATCGAGAACGACTCGCTGATGCTGATGAGCGAGGTGCTCGTCGACGAGCTCGGGCGCGAGGCCGAGCCGCGGCTGTCGTACCTGTCGGGCCCGAGCTTCGCGCGGGAGGTGGCGGCCGGCCAGCCGACCACCGTGGTGGTCGCGGGCAGGGGCCCGCGGGAGACGCACGCGGTGCAGCGCATGCTCGCGACGGATCGGTTCCGGGTCTACTCGTCCGATGACGTCGTGGGCGTCGAGGTGGGCGGGGCCCTCAAGAACGTCGTCGCCATCGCGGCCGGCATCTGCGACGGCCTCGGCCTCGGCCACAACGCGCGCGCCGGGCTCATCACGCGCGGCCTCGCGGAGATCGGCCGCATGGCGGCGGCGAAGGGGGCGAACCCGCTCACGCTGGCGGGGCTCTCCGGGATGGGCGACCTGGTGCTCACGTGCACGGGCGAGCTGTCGCGCAACCGCACCGTCGGGATCGAGATGGGCAGGGGACGGAAGCTCGAGGAGATCCTCGAGGGCCTCGGCCACGTCGCCGAGGGGGTGAAGACGGCGAAGAGCGCGTACGACCTCGCGGACAAGCTGGGCGTGAGCGCGCCGATCACGGTCGAGGTGTACCGCGTGCTCTACGAGGGAAAGCCGCCCCCGCAGGCCGTCGTCGACCTCATGACGCGCGCCTTGACGAAAGAGTGAGAAGGAGCGAGGCGCGGGGGCGGCTCGGGGGAAGGCGCTTTCTCGCGCCCGCGCGCGCCTCGCCGTGCGCGAGCGTGTAAAGTGGCGGCGCGATGCACACGCGACCTCTCGTGAGTCTCCTCTCCGCGATCCTCTTGTCGAGCGTCAGCTGGACGGCCTCTGCCCAGTACGGCGCGCCGCCTTACGGCGGCCAGCAGGGCGGCGCGTACGGGGGCCAGTACGGCGCCCCGTATGGAGGTCAGTACGGCGCGCCCTACGGCGGCTACGCCTACACGCCGCCGAAGAGCCAGCCCAAGTCGACGCCGCTCGAGGTCGGCTATCTCTACGCCACGTCGGTGGCCTACGGCGTGGGGACCGGCATCTGGTTCGACGCGCTCGTCGGCATCGACGATCCCGGCGTGCAGTTCATCGCGCCCGCGCTCCTCGGCGTCGCGGCGCCCGTCGGGGTCTACTTCCTCGACTCGCCGCCGATGCCGCGCGGCATGCCGTCCGCGATCGCCACCGGCATGGTGATCGGCGCGGGCGAGGGGCTCGGCGTCGCCTCCTACCAGTACGTCAGCGCGCGCAAGGGCGAGGAGTGGGGCTTCCTCGGGCTCGCCACCTCCGAGGTGATCGGCTCCACCGTCGGCGGCGCGCTCGGCTGGGGCTTTTATTACCTGCTCCGGCCCAAGCCGCAGACGAACATGCTCATCGCCTCGGGCGCGGTGTGGGGCTCCCTCATCGGCAGCGCGTTCGGGGCCGCCGCCAGCAACGGCGGCTGGAGCGAGGCGAACGACAGCATCTCGCTCGGGGGGCTGATCGGGTTCAACGTCGCGACCGCGGGCGCCGTCGGCGTGTCGGTCGCCTGGACGCCCTCGTGGAACCAGCTCGCGTGGATGTGGGGCGGCCTCGGCATCGGCACGGTGGTGTCGCTCCCCATCTACTTCGCGTACATCGGCAGCGATCACGACCCGCGCCGCGGCCTCATCGCCCAGGGCGCGGCGGGCACCCTCGGCATCGTGGCGGGCGCCTTGTTCCTCGGGAAGCCGGACCCGCGCGGCGAGGTCGCCCTGGACGAGCCGGAGGACCGCGGCGATCCCCCGTTCGCGCGCGTGCTCGGCGGCGGCATGGTGCCTTACCAGGGCGGCATGGGCGCGGTCGTCCTCGGAGAGCTCTGGTAAGCCGCGGTGCGCAGGCCAACACGGCTGCATGGGGCCGCGGCGCGCCTGCTATGCTGCTGCCGATGCCGACCCTGAAGTATTTCGCCTCCGAGGGCGCGCCACGCCTGTACAGCGTCCACAAGCCGGTCACGACGATCGGCAAGGCGCTCGGAAACGACGTCGCGGTCGCGGGGGCCGGGGTGCTGGAGCATCACGCGCAGATCGTGTTCGACGGGCGCGATTTCGTGCTCGAGGAGTGCGAGCGCGACGGCGAGATCGCGATCAACGGCAAGAAGAAGCGGCGCGCGCGGCTGGTGCACGGCGACCGGCTCCAGCTCGGCTCGGTCGAGATCGGGTTCTCGATGTTCGCCGAGGCGCCGACGGTGACGGAGCGTCTGCCCGCGTGCGACGGCGAGGCGGAGCGGCCCGCGCCGGCGCAGGGCTCGTCGGAGCTCGCGGGCGTCCGCAAGCTGTTCGCGTTCAGCGAGAAGCTCATCAACCGGCGCAGCGTCGACGAGCTCCTCGAGGCGATGCTCGACGACGTCATCGAGCTGACCCACGCCGACAAGGGCTTCCTGCTGCTCCTCGAGGGCGCGGAGGCGGCGGCCGACACGGCGGTCCGCGGCGGCGCCCCGGCCGCGGGGGCCGCGGCCGGCGACCGCAAGCTCGCGGTGCGCGCGTCGCGCAACATCCGCAAGGAGGCCATCACCGACGCCGCCGGGGGGATCTCGGACAGCATCGTGCGGCAGGTCATCTCCTCGGGCCGCCCCGTGATCGTGTCCGACGCGCTCGCCGACACGCAGTTCGGCCGGAGCGACAGCGTCATCGCGATGAAGCTCTCCAGCGTGATGTGCGCGCCGCTCCTGTCGCAGGGCCAGATCATCGGCGCGCTCTACGTCGGCAACGACAAGATCAAGCACCTCTTCGATCGCGCCCAGCTCGACCTGCTCAGCATCTTCGCGTCCCAGGCTTCGCTCATCCTCCAGAACGCGATGCTCCTGAACGCCCTCCGGGCCGACAAGGCCAAGCTCGTCGCCGAGCTGCACGACAAGAAGTTCGGCGAGATCATCGGCGCCTGCCCGTCGATGCTCGAGGTGTTCCGCAAGCTGCAGAAGGTCGCGGCGACCGACATCAGCGTGCTCATCACGGGGGAGACGGGGACCGGGAAGGAGCTCATTGCGCGCGAGCTGCACCGGCGCAGCCCGCGCGAGGGCGGCCCCTTCGTCACCATCAACTGCGGGGCGATCCCCGAGAACCTCATCGAGAGCGAGCTCTTCGGCCACGTGAAGGGCGCCTTCACCGGCGCCATCGCCAGCCGCCCGGGCAAGTTCCAGATCGCCGACAAAGGCACGCTGTTCCTCGACGAGATCGGCGAGCTCCCGCTGAACCTCCAGGTGAAGCTCCTCCGCGCCCTCCAGGAGCGGGTGGTCTTCCGCGTCGGCGACTCGAAGCCCGAGAAGGTCGACATCCGCATCGTCGCCGCCACCAACCGCAACCTCGAGGACGAGATCCGCGCCGGCAACTTCCGGGAGGATCTCTATTACCGGCTCAACGTCGTGAACCTGTGGCTCCCGCCGCTGCGCGAGCGGGGCGACGACGTGCTGATCATCGCGAAGGTCCTGCTCTCGAAGTACGCGGACGAGCTCGGCAGCCCCGTGCGCGGCTTCAGCCCGGCCGCGCTCGCCGCGATCAAGAAGTACTCCTGGCCGGGCAACATCCGGCAGCTCGAGAACCGCATCAAGAAGGCGCTGGTCCTCTGCGACCAGGCGCTCCTCGCCGTGGAGGATCTCGATCTCGGCCCCGGCGCCGAGACGGCCATCATGCCGCTCGAGAAGGCCAAGGAGGAGTTCCAGCGGCGGTACGTGCTGGAGGCGCTCGAGCGCAACAACGGCAACCGCACGCAGACGGCCCGCGACCTCGGCGTCGACCCGCGCACCATCTTCCGCTACCTCGAGAAGGAGCAGAACCCGATGCCGAGCGGGGCCGGCGGCGTGGCCCGCGATCCGACCGAAGCGTGATGGAATACAACCCCGAAGGGCCCTTCGCAGACCCCTGTCCGACAAAGACCCGCGCCGATCTGGAGTGGGACCGCATCCTCGAGGCGCTCGCGGAGCGCTGCGCGTCGCGCGCCGGCAAGCGGCTCGCGCGGGCCCTGCCGTTCGCGTCGACGCGCGCCGAGGCGATGACCATGCTCGCGGAGGTGCGCGAGGCGGTCGAGCTCGCCCGGACCGGGGAGCCGGTGCCGGCGCGCGACGTCGCGGAGCTCGAGGACGCCCTCGACCGGGCGCGCATCGGCGCGTCGCTCGCCAACGAGGAGCTCCGCGCCGTGCTCGGCCTGCTCGAGGCCGCCCGGACCGCGCGGCAGTACCTGCAGGGCCGGCGCCAGATCGCGCCCGCGCTCTACGCGGCGTGCGCGACGAACCCGGAGCTCGACGCCGTCGCGCGCGAGCTCGACGCGGCCTTCGATCCGGACGGCACGCTCTCGGATCGCGCCTCGCCCCGCCTGGAGGCGCTGCGCGCGGAGCGGCGCGCGGTGCGCGAGCGGCTCGTCCGCCGCCTCGAGGACCTCATCAACAAGCACGAGGACATCCTCCAGGACCGCTACTGGACCGAGCGCGACGGGCGCTACGTGCTCCCGGTGCGGTCCGACGCGCACGAGCGCTTCCCCGGCATCGTCCACGCGACCAGCGCGAGCGGCGCCACCGTGTTCGTCGAGCCCCGGGTGCTCGTCGAGACCGGCAACCGGATGAAGATGGTCGACGCCGAGGTCGCGCGCGAGGAGCAGGCGATCTACGCGGCGCTCACCGCACGCGTGGCCGAGGACATCGAGAGCGTCGCCGCCGCCGCCCGCGCGCTGGCCCACGCCGACGTGCGCGCCGCCGCCGCGCGGCTCGCGAAGGACCTCGACCTCACCTTCCCGGAGGTCCCCGAGGGCGCCTTCGCCGTGGATCGCGGCGCCTCCGAGGCCGCGGCGCGGCCGACCTCCATCGAGCTCATCGGCGGCCGCCATCCGCTGCTCGCGCTCGACGGCGTGAAGGTGGTGCCGAGCGATCTCTCGATGAGCGCGGGCCGCGCGATGATCGTCTCCGGGCCGAACGCCGGCGGCAAGACGGTGGCCCTGAAGACGCTCGGCCTCGCGGCCCTGATGGTCCGCGCGGGCCTGCCGGTCGCGGCGCGGGAGGGCTCGCGGGTCGCGCTCTTCGACGTCGTGCTGACCGACGTCGGCGACGACCAGAACCTCCACAAGAACCTGTCGACCTTCAGCGCCCACGTGAAGAACCTGGGGCGGATCCTCGGCGAGACGCGCCCCGGCGCGCTCGTCCTGCTCGACGAGCTCGCCGGCGGCACCGATCCGCGCGAGGGCGAGGCGCTCGCCGCGGCCGTGCTCGACTCGCTCTGCGCCCGCGGCGGCACCGTCGTCTGCACCACGCACTACGAGGGCCTCAAGGCGCTCGCGCTCGGCGATCAGCGCTTCGAGAACGCCTCGGTCGGCTTCGATCTCGCCACCATGAGCCCGACCTTCCGGCTCGTCGTCGGCGTGCCCGGCGCCTCGAGCGCGCTCGCCGTCGCGCGCCAGTTCGGCATCCCGGGCACCGTGCTCGAGCGGGCCGAGCGCTTCCTCACGAAGGAGGCGGTCACCTTCGAGCAGATGGTCGAGAAGCTCTCCGCCGAGCGCCGCGCGCTCGAGCTCGCGCGCGAGGACGCCGAGCGCGAGGCGGCCGCCTCCCGGGCGAAGCGGCGCGAGCTGGAGAGCGAGATCGAGCGGCTCCGGGACAAGGAGCGCGGCGTGATCACGCGGGAGGGGGAGGCGCTGCTCGCCAGCCTGCGGCGCGCGCGCGAGGACCTCAAGGCGGCGCAGTCGCGGCTGCGCGGCAAGCCCACCGAGGAGGACCTGCGGGCGGCCGCGCGCGCGATGGATGCGGTGGGGCAGAAGACGTCGATCGGCGGCGAGCTCGAGCTCCGCCCGAAGGACGAGCCGCCGGCGCGGCCGGCGGTCGATCCGGCGGCCATCCGCGTGGGCACGCGCGTCTACGTGCCTCGCCTGCGGGCCGAGGCCGAGGTGGTCGAGGTCCTCTCGGGCGGCCAGCTGCGGGTCGCCGCCGGCGCGCTCAAGCTCACGACCTCGATCGCCGAGCTGCGCGGCGCCGGCGCGCCGCCGGCGGCCGCGGCGCCGCCGCAGCGCCGCGTCGACCTGGACGCGGCGGCGGACCCCGACGTGCCGATCCAGACGGCGGACAACACCGTGGATCTCCGCGGCCTGCGCGCGCACGAGGCGGTCGCGATGGCCGAGCAGTTCCTCGATCGCTCGCTCGGCGCGGGCCGCCGGGTCACGTTCTTCGTCCACGGGCACGGCACGGGCGCCCTGCGCGATGCCGTCCGCGAGGCGCTGCGCGGGAGCCCTTACGTGGCGCGCATCCGCCCGGGCGGCCCCAGCGAGGGCGGCGACGGCGTGACGGTCGCGTGGCTGAAGTGGTGAGGTGAGCGGCCGTCGCCGCGGCGCTCAGGTGGCCACGGCGCTCGGCGGGCCGCGGCGCTCAGCGATCCCGGTCGATGCGGCCGAGGTTCTCGGCGACCCGGTCGAGCACGCCGTTCACGAAGGCGCCGCTCTCCTCGCTGCCGTAGCGCTTCGCGAGCTCGACCGCCTCGTCGAGGATGACCGCGCGCGGCACCTCCGGGTGCTTCATGAGCTCCCACGCGCCGAGCCGGAGCACGTTGCGGTCGACCCGCGCCATCCGCTCGAGGCGCCAGTTCGTGCTCGCCTTGCGGATCGCCTCGTCCACGGCCGCGAGGTCCTTGGCGACGCCGTGCACCACCTCGTCCGCGTAGGCGCGCCCCTCCGGATCTCCCGGCGTCTCGCGCCAGAAGGTCGCGACGACGCGGGACGCCGGGTTCCCGCCGGCCTCCAACGCGAACAGCATCTGCAAGGCCGCCTCGCGGCCGGTCGAACGCGCACCCATCGCTCAGAACCTTCGTCTACAGGCCGGCGGCGTCCAGCGACGCGCCGAGCGAGAGCATCTCGATCGCGCTGACCGCGGCCTCCCAGCCCTTATTGCCATGCTTCGTGCCGGCGCGCTCGATCGCCTGCTCGATCGAGTCGGTCGTGAGGACCCCGAACGCGACCGGCACCCCGGTCTGGAGCGACACCGTCGCGATCCCCTTCGTGACCTCGGCCGCCACGTAGTCGAAATGCGGCGTCGAGCCCCGGATCACGGCGCCCAGGGTGATGATCGCGTCGACGCTCTTCTTGTGCGCGAGCCGCCCCACGATGGTGGGCGTCTCCCACGCGCCCGGGACGCGCACGATGGAGGTCCGCTCGAGCGCGCCGCCGTGCCGCGCGATGGCGTCGAGCGCGCCCTCGACCAGGCGGTCGACGATGAAGTGGTTGAAGCGGCTCGCCACGACCGCGATGCGCGCCCCCGGCGGGACCACCAGGTTGCCTTCGATCACCCTCGCCTGTGCCTGCCCGATCGCTTGATCTGCCATCCGCCGTTCCTCTCTCTCGCCGCGCTCGGCGCGCGGCCTTCGCGCTCGCGATCCTCGTCCGAGCGCCCCTGCTCTCCGCGCGACCCGGCGCGCCAGCGCACCTCGCGCGTCAGGCCTCGCCCTTCATCGACACGAGCGGCACCCGCTCGGTCACGGTGAGCCCGAACCCGGTGATCCCGACGATCTTTGGCTGGCTGTTCGTGAGGAGCCGGATCTGGTGCACCCCGAGGTCCGCCAGGACCTGCGCGCCGAGGCCGAACTCCCGCAGCGTCGACGGTTGCTGCGCCCGCACGATGGGGGCGCTCTCGTCGGGGCCGGGGCCCTTCAGCTGCTCCAGCTCGCGGCCCAGGTCCCCTCGCGACGGGATGTAGACGACCACGCCGACGCCGGCGCCCTCGATCGCGAGCAGCGCCTCGCGCAGGTTCGAGCCGCCGTCGAAGGGCGTCGAGCTAAAGAGGTCCGCGACGGTCGAGCCGGAGTGCACGCGGCAGAGGATGGGCTCCTGCGTCGCGACCACGCCCTTCGTGAGCGCGAGGAACTGCCGCTGCTCGTTGATCACCTCGTAGACGTACGCGGTCCACTCGGTGCCCGTGAGGTCGAGCCGCAGCGTCCGGTCGCTCACGCGCCGGACCAGCCGCTCCGTCTGGAGCCGGTACTGGATGAGGTCCGCGACCGTCACGATCAGCAGGCCGTGCTTCGCGGCGAACACCTCGAGGTCCGGCATGCGGGCCATGCTGCCGTCGTCGTTCATGATCTCGCAGATCACGCCCGCCGGCCGCAGCCCGGCGAGCCGCGCGAGGTCCACGGACCCCTCGGTCTGGCCCGTCCGCACGAGCACGCCCCCGCGGCGCGCCTTCAGCGGGAACACGTGCCCCGGCGTGACGAGATCCTCGGGCCTCGCGTCGCGCGCGCTCGCGACCCGGATCGTGTGCGCCCGATCGGCGGCGCTGATCCCGGTCGTCACCCCGGTGCGCGCCTCGATGCTCACGGTGAAGGCGGTGCCGAGCGGCGGCCCGTTGCGCCCGGGCGCCGACATCATCGGCAGCTCGAGGCGCGCGACCTGCTCCTCGTCGAGGGCGAGGCAGATGAGGCCGCGCCCGTGCATCGCCATGAAGTTGATCGCCTCGGGGGTCACCGCCTCCGCCGCCATGCAGAGGTCGCCCTCGTTCTCGCGATCCTCGTCGTCGACCAGGATCACCATCTTGCCCGCGCGGATGTGGTCCAGCGCGGTGTTCACGCGGTCGAGCACCGCCTTGTCGATGGTCAGCCGGTGAGGCATCGGACCCCCGGAGGTCATGTCGTGGTCGAGCTTGCCGCTCGAGGATGACAGGGCCTCACCAGAATCCCCCCGCGCGCAGCTTTGCGAGGAGTCGTTCATCGTGATCCGCATTCTCTCCCGTATTTCCACGCTCTTCGCCGCGCTCGGCAGAGGCATCGCCCTCGCGCGCGTCCCTGCTCGAGAGGCTCTGCAGGCCGGCGATCGACGCGACCTGGAGCGTCCGCGCCACGTAGCGCGCGAGCACGTCAACTTCAAGGTTGACGGCCGCGCCGGGGCGGAGCTCGCCGAGGAGAGTCCGGTCGATGGTGTGCGGCACCAGCATCACGTCGAACCACGTCTCCGCGGAGCCCGGCGTGGACACGGCGTTGAGCGTGAGGCTCGCGCCGTCGACGGCGATCGAGCCCTTGGGAGCGAGGAACGGCGCGAGATCGGTCGGCGCGCTCACCCGCATGCGGAGCGCGTCGCCGGCGCGCGACTGCTCGACGACGCGGCCGATCCCGTCGACGTGGCCCAGCACCACGTGCCCGCCCATGCGGGCGCCGAGCGGCATCGCCCGCTCGAGGTGGACGCGCGCGCCGACCGTGAGCGCGCCGAGCGTGGTGCGGGCGAGGGTCTCGGAGGACATGTCGCACTCGAACCCGCCGGGCGCGATGCGATCGACGGTGAGGCAGGCGCCGTTCACGCTCACCGACTCGCCGAGCGTCAGCGGCCCGAGGCTCGCCTCGATGAGCGCGCGGGCCACGGCGCCGCCGCTCCGGCGGCGGAGGACCCCGATCGTCTCGACAAGCCCGGTGAACATCGCCGAAAGCCCTCTGCCTATTCCTTCGAGGCGCGGTGCCCCTGGCTCGTCAGGAGCTTGTCGATGAGCCCCTGCGAGTAGCTCGACAGCTCGGTGAAGACGACCCCCATGCCCTGCGGATCGTCGTGCACGCGCACGACCTCGCCGACGCCCTCGATCGTCTCGATGTCGTCCATGATCACGGTGAACCGGAGGTTCACCTTGGTGCCGACGGCGAGCGGCGTCTTCGACCGCACGAACACGCCGGTGCGCGAGATGTTCGTCACGTACTCGTTGATGAACGCGTCATAGGACTCGAACTCCTTGTTGATGGTGACGCGCTCTTCCTTGCGTCCCGTCTTCGCGTCGATGCTCTCCGGAGAACCCTGATCGTCCGCCATGGCGCCTTACCTGCCTTGCAGATCGAACTGCTCGAGGTGGTACTCCTTCCGGGGCACGAGATCGATCCGGCGCTGGAACAGCCGCTCCGCCTCCTGCACGGCGATGCGCTCGTCGTTCTTCAGGAGGTCGATCACGGCCGGATGCGCGTTCACCACGACCGAGTAGCCGGGCAGGTTCATCCGCTCGCGCCGTATCTGCCGCAGGATCTCGTAGGCGACGGTCTGCTTCGACTGCAGCTGGCCCGTCCCGTCGCAGTAGAAGCACGGCTCGAGGATCGTGCGCCCGAGGCTCTCGCGCGTCCGCTTCCGGGTCATCTCGATGAGGCCCAGATCGGAGATCCGGTTCAGCGTGGTCTTCGCCTTGTCCTTGGAGAGCAGCTCCTCGAGGCGGCGGCGCACCTTCTCGCGGTTCTGGGCGCGCTCCATGTCGATGAGGTCGAGGATGATCAGCCCGCCGATGTTGCGGAACCTGAGCTGATAGGCGATCTCCTCGACCGCCTCCATGTTCGTGGTCAGGATCGTCTCCTCGAGGTCCTTCGACCCCTTGCCGACGAACCGCCCGGTGTTCACGTCGATCGCGGTGAGCGCCTCGGCCTGATCGATGATCAGGTGCCCGCCCGACGGGAGCGGGACCTTCCGCGACAGCGCGCGCTGGATCTCGTCCTCGATGCCGTACGCGTCGAAGATCGGCTCGGTGCCCTCGTAGAGCTCCACCGCGTCGGCGCGCTCGGGCATGAACATCTCGACGAAGCGCCGCAGCCGGATGTACTCCTCGCGGTCGTCGATGACGATCTTCTCGATGTCGTCGGTGAAGAGGTCGCGGGCGGTCTTCAGCACCAGGTCGAGCTCGGTGTAGAGCACGGCCGGCGCCCTCACGCCGCTCTCGCGCTTCTTCGCCACCTCGCCCCAGAGGCGCACGAGGTAGCCGACGTCGGCCTTGAGCTGCTTCTTCGTGAGGCCCTCGGCGAGCGTGCGCACGATGAGCCCGCCCTGCGGCGGCTTCATCGCCTCGATGGCGTCGCGCAGCCGGGAGCGCTCCTTCTCCGAGCCGATCCGCTTGGAGATCCCGATATGATCGACCGTCGGCAGGTACACGACGTAGCGGCCGGGGAGGGAGATGTGGCTCGTGACCCTGGCGCCCTTCGTCCCGATGGGCTCCTTCGAGACCTGGACGATGACCTCCTGCCCTTCGCGGACGACCTCGCGGATGGGCGTCGATTTCGAGATGCGCGGCGGCTCGTTCTGCCAGCTGCGCGCGCTCTGCTGGCCGCGCGCGGCGCTCTTGCCCTTGCCGTCCCGCGCCTGCTCGCGCCCGCGCTCTCGCGTCCGCTGCTCGCCGCGCCCGCGCTGCTCGCGATCGCGTCCACCCTGCTGTCCACGTCCGCCCCGGTCGCGGCCTTCGCGCCCCTCGCGGCCCTCGCGCGCCTCGCGGCTTTCGCGGCCGTCACGGCCTTCGCGCGCCTCGCGGCTTTCGCGGCCGTCGCGGCCCTCGCGGCTTTCGCGCCCCTCTCGGCTTTCGCGCGCCTCGCGGCCTTCGCGCGCCTCGCGGCCTTCGCGTGGCGCCTCGCGCGCTTCCGTGGCGACGGCCCCCTCGGGCGCGGCGCTGGTCCCTTCGAGATTGGCGCGCCGGTCGCGCGTTCGTCCCGACCGGCGCACGCGCGCCTCGCGCCGCCCGCGCGCGCGCCCGTTGCGCGCCCGCGCTGCCGGCGGCACCTCGTCGCCCGGCGCTTCGGGCGCGGCTTTCGCGACGGCGCCCTCGACGGCTGGCGACGCGCTCGCCTCCTGCTCGGACGGCCACTCGCCGGAAGCTCGCGCAGCGGGCTCCTCGGACGCGATCTCTGCGGGGGCTTCCGTCTCCCCGCGGTCCGCGGCGTCGCTCCGCGCCTCTGGGTGCTCCTCGGCCGCGCTCCACACGTCGGCGGCGTCCTCCGGCGGTGGCGAGGCCGGCTCGACGTCGTAGGCGGGGGTGTCGAGCTCGTCGTCGTCCTCGGCCTCGGCTTCCTCCGGCCCAGCTTCGTCGGGACCTGATTCCTCCGGACCGGCCTCGTCGACGTCGCTGCCGCTGCCTGCCGCGACCAGCTCCTCGTCGTCGTCCTCCGCGCCGTCGTGCTCGTGTCCGCCGTCGAGCTCCGGCTCGTCGTCGGCCTCGTCGAGGGTCACCATCGAACCCACGCCGGCGAACGCCTGGCCGGAGGGGCTTCCGAGCACGTCGAGCGCGGTGGGCAGCTCGATCGGCACGTCGCTCGTTTCATCGAGCGGGCTGTCCGCCTCGAGCGGGCTCTCGGCCTCGAACCCTACATCGGCCCCGAAATCCGCCCCTTCGTGGTGCTCGTGGTGTTCGGCCGCCGCGTCGGGGCCCTCGGGCGCGGCCTCTTCTGCGCCAGATAGCTCGTGAACCTCGCTTTCTTCAGGCCCGGGCGCCTCGCTGGCGCGCGCGGCGCGGCCTCGGGAGGAGGCGCGCTCCTCTTCGGCAGGACGGCGGTGCCCAGCCAGGTATGCCTCGAAGTCGTCGGGCCGGATGAGGTCCTCGACGTGCAGGAAGGCGGCTCGCTCGAGCCCCACGTCGATGAACGCGGCCTGCATCCCGGGCAAAACGCGGCTGACCTTGCCGAGGTAGATGTTTCCGAGCGTCCCCTTGGAGCTCTCCCGCTCGAGATGCAGCTCAGCGATGATCCCATTTTCGATCAGCGCGACGCGTGTCTCGCGGATGTCCACATTGATGACGAGAAGGTTCTTTCCCATGTCGGATGCCGCACATCGGCGGCGCCGCCAAGCGTTACCACGGGTTGCCCGAGCCATGAAGGCGCAACCCGGCGCGCGCTGCGCGATTGAGGACGTCGGGGGGGCGCAGGTCGCCGAGGTGGGCCGGCCGCCAGCACGTGAGCTACCTCGCGTATCCGCGGCCGCGCCCCGAGGCGCGGGGGCGGCTGTGGCCGGCCCGGGGAGCGGCGGCGTCTGAGGGCCGGACCGCGTACGGGCGCCGGCTGAGGCGCCGGCGGTGGGGGGAAGGGGGGCCCAACCTGGGGGGGCCCAACCTGGGACGGGGGGCCCAACCTGGGACGGGGGGCCCAACCCGGGACGGCGGTGCCCCCAACCTGGGACGGGGGGCCCAACCTGGGACGGGGGGCCCAACCCGGGACGGCGGTGCCCCCAACCTGGGACGGGGGGCCCAACCTGGGACGGGGGGCCCAACCCGGGACGGCGGTGCCCCCAACCTGGGACGGGGGGCCCAACCTGGGACGGGGGGCCCAACCCGGGACGGCGGTGCCCCCAACCTGGGACGGCACCCAACCCGGGACGGCGGTGCCCCCACCCGGACCGGCGCCTCAACCCCGGACGGTATTCCAGCAGCGAGTGCCCGGCTCTTGCGCGGCCTCCGACCGCCCCCGTCCTCTCGTCCCCCCGGCCCCCCACCGGCGCCGCCGTTCCGCGCCGCATGTTCCCGGCCGGCCCAGGCGACCCCCGCGCCTCGCGCGCCCGTCTCGCGAATGCAGCCGCAGCAGATTCCACGCAGGCCGCAGAGCCCGCCCGACGTCCGCCGCGCCGGCGAGCCAACAAAAGGCCGAAGGGGGCGGCCATCGGACGCCCCCTTCGGAGATGACCTGCTGCTGGTCAGCGCCTCACATCGCGCACAGCGGCTCTTCCGATGCACCGCAGTTCTGGGCGCACTGCTCGCAAACAATGCACTTGGTGAAGGCGTCGTACGCCTCCACCCCGGCCTCGTTCTCCGTGCGGCACTCGTCGATGCACGTGGCCGGATCTTCCTCGTCCGAGCAACGATCGACGCATTTCACCAGGTCAAAACATCCCATATCGGTATCATCGTCCACGCAGGCGTCGATGAACTCTTTGCATGCGCCGTCGGCGGCGCACTTGTAGCAGCCCGTCCCGTCTTCGTTCCTGCACTGGTCCGTCGTGTCATCACACGTCGGGGTCCCTGTCGAGGAAGAGCTCGTGGTGCTCGCGCCTCCGTCGCCGCCCGAGCCGCCGCCGCCGGCGTCGCCGCCGTTGCCGCCGTTGCCGCCGTTGCCGCCGCTGGCGCCGGAGCCGCCGCTCCCGTTGCTGCTGCTGGTGGTGCCGTTGTTCGGCGGGTCGGTGTTGTCGTCACCGCACGCCACGAGGGCGCAACCGGAAATCAAAAACGCAGCGAATACCCAAGATTTCATGCTCAATACCTCCACAGAACCCAACCGACCCCTCGTTCGTATACTCGGCGACCCCCCAACGCTCGGTATGCCCGCCAAACCACCCGTCCTCCTGCAACCGGCCCCCGGGCGCGCTTGTGCAGATCGTTGGTCAGAGAGAAGCATCGCGCGTGGAGAGCAAAGAAAAACAGCCACGCAAGTTGTTTTTACACGCTTGGGATCGGCGGCGCAACGGCGTCGCTCGATCCGGCTCCCTCCTTCCCAGGCGTTCTAAGCGGTTTTGCAGGCCGATCTCTCGCTGAGCGAGGCTCTCGTGGGGCTCCCCGCCGCCCCAAAATTCTACTAAAGCGGGATGTTTCCGTGTTTCTTCGCTGGGTTCCTGTCCCGCTTGTCGCGCAGGAGGTCGAGGGCTCGCGCCAGCCGAATGCGGAGCATGCGCGGGTAGATCACCTCGTCGATGAAGCCGAGCTCGGCCGCCCTGTACGGGCTCGTGAACTTCGTTTTGTAGTCCTCGACGAGGCGCGCGCGGGCGGCGGCCGGGTCCGCCGCCTGCTGGATCTCCTTGCCGTAGACGATGTTCACCGCGCCCTCCGGGCCCATGAGCGCGATCTCGGCCGTCGGGAAGGCGAGGTTGTAATCGGCCCGGATGTGCTTGGACGCCATCACGTCGTAAGCGCCGCCGTAGGCCTTGCGCGTGATCACCGTGATCTTGGGCACCGTGGCCTCGGCGAACGCATAGAGCAGCTTCGCTCCATGAGAGATGATCCCCCCATATTCCTGGTCGAGCCCCGGGAGGAAGCCGGGGACGTCCACGAGCGTGACGAGCGGGACATTGAAGCAGTCGCACAACCGGACGAAGCGCGCCGCCTTGATGCTGGCCTTGATGTCCAGGCAGCCGGCGAGCACCTGGGGCTGGTTCGCGACCACCCCGACGGGCGCGCCCCCGATCCGGGCGAGCCCGACCACGATGTTCTGCGCATAGCGCGCGTGGATCTCGAGGAAGCGGCCGTCGTCGACCACGGCGCGCACGAGCTGCTTGACGTCGTACGGCCCCGACGGCTCGATCGGGATCATCGTGTCGAGCTCCGGCACCTCCCGGTCGACGGGATCGACCGCGGCGCGGCGCGGCGGAGCCTCGGTGTTGTTCGAGGGCAAGAACGAGAGCAGCTCGCGGACCTGCGCGAGCGCCGACCGGTCGTCGGGTGCGGTGAGGTGGCATACGCCGCTCCTGGCGGCGTGGGCGGCGGCGCCGCCGAGGTCTTCCTCGGTGACGTCCTCGTTGGTCACCGCCTTGATGAGCTCGGGGCCGTTGACGAACATGGTGCTCGTCCGCTCGCTCATCAGGATGAGGTCGGTGATGGCGGGCGAGTAGACGGCGCCGCCGACGCACGGCCCGAGGATCGCGCTGATCTGGGGGACGACCCCGCTCGCGAGCGTGTTGCGGAGGAAGATGTCGGCGTACCCGGCGAGCGACTCGATGCCCTCCTGAACCCGCGCGCCGCCCGAGTCGTTCAGCGCGACGACGGGGGCGCCCACCTTCATCGCGAGGTCCATCACCTTGCAGATCTTCGAGGCGTACGCGCCGGAGAGCGAGCCATCGAACACGGTGAAGTCCTGCGCGAACACCACGACCTTGCGCCCGTCGACGAGCCCCCAGCCGGTCACGACGCCGTCGCCGAGGACCTTCCGCTCGTCCATGCCGAAGTCGGCGCACCGGTGGACCACGAACCGATCGATCTCGACGAACGACCCTGGATCGAGGAGCAGGTCGATGCGTTCCCGCGCGGAGAGCTTGCCGGCCTCGTGCTGCTTGGCGACGCGATCCTTCCCGCCCCCGTCGAGCGCGCGGCGGTTCATCTCGTCGAGACGAGCGAGCGCCGGACGCGGCAGGGCCGTCGAATCAGCCATACCGCGCCCTACCACGGCTCCCCCCGGGGATCGAAAGCCCGTCGCGCGGCGGCGGGCCAGCGCGGCGGCGGGCCAGCGCGGCGGCGCGGGCATGAGGGCGGAGCGGCGGGAGGGCGCGACGGCGGCCGGACGGCGCCGCGGGGGACGGGCCCACCCGCTGGTACGACAACGACGACAATGGGCGAGATCGTCGGAATCGTGCCCGACGTGCGGGAGGTGCGCGCCGGCGGCAAGCACGCGAGGGGCGGGGCACGAGGCGCGAGCCGTGGAGACGCGCGGGACATGCGACGAAAAATGACCGGGCCCGGGCGCCATCCGCCCTACTCTCTTGCACAGGCGAGGGGACACCACGTAACCTGGGCAGCGCTCATTTATCGCTGGTAAATGCAGGAATTTCCGACACATAGAGTCTCTGAGGCCCGGGGCGCGCGGGCGGCCATCGCCGCTCCGGCCCTGCCGCGTCGCGACTTCCAACGGGGCAGCTCGGGCTGGCGCGGCAGCAGAGCGGTCGCCTGCCACGGCGGCTGACGTGCGCCGCCTCCTGGGACGCGCACCGAGCGGCGGCGCCGGCAGCCCTGCATCCGCCGCGGGAGCGCCGCGCCCTCGCTGCGCGCGCCGCCTTGCGCTCGGCGGTCCCAGCGTGGCCTTCCGCCTCGCGTCGCGCGGTGAGATCGTTTCGGACGAGAGGTCGCTCGAGTGAAGCTCGCTCAGACTCGCGAGGCTCGTGCCCTGGCCGTCGCCGCCGTGGCGCGAGGGCTCATCGAGCCCAACGCCCTTTGGGACATGGCCTGCCGATGGACCCTCGGCGGCGTGTCGACGCCCCAGGAGCTCTTCGAGGGGATCCTGACGCCGGAGCAGCTGGCGGCGCTGCCGGAGCTGCTCGCGCAGGAGGGGCGCAGCCCGGCCGCCGGACGCGCCCTCGCGCCGCAGCACGAGGCGCGCAGCCCGGCCGCCGCGCGTGCCCTCGCGCCGCAGCAGGAGGCGCGCAGCCCGGCCGCCGCGCGCGCCCTCGCGCCGCAGGTCGAGGATCTGGACGCGCTGCGCTTCGACACGCAGCGCGAGATCGATCTGCCGGGAGAGGAGGTCGTGGCCGATTTCCCGACGCTCGCGACCTCCGCCACGCGCGCCGTGAACGCCGGCGGCAGCCGCTACGAGGTCGGCGAGGCGCTCGGGGCGGGGGGCGCCGGGAAGGTGGTGAAGGCGCGCGACCGGGAGATCGGGCGCGTGGTGGCGCTGAAGACGCTGAAGCCCGGGGCCGAGGCGGACTCCGCGGTGGGCAACCGCTTCCTGACCGAGGCGCGCATCACAGCCCAGCTCGAGCACCCGAACATCATCCCGGTCTACGACCTGGGCACGCTGCCGAACGGCCAGCCCTACTACTCGATGCGGGTCGTCAAGCGGCAGAGCCTGCAAAATGTGCTGACGAACCCCGAGCTCCGCAAGCAGTGGCCGCTCGTCCGGCTCATCGGCGCGTTCGTGCAGATCTCGCGGGCGCTCGCCTACGCGCACCGGCGAGGCGTCGCGCACCGCGACATCAAGCCGGAGAACGTGCTGCTCGGCGACTACGGCGAGGTGTACCTGGGCGACTGGGGCAACGCGAAGCTGCTCTCGAGGGCGGAGGTGAGCGAGCCGATCACCATCGACCCGAGCGGGCAGGACTTCGGCCGGAAGCGGCACGAGGCGGTCGCGAGCGCGCTCTCGGGCACGCCCGGGTACATCGCGCCGGAGCAGATCCGGGGGGATCAGAAGCGGATCGATCACCGCGCGGACATCTTCGCGCTCGGCGTGGTGCTCTACGAGATCCTCACCGGCGAGCACCCGTTCGACGCGCCGACCGTGCTCGCCGTGATCCTCGCGACGCAGACGCGCGACCCCAAGCCGCCGCGCTCGATCTCGCCGAGCTGCCCGCTCTTGCTCGAGGACCTCTGCCTGGCGATGCTCGCGAAGGACCCCGATCAGCGGCCGCCGACCGCCGACCGCGTCGCGGCGGAGGCCGAGGCGTTCCTCGAGGGCGCCAAGGAGCGGATGCGCCGCCGCGAAGAGGCGATCAAGCTCTGCGAGCTCGCCAAGGCCCCGCTCGAGCGCGACCGGCGGCTCGACAGCGAGCGCGAGCGGCTCGTCGAGGAGGCGCGGCGGCTGCTCAAGGACGTGAAGGAGTACGAGCCGATCGAGCGCAAGCGGTCCGGCTGGCAGCTCGAGGACAGGGCGGCCGGGGTCGAGCGCGAGCAGGCGCGCGCCGCGGCCGAGGCGATCGACCTCTACACGAAGGCGCTGGCGTACGATCCGGATCTGGTCGAGGCGCGCGCCGGGCTCGCGGACCTCTACTGGTCGCGCGCGGTGCGGGCGGACCAGGAGCACCAGCACGCGGCGCGCATCTACCACGAGGCGCTCGTCGCGGAGTTCGACGTGGGCCGCTACGCCGCGCTGCTCACCGCCGACGCGGTCCTCTCGGTCGACTCGTCGCCGTCGGGCGCGAGCGTCCTCGCGTACCGGTACGTCGAGAAGGATCGCATCCTGGTCGCGAGCGACGAGCGCGCCCTCGGCCGCACCCCGCTCCGCGAGGTGCACCTCAAGCCGGGCAGCTACCTCTTCGTCCTGAAGCGCGCCGGCTACCGGGACGTGCGTTACCCGCTGCTGCTCAAGCGGGGCACCCACCACCGCGTCGAGCTGAACCTCTACACCGACGCGGAGATCGGCGAGGGGTTCGTCTACATCCCCGGGGGGACGTTCATCGCCGGCGGCGACGCGCAGGCCTACGATCCGCTCCGCCGCGCCGAGCTCCACGTCCCCGACGTCGCGATCGCGAAGTTCCCGGTCACCTTCCGCGAGTACTGCGAGTTCTTGAACGAGCTCGAGACGCGCGATCTCGATCTCGCGCTCAAGCGCGCGCCGCACGGGACGCGCGGCTCCGAGGGCTACGTCGCGCGGCCGGCCAGCGGCGGCGGGTGGGAGCCGCTGCCCACCGTGGTCGAGGGCGACGCGCAGAAGCGCTTCCCGGCCGAGGAGGGGCACCTCTGGAACCTGCCCGTCATCCTCATCGACTGGTTCGACGCCGTGGCCTACTGCCGCTTCCGGAGCGAGCGAGACGGGCTCGAGGTCCGCCTCCCCACCGAGCTCGAATGGGAGAAGGCGGCGCGCGGGACCGACGGACGGTTCTACCCGTGGGGGGACCATTTCGATCCCACCTTCTGCCTGATGCGCTCGTCGCGGCCTTTCCTCGCGCAGCCGGAGCCGGTCGGGACGTTCCCCATCGACACCTCGCCCTACGGCGTGCGCGACATGGCGGGCGGCGTGCGCGAGTGGGTCGCCGACGTGAACGGCGAGAAATCGTGGGCGGAGACGTCGCATGAGAT
This sequence comes from Sorangium sp. So ce385, assembly GCF_051474135.1. Classification (NCBI taxonomy): domain Bacteria; kingdom Pseudomonadati; phylum Myxococcota; order Polyangiales; family Polyangiaceae; genus Sorangium; species Sorangium sp. So ce385. The sequence continues at coordinate 11,536,585 of NZ_CP150337.1, read as the reverse complement.
CGAGTCGACCGCCGACGCCGGCAGCGACGCGCCGCCGTGGCGCATCGCCCGCTCCGGGAGCTGGGCCGCGGACTCGCAGCAGTGCAGGAGCGCGTCGCGCACCCGCTTCTTCGGGATCACGCGGGCCCTGAACCTGTCGTTCCGGATCGCGAAGCCGCTCTCGCGCGGCCCGGGTCGCTGAGCGGGCGGCTCAGCCGCCGGGCTGCGGCGGGGGGTCGACGTACTCGACCTCGACGCCGCGGTGGGTGCGGAGCACCGTGCGCCCGGGCCGGCGATCGACGACGTAGTCGGGGCCGACGGGCACCTTGCCCATCCCGCCCGGGGTATCGACGATCAGCTTCGGCAGCGCGATGCCGGTGAGCCGTCCCTGGAGCTGCTCCATGAGGGAGATGCCGGTCGCGAGCGGGGTGCGCAGGTGCGCGGTGCCGCGCACGGGGTCCATCTGGAGCAGGTAGTACGGGCGCACGCGCCAGCGCACGAGCCCCCGGAAGAGCGCGGCCAGCGTCGTCGCGTCGTCGTTGATGCCGCGCAGCAGCACCGTCTGGTTCATCACGGGGAAGCCGTTGTCCACGAGCCGCTTGCAGGCGCGCTCGGCGGCGGGCGTGAGCTCCTTCGGGTGGTTGAAGTGCGTCATCACCCAGAGCGGATGGTGCGGCCTGAGCGCGCGCACGAGCTCCGCGGTGATGCGCTGAGGCAGCGTGACCGGCACGCGCGTGGCGATGCGGATCGTCTCCACGCTCGGGATCTGCCGCAGCCGGGCGATCAGCCGCACGACGCGGTCCGTCGAGACCGCGAGGGGATCGCCGCCGCTCACGATGACGTCGCGCACCTCCGGGTGCGCCTCGAGGTAGGCCATGGCCGGCGCGAGGCGCTCGAGCGCCACCGCGCCGCCGCCGTCGCCGACCATGCGCGAGCGGGTGCAGAACCGGCAGTACACCGCGCAGCGATCGGTCGCGAGCAGCAGCGCGCGATCCGGGTACCGCTGCACGAGGTGCGGCGCGACCTCGTGCGCGACCTCGCCGAGAGGATCGACCAGATCTCCGGGCACCTCGGCGGCCTCGTCGGCGAGCGGCACGCACTGACGGCGGATCGGGCACGCGGGGTCGCCTTTGTCGCAGAGGCTCAGGTAATACGGGGTGACGCGGATGGGCAGCCCGGCCTTCTCGGCGCGCCGCGCGCCCGCGAGCTCCTCCGGCGTGAGCGACAGCGCCCGGTGCAGCTCCTCGGCGCTCGAGAGCGCGTGGCGCAGCTGCCATGTCCAGTCGCTCTGCCGCGCCTTGGCGCGGGCCGGCCGCGCGCCCTGCTGACCGTCCGCGGCGGGCGCCGCGGGGCGCGACGACGGCGCGACGGCGAGGGCGCCCGCGCCGTCGTCGCTGGGCCGCCGGGTGAGCTGCGTCGGGGCGACGAGCGCGCTACTTGCCCGCATCGCTCGACGGGGGCGCGGCGCCGCCGGCCGGCTCCGGCTGCGGCGCGCTGGGCTTCGCGGGATCGGGCTGCGGCGCGCCCCCGGGCTGCGTGAGCTGCTGCGGCAGCTTCACCGAGGAGAGCGCCGCGTCGTTGATCTCGACGGGGAACTTCTTCCGCAGCTCGTCCTCGAGGGCGCGCTCCTGCTCCTGCATCTTCTGCTGGAGGAGCGCGACGCGGATCGAGCGCTCGGCCTCCGCGAGCGCGCGCCGGTGCCCGCCCGTGAGCCCGCTCAGGCGGACGATGTAGAACCGGCCGTCGGCCTCGACGAGCTCGTCGCTGACGGCCCCCACGCTGGCGATCCGGAAGACGGCCGCGCGGACCGGCTCCGGGACCTGCGGGTGGGCGCCGCGCGGATCGCCGGGCGGGCTGACGATGCCGAGCTCGCCCGCGAGGTCGAGCGGCGGCGCCTTGCTCTTGTCCTTCGGCGCGCCGAGCGAGTGCTTGAGGAAGAGCTCTCCCCACGCGCTGCTGCTCGCGGCCTTCTGCGCTTCCTTGAGGACCTTCTCCCCGAGCGCCCTGTCGCCGACCACGATGGCGGAGACGCGCCTTCGCTCGGGCTCGCTGAACTTGTCGGCGTTCGCCTCGTAGTACGCGCGCACCTCGGACGCCGGGATGTCGGCCGGCGCGGGCAGGCCCTTGCGCGCCTGGGCGATCATCGCCTCGCGGAGGATCTGCCGGATCGCGTCCTCGACCGCGGCCTCCTTGTCGAGGCCGCGGCGCTTCGCTTCCAGCGCGAGCAGCTCCGCGTCGACGATCTCGCTGAGCAGCTCGCGGCGCCGCTCCTTCGTCTGGTAGCGGAGCCTATCGAACTGATCCATCCGCTCCAGCGTCCTGCCGAAGTCGCCGAGGGTGATCACCCGGTCGCCGACCTTCGCGAGCACGCGCGCCGACTGCTCGGCGCTGAGCCCGAGGACCGGCTCCCCCGCGTCCGCCGGGACCTGGAGGGCGGGCTCGTCGCAGCCCGCGACGAGCGCGGCGAGCGACATGGCGAGCAGGGGGCGGCGCACCGGAGCTCGGATCATTGCTGGCTCGGGGTCTAGCACGGTTTCCTCGCGGCTCGAGGGCGCGCCGGCCTGGCTCGCGCCGGCGGGCGCCTCGGCCCGTCGCCCGCGGCGGTGCGGGGCGATCGAGCGCGCGCTCAGTCGACGATCGTGCCGATCTCCTCGCCCCTGCACACGCGGAGGATGTTGCCGCGGGTCATGAGCTTGAACACCCGGATCGGCATCTTGTTCTCGCGGCAGAGGGTGACCGCGGTCGAGTCCATGACCCCGATCCTGTCCGCGAGGAAGCGGTCGTAGCTCAGGTGCGCGAACATCTGCGCGCCCTCGTGGCGCACGGGATCGCGGTCGTAGATGCCCTCGACCTTGGTGGCCTTGAACAGCGCCTGCGCCTGGATCTCCATCGCCCGCAGCGCCGCCGCCGTGTCGGTCGAGAAGAACGGGTTGCCCGTGCCCGCGGCGAAGATGACGATGCTGCCCTTCTCCAGGTGACGCATCGCCCTGCGGCGGATGTACGGCTCGGCGACCTGCCGGATCTCGATCGCGGTCATGACGCGCGTCGGCACGCCCGTCTTCTCGAGCGCGTCCTGCAGGGCGAGCGCGTTGATGACGGTGGCGAGCATGCCCATGTAGTCGCTCTGGGAGCGGTCCATGCCCGCGCTCGCGCCCTTCAGCCCGCGGAAGATGTTGCCTCCGCCCACGACGATCCCGATCTGCACCCCCATCCGCTGGAGCTCGGCGATCTCGCCGGCGACGTGGTGGAGCGTCTCGGGGCGTATGCCGAACCCGCCTTCTTCGCCGCAGAGCGCCTCGCCGCTCAGCTTGAGGACGATGCGACGGTATTTCAGCCCTGGGACCGGACGGGGGGGAGGGGGGAGGAGGGAATCCTGCTCAGCGGCCACGGGGGCACCTCGTAGCCGGGACCTGCGTCGAGGGCAACGAGCAACGTATGCCGCCGACGGGCGAGCGGCGCGGCAGCGCGCCCGGCGCAGAGCCGCCGAGCGGCATGTACCTTGCGCTGGCCGGAGCAGGGCGCTACTCTCGCCCCCCCTATGGCGCGTGTGACTGTGGAAGACTGCCTCGAGCGCGAGGAAAACCGTTTTGCTCTCGTCGTGCTTGCGGCCAACCGGACGCGGCAGCTCATGAAGGGCTCGGACGCCCTCGTGAAGACGAAGAACAAGCCTGCCGTGACCAGCCTTCGGGAGATCGCGGCGGGCAAGGTGCACTTCCACCGGAGCTCTCACGAGGTCGTGTCCGAGTGGCTCCAGCAGATGAACGCTGGCGGCCAGCGCTGAGGGCGCATCGGGCGCGCGTGCTCTCATGACGCACGCCTCCGTCGGCCCGGCATCTCGGCGCGCTCCCGCCCGAGTGCCAGCGCTGCGCTCGATCCGTTGCTTCCCATGAAAGGTGCGGCCACGCCCCGGTCGAGGCGGTCTTTGCGCTCCGGCCAGGATCGCGATCCGGAGCTCGAGGCGGGGACGTCGGCCCACTACGAGGACCCGGCGTACTACGCGAAGACGTACGCGCGTCGGCAGGACGACGTCCGCTACTACGTCGATCTCTCCGTGGCGTCCGGCGGGCCGGTGCTCGAGTACGGCTGCGGCAACGGGCGGATCACGCTGCCCGTCGCGAGGGCAGGGGTCCGGATCACGGGCGTGGATCTGTCGGCGCCGATGCTCGGCGATCTGCGCGCGCTGCTCGGTCGGGAGCCGCGCGGCGTCTCCTCTCGCGTGAGCGTCCGGCGGGCGGACATGCGGGCGCTGCGGCTCGGGCGCCGCTTTCCGCTCGTGATCTGCCCCTTCAACGCGTTCTTGCACCTGTACACGCGCGCGGACGTCGAGCGCTTCCTCGCGCGGGCGCGCGAGCACCTGACGCCGCGGGGCGAGCTCGTCTTCGATGTGTCCATGCCCGAGCCGGCCGAGCTCGCGCGCGATCCGGATCGCGCCTACGCCACGCCGCGCTTCCGGTATCCCGAGAAGGACGGCCCTGGCACGGTCGTCCGGTACACGGAGCGCTTCGACTACGACAAGGTCCGGCAGATCCTGTTCGTGTCCATGGAGTTTTCGCCCGTCGACGGCGGCGAGCGCTGGATGACGCCGCTCGCCCATCGTCAGTTCTATCCGCAGGAGCTCGAGGCCTTGCTCCACTACAACGGCTTCGAGATCACGGCGCTCCGCAGCGACTTCTCCGCAGCGCCGCCCGACAACCAGACGAGCATGCTGCTCTATCACTGCCGTCCCCGGCGCTCCGTTCGCCCCGGCCGCGCTTAGGCGCCGAGCGGCCGCGACGCTGACGCGTCGTCAGCGGGAAGACCAGGACCGCAGGTCAGCGAAGGCCACGCGCGATCCCGCCTCGCGGAGGCGCCGGGTCGCCATCGCACGAGCGCGCGATGGGAGGCGGCGGCTCGCGGCTGCCAGCTCGCGCGCCGCGCGCGGATCCGCGAGGCGCTCTCAGACCCCGATGTAGAGCCGGTGGGCGAAGTTGCGCTCGAGCTTGGCGCGCAGCACCTTCTCCGCCGCCGTCTCGATGTCGTACTCGACGCGCTTGAACTCGAAGCGCTTCGTCTCGCTGTCGTAGATCGTGTAGCTCGCGCGGTTGTCGTAGTCCCGCGGCTGTCCGACCGACCCGACGCTCACGATGTACTTGCGCCCCTGCTCGAGCTGGAAGTCCACCGCCGGGAGCTCCTCCACGCTGTTCGGCGTGAGCGCGAACACCTTGCAGAGGTGGGAGTGGCCGATCAGCGTGATGTGGCCGAGCTCGTTCCACATGGGGAGGCACTCGCGCGCCTGCTCGGGGGCGAAGATGTACTCGAACTCCTCGAGCCGGACGGGCGATCCGTGGCAGAGGTCGACGTTGATGTCCGTCAACTTCTCCTGGTACGTCAGGCTCCGGAGCCACGCGGCGTTCTCGGAGGAGAGCATCGCAGCGTGCGTGTCGAGCGCCTGCCGGGCAGCCTCGTAGTAGTACGAGTAGTCCATCCGACCTGCGACGGCCGCGTCGTGGTTGCCGAGGATCGTCTTCTTGGCCACCTTCCGGACGAGGTCGGCGCATTCGTTCGGCGAGCCGCCGTAGCCGACCGTATCCCCCAGGCAGTAATAGACGTCGATGCGCTCGTGGCGGTAGGACTCGAGCACAGCGCTGAGCGCCTCGTAGTTGGCGTGCGTATCGCTGAAGATCCCGAGTCTCATTTCGACGCGAGGGCGGAGCTTAGCACGATGGCCTCGACTTCCGTTAGGAATTCAAACCCGAATCCACGGCCGGGCTGATCAGGGCGGGGGCTCGGGGCGACCGGCTTTCCGGAGCAGCTTCGCCGGCCCATGCTTCCGCTGCGCCGGCGCTTCCCTTCGAGGCGGAGCTTCGAGGTGGAGCGAGGGCCGGCCACGTTCCATCCCGACGATTCGCCCGACGATTCGACCCGACGACCCCGGCCCGACGACCCCGACAATCCCGAAGCCTCGGGAGCTGTCCGGACCGTTGCGACCACCGAGCCTGCGGAGGCGCTTGCTGAGTCGCTCCGAGCACGACCACGTTGACGAGCGGCCACCCGCACCGGAGAAGGATAGCGTGGAGCCCATGGATACCAAACAGAACGGTGCAGGGTCCTCTCCGATTTCTCTGGAGCGGTCGGCCGAGCCTGCTCCGTCCGCTGCAGCTGTCGCGCCGCCGCCGCCCGCCGTGGAGGATCTCGCCGAGGGGTGCGTGAGGTTTGTGGAGCGCGCTCTCGGTGTACGGCTTGACTATCGGCCGGAGACTCTGCCCGTGCTCGACCACTACCTGGAGCAGGCGCGTGGGGCGACGTCGGAGAGGGTCGAGGCGCTGCCGGTGGTCGCTCACATGGCGGGCGTGTACTTCGGCGAGGTCATCCGGCGCCGGCACGCGTCGTGGTGGCGCATGGACGGCGAGGACCCGACCTACTGGCAGCTGGAGTTCGAGTCGGTCTACCTCGCGTTCAGCCCGGTGCTCTTCGTCCGGGAGACGCTCACGCGCGGTCGCGCCGCCGAGGCCGCGCGGGACCTGGCCGAGGACTCGCTGAGTGGCGATCCGGCGGCGCTCGAGCTGGAGGAGGAGGACCGCGAGGCGGTCGCCGAAAGGCTCGCGGAGCTGCCGCAGGTCTCCGAGGACGAGTACTACGCCCCGTCGACGCGGCTCGAGGTGATCGACATCGCCGTGGACGCGATCCGCTCGCGCCGGCTCGCGGCCGGCGAGGAGACGGACGCCGCGCTCGAGCCGGGCGACTACGAGCGCGGCGACGACTGATCCCGGCGCGGCCGCGCGCGAGCGCCGCTCGCGCGCGGGGCGGCGTCGCGACGCGCTCCGCCGATCGCCTCGCTGCGCGTCGGACGTGCTCCGGAGGCGGCGACCGGTGATATCGTCGCCATCGTGTTGTGGGTCCTCTTCGGGCTGTTGCTCCTCATCTCGTGGGCGGCGTACTTCACGTTCGGGCTGTCCACCGCGGTCCCGATCGCGGCGAGCGTCGTCGTCGCGCTCTCCGCGGTCGCGCTCTTCGTGTACCGCCGCGTCAAGGCGGGCCGCGCCGCGTCTGCCCTGGAGCGGGCGATCGTCCAGCAGGGGGCGCAGCAGGCGCTCAACGCGCGGCCCGAGCGGCGCGCCGAGATCCAGGAGCTCCAGCGGCAGGTCCAGGGCGGCATCAGCGCGCTGAAGAGCTCGAAGCTCGGCAAGGGCAAGAAGCACGGCAGCGCCGCGCTCTACTCGCTGCCCTGGTACGTCATCATCGGCCCGCCGGGGGCGGGGAAGACGACGGCGCTGAAGCACTCCGGCCTGGTCTTCCCCTACGCGCACCCGAGCAACGGCGGCGGCGTACGCGGCGTCGGCGGGACGCGAAACTGCGACTGGTGGTTCACCAACGAGGCGATCCTCCTCGACACCGCGGGGCGCTACACGACCGAGCAGGACGACCACGAGGAGTGGATCGCGTTCCTGCAGATGCTCCTCAAGCACCGCGCCCGCCGCCCGCTCAACGGCATCCTCGTCGCCGTCAGCGTGACGGACCTCATCGACGCGAGCGAGCAGCACATCGAGCAGATGGGGAAGAAGCTCCGGGCGCGCATCGATGAGGTCATGACGCAGCTCCACATGGTGCTGCCCGTCTACCTCCTGTTCACCAAGTGCGATCTCATCGCGGGCTTCTCGGAGTTCTTCGGCGACATGCGCAAGAGCGACCGCGCCCAGGCGTGGGGGGCGACGCTCAAGCTGAGCGCGGACAAGGCCGACCCGGGGAGGCTCTTCGACGCCGAGTTCGACGCCCTCGCGAAGCAGATCCACGGCCGCGCGCTGAAGCGGCTCGTCATGGAGCGCAGCCGGGAGGTGCGCGAGCGCGTCTACCAGTTCCCGCTCGAGTTCTCGGGCATCCGCCGGAACCTCTCCGATCTGGTCTCGACCGTCTTCATGGTCAACGCCTTCCAGGGCACGCCCATCTTCCGCGGCTTCTACTTCACGAGCGGCACGCAAGAGGGCAGGCCGCTCGACCGGGTGCTCCAGCGCATGGGCCAGGCGATGGGGATCCGCACGCACGAGGCGGCGGCTCAGCAGAACGTGGAGTCGAAGAGCTACTTCCTCCACGACGTGTTCATGAACGTCGTCTTCCCGGACGGGGACATCGCCGCGAGGAGCGCGAGCGAGATCCGGCGCCAGCGCATCGTGCGCGGCGCGATCAGCGCGGCGGCCGCGGCCCTCGGGGTCATCCTCGCGATCCCGAGCGTGGTGTCGTTCGGCAACAACCGCGAGTTCCTGCGCGGGGTCGAGGCCGACGCGCGCGCCGTCAGCGCGCTCCGGTGGGAGGACACGCGGCCGCTCTCGGACAAGCTCGCCGCGCTCAGGCCCGCGCTGGATCGGCTGCAAGAGATCGACAGGGCGCGCGAGGAGGGGCCGCCGGACGGGATGGGCTGGACGATGTTCCAGGGCGAGACGGTCTACCCCCCGCTCTTGCACGTCTACGTCGCGAGCCTCCAGAACGGCTTCGTGATCCCGTGCAAGCAGCGGCTCGAGGACCGCCTCAAGCTCGCGAAGGGAGAGCATTACCTGCGCGAGCGGAACGACCTCAAGCTGTACCTGATGCTGAGCGACGTCGAGCACCTCGACATCAACTGGGCCAAGGACAGGTTCACCTCGCTCTGGGCCGAGGTGCTCCGGCCGACGTCGAACCTCAACGAGAGCGACCTGAAGAAGCAGCTCGAGCCGCACGTCAGGTACTACCTGTCGCTCATCAAGCAGAAGAGGGTCACGCCCGTCGCGCCCAAGGCGGAGCTGGTCGCGAGCGTGCGCGCGACGCTGCAGGCCGTGCCGGTGCGGAAGCGCTACTACGACTTCTTCGTCAACTCGATCATCGAGGAGAAGTACGACGAGACGGGCGACAACAGCCGCGCGAACCGCAAGTACCCGCCGCTCACGCTGGCCGACATGTTCGCCGATCGCCCCGACGTGCTGAAGGTCATCAGCAGCAAGCAATTCGCGAAGGAGAAGCGCTGGAAAGAGGTCGACGGTCCGTACACCGAGAGGGGGCACTTCGAGGTGCTCGACAAGATCAGCCAAGGCGCCGATCTCTTGAGGGCAGAAGAGTGGGTCGTGCCGCTCTCGCCCGGAGAGAGCGCCGCGATCGACAAGGACCTGGACGGCCTCGCGGCCGACTACGACGCCCGCTACATCGCGCAGTGGACCGACTGGATGGCGGACCTGACCGTGCGGATGCCGGCCAACCTCAAGGAGGCGAAGGAGCTCTACATGGAGCTCGCCAAGCCGGACTACCCGTACCTCCGCATCCTCCGCGCGCTCGAGGACAACACGCAATGGAAGCGGGATCGCAGCGCGATCGAGGACTCGGGCTTGCTCAAGCTCGGCAAGCAGCGCGTCGAGCGGAAGATCGAGCAGAAGACGAGGCTCAAGGTCCCCATCGACGTAAAGCTCATCCGGAACCGCCCGAGCCCGGTCCCGGACGAGTTCAAGCGGACCGTCGAGTTCGGCGTTCCCGCTGCGCCGAGCGGCTCCGCGCCCATCACGGACACGCCGCTGGCGAGGTACATCTCGCTGCTCAGCTCCCTCCGCGACGAGATCCAGCGGCTCGAGGACGTGAACCCCAACGTCGACGCGCGCCTCATGGCGGAGCGGCTGGTCGAGGCGATACGGCAGGCGGACGCGCTCCTCCAGCCCTTCGACGAGCGGGCCAAGACGCTGCTCCGGCCGCTCTTGCTGACCCCGCTCCAGGTGGTGGCCGCGCGGCTGCCGCCGCTCTCGGCCACCTCCCGCTTCCCCGCGGCGTCGGCACCTGCGCAGCGCTGAGCGGCGCGACGCCGATCAGACCTCGATGCGGATCTCGTCGCGGCCTGGCTGCACCGCGCCGGTCGCGGGGTCGAACGTGAGGATCATCTCGACCGCGTCCTCGCCGTTGTCGCTGTAGTACCGGGGGCGCACGCCCATCGCCGTGAAGCCGAGCTTCCGGTAGAGCCGGATCGCCGCCCGATTGGAGCGGCGCACCTCGAGCAGGACCAGCCGCACGCGCTGCTCCTGCGCGTACTCGAGCGAGCGGCGCATCAGCGCCGTCGCGAGCCCGCACCGCCGCGCGGTCGGGCAGGTGGCGACGTTGAGCACGTGCAGCTCGTCGGCCACGTGCCACGCGATGAGGAAGGCGAGCGCGCGCCGCTCCTCGCGCGCGACCCAGCACCGCGTCCAAGGGCGGCGCAGCTCCTCTCGCGCGGAGAACTGCGGCACGTCGAAGGCCGCGGACGCGACCGCGTCGATCTCGTCGAGCGCGGCGTCGTCCGCGGACTCGGCCGTCAGCTGGATCAGCGTGGGCGCGCTCTTCGCCGCGTCGCGCCTCACCTCGCCACCTCCGTGGGGCAGCCGGAGACGATCTGCACCTGCCCGACCCGCCCGCTCTTGAGCTTCTGGCACGCGTCCCCGAGGAGCTCGACGACCGCGGGCGAGCTCCAGCGCCAGCCGTCCTCCGGGTCGTACGGGACCAGCTCCTGGTCCAGGTAGACGTTGGTCTGCCCGTCGTCGGGCGGCGGGTCGACGAGGTCGAACTCGCAAGAGACGACGATGCTGGCGATCCTCGAGAGGACGGTGCCGAGCGTGTCGAGGTCGTCCACCTTGAAATAGAAGGGGCTCACGAACTGCGCCGTGCCGCCGGCGAGCGCCATCTGGTCGAGGACGTCGCCGTAGAACTCGCTCCCCGGGATGCCGACGACGTAGACCTCGATCCCGCTCGCCGCGAGCCGCTCGATCGCGGCGACCGTATCGCCGCGGTCGAGGCACCCTCCTGGTCCCGAGAGCCCTGAAGGCGTGCAGCAGTTCTCCTGGGGGCACTGTTGCTCGATGTTGGCGATGCACTCCTCGGCGCCGCACGTCGCGGCGCTGTTGCAGTTCGGGCCGCCGTCGGTCGCGAGCACGACGATCGTCTTGCCCGGGAGCTCCACGAGGCTCGGCGTGAGCGCCGCGAGCGTCGCCGCGGTAGGCGTCCCGCCGAGCGGTTCGACGCGCGTCGCCGAGCGGAACCTCGAGGTCGTCGTGGCGCCTTCCTGCGAGGCGGCGAAGGGATCTCCCGGCGTGACGGGGAACACCTCGCCGCCGGGCTTGCACGGCGCATCGGAGGTCGCGTCGAGCGGGAACACGGCGGCGCCGACGTTGATCAGCGGGCCCAGGTTGCGCACGAGGTCGACCGCAGCCTCGCGCACCCGGTCGTAGCGGGTCGCGCGCGACGAGGCAGGGCTGAGCATGCTGCCCGACGCGTCGAGGACGAAGTAGAGGTTCGGCGCCTCGGCGATCGTCACCTCGTGGATCTGATTGCCGCAGAGCCCACCCGCGTCCACGGGCGGCGGCCCGCTCGAGCCCCCGGGGCCGGGGTCGAACTCGTCCTCCGGCTCCTGCGCGCCCTGGCCTCCGCCGTTGCGTGGACGCTGCTCCTGGCCTTCGTCCTCGCAGGCGGAGAGCGCCGCGCCGCCGAGCGCGAACGCGGCCGCGAGGCCGCAGAGCATGCCGTAGACGCCGGCGCGCTGCTTCACGGCCGTCTTCATGGAGAGCAGCGTATCACGCCCGTTCGCACCGGCAGCGCCGGCGCGGGCGGCGAGCGCCGCCGCGCGAGCTCAGGGCTCTCGGTAGAACCTGGGCACGCGGCGAGAGATGCTCGTCAGCACCTCCCACGCGATCGTCCCCGTGAGCCCGGCGATCTCTTCCGCGCTGATCGTCGCGCGCCCGAGCGGGCCGTCCTGGGTCCCGAGGAACACCACCTCGTCTCCCACGCGGGCTCCCGGCACGTCCGTCACGTCGAGCATCGTGAGATCCATCGACACGGCGCCTGCGATCGGCGCGCGCTGACCGCGCACGAGGGCCGCCCCGCGGTTCGACAGCTGGCGGCTCAGGCCGTCGGCGTACCCCATCGGCACGGTCGCCACGACGCTCTCCCGCGACGCCTGCCAGGTGTGGCCGTAGCCGATCCTGTCGCCCTTCGCGATCGTGCGGAGCGCGACGATCTCGCTGCGCACCCGGATCACCGGCTTGAGGTCGGGCGCGAGCCCGGGGCACGGCGAGATGCCGAACAGCGCGACCCCGGGTCGAACGACGTCGAGCCACGCGGCGGGGAGGCGCAGCATGGCCGCGCTGTTCGACGCGTGCCGGATCCGCGGCGCGAGGCCGAAGCTCTTCGCCCGCTGCTCGATCTCCTCGAAGCGCCTCATCTGCTCGATCGTCACGCCGAGATCGTCGGCGTCCGCGCAGGCGAGGTGGGTCATGAGCCCGTCGAGCCTCACCTCCGGGTGCTTGGCGAGCATCGCGAACACCGCCTCGATCTCCGAGCTCGCGGCGCCGAGCCGACCCATGCCGGTGTCCACCTTCAGGTGGACGCCGACGCGGCCGCGCTGCTCGAGCCGCACCACGTTCGCGAGGCGCTCGATCTGCCCGGCGTCGTAGACGACGGGCACGAGATCGCGCGCCATGATCTCCTCGAACCCCTCGCGGCGGGGGCCGTAGTAGCCGCCCATGACGAGGATGGGCAGCCGGATGCCGGCGTCCCGCAGCTCGATGGCCTCCTCCAGGAGCGCGACGCACAGACCGGGGATCCCGGTGCGCTCGAGCGTCCTCGCGACGGCCGGCGCCCCGTGCCCGTAGGCGTCGGCCTTCAGCACGCCCCAGATCTGCGGCCGCTTCGCACCGGTCAGCGCACGCTCTAGGACCCGGAGGTTGTGCCGCAGGTGGGCGAGGTTCACCTCCGCGCGGGTCGGCCGCACGGCGTCCGCTGGCGCCGCCCGGCGCGGCCGCAGGACCCGCACGGGGCCGGCGCTCGAGCCGAGCCCTTCGACGGGCGACGCCGTGCCGTTGCGATCGGGAGTCGTGCTGCTGAGCTCTGTGGGCGCGTGCGAAGCGGACATCGTGTACGCGGATAGCCCTACGCTCGATCGCGGGTCAAGATTCCAGGCCATCTTGGTGCGACAAGGTGAGGCATGTTCGCAGAGCGCAGCGCCGCCGGTCAGAAGCAGCCGCGCATGCACCGCGTGTACTTGCCGGAGCACCCCTTCTCGCAGCCGGCGGACCTGCAGTCCTGCAGGCACCCCTTCCAGCTCGCCTCGCACGCCGCGCTGCACTCCGCCCCCGGCGGCGCTGCGTCCTCGGCGGCGCTCGGCGCTGCGTCGGGGGCGCCGGCGTCCGCCTCCTCCGCGGGCGCGGCCACGTCGGCGGTCAGGAGCCTGGGCGGCGGGGCGAGCGCGCTCGTCGGCTCCGGCACGGCGGGAGCCCGGCTGCTGGGCGGGCTCCACTCGCCTTCGTCGAAGTCGCTGGCGTGGCTCAGCTGCCTCGCGCGGAGCGCGGCGTACTCGACGCGATCGCGCGTCTGCCCGAACGTGTAGAACTGGAGCCACTCGTCCCAGCACGCGCGCCGCAGCGTCGGCTTCACGTCGGCCAGCGAGTCGAGCGCCATGCAGTGCTCGAAGCGTACGTCCCCCTCGTAGACCGCGTTGATGCTCGCGCCGCACGCGGTCACCGAGGCGGCGAGGCAGAGGAGGGTCCTGAACCGCACGAGCTACGAACACCGATAGCAGAAAAGCTCGGCCGCGGTGTGCCCCCTGGCTCGCCGTCTCCGGGACCTCGTGGGTCGACGGGCCGAGGTGCTCTCCGGTTGAACTTTGCCCTGCGATGCCGTACCTTGCCGCCCCTTCGCACCGGCGGCGGCGGCACGACGCCTCCGCGCCGGGCGCCTCAACGGAGCCTGTCCATGTTCCTCATGCTGTCGAAAGGTCCTCGGAAGACCACGCGCTCCAAGTCGAAGCGCTACCGGTCCAAGCTGAAGGCGAAGAACCGCAACCGGCGGAACCGCATCTACCAGCGCGCCTGATGGCTGCAGCGAGCGCGAGCGGGCCTTCGCGCCTCGCTCGCCTCGCTGTGCTTCGATCGTGGGGCTGCCCCTTGTCTTAGGGGCCGCCCTTTTTCAGCTCGGTCAGCACCAGCTTCGCGACCGCCTTGAGCGTGTCGAACACCCCGACGCCGGTCCGCGCGACGCCCTCGAAGTCGGGGACGTTGGTCGGGTTGAGCAGCGCCCGGAGCTCCTCGACGGTGCCGATCTCCGGCAGGTCCCGCTTGTTGTACTGGATGACGTACGGGATCTTGTCGAGCGAGTAGCCCTGCTCGGCCAGGTTCGTGCGGAGGTTCTCCACCGACTCCTGGTTCGCCTCGATGCGACCGAGCTGCGAGTCTGCGACGAAGACCACGCCGTCGACGCCCTTCAGGATGAGCTTGCGGCTCGCGTCGTAGAAGACCTGCCCCGGCACCGTGTACAGGTGGAACCGCGTCTTGAAGCCGCGGATCTCGCCCAGCGCGAGCGGGAGGAAGTCGAAGAAGAGTGTCCGGTCGGTCTCCGTGGCGAGGGAGATCATCTTCCCCTTCGCGTCCGGGTTGGTGCGCTCATAGATGTACTGCAGGTTCGTCGTCTTGCCGCAGAGACCCGGGCCGTAATAGACGATCTTGCAGTTGATCTCGCGCGCCATGTAATTGATGAAGCTCATCGACCGCGCTCCTAGTCGTTGAAGAGGTTGTCGATGTCCTCGTCGGTGATCTCGGCGAACGGCGAGTCGGCGCCCGGCTCCTGCACCTTCTTGAGCAGCGCCTCGAAGATGTGGTTGAGCTCCTCGCTCGCCTTTCGCACCCGGAGCCTCACCAACCCGAGGCTCGACTTTGAGTCGAAGATCACCACGAGGATGACGCGGTTCCCGACCAGCTGGATGTGGATGTTCGCCTTCTCACCCTCGTGGAACTGAGTGGCGAACTCGTTCTCCTTGAGGAGCTTCGCCATCCCGCCCGTGGCGGCGATGTTCCCCGCCGTCAGCGAGGCGAGCGACGTGGTGTCGAGGTTGTCGACGTCCCCGCTCGCGGCGATCAGTTGCCCGTTCTTGTCAACGATGAAGACGACCTTCGCATTGGCGTCCTTGACGAGGCGATCCACCACGCTCTGGATCTGATTGAATTCCTCCTCGTACATCACCATCTGAGGGTTGACCATCGTTCCTCCGCCAGCGCTCTCGCGATGGGGCCCTGGGCATTGCGGGCTCTGTAGCCCTTGTCATCACCGGGCGCCGCACGTGCGGTCCCCGACCATCATCATCCAACCGGCTTCCCGCTGTGCGGGTCTGCCTTACCACCGGTACCACGTTCGCGGCGCCACGCTCGCTGCCTGGGGCTTGCATGACCGGTTCGCGGCGCGCAGTGCCGCTGCTCCTCGACCGTGCGCCCGTACATCTTGGGACGTTTCTATCCGAAGCAGGTGCGGCGGAGCAAGGCGGCCCTTTCTGGAAGTTGGAGGATCGCTCAGCGGGGCCCCTCCGAGCGCTGCTCGAGGTCGACGGACCTCGCTCCCACCCCTGCCCCCGTCGGCCCCGGGTCCGGTGCTGTCCAGCCGCCGCTCCGCGGCTGCATGCCGGGCGCTCTTCTCGTCCAAATATCCGAATCAAAACACTTTTTTGCGATCTGAGGGGCGCGGCGGGCCGACGGCCGGACCGCCGCTGCGCCCTGGTCTGGGCCTGCTGCTCGCGGGCGCGCCGCGCGGCGCTCCTGTGTGCTGGGCAGAAGGTCCGGAAAATTCCTGGGATCAGCGCGGGCGGCGCGGCGGGCTCATGAAAGCGCTCCTCGACGTGCGAGATCCCGGGATCACCGCCTGCCGGCGCGCTTTGCTGGCCGTGAGCGTCAGCGCTTGACCTGGGCCGCTTCGTGGCCTGTGCGGGCGAGGCTTGCGCTTGACCGATGGCTTCGGCCACGGGATAGCGCCCTGGATGCGTGACGTGCTCAACCGGACCGAGCCCCGTGGGATCGAGCTCGACGCGGGGACGACGAGGAAGCGCTTCTCCTGCGCGCTCGCCGCGGGGGCGGCGGCCCTGGCGTGCGCCGCGTCGATCGGCTCGGATGCTCGCGCGCAGCTCGGCGCAGTGCACCCCGAGGTGCTCGCCGCGCACGCGGCTGTCCGCTCCGCGAGGGGTCCGGAGGTCTACGGCGCGCTGCGCGAGCTCTGGCGCACGTGGGACCGCGCCGATCCGACGCAGGTCGAGGAGGCGATCGCGTCCATCGCGGAGAGCGGCGCGGCCAGCGCGCCCGCCCGCGTCTACGCGGAGCTCCTCTCGGCGTACGCGCGCAGGCGGCGAGGCGATCTCGACGGCGCGGTCGCGAAGATCCAACGGCTCGGGTTCATCGGTCGCTGGGCGACGATCGGCCCGTTCGACAACGAGAACAAGGGCGGCTTCGATCGCGCGTTCGGGCCCGAGGAGGAGCTCGATCAGCCGATCGTGGCGGGCAGGACGTACGACGGCAAGGCGCGGGCGGTCCGCTGGCGCGTGCCGCCCGAGGCGCCGCAATACGGGTGGTTCGATTTCGGCGATGTCATCCGCCCGGTGGAGGGCGTCTGCGGCTACGCGACGACGTTCGTGCGCGCGAAGCCAGGGACGCGCGCGCCTCGGCCGATCTCGGTCTGGGTCGGCGCGGACGGCGCCTTCAAGCTGTTCTGGAACGGCGAGAAAGTCCTCGCCGATCCGGGGTACCGCGAGCTCGACATCGATCGGTTCGCCGCGCTCGTGTCGCTGAAGCCGGGCTACAACCGCCTGACGATCAAGGTCTGCGGTGGTGCGTCCGCGCCCAAGTTCGCGCTCCGCATCGGCGACGAGAAGGGAGCTCCGGATCTCGATCTGGAGGTGACCTCCGACATCGGGACGCAGGTGACGGCGCCTCAGGGGCAAGCGGGCGTCGCTGGGCGGCCGGGCGGCGCGCGGGCGCAGGCTGGAGCGCCGGCCTCGGGCGTGACGCTCGCCGCGCGTGCGCTCGCCGTCGAGGGGCCCATGCAGGCGTTCGAGCGCGCCGCGGGCGCCGCCCGGCCCTCGCCTGCGCTGCTGGAGGCGTTCGCGCGCTACCTCATGCTCACCGGCGGCGACGCCGAGGGCGAGCACAGGGCGCGCGATCTCGCGCGCCGCTCCGCCGAGGCCGAGCCGAGCGTGCGCCGCTACCTGCTCGCGGGCCAGCTCTCGGAGGACAGGAACCAGCAGCGCGCGTGGATCGAGCGCGCCGCTCTGCTCGTGGGCCGTGGCCGCGAGGACGTCGACGTCCTGCTCGCCCAGGCGCGGCTCGCGCAGACGAGCCCCAACTGGCGGGAAGCGGCCCCCATCTACGAGCGCATCCTGGCCGCAGACCCCGACCACGTCATCGCCGTCCTCGGGCTCGTCGACCTCTATGTGGAGGCGGGGCTGAAGCGCACCGCCCTCGCCACGCTGGAGCGAGCGCTGTCGCGCCAGCCGAGCAGCGTCTCGCTGCTCCGCGCGTCGGCGGCGCAGCTCCGCGCCCTCGGTCGCGACACGGAGGCCGCCGAGATGGAGGCGCGCTACGCGGCGCTTCGCTTCGACGACTCGAGCTTCCTGCACCAGCAGGTCGAGCTCGCGGTGGCGCGGCGCGATCCTGCCGGAGCGGAGCGCTGGCTCGAGCGCTTCCTCCGCAGCGAGCCCGACTCGGTCTGGGCCCGCTCGGTCGCGGCGCGCACGTACCGGGCGCTCGGTCAGGGCGATCGCGCCCTCGCCGCGCATCAGCGCGCGCTCGCCATGGCGCCGGAGGACATCGGCACGCTGCGCGCGCTCTCGGATCTGTACGGCGAGGAGGGCAACCGGGAAGCGCAGCTCGAGATGCTGCAGCAGATCCTGGCGATCAGCCCTCAGGCGAAGGACGTGCGCGAGTACATCGAGCACATCGAGCCGCCGAAGCCGCGCGCCGACGAGGCTTACGCCTGGGCGCCCGACCGCTTCCTCCCGATGCGGCGCAGCGCTGACCGGCAGTATCCCAAGCGCACGCTCCGCAGCCTGACGGTCACCACCGTCTTCCCGAACGGCCTCGCCAGCCGCTTCCGTCAGGTGGTCTTCCAGCCGCTCACGGACGAGGCCGCGGCGAGCGCCCGGCAGTACGCGTTCGAGTACCAGGCCGATCGCCAGACGGTGAGCCTCCGGGCGGCGAAGGTCTACCGGGCCGACGGCAAGGTCGACGGGGCGATCGAGAGCGGCGAGGCGGGCGCGAACAACCCGGCGCTCGCGATGTACACCTCGGCGCGCACGTTCTACGTCAGCTTCCCGCGGCTCAACGCCGGCGACGTCGTCGAGCTGCGCTACCGCATCGACGACGTGAGCCCTCGCAACGAGATCGCCGATCACTTCGGCGAGATCGAGTACCTCCAGAGCGACGAGCCGATCGCCAGCAGCGAGTACGTGCTGATCACGCCGAAGGCGAAGCCGTTCCACGTCTTCGCGTCCCCGCTGCCTGGCCTCGTGCGTGAGACCAAGGAAGACGCCGAACGGCGCATCTTCCGCTTCTCCGCCGCCTCGGTCCCGGCGATCGCCCCCGAGCCGGCGATGCCCGCGTGGTCCGAGATCCTCGCGCATGTCCACGTCTCGACGTTCAAGAGCTGGGACGAGGTCGGCTCCTGGTACTGGGGCCTCGCGCGGGAGCAGTTCGATGTGGACGACGAGGTGCGCAAGCGGGTGCGCGAGATCACGAAGGGCCTCAACGACGATCTGAGCAAGGTCCGCGCGATCTACAAGTACGCGACCGAGACGCGCTACGTGGCGCTCGAGTTCGGCATCGAAGGCATCCGCCCGAGGAGGTGCGCCCAGACGCTCGCTCGCGGCTGGGGTGACTGCAAGGACAAGGCGACGCTGATCGTGACGATGCTCCGCGAGATCGGCATCCCGGCGACGATCGTGCTCGTGCGCACCCGCATGCGAGGCGGCATCGAGCCGGAGCCCGCGAGCCTCGCGCCGTTCGACCACGCGATCGCGTACGTGCCCTCGCTCGACCTCTACCTCGACGGAACGGCGGAGCACTCCGGCTCGACCGAGCTGCCGATCATGGATCGCGGCGCGATCGCGCTTCAGATCAACGAGGGCAAGCCGAAGCTCGTTCGCCTCCCGGAGCCCGCGCCGGAAGCTTCCGTCGTGCAGCGGACCGTCGACATCGCGCTCGGCGCCGACGGGTCAGCCCAGCTCGGGGTCGACATCCAGGTGGCCGGCGCGTTCGCGCCGGAGTGGCGGACCCGCTACATGGCCGAGGGGACGCGCCGCGATCGCGCAGGTCGGGACCTCGCCGTGGACTTCGGGACGGTCGAGCTAGCTCCCGGCAAGGCGGGCGTCGAGGTGAACGACCTCGAGGACATCGAGCAGCCGGTGAAGCTGCGGGCGAGGGGAAAGGCTGTCGCGCTCGCTCGCCTGGAGGGCGACAGCCTGTCGATCCCCGCTGTCCCCGCCCAGCGCCTCGCCACGGAGTTCGCCTCCCTGTCGGTACGTACCCGCGACGTGATCATCCCCGCGCTCACCACGCGCCGGGATGAGTGGTCGATCCGCCTCCCTGCGGGGTGGCGCGTCACCAGGGCGCCGCTGCCCCAGGAGGTGGACACCCCGTTCGGCAAGTTCTCCATCTCGGTCGAGCAGTCCGCGGGGAAGGTCGTCGTTCGCAGCCAGATCTCCCTTACCAAGTCCCGGATCAAGCCGTCCGAGTACATGGATTTCAGGATGTTCTGCGAGACTGCCGACCGTGCGTTCGGCCAGCGGGTCGTGCTCGGCAAGTGAGCGACCGCCCGAACCACGCGCGAGCCCTGGTCGTTCGTCGACGACCGGCGCCGGCCCCTGCCTTGGTCTTGACAATCTTGCGGCGGGTCGCCATAAAGCGCCCCCTCTACGCATCCCTGCGGCACAGAACAGCCGCTCCGGTGGTTCGGAGCGGTGGCCGCTGGGAGCGGTAGGCACTCGGATCGAGGGCGTCATGCCGAAGATGAAGACGAACCGCGCCGCGGCCAAGCGGTTCAAGGTGACCGGCTCCGGCCGGATTCGCCGCAGCAAGAGCGGTCTCAACCACTGCATGCAGGAGAAGAGCAAGAAGCGCCTGCGTCGTCTCCGCAAGAACGACATGGTCGATTCGGCGATGGAGAAGCGCGTCAAGCTGCTTCTTCCCTACGGCTGACCCTGGATCAGTGAGGTAGAGCTCCGATGCCGCGTGTAAAAAGAGGGTTCAAGGCCCGTCGCCGTCGCAACCGCGTCCTCAATCAGACCGAGGGCTACTTCCTCGGCCGGAAGAATCGCTTCCGCCAGGCCGTCGAGGTCCTGCGTCACGCCTGGGAGTACGGCTACATCAGCCGCAAGCTCAAGAAGCGGGATTTCCGTCGTCTCTGGATTACTCGAATCAACGCCGCCGCGCGTCTGAATGGCACGACCTACTCGCGCCTCGTCAGCGGGCTCAAGAAGGCGGGCATCGCGCTCGATCGGAAGATCCTGTCCGAGATCGCGATCCACGATCCCGCGTCGTTCGGCGCTGTAGCGAAGCTCGCCGCGCCCTCGTCGGCCAGGTGACGTTCCTGGGCGGTCTGCACGCGCGTCCGGCCGCACCTTCCTGAGTCGGTCGAGCCTGCCAGAACGCCCCATCCGGCGCTGAAAATTTAGAATTGTAACATAGTTCACATTAAGCTGTCTGTGAGGCAGGCTGCTCTGGCCACCGCCCCTGTGGGGCATGGAGGCCAAGGTCCGTCTTCATGGTGAAGGCAAGACGCTGCCCGTCCCTGGCACGAATGGCGCTGGCGTCGGGTGAGGCGAATCGGTACCGAACGGATGCTCAGTGTGCACATCCTGCACGCTGGCTACGCATCTTTGATGGCACCCTATGACCCTGCTGCCAGGGTGAGCCGAGACCCAGCTCCCAGACCTTCGACTGCTCCAGCGCCGGAAGCCGTCCTCGTGACGGACGCTTCGCACATTCGAGGCCGGAGGAATCTAAGGACGTTCCCGGCTCAGCTCCCCGGGGTCACCCGCGGCTGCGAATTCCGCTGCGCCTGATCCACCGCCTGGAAATACTAAATTTCCAGGTGATCTGTCGGGAAAAATAACCTTCTCCGCCTTCGGCTGTCGGGTGAGGGCTCGACATTGGCATCGGGAGGCCCAGGTTCAGGAAACATCGAAGCGCGCTGACAGGACGGCCTCAGCGGTCGGGTCCGACCCTCTAAGGATCGGAAAGGACAGCATATTCCCTGGCCCGTGCCGCGCGGTCGACCCCGCCAAGCCGAGGGGAGGCCGGCGAGCTCGATGTGTCCCTAAGGAGACAGGTTGCCGATGTTGTTGCGTCCCCGAAAGCGTACCCAGCCATGCAGTTCGGCTCGGTCGCAGCGAAATGTTTCGCTCGACACGACACGGACGGCACCTTCCACTCTACATACCGCACCCAGGGCGAGCTCTCAAACGGGAGAACACGGAACGCACGCCAAAAAAGGCACTGTTCTTGCTTCTGGAGTTGGGCTGCCATCGGGAGCCGGCTCGAGAGCATCACTCTGCAAGAGCAGGTCTGCCTCAGGCGAGAAGAGTTCGACCGGAATCAAAAGAAAGCACCAGCGGTTGCCAGTTTCAACAGGGGCTCCTTCGGTCAGCTCCTGCTCCCTGTTTGGCACGAAATCGTCTCGCTCGCCGTCGAAAGGTGGCGAGGCATTTCAATCTCGCAAGGTCAGCCGTTTAGAAGTGAACGCCGACACAAAGACCAAGATGAGCACGTCGACCGCCCGCCGTCCAGAAACTGCGCGGAGAAACGCCAAGTCCTCTGCTGTAGGTACCTCTGCGCGGCTCGCGGCATCCAAGAGCTCGCAGGGAGCCGAGACCGCATCGGCTCCCCGGCGGGCGGCATCGCAGACCACCGATCCGGGAGTCTCCGATGTCGAAGAATTCGGGGACAGCCAGTCGCCGCGCTCGCACTTTCAAGGAGCTACCACCGTGGAGGGAGCCGCCATGAGGTCGACCAAGAGCAACGCCACTGTAGTGAAGGGCGACCCGCTCGCTCAGGGTGGGACGGCCACGCCGGAAATCGCAGCCCTCAGCCTTCTGGAAGACGACCAGACGGAGGAGACCGTCGTGCGACCCCGCCCGGCGGAGATCATCGACGACGATCGGGCGGCTGACTTCATGGATCTGGACCTCGGACCGCTCGATCGGCTGCCGCAGCCCGAGCGTGCGAGGAACCAGGATCGCGAGCTGAAGGATGTCGAGGACGGCGGGGGTGACTCGATGCTCGCCCGCTACTTCCGCGACATGGCGCTGCACCCGGTGATGGGGCCGGACGAGGAGCTCGACACCGCGCGCGCGGTCGAGCGCACCGAGGTGGACCACTGGGTGGCCCTCCTCTCGTACCTGCCCGCGGCCGAGTACATCCTCACCGCGCTCGAGGAGGATGTCGCCAAGGCTGGCGAGGACGAGGTAAAGGCTCCGCAGATCGCGGAGCTGCAGAAGCTCGTCCGCCTGGCGAAGAAGCAGAAGGGGAAGCTCCTGCCCGAGCAGGAGAAGCCGTGGACCCAGCTCTCCGAGGAGCTCGCCGCGGCCGTCCGGCTGCCGGACTCGGATCGCCTCTGGATGGCGCGGGCCTTCACCATCGCGCGCGATCTCGTGCGCGAGCCGGACTTCGAGGACGACGTGAGCGATCCCGAGGAGACGCGCCCCACGCGGCCGAGGCTCCCGATGTCCAGCTCCTACCGCCGGTACCTCGATCGGGTCGAGCGGACCTTCCAGGCGCAGCACGACGCGAAGAACCGCTTCGTGAAGGCCAACCTGCGGCTCGTCGTGTCGATCGCGCGCCGGTACAACCGCGGGCGTCTGCCGCTCATCGACCTGATCCAGGAGGGCAACATCGGGCTGATGAAGGCGGTCGAGCGCTTCGACCACAGCCGCGGCTACCGCTTCTCGACCTACGCGTCGTGGTGGATCAGGCATGCGATCAGCCGCGCGCTCGCCGACAAGGGCCGCGCGGTCCGCATCCCGGTCCACATGCTCGACACGTACAACCGCGTGGCGCGGGCGACGCAGGCGATCATCGCGCGCACGGGGCATGAGCCGACGATCGAGGAGCTCGAGAAGGAGACAGGGGTCCCGCGCGAGAAGCTCGACAAGGTGAAGGACTTCTACGCGGAGACGCCGTTCTCTCTCGATCGCCCGGTCGGCGACGAGGACGGGCGGAAGTTCATCGACTTCCTCCAGGAGGAGAACGCGCTGTCGCCGTTCGATCACCTGGCGAACAGGAAGTGGAGCGACGAGGTCCGACGGCTCCTGACCACCCTCACGCCGATCGAGTCGCGGATCATCCGCTGGCGCTTCGGTCTCGACGATGAGGATGAGCTCACGCTCAAGGAGATCGGCGACAAGTACAACCTGTCGCGCGAGCGCATCCGCCAGCTCCAGGAGCAGGCGCTCGGCAAGATCCGGAAGCAGATGCGCGACTACTAAGCGACGCGCTCAGCAGGTGCGACGGTGCGGCCGCGCAGCGCAATGCTGCGCGGCCGCGCTGCTCGAGCCGCCGGATCCCGACCGTGCGCCGGAGCGCGCCGAGGCGAGCGGGGCTCGGGAGCTCGCCTCGGCAGCGACGTGACGGCAGCGGCGGGCCGCGAGCTCACGGCGCGCGTGCACCCCGCCAGAGCTCGTCGGCGAGCGCTCCGACGAAGTCGTCGATGGCCCTCCGCACCGGATCGATCTTCCCCGGGACCTCCGCGACCAGGACGGCGAAGGCGATCGGGGATCGGCCGGGCGGCGGGAGGATGTAGCCGGAGAGGGCCACGACCGAGGCGAGCGTCCCCGTCTTGGCCCGGATGGCGCGCTCCTTCGACCACCCGCGGAAGCGGCCGCGCAAGGTCCCGTCCACGCCGCCGATCGCGAGCTGCGCGGTGAAGTCGGCGCCGAGCGCCGGATGGAGGAAAGCGGCGCGGAGCAGCCGGACGATGGCCTCTGGCGACGCGCGGGCCGCGTCGAACAAGCCGGAGCCGTTCCGCAGGACGACGCCCTCTGCGAAGGCGTCGAGCTCGCCGAGGGTCTCGCCGACCAGCGCCGCCGCAGCCTCGGCCGTGCCGGGGCGTCCGCGCTTCTCGGCGGCGAGCGTCTTGAAGATCGTCTCTGCGTAGAAGTTGTCGCTGTCCTTCCCGAGGGCAGCGAGGAGCTCGCCGAGAGGCGCCGAGCGGTGAGCCACGAGGAGCCGCTTCTGATGCTCGCCGCCGAGCCGCACCTCCCCCGGGACCTCGACGCCCACTTCCTGCAGCATCTCCTTGAGCGTGTACGCAACGAGGAGGCGCGGATCATCGACGCGTCTGGCCACGCTCACCGCGCGGCCGCCCTCCGGGACGTGCCCGCTGAGGTGCGCGACGAGGCGCTGTCCGCTCGGCTCGAGCCGGACGCCGATCCGCTCGGGCGTGTCGCGCTTCGCGGTGGTCACGGCGCCACGGAGCACTACGAAGCCCGGAGGATCGATCGCCACGGAAGCGGGCTGGCCTGCCTTCGATGGCCGCACCGTGAAGAGCAGGGCGTTCGCGTTCAGCGACGCCGCCGCGACGGGGGCGCGGAAAGCCGCCCACTCGTCCGGCTGCTGCTCGAAGGCTGGAGGCACGAAGCGCGCGTCGAAGTAGCCCTGATCGATCGAGATCGCCGCGACCTTGCGGACGCCGGCCGCGCGCAGATCGCGCGCCATCTCCCAGAGATCGCGGGTCCTGAGCGACGGATCTCCCGAACCTCGGAGCACGAGCTCGGCGACGCTTCCGTTCGACGCGTCCCCGTAAAGGCCGGTCAGGTAGCGGTAGCCCGGGCCGAGCAGGCGCAGCGCAGCGGCGGCGGTGAAGAGCTTCGCGTTGGACGCAGGGTTGTACAGGCCGCGCTCGTCGAAGGCGGCGAGGGTCGCTCCGCTCGCGATGTCGAGCGCGAGCACGCCGACCCGCCCCCCCGCGCGCCGCACTTCGGCGGCGAGCTTCTCGACCTGCTCTCGAGCACGCCCAGGGTCGAATTTTCGGGGACCGAGCGCACCGACGGGCGAGCGGGGGGCGCTCGGGTCCCCGGGGACGTCGAGTGTGGGCTTCGCGGTGCGGGTCGAGCGCTCCGCGGGGGCTGCGCCGCCGTCGAGCGGCTGCGAGCCGCCGGGGCGGGCGAGGATCGACGAGAGCACGAGCGCGACCACGGAGAGGGCGCGGCGGGGATGTCGAGGCATGACGGCTCTCCGGCTCTACAATGTCTCCGCCGCGGGCGCCTCCTCCGGTCGACCGCTCGGCGCGGGCTGGCGATGCTTCTCGGAGTTGTCCTCGCAAAGGAGAGCTTGCTAGGGTGCGCGCAGGCACTCCTTCACGCTCTGTTCGAAGGGAGGACACCGTGTCCCAGCAGCATTCGACCCGCGCCCTCTTGCCGCTCATCATCTTCGCGGCGGCGGCATGCTCCGGCGCCAAGCCCAAGCAGGCAGGGGAAGACTACAACTTCGACCAGGCATATACCGGCGAGGCCGCACCGGCCGAGACGGGCAGCTCCGACGCCGCCGAGGCGAGCGCGCCATCGGACAGCGGCGGCGGGCTCAACGCCGACCAGAAGAAGCAGATGGAGATCGCGCTGCGGCGCGGCGGAGACAAGGCAGCGAACTGCGCCGAGGTCGTGCCCAACGCGCCGACCGGCGAGGGCGAGGTCAAGGTCGTGTTCGACGGCCAGAAGGGGCGCGTGACCGATGTGCTGGTCGGACCGCCGTTCGCAGGGACGCCCGCCGAAGCATGCGTCAAGCGCGCCTTCGTCGGAGAGATCGTGCTGCCGTTCGAAGGCGAGCCGCTCGAGGTCCCCTACACGGTGAAGCTGCCGTCGAAGAAGTCCGGCTCCGCCTCCTCCAGCACGAAGGCCCCATGAAGAGCGTCGCCCTCGCCGTCGCCGCTGCGCTCGCGCTCTCCGCGGCTTCCGCCGACGCGGAGGAGCCAGCGGCGCCTCCGCGGTACCCGCCGTCATCGGCGCGCGCGAAGGTCATCGTCGGCGGGGTGGCCGTGACGGCGCTCTCGTACGGTGCGGCGTTCCTGGCCGCGACCTCGTGGCCCGAGGTACCCGGGTCGAGCGAGCTGAAGATCCCGATCGCGGGCCCCTGGATGGCGCTCGCCAAGAACGGCTGCGCCCCGGATGATCCGGACTGCGGAGCGAAGCTGTATCTGCGCGGGGCGCTCACCATCGTCGGCGGGCTCGCGCAGCTCGCTGGCCTCGGCCTCGTCGCCGAGGGCATCTTCATGACCACGGAGGCGCGCGCTGTGCAGCCCGCGGCGATCACGGTGCGGCCGGCTCCGGTGATCACCGCGACCGGCATGGGAGCCGGCGTCGTCGGCACGTTCTGATCCACCGAGGACCACGCCTCGGCGATGCGTCGGCGCGCTCACCCGCGGCGCCACGGCGACGGGGCAGGGCCGCGGACCGGTTTCCCGCTCAGCCGTCCGATGCGCTCGATCATCAGCTCCACGGTGGCTCCGTACGGGACGGGCTGGCCGGCGCTCCCGCCGAAGACCCGGCCTGCTCCGACCACGTCGCCTGCGCGCAGCTCGATGTGGTTGCTGATATACGCGACGGATTCGGCCAGCGAGAAGGCCCACTCGCCGATGCGAGAGCAGGGGCGCGACGCCGTGCCGACGCGGGCCTGGGTCCGCAGCACCTCGACGGGGCCGAGCTCGTCGGGCGTGACCAGAACCGGCCCGAGCTGCGTCGCGAAGTCCCTCGCTTCCGACGGCGGAAGCCCGCACGCCAGCGAGCGCGCCTCCAGGCCGCGCGCGGTCCAGTCGCTCAGCACGGTGTACCCCGCGATCGCGCGCTCCACATCGTCCGGCGAGGCGCGCCGCAGATCCTCGCCGAGGAGCGCCGCCAGGTTCAGCTCGTAGTCGGGCTCGTTCTCGAGCGCGGGGAAGGGGATCGCTGCATCGTGCCCGACCAGCGCGCGGCTGTTGCCGAACCGATACCAGGGGCGCTCCGCGCCGTGCGCATAGGGGCCGAGCTGGATGTACGCCGCGCGATCCGTGGCGCAGGGCGGCAGCCAGAGGACGGTGGACGGGTGCAGCTCCGTCGACGAGGGGCGATCTCCGCTGAGGAGCCGATCGTCCAGCGCGTGGAGACCGGCACAGCGGAGCGCCACCACGCGCGTGTGAAAGTCGGACACGCCGCGGATGTCGGCGAGCTTCGTCCCGAAGTGACGCTCGAGCTCCGCGACGTCGTAGAGCGCGCCGTCCCGTTCCAGCGCGACGATCGGGGTGGACGTCGCGAGCTGGAGCACGTGGGCGATTCTCATGGCGTGGCCAGGCCGCGGAGCGCCGGCGGAGCGTACCATCCCGGTCCGCCGAAGCCCCGGGCCGACGGAGCCCCCGCGCCCGCGGCCGCGGTCGGGCCCGATCCGGAGGGGGCCCGGCCCTTCTTGGGAGATCGGATTGCCCTTTGCATTGACGAGCTGAGAGAGCGGCCTAGAATGCCGGCGGATTCAGAGCGGCATCACGTCGCGCAGGCTTGCCTCGAGCCCATCCGGTTGCAGACGGGCTCGCACGGCAGGTCAGGTTCTGTTGCCGGCGCGGGATCCCCTCGCGGGGGTTCCTCCGGCTTCGGTCCTGCTGACGGGGCCGTGCGGCTTGTAAGCCGGGCAAGGTATTTGCCGTGGACAGCCGAACCTCGCGGCGCTCACCTTTGAGCGCCGCCGAGGAACTGGTTACAGGCGCGCACACGGCGCAGCGGAGCGATGGTCATGAGCAAGCGGACCAAGTTCGTCTTCGTCACAGGCGGAGTCGTATCGTCGATCGGCAAGGGACTGGCCGCGGCCTCGATCGGGGCGCTGATGGAGTCCCGTGGGTTGAAGGTCACCCACCTCAAGCTGGACCCGTACATCAATGTCGATCCCGGCACGATGTCGCCGTACCAGCACGGCGAGGTCTTCGTCACGGACGACGGCGCCGAGACCGACCTGGATCTGGGCCACTACGAGCGCTTCACGCTCGCCCGGATGACGAGGCAGAACAACTTCACCACGGGGCGCGTCTACGAGGCGGTCATCTCGAAGGAGCGCCGCGGCGAGTACCTCGGGGCGACGGTGCAGGTGATCCCGCACGTCACGGACGAGATCAAGCTCCGCATCCGCTCCGCGGCGGATGGGGCCGACGTGGCGATCGTGGAGGTCGGCGGCACCGTGGGCGACATCGAGTCGCTCCCGTTCATCGAGGCGATCCGCCAGCTCAAGGTGGAGTCGGGCGCGCAGAACGCCATCTCGGTGCACGTCACGCTCGTGCCGTTCATCGCGACGGCGGGCGAGCTGAAGACGAAGCCCACCCAGCACTCGGTCAAGGAGATGCGCGAGATCGGCATCCAGCCGGACATCCTGCTCTGCCGCTGCGACCGGCCGCTCCCGCGCAGCATGAAGGAGAAGATCTCCCTCTTCTCGAACGTCGCCGTCGATTGCGTGATCGCCGCCGTCGATGTCGACTGCATCTACGAGCTCCCGCTGGTCCTCCACGCCGAGGGGATCGACGAGAAGATCACGGAGCTGCTCAACATCTGGGCGAGGCAGCCGGACCTGTCGTCCTGGCAACGCATCGTCGAGCGGTTCAAGAAGCCGTCGCGCGGCATCGTGAAGATCGGCGTCGTCGGTAAGTACGTGCACCTGCGCGACTCCTACAAGTCGCTCCACGAGGCGCTCGTCCACGGCGGGCTCCACAACGACGTGCGGGTCGAGCTCGAGTACATCGACTCCGAGCAGATCGAGGCGCGCGGCGCGCCCGAGCTGCTGTCGAACCTCGACGCGATCCTCGTGCCCGGCGGCTTCGGAGATCGCGGGACCGAGGGGAAGATCGAGGCCATCCGGTTCGCGCGCGAGGAGAAGATCCCGTTCTTCGGGATCTGCCTCGGCATGCAGCTCGCGGTCGTCGAGTTCGCGCGACACGTCTGCGGCATGGCGGGAGCGAACTCCGTGGAGTTCGATCGGAACGCCCCCTACCCGGTGATCGATCTGATGCCCGACCAGAAGGGGGTCGTCGAGAAGGGCGGGACGATGCGCCTCGGCGCGTATCCGTGCGTGCTGGACAAGAACTCGGTCGCCGCGGAGGCGTACGGGCAGACGAACATCAGCGAGCGGCACAGGCACCGGTACGAGGTGGCCAACAAGTACCGCGAGGCGATGGCGCAGAAGGGGCTCGTGCTCTCCGGAACGTCGCCCGATCAGCGGCTCGTCGAGATGATCGAGCTGCGCGAGCACCCGTACTTCGTGGGCTGTCAGTTCCACCCCGAGTTCAAGAGCCGCCCCCACAGCGCGCACCCGCTCTTCGCTCGGTTCGTCCGCGCCGGTCTGGAGCGCCAGCGCGAGCGCAGCAAGGCCGAGAAGCCGAAGCCTGGTGACGCCGCCACCGCTCACAGCCAGCAGGCTGCCTCGTCGGTGAATTAGTTCGCGTCCCACGCCGGAGAGCCGCGATGGATCTCCGGCCGCCGCGCCTCCGCGGATGCGCGGGGATGGCGCTGGTCATCGAGCGGGCTGTCGCGAGCGCTCCCGGCGAAGGCTGACCAAAGCCTCCGACCGGGAGAGGTTCGATGCCGAGCGACGCGTGCGGTCAGACGTCGCCGAGGCTCGGCTGGCCCAGCGGCGGGGCGTCGAGCGGCTCGACCGGCGCGGCCTGAGGGGCGAGGAGCGGCGAGCGCTCGCCGACCTCCTTGATCAGGTTCCGCTGCAGCACGTGCGCCGGCGCCGTCCTGAGGTCCCAGATCAAGCCGAGCTTCTCCATGCCGCGCAGGATGTAGAAGCTGACGTCGACCTCCCACCAGAAGAAGCCCTGGTTCGCGCTGCTCATGTAGTGGTGGTGGTTGTTGTGCCAGCCCTCGCCGAGCGTGATCAGCGCGAGCCAGAAGTTGTTGCGGCTCGTGTCGGTCGTCGCGTAGCGCCGCGAGCCGAACACGTGCGCGAGCGAGTTGATCGTGAACGTGCCGTGCATGAGGGCGCACGTCGACACGACGTAGCCCCACAGGAAAGCGTCGTAACCGCCCAGCGCGAAGAGCAGCGCGATCATGCCGAGCGGCCCGACCACGTGGTAGCGATCCAGCCAGCGGAGCTCAGGGAAGCCCGCGAAGTCAGGGATCCGCTTCAGGTCGAGCTCCTCGTGCTCGCGGCCGAGCCACCAGCCGATGTGCGCGTACCAGAACCCCCGACGGAGCGGGCTGTGCACGTCGCGCTCCGTGTCCGAGTACTTGTGATGGACGCGGTGCGTGCCCCCCCACCACAGCGGGCCCTTCTGCGTCGCCGTGGTCCCGAGCAGCGCGAGCAGGAACTGGAGGCCACGGCTCGTCTTGTAGCTCCGGTGCGAGAAGTATCGGTGGTAGACCGCCGTGATCGCGAACATCCGGACGAAGTACGTCGCCGCGGCGAGCGCCGCGAGCTTCCACGTGGCGCCTCGGACGATGGCGACCACGGTGCCCGCGTGGATCGCAACGATCCCCAGCACGTTGAAGACCTGACCGAGGCCCGGGCCAGGCTTCGGTACGACGACTCGTGTGGGGCTCGAGGCAGGGGCTTGCGTCATGGTTTCCAAGGTCCATGGAGCATCGAGCACGCCCGTCACTGGGGTTCACGACGCTGGTCATGATTCCGTCACGCAACGCGCGCCGCCCGCCACCCGGCGGATCGGGCGCACGTCGCCGACGAGCGCGCGGGCTCAGGGACGCAGGGTCAGGACGTCGATGGCCGGCCCGGCCGAGATCCGGATCTCGCTCGCCCGGAGGGGATCTCCGTCGAGGATATAGGGGCCGTCGCCGGGCGTCGGCGCGCCGGGCGCGGCGTCGAACCGGACCGTGAAATCGCGGACGAGATCGTCGAAGTGATCCCGGCCGCCGATCCGCCGGCCCGCAAGCACGAGCGGGGCGCGCGGGCCCAGCTCCCGGGGGGGTAGCGCGCTGGCGACGAGGTGCGGGCGCTCGAGATCCTCACCGGCCCGGTAGGTGACCCGCATGTGGATGCCGAGATCGCGCACCACGGACGAGCAGACGAGCGACCAGGCGCGCGGGGCGAGCCGCCGCCCCTCCACCTCGATCGTGCAGGGCAGCGGTTCGAGCACGCGCCGCGCGTAGGAGCCGCCGTAGAACGACTCGACGAACACCCGCGCCACGATGCGCGCCGCGGCGCCGTATCCGTCGCCTCCGCGCTCGTAATAGACGTCGAAGAAGCTGGCCACGAGCCCGGTGCCGAAGATGAAGCCGATGCGCTCCTCGACGCCGCCGCCGCGCGTCGTCGCTCGTGCGCGCAAGGTGGGCCGACGGACAATCCCAGAGAGGGCGGCGCCGCCGCGAAGGCTGCGAGCTTCGTGGACGATCCGCTCGAGGAGCACGGCGGGATCGCCCGTCATGCCCCAGTTGCGCGCGACGGTCGCCACGGTCCCGCCGGGCAGTAGGACCAGGGGCGGCAAGGCGCGCTCGCCGAAGGCGCGGGCGAGCGCCGTGACGCCCGCCATGAAGCTGCCGTCTCCGCCGGAGAGCGCGACCAGATCCGTGCCACGCCGCGCGATCCGGTCGCAGACCTCGGCGAGCTCCGCGACGTTCGAGGTCGGATGGAGCTCCGCAGCGCCAGCGCAGGCGGCCGACATGCGGTCGATGAGCGAAGGCTTCGCCCGGTGCCGGCGCGCTGTGGTGTTGACGATGACGTCGATACGCATGGGGCCGGGGCGTGAGCGCCGTATAGAACGGATTCCCCGGGTGGTCGAGCCGAAGGGGCTTCGAGCGCGAACTTCGGCGCGGTAAGAGTCGCCTCATGCACCGCGCGCTCCCCGGGTCGATCCTCGCCGGCCTCCTCTCGCTCGCCGCGGTCGTCGGCTGCGCGAGCTCGGCCTCGATGCGCGCGGCCGAGGCGGGCAGGTTCGACGAGCTGCGCCGCGCGCTCCACGACGAGCTGCGCCGCGGCGCGCTCGACAGCGACGACGCGCGCGCGATCGCCCGAGCGGTCGCGGAGGGGGAGATCTCGCGCGCGACGCCGCCGTCCGGGATCGATCTCCTGCGCGAGCTCCGGACCTGCGCGCGCCCGCTGGAGGACGCGCTCGCCGAGCGCGCCGCGGGCACGGGCGCGGTCGCGACAGCCGCAGCGATGCTCCTCCTCGAGGCAGGGCTCACGGAGCCCGAGCGCGTGAAGCTGTACGCAAACGACGCGGAGGCGGGGAGGTCCCCCGACAAGGACGCGGCGCTCCGCGCGCTGGTGGCGCGGGCCCTCGTCGCAGCCGAGGACGGCGCGGCGCGGCGCGCGCGGATGCTCGACGGCGATCAGGAGGTGCGCGTCTCGGCGCTCCGCGCCGCGATCGCGGCGGCGGACCCCAACGACCGAGGCGCGCTGCTCGAAGCGGCGCGCCTCGACCCGTATCCGCTCGCGCGGACGCTCGCGATCCGCGCCGCCGGTGCGCTCGGTGGTCGAGAGGTCGTGCTGGCGTTGCGCGATCTCTGGACCCTCTCGGATGAACCCGGGCGTGAAGCGATCGCCGAGGCGTGGGCCGCGCCGCGCGCGATCGACGCCGGCGGGCGCGCGCAGCTCCTCTGGGCGATCTCCACCCAGCGCGGCGCGCCCGCGATCGCCGCCGCGCGCGGGCTGGTCCGCGCCGGCGGCGACGGCGCCGGGGAAGCCGCCGCCGTCCTCATCAGCGCGATCCGCACGAGCCAGACGAGGGACCGCGTCTACGCCATCCTCTCCGCGCCGCTCGAGGACGCCGAGGTGCGAGCCGCGCTCCTCGAGGCGCGGGGCGATCCGGATGACGCCGTCGTCTTCGCCGTCCACGCCCGCCACGTCGATGCCCCGCCGCACCTCGTCGCCACGCGCGAGCGCACCGCCGCGAGCGCGTGGCTGACGAAGCTCGCCACGGGCACGTCGACCCGCGCGGTGCTCGCGCGGGGCGTCCTCGCCCGCGCGGGCGTCAGGTCCGTCGTGCCGCTCCTGGAGCGCGATCTCCAGTCCCGGGAGATCCCGGTCCGCGAGGCGGCCGGCGTCGGCCTGGTCGATCTCGGCGAGATCCCGCGCGCTGCCCCGCTGGTCGCCGACGCCGATCCCCGGGTCAGGCGCGCGGTGGCCTGCGCGATCCTCAGCGCGTCCTGACCGCCGCCGGCGGCCGCGCGCGGCGCGCTCGTCCGCTCAGAACCTCGAGACGAGCTCGAGCCGCGCGCCCTCGAACGGAGGGAAGGTCCGGCACACCCCGGAGACGCAGCGCAGTCCCCCGCGCCGCTGGCCGACGAAGAGCTGCGCCGTGTCGACGATCTGATCGAGCACCGTCCTCCTCGAGCCGGATTTCCACTGCAGCCCCCCGCTGAAGAAGTGGCAGAGCTCGCCGTCCTTGCCGGGCGCGCAACCAGGTTGAGACGTGTACTCGTAGCCGAAAATTGCGGACAGGTGGGGCGACCACTGGAGCGCGAGGTAGTTGTCCCCTTCGACCCAGGACGACTCGAAATTCTCTGGCCTGTAGCGGCGGCGGTTGTTGCCCTGCGCCTGGACAGAGAACGCGCCAGCGAGGTGCTTCACGACGTCGTAGCGGACGTAGCCCTCGCTGTAGAAGGCGCGCTCCGGCTCGGCCTCGTCGGATTGTCGAGCTCCGGCCCACGCGCGCACGTGCGAGCGGCTGCGGTCGAAGTGGAGCTCAGTGCCTGCCGCGACGTCCCACGTGTCGGTGCGGTTCGCGTCCTCCTCGATGCAGCCCTCGCTCGCCTTCTCCGTGAAGCTCACGTAACGACCGACCCAGGCGTACACGGCCAGGCTCCGGTCGAAGCGGTAGTCGACCCGCCCGCGCCCGCCCGTCACGCAGACGTTCGGCGCGCCGATCGGCTCCACGTAGACGGGCTCCGCCGTGGGAGGTTGGTTGTACGCGAGGCCCTTGTACTCGGGCGCGCTGAAGCCAGGGTTCAGCGGGTCGACATCGATGTTGGCCAAGAGCGACGCGAAGCGGCGATAGTGCTTCCCCTCGAGCGACACGGCGACCGGCCCGCTGCGGGCGTTCGCCGCCGCGTAGATCGCGTAGCCTGGCCGGACGCGCTGGCCCTCTTCCGTTCGGCCCGGCTGGCCGGCCACCTCGACGTAGACGTCGCCGTGCTCCGCGATCGAGGGGACGCCGATCGAGCCGCTGATCGTGCCGACCTCGCCGCGGAGGAGCGCTCCGTTCGCGGCGAGCTGCACGCCCTTCACCGCCACCTCCAGGCTTCCGCCGAGCACGGTGTCCTCGACGTAGCTCGGCTGCGCCTCCGCGACATGCGTGACCGGGCGCGGATTTCCCTGCGGGTCCACGGTGGACTCGTGCGTGATCAGGTCGCCCGCGCTGTCCGCGTCGGGGAACCCGAAGAAGAGGGGTGACCCGGAGCCGTGCAGCCGCCTGCCGCTCGCGCTGTCGATGCGCAGCGGGTTCAGCTGCCCGGCGAAGGCCGTGGCCTTGAGCCGGAGGAGCGTGAAATCGTGCTCGAACGCGAGCCTGCCGCCTCGTACCGTCGTGTCGATGGCCAGCTCGTCCATCTTGCGCACGCTGAAGACCAGGCCGCGCCCGAGCTGGGCGTAAAAATCACCTGCCGTCGCCTCGATGCCTGGCTGTGTGTAGGTTATCCAGAGCTTCGCCGGATAGACCGTGTTCCGGTACCGCGAGTGGAGCTCCCGCCTGGCGTCGTTGAGCTCGAACAAGACCTCCTCGTCCCGGATCTTCTCCAGCAGGTCGACGCTGGTCGCCGACGGCGTGCCGACGTAGAAGGCAGCGTCGATCCGGGCGCCGAGCTGAAGACGCCACCAGCTGATCTGCGCGTCCAGCCGGTCGAGGATCTCGCCGTAGTGGTCGTCGAGGTAGCGCGCCGCGTACCGAGGATCGTCGTTCCGGTTGTCGAAGTGGTACACCGCCGCCGCGGTGTTCACGACGTCGACGGCCATCGGCTGGCCGCCGACGTCCTGGAAATCGATCGCCGCCGCGGGGCCGGCGGCGAGGAGGAGGGACGCTGCGGGCAGACCGGCGACGGCGGCGTGGAGCAGGGAGCGCACCTCGGTTTCCTACCACGGACCTACGGCCCGTGGAGCCCGGCGCGGCGCCGAGCGCGAGCCCTCCGCGCCTACGGCAGGCCGAGCGCCTTCTCGACGTGCTCGGTGAGCAGCGCCTCGTCGCCGGGCTGGTACCCGCCGCGCTTGTGAAGAATCGAGCCGTCTCGGCCGATGAGCACGGAAAACGGGAGCTCGCGCTTCGGGTTGTACTTGGCGGCCACGGTCGTCTCCTCGTCGAGGAGCACGGGGAAAATCATCTCTCTGTCGTGCGCCGTGCTGCTCACCTGCGCGCGGGACTCCGGCCCATCGAGGGAGACGGCGAGCACGACGAACCCCTTGTCCTTGTGCTTCTTGTAGAGCTCGACGATGTGGGGCATCTCCGCCAAGCACGGATCGCAGGTGGTCGACCAGAAGTCGATCAATACGACGCTCTTGCCGGCATAATCCGAGAGCCTGACGGTCTTGCCGTCCAAGGCGGGGAGCGAGAAGTCCGGCGCAGGGCTCGCCGCCGGGCCGCCGGAGGCGGCGCCGCACGAGGTGGTCGCGAGGCCGAGGACAGTGAGCGCCAGCGAGAGTGCGCAGCGGGTGATTCGGTTCATCGAGGGCTTCCGTCGCGGAGGGCCGGCCTGAGCGGCCGACCGGCTTGAGGTCTCAACGTCGCGGACGCCGCGAGCGGCGCCCTGGCAGCTTCTCCCGCGGGCGCGCCGAACGGTGGCTCGGCGGCGCGCCCGCGCGGCGGATCCTTCAGATCTCGCCGTTCATGATCTTCTCGAACGTCCGCCAAAAACTGCTGTTCTCCTCGGGCACGCCGGCGACGACCTCGATGATGGTCATGTCCTTCGTCCTGACCAGCATGTTCGCCGGGAACGCATCGGCCTGGAAGAGCGCGCCGAGCTTGTACGACGGGTCGATCGCCGACGGGTACTGCACGTCGTACGTGGTCGTCCAGCGGTACAGGTCGCGCGCCACCGCGGGCTCACCCGGGTTCCTCCCGTCGGCGAGCTGGACCAGGAACTCTCCGCCCAGCGGTTGATACTTCTCGTAGAGCCTGGGCAG
This sequence comes from Sorangium sp. So ce385, assembly GCF_051474135.1. Taxonomy (NCBI): domain Bacteria; kingdom Pseudomonadati; phylum Myxococcota; order Polyangiales; family Polyangiaceae; genus Sorangium; species Sorangium sp. So ce385. The sequence goes on along the minus strand of NZ_CP150337.1, from coordinate 11,500,787 downwards.
GACGGACTCCGCCTCGATCTTGCAGGGGCCGCACCACACGGACGAGACGTCGATCAGCAGCACCTTCGGCTTCGGCTCGCCAGCGCCGTAGGGCGAGCCCTCAGGAAAGACCTCCTCCCCGGTCGGGTTGTAGAAGTCGGCGAGCTGAATCGGCTGCATCGTGTCCTTGTGTTCGGCGGCGTTGGCGTACCCGACGAACTGATAATTCGCGATCACCCGGCCGGGGCTGATCCCATACGGCCCAGCCGGATATTGAGCAGCGTTGGCCGCAGGCTGACCCGTCCCTTCAGGAAAAGGAGGAGCCGGGATGGGATCCTCTTCTCCCCCGCAGCCGACGAGCCCCAGGGCTGCGACGACGCCAAGGCCCATCCAAACGAGAACTGCGTCCATTCGCATGATGCCACCGCCTGAAGTATGGTGTAGGAGTGCTCATTCTTCTGGGCGGCACGGGGGGCGTCAAGGGCAACCTTGTCGCCGCCGCTTCGCTCGGGGGCTCGTTTCCGCAATCTCCGGCCAGGCCCGCCGTGCCTGCCCCGATCCGCGGGTGTTTCCCGCGCTGAGGTCCTATGCAGCAGGTTGTCGCCTCTCACAGCGCCGTTCGGCCCCGTCTCCGTCGTATCCACGCCTTCCTGATGCTGGGCTTGCTGGCGAGCGGGGCGGCCCTCGCGAGCGGCGCCTGCTCGTCGTCGGACGCGCCTCGGGACGAATGCTTCGGAGGCGTCGTCGTCAACGGCGTCTGTGAGGGCAAGTGCAGGCCGGAGCTCTGCCTGGCGGGCAACACCTGCGTCGGAAACCGCTGCGTGCTCGAGTGCAGCAGCCACCTCGAGTGCACCCCGGGGCTCCAGGACTGTGTGCCCGCCGTGGAAGACGACACGGAAGCCAAGATTTCCGTTTGTAGACCGAACGGGAAAATGGTGGGTTTTGGCGCACCGTGTCCGTTCGGTTTCGAATGCGGGCAGTTCGGGCGCTGCCCCGACGACACGCCGTGCAACCCGATGCAGTGCAACGGGAATCCCGGCGAGTGCCAGCGCGACGCCGCGGCATGCGGCGACAACCCCGCCTGCACCGCCGGCAAGTGCAGCGACGGCAGCTACTGTTTCATCCCGACCTGCGCTCCCGACCAGTGCTCCTCGCTCGGCCTGGAGTGCCTCGGCAAGGGAGAGGGCGACGCCGAGGCGTACTGCACGCAGCCGCATTGCGAGAGCGACGCCGACTGCCCCGGCGGCTTCGAGTGCACCGTGACCCGCGACCCTCACGCGATCTGCGGCACGGACAAGGGGAATAGCAGCTTCTGCGGCGAGACCGACGAGGAGTGCATCGACCCCTCCACGTTCGGCGAAGGCAACACCTACGAGGAGGGCTCGCTCTGCCTGCTGCGGAAGACGTGCGTCAAGCGCACGCAGTGCGCGCCGTGCAGCTCCGATGTCGACTGCTCGCTCGTCCTGGGGCAGCGCTGCGTCACCATCGGCGGCGAGAGCCGGTGCGCCAGGTCGTGCAGCGAGGACTCCGACTGCGACCTCGACTACCGGTGCGACGGCGACGTGTGCAAGCCGCGGTTCGACCGCTGCGTCGGGGATCCCGGCGGGTTCTGCCACCCGTGCCGCAACGACACCGACTGCGGCGACGCGGACTCCACGATGGAGTGCACCACCACGCTGCGCGGCCAGCGGGCGTGCCTCGACGCGGCGCTCCCCATCCGGTGCACCGAGGAGAACGCGGACGAGGTCTGCCCGAAGTCGCCCAGCGGGCTCGCCGGCGCGTGCGTGTGCGTCGAGACGAACGCGAGCAACGAGTGCGTGGACTCGCGGTGCTACCTGCCGTCGCGCCGGCTCGACCCGAGCGACCCGGGCTCCGTGGTCACCTCCTGCTGGTGACGGGGCCGGCCGGACGCGGGGCGGCCGGGGCGCCGCCCCGCGGCGAGGCGAAGGCGAGGCGAAATCGAACGGCCGCGAGCGTGGCGCGCTCGCCGGTTGACGGGAATCCGGAGCGGTCCTAACTCCTTCGCCCCATGCCCATCACGAAGGATGCCGCGCTCGCCGCGCTGGCAAAGGTCATCGCGCCGGATCTCCAGCGCCCGCTCACAGACCTCGGGCGCGTCCGGGAGCTCTCGATCGAGGGCGAGGCCGTCTCGCTCACGGTCGAGCTGACCAGCCACTTCAAGCAGCGGCTCGCCGCGGACATCGAGGCGGCGCTGAAGGGCGCCGGCGCGAAGGACGTCCGGATCGCGTGGGACGTCGCCGTCCCGAAGCGCACCATCCTCCCGGACGACCCGTCGCCGGGCGTGCGCAACATCGTCCTCGTGATGAGCGGCAAGGGCGGCGTCGGCAAGAGCACGGTCGCCGCCAACCTGACGCTGGCGCTGAGCCGCGAGGGGGCCAAGGTCGGCCTGCTCGACGCCGACATGTACGGGCCGAGCGTCCCGACCATGCTCGGCGTGATGGGCCGCCCGACCTCCGCCGACGGCCAGAAATTCCTGCCGCTCGAGCGCTTCGGCGTGAAGCTCATGTCGATCGGCTTCCTCCTGGAGGACCCGAGGTCAGCCGTCGTCTGGCGCGGCCCGATGCTCCAGAACGCGCTGCTCCAGTTCATGCGCGATGTGGAGTGGGGTGAGCTCGACTACCTGGTGCTGGATCTGCCGCCCGGGACCGGTGACATCGCGCTGACGATCTCCCAGAAAATGAGGACCACGGGCGCGATCGTCGTGACGACGCCGCAGGAGGTGGCCCTCCAGGACGTGTACAAATCGGTCTCCATGGCCCAGAAGGTCGGGATCGCCCTGCTCGGCGTGGTCGAGAACGAGAGCTACTTCGTGTGCGACGGGTGCAGCAAGCGGCACGAGCTCTTCGGGGCCGGCGGCGGGCAGAAGATCGCCGAGTTCGCCGAGGCGCCGCTGCTCGGCCAGATCCCGATGGACCCCGCCATCCGGGAGTGGGGCGACGCCGGCACGCCGGTCGTTCAGGCTGCCCCGGCCAGCCCGATCGCGCGGGCCTTCCTGGATGTGGCGGAGCGGCTGGCCGGCCAGATCAGCGCCCACAACCTCGCGAGCGGGGGCGGCCTGCGCATCGACCGGAGCGGGGGGACGAACAAGCACCTGCCCATCATGCGGTAGGCTCTCGCGTAAACGTCCCGGGTACGTTATGGTTCCGGCCCCTTCCCCCCAATTGACCCGAGGGGGCCGCTGGAGAGAACGCGAGCACGTTTCGCCCCCATCGGCATGCGTTGTCGCGCGAGGCGCGGATGAATACCCACGAAAATACCACCACGCCGGCGGACGCGCCGGCAGCTCCGGCCGACCAGGGCGGCTCGCTCGAGGCGTCGAACGCGGCGTCCGACCAAGCAACCCAGGCTCATGAAGCGGGGTCCACCGCCCCGCCCGAGGCGAGCGGCGCGTCCGGCGGAGAAACCTCGCCGCAGGCGAGCTCGACCCAGCCCGAGGCAGCACCGGCCGCAGCGGCACCCGCCGCCCCGGTGAGCGCTGCCGACGACGACGACGACTGGGAAGAGCAGCCCGGCGACGACATCGGCAACCGCGTCCCCGGCCTGCCGCGGGATGATATCGGCAACCGCAAGCCGGGGGCGCCCCAGGGCCAGGCCAGGCGGGGCGCTCCGGCGGGCGGGAAGCCCGCGCAGGGCGCGAAACCCGCGCAAGGCGCGAAGCCCGCGCCGGCGGGAGACGCGGGCGCGGCCGCACAGGCGGAGGGGGGCGCTGGAAAGAAGCGCCGCCGCCGCCGCCGCCGCAAGGGCGCGGAGGAGGCCGGTCAGCCGGGCGCCGAGGCGGCCGACGCCGCGGCCGAGGCCAGCGACGCCGATGCGGCCGATGCGGGCGACGAGGAAGGCGAGGAGGAGCAGGCGGCCGACGAGGCGGGGGGGCAGCCCCAGCCCGGCGGCGAGAAGCGCAAGCGGCGCAAGGGGCAGGGAGCGCCGCCGCCGCGCGAGCGCCCGGCCTTCAGCATCGGCGAGGAGGTGTTCGGCAAGGTCAGCAAGATCACTGACCATGCCATCTGGATCGACATCGCCGGGAAGGCCACGGGGCTCTTCGACCGCCGCGAGATCCTCGATGAGGAGCCGCCCGTCGACGGCGATCAGTTCATCGCGACGGTGGCGAGCACCGGCGTGCGCGGGGGCATGCTGCTCCTGTCGAGGGCGCCGGTGCAGCTCGATCAGGCGCGGGCGCGCGCCGAGGCCGCGCTCCAGAGCGGCGAGCCGATCGAGGGGTTCGTGACCGGGGCGGTGAAGGGCGGGCTCGAGGTCGACCTCGGCGGCCTCCGCGCCTTCGCGCCGGCGTCGCACGTCGATCTTCGCCACGGCGCCGACCTCAACTACCTCGTGGGGCAGCGGCTCGACTTCATCGTGACGCAGTTCGCGAAGAAGGGGCGCGACATCGTCGTGTCCCGCCGCAAGATGCTCGAGGAGGAGAGCCGGAAGGCGCGCACCGAGGCGCTCACGTCGATCGAGCCCGGCTCGCTGCACAAGGGCGTGGTGCGCAAGGTCGTCGCGTGGGGCGTGTTCGTCGCGCTCCCCGACGCCGGCGGCGTCGAGGGGCTGGTCCACATGAGCGAGGCGAGCCACGATCGCGGCGCCAAGCTGACCGAGCTGTTCAAGCCGGGCGCCGACATCGAGGTGAAGGTCCTGCGCGTCGACGACAAGGGCAAGCTCTGGCTGAGCCGCAAGGCCGCCACGGTCGACCCCTGGGACGCGGTGAAGGACAAGTACGCGGTCGGCTCGCGCCACAAGGGCAAGATCGCCCGCCTGCAGCCGTTCGGTGCCTTCATCGAGCTCGAGCCGGGCATCGATGGGCTCATCCACACGGCCGACCTCTCGATGAAGCCGATCCAGCACCCGAGCGAGGTGGTGAAGGTCGGCGACGAGGTCGACGTCGTCGTCGCGAGCTGCGACCCCCGCGGGCCGGCGGATCGGGCTCCACCCCGCCCCGCCCGAGGGCGAGGAGAGCGAGCCGCGCCAGCGCGTGCAGCAGGGCAGGGCGGTGAAGGTGGCCGTCACGCAGGTGACCGAAGGGGGGCTCGTCGTCCGGGTGCTCGGCACGACGGGGCGAGCGGCCCGCGGCTTCATCCCGGCCGGCCACACCGGCACGCAGCGCGGCACCGACCTGCGCAAGGAGTTCCCCATCGGGACCCAGTTCGACGCGAAGGTCATCGAGGTGGATCCGCGCCGGGGAGAGGCCAAGCTGTCGATCCGCGCCCTCAAGGAAGACGCCGAGAAGCAGGCGTACCAGCAGTACCGCGCGGGCGTCGCGCGCGAGGCCAAGTTCGGCACCTTCGCCGACCTCATGAAGAAGAGCTGATCCCGGGAGGCGCGCGCCGCCTGCGCGGCCGCGCCCCCGCCTCCCTCCGGCCGCCGCGGCGGTCCGCAGGGGTTCGCGCTGCTTCGCGCTACTCGCGACCGAGCGCGTTCACGGGATCCATGCGCGCGGCCCGCCGCGCTGGGAAGAACCCGAAGACGATCCCGATCGCCGTGCTCACCCCGAGCGCGACGCCGAGCGCCGTCGGCTCGAGCCTCATCGGCCAGCCGAGGGCGCTCGAGAACCCGAGGATGACGCCGTACCCGAGCGCGCTGCCGACGACGCCGCCCAGCGTGGCGAGCACGAGCGCCTCGAGCAGGAACTGCAGCAGGATGTCGATCTCCCGGGCGCCGATGGCCATCCGGATGCCGATCTCGCGGGTACGTTCGGTGACCGACACCAGCATGATGTTCATGACGCCGATGCCGCCGACGACGAGCGACACCGCCGCGATGCTGACGAGCAGCGCCGAGAGCGCCGCGAAGATCGCGTCCTGCATGGCCTGGAACTCCGCCTGGCTCCGGACGGCGAAGTCGTCCTCCTCGCCCTCGTCGATGCGGTGCCGCTGGCGGAGGATCGCCTCGGCCTGCTGCTTGGCGCGCTCGGACGTCTCCGCGGACGTCGAGCTCAGGAGGATCGCGTGCACTTCTCCGGGCCGCGTGGCGACGACGTGCGAGCGCATCGTGGTGATGGGCATCAGCACGATGTCGTCCTGGCTCTGCCCGAAGGGCGACGCCCCCTTCTCCTCCAGGACCCCGAGCACGCGGTAGGTATGGCGGCCGATCCGCACCATCCGGCCGACCGGATCGAGCGACCCGAACAGGTCGCGCGCGGTCTGGGCGCCGATGACGACGACCTTCTCGGAGAGGTTCTCCGAGGCGGGGCCCCACGGCTCTCCCCGCGCCACCTTCCAGCTCCGGATCTCGAAGTAGTTGAGGCGGGTGCCGACGAGCGTCGGGCTCGCGTTCTGGCCTTCGTAGATGACCTGGGCGCTCGACCTGAGGAACGGCGCCGCGATCCGGATGCTCGTCGACTCGCGCACGAGCGCCTGGCCGTCGAGCTCCGAGAGCCGGGCGCCGGTGGTGCTGCGGACGCCCGAGGCGCGCGCGGAGCGCGCGAAGACGATGAGCGAGTTGGAGCCGAGGTTCGAGATCTGCGCGTTCACGTTGGCGCGCGCGCCGCTCGCCAGCGCGGTGACCGTGACCACGGCCGCGACGCCGATCGTGATCCCCAGGATCGTGAGCCCTGCGCGGAGCTTGTTCCGGCGGACGGCGCGCAGCGCGATCACGATCGCCGAAAGGACGCGGGTGAGCGTCGCCCTCATTCGTGCCTCAGGGCGGTGATCGGGTCCTGGCGCGCGGCGCGGCGCGCCGGGAAGAACCCGAAGACGATCCCGATCGTCGCGCTCGTCCCCACCGCGACGACGACCGCGCTGGCCGGCAACGTCATGCTCCAGCCGAGCGCCGCGGCGAAGAGCTGGATGACGACGAGCCCCGCGCCGAGCCCCATCACGCCGCCGATGAGCGACAGGGTGATGGCCTCGACCAGGAACTGGACCAGGATGTCGCCCTCGGAGGCGCCGATCGCCATGCGGATGCCGATCTCGCGCGTCCGCTCGGTGACGCTGACCAGCATGATGTTCATGACGCCGATCCCGCCGACGAGGAGCGACACCGCGGCGATCGACGACAGGAGCATCGTCAGGGTGTCCAGGATCCGCTCCTGCGACGCCCGGAACTCCGCCTGCGTGCGGATCACGAAATCCGGCTCGTCCTCGGGGTCGATCTCGTGGCGCTGCCGGAGGATCCTGTCGATCTGGTCCACCGCGCGATCGACGGTCAGCTCGCTGGTCGCGGCCGCGACGAGCATCTGCACCCTGCCCGGCGCGCTCGGCACGACGCGCGACCGGAAGCTGCCGATCGGCATGAGCAGCCGGTCGTCCTGATCCTCGCCGAACGGCGATTGCCCCTTCTTCTCGAGCACCCCGATGACCCGGAACGGGTGCTTGCCGATCCGGATGTACTGCCCCACGGCCTCGCCGGAGCCGAACAGGTTCTCCCGGACGGTCTCGCCGATCACGCAGACCTTCGTCTTGAGCTGCTCGTCCGACTCGGTCCAGCCGTCGCCCTTGGCGACGCGGTAGGAGAGGATCGTGAGGTAGCTCCGCGTCACGCCCATGACCTGGGTCGCGACGTTGGCCTCTCCGGCCACGATCTGCGTCGACGTGGAGCTGAACGGGCTCAGCGCGGCCACGCTTGTCGACTCCTTCAGGATCGCGAGCCCGTCGGCCTCCGACATCCGCACGTTCTCGCGGCGCTTCAGCCCAGAGGCCTGCGTCGACTGCGGGAAGATGTAGATCGAGCTCGCGCCCAGGCCCGAGATCTCGCCGAGGACGCGGTTGCGTACGCCCGTCCCGAGCGCCACCACGATCACCACGGCCGCGACCCCGATCAGGATGCCGAGCACCGTGAGCGCGGCGCGGAGCTTCGATCGGACGATGGCGCGCAGGGCGAGCCGGACGGCGGCAAGGTAGCCCCTCACGGCGCCTGCTCGTCGAGCTCCGCCCCGGAGGGCGGCAGCGCGGCCAGGGCCACCGCCGCGTCGACGGGGCGCTCGTTCCTGAGATCGCTGCGGACCTCGCCGTCGCGCATCGTGATCACGCGGCTCGCGCAGGCGGCGATGTCCGGCTCGTGGGTCACGAGGACGATGGTGATCCCTTCCAGGTTGAGCCGCTGAAGGAGCCCGAGCACCTCGTAGCTCGTGCGGGTGTCGAGGTTGCCCGTGGGCTCGTCGGCGAGGAGCAGCGGCGGGGAGGTGACGAGCGCCCGCGCGATGGCGACGCGCTGCTGCTGGCCGCCCGAGAGCTGGTTCGGCGTGTGGTGCAGGCGCTCGGCCAGCCCCACCGCGCTGAGCGCCTCGAGCGCGCGCCTGCGCCGCTCCGCCGCGCCGACGCCCCGGTAGACGAGCGGCAGCTCCACGTTCTCGAGCGCCGTGGTGCGCGGCAGCAGGTTGAAGCCCTGGAAGACGAACCCGATGAGGCGGTTCCTCACGATCGCGCGCGCGTCGTTGCTGCGCCGGGTCACGTCGAGCCCGTCCAGCCGGTACGTGCCCCGGGTCGGCCGATCGAGGCACCCGATGATGTTCATCAGGGTGCTCTTGCCGGAGCCGCTCTGCCCGACGATGGCGACGAAGTCGCCGTGCTGGATGGTCAGATCCACGTGGCGGAGCGCTCGCACGACGACCGCCTCGGTCGTGTAGTCCTTGCCGACGCTCGAGAGCTCGATGAGCGGCTCGTCTCGGAGCACCGCGGCGACGGCCTGGCTCTGGGGCAGCATCGCGCCTCAGAACAGCCGGGGGCCGCGCCCCCTGCCGCCCGTGGATGGACCGTCGTTCTCGTCGATGACGATTTTGACCGGCCCGAGATCGGTGAGCAGCGCGGTGACGATGCCGTCGGTGATCCCGACGTCGACGACGCGCGGCTCGATCTTCTCCGCGCCCGGCGTGGCGTCGGTCAGCACGTAGACGCGGCCCTTCTTCGGCGGGAGCGGCTCGAGGGGCGGCGCCTTGATCTCCTTGCCGTCCTTGTCCCGTTCCGGGGCCGGCTTGAACCGGAGCGCCGCGTTCGGCAGCCGCCGCACCCCCTTGGCCTCGGCGGACCGGATGCTCACCGTGGCCGTCATGCCCGGCCGGAGCTTGACGTCCGGGTTGTCGACCTCGACGACCGCCGCGTACGTCACGACGCCGGACTGGTTGAGCGGGCTGTATCGCACCTGGCTCACGGTCCCCCGGAACGTCTCGCCCGGAAAGGCGTCGACGCTGACGTCGGCCTCGATGCCCTCGCGGAGCCGCCCCACGTCCGCCTCGTCGATGTCGGCGAGCACGCGCATCTTGCGCAGATCCTGGGCGATCACGAAGAGCGTGGGCGCCTGGAAGCTCGCCGCCACGGTCTGCCCGGGATCGATCGCGCGGCTGATGACGACCCCGTCGATGGGGGAGAAGATGCGCGTGTACTGGAGGTTCGTCGTGGAGGAGCGGAGCACCGCCCTGAGCTGCGCCACCTGCGCCTTCGCGGCCGCGAGATCGGCGAGCGCCACGTCGTAGGCGCCCTGCGCCGTGTCGAGATCGGCCTGCGAGCCCACGCCCTCCGCGACCATCCTCTTCGCGCGGTCGAGCCGCTGCTTGGCGGTCCCCAGCGAGGCCTCGGAGCGCACGACGCTCGCGTTGGCCGCCTCGAGCTGCGCCTGGTTGGAGTCGATCTGCGCCCCGAAGAGCGTCGGATCGATCTCGGCCAGCACGTCGCCGGCCTTCACGATGCTGTTGAAATCCACGTAAACCTTGGTGATTCGCCCCGAAACCTGCGCGCCGACCTGCACCTCGGTGAGCGGCTTGACCTGCCCCGTCGACTGCACCACCTCGATCACGTCGCCCGTCGTGATGTCGCCCGTGACGTAGCGCGGCGGCGGCGGCGGCGCCGTCCGGATCCTCCACACGACGATCCCCGCGACGAGCGCGGCGATGATCGCCAGAACGCCGAGGCGCCCGAGCCAGCGCTTCGTCCCCACCCGCGAGAGCTCCTGCTCCAGGCTCTCCCCCCCGCGACCGGGAGGCGGTCCACCCGCGCGCGGGCCCTGGGCCGACGCGCCGCCGCGCGGGGGAGGCGCTGCCGAGGCCGGTCGGGTCCCGCCCGGCGGCGCCTCGCCGGGGCGAACGCGCTCCGCTTCCGGGGTGGCCTGCGTCGCAGGGGCCGACGCGTCGAGAGGGTCGCGACCGGTCGCCCGAGCCATGGAATCGGCCATCGGACGTCCTCATAGCATGCCGCTGCGCAGGCGCGGCTCGCTTGAAACCGCGGAACCGCCATGGCAAACCAACCGCCGCCTATGGAGTCGCTGCCCATCGCAACGGACACCGTCGTCACGCTGTCCTACGTCCTGTTCAACGAAAACGGCGAGGCGGTGGACCAGGCGTCGACCGCGGAGCCGCTCATCTACGTGCACGGATATGCCCAGATCGTGCCTGGCCTGGAGCGCGCCCTGGAGGGCCTGCGCGCCGGCGAGCAGCGCGAGATCACCGTCGAGCCGGCCGAGGCGTTCGGCGAGCGCGAGGACTCCGGCATCTTCGAGGTCGACAAGGCCGATTTCCCCGACGCGGGCGAGGTCGAGGTCGGCGACGAGTTCGTCGCCCAGGGGCCGGACGGCGAGCCGGTCGCGCTCCGGGTGGTCGACATCCTCCCCGACGGCTTCCGGGTCGACACGAACCACCCGCTGGCGGGCCAGAAGGTGCGCTTCCAGGTCCAGGTCAGCGATGTGCGCGCCGCCAGCGAAGAGGAGATCGCGCAGGCTCAAGCCGAGCTGGAGGAGCGCATCGAGGAGTCCGAGAGCGGGGGGTGCTGCGGCCACGATCACGATCACGATCATGACCACGATCACGGCCATCCTCACGAGCACGGCAATGGCGAGGTGCTCGTGACGCTCTCGAAGAAGTCGTCCTAAGCCCGCCGCGAACGGGCGGGTTGTCCGAGGAGATCACATCATGACCGTAGGTGAGAAGGGCAAGCTGACGGAGCTGCAGCTCGATCGCCGGGTGCGCGAGCGCCTGCTGGCGAGCGGTACGCTTGGCGCCACGACCATCGAGGCGCACCTCGCGAGCTTGCCGGACGTGGAAGAGCAGGCCGAGACGATCGCGGTCGATCAGCCGGCGCTCGGCGGGGCAGCGCACGCGCCGCGGGTCGAGCCTGAGCTCGACGACGAAGGGTCCGAGTGAGCGACGCGAAGGAGCAGGAGGAGCTCCCTCCGGCCGGGGGCCCCCCGGAGCTGCCGACGCTCGACTTCTCGACGTTTGTGCTGTCGATCATCGGCTCCGCGTACGTGCACCTGGGCGACGCGCCCAGCCCTGACGGCAGGGAAGAGCAGAACCTGGTCCTCGCGCATCAGGACATCGATCTGCTCTCCCTGCTCCAGGAGAAGACCAAGGGGAACCTCACGGGTGACGAGGAGCGCCTGCTTGAGCAGGCGCTCTACGATCTGCGGATGCGCTACCTCGAGGTCTCGAAACGCTCGTGACCGCCGGCGCCAGGGCTCTTTCGTGGGTCCTCCTCGCCTGGCTCGTCGCCGCGTGCAGCAAGGCCTCTCCCGGCCACTCTTCCGGAGCGAGCAGCTCCGCCGTCCCCCCGGGCGCCGTGCCGGTGGTCAGCCTTCCCCCGTCTCCTCCTACGCCGCTGCCTCCTCCGATCGTCCGGTCCGAGGGCATGCCCGGCTCCTTCGCGCCGCTCGCGCGCAGGGCCGACCCAGCGGTCGCCACGGTCAAGGCCCGCGTCGAGCGGCAGCAGCACCCCGGCGGCCGCCGCCGCACGGTCGCCGAGGGGCTCGGGACGGCCTTCGTCTACGACCCCGAGGGCTTCCTGCTGACGAACAACCACGTCATCGAGGGCGCGACGGACATCCTCGTGAGCTTCGTCGACGGGCGCGACATCAAGGCGACCGTCGTCGGCCGCGACAAGCACACGGACGTCGCCGTGCTGAAGGTCGAGGAGAAGAGGCTCCCGTCGCTGCCGCTGGGCGACTCGGACACCATCGAGGTCGGCGACTGGGTGGTCGCGATCGGCAACCCCTTCGGCCTCTCCCACACGGTCTCGGCGGGCATCCTCTCGGCCAAGGGCCGCACCCGGGACGACGTGAAGGGGCTCGACCCGAGCGGCTATTTCAACTTCCTCCAGACGGACGCGAGCATCAACCCGGGCAACTCCGGCGGCCCGCTCCTGAACCTCAAGGGCGAGGTGGTCGGCATCAACGCGGCCGTGCGCGCCAACGCGAACAACATCGGGTTTGCGATCCCGATCAACATGGTGCGGCAGCTCCTGCCGATGCTGCTGCGCGACGGGAAGATCCGCCGGAGCCAGGTCGGGGTGATCGTCGATGTCCTCAACTCGATCGAGGCGGGGCGGCTCAAGCGGCCGGATCGAAAGGGGGCGTGGGTGAAGACCGTGGTGGCGGGTGGGCCCGCGGACCGGGCCGGCATCGCGCCGGACGACGTGATCATCGGCTTCGAGGGAAAGCCGATTTCCGACCCGAACGAGCTCAGGTGGATGGCGAGCATCGCCGGCGTGAACAAGATCGTTACGCTCCGCGTCGCGCGGCTCGAGCGGGTCTTCGATGTGCGCCTCACGCTGGGCGAGCTCCCCGAGCTCAACGAGGAGACCGATGAGCCGTGAGCCGGGCAACGCGGAGCGTAACGACCTTGTGCCCGGCACGCCCGCCGGTCGCCGCGCGCCCGGCCGGGGCATCCGCCGCGCGACCTTCCTCGTCCCCCAGCCTCCTCAGGTAAGCTGACCCCGTGGCCTCTCTACCCTCCTCCCCGGACGAGCTCGAGCCGGTCGCACCTCCCGGCCCTCCCGGCGACGCGCCGGGCGACATCGAGGGCGACGACCTGCCCGCGGGGGGCGACCACCGCCGAGCGGAGCAGCTCCACGCGCGCCTGAATAGCGCTTCCGCCCGTGCGTCCAATCGCGAGGCACGACGGCGGGAAGCGGAGGAAGATCGTGAGCTCATCGAGCGGGCGCAGAAGGGGGACCAGGCGGCGTTCCGCTCGCTCGTGGAACGGCACCAGCGCCGGGCGTTCGCGATCGCGATGGGGCTCGTCCGCGACGAGAACGACGCGCGCGAGCTCGTGCAGGACGCGTTCCTCCGCGTCTACAAGGGGCTCGGCTCCTTTCAGGGCGGCTCCTCGTTTTTTACCTGGCTTTACCGGATCGTCACGAACCTGGCGATCGACCTCATGCGCAAGCCGGGGCGCCGCGACCTCGAGCTCCAGGAAAACCAGGCAGCTGAAGAGCAGTCCGACTTCCCGCTCGTCGCCCGGATCGACGGCGCCGACCCCCTCAACGTCGTCCGCCGCCGAGAGATCGCCGGGCGCATCCAGGCCGCGCTCGACGCGCTGCCGCCTTACCACCGAGGCGTGATCCTGATGCGGGAGGTCGAGGGGATGTCCTACGAGGAGATGGCGCAGGCGATGGGGGTCTCGAAGGGGACGATCATGAGCCGCCTGTTCCACGCCCGTCAGAAGCTTCAGCGCGCCCTCGCTGACTGCTACGCGGAGGAAGAGGGCAAGGGAGCCGCAGAGGACCCGGAGGAGATCGCGTGAGCACCGCCAACAGCAGCAAGGCGAATCACGGGGAAGCGAGCGCCCCGCCGACGGATCTGGAGCTGATGCTCTATCTCGACGGTGAGCTCGATGAGGCGCGTCACCGGCAGGTGGAGGAGTATGTGCTCCACGACCCCGGCTGCCGAGCGAAGGTCGCAGGGCTCGTCACCGCAGCCGACATGATCCGGGACAGCGCGCTCGCCTCCAGCGCGGCCGACGGCATCGCCGACGGGGTCATGGCGAAGATCCTCGAAGGGGAGGGGGCGGCATCGAAGGCCAACGGAGGCGCTGTCGTGCAGCCGCTCGCGGCGTCGCCGCCGGCCGCTCCGCCGCGCGCGCGGGCGCGGCTTCAGGGATCGCCGGCCAACGACAACGCGCGCGGGATCTTCGCGCTGACGGCGCTCGCCGTGGCTGCGGCCGCCGCGATGATGGTCTGGGGCCGGACCGACGTGGAGGCGCCCAGCGCAGCGCTGACCGCGCCGGCGCCCTCCGCGGAGCTCGCCCCGCCGCCCGCCGCACCGACCCACGAGCCCGTCGCCGCGCCGAGCGCCGAAGGCGAGATCGAGCCGGGCGTCGAGGTCGCCGCGGTCGACTTCGGGGCGCGCATGGGATCCATCTTCTACGTTCCGCGGGAGGCGGCTGCCTCAGGCCCGACGACCACGGTGGTTTGGCTCTCCGATGAGGGTCCGGGAGGACAGTGATGAGATTTCTTGCGAGTGCGATCACCGCGATCATGGTCCTGGCGCTCGGCGTGAGCCCTTCCCCCGCCGTCGCGCAAGGCAAGGCGCCGGCGCCCGCCCCGGCCGCGCCGTCCGACGCCGCGGTCACGACCGAGGTCGTGGTCCTCCACGCAACGAACGACGGGGCCGGGATCGATCCGAAGATCGGCAAGATGCCCGAGCTCGGGAAGCCGCCGTTCTCGGCGTACAACAGCTACAAGCTCCTCGATCGGCTGAAGATCAGCCTGCAGAAGGGCAAGCCGACGACGACGAAGCTGCCGAACGGCAGCGTCCTCATGGTGTCGCTGAAGGACGTCGTGGCCGCGAAGAAGCAGGACGAGCCGAAGCGCTTCGTCGTCAGCGCGAGCATCCAGAAGCCAGGCGGCAACACGTTCCTGCCGCTGCTCGAGGTGAACGCCAAGGCGGGCGAGAATTTCTTCGTGGCGGGTCAGCAGCACCAGGGCGGCGTGCTCGTGCTCGGCATCAAGGTCGCGCCCTGAGCGAGGGCGCTCGGCGCCCGCTCAGCGGCGGCCCGAGGACGGCAGCGCGACGGGCAGGTCGAGGTAGAAGGCCGTCCCGCGCGGGGCGCACGCCTCCGCGCGGATGCTGCCGCCGTGCGAGGCGACGATGTTCCTGACGATGCTCAGGCCGAGCCCGGTGCCGCTCCCGTCGGTCTTGGTCGTGAAGAAGGGGTCGAAGATCCTCGGCAGGTGCTCGATGTCGATCCCGTGCCCCTCGTCCCGGATGGTCACCGTGATGTAACCGTCCTCCGGCGACATCGTGGTGGTGATGCCGAGACAGCCGCCGTGCTCGTGCATCGCGTGCGCGGCGTTCGTGAACAGGTTGACGAACACCTGCGTCAGCGGGTCGATGAGGCCCCGCACGGGCGGTATCTCGCCGAAGCATCGCTCGACGGTGACGCCCGTCTGGTCGAGCAGGTGCTCGCAGAAGACCAGCGCGCGCTCGATGATGTCGTGGAGGGAGACGGCGCCCGGCTTCTCCGTCGACGGCCGCGCGTAGGTGATGAGGTCGCGCGAGAAGCGGAGGATGCGGTCCGCCGCCTCGTTGATCCTCGCGAGCCGCTCGATGTCCGAGGGATCGAAGCCGCTGCGCTCGCCCTTGCGGCGCAGGTACTCGGAGTAGGCGAGGATCGAGGTGAGCGGGTTGTTGAGCTCGTGCACCACGCCGGCGGCCATCTTCCCGAGGGAGGCCAGCTTCTCGGCCTGGATGACCTGGGCGCGCAGCGACTCGTGCGCGCGCGCCTCGCGGAGCGAGGCGCCCAGGGTGAGCACGAGCCGGTCGACCAGCGCCTGGATGGGCGCGCTGTCGAGGTACCCGGCGTCGTCGGCCGCGATGTGCATCGTCGAGCGCCCTTCTGGCTCGATGGCCGCGACGCGCTCGAAGGCGAACTCCGGGAGGAGCCGCGCCGGATCGCGGCCGTCGTCGCGGCGAGGGCGCGGCGACACCCGGACGACCGCCTGCGCGCCCGTCGCGCCCGGGATGTACACGCCGAGACCGCAGCCGGGGAGCATCTTCGCGGCCGCGCCGAGCAGCGCCGAGGCGCGCTGCTCGATGGAAGCGGATGGATCCAGCTCGCTCGACGCGATCAGCAGGTTGTCGATCCACTCGAGCGGGAGGTCCCGGGTGAGGGGCTTTCGAAGCGTGACGGGAGCGTCGGACAACGGCCGCTTCCCCAGGCGCTCCGCGCTCCTCCCGCTCACCCGATCCCCCTGTTCGGGTCGTCGCCGCTCGACCGGTCGAGATCGATGATCTTCGCGGCGCCGACATAGGATTTCGTTTCGTAGCGGGTGATCTTGCCGATTTTGCGGACGATCTCCGCCATCCGCTCGGCCTCGCTGCGGATCGTGGCCGCCGCCCCCTTGATGGGGGACGCGTCGTCGATCCGGCGGCAGATCAGCTCGGCGTAGCCGAGCACGCTGGTGAGGGGCTGGTTCAGCTCGTGCGCGGCCGCGCCCGCGAGCTCCGCGATGATGGCCTGCTTCTCGCGAGCGCGGAGCTCCTCCTGCGCCTCGGTGAGGCGGGCCTCCATCCGCATCCGCTCGCGCAGGTCGGTGAAGATGCCGACGGAGCCGACCGGGACGCCGTTCTCGAAGATCAACGCGGCGGAGAGGTGCACCGGGATGCGCGACCCGTCCTTGGCGAGGACCTCGGTCCGGTAGCCCTCGAGCCGGCCGGGGCCGCCGTGCTCCTTCGCGTGGATGAGCCTCATGATCTGCTCGGCGTTGTGGTCGGGGTAGAGCGCGCGGACGTTCATCGCGCCGACGACCTCCTTCGCGTCATAGCCGTAGATCCGCTCGGCGGCGCGGTTGAAGAGCAGGACGACGCCCTCCATGTCGGCCGAGACGATGGCGTCGACGGAGCTCTCGATGACCCGCTCCAAGAACTCCTTGGTCTTGGTGAGCTCCGCCTCGGTGGCGCGCTCCGTGGTGACGTCGCGGAAGCTGACGAGGACGGCGCCGCTCTCCTCCCGGAGGACGCTGCTGAAGCTGAAGCTCAGGATGAGCTTCTCATACTCGGGCTCGCCCCGCCTCACGGTGAAGTCCACCATGTGCGGGAACGACCCCTTGGCGAAGCCGGCCCGGATCTCCTCGAGGAGCGGGTGCTCGCGAGGGTCGACGAGGTCGGCCAGGTTCGCCTTCTCGAGGTCCTCCGCCGTGCGCCCGGTGATCGCCTGGGCGCGCGGGTTGGAGAAGAGGATGTGGCCGTCGGGATCGACGACGATGATACCGTCCGCGGTCGAGTGGAAGAAGTCGGCGTAGCGCTGGAGCGCCTTGAGCCGGCGCTCCGCCTCGAACCGGGCGAAGGTGCTCTGCTGCGTCTGATCGCGGAGCGACTGCAGGATGCGCGCGTTGCGCAGGGCGATCGCGGTGGCGCTCGCGACCGTGCGCGCCAGCGAGAGCTCGTGCGCGTGAGGGGCCACCGGCTGCCGCCCCCGCAGGAAGAGCACCCCGAGCGGCTTGTCCTCGAACAGGATCGGCAGGAGGGCGAGCGAGCGGAACGCGTTCTCCGGGAGCTCGGCGCGCACGATGTCGAACAGCGGGTGCGCCTTCGCGTCGTCGATCACGAGCACGTCGCCCGTGCGCATGACGCGCTGGATCTCCGGGTACTTCCCGAGATCGATCGGCAGATCGCGGAGCTCCTTGTCGTCGCTCGCGGCGACCACGTAGCCGACGTCGCCCGAGTCGCGCACGAGGACGATGCTGCATCGATCGACGCGCGCCACCTCGGCGATGCGGCGCACGACCGTGAAGAGGATGTTCCGGAAGTCGAGCGTCGAGGAGAGCGCCTGTGTCAGCTCGAGGACGACCTTCGCGTCGTGCTCCTTGCGCGCGAGCGCGTCGACGTAGTCGCGGATCCGGAGCTGCCCGCGGATGCGGGCGATGAGCTCGGCCGGGCGAAACGGCTTGCGGATGAAGTCGTCCGCGCCGAGCTCGAACGCGCGGGCGACCTCCTCGTCCGCGTCGAGCGCCGTCAGCACGACGACCGGGACGTCCTGCGTGCGGCGATCATCCCGTACGGCGCTGAGGACCACGTAGCCGTCCGGGGGCGGCATCACCAGATCGAGCAGCACGAGCGCGGGCACGTTCGCCTTGAGCCAGGCGAGCGCCTCCGCGCCCGAGGTGACCGCGACGGTCTCGATGCCCGCGTCGGCCAGCGCGTGCAGCAGCATCTGCCGGCTGACGGCGTCGTCATCCACGACGAGCACAGGATCACGGCGAGACACACCGCAAGCTTATCGATTCCACGCTGGAGCGATGAGAGAATTCCGGATCACGGCGCAACGCTGGCGCGCTCACCGAACGTGGCGGGCGGCGCGGCGCATCGGGGCGCCGCGCGCGCGGCGTGCGTCAGGAGAAGAGATCCCCCTGCTTCGCCGCGGGAGCCGCGATGCCCAGGTGCTCGTACGCGCGGCGGGTCGCGATCCTGCCCCGGGGCGTGCGGCCGAGGAAACCCTGCTGCAGCAGGAACGGCTCGTATACGTCCTCGATGGTGTCGCGCGGCTCACTGAGCGCCGCGGCCAGGGTGTCGACGCCCACCGGGCCGCCGTCGTAGTGATCGATGATGACGCGCAGCAGCCTGCGGTCCATCTCGTCGAGGCCCGCCGGGTCGATCTCGAGCCGCTCCGCGGTCTTGCGCGCGATCGCCATGGTGATCGCGCCGTCGCCGAGCACCTCGGCGAAGTCGCGGACCCGGCGCAGGAGGCGGTTGGCGACGCGGGGGGTGCCGCGCGAACGCGCGGCGATCTCGCGCGCTCCCCCGGCGTCGATCGGCACGTCGAGCAGGCCGGCGCTGCGCTGCACGATGCGCTCGAGCTCCTCGACGGGGTAGAAATCGAGCCGGACGACGTGGCCGAACCGCGACAGCAGCGGCGCGGTGAGCAGCCCGGTGCGGGTCGTGGCGCCGACGAGCGTGAACGGCTTCAGCGCGAGCTGGATCGTCGTCGCGTACGGGCCGTCGCCGGTCATGATGTCGATCTTGAACGACTCGATCGCGGGGTAGAGGCTCTCCTCGACCGCCGGCGTGAGCCGGTGGATCTCGTCGATGAAGAGCACGTCGTTGCGCTCCAGCTTGGTGAGCAGCCCGGCCAGCGCGCCCTTGTGCTCGATCGCCGGCCCGCTCGTGACGTGGAGGGTGACGCCCATCTCGCGGGCGAGGATGTGGGCGAGCGTCGTCTTGCCGAGCCCGGGCGGGCCGCAGAAGAGCATGTGGTCCAGCGGCTCGTGCCGGCGGCGCGCGGCCTCGACGAAGACCTTCAGGTTCTCCGTGTGCTTGGCCTGGCCGACGTACTCGGCGAGCGAGGCAGGCCGGAAGAGGCGGTCGAAGCGATCGTCGTCGCCTGTCTCGGCAGGAGAGAGCGCCCGTTCAGGCATGCCCCGGGAGTACCGCGGGCAGAGGGCGAAGGGAAGCGATCCCGCGCGCGCGGAGAGGCGTGGGTCGCGCGCCGCCGGCGGCTGCGGGCGAGGTCAGCCGAGCGCGGGCACCGACGAGAGGCGAGGGCGGCGCGGCGGCGGGACGCGCGGCAGCCGCGCGCGGCAGAGCGGGCGGCCGTCCGGGGCGCCGTCCACCTCGAGCGAGCCGCCGTGGAGCTCGATCACCGAGCGCGCATGGCTGAGGCCGAGGGTCAGGCCGCGCCCGCGCGCCGTGGTCTGCCGGCTGAACAGCGCCTCCAGCTCGTCGGGCGGCACGTCGCGGCTGCCGTACTCGATGTCGATGCGGACCTCGCTGTTGAACTCGCCGGCCATCGTCGCGGTGAGGCGCACGAGGCGCGCGGACGGGTCGGCCGCGCCGGTCCTGAGCGCGTGCGCCACGATGACGGCGATCGCGCGCGTCGCGTACGCCTGATCGACCGGGATCAGCGGCAGCGTGTCGCCGACCTCCACGACGACCTCCCCGTCGGCGTCGCTCGCGAGCTCGCGCGCCTTGCGGATCGCGCCCGCGATGAGCGCGCCGACGGACGTGGGCTGAGGCTCGAGCGTGAGCTGGCCGGCCTCGACGCGCGCGGCGTCGAGGATCGACTCGATGAGTCCGAGGAGCTCGCGGCCGCGCGTCGAGATGAGCTCCAGGCTCTCGCGCTGGGCGGCGGTCAGGTCCTCCTGGCCCACGAGCTCGGCGAAGCCGAGGATCGCGTTCAGCGGGCTCTTGAGGTCGTGGCTCACGCTGGCGAACAGGAGGCCGCGCATGCGCTGCGCCGCCTCGCGGGCCTCGAGCGCGCGCTCCTGCGCCGCGGCGAAGACGCGGAAGCGCTCGGCGAGATCCTCGATGGCGTGACCGAGCCGGGCGACGACGGCGAACCGGGCGGGGCGGGCGATCTGCGTGGCGCCGCGGAGCACGCTGTCCGTGCCGAGCAGGCGCACCTGCTTCGTGGCGTGCACGAGATCGGCGGCGAGGACGCGGCCGAACAGGTTGCCGAGCACGCCGGCGACCAGCACCGCGAGCAGCGCGACGAGCGCGCCCCAGATCGCGGCGGAGGGCTCGAGGTCGGCCGAGAACCGGATGTTGGCGCAGCCGCCGTCGAGCGGCGTGATCACGGCGATCTGCCCGTCGGCCTCGCGGCCGAAGGAGGGCTCCGCGCTCACGCAGTCGTGCTGCACGCGCGCGAGGAACCCGTACTCCGCCGCGGCGGCCACGACGTCGTTGCGATCGGCCTCCGCGATGGCCCCGAGCGACGGATCGAGCGCCGTCCGCGCGATGAGCCCCGCGGTCGTGCGCCGGCTCCGCTCGATGAACGTCTGGAGGTGCGCGTTCGCGATCAGCACCGCCCCGACGCCGACGAGCAGCACCGGCGCGGCGACGGCGAGGAGCAGCTTGTAGGTGACCCGCCGGCGCGGCGTCTGGTAAAACTCGGCCGTCTCGAGCAAGGAGCCGATCGCCTCGACCGGGCTGATCTCGAAGAGGCTGAACGTCGTGGCGCGCGTCAACACGTAGTGCGGGATCGCGGACGCGCAGAGGATCGTGATCGCGAGGATGAGCAGGCTGACCGCCCGGCCGTCGTCGAGCTTCTCCGGCCTGATCCCCGGGATCATCGTGAGGCTCGAGATCGTCGAGCTCGCCAGCACGAAGCGCAGCGCCAAGGACGGCGGCAGCTCGGCGAACCGCTCGAGCTCCTCGTGATCGATGTCGCGCGAGCCGATCATGAGCGAGCGCAGCAGGTTCCGGTGCGTGCGCAGCCGGAGCAGCGTCAGCAGCGTGGTCGCGACGATCGCGGCGAGCGCGATCTTGGCGCCGACCGAGAGCACGCTCGCGGCGACGTCGTGCTCCAGGATGAGCAGCTTCGGCGCGAGCGCCGCGATCGCCCCGAACGCGGCGACGCCGACCAGCGCCTGGCGGACGAGCACGCGCCGCGCGAAGTGGATCGCGTCGTCCCTCGTGCGCTCTTCGTTCATGCGATCCTCCCTCCTGGCCGGCCGCTGCCCGGCTCGCTCACGGGCGTCGCGGCCGCGTCCGGCGCGGGCGGCTGGACCGGCGCGGGCTGGGGGGGCGGGGCGACCCAGAGCGGCAGGGTGATCGTGAAGGTCGAGCCCCGCCCGAGCTCGCTCTCCAGCTGGATCGTCCCGCCGTGCATCATCACGAGGCGCCGCGCGATCGAGAGCCCGAGCCCCGTCCCGGCGCGGCGAGAGCGCACGTCGCCGGTCTGCCGGTACTCCTCGAAGACCGCCGTCGTCTCCTCCGGCGGGATGCCGGGGCCGGTGTCCTGGACCGCGATGGTCGCGTAGCGGCCGCGCGCCGCGATGTGGACCGCCACCGAGCCGCGCGCCGTGAACTTGACGGCGTTCGAGACGAGGTTCGTCAGGATCTGCCGCACCCTCCTCGGATCGGCGTGCGCGAGGAGGCCGTGGTCCCCGGTGACGCGCAGCTGGATGGGCTTGTCGCGCGCGGCGGCGGACGCCTCTCGCATCACCTGATCGACGAGGACGCGGAGGTTGACGGCGCGGCGGGAGAGCTGGAGCTTGCCCGTCTCGAGCGCCGACAGATCGAGGATGTCGTCGATGAGCGTGCGCAGGTGCTCGCCGCTCTGCCGGATGACGGACAGCGCCTCGCGCGCGTCCTGGCTGAGCGGCCCGTCGACCTCGCTCTCGAGCACGTGCGCGAACCCGAGGATGGCGTTGAGCGGCGTGCGCAGCTCGTGGCTGAGCCCCGCGAGGAACGCCGAGCGCTCGCGGTCCATCGCGGACGCCTGCTGGAGATCCGCCCGGTAGGAGCGCTCCGCCGCGGCGAAGCGGGTGATCAGCAGGTTGAAGGCCGCCGTCAGGAGGCCCACCTGGTCGAGCGACCGGATCGGCACCGGCTCAGTCTGGATGAGGTCGGTGCTCGACGCGCTCTGGCCGTGGCCGCGCGCCATCGCGGTGATGCGCTCGCGCAGGTAGTCGACGTCGTCGCGCGCCGCCTTGGTGAACGAGAGCGCGACCGCGACCGCCACGCCGAGCAGCAGCGTCGTGAGCGCCGCGACCGCGTTGCCGAGGGCGAGCGAGTCGGGCGGCGGGGTCGGCGCCGAGACGAAGGTGAGCACCGAGAGGTGAGACAGCGGCGGGCGGAGCGGGCGCGCCGCGAACCGGACGCGGCCGAGCGAGGTCGTCTCCTCGCCCTTGCCCCGCGTGAGCATCTGGAAGATGTCGGCCTTGGCCGGCGCGCCGAAGCTCTCGTTCACCAGCACGTGGCCGTTCTGCTCGACGAGCAGGATCTCCGACCCGGTCCGCCGCGCCGCCTGCCCGAGGAGCTCGGTCCGCTCCGCGTCGGCGGTCCCATGGAGCCGCGCCGCGAGCGTCGCGGCCAGCACCTCCGCGCGCAGGCTCGCGGCCTGATCGCTCATCCTGGCGAGCTGGCGGATGCCGATCAGCGCGATCGCCACCGCGGTGGCGATCCCCACGACGATCACGATCGCGGGCGCGAGCGGCACGAGCGGCATCGTGCCGCGAGGCCAGCGGATGAGGCGACGGCGAGCCACGGCGAGGGCAGGATGCTAGCGCGCTTCGGGCGGCGTACGGGCCGCCTCAGGCGCCCGGAGCGCGAGTGGGCTTACCCGCCTCACCTGGGGTCGGTCGCCAGGAGCGCGAAGACGGAGTGGTCGAGCCAGCGGCCGTCGCACCACTCGGCCTGCCGGGCGATGCCCTCGAAGCGAAAGCCGAGCCGCCCGATGACCGCGAGGGAGGCGTGGTTGTCCGTGGCGGCCGCGACCCGCACCCGGTGCGCGCCCATGTGGCCGAACGCGAACCCGAGCGCGGCCTTCGCGGCCTCGGTCATCAGGCCGCGCCCGGTCGCTTCCTTGCGCAGCCAGTACCCGAGCTCGCAGGAGCGGTGCAGGTGCACGCACGACTCGAGCCCGACCACCCCGGCGAGCGTGCGGTGCGCGCGCTCGCGGATGACGAAGCGCAGCGCCCTGCCGTGATCCCAGTCGGCGGCGCACGCCTCGGCGAAGCGCACGCTCGCGGCCGGATCCGTGTGGAACTGCACCCAGGGCAGCCAGCGCTGGAGCGTCGCGCGCGAGCCGCTGACCGCGAGCCAGAGCTCCGGTCCGTCGGACGGGTCGATCGGCACGAGGAGCAGCCGCTCGGTCTCGATGGGGCGGGCGCGGACCTCGCTTCGAGGTGGGAGGATGAGCATGGGGTCACCGGCACTGGATGCGAGCGGCGTAGGGCTCGAGATGACCCGCCTCGTAGTCGAGCCAGGCGACATACCACTCTCCGGGCTTCGCGCCGGGGCTGATCGATGGCGCCGGCTGATCGCCGCTGACGCGGGCGAACTTCGTGGGCGCGCCGATGCCGTCGCGGTTGATCGATGCGGTCAGCATGCGGCCCTGCTCGAACCAGACGAGCTGGGCCTGACCGCTCGGCGCGATCGCGACCGATGGGCGCGCGCCGGTCTTCGAGAACCTCTTGCGCCAGAGCGGCTGCCCCTTGGCCGGATCGATGTACGCGGCCGACGCGCCCCCGATCGGCGCCTCGCCGTGCCACACGACGAAGCAGCCGGCCGCGCCGCACGCGAGCGAGGGGCTGTCGCTGCGGGCCCGATCGCTGTTCACGAGCGACAGCTCGCCGAGCGCGCGATCGGCGCGCTTGCCGGGCGCGGCCGGCGGGAGCCCCTTGTCGGCGCTCGCGAGCGGCAGGCGCATGTACTGGATGACCCGCATCGGATCGCGATCGAAGCGGAAGGCGAGGTGCATCACGTCGCTCGTCACCGCGATCGAGGGCAGGCGGACGCGCGGCTTCGAGGGGCCCGTCGGCGTCACGTCCGTGAGCCGGATGATCTCGCCGACCGGTTCGAGGTTCGGCGAGAGGCGGCGCATGAAGAGGTCCTCGGAGGAGGCGTTGTCCCCGTCGTCCGACCACGCGATCACGAAGCCCTCGGAGGCGTGCGCGAGCGAGGGCCAGGAGTTCCCTCCGCGAGGGAAGCGGGCGACCATCATCGCGGGGCCGTCGATCCGGCCGCTGGCGTCGAGCCAGCGCACGTACACGCCGGCCTCCGGCCCCTTGCCGTCCCAGTACGTGAGCACCAGCCGATCGCCGGCGGTCGTCAGCTCGGGGCGGCCGATGGCGCGGCCCTCGGGCGTCACGTCGAGCGCGGGGGACGACGGGCGCATCGCGCTGTCGAGCGCCGCCGTGTACGCGTGCTCGGTGCCCTCGTGCGAGTCCGTCCAGGTGATCACCGCGCCGCGCGGCCCGAGCGAGATCGAGGGCCGGCTGGCGCCTATGGCGCGGCCGCCCTCGCGCACGAGATCGTGCGTGCGCGGACGGGCGAGCCCGGTGAGCTGGCAGGGCGCCTTGCCGCTCGCGTCCTTCAGGGCGACCTGCACGTGCTCGATCAAGGTCCGAGGCACGGGGTGGTTGCCCTTCTCCTGAGCGTCCCTCAGCAGCCGGAGCGCGGCCTTGAGATCGCCGGCGGCGATCGACTCCTGCGCCTGCGCGACGAGCGGCGGCCACTGCAGGCCCGGCGGCTCGGCCTGGGCGTCGGCGCGCGCCGGCACGGCGGCCGCCGACGCGGAGGACGAAGGCGCGCTGACGACCGGCGGCGGCGCGGCGCTCGACGAGACGGGCGGCAGCGCCGTCGGCTTGAGGAACTGGCGGTAGCCCGCGTACGCGGCGCCCGCGGCGAGCACGAGCACGCCGAAGACGACGAGCGCGCGACCGGCGCCGCCGCGCCTCGGCGGCGAGCGCTGCGCGAGCGGATCGGACACCGAGGCCTCGCCCGAGCCCCCGGAGAACGTGATCTGCTGCCCCGCGCCCTGGCTCACGCGCCCGGCCGGCGTGCCGCCCGGTGAGCTCGAGAAGTCCAGCCCGGCGAACGGATCCAGCCCGCGCTCCGCCGGGCCCGAGGGGACGGTGCGCCGCGCTTCGTTGGGGGTCACACGGACGACCCCCGGCGGATCGAACGTCACGTCCGCCGGCGGGTCGCCGCCGGTCGGCAGGACCCCCGCCTGCGACGGCTCCGCGCCGCGCGGGGGCGTCGGCTGCGCGACGCCGAGCGCGATCGAGAGCTCGTCGGCGAACTCCTTCGCGGTCTGGAAGCGGCGATCGATCGAGCGGTCGAGCGCCTTCTCGAACCACACGGTGAAGCTCGGCGGCAGATCCGGGCGGAGCGCCGAGGGCTGCGGCAGCGGCGCGTTCGCGATCTGCGCGAACGTCATCGCGACGCCCTGCTCGGTCTGCCAGACGGTGCGGCCGGTGAGGCACTCGTAGGTGATGCAGCCGAGCGCCCAGAGGTCGGCGCGATGGTCGACCGCCCCCTGCCCGCGCACCTGCTCCGGGCTCATGTACGCCGGCGTTCCGAAGACCGCGCCCTCGCGGGTGAGGCGCGCCTGCGCGTCGCCGCCGTCGACGGGCGCGTAGAACTTCGCGAGCCCGAAATCGAGGATCTTCGCGCAGAGCCGGCCCTCCTCGTCCTTCGTGAGGAAGATGTTCTCCGGCTTGAGGTCGCGGTGGACGATCGATGCGGCGTGCGCCTTGGTGAGCCCTCGACACACCTGGGACACCACCGCGACGGTGGTCTCCGGATCGAGGTACCTGACCACGGTCATGCGCTCGTAGAGCGACTCGCCTTCCAGGAGCTCGAGCACGAGGAAGGGCCGCCCGTCGTCGAGCTTGCCGGAGTCGTAGACGTCGCAGATGAACGGGCTGCGGATCGACGCGGCGGCTCGGGCCTCGCGGAGGAAGCGCTCGACCACAACGGCGGAGGTCGTCAGCTCCTGTGCGAGCACCTTGATCGCGACGCGCTTGCCGATGTCGATGTGCTCGGCCTCGTACACGGCAGCCATGCCACCGCGCCCGATCTCGCGTGTGATGCGGTATTTTCCGGCGAGGACCGTGCCTACCGGGATCTTCGCTTTGTTCGGCAAAGCCATCAGGCAGGGCTGTCCCGCGACTGGATTCGCCAGCGCAGACTATTCGAGCCGCGTCGCAAGAACAAGGCGAGCGCGGGGGGGCCCGTCCGGGAGGGGGGGAGCCACCCCTCGGGGGCGCCGTGGAGGCGGGCTCTGCCATCGCCGGACCGGGGCCGGGAGTCCACGCCGGCCAGGGCAAGGAGGAGGCGGATCCCCCCCGGGCGCCTGGGGAGCGGGCGCGCTCCCCGTCCCGGGCCCCCCTCCCGGGCTCCCCAGGGGGCGGGTCCCGGGAGCGCTGAAAAAAGTAAGCGGGCTTTGATTTTCGGAGGCCGGAACCACTTTTCTCACGCACGCGCGGTGCGCGAAACATTCCGGAAACATGAGCTTGGGTACACCAGCCTGGACCTCGGGTCGCTGCGCCAGCGCCCGGGGTGAAGGGTCGCCGATCCAGCTCTGCTGGATGGGCCCCTGAGTCGTTGACAAGCGTCGGGGCAATGCTCGGCAGGCCGGGCGGACCCCGTCACGGATCGGAGGCCGGGCGGCGCCCGGCACATCGACGGGAGGCCGCCGGCGGAGGCGTCCCCCCTTTACCGGCTCTGCTCCGGCGGGGCTTTTCGGGTGAGCGCCCGGGATTTTACCCTGGCGGGCGCCCGGTCACCACAGGCGTGCGCAATGAAAAAGGTCGAGGCGATCATCAAGCCGTTCAAGCTCGACGAGGTCAAGGACGCCCTCGCCGAGGTCGGGATTCAGGGCATGACGGTGACCGAGGTAAAGGGCTTCGGTCGGACCGGCGGCAAGAAGGAGGTCTATCGAGGGTCGGCGTATGTCGTCGACTTCGTCCCGAAGGTGAAGGTCGACATCGTCGTGCCGGACAGCATGGTCGGCGACGTGATCGACGCCATCGAGAAGAGCGCCAAGACGGGTCGGATCGGCGACGGCAAGATCTTCGTCGTCCCCGTCGAGGAGGCCGTGCGGATCCGCACGGGCGAGCGCGGCGAGGACGCCATCTAGGCGAGCCGCGGGCAGAGCGTCACAGGGCATTCGCGGCGGGTCGCAGGCTCGACAACCCAGGCAGCCAACAGCGAGCACGAGCCCGCGCGCCGTAGAATCACATCCAGCGAGAGCAGCGAGTCAGCGAGGAAAGAGAAGATCATGAAGGCCAAAGATGTCGTCGCGTTTGCGAAGGAAAACGACGTAAAATTTGTCGATCTCAAGTTCATCGATCTGCCCGGCATCTGGCAGCACACGACCGTCCCGGTGTCCCGTCTGAACGAGGACATCTTCGAGGAGGGGATCGGCTTCGACGGCTCGTCGGTGCGCGGCTGGCAGCCGATCAACGCGAGCGACATGCTGATGACGCCCGATCCGACGACGGCGAAGCTCGACCCCTTCCACGCCCAGAAGACGCTCAGCCTGATCTGCAAGATCAGCGACCCCGTCACCGGCCAGCCCTACGGCCGCGACCCCCGTTACATCGCCCAGAAGGCGGAGAACCACCTCCGCCAGAGCGGCATCGCTGACACGACCTACTTCGGGCCCGAGGCCGAGTTCTTCGTCTTCGACTCGATCCGCTACGAGAGCTCGCCGCGCGGCGCCTTCTACGAGATCGACAGCGACGAGGCGGTCTGGAACACCGGCAAGGCCGGCCTGAACCTCGGCCACAAGATCCGGTCGAAGGAGGGCTACTTCCCCGTTCCGCCGACCGACACGCTCGGGGATCTGCGCGCGGACATGATGTCCACGCTGATCGAGACCGGCATCGCGGTCGAGGTCGGCCACCACGAGGTGGCGTCGGCCGGGCAGTGCGAGATCGGCATCAAGTTCTCGACGCTGACCGCGATGGCCGACAACCTCATGTGGTTCAAGTACGTCATCAAGAACGTCGGCCGTAAGCACGGCAAGTCGGTGACGTTCATGCCGAAGCCGCTCTTCGGCGACAACGGCAGCGGCATGCACTGCCACCAGTCGCTCTGGAAGGAGGGCAAGCCGCTCTTCGCCGGCGACGGCTATGCCGGGCTGTCCGACACGGGCCTCTGGTACATCGGCGGCATCCTGAAGCACGCGAAGTCGATCGCCGCGCTCACCAACCCGACGACGAACAGCTACCGCCGGCTCGTCCCGGGCTACGAGGCGCCCGTGAACCTCGCGTACTCGAGCCGCAACCGCTCGGCGTCGATCCGCATCCCGCTGCCGCCCGGCAACAGCCCGAAGGGCCGCCGCATCGAGGTCCGCTTCCCGGACGCGAGCTGCAATCCGTACCTCGCCTTCGCGGCCATGATGATGGCCGGCCTCGACGGCATCCAGAACCGGATCGACCCGGGCGACCCGCTCGACAAGGACATCTACGCGCTCTCGCCCGAGGAGCTCAAGGAAGTGCCGCACATGCCGGGCTCGCTCGACGAGGCGCTCAGCTCCCTCGAGCGCGACCACGAGTTCCTCCTCCGCGGCGACGTCTTCACCCGCGACATCATCAAGACCTGGATCGACTACAAGCGCGAGCGCGAGGTCGACGCGATCCGGCTCCGCCCGGTCCCGCACGAGTTCTTCCTCTACTACGACGTCTGATCCCCCGCCCGAGGGGCAGCGCAGGGTCCGGCGCACGGGAAACCCCGCCGTGACCCTCGCTGCCCGCGCTCTTCATCGCTCGCCGCCCCGTTCGTCGAGCGCCGGTGACGCCGAGGAGAGGCGCCGCGGCGCCTCGACATCCAGCACGTTTCCGTCCGTCGCTGCGGCCCCTCGGGGCGCGACGCCGGCTGCCGCCTCCGCGCCTCGCGAACTTTTGCTTCCTGCTGGACCGAGCGGCCCGCGGTACCGCTCGTCCATGCGCCGGGTTATCCTCGGACCCGTCTCTGATGTGGGTCGGGGGTAGGCATCCCCCTCCCCAGAGCTTCCCCGGAGACACCTCGGCGCAGCAGTGAACCCCGGCGATCTCATCCAGTCTCGCTACCGGCTCGTGAAGCTCCTGGGCCGAGGCGCCAGCGGGTCGGTGTGGGCCGCGAAGAACGAGCTCATCGATCGCGACGTGGCGCTCAAGGTGATGCGCCCCGAGGTGGCCGACGACGCCGTCGCGCTCCAGCGCTTCTTCAACGAGGCGAAGGCGAGCGGGCGCGTGCGGAGCCCCAGCATCGTCGAGATCCTCGACCTCGGTCAGGCCGAGGACGGCTCGCCGTTCCTCGTGTTCGAGCTGCTCGTCGGCGAGGGGCTCGACGAGTGGCTGCGCCGCGAGCACACGATCGAGCCCGAGACGCTCGTCGAGATCTTCATCGGCCTCGCGCGGGCGCTCGACATGGCGCACCAGCAGGGGATCATCCACCGCGATCTCAAGCCCGCGAACATCTACGTGCACAGGAATCACCTGGGCGAGCTCGTGGGGAAGATCCTCGACTTCGGGATCAGCAAGGTGCTGGAGAGAGAGCACAACTTCGCGCTGACCCACACGGGCTGCGTCGTCGGCTCGCCGGCCTACATGTCGCCGGAGCAGGCCGCGGGGCGCGAGGACCTCGACGGCCGCGCCGACATCTGGTCGCTGGGCGTCGTCATGTACGAGGCGCTGACCGGGACGCTCCCGCACCAGGCGCCGAACTACAACGCGCTCATGGTCCGCATCCTGAGCAAGGACTGCGATCCGATCGCCTCGCGCAGGCCTGGGCTCCCGCCGCGCCTCAGCCGCATCGTCGACGCCTGCCTCCGGCGCGAGCGCGACGATCGGATCGCCTCGGCGGGCGCGCTCGCGAAGGAGCTCGAGGCCGTGCTCCGCGAGCTGCGCGCCGCGCGCTTCCGAGGGCGGCGGGGGCGGCGCGCCTCGGACGTCGTGCTGGGCGACACCCTCGCGCCGGAGAGCGGCGCGATGCGCGGCGGCGGCGCCGTCGGGACGCTGGGGCGGCTCGTGCAGCACGGCAGGCGGCTTCCGCCGGCCATGCTCGTCGCGGCGGGGCTCGGCGTCGTGTTCTGGGCGATGGTGCTCGTGCTCCTCGGCAGGTACTGGACCCGCTGAGCGGCGCCCCTCGGCCGCGGCCCGACGTCAGATGCGCGGCGCGCTGGCGCTCGCGGCGGGCGCGTGCGCGCGGCGGTCGTCCAGCGCGCCGTGCGCCTCGCAGCGATGCGCGTGCGCGCCGTGCGCGTGCGGCTCCGCCGGCCCGGGCGCAGCGCCGTCGCCGAGCATGCCGCCGAACCACGCGCGAGGCCCGAGCCGCGCGAAGCTCGAGAGCAGGAGCGCGCCGAGCGCCGCCGCGCAGAGCCACGCGACGGGGCCTTGCTCGCGGGCCGCGAGGCCGTGGAGCTCGGGGACCGAGGCGGCGGGGACGAGCGCGTTCGCGGCGAGGCCGATCGCGACGGCGAGGGCGACGCTGGCGAGCGCGAAGGCGGCGGCGGCGCGCGCGCCGAGCGACCGCTTCAGCGCGGCGAGCGCCGCGGCGCTGGTCGAGGGCCCCACCACGAGGAGCGCGAGCGCCGCGCCCACCGAGAGCCCCTTGTGGACCATCACCGCGGCGAGCGGCGTCGCGCCCAGCGCGCACACGTAGACGGGCGCCGCGATGAGGGCGCTCACCACGACGCCGGCCGGCGCGCCGAGCGCGCGCGCGGCGGCCGGGTCGAGCGTCGCCTCGACGACGACGGCGAGCACGAGGCCGACGAGGTACCACGCGGCCACGCGGTCGAGCGCCGGACCGGCGGCCTCGGCGGCGGCGGCGCGGAGCCGCGCGCCCAGCGACGCGGCGGCGCCCGCGACGGCGGGGGGCGCGCTGCTGCGCGGCGCCGCGCCGGGAGCGCCGGCCGCCCTGGCGACGAGGAGCGCGAGCAGCGCGGCGAGGAGGGCGCTGCCCGCGACGCGCGCCGCGGTGAGCGGCAGGCCGAGCAGCCGCAGCGACATCGGCGCGCCGCCCACGTCGAGCGCCGGCGCGAGCGCGGCGAGGGAGACCATCGCGGCGACCGGAGCGCCGCCGCGCGGCCGTCCGGTCGCGCGACGCGGGAGGAGCGCGCTCAGGAGCCCCGCCGCGGCGAGCCCCGCGAGCATCGCGGGCGCCGTCGCGACGAACAGCGAGCCCAGCGACGCGGCGATCGACGGCCCGGGCCCGTGCGCGTGGCCGAAGGAGCTCTCCTCGCCGGGGAGCGCGAGCGCGACGCAGAGCCCCGAGACGAAGGCGAGGGCGCTCGCGGATCGCGCCGTCTGGCTCCGGGGCGGCGCCTCGTGCGTGTGGACGACGAGCCGCAGGAGGACGCCGAGGCCGAGCGCGATGAACACCTCGAGCGACGCGTGCGGGAGGCCGTCCATGAGGCGCTGCCCGAGGAGGGCGCCGAGCAGCGTCAGCAACCCGAGGAGGCCGAGGCGCAGGGCGAGCTGCCGCCACCCCCAGGCGGGCAGGAAGCGCGCCGCGAGGGAAAGCCCCTCGGGGAGGCGATGCACGAGCACGGCGCTCGCGATGAGCAGCCCGTCTGCGCCGCCGTCGGCCGCGGCCGCGGCCAGCGCGAGCCCCGCGCCGTCGAGCAGCGCGTGGACGGCGAGCGCCGAGAACGCGATCTCCCGGCCCAGGATCTCGCCGGTGTCGCGCCGCCGGTGCTCCGTGAGCGAGAGCGCGACGTACCCGAGCGCCGTCCAGAGGACCGCCTGCGGCCCGATCTCCTCGACCGCGTGCGGGAGGTGGCGCGCGAGGACCAGGGTGGGGACGAGCCCGAGCGTAAGCCCGTCGAGCGCCGACGTCGGCAGCGCCCTGCGCCGGCCGAGCGCCACGAGGAGCGGCCCGGTGGCGAGGCCGACGATCGACAGGGCGACGACGAGCGCGAGCATGGGCGCTTTGCGCTATGCCCGAGCCACGGAACCCAATCAACATCAAATTGATGTTGCAATCGAGCTGCGAAGAGCCGCCGCGTCCCCCTCGAGGCGGCGCGTCTTCGCGCTCCTCGGGCTCGCCACGCGGCGCCGGCAGGCCTGAGCTCAGGGCTGCCGCGCGGCTCCGCTGGCTCCGGCTCGGACCTGCGCGCGGCTCGGAGCGACCCGCGCCTCGGACCGCCGTGCGGCTCGGAGCGGCCGCGGCTCAGGGCTGCCGCGCGAGCCCGCGCGCCCGGCTCAGGGCTGCACGCACCGGTCGCAGCGACCCTTGATCTGGATCTGGAGACCCTTGCGGCGCAGCGCGCGGGGCGCGCCGCGCGCCGCCTTGATCTCGATGCTCTCGTCGGGGAGGCAGAGCACATCTCCGCACGTGTCGCACATGAAGTGCGGGTGCTCGTCCTTCGCGTGCTCACCGTTGCCTTCCCGCAGCTCGAACCGCCACAGGTGGTCGCCCATGTCGGTGCGGCGCACGAGCCCCGCATTCGTGAGATCGATCAGGTTCCGGTAGATGGTGGCGCGATCCCACCCCTTGGGAGCGAGCTCGGCCGCGAGCTCGGCGTGGCTCACGGGCGTCCGCGAGCGGCCCAGGCTCTGCAGCACGGCGATGCGCGGCGAGGTGGCTCGTAGGCCGGTCGCCCGGATCTGCTCGCGGAGCTGATCCGCGGACTGACCTGCTTTTGTGCGCGCCATGCGAGACATCTACCGTCGCCAGGGCAGTACTGCAATCGGGATGCACGGAGCTCACCGGACGCGCGCCCCGGGCCGGCAGCGGGGGCGAGTGAGATCGCCCGACCGCCGCGCGGCTCGCCCGCCGCGCCCGGGCTCGGCGAGGCGGCAGCCGAGGGGCCACCAGGCCGGCGAGCGCGTCCCCCCCGCCGCGGCAGCGGACACGCGTGCGCCGCGCAGCCCGGAGCGAGCCCGCGCAGCGAACGCGGCCGTGGGCCCGAGGTCGAGAAGATGGCAGATGGCGAGTTGGACAACCTCGTGGGGCCTCGATTCGAGCGTGGCTCAAACTGCACAGGCCAGGCGGATGGGCCGCGGCGCGGTGTTCCTCAGAAGGCTTTTCGAAACCTGGGTGAGCTCCCCGAGCCTGCTGCTGAATACGCAGAGGACATGGAACAGGCGGAACCGCTATCGTCCCGGTCGTCGCGTCTGGTCTCGATTCGAGGGCCGCATCTGGGAGAGCGCCGATCTCGCCGCGTGCTCCATAATGGAGCGATCGCTCCATGTTGGAGCAGCGGAGGTGTCGCGCCGCGCGCGTCGTTGCGCCGCGTCATCGCGCGCTCGAGGGACCTGCTGGCGTTCGGCGAGATGACGCAAGATGACCAAGACGTGGAATCTCACCTTGTCGTCGTGCGTGAAATCAACCCTTTTGGAATTGAACTGATTGTCATCGCGGATATATATTCCTGCTTCCTTTGCGGGGCCTGAACCAAGGAGAATGTCCATGCGAGCTCGGACGCGTGCGGAGGTACTTGCCTTAGTCTTGATCGCTGCCTTGAGTGCCGCCGCGTGCAACGGCGAACCCACGGCTCCGGCGGAGCAGGGAGCGCCGGCCGTCGTCGACGCCGAGCCCGAGCAGGTGGAGGCCGCGCCGGCTCCCCTCCGGCGCAGCTGCGCGACCGTCGAGCTGAGCGAGGCTGAGAGGGATGCGGTCGATCAGTTCGTTCGCAGCCGGGTGGCGGCCGGGTTCACCGCGGAAACGGACGTCGAGATCCCCGTGCACTTCCACGTCATCAACAAGGGCGCGGGCATCTCGAACGGCGACGTGCCCCAGTCCGCGATCGACGCCCAGATCGCGGTGCTCAACGACGCTTACGCGACCACGCGCTTCAGCTTCGTTCTGGCCTCGGTCGACCGGACCACGAAGGCGGAATGGTACACCATGTCGCTTGGCTCCACGGCCGAACGGCAAGCCAAGAGTACGCTCCGCAAGGGTGGTCCCGACCACCTCAACCTCTACACGGCCAGGCCGGGCGGCGGTCTACTCGGCTGGGCGACGTTCCCCTCGGACTACGCGGCGAATCCGAGCGCCGACGGCGTCGTCGTGCTCGACGCCTCGTTGCCCGGCGGCACCGCGAAGCCGTACAACGAGGGAGATACGGCCACGCATGAGGTCGGTCACTGGCTCGGCCTTTACCACACCTTCCAGGGCGGCTGCAACAAGACCAATGACAGGGTCGACGACACGGCGGCTGAGCGCAGCGCCACGTATGGCTGCCCGATGGGCCAGGACACCTGCAGGGGCAGTGGGGTCGACCCGATCACGAACTTCATGGATTATACCGACGATGCGTGCATGAACTCGTTCACTGCGGGTCAGGCTGCTCGCATGTCGGCGCTCTGGGACTCGTATCGTTGAAGAGGGGATGATGTGGGAGCACAGCCGGCGAGCGGCGGAGAAGTCCGCTGCTCGCCGGCCGGCGAGGCGCGATCGTCAGAGGACGATCACGCCGACTTGACCTGCGCCCGGCCCTCGAAGCGCTGGCTCTCGGGGAGGACGCGGGGCGCGGGCTTGGCCTGGGGCGCGCTATCACCGTCGTCGCCCTGCGCGATGCGCTGCTGGCGACGGGTGCCGGCCTGGACGCCGAAGTAGACGCCGAGGAACGTCACGAGACCCCAGCCGAGCAGGCCGGCGGCGATGAGGCCGGTCTGGCGCGAGGCGTCGCTCCCGAGCTGGCTCATCTCCTCCATCGGCGCCGACAGCTTGCTCACCTCCTTCATCGGCTCGCGCAGCGTCGCGACCTGCTCCATCGGCTGCCTCAGCCCGGCGACGTCGCGCATCGGGGCGTTCAGGGCGGCGACGTCGCGCATCGGGGCGTTCAGGGCGGCGACGTCCTCGAGCGGGGCGCGGATGCCCGCGAGGCTCTCGTTCATCGCCGCGATCGTCGCCTTCATCTCGCTCAGCCGGTCCATCGACTGCTCGAGGCTCGCGGTCTCCCGCAGGCTCTGCTGCATCGCGTCCATCGAGCCCTTGAGCTCGGCCAGCCGCTCCATCGCCTCCTGCATCTCGGCGACCTTCTCCATCGGCTGGCGCAGCTCGGCCAGCCGATCGAGGCTCTGCTGCGAGTCCCGCAGCGTCCGATTCGAATCCTCGATCGTCGATCGCGTGCGCCTCATCTCCTCGGTGGTCGCCTGGATGGAGCGCGTGTTCGTGTCGACCATCGTCGCCATGCCGCAGCCCGTCGACGCGAGAACGAGCAGCGTCACCGGCGCAATCTGACGGATTCCCTTCCAATGCATGTCCGATCGTTGATGCCTCGAAGGCGTTGCGTCAACGTGCATTTGACGCGGTGCGCTGGAATATGACATAGCCGTGTCCGGGGGGTGAGGCGCTGTGGGATGGTGCGCAGGGCGCTTCACGGGTTTCGCGGCGCGCGGCGCGTCCTCGCACGCTGCTGTGAACTGTCGGTGTCGGTTCGGCGGACGTTGGCGCGCCGCGCGCCGGAAGCGGGATGAGGGAGAGCTCGAGCGCGCGGCCGCGATGCGCGCAGCGCCGCCCCCAGCGCCGCTGTCCGGAGCTTCAACGCGGGCGAGGGGCATCTCATGCCGGCGCGGCGAGCGTCAGGGAGAGCCCGGCGGCGGCCGCGGGGCGGGGGTGCTCACGGCGCCGGGCGGGGAGGGCGGGGCGCGCCGGCGCGGAGGACGAGCGCGGCCAGGACGGCGAGCGCGGCCGCGGCGAGCCAGGCAGGCCGGCCGAAGGCCCGCGTCCCCGCGGCGAGGGCGCCGTCGACCCAGGTGACGTCGAGCAGGGAGCCGCGCAGGCCCGCGCCCGCGAGCGCGGTGAAGCTCGCGCGGGCGGCGATCGGCGCGAGCACGCCGCGGCCGCGCAGGAAGAGCGCCGCGGCGAGCGCGCCGAGCGCCGCGGCGAGGGCGAAGCTCGACGCGGTCGCGCCCGGCGCGAGCCCGAGGGCGGCGCCGTGCGCGAGGGCGGAGAAGGCGATCGCGTGGCGGGTCGAGACGCCGGCGCGCGCCGCGGTGGCGAACGGAATGCCGGTGAGCAGGAGCTCGTCGCGCACGGCGAGGGCGATCGCGCGCGCCACGGCGAAGCCGAAGCTCGCCGAGGGCGCGCCAGCGTCGACGGTCGCCCAGCCGAGGAGCGCGGAGACGCCGAGCGTCAGCAGCACGGCGAGGGCGCCCAGCGCCGCGCCGAGCCCGACGCGGCGGGCGAGGCGCGCGCGGCGGCCCGGGCCCTCCGGCTCCAGCGGGTCGATCCACTGCACGCCCGCCCGCGACGCGACGAGGTCCGCGACGACGGCGCCGGCGAGCGCCGCGGCGAGCGGGCTGGACGACAGGAGCGCGGAGACGATCTGCAAGGCGGCGGCGAGGCCGACGAGCCAGGCCGCGCCGAGCGCGAGCTCGACCAGGCGGCGCTGCGGCTGGGCGCGGCCGGGCCGGGGGCGGCCTTGCTCCGCGGCGTTCAGTGGAGCGTGTGCCACTGGCCGTTGTGCTCCACCTTCGGGACGTCCGCGTCGCCGTCCCCGTCGCTGCGATGCCGGGCGCCCAGGGTGGCCACGAGCTGGGCCGTGGACGGGCGCGAGGACCGGTGGCGCATCTCCACCGCCTCGCGCGCCGCGCGGAGCCGCCGGCGCGGCGCCGGCGGCGGCAGCGATCTCCGGGCGCGGAGCCGCTGCACGGCCAGCTTGCCCGCCACGACCAGCGCGATCAGCAGCAGCGAGCCGGCCAGCACCGGGACGAAGCCGTAGCGGCGCGCGACGTCGGCGCGCCACGCGAGCTCGAGCTCGCGGCCGGTGGAGGCGTACGCGGTCTCGAGCGCGGCCGCGAGCGGGGCGCCGGCGCGCACCTCCTCCAGGGCGCGCGTGAAGCGCTGCCGGCGCTCGAGATCGACGAGGTAGCGGACGACGTCGGCCGCCTGCGCGAGCGCCAGGGAGCCGGCCGCGCCCTCGGCGCCCGAGAGGCTCGCCTCGAGCTCGTCGAGCGGGAGGAGGCGGCCCCGGAGCGCGGCGAGGGAGAGCCGCTGCGCGCGGCGGGCGACGCCGTCGCCGGCGACGTGGGCGGCGAACCCCTCGTGGAACCAGCGCGGGAGCGGGGCGCCGCCCGTCGCCTCGTCGAGGGCCAGGTGCGCGAGCGCGTGGCGGAAGGCGCTCTCGAGATCGGGCGCGTCGACGCCGAGCCGCGGGGCGTCGCTCAGCACGGCGAGCCGCAGCGCGCCGAAGGAGACGGCGGTCGCCGGGCCCGCGACGCCGCCGGGGACGAGCCGGTCGAGCTCGGCAGGGGAGGCGGCGATCCGGACCTTCACCGGAGCGACGAGCACCTCGCGGCCGAGCAGGGCGCCGAGCTCGGCGCGGACGGCGTCGGCTCGGGAGAACAAGGGGCGGACGCGGTCGCGGGTGGACGGGTGGTAGGCGAGCTCGATCCAGCCGAGATCCTGGGTGAGGTACTCCGGCGGGGGCGGCGGGACGGAGGGAGCGGCCGCGCCGCTCTCCGCCGCGGCGGGCGCGTCGTAGACGCGGGGCGCGGCGCCGGCGGTGCGCGAGGGCGCGGCGACGAGCGCGAGGCACAGGAGCGCGGTGAGCCGCAGCCCCACCGCCGCCGAGCTGCGCCGGCCGGAGCGCGTCATGGAGCGATCCGACCCCGGAGGTGCACGGTCTCGCCGTCGCTATCACCCGTCTGGGCGAGCACGAGCACCACGATCCCGGTCGCGACCACGCCCGCGAGCGGACCCCAGAACCAGGGAGAGCTCCACATCGAGCGCTGCGCCGGCGCGCCCTGGCCGCCCGCCGGCGCCTTGGATGCGGTCAGGTCGACGCCGGCGCGAGGGCCCACGGGGCCGCGCTGCGGCGCTGCGTGGGCGGACGTGGGCGGCGCGGCGGCGCGATCGGCCGCGCCTGCCGCGCGCTCGTCGCCGGCGAGCAGCGCGCGGACGGCCGCGCCCGCGCCGGGCCAGTCGAACGTCGCCCCGGCGGGGGCGGCCGCGCCGCCCGCGGCGCGCTGGACCGTCGCGCCGAGCTCGAGCGGCGCGTAGCTCGCGCCCGCGACCCGGAGCACGCGGGCCACGGGGTGGCCCTGCGCCGTGGTCACCGCCACGACGAGCGCCGCGCCCGCGCCCGCGCCGAGCGACGCGAGCAGGCTGCGCGCGACCGGCTCGGACTCGGCGCGGCCGGCGGAGCGGCGCACCTCGGCGAGCTCCTTCACGGCGGCCGGCGCGTCGGGCCGCGGCGGATCGCCGGTGAGCACCTGCGCGGCCGCCTCGTCGATGGGCGGGCGCAGCGCGGGGTCGCGGTAGAGCGCGCGCGCGAGCGCCCGAGCGGCCTCGGCGCTCGCATCGTCCACCGCCACGACGACGGCGCCGCGCAGGGCCGACCGGGGCGCGGCGGCGCTCGGCGCGGCGCCCGAGGGGGCCTCCGCTGCCGCGGCGCCGTTGTCGCGCGGCGCCTGCGGCGCGGCGGCCCCTCCATGCGGATCCTCGGCCAGCGCCGGCGCGGCCGCCAGGCCGAGCGCCATCGCGACGAGGCCCGGGGCAGCCGGCGGACAGCGGGACATGCGTTTACCGTACGGAGGCCGCGGGCGAGCGTCAAACGGCGCGCGGCGCGGCGTCACGTCACAGCCAGCCGTGCTCGCGGTACCAGGCGACCGCCCGGCGCGTCCCCTCCGCCCATCCCACCTCGGGCTCCCAGCCGAGCTCGCGGCGGGCGTCGCCCGAGTCGCAGACCCAGTGCGACGCGGCGAGCTCGTTCAGCTTGTCGCGCGTCAGCATCACGGGCTTGCCGGTGAGGCGGCCGAGCCCCTCGCTCGCGAGCGCGGCGCCCCGCACGAGCGGGAAGGGCACGCCGAAGCGGACGAGCGCCCGCGCGCCGAGCGCCGCCTCAACGTGCGCCAGCATGTCGCGCCACACGTACACGCTGCCGTCGTCGATGAAGTAGGCCCGGCCGCTCGGCACGTCGGCCTCGAGCGCGCGGATGCACGCGGCGGCCGCGTCCGAGGCGTAGATGACGCTGAGCGTGTTCCTGCCGTCGCCGAGCATCGGGAGGAAGCGGCGCGCGACGCTCTGGAAGAACGCGAACGACTCCTGATCGCGCGGGCCGTAGATCATCGGGGGGCGCAGGACGACGACGGGCAGCGCGCCCTTCTCGGCCAGGACCAGCCGCTCGGCCTCGAGCTTCGAGCGCCCGTAGCGCGTCACCGGGGACGGGCGGGCGTCGGCGGCGACCGGGCGCCCGTCGAGGCTCGGGCCGATGGCGGCGAGGCTCGAGACGAACACGAACCGCTTCATGGACGGCGCGGCCTTCGCGGCGTCGAGCATGTTCCGCGTGCCGCCGACGTTCACCCGGAAGAACTCCGCCTCGTCGCGCGCCTTGACCAGCCCGGCCGAGTGCACGATCGCGTCGACGCCCGGCGCGTCCAGGACCGCGCGGCGGACGCTCTCCGCGTCCTCGATGGCGCCGTACGCGAGCTCGACGCCGCGCAGCGACGACAGGAACTTCGTGCTCGACGAGCGCCGCACGAGGGCCACCACGCCGTGGCCCTTCTGCACGAGCTGCTCGGCGAC
Source organism: Sorangium sp. So ce385 (assembly GCF_051474135.1). NCBI lineage: Bacteria > Pseudomonadati > Myxococcota > Polyangiales > Polyangiaceae > Sorangium > Sorangium sp. So ce385. Next base: position 11,461,466 of record NZ_CP150337.1, on the reverse strand, counting down.
GTGCGAGCCGAGGAACCCGCTCGCGCCCGTGACCAGCACCCTCATCGATCCGCTCCTCCCGCGCCCCTGTCGATCACAGCGCCCGCTCGTAGACCCGGTACTTCTTGTAGATCCGGCCGCCCATCAGCCGGATACCCGCGTTGATGGCGGCGTTGTCCTCCAGCGTCCACCCGAGCTCCCCGCCCGTCATGCCGAGCAGGTGCGCCGCGCGGTTCATCTCGACGTAGAGGAAGGCGCTGAGCCCGGCGTAGCGCCGCACGTGGCGCCACTTCTTGCGGATGCCGAGCACGACGAGGCGCCCGCTCTTCGGGCCGCGCACGCGCAGCCGCCACAGCAGCTTGAAGATCCCGGTCGGGAGGAGCTTGCCGTGGAAGTCCTTGATCAGGTCGTTGAGGTCGGGCAGCCCGAGCGACACGGCGGCCGGCTCGCCGTCGATGAACGTGAGCCTCGTGAGCTCGGGCAGCAGGATGAGCCGCACGTCCTCCGCCCACTTGACGAGCTCCTTCTCGGTCATCGGGACGAAGCCCCAGTTGTCGCTCCAGGCGTCGTTGAAGACGTCCATGAGGATGCGGATGTCGCGGAGCAGGTTCTTCGGATCGCCGCAGCGCGTGTGCACCTCCGGCATCTCCAGGATCTCGGCGTGGGCCTTCTGCGCCCGGGCGGGGATGTCGCCGACCTCGTAGCGCCACGCGTAGAGGTCCTTCACCTTCTCGAGCCCCGCGCCCTCGGTGAGCCGGCCCTGGTGCGGCCGGTGGTAGGACATCATCAGCACCGGCGGGTGCTCGAAGCCCTCGATGAGGCAGCCGATCTCCTCGTTGATCGAGAGCGAGTAGGGCCCCCGCATGCGCTTCATCCCGCGCGCGCGCAGCCAGCCGGCGGCCTCGGCGAGCAGCGCCTGCGCCGTCTCGGCGTCGTCGATGGTATCGAAGAAGCCGAACATGCCCGTCTCGTCGCGGTGGACCCGGAGGTGCTCGTGGTCGACCTGCGCGGTGATCCGCCCCGCCGGCCGGCCGTCCTTGTACGCCACCCAGGCCGTGCCCTCGGCGTGCTCGAAGAACGGGTTCTTCTTCTTGTCGAGCCGATCGGAGATGTCCAAGTCGAGCGGCCGGATATAGTTGGGCTCACCCTCGTAGACCGTGTCGACCACGTTGAGGAAGTCCTTGAGGACCTTCTTGTCGCCCTTCCGAAGCTCGCGGATCTCGATGGCCATAGGGCGCAAGCCCGTACCTTCCGGGGCGCGGCGCCGCAAGGGGATCGCGCGGGCGCGGGCCGGCGCTGATCGCAGCGCGCGGCGCGCCCGGAGCCGGTAAGCTCTCGCGGAGGGCGGCTGTCCGGCCCCCCGGCAACTCAGGTGGACCCAGCATGATGACCCCGAAAGAGTTCCAGAGGCAGTTCAAGCGGCTGCTGATGAGCCGCGTTGAAGGCATGGATTGGGAGGACAAGCTGGCCCGGGTCCGCCAGTACCTGCGGCAGCTCGAGGCGCGCCAGAGCCCGGAGGAAGAGTCGGCCGAGCTCTCGCCGTCGCTGGAGTTCATCCCGTTCGAGCCGGGCAAGCGGCCGGTCGACGAGGCGCTCTACCCGGGGCACGGGTGCAGCGAGCGCGTCGGCTGCATCAACACCTCGGGCGACCCGTCGGAGCTCGGCGACGAGGTGTGGCTGCTCTACCGGCTGCGCGACCTCTACGCGTTCGTCGCGCCCTTCGAGCGATCGTTCGAGGTGACCATGTCGGCGTGGTTCCTCCCGGCGAGCCCCGGCGACGGCGAGCCGTGCCCGGTGCCCGGCATCATCGACCTGCCGCTCAGCCCACAGATGGTCTCGACGTCGTCCTACCCGGTCCCGATGCTCGAGCCCGCGCCGTGGAACTCGTTCCACCAGACGGTCTACGTCGCCACCATCGCCCCCGCGCGGCAGCTCGTGCCGCACCCCCCGGGCGAGGACACCGGCGGCGGCTATCACTGGGTCGACCTGCCCGAGTCGTTCCGGCGGCGCATCACCGACGGCGCCGATCCGTTCACCTTGGCGAGCCTGTTCCGGCAGCAGCTCCGGGTCGAGATCAAGCTCAGCGAGGCCGGCAGGACGGTCTCCGCCGAGTCGACGGACATCGAGATCTTCGACACCGGCCGGTTCGGCTCGCTCTACGCGCGCCTGCTCGACCGGCTCGTCAAGGCGGACACGGAGATCCAGCAGCGGGCGCTCGGGATCGACGAGCTCCACGTCGGCTATCACCCGTGGTTCCCCGTGCTCACCATCGGCATGGACAAGGCCCTCCTGTACCTCCGGGCCATCCATCAGGACCTCGAGCAGCACCGGCGCAACCTCCCGGACCCCCGGTGGCTCCTCCGGGTGGGGCTCTACCTCGAGCTGCTCACGTGCCTCGGCATCTTCGAGGCGGTGAAGGAGCAGTACCCGGACATGCTGTCGCCGGGGGAGCGCGAGGCCTTCGAGCGCGGCGAGGCGTTCGCGCCCATCCGCGCCGCGGTCGACGTCGGGGCCTGGAAGCAGGTCTGGGAGCTGCGGCACATCGCGCCGCGCGCCGCCGGCTTCTTCGCGGCGGGCCCGGTGAGCCTGACGAACCTGATGCGCAAGCAGAAGGCCACGCTCGCCTTCCTGCACGCCCACCACGCCGACCTGCAGAAGGCGATCGAGCTCGCCGGCCCCAACCTGTGGAACGCGCAGGAGACGTGGCACCGGGTGTTCCGCGACGCGGAGCGGGCGGTGCTCAAGAACAGCGTGCTCGCGTTCCCGGAGCTCGCGCACCTCGACCCGCGGTGGCGCGACTTCGCGCTCTGGCACCAGCGCGGCGACATGCGGCTGTTCGGGCTCAGCCTCATGCCCGAGGCGCTGACCGCGCTCTTCGGCGATCAGGACGGCATCTTCCCCGCCGCGTGCAGGCAGTACCGCAAGTCGATGAACGACGTGGCCCGCTGGGCCGCCGAGCGGAACCTCATGGATTACACGGGCGACGAGTGCATCCCGCGGAACGCGAGCCTGCTCGAGGCGTACATGGAGAAGAACCCGTCGCTGCTCGCCGCGCTGCAGCGGCGCGACGGCTACGGGGCCGCGGCGTCGATCGAGCTCGACGAGCCGAGCAAGGCGCCGCGGGAGGCGAGCGCCGAGGACATCATGACGCTGCTCCGGAGGACGCCGGTCTTCAAGCCGCTGCTCGATCGCGAGCTCCGCAAGCTCGCCACGAAGGTGCGCCGGATCGAGTACGGCCCGCTCGACCGGATCGTGCTGCAGGGGCAGCGGGACTCGTCGATGTTCGTGGTCGCGTCCGGCGCGGTCGAGGTCCTGGTGCGGCACCCGGACGGGCAGGACTCGACGGTGGCGGCGCTCGAGAAGGGCGCCGTCTTCGGCGAGTTCGCGCTGCTCACGGGCGAGGAGCGCACCGCGACGGTGCGCGCCGTCGACGAGGTGGTGCTCTACCAGATCACGAAGGAGGCGCTGCAGCCGATCATCGAGGCGCGCCCGCAGCTCGTGATCGAGCTCAGCCTGCTCATGGCCTCGCGCCAGGCCCACCTGCGCGACGCGGCCGAGCGCTACATCGAGGCCGAGGAGAAGGTGCGGAGCCTCGCCGGGCGCATCCGGCGGTTCGTCCTCGGCTGAGCGCGGGGCCGCGCGCGCCCCGGCCGGGCGAGCGGCCCCGCGCGTGACGGCAGCGCGCGGGGCTCGAGCGCCCGGCGAGGCGAGCGGCCCCCCGCGCCCGGCCCGGGGGCGCTCAGCCCTTCAGGAGCCACGCGAGGGCGTCGGCCTCCGCGGTGAAGAACGAGTACTCGGGCAGCCCCATGGCGGCGGACAGGCGGGAGATCTGCATCTTCGAGAGCGCGCTGTTCACGAGGTTCGCCGCCTTGCGCATGCCGTGCTCGACCGCGTACGCCATGGTCTGCTCGACATAGGGGCTCACGTCGGGCTTCTGCGGCGGGAAGTCCGCGATGTCGGCGAGCACGTACCAGGGCTTCCCGAGCTTGAGCAGCGTCGCGGCCTTCTGGCGGAACTCCTCGAGGTACGCCTTGCCCTCGTCGATGTCCCAGAACCCCCACACCTTCACGTGGAGGACCCCGGTCGTCGTGTCGGCCCGGACGTGGAACCGCCGCTGCCCGGCGCGCTCGCGCCGCGACGTGGGATCGGACTTCCTCGACGGCTCACCCGCGGAGGAGCTCGTCCGGCCCGGCGCCTCCGACGGCCGGGGCCGGGTCTCCGGGGCCCTCGACGTGGGCGGCGGCGAGGGGGGCGAGAGCGGGATGCGGCGCGACGGCGGCGTCTTGGACAGCTCGGGCACGGTGACCGTCGGCACGTCGGCGAAGCCCACCGACTTGCCGGGCCGCGAGGGCTGCGTCGGGTCGGTGGGGCTCGGGTTCACGCTCGGGCTCGGGCTCGGGCTCGGCGACGGCGGCTCGGGCAGGAGCACGACGCGCGACGTCCGCGGGAGCGGCACCTCGAGCGCGGCGGCGAGCGCGCTCACCGCGGTGGACGCGCGGTCGAAGCGGTCCTCGGGCTTGAGCGCCGTGGCCTTGAAGAACCAGCCGTCGAACGCGCTCGGCAGCGTGATGGAGCGCCGGCGCGCCGCGCGGACGCTGGGCGACTCCATCGCCCCGCGCAGGAGCTCGGCCGCGAGCAGGTACGGCGACGGGATCGCCTCGGCCTCCTGGGACCAGTACGACTCGCCGACGAGGAGCGCGTACGCGACGTGCCCGAGCGCGTAGATGTCGGCGCGCGGGCCGACGTTGCGCTCGGCCCGGATCTGCTCGGGCGCCATGTACACGGGCGTGCCGAGCATCTGCCGGGTCAGCGTGGAGGCGTGGTGCTGCTCGATGACCTTGGCGATCCCGAAGTCGAGGATCTTCACGCACGGCGAGCCGTCGTCGCGGACCGTGACGAACAGGTTGTCCGGCTTGAGGTCGCGGTGGACGATGTTCGCCGCGTGGGTCTTGTCGAGCGCGAGCGCGGCCTGGAACAGGTAGATCGCGACGTCCTCGGGGGGGAGGGAGCCGCGCTTCTTGAGGAGGCTGCCGAGCTCCTCGCCGCGGAGCAGCTCCATGACGATGAACGGCGTGCCGGTCTCGTCGTCGACCCCGGCGTCCGAGGTCCGGACGATGTGGTCGCTCTCGATGATGCCGGTGATGCGGGCCTCGAGGGCGAAGCGGGCGCGCAGCTCCTCGCTGTCGAGGAGGCTGGGCAGCATCACCTTGAGCGCGCGGCGCGCCGCGGTGACGTCGTCCATCACCTCGTACACGGCGCCCATGCCGCCCGCCTTGATGACGCGCAGCACCTGATAGCGATCGCGAAACCGCGTATTCGGCTGCAGCAGACCGGGCGAGGAGCTCATCCTGCGGCCCTCGATTGAGACATGGTCCGGAACACGCTACCAGCGCCGCTTCCTGCGTCGCAAGGCGCACGGGTAGGGAACGTGCTCACCGCGGGATCGTGCCGGCCGCCTCGGCCTCGGCCCGAGCGGCGCGGTCGAGCAGCGGCTCCAGCGCGCTCCAGAGGGCCCGGACGTCCTGGAAGCGCTCCTCCGGGATGACGGCGAGCGCCCGGGCCACCCAGGCGTCCACCTCGGGCGGCAGATCCGGCCGGAAGGCGTGCAGGCTGGGGCGTGGGCCGCGCGCGGCCGCGAGCAGGATGTCGACCCGGCTCGCCCCGGCGAACGGCAGGCGGCCCGCGAGCGCGCGGAAGAGCACCGCGCCGAGCGAGTAGATGTCGATCCGGTGGTCGATCTCCTGAGGCCGGCCCTTCCAGACCTCGGGCGCGATGTAGCTGGGCGAGCCCGGGATCGCCCCCTCGCGGGTGAGGGGGTCGGCCTGCATGACCTTGACAAGCCCGAAATCAAGCAAGCGCACACATCCCTGGGTCGCTGCGCCGCGATCGGCCGGCGCGCCGCCGCCGGCGCCGTCGCCCGCAGCCGCGCGGATCGGGTCGCCGGCCGGGGCGCCGCCGTGGATCGCGTGTTCTGCGCTACTTTTGCGGCCGGGCGAGGGCGAAGAGGGCGGGCCGCTTGCGTCGCCGTCGAGGACGAAGATGTTCGCGGGCTTCAGGTCGCGGTGGACGATGCCGCGGGCGTGCGCGGCGTCGAGCGTGTCGATGATCGGACGGAAGAGCTCGCGGAGCCGGGCGAGGGGGAGCCGCTGGTTGCGCGCCTCGAGCCGGCGCAGCGTCGTCTCGAGGTCGCTGCCCTTCAGGAACTCCATCACGATGTAGAGCGTGCCGTCGGGGGCCTCGCTGAAGGCGAAGACCTGCGTCGCGCTGGTGCCGGAGAGGGCGCCCATGGCGCTGGCCTCGCGCCGCATGCGGGCTTTCAGGGCGGGATCGCTGGAGAACTCGGGCCGCAGGTACTTGACGGCGACGTGCGTGCCGGTCTCTTGGTCCAGGGCGCGGTAGACGACGCCATGGCCTCCCTGGCCGACCACCTCGAGCAGCTTGTACCGGCCGTCGATGACGTCGTCGATGTCGTGGTCCATCGGCAGGTCCTCGCTGTTCCGAGCGCGCTGCGCCAGCATGCCCACGGAACGAGCTCAGGTTGTAGCCGTTCCGGCGCCCTGGCGGTAGGGACGGTTGGATGGGGGCCCGGGCCGGCGGCCGGGCGCGGGGAGGGGGGCGCGGCGAGGGAGGGCGAGCCTGCTGGGGAGGCGAGCGCGCCGGAGGGAAAATGCGACAGGGACATCGCGTGCGGGCTCAGGCGTTATCCTAGGAGTCACGGAAATCACCTGATGAGGCTTACAGTCGTTACGGCGAAGTGACGAACGTGGCTGTGTTGCTGGCTTGGGGATTCCGTGTAGAGTGGCGCCCATCGCGCTATGAGATCCGTCCGACAGAACAGCGATCTTCCCCCGGTGAGCGGCGCATTGCCGGTCGCGCTCGACGTGCAGCAGGCCAAGCCCAGCGAGCGCGATCCGGAGCTGGACGAGTCGTGGACGTATGAGGTCGCCCACCCCGACTCGCCGGCAGATCTCACGGCCGTGGTCGGGGAGAATCTCCGGCGGCTCCGCACGCGGCGCGGGCTGTCTCTGGAGCGGCTCTCGAAGGTCTCGGGCGTCAGCCGCGCCATGCTGGGGCAGGTCGAGCTCGGCCGCAGCGCGCCCACGATCAACGTCGTGTGGAAGATCGCCCGTGCGCTCGGCGTGCCGTTCTCGGCGCTCGTCAGCAATCGCTCGTCCAGCGGGCCGATGCTGCTGCGCGGGGACCGCGCGAAGCGGCTGACCTCTCACGACGGAAAGTTCACGTCCCGCGCGCTCTTCCCGTTCGATGCGCCGAGAACGGTCGAGTTCTACGAGCTGCGCCTGGCCGCGCTGGGCATCGAGAACGCCGATCCCCACCCGCCCGGCACGACGGAAAACATCATCGTGAACCAGGGGACGGTCGAGATCAGCGTCGACGGACAGCGGTTCCTGCTCGCGACCGGCGATGCGCTCGTGTTTCAGGCCGACGTCCCGCACGTCTACCGCAACCCGGCGAACGTCGACTCCCTGATGTACCTGGTGATGACCTATTCGCTGTCGGCGCCCTGAGGGCGGGTCTCCCCCGGGGGGGAGGGGAAACAAAAAACGCCGGCGGTCGCCGGCGTTTTTTTTGCTGCAAGAAAGAAAGGCCTGGTGGCGGTGCTACTTGGTCATGGTCGACATGCCGATCATCATGGGCATCCCGCCGCACATCATCAACATCGGCATTCCGGACGACATCATCCGCGTCATGGCCTCGCAGCGCTCCTTGAGCATGTCCATGGACATGCCCTCGGCCGGCGTCATCTTGCAGGTCATCCCGTCCTTCGTCATCTCACAGGACATCTTGCACATCATCGGCATGCCCATGCCCATCATGCCGGGCATCATGCCCATGCCCATCATGCCGGGCATCATGCCCATGCCCATCATGCTGGGCATCATGCCCATGCCCATCATGCTGGGCATCATCGGCATTCCCATGCCCATGCCCATGCCCATCATATTGGACATCATCGGCATGCTCATCATGGGCATCATCGGCATACCCATGCCCATCATGCTGGGCATCATGCCCATGCCGGGCATCATTGATGCGCCAGCGGCCATCTCCGGCGTCGCCATCATCGGGGTCATCGTCTGCGGCATCATGGGCATCTGCATCGCGGTGGTCATGGGGGGCCTTCCTGTCTTCGGCGCTGGTCGCGGCCGGGAGCCGTTCTAGCCGGCCTTGGTGCGCGAGCAACGCGTTCAGGCGGGGCGCCATCACTTTGCTCCAGTCTAGCGGAGGCGCCTCCACGGGCTTGGAGGCGCGGGCGTTTCGAGCGGACGAGCGTCCGTTATGGCGACGGGCCGCTTCTCCTGGGCTGCGCTCGCGAGCTGCGTCCCGGCCAGACACGGATGGTACGGCGGGCACGACGGCCCGACGGGGGGCGGGCGGGGCCCTGCGGGCGCGAGCTGGGGCGGGTCGACCTGTTCGGGCGCCGGTGCTCCCACCTCTGCTTCCACCCGTCGCTGAGGCTGACATGGCGGCCCCATGGGTTCATCCGCTGCGCGCACTCGGGTGCGTAACGGCGCCCTCCCGACGACCGTCGCGTTTTCCGGGACCGCGTGCGCCGTCGACGATCGGCATGAACCGCCTGCGCCTGTCGCGATGTGCGCGCGCGAGCGATGGCAGTCGCTTGAGCCTGCCGCGAGCGCTCCGACCGGCCCATCTGCCGCGAAGCCGCTGGAACCGGAAGAGGCCCGCCCGGTGCTCGGCGGAGATGCCGCGCGAGGATGCCTTGCGGCGCGAGCCAGCAGGGCTTGTGTGCGTCTTGCTTCAGCCTTGACGGGCGTTGGAGCTTGGGGCCTCATGCGTCATCATGCGCCGCGCTTCGACTTCTCCGCCCCTCGTTCGCGCCATCGGCGTGCTCGGTCTGGGGGCCCTCCTGGGCACTGCTTCGTGTGCTCAGGTCCTGGGGCTCGGCGAGTTCGAGGACTGCGACGAAGATTCCTGCTCAGGAACGCTCTGGGCGAAAAGCTTCGGAAGTCATGAGTTCGTCTTCCCCGAGAGCGCTCGGCTCGACTCGAAGGGCAACATCCTCCTCGCGGGCAGCTTTCTAGGTACGACTGATTTCGGTGGCCTGCCGCTGATATCATCTCGGCTAGCTTTCTATCTCGCCAAGCTGAAGCCGGACGGTAGCCACGCCTTCAGTCGATGGCTGTCGGTGGATAACCCCGATGGAGCCTTTGGATCGCGCCTTTCGATCATGCCTGACGATAGCGTTGTCTTGTCGGGGTCCTACGAGGAAGCGATCGAGTTCGACACTGGCGATTCCATCACGGCCCCCAATCCCTATGAGGATGGTTGCTTCGTGGCCAGATTCTCGCCCGACAACAATCTGCTATGGCGGCACAACTTGTTCACGGGGACGGGCGGCCTCCGTGTCCTGGATTCGGCGGCTACGCCCGACGGTGACGTGGTCCTGGTCGGCTCTTTCAATGGTGAGGTGAGCCTCGGTTCGTCGACCCTGACGACTGCATCATCGAAGGACGCCTTCGTCGTGAAGCTGGACGGCGAGACGGGTAATGTCCTGTGGAGCCTTCAGTTGGGCGACCCAGAAGACACCACGGCGACGAGGACCATCGAGGCCAAGGCGGTGGCGGTGGATCCCGGCGGCAACATCGTCGTGGGCGGCCGGTTCAGGGGATTCGCCGAGCGCGGCTTCGACGAGAGCTCCGCCCCGAGCCCGTCGGGGGCTGGAGCCTTCGTGCTCAAACTCTTGCCCACAGGGAAGATGGATTGGACCATTCCCCTCCAAGGAGAGGGTGATGCCTGGGTGACCGACATCGACGTGGATGCGCGAGGGGACATCCTCGTGGCTGGGGCTCTCGCAGGAGCGATCGCCGTTGAAGCCCGCGGGCTCGAGGGTGCCCAGCAGACCAGCGGACCGGCAGACTCGGACATCCTTCTCGTGAAGCTCTCGTCCGCGGGGAACCACCTGTGGTCGCTGAGATTTGGTGATGAGTCGTCCCAGTTGGCTATCGAATCCAATTTAGGTATTGGATCGGGCCTCGATTCCACGTCGCCTTTCGGGGTTCACGTCGCCGTCGACACCTCAGGAGACATCGTGGTCGGCACCGGGGCCGCAGGCGCGGTTGACTTCGGGGGCGGGCCGCTCGGCGGCAGACAGGACCGGGACTGGACAGTCGCGAAGCTGAGCGCCGGCGGAGCGCACCTCTGGAGCGGTCGTTTCGGTGATCCTGCGGCAGGGCAAGCGGTGGTCGGCATCGACACGGATCCGCGGACGAAGTCCATCGTGGTCGTCGGGCTCAATGACGGCGCGCTGGATTTCGGCAATGACGTAAAGGTCGTGGCTCAGGGCGAGCTCAGCGTTGTCGTGACGAAGATCGACCTGGGACGGGTCGGGAGATAGCTCCTCGAGCTCGGCGGAGCTGGTCAGTTGATCTGCAGATTCGGCTCCGCCGTGCCGTTCTGCCCTGCGCCCGCGGCGCCGCCGCTCGGATTTGTGCCGCCAGCGCCGCCGAAGCCGGCGGTGCCGGTCGTGCAGCTGTTGTCGTCGAGCGTGGCGATGACGCTCCCGGATCGCGCCAGGCAGGCGCTCGGTCCGCCCCCGCCGCCCGCGCCGGGGCCGCCGTCGCCGCCGTTGCCACCTCGGCCTCCGGTGCCGCCGTTGGCGGCGTCATCGGGCCCGGAGCCTCCATTGCCGCCGTTCCCCCCGAGCTGTCGCGCTCCGCCGTTGCCGCCGCGGCCGCCATTGCCGCCCTTTCCGGTCGTGATCTTGTTGTCGGTGACCACCACCCGTCCGGCCGCCGCGAAGACGCCAAAGCTCCCGCCGCCACCTCGGCCGGCCTGGCCGGCGCGGCCGCCGAGCCCGCCGCATCCGCCGCTGCCGCCACCACCACCGCGATCGTTATAGCCGATCACGCACGTACCGCCGCCGCCACCGCCCGCGCCGCCGCCGCCACCGCCGTTCGTTCCCGGTAACCCATTGGTGCCGTTCGCAGGCTGGTAGACGCCCGAGGCGATGGTGCCGAGCGTCGCGCCCCCTGTCCCCGGCGTCCCCTGCGCCCCGGCCGTGCCCGGCGCGCCATTCTGTCCTGGATATTCGGGATCCCCACAGTCGTGCGAGGGGCCTCCCGCTCCGCCCGTCGCGCCCTGGCTGCCCGGATGGCCCGCCGCTCCGGTGGCAGAGCCATGCCCGCCATACCCGCCTCTCCCGCCAGGCTCGTCGCATACGGGGGCTGGGCCGGCATTCCCGCGGCCGCTGCAGCCGTCGCAGCCCACCTCTCCCGCGTTCCCCCCCGGCGCCGTCCCCGCCGTGTGCGCCGCCCCGTTCGTTCCCGCGGCGCCGTCCTGGCCGTCCTGCACGCGGATGATGTTGTACCGCACGAAGAGCTGCGCGAGCCCGCCGCCCAGGCGCACTCCATAGGTGCTCGCGCCGGACGTCGTCGCCTTCAGCGCCTCGATCGTGATGCCCTCGATGTGCGTCGTCTGCTCGATCGACGGCGCGTGGAACACCGTACCAGGCGCGCGCACCGTCGTCGTCACCGCGGAGGTCCTGCGGAACTTGAAGTCAGGGTCGTTGTGGTCGAACCCGCCATAGATGCTGATGCCGGACACGACCGTGACCGCCTCCTCGTACAGTTCGCCCGACAGACAGACCGCAGGCACCGCGCTCTCCTGCGCCACCTGGATCGCCGTGGCGATCGTCTGCACCGGGGCCGTGCGCGTCCCGCTGTTGGCGTCGTCCCCGATGCTGGCCGAGACGTAGACGCACCGCTCCACGAGCCCGTCGCCGCCGTCGCAGTTGGCGTCGACGAACTCACCGTCGATCGGATCCTCGGTCGTCGAGGTCGGCGTACACGCGTATTCACAACCGCACTCGCCCGTGAGCGGGCTGCCGTCGATATCGTGCGTGCCCGGGAGGCACCCCATCGCGCAAGGATCGGTGACCTCGCCCCCGCCACCCCCGTCTCCGCTGCCCGCCTCCCCGCCCTCCCCACCCGCGCCGCCCTCGCCCCCGCCCGCGCCGCCTTCGCCCCCGCCCTCGCCGCCCGCGCCGCTCGTGACAGCCGCGCTGCTGCTCGATGACGTCGTCGTTGCGCTGCTTGCGCTCGGCGCTCCGCCCGATCCGGAACCGCCGCCGGTGCCCGAGACCGGCCCGATGGGACCGTCGATCGAGCTGCTCTCGGCGCAGCCGAGCGCGGAGAGCATCGCAAGCACAAAAGCCGTTCCGAGGAGGGAGCGCACGCGCATGCTTAATTCTGCACCTTCGCGCGCTTTTCGGAAAGACTTTGTCACGCTGACGGTAATCACCCCACGCGCCCCATGGACCCATCGCGCCGGGCCGCACGCACCGACACCGCCGTGCCGCGCTGCGCCGCCGCGAGCCAGCTCACGATCCCGCGATTCGCCCCTCGCGCCTGCCACCGACTCCGGTAGTCTGGGTCTGCGCTCCTGGGGTCTGCACTCCTGCGCCGGCTCCGCGCCGTCCCTACCGTACGCCAGCACGCCCATGCGCCTCGAACCGCTCCACCGACTCTCGCTCGCCTCCCTGCTCGGGCTCGCTGCCGCCGCCGGGCTCCACGGCGCCTGCGCCCCGGATTCGGGGATCGGCGCGGCGTCGTCCTCGTCGGAAGGGGCCGGCTCGGGCGGAGACCTCGACCCGGATGGAGGGCTGTTGGGCGACGCGCCCATCGATACCCGCCCCGACCCGGACGCCGCCTGCGGGCTCGTCACCGAGGAGGCGATCGCCGTCCCCCTCAATCTCTACATCATGATGGACAAATCCTCCTCCATGGAGGGAGACAAGTGGGATAGCGCGAAGGTCGGCCTGACCGCGTTCGTCAACAGCCCGCGGTTCGCCGGCGTGCGCGTCGCGCTGCGCTTCTTTCCGCGCGCCGCGGACGACGTGCCGGCATGTGACCAAAATGCCTACAAGACGCCGCTCGTCCCGTTCGACCCGCTCCCGGACAACGCGGGCGCGATCGTGGACGCCATCGAGGCCGAGTCGCCGGACGGACTGAGCACGCCCATCTACCCGGCGCTGGGCGGGGCGCTGCTCCAGGGCATCGAGATGGCGCAGAACCACCCCGGCGAGGCCTCCGCCGTGCTGCTCGTCACCGACGGGAAGCCGCAGGGGCCCGCGCCCCAGTGTGGCGGCGCGAACCCGGAGGATCCGGCGGCCATCGCGGCCCTCGCGGCGGCGGGCGCGCGCTATCGACCGCCGGTGCGCACCTTCGTCATCGGGCTGCCGGGCGTCGACCAGAGCATCGCCAACCAGATCGCCGCCGCAGGCGGCACCGACGAGGCGGTCCTCGTCAAGGCGACGAACATCGCCGTCGAGTTCCAGAGCGCGCTCGCGAAGGTGACGGGTCAGGCGCTCCCGTGCGAGTACGAGGTCCCGTCCGAGGTGGCCGGCGGGCAGATCGCGTTCAACGACGTCAACGTCCTGTTCGGGCTCGACGGCGCGCCGCAGGAGATCCTGCCGCAGAGCCCCGGCTGCGACGGTCCAGGCTGGCGCTACGACGACCCGAGCTCGCCCACGGCGCTCGTGCTGTGCCCCGACACCTGCGTCGCCGCGAGGAACGCGTCCGCCGCGAAGATTCAGATCCTCCTCGGCTGTGAGACCGTGCTCCGCTGACCGCCCCCGGCAGAGCTCGCTCGGCGCCAGAGCGATGCTCGTCAGAGAATCAGGGAAGAGGAACGTTGAGCCGCCGAGGAGCCAAGGAGTCGACTTCCGGGTTCTTTCGGTGCAGGAGCATTGTCGAGCCCGGTCGCATGCAATGGGACATCGCCGCGCTGCCCGCGACGCGCGCGCGTCGTATCGCAGCGCTTCCCACGACGCGCGTGTGTCATGGAGATGACACCGGGAGCGACGAACGGGGCTGAGGAACACGGGGTTGGGGAAGACGCAGAGCGTCATGGGCGACGGCCGCCGCGCTTCGGGGCGGGGCGCGCGGGGCGGGCGCCAGGCGCCTCCTTGCAACTCTGCACGGCGCTTTGTGGACTCCCGGCCCCCAGCGCCGTAAGAGGACGGGACCATGACGACGGAGTCCTCCCTCGCCGCCGCCGGCTCGCCGCGGCACGCCGCCCCCGCTGCGCTCCACCCCGCCCTGGTGCTGAGCGCGTACCTCGAGCCGCTCGTGCGCGGCCGGCGGGTCGCGGTCCTGGGTGACGCCACCATCGGCCTCGCCGACCGGCTGCTCCAGCGCGGCGCGCGCCTCGTCCACGCCTACGATCCGGACGCCGCGCGCGTCGCGGAGAAGCTCGCGCGATCGGCGCCCGGCCGGCAGCCGCACCCGAGCTTCGCCGTGTTCGACGGCGACCTCGGCGTGCGCGACGGCGCCTTCGACACCCTCGTCATCCCCGACCTCTCGATCTTCGCCGACCCGGCCGAGATCCTCCGGCGCGCCCGCCGCCTCACCGCCGCGAGCGGCACCGCCATCATCGCGTCGCCGAACCCGGACGTCGCCAGGGGCCTGCTCCCCGCGGGCGCGCGGCGCGGCGCGGCGCCCGGCTACTACGCGCTCTACGACCTCGTGGCGCTCCAGTTCAAGCAGGTGCGGATGGTCGGCCAGGCGCCGTTCGTCGGCTATACGGTCGCGGAGTTCGCGCCGAAGGGCGAGCCCGAGGTGAGCGTGGACACGTCGATCCTCGACGGCTCCGAGGAGCCGGAGTGGTTCATCGCCGTGGCCGGCGAGCGCCTGCCGCGGCTCGACGCGTTCGCCGTCATCGAGCTGCCGTTCGCCGACTTCCCGGTCGCGGCCGCCGGCCCGTCGGCCGAGGCGCTCACCGAGGCCGAGGGCCGCGCGGAGCGGCTCGGGGGCGAGCTCGCCGCGCTGCGCACCCGGCACCAGCGCGACCGCGAGGACGCGGGGGCCCGCGCCGAGAGCGCGGTCGCCACGGCCGCGCGCCTCGCCGAGGCGGAGGCCGAGCTCGAGACGCGCGGGGCGCGCCTGCGGGAGGTCGAGGCGAGGGCGGGCGACGCCCACGTCCGGGCCGAGCGCCTGACGCACCAGATCCGCGACATGGAGGAGGAGCTCCGCAGCCAGCGCGACCGCGCGACCCGGCTCGCCAAGCAGCTCGACGACGAGAAGCGGGCGCGGACCAAGGTCGAGCTCGAGCTCGGCATGATCCGCAACAAGCCGGAGATCGCCGGCGCCCGCGACCGCCTCGACGCGGCGACGGCCGAGCTCGAGGCCGCGCGCGCCAGGATCGCCGAGCTCGAGGCGAGGCCCGCCGTCGCGGCGCCGGACCCGGCGCTTGCGGCGCGCGTGGAGGAGCTCGAGGCGGCCGCGGCGGGGGCGCGGCGGGAGCTCTCGAAGATCACGGCGGATCGGGACGCCGCGCGCAGGCGCGCGCAGGAGAGCGAGCGCGCGCTCGAGGAGGCGCGGCGCGCGGCGGCGAAGCACGAGGAGCTCGAGGCCGCGCGGGCCGAGCTCGCGCGCGAGCGCGACCGGCTCAAGGAGCGCGTGGAGCGGATCGAGCGGGAGAACCGCGCGCTGGAGGAGCAGCGGAGCGCCCTCGACGCCCGCCGGCTGCTGCTGGAGGCGCGCATCGTCGAGCTCGAGCAGCGCGTCGTCGCGCTGGAGCAGCGGGCCGTGGAGCTGGAGAAGCGCGACCCCGGCGAGGCGGCGGCCGCCGAGATCGCGAGCCTCGAGGCGGCGCTCCGCGATCGGGGCCACGTCATCGCGTCGCTCAAGGCGCAGCTGCTCGAGAGCGAGCGCGTGGGCAAGGAGCTCGTCGACGAGCTCGGGACGGCCTTCGCGTCGGGGACGGCCGAGAGCGGCGGGCCGGGCCAGGCCGCGGGCGGTGGGCCGGGCGGGGCGCTCCCGGGGAACGGCGGGCAGGGCGGCGCCGTGGAGGCGCTCCGGCAGCAGCTCGACGCGCTGGCGCGGAGCGCCGCCGCGAGCGAGGCCGACCTGCGCGCCGCGAGCTGGAAGATCGCGCAGCTCGAGCGCGAGCTGTCCGAGGCGCGCGATACGGCCGGCGCGCCCCAGGCCCTGCACGATGAGCTCGAGCAGGCGCTCGTCGCCGCGCAGGCGGAGATCGCGGCGCTGCGCCGAGCGGCGGAGCGCGAGGAGGCGGGCGAGGCGCGCCAGGATGTGGGTGAGAGCGCGGCGGGCGAGGCGCGCCAGGATGTGAGCGCGGCGCCCGAGGACGCCGGCGAGGCGCGCCAGGATGTGAGCGCGGCGCCCGAGGACGCCGGCGAGGCGCGCCAGGATGTGGCCGGGGCGCGCGACGACGTGGCCGGGGCGCGCGACGACGTGGCCGGGGCGCGCGAGGATCTGGGCGTGCCGCCCGAGGTGATCGAGCAGGCGGTGCTCCTTCAGCAGGTCGCCAGCGCTGTCGAAGCGGGGGCGTGAGCGCGGACGCAGCTGGCTGCGGTCCACCCGACCCGCGTGAACGCGGGGTACCTGTGCGCACGCGGTCGCTCGCGCTAAGGACCGAGCCGATGCGCGCACCTCGCCCCCTCTCCTCGCTCCTCCGGCTCGCCGGCGCCGCCACCCTGGCCCTCGCGCTCGGCGCATGCAGCGCGGCCACCGCGCCCCGCGCGCCAGACCCCATCGCCTCGCTCCGCGACGCGGGCGCGCGCTCGACCGACGGCGAGGTCGTCGGCCGCTGGCTGCTCGGGGAGCTCCTCGTCCCGGGCGGCACGCCCGCGGGCGTCAAGGCGGCGCGCAAGCGCCTCGACGGGATCGGGGCGAAGTCGATGCTCGCGTCGCTCGGGCGCGCGATCGACGACGAGGCGCACGGCCGCAACGCGCGCGCCGCGGTGGCCTACCTCGAGGCGGTGGACGCGGCGCGGGTGAGCGCGCACCCCGACGCCCCCCTCGTGGGCTGGTTCGCCGCCAATCACCTGCTCGGGCTGCGCTCCAGCGTCGTCGGCCTCTGGAAAAAGTCCCGCGAGGTCGTCCTGCGCGCGATCGACCGCCCCGGCAACCTCGGCTGGCGCGCGCGGGCCGAGCTCGTCGAGTGGTGGAGCATCGAGGGGCTACCCGAGGAGGCGGCCGCCGCGGCGCGCGCGGACAGCGCCGGCGCCGGGGCCGCGCCCGCCGCGCCCCTCATCGACGTCGCGGCGCGCCGCTACGGGTGCATCGAGGACGCCCGCTTCGCCGGCCCGTTCGGCCACCTGGCCGAGAGCGACCACCGCGTGCGCTACGAGGCGGAGCGCGCCGGCCCCTGGCCGCCCGTGTTCCCGCGCGATCCCCGCCGCGCCGACCCGCCGCGCGTGCTCGGCGCCGAGCGCCGCGGCTGCCAGCTCTCCGCGGTCGCGCCCGACGCGCGCGGCGAGGGCAGGGCCAGGGGCATCTTCTACGTCGAGACCTTCGTCGACCTGCCCGCCGAGCGCGAGCTGATCATCGCGGTCCAGGGCGCCTTCGCCATCCTCGTCGACGACGTCGAGGTGCTGACGCGCGACATGAAGCAGTGGGGGATCTGGCCCAGGTTCGGCGCGCGCCTGCGCCTCGGCCCGGGCCGGCACCGCATCCTCGCCCGCGTCGGCAGCGGCGAGACCTCCATCCGGTTGCTCGCGCCGGACGGCACGCCCCTCGGCGTGGCCACGTCCGCCGATCCGACGCCCCCGTACGCGCTCTTCCCGCCCGAGGTCCTGCCGGATCCCAACCCCATCGAGCCGTTCCTCAACGCGCTCGGGGTGCCGCCGCAGCCCGTACCGAAGGTGGCGCGCGCGCTCGGGCTGCGCGGCGCGCCGCGCCCCGAGCGCGACGTGAACGACCCGATCTCGCGCTACCTCGCCGCGACCATCGCGCACCTCGAGGGCCAGGACGACGTGAGCGCGGTGCTGATCGAGCCGCTCGTGGCCGATCCGGCGCGCGCCACCGGCCCCGCGCTCGCGGCGCAGGCCGTCTTCCTCGAGAAGGACCCGATCTTCCCGCCGTCCGACGGCCGCGACCTCGTGAAGGACGTGCGCGCCCGCGCCGCGGCCAAGGACCCGGAGCTCTGGTACCCCCGCTTCTGGCTCGCGCTCGAGGAGGCCGACAAGGCGGGCCTGTCCGAGGTGACCCGCACGGTCGAGGCGCTCGCCGACCAGTTCCGCGAGGTGCCCGACCTCCTGAAGACGCTCGCCGCGATGTACTCGCGGCTCGGCTGGCGCGTCGAGCAGGTCCGCACCGTGAAGGAGGCCGCCGCGCGCTTCCCGGACGACGTCGAGGTGCTGGGCGCGCTCCTCCGCATCCACGACGCCGACGGGCACGTGGCGCAGGCGGACGAGCTCGCCGCCCGCATCCGGGGGCTCGACCCCGACGCGGAGATCGAGCTGGAGCGGGCGATCGATCGGCGCGACTACGCGGCGGCCATCCGGGAGCTCCAGCGCCTCGGCGCCGTCCGCCGGGACCGCAAGGACATCGCGCTGCGCATCGCCGACCTCCTGACCCGCGCCGGCAAGCGCGCCGAGTCGTTCGAGCAGCTCGAGCGCGCGCTCGCGAGGTCGCCGGACGACGCGGACGCGCGCCTCGCGCTCGCCGACGCGCGCTTCGCCCGGGGGGAGCGCGACGCGCTCCAGAAGGCGCTCATCGAGGCGATCCGGACGGGCTCCGACACCTCGAGCCTGCGCGACGCGATCGAGCTGCTCGACGGCACGACGGAGCTCAGCCCCTACCGGCTCGACGGGAAGCGGGTGATCGCCGAGCACGAGGCCTCGGGCGAGGTCATGCCGGGCACGGCGGCGCGCGTGCTCGACTACGCGGCCCTGTGGATCCACGAGGACGGCTCGGCGCGGATGCTCCAGCACGAGATCATCCGGATCCAGTCGCGCGAGGCCATCCAGGAGCACGCCGAGCAGCGCGTGCCCGACGGGCTCGTGCTCAAGCTGCGCACGGTCAAGCGCGACGGGTCGATCCACGAGCCGGAGTTCATCGAGGACAAGCCGACCGTGACCATGCCGCACCTCGAGGTCGGCGATTACATCGAGGTGGAGAACCTGTTCGTCCTGCGCGGCGACGGCCAGGGGGGCCTCACGTTCCAGGGCCCGCGCTGGTTCTTCCGCGAGGAGAAGGTCCCCTACTGGCGGAGCGAGTTCATCATCGTGTCGCCGAAGAGCCGGCCCCTCGACGTGGAGGTCTCCGGCCCGGTGCCCGCCCCGGAGATCGTCGAGTCCGGCGCGCTCGTCACCCGCCGCTACCGCGTCGACAAGAGCCCCGCGCTCCCGGAGGAGCCGGCGAGCGCGCCGATGGCGGAGTTCCTGCCGAACGTCCGCGTCGGCTGGGGCATCACCCTGGCGGACACGATCGCGCGCATGGTCGACGCGGCCGCCGACGAGACGCCGCGCGACCCGCGGCTCGTGCGCATCGCGCGGTCGATCGCGCGGACGCCGATCGCGCCGGGCGCCGCGGGCGGCGGCGCGGCGGGGAAGGCCGCCGGGGGCGGCGGCGCGGCGGGGAAGGCCGCCGGGGGCGGCGGCGCGGCGGGCGGCGAGGCCGGGGGGGCGGCGCCGTCGAAGGACGAGCAGGCGCGCCGCATCTACCGGTGGGTGCTCGCCAACGTGGAGGCGGGGCGCGAGAACGACGGCCGCCGCGTGGTCATCGGCAAGAGCGGCAACCGGACCGAGGCGTTCCTCTACCTGTGCCGCCTGGTCGGGATCGACGCCGGCTACGGCGTCGTGAGCGACCGGCTCGCCGCGCCGCCGCGCGGCCCCATGAGCGAGGCCGAGACGTGGAGCGCGCTCGCGGTGCGCGTCGACACCGGCGACGAGCCCGGCGCGAGCGCGGCCCGCTGGATGTTCGTGCGCGACAAGTTCGCGCCGTACGGCTACCTGCCGAGCTCCCTCCGCGGGCAGCCGGCGATCGTGCTGCGGCCCGGGGCGCCGCGCGAGGTGACGCCCTCGTCCGGCGCGCACGACGGCGTGGTCACCGAGGGCGTCGCCGAGGTGGCCCGGGACGGCTCGGCGTCGCTGTCGATCGAGCAGCGCTACGAGGGCAAGCTCGCGATCGCGCTGCGCTCGGCGCTGGAGTCGCTCCCCGACGCGCAGCTCCGGGACGCGGTCGAGTCGCGGCTCCTGCCGCAGATGGTGCCGGGGGCGCGGCTCCAGGAGATCCAGGTGAAGGAGCTGACCGAGATCGACCGGCCGCTCACCCTGAAGATGAAGATCTCGGCCGCGAGCTTCGCGCGCGCGCAGGGGCCGGAGCTCGTGCTCTCGCCGCCCTTCGGCGTGCGCGTGGCCAGCCTCGCCAGCCTGCCGGTCCGGGAGACGCCGCTCTACCTGTCCGAGCAGATCGCGACCCGCTCGGAGGTGCGGCTCCGCGTCAAGCTCCCCCCGGGCGCGCGCGTGGCCACGCGGCTCGCTCCGTTTGCGGCGGACAACGACGGGCGCACCGTGCGGGTGAGCGATCGCCTCGACGGCGGCGCGCTGCTCCTCGATCGCTTCCTGGAGCTGCCCGCGGGCCGCGTGCAACCGGACGCTTACCCGCGATTTCAGCGGTTCGCCCGCGCGGCGGACGGCGCGCTCGACCGGGACATCGTCGTGCTGCTCGACCGCGACGGACGCTGATCCCGGCGCCTGCTCGCCCCCTCGAGCGCCCGATTCCCGGGGTTTCCTGTGTGCCAACCTACGCAGTATGGATTACGCTTTTGCTCTACCCGTGAGCGATCTGGATTCCCAGTACGCGCCGGATACCGGGCGCCAGCCGACCGATCCCGTGAAGGCGCGGGTGGCGCGCGCCTTCCGGCTCTCCTCGCTCTTCGCGCAGGTCGACCGCGCGGTGCGCGACGCGGTCACCGACGCCGCCGTGCTCGAGGTGGTGGCGTCCGACGCGGCGATCTTCGAGCAGGGCGCCCCTGCGGACACGCTCGTGGTGCTCGGCCGGGGCCGGGCGCGCGTCGAGCGCATCAACGACGCGGGCGCCGCGTTCCCGCTCAGCTACCGCGGCACGGGCGACGTGCTCGGCGAGTCGTGCCTCGGCGGGCTGGAGACGCGGACGGAGCGCGCCGTCGCGATGGATGAGGCCGAGGTGGTCCGCGTGCCGCTCGCGCTCATCCGCGAGCTCTGCGCGCAGCACCCGGGGTTCGGGGGGGCGGTGTTCGCGCTCCTGGTCGCGCGGCAGCGGGAGACCGAGGACCGGATCGAGTCGATGCTGTTCAAGAACGTGGGGGGGCGGCTGGCCGAGTTCCTCCTGCACGCGGCGGAGCGCTGGGGCGTGCCGACGCCGCGGGGGACGCTCATCTCCGCGCCGATCACGCACGCGGAGATCGCGCAGGTGATCGGCTCGACCCGGGAGACGGTGACGCTGACGCTGGGCGCGCTGCGGAAGGAGGGGGTGCTCGACGTGGCCGGGCGGCGGCTCATCGTGAAGGATCGCGAGGCGCTCGCCCGGAAGCGGTAGGTGACGCGGCGCGCGCCGGCGCGCGGCGCCGCTATGCGCGGATGGCGTCGGAGGTGGCGCGAGCGGCGAGATCCTCGGCCATGTCGCGCTGCACATGCGCGCCGGCGCGCAGCTGCTCGCGCCATTGCGCGCGCCGTTCCCTGTTGACGTGGCGCACGAAGCGCCGATACGCCTTCGCGAGTCGACCTCGCAGGAAAGGATTGCTCATGCCGAAGCTCAGCTCCGGAACAGCCATGGCCGTCGCGTTTCTCTTCGGTTGCTCCGCGTCGTACGTGGCGCCGCGCTTCCTGGTGCCGCCGGTGCACGCGGGGTCCGATCCGCCCCGGTGGGAGGTGCGGTGCGTGGACGCCGAGACGGCGCAGGTCAGCGACGCCCAGGTCCTCGAGGTGACGAGCGCGTCCGGGTGGAACCCGGTCCTCAAGCGGTTCGGGCAGGAGGGCTGGGAGCCGGTGCAGTTCCTGCGCAGCGAGCTCGCCGCGAAGATCGACGCCGTGTGCTTCAAGCGGCCTCTCTGACCGGGGGCGCGGCGCCGCGCGCCGCGCTGGAGCGCGCCCCGAGGGCCGCCGCGAGCGGGCGAGCCTGCGGCCGCGCAACCTTCGGCGGAAGCCGGCCGGAAGGCGTGCTAGGGGGGCGCGGATGGAGTCTGCGATCCAGACGTACCGGATCCGCCTCGACGGCATCCGCTTTCGCGCCAAGCACGGCGTGTCCCGCGCCGAGCGCGACTTGCCCCAGGATTTCGTGGTGTGCCTGGAGGTGGAGCTCCCGGTCGCCCTGCTGCCGCGCGCCGACGCGCGAGCGCGGGTGTTCGATTACGACGGGCTGGCGAGCCTGGTCGTCGAGGCGGGCACGACCGCCTCGTACAAGCTGCTCGAGACGCTCGCCCAGCGGATCATCGAGCGCGTGCTCGACGACACGCCGGCCCTCGGGGTCACCGTTCAGGTGAAGAAGTTCGGCCCCCCGACGTCGGTGTCGGTGGACGCCGCCTCGGTGGAGCTCTCGGGGCGCAAGGGCGGGTGAGCGCGGGCTTGCGGGCGCGTCGGGCGGTCGCCATGGTCAAGCCATGGAGGACGACGCAGGGCGGCGGACGAGGTCGCTGATCGAGCGCAAGCAGGCGTTCGCCGAGCGGCAGGCGGCGCGCGGCAAGGGCGTCTTCGCCGGGGTGGCGCCGATGGGCAGCGGGCCGCCGAACCGGCACGGGATGCCGAGGCTGCCGGTGGGGCAGCGCGAGGTGAAGAACTGGCCGGTGCTCGACCTCGGCGACACGCCGGACATCCCGACCGAGCGCTGGCAGCTCCGGGTCGACGGGCTGTGCGAGGCGCCGCGGACCTACTCCTGGGACGAGTTCATGGAGCTGCCGCAGACGCTCGACGTCTCGGACTTCCACTGCGTGACCACCTGGAGCCGCATGGACAACCGCTGGGTCGGCGTCCGGTTCGCCGATCTCGCCGAGCGCGCGCGCCCGCTCCCGGAGGCGCGCTTCGTGCTGATCGAGGCGAGCGACATCGCGCCCGGCACGCGGACCCCTTACACGACGAACCTCGCGCTCGAGGAGGCGATGCTGCCGGACGTCCTGCTCGTGCACACCTGGGAGGACAAGCCGCTGCCGCGCGAGCACGGCGGCCCGGTGCGGATGATCACTCCCCAGCTCTACGCCTGGAAGGGCGCGAAGTGGATCAAGCGGATCACGTTCAGCGCCGTGGATCGGCCTGGATTCTGGGAGGTCCGCGGCTATTCGAACACGGCGTATCCGTGGTTCGACGACCGGTACAGCCGGGAGTGATCGGCTGTCGCGCGGTGCGGTGAGGAGGGCGGTCGGCCATGCCCGGTGAGGAGAGCGCGAAGCGGACGGAGGCCTATGCGCGGGAGCACCTGGCCAACGAGCGGACGCACCTCGCCTATGTGCGCACGGCGATCGCGCTGCTCAGCTTCGGCATCACGCTCAACAGGTTCAGCCTCTATTTCTTGGAGGCGGCGCCCGGGGCCGCGCAGGTGGGGCCGCGGTCGATGCTGCGCGAGGTCGTCGGCCTCGGCGCGGGGATGGTCCTGCTCGGGATGGCGCTGATGGCGTGGGCCGCGGTGCGGTACCTGCGGGCGTACAGCGATATCGAGCGCGGGGCTTACCGGCCCGACAGGACGGCCATCCTGATCTTCACGGCCGCGATCTTCCTGATCGGCGCGGCGAGCATCGCCTGGCTGTTCACGTCGTGAGGGCGGTGACGCGAAGGTGTCAAGAGATGATGTGAAGAGAATTTAACGCAAAGGCGCAAAAAAGAAGATTAAGGATTTGGGTCTTGATACCCTGTGATTTGTCTCTGTGTCTCTTGCGCCTTTGCGTTGAGTCCTCATGTCGTGCGACCGCTTCGAACGTCGCATTCGCCCGATCTATCTCTGTCTTTTTGCGCCTTTGCGCCTTTGCGCCTTTGCGTTGAACTCTCGGTCTCCAGGGCCGCCTCGGCCGTGAGGCGCCTCTGCCCCTTGCGTCCTTGCGTTTCAACCCTGGTCCTGCGCGACCGCCGCAGCCCGGCACCAGGGGACGCCGGCCTTCAGCGCAGCCGGTGCTCGCGCAGCACCTCGGCCGGCACCGCCTCCCGCGCGAGCTCGCAGAGACGCGCGTGGTGCGTGAAGAACAGCACCTGCGTCGTCGCCGTCAGCTCGCCGAGCACCGCGAGGGCCGCCCGGGCGCGGTCGTCGTCGAAATGGATCAGGAGATCGTCCAGGATGAGCGGCATCGGCTCGCCCGTCCGGGCGTGGTGCTCCAGGCTCGCGAGGCGCAGCGCGAGGTAGAGCTGGTCGCGCGTGCCGTCGCTCAGGCCGGTCACGTCCACCTCGCGCTGCACCGGCGCCTTCGCGGGCTCCGCCGCCGCGTCCGCCGACGCCGGCGCCGGCGCCGGAGGGGCCGCGCGGACGCAGCGGAGGATCGCCTGCTCGCTCTCGTCGTAACCGACCCGGAGGCCGGCGAAGGCGCCCAGCGTCAGGCGATGGAAGAGCGCGCTCGCGCGCGCCAGGATCGGCCCCTGGTTGCGCTCCCGGTAGCGCTCGATCTCCCGATCGAGCAGCACCGCCGCGAGGCGCGCACGCACGTAGCGGCGCACCTCGCCGCGCAGGTGCGAGAGGCAGATCTGCGCCTCCACGGCGGCCTCCGCGGCGCCCACCGTCGCCCTGAGGTGCTCGCGCTCCTGCTCCAGGCTCCCGAGCGCCCGATCGATCCGGCGCCGCTCGTCCTCCAGCGCCGCGAGCCGCTGCTCCGCGCGGTCGAGCTCGAGCGCGAGCGCGTCCCGCTCCGCCCCCGCGGTCTCCTGCTCCAGCGCCGCGACGCCCGCGCCCTCGCCCGCCTCGAGGAGCTTGCCCTCGTTCTCGACGAGCTCGCGGTCGAGCCGGCGCGCCTCGCGCGAGCGCTCCTCCGCCCGCGACAGCGCCGCGAGGTCGCCGGCGACGTCGCCCGTGCGCGCGACGCCCGCCGCCTCGAACAGCTTCGCGAGGCGCGCCTCGGCGGCCGCGCGCCGCGCCTCCTGCTGGTCCCGCTCGCGGCGCTTCTCGGCCAGGCGCTCGGCGATCTCGCCGCGCTCACGGAGGTCGGCGCGCGCCTTGTGGTGGCGCTTGATCAGCTGATCGGCGGCCTGGTCCGCGGGCAGCTCGGCCAGGTCCGGCGCGTGCCGGGCCGCCAGCGCGGCCACGTCGGCCGCGAACGTGCGTGCGTCGCGCTCCATCCCGAGCACCCGGCGGCGCTCGTGGGCCGCGCTGTCCGCCTTGCGGAACAGCGCGCCGAGCTCGTCGAGGATCGCCGTGGCCTCGTCCGCGGACGCATCGCCGGGCAGGCCGAGCGCCCGCACGCTCTCCGCCCAGCCGGCCCGCCACGCCTCGAGCGCGCGCGCGTGCTCCGCCCGCTCCCGCTCGAGGTCCTCGAGCTCGCGCTCGAGCTCCTTGCGCTCCCGCGCGAGCTCGCGGCGCTCGCGGGCCGCGCCCTCGATGGCCGCGAGCTCCTGCTCCGCCGCCTCGACGAGCGCCGGGAGGCGCGCGGCCGCGTCCTCCAGCGGCCCGGCGGGGCCGGCGCCCGCGCCGCCGCCGTCCCCGCGCGCGCCGCCCGCCGCGCGGGCGCCCTGGATCGCCGCGTGGAGCTCGGCCGCGTGGGCTTGCATCCGCGCCCGCAGCGCCTCGGCCTCCGCCTCCGCCGCGCGCAGCCGGTCGACCGTGGCGGTCAGGCCCGCGTAGCGGCCGAGCCAGCCGCGCATCTCCTCGGGCGAGCGCGGCGCGACGCCCGCCGGCCGCCACAGCTCGACCCACGCGCCCTCGGCCTCCTCCGCGCGGCGCGCCAGCGCGGCGCGCTCCGCGGCGAGCTGCGCCTGATCCGCCTCGGCCCGCGCCTTGTCCGCGAGGAGCCGCGCCAGCCGGGCGACCCGGTCGGCCTCGCGGCGCAGCCGATCGGCCAGGGCGTCCGCGACGCGGACCAGCTCGGCATACTCGTCGGCCTTGCCGCGCGCGGCCGCCTCGCCCGACGCGCCGAGCGCCGGCCTGCGCCCCGCGCCGGGCGAGGCGGCCACGTCCGCGCCGAGGTCGAAGAGCGTGGCGGTGTGGATCGCCGCCGACGCGCGGGCGCTCCCCTTGGCCTGGAGCGCGCGCAGCAGCGCCTTGAAGGCGGCGTCGCGGCGCTCGCGCGCCTCGGAGAGGTCGGCCTCCGTGGGGACCGCGCCGGCGCGCTGGAGGGCGTCGATCTCGCGCGCGCTCTCGCGCAGGCGCGCCTCGACCTCGGCCGCGCGCTCGGCGAGCCGATCCCGCTCGCGCGCGATGGCGCCCCACTGCGCCGCCGCCTGGTCGACCGTCTCGGGGAGCGGGACGGGCAGGGCGCTCGCCTCGGCGGCGGAGAGCGGGCGGCTCGCCGGCGAGGCGGCGTCGCCGGCCGCGCCGTCGTTGTCGAGGCGCGCCCGCTGCGCAGGCGCGCTGTCGATGTCGAGGCGCGCCCGCTGCGCCGGCGCGCCGAGGCCGAGCCGGGCGCGCTGCGCGTCGGCCTCGCGGGCGAGCTGCGCCGCGGCGGCGGCGGCCTCGCGGCGGCGGTGCTCGAGGTCGCCCTGCTTCTGCGCGCGCGAGAGCGCGCCCCGGAGCGGGGCGGGGTCCTCGCTCGGCGGCAGCTCGGCGAGCCGGCGCGCGCACGCGTCGCGCCGCGCGCGGTTCGCCGCGAGCAGCCGCTCCACCTCGCGCGGCTTGGCCTCGACGGCGCCGCGCTCGCGGGCGAGCTTCTTGATGCGCGCCTCGGTGGCGACGTCGACGCGCATCGCCTCGAGCCGCTCGGGCTCGGCGCCGCCGACGAGCGAGGCGTCCCGCCCGAGCCTGCGGAGGATCGCGCGCGCCTCCTCCTCGATGCCGTGGAGCTCCGCACGCACCCGCGGCAGGTCGACGGCGGCCTTGCGGTGGCTCCCGAGCCGGGTCACGAGGCCGTCGACCGCGCCCGGATCGAGCTCGGCGAGCGACGCGGGGACGTGCAGCGCGGCGTGGCGGGCCTCGAGCTCCTCGATGTCGGCGCGGAGCCGCGCCGCCTGCTCGGCCGCGTCGGCGGCGCGCTCCTGCGCGTCCTCGCGATCCCGCTGCGCGCCCTCGGGCAGGAGGACGACGTCCCCGAGGGCGGCGCGCCGGCCGACGATCGCGCGCCGCGCCTCGAGGAGCGGGAGCACCCGGAGCGCGCGCCTGAGCCGCTTGTCGGTCGCCCGGAGCGCGCGGAGCTCCGCGTCGACGCGCTCCTGCTCGGCCTTGGCCTCGTCGATCTCCTGCCGCTTGCGCGTCCAGTCCGCGGGCGGCCGCGCGGCGGCCTTGGCGCGGCTCCTCGCCTCCTCGAACGCCTTGATCGCCTCGTTGAGCGGGCGGGTCCTCGCCTGGGGCGTGAAGATCTCGTCCGCTTCGTTGCGCAGCGTGGCGAGCAGCTGCTGCAGCCCCGGCCCGCCGAGCCCCGCGCCGAACAGGCTCTGGCCGACGTCGCCCTTGCCCTGGAGCAGCGCCTCGGCGCCCTGCCGGAGCGTGTCGTGATCCAGCCCGAAGGAGGTGCGGAAGAGCTCCTCCGTGACGCCGCCGAGCAGCGGCGCGAGCGCCGCGTCGTCGAGGGGGTTGTCGTCCGGGTCGCGGAGCGTCTTCACGCGCCCCTTGCGGCGGACGAACGCGAGCGCCGCCTCCCCCCTGCCCGCGAGCCGCCCGCCGACGCGGAGATCGGTGTTGTGGTGCAGGTGGGCGTCGGGCGTGATGTGCGGGATGCCGTAGAGCAGCCCGCGGATCGCCCGGAGCGCGGTGCTCTTGCCGGCCTCGTTGGGGCCGTAGATGACGTGCAGGCCCGGCGACGGCGAGGAGAAGTCGAGCCGGAGATCCGTGAAGGGGCCGAACGCGAGGAGGTGGAGCTCTAGGATCTTCACGAGGTCGCCGGCCAGGGGGGTGCCCTCCCCTGAACGGATAGCAAGTGCGAAACCTCCGCGCGATGTCAAGGCGCTCCTCGCGGCGCGCCCGTTGGGTCCGCCGGAGAGGGCAGGCGGGTCCTGCTGGAGAGGGCAGGCGGGCGGCGCTGTACGCTATCCGTCCGGCTCAGCGGGGCTGCGTCACGGGGGCGTGCAGGAAGGCGCTCCACGAGCCGCGGCGCGGCGCCTTGCCGAGCAGCACCTCGGCGAGCGCTTCGCTGATCGGCAGCCCGGGGCTCCGCTCCAGCCAGAAGAACTCGCCGACCGGGTTGACCTCGAGAAAGACGTGCCGGCCGTCCGGCGTGCGGAGGATGTCGAGGGCGCCGTAGTTGAGGCCGAGCTGATCCATCAGCCGGAGCACCGCGGTCTCGACGTCGGGCGGGAGCGCGTCCTTGCGCCACGCATCGATGAGCTCGAGCCCCTGCCGCCGCCAGTCGACCTCGGCGCCGGGCGCCGCCTCCGGATCGATCGAGGCCGCGAACACGCGCTCGCCCACGACCGTCACCCGCAACTCGCGCGCCTTCGGGATCTTCTCCTGGAAGGTCATCGGGCAGAGCGAGAGCCCCCGCATGTCCGCGAGATCCTCGTCCCGGAGGGCGTTCGTGAAGACCACGTGCTCCTCGCCGCCGCGGTAGACGGCGAACGACGAGAGCATCTTGGCGATCACCCCGCCCGGGCAGGTCGCGGCGAAGGCCCGCGCCGCATCCTCGTCGTTGGTGGTGAGCGTGCGCGGCGTGTCGAGGCCGACCTCGCGGGCGATGTCGAGCTGCACCTGCTTGTTCGACGCGAAGCGCACCGCCGGCAGCGGGTCGACCTGCGGGACGCGGAGCGCCGCCAGCAGGCCCTCCACGGTCCGCTTCGCCTCCTCGACCGACGCGCTCCGCAGCTGCGGGTCCATCGACGCGGGCAGCCCGCGGCCGAAGGCGACCCGGCGGTACCAGACGGCGGTCACGTCGCCGAGATCGAGCTCACCACCGCCGGCGCGCAGCGTGGAGCGGCGCACCCCGGGCCCCGAGGCGAGCGCGAGATGCGCCCCGCCGGGGAAGAGGTCGGTGTCGAAGCGGAAGGCCCGGCCCCCCAGCCGCTCGATCGCGGCGGCGACACGGGCGATGCACTCGTTGTCTTCGCTGTGCGTGATGATGAGGACGGTCACGGGTTCTCCGTCGGAGCGAGCAGCGCCTCCGCCAGCGCGTCGGCGATCGGCAGGCCGAGGTCCCGCTCCAGCATGCCCCACTCGCCGGCGGGGTTGATCTCGAGGAAGACGTGCTCCCCCTCGGGCGTCCGGATGAGGTCGACGGCCCCGAAGGTGAGCCCGAGGGCGCGGAGGAGCGCGCCGAGCCGCGCCTCGACGTCGCGCGGGAGCGCGTCCTGCTCCCACGCGATGCCGGCGGCGCTGACGTCCGGGTGGCGCCAGTCGACGGCGATCGACTCGTAGCGGGTGGCGTCGAGCGCGCCGGGGAAGCACCGGCCGCCGACGCAGGCGACGCGCAGCTCGCGCGCCTTGGGGATGCGCTCCTGGAAGACCATCGGGCTCTGGCGCAGGCCGGAGAGGGCGTCGAGGTCGGCCGCCGAGACGGCGTGCGTGAAGACGAAGGGGGTGTTGCCCGAGAGGCTCGTCGAGAAGGGCGTGAGCATCTTGGCGACCACGTTCCCGCCGAGGCGCGCGAAGAAGGCGCGGGCCTCGGCCGCGTCGTTCGTCACCAGCGTCTCGGGGATGCGCAGGCCGACCGACGCGGCCACCGCGAGCTGGCGCAGCTTGTCCTGGGCGCGCTCCTCGGCCGCCGGCTCGTTGATCCACCGCCGCGCGGGGAGCCCGCGCAACCAGCCGGCCAGCGCCGCCATCGACTCGCGCACGCAGGCGGCGCGGTACGCCTCCGGGACGCCCTCGCCGAGGTTCGGCGCCCAGACGCGCCGGAGCCAGACGGCGGAGATCTCGTCCCCGCCGAGCGCGGCCCCGGCGCCCTCCAGGCGGCGGCGCACGCCGCCGGCCCCGAGCGCCGTCGAGAGGGCGATGTCGCGAGGAAACCGGTCGACGTTCAGGCGAACGGGGCGGGCGCCGCGCCGTCGCAGCGCTTCCGCCACGCGCTCGATCCCGAAGTCGTCCTGTGAATGCGAGACCAGGAGGACGCTCTCGTCCGCGGTCGTCACGTCGGGTTGCCTCTCTCGCACGGGCCCGGGCGGCTCATACCCCGGAGCCGGAGTCTTCGCCGTCCGACGGGTACTTCAGCGTGGTGTAGATGGGCGGATCGTCATCGCTGTCCGAGGGGTACTTCTTCGTCACGGCGCCCCCGCCGGCCTTGACGCCGGTCCGGACGCGCTTCTGGTCCTCCAGGAAACGGGCGAAGAAGGGCACCGCCTCGGCGGCCTCCTGCTCCTGCTGCTCGGGCTCACGGAGATCGACATCAGCCATGGGATACCTCCAGATTGGGACGGCGGCGCCGTCGAGGATAAGAGAGCCAATTAAACGAGCAACCAGGGGGAGAGGCAAGCCCGCGGGCACCCCGATAACGGTGGCTGCGACCGATTCCGCTGCTGCGGTCGTCTTTCAGTCGCGGGGTGCGCGGTTGTGTTGAGTATTGTTAAAGTTCGTTGCGCTGGGTTGCGTGTCGTCGAGCCTGGTCGCGTGTCGGCGAACCTGGCCGCGCGGCGCCTCGATCGCGTGATCTGCGTCGCGCGGCCCGCGGATCACTTCACGCCCAGATCTTCGTCGTTGTCGGAGGGGAACTTGAGGGTGACGGCCTCACCACCACCGGTATCCTCACCGTCCGAGGGGAATTTCA
Source organism: Sorangium sp. So ce385 (assembly GCF_051474135.1). Classification (NCBI taxonomy): domain Bacteria; kingdom Pseudomonadati; phylum Myxococcota; order Polyangiales; family Polyangiaceae; genus Sorangium; species Sorangium sp. So ce385. The sequence continues at coordinate 11,430,977 of NZ_CP150337.1, read as the reverse complement.
TCGTCGTGACACACCCGCCGGCTTTGACGCCGGTGCGGACACGCTTCTGATCTTCCAGGAAGCGAGCGAAGAAGGGGACCTGCTCGGGATCGCGATCGATATCAGCCATGGGAAACCTCCAGATTGGATGTACTGCCATGCGGCGGAGCCGCCGTGGGCAGGATGGATTGGGCCGACCCGCTGCGCACGTTAAGTTTTGCTACGCTCATCGCCTCACCCGGGCGATGGGCGTGACTTCCTGAGCCTGCTTCGCTCGTGTACCTTTGCACAACCACCATGCCCGCCGGGTTCTCACGCTCGATTCACGCCATCGCCACCGACGGCCACCGCGGCTCGATCGCCGGCGTCGCGATCGGCGCGGTCCTGCTCTCCGCCTGGCTCGCGTGGTTCTTCCTCGCGCGCGTCGGGCGGTACGAAACCAGCGTGAGCGCCCGGCTCGAGGTGGGCCAGGCGGCGCACCGCGTCGAGGCGCCGCTCGGCGGGAAGGTCGCCGCGGTCCACCTCGCCCTCGGGGCCGAGGTCGCCGCGGGCGACGTCCTCGTCGAGCTCGACGTCGAGCCGCTCCGCCGCGAGATCGACGACAAGCAGGCCCGGATCGAGGCGATCGCGGGGCAGATGGGGCCGCTCCGGGCCGAGATCGCGGCGCGGGGGCGGGCGCTGCGCGACGGGGAGGAGGCGGCGCGCGCGCACGTCGGCGAGGCGAAGGCGCGGCTGCGGGAGGCCGAGGCGGGCGCGCGGTTCCAGGAGCTCGAGGCGGAGCGGGCCGTGCGCCTGCGCCAGGACGGGCTCGTGTCCGAGGCCGAGGCGGCGCGGCTCGCGGCCGACGCGCTGTCGAGGCGCTCGGCGACCGAGGCGCTCGACCGCGCCGCCGCGCGGGCCTACGTCGAGCGGCGCGCCGGGCAGAGCGAGCAGCAGGCCGAGCTCGCGCGGCTCGACCGCGAGGCGGCCACCCTCGAGGGCGAGCGGCTCGTGCTGGAGGCGGCGATCAAGGGGCTGCTCGCCGAGATCGACCGGCGCAAGATCCGCTCGCCGATCGCCGGGCGGGTCGGCGAGATCACGGTGCTGCGGGCCGGCTCCTTCGTGCGCGAGGGGGACGTCGTGGCCGCCGTCGTGCCGCCCGGCGAGCTCCGGGTGATCGCGGAGTTCCCGCCCACCTCCGTCGGGCGGATCCGCGCGGGGCAGGAGGGGCGCCTGCGCCTCGACGCGTTCCCGTGGACCGAGTACGGCACCCTCTCCACCACCGTCGACCGCGTCGCCAGCGAGACGCAGGAGGGCCGCATCCGCGTGGAGCTCGGCGTGCGGCCCGATCCGGCGTCGCCGATCCCGATGCAGCACGGGCTCCCCGGCAGCGTCGTCATCGAGACCGAGCGCGTCTCGCCGGCCTCGCTCGTGCTGCGCGCCGCGGGGCAGATCGTGAGGGTCCGCGGCGGGGCGGGCGGGTGAAGGAGGGGACGACGAACGCCGATCCCCGATCCGCGCCGGAGCGATCAGCGAACCCCCACCGCCGAGCGCCGAGCCCGGAGCGGCGGCTCCTCGCGCCGGAGGTCGTGCAGACCTCGGCGATGGATTGCGGGCCGGCCACGCTCAAGTGCGTGCTCGAGGGCTTCGGCATCGGCGTGAGCTACGGCCGCCTGCGCGAGGCCTGCCAGACCGACGTCGACGGCACCTCCATCGACACCCTGGAGGACCTCGCGGGGCAGCTCGGGCTCGTGGCCCAGCAGATCCTCGTCCCGACCGAGCACGTGCTGCTCGACGAGGCGCAGGCGCTGCCCGCCCTGGCGATCGTGCGGCAGTCGGCCGGGCCGCTCCACGTCGTCGTGCTCTGGCGCCGGCACGGCGGCCTCGTGCAGGTGATGGACCCGGCCACGGGGCGCCGCTGGCTCACGCGACGGCAGCTCGAGGGCGAGCTCTACCAGCACGAGCTGCCCCTGTCCGCGGCGGACTTCCGCGACTGGGCGGCGAGCGACGGGTTCACGCGGCCGCTCGAGCGCCGGCTCGCCTGGCTCGGCGCGGGGGCGCAGCCGCTCGAGGCGGCGCTCTCGGCGCCGGGGTGGCGCGCGATCGCGGCGCTCGACGCCGGCGCGCGCCTGGTCACGTCGCTCGTGCGCTCCGGCGGCGTGGGCCGCGGCCGCGAGGCCGCGCGCGTGCTGGGCGCGCTGCTCGAGCAGGGGCCCGAGGCCGCGCGGGAGCAGATGATCCCGCCCTCCTTCTGGACGGCGCACCCCGGGCCGGCCGGCCCGCGCGGGGAGGATCGGGTCGTCGCGCGGGGCGCGGTGCTCGTGCGGATCCGCGGGCGGCGCGCCCCCGCGCGCAGCCACGCCCGCGCTGCGGCTGCGCGCGGCGGCGCGCCGCGGACCACCGCGCCCGCGTCGCCGCCCCGCGCCGACGAAGCGAGCCCGAGCGCCGAGGCGCGCCTCCCCCCCGACGTCGCCGCCGCCCTCGCGGAGCGCCCGGCCAGGCCCGGGCGCGAGCTCCTCCGGATGATCCGCGAGGACGGGCTGCTGGCCCCCGCCGTGCTCGCCGGCGCGCTCGCGCTCAGCGTCGCGACGGTGGTGCTGGAGAGCCTCCTCTTCCGTGGGCTGCTCCAGATCTCGAACGATCTCGCGCTGTTCGAGCAGCGCCTCGCCGCCGTCGGCGCCCTCGCCATGTTCCTCGCGGTGGAGCTCGCCGTCGATCTCTCGCTGACCACCGGGGTGATCCGGCTCGGGCGGCACCTCGAGGTGCGGCTGCGGATGGCGTTCCTCGCGAAGATCCCGCGCATCGGCGATCGCTACTTCCACAGCCGCCCGGCCTCGGACATGGCGCAGCGCGGCCACAGCCTGCACGTGCTCCGCGCCCTGCCGGCGTTCGGCGGCCAGATCGCGCGCTCGGCGCTCGATCTCGCGGTCACCACGGCCGCGATCGTCTGGATCGATCCCGCGAGCGCGCGCCTCGCCGTGCCGTGCGCCGCGCTCGCGCTGGCGCTGCCGTTCGCCAGCAACCGCGTCCTCGTCGAGCGGGACCTGCGCGTCCGCACCCACGCCGGCGCGCTCACGAGCTTCTACCTCGACGCGCTCCTCGGCCTCGTGCCGATCCGGGCGCACGCGGCGGAGCGGGCCGTGCGGCGGCAGCACGCGGGCCTGCTCGGGGAGTGGGCGCTCGCCGGCCGCGCGCTGCTCCGCGCGGCCCTCGCCGTCGACGGGGCGCAGGCGCTGCTCGGCTTCGCGCTCGCCGCGTGGATCCTCGGCGACTTCCTCGCCCGCGGGGGCGCGCTGTCGCGGGCGCTCCTGCTCTTCTACTGGGCGCTCGCGCTGCCGGCGATCGGGCAGGCGCTCGCGGGCGCGCTGCTCCAGTACCCGGCGCAGCGCAACACGGCGCTGCGCCTGCTCGAGCCGCTCGGCGCGCCGGAGGAGCCGCGCGCCGGCGGCGCGTCCGGCGCGGCGACGCCGGCGCCGCCTCCGCGGGCCGGCGCCGAGGGCGCGGGCTGCGCGATCGCCTTCGAGCGCGTGCGCATCCAGGCCGCCGGCCACGTGATCCTCGACGGGGTGGATCTCCGGATCGCGGCGGGCAGCCACGTGGCGATCGTGGGGGCCTCGGGCGCGGGCAAGTCGAGCCTCGTCGGGGTGCTGCTCGGGTGGCACCGGGCGAGCGGGGGCAGGGTGCTCGTCGACGGCCGCCCGCTCGACGGCGAGCGGCTCCACGTCCTGCGCGAGGAGACCGCGTGGGTCGACCCGGCGGTGCAGATCTGGAACCGGTCGTTCCTCGACAACCTCCGCTACGGCGCGCCCGACGACGCGGCCGACTTCGGCGCCGTCGTCGAGGAGGCCGAGCTGCGCGAGGTGCTGGAGCGGCTGCCCGAGGGGCAGAAGACCCTGCTCGGCGAGGGCGGTGGGCTCGTCTCCGGCGGCGAGGGGCAGCGCGTGCGCTTCGGCCGGGCGATGCTGCGGAGCGAGGCGCGGCTCGCGATCCTCGACGAGCCGTTCCGCGGCCTCGACCGGGAGCGCCGCCGCGCGCTGCTCGCCCGGGCGCGGCGGCGCTTCCGTCGCGCGACGCTCCTCTGCGTCACCCACGACGTCGGCGAGACGCGCGGGTTCGAGCGCGTGCTCGTCGTGGACGGCGGGCGCGTGGTCGAGGACGGGGCGCCCGCCGAGCTCGCGGCGCGCCCCGGCTCGCGCTACCGCGCGCTGCTGGACGCCGAGGCGGCCGTGCAGCGAGGGCTCTGGTCGAGCGGCGGGTGGCGCCGGCTGAAGGTCGTGCGCGGGCGCATCGCCGGAGCGGCGGCGGAGGGCGCGGCGGTAGAAGGCGCGGCGGCGGAGGGCGCGGCAGCGCCGGCCGAGGCCGCGGCAGCGCCGGAGGGCGAGCGGAGGTGACGGCGGAGGCGCAACCCGGGTGGGGAGCCGAGCCGGACGGCGCGCAGGCGCGGCGCGGCTGGGGCGCTCGGCCGGGCGAGGCGGCCGACGCGCTCGGCGGCCTCGAGTGGCCGGCGGAGCGCCTCGGCGACGCGCTCGAGGCGCTCGCGCTGCAAGGCGGCCTCCGCCCGCGCGCGGTCGCGGCGCCCATCCCCACCGCCGGGCACCTCCGCAGCGCGGACGCGCTCGGCGCGTGGATCGATCAGGCCGCGGGCTACCTCGGCGTCGAGGCGGAGCCGATCGCGGCGCGCTACGACGAGGTCGGCGACGCGCTCCTGCGCGTCGCGCCCGCGCTCGTGTGGCTGCGCGGCGGCGAGGCGCAGCGCTTCCTCGCCGTCGTGGGGCGCCGGGGGCAGGCCCTCTCGGTGCTCCGCGCCGACCGCTCCACCGCGCGCGTGCCGGTCGAGGCGATCCTCCGCCGCATCGCCCGCCCGCTCGAGGCGCAGGTGCTCCCGGAGGTCGATCGCATCCTCGACCGCGCGGGCGTGCGGCCGCGGCGGCGCGCCCGCGCGCGGCAGGCCCTGCTCCGCGAGCGGCTCGGGCCCGTGGTCCTCGACGGCATCTGGAGCCTGCGCCCGCCGCCCGGCGCCTCGTTCGGGCGGCAGCTCGCGGCCGCGCGGATCCCGCGCCGCCTCCTCGGCCTCCTGGCCGCCCACGCGTCGGCCTACACGCTCTGGATCCTGGTGTGGATGACCGTGGGGCGCAGCATCCTCGACGACCACCTCGACGAGGGGTGGCTCTACGCCGGGGCGCTGCTGCTCGCGACCGTGGTCCCGCTGCGCCAGCTCATGGCGTGGCTGTCCGGCGTGGTCGCGATCGACGCCAGCGCGCTGATCAAGCAGCGCCTGCTCGCGGGCGCGCTCGCGCTCGACGCCGAGGAGGTGCGCAGCGAGGGCGCGGGCCGCTTCCTCGGGCGCGTGATCGAGTCCGAGGCGATCGAGGCGCTCGCGATGGGCGGCGGCGTCGGGGCCGTCGCGGCGGCGTTCGAGCTCGCGGCGGCGGCGGTCGTGCTCGCCCAGGGCGCGGCGGGCGCGCTCCACGCGGTCCTGCTCGTCGCCTGGGCGGTCCTGGTCGTCGCGCTCTGCGCGCGCTTCTACCGGCGCCGCGCGCGCTGGACCGCCGCGCGGCTCGCGATGACCCACGACCTCATCGAGCGCCTGGTCGGCCACCGGACCCGCCTCGCCCAGGAGCGGAGCGGCCGCTGGCACCACGGCGAGGACGAGGCGCTCTCCCAGTACCTCGCGCGATCGCGCGAGCTCGACCGGAGCCAGATCGAGATCGGCGCGCTGATGCCGCGCGGCTGGCTCATCGCGGGGATCGCCGGCCTCCTGCCGCCGTTCCTCGCGGGCTCCGGCTCGGCCGCGGCGTACGCGGTGGCGCTCGGCGGCGTCCTGCTCGCGAGCCGCGCGCTCCAGGGCCTGTCGGCCGGCCTGTCGAGCCTCGCCAGCGCGGCGATCGCGTGGGAGCAGGTCTCCACGCTCTTCAAGGCGGCCGCCCGCGGCGGGGCGCCGCCGCCGCCCCTGCCGCCCGACGCGGGGCGCACGCCGCCCGGCGCGGGCAGCGCGGGGGACGCGGAGCGCCGCGCGCCGGTCCTGGAGGCGCACGAGCTGTCGTTCCGGCACAAGGGCAGGCCTCGCCCCGCCGTGATCGACGCCTCGCTGCGGATCGCCGCGGGCGACCGCATCCTGCTCGAGGGGCCCTCGGGGGGAGGGAAGTCGACGCTGAGCGCGCTGCTCTCGGGGCTGCGCGCGCCCGACGCGGGGCTGCTCCTCTTGAACGGGCTCGACCGACACATGCTGGGCGCCGCCGCGTGGCGCCGCCGCGTGGCCGCGGCGCCGCAGTTCCACGAGAACTACGTGCTCGGCGGGACGTTCGCGTACAACCTGCTGATGGGCAGGCGCTGGCCGCCGCGGCCCGACGATCTCGCCGAGGCCGAGGAGATCTGCCACGAGCTCGGCCTCGGCGAGCTGCTCGGCCGGATGCCCGCCGGGCTGGAGCAGGTGGTGGGCGAGACGGGCTGGCAGCTCTCGCACGGCGAGCGGAGCCGGCTCTACATCGCGCGCGCGCTGCTCCAGGGCGCCGAGGTCGTCGTGCTCGACGAGAGCTTCGCGGCGCTCGACCCCGAGACGCTGGAGCAGGCGCTGCGCTGCGTGCTCCGGCGCGCGCGCACGCTCGTGGTCATCGCCCACCCGTGACCGCGGCGGCGCCACGGGCGAAGTCCGCTCCTCTCGGCGCTCGCTCGATGAGGCGAATCGAAAACGCTCCCCTCCTCGGAGCCCCCCAGCCTGGGTGAGGCACGCGCGCGCTCCAGGACGGCTTGATCCGTGCGATGCAGGCCACTTCGCCTGCGCCGTCTCTCATCGTCGGTCGATCCCCGATTCCTCTCAGGCGACCCCGTAAGGCGCTATCGCTCGCCAGGTGAGCCAGGCAAACAGGATCGCTCAAAGGGGGCCGTCGCGCCCATCGGTGCTGGACGTCAGGTGTGTTGCGCTTAGAATGCATACCAATGCCGGAGAAGACGGAAAGACGGTTGCCTGTCGGCGCAGAGGTGCTCGCCGGAACTGGAAAAGGAGTGCACTTCCGCGTCTGGGCGCCCTCCCGGCGCCGGGTCGAGGTCGTGCTGGAGGCCGGGCCGGGGAGCGGCGAGACCGCCCTGCTGCGGCCCGAGGAGGGCGGTTACTTCGCGGCGCTCGTCCCGGCCGCGGCGGCCGGCACCCGCTACCGGTTCCGGCTCGACGACGACGAGAAGCTCTATCCCGATCCCGCCTCGCGCTCGCAGCCGGAGGGGCCGCACGGGCCCTCCGAGGTGGTCGACCCCGCCGCGTTCGCGTGGAGCGACGCGGGCTTCAAGGGCGCCCCGCTCAAGGGGCAAGTCGTCTACGAGATGCACGTCGGCACCTTCACCCGGGAGGGCACCTGGGAGTCCGCCGCGCGCGAGCTGCCCGAGCTCGCCCGGATCGGCATCTCCTTGATCGAGCTGCTCCCGGTGAACGAGGTCCCCGGCCGGTTCAACTGGGGGTATGACGGCGTGAACCTCTTCGCGCCGACGCGCCTCTACGGCAGCCCCGACGATTTCCGCCGCTTCGTCGACGCGGCGCACCGCGTCGGGATCGGGGTGATCCTCGATGTCGTCTACAACCACCTCGGCCCGGACGGCAATTACCTCGGCCAGTTCTCCAAGGACTACTTCACCGATCGCCACAAGACCGACTGGGGCGCGGCCATCAACTTCGACGGCCCGCGATCCGAGGCGGTGAGGGAGTTCTTCCTCGCAAACGCCGGCTACTGGATCGACGAGTACCACCTCGACGGCCTGCGGCTCGACGCGACCCAGAACATCTACGACGGCTCGAAGGACCACATCCTCGCCGCGATCGCGCGCCGCGTCCGGGAGGCCGCGAAGGGCAAGGAGACGTTCATCGTGGCCGAGAACGAGTCGCAGGAAGAGTGGCTGATCCGCGCGCCGGAGCGGGGCGGCTACGGGCTCGACGCCATCTGGAACGACGATTTCCACCACAGCGCCAAGGTGGCGCTCACCGGCCACAGCGAGGCGTACTACACGGATCACGAGGGCTCCCCGCAGGAGTTCATCTCCGCCGTCAAGCGGGGGTTCCTCTTCCAGGGGCAGCGCTATCAGTGGCAGAAGCAGCGGCGAGGGACCCCTGCGCTCGACGTGGATCCGGCCCGCTTCGTCCTCTTCCTGGAGAACCACGATCAGGTCGCCAACACGGCGAAGGGCGACCGGCTCTACCACCTCGCCTGCCCGGGGAAGTTCCGGGCGATGTCGGCGCTCCTCCTGCTCGCCCCGGGGACGCCCATGCTCTTTCAAGGGCAGGAGTTCGGGTCGTCGGCGCCGTTCCTCTTCTTCGCGGACCACAACCGCGACCTGGCGCCGCTCGTGCGCAAGGGCAGGGCGGAGTTCCTGGCGCAGTTCCCCTCCTGCGCCTCGCCCGAGGTCGCCTCGCGGCTCGACGCCCCCGACGACCCGCGGACGTTCGAGCGCTGCAAGCTCGATTTCTCCGAGCGCCAGCGCAACGCCGGCATCTACGCCCTCCACGAGGACCTGATCGCGCTCCGCCGGCGCGATCCCGTGATCCGGGCCCAGCGCCCGGGGGGCGTCGACGGGGCCGTCCTCTCGGGCCACGCGTTCCTCCTCCGCTACTTCGGCGACGACGGCGACGACCGTCTGCTCCTCGTCAACCTCGGGCGGGACATCCATCGAGGGTCCTTGCCGGAGCCGCTCATCGCCCCGCCGCCGGGGCGCCGCTGGGAGACGTTGTGGTCCAGCGAATCCCCCCGTTATGTGGGACAAGGCAGTCCACCTGTCATCACCGAGGATGGCGTCCACATCCCGGGCGACGCGGCGATCCTCCTGCACCCCGTGGTCGGGACGCCGGTGCCCGAGAAGACGAGCGCCAACCCTCGCCCAGAGGAGCCCAAAAAGCATGTACGCTGACGAGATCTGCCGGATGATGGTCTGGTCCCGGGGCACCGGCCCCGCATCGCACGACGACGCCGAGCACGGGTCGGACCCGCTCACGCGGGAATGGCTCGTCACGAACGGCCTCGGCGGCTACGCGTCGGGCACCATCTCCGGCGCGGTGACCCGTCGCTTCCATGGGCTCTTGATCTCCGCGCTGCCGGCCCCCCTCGGCCGCACCATGATGCTCAGCGACCTGTCGGCCCGGGTCTTCACCGCGGACGGCAAGGTGGTTCAGGTGGGCGGTCAGGAGCCCTGGCTCGACGACAGCGCCGCGCAGGTCATCGAGCTCGCCGAGTTCCGCCTGGAGGCCGGGCTCCCGGTGTGGCGCTACGAGGGCGCCGGGATGGTGTTCGAGCGGCGCCTCCTCCTGCCCCACGGGCAGAACACGGTCCACGTCACGTACACGCTCCTCAAGGGCGAAGGGCCGGTCCAGATCGAGCTCCAGCCGTGGGTGAACTTCCGCCCGCACGAGGGCGCGCTCGATCGGCCGGTCGCGGGCCCTTACGCGCTCACCGTGATCGAGGATCGCTACGAGCTCGCCTCGCCGAGCGACCTGCCGCCGCTCCGGCTCAAGGTCCAGGGCGCCCGGGCCGAGTTCAGGATCGACAGCGCCCGCCTGCGCAACGTGCGCTACCGGATCGAGCAGAGCCGCGGGTACGACGCGATCGGCGAGTTCTACAGCCCCGGCCGCTTCGGCCTCGAGCTCCCCGTCTCCGGCAGCGTGACCCTCGTCGCGTCGACAGAGCCCTGGGAGACGATCAACGCCCTCTCCACGGAGGAGGTGCAGCGCGCCGAGCGCAAGCGCCGCACCCGGCTCCTGCTCGCCGCGGCGCCCGAGGTCCGCTCCGGGCCGCCGGCGGAGCTCATCCTCGGGGCGGATCAGTTCCTCATCACCCCCGCGGGCCGCGTCGAGGACGCCGCCCGCGCGCGGGCCGCCGGGGACGAGGTGCGCACCGTCATCGCGGGCTATCACTGGTTCACCGACTGGGGGCGGGACACCATGATCAGCCTCGAGGGGCTGACGCTCGTCACCGGGCGTCACACCGAGGCGGGCTATATCCTGCGCACGTTCGCCCATTACGTGAAGGACGGGCTCATCCCCAACATGTTCCCGGAGGGCAAGAACGACGGGCTCTACCACACCGCCGACGCCACCCTCTGGTTCTTCCACGCGCTCGATCGCTACCTGACCTACACCGGCGATCGCGAGACGCTCCGGCTCGTGCTCCCGACGTTGATCGATATCGTCGAGCACCACACCCGCGGGACGCGCTTCGGCATCGGCGTCGATCCCAAGGACGGCCTCGTCCGCCAGGGGGAAGAGGGCTATCAGCTGACCTGGATGGACGCCAAGGTCGGCGATTACGTGGTCACGCCCCGCCGCGGGAAGGCCGTGGAGATCAACGCGCTCTGGTACAACGCCCTGCGCCTCATCGAGCGCTGGGTGCGCGAGTCCGAGGGCGACGGCGCGGCGCGGCGCTACGGCGCGGCGGCCGAGCAGGTCAAGGGCTCGTTCAACCGGCGCTTCTGGTCCGACGAGCTGGGCTATCTCTACGACGTGCTCGACGGCGAGCAGGGCGACGACGACGCCTTCCGGCCCAACCAGATCTTCGCGATCTCGCTGCCGCACCCGGTCCTCGACGCCGCCCGCTGGAAGGGGATCGTCGATCAGGTGAAGGAGCGGCTCTGGACGCCCGTGGGCCTCAGGTCGCTCGCCCCGGGGCACCCCGATTACAAGCCGAAGTATTTCGGCGATCTCCGCGCGCGGGACATGGCCTATCACCAGGGCACCGTGTGGGGGTGGCTCATGGGCCCCTTCATCGACGCGTGGCTGAAGGTGTATCCCGCCGATCTCGCCGGGGCGCGGCGCCTGCTCGAGGGCTTCACCCCGCACCTCGACGAGGCCTGCGCCGGGTCGATCAGCGAGATCTTCGACGCCGAGCCGCCGTTCACGCCCCGCGGGTGCGTCGCCCAGGCGTGGAGCGTGGCCGAGGTGCTCCGGGCCTACGCCCGGACGGCCCGCTCGGCGGGCTGAGCGCGGGCCCCGGGGTCGAGGTCCCGGGGCCGGCGGAGCGCCGCTCGCGGCGCCGTCTCTCAGAACGCTACGGGCACCGCAGCCGGGCCGCGGAGCAAGGCCCACTCGCCCCATTCGATCTCGTCCGGCGCGGTGTCGAGCTCGAGCCCCGGGAGCCGCTGGAAGAGGGTCGAGAGGGCGATGGCCGCCTCGATCCGCGCCAGCGTCGCGCCAAGGCAGAAGTGGATCCCGCTCCCGAAGGCGAGGTGTCGGTTCGGCGAGCGGCCGATGTCGAAGCGGTCCGGCTCCGGAAACTGCTCCGGATCCCGGTTCGCGGCCAGGAGCCCCGCCACGACGCCTTCTCCCGCCGGCACGCGCGCGCCGAACAGCTCGATGTCCTCGAGCGGCCAGCGGACCACCGAGAGCTCGGCCGGCCCCTCGCAGCGCAGCATCTCCTCGACCGCGGAGCCGATGAGCCCGGGCTCCGCCTCGAGCCGCCGCCGCTGCTCGGGGTGCGAGAGCAGGAGGAGCGCGCCGCTCGCGATGAGGTGCACCGTGGTCTCGTGGCCCGCGACCAGCAGCAGGAACACCATGCTCGTGACCTCCGCCGGGCTGAGCTTGTGCCCCTGCTCCTCGGCGAGCACGATCGCGCTGATCAGGTCGTCGCGCGGGGCCTCGCGGCGGACCGCGAAGAGCGCCTCGAAGTACGCCTCGATCTCCTTCACAGCGGGCATCGCGGGCTCGAGGAGCGCGCGATCGCTCGTGGCGGCGAGGAGGAGCTTGGTCCAGTGGCGGAACCGGCCGCGATCCTCGCGCGGGAGGCCGAGCAGCTCGGAGATGACCGCGATGGGGAGCGGGAACGCGAAGTCGGCCACGAGCTCCATACGACGCTGGTCCGCCACGGCGTCGATGAGCTCACCCACGATGGCCTGGACGCGCGGGCGCAGCCCCTCCATCGCCCGCGTCGAGAAGGCGCGCTGGACGACGCCCCTGAGCCGGGTGTGATCCGGCGGGTCGGCCTCGAGCATGTGATGACTCAGCAGGACCGAGCGCTCGCCGAGCGGGCGGTAGCTCGCGCGCAGCTCGGCGGGGAGCTTGCGGCAATCCCGGATCAAGCGAGGATCCTTGAGGAGCTCCACGCAGTCGTCGTAGCGCGTGGCCATCCAGATAGGCACGTTGAGGCGAGGATGGATGAGGCGATGCATGCGCCCCGCGGCCCGCATGCGCGCGTAGATGGAGTGCGGCTCGGCGCGGCCGCTCGGACGGAACAGCTCCGGAAAAGCGCTCTGGTCGATCGTGACTCCCCCGTCCATGATCCCCCCGGTCCGTCGCGTCCGGCTGCCCGAGGCGATGCTCGCGTGCGCAGGGCGCGTCAGGAGGAGTGCATGGTGGAGATCGACGTGCCGTCAAGCCGCGCGGGCCGCGGCCGCGGTCGGCCGGGCGGCGCCCGCGAGAACAGGATAAGACGCGGAAATCGTCGAGTTTTCTTTTCCGATTTCAGCCTTCGCGGCCGGCCCCGACCCACGCTGTCGCGCCGGCGCTCACGGCGCCTCGCCGGCGCCGAGCAGCCGCGAGATCAGCGTGTGCTCCACGTCGTCGAGCGCCTCGCGCAGGTATGTCGGGTCGTCGAGGCGGATGGCGTCGTCGCCCTCGCGCGCCTCGGCGGGGAGCTTGTTCTTGAGGCTCGCGAACTCGCGCACGAGCGAGGAGAGGCCCGCCTCGTCGTCGCGCAGCGCGCGCAGCGACCGCGTGAGCTGGCCGATGGCGTCGTCCCGCTCCTCGAGCGCGCCCACCTCGAGCGGGGCCAGCGTCCGGGAGAGCACGCGCTCGATCCAGAGCCCGCCGCCGAGGTCGTTGGCGATCGCGCGGATCTGCCCCGTCCAGCGCTCGAAGTCGGCGCGGAGCGCGGCGTGGGCCGGCGTCGCGCCGCACAGGATCACCCGCGCGGCCAGCGTGCGCCCGTCGGCCTCGGCGAGGCGCTGCTCGAGCTGCTCGCGCGTCAGATCCACGATGTCGTCGGCGCTCGCGGCCGGGGAGAGATCGACCTCGCAGGCGCACCAGCGGACGACGTCGAGGGGGCGGTGCTCGACCGAGGCGATGCGGCCGTCGTCCACCGTGACGAGGAGGGCGCCCTTCTCGCCGGTCTCGCGGGCGTGGCGGCCCTGGAGGTTGCCGGAAAAGGCGATGTACGGATCCTCCGAGAGCACCTCGCGGGTGTGCACGTGGCCGAGCGCCCAGTAGTCGTATCGCTTCCCGACCAGGGTGTTCAGGCTGCAAGGAGCGTAGTTGTCGTGGCCCTCGCGCCCGCCCAGGCAGGTGTGGAGCATGCCGATGTTGAAGAGGCCTGTCCGCGCGTCCGGGTAGCCGGCGGCGAGATCGTCGGTGACCGCCTTCGTCGCGAAGCTCTGCCCGTGGACCGCGACCCCGAGCCGATCGAACACGACCGTCTCGGGGCTCTTCGGGTCGAGCCGGCGGGCGTTCTCGGGGAGCTCCAGGTGGCGCGTGATGTGGCTCTCGGCGTCGTGGTTGCCGCTCAGGAGCACCACCTCCACCCGGGCGGCGCGCAGCCGGGAGAGCTGCGAGGCGAAGAACAGGCCCGTGCTGTAGTCCTTCCAGTCGCCGTCGTAGATGTCGCCGGCGAGCAGCAGGAGGTCGACCTCCTCGGTGAGGCAGAGGCTCACGAGGTTCTCGAGCGCGCGGCGGGTGGCCCCGCGGATCTGCTCGACCGGGGCCCCCGGGTAACGGTCGAGCCCGCGGAGGGGGCTGTCGATGTGGAGGTCGGCGGCGTGGACGAACTTCATGGGCTGCGCGGCCCGAGCTTAGCCGCTCCGCGCCGGGAGCGCTGCTCATCCGATGAGGTCCGCGCCCCGCGGGCGGATGAGGTCCGCGCCCGCGGGCGGATGAGGTCCGCGCCCGCGGGCGGATGAGGTCCGCGCCCCGCGGGCGGCCGGCGCCGGCGGTCGCCTTGACGCGCGGGGCGGGCTGTCGTGCAGTGAGCGTCCGATGCTGCGCCCGCCGCCACGCCTCACGCCGCCCGCGGAGCGACGCCCCGCCGGGGGGAGGGCGGCGGACCGTTGAGGCCGGCGGCCGCGCTGCTCCGGCGGGTCTGCGACGTGAGGGAAGGCGAGGTCTCCGCGCTGCTCTGGAGCTTCGCGTACTTCTTCTGCGTCCTCTGCAGCTATTACATCCTGCGGCCCGTCCGCGAGGAGATGGGCATCTCGGGCGGCATGGACAAGCTGCCCTGGCTGTTCACGGCGGTGTTCGCGGCGATGCTCGCGGCCGTGCCGGCCTTCTCCGCGCTCGTGGCGCGGCTGCCGCGGCGGCGGTTCATCCCGATCGTCTATCGCTTCTTCGCGTCGAACCTCCTCGTCTTCTTCGGATTGCTCGCGCTCGACGCGCCGCGCGCCACGGTGGGGAAGGTGTTCTATGTCTGGCTGAGCGTCTTCAACCTGTTCGTCGTGTCGGTGTTCTGGGGGTTCATGGCGGACGTCTGGCGCAGCGAGCAGGGCAAGCGCCTCTTCGGCTTCATCGCCGCCGGCGGCAGCGCCGGCGCGCTCGTCGGCTCGCTCGTCACGGCCGCGCAGGCCCGGCAGATCGGGACCGCGAACCTCCTGCTCCTGTCGGCGGCGCTGCTCGAGCTCGCCGTGCTCTGCGTGACGCGGCTGAACCGCCTCGCCGGTGGGCTGGCCGGCGGCGCGGCGCCCCCCGAGGCGAGCGCCGCGGAGGAGCGCATCGGCGGGGGCGCATTCCGCGGGGTGACGCTCGTCCTCGGGTCGCCGTACCTCCTCGGGATCTGCGCGCAGACGCTCTTCTTGTCGATCACGGCGACGGTGCTCTACTTCGAGCAGGCGCGGATCGTCTCCGCGGAGTCGATGGATCCCGCGCGGCGGACCGCGATGTTCGCCTCCATCGATCTCACCGTGAACGTGGTCACCATCGTCGTGCAGGTGCTCGTGACCGGGAGGCTCATGACGCGGGTGGGCCTCGGGGTCGCGCTCGCGGTGGTCCCGGTGGTCACCGGCGTCGGGTTCCTCGCGCTCGCGGCGCGGCCGACCCTCTCGATGATCGCCGGTGTTCAGGGGCTCCGGCGGGCGATCCACTACGCGGTGGACCGGCCGGCGCGGGAGATCCTGTTCACGGTGGTCGCGCGAGAGGAGAAGTACAAGGCGAAGAGCTTCATCGACACCGTGGCGTTCCGGGGCGGGGACGCCGCGAGCGCGTGGGCGCTGTCGGGGCTGTCGGCGCTCGGGGTAAAGGCCGCGGGGCTGTCGCTCCTGATGGTGCCGGTCGCGGGGGGGTGGGTCCTGCTGAGCCGCTACCTGGCGAGGCGGCAGGCGGAGCGCGCCCGCGGCGAGGGGGGATGAGGCGGGCGCTCGTTCCGTGCGTACGATAACGCGCCAGGAATCCCCAGACGGAGAGGAGCCGTCGGCAGAAAGCTTAGCACGAAGCGCGCCCGGCGGTCTGCGGCTCAGCTGCTCGATCCCCTCGAGATCGGGACCTCGCCGCGGACGACGAAGGAGCCGTCCTCGTTCACGGTGATGATCCGGTTGTTCTGGTAGGTCGACTTGATCTCCGGAGAGCGAACGATGTACCAATCGGCCGACGGCCTCGCCTGGGCTTCCACGCCCACCTTGTGATCGTCCTCCGAAGCGGTGAGCGGGTTGCCCCAGCCCATCTGCCGCTCGACAAAGAAGTTGTCACGTATCGTGGTGGTCGCGAAATCGTTCTTCCTGCTCGCAACGTAGTGGTGGTTGAGCCCCGCGACCGCCCCCCAGAAGAAGTTGTCTTCGATGAGGATGTTGGCGAGCTTGCGCATGTCGGAGTCGTCGACCTCTTGCTTGAGCATGATGCTCGCGTTCGAGTAGTCGTCGCCCGAGTTGTATCCGTTCGGCCAGGTGCGATACCCGACCATGTCCCGGGGCCCCCCGAGCAGGTTACCGCGGAGCACCACGTTGCGCCCGGCGTTGAACTGGAAGGCGTCGTTGTGGGTACGCCCGTCGGACGGCGTGTCCGTCCCGTTCTTGTATTCGCCCGCATGGATCCAGTTCATCTCGACGGTGGTCTGCTGGTTCGTCCAATCAGCCGTGCGCCCGACGTAATTGACGCCGTCCTCGACGTTCCGGATCTCGCTCCAGCGCAGGGTGAAGTTACCACCGTGAAGGGCGGGCTGCGACTGCAGGAGCTGGCCGGCGGGGTTGCCGTTGTGCGCCGGGGCGGACCTTCCACGCTTCGTGATCCACGCCTCGGGATCGAACAGCGAGTTTTCTATGACGATGTGCGGCGGGTTGTCTCCATAATTCGTGAGGAGGGCCCGCGGCTCGGGCAATTTCGACGGATCGGGTCCGCGGAAGATGCACTCGTCGAACTTGATGCCCCTGGCCTTCGGCACGACCGTCCCCCAGAACTCGACGCGCTTGTAGGTGATGTTCGGGGTGGTCAGCCGGATGGTCGTTCCTGAGTTCGCCTCCATCTGCTCGAACGCGCCGGTCCAGATCGGTCCCGTCGTGGTCGGCCCTGGAAGGTAGGTCCCAGGGACAAGGGCTGTCCGGTCGATCACCTCTGCCGCGCCGCTCGCGGCGTTTGCTTCGCCGTCGATCGATACATTCCCGACGGCGGAGGGCTCTTCATCGGCAGCGATGCAGCCCGCCGACAGGGAAAACACCGCAACGAGCGACCATGTGATGAACGGGCGAAACCTTCGAGACATGCTCACCTCTCTCAGGTCCGGGCTCCGGGAACGTCGTTCGGCGCGCCGGACCATAAAATCGGCTTCTTGAAGGGATCGTGGCGTCGCGGAGCGCGCTCGAGAGCGCGGGAGAAAGCTCGTCTCGAAGGGAGTCCCTCGTCTCCACCCTGCGACCTGACCGGTCCCCTCATTCACCGCGAATAAGCATTTCAACGCGAGTCAAGCGAGGCCCACGACATGTTACCATCTCTCCCATGGTGGGATCTTGTCCGACAACAAGGAAGCGGGCATGAAAAGATATCGTCGCTGAGCGGAGCATCATAGCACGAGTTCAGTCGGTGACAATCGATGAGACGTCCAGAGCGATCCCGGAGGCGCTCTATGGCGAAGACGTCGATGAACGTTCGCGCCCTATCAAGGCTCGAGAGCAGCCCGCGCGCGCTGCGAGGTCGAGAGAGGCCAAGAAATGAAATGAGGTTTGAAAAATCAAGCTCCTGGCAGCGGATGTCCCGTTGTGCAGCCACGCTGCATTCATTCGCTGTCATGGTCGCGGTGGAGGCCCTCGAACCGCCGCCGATCGCCATGGCGGCGAGCGAGGGGGCGAGATGGTACGAACGGGCCTTCGGAGCGCCGGACGCTGCCTCGTGCTCCTGGCGCTGGCCTCCACGCCGATGATCCCGATGGGGCGACGAAGCCTCCGAAGGGCACCTTCCGGGAGGTGACCGCAGGGACGCATCGCTCCTGCGGTATAAGGACCGACGACACGCTCGCCTGCTGGGGGCTCATCGAGTGACGCGATGGGCACTGGCGGCGATTCGAGCCCTGCCGCCGTAAGCAGGCGATGGCTCGATCGAGCAAGGCCGCCCGGCGGAGCGCGCCTCCACCGGGCGCATCCCCCTGAGCCGCGCCTCCTTGGGTTCCAGATGGTCTCGATGCGGAAATCCGAACGTCCACCGCGCCTGCCGGGGTCGACGGGAGCGGCGAGCTCGACGTTCGGCCCACGCTTGCTCACCGCTCCGGCGCCACCGGCAGCCCGAGCAGGCGACCGATCGCCTCGTGAACGACCCGAGCCCCCACCTCATCCCCGAGGGCGACGGCGCGGCACAGGGTGCTGGCGAGCGAGGCGACCACCGCAGCCTGGCGCGACGGATCGGTCACGGCGAGCTCGCCAACCCCGGGGCTCCGCGGTCACCGGTCCCACCGTACGGCCACGCTGCACGCGCTGGTCGACATAGAGAACCTTACATGACCGCCTCCGTCGGCGAGAGCGCACCCGCGCAGGACGGACGCGCGCGGCCGAGGCGCGGGCCATGGGCAGCTTGGCCACGGCGGGAGCCAGCCCCCTGGTATCAACCGTGCGCTGGCCACCAAACGTCCCGGCGCCCCGCTGCACGGCGCCGTTGCGGTCCACGAGCCCGCCCGGTACCCTCGGAGGAAAAATGGCGTCCACCGCGCCAGGGCCGAACGCCGTGGCTTCGCAGACCGATGAAAGGAGTTCTGACGACATGAAGAGGTTCTTGGCTCTTTCTGCCGCCTTGGGTTGCTCCCTGGCCACGTCGCTCGTGCTCGCGGATCCTCTCCCCGTGACCGGCCAGTGGCGGACGATCGATGAGCAGGGGGTCGAGCAGTCGGTGGTAGAGATTTACGAGAGGGGCGGGAAGATCTTCGGCAAGATCGTGAGCCTGAAGCAGCCGCTCGACGCGAAGGGGAAGCCGAAGCTCTGCACCGCCTGTGAGGGGGCCGACAAGAACAAGCCCCTCGTGGGGCTCGTCATCATCAAGAACATGGCCCGCGATGACGACGAGTACGATGACGGTACGATCCTGGATCCGAACAACGGCGAGACCTATAGCTGCAAGCTCGAGGCGATCGAGGGCGGGAAGAAGCTGAAGGTACGCGGCTTTTTGGGCATCTCCCTCCTCGGCAGGACCCAGACCTGGGTGAAGAAGTAAATCTTCTCATCCACACGTCGTGGTGCACCTTGGCGGAAAGCGGGTCACTCGAACCGCCGAGGGCGCCAAGAAAAATGCGCGCACGGCCCTCGCTTCTCTGTCGTGACATGGTCCGGAGAGGCTAGGACGGCGGGGCGTCGGGATTCATCACCACCTGGTACCGACGTCCCGTGGACAGCACGCTCGGATCGATGCCCTCCTCGAGCGGTACGCGCGTCTGCGTGAGCTGGTGGCCGGGTAAGCAGCATGCGAGGGTGAAGGCCGCGTCCCAGCGCAGCCGATCGAGCACCCTGTCCATGTGCACGTGGGCGTGGACGAATGTCACGAACACCGGCATCGGGGGCAGGGCATTGAGCTGATCCGCGACGTCGTCGATGCTGGCCTTGTGCCACGAAAGGCGCCGGACCCCGAAGCGATCGCGCCACGCCTCCACCTGGGCTACGTTGAGCAGCGGATCGACGCTGATGTTGTCCGCCTCGCTCTTCAGCGAAAAGAGGGCCCCGGTCCTCGCGTGGGCCCCATCCCCGACGTGAATGACGCGACATGGGCGGCCCTTGGTCAAGAGGGGCCGGAGATGACAGAGGGCAGAGTAGCTCTCGGTCATCTCCTTGGCGGGCCTGGTCGCTTTTGCGAACAAGGGCCACAGCGCTTCGAAGGAGTTCCTTCGCATCAGCCGGTCCAGGTAGTCGCTGTTCGGAGGCTGCGCGTCGGTGCTGGCCATGGAGGCTGCTTGTAGCAGAGCTGCCGCGATCCGCACGGAACCAGGACGACCCTCGAGGCTCGCGCGCGCCTCTTTCAGAAGTAGTGAGCGCGCATGTCGTCGAGCAGGCCGGGCTGCTCCGGCTTCCAGCCGAGCAGCTCTCGCGTCGCCTTACTCGAGGCCCGGTTATCGAGCCCGACGACCATCGACATCCATCCGAAGTGAGCGCCTGCCTCCGAGGCCGGCACGCTCTTCGTCGGCACACCGGCGCCTTTGCCGATCGTCTCGGCGACGGCGCGCATCGTGATGCCTTCCTCGGCCGTGCCGTGCAACACGGACCCCGGCGGCGCGCTCTCGACGGCGAGCCGGTACAACCGCGCCGCATCGTCGCGATGCACCGCGGGCCAGTGATGATTGCCATCGTCGATGTAACCAGCGGCCTTCTTCTCGCGCGCGATGTTGATCAGCATTGTGATGAAGCCCTTGTCGCCGGCGCCGTGCACCGTCGGAGCCAGCCGGATGACGCTGCCACGGACGCCGCGCTTCGCAGCGTCGACCACGAGGCGTTCGGCCTGCAGCCGGATCGCGAGCGGCGAGCTCGCCGGCGACTCGTCCGCCTCGAACGCGACCTTGCCAGGCTTCGAAACCAACAGCGTGCCGTTCGTGCCGACGAAGGCCTTGTTCGTGCCCGCCATCGCATCGAGCATCGCGCCGATCGCGTCGCGATCGATCTGGCACATCTTTGGGAAGTCCGAGAAGTCCAGGTGAAACGCCAGGTGGATGGTCGCATCGGTCGCGCGGACGCCCTCGACGAGGCTCTTCGGGTCCCTGATGTCGCCGCGGTAAACCTCCACGCCCTGCGCCTTCAACTTGTCGGCGCCCGCGTCGCTGTGCGCCATGCCGAGGACGCTGTGGCCGGCCCCGCGCAGCTCCTTCAGCACCGCCGTGCCGATCCAGCCGGTCGCGCCGGTGACGAACACTCGAATTGACTTGGTCATACGAGGACCGTACGCTCGGATCGCTCGTCCGAAAAGACGGGCAGCTATACTGGTATGGCGGCTACCACCCTCCCCACGTTCCTGCGCGACCGCCGCGAGCGCGTCCGGCCCACGACCACCGCGCGCCGACGCACCCCCGGATTGCGCCGCGAGGAGGTCGCCGCCCGGGCCGGTGTGAGCGTGACCTGGTACACGTGGCTCGAACAAGGTCGCGGCGGCGTGCCGTCGGACGACGTGCTCGAGCGCCTCGCCCGCGCCCTCGAGCTCGACGACGCGAATCGCGAGATGCTGTTCCTGCTCGCGCACGGCCGTCCGCCGCCGCGCAAGCCCGCGCCGCCCGCGGCGGTCACGCCGTCGCTCCAGCTCGTGCTCGACAACCTCTCCGTCCCCGCCTTCGTGAAGACGCCGACGTCCCAGATCGTCGCGTGGAATCGCGCGTCGGTCGCGGTGCTCGGCGATTACGCGGCGGTGCCGGAGCGCGACCGCAACTTGCTGCGCCGGGTCTTTCAACCGGGCTCAGAAGACAAGGTGCACCACGTCGAAGACGTTCGCCGTACCTGTCTCGCGTCGTTCCGCGTCGACATCGCGCGCGCTGGCCCATCCGACGAGGCGACGGCGCTGATCGACGAACTGATGGAGACGAGCCCCGACTTTCGCCGCCTGTGGGACCAGGGTGAGGTCCGGTCGCACGGCGGGTTCCAGAAACGACTCGTCCGCCCCGAGGTCGGCGAGATCGTGCTCGAGTCGTCGGTGTTCCGCGTCGAAGGCAGCGACGGCCTCTCGATGTTCGTGTTCTCACCCGTGGACGAGGCGAGCGCGCGCGGCGTCGCGCTCCTGGTCCGACGGTCCGGAACCTAACGCACGCACGTGCAGGTGGAGTGCTCGGAATCGGGCGAGTCCTTGCCTTGCTCGCCGGCCCTGTCGACGACCTTCGCGTCCATGCCGAGCTGCTGCAAGAGCTCGGTCACGAGCGCGATCGCCTCCTGCTTGTCGGCCTGCGTGCGCGGGGAGGACCACGCGCGGCTCTTCCCGACCAGCGTCCTCACCAGGGCGTCGATCGGCGCGGGGAGGGTCTCCGTGTCGAGAGCAGCCGGCGCGTCCGTCGCTCGCGGGGTCTCTTGGCCCTGGGTCGCTTCGGAGGCGCCGTTCCAGGGGCTGAACGAGCCGAGCCGATTGGCCGGATCCTCGCCCTCGGGCTCGGTAGCGCCGCTCGTCGCGGCGGAGCTGGACGGGGCGCTCGGGAGAGGCGCCCGCGCCGTACCGACGATCCGCGCGGCGCCGGCCTCGGCCGCCGCGTCCGGCCCGCGGGTCGCGTCGTCGACGCGCTCGAAGGTGAATAGGTAGCCGCGGTCCCTGCGCTCGGCGGCCGCGCGCGGGTCGGCGTCGGAGACCGTGCGGTCGTCGCGGACCTGCCATTGCCCCGTCGCCGCGTTGCGCGTCATCGCGGTGTAGTGCCCCGCGTCCCTCGTCGGCCCGTGGTGATTGACGACCACGTTCAGGCGGTACCAGCGGCCGTTGACGTCGAGCCACTCGGGGACGTCGATACGGCGCTCGTTCTCCCCGTCCCCGCGTTGCAGAGCGATCGTGATCGCCCGAGGCGTGTTGTTGGCCGAATCGACGAGGAGCTGCCTCGATGGACTGCCCCTCACCGCTCGGCCCTGGCGCACGGCGGCCACGTCGTCCATGGTGCTCGCGCCGAAATGGGCGTCGAGCGCCTGCTGCAGGGTGCGGCTGCCGTTGACCAGCGGGCTGAGCACGACGTCGGGCTGCGCCGAGTCCCATACGGGGTTGTCGTCGAGCGAGGTGCGATCTCCCAGCGTCTCACCCGTCTCGCGCAGCTCGACCCCCGTCCAGTCGGTGCGCTGCCGCTGGGCCAGGGTCACGCCCGCGGTGTCGAGGCTCGCCCTCTCGAAGAGGCGTCTGAAGAGGACCTCGCTGGGATCCTGCTGCGTCGTCCTGGACGACGCGCCGAGCACGCCGGTGTCGCGCAGCACGTCGTCGAGCGCCTGCATCCTCTCGGCCCCGACGAGCGTGCCGGCCCGGATCTGCTCGAGGATCGGGCGCACCGCGGCGCGGAGCCGGGGGCCTGCGGCGTCGAGGTCCTCGCCTTCGCGCGGCGCGAACAGATCGTAGTAGGCGTCGGTGTGCGCGAGCATCGTGAGGCCGGCCGACAGGAAGCAGCTGTTGCCGATGTTCTCGATGCCGGTGTTGCTCACCGGCGAACTCGGCGCCCCGGAGCGCGACGCGCTCGTCGCCGTTATGCCCGCCGGGGGCGTGGACGCCGCCGCAGGCGCGATGTCGCGGCGGTCGTGCGCATAGCTGGTGAGGAGGTGCGCCGTGCCGTCGGGCCTGACCCGCGCGATGGCCTTGTTGGCGCCGTGCCAGAGCACGACGTTCGTCGCGCCGGTCTCGTCGGTGCGCGCCTCGATGACGGTGGCGTTGCGGACCACATCGCGCGCGGCATCGAGGTAACGCCGCACGACGTCCGCCTGTGACGCGGCCGCCAGCTCCGCCGGGGTCAGGAAGTCGGCGGCGTGCTTCTTCGCGTGGTAGGCGGCGGTGCTCGCCGACTCGAAGCGCAGCTCGCTGGCCGCCGCCGCGAGCCTCTCCCGCAGCTCGTCCCCATCGGCGAGCGTGACGTCGCCCACGGCGCCGGCCTGCTGGGCCGCCTGCCGCTGCGCTTGCCAGAGGGCCTCGACGTCGGCGCCGGACAGGTTGTCCTGCATCGAGGCGATGTAGAACTCGAAGCGCTCGACGAACTCGTTATAGCTGCTGGCGCGCTCCAGCGCGAACGCGGCCGCCGGGCGGCGCAGATCCGGGCGCACTTCGCCGCTCACCAGGTCATAGAGCCGCAGCAGCGCGTCGTGCCGCATCTGGCCGCCCTCGGCGAAGATGCCGATCGATCTGGGGTCCTTGATGCCGCTGTCGCGGAGGAAGGGCTCGACCTGGTCCAGCTGCGGCTTGAAGCGCAGCCGCTCCTGGCCGCGATGCGAGCCGGACAGGTCGGCCGTGGCCTGGTCCCTGGGGGACCAGGGGATCCCGTTGTTCAGGTTCTGGACGAGCGTGAGCAGCTTGCCGAGCTGCCCGCGGCGATGGAGCTCTCGCAGCCGATCGCGGTGCAGCCTGACCTGCCCGCCGAGGTCGATCTGGTCGCCGATCGTCGTGAAATCGATCTCTGCGTCCGTGATGAGCCGCTCGGCGTCCGCGAGGAATTCGTCGCTCGTGCTGTCGAGCTCCTCGTCGAACCGCCACGGCTGCGGGCCGCGGTAGTAGTCGCCGTCGATCCGCGGGCGGCCCGGCTGGCCGGTGTCCGAGAACCCGTTCTTCTTCTTGTCCCACTTGGCCTTCCCGTCGCGGTCGCGCCAGCGGTAGACGTGGTAGTGCGGCGCGTTGTGGCCTGGCTGGTTGTGGTCGCTCAGGTCCACGTCGATGATGACGCGCTCCGCCGCTTGCCCCGGCCGCTGCGGCAGCAGGGCGTGGAAGCGGTATTGATAGATCCGGCCGGTCGCGACGTCGACCTTCATCTCCGGCGCGCCCAGCGGGTAATCCCTGGCGTCGTTGTCGGGGGTGTCGCGCCAGCGCGGCAGGATGTCGTGATCGTAGGCGAAGCTCTCGTCGTCGAAGCGGCCGGCCTTCTCGTCGGGGATGAGCCTGTGCATCGCGCCCCGGGGGAAGCCGAGCACCTCCATGGTCTCGAGCAGCTCATCCGGCGACTTCGCGCGCGTCTGGTGCAGGAACAGCGACTTGTCGCGGAGCGGCGCCTCGCGCTTCTTCATCGAATCGATGATGCTCTCGGCGTTGTCGCGCAAGGCATTGAGGATCTCGGGCTCGAGCACGTAGCCGCGCCTGTAGAACTTGAGCGCGCGGCCGAGGTTCCACGGCGCCTTGTGCAGGTGCTCGACGACGGCGCGCTGCCGCTCCTCGACGGTCGCGCCGGGGCCGGGGTCGGCGACGAAGCGCAGCCTGCCGAGGAGCTGATCCTCGATGCCGTCGAGCGGGTCGACCACGTAGCCATCCTTGTCGAGGTAGATGGCGTTCATCCGGAAGTCGCGCTTCTGCGCGTCGGCCATGACGTCGAACGGGCCCGGCGCGCTGGTGTCGTCGCCGGCCGTGATGTCCACCACGTGATCGCCGCCGCCGACCTGGAGCAGGCCCAGGTCGGGGATGGTGGTGACGGGGAGGGACGGGTATTCGCGGCGCAGGGCCTCCTCGAGCCGCGACATGGGCATGTTCGTCTTGAGGTCGACGTCCCTGGGCGCGATGCCGCTGAGGGCGTCGCGCACCGCGCCTCCGACGAAGTAGACGCCGAAGCCGGAGGTGCTGATGAGCGAGATCAGGTCGTGGACCCGCAGGGTGGATCCGACCGGGGTGTCGAGGAGCGACGCGCCGATGGGCTCGCTCCGGGCGGGCGCGGCGCCCTCGGGGGCGGGGGGCGCTTGCCTCCTCTGGGTGAGGATCGCATGGGCCTTGATTTCACGGCCCTGGACCTTCGGGCTGAAATAGGTGGTTCCCCCGGTCTTCTCCTCGACGAATTTGTCGAACGGCTTCTCGCGACGCTCCGCCGCGTCGATGCCGGCGAAATGGAGGAGCGGCGTCAGGATGCCGTTGTCGTTCGTGGCGAAATGGGGCACCGGGGGCGCGTCGCCGTCGCCGGCGCGCTCGGAGAAGAACGCGTCGGCGAGCATGCTGCGGTCGGCGCTGCCCTTCTTCTCCCCCACCGAGCCTCTCGTCAGCTGCTCGAACCCCTCGTCATATTGGGCCATGGCGCCGCGCCGACCGCGATCGACCCGGATGCCGTACCAGGGGAGCTTTCGCCCACCGGACGTGGTGAACGTGCTTCCGATGATGTCGTCGTGCTGGAACAGCTCTCCGATGTTGATGTTGGCGAGGCGCAGGTCCGTGATCCCGTGCTTGGTGATCAACGACTCCAGCTGATCGCGGATGTCCCTCCTGGCGGGCGACAGCTGGTCGCGCGGCGTCAAGAGGTCGGCGACCAGGTTGGAGTCGACCACCAGCGAGGTCGACGTGAGCGGCGGCGACAGCGCCGGGTCCGAGAGGCGCCCGGCGTGGCGGACCAGCTGCTCGATGATCCCGCGGGTGTTGGCGACCTTGCCCTTGTCCATGGCGCGCGCGAGCATGCCGGCGAACGCGCGCTCGCCGATCGATCGCTGGATGACGCCGAGCTCTTCGGTGGTGACCCAGCGTCCCTCCTTGGCCTTCTTGAGGATCGCGCGCGGCGTCTCCTCCTCGCCTCTCTGCGGGGGCGGAGGCGGCGGCTCGCGCAGGGCCGCGAGGTCGATGCCCTGCCTCTGCTCGAGCGCGTCGAGGGCGCCCAGCGCCTTGGCGACGTCGAAGGCGAGCCTGCGGTTCTCCGCGTTTCTGTAGCCATCGAGCACGCGCTTGAATGCCGCTTTCGGGTCCTTGCCCTCGGGGGAGCCCTTGATCCGGCTGTTCAGGAACCGCGCGAGCGCGGTCGAGCTTCCCTTCTCGGTCGCCAGGAGCCCGGTGAGCGCGCGCTTCACCGCGTCGTCATCGAAGCGCTCGACCAACCTTTTCTGCAGGTCCTCGTAGGGCGGCACACCCCAGATCCACTCGGGAACGGCCTCTTGCGCAGGATTCTCGCGCTTGGGCTTCTGGTTTCGCTTTTCGCGCTGCTCCGCCTTGCGCTTCTCGACGTCAGGCTCCAGGTCGATCTCCAGGCCGCCGAACGGGTTCTCCTCGCTCTCCGACTCATCGCCGCTATCGGACTCGTCGTCGCTCTCCGACTCTTCACTGTCGGACTCATCGTCGCTCTCTGACTCTTCACCGTCGGATTCATCGTCGCTCTCCGACTCGTCACTATCGGGCTCATCGTCGCTCTCCGGTTCCCCCTGGGGCGGGTTCGTGTCGACGGGCGCGTCGGGGGACCTCTCGGGGAGCTGCGGGGCGTTCGTCTTCGCGACGGCGGGAGGCGTCTCGCCGGTGGAATTGCCCTCCTCCTCGGCGTCGTTGTCTCGGCCGATCGCACGGAGGCCCTGATCCCGCTTGAGCGTGCGCACGACGACCTCGACGTGCGCTGCGAGCTGCCGCTGCAGCTCGTCCGGGGGCAGCTGGCGCACGCCGGGGTGGAACACCAGCCACGTCTCGACGACCTCCTCGGCGAGCCGCTTGGCGGCGGCCGTCTCGATGGGCAGGATATCGAGGATCTGCGGGAGGAGCCTCGCTCCGATGATGTCGTCGACGAGGAGCATCGCCTGGTTCAGGCGCTGCTGTGGGACGCTCTCCTGGAGGGCTTGGTACAGCCCTGGCGACATGCGCTGGACGGCCCCGGGATCGAGCCTCCCCGGCGCTGCGGCAGTCCCGCGAGCGGAACTGGCCCCGTCCTGCTTCGCGGGAGCTCCCGCGAGCAGGTCGGCCGTGTCCGCGCCCTCTCGTGCGGTCCCCGACGAGCCGCGCGACGCGAGGTGCGCCGGAGCCTCCTGCTCGACGGAGGCGCTGGGGTCCGGGGCGCGCGGCGGGGGGTAGGTTCCGAGGGTGATCACCTCGAAGAGCCTCGGCATGTCGGCCTTGGCCACCCGGATGGGGAACGACTGCCCCCACGTCTGGACGGGCACGATGAAGGCGTCGCCGTCGGCCGTGATCTCGCCGTCGAACGCGAAATGGTGCCGGCTCTCGGCTTCGCCCTTGCCGAGCGGCGAGAGGGTCGCGGGAGCCTGAGGCGCCGCGCCGCCGCCGTCGCGGTGCCGCTTCGCCGCTTCCCAGAGCGCCTTGCCGTTCGCGACGGTGGCCACGGCGAACCCGGATCGATCCGTGCGCCCGAGCGTCTCGTTGATGCGCGCGACGTCGCCCTCGGAGACGCCGCTCTCGACCACGACCTCCGCCCCGAGCGCGTCGCTCATGAGGGATGCGATGGAGTTCGCCGAGAGGAGCATATCGCCCTGCGCCGCCGCGACGCCGGGCTGCTTGGCGCGGTCGGTTCGCTTCCCGTGCTGCGCGACGGCGTCCTGTCCGAGGAGCTCGACCAGGCCTCGGGAGAGCAGGTGATCGAGGAGGTGGCGATCCAGCTGTTGCCGGTCCGTCGCTTTGGTCAGGCCGCCGCGCTTCGCCCCGGCCGTCTTGAGCCCGTTGACGAGCGGCCGCGTCGGAGCCGGGCCGAGGGCGCGCGGGATCTCTCCGGTCATCACGCGCCGGAGGATGTCGAGGTCTTCGCTGAGCACCGCCCTGTCCGCATTCGGCTGCGCGCCGAGCTCGCGGGCCCCGGGCGCCTGCGCGAGCCGGCCGAGCAGCCGGCCCGTGAACAGCGCGACGACGAGGTGCGAGGTGGTGGCGAGATCGCCCTTCAGCATCGTGTAGAGGGCGCTTGTGACGCCGCAGCTGCTGAAGGCGGATTGCGACAGCGACGCGGGGTTCTCGATGAGCTCGCGCAGCCTGTCCACGATCGCGCGGTCGACGTTCAGCGACGCGAGCAGGCCTGTCAGGCTGTTCGCGGCCTGTCGCCTGAGCCCGTCGTTCGCCGGGCCGGACCACGCGCGGCTCTGCTCGTCGAGCGCGCTGAGCAGCTCGTCGAGCGTTCTGTCTTGGCGCTGTGGGCTCGGCTCGACCTGCGCGCTGCCGGTGTGCGGCAGCGGATCGACGGCCATGCTCTCGCCGTCCAACACGGGGTTATAGCCTGCCAGCACGTTCGCCGGCGTTCCGGTACGCTGCGCCGCGTCGCCCGGGTCATCCCCGGGCTCGTTGTCCGAGCGTTGCTGGGTGTCCTGGAGCTCTTGCGGCGGCTGTGTGCGGGGGCCGAGGAGCTCGTGGAGGGCGTCTTTCCCTCGTTGCGCGAGCTCTTGCTCGAAGCGCTCGGCGCGGTCCTTGAGGGTCTTTGCCCAGTCGCTCCCGAGCTTGCCGAGGTCGACGGTGCGTGCGTTCTTGGTGCTCGCGTCGCCGATCTTGTCCACCTTGAGGGCACCGACGCTGGTGACGGGGTTGGAGGTCTTCTCGGTGGAGCGCCAGTTGTGGACGTAGCCGACGGTGCTGGGCGCACCGGGGCCGGTGGTCTCCATGCCGATCTGGAGCGCGCCGGGCCTGTTCTTCTTGGGCGGCCGGTACCCGAGGAACATGTGGCCATGGGCGCCGTCGGGCAGGATGACGTCGCCGTTGAAGTCCTTGAGGCCGAGGCCGCCGACGGCGAGGTTGATGCCGTAAAGCTCGGTGTCATCGAGCTTGGCGAGGAGGGCGGCGCCCTGGCCGCCTTGCTCCTTGAGCTTGCCCCCTTCGAACGAGGTGTGGTGGGTGCCGACGAAGCGCTTGAACACGCCGGCGGTGGGCTTGCCGTTCTTGTCGGTGATGCCGAGGTGCTCCATGAGCGCGTAGGGAGCGCTGCCGGCGGGGATCTGGACGTTGACGCGGCCGCCGTGGGACAGGAGCTTGGCGACGGGCACGTCGTCTACGGGGACATAGCTCTTGGAGGCGCCGTCGTAGATCTCTGCGCCTTCCTGGAGCAGGTGGAAGATGTTCTTCAGCACCTTGAGCGACTGGCCGTGCCGTTTGACGACCTCGTCCTTCGAGAGCTCCTTGGCCTTGGTGAAGGTGAGGGTGTTGAGGAGCGACTTGGGCGCGAGGACGGCGCCCTTGTTGATGGCCTCGGTCGCCGCTTCGTTGGGCTCGGTGTACTCGAGGGTCTTGGACCATTCCTCGACGATGCTTCGGTCGATGAGCCGCTTGAGCTCCTCTCGCCTGGCCGGGTCGGTCGTGTGCCTCGCCTCCATGGACAGGGCCGCCGCCGCGGGCGGGGTGCCCTCGAAGCGCTTGCCGGCCTCGCCGCTCTTCATCTTGCGCGAGACGTAGCTGGCGAGCACGAGCTTGCTCCCGTCGTGGAGCTTCTCGAAGCCGCGGAACTGCTCGGGGTTCTGGCTCGGGTCGCCCGACAGGTACTGCTCGACCTGCTCGTGCGTGAGCAGGCCCGAGGCGTTGAGCCAGGTCTGGCCCTGAGGGGTGGAGGAGAGCTGCTCGAAGGCGCTCCACTCGGCATCGCTGAGCAGCGGCCCCCTGGGGAAGCGGCCTCCGAGCTGCTCCTTGGCCGTCGTGGGATCGGGGGGAAAGCCGCTGCTGCTCATCGGGCCCTGGATCGCGGAGAGGGCGTGCTTGGCCCGCTCGCGGCTCCTCATGCCGGTGTCGGTGCGCCAGATGGTGTTCTTGACGGCCTTGTCGACGATCCAGGTCACCTCCTCGACGGGGGTGGCGGTCTCCGGATCCGGCGCTCTCTCCGACGGCGGCTCCGGCGCTTCCTCGATCTCGTCGAGCTGCGCTTGCGGGTCGGCTGCCTTATCTCCGGTATTCGAAGCGGGGTTGTACCCGCCCAGCATGTCCGCCGGATCATCACCGGGCTCATTCTCCGGGCGTTGCTGGGTGTCCTGGAGCTCTTGCGGCGGCTGGGTGCGGGGGCCGAGGAGCTCGTGGAGGGCGTCTTTCCCTCGTTGCTCGAGCTCTTGCTCGAAGCGCTCGGCGCGGTCCTTGAGGGTCTTTGCCCAGTCGCTCCCGAGCTTACCGAGGTCGACGGTGCGTGCGTTCTTGGTGCTCGCGTCGCCGATCTTGTCCACCTTGAGGGCACCGACGCTGGTGACGGGGTTGGAGGTCTTCTCGGTGGAGCGCCAGTTGTGGACGTAGCCGACGGTGCTGGGCGCACCGGGGCCGGTGGTCTCCATGCCGATCTGGAGCGCGCCGGGCCTGTTCTTCTTGGGCGGGCGATAGCCGAGGAACATATGGCCGTGGGCGCCGTCGGGCAGGATGACGTCGCCGTTGAAGTCTTTGAGACCGAGGCCGCCGACGGCGAGGTTGATGCCGTAAAGCTCGGTGTCGTCGAGCTTGGCGAGCAGGGCGGCGCCCTGGCCGCCTTGCTCCTTGAGCTTGCCCCCTTCGAACGAGGTGTGGTGGGTGCCGACGAAGCGCTTGAACACGCCGGCCGTCGGCTTGCCGTTCTTGTCGGTGATGCCGAGGTGCTCCAGGAGCGCGTAGGGAGCGCTTCCGGCGGGGATCTGGACGTTGACGCGGCCGCCGTGGGACAGGAGCTTGGCGACGGGCACGTTGTCCACCGGGACATAGCTCTTGGAGGAGCCGTCGTAGATCTCGGCACCTTCCTGGAGCAGGTGGAAGATGTTCTTGAGCACCTTGAGCGACTGCCCGTGTCGCTTGACGACCTCGTCCTTCGAGAGCACCTTGGCCTTGGTGAAGGTGACGGTGTTGAGGAGCGACTTGGGCGCGAGGACGGCGCCCTTGTTGATGGCCTCGGTCGCCGCGTCGTTGGGCTCGGTGTACTCGAAGGTCTTGGACCACTCCTCCACGATGCTTCGGTCGATGAGGCTCTTGAGCTCTTCTCGCCTGGCCGGGTCGGTCGTGTGCCTCGCCTCCATGGACAGGGCCGCCGCCGCGGGCGGGGTGCCCTCGAAGCGCTTGCCGGCCTCGCCGCTCTTCATCTGGCGCGAGACGTAGCTGGCGAGCACGAGCTTGCTGCCGTCGTGGAGCTTCTCGAAGCCGCGGAACTGCTCGGGGTTCTGGCTCGGGTCGCCCGACAGGTACTGCTCGACCTGCTCGTGCGTGAGCAGGCCCGAGGCGTTGAGCCAGGTCTGGCCCTGGGGGGTGGAGGAGAGCTGCTCGAAGGCGCTCCACTCGGCATCGCTGAGCAGCGGCCCCCTGGGGAAGCGGCCTCCGAGCTGCTCCTTGGCCGTCGTGGGATCGGGGGGAAAGCCGCTGCTGCTCATCGGGCCTTGGATCGCGGAGAGGGCGTGCTTGGCCCGCTCGCGGCTCCTCATGCCGGTGTCGGTGCGCCAGATGGTGTTCTTGACGGCCTTGTCGACGATCCAGGTCACCTCCTCGACGGGGGTGGCGGTCTCCGGATCCGGCGCTCTCTCCGACGGCGGCTCCGGCTCTTCCTCGATCTCGTCGAGCTGCGCTTGCTGGTCGGCTGCCGCATCCCCGCTGCTCGAAGCGGGGTTGTACCCTGCCTTCACATCCGCCAGAGTTTGCTCTTGGGAGGAGGCGGTCGGAGACGGCGCTCGCGACGGGAGAGCGGTGCCGTAGGTGATCGCCGCCAAGACCTTCGGCATGTCCTCCTTGTTCACCCGTACGGGGAAGGTGCGTCCCCAGGACTGGAGCGGCACGAGGAAGGAGTCACCCAGGTCCTTGATCTCCCCGTTGATCGGGGCATGGTGGGGCACGATCGTCGCGGGCTCGCCGAGCCGCGCGACGTACACGGGGGCGTTCGGAGCCGTGGAGCTCGCCTCATGCGCCTCCGCTGCGCTCCAGAGCGCCTCGCCGTCCATCACCGTGGCGATCGCAAACCCTGCCTGGTCCGCCTGCTGAAGGGCGTCATTGACGCGCGTGACGTCGTAGCCCCCGGGGGAGCTCTTGGTCATGACGGTGGCGTTCGCTCCGAGCGCCGCGTTGAAGATGCTCGAGACCGAGTTCGCCGAGGCCAGCAGGTCGCCCTGCGCCGCGGCGACGCTGGGTTGATGGGCGTGGTCGGTCTGCTGCTCGAGCTTCGCGAGGGCGCCGGGGCCGAGCATCTCGACGAGGCCGCGGGCGAGCAGATGGTCGAGGAGATGGCGCTCCACCGCCGCTCGGTCCGTGGCCTCCTTCAGGCTGTCGCCCTTGGCCTTGGCGGTCCGGAGGCCGTTGACGAGCGGCCTGGTAGGCGCCGGGCCGAGCGCTTGCGGGACATCTCCTGTCATCACGCGCCGGATGAGGTCCAGGCTGTCGCTGAGCGGCCCCTTGCCAGAGCCCTGCGGTTGGAAGGGGGCGGCCCCGGTGGACTCCGCGAACTTGCCGAGCAGCTTGCCCGTGAAGATCGCCGCGACCAGATGGGAGGTGGTGGCGAGATCGTCCTTCAGCGTCGGGTAGAGGATGCTGGTGAGCGCGCAGTTGGTGAAGGCAGACTGCGAGAGCGAGGCGGGGTTATCGATGAGCTCGCGCAGCCTGTCGATGACCGAGGGGTGCACGTTCTGTTGCTGGAGCAGCCCGGTCAGGAGCCGTTTGGCGTCCTTCTTGTTCTCGTCGGTGGCCGGTTGCGACCATGCGCGGCTCTGCTCGCCGAGCGAGCCGAGCAGCTGGTCGAGCGTTTTCCCTGGGTCCTGGGCGCTCGGCTCGACCTGGGCAGCTCCTCCGGCGGCGGTCGGCGCGGGGGAGGGGGCCGCGCCCGGCGCTGCGGCTCCGGCGAGCATATCGCCCGAGCCGCCCACGCCATCGTCCTGGAGCTCCTGAGGCGGCTGGGTGCGGGGGCCGAGGAGCTCGTGGAGGGCGTCTTTCCCTCGTTGCGCGAGCTCTTGCTCGAAGCGCTCGGCGCGGTCCTTGAGGGTCTTTGCCCAGTCGCTCCCGAGCTTGCCGAGGTCGACGGTGCGGGCGTTCTTGGTGCTCGCGTCGCCGATCTTGTCCACCTTGAGGGCACCGACGCTGGTGACGGGGTTGGAGGTCTTCTCGGTGGAGCGCCAGTTGTGGACGTAGCCGACGGTGCTGGGCGCACCGGGGCCGGTGGTCTCCATGCCGATCTGGAGCGCGCCGGGCCTGTTCTTCTTGGGCGGCCGGTACCCGAGGAACATGTGGCCATGGGCGCCGTCGGGCAGGATGACGTCGCCGTTGAAGTCCTTGAGGCCGAGGCCGCCGACGGCGAGGTTGATGCCGTAAAGCTCGGTGTCATCGAGCTTGGCGAGGAGGGCGGCGCCCTGGCCGCCTTGCTCCTTGAGCTTGCCCCCTTCGAACGAGGTGTGGTGGGTGCCGACGAAGCGCTTGAACACGCCGGCGGTGGGCTTGCCGTTCTTGTCGGTGATGCCGAGGTGCTCCATGAGCGCGTAGGGAGCGCTGCCGGCGGGGATCTGGACGTTGACGCGGCCGCCGTGGGACAGGAGCTTGGCGACGGGCACGTTGTCCACCGGGACATAGCTCTTGGAGGCGCCGTCGTAGATCTCTGCGCCTTCCTGGAGCAGGTGGAAGATGTTCTTGAGCACCTTGAGCGACTGGCCGTGTCGCTTGACGACCTCGTCCTTCGAGAGCTCCTTGCCCTTGGTGAAGGTGAGGGTGTTGAGGAGCGTCTTTGACGCGAGGACGGCGCCCTTGTTGATGGCCTCGGTCGCCGCGTCGTTGGGCTCGGTGTACTCGAGGGTCTTGGACCATTCCTCGACGATGCTTCGGTCGATGAGCCGCTTGAGCTCCTCTCGCCTGGCCGGGTCGGTCGTGTGCCTCGCCTCCATGGACAGGGCCGCCGCCGCGGGCGGGGTGCCCTCGAAGCGCTTGCCGGCCTCGCCGCTCTTCATCTGGCGCGAGACGTAGCTGGCGAGCACGAGCTTGCTGCCGTCGTGGAGCTTCTCGAAGCCGCGGAACTGCTCGGGGTTCTGGCTCGGGTCGCCCGACAGGTACTGCTCGACCTGCTCGTGCGTGAGCAGGCCCGAGGCGTTGAGCCAGGTCTGGCCCTGAGGGGTGGAGGAGAGCTGCTCGAAGGCGCTCCACTCGGCATCGCTGAGCAGCGGCCCCCTGGGGAAGCGGCCTCCGAGCTGCTCCTTGGCCGTCGTGGGATCGGGGGGAAAGCCGCTGCTGCTCATCGGGCCCTGGATCGCGGAGAGGGCGTGCTTGGCCCGCTCGCGGCTCCTCATGCCGGTGTCGGTGCGCCAGATGGTGTTCTTGACGGCCTTGTCGATGATCCAGGTCACCTCCTCGACGGGGGTGGCGGTCTCCGGATCCGGCGCTCTCTCCGACGGCGGCTCCGGCGCTTCCTCGATCTCGTCGAGCTGCGCTTGCGGGTCGGCCGCCTTATCTCCGGTATTCGAAGCGGGGTTGTACCCGCCCAGCATGTCCGCGGGGTCGCTGGTCTGGCCATCTCCGAGGTTGTTCGAGCCGGTGGTGATGGCGCTCGAGCCCGCTGCGGGCGGCTGGTTGCCGGCGCTCTGCGCGATGTTCCGGCGGATGCGTTCCCATGTGTCCCGCCCCTGGTTGATCAGGCCCGGGAGCTCGTTCGCGAAGAAGTCGCGCACCTCCTGGGTCAGCCGCGCCTTCGGCGCGGGGTTGGGGTCGTAGTAGGACGCATACGTCTCGGCGAACCACTCGGCGGGCGTGGAGAACTGGTAGTTGGAGACGGCGTTGTTGCGGGCGTCTTGGCGGTAGCTGACCCAGTTGTTGTACTGGTCGACGTGATAGATGCGGCCGTCGACGGCCAGCTTCGAGGCCCCCCCGTCGTCCAGCGTCCAGGGCTGGGCCATGGCGAACTTGACGGTGGCAACGGCCTTGTCGAGCTTCGTCTTCAGGTCTGGGTCGCCGGAGGCGACCTCCGCGGGAAAGCTCTCCAGGGGCGCCATGTCCTCGCGCCGCGCAGCGGGATCGAGGACGGAGGTGAAGCGCTGGAGCAGGGAGAATCCGTCGGTCTGGTGCGCCGCCTCCGCGTCGGTGATGCCCGCCTTGGCGAAGATGGCGCGGGCGACCTGCTCGGTGTCCCGCGTGTCGGAGTGGACCTTCCAGCCGCCGAACCGGTCATCGCCGGCGTGGCTCGCCTTCCAGTCGATCAGCTTGTCGACGGAGTGGGCGACCTCGTGGCGCATGGTCCACTTGATCAGGTTGCCATTGGCGAGCACGTCGGACACGCCGCCCATGACGTGGCGGTCTTCGGTGATGCCGAGCGCCTTGTCCTGCTCCTTGTCGACGCCCTCGTAGTCCCGGATGGCGCCGCGATCCATCCGCTTTCGCTGCCAGTTCCAGCGCCGGTTGAGCCGGCTGTAGATGAAGGTGCGGACCTTCGGGGGATTGACGATGTTGATGGTGTCGGTGAGCTCGTCGTACGCGCTCGCCGCTTCCTTCGAGGAGAGGTCTCGGATGATCTTCCGCAGCGTCGGGCTGCCGGTGATGTGCTCGGGCGGCAGATCACCGAGCGCCTTCTCGATATGATCGAGCATCTTGTGCGAGAAGTGCGCGTCGGTGGCGGCGTCGTCCGGTCCGATCTGCAGCGCGTACTGGTCCGCCAGCGCCTGCTCGCGATCCGCTGCCCCCTCGTTGCGGCGCATCCCGGCGTACCCGTGTCCGCCGGTGCCGAGCTTCTTGCCGAGCCACCCCACGTTGGTGGGCGCTCGCGACGGCTGCTCCGTCCCCGGGTCCGCGGTCGCGGAGGCTGCGGCGGAGCTCTCCGCGCCGGCCGCGGGCGGCCTGACCGGCGCCTGCATGCCCGAGGTGATGGCGGTGGCCGGGTTCCCGCTGCGCCGCGCGGGCGGCTGCGAGGTCGTCTCTGGCTGGGACTGGCCGGGCTCCGCCGGCGCTTTCCCTCGATCGCCTTGCTCACCGGCCGGATCACGTCGCTCGTCGCCCTGCGGGGCTTGCTCGGCGCCTCCCGACCCGTCCTGCAGCGCCTGAGGCGGCTGTGTGCGGGGGCCGAGGAGCTCGTGGAGGGCGTCTTTCCCTCGTTGCTTCAGCTCTTGCTCGAACCTGTCGGCGCGGTCCTTGAGGGTCTTTGCCCAGTCGCTGCCGAGCTTGCCGAGGTCGACGGTGCGGGCGTTCTTGGTGCTCTCGTCGCCGATCTTGTCCTGCTTGAGGCCGCCGACGCTGGAGATGGGGTTGGCGGTCTTCTC
The DNA here is from genome assembly GCF_051474135.1 of Sorangium sp. So ce385. NCBI lineage: Bacteria > Pseudomonadati > Myxococcota > Polyangiales > Polyangiaceae > Sorangium > Sorangium sp. So ce385. The sequence goes on along the minus strand of NZ_CP150337.1, from coordinate 11,395,199 downwards.
GGTGGAGCGCGAGTTGTGGACGTAGCCGACGGTGCTGGGGGCGTTCGGGCCGGTGGTCTCCATGCCGATCTGGAGCGCGCCGGGCCTGTTCTTCTTGGGCGGGCGATAGCCGAGGAACATGTGGCCGTGGGCGCCGTCGGGCAGGATGACGTCGCCGTTGAAGTCCTTGAGGCCGAGGCCGCCGACGGCGAGGTTGATGCCGTAAAGCTCGGTGTCGTCGAGCTTGGCGAGCAGGGCGGCGCCGTGGCCGCCCTGCTCCTTGAGCGTGCCTCCTTCGAACGAGGTGTGGTGGGTGCCGATGAAGCGCTTGAACACGCCGGCGGTGGGCTTGCCGTTCTTGTTGGTGATGCCGAGGTGCTCCATGAGCGCGTAGGGAGCGCTGCCGGCGGGGATCTGGACGTTGACGCGGCCGCCGTGGGACAGGAGCTTGGCGACGGGCACGTTGTCCACCGGGACATAGCTCTTGGAGGTGCCGTCGTAGATCTCGGCACCTTCCTGGAGCAGGTGGAAGATGTTCTTGAGGACCTTGAGCGACTGCCCGTGTCGCTTGACGACCTCGTCCTTCGAGAGCTCCTTGCCCTTGGTGAAGGTCAGGGTGTTGAGGAGCGTCTTTGGCGCGAGCACGGCGCCCTTGTTGATGGCCTCGGTCGCGGCGTCGTTGGGCTTGGTGTACTCGAAGGTCTTCGACCATTCCTCCACGATACCCTGGTCGATAAGCCTCTTGAGCTCCTCTCGCCTGGCCGGGTCGGTCGTGTGCCTGGCCTCCATGGACAGGGCCGCCGCCGCGGGCGGGGTGCCCTCGAAGCGCTTGCCGGCCTCGCCGCCGTTCATCTGGCGCGAGACGTAGCTGGCGAGCACGAGCTTGCTCGCGTTGTGGAGCTTCTCGAAGCCGCGGAACTGCTCGGGGTTTTGGCTCAGGTCGCCCGACAAGTACTGCTCGACCTGCTCGTGCGTGAGCAGGCCCGAGGCGTTGAGCCAGGTCTGGCCCTGGGGGGTGGAGGAGAGCTGCTCGAAGGCGCTCCACTCGGCGTCGCTGAGCAGCGGCCCGCTGGGGAAGCGGCCTCCGAGCTGCTCCTTGGCCGTCGTGGGATCGGGGGGGAAGCCGCTGCTGCTCAGCGGGCCTTGGATTGCGGACAGACCGTGCTTGGCCCGCTCACGGCTCCTCATGCCGGTGTCGGTGCGCCAGATGGTGTTCTTGACGGCCTTGTCGACGATCCAGGTCACCTCCTCGACCGGGGTGGCGGTCTCCGGATCCGGCGCTCTCTCCGACGGCGGCTCAGGGGCTTCCTCGATCGCGTCGAGCTGCGCTTGCGGGTCGGCTGCCCTGTCCCCGGCGTTCGAAGCGGGGTTGTTCCCGGCGAGCGTGTTCGCCGGGGCATCCCGGGGTGGAACTCGAGGCGCGCTGTCCCGCGACGCCTCCCGGGGCTTGCCCGGGTCGTCGCTCGCGGCAGGGTTGTGGCCGCTGGTGATGGCGCTCGCTGCGCTCCCCGCGGGCGGCTGGTTCCCGGTGCTCTGCTCGGCGTTCCGGGTGTTCTCGTTGATGCGTTGCCATCGCTCGCGCCCACGGTTGACGAGGTCCGGGAGCTCGTTCTTGAAGAAGTCGAGCACCTCCTGGGTCAGCCGCGCCTTCGGCGCGGGGTCGGGGTCGTAGTAGGACGCGTAGGTCTCGGCGAACCACTCCGCGGGCGTGGAGAACTGGTAGTTGGAGACGGCGTTGTTGCGGGCGTCGGCGTTATAGCTGACCCAGTTGTCGTACTGGTCGACGTGGTAGATACGGCCGTCGACCTCCAGCTCCGGGGCTCCGCCGTCGACCAGGGTCCAGGGCTGAGCCATGGCGATCTTGACGGTGCGGACCACCTTGTCGAGCTTGTTCTTCAGGCCTGCATCCTCGGGGGCGGCCTCCGCGGGAAACTCCTCCAGGGGAGCCATGTCCTCGCGCCGCGAGGGCGGATGGAGGAAGGAGGCGAAGGCCTTGAGCAGGGAGACCCCGTCGGTCTCGCTGTTCGCCTCGTCGTCGGTGATGCCCGCCTTGTCGAAGATGGCGCGGGCGACCTGCTCGGTGTCCCGCGTGTCGGAGTGCACCTTCCAGCCGCCGAACCGGTCTTCGCCGGCGAGGCTCCTCCAGTCGACAAGCTTGTCGATGGAGTGGGCGATCTCGTGGCGCATCGTCCACTTGATCAGGTTGCCGTTGGCGAGCGCGTCGGACACGCCGCCCATGACCTGGCGGCGTCCGGTGATGCCGAGCGCCTTGTCCTGGTCCTTGCTGATGCCGTCGTAGTCCGCCTTGGCGCCGCGATCCATGAGGTACCGCTGCCAGCCCACGCCCCGGTTGAGCCGGCTGTACAGCCAGCTGGGCACCTCGATGTTCTTGAGCTTGGGATTGACGATGTTGATGGTGTCGGTGAGCTCGTCGTACTCGCTCGCCGATCGCTCCGAGGAGAGGTCGCGGATGATGGCCCGCAGCGTCGGATTGCCGGTGACGTGATCCGGCGGCAGCTCGCCGAGGATCTTCTCGATGCGGTCGAGCATCTTGTGCGAGAAGTGCTTGCCGGCGGCGCCCTCGCCCGGGCCGATCTGGAGCTCGTACTGGTCCGCCAGCGCCTGCTCGCGCTCCGCTGCCCCCTTGTTGGAGAACAGCCCGCCGAGCCCGCGTCCTCCGGTGCCGAGCGGGTCGCCGCCCCCCGTGGTGAGCTTGCTCCACGCGCTGCTCTCCGGCGCCTGGTCGCCGGTCGCGTCGTTCGCAGCCGGCGCTTGCGACGGGAGATAGGTTCCGTAGGTGAAGACCGGGAAGAGCGACGGCAGGACGTCCTTCTTCACCTTGATGGAGAAGCGCTTCTGCCAGGTGTCCAGCGGGACGACGTAATGGTCGCCGTCCTCGGTGATCTTGCCGTCGATGATGACCTGGTGCGGGCTCGACGTGCTGCTCGTGACCGCCTCGTCGAACGGCTCGGCCGTGGTGGGATCCTTCGCGAACTGCGCCGCGCGTTCGACGAGCCCCTTGCCGTCGAGGAACGTGGCCAGGGCGAACGGCGCCTGCTCGGGCTTCGCGAGCGCGTCGTTGATGCGGCGTACGTCGTAATCGTCCTCGGCCACCATGGTCTGGGCGTCGCCGCCGAGGATCGAGGTGAAGAGCGTCACCAGCGAATCGGCCGAGAGCTGCAGATCGCCGCGCTTCTTGGACGGGCCTGTGGCGCCCTTGTCCCGCGTGGGCGCCTTGTCGAGGTAGCCGGGGATGACGCCGGCGGTGTAGTCGGCGTCGGCCTGGTACTGGTCGGGGGCGAGCGTACTCAGCATCTTGCCCATGCCCCGGGCCAGGAGGTAATCGAGGACGTGCTTGTCGGACCAGGCGCGCCCCTTGCTCTTGACGTCGTAGCGCTTGGCCCCGGCCTTCTTGACGCCGTTCCGGAGCAGCTTGTTGCCGATGGGGGCGCCCTTCAGCGGGAACTCGCCGCGGATGACGCTTTGGATGGGATCGTCGGGCGTCTGGAAGCGCGTCGTCGTGCTGTCTTCGCCCTGCTTGTCGAGCGAGAAGTCGGCGATCTGCTTGCCCTCCCGATCGAAGAGCTTGCCGGTGAACTCGGCCGCGACCACGCGCGCGAAGCCGGCCAGGTCGGACGTGAGCTGCGTGCGGAGCACGCTTTGCAGCGTGCAGATGGCGAACTGGTCGTGGGAGAGGGAGTCGGGGTCGTCGATGAGCTCCGCGAGCCTGTCGACGAGCGACCTGTCCACGCCCTGAGAGCGCATGAGGTCGCCAAGGAGCTTCTTGGCGTCCTGCTTGTCCGCGGCGGTGGCCGGATGCGACCAGGTCTTGCTGGCGTCGACGAGCGTCTGCAAGGCGGCCTGGGTGTTGCCCAGGCTCTCGCGCGCGCCGTCGGTCTCCCGGGCCGCGCCGTCCTGGGAGGCGCCCGAGGCGTCACGAGGTGAGCTGGCCTGGGAGCCGCTCGTGGCGTCGCGGGGCGGGCTGGTCTGGGAGCCGCCGGTGGCGCCGCGAGGTGAGCTGTCTTGGGAGCCGCCCGTAGTGTCGCGGGGCGAGCTCGCCGCGCTCGAATCGCCGGAAGGAGCTCCGGTCGTGATGTCCCCGGAAAAGCCCGCGGTGATCGCGCTGGGGCTCGCCGCGCCGGGGTTCGCCGAGCTCCCCGCGGGCGGCTGGTTCCCGGCGCTCTGCTCGGCGTTCCGGGTGTTCTCGTTGATGCGTTGCCATCGCTCGCGCCCACTGTTGACGAGGTCCGAGAGCTCGTTGTCGAAGAAGTCGCGCACCGCCTGGGTCAGCTGCGCCTTCGGCGCGGGGTTCGGGTCGTAGTTGGCCGCGTAGGTCTCGGCGAACCACTCGGCGGGCGTGGAGAACTGGTAGTTGGAGACGGCGTTGTTGCGGGCGTCGGCGTTATAGCTGACCCAGTTGTTGTACTGGTCGACGTGGTAGATACGGCCGTCGACCTCCAGCTTCGAGGCCCCGCCGTCGTCCAGCGTCCAGGGTTGGGCCATGGCGATCTTGACGGTGTCGACGGCCTTGTCGAGCTTCTTCTTCAGGTCAGGATTCTCGGAGGCGATCTCCGCGGGAAACTCCTCCAGGGGAGCCATGTCCTCGCGCCGCGAGGGCGGATGGAGGAAGGAGGCGAAGATCTTGAGCAGGGAGACCCCGTCGGTCTCGCTGTTCGCCTCGTCGTCGGTGATGCCCGCCTTGTCGAGGATGGCGCGGGCGACCTGCTCGGTGTCCCGCGTGTCGGAGTGCACCTTCCAGCCGCCGAACCGGTCTTCGCCGGCGAGGCTCCTCCAGTCGACAAGCTTGTCGATGGAGTGGGCGACCTCGTGGCGCATGGTCCACTTGAGCAGGTTGCCGTTGGCGAGCACGTCGGACACGCCGCCCATGACGTGGCGCTTGTCGGTGATGCCGAGCGCCTTGTCCTGCTCCTTGTCGACGCCCTCGTAGTCGCGGATGGCGCCGCGATCCATCCGCTTTCGCTGCCAGCCCCAGCGCCGGTTGAGCCGGCTGTAGATGAAGGTGGGGACCTTCGGGGGATTGACGATGTTGATGGTGTCGGTGAGCTCGTCGTACGCGCTCGCCGCTTCCTCCGAGGAGAGGTCGCGGATGATCTTCCGCAGCGTCGGGCTGCCCGTGATGTGCTCGGGCGGCAGGTCACCGAGGGCCTTCTCGATGTGGTCGAGCATCTTGTGCGAGAAGTGCGTGCCGTCGGCGCCGTCGTCGTCCGGTCCGATCTGCAGCGCGTACTGGTCCGCCAGCGCCTGCTCGCGATCCGCTGCCCCCTTGTTGGAGACCATCCCGCCGAGCCCGTGCCCTCCGGTGCCGAGCTTCTTGCCGAGCCACCCCACGTTGGTGGGCGCGGGCGGCGGGAGCGGCGCCTGCATCCCCGAGGTGATGGCCGTCGGCTTGACGGTGCGCGGCGCGGGCGGCGGCGAGGTTGTCTCTGGCCGGGGCTGACCAGGTCTCTCCGGCGCCTTCCCAGGAGCGCTCTGCGTCGCTCCAGCTTCCGGGCGAGGGCTTGAGGCCTCCGGCGTCTTGGCCGTCCTCTGCGCCGGCGCGTCACCGGGCATCTCGCGGGGCGCCTTGCCCTTGGGGGCCTGCTCGGTCCCGCGCTGCCGCTGATCCGAGCCGCCCTGCCCGGGGTCCTCTGCGCCCCGCTTCGGGTCGGACGCTGCGTCCCCCGGCGGATCGCGGCGATCGCCGCCCCGCGAACCTCGCTCGGACCGATCCGACCCGTCGTCGGACGACTCGTCGGATGACTCGTCGGGAGACCCGTCAGAAGCCTCGTCGGGGGCGCGCGCCGCGGTCTCCTCGGTGTCCTGCGGCGGAAGTTCGCGCGGGCCGACGAGATTCTTGATCGCCTCTGTCGGGTTTTCCGCCACGTCATGCGCGAACTGGTCCGCTCGGCCCTGGAGGACCCCTCTCCAATCGGCCCCGAGCTTGCCCAGGTTCACGGTGCGGGCGTTCTTGCCCTTCTCGTCGCCGATCTTGTCCTGCTTGAGGCCGCCGACGCTGGAGATGGGGTTGGCGGTCTTCTCGGTGGAGCGCCAGTTGTGGACGTAGCCGACGGTGCTCGGCGCGCCCGGGCCGGTGGTCTCGAGGCCGATCTGGAGCGCGCCAGACCTGTCCGGCTTGGGCGGGCGGTAGCCGATGAACAGGTGGCCGTGAGCGCCGTCGGGCAGGATGACGTCGCCGTTGAAGTCCTTGAGGCCGAGCCCGCCGATGGTGGGGTTCATGCCGTAGAGCTCGGTGTCGTCGAACTTGGACTTCACCATGGCGCCGCGTCCGCCCTCCTCCTTGAATTTGCCGTTGCGGAGCGAGACGTGATGCGTCCCGTAGTCGCGCTTGAACACGCCGGTCCTGGGATTGCCGTGCTCGTCGGTGATGCCGAGGAACTCTGTCAGCGCGTAGGGCGGGCTGCCCGCGGGGACCTGGATGTTGACGCGGCCGCCGTGCGACAGGAGCTTGGCGACCGGCACGTCCCGGAGCGGGACATGGCTCTTCGAGCCGGCGTCGTAGATCTCGGCGCCGGCCTGGAGCAGGTGGAAGGTGTTCTTGAGCACCTCGTTCGCCTGCCGGTGCCGGGCGAGGGCCTCGTCCTTCGGGAGCGACTTGGGCTCTGCGCGCGTCAAGGTGTCCTTGAGCGTCTTCGGAGCCAGCACGGCGCCCCGGTCCATGGCCGTGTTCGCGGCGTCGTTGGGCTCCGTATGCTCGAACGTCTTGGCCCATTCCTTGGCGATGCCCTGATCGATCTGCTTCTTGAGCTCGTCCCGCCTCGCCGGGTCGGTCGTGTGCCTCGCCTCCATGGACAGGGCCACCGCCGCCGGAGGCGTGCCCTCGAAGCGCTTGCCGTCGTCGCCGCTGTTGCGCGAGACGTAGCTGGCGAGCACGACTTTGCTCGGCTTGTGGAGCTTGTGGAAGCCGCGGAACTTCTCGGTGTTGCCGTTCGACAGGTACTCCTCGATCTGGTCGTGCGGGAGCATGCCCGAGGCTTTGAGCCAGGTCTGTCCCTCCGGGGTCGAGGAGAGCTCCTTGAAGGCGTCCCACTCGGCATCGCTGAACAGCCGTCCCTTGGGAAAGCGCTTCCCGATCTTCTTCTTCGCGTCCGCGGGATCGGTGGGGAAGCCGCCGTGGGTCAGCGGGCCGGCGAGCTTCGGGAGGGCTTGCTTTGCCTCTCGGCGGCTTCGTCGCCCGGTGGCAGTCCTCCACTTGCTAATCTTGACGGCATTGGCCGCGATCCACGTCACCTCGCCGTCTTGCGGTGGGGCAGTCGTGGTGGACGAGCTTCCCGGCTGCGCTCCCGGGCGATCGCGCCCCGGCTCTTGGGAGCCCTGTCCCGCGGGCCGTGACGTCGAGGTCGAGGCGCCGGTGGACGTGCCCTGCGCGGCGGGAGCGGGCTTTTGCGTGGGGGTGCTCTTGCCGCCGGTATCGCCGGGCTTGGGGGAGGGCTGAGCGGACGTGTTGTCCTTGGCGGCGACCTCCTTCGGTGGCGCCTTGGGGGACGTCTCGCCGGGCTTGGGGGTCGTGCCTCCCTGCGCCGTCGCGGGCTTGCCCTGCGCGGGGGAAGCGGGCTGTTGCGTGGGGGTGCTCTTGCCGCCGGTATCGCCGGGCTTGGGGGAGGGCTGAGCTGACGTGTTGTCCTTGGCGGTGATCTCCTTCGGCGGCGCGGTTGGGGACGTCTCGCCGGGCTTGGGGGTCGTGCCTCCCTGCGCCGTCGCGGGCTTGCCCTGCGCGGGGGAAGCGGGCTGTTGCGTGGGGGTGCTCTTGCCGCCGGTATCGCCGGGCTTGGGGGAGGGCTGAGCGGACGTGTTGTCCTTGGCGGTGACCTCCTTCGGTGGCGCGGTTGGGGACGTCTCGGCGGCCTTCGGGGGCGTGCCTCCCTGCGCCGTCGCGGGCTTGCCCTGCGCGGGGGAAGCGGGCTGTTGCGTGGGGGTGCTCTTGCCGCCGGTATCGCCGGGTTTGGGGGAGGGCTGAGCTGACGTGTTGTCCTTGGCGGCGACCTCCTTCGGTGGCGCCTTGGGGGACGTCTCGCCGGGCTTGGGGGACGTGCCCCCCTGCGCCGTCGCGGGCTTGCCCTGCGCGGGGGAAGTGGGCTGTTGCGTGGGGGTGCTCTTGCTGCCGGTATCGCCGGGTTTGGGGGAGGGCTGAGCGGACGTGTTGTCCTTGGCGGCGACGTCCTTCGGCGGCGCGGTTGGGGACGTCTCGCCGGGCTTGGGGGACGTGCCCCCCTGCGCCGTCGCGGGCTTGCCCTGCGCGGGGGAAGCGGGCTGTTGCGTGGGGGTGCTCTTGCCGCCGGTATCGCCGGGTTTGGGGGAGGGCTGAGCGGACGTGTTGTCCTTGGCGGCGACGTCCTTCGGCGGCGCGGTTGGGGACGTCTCGCCGGGCTTGGGGGACGTGCCCCCCTGCGCCGTCGCGGGCTTGCCCTGCGCGGGGGAAGCGGGCTGTTGCGTGGGGGTGCTCTTGCCGCCGGTATCGCCGGGTTTGGGGGAGGGCTGAGCTGACGTGTTGTCCTTGGCGGCGACGTCCTTCGGCGGCGCGGTTGGGGACGTCTCGCCGGGCTTGGGGGTCGTGCCTCCCTGCGCCGTCGCGGGCTTGCCCTGCGCGGGGGAAGCGGGCTGTTGCGTGGGGGTGCTCTTCCCGCCGGTATCGCCGGCCTTGGGGGAGGGCTGAGCGGACGTGTTGTCCTTGGCGGTGATCTCCTTCGGCGGCGCGGTTGGGGACGTCTCGGCGGCCTTCGGGGGCGTGCCTCCCTGCGCCGTCGCGGGCTTGCCCTGCGCGGGGGAAGCGGGCTGTTGCGTGGGGGTGCTCTTGCCGCCGGCATCGCCGGCCTTGGGGGGCGTGCCTCCCTGCGTCGTTGCGCTGGTGTTCCCCTGGGGAGCATTGCCCGGGAGCTGCGATGATGGGTTCGTGGGGGGCGTGGAGCCCTGGGGAAGGCCGCCGCCGGAAGGCGAGGATTGAGGCCTGGCCGGGGTCTGGATGGGCTGAGACGGGGTGGTCGTATTGCCGAGATTCTGAGGCTGCGGGTTGGGACGTGGCGCGGCGTCCTGGGGAATGCCGCCGCCGGAAGGCGCGGATCGAGGCCTGACCGGGAGCTGCGGGCTTCCAGCGGTGACAGGGGGCGTCCTGGAGCCGGGGAGCGCAGGGGACTGCGACCCGCCGCTGCCCGGCATCGCGCTCGGGTTCGGAGGGACGTTGACCGGAGAGGGCGGCCTGGGCGTCGCGGTGGGCGAGCTCGGCGCCGTGGTAGGCCCCTGGCCGACATGGGATCCGTTGTTCCCGCCCGTCGTGCTCCCGAGCTGATTCCCGGAAGACGTGGTCGTCGAGGTCGTCGCGGTCGTCGCGGTCGTCGGGCTGGGCGAGCTCGTTTGGCTCACGCTCTTCCGCGTGACGGGATCCCAGCCGGAGAAGGCGCCCGGCTTCGGGGTCGGCTTCGGGGCCGCGGCCTGGTTCACGGCGTCGGGCACGGCCGTGCTGCTGGACGGGGTGCTGCTGCCGGCCGAGGGGTGGGTGAAACGGCCTGAGCCCTTGATCTGGTTGCCCAGCCCCGACCGGACCCCGGTGACTGGCGACGGCGAACGGCTCCGCGAGGACCTCATGCGCCATGATTGACGCGAAAATCATGCGTTGCCAAGCGCCTCGCCCCCGCGCCGCGCGGCGGGATATCCCGTGCCATGGCATTCCTGCGCCGCCCGCTGCGCACCGCTTCGGAGCCGCGTCGGATCGGCGAGCCCCGCACCTCGAATCCGCAACCGCGCGCCCCATTGCGGCGTTCGCCCGTCGAAACGTCGCCGTGGATCCCGGCATGCGTTCAGGGCGACGCGCGACAGGTGCCTCGATTGCGGCCAACCCGCCGGCCAGGTAATCTATCTCTCGCATGCATCCATCGGTGTGGCGACTGCGCTGTAATATTCCTGTGTGAGCGAATTGTTTTGCCTTCCCGTTCACGCGCTCCCCGCGCCGGGCGCGCGGTCGCGCGTCGGCGCGCTCGGCGGCTATCGAGGGCTGTCGGCGCGAATGCAAGGTTGAGCCGGCTCGCTGTGCGCCCGCCGCCGAGGCGAGTTGTTTCGCGCGGCGCTCTTGTGTACGAGGTTGGAGCGGCAGCGCTGGCCCATGAAGCCGTCGCGCAGGGCCAGGAGAGCGAGGATCCATGAGCATCACGAGCATCGCCGTCACCGACTTCGAGCCTGCGACGGCGCCGCTGCCCGCGTTCGACGAGGACGCGACGGTGCAGAGCCTGCTCGTCTCCCCCGTCGAGGCCGCCTACCGCCATCGCCTGCCCATCGTCGGACGCACGGACGTGCACCCGCTCGTGCAGGCGGCCTACATGGCCTTCACCCAGCGCTACCCCCTCGTGCTCTCGCCCGACGTGATCTGGTTCTGCCTGGCCCGGGGGTTCACGCTCCACGTCGCCGCGAACGAGGAGCAGCGGCGCCAGGTCCTCCTCGAGGACGGCGACTTCGAGCTGAGGATCGACCGGCCGGATTTCACGCTCGGTCAGGTGAACCCGTGGCCCGTCGCGTTCTCGGATTTCTCCGGCCAGATCGCCGCGCGGGTCGGCACGCTGCGAGAGCTCGTGACAGGCAGCTTCTCGACCACGGGGCCGGTGGAGCGCGTGGCGTCGGAGCTCACGATCATGACGCCGTTCGCGCCGCACTTCGAGTGGCAGCCGCCCTTCCCCGCGGACATGAGCTTTCCGAACGCCGGAATCCCGCGCATCTACCTGCTCGGCACGGCGGACGACTGGCGCTGGGTGCGCCACCGCGCGGCGGCGTTCGCCCCGTTCGGCGCGGAGCGCTGGACTCACGCCCTCCTGCCGGTGCTCGACCAGATCGTCGCCGCCGCGGAGGGCCGTCAGGATCCGGCGTTCTGGCGCGCCTTCTTCCGCTACGAGAACGCCGCGGACGAGCTCACCGGGTGGATCCACGTGCTCTTCCCCTACCTGCGCGCCTGGCCCGCCGACCACTTCGTTCCGAACACGGCCCTCGACGGCTGGCTCGACCGGTGGCGGGCCGCGGAGGCCCGGCGCAACCCGCTCGCCGCGCTGGCGAAGCCGGAGGGGCCCGGGTTCGCTCGGCTCCCGCCCGGGCTGACCAGCGCGCCTCTGCGGTTCATCGACGGGCAGCGCCAGGAGCACGCCCTGGAGTTCATCAGCGGTCTCATCGGCGTCACGCAGGACCAGCACTCGCTCGCGCTCATCCCGGAGTTCGTGTGGGCCGTCGTCCACAGCGAGGCCGGGCACGGCGAGGCCGGGCACGGCGAGCCCGGGCCCGCGGTCGATCCGCCCGCCGAAGCGCGCTGAGCGCGGCGGCGGCCGCTCGGCGAGGGCCGCGCCGGCCCCGCCGCAGCCGCGCCCCGGACCTCCGCGCTACGCGAACCGCAGCGCGAGCCCGGCCGCCCCGCCCTCGACCACGATCTCCCGGTCCCTGCACGACGGATCCTCCGCCATGCGCGCCGCGATCGGCGTGATCACCCGCTCCTCGATCACCCGCTTGAGCGGCCGCGCCCCGCGCCTCGGATCGAACCCCGCGTCGGCCAGCCAGGCCCGCGCCTCGGGCAGGACGCGGAGCCTCAGGTTGCGCCGCACGAGCCCGGTGCGCGCCTCGGCCTTGGCCAGCTCGAGATCCACGATCCTGAGCACGCTGTCCCGCCCGAGGCTCCGGAACTGCACCACGTGGTCGATGCGGTTCACGAGCTCGGGCCGGAAATGCTCGCGCACGCTCGCCGGCGCCGCGCGCCGCGGGCCCGCCGCCGGCGCGCCGCGCTCGTCGTCGCCGCCGAAGCCGACCGGCGGCCGATCGGCGACGCCCAGGTTCGAGGTCATCACGATGAGCGCCATCCGGAAATCGACGTGGCGCCCGTCCTCGTCCGTCAGCCGGCCCTCGCCCAGGATCCCGAGCAAGAGGTCGAACACCTCGCGGTGGGCCTTCTCGATCTCGTCGAGGAGCACGAGCGACAGCGGCTCCTGCCGCACGCGCTGCGCGAGCGTCGTCGCGCCCGGCCCCGCCTCGAGCAGCCGCGCCGACGAGCCCGGGAGCCGGTACTCGCTCATGTCGAGCCGGATCATCCGCCCCTCGTCGCCGAACATCGACCGCGTGAGCTCCTTCGCGAGCTCCGTCTTGCCCACGCCCGTCGGGCCGACGAAGAGCAGCGTGCCGCACGGGCGCTCCGGGTCGTTCATGCCCGCCTTGAAGCGCGCGAGCACCCGCGCCGCGGTGTCGCACGCCTCGTCCTGCCCGATCACGCGCCGCTTCAGCCCGCGCGCGATGGCCTCGGCGCTCGCGGGGATCTCGTCGGCGATGAGCTCGATCGGCAGCCCCGAGTGGCGCGCGTAGGCCTCGGACACGTCGCGCGGGTAGAGCACGCGGCCCGCGTCCGCGCCCGCCCGCGCCTCCGCGCCCGCCCGGCCCCCGGCCTCCTGCGCGAGCCAGTCGAAGAAGCGGAACGCCTTACCAGGGAAGAGCACGTCGCGCCGGAACATCGCGAGGTGCTGGACCAGCCGCTTCTTGGCCGCCGGGTGCAGCCGGACGCGCGCGTCCTTCCGCGCCTCGTACTCCGCGAGCAGCGCCGGCACCGCGGCCGGATCGGGCTCGCGCAGCCGGACGACCTGGAAGCACGAGACGAGCGAGGCCGCGCGGCGCTGGCACGCCTCGAGCTCCGGCTCGGTGCACTCCGCGATGAGGCTCACCTCGCCGCTCCGGAGCGCCGGCAGGAGCACGTCGCCGATCGACGCGCCGTCCGGCTGCGGGCGGAGCAGCGGCAAGAGCGCGCCGACGTGCAGGAGATCCCCCTCGTGCGACAGCTCGTCCACGAGCTTCAGACACCGCGCCTGCCACATGCCGAGATACGTCATCCCGGCGAGCAGCCGGTCGGCCGAGGTGCTGAACAGGCCCGGCGACCGCGCGCGCGCCTTGTCCCTGCGCCACGCCGCGAACCGCCGCGCCAGCCGGTAAACCCAGGTCGTCTTGCCGACCCCCGGGCCGCCCACCAGCAGGATCGACGGCACCGGCGCGCCCTTCGCGGCGTCGAGCCCCGGGAGCGCCTGCTCCAGCTCCTCCGCGTCGCCCACGGCGAGCGGGAGCCGCTGGCGCGCGGCCTTCTCGACCAGATCCTCGGCGACCTCGCGCAGCGTGGGGCGCTCGTCCGCCGCGCGCCGGGCGGAGCCCTCGGCGCGCGACGGGAGGGGCGGCGACCAGGGGCGCACGGTCTCGTCTCCCTCGCGGCGGAAGTCGAAGAGCGACCGCGGCGACTCGCCGAGCAGCGCGCTCGTGACGAGCTGGCGGAGCACGTCGGGCGCAATCGAGAGATCCTCCACGACCACGGACCAGCCGAAGCGCGGGAGCATCACCCGATATCCGCCCTCGGCGAGCTTGCTCGCGAGGTAGGTGAGCCGCAGCGGGATGCGGCGCCGGCCGACGACGGCCGCGCGCTTGACGGTGGTCTGCGGGTGGACGTCGACGCCGAGCGTGCGCACCTCGAACGGCTCGTCCCACAGATAGCGATCGAGATCGTCCTCGCCCGTCGCCACCCGCGCGTGGAGCTCCACCTCGAGCTTGCGCAGCACGTCCTCCTCGGAGGCGCCATAAGCGGACGGCGCCGGCCGGTCGAAGACGAATGCCCACGTGCGCAGGAGGATGCCGGTGAAGCGGCCGTCGTGGTGGGCGATGAGATAGACGCGGAGCGATTTCTTGGTCATACGGCGGCAGCGATCAGGCGCAGCCGGAGCTCGCCAGCCTACCACACCGCGCCCCGGCGCCGGCGAAGCGCCGAGACGACGCGCTTCGCGCTCCGCCGCAACTCCCCCCGCAGCGCAGCGGGAGAGCGTCAAGTAGGCTGTTGCCTCCCAGCCCGGAGCGGCAGCAGAAAACGCCCCTGACAGCCAGCATGACCCCGTGCGCCGCGGTGACAGCGTGCGTCAAAACAGGCGCGCATCGCGGCGCAGGAACAACTGGGCTGCAACATTTTGATGGTGCGGAGCTGTGGAATCATCTGCTCCCAGCGCGCACGAGGAGGTGTACAGTGGCGCACATGCCGCAAACGCCTTACTTCATGGGTTCTCGCCGACGCGCGGTTCGAGCCGCGCTCTCTTTGTCCCTCTTGCTCGCGCCGCTCGCGGGGGCTGTACCCGCGAGCGCCGCGGTGGAGCAGCTGGACGGCACGAGGCTGCCCACGCCGGTCAGAGAGGCCGAGCTCGGCCTCGTGCGGGGCCGCGGGTTCCCGGAGAACGCCGTCACGCTCGATGGGCTCTTCATGTACCGGGGGGAGGACATCGATCCCGTGGCGGACGCGAGCACGGAGCCAGGCGTCTTCTCGCCGCTCTGCGGGTTCACGGGAGAGCTGGTGCTGCGCGGGGGCGGGTGCAAGGTCGCGTTCGGCTGGTACAACGCGACGGCGAGCGGCATGCGCCCGCCGGACAACGAGATCTACGAGCTGATCCCCGCGGACACGTCGGTGGCGTTCCGGTGCGAGGACAACGACTTCTGCCCGCTGGCCACGATGATGACGACCCAGGCGGGGCAGCACGACTGGACGCCGACCCAGTTCTCGGCGGCCGACATCCGCAGCGACCCGCGGTACGACGGCGGCCTGGTCGGCTTCGCGCTGATCGGCAAGGCGGGCACCTACTGCACGCAGACGAAGTTCTCCCAACGCGAGCTGAACACGGTCTGCACGAGCTGCACGCCGAACGAGCCGTGGGTGACGACGCTGATCTACACGTCGACGGCCACGCCCGACGCGTTCTATGTCGCCTTCGAGGACCTGCCCGTGACCCCGACGAGCTGGAAGGGGAGCCAGGGCGGGTACGAGAACGACGGCGACTTCAACGACTTCGTCTATTACATCACGGGAGTGACCTGCCAGGGCGGCGGCCAGGTCTGCGACACGGGGCTGCAGGGCGCGTGCGCCGTGGGGAGGACGGGGTGTGCGACCGAGGGCGAGACCGAGTGCCTGAGGGTCCTCGAGCCCGGCGAGCAGAGCGAGCGCTGCGACAACATCGACAACGACTGCGACGGCGAGGTCGACAACGGCGAGGGGCTCTGCGCGGAGGGCCTCGTGTGCAACCGCGGGTCGTGCGTGCCGTACTGCGGCCGCGGCGAGGTGGTCTGCGACCAGGGCTTCGTCTGCGAGGAGGGCCTCTGCGTGGAGCAGGCGTGCGTGGGCGTGGCGTGCGAGGGCGGCCAGGTCTGTGTCGGCGGCACCTGCGTGGGCGGGTGCGACGGCGTCATCTGCCCGGCGAACCAGGAGTGCCAGCTCGGGCGATGCGTGGATCTCTGCGCGCAGATCGAGTGCGAGGACGGCGCGGTCTGCGAGCGCGGCATCTGCCAGTCGAACTGCGGCTGCCGCACCTGCCCCGCCGGCAAGACGTGCGCGGCGGACGGCCGCTGCGTCGACGCCGGCTGCGAGGGCGTGACCTGCGCTGAAGGGCAGCTCTGCATCGGCGGGAGCTGCACCGACGCGTGCGCGGGCGTCGTCTGCCCCGGCAACGCGCCGTGCGTCCGTGGGTTCTGCGGCGATCCGCCGGTCAACGGCGGCGTCACGGCCTCGAGCGGGGGCCAGGACGGAGGCGGGTTGTTCCTGGACGAGCCGCCGGATCTCACCGCGAGCGCTGGCGCGGGCGCGGGCGCGGGCGGCGGGGACAGCGGCTTCGTCCCCAAGCCCGACTCGTCCTGCGCCTGCCGCGCGGGCGCGACGTCCGAGGGCTCGCCGGCCCGCCTCGGCCTGCTCGGCCTGGGTCTCCTGCTCCTCGCCGGCCGCCGGCGCCGCCCCCGCGCCGCGCGCTAGAGCGGTCCTCAGCCGGCACTGACACGGTCTTCCGTCTTCCGTCTTCCGTCTTCCGTCTTCCGTCTTCCGTCTTCCGTCTTCCGTCTTCCGTCTTCCGTCTTCCGTCTTCCGTCTTCCGTCTTCCGTCTTCCGTCTTCCGTCTTCCGTCTTCCGTGCGCGTCCTTCGTGCGCGTGCGCGTGCGCGTGCGCGATTCCCCGGAATTAGCGCGCACGCGCACGCGGAGGCCAGACGCAGACGGGGGACGGGAGACGCAGACGGGGGACGGGAGACGGGAGACGGGAGACGGGGGACGTGGACGGGAGACGGGAGACGGAGGCCGCGCGTCACCAGGCGGCGCGCGCCGCCATCGCGGCCACGAGGCCCGCCACGACCGCAGCCAGGAACCACGCGAGGCGCGCGCCGGGGGGCTCGCGCCCCGCGGCGCCGGCGGGCAGCGGGAACACCACCGACCGCACCCGCCGGGACTCCGCGTCGACCAGGAGCACGCCGTCGACGTCGAACGCGAGCCGGTACTCGAGCAGCTGCCGCCGCGTGGCGGGCGTATCGATGCGCGGCGCGAGCCGGCCCGTCTTCACCTCGGCGACATACCGCCTGCGGCCGTACGCCACGAGGTAGTCGGCGCGGAGCCCGACGGTGATCGGCTCGCCGTCGATCTGGACTCCATAGGAGACCGCGACCTGCCGGCCAACGATCGTGTACCCGAGCTCGCGGAGGAGCGCCTCGGCGCGCGCCTCCCCCGCGGCGCCCTGCTCCCGGCAGCGCTCGATCCGGCGCCGCTGCCGGGCGCTCCGCCACGCGAGCCGGAGCGTCTGGACCAGCCCGAAGAAGAGCGCCGCGCCGGCCACGGCCAGGAGGAGCTCCGGCGGAATGTCGCGGAATTCCACGCAGCGCGCGTTTGCGCAGGAATCCGGATCCCGGGCCAAGTTTTGTGTGCACGGTTGTCCTCGGCCCGGCTGGCGCGCATGTCCGCACGCTCCTATTACAGTTTCACTCGAGGTATACCGCCTGCTCGCGCTCTGGCGTGGCTGCGCCGTGCGCCGAGCCTGCTCGGCTGGTCCGGTCAGGGATGCACATCCACCATTGGCGAGAGTTCCCGTATTCTCCGGCCGAGGCCCGTTCCTCCGTGGTTGATCTCGAGAGCAGATCTCGGTCGCAGGTGCGTGTGCTGACGGAGGTCGGCCGCGCGCTCGCGGCGGCGCGCTCCGCGCGCGAGATCCAGGAGACCGTCCTCTCGGCGGCGCGGCAGCTGAGCGGCGCCGGTAGGGCCGTCTTGATCCTGAACGACGACGAGGGGCGGCCGGTCGTCCGGTCCTCGCTGGGGCTCGACCCGGCGCTGGTCTCCGAGCTCCGCGGCCGCCCGCTGCCGAGCTTCGACGAGGGGGTCGCGCGCGCGCTGCACGGATCGGCCCATGTCGTCGCCGTCCCCTTGATCCTCCGCGACCGCATCTCCGGCGTGCTCGCGGTCGAGCGCTTCCGCCAGGCCTCGGACGAGGATGTCTGGCTGCTCGCGGCGCTCGCGGATCAGGCCGCGGTGGCGCTCGCCAGCGCGGACGGGCATGCGCCTCCCGTGCCCGAGGGCATTGGCGAGCGCGCTGGCGAGGCCGCCGCGGGCGAGCTCGACGCGCGCCTGGAGGTGGACGTGCAGCGCGAGCGCTATCGCCTCCTCGCGCGAGCGGTCAAGGACCCGATCTGGGACTGGGACATCCTGACGGACCGGGTCGAGCGCAACGAGACGTTTCATGAGGTCTTCCGCTACGCTCCCGAGCAGACGGCGCCCACGGGCGCCTGGTGGTTCACCCGCGTGCTGCCCGACGATCGCGATCGCGTGGCGCGCGGCTTCGAGGAGCTCCTCCGCGGCAGCGGCGACAGCTGGTCGGACCAGTACCGCGTCTACCGCGGCGACGGCTCCGTCGCCCACGTGTTCGATCGCGGGTCCGTGCTCCGCGACGCGCGCGGCGAGGCGATCCGCATGGTCGGCTTGACGGTCGACCTGAGCGAGCGGTTCCGGATCGAGAGCGCGCTCCAGGATCGAGAGGAACGGCTCCGGCTCGCCACGTGGGCGGCGGACGTGGGCACGTGGAGGATCGACCTCACCACCCTCTCCGACACGAGGGACGCGAGCCTCAACCGCATCCTCGGCCTGGAAGAGCGCGAGACGACGCAGGCGATGGACGACTGGCTGAGCCGCGTGCACCCGGAGGACCGCGACGCGGTGGTCGCGGCGCACCAGCGGACCCTCCGGGAACAGCACGTCTACGACACGATCCATCGCGTCGTCCGCCCCGACGGGGCGATCCGGTGGGTCCACGACCGCGGGCGGCTCATCCTCGATCGGGGCGGCTCCCCGCTGTTCTTGACGGGCGCCGTCGTCGACATCACCGAGCTGAAGCAGCTCGAGCGAGAGCGCGCGGACCTGCTCCGCCGCGAGCAGCAGGCGCTCGCCCAGTCGGAGAAGGATCGCCTCCGGGCCGAGGACGCGAACCGCATGAAGGACGAGTTCCTCGCGACGGTCTCTCACGAGCTGCGGACGCCGCTCACCGCGATCCTGGGCTGGGCGCGGCTGATCAAGGAGCGGGAGCTCGGCCCGGACCGCGTCAAGCAGGGGATGGCGGCGATCGAGCGGAACGCCCACGCGCAGGCGCAGATCGTCGACGACATCCTCACGGTCTCGCGGATCATCACCGGCAAGCTGCGGCTGAACACGGCCGCGGTCGACCTCGCGGCCGTCGTCGAGGCCGCCGTGGACACCCTCACGCCCACGGCGAGGGCGAAGGACATCGAGATCTGCGTCGAGCTCGACGACGCGCCCGGCGAGATGAGCGGCGACCCGGACCGCCTCCAGCAGGTCATGTGGAATCTGCTCTCCAACGCGGTCAAGTTCACCCCGAAGCGAGGTCGGGTGACGGTCCGGGTGGGCCGGAGCGACGCGCAGGTCGTGATCGCGGTCACCGACAACGGCAAGGGCATCGCGAGGTCGTTCCTGCCGTATGTCTTCGACCGCTTCCGCCAGGGCGACTCCTCGCCGACGAGGGCGCACGGCGGCCTCGGCCTGGGGCTCGCCATCGTCCGCCACCTCGTCGAGCTGCACGGGGGCACGGTGGACGCGGAGAGCCAGGGCGAGGGCCGCGGCGCCACGTTCACGGTGACGCTCCCCCTGAACGCGGCGCCCTCGATCGCGCGCGACGAGCCGCCGCCCGCGCCGTGGCGCGTCGCGCTCGACGAGGGGGAGCCGGCGCCGCTCGGCGGCCTCCACGTCCTCCTCGTCGACGACGAGCCGGACGCCCGCGAGATGATCGCGTTCCTGCTGGAGGGGGCGGGCGCGCAGGTCACCACCGCGGGCTCGATGGGCGAGGCCATGGGCGTCCTCGAGCGGCTGAGGCCCGATGTGCTGGTGAGCGACATCGGCATGCCGGGGGAGAGCGGCTACACGCTGATACGGCAGGTGCGCGTGGCGGGCCGGGAGGAGATCCGGGGGATCCCCGCGGTGGCCCTGACCGCCTATGCGCGGATCGAGGACCAGAGGCGGGCGCTCTCGGCCGGCTTCCAGAAGCACGTCGCGAAGCCGATCGACCCCGCCGGCCTGGTGAAGGTGGTCGCGGAGCTCGCCGGCCGGCCGTGAGCCGGCGAGGCCCTGCGGCGCTGGTCCTGCCGTCGCGGTTGCCGGGCGAGGTCAGCGATGGGCGACGTCGTTCGCCATGGGGCGAGACGCGCTCTGCTGCGCGCCCGTCGACGCCGTCGCGCCGGTCATGCCGGTCGTCGCGGTCGTCGCGGTCGTCGTCTCGGCGGCCCGCTTGACGCGGATCTGGTTGTGCACGTCCTCCACGCCGCGGACGTTCTCGGCGATCTGCTCGATGAGGCGCCTGTGGTGGCGCTCGCTCACCGTGCCCTCCAGCGTGACCTCGCTGTTCTGCACACGGACGGTGACCTCGCTGACATCGATATCGTCGCGATCCGAGAGCAGCTCGCAGACGTCCTCGCGGATGCGCTCGTCGGACCGCTTGTAGCCCTTGGGCCCGCGGCCGAGCGCGCTGCGCACGCGGTCTCCGATGTTGCTCAGCGCGCCGCTGACGTTCTGCATCGCGGAGCGGCCCGCGTCGCGGACCGTGCGCACGAAGTCCTGGCCGTACTCGCGGTCCTGCTCGCGGCCCCAGCCGCGGTTCTCGTCGCGGCCGTATCCGCCGCCGAAGCTGCGGCTCTCGTCGCCGCGGTAATCGCGGCCGTACCCGCCGAAGGTGCCCTCGTGCTCGCCGCGGTAGTCGCGGCCGTATCCGCCGCCGAAGCTCCTGTTGTAGTCGCCGCCGAAGCTCCTGTTGTAGTCGCCGCGGTAGTCGCGGCCGTACCCGCCGAAGGTGCCCTCGTGCTCGCCGCGGTAGTCGCGGCCGTATCCGCCGCCGAAGCTCCTGTTGTAGTCGCCGCCGAAGCTCCTGTTGTACTCGCCGCGGTGGTCGCGGCCGTACCCGCCGCCGAAGGTGCCCTCGTGCTCGCCGCGGTAGTCGCGGCCGTATCCGCCGCCGAAGTTGCGGTTGTAGTCGCGGTCGAAGCCGCGGTCGCGACCGGAGAAGCGGCCCTGGTCGTAGGTGTGCTCGCCGCCGTAGCCGCGCTGCATCGCGCGCCCGTAGTCGCGGTCCTGGTCGTAGCCCGAGGTGCGGTGCTCGTCACGCGACCAGCTGCGCTCCGGGAAGCTGCCCCGGGGCTGGCCGTAGCGCTCGTCCCAGCCGCCGCCCTGTCCCTGGCGCTCGTCCCACCTGCTGCCTTGTGCCTGGCGCTCGTCCCAGCTCCCGCTGCCCTGTCCGTAGCGCTCGTCCCAGCCGCGATCGTCTCGACCGTCATCCATGTCCCTGTCAAATCGATTTCGCATGGTGGTAACTCCTTCGTTGCGTTGTGAAACAACGTCCAATGTCGTTCGACCACGCGTCGCGACGCTGCTCACAGCGACCCTGGCACAGCTCATCGCGTGGACCACCACCGTGGAGCGCGTCGGCCCGAGTCGCAATCGGGGAGAACCCTTCGTTGTTCCCCGGGGCGATCCCGAAACGAGCGATGTGGTCTCAAGCACAGATGAGATCGCCCATCGCGGTTACATCGCGCGGTATCGGGTGAGACCACATGGCCGCTGCGAGATTGCCCACCAGAGTCCGGCGGCGTGTTCACCACGAACGAACTCGCCGCGTGCACGATCGAACCCATCGATCGAGCAGATCATTCCGCGCACATTGCCCGGCTGGGTGCGGCGCGTCGATCGCAGCAGCGCGTTGGAGCGTCGCGTCGGATGAGGCCGCGCAAGAGCTCGCCTGTCGGTGTACGTCGCTGGTAGGGCTGTCCCCGACTGCCTCGTGCGCCGGTGCCCCGCTCATGGCCGCGAGGAGAGGGCTGGAGGAGACTCCAGCTCTCTCTCCGCATGACGGCGGTCTGATTCCCGCCTGGTCCGCGCCTCAGGCCAGCTCGACGCCGAGCAGCCAGAGCATCAGCGCCTTCTGCACGTGCAGCCGGTTCTCGGCCTGGTCCCACACGCGCGAGCGCGGCCCTTCCAGCGTCTCGTCGTCGATCTCCTCGCCCCGGTGCGCCGGCAGGCAGTGGAGCACGATCGCGTGCTGCGCGGCCTTGCCCATCACCCCGGCGTCCACCGTCCAGCCGGCGAACGCGGCGCGGCGCCGCTCCGCCTCGCCCTCCTGGCCCATGCTCGCCCACACGTCGGTGTTCACCACGTCCGCCCCCGCCGCGCCCTCGCGCGGGTCGCTCACGAGGGTGACGTGGCCTGTCGCCCGCGCCCGCGCGACCTCGTCCGCGGGCGGCATGTACCCCTCGGGCCCGGCGAGCACGAGGTGGAAGTCGAAGAGCGGCGCCGCCTCGAGCCACGAGCGCGCCATGTTGCTCGAGCAGTCGCCGAGGAACGCGATGCGCCGGCCGGCGATGCCGGTCCTGTCCCCGCCCGCCGCGAGCGCCTCCTCGATCGTGAAGATGTCGCTGAGCACCTGCACCGGGTGCCCGTCGTCCGAGAGCGCGTTGATCACCGGCACGCTCGCCTCTGCCATCTCGAGCAGGCGCGCGGTCGACGACGTGCGGAACGCGATCGCGTCGCAGTACCGGGCGAGCACGCGGGCCGTGTCGCGGATCGGCTCGCCGCGCGCGAGCTGGCTCCCCTGGGTGCTCAGCACGACCGGCTGGGCGCCGAGCTGCGCGATCCCGACCTCGAACGACACGCGCGTGCGCGTGCTCGCCTTCTCCAGCACGACCGCGATCGACCTGCCGGCGAGCAGCGTCGCGCGCCGCCCCTTCGGCTCCTCCTTCAGGCGCGCGGCGAGCCTGAGCACGCGGTGCGCCTCGGCCAGGGTCATGTCCGTGATCTTGAGGTAGTCGCGCTTCGCCATTGTCTCGCCTTCCGCGTCGCTGCCGCCCTGGGCGCGCGCCCTCCCGCCGCGGAGGAGCCCGCGACGAGCGCGCCGTACGCCCGCCGTGATGTGGCACGACCGGGACGCCGCCGTCAATCGCGCCCGGAGGAGCCGAGCAGCTTTATGGCTGTCTGCTGGTGAGTCCCGAGCACGCGCCTCGATGCGGCGTACCTCGCTGCGGCGGCCGATGTCGTCTGTCGAGCGGCCCGGCGCTCAACGCCCGATCTCGAGTTGCCACGCATGCTCGGAGAGCTGCTCCACCGACGCGCGGATCCCGAGGAGATCTCGCAGCAGATCGAGGTGGGTCGTCGTGTGCGACGACGGGCGGACGGTCCGGAAGGCGCCGCGCCCCGCGAGGGCGATGGGCAAGAGCAGCTGATCGGCCAGGTGCTCGCCCACCGGCACGCCCGCCGCGAGGTAATCGCGCGCCTCCTCGGCGGCCTTCGCGGCGACCGACTCCGCGCGAACGCCCTTCTCGCCGAACCCGGTGAAGACCTCGGTCACGTGCTCGCTCTCGACGGCGATCGTGATCACGTTGCCCGGGCCGTGGCCGCCCGTCAGCACGCTCGGCTTGAAGCAGGCCGGCTCCCAGCCGAGCACCGCCGCCGCCGCGTCGAGCTCGCGCATCGCGACGGAGCTCGGGAGGTTCGACACCGTCGCCACCGCCCTCCGGCCGCGGATCTCCCCGCGCGAGAGCAGCTCGAGCGGCGCGAGCGCGGGCGAGGGCGCGATCGAGACGCGGGCGAGGCCGCCGCCCGCGGGATAGAAGCCGGGCGTCACCAGCGTGGCGGTGACGTCCGGCCCCATCCGCCGCACGAGCGGCAGGTAGGCGAGGTCCAGGAAGTCGAACGGCGGCGCCATGGGGTTGTGCGTGCCGCCCTCGAGCGTGAGCGTCGACGGCGCGGGCGCGCGGAGCAGCGCCGGCAGGACGGTCTGCAGCACGAGCGTCGTGCTCCCCGCGCTGCCCACGCGGAACGTGTGCTCGCCGGGCACGATCGCCGTCGGCCGGAAGACGATCTCCTGCGAGCCGAGCGCGGCGCCCGACACCTCGGCGCGGCCGACCTGGGCGGCGGCCTGGACCGAGGTGAGGTGCTGCCGCATCAGCCCCGGGCGCGCGCGGCCCTTGCGGATCGAGGTGATCCGGACGGGCGTCTGCGTGATCAGCGAGAGGCAGAGCGTCGTGCGGAGGATCTGGCCCCCTCCCTCTCCGACGGATCCATCGATGGTCAGCATGGCAGTCGACTCTCCCTGGACCAGCGATACCACGACTCCGGGCCGCGGCTCACCCCTTCACGCACACGACCTGCCGCAGCGTGTGCACGATCTCGACGAGCTCCCGCTGCGCCCGCATCACGTCGTCGATCGGCTTGTACGCCGCCGGCGTCTCGTCGATCACGGCCTCGTCCTTGCGGCACTCGACGCCGGCGGTCGCGGCCTCGTGCTCGGCGACGGTGACGCGGCGGCGCGCCTCGGTCCGCGACATGACGCGGCCGGCGCCGTGGCTCGAGCTGCAGAAGCTCTCCGGGTTGCCGAGCCCGCGGACGATGAACGAGCGCGCGCCCATGCTGCCCGGGATGATCCCGAGATCGCCCGCTTGCGCGCGCACGGCGCCCTTGCGCGTCACGAGGACGTCCTTCCCGTAGTGGTGCTCTCGCGCCACGTAGTTGTGGTGGCAGTTCACCGCCTCGACGGCCGCGTCGAAGGGCGGCAGCTCGCCCGACGCGCGGAGCGCGCCCACCACCTGCGCCATCATCAGCTCCCGGTTCACGGCCGCGAAGTCCTGCGCCCACGACACCGCCTGCATGTAGTCGTGGTAGTGCCTCGTCCCCTCGGGCAGGTAGGCGAGGTTCGCGTCGGGCAGGTTCACGAAGAAGCGCCTCATCTCCTGCTTGGCGAGCTCGATGAAGTAGCTCCCGACGCGGTTGCCGACCCCGCGCGAGCCGCTGTGCAGCATCACCCAGACGCGGTCGTCCTCGTCGAGGCAGAGCTCGATGAAGTGGTTGCCGGTCCCGAGCGTGCCGAGGTGCTCGATGGCCGAGCCGCGCCCGAGGCGCGGGTGCTTCTCGACGATCTGCCGGTACCGCGGCTCGAGCGCGGCCCACGCCTCGATCTGGGCGAGCGGGGGCGAGCGCCACGCGCCGCGGTCGTTCTTCCCGCCGTTGTCGGTGCGGCCGTGCGGCACCGCCTCCTCGATGGCGGTCCGGAGCCCGCGCAGCGCGTCCGGCAGGTCCGACGCGCGGAGGCTCGTGCGCGCCGCCATCATCCCGCAGCCGATGTCGACGCCGACGGCCGCCGGGATGACCGCGCCGTGCGTCGCGACGACGCTCCCCACCGTCGCGCCGATGCCCTGGTGGGCGTCGGGCATCACGGCGATCCACTTGTGGATGAACGGCAGCGCGGCGAGGTTCTTGAGCTGCGCCTCGGCGGCGGGCTCGAACGGCACGCCGACGGTCCACGCCTTGATGGGCACGCCCGAGTCCGTGGGGATGACGTTGTAGCTTCGCTCCATGGCAGGATCTCCTCGAAGGGGGCGAGCCGTCCGGCGCGCGCCCCGGGGTTCGGTGAGCTCGGGTCACGCCTGGGTCGTTCGGTTCCGGCGTTCCCGCTCTCCGCTCCCCGCGTATCGCACGGCGCGTGCCACCCGGAATCCCGGCGATCGCAGGGCGCTGGCCGCGGCGCTTATCTGGATGTATAAAGCGTCTAGAGAACTTTCTATGACGCGCAAACCCACGGTGGTCCTCGGCATGCTCGGCCCGACGCTGGACACCGGCAAGACGCCGGAGCGCTGGTCGCGGTGGCGTCCGAGCGTGGCGCTCTGCCAGCACGAGGACCTGATCGTCGACCGGTTCGAGCTCTTGTACCAGCGCCGGTTCGACGGCCTGGCGGAGACGGTGATGGGCGATGTGCGGCACGTCTCGCCGGAGACGGACATCCGCGGTCACGTGCTCGAGCTGGACGACCCGTGGGACTTCGAGGCGGTGTACGGCGCGCTGCACGACTTCGCGCGGGCGTACCCGTTCGCGCCGGACCGGGAGGAGTACCTCATCCACATCACGACGGGCACGCACGTCGCGCAGATCTGCCTGTTTCTGCTCACGGAGTCGCGGTATTTGCCCGGCCGGCTCATCCAGACGTCGCCGCCGAAGCGCGACCGGGCGGAGCTCGCGGCCGGGTCGTTCACGATCATCGATCTCGACCTCTCGAAGTACGACCGCATCGCCTCGCGCTTCCAGAAGGAGCAGCGCGAGGGGGTGTCGTTCTTGAAGAGCGGTATCGAGACGCGCAACGCGGGGTACAACCGGCTGATCGAGCGGATCGAGCACGTGGCGATCGCGTCGCGCGCGCCGATCTTGCTCATGGGCCCGACGGGGGCGGGCAAATCGCAGCTCGCGCGGAAGATTTACGATCTCAAGAGGGGCCGCCGGCAGGTGAGCGGCGACTTCGTGGATCTGAACTGCGCGACGATCCGCGGCGACGGGGCGATGTCGGCGCTGTTCGGGCACACGAAGGGCTCGTTCACGGGCGCGCTCAAGGACCGCCCGGGCCTGCTCCGCAAGGCGCACGAGGGGGTGCTGTTCCTCGACGAGATCGGCGAGCTCGGCGCGGACGAGCAGGCGATGCTGCTGCGCGCGATCGAGGAGAAGGCGTTCTTGCCGGTCGGCTCCGACCGCGAGGTGCGGAGCGAGTTCCAGCTCCTGGCGGGCACGAACCGCGATCTGTCGCTGGAGGTCGCGGCGGGGCGCTTCCGGGAGGATCTCCTGGCGCGGATCAACCTGTGGACCTTCCGGCTGCCGGGGCTCCGGGAGCGGGTCGAGGACATCGAGCCGAACCTCGATTACGAGCTCGACGCGTCGGCGCGGCTGCTCGGCGTGCGGATCACGATGAGCCGCGACGCGCGCGAGCGGTTCCTCCGGTTCGCGACGTCGCGGGAGGCGCTGTGGCCCGGCAACTTCCGCGACTTCAACGCGGCCGTGACGCGGATGTCGACGCTCGCGCCCGGGGGGCGCATCGGGCTGCCGATCGTGGAGGAGGAGATCGCGCGGCTGGCCGAGGCGTGGCGGCGGGCGCCGGCGGCTGGGGGCGCGGGAGCGGGGGAGGGCGGGGAGGACCTCTTGGTCGCGGCGCTCGGCGCGCGGCGGGCGGCGGCGCTCGATCCGTTCGACCGGGTGCAGCTCGCGGAGGTGCTGCGGGTATTGAAGAGCGCGCGGTCGCTGTCGGAGGCGGGGCGGGTGCTGTTCGCGGCGTCGCGGGCGAAGAAGAAGAGCGTCAACGACGCGGATCGACTGCGGAAGTACCTGGCGCGGTTCGAGATCGACTGGAGCGAGGTGGCCAGGGGAGGATAGGACGGGAGAGGACGACAAGGTGGTGCCTTCGCGCTGGCGATGGCCGTTGCGCGGTGGTGGGCTCCGCGCACGCGAGCGATGGCGGTCGCGGTCCCCGAAGTCGAACCGCTACGTTGAGCGGCGGCAGGCAATTCAACCGTTGCCCCCTCTGTACGCCGCGCCGTGGCTCTTTCGTTTCCAGGTCCGCTCGCGAGCAGGTGGCGACGGCCGTCAACCGTCAGTGGACGTTGCCGATGTCGATGGTGGCGCCATCGCCAGCCTTCACATCGCCGGTCCTTACCCTCACGCCGCTCGTGGCTGGCATCTCAGCCTGGGTGATGTTGCCCACGCGCGCGCCGGCATGAGCACCCAACGTCACAGCGCCGGTCTCGACATCGATCGTCCCGTCCTTGCGGTTACCAACTGCGACGCGGCCGCCATCGCCGACGACGAGATCTCCCGTCTGGACGATGGATACTCCAGGCGTCGGCGCGGACGCGCCGGCCGACGCCGGAGACCCGGCCACGGACGGAGCGGGCGAGGGGCGCGAAGGCATCGAAAGATGCTCGCCCCTGGCCTCACGAGGAGCCGGCGGTACGAGACGAGGAGCCGGCGGCACTAGCTCTACAGAGGACGGATCGGAGCGCCCCTCGCTCGAGCGAGGAGGGGCAAGGTCGGCGACAGAGCCCGCGGCTGGCTTCACCGGCATGCTGGTCGCCGGAATGAGCGTCGTAGGTTGAGCGTGCCGTGCGTCGATCATTACCACTGCAACGCTGCCAGCCGCCACGAGCCCCGTCGCGACGAGCATGCGCGCGCGCGGAGCTCGTGTCACGGGCACGCGCGATCCGGCGAGCGCGTCGCCCCGCTTGCCCGCGACGTCATCCATGGCAGCTCCGGTGAGCTTGTCGACCGCCTTGCGGAGCTCGATCGCTACATCCCGTATGGCCTCCTCGGGATCTTCGTGCTGCGAGACGGGTCGACCGTCGTTCGGGAGCAGCCTGATATCTCCGAAGGGCGACGACGTCAGGTCACAGGGCCGCACAAGCACCGGAATCACCTCAACTTCGCCCCGTCGCTGCCGCTCCAGGGAGATCTCGACCTCGCCACCACCAGCGCACTTTGCATGGAGGAAATCGGCGCTGACCAGGAGCAGCACGATCCGCGCCGACCGAAGATTCTCCTTCACTTCGGGCTGCACGCTCGCTCCGCCCGCCACCCGCCCTTCGTGAAACAGCCGAATCCTGCCGTCGCGCTCGAGCGCGGTGAGGTGCCTTTCGAGACGCTCTCGCACTCCCTCGTCTTCGCGCGCGCACGACAGGAAGACAATCACCGACTCAACTCGGGGGAGCTCGTCTCGTCTGCGCTGTACCCCATCGTTCATGCAGGCTCCGTCAATCGCGTGATCAGCGTCACGGTTCATCGATTTCGCGTCGTTGCGTCATCCGCCGGCGCCGCCGCGCGAAGTTGCACCGCGTCGTCTCTGGATCCGCCGCCGATCGGTCTGCGAGAGGCATCGACGGATTCTCTCTCAGGCGCGCTCGACGCACCATCGCGAGGAAATACCCAGTACTCGACGATCGAGTAGCTGCGCGGACGTCCTTCCTCTACCGGTCGCGGAGCGATGCCGATGCCGACGCGTACTGCACCCGTATCGATCTGCTCTGCGCGCACGGATGGCCGGAGCAGCTGCGTCCGGACATAGTCGTGCAGCACCTCGAAGCGCGCCTGGGTTTGCCAGAACTGCCCCAGGGAAATGCCCATCTTGTCCAGCTTCAGGTCCAGCGCCGCGTCAGGGGGAATCAGCTGAACAGCGTTAGCGTCTAGCTCCGCGCGTGTCGCCGCCAGTGTTGCGATTTCGGCATCCCACGTGATCACGGGACGACCCAGCAATCGTCGCTGCGCGTTGTATCTCTCCAGCAACTGTTCGATCCGCGGAGCGCCATCTGGAACACGTTCGCTCTCCTTGGGCATGAACACATCGGGCTCGGGTGCCTTCGCGGATCCTACATGAGTCGGGAACATCAAAATCCCCTGCTGCCAATGCATTCCTTCGCGCTCCGATCCGTGCTCGACATCGGCGACAAGCTCGACGAAGTAGGTGCCATAGGTGCTTGGCAATCGGTGCGCGAGCTCCCAACCCCCGTCGGGGTTCTCGCTCAGCTCTCGTTTGATGGTCCGGTCGCCATCTGCCTGGATGTACGCTATCGGAGAGCGGAGTCGCTCGTTCAGGCGCAGCTTCAGGGACAACGTGTCACCAGGAGCATAACTTCGCCTCACGCGTGCCTGGCTCTCGACGAGCCGCTCATCGGATACGACCACCTGAACGTGCCACTGGCCTCGACGGCGACGCGAAAGACCATACGAGAATCGTCGGTCGTAGTGCGTCAATGGGCCTGCAAGACGCCGCAGTAGAGAGTCGAGGAGGACGCTCGTGCATCGTCCTATGCAAGGGCGGATGTTGAAGTGGAAGTCTGGCGACATCGCGCCGCAGCGCCATGCTATCCATTGTTGTAATAGCTTTGAAGGCGCTGTCTCATCTTCTGGATAGTTCTCGGCGATGACAGAGGCGACACAGTCAAGCGCCGGATCCCCCTTGGCGAGGGCACGCGTCGCCTTCGGCAGCGCGTCCAGGAGAGTTCTCCGAAGGTCATCGCCCGGCGCGAACGCCTGCATCAGCGCTGCTTCAGGGGCATAGACGTCTGGTGCTTCCTCCACCAGGCTCCTCGCTCCGGAGCCGAGCGAGCGCCCCGGGACGATGCTCGCTGTACATCCAAGCGTCCATGACAGCATGCCCAGGACGACGATCGCTCGCCAGGATGGTTTCAGGGGACCCGCCTGCCGTATCCCCCACGGGTCGCCTCGAAAAACCTTCGCCAGCTCTTGTTCGATGCGCCGAAGCATTGTCACTCCGTCTGCTTGCAATCCAATGACTTGAGGATTTCGTCGAGTCTGAATATGTCGAGATCGGACAGCTGTGATGCCCAGTAGCTGCGGGCGCTCCGGTACCACTTCTCGGCTAGGACGGCGTCGCCTGCGTCACAACAGGCTGCGCCGATGCGTTCGTCGACATGTGCCATGCTCTCGTGATCATGGAGCGCTTCATAGATTCGGCGCGCTTCTTGCAGCTTTTCAATCGCCTGAGCGTGCTCGTGCTCGTGCGCGAGCAGCTCGGCGATGCGCGATGCGTCCCGCGCCACGAACGGGTGCTCTCCGAGCGCCCGCTTGTCGATCTTGTAGGCGTCGAGGAGCAGCTGGCGCGCGGTCGCGCTGTCATCGCGGGCTAGCGCGAGCGAACCGAGGTTGTAGAGCCTGATGGCCACGTTCGGATGATCTTGCCCGAGCATTTCCCTGTCGATGTTCAGTGCTTCGTTGAGCTTCGACGCCGCGTCGTCGTACCGTGCGCTGGTCAGGTCGAGGACGCCCATGTTGTTGAGCACGACCGCGACCCGGGGGTGTTGCCGGCCGTGGGCTGCGACGAGGGTCGCAAGCGCCTCGTTGAACATGATTTCTGCGTCTCGCGATCTTCCCATGACGCCCAGCGTGAACGCTCTGTTGTTCAGCCGGAGCGCATAGAGCGGATCGCTTCTCCCGACGAGCTCCTCTGTTATCTCGAGTGCTTTGCTCAAGTCAGAGAGCGCGCGTTCGTGCTGGCCGACGGAAGTGCGCGCGTAGCCCCTGGCGTTGAGCAGCGCGGCACGCAGAGCCTTGTCTGCGTCGGGTGTGTTGGACAGGGCGCGATCGAAGAACTTCATCGATCGTTGATACATCGCCAGGTGCAGATAGGCGCTCCCGATGGCGAGATCTATCGTCTCTGGGTATATGTCGGGCAATATCCGCTCCGCGGATCGCTCGAAGTGTCGAGCTGCGAGCCAGTATTCCTTGCGCGCATAGTGGTGGAGACCGGCGGCGAACTCGACCACCCCGCGCAGGCCGCCGTCCTGCGTAGTCAGTAGATTGAGATCGGCGAGGCTCGCGAGATCGATTCGCTCGTCCGCGCTGCCGAAGTCCAGCTCGGAGCGACGAAGGGTCGCCGTGATGAGCAGGTGGAGCGTCTTCGCGGCGTTCGCGTCGATGTTCCCGACCCGGACGGTGCTGTTGGCGCCGACCTGGATGGTCCCGGTTCGTACATCGCTGTTGATGGTGACCGGCACCGGGATGTCTCTGATGAGGCGCCCCCAGAGCACCACGTGCGCGCCCGTGTCCGCTGCCGCGTTGATCGCGGCCCTCGCGTCAGCTATCACGCACGGTAGCTGCCGCACCTCGATCCCCGGCTTGGGCGAGACCGCTTGGTATCGCGTTCGGTTCGGCCTGGGGTCAGCAGCAAATCGACTCAGCTGCAGCGCCAGCTGTTGACTCGCCTCCGCGGCGATCGGCGCGTCGTCGACCTTCAGCACGCTGAGATCGGCGACGAGCACGCGGGTCGCGTCGAGCCGGGTGAACGGCGCGACGCGGAGCTTCGACCCGGCGCATTTCGGCCGAGCGGCGGTCGGCGCTGACGTGGACACGCACGCGGCGGAGTGCACGAGGGCCGCTGCCAGCGCCGCGGCTGACAGGAGTTTCCTGGTCACATGCGTCATGCTGCGTCGCCCTCCGATCCCCAAGCAGGTCTCGGGTTCTTCAGCGCCTCGCACGCCAATCCGCTCCGCGCTGATCGTCGTGAGAGCTGACGATCTTCGATCGCAAGGCCAGAGCCGTCAAGCGCTTCGTCCGAGCGAGCCCGCGAGGCGCCGAGAGGCTCTTCGGCGACTGCTCCCTCCGGGGGGCCGCGCGGTCTGCGGCGAAGGCGGCGTCCTCGATGGGCGGATACGTGATTGCTAGCCGCTCGCCACCGACCTCGATGCGCTCGTGGCCGAGGCGCATCGCGGCGACCAGGAAGCCATTTCGCTGAACCCGTCCCCGCGCCGCGGATGTCCGGGACGTGCGCGAGCGCCCCCCTCGAGGAGCGCCGGGCGGCTGACTTCCGCGACGTCGACGCGGCCGTGACGCCGATGGCGACGTTCGCGAGCGGGGACCCGCCGGGCTGCCGATCGAGAAGCAGGAGATCTGCGGCCTGGCGCGGTTCGAGATCGACTGGAGCGAGGTGGTGGCGGAGGGCGGGTAGGGGAAGCGCGCGATCGAGCTGCTACGCTGCGCGGCCACCGGAACGACCATGCCGACAACGAAGCCGATGTGCTCGCTCGACGCCGCCCCACGCTTTCCGCTGCCGCGCGCGCGCCGTCTCGCCGGCGTCGCTTGCGCGGCGATGCTGCTCGCCTGTTCGCCCTCGCCGCCCGCGCGCGCTCCGGCCGCGCCGAGCGGCGGCGCTGCGCCCGCGAAGGCGCCGCCGGGCGGCGCGGAGCCGTGGCGGTCGGCGCTCGATCGCGAGCACGCGCTCGTCGGCAAGCTGTGGGACGTGAAGGCGGGCGCGTTCGTCGATGTCGCGGCGCTCTCGCCGCGGCTCGCCGCCGTGCGGTTCGTGCTGCTCGGCGAGCGGCACGACAACCCGGACCACCACCGGCTCCAGGCGCGCGTGCTGGAGCAGGTGGCGGCAGGAGGGCGGCGCCCGCGGGTGGTGTTCGAGATGCTGGAGTCGCAGCAGCAGCCGGCGATCGCGGGCTACACGTCGACGCGGCGAGACCCCGCCGGCTTCGGCGCGTGGATCGGCTGGGAGAGGACGAGCTGGCCGCCGTATTCGGAGTACCTGCCGATCTTCGACGTCGCCTTTCGCTTCGGGTTGCCGATCGTGGGCGGCAACGTGGCGCAGGACGAGGCGCGCGCGCTCGCGCGGCAAGGCCTTCAGGGCATCTCGCCCGAGCGGGCGACGGAGCTGCGGCTCGAGCAGCCGCTCCCGGCCGCCGAGCAGGCGTCGCTGGAGCAGGAGCTCCGCGACTCGCACTGCGGGCACCTGCCCGAGCGGCTGATCCCGACGATGGCGCTCGCGCAACGCGCGCGCGACGCGCAGCTGGCGCAGGCCATGACCCGCGCGGAGGCCGGCGGCGCCGTGCTGATCGCCGGCGCGGGGCACGCGCGGCGCGACCGCGGCGTGCCGTACTGGCTATCGCGCGAGGCGCCCGGAGCGGAGGTGCTGAGCCTGGCGTTCCTGCAGGTGCAGCGCGGCGTGCAGGAGCCGGCCCGATACGCCGCGCAGTTCTCGACGGCGACGCTGCCGTTCGATTTCGTGTGGTTCACGCCGCGCGTGTCGGACGGGGACCCGTGCGCCGCCTTCCGGGCGCGCTGAGGGCGCGGGCGGGCTGACGGCGCCTCTGGCCGCGACCGAACCTCGCCCCAGGAGGGCTGCGCGCCGGCAGCCGTAGATCCGTGCAGCCTCCGGCTGGCGACGGCCCGCCCGCCCATCCCACGCCCCGGCCCGCCGGGCACGCGGCGCGTGTCCCCGCGCGGCATCGAGGTGTGGCTGCAAGCCCAGGGCCGTGCGCCGCAGCGCACCGGAAGGCTCACGGCGTGACCGATCCACGAGGGTGCCCGGAATTGACTGGGTGGGACGCGGCTGCTCGGCCCGTGCGGGAGCCATTGCATGAGCCAGGCACGTCGCTTGAACAACCACCATGATCCCAACTGCCCGAGAGTCTACCGATGCCCTCGATTGCCCACGAAGCTCTGATAGAGCTGTTCAAAAACCGGCCGACGCTCGCTGCCGAGATGCTGCAAAGCGCGCTCGGCCAGCGGATCCCCACCTTCCAGGAAGCGCGCGTCGAGTCCTCGGATCTGACCGAGATCGTTCCCTCGGACCGCCGTGCAGATCTCGTCGTCGTGCTCGTGGGGGCGCAGCAGCGGCCCGCGCTGGGGATCGTCGTCGAGGTCCAGCTCGGCGTGGATCCGAACAAGCCCTACGTGTGGCCGGTGTACATGACGCAGACACGAGCCCAGCATCGCTGCCCGACCCGGCTGCTGGTCGTGACGACCGATCCTGCGATGGTGAGGTGGTGCTCGCGGCCCATCCACACGGGCCATCCTGGCTGGACGCTGAGGCCGCTCGTGCTCGGGCCTGAGGGCGTCCCGGTCGTCACCGACGCCGAGCAGGCCAAGGCCGCGCCCGAGGTGGTCGTGCTCTCGGCGATGGCGCACGGGCAGAGCGGGGCGGGGGAGGCGATCGGCGTGGCGTTCCTGGCGGCGGCTGCCGGGCTCGACGAGGAGCGCCGCGCTGTCTACGGAGATCTGGTGCTATCCTCGATGAACGAGGCGGCGAGGCGGACGTTGGAGGCGATGATGAAGAGCGGATACGTGTTCCAGAGTGAATTCGCGCGCAGCTACGTGGCGAAGGGAAAGATCGAGGCCAAGGCGCAGGCCGTGCTCGCCGTGTTGGAGTCCCGCGGCGTCGATGTCCCCGCGGAGGTGCGAGAGCGCGTGCTCGCGAGCACCGATCTGACCGAGCTGGACCGGTGGATCCGCCGGGCCGCGGTCGTCGGTGACGCCAGGGAGCTACTCGTCACGACCGGCGCCTGAGCGCGCGCCGCAGGCCTCCGCCAGCTGCCGGGTCGTTCGGCTCCGGCGCCCGAGGGGATTGCGCTGCAAGCTCGCTTACCGCCCGCTCCACGGTTCTCCCGCCACTTCGCGCACATCGCCGCCGCGCCACCCGCGTCAACCTCGCGACGATCGTTGTTTTTGTAGGTTTACCGCTACAGTAGACAACCGCGCCCCCGCAGGCGCCGATCAAGGTCGCCGGCCACTGTCTCACAACCGGCGATGCTTTACCGGTTCATCTTTGTGATGCGAGAGGTCGACTCCGCTGTTGATCGTCGCGCCACGATGCCCCAGAGTGCCCGGCCCTGGAGGTCAGCTTCGATGGCTTTACGTTCATTCCAACGGTCAGCCTTCCTGGTTCTTGCGCTTGGGACGGCCGCGCTCCTGCCGGCCTGCTCGGACGATGACGGCGGCGCGTCCGCGAGCTCCGGGGGGACGGGGGGCGCGTCCGCGAGCTCCGGCAGCTCGGGGAGCTCCTCCGCCCAGGGAAGCGGCGGCGCTGGAGGCGGCACCGGCGGCTCCGGGAGCACCGGCGGCGGCGGCAGCGGCGACGGCGGCAGCGGCGGCGACGGCGGCAGCGGCGGCGACGGTCCCGCCGCGTCGGGGATCACGCCCAACCCCATCATCTCGCGCGGCAAGCCCGCCTTCGCCTCGAGGGGGACGGCGTCGGTCATCAACGACGGCAAGTACAGGTCGGCGGGGACCTGGATCGCGGGCAAGCCCGCCGCAGGCGCGCCGGCCTGGATCGCCATCCAGGTCGGCGACGGGTACGAGCGGCTGCTCCTGAGCTGGACGGCCTCGTACAACTACAACTACACGGACGTGCAATACGGGGCGCCGGGCGCCTACCGCGTGGAGACGTCGAGCGACTCCACGAACGGCTCGGACGGGACCTGGAAGAGCGTCGCCGAGGTGACCGACAACCCCGTCCGCACGCGCGCTCACAGCTTCGATTTCAGCGGCCAGAGCTGGGTCCGGCTCGTCGTGACCGCGGCCCCCGCGACGTCCGACGACACCGGCGTCCAGCTCGACGAGATCGACGTGCACGACGTCTCGAACGGCGCGGAGGACACGTGGTTCTTCCTCGGCGACAGCATCACGGCGTTCGCCTACGACCGCGACACGCCGGCCACGCAGCCGAGCTTCGCGGAGAACGTGCACGCAGCGCACGAGTCCAACTACCCCGCGATGATCAACGGCGGAATCGGGGGCGAGCTCACGAGGAGCACGGACCGCCCCAGCGCGCTCGATCGCATCGATGACGTCCTGGAGATGAACCCCGATTACCACTTCTTCGCCATCGGCTACGGCACCAACGATTCGTGGGACCAGACCGACCCGAGCACCTTCAAGTCGAACCTGCAGGAGCTCATCGACAAGATCCAGGGGGCTGGCCGCGTCCCGGTGCTCGCGCGCATCCCGTTCTCGCCCGACGGCCACCACGACGCGCTCGGCGCGTTCAACCAGGCGATCGACGAGCTCACGGCCGAAAACGCCCTCACTCCAGGGCCGGATCTGTATGCGTGGTTCGAGGACCACCCCGAGCAGCTGACCGATAAGGTGCACCCGGATCCCGCCGGGCGCGTCGCCATGAACAAGCTCTGGGCCGAGGCCGTCGACGGCCTCTACTCCGGCCAGCAGTAAGCAGGGCGCGTCACCGCGCGACGTAGCGCGCGCCGACGCGAGGCGACACGCCAGCTCATCGGTCGGCTCAAGCGACGCGGCAGGCGGCGGGCCCGCGGCGGTCGGGGCCCCGGCGCCGCGAGGGTGCGGCCGCCGGGCGCGGCGAAGGCGGCCGGCGCGCCGAGGCGAGCGATCTTGCCACGCTGCGCGGGAAGCGACAGGATGCGCCTCGCGACCGGGCCGAGCGCCACGTGACGCGTCGTCCCTCGGGCGCCGGAGCGGAGCCGTGATGGACGACGATCGGGAAGAGGAGGACACGAAGCGGGACATCGCTCCCTACGTGCCGCGCCGCCCCGTGATGGCGGTGATCGGCAACGGCCTTTCGCTGGACGCGGCGACCGAGGCCGTGTGCATCGAGCTCGGCCGCCGCGCCGTCGAGGCGGGGTTCCGGCTGGTGACCGGCGGGCTCGGGGGCGTGATGGCCGCCGTCTCGCGCGGCGGGCGCGAGGCGACGACCTGGCGCGACGGCGACATCGTGGGGCTCCTGCCCGGGTACGAGGCGTCCGCGGCCAACCCGTACGTGGACATCGTCATCCCGACCGGCATGCAGATCGGGCGCAACATCCTGGTCGTCGCGGCGGCAGACGTCGTCGTGGTGGTCGGCGGGGGCGCGGGCACGCTGAGCGAGATCGCCGTCGCCTGGCAGCTCGGCAAGCCGATGCTCGCGCTCGCGACGAGCGGCGGCTGGGCGAGGCAGCTCGCCGGAGGGCGCGTGGACGACCGGCGCTCGGATCGCATCGGGTCGGTCGCGACCGCGGAAGAGGCGGTCGCGACGGCGTGGGACATCGCGGGCCGCGGCCGCGCCGGCGGCGGCCGGGTCTGAGCCACGTCCGCGGGAGCGCGCGCCGAGCGCAGGTGGCGACAAGCACCCTGGCGGCAGCGCGCATGGGGTGATCTCCCTGGAGCGCGGGGCGGGCGTGTCACGCGATGGAGGGAACGGGCCGCGATCCGCGAGCGTCGATGAGCGGAGAGGGCCAGTGACGCCGGGCCAGCCGGCGTGGCGGTCGAGCCGGCCGCGAGGCGGCCCGTGCTAGGCTCCGCGCCGATGTCGGAAGCGGAAGAGGAAGAGAATCGGCGGCTGAGAGCCCGCGTCGGGACGACCCTCCGCGGCAAATGGCGGCTCGACGCGCTGATCGGGGCGGGCGGGATGGCGGCCGTCTACGCGGCCACCCATCACGTGGGGCACCGCGTGGCCATCAAGATCCTGCACCCGGAGGGCGCCGTGTCCCGCGAGCTCCGCGCCCGCTTCGAGCAGGAGGCGCTCGCCGCAACGCGCCTCGGCCACCCGGCCGCGGTGCAGGTCCTCGACATCGACGTGACCGAGCAGGGAGAGCCGTTCCTGGTGATGGAGCTGCTCGACGGCGAGAGCCTGCGCGAGCGCGCGTTGCGGCTCGGCAGCGTCCCGTTGCCCGAGATCCTCGCCCACGTGGACGCGCTGCTCGAGGTCCTCCGGGCCGCGCACGACGCCGGGATCGTCCATCGGGACATCAAGCCGGACAACCTCTTCGTGACGCGCGACGGACGGCTCAAGGTGCTCGATTTCGGGATCGCGCGCATGAAGCAGGGCGGCGCCGGCCTGAAGACGCGGACGGGCGCGGTGCTGGGCACGACGAGCTACATGGCGCCGGAGCAGATCCTGGGGAGGGACGTGGACGGGCGGGCCGACCTCTACGCGGTGGGCGCGACGATGTTCACGCTGCTCGCGAACCGGCGGCTCCACGACGCGGACGGGCTCACCGAGGGAGAGCTCCTCATCAAGATGAGCACGACGCCCGCGCCGCCGCTCTCGACCGTGGCGCCGGGCGTGGATCCGCGGGTCGCGCGGGTCGTGGACCGCGCGCTCGCCTTCCAGGTCGAGCGGCGCTACCCGAACGCGCAAACGATGCTCGCCGACGTGCGCGCCGTGCGCCGGGGCGAGGAGCCCCCCTTCGCGACGGCGGGGGCGGCCGAGGGCGACGCGCGCACGCGCGCCCACGGCCGGGGCATGCCGGGCGGACCGCCGGCGGGGGCGCCGCTGCCCGGCGCGATCCCGCCGGCCATGGCGGCGCCGGCCGCGCCCATGGCCGCGCCGGCCGTCTCGCCGGCCCTGCCGGCTGCGGCGCTGCCGGGTCAGCCGCCGGCGGGGGCGCGCGCCGCGCCAGGGCCGCGCGCGCCGGCGGCGCCGCCGCAGCTCGCCGTCGTGGTCGGGGCGGCGGTGCTCCTCTTCTGCGTCGGCCTCGGGGCAGCGCTGCTGCTCTTGCGCTCGCGCAACCAGGGCGCCGGCGACGCTCCCGGCAGCGGCGCGCCGACGTCGGTGTCCCTCCAGGAGATCCCCCGCGCCGCGAGCTCCCTGGCGCGCGCGACCGACCCCGGCGGCTGCCAGCCGGGCGTGCCCTGCACCTGCGCGCCCGGCACGCCGGGAAACGTGCCGAAGAGCTGCGAGCTCACCTGCGGCGACGCGCCCGGCTGCAGGCCGAGCTGCTCCGAGCGCGACGTCTGCGAGAGCCGCTGCGCCGGCAACTGCTGGTCCTCCTGCGATCACAGCAAGGCGTGCGACACGCGGTGTGCGGATGCCTGCGCCGTCGACTGCCGTCATGTCGAGACGTGCCAGGCGACCTGCGGCGCGGGGTGCTCGTATACCTGCGAGAACGCGGGCAAGTGCGTCCCCGTCGTCGGAGACGGGAGCGTGGTGAGGTGCAATCAGGTCGGACTGTGCGAGGTGACCTGCACGGGGTCGTGCGCGGTGTCGTGCACCGCTACCGGACGAGGGTGCCCGATCACGTGCCAGGGGCAGGGGCCGGCGAAGCGGTGCAGCGACGGCCGGATGGCGTGCGGGGACGGCTGCTCGCTGCCGCGGTGAGGCGTGGACAGCGCGTGGGGCTGCTACGTCCCGGTGATCATCGCGCCCGTCGCCTCGACCCGTCCTCGATCTCGATGTCGAGGCGACGCACCGAGCGCACCTCTGCATGTGCACCGCTTCAAGCTCCCTCTGCGCCTCAGAGCCGCGCCTTGCGCAGCGCGAGCAGCCAGTCGTCGAGGTCGCCCTGGTTGCGCGGCTCCTCCGGCAGCACGGCGCGATCGTGGGCTGCCTCCAGGGTCGTGAAGGCCCGGGAGATCTGCTCTGCCCACCGGCCGGCGGCCTCGGCGGAGAGCTCCGACTTCTCGCCGGCCCGCTTGGCCTCGATCAGCTCGCGCGCGGCGCTGAAGCCGTAGAGATCGAGCAGCGCGGTCACGTCGGTGACGATCTCGCCTGTCAGGAGCGCGTGGGCGCCGGTCAGCGTGGTCCGGAGGACGTAGAGCAGCTTCTTCGCCGACGTGCGGCCCCCCGCCTCCCAGGCGCGGAGCTGGCTCGTGGCGAAGCCGACGTAATGGCGGAAGATCCGCCGTGAGAGGGCCTCGGCGACGAGCGGGCGGAGCGAGGCGAGATCCGGATCGACGTGGAGCTGGAGGGGGCCGAGGATCCGCTCGATGTAGTTGCCGTTGCCCTGGAGCACGCCGAGGAGCACGGGGTGGATCTCGTTCGACGTGTAGTCGATCTCGACCCCGTCGATGACCTCCATGCGCGCGGGGCTCGCGCCGCTGCGGAGCAGGCCGAGCAGCCGCGCGGTCGGCTCGACGTGCACCGCCTTGAGGTCGACATCGCTGTCCGGGGAGGGAAAGCCGTACGCGTGCGCGCCGCTCAGGGCGATGACGAGGTGCGGCCGCTTCGCCTCCTCTTCGGCGATGACGCGCGCCACGACCTCCTGCTGATGTGCTTCGAGCACCTGCGTGTTCATGCCTCGTCCTTTCTCTCGTCGCCGCCGCCGTCGCCCTCGACGTCGTCGCTGGCGCCGCGCGCGAGGCCGGCGCCCCCGTCGTCCCAGACGGCGACGGGCGCGGGGGGAGCGTCCTTGCCGAGCGGGCCCGGCGCCGCGGCCAGGTGGCGCCTCGCGACTTCCTCGCGGACGCGCCGGAGGAGCGCGTCGGCGCGGGGCACGTCGGGGTGCGGCGGCAGCTTCGTCGCGAGCCGCGCGGCCTCCAGCTCGGGCGTCATCGCCTCGGCGAGCTCGATCGTCCGGTCGAGCGGCCAGGCGCCGGCCTTGATGGCGAGGAGCGTCTCGCGCAGCTCGCCCTGCACGGCCAGGTCGACCTCGCCGTCGCGCAGCCAGCGGATGGCGGTCGCGATGAGGCGCACGAGGTTGTAGGCGTTCTTGGGGCGGAGATCGCGGGACAGGTCGAGCGAGGTGCGGCCCTCGCGGGCGAAGCCGGCGAGCGAGGCGAAGTCGCGCGCGGGCAGGAGGCCCTGGTCGTGGAGCGAGCGGTAGAGCTGCTTGATGTGCTCCTTCGCCTGGAGCTCGCGGTCGGCCTCGGTCGGCGCGGCGCGCGGGCTGATGGCGGCGAGCTTCCGGGCGACGTCGTCGAGCGCCAGCGACGGGTCGTCCGCGAGCCAGTCGAGCACGCGCTCCCGGTGCTCGGCGAGCCGGTGCGCCTGCGAGAGCCGCTTGAGCTGCGAGAGCGCGTAGCGGCCGAAGCTGCCGTAGATGGCCGACGACACGAACGCGGTGCGCGCTTCGAGGATCCACGCGCCGATCTCGTCGCGCGCCTCTGCGGTGCGGACGAAGAGCAGCTCGAGGGTGTTCGGATCGGCGCGCAGGGCCTGCCGGATGGCCTTCTCGACCTCCCAGTACGAGGCGCTGCCGTCGGCGCTCACGAGGTCCCGCGGCGGCTCGGCGAGGCCGGTGGTCCAGGGGAAGGGGAGGGCGAAGACGCCGCGCCGGTCGGTGTCGGACCCCTCGTGCGCGAGCCCCCACGCGCGCGAGCCCACGACGGCCTCGAGGACGACGGCGGGCCGGAGCGCGTCCCAGGCGGCGCTGCGCCGCTCCGCGTGCCGCACCTGTCCGGCCTTGCGCGGGACGAGCTCGTCGCGGCGGTAGCGGACGACGCCGACGCCGACGACCATCACGTCGAGCTCCGCGCCCGCCGAGGCGACGACGCGCCCGACGGCGCCCTGCGGGACGCGGCGCTCGCCGAGGAGGCGGTCGACGCGGGTGGTCACCTCGGTGCCGTGGGGCAGGGGGACCGCAAGCGGATCGAGGTGGGTGAGGCCGCGCAGGCGGAGCTCCATGAGACGACGCTACCATGCGGGGGGCGTGGCCGAGCGGGCGGTAGGGGGCGGCTTCCCGCGCTCCGCGGAGGCCGC
The DNA here is from genome assembly GCF_051474135.1 of Sorangium sp. So ce385. Lineage (NCBI taxonomy): Bacteria > Pseudomonadati > Myxococcota > Polyangiales > Polyangiaceae > Sorangium > Sorangium sp. So ce385. The sequence continues at coordinate 11,354,428 of NZ_CP150337.1, read as the reverse complement.
CCGAAAGGGATTGTGCGACCTGCGACCCGACCCAGGTTGGGGCGACCTGCGACCCGAACCAGGTTGAGGCGACCCCGACCTGCGACCGACCCAGGTTGGGGCGACCCCGACCTGCGACCGACCCAGGTTGGGGCGACCCGACCCAGGTTGGGCGACCCGACCCAGGTTGGCGACCCGACCCAGGTTGGCGACCCGACCCAGGTTGGCGACCCGACCCAGGTTGGGGGGGGGCGACTCGACCCAGGTTGGGGCGACCCGACCCAGGTTGGGAGCGGCGGGGGCGACCCGACCCAGGTTGGGAGCGGCGACCCGACCCAGGTTGGGGCGACCCGGGGCGACCGACCCAGGTTGCACCGAGGTTGGGGCCCCTCCGCGTTGCGAAGCAACCTGGGTCAGGGTAGCGGGGGTAGCATCGGTTGGCAGTACCCCCCTGCTACCCAGCTCGGGATAGCAGGGGAGCCGTCCACCAGGGCCGACCGCCTGGCGGCCGCCACCCATGGCGTGCGCCAAGTCCTTGAAAAGATTCGCGGCGACCCCCGGCACGGAGCTTGTTGTGTGTCCTGGCCATGAGCCAGCCCCGCGAGATCATTCCCGGCGCCACCTACATGATCACCCGCCGCGTCCTGCGCCGACACCTTCTCTTACGTCCCGACACGGCCATCACCCAGCTTCTGGTCTACACCCTCGCCGTATCAGCGCGCCGCTTCGGCGTCGAGGTGCACGCGCTCTGCGCGATGTCAACGCACCTGCACATCATCGTGACCGACACGAAGGGCGTACTGCCGCGGTTCCTGCAATTCTTCCATCGTATCGTCGCGCTCGGCACAAAAGTGCTCCGCACGTGGGAAGGGCCGGTTTGGGACCACGAAGCGACGAGCGTAGTACAATTGCTGACGCGCGCAGCACTGGTGGAGAAGATCGCCTACGTCCTCGCGAATCCCGTGGCAGCTGGCCTCGTTCGGCATGCGCGTGAGTGGCCGGGCGCCAAGGTGGATGTGCGTGAGCTCGGTCGTGGCGTGCTGCGCGCAGCGCGTCCTTCTGTGTATCTGGATCCGGAGAACCCGCAGTGGCCCGCGGAGATGACCCTCCCGATCGCGTTGCCGCCGCTCATTGAGCAGGACAGCGCGGAGGGCTTTCGTCAACAGGTCGCCGCCGAGCTCGAGCGACAAGAAGCACAGGCACATGCGGAGATTCAGCGACAAGGCCATCGTTTCCTTGGCGCCGAGCAAGCCAGCGAAGTCTCCCCGTACGAACGCGCCACGAGCTTTGAGGCGCTGCGGGATCGTAATCCGACCTTTGCGGTCGGTCGGGGGCAGGAGGACGCATGGCGAATCGCTTCCGCCGCTGTGCGGACGTTTCGCGCGTCGTACCGCGCGGCGCTCGAACGGTGGCGCGCCGGCGTGCGCAGCGTCTTATTCCCTGCAGGGACGTGGTGGATGCGCACGTTTCACGGCGCCAGCGTGACGGACGCCGCGCTCGCGGTCTAGATCGAGCGGTGCGCCGCATGATGCTATGGCAAGGAGGGCGAACGTCCGTTCGGAGAGGGGCGGACCGGACAGCAGAGTATTCGCACGACGTCGCCATCCACGACGTCGGTCAATCTTGACTGGGTAGAAATCAGGGGCTATCCGGGTTCAGCGATCCCAGTCAACCCGGGGCGTGCTTCTGGTTTATCGGGTGGTCTCGGGCCTCACCGGGGTCGAGTCTCGGGTCATCGCTCAACCAGCAGCACCGGGCTGCCCGAGAGGGCGAGCGTTACCTTACCGTCGCGCGCGTCGGCTGATGTCTTCGCGCCGTCCCATGCATGAACATCGAACCCCGATGACGTCACGAGCTCGACGTTCGCCGACGCATCCTCCGTGTTGCTCGGCGTCACGGCCCAGAGCGCGATGCGGCGTTTGCCCCCCTTCTCGAACACCACACCTCGCGCGTCCCGTGGCAGCGCGAGCTCCTTCGTCGCGCCGTCATCATAGGACGCGCCGAAGAGCACATCGTTCAGCGTCGTGTACGCTCTGCCGAGGTCGGTCTTGGTCGCCTGGTCCACGCTCGTGAGCGCGCCGACGTCGTTGTAGAGCCCCATGTGCCCAAACACATCGTTGCCCCCCTCCTCGCCGTTGGACAGGATGAACCAGTCGACGCCGCCAATGCCGTGTGCCTGCGCCAACGTCATCACCTTGATGAGGTAATTGCGCGCATACTCCGGGCTCCCCACCTCCGGGTACTCCGGCGTGGGCGCGAGCGGCGCGCCGCTCTCCGAGACGTTCCACCCCTCCACCTGCACGCCGGCGTCGGCAAGCGCCGCGGCGAAAGCGTCCTTCGATGCGAGGAGGTCGTCGACGGACGCGTCCGAGCTCTTCGGGCTGAAGATCGGGTAATAGTGGAAGTCGACGACGTCGATATAGGCGCCGCCCTTCTCCGGGTAACTCGGTGTGACCGCCCCGCCCTCGGGATTGTCGGTGTAGCGCAGGATGGCCGAGAGGAACGCCGCGGATCCGATGCCCCCTGTCGCGATCAGCGCGCTCGGATCCGCCTTGCGCGCGGCCTCCTTCGTGACGCGCAACATTCTTATATAATCAAATATCGATCCGTTGAACCGGGGGAGATCGGCGGCCTTCGGCGGCTCGGTGGCCCACGTCTGGGTGACGTGCCAGTCGGCCACCCAATCGGGCTCGTTCCACACGTGCCACACACGGATCCAGGTCTTGTAGGTGTCCACCGTCCGATACACGTAGGAGGCCCACGCGTTGTTCGGGTTCACCGTTCCGTCGGCCGCGAAGATTGGCTCGTAAAGGCTCTTCGGGATATAGTGCTCGTTCTGCCAGTCGGCCACGCCGGGCGGCGCCGTCGTCAGCTCAACCGACTCGGAGCCAATGAGAAACCCGATGTGGTCGGCCATGCCCAGGGTCGCATACGACTGGATATCGCCGAGCTCGATATCGTATCCCCACGTCTCGAGGTGCGCCGCTGGGAGCTTGACGCGGAGGCTGCGGACGCCTGCTCGCGCCGCGAGCGTCCCTTCCTTGTCGTCGCCCCAGGCCGCATTGCGGTGACCGAGGTTGACTCCGTAGCGAAATGCGTGAGGTAGCCCACTGCTTTCTCCACCGCCGCTTCCCCCGGAGCCTGCATCGCTGCTGCTCGGCGACTCGTCCCCCGAACCACACGCAACGACGGCTGAAGCGTACAGCAGAACGGACCATCGACGCATGAACACGCCTCCTCCCGGCTGATGCCGGGAGGTCAGCGTAAGCGATCCGGCGCAAACACGGCTGTCCTGTCTCCGGCCGGGGCGCCGACCCGACCCAGGTCGAGGATCCCCGCCGGGGCGCCGACCCGACCCAGGTTGAGGATCCCCGCCGACCCGACCCGGGTTGGGCGCTCGACCCAGGTTGAGGATCCCCCAGGTTGACCCGGCCCAGGTTGGGCGCTTGCCGACCCAGGTTGGGGATCCCACCGGCCCAGGTTGAGGATCGCACACCGACCCAGGTTGAGGATCGCAGCGCAGCGACCCGACCGAGGTTGAGGATCCCCACGCAAGGTCGGCGGCGATCTCAGGGCCCGACCGGCGTGAGCAGGGCGGCCTTGTGGCGGGCGAGGAAGCTCCGCACGTCCTCGGCGGGCCTTCCGGTGAGCTCCTCCACCGCGTTCGTTGCCACATCCAGCGTGCCGCGCGCGATCGCCTCGTCGAAGGAGGCGAGCAGGGTGGCTGCCTTGGCGGGCACGCCGGCCTGCTGCATGCCCTGCTCCAGCGCCTCGCGCGGGACGCGGACGTAGGCGATCGGCTTGCCCGTGAGCTCCGAGGCGATGCGGGCGATCTCGCCCTGAGAGACGGCGGTCGGGCCGGTGATGTCGAGCACGCGCTTGCCGTCGAAATCGGCCGACAGCGCCGCGGCCGCAGCGCGGGCGCAGTCCTCGCGCGTGACGTAGCCGGCCTTGCCGTCGCTGGCCGCGGCGACGAGCTGGCCCGTCGAGAGCGCGCGCCGCAGCGAGGCCACGAGGAAGTCGGCGTAGAGGTTGTTGCGCAGGACGGTGGCGCCGAGCCCGCTCTCCGCGAGCGCGTCCTCGGTGGCCTGGTGGTCGGGCGCGATCGTGATCGGCGAGCCCGGCCCGGGGTTGGTCAACGACGTGTAGACCACGTGCCGCACGCCCGCCTTCACCGCGGCCTGGATCGCGGCCCGGTGCTGCGCGATGCGCCGGCCAGGTTGATCCAGCGCGTCGGTGCTGATGAGCAGCAGCCGCGCCGCGCCGGCGAACGCCTCCGCGAGCGAGGCGGGAGCGTCGAAGTCGGCGCGCCGCACCTCGACGCCGCGGGCGCGGAGCTCGCCAAGCGTCTCCGGGTGTCGGGTCGTGGCGATGAGGGGACCCGCGCCCTGCGCGAGCAGGAGATCGACGACGCGCCGCCCGAGCTGGCCGCCGGCGCCGGTAACGAGGAGAGGCTGAGACACGGTGAGGGCTCCTTGTTGACGAGGTTGAGCGGATGTTGGGTCTGTCTCGGATCTGGTTCAACGAGCAAATGTTGGTTAGTGTGTTCCGAAATGGGAACAATGGACCTGAACCACCTCTCTGTCTTCGCGGCGGTCGCCGAGACGGCGAGCTTTACGGCGGCGGCGCGCCGGCTGGGTGTGCCCAAGTCGACGGTCAGCCGGGGCATCGCGTCGCTGGAGGCGTCGCTCGGCGTGCGCCTCCTGCAGCGGACGACGCGCAGCGTGGCGCTCACGACGGCGGGGCAGTCGCTCATCGATCGGCTCGGCTCGCGGCTCAAGGCGCTGACGGAGGCGATCGACGGGCTCCCGGAGATCGCGGACGAGCCGTCGGGCTTGCTGCGCCTCACCGCGACGGCGGACTTTGGGACCGAGGTGCTGGCGGAGATCCTCGCCGGCTTCTGCCGTCGCTACCCGCGCATCGCGGTGGAGATGCACCTGTCGAGCCGGCCCGTGGATCTGGTGAAGGAGGGGTACGACGCTGCGTTTCGGTTCCTCGTGAAGAAGCCTCGGGACTCGACGCTGGTTGCGCGCAAGATGGGCGATCTGGACATGCAGCTCTATGCCTCGCCTGCCTACCTGGCCGCGCGGGGGACGCCGCGGACGCTGGACGATCTCGCGGAGCACGACTGCGTCGCGCTCGCGGGGACGAGCCCGTTTGGGCGCGACGAGGCGTCGCGCGCCCGTGCGCGGCTCCGGGTCCGGCTGCTCGCGGACGACGGGTTCTTCGTGCGCGAGGCGGTGCGCCATGGCGCCGGGATCGGCCTGCTCCCCGCGTTCCTGGCGCAGCAGGACGTGCTCAACGGAGCGCTCGTCCGCGTGCTCCCGCGCTGGGCGATGCCGGTGGGCGGCGTGTTCCTGGTGTTCCCGAGCGGCCGGCACCTGCCGAAGAAGACCGCCGCCCTGCGGGATCATGTGGTGGAGGCGCTGCGCGTACGGCTGAAGGCACGTGGAGGGCGCGCGGGCGAGGGCTAGCGCGACCCGACCCGGGTCGCGACCCGACCCGGGTTGAGCTCAACCCGACCCGGGTTGAGCGACCCTCGCGCGACCCGACCCGGGTTGAGCCCAACCCGACCCGGGTTGAGCGACCCTCGCGACCCGACCCGGGTTGGGCGACCTGCGCGCCGCTGGCACAATCTGGCTGAGCCAGGTTGAGCCATGATGGCCGCAGGCCCGCAGAAGGGAACGCGATCCCCCGCAATTCCAGGTTGGTTCGCGAATTGCTCTTACCAGTGGCCGTACTCGGAACCGCGGCAGACCGCGGCACACGCGACCGGTGGTCCCGAGCGGTAGCTTGTTAGGAGGATAGAAGAATGATGAAGACGTTCAGGGGGTTTGGGGCGCTCGCGTTGGCCGGCATGGCGCTCGTGGCCGGGCTCGGCGGTTGCACCGCGCAGGCTGGCAATGACGACGACGCGTTCGGCTCGATCAGCTTGCCGCTCGCGGCGGAGGCGCCGTCCGGAGCGCAGTATCGGCTGCGCAATGCCACGTTCGAGATCCGGAGCGGCTACTACTATTACTACGACGAGAACGTGGGCGTGGGCGTCGTCACCAGCGGCGGCGGTGCCTCGTATCCCGGCAACCTTGTCCTGACCGTCAATAGCGAGGACGAAGATCCCGACGCGAGCTCCATCCTCGTCGATATCGAGCAGGGCGGGTACAACGTCACCCTGCTTCCGGGCTGGAGCTTCGAGAAGGTCGAAGGCGGGACCGCAACGGAGGTGGAGGCCACGCTGCTGTCGAGCCAGACGGTCTACACCTACGTCTCGCCGCAGTCGACGACCTGGGCTCAGTATCAGTTCGGCATCGGGGACCGCGCGCTGTGGCTCAACGGCAAGCTGAACATCAACATCGACGTCTACGAAGACCCGAGCGAATACTACTACGGCCAAGGGGGCGCCGGCGGCGCCGGTGGCTTTGAGACCTCGACCGTCGGCGTGGGCGGCTCCTGGCCGGGGACCTCGGGCGCGGGTGGCGCGGGTGGCGACGCTGGCTATGCCGAGGTCGGCGGCGGCTCGCCGTAACGCGACGGCTCCCGCCGCGGCAGCGGCGATCGACGCTGGCCTCGAACGCGCAGCGACGCCGCTGGCCGCCCTCGGGAGCTCTGCCCCTCCCACGCTCGTCCCTGGCTCCGAAACCCCGTAGGCGCGAGGCGCCGCTGCTCGGCCCGCGGAGCCGGGTCCCCGCGGCGCCGCGCCCCGCGCACGTTGTCGGACGAGCGGGGGCGCCGTGCCGAGAAGTGGTCTCCACGCCCGCGCAGCCCTCCATCGGGGCTTGATCTGCCAACGGTGCCCAGGGTTACGCTGGCGCGCAGCCGAAGCCGCCGGCGCCCGGCGGACGGCGCTCCTGACGATGACGGAACACGTGCACACGCTCGCCCGATCGCCGCTCGCGGTGGTCGAGTACGGCCTGGATCTCGCGATCACCGAATGGAACGAGAGCGCCGCGCGGCTGCTCGGCGTCCCGAGGCAGGAAGCCGTCGGCCGGTCCATCGCCGAGCTGCTCCCCACGCCCGAGGACGAGGGCGTATGGCAGCGCCTGCTCGACGAGGACAGCGGGGAGCGGCGCCTGCGCCACACCCGGAGCGACGGCGGCCACGTGGCGTGCGCGTGGGCTCACCACCGCGTGCTCGATCCCCGCGGAGCATCGGCCGGCGTGCTGTGCATCGGCCGCGACGTGACCTCCGAGGTCGAGGCGTCCCGGCGAATGGTCGAGCAGCAGGCGATCCTCCGCGCCCTCGTCGACAACCTCAAGATCATCGTTTGGGCCTCCGATGCCCGCGGCGTGTTCACCTACCTGGACGGCAAGGGCCTCTCGGGGACGGGCGTGAAGCCAGGCCAGTTCGTCGGGCGGAGCGTCTTCGACGTCTACAAGGAGCACGAGACCGCGGGGCTGCGCCGCGCCCTGCGCGGGGAGCCGCTCCACATCATCTCGGAAGCCAACGGCAAGCCCCTCGAGAACTGGTTCGTCCCGATCGAGGACGAGCGCGGCGAGGTGGACGCCGTGGTCGGCATCACCCTCGATCTCACCGAGTCGCGGCGCGCGGAGCTGGAGCTCCGCGAGCGGCTCGCGCTCATCGAGCGGCAGCAGCAGGTCATCCGCCAGCTCTCGACCCCCATCCTCCAGGTCTGGAACGGCGTGCTGGCGCTCCCGATGATCGGCGTGGTCGACAGCGCGAGGACCGCGGAGGTGATGGACAGCCTCCTCCAGGCCGTCGTGCGCACCCAGGCCCGCTTCGCGCTCCTCGACCTGACCGGGGTCGAGGCGGTCGACACAAAGACCGCGAGCTACCTCGTCGATCTCGTCCGCGCGATCCGGCTCCTCGGCGCCGAGGGGATCATCACCGGGATCCGGCCGAGCGTCGCCCAGACGGTCGTCTCGCTCGGGCTCGACCTCGCCGAGATCACGACGCTGTCCGACCTCCAGGCGGGCCTCAAGCACTGCATCGGGCGCATGGTGGGCGAGGAGCGAGCGCGCGGCGGGAGGCCGCTCCGCGAGCGGTGAGCGGCCCCGCCGCGGAGGGCGCGCTCGACGCCGGCCCTCCGCGAGCGGGCTGCGCACGCCGCTCACCGCCGCAGCGCCGAGGACGCGCGCATCGCGACCCCCTCCGGAGCACACGGCGCTGGGCTGCAAAAATGTAGCGACAACAAAAGGGCAAGAATCGACATCGATCCGTGCCCGAACCGGGCCCCCTGCGGTCTACCCAGGTTGAAGGGGCCAGCGACACCCGGCTCCCTCCCGGGCGCCGCGCCGTGGGACGGCAGGCGCCTCGCCGTCCGTCCACGAGAGCTCCGGCGACGACGACCGCCCCACGGCGGCGACGGCAGCGTTGCGCGCATCGCCCTCTCGCGGACGGCTGGCCCGCGCGTTCACCATCGCTCGTTGTCCTTTTACCAAGGAGAAGTGTCATGCAGCTTCGTTCGATCCTCTCGTTTGCTCTTCCGCTCCTGCTCGCCGCGTGCGGCGACGCACAGGTGGGCTCCGATTATCCCGGCGAGGCGCTCCTGACGCTCGAGGGCACGATCGTCAATGAGCTCGGCGTCGCGCCGGCGGGGCCGGTCGAGGCCGTGCTGGTCTGGAACGCCGACGACACGGACTCCGGCAGCCGGATCATCCCCGTCCGGGCGTCGGCGACTGGAAGCTTTCCCGCGAGCTTCACGCTGTCGATCCATGCGCCCCCGCCGGAGAGAGCGCTCAACGATTTCAGCGAGTTCATCTTCGAGAACACGAGGGTCGGCATCGCCACCGTCGAAGCGGCGCTCGACGAGGCCTCCGCCGGGGAGCGCACCTCGCTCGGCGTCGATGAGAACCATGTGATCGTGTACGTCGAGGGTGACATGGCCGAAGGTGGCTTGTGGTCGAATTTCTTCGGCGGGCGGCTCGCCCCCGGATACCACGTCATGGAGGTGTGGCCCCGCGAGCCCGGAGGCGCGGTGGACGCGGAGCTGCAAGCGGCCTTCGACGCCTGCGACGCCGTGGCGACGACGGAGGCGGAGCACAACGCCTGCATCGGTTATGACGGGAAGCTCAAGGCCCGCCCCTCCGCGGAGGGGGCGGACGCGACGCTCACCGTCCGGATGGCCCCGTCGGAAGATTTGGAGTATCCGGACTGGCACTGATCGTGGTACACGCCCGGACGTGGACGATCGTGTGGCGCTGGTGTCGCTGATCGAGGCGGCCTACCGGCAGCACGGGCACCTCGTGCTGCGCCGGGCGCGGCGGCTCCTCGGGAGCGAGCAGGAGGCGCGGGAGATCCTCCAGGATGTCTTCGCCTCCCTGCTCGGCGAGCCCGGGCAGCTCGACGGCAAGGGCCCGATGGTGGGCTGGCTCTACGGCGCCACCACGCACGCCTGCCTCAACCGCATCCGCGACCGCAAGAACCGGCTGCGGCTCCTCGATACCCACGTTGCCCCCCTGCAGCAGGAGAGCGTGGCGGCGTCCGCCGAGCACGCTCTCCTCACGCGGGAGCTCCTCGCGCAGCTCCCGGTCGACCTCGCGCAGGTCGCCGTCCACTACTACTCCGATGAGATGACCCACGAGGAGATCGCGCGCGTGATGGGCTGTTCCCGTCGGCACGTCGGCAATCTGCTGGAGCGGCTCAAGGCCACGCTCTCCGACCGGATGAGAGAAGGGAGTTCGAGTCCATGACGCCAGCGCGACCCGGAGGGTGCCTCTCGGAGCTGAAGCTCGACGAGCTCATGGCGGGCCAGCTCGACGCGGCCGCGGCGCAGGAGGCGAGCGCGCACGTGGCTGGCTGTTCGCGGTGCTCGGCGCGGCTCTCCGAGATGGAGGCGGCGCGCGCCTCGTTCGCGGCGTCGGCGCCGCCCCTGCGGCTCGATCGAGGCGCCACGGCGGGCCGCTCCGTGGCCGAAGCGCGCCCGCGGCGCCGATGGCTGGCGCCCGCGGCGGCGAGCGCGCTCGCCGCCGCGGCGGCGGTGCTCCTCTTCTTCCGCTTCAACGCGGCGCCGCGGGGAGCAGACGTGGAGATCCCCAAAGAGCGCATCAAGGGAGGAGAGCGACTCGGCTTCTACGTGAAGCGCGGTGAGCAGGTCCTGCCCGGCGGCGCGGGAGAGCGGCTCCTGCCCGGCGACGCGCTCCAGTTCACGACCACGAGCGCCGAGGCGCGGTACCTCGCGATCCTGAGCGTCGACGGGGCGTCGCAGGTGAGCGTGTATTACCCGAGCGGCCCGCTCGCCGCGCGGATCGAGCCTGGCCGGGAAGCGCCCCTGCCGCAGAGCACCGTGCTCGACGGCACGCTCGGCACCGAGCGGATTTACGGGGTGTTCTGCGCCGAGGCGATCGCGGTCGAGCCGCTCCGGGCCGCGCTCGCGGCGAACCCCGACGCGCTCTCGGTCCCGCCGGGCTGCGACGTCGACATGCTCACGGCGGAGAAGGTCGCGGGATCGCCGTGAGCCTCGGTCGCCTCGCGGCGCTCGCCGCCGCAGCGTGTGGTCTCACCGCCGCCTGGGCGGTCCCCGCCGAGGCCCGTATCGAGCGCTTCGCGGTGCTCATCGGCAACAACGCCGGGGAGAAGGGCGAGGTGGAGCTCCGCTACGCGGAGGACGACGCGGCGAAGATGTACGATGTCCTCAAGGACCTCGGCGCCTTCCCCCCGGCGAACCTGGTGCTCCTGCGGAGCGAGCGCGCGGACACCGCGAGGCGCACGCTCATCGCGATGAACGACCGCGTCCGCGCGGCCGTGTCGAGCCCGGACACCGAGGTCCTCTACCTCGTCTACTACTCCGGACACGCCGACGCGAACGCCCTTCACCTCGGGCCGACGCGGCTCTCGCTGACCGAGTTCGAGCAGCTCGTCCGCGGCTCGGCGGCCTCGGCGCGGCTCCTGATCGTCGACTCGTGCCGCTCGGGGGCGCTGACGCGCGTCAAGGGCGGCACGAGCGCGCCCCCGTTCGTCATCAAGCTGGACCAGCGGCTCGCCGGGCAAGGGATGGTGACCCTCACGTCGAGCTCCGGAAACGAGGACGCCCAGGAGTCCGATGAGCTCAAGGGGTCGTTCTTCACCCACGCGCTCGTCTCGGGGCTGCTCGGGACGGCCGACGCGGATCGCGACGGGGCCGTCTCCCTGGAGGAGGCGTACCGCCACGCGTACGAGAGCACCCTGCGCGCCACGAGCCGCACGTGGGCCGGCGCGCAACACCCCACCTTCCATTACGACCTCCGCGGTCAAGGCAAGCTCATCCTGACCGAGCTGCCGGTGCATGCGTCGCTCCGGGGCGTGCTCCGGTTCCCGCGCGGCAGGTCGTACCTCGTGATGCGAGACGCCAGCGAGGGCCCGGTGGCGGCGGAGGTCGGGGCGAACGACGCGACGCGGACGATCAGCCTCCGGCCTGGCCGTTACTTCGTGCGAGGTCGAGGCCCCGATTTCCTCCTCGAAGGGGGCATCGAGGCCGAGGCCGGGCAAACGATCGACGTGGGCGACGAGCGGCTGAGCCGCGTCATGTTCGCCCGGCTCGTGCGCAAGGGCGGCGGGGTCCGCGAGGCCGCGCACGGGCCCGTGGCCGGCTATCAGCTCAGAACGCCCCTCGTCGCGGGGGACTCGCTCTGTCACGGCGGGTTCGTCGGCTACCGGATCGAGCTCCAGCAACTCGGCATCGCGCCCCATCTCAGCGCGTGCCGCAGCGGATTCCAGAACGAGGGCCTCACGGCGCGCAACGACGAGCTCGGCCTGGACGTGCGCCTGTCCCACGCATGGGACCTCCCCGTGATCACCGTCGGCGTCGGCGTGGATCTCGGCCTCGCCGTCATGAGGCAGCAGTTCGAGACGCGCGGGGACGCCCCCGACCGCCACGGCCTCGCCGGCGCGTTCGGCGCTGGCGCCGGCGTCACCGTCGACCTCGTCCGAGGGCTTTACCTCCACCTCGAAGGGGGAGCACAGACGTACGTCCTCAAGCAGCGACGCGCGGGCAGCGGGGAGGCCGAGGTGGCCCCTGCCTTGGCCGCCCGGCTCCGGGCGGGCATCGGCGTGAGCCTCTGACGTGCGTTGACAGCGGCCTCGGTCCGGCGAATACTGCGCCTATCGGGCTGCTCCGAGCCCGGCTCCTCGCCTGCCGCCGGCACGGCTCGCGCGAGGTGCGAAGAGGGCGCTGCCCTTCGGGGTCCTGGCTCGTGATGCTGCCGTTTCCGTCGGTGCCGGCCGACAAGGATCGATCTCGGCAGATCACCTGGACAGGCCCGATGGGGAACCGTCACCACCACAAGAAGCTGCGCGCGGACGTTCGGGCCAGGATGGCCAGGACCGGCGAGAGCTACCAGAGGGCCCTCGCGCGGATCCTCGACGAGCGCTCGTCGCCGGCGCCCGCGCGCGGCGTCGATCTCGTGCCGATCGCGTACTTCGGCGCGCCGGCCGCGCTCGCGACGTTCGAGATCGCGGGGCGGCTCGCGTGTCTCGTCGTATCGAGCCCTCATCGCCCGCGGCCGTTTCCCCACGATCCCCTCGTCGCGCTGGCGATGCGTGGGCCTCGGACCGTCCATTGAGTGATCTTCGCGGGATCCACTGCCGCGAGGTCATGATGAGCACTTCGACCATCGATCGGGTGGCCGCCTTCCGCGCGCACGGCTTCTTCGTCGCGCCCGCCTTTCTCAACACGGCAACACGCGCCGATCTCCGTCGCGCGTGCGACGTCGCGCTCTCGCACGCTCGAGCGCTCTCCCGGGAGACGGGTCACTCGACCCCGAGGATCTCGCTCCTCACCGACGGCATCGTCTGCTTTCAGGACGACCCGCGCGCGCTGGAGCTCATCGCCGCGTTCGTCGGCTCCCCGCGCGTGTGCGAGCTGCTCTCCGGTCTCGCGCGTCCGCAGGAGGGAGACACGCCGCGCCTGAAGGACGCCCACTACTACCACGAGCAGACCAGGCATGACTGGGACGGGGACTGGCATCGAGACAGCCAGTTCGGCCAGCCCGATCCGGAGATCGAGCGCGCAGTCGTCGCGACGACGACCTCGGTGCACTTCCGGGTGGCGCTCGAAGACGACGACCGGCTCGAGATCGTCCCTGGGTCCCACGCCCGCTGGGACACCCCGGAAGAGCTCCGGATCCGCCGAGGCGCCGGGCGGGCCACGCCAGACATGCCGAACGCCGTGCGCGTCGCCCTGCGCGCCGGGGATGCGTGCGTCTTTCACGCGTGGTCGATTCACCGCGCGACCTACCTCCTCGAGCCTCCGCGCCGCACGCTCGACGCCCTCTACGCCTTCGGCCGTCCGACCGTGCGCCGCTGGGCGCCGCCGGGGACATGAGGCGCGCCGCGACTCGCGCCGGCGGCGCTGTCACGCGCAGCTGTCAACTGTGTCAACCCGGAGTGGACACGGCGGGCGGCCCCGCGCGGCGTCGCGCCGCGTGGTGTGTGTCTTGCAGCGCCAGAGATCCTCGCAACCTCGGCAAAGGCAAGGTCGAACGGTGAATATGACCGGCAATTCCCGTCGGATGCTCTCGCTCCCTCTCGTGCTCATCGCGCTCGGCCTCCCCGCGTGCGGCGGCGACGATTCGGGCGGCGGGGGCCCGACAGACGCGTCTTCCTCGGGTGGAGGTCCAGCCACTCCGGACGCCTCCAGCAGCTCGTCCTCCGGCGCTGGCGGCTCGTCGGACGGGGGCGCTGGCCCCGTGAGCAGCTCCACGGGCGACATGACCGGATCGGGCGGCTCCGGCGCAGGCGGCGCTGGCGCGGGCGGCTCCGGCGCGGGCGGCTCCGGCGCGGGCAGCTCCGGCGCGGGCGGCTCCGCGGCAAGCACCGCGACGCGACCGCAGCTCACGAGCGCGCAGGCGGCGAGCCATACCGTCCTGAAGCACCTCGAGAAGGCCGGCGATCTCGCGTCGGGCCTCGTGACCGACCCCTGGGATCCCACCGCGGGCGCGGGCGATGTCGGCGGCTTCACGCCCACGTACAGGGTCGCCGCGAGCGGGGGCTCCCACAGGACGGTGCAGTCCGCGATCGACGCTGCCGTGGCCGCCGGCGGGACGAGCCGCATCTACATCGAGGTCGCGGCCGGCGCTTACCGCGAGGTGGTCTGTGTGCCGGCGTCGGCCCCGCCGATCACGCTGTACAGCAAGAGCTCCGACGCCAGCCGGACGGTCATCGCGTACGACAACTACAACGGCAAGGCCAAGCAGGCGGGCTCCCCCGCGAACCCCTGCAACCCGAACCTGAGCGGGACGACCTACGGGACCAGCGGCAGCGCGACCTTCGCCGCGTACGCCGACGATTTTCGGGCCAAGAACCTCACCATCGCGAACGACACCGACGAGGGCGCCCTGTCCGGCGGCACGCAGGCCGTCGCGCTGATGACGCAGGCCGACCGGCTGATCTTCGAGAACGTGCGCCTGCTCGGCAATCAAGACACGCTCTACGTGAAGACGCCGAACGCAGCGACGGTGTCGCGCGCGTACTTCAAGGGTTGCCACGTGGAGGGCGACGTGGACTTCATCTTCGGCCGCGGCACCTTCGTGCTCGACGGCTGCACGATCAGGTACCTGACCGCGCGCCAAGGCGGCAAGGGCGGGTACATCGTCGCTCCCAGCACGGACGCCCGCAACGACCACGGCATCCTCATCATCGACAGCGAGCTGACCGCCGAAGCCGGCACGCCGGACGGGCTCGTCTACCTCGGCCGGGCCTGGGACGAGGGGCAGAGCGACCTCACGACGTACGCCGCGAACGTGGCCGGCGGCGTCTACCCGAACGGCCACGCGGTCATCCGGAACTCGACCCTCGGCTCCCACATCCGCGCGGAGGCTCCCTGGCACGCCTCGACCGTCGATCGCCCCTACAGCTCCACGGCGGGCACCTACCCCGCGAACCGCTTCTACGAGCACGCCAACGCCGGTCCGGGCAGCGCGGCGCCCTGAGCGGCCGCGCGAGGGCGCGTTTCCTCTATCCTCGCGCCCATGGCGCCCCGCCAGCCCCTGCTCCTCCGCCTCGCCGGCGGGCTGGAGACCCGCCCCGTCAAGGCCGCGCTCTCGCTCCTGATCCTCGTCTCGGTCCTGCCGGTCCCGGGCCTCGAAGACCAGCTCCGCCCGTACTTCCTGGGGATCTTCGGCGTGGAGCTCGTCCTCCGGGCCGCCCTCCTCCGGCAGCGCGGGCGCGAGCGATCGCGCCTCGACGTCGTGCTCTTCGCCTTCGACGTCATCGCCTGGCTCAGCTTCCTGCCGCTCGAGCGGCTCCTCGACGCGCACGCGGCCCACGCCCTGCCGGTGCTGCGGCTCTCGCGGCTCTTCTTGCTCCTGCGCTTCACGCGCGAGATCGCGATCGACCTCTACGCGATCATGACGCGGCGCGAGCTGCTCGAGCAGTTCGGGCTCGTCACGCTGGCCGTCTGGGGGCTCGCGTTCGGCGCCTCGGTGCTGCTCAGCCACCTCGCGATCTCCCACGACTACGACGGCCGCGGCCCGGTCCCCGACACCACCTTCTTCGACCGGATCTGGTGGTCGTTCCGGCAGCTCGAGAGCGCCGACAACCTCGTCGCGAACCTCCACGTGCACCCCGTCGTCGCGATCCTGTCGCTCGGCCTCACGATGGTGGGCGTCTTCATCACGTCGTTCATCATCGGCATCGGCGCCAACGTGGTCGATCAGGTCGTGCGCGCGGCGCGGCGGCGGCCGGTCGGCTACGCCGGGCACGCGCTGGTGATCGGGCCGGTGCACGAGGCGGAGATGCTGGTGCAGGAGTTCGTCCGGCTGTACGAGCGCCACCGGGCGCTGCGCAGCATCCGGCTCTCGGAGCTCTGGGTGTGGCTCGTCCGCCGCGGCCCCCCGCCGACCCGGCACGCGCTGCCGCGGATGGCGCTCCTCGGCACCGAGGACGACCCGCCCGCGTACCTCTACGCGCCGAGGATGCGCTGGGTGGCCTACCGCAAGGGGGACAGCGCGCAGCCCGAGGCGCTCGGGCTCGTCGGCGCCGCCGGGGCGAAGCGGGCGCTGATCCTCGCGCGGCCCGACGCCGGGCCCGACGCCGACGCCGTGACGGCGATGGCCCTCTCGTCGTTCCGGACGCAGAACCGGCGCGGCCACGTGTTCGTCGAGGTGCAGGAGAGCAAGAACCGCGATCTCCTCCAGGCGGTGGGCGGGCCGGGGACCTATCCGCTCGACATGCAGCGGTTCCTCGGCTTCTTCCTGTGCCAGCACCTGATCACGCCGGGCGTGGAGGCGCTCTACACCGACCTCATGACCGCCGACGGGTCGGAGTTCTACACGCACATCTTCCTCGGCGAGGAGGCGGTCCGCACCGTCGCCGCGCTCGGCGAGGGGCCGGGCGGCGAGATCTCGTTCTCGCGCATGGCGCGCGCGGCCTGCCAGAGCAACGTCATCCTCGCGGGCGTCTTCCTCGGCGACGCGGCGCCGGAGCGCCGCGCGGGCGAGCTCGTGTCGACGGAGGGGCTCGTGCAGTGGCTGAACCCGCTGCTCGACCCGCCCGAGGGGTCGCCGGCGTGGGCGCTCGGCGCGCGGGCGGGCCGGGTGCCGGCGCGGCGGCTCCGCGGGCTCATCGGCGTGTCGGCCACCTACGCGCCGCTCCGGCGCTACGGGCGGGAGCTGCTGATGGGCCGGGGGATCGCGCCCGCCGAGGCGGCGGACGGCGCGGGGGCGCGCGCGGACGGCGCGATGGCGGCGGCGAACGACGCGGCGGCAGCGGACGGCGCAGGCGCGACGCGGGCGTGGGCGGCGACGCTCTCGCCGCGCCAGAGCCGCCTCGATCGTGTGCTGATCGTCGGGTACAGCCCCGCGCTGCCGTCGCTCTTGCACGCGCTCGCGCAGTTCGTCCCCGGGATCGAGGTGACGCTGGTCCTCGGCGAGCGCGGCGACGAGCGGATGCCGCTCGCCGATCGGCTCGCCTCGCTCGGCATCACCCCCGCGCCGGACGGCGCGCCGCCGGGCCAGGACGGGGCCAGGCTCGCCCTCCCGCGCGGCGGCAGCGCCACCGTGTACACGCAGCACGGGCATGATCTCGCGTCGCTCGCGGTGCGCTGCGCGGCGCGCGGGGCGCCGGCCTCCGCCGCGGTGTTCCTGAGCGAGCCCGAGGGGCTCGACCGCGACGCGCGCACGGCGATGCGGCTCATCCGCTTCGCGCGGGCGCTGGAGAGCGGCGAGCTCGCGCACGGCGCGCGGCTGCACGTGCTCGCGGAGTTCTCCTCGGTGGCCAAGGGCGAGCACGTCCGGAGCCTCCTCGACGCCGGCAAGTGCGGCTTCGCCGGGCCCGATCGGCTGCGGCTCAGCCTCGTCAGCACCGAGCGCATCAAGAACTATTTCATGGTCCACAGCGCCTTCGTGCCGGGAGTAACGACCCTTTACGATGAGCTCCTCGGCGACGGCGGGCAGGATCTCGTGCGCATCGAGGCGCCGCCGCCCGGCCGCGGGGAGCGGGTGAACGGCGCGATCGCCTTCGAGGAGCTCCGGGCGGCGCTCGAGCCTCGGGGCGTGATCCCGATGGCGCTGGAGCTCGACGACGGCGCCGTGCTCCTCAACCCGGAGCCGGGTCCCGCCCTCGCGGCGGCGCGGATCCGCGCCGTGTACGCGCTCGCGCGCGGCCGGGAGCTCGCGGCCCACGGCGATCGGCAGCCGGAGGAGGGCGAGGGGCGGGAGGCCGCGCGCGGCGAGCAGGCTCCGCGGATCAGCGCCTGAGCCGCTCGCCGCCTCATTTCTTTTCGTCCGACCGGAGGTCGCACGCGACCTCCGCGGCGGGATGGGTATTCTGGGGTCGTGCCGGAGCGACCCGACCTGGAGTACGTCGTCCCGATCCTCGCGCGCGAGCTCGCGGGCGCGGCCGTGGCCTCGGCCCGGGCCGACAGCCCGGTGGTGCTGCGCGTCCTGCTCCCGGAGCGCCTCGACGTCCTCCTGCCGGGCGCGGAGATCCGGCGCGTGACGCGGCGGTCGCACGCCGTGGTCTTCGAGCTCGCCGGGGCGCGGGCGCTCGATCTCGTGGTCGCCCCGATGCTGGCGGGGCGGTTCTCGATCACGCTGCCGGGCGAGACGCGGGTCCCGACCGATCTCGCGTTCTCGCTGGCCCTGAAGGACGGGCGTGAGCTCAGGGTCCGCGACGAGGTGGAGATGAGCAAGGTCTACGTGCTCGCGCGGGGCGAATACGACAAGCTCCCCGGGCTCGAGCGCGTGGGTCTCGACGTCCTCGATCCGCAGGTGTTCACGCAGGAGGCGTTCCGCGCCGCCGCGCGCGGGCGGCGCGGCCTGGTCAAGGACTTCCTGATGGACAAGGCGGCGCTCGACTCGCTGGGGAACGCGTACGCCGACGAGGTGCTCTTCGAGGCGCAGATCCACCCGAAGGCCACGGTCACGGGCCTCTCCGAGGAGGAGCTCGACCGCCTGCACGCGGCGATCGCCCGCGTGCTCGGCGACGCGACCCGGACCATCGCCCGGCGGGCGCCGGCGCTCGACGAGAAGCTCCGCGACTTCCTCAAGGTCCGCGGGCGCCCGGGCCAGCCGTGCCCGCGCTGCGGCGACAAGCTCCGCCGCGCGAGCGTCCACGGGTACGACGCGATCTACTGTCCGACGTGCCAGCCGGAGGAGGGGAAGGGCGCGGCCGCGGATCTCCGCCGCGCCAAGCGCACGCCGGGCTGAGGCGGGCCGGCGAGCAGGAGATCGGCAGTCAGGCCTGGCGCGGTACGTCTGCAAAGGCACGACGGTCTGCTGGATTGCCAGCTACGGCTGAGCCAGGACGCCAGACTCAGCTGAAGCGGAGAGGGGCAATCGACCACCCTGTGGCAATTTGCCATGGTGCAGATCGAGCCACCCCATTGAAACACGCACGAAACCAGGCATCGGCTGCCTGGCCCAGGCGTTGCGAGGGCGGGTCAGCTCCTGGACATGGTCCCCGCGACGAGCTTTCCGCGCCTGTTGGCCATCGGCGGCGCCGAGGACAAGGAGGGGGAGCGCGCCATCCTGCGCGAGTTCGTGCGCCTCGCGGGCGGTCAGGACGCCTGCATCGTGATCATCCCCTCGGCCAGCGAGACGCCCGAGGTGGTCGGCGAGCTCTACCAGCACATCTTCCAGCAACTCGGGGCATCGGAGGTCACCGTGCTCACCATCGCTGCCCGCGACGACGCGCGCAACGAGGCCGCCATGCGGCAGATCGAGCGGGCGACCGGCACCTTCTTCACGGGCGGCGATCAGCTCCGGATCATGAACCGACTCGGCGGCACCGGGGTCGACACGATGCTCCACCGGCGCTGCGAGGAGGGGATGGTCGTCGGGGGCACGAGCGCCGGCGCCGCGGTCATGTCGTCGACGATGATCGTCGAGGGCGAGACCCGATCCCCGCGGGCGGGGGCGGTGCGCACCGGTCCGGGCCTCGAGCTCCTGCCCGGGGTCATCATCGATCAGCACTTCGCCCAGCGCGGCCGCATCGGCCGGCTCCTCTCCGTCATCGCGCTGTTCCCCCATTACCTCGGCGTCGGCATCGACGAGGACACCGCCATCGCCGTCGAGGGACACCGCGCCACCGTGATCGGGAGCGGCGCCGTCACCATCGTCGACGCCGGCTGCGCCTCCTTCAACGACGCCGTGGACACCGGGCCGGGAGGCTGCATCACGCTCTCCGGGGTCACCCTGCACTCGCTCCCTCACGGACGGAGCTTCGATCTGCTCGAGAGAAGACCGATCATCGCTGCTGACTGACACCCACACAGCCGAGCTAGACCCATGCGCATCATCACCCTCCGTACGCTCCACGGGCCGAACGTGTTCGCCAGCTGGCCAGTCCTCCGCATGACCCTCGATCTCGAGGACCTCGCCGAGACGAGCAGCGCCGAGGTGCCCGGCTTCGTCGACCGGCTGCTCGCCCTCCTGCCGGGCCTCGGCGAGCACCACTGCTCGCGCGGCAAGCCGGGCGGCTTCGTCGAGCGGCTCCGGGAAGGCACCTACTGGGGCCACATCATCGAGCACGTCGCGCTCCAGCTGAGCGAGCCGGCGGGCATCGGCGTGACCTACGGCAAGACCGTCTACGCCGGGGCGCCCGGGCTCTACGACGTCGTCGTCGAGTTCGAGAACGAGGCCGCCATGCGGCTCCTGCTCGAGGCGGCCTTCGAGCTCGTCACCGCCGTGCTCGAGGGCCAGCCGTTCGACGTGGACGCGAAGGTCAAGGAGGCGGCGCGGGTGGCCGAGGAGACGGCGCTCGGGCCGAGCACGCGCGCCGTGGTCAAGGCGGCCGAGAAGCGCGGCATCCCCTGGTCGCGCCTCAACGACGAGAGCCTCCTCGTGTTCGGCTACGGCAAGCACCGGCGCTTCGTGCAGGCCACCACCTGCTCCACCACGAGCTTCGTCGCCGTCGAGATCGCCGGCGACAAGCAGCTCACCAAGGAGCTCCTCGAGCGCGCCGGCGTCCCGGCGCCGCGCGGGATCGTGGTGAGGATGGCGGGCGAGGCGGCCCGGGCGCTCGGCGAGCTGCGCGCGCCCGTCGTGGTCAAGCCGCTCGACGGCAACCAGGGCAAGGGCGTGTCGCTGAACCTCTGGACCGAGGCGCAGGTGCGCGAGGCGTTCGAGATCGCCCGCGCCCACCGCCCCCGCGTCCTCGTCGAGGAGATGGTGAGCGGGCGCAATTACCGCGTCCTCGTGGTGAACGGGCGGGTGGTCGCGGCGAGCGAGCGGCTGCCGGCCCACGTGGTGGGCGACGGGCAGCGCACCGTGGTCGAGCTCATCGCCCTGGAGAACGAGAACCCGCTCCGGGCGGACGGCCACAACGGCGTCCTCACGAAGATCGTTGTCGACGACGTGGTGCGCGCCTGCCTCGCCAAGCAGGGGCGCTCCCTCGACGAGGTGCCGGCGCGCGGCGAGCGGTTCTTCCTGCGCGAGAGCGTCAACCTGTCGACCGGCGGCATCGCGCGCGACGTCACCGACGAGATCCACCCCGACACGGCCCGCCTCTGCGAGCGCGCGGCGCGGGCCATCGATCTCGATATCTGCGGGATCGACCTCGTGGCCGAGGACATCGCGAGGCCCATCGGCCGTGGCGCGATCATCGAGCTGAACGCCGCCCCGGGCATCCGCATGCACGAGCACCCGAGCGAGGGGAAGCCGAGGGACGTGGGCGGCGCCATCGTCGAGATGCTCTATCCGCCGGGCGCGCCCTCGCGCATTCCCATCATCTCGATCACGGGCACCAACGGCAAGACCACGACCACGCGCATGGTCGGGCACATCCTCGGGGCGACGGGCGCCACGGTGGGGATGACCACGACCGAGGGCATCTACGTCGGCGGCCGCTGCATCGAGGCGGGCGACACCACGGGGGCTGGGTCCGCCCGCACGATCCTGTTCGACCCCACGGTGGACGTCGCTGTGCTCGAGACGGCCCGCGGCGGCATCGTCCGGCGGGGGCTCGGCTACGACTGGTCCGACGTCGCGATCATGACCAACATCTCGCCGGATCACCTGGGCCAGGACGGCATCGAGAGCGTCGATGATCTCCTCTGGATCAAGATGGTCGTCGCCGAGCGGGTGCGCGAGGGCGGGACCCTGGTGCTCAACGCGGAGGACCCGCTGCTCGCCGCCATCCCGCAGCACCGCCGCATGACGAAGCTGTCGCGAGCCATCGTGTTCTTCGCGCTCGATCCGTCGAACGCCGTCCTGCGCGCCCACGTCGCCCAGGGCGGGACGGGCTACGCGCTGAAGAACGGATCCATCGTGGAGCTCCAGGGCACCCGCGAGCGGCACATCGTCGGAGCGGCGGAGATCCCGGCGACCTTCGCGGGCGCGGCGCTCTTCCAGGTCCAGAACGCGATGGCGGCGATCGCCGCGTGCCGCGCCCAGGGGGTGCCGGTCGACGCCATCCAGAGCGCCCTCCGGACCTTCGACGCGTGCGGCAAGAACCGCGGCCGCATGAACCTCTACCAGCTCGACGACAGCTACGTGCTCGTCGACTACGGCCACAACCCCGGCGCCTTCCAGGCGACGTGCGCGCTCGCGGCCCAGTGGGAGGGGCGGCGGCTCACGGCCATCGTCAGCCTGCCCGGCGACCGCTCGAACGCGTTGCTCGAGGCGTGCGCCTGCGAGATCGCCAAGGGCGGCTTCCACCGCGTCCTCGCCAAGGACGACGGCGACCGTCGGGGCCGCGCGCCCGGGGAGCTCCCGGCGCTCGTGCAGCGGGTCGTGGCGGAGGTGCGGCCCGGGCAGGCGTGCGAGGTCATCCCGGACGAGCACGAGGCCATCGAGCACGCGCTCGCCACCGCGGAGCCGGGCGAGGTCATCGTGCTGTTCACCGAGGAGGCGCCCGCGATGGAAGAGATGCTCACCCGGATGGGGGCGGTCGCGGTCAACGCGGTGCCCGAGCTCCGGTCCGGGACCCGGCTCCGCGCGCGCCGCCGCGAGGACGCGCTCCTGGCCGTCTGATGCTCGTGCTCATCGAGGGCGGGGAGGTCCTCGCGCCGGAGCCGATCGGCGCAGCGGCGGTGCTCCTCGCCGGCGACCGCATCCTCAAGGTAGGTCCGGTCGACGGCCGCGCGCTGGCCGCGCTGGGGGTCGACGTCGAGGTCATCGACGCGCGCGGCTGCATGGTGATCCCCGGGCTGCTCGATCCGCACGAGCACCTGCTCGGCGGCAGCGGCGAGCGCGGATTCGCGTCGCAGACGCCCGAGATCGCGCTGCACGAGGTGGTGACGGCGGGCATCACCACGGTGGTGGGGTGCCTCGGCGTCGACACGACGACAAAGACGATGACGGGCCTGTTGGCGAAGGCCAAGGCGTTCAAGGAAGAGGGGCTGTCGGCGTACCTCTACTCGGGCGGCTACGACGTGCCGCCCGTCACCCTCACGGGGACGGTGCGCCGCGACATGCTCCTCGTCGACGAGGTCATCGGGGCCGGCGAGGTGGCGATCTCGGATCTCCGCAGCACCGAGCCGTCGCTCGCCGAGCTCGCGCGGCTCGCGAGCGACGCATACGTGGGGGGCATCCTCACCGGCAAGGCGGGGATCACCCACCTCCACGTGGGCGACGGGCCGAGGCGGCTCGAGCCTCTGCGCCGGCTCATCGCCGAGCACGACGTCGATCCGGGGTGGCTCTACCCGACGCACGTCGAGCGCGACGAGGGCCTGATGCGCGAGGCCGTCGCGCTCACGCGGCAGGGGGTCACGGTCGACGTCGACACCGTCGAGGAGGACCTCGGCCGGTGGCTGCGCTTCTTCTGCGAGGAGGGCGGCGACCTCGCCCGACTGACGATCTCGTCGGACGCCTCGATCCCGAGCCCGCGCACGCTGTTCGAGCAGCTGCGCGAGGTGGTGCGGGAGCACGGCTTTCCCCTGGAGCGCGCGCTGCCGCTCGTCACGTCGAACACGGCGCGGATCCTGAAGCTGCCGAGGAAAGGGGCGCTGCGGGCCGGCCACGACGCGGACGTGGTCGTGCTCGAGCAGGGATCCCTGGAGATCGTCGAGGTGGTCGCGCGGGGGCGCCGCATGGTCAAGGGGGGGCGCCTTGCGGTCATCGAGCGCTTCCTCGAGCGGAGCAATCGAAAGGTCGAGCTGCATGGTCGGAAGCCAAGGGAACGCTGAAGGGCCGGACAGGCAGCCTCCGGCGGGCGGGCCGGGCGGCGCGCTGGTGCTCATCGGGGGACACGAGGACAAGGAGGGCGAGCGGGAGATCCTGCGCGACGTGGTGGCGCGCGCCGGCGGGCGGCCGATCGTGGTGGCCACGGTCGCGAGCGACGTCGCCGGCGAGCTCTGGGTCGAGTACGAGCGGGTCTTCCGGGCGCTCGGCGCGGCCGAGGTCGCGCACCTCGACATCGCCCAGCGCGGCGACGCCGGTGAGGCGCGCTGGCTGGGGATGCTCGAGGGGGCGGGGTGCGTGTTCTTCACCGGGGGCGATCAGCTCAAGATCACGAGCAAGCTCGGGGGCAGCCGCATCGCCGACGCGATCTGCGCGGTGTACCGGCGCGGCGGCACCATCGCGGGCACCTCGGCCGGCGCCTCGGTCATGAGCGAGACGATGCTCGTGGGCGGGGCGGGCGAGGAGTCCGCGAAGGTGCGCGGCGCCGTGCGCATGGCGCCCGGCCTCGGGCTGGTGCGCGACCTCCTCGTCGACCAGCACTTCGCCCAGCGCGGCAGGCTCGGCCGTCTGCTCGGCGCCGTCGCCCACAACCCCCGCTTGCTCGGGATCGGCATCGACGAGGACACCGCCGCCGCGATAGAGCCGGATCGCCGCCTGCGCGCGCTGGGAACAGGCGCGGTCTACGTCGTCGACGGACGCAATCTCAGCCATACGAACCTCGGCGAGGAGGAGGGCGACCGCGTGCTCAGCCTCTTTGACGTGCGGCTCCACGTGCTGAGCGCGGGGGACTCGTTCGATCTCGGGAGCGGGCGCCCGGCGTGCGGCCAGCCTCGATGAGGCAAGGCGGGCTGCGTTTCCTCGCAATTCCTACGGTGGTGCCCGCGGGCTGATCCGTTTCACGCGGTCACGCGGAGCTCACTCATGGCTCCAGCGCCGGCGGGAGCGGCTCGGGCGGCGCGAGCCCCTCGCTCTTGGCCCTGCACGGGATGCTCACGCCCTGGCAGCCGCACTGGTTCTGACCGCTGTCCGTGATCGTCCCCGCGGTGCCGAGCTCCGTCTCCACGTTGAGGTCGATGAAGTTGCACTCGAGCGTGGTGCGCTCGAGCGAGACCGAGGCGCCGAAGCTCGCGACGGCCGCGCCGTCGTTCTCCTCGATGCGCACGCCGGTCAACGTCACCTCCGCGTCGTCGACGTCCTTGCTCACCGTGACGCCGTTCCCCTTGAGCCCGTTGGACGAGCTCCGGGTGCCGCGGACGGTCGTCGCCTCCAGGGTGGCCGTCGACCCGATGATCGAGAGCCCCGTCTCGACGCTGTCCTCGACGAGCGACGACCGGAGCTCGAGGCGGCCCGGCGCGCCCTGCGCGTCGAGGCCTTGGACCGCGATGCCCCGGCCGAAACGCTCGTCCGAGGCGCGCGGGAGCGTGCGGCGGATCGCGACCCCTTCCAGCGTCGCCTCGGCCCCTTCGATGAAGACCCCCGCGGTGCGGCTCCCCTCGATGGCGGCGCCGCGCGCCGTGACGCGGCCGTGGAGCTCGTTGCCGGAAGCGACCGCGAGCCCGATACCGTGGTTCCCGTCCATGTCGCGCGGGAGGGTGTCGCGCACGAGCACGCCATCGAGCGAGCCGTCGGCGCCGAAGAGCGCGACGCCCACGTCACGACTTCGCTCGACGACGACGCGCTCCAAGGTCGCCTCGGATCGCAGTCCAGCCGCGATGTCGGCGACGACATAGATACCCCACCCTGTCCGCAGCTTTCCCGGGTAAGGCCGCGTGTCGCGCACGACGGTGTCCTCGACGATGACGGACGAGCCCTGGACGAACATCCCCGCCTCCTCGTTGCCCTCGATGACGCTGCGCCGGATGGCCGCCTCGCCTGGCTGGCCCTGGGTGTTCCGGTGCACGAGCACGCCCATCCCCGCGGCCTCGTCGTCGATCCCGATGCCGTCGCGGATCACGCTCTCCTCGACGATCGCCTCGGAGGCGATGACGTAAACGCCGGTTCCACGGCTCTGCTCGATGACGGACGCGCGCACCGCGATCGAGGCCGGCGCGTTGCCCTCTCCGCGGTTCGCGGCGACGCCCGATCCCCGAAACTCGCCGACCTCCAGGGTGCCCCGCACGACCGACGACTCGAGGACGAGCTCGGCCCCCCTGCTGTGGGCGCCGACCGAATGGGCCTCTTCGATGAGCGAGCCGCGGACGGTGAGCTGCGACGGGCCGTGCTCGTTGTGCACCTTGACGCCCTGGGCGCCTGTGCCGTGCACCCAGACCTCGTCGACCACGACGCCGCTGGCGCCGGAGACCACGATGCCCGCGCCCGCGCCGCGGACCGCGACGCCCCGTATCTCGGCCGCGTCGGCGCCCGGCTCGACCGTGATGGCCGCGCTCGTGTCCGGACCCACCCCGGCGATCTCGACCATCGCCGGGCATATCCCCCACAGCCGTACCGGCTTGTCGACGATCACGTCCTCTGCGTACGTCCCCGCCGCGACCGCGACGACCCCGCCGGGCGCGGCCGCGAGGACGCCGTCGCCGACGGTCGTCCAGGGCCTCGCCGCGCTGCCGTCGGAGTCGGCCCCCGCGTAGGCGGCGTCGACGAACTGGGTCTGCTCGTCCACGGGGAGGTCGCCCCACGCCCCCTCGCCGCACGGCGCGACCTCGCGACAGGCCGTCTCTCCCGGCACCGCCATCGTCCCGGCGGCGCAGGGCGCGGGCGGCAGGACGGGCGCGCACGCGCGGTCGCCCGGCGTGAAGCCGGCGCCGCAGGCCTCGGGCGGAATGCCCGCGGGCTCGCACCCCGAGGCCGTCGCGAGCTCGCCGGGCGCGCACCCCGGCACGGCCGTCCCGCCGCTGCCGCCGTCGCCATCCGGCGTCTCCGCTGGAGGCACCCCGGAAGCATCCTTGTCGCAGCCCTCCGAAACCCACGTTGCCGCGAGCAGCAGGAAGGGCCGCAGGGCCACGGCGCGCCGCCGAGTCGGGCGTCCGGGGCGCCATTCGGTATCGAGCGCAGCCATCCTGGTGTTCATGGGGCGCCTTTGCACGAAAGTCCTGTCGGGTCGAACCGTGCTCCAAGCGCCGATCGCCCGGAGACGTCCATGAAGCCACAGCGGCCACGAAAATCACACGTCAATCGCCTCACCCTCGTGCCCTCAGCGCGCGGCGGCCTGCTGCTCGGCCGGCGGCGCCGTCGCCTCCGCGTAGAGGCTGTCGAGGAACAGGGTCATCGTGAGGTACAGCTGCGCTCCGGGGCTGTGGAAAAAGGAGCGGCGCTGTCCGTCCTCCGCCAGGGTGGACGCGGTGTTGTCGTAGCCGAGCTCGAACCAGGCGATGTCCGCGGCCGGGTAGCTCAGCGACACCCCGAACGTGGTGTACGTTATGGTCGCCGTCGACGATCCGCGCGGCTCCACGGGCACGCATCCGGTCGAGGTCTCGACGCAGCCTCCGTCGAGCG
This sequence comes from Sorangium sp. So ce385, assembly GCF_051474135.1. Taxonomy (NCBI): domain Bacteria; kingdom Pseudomonadati; phylum Myxococcota; order Polyangiales; family Polyangiaceae; genus Sorangium; species Sorangium sp. So ce385. The sequence continues at coordinate 11,327,507 of NZ_CP150337.1, read as the reverse complement.
GCGAATCGCGGAACCCGGCCCCGAGCCCCCATGTCGTGCCGACCGACAGGTCGCCCCAGACGTTGACCCAGGAGCTCAGCCCCGCGGAGAGCCGATCGCGCTCCAGGAAGCGGCCCGAGAGCTGGTCGTCGAGGCGCACCTCGCCCGACGGGGCTGGCCGCGGGAGGTGGGCGTCCTCGTGCACGGGCGTGGTGGCCTGCGAGAACAGGTGTTCCCAGCCGCCGCCGGCCGAGAAGAAGACCCCGTTCAGCCACGCCCCCTCGAGCAGGCGGATGTTCCCGAGAGCGCCGAGCCCGAGCCGCGTGCGCGCATAGACGCCGATGTTCCGGCTCGCCGCCGACGTCGGGAGCACGACGGCGAGCCGGGGCCCGCCGAGCAGGACGAGGCCCCTGCCGTCCTGAAAGAAGGTGTAGTTGTACGCGGCCTGAAGGGGCAGGTCGGCCAGGGTGACGGCGTCCTCTCCGGAGACGTCGCTGTCCGTGAGCTCCAGCGCCAGCGCGACGTCCGTGCCCACCCAGGCCCAGTGCTCCTTCGTGCTCACGAACGAGTACCGAGGAGCGAGCGAGAAGGACATGCCGGCGCGCTCGCCGTCGACCCTGGACAGCTCGCCGCCCAGGCCGAAGACGTCGGTGGTGGCGCTGGTGGTCCAGCCGAATCGGCTCGTGCGAAGCGCGTTGTCGCGCGCGCCGAGGTGGAGCAGAGGCGCCCCGCCACGGAGCCCCGGCGCCCGCCCGGGGCCCTGCTCGACGGGCGCCGGCTCCTCCGGGATCGGGGCGGCCGCCGGCTGGGCGAGCGCCTCGCCGCAGCGACAGACGAGCGCCGCGGCGAGCGAGCCCGCTCGAAGCGCTGGTCCTGCGGCGCGACCTGAAGGGTGCCTCGACATCCGGTGACAGCGTACATCATCGTCCGCTGGAGTTGAACAGGTCGCTCCGCGATGTACGGGTCGCCCATCACCGAGAACGGCGCCCCGTCGAGATCATGAGCTCTCCCTGCATGGCAATGAAAAGTTATGCTCTCGATGTCCCAGAGACCGGTACTACAGAGAGGCTGTCCGGTCCCCGGCTCGCCTCAGGCAACCTGAAAGGGGGAGAGGCTCGGCCGGCGCGCCGCGCGGGCCCGATGAGCGCGCTGCGTCGATCGAAGTCTCGTACGACTCTCGGTGACATGGCGCGGTCGTTTGGGATAGGCTGCCGGCCGCAGGAGACGCACTATGATTTGTTTCTCTCGCCGGTCTCCAACTTGTCTGGCCGGCATGGCCGCTCTGCTGCTGTCGCTGCCGGGCTGCGCCCTCGACACGAGGGGCACACGCCAGCCGGAGCGAGCCGAGCCACGACCGGAGCAACCCGTCGAGGAGCCCGCCGGAGACATCGGTGAAGCTCCCGCCGAGGTGCCGCCCGTGGACGCGCCCGCCGAAGACCCCGTCGAGGTCCCTGCCGAGGAGCCCGCGGAAGAGCCGGTCGATGAGCCCGCGGAGGAGCCGAGCGCGCTGTGCGACGCGGCGGATCCGTCGCTGATCGCGTGCTTCGCGTTCGAGGGGGATCCCGGCGACGGCTCGCAGCATCGCTTCAAGCCGGAGCAGGCGGAGAACCTGAGTTACGAGCCCGGCAAGGGCGGCCAGGCGCTCCGGGTGACGCGGAAGAGCAGCCTCCGGTTTCGCCACGATGCCGCGTGGGCGGCCCCGGCGATGACCATCGATGTCTGGATCAACCCGGCCTCCCTGCCGAAGCGCGGGCGATACGCGTTGATCGACAGCGGCGGGAAGCCCTCGATCTTCCTGATGGCGAGCGGGGAGATCCGCTGCACCATGGGGGTCGAGCGGAACGTGCCTTATGCCGTCGTCCCCGGGGAGTGGACGCACATCGCGTGTCTCTCCGACGGTCAGACGCAGAGCCTCTACGTGAACGGCGTCGAGGTCGACCGGAGCTCCTCGGGAGCGGTGCTCGCCTCGGGCGAACAGCCCATCTTCATCGGCTCGGAAGAGCCCTCGGGCGGAGACGAGTTCGACGGCCTGCTCGACAGCCTCCGCGTTTTTGGCCGGACGCTCGCGCCCGAGGAGATCTGCGCGGCCGCGGGCGGCAACGCCTGCTGAGCGGCGCGGGCGGCGCGCGGCGGCGCGCCCGGAGGAGCAGCGGCGACGCGGGCAGCGTCGGCCCACGCCCGCGGACCGAGCCACGGCCCCGGTCCATCGGCGGCCAGGGCCGAACGAGCAGCGTTTCGGGTGACAGCGGTCGCGGCACGCCCTGGCGAGCGGTTGCGGCCAGGGCGGCAGGAGATCGCGCGCGGGGCGCGAGGGGTCGAGGAGGGAGAGGCGAGGATAAGAAAGAGAGAGACGCCTCAGAAGGCGGCGTCGCGGAGCTTCGCCTTGTACTCCGCCTTGTACAGATCGTGGCAGGTCTTGCAGCTCGCCTTGGCGCCGTCGATGTCGCCCTTCTTGGCCTTCTCGGCGCCTTCCTTCGAGATGGCGACCCACTTGGGCATCCCGGGCGGCGGCTTCGACGCGACGTATTCCAGCGCCGACGCGATCTTTGCGCCGTCGCCGCTCGTGGTCGCGGACTGCATGACCGTCTTCATCCAGCCCTGCATCGGACAGGCCTTCTGTCCCTTTGCGCCGCAACCGAAATCCTTCCCCTCGGCAACAGAAGCGGGGACATCCGCAGCCCCACCCGCGGCCCACGCAGCGCCCGCAAAGCCAATGCCGACGCTCATCAACACGGCACTCATCAGCTTCATGCTCATCGACATCCGACGTCTCCTGTCAGGTAAGGGCAAGCTCAGCCCATACATCGCAGCTCCATGGCTGGATGTCAATACACACCTAGCCGCCGAGCGAGCCTGCGAACACCAACGGGGCGCAGACGAGGTCAGGGGGCAAAAACTTCAATCATCGATCGAGTTCGCGAGCACCTCCGGTGCAGATAACGCCTCCGGGGGAAAACTTCATTCATGGTGTTCGCGGCGCCATCTCACCCAGACCGTCAGCGCGCCGCGATGGTAAAAATATTTTACTAAGGATGCAACCGTCGCGGCGGCGCCGGCGTGTCGGCCCGGCGGTCGCCGTCGATGCACACGAGGCGCTTGCCCTAGGGGTCGCCGGGCGGCGGTACGCCCGGCGGGGCGCGTCCCAGCGCTCCGGTGAGCCCGTCCGCCGGGGGCGCCCGTCGGCCATGCGGAGCGCGGTCCAGGACGTGCCGACGGGGGGCTGGCCCGCCAACGAGCACGCACCCGACCCGAGCACGAACCCAACCCGCACCCAACCAGGTTGAGGGCGCGAGGTTGAGGGCGCGCACCCAACCAGGTTGAGGGTGATGTGGAGCGTACATGGAAAATTCGCTGCAGCTGGAACCCGCGGCTGCCGCCCGCGCGCGGATGCGCCGGCGCGCGGATCCCAGCCGTCGCGCCGGAGCACCAGGAGGCGGACCCGCGCGACGCGGCCGGCGATCCAGCTGGAGCCCCGGCGGCCGCTCACCGGCGCTTTTCTTGGAAAAGCGTGCCATCCGAACGGAATGCATCTCCCGGCGCGCGCTCCTCGCGACGAGGGGCGTCTCGCGACATCGCGCGAGGTCACCCGACTTCGGCGCCCCGCGGCGCGATCGCGCCGTCCATGGCACGCGGCGGCGGGAAGGTAGGGAGAAAGCCCGAACCATCCTCTCACCTTCCCACCTTGGGAAGCGACCTCTCTGGCCAATGACCGCTTCACCCAGGCTGTGATCGCGGGAGAAATCATGAGCTGTCTTACGTAACGAGGCGCACCGGGTCGTGATGACGCTCCGCGCTGGGCAGACGCGCTGACTCCGCATGTCGGTCGCTCGCCCACCCGCCATCGCGAAAGCAGGAAGGCCCTACAGCGAAGCGAGCCTCACGCGTGATATCGCTGGATCCACGGCCGCTGATGCACGTGGGAGAGATCGTCGACGAGCGGTTCGAGATCGAGGGCCTCGCCGGCTCGGGTGGGATGGGCCACGTCTACCGGGCGCGCGACCTGGAGCGCGGCGACACGGTGGCTCTCAAGGTGCTTCGCCGCGCCGGCAAGGGCGAGCAGCGCCGCTTCTCCTGCGAGGTGGAGGCCCTCTCGGCGCTGCGCATCCCCGGTGTGGTCCGGTACATCGCTCACGGCCTCACGGCGGACGGCAAGCCGTATCTGGTGATGGAGTGGCTCTCCGGCGAGACGCTCGCCGAGCGCATGGTGCAGAGGGGGCTCACCGCCGCCGAGAGCGTCGATGTCGTCGCGCGCGTCGCCGGGACGCTCGGCGCCCTCCACCGGCAGGGCGTCGTGCACCGCGATCTCAAGCCGAGCAACCTTCTCCTCGCCGACGGGCGGCTCGACCGGGTGATGGTGCTCGATTTCGGGATCGCGCGCTTCCGGATCGACCAGCAGCTCACGATGCCGGGCACCGTCCTCGGGACCCCGGAGTACATGGCGCCCGAGCAGGCGCGCGGCGAGCGGAGCGTCGACGCCCGCGCCGACGTGTTCGCGCTCGGCTGCGTGCTCTTCAAGTGCCTCACCGGGCGCGCCGCGTTCCAGGGCGTCGGCGCGCTCGCCGTGCTGGTCAAGGTGCTCCTCGACGAGCCGCCGCACCTCCGCGAGCTCCGCCCCGAGCTGCCGGCGCAGCTCGACGCGCTCTGCGCCAGCATGCTCGCGAAGCAGCCGGGCGATCGGCCCCGCGACGGCGCGGCCGTGGCCGAGGCGCTCGGCGCGATCGATCTCCGCAGCGCCGGCGCCGCGGCCGGGGGCGAGCCCGCCGCGCCGGTGCGCGTGCTGGAGCTCACGAGCAGCGAGCGGCGCGTCACGTGCCTCGTCCTCGCGCACGAGCGCTCGGAGCCCGACGACGAGACGCGCTCGCACGACGAGGAGCAGGCCCGGGCGCTCGGGCGCGCCGAGGAGCTGCGCGCGCTCGCGGCGCGCTACCAGGGCCAGATCGAGCTCATCGACGCGCGGTCGCCGCTCGTGGTGCTGACGAGCGCCGAGGCCGCCACCGATCTCGCGGCGCAGGCGGCCCGCTGCGCGCTCGCGCTGCGCGCGCTGCTCGGCGGCGCGCCGGTCTCGCTCGTCACGGGGCGGGCGGAGCTCACGTCGCGCATCCCGATGGGGGAGCTCATCGACCGGGCGGTGCAGCTGCTGCCGGCGCGGGGCGAGCCGGCGCCCGCGGCCGCGGTGCGCATCGACGACGTGACGGCGGGGCTGCTCGGCGGGCGGTTCGAGACGAGCTGTGAGGGGGGCGCGCGCTTCCTGCACGGGGCGCGCGACGACCTCAAGGTGGCGACCGCGCCGGCGCTCCTGGGCAAGCCGGTGGCGTGCGTCGGCCGGGAGCGGGAGCTCGCGGTGCTGACCGCGGAGCTCGAGCGGAGCATCGAGGAGTCGACCGCGGGCGCGATGCTGGTGGTCGCGGCGGCGGGCATGGGCAAATCGCGGCTGCGGCAGGAGTTCGTCGCCAAGGTGTCGGCGCGCGGCGCGAGCGGCGAGCGCGGGGCCGGCGGCGCGAACGGAGCCCACGGCGCGAACGGAGCCCACGGCGCGAACGGAGCCCACGGCGCGAACGGAGCCCACGGCGCGAACGGAGCCCACGGCGCGAACGGAGCCCACGGCGACAGCGCAGAGCGGGTCGAGGTGTGGTTCGGCCAAGGCGACCCGATGAGCTCGGGCTCGGCGTTCGGGCTGCTCTCGCGCGCGCTCCGGGGCGTGATGGGCATCGTCGACGGCGAGCCGCTGGAAGAGCGGCGGCGCAAGGTGCGGGCGCGGGTCGAGCGCCACCCGGAGCTCGACGTGGGGCGGGTCAGCGCCTTCCTCGGCGAGCTCGTGGGCGCGCCGTTCCCGGACGACGACATCCAGGTCGGCGCCGCGCGGCGCAACCGGCTGCTGATGGGCGATCAGCTGCGGCTGTCGTGGGAGGAGTTCATCCGGGCCGAGTGCGCGAAGCAGCCGGTGGTGCTCATCCTCGAGGACCTCCAGTGGGGCGACCTGCCCACGCTGACGATGGTCGAGGCGGCGCTCCGGAGCCTGAAGGACCTGCCGTTCCTCGTCCTCGGCCTGGGGCGCCCCGAGGTGCACGAGATCTTCCCCGCGCTCGCGAAGGGGAGGTTCGGCAACCAGCTGATGCTGCCGCCGCTCACGCGGCGGGCGAGCGAGCGGCTCGTGCGCGCGGCGCTCGGCGACGAGGTGAGCGCGGAGCTCGTGGCCACGCTGGTGGACCGGGCCGACGGCAACCCGTTCTACCTCGAAGAGCAGGTCCGGGCGGTGGCGGCCGGCCACGGCGCGGACCTGCCCGAGACGGTGCTGGCGATGGTGCAGGCGCGCATCGAGGCGCTCGACGCGGACGCGCGGCGCGTGCTGCGGGCGGCGAGCGTCTTCGGCCAGGCGTTCTGGCCGAGCGGGGTGAGCGCGCTGCTCGGCGGCGCCGGGGTCACGCGCTGGCTGTCGGAGCTCGAGCGGCGCGAGGTGATCCACCGGCGCGGCCCCGGGCGGCTGCGGGGCGAGGTCGAGTACCGCTTCCGCCACGCGCTCGTGCGCGAGGCCGCGTACGGCATGCTGACCGAGGCCGACCGGCGGCTCGGCCACGCCCTGGCGGGCGACTGGCTGGAGGGCGCGGGCGAGCCCGACGCCATGGCGCTCGCCGAGCACTTCGAGCGCGGCGCCGTGCCCGCGCGCGCCGCGGCCGCGTACCTGCGCGCGGCGCAGCACGCCCTGGAGGGCAACGATCTCGGCGCGGCGATCGCGCGGGCCGAGCGCGGGCTCGCGTGCGCGCCGGAGCCCGCGGTGGTGGGGGCGCTCCGGCTGGTCCAGGCCGAGGCGCACGTGTGGCGGGGCGACCTCGCGCTCGCCGAGGAGCGGGGCACGGCGGCGGTGGAGCACCTCACCCCCGGCTCGGCGCCGTGGTTCACGGCCGTCGCGCAGGTGGTCGCGGCGGCGAGCAAGCTGGGCGGCTTCGACCGCGTGGAGCGGTGGATGGGCGCGGCGATCGGCGCGCCCGCGCTCTCGGGCGCGGAGAGCGCGAGGAGCACGTGCCTCTGCGCGGGCGCCTCGACCTTGGCCTTCGCCGGGCGGCCCGCGGTGGTCGACGCGCTCATCGCGGAGGTGGAGCGCGCGCTCTCCGACGGCGCGGCGACCGGCGCCGGGACGGGCGCCGAGGTGGTCGCGGGGCTCCACCAGGCGCGCGCCTTCCGCGCCATGAGCGGGGGCGATCCCGGCGCCTGCGCCACCGGCCTGGAGGCCGCGCTCGCGGCGTTCGAGCAGGTCGGCGACCGGCGCAACGCGTGCATCACCCGCGCGAACCTGGGCTACTGCTACGGCGAGCTCGGCGACTTCGGCGGCGCCGAGGCGGCGCTCCGCTCGGTGATGGAGGCCGCGGAGCGGATGGGCCTCCACGAGGTGGCGGCGGCGGCGCAGGCCAGCCTCGGGCAGGTCCTCGCCTACCGCGGCAGGCTCGCCGAGGCGCGGGCCGTCGAGGAGGCGGCCCTCGCGTCGAGCCAGCGGCTCGGCGACCCGCGCGCCGAGGTGGTGTCGCGCTCCTACCTGGCGAAGATCGCCCTGCTCGCCGGCGATTTCGCGGGCGCCGAGCGCGAGGCGCGCCACGCCGAGGCGCTGGAGAGCGCGTCGCCGCTGCGCGTCGCGGCCACGGCGATCCGCGCCCGGGCGCTGATCGGGCTGGGGCGCGCGGCCGAGGCGCTCGCGGCCGCCGGCGACGCCCTGGCGGCGCTCGAGTCGCTCGGCGGGCTCGAGGAGGGCGAGTCGATGATCCGGCTGGTCCACGCCGAGGCGTTCTCCGCGGTCGGCGACGCGGCCCGGGCCGCGGTCGCCATCTCCTCGGCGCGCGACAGGCTGCTCGGCCGGGCCGAGAGCGTCCGCGACCCCGAGTGGCGCAGGCGCTTTCTCTCCCACGTCCCGGACAACGCCCGCACCCTGGAGCTCGCGGCGCAGTGGGTCGGGGCGGGTCGGAACTGAGCGCAACTGAGCGCAACTGAACGGAACTGCGCGGAACTACGCTCAAGTGCGCTCAACTGCGCTCCAACACCCGCCGCTTTCCCACGGGAGAATCTGCAAGGGACGTCGATTTAAGGGCTGACAGACGAGGTGAATCGCCGTACGATGTCCATAGACGTGGAGAGTTCCCGGTCGTCGTTGGGTTGAGCGACGGCCGGAGGGCGTGCTGCGATCGGGGAGCGTGAGCGCTCCCCTTGGCCCGCTACCGAGGTCTCATCACGTGAATATCAAGGCGGTACTTGGATGCGCTGGCATCCTTCTCGTGGCTAACGGCTGCGTCGCGCCCGAGCTGGCGTTCGAAGAGGATGGTGAAACAGAGGAGCTCGGCTCGAGCGCCGACGCGATCGAGAGCGGCAATGCGCTGAGCTACAACGCGCTGAGCTACAACGCGCTGAGCTACAATGCGCTGAGCTACAACGCGCTCAGCTACAACGCGTTGAGGCCGGAGGCGGCCTCCGCCCTCAAGGATCCCGGCGTGGGCGGCGAGCTCTTCCGGACGCTGGTGAAGTACACGGTCAGCTGCGCGTTCAAGGAGTCTCAGTCGTTCCGCTTCTCGTGGACCGACGCCGCGGGCGCGACCCACAACGAGGTTTATACCGGGCACCTCGGCCTCGCCGACCGGTGGGACCGGCGCCCGCTCGACGAGGACGGCAAGCAGATGGTCTCCGCGTGCCTCGCGGCCCACACGAACCGTTACGGCGTATCGGTCCTCATCTCGATGCGCTCCCCGCAGAACCCGCTGCGCCGCGAGGTCGAGTCGGACGAGCTCTCCACGTACCCTCATCTCGAAGGCGCCTTCTGGGGGAACCTCTTCGCGGAGACGCCCTACCTGCGCGCCTGCTACGACGACGCGAACGTCGAGATCGCGCGCGCGGCGCGGCGCGACTGCGCCGTCGGCCACCCGGGCGCGGACGGGGATCTCGAGGGCTGCGGGATGATCGAAATCGTCGGGAGCTGCCAGGACCACTGCGGGAAGGTCCACCGGGGCGGACAGTATTACAAGGACTGCCATGATCCGGAGTCGGGCAAGACGCGGTATGTGATCACGACCGGGCTGAGGTGATCGCGGCCGTCGCGGCGCGAGGGCGGTCGCGACGGATGGCGCGGGCGGCGTCGCCGGGCGAAGATGCGCGGCCATGGAGATCCATCAGGTCCGGTATTTCCTGGCGGTGACCGAGACGCGCAGCTTCACGCGCGCGGCCGAGCGGTGCTCGGTCTCGCAACCCGCGCTCACGGCCGCCATCAAGAAGCTCGAGGAGGAGCTCGGCGGGCCGCTCCTCCTGCGCGAGCGCGGCGGCGCCAAGCTCACCGCGCTGGGGCAGGGCGTGCTGCCGCGGTTTCTGCGGCTGCGGGACGACATGCAGGCCGTGCAGGTGATCGCGGAGAACCACCGGCGCCTCAAGCAGGTGCCGCTCCGGGTGGGCATCCTCTGCACCATCGGGCCCGCGCGGCTCGCGGGCTCGCTGGCGGCGTTCCGCGCGGAGGCGCCGGGGGTGGAGCTGGAGCTCGCGGTGACCACGCAGGGCGAGCTCCTGCGGCGGCTGGAGGAGGCCGAGGTCGACGTTATCGTCGCGAACCTCGGCGACGCTGTCCCGGACTGGTGTGTGGTGGCGCCCCTCTACGAGGAGCGCTACGTCGTGGTCCTGCCGCCCGGCCACCGCCTGACCGCGCGCGAGGGCCTGCGGCTCGAGGATCTGGACGGCGAGCCCTACCTGGATCGGCTTGCGTGCGAGATGCGCGAGCAGGTCGCGGGCGTGTGCGCCGCGCGGCGCGTGGACCTGTATGCGGCATACCGGACCGATCGGGAGGACTGGGTCCAGAGCCTCGTGCACGCGGGGCTGGGCTTCGCCTTCATGCCGGAGCACTCGTTGCTGCTGACGGAGGCGTCGCAGCGCCCGCTCGTGGACCCCGCCCTGAGGCGCACCATCGCGCTGGTGCGCTCGGGCGATCGCACGCCGGCGCCGGTCATGCAGCTCTTCTGGGACACGCTGCTGGCGCGCGCTGCCCGGCCGCGGCCGGTCAAGCCTTCGCGGCGATGATGTCGACGTGCTCGATGACGGGCGCGGCGGCGAGCAGCTCTTCTGCCTTTGCCATGAGCGCGGCCGCGATGCGGCCCTCGAGGTGCTCCTTGCGCCCCACCTCGTCCGCGAAGGTGTCGAAAATGCCGAACGTCGACGGCCCGATGCGCAGCGCGAACCAGTGCACCGTCCGCGGCTCCTCGGCCGCGAGGCCGACGGCCGAGCGGAGGAGCGCCTCGACTTCGGCCTCCTTGCCGGGCTTGGCCTCGATGCGGGCCAGGAGGGAGAGTGTCACGGCCTTCGTGGGGTGAGCGGTCATGGGATCTCCTCTTCGGCGGCGCACGGCGCGCCGCGCTTCGTTGAGGAGAGATATGATGGGCGCGCGTCCGGCCGACCATTCGATGTTCTGGATGGATCCATCAGCGCCGTGGATGGTGCTCCCGGCGAGCCCGCGCCAATCTCCGCCACCTCCGGCGTACGCGCTGGAACCACAGCCGGCCGAGCCGCAGACGATTCGAGACCGTGTTCGGGTTATGCCCGAGCTCCGCGGCGATCTCCGCGATCGTGTATCCCTGTGCCGTGAGGGCGAGGACGGCTCGAAACCTGGGGTCGACGCGTCTCAGATCGTCCAGCGCTCTCCGGGCCTCGAGCTGCTCGAGCGGCGCGGGCGCGTGATCCTGGCAGAGGCGACCCGCGCTCGGCACGAGGACCTCGTACCGCCGGTGCGCGCGCGTCACGTCATGGGAAGCCTGCCGCCAGCTGATGCCGACGATCCATCGCTTCAAGGCCACGGCGTCCGGGACCCCCGGCCGCGGCTGGAACCGCCCGGCGCGCATGCTTTGCCATGCGCCGAGCAGCACCTCCTGGACGATGTCGGCGCGATCCCTGCTCGGTATGCGCCAGCGCCGCAATACATCGTCGATGGTCGCCGTGTGCCCGGCGATGGAGTCGATGTCCAGCATGACGGCGACTCGACGTATGCCCTGGGGTGAGGGATGATGGCGTTGCCGCGCGCGACGCGAACACTCCTGTGCTCAGAGCGACCGGTGGCGCGCGCAGCGCGCCCGCCGGAGGAGCGCGTCGCGCTCCGCGGCGTGCTCTCCGCGACCTCGACGCTCGCGGTGCTCGTGCAAGAGACGGCACGCCGAGAGCTGTCCCTCGGTGGTCCCGAGATCGAGCATCGCGCGCGCGCGCTCGAGCCTCGGGTCGATCCGGGCATGCTCCGCGCCGGTGCCTCCCCGGGACGACCTCTCGATGGCGGCGGATACCGCGCGGCCTGTCGTGGAGCTGCCCTGATTGGCGGATACGGCGGCGGCCGTGACGGCCTCTCGCCCGATCGCGCTCTCGGGCCCTCCCGGCCGCACGCCGCGCGCGTCAGCAGGCCCAGCCGGGATCTCGACCGCGGGCTGCGCGCGCCCCGAGGCGGCGAGCAGGGGCGCTTCGATGGATCCAGCCGCCGGGCCGGGCCAGGCGGCGCCCGCCCCGAGCACGAGCGCCGCTGCCGCCGCCCCATGCAGCTTGAACCGGCCAAGCCCGCGCAAGGCGTCGTGAAGCCAGGTACCGGAGAAGAACGGCACCACGCACGGCACTGTGGCCTGCCCGCGCCACCGCTGCTCCGCCTGCCAGCGCGCCCTCTCTCGCTCGACGCCATCCCAGGCGGCGGCGAGCCGTGACTTGACGGTGTTCTCCGAGAGCGCGTGCGCCAAGGCGATCTCGGCGAGCGTCCGGCCCAGGAGCTCGTGCTCGACGAAGACCGTGCGGCGCGCGTCGTCGAGCTTGTCGATGAACTGCCAGAGGACGGCAGCGCGCTGGCGGGCGATCACGGACGCTTCCGGGCCCGGCCGCTCGTCTGAAGGCTCCTCGCCCTGGAGCGGTGTGATCACCTCTTCCCGGCGGCGCGCTCGCCGCCGGCTGGTGCGCGCCTCGTTTCTGACGATCTGGTCCGCATATGCCGCGGCGTCCCTCGCCATGCCGACGCGCGCGCGGTTCTCCAGGATGCGAAGCCACGCCTGCTGGACGACGTCGTCGATGTCCTGAGCCGGCACGCGCATGGCGCGCGCGAGCCGGCGGAAGCGGTCGGAACCGAGCGGACAAGGGGCTGCGCCGTCCAGGCTCGTCGAGTTGGTCACGTCCATGCACGTCCAGATGATTCAGGCGCGAAAAGAGGTGACCCAATCGACCGGCGCGACGACGAAACGGTGCGCGAAGATGCGCCCACACGGGGATGACGACCGGGTGGCGTCTCGGTGGGATACGTTACGAGCGTGGCTTCGGATTTGCCATGCAAAGCGCAGCGCTCGGCGCGCAAGCGCGGTTGCTGGGCAGGCGGCTTCGTCGGTACAGTGGGCCGCATGATGCGCTTGCGCTCGGTCGTGGGCGGGATCTGCTTTCTTGTTGGGTTGGCTAGCGGCGTCGGGCTCGCGCGCGCGGAGCCGGCGCTCGAGGGGTCGAGGGCGGCGCAGAGCGCGGCGACGAACGCGCACCAGCAGGCCCGGCGTGCCTTCTTCGCGCGGCGGTGGGCCGAGGCGGAGGCGAGCTTCGAAGCCGTCCTGGCGGTGCCCGGCGCCGCCTGGGTGCCCGCGCCTCAGCGGGCCGAGCTGCTCGGGGTTCTGGGGCTCTGCGAGCTGGAGCAGGGCAAGCACCGGGAGGCCGCCGAGCACCTCGGGCAGAGCCTCGCGCATGACGCCGCCCTGGATCAAACGCTCCTTCGCAGGTTCACGCGCGCGTTCAACAAGGCCGTCGAGCACGTCGGGAGGGTCTACGTGGCAGCCTCCCCGCCGGACGCCGAGATCCTCGTGGATGGGAAGCCCATCGGCACGGGCGCCACGGCCCACGAGCTGTTCGTCGAACCGGGGACGTACACGCTCCGGGCCCGGCTGTCGGGGTACGGGGAGGCCTCGCAGCGGCTCGAGGTCGCTGCGGGGATGACGGTCGGCGCGGCGCTGCAGCTCGCGCGCGCGGCCGATGCGCCCGCGCGCGCACCAGAGCCGGGCGCGACGCGGAGCGCACCGGTCGCGCCGGCGGCCCCGCCGGCCGCGCCCCCGGCGGGGCCGGGGCCGTGGGCGTCGTGGCCGGGGGCGCTTCGGATCGCGGGGATCGCCGTCGCGGCGGCCACCGCGTCGACGGGGGCGGTGTTCATGCTCCGGGCGAACCGCCTCGACGGGGCCCTCGACGAGCGCATCGTCGGCCTCCACCGGGATCCGGCGTGGACCTCGGGCGCGTGCGGCGCAGCGCCGCAGCCCTCGGTGTGCCCGGAGCTGCGCCGCATGCGGGAGCAGCGCGATCTGTCCGGCGCCGTCGGAACGGCCCTGGTCGCGACGGGGGCCGTGGTCGGCGCGGTGACCGCCGCGTCGTTCTTCGTGGACTTCTCGTGGCTGCGATCGACGCCGGCGCGGAGCGGTTTTCAGGTCGTCCCGGCGATGGCGGCGCAGCAGGTCGGCCTGGTGGCGGTGGGAGTATGGTGAGGGGCTTGGAGACCGGCCTGGATGGCGAGGCGAGCGTGAGGCGGGCCAGGGCGGCGCGGAGGGCCGCGGTGTCGCTCGCGATCGCCGCGCTGGGCGCGTGCGGCGGGAGCGTGGTCTCGGGGTGCATGTACCTGGGGAACCACTGCTGGGAAGAGCAGACCTGCGACGAGCCCGCCCCCCCTGCGCCGCCGCCCGCGGCCTCGCCGTGCGACGGCGATCCCGGGAGGGCGCCGGCGCTCGACGCGTGCGGGGTGTTCGTGCGCGCGCAGGGCGACGACCGCAACCCGGGTACGCGGGAGAGGCCCGTGAAGACCTTGCGGCGCGCCATCGTGCTCGCCGCGGGCGGTCGGCGCGACGGGGAGGCGCCGACCCGGCGCGTGTACGCGTGCGGCGAGACGTTCGAGGAGGCGGTCGTGCTGCCATCGGGCGTGGACCTCTTGGGGGGCCGCCGCTGCGCCGACGGGGACTGGTCGTTCGGGTGGTCGTTCGGGGGGCCGGACCAGCTGACCACCATTGCCCCGGGGCCGGCGGGGGTTCCGGTCCGGGTCCTCGACGGGGGAGGGGCGAGCTCGACAGTGTTCGGGGTCCGGGTCGTGGCCGCCGAAGGGTCGGCGAGCGACGGGAAGTCGTCGATCGGGATGATCTTGAGCCAGGGGGCGAAGCTCCGGGTGGTGGATAGCCAGGTCCACACGGCCGACGGGAAGGACGGGGAGCCGGGGGAGGACGCACCGCGCCTCCGGGCGAAGGACGGGGAGTACGGGAACGACGGTGCGGACGCGTGCACGGAAGACGTCGCTACGGGCGCTCCCCCGGTGGTCACGGAGTGCGACGGGGGCATCGAGTCCATCGGCGGGCAGGGAGGCGATGGGTACGTCGATGAAGGTGGAGACGGCCAGCCCGGCGCGCCTTCCTCGGTGGCGAATCCGATGTCCGGCGAGGGGGGGCTCGGCGCGGGCAGCGCGGGATGCACGACCGGAGCGCCGGGCGCGGACGGTGAGCCCGGCCGGCATGGCCCCGGTGCGAGCGGCCTTGGCAGCCTCGACGTGACCGGGTGGGTGGGCGTTCGAGGCGCCGATGGCGGCCTCGGGGGCATCGGCCGGGGCGGCGGGGGCGGCGGCGGGAGTCGATCGAGGGTCGACATGATCCAGTGCCGTGCCGGACAACCTCGGGGCGGCGCTGCCGGCGGCTCCGGCGGCAGCGGCGGCTGCGGTGGAAAGGCGGGCGAGGGAGGGGGCTACGGGGGCTCGAGCATCGGAATCCTGGTGCTGGGGGGCGCCGAGATCACGGTCGATGCCGGTACGGTGGTGACCGGTCGCGGCGGCAATGGCGGGGCCGGCGGGACAGGCCAGTCGGGTGGCATAGGCTTCCCGGGTGGCTTCGGCGGGCAGCATGGATTGAACGATGATTGGAATGCTTGTAAGGGGGGCAAAGGAGGGGACGGCGGCGACGGCGGCAACGGCGGGGGTGGCCTGGGTGGACACTCGATCGGCGTTGCCACCGTGGGCATCACCAACGTGAGCTTTGAACGACATCCGGATTTCGTGCTCGGAGGCCCTGGCGATGGCGGTCCCGGGGGCGGTGTCCTTGGGGACGACGGCAAGGGTGGGCGGGGCGAATCGGATCCATTGCACGTGTTCCCAGCGGTGCCCCAGGCCGAGGAGCCGCCGCGCTGAAGATCCCCCCGTGCGGGGCGTAACATCGAGAGAGACCATGAGGATCATTGAAATCCCACGACTGCTCTTGCTGATGCCGCTCGCGGCGGTGGGGTGCGGGATCGATCTCGGTCCCTATGAGGACGAGCAGCCTTCTGCGCCGTGTGGCGCGGCGTCGTGCGCACCTGCTCCTCCGCCGGAGTCGGTCTGTCGCGGTTACCTCACCGCCGACCAGGCAGAGGACGGCTGCGGCGTGTTCGTCGACGGGTTCGGGGGCGACGATGAAAACCCCGGTACGCGGGACAAGCCGGTGCAGAGCCTGCCGCGCGGCATCGCGCTCGCGCGCACGGGGCGCGGGCGCGTGTTCCTTTGCAGCAGACATTCAGGCGCGATCACGCTGCCCTCCGGCGTCGACCTCGTGGGGAGCTTCGATTGCGCCAACGAGTGGAAGCGGAGCAACCCGAGCGACGATCCAATCATCTCGTCATTCCCCGTGGGTGTGGCGTTGACGATCGAGCCCGCGAGGCCCGACGACACGGGGGCCGCGGACGGAGTCTCGACGCTCGTCAACGTGCGGATCGGGACCACGAAGGACGTCGGGCTCCTCGTCCGGTCCGGCAGCGCCGTGGAGATTGTTCGCAGCGAGCTCTTCGGGAGTCCCCGCTACAGGGCGGCGGACGATGCGAGGACACTTCCCGATCCGCCCGAAGGCGCGCCTGGCAACGGCGGTGTGCAGGGCTGCTCCGTGGCCCCCGCGGCCGGCGGGGCTCCGGCGATGAGCTCCTGTCACGACGGCGCCGTGACGATCGGCGGCAAGGGGGGCGACGGAGGGGCGACCGCAAGCGGCGATGGCGGTGACGCCGGCGACGGCGGTGACGGTGTACCCGCGCCGGGGCCCGATGCCAGTCCTGATGACCGTCGCTGGGGCGCCGGGGGTACCGGAGACCACGGCGACGGCCGCTGCCAGGACGGGCAACCGGGGAAGGACGGCGCGCCTGGCGTCGATGGGGCACCGGGCCAGGGCATCGGACGTCTCAGCGAGAACGGCTGGATAGGAAGCCGGGCCTGGGAAGGGTCCAGGGGGAAGCCGGGCCAGGGGGGCGGCGGGGGCGGCGGTCTTCGCGGGAGCGCCGCCCTCTGCGGCGTCGCCTCCCGGTCGGGACCGTCCGGAGGCTCGGGCGGCGGCGGCGGCTGCGGCGGCAACGGCGGGAAGGGGGGCAGCAACGGCATCCCGAGCATCGCGATCCTCGCGCTCCACGCCAAGGTCACGGTGCGCGATAGCCTGATCGGGACGGGTCCGGCCATGCCTGGGGCCGACGGAGGGGCGCCCCAGGACGGCAGCCGCGGGGGGCGCGGGGGCGTCGGCGCCTACTCGCCCGATGCGGTTGCCCGCGCGTGCGACGGCGGCGACGGCGGCTCCGGGGGCCCGGGCGGCTATGGCGGCGGCGGGCGCGGCGGGGACTCCATCGGCATCGCCCACCTCGACGATACCGAGCTCGTGCTGGAGAACGTCACGTTTGAGCTCGGCGAGCCCGGCGCGGGCGGCGTCGGCAACCCCGCGGATCCCGCAACCTGGGGCGAGGATGGCATCGCGGTCGAGACCTTGCGCTTCCCCGAGTGAGCCGCCTGGGCGCGCCGCGTCCAGCATCGGCCGCGGCGCGCGATGGTCCTCGCCGCGGGCGGACGGCGGAGGTCGGCGCGCGCCCTCCTCGCAGCATCGAGCCCTGGTTGTCAGCAGCGCGCGCTTCTACTTCGAAGGAGCGTTGTTCCCTCTGCCCCCGCCGGACGGATTGCCCGTCGTGCTCGGCCAATTGCCGCCACTGCCGCCGCCCGAACCTTTGCCGCCGCTGCCGCCCTTGCCACCGCCTCCGGAACCACCACTACCACCCTTGCTGCCACTGCCACCGCCACCCTTACCGCCACCGCTACCTTTGCTCATTGTTTCCTCCATCCCCTATCCTTGGAACCTGAATCAACATGGCCGCCGTGACGGCCGAGCGATGTCGCCTTCAACGTCCCCCATGTTCCCGGGATTCCGTCGATGCGACATCGTCAGCTCGCAACGCGCCCCGCACCGTTAACGTGGGCCTGGGTGGCGCGTCGGGCAACTCGGGCGGCGGCGGGCGAGGCATGGGCGCCCGGCGAACGGCTCACTGGACGAGGCGGAGCGGTTCCTGGACGAGGCAGATCGGTTCCTGGAGGAGGCGGATCGGTTCCTGGACGGGGCGGATCGGTTCCTGGACGGGGCGGATCGGTTCCTGGACGAGGCGGATCGGTTCCTGGACGGGGCGGATCGGTTCCTGGACGAGGCGGATCGGTTCCTGGACGAGGCGGATCGGTTCCTGGACGAGGCGGATCGGTTCCTGGACGAGGCGGATCGGTTCCTGGACGAAGCAGATCGGTTCCTGGACGCCGCCGCGAGACTCATGGACACCATCGCTGGATTCATGCATCGCTCCTTCACATCATCCCCTCATCACGTTCGCCAACTTCTTGCTTTGCCCGCGCCACCGCGTCTCGACCCCTTGCCGCTCCTCGCGGACGTCGTTACCCCGGAATGCTCGGGGAGGACGTCACTCCCCATGAACAACCCCCCTCGGTACATCAGGAGATTCCGATGCCCAAAGCCAAGACCGATCTGGACCTGTGGATGAGCGAGGCGCTCGCCGCTCCGGGAGATGGCGAGCTCTCCCTCTCCGTGCCCCTTCACGTGCTGTTCGGCGAAGCGGTCGACGTCGCGAGGTTCCACAAGGCCTACTGGAAGCCGGAGGTGAAGGACGGAAAGGTGGTGCGCCGCGGCCTCGAAATGGCGGCGAGCAAGAAGAAGAACGCAAACGCCCTGACCGCGAAGACCGGCGAGGAGATCCTCTCGCTCCAGCGCGCCGCCGTGGAGGCGGGCACGCGCTACCTGCTCGCCGTGGACCCGAAGAAGGCGAGCCCCTTCGAGCGCGGGCAGGTCGTCCTCGACGAGATCACCGCGACGCTCGAATGGCTGTTCGACGACGGCGTCGAGGACGAGAACGACGCGCGGCTCGCCAAGCTCGGACAGGCCCACGCGGACGACCCCGCCACCGCCGACGCGCTCGCGCTGGCCCTCGACGACTACGCCACCCTCGCGGCGCCCCACCGCGAGGCGATGGACGGCCTCGGCGGGTTCGATGTGGCCATGCTCGACGAGGCCAAGGAGCTCGCGGCCGCGCTCCGGGCGCACGACACCCAGAGCGCCGGGCTCGGTGAAAAGGCGCGCGACGCGCTCGTCCTCCGCAACAAGGTGATCGGGCTCCTGAACGCGCGGATCTCGACGGTGCGCGCGGCGGCGCGGTTCGTGTTCCGGGACCGGCCGGACATCGTGCGCGAGTCGACGAGCGCCTACGAGCGGCGGCGCCGGGCCGAGGCCAAGCGCCGCGCGACGAAGGCCGGCGCGCCCGTGCCCCTGTGAGCCCGACCTGCGCCGCCGTCACCCGCCGCCCGTTCCACGCGCGCCCAGCGGCGTTAGCAATGTGACGGCATCGCCTATATCGGAGTGATTTCCGGCAATTCCGTGCTGGTGTCGCTCTTGCTTGCGCCTCGATCACGGCGGGCGAGCACCCGCGAGCATGGCGCGCTCGCCGGAAACGACGTGGGTCGTCCACCCACGCTGCGTGGAGAGCGAGGAGCAGCAATGAAAATATCCACAATGGTTTCCACCCTCGTCGCGGTGTCCCTGTGCGCCGGCGTGGCGTTCGCCGAGGGCGGCCGCGCCTCGCGCGAGCCGCGGCAACTCCAGGTCCTCAGGGCGCGCGGCGACATCGTCGATCGGGTCCATCACCGCGCGCCGCGGGACCAGGCCGCCGGGCGGTACTCGCGCGTCGAGCGCGCCGATCCGATCCGCGTCCCCCGCGGGCACGCGCAGGAGCGGATCCGCTGCTCCGACATGGGCGCGGACTGCTCCTCCCGCGCGGCGGCGGCCCACAGGAGCCGCACGGAGGCGCGCGCCGACGCCGGGCGCAGGGCGGCGCAGCCGTCGCCGCTCAGGAGCAAGGCCGAGTCGCGCATGAACTGCAGCGACGCGGGGGAGTGCACCGCCTCGAGCGCCGGGGCGCGCCGCGCGTGGGCCGGGCGGTCGGCCGGGGCGCCGGCCGCGCCGGGGAAGGAGCGCGCGGCCGCGCCGCGGGACGCCGCGCAGCGCCAGAGCCCCCGCATGGCCTGCAACGAGGGCGAGGAGTGCGCCATGTCCAGCAAGGAGGCCGCGAAGTTCTGGGCCGCCCAGGCCATCAAGGCGGGCACCAAGTCCCCGAGCCAGATCGCCTCGGAGCGCTCCGAGCGGGCGCGCCGGGTCGCCGAGCGGCAGCGCGCGCGCGACGCGCAGCGCGCGAGGAGCGACGCCGCCGCGAAGTGACCCCTCCGTCAGGCCGCGCGGCCGGCGCCACGCCCCGCCGCCGGCCGCCCGCCGCCATCGGCCGTCGCGGCCGTCGCCCTCCCGGGGATCGATGAGGATCGTCCCCACGCCGGCCACCATGTCGCCGCAGACCGAGGACCCCTCGGCGTCGTCGAGGAAGCAGCGGTGATCCGGCGCGTGGCCCGGCGTGTGGAGCACGCGCAGCGCCGTGACCACCACGCCCGCGTCGCCGAGCGCCGTCCAAGGCGCCAGCACGAGCACGTTCGTCACGCTCGGGACAATCTTCATCCCCGGTGCATTCGTGTTGTTCTGAATCGTCATGCTCGTCAGCCGAGCGAGCGGCATGCTCCCGACGAGACAAGTGAAGGCTGCCGTCACCGTCCTCGCGGGCCCCATCACCGTGCCCGACGCGACGCCCTCGTTTGATCGACCTCCTCTACGAAACGAAAGACCCGCCTTGCCCGCTGCATGACTCGATCGGCCAGGCTGTCCAGCTCCCGCGCCGCGACCACCGCTTTGCCAACCTCGGCCATGACGCGCTTGCCAAGATAACCGAGCTGGTCTATCGCGATCGAGCCATCGGCCGCCCGCACGTCGAGCTTCGGACCCGCGATCGAGACCGATTTGCCGCCCTTCACGTCCACCGAATCGGCGCTCCGCACGCTGACGCGACCGCCCTGCGCGACGATATCGAGCGCGCCCTCGACCGCGACGCGCGTCCCCTCGGGCCGCCCCTCGAGCACCGCGAGCACGTACACCGTCTCGCCGTCGAGCGCGCACAGCACCTTGTCCCCTGCTTCGGGCGCGACAAGGCAGCTCTTCGCGCGCCTGGCGTCGCGCGTCACCTCCCCCATCCGGGTCGAGAGCCGCGCGACGCTCTGTACGATACCCGTCTCGAGGCGCGGCCCGAGATCCTCCACGATTCTCCGTTCGCTATGAGGCGGAGACGAAGGCTCCTCATTCACCGTTGTCCTGCTTGCGTTGCTCTGCATGATGCCTCCACGTCACCTCGATGCGTCCTCTTCCTCGCGCGTGCGCCCGTGCTTGGGACGGAAATCTTCTTTCTCGGCGAGCGCCTCGTCATCGCCCAGCCAGCCGGCGAGCAGCGGGATCGATGCGCTCTCGCGCCTCGCTCGGTGCAGCTTGGTCCGGAACATCCCCGCGCCCGTGAAATCAGCGCCCGACAGGTCCGCGTGCGATAGATCCGCATATCGCATGCCTCGACGGCGGCAAGGAGCGGCCCAGCGTCGAGCTTCGGCTCGGCATCCGCGGCGCGCCGCCCGGCTGGGCGAACCTCATCGCGTATTGCGTCATCGTCCGCCACGGGCGAAAAGATGTCCTCGCTTATCTGGAAGTGAGTCGAATCCAGACCGACCTCATCCGCGTCGCCCACCCGTCCGAGCTCGAGCGGGACCGCGTGGAGCAAGTCGTCCTCGACGCGGTCGAGCAACTCTTCGCCTGCGATGAGGTGGGATGAGCGGCCGCGATAGGACGCGGCGAGATCCTCACCCCTCGCCAGGCACGTAGACCGTGGCCGTGGTGAGCGTGGTCCCAGGGGATGTGCGCGCTCGTCCTCGGAGCTCGATCGAAGACCCCGCGGGCACCTCGGCGATCACGAACGACGCGACGACCCGGTTGGCCCCCTCCAGGGGAGCCTCGAGCGACTCGACCTTTCGCGCGTCCATGTTCGGGCTCGCCACGGCTTGGACGCCCGTGAGCCATTCGATGTGCGAGAGCCTCTGGCCGTCGCGATAAGCCCCGTCGCGGTAGCTCTCCACGATGACAGCCAATCCATAAGCATCGTCCGCGGTGGACGCCTTGGCGACGTCGAACCGGAGGAACACGGCGACGGGGTTGTCCCGCGCAGGCACATTGAAGACGAACTGCCCGTTCGCGTCGACGTTCGTCTTGCTCGAAGCCCGGTCCAGATCGTGCCGGCGGCCCGCCGCGCGCACACTCCCGAGCACCAGCGTCACGAGCAGCGCGACCGCGCCGATGGCCCCCACCACGATGACGGCGTCTTGCATGATGCCCCTACGACAACGGTGGCCTCGCGCCCGAATTCTCTCTTAAGCCGCTCCGTACATGGCTGTCAATCGTTCGCGCTCGCCGTTTCGCGCTCGCCGCAGCGAGGCGGCCGCATGCTCGTGCTCGGTCCGCTGGTCAGGCAGGAGGACGCGATCGTGCTGTCCGCGTTCGGCGCGTTCGGCGGGATCGCGTTCTCGCTGCCCTCGTGAGCATGCGACCGGCCGATTCCGGACCAGCGCGCGGTCAGCCCCCGCCGGCCGCCCGCCGCCATCGGCCGTCGCGGCGCACGGCCCGGCCTTCGCGCTCCAGCTTGATCAGGTGCGCCTCGAGGCTCAGCCGCGCGATCGGCCAGAGCGCCAGCGCCGTGTCCGCGTAGGCGACCGGCAGGAGCTCCTCGAGCGACGCGCCGCCCTCGCCGGCCACCGCCTCGAGCGCCTCGAGCACCCGCTGCTCGCGCATCCGCCGGTGCGCGACGTAGCGCCGGAACAGCGCCTCGGGCGCGTCGATCGGCTCGCCGTGCGCCGGCAGGGCGACCCGGGCGCCGAGCGCCGCGAGCCGCTCGAGCTGCGCGAGGTACTCCGCCATGTCGCCCTCCCGGGGATCGATGAGGATCGTCCCCACGCCGGCCACCATGTCGCCGCAGACCAGGACCCCCTCCGCCTCGTCGAGGAAGCAGAGGTGATCCGGCGCGTGCCCCGGCGTGTGGAGCACGCGCAGCGCCGTCGGCGCCGGCCCGTCGAGCCGCACCACCTCCCCGTCCGAGAGGCGGCGCGCGACCGGGACGTCGTGCAGGACGTCACGCAGGCGCGGCGCCGCCTCGGCGTGCGCCCAGATCGGCACCCCGAGCTCGGCCGCGAAGAAGCGCGCGCCCCCCACGTGGTCGGCGTGGTGGTGGGTCACCGCGATCGCCACGATCGACCGACCCCGCGAGGCGAGGCCGCGCGCCCACGCGAGCCAATCGCGGCGCTCGTCCTCGTAGGGCGTGGCCGGCTCGACGAGCAGCACCTCGCGGCCGCCGAGGGCGTAGCTGTTCGTGTGGGTCGCCGGCGGCAGCGTCGGCGTGCGCGCGGCGAACGCCTCCGCGCCCGCCGCGATGGCCCGCGGCCGGATCACCGCTCCACGACGACCGCGAGCGCCTCGCCGCCGCCGATGCAGAGCGTGGCGAGCCCGCGCTTCGCGCCCCGGTCCTTCATGGCGAAGAGCAGCGTCGTCAGGATGCGCGCCCCGCTCGCGCCGATCGGGTGGCCCAGCGCGACCGCGCCGCCGCGGACGTTGACCCTCTGGGCGTCGATCCCGGCGAGCTTGTTCACGGCGAGCGCCACCACCGCGAACGCCTCGTTCACCTCGTAGAGGTCGATCTGGTCCGTCGTCAGGCCGAGCTTCTTCGTGGTGTTCGCGATCGCCGCGGCCGGCGCCGTGGTGAACCACTCGGGCGCCTGCGCGGCGCCGCCGTAGCCGACGATCCGCGCGAGCGGCGTGAGCTTGTGCTCCTTCACGGCCCGCTCGCTCGCCAGGACCAGCGCGCTCGCGCCGTCGTTGATCGACGAGGCGTTGGCCGCCGTGATCGTCCCGTCCTTCTGGAAGGCGGGCTTCAGCGAGGCGAACTTCTCGGGCTTGCCGGCCGGCGGGCCCTCGTCGTCCTTCACGACCACCGCGTCGCCCTTCTTCTGCGGGACGGCGACGGGCGCGATCTCCGCGGCGAAGAGCCCCTCGCGCTGGGCCGCGAGCGCCCGGCGGAAGCTCTCCTTCGCGTACTCGTCCTGCGCCTCGCGCGAGAAGCCGTGCTCCTTGGCGCACGCCTCGCCCGCCGTGCCCATGTGGAAGTTGCCGTACGGGTCCCAGAGGCCGTCGTGGATCATCCCGTCCACGAGCTTGCCGTCGCCCATGCGGTAGCCGGAGCGCGCCTGCGGGAGGTAGTAAGGCACGTTCGACATCGACTCCATGCCGCCCGCGACCACCACGTCCGCGTCGCCGAGCGCCACCGTCTTCGCGCCGAAGATGACCGCCTGGAGCCCCGAGCCGCACACCTTGCTCACCGTGGTGGCCGGGACCTTGCTCGGGATGCCGGCATAGATGGCGGCCTGCCGGGCCGGCGCCTGCCCGATGCCGGCGGACAGGACATTGCCCAGGAAGACCTCCCCGACGGCATCGGGAGAGAGGCTCGCCCGCTCGAGGGCCGCCCGGATGGCGACCTCGCCCAGGCGCGGGGCGGGCAGGGGCGAGAGCGCTCCCTGGAACGCGCCGATCGGCGTCCGGGCCGCTGCGACGATGTACACGGGGACAGGTAGGGTCATGATCTCCTCCGGCGGCGCGGGTGTCGTCTCCTCGACGACGCGCGATGACGCGGTCCGGCGCGTCGTGCGAATGTGCCTGTTGGTACCTCGGCGGCCCCGCTGCGGCAAGCCGGCCCAGGGCGCTCCTCCGCCGCGCCGCCAGGCGGCGTTCGCATCGTCACATCGGTTCACCCTCCGCCACCCTCCGCGCGCCCCGCCGGCCGGGCTCTTCGCTCCGCCGTCGCCGCCGCGAGGAAATCCGGAAAGCTGCGGAGTCGGCGTGGCCGGCCTCATGCAGAGCGCCCGGTATGGTCGAGGCGGTGTGCTCGGAAGCGTCGGGCCGCATCGGTACAGCGCGCCTCACGGCGCTGCTCGACGAGCTCGACGCGCGAAACGTCGACAACGTGGCGCGCACGGAGAGCTACCTGGAGCTCTACGCGCTCACCCGCGCCCATCCGCCGGATCTGCCCTGGCTGCTCATGGCGCACCTCGTGTCGCGCAACGCGGGCGCCCTGATGACCGAGATCGCGGCGGCCCTGGACCGCCGCGAGGGCGCGATCGCCCCGTCGGCGCTGCGGGAGAGCTTCCTCTTCCTGGAGCGCGCCAATCACCTCATCTTCTTCGACGCCTGGTATCATGTGCTCCACCACCTGCTCGGGCAGAGCGCCGAGCTCCCGCCGGGCCGGTGCTCGCAGTTCATCCGCGGCGCGTGGGCCAGGCACGAGGCCGCGCGGCGGGCCGGCCAGCCGCACCCCGCGCTCGAGCGCGCCCTCGTGCGAGATCTCGTGACCAACGAGCAGAACCTCATCGAGCGGCGCGTCGTGCACCACCCCCGGTTCTCCAACGCGCGGGCGCTCCTCGCGCTCGCCGAGGCGCTGGGGCAGGAGACCCCGGTCGTGCTGCCGTGCGCGCAGGCGCCGATCCGGGTCGGCGGCTTCGCGCTCCTCGACCGGCGCATCGCCGCCGGGATGCGCATCTACGACGCCATGGCGGACCGCGCCGCGCGCGACGCGATGTACGAGTGGGCGCGCCGGCACCCGCACGACGGCTCGTGGGCGCCGTGGGGCGGCCCGCCGCGGCCGCGGCTCCGGGAGGCGTGGCCCGCCCCCGCCGTGCGGGCGCTCTGGGACGGAATTCACGCTCCGCCTGAGCCGGATCCGGGGTGGCCCTGACGCCCCCGCGCCTCCGGGGCCGAGGCCACGCCGACTCGCCGCCTCGGACCGGCCGCGGGCGCGCTTCCGGGGCAGCTCTGTGGTGCGCCGGCGACGCCGCGTGTATCGTGCCCGCCGCGGCGCCGGAGGGGGTCAGTCCCCCCTGCGCCCGAGCAGACAAGGAGCGAGCGAGCGATGGTGAACGTAGGCGACCGTGCCCCGGATTTCTCCCTCGAGAGCGACAGCGGCAAGAAGGTAGGCCTCGCCGATTTCCCGGGCAAGACGGTCGTCCTCTACTTCTATCCGAAGGACGACACCCCCGGCTGCACGCGGGAGGCCCAGGCCTTCTCCGCCGGGCTCGACGCGTTCGCCGAGGCCGGCGCCGTCGTGCTCGGCGTCTCCCGCGACTCCGTCGATCGCCACCGGAAGTTCAGGGACAAATACGATCTCGAGGTGACGCTCCTCAGCGATCCGGACCTCGTCGCGCACAACGCCTACGGCGCCTACGGCGAGAAGACGATGTACGGCAAGAAGGTGACGGGCACGATCCGGAGCACGTTCATCATCGGTGCCGACCGCAAGGTGAAGCACGTCTTCAGCGGCGTGAAGGTCGACGGCCACGCCGACGCCGTGCTCGCGCTCGTGCGCGGCGGCGACGCGCCCGAGCCGCCGCCCGCGCGCGGCGGAGCCACGAAGAGCGCAGCCACGAAGAGCGCAGCCGCGAAGAGCGCGAAGGCGCCCGCGAAGAAGGCCGCCGAAAAGGCGCCCGCAAAGCCCGCTGCCAAGCCCCGATGAGCCGCCGCCCGACGCGGGCGGGGACGCGAGGGCGGCGATGTGCGAAGAAATATCAATAAACTTGATAGTTTACCGCCTACATGCGAGCTGCCCTCCGGGCAGGCGCGATCGCGACCATCGGACAATGACGTAGCGATTCGCGGGCTGTGCGACGGCGATCGCCGGATTGATGAGGTCGCGACGGCTTCGCGCGCGGCGTCCGCCGCGCTCGCCAGGCTGGACGGGCCCGGCGCTTCGTGAAAGAATCTTGCTCCGTTGCTTGCAGATCGATGAAATTACCACGACACCAGGGCTCATCTCTCGATCCGCTTCACATCAGGTGGAGCGATGAGCGCTGGAGCGAGGGAGCAAGAGAATGATGTTGAAGCATCCGATGCTACGGACTTTCACGTTGCTGAGCTGCCTGTGCGCCATCGCCGCCTGCGGCGACGACGAGCAGCCGCCGACCCCGCCGGCCAACAATGACGGCGGGGGAGGCGGCGGAGGGGGCGACGGCGGCTCCGGCGGCGTGATGGTCGAGACGTGGGAGCTCGACCGCGACAAGCCGCTGTCGAAGGTCGAGCCGGAGTTCGAGCAGTCGGCGCACCCGCTCGAGCCGGCCTCTGCCCTGTCCGATCTGGAGGCCCCGCTCCCCACGAACGCCACCTGGATGAACTTCGTGCTCGGCGCCGGCGATCAGCGGATCAACGCCGCGCCGTACGACCTCAAGGCGCTCGGACAGGGGCTGTCGATCTCCCGGCCGGACGTCGCGGTGGCGAAGGCGTCCGTCACGACGGCGGATGTCTCGCACCTCGGCCTGAGCGCGCGAGAGGCCTTCTCCGGCCACGCGGTCACGTCGTCCGACCTTCTCTCGGTCACCGTGGAGTGGAAGGCGCAGGGCGGCACCATGACCGCGCCCATCGTCTACGGGATGCCCTATGTCACGACCACGTACGCCGGGCTCCGCCCGTCCGTGCGCGCCGGCGACGGCGTGGCGATCACCGCGGTGAACGGCGAGTCGACGAGCCCGACCGAGGTCACGGGCGATCGATTCGAGATCTCGCTCAACAACGGCCAGACGTGGGTCCTCTACGCGTTCCCCGAGATCACCCTCGAGTGGGACGCGCTCTCCATGGTGGCGCGCGCGCCGTACGAGGGCTCGCTCCGCCTCGCGCTCGTGCCGGGGCCGAACGCGGCGGCGGAGCTCGACAAGCACGCCGCCGCCATCCCGGTCGGCGGCGACGTCGAGGCGACGGTCACCGAGGACACCGCCTCGGTGCGCTTCGTCTGGAAGACGGAGGGCGAGGGCGATCTCCTGACCATGGCCCTCCCGCACCACCAGGAGCGGCTCGAGATGGCGAAGGGCGCGGACATCGCGTATCCGACCGTGATCGGCAAGATGAAGGGCATCTCCGGGGCGAGCTGGGAGCTCGTGTACCCGCTCAGCACGATCGGCTGGGACTCGCCGCGCCGCGTCTCGGACGAGTGGGGCGAGATCGTCGCGGACGCGCTCGAGGAGGAGCGGTCGTTCACGCCCAAGCAGGACGTCGCCGGCGTGGACCCCTATTTCGGGGGCAAGCAGATCGCGAAGCTCGCGCGCCTCGCGCAGATCGCCGAGGCGGTCGAGAAGGAGGACCTCGCCGAGGAGCTCAGGGCGCGGCTCAAGTCGCAGCTCAACCCGTGGCTCAACGGCGAGAACGAGAATCCCTTCGTCTACGACACGACGTGGGGCGGCATCGTGACGACCATGGGTCTGGAGAGCGAGACCGCCGACTTCGGCCAGGGGTATTACAACGATCACCACTTCCACTACGGCTACTTCCTCTATGCCGCGGCCGTCCTGGCGAAGTCCGACGCGGACTGGCGCGACGAGTACGCCGACAAGGTGCTCTGGCTCGCCCGCGACATCGCGAATCCGAGCGCGAAGGACCCGCATTTCACGCCGTTCCGCAGCATGGATTGGTTCAGGGGGCACTCCTGGGCATCGGGGCTGTTCCCGTTCGCGGACGGCCGCAACCAGGAGTCGACGTCCGAGGCCGTCAACGCCTGGTACAGCCTGAAGCTGCTCGGCGAGGCGCTCGAGAACGATGACGTGAAGAACATCGGCCGGGTGCTCCTCGCCATGGAGACGGCCTCCGCGCAGACGTATTGGCAGATCACCTCGAACGGCACGGTCTACGACGTGCCCTTCAAGGAGAACGGCGCCGTCGGCGTCCTCTGGTCCACGAAGGCCGACTTCGGGACGTGGTTCGGGGAGAACCCGGAGTACGTCTATGGGATCCAGATCCTCCCGATCACCCCCATCTCGGAGTCGCTGATCTCGAAGGACTGGGTCAACTACGCGTGGCCGGCGATGGAGGCTGCCTCGACGGGCGCAGAGGACCCGTGGAACGCCTTCCTCATCGCGGCGCACGCGACCATCGACAAGGAGGCGGCCTGGGAGGAGGCGCAGGCCCAGACCGCGCTCGACGACGGCCTCAGCAGGACGGCGCTCCTCTACTGGATCGCCACGCGGCCCTGAGCCGCGCCCTCCGAGCGGCCCTGAGCCGTCCTCTCCCTCAGCGGCCCTGAGCCGCGCTCTCCCTCAATCGATCGGCTCGACCCGCACGTCGACCTCGAGGCGCTCCGCGCCGCCCCCCACGAAGATGGTGCCCGAGGTCGGCGTCGCGTCCATGTAGTTGCGCCCGACCGCGACGCGGATGTGCTCGGTCTGGGTCAGGATCCCGTTCGTCGGGTCGAAGCCCTTCCAGCCGATCTCCGGCAGGTACACCTGCACCCAGGCGTGCGACGCCTCGCTCTGCCGCTGGTTCTCGTGCTTCGGCCCCGTGTAGATGTACCCGCACACGTAGCGCGACGGCACGCCGAGCAGCCGCGTCAGGCAGATGAACAGGTTCGTGAAATCCTGGCACACGCCGCGGCGGTTCGCGTACACGTCGAACGCCGTCGTGAACACGTTCGTCGCCCCCTGCTTGTACTCGTACTCCTGGAAGATCGACGCGTTCAGGTCGAGCAGCGTGTCGAGCAGGTCGTAGTCGTTCCGCTCGACGAACGTCATCGCGTACTCGATGAGCTCCGCGAGCTCGCTCTCCGCCAGCTCCGGCGGCAGGAGGAACGGCTGCAGGATCTGCCGCTGCCACGGCATCCACACGAGCGGGATCGTCGAGCGGGCGCGCAGCGGGCGGAAGCTCAGCGGATCGGTGTCGAGCAGCTCCACCCGCGACTTCGACTCGATGATGAGCTCCTTGAACGGCGTGTCGAGCAGCACCCGCCGCGCGCGGTTGCCGAAGACGTCGTCGTAATCGCGCTGCTGGCCCTCGACCGACAGGTTGATCTCGTTGTGGAGCAGCGCCTGCAGCCGGTCGTGCGCCGGCGTCAGCCGCAAGAGGTGCGTGCTGCGCTCGACCGCGGTCGCGTAGTGGTACGCCGTGCGGTGCACCACGTGGAAGCGGCGGATCGGCGCGTGCGTCGGGCGGCGGACCGGGCGCGACGAGAGCGGCGGCACGGACGGCGCCGCCCGGCGGCCGTCGGTGCGCGGGGTCGCCCTGGCCCGCAGCGCGCCCTGCCGCAGCACGACGAGGTGGCCCGGCGGGACGCGCGTCCAGGTCGCGGGCTGCGCCCCCGCGTGGACCTTGAGCTCCTCCGACGAGACGATGACGCCCTTGCGGCTCTTGACCCCCCGGCGGGTGAGATCGACCTCGAGGTCCTCGTCCCCGAACGCGAGCCGCTCGTACGGCGGCAGCACCTCCCAGAGGAACGCGTCCCCCTCGCGATCGCGATCCGCGTAGACGACGAGGTCGCGGCCGTCGGCGAGCACCGACGTGAGCGGGCCGTGCTCGTTCATCTCGTCGAACCAGTCGCGCAGGACCGCCGGATCGATGTCGCCGATGCTCCGGAGGCCCTCCGACGCCATCCAGCGGAGCAGCTCGCACAGGATGAGCTCCGTGTCCGTCGACCCGACCGGCTGGAAGAGCGACTTCGGATCGACCTCGATCCGGTCGACCAGGCTGCCGCTGTGCGCGAACAGCCAGTCGCGCCCGCCCCAGCTCCGGCTGAACGGCTGCGTGTTGGCGTCGTTGATGCTGCCCCACGTCGCCGTGCGGATGTGCAGCACGAGCAGCGACGACTCGAGGTGCTCCCACGCCTTCACGAGCTCGCTGCGGATGCTCCCCTGCGGCGGCGCCGGCTCCTTGAGCACCGAGGCGCTCGGCTCGCCCCCCGGGTAGTAGCCGATGCCCCAGCCGTCGGGCAGCTTGCCCCCGGGGCGCAGGCACGTGAGATCGAAGCTCGGGGCGAGCTCGCCCTCGAACGACATCGCGAGGAGGTTCGGCATGGATACGTCGGCGGGTCTTGGCTACTGGCTCGTGGCGGAGGGACTGCTGTCGGGCGGCCCGTAACCGAGCAGCTCGCGACCGATACCGTCGCAGATCGTGGCTGTCTCGTCGACCACATGGGTGAGCGCCGCGTGGACCGCGAGCGGATCGAACGGCTCGCCCGCCCTGTCGGCGACCCACTGGTGCAAGAGGTGCAGCCGCGTGAGGCTCTCGCCCCCGGGCAGCGTCGCGCTCTCCTGCGGCCGGATCTCGCAGAGCCGGGCGAACGCCGCGTGCACGCAGTGCCGGATCGAGCGCGGGAAGCGGGGCTCGAAGAGGAGGAACTGTGCGACCGCCTGCGGGCTCACCTGACCTTGGTGCAGCTTCATGAACGGCTCGAACCCGGAGCAGGCGCGGAGGAGCGAGAGCCAGAGCGCCGTCTCCACCACCCGGTGGCGCCGGGGCACGCCGCCCTGCCGGGCGCCGTTTCTGTCGGACCTCGGCTGTTCCATCGTGGTCAGGGCGTGGTGGTGGACGTCGAGCGTGCGCGCGGTCTGCCCGACGCGCTCCATCAGCACGCCGAGCCAGATGAAATCGAGCGGCGTGTCGTGGAGCATCGTGCTCTGGGTGAGCCCGAGGCAGAGCTGGGTGAGCTGCCGCACGCGCCGGTAGAAGGCGTAGCGGCTCGACCGGAACTCCTCCAGCGCCTGCTCGCCGTTCATCCAGAGGTGGAGCTCGTTGACGGTCTCCCACGCCTCGAGGCTGACGACCTCGCGGATCGACCGCGCGTTGAAGCGCGCTGCGGAGCTCGAGCGGCGGAGGCTCGTCGGGTTGTCCTCGTCGAGGCTCATGTAGCGCTGCACGAGCTCGCCGTCGGCCGCGGCGTCCTCGCCGTGCACCTCGGCGAAGTGCGCCTTCTGCCCGGCCACGATGATGACCGGCAGCCAGCACTGCTGCGGCGAGAGCTCGGCGTCGAGCGCGAGGTGCTGCGTGACGGCGAGGATCCGGGCCACGCTCTCGGTCCGCTCGAGGTAGCGGCCGAACCAGAAACAGTGATCGGCGACGCGGGAGATCACGGGGCCTCCGTGGGGTCGGACGGGGGCGGGGAAGGTGGGGGTCGGGAGGGTGGGGGCCGGGAGGACGGCGGCGCCGCGCTGGAGGCGCCGTTGCTCGCGGCCTCGGGCGCGGGGCTCGCGGCGCCGACCGACGGGGGCCGCTCCGCGCCGTCCCCCGGGCCCTTCAGGACCCACGTGTCCTTCGAGCCCCCGCCCTGGCTGGAGTTGACGACGTACGAGCCGGCCACGAGGGCGACGCGCGTGAGCCCGCCGGGCAGCACCCACGGGCCGTCGCGGCCCGTCAGCACGTACGGGCGGAGGTCGAGCCGGCGCGGGACCGCGACCCTGGAGGCCGGGTCCCAGGTGGGGCTCGTCGACAGCTCGACCCGGTGCTGCGCGATGTAGCGGCGCGGCGTCGCCTCGATGCGCGCGCGGAACTCCTCGCGCTGCGCGGCGGTCGACTGCGGGCCCATGAGCATGCCGTAGCCGCCGGCCTCGTCGACCGCCTTGACGACCAGCTCGTGCAGGTGCTCGAGCACGTAGCGGCGATCGTCGTCGCGCATGCACAGGTAGGTGGGGACCTGCTCGAGGATCGGCTCCTCGCCGAGGTAGTAGCGGATCATCTCGGGCACGAAGGGGTACACGGCCTTGTCGTCGGCCACGCCGTTGCCGGGCGCGTTCGCGAGCGCGACGTTGCCGGCGGCGTAGGCGCGCATCAGGCCGCGCACGCCGAGCAGGCTGTCGGGGCGGAAGGCCTCGGGGTCGAGGAACGCCTCGTCGATGCGGCGGTAGATGACGTGGACCCGGCGCGGGCCGCGCGTCGTCCGGACGAAGACCTGGTCCTGATCGACGAAGAGGTCGGGCGCCTGGACGAGCTCGAGCCCCATCGTGCGCGCGAGGAAGCTGTGCTCGAAATACGCCGAGTTGTACGGCCCCGGCGTGAGCACGACCGCGCTCGTGCCGCTCGGGCTCACGGGCGACACCGAGCGCAGCGTCTCGGCGAGCCGGGCCGGGTAGTGGTCGACCCGCTGGACGCGCGCCTTGTCGAGCAGGTGCGGCAGCACGCGCTTGCTGATGAGCCGGTTCTCCAGGACGTAGGACACGCCGGACGGGGTGCGGAGGTTGTCCTCGAGGACGCGGAAGGTCCCGGCCGGATCGCGGATGATGTCGACGCCCGCGATGTGGATGCGCACCCCGCCCGGGGGCCGCAGGCCGTGGACCTGCTTCAGGTACTGCCCCGAGCCGAGCACGAGGTCCCGGGGGATGCGCTCGTCCTTCAGGATGCGCTGGTCCCCATAGACGTCGTCGAGGAACAGGCCGAGCGCGCGGACGCGCTGCTCGAGGCCGCGCTCCATGTGGGCCCAGTCGGCCGCGGAGAGCATCCGGGGGATGAGGCAGAGCGGGAAGATCTTCTCCGCGCCGCGCTGGTCCGCGTAGACCGAGAAGGTGACGCCCTGGTTGAGCAGGGCGAGCTCCGCGAGCTGCTGCGCGCGCGCGAACTCGTTCGGCGCGAACGCGCCGAGGAGCGTGGCAGTGCGCAGGAACTCGGGTCGTGGGGCGCCGTCTGGGCCAAACAGCTCGTCGTAGGCGCCGGGGAGGGGAGCGTAGCCGGCGAAGAGGCCGGCACCCGGGGTCTCTAACAACACTGGGGTGAAGCTACCGCTGGACGGCCCTCGAGGTCCATGGGCCATTTGCGGTTTCGATGGGCTCGATTGGATGGCGCGCGCGCTCGTGAGCGCCGGATCCTACTCGGCGCCGAGGATCTGACGCTCCCGGCAGTGCGTGAGCTCGTCGACCGCGGCCAGGAAGGCGTCGTAGTCGATCGGCTTGGGGAGCACGCGAGCGACACCGAGGCTCGTCGCGTCATGTTTTGAAGACGCGGATGAAACAATGACTGGTATACGCGCCGTCTTCTCGTTGTGCCGGAGCGCCGTGAGCAGGCCCCAGCCGTCCATCACCGGCATCATGATGTCGACGACGAGCAGGTCCGGCGGCGCGATCTGATCGAGCAGCGCCAGCGCCTCCTCCCCGTTCGAGGCGCAGCGCACCTCGTAGCCGCCCTCGCTCTCCAGGATCATGCTCACGACCTCCTGGATGCTGGGCTCATCGTCGACGACAACCACGAGCTTGGCGCGGCTGTTGGGCGCGCTCGAGCGTGTTCGTACCTCTGCGTTGCGCCGCACCGTCCGACCTCCGAGCGTATCGACCAGCATGCCCACTCTCCCCTGCGCGCTCTCCGGATCGAATTCCAGGGATGAACCAGAGTATCCCCCACGCCGCTGGTTCCGTCGCTGCGTGGAATCCAAGATTGAAAGCTCAGGAGACTCCCGAAACGGGCGGCGGCCCTGCGCGTGGGCATTTCGCCCGAGATCGCGATCGGCCGCGCGGCGCGACCAGGACATCCGCCTGCCCGCGCGCGCGTGAAGCCCGGGCGTTCGTGGCGAGGCCTGCGGGCGCCGAAAACTTGCCTTTTCCCGGAGGGCGCGCCCCGAGCGACGCGTTCGGCCGGTGTTCGCGATGCGCGCGGAGGACGCCCGTGACGCGCGCGGAGGACGCCCATGACGCGCGCGATGACGCCCATGACGCGCGTGGAGGACGCCCGTGACGCGCGCGATGACGCCCATGACGCGCAGGGATGACGCCCGTGACGCGCGCGGAGGACGCCCGTGACGCGCGCGGAGGACGCCCGTGACGCGCGCGCGGCTCCTACTGCGCCGTACCTTCGAGCTGCGCCGTGGCGTCGTGGTAGGCGCGCGTGACGTCGGACTCGTCCAGGATGCCGATGATCTTGCCGTCGCCGTCGGTGACCAGGAGCTCGCGCACGCGGAGCTCCAGCAGCACCTGGAGCGCGCGGTGCAGGTCCGCGGTCTCGCTGACCGAGGCGGGGCTCGCCATCATGTCGTGCGCGATCGCGAGCCCCGACAGCTCGGGGCTCATCGCGGTGGCGCGGAGGATCTCGGCGTCGATGGTCCCGATGACCTTGCCGTCCTCGGAGAGCACCGGGAAGGTGTCCTGCCACTCGCACGCCGCGATGCGCTCGACCACGACCGCCGCGGGCGTCCGCGCCTCGAACGACACGAACGGGCGGCTGCGGATGACGATGTCGGCGACGCGGATGCTGCGGAGCACGTCGACGATGAGCTCGTCGCGGTGCGCCGGGGACTCGCGCTTCGTCGCGACCTGCGCGCGGTACAGGGTGCTGTGCCGCAGCGCCACGAAGGCGATGCCCTCGCACAGCATGAGCGGCACGAGCAGGTCGTAGCTGCCGGCGAGCTCGCAGACCATGACGAGCGAGGCGATCGGCACGTGCGCGATGCCGCCGTAGAACGTGCCCATCCCGACGAGCGCGAACGCGCCGGGGTCGATGCGCGGGTCGTTGAAGAGGAGCTCCGCCGCGCGCCCGAACGCCCCGCCGGTGAGCGCGCCGAGCACGAGCGACGGGCCGAAGTCGCCGGCGCTGCCGCCCGAGCCCACGGTGAACGAGGTCGCGACGATCTTCGTGGCGAGCAGCACGAGCAGGAGCTGCACCCCCGTCCACCCGCTGGGCATCCACGAGGCCCCGGTGATCGCGACCTGGGCCGCCCCGTACCCCGCGCCCAGCAGGCCGAACCCTTGGCCCGGCCGGTCGAAGCGCGGCCCGAGGAGCATCAGCAGCGGGGTCACGAGCGCGCCGAGCGCGAGGCCGCCGAGCGCGGGCTTCGCCCAGATCGGCAGCCGGATCTGGTGCATCGTGTGCTCGACGGTGTGCAGCGTCCGGAGGAACACCGTGGCCACGAGCGAGACCACGAGCGCGAGGGCGGCGTAGAGCGGGAGGTGGGCCGGGATGAACGGGTAGCGGGGCGCGTGCGCGAAGAGGGTCGACTCGCCGAAGAAGTAGATGAAGACCGAGTACGAGACGACGCTGGCGAGGATGGACGGCACGAGCGCGTCGGCCTCGAAGTCGTCGCGGTGCAGCACCTCGACGGCGAGGAGCGCGGCCCCGAGCGGCGTCCGGAACACGGCCGACATGCCGGCGGCCGCGCCCGCGATGAGCAGGATCCGCCGCTCGCGCGCGCCCACCCGGAGGGCGCGCCCGATGATCGAGCCGATGGCGCCGCCGATCTGCATGGTCGGCCCCTCGCGCCCGCCGGAGCCGCCCGAGCCGAGCGTGAAGATCGAGGCGAGCGCCTTCACCAGCGGGACGCGGCGGCGCATGTTGCCGCCCAGCCGGTGGAACGCGTTGATGAAGGCGTCGCCGCCGCCGCCGCGCGTCTCGGGCGCGAGCTTCGCCGTGAGCAGCCCGCCGACGAGGGCGCCGACGGCCGGCAGGAGGCAGACGAGCCACGGCCGGAACGGCCCGGTGTGCACGCCGGTGAGCACCGCCTCGCCCTTCGCGCGGAGCGGCCTGTAGCCGGTGATCGCGACGAGGAGCTCGTGCTCGGCGAGCTCGAGGGCGGCGAAGAACAGCGAGCCGGCGATGCCGGCCGTCACGCCGACGAGGATCGCGTGGAGCAGCACCCGACCGACGAGCTGGAACGCGATCAGCCCCTGCGCCCTGGGGATCGGCGTGCGCACCGCCCCCATGCGGCTCGGGCGTGAAGCGTGGTCCTCGGGGGATGACATCATGAACTCGGGGGCCAGCGCCCCCCCGCCGATGGGCCTGGCAGGGGCGGTAGCTTCCCTGATCTTGCCGCGGGTTGCCGCCTGAAATCGCCGCCGGGAGCGACTTCTCCGGCGGGGACGCCCTGGCGTCGGCTTCCGATCGGCGCTCCCCCGCTCCATAGCGTGGAAGGAAGGAAGTGCGGGCGCGGTCTGCGGACCGGTCCGGGCGCGGGCGAGGTGGAGTCATGACGACCGATCGGATCACCGTCGAGTACGGCACCCTCATCACCGGAGACGAGAGCGTCGCGATGGGCGACGCGGCGGTCCAGACAACGGACGAGAGCGTCCGCACGACCGCCGAGACCGTGGTCACGCCCGTGGTGGCGCTGGACCTGGCGGCCGAGATCCTGACGGGCGCGCTGGGGCCGCTGATCGACGCGGACTACGTGCAGGGCAAGACGCAGTTCCGCGACGTGCTCTGCGACCGGATCGACATCTCGCAGCTCGAGGCGGAGGAGCTGGTCGACGACATGGAGCGGTCCGGGCGGATCCGCTTCATCGGCGCGGAGGAGGGCCGGGGGTGGCACGTGCAGCAAGGGGTCGGCGCGCGCTGAGCGTCGAGGCGTCGCGCGCCGTGGACCACGCGCCGCGCGCCGTGGTGCCCGATGAAACAATTCCCTTGCCGGCATAGTCAAGACATGGCCTACGTTGAGGCGCCTATGGAGGACGGTACGAAGCCGCGCAAGGCCGTGGTCCCGAGCGCTCCGCCCATTCCGCTCGTGATCGTGGCCGGCTGTCCTGCCGAGTTCGTCGCGGCGTGCCGGGAGGTGGGGGCGCGGCTCGGGGTCGCGGTGCGCGAGTGCGATCTGCGCTCGCTCCGGCCGACGATCGCGGCCTCGCAGCCCTATGCCGTCATCGTGACGGAGGATCTGTACCGGTTCGAGCCGGCGTCGTTCGATGCGGTCATCCGCCAGGCGCCGGCGTCGCTGGTGCGCATCGATTCCCGGGAGGCGCACGACGATTCGATGCGGCGGCTCCTCATCGACGCCATCTTCGAGTCCGCGGCGACCGAGCCGGGCAGCGGGATCCGGTCGATCCTCACGTGAAGCGGCCCGCCGCGGCGGCGCGGGGGCAGGGCACGGAGACGGAAGGCAGAGAGAAAAATCGCCGAGAAGCGAAGAACGCCAAGAGAGAAGGAAAATTTGTTCTTCCTCTCTCTTGGCGTCCTTGGCGCTCTTGGCGGTTCCATCTTCCGGCGCACCGCCGCCGCGGGCTGCAGCGTCAGGGGCGCCGCTTCATGCCGGGGAGGGTGGCCTTCTCGGTCGGGGGCTCGAGGTACTCGATCTGCTCGGCCGACATGATGCCGTACTTCGGGTTGGCCGCGGCGCCGCCGGTCGACTTCGTGAACGTCACGCCGTAGGTGCCGGTGACCTTCACCTTCGCGCCGACGGCCGGGATCGGGTTCGGCAGATCCTGCCCCCAGAACTCGTCGGTGAGCTTCGCCTCGTTCTCCTTGCCGCGCGGAGCCCGGTCGATCGCCTCGATCAGGCTGTAGATCTGCGCGAAGTTCGAGGCCCAGCCCATCACCTCGATCACGTCCTTCGTCTCGCCCTTCTCGTCGGCGATCGCGAAGCTCGGGACCGGCGCCTTACAGTCCGGCGGGTCGGCCTTGCCCGTCTTGTGGACGGCGCAGGCCGGGGCCTCCGCGAGGTTCGTCTTGACGATGTAGCCGACGATCGAGAGCTTCTTGCCGTTCACGTCCTCGAAGTGGACGCGGCTCCGGAGGTCGTGCGTGACGCCCCACACCGTGTAGGCGTCGCCCTGCTTCTTGTTCTTCGCGGGGAGCGTCGGCACGGCGGGCAGGTTCGGCTTCTGGCCGCTGAACGCGGGCTTGGCTTGGTAGGGCTGCTCGTCCGTTCCGCACCCTGAAGTGCCCGCGACGAGGAGGATAGCGGCGGCGAGGGTTCGACCGAATCGGGCGTTCATGGCATCTCCAAGGTCAACGTGACGGGGGCATCCGGCAGGAAAGATCCAGCGCTGGAGTAGCCTCCGGACGGCGGTGCGCCGCGTGCGGATCAGGCGCCTCTCGCGTGCGCGCGCGGCGGCGGAAACGGCTAACACGGCCGCGAGCGGATCGTAAAGAGAAACGGAAACGTCCCCCTCTCTTCATCGGGCGGCCACGCGGCGGCGCGCCGCCGCGGAGGTCGACGTTCCCCCGCCGGAGCGGCCGCTCGCGGGCCGGCGCGGGAGCGCGCGGGACCTTCGACGCGCGCGGGCTGCCCGCGGCGCGGGCCGGCCGCGGCGCGGGCCGGCCGCGTGGGGGAGGGTCGCTGGCTCGCTCGTTACGCACGTGGGGCGCGCGTTACGCGGGCCTTCGCGGCGTTCTCCCGGCCCTCGGGCGTCCGTGAAACCGCGGAGGGCGCGTTTCCGCTCTTCGCGCTGGCAACATCGATCGAGTACCCTCTCCGTCCCATGCGCGAGACGACCCTGCGCGCCGCTTTCGAAGCGTCGAAGGTTTTGGTGATGATCCTCGCTGGCGGCGAAGGCCGCCGGCTCGGCCCGCTAACGCACGACCGGGCGAAGCCGGCCGTGCCGTTCGGCGGCCGCTACCGGATCATCGACATCGTCCTCTCGAACTTCGTCAACTCCGGCCTGCACCGAATCAAGATCCTCACGCAGTACAAGAGCGCGTCGCTAGACGAGCACATCGCCCGAGCTTGGCGCCTGTCGCCGATGCTCGACAGCTTCATCGAGACCGTCCCGGCGCAGCAGCGCACGGGCAAGAGCTGGTTCAAGGGATCGGCCGACGCGGTCTACCAGACCCAGCACGTCATCACCGACGAGTCGCCCGAGCACCTCTGCATCTTCGGCGGCGACCACGTCTACAAGATGGACGTGCGCCAGATGCTGCACGATCACCTCGCGCGCGGCGCCGACGTGACCGTGGCCGCCATCCCGGTGTCCAAGGAAGAGGCCCGCGCCTTCGGCGTCATCGAGTGCGACGAGGCGGGGCGGATCATCGCCTTCCACGAGAAGGTGCAGGATCCGCCGAGCATGCCCGGCAGGCCGGGCATGTGCCTCGCGTCGATGGGCAACTACATCTTCAAGACCCCGGCGCTGCTCGACGTCCTCGAGCAGGACGCCGCGACCGAGGACAGCGCGCACGACTTCGGCCGCGACATCATCCCGCGGATGGTGAAGAGCGGCAGCCGCGTCTATGTCTACGATTTCCACGAGAACCGCGTCCCTGGCGAGGACGAGGGCGCGGGGTACTGGCGCGACATCGGGACGATCGACGCCTACTGGGCGGCCCAGATGGATCTCGTCAGCATCCAGCCGGCGTTCAACTTCTACAACCCGCGCTGGCCGATCCGGACGGGCATCAGCCACGACCCGCCCGCCAAGTTCGTCTTCCGCGACGAGGCGAACGCGCGCGTCGGCATCGCGACGGACAGCCTCGTCTCGCTCGGGTGCATCATCTCCGGCGGCCGGATCCACCGGAGCGTGCTCTCGAACCGGGTCCGCGTGAACTCCTTCAGCCACATCGAGGAGTGCGTGCTGTTCGAGGACGTCAAGATCGGGCGCCACGTGAAGCTGCGCCGCTGCATCATCGACAAGGACGTCGAGATCCCCGCCGGCGCCGAGATCGGCTTCAACCTCGAGGAGGACCGCAAGAAGTGGTTCGTCAGCGAGGGCGGGATCGTCGTCATCCCGAAGCGCGCGAAGATCGACTCCCCGTAACGCTCCTGACCGGCCCGCCGCGCCCGCGGCGGGCGCCGGCCCCAGGCCAGCCCGCCCGCTCGGCCGCGGCGGCGGAGGCCGGCGACGCAGTCGTAACTACCTGAAATTCAAGGAAAAACGTCGATCGTGGCCCCCGGCGGCGGCGGGCGTTGCCGCCGGGCGGGCGCCGCCGAGCTCGGGGGGCCGGGCCTGGAGGCCCCCTGAGCCGGGCGTCCCTGCTACGTTGGGTGTGCGATGCCGCGCACGATCATCATCGGTGACGTCCACGGCTGCCGGGATGAGCTGGCGCGGCTGATCGAGCACGTCGGCTTCACGTCGGGCGATCGGGTGGTCATGGTCGGCGACCTGATCGTGCGCGGGCCGGATCCGTGCGGAACGCTCGATCTGCTCCGGGAGCTCGGCGCGATCTCGGTGCGGGGCAACCACGAGGATCGGCTGCTCCGCTGGCGCGCGGGGCGCAGCGATCCGCGCGGCGAGCCGCTGGGGGAGCTGTCGAAGGAGACCGCGCAGCAGCTGCGCAAGCGCGACTGGGCGTGGCTCGAGACGCTGCCGTACTGGCTGGATCTGCCAGAGCACGGGCTCCGCGTCGTCCACGCGGGGTTGATCCCCGGGCTGCCGATCGAGCGGCAGGATCCGCACACGTTGATGTACGTGCGCTGCCTCGGCCGCTACGGCGAGCCGGTCGAGCGCCGCGGGGGCAAGACGCTGTGGGGCCAGACGTACCAGGGCCCGCCGCACGTGGTGTTCGGCCACAACGCGCGCAGCGAGCCGCAGATGCACGCGTGGGCGACCGGGATCGACACGGGCGCCGTCTACGGGGGGCGCCTCACCGCGATGGTGCTCCACGACGGCGAGCGCGTGCCGCCGCCCGCGTTGCGCGGCGAGGTGCTCGTCTCGGTCCCGGCCCGCCGCCGTTACGTAGGGCGGTAGAAATGCTCCGCGTCCTCCAGGGCTTCCGCGCGATCGGCGGCCCCGGCGCGCCGGATTTTCGTTAGGCTCCCGGCGCGCCGCCGCCGCTCTTCAGGCCGGCGGCACGTCACGGAGCAAGCCAGGTGGAGCCTCGATACCCGTTCGTTGCAGTCGATGTCCCCGAGCCGGAGGCCGACGAGATCGCCGCCGCGCTCTTCGAGCTGGGCGCCTCGGGCGTCGAGCAGCGCGACGAGCAGACGCTCGTGCGCGGCGCGCGCTCGGGCCAGGTGACGCTCGTCGCGAGCTTCGAGGATCACGGCGAGGCGGAGGCGGCGATCGCGGCGCTCGGGGAGCTCTCGCCGCCGCTCGCCGCGCGGCTGGAGGAGGTGGTGGGCGACGCCTGGCGCGACGCGTGGAAGGAGCACTTCGCGCCGTTCGCGCTGACGCCCACGATCACGGTGGTGCCGCCGTGGATCGAGCGCGCGCCGGAGCGCGAGGGCGAGCGGGTGCTGCTGCTCGAGCCGGGGAGGGCGTTCGGCACGGGCCTGCACGCGACGACCGCGCTCGTGGCGGAGCTGCTCGACGAGCACGCGGCCGAGCTCCGCGGCCGCGAGATCCTCGACGTGGGCACGGGCAGCGGGATCCTCGCGCTGGTCGCGCTGCTGCTCGGGGCGGAGCGGGCGGTCGCGATCGACAACGACGACGACGTGATCGAGGTGGTCCACGAGAACGCGGCGCGCAACGGCCTCGAGGGTCGCATCGAGGCGAGCGCCGGCGTGGTCGAGCAGGTGACGCGGCGGTTCCCGTGGGTGGTCGCGAACATCGAGGCGCGGGTGCTCCGGCCGATGGCGCCCGAGCTCGCGCGCGTGCTCGCGCCGGGCGGCTGGCTGATCCTGTCGGGCATCCTCGAGAGCGAGCGGGACGATCTCGTGGCGCGGTACACCTCGCTGCCGCTCGCGCACGTCGCGACCCGGCCGGATCCCGCGTCGGGGCGGGGCGAGCGCGCGGCCGGGCGGGGCGACGCGGGCGGCGAGGGCTGGGTGGCGCTCCTGTTCCGCGCGCCGGGCGGCGCGGCGCCCGCGGCGGGATGAGCGGCCAGGGGCTGCTCCGGGTGCCGCTCGGGTCGATCGCGGCGGGCGTGATCGCGCTGCCGCCGGAGGCGGCGAGCTACGTCGTGCGGGTGCACCGCCTCCGCGAGGGGGATCGGTTCGTGGTGTTCGATCCGGAGCTCGGGGTCGAGGCGGACGCCACGCTCGAGTCGATCGGCCGAAAGAGCGCGG
Organism: Sorangium sp. So ce385; assembly: GCF_051474135.1. NCBI lineage: Bacteria > Pseudomonadati > Myxococcota > Polyangiales > Polyangiaceae > Sorangium > Sorangium sp. So ce385. The sequence continues at coordinate 11,285,918 of NZ_CP150337.1, read as the reverse complement.
AGGCGCGCATCGACGCGCCCCGGCCGGCGGCGCTGCGGCCGGGCCGGCGGGTGACGTGGATCCAGGCGGTCGGCAAGGGCGACAAGATGGACGCGGTGGTGCGCGACGCGACCGAGCTCGGGGCGACGCGGATCATCCCGGCGATCTCGGCGCGCAGCGTGGCGCGCCCGGGCGAGGACAAGAGCCAAAGGTGGCGCCGGATCGCGGTCGAGGCGGCGCGCCAGTGCGGCCGCGGGGACGCGCCGCGCGTCGACGCGCCGATGAGCCTCGCGGCGGCGCTCGAGGCGGCGGGGGCGGCGCGGCCCGGCGAGGGCGGCGCGCTGGGGATGGTGCTGGATCCCTACGCGGAGACGCCGCTCGGCGCGCGGCTCGGCGCGCTGTCGCCGGGCGTGGAGGCGGCGTTCGCGGTCGGTCCGGAGGGCGGGTTCACGCCGGAGGAGCTCGGCGTGTGCGCGGCGCTCGGGTTCGAGCGCGTGCGCCTCGGCGCGCTGACGCTGCGCACCGAGACGGTGTGCGCGGCGGCGCTCGGGGCGCTGATCGCGGTGAGCGACGCGCGCGGGGGGTGATGGGCCGGCGCTCCGCGAGCGGCGCGCTGGCCGGCGTCGGCCCGCGCGTCATGAGGACCTCTCCCGGCGCCGCCGCGCGGTGGATCGCGCGGCTCGCCATCGCGCTCGCGGTCGTCCCCTGCGCGTGCAACGGCGCGGCGGACGCGCCGAGGAGCGGGCGCGCGCCGCCGCAGGACGGCGCCGCGCTCGCCCCGCTCCGCGCCGAGGGGCAAGCGGAGCGAGGCCCGGCGCCGCCGCCGATCCCGACGGCCGCCGCGCCCGCGAGCGCGCCGCCCGAGCAGGCGCCGTGGCCTCGAGCGCGACCGCCGCGGGTCGAGACGGACTGGTGCATCGACGGCGTCGACGCGCTCGACGAGGAGACCTGCTACGCGCTGCCCGACGCGCCGACGCGCGCGCTGCTCATCTACCTCCACGGGATCGTCCCGCCGGGGAAGGAGAGCCAGCAGAAGACCAACTTCGAGACGGTCGTGTCGCGCGCCGCCCGGCGCGCGGGCGTCGCGGCCCTGATGCCGCGCGGCAAGGTCGGCCTCGCGCCGAAGGGGTACGCGCGCTGGTGGGGCTGGCCGACGGGCGGGCGGGCGTACGAGGAGCACGCCGCCGCGTTCGTGGCGACGTTCGCGGAGAAGCGGCGCAAGCTCGAGGAGGTCGCCGGCGTCGCGTTCTCGCGGGTGTACGTGGCCGGCTCGTCGTCGGGCGCGTTCTTCGCCGCGGCGCTCGCGCTGCGCGGCGGCATCGACGCCGACGGCTTCGGCGCGATGTCCGGCGGCGGCGGGCAGGCGACGCCCGAGCTCGCGACGCTCGCGCCCAGGCCGTTCTACATCGGCTTCGGCGCTCACGATTCGGTGGGCCGCTCGGCCCGCGCCCTCGCCGACGTCCTGCGCGGCGCGGGCTGGCCCGTGCGCGTCGCCGAGCATCCGGTCGGGCACGGCGCCAAGGAGGTCTACCTGGACGAGGCGTTCGCCTTCTGGCGCGAGCGCGACGCGCGCTAGGCGAGGGAACGGCCTCAGCGTCTCCCCTCGGCGCGCGCGGGCGCACCGCCGCCTGGGCTCCAGATGAGCTTCCGAGTCGCGGGCTCGTCCGGAGTCATCGATTCTCGTGAGCGATGGAAGCGATGGAGACGCGCGGACGCGGGTGTGTGGTGGTGGCATGAACCGGCCAGAGGCGGTTTGCGACGAGGGCCACACCGAGGGAGAGGACCGGTCCGGGCAGGCCCGATCTCCAGGATGGCGCAGGCGCACGCCGTTGCCTGTCGCGTCCCTCGGGTGGTAGCCTCGACAGGCGCGTTTCCTTCGAACGCCGCGGCGACGGCCATGAACGACCTTATCACCATCTCCTCGAGCATGCTCCCGTCCTCGACGCGCGTCGTCGGCTTTCGCGGCGTCGAGGCCGTCTCGGCGCCCTTCGAGATCGAGATCTTCCTCTCGTTCCAGGACACCGCGGCCGACGGCTTCGACCTCGCCGACGTGATCGGGGGCAAGGCGGTGCTCACCCTCGATCGCGCGGCGGACCGACTCCCTCCCTTCCTGTTCGCGGGCATCTTCGCGAGCTTCGAGCTCTTGCACGAGCTCGACGACCGCGCGCTGGCCCGCGCGCTCCTGGTCCCGAAGCTCTGGGAGCTCAAGCTGTCCAAGCACAGCCGGATCTTCACCAGGATGGCGCTGCCCGACGTCATCAAGTCTGTCCTCGAAGACAACGGGCTCGGCGTGGACGACTATGAGCTGCGCCTCGGCGAGTACGAGGTCGAGGAGCACATATGCCAGTACCGCGAGAGCGATCTCGACTTTCTCTCGCGGTGGATGGAGCGGGAGGGCATCTACTATTACTTCGAGCACCGCCCCGAGGGCGAGAAGCTCATCCTCTGCGACAACCGGTCGTACCCGGAAGATCCGGTCGGGGAGCCGGTCCGCTATCACCCGCAGCTCGGGCGTGACCACGGCGCGGGGGCGTCGTTCCGCACGTTCACCTGCCGGCACAAGACGCTCCCGGCCAAGATCATGCTCAAGGATTACGACTACGCCCGGCCGAACCTCGAGATCGCCGGCTCGGCCCGCGTCTCCGATACCGGCGTCGGGGAGGTGAGCCTGTACGGCGAGCGCTTCTTCTCGCCGGCGGCCGGCGAGCGCCTCGCCAAGCTCCGCGCCGAGGAGATGCTCGCCCGGCGGGTCCTCTACCACGCGGCGGGCACCCGGACGCACCTCCGGGCAGGCTACACGTTCGTCCTCGAGGACCACCCGCGCGCGTCGTTCAACGAGAGGCACCTCGTCGTCGAGGCGCACCATCATGGCAATCAGTCCGGCGGCTCCGAGGGCTACAAGGAGCTGCTCGACCTGCCGCACGAGGACGTCTACTTCGTCGAGATCACCGCGATCCCGGCCGGGACCCAGTTCCGCCCCGAGAGCCGCACCCCGTGGCCCCGCATCTACGGGTATGAGAACGGGATCGTCGATGGCCCCGCGGACAGCGAGTACGCGCAGATCGACGGCCTGGGTCGCTACAGCGTCAAGCTCTATTTCGACGAGAGCAGCTTGAAGGGCGGAAGCGCGTCCACGTTCGTGCGCATGATGCAGCCTCACGGCGGTGGGATCGAGGGGTTCCATTTCCCGCTCCGCAAGGGGACCGAGGTCGTGCTCAGCTTCCTCGGGGGCGACCCCGACCGCCCCGTCATCTCCGGCGTCGTCCCGAACGCGCTCACGCCGAGCCCCGTCACGAGCGGCAATCACACCAAGAACGTCATCCAGACCGGAGGGCGCAACCGGATCGAGCTCGAGGACAAGGCGGGCCAGCAGCGCGTCACCGTGTCGACGCCCTACTCGAACACGTACCTGCGGATGGGCGCGCCCAACGAGGAGCACGAGCTCATCGTCAAGACCGACGACAACACGCTGCTCGACGCCGGCAAGACCTTCGACCTCACGGTCGGCCAAAACGACGGCGGCTCGTGGAACTGCACCGTCAGGGACGCCTGGATCACCCACGTCGAGAAGGGGGTTCACGAGCTCTACGTCGACGCCGGCTCATCGTACACCGAGGTCGAGGGCGACACCTGGCTCCACGTCAAGACCGGCAATCGCTTCACCGACGTCGACGCGGGCACGATGACCACGACGGTGAAGGGCGACACCACGACGACCGTCAAGACGGGCAACTACACGGTCAACGTCGATACCGCCAACACGAAGATCGACACCAAGTCGGGCCAGACCGAGATCCTCAGCAAGGGCGACATCGTCATCAAGTCGGAGAGCGGCCAGATCACCATCGACGCCAAATCGGGCAAGATGACGATCCACGCGGCGCAGGGGATCGACATCAAATCCGAGGGCGACATCAGCGTCAGCGGCGCGCAGAAGTGGTATCAGTACACCACCGGCGACTGGTTCAAGTTCAACGTCAGCGCCGGCATCTCGGTCACGCTCGGGCTGACGAGCGACACCAAGGTCGGGCTCACGAACGAGAATTACATCGGCGGGAAGGTCTCCTCGACCCTCGGCGGCTTCGCGGAGTTCAACGCGGCCTACAAATTCGCGATGACGGCGGCGATCAGCATGGAGTACAAGTTCGGCGCCTCCCTGTGCATCAACGCCGCGGCCGAGGTGACGGCGAAGCTCACCGCGGTCAAGGAGGTGGCCGCCGCGATCGAGAAGATGCCGGCGTGGATGGGCACGAGCGCGGTGAGGTACAGCCTCTCCGGCATCCATACGCTCATGTGACGGCGCGGCGCGTCTACCCTCGATCGTTCCATTGCCATGCGCGTGATCAAGCCCCTCCGATTGTCGATCCTGCAACGTGTGATCACGGTGCGGCGCGAGCACCGCCTGGTCATCGGCCTGCTCGTCTATTTCCCCTTCGAGGCGCCCGATCTCCCCCTGCCGGAGGTCGCGATGTGGCAGAACGTCGTGAAGCAGCTCGGCAAGGACGCGGCGCTCGACGAGGGGCTGCCCAAGCCGCACGGCGAGGTGCTCGTCCACGGCAAGGCCTTCTCGCCGGGCGGGCAGCCGAGGCAGGTGTTCGAGGCCCGCGTGCGGGCGGGGGCCATCGACAAGGCCATCTTCGTCGTGGGGCGGCGGCGGTGGGCGTTCGACGGGCCGACCGACCCCGAGCCGATCGTCGAGATGCCCATCACGTACGAGAACGCCTTCGGCGGGCCTGGCTACCCGCAGAACCCGGTCGGCATGGGCCTCTCGCCCGTCGCGGAGAACGGCGTCGAGGTGCATTACCTGCCGCACCTCGAGGACCCGAGGAACCTCCTGCGATCGCCCGGCGATCGGCCCGCTCCCGCGGCCTTCGGGCCGATCGACGTCACCTGGCCCCAGCGCGCGCGGAAGGCGGGTACCTACGGGGCCAGGTGGCTGGAGGCCGAGTTCCCTGGCCTCGCGAGCGACCTCGACCCCGAGCTCTTCCAGGCAGCGCCCCTGGACCAGCGCATCGAGGGGTACTTCCAGGGCGGCGAGGAGGTGGTGATCGAGAACATGCACCCGACCAGGCCCCGCCTCGAGACCAGGGTGCCGCGGCTGCGTGCCCGGTGCTTCGTCGCGATGAAGGGCGCGGGCGGCGAGCAGCCCCTCCACGAGGTCCCGACCCGGCTGGACACCGTGCTCCTGTTCCCCAACATCGAGCGCGGCGTCGCCGTCTTTCGGGCGGTGCAGCCGATCGCGGAGGACGACGCCGCCGACGTGAGCACCCTGCTCGCGGCGCTCGAGAGGCCCGAGTCGCCGAGGCCCATCGAGCATTACCGCGCCACGCTGGCGCAGCGGGTCGACCGGGAGAAGGGGCACCTGTACGGGCTGCGGGAGAGGGATCTCCTGCCCGAGCCCGATCCCGGCGCGCCCGCCCTGCCCGACGAGACCGTGAGCGACATGGATGAGCTCATCCGGCGCGAGGGGGCGCTCGAGAAGCGGGCGCGCGCGCGCGCGCAGAGCGAGCTCGAGCAGGCGCGCCTCTCGATGAGGGTCCTCGGCCTCGACCCGGACGAGAAGCTGCCGAAGGAGATCCCGCCCCCCGAGCAGCCGCCGGCGCTCGACGAGCTGCCCGACTACGTCGAGCGCGTGCAGGCGCAGGCGAAGGACATCCAGGCCGAGGCCGAGGCCAAGCAGCGGAGCGCCCTGGAGGAGGCGAGGGCGACCTGCGCCGCGCAGGGGATCGACTTCGACGCCCTGGTCGAGCAAGGGCGGAAGGAGGGCGGCGGCCCGCCCGCGTTCCGCGCGGAGACGGAGCTCGCCCGCCTGCGGGAGCTCGCCGGCATCGCGCGCGCGGGCGGCGCGCCCATGCCGGAGCTCGAGGCCAAGATCGAGGATCCGGCGTTCCGCGCGAGCCTCGCGAAGATGGAGGACATGCAGCTCTTCGCGTACCGCTCGTTCGGGCACGTCTTCCCGCCCGCGAAGGACCGCGCGCCCGAGGAGCAGGCGCGGCTGCGCGCCGAGGTGGAGCGGGCGATCGCCGAGGGCAGGCCGCTCGCGGGGCGCGATCTGACCTGCGCCGATCTGCGCGGGCTACCGCTCTCGGGGGTGAACCTGCGCAGCGCGCTCCTCGAGCGCGCCGACCTGACCGGGTGCGATCTCTCCGGCGCCGATCTGTCGGGCGCGCTCCTGGCCCGCGCGAAGCTCGACGCGGCGAGGCTCACGGGCGCGACGCTCGCGGGGGCGAACCTCGGCGAGGTCGACGGCGCGGGCGCGAGCTTCGCGGGGGCCAGGCTGCAGAAGGCCGTCCTCTACAAGGCGCGCCTCTCGCGCGCGAGCTTCGAGGGCGCGGACCTGCGCGGGGCCGACCTGATGGAGGCGTCCCTGAAAGGGGCGGACTTCGGCGGCGCCGAGGCGGAGGAGGTGCTCTTCTTCCGGGCGGACCTAGAGGGAGCGCGCTTCTCGCGCGCGAGGCTCGGCAAGGCCACGTTCTTCCAGTGCGCCTGCGAGGGCATCGACTTCAGCCACGCGATCCTCGAGGGCACGGGCTTCCTCGAGCTCGCCGCCAGGCGCGCCTCGTTCCGCGAGGCCCGGGCGCGGAACCTCCGGCTCGTCTCGACGTCGGCGCTCCCGGGCGTCGATTTCACGGGCGCCGACCTGCGCATGGCGACGCTGCGGGGGGTCGACTTCACCGGCGCGAGCTTCGAGGGCGCGTGGGTCGAGGGCGCGGATTTCGGCGAAGCCAACCTGCGGGGGGCGCGGCTCCTCGGGCTCCGCGGCCGGGGCGCTCGCTTCATGCGCGCGGACCTCACGGACGCGGATCTGTCGGGCTCGAACCTGATGGAGGCGCTCCTTCAGCACGCGCTGCTCGCGGGCGCGAAGCTCGAGGACGCGAACCTCTTCCGCGCCACGCTCCTCGGCGCGAGGGGCGATCACCGCACCCGCTTCACCGGCGCCTACGTCACGCAGGCCCTGTTCACGAGGCAGAGCGAATGACGCGGGACGAGCTCCTCGCCAAGGTCGAGCGGTCCGACCCCATCTCCGGGGAGGATCTCTCCGGGATCGATCTCGCCGGGGAGGATCTCTCCGGCGCGGTGTTCGAGAAGGTCTCGTTCCGGGGCGCGAAGCTCGCCGGGGCCAAGCTGGCGGAGTCGCTGTTCAGCGAGTGTGACTTCTCCAGCGCCGATCTCTCCGGGGCGCGGCTACGGCACGGGACGTGGGACGGGTGCACCTTCCTGCTCGCGGATCTGAGCGCCTGCGACGTCGTGGGCGCGAGCCTCGTCGGCTGCGATCTCTCGGGCGCGCGCTTCGATCGGTCGGACCTGACGATCGCGACCGTGATCAAGGCGCGAGCCGACGAGACGAGCTTCCGTGAGGCGAACCTCGACCGCTCGGTGTTCATCGATCTCGCCGCGGCGCGCGCGGCCTTCGACGGCGCGATCCTGAAGCAGACGGGGCTCGCCAAGGCCGATCTCTCCACCGCGAGCCTGCGCGGCGCCGGGCTGCGCAGCGTCGTGCTCGTCGGCGGCAGCCTGCGCGGGCAGGATCTGTCGGGCATGGTCCTCACCCTGACGCAGCTCACGGACGTGGACCTCTCGGGCTGCGATCTGCGCGGCGCCGACCTCGCGCAGGTCAACTTCAAGGGCGCGAACCTCACGGGAGCGAAGCTCGACGGCGCGAACGCCGAGCGGGCGCTCTTCGTCGAGGCGAACCTCACCGGCGCGAGCCTCACGAAGGCGATCCTGCGGCAGGCCATCTTCGTCGACGCCGCGCTCGAGGGGGCCAACCTCAGCGAGGCCGATCTCTTCCAGGCCGTGCTTCATCGGGCGAAGTGCGCGCGCGCTCGGTTCCTGGGCGCGGAGCTCGGTTACGCGGACCTGTCGTACGCCGCCCTCGACGGGGCCGATTTCTCCTGGGCCAAGCTCTTCCGTGCCCGATTCCATCAGACCGGCGAGAGCGGGGCCGTGTTCACCGATCGCTCGGCCGCGCTGGGGGACGACCACGAGCTGCGCAAGGCGGAGCAGTGGAGGCCGAAGCGGTGATACGATCGCGAGAGACGGGGCGACCGATGCGAGACAACCTGGCGAGACAGCCGATCGAGACCTATGCGTTCCACGAGGTGGGCACCGTCGTCGGGGCCCTCGGCCGTTCGCTGCGCGTCCGGACTGGCTCGGGAGAGCACGAGGCGCGGCGGGCGGTCAGCTGCCTCGTCGAGCCGGAGCTCGGCGACCGCGTGCTCCTCGCGCTCCACGACGAGGGCTGCCACGTGCTGGCCGTGCTCGAGCGCGAGGGCGAGTCGCCGGTGCGGCTCACGGCGGACGGGGCGCTCGAGGTGAGCGCTCCTTCGGGCCCGCTGACGCTCGCGGCCGAGCAGGGCGTGCGAATCGTCTCGCCCGGGGAGACGACGATCGCCTCGGCCAAGGTGCGGGTGGCCGCGACCGAGGCCTCGCTCGCGGTGGGCGCGGTGACGTACATCGGCGAGCAGCTCGCCGCCCAGGTGGACCGGGTGAAGACGGTGGCCAGGGAGGTCGAGTCCGTGGCCGAGCGCTGGGTCCAGCGGCTCGAGCGTGCCTATCGATTCATCGCAGAGTCGGAGCAGGTGCGCGCGAACTACGTCGAGGTCTCGGCGAATACCGCGGTGAGCATCAAGGCCAAGACCACGATCGTCTCCGGCGGTGAGCTCGCCAAGATCGACGGCGGGCAGATCCACGTGGGCTGAGCCGAGGCCGTCGGCCACGGGCCCCTCTGCGTCGCGCGGTGAAGGAGCCAGGAATGGGCGAACACTGGTATCTGATCTTCGTCCCGATCACGATCCTGCTCACCGTGGTGGGCGTCGTCTTTCGCACCTTCCGTCGGGAGCGAGAGCGGGTGGAGCTCGGGATTCGGCGGAGGGTCGAGGTCGACGCGCGGATGGCGAGCTCCGCCGTGGCGCAGGCGACGGTGGTCCAGAGCCAGACCACCACGACCATGCCGGGGCGCGGCGCGGCCGTCGTCGAGCTTCGCCTCGACGTGATGCCGCCGAGCGGCGAGCGGTATTCCGCCAAGACGAAGTGGGAGATCAACCTCATCTCCCTCCCGCTCGTGCAATCCGGGCAGACGGTCGCGGTCAAGATCGATCCGCGGGACCCGGGGACGATCTATCCCGGTGAAGGCTGGGCCAAGCCATGGATCATCTCTTGATAGGCGACGACACCCGCAGAACACCTTGGTGAAGAGGAACCCATGTTCGCCAATACACAGATGATGGGGATGTCCCTCGGCTTCCCCGACGTGTGCCTCACGCCGACGCCGGCGCCGGTCCCCGTGCCCTATCCGAACATCTCGGCGCAGCCGATGGGCATCCCCGCCGCGTACAACGTCCTCTTCATGTGCGCTCCGGCGCACAACATGGCGACGACGGTGCCCCTGACCAACGGGGACAACCCGGGCGTCGCCCTGGGGGTCGCGTCGGGCATGGTGATGGGGCCGTCGCGTCACGTCACGGCGGCCTTCACCGTGCTCGTCGGTGGGGTCCCTTCAACGCGCATGACCAGCATGACGATCACGAACTCCACGAACTGTCCCGGCGTGTCGATCGTCCCGAGCCAGGTCAAGGTGCTCGTCCTCGCGCCGTGAGGGGGCGCCCGGCGCCCGCCCGGGCATCCCGTGGCTCGTCGGGGCGGCCGTGATCGCGCTGCCCTGCGCGTGCTCCGGCGTGGCGGACGCGCCGCGAGGCAGGCGCGCGCCGGAGCACCCCGCGGGGCCGAGCGCGGCGATCGCCCCTTCGTCTCTTTTTTGAGCCACCGGGGCCGCCCTGCGACCACCTATTTCAGCTCCCGTGCTCCTGTCCATCCCAGCCCTCGCCCCCCGGCTCACGCTCGTCCGCGCGAGCCCCCTGGCCGACCTGGATGACGCCGGCCTCGCCCGCGCGGCGGCCGAGGGGCAGCCGGGCGCCGCCGGCGCCGTGTGGGACCGCTACGGGGCGCTGGTGCACGGCCTGCTCCGCCGCGTGCTCGGCCCGGGCGGGGACGTCGAGGACCACGCCCAGGAGACGTTCCTGCAGTTCTTCCGCGAGGTGAAGAACCTGCGCGATCCCGCGGCCTTGCGCCCGTTCCTCCTCGGCATCGCCGTGCGCGTGGCGCGCTCGGCGCTGCGGCGCCGGCGGTTCCGGCGCTGGCTCTCGCTCACGGACAGCGGCGTGCTGCCCGACGAGCCCGCCGCGGGCGTCGACGAGGGCGCGCGCGAGGCGGTCGCGCGGCTCTACGCGATGCTCGACAAGCTGGACGACCGGGCGCGGCTGCTCTTCGTGCTGCGCCACATCGAGGGGCTGGAGCTCGCCGAGACCGCGCAGGCGAGCGGGATGTCGCTCGCCACGGCGAAGCGCCACCTGGCCAAGGTGACCGCGCGCGTCCACGCGATGGCCGAGCGAGATCCGCTCCTCGCCGCGTACATCGTGCCCGCAGAGGAGGCGAGCGATGGCTGAGCCGAAGCCCGAGGTTCCGCCGGAGGTCGCCCTGCAGCGGCTCACGGCGCTGGCGCGGGAGGCAGGGACGGTCGCGCGGACGGACGCCGCGCTCGCGCGCGGGCGCGCGCGGCTCATCGAGGAGGTCGAGCGGCCCGTGCTGCCGCTCGCGCCGCGTCGGGTCTGGCTCGTCCCCGCCGCGCTCGTGCCGCTGCTCGTGATCCTCGGGCTCGTCTGGCTCCGCCCGGCGGCGCGCCTCAGCTACCGGGTCGACGACGCCGCGCCCGCGGACAGCTATGTGCTGGCGGAGGCGAGCGGGGCGACGGCGCGCTTCAGCGAGGGGACGACGATCCGCTTCGCCCCGGGGGCGCGCGGGCGCGTCGCCGCCGTGACCGAGCGCGGCGCGCAGATCCACCTCGAGAGCGGCGCCGCGCACTTCCAGGTCGTGCACCTGCCGGAGGCCGAGTGGATCGCGGAGGCAGGGCCGTTCACCGTCACCGTGACGGGCACGGAGTTCGAGCTGCGCTGGCAGCACGAGCGGCTCGAGCTGACCGTGCAGAGCGGCTCGGTCGCGGTACGCGGCCCGCTCGTCTGGGGCGGCGTCACGCTCCAGGGCGGCCAGCGCCTGGTCGCCGACACCGGCCGGCGCGAGCTCACGATCGCAGGTCCGAGGGCCGACATCGACGCGTCTGCGCCGGAGGCCGGCGCTCCGGGTGAGCCCGACGCGCCGGCCAGGATCGACGCGCCCGCCATGGCCGATGCGCCGGAGCCCGATGCGCCGGCGAGGGTCGACGCGCCGGCCAGGGTCGACGCGCCGGCCAGGACCGACGCGCCGGCGGCGGCCGCGCCGGTCCCGCAGAGCTACCGCGAGCGCGTGGCCCGGGGCGATTTCGCCGGGGCCATCGCGGACGCGGAGGCCCGGGGCATCGACGCGACCATCGACGCGAGCCCGCTGCCCGAGATCGCGGCGCTGGCCGACGCCGCGCGCTACACGGGGCGGAACGACCTGGCCCGGCGCGCGCTGCTCGCCGAGCGCTCGCGCTTCGCCGGCTCGCCCGAGGCGCGCTCGGCCGCGTTCCTCCTCGGCCGCATGGTCGAGGCGAGCTCGCCCGCGGAGGCGATCTCCTGGTATGAGCAGTACCTGTCCGAGTCGCCCGGTGGTCCGCTCGCGGCCGAGGCGCTCGGGCGGAAGATGATCGTGACGCGCACCTCTCGTGGCAAAGACGCGGCCCGGCCGATCGCCGAGGAATACCTCGCGCGGCACCCGCACGGGGCGTTCGCGGGCGCCGCGGTGGAGATCCTCGGCCCTCCATGAGGTCGTGCGGGCTCGCGTTCGCGCTGTGCGCGGCGCTCCTCATGCCCTGCGAGGCGAGCGCCGACGAGGGCTTCCATGTGGTCGTGGTGCGCCCGCAGCGCGCTGGGAAGGTCGTCGACGAGGCCACCGTCCGTCTGGCGGGTGAGCTGCGGGCGGTCGGCTTCTCGGTCCGCTCCGCCGAGGGCACGTCGGGCGCCGACGGGCGCGCGCAGGTCGAGGGGGCGGACGGGACGCTCGCGGCGATCGCCATCCTCGAGTCCGAGCGCGGCGCGGCGGCCGACATCTGGGTCGCCGACCACGTGATGAAGAAGACCGTCGTCCGGCGCGTGGAGCTCGGGGACCCGGACGTGACCAACGCCGTGAGCGATCTGGCCGTGCGTTCGGCCGAGCTGCTTCGCGCGAGCCTGGTCGAGGTGATCGGCGCGCGCAGGCGGGAGCTGCCGCCCGAGATCGCGCGGTGGATCGCGCAGGCGTCCCCGCCGGCCGAGCGAGCGGTGTCCGAGCCGGCGAACGAGGCCGCCGGGGCGGCGAACGAGGCCGCCGGGGAGGCGGATGCCCGGACGGCGCGGGAGGCCGCCGGGACAGCGCGGGAGGCCGCCGGGTCGGCGAAGGCGCCGACCGGGGATGGACCTGCCTCGGCCGAGCGGCGCGCTCCTCACGAGGCCGACGAGGCGCTCCGCGCGGCCGAGCTGCGCCGGGACAGCCTCGAAGCGGGCTCCGCGCACCTCCTCGGCGAGCTCGGGGGCGTCTCCTCGGTGTATCTCCGGGTCGAGCACGCCCTGGCGGCGCGCCTCTCGCTGCGAGCGACCCTCGTTCCAGGGATCCTCGAGCATCGCCTCGACGCGCCGGCGGGCAGCGTGACGCTGCGGCAGACGCTGGCGACGCTGGGGCTCGCCTACGCCTTCGACGCGGAGGCGGCGCGGCTCTATCCCGTGATCGCGCTCGGGGTGGGGGCCTACCACGCCTCGATCGATGGCCAGGCGAGCCTCCCAGCGGAGGGGAAGCACCAGGACTTCGTCACGGCGGGGGTCGCGCTGGGAGGCGGCCTCGGGGTCCGCATCACGCCCGAGCTCACCGCGCTGGCGCAGCTCGACGCCGTCCTGCTCGCGACGGAGCCGGTCCTGGCCGTCGCGGGCACGGAGGTGGGGCGCACCGGACGCCCCGCGCTGCTCTCCTGCGTCGGGCTCAAGCTGAGCTATTGAGGCGCCGAGCCTCCTTTCACGAGCCTCGATTTTCGTGAGCCACGGCGGCGGCGTCGCTTCCACTTACCGCTGGACGCCTCAAGAACCTCCACGAGGGGGAATCGGACCATGCACAACTCTTCCTTCGCTTTCCTCACGCGGCTCGCCGCGGCCGCGCTGTTCATCACGTCCGCGTGCGACGTCAAGGTGATCGATGTCGTCAATGTCACCGGCGGTACGGGCACAGGGCCCTGCCTCGATAGCAGCTCATCGAGCGCCGGTGAATGTTCACCCGACGCGAGCGGCGCCGTTGGATCCAGCGTGGTGAGCGTCGGCGTCGGCGTCGGCGTCGGCGGGTTCGGTGGCGTCGGCGGCGGGGTGGGCGGGTACTATGACGGCGTCGGTGGCGTCGGCGGCGGGGTGGGCGGGTACTATGACGGCGTCGGTGGCGTCGGCGGCGGGGTGGGCGGGTACTACGGCGGCGTCGGCGGCAGTGCGGGCGGGTCCTACGGCGTCGGCGGCGGCAGCAGCGGCGTCGGCGGCGGCGAATGGACGCCCGTGCCGAACTGCGACAGCCATGTTTACTGCGGAGGTGAATTGAACGGCTGCTATTGCGAGGCCCCCTGCAATGGCCACTTTCTTAACTTCACGTGCGAGTTCAACGCCGAGGACGTGCTCGAGTGCGAATGCGTCGTGGATGGCGACGTGGTCGGCACCTGCGAGGAACCGGGCCAGCTCTGCAGGCTCAGCCTCGGGTGCTGCGCACGGAAGTTCCTTCGATGACCCGCTGACGCGAGGGCCGGGCGCGCCGCGCCGGTCGTGACCGGCGCGGCCGGGACGCCGTCAGCCGATCACGGGAGCAGCGCGCGCCTCGGGCACTCGCCGTCACCCTGGAAGTCGCCGAGCGTGCGCGCTTGCGCGACCACGTAGTCGTACGCGGTCTCGATCTCCCCGAGGGCGCCGGCGAGGTTGTACTCCTGGCCGAAGACGTCGGCGACCTTCACCTCCTTGAGCTCCTCGATCGTCGTCTCGCCGTCGCCGTCGAGGTCGCAGTCGGCGATGTACTGCGCGTAGCGCTTCGTGAGCTCCACGCCCGCGGTGATGTTGTTGAAGAACCAGTGATCGCCGTGGATGGTCGGCTTCACCGCGATCGTCCCGCCCGTCGGCACGCTGAACCCGGGCAGCTCGTCCTCGGTCGCGCAGTCGTCGAACGACGTGCCGGCCGAGAGACCCCAGCTGAAGCGCACCTCCTTCGCGGGGGCGCACTCCCCGGAAGGCGGGCACGACTCGCCGTCCTCCTTCTCGATGGAGCCCTCGAAGAACACCGAGTAGCCGTTCTCGACCATGAAGGCGACGTCGTCCTCGGTGGTGGGCGCGAGCGTCTTCGCGCCCTCCCGCGCGTTCGGGAGGTCGAACCCGAAGCGGTCCCAGCGCACGGCGCTCACGCCCTCGAACTCCGCGATCACGTACCGCGTGGCCGGAGCGTTCTTGAGGTCGAGGACGAACACCGAGGGATCGCTCAGCGTCTCCTGCGCGTCCGAGCGCGCCGCGCGCACGTTGCCGATGGTCACGAGGAATCGATCGTAGGTGACCTTCCAGCCGTCCGCGATGTTCTCCTCCCCCGTGCCGGGCTCGAGGCCCTCGGGGATGGTGTCCTCCGGCTCCACGAAGATCTGCACGGTGCCGGTCCCGGACCCCGCGCCGCCGTCGTCGCCGCAACCCGCGATCAGCGTGAGCGCGGCCGCCGCGGCCGCGATGCTTGCCTGTCCCATTCTCTGCATGATCAAAGCTCCTCGAATCGTTGGAAGTCCGAACGAGCGCGCACGCGCGCGCCCGGCGAGCGCAGTCCCGCGCTCTCGCGCGCACGCCGCGCCCGCATCACCCTGTCGCCTCGCCGATCAGGCCGCGGGCGGAGAGCTCTTCGGCGCCAGGATCAGCAAGGGGATCGGGCGGACCTCCGGCGAGGGCCGGAGCGCGTCGAGGCAGAGCACCTCGAGCAGGGTGGCCTCCGCCACCCGGTGAACCGGCGCGCCGAGCTGGCCGCGCAGCGCGAACGCGTCGCAGTGATCGTCGTCGACGTGGCGCAGCGCGCCTTCCGCGGCGACCTCGTCGCCGGGGCCGGGCGCCCGCGCTTCTGCCTGCTGCGGCGCTGCGGCCTCGACGCGCGGCGCGGCGCGGGCGGCGCCCACGGCGTGGCCGGTGTGGACCAGCGCGCCCACGTGGACCAGCTCGCCGTGCTCGCAGCGGGCGTGCCGGACGAAGAGCGCGTGCGTCAGGCCGCACAGCTGCGCGAGCAGCGCGAGCAGCACCAGGCCGCGCGCGCTGGAGCCCGCGCGAGGGCGCGCCCGTCGTGGGAGCGGCCGCCGCGGCCGCGGCGCGCGCGCGCTCGCGCCGGCGCCGCGGCGACCCCTCACGGCGACCTCGACCAGACGAGCTCGGGCGGGCTCTGCGCCGTCATGGCGATCACCAGCGCGTTGTGCGCGCGCGATCCCGGCGCGATCACCGCACGGAGCGTCCCGCCCTCGCCGCCCATGCCGTTGTCGCCAGCGCCGTCGCCGCCAGCGCCCTCGCCGCCAGCGCCCTCGCCGCCGCTGCCGTTGCCGCCAGCGCCGTCGCCGCCAGCGCCGTCACCGCCAGCGCCCTCGCCGCCAGCACCTTCGCCGCCGGCGCCGTCAGCGGCAGCGCCCTCGGCCAGCGCGTCGAAGTCGACCCGCGCGACCCACGCGCCCACGTCGAAGCGGACCGCGAGGCGCACCGGCTCGGCGCCGACCGTCGCCGCGGCCGCGACGCTCGGGACCGCGCGCTGCCCCTGGAACTGCGGCACCGCGTCGACGTCGGCCACGAACTCGAGCACGTCCGCGCCCCGCGTCGCGCGCCCGCGCAGGTGCGCCGAGTGGCCGCCGGGCGCCTCGGGCGACCGCACCGGCGCGGCCTCGGTCAGGAACCAGTGGATCCCATAGTCGAACGACGCGCTCCGGATCTCCCCCTCGAAGCCGCGGACCCGACCGAGCCGGTGCGGCCCGGGATCGAGCAGGTCGACGCGCACGATCGAGAGCAGCTCGGCGATGGCGGTGCCGCAGAGCGTCGCCGAGCCCGACTCGGCCGCGCAGAGCTGCACCGGCCCGAAGGCGACCGACGCCTCGTCGAGCACCACCGTCCACGCGCCGGCGGCGATCTCGCCGGGCGGCGCGGGCTCGGCGACCGCGACGTACGAGACCTCCGGCTGGCCGGTGCCCGCGCAGCCGAGCGCCGGCGCCGCGGAGAGCGCGAGGGCGAGCGTGCAGCGGGCGGCCAGGCGGTCGTTGCGGGCGTTCATAGCGAGAGCGTCACGTTGCCGAGGAGGGTGAGCGGCGGCCCCGCGCTGATGTGCCGCGCCGGCAGCGCCGACGGCAGCGGCGTG
Organism: Sorangium sp. So ce385; assembly: GCF_051474135.1. Taxonomy (NCBI): domain Bacteria; kingdom Pseudomonadati; phylum Myxococcota; order Polyangiales; family Polyangiaceae; genus Sorangium; species Sorangium sp. So ce385. Next base: position 11,269,619 of record NZ_CP150337.1, on the reverse strand, counting down.
GTCTGCCAGTTCGAGACGAACGCGTACTCCGTGTCCGCGTGCTCGGCGTCGAGGAGGTTCTGCGCCTCCACGCCGACCTCGATCCAGGGGCCCTCCTGCGCCGGGTCGCCGCCCGCGCGGAGGCTGCGTCGGAGCGAGAGCGACGCGTCCATCACGAGGAGCGGCGCGGCGGCCTGCGCGTACGGCAGCGGCCGCGGCGAGAGGAACGTCGCGCCGTAGCCGAGCCGCCCCACGATCGGCCGGCCGGCGATCGTGACGAGCGGCCGCTTCACCGAGAGGTCGGCGCGCACCACCACCGGCGGCACGAACGGCAGCTGCTGCCCCTCGACGTACGGCGGCGTCGGGTTCTCGGGCGTCGGCGGCGGCGGCGCGTCCAGCGTGGCGTGGGCGAAGGTCGCGCTCACGCCCGCGGTCAGCGCCGGGCTCGGCGCCGCCTGCAGGTAGACGACGAGCCCGCGGCGGGTCGTCGGGCCGATGCGCGCGAGGCCGCCCTCCGCCGCGTCGAACGCGAGATCGTAGGACAGGCGCGTCTCGTAGGCGGCCGCGGTCGCGCTCAGGCCCCCGCCGGGGCGCAGGGTCGCGCCGACCTCGTAGCTCCTCACGGTCGCGAACGGCGCGTTCTCGCCCTCCTCGAGCTGCCGCGCCTGCGGGGAGCGGTAGCCGTGGCCGTACGCGGCGGAGAGCCGCAGCTCGGGCAGCGGGTCGACCTCCAGCGTGGCCCGCGGGCCGAACGCGACGCCCGCCGCCGTGCGCCGGAACCCCTCGATGTGCGTCTCCTTCTGGAACGCCGGGATGAAGTTGCCGAGGCGGTCGTCCACGTCGAAGACGAGCACGTCGGCGCGCGCGCCGCCGCGCAGGCGCGCCCACCGCGACAGCTCGAGCAGCGCGTCGGCGTGGACGCCGATCCCGGTCAGCCGGATCGACGCGTCGACGCGCCGGTCCCACGTCTCGTTCTGCGGCGGCTGGAGGAGGTTCTGCGCCTGGTCGATGCCGTCGGTCTGCGCCTCGGCCCCGACGGCGACCTGGCCGGTGAGCCACGAGGCGAGCGGGATCCGCGGCGTGCGGTAGGCGAGGCCCCCGCCGAGCGCGGCGTCCTCGTTCGACTGCTCGATGAGGTCGCCGCGGCCGGCCCACGCGGGCCGCACGCGCGAGCGCTGCGTGTAGCCGGTGAAGTTCATCCGGCTCCGATACCCGGACGTCATCGCCCAGAGCCAGGCGCTCTTGTGCGAGCCGTCGTCGTCCGCCCGCTCGGCGAGCAGCCCGACCTGGAGCCGCGTCGACGCGGCCGACTGCGAGCGGGCCGACGGGTCGCGGTAGGTGTCGTAGAAGCCGACGCGCCCCGCCGCGATGTCGTCCCGCCGGAGCACGCCCGCGAGGTTCGCGCGGCTGCCGTGGGCCGCCACGTGGAGCAGCAGCGAGAACTCGTCCGGCAGGACCATCCGGTACTGGCCCACGGCGGCGCCCGAGAGCGCCCCGCGCGTGCCGTCGCCGAAGCCGTCCGTGGCGCGCACCGCCGCGGCCCCGAACGTGTCCTCCGACTGCGCCTCCGGCGCCCAGATCGCGAGCAGCCGCCGCGCGCCGAACGAGCCGAGCGTGCCCTTGAGCAGGAGCCCGCGCTCCTCGACGCCGAGGTCGAAGTACGCGCTGCCCGCGACCGCGAAGTCGCCCTGCTGCGGGTCGTAGACGCCCTCGACGACGCGCAGCGACCGCACCACCTCCGGGATGACCACGTTGAGGTCCGCGTACCCCTGCCCGTGGACGTGCGAGCGCTGGTTCAGCGGGATCGGCCCGACCCGGAGCTCGATGTCCTGGCCGTGCTCGGCGTCGAAGCCGCGGAGGAAGATGCGCTGCGCGACCGCCTCGCCCTCGGGGTGCGCGACGTGGACGCCGGGCGCCGTGCGGAGCAGGTCGGCGGCGCTCGCGTGCGGCGCGGCGGTGAGCGCCGCGCGGCCGATCCGGAAGTCGCTCGTCGCGCGCCGCGGCGGGTTCGGGCGGCCCTGCACGTGGATCTCGATCGGCTTGCCGGGCTCGGCCACGGCGTGCGGGCCCGCGACGCCCCCGGCGAACTCCACCGGCTTCGGCGCGGGCGGCGCGGGCGGCGGGGGCGCCGCCGGAGCGTCGGGCCGCGCGGGCGCCGGCTCGGGCGGCGCCTCGTGGGGGCCGGGCGCGAAGTGGAACGGCACCCGGATCCGCGCCCGCACCGGCGCTCCGCCGCGCATGGCCGGCGAGAAGCGCCACCGCCGCACGGCGCTCATGGCCGCCTCGTCGAACCCGGCGCCGCCGGACTCGGCCACGGACGCGTCGCTGACGGTGCCGTCCTTCTCGACCGTGACGAACAGCGTGACCGTCGTGTCGACGCCCTCGGCGAGCCGCTCGGGCGGGTACACCGGGTCCACGTGCTCGAGGATCTGCGGCGCCACGGCCGCGTCGGGCGGCGGCTCGGGCTGCGCGAGCGCCGGCGTCGCGGCCAGCGCGGCGAGCGCGTTGGTCGACAGGCAACAGGCGAAGAGCCAGCGGGGCGCGCGCATGGGCACTTGAGCCCCAGGCGACTACCACGGCGCACAGCGGCGCCGCAAGCGACGCCCCGCCGCGCCCGGCGCCTCGGCGCGGGCGCGAGCGACGGCGACGGATGCGCGCGGATGCGCACGGAAGAGGCCGCGAGCGACGGCGACACGACGGCGGCGAAACGGCGGACGAAATCGCGCAGGGCGCGCGTGTGCGAGCGACGGCGACGTACGCGCGACGGACGCACGACGGACGCGCGCGGCGCGCCGGCGGTGCAGCGGCGGCCTCCCCGCGGGGCGCCGGCCCGTGTATCGTCTCGTCATGGCGAATGAGGCGCTCGTTCAGGCGGTCAAGTCCATCGTCACCCACGCGCGTGGGGGCAATCTCGACGCTGCCTACCGGGGTTACCGCGATCTCTTCCAGAAGCCCGAGTTTCTCAAGCACCGGCCCGAGGACCAGCGGCAGGTCCTGCGGCTCATGATCCTCGCCAAGGGCGTCCCGTCGACGCCGACCGAGGCGATGATCGAGGCCCACCGCGCCGCGGTGCCCGCGCTGACCGAGCTCGTCTCGATCCACGGCGACCCCGGCGATCACGAGCTCCTCGGGCTCTGCCACGTGGTGCTCGGCAACCTCGAGAGCGCCGACAAGATCTTCCGCGCCGGCCTCGCGATCGAGCGCGAGCGCAACCCGCAGAGCGATCTTTGCGGCACGCTGATGAAGCGGATCTCGCTGCTCTAGTCCCTGGCGGCGTCCGTCCTGTTAGGATGCCCCCTGGGCGCCGGCACTGCGCGCCGTCGGGGAGTCCATGTACGTCATTGCGGTCGCGAGCCAGAAGGGCGGCGTGGGGAAGACCACGATTTCCCTCAACCTGGGGCTCGCCCTTGCGCGCGCGGGTCACCGCGCGCTGATCCTCGAGCTCGACGCCCAGGGGAGCCTCGGGCTGTCGCTGGGCCTCGCCGACCGCGCGCGGCCCGGCGTGGCGGAGCTGCTCACGGGCGCCGAGCGCCTCGAGTCGGTGCTGCTCCGGACGCGCGATCCGCAGCTCCAGGTGCTCACGGTCGGCCGGGTCGACCCCACGACGGTCCCGGGCTTCGAGGACGCGCTCGCCCGCGGGCCCGTGCTCCCGAGCGTGCTCGCGAGGATCGCGCCGGACTTCGACCTCGTGGTCGTGGACTGCCCCGCGGGGCTCGGCAAGGTCACGACGCGCGCGCTCGAGGTCGCGACGCACGCGCTCCTGCCGCTCCAGGCCGAGCCGCTCGCGCTCCGGTCGGTCGGCCAGCTGCTCGCGGTGATCGATCGCGTCCGCGCCGAGAAGAACCCGCGGCTCTCGCTGCTCGGCATGGTGCTGTCGATGTTCGATCGGCAGGCCTCCGCGTCGCTCGACGTCGCCGAGGCGCTCTGGACCCGGTTCCCCGACGGGATCATCCTCGATACCGTCATCCCGCGCGACGAGGCGTTCCTCGAGGCGTCCCTGCGCGGGGCGCCGCTCCTGCTCATGCAGAAGCGGCCTCCGCCGCTCGCGCGCGTCTTCGACCAGCTCGCGAACGACGTGCTGGTTCGCCTGGAGCCCACCTCGCCGGACGATGACGATGGCCCGATCTCGCTCCTCCTTTGACCTCGACGGCGCCGTGCTCACCGCGGCGGCGCTCGTCAAGCAGCCGAAGCCGCGGAAGCGGCAGGCGCCGTCGATCGCGCCCGCGGGCGCGCCGCTCGTGTCGTTCGACTCGCGGCCGCCGCCGACCGCGCGGGCGGACGCGGAGCCGGTGTCCGCGGCGCCGCTGTCGCCGTCGTTCGAGGAGCTCGCGCCCTCGAGCGACCTCTCGCCGATGTCGAGCGTGGGCGCCGGCGGCGCGCTCGGCCTGCGCAGCGCGCTGCCCTCGTCGGCCGACGACGTCGACGCGCGGCAGGCGCTCGACCTGCCGTCGCCCGCCTCGTCGGCGTCGTTCGCTGCGGCGCGCGAGCCGCTCGCGGATCGGCTCGACCTCGCCGTCGAGGCGCTCGCGGCGGGGCGCCCGGCGCCGCGCTTCCCGGATCTCGCCGCGGCGGGCGGGCCGGTCGCGCGCTGCGAGAAGGTGGTCGAGTGGATCGTCGAGGCGACCGGCGCCACGGACGTCTTCCTCGCGGACGCGGCCGGCCTCCCGTTCGCCGGCGCGATCCGCGACACCGAGGCGCGGCTCGCCGCCTCGGGCCTCATCGCGTCGGCGATCGGCTCGCTCGTGGCGGCGCTGCCGGGCGCGCCGTCGCAGCGGTTCGAGCTGTGCGTCGGCGACGGGCCGTTCTTCCAGCTCATCGGGTTCCAGGCGCGCTCGGCCGCGTACATCGTCGGCCTGATGCGCCCGGTCCCGCTCATGCCGCGCGAGGCGCACGCCGTCCGCATCGCGTGCCGCCACGCGCTCGACGCCGCGGTCGGGGTCGTCGGGTGAGCGAGGAGTACGGCGAGGCCTCGGTCGACCGTGAGATCGCGGCCGTCGCGGGCGCGCTGGACGACGACGATCCGCTCGCGCCGATCGCGCTCGACAGCATCGGCTACGGCGTCGACGGCCTCGACGCGATCGTCGTGTTCCACCTCAGCGACGCGCGCGTCCACGCCCTGTTCGTCCGCGAGGGCGCGGCCCTCTCGCCGGGCGATGTCGCCGCGGGGCTCCGCGACGCGTACCTCGGCAGCCAGCTCGCCGCGCAGCGGCTCGTCCCGGAGCGCGAGGCGTCGGCCCGCTCGAGCCGCGGCCGCGGCGCGCGGTCGTCGAGCAAGCCGCCGGGCTCGCACGGCCGCGGGGAGGAGCTGCCGGACCCGGTGGTCACCCTGGAGCTGAGCGGCCGGACCGTCCTCCTGCGCCGCGTCCGCGCGTGCGTGGTCGCGAGCCTGTTCGACGCCACGATGCCGCTCGGCATGGCGCGGCTCGTGGCGCAGCGGCTGGCCGCGGCGCTCGCGCCCGAGCTGCCGCTCGAGGAGCCGCCCGAGGAGATGCTGAGCGACCCGCCGGGGCTGTTCGAGGAGGCGCTCAGCGCGGACACGGTGGACGATCTCGTGCGGGGCGTCGCGCGCTCCGCGCCGCCGCGGGGCTCGTCGAGCATCCCGGCGCGCCGGACCGGGGGGACGCCGCCGCCGGCGGACCCGCCGTCGGCCGAGGCCGCGCGGATCGAGCGGCTGCTCGCGCTGCTCGAGGCCCGCGCGCCGGAGCCGCACGTCGCGCGGCTGCGGCTCGCCCTGCGCGCGGGGCTGACGCCGCTCGCGCTCGATCACCCTGGCGAGCTGGGCGCCGAGGCGACGGTGCTCATCGAGACGGCGGTGGCGGACATCCTGGGCCTGGAGCGCGCCGCGCTGCGGAGGCTCCTGTGACGGCGCTCCGGCGCGGCCTGCGGGGCCGCATCGACGGGCCGCTCGGCGATCTGCTCGGGCCGATCGCGCCGCACAGCCTGCTCCACGTGGCGGACCAGCTGGTGATCGCGCACTCGCACCACTTCGCGCTGTTCCTGGAGCAGACGATCTTCGACGCGCTCGGCGGCGAGAGCCGCGGCGTGCGCCGGCAGGCGGCGTTCGAGGCGGCGCACGCGCTGCTCGGCCCGCTGTACGCGGCGCGCCACGGCGCCTCGCCGGAGGAGAAGCTCGAGCTCGCGGCCGAGCTGTTCGCGGCGATGGGGCAGGGGCGCCTGCGCTTCGAGCTGAGCGCCGAGGGCGGCGCGGTGCAGGCGGAGGCGCTCTTCCACGGCACGAGCTTCCACGCGAAGTACGGCGGTCGGATCCAGAACCGGATGGCCGTGGACGCGTTCGCGTCCGGTTACTGTTCGGCGGCGGCGAGCCTCGCGTTCCCGTCGGACTGGGGGCGGCTCGACGCCGACGAGGTGACGTGCGTCGCGCGGGGCGACGCGGCCTGCACCTTCCTGCTCGCGCGGCGCTCGGAGCGGCCGCGCTTCGGCGAGGCGCTGACGCGGAAGGTTGTCGAGTCGGCGCGGGTGAGCTGGGAGCCCGAGAGCGGCCCCGAGGCGCGGGCGCAGCGCACGGGCGACGCGATGCTGGAGGAGCTCGGGGCGCTGCGGTCGGACGAGCGCGGGCTCATCTCGGCGTACGGCGTGAACCTGGCGCTCTTGCCGGTGGGGTACATCGATCAGAAGACGTTCGACACGGTGCACCTCATCGAGCGGCGGTCTCCGGAGCTGGTCCCGGTGTTCGAGGCGCTGGTGCGGGAGGCGGCGCAGACGGGCGCGTTCCATCTGCTCGGGGGGATGCTCGCGTCCGCGTCGTTCGAGGCGGTGTGCGGTCCGGTGGGCCGGGATCAGCACGGGCGGCTCGAGCAGCTGCTCGGGCTCGCCCGCGCGCTCGGGTGGGGGGCGCTCTCCGCGCCCGAGTTCCAGCCGGGCCGGGTGCTGGTGCTGCGGGCGCCGATCACGCACGAGAGCGCGTATTACGCGATGAAGCACGGGTCCACGGCGCGGCCGCGGCTCCTGTTCCAGCAGGGGACGGCGCTCGCGATCATGCAGCTGCTCCACCGCGTGGATTTCGGGACGGAGCGGCCGCTCGACGCGGAGACGTACGGGGGGCTGTTCAAGATCGGGACGCGGTTCCGGGTGCAGGAGACGAAGTCGCCGCTGCGGGGGGACGACGCGTGCGAGGTGCGGGTGGAGGCGATCGAGGACCGGTGGTGATGGCGGAGCGCGCGGCTCGCCCGGCGCGCGGCGGCGCAGTACGCTGCGGGAGAAAGGGTTGACCATGGCCGAGCCCGCGCGGAAGCGGACGTTCACGTTCGCCGAGTACCTCGCCCACGAGCAGGCGAGCGAGGCGAAGCACGAGCATGTAAACGGCGAGATCTTTGCGATGGCCGGGGGCACGCCGGAGCACGGGCTCATGGCGGTCAACGCGGCCAGCGTGCTCCGCGGCCAGCTCGTCGATCGACGCTGCCGCGTCTACAACTCCGATGTTCGCGTGCGCGTCCAGGCGACAGGGCTCTCTACGTACCCGGACGTCAGCGTGGTGTGCGGTCGGCTGGAGCGCGATCCGGAGGACGAGAACAGCATCCTGAACCCGGTCACGGTCGTCGAGGTGCTCTCGCCGAACAGCGAGGCATACGACCGCGGTGAGAAATTCGCCCACTACCAGATGATCCCGTCGCTTCGCGAGTACGTGCTCGTCTCGTACCAGCGGCGGCGGGTGGAGGTCCTGCGTCGCAACGACGACGGCACGTGGACGCTCCACGACGTGCGGGAGAGCGGTGTCGCGGAGCTCGCGTCGGTCGGGTGCAGGCTGCCGCTCGACGAGGTGTACCGGGGCGTCTTCGATGGGCCGGAGGACGGGGCGGGCTGAACGGAGCGGAGGAGGTCGCGCCTCAAGGGGCTAGAGCGGTTTTAGCTGGGACTGACGCATCGTCTTCCGTCTTCCGTCTTCCGTCTTCCGTCTTCCGTCTCTCGTCTTTGCTCTTCCGTGCGCGTGCGCGTGCGCGCTGATTCCGGGGAGTCGAGCACGCGCACGCGCACGCGCACGAAGACGGGGACGAGAGACGGGGACGAGAGACGGGGACGAGAGACGGGGACGAGAGACGGGGACGAGAGACGGGGACGAGAGACGGGGACGAGAGACGGGGACGAGAGACGGGGACGAGAGACGGGGACGAGAGACGGGGACGAGAGACGGGGACGAGAGACGGGGACGAGAGACGGGGACGAGAGACGGAGGACGGTGTCTCAGTCGCAGCCGAGAACCGCTCTGGAACACCGAGCTCGATGATCGACCGAGAAATGAACCGCCAAGCAGAGAACAAGATCTCGGCGTCCCTGGCGCCTTGGCGGCTCAGGCGTGCCCGCAGCGGCTGCGGAGCAAGGACGCGCGCGGGCGCGCGTCGACCCGATATGCTATAGGCGCAATTAAAGATGAGCCGTATCGTGTCAGGTCTTCCTCAATCGCTAGCCCTCCTTCTCCCGGCGCTCGCGCTCGCCGCGTGCACCGCGACCCCCGAGATCATCGGGAAGACCATCGACCTCTCCGGGACGGGCGGCGGCTCCTCCGGGACCGGCCTGGGGGGCGACTTCTCGCCGGCCAGCGGCGGCTCCTTCCCGGGCGCGTCCTCCTCGGGCGGCGGGCAAGCCGGCTGCGCGCCGCGGCTCGAAGGGGTGGTGCGCGACTTCAGGGCCTACGGCACGCCCGGCGGGCACCCGGACTTCGAGCACTTCGAGGGCACGGGTTTGCCGGAGCTCGTCGAGCCCGTGCTCGGCCCTGACCAGAAGCCGGTGTACGCCCACGCGGGGGCCACGGAGTACACGACCGGGCCCGAGTACTTCGATCAATGGTTCCGGGACGTCCCGAGGGTCAACCGCTCGATCCGGTTCACCGTCCCCCTCGACGTGAGCGATGGCGAGTTTCGTCTCTTCTCCAGCGATGCGTTCTTCCCCATCGACGGCAAAGGCTGGGGCAACCAGGACAGGGACCACAATTACGGCTTCACGTTCGAGCTCCACATGAATTTCAGATACAGGGGCGGGGACGACTTCATCTTCGGCGGCGATGACGACATCTGGGTGTTCATCAACAACCAGCTGGTGATGGACCTGGGCGGGGTCCACGGCTTCATGTTCGACACCATCGATCTCGACGCGATGGCCGAGCGTCTCGGCCTCGAGCTCGGGAAGGACTACCCGCTCGACATCTTCTTCGCGGAGCGCCGCAGCGGCGGATCGACGTTCATGATCTCGACGCTCAAGTACACGAACTGCGAGCCGATCATCCTGTAGCGGCAGGGCCGCCGCCGGCCGCACGGGAGCACCACGGCGAGATCGAGCGCGCCGACCGGCGGCGCAGGGCTGGGCTTCCCGCTCCTCCATCCACGCGCCCAGCGTGGCGTCGGATGCCGATCGGCGCCGGCGATGTGGTAGATTGCGCCGCCTGCACGTCCGATCCTCGGAAGCGTTCCGGAGCAGAGCACGTCGACGCGAGGCTGGAAGGAAGCAGATGACACGGATCCTCTTCAGAAACGTGACGGTCGTGGACGGCACGGGCGAGCCGCCGTATCGCGGTGAGGTCCTGATCGAGGGCAACCGCATCCAGGCGATCTCCCGGACGGCGGGGGCGCTGTCCGCGCCCGGCGCCGAGGTGATCGACGGCGGGGGCGCCGCCCTGATGCCGGGCATGGTCGAGGCCCACGCGCACCCGAGCTTCGCCAACACGTCGGACCTCTCGTCGCTCGGCGATATCCCGCCGGAGGAGCACACGCTGCTCACGATGAAGCACGTTCGCGTGCTCCTGGATCACGGCTTCACGAGCATCCTGAGCGCCGCGTCGGCGAAGCCGCGGCTCGACGTCGTGATCCGCAATGCCATCAACGCCGGGGAGATCCCGGGGCCACGCATGCTCGCCGCCTCGCCGGAGATGACGGTCACCGGCGGCCTCGGCGACGTCCGGCTCCACCACCTCCACCGCGAGAGCTTCGCGCTCATCGCCGACGGACCCGACGAGTTCCGCCGGGCCGCGCGCCATTTCGTCCGCGAGGGGGTCGACACCCTCAAGATCAACCCCTCGGGCGACGAGTTCGTGCCCAGCGCCAGGGCGATGCACACCGTCATGAACGAGGCCGAGGTGGCCGCCGTCTGCGAGGTGGCGCGCTCGCGCGGCAAGCGCGTCGCCGGCCACGCGCGCAGCGCCGAGAGCGTGAAGATGTGCCTGCGCAACGGCGTCGAGATCCTCTATCACGCGACCCTCTCGGACGCCGAGGCGCTCGACATGCTCGAGGCCGCGAAGGACAGGATCTTCGTCGCGCCGACGCTCGGCATCACCTACACGTCGCTTTACGAGGCGAAGGAGTACGGCGTCACGCCTCCCCCGGACGTGGCGCGCGCGCTCGAGGTCGAGCTCTCGCTCGGCTGCGAGAACATGAAGGCGCTGCGCCGGCGCGGGGTCCGCATCCTGCCGGGGGGCGATTACGGCTTCACCTGGAACCCGATCGGCCGGAACGCGCGCGATCTCCAGCACTTCGTCGACCTGCTCGGCTATACGCCGATGGACGCGATCGTCGCGGCGACCCGGCTCGGGGCGCAGCTCATGATGATGGGCGACGAGCTCGGGCAGGTGAGGGAGGGGTTCCTCGCCGATCTGCTGCTCGTCGACGGGGATCCGTCGAAGGACGTGCGGTTCCTGCAGGACAGCGGCCGGCTGCTCGCGATCCTGAAGGACGGCCAGTTCCACAAGCGACCGCCCGCGGCGCGGGGCGCTTACGCGATCGCGGCGGAGTGACCGGCCGGCGGCGCCGCGCGGCGGTCCGGCTCCCCGGCGGGCGGCGCGGCGCGGCGCTCGCTCGCGCCGCCGGTAGGCTCAGTGGGCCGCCGCCCGTCGTTGCGGCCTCGCGTTCCACACGCGCGTCGCCAGCGCGAAGCCGACGAGGGCGACCGGGAGCATGGCGAGGGGCCATGACGTCCAGTTCCCGGGGTCCTTCGCCGCGTCGCCCGAGGGCAGGATGCTGCCGTAGAGGAACGATTGCGCCGCCGTGCCCAGGTAGACGAAGCCGTCGATGATGCCTGTCGCGACGCCGGCGTTCTTCTTTCCGCCGAAGTCCATGCTCGCGGTCCCGGAGAGCATGCCGTGGACGCCGATCACGCACAGGGACATGAACACGACGGTCCACCCCGCGACGGGCAGGCTCAGCGTGAAGAGGACGATCGCCGCGCCGATCACGAGCCCTGCGTACAGCACGGAGGCCACGGGGCCGCGGCGCGACTCGAACACGTGGTCCGAGATGAAGCCGGCGAAGACGCCGCCCAGGATGCCGGCGATGCAGAGGAGCACGCCCCAGTGCGTCGACACGAAGCCCTCGAGGCCGGTCTTGCCGGCGAAGATGAGGTACCACTTCATCACGGCATTGCGGAGGAAGCCGCTGCAGAACTCGATGGCGACGATGATCCAGATGACCCTTTGCGAGAACATGCGCCGCGCGACCTCGATCGCGCCCAGGCGCTCGCCGGTGTCGCCCGAGGAGGCGTCGGCCGTATCGAAGTCCTGGAAGCCCGCCTGGCCCGGCGTGTCGCGGATGACGAAGAAGTCGAGCACGAGGAAGCCGAGCAGCAGCAGGGCGGGGACGTAGAAGACCCACGGCATCGGCAGGTGTTTGGCGATGAATCGACTCCAGTCGTAGGCGAAATAGAGCCCCAGCGAGATGAGGATACCGAAGACGCCGCCGAGCATCCCGCGCTCGCGGACGTGGAACCAGGGCGCGTTCACCTTGACGATGGATACGGCGCCGAAGCTCTGGAAGTACATGTTGCCGGCGAAGAGCGCGGTCATGGCGGTGACGGCCGCGTCGTGGCCGAGCTGTCCATCCTGGGCGAGGCGGACGGCGCCCCCCATGAGCAGGTTCATGAGCGCGGAGCCGCCCGCGGCGAGGAGGATGGTGGCGCGCCCGCCCCACCGGTCGGTGAGCGGCCCGTTCAGCAGGAAGGCGACCCCGTAGACCGTCGAGCCCCAGCCGTCGATGTTCCCGAACTCCTGCTTGCTGACGAGCTGCATCGCGTCGAGCGCCGACGCGTTGGCGGAGAAGTTGTACCGCCCCATGTAGAGAAAGGCGTAGGTGAGGCCGAGCGGAAACCAGTTGAAGAACCGCCGGCGCTTGAACTCCTCCGAGTGTCCGAGGTCGATCTTCGGCAGCCGCCGCATGACGACCGCGATGGCCGCGAGCAGCAGAAGGATCGGCAGCAGCTGATTGAGCCAAGCAGGCATGGATCGCCCTCCGGCCGCCGACGATAACGGCCCCCCGCAGCATCGGCTACGCCTTCGCGCCCGCTCGCTCGCTTCATCGCAAGCCGCCGCACAAGGCCGCCGTCGCGATCCAGAAAACCTCTACAGCCGCGGTTGGGAGCGCGCGCGGCCGACCCGTTGCCACCTATCGCAGAGCCGCCGCGCAGCGCATCCCTGGCGGCCTCGAGCCGCCGGAGGGGGCAGGGAGCGCGTGCGGCGCGCGCGGGGACGGGCCGATGTCTGAGCACGCGCCCTGGGCCTTTACCCGCAGGGTAAGGCTCAGGGCGCGTGCGAGTCCGGCGGGGCCCCGCGCGCGCCGCACGCGCTCCCTGCCCCCTCCGGCGGCCCCTGCGGCTCGGATCCCGCTGCCCCCCGGATCACCCCCCGCGCCCGCGGAAAATCGCGTGCCGGAAGTAGTTGATCTGGCTCTTGGCGAACTCCTTGGCCGCGTCCAGCCGGTCCCCGTCGCGCGACGAGCTCCGGATCAGGAGCTCCCCGTTCTCGTAGAGCTCCCGTGTCTTGCTCCGCTGGAGCTTCCCGCTCGACGTCTTCGGCAGCACGCCTGCCCCGACCGCCACCACGTCGTCGACCGTGAGCCCCATGGCCTGCTGCACCACGCGGCGCACCTCGCCCTTGAGCGACTGCTTCTCCTGCTCGTCCGACGCCGTCGTCTCGAACACGATGACCACCCGCTCGCGGTCGTTGTGCGGCTTCATCGTCCCGAACGCGATCACGTTCCCCTTCCGGACCCCGGCGACGCGGCTCGCCTCCCACTCGAGATCCTGCGGGTAGTAGTTGCGCCCGTTGACGATGATGACCTCCTTCGAGCGCCCGCAGATATAGACCTTGCCCTCCGCGAGGTACCCGAGATCGCCCGTCCGCAGCCAGCCGCCCGCGAACGCCTCCTTCGTCATGTCCGGGTCGTTGAAGTACCCGGGCATCACGCTCGGCCCCCGCAGCCGCAGCTCCCCGACCTCGCGGTCGCCGAGCGGGCGCGCGCTCTCCGCGTCGTCCGACGCGAACACCGCGATCTCGTGCCCCTCGAACGCCGACCCGCACTGCACGAGCGACGACGCCCCGTCGCTCTCGGCCGGCACGGGCACCGCCTTGCCCTCCTTCCAGAGCGTCTCGCCGTCCACCGCGTCGGTCTGCAGCCCGGTCCCGAGCGCGCTGAACGACACCGCCAGCGTGCTCTCGGCCATGCCGTACGAGCAGACGAACGCCTTCTCGTCGAACCCGACCGGCGCGAACTTCTCGGCGAACGCGCGCAGGTTGTCCGCCCGGATCGGCTCGGCGCCGCAGCCGGCGACCCGCCACGTCGACAGGTCGAGCCCGGCCATCTCCTGCTCCCGGATCCGCTTCACGCAGAGCGCGTAGGCGAAGTTCGGCCCGAACGACACGTTGCCCCGGTGGCGCGTGATCGTCTCCAGCCAGCGCACCGGCCGCTTCAGGAACAGGAGCGGGGGCAGGAACGTCACCGTGTTCACGTGGTAGAGCGGCGCGATCACGAAGCCGATGAGCCCCATGTCGTGGTAGAGCGGCAGCCACGACACGCCGGTGTCCACCGACTCGCGCACCGCCAGGCCGAGCTCCACGATCGCCCGCACGTTGGCGGCCAGGTTCGCGTGCGTGAGCACCACGCCCTTCGGCCGCGACGTCGAGCCGCTCGTGAACTGCAGGAAGCACACGTCGTCGAGCTCGACCTTCACCGGCTTGAGCTCCTCGCGCGAGCCCCGGATGCCCTCCACCGCCACGATCTGCTGGAGCTCCGGCGCCTGCGCCTGGATCGTGCCGAGCATGCGCTTGATCTCGCCGCTGGTGAGCAGGACCTTGGCCCCGCTCTTCGCGACGATGTGCAGCGTGTTCTCGAGGTAGCCGGTCAGCTTGCCGAGGCCCGTCGGCGGGTAGATGGGCACCGGGATGATGCCCGCGCGGATCGCGCCCAGGAAGGCGAAGATGAAGTCGGCGTTGTCCGGGAGGATCAACGCGACGCGATCGCCCTTCTCCAGCCCGAGCGCCTGGAGCGCGCCGCCGAGGCGCGCGCTCGCCCGCTCGATGCCGCCGTGCGTGAAGAACGGCTCGTTCTCGCTCGACTCCTCGATGAAGCGATAGCCCGTCTTCGTGCTCGCCGCTGCGTCCTCGATCGCCTGTGCGACCGTCCGCGCTTTCCAAACAGCCGTCATCCCGAGAGCCTTCCTTCGTTCTTGAGCCGGAGCTCGATGGCCTTGACGACGTCGGCGACCGTGTCGACCTCGCGCAACATGTCGTCGGGGATCGAGAGGTCGAACTTATCCTCCATATCCGCGACGATCTCCATCACCCCGAGCGAGTCGAGGCTGAGGTCGGCGACGAGATGGCTCGACTCCTCGATCTTCACCTCGCCGGCCGTGTGTCCCTCCAGGAGCTGGATGATCTCTGCCCGCAACGTCTCCCGTGTCCACGTCATCATACGGTCCTACCCCAACTGCGGCGTGGCGAGGAGGGGCTTGCTCGGCCGCAGGGTCGCTCGGCCGCGGCGCTGCCCGGCCGCGGCGCTGCGCGGCCGCGGCGTTGCTCGGTCGCAGGCGCTCGCGCGCCCCTGAACGGACGATCGCTCCGTGCATCAGGGACGGGCGGCGTCGATGATCTCTCGCAGCCGATTGAGCCCCTCGAGCGCCCGCGCGCCATACCACATGAGGTCCTTGCCATCGCATCGGATCACGCGGCCGCGGCGTGCGGCGGGGATGTCGAGGGAACGAAATATTTCTGCGTCGGCGTCGGTGAAGGCGTGCGGCTCGTCGGGCAGCAGCACGATCTCCGGGGCGCGGGCGACGACCTCGTCGAGGGTGACGCGGGGGTAGCGCACGTCGCGGCCCTCGACGCGCTCGGGCGGGAGCGGCGGCGCCTTGCCCAGGTCGGCCGCGAGCGGGTAATGCCGCGGCCGATCCGCGAAGACGTTCTGCGCGCCGGCGAGGTCGAGCATGTCGGAGATGAAGGTGTCGCCGTGCACGGTCATCAGCGGGTCCATCCAGATCGGGACGAAGGCGCGGAGCGGCGGGCGCTCGCGGCGCAGCGCCTCGGCCGCGGCGTGGGCGCGGTAGGCGGCCGCGACCTGCTCGCGCGCGGCGGGCGGCGGCTGCAGCGCGTCCGGGGCGCCGCCCTCCGGCGCGGACGGCGGGGCCTTCGCGCCGTGGCCGAGCAGGCGCGCCAGCCGGGCGAGGTGCGCCACGCCGTCGGCGACCCGCCTCGGGAACGAGACGAGCACGCGCAGGCCCGCCGCGTCGAGGCGCTCGATATCGCGCTTGTTGTTCTCCTCCTGGTTCGCGACGACGACCTCGGGCTCGAGCGCGACGATGCGCTCGACGTCGGCGTCCTTGGTGCCGCCGACGAGCTCGATGCCCTCGACGTCCCCCGCGGGCGCGACGCAGTAGCGGGTGCGGCCGACGAGGCGGCCCTGGGCGCCGAGCCGGACGAGCGAGTAGGTGTCGCTCGGCACGAGCGAGACGATGCGCCGCGGAGGGGTGCGCCACTCGTGCCGGCGCCCCCGGTCGTCGACGATGCGGATGAACGATCCGGCAAAGGGCTGTCCCCAGCCTGCGCTGAACGTCATGCGCCGGATGTAGCCCGCCGCCGCGCGCGCTGCACGCGATCGGCGCGGCGCGCCGCGCCGGCGGCTCGGGCGAGCGCCATCAGGGCAGGGGAGCCGCGGGGGAGCTGGGCAAAATTCCAATGAAATTCAAATGGTTGGTTCCTTGCGTGGGCTCCCTCCGGGCCTGCGCGGCCGTCCCCGGTGCCCGGGGGCGCCCGCTTAGTTGGCCCGTCCGCGCGAAGTCTGCGAGGAGGGGCCGTGCAGATCGATCGCCTCGATGTGCGTCGCGGAGGCACGCTCCCGTACCCGCCTTCCGGCCTGCCGCCGCTCGCCGGCGGCGCCGGCCGCGAGGAGCGCCCGCTGCGCCGGGCGGCGCCCCGCAGCGGGCGGCCGTTGCCGTGCCGGATCGGCCGCTACACCCTGTTCGACCACATCGGCCAGGGAGGGATGGCCGATCTCTACCTGGCGCGCGTGCGCACGGATCTCGGCGCCGCGCGCCTCGTCGCCATCAAGGAGGTCGCCCCGAAGTTCGCGCACGACCCGCGCTTCGTGGAGATGCTCGCGAGCGAGGCCAGGCTCGCCGCGGGGCTGCGCCACGCGTCCATCGTGCAGGTCGAGGACCTCGGCCGCGAGGACGGCGCGCTGTACATCGCGATGGAGTACGTCGAGGGGTTCGACCTGCGCGAGCTGCTCCGCCGCTGCGCGCGCCAGAAGGTGAAGCTCCCCGTCGCGTTCTCGCTCCTGATCATCGCCGAGGCGCTGCAGGCGCTCGCCTACGCGCACCGGAAGGGCGTCGTGCACCGCGACGTCTCGCCGTCGAACGTGCTCCTGAGCTTCGAGGGCGAGATCAAGCTCTGCGACTTCGGCATCGCCCGCGCGCACGAGCGCTGCGGCGGGACGCTGGACGAGGCGCTGCAGGGCAAGGCCGGCTACATGAGCCCGGAGCAGGCCCGCGGCGAGGCGCTCGACGCGCGCTCCGACCTGTTCGCGGCGGGCATCCTGCTGTGGGAGCTGCTCGCCGGCCGGCGGATGTACAGCGCGGGCGCCGGGGCGGCCCTCTCCAAGGACGAGGCGCGCGTCGAGCTGCTCGAGCTCGCGCGGCGCGCGGAGATCCCGCCGCTCGCGGAGCGCGGGCTCCCCGACGAGGCGGCGCTCCACGCGATCGTGGCGCGGGCGCTCGCCGAGTCGCCCGAGGATCGCTACCCGAGCGCGGCGGCGATGCTGCGGGACGTCGCCGCCTACGCGGCGGCGGCCGAGCTGACGGCGAGCCCGCTGCGCTTCGGGGCGTGGCTGCGCGACAACTTCGGCATGGAGATGGTCGCGGCCCGCCGGGCGCGCGAGCGCGCGGTGCGCGCGCTGGAGCTCGGTCCGCCTGCGGTGATCGAGCCGGTCGCGACGGCGGCCGCCACGCCGCGCGCGATGGACGCCGGCGCGGCGCTCGCGCGGGAGGCGGCGGCGCCCGCGGCGAGGCACGAGGCGGCGGCGAGGGAGGCGGTAGCGCCCGCGGCGAGGGAGGCGGTAGCGCCCGGCGCGAGGGAGGCGGTAGCGCCCGCGGCGAGCGAAGCCGCCGTGCAGCTCGCCAGGGCGGCGGGCGCGCAGGGCGCGGCGCTCGCCGCGGTCGAGCCGCCGTCGCCCTGGGTCAAGCCGCAGCGCCCGCTCGCTCCCCCGGAGCGGCAGGGGCTCGCGCCGCTGCTCCTGCACGGCGCGCTGCTGTTCGCCCTCGCCGCGCTCTGCATCGCGGCCTGCTACCTCGCGGCGCGATAGTCAACCCACGTCGGCGATCGGCGCCTCGGGCACGGGCACCTGCGCCTCCGGCTTCCGCTCGCACGCGTCGTGGCTCACGCCGACGCCGTAGCGGTAGATCAGCTCGCCCCCCAGCCAGCCGCTCGCGCCCGCGAGGCCGAACCCCGCGGTCGACAGCGCGATCCCGAGGGGCCGCAGCCCGACCGCGCGCGAGGCGAGCGAGGCGCCGTACACGCCCGCGATCGCCAGGTTCATGGCGCCGTGGACGAACCCGATCCGCTTCGCCGAGCCGAGCGTCGTGCTCCAGTCGGCGAGCCCCGCGAAGGCGGCCACGAGCGCCCCGCCGAGGCCGATGGCCGTGCTCGCGTCCGCTCCCCGATGGAGCCGCCGCCCGCGGCGGCCGATGCCCGCAAGGTCGAGCACGAGCCCGCAGGACCACGCGCCGATGGGGATGGTCACCAGCACCGGATGCAGCGGGTGCCCGAGGAACTTGCCGTGGAGCACCTTCGCCACCACGGGCGCTCGCCTCAGGACGGAGCGGATGCCGCGCTGAAGTGGGTCGGCGATCCGGTCGATCCAGTCCTGCCCCTCGATTCCCCCCAAGACCGCGGTTCCGATCATGTCCCCTCCTCGCAGGCGCCTCATCGCGCACATTTCCAGCGCATGGCGCCCGCCCCGCCGACCGTCCAGCGGTGAGCCCCTCACCCGGATCCCGAGCAATCGGCGGACCCCACGGGAGCGGCTCGGGCGTTCCCACCCCCTCGGGCGGTGCGTGCCGGTGCGACGCGCGGACACGGCGGCGGAATTCGCTTCTGCAATGGTGAATTGCTGAAATTTCAGATTCGAAACCCAGGAACGCCTCATCTGGAACGAAATACGTTCGGATCGCGAACAGCAGAGGTGGCACGGACGGTGCTCTATGTCCGGGCAGCGCTGCCGGCGCGGCCTTCCCCCCCCCGAGGCCCCGGCGGCGCTTTTTTTTGCCCGCTTTTCGGGAGCGCGGGGACTGCACGGGCGCACCGTGAGCGCCCGTCTCGTGCATTCCTCGTCCCGAGCGGCGTTCTCTGGTATCTCGCCCGTGCCGCGCCGAGCGCGGCCTCCCGGAGCGATGCCCCTCCTCGCCGACGTCGCGGTGCCCGTCCCGCTCTCGCAGGCCTTCACCTACGAGGTGCCGGCCGCGCTCGCCGGCGAGGTGCGGCCGGGGGCGCGCGTGCTCTGCGAGTTCCACCGGCGCAAGCTGCTCGGCGTCGTGCTCGCCGTCAGCGAGCGCAGCGCGGCCATCGACCCGTCCAAGATCAAGCCGCTCGCGGCCCTCGTCGACGCGCGCCCGGCGCTGCCGGCCGAGCTGCTCTCGTTCCTGCAGGAGCTCGCCGCGTACTACTTCGCGCCGATCGGGGAGGTGCTCCGCCTCGCGCTGCCGGCCATCGAGCGCGAGCAGGTGCGGGCGCTCAAGGCGCAGGGCGAGCTCGACGGCATGCTCGATCTCGGCCGGGCCAAGCAGGTGGGCGGCCGCAAGGTGGCGTACGCCACGGCGACGGACGCGGTCGAGGAGCCGGGCACGCTCCGCGGGCAGGCCGCCGCGGTGCTCGCGCTGCTCCGGGCGAACGGCGAGCAGCCGGTCGCGCGGCTCGAGGAGCGCTACGGCAACGCGCGCAGCGCCCTGAAGAAGCTCGCCGAGCGGGGCCTCGTCGCCCTCGACGAGCGCGAGCCGCCGCGCGACCCGTTCTTCCGCCTCCCCGAGGAGCGCGACGTGCCCCCCGAGCTGAACCCGGCGCAGGCCGAGGCCGCGGCGCGCATCGACGCGGCGCTCGCGGCGCTGTCGGAGCCCGGAAGGGCGGCGCTGTCGGCGCCCGGAGACGCGGAGGCGCGCGGGGCCGCCCCGCGCGAGGCGCGGCCCGCCGGGCCGAGCGCGTTCCTCCTCTTCGGCGTGACCGGCTCCGGCAAGACCGAGGTGTACCTGCGCGCCATCAAGAGCTGCCTCGACCGCGGCCGCGGCGCGCTCGTGATGGTGCCGGAGATCGCCCTCACCCCGCAGCTCGTCGCGCGCTTCCGCGCCCGCTTCGGCGACGAGCTCGCCGTGCTGCACAGCGGGCTGAGCGACGCCGACCGCCACGCGATGTGGGCGAGCCTCCACGGCGGCAAGGTGCGCGTCGCCATCGGGGCGCGCTCCGCCCTGTTCGCGCCGGTGCCGGATCTCGGCCTCATCCTCGTCGACGAGGAGCACGACGGCTCGTTCAAGCAGGAGGAGGGCGTGCGCTACCACGCGCGCGACATGGCGCTGCTCCGCGCCCACCGCGCCGGGGCGGTGTGCGTGCTCGGCTCCGCGACGCCTTCCATCGAGTCGGTCGCGCTGGTGCGCCGCGGCAAGCTCGTCGAGCTGCGCCTGCCGGAGCGCGCGCACCGCGAGGCCAGCCTCCCCGAGGTCACCCGGGTCGATCTCCGCCGCTTCGGCGCCGGCCCCTCGGGCGACCCGCTGATCTCGCTGCCGCTGCACCGCGCGCTCGAGCGGACGCTCGCGGCGAAGGAGCAGGCGATCCTGTTCCTGAACCGCCGCGGCTTCGCGCCGAGCGTCGTCTGCGGCTCGTGCGGGAACCTGGCGACGTGCTCGGCGTGCTCGGTCGCGCTGACCTACCACCGCGGGCGGCGCCGCGACGCGCGCCCGCAGGCGCCGGCGGGCGCGCCCCCGCCGGGGCCGCCGGCGCCGCTCGACGAGCGGCCGCAGGGCGGGCTCCTGCGCTGCCATTACTGCGACTACGCGGGGCCGCTGCCGGAGCGCTGCGCGTCGTGCGGCTCGCGGACCCTGCTGCTCGAGGGCCTCGGCACCGAGCGGCTCGAGGCCACGATCGCCGCCTCGTTCCCGGAGGCGCGCGTGGCGCGCCTCGACCGCGACGTGGCGGGCAAGGACCGCTCGCAGGCGATCCTCGCGCGGATGCGCGAGGGCAAGATCGACATCCTCGTCGGCACGCAGATGGTCACGAAGGGCCACGATCTCCCCAACGTGACCCTGGTCGGCGTGGTGAACGCCGACGCCGCGCTGGGGCTGCCGGATTTCCGGGCGGCCGAGCGCGGCTTCCAGCTGCTCGTGCAGGTGGCCGGGCGCGCGGGGCGGCGCGACCGCCCGGGCCGGGTGCTCATCCAGACGCGCAACCCCGAGCACCCCGCGATCGCGTTCGCCGCGGCGCACGACGTGCCGGGCTTCCTCGAGCGGGAGATCCGCGACCGCGAGGAGGTGGGCTACCCGCCGGCCACGCGCCTCGCGCTCATCCGGATCGACGCGGTCGACGAGGGCGTGGGCCGCGGCGCCGCGGCGAAGCTCGCGGCCCACGCGCGCACGTGTCCGGACGGGCTCGCGCGGCGCGTCGAGGTGCTCGGGCCGTCGGCGGCGCCGATCGCGCGGCTGCGCGGGCGGTACCGGTTCCGGGTGCTCCTCCGGGCGCGCGAGCGCGGGCCGCTCCGGGGGACGCTCGCGGCGCTCACCGGGCTGATGCGGGACGGGATCGACCGGAACGCGCGGGTGATCATCGACGTGGATCCGGTCGCGATGCTGTGACCGGCGCGGCGCGGCGCCGCCCGGCGACCGCGCCCGCCGCGCCCGCTGCGCGCTACCCCGGCGCGGCGAGCTCGGCGAGCTCGGAGCGGGACGCGCTCGAGAGCCGCTCGAACTCCGCGCCCAGCCAGTCGAGGAACGCCGCGTCCCACGACGGCCCTTCCGGCCGGGAGGCGATCGCCTCGGCGAGCTCGCGGTCCCAGCGGCCGTACACCTCGCGGAGGAGCGCGTGCGCCCGGCGGCTCGCGGCCGAGGCCGGGTCGGCCTGGCCGTCGACGCGCTCGGCGAAGGCGTCCTCGCAGAGGAAGTAATTGCAGGTCGCCGCCCGCCGCTCGGCGGGGATCGTGCAGCCGCGCGCGCCGTGATAGACGCACTTCGAGCGCCGCGGGGCCGCGGGGCCCTCCCGCTTGCGCACGCGCCGGAGCTCGAGCCCGCGGCTCACGGGGAGCAGGTTGCCGGCGGCGATCTGCTCGAGCAGCCAGCCGCGGCCGGAGAGGGAGACGATGCGCCCGATGTCCGTCCAGTCGAGCTCGGGCGGGCTGACGCAGCACCCCGCGGGGCCTTGCGGGCACTGGCCGCACAGCGTCGAGTGCAGCCGGGTGTGCTCTCTTGAAAGCTCCAGACGGATCATCGATGCCCTCGCCGTCCCCCGAGGGGCCGAGACGGGCGCTCGGGATAGCGCACCTCGGGGACCACGGCTCGCCAGGAATGACAGAAGCGTCCCGCGGTCGCAACGGACGCTGGCCGAGCGGCAATCCGGCGCGGCCCGACGCGGACCCGCGCGGCGACCCGGCGCGGACCCGCGCGGCGGCCCGGCGCGGACCCGCGGCGGCCCGGTGCGGACCCGCGGCGGCCCGGCGCGAATCCGCTCGATCCGCGCGCGAGCCCGGCGCCAAGCTCACGTGCGCCGCGCGTCCGTCGCCGTCAACATGGTGTTCGAAAAGCGCGAGAACGCGCACTCCCGGGCGCTCGTGGAGGAGCTGAATCAGTTATAGTAAGTAACGGGGCATCGACGCGCGGTCGCGGAGGGCGAGACGCGGAGGGTGAGAGAAAGATGCGATCGTCCTTTTCTGGCCGCGGCGGGAGTTGATAGGCTGCGCCGGTCATGGGCGATGCGCTTCCCAAAGAGGTCGGTCGGGCCATTCGCGTGCTCCGGCTGCTGCACGGCCTCAGCTACGCCGAATTCGCCGAGAAGGCGCGCCTCTCTGCGACGTACCTGCGGCAGGTGGAGCGCGGAGAGCGCGATCTCGGGCTCGGCGCGCTGGCGCTCATCGCACAGGGGCTCAACTGCGATGCTCGTCTCCTCCTGCCCGGCGACGGGCGGAGCCCGGTCTCCGCCGTCGTCGCCGATCGCTTCGACCGCGCGCCCGAGGCGCTGCAGGAGGCGCTCCTCTTTCTGCTGATCGAGCCGGACGACTCGCCGAAGAAGCAGGCCATCCTCGCCCTCATCAACGATGATCCGGAGCGCGGCCGCCCGCGCTCCCGGCCGCGGCCCGAGGAGCGCGGCTCGCGCGGCTCCTCCCCCCCGTCGTCGAGCCGGAAACCCGGGCGATGAGCCCCTGCGCGGTCACGGCCGCGCGGACGAGATGAGGATGAGCACCGGCGGCGAGCGGGGCACCGGCGGGCCGCTGCTGCTCTGAGGGTCTATCCCGTCCATCGACGCGAGGCGCTGCGCGGCCAGGAGCTGAAACGCCGCGAGGGCGCGCGTACGCCGCTTGTACGCCGTCGAGAGGGGGATTCCGGACTGGCTCGCGAAGTCCGCCATCGGGACGCCCTCGATGTCGTGGGCCACGAGGACGGCGCCGAGCTCGGCGTCGAGCTCCCGGAGGATCGAGAGCGCAAACAGACGATCGCACTCCGAGATGATCTGCTCCTCGGCCGACGGCTCTTCCAGCTCCGCGTCGAAGTCGTCCGGCAACGGCTCCTCCACGCGGCGCCGCGCGCGCTCCGCGTAGTGGGAGGCGGTGTGGACCGCGATCCGGTTGAGCCAGCGGTCGGGCGGGCCGCGCGCGGGGTCGTAGTTCGCGAAGCTCTCGTGCGCCGCGAGCATCACGTTCTGGGCGACGTCCCGGCGATCTCGGCGCGGCACCCCCAGGAGACGCAGCCAGCGCCGTACGAGCACGATCGTTTTCTTGTTGAAGAGCCGCCAGTAAGCCCCTTCCCTGTCGTTCGGCGGCATTCCACCGTCGCTTCCATGCCCTGTGCCCGGCATTGCGTAACGATCGTTATCACAAGAAACCAAACTTGCAAAACGCGACCGAAGCGATCCCAGGCAGAATTTCGCTCTTTCGGGTGTGCTGATGTGGGTGCAGGTGGGCGTCGCGTCGAGGGCTCGCTCTCCTGCGTATTGCGCAGATACAGGCCGAATCGTTCGGAAAAGCGTCGCTCGACGATGGTTCCCGAGATGTAACGATCGTTCATCGTCCGGCTCCGGCGGCGGGGACCGTGCGTCGCGCCGGCGCGCTCGCTCCGCGGGCCGGCGTCGCGCGTCCTTGGTGAGGTCCAGGGCGGACGCGGCCGGGCGCGCGCCTTCGGAGCCGGACGAGGCCCGCTTTCCTCGCTGGACGCCACGGCACCGCGCCGGTAACAGGCGGGCTCGATGCACACGCTCCACCGAAGGATGCCGGCCCCGCGGCGGGCGATCGCGCCCCGCCGGGGGCGTGTCGCGATCGCGCGCGCGGGCTCTGGCGAGGCGCCCATCCCCTATGTCGGCTGACGCGGAGGGGGCGGCGCGCCGCGGCGAGGCGGCCGGGGCAGGCGACGCGGGGGAGGCCCCGGCGCCGCGCCCGCGGGTCGCCTACTTCGGGCGGCCGGGGACGTTCAGCCACGAGGTGGCGTCGCGGCGCTTCGGCGCGAGCGCGGACCTCACGCCCCGGCGCACCATCTCGGAGGTGTTCGACGCCGTGGCCGGCGGCGCGGCGACCTACGGCATCGTGCCGATCGAGAACGCGGTGGGCGGCCCGATCTACGACACCGTGGATCAGCTGATCCGCCGCGAGGGCACGGGCGCGGCGCTCGTCGTGTGCGAGGAGCTCTCGCTGCACGTCACGCTGTCGCTCCTCGGCAGGCCGGGCGCGGCGCCGAAGCGCATCTATTCGCACTTCGTCCCGCTCAAGCACTGCGGCGACTGGCTGCGCGCGAACTACCCCGACGCGCAGATCCTCGAGGCGGAGAGCACCGCCGAGGCGGTCGAGCGCGCGGCGCAGGACGGCGAGGCCTGGGCGATCGGCAACAAGGGCGCGGCGGCGATCTACGGGCTCGAGATCCTCGTGCCGAAGCTCGGCGTGAAGGGCGAGAACATCACGCGCTTCTTCATCGTCGGCAGGGCCGCCGAGCCGCCGCCCTCGGGCGGGCGGACGCTGCTCCTCTTCGGGCTCGACCACCGCCCCGGCGCGCTGGTGGCGGCGCTGTCCGCGCTCGGGAGACACCATATCAACCTCACGCGCATCGTCTCGCGCGCGCTGCCCGACAGCCCCGAGGAGTACCTCTTCCTCGTCGAGTGCGAGGGCAGCACGGAGGAGCCCGCGTTCAGGGACGCCCTCGCGCAGCTCGAGCAGCACGCGACGGGCGTGCGCTCGCTCGGCTCGTTCCGCGTCAGCCAGAAGTACGAATAGCCGAGTAGGCGCCCCCACCGACGGGCGGAACAACGCCGCTCCAAAGCTGGAAATATGCTCGCGCAGGGTGGCCTGCGTGACTCGTCTGCTCTTTTCGATAGCCAGTCGCGCCTCGCCTGGGACTAGAACGCTCGCCGCGAGCGAACTTGCGTTCATCGACAGGCGAGGTGACATGAATCTACGTTGGCAATGGCTCTTCGTGGTTGTGCCGGCGCTCATGGGTTCTCTGGAAGCGTGTGACATGGGCCCATGGAGGCTGGCGCCGCCGGGCGACGGCGACGGCGATCTGCGCGGCGGGGCGGGGCCGAAGCGGAACCCCGACGGCGCGCGCTGCAGCTGTGATGCGGATTGCGACGGCGACGCGGCCGTCTGCGTGCTCGGCATCTGCATGCAGCGCGCGGAGGGGCCGTGCGCGGCGCCGAACGGCGAGGAGGGCTGCGCGCCCGGCTCGCGCTGCTTCAACACCGACATCCTGGCGGACACGGGGGTGTGTTATCCCGTCTACGATCCAGAGACCTGCGAGGGCGTGGAGAACCGTCACGGCCTCTGCTCGCCTCGGCGCGGCGACGGGTGCAACGCGGCCTGCGGCGCGGCGTGCGCGGAGGACACGGTGGGCCGCGGGCGCGTGGGCGCGGCCTGCGACGCGGACGAGGCGTGCTCGCTGCCCGGCGCGACCTGCTATCGCGACGCGGACCCGGCGGAGCCGAACGGCTGGGTCGAGGGATACTGCCTCGCGTTCGACTGCGAGAGCGACGACCAGTGCGGGCCGGAGGCGGGCTGCTTCCCTGCGGCCGAGGGCGGCGCGCCCGTGTGCATGAACACCTGCGGCAGCGATCTCGACTGCCGGCCTGGGTACGTGTGCCACGTCGTCGACGACGCGCACGGGTCCGCGTGCTTCGCCGGCTGCGACGCCGCCGCGACGTGCCCGGACGGCGCGACCTGCCTCGGCGAGATCTGCGTGCCGGACGAGGTCGCGTGCTCGCCGGACGTCCCGTCCGGCTGGTGCCCGAAAGGCAGCCACTGCGACGGCGGCGTGTGCCGCAAGGAGGCCTTCGGCTGCGAGTCCGAGGGCGACGCGCTGGAGCCCAACGACGACGCGGGAGCGGCGGTGACCGCGCCCGCGGGCGTCACGAAGGAGCTCACCCTGTGCGCGGGGGACGAGGACTGGTTCAGGATCGTGGTGCCGGCGCGGACCATCGTCCGCGTGGGCATCCGGTTCCGTCACGCCGCGGGGGACATCGATCTCGTGGCGTATGACGGCGAGGGCCGCCTGCTCGGCTCGCGCTACGGCGAGCAGTACCCGTACTCCTACCGCGATCAGGAGACGAACACCGAGTTCTACGGGTTCTACTCCGAGCGAGGCGGCGCCGAGTACCTCGTCCGCGTCGTCGGCTACGACGGGGGGCAGAACACCTATGATCTCGACGTGACCTCGTATCCTTATGTCGACGGCCCGAGCTGCGTGGGCGCCGGCTTCTCGTTCGACGAGTGCGCCGGCTTCGGCGACGGCGGCAGCGGGCTCTTGCCGTTCCCGTTCCCGGATCCCGAGGACTCGGTCGTCGGCGGCGGTTACGTCTGGGAGACCTTCAGCAACTACCGCTTCGCGCGGCGCGAGCTCATCATGCTCGTCCGCGACGCGCTGGCCGAGACGCTGCGGGCGTTCCCTGGCACGGCGCCCCTCTCGCTGATCGACGTCTGCCAGATGAACGGCGTCACGCCCGGCTACGACGTCGACGGCCCGCGGCACCCCGAGTCGACGCACGATCAGGGGGGCAACATCGACATCGCGTATTTCCAGACGGACGGGTCGAACGACGGGGAGATCATCTGCGGGGACGGGTCGAAGCACGAGGACGGGTACTGCTCGTCGGCGGCGAAGCGGAAGCACATCGTCGATCTCGAGCGGGAGGCGTTCTTCATGGCCCGGCTGTTCCGCTCGGCGCGCACGCGCGTCATCGGGGTGGACAAGATCATCGCGCCGTTCCTCTCGAAGACCGCCGAGAAGCTGAACGCCCTTCCGAACAGCGACCCGAGGAAGATCACCGACGGCGAGCTCGCGAGCTTCTCGGACCGGATGGCGTACGGCGACGGGTGGCCGTATCACCATCATCACATCCACCTCAGCATGACCTGGTGGCCGAGGCGGGTCGCGGGCGACGGCGGTCAGGCGGGCGCGTCGTTCGCGGCGTCCCCAGCCATCCACCGTTCGCCCGAGCTCGCGGGCGAGCAGCGGATGACGTGGCCTCCGCGCCCCGGCGCGGTGAAGCGGTGAGCCGTTAGAGAAGAAGAACAACCACAGAGGGCACAGAGGAAGAGAGGAGAGAGAGGAAACATCTTGTCCTCTCTTCCTCTGTGCCCTCTGTGCCTCTGTGGTTCAATCCTCTCTTCTCTTCTCGTGTCTCGCCGCTGGCGAACGACCCGCTCGTCGGCGGCGAGGCTCCCGCTCAGGGCACGACCGTGATCCGGTCGAGCGCGGGCGGCGCGATGGGCGAGCGCGCCGCGAAGTAGTCCCGCAGGGCGTCCAGATCGAGGGCGCCGCCGAGGCGATCGGCGCCGTCGTTGAGCACGGTGAAGCCGTCGCCGCCGGTGGCCAGGAAGCTGTTCACCGTCACGCGGTAGGTCCGCGCCGCCTCGATCGGGACGCCGTTGATCCGGATCGAGGCAAAGTCGACCTTCGAGCCGATGGGCGCGCTCTGGCTGTACGTGTACGTGAAGCCGTCCGACACCTGCAGGATCAGGCTCCGCGGCGCGCCGGTCGCGTCCACCCGGAACTGCTGCTCCAGCAGCTGGTCGATCTGCTCGCCCGTGAGGGTCATCACGACGAGGCTGTTGCCGAAGGGCTGCACGGTGAAGATCTCGCCGAACGTGACCACCCCGTCCGTGAGCTCGGTCGACGAGGCCGCGTAGGTCAGGTCGGAGCGGACGCCGCCCGGGTTCATCAGCGCGACCTCGGCCCCGCCTTTGCTCGCCTCGCGCGTGGCGGCGAGCTGGGCGTCGGCGATGACCGCGCCCATCGCGAACAGCCCCGCGCCCATGGCAGGGACCGCGCGGTCGAGCGTCGCCGCGATCGTGCCGACCTGGACGTTGGCCAGCGGCGCCGAGAGGTCCTTGTAGCGCCTCACCAGGGCCTGCACGTCCTCGTCGTACGCGTCGTGCGTCACGACGACGTTGTTCGCCGTCTTCGCGGTCACCTCGCCCGTGGTCCTGCTGATCTCCAGATCGATGTCCGTCACCAGCCGCCCGAACGACGCCGCGCTCGTCACGATCTTGTCGCCGAGGAGGCAGTTGTACGCCTGGTGCGTGTGCCCGGTGACGATCACATCCACGGCGGGGTCGACGTTCGTGGCGATCTCGATGATCGGGCCGGAGATGTCGGGGCACTCGTTGAAGTGGCCTGTCGGGAGCCCTCCCTCGTGGAGCACCACGACGATCGCCTCGATGCCCTGCGCCTGGAGCTCCGGGACGATGTCGTTCACCGTGTCGACCTCGTCCATGAACGAGAGCCCCGCGACGCCGACCGGCGTCACGATCGATGGGGTGCCCTCGAGCGTCATGCCGATGAAGGCGATCTTCACGCCGTCGAACTCGCGGACGTCGTAGCGCGGGAAGAGCGTCCTGCCGGTCGTCGTGTCCACGACGACGTTGGCGGCGAGGAACTTGAAGCTCGCGCCGGCGAAGAACGTGCCGTCGGCGCAGCCGTCGACCGGGCTGCACCCGCCGTACTGCATCCGGAGGAGCTCCGCGGTGCCCTTGTCGAACTCGTGGTTGCCGACGCCGTTGATGTCGAGCCCGAGGAGGTTCATGGCCTCGATGGTGGGCTCGTCGTGGAACAGCGCCGACACGAGCGGGCTCGCGCCGATGAGATCGCCGGCCGAGACCACCACGGTGTTCGGGTTGGTGGCGCGGAGCGCGGCGACGCGCGAGGCGAAGTAGGCGACGCCGCCCGCGTTCACCTGCGTTGTATCGGGCAAGGTGATCCTGCCGCTGTTGCCCGTGGGGTGCTCCAGGTTGCCGTGGAAGTCGTTGAAGGCGAGGACCTGCACGCTCACGGTGTCGCCGCCGCCGGTGCCGCCTGCGCCGCCGCCGCCGGTGCCGCCTGCGCCGCCGCCACCAGTGCCGCCGCCCTGTCCGCCGGTGCCGCCGCCCTGCCCGCCGGTGCCGCCGCCCTGCCCGCCGGTGCCGGTTGCGCCCCCGGTCCCTGAACCA
Organism: Sorangium sp. So ce385; assembly: GCF_051474135.1. NCBI lineage: Bacteria > Pseudomonadati > Myxococcota > Polyangiales > Polyangiaceae > Sorangium > Sorangium sp. So ce385. Next base: position 11,240,730 of record NZ_CP150337.1, on the reverse strand, counting down.
CCGCCGCCCGAGCCGGTCCCCGTGGCGCTGCCGGTGCTGCCGGTGCTGCCGGACGCATCGCTGGGGCCGCTCGGCTCGTCGTCGCCGCAGCCCGCGCCGGCGAGCGGGGGCACGCACAGCAGGGCGCCAAGGAGCGTGACCCGCCACGCCCGCGCGCATCTCCCCAGGACTCCGGAAGCACCGCTCGCTCTCATCTCCGCTCCTCCACTCCGCCGCGCTCGCGCACTAGGCTCTCACATGCTGGGTTCGCGTGGAAACAGCCGTGTGAACGCACCGCAGCGTGCTCATGGCTGGCCGCGGCCGCGGCTCCAGAACGCGACGACGTCCTCCGGCCGCTCGCGCTCGCGCAGGACCCGGATGTCGCTGCCGTCGACGCCGAGCACCGCCGGAATGCCGCGGCTGCAGTGGCGAGACCACATGCTCAGCGTGTACGCGCCCGTGTCGCGGATGAGCACGAGATCCCCGGGCGCCAGGTCCGGCAGCGGGAGGTCGCGGGCCAGCACGTCGCCGCCGAAGCACAGCGGGCCCCCGAGGGTGCACGGCGAGAGCGGCCCCTCCTTCGGCGCGGCGTCGGGGTCGAGCGCCACGAAGTCATGGTGCCAGTCGTCCGGGTGATAGGCGCGCCGCAGCAAGAAATCGGCCCCGAGGTGCAGGACCGCGGTGCGCCCGGCCGAGTCCTTCTTCACGTACTCCACGCGCGAGACGGCGAAGCCGCAGCCCGCCTGGACCCAGCGCCCGAGCTCGGTGATCAGCGTGGTCCCGCCCTCGAAGAGCGTCGGCACCTCTTGGCGCAGCGCGGCCGCGTAGTCCTCCAGCGCCGGCGGGCGGTCCGTGCTCCGGTAGGCGACCGGCAGCCCGCCGCCGATATCCATGACGGAGGCGGCGCCCGACCCGTGCGCGCGCCGGATCTCCTGGCGCAGCGCCTCGACGCGGCGGATCCCGTCGATCAGCTGCGCCTGCGCGCACCCCTGCGAGCCGACGTGCACGTGCAGCCCGGCGAGCCACGGGTACCGCGCGAAGGCGGCGCGCACGGCGTCGGCCTGCTCGAGGGGGACCCCGAACTTGGAGCGCCGGTCCGCCACGCTGGTGATGGCGATGCTGGACGCCCCGACCTGCGGGTTGATGCGCAGCCCGATGCGGCCGGCCGCCCCCTCGGGCCGGACGAGCGCGTCGATCCGCTCCAGCTCGTCGAGGCTGTCGGCGTTGAGCCGCACGCCCAGGCGGAGGGCCTCCGCGATCTCCGTGCGCGTCTTGGCGGGGGAGTCGTAGACGATGCGGCCGGGCGGGCAGCCGGCGGCGAGCGAGAGCCTCACCTCCTCGAGCGACGCCGCCTCGAGCCCCGCGCCGCAGTCGACCGCCGCGCGCAGGACCTCCACGAGCGGGTTCGCCTTGATCGCCACCGCGTGGAGGGCGCCCGGCGGGAACGCCGCGCCGATCCGCCCGATCCGCGCCCGCATGCGCCCGAGGTCGTGGAACAGGACCGCAGGCTCCACATCCATCCCGCGGCGCCGCGCCTCGCGGAACGCGCGCGCCATGCTCGCTGGCTCCAGCCGATCCGTCTCGCTCATGGGACCTCTTTACCGCAGTCTGCCAGCCGGGAGAGCGATTGTCCGCCCCGCGCGACCACCCGCGGCGCCGCGCGCGTGCGGCGAACAGGAGGGTTGCCTTGTTTCCAGGATGTCGCGAGACGCTCGGCGCACAGGGCCTGGGCGTCTCCCGCGCAGACCCAGGGAGAGCCCGAGTCGGTCTCGGGGGCGACGGCGACTGTCCCGAGCCCCGTGCGCTCAGGCGCGGTCGACGACGATGTCGAGAATGCCGGTGACCAGGCCGGGGGTGTACTGCATCCTCGGCATGGCCGGGCTGTCCCCGGGCGGGTCGAGGCTGGACGCGGGGATGTTCGTCGAGCGCCCCGCGTAGGCCGGCTCGGCCTGAGCCACCTGACGGCTGAACTCGGCATCGAAGTAGAGCTGCGTGGTGATCAGCCGGGTCGTCTGGCCGTTGATGCGAGCGACCAGGTGGACGTGGACGGGGCGCTCCCCATCCCACCCGGGCCAGATCGACGTGAATCCCACGATCCCGTTGCGGTCGGTGAGCTGGACGCCGCGGCAGAAGCGGTCCAGGTGCTCCGGCGCGCGCTCGAGCGCTCCCGTGTACGGCGTGGAGGGATCCTGCCTGTCGAAGCCGCTGTAACGGCCGTCCGCGTCGCAGTGCCAGATGTACACCTCGGCGTCGGGGATCGGCTCGCCGTCATTCCGGCCGTCGAGCAGGCGGAGATAGAGCCGGAACTCGCAGCCGCGGTGACCGTCGCGGAGATCGCTGCGGAACAGGTTGATGTCGTTCGGGATCTCGCGGTCGTCGATGAAGAACGGCGCCTCGATGTCGGTGGCGGTCAGGTCGCACCTCGCGCCGTTCGCGAAGATCGAGGGATCGATCGCGTCGGCGCTCCCTTCGCCCACGCCGCCGCCGCCCGCGCCGCCGCTTCCGGCGACCGCGCTTGTGGCGCTCGCGCCCCCGACGCCCGCGCTGGTGGCGCTGGCGCCCCCGATGCCCGCGCTGGTGGCGCTCGCGTTGCTGGTGCTCGCGCGGCCCATGCGGGTGCCTCCGCGGCCGAAGCCCGTGTCGTTGGACCCCTCGTCGCCCCACGACACGATCACGGGCGAAGTGATGGCGAGCGACCCGAGCTTCATGAGGACCTGCCACCGGTCGACGACCTCACCAGGCCGATCACGAGGCGCGGTATTCTTTTTGTCACGCATAAGATAATCTCCTTCGGTAAGTCGGTGACCTGCTTGGGAGCGCTCGTGGGCATCGGGCCGGCGCCTCCGCGGGTGGTGCGGAGGCGAGGGGGATCTCGGCGCTTGCCGCTCGCGTAGCCGATTCAGAGGGCGCGGGGGCGCCTCCCGCCGTTGTTCTCCGACAAGGGGCTCACGTTCGGTCCCACGAAGACACGTCGCTCGTCTGGGGAGATTTTGCGCGAGGCACGTGGCGCACGCACCACATCGGGCGAGAGCGCCCAGGCGCGGGGTCATCGGTCTTGTTCTCGTCGAGAACAGCCGTGCCGCGCTCTAGGCCGGATTCACGGCGATCTGCATCTGGGCGATCACGATGTCCCCTTCCAGCCGCGCCTTGGCACGAAGGCCGCTGTTGCCCGCCTCGTCGGCCTTGATGGCGCCTGCGTACGCGTTCGCCAGATTGCCCATGGTGCGCGCCTTGTACGGCTCGTACTGCGTATGAACGGAGTCGGTGAAGGCGGGATCGAAGTAGAACTGCGTCGTGAAAATGTGATCTCCACCCTGGTAATTGACGCGGCCCCTCGACATCGAGCCCTTCTTGAAGCAGACGAAGTGGATGTGGACATCGCGGCCGTTGTACCAGCCGGGGAAGATGCTTCGGAACGAGACGACACCGTTTGCGTCCGTCGTTTGCACGCCGCGACAGAAGCGCTCCGTGGTGTCGAGGTTGTTCTGATTCGGCCTGCCCGCGTACGGCGAGTCGGGGTTCTGCTCGTTGGCAGAGCCCCTGGCCCCGAAGCCGCTGTAGAACCCCTGTCCGTCCGTGTGCCAGATGTAGACGTCGACGTCCGGCAGGCCTACGCCCTTGCCATCGCAGTCGGGCTTGCTCAGGTCGAGCACGCGCAGGTGGAGATGCATCTCCACGCCGGGCGCTGCGCTCTCGTTGTAGCGACCGCGGATGTCCTGTCGGACCAGGGAGATGTCGTCGTTCTTTTCGAGCTCGTGAATGAAGAAGGGGCCCTGTCCGGCGCCGTCCGTCTTGTTCTGCGCCCTGCACATCGGCACGTCGTCGAACGGCGGCGGTATGAGGCTGTCGCCGCCGCCGCCGCCGCCCATGCCTCCCACGCCCGCGCCTTCGCCGCCCGCGCCTCCGCCGCCCGCGCCCCCGGTGCCCACGCTCGTGCTCGCGCTGGTGGTGCTCGCGCTGGTGGTGCTCGCGCTGGTGGTGCTCGCGCCGCTCCCGCCGGTGCCCCCGGAGCCGCCGGCGCCGCCGCCGCCTCCGGTCTCCGAGCCGGTAGACCCCTCGTCCCCGCAGGCGCCGAGCACGGGCACGGTGATGGCGAACGCGCCGAGCTTGAGGAGCACCTGCCGCCGGTCGACGACCCCGCCGAGCAGATCACGAGCCGCGGGTTCTTTTTTCTCGCTCATACAGAAGTCTCCTTGACCTAAGTTATGTCCTGACCGTCAACCGCTCTCGTTGAGCTGGCGCGACGCGCAGAGGAGCACGGTCCCCAATGCGTTGGACCGCCAATGGGAATACCGTTGCGCTATTTTGTTGTCAATTGGAACTATTTCTTTTTGAGCGACGCGAGATTTGAATTTGCACTGGTGCTGAGGTCGATTCGAATCGAGGGGCGACCGGCGGGATCGGGCCGAGCGCCCGCGGGCAATCGGCTCGGCCTGTCGAGCGCTGCCCGGTCCTTGCCGGCCGGGACGGCGTGTGTCTCGTCGATGGCGCCGACCAGGAGAAGGTCGGCGGGCTGGCGCTCTCGTCTCATTGTTCCGTTGTCACGTCCTTTCCGAGGTTGAATCTCTCTGCGAAGCCGAGGATCGCGCTCGCCTCGCGGGTGGTCATCACATCATGGCTGTGGTCGTCCGTGACCCAGCCGCCCAGTCCCACGCCAGCAGCGCGCCGGTCGTGGAGTCGCTGCCATCGAGGTCGTAGAGCTTCCCCTTGCGCGGAGGCTTCGCGTCCGCAGCGATCCCGTTCGGGTCAATCGAGATGTACCCGAATGCCTTGTCGTCGACCGCCGAGGCCGTCAGTCCGGGCATCGGCGAGGAGACGACGATGGACGCGGAGAAAGGGCCGCTGCCGTCCGGGAGGGAGACGGTCGCATTGCAGGAGATCGATTTCCCTCCGTACTCGACTTTCACCGTCAGCCTGTCGCCGTTCAGCGTCCCTGTGACGTTCTCGGGGGACGGCGGATAGGAGCCGTATTGGAAATGTTGGATAAGCTGGCTGAGCTCCGCGCGGCGGCATCGCCAGTCCGCTGCGCTGGTCATTCGTGTGCCATCGAGGAACGTGAACGGGTCTGGGGGCTCCGCGATGGGGGGCAGGGAGGAGACCTCGGGAACGACCGGATCGGTGCAGGAAGGCTCGCTGCCGCCGGCGCTGGCGCATGCCGTGGTCGTCCCGCCGCCGCGCGTGGCGGTGGCGGCCGCATCGCCGCCGCTGTCGGCGGTGGCCGAGGGGCCGCCGGAGCTCGTGGAGGCGTCGGCGCCGCCCGCCCCGCCGAGGCCGCCGCCGGCGTCACTTGCCCCGCCAGCGTCTTCGTCGCCGCAGCCCGCGAGGCGCGGCACGGCAGCCGTGGCGAAGAAATGCAATACGCTGGTGCGCACCCGATTCTCCCGTGTGACGTAGACGAATTCCCGGAGGGGGCGGGTGTGATCACGCGGGTGCTCGAGGAGGAGCCGGATAGGCCGCCTCCCGGACCGATCCGTGGTGCAGACGACCGGCGTGGCTCCCAGCCGGCGTGGACGAGCAGGCCCGAGGAGGCGCAGCGCGTCGCGTCGCGCGGCGCCGGGAGGGCCGGTGTCTGAGGCCCGAGCAGGTGGGCAGCGCGGAGGCTCGGCGGAGCTCCCGCGATCCGCGACGAGCATGGGTGGAGTCACCTCCTGTTCGGGTCATGATGATGCGTTGCGTCATCAGGCGAAGCGATCCGGACCGACGGACCCGCGCGGCGGGTGGGAGGCCGGGGAAGGGCGGGATGACGGCTGCCAGCGGGCGCGCCCGGACGCCCCCGGGTGTCGGAAAAGTGACGACCGCTTTTGCTTTTGCTGTTTCTGTTGTACCTAGGCGCCCCGAGAGCCCCCCGCAGAGGCCCCGTATGATCCGCATCCTTCTCATCGACGACTCCGCCGCGATGCGAGCGCACATGAGGGCCGCGCTCGAGCGGGCGCCCGAGCTCGGGCAGGCGGCGGAGGTCGCGGAGACGGCGAGCGGGTTCGAGGCCCTCCGGCTGATGCACCGCGGCGCGTACGACGCCGTGATCATCGACATCAACCTGCCGGACATCGATGGGCTGGAGCTCATCCGCTTCATCCGGCAGAGCCGGCACCACCGCGACGTCGCCCTCGTCGTCGTCTCCGCCCTGTCGTCGGCGCGCGAGCGCGAGCGCGCCTTCCGACTCGGCGCCCATGCGTTCGTCGCCAAGCCGTTCTCTCCGGACACCCTCGCGGCCGCCGTCCGGCGGGGCGTCGCGTCGAGCCAGCTGCGCCTGCGCGTCGCCACGTAGCCGGGCGCGGCCTCCCCGCGCCGAGGCTTCCGGCGCGCCTCCCCGAGCTGGTAGGGTGCGCGGCCATGACGCTCCGCCCGCTCCTCCGCCGCCTCGCCGCGCCGCTCGCGCTGCTCGCGGCGACCGCCTGCTCTGCCTCGTCTCCCCCGCCTCCCGCCGAGCCGCCGCCCGGCGCCGCCGCCCCGGCGCCCGCGCCCTCCGGCGCCGCGGACAGCCCGACCGGGCTGCTCTCGGAGGAGGACTTCAAGGCGCTCCACCAGCTCCGGTCGGACAAGGCTCCGCCCGCGCGCGGGCAGACGGTCGACGTGGCCGGGACGAAGGCGTACCTGAGCCTGCCGAAGGACGCGAAGCCGCCGATCCCCGGCCTCGTGGTCATCCACGAGTGGTGGGGCCTCAACGAGCACATCAAGCACTGGACCGATCGGCTCGCGGAGGACGGGTACGCCGCCCTCGCCGTGGACATGTACGGCGGCAAGGTCGCGAGCACGCCCGACGACGCGATGGCGGCGATGAAGGCCGTCGACGAGGCGAAGGGCCTCGAGGTCGTGCGCGCCGCGCACCGTTTCCTCTCGACCGACGCGCGCGTCTCGGCGCCGCGCACCGGGTCGATCGGGTGGTGCTTCGGCGGCGCCTGGTCGCTCAAGCTCGCCCTGAACGAGCCGGAGCTCGACGCCGCCGTCATCTACTACGGCCGGCTCGTCACCGACCCCGCGCAGCTCAAGGCGATCAAGGCGCCGGTGCTCGGCGTCTTTGGCAACAAGGACAAGGGCATCCCGCCCGAGGTCGTCAACGAGTTCGACAAGGCGCTCCACGACGCGGGCGTCGAGCACCAGGTGCTCCGGTACGACGCCGACCACGCCTTCGCGAACCCCTCGGGAGAGCGGTACGACACGAAGGCCGCGGCGGACGCCTGGGAGAAGGTACGGCAGTTCCTGGCCGCGAAGCTGAAGGGCGGCTAGCCTTCCGGGGGCGCCGCCGTCGGCGGCGAGGCGCTGAACACCGCCGAGCTGCGGCGGCAGCGCGCTCAGTGAGCCTTGAGGCGCTCGATCTCCGCGCGCGCCTGCGCGAGCTGCCGCTCCGCCTCCTCGCGCAGGCGCCGCTCTCGGTCGAGCTCGGCCGCGAGCTCCTCGGCCAGGTGTTGCGCTTCTTCCTGGCGAGCGATGACCTGATCGAGCATGCCGCCGAGGCGCGCGATCCTCTCGTCGGCATCCTCGAGGGGGGCGTTGCCCGCAAAGAAGCGCAGACGGGAGCCGTCGAGCAGCAGATCGAGGCCGAGCACCTCGGAGGCGAACCGGCCAGCCTGGGGCACGATCCGCTGGTACACGCGCAGACGGGAGGCGTCGCCCTCCTGGGCCGCCGGCAGCCTGTAGGCGTGCAGGCGCAGGCGGGAGCGATCGAAGAGGAAGTACTCGCGGACGCCGAGCCGGGCGTAGCGCTCGACGTTGTCCTCGTGATCCTTGGCGCGATTGCCGGCCACGTGGACCGCGAGCACGACGTCGAGGCCCTTGCCCTCCACGTCGACGACCCACTTCATGCGCTCGTGGGGCTCCACGTCGAGCACGGCGAGCACGTCGGGCGCGAAGCGCGGCTCGCCGGGGTAGAAGACGGCGAGCTCGGACGAGAGGTAGATCTTGCGGCCGATCCGGCGGAAGAAGCCGTCGAGGGCGTCCAGCGCGTCGCGCTTGGCCTTGCGGTGCGCGTCGCCCTCGGGCGGCATGAGATCGAGCGGGACGTCGGCGGGGAGCATGTCCACGACCCGGGCGCGCTCGGCCGGGGTCATGCGGGACCACTGCTCGCTCGTCGGCGCGCGCGGATCTGCTGCATCGAAGACGTAGCTGGTGGTGGGGAGCGCCTGAGCCACGAGCGAATCTACCCGACGCAACAGCCCTCCGCGAGGCTCCCCGAGCCGCGTCCGCCGCGAGAGGAGCGCGTTACGTGCAGGCGTCCTCCGTCGTTCGATTCCAGGAGCGGTCGCCCGTCGGTTCGTCGGTTCCGTCACCGGAGCTCGCGCAGCGCCGCGATGAGCTCCGACAGCGACGTCGCGTCGCTCCGATCGAGCGCCAGCGAGCCCTCGGCGAGCGCCTCGGCGAGCGCGCGCGAGCCCCCGGCCTCCGGCGCGGCGGCGGCGACCGCCGACTCGGCCCGCGCGATCTCCGTCACGAGCGCGCCGAGCGCCGCCGGGTCGACCGCCGCCGCCCTCGCCGCCGCGGAGAGCGCGCCCGCGGCGCTCTCGACCTGCTCCACCGACGCGCGCGTCGAGGCGTGGAGCTCCGACAGGCGCAGCCGCTCGAGCAGCGCCCCGTACGCGGACTCCATCGCGGCGAGCTCGCCGAGCGCGGCGGACGCCGGGCCCTCCGCCGCGCCCGGGCCGGCCCCGCCGTCCGTCGCGCGCCGCTCCGCGATCGCCGCGACCTCGGCGCGCGCCGCCCGCACCTCGCCCAGGAACGCCTCGATCGACGCCGCCGCCGGGGCGATCGCGCCCACGCCCAGGGTCGCGAGCGCCTGCATGGCCTCGCGCGGCCGCCGCCGCAGGAGCCGGCGGAGCGGCGCGTTGCACGCGATCCGCAGCGCCGCGGCCTCCGCGGCGGCGAGCACCCGCCGGCCCATCGACGCCCTCGTCGCGGCCTCGTCGCACGCCCGCGCGAGGTCCTCGGCGAGCGCGCTCGCCTCCTTCGCCGGGTCCCCGTCCTCTGCGCCGCGCTCGACCCCGTCGCCGCCGCGCGCCGCGTCGCGCCTCGCCTCGAGCGCGGCGCGCGCGTCCTCCAGCGCCCCGACCGCGGCGCGCAGCCGCGCCACGGCGGCGTCGGCCGCCGCCGTCTCGGCGGCGAGGTCGTCGCCCTCGACGTAGGCGCGCTGGCTCGCCGCGAGCAGCCGGCGCCGCTCGTCGCCCGCCCGCAGCGCCGCGGCCCTCCGCCGGGCCCGCGCCGCCCCGAGCGCCGCCGCGCCGGCCGCGCCGAACGTCCACGCGCACGCCGCGGTCGCCCCGAGCGCCGCCGCCGCGGCGATCCCCACCGCGGCCGTCGGCACGGCCGCGCCCGCGCCCGAGCCCACGCGCAGCCCGATCATCCCGGCCGCCAGCGCGCAGGCCGCCGCGCCCGTGCCGATCGCGCGCGCCCCGCGCCGCGGGGGCGCGGCCGCGAGCGCGGTCACGCCGATGTAGGCCACCGACCCGAGCGCGACGACCAAGAGGACGAGCGACAGCGGCGAGGTCAGCGTGACGAGCAGCCAGCCGAGCAGCGAGACGTCGATCATGGCAGCGCGCCGCTCGCCAGCACCACCTCGCGATCCCGCGCGCCGATCGACCCCGGCGCGCTCGCGACCCGGAACGACGCCCCGTCCCACACGATCGTCGTCACCACGAAGCGCACGTCCCTGCCCGGCGGATCGCTGCGGAACCGCACGCGCCACTCGAGGCGCGCGAGCTCGGAGGCGGGCAGCTGCACCGCCGCGAGCCCGACCGCCGGCGCGAAGAGGCCGTCGCCGAGCGCCGCGTCCACCTGGCCGTCGCGGGCCGCGAGGGCGAGCTCCGCCGCGTAGTCCTCCCAGATCACGACGCGCAGCGCCCCCGGGCCGCTGAAGAGCTGCAGCTCCTTCAGCTTGCGGGCGAGGCTCTCGGCCTCGGCGCCCGCCGCGGGGGCCGCGGCGCCATCGCCGGCGAGCAGCCGACCGATGCGCGCCGCCGACAGGAGCCGCGCCCACGCGCGCGGATCGTCGGGCCCCGGCGTGCCCTCCGCGGCGGCGACCTTGCGCTGGATGCGGAGCGCCTCGTCGACGCGCCCGCTCCCCGCGGCCGCCGCGGCGAGCCGCAGCCAGCCCCGGGGCTCGGCCGGCGCGAGGTCCGTGAGGGTCGTGTACTGCCGGTACGCGGCCGCGTACCAGCCGTGCCGGAGGTAGACGTCGCCGAGCAGCTCGCGCGACGCGGGGCTCGTCGGATCGAACTCGACGACCTCCGAGTAGGTCCGGAGCGCGTCCGACGCGAAGCCGCTCGCGGCGAGCACGTCGCCGAGCTCCATCGCCAGCGCCGGGCTCATGAAGCCGCGGTCGCGCAGCCTCCGCCCGTAGGCGAGCGCCTCGTCCTTCCGGCCCGCCTCGGAGAGCAGGCGCACCCGCCGGATCTCCCCCTCCGGATCGTCCGGCCGCTCGGTGAGCGCCTGCCGCAGCAGCGCGAGCCGGTCCTCGACTGCCGGCAGCGCGGCGAGCCGCTCGTCGAGGAGCGCCCAGCTCGCCTTCGGATCGACGCCCCCGAAGAGCGTGCGCCGCACCGCCGCGGAGATCGCGGGATCGACGCTCCGCCGGAGGAGCGCGTGCGCGATGAACCGCTGCGCCTCGGGCTCGCCGCCGAAGTGCGCGAGCAGCGCCTCGGCGCCGCCCTCGGTCGACACCTTCGCCTGGAGGAGCGAGAGCAGCGCGGCCTTCGAGCGCCAGTCCGGCAGCTCGCAGGTCGAGAGCGCGCCCTCGTAGCGCGCGATGAGCTGCTCGGCCGCCGTGGCGCGGGCGAGGCGCTTCGACCAGACGACGATGCGCTCGGCGAGCGGCCGCCGCGCGGTGTCGCTGCACGGCGCCATCGCGACCGGCGGGGGCGTGGGCGTCCCGATCGGACGGGGCCTCGGCGCGATCGCCGGCGCCGGCCTGGCCGCGGCGCCCAGCGGCGCGGCGCCCGCGCCCGGGACGACCGGCCCGCCGCCGCCGCGCGGCGGGGCGCTCGACTTGTTCGCGCCGGCCATGCCGAACGCCACGTGCTCGCTGTCCGCCTGGGCCGCCGCGGACGAGGGCCGCGCGCGGATGGAGGTCGCGCGTCTCGCCGTGGCGTCCTGCTCCAGGGGCTCGGGCGGCAGCGCCGCCTCCTCCGCGTGCGCCGCGGTCGCCGGGGGCGGGGCCGGCAGCGCAGCCGCGGGCGAGGCGAGGTCCGCCCTCGGGGCTTCATCTCGCGCCGCGGCCTCTGCCATCGCCGGCGCCGGCGCCATCATCGGCGCCTGCGCCGCCTTCTGCGCGTAGCCGCCCTCTTTCCCCGAGCTCTCCTCGTCGCTCGGCGCGCTCCTCGCGCACCCGAAGGCGACCCCCGCGGCGGGCGGCGCGAGCAGCGCCGCGAGCTCGCGCTCCCGCTCGGGGGTGAGCGCCGTCAGCCGCTCGCCCCGGAGCGGCGAGCGCCGCCGCTGGATGCCCTGGTTCAGGTACGCCTGCTCGCTCTCCAGCGCCAGCGTGCTCGTGAACGGCGTGATCAGCCCGTAATCGAGCCCGAGCTCCACCACCTTGCCCCGGTGCGCCTCGATGTCGTCGCCGTCCGCGAGCAGCCGCCGCATCTTCTCGGCCGCCCAGAAGCGCGGCACCAGCGCCGCCCCGACGCCCCGGTCGATCTCGATCGGGTGCTCGCGGGCGTACTCCTTGCCGGCGAGCCGCCCCTTCACGACCGCCTTCGCGGGCAGCGCGTGGTGCGTGCGCGCGAGCAGCACGACCTCCTCGCCGCGCGACACCTTGCCGCTCGCGGTGAGCATCGGCTCGTCGAGCCCGGCGCCGAGGTCGATCGAGAGGTCGGTGATCGTCGGCGTCTTGATCGCGCCGGCGAGGCGCAGCACCTCGGACGTCGACCCCTCGACCTCGTCGATCCGGAACGCCTGTCCGCCCCCGGCGCGCGCGAGCTCGCGGAGGAGCGCGTGGTTCGCGTTCTCGCCGACGCCGACGGTGAAGAAGCGCGCGCGCGAGTCCGTGAGCGAGCGCCGCAGCCGATCGGCGAGGCGCGCGCCCGTCACCTCGCCGCTCGTCGCGAGCCCGTCGCCGATGTAGATGACGGCCGGCTGCTCCTTGCCGTGCACGCGCCCGAGCGCCGACTCGAACAGCGCGCCGAGGTCGGTCGCGCCCCCGGTCGCGTGCTCGGCCAGCCGCGTGAGCGCCGCGGAGATCTCCTTGTCCGACGCGTCGGCCAGCCCGTCCTTCGGGTGCAGGACCGCGGGGGCCGAGTCGAGCGCGATCAGCGCGAACCGGTCCGACGGCGACATCGCCCGCAGGATGGCCTCGGCCGCGGCCGCCTTCTGCTGCCGCGCCGTCTCGTCGGCCGACGCCGACGTGTCCACCACGACGACCAGGTCGGCGGGGAGCTCCTTGAGCTCGGCCCAGTCCACGTCGGGCACGTACCGCGCCATCACGTAGTCGGCGCGGTCCTCGCCCGCGGCGAAGCGCGACACGCGCAGCGGCGCCGGCTTCGCCTTGACGGCGGCCTCGAGCTGGAAGTCCGCGCGCGGCTCGTAGCCGCTCCGCCGCATGCTCACCCGCCGCCCGCCGTCCTCGATCACCGCGTCGGCGAGGGTCGCGATCTGCATGCCCTGGCCCGCCTGGCCGAGGTCGACCGACAGGGAGAACTCGCCGATCTGGGCCGGCTCGCTCGAGCGCATCGGGTACACGTAGGTGAGCTTCCCGGCCGGCGCGCCGAGCATCTCCACGTAGCGCAGCACCACGCGCCGCGAGCCGCTCGCGGGCACCGGGAAGATGCGGGCGCGGTAGCTGCGCCCGTCGACCCACTCGAGCAGCGCCGGCTCATGGCCGCTCTGCACCGCGGCCTGGTACCGCTGGGCCGCCTCCTTCCGCTCGATGACCTCCCCCTCGACGAGCACGCCGTTCGTCTCGACCGCGAACGAGCTCACGAGCGCGCGCTCGGGCACGGTGAACCAGTACCAGCCCTCGACCTGTCGCCCGCCCGGGTTCGAGAAGGTCTGGTCCACCTCGGTCTCGGCGATGCCGTCGCGCACGACCGCGCGCACGGCCTGCCGGCTGATCTCGAGCGTGCGCGCCTGCGCCCCGGGGGCGCCCTGCAGGTCGACGCCGTAGATCCGGCCGGAGCCGCTGCCCTCGCCCGCGAGGGGCCGGTGGTCGCCCATGCCGCCGGTCCAGTCCTCCCAGTAGGCGAGCGGCGCGACCTTGGGCGCGGCGCCGCCGGCGACGGTGGCCTGTTCGCCGGCGTGCACCTCGACGCGCCCGCCGGGGGCGGTGACCACGGCGAGCCCGCGGGCCACGTACACGCTCACGGCGTCGCCGGCGCGCTTCATCGACAGGCCGGCGTCGGACGCCGTGACCCGGACCTCCCCGAGCGCGTGCGAGAGCTCGCCGCGCCCCTCGGGCGGGGCGTCGAGCCACACCTCGCCCTGGGCGACCGAGAGCCCCTCGGCGCCGAGCGCCACCTCCGAGTCCGCGCGGAGGAACACCGCGGAGCCGTCGGCGAGCCGCACGAGCGCCCGCGCCCCCTTTCCGGTCGCGAGCTCGGCCCCGACCGGGAGGGGGACGCCGGACACCACCGTCGACTTGCGGTCGTCCTGCTCCAGCGTGACCTCCCCCGAGGAGAGCTCGAGGCGGGCGCCGATGGCGCTGGCCTTCACGGGCGCCTTCTCCTGGGTCAGGACGAGCGCGGTCACGCTCGCGGCGAGCACGAGCGCGCCGGCCGCGAGCCGGAAGCGCAGGCCGCGCCTCTTTCGTGCCAGCTCGATGCTCGCCTCTGGCGCGCCATGTTCTGCCGGCGTCGCGGCCGGCTCCCTCTGATCATGCGACGACATCCGAGACCTCCTCGCCGCGGTGGCCCTCGCCCCCGGAGCCAAGCGCGGGGCCACGTGCAGACGTCCCATGCCCCGCCGCGATCTACCGAAGCGATCGCGTCGGTCATCGTAACGGGAAAGCGCGCAGGAAGCGTAGCCCCATCCCGGAGCCTGGCGGCGCGCGGAGGGGCCGCCGGGCGGAGGCCTGCTGCGGGGACGGGAGGGGAGCGGCAGGTGCAGCTTTAGAAGAACAGAAGAGGAGAGTTTAACGCAAAGACGCAAAGGCGCAAAGGCGCAAAGGCGCAAGGGAGAGAGAAGAAGAGAGTCGATAATAACCTTTTTTTTTCTTCTTGCGCCTTTGCTACTTTGCGCCTTTGCGTTGATTCTCTCTCTGCTCTCCTCCCGCCGCTCGGCGCTTCAGGTCACCTCCTGCCCCCCGGATCAGGGCTAGCGAGCTCTTTCAGCCGGCCTCGGCCCGGTCCATACCATGATGGAACAGGCCGCCTGGGCCGGGCGAACGTCCGAGCGAACGCCGAACGTTGGTTTCTGGGAATCCATCCATCCTAGGAGGGGGCGATGACAGGACTGCTTCCGGGAATCCGGAGGTTCATCGGCTACGTGTCCCTTGTCTCTCGGCGGCGGCTGCGCAGGGCGCCCGATCTGCCGGGCGCGAGCTTCCGCGCAGCGGTGATCAGGACGGTGGATGGGGACACGCTCCACGTGCGCGACGAGCGGGGCGTGGACCATCCGATCCGCATGCTCTCGATCGATACGCCGGAGACGCACTTCCTCGGCGCCTCCCAGGGCCCTTGGGCCGAGGCGGCGGCGGCGCGGCTCGCCGAGCTGCTCCCCGAGGGCGCCGAGGTCGAGATCCAGACCGATGCGCAGCCGTGCGACGCGTACGGCCGCGTGCTCGCCTATGTGCTGTCCGGAGGTCGGCTCATCAACCGGCAGCTCCTCGAGGAGGGCCTGGCGGTGACGTACACCGTCGCCCCGAACCTGCGCCACGCGCAGGATCTCTCGGAGGCCGCGCGGCGCAGCTTCACCGCGCGACGCGGCATGTTCAGCGATCCCGACCTCCTCCTCCCGTACGAGTTCCGGTGGAGCATGAGAGGTCAGTCGAGCGCGAAGCTCGTCGGCAGCCTGTCCCGAGGCGAGGTGTTCGCCCTGTCGGAGCGCGAGCGCGTGCCGTGCTGGGATCGGGTGTTCTTCTTCAACGCCCGCGACGTCCGAGATCCCTTCGTGCGCATCGCGACCGACGGGCGCGCGCGCGGCGGTTGATCGGGACGTCCTCCACGCAGGACCTGCCCCCCTGTCCAGGTCGTCTCAACGTCAGCGAGCCACCATGCCACGCCATGTGGCAAAATGTCTCGTCCTGCGAGGCTCCTGCGCGCGACAATCCGCGCACCCGACGCCTCGCTCCGCTCCTGGTCGTGAGCCACGCGCGTGGCGGACGCGGCCTTGGCACAGGAGTCGCCTGCGGGCGGAATTGCTCGTGCGCCTGGCCTGCGGGCCTGGCGAGTCGCCATCTCTGTGAGCCAGACGGAAGCTCGGGGCGTCCGAGAGCGGGGCGCCCGGCCGGTCGTCCCCTGTCGATGTATTCCTTCCGAAGGAGCGCTTCTATGCCTGTGAAGAGAATGGATATCTCGTGCCTGGTCGCGTGCACCGCGGCGCTCTCGCTCGGCCTCGTGAACTGCGGCTCGGCGCCGGGCGCGCGGCCCGAAGACCCGACCGGCCCGCGGGACGCGCCCCCCGCGACGGCCGGCACGATCGCGCCCGCGCCCATGAACGCGAACCCTCCGCCCGGCCCCGAGACGCCGCGCACGAGCTACCTGCCGGTGGAGGACAAGGAGCCGTTCGCGGCCATGGTCGCCCGCATGAAGGCTGACAAGCCCGCGGTGGCGAAGCGCCATCAGGCCCTGCTCGAGGAGCGGTACGACCTCTCGAACCGCGCCGCGCAGGGGGTCACCATGTCGCGCGGAAAGCCCGTCCAGGCCGGCGTGCGCGTGAAGCTCCCGAAGGGGACGACGTGGGAAGCGCTGGCCGCGCTCTCGCCCGACGCCATCCGGGAGCAGGGGCTCTGGCCGCGGGGCTTCCTGCCGCTGCCGCACGCGAACCACCCGGAAGGCGGCATGGTCTTCCCGAAGTTCCACATCGACGAGCTGAAGCGCCAGACGGGGCGCGACCTCACGCGCTTCGATCTCGATTTCGACCTGCCGGATCACCTCATCTCCGAGTTCCCGGCGCCCATCTACCTCACCACGCGGCCCGACCTCGGCGACGTCTCCAAGGGGCAGCTCGTCACGATCGACAACTTCTACGAGCTCTTCAACGGCATCCTGACGCCGAAGCAGCTCGAGGGGCTCCGGCTCCTCGTCACGCCGTTCCCGCAGATGCAGTTCAACGCGACCGCGGACCGGCGCTCGGAGAAGGCGAGCCTCGGCGTCGCGTGCTTCGATTGCCACGCGAACGGGCACACGAACAACGCATTCCACCTCGTGGGCGACACGCGGCCGCAGGAGTTCCGGCACCGGGTCGACACCCCCACCTTGCGCGGGGTGAACATCCAGCGCCTCTTCGGCTCGCAGCGCGCGCTCAAGACCGTCGAGGACTTCACCGAGTTCGAGCAGCGGGCGGCGTACTTCGACGGCGACATCGTCATCGCCGTCAAGAAGGGGATCAACATCCTGGACCGGGGGCACCAGGTCCACGCGATGTCCGAGTTCCAGGAGATCCTCGACTTCCCCCCGGCGCCCAAGCTCGGCGTGGACGGCCGCCTCGACCCCGCGAAGGCCACGCCGGAGGAGCTCCGCGGCGAGCAGGTCTTCCACGGCAAGGGCCGGTGCGGGACGTGCCACGTGGCGCCGTACTACACCGACAACCTGATGCACAACCTGCGGGCAGAGCGCTTCTTCAAGCCCGAGCTCATCAACGGCCGGATGGCCACCGCCGACGGCCCCATCAAGACGTTCCCGCTGCGCGGCATCAAGGACAGCCCGCCGTACCTGCACGACGGGCGCCTGCTCACGCTGGAGGACACCGTCGAGTTCTTCAACCTCGTCCTCGGCACGAAGCTGACCGCGCAGGAGAAGGCCGACCTCACGGCGTTCTTGCGGGTTCTTTAGCCCGTCCTGGCGGCCCGTCTCCCGCGCTTGAGCAGGAGCGGGAGGCTCTCGAGGATGTCGACCCGATCGGCGATCGCCAGCAAGATCCAGTGCGGGACCTTGTGATCCGGGACCTCGTAGGCCAGGCGGCGAAGCGCGCCGCTCGCTCCTCTCGGCGGCAAGGCCGCGCTGAACACCGGCGTCGGCCGGGCGAGCCCCGGGCGCCTGAGCACCCGGCCCTCGATCGGCTGCCGCTCGGGCTCTATCCAGTGCGCGTACGAGAGGAGGTGCGGCGGCGCCTCCCTCGGGACGCCGGGCCTGTCCTCCGGGCACAGATCGACTCCCCAGTACGGCAGCTCCTTCGGTCGCATGAACTCGGCTTCCATGGTCGCCTCCTCCTCGGTGACAGCGCTCATTTGGCGCCCGACGGGATGAGCACGCATTTGATGATCCCGTCGGTCCTCGCCGCGAACAGGCGGTACATCTCCGCGGCCGCCTCCAGCGGGACGCGGTGGGTGATGAGCGCCCTCGGGTCGATGTTCCCCTTGCGGATGTGCTGGACCAAGTGGGGCATGTACCGCTTCACGTCGCACTGCCCGGACTTGATCGTCAGGCCCTTGTTCATGACCGCGCCCACGTCCACGAGGTTCCACGGCGGCCCGTAGACGCCGATGATGGAGACCCTCCCGCCGCGGCGGACCGACTGGATCGCCCAGTTGAGGGCGACGGGCGAGCCGGCCTCGAGCATGAGCGTCTTGCCCAGCAGGCCGTGCAGCGTCGAGCCGCTCGCCTCGAGGCCGACCGCATCGATGCAGACATCCGGCCCGCGGCCGTCGGTCATGTCCCGGAGGACGGACACGACATCGGGGACCTTGGTGAAATCGAGCGTCTCTGCCTGGTTATACCGGCGCGCGAAGTCGAGGCGGTAACCGATCGAGTCGATGGCGATGACCCGGCGCGCGCCGAGGAGCCAGGCGCACCGCTGGGCCACGAGGCCGACGGGCCCGCAGCCGAAGACGGCCACCGTATCCGCGGGGGTGATGTCGCCCATCTCCGCCGCCTGGTACCCCGTGGGGATGATATCCGAGAGGAAGAGCACGTCCTCGTCCGAGAGGTCGTCGGGGATCTTCATGGGGCCGACGTCGGCGAAGGGGACGCGGACGCGCTCGGCCTGGCCGCCCTGGTAGCCGCCCGTGGTGTGCGAGTAACCGAAGATCCCGCCGGTGATCGTGGTGAGCGGGTTCGTGTTCTCGCAGGCGGAAGTGCGCTCTCGCTGGCAGAAGAAGCACGTCCCGCAGGCGATGTTGAACGGCACCACGACGCGGTCGCCGCGCTGGAGGGTCCGCACGGATGGCCCGACCTCCTCCACGACGCCGGTGAACTCATGGCCGAAGATGGTGCCGACGCGCGTGTCGGCGATGTAGCCGTGATAGAGATGCAGGTCAGAGCCGCAGATCGTGGCGCGACTCACACGCAGGACCACGTCGTTCGGATGTTGAATCCGAGGCTCCGGGTTTTCCTCGACACGGACGCATCTCGGCCCATGGTATGTGACTGCCAGCATTCGCAGTGCCTCCCGTCCTGCTCGATGGGAGAAGCAAGGAGCGAACCCGGCGCGCGCGATCGAGAGTGCGACCGGCGTAGACATCGGCCTTCCGCGGCTCGGCGGCCGGCGCCGAGGGAGCGCGGCTGTCCATCATTTGCGGGATCGCCGGCGCGTGGGCCGCTATCCGCGGTCTCCTCGCGGCGTTCCAACCTCCGCCGGCCGGGTCGTCACCGAGCGCGCGCCCCTCAGGGGCGCTGCCGCCCCGGCTTCGCGGGAGCGCGCTGGTCGAGCTGCTTCACCAGGGTCTTCGGCGCCTTGAGGCGCCACGCTCGCTCGAGCCGCATGCGGCACTCGGGCGCGCGCAGCGCCGAGAGCCGCGCCAGGACCGCCGGATAACCGCGGTAATGGTCGGTGATGAAGTAGAGGTCCGGCTGCGCCTCGATCAGGAATTCCTGCTCGTCGACGCTCTCGAGCAGGAAGACGACGGACTGGCCGTCCTCCTTGAGGCGCACGAACGCCTTGCCGCGAACCTTGAGCGCGGGCGTGCGGAACCAGACGTCCTCCACCACCTCGGGCAGCGCGAGGCCGAGCTTGCAGAGCTGCTCCCAGTTCATGGCTCGTCGAGGTCGCTCACGTCGGGCTGCCCGCCTTCCCGCGGGGGCGAGTGCCACGCCACCACCCGCCGCCGCGGCTCCAGAGGGGAGCACGAGCGGCCGTCGAGAGTCCACAGCGATGGGCGGCCCCGGCGCGCTCGCGGCGCCGCGTGGCGTGCGCCGTGCCAGGGGGCCCCGCGCGGAGCGCCCTGCCGGGGCCGCTCCCCCTCGACCCGACCGGCCGCGGTCGACGTATCGCAGATTCGCACATCGACTGGCCAAGTTGCGCTATGGAATGCGCGAATGTGACCTGGCAGCCTCGCGCGGGGGAGCACAAGATGCGCCGCGCGAGGGGTTCTTGAATGCACGGGGGACTGCGGCTTTTTTGGCGGGGTGCGCTGATGTTGAGCGCTGCGCTCGTCGGGGGCTCCGACGGCGCCGGCAGCGCGACGGACAGCCGCTCAGGCGCGCTGGGCGGCCAGAGCAGCGGAGTGGTCGGGCCATGCACGGCGCGCTCGGAGAGCATCGGCGTGGAGGACGCCTCCCGGCTCGGCTTCTCGGCCAACGACGTGGTCTCTTCCATCTCCGGCGCGCGCTCCGCCACGCTCTCGTGGGCGAAGGGCGGCAGCACGATTGTGACGGTCTCTGCGGGCGCGCCGCTCGCCGCGCGCTTCGTCCGCTTCACGAGGTCAGCGGTCGAGTCCGCCACGGGGGGCGACGGGCCGCCCGACGACCCGGCAGACCTCAGGGCGGCGGGCTGCCCCGGCGGCGCTCCGTTGCTGGAGATCGACGTCCCGTTGCGCTTCTCGACGGCGGACGGCGCCTTCGCCGACTCTTTCCCGATCACGCTCCGGGCCGTGCGTCGCGACGCTGTCGCGTACATCCACGTGATCCATCCCTCCCGGATCCAGGGCTCCTATCGGATCCCCGAGATCGACCCCGCGGAGGTCGATGACGTGCGGCTCGTCCTCTTCGGCACGATCCGCGGCCGCATCATCACCGGAAAGCTGCAAGGGTTGGCCCCGGGCAGCCCGAACGGGACCGGAGAGGGCCCGGGCACGCACGGGCGAAGGCTCGACGTCGCGGAGTTCTGATCGTCGCCGCGCTCGGCGGCCCGGGCCGCCGAGCGCGGCACGATCCGGAGGCATGATGGATGCTCGTCCCTCGACCGCGGGTAGTGCTCGAATTTGCCCGGAGAGAGTTCACATGAAGGCGGGAAGGCGGGAAGAACATCGATCTTTCTTCCCGCCTTCCCGCCTTCATGTTCAATGTTGAGCACCGCCCGCCCGCGCTCCCGCGCCTCACGCTGGCGGATCAGGCCGCCTCGTCTCCGCGGAGGCCGTAGGCCGCCATCTTGCGCTTGAGCGTGTTCCGGTCGATGGCGAGCGCGCGCGAAGCGCGCGAGATGTTGCCCCGATGCACCTTGAGCGCGCGCCCGATCGCGGCGCGCTCGGCCGACGCCACGGCCTCCGCGAGCGGCGCGACCTCCTCGCCCTCGGCCTCCCCCTCCGACCCCCGCGCGACGCTGCCCGCGCCGCCCGCCGGCCCCGCGGCCGCCGCGGTGATCTCCGGCGCGAGATCGCCGACGTCGACCGTGTCATCGCAGAACACCCCCCACCGGTGCACCTCGGCGCGCAGCTCGCGCACGTTGCCGGGCCAGGCGTGCTGGTACAGGCACCGGAGCGCCTCGCGCGTCACCTCGAGCCCGCGCCCCTTGCGCCGCGCCCGCACCTCGTCGAGGAACGCGTCGACCAGGATCTCGATATCCCCTCCGCGGGCGCGGAGCGGCGGAACGTCGATGATCGCGCCGCGGAGCCGGTAGTAGAGATCCTCGCGGAACGTCCCCTGCTCGACCATCTTCGCCAGGTCGCGGTGCGTGGCCGCCACGACGCGCACGTCGATCTCGATCCGGGCCTCGCCGCCCACCCGGCGCAGCGTCCCGTCCTGCAGCACGCGCAGCAGCGAGGCCTGCACCCGCGGCGAGAGCTCGCCGATCTCGTCGAGGAACAGCGTGCCGCCGTGCGCCTGCTCGAACACGCCGCGCCGCCGCCCCGCGGCCCCGGTGAAGGCGCCCGCCTCGTGGCCGAACAGCTCGCTCGCGAGTACCCCCTCGGCGAAGACGCCGCAGTTCTCCGCGACGAACGGGCCCCGGCCGCGCGGGCTGTGCTCGTGGATCGCCCTGGCCGCGAGCTCCTTGCCGGTCCCCGTCTCGCCGACGATCAGCGCCGGCACGTCGGTCGCGGCGACCCGGGCGATCCGGGCGCGGAGGGCGCGCATCGGCTCGCTCTCGCCGACGAGCACGGCGTCGCGGGTGCGCGCCTCGGCCCGCAGGCGCACGACCTCCTCGCGCAGCGCGCGGATCTCGGGGAAGCCCTCGATGTCCAGCCGGACCTCGCGCACCGGCCGCGGGTGCGGGTGCGGCACGAACGCCGCCGGGATCACCTGGAGCATGCGCGCGGGCAGGATCCCCGCCTGCACCAGGATGACCCAGAGCGTCTGCGCCTGCGGCGTGCCCGCCGAGAGCAGGACGTCCGTCGCCCACGCCGCCTGCGGAAAGGCGCGCTTGAGCTGCGCCGAGAGCTTGCCGAGCGCGCGGAAGAGCTTCGCGTGGTCCGACGGATCGTCGACGTCGACCACGCGGAGCTCGACCCGCGCGGCGCGCGCCCGCGCCCGCTCGACGAGCGCCCGCGACGGCGCCTCGCCGGCCGGGATGGTGAGGATCACGATCGCGTCGTAGCGGCTCTCCTCCTGGTCGAGGAGCCGCAGCACCGGCCCGCGATCGCCCTCCGCCCGGCGGCCGTGGTGCGCCGGCGCCGGCCCGAGCGTGCCCGCGTCCGACCAGGTGAGCAGGAGGCGATTCACCGATGCACCGTACACCAGCAGTGGTGCGCAGTGCACCACATTATCTGGTGCATCGTGCACCAGGTTGAAGGGTTCTGCCGGCGTCCCGGCGGGTCGCGCGCTGGCACGGGAGCCGCAAGGATCCGCCGCGTTCCCCCGCGCCGCCCGCCTCGGGCTCGCGTCCGCCACGGAGATCTCATGAAAGCGCCCGCCGACAGCGTCGTTCTTCCCGCCCACGCCCGCCTTGTCGCCCGCGACGACGTCTGGCTCGAGGGCAACGCCGTCCAGCAGCTCGCGCGCGTCGCCGCGCTGCCCGGCTGCGTCCGCGCCGTGGGCATGCCGGACCTGCACGCGGGGCGGGGCATCCCGATCGGCGCGGCGTTCGCCTTCGCGGACCGCGTCGTCCCGCAGCTCATCGGCGGGGACGCCGGGTGCGGCGTGCGGCTCGTCGCGACGTCGATCGGCCGCGTGTCGGCGGACGTCCTCGAGCGGCGCGCCCGGCAGGCGATGGAGGACGATCCGCTGGCCGGCTGCGACCCGGCGGCCGTGTTCGAGCAGGTCTGGCGGCGCGGCGCGCGCGGGCTCGCGGAGATCGACGGCGTGCCCGAGGCCCTCGCGCAGCTCGCCGCGGCGGAGCCCGAGGACGGCCTGCGCCCGAGCGGCGACGCCTCGCCGTACCGCGCGGGCTACGAGGGGGCGCTCGGCTCGGTCGGCGGCGGGAACCACTTCCTCGAGATCGCGCGCGTCGGCGCGCCGCGGGACCCTGCGGCGGCGGCGGCGCTCGGCCTCTCCGCCGGGGATCTCGTCGTCCTGGCCCACTCCGGCTCGCGCGGGCTCGGCGGCGCGCTCGGGCAGCGCTGGGGCGACGCGGTGCTCGAGGGCGACGCCGCCGAGCCGTACCTCGGCGAGCTCGCCGGCGCGTGCCGGTTCGCGCGGGCGAACCGGTTCCTGCTCGCCTACCGGATGCTGCGCGCGCTCGGCGCCGCGCGGGCGTCGAAGATCGCCGGCGGGCTCGACCTCACCCACAACGACGTCGCGCGGGAGACGGTGGGCGGCGAGCCCGCGTGGGTGCACCGGAAGGGGGCCGCGCCCGCGCGGGGCAGCGACTTCACCGTGGTGCTCGGGTCGCGCGGCGCGCCGTCGTGGGTGATGCGCGCGAGCGACGCGGAGGCCGGGCTGCGCTCGGTCGCGCACGGGGCGGGCCGCAAGATGGGGCGCAGCGAGGCGCGCGAGAAGATCGCGGCCCGGTACCGGCGGCGCGAGCTCGCCCGCACGGGGCTCGGCGGCCGCGTGGTGTGCGACGATCCGGCGCTGCTGCTCGAGGAGCACCCGGACGCGTACAAGCCGATCGAGCCGGTGATCGAGAGCCTCGTGGAGGCCGGCCTGGCGACGGCGGTCGCGCCGCTCGTCCCGGTGATCACGGTGAAGCGATGAGCCGGTCGTGGGTGCAGATCAGCGCGGGGCGGGGGCCGGTCGAGGTGCGGCGGTTCGTGGCGCGGCTGGCCGAGCGGATGGAGGCGCTCTGCCGGGAGCGCGGGCTCGCGGTGGTCGACGTGACGGTACACGGCGACGAGGGCGCGCCCGCCTCGGTCGAGATCCTGGTGGAGGGCGACGCGCGGCGCTGCCTCGAGGGCGAGATCGGGACGCACGCGCTGATCGAGAAGAGCGCGGACCGGGGGCGGGCGGCGCGCAAGCGGTGGTTCGCGGGGGTGGCGATCCACCCCGCCGGGGCGGACGCGGGCGCCGGGGCGGGGGAGGGGGCGGGCGTGGATCTGCGGGAGATCGAGATCTCGGCTTGCCTGGCGGGAGGGCCGGGGGGGCAGCACGTGAACACGACGCGGTCGGCGGTGCGGGTCCACCACCGGCCGAGCGGGATCACGGTGCGCGTCGCCGACGAGCGCTCGCAGCGCGCGAACGTGCGCCGCGGGGTGGAGCGCATCGCGGAGCGGCTCGCGGAGCGCGCCGCGCGGCGGGCCGCAGAAGGGGAGGCCGCGCGCTGGAGCGAGCACGACCGGATCGTCCGGGGGGAGCCGGTGAGGACGTACCGGGTGGGGCGGAAGAGGGAGCTCGAGGTGGCGGGGGCGCGGTGAGGGGAGGCGCCCGCCCGTCTCGCAGGACGGCCAGGCCGGCGTGCGACATGCGGGCGCGCTGGCACCTCAGGTCCACCGTGGTCCGCAGCGCCTTGGTACCGCGGGTCGGAAATCCCGCCAGGATTCCGCTGCGGGGGCGAACCGTCGCGGACCGTCGCTTTCTTCGGGATTTCAGGGGGGCGTGACGACGGATCGCTCGCCCTCGGGAGGGATGGCCCCAACCCCGGCCCAACCGCCGAGCCCTGGGCCCGGAGAACTCGCGACGGTCGATCCATCGCCTCGAGCCGCCGTGGTTGCGTCGCTCGCCGCCACCCTGAGCCGAGCCGTCGCCCTCGGGGATGACGTGGCGGCCCGGGTCGTGCACGAGGCGATCGGTCAGCTGCTCGGGCTGCCGGTGGCACCGAAGCGGTGAGCAAGCTTGGGCCGAACGTCGAGCCCGCCGCTCGCGTCGACTCGCTGCCGGAGCCTTGCCGCTCGCCAGTGCCCGCAGGCTCTACGGGGATCGCCCGCGCGCGGCGGTTGCGTGCCGAAGCGCCCCGGAGGCATCCGGAAAGTGATGCCGGCAAGCAGCAGGCCTGTGCCGGGAGGCAAGCGCGGCGGCGTGCGCAGGCGACGACCCTCTCGCCGCGATGCTGCATGGCGACGCCATGGCGGAACTGCGGACGCCACGGGGAGCGGTAAGAAAACGAGTGGCGAAGCGGCTCCTGCATGCTGGCGCGGAGGCGGCACGCGCACCATGCGCCTCGGCGCCAGAGAGCGCAGATGCAAGCACGTGCCTGGCACGCTGCTCATCCATGGTCCCGATGAGAGGCATGACCATCACCTGCTCGGTGATCGGGATCATCGCGTGCACAGCTCCGCTAGCCGGCTCTGCTGCACCCGGATGCTCTCCTCCTGCAACGCTGCGCGCTCGCGCTCTCGCGTTCTCGCGCGCCGACATATCGAGCGCGAGGCGGGTGCTCGGCGAGCGCCTCCGCCGCCGCGGCAGCGAGCGTCGCGGCCCGCCGCCCCCCGGCCCGCCGCTCCGCCATGGCGCCGCCATGGGCGATAGCCCGGCGGGTTGTCGAAATTCGCGGCGAAAACGCGCCCTCACCGCGTGGCGTGCGGCGTGCGGTGTCGGCGCCGTGTGGCCAGCGCGGCTCGCACCACGGGCGTCGTCTACGAGCGCCGTCGCCCCGAGAAGACGACGCTCTACGAGATCGTGCGCGACAACGTGGAGACGCTGTACGGGGCCATCGACGACGGCGCCATCGCGGTCCGGATACCCAAGCACGCGAAGAAGGAGATCGAAGCCTACCTCGACTGCGGGCTGCTCTGCCGCGGGTTCGCGCGGCTCCGGTGCGAGCGCTGCGAAGAGAGTCGGCTGGTGGCCTTCAGCTGTAAAGGACGCGGTTTCTGCCCGTCGTGTCTGGGCCGACGCATGTGTTCCACGGCGGCGAACCTGATCGAGGACATCCTGCCCGAGGTGGCGCACCGTCCGTTAGTGTTGACGTTTCCGTTTCCGTGGCGGCGCAGGCTCGCCCAGGACGGGGCGTTGTTCGGCGTGCTGACCCGCCTCTTCGTCGAGAGCGTGGAGCGGTTCTACGAAAAACGCGCCGCGCGCCGAGGCGCGTGCGGCGCGGTCAAGAGCGGCGCGGTGACCGCCGTGCAACGCACGTCCGGCGACATGCGGCTCAATCCGCATCTGCACGTGGTCTTCCTCGACGGGGCTTATCACGAAGACGGCACCGAGCTCGTGTGGAACGAACTCGGTCATCTTCCAACTCGCGCGGTCGGTCAGGTCATAGAGCACGCCGTCGGGCGGATGCTCCGTTACCTTCGGCGGCACGGGCATCTCGAAATCGAGCACGACGTCGAGGAGGACGGCGAGCCCGAGGCAGCGCTCTGTGCCTCCGCCGTCTCGGGACGAGAGTCGCGCCACACGTCGTCGCCCCGCAATGGCTCCGCGGGCTCTCGCCGTCTTCGCCGAGCGCGCTCGCGTACGACAAGCCGCTGTGCGCTGCGCTCGATGGCTTCACCTTGCACGCAGCGACGCGCGCCGGTGCGCACCATGCCGCGGCGAGGGAGGCGCTGCTGCGTTACGTGCTGCGACCCCCGATCGCCAAGGAGCGCGTCGAGCCGCAGCAGGACGGCCTGGTGCGGCTGTCGCGGAGGCGCGCCTTCGCTGACGGGACTGTCGCGGTGGACATGGATCCGCTCTCGCTCCTGTGCCGCCTCGCGGCCAGCGTCCCGCCGCCGCGCTTTCACACCGTCAAGTACGCTGGCGTGCTCGCCTCGGCAAGTCGCCCACGTTGGCGCGCAAGCGCATCGGACCGCGCCCTGCGAAGCCAGAAGAGCCTACGAAGGCGGACGAAGACGCCGCTTCGAAACGCAAGCGTGGCGGCTATCGGGCGGTCGACAAACCGCGCCGAGCTCTTGCGCCGCACATTTGCGATCGACGTCCTCGAGTGCCCAGCTTGCAAGGGGCGGATGAAGCTCGTCGCCGCATAGCGTCTCGCGACGCGCCTCCCGGGCCAGACCAACGCCCGGACGGACACGTGTGCCCACGGCACGCCGATGCGCCCCTTAGCGCGCTCGGCGCCGCCCGGACCACGCTCTTTCGACCCAGGACCGAGCCATCACGACGCTCGCGGTCCCACCCTTTCGGTTTGCTGCGCACCGCTTCTTCGCGCTGCGATCCGGCTTCTTTTACCTACGCGCCTGCTGGATGGGCTCCTTCTGGCGACGTCGCCTCGCGTCGAATGGGCGAAGCTTTTGCGGCGGACTTACGCAGTAGATGTTCTCGCGTGCCCGCGATGCAGCGGGCGGATGCGACTCATGGCCGCGATCACGGACAAGGCGACGGCGAGGAAGATCTTGAGCCACCTCGGTCTGTTCGCCGAGCCGCTGGAGTGCCGCGCGCGGTACCCGGCGGACCCCGCGTGACGAAACTGAAAGGGGAGGGACGCTGCTCGACGACGTGGCCGGGGGGAGGTCTGCCCTGAGGTGCGTGCGCCGGCCATCACGACGCGCCGCGAACCGCGACGGCGGCCGTTTGGACGAGCTCAGTAGTGTGCAGCTATACGGTAGAATTCCTTCCGCTTGGTGCCAGTAGTGTACAGCTATACGGTAGGATGCCTTCCGCTTGGTGCGATGTCGCGGTAATCGCAGGCGTTTCACGAGTGGAAGGCCCGTCTGATCGCATAAGGCCCGTTCTGTCGATAAGCTCGTACAGTCGGACTGCACGAGCCAGGAACGGCTCCGAGAATCTTGACTTTGCGGAACGCATTTGCTTGTCCTATCCGCCAAAGCGCTTGACGACGCTGAGCGGCTGGGCGAGGACAGAGTCACCATGAGGCGTTGGCTACTGGCTTTGGGCGTGTGCGTTTCCACCGCGGCGTGTGGTAACGGATCGAATGGGGACGCTGCCGCGAGCGGGGGCGCGGTTGGCACGGGCAGCGGGGGCACGGCCTCCGGTGGTGCGACGGGCTCTGGGGGAACGGCCGAAAGCGGCGGCGCATCCAGCGGCGGCGCATCCAGTGGTGGGGCTGGCGGCTCGGCGTCGGGCGGCTCGAGTGGGGCCACGGGTGGCGCGGCTTCGGGCGGGCAATCGGGCAGCGGCGGCCAAGGAAATGCCGGAAGCGGCGGCACGACCGGTAGCGGCGGCTCGGTCGGTAGCTGCGTCGGCGACCCGTTCCCCACGGCCGATCCTACCAAGACGGGCCCCTTCTCGGTCACCGCAGACAAGAACGTCGGCCCCCTCGCCGGCGTCGTTCCCGATCCGATCTATGGGGACGAGCAACAGCGCTTCAACGTGTACCGCCCGAGCAATATCGCAACCAGCGGCCACTGCCATCCGATCCTGATCTGGGCCAATGGCTACCGGGACAATCCGGAGCAGAAGCCGCCGAAATGCGTCGTCAACTCCGGCAGCAATCAGTGGTGCGGACAATACGGACCGATCGTCAACCATCTCGCGTCCCACGGTTTCGTCGTGGTGGCTTCTCTCAGCACCGCGACCGCCGAAGGCGATCCTCTTCCCACGACCGCGGGCCTCGATTGGATCTTGGAACAAGCCGAGGATGCGAGCAGCCCGTACTATCACGCCCTCGACACCACGAAGATCGGCCAGCTTGGCCATTCCTATGGGGGCATGTCGACTTGCATGACGGCCTCCGATCCCCGTTTCTCGGCCCTCGGCACGATTTGCGGCACCAGGGCCCTCGAGGGAGTGCACACCCCCATGTTGTTCTTCTGCGGGGGGAAAGACTCCACGGTGAAATGCAGCGGGGTCCACGATGTCTTCAAGACGGTCACCGATCAGCCCGCGTTTTTCCTCAACGAGCTCAACGCGGATCACGGTAGCTGGGTCTATCAGGGCGCAAATGGCGTGTCCCTGTCGTCGGCCGCGGCCTGGTTCCGCGTTCATCTGATGGATGACACAGCGAACAGGAACTTCTTCTACGGCGACAACTGCAAGTTCTGCACCGATGGCCGCGTGCAAGCAGAGCAGAACGCCCTGATGAAGGTCCCCTGAGCGACGGGGCCGATCTGGCTAGGCTTCACTGACTCACGAACGTCGTCACGCTCATGGCTTCGAGGGCCATCGGGAGCGTGGCGTCCGTTACGGTGACGGGAGTTCCTTCGGCCCAGTTCTTCGAAGCGGCGGTCACGAAGGGGACCATCGCGCTTGGCGCGGTGCCGCCTGCGAAGGCGAGGGGAACGGTCTGGGCGGAGGTTGTCTCGTTGATGGCGACGACGACGACTTTGCCGCTGTCGTTTGTGTAGGCGCTGACGAGGACCCTTTCCGGGAAGACGCCGGTGACGGCGACGCGGTGGTAGCATTGATGTCGACGCCAGTCTGGCGTGGAGCGTGTGGTCATTCGACCCCAGCCTGTCGTCCGCCTCACGCATCGACCTCGCGCGCCGCCCGCAGCATCGCGATCGCGGGCCGCGGCAGATCGGCGGACACGCGCACGCGACCCGCCGGCTACCGGCTCACTTCCTGGACGACTCGGGGGGGACCGAAGGCGCTGCCGGCCGGGCCGGGGGTATCGATGCGGGCGTCAGCGTGGGCGTCGGCGCGGGGATCACGTTCGACGTCGGGCCGGGGGCGACGTGCGTTCGCGCAGGCGCCTTTTGCTCCGGCATCTTCTGCTGGTCCAACGAGCCCGGCAAGGGCGAGCCGTTCGGCGCCAGCGACCGCGGGGTCGCCGCCTCCGGCGCCGCCATCGCGGGGGGCGTGGGGCGCGGATCGCTCGACCCGCCCTGTACGTCGAGCGCCTCGTGCGTCCGCTCGCGCGCCCCCTGCACCTCCGGCGCGCGGTCGCCTGCCGGATCGAGCCGCGCCGCCTCGTCCAGCTGCGTGAGACAGGGCTGGAAGTAGCCCACTTCGCACGCCCAGAGCGCCTGGGCGCGCAGCTGGCGCGCGGTGTCCAGCGGCGTTACCTCCTGCTGGGCTCGAGGTCTCGATGCGGGCGTCTGCCTGGGCTTCGGCGCGGGGACCACCTGCGACGTCGGGCTCGGGGCAACGGGCGTTCGTGCAGGCGCTCTTTGCTCCGGCATCTTCTGCTGGTCCGACGAGCCCGGCGCGAGCGAATCGATCGGCGCTGACGACGGAACCTCGAGGCGCGACGGCACCGGCTCGGGGCGGAACGCGATCTCCTCTTTCGGCCGCCGGAGGAGGCGCGCGACGAGGAGGGCGAGGAGCGAAAGCGCTGCCACAGCTGCGAGCTCCGCGAGCCAGCGCTCTCGCATCCAGCGGCGCATGCGCGACACCCGCTGCCGCACGCGGGCCGCCGGGACATGCTCCGCTGCGGCGATGCTCTCGAGCTTCTCCCCTTCACCCTCGCGCGCCATCCAGTCGAGCGTCTGCTCCGCGTCGCGCGTCGACGCGGCGGCCTGCCGTTCGGCCCAGCGCGCGAGCTCGCGTGCCTCGATCGGCGGCGGCGCGACCGGCACCTCCGGCAGCTCTGCGACGCTCTCGCGGGCCGATCGCCGGAGGTGGCGGGCCACCTTGTGGCGAGCGATTCCGAGCAGCCAGCACCTGAACTCCGCGGGCTCTTCGGGGCAGGCTTTCGCCGTGAGCGCCTCGCAGAGCACGGTCTGCACCACGTCCTCGACGTCGGCCCCGGACATGCGCCGCCTCGCGAAGTCCGTGAGGGTCCGGCGGAGGTCCGGATCGGCGAGGGGGGAGCGCGAGCGGATCGAACATTCGTCCATGTGGCAGCTCATCGAACTCTGAATGGCCCGGGGCGCGCAAAGTGTGACACGCGACGGGCGAAATGAAACGGGCCCCCCACACGCGACCACCACCAGTCACGCCGGCCCACCGCCGCGCCTTTGGCTGGCCTCCCGCCGGCAGGACGACCTCTCGCGCGCGCCTCGCCGGGCATCTCCTGCTCCGGACGCTGCGCGCTGGGCGCGAGGCACAATCGTCTCGAGAGGAACCGCCGCGCTCGGCGCATGTCAGGGCGCACGAGGCGCGGCCGCCCGACTGTTGACTGGTGAATGTCGGCCCCCGCGATCGTCGATCACCGAAACAGCCCGCGACCGCGTCGTTTCCCTGCTGTGCTTGATCACGCAGCGCGACGAGGACCCGAGCACGCCGGACCGTCCGCAGCTTCCTCGAATGAGCTCGCGGTGACGCGCTGGACGCCCTCCCGGCTCTCCGGAGAGGGCGGCTGCTGACGAACGCGTGGCAACGGATCTCGTTGCGTGTTCGCGTTCTCGCGCCTCACGAGCTTCCCGATTCACCGCCTTCATGACAAGCCCCTCCGGGCCGACGAAAGCACCCCCCGGAACAACACAGCTCGTGGATGACGGACGATGAAGGCAGCCCAGGAAATCCTCGATTTCTACACGCGCCCCGCGGCGATTACGTCCGCCGGCGCCCACGCGCCCCGGCTCGACGAGCTGCCGCGCGACGTCCCCTCGCTCGTCCGGGTCGAGCAGGGCCTGCTGCTGAACCAGCACTGGGCGCAAGCGTACGGCGTGGAGCTATCGGACGAGCGCCGCAACGAGCCCCACCTCCGTCCGGTCAACCGGATGCTGCATGGGACCGCGCACAGCCCGCGGGCGAGGATGGCAGAGGGGGCGGCGCGCGTCTCAGTCGCCTGGCGCGACAGGGGCAAGGAGCGAGGTGTCGATGCGCAGGGCGCGCGCCGTGTAGGGCCCCATGGGAGACGCCTGCGTGCGCACCGCGACGGTGAGCTCCGCGCCGAACGCGGAAGCGTGGACGAGCGGCTGCTCCCGGCTCGACTCGATGTAGCCGTTGTTCCCGAGCGCGGGGAGCGGCACCACCAGCGTGACCTCCGGGGCGCCTCCGGCCGACGGCACGCGCACGAGGCGCAGCTCGCCCCGGCTTTCGTCCACCGCGACGTCGCCGGCGCACACGAGCGATCCGTTCATGTTCTGCACCTCGTAGTCGATCGTCCAGTCGATATGGCTGATCACGACCGCGATCCATACGTCGCCATCGCTCGTGCGCGCGGCCGAGAAGGCCGACCACCCGAGCCCCGAGGTCACGTCGTGGCATTCGGCCGGGCAGCCGCCGGTGGGCTCGCTGAGGTCCGCGGGCTGCCAGCCGCGCGAACATTCGAGCGTCGGTGTCGCGGTTCCGGGGATCGCGATCTCGTCGAAGCCGGCGCCCTCGGCGGCGCTCGCCAGCCGCAGCCCGTCGGGGTGCTGCACGACCGCGGCGACGCGCGGAACCATCGCTTCCCCGGCGGGCTGCGGCGGCGCGATGACGCCGTAGTCGAGCGGCCCTATTCCGGCGACCGGAGCGCCGAGGCTCCGCTCCGTGGTGCCATCGAGCACCTTGAGCTGCCAGCTCAACGAATCCGCCTCGGCGAACCCAAAGGCCAGCGGCGCGCCGTCCGGCGCGAGGTCGAAATGGGTCCAGTCGCTGCGGCTCGGCCGGCTCGCCGGCACGAGGTCCCAGGTGCCGCTCGGCGCGCGCGTCGCGTGGACGAAGCGGTCGGGCTCGTCCGCAGCGAACCAGATGTGCGGCTCGCCCCGGGAATCCATCGCGAAGCCGTACACCGGCACGGCCTTGTCCTCGGGGTCGAACACCGGCTGCTCCTCGGTCGCGCCGCCGGCGAGCGGCAGGAACACGAGACCGCCGGGATAGGCGCCTGGGCTGGCCTGCGTCTCATCCGCCGCGGCGTACGCCTCTCCCTCCGGCGAGAGCGCCACGTGCATGTAAATGGCCTCCATGTCGAGATCGCGTTGCGTCGCCCCCTCCTGGTCGAGCTCGAACAGCCGCGTCGGGTCGTTGCCGAGCGCCACGAGGTACGTCGCGCCCGCCGCCGGCACGGCCATCACGCCGCCGAACGCAAAGTTGGACTCGGTGCAGGTCACCTCCACGTCGAGCGTGATCGCGCAAGGCGCGTCCGCAGGACAGGCGTCGTCGTGGTTGCCCGGCCGCGAATCGCACGTCACCGCCGCGCCGCCCTGACCGCCCGCGCCGCCCTGACCGCCCGCGCCGCCCTGACCGCCCGCGCCGCCCTGACCGCCCGCGCCGCCTGCCGCTTCTGCGCCTGGCGACCCCTTGATATCGATCTGGCACCCAGCCGTCAGCCACAGGCCGGCGAGGATGCCGGCGCTCAAGATCCATTGGTCGCGCGAATTCAATTGTCTTCCCATGATCGATCGCCTCCTTGAGATGCGTGGCCACTCAAATGCGTGGCCACTCCGCAACAAACGCGCCATTCGATTTTCTGCGCAATGGCCACGGTCACACTCGATACTCGTGCCCCCACGCGCCATGGCAACGACGTTCACAATTGACAGATTGTGCCGCCTTGTGCCGCACGCGATCCGCTGGAGCTCGCCGATGGGCAGCCCCTCCTCTCCTCGGCGACGGGCTCGCTGGCGGCGAGGGGATGGTCGGCTCCAACCGGACCCTGCAGGGGCTCCTCGGAGCCACATCCGGTGAAGCTCCACGACGCCTGGAGAGCAAACCAACCTGAGCCAGGAAGACAGCTGAGCGGCGTGACACAAATTCAGCAGGTGCCCTCGCCTGTGCATTGGTAGATCCTATGTTCTCTTGCCCGGCCGTGAAGCCGGGCGATGAGGGGCTCCAGTTGTCGCACTTTGCCCTCGGGCTCGTGCTACGGAGGTGCGCCGAGCGGCGTCGCTGCGACAGATGGTCAGCTCGCCGTCCAGGTGCCATTCATCATTTCGCAGATCGGCTTCGCTATATCCTCCGCGAGCGACTCCGAGTTGTAATAGTGCAGCGTCATCGTCCTGAGCATCCTCGCCCATCGCGCTCCGGGGGAACCTCCTGTCGTAGGCGTCGAGCGCCGAGAGGCACCCCGCCGCGTCGCCGGCGCGCCCCGGCCCGGCGCGCGTTCGCCGCGACCCCCAGCGCCGTCCCGAGGAGAAACGAACGCTCGCGGCCGGGCGCCATCTCGCTGAGCTTGTGGTACGCGATCAGGAAGACGTGCTGCGCGGCGTCGTGGGCCGACCCGGCGGGGACGCCCAGCCCGCGCAGCGAGCGCCAGATGACGTCGAAATGCGCGTCGACCAGCGCGCGGTAGCGCTCCGCGGAGGGCGGCGGCGCGCCCTGCTCGGCGCGCTCCGCGTGCGCCGTCATGGCCGCGTCGCGCGCCGCCTCCGCGCGCGCAGGGTGGTCGGCTGAGGTCGCGCTGATCATGGTCTGCTGCAGCTATGTTCGGAGGCGGGCGCCGGGATCACGAAATCGTGAGCCGATGCGAGCGGCGGGCTCGACGTTCGGCCCAAGCTTGCTCGCGCCTCCGGTGCCAGCGGCAGCCCGAGCAGCCGGCCGAGCGCCTCGTGAACGACCTGGGCCGCCACCTCATCCCCGAGGGCGACGGCGCGGCTCAGGGTGCTGGCGAGCGAGGCGACGACAGCAGCCCGAGGCGACGGATCGGTTACGGCAAGCTCCCCAGGCCCGGGGCTTGACCGCTGGGCCCGGGTTGGGCCCATGCCGCGCGAGGGGGGCGAACCGTCGTCACGACCTCCCCAGATCCCTGGAGATGCGACGGATCGCGACGGTTCGCCCCCGCGGAATAGTCCCGCCAGGATTCCTGAGGCGACGAGGCGGGCGCGGATGAAATGCGGCGTGACGGACGAAGAGCGCGCGCGAGCCCCGCGCTGGTGTCACCCATGGCGAGGAACAACGGCGAGCCGCTTGGCCGACAGCACATCTATCATGATCTGAACGTCCCGCAGGTGTCGCTTCGGATCGCCCGCGACAAGGGAATCCCCTTCGTCGACCTGATGGCCTCCAGCGCCGCGTGGGTGGACAACATCGGGCGAGCACAGGCCAGAGCCTTCTACGCGACCGGCGACGCCACGCACCCGAACGAGGAGGGGGCGAAGGCGTTCGCCGAGATCGCCGCCGAGGGTGTCCGGGCGCGAGCTCCGGGGCTCGCCGTGCGGCAGGCGCGTCGGGCCTGCATCGAGGTGGATGGGCTCCAGGGAACCGGCGGCCGTGAGCTCGTCGCCGGGCCATTTCGGTTGACGCCGCCGTTGTGAACGCTCACAATTGCTCTCGAACGACCTTTTCGCTTTGTCCAGGACAGGCCGTCACGCGCGCAGCGCGCTCGTCCTCGGGCCCGATCCCGGCACGGCTCCGCTCGCCTGGTCATCGCGGACAAAGGTGCATGAACACTGCGCTGCGCAACAGGGTGGGCACTCCGTGGTCCGACATCGTCGCACGAAACCCGTGAGCTCCCGAGTCGCTCGGGATCAGGTTCAGACATGAGAAGGCAAAGCCGGCCGAACCCGCTGTGGACCAGGATGTGCACGCCTCGCCCGCTCGAGCGCCGGAGCACCTCACGCTAGCGCCCATCGGCGCAGCAGCTACGCGCGAAACCGAGGAGCGAGATGGCACGTTTGGGAAGCAGCTCGAGAGCGCGATTCCTAGTGGCGCTCTTATGGACTAGCGGGTGCAGCGACCCGGTGACGACGACCGACAGAGACGCAGGACCCGACGCCGAGCCCTCCGCGTGCTCCGAGGGCACCTGGGATCACGATGGCGATGGCGCGACGAGCTGCGTCGCATGGACAGGCTGCACCGCAGGCACCTTCGCGAGCGCCGAGGGCTCGCCTACGGCGGACCGGCGGTGCACGGCGTGCCCGGACGGCACCTTCAGCGACACGATGAACGCGCCGAGCTGCAGGATGCACACGCCCTGCGCGCCTGGGACGAGGCAGACCGCGCCCGGGACGAGCACCACGCCCGCGCGGTGTGACGCCTGCTCGCCGGGCACGTACTGCGCAGGCGGGGCCGCCGCGCCTGTCGACTGCGCGGACGGCACCTGGGACGACGACGCCGATCCCGCAACGACGTGCGTCGCGTGGACCGACTGCGTGCCAGGGGAGCGCGTCGGCACGGAGGGGAGCAGCACCACGGACCGCAGCTGCCTCAAGTGTACGAACGGCGAGCACTCGGCCTCGATGAACGCAAGCAGCTGCTCCCCGGGTGCCTGGGTGCTGAGCTACTTCGGGCCGAATCAGGACCTGTCGAGCGACTCGCTGCACCTCGCCTACAGCACCGACGGGCTTCACTGGTCGACCCTCGCCGATGGACAGCCTGCGTACCAGCTCACCGGGATGGGAACGAATCACATCCGAGATCCGTTCCTGTTCCGCAAGAACGATGGCACGTACGTCTATATCGCCACGGACTGGACGCTCTCAATCAACGACGCGAACTACTGGAACCACCCGAGCTCCAAGATCTTCGTGGCGGACTCGACCGATCTCATCACCTTCACGAATCCCCGGTTGATCACGCTCACGAACCTTCCGGGCCCCGGGGCCACCCCGATGCACGCCTGGGCCCCGGAGGCTTACTACGACCCCGATCGTAAGCTCTATGCGATCATCTGGTCCGGGAACGACACCACGGGCGCGAACCGCATCTACGTCAGCTACACCGAGGACTTCGTCACCATCGTCAACCCGACCCCCGACGTGCTCTTCGATCCGGGCTACAGCGTCATCGACGCGACGATCACGCAATGGAACGACCGCAACTACCTGTTCTTCAAGGACGAGACGGACAGCAGCGGGAGCGCGCTCACAGGATCGGGCAAGGACATCCAGATCGCGCGCTCCTCGACGCTCGCGCTCGATCCGGCGACGTTCACGCGATGGAGTCCGGACTACATCACCCGGGGGTCGGCCCAGAGCAGGAGACGAGCGACGGAGGGACCGTTTGTCATCAAGGATCCGCGGGAGAGCCGATGGTACCTGTTCGCCGACTACTACCTGAACGGCGGTGTGTTCGGGTGCTGGAGCACGACGGATCTCGACGCGGATCCGGGCTCTTGGACGGAGCTCCCGAGCGCGCAGTACCGCTTTCCGTCCGGCGTGCGCCACGCGAACGCGGTCCGGGTCACGCAGGCGGAGCTCGACGCGATCATCGCCCACGACTGAACATCCTACCGGATCCGCAGCACCTACAGCGAGGCGAGCGTGCCATTCCACGTCGCCGAAGGGGCCGCATGTACGCCGGGCCCTCGTCTCGATATTTTCACTGATGGTTAGAGTCACCCCTCATCATGCGCGCACCGAAATCTCCCCACCCAAAGGGCACTTCCCTCGCTGCGCCACGCGTCGCGCTCACGGCGGCAGCTTGCGCCTTCGCCGCATCGCTCGTGGTGATCGCGTGCTCGGACGGGCCCTCGACCGACGCGCCGGACGCGTCGACCAACTCATTGCGGATCATGACGGCGGGCACGGCGCTCAGCACCTCGGAGTCCGGCGGGCGGGTGACCGTGAGCGTGGCGCTCGACGCCGCGCCGAGCGGGCCTGTCACGGTGCCGGTCTCGAGCTCGGACGCGACCGAAGGCTCCGTCTCCCCGGCGACCATCTCCTTCACGGCGGAGGATTGGAGCACCCCTCGAGAGATCACGGTCACGGGCGTTGACGATGCGGAGAGCGACGGGGATCAGAGCTTCCGCGTCCGCTTCGGGCCCTCGGTCTCTGCAGACCCAGCGTGCGACGGCCTCGTCGCGGAGTCCGCTGACATCGCGAACACGGACGACGACGGTCCAAGGACGGCGGCGATCGTCGTCAGCGACCCGTCGGGGACCCTCGCCGAGCGCGGCGCGCCCGTGACGTTCACCGTGCGCCTCGCATCGCAGCCGAGCGCGCCCGTGACGATCGCCCTCACCGTCAGCGACACGACCGAGGCGACGCTGAGCCTCGCGGACCTGACGTTCACGGAGGCGGACTGGAGCGCGGCGCAGACCGTGACCTTGAGCAGCGTCGATGACTGGCAGGCCGACGGAGCTCAGCCCGTACGCGTCGCCTTCGGCGCACCGGCCAGCGAGGACCCCGAGTATGCGGCCCTCGCCGCCCCCGCTGTTCTCGAGCTCTCCAACCTCGACGACGACGTCGGAGGCGGTTACCATATCCGCACGACGCACACCGAGGGCGCCCCGCTCTACGTCGCGCATTCCTATTATCACGCGATGATCACCAACCTCGACGACAGGGCGAACAACCAGGTTCCTGACGACTTCCAGTGGAGAGTGGTGCCCGGCCTCGCGAACCCGGACGATCCGACGCTGGTGTCGTTCGAGTCTGTGGGTTTCGGCGGTCGCTACCTGCACGTCGACAGCGCGAACTCGACCCGGTACCCGCTGCAGAACGAGACGTCCAACCGGGCTGGCGGGCTCTGGCAGACCCCACCCGAAGAGAGGAGTCACCTCCTGTGGCTCGACGTGCTCACGGATACCACCACGTTCCGGAGGGACGCCACGTTCCGGGTCGTGCCCGCGCTGAACGGGGATCCGACGATGGTCTCGCTGCAGTGGTACTCAGATGAGACACGTTATCTCCGGCACCTGAACTACCAGATCCATGCGCACGCGCTCGACGGCACGGCGGTCGAGGACTCGGAGGCGTCGTTCGCGCTCGAGCCGCTCGGCTATTTGATCTCGCAGCGCGCTGATCCCCACATCAAGCGGCACACGGACGGTTACTACTACTACACCGCGAGCGTGCCGACGTACGATCGCATCGAGATCAGACGCGCGACCACGATACGAGGCCTGGCCAACGCACCCCCGAAGGTCGTCTGGACGAAGCACGCGACCGGCCCGATGGCGGCGCACATCTGGGCGCCAGAGCTGCATTTCATCGACGGCAAGTGGTACATCTACTTCGCCGCCGGAAGCTCGACCGACATCTGGGCCATTCGCATGTATGCGCTCGAGAGCTCATCGGCCAACCCGATGGATGGCGGGTGGATCGAGCGAGGGCAGATCGTGACGGACTCGGACACCTTCGCGCTCGACGCGACGACGTTCGAGCACGGCGGCAAGCGCTATCTCGTGTGGGCGCAGGAGGACCCCAGCGTCGCGGGCGACAACAGCAGCTTGTTCATCGCGGCCATGGTGAACCCGTGGACGCTGGCCAGCCCCAACGTGCGGATCGCCAGACCCGAGCACGCCTGGGAGACGGCGGGGTTCGCGGTCAACGAAGGTGCTGCCGTGCTCGAGCGGAGCGGGCGGGTCTTCATCAGCTACTCAGCGAGCGCGACGGACGCCCGCTACTGCCTCGGCCTGCTGACGGCGAGCGCGACGGCCGACCTGCTGAGCGCCAGCTCGTGGACGAAGAGCGAGAATCCAGTGTTCGTCAGCGCGAACGGGCTGTATGGCCCGGGCCACAACTCGTTCACGACCTCGGCGGATGGATCGATCGACGTGCTCGTGTACCACGCGCGGAACTACGAGAAGATCACGGGGGACCCGCTCTACGACCCGAACCGTCACACGCGCGTCCAGCGGCTCGAATGGAATGCAGACGGCACGCCGAACTTCGGCGTGCCGCTCCTGAACGGCGCGACTACGATCGGCGATTGACTGTTTCGGCCCGCCATGGCGTTGCCAGGCATCATCGCGGCGCGCGCCGCGCCGGCGGAGCGGCCGGCGTCGCTCGGGAGTCTCGGGCGTGACGCCGCGGCGGGGGTGTTGTAGCGGTAACGATCGCTGTGCGGCGCTCTGTCCCTGGCCTTGGCGTGCTGATCGCGGTCGCCCTCGTGGGCGCGTGCGCCGCCGCGCCGGACGCGCCCGCGCGGCCGCGCGGCGAGGTCGGGGCGCCGGCCGGCAGCGCGCTGGCTGGGGCCGCGGAGGCGGCGCGGGTGCCCATGCCGAGGCCGGCGCGGGCGCGGCTCGGGGCGGCGGCGATCGCGAACCAGGCCTGCGCGGGGTGCCACGAGGAGGTGGCGCGGGAGTGGCGCGCGTCGCTCCACCACCGGGCGAACACCGAGCCTGCGTACCGGCGGGCGTTCGCGATCGAGCCGATGCCGTTCTGCCGGGCTTGCCACGCGCCCGAGGCGAGGCCCGAAGAGCCAGAGCCGGAGGCGCTCGGGGCGCTCGGGGTGGGGTGCGTGACGTGCCACGTGACGAGCGACGGCGAGGGCGAGCTCGCGGGGCCGGCGGCGGCGCCGGTGCTCGCGGCGCCGTGGGCGGGGAGCGGGGCGCCGCCGGCGGCGCCGCACGCGGTGATCCGGGACGCGAGGTTCGGGGGCGCGGACGCGTGCGCGGCCTGCCACGAGTTCGCGTTCCCCACGGCGCGAGGGCGGTCGACGGCGGAGCTGATGCAGTCGACCCTCACCGAGCACCGCGCGTCGCCGGCCGCGGACCAGCCCTGCGCGGCGTGCCACATGCCGCGCGGGCCGGGGCTGCGGCGCAGCCACGGGTTCGCGGGATCGCGGGACGAGGCGCTCGTGCGGAGCGCCGTGGCGGTGACGGCGCGGCGGCGCTCGGCGATGCGCGTGGCGGTGACGCTCGCGCCCGCGAACGCGGGGCACGCGTTCCCGACGGGGGATCTGTTCCGGAGGCTCGAGGTGTCGGCAGAGGCGCTCGGGCCCGACGAGCTGGTGCTGGGGCAGGAGGAGCGCTACCTGACACGGCACTTCGTGCTGCGGCCGGGGACGATCGGGCGGAAGCTCGTGGCCGACGATCGGGTGCACGCGGAGCCCGTGACGGTGGAGCTCGACGTCGGGTCCGCCGGCGAGGGGCGGACGATCGCGTGGCAGGTGGCCTACCAGCGGGTGGCGCACCCGAACGGGGTGGACCTGCGCGACGCGGAGATCGAGGGCGAGATCCGGGTGGCGTCGGGGAGGCTCGCGCCGTGAGCGGACGCGGGATCGGCGCGGCGGGGGAAGGAGGAGCGATGAGCGGGCGAAGGGCGTGGTGGGGGCTGGGCGGGCTCGTGATGGCGATGGCAGGGTGCGGGCCGGCGCCGCGGGCGGCGGACAGGCCGCGCGCGGAGGCCGCAGCGCCGGGGCCGGGCGCGCCGGGTAGGGCAGGCGCGGCAGGCGGATCGAGCGTCGCGGGCGCGTCGGGCGCGGTGAAGGCGGAGGAGGCGGCGACGCCGGCGCCGCCGCCGAAGTCGGCGTTCGCGCCGGTGGCGCAGGTCCCGGCGGAGATCGATGTGCGGCTGCACCCGGTCGAGGGGGCGCTGCTCGTGTCGACCACCGACCTGATGACGCTCGAGGGGGAGCAGATGGGCTCCGCCGTCGGCGTGCTGAAGGATGGCAAGATCGAGTTCCCGAAGCGGCTGCACGTGCCGGGGTGGGGAGTGGCCGTGGTCGGCGTCTACGGGCGCTATCCCGACCAGCTCGACCTGATCGCGACGGGCACCACGGGCCGCACCGGCGTCGCCGATCACTACGTGCTGGGGGCGCAGGGCTGGGTGCAGCGGGCGAGCGAACTGGGGCTGTCGTTCACCGGGGTGGCGAGGATGGGCAGCTCGCTCGTGGGGCTGATGGGGCCGACGATGCTCGGCGTCCCGAGGTTCATCGCGCTGCGCGGGCCCAGGGTGGGGCTGACGATCACGCAGGCGCCCAGGAAGGAGCCGTGCCGCGGGTGGGAAGCGCCGCTGCCTTACCCGCAAGCCGAGATCCTCTCGCAGGCGTTCGGGGCGACGCGCGATGGGACCGCGCTGAGCTACGGGATCGACTGCGACGGGGCGAGCGCCCTGGAGGTGTGGAAGCCGGGCGACAAGGGCGCGACCATCCTGCCCGTCCCGGCGCTGTCCGAGGGGCAGATCCCCGACGATGCGCGCACGCTGATCCTGCCAGGCCCCGGCGAGGGCGAGGCGTGGATCGTGGACGGGGGCGTGCTCCGCTACCAGGGCGGGGAGTCGAAGGAGATCGACCCGCCGGCGAAGGGCGCGCGCGTGCTCACGGCGTCGGCGGCGCCGGACGGGACGCTGTGGGCGATCGCGGACGGGGCGCTCTTCGCGCGCAAGGGCGAGGCCTGGGAGCAGGCGCCGCTGCCCGACGGGGTGAAGGCCCAGGACGTGGCCGTGGGGAGCGACGGGGCGGTGTGGGTGGCGGCCGGCGGGGCGGTCCTGAAGCACGGCGGCGAGAGCGAGGCCGCGGGCGCGGCGCCGGGGACCATCCCGCTCCAGAAGGGGCCGCCGCCAAAGCCCAAGCCGAACCGGCCCTTCCCCGAGCCCGGCGGGCCGAAGTGCCCGCAGAACCTCGTGGTGCTCTATACGTTCAGCAAGACGGCGCCTGACGACTACGACTTCCCGCTGACGCGAAAGGCGCTCAAAGGACGCACGGAGTTCTCTCCGGCGCGCTTCGTCGTGACGCGCGACATGGGGCAGCGCTTCTTCGCCGCGTTCGTGCCGAGCTGGGATCTCGCGAAGAAGCTAGAGGAGCGGATCAAGGCCGATGTGAAGGGCTCGACGCCGCAGATCGTGTGCGCCGAGCCGGAGGTGGTGCGGGAGCTGAAGCTGGATCTGAAGACGGGCGAGGTCGCGAGGTGAACGCGGGTGGCGGTGGCCGCGACGGTCCACCGCCTCGGCGCGGCGCCGATCGACGTCGAGCGAGCGAGACATCGAACTCCAAGGCGCCAAGATATCGTCCTCTTCTTGCCGTCCTTGGCCGGGTCAGAACACGAGCCGGGCCGACAGCCCCGCAGGGCCGAGCGACGCGATGGGCCGCAGCTCGATCTGCACGTCGCCTCGATCGTGGACGCGGTAGACCTGTGGCCTGTTCATGAGGAGCAGGACCGTCCCCGTGATCATCGTCGCTCCGCCGGCGACGAAGGCGCCGATCGCCAGGTCGCCGCTGGCCTGGTTGCCCTTGTGTGCCGCGTCGCTCCACATCAGCCCGCCACCCGCGACGCCCAGGGCTGCGCCTGCCCCGAGCATGGTCCAGGGGACCCACGCGGGCCACCGCGGCTGGCCGATGACGGTTTCGACGCGCCGCGCGAGCTGGCCGGAAGCCTCTTTGCCGGCGATAACGAGGATGGGCTTGACGACCGTGGAGTAGCCGTCCCTCCTCACCATGACGACGTGCTCTCCGGGCGTGACCATCCGGCGCTCGGCGCCGGGGCCGACGAACCAGGGCTTGTCGTCGAGCAGCACGGCAGCGCCCGGCTCATCGCAGCGGATCTCGATGGCGGCGAGCTCGTGCTCCATGAGCGCGCGCATCGCCGCGCGCGCCTCCTGCTCCGTCTCGGGCGCGAGCGTGCCGGGCCCCCATCGCAGGGCGAGCCGCAGGTTCTCATAGGCCAGGAGCGGCAGCCCGAGGCTCTTCAACACCCGCGCGAGGTAAAGCCGGAGATCGGGATGCTCCCAGGCGGCCAGCGCCTCTTCGTATTTGACCCGCGCCTCGGCGAACATCATGCGCCGGTGCAGCGCCCGCGCCTCCGTGAATAGCTCGTGCGCCCGCTGCTTTCGATCGTCGGAGATGCCCTGGTGCCATGGCCGCGGCGGCCGCGACGCACGGGGCGAAGACGTCTCCACCGCCGCCGGCGGCGGCAGCGGCGGCGACGGGGGATGCGGCGAGAGAGAAGGCGGATGCGGCGACAGCGACCCTGGCGGCGGGCCCGCCGACCCTGGGCCCGTCCCTGAGCCCGTCCCTGAGCCCGTCCCTGAGCTCGTCGTCCCTTGGGCCCGCGCAGGCGCGGCGCAGAAGGAGCACAAGGCCACGAGAGCGATCGATGATGAGAGCTTCGCTGCTGGGAGGGGGACGTGCATGGGTCGCGTGTGGGTCGTTTTGCTTCGCGGGTCGCCCGGGGTGATCCATCGAGCCTTCACCCCGGCTCACCGGGCCGGCGAGCATGCCGCGCTCCCGAGGGTACGCCCTCGCATGTCCTCCTGTGAAGCGAGGTCGTATCAGATTTGAGAATGCACGCATGCATTGAGCGCCTATGCTATCGTGACCGCGCTCGCAGCTCTCGCCGTGGTAACCGCCGTTTCAGTGACGGCGTTGTTTTATGCGCAGGGGGGAAGATGTCCACCGAGCTGATCATCCTGGGGCCGAAGGGCGCTCGATCGTCCGGCGCGGGCGAGCACCATCCTGCGGGGAGCTTTCCGCTGCGCACCGGAGGGCTCGAGGACGCAGGCTACACAAGCACGATGTTCGTCGGCGCGGCGCCCGCTGCGCCCGCGCGGGCCGGCTTCGCGGCGGAGGCGGCCGTCGTGCCGGCGGGCGCTCGCGCGGTGAAGGCCGGCGGGACGGCGAGCGCGGGCGCTCCGCCGTCCTCGTCACCTCGGCAACTCAACCCGTTGCTCTCGGCCGGCGCCCGCATCGGGCATTACGAGATCTTGCGCGAGCTCGGCCGGGGCGGCATGGGCGTGGTCTTCCTCGCGCGAGACATAAGGCTCGCGCGCCTCGTCGCGATCAAGCTCCTCACGAAGCTGAACAGCAACGGCGTGTTGCGCTTTTTGAACGAAGCGCAGGCGACCGCGCGCTGCAAGCACGAGCATATCGTGACGATCCACGAGGTGAACGAGCACGACGGATACCCGTACATGGTGCTCGAGTACATCGACGGGCAGAGCCTCGGCGCCTGGATGAGGCAGCGCAGGCCCGCGGACGCCGGGGAGGAGACGTCGACGGCGCCGGTGCCGCCCAGCCTCGCCGTGGAGCTGATGGTCCCGGTCGTGAGCGCGCTCTCGCGCGCGCACGCGTCCGGCATCGTCCATCGCGATCTCAAGCCCGAGAACATCATGCTCGAGGCGTCGGGGGCGATCAAGGTGGTCGATTTCGGGATCGCCAAGCTGCGCGAGGACGAGACGAGCCTCGCGGTCGCGGTCGAGCGCTCTGTTACCAGCGCCGTCGCCCGCGATGCGCGCCTGACGGGCGAAGGAGCGGTCATCGGCACGCTGCCTTATATGTCTCCCGAGCAGTGGCGAGGAATGGATATCGACCAGTCCAGCGATATCTGGGCGGTGGGCATCATGCTCCACGAGCTCGTGCTCGGCGCGCACCCGCTCGCGCCGGTCAGCATGGCGAGCCTCCTCAGGGTCGCGAGCGCCGACGATCCGATGCCCGAGGTCAGCGCGCGCCACCCGGAGCTCGGCCGGCTCGCCGCGATCATC
This sequence comes from Sorangium sp. So ce385, assembly GCF_051474135.1. Taxonomy (NCBI): domain Bacteria; kingdom Pseudomonadati; phylum Myxococcota; order Polyangiales; family Polyangiaceae; genus Sorangium; species Sorangium sp. So ce385. Next base: position 11,196,482 of record NZ_CP150337.1, on the reverse strand, counting down.
GATCGCTGCCTGCGCAAGCGAAAGGCCGAGCGGTTCGCCTCCGCCGAGGAGCTCCTGGCCGAGCTCTTGCCCCTCCTGCCCGGGCGCCGGGAGATCCACCTCCCCGCGGACGAGAGCCCGTTCGCGGGCCTGTCGGCGTTCCAGGAGGCCGACGCGGACCGCTTCTTCGGCCGCGCGCAGGTGCTCGCCGCCGTGGTCGCGCGCCTCCGGAGCCAGCCGCTGCTCGCGCTCGCGGGGGCGTCCGGCGTGGGGAAATCGTCGCTCGTGAGGGCGGGGGTGATCCCGGCGCTCAAGCGCTCCGGGGAGGGCTGGGAGGCGCTCGTCCTGCGGCCCGGGCGCGAGCCCATGGCCGCGCTGGCGCACCTCTTCAGCCACCCCGCGGTGACGCTGAGCGCGGCCTCGCGCGCGCTCGCCGCGCAGGGCGGCGCGGCGACGGGCGCGGGCTTTTGCGAGCGGCTGCGCGCCGAGCCTGGCCTCCTCGGCGCCGCGCTGCGCGCGTGGTCGGCCAGCACGCAGCGACGCCTGCTCCTGTTCATCGATCAGTTCGAGGAGCTCTTCACGCTCGGCGCCCCGGCCGGCGAGCGCGAGTCGTTCCTCGCGTGCCTCGAGGGGGTCGCCGACGACGCCTCCTCGCCGCTCCGGGTCGTCCTGTCGGTGCGATCGGACTTCCTCGAGCGGATGGCCGAGCACGAGCATTTCATGACGGCGATGATCCGCGGCCTCGTGTTCCTCCGGCCGATGGGCCGCGAGGGGCTGCGTGAAGCCCTGATGAAGCCGGTGGAGGCGGCGCGGCACGAGATCGAGGATCCGGCGATGGTCGAGGGCCTCCTCGACGCGCTGGAGAGCACGCGCGGCGCGCTGCCGCTCCTCCAGTTCACGGCGGCGAGGCTGTGGGAGATGCGCGATCGGGGGCGCCGGCTGCTCACGCGCGCCAGCTACGAGGCGCTCGGCGGCGTGGCGGGCGCGCTGGCGAGCCACGCCGACACGGTGCTGGCCGCGATGAGCGAGCGCCGGGCGAAGCTCGCGCGGGCGGTCCTGGAGCGCCTGGTGACGCCGGAGCGGACGCGGGCCGTCGCCAGCCTGGGGGAGCTGTGCGAGCTGCCGGGGGATCGAGGCGAGATCGAGCAGGTGGTGGGGCTGCTCGCGGACGCGCGGCTCCTGGCGCTCGAGACGGCGAGCGACCGCGCGGGCACCACGGTGGAGCTCGTGCACGAGTCGCTCATCGAGCGGTGGCCGACGCTCAAGCGCTGGCTCGATGAGAACCAGGAAGACGCGGTGTTCCTCGACCGCCTGCGCGCGGCGGCGAGGCTCTGGGAGTCGAGCGATCGCGCCGCGGACACGCTCTGGCGTGGCAAGGTCGCCGACGACGCGCGCCAGTTTCATAAGCGCTACCGGGGGGAGCTGCCCGAGCGGGAGCGGCTCTATCTGGAGGAGGTGCTCCGGTTCGCCGATCAGCAGCAACGCGGGAGGCGCCGCCTCGTGTCCGGGATCATGGCGGCGCTGTCGCTGCTGATCGTCGCGGCGGGGGCCGGGATCGTGACGGTGACCCGTCAGAACCGGGTCATCACGTCGCAGTTCCACGCGATCCAGAGCACCGAGCACACGCTGAAGGGCGCGCTCGCGAGCGCGGAGGCCGCCCGGAGCGCGGCGGAGAGGGCGCGGCAGGAGAGCGAGGCCGCGCGGCAGGAGAGCGACGCGCAGCGGAGGCGGGCCGAGCGGCTGCAGCAGGACGCCGAGGCGGCCCGGGACCGCGCGGAGGCCGAGGCCGAGCGGGCCCGCGTGGCGGCCGGCCAGGCGCAGGCCGCGCGGGACGAGGCGCGGAGGTCCGAGGTGGAGGCGCGACAGGCCGAGCTCAAGGCCACCCGGGAGGAACAGAAGGCCAGGGCGGCGTCCGAGGAGGTGCTGCGGAGCCAGCGCGAGCAGGAGCAGCTCATCGAGCGCAGCGTGGGGAAGATCGGGGAGAGTTTGGACTAGGTCCGTGCCTCGAAGAGCCCGCCGAGGATGGCTCGGCGGCGCCCTTTACCGCTTCTCGCCGCCCGCCGCCGCCGGCGCGCCGCCGCCCGGCGTCGCGTCCACCGCATTGGGCCCGAGCAGCGTCCCGCACATCGTCTTGCACAGGATATCCGTCGGCTTGCACTCGCACTTGCCCTGCTGCTTGAGCTCGAGCTTGCCGCGCATCTGCTCGACCGTGAACTGCGCGAGCCGCTCGACCCGGTCCATGTTCCACCCCTCCTGGATCTGGCGAGGCGTCCGCGGGTCGGTGGTCTTGCCGTCGGGCTCGGCGCAGCAGCGGAAGCTCAGGAAGTAATAATAGAACCCCTCGTCGTGCGTGTAGATCTTCGGCCGGCACTGGTTGCGCACGCCCTTGTACCAGGGGCCGCCGGTGTGGACGCTGTCGAACTTGCCGCGCCAGCCGCCGGTCGTCTCGCTCGCCACGACCTCATCGGTGTTCGCGGGCAGATCGGCGACGCCATAATCGCTGATGCACTGCGCCTGCGACCCGCTCCGCACCCCTTTCCACAGGCGCGCCAGCTCGCCCGGGTCGCGCTTCGCCACCTTCTTCATGTCGGGGTCGTCCCAGAGGTGGTCGCCGTTGCACTTGGTCGCGTCGCGCGAGTACCCGTAAGGAAACGGCTTCATCTCCGGTCCCTCGCAGGCGAGCGTCCACTCTGACTCGGTGCAGAGGCGCTTGCCGACCGCGGCGCACTTGACCTGCGCCTGGTGGAACCGGTTCATCACCTCGGGCCGCTCCCCCTTCTTGTTCGGCCATTCGTACGTGTCGATGCAATAGCGCTTCTTCGTCTTGTCGCCGATGCAGCGGCCGGGGGTGGGCGCGAACTCCTCGCAGATCGTCTTCTTGTTCGACTTGTCGTACCAGCTGCGGAGGCAGCTGTGCTCGACCTCGGAGCAATACTCGCCCTCGACGAGCTTCATGTCGGCCGGGCACGCCTGCTCCTCCGCGGCGGCGGTCTCCCCGCCGGCCGTCCCGGCCTCGGTAGGAGGCGCGCCGGGCTCGGAGGCCGGCGGCGTCGCGGCCGCGGGCCCGGCCGGGGCCGGAGCGGCCGCGGGCGGGCGATCGTCGTGCGCGCGCGGGGCGGCGGGCGTCTGGGCGGGCTCAGGGGGAGCGCCGGAGCAGGCGGCGGCGAGCGTCAGGGCGGGGAGGGAGAGCAGGAGGCGTCGCATGGCCGGTGTCATAGTCGAGATCGCGGCCAGGGGAACAGCCGTCGCGCTCAGGGGGCGACGCCGCGCGCGCCTCGGCCGCCTCGGGGGCGGTGGGGTGTCCCATTGACGCGGAATCGGAGCGAGCCCAGCCTCGCCGCATGCGGAGTCCGTGGTGGATCGGCGTGCTTGCCTCGGTCGCGCTCGCGCCGGCTTGTGGGGCCCGGAGTGAGGTTTTCTTCGACCTGCCGGCGGGCGCAGGTGAGATCGGATCGACCACCGCAGGAGCCGGCGGCGGTGCCAGCCCTGCTTCGAGCTCGGTCGGGGTCGGCGGCGGCGGCCTCGGCGGCAGCTCCGTCGGTGGCGCTGGCGGCACGTCGGGCGCCGGGGGCTCAGGCGGCCAAGGCTCGGGCGGTATGGCGGGCGCGGGGGGCGCCGAGCAGGAGTGCGATCCGAGCCACGTGCACACCGGCTTCTGGGGCTCCACGCGCCAGGAGGCTCTCGAGGAGCTGCGCGGCGTCGCCGTGGTCGACGGCATGCTCGCCCTCGGCGGCGACATCTCCGACCTGTCCCCGCTAGCGTGCCTGACGACCGTCACGGGCGAGCTCCTGATCAACGACACCACGCGCTTGACCAACCTGGACGGCCTCGGCTCCCTCTCCTCCATCGGGTCGACGCTGACGGTGGTCTATAACGCTTCGCTGCGCAGCCTCAGCGGGCTTCGGAGCCTGGAGAAGGTCGGGGGAGCCATCGAGATCCGGGAAAATCCGCTCCTCGAGAGCGTCGCCGGCGTCGGGGTGGACGCGTTCCAGTGGCGGGTGCTCGACAACGATTCGCTCGAGTCCTTGTCGGGTTTCGAGGGCATCGAGGAGGGGGAGCTCTGGATCACGGGCAACGACCGGCTCGCGACGCTGGACGGTCTGCGCAACCTGCGCCGGGGGTCGCTCATCCTGGCGGACAACGACGCGCTGGCCAGCCTCGATGGCCTCGGCGCCGTCGAGGCCCTCGTGGATCTCCACATCTCCGAGAACGACGGGCTCGTCAATTTGCGAGGCCTCGAGCAGCTCACGACCGTGGATAACCTCGCGCTGGCGGACAACCGGCAGCTGAGATCGCTGGACGGCCTCGAGAGCCTCGTCTTGGCGGGCCAGATCTCCATCTCGTCGAACGAGCGGCTCGTGGACCTGACCGGGCTCGCAGCGCTCGAAACCGCCCGCGACCTCTACGTCAGCCAAAATCCATCGATGGTGAGCCTGGACGGCCTGCGCTCGCTGCGCCGCGTCTCGCAGGTCGTCGCCGTATCGAATCCCAAGCTGGTGCGCGCCAGCGCCTTCGCCCACGTCCGCCCGAGCCCGGACGTCGCGCCGTCGCTCTACCTCCACGACAACCCGAAGCTCACCCGCATCGACCTCGGCGAGGTGACGAGCCTGGGGGAGCTGTCCGTCGAGGGGTGTGGCTCCCTGAAGGACCTGTCCGGGTTCGCCAGCATCACCGGGATGACGGCCCTCACCGTGCGCCAGAACTCCGGGCTCGCGAGCCTCGCTGGGCTCGAGCGGATCTCGGAGCTCCATCATCTGGAGATCATCGGCAATCCTGGGCTCACGAGCCTACAGCCCCTGAGCGGCCTCCGCGACATACGAGGCGCGATCTACATCGCCCATAACCCCGCGCTCACAAGCCTCGACGGGCTCGGCTCCTTCCGCGCGGGCGACGGCTCGACCGACACGGTATTGCTCGCAGGCAACCAGGCGCTCGTCGACATCGACGCTCTGCGCGGCCTGGTCCGCGTGGGCTATTTCAGCATCGAAGACAACGACGCTTTGCCAGGGCTGACCGGGCTCGAGGATGCGGCGGAGATCGACAGCCTCAGGATCGAGGGGAACGCGTCGCTCGCGACGCTCCGCGGCCTGGGAGCTCGGACGATCACCTCGTTGCTGGACGTCAAGTACAACCCGAGCTTGCCGAGCTGCGAGGTCGAGGCGCTCGTGAAGCGCCTCGACGGGCCGCCTCCCGCCGTGATCGAGGACAACAACGGCACCGGCGCCTGCCCACCCTGAGCCCGAGGCGCCGCGGCAGCCCCGGGTCGGCGCGTCCACCACCCGGGCCGCGCGCCCGCTCAGCCCTGCTTCGGCGCCCTCATCCGGGCCGGGTCGACGACCGCGTCCCGCGCCACCTTGCCGAACGTGATCACGCTCCGGTCGCCGTTCTTCTCCTCGATGACCACCCGCCGCACCGACCACAGCTCCGGCCCCGACGTCATCTCGAGGCTGCGCACGTGCTTCGCGACCTCCTCGGCCCGCGGCCGCGCCGCCAGCGTGATCCCGTCCGCGCGGCTCGGGATCGACAGGTCGTAGCGCGCCCGGAGCTTCGCGAGGTCGCCGCCGAGGAGCACCAGGAGGTCCGAGAGCACCGCGCCGAAGCGCCCGGCCGCCCCCCGCCCCGCGCCCGCCGCGCCCTTCGGGGTCGCGAAGCCGAACCCCTCGGGCGTGATCCAGTAGGTGATCGCGTCCGGCGGCTTGAGCTCCCAGCGGAGCCGGTCCGGCAGGACCAGCGTCATCTCCCCGTCGCTCTTCACCGCCGTCGCGAGCAGCCCGATGCTCCGCTCCTGCGTGAACGGCGCGACCAGCGTCTTCACCGACGCGCGCGCCCTCGTGATCTCGGCGAGCGCGTCGCCCACCTCGTCCGCCCGCGCGCGGCCGGCGAGCGAGAGCGCGCCGCCGCACGCCGCGAGGCCCATCAGGAAAGATCGTCGCTGCATCCTCGTCCTCTTCCTTCAGACGGGCGCGCGGCGCTCAGTCTGCAACCGGCTTCGGCGTGTTGGGCCCGCTCTCCGGCAGCGCCGGCTTCGTGATGTACTCCTTCGGGAGCTCGCCCGTCAGCGACTTCAGCCAGACCACGATCTGATGGACCTGGGGCTCCACCAGATCCTTGCCGAGCTGGTGCTTCGCCATGAGCCGCACCGCCTCCTCCAGCGACGAGATGGACCCGTCGTGGAAGTACGGCGCCGTCGCGGCCACGTTGCGCAAGGTCGGCACCCGGAAGACCATGAAATCCGCCTGCTTCTTCGTGATCTCGAAGACGCCGCGGTCCATCGTGTCGGGCCACGACCGCACCAGGCCGAGCTTCTGGAACATCGTCGCCCCGACGTGCGGGCCGAAGTGGCACGTCACGCACCCGACCTCGACGAAGGTGTTGAACCCCTCCTTCTCGGCGTTGGTCAGCGCGTCGCGCTCCCCCTCCAGGAACTGGTCCCACCGCCCGCGCGTGAACAGCTTGCGCTCGAACGCGCCGATCGCCTTCGCCGTGTTGCCGACGGTCACGGGCCACGGGTCGTTCGGGAACGCCCTGCCGAACGCCTTCACGTAGTCGGGGATCGAGCGCAGCGTCGCCTCGAGCCGCACCGGCGTCATCGCCATCTCGCTCGGGTTCATCATCGGCCCGTTGGCCTGATCCTCGACGCTGTCGAAGCGCCCGTCCCACATGAGCGAGAAGAACCCCGCCGAGTTGTAGACGCTCGGCGTGTTGCGGCGGCCGCTCTGGTGGGCGTGCCCGATCGAGACCTTCGTGCCGTCGGCGCCGTAGCGGTCGAGCGGGTGGCACGAGTTGCACGAGAGGTCGTGGTTCTTCGAGAGCCGCGCGTCGTAGAAGAGCATCCGGCCGAGGTGGATCTTCTCGTCCGTGAGCGGGTTGCTCGAGGACGTGACGACCGCCGGCAGCGGGTTGAAGCTCGCGAGCCGCTCCGGATCGATCTGCACGGCCGGCTCGGCCGGGGCCGCGGCGGTCGCCCCCGGCGCGGCCGCGGTCCCGGCCGGGGCCATGGGCGCGGCCGGCGCGGCGCCGGTCGCCGTGGAGGGCGCGGCCGCCGTCGTCTTCTGCACGAGCCAGGCGCCGACGCCGGCGCCCGTCGCCGCGACCAGCGCCGCCGCCGCCACGAGCGGGGCCGCCTTGCTGCGGGGGCGCACGGCGGCGGGCGGCGGCTCGCCCGCCACGATGATCGTCTTCTGGAACGGCACGGAGGTGCCCGCGACCGTCCTCGACGAGGGCGGCCCGTCCGGCAGCCCGCGGATGATGGGGCTGCTGTGGCTCGGGTGCTGGCCGCTCTGGCCGAGGTGCTGGCCGCTCTGGCTCAGGTGGTGGCCGCTCTGGCTCAGGTGGCCCTGGCCGCTCTGCGAGAACGCCGTGACGTGCTCGGGCCAGCTGCGCGGCGTGCCCACGGGGGTCGGCGGGCGGCGGGTCGCGTGATCGCCGTGGTCCTGCCAGCTGCGGGGCGTGGCCACGGGGGTCGGCGGGCGCCGCGTCGGGTGATCGCCGTTGTCCGGCCAGCCGCGGGACGTGCCCCCGGGCGTGGGCGTGCGGGAGGTGTGGACGGGCGTCGGCGGGCGCCGCGTCGGCGCCTCGGGGTTCGCGCGCGAGGGCGGCGGCATGTCGGCCTGCACCGAGTCGGGCAGCGGCTGCAGCATGTCCTCGCGGATCGAGAAGCCGTGCGGCAGGAGGATCCGGCACTCCTCGAGCATCTCCTCCGCGCTCTGGAAGCGCAGGTTCCTGTCGATCTGGAGCGCGCGGTGGACGATCTCGCCGACCTCGTAGGGGACCCAGGGCGCGAGGCTCTGGATGGGCGGCGCGGGCGTGGAACAGATCGCGACGATGAGCTCGCCGAGCCCCCGCGAGTTCCGGTAGGGGGTGCGGCCGGCGAGCATCTTGAAGAGGACGATGCCGAGCGACCAGAGGTCGGTCCGGCCGTCGACGTCCTTCATGTTGCGCGCCTGCTCGGGCGACATGTAGATGGGCGAGCCGATCAGGTTGCTCGTGGCCGTGAGCTCCTGGTGGGACTCGAAGCTGTCGTCGGCCTGGATCTTGGCGACGCCGAAGTCGAGGAGCTTGACCGCGTACTCCCCCCGGTCGCGCCGGGCCAGGAACAGGTTGGCGGGCTTGATGTCGCGGTGGAGGACGCGCGCGTCGTGCGCCTTGATGAGGCCCATGCACGCCTGGGCCACGATGCAGAGCGCGAGCTCGGGCGGCAGGGGGCCGAGCCGCCGGAGCATCTGGTCGACGTCCTCCCCGGAGAGGAGCTCCATCACGAGGAAGGGCAGGCCGGTGGCCCGGTCCCTCCCGCTATCGAGCACGCTCGCGATGTGCTCGCTCTCGATCGCGCCGGCGGCCCTGGCCTCGCGCTCGAAGCGGGCCATCACCGCGTCGTCCTGCGCGAGCTTGCTGGTGATCACCTTGACGGCGACGCGGCGGCCGGTGCCGAGGTGCCGTGCCTCGTAGACTGCCCCCATCCCGCCTTCCCCGAGCAGCCCGAGGATGAGGTACCGTTGATCGAGGGTGGTGTTGATCAGGTTGATGTCCGTCATGGTCCGGTCGACCCGGTCGCCGCTCCGCTGCCGCGACCTTGCGCCCCGCATCGCATTGTCGGACGGAAGCTCCCGCTAGGCAATCTCGCGGTACGGGAGCGCCGGACGAGAGGTGTCCTAGCCCCGGTGTACGGGCGTGGGAGAGGGGCCCTGCGAAACGGCGGCGAAACAGTTGCGCTCCGGGCTCGGCCGTGTCTCCGGCGCGCCGCGGAGCGGCCGGAAGCGGCGCGGCGCCGGCGATCGCCGCAGGACGGCGCGCCCCGGACGCAGCGCTGTCCAGCTCGCCATGGGATGGACACGACCAGGACGCAGCGCTGTTGCGCGGGCGCCGGGGACGGCCCGGGGCTGTCGCGATCGGGCAAGAGAGATTGCTTCGTTAAGTTGGTTATTTTTGGGTTAAGATCGTTGGTTATTTAAGGAGCGTCGCGTCCGTCGCGCCCGAGGAGCGACGCGGTCGTGCTTTCAGGGATCGCCCGGGCCGCGCTTGAGGTCCGCGGCGGAGGGGCCGGGGGCGTCGCTGCCGAGCTCGCCGCCCGCGTGGGGCGAGCCGGCGCGCTCCCAGGCGGCGTAGTCGCCGCTCGTGAGCAGCGGATCCTCGGGCAGGGCGTCCGGCTCGGCGGTGTCCAGGGCGGGGTCGAACGCCGGGTCGAGCAGCCGCGCCAGGTCGAAGCGCAGGAAGCGGCCGGCGAGGTGGGGGCCCTCGCTGACCCAGAGGACGCGCGCCGTCGCGTCCATGACGACCGCGTGCGTCGCGATGAGCGCGTCGATCGCGCGCCGGTCGCCGAGCGGCAGCGGCGCGCCGCCGGGGCCGCGCCGGTCGCGCAGGACATCGACGGCGGCCTCGACGGACGCGCCCTCGGGCAGCGCCGCGAGCCGCTCGTCGAGGCGGCGGCGGCGCGCGTGGGTCGAGGTCTCGGCCTCGACGCGGCGGTTGCGCGGGTCGCCGGCGAGCGGCCCCTCGAAGTGGTTGGTGAGCGCGACCTTGCCGCGGCCGCGGCGCGCGTGGAGCTTCGCGCCGGGCGCCCGCTCGGCGATCGCCACCTCGCCGGCCGCGTCGACGAGCATCACGAGGTGGGAGACCATGGGGGGGCGCGCCTCGAGGAGCGCGAGCGCCTCGTCGACGCCGCGGGCGCGGCCGAGCACCTCGCGCATCGTGTGCACGACCGGCTCGCCGGCCGCGCGCGGCTCGCCGGCCCGCCCGCCGTGGACGACGAGCGCGAGGCCGGCGGCGTTCATCCCGGTCACCGCGCCGACGAGGCCGGGCCAGGCCACCGAGGCGTACGGGATCTTGCCCTGCTCGTGGACGAGGAACACCGCCTTGCCCAGGTCGAAGACGGGCCCGGCCTCGAAGTCGAAGTTGCGGGCGAGCACCGCGTGCCCGCCCGCCGACGCGGCCCCGGTGAGGGCGAAGCTGGTGCAGCCGATGAGCGGGGAGTGCTCGAACGAGAGCGCGATGTCGTAGAGCGACTGGAGGAAGACGAAGCGGTGGTACGTGGGGAGGACGCCGTCGAACGGGTCGGGCGAGAAGGCGCGGGCCTGGGCGGCGATCTCGCGCCGCGCGCCGTCGCTCATGCCCTCGTCGACGCCGCGGAACTCGAGGCGCGACAGGTCCATGATGAGCCACCGGAGCGGGGCGACGGGCACGTAGCGGCGGAACTGCTCGTAGAGGGTGCCCTCGTTCTGGACCATCTCCGGGTAGAAGAGCCGGCCGTGCTGGTGGCCGATCTCCTCGGGCGTCCCGGCGAGGCGCGCCTCGAGGATGCGGCCGCGGCGGCGCGCGTAGGCGGGGCCGAGCACGCGCAGGCCCGCGGGACCTGCGGCGGGCTCGCCGGAGGCGGCGCGGATCGGCGGCGGCTCGATGCGGGTCGCGGCGGCGATGCCGAGGTGGGCGAGGACCGGCGCGGCGAGGAGCGCGGCGGCGGCGAGGAGCTTGCGGCGGTGGCGGGCGAGGCGCGAGGGCGGGCGGAGCGCGCCCGCGGGGGCGCCGGGGGCTGCGCTGGCGGCGGGGGCCGCGGTGGATCCGGCTGGGTCCGTCACGCGTTCCAGAGCGCTGGCCCCGGGTCAGGGGGGCGCGGCCGTCGGCTGCGACGGGTGGGGGTCGATCTCGGCGGCGAGGGCGCTCGCCACGGCGGAGCGGCGCGCGGCCGGGGACGGCGTCGGCGCGGCGGGCACGTGGCGGAGGCCGCGCGTGAGCGCGAGCGTCGCCACCACGCGGCCGACGATCCGCGCCGGATCGCGCACGCTGTCGAAGTGGGTGAGCCGCTCGTCCTCGGGCGGGTAGATGACCCGGATCGGCACCTCGACGATGCGGACGCCGGCGGCGACGGCGCGCAGGAGGATCTCCGCCTCGAAGGCGTAGCCGTCGTCGCGCGCGCCGAGCGACAGCGTCGTCCGGAGCGGGTAGCGGCGCAGGCCGCACTGCGTGTCGGCGAAGGGGCGGCCGGCGAAGAGCGAGAGGAAGAAGTTCGAGATGCGGTTCGAGATCTGGTTGGCGCGCGGCGCGCCGGCCGACGCGAGATCCCGGATGCCGAGGACCAGCGCCTCGGGATCGGCGTCGGCCTCGACGAGGCGCCGCGCCTCCTCGGGCGGGTGCTGGCCGTCGGCGTCGATCGTGATCGCCACGTCGAAGCCGGCGGCGAGGGCGAACTCCATCCCGGTGCGCAGGGCGGCGCCCTTGCCGTGGTTCTCGGGGTGGATGAGCACGGTGGCGCCGGCCGCGCGCGCGCGCTCGGCCGTGCGGTCGCTCGATCCGTCGTCCACGACGAAGACCGCGCCGTCCAGGCCGTTGACCCGGAGCGCCTCCCGTGTGACGTCCCCCACGTTGCGCTCGGCCTGGTAGGCGGGAATGATGGCGCAGATCCGCATGCAGCAGAGCGCGATTACCACGGTGTGCCCTGGATGAACAGCGGCAGGCACGATCCGTCCGCCGCGTCCGCGTCGCCCCGTCCGAGCCTGCTCCGCCGCCGGCCCCAGTTCCGTCGCGTCTGGCTGAGCGAGATCGTCTCGCTCCTGGGCGACTGGATGAGCTTCGTCGCCGTGAGCCTGCTCGCGCTGGGCGGCGAGGGGGGTGGGGTCGTGGCGCTCGCGCTGGTGATGGTCGGGCATCACCTCCCGAACGCGCTGTTCGCGCCGGTGGCGGGCGTGCTCGCGGACCGGCTCGATCGGCGGTGGCTGCTCGTCGCGACGAGCGTGGCGCAGGGCGCGCTCACGGTCGCGATGCTCGGCGCCGCGGTGCTGGGCCGCGTGGCGGCGGTGCAGGTGCTCGTCTTCGTCCGCGCGTCGGTGGGGGCGCTGCGCCTGCCGGCGCATAGCGCGGTCTTGCGCCACGTGGTCGCGGAGGACGAGCTCCTCGAGGCGAACGCGATCGCGTCGGCGACGTGGAGCGTGATGTTCGCGGTCGGGATGGCGGCCGGCGGCCTCATCGCGTCGCTCGGCCCCGCGGCGGCGCTCGCCCTCGACGCGGCGTCGTTCGGCCTGTCGGCGCTGTTCCTCTGGGGCCTGCCGTCGATGGTGGCCGAGGGGCGGCCGGCGGAGGGCGGCGTGCTCTCGGCGCTCGCGTCGGTGCGCCGGGACATCGCGCTCGCGTGGAAGCACGCGTGGGATCGGCCGCCGCTGCTCGACGCGGTGCTCGCGAAGACGCCGGTCCACCTGGCGAACGGCGGCGCGCTGCTCTTGCTGAACCTCGTCGCGGCGGAGCGCGCGTTCGCGGGCACGGCCGCGCTCACGCTGGGGGTGCTCCAGTGCGTGCGCGGCGCGGGGACGGGGGTCGGCCCGCTGGTCGGCGTCGCGCTGGTCCGCCGCGGGCTGCGGGGCGAGCTCGCGGCGACCGGGGCCGCCTGGATGACGTTCGCGGCGATCGCGGCGTTCTCGGTGACGGGACACGTGGCGGCGCTGATCGCGGTGGCGCTCGTGTGGGGGCTCGGCAGCGGCGCGAACTGGGTGCTGTCGAGCGCGGAGATCCAGCGGCTGTCGCCGGACCGGTTCGTCGGGCGGCTGTCGGCGATCGACAACCTGGTGCTCACGGTCGGCCTGTGCGCGACGTCGCTCGGCGGGGCGGTGCTCGTCGAGCGGGTCGGGGTGCCCGGGGTGGCGGCGTGGCTGGGGCTCGGGGCGGGCGTGGTCGCGTGGATCGGGTCGCAGTGGATGCTGCGCCGGCGGGCCGCGGCGGTGCGCGCGCGGGGCGCGGCGGAGGTCGCGGCGGAGCCGGAGGCGGTTTCCTTGCGGCGCGGGACGGAGCGCAGGTAGCTTGCCGTGTCGATGATCCCGGACGTGTGGGCGCCGCTGCGCGGTCTCTCGGTGGGCCGTTGCGACGATGAGGGTCTCATCAACGGAACGTGGTTGGCCGGCCTGGCCGGCGGCGGGCCGCCGCGGTTCGTGGTGCAGCGGGTGAGCCCGATCTTCGCCCCGGAGGTCCACGACGACATCGAGGCGGTGACGGCCCACCTGGCGCGCCGGGGCCTCGCGACGCCGCGGCTGCTGCGCGCGGAGGACGGCGCCCTCTGGGCGCGGGACGGCGCGGGCGCGGTGTGGCGGGTGATGGACTTCGTCCCCGGCCGCACGCACCACCGGGTCGGCTCGCCCGCGCTCGCGCGCGCGGCGGGGGCGCTGGTGGCGCGGTTCCACCGGGCGGTGGACGATCTCGAGCACGCGTACCGCCACGTGCGCGCCGGCGCGCACGACACGGCGCTGCACATGGAGCGGCTGGACGGCGCGGCGACCGGGGGGGAGGGGAGGCGGCTGGCCGACGCGATCCTCGACGCGTGGCGCACGTGGCAGGGGCGGCTGGACCTGCCGCTGCGGCACTGCCATGGCGACCTCAAGATCTCGAACCTGCGCTTCTCCGAGGCGGGGGAGGGGATCTGCCTGCTCGATCTAGACACGCTGGCGCTGCAGCCGATCGACGTGGAGCTCGGCGACGCGTGGCGGTCGTGGTGCAACCCGGTCGGGGAGGACGCGCCCGACGCGCGGTTCGATCTGGAGGTGTTCGCCGCCGCGGCGGCGGGCTACCGCGAGGCGCGGCCGTTCGGCGCGGAGGAGCGGGAGGCGCTCGCGGACGCGGTGGAGCGGATCGCGCTGGAGCTCGCGGCGCGGTTCTGCCGGGACGCGTTCGAGGATCGGTACTTCGGCTGGGACCCGGCGCGGTTCCCGACGCGGGTCGCGCACAACCTGCAGCGGGCGGCGGGGCAGCTCGCGCTGGCGCGCTCGGCGCGGCGGCAGCGGGGGGAGATCGCGCGGCTGCTCGCGGGCGGGTGACACGGGTCCGTGGCCGTCGGCCCGGACCTCGACCGCGCCCCTCGGTGATCTCCCAGATCACCCGGGGGGTGATCTCCCGGATCACCCGAGCGCGCGCGCGGGGCCTCGTTCACGCCCCGAGCCGACCTCGGTTCTGATCGCGATTGAATTTCTTGATCCTCACGGACGGGCACGGACGCTGCAAGTTGCGGCGATACGAGCGGACCACGCAGGTCGCCGTCGAAACCAGAGGAGGACGCATGGATCGGAGAGACGGTTGCGCAGCGCTGCTGACCTGGGCTTGCCTCGGCGCTCTCGGCGGGTGCATCACGGCGGCCGACGAGCCCGCGGGCGCGGAGGACACGACGAGCCAGGAGCTCGCCGAGGTGTCCTACAGCCCCGGCGCGGGGTGGAACCTCGTGTGGTCGGACGAGTTCGACGGCTCGAGCCTGAACACGGCGAACTGGAACGTGCTCACGAGCAACTACGATCCGGTCACCAACAACTGCAACTTTGGCACCGGAGAGCTCGAGTACCCGCGCGCCGCGAACGTCGCCGTCCGCGATGGCAAGCTGATCCTCTCCGCGCAGCGCACGAGCGACAACCCGGCCGCGCCCCAGTGTACCGGGTACGGCGGGCGCTCCTTCTATTCCGGTCGCATCCACACGAAGGGCAAGGTCGAGCGGCGGTACGGCAAGATCTCCGCGAGCATCAAGGTGCCCTCCGGCTACGGGATGTGGCCGGCGTTCTGGACGCTGGGGGCCAACATCGACTCTGGCGCCAACGCGTGGCCTCGCTCGGGCGAGATCGACATCCTCGAATGGAGGTCCACCGAGCCTAGCTGGATGCAGTCCGCGGTCCACTGGTGGAACAATGGACAGGCGGACTGGGGGACCGGGGCGAACCGCGGCGCGAGCCTCGCCGACTCCTTCCACGTCTACGAGGTCGAGTGGTCGTCGAGCAGCATGATCTTCCGGCTCGACGGCAGCATCGTGGCCAACAACACGTACTACCACAACGAGACGGAGCTCCAGCAGAACCACTACATCCTCTTGAACCTCGCCATCGGGGGCAACTGGTACGGCAACCCGAGCCCCGCGAGCATCGATCTGCCGTCGGGCACCTCGAAGACCATGGAGGTCGAGTGGGTGCGCTGGTACCAGCAGGGCGGCGGCTCGACGGGAGGCTCGAGCGGCATCTCGCTCACCAACCCGAGCTTCGAGTCCGGGATGACCGGCTGGACCAACTGGAGCCCGAACGGCACCGGGGCAGCGGGCTTCAGCGAGACGTACAACGGCGCGCAAACCGGCTCTTACCACCTCACCCACTGGACCAACGGCTCTCCGTTCGAGGTGTGGACGTACCAGACGCGCTCGGGGCTCGCGGCGGGCGACTACAAGGTCCGGGCCTGGGTGAAGAAGGGCGGCAGCTACGATTTCAGCCGGCTCCAGGCCAAGACGTGCGGCTCGTGCTCGCCCACCTACACGACGATCGGGACTTATGGGGCCTGGACGCAGATCGAGACGCCGGTCATCCATGTCACCGGCGGTTACCTGGAGTTCGGCTTCCACACGAAGGCCACCTCCGGCAACCCGGCCAACTTCATCCATATGGATAGCGTCGAGCTGATCCGCCTCTGACGCCCCAGCGCTGCCGTCAAAGATCCGTCACGGCGTAGGTCATCACCGGCTGCACGCGGCCTTTGACCGTGATCTCGCTGACGGGGCGTGTGTTGAAGCGATCGCTCACGAGGCGGTGCGTGTCCTCGCTGAGGAGCACGCTCACGCCGAGCTCCTTGGTCGCGCTCTCCAGGCGCGAGGCGAGGTTCACGGCGTCGCCGATGACGGTGTACTCCATCCGCGCTTCGCTGCCGATGTTGCCCGCGACGACCTCGCCGGTGTGGATCCCGACGCCGGTCTTCAGCGCCGGGATGCCCCGTTCGGCGAGGCGCTCGTTGAAGCGCACGAGCGCGGCGCGCATGCGGATGGCTGCGCGCACGGCGCGCACGGCGTCGTCCGGCCTGGGGACGGGCGCGCCGAACACCGCCATGATCGCGTCGCCGATGTACTTGTCGACGACCCCGCCCTCGTCGAGGATGATGGCCACCATCTCGGTGAAATACTCGTTCAGGAGCCCCACGAGCTCATGGGCGTTCATCCGCTCGCTGATGGTCGTGAAGCTCCGGATATCGGAGAAGAGGATCGAGACGGTGAGCGTCTCGCCGCCGAGCTGCACCTTGCCGGCGAGCAGGTGCTCGAGCACGGACTCGGTCATGTACTTGCCGAAGGTGCTGCGGAGCTTGTCGCGCTCCTTGAGGCCGTCGACCATCGAGTTGAAGCCGGCCGCGAGGTCCTCCAGCTCGTCGCCGGTCTTCACCCCCTCCACGTGGACGTACTGCTGTTGTTCGAGCTGCTTGAGGGCGACGTTCACGCGGGAGAGCGCGCGCGACATCGTGGTCGCGAGGCGCGCGCCGAGGATCAGCGAGACGAGCGCCGCGAGGGTGAGCACGCCGGCCGCGAGCAGCAGGTTCTGGCGCACGATCTTCCGGACGTCGCTCACGTCGAGCGCCATGACGATCGAGAAATCGCCGGCTTTGCCCCGCAAGGAGCGGGGCGCGAAGCGGGAGAGGGCCCAGAGCGAGCTCGCGTCGTCGACGATCGTGGGGTGGGTCTCGTCGCCGATGGAGGCGCCGTGGAGCAGCTCGGTCGGGAAGCGCGCCGTGCCCGTGATCCGCTTGCCCGACGGATCGACGAGCGCGATCTCCACGCCGAGCCTCGTCGCCGCTTCGTCGAAGTAGGTGTGGTCGATGGGGATGCAGACGAGCAGCGATCCGGCGTCGCCCCTCGCGCGCTGGGCGACCATGTACGCGGGCGGCGAGCCTTGCTGTCCGTCGCACCCGTGGACGAGCACGTCCCGGAGGTCCTCCATCTCGTCGAGGTTCGAGAGGCCCTCGGCGAGCCCGGGGACCTCGTCCGTGCTCGGCGGCGGCGCGTCGAGCCCTCTCGATGCGACGAGGTCGCCGAGCTCGTCGAAGGCGGCGATGGCGACGTTGGGGTGAGCGGCGATGACGGTCTCGAGCGCCGTATCGACGGCCGCCTCGTTCCGCAGCCGGAGCCCGTCGACCAGCTCGCGCGTACGAGAGGCCTGGCGCGCGGTCGTCGAGATGGAGCGCTGCTGCTGCCGGAGCTCCAGGCGGAAGTTGCGGATTGCCTGCGGGACGCGCTCGCTGATCTGCGCGAGGAGCTGCCGGTGCATCACCCAGGACAGCACGGGGAGGGCCGCGAGGGTCGCGAGCGAAGAGAGCGCGACGAGGACGGTGAGCTTGGCGCGGACGGTGCCGAGGCGGAACATGAAGGGCTTCATCAAAGCAAAGTTCTATTCGGCATTCATCGCGACGCCGCCAACCCCTGAACGGGAACGAGCAGCCCTGCCGACACGAGATCATCGAACTGTTTCCCGAGCGTCAGGGCGAAGAGCCGGTCCTCGATGAGCACGCCAGCCTCGATGTTCTCCTGCTGGGCGACCATCGAGGCGTTGGCCGACGTGACGAAGGCGATCTCCTCGTCGATGACAATGCATTTGGCGTGGAAGCTGATTCTCTCGTCATCGATGGTACGCGGGTCATGGAAGACCTCGGGGACGCGCGCGCCCCGCCAGTGCCACTTGCGGAAACGCTGGACGAAGCGCGCTTCGTACGCCTCGCGCGTTCGCGGCCCCGAGACGCCATCGTCGCCGACCGTGAGGTCGAAGAACATCCGGACGCGCAACGCCGGGATTTCCGCCATCCTCGCGGCGAGCGGCGCAAACAGCGTCGCTCCTCCTCCGAGGCTGTAACTCGCGACGAGCACCGACCTCCGCGCCCGGGCGAAGAGCTCGGCCACCACCACCTTGGTGTCGCGCGACGACGCGCCGACGCGCTCCGGCCCGGTCCACACCAGCTCCACCTTGGGCGCGCGTGCCATCGTGGCGGCCCGCTCCGCGACCACGAGGCGGCACATGGCGGCGAGCGCGGCCTCGCTCCCCGCCGTCTGCCGCAGCGCCTCCAGTGCCCGCACAGCGCCCGCGGACGTCGTGAAGGCGCGCAGCCCGAATTTCGTGAGCGGACCGCGCACATGGCCCGCCTCGAGCGCGTCGGCGAGCTGGAGCAGCGTCTCGCTGGGGACCTCGAGCGGATCCATCACGCCTCCGTGAAGAAGGCAGCGCCGGAGTCCTCCACCGTGTCCACGACCAGCGATCGATCGAGCAGCTCGTTCGACCACTCGCACGATGGCTCCGAGATGAGCAGGCAGCCGTGGCACGCGGCGCCGTGGAGGAACCGCTCCTCGTGCGCGTCGTCCGGGTGATGCTGCGCGCACACGGGATCGTTCGAGCAGAGCTTGCCGAGGTCGAGCGCCGCGTCGAGGTGGTGAGCGAGCTTCTTGCCCACCTGCACGAGGCCGCCCAGGGTCCCCTCGGCGTCGGGCGTGCCGGTGAACAGCAAGATGCCGCAGCGGTCCCCGTCGAGATAGATGCGCTCGCGGATCGAGCTGGCCGCATAGCCGCACTCGAGCGAGACGGCCGTGAGCAAGAGGTGTGACAGCGAGTGCAGCATCACGTAGGTCACGCCTGGAAACCGTGCGTTCTTGGCCTGGCGACGCTTCTTCCAGGCGTCGAACCCCGCGATGAGCTGCTGCTCCCGCGCCTCGACCTGAGGCCGCCTGTCGCGCCACCTGGCGACCGCGCCGGGGTCGAGCGCCAGGAAGATGCCCTCTCCTCGGTTCTCCACGGCGGGCAGCCAGGTCACCTCGCGCGCCAGCGGCGCGGTGCGCACGCCGAGCGACAGCTCGTAGTCGACGTCGCGCGCCGGCGCCTCGAAGCGCGTGAACCCGAGCTGGACGCTCACCTCGCGCATCCGGTGCACGAGGACCACCCGCGAGACGAGCGCCATGGCGCCGCGCCGCGCGGGAGCGAGCGACGACGCATGGGCGAAGAAATCTTGTTTATCAGGCGTGTCCTCGCCGGCCGACTCCGGAATCGTGAGGAACGTATCGAGCTCGGCCGCCTTGATCCCGCGCCGCTCTTCGCCCGTCCCCGACCGCTTGCGCTGCACCTCGGCCCACAGCTCGGGCGCGCTGAAGCGGTCGCGCAGGTGCTTGTACCTGGGCTTCTTCAGCTCGCGCGCGACGTCCTCCTCGCCCTCGGCCGACTCCAGATCTCCCCACGCCGCCTCGATCGCCTCGCGGAGCGCCTGCTTGCTCGCATCGGTCGGGATCGAGATCGCGCTCACGTTCTGCGGGAAATACGCGTTGGTCGCCGAGCGGACGAGGAGCTTGTTCCGGACCGGCTTCCCCTGCTCATCGACGCAAGCGGGCTTTTCCCCGTCCCCCGGCGCCGCGTCGGCGAGCCACGGGGTCTCCCCCCAGCAAGGCCCCAGGGGCGACTGATCGCCCTTCAGCGTCGCGTCGACGAGCGAGCGGCTCGCCTTGCAGGCGCAGCGCACCATGATGTCGGCGAGATCGCCGCTCGTCCCGCGCTCGTCCAGGAAGAGCTCGCGCGTGCAGTCGGTGCGGCCTCCGTGGGCAAAGCCACGCCAATCGATGTCGCCGATGTGACCGTTCGGGCATGCCCGGACGAACCGGATCGGGACGACCTTGCCGTAGCTGCCGCGCTCGATCGCCCTCCGATGGAGCAGGCGGCGCGATCGGAAGCCGCCCTCGCCGGCCCGGCCCTCTGGCGGCTGCTCGATGAACCACTCCGGAAACTCGAAGGCCGTGATGCCGCGCGCCGGCGCGTCGAGCGCGTCCGGGCTCGAGGGCGGCGCGAAGAGCCGCAAGCGGGGGTTCTGCTCGCGAGCCCGGAGGGCGGCCTCGAGCCGCTCCTCGAAGACCTGCTGGAAACCCTCCTTGTCCGGATCTCCCCACGACTCGAGCCCGCCCATGATGGCGGCGTGCTTCGGGAAATCGACGAGCGCGCCGGGACCGAAGGTCGTCAGCACCTGGCTCCGACGGACCTGGCCCTCGGGGCGGATCCTCGCCTTCGGGGAGCCGCTCGAACGCGGCTTGCGCGCTGCCATCAGCCGTCCTCCTGCCGGCGTCCGCCGGGCTTTCTCAGGTACACATCCACGCTAGGCTCGACGTCGCGCAGCGAGCGCTGCGCCTTGAACTTGCGCAGATCGCGATCGTCGGGCTCGGGCTCGAGCGGATCGCGCAGCAGGCTCGGGTGGGCGGGCTCCTCGCGCTGGTACTGGAGACCGGCGCTGACGGCGTGGTTCTTCTCGACGGTGCGCTGCCACGAGTCGAGGAGATCGCTCGTCCGCTTTTCCACCCTGCGCGCGATCTCGGGGGCCTCGTTCGCGTCGACGTGCGCCTGCTCCGCACGCGCGCCCAGGCGCCGCGGGATGCGGTTCACGTGGTCGCGCAGCGCGCCCTTGCCGATCTCCTCGGCCCCGCGCGGCGGTGTCAGCTCCGAGATGCTCAGGCGCGCGAGCGCCACGGTGACGGCCGCGATCCCGCGGTCGATCGCGCGCGGCGAGAACGGCGTGACGCTCGTCGCCTCGACCGCGCGATAGAACGACGCGTGGTAAGCATTGAAGCGCTCGAAGTGGGATCGGTCCCGCGGCTTGTGGCAGTTGAGCAGCGTGATGACGAGCCCCGGCCTCCGGTCGTCGCGGCCGACGCGGCTCGTCGCCTGGATGTACTCGGCAGTCGTCTTGGGCTGTCCGAACACGACCATCAGGCCCAATCGCTGGATGTCGAGGCCGACCGAGATCATGTTCGTCGCGAGCGCGACATCGACGTGCTCGGGCTTATCCATCGTGCACGCGAGGCGATCCTTCGCGTTCGCGACGCGGTGCGTCGGCTCGCGGCTGGTCAGCTCGACCGGCTCGCCGAGCGAGCGCGCCGCGAAGTCGCCGGCCTCCTCTCCGACGCGCCGGCGCGTATCGTAGCCGCGGACGCGGGAGGTGACCTCGTCCTCCACGATCCGGCGGCTCCCGCCGAGCTCGCGCAGGCTGTTGAAGTATCCGACGAGCGTCGTGTACGGGTCGGCGGCGAGCCCGGACTCGTCGTACGCCCTCTTCCCGGCCGCGAGGAGCGCGAGGTAGACGCGCAGCAGGGCCACCTTCACGCTCCGGCCGGGGGCGGCGACCCCCACATACTTCCGCGCGTGCCGCTCGGTCACGGCCACCGTGCGCGCGAAGAACGAGTCGCGGCGATCCGGGCCGGGGGGCGGGAAGATCGTGACCGCGGAGCGGCCGAACAGGGCCTTGATCTGCGCCTCCGCGCGCCGCACGGTCGCCGTCGAGGCGACGATCTTCGGGCCGAACGCCTTGCCGGCCGCCGGGCGCTCGCAGAGCACGTCGATCGCCGTCTCGTAGAGCCCGACCATGGTGCCGAGCGGGCCCGAGATGAGGTGGAGCTCGTCCTGGATCACGAGGTCCGGCGGCGCGAGCTGACCCCCCTCGATCGGGCGCCCGATCCCGGGATCGCAGGGGCCATAGAACCCGGCCTTGTCGTGCCGGTCGACCCTGCCGAACAGCGCGCCCGTCCGGCCGACCCACGGCAGCTGCGCGAACTTGTCGACGGTCGCGATGAGGAAGCACGGCAGTCGCCGGTAGATGGGCTCATCGACGGTCAGCATCGGGAGCGCGCGCTCGCCCGAGAACGCGCAGTCGCGGTTCGCGCAGTAGACCTCGAGGTTCTGCGGGCGGGCCGGGGTCGGCGTCAGCCGGAACGAGCTCGGGACGAACTTCCGGTCGCACCACGGGCACTTCTCGATCGGGATCGGCGAAGGGTTCCTGTCCGAGGCCTGCTGGTACGCATTGACCTTCATCCGCGCCGTCGTCGGATCGTAATCCTTCTCGGAGCCCATCCGGTTCGGGGTCGCGCCCTTGCCGACCCAGAGTCCGATCTCGAACGGCCACGCGCCGAGCCGCGTGTCTCCCTGCTTGGCGCGCTCCTGCCGCTCGAGCTCGAGGGCGCACACCAGCGCCGCGGCGCGTCCGAGCTGGTCGAGCGTCAGCAGCCGCAGCGTGTAGCGCATCACCACGCTGACGCCGGCCCCCGGGAGCCCGAGTCCGCCGCTCCGCAGCCGGCGCAGGACCAGGGTGAACGCCGCGAGCCCGAGGTAGGCCTCGGTCTTGCCGCCGCCGGTCGGGAAGAAGAGCAGGTCGATGACGGTGCGGTCGTGGTGCGCCGGCTCGTGCATCGCGCGGAGGTTGATCAGCAAGAATGCGAGCTGAAACGGCCGCCACGTCGGGGGACCGTTCTTCTTCTCGGTGTCGCGTGCCCGCGCGGCGCGCGCCATCGCCCGGTTCGCGAGGCGGAAGGCCAGGAAGACGTCGTCGTCGTCCAGCGCTGCCAGGCCGTCGATCATCCGGCGCCGCACCGTCTCGGCCGCGTCGAGCAGCCCGGCCAGCACCTCGCGCTGGTGCTCGCCGACCGGCGTCCTCGCCTGGTCCGCGAGCCACGCCGCGTACCTGGCCGGGAGCTCCTCGAGCATCGCCCGCACGTCGGCCGCCGACCCGGCGTCGGCGAGCGCCTCCATCCCGAGCTGGACCCCCGGGACGTCGCCGGGCACGACCTTCTCGACCTCCGCGGTCGGCAGCCAGGTGGTCCACACGCGCCTGCACGCCTGCCCCTCGACGACCTCGGCCTCGGCCGCGACCCCGTGCCCCACCGCGTGCTCGTAGACATTGCGGTACTGGAGCTCCGCGATCTGCTCGTCGGGATCGTCCCCGTCCTGCCCTCGGACGTTCGGACGCGGGAGGAACTGCTCCTCCGTGTCGAGCTCGAGCTTCGCCTGGAAGAGGAACGCCTGGTCCTTGGGCGCGCGCTCGGAGAGCTCTTTGTCGTTCACCAGGAACGCGGAGACGGCGCGGGCCCCCTTCTCGACGCCGGTGCCCTCCGGCACGCGCCGTACGGAAACGACCAGGTTGACGCCGTCGGCGAGCGGGTACGCCACCTTCCCGGTCGCCGGGATCGCGAGCGTCTGCGCGACCTCCCGGGGCGACCGCCGCCAGCGCTCCGGCGGGCGAGCGGCCGCCTGCGGCTCCGCGCCTTCGCCCTGCGGCGTGGGGCGGACCGACCCGTCCTCGCGCACGTACTCGCCCCACGTGGCCCGCACCGACAGGGCGCGGGTCGCCGCCGGGATGAGAACGCTCAGGCCGATCGACGACGGGAAGAACGCCTTGCGCGCCGAAGCCACCTCCGGGGGCGCCGCGTCGTCCCCGTCCTCGCCGTCCACGCTCGCGAGCTCCTCGTCCGGCTCCGGATCCTCGCGCACCTCGATGGGCGCCTCCCGCGGCACCAGGAACCCCGTCAGGTACCAGCGGGACGGCGCCACCGAGAGCACCTCGTGCGGCTCGGCCCCCACGAGGTCGCGCCCGAGGACCTCCACGAGGTGATCGCGGACCTGCACCGGCTCGGTGCGCTTCGTCCCTTCCGTCGTCGCCATCGGCGTCCTCCTCGTCGTCCCCCGGCGCGATCGCGCGGCGCGCCACCGCCGACCCGCGCTCCCGCTCGTCCCCCGGTGCGTACGCGGTCGAGCCCGGTTCGAGCCCCCCGCGAACCCACGGAATGGAGCCAGGATCCGCAGAATAGGAAGTACTAGGGGATTCCCCCGAGTTATGTCCACCGGAAAGCCCGCGCCCCGACGCCGCCGCCCGGGGTCCGGAGCGCGGGCCCTGACGACGTTGAAGGCCCCCGCGTTCGCGGGTACTTTCCGGGGCGAGGTCCCGTTGATTTTCAGGTTCGAAACGCGCGACGTGCCGGTCCCCACGACCCGGTGGGTCGGAGAACGCCTCGGCCAGAAGCGCGGGGGCTGGATCTTCGGGCCCCTGGGTACGGGGAAGTCGCACGCCGTGCGCGCCGGGGTGCGCGAGGGCATCCGGGTCGACGTGGCCTCGGGCCCGCTGCTCAGCCAGCGCTTCGCCTCGGATCTGGCGCGGCAGCTCGGCCCCGACGGCAGGCCGCTCCTCGAGGCGTTCCGGAGCGAGGGAATCGAGGCCAGCCTCCACATCGCCGATCGGGCCGTGAACGGGCACCCGTTCGTCGTGGATGGCGCCGACGCCCTGCTCCCCGGGGCGCCGAGCCTGGACGATCCGGCGGCGAGCCTCTGGCAGGACGAGAAGCAGGTGCTGCTCGAGTGGCTGCGAGGCCGCCTCGAGCGCTCTCCGACGTTCCTCGTCGGGAGGAGGCACCCCCAGGGGGTCGAGTCGACCCGGGCGCATGCCGCCCCCGGCGACTGGCCCATCCGGCTCGAGGAGGCCGAGAGCGGCTATCGCAACTGGCCCACCCTGGGAAGGCTCGCGAAGGGCAACCCGGCGGTCCTGACGCTCGCGCGCGCGCTGATTCCGCTGCTGCCGGCCTGCGCGTTCAACGACCTCGTGGAGCAGGCGAAGGAGGACGAGGCGACGGTCCTCGGGCTGCTCCGGGGCCTCGGGGAAGCGTTCCAGTCGAGCGCGCCGCCGTCCTGGCAGCGGGTGCTCTCCCTCGTGGGCGCGCTCGGCGAGGTCCCGCGCGACGCGATCGAGCCCCTGCTCGACGGGCGCGCGGGCGCCGCCGCGGCCGAGCCGGGGCTGCTCGCGGAGGAGCGCTCCACGCTGGATCGGCTCTGCGGGCTCAAGCTCGTCGAGGAGCGGTCCGGCGTGCTCTCCCTCCTCCCGGCGCTGGCCGACGCCGGCGCGGTCCGCGCCCTGACCGCGAAGGAGCGGGAGGAGCTGCTGCCCGCGGTGGCCCACGCGCTCCTCGCGCCGGTCAACGACGTGCGCAGCCTCGCGCCCGAGCAGGCGTCCCGGGTGCTGCGGGCGCACGCCCTCTTCGTCGAGCTGGGAGACATGAGCCGCGCCGAGCACACCGCCGCGCTCCACGTGCACGGGCTTGTCGAGCTCGCCCGCCGCACCAGCCTGGACGAGCGGCACGCGGAGGCCTGGCGCCAGTACGACGGGCTCCTGCGCATGATGCAGTCGGGCCCCTGGAGCACGGGCGACCGGTTCGGGCGCCGGCTCCTCTCCTACGTGCGCCACTACCGGAGCCGGGACGGCGCCCTCGCGGGGATGCTCGACGGCGCGACGTGCCTCGCGGAGTACCGGCAGGCGGTCGCGGAGTGGCCCGAGAACGCGCTCTGGCACCAGCGCCTCATCGAGACCCTGGTGCGCCTCGGCCGCCCGATCGAGGCGATGCAGGCGGTGAACGAGGCGTCCGCGCGCGTGGATCCGCACCCGCGCCGCGACGAGCTGCTCCGGGTCCGCCCCGCCGCGACGGCCTTGCAGGCCGAGCTGCCGCTGCTGTCGCTCGAGCTGATCGAGCCCGTCCTCGACGAGCCGGTGGACCTGTTCCCCGAGGTCGCCGACGGCTGCAGGGCGCTGCTGCGCCGCTGGGAGGGCGGGCTCCCTGTCCGCGAGCTGCCGTTTCGCGCGGGGCAAGG
Source organism: Sorangium sp. So ce385 (assembly GCF_051474135.1). NCBI lineage: Bacteria > Pseudomonadati > Myxococcota > Polyangiales > Polyangiaceae > Sorangium > Sorangium sp. So ce385. Next base: position 11,171,334 of record NZ_CP150337.1, on the reverse strand, counting down.
CGACACCGAGGGGCGCCTCGTGTTCCACGCCCCGGCGGCGGTCGACGTGCGGAAGGCGGGAGGGACCTGGGCGGCGCGCTTGCGCGAGCTCGCGAAGGAGGGCCACGCGGCGCAGCCCCGCGCCGCGATCGAGGAGCTGGCATGCCACATCGCCCACGAGACGCGCCGGCTCGTCTCGACCCCTTCCTCGAACCTCGGCGCCAAGGACGTGCGTCTCAAGGGGCGCCTGCTCTCGATCGTGGACGTGCTGAACAGCGATATCGGCCTCGATCACGCGGCGGAGCGCTGGATCGTGGGGCGCGTCGCGGGCAGGGAGCTCGTCCCGACGATGCGGCACCTGCCCCGGATCGAGCTCCCCGAGGCGCTGCTGCCCGAGAGCGCCGAGGGGCTCTACCTCGCGCGGGTGCCCGTCCACCGCGACGGCGCGCCGTCCGGCCCGGCGACGAGGCTCGAGCCGGCGGGCAGCGGCCGCGACGTCGGCTCGCTGATCGAGCTGCTCGCCCGCATGTCCGGGGACGCCGCTTGAACGATCGGCTCGCCGTCTACATGCTCGACGTGGGGCAGGGCGATTGCACGGTCGTCCTGCTGCCGGACAACCGTGTCGTGATCTTCGACTGTGCCGACGATCACGTGCTGCGCAAGGTCCTGGACGGCTGGAACACGCCGGCGATCGCGGCGTTCGTGCTGAGTCACCTCGACCAGGATCACATCGCGGGTGCGCTCCAGTTCCTCCGGGGCTGGACGAGGCCCATCGAGGGCGTCTACCTGTCCACGGATCGCGATGTCGGTGTCGATCACGAGGACGCGAAGCGAGCGAAGGCGCTGCTCGATTACGCGGAAGAGCAGAGCCGTCACCAGGAGACGCGCCGCCGCCGCTGGGAGCTCCTTCCGAACACGAGGGATCGAAGGGCCCTGGCGAGCGGCCAAGGCTGGTCCGTCACCCTGCTCGCTCCGCGGCATGGACAGGTGATCCGGCGAGAGCGCGAGGGGGAGTGGGAGGAGGCAAACCGTTACTCCTCGATCCTGCGCGTCCAGGCTGGTCCGAGCGCCATGCTGATCGGTGGGGATGCCCCGCTGCTGTCCTGGAGCGAGCTTGCCCCGGAGGAGCTGAAAGCAGAGGCCTTCCGCATCCCGCACCACGGCGGTGCTCTGGACGACGGCGGCATCCCCGCGGGCTGGACCGTGGACCGCCTTTACAACGATGTGGGGGCCGCGACGGCGCTGATCTCGGTGGGCACCAACAACGCCCATGGTCACCCGAGGGAACCCTGGGTGAAACCGATCACCGGAGGAGGCCCTTGTCGCCTGCTCTGCACGCAGGTGACGGCGCGGTGCCACGGTCCCCTTGAGGTCCCCGGGACCGACGGCCGGATGGAGCGCAATCCGGTCGAGATCGCGGCGCTGCGGGGCCGGGTGATCACCAAGCACAACCAATGGACGGAGCCGCAGTACCGGCACCTGACCGACAGGCGCGGTCAGGTCGAGAAGGGTCGTCTCGAGGTCCCGTGTGCTGGGACGGCGGTCGTCAAGCTCTACCTGAACGGGCACGTCGAGGTCTTGCCCTCCCGCGGGGGCGAGCACGAGCGGATCGTCGACGACTGGGAGCACCCGCTCTGTCGTCCGCCCGTCCCTTGAGCGGCGGACGCTGGTGTGCCGCGCCCCGGCGCCGTCGCCCGGGGCGTGCGGTCGTCGCGTCACCTACTCGATCGGCCGCCTTCCGAACGGTCAGCTCCACCTGCTACCTCTTGCCCCCGTCCGTCATGAGCTCATCCAGCCAGAGGACCCTCGTCGTCCTTGACGAGCGCGGCGCCGCCGCGCGTCTCCCGTCGCAGATCGCGTCGCTCGTGCAGGGCTACCGCATCATCCACCTCTCCGACACGCGCCACGCCCCCTACGGCACGCTGTCGCGGGTGTCGGCGGCCCGCCTCGTGCTCCTCTGCCTCGACCTGGTGCGGGGGTACGGCATCTCCGCGGTGCTCCTGGCCAGCGCGGCGGCGGCCCGCGCGGCGCTCCCGGCCGTGCGGATCGGGTGCGCGCGCGCGGGGGTCGCGCTCCACGAGGGCGCGTCGCTGGCCGCGAGGGAGGTGGTCCGCCGGCACCGCTTCGGCGACGTCGCCGTGCTCGGAGGGGAGATCGTGGACGAGCGCGCCGTCGCCGAGGCGCTCGCCGAGGCGGGGCTCCCGGCCCGCATGCGGCCGGTGCCGCTCGATCTGGCTGCGCTGGGCGAGGCGGGCAAGGACGCGCTGGGCCGGCTCGTGGAAGCGCAGCGCGCGCAGGTGGGGACGTACGTGCTCGGCTCCTCGTATGCCGCGCGTGTCGCGGATCTGATCCGCCGGTTCGATCCGGACGCCGCGATCGTCGAGGCGGACGCGGCGCTCGCGGCGGAGGTCGCCGTGGCGCTGGAGGCCGAGCCGGCGGTGGGGAAGACGGCGTCCACGGTGATTCGCTGCGCCACCGAGGCGTCCGAGCACTGGCAGGAGCGTATCGCGGAGCTCGCGGGCGTCGCGCCCGACGCCGTGGCCGGCCGGTGGGTGATGCCGGCGGGGCCGAGCGAGGGGCCCTTCGCCGTCGCCATGGACGAGGACGGGGATCCGTTCGAGTGAGCCGGCCGCGCCCGGGTCGCGCGCCTCATCCCGGCAGCTGGTCCGTGAACGCGCCGGAGCACCGCTCTTCGCTCTCACCCTCGCCTGGGCGCCGTCCCGTCACGCGCCGTCCCGGGGCGACGCTGCCGCCGCCGTGGTGGATGCTAGAGCATCCGAGGACGGCTGGTTGGGCCCTGCGGGCGCTGCTCCCGAGGTCAACGCGTGGACTCCCGATCGGATGGGCGGAGGCGACCCTGGCGCTCGAGCTCGTGCGCCATGAACGGGCAATGACGGCGGATCCAGGCGAGCGGGAGCGGCTCGTCCGGGTCGTCGGGAGCCGTCTGCAGCCCGAGGTAGAGGTCGTGGTAACGCTCCCGGCTCGCGCAGAACGTCGGAGAGTTCAGCCCCAGCCGGTCCCGCGTCGCGATCACCGCCGCGCGCAGGTCGTCATCGAGCCCCTCCCCGGGCTCGACCTTGAACGTGCCCAGATCGATGACGAACCAGCCGTCCTGGATCTCGAAGGGATCGAGGACGTCCTCGTGATCTCCCTTGTTCGTGTTGATCTGGTGCGAGGCGAGCCGGAAGTTGCTCCATTCGTAGGCGAGCGCCCTGTGGCTCGGCTTCGACTTCGGTTTGAAGTGGTCGACCGTCGCGAGCCCGGTCGCCGGGTCGATGTACATGCCGAGGTAGGCGCAGATATCGCGGTACGCCGCCCGCAGCGCTGGCAGCGCCTCTGTCCAGAGCGGGGGGAGCGCTTCGGAGGGGATATCCTCGACCTTCTCGGCGAGCTTCGCCCGTGGGCGGCCGCGTCGTCTGGGCGCTTCGGCCGAGCCGATCAGCTCCTGGAGCGCCGCTTTCCCCCTCTGCCGGACCTTCGCGTCGAAGTCGGGGGGCTCGGCGGCTGGCTGGACGCGGATCACGCAGACTTCCCGCCGGCGTGCTGCTGGACGTAGTACCGCCAGCGCACCAGGAAGGGATCCATCTCGGGGAGCGTGCGGAGGAGGGCCTCGTTGACCTGCCTGACCTCGGCCGCATCGGGGCTCGAGTCCCGGAGCAACGCTCGCGCCTGGCGGAGCACGGCCTCGGCCTCGGTGGACGTGGCGGCGTCGAGATCGAACACGTCGGACATCAGCCAGCGGTTGACGTCCCCCCGCTTGTGCCACGCGTCCTGCGCGATCTGCACGGCGCCGTCCACGAGATCGAGCTTCCAGAGCGCGTCGCTCTCGGGATCGAACAGCGGCTCCACCGACGCGAGCACCAGCGGAGCGTGCGTGGCGGCGATCACCTGGACGCGCGGCGCATGCGCGCCCCACGCGCCGATCGTCTTGAGCAGCCCCGGGAGCACCGCGCGTTGCCACCTGGGGTGGAGGTGGGTCTCGGGCTCGTCGATGAGCAGGATGACCTGCTCCGAGAGCGGGAGGGCCTGCCGCCGCGCCGCCTCCTCGTGCTCCGAGAACGCCCAGGTGAGCAGGTACGCCAGCTTGAGCATGCGCTGCATCCCGGCCGCGGCGAAGATCACCGGGACCTCGTCGCCATAAGGCATCTTGATGGTGGGGACGTCGCGGACGTCCTCCAGGAAGGGCCGTGTGGGCTTGCCGGCCTCCATGGGCCGCTCCGGATCCTCGGACAGCGCCTCGAGCATCCGGGAGAGCATCGCGAAGCGGGGATCGTGGGACTGCTGCCACCGCGTCCAGTCGTCGAGCAATCCCCGGCAGACCACCTGGTTGTCGCCGGCGCGGAGCTCGTCGAAGACCTGACCCGGCGTGAAGTGGTAGGCGGGGAGCATCTCCCGCTCGCTGCCGTCCGCGCCGCGGTAGAGACGGTAGTTCTTCGCCGGATCCCAGACCGAGAACGCCCCGTCCGAGCGCGCGTAGAGGACGAGGCCGGGGTTCGACGGCCGCCCTCGCTTGCGCTTCCAGTCCTGGGCCTTCGGGATCCAGGGGGACACGTCCTCGGTGAGCCCCTTGAGGCCGTCGAAGGCGAACCCGATGGACGCGTCGGGCCGCCTGGGGACGGCCGGGTACTGCGGCCAGGTCCGCGTGAGCGCCCACCAGGCGAGATCGAGGAGGAACGACTTGCCGAGGCCGTTATCGCCGGTGATGAGGTTCAGCCGGGGGGCGAGCGGCCCGAAGGTGAGCTTGTCGGCCGGCCCGATGCCGTCGAGCTCCAGCCGTTTAAGCATGGTGTTCTCGGGGGGGCGGAGGGGGCGAGCTCCCGAGCGCGCGGAGCGCGCCTGCTTCAGCCGTCGCCATCGCCGTCCTCCTCCTCGTCCAGTGTGCGCGCGGAGCGCGCCACCGCCACCCCGCGCCTGCGCTCGTCCTCGGCGCGGACGCGGTTGAGCTCGATCAGCCGGGCCAGGACCTCGTCGCGCACCTCGTCGGGCCAGCGGTAGCGGTAGGGCTTCTGCTTCCGCTTCTTGCCGCCCTCGTCGTCGTCCTCGTCCCCGTCGTCGTGGTCGAGGAGGAACTCGCAGGCGGTCGGCACGTCCTGCCAGCCGTAGGCGTCGAGCACCGCGCGGTCCATCTCCGCGTGGAGCGCGCGGAGCTTCAGGATCTCGGGAGAGCGCTCGTCGGGGTCGTGGAAGCGGTTGTAGGTCTTGGTCAGGCCTTCGTCGTTCTTCACCATGAGGCCGGCGCGGAACTCGTAGTAGGCCTTGCCGGTTGCCTCTATCGCGGGATTGGATTCCCAGCCTTCGGCGAAGGGGAAGGTCTCGAAGCAATCGGAGGGCGTGTAGCGAAGCCGGTCCTCGAGCGATGACGCGAAGAAGCGCGTCCAGCTCTCATGCGGGCGCGACTGAAGGATCGCGTAGGGGGCGAATGTGTCAAAGGCAACTACGTTCGCTGGTCCCGCCACGATGGTGGTGGACGGTACAAAGGCGGGCGCATGCCACTTGCCTACGAATGGAATGACAAGGACCCGATGCAGGGGGTGAATGGCAGCGTAAAGTGCGGGCGCGGATTCGCCGAATCGCCACCAGTAGCGACGTCGAACCTCGCGTTTGTTCTTCTCCCTCTCGGGTTTTACCCGTTTTTCAACGATCTGCATCAAGTCGGGCCAGGCGCGTGCTTCTTCTTCAGTCCGCTGTCCGAAGTTGATGACAAATCGATGGTGAGCGTGCGTTGGGCTCGTGTTGAGCTCTTCGCCGCCGAGATACGGGAAAATTAACTCGCCATTTCGTCGATCCTTCTCAATCAGGCGGTACATGTCTGCAATGCTGTTGGTGCGTCGCTTTTTGTCCGTGTCGTCGAACGTGAATCCCATTCCAAGGACAATGCTCCCCTGGAAACAGCGGTCCTGGTTCGCGGCGAGCGGAGCGGGGTCCTCATCAACATCGTTGGCAACGAGGAAGGCCGATATGCGGGGTACGGCCTTGCCATCGAGCTCCGGCGTCGAGGTGGTCCCCTCGCGCCGTACATGCACCACGCTCACGATCACCGCTGCGGCTCCCGGCCATTTGTAACGGCGCTTTGCAGAATATATGATCCCGCCGTGTTGCACGATCCAGCGTAACCCTGTTCCTCGCGTATCGCCTTGCGCCACCGTGTTCGTCGCGATGAGGCCGAACGTGCCCGTGCGCCTAATCAACGAGAACGCTCGCCGGAAGAAATGGGCGACCAGATCGGCGTTGCCGTGGGAGTCCTCATGCAACGTCTTGAGCCAATCGACGATGAACGGGCCCCCGGTGGCCAGCAGGGTGTTCTTCCCCGCAAACGGCGGATTCCCCACGAACGCATCGAACCCCGGGTTCTCCCGCGCGAACACCTCGGGGAACTCCAGCTCCCAGTGGAACGGCGTCACCGGCGGTGTGAGCGCTCGCAGCCCATCCGCCTGCTCGCGGAGCGTGTGCCCCGCGAGCCTTCCGGACAGGAACGGCTCCACCACGGTATCGGCCAGCCGCTTCCGGTGCTTCTCGCGCGCCGCGTCCTTCTTCTCGGAGAAGAACGCCAGCACCGCCAGATCGGCGATCGCCCGCACGTCGGCGACAAGGTCCTCCGCATCGCCGAGCAGCCGCGACTTCTCCGCCACGTCCGTCGAGTCGCCGAGCGCGTGGATCTCCGCGCGCTTCTGCTCGACCGCCTTCAGCGCCGTCGCGAGCCGCGGCCGGAGCAGGAGCGACGGCTTGCCCGTGTCCTTCCAGTCGAAGCACGCGATCTGCTCCTTCGACAGCCCGACCAGCGAGTCCCCCTGCCGGAGGGCGTGGTCGAGGAACGTGAACGGGTGGTCCTTGGCGAGCGTGAACAGCCACAGCGACAGCTTGGCGAGGTCGACCGCGAACGGGTTCTTGTCGACGCCGTACAGGCACCGCTGCGCGACCAGCCGGCGCGCGTGGAGCTCGCGGTCCTCGTCCGGGGGGATCACCGGGGCGTCGCCGTGCTCGCCCCACGCGGCGTCGAGCGCGGCCGCGAGGAAGCGGCACGACTCGACGAGGAACGCGCCCGAGCCCATCGCAGGGTCGCACACCTTGAGCCCGAGGATCTGCTCGGCCCGCGGCGTCTTCCCCCCGGCGAGCCCGTCGAGCTGCGGCTGAAGGGTGGTCCGCACGATCGGCTCGGTGAGCTCGCGCGGCGTGTAGTGGCTCCCCGACCGCCGCCGCTCCTCGGTGGGCTGCAGGTAGAGCGCGCCCTGCGGCAGCACGTCCGGCGTCCGCGGCGAGACCTTGCGGCCGAGCGCCGCCAGCAGCGCGGCCTCGGTCTTCGCCGTCCTCCACGCCTTCTGCGCGGCGTCGGCGAGCTTGCAGCCGGCCTCGACGAGGAGCTTGTCCCGCGCCGCCTCGGACAGCGCGAGCGCCTCCTCCAGGTCGATCACCACGTGGTGCGGCAGGACCGCGATCGAGCGCCCCGTGGCCTGCTCGAGCGTGAACCCCATCATCGCCTCGTAGACCGACCCGATCTGCTCGACCTCGAGCGACCGGTACGAGAGCCGGTCCCCGTCGAGGTACAGCAGGAGCCCGAGCACCTCGTAGATCACCCCGTCCGACACGAGCGGCGGCGCGATCCGCTCGCCCTTCGCCCGGCGCGTCCCGTGGGGGCGCCCCTCGAGGAACGGGTACACGTCGGGATCGAAGAGGCGCCCCGCGCGCGCGGGGAGCTGCATGTCCCGGGCGCGCGCGCCGTCGTGCAGCACCCGGAACAGCGTGAGGAGCTGCGCCCACGCCCCGTACCGCGCGTGCATCGTGTCGGGGTGCCGGCCCGCGTCCTCGCGCAGCCGCTCGAACAGCCCCGTGACCGAGTAGCTCCCGGGGTAGATCCCGCCGGCGGGCAAGAGCTCGCGGTCCTCGGCGTAGAGCACGAAGACCAGCCGCATCAGCGTGGTGAGCAGCCCGCCGTACACCTGGGCGCGGTCCTCGACCATCACCTCGCGCAGCAGCTCGCCGCGCCCGCGCGGGTCGACCTCGTTCGCCGCCTGGAACCCGCGCACCAGGGCGTGGAGCGCGTCGAGCACCTGCCCGGCGAGCTGGGTCGAGACGGTGCTCTGGTACTTGCGGCTCTCGGCCACGATCGCCGGGAGCCGCTGCGCCTTCGGGCCGGTGAAGAGCCGGCTCTCGTGCAGCAGCATCACCAGGCCGGCGAGGATGGGCCGCCCGCCGACCTCGCACATCGCCCGCACCGGGAAGGTGATGTACCCGGGGGTCTCCGCGCGCGGCGCGTACACCAGCCGGATGCTGGCCCCGTTGAAGAGGATCCCGAGGGAGACCCCCGTGTCGCGCAGCAGCCGCTCGAAGCGCGTCTCGGGGCTCGCGCGCCACCCGCCGCCGTCCTCGCGCTCGGGCGGCAGCGCGTCGAGGTCGGTGTTCGTCGGCTCCTCCCGCACGAGGAGCAGCGGCGCGGCTGACGGATCGCGTGCGTCGGGATCCATCAGGACGTGCGTCGGCGAGAGCGTCTCGCGCTGCTCGCGGAGGTACACCGACCAGCGCGCGTCGTCCGGCGCCACGGGGCAGAGGTCGCCCGGCCGCCAGCCGAGCACCGCCTCGCAGAAGGGGCCGAGCCGCCTGAGGACCACGTCGCCGCTCTCTCCCCAGCGATCGGCGATGGCGTCGCGGAGGTCGCGCGGCTTGTCGGTCAGGAGCGCGAGCAGCGCGTCCTGCGCGGGGATGACGTCGGCGTTCGCGTACGCCTGCGCCGCGACCAGCGCGGGCGGCGTGACGACGACGCCCACGCGCTGGCCCTCGAGGAGGCCGAGCCACGCCTTGTGGGCCTGGAGATCGCGGTTGTGGGCGGCGGTCGTGCTGCTTGCCATCAGCCTGTCCTCGGCCAGAGGTAGACGAGCCCGAGCGGATCGAGCCGGCGCGCCCGCACCTGGTAGGCGCGCTCGATGCGCTGCGGCTCCGACGTGATCTCGGCCTCGATGGTGCGCAGGCGCGCCTCCCAGAAGGCGCGCTCCGACGCGATCTGGCGCCGCTCGATCTCGGTGAACTGGAACTCCTGCTGGGGCTCGTCGTGGTGCTTCTGGATGCGCGCGCGCTGCGCCTCGAGCACCTTGCGGATGTCCGCCGCCTCCTTCGCCGCGCGCTTGCCGAGCTCCTCCTCGGCGCGCTTGCCCGCGGACTCGCCGCGCTGGACGAGCAGCGGCAGGAGCTCCTCGACGTCGCGCTCGGCGGCGGCGGCCAGGTCCTCCCTCACCTTGTCGTGCGGGCGCTCCCCGCGCGCGAGCGCGTCGTCCATCTGCCGCAGGATCGCGTCGTGGTGGTCGAGCCCCATCCCGCGGAGCCTCGCCTTGCGCACCACGGGCGCGACCCAGGGCGCGGCCGCCAGGATGACCTCCTCGTGCAGGCGGGAGGCGTGGTCCCCGTACAGGCCCAGGCGCCCGAGCAGCACGACCTTCGGCTCGGCCTCGTCGGTGATGACGGCGGTCGCGCGCGAGAGGTCGTGGTGGAGGAACCCCTGGGACCGGAACCGACCGAGCAGGCGCTGGACGATCCGGTGCTCCAGGTGGACGTGGACGACCTCGGCGCCCAGGGTGCCGGTGTCCGCGAAGACGACGGGCCGGAGCGTCGCCTCCCGGCGCCATGCCCGGAGGTCGACGTCGCGCGGCCGCTCGGGCGCGCGCAGCGCGTCGAGGAGCTCGGCCCAGCCCGGGTCGGCGCCGGGCAGCCGGTCCAGCGCCGGGAACGCGTACGCGCCGGGCGGCGCCGGCTTGCCCGACGGGAGCCGGTCGCGCGCGGGGTCGAGGGCCCGCAGCGGCTCGGCGCCGAGCAGCCGGAGCGCCTCGGAGAGGGCGCGCTCCAGGTCCCCGCCGCGGAGGCCGAGGTGCACGCGCGACTCCTCGAGGAGCGCGCGGAGCGTGGCGAGCTGCTTCTCGAGCGGCGCGCGCCGCTCGCGGGAGGCCTCGAGCTCGTCGGGGGCGGGCGCCGCCTTCACCGCGCCGATCTTCCCGCAGAGCGCCGCCGCCTGCTGCAGCGGGATGCCCCTCGAGAGCAGGCGCAGGAGCTCCCCCTCGACGACCGCCCCCAGGCTGCCGAGCTCCTTCTGGATCGTGCTCGTCTTCTGGACGAGCACCTCGAGCACGCGGTCCTCGGCGCGCTGCGCGAACAGGAAGTAGTGGCAGGTCACCACCTCCTCGCGCTGCAGCTTGCGGTCGATGCGCCCGTTGCGCTGCTCCATCCGGCTCGGGTTCCACGGGACGTCGAAGTGGAAGAGGTCCGCGCAGTGGCTCTGGAGGTTGACGCCCTCCCGCGCCGCGTCGGTGGCGATGAGGACGCGCACCGGGTGCTCGGCCGGATCGCCGTTGAAGGCCCGCTTGATCTCCTCGCGCTTGGCCTCGTCGGCGATCTCGCCGTGGAAGACCTCGACGCGCTCCTCGCCGCGGTCGGTGAAGGCGAGCGCCGCTTGGAGCTGCTGTTCCAGGTAGCGCTTGGTGTCGGTGTACTCGGTGAAGATCAGGACGCGCGCGGCGTGCGCCCGCCCCTTGCAGCGGTCGAGCCAGCGGGCGGGCCTCGCGGGCTGGACCCCGCGCGCGGGGAGATCCGGGCAGAGGTTCTCCCGGATCCAGGCGAGGAGCCGCTCGATCCGCGCGTCGGGCGCGTTCGCGTGCGCCTCGGCGACCTCGATCATGCGGTCGAGCAGCGCGAGCTCCTCGGCCTCGGTCGCCTCGCTGGACGCGCGCGTCGCGGCCTCGACCTGCGCGCTCTCCTCGCGCCGCAGCTCGTCCTCGCCGACGCCGGCCCGCTCGTCGTCGGCGCCCGGCGCCTCGCGCAGGAGGTCGAGCCGCTCCTCGCGGACCGGCGCGGGCGGCGCGGGGGGCCGGGCGCCCTGCTCCTTCTGCTTCTTCTCGCGCGCCTTGCGGAGCGAATCGCGGTGGGTGAGCAGCGTGCAGCGGAGCGCCTCGATCGACGAGAGGAGCCGCTTCTGCAGCGAGATATCGAGGAGCCCGGCCGCCGCCTGCGCGCTCCGCGACGCGCGCTCGAGCCGCCGCGCGCGCATCTCGCGGTACTGCTCGAGCATGCGCGACAGCACGAGCTCGGGCGCGTCGTCGGGCAGGCCGTCGATGGTGATCTGCTTCACCTCGCGCCGCGGGAACGCGACCTTCACCTCGCGGAGGTCGGACTTGAGGCGGCGCACCATGATGGGATCGAGCTGCCGCTGCGGCTCCTCGAGCGGGATCCCGCGCGTGAAGCGCTGCGGGTCGAGGATCTCGAGCAGGGCGGTGAAGCTGTTCGAGTGCCCGTTGTGCGGCGTCGCCGAGAGGAAGAGGCGGTGCTCGAAGAGCTCGGCCAGCTCGCGCACCGCGCCGGTGAGCTTGGAGTCGACGGCGTACTTCGCGCCGCTCGCGGGCGCCGCGTTGTGGGCCTCGTCGAGGATCATCATCGAGCCGCCGCCGTCTCTCTGCAGGCAGGCGCGGAGCGGCGCGACGTACGCCTCGTCGCGCGCGAGGGCGTGGGAGACGATGAACAGGTTGTGGGTCAGCCACGGATTGACGGAGTAGCCGCGCTCCCGGCGCTTCTTCGCGACGAACTCGCGGTCGAGGATCACGAAGGAGAGGCCGAAGCGGGACTCGAGCTCCTCGCGCCACTGGACGACGACCGAGGGCGGCGCCACGACGACGACGCGGCGCACGCGCTGGCGCATGAGGAGCTCGCGGAGGATGAGCCCGGCCTCGATGGTCTTGCCGAGCCCGACGTCGTCGGCGATGAAGAGGTTGACCCGCGGGAGGAGCAGCGCCTTGCGGAGGGGCTCGAGCTGGTAGGCGTGCAGCTCGATCCCGGCGCGGTGCGGCGCCTGGAACAGCCGGGGGCGCGTCGAGGTGACGCAGTGCCACCGCTGCGCGTTCAGGTACGCGGCGAACGTGCGGGGCGCGTCGAGCCCGCGGGCGGCGACCTCGCGCCAGCTCGCCGCGTCGACGATCTGCGCGTCGACCTCGCTCTGCCAGAGCACGGCGAGCCGCGCGCCCTGCGCGTCGTCGTCGAGGCACGAGAGGTGGACGACGGCGTCCTCGTCGGGCGCGTCCTGCGCGACCTGATCGACGAGATAGAGGCGCGAGCGCACGCGCACGAAATTGCCCTGCTGCGGGGTGACCGGCACCGGCGCATCCTAGGCTGCGGGGGCGCCGAGGAGAAAGGTGGTCACGGCAGCCTCGCTGGGAAGGCGGTGGCCATGTCGCGAGATGGGTGGGAGCCTGGCCAGGCAGGCGCCGGGCATGTCGGGCCATGGCCGGTGCCTGGCCGAGGAGGCGCCCGGCATGTCGAGACATGGGCCGGTGCCTGGCCGAGGAGGCGCCCGGCATGTCGAGACATGGGCCGGTGCCTGGCCGAGGAGGCGCCCGGCATGTCGAGACATGGGCCGGTGCCTGGCCGAGGAGGCGCCCGGCATGTCGAGACATGGGCCGGTGCCTGGCCGAGCAGCCGGCGGGCATGTCGAGACATGGGCACGTGCCTGGCCGAGCAGGCGCCGGGCATGTCGAGACATGGGCCGGTGCCTGGTCGAGCAGGCGGCGGGCATGTCGGCACATGGGCAGGTGCCTGCTGCGCAGGCCCCCGCCCATGTCGCCTGTGTGATGTGTGCTACAAATCCGGATCGGCGACCGCGACCGGCTCCGCCGGCGCCGGCTCGACCGGCGCCGCGGGCTCGCCCGGCGCCGGCGCCGGCGCCGCGCGCCCGCGCGCCGCCCGCTCCCGATCGGCGTTCAGCTTGTCGACGTACGCGAACAGCCGCGCCTCATGGTCCGCCGGCAGCTTGCTGCCCTCTTCCTGGATCTCGTCCCGGAGCGCCTCCCTGAACCGCCCCAGCAGCCCCACCGCGGCGCCCCGGAGCGGCCCGGTGGCCGCGGCGTTCTCCCCCGTCGCGAGCAGCGTCGCGCGCCTGCGCAGGAGCTTGTCGATCTCGTCCCCGGCCGCGACGAACGCCTTCACCCACTCGTGCAGGCTCCCCCCGCCGGGCGTGGCCACGGCCTTCAGCTCCGCCTTGAGCCGGGTCAGCTCGGGCCGGTTGTCGAGCGCCGCCGACGCCTCGTCCGCGTAGGGCGCGCGCAGCACGTCGAGCCCCGGGACGAACGCCTGCTGCGCGGCGGCGGCCGCCGCCTTCACCTCCGTCGTCAGCGAGGGGTGCGCCTCGACGGCCTTGCAGAGGAAGAAGATGGCCGCCCCGAGGCCGTCGTGCCGGACGTCGGCCTCGGAGAGCTCCCGGGCGAGCGGCGCCTGCGTGCCCGCGGCGTCGGGGATCGCGTCGATCTCCTTCTGCCTCGCCCGGAGCCGCGGCTCGTACAGCCTGCCCGTGGCCGAGAGCCGCAGCTCCTCGACCCTCTCGTCGAGCAGGTCGCGCAGCGCGAGCTTCAGGTCTCCTATCGTGAGATTGCGCAAGGTCACCTCCGTAATGGCGTGGTTCGCTCGCCCCGTGAGGCACCGGCGGCCGAGAGAAGCGAGCTGCGGTTTATTGCCGGAGCATGGCACGCTATCCGAGTCGGCAGCGGTTGAGTAGACGAATCCGGTCGCCCGGTGGAGGTCCGAGGGAGGCTGCGCGGAAATCGTGCTGCGGATCGGGCGATGAGGGCGTGTTCATGGCGCTGCCTCGCGCCTGCAAGATTTTGTCATTGCTATTTGCATTCTCGATTGTTTCCCTCGCCGCCGCGGAGGGAATCAATGGCATCCGGGTGGGTGAAATGGGTGTGGCGGTGGTGCGCGAGCTGCGTTGTCTTGCTCGTGGCGGTGAGCGCGCCTCTCGGCGCGTGGGCTCAAGCGCTGACGTTGCGTCGGATGGGCGAGCCCCTTCGCGCGCGGCTCAGCGGCGCTCGCGCCGGCGCCGAGATGGCAGCTGCGCTCGCCGGCGACGCTGCCACCGTCGCCCTCGCGACGCCAGGTGGGGCCTCCGAGAACCGCGCCGGGGTACCGATCGCCGCCCTTCCGGCGGACGTTCGCGCGACCGGCGCCGGCCAGGGTGCGGACCCATGGGTCCTGTTCGACGGCCGCGCTGACACCGGACTCCACAGCGAGACCGGCGAGGTGATGCGGGTCCGGGTCTCGTTCCCGCAGCCGACCGCGCTCGACGCGCTCGCGCTGTACGGGCGCATCGATGGCGCGCTCACGGTCTATGCGGAGCATGGCACCGGGCTTCAGGCGGTGTCCGGCCTCGTCGACGTACCGCTCCATGACACGGGCGAGCGCTGGACTCGCTTTCCCATCACCATCACGGCGCAGCGACTCGTGCTCGAGTGGCTCCCTTCGGGCGAGCGCGGGCCGCAGGAGCTCGTGTTCTGGACCGCCGGCGCGCCCACGCGCAGCCTGGCCGAGGTGGAGCTGGCCGATCGCGTGCTCGCGGGGAAGCTGGCGGGCGCCTACGCGTTCCCGGCGATACCCGATCGGGCGACGGTGACGCGCACGGGCGGTGAGCAGTCGCTGACGTTTCACGTGAATACCGATCCACGGGCGCTCGCGCGCGCGTTCCTCGTCTATGAGCTCGAGGGCCGCGGGCACTGGGCGAGCGTGAGCCGGCAGCTGAACGGCGCAGCGCCGCGCGGCGGATTCCGGGCGGAAGCGCCGGCGACGGGAGGGCTTCAGGTCGAGGAGATCGCGCCCGCGTGGCTGAAGCGCGGCGACAACGTCGTGCGATTCCGCCCTCAGGCGGACATCGAGCACGGATTCACCGTGAGCGCGCTCCGGGTGGTCGGGATCCCGCATGCCGGCGTGTACGAGGCGCGCGCCGCCTCGCGATCGGCCGGAGGCGAGCGCGCGCGTCGCGATGAGCCGCTCAGCATCGATTTCGGCGCGCCCGCGGCCCCGCACGCGCTCCTGTTCCAGCTGACCGCCGCGGGCGCCGGGGACATCGAGATCGCGCCCGGCGCGGGGGCGAACGGGTTGCGCTTCGACCTGAAGGACCTCTCGCCGGGCTGGCACCGCCTCGACCTCCCGGTCCAATCGACCTGGTCAGAGACGGCCTCTGTGCAAATCCGGCCAGCGAAGGGGAGCCGCGCCGAGGTATCGGACGTCGCCGTGGCGGCCAGCCTCATCCCGTCCCGCGCCCCGCGGATCGCGCTGAGCACGCCGCTGCACGGCGAGTGCACCGACGGGAGAGCGTATGTGCGCGGGTTCCTCGACCTCCCCGGCGAGGGCGCGCCGCGAGCGCGGCTCTTCGCCGATGCAACGCCCGTGGAGCTGGCAGACGACGGCAGCTTCGAGCTCACCCTGCCGGAGCCCGAAGGCGCCCGTCATCGATCGTGGAGGGCGCACCTCGAGGCGCGGCTCCAGGACGGCACGCGCCTTGGTCGCGAGGTGGAGCTCGGCCCGTGCGCTGAAAGCGCCGCGGCGAGCGCGGCGCCGGGCGGGCTCGTCGTGGACGAGGGCGCCCCGTACGGCGCGGTGGTGAGCCCGGAGCAGGGCGGCGTGCTCTCGTTCGCGGGCGCCACGCTCGAGGTCCCGCCGGGAGCGCTGGCGGAGGCGACGCGCATCACGATCCGGCCGCTGATGCCCGTCCAGGTGCAGCCGATGGGGCGCGCGATGCGCAACGTGACGCCCGAGGGCCGCGCGTTCCGCTTCGGCCCGCACGGCCTCAGGTTCAAGAAGCCGGTGAAGCTGACGCTCCCCATCGACGGCGAGCGCCTCCCGGACGGCGCCGGCGCGAGGGACGTCTTCGGCTTCTACTTCGATGAGACGGCGAAGCAGTGGACCAAGCTCGGGCGCGCCGACGAGGGCCGCTCCCGCGAGCTCACGAGCCTGACGGACCACTTCACCGACTTCGTCAACGCGACGATCGCCATGCCGGACCAGCCGGGGGCGCAGTCGTTCGATCCCAACGCCATGAAGGGGATCGAGCTCGCGAGCCCGTCGACCGGCGTGTCGTTCATCGAGCCGCCCGAGGCGAACAGCCGGGGCACGGCGCAGCTGGCGTATCCGATCGAGGTGCCGCCCGGCCGGCACGGCCTCGAGCCGGAGCTCGCCGTCACGTACGAGAGCGAGCTGAGCAATGGCTGGCTCGGCGTGGGCTGGGACCTGCGCCTCTCCGCGATCGAGATCGACACGCGCTTCGGCGTCCCGCGCTACACGGGCGACGAGCTCTACGCGCTCGACGGCCAGATGCTCCGGGCCATCCCCGATCAACCGGGCCGGTATGAACGGCGCGTCGAGGGCGCGTTCGATCGCATCGAGCGCCTCGGGGCCGATCCCCAGAGCTATCACTGGGTGGTCACGGACAAGAACGGCACCCGGTACGTCTATGGCGAGAGCGAGGGCGCGCGCCTCGCGGACCCGTCGGGCGACGCCGGGATCTTCCGCTGGAACCTCGAGCGGGTGGAGGACACCTTCGGCAACCGGATGCGCGTCTCGTACTTCGAGGACGCGCCCGACGGCGAGGAGTGGGTGCAGCTCTATCCGCAGCGGATCGACTACACGGAGCACGCGAGCGGCTCCCCCGCCGCCTACTACCACGTGCTCTTCGTTCTGGATGACGGCGCGCAGCGGAGAGACATCCTCAGCTCGGCGCGCGCGGGCTTCGAGGTGCGAACGAATCGAAGGTTGGAGCGAATCGACGTGACCATGGGCGAGGTGCCCGGCGCCGAGGAGATCATCCGGAGCTACCACTTCGCCTACCACGAGCCCGACGTCCGGCATTATTCCAAGTCGCTCCTCAAGAGCATCGCTCTCCACGGGAACGGCGGCGCCGAGCAGCTCTACGATCATACGTTCGAGTACTTCGGCCTCGAGCAGCAGGACGGCAGGCTCCAGGTCTTCTCCGCCCCGACCGAGTGGAGCCGTCCGGCGGAAGGGCGCGACGGGCTCGGGGCGACGAGCTCGATCTAAGGGGGGCTCAGCGCGTTCGTCGGCGCGGGGCCGCCGGTCTGCGATCCCCATGGCGGGCTGGGCGTCGGCGTCTCGTTCGGCATGGACGAGGACGAGGTCGCCTTCACCGACATCAACGGCGACGGGCTCCCTGATTTCGTGGGGAGCAACGGGGTCTGGCTGAACGCGCTCCCGGATCGGTCGAGCCCGAACGCGTTCTCCCCGGAGAGCGCCGGCAGCACGCACCAGATCACGGCCAGCCTCCAGGGGGCGATCCACTTCTTCCAGGAGCTCGGGGGCGCCGGGATCAACCAGGCCTGGACGACCGCCACCGCGCAGCGCGTGCTGCTCGACATCAACGGCGACGGCTTCCCGGAGCTGTTCGGTCGGAGCGGGGCGACGCTGAACCCGAACAACGCGCGGCTCGGGTCGGGCGCGAGCGGCGCCGCCTTCACCGTCGACGAGGACTTCAGCGACGGCGAGCAGGTCGCGCAGCTCGGCAAGGCGTTCTACCGGACCAGCCCGCTGGTGAAGTGGACGCCGCCATTGGATGGCATCGTCGTCATCGACGGCGGCGTGTCGCTGGCCGGCGGCGGCGTGGGAGACGGGGTGACGGCGTCGATCACGAAGGCGATCTGGGCGCCGCGGCCGGGCGACCTGGGGCATCACGAGCGCCAGCTGCTCTGGCAACGAGAGATCGGGCCGAGCGATGCGGCGTGTGTTCCCGAGGGCGAGGGAGGTTGCGGGAACGGCATCCAGGTCCGCGTTCGTCCGATGGATGCGCTCTATTTCCGGGTGGATCCGAAGGACGATATCGAGGGTGACAGCACGCGCTGGAACCCGCGCATCCGCTACACGGAGCGCTGCACGTCGGCGACCTGCGTGCCGATCTTCGGGCCGGACCTGAGGCGCCGCGACGCGCTCGGGCGTCCGCTGTACGTCTACACCTTCGCGGACGACTTCTCGGTGCTGGACCGGAACGTTCCAGGCTGGGCCGCGGGCGCGGACGGGCAGGTCACGGTCCAGGCGAGCTTCGTTCGGACCGACGCGGACGACGCGTTCGACGTGCGGCTCGTGCGCCGGGACGTCGATTCGGGGGAGCAGGTCGAGCTTCACCGGACGACGGTGTCGGGAGCGCAGCTCAGCACCGAGATCGCCTGGCCTGTCGCGGTGCTCCAGGGAGATCTCCTGTTCCTGTACGCTGAGCTGAGCGACAACACGGTCGACCCGTCGCGCGTCCAGTACCAGGGGTTCGCCAGGTACACCGAGGTGTGCGGCCACGACGCGGATCCGGGCAGGTGCCGCGCGGTCGAGTCGTGTGCGGAGAGGCCCGGCGCGCCCTCCGGAAGGAGGGAGTGCGCGCTCGAAGCGTTGCCGGGCGATGGCGGGCCGATCTCGGTGCCCGAGGCGTCGATCGTCGTGCCGGTGCAGCTGAGCGACAGCGGCCTCGGCGGCGCGCCGCTGGACCTGGCGCGGCTGATCGTGCCCGAGAGCGGGACGGTCCGCCTGATCGGCACCGTCTCCAAGGAGGAGACGCAAGGGCCGGTGAGCCTGCGGGTGGATCGGGGGAGCGAGCGGCTGTTCCGGGAGCTGCTCGGAGGGGCGGCGATCTCGCCGGCCCGGAGCGTGCCTGATCCGAGCGATCCGGTGGTGTTCCCGGTGCAGGCGGGCGACGAGCTCGCGTTCACGAAGTTCTTCGAGCTTGAAGAGGACCTGGGCCCTGGCCTTCCGGAGCCCGGGTCGCCGGTGTCATGGCTGCCGCAGCTCGTGTTCGACGAGACGGGCACCGTGCTCGACGTGCCGACGGTGAATGCGCGGCTGACGCCGGACGGGCAGCTGGACGCCCGCATGGTGGGCGGGTTCCGGGGCTTCAGCTACGGCGAGTGGACGACGGAGTATCCGTTCGACGACAACCAGATCAACAAGCGGCCCGAGGAGAACAAGCCGCCTTATTTCACGCGCGTCGAGCCCCACTGGGAGGGCTACCACGCGGGCTGGTCGCCGGAGGACGCCGGCTTTCCGCTCGTGGGCAGCATCAGCGGCCCGGTGTTCCGCGGCTCGGGCGCGGACATGTACATCACGGCCGGAGAGCTCAAGCCGTCGCGCGTCGGCGGGGTCAGGCCGGAGGACGTGGCCAATGTGCCGGGGCTGCGCAAGAGCCACAGCAGCTCGACGTCGCAGGATGTCGCGCTCATCGGGTCGTTCCAGGTGACGACCGGGACGACCGAGTCGAAGCTGGAGCTGATCGACGTCAACGGCGACCGGCGGCCGGACGCGGTCACGCAGGGCAGCGTGCGCGTGCAGACGTGCGGAGGCGGCCGGTGTGACGGACAGCAGCCGGGGGAGTACGGCGACCTGACGCTCGAGGGGCCGGGCGACTTCCGGGAGTTTGAGAACGCGAGCGCGCGGTTCGGGTTCGGCTTCGGGTCCGCGGCGTCGTCGCTCGCGGACAAGATCGAGGCGAGCGGGAAGACCTCGGCGGTGCTCAGCGTGCTGCCCTCTCTCGGCAAGAGCTGGGGCACGTCGCAGACGACGCGCGACCTCCTGGACGTCAACGGCGACGGGCTCCCGGACAAGGTGAGGAGCGAGGGCGGCGTGCTCTACGCGCGCCTGAACCTGGGCTACCGCTTCGCGGACGAGCGCGCCTGGGCGGTGCTCGATCCGGGCGGTGATCCGTTCGAGCCCTTGCCGGAGGTCGAAGGGGATCCGCTCACCGCGCTGAGCCGGGTCTGGTCCGCGGCGCAGCTCGCGTCGGTGCGGGTGCAGGACAACACGACGAACAGCCTTCAGGTCGGCTACGCGGGGATCGGCGGCGGCATCGCGCACACGGTGAGCCGGACGCTGGCCGACTTCGTGGATCTGAACGGCGACGGGCTGCCCGACCGGGTGAGCAAGCAGCCTGGACAGGACTACTACCGGGTGCGGCTGAACCTCGGGGACGGCTTTGGACCGGAGGAGAAGTGGAGCGCGCCGGCGGTGAGCGGCAGCCTGCCGTGGGGCGTTGCGCTGGAGAAGGACTTCACGAAGGAGATCAACGGCAGCAACGACGCGCTGTCGTTCTCCGAGACGACGGCGTTCAACGCGGGTTACGGCGTGCCGCTCAAGATCACGACGCCGTACGTGTGCATCATCGTCGAGATCGCGGCGCAGCTCGGGTTGAACGACGGTCGGACGGAGCTCGGATGGGACGACCTCGACGGCGACGGCACGGTCGATCACGTACTGAAGCTGAGCGACGGGATGCTGCGCGAGAGCGACGGTGCGCTGCGGGCGCGGCTGAATCTGACGGGCAAGACCAACCGGCTGCGGCGCGTGGTCCGGCCGCTTGGCGGCAGCTTCCAGCTGGACTATGCCCGCGAGGGCAACAGGGTGGCGTATGCGAGCAGCCCGGACGAGCTGAGCGTGGACATGCCCGGCAGCAAGTGGGTGCTGTCGCGGGTCGAGGTGGACGACGGCATGGGCACGCCGGCGTATGTCCACACGTTCGATTACCACCAGAGCGGGTTCTACGACCGCGCGGAGCGCGAGGATTACGGCTTCGCGCAGGTGACGTCGACGCGCGAGGACGGCTCGCAAATCGTCACGCGGTACCACAATCAGGACTACTACCGCCGCGGGCTGGTGAGGGAGGTGCGCGAGCAGGACGCCGAGGGGCGGCTGTTCAGCCGAGAGCAGGTGGTTTACCGCTCGCCCGGGGCGTTGCCGACGCTGACGGGCTCGTTCTTCCCCGAGGAAGAGCTGCGGACGACGTCCTGGTACGAGGGGAAGACCACGGACCCGAGCGCGCCTGGCAAGCAGGCGAGCGAGGAGCGCGACTGGGACGACCGCGGCAACCTGATCCAGCTGACGGAGCACGGCGAGCCAGGCACGCTGGACGACGACGTCACGACCACGATCCACTACGTGACGTACGACGGGCCGCACATCGTGCGGGCGGACAGCGTCGAGGCGCGCGACAGCGCGGGCACGCTGCTGCGCAAGCGCACCGCCGTGTACAACGGGACGACCGGCGCGGTGGCGTCGATCTCGAGCACGGTGATCGGCGGCAAGGAGCCGGCGACAGGCGCGCCGTATACGGGCGACGCGTCGACGAATCCAACATGGGAATTCTCGCACGACGCGTACGGCAACCTCGAGGAGGCGATCGACCCGCGGGGCTTCACGCTCACGTATGAGTACGACGAGATTGCGGAGACGTACCTCGTTCGGGTGAGCGATTCGTTCGGGTATTCCTCGGAGAGAGCACCGGATTACCGCTACGGCGCGATCAGCGCGGTCCAGGACGTCAACGGCCACGAGGTGCACTACGGTTACGACGCGTTCGGCCGGCTGACCGAGGTGTTCGGCCCGAACGACGCGCCCACGGCGGCGGAGGCGACGATCGCGTTCGAGTATGCGCTCCAGCCGGGGGCGAGCCCGCTGGTTCCGGCGTGGGCGCGCACGCGGCACAAGGACGTGCAGCATCCGGGCGATCCGATCGACACGGTGACGTTCATCGACGGGCTCGACCGGGTGATCCAGACGAAGAAGGACCTCGAGAAGGATCAGGGCCCGGGGGCGGATCCGATCGTGGGCATGACCGTGAGCGGGCGGGTGGTGCTCGACGAGCGGGGGCGCGTCGCGCTGCAGGGGCAGCCGGTGTTCGATACCGGCGAGGCGACGGCGTTCGTGGACGTGCCGCTGAAGAACGCGACGGTGTTCGAGTACGACGTGCTATCGCGGGTGATCGAGCAGCGGGAGCCGGACGACGAGGCCGGCGAGGCGGTGACCACGACGAGCTACGACATCGAGGCGCTCGATGGTGTGGCGATGTTCGTCGCGACGGAGATCGACCCGAACGGGAAGGTGCGCACGGCGTACCAGGACGTGGACAACGCGATCGTGGCGGTCGAGGAGCGCAATCGGCTGCACGGAGCGGAGACGTGGACCACGCTGGTGACGCGCTACGGGTACAACGCGGTGGACGAGCTCGTGCGGGTGACCGATGCGCGCGGGAATGTCACGACCGCGGAGTACGACACGGTGGGGCGGATGGTGGCGCTGACCAGCCCGGACATGGGCCGTACGGAGTGGCGTTACGACCTGTCGGGCAACGTCGGCGCGCGGCAGACGGCGAAGCTGGCGGTGGAAGGTGCGAGCAAGCTGATCCGGTATGAGTACGCGTTCAACCGGATCGCGCGGGTGGATTACCCGGACTCGACGGACGTGACGTACGCGTACGGCGCGCCGGACGCGGCGGGCGACGAGCACGGCAACCGGGCCGGGCGGCTCGTCGAGGAGCAGAGCGAGGCGGGGAAGAGGACGTTTGCGTACGACCGGCTCGGGAACGTCGCGCAGCTGACGACCGAGTTCCCCCGGATCCGCGAGCCGCACCGGGGGCCGTACCAGGCGACGATGGAGTACGCGTTCGACGCGTTCGGGCGGCTCCTGTCGATGAAGTTCCCCGGTTCCGGTGCCGAGGTGGTGACGTACGGCTACGACCGAGGCGGCCTGGTTCGGTCGGCCGTGGGCACGAACACCCAGCCGAACCCGCAACACCCGGACGAGCCGGCGACGACGCAGTACCTGCTGCACATCGGCTACGACGAGTTCGAGCAGCGGGTGCGCGTGGTGCACGGCAACGGGATCGCGACGTCGTACAGGTACTTCGAGAAGTCGCGGCGGCTTCAGGAGATCAACGCCGATCACCGCGACCGGTTCCTCGTGGAACGAGGGTTGCCGGCGAGGCCGTTCCAGCGGATGCGGTATGCGTACGACGCGGCGGGCAACCTGGAGCAGGTGCGGAACGAGGCGCCGTACGACCAGGAGATGCCGGGCTCGGTGCTGGTCGGGCCGACGACGCACGATTACGGGTACGACGATCTCTATCAGCTGATCTCGGCGAGCGGGACGTACCAGGACCGGAGGGACTGGCAGTACCGGTACCGGCTGTCGTTCAAGTTCGACGAGATCGGCAACATCCTGACGAAGGACCAGGCGAGCTACCGGTTCGTGCCGGATGGCAGCGGCGGATGGCGGGAGGATCACGCGATCCGGGAGCAGACGTACCGGTCGGTGTACCAGTACACGGGTCCACAGCCGCACGCGCCCAGGCACATCGACGAGCACCTCGTGGCGGAGTCGGTGCCGTGGCCGCGGGTGATGAGCTACGACGCCAGCGGCAACCAGACCGGCTGGGTCTACCGGGACGCGACGCGGCGCACGACAGCGTGGAACGAGGAGAACCGCGTCTCGCGGGTGAGCCAGAACGGGCAGGAGCTGTCGCGCGTGCTCTACGACGGCGACGGCGAGCGGCGGGTGCACCTGCACCGCATCAGCGGCGAGGAGGAGACGGCCTACCACGACCAGCACCTGACGCTGCGGGACGGGCGGTTCATCACCAAGCACATCTACGCGGGGCAGACGCGCATCGCGAGCAAGATGGATCCGGACTGGTTCCGGGACCCGCCGACGATCTACTACCACCCGGACCACCTGGGCAGCACGAGCTTCGCGTCGAACAACGAGCAGACGCTGACGCAGCGGGACGAGTACTTCCCGACCGGCGAGCTGTGGATCGACGCGTCGGACTCGCGGTACGAGCTGCGGCGGGCGTACGTGTTCACCGGCAAGGAGCTCGACCAGGCGACGGGGCTCTACTACTTCGGAGCGCGGTACTACGACCCGCGGATCAACGTGTGGCTGAGCCCGGACCCGATCCTGGACGAGTACATGGCGGGAGGGCCGGGCGCGGGGGTGTTCAACCCGGGGAACCTGGGGCTGTACAGCTACACGCTGAACAACCCGGTCAGTCTGCTCGATCCCGATGGGCGGCAGGCGTTTGGTGGACACCGGAACTTCCCGCCCGGCGGCGTCGGGATGGGGGGCTGCCGGAGCCCGAGCTGCTGGACCGGGCCCGAGGGCGCTCGCTTTCATCAGATGATGCAGATGCAGCGCATGGCGGAGCAGCGGGCGCAGGGCAAGACGTCCGTCAGCCCGGCGGCGGCTCCTCCTCGGACGGTGCGCATGGGCGGCGTGAACCAGCAGCCGGTGCTGCCGCCGCGGCCCGCTGGCCAGCAGCAGGCGGCATCGCAGCCGGCGCAGGCAGCGCAGCCGGCGAAGCCGCCGCAGCCAGCACCGGCAGCGCAGCCGACGAAGCCCGCGCAGGCGATGAAGGGGGGGCAGGCAGCTGCGAAGCAGCCTACATCCGAAGGAACAACGAAGGAAAGACTGAGCATTCCGATCAAGAAGATCGTGAATAGCAACATGCCCCACGCTGCCGAAAGAGCAGTTGAGCGCGCAGGCTTCGGCAGCGTGAAGGAGGCCCGAGCCGCGCTCCAGGAGTTCGGGGCGAGCATAGAAAAGGGTGGCCTCCCGAGTGGAGCCATTCGAGACACTGCACACGCTGATCGGGTGATTGTCCCTGGGTTCGGGAAACGGGGTGCTGTCGTCTATCAGGTCAAAGATGGAACCCTAAAACTGAAAACGGTATTGGAGTGGAGGCCACAACATGAGTGATTCGAGTTCGGGAAAGAGTAGCGGAACATTTGAGCTGCGCGTGTCCGAGGATGATGCCGACGTGGCTTATCTTCGTTTGCCATCTCATCCTGGGACCAGTCCGTGCAAGATGTCCAAGTCAGTTCGGCTTCATGACCTTATCGGAGACTATGATGGCCCAGATGTGGTACTTGATTTCGATATTAGAGGCATCCTTGTTGGGATCGAAATTCTTGCATAGGCCGTTTCAGAGTCAACGTTGTTCATTGACAACGATTTGTGAATCGATCAATAGTCTTCGAACCGAAGCTAAATATATCTAGCGCTCTACCACGAATCGAAAGCGGCCAACTACAGTATGACCCAGGTCTCGACAATCTGAGGTCTGTGCTTTGGGACATATGTAAACCCTAGAACCGCTGGAGTCATCTTTGTCGGTCCATGTGCCAGTACGCCGGTCCGCAGCCGCACGCGCCCAGGCACATCGACGAGCACCTCGTGGCGGAGTCGATGCCGTGGCCGCCGGTGATGAGCTACGAAGGGACTCAGCTTCAGAGCGACAAGTCCAAGTGAGATCAAGCGAGAGCAGCAAACATGGTTTGGGAGATTGAACGTTGCGACTGGTCAAAGTTGCGCGCCGCAGGCGATGCATCAGGGATCCCAGATGCGATTCGGCAGCTCCAATGTGCCAAAACAGAGATCGATGCGGTGGCATCATACTGGAAGATCGACAATGTTGTGGTCGTTCAAGGAGCTGTTTATCAAGCGGCTCTGGCAACGGTGCCGTGTCTCATAGAGGTTTTGCTGCGATGTACTCGCGTGGCTCGCCCCCCCCCCAGGTACTGGAGCTCCTGGTGCAGATCGGCAGCGGCGAAGGATCGGAGTCGGAGCTTGCACACGGCGAAATAGACCTGGTCAATCGATGTCTGCGAGAGCTATCGAGGGGAGTCGCCATTTATTTGCACATCCTCGAGTCCAGCTCAGATCCTGGCGAGCGCGCCTCTTGTGTTGACCTCCTAGGATTATCGTGCAGGGCCGATGGTTAGCTGCGAGAGAGGATCTCATGGTACCTCGCTCGCCTTCGCTCTCAGGAGATCTCAGAAGGACTGCAGAGCCTGATATCCAGCTGGTTCGAAGAGCTAGGGCCCTCACCGCCATAGTGAGCTCGTGACGGGGGACGGAGTGCAACGAGGAGAACCGCGTCTCACGGGTGAGCCAGAACGGGCAGGAGCTGTCGCGCGTGCTCTACGACGGCGACGGCGAGCGGCGGGTGCACCTGCACCGCATCAGCGGCGAGGAGGAGACGGCCTACCACGATCAGCACCTGACGCTGCGGGACGGGCGGTTCATCACCAAGCACATCTACGCGGGGCAGACGCGCATCGCGAGCAAGATGGACCCGGACTGGTTCCGGGATCCGCCGACGATCTACTACCACCCGGACCACCAGGGCAGCACGAGCTTCGCGTCGAACAACGAGCAGACGTTGACGCAGCGGGACGAGTACTTCCCGACCGGGGAGCTGTGGATCGACGCGTCGGACTCGCGGTACGAGCTGCGGCGAGCGTACGTGTTCACCGGCAAGGAGCTCGACCAGGCGACGGGGCTCTACTACTTGCGAAGACGGGACGAGCGCGTTCTTGAGCCTGTTTGGTAACAGCCCCCCGCCGCCGGCCCCTCCGCGGCCCTACGCCGCCTTCAGCGTCGTCGTGCAATGCCCGCAGCGCACCGCCTTGATGGGGATGCTCATCGCGCACTCGGGGCAGTCCTTGGTCGTCGCGGCCTCCTCGTGCTTTCTCTGGAGCTTCCCCATGAGCTGCATCAGCAGGAACACGCAAAAGGCGATGATGAAGAAGCTCACCAGGTTGTTGATGACCTGGCCATACTGAAGCAGGACCGCGCCCGCCTTCACCATCTCGTCTGCGTTCGCGTAGGGACCGGGGCCGCTCGGCGCCTTCAGGACGATGTAGTGCCGGCTGAAGTCGATGCCGCCCGTCACCAGGCCGATCGGCGGCATGATCAGGTGATCGACGAGGGACTTGACGATGTTGCCGAACGCCGCGCCGATCACGACGCCGACCGCCATGTCGACGACGTTGCCACGAATCGCAAACTTCTTGAAATCGTCCCAGAACATCGCTCTCCTCCCATCGCCGAGGGCCGCGGCTCGCGCAGGCGACTCCGGCTCGGTCATCGCTTTATCGCAACTTCGGCGCTGCCAACAGACACCCTGTCCACGCCGCCCACGCGGCCGGCGCCGCCAGCACAAACGGTGCCACCGAGCTCCTCCGTGAGCTCATCCCGGCCCGCCGGTCGCGACCGCCTCGGTCCGCCTCGTGCGCCCGCTCGCGCTCCTCCCGCGCCTCCCTCCCGTTCCACCCCCGACCTCGCCCCGCTCCCCGCTCCCCGTGCCCGCCGCTCGCCCACTCCAGAGCCCGCCCTCAGCCCCCTCCTGCACCCGCCGTCTCGCCCCACCCCCGCGCTCCCCCCTGCAAATCCGCCCCACCCCGCGCCCCCCATCTCCACCCCCCGCCGATTTCTCACACACCGGTTCCCCGATCCCGCCCCGCCTCTCTAGGATGCGCCCCGGAGGACCCACCCCCGCCATGGACCCCGACACCGAAGCCGCCCTGCGCTACCGCGCGAAAGCCGAGCTGCGGAAGCGCGCCCGGGCGGTCCGCAACTCGATCCCCCGCGACGCCATCCTCGAGCGCTCCCGCCGCATCGTCCGCGCCCTCGCCGAGCTCCCGGCCGTCGTCGCCGCTCGGCGCGTCGCGCTCTTCTACCCGATCGAGGACCGCAACGAGGTCGACCTCCGCGAGCTCGAGCCGCTCCTCCGCGCCCGCGGCGTCCAGGTCGCCTACCCCGCCATCGACCCCGAGTCGCGCGCCATGACCTTCCGCTTCGTCGCCGACCCCGAGGCCATGCAGGAGCGCGGCCTCGGCTTCCGCGAGCCCGACCCCGCCGACGAGGAGGCCGCCGCGCTCGACGTCATCGTCGTCCCCGCCCTCCAGATCGACGCCCGCGGCCACCGCATCGGCTACGGCGCCGGCTACTACGACAGCACCCTGCCGCGCTTCTGCCCCCCGGCGCACGCCGTCGGCGTCGCCTTCGACTTCCAGCTCATCGCCGAGGTGCCGGCCACCGATGGCGACGTCCCCCTCGGGACCATCGTGACCGACGCCCGCGTGCTCGCCGCCGAGCCCGCCTGATGCCCAACGGACCGCTGCCCAAGAACCCGGTGGAAGGGGAGACCGGCACCGCAAGGCCCGTCCTCATCGCCGCCCTCGCGTCCGGCGCGATGATCGCCCAGCAGGTCGCCGGCCGCGCCACCCGCGACGCCCTCTTCCTCGCCGCCTTCGGCGCCGCCGACGTCCCCAAGGTCATGGCCGCCGGCGCGGCGCTCTCGTTCGGCGCGGTCCTCCTGCTCTCGCGCGCCCTCCTGCAGCTCTCGCCCGCGCGCGTCGTCCCCGCCACCTGCGCCGCGAGCTCCGTCCTCCTCGCCCTCGAGTGGGCCCTCGCCCTGCGCGCGCCCGGCGCCGCCGCCCTGGTCTTCTACCTGCACGTCGCCGTCTTCGGCGCGACCCTCATCTCCGCCTTCTGGTCGCTCGTCAACGAGCGCTTCGACCCCCACACCGCCCGCCACTCCATGGGGCGCATCGCCGGCGGCGGCACGCTCGGCGGCGTCATCGGCGGTCTGTTCGCCTGGCGCGCCGGCCACCTGATGGACGCCCCGACCATGCTCCTGGCCCTCGCCGGCCTGAGCGGGCTGGCCGCCCTGGCGACCTACCTCCTCGGCGCGAGCCTCCCGGGCGCGACCGCGGCCCGCGCCGACGGCCACGCCGAACACCACGCCGGCGCCGCCGCCGCCGGCTCCACCGCCGCCAGCACCACCGCCGACAGCCCCTCCGGCCTCCGCGCCCTGCGCGAGAGCCCCCACCTGCGCGACCTCGCCCTGCTCGTCGGCCTCGGCGCCGTGAGCGGCGCGCTCTTCGACGTGGCCCTCAGCGCCGAGGCCGCCCACGCGATGCGCGACCGCAACGAGCTCCTCTCGTTCTTCGCCCTCTTCCACCTCTCGGTCAGCCTGCTCTCGTTCCTCGTGCAGTCGCTCGCCGCCACCCTCTCGCTCGACCGGCTCGGGCTCGCCGCCACCATCGGCATCCTCCCGGTCGCCGTCCTCACGAGCTCCCTCTCCGTCGTGGTCGCGCCGCGCCTCTGGTCCGCCTCCATCGTCCGCGCCACCGAGGCGGTGCTCCGGAACTCCCTCTTCCGCTCGGGCTACGAGCTGCTCTACACGCCCCTACCCCCGGACCAGAAGCGGTCGATCAAGACCCTCATCGACGTCGGCTTCGACCGCATCGGCACCGCGGCCGGCAGCGGCCTCGCCATGGTCCTGCTCGCGCTCGCGCCGGACGCGTCGCTGCCGCTCCTCATCGGCCTCGGCACCGCGGCGGCGGGCGTCACCCTGCTCTTCACGCCGCGGCTCCACCGGGGCTACGTCGCCGCGCTCGAGGGCAGCCTGCGCTCCGGCGCCGTCTCGCTCGACCCGGCCAACGTCGTCGACGCGACCACCCGCCGCACCCTGAGCGGCACCGTCGACGCGCTCAGCCGCGACAAGGTGCTCGCCGAGCTCGCCGCCCTCCGGAAGGGGACGGCCGCGCGCGCCGACGCCGGGCGCGCCCCCGGCGACGGCGAGCGCACCTCGTACGCCGGCCCGCCGATCTCCGCACGGCCGTCGGTCTCCGCCGGCGGCTCCGGCGACGGCCCGCGCGCGCCGGCCGGCGAGCGCAAGATCGCCGAGGGGCCGCTCTCGGCGCGCTCCGCGTCGGCCGCGCTCTCGTCCGACCCGGTGCTCGCGGCGGTCGCCGACCTCCGCTCGGGCGAGCCCGAGCGCATCCGCCGGGCCCTCGCCCGGGAGCCCGACCCCGTGCTCGTCCCGCACCTCCTCCCGCTCCTCGAGCGCGACGGGCTCATCTCGGAGGCGATCCGCGCGCTCCGTGCCGTCGCCCCCCGCGCGACCGGCCAGCTCCTCGACGCGCTGCTCGACCCGGCCGTGAGCCTCGCCGTCCGGCGCCGCGTCCCGCGCGTGCTCCAGGCCTGCCCCACCCAGCGCGCCGCCGACGGGCTGATGCTCGGCCTCGCCGACGAGCGCTTCGAGGTGCGCTACCAGTGCGGCGTGGCGCTCGCGCGCCTGCTCCAGCAGCGCGCGCCGATCCACCTGCGCCGCGACGACGTGATCGCGGCGGCGACGCGGGAGATCGAGATCGACCGCCGCGTGTGGGACGCCCAGCCCCCGAACGCGTCCCCGGCGGTGGAGGCGCCCCTGGCCGAGCGGCTGCTGGTCGAGCGGACGAGCCGCAGCCTGGAGCACGTCTTCCGGGTGCTCTCGCTGTGCCTCGAGCGCGAGCCGCTCGAGATCGCCTACCGGGCGCTCCACGCCGACGACGCGCACCTGCGCGGGACCGCGCTCGAGTACCTGGAGAACGTGCTGCCGGCGCCCATCCGCGAGCGCCTCTGGCCCTACCTGGGCGCCCGCCCGGCCGCCCCCGCCGAGCCGCTGACCGCCGCCGAGCCCCGCGCCGGCGAGCCGGCCGCCGCGGCGCCGGCCGCCGCCGAGCCCCGCCCGGGTGAGCCCCGCGCCGCCGAGCCGCGCGTGGCGCGCCTGCCCGAGCAAGCGCTCGACGAGCTGCGCCGCTCTGCCGCCAAGTGGCCGCGGACGTCGATCTCCGCCGCGCGCCGGCGCAGGGAGCCGCGCACGTAGAGCGGCGCCCACGTCGCACGGCGCTCCCTTACGCAGCGGCGCGCGCTGGCGCCGGGCGGAGGCGTCACCGAGCGCCGAGCGGCGCGTCGATCCGGCGATCGACAAAAAGAAAAAGCGTCGCCGGGGCCCGGGGGGGGGAGAAGCCGCACCAGCAACGCTGACGTATGAATTAGCAGCTCGTGTGCCACCGTGAGAAGCTCAAAATTCACTGCGAAATCGCATAGATGTCCCGGGCGCATTCCCTCGCGTTGCACTCCTGCGATTTCATCCTTGCAGGCACGCATTGCGTCGAGGGCGGGCCGGCTCGTTGCGTGCTGGCGCACGGAATGAGCGCGGTCTTCAGCTGCGACTGCTACGCCGTGCGTCATCTCTCGTCCCCGTCTGCCGTCTGCCGTCTGCCGTCTCCCGTCTTCCGTCTTCCGTCTCCCGTGCTCGTCCTTCGTGCGCGTGCGCGTGCGCGTGCGCGATTCCCCGAAGTCAGCGCGCACGAGCACGCGCACGCGCACGCGCACGGGGACGAAGGACGGGGACGGGGGACGGGAGACGGCAGACGGGAGACGGGGACGATCTAGTGCAGCGGCTCCCGGCGCCGCGCCCTCTCGTCGAGGTGCTCGGCGATCGTGAGCCGGTCGGCGTCGCTCATGACCACGAAGCGGACGGCGAGCAGGTTGTCGCGGTCCCAGACCGGGCGGGCGCGCAGCCGGATGGGGCGACCGACCCCGAGGTCGAGCTCGAACGGGGTGACCGCCGGCAGCGCCCGGCCCGCGAGCCCGGGCGTGCGCTCGACGACCATCCCGGTCGGGGAGAGATCGATCGCGCGGCACCGGTGCCTGTGGCCGTCGACGAGCGCCGAGACGGGGAAGTCGACCTGGGCGCGCGCGCCCTGCCTGCGATCCATGCGTTCCTCCTGGGTCCTCGTGAGGCGCCGAGCGTAGGTCGCGCGGCTCGTCCGGGCCAAACATCGGGCGGGCGAGCCCCGCCGGAACCCCGCACCGCGGCGGCGCGATCCCGGCGCGGGTGCGATATGCTGGCGGCGCGAAAGGAAGGTCGGCGATGCCCACGTGCCGCGAGTGCGACAGCGAGGTCGACGAGCTCAAGACGATCAAGGTCGGAAGCAAGAAGAAGAAGGTCTGTGAAGACTGCGCCGATCGCGCGGCCCAGGAAGGCGCGATCGCCGAGGAGAGCGAGGCGGTGGTGCAGCAGATGATGGGCTTCAAAGGCAGGCGCTGAGCCCGCCCCGGCCCCGCTCGGCCCGCCGGACGCCCGAATCCAGGAGGAAGACGGGAATTCCCGAAAGGCAACGAGATCTCCTCCTGAGCCCGATTCATCCTTTTCCGTATTCCTGACAACCCGTTCAGTTTTCCGGCGCGGCCGGCGGCTTACTTTCCCGTGGCTGGCGGCGCGATGAACGGCGCGACGCGCGCGACGGCCGCGCGGGCGCGCCGGATCTCGTCGTCGAACGCCGCTCATTCGTGCCTCTCGGCGATCTCCCGCCCGATCGCCTCGATCTCGCCGGCGAGAACGCACCGGCGAGCGCGCTCGGATCCCCCGGGAACGGGCGCGGCTGCCGGCCGAACGGCCGCCGGCCGAACGCACGGCGCCCCGCCGAATCGCAATGGCCGAGATCCCCTCGCGGTCGCGAGCGCCGCAATGGAAGCTCTCCCCGGAGATCCGATCGGCGAATGACTCCGTCGCACGCGCGCCGAGGCGCGCTGGGCGTCGCCGCGGAGGCGCGCCCGGCGCACGTGGCACCGCCGCGCGCGCTCGAGGGGCCGCGGCAGCGGCTCGAAGCGTGAAAGGCGCTGCTCCTATGCGGGCGCGGTGAGATCGGCGCGATCACCGCTCCGCCCATCGCTGACGACGAATCGGTGCGCGCTCCGGCGAAGCACGCCGCCTCGGCGCGGCGTGGACGTCGCTCGCGAGCTCGACAGATGCGGGGAGAGGTAGGCAGAGGTCGTTAGGACGAACGGAGTTTCCGGTGTAGGTGCGCTTTGGCCCACAATTATGCGGGATTTTGACCATGAAAGAGCGAGCGAGCGGCCACATCGCTACACATTCCTCACATCAGCGGACGAGCTGCGCATTGCAGTTTTGCATCGAATTTTTGCAACCTTGATGTGAAAAGCGGCTGAGGTGTGCGACCTAATTGGCCGATCGTTTGATTTGCGAAAGCATTTCGTCTTGACCCTTTGCTCCAATCCAGGAATAAGTTGTCTCACGAGAGCGCCGGTATCCGCCCCTCTGGTGCTGAATGGTCTGCACCGATGGTTCGCGGCGCGAGGGTCTACAGCGGGAGGCTTCACTTCTGCCCCCTGTAGCCTTCGGCCGTTACGGTCCTGTTCACCGCAGGGGTTCGACGACGCCGGGGGAGAAAAAGCCATGCATTCGATTTCTCAAGGCTTTGGGTCGCGGTCGTTTGCCGCCGGTAAGTTCATCGCCTCGCTGTTGGCGATGTCGATCGTCGGCTCCGGCTGCGCGCCGCTCGACGAGGACGTGACCGCGGAGGATTGGGGCGCGGGGGAGCAGGCCGCCGGCACGACGTTCCTTGTCGGCCCTACGCGCACCTACAAGACCCTCAACGACGTCGCGAACCTGCTGAAGCCGGGCGACATCGTGGAGGTCGACGGCAACGTGACGTACCCGGGCAATATCCGGATCACGAGGGGGGGCACGGCCAGCGCGAAGATCACCATCCGCGGCAAGCGCGTCTCCGGGAAGCGCCCCATCCTCAAGGGCGGCACCAACACCATCGAGCTCAACGCGAACCACGTCGTGCTCGAGGGGTTCGATGTGACCGGCGGCACGTCCCGGTGTGTTTTCCACCATGGTCACGAAGTGACCATTCGCGACACGGTGGTCCACGACTGTCCAGCGCACGGCATCCTCGGCGCCGACAGCGACTCGGGCTCGCTGACGCTGGAGTACGTCGAGGTCTACAAGTGCGGGAGCGGGACGCAGAAGCACTCGATCTACATGGCCACGGACGAGAGCGCGTATCCGGGCGCCGTGTTCCGGATGCAGCACAGCTACGTCCACGACACAAACGGCGGCAACGCGGTGAAGTCCCGCGCGGAGCGGAACGAGATTTACTATAACTGGATCGAAGGCGGGCTCTACAAGGACCTCGAGCTCATCGGTCCGGACGGGCAGGATGAGGACCTCGCGCGGGAGGACTCCGATGTGGTCGGCAACGTCTTCCGCAAGACGCACACGCAGTACGTGGTGCGCGTCGGCGGCGACGGCACGGGCGACACGAAGGGGCGGTACCGGTTCGTCAACAACACCTTCCTGCTGATGCAGGGGTCGAACGCGGCGATCCACCTGTTCGACCGCATCGAGAGCATCGAGCTCCACAACAACGTCTTCCACCGCGTCGGCGGCGGCAGCGTCCAGGTCTTCCGCGACACCGAGGCGAAGTGGACGACCGGCAGCCCGGTGATCAAGGGCGTCAACAACGCGGTGCCCACGGGCTCGGTTGTGCCTTCCGCCTTCGCGAATACGCAGTTCGTGGACAATCCGGGCTTCACGAGCCTGGACCGGCGCGACGTGTCGCTGCTGTCGTCGAGCCCGCTCCTGAACAAGGGCGTGAGCCAGATCTCGGGGATCCCGGGGTACCCGTTCCCGAAGCCGCT
The DNA here is from genome assembly GCF_051474135.1 of Sorangium sp. So ce385. Classification (NCBI taxonomy): domain Bacteria; kingdom Pseudomonadati; phylum Myxococcota; order Polyangiales; family Polyangiaceae; genus Sorangium; species Sorangium sp. So ce385. Next base: position 11,137,683 of record NZ_CP150337.1, on the reverse strand, counting down.
GACGAGCCCGCTCTTCCACCCGCCGAAGGGGGCGCTCGAGGCCGTCGGCACCGCGCGGCAGCGGACGGCCGTGGGCGCGATGGACATCGGCGCCTTCGAGTTCGGCTCGGGGACGACGACGACGCCGACCCAGCCGACGACGCCGACCGAGCCGACGGAGCCGGAGCCGACGACACCAGACCCGGCGCCGTCGTGCCCGACCGTGGACGCTGGCGAGTGGGTGAACACGCCGCTGACGACGCAGTGGGGCACCTTCACGGCGACGTGGGACGTGACGCCGAGCGCGGCGAAGATCGACGGGGTCGTCGGGCTGTCGAGCGGGGCGGCGGATCAGTGGACCGAGCTCGCGGCGATCGTGATCTTCGACGAGCAGGGCAACGTCCGGGTCCGGAACGGCTCGCGGTACGAGGCGGCGACGGTGTTCCCGTACGTGGCCGGGAAGACGTACACGGTCCGGATGGTGGTCGAGACGTCGTCGCGGCGGTACTCGGTGTACATCCAGCCGAAGGGCGGCGCCGAGGTGCAGCTCGCGAACCGGTACGCCTTCAGGACCGAGCAGGCGCAGATCCGGTCGCTCAACAACTGGGCGATCACCCAGACCGTGGGGTCGGCGTCGCTCTCGGCGTGCAACTTCTCGATGAAGTGAGCCCGCCGGAGGGGGCGGCCGGTGGCATGAGCGCCGGGGCCCCCTCCTCCTCCTTACGCTTGGCTTAGAGGCCCGCCCGGGGGCCCGACCCGAGAGACCGTGCTCGTCGCGCGGCGCGGGGGTCCCGCCGGGCTCGCCTGTGACAAAGCTCCTCCGGCTCCGCCGCGAGGAGCTTTGTCCTTGGGGCTCAGACATCCGCCCTGCCCGCGCCGCGCGACGAGCACGGTCTCCTCGGGCCTGCGGATGGGGACGGACGGGCCGGGGAGGCTACGTCACGGGACGCGGAAGCCGTGGCGCAGGACCGGGAAGACGCCGAGGTAGAGGTCCGAGCTCGGCGCGACCTCGCCGATCGCGGGCCACTTCAGGTTCGAGCGCATGGCGCCGAGCTCGGCGACCTGGCCGCGCATGAAGTGGCGATAGAAGTGCAGGTAGTCCACCTCGCCGTTGGAGCCGTTGTAATAACCGTGCTGCTCGGCGCCGTGCAGGCCCTCGATGCCGTTGTAGAGGTGCAGCACGTTCTGGTTGTAGGACTCGTAGTTGTGCAGGGTCTCGTGGAGGAAGCCGGCGTTCAGGTTGTCCGAGCCCACGCTGGTGAAGCTGGTCGAGAAACCGATGTTCGTGCCGTCGAACGCCCACGCGATGTTGCTCACGCGCTCGACCGGGGAACCGTCGGCCCGGTGCTGCGAGAAGAAGTACACGACCATGTCGTACTGGCTCGCCAGAGAGCCAGTATCAGCCTCAGCGATGAAGCGCGTGGTGTCCCACCCGTCGTGGTTCTGCTCGATGATCGGCACGTCCTCGATGGTGGGCAGGACCTCGACGGTCCACCGCGCGAGCCCGTAGGACAGCGGCTCGAACCAGAGCTCGTTGGTCGCCTCGACCTGCGCGACGAGCGCCGTGACGTCGGCGTCGAAGAGCACGCCGGTGTTCGACGGGTCCGGCCCGCCCAGCGACGCGACATGGTTGATGCTGTTCCGGATGGGCAGGATCGCGATGCGCGTCTCCTCCTGGAGGGGGAGCGGCGGGGTCGACGTGATGTCGACGTTCAGGGGCGACGCGGCGACGGTCACCTGCTGCTCGAAGAACGAGCCGGTGTAATCGCGCGGCGGCAGCTCGCTGCTGAACCCGACGCCTATCCTGTAGTCGCCCGGCGGCAGCGACAGCGTGGTGGGCGTGACCCGCCCCGTGAAGACGTCGTTCACATACACCTTGCCAGGCGCGCCGCCGTCCCCCGTCACCGTCACGGGCTGGAACGCAGGCCGGTTCGGGGTCGCGACCGAGAACGTCCGATCCCACACGATGCCCGTCCGGACATCCAGGCCATTGCACACCGTCGCAGGGCACGCCTCGCTCACGACAGGCTGATCGTCCACCCAGAGCTCGACGCCGCCGGTCGCCGGACCCCCGGTGTTGAGGAGCTGGACGCGCACGTCGTTGGCGCCGCCCCCGAACCAGCCGCTCACGTCGATGCGCTGGCCGACGCTCGCCTCGCCGAGGTGGAACATCCTGCGCTGGAGGCCGTTCACCGAGACGACGAGCCGGTCGTCCACGCCCGAGACGCGCAGCTCGACCTTGGAAGCCTCGCCCGGCGGCTCCCCACCCACGAAGCGCAGGTTATCCACCAGGTAATCGGCGCTCGTGAACGGGACGTTGAGGACGATCTTGAACGTCAGGTCGCTGTAGGTCTGCTGCAGGGCGCTGACGACGCTCGGCGGCACGTCGAACGAGAGCGTGCCGTACACGTTGGCGTCGAGCTCGTCGAGGCTCACTTGACCCAGGTAGGCGCTGTGCACGCCGCGAGACGGGATGTCCACGGAGAGCTGCGCATTGCCGAAGTCGGGCGGCACCGGCGCCCGCAGGTCGAAGGCCAGCTTCGAGGTCACGCCGGACAGGGTGGTGAGCGGCGCGGAGCGGAGCTCCGCGAAGGCGAAATTTCTGAGCGCGAGCGCCGAGGCGCCCTGCGAGGCGCTGGAGCTGGCGCTCTTCACGGCGCCGGCGACGGTCCAGTCCGCAACGCTCTCGAACCCGAGCACCGAGGCCGGATCCGCGAGCCCCTGCGCCACCTGACCGACGGGCTGCTCGTCCGCCTCAGGCGCCTGAACGCAGGCGCCGAGCGCGAGCGCGCACGAGGTCGTTATCATGAAGCTCAAACGTCGCATCGTTGTTCTCCTTGATGAGTCCGGCGACCGTCGGTCGCCTCTGCCCTCCTGGATGCCATCCACCCAGGCGGCGATCGGTCGTTTCGTACGTGGCCGGCGGCCGCTTCGATGCAGGGCCGGATCGGCGCGAACGGTCCACGGGAGCGAGGCCGGATGAACCGGTTTTTTTGAGACGTCGCACGCCCCCCCATCGAACGCTCCTGTCAGACCGGATCGAGCCTGCCATCACGGGATCATGCAGCCGATAGGGAGGCTCGAAGTCAGGGGCGGCCGCGACCGGTGTTTAAATAGCGAGCTGAATTGTTTTATCAATTCGAGTCGCGCTCTTTATTTGCGGGCAGCACGATTTTGACTTCATGTATTCTTCAGGGTTCTTCACCGATGTTCACAAAGCCGATCCCGAGACGCCGCCGTCCTGGAGAGCGGTCGAGGTCTCCGTGGTTGCGGCGCGCGCGACGCACGGAGGGCCGCGCGCCGGGACGGGCATCGCGCGCCTCGGGCGCCCCGCCGGAGCTTGAATGAACCGGTCAATCGCTCCAGCGCGTCCGGCGCCGGCAGCGCGCTCGGGCTCGCCGGGCGCGGAGGCGCGCTCGTCCTGGGGCTACCTGGGGCGATGGGGTCGAGGGGGCGTCGGGAAGCCGTGGGGGCCGTCAGGGGCCCGGGCGGGGGAAGGCGGGCCTTCGGGGCGGGGGCCGGCAGGCGGCAGCGCCGGGCGGACCGCCGGAGGGCCGCCCCCCCGGGGGCTCAGGCGAGGCCGCTGCGCTGGAGCAGGGCGTCGAGGGTGGGCTCGCGGCCGCGGAAGCTCTTGTAGAGATCCATCGGGTCCTGCGTGTCGCCGAGCGCGAGGATCTGGCTCCGGAACGCGTCGCCCACCTTCCGGCTGAACAGGCCCTCTTCCTGGAAGCGGGAGAAGGCGTCGGCGTCGAGCACCTCGGCCCACTTGTACGAGTAGTAGCCGGCGGCGTAGCCCACCGGGCTCGAGAAGAGGTGGGAGAAGCCGGCGATCATCGCGTAGCCCTCGGGCAGCGGGACCGGCGAGTAGCGCTCGAGGACCTCGCGCGCGAACTCGACGACGTCGCCGCGCTCGGGGGTCCAGTCCACGTGGAGCGCGAGGTCGATCTCGGCGAAGCCGAGCTGCCGCATCGTCACGGCGCCGGCGCGGAACGTGCGGGCGGCGCGCATCCGCTGGAGCAGGTCGTCGGGGATGGGCGCGCCCGTCTCGTGGTGGCGCGCGAACAGATCGAGCGCCTCCCGCTCCCAGCACCAGTTCTCCATGATCTGCGAGGGGAGCTCGACGAAGTCCCAGGCGACGTTGGTGCCGGCGAGGCTCCGGATCGGCACCCGGCTGGAGGCGTGGTGCATCATGTGCCCGAACTCGTGGAACAGCGTCTCGACCTCGCGGTGGTTGAGCAGCGCGGGGCGGCCGCCGACCGGGGGGGTGAAGCTGCCCGCCAGGACCTCGAGGTGCCGCGCGTCCTCGCCGGCCGCGCGCCCGCCGTCGCTCGGCGCGCCCGTGACGAGCCCGTGCATCCAGGCGCCGTCGCGCTTCTGCTCGCGCGGGGCGAAGTCGAGGTAGAACGCGGCGCTCTGGGCGCCGTCCGCCTCGAGGAGCCGGTAGGCGCGGACGCTCGGGTGCCACGTGGGCGCGTCCTGCCAGGGCACGATGCGCACGCCGTAGAGGCGGTGGGCGATCTCGAACAGGCCGGAGACGACGCGATCCAGCGGGAAATAGGGGCGGAGCGCCTCGTCGTCGAAGTCGTAGCGGGCGCGGCGCAGCTTCTCGGCGTAGTAGGAGACGTCCCACGGCTCGAGCGGCGGCGCGCCCGGGCCCTCGATCTCGCGGCGGAAGGCGGCGAGCTCGTCCTTCTCGCGGGCGAACACCGGCTCGGTGCGCTCGCGCAGCGTCCCGACGAAGCGGCGCGCCTCGGCGCCCGTCTTGGCCATGCGATCCTCGAGCACGAGGTCGGCGAAGGTCGCGTAGCCGAGCAGCGTCGCCTTCTCGCGGCGGAGCTCGAGGATGCGGCGGATGAGCGGGCGGTTGTCGTGATCGCCCTCGGTCGCCCGCGTGTTGTAGGCGCGGTAGAAGCGCTCGCGGATCGAGGCGTCGTCGAGGTGCGTGAGGACCGGGATGTAGCTCGGCGCCTGCAGCGTGAAGCGGTAGCCCTTGACGCCCTTGTCCTGGGCGCTCTGGCGGGCGGCCTCGATCGCGCTCGGCGGCAGGCCGGCGAGGCGGGCCGGGTCCTCGACCACGAACTCGAAGGCGTTGGTGGCGTCGAGCACGTTCTGCGAGAAGCGCAGGGTGAGCGTCGCGAGCTCGACGTCGATCTCGGACAGGCGCTTCTTGCCGGGCGGGTCGAGCTCGGCGCCGCTCCGGCGGAAGTCGTCGAGGGTCTTCTTGAAGAAGCGGCGCCGCGGGCCGGTGAGCGCCTCGGCCTCGGGCGTGGCCGCGAACGCCTTGAGCGCGCCGTAGACGCCCTCGTTGAGGGCGATGCCGCTGAGGAACTCGCTGACCTCCGGCTGGACGGCGTTGTAGGCGGCGCGCAGCTCGGGCGTGGTGGACGTCGACTCGAGGTGCGAGACGACGTTCATGGCGCGGTCGAGCCGCTCGGTGACGGCCTCGAGCGCGTCGAGGGTGCTCTCGTAGGTGCGGGGGCCGGGCGTCGCGATGAGCGCCTCGAGCCGGGCGCGGGCGTCCGCGAGCAGCGCGCGCACCGCGGGCTCGACGTGCTCGCTCCGGATGCGATCGAACGGGATCTCGAAGCCGAGAGAGAGCAGGGGATTGTCGGTCGCTTCGGTCATGATCGTTCCTGGTTGGGCGTGAGGGGGCCGACGGACGGGGCGCGGCGCCGGCACCCTCGGCCGGTCCGCGCAGCCCTCCTTTGGTAAAGGCGTCCGCGGGGGTTGGCTAGTGCCGGGCGCGCGAAGGCGCCGGGACGCTGGCGGGCGGCGCTAGACGCCGAGCCAGCGCGCGACGATCGTGGCGAGCACGTCGGACGTCCCCGAGTGGATGCTGCCGCCCAGCGCGTCGTCCACGGCGGAGGGGAGGCCGCTCTCCTCGAGGTAGCCGGCGCCGCCGCGGAGCTGGAGATCGTCCAGCGCGGACTGCAAGGCCGAGTCCGCCGTGTGCCACTTGGCGAGCGCGGCCTCGGCCTGGCCGCGGTGGCCCTGGTCGAGCTCCCAGGCGGCGCGGTAGACGAGCAGCCTCGAGGTCTCCAGCCGCAGCTTCATCTGCGCGAGGCGGTGCGCGACGGCCTGGTGGCGCGCGATCGACTGGCCGCCGATCGCGCGCTCCCGGGCGAAGCGGACGGCCTCGCCGAGGGCGCGCTCCATGGCGCCGAGGCGGAAGGCGAGGATCAGCGCGCGCTCGTAGGTCATCGCGATCTGGAAGACGGCGAGGCCGGCGCCGGCGCGGCCGAGGAGCGCGTCGGGGCCGACCTCGCAGCCGGCGAACGAGACGGGCGCGAGCCGCGCGCCGCGGAGGCCCGCGGTCGCGAGCAGGGCGCCCGGGCGGATGCGCGCCGCGCCGGGGCCCTCCGCCGCGGCGGGAGCGCCCGCCCCGCCCGCCCCGCCCGCGGCGTCGCGGGGGACGAGCAGCGCCGTGAGGCCGCGCGCCGGCGCGCCGCCGTCGCCGCCGTCGCGCGCGAGCGCGAAGTACACGTCGGCGCGGTCGGCCCAGGTCACGTACCGCTTCTCGCCGGTGAGCCGGTAGCCCGCGGCGGTGCGGTCGGCCGTGGCCTCGACCGACGCGACGTCCGAGCCGGCGCCGGCCTCGGTCGCGGCGACCGTGGCCATGCGCTCGCCGGTCGCCATCCGCGGCAGCCACGCGCGCTGCTGCGCGGGCGTGCCCACCCGGGCGAGCAGGAGCGCCACGCCGAAGAGGTGCGCCCCCGCGGCGAGCAGGACGCCGCCGTCGCGCAGCGTCGCGCCGAGGCCCTCGTAGGCGAGCGCCGTCGTGACGAGGTCGAGGCCCTCGCCGCCGAGATCGCGGGCGATCGGCAGGCCGAGGGCGCCGCCGCGGGCGAGGACGCCCATGCGGTCGTCCGGGGCCGCGGCGTCGGCCTCGGCGCCGAGGGCGCGCATGCGGTCGTGGACGGCGCGCTGGGCAGGGGTCCATCCGAAGTCCATCGCTCGTGCGATACCAGAGCGGGCGAGGGGCGGGGAAGACGCGGGCGGCGCGCCGTCCACCACCGCCTGCACCGCCTGCGCGGACCTCAGTAGGGGCGCTCGCCGACGAAGTTGCCGGGAGGGTCGTAGTTGCACACCCAGAGCTGCCACGACCCGCCGCCGAACGGCGAGTCGCCCGAGCAATCGGCGACCCCGCAGCCGAGCCGCAGGGAGTCGGCCCAGACCACCTGCGTGTAATGGCCGCAGGTGGAGCTGCACGAATTGCTCGCGAGGTCGTAATTTGCGGCCTCGTCGATCCACGCCGCGACGACGTCCTCCGGAGAGGCCGCGGCGCCGCTCGTGGCATAGAGGTTCTCTCCGTAGCTGCTCTTGCTATGGCCGAACACGCACCCGTCGGCGTAGGCCTGGGCCACCGCGGCGATCTCGGGCGACCACGTGAGCACCGGGATCGGGTCGTCGGCGGGCGGGTCGACCGTGGCGCGCGCCGCGTTGTGGGCCGCCGTGATCCCGGCCATCTCGGGCGGCTCGCCGGCGGCGTGGCCGGCCGTGGCCTCGTCATCGGACGAGCCGCTGCACGCGGCCGTCAGGGCGAGGACGAGAGAGAGCCGCGAGATCCGGGGGAGCCGTGGGCCGAGCGTGGTCACGGGGCGATTGTCCTACGGCTCGGCCGAGCTCTGCAACGGCTATTCGAGGATGGCTAACTGCGAACCACGACGTGCCGTGTCATGGCGCGCCCGAGAGCACCCCTGGACGGCCGCGTCCAGGCGTCCTGCCCACGCCGAGTCGCACATCAACAGATCTCGTCGTGCATTGCTGGCGTGCTGACGGGCCTCGCCCTAAGGTGACGCCGAGAGCGGAAACAATTCCGCAGGATGCACCTTGTCAGCCGGGTCGGTTTATGAGTTATTGTCGCCCTGCCTCGGCGGCGGCTGTCGCCCGAGCCCGAAGGTGAGCGGCCGCCCTCATGGGGTTTCGCCGCGGTCGCGGCGATCCGGCACCGGACGCGCTCCCGACAAAGAACCAAGGAGTTTCCTGATGAATATCCGTCTGACGTGGCGAATCGCGACATTCCCTCTGGCGCTGGCGGGGCTCTCCGTCGTTCCGCTGATGGGGTGTGACAAGGCCGCGGAGCTGCAGAATGACCTCTGCTGTCGCGACTTCACGCCGGGCGCCGATCTCGCCACGGTGAAGTGGGGGCTCGAGGGCGACTCCGAGCTCATTTATGGTGCCTTCATGCAGTCCGTGTCCGACTTCACCGGGGCCGCGGGATCCATCGTGGTCGACGTCACCAGCGCCTGTCAGGCGATCGCGCTCGATCTCGGCGAGGACGCGGCGACGATCACGGCGACGAAGCCGAGCGAGCGGGCGACGCAGTGGTGCGAGCTCGCCCTCGACGCGCTCGGCGAGGCGACGGCCGATCTGTCGATCTCCGTCCAGCCGCCGAGCTGCACGGTCGACGCGAGCGTACAGGCGAACTGCGAGGCGAGGTGCAACGCCAACGCCGCGTGCCAGCTGACCCCCGCGGAGATCATCGCGCGCTGCGATCCTGCCCAGCTCTCGGGCCGGTGCGAGGGGCAGTGCACCGGCAGCTGCGAGGGCTCGGCCAACCTGGCCGTGAACTGCGACGGTACGTGCGAGGGCACGTGCGAGGGCACGTGTGACGCGGAGTGCGGCGGGCAGCCCGCTGGCAGCGAGTGCCGCGGGGAGTGCAAGGGCAAATGCACGGGCCAGTGCCGCGGCTCGTGCTCGTTCGAGGGCAGCGCGAACGTGCAGTGCAACGCCGACTGCTCGGGCAAGTGCGACGTCGACTTCAAGGCGCCGAAGTGCAGGGCCCAGCTCACCGAGCCGTCCGTCGACTGCAGGGCGAACGCGGAGTGCAACGGCTCCTGCGAGGCGAGCGCGAGCGCGAGGGCGACCTGCAGGGAGCCCGCGGTCAACATCGAGGGCGGGGAGGACGTCGAGGCGGTGATCTCGACCCTCAGGACGAACCTGCCGCGGCTCCTGGTCGCCGCCCAGGCGCGCGGCCGGCTGCTGCTCGAGAGCGGCAAGGCGGTGGTCACGACCGCGGCCAGCCTCGACGCCGTGGCCACCGGCAGCGTGAAGGCGGGGGCGTGCATCCTCCCGGCCACCAACGCGATCACGCAGGCGGTCGAGAACATCGAGGCGAGCCTCACGGCCAGCACCAAGGTGATGGCCGAGCTCAGGATCGCCCCCGCGGCCGACGAGTGAGCGCGCGCCCGGCGGCGGCGCGGGCCGCGGCCGAGCGGGCGGGCTGCGGAGCTTCTGGAGCCGGAGAACGGCTACCGGTCGGCGCATACGGGAACAGGATCACGCCACCATGAGCGAACGAGTCCTGCTCGCGCGCCGCGCGTCGCGCGCCCGGGTCGGCGCGCGGCGAGCGCGGTGTGGCGCCGCCCTGTGCGCCGCCGCCCTCTCGTCCTTCGTCCTCGGGTGCGAGGGGCTCGGCTCGGGCCGGGCGCGCGACCCGAACTACCGGCCCGATCTCGGTCAGTGCGCCGAGGCGTGCGGGCGCAACGTCAGCTGCATGAACCAGTGCCAGACGTCGCCCCCACGGCGGTAGCCGCTCACCGGGGCGCGGTCCCCCTGGCGCGGGCGCGGAACGCCTCCGGCGTCGCGCCCGTCCAGCGCCGGAACGCCCGGTGGAACGCGCTCGGCTCCGAGTAGCCGAGCAGGTAGGCCACCTCGCCGATCGCCATGTCCGCCTCCAGGAGCGCCGCCGCGCGGCCGCGGCGGACCTCGTCGAGCAGGGCGTGGATCGACGTGCCCTCGTCGCCGAGGCGGCGCTGGAGCGTGCGCGGGCTCATCCGCAGGCGCGCCGCGAGCGCGCCCAGGTCGGCCCCCTCGCGCAGCCGCTCGCCGAGGAGCGCGCGCACGCGGTCGGACAGCGCGGGCGGCGCCGCGCCCGGCAGGCTGGCTGCGATGACCTGCACGTGGCGCTCCAGGAAGGCGGCGAGCGCGTCGTTGGCGTGGGGCAGCGGCCGGGCCAGCGCCTCGACGGGCAGGACCAGCTCGGTCTGCGGCGCCCCGAAGCGCACCGGCGAGCCGAGCCGCCGCGCCTTCTCGGCCGGATCGCCCGCGGGCGCATGGCGAAAGCGCACCGCGACCGCCTGGATCGGGTCGCCGCACATGCGGCCGGCGTTCACGAGCACGTCGAACGCGAACATCTCCGCCACCTGGCCGTGGGCTGGCCGATCGGGCCCGAACGGCGCGAAGGCGATGTGCGCAGCGCCGCCGCGGATCTCCAGGGTGTAGCGCTCGCCCTCGTTCCAGACCTGCTGGTAGCGGAGCATCCGGTGGAACGCCTCGCCGAGGGTGGGGCTGCTCATGGCGAGGAAGCCGAGGGCGTCGAAGTGCTCCGGCTGGAAGCGCCCGGCGAAGTCGAGGCCGAGGTGCGGATCGGCGGCGGCCGTCACGGCCGCCTCGACGAGCGCGTAGAAGGCCGAGAGCGGGACGCGGGCGTCGGGATCGGCGAGCGCCGCGTCCGGGAGCCCCGCGGCCTCGAGCAGCGCGGCGCGGTCCGCCCCGCGCTGCGCGGCGTGGTCGGCGAGCTGCGCGGCGGTGCGGGCCCAGATCGTCGGCGCGCGCGCCGGGGCCCGGGCGGGCTGGCGCGGCATGTCAGCCCTTGTGGCGCGCGCTGTCACTGCTCCACCGCCGAGGGAGCCTCAGGCTTCCGGGCAATCGGAGGAGCATCATGCGAAGGCACGGCATCGAGGAAGGGCGCGGCGGGTTCGTCGAGGGCGCCTGGTACATCATCGCGGACGCGGCGCGCGTGGGCAAGCGGCCGGTCACGGTCGAGCGGTTCGGGACGCGCATCGTGCTGTTCCGGGACGAGCGGGGCGCGCTGGTCGCGGCGCGGGCGCGCTGTCCGCACCGGGGCGCGGACCTCGGCCTGGGGCGCATCGTGGACGGGGCGATCGAGTGCCCGTACCACGGCTTCCGGTTCGCGTCGGACGGGCGCTGCGTGGCGATCCCGTGCGAGGGGCGCGGGGCGAGCGCGCGCGGCGTGGCCGAGGCGCTCGCGCTGACGCGCTACGAGGTGCGCGAGCACCGGGGCTTCGCGTGGCTCTTCTGGGGCGAGCGGCCGGACGAGCTGCCGCCGGTGCCCTGGTTCGAGGGGCTGCCGGCCGACGAGCGGCACGCCCACACGGCGTCGATGGACTGGGACGTGCCGTTCGCGCGGGCGATGGAGGGGATGCTCGACCTTCACCACGCGCCGTTCGCGCACCGGCCGTGGGTGCCGGGCATGGGCGCGCTGCTGGACCCCTACGACGTCCGGGTGGAGGGCGACGTCATCCGCGCGATGGGGGTGCTCCGCCACGACGACGGGGGGCCGTGGGACGGCCGGCGGGGGTGGAAGTTCGAGATGGAGGTGCGCTTCCCGGGGGCGTTGCGGCTCTCGTTCGGGAAGCGGGTGGTGGGGGTGGTGGGGTGCGCGCCGATCGACGGGGGGCGGACGGCGATCGTGGGGCGGTACTACGTGCCGGTCCCGGCGATCGGGCGGCTGCTGGCGCGGCTCGGGCTGCTGATGGAGTTCTGGCTGATCCAGCCGGAGGACGAGCGGATGCTGGCGTCGTCGGAGCCGCGCGACGCGGACCTGGAGGCGTGCCGCTTCGTGCGCGCGGACGCGGGGATCCTCGCGTGGCACAAGATGCGTCGGGCGCGGCTGAAGGCGCAGCGGGAGGGGGAGCCGCGCCGGCTGCCGGTCGAGGCGGGGTGAGGCGCGGCGCGGGGGCCGCGGGCGCGCGGGGCGGCGGGCGCGCGGGGCGGCGGGCGCGGCCGCGGGGCGCGTCAGCCGCGCATCGAGGCGAGGGTCTGGACCACGACGCGCAGGTCGTCGACGTCGAGCGGTTTGTCGAGCACGGCGTCGGCGCCCAGGCGGTAGGCCTCGGCGTGGGTCTCCGGGTCTCCGAACGCGGTGATGAGGACCACGGGGGTCGCCCAGTCGTCGCGGCGCAGCCCGGCGAGCAGCTCGAGGCCGCTCCTGCCCGGCATCCGGATGTCGCTGACGACGACGTCGGCTGGGGCGCCGCCGCCGGAGACCAGCGCGTCGCCCATCAGCTCGAGGAGGTGGTTGGCGTCGCGCGCCTCCAGGACCTCGTAGCCGTCGCGACGGAGGGCGGTGGCGAGCAGCAGCCGCAGCTCCCGGTCGTCCTCGGCCAGGAGAACGCGGACGGGCGTCGCGACGGGGTGGACGCTCGGCAGGGGTTCAGGGGGCACACTCGGGGACCAGGCACGTTCGCGGAGCTGCTCGGGGTTCATGGGGTCTCCTTCGAGGGAGCCTGGGTGCAGGCAGCGTGCCGCGGGCGGCGGTGGGAACCGGGAACCGACCCGGGTTGGCGGGAACCGACCCGGGTTGGGGCGGACCGACCCAGGTTGGGGCGGACCGACCCAGGTTGGGGCGGCAGGAACCGACCCAGGTTGGGGCGGCAGGAACCGACCCAGGTTGGGGCGCCCGGAACCGACCCAGGTTGGGGCGGACCCACCCAGGTTGAGGTGAGGGCCAGGAACCGACCCAGGTTGGGCGGACCCACTCAGGTTGAGGTGAGGGCCAGGAACCGACCCAGGTTTTGGGGCGGCCGGCCGAAACCGACCCAGGTTGGGGCGCCCGACCCAGGTTGGGGCGGCCGGACCCAGGTTGGGGCGACCGAGGTTGGGGCGACCGAGGTTGAGGCGCCCGACCCGGGTTGAGGTGAGGGCCAGGAACCGACCCAGGTTGCGGTGGAAGGCCAGGACCCGACCCAGGTTGGGGCGGCTGGGGTATTCCTCCGCGCCCTCAGCCGCCCTTCGCCGCCCCGGCGGCCGGCTCCCACCGCTCGAGCTTGCGGTGCAGCGTCTTCCGGTCGAGCCCCAGGATCCGGGCCGCCAGCGTCTTGTTCCCGCCCGCCGCCTCCAGCACCCGCAGGATGTACCGGCGCTCCACCTCCTCGAGCGGCACCAGCTCCGACGGATCATCCCCCGCCACGAGCACGTGCGACGGCCGGTGCTCCCGCACCTTCGCCGGCAGATCGTCCACCGTGATCTCCTGGTACCGCGTGAGCGCCACCGCCCGCTCGATGCAGTTCTGGATCTCCCGCACGTTCCCCGGCCACGAGTACGCAAGCAGCCGCTCGGCGGCCGCGGGCGACAGGCCCACCACCTCCTTGCCCGAGCGCGCGGCGAAGTCCTCCAGAAAGCGCTGCGCGAGCAGCAGCACGTCGCTGCCCCGCGCCCGCACCGGCGGCAGCTCCACGTGGAGCACGTTGATCCGGTAATACAGATCCTCCCGGAACCGGCGCTCCTCGACCGCCTCGTCCAGGTCGCGGTTCGTCGCGGCCACGATGCGCGCATCGAACGGCACCTCCGCGTTCCCGCCCACCGGCCGCACCCGGCGCTCCTGCAGGGCGCGGAGCAGCTTCGGCTGCACCGCGAGCGGCAGCTCCCCGATCTCGTCGAGGAACAGCGTCCCGCCGTTCGCCTCCACGAACAGCCCGGAGCGCGCCGCGCGCGCGTCGGTGAACGCGCCCCGCGCATGCCCGAACAGCTCGCTCTCGATCAGCGACTCCGGCACCGCAGCGCAGTTGATCGCCACGAACGGCCCCCCCTTGCGGCGGCTCCGCTCGTGCAGCGCCCGCGCGACGACCTCCTTGCCCGTCCCGCTCTCGCCCGTGATGAGCACGGTCGCCTCCGCGTCGGCGATGCGCTCGATCAGATCCTGCACCGCCCGCATCGCGGCGCTCCGGCCGATGAGGTCCGGGAACGCGCCAGGCCCGGCCACCGCGCGGCGCAGCCGCCGCACCTCGGCCTTGAGCGCGTGGTGCGCGATCGCCCGCTCCAGCGCCAGCGCCAGCGCCTCGATGTCGACCGGCTTGGTCACGTAGTCGTACGCGCCCGCGCGGATCGCCTGCACCGCCGTCTCGATGCTGCCGAAGGCGGTGATCACCACCACCGGCAGGTCCGGCCGGATCTCGGCCGCCCGGCGGCAGACCGCGATCCCATCCATGCCGCGCATGTTCAGGTCGGTCAGGAGGACGTCGAAGCGCTCGTCCTCCTCGAGCAGCGCGAGCGCCTCCGCAGGCGAGGTCCGCGTGGTCGCCTCGACGCCCCGCGCGCGGAGATCCGCCGCGAGCCACGCGCACATCGCCTCGTCGTCGTCGATGATCAGCGCTCGCCGTCCCATCTCTCCTCGATCGATTGCGTAATACAGCGCCGGGCCCGCCACCAGCCGTCGCTAGGCCGCCGTCCCGGCCAGCCCGCCCTGCGCCGGAGAGGGCGCGCCCTCGCCCCCGGCCGCCGGCGCCGCGCCCCCCGGGCCGCTCGGGGCGAGGTACACCGTGAAGGTCGAGCCCTTGCCGAGCTCGCTCTCCAGGTCGATCCAGCCCCCGTGCTCGCGCACGATGCCGTAGGAGACGCTCAGCCCGAGGCCGGTGCCTTCGCCGACGTCCTTCGTGGTGAAGAACGGCTCGAACACGCGGGGGATGTTCTCGGGCGCGATCCCGTCGCCGTGGTCGATCACCCGGATGGCCACGTGCTCGCCCTCGGCGCCGCCGTGATCGGCCGGCGGGCGGGCGCGCGCGCGCTCGACGCGCACCGTGAGCTCGCCGCCGCGCCGCATCGACTGCATGCCGTTCATCACGAGGTTCGTGAGCACCTGCTGCATCTGCCCGGTGTCCACCTCGGCCTGCGCCCCCGACGGGGCGAGGTCCGCCTCGTCGAGGCGGAGCGTCACGCTCCGCTTGCGGGCGAGGGGCTCCAGCAGCGCCAGCGTCTGGCGCGCGATCTGCGCGACATCGGCCGGCGCCTTCTGCGCGACCCGGCGGCGCGCGAAATCGAGCAGCTGCCGGATGATCTTCGTCATCCGATCCGCCTGCTCGGCGATGATGCGCGCGCTGTCCGCCGCCTCCTCCGGCGAGAGGCCGCGCGCGATCATCTTGGCGCGGCCGCCCACCACGTTGAGCGGCGTGCCGAGCTCGTGCGCGATGCCCGACGCCAGCTTGCCCACGGTGGTGAGCCGATCGGCGTGCCGGAGCTGCTCCAGCGCGGCGATGCGCGCGGTCGTCTCCCGGGCGGCGCGCTCGCGCGCCTCGGCGAGGTGCTCGCACATCGCGTTGATCTCGCGGGCGATCTGCCCGAGCTCGTCGCGCTGCGACAGGATGAGCGGGCCGCCGAGGTCGCCTTCCCCGATGCGCCGGGTCTTGTCGACAAGCCGCTGCGTCGGGCGCCCGACGAGGAGCTGCCCGAAGGTCATCGCCAGCAGGCCGCTCAGCGCCGCGAGGGCGACGATGGTGGTCACCGTGTTGACCACGCTCGCCTGGACGTACGACTCTCCCTCCTCGAGCGACTCCGAGATCTCGATCGCGCCGACGCGCGCCGGGTCCACGGCGACCGGCGCGTAGGTGTAAAAGCGCCCGGTCCTGTCGCCCTCGCGCTGCATCCGGAACACCTCGGTGCCCCCGGCGAGATCGGCGATCTCGTCGGCGGGCAGCGCCGGCGCGAAGCGATCGCCGGGGGGCGCGTCGAGCCAGACCCAGCGGAAGTGCACGCCGTCCTGGCGCTCGCTCGCCTCGGCGAGCACGCGGAGCGCCTCGTCGAGCCCGTCGCGGCGCCACCGCTCGGTCACCGCCGCGCGCAGCGCGATGCCGATGAGGTGCTCGTCGCGCCGCATGTCCGCCTCGAACAGCGCCCGCTCGCGCCGGACCGAGAGGTAGCCGTAGAGGCTCAGCGCCGCGCACATGACGAGGACGAGGGCCAGGGTGAGTTTGCTGGCGAGCCGCATGGGATCCTGGAGGAGAATGCAGGACGCGTGCGCATTCTCAAGCCGGAGCGTCGCTGCGCCGGTCGCTCCGGGGCCGCCCCGGATCTCCCCGGTGGGGCAAAACTCCCCTGGCAGGCCCCCGCGGCGCCGTCACGCCCGCTCTACGTCCTCCCACGAGCCGGTCGCCGCGAGCTGCGGCGCCGCCACCGGCGCCGACCAGCGCAGCGGCACCGCGTCGTCCGTCCACACGCCCTCGGCCACGCGGAACCGCAGGAGCCGCTGGGCCCCGGCGAAGGCGGCGAGCTCCGCCCCGTGCCAGAGCACCTCGGCCTCTCCGGTCAGCGACAGCACCCCGCCGGACGCGAAGTCCACGAAGAGCAGCCCGGCGCGCGGGTTCAGCGCCAGGTTGCCGAACGTGTTGAACGCGGAGTTTCCGGCGAAATCCGGCGCGGTGAGCGCGGTGCGGCCGTCCTCCTCGGTCACGCGCACGAAGCCGGGCTTGCCGCCCCGGTGGGACACGTCGGCCCCCTCGATCGCGCTGCCCCCGCGCGCGGCCGGCGCGGCGGTCGCGATGAAGAACGTGTCCGCGCGGCGGATCAGCGCCGCGGCGCCGGCGGACAGGAGCGGCCCTTCCGCCTGCGCCGCCGGAGGCGCGGCGGCCGCGCCGGGCTCTCTCACGAACACCGGCTCTCGCGCCTGGATGTACTGCGGGCAGTTGCCGAAGCTCTGCCCGACCTCGACGACGAAGCCGCCGTCTCCGGCCTCGACGATCGTGCCGTTCATCCGGTTGCGGCGGCGGGTCTCGAGCTGGATGCCGAGCAGGCCCACCGGCGCGCCCGCCACGAGGCGCGCGGCGAGCGGATCGCCGGGCAGAGGGCGCGCGTTCACGGCGAGCGTCCGCGCGTCCGGCGAGGCGATGAACCCCGGCCGCCCCGCGAGGAGCGAGGCCCAGGGCCGGGCCTGCGCGTCGAGGCTCCCGACGAGCAAGAACGGCAGCTTCGCGAACAGCTCGCGGTGCTGGTCGGGCATGAAATCCCGGATGATCCTGCGTCCGGCCTTCTCGGCCCGCTCGCGCGCGCCGGCCCGCTCCTGCACGGCCATCTCGCCTGGGTGATAGGGCGACCCGTCGCCGGGCCATCCGGGCAGCGCGTTCACAGGGCCGTCCTCGTCATCGGCGCGAAGCCGGGCAGCTCCTCCACGCGGGCGAGCCACGCGCGCACGTGGCCGTACGGCTCCAGCGACACGCCGCCTTCCGGCGCGTGCGCCGTGTACGTGTACATCGCGATGTCCGCCACGGTCGGCGCGTCGCCCGCGAGGAATCGCCGCGCCGAGAGGTGCTGATCGACCACCGTGAGGAGCTGGGCGGCGATCGCCTTGGCCCGATCGACATCCACCTTGGCGCCGAATACGCGCGCGAGGCGCGCCGCCGCGGGCCCCGTCACGAGCTGCCCCGCGGCCACGGAGAGCCACTGCTGCACGCGCGCCGCCGCCACCGGATCGCGCGGGAGCCATCGCCCCGACGGGTCGTAGCGCGCCGCCAGGTACACGAGGATCGCGTTGCTGTCGGCCAGCGTCACGTCGCCGTCCTCGATCACCGGCACCTGACCGAAGGGGCTCTTGCGCAGGAACTCGGGCGCCTTGTGGGCGCCGCTCTTCAGATCCACGTCGACGAGCTCGAACGGAAGCCGCAGCAGCGACAGGAACAGCTCCACGCGGTGCGCGTGTCCCGAGAGCGGGTGACGATAAAGACGGATGGGTCTGGCAGGGGTCGTCATCGGAGGTGTCCTTGGGGAGGGATGGGTCGAGAGGCGGCGCGGCCCGCGTGGGCCTCCCCGCCTCGCCAGCCGAAGATGCCCATTCCAGCGGCGATGGGTAATACCCATCCTTGACAAGGGACCATTCCGGGAACTGGAATAATCGGATGGATCGGCTGGACACGATGCGCGTGTTCGTCGCGGTCGCCGGGGAGGAGGGCTTCGCGCCCGCGGCGCGGCGGCTGTCCATGTCGCCGCCGGCGGTGACGCGGGCCATCTCCGCGCTGGAGGAGCGGATCGGCACGCGGCTCCTGCACCGCACCACGCGCATCGTCCGGCTGACCGAGGCGGGCGCCCGGTTCCTCGCGGACTGCAAGCGGATCCTCGCGGAGATCGAGGAGGCCGAGGCGTCGGCGGCCGGGTCTCACGCCGCGCTGCGGGGGCCGCTCGGCGTGACGGCGCCGGTCCTGTTCGGGCGGATGTTCGTCGCGCCGATCGTGTTCGATTTCCTGGCGCGCCACCCGCGCGTGTCGGCGCGGACGCTGCTCCTCGACCGGGTCGTGGACATGCTCGACGAGGGGATCGACGTCGCCGTCCGGATCGCCCACCTGCGGGATTCGTCGCTGACCGCGATCCGCGTCGGCTCGGTGCGGCGGGTGGTCTGCGCGTCGCCGGGCTACCTCGCCGCGCGCGGCACGCCCGCGACGCCGGCCGACCTGGCGCAGCTCGACACCATCTCGTTCTCGCAGACGGGCTCGCCCGAGGAGTGGTCGTTCGGGTCGGGCGCGCGGGTCGAGAAGGTCCTCCCGCCGTCCCAGCTCCTCGTCAACACGGCCGACGTGGCCATCGCGGCGGCCGCTGCCGGACGGGGGCTCGCGCGCGTGCTCTCGTACCAGATCGGCCCGGAGCTGCGCGACGGGCGCCTCGCCATCGTGCTCCCGGCGTTCGAGCCCCCGCCGGTCCCGATCCACGTCGTGCACCCCGAGGGCCGCCTCGCGGCGGCGAGGGTGCGGGCGTTCGTCGATTTCCTTGTCGAGCGGCTCAGGGCCGAGACGTGGCTGCGCTGAGCCGCGACGCCCGGCGGCGCCGCGCTGGTCGAGCCGGAGCTCCCGCCCGCCGCGGCGGAGCGCGAGCTTACCGGCTTGCGCTGTCCGCCGCGATCGGGCCAAGGTCGCGGCATGAAGCGCCGGTTCAACACGGCCGGGCCCTGCATCGAGGGGATGCACTACATGATCCCGCCGGCCCGCCGCCTGCCGGAGGCGCCCGGGCTCGTGGAGCAGCTCGGCTATTTCGTGGTGCACGCCCCGCGGCAGACGGGCAAGACCACCGCGCTGCGGGCGCTCGCGCACAGCCTCACGGCCTCGGGCAAGCACGCGGCGGTCCTGCTCTCGTGCGAGGCCGGCCAGGCGGCCGGCGACGACTACGATGCGGCCGAGCGGATCGTGCTGTCCAACATGCGCAGCGAGGCCGAGTCGAGGCTCGCTCCGGAGCAGCGGCCGCCGCCCTTTCCCGATGCGCCGCCCGGCGATCGTCTGCGGGCGGCGCTCAAGGCCTGGGCACAGGCCTGCCCGCTGCCGCTCGCGCTGATGCTCGACGAGATCGACGCGCTCCGCGACAGCAGCCTCGTGACCGTGCTCCGGCAGCTCCGGGCGGGCTTCCCCGGTCGTCCTCGCGAATTCCCCGCCTCCGTGATCCTCTGCGGTCTGCGTGACGTGCGCGACTACAAGGCCGCGAGCGGCGGCGATCCGTCGCGGCTGGGCACGGCGAGCCCGTTCAACATCAAGCTCGAGTCGCTCCGCCTCGACGACTTCAGCCTCGACGAGGTGCGGGAGCTCTACGGACAGCACACGGCGGACACGGGGCAGGTCTTCGCCGAGGAGGCGATCTCGCGCGCCTTCGAGGCGACGCGGGGACAGCCGTGGCTGGTGAACGCGCTGGCGCGCGAGGTCGTCGAGAAGATGGCCGTGCCGCCCGCGCAGGCCGTCACGGCGGCGCACGTCGAGGAGGCCAAGGAACGGCTGATCCTGGCGCGCGCCACGCACCTGGATTCCCTGGTGGCGAAGCTCGCCGAGCCGCGGGTGAAGCGCTTCATCGAGCCCGTCCTCGCGGGCACCCTGACGGGCAAGGACGAAGCCTACGACGACGACCTGAGCTACTGCCGCGATCTCGGCCTGCTCGCGCGGGACAACCCGCTCCGGATCGCCAACCCCATCTATCACGAGGTGATCGCGCGCGTGCTCGCCGGCTCGGTGGAGGCCGAGATCGTGGCGGAGCCGCGGAGCTTCGTCCTCCCCGACGGCCGCCTCGACTTCGGCCGCGTCCTGCGCGAGTTCGCCGACTTCTGGCGCGAGCACGGCGACGTCTTGGCCGCCGGCCTGCCCTATCACGAGGCGGCGCCGCAGCTCGTGCTGATGGCGTTCCTGCAGCGCGTGGTGAACGGCGGCGGGGTCATCGATCGCGCGTACGGCATCGGCCGCGGCCGGATCGACCTGCTGGTGCGCTGGCCCTACCGCGACGTGAGCGGCGCGCGCGCGTGGCAGCGCGAGGCGCTGGAGCTGAAGGTCTGGCGAGGCAAGACGAAAGATCCGCTGAACAAGGCCCTCGCGCAGCTCGACGGCTATCTCGACAAGACGGGGCTCGATGCCGGGGTGCTGGTGATCTTCGACCGGCGGCCGGAGGCCGGCGATATCGAGACGCGCACCCGATTCGAGGAGGTGGCCACGCCTTCGGGGAGGAAGGTGACGCTGCTGCGGGCATAGCCGAGCGCCGGTCCCCGTGAGGAGCGTGGCGGAGCGCCAGGCACCCTGCAAGACACGCTGCCGCGCCCTCCTGCTCGCCGCGAGGTGGCGAGCGCGACGACGCCGTGCAGGCGCCCCTCAGGGCGCCGCGGCAGGCGCCTGCTGCGCGGGCTTCGCGCCCCTGTCCCCCTGGCCGCCGCCCGCGCCGGGCGTCGCCCCGTCCGCCGCGCCCGCCTCGCCCCCGGGCGCGGTCTCCTCCAGCAGCTCGGCCAGCTTCTGCTCGGCGTCCTTGTCGAGCGCGCTCTTCATGTCGAACGTCAGCATCGGCAGCGGACCCTGGTTCATCGCCGGAAGTCGCCCGTTCCACCGCTCCAGCGCGCGGTACTGCAGCACCGCAGGCGTCGCCGACAGCCGGATGATCGTGTTCGCCTTGGCCTCGGCCCGCGCGCGGATGAGCAGCGCGTCCGCCTCGCCGCGGGCGCGCTCCCGCGCCGACTCGGCCGCGCCGCGCGCCGTCGCGATCGCCTGCTCGGCCTCGGCCCGCACCTGGCGCACCCGGTTCTCGGCCTGGATCGCCTTCTGCGTCGCCTCCATCGCCTGGTTGATCGCCGCGGCCACGTTCTCGGGCAGCCGGAGCGCGCCGTTGATGGTCAGCTGATCGATCCGGATGCCGTCCTTCTCGAGGACCACCTCGAGCTCCTTGATCACGTCGTGGATGAGGCTCGTCTTGCCCGACCCGTAGATCTCCTGGACTGGCATCTTCGACGCGACCGAGTTGAACGCCTCGCGCACCGCGTTGCGCACGTAGCGGTCCGCGAGCCGCATCAGGTCGTTCTCGCGGAAGCGCAGGTAGAGGTGAGGCGCCTTGTCCGGCTCGATGTGGAAGGACATCCCGATGTCCGCGCCCACGTTCACCCCCTCGGAGGACGAGAAGGTGATCGACTCGTCGACCGACCGGCCCTCGTGCGCCGACGACGTCCAGACCACGTTCTGCACGCTCGTCGGAAACTGCACGATCTGCTCGGTGAGCGGGTTGTAGAACACCCAGCCGGTCACGACCGGGATGTCGTCGACGCCGCGGCTCGATCCAGCCAGCTTGACCCGGATGCCCACGTGCGCGGCGTCGATCCGCGTCACCGTGGTGCACGCGACGAAGAGCGTCGCGACGAGGAGCACGAGGCCGAGCGCGACGCGGCGCGCCGCGCCGGCGGCGACGTTCGATGGACCGAGCTTGATGGAGGGGATCTTCGCCATGGATGGAGCCTCTCAGTCGTCGCGCCCCACGATGAGCCAGAGGGCGCTCGCGACGCTGACGCCGAACGCGAGGAGGAGCGCGACGAGGGCGACCCAGTAGCGTACCGGGTCGGCGCCGTTCAGCCAGCCCCGCAGCGCCGTGACGAGCGCGACGTAACCCCCGAGCGCCGCCGCCGCGGGCCAGGCGCGGCGGCGCCGCAGGCGGGCGAGCTCCCGGCGGAGCCGCTCGTTCTCGGCGGCCAGGCTGGGCCGCGCATCGCGGTACGGATCGAGCCCGCTCACGCGTCACCCGTCGCGCTCGGGCAGCGGCCCCCGCGCGCGCGGCGCCTCGTCCTCGTCCTCGCGCAGATCCCGCCGCCTCCGCCGCCTCCGGACCGACACCCCGCTCGACTGCATCGCGAAGAGGAGCGCCTCCCGCAGGTTCGAGAGCGTCTTGATGTTCGACAGATCGAGCCCCAGCGACACCACCGTCTGCGCCACCTCGGGCCGGATGCCGACGACGATCCCCTGCGCGCCGAGCATCGCGACGGCGTCGATGAGCCTCAGCACGTGATCGGCCGTGGCCGCGTCCAGCGCGCTCACCCCCGTCAGATCGATGATCGCGTGACGGCACCGGGTCCGCGCCACGGCCTCGAGCAGCACCTCCATCATCTGCTGCGAGCGCTGCTCGTCGAGGACGCCGAGCACCGGCATCGTCAGGACCCCCTTCCAGACCTCGATGATCGGCGTCGACAGCGCCCGGATCGCCTCCTGCTGTCGCTCGATGATCTCGAGCCGCTCCTTCAGCATGGCCTGATGGCGCTTCTGCTCCGTGACGTCGGTCGCGCCGCCCGCCATCTGGAACGGCACGCCCCGCTCGTCCCACTCCGCCATGCCGCGGGTGAACACGTCGCGATACTCCCCGTCCTCGTGCCGCAGCCGGTACTCGATCGCGAACGGCCGCCGCTCCTCGAGGTGCGCCTTGAGCGCGGCCTGCATGAGGCTCCGATCGTCGGGGTGCAAGCGCTCGAAGAAGCTCATGAACGTCCCGCCCCACGCCTCGCGGCTGACGCCCATCATCTCCAGCATGCGATCGCTCCACTCCGTCGTGTCCTCGCGGATGTTCCAGAACCAGATGCCCTCGTTCGACCCCTCCGCGAAGAGCCGGTAACGCGCCTCGCTCTGCCGCAGGGCGGCCTCGGCCCGGCGCAGCTCGGCCACGTCGGTGGTGCCGCCGATCCACAGCACGATGTTCCCCGCCGCGTCGCGCTGCGGCAGCGCCCTCACCATGTGCTCGCGGTAGCTCTGGTCGCTCGCGCGCCGCAGGCGGAACTCCGTCTCGTACGGCTGCCCGGTCTCCAGGCTCCGGGTCCACACCGCGATCGTCTTCTGGACGTCGTCCGGGTGCAGCATGGAGAGCCAGCCCTCACCGAGCATCTGGTCTTCCGTGCGATCGAAGTAATCGAGGACGGCCTGGTTCACGAAGTTCAGCTTGCCGTCCGGGCGCGCGGTCCACACCTGGAGGGGCATGGCGTTCCCGAACGTCCGCAGCTGCGCGTCCAGCACGCCGGCCGGAGCGCCGTGCGGGGCCGCGCCGCCCTGCTGGAGCGCGGCGCCGGCGCCGCGCAGCCGGCTCGGCGGCGGCGCCTCGCGGCCGCCCGGGTCGGCGAAAGCGGCCCCGAGCGCGCGGGCGAGCGGCTCCTCGAGATCGAGGGTGCGCTCGGCCTCGGTCTCCGCGATCCGGGCGCGCACGAGGCGGAGGAGCTCCTTCCGCACCTCCTCTTCGATCCGGGCGCGCAGGTAGTCCTTCGAGCCGACCTGCGACTCGGCGAACAGCACCGACTCCGCCGCCGGCTCCGCCACGTCGAGGTAGATCCCGAGCGGCGCGCGCGGCCTCGGCGTGATGCGCAACACGATCGTCGCGTCGAGCCGATGCTCCGCCGCGTCGGCCTCCCCGGCCGTATCGACCCGGACCGTCAGGACCTGCGGGATCGAGACATCGACCGCGACGCTCACGCCGCGCGTCACCGTCGCGTCGCCGACCTGGAAGTCGACCGTGAGG
Source organism: Sorangium sp. So ce385 (assembly GCF_051474135.1). Classification (NCBI taxonomy): domain Bacteria; kingdom Pseudomonadati; phylum Myxococcota; order Polyangiales; family Polyangiaceae; genus Sorangium; species Sorangium sp. So ce385. Next base: position 11,114,214 of record NZ_CP150337.1, on the reverse strand, counting down.
CGCGACGGCTTCCCGAGGATCTTGAGCTCCCGCTCCTCGCGGCGCGCGAGCGGCAGGAGGGATATCGCTCGCCGGCGAATCACGTCGTCCGTCATCGTGAGATCGAGGAGGCTCCGGCCAAACTCCTCGAGCGTCAGCCCTCCGTGCTCCACCATGGCTCCTTCCCCATGCCGCCCCCTCCTCGCGCCAGGAGGTCAAGTCGACGAGCGTAGTGCGCAGCGCCGCGCGCCGGAAGTCCTCACGGCGGCTCAGCTCGACGCGGACGTATACCGCCCTATCGCCCGTTTCCACACCGCGCGGCCCACGGCGCCGAAGGCGAGCGCCCCGAGCGCCGCGGCGGCGGCCGTGCGCGGGGCGATGGTGCCGAGCATCGCCTCCGCCGGGTAGGTGGTCATCAGCGCGAGCGGGATGACGACGGTGAACGCGATGCGCCAGAACCCGTTGAAGATCGTGACCGGCCAGCGCGCGAAATCGAACAGGGAGTTGAAGAGGTAAGCCAGGTTGTCGAGGCGCACGACCCAGAACGCGGCGGAGATGACGAGGATGCAGATCGAGTAGAGCACCAGCGTCGCCGTCACGAGCAGGCACAGCGAGAGCGCCAGGTCGAAGGGCGCGGGGGCGCGGCCCATCTTCGTGAACGCATAGACGAAGATCGCGGCCGCGGCCGCGGCGTCCACGACCTTGCGGACCTCGAACCGGGCCGTGGAGACGAGGAACTGCGCGTCCGCCGGCTTGAGCAGCGTGAAGTCGAGCGTGCCCTTGCGGATCTGGTCGACCACGCTGATGAGCGACGGGTTCACGGCCCCCTCGAGGATGCCCTTGAGGAGCGTGAACCACCCGACCACGACGAGCGCGCGCTCGTACGTCCAGCCCTGGACCGGCGGGCGGGCGGCGAGCGCGATGTGGAGCGGGACGAGCCCGACCAGCGTCCAGATGACGGTCATCACCGCGCCGAGCAGGAAATCCCACCGGTACTGCATCCCGAGCGCGAGCGAGACGCGCAGCTGCGTCGCGAGGAGCCGGAGGTAACGCACGCCGCTCACCCGCCGAACGCCGAGAACCGCCGGATGCCCGCGCGCCACGCGACGAGCGCCGCCGCGGCCGTGAAGAGCGCGAACGCCCACTGCACCGCGAGCTCGGTGAGCGCGCGGCCCGGGGCGAGCAGGCCGGTGATGAGCTCGACCGGGAACGCGAGGCTGTACCGGAACGGCAGCGCCCGCGCGACGTCGCCGAGCCACGCGGGGAACAGCTCGATCGGGACGAGGTAGCCGGCGAAGACCATGAACGCCGCGAGGTAGACCTCGAACACCGCGGTCGAGCTCTCGATCACGAACGCGAGCGAGCCGATCAGCGCCATCGTGAAGAAGTTGATCATCCAGGCGCCGACGAGCGACGCCGCCCAGATCCCGAGCTCGAGGGGCGTCGGCTGGAACCGCTCGCCCGAGGTGACGGCGAGGGCGACGATCGCGATGGGCAGGCAGAGCGCCGCGCGCAGCGGGAGCGCCGCGAGGTTGTCGGCGGCGAAGGAGATGAGCGGGTGGATCGGCTTGAGCAGGCGCTGCGAGAGGGCGCCGCTCTTGATCTCCATGTTCAGCTCCCACACGAGCCACGAGCCGGTCATCTGCCGGACGATGAGGATGGCCAGGAAATACGCGGTGAAATCGCTCGCCCCGAAGCGGCCGACCGGCGCGCTCGCCGCCACCGCCGACCAGAGCGCGAGGCTCACGAGCGGCATCGTCGTCGTGAGCATCCAGATCAGCATCTCGGCCCGGTACGCCATCGCGGCCGCGACCCCGACGCGGAGCAGCGTCGGGAACGCCCGGCCCGCCCTGGAGAGCGCGCTCACGACGCGGCCTCGCCCGCGGCGCCCGCCGGCTCGCCGGCCCGCCCCTCGCCCGCGAAGAGCTCCCGCATCACCTCCTCCAGGGGAGGATCCTCCACCGTGAGATCCGCGATGTCGGTCTGGCTGAGCAGCCACGACATGGCCTGGCGCAGCTCCTCCTGCGGCACCTGCAGCACCGCGCGGCCCGGATCGAACGAGAGCACGGCGCCGACCCGCTCGAGGAGCGCCCGGTCGACCGGGCCGCCGAAGCGCAGCGCGATCCGCTTGTGAGGCCGCACGCTGCGGGCGAGCGCCGCGAGGTCGCCGTCGTAGCGCAGCCGACCCTTGTCGATGACGATGACCCGGGGGCAGAGCGCCGCCACGTCGTCCATGTAATGGGACGTGAGCACCACCGTGGCCCCGCGCTGCTCGTTGTAGCGGCGGATGAACTCCCGCACGCCGAGCTGCATCGCCACGTCGAGCCCGATCGTCGGCTCGTCGAGGAACAGGATCTCCGGCCGGTGCAGCAGGGCGGCCGCGAGCTCGCACTTCATGCGCTCGCCGAGCGAGAGCTGCCGCGTCGGCTTCGAGGCGATGGCGGCGATCCCGAGCAGGTCTTCCAGCTCACCGAGCGTCTGCTTGAAATCCGCCTCACTGATCCCGTAGATGGCGCGGTTCAGGGCGAAGGTCTCGGCGGGGGGGAGGTCCCAGAGGAGCTGCTGCTTCTGGCCCATGACGAGGGTGATCCGCTTGAGGAAGCCGACCTCGCGGTGCTGCGGGACGAAGCCCGCCACCCGGACCCGGCCGCCCGACGGGTGGAGCAGGCCGGAGAGGACCTTCAGCGTGGTCGTCTTGCCCGCGCCGTTCGGCCCCAGGAAGCCGACGCGCTCGCCGGGCGCGATCGAGAACGAGAGGTCCTCGACCGCGTGGACCACCCGGGTGCGGCGCCGGAAGACCGAGCGCACCATGGCCCCGAAGCCGGGGGCGCGCTCGTGGACCTGGTACGATTTGGAGAGCGATTCCACCGCGATGGCGCTCGACGCCTCTGCCATGCTCGGCGGACACTAGCACCTCCGCGCTGGAGCTCCCGCGGCGACCGAATGCTCGCCCCGCGGATCCGGGCTACCCTCAGGGCGCGGGGGGCAACGGCCCGGATTCCCCTATGCCGCAGAGCTTCAAGGACGACACGATCCATGACACACCGCTCCCGGCGAGCGGCGCCCGGGCGGGGGGCGAGCCCGCGAACGCCGCGGCGGAGACCGGCCCGCGCCAGGTCCTCGCCGGCCGGTACGAGCTCCTCGGGCTGGTCGGCATCGGCGGCATGGGGAGCGTGTACCGCGCCCGCGACCTGGAGCTCGAGGAGGTCGTCGCCGTCAAGGTGCTGCGGCGCGAGCTCAGCGGCGCGCCCGAGGTGATCGATCGGTTCCGGCGCGAGGTGCGGCTCTCGCGCAAGGTGACGCACCCGAACGTGGCGCGCGTCTTCGACATCGGCGAGCACGAGGGCGACCGGTTCCTGACGATGGAGTTCATCGAGGGCGAGGCGCTCGCCGCGCTCCTCGCGCGCGAGCGGCGGCTCGCCGTCGCCCGCGCCATGGACATCGTCGAGAGCGTGTGCGCGGGGCTCGTGGCCGCGCACCGGGCCGGCGTCATCCACCGCGACCTCAAGCCGGACAACGTGCTGCTCGGACGCGACGGGCGCGTCGTCCTGACCGACTTCGGGATCGCGCGCGCGATCGTGCCGGACGGCGAGGCGGGCAAGACGCTGGGCGCGGTCATGGGGACGCCGGCGTACATGGCGCCCGAGCAGGTGCAGGGCGCCGCGGACATCGACGCGCGCGCCGACGTCTACGCGCTCGGCGCCATGCTCTACGAGATGCTCACGGGCGAGCGCGCGTGGCAGGGCGACGCGCCGCTCGCCGTCGCCGCGGCGCGGCTCGTCTCCGACCCGCCGGACCCGCGGCGCCGGCGCGCCGACCTGCCCGACGCGCTCGCGCGCGTGGTGCTCCGCTGCATGGCCCGCTCGCGCGACGAGCGGTACGCGTCCGTCGAGAGCGCCGCGCAGGAGCTCGCGTCGCTCACGCGCCCGGCCACGATCGTCCCGCCGGCGTTCACGCCGCCGCACGAGCGCACGGCGATCTCCGGCGTCTCCGGGGTCATCTCTGGGCCGATCTCCTCGTCGAACGAGCCGGGCGGCAAGAGCGTGGCGGTCCTCCCGTTCGCGAACCAGGGCGCGCCGTCCGACGCGTACCTGGCCGAGGAGCTGACCGACGATCTCATCGACACGCTCTCGATGACCCGGGGCCTGCGGGTGAGGTCGCGCGGGTCGCTGCCGCGGCGCCCGGACGGCGAGGTCGACCTGCGCGAGCTCGGGCGCGAGCTCGGGGTGCAGGTGGTCGTCGGCGGCTCGGTGCGGCGGCGCGACGGGACGGTGCGGATCAGCGCGCGGCTCGTCTGCGTCGCCGACGGGTTCCAGCTGTGGGCGAAGCGCTTCGACCGCCCCGAGGCCGAGGTGCTGCGGATCAACGACGAGGTGGCCGAGGCGGTCGCGGCGGCGCTGACCCTCGACGCGGCCGCCCCGAGCCGCACGGCGCCGAGCGATCCGGTCGCGCTCGACCTGTTCCTGCGCGGGCGCCACGAGTACCGGAGGTACTGGCCGGAGCACCAGGCGCGCGCGATCGAGCTCTTCGAGCAGGCGCTCGCGCGCGCGCCCGAGGATCCGATGATCCTGTCGGCCTACGCGCTCGCGCGCTCGCGCTTCTGGTTCTTCACGGATCAGGGCGGCGATCTGGCCATGCAGGCGGCGGCGCGCGCCGCCGCCGCCGCGCCCGGGCTGCCGGACGCGCGGCTCGCGATGGCGTCGGTGCGGTTCCAGCGCCTCGACGTGATCGGGGCGATGCGGGAGCTCAAGGCCGCGCTCGCGTCCCAATCCGGGAACGCCGAGGCGGAGGGCCTCATCGGCACCATCCTGCTCGAGTGCGGCGCGTTCGAGGAGGGCGCGCGGCGTGCGCGGTCCGCGCTGGCGCGCGATCCCGAGGTGGTGCTCGCGGCGTACGCGCTGGCGCGCGCGTACGCGCTCCAGGACCGGTGGTCGGACGGCGAGGACGTGATCAGGGCGCTGCCGAACTCGGGCAGCGGATCAGGACCCGCGGTCTACCGGATGCGCAAGGTGATGTGGCAGCGCGACCCGGAGGTGCTCGCGGCGCTCTCGCAGCGGCGCGTGCGCGACGCTTTCCCGTACGCCCCCGACCCGTTCGTGCCGCTGATCGAGGACGTCCTTTCGGATCGGCTGTCGGACGACCGGCCCACGCTGGCGCCGGGCCCGAGCGCGCCCGTCACGGCGCTGCGGCGCACGTCGTTCCTGCGGCAGCTCCAGGCGGAGCTCGCGGCCTTCCTGGGCAAATCGGAGCTCGCGCTGCAGGCGCTCGAGCTCTCGCTGGCCGACGGCCTGTTCGACCTGGTCTGGATGGAGCGCTGCCCCGTCTTCGCCTCGCTGCGCGCGGACCCGCGCTACGCGGCGATCCAGGCCGAGGTGCAGCGGCGGGCCTCCGCCGTGGTCGCGGTGTACCGCGAGCGCTGACGCGCGCGGCGTCCTGTGCGGCGGCGGGGCGCCAGGTGCTGCGGTACCTGTGCGGCGGCGGGGGGCGCGGCGCTCAGCTCGGCGCGCGGAAGAGCGCGAGCACGCCGGTGTAGAGGGCGAGCCGGGCCTGGCCCGGCGCCCAGGGGGCGATCTCGAAGCTCGAGTGCATGCCGGCGATGGGGAGGTCCGCGAAGCGCTGGCGCAGGATGCGCGCCTCGACGTCGGGCGCCCCGTACAGGCCCTGGCCGCGACCGGCGCAGCTCAGGTACAGCGCGAAGCGCGGGGCCGACCCGAGCGCGCTCTGGGACACCTGCCGGGCGATCCCCTCGAGACCGGCGCGGGCGGCGGCGGCGTCGCGCACCGCGAAGGCGAGGCGCACCCCGGGCCTCGCGTCGTCGCCGAGCAGGAGCCCGCGCCGCGACGGATCGACGCCGCGGACCGGCCGCAGCACGTACCGCGCGTCGCCGGGCGCCGCCGGCGCGGCGGCCTCGCCCCGCGGATCGGCCGCGTCGCCGCGCGGATCGGGCGGGTCGGCGAGCGCGGCGAGGACGAGGTGCTGGGGGCTGGGCTGCTCGCCGAGCGCGGCGGTCGCGGCGGACAGGAGGTCGAGCGCCGGCCGCCCGCCGGCGCGGAGCACGACCCCGCCGCTCACGTCCTCGATGGGGTGGAAGCCGGAGAGCAGTCGGACGGCGGGCGAGGCGTCGACGAGGGGCGGGGCGAGCCCGGTGATGGCGAGGCCGGTCGTCGCGCCCTCGAGCAGCTCGCCCTGGGCGGTGACGCCGATGGCGGCGCCGGACGCGGTCCCGGCGCCGAACAGGCACGTGCTGGGCGCGGTGGAGGCGAGCGCCTCGAGCGTCTCGGGGGCGAACGCCCCGGGCCGTACGAAGAGGATCGCGGTCGCGGAGCGGCGGCCGACGATGCGGGCGAGGGTCTCGCGCAGGAGGCGGACCGGCTCCTCGGCGCGCTCGGGCAGCGCGAACGGCGTGACCTGCCCGCCGGACCAGAGCACGCCGCTCGCGCCGGTGTCCCCCTCGATCTCGCCGCGCTCGCTGAGCACGCCCGCGGCGGGCACGACGCAGGCGGGGATGCCGCGCCACGTGCTACGGACGAGCTCGGCGACGCCCGAGGCGCGCTGGGCGAGCTGCCCGGAGACGAAGACGACCCCGCCCGAGGCCGACGGGACGGCGCTGCGCAGGTCGGCCAGGTGGTGGAGAAGGCCATCCGGCCCACAGGTGGCGGAGAAGCTTCGTGCCATGGCTGGCGGGTCCATCCTAACCGAGCCGTCGCCCACTCGACAGGCCCCGCTGAAGAAGTTTATCGTGCGATAGTCGCGCCGGCGCCTCGGGGCTCTCCCCACGGGCGGCGATCGAAGGACCGGGCAAGCTCGATGAGGATCCAATCATTTGGCCGCACCGACGTCGGGCGCCACCGGCGCGCCAATGAGGACGCGTTCTTCCGGGACGACGAGCTCCGCCTCTACATCGTCGCGGACGGGATGGGCGGGCACGCGGCGGGCGAGGTCGCCAGCGCCGAGGCGGTCGAGACGATCTACGGCATGGTCAAGCGCGGGCTGCCCGCCATCGGCGATCCCGACGCGCCGCTCACGCAGCCCAAGGCGCGCGCCGTGCTGCGGATCCTCGAGGGCGCGATCCAGGCGGCGACGTACATGGTCTTCGCCATCGCCGAGCTCGACCGCGACAAGAGCGGCATGGGCACGACGATCAGCGCGGCGCTCATCGTGGGCGGCGCGCTGGTGACCGGGCAGGTGGGCGACAGCCGCATCTACCAGGTCCGCAACGGGACCGCGGTGCAGATGACCGAGGACCACACGCTGATCGCGTGGCAGATCAAGAACGGGCTCATCTCCCCGGACGAGGCGAGGAGCTCGCCGCACCGCAACGTGATCACGCGCGCGGTGGGCAACAGGGACTATGTCGAGGTCGACACCTCGATCGTGGCCGTGGAGGCGGGGGATCGATACCTGCTCTGCTCCGACGGGCTGCACGGCTATCTCCACGCCGAGGAGGAGATCGCGAGCATCGCCTCGAAGGGCGGCGACACGGCGGTCGACCTCTTCATCGAGCTCGCGAACCGGCGCGGGGGGCGGGACAACATCACCGCGGTCCTGGTCGAGGTGGGCTGACGCGCCCGCTCGAAAGTCGGCTAGGCTGCGCGCATGGCGCTCAAGGACAAACTGGTCTCCGAGGGGATGAAGCTCGCCGCGAACCCGAACGTGGCGAAGCTGATGCAGGACGAGCGGTTCATGCGGCTGTTCATGACGGCGATGAGCGTGCCCGGTCGGGTCTCCTCGTTCACGGCGGAGCAGAAGGAGACGTTCGCCAAGGCGATGGGCCTGGCGACCGTCGAGGAGGTCCGCGACCTCAAGCGGACGGTGGCCTCGCTGGAGCGCGAGATCGCGAAGCTCAGGCGCGAGGGGTGATCCCGGGGCGCGGGGGGCGCGGCGCGCGAGGCGCCGCGCCCGGGGCGGCTACTTCGTGTCGCCGCGCGCGTAGATGCTGGCCACGTAGTCGAGCACGTCGCGCGCCGAGACCTCGTTGTACCCGAAGTACTTGATCATCCGGGTCTTGATGATGTCGATCTTCTCCTGCGTCTCCTTGTCGATGACGCTCGACACCAGGGTCTGGAGCTTGATCGCGTCCTTCTGGTCCTCGAACAGCTTGAGCTCGAGGGCGCGGCGGAGCCGGTCGTTCGTGTGCCACTCGAACTTCTTGCCGTCGACCGCGAGCGCGCCGATGTAGTTCATGATCTCGCGGCGGAAGTCGTCCTTCCGGTTCTCGGGGATGTCGATCTTCTCCTCGATCGAGCGCATCAGCCGCTCGTCCGGCTCGACGTCCTCGCGGGTGAAGCGGTCCTTCACCTTCTCCTTCAGGGTGTAGGCCTTGATCGAGTCGATGTAGTTCGCGGCGAGCTTCTGGATCGCGTCCTCGTCGGCGCTGATCGCCCGCTGCACCTCGTTCTTGACGATCTCCTCGTACTCGCGCTTCACCATCCCGATGCACTCGGTGTAGCGCTTGCGCTGCTCGTCGTTCGTGATGAGCGAGTGGTGGCGCAGGCCCTTCTCGAGCTCGCTCATGACCATGAAGGGGTTGATCGTCCCCTCGCCGAGGTCGTTCACGAGCGCGTTCGAGATCTTGTCCTGCACGTAGCGGGGGCTGATCCCTTCCATGCCCTCGCGCGACGCCTCCTTGCGGAGCTCCTTCACGGTGTCCTGCGTGTAGCCGGGCAGGACCTTGCCGTCGTAGAGCTTCATCTTCTGGACGAGCGAGAGGTTGTGCTTCTTCGGGTCCTCGAGCCGGGTGAGCGCGGCCCACATCGCGGCGACCTCGAGCGTGTGAGGGGCGATGTGCTTGCCGCGGATCTTCTCCTTGTTGAAGTCCTTCTCGTAGATCCGGATCTCCTCCGACACCTTGGTGATGTAGGGGATATCGATCTTGATGGTGCGGTCGCGGAGCGCCTCCATGAACTCGTTGTTCAGGAGCTTCTTGTACTCGGCCTCGTTCGTGTGGCCGATGATGACCTCGTCGACGTCGGTCTGGGCGAACTTCTTCGGCTTGATCTTGTGCTCCTGCGACGCGCCGAGCAGGTCGTAGAGGAAGGCGACGTCGAGCTTCAGCACCTCGATGAACTCGACGATGCCGCGGTTCGCGATGTTGAACTCGCCGTCGAAGTTGAAGGCGCGCGGGTCCGAGTCCGAGCCGTACTCGGCGATCTTGCGGTAGTTGATGTCGCCGGTGAGCTCGGTCGAGTCCTGGTTCTTCTCGTCCTTCGGCTGGAAGGTGCCGATGCCGACGCGGTCCTTCTCGCTGAGCACGAGGCGGCGCACGCGCACGTGCTGCATGACCTTCGACCAGTCGCCGCCGTACTTGTCCATCAGGCGGTTGAAGATGAAGCGGCACGCCGGGTCGAGGTCGCCCTCGGTGCGGACGTGGAACTGCGGGCTCGACAGGCCGAGCTCGCGGAACGCGCGGTCGCGCCAGGACGGCGGCACGAGGCGCAGCGGCTCCTCGTGCATCGGGCACTTGAAGCGGGAGCTCTCCGTCCCGGCCATGCCGACGTCGTCGAGGTTCACCCAGTCGAAGGTGTAGAGCGCGCCGTCGGGGGTCGTCGAGTAGTGCTCGATCCCCTTCTTGAGCAGCCGCGCGATCGTCGACTTCGACGAGCCGACCGGCCCGTGGAGCAGGATGACGCGCTTCTCCGGGCCGTACCCCTCGGAGGCGGCCCGGAGCACGTGGACGAGCCGCATCAGCGGGATGTCGAGCCCGTACACGGCGTCGGCGCCGCCGTTCATCTCATCCTTGAAGAAGTTGTAGCGGATGAGCTTCTTCTTGTTGTCCGTGTACTCTTCGATGCCGTAGCGGATGATCATGTCGTACGCCCGCTGGAACGCGTTGCGCGTCACCTGCGGGTTCTGGCGCACGATCTGGAGGTACTCTTCGAACGTGCCCTCCCACGCGAGATCGCGGTAGAGCGCGAAGTCCTGCATCGCCGCGATCTTGTCAACCATCCCTGTCCGCAACTCGCCCATTTCGCACCTTTTTCTCCAGGGCGACCGCGGGGCGGCCTTGGCCGCCGGAGGTGCGGGAGCGGGGCCCGGCGTGCCGAGCTCCGCCTCCGTCGTGCGCCGCGCGCCCGGGGGGAAGCCAAGCTTAACACCGATCGCGGGAACGCAAGGCGGCTGCGCCCCGGAGCTTTCTCCATCCGGAACGGGAACCGGAACGGGAATAAGCTGCGGCGCGGCCCGATCGCGCCGGTGCAGCCGGAGGAGGTGCGAGGGTGCCCGCGGGGAGGCGACGTCAGCGGGCGGACGGCGCGGGAGAGCGCGCGTCCTGCGCGGGGGAGCGAGCGTCCTGCGCTCCCCAGGTGAGCCCTCCGCTTTCCACGACGCCGGGCCAGGAATCGACGTACTCCGACGGCTCGCCGGGCCTGGAGGCGTCGATCCAGAAGAGGCGGCCGGTGCCGGGGCGGCGCACGTCGACGTGGACGAACTTGCTGTTCGGGTAGAACCCGCAGCCCACGTCGTCGAGGGTGCGGCAGAACTGGAACAGCGCCGCGTTCGGGACGCCCATGACGAGGATGTCCATGGCGCGCCCCTCGGCGTGCTGGCTGTGGTGGGTGCCGGAGGCCTTCCCCTTCGCCGGGGCCTCGCCGGCCGGGCGCGGCCGGTAGCCGCTGAAGATGTGGATCGCGCGGCGCGGGAAGGCGTCGGCGATCTGCTGGAGGAGCCAGAGCAGGCGCGGGTGGACGAGGCGGACCTGGGGCACCCACTCGAGGGCCTGCAGCCAGGTGCCTGCGTTGGGCTCGTCGGGAAGCTGCTCGCCCGGGTCCGGCGCCTCGGGGGGGCGCGCCATGATCGACAGGCGATCGAGCGCGCCGGGCGCGACGGAGCCGTCGCAGCGCACCAGCTCGAAGGCGTCGTGCTGGGCGCCGTACCGGGTGAACTGGACCGGGCCCCTGCGGCAGCGAAAGGAGGGGGGCTGCTTCTTCGGGAGATCCCAGAGCAGGTCGAAGCCGTTCGACGAGAGGCTCGGCCCCGTGGTCGCGAGGAGGGGCGTGCCGAGGATCGGGTCGAGCGGGCGGAGCCACGCGGGCGCGGCGGGATCGAGGTGGAGGGATCCGGGCAGCTCGAGCGGGGAGGGGAAGGGGGAGGTTGCGCTGGCGAACGCGGGGGTGGTGGGGGGAGCGGCGGCGAGGTTGTGCTCGCCGAGGTCGGCGTCGGCGTCGGGGCGCGCGCCGCCCCAGGCGAGCTGCCACCACGGCTGGTGCTGCCATTTCCCGTAGGCGCTGCTCATGTAGAGCCGGAGCGGACCGGGGCGCTCGACGGCGGCGTTGCGGAAGGCGCGGAGGAGCGGCAGCTCCGGCGCGACGGTCTCGTTCAGGTTGAAGGTGGCGCGCTTCGGCGGCTCGTCGAGCAGGCTGGCGCCTGCGTCCGGCGGGGCGGCGACGAGCAGGGCGGCGAGGCCGACGGCGGCGGCGAGGCGGTGGGCGGCGCGGGACGTTGCCGGCATGGGATCGAGGGAGGGCGAGGCGCGCGAGGGACGGTAGCTCACCCGGCGGGCGGGCGGAGCTGATTTGCCACAAACCGGCAGGGCGGGGGGTGAAAACCTACCTGCGGGCGGGCGGGGGGCGGGAGAGGGGGGGCGCAACCTCGGTCGGGCGCCGCAACCTCGGTCGGGCGGGGGGAGGGCGGGCGCAACCTCGGTCGGGCGTCGCAACCTCGGTCGGGCGTCGCAACCCGGGTCGGGCGGGCGCAACCCCGGTCGGGTGCCGCAGGGAGGGCGTAACCTCGGTCGGGCGCCGCAACCTCGGTCGGGCGCCGCAACCTCGGTCGGGCGCCGCAACCCGGGTCGGGCGGGCGCAACCCCGGTCGGGTGCCGCAACCTCGGTCGGGTGCCGCAACCTCGGTCGGGTGCCGCAACCTGGGTCGGGCACCGCAACCTGGGTCGGGCACCGCAACCTGGGTCGGGCACCGCAAACCCGGTCGGGCGCCGCAACCCCGGTCGGGCGCCGGGGTCGGGCACCGCAACCCCGGTCGGGCACCGCAACCTGGGTCGGGCACCGCAACCTGGGTCGGGCATCGCAACCCCGGTCGGGCATCGCAACCCCGGTCGGGCACCGCAACCCCGGTCGGCTCAGGCCGCCGCGGAGGCGCGCGTCAGCCGGTCCCGCACGGCGTCCCACGCCGGATCCTCCGGGACGGCGGCGATCACGATCACATCGCAGCCCGCGTCCTCGAGCCGGTGCAGCGCCGCGTAGAGCCCCGCCGCGTAGCCGGCGGGGTCCGCGGGGAGCTCCTCCGCGTGCGGCCCATCCGCCGTGCGCCTTCCGCGCTCGATGGCGCCCGCGCGCGCGCCGCCCCGCGCGGCGCGCTCGACCTCGTCTCGGACCGCCTCCGCGGGGACCAGCGCCACCTGCGCGCGCGGCGCGTAGTGGCGCGCGTGGGTCCCCGGCGCCGGCGCACGCTCTGTCGTCGCGGTGACCAGCCCGGCGGTCGTCTGGAGCGGCACGAGCGCGGCGATCGCCTCCGCGGCCACGTGCCCCGGCCGGAGCAGCCGCGCCGGCGAGGTCGTCACGTCGACGATGGTCGACTCGATGCCGACCGCCGTCGGCCCGCCGTCCACGATGGCGTCGATGCGCCCGCCGAGGCTCTTCTCGACGTGGTCGGCGGTGGTCGGCGAGATCGCGGTGGACCGGTTGGCGCTCGGCGCGGCGATCGGCAGCCCGACCGCGTCGAGCAGCGCGCGCGCGACCGGGTGCACGGGCACGCGGATCGCGACGGTCGGCCCGCCGGCGGCCACCTCGTCGGCGACGCGGTCGGGCCGGCGCGCGACGATGAGGGTGACGGGCCCCGGCCACATCGCCCGCGCGAGGCGCTCCGCGTCGTCGGGCCAGCGTTCCGCGAGCGCACGGGCGGACGCGACATCCGGCACGTGGACGATCAGCGGGTTGCCAGGCGGCCTCCCCTTCGCCTCGAAGATGCCGCGCGCCGCGGCCGCGACGTCGGCGCGCGCGCCGAGCCCGTACACGGTCTCCGTGGGGAAGGCGACGAGCCCTCCGCGGCGGAGGATCTCGGCCGCCCGTGCGATGGATGCCGCGTCAGCGGCGAGCCGCTCGGTTCGCATGCGCCGCGCTCCATGTTGCCCGGGCGCGCGGGAGGCAAACGAAAACTGACGCGGGGGCGCGTGGCGCTGTGCGGGCCTCGCCGCGCTCACGGAGCGGCCGGCTTCCCCGGCCGGCGTCGGGGTCCTCGAGCGCGAGCCGGGGCGGCCGATGCCGACCTCATCCACCTGACCACGCTCGGGATCCGTGCGGGCGAGGGAAGCATGGGCGCGAACTCGGCACGGTTCCCTCCGCCGCTGCAGCCGCAGCGATCGCGGAGCACGCCGGCGAGCACGGTGCCGTCGCCATGGTCAAGGGGAATCGTCGCGGTGCTGCGGATCTCCGGGCGACGACTGTTCGCCAACCGCATGGTTGACGAACACCCGAACCACTGAACCGCTAGAAAGATGTGCCCGTCCGCCGGACGGTCAGCGTTCACCCGCGAGGTCGCGAGCGTCAGCTCGCGCCTCGTCGGCGTGCAACGCGTTGTTCGGCGGCTGCGGCGTTTCGGAGAAACCGTCCAGGCACCTTGCTCCGGGGCCACCAGCAGCGAAGGAAACGTTGCGCTCCAACCGGACACCCTCATCGATCTCGACGTGGAAGAACTCCTTCCTCTCATTGATCAGGTTGGCCCGCCGGTAGTGGAACTCACGGTGAAGAGCGTTCTCCAAAGCGGGGGCATCCTCGGACCAGATCATGGCGTGGACATCGAACTCGAACGGCACCGAAGCGTCGCCCAGTTCGGCTCTATTCAATGTGCTCACGGATCCCGCTCACGCGTCGGCGTCAATGCTCTTGGGCTTGGCGCCGGCGGCCAGCATCTCCTCGCGCATGCGCTTGTGCCTGTAGCTGGCTAGCTTGAGGCTGAGCGCCGGAGACAGGCGATCGAGGTACCAGAATGCCTTCCACCATTTGGGCAGGACGATGATCGCCTCGTTGCGGGCGACGGCGTCGAGCGTGCGGCACGCGAGCTCTTCGGGGGCGATTGGGCGCAGGCGCTCCGACATGCGCATGATGGCCTCTTTGGAGACGTTCTCCACGTTGATACGGCCGTACACACCGCCGGTGAGGATGGGTGTGCGGATGGTGCCGGGGCACAGGACGGAGGCGCGGACGCCGTAGCGCTCTGCCTCCACGCGGAGGGCCTTGGTGACGGCGACGACGGCGTGCTTGGTGGCGGTGTAGGCGCCCTCGTTGAAGCCCGCGACGAGGCCTGCGACGGAGGCTGTATTCACGATGTGTCCTGAACCCTGCTTCACCATGATCGGGTAGACTGCCTGGATGCCGTAAACGACGCCGCGCAGGTTGACGTCGATGACGTCGTCCCAGTCCTCTTGCACGTGACTGGCCATCTCGCCCCCGACGACGATGCCGGCGTTGTTGAACAGGTAGTCGATGCGGCCTGAGCGCTGCAGCGTGTCTTTTGCGATGGCCTTGAAGGCCGGCAGGCTGCGCACGTCGAGCTCGGCGGCGGTCGCGCGACCTCCGCGGTCGGTGATGTCTTTGGCGACCTCCGCGGCGACGCTGTGCTGGCGATCCGCCAGCACGACCTCGCACCCTCGATGGGCGAGCTCTTCACCGAGCGCGCGGCCGATGCCGGAGGCGCCTCCGGTGACGATTGCGACCTTGTTTTCAAGCGTTTTCTGGTTGGTGCTCATCGGGCGCGGACGCTATCACGTTCACGCGCCGCGCACGATATGCCCTTCGAGCTCGATGTGTAGACAGCATCGCCGCGACGACTTGGCCCAGCGACCGCGAAGGCGTGCAAACCAGCCAGACAGCGCGCAAGTATTCGGAGTTACACCGTTCGTATCCCACTGCGTCGGGCGCTGATCCTCCGGAGAAGCGAGCGCCACAACATGAGCGATATCATGCAGTTGCGCGCGGTCTGGCCGTTCTGGTCTCCTCGGGGGCGCTTTCGCGGTTGGGAAGCGACGCCGGTGAGCGGTGAGAGCGGTGCCGCGGCGCGGCCGGTGGAGGCGTGCCTCGCCGAGACCAACCGTTCGGTGGACGAACACCGCGGCCACCCGGACCGCCGGCGGATGGGCGCTCGGAGTGTTCGTCAACCCGTTGGTTGACGAACACCCCCGCCGCGTAACCGCCTGCGCCCCCGGCCATTTCTGGGTCGCAATGGCAAGGGCGCAGCTTCACGAACGAGTTTGGACTGGCTGCTGGGCCGGACTCGCTGCTCGCTCGATCAGCAGGTACGACGCCGGGTAGTGGTCAAATTTGAACATGAAGGCGGGAAGGCAGAAAGAAAACATGAATGATCTTCCCGCCTTCCCGCCTTCCTGTGGACTCTCCCCGGCAAAGTTGACCACTACCCGACGCCGCCGACGTTCCTGATCCTCTCCGGCCGATCTTTCAAATGCCTCCGCGTGGTCTCGACCACGTGCGGAGGCTCTTCAGATGCCGGTGAACAGGTCGAGACCTCTCCATTGTATGAAAAAATTCAAATCTTTTGATCGAGACCAATGCGGCCGGCCGAAAAGATCCCCCGCGGTCGATCGCGACCTCGCCTCGGCCTCGCAACGAGCGCCGGGATTGGTCGCGACCTCCGCGGCACCTCCTTTTCAGCCGGCCGGATTGGTCTCGAACCGTCGGAAACCGGCGGGTCGCTTGACGGGCCCGTCCGGCTCGCCGTCTCCTGGCTGGACACGCTGTACCCCGGTCAAGGAGGTCGACTGCGATGTTGAAGCACCTGATGATCGAAGAGATGGTTGCGCTGGTGTCTCCGTGGGTCGAGAACGCGCAGCGGAAGCGGCTGTTCCTCTCGATCCCCGAGATCACCGGCCTGCACCCCAAGGTGGTCGCGGCCCACGAGGCCGTGCTCGCGGTGCGGCCGAGCAAGGCGGGGCCATCGGGCCAGATGAGCGCCTTGAACGACGAGCTCGGGCGGGTCGACGAGCGCCATGATCACCTCGCCAGGGCCGTGTGCTGGGGCATCGACGCGCACCGCGAGCATTGCCTCGGAGCGGACCCTCCCGAGAGAGAGCGCGCCGCGACCTGCGACCAGGTGCAGGCGAAGCTGTTTCCGGGCGGGCTCAACATCATCAAGGCCTCGCCGACCGCCGAGGCGGGCAACACCGCGCGGATCGCCCGGCTCCTCGACGAGGAGCCGTCGACCGGCGAGTTCCTGAAGGGGATCCCGGCGCCCGGCAAGACGACGCTGCTCCACACGACGCAACGGTGGATCAAGGTGGGCAAGGAGCTCGAGGCGATCGAGCACCGGCGGGACGAGCTCGCCGCGAAGGAAAAGACGGCACCGGTGACCAAGGCGACGATCGCCGCCGCCCGCAGCCAATGGTTCCGGGTCGTGTCCGCGGTGCTCTCCAACCTGGAGCTCTCCGACGCGCCGATCGAGGCGATCGAGACGATCCGCGGGCCCGTGCTGAAGGCCTCGGAGCGGGCCGGCAAGCGGTATGGCGGGACGGCCGTGGGCGAGGGGGCGGGCCAGGAGGAGCCGGGGGAGCCGGCGGCGGGTGAAGCAGCAGAGGAAGCGGGCGCCGCGGACGGCGAGCTCGTGAGCTGAGCCGCCCTCCAGGCGCGGCGCAAGCTCAGCCGCCGAGCGGCTTGCAGCAAAGCACTTGGCCATAGTCGGGCTCGATCTTCGCGCCCTCCTCGATCCGCACGCGCCCGTGGTCGATGCAGTCGCCGTGGCCTTCCGAGAGCATGCGGAGCTTGATGCCGCGGATGTCCACAGGCTCCGCCAGCTCGGTGCACACACTCTTGGTCGTGAGCGTCTGGGTCAGCACGAGATCGCTGCACGCCCGGTCGCTGTAGTACGCGAATTCCATCGAGCACGGCTCCCCATCGAACTCGCATTCGCACGTGCCGCAGCCGGAGACGAACCTGTACATGCCGAGCTTCTCCGGGAACTCCGACGGACAGGAGCGAGCCAGGACATCGTCTGGTCCTCCCCCGCTTCCGTCGACCGTCATGGCGACGCAGCGCCGAAAGCCGTCGGAGAGGACACGGGGATCGACCAGGCACATGGGTAGGCCGGGGTAGCGTCCACAGCTGTACTCCAGAGGCTGGCGCGCGTTGCAGCGGCGCACCTTCCGTTTCCAGGTTGCCCCCGGCTGGAATGCATCGGCTATCGCACCAGCGAGATCCTCGAGCGCGTGCCGGCTCAGTTCCGGGTCATCGAGGAGAAGCGCGAGGAGCTGGCGTGCCCGACCTGTCTTGAGGAAGGCGTCGTCATCGCGGCGAGCCGAGCTGCGGCGGAGCGATCGCCTCTGACTGCGGTCGGTCGCGTCTGCGCCAGGCGCCTCTCCGCGTCGAGCTCACCGCCTTCGAACCCACGCGCCCGGCGTGCATCGGCGAACCGGCGAGCGTGCTCGCGGCATCGCGACGGCGCAAGATGGCGTCCGTCGGGCGGTTACGTTGCGGCGGATGTGGGCGAGCTCCGCTCCGGCGCGGAGCTCGCCGCTCGTCGTCGATCGGTTGACGAACACCCCGACCACTGAACAGCGGGCCGTGGGGGGTCGAGGAGCGCGTCGCGACATCGACGAGGCCACGGGCTCACGACTTCGAAATGTCGATCTCGGGGAACCCGACACAATCCATTTCGAACCGCGAGAGCCGGCCAAAGGCTTCATACTTGGATAGCATCGTTGGGATCAGGTAGAGCGCGCCATAGAGTGCCTGAAATGCATCGAAGCCGGCCCCATGGGACTTATGGGTGTCCCCCGCCCCAGTGACCTCTACGTCAGCTTCCCAGCACAGGGCGGCTGGCCTGTACTCGGGCGCCCAGACTCGTACCTGGATGTTTTCTTGGCTCCCGTTCGGTAGTGTTAGCGTGAGGGTGCGTTCTGCGATCGGGTCCGGCATGACGCCCCAGCTAGCGCACTCGTTGGCGGTGTCAAGTGAACGAGCTCAGCAGGAGCTCAGGCACTTCTTCCGCCCATTGTCACGCGCCTGTTCACAGATGCTCCTCAGGAGGAAGGGCGAGCGCTCTTCACAGTAAAGATCCCATCGGCTCGATAGCGCGAGGCATGCAGCAGGGCAGCTGGAACGACACTTGTTGTGGCCTGCGGCTCGACCTTGCATGTGCTCCCGCAGGCACAGAATCGTGTCCCCGCGCGTCATGTACTCGGTTGAGCCAGCCGCTCCACACATGAGCTGCCAGATGTCGGCCCCATCGTCTACCGCATCTTCGCACCTCCCTCGTGTGGCTCGAATTTTCATGGGTTCAGCTGTGATACTACTCTCATTGTCAAGAGCAGCCTCGGAGCCCGGTGTCGGGTCCAGCGCGCACGCGGAAATGGAACAGCAAACTATGGTGATGGTGATGGTGTCGAGTGTTCGCATGCCGCGGCTGTTGCGATCGGCGTGCCGGGTTGGAATGTGCTTCCGTGAGGCGAACCCACAGGGCCACGCTTGACCCAGGCATGAAAAGCTAGTCGAAGTCGAAATCCGCAAGAATGCCGGCCGCGGCGCCGGTGATCCAGGAACTCGACACCGGGCCGCGGTGCTGGCGTTCCAGGAGTTCGACGCCGGCCGCGGCGCTTCTACCTAGAGCACCGAACAGGTTGAAAGCTTCGTGAATTCAATGAGTTGTGAAGCCCGACCGCTCTGCCGGGAAGCAAGCTCCAGGGGCAAGGAATGCGGGAAGAGAGAGCGCAACGGCGCAAGGGGCGCAATGAGCCAAAGACGAGATTTTCTCTCTCTCTCTCTCTTCCCCTTGCGCCCCTCGCGCCCTTGCGCTCTCTCTTCCCTTCTGTTGATTCTTTCGGGACTCCAACGTGATCGGTGCTCTAGGGACCAGCTCGGCCGCCAAGGACCGACGATGCCTCATCGACCACCGCACCAGCGAGGCAGCGCAGCGACGGGTGCCGAACCACACGATCGAGGAGCTTACCGACACGCGGCCGACCGTCTACAAGTAGACGGCAACGGGCCAGAACTCGAGGTGCAGAGCACCGGAGCTTACAGGGCCGGATCGTTGGCCGCGGGCAATGGGCACTGCACTCCTTTCCTCGGTCCAGGACACGGACGAGCCGCCGGAGATCGAGGTGCCCGGCGTCCCTCGGCACGCGGTCCCCGCTGAGCGTCGCGCGCGCAACGGCTCGGCCGCGGAGGCGAGCGCGACCCAGAACGGCATAGGGGCCGGCGGTGAACGGTGAACACCGGGCGACAACCCCGGTCGGGCGCAACCCCGGTCGGGGGAGCGGGCGACAACCCCGGTCGGGCGCAGCCCCGGTCGGGGGCCGCAACCCCGGTCGGGAGGGCGCAACCCCGGTCGGGGGGGCGCAACCCTGGTCGGGCGCCGCAACCCCGGTCGGGCGCCGCAACCCCGGTCGGGCGCCGCAACCCCGGTCGGGCGGGCGACGAAGACAACGATCGTCAGCCTCGGGCCGTCCCTCGCCGCTTCTGGGCTACGCTTCGGCGCGTGGATGGCGACGTGCAGGCATGGAAAGCGTCGATCGCCGCGCTCTACGCCATGACGCGCGGCGACCGCCCGCTGGGCCCCGTCGAGGGCTGTCCGTGCTGCGTCTCGCCCGGCGAGGCGCGCGCGCTGCATCAGGTCGCGCGCGAGTCCGCGCCCGCGGAGGCCATCGGGCGTTTTGCCTTCAAGGCCATGACCACGTGGGGCGAGCCGCGCGATTTCCGCTGGTTTCTTCCCCGCGTCCTCGAGCTCATGGCGATCGAGCAGGTCGGCGCGCTCTGCTTCGAGATCGTCGCGGGCAAGATCCTGTCGGCCGGCTTCGCCGCGTGGCCGGAGTCCGAGCGCGAGGTGGTGCGCGCCGCCTTCGCCGCGCTCTTCCGGCTCCGGCTCGGCGGCGGAGCGAGCGTGGAAGCGATCGACCTCGCCGCGTCGTGCGCGCTGCTCGGCGTGGACCTCCGGCCGCTGCTCGAGGAGCTCGCGCTGCGCGCGCTCGACGACGCGGCGGCCGCCGAGGTGTACGTCGAGCTCGCGGAATCGGTGGTCTGCCGGCAGGGCGCCCCGGCGACCGGGGCGGCCCACGGACGCGCAGCGACGGCCGAAGCGGCCCTGTCCGGCTTCTTCTGGAGCGAGCCGACCCTCGCCCACGTCGAGCGGCTGTTCTTCCGCTTCTCCGATGGCCGGCTCGGTGAGCGGCTGTCCCTCGTGGCACAGTGCCTCGAGCTCGCCGGCGACGCGGGGGGCCTTCCAGGCGCCGGGCCATTACCTAACCACGATATCCCATCATGGTGATGATCACGTCCTCGGGGCACACCCGGTCGGTCTCGACCTCGAAGCCGTGATCGACCAGCATCCGCCGGACGTGCTCGGCCCTCCCCTCGACGTCGTGGAGCTCGAGGGCGATCGTCCGGATCTTGCCCCAGTCGCCGGGGCGGATGCCCGCGAGCACGTCGAGCTCGGCCTTCTCCGTGTCCACCTTGAGCACGTCGATGCGCTCGAGCCCCTCCCGCTCCATGAACTCCGAGAGCGTCGTCAACGGGCAGGTCACGCGCGTCATGCCGCGCTTCATCCACCAGCTGTGACCGTCGATGAGCGCCGAGTTCACCGAGCGCGGGAGGTACCTCATGTACGCCGGTAGATCCGCATGGTGCTTGTCGCATATCCGACGGTCATAGATGGCCGCGAGCGTCGCCTCCTTGTCGTCGCTCGCCATCATGTCGTACATGCTCGAGATCGCGCTCTGGCGCGGCGAGTAGTGGAACGTCGCCTCCCCCGCCGCCCGCCCCAGGCCCGCGCGGTGCGCGCGGACACGCTCGGCGCCGAAGGGCCGCAGGTTCATCGTGAGGAGCTCGAAGGTCTCCGGGATCGGCTCGAAGCAATGAACCCGCGCTCGACCCCGGGTGCGCTGGAGGACCTCGATCGCGAAGATCCCGATGTTCGCGCCGACGTCGACGACCGTCACGTCGCCGGCTGCCAGCGCGCTCAGCAGCCTGGGGCGAAAGTACCCCTGCACCTGCTGGTGCAGCGTCCTCGCCATGTCGGGCACGCGATCGTGCATGACGATCCGGTTCGGCAGCGTGATCATGAACGTCTTCATCTCGATGGCTCCCGTCGCCTTACGGCCTCTCGCGCCGCGGATGCACCTCCGCGAACGCCGATCATCGACGCTCGCCCGCCACGCCCCGCAGGAACCCGATCACGTCGGCGGCGATCCTCTGCACGGTCGCGAGCTCGTGCACGTTCGCGCTGTAGCGCCACCGGAACACGAGCTGCCCTCCGCGGACCAGGACATGGCACTCGAGCAGGTTGAACCGGAGGTTCGTCGCCGGCTCGTCGTATCCCGTGCTCTCCGTCGCCATGCGCATCATCGAGCCCGGCCCGGGGTCGTCGATCTGCCCCTGGTAGTTGAACAGGATCCCCGGCCGCTTCCTCAGCCGCCCGAGCGCGGCGGAGAGCTCGGCGTCTCCGCCGAGATACCTGAGCAGGTTGTAGCCGTGACCCCCGTTCGGGATACGCTCGATCTGCTGATTCAGCTCGAGCAGCGCCGCCACGGGCCCTCGCGCGCTCGGGCGCCGCAGCACGAGCACCCGCTCGGCGCTGAGCCAACCCACCGTGCGCGACACGTCGAGATCCGGGCGATGGGGCATCAGATCCCGGCCCGCGTGGAGCACCATGATGTCTTGCCACGCGCGACCCGTCCAGTCGGTCACGCCGCGGAGGAGCGCGGCGATGAGCGCGCTCTCCGTGCTCACGCCGAGGCGCGCGGGCACGTCCCGCAGGATGGCCCTGGACTCGCCCTCCGGGAGCGAGGCCCAGTGATCCCGGATCGACGCGACGGTGTACAGGTGACGGGTCGACGGGTGGTCCGCCGGGAGCAGGTCGATCTCGCCCCAGGGCAGCCCGAGCCAGTACCCCCGTTCGGCCGGCGCGAGCTCGTCCTCGACCCACCGCTCGAGCTCGCGCGCCCAGCGGCCCATCGAGGTCCGCCCCGGCGGCAGACGAGGCTCCGCCGCCGCGGCGAGCTGGTCGTAGATCGACTGCAGATCGCGCGCGACGAGCACGATCGACATCCAGTCGACGACGAGGTGGTGCGCGTTGAGCCAGAGCCGGCCACGCCCCGCCTCGTCCCACCGGAAGAACACGATCTGGAACAGCCGCCCGCGATCGAGCGCGTGGCCGTCCTGCATGCGATCGCAGCGCCGCTCGAGCTCCGCCGCGCGCTGCTCCTCCGGCAACCCGGACAGGTCCACGCAGGTGAACGGCGCCTCACGGAAGGGCGGATCGATCCGCTGGCGATGGCCGCCGGGGGCGCGCTCGAAGCGCGCGCGGAGCGCCTCGTGGCGGTTCACGACGTGCAGGGCGGCGCGCCCGAGCCGGTCGAGGTCGAGCGGCGCCGTGACCTCGAGCAGCAGGTTGACGTTCCAGCGCTCCGGTCGGCTGCGATGATCGGCCTGCTCGAGATACCAGCGTTGCAGCGGGGTGAGCGGCCGCTCCCCGGACGGGTCCTCGTCGAAGGCCACCGGGCTCGCCGCCGAGGGGCGCTGCGCCACGAGCCCGGCGATGGTCTGGTGCTGGAAGAGCTGCCGTGGCGTGATGTCGAACCCCACCTCGCGCGCCCGTTCCACGAGGGCAACGCCAAGGAGCGAGTCGCCGCCGAGCGCGAAGAAGTTGTCGTCCACGCCCACCCGATCGAGCTTGAGGACGTCGGCCCAGAGGGCGGCCATCCGCCGCTCGGCCTCGGAGGACGGCGCCCGGGTCGCCGGATTGGCCGTCTGGCGCCGCCAGGTCGAGCGATCGAGGAGCGCTCTCCGATCGACCTTGCCATTGGCCGTCAGGGGCACGCGATCCAGCGCGACCCAGGCGCCGGGCACCATGTACCGTGGCAGCCTGGCCGCGAGGAAATCCGAGAGCGCCCGGGGCTCGAGGGCGGCCCCCGGCGCGGGCACGCAACAGGCGACGAGGCGCTTGCCCCCGGCCGGGCCCGTGTCCACGGCGACCACCGCGCGCTCGACCCCGGGATGCTGCGCGAGCGCGGCCTCGATTTCCCCGAGCTCGATGCGGTTGCCCTGGATCTTGACCTGGAAATCCTCGCGGCCGACGAACTCGATGTTCCCGTCGGGGAGAAACCGGCCCAGGTCTCCTGTCCAGTAGAGCCGCTCGCCCGTCTCGGGGTGCTCGATGAAGCGCTCCGCCGTCTGCGCGGGATCACGATGGTACCCGCGCGCGAGGCAGACGCCGCCGACGTACATGCGCCCCGTGACCCACTCGGGGCAAGGCCGCATGCGCGCGTCGAGGACATGGACGCGCTGGTTCCTGAGCGGTTTGCCGTAAGGGATGCTCTTCCAGGTCGGATCCACCTCGCCGATGGGATAGAAGATCGACCAGATCGAGGTCTCCGTCGGTCCCCCCGAGCCGATGACCTGGACCCCCGGGCAGGCGCGGCGGATGCGGTCGGGCAGGGGCACCGGGATCCAGTCGCCGCTCAGGACGACCCAGCGCAGGGAGGAGCAGGCCCCTGCGCCGGCGCCGAGGTGCTCGACGAGCATCTGCATCAGCGCGGGCACCGAATTCCACACCGTGACCCCGTGCGCGTCGATGAGATGCCGCCAGTGCGCGGGGTCCCGCAGGCCCTCCGGCGAAGGGACGACCAGGGCGCCCCCGGCGCCGAGCAGCCCGAAGAGGTCGTACACGGACAGGTCGAAATGGACCGCCGAGAGCGCGATCGCGCGGTCCGACCGCGAGATCTGGAGTCGCTCGTTGAACTCGAGGATCGTGTTCAGCGGCCCTCGGTGGTCGAGCGCCACGCCCTTCGGCTTCCCCGTGGATCCCGACGTGAACAGCACGTAGGCGAGATCGTCCGGCCCCTGGGCCGCCGGGACCGGGGCGTCGTCCTCCGACGCGAACGCGCCCTCGTCGTCGACAACGACCAGCCGGGCCCGCTCGGGCCAGGCCAGCGACGCGGCGAGGCGGGCCTGCGTGAGGACGATCTCGACCTGCCCCTGGTCCAGGACGGCGCGGATGCGCTCCGCCGGCCACTCCGGATCCACGGGCAGGTACGCCGCGCCCGACTTGAGGACGCCCAGGATCGCCGCGACCTGCTCCCAACCCTTCTCCGCCGCCACCGCGACGAGCGCGTTCGGTCGAGCGCCGAGCCGGCGGAGCCGCCGCGCGATGGCGTTGCTGAGCCGGTCGAGCTCACCGTAGCTCAGCGTCCTCCCGGGGCTGATGACCGCCGGCGCGTCGGGCCAGCGCGCCGCGTGCCGCAGGAAGCCGCTGTGCAGGAGCTCGTCGGGCAGCGACCTGACCGTGCCGTTGACGCGGGCGCGGATCGCCCGCTGCCGCTCCGGCAGCGCGACCGGCGTCGCCTCGTGCCAGGGCGCGTCCCCCTGCGCGAGCCGCGTCAAGAGCGCCTCGTACGCATCGAGCATGTCCGCGGGGAGGCCCTCGGGAAAGAGCGCCTCGGCGGCGCTCCACAGGAGGACGCCCCCGCCCCCGTCCCATCGCATCTCGTGCTCGAGGCAGGAGCCCGGCGCCGCGGCGCCGCCGTGCCCGTCGAGGGAAGGCGCGGGGACGCGCAGCCGGAGGACGGCGCCATCGGGGTGACGTGCGCCCTGTGGAACGAGGGCACCCCTGGCCGCGAGCGCCCCGTCGATGGCCCGCGCCAGGCGCGCGAAGGTCACCTCCCGTTCCGGGACCCCCTCGAGATGGCCGCTGCCCGAGCCGACCGCCACGTCGATCGCGCCGCCGTCCGCGCGCGACGGCGCGCGCGCGGCCTGGAACGTCATGGCCGGAGGCGACGTGCTCCAGTACGCCACGACCTCGGCGAACGCCGCGGCGATGGCCGCCGCCGGGCTGACACCCATCCTCGTCGCACGCTCTTCCAGCCCGCGGACGACGCCGGCGTCGAGGCGCCGCTCGCGCTGGACGAGCCGGAGGGGCTCCCCTTCGGCCGGGCCCCGCGCGAAGGGGAGCGCGGGCGCCGAGAGCGCTCCGCGCAGGGGCGCCGGCGCGGCCGCGAGGAGCTCGCCCTGGAGGAGCTCGGAGACCCTCGTCTCCGCCCGCCGCGTGGCCTCGACCAGGATGCGCTCGAAGAGCGCGGCGTGACGCGCGATCGTCTCGCCCGTGAACAGCGCCGTGTCGTACTCGAAGTGTCCGCTCAGGCACGATCCGTCGTGCTGCATCGACAGCGTGACGTCGTACTGCGCTGTTCCGGGGTCGAGATCGATCGGAGTCACCCGCGCCCGACCCAGCGTGATCGGCTCGGGCACCTTGGGCTGGAACGCGAACATCACCTGGAACAGCGGCGTCCGGCCGAGATCCCGCTCCGGCCGGAGGGCGTTCACGAGCCGCTCGAACGGGATCTCCGCGTGCGCGAAGATCCGTACGGCCGTGTCCCGCACCCGACCCAGGAGAGCGGCGAACGACGGATCGCCCTCCAGCTTGCCGCGGAACACGAGCGTGTTCACGAAACACCCGACGACGTGCTCGAGCTCGGGGCGGTCGCGCCCCGCGATCGGGGTGCCGACGAGGAGGTCCGTCTGCCCGCTGAGGCGGTGGAGCAGCGCGAGGAACCCGGCCATCAGCGTCATGAACGGCGTGGCGCCGTGATCGCGGCCGAGGCGCTCGACCGCCTCGGTCAGCTCCCGCGAGAGCCGGAAGTGGTGGCGCGCCCCCTCGTACCGCTTCTCCTCGGGACGCGGGTGATCCGTCGGCAGATCGAGCGTCTGATTCGCCCCGGCGAGCTCGGCCTTCCAGAACTCGAGCGGCTCGCCCGGCGCCGCGCCGCCCCAGCCCTGCCGCTCCCACAGGGCATAATCGCCGTACTGGACCGGGAGCTCGCCGAAGCTCGGGCGCTCTCCCTGCGCGATCGCCGCATATGCGGCGGCGAGCTCGCGCACGAAGATCTCGTGCGACCAGCCGTCGGTCACGATGTGGTGCATCGCGAACGCGAACAGGCTGCGCTCGTCGTCGATCCGCACGAGCTCGGCCCGCTCGAGCGGGCCGTTCGCGAGGTCGAAGGGGCGCGCGACCATCTCCCGCAGCCGCGCGACGGCCCGCGGGGTGCGCGCGTCCTCGGCGAGCCCGCGGTGGTCGGTGACCTGGAAGTCGATCGCCCCGGGCGCCTGCACGATCTGGAGAGGCACCCCGTCCACGACGCGGAACACGGTGCGCAGGGCCTCGTGCCGCTCGATCACCGCGCGGAGCGCCCCCTCGAGGGAGCGCTCGCAGAGCGGCCCCTCGAGGACGGCGGCCGAGCTGACGTTGTACGCGCCGGTCCCGGGCGCCAGCCGGTCGAGGAACCAGAGCCGGGTCTGCGCGAACGAGAGGGGGATCGCCGCCGCCGGATCCCGGCGGCGCAGCGCCGGGCGGGCCGAGGACGCCGCGAGCTGCCCCATCGCCTCGGCCAGATCGGCGAGCGCCGGCCTGTCGAACAGCCACCGCAGCGGGACCTCGAGCCCCGCGCGCTCGCGGAGGCGGGAGACCACGCGCATCGCGAGCAGCGAGTGGCCCCCGAGATCGAAGAAGCGATCCGTCCTGCTCGGGGCGCGCCCGAGGAGCTCTTCCCACACGGCGGCCACGAGCCGCTCCGCGTCGGTCGAGGGCGGCTCCCGATCTCGCCCCGCCGCGCGCCCCTGCTCGCCCGGGTCGGGGAGCGCGTTTCTGTCGATCTTGCCGTTCGGCGTCTGCGGCAGCCGATGCAGCGCGACGAAATGCGCCGGGACCATGTACTCGGGGAGCGAGGCGCGCGCGTGCGCCCGGAGCGCGTCGGGGGTCGCCTCCTCCGTCGCCGGCACGTAATAGGCCACGAGCACGCTCTCGCCCACCGTGTCCCGGCGCGCCGCGCACACGCACTCCGCGACGCCGGGGTGCCGCGCGACGGTCACCTCGATCTCGCCGAGCTCGACGCGAAAGCCGCGGATCTTGACCTGATGATCGAGCCGGCCGAGGTACTCGACGAGGCCGTCGTGCGCGATCCGGGCGAGATCGCCGGTCCGGTACATCCGCGCGCCCGGCTCGTCCGAGAACGGATCGGGGAGGAACCTCTCGCGGGTGAGCTCGGGCCGGTCGTGATAGCCGCGGGCGAGGCCCGCTCCGCCGATGTACAGCTCCCCGGCCACGCCGATCGGGAGCCGCGCTCGCCGCTCATCGAGGACGTAGATGCGCGTGTTGGCGATCGGCGATCCAAGGGTGATCCTCTCCGGATCCTCGATGCGCGCCACGGCGGACCACACGGTGGTCTCCGTCGGGCCATACATGTTCCAGAGCGCGCCCACGCGCGCCCTCAGCGGCCCGGCGAGATCCGGGGGCAGGGCCTCGCCGCCCGCGAGCGCGCGGAGGCGCGGGTCGCCCGTCCACCCGGCCGCGAGGAGCAGCCGAAAGGTGCTCGGCGTCGCCTGCATCACCGTGGCCCCGGAGCGATCCAGCGCCCCGAGGAGCGCGACGCCATCCCGCGCCTCGGCCGCGGACAGGAGGACCGTCCTCGCGCCGACGCTGAGCGGCAAGAACAGCTCCAGGACGAAGATGTCGAACGACGC
Source organism: Sorangium sp. So ce385 (assembly GCF_051474135.1). NCBI lineage: Bacteria > Pseudomonadati > Myxococcota > Polyangiales > Polyangiaceae > Sorangium > Sorangium sp. So ce385. The sequence continues at coordinate 11,086,774 of NZ_CP150337.1, read as the reverse complement.
CGTGGTCACCGAGAGCAGCACGTCGTCGGCGTCGAGCCCGGGCCTGTCCTTCATGGCCCAGAGGAAGTTCACGACGCTGCGGTGCTCGACCTCCACGCCCTTGGGGCGCCCGGTCGAGCCCGACGTGTAGATGATGTACGCGAGGTTCCGACGGTTCGCCGGGGCCGCGGGGGGCGCCTCGCCCTCGTCGACCTGCGCCTCGAGGTCCTCGAAGAACAGGACGTGCCGCGGCGATCCGGCGAGCTCGAGGCGGAGCGCGCGCTCCGTGAGCAGGACGGCGCTGCCCAGATCGCGCAGGATGAACGCGAGGCGCTCGGCCGGCAGCGCGGGATCCAGCGGCACGTAGGCGCCGCCCGCCTTGAGGACCGCGAGCAACGCGACGACGAGCCCGGGCGATCGCTCCATGCAGACGGCGACGGGGACGTCCGGGCCGACGCCCTCCTCGCGCAGCCGCCGCGCGAGCCGGGTCGCGGCGCGATCGAGCGCTCCGTAGGTGATCTCCTGCCCCGCGAACCCGAGCGCGACGCGCTCCGGCCCGCGCCGCGCCTGCCGCTCGAAGAGCTCGTGGACGCACAGGTCCTCGGGGTAGGGGCGCTCCGTGCGGTTCCATTGCTGGAGGAGCCGCGCCTCGTCCTCGTGCACGACCGGGAGAGCGAGCACGGGCGCCTCGGGGCGGAGGACCGCCGCGCGGAGGAGCGCCTCGTAGTTCTTCAGCAGCCGGTCGACGGTCTCGCGGCGGAAGAGGTCGGTGTTGTACTCGAGGTCGAGCCGGATGCCCTGCGGGCGGTCCCACGCCTCGATCGTCCAGTCGTACTTCGACGTCATCACCGGGACGTCCACCGGCTCGAGCGTGAGCCCCGTGAACGCCGGCAGATCGGCCGCAGCGCTCTGGAGGATGAACATCGTCTGGAACAGCGGCGGGTGCGATGGGCTCCTCTCGGGCTGCAGCGCTTCGACGAGCAGCGCGAACGGCAGCTCGGCGTGGGCCAGGGCGTCGAGCGTGTCGCGGCGCGCCCTGCGCAGGAGCTCCCGGAACGTGGGGTCGTCCGAGAGGTCGGCGCGGAGCGCGACGTTGTTGACGAACATCCCCGCGAGCGGCTCGATCTCCCGCAGCGTGCGCCCGGCGACCGGCGACCCGACCACGACGTCCGGCTGCCGCGTATACCGGCAGAGGAGCGCCTGGTACGCGGCGATGAGGGCCATGAACAGGGTGACGCCCTCCCGCTGACACAGGGCCTTGAGGGACTCGGACAGCGCACGAGGCAGCGTGAGCGACGTCCTCGCCCCGCGGTACGTCTGCGCCGCCGGGCGCGGCCCGTCGAGCGGGAGCTCGAGGAGGCTGGGCGCGCCGCGCAGCCGCTCCTTCCAGTACCCGAGCTCTCGCTGGAGGCGCTCCTGATTCCACGCGTCACGCTGCCAGACGGCGTAATCACCGTACCGGACCGGCAGCTCGGGGAGCTCCGGGGCGCGCCCCGCGACCAGCGCGTCGTAGAGGGCGCCGAGCTCCCGGATCAACACGCCCCACGTCCAGTGATCGCTGGCGATGTGGTGCGTCACGAGGAGCAGGACGTGCTCCTGCGGGGCCAGACGATAGAGGACCGCCCTGAGGAGATGGCCGCGCTCGAGGACGAAGGGCGCGTGGGCCACCTGCGCGCACCGCGCGCCGAGCTCCCGCTCCCGGGTCGCCGGATCCATCGTGGACAGGTCCGTGAGCGCCACGGAGGCCGCGGCCTCGGGCATCACCTCTTGGTACGCGTCCTCGGCGCCCTCGTCGAAGCGCGTCCGCAGGATGTCGTGTCGCTCCACGAGCAGCGAGAGCGCCCGCTCGAGCGCCGCCCCGTCGAGCGCGCCGTGAAAGCGCACCGCCGCGTGCAGGTTGTACGCCGGGCTGTCGGGCGCGTAGCGGTACAGAAACCAGAGCCGCTGCTGCGCGAACGACAGCGGGAAGCGCGTCCGCGGCCCGGTCCGCACGAGCCCCGAGCCCGATCCGCCCGCCGCAGGGCGCTTCTGCTTCAGCGTCGCGACGAGCGCCTTGAGCTCCTCGGACGACAGGCCTTTGATCCGCTGCGCTAGCTCGGTCACCTTCGCGCTCCTCTTCCGGGTTCCTTGCCCTGCTTCACGACGGTTCGTCGGCGCGGGCGGCGCCGCTCGTCAGCAGCTCGAGCGCCTCGAGCTGCTCGGCGAGAGCGCTCGTGATCTTCTCCGCGACCCGGGCGACGGTCGCCCCCTCGAACAGGTCGCGCGTCGCGAGGTCGATGTCGAAGGCCTCCTTGATGCGCGAGAGGGCCTGGACGGCCAGGAGCGAGTGCCCGCCGAGCTCGAAGAACGAGTCGTGGATGCCGATCGGCCGGCGGCCGAGCAGCTCCTCCCATTGCGCGGCGATCGCTCGCTCGATCTCGTCGCGGGGCCGCTCGTCGTCCCCGAGGGCGCGCGGCGCACCCGCGGGCGGCGCGATCCGGGCGCGGCGCTGCTGCTCGACGAGCTGGGAGAGCTCGTGAGGCGACACCACGATCTGCTCGGGCCCGGCGAGCGAGAGCACCTGCTCGATGGCCCGCATCCCGTCCTCGGTACGGATGCCCTGCGCGGCCCTGCGCGCCGGAGCGGAGAGCGCGGCGACGGCGTCGCTCTGGACGCGCTCCAGGACGAAGCCCGCGATGTCGGCGATGACCCGCCCTTGCTCGTCGAACAGCGTCACGTCCGCGGAGAGCGCGCGCCCGGGCACGGTGTCCTGGCGGCGCAGGCGAGCATGGCTGAACAGCCTTGCGGGCGTGGGCGCGAGGCACACGACGCGGCCGTACGCCACGGGGAGATAGGTCCCTCGAGGGTCGAACCCGGCGGTGATGGCGGTCGCCACGTCGAGCAGTGCCGGATGCAAGCCGACCTCGGACAGGTCCTGCGCGAACTCCGGTCGAAGGGAGAGGACGGCGAGCGCCTCGTCGACCCCCGTGTGGAGCGACTCGAGGCTGTCCCAGCGGGGCCCCCACTGCATGAGCCCGCTCGCGTTCACGGCCTCGAACAGCCGCGCGGGTGACGCCGTCGCGCAGCGCTCGCGGATCGACGCGACGTCCACGACCCGGCGCGCCTCCTCCGCGCGGGTCCAGGAGCCCGACGCGATCCGGCCCTCGGGCCCGTCCAGGCCCGGGACGACGAGGGAGAAATCGGTCCGCGCCCCGTTCTGCTGGATCGCGAGGCAAACGGGCCGCGGCGCGCCGTCCTCCACCCGGCAGGGGGCGTGGAAGCGAAGGTCGTGGATCGCCACGGCGCGCAGCCCGGTGAGCGCGGCCGCCGCCCGCGCCATCTCGATCAGCGCCGCGCCCGGCACCACCGCGTCCTTCCGCATCCGGTGCTCGGCCACCGTCCAGTCGCGCGCCAGGCTGAACGTCTTGTGGAACGCTCGCGGCGCCGGCGCCGCGCCCTCGACCCGGTCGATGAGCGGGTGTGGCCCCCGGCTCGTCGACGCCGGCCCGGGCCGCAGCGGCGCCGCCGCGGTGATCCCCGCCCTCGCCGCCATGCCGACCTGCTCCCAGCCGTCCCAGGCGACGGCGAACCCGGGGTTGCCGGTCAGGTCGTGGTACGCCCCGGCGAACGCGTCGAGGAAGGCGTTCGCCGCGGCGTAGTCGGCCTGGCCGATCGCCCCGAGGTGGGAAAATATCGACGAGCACAGCACCAGGAAGGCGTGCGGCTCCTGCGCGAGCTGCGCGGCGAGGTTCCACGCCCCCGTGGTCTTCGGTGACAGGACCCGAAGGACCTCGTCGTCCGTCCTCCCGCGCAGCGGGCCTGCGCCCGGGATGCCGGCGCAGTGGAAGACGCCGTCGATGCGCCCGAAGCGCGCCCTCGCCTCGGCGAACACGCGATCGACGTCCTCTTTCACGGCCACGTCCGCGGCGGCGACGAGGAGCTCTGCCCCGCCGTCCTCGAGCCGCCCGAGGACGTCGAGGATCTCGGCGACCGCGGCCCGCGCGTCGTCGCGCTCGCGGTAGCGGCGCCACGCGGGCCGAGGCGGGAGCGGCGTTCGCCCGACCAGCACGAGCCTGGCCGCGTGGGCGCGCGCGAGGTGCTCGGCGAGGCAGAGCCCGATGCCGCCCAGGCCGCCCGTGATCACGTAGACGCCCCGCTCCCGCAGGAGCGACGGGCCGGCCGCGCCGGCGATCGGCTCGAACGTCGGGACCCACCGTTGCTGCCCGCGCAGGAGCACGAGGTCGTGCTCCGCGTCGCTCGACAGCTCGCGGGCCAGCGCCCGGGCCCACGGCGCGCTCGCCGCCCCGCCCTGCGGGGCGACCACGTCGACGACGCGACAGCGGAGCGCCGGGACCTCGTTCGGCAGGCTGCGGCAGAGGCCGATGAGGGCCGCCTCGTCGGGCGCGTGCCTCGCCTCGCCGGCGACCGCGTGCGCCTCCCGGGTCACGACGGTGAGCTCGATGTCCGCCGCCTTCGGGGCGTCGGCGAGGCTCCGCGCCAGGGCGCACACGCTGAGCAGGCCCCGCTGCATGGCCTCGTCGGCGCCCGCGCCCGGGCCTCGCAGCGCGCTCCACAGGTGAACGATGCGGCGGGGGGCGAGGCCTCGTCCGCCGAGCGCCGCGAAGAGCTCCCGGAAATCGCGCTCGCTGTCGGGGCGCACGACGAACGCGCCGCGGTCCGGCTCCGCGAAGGCCGCCCCGGGCCGCACGGTCAGCAGCTGGACGCCCGCGGCGCGGAGCTGCTCGTGGAGCGCGCGCGCGCCCTCGTGCTCGTCGGCGAGGAGCAGCCACGGCTGCTCGCGCGCCCGCTCGGACGCCGACGCGGGCTGCGCCGGCTCCAGGAGGCGCGACCACCGCAGCCGCGACAGCCGCGCGCCCCCCGCGCTCCGGGGGGCCTCCCGCTCCGCCGCGCTCGCGGGCTGCTCGGACGCCGCCGCGCCCACGGTGTGGCGCCTGCGCTCGAACGGATAGGTCGGCAGCGCGACGCGGCGCGCCTGCGCGCGCGGGAACACCTCCGCCCAGCGCAGGTCGACGCCGCGCGACCACAGCGCGCCCAGGGCCTCGAGCAGCACCTGACGGCCCGCCCCGGCCTCGGAGGGCCCGGGCAGGACAGGGACCGCCGCGCTGCCCTCCACCCCCTGGAGCTGGGCGCGCACCAGCGAGCACAGGGTCGAGCCCGGCCCGACCTCCACGAACAGCTGCGGCTCCCCGCCCTGCAGCAGCGTCCTCACGCCGTCCGCGAACCGGACGGCGCGCCGCAGGTGGTCCGCCCAGTACTGCGGGCTCCGCGCCATCTCGTCCGTCATCCGCTCGCCCGTCACGTTCGAGAGGATGGGTATCCGCGGCGCGCGCAGCGCGAGCCCGGCCATCACGTCGCGGAACTCGCGCAGGATCGGCTCGGTGGCGGGGGAGTGGAACGCGTGGGAGGTCTGCAGCCTCCGCCCGTGCACCCCGAGCGCGCGGAGCCGCGCCTCGTACTGCGCGACGGCCGCCTCGCTGCCGGACACGACGCAGAGCTCGGGCCCGTTCACCGCGGCCAGCGACAGCTCCGCGGGCAGGCTCTCGAGCGCCGCCCGCGCCGAGAGCGACACCGCGAGCATCGCCCCGCGCGGCAGCGACTGCATGAGCCGCGCCCGCGCCGCGACCGCCCGCAGCGCGTCCTCGAGCGAGAGCACCCCCGCGACGCAGGCCGCCACGAGCTCGCCCACGCTGTGGCCGAGCAGCGCCCTCGGGCGGACGCCCAGCGACTCGAGCCACCGCGCCACGGCGTACTCGATCACGAACAGCGCGGGCTGGGCCACCCCGGTGTTCCGGAGCTCCTCGGCCGAGCCGTCGAACGCCGCGCGGCGCACGTCGAGCCCGAGGAGCGGCTCCAGCTTCCCGGCGCATTCGTCGACGATCTGCCGGACGAGCGCGTGCTCCTCGTACAGCGACCGGCCCATGCCCGGGTGCTGGCTCCCCTGCCCGGTGAACAGCATCACCACGCCCGAGCCCTCGGCGCCCGCCGCTCGCCCCTCGCCCGCCCGCCGCAGCCGCGCGACGGCGTCGGGCAGCGAGGAGGCCACGACGTGAGCGCGGCGCGAGAAGCGCCGCCTCCCCTCGAGCAGCGTGAACGCCACGTCGCGCAGGGAGAGCTCCCCGTGGCGCTCCAGGTGATCGGCGAGGCGCGACCGCAGGAGAGAGAGCGCCTCATCGGTCCGGGCCGAGAGGACCAGGACCTCGCTCTCCCCGCCGGGCGCAGCCTCGTAGCGCGGGCCTTCCTGCAGGACGACGTGCGCGTTGGTCCCCCCGATCCCGAACGAGCTCACGCCGGCCCGCCGGGGGGCGCTGCGCCTCGGCCAGGCGCGGAGCTCCGCGTTCACGTAGAACGGCGTGCGGTCGAGGGCGATCTCCGGGTTCGGCGCCTCGTAATGGATCGTGGGCGGGATCTGCTCGTTCCGGAGCGCCAGCACCGCCTTGATGAGCCCGACGATCCCCGCCGCCGTGCTCGCGTGCCCGATGTTCGCCTTGACCGACCCCAGCGCGCACCGGCCGAGCGGGCCGGGATCGCGCCGAAACGCCTGCTCCAGGGCGCGGATCTCGATGGGATCGCCCAGCGACGTGCCGGTCCCGTGCGCCTCGATGTACTCGATGGTGCCCGCGCGGACGCCGGCTCCCGCGTGCGCCATGGTGATCACCGAGGCCTGCCCCTCGACGCTCGGGGCGGTGTAACCGACCTTCGCGGATCCATCGTTGTTCGTCGCGGAGCCCAGGATGATCGCGTGGATGAAGTCCCCCTGATCGAGCGCGTCCTCGAGCCGCTTGAGCAGCACCGCGCCGGCCGCGTCGCCGAACACGGTGCCCGCTGCCCTGGCGTCGAACGGACGGCACCGGCCGTCGGGGGAGCAGGGCCCGCCCCGCTCATAGAGGTACCCGCGGCGCTGCGGGAACATGAGCGAGACCGCGCCCGCGATCGCCATGTCGCACTCGAGGGCCCGCAGGCTCTGGCACGCCTGGTGGACGGCGACGAGCCCTGTCGAGCACGCCGTCTGGATCGTGAGGCTCGGGCCCTTGAGGTTGAGCTTGTACGAGACGCGCGTCGCCAGGTAGTCCTTCTCGCTCGCGATGAGGAGCTCTAGCCCCTCGGCGGAGTCGAGCTCGATCGGCAGCGCGCGCTGGTGCTCGAGGAGGTAGCTGTTCAGGTTGGCGCCGGCGAAGACGCCAATCCAGCCAGCGTACCGCTCCGGGTCGTAGCCCGCCTGCTCGAGCGCCTCGTGCGCGCACTCGAGGAACAGCCGCTGCTGCGGATCCATCCACTGCGCTTCTCGATCGCTGTATCCGAAGAAGTCTGCGTCGAACCACTCGGGGGCATCGACGCAGGGCCGCGCCTTGACGTACCGAGGATCCTCGACGCGCGCCCGAGGGACCCCGGCGGCGAGCAGCTCCTCGTCGGTGAAGCGAGCGATCGACTCTTTGCCCTCACACAGGTTCCGGAAGAACGCCTCCGGATCGTTCGCCTCCGGAAACCGGCCGCTCAACCCGATGATCGCGATGGCATCACGAAGCTCCTCGAGCTCTCGCATCGCTCACCCCTCCTGCCGGTTCCGGCGTGCGGCCTGCCCGTCGGCGAGCGCGCGCCGCCCGAGGCCTCGCTCGCGCTGCCGCTGCGCGCGCTCCGCGACCGCATCGAGCCTCGCGTCCTCGGCCGCCCGCGGCGCCGCGGGCTCGCCCGCCCCGCCTCCGGCCGGCCGGGGCGCCTTCGCTGCGAGCGTCCTCAGGTAGGCTGCCTGTCGGGCCACGGTCGGGTGCTCGAAGAGGTGCACCAGGGCGACGTCGTATCCGAGGCGCTCCCGGATGGCCCGCGCCACCCCGACGAGCAAGAGCGAGTCGCCCCCGAGCTCGAAGAACTTGTCGTCGCGACCCACGGCCGGTCTCTTGAGCGCCTCGGCCCAGATGCGGGCGATCGCGCCCTCCAGCGCGTCGTCCTCCGCGACAGCCGCCCCGGCCGGACTCCCGCCCTCCGCGTGCGCGCGGTGCGCCGGGACGCGCGCGGGCGGGGGCGACCCGGGGAGTCGATCGACGACGATCACCCGGATCGGCCGCTCCTGCCAGCGCTCCGCGAGGTAGGCCGAGAGCTCTCTCTCGAGCGGCTCGGGCGAGCGCTCCGGCGGAGCCGCGGGCCGCGCTGGCCGCTCCGCGGCGACGCGCGTCGCCAGGTCGATCATCGCCCGCAGCGCCTCCGAATCGCGGGCGAGGGCCTCGATCGTCGTGTCCGCGGGCGAGATGGCCCCGCCGACGAGGCCGTGCAGGTACTCGTGTCGGGGCCCGGCCTTGAACAGGCGGGCCACGGGCGCGAAATCGAACCCGCCCATCTGGCACAGGCCCAGGCTCTGATCCGGCGCCGACGACTCGAGCAGATGGGCGATGATCCCGGCCTCCATGAGGCAGAAATCCCGCGCCAGGGCGCCGTAGACCGGCTCGATCGCGCCGAGGTCCGCCACGAGGAACACGCTGAAGGCCGAGCTCTCGAACGCCTGCGCGTTGGGCCCCGCGTGGGCGGAGCCGTCGATGTGCGCCCCGATCTCGATGGGGACCAGCTCGTGCCGCTCCGGGTGATGGTAGAACGTGCCGCCCGGGACCCCCTCGATCCGGCCGGGCTTTGCGTAGAGATAGACCTGAACCGGGTAGAGGCCCCCGGCCGAGGCATAGGCCTGCTTGGGGATCGGATACCCCGGCAGCCTCACCTGAGCGAGCTGCGCCAGCATGCCGGCCAGGCGCTCGAAGGCGACGGGCTCGCTCCGGAACTGGCGATGGCTGCGCCGCCGGGCAAAGGCGCTCAGCCGATCGTCCGCCGGCCCGCCGGAGCCGAGCGGGATCGCGGCCCCGGCGAGATCGTCGCGCAGCGCCGGCTTGCTCAGCTTGTGCAGCGCCTTCTCGATGGGATCGAGCAGCAGCGGGGCGGCCGGGGCCGGCCCGCTCTCCCGGGCGACCACGTAGGCGAGCCACGCGCCGCTCCCGTCCATCGCCCGCTCGAGCCTCACGTCGCGCACGCGCGCGTGCGCGCGGAGCAGCTCTTCGGGGCTCCGCTCGCGCGCCGGCTCGGCCAGCGCGCCGCGGTCGACCTTGCCGTTGCTGGTGAGGGGCAAGCAAGGCAGCTGAATCAGCGCGCTCGGGACCATGTAGTCGGGGAGCTTCGACGCGACGAACCCGCGCAGCGTGGCCAGGTCGACCGCCTGCCCCGGGGCCGGCGCGACGAACGCGAGGAGCCGCTTTCCCCCGCTCGCGGTGCTCCCCACCGCGGCGGCGGCGCTGCCGACGCCGGGGGCCTTGAGCAGCGTCGCCTCGATCTCCTCGAGCTCGATCCTGTGCCCTTGAATCTTCACCTGGAGGTCCTCACGCCCGAGGAACTCGATGGTTCCATCCGGAAGGGCGCGCCCCAGATCGCCGGTCCAGTACAGGCGCTCTCCCGTGTCCGGGTGCGTCACGAAGCGTTCCCGGGTCCTCTCCTCGTCGCGCCAGTAGTCGCGCGCGAGGCCCACGCCGCCGATGTAGAGGCGGCCAGGTACCCAGTCCGGACACGCTTTCATGTAGCGGTCGAGCACGTAAAACCGCTGGTTGGCCAGCGGCTTGCCGTAAGGAATGCTCTTCCAGCCCGGGTCGACGCGCTCGATCGGATAAGCGATGGACCAGATCGACGCCTCGGTGGCCCCTCCGAGGCTGAGGACACGAGCGCCCGGGAACACCTCGCGGACGCGATCGGGGAGCGAGACCGGGATCCAGTCCCCGCTGAGGAGCACCGCGCGCAGAGGCGCCGAGGTGTCGGCCCGGAGCGCGCGATCCTCGACGAGCATCTGCATCAGCGCCGGGACGGTGTTCCACAGCGTCACGCCGTGCCGGGTCATCACCTCGTGCCAGTGGCCCGGATCCCGCGTGCGCGCCGGGTGCGGCAGGACCACGGCGCCTCCCGCCGCCCACGACCCGAAGAGATCGTACACCGACAGATCGAAGGTCAACGACGAGAGGGACAGGATACGATCCGAGGCGCGCACGCCGAGCCGCGCGTTCACGTCGTCGATGGTGTTGGCGGCGCCGCGATGCTCGATCGCCACCCCCTTCGGCGTCCCGGTGGAGCCCGAGGTGAAGATGACGTACGCGAGGTCGTCGGGCCCCTGCACGACGTCGAGCGGCGAGGCGTCCTCCGACCCGCCGTCGGGGGCGTCGATCGGCAGCACGACAACGCCCGCGGGCCACCGGGTCGGCTCCGCGAACCGCGCCTGCGTGAGCACGATCTGCACCTCGCCCTGCTCGAGGATCCTCCACACCCGCTCCCTCGGCCACGTCGGATCCACGGGCAGGTAGGCCGCCCCGGACTTCAGGATGCCGAGGACGCCGAGCGCCTGCGCCCCGCATTTCTCCGTCGCGATGGCGACGAGCGCGTTCGGGCGCGCGCCGCGCGCGCGCAGCGCGCGGCCGAGGGCGTTGCTCCGCCGATCGAGCTCCCCGAAGGTGATGATCCCCTCGGGCGCGATGACCGCGGGCGCCGCGGGGTCCTTCGCCGCGCTGCGGGCGAACATCGTGTGGAGGAGCGCCTCCGGCTCGGCGCTCCGCGTCCGATTCACCGCCTCGCGGACCGCGCGCTGCGCGGGCGGGAGCGCCACCTGCGCCGCGCGCCGCCACGCCGCGTCGCTGCGCGACAGCTCGTCGAGCAGGTCCCGGTAGGACTCGAGCATCGCGTCGACCATTCCCTCGGGGAAGAGCGCGTCCACGACGTCCCACGAGAACGTCAGATCGCCGCCGTCCTCGACGACCTGATGATCGAACCACACCTGCGGCGTCTGGCTGATGCCGGCGACCTCCTCGCCGAGCCAGGCGAACGGCGCTCGCGAGCTCGGCCCTCCCTGGCCGAGCATGCTCGTGAACACCACGGGCACGTTCGGGGCCCTCCGCTCGCGCAGCGCGGGGATCGCCCCGACGCGCCGGTGCTCGAGCGCGCCCCAGATCTGGTCCTGCGCGGCGCGGGCCACCTCGCAGAAGGGCCGGTGTCGGTCCACGTCGAAGCCGAGGAGCGCCACCGTGGTGAAGTCGCCGACGACCCCGTAAACGTCCTCGTGCAGCGGCGGCCGCTCGAACGACGTCAGCGTCAACGCGAACTCCGGGCGAGCGCTCCACTTCCCGAGCACCTGGGCGAACGCGGCGAGCAAGGCGCCCGACGGCGTGAGCCGGTGCGCTCTCGCCCGCTCCTTGATCTGCTCCCACGCGGGCCGGGCGAGGCGCCCTCTTCGCCGCACGAAGCGCGGCGGCGTGACGTCCCGCGGGCTCCGCGCGAGCGGCAGCTCGGGCGCCGGCGGCAAGCTCGCCATCCGCTCGCGCCAGTACGCCAGCGAGCGCTCGTAGGCCGCTGTCTGCCTGTGCCGGACATCGTCGAGGACACAGTCCCTGAAGGTCACCCCGAGCGGGGGGAGCCGGAGCTCCGGCTGCTCGTACAACAGCTCCAGATCGCGCGAGAGGATCCCGACGCTCCATGCGTCGAGCGCGAGGAGATCCACGTTGAGGTGCACGCGACAGCGGCCGTCCGGCAAGAGCGACACGCCCACCTCGAACAGCGGCCACGCGTCGGGCGCGAACACGCGGTGCGACAGCCGAGACCGCACCTCCTCGACCGCCCGCTCGGCGCCGGCCGGCGTCTCCGCGCGGTGGTCCCACACCGTGAGCTGGAAGGCGGGCGCTGCCCGCTGCACGCGCTGGAGGCCGTCCGAGGAGAAGACGGCCCGCAGCATGTCGTGCCGCTCGATCACCCGGTTCCACGCTCGCTCGAACCGGTCGAGGTCGAGCTCGTCCCGCTCGAGCTCGAGGTAGGCGTGACAGCCGACGCCGCCGAGATCGAGGCTCTCCTCTCGCCCCACAAGGTACGCGCGCTGCACCTCGGTCTGGGGAAAGGGGGCGTGCGGATCGCCGCGATCCGGGCCCGCGATGGAGATCGCGGCCGCGTGGCCGCCCGGCGCGCCGTGCTGGTCGAGCAGCGCCTGGAGCTCGGCGAGCGTCATCCCCTCGAACAGGCGCACCGGCGAGATCTGCGCCCCGCTGAGCCGGGCGAGGCGGTTCGCGAGCTGGACCGCCTTCAGGGAGTCGAGCCCGTACTCGACGAGGGGCACATCCCAGCCGAGCGGCGTGGCCTCGACCTGCAGGACGTCCCTGGCGAGCGCCTCCAGGAGCGGGGTCGAGCTCGCGCTGCCCTCGGGGAGCCCGCCGTGCGCGAGCGCCGCGCCGGGCTCCCCGTCGCGCCCGCGCTCGTCCTGGAACACCCCGAGCGTCTCCAGCTCGCCGCGCAGGAACGCCGCCTTGCACGCCCTCCGCTGGATCTTCCCGCTGGTGGTCTTGGGGATACGGCGCGGGCCGAGGAGGACGACCGCCGCCACGGGCAGGCCGAACTGCTGCGCCACGGCGCGCCGCGCGGCGCGCGCGAGCTCCTCGAGGTCGAGCCCGCGCTGACCGCGCTTGAGCTCCTGACAGACGACGAGCGCCTCCGGCTCATCGGCGGGCAGGCGGATGCCGTCCTCGGGGCTCACGGAGAAGGCTGCGCCCCCGTCGGGCGCGAACGCCTCGTGGGCGCCGGCGACCGCGAGCTCGATGTCCTGTGGATAGTAGTTGCGGCCCCGGACGATGATGATGTCCTTGATTCGCCCGGTGACGAACAGCTCCCCTTCGTGGATGATCCCGAGATCCCCGGTGCGCAGGAAAGGTGGCCCGTCGCCGCCGCGCAGCCGCGCGCCGAACGACGCGCGGGTGGCCTGCTCGTTCTGCCAGTAGCCGCTCACCACCGCGTCGCCCGCGACCCACACCTCGCCGACCTGCCTGTCGGGCGCGGGCTCTCCGCTGCTCGGATCGACGATCGCGACGCGCACGCCGGGCATGGGCGCGCCGCAGCTCACGAGCTCCTGCGCGTCCGGGTCCGCAGGGGGGCACGCGCGCACCCGCCCCTCTTGCAGCCCCGCGGCGCTCACCGACAGGACGCGCGGCGACGGGCGCCTCGGCACGCAGGAGACCCCCAGGGTCGCCTCGGCGAGGCCGTAGCCAGGCCGCAGGACATCGGGCCTCAGCCCGCACGGCGCGAAGGCGTCGACGAACCGCGAGAGGGTCCGCGCGCGGACGGGCTCGGCGCCGTTGATGACCGTCTTCCAGGACGAGAGATCGAGCCGGGCGCGCTGCTCCGGCGTCGAGCTCGCCACGCACAGGTCGAAGGCGAAGTTCGGGGCCGCGCTGTGGTGCGCGCGGTAGCGCGAGATCGCCTCGAGCCAGCGCAGGGGGCGGAAGAGGAACGCCGCAGGCGGCATGACATAGCACCTGCCGCCCAGGAACAGCGGTATCACGAGGCCGTAAACCAGGCCCATGTCGTGGAAGTGGGGTAGCCAGGTGACGAAGGTGTCGCCCTCCTCCAGCCCGAAGCCGGCCGCGAGCATGCGGCAGTTCTGAAGGGCGTTGTGATGGCTCACCATCACCCCCTTCGGGCTCGAGGTCGAGCCGGAGGTGTATTGCAGGTACGCGACGTCCCCGGGCGCACAGCGCGGCCAGCCCGCGCCCTGCACGTCCTCTCGAGAGATCTCGCCCAGCGCGTGGACGGGCACCCCGGCCCGCGACGTGGAGCGGCTCCGCTCGCGCAGCGCGTTCCCCCCGGTGAGCGCGCACGCGGGCGCGCAGTCCGCGGCGATGGCGTCGAACCGGGACTCCGCCTGGTTCGGCCGCGGGAGCGAGGTGGGTATGGCCACCATCTCCGCCCAGAGGCACCCGAAGAACGCCTCGATGAACTCCAGCCCCGGGGCAAACAGGAGGAGGACCCGGCTCCTCGGAGGGTAGCGCCGCCGGAGGAAGGCGGCGATCGCCCTCGCGCGCGCGTAGAGCGCGTCGAACGTGAGCGTCGAGGTCTCCGCCTCGCCCTCTTGTAAATAGAGATAGGCTGGCGCGCCGCCGCGCTCCTCGGCGCGACGAGCGAGCAGCTCAGGGAGCGACGCGACGTCGCCCGGCGCGCCCGGCGCCTCGCGAGGCGCGGAGCGCCGCGCGTCATGGCCGGGAGGAGTCATGCCACGTGTCACGAGCAGGTCCTTTCACTGAGGCCGCGCCAGCTCACGAGACCGCGCCCGTCCTTGCTCCAGCGCGGAGCCGGGGCGCAGCGACGGCGGCGCAGCGACGCGCCTCGAAGTGTCCGTTGAGCGCGCAAACTGTCACAACGAGTGCCAGGGGCCAATGCTCGTCCCCTGCAGTCAGGCGAAGATATCGTGTCTCGGACGGCCGTTTTGGCGGCCGGCGGAGTTGATGACACGCGGAGCAGGCCCTGTCCAGCGGTTTACCCGGCGCGGACGCCGCTCGCCGGCCATTCGCTTAGCACTTCTTCACAGAACGTGACATTACTCGACACATCATCGCTGTACGTTTGCACGTTCTCTCTGACACCGGCTCAGGGTCGTCTCCGGCGGTCGACAGACACGGATCTGCGATCCATGGTCCGCCATGCGAGTTCTTGGCATCAGCGGCGGGCACGAGCCGGATCACCTGGGATATCCACGACCGGCGTTCAACGCGATCTCGGCGCACGACGGCGCGGCCGTCCTCCTCGAGGACGGGGAGGTCGTCGCGGCGATCGAGCAGGAACGCCTGAGCCGCCTCAAGCATTCGAACAAGGCCCCTCTCCAGGCGATGCGCTTCTGCGTCGAGGGGCAGGGGCTCCGGCTCGACGACATCGATGCCGTCTGTTTCTACATCAGCGAGGCGTGGTGCGACGACCAGCTGAAGCGGGGGCTCCTCCCCATCGGCCCCGAGGCGCGCACGGCGCGCGACGTCATGCGGCAGCTCTTGCGCGCCGAGTTCGGCGTCGAGCTCCCCCCCGCGCGCATCCGGTTCGTCAAGCACCACACCGCCCACGCGGCGAGCGCGTTTTTCTGCTCGGGGTTCGACGACAGCCTGGTGCTGACGCTGGACGGCTGTGGCGACGGCGAGTCGGGATCGGTATCCATCGGCTCTGGCAGCAAGCTCGAGCCGTTGAGAGACATCCCCGAGCGGGACTCGCTGGGCATGTTCTACGTCCAGACGATCCGGTTCCTCGGCTATGGCCTCTTCGACGAATACAAGGTGATGGGGCTCGCCCCGTACGGCGATCCGAGCAGGTACCGCGCGCTGTTCCAGAGGATGGTCACGCTGCTCCCGGAGGGCGCGTGGGCCGTCGACTTCGACAGGATCCTCGGCCTCCACGACGTGCTCTTGCCGCGCGCTCCGGGGGAGGCGATCACCCAGGTTCACAAGGATGTCGCCGCCGCGCTCCAGGAGGCGCTCGAGACCATCGTCCTCCACTGCCTGGGCTACTTCCGCCGCGAGACCGGGCAGGAGAACCTCTGCCTCTCGGGGGGAGTCGCCCACAACTGCACGATGAACGGCAAGATCCTCCGATCGGGCCTGTTCGAGCGGGTGTTCGTGCAGCCGGCCGCGCACGACGCCGGCTGTGCCCTCGGCGCCGCCGTGGCCGTGCACATGCGAGAGGCCCCGGGCCGGAGGCCTCCTGCGATCGAGCACCTGTACTGGGGCACGCCGCTCGGCGCGCGGGACGAGGTGGGCCAGGCGCTCGAGGCGTGGCGTGATCTCGTCACGGTGGAGGAGCTCGCCGACGCCCCGAGGACCGCCGCCGAGCTGATCGCGGAGGGGAGCGTGATCGGGTGGGCGCAGGGCCGCTCCGAGTTCGGCCCGCGCGCGCTGGGCAACCGCAGCATCGTGGCGGATCCCAGGCCGGCGGAGAACAAGGATATCATCAACGCGATGGTCAAGAAGCGCGAGGAGTTCCGGCCCTTCGCCCCGTCCGTCATCGAGGAGGCCGCGCACGAGTATTTCGACCTCGGCGGGGCCGAGGCCATGCCCTTCATGATCTTCACGGTGCCGGTCCACGAGGACAAGCGGCAGCTCCTCGGCGCCGTCACTCACGTGAACGGGACCGCGCGGGTCCAGACGGTGTCGGAGCGCACCAACGAGCGGTTCTGGCGGCTCATCCGGGCCTTCGGCGACATCACCGGCGTACCGGTGGTGCTCAACACGTCCTTCAACAACAATGCCGAGCCGATCGTCGACTCGGTCGACGACTGCGTGACGTGCTTTCTCACCACGCGGCTCGACTGCCTGGTCGTGGGCGACTACCTCGTCCGCAAGAGGCCTGTGCCGCTCACGGCCTACGCGGCGCTCGTCCCCGAATTACCGGCGTTCATCAAGCTGATCTCGGTGCGGGGCCGGACGCCGGGCGGATACGCGCTGGAGCGCGCCCTCGCCACGACCTACAACGAGGCCACGTACCCTGTGTCTGCCGCGGTGTTCGAGGTCCTGTCGCGCGCGGACGGCCAGAAGCGGCTCGGCGAGCTGCTCGATGACGTGGCGGACCGGGAGGCGGTGATCGCCGAGCTCATCGAGCTCTGGTCACAACGAGCGGTGCGCCTCCGGCCCGCGACCAGCGGATGAGCCCACCTCGCCCCGCTCACGGCGCCGCGGCGCGGCCGAGGGAGCGACCGTCGCCGTCGGCGTCGATCCAGAGCGGCGCCGTCATGGCGAACGGCAGGATCTCGTCCGGCTCGCCGGCGAGCACCGGCTCGAGCGGCCGCCGCCCCCGGACGATCGCGACCACGAACGTGTCCTCGGCGACGGCGATCGCGCCGCGCGCGCCCTGCCCAGGCCGCCCGCCACCGCCCGCCCCGCCGACGCGGGCGCCCGGCCGCGCCGGCCCTCGCCCGCCGCCCGTTCCAAGCACCACCGGGATCTCGATCTCATCGACGAGCGCGCCCGCAGCCGTGGTGCGCGCGCCCTCCAGCGGGATCGGCGCCCCGCTCGCGACGCCGCCCACCAGCACGTGCAGCTCGCGCGCGTCGACCCAGGGCGCGCGCTCGACCCGGATCGAGAGCGTCGGCGGCCCCCCGCGCGCCCCGCGCCGCGCCGAGGCGACGCCCCCCTGGCGCGCCTCGCCGAGGCGCATCGTCACGAACGGCCCGTTCGTGATCACGACGTCGCGCCGCCGCCGCAGGCCCGCGACGAGGTCCCCCACGTCGAGCCGCCCTGGATCGTCGCCGGCCACCGCGACGTACGTGCGCGGCGTCCCCGCCTCCGCGCCGTGCAGCCCGTGCGTGTCGCTCGTCGCCGTGGGCGTGACCGGGCGGGACGCGCGGAGCAGCGCCCAGAGCTCCTCCAGCGCCCGGTCCCGCGCGGCCACCTCGCGCCCGGTCCACACCTCGAGCGCATCCGCGCCGCCGCCGTCCCCGACGATCTGCGCGAGCTCGCGCGCCCCCTCCTCCGGCGCCCCCTGCGGCGCTCCGGGGCCGTGCAGCGGCGAACCGCCGCCGTGGTACCGGCTCACCTGGACGACGCGCTCGCCGGGCAGCGCGCGCACCTCGCGGAGCAGCTCGCCCGCGGTCTCGCCGACCCACCGCAGCGCGCCCTCTCGGGGCGCGGCCGCCGCTCCGCCGAGCGGGAACACGCTGAGGCTCCCGAGCCCGGCGCCGCCCCGGCCCCGCGTGAGCTCCACGCCCGGCAGCATGCGCAGCTGCGCGTCGAGCTGCAGGGCGGCCACGTCCGGCTGGAGATCGGCGGCGAGGTTGTGCTCGGTCGCCACGGCGCACTCCACGCCCTCCGCCGCGCTCCAGGCGAGCCGCACGGCCGAGGGGACGCCCGCGTCGGCGCTCCGCGCGGTGTGCTGCCGGAGGTCGCACGCGATGTAGCCCGACGTGTCGACCACCCGCTGGAGCGTCAGCGCGAGCGGCGACCGGGCGCCTTCAGCGATGTCGACCGTCGCCTCGGCCAGCGCGTACTCGGGCCCGCGCGAGGCGACGACCCGGATGCGCCCGGGCGGCAGGGGAAGATGGAGCTCGCCCGCGAGCGCGAGCCGCGGCGGCGATACGGCCTTGCCGGTCGCGGCGTCGAAGAAGCTGACCTTCGCCGGCGTGAGCGGGCCGAGGAGATCCAGGGCCGCGGCGGGCGCCGGGGCCGCGGCGGGCGCCGGAGCGCCGCGCTCCTCCACCCGGAGATCGAGCTGGCCGACGCCGGAGAGCGCGAGCCGCGCCGGGGCGATCTCGCCGGCGCGGATCCGGACCCGCGCGGTCCCCAGCGCGCGGCGGCCGCTCCCCTCGAAGCCGACGAGGTAGAGGCCGGGCGGCGCCTCGACGGTGAGCGGCTCGCGCTCGCCGGTCCGCAACCACAGGTCGAGCGCGCCGGCGGCCGGCGCGGCGCCCTCCTCGGCGACCGGCGTCAGCGTGGCCCGGCCGGCCATGGGCCGGAGCGGCGCGCCGCGGGCGTCCACGAGCTCGAGCGCGACGCCGCCGGGCGCGCCCCCGCCGAGGAAGAAGAGCTCCGTCGCGACGGCGAGCGCGTCGCCGCGGGGCGCGATCGCGAGGATCCGCTGGTACGCGGCGCGCCCGCCCGGCGGCAGCGCGGCCTGCCGCGCGAACGTCGCGTCGCTGAAGCCCGCGCCGCCGCGCGCGTGGATTAGAGCGCCGCCCGCCGGGACGAGCGCGTACGCGACGCGGGACCCGACGCCGGCCAGGTACGGCGCCTCGCGCTCGCCGCGGAGCCCAGGCGCCGCGCCGGGCGCGACGTGCTCCGCGGCGCCCCAGTGGACGACGTCGCCGAGATCGAGCGCCTCGACCGGGCGGTCGCCGTCGTTCTGGAGCGACGTCGCGATCACGACCGCGCGGCCGCTCGCCGCGAGCGTGTAGCGGGTGGTGACGGAGAGCGCGCCGCCCTCGAGCTCGCGCCCGCGCACCTCGCCGCGCGCCTCGATCCACGCCGCGCCGCCCTCGCCGGCGCCCGTCGCGATGTCGCGGTAGATCACCTGCCGCGGCGGCGCGCCGAGCCGCGGGACGATCTGCCCGAGCTCGTCGCTCCGCTCCCGCGCGTCCGCCGCGTCGATGAGGTTGCCGCCGCCCTCGGCGAGGCCCGTCCCCGGGCCCAGCTGCTCGACCACCACCGCGACCTCGTCGTTCTCGAGCAGGTAGTCGCCCGGCCGCCCCGCCGCGAGCGGCCCCGAGAGCGCGTCCGCGGGCGCCGTGATCCGCCGGACGCGCGCCGGCCGAGCCGCGACCGCGTCGCCCGGGCAGAGCTCTCCCTGCTCGCCGCCGCCGTGCCCCCACCGGCAGAGCATGCCGAGCCGCTCGGCCGCGCCGGAGGACACGGCGACGCTGCCCCCCTGCACCGGCGGCGCGCAGGCGCCCGCGGCGAGCGCGAGCGCGACGAGCCCGGCGCGCCGCGTCGCGCGAGGCGCGCGCGAAGGGCTGGCGGGGGAGCGACGGGGCATCTCGATCGGGCGGATCATCGGTCCTGTTCCGATGCGCGGCCGCGGCGCCGCTTGGGTCAGGAGCGCTCGGTGGCGAGGACGACGAGGGAGGCGATCCCCAGGCAGACGCCGAGCGCGCGGCGGGCGGTGAACGCCTCGCCGAAGAGCAGCGGCGCGAAGAGCGCGGCGAGCGCCACGCCGCCGGCGAACACCATCGGCCCGGTCGCGGACACCGGGCCGCCCAACCGCAGCGCGGTGAAGACGAGCGTGGTCACGCCGCTGATGAACAGGCCGGAGGCGCACGCCCAGAGCACCCCCTGCGCCGTCGGAGGCGCCTCCGCGCCCGGGCGGAGGACGAGAAAGGCGAGGATCCCGGCGGCCGCGGTGGCCTCGATGCACAGCGCGCCGAGGGCGTCGCCGACGCGGCCCGCCGCCGCGCGCAGCATCAGGTAATGCCCGGCCATGCAGACCGCGGCGAGGAGGGCGGGGACGTACCAGACGGACATGCCGGGCTACTCGTCGTCCACCATGTCCGGGTAATCGCCGGGCGCGAGGTTGTCGAACCGGGTGCACGACGAGGTGAACCGCGTGAGCACCTTGCCCGTCGGCCCGTTGCGCTGCTTGGCGACGATGAGCTCCGCGATGCCTTTGTGGTTGGTGGTCTCCGGGTTGTAGTACTCGTCGCGGTAGATGAAGATGATGTTGTCGGCGTCCTGCTCGATGGCGCCCGACTCGCGGAGGTCCGACAGCTGAGGGCGCTTGTCCTTGGTGGTCCGGGTCTCGACCGCGCGGTTCAGCTGGGAGAGCGCGATGACCGCGACCTTGAGCTCCTTCGCGAGCTGCTTGAGCCCGCGGGAGATCTCGCTGATCTCCTGCTCGCGGCTGCTCACGCCGTCCCGCCCCTTCATGAGCTGCAGGTAGTCGATGACGACGAGCCCGACGCGCCGCCCCGAGTTGCCGTCGCTGGGCGGCCGGTCGTACTCGGCCTGGATGCGCCGCACCTTGGCGCGCAGCTCGAGCAGGCTGATCGCCGGCGTGTCGTCGATCCAGATGGGCAGGGTCGACAGGAAGGACGCGGCCTCGGTCAGGCGGCGCCAGTCGTCCGGCTGCAGGAAGCCCTGGCGGAGCTTGCCGACGTCGACGCGGCCCTCGCTGCACACCATACGTGTGGCGAGCTGCTCGCGCGGCATCTCGAGCGAGAAGACGGCGGCGCCGAAGCCGGGCTCGTGCCGCTCGATGCCGTGCCCCGCCTGGTCGGGGCCCGGGGAGCTCACCGTGCGCGGCGACGCCACGTTCACGGCGAGGTTGAGGACGAACGACGTCTTGCCCATACCGGGGCGCGCGGCGACGATCGAGAGGTCGCCGTCGTGCAGGCCGGCCGTCTTGGCGTCGAGCTTCTCGAACCCGGTAGAGATGCCCGTGATGCGATCGCCGCGCTCCGCGGCCGCGGTGATCTGCTCGAACGCGGCCTTGAGCACCTGGGCGATCGGCTGCGTCGACGTCCCCTGGGGCGTGCGCGCGAGCTGGTAGACCGCCTGCTCCGCGCCGTCGATGAACTCCTGCACCACGCCGACGTCGCCGTACCCCTCGGCCGCGACGCGCTGGCACGTGGCGATGAGCTGGCGCACGCGCCACTTCTCGTAGACGACGCGCGCGTGCGCGCCGACGTGCGCGACCGCCGGCGTCGCGTCCGCGAGCTGGGCGAGGTACGCCGCGCCGCCCACCTGGGCGAGGCGCTCCCGGTCGCGCAGCCAGGAGGCGACCGAGACGATGTCGATCGGCGTGCCGCCGGACGCGAGCTCCTGCGCGGCCTCGTAGATGCGGCTGTTCGCCTCGCTGTAGAAATGGTCCGCCTTCAGGATCTCGAGCACCCGATCGAGCGCGTCGCGGTGCAGCAGGATGGCCGACAGCACCGCCGCCTCGGCGTCGAGGTCGTGCGGCGGTACCCGTCCGGCGACGATGGGAGGCTCGATCCTCTGGGGCCGCTGGCCGCGGCGCTCCATCATTCTCATCATCCGTGCATCTCCTCCCCACCGATTGCCCCCATCCCGCCCCGAGCTTTTCCACAGGCGCCGAAATGGGCGACGCCCCGAAGGCGCAGCGGTCCTTCGGGGCGTCGGGTGCAGGGTCGAGTTCCGTCTATCAGAACATGGGCCGCGCTGAGAAGGTTTTGTGTTTGCATTGCAGTGAGCGTTCGTGCGGTGGGCATCTCAATGCAGGTTCCACGTTCGAGGGGCGCTCGGTCGCGCCGCGACGCGGGGGCTCGCCGCGCCGCGGGGATGCGGCGCGGCGAGGCGCCGCGGGCGGCGGCGAGGTATGGAAATTGAGCAACGCCGGTCTCATCGCCATTTCCTTTCCCGCTTGACTCAGCTGCGATGACGCTTCGCCCCCGGGCATGCGCCGTCGCGGGGAGCCGCCATTGTGGATCACAAAACGCGTCAAACAAGGATTGAACCCACCGAGGTGATCTGCGTGGGTGAAGCGCTGTGGGACCTCTACACGCCGGAGGGCATTCCGCTCGAGCAGGCAAAATTGCTGCGCCGCGTACCGGGGGGCGGGGCGGTGAACACCGCGATGGCGCTCGCCCGGCTGGGCGTCCCGTCGGGGGTGTGCGCTGCGCTGGGCGACGACGCCCTGGGGCGCGGGCTCAGGGACGAGGTCGCTGCGGCCGGCGTCGATGTGGGGCGGCTCGCGCTGGGCGCGGCGCGGACCGGCCTCATGCTCGTGGCGATCGCGCGGGGCGAGGCGCGCTTCGCCGGCTACCGGCAGGGCGAGCTCGAGGCGCGCGAGCTCGCCGCGGCGCTGCCTGCGCGATGGCAGACCCGGGTCGTACATTTCACCGGGATCGCGCCGGTGCGCGGGGCGATCGGCGCGATCGCGCGGGCGGCCGCGGGCGCCCGACGCGAGGGGTGCGCGGTCTCGATCGACGTCAACGCGCGCCCGCGGATGTGGCCGCGCGCCGGGCGCGCGGCGGGGCCCGCGGGGGCGGGCGCGGGAACCGGCGACGGCGTGCGCGGCTGCTTCCGGCTGTTCGCGCAGGCGGATCTCGTGAAGTGCAGCACCGGCGATCTCGAGGTGCTGGGGACGACGGCGCGCGCGCTCCGCGAGCGGCTCCGGCCCGAGGCGACGCTGGTCGTCACGGACGGCGCGCGGGCGACGCTCGTGCTCGGCCCCGAGGGCGAGCGCGCGGTCGCGCCGCGCCCGGTGCGGCCGCTCGATCCGACGGGCGCGGGTGACGCGTTCTGCGCCGGGATGCTGGCGAGCCTCGCCTGGGAGGCCCGAGCGCGGTGGGCCGATCCGGCGCTCATGCTGCGCGCGGTGGCGCGGGGGCACGACGTCGCGCGGGCGTGGGTGAGGCGGAAGCGCGGCTGAGGAGGCGAGCGCGCGGACGGACCGCGGGCGAGCCGCGCGTGGCGGACGAGGTGGAAGCGCGGGCGAGCCGCGCTTCCGGGACGCTACTTCGCGGCGACCGTGACCTCGACCGACGCCGTGATGGACGGGGCGAGGCGGATCGTCACGGTGTGCGCGCCGAGCGTCTTGATCGTGTCGCTCTCGATGCGGCGCCGGTCGACGCTGAAGCCCTGCGCAGCGAGCGCCTCTTCGACGTCGCGCGCCGTGACCGAGCCGTACAGCTTGTCGCCCTCGCCGACCGGGCGGCTGATGGTCAGCTTCACCTGGTTCAGCTTGGCCGCGAGCTGCTCCGCCTCGGAGCGCGTCTTCGCGGCGCGCGACTCGGCGACCCGCTTCTCGTGCTCGATGCGGGACACGTTCTCGGCGGTGGCGCCCACCGCGAGGCCGCGCGGGATGAGGTAGTTGCGCGCGAAGCCGGGGCGAACCTTCACGAGCTCGCCGCTCTTGCCGACGTTGTGGAGGTCCTCCGTGAGGACCACATGGATGTGGGTTGCCATGATCGACCTCCTACGCCGTCACGGTGAACGGCAAGAGCGCGATGTTGCGCGCGCGCTTGATCGAGAGCGTCACCTTGCGCTGGTGGCGCGCGCAGTTGCCGCTGATGCGGCGCGGGACGACCTTGCCGCGCTCCGAGATGAAGTACTTGAGCGCCTGCGGGTCCTTGTAGTCGATGACCAGCGCCTTGTCCGCGCAGTAGCGGCAGACGCGCTTCCGGCCCGTGCGGCGGCGCCCGGGGGCGTCCGCGTTCAGGTCGGGCGTGCGCCCGAAGTCGCGATCGTCGTAGTCAGCGCCGCCGTTGCGGCCCATGTCGTTGTTGCGGCCGTTCATGGTCAGCTCTCCTCCTCGTCGGCGGCGCCTTCCGCCTCGCCCTCTTCAGCGTCGTCGAGGTCGCCCGCCGGGGCCGCCTCGGAGCTCCGGTCGACGCGGCGCTCCGGCTCGATCAGGCCGAGCTGCCGCTCGCGCGAGTCGTCGCGGTCGTCCTCGATCGGCGCGAGCTCGAGGCGCTCGAACTTCACGTCCTCGTCGGCGACCGTGAGGCCCTGGACCTCGACGTCGTTGCGCACGAGCACCGTCTGGTACTTCAGCACGCCGTCGGCGAGGCGCAGGTTGCGCTCGACCTCGGAGACGACCTTCCCGCCCCCGAGGTACTTCAGGTACACGTAGACGCCGCGGCGGTGCTTGGCGATGTCGTACGCGAGGCGGCGGCGCCCCCACGTCTCGACCTTGGTCAGGCGACCGGCCTCGCGGGTCACGACCTCGGCGAGGCGCGTCCCGATCCGCTCGGCGCCGTCGGCGTCGATGTCGGGTCGCAGGATGTAAATGGTTTCGTACTCTTTGGCGCGCCCGGGCGCCGTTACCTGTCGGCTCATTCTTCGGTCTTCCCTCTCGGCCTGTGGCCCCGGGGCGACGCCCCGGAGCGAGGAAAGGAGCAGGTTGCCGAGCGGCGCGAGCGCGGGCTCGACGACCTGTCTCCGTCGAGGATCAGGGCTTCTGCGTCGGGGGGAGGGGACCCCTCTCTCCCTTCGCCGCAGGGGCCGGGTCTGTCGGCCCGTCCCCTTCGCCCTTTTGCCTCTTGCCCGGCTTGGGCCGGGTGTTTCGAACGTTCATCGCGGCGTCGAAGCCGCGGGCGGCGACTTCTAGCACACTTTGGACAGCTTGCTTCAAGCAGTCGGGCAGGCTCGCGCGCTCGACCGCGTCGAACCCCGACAGCACGTAGCCCGCGACCTCGCCGCGGTAGCCCGGCGGCGGCCGCCCGATCCCGAGGCGGACGCGCCCGAAGTTGCCCGTCCCGCAGTGCGCGACGATCGAGCGCAGCCCGTTGTGCCCCGCGTGCCCGCCGCCGACCTTCAGGCGAACCGTGCCGAACGGCAGGTCGAGCTCGTCGTGCAGCACGACCAGCGAGGACGGCGCGACCTTGAAGAAGGCCATCGCCGGCTGAACGCTGCGGCCCGACTCGTTCATGTAGGTCATCGGCTTGAGCAGGATCGCCGGCTGCCCGGCGATCTCCGCCTTCGCGTGCACGCCCGAGAACTTCTCGCGGAACGGATCGGCCCGGACCTCGTCGGCCAGCGCGTCGATGGCCATGAAGCCGACGTTGTGCCGGTGAGCGGCGTATTCCTTGCCCGGATTTCCCAGGCCGACCACGAGCAGCATGGCGAGCGGGTTCTGCTGGATCCCTGGAATCCTTGGGACAGGGGCGGGCTGCGATGCGCGGGGGCGCGGCGCAGGGCGGGGCGGGCCGCGCGCGCCTCGGGGGGCCGAGGCGAGGGGCGGCCCGCGCCCGGTCCGGGGCTACTTCTTGTCCTTCTTGTCGCCCGCGGGGGCGGCGCCGCCCTTGGCGGGGGCAGCCGCGCCACCGGCAGGCGCAGCGGCCGCGGCGGCAGGCGCGCCGGCAGCGGGCTTCGCCTCTTCCTCGGCGCCCGCCTTCTCGGGCGCGTTGACGACCGCGATCGTCTGGTCGTCGGCGAGCAGGGCCTTCACGCCCTCGGGCAGCTTCAGCCCGCTCGCCTTGTACGACTCGCCCATGTCGAGCTCGGTCACATCGATCTCGATGAACGACGGGATCTTCTCGGGCAGGCAGCGCACCGGGATCGTGCGGAAGATCTGCTGGAGCACGCCGCCGGTGACCACGCCCTTCGGCTTGCCCACGGTGCGGAAGGGGATGTGCACGTCGACGGGCTGGTCGAGCTTCACCTGGATGAAGTCGGCGTGGACGAGCTCCCGGGAGATCGGGTGGTAGTCGTAGTCGCGCACCATGACGGTGAGCGTCTCGCCGTTCTCGATGGCGAGCTCGACCACGGAGTTCTTGCCGTGGTCGGAGCCGAGCACCTGAAGGAGCGCCTTCGGCGAGACGGCGACCGACAGCGGCGCGAGCTCGCGCCCGTAGGCGATGGCGGGAATCTGTCCGGCGCGGCGCAGGCGGCTCGACGCGCTCTTGCCGCTCTCCTCGCGCCTCGTGGCGTTGAGCTTGATGATCTCCATGACGACGGCTCCAGAAGTGATCCGGAGGCCCGCGGTGCGCGGGCCACTCCGGCGTAGGGTGCGGCGCTATAGCAGAACGTGAAACGGAAAGTCGAGCCTTCGTCGCCGGGCAGCGGCGTTTTGTGCGGGAGCGCGGGCGACCTGCGCCACCGGGGTCCCTTTCGCGAGGTTGCGCAAGGTTCCGCCGGTTCCGCCGGACGCGCGCCGCCGGTCAGACGAAGAGCGAGCTCACCGAGTCCGAGTGATGGATGCGGCGGATCGCCTCGGCGAGCAGCCGCGCCACCGAGACGACCTTGAACTTACCGGACGCCCTCGCCTCGTCCGAGAGCGGGATCGAGTTCGTCACGACGACCTCGGTGAGGGGGGAGTCCTTGATGCGCTCGACGGCCGGGCCGGACAGGACCGGGTGCGTGGCGCAGGCGGCGACGCTCTTGGCGCCCTGCTTCATCAGGGCGTTGGCGGCGTTCACCAGGGTGCCGGCGGTGTCGATGAGGTCGTCGAGGATGAGGCAGTGCTTGCCGGCCACCTCGCCGATGATGTTCATGACCTCGCTCTCGTTCGCCCGCTCGCGGCGCTTGTCGATGATCGCCAGCGTGCCCTGGAGGCGCTTCGAGTAGGCGCGGGCCCGCTCGACGCCGCCGGCGTCCGGCGAGACGATGACCACGTCCTTGCCGTAGTGCTCGCGGAGGTGATGGTCGAGCAGCGCCGGCATCGCGAACAGGTGGTCGAACGGGATGTTGAAGAAGCCCTGGATCTGCCCGGCGTGCAGGTCGAGCGCGACGATCCGGTTCACCCCGGCGGCGACGATGAGGTCGGCGACCAGCTTCGACGTGATCGGCGTCCTCGGCGCGACCTTCCGGTCCTGCCGGGCATAGCCGTAGTAGGGGATGACCGCCGTGATCGAGCCGGCCGAGGCGCGGCGGAGCGCGTCGACCATGATCAGGAGCTCCATCACGCTGTCGTTCACCGGCGAGCAGGTAGGCTGCACAACGTAGGTGTCGACGCCCCGGACGTTCTCCTGGATGACGCAGAACGTCTCCCCGTCGGAGAAGCGCGACACGCGCGACTTCCCCATGGGTTGCTCGAGGACCTGACAGATTTCCTGGGTGAGTGCGAAATTGGCGTTGCCGGAGAAGATACTGACTCTCTTAAACACGGCGCGCCTCCAGCCCATTTAGGGGAGCGCGGCTCTATCAGCCGGACATGGGGCCGTCAAGCGGCTCTGTACATCGGACGCTTGGCTGTACATGCGTATCGTGCCGGGCGGCTCCCCCTGGCCCTGGCTTGCCCACCGGCTTTTCGTTCGGCGCTGCTTCGGGTTAGGTAGCGTCTGTGGAGTATTTTGCTGCCGCCGCTGGCGGGCAGGGCGGGGGCGCCGCGGTCGGGCCGCGGGGCAGCCTCGTCATCATCGGCAACTTCGACGGCGTCCACCGGGGGCACCAGGCGCTGCTCGCCGACGCGGCGCTCGACGCGGAGCGGCGGGGGCTCTCGCCCGTGGCGCTCACGTTCGCGCCGCATCCGGCGAGCGTCCTTGGCCGGACCCCGCCGCCGACGCTGACGGCGCTGCCGCGCAAGATCGAGCTCATCCGGCGCGTGCAGCCGGCGATCCGGGTGGACGTGGTGACGTTCGATCGCGCGTTCGCGGCGCAGACGCCGGAGGAGTTCGTGCGGCGCGTGCTGCTCGATCGGCTCGCCGCGCGCGTCGTCCTGGTCGGCGCGAACTTCCGGTTCGGCCACGGGCGCGCCGGGGACTTCACGACGCTCGGGCGCCTCGGCGAGGATCTCGGCTTCGAGACGCGGTCGCACCCGCTCGTGGGCGACGCCGAGGGGGCGTGGTCGAGCACCCGCGTCCGCGCCGCGATCGCGCGCGGGGATCTCGATGCGGCCGAGCAGATGCTGTCGCGCCCGCACATGCTGTCCGGCGTGGTCGCGCAGGGGGCCAAGCGGGGCCGGACCATCGGCTTCCCCACCTGCAACCTCGACGAGCTCGAGGAGGCGCTCCCGCCGTTCGGCGTGTACGCGACGCTCGTCGATCGGGTGACGCCGTCGGGCCGCGCGATCGCGCTCGCCCGCGGCGTGGCGAACCTCGGCGTGCGCCCGACGGTCGAGCCGTCGAAGCAGGCGCGGCCGAACCTCGAGGTGCACCTGTTCGACGTCGACGAGGATCTCTACGGCGCGGCGCTGCGGGTGCACCTCGTCGCCCGGCTGCGCGAGGAGCGGCGGTTCTCGGGCCTGCCGGAGCTCAAGGCGCAGATCGCGCGCGACGCCGAGGCGGCGCGCGCGCGGCTCGCGCCGCTCGCCCCGGATCCGGCGGCGGAGGGCGCCTTTCGCTGAGCGGCCGCGCGCCGGTGGGCGCGCGGCGGATGTGGTAGCGTCCACGGCGATGGAGCGCCGGGAGCTCGACGGGCTGACGCGGGAGGAGCTGATAGCGCGCGCCGAGGGCCTCGGGGTGCCGCGGCCGCGCGTGCTCACGAAGGCCGAGCTCGTCGACGAGATCCTGGCGCGCACCGCGCAGGGGGAGCCGGAGCGGGCCCGGCTGCGCGGCTTCCTCGGGCGGGCGCGCGATCTGCTGTCGCGCGTGGTCGAGCGCGGCCTGCACATGCCGGAGACCGCGCGCGCGCTGCGCGGCGAGGCCCCGCCCGAGCAGTGGCCGCCGCCCCCGCCGCCGCCGCGGGCGACGACGACGCTCGCCGAGATCTACGCGTCGCAGGGGCACACGGACCGGGCGATCGCCGTGCTGGACGAGATCCTCGAGCGCGAGCCGCAGCACGAGGACGCGCGGCGGCTCCGGGAGCGGCTGATCGAGCAGGCGCAGCGCGCGCAGGGCGAGGGGGCGGCGGCGCAAGGCGCGGGGGTGGGGGCTGCGGCGGCGGAGGAAGAGGACGCGGAGGAGGCGGACGCGGAGGAGGCGGGGGCCGAAAGCGCGGAGGCGGAGGCCGAAAGCGCGGAGGCGGAGGCGGAGGCGGGGGCCGAGAGCGCGAATGCGAAGGAGGCTGAGGCCGAAGCCGCGGATGCGAAGGAGACCGGCGTCGAGGCCACGGATGCGAAGGAGACGGGCGTCGAGGCCGCGGATGCGAAGGAGACGGGCGTCGAGGCCGCGGATGCGACGGACGCCGGTGCAGAGGGAGCGACGGACACCGGTGCAGAGACCGCGAAGGACACCGGACCGAGCGAGCAGCCCGAGGCCCCCATCGCGGGCGAGCAGGATCGTCGGCCCGAGCCCGTTCCCGCGGCTGCCGACATCGAGCCCGCGCAGCCGCCGCGAGATCCCTCTCCCGCGGACGCTCCGGCGCCGGAGGCCATCGCGGAGCGCGTCGTCGCGGGAGCGGCGCCGGGCCTCGCTGCGGCCTTGCAGGACGAGCGCGCGGAGCCCCCGGCGCGGTACGACCTCGACGAGGTCGTCGGCCTCGCGGTCGATCCGGAGACGCTCTACGTCTACTGGGAAGTGCGCCCCCGGACGCTCGCGCGGGCGCGCGCGCGCCGCCCGGGAGGGCAGCTCGTGATCCGCGTGGTCGCGGTGCTCCCGAGCTGGGAGAGGCCGGTGGTCGAGCAGCGGGATCTCGCGATCGACGCGCTCTTCGGCGACATGTTCGTGCGCGACATCCCGGCCGGCTCGCACCTCCGGATGTGCACGGGCTGGCTCGACGGCGACAGGTTCGAGCCCTTCGCGGTGGGCCTCGAGGTCGCTGCGCCGCGCGCGTTGCCGCTCGTGCAAAGGTCGCCCACGCCGGAGCCCGACGCTTCCGCGCAGGCGGCGCTGAAGGACGAGGTCCCGGCGGACAGCCCCGCCGGACCGACGCGCGACGCGCAACCGCACCTCGAAGGCGCCGGCGGCGATGCGCCGTCCGTGGCGTCCGGCGCGCTCGGCGCGGAAGCAGCGTCCCTGCCCACCCCGGGGGCGAGCGGTCAGGCTGGGGAGAGCGTCGCCCCGGCGTACGCTGTGGGCGCGGGCTCCGTGATCGCACCTCCGCCGGCCCCGAGCGCGCCGGCCGCGAGCAGCGCCGCGCAACCCGGGGCGGCCGAGGCCGCGCCCGTCGCCGGCACCGATGTGGCCATCGCTGCCGCGCCCCCCCCGGCCCGCGACATCGCGGCGGAAGCCGCCGCGCCGGCAGCGAGCAGCGACGCCGCTCCCGGAGCCATCGCACCAACCCCGCTCGGCACCCCCGCGGCCGACGCGGTCTCGCCCGACCCCGGCGCGGCGATCGCCCCAGGACCAGCGCTCGCCTCGCCGGGCGAGGGGCCGCCGCGCTTCCCCTCGGGCGCGGCGCCGCCCGCGGAGGCGCTCGCGCGGGCGGTCGCGGCGACCCGCGAGCCGCCGAGCGAGGGGCCGCCGCGCTTCCCCTCGGGGACGGTGCCGACCGCGGAGGCGCTCGCGCAGGCGATCGCGGCGACCCGCGGCGGGTCGAGCGACCTGCTCCGGGGAGGCGGCGAGAGCGCCTGGCCGGGGCCCGTCGGCCAGCCCCACGCCAGCGAGGCCTTCCGGCGCGCCGGCGCCGAGCGGTCTCGATCCCTCGGCGGCGCGAGCGAGCTGCGCGGCGGCGCGAGCGAGCTGCGCGGCGGCGCGAGCGAGCTGCGCGGCGGCGCGAGCGAGCTGCGCGGCGGCGCCGAGCGATCTCGGCCCCCTGGCGGCGGAACCGAGCTGTGGCGGAGCTTCGCCACCGCGGCGCGCCCGCCCTCGGGGAGCCGCTGAGCGAGCCGGACGCCCCGTTCACGCAACTGGCGGCGCGCGGCGGTCGACCCAGCTCGCGTGCAACCGAACCACCGATCCCCCGCCACCCCCGTTCTCTCCCTCCTCGGCGCGCTCGCCTGCGCCCTCTCCGCGCCCGAGGCGCGCGCCGAGCTCCCCTTCGACGATGAGCCGACCGCGCTCGACCCGCGCGTGGACCGCCTCGACGCCGCGCCCCACGAGCTCTGGGCTCCGTCCCCCGGGCGCGCGCAGCCGCTCTGGGTCTCGCTCCAGCTCGGGCTCGCGCGGCTCGAAGGCGGCGAGCGCTCCCTCAGCGGCATGCTGCTCGCCAGCATCCCCCTGGAGCGGCTCTCCGATCGCCCTGGCGTGCCCCCTCCCTCCGCCGTCGCCGAACCCGAGGCGCCGCGGCTGAAGCCCGCGCCTCCGAGCCTGCCCCGCGCGGCGCCGGCGCCCGATCCCGCGGAGGCGCCTCCCGCGACACCTCCCGCGCCGCCGCCGCCGGCCGAGGCCGAGCCGCCGCTCCCGCTGCCGGTCCGGGTCACGCCGGCGATGGCCCGCGCGATCGTCGAGGCGGCGCTGCGGCAGTCGCGCCTGCTCGATCCCGAGGCGCGCATCGACGCCATCGCGTCGCGCGCCCGGACGTCGTCGCTGCTCCCCGAGCTCCGGCTCCGCGTCTCGCGCCTCGTCGACGAGGCGGAGAACCTGGCCCCCACCGAGTACGATCCGGCGCGGAGGACGGCCTCCGGCGGCACGAGCCTCTGGCTCGAGGCGCGCGCGACCTGGCGGCTCGATCGCCTGGTCTTCGCCGACGAGGAGATCGCCCTGGAGCGCCTCCGCCGCGAGCGCGCCGAGCTGCAGGCGAAGCTCACGGCGCGCGTGCTCGAGCTGCTCTTCGCCTGGCAGCGCGCCGTCGCGCTCTCGGCCGATCCGGGCCGGAGCCCCGAGGAGCGCCGCGCCGCCACGCTCGCGGCGCTCGAGGCCGAGGCGTCCCTCGACCTGCTCACCGGCGGCCGGATGGCGCGCTGGCGCGCCGCGCGCGAGTGAGGCCGCGCGCTACAGGATGGTCCGCGAGAGCGTCACCTTGCGCCTGCCGGTCCCGGTGTCCCCGTCGGCGTCCGTGACGGTCACCTCGACGTCGACGACCTTCCCGAGCAGCTCGTCGATCGTCCGCTCCCCGTCGAGCCGGAACCGCAGCCCGGCCAGCTTGCAGAAGCCGCCCTCGTCCTGGTCCAGGGTGAAGATGACCCGGAGCGGCTCGACCGTGTACCCGAGCTCGGGCACGGCGCCGTTCACGACCGTGATCGAGCCGGACTGCCGGAGGTTCTTGAGCCGGATGGCGACGAAGATGTGGTAGCCGCCCTGCGGTCCGGCCTCCACCTGGACCTCGTCGAGATCCTCGAGCGCGAAGTAGTCGGCCTGCCCCTCGCCGACGACGACGACCGGCTCGCCCCCGCCGGCCGGCTTGCAGGCGTCCGGCACGGCGTCCACGCTCCACGAGGCGCTGTACGGCTCGAGCCGCCGGGGATCCACGTCGGGGGCGCTGCAGCCGCCGGCCACGCAGGTCTGCGGCGCCGGGCACGTGGGATCCCCGGGCGCGACGGCGCACTCCTGCTCGAGGCGCACGCGCAGCAGCAGCTCGCGGCCGCCGATCACCCGCGTCGACGCGGCGCGGACGAGCACCGGCCGCTCCGCGTCCTCCGGCCCGAACGCCTCCAGGGAGATCTCCACCGCCGTCCCGTCCTCGAGATCGCGGAAGAAGAGCTCCCTCGGGAAGAACAGCTGCCCGCTCCTGTGCGTCATCACGTCGTCGCGGAGCACCTCGCCGCCGGCGCGCAGGACCATGCGCAGCCGATCGATCTCGACGCCGGCGCGCAGCTCGCTCGTCAGCCCGATCACCACGGTCCCGGTGAGCGGTCGCGGAGCGCCGCCGCAGCCGGCGAGGATCAGGAAGCAGAGCGCGAGGGCGGCGAGCAGGGAAGGGCGCATGGGCGGTGGCGCGCCGCTACTCGATGCCCTCGAGCGCCGCCAGGAACACGTCCGGGCCGACGAAGTCGTTGAAGCGCTTCCGCTCGGCCCCGGTGGAGTCGTAGATCACCACCGTGGGCAGGCCGACGACCTTGTACTTGCCCTTCACCGCGTCGACCTGCGGATCCTCGTCGTCCGTAGCATCGACCTTCACCGCGACGAAGTGCGCGGCCTTGGCCATGACGCGCGGATCCGAGAAGGTGTCCTTGTCGAGCTGCTTGCAGGCGCCGCACCACTCGGCGGTGAAGTCGACGAGCAGCGGGCGCTTCTCCGCCTTCGCCTTCGAGACGGCCACCGGCTCCTGGTGCAGCCACGTGAGCTGCCGCGGCGCGGCCTCGCCGGCCACCGCCGACGGCACGGGCGAGGCGAGCCTCGGCAGATCCAGGCTCGCGACGAGCAGGAAGCCGGAGGTCACCGTGAGCGCGATCCCGAGCCCCTTGCGGGCCTTCACCCCGGCGCCGCCGTCGTCCCAGGACAGGTGCACCGCGCCGAGCAGGAGGCCGACCACGACCAGCCCGGCCATGACCGCCATGAACTGCGGCGTGGGCTGCGCGAGCGACGACAGCGCCGGGAACGTCGTCTTCAGGAAATACAGCGCGACGACCAGCATCACGATCCCGAAGAACGACTTCACGCCGAGCATCCACTTGCCCCCCTTCGGCAGCGCGACCGCGAACGCGCCGACGAGCCAGAACGGCAGGCCGAGCCCGAGCGCGAAGGTGGCGCCGACGAGCGCCCCGAGGCCGATGCTCTGGGTCTTCCCGATCCAGAGGATGATGCCGGTGAGGACGGGCCCGGTGCACGGCGCCGCGACCAGGCCGCTCACCAGCCCGAGCAGGAACGCGCCGCCGTAGCCGATGCCGCCGACCTGCGAGAGCCGCTGCATCAGCGGCTCGGGCAGCGCCATGTCGAACGCGCCGAACATGGAGAGCGACATCGCGATGAACACCCCCGCGATGCCGACGATGACCCACCGGTTCGAGAGCACGCTGCCGAACAGGCTGCCCGTGAGCGCCGCGACCACGAGCATCGTCGTGAAGAGCACGACGATCCCGAGCACGAAGCTCGTCGAGAGCAGCATCGCCTCGCGCCGCGACTTCGCCTCCCGCGCCCCGAAGATGCTCACGGTGATCGCGATCATCGGGTACACGCAGGGCGTGAGGCACGTGAGCAGGCCGCCCGCGAGCGCGGCGAGCCCCGCGAAGACCGGGCCCGCCTGGAGGCCGCGGGTGAACAGATCCGGCTGATCCGCGGCCAGGGCGAGCGCCGGGGACGCGAGCACCGAGAGCGCCGCGAGCGCCGCGAGCGCGCGCCCGAGCGCCCCGGCCGCGCCGTCCGCGCCCCGTCGACCAACCGCCGGGGCGGCGCCGGCGCTTCCCTTGAAACGAGTCGAAGCGGTCATCACGGAGGTTCTATAGCAAAGCGATCGCCCCCGTGCGGCGCGCGGCCGTCCGTTCAGGCCGGCATCAGCGCTTCGGGAGGGACGCCAGCGTCTGGCGCGCGGCCTCGATCTCCCCCCCGAGCGCGATCGCGACCGCCGCCCTCCCCGAGGTGCTCCGCTGTACGAAGGCTTCCAGGTATTTCTTGGCCTCGTCCCAGCGACGGTCGAAGTAGGCCATCTGCCCGAGCACGAAGCGGCCGTACCCCTGGCCCGCCGGCACCTCCGAGAGCCGGTCGATCAGCGCGCCGAGCCCCTCCACCGTCCTGCCGCTCTCGCACTGCACGACGGCGAGGTGCCCCTGGTAGAGCGGCTTGTCCCGCGTGCCCCAGCGCGCCGCGCGGGTGAGCGCGCCGATCGCCTCGTCGTACCGGCGCGCCAGGTGGTACACGCTGCCCAGCGTCCACCAGTGGAACGCCCGCCGGCTCGCCGGCCCCGTGCGCGCCGCCAGCCGGAGGTGCCCCACCGCCCCGTCGATGTCCCCGAGCGCCTGCTTCGCGCGCGCCGCGTCCTGGTGGGCGACGTCGCGCAGCACGCCGAGGGAGAGGACCTGCTCCGCCACCTCGGCCGCCCGCTCGAAGCGGCGCGTCTCGAAATAGGCGAGGTAGAGCTGGCGCAGCAGCATCGCCTGCGTCGTCCGGTCGAGCGGCCCCCGCAGCGACAGGCCCCGCCGCGCCCAGAGCGCCCGGGAGCGCGGCGTCTCCGCGCCCAGCGCCCGCCGCAGCATCTCCTCCGGCGTCAGCGTCTTCGCCGGCGCGCGCCGCCGCGGCGCATTGCTGGGCCGCTTCTCTCGTGGAGCGTCCCGCCCGGCGTCCTCCCCGCCACCCGCAACGACGCTGCCCGCAACGGCTTTCGCCGTCGATTTCGTGCGGCGCCCCCCAGAGCCCGTACGGACGGATCGAGCGCCGTCCACGCTGTCACCGTGCTCGCTCGCCTTGCGCACAGAAAGCAATCGTAACAGACCTGCACACGCGTTCCAGCAATACGCGAGGTTTCCATCTTGACTCGGGCCGGAGAGCGTTCCGGCGGGCCCAGGGCCGGCGCCGGGCCGGCGGGCGTCGGTTTCCGGCCGCGTTCCGGCCGGGAGCTGGACCTGGTTGCGCCCCACCGGGCGTGGCGCCATCGTCGCGGCCATGCGTCGCCGCCCTGGCTCAACTTCCCTTCTGCGGAGGCGGCGTTCCGTCTCCACGGTCGCCGGCTGTCCGCGCCGCGACCGGGTCCTCTGGCTCGCGTCGTGTCTGGCCCTGGTCGGCGGCGCGTCGCTCGCGGCCGGGTGCGGGCACCCGGCGAGCCGCGACGAGTGCGAGGCCATCTTCAAGCGGAGCGCGGAGATCGAGCTCCGGGCCCAGAACGTCGTCGACCCGAAGGTCGTCGAGGAGCGCACGGCGGCGGTGCGGGACGCCCGCGGCAAGGAGCTCATCGACCGGTGCGTCGGGCGGCGGATCACGGACGCCGCCATGGCGTGCGTCCGGCAGGCGAGCACCCCGGAGCAGGTCGATCGGTGCCTGGAGTGACACGGCCGGCGACGCGCGCCGACGTGCTGGCGACGCTGGCGATCGTGCTGCTCGTGGTCGGGGTCGTCGCCGGGCGCGCCGCGCTCCGCCGCCTCTCGCCGCGCCCGACCGCCGAGGCGTGCGCCGCGCTCCTCGACCGCTATGTCGAGCTCGCGCTGCGCGCGGCCACGCCTGAGCCCGCCGTGTCCGAGGTGGCCGAACGGAAGGCGATGGCGCGGGCGGCCGCCGGCGAGCGCGGCTTCGTCCGCTGCGAGGCCGACCTCACCCAGGCGGAGGTGGCGTGCGCCCTGCAAGCGGGCAATGCGGACGACCTGGAGCGCTGTCTGCCCTGATCCGGCCGGCGCGCGCCGCGCTCGACGCCGGCGGCCGCGAAGCGGACGCCCGGCTGCGGAGCGGGGCGGAGCCCCGAGGGAGCAGCCCAGCGGACGACCGGCTCCGACATGCGCCCCCACGTGAAGGAACGGGGGCACGTTGCGGATCGTTCCTGGCGCGCCGTGCTGTGATAGTCTCGGCCGTGGCGAGCGCTCCCCGGTGGCGCGATCTCCTCACCTCCCCAACCTCGGATTGCCTGTCGTGAAAGCCCCGTCGCCCTTGCTCGGCTTCAACAACAACGTCCGGCACAAGGGGCGGTTGTTCCACATACAGACCGAGGACTCGGGCATTCGCCACCCGCACATCATCACGCACCTCTTCGCCGACGGCGGGCGCATCCTCAAGACCACGAAGACGTCGTACGCGGAGCACGTCGGCCAGGCCTCGCTCGCCGAGACGGTGCGCGGCATGATGAAGGAGCAGCACAAGGCGATGTTCATCGCCCTGCGCGACGGCCACTTCGACTACCTGTTCGACGACAGCGCCGCGCCCCCCGTCTCGGCCCCCGCGGCAGCGGCGCCCGCCGCCCCCGAGCCGAGCAAGGCCGCGCGGCCGCCGGCCCCGTCGTCGCCCGAGGTCCCGAGCGCGCCGAAGCCGCCCCCGCCATCGCGGCCCCTCGCGTCGCCGGTCGCGTCGCCCGTCGTGCCGCCCCTCGCGCCCGAGGCGGCGCCGCGCCCGAGGCCGGCCCCCGCGCCGACGCCGCCGCCGAGGCCCGCCGCGCCGCCCGCGAGGCCGGCGCCCGCGCCCGCCGCCGCGCCGCCGGCGCGCGCCGCGGCGCCCGAGCCGGCGCCCGCTTCGGCCAGCGCGCGCCCGCGGCTCGAGCTCGATCCGGTCGGGATCCAGGGGCTCGGCAGCGGCGCGCGCGCGGCCAGCCCGCTCACCGGCAGGGCCGTGCGCCCGCCCCCGGAGATCAAGAAGTCCGAGCCGTCCATCGATCTCGATCTCGACGCCCTCGAGCGCGCCGCGGCCGAGGCGCAGACTCCGTTCTTCCAGCAGATCCAGGACCTCCCGCCGCCGCCCGCGTCGGTGATCGGGCGGCGGTCGGAGTCCGCGGCCTCCGGCGCCGGCGTCTACAGCAACGTCCACCCGGAGCACCCCTCGCCGCCGCCCGCGGCCCCGGTCGCGGTCGAGCACTTCGCGGGCAGCCCCGGCTCGGGCCGCTACGCGGCCTCGCGCCCGGCCAGCATCTTCGCCACCAACCGGCCGCAGGAGGGCGCGTCGATCTTCGGGGACGATCTCATCAGCGAGAAGTCGCTGGACGAGGTGATCCTCAGCTACCTCGCTGAAGATCTCGACAGCCCGCCGGAGAAGAAATAATCGGGCTGCCGCCTGTCGTGGCGAACGCCTGGGGCAGGCTCGTGGGGGGCAGGCGCGTGGAGAGAGCGGCGGTCACGTGATGAGCTCGGATCGGACCGCAGGGGACGACGAGGGGAGGCGCCGCGGCGGCGCGGCCTTGGCCCGCATCTGGCTGCGGCCGATGTCGTATCTCCTCGGCGTCAGCATGGCGACCCTGTCGGTCGTCTACCTGCTCGACATCGCGCGGCACGGGAACGAGCGCATCCCGATCCGGGAGGTGCTGCTGCACATGTCGCCGAGCGACGCCGAGCACATCATGGGCGGCATCGGCGAGGTCATCGCCGCCATTCTCGGCATCGTCATCACGGTCGCCTCCATCATCGTGCAGCTCGCCGCGAACCGGTACACGCCGCGGATCACCGAGATGTTCTTCCGCGACCGGACGAACATGGTCGTGATGGGCTTCTTCGTCGTCAGCGCGGTGTTCTCGCTGTGGGTCAACTTCTCGATCCGCGTCGGCGAGGGCTCGACCGAGCACGCCTTCGTCCCGACGTACGGCGTCCTCGTCACCATGGGGCTGCTCACCGCGAGCCTGCTCATGATGGCGCCGTACTTCCTGTACGTGTTCGACTTCGTCGAGCCCGACAACGTGGTCGGGCGGATCAAGCGGAGCGGCATCGAGCAGGCGCTGCGCCCCGCGGATCAGGAGAGCGACGGCGAGGTCGACGAGCGGCGGGTGACGGCGCTCTCGTCGCTGGAGCAGCTCGCCGACGTGGCGCTCAACGCGATCGACCAGAAGGACAAGGGCATCGCGTCGAAGACCGTCGACTCGCTGTCGGAGCTCGTCGTCGCGTACCTGCCGCACAAGGCGACGCTCGATCCGCGCTGGTTCCAGATCCGCGACCGCCTCGCCAAGGACGCCGACTTCGTGAGCATGAACGCCGAGGCGCTCGGCAAGCTCTCGGCCACGCGGACCTGGCTCGAGTACAAGGCGCTCCGCCAGTTCCTCATGGTCTACCGCGAGGCGCTCACGGCGATGCCCGACCTCATCACGCGCATCGCGATCGACACGCGCTACATCGGGCAGACCGCCATCGCCGCGGGCGATCGCGCGGCCGTCGCGGTCGTCGTGAAGTTCTTCAACACCTACATGCGCCGCTCGCTCAACGCGAAGGACATCGCCGCGGCCTACAACAACCTGAACCAGTACCGCTACCTCGCCGAGGAGCTGCTCAAGGCGGGCTGGGGGGATCAGGTCCTCGAGATCGCTCGGTATTTCAAGTACTACGCGCAGACGGCGCACGCGATGGGGCTCGCGTTCCTGACCGAGACCGTCGCGTTCGACCTCTGCGTGGTCAACGAGCGCGCGTACGACCTCCACGCACCTGCCCGGGACGAGCTGCTCCAGCTCTTCCTCGAGGTGGACAAGGAGGCCGAGCTCGACCAGCAGGAGCCGTCGCTCCGCGGCGTCCGCAAGGCGCAGGTCAAGCTCGCCACGTACTACCTGCAGAAGGGCGAGGAGGCGCTCGCGCGGCGGATCTACCGCGACATGCGCGACGAGCGGCCCGACCGGCTGCGCTCGATCCGCGCGGAGCTCCTGGCCGTGACGAGCAACGAGTTCTGGGAGATCAACGACCGGGGCGCGGTGTTCGAGTACATCGAGCCCGAGCGGCGGCAGCTCATCCACCGCTTCTTCGAGTGGTTCCCGGCGACGACCATGCGGGAGCCGATCCGCGAGGAGCAGACGCTGGAGTGACGGGGCGGCCGGCGCGATCGAGGGTGAGCCGGGACGCAGTACACGCAGGCTGGATCCGCGCCGGGCATCGACGCGACGATTCCTGCGGCGCGCGCGCGGCGATAGGATCGGGCATGCGCTCCCTGCACCCCCTCGACCCAGCGCAGGAGGGCTAGCCTCGACGAACGTCGAGGCCCCGCGCCGCACACCGAGATGCCCGCCTCACGCCCGCGTCGCAAGCATGCCGAGTCCGATCCTCCGCCGGAGCTGTTCGCGGGCAAGTACCGGCTCGTCCGGATGCTGGGCAAGGGCGGCATGGGCGAGGTGTGGCTCGCCGAGCAGGAGCAGCCGCCGAGCTCCCGGCGCCGCGTCGCGCTGAAGCGGCTGGCCCCGCGGCCCGAGCTCGGCGACGCGGCGAGGGAGTCGTTCTTCGCCGAGGCGGAGGTGATCGCGCGGCTCGATCACCCGAACGTGGTGCGGCTGATCGAGCTCGGGGACGTCGAGGGCTCCGTGTACCTCGCGCTCGACTACATCGACGGGCCCGCCGTCGATCGCGTGCTCAGGAAGGTGGGCGCGCTCTCGCCGCGCGCGGTGGCGTACCTCGGCCGGGAGATGGCGAGGGCGCTCGAGGCGGTGCACAGCCTGCGCGAGGCCGACGGGCGGCGCTACGCGGTCGTCCATCGCGACGTCTCGCCCTCCAACATCTTGATCGCGCGGGATGGCCGCGTTTGCCTGACCGACTTCGGGGTCGCGCGGATCCCGGGCCTCGCGGGCGAGCAGGCCGACGGCGCCATGTTCAAGGGCAAGCTCCCGTACATGCCCCCGGAGCTCGCGCGCGGCGAGCCGTTCGACGGGCGCGCGGACGTGTTCTCGCTGGGGCTCACGCTCCTCGAGGCGCTGCTCGGCAGCCGGGTGCGCAAGGCCGACACGCAGGCGCAGCTGATCATGCGCGTCGCGTCGACGCCGATCCCGCGCGCGCGCGAGCTCCTGCCCGACCTGTGCGCGCCGCTCGCGGACGCGCTCGACGCGGCGACCGAGTTCCGCGTCGAGCGGCGCATCGCGAGCGCGGGCAAGCTGGCCGAGGAGCTCGAGCAGGTCCTCCGCGGGATGGGGCACGGCGCCGAGGACGAGGCCAGGAGCGAGCTGAAGGAGCACGTCGAGGCGTACATCGCGAGGACGGGCTCGCTGAGC
Organism: Sorangium sp. So ce385; assembly: GCF_051474135.1. Classification (NCBI taxonomy): domain Bacteria; kingdom Pseudomonadati; phylum Myxococcota; order Polyangiales; family Polyangiaceae; genus Sorangium; species Sorangium sp. So ce385. The sequence continues at coordinate 11,046,905 of NZ_CP150337.1, read as the reverse complement.
GGCGCCGGCTGCCACGCGTCGCCGTCGCTCCCGCCGGCGAGCGGGCCGGGGCAGAGCTCGCCGGATCTCCTGGGGAGGGCGCAGTCGGGCGTGCCGGTCGCTGCGTCCGGGGACCGGCCGTCGGGCCGCCCGTCGGCGCCCGACGCGCGGCGGAGCGCGCCGTCGCTCCGCAGGAGCGGCGCCCCGCGTCCGCTCGGCGCCGCGGTGGGCTCGCTCTCGGTGCAGTACCTCGACTTCGACGGCCCGGAGGACATGCCGCCGCGCCCGCGCGCGCTCGCGGCGTCGACGACGCCGGAGGGCGAGCTCCAGCGGAGCCGCGCCGCGGCGGAGGCCTCGGGCGGCGCGGCGGCGGCGCACAAGACCGGCAGGGCGAGCGCGGCGGGCAAGGCGAGCGCGGCGAGCGCGCCGGCGGGGGCGAGCGCGGCGGGCAAGGCGAGCGCGGCGAGCGCGGCGGCGGCGGCGAGCGCGGCGGGCAAGGCGAGCGCGGCGAGCGCGGCGAGCGCGCCGGCGGGGGCGAGCAGCCTGGCCGGGGTGTCTGCGGCGCGCGGCAGCGGAGAGATCGCGCCGGACGAGGCGCCCGAGAGCGGCGGGCTCACCGCCGAGCAGCTGCGGCGCAAGCGGACGATCTTCTTCGCGGGGCTGTTCGTGCTGGGGGCGATCGCGACGATCCGCCTGATGTTCGCTTCCAGCTGCTAGCTAGCGCCGCGTCGCTCAGAAACGAAGCGGCGGTGGCGAACCGGCGCGCTCCGTCGGTCCCCTTCGACTTCACCGGGCGGTGCATGACGCACGGTCAATCGCTTGGCGCGCAGCCCGCGCAGGAGCTTTCCGATCTCCTCTTTAGGTTTTCAGGAATCGCACGATTTCGCCATTTTTTTGGGCGAACACCACGCGAAAACCGCAGTATCATCGGCCGCGCGGCAGGTCATGCCGCGCTCGCATGATGGTTTGCTTTTGCGCGAACGGCGAGCCTCGCGCGAAGGAGACCATTGTTGGATTCGCGGCGGGATGGCGGAGCCTCGTCGCGCCGCGCCGTCGGAGGCCTTGGCGCCCCGCGGGCGTGAGCCACAGGGCGATGGAGATGCAGGAAAGCGGCAATGCCATGGCTGAGCCGTGGATCCGGAGCATGAAAATACATAGGAAGGTGCGGTTCATATGCAGGCGCAGAGAATGTTGATGCGGTTGGGGACGGCGGTCTTCGTTTTGCTGACGGCGTCGGGCTGCGTCGTCGCCGAGGGGATGGAGCAACCAGAGAACGAGGAGCTCGACTCGGTCAGCGAAGCTCAGCTTGACCCTGGCATGTTGACTCCTTGGCGGCTGTACACAGCGACCTTCTCGAACGGCCAGCCATTCTTTCGAGCCCTCGCGATCGGAGGGAGCGGCGTGGGCTCCTACCAGGCGGGCACGGAATACTTTTATGTGAGCACGGCGAACCTGCAGTACCTCGGCCAGAAGAGCGTGACCTTCAGCCACACGGACGGCAGCGGCACGCCGCCGGCGCAGAGCGGCTCGCAGCAGTTTCAGCTGCCGGTGAGCTCCTCCTGGACGTCGTTCTCGAGCGACCCGGTGAGCGGCGGATTCCGTTACAAGAGCGGTAACGTGCAGCTGCGGATCGCCACGGGCGGCGGAGAGATCACCCGGCTGACGTGGTATCAGGCGCTCCCCCTGGGACAGAACCCGGCCAACCTCACGCCGGACGGGACGTTCGCCGCCGGCTCCGGCGCCGTGACGGTCCCGAGCGGGAGCGCCGGATACTATGTCGACATCACGATCCCGTGATTCCGGCAGGGGCGCCTCGCGCGCTGCGGGCGCGGCGGGGGGCCGCGAGGGCTGAGCCGCCGCCGTTCGCCCTCAGCCGATCTGGAGCGCGCGCAGCACGGCCGCCTCGTTCAGCGCGTGACGGCCGCCCTGGACCGCGGCGAAGCCCGTGTGGGCGAGCGCGGCGAGCGCGCGCGCGGCGCGGCGGATCTCGACCTGGCTGCGCGAGCCGCCGCGAGCGGCGAGCTCCTCCGCGGTCAGCGCCGCGCCGCCGGCGAGCAGCTTCGCGGCCAGGGCGACGTGCGCCGCCGAGCGGGGCGAGCGCCGCCGCGCGTGGCTCCTCGCGGCGCTCACCATCCGCTGGACGCCGCGCGCCTGGAGCAACGCCGCGGGCGGCATCGCGAGATCCCGGAGCGACGGCGAGGAGGGCCTCGCGACGACCTTCACGGCCGCGCCGCCCGGCGCCGGCGCGAGCGGGGCCGCTGGCGACGCTGGGAGGTGGCTCCGCGGCGCGCCGGGGGCGTGCGCGGCCAGCGCGCCGGGAGCGTGCGCGGCCGGCGCGCCGGAGGCGTGCGCGGCCAGCGCGCCGGGAGCCGGGGCTGGCGGCGCGCCGGGAGCGGGCGCCGCCTGCGGGCGCGCGCCGTCGCTCTGGCTGGCGCGCGCCACGATCTCGTTCTGGATCACCACCTTGACGACGCCGGCGACCTGCAGCGCCGTGCGCAGCCGCTCGGCCTCGGCCTCGGCCGCCCTGCGCGCCTCGTCGGCCTGCTCGAGCTGCTGCTTGAGGCGGCGGATCTCGGCCCGCAGCGCGGCGCTCGGATCCGGCGCAGGCGGGCGCGCGATCTCGCCCGCGAGCGCCTCGCGCAGCTCGTCGATGAGCGTGCTCAGCGCGGCGTCGGCGATCCGCGGCGCGCCGCCGGCCTCGCCGGTCCAGCTCGGCGCGTCGCCGCCGTGGGCGGTGTGGCGGGCGCGCCAGCGCTCGAAGCGCCCGGCGGCGGGCAGGTAGAACTCGCCGGCCGGGAGCGCGCGGAACTCCTCGAACGGGTGGCCGTCGACGAGCGCCTTCACCGCGTCGTAGTCGCGCTCGATCTCGAAGCCGCCGATCGCCGGGAAGTTGAGCTGGCTCATGAGCTCCTTCGAGACGGCCTGCGTGCGCTGGCTCGCGACGACGAGGAGGACGCCGCGCTTGCGGCCCTGCTTGGCGAGGCGGTGCAGGATCTCCGAGGTGAGCGACGCGCCCGATTGCGGGGCGAAGAGGTGCACCTCCTCGACCACGACGGCCGCCGGCGCGCGGCGCTCGGACAGGAGCGCCCAGAGCCGCTCGAGGAACGGGAGCGCGGCCTCCTGCTGGGCGCGGCTCGTCGGCTGATCGGACAGGTCGACGACGAGGCCGAGGCCTTCGTCGAGCACCCGCGCGAGCGCGAGCTCGGCCGCGCGCTCGCGGGACGAGAGCGGCAGGTCCGCGTGGGCGCCGCCGAGGACGAGCGCGCGGAACCGCTCGCGCAGCGTGTGGAGCTCCCCCTCGGGATCGATCGCGACCACCGGGATGCCGGCCGCGAGCAGCTCCTCGCAGAACACCCCGACGCCGAAGCTCTTGCCGCGCCCGGACGAGGCCCAGATGCCGACGCGCAGGCCGGTGCGCGCGTAGTCGGAGAGATCGAGTCGGTAGCCGTCGCAGAGGGAGAGGATGGGGCTCAACGGGTCGCCTCCGTGGGGCTCGGGGCTGGTCGCGCTCGCCGGTGGACTGTAGGCGAGCGCGGCGGGGCGGGCGAGCCGGGCAGGCGGCATCGCACGGAAGCGGCGGGCGCGCGGGCGGTGGCCTCGAAGGGGCTACCGCGCGCTCGAGGCACGCAGCGGGCGGGGTTGGCGCTCGGCCGTCGGCGCTGCCTCGGCCGCCTGATCACGTGGGTGGGGGGCAGGGCGGTCAGGCGTGACGTCCCGCGCCGGGCAGGGAGCATGTCGTGCTTTCATGCTCTCGATGTTCGCTCCTTCACGACGACGATCGAGGCGGGTCCGTGCAACACTCCGCGTCTGTGTCGCCGCCGCGCTGCTCTCGCCGTGCGCGGCCGGGGAGCGCCTCGCGCGCGCCGCCGACCCTCCGCTGCGGCTCGCCTTTGGCGGTGGAGCGGCGGCGCGGTGGGTTGCCGGGCAGTGGCTGCCGGCTTTCCCGCTCGAGCTGACGCTGCAGCCGTATCCCGTGGTTTCGGCGTCGCTGGGCGGCGTGATCTCCGACGGGACACTCGCCCACGGTTACGTCGAGCTCGGGGTGTATTTCGGTGTCAGCCTCGGCGCGGGCGTCGGCCTGGGCAACTACGCCTCGCCCGACGGCCGGGCGAGCGATACGGCGTTCCATGTCTCCGTGGGCCTGCCGATTCCCTTCTATCCGCCCACCGCCATCAAGAATCCAATGGACCTCCTCGACGAGCGCTGGTGGGGATACCTCCTGCCGTACTACCGGCCGTCGTGGGGGCCGTGGCCGGGCGCGGCCCACGAGGTCGGACTGATGCTGAAGGCGAGCTATCTCCTGTCGGGCAGTTACGGCAAGCTCTTCTGAGGCTAGCCCGCAAGGGCGCTCGTGTCCGTCACGAGCCGCGAACGAGCTTGATTCCGGCGCGCCGCCAGAGGTACGACGTAGGAACCCCCATGCGCGCGCCGCCACGTCCCCACGACCGCCGATCCGGGCTGACCGGGCGGTCCGTGCGAGCTGCACGAGGGGAGCGTGGCCTGCCGACGAAAGGACCCGTCCATGTCCGATGATCTGAAGGATGAGCGAGCGATCCGGAGCGTCATTACCCGTGTCGCTCACAACCTCGACCGGCGGCGCTGGGTCGAGCTCCGCGGCTTCTATGCGGATGTCGTGTTGAACGATTTCTCATCGATCCTCGGCGGCGAGGCCCTCGAACAGAAGGCCGACGACCTGCTGGCGTCCTGGAAGAAGTTCCACGGCGCCATCGATGCCTCGCAGCACTTCCTCGGCCCCATCGACGTCGAGGTGAGCGGGAAAGAGGCCTCCGCCGAGTGCCACGTGCGCGCGTACCACCGGTTCGCGCGCGCGCCGGGCGGCGAGGACTGGATGGTCGCGGGGCACTACCGCTATGGGCTGATCCGGGAAGAAGGCGGCTGGAAGATCAAACAGGTAATCTTCGAATTCGCATACCAGACCGGCAACACGAACATGTTCGCGGAAGCGAGCCAGTAACGCCGGCGGCTCCGCGCATCGCCGGCGCCGGGATGTGGCCGGCTCGCGGGCGAGCGCGACCCGGCGATGCGCCTCGCGGCGCTCGATCGCGAGCCCCGCCGGCGGCCCCGCAGCGCTACCCTGCCGCGCATGCGCGACCCCCTCCCCGTGCCCCCCGGCCCCCTCGTCGATGTCCCCTGGCTCGCAGCGCACGCCGGCGATCCCCGCGTCCGCGTGGTCGACTGCCGCTGGTACCTCAGCGGCCGCCGCGGCGCCGACGAGTACGCCCGCGGGCACATCCCCGGCGCCGTGCACCTCGACGTCGACGCCGACCTCTCCGGTCCGGCGCAGGCCGGCCCCGGGCGCCACCCGCTGCCCGACGCAGCGGCGTTCGCGCGCGTGCTCGCCCGGATCGGCGTCGCGCCGGATTCGCTCGTCGTCGGCTACGACGACGCGGGCGGCGCCATCGCGGCCAGGCTCTGGTGGCTGCTGCGCTACTTCGGCCATCCGGGCGGGCGCGTGCTCGACGGCGGCCTCCAGGCGTGGACCTCGGCGGGACACCCGCTCTCGACCGACGCGCCCGCGATCGCGCCGGCGCCGCCGATGCAGCTCGCCGGCGGCGGCGCCCCAGTGGCCGACAAGGCGGCCGTCGACCGGCTGCGCCGCGAGCCGTCGGCGGCGATCCTCGATGCGCGCGCCCGCGAGCGCTACGAAGGGCAGACCGAGCCCGTCGACGCGCGCCCGGGCCACATCCCCGGGGCGCGCTCCGCCCCGTTCGCGGAGAACCTCCGCGGGCCGTCCGGGCCGTTCCGCGAGCGCGCCGAGCTCGAGCGGCGCTACCGCGACCTCGGCGCGCTCGAGGCGAGCACCGTCGTCTGCTACTGCGGCTCGGGCGTGACCGCCTGCCACGATCTGCTCGCGCTGGCGACGCTCGGCCGGGCGGACGCGATCCTCTACGAGGGGTCGTGGAGCGACTGGGCCCGGGACGCCTCGCTGCCCGCGGCGAAGGGGTCCGATCCCTGAGCGGCGCCAGGCGAGCGCGCGGCGCCAGGCGAGAGCGCCGGGTCAGGCGAGCGCGCGGCCGACGACGGCCTCGATCGTCTCGCGCAGGTAGCGCACCGCGAGCGCGAGCGTGCGGGCCGCGCTCTCCGGCGTCGGCTGGAGCGCCGGCGCCACCTCCATCACGTCGCCGCCGATCAGGCCGACCTCGCGCCCGAGGCGGCGGATGAGCGCGACAACGAAATCGGGCGAGAGGCCGTCCGGCTCCGGGGTCCCGGTGGCGTCGGCGTACGCGGCGTCCGTGCCGTCGATGTCGTTCGAGAAATACACGCCCTCGACGCCGGTGCTCTTCACGTGCGCGACGATGGCGTCGAGCGCCGCCTCGGGATCGGCGCGGCACTCGGCCGCCCAGAACTGCCGCACGCCGTAGCGGCTCTCCCAGTGCTCGCGCGGCTTCTGAGAGGCGCGGACCCCCACCTGGGTCAGCCGGCCGCCCCGCCCGACCAGCTCGTTCGCGTGGTACGACCAGGTGGCGAAGCAGTACGCGACCCCGAGCCGCTCCTCGAGGAGATCGGTGTGCGCGTCGGGCTGCACGATGCCCCACGGCCGCTGGCGCGCGCCCCGCGCGCGCGCGGTCGCGATCGCGCGCGCGACCGGCAAGGCCGTGGAGTGATCGCCGCCGAGCACGATGGGCGCGACGTCCGGGTTGATCGAGAAGACGAGATCCAGCGCGCGCTCGGCGATGGAGAGCGGCGAGACCGGCAGCCGCGCGGCCACGGGCTCGGGCACGCCGGGGTAGAGGGCGCGGCGCGACGCGGCCTTCTGGGCCTCCGAGAGCATGTCGTCGTGCAGGAGCTGCGGCACGACGAACACGTCGCCGATGTCGACGAGGCCGATGTCGCGCGCCCGCTCGGGGAAATCCGGGTGAGCGTCGAGGAGCGCGGTCCGGATCGCCTGCGGGCCCATGTTGGAGCCGCGGAGGAACCCGGCGCCGACGTCGGAGGGGACGCCGAGCAAGACGGCGCGCGCGCTGGCGATGCGGTCGAACGACGCGCGGAACCGGGCGAAGACCTCGTCCTGGGTCGAGGCGCCGTAGAGCCGTCGCTGGACCTCGAGCTGCTGCGCGCGCCCGGTCGAGACGAGGTAGAGGCCTCCAGCCGCCGGGCGCAGCAGGAGCGCGAGCTCTTCGTGCGGGGTCATGCCCGAGGAGGGTACGCGCCCCTCAGGGGGCCGCCAGCGGAAGAAGGGCGGGCGCGGGGAGCGGGAAGCGCTCGGGCGCGAGGTGAGGCGCGGGCGCGCTCATCGCTTCGGGCCAGGTGGCGCCGCAGGCGACGACGCGCAGCGCCCGCATCACCCCCGCGTGCGCCACCAGGAGGTGCGGGCGCGCACCGGCGTGCGCCGCGTCGTCGCGGGGCGCGCCGCACGCCCCGGACGCGCCGAGCGCCCGCCAGAACGACCGCACCCGGGCCTCGACCTCGATCGCCGACTCGCCCCCGGGCGGCCCGACGCGCTCCCAGCCGTCGAGCCACGCGGCGTACGCGTCCGGGTCGCCGCGCTCGATGTCCGACCAGGCGCGCCCCTCCCAGGCGCCGTAGGCGATCTCGACGAGGCGCGCTTCGATCGCGTGCGGCACCCCGAGGCGCGCCGCGAGCTCGGCCGCGGGGAGCGCGCAGCGGGAGAGCGGCGACGACCAGACCACGCCGGGGCGGAGATCGAGGTCGCGGAGCGCGCGCTCGATCGCGGCCGCGGCGTCCCCGGGCGCGAGCTCCGCGGCGACGTCGAGGCGGCCGTAGCAGACGCCGGAGAGCGCGACGGGGGCGTGGCGGAACGCGATGAGCGAAGGGGCGAGGGGATCCATGCCGGCGCGCCCGCGGCTCAGCCGCCCCGCGCGAGCGCGAGGGCGAGCAGCGCGGCGCAGTCGGCGATCTGCTGCGTCGCGCCCAGGAAGTCGCCGGTGATGCCGCCCGCGCGGGCGCGGAAGCGGAGGCCGCAGACCGCCGCGGCGGCGGCCGCCGCGCCGAGCATGGCCGCCGCCTCGGCCGCCGAGACGGCCCCGGCGGCGTGCGCAACGGCGAGCGAGAGCGCCGGCCACACCGAGCCGAGGAGCGCCTGCGGGAGCGCCGCCCGCGCGACCGGCCGGCTGCGCGAGCCGCCCTGGGTCACGTACGGCAGCGCGACCATGAGCCAGATCGGCGGGGCGCGCGAGAGGCACTGCGTCAGCACCAGGGCGACCGGCGCCGCGCCGTCGAGCCGCGCGAGCAGGGCGATGCGCAGCACGAGGACCACGATCAGCGCCGCGGCGCCGAACGAGCCGATGCGGCTGTCCTTGAGGATCTCGAACAGCCGCGCGCGATCGAAGGCGCCGCCGAGCGCGTCGGCCGTGTCCGCGAGCCCGTCCTCGTGGAAGGCCCCGGTGAGGAGCAGGCCCAGCGCCACGACGACGCTGGCCGCGACGAGCGCGCCGCCCCGGTCGACGAGCAGCCACGCCGCGGCCTGGACGGCGCCGAGGCCGGCGCCCACGAACGGGAACCAGGCCGAGGCCCAGCGCCAGTCCGCATCCGCGTACGGGAAGCCGCCGACCGGGACGCGCGTGAGGAAGGTCGTCGCCGCGCGGGCGCCGCGCAGCACCGGCGGCAGCGTCATGGAGTCCCTGGCGGCGCGCGGTCGGGCACGCTCGCGCTCGCGAACGTCGCCATGCCGGCGTGGAGGGCGCACGCGGCGTCGAGCAGGGGCAGCGCGGCCAGGGCGGCGCTCGCCTCGCCCAGCCGCATGCCGAGATCCAGCAAGGGGCGGGCCTCGAGCGCCGCGAGGACGTGGGCGTGACCGCGCTCGGCCGAGCGGTGCGCGAAGAGCATGCCCGCCCGCGCCCGGGCGTCCATCCGGACGAGCGCGAGCGCCGCGGTCGAGACGATGAAGCCGTCGACGAGCACCGCCATCCGCCGCTCGATCGCCCGCGCCATGGCGCCCACGAGCGCGGCGATCTCCTTGCCGCCGACCGCCCGCACGACGCGGCGCGGATCGGCGCGGAACGCGCTCGAGGCGCCCTGGACGCGCCGGGTCGCGTCGCGCACGACCTCGACCTTGCGCGACAGCGCGTCGCCCGTGACGCCCGTCCCCGCGCCGACGACGTCCTCCGGGGCGAGCCCGAGGAGCAGCGCCGCCATGGACGACGCCGCCGTGGTGTTGCCGATGCCCATCTCGCCGAGCAGGACGACGCGCGTGTCGCCCCCGAGCGCGTCGATCTCGGCGGCGCCGGCGCGGAGCGCGCGCTCGTAGACGGCCTCCGAGAGCGCGTCCTCGACCCGCAGGTCGCCGATGGGATCGTCGGCGACCGGGTCGCGCCGCAGCTGCGCGCCGGCGCCGCCCGCGCGCTCGTACGGGTGGGCGACGCCGACGTCCACGACCCGCAGCTCGACCCCGAGGTGCCGGCAGAGCACGCTGGAGGCGGCGCCGCCGCGCACGAAGTTCGCGACCATCGCCGCCGTGACCTCGGCCGGGTAGGCCGACACGCCGTGCCGGGCGACGGGGTGATCGGCGGCGAACAGCACCGCGGCCGCAGGCCGGCTCGCGGGCGGCCCGCCCTGGATGCCCGCGAGCGCCACGGCGAGATCCTCGAGCGCCCCGAGGCTGCCGCGCGGCTTGGTCAGCGTGTCCTGCCGCGCGCGCGCCGCGCCCGCCGCGCTCGCGTCGAGCTCCGGGAATACCCAGGGAGGCGAGAGAGCCATGTTTCGGGTTTTCTACCCTCCCGCGGGGGGCCGGGGAAGCGCGTTGACCGTCCCGGGGGCCCGTGATAGCCGCCCGTGCGGCCGAAGAGGTCCCGCTCCGGGGAGATGGGGAGACGCAGATCCTCGCGGGACCGAGGCAGGCCGGCCGCCGCCGACGTGGAGATGCCGCGGCGCGCGCTCGCTCGAACAGGTCCAGGATGTCGCTGCGTGCCCTCGTCGTCTGCCTCTGCTCCTCCGCGAGCGTCCTGTCCGGGTGCGGCGGCGCCGGCGCGCCCCCGGACGACGGGGCCGGCGAGCCCGCCGCGGCGGGCGCGGGCGGCTCGTGCCTCTCCGGCGGCCAGGGCGGCGCTCCCGGCGCGGGCGAGGCGGCGTGCGGCGGTCCGGGCGCGCGGTTCGCGACGCGCGTGGTGTCGGCCTGCTTCGGGCCGGGGCAGGGGTTCGGACAGGACCGGTACCCGGACGTCGTCCTCGGCCCGCCGAGGGGCGCCGGCTGCTGCGGCGGCTCGCTGGACGTGCTCTCGCTCGGCGACGGCGGGTCGATCGTGGTGGCGTTCGAGGGCAACGCGATCGTCGACGGGCCCGGGGCCGATTTCCTGGTGTTCGAGAACGCCTTCGCGCGCGGCGAAGAAGACGCCGCGAGCGTGTTCGCCGAGCTCGCGACGGTCGAGGTGAGCGAGGACGGCGCCGCCTGGTCGGCGTTCCCCTGCGCCGCGGATCGCTATCCGTACGACGGCTGCGCCGGATGGCACCCCGTGCACGCCAACCCCGACGAGAACGGCATCGATCCGCTCGACCCGCCGTCGGCGGGCGGCGACCCGTTCGATCTGGCCGAGATCGGGGTTCCGCTCGCGCGGTTCGTGCGGATCACCGATCGCGCCGGCACGCCCGACGTCTTCGACCTCGACGCCGTGGGCGTCGTCCACGCGCTGTGCCCGTGAGGCGCCCCTGGGCGCTCGCCTGCGCGGCGCTCGTGGCCGCCGCCGGCCTCTCGCCGCGGGCGCGGGGCCAGGAGGCGGGCGCGGGAGGCCGGGAGGGCGCGGCGGGCGGCGGCGCGCGCGAAGGCGGCGGCGCGCGCGGAGGCGGCGGCGCGCGCGGAGGCGGCGGCGCGCGCGGAGGCGGCGGCGCGCGCGAAGGCGGCGGCGCGCGCGACGAACGAGGCGACGCCGTCGCCGCGCCGGCCGCGAGCGCGCCGGCCCGGCCGCGCGGCCGGGCGCTCGAGGTGCGCGTCGAGGGGCAGCGCGCGTCCACCGTGGCCGCGCGGGATCCCACCGCGGCGTCCCACGTGATCCGCGGCGACGAGCTCCGCGCGCCGGGCGCCGCGGCGTCCGCGGTGCTGAGCCGCGTCCCCGGCCTGCAGGTCTCCCGCACGGGCGCCGCGTCGGACCTCGCGACCGCGTCCATCCGCGGCGCGAGCAGCGCCGAGACGCCGGTGTACCTCGCGGGCGTCCGGCTCAACGACGACGTGACCGGCACCGCCGATCTCTCGATGGTCCCGCTCTGGATGATCCAGCGCGTCGAGGTCTACCGGGGCAACGCGCCCGAGCACGCCGATCGCCTCGGGATCGGCGGCGCCATCTTCTTCGAGCCGTCGCTGCCGCGCGCGCCCCGCGCCTCCGTGGGGCTCGGCGCCGGCAGCTTCGGCGAGCGCGCCGCGTGGGCGTCGGCGGGCCTCGGCGACGAGCGCGCGGGCGCCATGATCGCGATCGGCCGGCGCGCCGCCGACAACGACTACCTCGTCACGGACCGCCGGACGGGGCGCGCGCTGCCCAGGCCGAACGCCGACGCCGACGCCTACGACCTCTGGAGCGTCGGCCGCTACCGCCTGCCCGGCGGCGGCAGCGTCACGGCGATCGGCAACGGCTTCGCGCGCGACCAGGGCGCGACCGGCCTCTCGGAGACGCCGGCGCGGGCCGCGCGCGCCCATGTGCAGCGCTGGCTCGGCGCGATCGCCGCGGCCGCCCCGTGCGCCGGCCCGCAGGCGGGCGGCGTCGATCGGTGCCGCCTCGAGCTCACGAGCTCGGCGATCCTCTCGAGCCAGGTCGTCCGCGATCCGCGGGGCGAGCTCGGCCTGCTGTCGCCGCTCGTCGAGAGCCGCGGCGCGCGCGGCGCCGGCCAGGCCGCCGTCCGCTACCGCCCGGCCGACGACCTCGCCGTCTCGGCCTCGGCGGCCCACGAGCGCGAGCTCATCGCCCTCGATCGTGTCGGCGGAGCGCCGCTCCGCGCCTCGCGCGCCACCTCCCGCGCGTCGGTGAGCCTCCGCTACGCCCCCATCCCCTCGCTCGAGGGCTACGCGCTCGGCGCCGTGGAGCTCCACCGGACGAGCCACGGCGGCGCCGGCGGTCCGGTCGACGCGCTCGAGCCGAGCGGCCGCCTCGGCGCCCGGCTCCGCCTCGCGGGCGGCGGCGTCTCCCTCTTCGGGAACCTCGGCCGCTACGTGCGCGTCCCCGCGCTCGGCGAGCTCCACGGCAGCTCGCCGATCGTCGTCGGCAACCCGGAGCTCGCCCCCGAGCGCGGCCTCTCGGCCGAGCTCGGCGTCCGCCTCGCCGCGGCGGCGCCGGCCGCGCGCGCCGAGATCTCCCTCGAGATCCTCGGCTTCTCGCGCTTCGCCTCGGGGCTCGTCGCGCACCGCCCCGCCTTCATCGGCGTGCTGCGGCCGTACAACGTCGCGAGCGCGCGCGTCCTCGGCCTGGAGCTCACCGCGTCCGCCTCGGCGCTCGACCACGTCCGCGCCGGCCTCGCGCTCACCGCGCTCGACCCGCGGGACACCTCGCCGGGCCGCGCGGTCGCGAACGACCTCATCCCGTACCAGGCGCGCCTCGTGGCGGCGCCGTCCCTGGAGGTGTACGCGGAGCCCGCGCGGCTCGGCGTCGACCGCGCCTCGCTCTCGGCGCGGCTCTTCTACCGCGCCTCGCGCGCCGCCGACCCCGCGGGTCTCCGGCCGCTCCCGGAGCAGGCGACGGTCGACGTGGAGCTCGCGGTCCTCGCGCTCCGGCGGGTCTCGGCGCGCTTCGCGATCGCGAACGTCTTCGCCGCGAGGACGTTCGATCTGTTCAACCTCGAGCTCCCCGGGCGGAGCTTTCACGCAGCGACGGAGGTGTGGTGGTGACGGCGTCTCGCATCGACCTGGGGCGGGGGGCGGCCCTCGGGGCCCTCTCTCGGACGATCCTCGCCGCGGGGGCGGCGCGCGCGCTGATCGGGTGCAACGCGCCGGAGCCGCCGCCGAGCACCGGCGGCACGGACGTCGTCGCGGGCCCGTGCGGGCGCGGCGCGGTCGTGGTCAGCAGCGACTACCAGTCCACGAACGTCAGCCTGGTGAGCTGGGACGGCGCGGCGCTCTCCGCGTCGATCCTCTCGTCGGGATCGAGCTCGCCCGGCCTCGCCTCGCCGCTCTCGGGGGACGTCGTGGTCCCGACGACGCCGGTCCGCGGGGATCGGCTGGTGCTGCTCGACCGGTCCGCGTCCGTGCTCACGTGGATCGACGTCCGGAGCGGCGAGCCCGCGGGGCAGCTCGCCGTCGCCACCGCGTTCCGCGCGAACCCGCAGGACTACGTCGAGGTCTCGCCGGGCAAGGCGTACGTCACGCGCCACGAGCCGAACCTCGACCCGGACGCCGCGCCGATCGACGGCGGGAGCGACGTGCTCGTCGTCGACCCCGGCGCCCGCGCGATCGTCGGCCGGATCGATCTCGCGCCCGCCCTGGCCGGGGAGGACCCGGCGTTCTACCCCCGGCCGGGCCGCGCGGTGCTCGTCGGCGACAGCGTCTACGTGCTGCTCACGGCGACCTCGCTCGACTTCGTCGCGTCGGCCGAGTCGCGCCTGGTCGAGATCGACGCGCGCAGCGACGCGATCCGGGAGGTCACGGTGCTCGAGGGGCTCCACGGGTGCGGGGGGCTGGCCGCGTCCGCCGGCGGATCGAGGCTCGCGGTCGTGTGCCCCGGGACGTTCGGCGGCGACGCCACGTCGAACGTCGGCGAGGCCGGCCTCGTCGTCCTCGCGCGCCGCGATGGGGGCCTCGTCGAGGAGGCGCGCTGGACGGCCGCCGAGCTCGGCGCGGGGACGCCCGGCTTCTCCGTCGCGTTCGCCGCCGAGGATCGCCTCCTGTTCTCGACGCTCGGCCGCGACGCGCTCAGCGAGGGGGGGCCGGTCGACGACACGCTCACGGCGGTCGAGCTCGCCGGCTCCGCGCCCGAGCGCGGCGAGCCCGAGGTCCTGCTGCGCTCGAAGGAGCTCCCGTTCTCCCTCGGCGAGGTGCGCTGCGCCGAGGCGTGCGGGCGGTGCCTCGCCGCGGATGCCGAGACCGAAGGGGGCGTCGTCCACCGCTTCGACGTCGGCGCCGACGGCCGCGCGCTCGTGCACGCGGGCGCCTTCCACGTCGATCCGCGGGTCGGCTTGCCGCCGCGTTACCTCGGCGCGTTCTGAGCGCCCCCGCGCCGGCCTGCTGCTCGGTCCGAGCCGCGGGGCGGCGCCAGGCGGCGCGCCGCGCGAGACGCGCAGCTAAAGAAGGCTCTGAAGAAGCACGCCGGCAGGCAGGCGCGGCGTGATGGACTCCCGCGGGAGTCCGTCGGTCCTATCGGTGGAGCTGAGGGGGATCGAACCCCTGACCTCATGACTGCCAGTCATGCGCTCTCCCAGCTGAGCTACAGCCCCGTTCGTTGGGAGCGGCATATCTACAGCCTCTCGCTCCGCTTGTCTCTACTTTTTTTCGTCGGCGCGTCGTTTCCGTCCGCCTTGCGTCCGCCAGGCCCGTTTCGCCGCTCCTGCGCCCCCCGGCAGGGCCGCGCGCGGTCCCCGCCGGGGGTGGCCGATCGGGCGGGCGGCCCTCAGAAGTTCATCAGCTTCGCCAGGTAGTACTTCATCGTCTCGGTCGTCCCGCCGCCGATGCGGAGGAGCCGCTGGTCGCGCCAGGCGCGCGCGATGGGGAACTCCTCGATGTAGCCCCAGCCGCCGTGGAACTGCAGGCAGGTGTCCACGACATCGTTCGCCACGTCGCCGGCCAGGATCTTCGCCATCGAGATGAGCTTCACCGTGTCGAAGCTGATCGGCACCTTCCGCACGTACCGCTCGTCGTTGTAGTGGTCGACGCACTTGTAGACGAACGCGCGCGCCGCCTCGCAGCGCGTGTACAGGTCCACGAACTTGTGCTGCCACGACTCGCGCTTGATGATCGGCTTGCCGAACGCCGTCCGCTCGCGCCCGTACTCGACCGACCTGTCGAGCGTCACGAACGAGCTCGCGATGGCGCCCACGGCGGCGACGAGCCGCTCGGTCTGGAAGTTCTGCATCAGGTACGCGAAGCCCTGGTCCGGCTCGCCGAGCAGGTAGCGCCGCGGCACCCGCACGTCCTCCAGGAAGAGCTCGGCCGTGTCCGACGACTTGTTGCCGATCTTCTTCAGCTTCTTCGCGACGTTGAAGCCGCGGAGCGCCGTCGGCACGAGGAAGAACGAGCAGCCGTGGGCCCCCTTGTCCGGCGACGTCTTCGCGAGCAGCGTCACGAAGTCGGCGCGCGTCCCGTTCGTGATGAACGTCTTCTGGCCGTTCAGCACGTAGTCGTCGCCGTCCTTGCGCGCCGTGGTCCGGATCCCGGCCACGTCGCTGCCGGCCCCGGGCTCCGAGACCCCGAGCGCCGCGATCTTGTCGCCCGCGAGCGCCGGCCGGAGGAACTCCTCGATCTGCTCCTCCGTGCCGATGTCGCTGATCACCGGCGTGGCCATGTCGCTCTGGACGAGCAGCCCCATCGAGACGCCCGCCATCGTGCAGTGCACGAGCTCCTCGGCCTTCGCCGCCGAGAACCAATAGTCGAGCCCGGCGCCGCCGTGCTCCTCCGGGAAGTGCGCGCCCAGGATCCCGAGCTCGCCGGCGCGCTTGAACACCCAGTTGGGGAAGCACTCCGACGCCTCCCACTCCTCCACGTGTGGAGCGAGCTCCTTCTCTGCGAAGGCCCGCACCGTTTTCCTGAACTGCTGATGTTCCTCCGTGAACGGCTGCCACATCGCGAACCCCTCCTCGCCGGCGGACCGAAAAAATTCGTACACGAAACATTTTCCAGCGCAAGCGCCGCGCCGCCGCGCTTCCGCCCGCGCCCGGTCCGCCGCGCCGAAATCGAGCGGCCCCCGCGCGTCGCCGCGCTGGGCCGCATGGAAAACGGGGGCCGATGGCGCGGCGCGCGACGCGGCGCGGACGGCGCGGGCGGCGCGGGCCGCGGGAGACGCCGCGCGGGCCGTTCGTAGAAGAGGCGCGAAACATGAATCGGCTCGCGCACCCATCCACGCAGTCTGCGGGCTCTGCTAGCCTCCGGGCCACATGCGATTCCTCGTCCTGTCGCGCAACGCGTCCCTCTACTCGACGAGCCGCATCGTGCTCGCGGGGCGCGCGCGTGGTCACGACGTCAGCGTCATCGATCCGCTCGATTTCCAGATCGTGGTGTCGCGCGGTCGGCCGTCGCTGCTCGTCGGTGGTTCGGCGGTGCCCCGCTTCGACATCGTGATCCCGCGCATCGGCGCCAGCATCACCAACTACGGCCTCGCCGTCGTCCGCCAGTTCGATCTCATGGGCGTCCCGGTCCTGAACGGCGCCGTCTCGATCGCGCGGAGCCGGGACAAGCTGCGGGCGCTCCAGCTGCTCACGCGCCGCAAGCTCAACGTGCCGATCACCGTCTGCGCCCGCAGCCCGGCCGGCGTCGAGGCGGCGCTCTCGCTCGTCGGCGGCTGCCCCGCGATCGTGAAGCTCCAGCAGGGCACCCAGGGCATCGGCACCATGCTCGCCGAGACGCCGCACGCCGTGCACGCGCTGCTCGAGACGTTCTGGGCCATGGGCCAGGACATCGTGCTCCAGGAGTACGTGCGCGAGTCGAAGGGGCGCGACATCCGCGTCATCGTCGTCGGCGGCCGCGTGGTCGCGTCGATGCGGCGGGTCGCGAAGCCCGGCGAGTTCCGCTCGAACCTCCACCGCGGCGGCAAGGGCGACCGGGTGAAGCTGCCGCGCGTCTACCGGAGCGTCGCGATCCGCGCCGCGAAGGCGATGGGCCTCGAGGTCGCCGGCGTCGACATGCTCGAGGCGCGCTCCGGGCCCAAGATCCTCGAGATCAACAGCTCGCCCGGGCTGGAGGGGATCGAGCGCGCGAGCGGCGTCGACGTCGCGGGCGCGATCATCAGCTACGCCGAGCGGTACGCGGCGGAGCAGCGCGGCCTCAGCCGCCGCACGCTCGAGGCGCGGATCGCCGAGGTGATCCACGACGAGCGCATGCCGCCGACGCGGCGGCTCAGCCGCGCGGCGGAGAACGGGTCTGGCGCGAGCCGCAGGAAGCCCGCGGTGCTGACGAACGGGAGGGGCGCGCGGAGGGCCGCCTCGTGACCCTCGGGGTCGAGGCGGCCGGCGATGCGGTCGTCCTGACCATCGATCGCCCCGAGTGCCGGAACGCCATCGACAGCGCCTTCGCGAGGCGCCTCGGCGAGGCGATCCGCCTCGCCTCCTCGGACCCGCGCGTGCGCGGCGTCGTGATCACCGCCGCGAGCGGCGGCGTCTTCGTGGCGGGCGGCGACATCCGCGAGCTCCACGCGCTCGCCGAGGGCGGCGCGGAGAGCGGCGACGTCCTCGCGATGTTCGAGGGCCTCTCGGCGTTCGAGGAGAGCGAGGTGCCGATCGTCGCGGCGGTGCAGGGCGACGTGCTGGGCGGCGGCTGCGAGCTGCTCCTGCTCTGCGATTTCGTCATCGTCGAGGAGCACGCCGCGCTCTCGTTCCGCCACGTCAAGATGGGCCTGTCGCCGGCGTGGGGCGGGCTGACGCGGCTCTGCGAGCGGGTGGGGCCGCTGGAGGCGTCGCGGCTGCTCCTGACGGCGGAGCGGATCGACGCCGCCGAGGCGCTCCGGATCGGCCTCGTGAGCGAGATCGTCCCGACCGGCGCGGCGCGGAGCCGCGCGATCGCGCAGGTGAACCGCATCGCCGACAGCCCGCGCACCTCGGTCGCGGCGATGAAGCGGGCGCTGTGCAAGGTGCGCGAGGCGCTGCGCGCCTCCGCGGTGGAGGTCGAGCGGCGGGCGTTCGCCGAGCAGTGGAACGGCCCCGAGCACCGCCGGGCGATGGATGCGTTCCTGAGCAAGAAGTGACCGTGGCGCCGGGCGGGGGGCGCGGAGCGGAGGACCCGGGCGGCGCCGCGCCGGCGCCGGGCGCCGAGGCAGCGGCGGGCGCCGCGCCAGCGCCGGGGGGCGAGGCAGCGCCGGGGGGCGAGGCAGCGCCGGGCGCAGCGCCAGCGCCGGGCGCAGCGCCAGCGCCGGGCGCCGAGGCCGCGCCGGGCGCCGAGGCCGCGTCGGGCGCCGAGGCCGCGCCGGAGAGCGCGCTGCCCTCGCTCGTGCCGCCGACGATCGCGCACTTCATCGGCCGCCGCCCGCACCTGCGCGCCCTGCACCGCGCCGCCGAGGCGCTCTTCCTGGAGCGGCCCACCTGCGTGCTCGTCCGCGGCGGCGCGGGCATGGGCAAGAGCGCGCTGATCCACCACTTCCTGATGGGGCTCCGCCGCGACAAGGGGCCGGTCGTCCTGCGGGGGCGCTGCGCGAGCGGGGCGACCGAGTCCTACAAGGCGTTCGGGGGCGTCATGGAGTCGCTGTGCCGCTTCCTGCGGCGCGTCTCCGCCGAGGAGGCGGAGCGGCTCCTGCCGCGCGACGTCCGCGCGCTCGTCCGGGTGTTCCCGGCGCTCTCGCGCGTGCCCGCCGTCGCGTCGGCGCCGCGCGTGAGCGAGTCGCCCGACGCGCAGGAGCTGCGGCAGCGCTGCTTCGCGGCGCTCCGGCAGCTGCTCTGGCGCATCGCCGAGCGCAGCCCGCTCGTCGTGGCGATCGAGGACCTCCAGTTCATCGACGCCGACAGCGTGGCGCTCCTGCTCGAGCTCACGCGCCCGCCCGACGCGCCCGCGATGATGTTCCTCGGCAGCTACCGCGCCGAGGACGTCGAGGCGAGCGCGCCGCTCCGCGCGCTGCTCGACGGGATGGGGGCCGCGCGCCCGGCCCCCGCGCCGACCGAGCCCGCCTCGCTCGGCCTCGAGTGGGCCCCGCCGCCGCGCCGGGACGGCGAGCTGCGCCAGATCGAGGTCGGGCCGCTCTTGCCGCTCGAGGCGGAGGAGCTCGCGCTCGCGCTCCTCTTCGCGCGCGGCGAGGGCACCCGCGCGCGGGCGGACGCCATCGCCCGCGCCTCCGGGGGTAACCCGCGGCTGCTCGGCGAGCTCGTCCTCGACGCGCAGGAGCCGGCGGGCGACATGGGGGCGCGGGGCGACGCCGCGTGGGAGCGGGCGCTCGGGGCGCGGCTCCACCGCTTGCCGGAGCACGCGCTCCGGCTGCTCGAGGTGATCGCCGTCGCCGGGGAGCCGATCGACGCGGCGGTCGCCGCGCGCGCGGCGAAAGTCGACGGCGAGGAGCGCGCGCCGGCGATGGCGCTCCTCCGCGCCGAGGATCTGATCGTCGCGCGGCCCGCCGGCGAGGGCGAGCTCGTCGAGGCGTCGCACGACCTCGTGCGCGCGTCCGTGGTCGGCCGGCTCGGTCCGGAGCAGCTCGCGGCGCGGCACCGGCGGCTCGCGCGGGCGCTCGAGGCGCTCGGGACGGCGGACGCCGAGACGCTGTCGCGGCACTGGCTCGGCGCGGGCGACGGGGCGCGCGCGGGGCAGCTCGCGGCGGTCGCGGCCGAGCAGGCGGCCGAGGCGCTCGCGTTCGAGCGCGCGGCGCGGCTCTACGAGCTCGCGCTCGACCTGCTCCCGCGCGGCGCGGCCGTCCCGGAGGCGGAGCGGCGCGCGCTCGAGGTGCGGTGCGCCGACGCCCTCGTCGACGCGGGCAAGGGCGCGGAGGCGGCGAGGCTCTACGCGGCGGCGGCGGAGGGGGACGACGGCGCGCGGTCGCTCGATCTCCGCCGCCGCGCCGCGGAGCAGTACCTGCGGAGCGGGCACATCGACGAGGGGCTGGAGCACGTGCGCGCCGTGCTGGCGGCGGTCGGCCTGTCGTTCCCGGAGACGCCGCGGCGCGCGCTCGTCGCGCTGCTCCTGCACCGGGCGGAGCTGCGCCTCCGGGGCCTGCGGTTCCGCGAGCGGCCCGAGGCGGAGGTGCGCCCGGAGGACCTGGCGCGCATCGACGCCTGCTGGACGGTGACGGTGGGCCTGTCGGCGGTCGACATGGTCCGCTCCGCCGAGTTCTCGGCGCGCGCCCTGCTGCTCGCGCTGCGCGCCGGCGAGCCGTACCGCATCGGCCGCGCGCTCGCGTTCGAGGCGTCGTCCGCGTGCATGATCGGGTCGCCGGGCCGGGCGCGCGCGGAGGAGCTCGTCGCCGCGGTGCGCGCGCTCGCGGAGCGGCTCGACAGCCCGCACCTCCTCGGCCTGTCGATGATGGTGTCGGGCATGCTCGAGGCGTTCACGGCGGGCCGCTGGCGGGCGGCGTCCGACTGGTACGAGCGGGCGGACGAGATGTTGCGCGACCGGTGCGCCGGCGTCGCCTGGGAGCTCGCGACGACGCAGCTGATGACGTCGTGGATGCGGTACTACCGTGGGCAGATCGACGCGCTCGCGCGGACCATGCCGGCGGTGCTCCGGGGGGCGGAGCAGCGGGGCGATCGCTATGCGGCGGCGATCTTCGGCGCGCAGGCGGCGTGGGTCTCGCTCGCGTCGGACGACGTGGCGGCGGCGCGCAGCGCGGTCGCGGGGGCGCTGTCGCGGTGGACGGCGTCGGGGTTCCACCTCGAGCATTTCGTGGGGCTGCTCGGCGAGACCTACGTCGACCGCTACGCCGGCCGCGCCGGCGCGGCGCTGAGGCGGCTCGCGGAGGCGTGGCCGAAGATCGAGGGCTCGATGCTGCTGATGATGCAGAACAGCCGGGTGATGGCGCACGTGGAGCGCGCGAGCACGGCGCTGGCCGCGGCCGAGGGCGCGACCGATCCCGAGCCGTTGATCCAGGCGGCGCTGCGGGACGCGGCCGCGCTCGCCCGGGAGAGGACGGCGTGGTCCGACCCGTTCGTGCCGCTCCTCCGGGCGGGCGCGGCGGAGCTGCGCGGCGAGCGGGACGAGGCGATCGCGCAGCTGGAGGCGGCGGCGGCGGGGTTCGACGCCGCGGACATGCCGATCTACGCCGCGGCGGCCCGGCGTCAGGCGGGCGAGCTGCTCGGCGGCGAGAAGGGGCTGCAGCGGATCCTTGTGGCGGACGCGGTGATGGCGCGGGAGCGGATCAAGAGCCCGGCGCGGTGGACGGCGATGCTGGCGCCTGGGTTCGGGCGGAGGTAGCGGAGGGGAGCGCCGGGGGGTCGAGGAGGAAGGATCGTCCGTCATGACCGCGCGAGGGAGCCTGCTGGAGTCTCCGGCCATCGTCCTGATCACGGGGCTCATGGCCGCTGGAAAGTCGACGGTCGCTCAGCGGCTGGCCGAGCGGCTGCCGAGGAGCGTGCATCTGCGGGGCGACGTGTTTCGTCGCATGATCGTCGGTGGCCGCGCCGAGCTGGGTTTCGAGCTCTCCGAGGAGGCCGAGCGGCAGCTGCGGCTCCGGTACCGCATCGCGGCGGCGGCGGCCGACCTGTATCTCGAGGCCGGGTTCACCGTCGTCCACCAGGACATCATCCTGGGCGCTGGGCTCGCCGAGGTGGTGCGGTGCTACGCGCATCGTCCTCTGCACGTGGTGGTCCTCTGCCCGCGTCCCGCCGTGGTCGCGGCGCGGGAGGCGGGCCGAGCGAAGCGCGGGTATCAGGACACCTCGGCGGTCCTCGATTTCGACCGCGTATTGCGCGAGGAGACGCCGCGGCTGGGCCTGTGGCTGGACACATCGGATTTCACGGTCGAGCAGACGGTGGACGAGATCCTGGGGCGCCTGGGGGATGCGCGCGTGGGCGGTGAGGGCAGCGCGTAGGGCTGCGGACGGGGTGGACCGGGAGGGCGCGGGGGCGCCGTGGGGGCAGAGAGGGGCTCGTCGCTTCAGTCCGAGCCGCTGCCCGGTAGCGGCCCGAAGCGCTTTTCGTACTCCGCGAGCCGGGCGGCGAGCCGCTTCGCCTCGTCGCTGGCGGCGCGGGCCTGCTCTTCGGCGGCGCGGGCCTGCTCTTCGGCGGTCGGCAGCACGCGCCCCTGGGCATCGAGCCAGCGCAGCCAGTCGGCCTCGCGGCCGAGGTAGGTGCCACGGCGTACGCCGAGTCGCAGGCCGAGGCAGGCGCTCACGACGTCGCCGTTCGCCTCGGGCGGCACCGGCACGTAGGACCGCGTGGCCCGATCGAGCGCATAGGCCTCGAGCGCGCCCGAGAACGGATCGAACAGGTAATACTCCGGCACATGCAGGAGCTTCGCGTAGACGCGCATCTTTTCGCCGCGATCGACGGCTTCGGTGCTCTCGGAGAGCAGCTCGATCACCACGTCGGGCGTCCTCCCGTCCTCCTGCCAGACGACCCATGACTTGCGCTCGCGCCGGTTGGTGTCGAGCACGACGAACACGTCGGGGCCTCGGAAGTCGTTCTTCTTCGCCTGCAGCTCGCTGAAGTAGATGGCCATGTTGCCGGCGACGTACACGTCGTCGCGGTCGTGCCAGAAGAGCTTCAGCACCTCGATGAGCATGTCCATCTGTGCGCGGTGGCGCTCGGACTCCATCGGCTCTCCATCGTCGTACGGGAGCTCGTCCTCGCCGGGCGGGGGAATCGGGACGGGGGAGTTCTCGCTCTGGAAGGGCATACGTCGCTCCGGACCGCAGCTTACCGCGTCGCGCCTGCGAGCGCAGCCGGCCGGCCCGGGCGGGGCGCTCCGCCCGGCGCCGTCCAGCCGTCGCCCCGGCGCGGCGAACACCCTCTCCGGGGGCCGGTCAGCTCGGGATTGGCTCCCCCGCGCGCCTACCCCTCTCCGCGCACCGCCAGCACGACCTCGTGCGCCTCCGTCTTCCCCGGGATCTCCCACCGCTCGATCATCCGCCGGATCGCCGCCTCCGGCACCGCCGCCTCCCGCGCCCGGTTCTGCGCGAACAGCACCGCGCGAGGCACCTCCACGTAGACCACGCGGATCCTCGCCCCGTAGTCCGCCGCCATCTGCAGCACGGGCCCGCGCCGCTGCCGCGACAGGTTCGTCGCGTTCCACACGAACCGCTCCCCGCGCCGGAGGTGCTCCTTCGCCCGCTCGCGCGCCGCCTGGACCACCTGTCCCTGGCTATCGGTCGGGTCGATCTCCAGCTCGCTCCGCAGCGCGTCCAGCGAGACGACCGGCCAGTCGGCGAAGTGGTTGCGGACATAGGTGTCCTTCCCGGCGCCCGGCAGCCCGCTCATCACCACGACCTCGGCGCGCGTGTCGTCATAGACCTCCACGTCCGGGTGGCGCCCGCCCGCAGGATCGGAGCGGAAATACACAAAGCGTGTGTGATCCGACGCGAAGGCGCGCGGCTCCCGGTAACACCCCTCCTCGCGGCAGAGCTCGCGGAAGAGCTCGATGTTGTCGACAATGCGCCCCATGTCCGCGCAGACGCGCCCCCGGATGTCGGCCTCGGCCACGAGCGCGAGCAGATCGCAGCGCGCCTGGAGGCTGATCTCGGCGGCCATGCGCTGCGCGTCGCCCCGCTCGATGAGGTAGAACGGGATCTGGTGGTAGCGCACGAGCGCGCACACGTGCTCGCGCAGCGCGAACGGCGCGCCGAGCTCCCAGAGCAGGCGGCGCGCGAGCAGCTCCCCCGCGCGCGAGTGGCCCTTGGCCGTGATCCGACCTTCCTCCTCGCGCGTGGTCGCCGGCTTCGCCACGTCGTGGAGCAGGCACGCCAGGTACACCACGCGCTGCTCCTCCGGCGGCAGCGCTCGCCACTCGGGCAGCCCGAGGAGCGTCTCCAGCACCATGCGGGTGTGAATCCAGACGTTGCCCTCGGCGTGGTGGATCGGGTCCTGCGGGCAGCCCTCGAGCGCGCGGATCCAGTCGAAGACCTGGAGCTCGTCCCAGGGGACACGCTCCGGATCGGGCGTGAGGAGATCGAGGAGCGAGGACGCAGCGGACATGGTGGAGCACCCCCTGGCGAGCGCGCGCTGACGCAGGCACGCACGGCGCCAGGACCGTAGCATGTCCGCGCCGGGCGGCCGGTGCTACCCTGGCGCTCCCATGTCCGCCAAATACCCGCGCTCGTTCCACCTTCCGTGGTCGCCGGGCGGCACGTCCGACGACAAGAGGATGGCCGACGTGTCGGGGCTGCTCGGCGTGGAGATCGTCATCACCGAGAAGTGCGACGGGAGCAACCTCACGTACACGCGAAAGAGCGTCTTCTCGCGCTCGCACTCGGGCCCTCCGTCTCACCCGAGCTTCGATCTCGCGAAGGCCACCCACGCGCGCATCGCTCACCTGCTCTCGGAGGGCACGTCGGTCTTCTGCGAGTATTGCTATGCGGTCCACTCCATCGAATACGAGGCGCTGCCGGGCTATTCGCTGGTCTTCGGCGTGCGCGACGACGCGCGGGGGCTCTTCTGGGATTGGGACATGGTCGTGGCCCAGGCGAACGACCTGGGGCTCCCCACGGTGCCTGTCCTGTTCCGGGGCCGCGTCGAGGGCGAGCGCGAGCTCGAGGCGCTGACGAGCGCGCTGGCGCGTGAGCCATCGGCGTTCGGCGGCCCGCGCGAGGGGGTGGTGGTGCGGGTCGCGGGCGAGTTCCCGGACGCGGCGTTCCAGCGGTGCCTCGCCAAGTGGGTGCGGCGCGGGCACGTGCAGACGGACGAGCACTGGATGCACCAGGAGATCCGGCCGCAGCGGCTCGCGGCAGCGCCCGCGGAAGGACCGCCGCCCTGAGGCCGGCGCGGCTACCGCCGTGAGGCCAGCGCCGCGAGCCGCGCGCAGAGCCCCTCGCGGAGCGGGCCGTAGGTCGCGCGGTACGGCTCCCAGTCGAGGCGCTCGTCCCCGAGGATCTCGCGCCAGTACGGGTTCGCGGCGCCGTAGTCGCGGATGGCGCCGGTCTCGGCGATCTGCACGGCGAAGAGCGGCACCCGGAGCGCGTGGAAGAGCTTCTTCTTCGAGGCCTCGGGCTCCTCGTCGAAGCGGGCGCCGGCCTTCTTGAAGTCGGACGCGGAGCGGCTCGCGGCCGACGCGGCGAGCTTCTTCCGGTCGAGCTTGAACGGGAAGGGCGGCCTCGCCTCCTTGAGCCGGTGCTCGGGCGGGAGGAACAGGCACTCCAGCGCGAAGACGCTGTGCTCGGCGATGGCGTCGCGGAAGGTGTCGAGGCCGTGGACGACCACGTTGACGCCGGGCGCGAACGCGAGGTCCTGCTTCGCGTCGCGCCGCGCGAGGACGGCGACGAAGTCCTCGTCGGACGCCGCGGTCGCGGTGCCGTACACGCGCGATCCGGTGCGGAACACGCTGTGGACCTCGCCGTCGTCGCGGCCGAGGACCCGGAGCACGGTCGAGAGGCTCATGGCCGAGGCGTCGCTCACTACCCCGCGGACGCTCAGCCGTCGAGGAAGCGCTCCAGCACCGGCCCGAGCAAGGCGGGCTCGATGTGGTGCGTGGCGCCCGCGATCGTCTCCGCCCGTCCGCCGGGCAGCCGCGCGGCGAGCGTCTCGGCGACCTGGCGCATGACCGGCGCGCTCGCATCGCCGGCGATCGCCAGCGTCGGCTGGCGGACCTCCGCGAGCGCGGCGGTGATGCGCCCGTCGGCGACGATCGTCGCGTCGTAGACCAGGGTGTGCGCCATCGCCTCCAGCGCGGGGCGGAACGGGGCGTGCCTGAGCTGGGCCACGACCTCGTCGGGGATCCCGACCATGCGCCGCTGGAAGTACTCCACGGCGTCGCCGCGACGCCCGGCCGCGACCAGCGACGCCAGCGCCTGCACGTGCTCTGTGGGCTGGGCGGGCGGCCCCCCGGCGGGCGGCGCCTCGTAGAGCGCAAGCCGCGTGATGGCCAGGCCGCGCGCCGCGGCGCCGAGCGCGAGCAGCGCGCCGGAGGAGTAGCCGAAGACGGCCGCGGCGCCGCCCGCGGCCCGGATCACCGCGTCCAGGTCCTCGATCTCACGGTCGATCGCGTACGTCGCCGCGTCGCCGCTGTCGCCGCGCCCGCGGCGATCGTAGGCGAGCACGGTGAACCGCCGCGCCAGGTACGCCGACAGCGGCGCGCCCGTCGTCCGGTCGTTGAACGCGCCCATCACCAGGATCACCGGCGCCCCCTGCCCGGTCTGGTCGAACGCGATGGTGGTGCCGTCCCTGGAGGTCGTTTTCTTCATCTCGGGTCTCCTTTTGGTGGTCCTGCCGCGTAGACCCGAGGCGGCGAAAAACTAATCGGTGAGGCTCGCCGGCAGCCGGAACCCGGCGCACAGCTCGGGCGAAAACGTCATGATCTCCGCGATCTGGCCGTCAGAGACGCGCAGCACGTGGACGCCCGACAGCCGGAACTCCGACTCGCCCGGCGGGCGCAGGTAGGCCGCCGCCGCCGGCTGTCGGTTGGCGCCGACCGGCACCATCCTGAACGCGCGCCCCTTCCAGCGGGGCGGGAACAGCGCGAGCAGGTTGGCGATCGCCGCGCGGCCGTCGAACCAGAGCGGCGCGGGCGGCATCGCCCAGCGCGCGTCCTCGCGCAGGAGCCGGGTCAGCTCGGCGGTGTCCCCGTGCTCCCACGCGTCCATGAACACCTTGAGGGCGGCGCGCTCGAGCTCCGTGGCCGGCGCGACGGCGGACGCGTCCGGCGCCCCGGCGGGGAGGCGCTCGCGCAATGTCGAGCGCGCTCGCTGGAGCGCGCTGGTCACCGACGGCACGGTCAGCTCGAGCAGGTCCGCGATCTCGGCCGCCGACCAGCCCACCACCTCGGACAGGACGAGCGCGGCGCGCTGGCGCGGCGGCAGGTGCTGCAGCGCGGCCAGGAACGCCAGCGCGAGGGTCTCGCGCGCCTCCACCGCGGCGTCGGGCGGCGGCCCGCTGTCGAGCAGGTCGTCCGGGAACGGCTGGAGCCACGGGACCTCCGGCGCCCACGGCGGCGCGGAGCGCGCCTCGGACGGCGGGGTGGCGGCGGTGACCGGCGGCGCCACGTCCTGCGGCACGACCCGCTGAGGGGCGCGCTCCAGCGCGTTCAGGCAGGCGTTGGTGGCGATGCGGTAGAGCCAGGTGCGGAACAGCGATCGCCCCTCGAACCCCTCGCGGCCGCGCCAGGCGCGGAGCAGGACCTCCTGCACCATGTCCTCGGCCTCGTCGAAGGAGCCGAGCATGCGATAACAGTGCGCGCGGAGCCGACGGCGGTAGCGCTCGCTCAGCGCGGCGAACGCCGCGTGGTCTCCGGCGCGCGCCGCGGCCAGGACGGCCGCCTCCTCGTCTTTGCCAGCGTCCTCCGGCCTTCTCGTCACGTCCGTCGACGCGTTCGACAAAGAACGCCCCTTTCGGCAACAACGAGATCTTCGGCGAGATCCGAGCTGCCCTGAGGGGCGGAGTTCGCGCTCGACACGCCGTCGCGCCCGCTCATTGCTCCACGAGCACGAGATCTCCTGCCCGGCGCGGCGCGACCTCGTAGGTCTCCTCGTACTGCGCGGCGAGGCCGGTCACCTCGATGGCCAGGCCGACCTCGAGCGACGTCGTGTCGATGACGGGCTCGCCGTCCACGACATGCACGAAGACCTGGATCTCGCCCGAGCCGTCGTCGATGTACACCTGGAAGCCGTAGGGCTGGTCGTCCTCCACGGCCGTGGTCACGCTACCCTTCACGCGGACCAGCAGCCCCTCGACGGGCTCTCCGACGTCGCCGGTCTTCACGTCCGTCGGCGCGATGGATTCGGTCCCATCGAGCACCGTGACCGAGGCCGCCGCGGCGTTGAGCACCGTCTGCTGGGCCGTCTGCCCGAGCTGCCCCGTGACGCGCACCCGGGCATCGAGGCCGAAATCGAGCGCGTCCGGCAGGCTCACGTAGATCCCCCCGGTGGCGTCCTGGAGGGCGAAGCCCTGCTCGCTGGTCGCCGAGCTGAAGGTGCCGGGCGCGACCGTGGCGAAACCCTCGACCGTCGCCGTCGAGCCCTCGGTCAGGGCGCGGGCTTGGGCGACGGTGACCACGGCCTCCTCGTCCGGAGCGGGGGACTCGTCTCCGCCGGAGCTGCAGGCCGTCGTCGCGAGGAGGCTTGTGACGGCGATCGAGGCGAGAGCGCGGCTCGTCAGGTGTCGACGCATTCCCAGCTTCCTACTGTCGCTGCGCTCAGGGGACAAGACATCCCCCATCGATGACGTACCTACACGTTCAATGGCTTACCTATGCATCTGCACCGTCAGCCCGAGCAGCTGACCGATCCCATCGCGGACGCCCGAGCCGCCGTGTCGTCCCCGAGGGCGACGGCGTGGTTGGCAGGCTCGGCAGCCGTGGCGGCCTCTCCCGTCCTCGTCCGGCGTACGCGAGCGCGTGCTCCTGCGGGTTTCTCGGGTCCCGCCTCCCGAGGCCTCGACGTCCTTCGCGCGCGGCACGAGAATCACCCCAGTGAGCCGCCTTGCCGTCTTCTGGCTTTCTCTCGCCGTCCTCGCCGCCGGATGCCATCCCGGCGGCGGATCGCGCAACGACGACGGGCTCCCGGCCCGCCTGGCGCGCGGCTGTCGGAGCGAGCCCGACTGCCTCGTGCTGGAGCTCGAAGCGCGGGACCGCGTCGACCGGTGCGCGTCGTTCTGCGAGGGCGCCGAGGCCGATCTGCGGGCCGCGAGCGCCCTCGTCGCCCGGTACCGGCAGGAGCGCGAGGCGCGCCAGGCGCGGATCGAGGCGCAGCGGCAGGCCGACGAGGCCGCGGAGGCCGAGCGCCGCCGCGCCGAGCTCGAGGCCGCCGAGGAGGCGCGCCGGCGAGACGAGGCGGCCCACGCGGCCGAGCTCGATCTCGCCGCGGGCGAGCTCGCCTGCGCCCAGCAGGGCGACGCCGCGGCCTGCGACGCCCTCCTCCGCTACCTCGCCGGCGCCGCCCCGCGCGACGAGCGCGCGGCCCAGGTGCGCGCGTCGCTCGTGAAGGGCCGGCGACTGATCGCCGAGCGCGAGGCTGCGAGGGCCGCCGAGGAGCAGCGCGAGGCCGAAGGCGCGCCCGCCCCGGCGCGACCGGGCGGCGGGCGAGCTGCGCCGGCGCGACCGCGGCCGGCGTCCGAGGGCCGCGTCTGCTGCTGCGACGGCACGCTGTCGCCGACCTGCACCTACGTGAAGCGGGGTTGCTGCTCCCACCACGGCGGCGTCTGCGCGTGCCCGTAGTCGCGGGTCAGACATCCTTCCGCACGTCGATGGAACCGCTAGGACATGGCTGGAGACGCGCGCCCAGGCAATGTAGGGCATTGCGCTCGGTGTCCACATTGTCATGGCCTTCGCGCTGATTTGAATTTGCAGCAACACATCTATGAACATCATACCGATCTACCAGGTGGATGCTTTCACGAGCCGTCTGTTCGCGGGAAACCCGGCTGCGGTGATGCTGTTGGATCACTTTTGGGATGATGCGCTGTTGCGGAACATCGCGGCCGAAAACAACCTGGCCGAGACGGCGTTTCTGGTCCCTGACGGGGAGCGTTATCGCTTGCGCTGGTTCACGCCGACGACGGAGGTGCCGCTTTGCGGCCATGCGACCCTGGCGAGCGCGGCGGTCGTCATGGAGCGCCTGGAGCCCGGCCGCACCGAGGTGATCTTCGAATCGGCCAGCGGACCTTTGACGGTGCGGCGGACGCAGACCGGTTATGTCATGAATTTCCCGTCTCGACAGCCTGTTCCGACGACGCCGCCGCCCAACCTGGCCGAGGCGCTCGGCGATGTTCCGGTGGAGGTGCTCACCGATACATTCAATTACATCGCGGTATTGGAGGATGCGCAGGCCGTGCGCGCGCTGTCGCCGGACATCGCTGCGATTGCGCGCATGGACCGCGCAGGGGTCGTGGTGACCGCGCCGGGAGACGCGTCGTACGATTTCGTCAGCCGCTACTTCGCGCCGGCCAAGGGGATCCCGGAAGATCCCGTCACAGGCGGCGCACATTGTGCGCTGACGCCGTATTGGGCGGCGCGGCTGAACAAGACGGCATTGTTCGCGTTCCAGGCTTCCAGGCGCGGCGGAGAGCTCGTCTGCCGGCTGGTCGATGGTCGCGTCGAGCTGGAGGGCGCGTGTATCTTTTATCTCGAAGGCAAGGTGGCGATCTGAAACCCATCACGCGCCGTTGAGCTCTCTCACCGGACCCCGGGCCGGCCATCCTGACCTATGGAATCAGGCGCGCCGCTCGCACCCCGGCGGCATCCGCCCCCCAGCCCCCCGCGCGCCCCGCGGCGGGCTCTGCGCCTGCCCGCGCGTGCCCGCCAACACGCGCGATCGAGGCTCTCCTGTGCACCTGGTGTTTCCTTGATGTTCTACGTACCGTTCTGGCGCGCCGCCGCGGGGCGGCGTCTCCGCGCTTCGCCTCTGCGCTCCCAGGAGGGTCCATGGCCGTCGCCGACTCGCAGTCCGCTCATCCCCAGAAGACCGATCATTCTCCCGAGGCCGTCGAGCGGCGGGTGGCGGACGCCCTCGCCGCGCTGTCGCTCGAGCAGAAGGTCCGCCTGCTGACCGGCGCCGACTTCTGGAGCACCTACCCCGAGCCCGCCATCGGCCTGCGCCGCATCGTCGTCTCGGACGGCCCGGTCGGCGTGCGCGGCGAGCACTGGGACGAGCGCGACCCCTCGGTGAGCCTCCCCTCCGCCACCGCCCTCGCCGCCACCTGGGACGAGGCCCTGATCGAGCGCCTCGGCGCCCTCCTCGCGTCCGAGGCGCGGCGCAAGGGCGTCGACGTCGTCCTGGGGCCGACCGTCAACCTGCACCGCAGCCCGCTCGGCGGCAGGCACTTCGAGTGCTTCTCCGAGGATCCGCTGCTCACCGGCCGGATCGGCGCGGCCTACGTCCGCGGGCTGCAGGCCCACGGCGTCGGCGCCACCCCCAAGCACTACGTCGCCAACGACTCCGAGACCGAGCGGTTCACCGTCGACGTCCGCGTCGATCAGCGCACGCTGCGCGAGCTCTACCTCGCGCCGTTCGAGCGGATGATCGCCGGCGCGCGCGCGTGGCTCGTGATGGCCTCGTACAACGCGGTCAACGGACCGACCATGACCGAGAACGCCCTGCTCGATTCGCCGCTCAAGGACGAGTGGGGCTTCGACGGCGTCGTGGTCTCGGACTGGTTCGCGACCCGCTCCACCGAGGCCGCGGGCCGCGCGGCCATGGACCTCGCCATGCCAGGCCCGGAAGGGCCGTGGGGTCAGGCGCTCGTCGCCGCCGTCCGGAGCGGCGCCGTGCCCGAGCAGGCCGTCGACGACAAGGTCCGCCGCCTGCTCCGGCTCGCCGCCCGGGTCGGCGCCCTCGAGGGCGTCGCGCCGGCCGCCCCCGCGCCGGCCCAGCTCCCCGCCGCCGACGCCGCCCGCCTCGCCCGCGAGACCGCCGCGGCCGGCATGGTGCTCGCGCGCAACCACGGCGACGCGCTCCCCCTCGACGCGGCCAGCCTGCGGCGCGTCGCCGTGATCGGCCCGAACGCCGCCGAGGGGCGGATCCAGGGCGGCGGCAGCGCCAGCGTGCACCCGCACTACGCGGTCTCGCCGCTCGACGGGCTGCGCGCCGCGCTCGGCCAGCGCGCCGAGGTGCTCCACGCCGTCGGCGCCCGCATCCACGAAGGCCTCGTGCCCGTCGCCGGAGACCAGGTGGTCGACCCCGCGACCGGCGAGAACGGCGTGCGCGTGCGGCTCCTCGACGCGCAGGGCAACGTCGTGCACGAGGAGCATCGCGGCGTGGGGCGCCTCACGTTCATCGGGGACGAGCGCGCGAAGCGGGCCGCATTCATCGAGGTGACGGCGCGGTTCCGCGCCGCCGAGGCCGGCCGCTACCGGATCGGCGTGGCCGGGGTGGGCGCCTACCGCCTCACCGGCGGCGGGCAGGTCCTCCTCGACGAGGCGATCGCGCCGGACAAGGACGACCTCGCCGCGGCCCTGCTCGCCCCGCCGCACCGGGCGGCCGAGCTGACCTTCGCCGCCGGCCAGGAGCTCGACCTCGCCCTCACGCACTCGGTCCAGCCGGGCGCGGTCGCGGTGGCGTTCTCCCTCGGCGTCGAGGTCCCCGCGCCGTCCGACGACGAGGAGTTCGCGCGCGCCGTGGAGCTCGCGCGCTCGTCCGACGTGGCGATCGTGGTCGTCGGCACCACCGAGGCGATCGAGAGCGAGGGCTTCGACCGGAGCGCGCTCGGGCTCCCCGGCCGCCAGGACGCGCTGGTCAGCGCCGTCGCGGCGGTGAACCCGCGGACCATCGTGCTCGTGAACTCGGGCGGGCCGGTGACCCTGCCCTGGCGCGACGAGGTGGCCGCGGTGCTCCTCACGTGGTTCCCGGGCCAGGAGTTCGGGAGCGCCGTCGCCGACGTGCTGCTCGGCGCCGTGGAGCCCGGCGGCCGCCTGCCCACGACGTGGCCGGCGCGCCAGGAGGACGTGCCCGTGCTGTCGACGAAGCCCGAGCACGGCAAGCTGATCTACGCCGAGGGGCTGAACATCGGGTACCGGGCCTGGGCCCGCGCCGGCGTCACCCCGGCCTACCCGTTCGGGCACGGCCTCGGCTACACGCGCTGGGAGATCCTCGGGATCGACGCGCCGGCGAGCGTCGCCGCGGGCGAGGCGGTCGAGGCGCGGGTGCAGGTGCGCAACGTCGGGCCCCGCCGCGGTCGCCACGTGGTCCAGCTCTACCTGTCGCGGCCGGGCTCCGAGGTCGAGCGCCCCGTGCTCTGGCTGGCCGGCTTCGCCGCCGTCGAGGCCGAGCCCGATCAGACGGTCGAGGTCGCCGTCACCGTCGAGCCGCGGGCCTTCGCGCACTGGGCGGCGGGCCGCTGGCAGGTCGAGCCCGGCGTGTTCACGCTGCACGCGGGGCACTCGGCCACCGCCCTGACGCGGCAGACCGCGGTGAACGTGGACGCCTGAGCGCGCGCCGCCCGGCGCCGGGGGGGGCGCACCCGGCGCCCCGGGGCGGAGCGTCCGCGGATCACCCCTCCGCGTCGTCGTCGTCGCCGGCGACCTCGTCGGTCGCCGAGCGCCGGCCGAGCCAGCGGCGGAGCTGGGTCCGGTGCACGCCCAGCGCGCGGGCCGTGCGCGCCACGTTCCCGCCCTCGCGGCGCAGCACCTCCTCGATGACGTCGTCGGCGGGCAGCGCCGCCGCCCGCCGCGCCGGCCGCTCGCCGGCCGGGGGCAGCGACGACCGCCGGCCCCTGTCCGAGGGGTGCTCCGAGATGCCCGCCTGCGCCGGGGCGAAGGCCTGCCCCGCCG
Source organism: Sorangium sp. So ce385 (assembly GCF_051474135.1). NCBI lineage: Bacteria > Pseudomonadati > Myxococcota > Polyangiales > Polyangiaceae > Sorangium > Sorangium sp. So ce385. The sequence continues at coordinate 11,014,072 of NZ_CP150337.1, read as the reverse complement.
AGGGCGACAGGTGCCGCGCCTGGACCACCGGGCTCTTCTCGATCTGCGCCTCCTGCGCCGCCGCGCGGATCTCCGCCATCAGCTCCCGCACGTTTCCGGGCCACGCCCGCACGAGGCACGCCTCGATGAGCGAGGCGTGGGCCACGGGCGGCGCGCCCGCGTCGCCGCGCTCGACGGCGGCACCCACGCTCCGCAGCGCCGCGTCCACGAGCCACGGGACCTCCTCGGGCCGCTCGTGCAGCCGCGGGATGCGGACCGCCGGCTGCGCGATGCGGAAGAAGAGATCCTCGCGGAGCTTCCCTGCGGCCACCTGCGCGCGCAGGTCCTTGTGGGTCGCCGACACGAGCGCGAAATCGACCTGCACGGGCCGCGAGGCGCCGAGCGGGATCACCTCCTTCGCCTCGAGCGCGCGGAGGAGCTTCGCTTGCACCCCGAGATCGAGCTCGGCCACCTCGTCGAGGAAGAGGACCCCGCCGTTGGCGGCTTGCACGTACCCCTCGGAGTCGGCCGCGGCGCCCGAGTACGCCCCCTTCCGCGCGCCGAAGAGCAGCCGCTCGGCGAGGCCGTCGGGGATGGCGGCGCAGTTCACGGCGACGAACGGCCCCCCGCGGCGCGGGCCGAGGGCGTGGAAGGCCCGCGCCGCGTGCTCCTTGCCGGTCCCGCTCTCGCCGGTGATGTGCAGCGCGGTCCCGAAGCGCGCCGCGCGATCGACCGCGTCCCACGCGCGGGCGAGGGTCGGCCCGAGGATCGTGCCGCCGGCCGTGGAGATCCCCGCCCGGAACGGCTCCACGTCGGCCTGGATCACGAACACCGACGAGCCGGTGCGCACGATGCGCAGCTCGTCGCCCGCGCGCGCGCCGGTCAGCGGCACGCCGTCGAGCGAAGTTCCGTTCCGGCTATCAAGGTCTTCGACCTCCCACTGGCCCTGGTTCCAGCGCACGCGCGCGTGCCTGCGCGACATCCGCAGGTCGTCCAGGGGGACACCCCCGACCTCGCCGCGCCCGAGCTCGAGCTCGCCGTCCTTGAGCGGGAGGACGTCGCAGCGAGGGCAGTCCACGGAGAAGACGAGCACCAGCCCAGGCGTCGGCCTCCTGGAACGCAAGCGTTCCGAGGCCGTTCCGAGCGAGTCGTCCAGGGTTGTCCTGGGTGCGGTGGTGGACTCCACGTCGCCGTCGAGTGTAGCGCGGACCCGCAGCGATGAGGAACCTCCTGAGGGAGATCGTCCTCGGGACACGTTGTCCGACAGCGTGGAGCCCTTCCTACCGGAGAGCGCCCACAGGGCACGTCGTCCGACAGGGCAGCGCTCTCCCTACCGAGGAGCGACCCAGGGCGGGGCGTCCAACAGCATGGGAATCTTCCTGATGGGGTCGCGCGGAGGCTGCTCCCCCCGCCGGCGCTTTGACGTGCGCCGGCGGGGAACCTGGCCGGTCGCCGGTGATGAGGAGTCGCGGGCAGCGCGCTGTCGCAGGGATCGAGTCGATGAACCCGGCATCGAAGCCCTGGAGAGGACCGGGGAGGGGCCTCGCTCCCGCTTGCCATGTTCCGGTGCAAATTGCCCCAGCGTGACCGATGCGCGTGCCCGATTCCCCTCGAAAAATAAGGATTCTTGCTTTATTTGCCGCGAAAGGTCGCGGCTGAAGGCCGAGCTCGCCGCCGGCGGCGCGGGCGAGGGGGCGTTGGCCGGGGATTTCGTCGCTGCAGCGACGGCCGAGGCCGGGGAAGGGGGGATGGTTCGCCGCTTGCTTTCGTGGAGGTCGACCCATGAACGGCGAGCACCACGTCCCCGGCCAGAGCAGAGCGATCGCCCGAAGAGGCGATGCGAGCACGGGGGGGGTCTCGTCCTGCGTCCGCGGGCTGCCGAAGCGCGAGCGCGCCGTGGGCGAGGTCCTCGCCGGCAAGTACCAGATCGTGGGCCGGCTGGGCGCCGGCGGCATGGGCACCGTGTGGCGGGCGCGCAGCTTGTGGCTCGACGTCGACGTGGCGATCAAGGTGCTCCACGAGGACCAGTTCGACGCGCACGCCGCAGAGCGCCTGCTCCGGGAGGCGCGCGCGACGGCGAGGCTCGGACACCCGGCGATCGTGCGCGTCTTCGATTTCGGCGAGACCGACTCGGGTGAGCCGTTCCTGGTGATGGAGCTCCTCGAGGGGACGTCGCTCTCGAACTGGCTGGAGGCGAACGGCCGGATGCCGGCGGAGCAGGCGGTCCAGATGCTCTTGCCGGTGGCGTGCGCGCTCGCGGCCGCGCACGCGCAGAGCATCGTTCATCGCGACATCAAGCCCGCCAATATCCTCGTCGTGCCGGACGGCGCGGGCGGCCATGTCCCGAAGGTCGTCGATTTCGGCATTGCCAAGCTGGCCAACGCGGTGAGCCCCGCGATCACGCAACGAGGGATGATCGTCGGCAGCCCCGAGTACATGTCGCCGGAGCAGGCCGACGGCCAGCTGGAGGTCGGGGAGCAGACGGACGTCTGGGCGTTCAGCGTGGTGCTGTACGAGCTCATCACCGGGCAGCGGCCGTTCACCGGGGAGACCCTCGGCGCGGTGATCTCGGCCATCTTCAACAAGGAGCCGGTGCCGACGACGCAGCTCGGCGCCGGCGACGAGGAGCTCTGGTCGATCCTCCGCCGGGGTCTGGCGAAGTCGCCGGCCGAGCGGTGGCCCAACATGCGGTCGCTCGGCCGCGCGCTGGCGTCCTGGGCCGTCGAGCGCGGCGTCACGGCGGACGTGGCGGGCACGTCGCTCGCGCACCAGTGGCTCGCGCGGGGGCCGGAGTCGCCGCTCACCGCGGAGCGGCCGGCTCCGGCCTTCGCGACGACCGGCGTCGCCGGCGCCGTGTCCGGGCCGAAGGCGGCGGCGCCGCGCCTGCGCGGCGCAGGGAAGACGCTGGTCGCGGCGGCCACGCCTGCCGGGCGCCGGGGCGGCACCATCAAGATGCCCGAGGGCGTGCCGGCCGCTCCGATCGGGCTCGCGCCCCCGCTGCGGCTCCAGAAGGCGCTGCTGGTGGGGGTGCTCGTCGCCTTCGTCGCGCCGGTGGTCGTCGTGATGGGCCTGAACCTGCGGGGCGGGAGCGCGAGCGCGGGCGCCGCGCAACCGGTGGTCGCGGCCGCAGCGCCGGTCCTCGAGCCGGGCGCTGCCTTGGCGCTGCCGGGGGCGACCCCGGCCGCGCCTCCGGCCGACGTCGTGTCTGCCGAGGGCGGGGGGCCGCGCGCGAGCGCCCTCGAGATGGCCGCGCGGCGCGCGCCGGCAAGCAAGCCGCCCGCGCAGCCGGCCGAGCCGGCCGATCCGTGGGACGATCCGGCCGATCCTTGGGGCGAGCTGGCCGACCCGTGGGACGAGATCGCGCCGCCCTCGGCGCCGGCCGAGCCGCCCGCCCAGCGGGACGAGGCGCGCCCGCAGCGGGACGAAGCGCGCCCGCAGCGGGCCGAGCCGCGTCGGCAGCGGCCCGAGCCGCGCGCGCAGCGGGCCGAGCCGCCGCGTCAGGCGCCTCCGTCCACGTCCATGCCGCTGCCGGCGGCGCCCGATTTCTGAGGTGGTCATGCGCAATCGTGGGGTGAAATTCCGCGCCGTTCGCGCCTCGGGCGACCTGCTGATCCTCCTGGTCGCGCTCGCCGCGGCGCCGCTTGGATCCGGCGGCTGCTCCGCGCTGATCGGCGCCGAGCTGTCCGACAAGGACGAAGCGGCCGAGGACGCCCTGGGGCCCGAGGATCAGGCCGGCGACGGGGGCGGCGGCGGCGCTCTCAGCCGGAGCAGCGGCACGAGCGCGAGCGGCGGCGGGAGCACCGGCGGCCCGGAGGGCGCGACGAGCAGCGCCAGCGGCGGCGAGGGCGCCAGCGGCGGCGGCGAGGGCGCGACCAGCGCGGCCAGCGGGGGCGGCGCGGGCGCGACGAGCAGCGCGGCCGGCGGGGGCGGCGCGGGCGCGACGACCAGCGCGGCCGGCGGAGGCGGCGCGGGCGCGACGACCAGCGCGGCCAGCGGAGGCGGCGCGGGCGCGACGACCAGCGCGGCCGGCGGGGGCGGCGCGGGCGCGACGACCAGCGCGGCCGGCGGGGGCGGCGCAAGCAGCGGCGGCGGCGAGAGTGCGAGCAGCGGGAGCGGCGCGGGCGCGAGCGGCGGCTCGAGCCCGAGCGGCGGCGGCCCGGGCGAAAGCAGCGGCGGCCCGGGCCCGAGCGGCGGCGGCCCGGGCGAAAGCAGCGCAAGCGGCGGCAGCGAGAGCGCGAGCAGCGGGAGCGGCGGCGCTGGCGGTGCCGGCAGCGGGAGCGGCGAGGGAGGCGGCGAGAGCAGCAGCTCGGGCGGCGAAGCGCACTGCAACGCCCATTTCGCCGATTGCGACGGGGACCCGGCGCACCATTGCGAGACCAACCTTTGGAACAACCGCAATCACTGCGGCGCTTGCGACAACCGATGTCCGCACGGCAAGCACTGCCGAGAGGGGGAGTGTCGATGAGGACGCATTCTCCTGCGCGATCCAGGCGGACGCTCGTCTCCGTCGCCGCGGCGCTGCTCCTCGCCGCGGCCCCGCTCCCCGCGGCGGCGCAGGGCAAGGGGGATGTGGCTGCGGCGCGCGTGCTGTTCGTCCAGGGGGCGAAGTTCGCCCGCGAGGGGCGCTGGGAGGAGGCGCGGGCGCTGTACGCCCGGTCGCTGGAGATCAAGGCCACGCCCCTCACGCGGTACAGCCTCGGCGTCGCGCAGAAGGAGACGGGGCGCCTCGTCGACGCGCTCGCCAGCTTTCGCGCCTTCCTGGCCGAGCCGGCGACGCCGACGACCGCGCCCTACGTCGGTCCGGCGCGCGAGGCCGTGGCGAAGCTCGAAAAGCGCATCGGCCGCGCGACGCTCGCCGTCGCGCCGGGCAAGGTCGACGGGCTGGCCCTGGCGCTGGACGGCAAGCCGGTGCGCGCGGCGCCGGGCCAGGTGCTCGAGCTCGACCCGGGCGACCACGAGGTCGTGGCGAGCGCTCCGGGGTACCGCGCCGCGGCGGCCCGGTTCAGCGTCGCCGCCGGCGGCTCGGTCGAGGTCCCGCTCGCGCTCGCGCCGGCCGCCGCCGGGGCCTCGCGGGCCTCGGCGGCCGGGGGCGGTCTGCCTCCCCTGGCCGAGGCTTCCGAGGGGCCGAGCCGGACGCTCCCGGTCGTCGTGATGGGCGTGGGCGGCGCGCTCTTCGCCGGGGGCGCCGTCCTCGGCCTCTCCGGCTTGAAGCAGGCGAGCGACGCGCGATCGGGCACGGGCTCGGACGCGAGCTCGGCGCGGGCCAAGGGGATCGTGGGCGACGTCCTCGGCGGGGTCGGCATCGCGACCGTGGGCGTCGGGCTCTACTTGCTGCTCAACGAGTCAGCGCCGAGCCCCCCCAAGGCGGGCTCGGTGACCCCGTGGCTGAGCGCGTCGGGCGCGGGCGTCGAAATGCGGCTCTGATCCGCATCGCCCCGCGCCGCGGGGCCGCTCGCCCTGCTCTCTTCCTTTCTCCCCCGTGCCCTCTGCGCCTCTGTGTTTCTTCTCTTCTTCTCACGCCAGGAGACGCGTCCCTGGCGCGCCTGTCCGTGGGGCGTTGCCGCGCGCAATGCCTGAGCGTCGGAATCGTGCGTAATCTTGTGCAAGGTGCGCAAGCCATTGCCCGGCTCCTCGGCGGCGCGCATTCGATGGGCGGTGCTCGATTCTTGTTTTGTGGGATCGATCTGCGTAGCCTATCCTCGGCGAGCTCAAATCAGCGGTCGCCGAGCGAATGTTTCGAGCGGTGCGCCATCGAGCGGACTCGCCGCTGGAGGGTAGGGGGTATGAAGAATTTCCTGGCACGGGGCGTGTCCCGTTCCGTCCGTGGGGGGCGCCTGGGCGGCCTGGCGCCCGACGCGGCTCGCGCGCGCAAGCCGTCGCGGCACCTCGTCGTCGCGCTGGCGGCGATGACGGTCGTTCTGTTCTCAGCCGAAGCCTGGGCTTCCGGCACGTGGACCAAGCGGGTCACGTCCGGTCCGGCGCCGACGGAGCGCTCGACCCCCGCGGTCGCCGCGATCGGCGACGCCGTTTACCTGTTCGGCGGCATGAAAGACGACTTCTCGACCTTCGAGAACACCTTCTACAACGATCTCTATCGATTCGACACCGCGCTCGATTCCTGGGAGCTCCTCGAACCGGCGGGGGACCTGCCGCCGCCGCGTGTGTTCGCCGGCGCGGCGGCCGACGAGTGCAATGGCGTCATGCTGGTGTTCGGCGGGGCGACGTACAGCCCTGACTTCTCCGACTTCGTCGCGTACGACGATCTCTGGGCGTACGACGCCGACGCGGACGCCTGGATCGAGATCCACCCCGAGAACGCCGGTCCGGTCGGCCGGTCCCGCCCGAACGTCTGGTTCGCCGGCGGGAAGTTGTATGTCTTCGGCGGAGTGACCAGCGCCTTCGAGTTCATGAACGATCTCTGGGCGTACGATCTGGGATCGAACCGGTGGAAGGAGCTCGTGCCCGCCGGCGCTCCCGGCTCGCCGCGCGGCCGGCACGAGGCGATGGCGGGGACGGCGCCGATCCGGGGCAAGCTGACGCTGTACGGCGGCGAGACGATGGGCGCCGCTGGCTTCGAGATGCTGGACGATACCTGGGAGTTCGATCTGCGCACCCGCCGGTGGACCGAGGTGACGCCGCGCGCGCGGCGCGACATCACGCCGCCGCGCAACTACGGCGCCGCGGCCGTCATCGGCTGGGACCTGTACCTGCAAGGAGGCGACGTGTCGGGCGGCTCGTCGGGGTGCGGCGCGCCGTTCGAGCAGAACCCCGTCGAGGAGCTCTGGCGGTACAGCGCGATTCAGCGGAAGTGGACCAAGCTGTCGCCGGGCGGCGATCCGCTGGTCAGGCTCAAGCGACATGTCGCCGCGGAAGTGAACGGCACCATGTACCTGTTCTCGGGGTGGGATTTCGCCTGCGACGGCGGCGTGGGCCCCGGTCAGCTCTGGAACCACGACGTCTATTCGTTCGATCCCTGAGCGGGGCAGGCGACCGCCACGCCGCCGGCGGGCGCGCCGCGCTACCCGGCGGCGGCGCGGGCATGGTACTGCGCCCGCATGCGCTCGCTCGCGATGGTGCTCTCTTTGGCCGCGCTCCTGGCCGCGGGCGCGCCCGCTTCGGCCAGCGGCGACGGCGCCGTCCAGCCTGCGGCCGGCGCGCCCTCGGCGGGCGCGCCCTCGGCGGACGCGCCCTCGGCGGACGCGCCCTCGGCGGACGCGCCGGCGCCGCCGCAGGCCGCGGCGGCGGCGCGGTGGTGCGCGCCGGAGCTCGCCGCGCTGCCCGGCGAGGTGTGCGCCTTCCTGCCGGCCAAAGCAGCGCCGGGCCCCCGCGTGCTCGTGATCTACCTGCACGGCGTCGTTCAGCCCGATTCGGGGTGGCAGTGGGCGCAACAGCGGGGCGCCGCGCGGGCCGGCGCGCGGCACGGCGTCGCCGTGATGATGCCGCGCGGCCGCAGGGGGATCGGGCCGAAGACGATGGAAGACTGGTGGTGCTGGCCCACCGCCACCGCGGCGCAGGCGGCGCACGAGGACGCGCTGCTCGCCGAGTGGGACGCGGCGCGCGCGGAGCTCGAGCGGCGCGCGGGCGGGCGCTTCGAGCGGGTGCTCGTGTTCGGCTTCTCGAACGGCGCGTACTACGCGACGTCGCTGGCGATGCGCGGGCGGCTGCCGGTCGACGGCTACGCGGCGTTCGCGGGCGGCTCGGGCGCGCGCTACCTGGAGCGGGCGGGCGCGCAGACCAAGGTGCGCGCGCCGATCTTCGTCGGCTGGGGCGGCAAGGACCCGGCGCACCGGGACCAGGTCGCGCTCGCGAAGATGCTCCGCCGGCTGAAATGGCCTTCGAGGTCGCTCGGCAAGCCGCGCGCGGGGCACGCGATGACCGACGATCAGGTCGATCAGGCGTTCGCCTTCCTGAGCGGCAAGCGAGGCGGCGCCACGGCGCCCGCCAGGGGGCGCGGCGCTCGAGCGCGCTGACGGACGCGCCGTCCGCCCTGGGGCGGGGCCGCTCGATCGCGCCCGCGGCGGAGGCGAGGGCGCGGTCAGCCGCCGCCGGGCCGGCCCTGCTCCGCTGCGCTGGCCGGCGCGGACGCCGGAGCGTCGTCGGCCGGCACCTGGAGCATCGCGTAGTCGATCGTGGTCTCGTTGCGCAGCACGGTGAGCACCACCATGTCCCCGGGCGCGCAGGCGCGCAGGTCGCTCTCCAGCCCCGTCATCGAGTGGACCGGCCGCCCGTCGACGGCGAGGATGACGTCGCCCGGCTCCAGCAGGGGGGATGTGAAGCTGCGGATATCCATGCTCGCGATCCTCACGCCGTCGCCTGCGGTCGGCTGGATCGTGAGGTGCCACGGCGCCGGGACGACGGTCGCCGTCGGCGCGGGGTTCGACGGCTTCTCCCGTCGCGCGGTCTCCGCCGGGCTCGCCGACACCCCTGCGCGCGGCTGCGCGGCGTCAGCGCGCGGCGCGTCAGCGCCAAGCTGCGCGCCGTCAGCACGCGGCTGCGCGGCGTCTGCGGTCTGCGTGGCTTCGACGCGCGGACAGTCGCCGCGGCACGCGGCTACCGCGAGCGGGACCAGCGGGGTGAGCATGCCGGAGAGCCGCCGAGCCCACCCGCACGCGCCGCGCGCACGGAGGGGTTGATCCCGCTGCTGACTGGCATGCATGGCCCCCGGCGCCCCTTGGCCTCCTGCCTCTCAAGATGCAAAATCCCCACCAGCGATTCTCCGCCGCTGTCCGGGCCGATGCCGGAAATCAGGGAGGAGGTTCGCCTCCGGCGCGCCGCGATCACGCGCGGGCGAGCCGTGGCGCCGGAGCGAAGTGCGCGGGGAACACCCGCTCGAGGAACTCGTTGCGCAGGAGCCCGTCGGGGTCGACGAGCTGCTTCAGTCGGACGAACTCCGGGAGCGCGTGCGCGTACATCGCCTGGAGGTCCTCCGCGGTCGCGTGGACGTTCTTGACCAGGTAGACCCGGCCGCCGATCTCGAGGCTGTGCGCGCTGAGCTCGGTGAACCGCAGGCGGATGCGGCGCACGCTCTCGTCATCGCTGCCCGCGAACGCGACCGTGACCGCGAACCCGTCCGTCCCGTGGTTCGCCGAGAGGAGGAACCGGTCGCCCTGGATGTGGAGCACGTCGAGCAGCATCGGCGGGATTCCGTCCCGGGTCGCGATCTCGTCGATCCTGTTCAGGAAGCCGGCGAGCCGCCGCAGGCTGTCCTCCCGGGCGCCCGGGTCGTAGGGGATCATGAAGGTCTGCTGCGCCGTGATCATCGGCGCGCCGAGGGCCTGCCCGATGCGGTTCGCGAGCACGTTGCCATCCATGAAGAACAGATAGCCCATGAGCTCGTCGACGTTCGGGCGTGAGACGTCGAAGACGAAGCGGTCGATGATCGTCCAGACGGCCTGGCTCACGACGGACGCGCGCATCAGCCACTCGATCGGGACGCGGAGCGGGTAGTTGCGGCGATGGTTCAGCAGCGGGCGGAGCGCGTGCGACGTCCCCGCGACGTACCGCGACCGCATGACCATGCTCCTGCTGCCCTCGAGGGTGTGGAAGGCGATGGAGAAGAGCGCTTCGGGGAGCCACCCCTCCTGGGCCGCGCTCCCTCCCTCCTCGGGCAGGAGCTGCTCGGCGCGCGGGAGGAGCGCCGCGGCGAGCTCCTCGAGCGATCCGCAGCGCGTCGCCTCGGTGACGACCCGGATCGGGGTGCCCGCCGGGGCGACGCGCGCGACGCGGTACGTGACGTCGATCACCGCGCCGAGGTAGCCGAGGCCGCCGATCACCGCGTGGAACAGCGCGCTCGTCCCCTCGTCGCGGCCGAGGGAGAGCAGCTCCCCGTCGAGGGTGAGGAGCGTCAGCCGCTCGACATAATGCCCTTCCTTGCCGCCGGTGCTCGAAAAGCGAGAGAGGCAGTCTCCGGAGACCGTGCCTCCCGCGGTGGCGTGGCTCGTCGAGACCACGGTGTACGGCACGAACCCGCGGGCGGCGAGCTCACGCACGATCGCTCCCCACGTGGCGCCGGCGCCCACGGTCATCCGCGCTCCCTCCTCGTCGATCTCGATGGAGGTGAAGCGCGTCATCGAGATCACGATGTCGTCGTTCAGCGCTTGCCCGTCGAACGACTGCCCCCCGGCGCGGAACGTGATCCTGCGCCCCGTCCGCTTCGCCATGCGGAACAGCACCCGGAGCTCCTCGATCGACGCCGGCGTGTACAGGTCTCCGCACGACTGCTGCAGCCCGCTGTAGCCCTGGAGCAGGCAGAGCGGCTTTCGAGGGATCTCCTCGAGCCGCGGCGGCGGCGGCGCGCCCCCGACGTAGGCGAGCCCGGCGTCCCCGGCCCCTCGCGCGGCTCGGCGGGGCGATCCGCTGTCGAATCGAGCGACCACGATCAACCCGAGGAGGGAGGGAGGGGAGCCTTGTCCATCGTGTCGACCGGTTCGAGGGCTGGGCGCATCGTGCGCAGCGTCGCTCGAAACGGGCCAGGCGGGCAAATTCGCGCCCCTCATCTGCGCTGCGCGGTGCCTCGGGGACGCCTCGTCTCCCGTCCCCGTCCCCGTCTCCCGTCTCCCGTCTTCCGTCTGTCGTCTCCCGTCCCCGTCTCCCGTGCGCGTCTGCGTGCGCGTGCGCGTGCGCGTGCGCGCTAATTCCGGGGAATCGCGCACGCGCACGCGCACGCGCACGCAGACGCGCACGAAGACGGGAGACGGGAGACGGGAGACGGGGGACGGAGGGGAAGGCGGGAGCGGAGAACGCTAAACGGGGACGAGACCTGGGACGATGTCCCCGTCCCCGCTCAGAACCGCTCTACAACCCGCGGATCTCGACCTGGATATTCCGCCGGGCCGCGGTCTGCTGGAACCGGCGGATGAGCTCCGCGACGTCGTGGTCGACGTAGGACGCCCCCTGGGCGTCGACCACCACGTGGGTGTCGCTCGGCAGCCGCTCGAACAGCGCCACGAGCTTGCCCTGGGTGAAGAAGTAGGCCGCCTTGTTGAACCGGATCGTCACCCGCGCCCCCTCGTGGATCACGTCGAACACGCGGGACATCTGCGTCCTCAGCACGAAGAGGACGCCGACCGCGAGGCCGATGGCGATGCCCTTCAGGAGATCGGTCAGCACGATGGCCACGATCGTCACGACGAACGGGACGAAGTGGTTCCAGCCGAGCTTGCGCATCTCCGCGAAGATCGCGGGCTTGGCCAGCTTGTAGCCGGTGACGAGCAGGATCGTCGCGAGGCACGCGAGCGGGATGTGCGAGAGCAGCCCTGCGGCGAAGACCACCGCGAGCAGGAGCAGCGCGCCGTGCGTGAAGGCCGAGACCCGCGTGCGAGCGCCGGCGTTGGTGTTGGCGCTGCTCCGGACGATGACCGACGTGACCGGGAGACCCCCGGCGAACCCGGAGATCATGTTGGCGACGCCCTGCGCGACGAGCTCCCGGTTCGGCGGCGACTTGCGGTGCCACGGGTCGATCCGGTCCACCGCCTCGAGGTTGAGCAGCGTCTCGAGGCTGGCCACGATCGCCAGGGTCACGCCCAGCACCCAGACCTCGGGCCGCGCGATCGCGGACCAGTCCGGCAGCTGGAGCGCGCTGGTCAGGTCGCCGGTGGGCAGCGTCACGAGGTGCTTCTGCTCCAGGGCGAGCGACGGGACCGCCACCTTGAACAGCTCGTTGCCGAGCGTGGCGACGAGCACGGCGACGAGCGGCGCGGGCAGCCAGGAGATCTTCGCCAGGCGCGACTTCTCCCACCCGACGAGGATGGCCAGGCAGACGGCGCTGATGAGGAACGCTCCCCACTCGATCGCCTGCGGCGCCTGCGCCAGCATCGTGAAGGTGTTGCCGCCCTCGGCCTTGAACGACTCGGAGGCGAAGTTGTCCTTGTCGTAGCCGATGGCGTGGGGGAGCTGCTTCAGGATGAGCAGGACGCCGATGGCCGCGAGCATCCCCTTGATGACCGAGGAGGGGAAGAAGTGGCTGATCGCGCCGGCCTTGAGCACGCCGAGCCCGAGCTGCAGCGCGCCGCCGATGACCACGGCCAGCGCGAACGCCTGGAAGCTCTGCAGGCTGGTGATGCCCGCGAGCACGATGGCCGCGAGCCCCGCCGCCGGGCCGCTCACGCTGAGCTGAGCGCGGCTGATCAGCGGGATGACGAGGCCGCCCACGATCCCGGCGACGATGCCGGACAGGAGGGGGGCCCCGGATGCGAGCGCGATGCCCAGGCAGAGCGGCAGGGCAACGAGAAAGACGACGACGCCCGAAGGGATGTCGTACTTGAGGTTCCCGGTGAGGCGCGAGTCCAGCGGCGGCGTGCTGTCCCCGTGCGCCTCCCCCCGGGGCGCGGCCGTGCCTTCTGCTCCAGGGGCGCGAGCACCCATGTGCTCCGACCCGGCGCTGGCTTGGATGGCATTTTGAAGCTGCATCGAAAGGCCCTCTCTTCCAGTAAGTCTTGGGTCAGTGCCAGTGAGGCGCTCAGACCGCGCGCCGGTAGACCGTGGTCTCCGGCAGCGCGGACGGGGGCGCCGCGTCGGCGATGGGCGCGAACTGGCCGCTCGAATGCTCGAACTGGAAGACCTGACCGGTCTCGATCTTGAAGACCCAGGCGTAGAGCGAGAGCTCGCCGCGCGCGAGCCGCGCGCGGATCGTCGGGTGGGTGCGGAGGTTCTCGATCTGGGCGAGGACGTTCTCCTCGACCGTGATCGTCAGGCGGTTCTCCCCCTCGATGTGGGGGTAGTTCTCCTGCACCAGGCGGCGCGTCAGCTCCGCGTGCTGGAGCCACGACTTGACCGCCGGCAGCTCGTCGAGGCCGTTGGGATCGAGCAGCCCGCGCATCGCGCCGCAGTGCGTGTGGCCGCAGACGATGATGTGCTTGATCCCGAGGTGCGCGACCGCGAACTCGATCGCCGCGGACTCGCTGCCGTTGCTCGCGCCGTACGGCGGCACGATGTTGCCGACGTTGCGCACGATGAAGATATCGCCCGGCTGGGTCTGCGTGATGAGGTTCGGGTTGATCCGGCTGTCCGAGCACGTGATGAACAGCGCCTCGGGGCGCTGACCCCTCGCCAGGTGCTGGAAGAGATCCTGATACCCGCGGCAGACATCGGTCTGGAACTTGTGCAACCCGTCAGCGAGCTTCTGCATTTGAACAAACCCTCTCGTTGACCGCGCCGATCCAGCGCGGCAGTCGTCGTGAACACCTCCGGTTTCCAGCTCCTCCGCGACAGGCCGCGAGCGGCCTCGGCCACGGAGCTAGCCGATCAATTCAGGAAACGTGGTGGAGGGCGACGGACGGGAGGGTGGGGGACGGGGGAGGCGAGGCGGGCGGGCCGGAGATCGGCCACGAGGGCGACGCGAGGGCGCCTCGCGCCGTCGCCGGGTACCGAGCGCATCGCGCGAAGCCGGTGGGCCCCGGCACGGACAGACGGCTGCAGTCCAGCGAGATCAACCTGGTCGATCTCGGTCGATCCGGTCCGAAACGACCCCGAAACATCGGAGTTGCTCGCTTCGATGATGCTGATATTCCCCCGTACCAGCGTAAGCGGCGCGAGGATCAGCGCGAAGAGCAGCGCGATCCGAGGGAGGAATGACCGGAGAACCAGCATCGTTCAGGGATGGATAGAGCGTCGGGCGTTGGAACCAGGGGCGAACGCCGTCTATTCCCTAACCTGGCAGCGGGCCCGGTTCGTCGCAAGACGCCACGCGGCCATACCATGTGCGGCAAAGTGTCGCAGTCGGGGACGGACGCCTCGCTCCTGAGCCAGGTCGGCGCCCCGTCCAGATAACCGTTATAGCGACGGAATTCAACCGCTAGCCAACGCCGTCACGATGGCGTCGCGCAGGGCGACCATCTCGTGCTCACCCGCATATTTGTGACGAGGCCAGAAGAAGCCCTTGAGACCGTCTTTCTGACGGCGCGGGACCACATGGACGTGCAAGTGGGGGACGCTCTGACTGACGCGGTTGTTGATGGCGACGAAGAAGCCGTCGGCTGAGCACGCCGACTCCACGGCGCGCGCGAGGCGCTGCGCGGTCGCGAAGAGCGGTCCGACGAGCTCTGACGGAAGGTCGGTGAGCACCTCGTGGTGGGCGCGCGGGATGAGCAGGCAGTGGCCGGGGAAGAGCGGGCGGTGGTCCAGGAACGCGATCGCCTCCGGCTCGTCGAGGACGACGTGGGCCGGCGTTTCGCCCCGGGCGATGCTGCAGAAGGCGCAAGGTCGAGCGGGCATGGCGGCCTCCCGGAGCGATGCCGCGCCGCCTGCCGGGCGTCAACGTCGGCCCGCGGCCAGGCGTGGCGGCGGGCTGTGCAAGGGCGTGGCGCGGCGCGCGGCCGTCCCGATCAGTGGCTCGCGAGGATCTCGTCGATCGACCCGTGACCGGCGGGCTCGCGCGTCCAGTAGTCGAGGAGCCTCCCGCCGGCCGTCATCCAGGCCCGGTCGTAGCGGCCGTCCTGCGACGTGATCCGCACGATGTGGTCGCCGCCGTGGAACGCCCAGTGGCGGCCCGTGTTGTCGAAGTGATCGATGAGCGCCCCCTGCCGCGTCTTCACGTGGAGGGCGTCGGCCGGATCGTCCCAGGTCGTGTCGACGATGAGCTCGTAGACCTGCCAGAGGTTGCCGGACGGGAGCACACCCCAGTCGACGTTGAGCCCGGCGTCGTTCGGCAGCCCGAACACGAAGCAGTGGGGCATGCGCCTCGCCGCGTGCCAGAGGTCGCCGTTGCGGCTCGGCTCGTGGTGGAGCGTCACGAGCGTGTCGCGCGCGAGCCCGAACCCGTCGCTGTCGCCCGGGCTGTCCCACACGCGGCGGAAGAGGTGCTGGCAGAGCTGGTCGGCCCCGGCGGAGAACCCGACCGTGAGCAGGCCCCGCTGCCGGCGCTCGTGCAGGATGCGCCCGAACTTGCCGGGCTCCCCCTCGAACAGGGCGCCGAGCTGCTTGTACCGCCAGAGCCCCGTCGTGCTGTAGCCGCCGCCGAGGATCACCACCTCGGACGACCCGAGGAGGTCCCAGAGCACGTCGACGTCCTGCCGCCGCAGGTCGCTGGTCCAGTAGAACGGCACGTGCTCGAGGCCGAACCGCTCGTAGAACTGGAAGAACCAGCGGAAGTTGCCGTACGCGAACTCCTGCCGCTCGAGCTCGTTGCCGTCGCGGGGCGCCTCCGACATCGGCAGGAACAGGACGCGCTTGTTGTCCCGCCCGCGGAGGGCGCGCTGCGCGATGTAGTCGTTGTGGATGATGTTGCAGCGGCTGTGCGAGCTGTAGATCAGCGCGGTCCCTCTCATCAGGCCGCGCATCTCAGCGGCTCGGCGCGCCCTGCGTCAAGGGGGCGCGCGCGTTGCGCGTGGGCTCGGTCCGCGCCGCCGGCCGCGGCCGGGCGCGCTCAGCCGCGCCTCACCTGCTGCATCTTGCGCGGGACGGCGCCGGAGCGCATCAGCATCTCGAACGCCTCCTTCTCGAGCATCGGGTGCACGCCGCGCGGCGGGACGCCCATCGGGCTCTTCTTCTTCGTGATGAACCCGCTCAGGTACTGCGGGTTGAGCGCGCTCAGGCTCCGGAGCGTGCTCTTCATCTGCTTCGTGTTGTTCGCCCACGCGTAGGCGAACGCCCGCGAGCGGAGCAGCTGCGGCTTGAGCTCGGCGAACGCGTCGTCGTTCGGATCGAACGTCTCGAGCAGCTCGACGGCCTTCGTGGCCTGCCCGGTGCGGGCCCACGCCTCGCCGACGATGGCGGCCATCATGGCGCGGATCCTCGGCTCCTTGTGGCGGGTCATGTCGATCTTGTCGACGAGCGCCCGCGCCTCGTCCGTCTCGCTCAGGATGAGGTGGATCATGCCGCGCTGCGCGCGCGCCTCGTCGGCCATCGGCGCCATCACCTTGTCGAGGTTGATGGTCTCGAGCGTCCGGAGCGCGGCGCGCGGGTCCTCCTGCATCTGGAGCTGCGCCTTCGCGAACGTCGCGGCCGCGTCGTCCTTCTTGAACTCGGTGTCGAGCTTGGCGATCGCGTCCTTGCGCGCCTCGGCGGTGTCGGCGGTCTGCACGATCTGCGCGACGGCGCGCGTCTTGGTCGCGAAGCGCAGCGCCCACAGGATGACGCCCGCGACCACGACCGTGAGGACGCCGGCGGCCACCTTCGGCCAGACCCCGGGGATCGCCAGGGCGATGGCCCAGATGATGAGCGCCGGGATGCCGACGCGGAGGGCGAGCGAGCGCGGGTTCAGCTGGGCGAGGGGGTCGGCCGGCGGCTTTCCGCTGCGGAGCGCGGCGATGGCCTGCTCGCGCTGCTGCTTGGGGCTCTGCTTCTTCGGGGTGGGTTTGCCGGGGGTCTTCATCGAAGGTCGTGGATCGGACGGAGTTGCCGCTTCGCGGGGCGCGGCTCTCATAGCCGGCCTGCGGGGGAGCGGCCAGCGGAGGCGGGCGGACGAGCTGCCCGGCCCCCGGGGAGGGGGGCCGTCGCGAGGGGCGCGCACGGGCTGAACTCGCCTGGGACGCCCTGTGCCCGGCGTGCTGCGCACGCCAGACACAGGGCGTCAATTGGGCTCAGACACCAGCCCGTGCGCGCCCCTCGCGACGGCCCCCCTCCCCGGGGGCCTACGGTCGTGGAAGGGGGGGTGGCTAGCTCGCGGCGGCGTCGGGGTCGCCGGGGCGCGCGGGGGGGTCGCCCTCGGGGGTGGAGGCGGGGAGCGGGGTGACCGCTGGGCGGACCGTCTCGAAGCCGCGCAGCGGCGGGAGCGGCTCGATCGAGGGGGCGACGAGCGCGGCGCCGCGCGTCGGCGGGATCGAGGCCGTCGGGTCGGCGAGGCCGAGCGTGGACTCGCGGAAGTGGAGGAAGACCGTCTGCGCGATCGACAGGCACGGGACCGCGAAGAGCGCGCCGGTGATCTGGAAGAAGTGCTCGCCGATGAGCAGCGCGAGCACCACGAGCACCGGATGGATCTTCGCCGAGTCGCCGATGATCTTCGGGTTCAGGAAGTTCGCCTCGAGCTGGTGGATGCCCACGATCCACGCGAGCACGCCGACCGCCGTGCCGAACGACTGCGTGAGGCCGATGAGGACCGCCGGGATCGAGCTCAAGATCGAGCCGAAGATCGGGATCAGCGACATCACCGCCGCGAGGACCGAGAGGATCGGCCAGTACTTGAGGTCGAAGAGCCAGAAGCCGATCGCGGAGAGGACGCCGTTCACGAGGCAGATGAGGAGCTGCCCGCGCACGACGCCGGACAGCCCCCGGTCGAGCCGGCGCAGGAAGCGATCGAACGAGTCGCGCGAGCTCGGATGCCAGAGCTCGCGGAAGAAGCGCAGGATCTTCTCGTGCGTCAGGATGATGTACCCCGCGAGCATCAACGTCATGAAGAGGTTGAAGATGCCGCGCGAGATCGCGGTCGCGATGGCCTGGCCGATGCGCAAGACCGTGAGCGAGTTCTCCTTGAGGTAGGCGGCCGCCTTCTCGTAGCCCTCCTGGAGCATGTTCGCGCTCGAGAGCGCGTGCTTCGGGCGCGCCGGCGCGATCTGCCAGACGCCGTCGCCGGTCTCGCGGATCTCGACGTCCTCGGCGATGCGCACGTCGAAGGAGCCGTCCGGCCCGGGGACGATGCGGACAGGCGGGCGCTCGAAGCCGTCCTCCCCGGGGGCGGCGAGGGCGCCGGGCGGCGCGTCGACGTCGCCGAGCGCCGGGTCCGGCGCGACCTCGTGCGGCGCGTGGGGCGCGGGCGGCGCCTCCGGCGGCGCGAGCGGCTCGCGGCCGGACCAGCGGCGGAGCCGCGCGTCGAGCGCGGGCAGGTACTCCTCGCGGAGCCGCGCGGCGAGCCGCGGCGCCTCGGCGGTGAGCGCCTTCCCCTCGGCGACGAGCCGCGGGACGCTGAGGGCGAAGAAGCCCGCGACGCCGGAGATCACGAGCGCGTAGACGACGAGGATCGCGGCCCACCGCGGGACGCGCGCGCGCTCGAGCCGGAGGACCGCCGGCGTGAGCACGTAGGCCACGACGAGCGCGAGCACGAACGGGAGCAGCACCGCGTGCGAGACGATGAGCAGCGCCGCCGTCAGGACGGCGCTCACCGTCAGGAACACGGTGCGCCGCGAGGGCCCTTCGCTCACGGCGCCTCGCGCGCGGCCGGGCCCGGGACGCCGTCGTCGACGAGCGACGCGGGCAGATCGGCGAAGAAGCCGAGCAGGTGGTCGCGCGTCGCCTCGAGCGCCTGCGGCACGACGCGCGTGTCGGCGAGCACGGGCATGAAGTTGGTGTCGCCGGGCCAGCGCGGGACGATGTGCACGTGCAGGTGCTCGGCGATCCCGGCGCCCGCCGCGGTGCCGAGGTTGATCCCGACGTTCATGCCCTCGCACCTGAGCGCGGCGCGCAGGCGGGTCGCCGACTCGCGCACGAGGCGGAAGAGCGCCTCGTGATCGGCCGGCTCGAGCGCGTCGAGCGAGGCGACGTGCGCGTGCGGGACCACGAGGAGGTGGCCCGAGGCGAACGGGTAGCGGTTCAGCATGACGAACGCGCGGCGGGTCGCGGTCACGACCAGCCGGTCGCGCTGTTCTTGCTGGGATGCGCGGGGGATGCCGCAGAAGATGCAGTCGGACTGGCCCTTCGGCGCAAGGATGTACTCGATGCGCCAGGGCGCCCACAGGGGGTTGCCCATGTCGCGGAGACGCTAGCACGGCGGCCACGCGCGCGGGACCACCGCCCGTGCTCGACGGCCGCCGCGTCGCCCCCTCGTCCTCATCGCCGCCCGCGCCTCGCGCCGTCCTCGCGCGGCTCGCACGGGGGATGCCCGCCCGGGGACGCCCGCGCTCGGCCGCGGGCCGGGGCGCGAACCTCAGAAGGCGATCGGCGTGGCGGCGATGTCGAACCAGACCGAGAGGGCAAGCCCGGCGGACGTGCCGAGCGCGTCCCAGACGAGGTCGCGGAACGAGGGGGTGCCGTAGCCGGCGGCGTCGAACGCCTCCTTCGCCAGGCCGGCGCCGAGCGCGACCGCGGCCCCCACCGCGATCCGTCCGTGGAGGTCGTCGGTCGCGAGCGCGCCGAGCGCGTACCCGCCGCTGGCGAGGGCGATTGACGCACAGAAATGGCGCGCCTTGTCATCGCCGAACCACGGGTCGGGGTCGCGCAGCGGCGCGTAGGCGCGCGCGAGCGGCCGTTCCGGGAACGTCACACGGGGCAGGCCGCTCGGGAGGCGGGCGAGGGGGTCGCCGGCCGCGGGGCCGGCAAGGGGGCCCGCGGGGCGGGCAAGGGGGCTGGCGGGGCCGGCAAAGGGGCGCGGGCCGGCAACGGGGCCCGCGGGGCCGGCGGCGAGGGGGCCGCCGCCCGCGGGGCCGGCGAGGGGGCCGCCGCCCGCGGGGCCGGCGAGGGGGCCGTCGGCGCGGGCGGGGGGCGCGCCGAGCGCCAGGGCGGCAAGGACCGGCGCGGCGAGGGCGGAGCGCGCGAGGGGGCCTCTCATCGCGGCGGGATCGTCCGCGGCGCCCCGGAAAAAGCAAGAGGCGAGGCCCTGGGGAGGGCCTCGCCTCTCGTCGACATCGGGTCCACACGGCGAGCCGAGCGGCACCGGGGCGCCCGCAGCCCGCCGTACCTTCGGTGCGGCGGAGTGCGCGCCTGGCGCGCGGCCGGATCAGGCGGGCCGCGCGCCGGGCAACGTCACTTCAGGTCGAGCTTGCCGCCGAACTTCTCCTTGATGAGATCGCCGATCGTGCCGGCCACCGGCTTGTCGTCGTCGTCCTTGCGCTTCTGCTGCTGGCGCTGGACCGGGGCGGGGCGCTCCATGCCGATGTTCTTCATCGTCAGGAAGAGCCGGCGGTCGACCGTGTCGAGCGAGGAGATCTCGGCCTTGACCTTGTCGCCGACCTTGAGCTTGCCGTCCTCGGGCTCCTGCACGTCGCTCTGCGAGATGAGGCCCTCGACGCCCTCGCGCAGCCGCACGAACACGCCGTAGTCGACGATGCTCACCACCTGCGCGTCGTCGATGACGCGGCCGGGCGGGTACTCCTGCAGCATGGTCGGCCACGGGTCGTCCCAGAGCTGCTTGATGCCGAGGGAGACCTTCTTCTCGTCGTGGTTGATCGAGAGGATGATCGCCTCGACGTCGTCGCCCTTGTGGTACAGGTCGCTCGGGTTGTTGACGCGCACCGACCACGAGAGGTCGCTCTTGTGGACCATGCCGTCGACGCCCTCCTCGATCCCGACGAAGACGCCGTAGTCGGTGAGCGACCGGACCTTGCCCGCGATCTTGTCGCCGGGGTGGTACTTGTCCGTGAAGAGCATCCACGGATCCGGCTCCAGCTGCTTGAGGCCGAGGCTGATGCGCTTCGCGCGCGCGTCCACCTCGAGCACCTGGCACTCGAGCTCCTGGCCCACCTCGAGCAGCTTCGACGGGTGCTTGACCTTCTTGGTCCAGCTCATCTCGCTCACGTGGATGAGGCCCTCGACGCCCGGCTCCAGCTCGACGAACGCGCCGTAGTCGGTGATCGACATGACCTTGCCGCGGACCTTCTTGCCCGCGGGGTAGGCCTCCTCGGCGTGGTTCCAGGGGTCCTCCTGGGTCTGCTTGAGGCCCAGGGAGACGCGCTCGGTGTCGGCGTTGTACTTGAGGACCTTCACGAGGACCTCGTCGCCGACCTGGAACACCTCGCTCGGGTGGTTCACGCGGCCCCACGACATGTCCGTGATGTGCAGGAGGCCATCGATGCCGCCGAGGTCGACGAACGCGCCGTACTCGGTGATGTTCTTGATGGTCCCCTTGACGGTCATCCCTTCCGTCAACGTCTCGAGCGTCTTGGCCTTCATCTCGTCGCGCTCGCGCTCGAGGAGCACGCGCCGCGAGAGCACGATGTTGCCGCGCTTCTTGTTGAACTTGATGACCTTGAACTTGTAGGTCTGGCCGATCAGCTTGTCCAAGTTGCGGATCGGGCGGAGGTCGACCTGCGAGCCCGGGAGGAAGGCCTTCACGCCGCCGCGGATGGTGACCGAGAGGCCGCCCTTCACGCGCTGGCTGATCGTGCCCTCGATGAGCTCGTCCGCCTCGCAGGCGTTCGAGATCTCATCCCAGACCTTCATCTTGTCGGCCTTCTCCTTCGACAAGGTGACGAGGCCGTCGTCGTTCTCGCGGCTCTCGATGTAGACGTCGACCTTGTCGCCCGCCTTGACGGCGGCCTGGCCCGCGGCGTCCGCGAACTCGCGCAGCGCGATGACGCCCTCGCTCTTGCCGCCGATGTCGACCACGACGGAGTCGCGGTTCACTGCGACCACGGTGCCGGAGATGATCTCTCCTTCACGCGCGAAATCGCCCCCTTCCACGCTCTGTTCGAAGAGCGCGGCAAAGCTCTCCATGCTCGCCCCGGACGAGCCTGCCTCCATATGGATGTTACTAGTCATGTTGTTCGTTCTTGTTTCCTTTCCTTCCCTGGGATTCGCCGCGCGGGCGTAGGCATGGACCCTTGGTGCCACGCACGAGCGGCGGAGGGGCAGGCACACGCGTACCGATGCACCCGGCCCCTCGGGAGAGGCGAGCCTGTAGTCTGAGGAGGGGCCTCTGTCAATGCAACGACCGAGCCACGGTGGGTTTTTGTCGTTTCCCTGAGAAACGACGAGCCCGCTGGCTCAAAGCGGCGCGATCCTCAGGGGGCGGCGCGCGGAGTGCTGCCAGCGTCGTGCGCTGCCTCGCGCGCCCGCTGTGCGAGCGCTGCGCAGGCGCGATCGAGGCCCTCGACGGGCCATTTCGTCCGGATCTCGACGCGATCGTC
Source organism: Sorangium sp. So ce385 (assembly GCF_051474135.1). Lineage (NCBI taxonomy): Bacteria > Pseudomonadati > Myxococcota > Polyangiales > Polyangiaceae > Sorangium > Sorangium sp. So ce385. Next base: position 10,992,383 of record NZ_CP150337.1, on the reverse strand, counting down.
CTGCGCGGCGGCCTGGGCGCCGTCGATCGCGGCCGCGGCGCCGGCGACGTCGGGGAGCAGCGCGAGCGCGAGCTTGAGGCTGCCGAGGAACGCCTGGGCGTCCGCGGCGAGCGCCGCGGCCGTGTCGCCCGAGACGGGCGCGAGGCGCATCGCGAGCGCGGGCGCCGCGCCGAGCGTGAGCGTGCCCGAGGCGTGATCGATGCGCCGGAACAGCGCGCCGGCCCGCGGGAGCAGCGGCGAGGCCGCGCCGGCGGCGCCGGACCACGCGGCGCCCGTGAGCGCGAAGGCGACGGCGCCCTGCTCGGGCAGATCGAGGCGCTGCCACTCGTCCGACGCGGGCAGCGCGGCGCTCACGATCTCGACGTCCGTGCCGACGACGAGCGTGCCGTCGTCGGCCTGGCCGATCACGGCGCGCGGGCGCGGGCCGCCGACGAGCAGGAGCTCGCCCTCGCGGCGGAGGCCGGACCAGCCCTCCTCGCGGGCGACCTTCTCCATGCCGGCGACGAACCGGCCCTTCGGGATGCGCCCGCCCGCGAGCGCGACCCAGCTCGCGGCGTCGGTCGAGGCGATCACGATCTCGCGCACGTCCGAGAGGACGTCGACGCCGGTGGCCGCCTCGATGCGCGCCCGCCGCGACGCGCCCGCGGGCGCCTCCTCGACCAGCGGCAGGAAGTGCTGGCGCACGGGCCCGAAGAGCGCGAGATCCGCGGTCTCGAGGCGGACCACGATGTTCGCGTCGCCCGGGATGTGGCGCCGGGCCGTCGGCTCGTAGCGAAAGAAGAAGAAGTAGACGCCGAGCGCGACGCCGGCGAGCAGCGCGACGCCGGCGAGCGCCGCGGCGAGGCACGCGGCCCCCCGCGGCCGGCCGGGGCGCGGCGGGGCGGCGCCGCCGTCGGGCTTCGCGGGGGTCGCCTCGGCGGGGTCGGCCTCCGGGGCCGGCGCGGGCGCCGCGGCCTCGTCGATCACGGTCGGTCGGATCGGTTCTTCGATCAGGGTGTCGGGCATCGGTTCAGCCGGGCGAGCCCCGGGAGAGCAGGGCGAGCACGAGGGGCGCCGGGAGGAGCCAGCGGAGCCGCACGGTGCGCTCCACCTGCTCGATCGAGAGCGCCTTCATCAGATCTGCGTAACGCACATCCTCGACGTTGTCGCGCAGCACCTCGAGGAACCGCCGGGCGCGCCCGGCGCCGGCCGGATCGACGCCGACGATCTCGGCGTCGAGGCGCACCCCCTCGTCGGTGAGGGACGCCACGGCGCGGACGCGCTCGACGCCGGCGACGAGCGCGGAGGCCGACGGGAAGCGGCGCGCGAGCGAGGCGGGGAGCCGGCGCGCGCGCAGGTCGAGGCTCACGAGCCCCTCGGCGGCCGGGTCGCCGCGGCGCTCGTCCGGGCCGTCGCGGAGGACGCGCGCGACGCTGCTCACCTCGGCCGCGGACACGAGCGCGACGGCGCGATCGCCGAGCGCGACGATCCGCGCCGTGTCGGCGCGCGCGGCGACGCCGTCGCCGCGGCGATCGAAGACGGCGACGCCGCCCTGCACGCCCTGCGCGACCGGCGACGGCGCCCAGCGATCGGGATCGGGCGCGAGCCCGGCCATCCGGCCCTCCAGGACGACGACGCGGTCGCCCGCCTCGAGATCGGCGAGCCGCAGGCCGAGCCAGACGACGTCGGCGCGCCGGAGGGCGCTCTCGAGCGCCTCGTCGGGCGCCTCGTCGGGCGCTTCGTCGAGCGCGCGCCGCGCGAGCTCGTCCGCGGCCGCCTGGCCGAGGCCGGCGCGCATGCGGGCGACGTCGACGCGCACCACGAGATCGAGATCGGCCGGGAGGAGATCGGCCGGCTCGATGCGCCGGACGACCCGCGGGCCGTCCGGGATCCTCGCGCGCTGCGCCTCGGGCTGCGGCGCCGCGCCCCCGCAGGCCGGGAGCGCGAGCGCGATCAAGGTAGCGGCGGCGGCGGCGCGGGCGTCACGCGCCGCGCGCACGGATCTCCACGAGCGACGCCATCTCGTCGATGATCTCCTGCGGGCTCCGGTGCCCCGAGTCGACGAGGATCGCGTCGTCGGCCTTGCGGAGCGGCGCGACGGCGCGCTCGCTGTCGGCCTTGTCGCGGCGGAGCACGTCGGAGAGCGTCGCCTCGAAGCTGACGGTCATGCCGCGCGCGACGAGCTCGTCGTACCGCCGCTTCGCGCGGATCTCGGCGGGCGCGGTGAGGAAGAACTTCACCTCGGCGTCGGGGAACACCACGGTGCCGATGTCGCGCCCCTCGAGCACGACCCCGCCGCCCGCGCCGGCCTGCCGCTGCATCGCGAGCAGCGCCTTGCGCACCGCGGGGATCGCCGAGACCCGGCTCGCGCCGAGGCTGATCTCGGGGGCGCGGATCGCGCTGGAGACGTCCTCGCCGTCGAGCAGCACCCGCATGCCGCTGCCGCCCACGCTCGAGTGCGGCGGCCCATCGGCCGACGCGGCGCGCGCGGCGGCGGCGTGCGCGGCGCCGGCGTCCGTGGAGTCGGGCGCCGCGCCGCGCTCCAGCGTGATGCGCCCGCCGCTCGCGAGATCCTCGGCGAGGGCGCCGATCGCGCCGGTCTCGTCCCACGCGAGGCCGACGCGGTGGACCGCGAGCGCGACGGCGCGGTAGATCGCGCCGGTGTCGACGAGGAGGTAGCCGAGCCGCTCGGCGAGCCCCCGCGCGACCGTGCCCTTGCCGGCGCCGGCCGGCCCGTCGATGGCGACGCGCAGCCGCCGGAGCTCGCCCTGGCCCGGGAGGTGGCGTGCGTCGTCCTGTCTCTGCCGTTCGGTCACCTGCGCTCCTCCTCGTTCGCTCGCTCGCCCGCTCGCTCACGCGGCGCGGGCGCCCTCGACCTCGATGCGCGCGCCCAGGGCGCGGAGCGTCCCGACGAAGAGGGGGAAGCTCGTCGCGATGCACCCCGCGTCGCGCACGCGCGTGGGCCCGCGCGCGGCGAGCCCGAGCACGGCGGCCGTCATCGCGATGCGGTGGTCGCCGCGGCTGTCGACGTCGGCCGCGTCGAGCGGCCGGTCGGGCCTGCCCTCGACGAGGAGCCCGTCGGTGCGCTCCTCGCAGCGCAGGCCGAAGGCGCCGAGCACGGCCGCCATCGCCGCGATCCGGTCGGTCTCCTGCACGCGCAGCTCCCGCGCGTCGAACACCTCGGTGACGCCGCGCGCCCGCGCGGCGAGGCCGAGCAGGATGGGCAGCTCGTCGAGGGCGCGCGCCGCGAGCTCGCCGCCCGCGCGCCCGCCGCGCAGGCCGGACCCGGAGGCGATGTGGAGATCGCCGGTCGGCTCGCCGAGGGCCTCCCCCTTGATCTCGACGGCGACGCTGCTGTCCATGTCGCGCAGCACCTCGAGCAGCCCGGTGCGCGTCGGGTTGAGGCCGACGCGGCGCGCGGTCACGCGGCTCTCCGGCACGAGCTCCGCGGCGGCGAGGAGGAACGCGGCGGCCGAGAGGTCGCCGGGCACGTCGAGGTCGAACGCCGGCAGATCGCCGGAGAAGCGGGCCGCGTCGAGGCAGACCATCGCGCCGACCGAGTCGACCGGGACGCCGAGCGCGGTGAGCATGCGCTCGGTGTGATCGCGCGAGACGATCGGCTCGCGCACGAAGGTGGGGCCGTCGGCGAAGAGGCCGGAGAAGAGGAGCGCGCTCTTCACCTGGTCGCACGGGACGGGGAGGTCGTATTCGATGGACGAGAGCACGTGCGGCTCGGGGAGCGGCCCGACGTCGAGCGGCGCGGTGATCTCGCCGATCGTGCGCGGGTCGAGCTGCCCCTCGATGCGCCCGCCGCGGAGGCGGAGCGGCTTCGCGACGCGCTCCATGGGGCGGCGCGAGAGGGACGCGTCGCCGACGAGGCGCGCGGCGAAGCGCTGGGCGACGAGGATGCCCGAGAGCAGCCGCATGGTGGTCCCGGAGTTGCCGCAGTCGATGGGCCCGTCGGGGGCGCGCAGGCCGGAGAGACCGGCGCCGTGGACGACGAGGTCGCCGGGCGACGGCTCCTCGACGCGGACGCCCAGGGCGCGCAGCGCGTCCACGGTCGAGCGGACGTCGCCGCCGAGCGACCCGCAGCGGACGCGGCTCTGCCCGGTGGCGAGCCCCGCCAGGAGGAGCGCCCTGTGGGCGATGCTCTTGTCCGCGGGGACCGGCACGCTCCCGATGAGCGGCCGCTCCGCCGGGTGGACGATCAGGTCGGGCACGCGATGCCGTTTAGCAGAACGGCGGGCGCAGGCACAGCGGGCGGGGCGGGGTGCGGCGGCGCGGCGCGGCGGCGGCCGGTCCGGGCGCCCGGGCGCGGCCTGGTGGTATGCTCGGCGCGCCGCGGGGCACAGCGGCAGGAGGCGGCTGGACGTGAGCGAGGCACTGGACGTTGCGGCGCGCGTTGCGGCGCGGCTCGGCGCGATCCCGGGCGTCGTGGCGGTCGTGCTGGGCGGCTCGCGCGCCCGCGGCGCCGGCCACCCGGACTCGGATCTCGATCTCGGCATCTACTACGAGCCGGAGCGCCCGCCCGATCTCCCGGCGCTGCGCGCGCTCGCGCGGGAGCTCTGCGCGGGCGGCGCCGAGGGCGCCGTGGCGCCGCTCGCGCGGGAGCTCCTCGCTGCGGACCCCGGGGACGTGGTGACGCCGCCCGGCGCGTGGGGACCGTGGATCAACGGGGGCGCGTGGCTCGAGATCGAGGGGCACCGCGTCGACTGGCTCTACCGCGATCTCGCCCGCGTGCGGCGCGTGATCGAGGAATGCCGCGCGGGGCAGGTGACGTGCGACTACCAGCCCGGGCACCCGCACGGCTTTTTCAGCTCCAACTACCTGGCCGACATCCACGACTGCCGGCCGCTCTTCGATCCGGCGGGCGTGCTCGCCCCGCTCAAGGCGCTCGTGACGCCGTATCCGCCGGCCCTGCGGAGGGCGCTCCTCGATCGGTTCCTGTGGGAGGCCGGCTTCGCGATCGACACCGCGAAGAAGGCCGCGGGGCGCGGCGACGTGATGTACGTGAGCGGCTGCCTGTTCCGCGCCGCCGCGTGCCTGGTGCAGGCGCTCTTCGCGCTGAACGAGCGCTACGTCTCGAACGAGAAGGGCGCGCTGCAGCGGACGCGGGCGCTCCCGTGGTGCCCCGAGGGCTTCGCCGACCGGGTGGAGGCGCTGCTCTCCGCGCCCGGCCAGGGCGCGGAGCCGCTGCGCGGGAGCCTCGGGCGCATGGAGGCGCTGGCGCGCGAGGCGCGCGACCTGTGCCGCCGGGACGCGCCCGGCTGCTAGCATCGGCCGCGGCGGAGGGCGCCGCGGGAGCGGGGCCTGGGGGCACATCGAGCGAGGACGAGGAGCCATGGAGTCGATCAAGCTGGAGCACGGTCCGTCGGAGGAGCAGCTGGCGAAGCTCGGGGCGCGCAGCTGGCCCATCTGGACGAAGGAGGTGTCGACCTTCCCGTGGCACTACGACGAGCCGGAGACCTGCTACCTGCTCGAGGGCGACGTGATCGTGACGCCGGCGGGAGGGGGCGCGCCGGTGCGGATCCAGGCGGGGGATCTGGTGACGTTCCCCGCCGGCCTGAGCTGCACGTGGGAGGTCCGCTCCCCGGTTCGCAAGCACTACCGCTTCGGCTGACCTGGGCCGCGGGGGGCGGCCGGCGGCGGCGGCTCGCGCCGTGTCATGGCAAGTTGGCGTCGAGCCAGGCGAGCCGGGCCCGCAGGAAGTCGCGCATGACCTGCAGCTGCCCCTCCCACGTCGGCGCGGTGGGGCCGCCGAGGAAGCCCTCGCTCGACTCGATGATGTCCGACACCGGCCACTTGGCGAGATCGCGGGCCGCGGCCTGCGCGAGCGGCGCGCTCAGCTCGTCCATGCGCTGCTCGAGCGCGGCCTCCGACAGGAGCGTCTGGCGCAGCGCCGTGTAGCGCGCCTTCACCTGCGCCATGAAGGCCGGATCCGCGGTGAGCTTTTGATACCAGTTGTTGACGTTCCTCGCGCCGCTGAAGCGAAAGCCGGTGTCGTTGTTCGACTCCGGCGCCGCGCTCTGGGCGCCCACGCCGCCGAGCGCGAAGTTGTAGTCCCAGAGGGGGCCGGCCTTGATCTTCTGATCGCGATCCTTGTGGTAGAAGGCGCTCCGCACGTAAGCGTCCACGTTGAGCGTCAGCTCGCTGATGATCAGGTAATCGATGAACGACGGCACGTCGATGTACGCCGCGTAGTCGCCGATCGGCGTCTGATGGAGGCTGTCGTGGAACTCCTGGATGTATTGGGTCAGCCAGGCCTCCTGCGCGTCGTTCAGGGGATCGGGATCCACCACCTCGAGATCGATCCAGCACGTGCCGCCCTGGCCGGGGCGGGGCCCGCCGCCGCCGCCGAAGCCTCCGAACGACGGGAGCGGATCCGAGCCGGTGCAGGTGAGCATCGGCTCCTCGGCGGCCGCCTGATCGAACTTGAAGATGTAGCCGCCGCTGATCTTGGGCGCGTCGAGGTCCTCCTCCTCGAGCTGCTTGAGATCGGTGCGGGCCTCGTTGTTCTTGATGGTCTCCGAGATCCAGTAGATGCCCTGGTAATCGGCTTCGCCGATGACGCGGGCGTCGTAGTTCAGGTAGACCTCGGCGAACTCGTTGCGCGGCGCCTCCAGGCCCATGTCGCGGCCGAGGGTGTAGGTGAACGGATTGCGGATCAGCGTGCGGTCGTAATACGGGGGGATCAGCGCCCAGTCCGAGTCGGCGGGCATGCCGAGCACCGGGTAGTCGAGGTCCTTGTCGTCGTTGCCCCACAGCTCGACCTTGTACGGTGTCTGGGGGAAGTTCATCGAGGACTGGCCGCGCACGTGATAGCCGCCGCGCATCGCCATCGTGGGCAGCGAGGCGATCGAGGCGACGCCGTTGACCGGCTCCCAGATCATCACCGCCGCGTCGAAATAGACCTCCTTGTCGGTCGGCTTGCCCTGGCCGTAGCCGTCGATGAGCATGATGGGGAGGTCGGAGGTCGCGTCGATGGTGCGCGCGATGTAGATGCCCGTGCTCACCGCGCCGCGCGCGGCGCCCCCCGCGAACGCCTGCGCGCGGACCTGCGTCGTGGCGGTGAGGGTCACGGGCTCGCCCGTGTACAGCGTGGAGGCCGAGGTCGGCAGCTGCCCGTCCAGCGTGTAGCGGATCTCGGCCCCATCGATGGAGGTGGACATCTCCACCTGGATTTGATCCCTGAACGTCTGGCTCGGCGTGGAGAACGCGACATCCCCGGTCAGGGACGGGATCGCCTGCGGGGTGCCCTCGCCGGGTTCGGTCGGCGCCTGGCCGCAGGCGACGCTCAGCGTGACGAGGGCGAGCGAGAAGGAACGGTGGAGCCCGCGGAAGCGTGCCCGTCGAACAATGGTGCTATTTTCCACTGCCAGCCTCATTGACAGTTCAAGAAATCGTCATTGTACGGACACACAGGGCCGCCGCGCCACCCATTTCTCGAGCGGCGCTGGTGGCCTCTCGGTTCCTCTGTGCTCTTCGTGTTCCTCTGTGCCTCGGTGCTTCCTTCCCTCTCTCCGGGGACCAGGGACGACCCCTCGTGGGACGGCGGCACCGGCTCGGATTTTTGCGACGAGGGCTTGCGCGGTTACTTCGACAATGTTAGAAGTAGTGTGTGCCGTCGAAGCTCGACCGTCACGCCGAACAGCTCGCCGCGCTCGGTCACCCGGTGCGGCTCGCGGTGCTGCGCTTCGTGGTGCAGGCCGGGATGGAGGGCGCCCCCGCGGGCGACATCCAGGCGCACGTCGGGCTGGCGGCCTCGACGCTGAGCCATCACCTCAAGCGGCTCGTCGATGCCGGCGTCCTGAGGACGCGCGGGGAAGGGACGTTTCACTACTACAGCGCCGACTACGAGGCGCTCCGCGCGCTGACGGAGTACCTGTGGGAGGACTGCTGCAAGCGCGGCAAGCCGTGCTGCTGATTTTTTTTGCCTCTCTATTTCGAACTTTTTGGAAGCAAGTGGAAGGAAGGTGTGCGATGAATGTCATCAAGCCTCATCTCTCTCTCAACGTCTCCAACATCGACGCCTCGGTCGCGTTCTATGAAAAGGCCTTTGGCGTGCGCGCCACAAAGCGCCGCCCCGGCTATGCGAAGTTCGACCTCAAGGAGCCTTCGCTGAACCTCACCATGCAGGAGGCGCCGCGCACCGGCGTCAACGCGAGCCACTTCGGCGTCCAGGTGGCGAGCACGGAGGACGTGCTCGAGGCCAAGCGGCGCTTCGAGGCCGCGGAGCTCAGGACGTTCACGGAGGAGGACACGGCCTGTTGCTATGCGGTGCAGGACAAGGTCTGGATCGAGGACCCCGACGGCAACTCGTGGGAGGTGTTCGTGGTGAAGGGCGAAGCGGCCGTGATGGGGAGCCAGCCCGCGATGCCCTCGAAGACCGATGCCGCGTGCTGCGCGCCGTCGTGCTGCGTCCCGTCCAAGCAGGGCGATGCCGCCGCGCGCTGATCTCCTCCGCAGGGCCGTCGCCGAGGCGCTCGGGACGGCCCTGCTGCTCGCGACCGTGGTCGGGTCCGGGATCATGGCCGAGCGCCTCGCCGGCGGGAACGTGGCGATCGCCCTGCTCGCGAACACGATCGCGACGGGGGCCGCGCTGGTCGCCCTGATCCTGACCTTCGGGGCCATCTCCGGCGCGCACTTCAACCCGGCCGTCACGCTCGCCGACGCGAGCCAGGGCGGGCTCTCCTGGCGCGAGGTGCCCGCGTACGTCCTGGCCCAGGTCGCCGGCGCCTTCGCGGGGGTCGCCGCGGCGCACGTCATGTTCGGAGAGGCCCTCTTCTCGGCGTCGCAGCATGAGCGCTCGGGGCTCGCCCAGCTGGCGAGCGAGTTCGTCGCGACGTTCGGGTTGCTCGCCGTCATCTGGGGCAGTGTCCGGAGGCGGGCCGAGTCGGCTCCTTTCGCCGTGGGCGCGTACATCACGGCCGCCTATTGGTTCACCTCGTCAACGTCGTTCGCCAACCCGGCCGTGACGCTCGCCAGGGCCGCGAGCGACACGTTCGCCGGCATCCGCCCGGCCGACGCGCCGGGGTTCATCGTCGCACAGCTCGCAGGGGCGGCGGCGGCGACGCTGGCATTCCGCTGGCTCGTCCCCGCCCTGCCCGAGGTCGCCGATCGCGTCGTCGATCGCGTTCTTCCGGAGGAACCTCGATGAAGGTCGTGTTGTTTGCCTGCGTTCACAACGCGGGGCGTTCTCAGATGGCCGCGGCGTGGTTCAACGCCCTGTCCGACCCTGAAAAGGCGCGCGCCGTCTCGGCCGGTACCGAGCCCGGGCCCCGCGTTCATCCCGAGGTGCTCGCGGCGATGGCGGAGGAGGGGATCGACCTCTCGGCCGTGAAGCCCCAGCGGCTCACCGACGCGCTGGCGAGCCAGGCGGCGCTGCTCGTCACCATGGGATGCGGGGAGGCGTGCCCCGTGGTCCCAGGGCTGCGGCGTGAGGACTGGCCCCTCGAGGATCCCAAGGGCAAGCCGGTGGAGCGCGTGCGGGAGATCCGCGACGAGGTCCACGCGCGGGTGGCCGAGCTCGTGTCGCGCGAGGGGTGGGCCGCGGCGCGCGCGGCCGAGGGAGGCGGGGGATGAGCCGCGCGCCGGTGGGCGCGAGCGGACTGCCAGCGATCGCCGCCGGGCGGCGTTCATGCACGCTCCGCGGGTAGAAGCCTTCCACCATCTGCGCACGTCATCTCGCGATCACTGCCATCTGCTATGAGAGACATACGCCGCGTATGCGTGTTGACATGCGGCGCGTAGGGGTTATATACCGGCACACGGGGCGCATATCAACGACCGTGCCGCGCAATGAAGCGCGGAGGACCTGAACCCCTGAAGCAGTGCAAACGTCTCTCGCTTGTCTCGGCGGAACGACGCCGCGTCGGGAGGTCGGGCCTGCCTTGTTTGAAGAGGAGCAAATCATGGCCAAACGCGATGCGATCTTCCCTGCCGGTCGGCAGGCGCTCTACGAGATCAACCGCTATTCGGCGGCGATCCGCTCGGGCGACCTTCTGTTCGTCTCGGGCCAAGTCGGCAGCCGAGAGGACGGGTCGCCCGAGCCGGTCTTCGAAAAGCAGGTCCAGCTCGCCTTCGACAACCTCGCGGCCGTGCTGAAGGCCGCCGGCTGCACGTTCGACGACGTCGTCGACGTGACCTCCTTCCACACCGACCCGGCCAAGCAGTGGGAGGCGGTGAACGCCGTTCGACTGAAGGCGATCGGGGAGCCGCCCTACCCGAACTGGACCGCGGTCGGCGTGAACTGGCTGGCAGGCTTCGATTTCGAGATCAAGGTCATCGCGCGGATTCCTCAGTCCACCTGAGCGATGGCAGCACCAGACACCAGCCTCGGGGCTCGAGGGCCGATCGCCCCGCATGGCTGGCGCGCTCGTGGATCCTCGCCGCGGGGCGCGTCGCGAGGAGCTCCCTCCGTGCCATCCTCCCCGGGAACATGGGTGTCGATCTGAACCGCATGGCGGTGTTCGTGGCCGTGGTCGAGCATCGCTCGTTCACGGCGGCGGCGCAGGTGCTCGGGATGACCAAATCGATGGTCAGCCAGCACGTCCGCCAGCTGGAGACGAGCCTCGGCGTCACCCTGATGCAGCGCACGACGCGCTCCATGTCGCTGACCGAGGCCGGCGAGATCTACCACGCGACCGCCTCCCGGATCCTGCGGGACGCGGAGCAGGTGCACTCCCAGCTCCAGGGCCTCAAGCGCGCTCCGTCCGGCGTCCTGCGCGTCACCGCGCCGCTCGACCTCGCGGTGACGACGCTCGTCCCGGCGGCGACCGAGTTCATGCGGCGCTACCCGCGCGTCCAGATCGATCTGGTGACGAGCGACGAGATCCTCGACATGGTCGAGCGGCGCCTCGACATGGCGATCCGCGTCGGCTGGCTCGCCGACTCGAGCCACCACGCCGTCCCGCTGGGCGGCTTCGCGCAGATCCTGTGCGGCTCGCCGGCGTACCTCGCGCGGGTGTCCGTGCCCCTGGTGCCGGCCGATCTGGCGAACCTCGACTGGGTCGCCCACGCGGCGTTGCCGAACCCGAACCGCTGCACCTTCCGTGATGCGCAAGGGAACGAGCAGACCGTGTCGATGCGCCGCCGCGTCGTGGCGAACCACGGGGTGGCCGTGCGTGCGTTCGTGCTCGCCGGGGCGGGGATCGGCGCGCTCCCCGACTACCAGGCGCGGGAGGACCTGCAGGCGGGGCGGCTCGTGCGCGTCATGCCGAGCCATACGCTCCCGGAGGGCGGCATCTTCGCCGTGGTGCCCTCGCGGCGCGACGCGCCCGCCAAGGTCAGCGAGTTCCTCCGCTTCCTCAAGGCCGAGCTGGGCGAGCGGGCGGGGCGGTGAGCGCCATAAGGCCGAGCTGGGCGAGCGGGCGGGGCCGTGAGCGCCATCGTGCGACCTGGAGCGCCGGTCACGGCGCCGCCTCGCTGAACGCCGCCTGGGCGCTCAGCTGCAGGATGATCGGGAGGTCGAGGTCACCATACCTCTCCAGCATCTTTTGCTCGACTTCCTCGGCGCTCGTGCTCGCGACGACGGCGCGGCTGAACTCCTCGATGTATTCGCCCGTCTCGGCGATGGCCGCTGGGCTGTCGTCGCGCGCCGGATCCTTGTGTCCAGCGATCACGGTCTCGAGGGGGAGCGCGGAGAGCTCCTCCAGGGTCTCGATCCACGCGTCGCGCTGCTCCCGGCCAGAGTCCACGAGCCAGGTATGGACTCCGCTGTACACGACGTCCCCGGCGATCACGGCGTTCAGCTCCGGCACGTGGATGGGGAAGCTCTGCTCGATGTCGCCCTGCATCGGGCCGAGGATGCGGATCTCGTGGCCCTCCAGGTCGAGGGAGGGTTGCGTGGTGGGCTCGGCGTCGACGAGCGTGTCGGTGAGGTCGTCCTGGTACACCGGCTTCCACTGCGCGAGATCCTTGGGGCCCTCCGTCTTCATCTCCTCGGCGACGGCCGGTCTGGCGAGGATCTTCGCGTCGGGGAACCGCTCGCGGATGATCTCGAGCCCGAAGTGATGATCCGGATGCCCATGGGTGATGTACACGGTGGTGAGCCGCTTGCCGGTCTCCTCGATGGCGTCGCTCAGGAGCCGCGCCTGGCTCCGGGTGAACTGCGCGTCCACGAGGATGGCGTCGCGCTCGCCCGAGATCAGGGTGGAGTTGACGTTGAAGCCGGGCTCGTCGGCCGTGAAGACCTGCAAGGAGAGGGGGCCCTTGCCGTCGCCGTCGCTCGCGTCGTCGCCGCTGCACGCGGACACGGACATCGCCTGCGTCGTCAAGAGCGCGGCACCCATCAAGGACTTCATGAGCGTGTTCATGCGGATCGTCTCCAGATAGCGAGAGGGCGCCGCGGACCGGCATGGAGTCGGCCGAGGCGCGAGGGGATGGGGAGCGCTCGACCACCCTTCCCGCGGGCGCTGCCGGGGCAGCCGATCGGGCGAGCGCTCCGTCGTTCGACACGGGATGAATAGCTCGCCGAGGGCAGGCTGATTAGCCGGCGCGCCGCGCTCTGACTGTGTAGCCCTCACGAACAATCAGGGCGCGGCGGCCTCCCCGCGGGGGCGCGGCAGGCCGCGCACGGCCGCCCCGGGCTCGCCGGCGCCGCGTACCTGGGCGCCCGGCCCGGCTGGCCGCTCGCAACGGAACGGCATCGAGGTGCACGCCGACGCGATCGGGACCGTCGCTGACTTGGAGAGTTGCGGTAGGCTTCCGGTCCAGGGGAAGCCGGTGAGGAGGCCACAGCCCGGATGGGGCTGCCCGGCTCTCGGGCGACAGATCAATGCGAGGAGGAGACGTGAACGCCGACCTTAGCGAGCTCCAGGGCAGCGGCCATCGGGTCCTGGTGATCGATGACGAGGAAGACATTCGAGACACGCTGGATGTCTTCCTCTCCTCGGAGGGGTACGTGGTCGCTACCGCGGAGAGCGGCGAAGCGGCGGTCCAGCAGGCACAGCGGGAGCCCTTCGACCTTGCGATCACCGACCTGCGGATGCCGGGGATGGGGGGAGACGAGACGGTGGCCGCCTTGAAGCGCCTCAACCCGTACCTGCCGATCATCGTGGTCACGGGCTATGCATCCGATGAGTCCGTCGGGCGCTGCTCGAAGGCGGGAGCCTTCCGGATCGTCAGCAAGCCGGTGGAGCTCGACGCGCTGCTGCTCCTGGTGCAGGCAGCGCTCGGCCGAGCGCGCGCATGAAGAGCAGGCCGCCAGCACGGTCCGCCAGCACCGTCGTGCTGGCGAGCTCGGCCAGGTGGCCGACGGCGGCGCTGCGCTGGACGATGCGCGCCGCGACCGCTGCGGCTGCCCGGCGGGGACCATGCCGAGCCCGCGCCCGAGGCGCGCGTGGGTCGAAGCATGCAGTAGGGCAACTGGAACGGCACTTCGCTTTTCCCGCGGCTCGCCCTTGGCTGTGCTCCGAAATGCAATGAGCCGCTTCTGTTCTGGGCGCGTCATGAACACTTCGGTCGCCGCTCCGCTCATCAACAACCCCGGTCTCTCGTCGTCTGTGTCGACGGCGTTGGGGTTCGTGACCTCCGCCGGCGCCTTCTCTGGATCGTAGCGAAAATCCCACACGCACCGGCACTCTACGGTCGCTCCGCCCGGGATCGGCAGGATGGTTCATCGGTTTCCCCTCCCCAATTGACCGAGCCACCTGCTCGAAGATGGTGGCCGGCCTTACCAGAGCCTCCTGGCGGGTCAATGACCGAAGGGGCAAAGCGCGAACGCTCCCGCCGCTCCGCCTTGGCTTCGAGGGCACGGAACCGGCGGTGTCCGCCCCGGAGCCCCGCACCCGCCGCCCCCGGTTTCGATTAACATCGGGTCTCATGGGTTCTGTTCATCGCTCTCTGGAGATCGGTCTCTACATGAAGAGCGCCCGCGCGCTCGCGCTGGCAACAGGGATGCTCGGCGCCCTGCTCTGCGCCGCGTGCGCGGCCGGCCCCGAGCCCGCGCCGCCCGACATCTCGGTCGGCGCGGTCGACGGCACCGACGCCGTGCTCGCCGTCGTGCGCGGCGAGGGCGCGGTCACGCTCTACGTCTGCGGCGGCGCGAGCACGTACGCGACCATGACCCGCTGGTTCGAGGGACCCGAGGACCCGAGCGGCGCATTCTCGATCGAGAGCGCCGGCTGGACGGCCACCGCCGATCCCGGCGGCGAATCCGGCCTGCTGCGCACGCCCGACGGCGCGGTGCTCGCCTTCCGCGCGCGCCCCGCGGCGCAGGGCAGCCTCGAGGGCCTCTACGCGGCAGACGACGGCGGCTGCCGCACCGGCGCCGTGGTCTTCACCCCGGAAGGCGCCGAGTCGCCCGCGCTCCAGGGCACCTGGTGCGCCGTCGGCGACCGCTTCGCCCAGGTGACGCCGCTCCGGCCCCTCTCCGCGCTCGACCGGCGCGGGATCCAGGTGCAGGTCGAGCTCGACGGCACACGGAAGAACCTGCTCGTGACGCCGCTCGGGCGACCCTGAGCCCCCGCCGCGCTCCCCGCCGCACCCCCGCCGCGCACCCCGCCGCCTTCTCGCTCCGGCGTTGAGTTCCGCTCCCGCCTGATCGAGAGTCAGCCCATGGCCGACGCAGCCCGGCCGCGCAGGCGGCACCTCGCCGCGCCCGCGTCGCGCTTCCTCGGCCGCGAACGCGAGCTCGCCGCGATCGCCGAGCTCTTCCGCCGCGGCGAGCGGCTCGTGACCGTCTGGGGGCCGGCCGGCATGGGCAAGACGCGGCTCGCCCTGGAGCTCGCCAGCCGCTGGGACGAGGCGCGGCCGGCCGAGGCCGTGTGGCTCTGCGAGCTCACCGCCTGCCGCGACCTGCGCGCCGTCTGCGGCGCGGTCGCGCGCGCGATCGGCGCGCAGGTCGCGGCAGGGCGCCGGGAAGCGACGCTCGTCGAGCGGATCGGCCGCGCCCTCGCGACGGTGGGGCCGGCGCTCGTCGTGCTCGACAACCTGGAGCACGTGCTCGAGCAGGCAGCGCCCGCCCTCGACGCGTGGGTGCGCGCGGCGCCCGAGGTACGCTTCCTCGCGACGTCGCGCGAGCGCACCCGCTTGCCCGGGGAGATCAGCTACGAGCTCGGCCCGCTCGAGCTCCCCGCCGAGGGCTCGGCCGAGCGCAGCGCCGCCGTGGCCCTCTTCCTCGACCGCGCCGCGGCCCACCGCGTCGGCGCGCCGGCCGGCGACGAGCGGCTCGCCGACGTCGCCGCCCTGGTGCGGCGGCTCGAGGGCATCCCGCTCGCGATCGAGCTCGCGGCGGCGCGCGAGGGCGTGCTCGGCGTGCGCGGCCTGCTCGCGCGCCTCGGGAGCCGGCTCGACCTGCTCGCGGGCGCGGCGCGCGGCAGGGAGGCGCGGCAGGCGACGATGCGCAGCGCGATCGAGTGGTCGTGGGACCTCCTCGACGACCGCGAGCGACGGGCGCTCGCCTGCTGCTCGGTGTTCCGCGGGCCGTTCACGCTCGCGGCGGCCGCGGCCGTCCTCGCGGAGCCGGACGCCGCCGCCATCCACCGGATCGAGGCGCTGCGCGACAAGTCGCTGCTCCGCGCGGCGCCCCCGGGGAGCGACGGGGCGACGCGCTTCGCGCTCTACGAGGGGGTGCGGGAGCTCGCCGCCGAGAAGCTCGCCGAGCGCGGGGAGCGCGAGGCCGCGGCCGAACGGCACGCGGGCTTCTACCTGGCCGCCGGCGAGGCCGCGGCCGCGGATTTCGAGCGGCGCGGCGCGCTCGACGCGCTCAACCGCATCGCCGGCGACCTGGAGGAGCTGCTCGCCGTCGCCGAGGGCGCGCTCGCCGCGGCGGCGACGCCTCGCGCCGGGGCCGAGGAGGCGGTCGCCGCAGCGCCTCGCGCCGCGGCCGAGCGCGCGCTGCGGGCGCTCTCCGCCATCGAGCCGGTGCTCAGCACCCGCGGCCCCTTCGGCGCGCAGCTCGAGCTGCTCGACCGCGCGCTCGCCGCGGCCGAGGCGCTCGCGGCCGATCCGCGCGTCGTGGCCCGCGCGCTCGCGGCGCGGGGGCGCGCGCGGCGGCTGCGGGGGCAGGCGGAGGCGGCGCTCGAGGACCTCGAGCGCGCCCGCGCGCAGGCGGCGGCGCTCGGCGAGGCGGCGCTGCTCTCCGGGATCCTCGCCGACCTCGGCGTGCTCCACCACGGCCGGCGCGAGATGGAGCGCGCGCGAGACCACTACGAGCAGGCGCTCGCGCTCCACCGCGCCCTCGGCGACCGCCGCGCCGAGGGGCGCGCGCTCGGCAACCTCGGCGCGCTCCACCACGACGAGCGCCGCGAGGCCGAGGCCGCCGCCTACTACGAGCGGGCGATCGCGATCGCGGCGGAGATCGGCGACGGCCGGCAGGAGGGGATCTTCTCGACGAACGCCGGCCTGCTCGAGCAGGAGCGCGGCGCGCCCGCGCTGGCGCGGCGGCGCTACGAGCGCGCGGCCGCGATCCTCGGGGAGGTGGGCGACCTGCGGCTGCTCGCGATCACGCTCGGCAACCTCGGCGCGCTCCACCACGAGGAGGGCCGCCTCGCCGACGCGCGCGCCTGCCACGGCCGCGCCGTGGCGCTGCTCCGCGAGGTCGGGGATCGCCGCTCCGAGGCGATCGCGCTCTGCCGCCTCGGGGCGGCGCTCGCGTCGGTGGGCGAGGTGGACGAGGCGCGGCGCGCGCTCGATCCGGCCGAGCGGCTGCTCGCGCAGCTCGGCGACGAGCCCGACGTGGAGCTCGCGCGCGTGGCGTCGGGCTTCGTCGATCTCGCGCTCGCCCAGGCGGCGCGCCGCGCGGGGCGGGGCGACGAGGCCGCGGCGCACGAGGGCGCGGCGCGGCGCAGGATCGCGCGCGCCCGCGAGGGATCGCCGTCGAGCGCGAGCCGCTCGGACGACGTGCGGCTGCTGCTCCGGATCCTGGAGCGCAGCCTGGCCGCGCTGGGCGGCGTGACCGAGGCGCGGGCGGGGGCCGAGCGCGAGCTCCTCCTGACCGAGGGGGCGCGCTTCGTCCGCCCGCCGGGCAGCGGCTGGCACGATCTGCGCGAGCGCCACGCGGCGCGGCGCCTGCTCCTCGCGCTGGCCGAGCAGCAGCGGTGTGCGCCGGGTCGGGGGCTCTCGCTCGCGGCGCTGAAGGAGGCGGGGTGGCCCGGCGAGCGGATCTTGCCGGAAGCGGCGGCGAACCGGATCTACGTGGCGATGAACCAGCTGCGGAAGCTCGGGATGAAGCCGTGGCTCCGGCGAGACGCAGAGGGGTACTCGCTGGATCCGGCGCTGCCCGTCCACTACGTCGCGGTGGAGCCGGGCGCGAGGGGAGGGGGCGATTCGCGCGGGGGGACGGGCGAGGGCGGGGGCGGGGGCGGGGGGAAGCGGCGGTAGGGGGCTGTTGCCAGCTGGACGGCCCCCGGCGAGGGTGATCGTGGGGCGGGGCGGGGTGGGGGCCCCGCCGAACTCGGCAGAGACACGGCGCCGGAGGCGCCATGTCTCTGCCTCAAACATCGGCCCATCCCCCACCCCGCCCCGCCCCACGATCACCCTCTCCGGGGGCCTGCGGATATCGGTGGGCAACGGCCGGGAGGGGGAGCGCGCGAATCACTTTAAGAGAGGATTAAGGGGCGAGCTCGCGGCGGGGACCTAGCCTGCTCGGCGGAGGTCACGCCATGCACGTCATCGCTTCTGCTCTGCTCATCCTTGCCCCTGCCATCGCCCTCGCCGGATGCATTGAGATCCGTGAGCCCGAGCCGCCCGTCGCTTCGAGCGGCGCCACAGGCGCGGAGGATCCCCCTGGCCCCACGTCCGGGGACGGCGCGGGCGGGTGGACGGACCCCGGAGAGGAGCCGGGCGCGGGCGGCGCCGGCGGCGGCGGCACGGGCAGCGGCGGCGGCGGCAGCGATGCCGCCGGCGGCGGTGGCACAGGCGGCAGCGCCACCGCGGAGTGCGCCGGACCCATCGAGTTCATCGACCCGACGCTCGAGGCGACGGTGCGCAAGTACGTGGCGAAGCCGGAGGGCCCGCTCCTTCCGGCCGACGTCGCGTCGATCGACTTCCTCCAGGTCTCCTCTCGGGAGCTCCATTCCCTCTCCGGCATCGAGTGCCTCCGCTCCCTCACCCAGCTGAACATCGGAGCTGATCGCCTGGAAGATCTCTCGCCGCTGCGCTCGCTCACGGGGCTGCGCTCCCTAAAACTCGTGGGCAGCCAGATCAGCAACCTCGCGCCGCTGCGCTCGCTCACCGAGCTGCGCTCCCTGGGCCTCGGGGGCAACCGGATCGTCGATGCCGAGCCGCTGCGCTCGCTCGTCCGGCTGGAAGAGCTGAGCTTGAGCAACACCTCCATCTCGGACGTCACCGCCCTCGGCTCGCTGACGAGCCTGTCGGAGCTGTCGCTCTACAAAAACCCGGTCAGCGACATCAACCCGCTCCGCTCGCTGAGCCGCCTCCATGCGCTCAAGCTCGGCAATTTTCCCATCTCGACGCTCGCGCCGCTGTCAGATCTCAAGGCGCTGACCCATCTCGTGGTGTTCGACGCCGAGATCAGCGACATCTCGCCCCTGTCGGCCCTGACCGAGCTGAGATTCGTGCTCCTCGGGAGAAACCGTATCTCCGACGCCTCTCCGCTCGCGAGCCTTCGTTTCTTGGACCTCCTCGACCTCTCGGACAACTCGGTGTCCGATCTGACGCCCTTCGTCGCCAACCCGGATTTCAGCCCAGGTGCCCGCGTGTCCGTGATTCAAAACCCGATCGACTGCGCGGCTCAGGCGAGCAACATCGCGGCGCTCGAGGCGCGCGGAGCGCACTTCCTCTCGGACTGCATGTGACGCCCCGCTCCCCGGCGGAGCCGACGGGCGAGCGAGGACGGGGGCGCCGTGGGAGGGGGTGCGCGAATCGCTTTAAGGTGGAATTAAGGGGCGGTCCTGCGGCGGGAACATAGCCTGTTCGGCGGAGGTCACACCATGCGCATCACCACGTCTGCTCTGCTGATCCTTGCCCCTTCGATCATCCTCTCCGGCTGCGGTGAGATCCGTGAGACCGAGCCGGCCGCCAGCTCGAGCGGCGACGCGAGCGCTGGATCGTGGGGATCCGGCGGAGGCGCGGGCGGCGACGCCGTGGGGGGCGGGGGCGCGGGTGGGCGCGGGGGAGCGCTTCCGGCAGAGGAGGCATGGCATCGGCAGATCTCGGGACCCGACATGGAGGACGCCATGGCCCTCGCGATCGACGCCGGCGCGAACGTCGTCCTGGCCGGCAGCTCGCGCGGAGCGGCCGACTTCGGCGCGGGCGCCACGCCGCTCGCCGGCTTCGAGGACCTCTTCATCGCCAAGTACGCGGACGACGGCGGCCTGCGCTGGGTTCAGCGCTTCGGCGGCAGCCTGGTGACGGCCACGGGGATCGCGGTCGACGCCGACGACGGCATCGCCGTCGTCGGCCACATTTCGAGCGGACCGCTCGAGGCCGGCGACCTCGCGCTGGACGAGCCGGAGCGAGACGACATCTTCGTCCTCGCGCTCGACCGGGGCGGCGCTCCGCGCTGGATGCACCGCCTGGGCGGCGCCGGCTTCGACTTCGGAGGCCGTGTGGCCGTCGGTCCCGGCGATGACGTCGTCGTCGCCGCCCAGTCCGGGAGCAGCCTCACGCTCGCCAGGTTCGGCGCCGACGGGACAATCCGCTTCGCGAGGGACCTGGGACACCTGTCCGGATACGCCTCGTCCTTCGCCCCGATCGGCGGCGTGGCCGTGGACCTCCACGGCGACATCCTCGTCGCCGGGAACTTCTCGGGAGGCGCCGACCTCGGCGGGGGCACGATCACCGGGCTGAGGGGCGATCAAGCCTGGGTGGCGAAGTACTCGGGGGAGGACGGCGCCCACCTCTGGTCGAGGCACTTCGGCGCGCCCGAGGATCACGGCATGGGCCTCGGCGACAAGGCGCAGACCCTGCTCGTGGACGAGCGCGGCGACGTGCTGATCGCCGGCCAGTTTGCGGTGGGCGCCGACCTCGGGGAGGGGCCGATCGGCGACACGGGCGGCGCGTTCCTCGCGAAGCTCGCCGGCGAGGACGGCGCGGTCCGGTGGGCGAAGCCGCTCCCGGCCGCCGGCGTCGTCTCGACCAGCCTCTCGTTCACCCCCGACGGCCGGGTCGCGCTCATCGCCTCGCTCAGGGCGCCCTTCGACCTCGGCGCCGGCGTGGTGGACGAGCGGGGAAGCTACATGGCCACCTACGAGCCAAGCACTGGCGCGTTCGTCGCGCAGCGGCGGATCGTCGAGGTCGGCACGATGATCAGCGACACGCAAAACGGGTTCTTCGGCATGGGCGCCTCCGCGATCGACGCGAAAGGGAACCTCGCGATCGTGACGAGCTTCTACGAAGAAGCGCAGACCGGCTTCGGCGCCCTGAAGAGCGAAGGCTGGGGCGACATCCTCCTCGCGCACCTTCCGCGCTGAGGCGGACTGCGGTCATCAAGCGTCCCCCGTCTCCCGTCCTCCGTCCCCCGTCTCCCGTCCTCCGTCCCCCGTCTCCCGTCCCCCGTCTTCGTGCTCGTCTCTCGTGCGCGTGCGCGTGCGCGTGCGCGACTTCGTACCCGTCTCTCGCCCTCGCCCCCCTCCCACATCCCCCCTCTCCTCCTCTCCCCCCTCTCTCCCCCCCATCTCTTCTCCTCCTCCCGCCTCCCTCCTCTCCGCCGCCTCATGCGCCAGCGCCCCCGCATGGATGGCCCTCACCTCGTCGATCGTGCTGGCCTCCCCCGCCGCCTTGTCCGGCCGGTACCGCTTCACCCGCGCGAACCGCAGCGCGACCCCCCCCGGGTACTGCGGGCTCGCCTGCACCCCGTCGAACGCAATCTCGACGACGAGCTCCGGCCGCACATACACCGTATACGCGTCGCGCGTGATCTCCAGCTCGAGCAGCCGCTGCGTCTGCCACGCGAGCATCTCGTCGGTCATGCCCTTGAACGTCTTGCCGAGCATCACGAACCCGCCGGCGCCGGGATCGCGCGCGCCGAGGTGCAGGTTGCTGAGCAGCCCCCGGCGCCTGCCGCTGCCCCACTCGACCGCGAGCACGACGAGGTCGAGGGTGTGCGCCCGCTTCACCTTGAGCCACGAGCTGCCGCGCCGCCCGGCCTCGTAGGGCGCCGCGAGCGACTTCGCCATCACCCCCTCGTGGCCGCGGGCGAGCGCGTCGCCGAAGAACGCCTCGGCCTCGGCGTCGGTCGGCAGCTCGATGCGCGGGACGCGCAGCGACCGGTCGAGCGCCTGCCGGAGCGCGGCGGCCCGCTCGCTGCCGGACCGATCGAGCAGGTCCTCGCCGTCGAGGTGCAGCACGTCGAAGAACAGGGCCCGGAGCGGCAGCTCGGCGCGCAGCGCGGCCACGTCGAGCGTGCGGCCGAAGCGGCGCATCGTGACCTGGAACGGGTGGGGCGCCCCGTCCGCGCGGAAGGCGATCGCCTCGCCGTCGAGCACGATCGAGCGGACCGGGAGCGCCCGCACCGCCTCGACGACCTCCGGGACCGCCTTCGTGACCGAGTTCAGGCTGCGGCTGAAGACGCGCACCTCGTCGCCGGCCTTGTGCACCTGCACGCGCGCGCCGTCGAGCTTCCACTCCAGCGCCGCCGCGCGGAGCTCGCCGAGCGCCGAGGCGACGTCGTCCGCCGCCTGCGCCAGCATCGGCTGCACCGGGCGGAGCAGCTGCAGCGAGAAGCGCTGGAGGCCGGGCGCCCCCTCGAGCAGCGCGGCCTTGGCGACCTCGGCCGCGTCGCCGGCCAGCATGACCGCGCGCCGCAGCGAGGCCGGCGGCAGCCCCGCGGCGCGCGCCACCGCCTCGATCATGACCGCCTCGAGCGCGCCCTGGCGGAGCTCGCCGACGAGGAGCCGCGCGAAGAAGTCGCGCTCGAGCTCGGTGGCGCGCGCGAAGAGCCCGCCGAGCGCCGCGCGGCGCTGCGCCGCCGACCCCGAGCCCGAGGTGCGCGCGATCTCCGTGAACACCGCGTCGGCCTCCCCCAGGGTGAGCGCGGGCTCGACGGCGGACGGACCGGCGCGGCGGGCCTCGGTGACCATCGCAGGCCCGAGCCCGATCCGGCCCTGACGCAGCCGCCCGGCCAGCCAGTCGACGCCGATCCGCACCTCCTCGGGCGAGAGGCGGCGCAAGAGATCGGCCAGCGCACCGATCTTTTCGAGACGGCTGGAGGTCGTGGCGACACGATCGGAAGTGGCGACGAGATCGGAAACGAGCACGCAGGTATCCTACCCTGGCATCTCGAGGGCGCACGCTCGAGGGGTCCTATGATGAGGCCGCCGCGGTGTGTCCCTTGCTGGTGTGTCCCTTGCTACACTTGCTGCAGATGCTACCGAGCTGAGGAACCGAGCCGAGGAACTCCGCAGGATCAGACCTGACCCACAGGCGCCAAGAGCTCTCCGCATGGGCTGAGAGGGAGCCTACCAAACGGTGTAAGGCCGCGGGGCAGAAAAGCGCTCTTGCGCGCCGGATTCGCGGCCGCTCTCCTTCGCAGCCACTTACGGAGAATGGTGACGAATTATCAGGCTATCTCGAACGGCGCGAACGACGACAGACACCCGCGCTGACGGCGGCGCCGCCGCGCGCCGAGCGCCCGAG
Source organism: Sorangium sp. So ce385 (assembly GCF_051474135.1). Lineage (NCBI taxonomy): Bacteria > Pseudomonadati > Myxococcota > Polyangiales > Polyangiaceae > Sorangium > Sorangium sp. So ce385. The sequence continues at coordinate 10,969,865 of NZ_CP150337.1, read as the reverse complement.
CCGAGCGCGCGCGCCGACGGTGCGCGGCCGCGCCAACGATTCAGCACGGAGACACGTAAGCGGGGAGGGGCGTGTCTCCGTGCCTCCGGTGCCCGCGCCGTGAGCCGGCGAAGGTGCTGCCCACCTTGCCAAGATCCGGTGTGCCGCTCGTGGCGAGTCGTCGGGCGCGAAGCGCGCGACGCGGCCGCGCCGCCCGGGTGCGGAGGGCCGCGCGGAGCAGCCCTTGACGCCCCGCGACTCCCGAGCAAGCCGCGAGAGGGCCCCGCGACAGGGCCCGGCCGCGTCCGCCCCCCGACGGCGCGATCGCTCCGTTTAGTTGACCTCCGCCGCCGGCCTTGATACCGGGTTGGGCGTCAGCGCGCCGTGGGCAGGTGAACACGGCGGGCGGGCGCAGTTTTCCTCAACCACAGCTCAGGAATACCGCCCTCCGCTGCAAGGCCGCCGATTTTCGGGGCCTTGAAAGCAGCTGGCTTGGTTTTTGCGCCGCACCTCTCCGGCAGTTTGACTGGAACGGGAGGCGCTGGCGTGGCGTTGGTGTCCTCACGAGAAGGCGACGGAGGTTCTTCGATGGTGGAGCGGCAAGTCCGGAGGCGGGTCGGCGTCGTGATGGGCGGCTCGTCGGGCGAGCGCGAGGTGTCCCTGCGTTCGGGCGCGGCCGTCGCCGAGGCGCTCGAGGCGCGCGGGTACGATGTCGTCCGGATCACGCTCGGGGACCGGTTCGGCACGGAGCTCTGCGCCACCCTGCAGCGCGCGCGGCTCGACGCGGCGTTCCTGGCCCTGCACGGGCGGCTCGGGGAGGACGGGTGCGTGCAAGGCGTCCTGGAGCTCGCCCAGATCCCGTACACCGGGTCGAGCGTGCTCGCGAGCGCCCTCGCGATGGACAAGCTCAAGGCCAAGGAGATGTTCCGGCTGCACAACGTGCCGACGCCTCCGTACTACACTGTGGGTGCGCACCAGGAGCTCGATGAGCTCGAGGCGATCCACGGCTCGTTCGGGTTCCCGGTCATCGTCAAGCCGCGCGGCGAGGGGTCGAGCCTCGGGGTGACCAAGGCCGGGTCGCTCGAGGAGCTCCGGTCGGCGCTCGCCCTGGCGTTCGAGTTCGACGACGCCGCCATCGTGGAGCGGTTCGTGGCGGGGACCGAGGTCAACGTGGGGATCCTGGACGGGAAGGTCCTTGGCGCGATCGAGATCGTCCCGAAGAAGGGGCTTTACGACTACGAGGCCAAGTACACGCCGGGGATGACCGAGTATCACATGCCGGCGCGCCTCCCGCCGACCCGGTACCGCGGGGTCCTGAACCTGGCGGAGCGGGCGGCGCAGGCGCTCGGCTGCACCGGCGCGGTACGCGTGGACCTGCTCGTGACCGGCGGAGAGAACGAGTACGTGCTCGAGGTGAACACCCTGCCGGGCATGACCCAGACGAGCCTCCTGCCGAAGATCGCGGCGGCCGCAGGCTACGAGTTCGGCGACCTGTGCGAGGCGATCCTGACGAGCGCGCGGCTGCACCAGCCGGTGCGTCGCCGCGCGCCCGCGGCGTCGGAGCTCCGGCTGAGCGAGCGGGGACAGGCCGAGAAGCGGCTACGGCTCGTGAAGTCGGCGATCTGAGGGCGGGCGCCCCGCAGGGGGCTGAAGGCGGGCGCCCGGCACGGGGCGCCCGGCAGCGCCTGGCGCAGACCTCATGCCAATTGCCCTGAGGGGCAGATCAGCGCGAATCCTGAATCGCGGGTCCGTTCGCAGGGGCCGCATCGCGCGTGAGGCGTCGATTCCCGATCATGGAAGCGTCGTTGTCGACGGGGGTGGCGCTCGCGGCTCGCGCGTGAGCGCCTGATGTCGCTCATGGCTCGCGCGTGAGCGCCTGATGTCGCTCACGGCTCGCGCATGAGCGCCTGATGTCGCTCACGGCTCGCGCATGAGCGCCTGATGTCGCTGGTGGATGCCTCCGCGGGGGCAACCGACGCTCAGGCGGCTCGCGATGTGCGCCGTCGCGGGTCGCTGCCCGCGACGGCTTCTCGGCCTTAAGCGCCGCCGGTGGCGCGCGCGCGCCGTGTCGCCGGGCTGCGGCCCGGGCGCCGCCACCGCGTGGCGGCCAGGGCCGCAGCGATCAGCCAGGGCGCGGCCGAGCCGAGCGGGCCAGGGCCGGCGTCGGGCGCCGCGGCGCAGCCGTTTCCGTGCAGGTGCGGTGGGCCGCTCCCCTCCGGGGCGGGCTTGGGCGGCGCGCCGCCGTCGCTGCTGGAGCCGCCGTCGCCGCCGTCGCCGCCGGCGCCGCCGTCGCCGGAGCCGCTGCTGCCGGTCGACGCAGCGGCGCCGCCATCGCCGCCGTCGCCGCCGCCGCCCCCCGCGCCGCCGCCGCCGGAGCCCTCCGCGAGCAAGCAGCCCCCGGCGATGCACTCGCCGCCCGGACAGGGCGCGCGATCGAGCTTGTAGCGCTGTCCGCAGTTGCCGGTGGCCCGCTCGCAGACGGCGACCCGGCAGACAGCGGGGTCGGGCTGCGGGCAGACGAAGGGATTGCTGCCGACGCAGGCGCCGTTCTGGCAGGTATCGGTCTGCGTGCAGGCGTTGCCGTCGTCGCAGGGGCTGCCGTCGGCCTTGCGCGGGCTCGCGCAATCGCAGGCGTCGCCGATCCCGTCGCCGTTGGCGTCGGCCTGGTTGGGGTTCGCGACAAGGGGGCAGTTGTCCGCCGCGTCGGGGTGGCCGTCGGCGTCGTCGTCGTCGTCGCAGGCGTCGCCGAGAGGGTCTCCCGCGGACAGGCCACCATCGGTGTTGGCCTGGGAGGTGTTCGGGACCTCAGGGCAGTTGTCCTCGTGGTCGGCGACCCCGTCATCGTCGCTGTCGCGCGTGCAGACGCCGGCCAGGCACAGCCCGCTGAGGCACTCCTTCGCGAGCGCGCACGCGGCGCCGACCGGCTTCTTCGGCAGGCAGTCGCCGCCGGCCTCCGCGCAGTAGGCGGCCTCGCCGCACTGGGTGTCGAAGGTGCAGCCCGCGAGACAGGCGCCCGCGACGCAGCGGTAATCGCCGCAGGACCGGGTGTCGCCCTCGGCGCAGACCCCGAGCCCGTCGCAGAGGGGGGCCTCGACCATCTCGGAGGCGCCGTTGCACGAGGCCGCGCCGCAGGGGGTGCCCTGCGCCCACAGCTGGCAGGAGCCGCGGCCGTCGCAGGAGCCGTCGGCGCCGCAGGCGGCGGCCGGCTCCGCGGCGCAGTCGTCGTCCGGATCCGCGCCGGCCTGGATGGGCGCGCACACGCCGTCGGGGCCGGCGCCCTTCTTCGCGGCGGAGCAGGCCATGCAGGCGCCCGCGCAAGGGGCGTCGCAGCAGACGCCGTCGACGCAGGAGTCGCCGGCGCAGTCCGCGTCGGTGTCGCAGGGAGCGCCGGGGAGGGCGGGGGAGTAGATCTCGGCGCTGGCGAGGACGCCGCCGGTGCCCCCACCGCCGGTGACCAGAATCTTGCCATGGCGCAGCAGGGTCGCTGCGTGGCCAAATCGCTCGGAGTACATCGTCCCTGCCGGAGACCAGCTGTCCGTGGCCCGGTCGTAGACCTCGGCGCTCGCGCCGCCGTGGCTCTCGGATACGGCCTTGCCCGCGACCAGGACCCGCCCGTCCAGGAGCCGCGTTGCCGTGTGCTGGTATCGCCTGGTGCTCATGGGAGCCCGCGCCGTCCAGCGATGGGTCGCCGGGTCGTACACCTCCGCGCTCGCCAGGCCGCCGTACTCGGCCCCGTAGCCGCCGGCGACCAGGACTTGCCCGTCGTCGAGCAGCGTCGCCGTGTGCTGGGAGCGCGCGGCGATCATCGGTTCTGCCGCCGTCCAGGTGAGCGTCATGGGGTCGAAGATCTCCGCGCTCGCGAGGTGCATGTAGTCTGCTCCGTAGCCGCCGGCGACCAGGACCCGCCCGTCGTCGAGGAGCGTCGCCGTGTGCTGGTTGCGCGCGGTGATCATCGGTGCTGCCGCCGTCCAGGTGTGCGTCGCGGGGTCGAAGATCTCCGCGCTCGCGACGGGGATATAGTCGGCCCCGTAGCCGCCGGCGACCAGGACCCGCCCGTCGTCGAGGAGCGTCGCCGTGTGCTCGTCGCGCGCGGTGATCATCGGCGTTGCCGCCGTCCAGGTGCGCGCGATGGGGTCGAAGACCTCCGTGCTCGCGATTGGGACGTAGTCGGGCCCTTCGCCGCCCGCGACCAGGACCCGCCCGTCGTCGAGGAGCGTCGCCGTGTGCTCGTAGCGCGGGACGAGCATCGGTGCTTCCTCCGTCCAGGTGCGCGCGATGGGGTCGAAGATCTCCGCGCTCGGGATGGGGATGTGGCCGAGCCCGTAGCCGCCGGCGGCCAGGACCCGCCCATCGGCCAGCAGCGTTGCCGTATGCCGGTAGTGCGAGCGCATCATCGGAGCTGCTTCCGACCACGGGCTCGCGCCCGACGGATCGTAGACCTCGGCGTTCTCATCGCCGCCCTGATTGCCGCCCGTCACGAGCACTCCGCCGTCCGGGAGCAGGGTCGCGGTATGACCGCTGCGGCCCACGGCCATCGCCGGCGCATCCGACCACGACCCCGCCGTCGGATCGTAGATCTCCGCGTTCGCCAGGTACCCGGACCACCTGGCGTCGCCCACGACCGAGTATCCGCCCGCGACGAGGACCCGCCCGTCCGCCAGCGACGTCGCCGTGTGCTGAGAGCGCCCGAAGTTCATCGGCGCCGTCTCCGCCCAGCTGCCGCTCACCGGATCGTAGATCTCCGCGCTCGCGAGCCCGCCCTCTCTCTCCTCCTCTCCTTCCTCTCCCGAGTAGATTTCGGCGCTGCCGGTGACCAGGACCCGCCCGTCATCGAGCAGCGTCGCCGTGTGCCGGTAGCGCCCTGAGCTCATCGGCTGCACCGGCGTCCAGCTGTTCGCCGCCGGGTCGTACAGCTCCGCGCTCTCCAGCGCGTCCAAGCCGTCGAAGCCGCCCGTGACCAGGACCCGCCCGTCGCCGAGCAGCGTCGCCGTGTGCCCGTAGCGTCCGGTGCTCATGGGCGCCGCCGCGGTCCAGGTGTCCTCCCGTGGGTCGTACAGCTCCGCGCTCGCGAGGTGGGTACCGCCTCTCCAGCCGCCCACGACGAGGATCAACCCGCTGTCGAGCTGTGTCGCCGTGGGGCCCTGGCGCGCGTCGCTCATCGACCGCGCCGGTACCCAGCGGTCCTCCGCCGGGTCGTACAGCTCCGCGCTCGCCAGCGCGCTCGGGCCGTCGGCGCCGCCCACGACCAGGACTCGCCCGCCGTCCAGCAGCAGGGCGGCGTGATCGTGGCGCGGGCCGCTCATCGGCTGCGCCGGCGCCCAGCTGTCGTTCGCCCGGTCATACAGCTCCGCGCTCGCGACATAGGCCTCGCCCCCCCAGCCGCCCGCGACAAGCACCCGCCCGTCGTCACCGCCGAGCCGCGTGGCCGTATGCCCCCCGTTCCGCCGCTCGACCATCATCCCGACGGGGCGCCACAGCGGATCCACGAGCAGGAGCTCCCCCGACGCCTCGGCCAGCAGCGCGATCTCCGCCCCGCGCGCCTCGAGGCGCACCGCGACCGGCCGTCCGCCTTCCGCGAACGCGCGCGGCGCGGTGACGCGCAGCCGCGGGGTCCCCGCCGCGTCCACCACCTCGACGGCCTCGCCGCGCTGCCGCAGCGCCGCGCCGTCGACCTCCCAGACGGCCACGGGCGCGCCTGCCGGCGCGGCGCCGGGCTCCACGGTGAGCCATTCCTCGATGCCGCCGTCGGCCGCCCGCCAGAACGACGCGCCGCCGGCGCGGCCGTAGATCACCGCGCCGTCCACGATCGCCCCCGGGCCGGAGGCGCCGGTCTCCCGCACCCGCACCTCGAAGCCGCCCGGGCCCGAGAGCCGCATCCAGCCGCCGCCGTCGCGCGGCAGCTCGGCCTGGAGGCGTGGCCCGCGCCCGGCCGGACCCGCCGCGCCCAGCGTGAAGCCGCCGTCCCTCGCCGACGGCGCGTCGAGCGCGCTGCTGCCCAGCACCTCGGCGGCCTGCGCCGGGAACCGGTGCTGCACCTGCGCTGCCGCTGCGGCGGCGCGGTCGTGCCCCGCCGCGCACCCGAGCGCGGTCATCCACCCCGCCGCGGCCAGCACCAGGACGACCACGGCCAGCACGCGAAAAGCCCACCCAGCTCGCATGCCAGCAATGTCTCACGGCGGCCCGCCAGCAACAACAGCGCCGCGAGCGCGCTAATACCCGAGCCGCGAGGCGCGCGCCGCTCACCCCCGAACCGCGCGGCCCGCGCGGCTCACACGAGCGATGTGCAGATGCCGATCTTGGGATGATAAACGCCGATCCGGCGCTTTCCCCCGCTCGTCTCCGGCGTCACGAGCACCACCATGCTCTTGAGGAGCGGCGCGTCCGCGCGAATCCGCACGTGCTGGCCGGCGACGACGACGTGCCAGACGTTCACCGTCCCGTACCTCGTCACGACGACACCCTCGAAGATCTGCGCGGCCGACGGCGCGCCGCGCAGCGCCAGGCGGCAGGCGGTGTAGCTGTTCAGCACATGATACAGGAGCAAGAACGGCATGACCGCGAAGGAGAAGACGAGCAGCATCGCGACGAACTCGATGTGCCGGTAGAACCAGCCGACCCCGACGAACCCCACCCAGAAGAGCAGCGTATAGCCCAGGACAGCCAGCTGGTGCCGGGCGTGCCGCAGCGCCGCCCAGGGGCGCGGGGGCGGCTCGCGGAGCTCCTCGGGCAGCTGGATCGCGTTGAGTGACTCCATCGTGCAGCTTCGGCATACTCGCGACGGCCGCGGGGCTCAATCGGACAGCGCCGGCGCGGCGTGTTCCCGTGATCGTTTGCCGCCCGCCGTCCGCCGGCCCGCCGCCCGCCGCCGGGGGCCAGCCCGCCGGCCGCGAGCGCCGCTCGCCGGATCCCTGCGTCTCGCCGATGCGCGCTGGCAATCGCGCCCGTTTCGAGCAGGATCGACGGACCATGACCTCCCAGCGCAACCGCAAGATCGTCCTCGCCGCCCGGCCGGTCGGCGAGCCCAGGCCGTCCGATTTCCAGCTGATCGAAGAAGAGCTCGCCGAGCCCGGCGAGGGCCGCGCGCTGCTGCGCACGCTCTACCTGTCGCTGGATCCGTACATGCGCGGCCGCATGAGCGCCGGCCCGTCGTACGCGCCGCCGGTCGAGGTCGGCGACGTGATGGTCGGGGGCGCGGTGAGCGAGGTGCTGCGCTCGAGCGTCGACGGCCTGTCGCCGGGTGACCTCGTCGAGGGGCGGACCGGCTGGCAGGCGTACGCGATCACCGACGGGAGCGGCCTGCGCAAGGTGGATCCAGCGCTCGGCCCGATCTCGACGGCGCTCGGGGTGCTGGGCATGCCGGGGATGACGGCCTACACCGGGCTGCTCAACCTGGGCCAGCCGAAGCCGGGCGAGACGGTGGTGGTCGCGGCGGCCTCCGGGGCGGTGGGCTCGGTCGTGGGGCAGATCGCGAAGATCAAGGGCTGCCGCGCGGTCGGCGTCGCCGGCGGGCAGCGCAAGTGCGACTACGTGGTGCGCGAGCTCGGCTTCGACGCCTGCGTCGACCACCGCGGCCCCGACCTGGCAGCGCGCCTGAAGGAGGCCTGCCCGGGCGGGATCGACGTGTATTTCGAGAACGTCGGCGGGGAGGTGTTCGAGGCGGCGCTGCCGCTCCTGAACCCCTTCGCCCGCGTGCCGGTGTGCGGCCTCATCGCGCATTACAACGACACCGCGCTGCCCCCCGGGCCGGATCGCCTTCCCGGCCTGATGAAGCAGGTGCTCGCGAAGCGCCTCTCGCTGCGCGGCTTCATCGTCGGCGACTTCGCCGAGCAACGCCCCGAGTTCCTCCAGGAGACGAGCCGCTGGATCCGCGAAGGTCGCATCAAGTACCGCGAGGATATCGTCGACGGTCTGGAGAAGGCGCCCGAGGCGTTCATCGGGCTGCTCAAGGGCGAGAACTTCGGCAAGCTGCTGGTGCGCGTCGCGTCCTGAGCGGCGCCGGGCGCCCTGGCTCGCCGACGGAGGCGGAAGCGCCGGGGATCACGGCGCCAGGATCACCGCGCCGCCCGGCGGGATGGTCATCGAGAGCACGCCGGTCGCGGAGACGGTCTCGGCGCCGCCGCCGAGCGCGTCCCTGAGCGCCGCGCCGGCCGGCAGGCCGAGCGCGTCCGCCACCTCGACCGAGATGCGCTGCGCCGTCGCCGCGCGCGTCAGCGCCACGACCGCGGACCTCCCCCCGGCGAGCCGGCGGCCGAAGACCAGCGTGTCCTCCGTGGCGGTGAGGTTCACGTAGGCGCCCCGGCGGAGCGCGGGGACGCCCTGCCGCGCGGCGCCGAGCTGGCGCACGAAATCGAGCGTCTCCCGCTCGTCCGGCGTGAGCTCGTCCTCCGCACGCCACAGGCTGCGGTTGTTCGGGTCCACGCCGCCCCACTCGCCGTACTCGTCGCCGTAATAGAGCAGGGGCGCGCCGGGGAGGCCCAGCAGCCACGCCATCGCGAGCCGCACGCGGGCATACACGTCGGACGAGTCCGGGGCCTCCGCGGTGTCCGACCACTGGCGGGTCGGGACATCCCGCCCGTGCGCGACGTCCTGGCCCCGGTAGTCGGCCAGCGTCGCGAACCGGGCCGTGTCGTGGCTGCCGATGTACGGCGTCATGATCGCGCCTTCCGGCCACCGCTTCTGCCCGTCCTCGACCCAGTACGCGGCGTGCAGCATGCCTCTGTCGCCCCAGGCGAACGTGCGGTACGAGACCCCGTGATAAAGGACGAAGTCGAACTGGCCGTCGAGCCCCTGAGGGCCGATGTACTTCGCGATCGTCCCGTAGTTCTCGTCGTTGCACGGCGGGGCGCAGTCGTTCCAGCCCATCGCCGTCTCGCCCATCAGGAAGTAACGGGTGCCGGCCGGCTCGAACGCCTCCCGGACCTCCGCGGCGAGGTTGCGCGTCGCGATCTCCTCGACGTGCTTCACGGCGTCCACCCGGAGCCCGTCGAGATCGAACTCGTCGAGCCAGTAGACCGCATCCGCGACGAACGCGGCGTTGGCCTCCGGCACGGTGTGGTTCACGTCGGGCAGATACCCCGCGAACATGCAGTCGAGGGCGTGAGACGTCCAGTCGCAGCCGTCCGTGCCGCAGACGCACCCGGTCCGGAACCAGTCCGGGTGCGACGCGACGTACTCGTGAGCTTCGTGGACGTGGTTCACCACGAAGTCCTGGAGCACGCGGATCCCGTGGCGGTGCGCCTCGGCCACCACCGCGCGCAGCGCCTCGGCCCCGCCGAGCCGCGGATCCACCTCGCGCGCCTTGATGGGCCAGTACCCGTGATACCCGGTCACCTGATGGACTCCATCGCTCGCCGGGTACGCGCCGGCCGGGTTCTCCTGGAACGGCGTGAGCCAGATGGCCCGCACGCCCAGCGCGTCGAGCGTGCCGTCCTCGATCGAGCGCCGCAGCCCCTCCAGATCTCCGCCGGCCCAGTCGCCCCGCGGATCGGCGCCCGGCGTGGCGGGCGCGTTCAGGGCCGGATCGCCGTCGCGGTAACGATCGGTGACGACCATGTAGATGAGCGCGTCTTCCCAGGAGAACGGCTCGGCCTCGACCCAGAACACCAGCCGGAGCGGCTCGCCGACACGGCCGCTCCGGGTCGCGCCGCGCAGGGTGATCCGGTGCTTGCCGTCGTCGAGGCCCCGCACGTCGATCCGCACGTCGCCGCGCTCGTCCACCGAGATCTCCTGCTCGGTGAGCGGGCGCGCGTCGCCGTCCTGATCCTGCAGCATCGCCTCGAACGCGGCCGCGTCCGGGCCCGCGCCCTCGATGCCGTCCCGGTACGCGAGCCGCGCCTCGAAGGCGCCCTCTCCGGCGGCGGCGCGGGTCACCTGGCTCTGTGCGACCGAGAGCGCCGGAAGGCGGCAGTCAGGGACCTTGACGGCGGAGTTCTCGATCCCGTCCACGTACTTGCGGCGCCCCTCGGCCGGATCGAGCACCCACGCGAGCTCGCCGCCGTATCGATACGTGATCTTGTAGGCGTGCAGCCCGGGCGGCAGATCGACCGTGGCCACGAGCTGCCCCTGCGCGCCGCCCTCGCCGAGCTCCGGGGCGGTGCCGAGATCGAAGCCGTTCCACTCGCCGGGGACGCGGACGTCCGTGGCGCCCGGGGGCGCGTCGAACGCGAACGACGTCGGACAGAGCACATCGCCCTGCCAGGTGGCGCCGCCGCTGCCGCCGGCCCCGCCGCTGCCGCCGGCCCCGCCGCTGCCGCCGGCCCCGCCGCCGCCGCCGAGCCCGCCGCTGCCGCCGAGCCCGCCGCTGCCGCCGAGCCCGCCGAGCCCGCCGCCGCCACCGGTCCCGCCGCTGCCGGCCTCGCCGCCGCCGGTGCCCTCTCCCGGACCGGCGTCGAGCTCCTGATCGTCCCCGCACGCGAGCGGGACGGCGAGGAGCATGGCGGCGTAGACAGCGGACATCACGAAGGCATTGCGGCGGCGCGACATGGCCTCGAGGAGTATCCGATCACGGGAGGCGTGTCAGCGCAGGCGTCGCGGAGCATCGCCCAAAAAGGAGCGGAGAAAGGCGACGCTCCGCCCATGCTGTCGCGTCGCCAACCGGCGCGCGCCCCGCTGCTGGGGCTTGACGGCCCCGAGACGTTTGGATGTTCTCTCCCCCGGGCGCGGGAGTGCCTCGCGTCCCGGCCTCGAGCCGGCCGGAGTGCCTCACTCCGGCGGCTCCAACGACAAGAGATCCCGTATGACCGATTTGTCTTCCTACCCCATCACACGCAAGTGGCCTGCGCAGCATCCCGACCGCATCCAGCTCTACTCGCTGGCCACGCCCAACGGCGTGAAGGTGTCGATCGCGCTGGAGGAGATGGGCCTGCCCTACGAGGCCCACCTCGTCTCCTTCGATACCAACGATCAGCTCTCGCCAGAGTTCCTCTCGCTCAACCCGAACAACAAGATCCCGGCGATCCTCGACCCGCAGGGCCCGGGCGGCAAGCCGCTCGCGCTGTTCGAGTCCGGCGCGATCCTGCTGTATCTGGCGGAGAAGAGCGGGAAGCTGCTGCCAGAGGACGCGGCGCGCCGCTACGAGACGATCCAGTGGGTGATGTTCCAGATGGGCGGCGTCGGCCCCATGTTCGGCCAGCTCGGCTTCTTCCACAAGTTCGCCGGCAAGGACTACGAGGACAAGCGGCCGCGCGATCGCTACGTGGCGGAGTCGAAGCGGCTGCTGGGCGTCCTCGACGGCCACCTGCGCGGGCGCGCGTGGATGCTGGGCGATGACTACACCATTGCCGACGTCGCGATCTTCCCGTGGGTGCGCAACCTCGTGGGCTTCTACGGCGCGGGGGAGGTGGTGGGATTCGACGGCTTCACGGAGGTGAAGCGCGTGCTCGACGCCTTCGTCGCGCGGCCGGCGGTGGTGCGCGGGCTGAACGTCCCGTAGCGCGACGACGGACCGCCGGCCGACGGGCGGCGCCAGGGACGGGTACGTCCGTGGGCGCGATCCATCCTATCCATCCATCGAGACCGCGGTCAGCGCCGCGGGATCCCCGTGCGCCGCCGGCCCGCGCGCCGCCGCCGCGAGCGCGGCGCCCTGCGCGGCGCGCCGAGCTCGCCGACGAACGCGCGCGCCTCGTGTTCGTCCGGAGAGCAGCGAGCCGTTCTCCCTGTGAACGAGGGTTTCCGCGGGATCCTCCCAGCCGGTCCGATCTCCAGCCGCAGCACGGGCGCGCTCTGCTGGGGAAGACCTCCGGGAGCGAGGGCGGCCCGCGGTGGGCTGGACGAGGGACCGGTGCGATGGCGAAGCTCGACCTCACTCCGCGGCGACGCGGCGCGAGAACCTGACGGCGGCAGAGCTCGGACGCGCCCGGGCGGGGGCCTCGCCGGGGAGGAAAACCACCGGGAGCGAGCGCTCGCACCAGCGCTCCCGAGGGAGTCAGATCGCGAAAGCGAGCCTCCTGTCGGCTGAAGAGAGCAGGGCCATTCGCCTTGACACGCTCGAAGCGTTTTGCTTTTTCTACCCACTTATGCCGAGCGGTTGGCCACGGGCGGCTCGTCTCGATCACTGTTAGTAAACCTACCTTAAACGGTTTTGCTGCCTTGTTCGATGCTTGGCCGGGTCGAGCCTTAGGGCTGGCCCTGGGACGGGCGGCTGGAACGCCGCTCTGGGTCGTTGCGGCGCCGAGCGCTGGTGCAAGCCGTGATCAAAAGGTCGGCTGCCGGGAATTAGCGTCATCAAGCCAAGGAGGATCTGTGCGTCTAGCTTCACTACAAACTTTCGCTTTGGTTTTAGGTTTCGTTGCCGCGGGGTGCTCGGGGTCGGACGATGGCTCTGGGGATCCCGGGTCGGGCGGCAGCTCGGCTGGGCCGGGGAGCGTGACCACGGGCGGCGTCACCAGCGGCGGCGTGACGACGACGACGGCGACGACGACGACGACGACGACCAGCGGGGTCGGGGGCTCGGACGCGTCGAGCAGCGTGACCACCGGCGTCACGACCAGCAGCGGCGCGACGACGACGACGGCGGCGAGCGGGACCGGGGGCTCGGACGGGACCGGGGGCGCGGGCGCGACCACGAGCTCGAGCTCGACCGGCGGCATGCCCGTGGCGTGCACGGAGCCCGACAAGGAGGTCTGCAACAACGGCACGAACATGCATTGCGGATACACCTATGAGTACTGGAAGGACTCAGGGAGCGGATGCCTGACCAACACGAGTGAAGGCTTCAAAGTAAACTGGAGCAACATCAACAATCTGCTCGGTCGTAAAGGCATCAGGCCCGGGTCGAAGGACCAGATCGTCACCTACGAGGCCGACTATCGCCCGAACGGGAACTCGTATCTCTGCGTCTACGGATGGACGAAGGGCCCGCTCGTCGAGTACTACATCGTCGATAGCTGGGGCACCTGGCGTCCGCCGGGCGGCGAGGGGCACATGGGCACCGTCGAGAGCGATGGCGGCACCTATGACATCTACCGGACCCAGCGGGTCAACCAGCCTTCCATCGAGGGCACCGCGACCTTCTATCAGTTCTGGAGCGTCCGCAAGGAGAAGCGCTCGAGCGGGACCATCACCGTTGCCAACCACTTCAACGCATGGCAGCGCGCGGGCATGAACATGGGGAACCTGTACGAGGTCTCGATGACCGTGGAAGGGTATCAGAGCAGCGGCGAGGCCAATGTGAAGTTCTCCATGGAATGAGCGCTGCGCCTTGAGCGTCGCCGCGCGCGGCGCGGACCCTGCCCGCCGAGCTTCCCGCACGTCTCTCCTGTCACAGCTTGCCGACAGCCGTCGAAGGCCGGGTATCCATGAACGGCCTCCGGCGCTGGTGCCTCCGTGGCGCCCGCCCACGCGTGGGCAGGAGGAGGCCACCTGCGCTGGCTCGACCGCGTTCAGCCGCCGCGTCGCCCGAGGTGCACCGGCTGCCGGTACCCCGTCTTCCCGGAGAGCGGCCTCAGCCCGCTGCCGTTCCTCCCCAAGATCGTCTACGTCCTCCGGCGCCACGTTGGGCGGAGCGCCGCCTCCGCCAGCGTCAAACGCGCCCGCGGTGCCCTCTCGCATTCACCAGAGGCTTCCCTTGTCAACTTATGAAGGCTGAGAAATGAAGAAGACCACAGAGGCACAGAGGGCACAGAGAAGAGGAGAAAGAGATCATGTCCTTCTCTCTCCTCTGTGCCCTCTGTGCCTCTGTGGCTCGATCTCTCCTTCGAGGATCTGGCAGCTCTCGCCCCGTAGCCCGACCACGGCGCGCCCGCCCCGAAGACCTCCGGTCGACGGGACGGGCGCCGCGATCGCGCTCCGGTGTTGGGGAGCTCAGCCGATGTGGATGATTGGGTCCGGGAGGCGCTCGTGATCGCGAGCGCCCGGACCGGCGAGGGAGAGGAAGCCCGAGCTCAAGGCCCGGCGCTCATCGCATGGAGAACTTCACGTTGGCGGAGCCGCTGCTCTGATACCCTTCGACGAGCATCGAGACCTCGTACAGGCTCCCCAGGTTCATCCCCTTGCTCGCCCATGCGTTGAAGTGGTTGGCGACGGTGATGGTCCCGCTCGAGCGCTTGTCCTTGCGGACGCTCCAGTACTGATAGAAGGTCGTGTTGCCCTCGATGGACGGCTGATTGACGCGCTGGGTCCGGTAGATGTCATAGGTGCCCCCATCGCTGGTGACGGTACCCATGAACCCCTCGCCGCCCGGCGGACGCCAGTTGCCCCAGCTGTCGACGATGTAGTACTCGATGAGCGGGCCCTTCGTCCACCCATAGACGCCCATGTACGAGTTGCCGTTCGGCCGGTAGTCGGCGGTGTAGTCGACGATCGTGTTCTTCGTGCCGGGCCTGATGCCCTTACGGCCGAGCAGGTTGTTGATGTTGCTCCAGGTCACGTTGAAGCCGTCCGCCGTGTTGGTCAGGCATCCGGTCCCGTTGTCCTTCCAGTATTCGAAGGTGTAGCCGCAATGGGTGCCGGTTTGATTGGCGCAGTACTGGCTGTTGGCAGCCGTGCACGTGCTGCCGCCGCCGCCCGCGCCGCCGGAGCCGCCCGCGCCGCCGCTGCCGCCGGAGCCGCCCGCGCCGCCGGAGCCGCCCGCGCCGCCGCCGCCGCCCACGCCGGTGGTCGCCGAGGAGCTCGAAACCGAGCTCGAGCTGCTGCTCGACGAGGAGGACGTCGTCGTGCCGCCGCTGATCGTGCCGCCGTTGCCGGTGACCGAGACGATCGAAGGCCGCCCGGTGCCGTTCGCGCAGAAGCCGAACTCCGTCGACTTGCCCTGGGCCAACGCTCCGTTATGGCCCACGTTCGTGGCGGTGAGCTGCCCGCCCGATTCCGTGGGGTTCGCGTTCCACAGGTTGCTCCTGGTCGAGCCGTTGAGCCCGATCACCACGCTCCAGCCGGTGATCCCCGGGTTGGTGCGGGTGTTGTTCGTCACCTTCACGTTCGCGCAGTAGCCGTTCCCCCAGTCCGACTGGATGGCGAGCGTCGCCGACACCGAGCGGTCCGAGCTGTCCACCGCGGATTCCAGGAGCGCGGCGTCCTCGTCGTCCGCGATCTGCTCAACGCTGCACGCCAGCAGGCCGCAGGCGACCGTAGCGGACAAGTAGCCAAGTAAGGTAGCGATGCGCATTTAAGATCTCTCCATGATCGAACCGTTGAGCCGCGGTCTTCTGATCGAGATGGATTTGTGAACCATCCAGACGCCCGCGAGCCCTCCGATCCATTGGTTAGCGTTCACATTCCCCGACCCGCGCGCTCGTGATCCGGTGATCACGGATGCTCCCGCGGGCCTGCGCCGACCACATGCCTGGCAATCACGATGTCTGTCGGACAGCTGCTCACATCCGAGTACCCCGTGTGATAGGGCCGGGCATCACGCGGTGAAAGCAAGAACGACTCGGACGAACAGCTGCGAGAAGCAAGCGACCCCGGCAAGTAGCATCACTCGGAGTCGACCTTGGCGATCCTGCAACCGACTGCGCCGCCCGGCCGGAAACGGTCCGGACCGCCAAGGGAGATTAAGATATTCATCCATACGGGGGGACAAAGTCAAGAGTCTTTTCTTTGTCCCGACGCTGGTCCCTGCAGCGCCATCTGCAGCCCCGTCCCGCGGCGCCGTGCAAGGTACAGTCACGTTGCGCGCGTGGGTTCGATCCTGAAATAGGTTATCCGGTTTTGTCGGGCTTTGCGGCGAAGCTCCGCGAAATGCGCACCGGACCGTCGGGGGCGACCCGATGCACCACCGCGGGGGCGACGAGCCCAGGGCGCTCCGGATCGAGCGGGATCTCTCGAGCGCCGAGCCCGTCCATGCGATGGCGGAGCCGCCCGGAGACAATGTGGTTTACACCCCGCACACCGGGTTTGGTCGCATGGTTATTTTCGCGGGCCGCTCGGCGCGAGCCTTCGTCGAACTCTGCCGTTCGCTGGTGCGCTGCCACCCCATCGGGGCACCGCCGGGAGCGGTTCAAAGCACGTACCGGACCCAGCACTCCTTCAGCCCTCGCAGCAGCAGGGAGAGGTTCCACTCCGGCGCCCTGCCCGTCCGCTCGAACCGCCCCGGGAGGGACGCCAGCACCTCGAGCCCGGCCTTCGCCTCGGCGCGCGCGAGCGCCGCGCCGATGCAGAAGTGGGCGCCGTGGCCGAACGACAGCCCCACCTGCCGCTCGCGGTCGATATCGAACCGATCCGGGTCCGGGAAGACCCGCTCGTCGCGGTTGGCCGAGCCGATGAGCGCCGCCACGAACGCGCCCGCCGGCACCGTGACGCCCCGGATCTCCACATCGGCCTTCGCCTGCCGCAAAGCGATCTGGGCCGGCGGCTCGAACCGCAGCGCCTCCTCGAGGAAGGCCGGGATCAGCGCCCGGTCCGCGCGGATCCGCGCGTACACGTCGGGGTGATCCATGAGGAGCACGAGCGCCGCGTTGAGCAGGTGCGTCGTCGACTCGAACCCGGCGGCCAGCAGCAAGAAGAGGAAGCTCACGAGCTCGGGCTCGGTGAGCGCGACGCCGTCGACCCGGGCCGCGAGGAGGTCGCTCACGAGATCGTCCCGCGGGGCGGCGCGCCGCGCCGCGATGACCTCCAGGAGGTACCGCTCGAGGTCGACGATGGTGGCGCGGATGCCCGGCCTCATCTCCGGCGTGGCCGCGGCGGTGGCGACGAAGTCCGCGGTCCAGCGCTGGAAATGGGCGCGCAGCGCGGGGTCGAGGCCGAGGAGATCGGCGATGGCCGCCGCCGGGATGGGCATCGCGAGCTCGGCGTGGAAGTCGAGCTCGCGCCCGGGGGTCAGCCGCTCGACGAACTCCCGGGTCACCGCGCGCAGCACGGGCTCGATCCGCGGGATCACGCGCGTGCTGAAGGCGCGGCTCACGAGGGCCCGGGTCTTCGTGTGCGCGGGCGGATCCATGAGCAGCAGCGAGTCGGCCATCGGATTGCGATCGAGCCAGGCCGGGAGCACCGCCACCCGGCCGCCCTGCGCCGAGAACAGCTCGGTGTTCTTGAGGGCGAAGGCGACGTCGTCGTAGCGGCTGAGCGCCCACAGACCCCCCGGATCGACCTGGCACACCGGCGCGGAGCGGCGCAGCTCCGCATAAAAAGGATACGGGTTCGCGCGCAGCTCCGGAGAGAGCAGATTCAGGCGATGGCTCATGCGTCCTCCCTGGCGTCGGGTAAGTCGACGAAGCCCCGCATGGTCCGCGAACGCGCGGACAGCGTCAATGAGCGTGGCGTCCGGGACGAAGGAGACGACCCCTTCGATGCATGACGGGTTATTGGACCAGCGCCAATTTTTCAGGAGAGCGGCAGAACGCGTGACGCGGCGCTAACGGCTGCTGAGCGGCTCCTTGTCGCGCGCGTCCGCGGCGACGCGCGCGTCCGCGGCGAGGTACTGGCGCAGGTGACGGCGGAGCGAGACCCGCGTGATCCCGAGCGCGCTCGCCGTGCGGGTCACGTTGCCGCCCTGCGCGGCGTAGACCGCGAGGATGTGCCGGCGCACGGCCTCGCCGAGCGACGCGCTCCCCCGCGCCGGCGGCGACGGCCGCAGCGCGCCCGGCGGGCCCGACCGCGGCGTCGCGG
Source organism: Sorangium sp. So ce385 (assembly GCF_051474135.1). Taxonomy (NCBI): domain Bacteria; kingdom Pseudomonadati; phylum Myxococcota; order Polyangiales; family Polyangiaceae; genus Sorangium; species Sorangium sp. So ce385. Next base: position 10,952,345 of record NZ_CP150337.1, on the reverse strand, counting down.
CGGCTGGCCGCGGCGCCGCGGCGATCTCGGGCGGCAGGTGCTCGAGATCGAGCGGCGCGCCGCGGGCGAGGAGGGACGCGCGCTCGACCACGCTCCGGAGCTCGCGGACGTTCCCCGGCCAGGGGTACGCCTCGAGCTGGGTGAGGGCGCGCGGGGTGATCCCGCCCCGCGGGAGCCCCGCCGCGGCGCTCTGGCGGTCCAGGAAGTGCTCGGCCAGCCGGCGCACGTCGCCGTCGCGCTCGCGCAGCGGCGGGAGCGAGAGCCCGAGCGCGCCGACGCGCTGGTGGAGACCCTCGTGGAACGAGCCCTCGAGCACGCGAGCGCCCAGATCGCGGGCCGTGGCGGCGATGACGCGCACGTCCGCGACCAGCGCCTCCCCGCCGCCGATCCGGCGGAACGGCTCGCCGTCGAGCACGCCGACGAGCGGCGGCTGGAGCTCGAGCGGGAGCGCGGAGAGCTCGTCGAGGAACAGCGTGCCCCCCTCGGCGAGCTCGAGCAGCCCGGGGCGCGCCGCCTGCCGCCCGTCCGCCGCCACGCCGAAGAGCTCCTCCCGCAGGCGCTCGGCCGGGAGGCGCGCCGCGCTCACCGCCACGAACGGCCCGCCCGCGCGCGGGCTCGCCGCGTGGAGCAGCCGCGCGCAGAGCTCCTTGCCCGTGCCCGGCTCGCCCGCGATGAGCAGCGGCGCGCGCTCGTGCTCCGAGAGCTCGCGCAGCCGCTCCATCGCGCGCGCCCAGCGCTCCGAGGCGCCGACGACGCGCACCTCGCTCTCATCCTCGATCCACAGGACGCGCGTCATCCCGCCACCGGAGGAGCAGAGCTGTTCCGTGCGCCGGGAAGGGGCTGCGCTTGCTTCGACATCGCATCTCCTCGATTCGTGAGCGACTCGTGGCAATTCGCGGGCAGACGGCGGGCGGCGCGTCTGCCGTTGTCTACGTTACCGCGCTGTCCTCAGCGCAGGCGGTGGCCAGGGATGAACCACCGGGAACGACGACGGACGATGGCGGACGGCCGGCCACCGACGGGCCCTGGCGGGCGACCGGCCACAATGATCAACGAAGGACGGCGACTGATAGAAGATGCCGGATGGTGTCACCCGGACAGCGACAACCACTCTACCGCGAATCAAGGTCGTGTGGGAAGGGAGATCCCAAGGGGGGCGACCGGCGACAAAAAACTACGTGCTCAAAATTTGTGCGTGCGCGCGGACCTGGGTTAGTCGACCCGTGTACCCGAAAGGAGAGACGACGAGATGAGCTCGAAGCGCAAGACCCCGGCCCGCACGAAGACCACGAAGGTCCCGAGCCCGCTCGCTGCCCCGGCGGCCGCGACGCAGCCGGCGAGCGCGGTCTCCGCCCCCGCCGCCGTCGAGATGCCCTCTCCGGCCGTGCAGCTCGCGCCCGAGCGCGCGCGCGTCGAGGCGCCGAAGGCGGCGCCGCCGCCCCCGCGCCCGTCGCGCGAGGAGCGGCACCGGCTGATCGCCAAGGTGGCCTATGGATATGCCGAGAGGGCCGGCTTCCGGAACAACCCCGTTGAGGACTGGCTGAACGCCGAGCGAGAGGTCGACGCGCGGCTCGAGCGCCTCGCCAGCTGAGATCCCGCGGCGGCGGCGCAGGCGGCCCGCGGCGCCGCCGCGCCCGGCCCGCGCGCGCTCGACAGGCACGCTGGCGAGATCCAGCGAGGGTGTCCGCGGAGGGGGGAGGAGAGGGGGAGGGGAGAGGAGGGGCGCGCTGCGCGACGCCAGCGCTCCCCGGCGTCTGCCCACCACGCCCGCACCACGACGGGCGGCTCCCGTGGAGGAGCCGCTCCCACGCGACGAGCGGCTCCCGTGAAGGAGCCGCTCCCACGCGACGAGCGGCGCTCGCGGCGCGCGGCGCTGCGGCGAGCGCCGCCCCCGCGGCGCGCCGCTGCGACGACGGGCCGGCGCGCCCGGCGGCCGTCGAGGCTCGTAGCGGCGCCGCGGGATGGGTATCCTCGCGATGGACGTGGGCGATGGGCCCACGCATCGCGGTCCACGCGCGCGCCGGTCGCCTGGACCGCGAAGGTCCGCACCCCGATACTTTCGCCATGCACTCAGGTCACGTCCTCGCCAACCGCTTCCAGCTGGAACGCCTCGCGGGCTCCGGCGGGATGGGCGCGGTGTGGCGGGCGGTCGACCGGCAGAGCGGCCAGGCGGTGGCCCTCAAGGTGATCTTCAACCAGGGCCGGGAGCACGTCGTGCGCTTCCAGCGGGAAGCGCGCCTGCTCGCGGAGCTCGAGCACCCCGCCGTCGCCCGGTACATCGACCACGGCGTGACGGCGGACGGGCTCTACTACCTCGCCATGGAGTGGCTCGAGGGCGAGGACCTCGGCGCGCGGCTGTCGCGCGGGCCGCTCGGGATCGAGGCCAGCCTGATGCTCGTCGGCCGCGTCGCCGAGGCGCTCGCCGCCGTCCACGCGCGCGGCATCGTGCACCGCGACCTCAAGCCGACGAACGTGTTCCTGCCCCGCGGCGACATCGGGAGCGCGAAGCTCATCGACTTCGGCATCGCGCGCCAGGCGGACGCGACCTACGAGCTCACCCTCACCGGCTCGGCGATCGGCACGCCCGCCTACATGGCGCCGGAGCGGGTCCGCGGCGATCTCGACGTCGACGCGCGCGCCGACCTCTACTCGATCGGGTGCCTGCTGTTCGAGTGCCTCACCGGGCGCTCGCCGTTCGTCGCCCAGCACCCGCTGTCGGTCCTCGCCAAGGTGCTCTTCGAGGCCGCGCCGCGCCCGAGCACGTTCTGCCCGAACATCCCGCCGCCGCTCGATCTGCTCGTGACCCGGCTGCTCGCCAAGAACCCCGCGGAGCGCCCCGGGGACGCGGGCGAGGTCGCCGACGAGCTCCGGATGCTGAGCGTCGTCGAGGGCAGCATGTCGAGCGGCACCGGCCTGCCGACGCCGGCGCTGACGAAGAGCGAGCGCCGGCTCGTCAGCGTCGTCCTCGCGGCCGAGATGAGCGCCGGCAAGCGCGGGCCGCCGTCGGGCCGCCCGCACGCCGCGGCGAGCCCGCCCCCGCGGGTGAACGACACGGTGCTGTCGGGCCACCACGCCACGGTCGTGTCCGGCAGCGGGGAGGCGCTGCCCGCGGACCTGCTCGCGCCGGCGCCGCCGGTGCGGCCCCGGCCCGCGCCGCCGCCGAGCACGCCGTTCCACGAGGTCCGGCAGGCCGCGCAGTCGCACGGCGCGGTCCTGGAGGTGCTCGCCGACGGCTCGGTCGCCGCGGTCGTCGCCGGCGCGGGCTCGCCGACCGACCTCGCCGCGAACGCCGCCCGCTGCGCGCTCTCGATCCACGCGCTCCTGCCCGGGGCGTGGGTGGCGCTGGCGACCGGCTGGGACGTCATCGCCGGGACGCAGGCGGTGGGGCAGGTCATCGACCGCGCCGGCGCGCTGCTCGACGCGCGCGTCCGCCACGCCTCGGACGACCCGTCCTCGGGCCGGCCGGTGCTCATCGACCAGATGACGGCCGCGCTCCTCGGCGATCGCTTCGAGATCGCCGCGGGCAGCCAGGGCCCCACGCTGCTCGGCGCGCGCGCGCCGCAGGACGGCGGGCGCCGGGTGCTCGGGAAGGCGACGACCTGCGTGGGGCGGGAGCGGGAGCTCCGGGCGCTCGAGGACCTGCTCGACGAGTGCGCCACCGAGGGGGTCGCGCGCGTCGTGCTGGTCACGGCCGGGGCCGGCGTCGGCAAGTCGCGGCTCGGCGGCGAGCTGATCCGGCGGGTCGAGGCGCGCAGCGAGCCGGTCGCGGTGTGGCGCGCGCACGGCGATCCGATGCGCGGCGGGGCGCCGCTCGGGCTCGTCGCGGAGCTCGTGCGGCGGGAGGCGGGCCTCGTCGACGGCGAGCCGATCGAGGCGCGCCGGGAGAAGCTCGCGGCGCGGGTCGCGCGGCGCACCCCTGCCGCCGCGCGGGAGCGGGTCGCGGAGCTGCTCGGCGAGCTCTGCGACGCGCCGTTTTTCCCGGAGAGCCCGGCGATGCGCGCGGCCCGGCAGGACCGCGCGGTCCTCGAGGAGCAGATGCGGCGTGCGTTCCTCGACTTCCTGCGGGCCGAGTGCGACGCGCAGCCGGTGCTGATCGTGCTCGACGACGTGCAGTGGAGCGATCGGAGCTCGGTGGACGCGCTCGACGCGGCGCTGCGGCACCTGCGGCACCTGCCGCTCCTCGTGCTGGCGCTGGCGCGCCCCGGGGTGCGCGAGGCGTTCCCGGATCTCTGGGAGGATCGCGAGGCGACGGAGATGCGGCTCGGGGAGCTGTCGCGCCGCGCGTGCGAGCGGATCGTGCGCGAGGTCCTCGGCGACGAGCTCCCGGCGCCGGAGCTCGAGGCGCTGGTCGACCGGTCGGCGGGCAACGCGTTCTTCCTCGAGGAGCTCGTGCGCGCGACGGTGGAGCGTCCGGCGGGGGGGGTGCCGGAGACGGTGCTGGCGATGATGCAGTCGCGGATCGCGGCGCTCGAGCCCGAGGCGCGGCGGGTGCTGCGCGCCGGGGCGGTGATGGGCGAGGTGTTCTGGCGGGGGGGGCTGGAGGCGCTGCTCGGCGGGGGCGGGCAGGTGCCGCAGCTCGAGTCGTGGCTGCTCACGCTGGAGAAGCGCGAGCTGCTCGAGCCGCGGCCCGAGTCGACGCTGCGCGGGGAGGTGGAGCTCGCGTTCCGCCACGCGCTGGTGCGGGACGCGGCGTACGAGATGCTGACGGACGCGGATCGGGCGCTCGGGCACTGGCTCGCGGCCGAGTGGCTGGAGCGCGTGGGCGGCGACGATCCGAAGGGGCTCGCGCTGGTCGACCGGCACCTCGGCCGGGCGGCGGAGGAGGCGCTCGCGCTGGGCAACGCCGACGGCGCGGCGGGGCACCTCGCGCGCGCGGCGGGGGTCCGCGCGCGCCTGGGCCAGTTCGACGGGGCGATCGCCGCGATGACGCGGGCGTTCGAGCTGGCGGACGTGGCGCGGCGCGACCCGGGCGAGCTCGGCGGGTGGGTGGAGATCCTCTCGAAGGCGGTGGGCCACGGGCGCCGGGCGCCGTCGCTCTCGGCGGTCGCGGACCGCATCCTGTCGCGGGTGGACGCGGGCGCCTCGCTCGACGTCCGGGCGAAGGTGCGCATCGAGCTCGCGCGCGCGCTCGGGGCGACGAACCTGTTCCGGATGTCGCACGACCTGCTCGACGACGTTGTCGAGATGGCGGTCGGGCGCCGCGAGCTCCTGCGCGAGGCGCTGACGGTGGACGTGGAGGTCTCGTGCCTGCAGGGGCAGTTCGCGCGCGCGCGGCGGGCCGCGCTCGACCTCGGCGCGCTCGGGCCGATCGAGGATCTGCGGGGCCTTTTGTCGGTCGCCCTGGCGCGGGCCACGTCGGGCGACCGGGCGGGCGCGATGGAGGCGCTGTCGCGCTCGGAGGCGGCGTCGGAGCCGGGGGATCGGGTGGCGGAGGCCGTGCGGGCGAAGCTGCTCGCGATGATCGAGCTTTACGCGGGGGATTTCCGGGCCGCGGTGCGGGCGTGCGAGCGCGCGTTGGAGCTGGATCGGGCGCTCGGGCTGCGCTTCGATGGGGTCGTGAACCTGCACAACCTCGCGTACGCCTGCGTGCGGCTGGGCGATCACGGGCGGGCGCGGGCGCTGTTCGCGGAGTCGCTGGAGCGGGCGGACGAGGCCGGGTACGACCGGGTGGCGGCCTCGAACCGGATGTACATCGCGTACCTCGACGGGATGGAGGGGGTGGGGGACGCGCGCGAGCGGCTGAAGGAGCTCATCGCGCAGGCGGAGGAGCAGGGCTACTGGCACGACGTGCTGCAGGGCCGCTGGGCGGCGGCGATGCTGCTGAAGAACGCGCGCAACGACGCGCTGGCGCGGCGCGAGTTCGAGGACCTCCTGGAGCTGTCGGTGCGGCTCGGGGATCCGCTGCTGGAGAAGGACGCGCGCGCGTGGCTCGACCGCGCGGAGCGGTGAGGGGCGGCGGGGCGAGCGGGGGCGGGCGAGTGGGGGCCGAGTGACGCTACGTGTGCTCGGATGCTTAGAGGAGAGCCTCCGGAGTGACACTACGTGTGCCCGGACGTTTACAGGAGGGCATCCGAAATGACACTGCGTGTGCCCGAACGTTTACAGAAGAGCCTCCGGAGTGACACTACGTGTGCTCGAAGGTTCACAGCCAGGGGGGCCGGCGAACCTGCGCGCCTGGTCCGAGAGGTGCGGAGGCTTCCTGCCGAGGACGCGTGCGTTCCTTTCTTGCTCCTGCCGGTGGCCATCCGGCTCCGAGCTTCACAGCCGCGCTCGGCTGCCGGTACACCTTCAGGATGGCCAAAGCCAAGACCAACAACAAAGACACGGGGAAGGCGCCTGCGTCGCCTCCCATGGGGAAGCACTCCTGCCGCGCTTGCTACAAGCGCTTCGCCCCGGAGGCCCTCGCGCTTCCGGACCGGGAGGTCGAGCTCTGCCGCGCCGACGTCCGGATCGCCTTCCAACGTGAAGCAGGGCGTCGCGGCGGCGTACGCCGATCCGGCGCGAGTACGCAGAGCGCTGCTTGAGTCCGGCCCCGTCCAGCGAACGTGGGAATAGCCTGCGGCGCGAAGCGCCCCCAGGTTCATGCCGAGTCAGGCAGCTCTTTCGTCGTAATTACCCAATGTCGTATCCGGCAACGCGACGCGCCTCCGAATAATGTCGGCTTCTGTTAGTTCGGGAGCTTTCGACCACGAAGCTGATTTGGAAACGTTGATTTAATGCGTTTCCATAATCCAGAACGAAAAATATTTTGTCGTTGTCTCGCGACTCGTCAGGAATTAGTGGGGCCGGACGAACGGTGCGCCTTACGGTCCCTCCGACAGGAACTGATGGCAAGTCCATGTGTGCAACGGCAGTTTCATTGTGGAGGGCTACGAGACGCACTCGATCGGCAAACCCAGAACCGATGTTGGTAACCTGAACATCAACTTCTAGCCAGTGGCCTCTGGTACTCAGCGTGACTAGGTCGAGGCGAGGATACGCCGAGAGCCGTAGGGCACGTTCGATTCGCGATGCGGGTGTGCGTCGCCGTCGTTTCTCATCTAGGAGCCACGCTCGAAACGCTGTGGCGTTGCCGTTCGGCGCGGCAACGCTCGGCCGCAGGGCTGCCAGACGCTGGTGAACAAGAGGCCCGCCAGCGTTCAAGAACGACGAAAAGCGGAACTCCGGTGGTTCTTCAGCAACCACGATAATTGGGTAATCGACGTCCTCGGAGAATCTCTCCAAGAAGTCGTGAGTGTCGTTGCTGAGGCGATTGCTGGCAATTATGACTAGCGCATCTGGTCGTGGGACGAGTTGGTGAATGAGGAATACCTTGTTTACAATCTCCGCGAAAGGGACTGCGCCGCTGTTGTAATTCTTGCATTCAAAGAACCAGCGTTCGGCGTTTCCATCGATCGTTAGCGCTGCGTCAATGTCTCGGCCAGACTGAGATCCGGACTTTCGATGTACGATAGATGTGAAGCCCAGATGGCGTAGTGCCTCACCGCAGAGCAGTTCGAAATCCGTTGGGGTGAGGAGGTGGCAAGCGTCGATCGGCGTGATGGGCATATCAGTGCTGCCCTTTTTGGTTGGCGCTAATCGCTTCGGCGATGAGATCCCAGTACGAGGGGATGGCCGGCGCTGCGCGCTCGCGCCATTCAGCGCGCCATTCTTCTTCCTCGAGCGCGTCGACCCGCGCGTCTTCTTCGTGCAACTCTCGAATGTTGGTATCGGCACCGATGGAATACGCTCGAACAATTGGCATGCGGTAGGGCGGCTCCACCGCCTTCCGAACCGCACTGGCAAAGTAGGGCCCTTGCTGTGGCAGCGAGTGCAGGTAACGCTCGAGGTCGTCAAGGAGTGACAGGGGTTGCTCGTTCGACGTCGGCTCGAATAGCGCTCGAAGGAAATTCTCCGCTCGTCGAAGGATGCCGCGAGCGACGATGTGCTGGTCAGGGACGGATAGGGGAGGTTTCCAGTTGATGTGGTGCACGATGCCTCTCTACTCTGCCTTGGCTCTGGATCGGAATTCCTCGAGAACGACGTCGTCAATGTTAGTGGTGATGCGTGTCTTGCCCTTCGTGGGGAGGAGCGCGCCGCGCCTGGTTTTTGAAAGTCGTATTCAGCTCTCGTAAAGTCTCATGGATCGGCTCTGCGCCGCAAGACCCAAGTGCTGTCCAGCGCCATAGGTAGATCCATCTAACACCGGCAGCAGTCGTCGCCTTTCCGGGGGGCCGGGCACGCCTGGAGGGGGGCGGCGGACATGCAGCCGAAGGCGTCGCGCCGCGTCGCGCCTGGCTGATACGGCGTGGCCGCCGCATCGGGAGGTTGCCGGACACATACCGGCCCGTTCACAACCTCGGGCCGAAGCGGCCGTCGGGGGGCTGCAGACGGCAAGGCGGCCGCGGTTCAGCACGTGGACGTAGAGCATCGTCGTGCTCACGTCGCAGTGGCCGAGGATCTCCTGGATCGTGCGGATGGCGTAGCCAGCTTCCAGCAGGTGCGTGGCGAACGAGTGACGCAGGGTGGGGCAGCTCGCGCCCCTCGACAGACCGGCGGCGAGGGCGGCGTCTCGCACCGCGCGCTGGAGCACCGTCTCGTGCAGATGATGCCGCCGGAGCTGACCTGTCGCCCTGTCGCGATAGGGGCACGTCGCGGGAAAGACCCATCGCCCGGGCGGTTCCCGGCCGGCGTTCGGATACTTGCCGTCCAGGGCGTGGGGGGGCACCCAGCACGCGCCGGCCGCCCGTCGGTAGGCGATGCCGAGCGAGTTGCCGCCGCGCCCGAGGCTGCCGTAGCCGCGGGGTCCTCCTTGCCGCCCCGACCGCTCGCGCAGCATTGAAGGCCGTCCCCGAGGGCGCCCTTGTGGGGTGCCGCGACCGCCTCGGCCGCCGTCCTTGGGTGGCGCGCCGTCGCCGCCACTGCCGCCGAAGTCCGTCGTGATCTTGGTGCCGCGCACGGTCCCCGGGCGTGGAGCGCGAGGACGCCCATGGTGGAGCGCGAGGACGCCCATGGTCGGATGTCCGTTCGCTCCCCCGCGGCCCCCTCGGTTCCGCAAGCGCCGGCTCCGCCCGATCCTCCGCCTGCGCTTCCCTTGGAGACCACGCCTCACAAAGCGAGCCCGCCCCGGTGACCTCGGTGACGGGAGGGGGAGACGGGGGCCGCCGCGCGCTCGTCTACGGGTCGGGCTCTGGCAGATGCGGGGTGGCGACGGCCGAGCTCGCGTCACCGTGTCCAAGGCTCGGCGTGCCCGGCGCGCGTCGGGTCGCGCGCGGACGACGTCGTGCAGCCCAAGCCGCGCGGGGGCTAGCGCGCTCTCACGGCGACCTGGACCGGCAGCCGGTGCCAGCAGGTGGACAACCACTCGATCCGCACACGCAGCTGCGCGCCGGCGCACGCTCTGGACGGTACGACTCACGTTCGTGGTGGTGTTCTCGCCTAGATTCCGTTTGACGCCCAATCCTGCCATCAGAAGAATGGCCCCCGTCGCCACGTTGCTCGCGTGTTTCGGAAGAGGGGGATGGAGACGATGAGGACGACAGGCCGGCAGAGCCCATCGGCGGCAGGGCTCGCTCTCGTCCTCAGCGTCGTTCCGACGCAGGCAGACGCATCCGAGCTGAGCGCCGGAATCAGCTTCGGGTGGATCCAGGCTGGCACCGCGACGCGCCTCGCGGTGAGCCCGCATGCGGGAATCTCGTGGCGCACCAAGAGCAATATCCTGATTCATGTTCACGATTTGCTCAGCGTCGTGCCCCCAATCCAGATAGGCGGGGCCGGCGTCTACAACAGCACCGCCGCCGCCCTCGGATACGGTTGGGATCATGGCGATTTCAGTGCGGGGCCATCGGTCGCGATCTACTTCATGCCAGCCTGCGGAAGCGCCTTATGCGGGCGCGTTGCAGGGATGGCGGCAGGCGCCCGCGCGCAAACCAACGCGTACGTTGCCGGACCGCTCGGGGTGTCGGTGAGCGCCAATGTGGATTGGGTCGACGGGAACAGCCTCGTGCTTCCAGGGCACCTGTCGGTGCTTGTCGTCGCCGGTCCCGTGCTTCGGTGGAGCGTAGAATGAACACGAAAAAAATTCTGCTGCTGGTTGTGGCTATCGCCGTCTGGGTGCTGACGGCATGCAACTGGACGGTAGGAGACTGCTACCCCCGCGAGGAGTGGGAAAAGGGCGGAGGTGCAGGTGATCCAGTCGGGCCGCCCGTTCCCGTCATCACCTCCGTCGCGTCGGGGGACTTCGGAGCGGAGCCGCCACAGGGCCCGCAGGATGGCAAGAATGAGAAGATCCAGTGCAACAAAACGGACGAAGACGAAGAGGAAAGCCCGAGCGACAGCTCGGAGAGGCCGACAGATAGCCCGACGAGCCCGCCAGATCCCTGCCAGCAGAGCGGCGCTCCAAGCATGGGGTGCACAGGCAAAATACTGATCGATCCGCGGGCATTCAATTTTGTTACGATCGTTGCCTACGATGGGACTGGCGTTGCTGGTGGTTGGCAGGAGGCAAAGGCCAATCTGGCTTTCGGGCATGATAGAGAGGGCGACTCAACGTGCATGGTCCACATTGGGATGCCACTACGGAGCGAAGCATGGGGAAAGATCTCGTCGGATAGGGCAGCTGGTATCAGTGCTGATGTGGCAAACCTGTCGGCGGATGACGTGTACAAAAAGGATGGCGGCGCGGATCTGCCTCCTGGCATCTTCTGCAAGAAGTTCAAATATAGAATGATAGAGCGATTTGAGAGCGATTTCTACAGAGGCATTGGCGCAAGGGTCCAGAATCCATGAAACACAGCGTTGACGAGCTGCTGGATATCGTCTACCGATACTACCCCCGTGGCGTTGGAATCGCTGATGATGTCGACGAGCAGCTCCGCCGCCAGACCGAAGAGCACGCCCGCCTCGTAGCCGCGCGGGTCCAGGCATCAAAGGACGAGCGATGGCACTCCATGTTGCGTCGCATCGGAGAACGCTTTCCTCGTATGCTTGTGAACCGTTCGCTGCATCTCACCACGGGCGGCTGCGACGGCTGCTATTCCTTCACGATTGATCTGCGAAGGCCCACGCGTGAGCCGCTGTGGTTTGAAATAAGCTTCCTGGCTCCGTACTACATTGTTCATAGCTCGTGCACGGCCGAGATCGTGAAACAGACGAGCGACCTGTTCGCGGTCGTGTTCCGAAGCTTGCGTTTCATTGTTCGTCGAAGCCCATTCGATCCGGTCTTCGTGTCGCGGCCGGATGACAGTCTCAGGTTTGTCAACGTCAGAAAACGCTACGTAGTCTTCGATTTGTCGCCCGAAGAACGGTCATGTGCGGAGTGGATTTCCCGTGACATCGAAGCGACCTTCGGTTGCGAGCGCATGCCGCCGGAGATCGGGACCGTGCTCGTGCCGGATGTGACGACAGGCGTACGCCTTTCCGGTGAGGTCAGACTCTACGACTGCTTGTTTTCGGACCAGCATACATGGGTGAAACCATCGCCGTCTGAAGTGTCGGCGGGCGGTGTGGACGTCGAAGTGAGCAACCTGACAGGCTCGCTCGTCGCGGTGCTCAACGTGCTCGCGGCGCTCTATCACATTTTGTGGGCTCTGATGCCAGAGGTGCAGATCGGTTCTTCTTACCGGGTGGTGACCACGGATGGAGCTTTGCACAGGGAGGAGGTCCTCGAGACACTTGCGAAGATTCGGGGGCTCATGAATCCGCCGAAGACTCCCCGCGGCATCGCTTCCAAGCGCGAGCTCGACGCTGCCATCCGCGATCTCGAAGAGCTGGTCGCTGGGTGGGATGGCGAAGGCGCGCCGCCTGCCTCCATGGTCGCTTGGGCCTCCAGCTTCCTGGCGAGTTGGCTCGTGGACTCGGAGCCCAAAGCCTCCTCGTAGTCGTCGCCGAGATCCGCGCCGAGCCGCGCAGGCAGCTGCGCACCGGCGCACGCTCTGGACGCAGCGACCCACATTCGTGGTGGTGAGCTCGCCTAGAGCCACCTGCGGAGCAGCCGGGTCGCAGCCTCCCGGAGGTCACGCGCTGGCGCCGGCGTCGACGTCGGCCGCGTGCGCCGCCTCGGCGCTCGCCTTGGGCAGCTCGAACCAAAAGAGGCTCCCCTCGCCCGCGACCGTGCGGAGCCCCACGCGGCCGCCGTGCGCCTCGGTCAGGCGTTTGACGGTCGCCAGGCCCAGACCCAGACCCGGAACTCGAGCGCCTCGCGCTCGGACGTGAGGCTCGAACACCAGCTGCTCCAGGGCTGGCGCGACGCCCGGCCCCGTGTCCTCCACCTCGATCCGCACGGCATCTCTGGCGTCGAGCACCCGGACGACGACGCGACACGTCGCCGAGTCGCCCAGGTACTTGAGCGCGTTGCGGATCAGGTTGGCGAGGATGCTGGTCAGCACGCCGGGGCTCGCGGCCACCGCGCACGGGGCGAAGGGCTCGACGCGGAGCTCCGCGCCGAGCTCCACCGCGACAGGGACGAGCTCGACCATGAGGTCGTCGATCACGGGGCGCACCTCCGCGCGGGCGCCCGGCTCCGGCCGCGCGCCCGCGCGCGCGAACTCCAGGAGCCCGTCGGTGATGCGCTTGACCCGCAGCACGGCCTGCCGGCCCCGCTCGATCGACCTTCGTGCCGGCGCTCCCTCGCCGCACTGCCGCAGGGCGAGGTCCAGCGCGAGCGCCACCGCGCCGAGGGGGCCGAGCACGTCGTGCGCGACCCGGCCGGCGAACTGCTCGAGCTCATCCGCTCGGCGCTCCAGGACCACGCCCTGCTGCCAGAGCAGCCTCACATGGCGCCGGACCTGCACGGCAGCCGCCGCGCAGGCCAGCAGCGCGAACGTCACGCTCGCCGTGTTGAGCGCCAGCGCGATCCGACGCGTGTGAACGCGGTTGGCGGCGATCTCGATCGCCATTCCACGCGCGTGTTCCGCGTTGAGCTCGATGCTCGCCATCACGGCCTCGCTCGTCGCGTCGAAGTCCGCTCGCAGCGCGTCATCCATGAGCCTGTTGGCCTCGCGCGGATGACCGTCCGCCACCAGCGAAAGGACCCGATCGGTATCCAGGCCGAGCTTGCCGAGCTCCTGCGCGACGGTCTGCCACTGCTTGAGCTCTCCCGGATAGACCGGCAGGACGAGGTAGGCGTCGAGGCTCCGGGAGAGATTGTCACGCGCCTGATCGAGCTCGTGGCGGTCGAGCGGCCGGCCCAGCACGGCGTTGTTGACGAGGTCGCTCAGGAGCGCCTGGGTATGCCTCAGCTCGGCGCGCGCGGCCGCCAGGTGCATGATGCTCGGCGCGGCGTTCTCCGCGAGGCTCATCGCCGCCGCGTCGATCTCGGCGGCTCGGTGCTCCGCGTAGGCGGCCGAGATCACGAAACTCGCGATAGCGGCGAAGAACGCCGCAAACAGCGACAGCAGGATGGACGGCAGCCGCGCGATCATGAGAGAAGATCTCGACTTCGCCGGGGTCTTCGGCCGTCGCACCTCCATGCCGGGATCCTGTTGCGCCGCCTGCGCGAGCGCAACGCCGGAAGAGCGCCGGAGCCGCGGCCGATCCGCCGTCGCCGCATCGGCAGATGTCCGCCGGGCTCGTGTCAGGTGTCCACAGAGCGAGCGGAGCTCGTTGGTGCATCCCCTCGCGCCGCGACTTCGACGCTCGGGGCCGAGCTCACATGACGTCTGCGCCGGCTCGGGGAGACCCGCTCAGCGGTTCACGCTGGTGTCCGGCCCGGCGCCCTTCGGCGGCTCGTACGGCTCGGGGCTCTTGCCGACGGTCCTGAGGTTCACGAGCTTGTTGAGCAGGTCGAACCAGAACGGCGCGCCGAGGGAGGCGGCGGCCGCGGTGATGAGGATGCCGGGGCTCAGGAGCCGGTCGAGCACCCCGCGGATCCAGCCGACGATGCCCTGGCCGAGGATCGCCGAGAGCGCGTTCCAGAGCCCCGGCGCGCTCGTCTGCTCGGGGGCCTGCACGCCCCAGGTGATCTTGAGATTGAGCCCGGTGAGCTTGCCGTGCGCGTCTCCGCCCTGGGCGAGCGCGGCCATGAGGTCCTCGTCCTGGTCCATGCCGCCCTCGTGCGGCGCGGCGCGGGGCGCCGACTTCGCCATCTCCTGCGCCGCGGCGATCATGTGGGCGCGGACCACGGCGTCGCGCGAGAGGGCGCCCGCGAGCTTGATGCTGTCGGCGTTGAACCCGATGCACAGGACGAGCGCCGTCGCGCTGATGATGAGCTGCGCGCGGCGCTTGTACCGGCCGGAGGCCCGGTCCATGGCGTCGTTGAACCAGCGCTCCAGGCGGATGTTGGCCTCGCGCATGTCCCGGACGGTGCTGTCGACGATCGTGGCGAGGGCGCGCCGGAGATCGCTCTCCCTCGGCATGCGCTCGATGATGCCCTTCAGCTCGTCGAGCGGCGCCTCGTCGCAGCTCGGCAGCGCGGCCCCGCCGCCCGGCGGAGCCGCCGCGGCGCCGGCCGGCGGGGGCGCGGCGGCGTCGGCGATGGCGGGCGGGGAAGGCTCGGCGGCGCTCTCCGGCGATGCGGGCGCGGCGTCGCCCGCCGACGCAGGCGCGGAGGCGGCGTCGCCCGCCGGCGCGGGCGCGGGGGGCGCGGCGGCGGAGAGGGCGGCCCTCGCCAAGAGGGGCGACGGCGCGGCCCCCGCCTGGGGGAGCGACGGCGCCGCCGCGACGACCTGCGCGGGCGACGGCGCGTCGCTCCTGGGCCAGTCGATGTGCCGCAAGGTGTCGATGAGCGCGGCCACGAACGCGTGCGAGGGGATGTAGGACGGCCCCACCCACCCGTACTTGAGGTCCTTGATCAGCGGGTGCTGCCGGAGCGCGTCCGCGAGCGGGCTCGGGTGCGGCCCCGGCATCAGCCGGACGCGCACGAGGTCGGCGGCGCGGCGGAGCACGCGCGTCGCGATCGGCTCGCTCGGGGCGGCCCCGTGCGCGGCGGCCTCGCGGGCGGCGAGCGACCGGAGCACGTGCGGGTCGAGCGCGCGATCGGCCAGCATGATCTCGATGCTCTGCGCGAGGTTGAGGGCGCGCAGCCGGAAGACGCCGGCGAGCGCCTCGTAGATCGCCGAGCTGAGGACGCTGAGCAGGAAGAAGACGCTGACGAGGCCGATCGCGATGTCGAGGGTCGTTCCCATGGGCATCCGGGAGGGCAGGGCGCGCGGCGGCGCGAGGCGCAGGCCGGCGCGCCTCGCGGTGCTCCCCCTGCCAGCAGGACAAGGAGGAAGACGTGGCCTTGCGAGCGCCCGTTCCCCTCCGCGACCCTCCCAGCATACGCCACGCGGCGCTGCGGAGCGAGCGCCACCCGCGGCGCCACCCGTGCTCGCCGCGAGCGCCAGAGCGCGCTCGATGCCGCGGGATCTTGGTCTACCATCCCGCCCCCGTGACGAGCACCACGCTACCCCCCGAATCGCAGCGCAGCAGCGACCCGCCGCTGCGCACCTCCTGGGCCCAGGAGCGGGCCGACCTCGACCGGACGCAGCGGCCGAGGCGCGATCGTCTCGTGCACGAGCCGCCG
Source organism: Sorangium sp. So ce385 (assembly GCF_051474135.1). NCBI lineage: Bacteria > Pseudomonadati > Myxococcota > Polyangiales > Polyangiaceae > Sorangium > Sorangium sp. So ce385. The sequence goes on along the minus strand of NZ_CP150337.1, from coordinate 10,936,864 downwards.
CCGGCGTCGCCGCCCGGAACGCTCGTCATCGACGACACGCGGCGGCCGAAGATCTTCGTCATCGACTACGACGCCGAGGTGGTCTCCGAGGAGGAGATCCAGACCCTCGACGCGTGCATCCCGTACCTGACGGACGACCGGCCCTCCATCACGTGGGTCGATGTCCGAGGGCTCGGGCACAAGGCCACCTTCGAGCGGCTGGGCGAGATCTTCAAGATCCACCCGCTCGCGCTGGAGGACATGGTCAACGTGCCCCAGCGGCCGAAGGCGGACGTCTACGGCGGCGAGCACGTCCTCATCATCGCCCGGATGGCGCAGGTCACCGAGCGCTGCGAGCTGCGCACCGAGCAGCTCGCGATCCTGGTCGGCAAGACGTTCGTCCTGACGGTCCAGGAAGAGGCCGACTGGGACGTGATGGAGGCCGTGCGGGAGCGCATCCGCTCCGGCCGGGGCACGGTGCGGACGCGCGGCGCCGACTACCTGGCCTACGCGCTGCTCGACGCGGTGGTCGACGGCTTCTTCCCGGTGCTCGAGCGGCTCGGCGAGCGCATCGAGGACCTGGAGGTCGAGGTGATCGACGCGAAGCGCTCGATGTCGAAGCCGATCCACGACCTGAAGCGGGACCTGCTCACGCTGCGGCGCGCCATCTGGCCGCAGCGCGACCTCGTGAACGCGCTGCTCCGCGAGGACAACCCGATCTTCACGAAGGACACGAGGCTCTACCTGCGCGACACGTACGACCATTCGGTGCAGCTGATGGACATGGTCGAGACCTACCGCGAGCTGAGCTCCGGCCTCATGGATCTCCACCTCTCCGGGATGTCGAACCGGATGAACGAGATCATGAAGGTGCTCACGATCATCTCGACCATCTTCCTGCCGGTCACCGCGATCGCGGGCATCTACGGGATGAACTTCCACCACGAGAGCTCGCCGTACAACATGCCGGAGCTCGACTGGTATTACGGCTATCCGCTCGTCTGGTGCTTCATGCTGGCGAGCGTCGTCGGGCTGCTCACGTACTACCGCCGCAAGGGCTGGCTCGGGAAGGACGACGACAGCCGCTGAGCGGCGGCGCGGCGAGGGGCGGGGTCGCGGCGGCGGCGCCCCGCGGCCGCGGGCCGCCCGGCGGCGCGGGGCGTCAGCGCTTCGTCGCGGTCGTGTAGAAGGCGAGGTTCCGGAGCAGGCGCGGGTCGCCGGGGCGGCGGGCGAGCGCCGTGCGCAGCGCGGCCTCGCCGGCGGCGAGCTCGCCGAGGTAGAACGCGCTCGTGGCGACGAGGTCGAGCAGCCTGTGCTCGTAGACCTCGGCGTCGACGAAGAGCGTCGCCTGGGCGGGGAAGGGGAGGGCGGCGCCGCGCGAGGCGAAGAGGTAGGCGAGCGGCCAGCATTGCTGCTCGTACCAGTGCCAGGCGACGGCGAAGAGCGGCTCGGCGCGGTGCGGGCTGTGGGCGTGGGCGTCGAGGTAGCGCTGCTGCACCTCGGCCCAGGGGCGCCCGAGCGCGGCGGCGGTGCGCGCCATGCGGAACAGCGACTCGTAGACCTCCTCCCGCCAGCCGCCGAGCGCGGCGCGGCGCTCGTAGGTCTCGAACGCCTCCGCGTGCCGGCCGAGGCACTCCAGGGTCTGCGCGAGGTAGAAGACGGTGCGCCCGTCGCGGGGGGCGCGGGCGAGCGCGGCCGAGAGCAGCTCCAGATCGCGCTCCCACCGCCGGGTCTGGGCCGCGGCGTCGCGGCGGGAGAGGTCGTGGACGATGTGGGCGTCAGGGACGCGGATCGAAGGGGGCGGCTCGCCTTCCCGGGTGAGCACCTCGTGGGTGGCGCCGACGTAGCGCCACCCGGCCGAGGCGCGGGCGAGCCGGGCGGAGTCGTAGACGGCCTCGCCGTAACGCACGCGGACGTAATAGGCGCCGTGGCCCGGGCCCGAGGCGTCGCGGCGCTCCTCGCAGAAGCGGCGGAGCGCCCCGCCGCCGACGAGGCGCTCGTCGCCGCTCAACATGAGGGTGAACACCGCGGCGTCGCCCGCGAGGTCGAGCGCGCGATTGCGCGTCGCGCCGAAGTCGACGAACGGCTCCTCGACGAGGTCGCCCGGGACCCCCTCGAGGGCGGCGGCCGCGAGGGCCTGGGTGCCGTCGGTGGAGCCGGTGTCGAGGAGGGTGAAGCGGTCGATGTGGGGCCTGACGGAGGCGAGGGTCTCGCGGATGGAGGGCGCCTCGTCCTTGACGATCATGACGAGGGCGAGCAAGGGGCGCGGCACGGGAGGCAGTATGCCGCCGGGCGCGCCCTGGCGCGACGATTCGAGCCGGAATGAACGGACGGGGGACGGGCGCGCCGGAGCGCCGGTGAGGGGCGCGCGGACGTGCGATTGCGCTGCGCCAGATTGCGCTGCACCGAAGTGGTCGCGGTCGAGGCGTCCTGTATACTCTCCTTATCATCGCTATGGGGATGCGCAGACGCTGGAATGCTCTCCTGGTCATCGGCGCGGCCGCCGTCCTCGCGTTCGCCTCCTGGAGGGAGCGCGCCTGGTCCTCCTCCGACGCCCCGGAGCCCCCGGGCGGGCCGCCGGGGCGCTTGCGGTTCGAGCAGACGCTCGACGTGGAGGTGTTCCAGCGCGGAAATCTCCACACGCACACGTCGCTGAGCGACGGGGACAGCGAGCCGCGCGAGGTCGTCCGCTGGTACCGCGACAACGGGTATGCGTTCGTGGCCCTGACGGATCACAACCAGCGCGTCGATCCTGCGATGTTCCGGGATTTGGAGGCACAGTCGAATTTTGCCGTCGTCCCCGGCGAGGAGATCACGATGTCGGCGGAGGGGCGGCCGGTGCACGTGAACGCGCTCTGCACGCGGGCGACGATCGGCGGCGGCGATTTTCCGACCAAGGGCGAGGCGCTGAGCTGGGCGGTCGGGCGGGTGCGGGCGCAGGGGGGCGTGGCGCTCATCAACCATCCGAATTTCGACTGGGCGCTCACGGCCGGCGACCTCCTGGGGGCGCCTGCGGCGGAGCTCCTGGAGATCCACAGCGGGCACCCTTACGTGCACACGGAGGGTGACGCGGCGCGGCCGTCGCACGAGGCGCTGTGGGACACGGTGCTGACGGCGCGCGGCTTCGTCGGCGGGGGGATCGTCGGCGTGGCGGTGGACGACCTGCACCAGCTCGTGGCCGGGTCGAACGCCCCGGCTGCGGGGCCCGGCCGGGGGTTCGTCGAGGTGTTCTCGCGCGAGGTGTCGCGCGCGGCGATCTGCACCGCGCTCGCCGCGGGGCGGCTCTACGCGTCGTCGGGCGCGCGGCTGCGGAGGATCTCGATCGGCGGCGACGCGTTCTCGGTGTGGCCGGTGGCCGCGGGCGCGGTCGTCGAGTTCGTCGGGCGGGGCGGGCGCGTGCTGGAGCGGCAGCAGCCGCTGGCGGGGCGGGCGACGTACCGGCTCCGCGGCGGGGAGCGCTACGTGCGGGCGCGGATCACGCGGCCGGACGGGAAGCGGGCGTGGACGGCGGCGTACGCGACGGTGGAGTAGGGGCGGCGAGGGGGGAGCCCCAGGGGGGCGACTTCTTCAGCAAGAAGAAGGAGACGAGGCACAGAATCAGCTCCGAGGTCGCCTCCGCGGCCCAGATCCCGGTCAAGGAGAACAGGCGGGAGGCCAGCAGCAGCACCGGCAGCTTGACGAGGAGGACGCCCCCGAGGGTGAGCAGCAGCGCCTCCCTGGCCCGGCCGACCGATTGGAACGAGGCCGCCGTGACCATGGCCACGCCGGTCAGGGGATAGGACAGCGCCAGCAGCCGCAAGGCGGTCTGCCCTTCGGCGACGATCGCGCTCTCTCTGGAGAGCAAGGCGATGAGCGCTGCCGGCAGCAGCAGGCAGACGCCGCAGACGAGCGCGCCATAGGCGACCGCGGCGCTCAAGGAGAGCCGGACCGTCTCCCGCACCCGCTCGAAGTGCCTCTGGCCGAAGTTGTACCCCACGAGCGGCTGCATCCCCTGGACGATGCCCGTCTGCGGCGTGATCAGCCCGGCGTAGAGCCGGCCCACGATCGCGAACACGCTCAGGGCGCCGTCGCCGCCGCTCATCCTGAGCAGGTTGTTGGTGGCGATGGCGACCAGGCTGACGCTGAAGTTCTTGATGAGCGAGGGGAGCCCGATCGTCAGCACCTGGGTGATGATGGGCCAGTCCGGCTTGAAATACGACGCCTTGATGCGATAGGAGCGGTCCTTCCTGAAGAAGAAGAAATAGACGCTCATGCCGGCCGAGAGGGTCTGGCCAGAGACCGTCGCCAGGGCGGCGCCCGAGACGCCGAACCGCAAGACGAGGATGAAGAGCCAGCACAGGACGATGTTGGCGCTGACGGGGAGGACCCAGATGGCGGTCGAGTACCTGGCGTTGCCGTCCGCCCGGATGATGGCCGAGTAGCCGGTGCTGGTGATGGCGCCGAGGAAGATGATCCGCCCGTACTCGATGGCATAGGGGGCGATGCTCTCGGTGGCCCCGAGCAGGTAGACGATCGGCTCGATGAAGGCCGAGCCCAGGACCGTGATGGCGAGCGCCGCCGTCCAGAAGATCAGGAAGGTGTTCGCCACGGTCCGGGAGGCCTTCTCGACGTCGTGCTCGCCGAGCGCCCGGGAGACCACCGAGGCGCCCCCGGCGCCGACGGTCGTGGAGACGGCGCCGAGGGCGATCAGGACCGGCGAGACGATCGAGGCGCCCGCGGCCGCGAGCGAGCCGATGCCCACCGAGAGAAAGTAGATGTCCGTGATGCTGTAGGCGGCATAGACCAGGAGGGAGAGGGTCGTCTGGGAAGACATCTCCAGGAGCAGCTTCCCGATCTTCTCCGTCCCCAGGCGCTCGACCCTGGCGTTGCCGCCCATGCGCGCTCAGCCGGCTTTCAGCCAGTCCATGCTCGCGCCCATCAGCTGCCTGGACAGGTTGTAAACAGAATCCGTGTCATAATTCCGGTAATAACATTCCGTGTTCATGATCAGGGCGAGGTGCAGCGAATACAAGCAACACCTTTGTTCCTCCTCGCGGGTGAAGGAGGTCTTGCCGTAGCCGCGCATGCTGTGGGTGATGCCGTCGCTGAAGAGCGACCGGAACTGGGACTCCATCAAGGGATCGGCCCACAGCGCCCTCTCGAAGTCGATGATGCCGGTGACCCTGCCGTCCTTGACGAACAGGTTGAGGTCCCAGGCGTCCCAGTGGACCAGGCGAGGCGTGGTGATCTCCTCCAGCGCGGAGGCGTGCTTGAGGACGGCGGCGCGGATCTCGTCGTAGCCGTAGTCGTACGCCACGTTCTTCCTCGCGCCGTCGTCGAGCACCGATTCCATGATCTCGAGGAACGCCTCTCTCCATGTGCTCGCGCGCAGGTCCGGGTTCCCGTCATAACCGAAATAGGTGCCGGTGAAGCCGTTGATCTCCCGGATGATCTCGCCGATGTGCCGATCGATGGACGCCTGCGCTTCGGGGGGCAGGCTCGGCCTCACGTGCTCGAGGTTGTCCCCGGCGACCTTCTCCATGAAGAAATAGTCCGAGTCGCACAGAGCGCGGGCGTCGTCGTAGAAGTAGACCTCGGGCACCGGAATGGCCGGGTTCTGCCGGGCCAGGCGCATGGCGGCGACCTCGGTGGCCATGAGGTTCTTCTCGTACGACAGGACTTCCGCGTCTCTCGGAGGCGCGATCTTGAGGATGACCTCCCGGCCGTCGGCGAGCCGGACGTCGTAAGCCGCGTTGAACCAGCCTTCCTTCAGCTCGCGCACGGCATCCTCGCCGCTCGCGAGCGCCGCGCCCCCGAAGGCCCTGGCGGCCATGGCCGCGATCTGCGGGCGTGTCTTCGTGTTCTTGGTCTTGCTCTCCACGGCTTTCCCTGGGTCGTCGACGGCCGGTGTGATCAGCGCAACAGCGCCCGCTGTGCTGGACTCGGGCCGCTGTCGGGGCGCGGCCGGGAGTGTACCAGGGCACGGAGCAGGGGGACCGGCTCTTTGCGGCAACCCATGGGTGCTGCGCGTGCGCGCCCGTCGCCGGGAGGGGCTCCCGGATCCAGCCTTCTCGATGGGGCCGGCGGCGGCGGGCGCGTGCTGGAGCGGCAGCGGCTCCCGACCGGCCACGCGACCTACCGCCTCCGCGGCGGCAAGCGCCCTGTGCGGCCGCGGATCACGCCGCCGGAGGGAACGCGGGCGTGGACGCAGGCCTGCGGGACCGTGGAGCGACGACGCTGCCAATTGACTTGGGATCGCCGCAGCAAGTATCTCAGAGTGCGTGCGTCGCTTCATCTCCTGGCTGCTGCCATGTGCTCTCGGGATGTCCGTCGCCGGTGTCGGGAATGCGGCGAGCGCGGACGAGCCCTACCTCGATCCGGACGCGCGCGCGGCGTCGATGACGACGGGGCTGCTGCGCCGCGCCAGGCAGGCGCAGGCGGCCGGGCGGCAGGTGGCGGCCGCGGCGACCTACGAGCGGGCGCTGGAGGCCGCGCAGGCGGCGTGGACGACCGACGCGGAGCGGGCGACGATCGCCGGTGAGCTCGGGCTGGTCGAGCTCGCGCTGGGGCGGCATCGGGACGCGGCGACCCACCTGGCGCAGTGCCTCCAGCACCGGGGCGTGATCAGCGGGTGGCTCCGCGGCCAGGTCGATGATGGCCTGCAGCGCGCCACGAAGCGCGTGGCGACGGTCTACGTGACGACCAACCCGCCGGGCGCCGAGGTCCTGATCGACGAGCAGGCGCTCTACCCGCCGGAGCCGGTCCACGAGGTGTTCGTGGAGCCGGGGCAGCACACCGCGCGGGCGCGGCTCGAGGGGCACGAGGAGGCGGTGAGCTCGTTCTTCGCCGAGGCTGGCCTGACGCACCCGGTCGCCCTCAAGCTGCGGCGCCTTCCGGAGCGCGTCGCGCGCGCGCCCGAGGCGGCCCCTGGTGCGCCGCTGTCGGCGGCTCCGGCTGCGCCTCCGGGGTCGACCTTCCCGCTGGCGGAGCTGCGCATCGGCGGGGTGGCGCTCACGACGGCGACGGTGGCGGCCGGCACGGTCTTCCTCCTGCGGTCCGGCGTCCTCCGCGACGACCTCGCCGCGCAGGAGGCCGCGCTCCGCCGCGGGGGAGGGGACCCGTCCGCGTGCGGGGCAGCGGACGCGCCGCCGGGGTGCGCCGAGGTGCGCGACACGGCCGAGGCGCGGGACCTGTTCCGCGAACTCGGGGTGGGGACGCTGGTCGCGGGCGGCGTCTTCGCGGCCGTGACGGCGGCCGCGTTCCTCACGGATCTGTCGTACCTGGCGCGCGAGCCGGCCCGCCAGGGCGTCCGCGTCGTGCCGGTGATGACGGCAGAGCGGGCGGGGGTCTTCCTTCAGGGCACGTGGTGACAAGGGACGAGACGTGGCGATCGCTACACGACGCGACGCTCGAGACGATCGAGCTCCGCTGGGCGTCTGGCGACGTGCGCCTGCGGGTCCGCACCGTTGACGCAGAGCAGCCTCAGCTCGTCGTGGTGGCATCGTCGGTGCGCCGGATGGAGTGCGAAAGGCAGCTGCCCTGGGAATTCAGCGCCTCGATCAACGAGGTCCGGGGACCTTTCCCCGCAGAGGGCGAGCTCGCGCGCGTGGAGATCGAGATGCAGTCAGGCGACGTCCTCCGCATCGAGGCCGTCGACTTCTGCCTTCAAGGAGCAGATTGAGCCCACCCCTCGGCGCTCCCCCCGGCCCCCTCAGCCCTCACGCCCCTCCGCGCTTGCCGTCCAGCCGCGCCAGCACCGCCCGCGGCGACATCGTCGCCCGGTACACATAGATCTCCCCCGCCTCGTCCTCCCCCAGCACCTCCTCGCTCACGCGGAGCTGCTTGCCGACCGCGAGCAGGATCCTCGCCGGAAACCCCTTCCGGATCAGCTCGACGCGTCGCCACACCGCGTCTCGGCTCCAGAAGCCGAACGCCTCCAGGTACACCTCCTCCCCGGTCTCCGCGTTCAGGAACACGAGGTCCGGGACGCACACCACCTCTCCGGGCAGCGCGAACAGCCGCTCGTTCGGCGACACGGTCCAGGGCGATCCGAGCTTTCTGAACCCCTCGCAGAACGCGTCGAGCTCCGGCGTCGTGTCCGCGAGCTCGCGCCCGTGGAACACGAGCCCGTCCGCTGGGCCCATCTCGACCGCGAGCGGCTCCTTGTCGCGCCCCCAGCGCAGGTCGGCGCGCAGCCGGAACGAGGCGCACGAGAGCACCGACGGGAGGAACATCGCGAGCCGCAGGCCGTAACGCTGCACCGCATCGAACAGGCTGAACGGGCCGTCGAGCACGATCGTGTAGCCGGAGACCGGATCGCCCTGGACCACGTGGATCAGCCCGTGAAACCGCGCCGCGCGGAAGAGCCGCCGGTACCGCGGGGCGCTCTCGCCCTCGACGCGGATCGTCACCTGCGTCGCCTTCAGCAGGATCGACTGCGCCAGCGACAGGTTGTACCGGTCGAGCAGGATCTCCGGCGCGTCCGCGGCCGCGCGCCGGAGGATCTCGGCGCCGCGCAGGTCGGCGTAGAGCCCCGCCTCGATCGCGGCGGGCGTCGTGCCGAGCCGGGCGGCCACCTCGTCGAGCACCGCGGCGCGATCGAAGCGGGCGCGGACGTCGAGGGCGCGGTGCGCCGCCGCCGCGGCCAGGAACAGCTCCCGCCGGAGCGCCTCGGGGTCGACGCCCTCCTGCACCTCGTACTCGCAGCCGTCCTCGAGCACCTTCCGCAGGCCGAGCGCGGCGACGCGATCCCGCGCGGGCACCTCGACGGCGTCGAGCGCGGCCTCGACGTCGTCGCGGCGCTCGCCGACGCGCTGGGACAGGATGTCGATGTACGCGCGCGCGACCGGGAGCAGCCGCTCGGCGGCGGCGCCGCGGAGGTACTGCGGGACGAGCAGCCCGGCCCGCCGGCGGACGCGGACGAGATCACTGGTAAGCAACGTGCTCCCGGCGCTTGTCGCTCACCCGCTGCTCGCTCGTGCCGAGGGCCACGAGCTCGTAGAGGATCGCCGTCTTGTTCTCGCTCCGCCGCAGGATGCGGCCGAGCCGCTGGACGTGCTCCCGCACCGAGCCGCTGCCCGACAGGACGATCGCGACGTTCGCCTCGGGCACGTTGACCCCCTCGTTCAGCACCTTCGACGTGACCACCGCCGACAGCGCGCCGCGGTTGAACGCCTCGAGGATGGCGCTGCGCTCCTTCACCTTCGTCTGGTGCGTGATGGCCGGCAGCAGGAACTGCCGCGAGATCTGGTAGACCGTGGCGTTGTCCTCGGTGAAGACCAGCGTGCGATCGGCGCGGTGGGCGTGGAGCAGCCGCGCGAGCACGTCGATCTTGCCGGGCGCGCAGAGGGCGAGGCTCCGCTGCCGGCGGTACGCCTCGAAGGCGCGGCGGCCGGCGTCGGACTGCGAGCTCAGCAGGATGAACTGCCCCCACCCCTCGGGCATGCGGATGCCGTTCGCGCGCAGAAAGCCGATGTACACGCCGCGCGCCGCCTCGTACGCGGCGCGCTCGTCCTCCGAGAGCGGGACGTCGAGCCGGACGACGTCGTAGGCCGCGAGGTACTGCCCGGAGAGCTCGGTGATCTCCCGGCGGAAGACGATGGGGCCGATGAGGTCGTCGTAGCCCCGGCCGTCGGCGCGCTCGGGCGTCGCGGTGAGGCCGAGGCGGAAGGGCGCGAGGCACATCTTCGCGGCGAGCGCGTACGACGGGCTCGGCAGGTGGTGGCACTCGTCGAAGATGACGAGGCCGAAGCGGGCGCCGAGCCGGTCCATGTGGGCGTGCGCCGAGTCGTAGGTGGTCACCGTCAGATCGAGGACGTCGTGGTAGCCGCCGCCGAGCAGGCCGATCGGGACGCCGAACGCGGCGGAGAGCCCGTCGTACCACTGGTTCAGGAGATCGAGCGTCGGGACGACCACGAGCGTGCTGCGCTGCCGCGCGGCGATCGCGAGCGTCGCGACGAACGTCTTGCCCGCGCCCGTCGGGAGCACGACGACGCCCCGGCTGCGCCGCCCGGCCCACGCCTCGAGCGCCTCGCGCTGGTAAGGGAAGGGGTCGTGCTTGGCGAGCGGCTCGAGCGGCAGCGCCTCGTACTTGCGGGCGGCATCGGTGAAGGCGACCCCGCGGGCGCGGAGCCGGAGGACGAGCTCGGCGTAGTCGATGGCCGGCACCCGGTAGACGCGCTCGCGCGCGTCCCAGCGGCAGGACGCGGGCAGGCACGCGGGGTCGAGCGGCGCGCCCTCCGCGGCCGAGCCCGGCGCCCCGTCGCCGCCCGGCGCCTCCGCCGGGAGGGCGCCGCCGTCGAGCTCGCCGGCGGGCGCCAGCGCGGGGCGCGGCGCGATCCCCTCGATGCGGAGGGTGCCGCCCTGGAAGCTCAGGACGATCGGCGCTGTGCGGACCGGCTCGGTCATCGGCGCCCTCTTTTGCCGCGGGCGGGGCCGCGTGCCAAGCCCGGAGCGCGGCGATCAGGCCAGCTCGGTCGGCATGATGGAGGCGCCGCGGATCGGCGCGCGGTAGCGGACCCACACGAGCGGGGACTCGTGCAGCGTGATCGTGAGGGTGGTGCCGGCGTTCAGCGGGAGCCGGCGGCCGAGCTCACGGTGGATGTAGCGCGCGATGAGCTCCGGGGTCGAGCGCTTGCCATCGAAGGCCGGGTGCTCGTCGAGGTTGCGGTAGTCGATCTCGGCGAGCACGCCGCGCAGGTTGTCCCGCAGCACGCTCGTCTCGACCACCTGGCCGAGGGGCGACAGCTCCTCCCGGTCCACCTCCACGCTGACGGTGTAGGTCGCGCCGTGCAGGCGCTGCGCGGGGCCGAACTGCTCCCCCTTGAGGCTGTGGGCCACCATGATGTGATCGCGGACGCCGACCGTGTACATGGTCGCACTATACCCGTCGTTCCGGCCTCGGAGGGAGATCCCAATCGCCTGCCGCGGCGGGCGGGAGTAAGGTGCGGACGGGTCCCCGCTCGGCCCGCCGCGTCGGCAGGCGGGTTCGTGCGGGACGCAGTGACCGGTCGAGCGTTGCGAGGGAGGATCGCCGATGAACAGCGAAGCGAGCGTGCTGGCCCCTGGGTTCCTCATCGCGTCGCCGCCCCTGGGCGATCCGAACTTCGACAAGACGGTCGTGCTGCTGGCGGTCCACAGCGAGAGCGGAGCGCTGGGGTTCGTGGTGAACCGGCCGGCGCCGATGACGCTCGGCGAGCTCCTGTCGTTCGCCGGCTACGGCAACGAGCTGAAGGACCCGGCGCCGGTCTACCTCGGCGGGCCGGTCCAGCCGAGCTCGGGGTGGATCCTGTGCCTCGATCCGGCGCTCGGGGCCGAGGAGTCGGGCGTGATCCCGGTGGGCTCCCGGGTGCGGGTCACGTCGTCCCGGAGCGCGTTCGACACGCTCGCGGCCGACGCGGTGCGCGGCGCGGCCTCGGCGGACCCGCGGAGGAGGACGGTGCTCCTCGGCTACAGCGGGTGGGGGCCCGGGCAGCTCGAGCGGGAGATCGCCGCGGGCGCGTGGCTGCCGGTGCCGCTCGACGAGCGGATCCTGTTCGACGTGGCCGCGGAGCAGCGCTGGGAGCAGGCGTATGCGCTGCTCGGGCTGCGCCCGATCGAGGTGCTGTCGATGCGCAGCATCGGAGAGGCGTGAACGCGGGCGGCCGGAAGGCGCCTCCCGATTGACTCGGCACCGGCGCGCACGAACCTTCCCGGCCGCGCCTCGCCCCCCAGGGAGGGCGCCGTGCGGGCCTTCACCTCCGCAGCGGCCGGCCCATCGATGCAGAGAGCACACGCCACGAGAGGAGCCATCATGGAGATCAACATCGGAATCGACGCCAAGACCCGCGAGCAGATCGGCGCTGGGCTCGGCCGTGTCCTGGCCGACACGTACACGCTTTACCTGAAGACGCACAACTTCCACTGGAACGTCACGGGTCCCATGTTCCAGACGCTGCACCTCATGTTCGAGCAGCAGTACAACGAGCTGGCGCTCGCCGTGGACCTCGTCGCCGAGCGCATCCGCGCGCTGGGCCTGCCCGCGCCGGGGACCTACAAGCAGTTCGTGGCGCTCTCCTCGATCAAGGAGGAGGACGGCATCCCCAAGGCGACCGACATGATCAGGCTCCTCGTCGAGGGGCACGAGACCGTGGCGCGCACGGCGCGCGAGATCTTCCCGGTGGCCGAGCAGGCCAACGATCAGCCGACCTGCGATCTGCTCACCCAGCGGCTGCAAATCCACGAGAAGACCGCGTGGATGCTGCGCAGCCTGCTCGAGTGACCCCCGGGCGCCGGGGCTCGGCCGGCGTCCGGCTCAGCGCCGGTGGGGGACGAGGAACCCCTCGCCGTCGACGGCCACCGCGCGCTGCTTCAGGAGGCGGCCCACGGCGCGCTTGAACGCCTTCTTGCTCAGGCCGAAGATCGCCCGGATCTCGTCCGGGCTCGAGCGGTCGCCGACCCGCGGCGCGCCCGGGCGGGCGAGCCGCGCGAGGATCGTCTGGGCGTCGTTCTCGAGCTCCTCGTGGGCGTGGCCGCGCAGCGAGAGCTCGACCTTGCCGTCGGACAGCACGCTGGTCACGCGGAACCGCGCCGCCTCGCCGCGCGCGAGGGCGTGCGGCTCGTCCGCGGGGACCAGGCCGACGAAACTGCGCTCGAGGATGACGAACAGCCCGAGCCCCGGCTCGTTGCGCCACGCCTCGCCGTCGACCCACTCGTCGAGATCGAACTCCCCCTTGTCGCGCAGCATCTCGCTGACGCGCATCGTCCCCGCGAGGCGGCCGGTCCTGTCCACGATGAGGCCCACCGGGTGCCGCTGCCCGACCCGCAGCTCGCGGGTCTGCTCCGCGTGCGGGACGAGCAGCTCCTTGGGCAGACCCCAGTCGACGAACGCGCCGAAGCGCGCCACGTCGGTGACCTCGAGGAAGGCGACCTCGCCGAGCGCGACCTTCGGGCGGCGCGCGGTCGCGATCGGGCGATCCTCCGAGTCGAGGTGGACGAAGACCTCGAGCTCGTCGCCCTCCAGCGCCCCCTCGGGCACCTCGCCGCCCGGCAGGAGGAGCACCGGCGCGTTCGGGCGCAGGTCGCCCGGGTCGGGCGAGAGGAACGCGCCGGGCGGGCCGAACCGCCGTATCGGCAGGGTGACCACGCGCCCGAGGAGATCGTCGTACGGCATCGGCGCGCAGTCTTGCACAGGCGGGGCGGCGCGGGGTCGTCGCCTCGACGCCGGCGGCGCGGCAGGCTGACCTCGCCGGCGAGGACGAGCGCCTGCCCCGCAGGGTGAGGATGGTCACGCGGGCGAGCCCTCGCGTATACTCGGCGGGATCCATCGCAGGGGGAGACGCGTGCCTGGACCCGTCGAAGTGTTCATCTCCTACGCCGACGAGGACAGGGCGCTCCGGCGTGAGCTGGAGGAGCACCTGGCGATCATGCAGCGGCAGGGGCTCATCCGGGCCTGGCACGCCGAGCGGGTCGCCCCGGGGCAGGGCTTTCGCACGCTCATCGACAGCCACATCAGCGCTGCCCAGCTGATCCTGTTGCTGGTGAGCCCGACGTTCATCGCGTCCGACAACTGCTATGACCGTGAGATGGCCAGGGCCCTCGAGCGATGGCAGCGCGGCGAGGCGCAGGTCATCCCCGTCCTGGTCCGCCCCTGCGAGTGGGACCAGACCCAGCTTAGGCGCCTCCGCCCGCTGCCGGACAACGGGCGCCCGGTCGTCAACTGGCCGTCTCGCGACGACGCCTGGCTCAACGTGGTACAGGGCATCCGCCGCGTGGTCGAGCAGCTGGCCCGCGCGCCGCGCCGCGAAGCGCACGCGGCGCACCGCGGGGCGCCGCCCGTCTCGACGCCCTCGCCGCCGGCCGTCGCGCAGTCGGCCTGGCGCCTCTCCGCGCCCTCCGATCCGGGGGTGGCCTCCTGGCCGCCGCGCGCCTCGGCGCCCCCGCACAGCGCCTCGGCGCGCGCCATGTCAGGTGTCCCGCAGACGCTCCCCGACGCCGACCCTCCTCCGCTCGCGGCGCGACCGGCCCGCCGTTCCAGCCCGCTGCGCCGGATGATCGGCCTGCTCACCCTCGGCGTGGCGGGCGCCGCCGCGGTGTCGCTCGGCCGCGGCGTGGACCGCGACGATGCCGCTGAGCCGTTGTTCCCCACGACCGGAGCGCCACCGGTCGTGTCGCTGCGCGTCCCGCCGCATCAGCCCGGCGCGTCGCCGGCCGCCGGTGCGCGCCCGGCGGCCGGCGACGCGTGCCCCTCGCCCTGCTGCGGTGGACACCAGTGCGCTGTCGACAGCCAGAACACCGAGAAGCCGGTGTGCCTGGCCGGTGAGCCGAGCTGCCGGGAGTGCTCCTCCGGCCGCGCGTGCATCCCTGGCGCGTGCGGTGACATGCTCCCGCCGGCGCGACCGTTGAAGCTCCGGCTCGCCCACGCGGTCCTCCGAGGCCAGCTGCTCGCGCCCGGCGCGCGCGTGTGCGTGCGTCGCAGCGCCTCGGTCGATCCGTGGACGTGCATGCCCCACGACGACCGGGCCGATCGGCCGGACGCCGACCCGAGCAGCGGCATGAGCGCACGACTCCCGATCACCGTCGCTGACCTGATGACCGGAGGAGGCGTCGATATCTGGATCGACGGAGGCATGACGGGAAACGCGCCCATCGCGGCGCACCGTCACGCATCGTACAGCGAGATCGGCGTCTTCGCGCTATGCCGCGGGCTCAGGTTCGACCTCCAGGACCCGTTCAATCCATCCGCGCAGGTCGGCAGCGTCTCCTTCTATCTCGATGACCCCTAGCGTGGGCTCTCTTTGCCGCGCGAGGGCCCGATCGGCCCGGGGCCCCGGCCCCGCGGAGGGCGGGGAGTCCCCGGGATGCTCCGCCCGCGCCTGAAGCGCCTCGCGCTCGCCGCCGGTCTGCTCCTCCTCGCGCCCGTCGTCGTGGCGCACGCCCGCGTCTGGCTCGACGACGACGCGCCCTCGGAGAGCGCCGGCAGCCCGGCGCAGGGCCGCCTGCGGCACGGGCACCCGCTCCCCCCGTCGGGGCCGGGTCATGTGACGTATTCGTACCTGGGAGCGAGCCTCGGCCGCCAGTACGTGCACGGCGCCGTGCGCGACGCGCTGCTCGAGGCGTTCGCCGCCGTGTCGGCCGCGCGGCCTGGGCGGCGCTTCGTCGTGGGAGAGACGGGCCACCGCCAGGGCGGCGCGTTCTGGCCGCATCGCACGCACCAGAACGGGCTGAGCGTCGATATCTTCGTCCCGCTGCGCGACGCCGCGGGGCGGCCCGCGGACGTCGCGACCTACCCCTGGAACCAGCTCGGCTATGGGCTCGACTTCGACGCGCAGGGCCGCCGCGGCGACCTGGCGATCGACTTCGACGACCTCGCGCGGCTCCTGTCCGCGCTCGACGAGGAGGCGAGGCCGCGCAAGCTCCGGATCCAGCGGATCATCCTCGCGCCCGAGTACGTGCCGCTGCTCCTCGCGAGCCCCGCGGGCCGCGCCCTGGGCCCGCTCTCCGGGGCGATCCTCCGGCGCCAGGTCTGGTGGCGTCACGACGAGCACGCGCACATCGAGTTCGCGCTCGCGGCCGGCGCCCCGCGCTGAGCGAGGCAATCGACGGGGCGAGAGCGCAATGGGCGGCGCCGCGACAGCGCCCGTAGCGGCCGCGCTGCTCGCGCCGCCCGGAGGGCCCCGCGCTGCGGCGCGCCCCGCTTGGCATCGGCCCCCGCCCGCCCCACGCAGGGCTGGCAGCCCGGAGGACCGAGCACCATGCCGGTGCGCGGGCCGGGCTGCGCGCGCCGCTCCTTGCGGCTCGGGCGCGCTCCTGCGAGCCAGCCCGGCCCCTGCGAGCCGATCCCCGCGGAACCCCCCTCCATGACAGACAGCTCCGGATACCGCATGTACGTGTTCCGCAGCGGCCGCCGCGACGTCCCCGGGCCGCGGCTCGTCGCCGAGCTCGCGGACGACCTCCGGGCGCTCGCCGCCCCCGCCGATCGCGATCGCGATCGCGATCGCGATCGCGGCGTCGTGCTCCGCGCCTTGATCCGCGCCGGCGAGCTCGAATCCATCCTCGCCGACGCCGGCGCGGTCAGCGCCTCCCTGCTGGCGCGGTTCACGGACGAGCTCGCCGCCATGCTCGTCGGCGGCGACGGCGCGGGCGCGCCCGCGATCCCGGACGGTCCGACGTCGGATCACGGACAGCCAGACGCCTGTCCACCGACGGCCAGCCGCCTGACCGCGCCCGAGGCCCTCGCGGCGCTCGCGGCGATCGACGTCCCCGCGACGGTCCCGACCTCGCCGCCCGAAGGGTTCTCCTTTTACGCGCTCCACCCGCTCGATTTCGCCCGGCTCGCCGAGCGGCTCGCGTCCCCGCCGGCGCCGGTCCGGGTCGTCGGGATCCGCAGCATCGGCACCACCCTGAGCGCGGTGACGGCCGCGGCCCTGCGCCGGCGGGGGATCCGGGCCGGCCGCATCACCGTGCGCCCGTCCGGGCACCCCTACGATCGCCGCGTCGAGCTCGGCGCCCGGGAGCTCGCCTGGGTCGAGGACGGCATCGCCGAGGGGGCGCAGTTCTGGGTCGCCGACGAGGGGCCGGGCTTCAGCGGATCGTCGTTCCTCTCCACGGGCGACGCCCTGGTCGGCGCCGGCGTCCCGCGCGGGAACATCGTTTTCCTCGGCTCCAGCACGCCGGACCCCGACGCCCTCGTCGCGCCCGACGGCGCCCGCCGCTGGCGGTCGTTCCGCGCCGAGCGCGTCGAGGGCGGGAAACACGTCCCGGCCGATGCTGGCGAGTTCATCGGCGCCGGGACCTGGCGCCGCCGCTTCTATGACGACGAATCGCTTTGGCCGCCCTCCTGGACGTCCATGGAGCGATTCAAGTCTCTTTCCCGTGACGGCAGCCGGATTCTCAAATTCGAGGGGATGGGCCGCTACGGGGCCGAGTGCCTGGAGCGCGCCCGCGGCGTCGCTCAAGCCGGCTTCGGTCCGGCGCCGCGCGACGAGGGCGAGGGCTTCCTCTCGTATCCATGGCTCCCGGGCCGGCCGCTCGAGGCCGGCCACCTCTCCACCGCCGTGCTGGAGCGCCTCGCCGATTACTGCGCTTTCCGCGCCTCGGCCTTCCCCGTCCCGAGCCCTGCCAACGACGAGCTCATTACGATGGCACGTACAAATTTCTCAGTTGAAGTGGGAAATGAGCTCCCGGCGGAGCTCCACCTGGAGATCGCCCGTCCCGTGCTCGTGGATGGCAAGATGGATCCTCACGAGTGGCTCGGGTCGCCCTCAGGCGAGCTCTTCAAGGTGGACGCGGCCGGGCACGGCGACGATCACTTCCTCCCCGGCCCCACGGACATCGCCTGGGATCTCGCCGGGGCCATCGTCGAGTGGCGGATGGCGCCCGACGCCCGCCGCGCCTTCCTCGATCGCTACCGGCGCCGCTCGGGCGACGACCCCGAGCGGCGTTTGCCTGCGTATCTGCTGGCCTACGCGCTCCTGCGCCTGGGATACGCCGCGATGGCCGCGGCGTCGCTCCCGGACGAGGGCGAGGCGCGGCGTCTGGCCGCGGCGCGGCATCGCTATCGCTCTGCCCTGCTCGAGCGCCTCGCCCCCGCGGCCTCGCGGGGCGCGCTCGGGTAGCGCCGCTGGGCTGGCTCCGGATTGCACGTCACGCGCTCACTTGTTTCCTGACGCTGCTGTACGGAATTTCCGCGATGGTGCGACGGCCGATGCGGAGATAGGTTCACGGCGCCGTATCCGTGATTCGTCCGCGGCAGCCCTCGCGCGGAAGCCGGTTCGAGCTCGACGCCCGTCGCTGACCGAAGAACGCAAGCTCATGCTCAAGCGCCTGATCCTCATTGCCGGCTCTACTTCGAGCAGCGATGAACCATCGGCCCGCGGGACACCGCTGCTCTCCCCTGCCGACAAGGCGGCGCTCTCCCGGGAGTTTCCCGGCGTGGAGATCGACGCGCCCTGTCCGCCCGGGAACGAGCCCCACGCCGCCGTCGACGCCCGCGCGTGGCGCGCCTCGCAGCTCGATCTGTGGGCGCTCGACACGCACCTGCACGCGCTCGACGCCCGCGGCCTCTTCGACCTCCGGCTCCAGGGGCTCGATCGCGAGGGCGCGGCGCGCACCGCCTACGAGGTCCTCACCCGCTGCCAGCGCTTCGTCCGGAGGAGGAATGTCGCCTCCGCGACCGCGGTCTTCGCCCGCGTCCTCGGGCGGCACCGGGAGCTTTACGATCTCGACAGGCCGCTTGTCCGGGCCGACTACGATCATGCGATCGACGTCTGGCAATGGATGCTCCGGCTCGATCCGCGCGCGTCCGTCGCCGCGCAGGCGGCGGCGCTGTTCCACGACGTGGAGCGGCTCGTCTCCGAGGCGAACGTCCGGATCGAGCACCGCGCCGCGGACTACCAGGCCTTCAAGGACGAGCACGCGCGCCGCGGGGCGGCCCTCGCGCGCGCCGCGCTCGCCGGGGTCGGGCTCCCGCCCGAGGCCCTCGATCGGGTCGGCGCGCTGGTGGCGTCGCACGAGCGGCCGGGGGACGACGCCGAGCTCGCGCTGCTCAACGACGCCGACGCGCTCTCGTTCTTCTCGCTGAACAGCGCCGGGTTCCTCGATTACTACGGGCCCGAGCACACCCGCGCCAAGGTGGCGTACACGCTCCGCCGCCTCCGGCCGGAGGCGAGGGCGCTCGTGCCGCGCGTCCGCTGCCGCCCCGAGGTGGAGGCGATGATCCTCGGCGAGCCGAGGCGGACATCGGCGCCGGCCCCGGCGGAGACGCAGGCCTAGAGGAGGTCCGGTTCGCGATGAGGCTCGTCATCTTCGGTCTGACGATCAGCTCGTCCTGGGGCAACGGCCACGCCACGCTGTGGCGCGGCGTGATCAACGCCCTCGGGCGGGCCGGGCACCGCGTCACCTTCTTCGAGCGCGACGTCCCTTATTACGCCTCGCACCGGGATCTGTACTCGCTCGCGCACGGCAACGAGCTCCGGCTCTACGGCTCGTTCGACGACCTCCTCCCCGAGGCCCGGCGCGCCGTCCGGGAGGCCGACGCGGCGATGGTGACCTCGTATTGCCCCGACGGCGGCCCCGCGACCGAGGTGGTCCTCGAGTCGCGCGGCCTCAAGGTCTTCTACGACCTCGACACGCCGGTGACGCTGGATCGGCTGAACGCCGGCCAGCCGGTCGGCTACATCGGCCCGCGGGGGCTCGTCGATTTCGACTGCGTGCTCAGCTACACGGGCGGCGCGGCGCTCGACGCGCTCCAGGCGAAGCTCGGCGCCCGGCGGGTGTTCCCGCTCTACGGCAGCGCCGACCCCGAGGTGCACCGCCCGGTCGTGCCGCGGGAGGAGTTCCGCGGGGACCTCTCGTACCTCGGCACGTACGCCGCCGACCGGCAGGAGGCGCTCTCCGCCCTGTTCCTGGAGCCGGCGAAGCGGCTGCCGCAAAAGCGGTTCGTCATCGGCGGCTCGCTCTATCCCGAGGATTTCCCGTGGACGGGGAACATCTATTACATGCGCCACGTGGCGCCGCCGGATCACCCGGCGTTCTACTGTTCCTCGCCGATGACGCTCAACATCACCCGGGGGGCGATGGCGGCGATGGGGTACTGTCCTTCCGGGCGGCTCTTCGAGGCGGCCGCGTGCGGGACGCCGATCCTGAGCGACAGCTGGGAGGGGCTCGACCGGTTCTTCACGCCGGGGAAGGAGATCCTCGTGGCGAGGACCGCGGACGAGGCCGTCGCGGCGCTCTCGCTCTCGGCGGCCGAGGTCGCGGCCGTCGCCGGCGCGGCGCGCGAGCGGGTGCTCGCGGAGCACACCGCGGCGCGGCGCGCGGCGGAGCTCGTGGCGATCCTCGAGTCGGTCTCGGCTCGATGAAAGGAGGCAAGGGGCGATGTGGGGAGTGATTCCGGCGGCGGGCCTGGGGAGCAGGATCCAGCCGCTCGCGTTCTCGAAGGAGCTGCTCCCGGTGGGGACGCGCCGGGACGGCGACGTGGAGCGGCCGCGCGCGGTCAGCGAGTACCTCATCGACCGGATGATCCTCGCCGGCGCGACGCGGATCTGCATGGTGATCTCGCCCGGCAAGTCGGACATCGTCGAGTATTACGGCGCGAGCGTCGGCCCGGCGCACATCTGTTATGTGGTGCAGCCGGTCGCCGCGGGGCTCTGTGACGCCATCTTCCGGTCGCTCCCCTGGATCCAGCCGGAGGAGGAGGTCCTCGTGGGGCTCCCCGACACGGTGTGGTTCCCGGAGCACGGGCTCCGCGCGCTCGATGGCGGGGGCCTCTCGTTCCTGCTCTTTCCGGTCGATCACCCGGAGTTCTTCGACGCGGTCGTCACCGACGAGAAGGGCAGGGTGCTCGAGATCCAGGTCAAGCAGCGGGACGCGCGCTCGCAGTGGGTCTGGGGCGCCTTCAAGCTCACGGGGGCGGTGATGCGTGAGCTCCACGATCTCTGGTGCGAGCGCGGGCAGACGGACCCGTACATCGGGACGCTGGTGAACGAGTACCTCGCGCGCGGCGGCAGCGCGCGGGCGGTGCGGGCTGGCGAGGCGTACGTCGACGTGGGGACGCTGCATGGCTACCGCGAGGCCATCCAGCTCCTCAGCGGCGCGGCCGTGTGAACGGAGGAGCCATGGAGCAGAGCGTGAGGAGCGTGCCGAACGTGCGGAGCGTGGAAGACGAGACGAAGCTGACCCGGGAGCAGATCCAGGAGCGCGTGCGCGGGCTCGGGCCGTGGTTCCACAACATCGATCTCGGCGGGGTGAAGACGGCGCCGGATCATTTCCTGGGCGATTACCCCGCGTTCAAGTGGAAGGGCTTCGCCCACGCGATCCCGGAGGATCTCACGGGCAAGACCGTCCTCGACATCGGCTGCAACGCGGGCTTCTACGCGCTCGAGATGAAGCGGCGCGGGGCGGCGCGGGTGCTCGGGATCGACAGCGACGACGATTACCTGGCGCAGGCGCGCTTCGCCGCGGAGGTCTCCGGCGCGGACATCGAGTTCCGGAACCTCTCCGTGTACGACGTCGGCAGCCTCGGAGAGCGCTTCGATCTCGTGCTCTTCATGGGCGTCCTGTACCACCTCCGCCACCCGCTGCTCGCGCTGGATCTGCTGCACGAGCACGTGGTCGGGCACACGCTGGTCTTCCAGAGCATGCAGCGCGGGAGCGCCGAGGTGACGCCGCTGGAGGGGGATTATCCGTTCTCGGAGAAGCGGATCTTCGACGAGGCGGGCTATCCTCGGCTCCACTTCGTGGAGCACAGCTATTCGCACGACCCGACGAACTGGTGGGTGCCCAACCGGGCGTGCGCGGAGGCGATGCTGCGGAGCGCCGGCTTCGAGATCGAGAACCACCCCGAGCCCGAGGTCTACATCTGCCGCCGCCGCGAGCGGGCGGACGGCGTGCCCGGCGCGGTCTACCCGGCCAGGCGAGCCGGCATGAGCATGAACGGAGAGCAGGCATGATCGAAGCGGTGATGCTCTGGAACGAGCCCAACAACAAGTCGCACTGGGATTTCGAGATCGATCCCGAGTGGACGACGTACGGCGCGATGGTGAAGCTCGCCGCGGACGCGATCCGGAGCGAGCGCCCCGAGCTGCCGCGCGTGCTGGGCGGCATCTCGCCGATCGATCCTGCGTTCATCGCCAACATGGGCCGGCAGGGCGTGCTCGATCACGTCGACGTCGTCGCGGTGCACGGCTTTCCGCTCGACTGGAACCACTGGCAGATCCACGAGTGGCCGAGCAAGCTCGACGAGATCCGCGCGGTGACCGACAAGCCGCTCTGGATCACCGAGATCGGCGTCTCCACGTTCGGCGCCGAGGAGGTGCAGGAGTTCGGCCTGAAGCGGAGCGCCGAGCTGCTCCGCGGCAAGGTCGATCGGGTGCACTGGTACAGCCTCTACGATCTGCCGCGCGCGTGGCCGGCGACGACGCGGCACCGCGAGGCCGAGGGCTCGTCGTACTACCGCCATTTCTACATGGGCCTGCTCCGCGAGGACGGGACGCCCAAGCGCGCTTTGCGGCTCTTCCCGGAGTGCACGCCCGATTTCGGCGTTTGCCAGTGGTTCCATTTCGAGGACCACCGGCTGGACGACGCGGTGGCGTGGTTGAAGAAGCTCGGGGTGCGCCATCTCCGCACCGGCCTGAGCTGGGCTGACAGCTTCCGCCCTGGCGCGGAGGCCTGGTTCGACCGGCAGATGAGGGCGATCGAGGCGTTCGATGTGACGCTGACCTACTGTTTCACCCCGGAGCACGCCGGGGTCCGGCCGCACCACACGAGCCCCCCGCAGCGGCTCGAGGAGTTCGCGGAGTTCTGCGCCCGCATGACGCGGCGTTATGTGGCGTAGGCGGCGGCTGTCCGGCTGTCGGAGCGACGTCTTTCTGCGCGGATGCGGCCTGTCCTGAACGCGCCGTGCCGTCGAGGCGCGCCTGTTCAGCTGTCGGTGAATGACGCGCCCTCTGGCGCGCCGCGTAGCCGTTTGGTAGGGTGGAGATCGTGCGCGCCTCCGGCGCCGGGACGACCGGCCGTCGCGCACGCCAGGTGGCTCATGTCGCACGTCACGAGCAGCCCGAAGCGAGAGAGACCCGAGGCGCACGGCGGCGCCCCGGGGGGCTCCGGCCGGCGCGGCGGGCGCGGCGTGCGCGTGGAGCTGCGGGAGGCGCTGCCGTGAACCTCGCCTCGCTCCGCCGCCAGGGCCGCACCCCGCCGGAGCTCGCGTGGCCGCCGTTCTCGTGGCTCTCGTCGGGCCGGCCGCCGCGCTGCCTCGTCGTGGTCGCCCATCCGGACGACGAGACCCTCGGGCTCGGCGCGCGCATCGGCCGGCTCCAGCCGATCGAGGTGGTGCACGTGACCGACGGGGCGCCCCGCGACAGCCGGTTCATGCCGGCGGAGCTCGCCGACATCGGGCGCGAGCGCTACATCGCCCTCCGGCGCGCCGAGCTGATCCGCGCGCTCGCCCTGGGCAACGTGCCGGCGTCGAAGCTCAGGTGCCTCGGCGCGGTGGATCAGGAGGCCATCGAGGAGGCGCCGAGCCTCGCCCGGAAGCTGCTCGAGCTGTTCGCCAGGACCCGGCCCGAGGTGGTGATCACCCACCCGTACGAGGGCGGCCACCCCGATCACGACGCGGCGGCGCTCGCCGTCCATTCGGCCGCGGTGCTCGCCCTCTGGAACGGCGTCACCTCGCCGCTGATCTTCGAGGCGGCCTCGTACCACGCCGCGCGGGGTCACCTCGTCACCGGCGAGTTCATCGCGCAGCCGAGCGTCCCCGAGATCGCCCTCCGCCTCTCGGGCGAGGAGGCGTCGAAGAAGCGCGCCATGCTGGCCTGCTTCTCCAGCCAGAAAGAGACGCTCGCCCCGTTCGGCGCCGAGGTCGAGCGCTTCCGCCCGGCGCCCGCCTACGACTTCCGGATGCCTCCGCACGAGGGGGCGCTCCATTACGAGCGCCTCGGCTTCCCCATCGACGGCGCGCGCTGGCGGAAGCTCGCCATCAAGACGCTGACGCTGCTCGGCCTCGATCGAGAGCGATGCCTCTGACGGTCCTGCACGTCGGTTATCCGCTCGCGCCCGTGGGTCCGGACGCCGTGGGCGGCGCCGAGCAGGTGCTCTCGATGCTCGACGAGGCGCTCTCGCGCGGCGGCCACCGGTCGGTCGTCGTCGCGCCGGAGGGCTCCGCGTGCGCGGGGACGCTGGTCCCCACGCCGGCGCCGCCGCCGGGCGCCGTCCTCGACGAGGCCGCCAAGGAGCAGGCGTGGCGCCACCACCGGAGCGCCATCGCGCGGGCGCTGGAGCGGTATTCGATCGACCTCGTCCACCTGCACGGCGTCGATTTCGATCGCTACCTGCCCGAGCCCGGCGTGCCCGCGCTCGCGACGCTCCACCTCCCGCCGAGCTTCTATTCGCCGGCAGTGTTCCGGATCGAGCGCCCGAGGACGTTCCTCCATGGCGTCTCCGCGACGCAGCGGCGCGCCTGCCCGCCGGGGGCGCGGCTCTTGCCCGAGATCCCGAACGGCGTCCGGCTGGAGCATTACCGGCCGAGGCGGTACCGGCGCGGCTTCGCGCTCGCGCTCGGCCGGATCTGCCCGGAGAAGGGGTACCACGTCGCCGTCGAGGCCGCGGTCCGGGCCGGGTCGCCGCTGCTCATCGCCGGACAGGCGTTCGGCTACGAGGAGCACACGCGGTATCTGCGGGAGGTGCTTTTGCCGATGCTGGGCGGCGCCGGGCCGGCGCGGCGCTTCCTGGGCCCGGTCGGCCTGGTCCGGAAGCGCCGGCTGCTCGCGGCGGCCCGGTGTCTGCTGGTGCCCAGCCTGGTCCAGGAGACCAGCTCGCTCGTCGCCATGGAGGCGCTCGCCTCGGGCACGCCGGTGATCGCGCTCCGCGGCGCCGGCGCGCTGCCGGAGATCGTGGAGCACGGCCGGACGGGGTACCTGGTGGACGACGCCGCGGGGATGGCCGAGGCGATCGCGATGGCGGACCGGCTCGACCCGGCGGAGTGCCGCCGCGCGGCCGAGGAGCGCTTCTCGGCGGCGAGGGCGGCGGCCGCGTATCTGGAGACGTACCGCCGGATCCTGCGCGAGGGGTGAGCGGGAGGCGCTGGGAGGGATTGTCTTGCCTTCCCTCTCCTCTGTATTCCGTTCTTCCCGACAAGGCACAGGCGGACCTGGTGAACAGCACATCGGGTGTGTCGTCGACCGAAGCTCGCGGATCCTTCCGATGGTGGTCACGCCTGGTCGCCTGCAGGTTGTTCGGCAAGACCGGGCTTGGCGCCGCACGTAAGGAGAGAGGACCGTGAAGAACGAGATCGCTGGCATCCGCATCCCCGACAGCCACCTGGCCGCGGAAGCGACCGCGCTCGCGCGGGGGATGTCGGCGCCCTTCCTCTTCAACCACGTCATGCGCACGTACCTCTTCGGCGCCCTGCTCGCGAAGCGGCGCGGGCTCGAGCTCGACCTCGAGCTGTTCTACCTCGGGGCGGCGCTCCATGACCTCGGCCTGGCCGAGGGGTTCCGGGGCCCGGAGCGGTACGAGGTCGACGGCGCAAACGCGGCGAGCGAGTTCCTGAAGCAGCGCGGCGCGCCCGAGGAGACGATCGGCGTCGTGTGGGACGCGATTGCGCTGCACACCGTGAGGGGGGTCCCGCCCTACAAGCGGCCCGAGGTGGCGCTGCTCCACGTGGGAACCATCATGGACATCACTGGCAGGGACTTGAAGGAGCTCTCCGCGGACGACGTGGATGAGGTGCTCCAGGCGTACCCGCGTCTCGATTTCAAGCGCGCATTTCCACAGGCGATCGCCGACATGCTCGCCAGCAAGCCTGAGACTGCCTTCTACAACTTCACGGCCGACATCGCCGAGCGCCTGATCCCGGGCTTCCATGCCCCCAATTTCTACGACGTCATCCAGGCGGCGCCGTTCAAGGAGTGACGGATAGGGGATATCGGCGCGACCCTCCAACGTCTCGGGGACGGCGCCGCCCAGCGTCACCCGACCCGGCGGTTGACATAAGGCACAAAAAGTGCGATCCACGGATCCGCCTACGAACACCGACAGATTCAACGAGCTCACTCGGCTGCGTGATGCTGGCTGCACCCCGTCGGGGATCATTCCCAGCCGACGAATACAGGAGAGGCTTGCTGCGATGAGCAAACTGACCATCTGGACCTACGACTGGGTCCCTGGAGGCCCTCGCGGTTTCGTGCGTGATCTAAGGCTGAGATGGGCGTGTGAGGAAGCTGGTCTCCTCTACGAAGTCCAGACGATCCCATTCGATGATCGCGAGACCAATCATCTCGAGCGCCAGCCCTTTGGCCAAATTCCGTTCCTGAACGACGGAGAGCTGAAGATCTTCGAGAGCGGCGCGGGGCTGCTGCATCTGGCCCGGAAGAGCGATACGCTGATGCCGCGCGATCCGGTTGGAGAATCGGAGACGCTGCAATGGACGATCGCCGCGCTCAACTCGCTTGAGATGGTCACCGTGCCGTGGTGGTTCTTGAAGATCACCGGCGACAAGAACAATGGGCTTACCGGGTGGATGGGCAAGCGCCTCGACCAGATCGAAAAGGTCCTGAGCGAGCGAGAATGGCTCGCGGCCGGCCGCTTCTCCGTCGCAGACCTGCTGATGGCGGACGTGCTACGGGTCCCGGACGTCCGCGCTTTCGGCGATCGGCCGGCGACCGAGGCCTATGTCGCCCGCGTGACCGATCGCCCCGCATTCAAGAAAGCCCAAGCCGACCAGATCGCGCTTTTCGCGGCGGCCGACGAGAAGAGAGCAAAGAAAAGCTCAGACTGACGAGCGTCTTGACCTCGCTCGGCCGGCGATGTGGACACCCGTTCCCAGGATGCGTACACTCGTCCATATGACGAACCCCGACGACACGCGATCCATGCGCGAACGGATGCTCGCTGGAGACCTCTACACGGGCGATCCCGAGCTCGCGGAGCTGAGCGCCGCGGCGCTGGATCTGATGGCGGCCTACAACGCGACCTCGGCGCGCCAGCGCCCGCTGCGCCGCCAGCTGCTGGAGCAGCTGCTCGGCTCGATCGGCGAGGGCACGGAGATCCGCCCGCCGTTCTACGTGGATTACGGCGCGCACATCACCATCGGGGCGCGCTGCTTCGCGAACTTCGGGCTGGTGGCGCTCGACGTCGCGCCGATCACCATCGGCGACGACGTGCAGATCGGGCCCAACGTGCAGCTGCTCACGCCGACCCACCCGCTGGACCCCGAGCCGCGGCGCCAGAAGTGGGAGGCCGCCAAGCCCATCACCATCGGAAACAACGTGTGGCTCGGCGGCGGCGCGATCGTGCTGCCCGGGGTGACGATCGGGGACAACACCGTGGTGGGCGCCGGCTCCGTCGTGACGCGCGATCTGCCGGCCAACGTCGTCGCGGTGGGCAACCCCGCGCGCGTGATCCGCTCCCTCGACGGCGCCGCGGCCGCGGCCGCTCGGGCGGCGGGCGACGCGCGCGGGTGACGGGGGCGCGATGGGCAGAGCCAGGGCGACGCGCGCCGCGCCGGCGCGGAGGGCGCGCCGCCACGACCCGGGGCGCAGGGAGCGGCTGGTGACGACGGCGCTCGACGTCATCGCCGAGCAGGGGGTCGCGGGCGCCTCGCACCGCTCCATCGCGCGGGCCGCCGACGTGCCGCTCGGCTCGACCACATACCATTTCGCGTCGATCGACGAGCTCCTCGCCGCGGCGTTCACCCGGCACGCGGAGGCCGTGGCCTCCCGCTTCGAGGCGCGGATGCGCGCCGCCCGCGACCGGGAGGCCGCGGTCGAGCTCCTGGTCGAGCACCTCACGGCGGACCTGCTCGGCTCGCCGCGCGACCTCGTGCTCGGCGTCGAGCTCTACGTCGCCGCCGCCCGGCGGCCCGCGCTGCGCGCCGTCACCCAGGCCTGGATGCTGCGGAGCCGACGCGCGCTGGAGCTCCACTTCGACCCGGTGACCGCGCGGGAGCTCGACGCGCTGATCGAAGGCCTGGTGCTGCACAGCGCGC
Organism: Sorangium sp. So ce385; assembly: GCF_051474135.1. Taxonomy (NCBI): domain Bacteria; kingdom Pseudomonadati; phylum Myxococcota; order Polyangiales; family Polyangiaceae; genus Sorangium; species Sorangium sp. So ce385. The sequence continues at coordinate 10,909,446 of NZ_CP150337.1, read as the reverse complement.
TGTCCACGGATCCGATGACGGCCGAGCAGATCCGGCGCGCGATCCGCCGCTTCGCCCGCTGAGCCGGGGGCGGCGCCGCCGGGCGCGAGCGCCTCCCTCAGCCGCCGGTGCGCACCTTCCGGTGCTGCTCGATGAGCCGCCTGCCCTCGAGGACCTTCCCGTAAAAGTCGACCGCCGTCCGTATCGCGCCGAGCAGGCACGCGATGTCGCCGCTCTTCGTGATGTAGCCGAAGGGCCTGTGGTGATTGATGATATCGTAAGGATCCTTCGCGTCCTGATAGGCCGAATAAAAGATCACCGGGACGTCGGGATGCTTCCTCCGGATCTCGTCGCAGGCCCAGAAGCCGTCGTGTTTTCCCATCTTCACGTCCAGGACGACGGCGCAGGTGTCGTCTTCGACGGCGTCCCGGCCCTCCTTGGCCGAGGCGCACACGGTGACGTCATACCAGGCGTCGAGGACGCCCCGGAGCGATTTCCTGATCGTGGGATCGTCGTCGACCACCAGCACCTTGGGCCGAGCCGCGGTCTCCGGGCTGGGGAGCGCCCCCTCCCTGACCAGCAATGCATCGAAGTCCTTGAACGACATCCCCCGGCCCCCCGGCTCCACGGGCGCGCCCCCGCGCTCGTTCGCGACTTGATCTTCCATATCACCGCGCGTCGACGTTTTGCAAGCCGCCGGCCCGAACGCTACGGCCACGCGCGCGCCGGGGGAGGGGACTCGGCGTCAGCGCGCGTCTTCGGGAGGGCGATGCGGAACGTCGTCCCGTGATCCGGCTGGCTGCTGATCTCCACGGCGCCCTCGTACAGCGCCGCGAGCTTCTTCACGACGCCGAGCCCGAGGCCGGTCCCGCTCTCCGCCTTCGTCGAGAAGAAGGGATCGAAGATCCTGGCGTGAAGCGCGGGAGGGATACCCACGCCGGTGTCGCTGACCTCCAGCACCCAGCGGCGCGGCTCCTCCACGAGCGAGATGACGATGCGCCTCTCGCGCTGGTCGCCGGCCTCGCAGAGCGCGTCGCGCGCGTTCAGCATGAGGTTTCTCAGGATGGAGTGGAAATGGATCTCGTTGCCCCGGAGCTCGGCCCCCGCGTCGACCAGGACGTCGACGGCGATCGCGTGCCGCGCGAGGTCGTCGCTCGCCTCCCTGAGGATGGACTCGATGACCGGGCGAACTCGGACCGCCTGGCACCCGGGGCGCTCTCGCCCGACCCTCGCATACTCGAGGATCATGCGGGTGCTCGCGAGCCCCCGGTCGAGCGACTCCTCGATGTCGCGAAGCGTCGTGTCGAGCAGCTCCTCGTTCGCGTTGATCCGCCGAAAGACGGTGGCGGTGGCCGCTTGAGCATCGGCGGGCATGTGGCGCTTCGTCGAGAGATAGAGATCTCTCAGGAGCCCGCTGTTCTCCGCGCAGACGCTCCTCTGCGGATCGCCCGCGGCCGCGCCGCGGATCCGCGCGAGGAACGTCTTCGCGCCCGTGAGGATGTTCCGCATCTCGTGGGCGAACCCGCCCGCCATCTGCACCTCGGTCGCCTCCTTCTCCAGCGCGATGAGGCGCGCCTGCGCGTCGCGGAGCTCCCGGGTGCGCTCCGCGACCATGTGCTCGAGCCGCTCGTTGGCGCTCCGGATCTCGGCGTTCGCCGACTCGACGGCGCGGAGGAGCTCCGCGTTCTCCACGGCGATGGCGGCCTGCGCGGAGAGCCAGCCGAGCACCTCGACGCGCGCTGGCTGGAAGGCGTCGGGGATGGAGCGGTGCTCCAGATAGAGCAGGCCGGTGACGCTGCCGCGGTAGAGGAGCGGCAGGCAGAGGATGGACCGCGGCTGAAGGCGGGCGATCGCGGGGTCGCGGCCGAAGCGCGCGTCGCGGGGGGCGTCGCGGAGGACCACCACCTCGGCCGTGCGCGCGACGTAGTTGAAGACGGTCTGTGGGAGATCGGCGCGCGCTTCGGCGGGCTGCCGGAGCTCGACCTCGACGACCTCGGGCTCGATGTCGAGGGTCGCCTCGAGGAACAGCCGATGATCGCGGAGCAGGAGGAGCGCTCCCCGCTGCGCCCCGGCGTTTGCGGCGGCGATCCGCAGCAGGCGATCGATGACCTTCGGCAGCACGAGCTCGCTCGCGACCGCCTGCGCGGATCGGATGATCGCGGCCACGTCGAGGAGCTGCGGGTCCAGCGGGTGGCCCGCGCCCGGGCCGGGACGCCCTGCCGGGGCGGCGCGCTCCTCGACGAGCCAGGGATGGGCAGCGACGAGCGCCTGCGTCTTCGCGTCGGCGCCCCAGGTCGCGTAGACGCGGAAGGCGTTCGTCAGGTAGTGCCGCGCGATCTCCTGCCGCCCGAGCCCTCGGTAAAAGCCGGAGGCGAGCTCATAGGCCAGCGCCTCCTCGTGCAGGAAGCCGTGCCGCCGCGCTCCCTCGATCGCGCGGTCGTAGAGCTCCATCGCCGGGACCGCCTCGCGCCGCACGCGCGAGAGCTCGGCGCTCACGAGATCGTGCTTGTGGCGGTTGTTCTCCGGGGCGAAGCGCGCCCAGGTCTCGAGCTTTCGCTGGTTGGCGTCGACCTTGGCGAGCGCGGCGCCGCGGTCGTCCTCCGGCAGGCGGTCGAGGGCGGCGAGGATCGAGAGCGATTGGTAGAAATTGTGCTCCAGCGCGGTGACCAGACCTGCGACCGCATCCTGGTACTCCTCTCCGGCGCGGAGGCAGGGGTCGGCCTGCTCCGGACGGCCGAAGAGGTACAGCATCATGCCCTTCGCGAGGTACAGCGCGAACATCGAGCTCCTGCTCTGTCCCAGGCAGGCGATCATCGTCGTTTCGTCGAAGCTGTCGCCGACGAGCCTCGACCTCTCCGCAGACGCATCTCGCAGGCAGCGGACCAGCTGTGCCCAGATCTTGGAGTGGTAGAGCGAGTACTGGTTGTTCAGCTTCAGGGATAGCTCTATCGATTGCTTCATCCGCAGCTCGGTGGTCGCCAGATCGTCTCCCACGAAGAGCGAGTGCAACGACCAGATGGTCGAGCTGTACCCAGAGAAATCGATGTTCCCCGTCTCCAGACCTACCTGGACCGCGTGGCGTATCGGATCGAGCGTCTCTCGGAGGTGTCGCTTCCAGTGGTGGATGAGGACGTGCACCGTGCCGTAGATCTTGGATTCGAGCTCGACCGCGTCGAACTTGTGGGTGAGATCGAGCGCCAGCTGCCCGAGGGCGAAGGCGTCGTCGATGTTGTTCGCCGCGCATTGGAGGATACCGTAGATCGCGTAGGCGAGCGCGGCGGGAGACGAATTGCCGTGCCGGACGCAGATGTCCACCATCGTGAACGCGGTCGTCGGCAGCAGATCCGGCCTCGCGAGATACGTCGCCGGCGTGACCGTCGTCAGGATGCGGAGCGCGGCCTGCATCCGCTCGTCTGTCATCGGCGGGAGCTGCGCCAGCCGAGCCACCTCGGCGTGCGCCGGCGGCGCGCTCGACAGCTGGACACCCAGCACGCCGAGCACGCGGAACGCCATGTCGATGGCGTCCTGCATTCGATTTTGTGAGATGTAAAACTGGACGCGAGTCTCGTACACCCGGATCTTCTCGAGGGCATCTCTGGCGCGATCCTCGACGACCTTCGCCGCCCTCTCGGCGTTCTCGAAGTTGATCGTCAGGTACTCGAGCTCGACCAGATCCGTGTAGATCGAGAGCGACAGCGCGTGATCCGCCTCCCAGCAGTCGTCCGGCAGAAACGCCGCCGCCGCGCGGAGGCACTGCACCGCGGGCCCGTAGGCCGCCCCGCGCCTCGCCTTCTGTCCGGCCCTCAGGTTGAGCGCCGCGGCCTCGTAGCGCTGCTGCCTGTCTTCGATCAGCGCGGCGCCCAGGTTGAGGTGCGTCACGATCTCGTGGATCCGGGCCTCGAGCGACTCGGGCGGGGTCTCTCGCAGCATCCGCCGCCCGAGCTCCAGGTGGACCCTGATCCGCTCCTCCTCCGGGAGCAGCCGGTACGCCGCCTGCTGCACGCGGTCGTGCAGGAACCTGAACGCCGCGGATCTCCCGCCGTCCTCGGCGAGGAAGCGCGCGATCTTGTAATCGCCGTCGACGGGCAGCACGAGCCCCCCCTCCAGCGCCGGCCAGAGGTCCTCGTCGGTGGCCCGCACGTCCTTGTGGTGAATGCGCGCGAGCAGCTTCAGATCGAACTGGCTGCCGATGCACGCGGCCAGCATCACGACCCGCTGCGTCGCCCCGGCCAGGCTGCGGACGCGGAGGATCATCAGGTCGACGACGTTCTCCGCGGCGCTCATCCGCGCGATGTCCGGCGCGCTCCACCGCCAGGCGCCCCGCTCCGGATCGAAGGTCAGGTGACCTTCGCGGTGGATGCTCGTCAGGTGCTGGATGATGAACAGCGGGTTCCCCTCGGTCCGCGAGAAGAGGATGTCCGACAGCGGGCGGCACGCGTCGCGGGGCGAGCCCAGCGTGTCGGACACGAGCTGCTCGACGTGCTCTCGCTCGAGCGGCGTGAGCGCCATCGTGCGCACGCGCGCCTCGCTCTTCTTCAGCGCGCTCAGCATCATCATGAGCGGATGGGCGTCGTCCACCTCCCTGTCCCGGTACGCGCCGATCAGCAGGAGGCGTCGAATGTCGGCGTCCTCCATGAGGACGTCGATCAGGTTCAGCGAGCCGGTGTCGGCCCACTGGAGGTCGTCGAGGAACAGGACGAGCGCGCGTCCCCGCGAGGTGATCGCCCCGATGAAGCTCCGGAACGTGAGGTGGAACCGGTTGCGCGTCTCCATCGGGCCCAGCGCCGGGACGGGCGGCTGCTCGCCGAGGAGGAGCGCGACCTCGGGGATCACGTCGGCGATGACCTGACCGTTCGGCGAGATCGCGGCGAGGAGCCTGGCCCTCCAGGCGCCGAGCTCCTCCTTGCTCTCCGTGAGGAGCTGCCGCACGAGCTCCCGGATCGCGGCGATGAAGGACGCATACGGGATGTTGCGCGAGAGCTGATCGAACTTGCCGGCGGCGAAATAGCCCCCCTCCTCGGCGATGGGCTTGTGGATCTCGCTCACGACCGACGATTTGCCGACGCCCGGGTAGCCGGTCACGAGGAGGAGCTCCGACGCGCCGCCGGCTCCGGACCCGCGGCCGCTCACGCCCCGGAACGCGCTCATCAGCGTCGCGACCTCCGCCTGCCGGCCATAGAGCTTCTGCGACACCTGGAGCCGGTTCGGCCTGTCCTTCTGGCCAACCACGAAGCCCGCAGCCGGCCTTTGGCCCTCCAGCACCTCGAGGCACGCGAGCAGATCGGCCCGGAGCCCGAACGCGCTCTGGTAGCGCGCCTCGGCGGTCTTCGACAGGAGCTTCATGATGACCGCGGAGAAGGCCTCCGGCACGGACGACCGCGCCTGATGCGGAGGGACCGGCGTCCTCGCGATGTGGGCGTGCACGAGCTCCATCGGATCCGTCGTCTCGAAGGGGAGGCGCCCGGTCGTGAGCTCGTAGAGCGTGACCCCGAGAGCGTAGTAGTCCGAGCGGAAGTCGACCGATCGGTTCATCCGGCCAGTCTGCTCGGGAGACATGTAATACAGCGTGCCGCCGCCGGACGACCGCGGATCGCACACCGCCGCCCGCTCCGCCGGCAGCAGGGAAGCGCTCGAGAAGGCCGTGAGCTTGCTCGCGCCGAGCGCGGGATCCACGAGGATGTTGCTCGGCTGGAGGTCGTTGTGGATGATGTTCCGGTCGTGGATGGCGCCGAGCGTGTCGGCCAGCTGCAGCGCCAGCTGGATCGCCGGCGCGGGCCCGATGTCGCGCCCGCCCTCATCGAGGGTCGCCCGGAGGGAGCGGCCCTCGAAGTGCTCGAGGACGAGCGCGACCTGGTCGCTCCGGACCTCCAGATCGCGGGCCTTGAGGATCCCCTCCAGGTCGAGCTTGCTGGTGATCTCGTGCTCGCGCTGGAGCATCGCGATCTCGCGGGGGCCGTGGACGTCGCGTCGAGCCACCTTGAGGAGGCACAGCGCTTCTGTGCTCCTCGTCCGGCCCAGGTAGACGCTGTGCCGAGGCCCGTGGTGCAGCGCGTGGAGGACCTCGTGACGGATGAGCTCGACCATGTGGTTCCCCCTGGATCGGACGCCGGCCAGCAGCCACGACGCACGACGACCCGATGGCGGTGGCGGTCGCGCGCCCCTTCCGACAGGAGTATCACAAGCGGGAGGAGGCCTCCGGGGGTCGTGCGGGCTCGGCCCCCGGGCGCCCGCGCCGGGCGACGAACAGCGGCTCCCCAGGCCGGCCCCCTGGTCCCGCGACCGCTCCCCCGCGGCGACGCCGCTCCCGCTCGCTGGCAAAGCTTGCCGCTCCGGCAATCCTTGCCGTCGCGCGGTGGCATGGATTGCCATGCCGCCGCCGCGCCATCCGCCTCCGAGCAGCGCGGGCGAGACGCCATCGCGGCCGCACGACGCCCTCGATCCCGGGCCCGTCGCCAGGAGCGGGCGCCCGCGGAGGCAGGGGCGCGCGCCGGAGCCGCCGCCTCGCTGATCGCACGGCGCTTCGCGCGACCCCGCCGCGCTGCGGCCGACGGACGGCACGAGCGTTGCTCTGCACGAGAGCGCTCGTGATCACGGCTCGACCCATCGAGCGCGGCGCTGCTCTTCAACAGCGCCAGTGACACGGCTCAAGAAGGAACCTGACCATGCGCACCATGTTCGCTTTCTCGGCTGTTGCTCTGTCGCTCGTTGCGTGCAGCGTCGGCGCGCAATCCGAATCAGAGCTCATCGACTCGTCCCAGGAGGAGCTCGTCAACGGGCACGTCGCCACCGAGGCCGAATACCCGTCCGCGGTCTACCTGGGCGGCTGCACGGGGGTGAAGGTCGGCGAGCGCCACTTCCTCTCCGCGGCGCATTGCTTTCCGAATCCCGGGAGCGTCACGAACCTGAGCGTCACGGCGGACAACAACACGCTGAACCAGGTCTCGCTCACGGTGGTGTCCGTGAACAACCACCCGGAGTACCAGAATTGCACGAGCTGCGCTGGGGACGGCTCCATGAGCGACTTCGGGCTCAGGCCCGACGTCTCGCTCATCATTGTCAACGAGCTGACCCCGCAGATCCCGGTCGCCGTGATCGACCCGAACCCGGTCGCCGTCGGCGCGTCGGTCACGTTGACCGGCTACGGCTGCGAGGGCGTTCAGCCGGAGCCTCCGCCGCGGTTCAAGGTGGGAGACTCCGAGACCGTCTCGCCGCTGAGCCTCGACCCTGCCGCGACGATCCCCGGTTCGTACACGACCACCGAGGGCCCCGTCCTGTCCCCCGGCGCGCCCGCCCTGTGCCCCGGCGATTCGGGGGGGCCGCTGTTCCGCACGGGCACGAACCAGGTGGTCGGCATCAACGCCCTCGTCTCCGGCAACGACGACGGCGAGATCGGCAACTGGTTCACCCGCCTGGACTCGGAGTCTCGATACGACGTTTACTCCTGGCTGCAGGGGCTGATCGGAGCGCCGATCTCGACGCCGTGCAGCTCGATCTGTAGCAACCCGACCCAGATCACGTCCGCGTCCTACTCCAGCGGCAACCTCGGCACGGGCGAGCGCTGCTTCGAATCCACGGCCAATCCGGTGGCCGTCAACTGCGGAGGCTTTGCCGCCTCGCGCACCTTCGAGGTCAACGGGACGGCCCTGTCCTGCAGCGGACAGGGGGTCACCCTCCCCGCGAAGCGCAACGGCGGCTATTGCTTCCACGCCAGCGCCGGCGCCAACTCCTGGGCCTGGTTCACCACGTGGTGACGAGGACGCCGCGGGACGGCTCGCGCCCGCGGTCTTCCGCTTGAATGGCTTCCGCTCGGGCGCGCGGACCGCGCGTCCGCGCGCCTGGCGGTGCCGCGGTCTTCGCAGGCCGTTTCCCAGGCGCGCTTCGGCCCGCGCGCTGGAGGGAGCGGGCTCGGCGGGCCGCGCGGGATGTGTCCGAGGCGGTGAGATCTCCGGCGCCCGCGGTGACGCCGCGGTGTCGGCATCGACGCCCGTTTGACGGCCCCCTCCGCGCGTCCAACAGATCCTCTCATGAGGACCCTCTACGCATTGCTCACGTTGCTCGTCCCGACCCACCTCCTCGCCGAGGAGCCCGCCGGGAGCGCCCCGCCCGACACGGCGGAGCCCGCGCGCGGCGGCCCACGCTGCGGCTGCGCGGGCGACGAGCCTGGCCCGCTCGCAGGGCAGCTCGACCCCTCGTTCGGGGAGGCGGGGACCGGGATCGCGCGGGTGCGCTTCGGCGCCGACGACGACGGCGGCTTCTTCGACGTCGACGTCGCCGAGGATGGAATCGTCGCGGCCGGCTGGGGCCAGGGCGGGCTCGGCGGGATCAGGTTCCGCGTCGTCCGGCTGACCGGAGCCGGCGCGCCCGATTCCACCTTCGGCGACGGCATGGTGACCACGGGCTGGGCCAACTCGACCGGCGACCTGGCCTATCTGGCCGCCACCGGCCACCAGCAGGGCGGCGAGGTCGTCGCCATCGGCTGGCGCGACCGGTTCCGGGACGCGTCGGCGGACGTGGCGCTGGCGCGCTACGCGGAGGACGGCTCGCTCGACCCCGGCTTCGGCGACGGCGGCAAGAGCCTGCTCGACCTCGGCGGGGACGAGGAGATCCGGGCCGGCCTCGTCGCTCCGGACGACGGCATCGTGGCCGTGGGCCGGCGCGACGGGCGCCTGCTGATCGCGCGCGCCACCGCGGACGGCGCCCTCGACACCTCGTTCGCGAGCCCGCGCGGCTACAGGACCGTCTCGCTGGGCGCCGCGTCGGTCGCCGAGGCCGTCGCGCTCGATGACCGCGGCCGCGTCGTCGTGGCCGGCTCGGTCGAGCGGGGCGGGCAGCGCGACATGATCGTGATCCGCCTGCGCAGAGACGGCGCGCTCGATCGCTCCTTTGGCCGCGGGGGCGCGATCGTCGCCGGCGACCCCGGGATCGACGAGCGCGCGGTCGCGCTCGCGCTGTCGCCGGGCGGCGGCATCGTGGTGGCCGGCGACGCGGGGGCCGAGGGCGCGCGCGACTTCCAGGTCCGCCGCTTTCACCCGAACGGCGCGCCCGACCTCGAGTTCGGCGACGGGGGCGTGGCCGCGTGGCCGATCACCGGCGGCGACGACGTGGCCGAGGACATGGCCCTGCTCCCGGGCGGCGCCGTCCTCGTCGCGGGCAACGGCGGCGAGCGCGGCGAAGGCGGCGGGACCACGCCGCTGCTCGCGCGGTACACGTGCGACGGCGCGCTCGACCCGGCGTTCGGCGAGGGCGGCGTGCTCCCGGTCGATCTCGGCGAGTTCGGGCAGCTGCACACCGTGGAGGTCGTCGCCGACGACCAGGTCCTCCTCGGCGGCGGCGACGTGGGCATGTCCCCGGGGCCGGGCACCTACGGCGTCGTGGCGCGGATGTGGATGTGACGTAATCGACCGACGCCGGAGAGCGCGCACCCGCGCGCCGCCCCCTCGCCCCGGATTCCACGCGTCTCCCTTTGTCCCGCCTGCCTCGTGGCCGCGGCGACGCGTCGAGCCTCCCTGAGCGCGCCTCCCAGCCTTAGGTTCTCCTCACGGAGGGGCGGGATGAACAGCATGGTAAAGTCTACGGATCTGCAGGTCGTGGAGGTCGAGGGGTCCGGCACCGTGTCGCTCCCGCCCGACTCGCTCCGCACGAACGTGTCCGTGGAGGTCCGCAGCGCGAGCCTGGAGGCCGCGCGCGAGGAGGCCGCGGCCAAGACACGAGCGATCGTGAGCGCGCTGGAGGGGCTCCAGATTCCGTCGCTCCAGGTCAGGAACGTGGATATTTCGGTGAGCCCGATCTCGGAGCGCGACACGGAGCGCGAGGGCGTCGCTCCGCCGCGGATCATCGGATACGAAGCGACGAGCACGGTCTCGGTGGTCCTCGAGGGGGCGCCGATCGACGTGCTCCGCGTCGAGAGCTCGAGGATCCTCGAAGCGGCGCTGTCCGCGGGCGCCAACCAGACCAGCGGGATCCGCTTTTTCCTGAGCGCGCCGCAGGAGGCCTACCGAGCGGCGCTCAAGGCCTCGATCGCGGACGCCGAGCGCAACGCCGGCGCGATCGCCCAGGCGGCCAAGATCAAGCTCGTCGGGTGGCGATCCGTGTCGACCCCGGGCGGGGAGGACCGCGGGCGCGCCTGGCAGATGCAGATGGCGGCCAGTCGCATCGGCGGCTCGCGTTCGACCACGTTCCCGATCGAGCCCGAAGAGATCGAGGTGACAGCCACGGTGAGGGCCCGCTTCCGCTTCTCGAAGCGGTAGAGCCGCCGACGGGGCGCGCGCGTCGCGCCAGGCGCGCCGCGATCCCGTTCACCGCGCCGCGTGGGACCCAACACGGCCGAGGACCTCAGGCGATCCCTCCCGGCGCTTCAACCCTCGCCGCCGCCACGGCGGCGCCGAGGGCCGCCCGGTCGCGCGGCGCTCACGGCTCCCGCGCGCACCGGGCCCCGATGCCGGCCGCGCGGGTCGTCGGGGTGCGGTGGTCGCGGGTGGAGAGGTGCAGCGCCTCCGCGGCGCTGCGCCAGCCGCCGCCGCGCATCGCGCGCTCCGTGCCGCCCGTCGTGACGGCGCAGTCCACGCACTCGGGCGGGTAATCTCCATGATAGTCCAGCGTCCACTCCCACATGCCCCCCGCCAGATCCGCTTGCTTGAACAGCCCGTCTCCCTGCGGTGACTTCGACCCGACCGGCAGGAGGTCCTCGATCACGCACCCCGCCGCGTCGCTGCCATTGCATCCATACACCGCGTGGTCCCGATCGAGCGTCTCATCGTCCGCCGAGGTGGACCACGGATACGGACGCTGCTCGGCGCCGCCGGCCGCCGCGTACCCCAGCTCCGCCTCGGTCGGCAGTCGGCCGCCGTCCCACGCGCAGAACGCGAACGCCATGTACCAGCTCAGGCAGTTCATCGGCAGGCGCTCGTTTGCGCCGGGCTCATCCGTCCACGCCCACGCGGTCTCCTCCGAATCGCAGAACAGCCCTTTCAGGAGCTCCGCCCGGTCCGGCGGCAGCCGATCTTCCCACTCCGCATCCCACCCGCTCCCCGCGATGAGCGGGTGCGCGCCGGCGCCCGCTGCCGGCCGGCTCCCGGGATAGGCGTCCACGAACGCCCGGAACCGCCCCAGCGTGACCTCGAACCGGTCCAGCTGGAAGTCGCTCACCGTGGCGGGGAAGGCCGCGTCGTTGCTCCGGTTGAACGTACCACCCACGACCAGCTCGCTCGCGCAGCAGCTCTCGTCTTCCGTGGGCCCGCACGTCGCAGGCAGCCCGGCGCAGCGACTGCCTGTCTCCACGCCGCCGCCACCGCCACCGCCACCGCCGCCGCCGCCGCCGTGGTCCTCCATCGGATGATAGGGCTTGTCCAACCCGACGACCGTCGTGCACCCGACGCACGGCAGGCACAGCGCCGCCCACAGCCATCGCCCAGATCGTTGTCTCATGCTCCTCGTCTGTTACCGAGGCGAGGGTGGGGGATCAACAGAACGGCCGCTGGACGACCGGCGGCGCTCGCCACCGGACCGCATTGACGCAGCGCGGCTCCAGGGTTAGAGGCTCGGACGCCTCGGCGCTCACACCGCCTCCACCCACCGGATCGCCATGGGGCTCTCGAGCTTCACCGTCGTGGGGGCGCCCACCACGCCGGGCGCCCCACGAAGGTGCGCGTCGGCCACGCCAGCGCCGAAGCCACGGAAGATCGCGGTAGGATGGACACGCTGCGAGGCAGACTGCATGGCGCCGATCATCCCCGACAAGAAGAAGATCAAGAGCTTCGATACCGAGGCCGAGCTCGAGGCGTGGATGGCCGCGAACCACGCGCAGGAGACGGAGCTGTGGCTGAGGATCTACAAGAAGGGCTCCGGCGTGCCGACGGTGACCCAGGCGCAGGCGCTCGACGTGGCGCTCTGCTGGGGATGGATCGACGGCATCCGAAAAGCCCTGGATGAGAGCTCGTTCTTGCAGCGGTACACACCGCGCAAGCCGAGGAGCGTCTGGAGCCAGATCAACCGCGACCACATCGCCCGCTTGATCGCCGCGGGTCGCATGACGCCCCACGGGCAGCGGCAGGTGGACGCGGCCAAGGCCGATGGCCGCTGGGACGCGGCGTACGCGCCGATGCGCAGCGCGACCGAGGCCACCCTCCCCGACGACCTCCGCGCCGCGATCGAGGCGAACCCGCGGGCGCGCGAGGCGCTCCGGGGGCTGGGGCGTCAGAACCTGTTCGCGCTGGCGTTCCGCATGAGCAACATGAAGACGCCCGCCGGCCGCGCAAAGAAGATCGCCGACCTGGTGGCGATGCTGGCGCGCGGGGAGACCATCGTGCCGGAACGGCGTAAAGAGCCGAAGGCGACCCGGCCCCCCAAGAAGCCCCGTTGAGGCGGACCTCGAAGCCGCCGAAGGCGGCCGGTCGGGCCCGCGTCGGGCCACGCCGCGAGCTCGCGCGGCCGAGCCTCGGCCGGAACCGATTGACAAGCAACCCCACTGCGTGAAATGTAATTCCCCCACCCAATAAGGAATTTGCATGCCCTGGCCGGAACCCGTCACCTTGCGCGGGCGCCATGCCGCGCTCGAGCCGCTGACCCACGCCTACCATGATGATCTCGCCGATGCGGTGCGCGACGGTGAGCTGTGGGATCTCTGGTACACCTACATCCCGCGCCCCGAAGGCATGCGCGATGAAATCGAGCGTCGGTTGTCCCTCCAGCGCTCGGGCTCGATGCTGCCGTTCGTCGTGATCGACGCGCGCAGCGGACGCGCGGTCGGCATGACCACGTACATGGACATCGACGCCGCCAATCGGCGCGTGGAGATCGGCTCGACGTGGTACCGCAAGAGCGTGCAGCGCACCGCGATCAACACCGAATGCAAGCTGCTGCTGCTGCAACACGCGTTCGAGGCGCTGGAGTGCATCGCGGTGGAGTTCCGGACGCATTTCTTCAACCACCAGAGCCGGCGCGCCATCGAGCGCCTGGGCGCGAAGCTCGACGGCGTCTTGCGCAACCATCGTCGCGCGTCCGACGGCACGCTGCGCGACACGTGCGTCTACAGCATCATCGCCCCGGAGTGGCCCACGGTGCGCAGTCACCTCAATCATCAGCTCTCGAAGCTCCGCGAGCCGGCGCCCGCGCGCTGAGACCTCGGCGTCGTAGAGCCCAGGCCGCGCGAGGATCTCCCTCGCCGACCGACACGAGCATCGAGCTGCTCTGGCCAGCTGCTAGCCCCCGCTCTTCGTCTCTCGCAGCGACAGCTCCCACGTCTCGCCGACGAGCTCGGCCCCGAAGCTCGTGTGCGGCTCGGATTTGACCAGGCGAAAACCGGCGCCCTCGTAAATGCGGCGCGCGGCGGTGAGCATGCTCTGCGTCCACAGGGTCACCGTGCGGTAGCCCGCGCGACGCGCGAAGTCGACGCATTCGGCCACGAGCTTCCGCCCGATCCCCGATCCCCGCTCGCTCGGCTCGACGAGCAGCAAGCGCAGCTTCGCGACCGCGCGCGAGTGGCGCACCAGCATGACGCACCCGACCGGAGCGCCGCCGCGCTCGGCGATCCAGCAGCGCTCGCCGCTCGGATCGAAGTTGCGGAGGAAGCCCGCGCAGATCTCCGCGACCAGCGCCTCGAAATCCTGATTCCACCCGTGCCCGCGCGCGTACAGCGCGCCGTGCCGCTGGATGATCCAGCCCATGTCGCCCGGGCCGTGCTCGCGAAGCGTGACCTCGGCGGCCCTGGCCCGGGCGTGGCCGAGCAACGCCTGCACGCTCCGCAGGTGCTCCTGGAGCTCTCGCTGCTGCTCGGACGACAGGGGCCCGAGCAGCTCGCGGATCTGATCGCGCGCCCGACCATCGAGCGAGCCGAACACCTTGGCGCCCTTCGCCGTGAGCCGCAGGTGCGACTTGCGCGCGTCGGCCTCCGAGCGCTCGCGCTCGATCCAGCCGCGCCGCTGAAAAGCGGCGAGGATGCGGCTGAGGTAGCCGGCGTCGAGCCCGAGATCGCGCGCCAGATCGCTCGCGAGCGGGCCCTCGCGGTTCGCGATCTCGTACAGGACGCGCACCTCGGTGAGCGTGTACTCGCTGTCGAGCAGACCTCCGCCCAGCACGCCGATCTTCTGCGTGTAGAAGCGGTTGAACTCTCGCATCGCGTCGATGCGCTCGTCCACGGGACGCAGCTCGCCCATGCCACCCTCCTTCGCCGTCGTGGAAGGAGCATCCCAGAGATACTTGACTGAGTCAAGTAGTCGGCGAGGGAACGGGCTGCGGGCGCGCGTCGCTTCCCTCCGACGCGCTGAGGAGACGGATACGCCCCGCGACGGCGTGACCTGTCGCGGCTGAGCGTGACATGTCACGTGACATGCCGCGGCTGGAGCGTGACATGTCGCGGCTGGAGCGTGACATGACACGGCTGGAGCGTAACATTACACGGCTGGAGCGTGCCCCTGCCCCACCCACCCGCCCTAACGTGGCAATAGAGCGCTGTCGCCGTCGAAGCCTGCTTTCCTGCAGCGGCCGCGCCGATCTCGCCTCGTGAATGCCGCGCTCGTGCGCCGGGCACCCGCCAGGGGGCGGGACAGCGTCGGACGGCATACTCGTTGCTCTGGCAGCGCCCCGGACGACGCGAAGGGACGGGCAGAAGCCATGCTTGAACGGGCCACGCGGCGCGAAGCGCGCGGCTCAGCCTGACGCGTCCTCTGGAATCAGGGAACCCGCCGAGACACGGCAGCGCTGCAGGCGATCGCCGTCATGCCTGCGTACAGGAATGTCGCGGGCGTCATCACAGCGCCGCAGACGCGCCGCTGTGCACGCATCAAGAAGTACGGACTTGACGATCAGGAGAACATCTCGATGAACATCCGCCCCATCATCTTGTTTGCTGCCTCCGCGGCGATCGCCGCGGCCGTTTCGTTGCCCGAGACAGCCAGCGCGGTTTCGAAGCAGTACCCTGCCCACGCCTGTCAGGCTGCCGAGCCAGGCCCTTACATCTGGTCAGACGCGATCGCCGCGCCCGAAGTGTACCGCGACTACTACTGCCCGATCATCGAGGACTCCGCTCTGTCGAAGCACGACGTGACCACGCTCAAGGTGACGGGCGATGACCTCACCACCACGGGTCAGGCGTGGGCAAAGGCATGCATCCTCGACACGTATGCCGGTTCTTCTGGAGCTTGCGGCACCGCCTCCAACAGCGGCTCTACGGCCGCGTTCACCGGCACCTTCACGCTGACGCCGTCTCGCTCGTACTGGACCGTCGGGAACGCCGCGGATTTCGGGTACGTTTTCGTCCACATCCCCGCGAGCGCCGGCGGATCGTACATCTCCCGCGTGGCCGGCATCTACTACTCCAACTGAGGCGCTGACATGAACGGACGGAGTTCGGCGCGGGCGGTGTTCAGCATCCTCTTGCCCACGCTCCTGGGAGCAGGGGCAGGTATGGCAGGTTCGCTCTGGCTCTCAGGACGGCAAGACGCTGCTGCATCGACGCCGCAGATCGTACGTGCCAGCCCGGAGCGCCACAGCGCCGGCAAGCCCCAACGGCAGCGGGCGTCCGCCGCGCCGGACTCTGCCGCCGTGACGGATCTCGAGCGGCGGCTCTCGCAGCTGGAGGAGAAAGCAGAGCGCTCCGACAGCGAGGAGGCGACGCCCTCGGAGGGCTCCGAGCCGCGCGTCGAGACGCGCGAAGAGGTCCTGGCGCGCAAGGCGGAGTGGCATCGATCGCGGCTGGAGGCGCACCGGATCGAGCCCACCGATTCCGCGTGGTCGGCGCAATCCGCGCGATCGATCCAGGAGGGGCTGCGGGCGGTGCGCGGCGACGCAGCACCCTTCGACGTGGTGAGCGTCGACTGTAAGACCACGCTTTGCGTGGCGACGCTCGATTGGGCAGATTACGACAAGACGCGCGCCGCGTCCTCCCAGGTCCTCCACCACGTCTACGAGCCGAACTGCGGTGTCGAGTTCTTCAATCCTCCTCCCGAGCAGCCGGAGGCTCGGTATCAATCGCAGGTCATCTTCGACTGCACGGAGGCTCGAACGCCGTAGGCCGAGCGCCTCGGCCCGGGTATGCGCGCGCCAGCGCGGTCTCTGAGACCTCGCGAGCCGGTACCCGCGCGCTGGGGCCCCGGCATGCGGCGCCGTCGCCTCAGTCGTAATACTCGTTCCCGAGGTGCGTGATGAGCTCTTCCCCCATCATCCAGCGCAGCGTGTTCTTGAGCTTCATCGACTGGATGAACAGGTCGTGCTCCGGGTAGAGCTCCGGCGCCGTCATC
The DNA here is from genome assembly GCF_051474135.1 of Sorangium sp. So ce385. Taxonomy (NCBI): domain Bacteria; kingdom Pseudomonadati; phylum Myxococcota; order Polyangiales; family Polyangiaceae; genus Sorangium; species Sorangium sp. So ce385. Next base: position 10,893,235 of record NZ_CP150337.1, on the reverse strand, counting down.
GGGCTCTTGAAGTAGAAGCTCAGCCACTCCTGCGTCCCGCTGAACCCCGCCCGCGCCGCGAGGTCCAGGAACAGCGCCAGATCGAGCACGATCGGCGCCGCAAGGATCGAGTCCCGGCAGAGGAAGTTCACCTTCATCTGCATCGGATAGCCGAGCCACCCGAACAGATCGATGTTGTCCCACCCCTCCTTCGCGTCCCCGCGCGGCGGATAATGCTCGATCCGCACCTTGTGGTAGAGCTTCGAATACAGCTCCCTGTAGCGCTCCGGCTGGAGGATCTGCTCGAGCACGCTCAGCTTCGAGGCCTCCTTCGTCTTGAACGAGTCCGGATCGTCCAGCACCACGCCGTCGCGGTTGCCGAGGATGTTCGTCGAGAACCACCCCGAGATGCCGAGCATCCGCGCCTTGAGCGCCGGCGCGATCACGGTCTTCATCAGCGTCTGCCCCGTCTTGAAGTCCTTGCCCGCGATCGGCACGCCGTGGCTGCGCGCGAGCTCCCACGCGGCGGGGAAATCCACGGTCAGGTTCGGCGCCCCGTTGGCGAACGGGACCCCCTCCTTGATGCACGCCCAGGCGTAGATCTGCGAGTTCGAGATGGCCGGGTGGTTCGAGAGGAGCCCCGCCTCGAACGCGGCCGCCGACCGGTGCACCTCCGACGGCGCGATGAAGATCTCCGTCGAGCCGCACCACACCGCCACCGCCCGGCTCGCCCCGCGCGAGCGCACGAAGCCGCGGATGTCGTCCCGCACCTGCTCCACCATGTCGGCCTTGCTGCGGCCCGTCTTCACGTGCGGGCCGTGCAGCCGGCGCACGTAGTCCGGGTAGAACACCGCCTTCATCGGCGTGACCGCCGCGAGCTCCTCGCGGACGGCGTCGAGGTGCGCCGCCTCGAGCACCTTCGCCTCCACCGCCGCCTCGTGCGCGTTGTCGGGGAAGATGTCCCAGCCGCCGAACTCGAGATCATCGAGCGACGCCAGCGGGACGAAGTCCTTGATCCTCGGAGAGCGGTTCTCCGTCCGCTTCCCCAGCCGGATGGTCCCGAGCTGCGTCAACGCCCCCACCGGCGCGGCGACGCCCCGCCGCGCGAGCATCACGCCCGCGATCGTCGTCGTCGACACCGCCCCGAGCCCCGGGAGGAGCACGGCCAGCTTCCCCTCGGGCTTCGCCAGCTTCTGCGGCTGCTTCATCAGATCTCTCCTCACACGCGACCAGCTCGGCCGCTCACGGCTTGTCTCGACGAACGCTCGGCGCGCGGCGCGGCTCAGCCGTTCGCGGCCTGAGGCAGCGGCGCGTCGCCCTCCGACGCCGCCAGCGCAGGCGCGTGCCGGCCCAGCCCGAGCACGCTCCGGAAACCCTCGATCGTCCGGCGCAGCCCCACCCGCAGCGGCACCTTCGGCTCGAACCCGAGCACCCGCTTCGCGTGATCGATGACCGGCTGCCGCTGCCGCGGATCGTCCTGCGGCAGCGGGCGGAACGCGATCCGGCTCCGGCTCCCGGTCAGGCGAATCACCTCCTCGGCGAGCTCCAGCACCGTGAACTCCTCCGGATTGCCCAGGTTCACCGGGCCCGTCTCGGTCGGGTGCTCCATCAGCCGCACGATCCCCTCGACGAGATCGTCCACGTAGCAGAAGCTCCGCGTCTGCGAGCCGGCGCCGTAGACCGTCAGCTCCTCGCCCTGGAGCGCCTGGATGATGAAGTTCGACACCACGCGCCCGTCGTCGAGCGCCATCCGCGGACCGTAGGTGTTGAAGATCCGCGCCATCCGGACCTCGACGCCGCGGCGACGGTGGAAGTCCATCACCAGCGACTCGGCGCAGCGCTTCCCCTCGTCGTAACAGGAGCGGATCCCGATCGTGTTCACCGAGCCCCGGTAGCTCTCCGGCTGCGGGTGGACCTCGGGATCGCCGTAGACCTCGCTCGTCGACGCCTGGAACACCCGCGCCCCGCAGCCCTCGGCGAGCTTCAGCGCGTGGAACGTGCCGACCACGTTGATCAGCGTGGTCCGCACCGGATCGCGCTGGTAATGCGGCGGGCTCGCCGGCGAGGCGAGGTTGTAGATGCGATCGACCTGGAGATCGTACGGCTGGGTGACGTCGTGCTCCACCAGCCGGAAGCGGCGATGGTGGAGGAGGTGGGCGACGTTGCCCCGGGCGCCGGTCGAGAAATCGTCGAGCGCGATGACCTCGTGGCCGTCGCGGATCAGCCGATCACACAGGTGGGAGCCGACGAAGCCGGCGCCTCCGGTCACCAGGATGCGCAGCGCAGCGCTCATGTCTCTCTGACCTCCTCTCCAGGCGACGACGACCGAACGACCGCCCCGGCACGGGTGGGCGCGATGGGGGTCCTCCCCGCCACGGTCGCTTCGTCATCCTTCATTGGCAGCACGCTGTTTCGAGCCGACACCACACGTTCACGATCTCCGGTCCCCTGGGAGCTCCCGCTCGTCCTGCTCGGCGAGCAGCTCCCGGGCGTATCTCTCCAGCGCCTCGGCGCGGTGCGCCGCGGTGTGCCGGGCGAGCACGCGCTCCCGCGCCCGCTGCCCGATCGCGACCCGCTCCCGCTCCGGGAACTCGCGGAGCAGGCGGAGCGCCTCCTCCGAGGAGCGGGCCACGAGGATCTCCTTGCCCGGCTCGAAGAGCTCGTCGAGCCCGGGCCAGTCGTCGCTGATCACCGGCACGCCGCAGGCCGCCGCCTCGAACAGGCGCACGCTCGGCGAATACCCCGCCTCGATCATGTCGCGCCGGGTGACGTTGAGCGTGAAGCGCTGCGCGCCGTAAAAGGCGCGGTGCTCGCCCGGCGGGATGTGATCCGTCCGGTCGACGTTCGCCGGCCAGTCGATGTCCGCCGGGTACTGCGGCCCCGCGACCGCGAAGCGCCCCTCTGCCCAGCGGCGCGCCGGCTCGACCAGGAGGCGATCCAGCGTGGGCTGGCGATCGGGGCTGTAGGTGCCGAGGTAGCCGAGATCCCACCGGGGCGAGATGCGCTCGGGGAAATACGCGTCCGGATCCACCGAGCAGTAGAGCGGGCGCGCCCGCTTCGCCCCGTAACGGCGCTCGAGCAGGTCGAGCGTGGGGCCGCCGGTGAACGAGAGGTAGAGGTCGTAGCGCGGGATCAGCGCCGCCGACAGGTACTCGGTGTCGCCCCGCTCGAGCTTCTTGAGCGTCACCGGCGTGTCGATGTCGTAAAACGCGGTCTTCCCGCGCGCCGTCTCCGTCACCCAGGCGCCGACCTCGACCCCGTCGGGCACGTAGGACCCGACGACCACCATGTCCGCGTCGCGCACCGCGTCCCCGAAGCGCGCGCGGAGGTCGTCGAGCCCCTGATAGAGCTCGGTCCGGCCGTACGGCGGGGCCGGCAGGTCGCGGTTCTCCGCGTAGAACCAGAGGTCCCGCTCGAGGAACAGCACGCGGTGCCCGCGCTGGGCGAGCCGCTTGAGGAGCCCGCGGTACGTGGTCGCGTGGCCGTTGCCCCACGACGAGGTGATCGACAGGCCCAGGAAAACGAAGGAGAGGGTCTTCACGGCGCGATCGCGGTGAGGGTTGCGTCGGCGGCGTCGGCGGCGCCTTCGGGGCGGCCGAGCAGCGCCTCGACCTGCTTCGCCCGCTCCGCGTAGGTGTGCTCGGCGAGCACGCGCTGCTTCGCCGCCTCGCCGATGGCGCGGGCCCGCTCGGGCGTGAGCGCCCGGAGGATCGCCGCGACCTCGTCGCCGTTGCTGGCGACGAGCACCTCGCGCTCGGGCTCGAGGAAGAGCTCGATCCCCTCCCACGCGTCGGTGATGAGGCACGCGGCCGCGCCCGCGGCCTCGAAGACCCGGGTCGCCGGGGAGAAGCCGACCGACGCCATGCTGTCGCGGGCCACGTTCAGCACCGCGCGGGCGCTCGCGTTGAAGGCGTTGTGATCCGCGGTGTAGACGTGCCCGACGTACCGGACGTTCGGGGGCATCGCCTTGTCCTGCCAGCCGTTCCCGCCGAGCAGGAACCGGAGCTCGGGGAGCGCGGCCGCGGGCCGCAGGAAGAACTCCTCCACGCGCCGCTCCCGGTCCGGGAGGCGGTTGGCGAGGAGCGCGAAATCGCAGTCGAACCGCGGATCCGGCGCGACCTCGAAGTGGGTCTCGGGGTCGAGCGCGTTGTAGATCGGCACGCAGCGCCGGGCGCCGAGCGCCTCGTAGCCGCGCACCACGGGGTCGCCGCCGCCGTAGGTGAAGACCAGGTTGTAGCGCGGGATCTGCGCGCGGAACGGGTCCGACGGGGTGGTGCGGACCCGCTCGAGCGTGGCCGGGGCGTCGACGTCCCAGAAGATGGTGGTGAGCCCCGGCCGATCGAGCGCGGCGACCTCGGCCTCGAGGAGCTCGTCGAAGACGCCGACGCCGCTCGCCTTGACGACGACGTCGGCGCCCCGCGCCTGCTGGACGAGCCGCCGCGGCTCGTCGGCGTCGGTGCCGGAGTAGACGACCACGCGGGCCCACGGCGGATCGTCGATGTCGCGGTGCTTCTGCCGGTCGTACGCGTCCGGCTCGTAGAACGTGACGCGGTGCCCCCGCGCGGCGAGGGCGCGGATGATGCCGCGGTAGTAGGTGGCCGCTCCGTTCCAGTAGGCGGAGACGAGGCTCGATCCGAAGAAGGCGATGTTGAGCGGTCGGCTCGAGGTCGGGCGTCGGTTCATGCGGTGGCTCGCTGGGTGGTGGCGGCGGGCGCCGGGCGGTCGACCTCGATGCCGAGGTCGGCCGAGATGCAGAGGAGCTCGTTGACGCGGTGGGCGCAGGTGTGGCGGGCGAGGACCGTCTTGCGCCCCCGCTCCGCCAGCTCGGCGGCCATGGCGGGCTCGGCGAGGAGCGCGCGCAGGTGCTTCTTCATCTCCTCGCCGTCGCGGGCGACGAGGTAGTCGAGCCCGGGCGAGAACAGCCCCTCCGCGTCGCTCCACGGCGAGCAGACGAGCGGGATGGCGCAGGCCATGGCCTCGAACGGCCGGATGGTCGGGATGCCCGGGAGCGACGCGACATAGGGCCGCCTCGGCACGTGGACGGTCACCCGCGCCCGCGCGAACGCGTCGGGCGCGCGGTGGTTGGGGAGCCAGCCGCGGTACTCGATCCCGGCCGCCTCGAGCGCGGCGCGGGCGTGCTCGGGGTAGCGCACCCCGTGCACGCGGGCGGAGAGGCCGAGATCGCGCGCCGGGCCGATGAGGAACTCGTCGAGCTCGCGGGTGCGCTCCTCGTCGCCCCAGTTGCCGACCCACACGAGCTCGCGCTCGGGCTGGATCTCGCGGCGCGGGCGGAAGACCCGCGCGTCGGCGGCCTCGTGCCAGACGAACGCCCGGCGGGCCCAGCGGCGCTCGAGGTAGAGGTCGCGGATCACCCGGCCGAAGGCGAGGACGCCGTCGTAGTGGGTGAGGTCGTAGCGGGCCATGGCCCCGGGATCGGTGACCGACCGGTGGTGCGTGTCGTGGAAGAGCAGCCGGTACGACGCGCCGGCCCGGTGGGCGCCGACGCGGGCGACCAGCTCCGGCTCGCTCCACTCGTGGACGATGACCAGCGCGGCGCCCTCGAGCGCCTCGTCCAGGTCGAGCGCGGCGAGGTCGTAGCGGATCGGGTCGACGTGCGGGTAGACCTCGCGCACCTCGCGCAGCGGGGCCTCGCCGTGGTCGGCGACGAGGTTCTGGAGGCTCCACGCGTCGCGCGGCTCGAAGACGCGGACCTCGTGCCCGCGCTCGGCGAGCTCGGTGACCACGCCCCGGAGGAAGTGCGCGTTGCCGTGGTTCCAGTCGGACAGGAGCGAGTGGCAGAACAGGACGATGCGCATGGCTCACTCGCCTCCCACGGCGGCCGCGGCGGCGGCGCGCGGCGCCTCGCGCGCCGGCGAGCGCTTCGCGCGCGAGCTGCCCTCGAAGAGCTCGCCGTAGAGGTGCAGGTAGCCCCGGGCCATCCGCCGCGGCGAGAACGCGGAGGCGCGGGCGCGGGCGCGCGACGCCATCTCCTGCCGCCTTCCGGGAGCGTCGACGAGCGCCTGGAGCGCGCGGCGGAGGGCCTCGGCGTCGCCGGGATCGACGTAGAGGGCCGCGTCCCCCCAGACCTCACGCAGGCTGGGGATGTCGCCGAGGACGAGGGCGCAGCCGGAGAGCGCGGCCTCCAGGACCGACAGGCCGAACGGCTCGTAGCGGGCGGGGTGCGCGCAGATCGACGCGCGGGCGAGCGCGGCGGCGACGCCGGCCGGCGAGAGCACGCCGAGGTGCTCGAGCGACGGGAGGGGCCGGCTGCCCCCGCCGGGGTGGACGTCGCTCCCGGCCACCTGGATCGGCCAGGGCAGGCGAGGGGCCACCTCGCCGAGGGCCGCGATGTTCTTGGCCTGGTCCCAGAGCCGCCCGACCGCGACGATGACCTCGTCCTTCGGGCCCGGGGCGAACCGGTCCGGGTCGGCCGCGTTGGGGATCACCACCGCCCGCGCGCCCCGGAGGGGCGCGAGCGCCCCGTGGTGGCGCACGAGGGCGTCGAGCATCGCCCGGGTCGGCGCCACCACCGCGGAGGCGGCGGCGAGCCCGCGGGCCACCTCGCGCCGGTAGCGATCGTACCGAGGCGGCGCCTCCCCGCCGAGGACGGCGGTCCACCAGGAGAGCACGCACGAGTGGGCCACCACGAGCTTCGGGGCGCGGAAGCCGAGGGCGCCGTGCGCGTAGCCGTTCAGGTGGACCACGTCCGGGCGGACGCGCTCCTCGAGCTCGAGGAGCCAGTCGCCGGCGCGCGCGACGTCGTCCCAGGGGTCGTCCATCCACTCGAGCCGGAAGGAGCTCTCGAAGACGGCGAGCCCGGGCACGCGGCCCGCGGCCTCGCGCTGGGGCGCCGAGAGCGGCCCGCCCATGGTGGCGAGCGACGTCCGGACCCCGCGCGCCGCGAGCGCGCGCGCGAGCTCGATCGCGTAGGAGAAGACGCCGCCCACCGTGTCGGCGGTCATCAGGACGGAGCCGGGGGAGGGCAGGGCGTCAACCATGGCCGGGCGCCGCGACCTCGAGCTCGGAGAGCGGGAGCGGGCGGCTCTCCTGGATGTCGCTGAAGTGATCGAACTGGCCGAGGTAGTGCGCGACCGAGCGCTCCCACGCCTGATCGTCCGGCAGGCCCCAGCGCATCGTGTAGTCGGGCGAGCCGGGGTAGGGGAACATCGGCACCGGCTCGTTCGCCCACACGCCGTGCTGCCGGAGCCGGTCCCGGAAGGCGGCGACGTCCGCGGGATCGTCGGTCTGCGACTGGATCAGGTTCGCCTGGACGAAGGGGACGCTCTTCTTGGCGTGGATCAGGAGGTCGCTGAGCTGCTCGGTCGAGAGCTTGCAGTGCTTGGCCAGGAGGCTCCTGCCCTCCTTGGTGATGCTCTCCACCCCGGCCTCGATCGAGACGCACCCCGCCTTCCCGAGCAGGTCGAGCGTCTCGCGGCTCCAGTTGTCGATGCGCATCTGGACGCCGAACGACACCGGCCGATCCACGAGCGCCTCGAGCAGCGGGCGGTCCGGGAGGAAGATCTCGTCGATGAAGTAGACGTAGCGGACGCCCTGCGCGACGAGCCCGTCGAGCTCGTCGAGGAGCACGGGGAGCGGCCGCTTGCGGTAGCGATCGCGGAAGTTGTCCTTCGCGCAGAAGGTGCAGTGGTACGGGCACCCGCGGGACGCCTCGATCTCGGCGCCCGGGCCGACCGGCGCGGCGTCGAAGCGGTGGTGGTGGTGGGCGTGGCGCGCGACCGTCGCCTCGTCCCAGCGGAGGGCCGGGAGCCGGGCCATGTCGGACGCGTGCGGCCCGCCCTGGACGCGCGCCTCATCGCCTTCCGCATAGGCGATCGAGGCGATCTCGCCCCAGCGCGCGCGCGGGAGCTCCGCGAGCTGGACCAGGACTTCCTCGCACTCGCCCATCACCACCGCGTCGACCCCGAGCTTGCGCAGGGTGGCGCGGGGGGTGGTGGAGGCGTGGGGGCCGACCGCGAACCGGAGGCCCGGCAGGTCGCGCAGGGCGTGGAGCGTCTGCTGCGGGACCCGGAGCTCGGGCGGGGCGCAGCGCCAGAAGAGGTAGCTCGGCGCGGTGGTCACCACGATGGCGTCGGGGCGGAGCGCGGCCACCTCGTCGCGGAGCGTCTCCTGGGAGAGGTCCCGGGCCTGGGCGTCGACGATCGCCGCCTCGTGCCCCGCGGCCTCGAGCAGCGCCCTGGCGTAGCCGTACTCGAGCGGCAGGTGGGGCTCGCGGCAGCCGAAATAGATGCTCCCCTCGAAGCTCCAGGGCGGGTTGACGAGCGCGAACCTCACTCGGCGCCCTCCATGCAGAGCTCCTCGGCCGCCTGGCCGGCCGCCTTGCCGGCGCCGGTCATCTCGCGCAGCCAGCCGTGCAGCTTGCGCACGCCGTCGCGGAACCGGACGCGCGGCCACCACCCCGTCGCCGCGTTGAACCGGCGGCAATCGGAGACGTAGTAGCGCTGATCGCCGGGGCGCCACGCCTCGAAGCCGGTCGCGGGGCGCTTGCCGTCGAGCTCCTCGATGAGGTCGAGCAGCTCGAGCAGGCTGACGGTGTTCTCCGGGCCGCCGCCGATGTTGAACGCCGTCGCGGAGATCTGCCGGATGTTCTCGCGGGCGAGGAGGAAGGCGTCGACGAGATCGTCGATGAACAGCACGTCCCGGACCTGCATGCCGTCGCCGTAGAGGGTGATCGGCTCGCGCCGGAGCGCCTGGAGGAGGAAATGAGCCACCCACCCCTGGTCCTCCGTTCCGAACTGGCGAGGCCCGTAGATACAGCTCATCCGGAACACCGCCGCGGGGAGCCCGAAGGTGCGGGCATAGTCGATCACGTACTGATCCGCCGCGCCCTTCGAGCACCCGTAGGGGCTGTGGAAGTCGAGCGGCCGGGCCTCCGAGATGCCGGCGGCGCGGAGCTTCGGGTCCTCGGGCGCGTACTGCCGATCCCTGCACTGGAGCGGGACGTCGGGCAGGCCGCCGTACACCTTGTTGGTGGACGTGAAGAGGAGCGGCGGCGGGGCGCTCTGGGCGCGGATCGCCTCGAGGATATTGAGCGTCCCCCGGGCGTTGATCTCGAAGTCCTCCACGGGCCGGACCAGGCTGGTGGTCACCGCGACCTGGGCGGCGAAATGAAAGACGCTGGAGGCGCGCCGGACCACATCGGCGACCGCGCCGGCGTCCCGCACGTCGCCGGTGACCAGCGTGACGCGGTCGCCGTGGACGCGCTTCAGCCAGTCCACGTTGCGCGCCACGGAGGGCCGCGAGAGGTTGTCGAAGAGGATCACCGACTCTCCCGCCTGGAGCAGGCGGTGGGCCACGTTGGACCCGATGAAGCCGGCGCCGCCGGTGATCAGCGCCGGTCGCCCCGGCTCCCCGGCCGCGCCGCGGGAATCGAGATCCGCGGCGCTCATACCGTCAACCCCCGGGACTCCAGCTCGGCGCGGGCCTGGGCGACAGCGTCCTTCGCCACCTGGCCCTCGAGCCAGCCGGCGAGATCGCGGAGCCCCTCCTCGAGGGTGACCTGGGGCTCATACCCGATCTTGCGCTGCGCCGCGCCGATGTCCGCGAAGCAGTGCCGGATGTCGCCCAGCCGCGATTTCCCGGTGATCTCGGGCTCGATCCGGTCCTTCCCCATCACCTTGCGGACGTGCTCGGCGACCTCGCGCACGGTGTACGACCGCCCGCTGCCGATGTTGAGCACCTGGCCCACCGCGGAGTCGGCGCTGAGGACCCGGACGCAGGCGCGGGAGATGTCGGCGACGCTCACGAAGTCGCGCCGCTGCAGGCCGTCCTCGAAGATGAGGGGCGGACGATCGTTGAGGAGCCGGGAGGCGAAGATGGCGAGGACGCCGGTGTACGGGTTGGAGAGGGCCTGACGGCGGCCGTACACGTTGAAGAAGCGGAGGGCGACGGTCGGGATGTTGTAGGCGCGCCCGATGGTCAGGCAGAGCCGCTCCTGGTCGTACTTCGAGAGCGCGTAGACCGACTCGAGCGCCGGCGTCTTGGACTCGGGGGTCGGGATCGGCACGAGCGCCTCGCCCGCCTCGCTCCGGACCTCCCAGTCGCCGCGCTTCAGCTGATCGAGCGGGCGGCTCGCGCCGGGGACCACGGCGCCCGAGGCGGTCCGGTAGAGCCCCTCACCGTACACGCTCATGCTGGAGGCGACGATCAGCCTCGACACCGGCCTCTCGGCGAGCTCTTCCAGGAGCACGGCGGTGCCGAGGTTGTTGACCGAGGTGTACTCCTCGATCTTGTACATGCTCTGTCCGACCCCGACCATGGCCGCGAAGTGGTAAACGACGTCCACTCCACGTAATGCCGACTTCACCGCGTCCCGGTCCCGGACGTCACCCACGATGAGCTCGACTTCCGGGTTGAGGTAAGCCGGGCGCCGGCGCTCGGGCCCGTGCACCTGCGGGATGAGGCTGTCGAGCGCCCGGACGCGGTGCCCTTGGCGCAGGAGCTCGTCGGCGACGTGCGAGCCGATGAAGCCCGCTCCACCGGTGATGAGGACGTGACTGGCCATATTCCTCTGGGTCGATGGTCAATGCGTGGCAAAACGCCACGAGCCTGAGCGGATGAGGCTAGGCTATAGAAGAGGGCGCCCTCGCGCGCGACGCCGCGCTCGGCACAGCTCAGTGCGCCGCCGTGTCCGATTCTGTTCAGCGCGGACATCGTACAATCGACGCCCGGGACGCCATCCGAGTAACATGTAACTCACGACCCTGCAAGAGCGGTTCGTGAGAGATTTGACAATATCACCCGCAGTGCGATCTTCGAGTCGCGCTGGCGAGTACTCGAATCCCGTCGGAACCCTCCGTGATTTCACGGACAATCCTCGGGCTCGGGCCATGGCGCTCCGGCGCGTGGGCGCGCCGTCTGTGAACGACGGAGCATGCGATACGCCACCTCACCGTGGGATCAGGCGAGCCCGGTGCTCCTCTAGGGAGAGTCCGTATTGACTACTTCGTTATATCCCGCTGCGCGCGCTCGATCTCCTCCAGCACCACCTCGGGGTGGACATCTTTCTTGAGCTCCTCGAGGTGCGGGTCGCTGGTCCGGGGCACCTTGAGGTGCCTGGAGATGCCGTCGACGAGCTCGATGAGCCGGGTGACCTCGTGCTCTGCCAGGAGGTTGATCTGGAGGTCGAGATCGGCGCGTTTGTCGGCGAGCGCCTGCATGCGGTTCTGGCTGATGAGCACGAAGGTCGAGAGGAAGATCGCCTCGACCGAGGCGATCATCGCGAGCATCACGAACGGAAACGGGTCGAACGGCTTGAGGCCGGGGATGACGCCCGTGTTCACCACGATCCAGCCCCCGAAGACGGTGGCGTGGAGGAAGACGAACGTCATGCTCCCCGTGAACTTGGTGATCGTGTCGGCGAGGGCCTCCTGGAAGCCCTTGTTGCGCTCGCTCTCCTTCCGGACCTGCAGGAGCGCCTGGATGTTCCGGCGCACCACGCCCTCCATCTCGGAGCGATCGAGCCCCGCTGCTGATTTGGCGCCGCGAGCCGTCTCGGAATCGTTCATGAACGGACCTCCTGGGATGAGGGCTCCGAAAGGCGGACTTGTCAATCCGTTTTCGTCGGAGCTGCCGCACCGGACGTGACCGGTCGTGTGTCATGGACTGCATTACGATGAGCTCTCAGAATTTCCACGATTATTTGCAGCGAGCGGGGGCAACGTGCGGGGCGCCGGTCCCGGAGGGACGGGCACGCTGCTAAGCTCGCCGTCGCCCGCGTCGGGGCGGGTCCCGGGTACCAGTCAGTGAAGGAGGAGCCATGATCGTCGTCACCAACCGCATTCCCGTCGCCGAGGGCCACGAGGCCGAGTTCGAGGACCGCTTCAAGAACCGGGTGCACCTGGTCGACCGCGCGCCCGGCTTCATCCGGAACGAGGTGCACCGCCCCAAGCCGATGAAGCTGGACCACGCGACCGGCGCGTGGAGCCCGGACCCGGACGCGCAGGGGTTCTACGAGGTCAAGACCTGGTGGCGGTCGATGGACGACTTCATCGCCTGGACGAGGAGCCCCGCGTTCGCGGAGGCGCACCGGAACCGCGCGCCGAAGGAGATGTTCGCGGGCCCGAGCAAGCTCGATATCCACGAGGTGTTCCTCAGCACCGATCTGCAGGGCTAGCGCTCCTCGGCGCGGGCCGGGGGCGCCTTCCGCGCGCGGGGGCGCCGTGCGCGCGAGGCGCGCGCTCCCGGCTTGAAGGCGCGTGGCCTCGTGTACTACGAGGCCGGGCGAGCGGGCCCGTCGGGCCGCGGGCCAGGGGCCGCGCGGCCAGGCGGGGCCTGGAAGACCTCGCCCATCATGTCAGCACTCACTCCAGGAAGACGGGACGCCGGCGTCGCGCGCTGGCGCCCCCGGCCAGGCCGAGGCGCGGGGCCCGAGCGGCCGCGCGTCGAGGCGGCGCGGAGGCGACCGCCGCGGGCCCCGGGGAAGGCGCTGTTTCTCCTCCCCAACCTGATCACGCTGTCATCCATCTTCTGCGGCCTCGACGCGGTACGGCGCTCGGCCGCCGCGCGGTCGGACGACGATTTCCGGCGCGCCGCGAGCCTCATCCTCCTCGCGATGCTCCTCGACGCGCTCGACGGCCGCGTCGCGCGGGCGACCAGGACCGACAGCGCGTTCGGGCGGGAGCTCGACGCGCTGGCCGATCTCGTCTCGTTCGGCGTGGCCCCGGCCGTGCTCGTGCACCAGTGGGCGCTGCACCGCCTCGGCCTGGCCGGCGTGCTCGGCGGGTTCGTGTTCGCGGCGTGCGGCGCGATCCGGCTCGCTCGCTTCAACGTCCTCTCCCTCGCCGAGGCGCCCTGTTCGCCGGCGCCGCCGCGGTACGTCGTCGGCCTCCCCGTCACCGGCGCGGCCGGGACCCTCGTCGCGATCGTCATGACCCACGGCGTCGCGGACGGGCAGCTCGCCGGGGCCGGCGCCGCGCCGGCGGTCCTCGCGACGACGCTGCTCCTCTCGCTCCTGATGGTGTCGACCCTGCGGTTCCGCTCGTTCAAGGACGTCCGCCTCGACGCCCGCGCCGCGCTGTCGATCGCGCTCGTCCTCGGCTCGAGCGCGATCATCTCGGCCCGCTGGGCGCCGGGGTTCGTCCTCGTGTGGCTGATCGGCGCCTACGTCCTGCTCGGGGTGGTCGAGTCGCTCTGGCGCCCTCCGGCGCGGCGCCGCGGCGCGCCGGGCGAGCCCGCCGCCGCCCTCGAGGCGTGTCCCCGGGGCGGGGAGGAGCGGATTTAGCTCCGCGTGTCAGGCTCCATCTGGCGGCAGCGCAGCTTTTTCTCTCACGAGGGGTGTCTGAGCGAGCGCGCGATGTCTTGTCGCGGCATTGACGTCATTCACGTGGCTCGGCTGTTCGTCCGAGAGCATGATTCCAAGGGCCGGCGCTCCCAGGGCACGTGCCCTCCCCCAGCCACGCGCGCGCCACGAGGAGCGTGCGGGCGTGCTCGGGGACGCGCTCGAGGAAGCTCTGCCGGTAGGCCGGATCCTCGATCCGCGCGGCCCGGGTGAGCAGGTCCTCGCGCGCCTCGCGGATGGCCGCGCGCGCCGCCTCGGCCTCGCCGGCGGCGTCGAGCGCCTCCGCGCGCGTGAGCAGGAGGGACGCGTGGCGCGCGTCGTAGACGCCTGCGCCGCGGACGAGCGCGACCACCTGCTCCGCCTCCCGCGCGGCCTCCTCGGCGCGACCGCGGGCGAGGAGGAGCTTCGCCCGGAGCCCGCGCGCCATGGCGTCGACCGTCACGAGCCCCGATGTCCCCGCGTCGGAGCCGTCGAGCACCTCCGCGGCGGCGTCGACCTCCCCGCGCGAGAGCCGCGCCTCGGCGAGCGCGAGCTGCGCCGCCATGATGACCACCCCTTCGCCCTGCGAGCGCGCCTCTCCCAGCGCGGCCTCCGCGGCCGCGACGGTCTCGTCCAGCCTGCGCTCGCCGAGGCGGACGTTCGCGAGGACGAGCCGCGAGAGCGGCTCGTTGGCGCGCGCCGAGCGAGCGACGGACAGCGAGCGCTCCACGCAGCGCTCCGCTTCCTCGAACGCCCCGAGCAGCGCGCAGTCCCAGCCCATGAAGGCGATGGAGTGGGGCATGCTCAGCAGGTCCTCGGCGATCGCGAGCCGCTGCCCGGCGGCGGCGTGAAGCCGCATCGCGGCCCACGGGTTCCGCTCCACATAGGACTCCCAGAAGGCCGACGCCTCGTCGACGTAGGCCGTGACGGAGGGGTCCTCGTCCACGACGGGCGCGGCGATCGCGCGCAGCCGCCCCAGGAAGAGCGCGGCTGCGTCCCGCTGCCCCCCGATCAGCAGCACGAACACCGCCGTGGAGAGCGCGTGCGCCAGCGCGATGATGGCGTCGGCGGCCGGCTGCACCCTGAGCAGCCGCTCCGTGAGGGTGGAGAGCGCCTCGGGACGACGCCGCATCAACGCCAAGAGGACGGCGAGCCCCAGCGCGCGGCAATACGTCGACGAGCCGCCGGTCGCCCGCGCCATCACCTCTTCCGCGGCCCTCATCGCCTCCAGGTGGTCCCCCGTGTACGCGGCGGCTTCCGTCACGTGCATCCACAGCTCCGGCAAGCGTTCCCCCTCCGGCGCGAGCGCGAGCCCGCGCCGCGCAGAGGAGAGCGCCGGCGCCAGATCCAGGCTTCGCAGCGCGCGCTCCGCCGCCCTCGAGTGCCAGAGAGCCGCCTTCCCCCCGACCGCTCCCCGCTCGAAATGCTCGGCGAGCACGACGGGATCCGGCTCACCCGCGCGCTCCAGCCAGGCCCCCGCGAGCCCGTGGCCGACCTGACGGTCGCGATCCAGGAGCATCGCGTAGGCTGCCTGTCGGACCAGCGCGTGCCGAAACGCGTATTCCTCCTCCCCCGCGAAGCGACGCTCGCGCCGCCGCGCCACGATCTCGCGCTCGATGAGATCCGCGAGCAGCTCGTCCGAACGCGCCGCCTCCTCGCCCAGGAGCGCCAGCACGCCGCTCTTCCAGAAGCGATCCCCGAAGACGCTCGCCGCGCGCAGGAGGCGCCGGGCTTCCAGCGGGAGCGCCGACAGCCTCGCCTCCACCATCCCCAGCACCGTCTCCGGCAGCGTATCGCTGCGTCCGTCCACCGCCGCCCGGATCAGCTCCTCGATGAAGAAGGCATTTCCCTCCGCCCGCTCCACGAGCGACGCTATCTGTCGCGCGGCGGCCGGATCGCGCAGCGCGGCGGATACCATCGCTTCCGCAGCCCGCTTCGACAGCGGACCCAGGCGGACCTCGTGTGCGTTCCGCTCCGCCCACAGCCGGGGAAAGATCTCGTGCAGCTCGGGCCGCGCGAACGCGAGCACACCGAACGGCTCGTCCTTGAGCTCGCGCAGCGCCACATCGCAGAGCTTCACGCTGGCCGGATCACCCCAGTGCAGATCCTCCAGCACCCAGAGCAGCGGCCCTCTCCGCGTCACCGCCCGCATGAAATCCAGGCACGCCGACTCCACCTGCTCGGCCATGAGCTGCGCGTTGTTGCGCGCCGCCCGGAGCCGCGGGCTCTTCTCGTCCGGGAACGGCGCTCCCACGAGCTCTCCGAGGAACTCCGCCACGCGCTCGGCCGCGTCGCCGGCGACAGTCCTCTTCACCGCCGAGAGGATCTTCTCCTGCTGCGCCGAGGGCCGCTCACCTGCCTCGATGCCCAGCGCCCCTCGAAGCCCGGAGCCGAGCAGCCCGAGCCCTCCTTTGGCGCCCAGGGAATCGCCTCTTCCGATGACGATGGCCAGATTCGGTATGCGGTCGCTCAACCTCCCCATGAGCTCCAGCCGCAGCCGCGACTTGCCCATTCCCGCCGGCGCGGTCACCTTGATCGCGACCGCCCTCCGATCCTCGAACGCGTCCTCCAGGGAGCCGAGCAGGCGCTGCATTTCCCGGTCCCGGCCCACGAACGGGCTGGGTCTGCCGAGCAGCAGCCGCGGCTGCTCACCCAGCATGCGCTCGCGAACGAGCACCCAGAGCTCTCCGCTCTCCGTCACCTCGAAGCGCGTGTCGAGGAGCGCCCGCGTGACCTCGTCGAGGACCATGATGGGTCCTCCGGCGCTCCCGTGAGCGCGCATCCGCTCGAGCAGCGTCGCGGCTCGATCGACGATCTCACCCACCTGCTGCCGCTCCGTCGTATCCCCGCGCCCGGTCACGAGGGCCATCCCCGCGCGCGGCAGGCCCGCGTGGACACGGAGCGCGCAACGGGCCGCGCGCGCCGCCTGATCCGTCGCGTTGCCCGCGCCCGCCAGCACGACGAGCATCGTCCCGTCCGCGAGCACGTCGACGGTGGCCCCGAGCGGCTGCACCGCGTCCCGCGCGATCTTCCACGAGGCCCCTGCGACGGGCGCCGTCGCGTCGTCCTGGCCCGCCGGCTCGTCCTGCGGGGGCGCGATCGCCAGGATCGAGACCAGCCGCCGCTCCGTCGTGCCGATCGGAGCGCGAGCCGCGTCCTGCCGAGGAGCCGCGCGCAGAGCGGCCCCCCTCGGGATCCGGGCGAGCGCCTCCGCCACGGCGGCGCCGTGGGCAGGCCGCGCCCCGGGATCCTTCGCGAGCATCCGGTGGCAGAGCTCCGACAGCTCGCGCGGCACGTCCGCGCAGACCTCGATGAGCCGCGGCGGCTCTTCCAGGAGGAGCTTGGCCAGGAGCGCCATCACCTGCATTCCTCGGAACGCGGCTCTCCCCGTCACGCACTCGAACAGCACCGCACCGAGCGCGAAGACGTCCGCCTGCGGCCCCACCTCACGCTCGCCCTGCGCCTGCTCCGGCGCCAGGTATCCGGGCGTCCCCAGGATCGCGCCTGACTGCGTCAAGGTCGCGAGCACGCCCGGTTGCCGCGCGATCCCGAAATCGAGCAGCTTCACGCGCGCCGCGTCGCCGCCCACCAGGAACAGATTGGTCGGCTTCACATCGCGGTGGACGATCCCCCGCGCGTGCGCCGCGCCGAGCGCGCCGGCGGCGCGCTGGACGAGGTTCAAGGTGTCCTCCAGCGTGAGGCCTCCGCGCGAGAGGCGCGCGGCGAGGTCCTCGCCCTCCAGCCACTCCATCGCGAGGTAGGGCTCCCTCGCCGGCGCGAGGCCGTGCCCCACGTAGCGCACCACGTGACGGTGCTCGATCGCCGCGAGGATGCGTGCCTCGTGCGCGAAGCGCGCGGCGTCGCCGCCCACCGGATCGCGCAGGAACTTCAGCGCCACCGCCTCGCCCGTCGCGCGGTCCAGCGCCCGCCACACCGTGCCCATCCCGCCAGCGCCGACCTGCGCCTCGAGCGCGAATCGGTCGGCGACAAGCTCCCCTGCTCGCATGGCTCGGCAGGATGCGCCCACGCGACGGTGGAGCTCAACCGCCATGAAGCGGGGAGGACCCGGCACGGGCGGTGGGACGCCGTCCCGCCCGGATTGACGCGCCCGCGCCGGGCTGCCACCGTCGCGCGCGGGGATATCGCCATGCTCGCTCGCTTGCGTTTGCTGCCGCTCGCCGCGCTCGCCCTCGCGTGCGCCTCCCCGGAGCCCGTGCCCGCGTCCGCGCCCCTGGGGCCCGCGCCCGCGGAGCCCGCTGCGCCTGCGCCGTCTCCGGAGAGCGCCCCGCCCACGTCGGGCGGCGACCCGGGCTTCGACCACGATGTGTCGGGCGTCGTCGGGGCGCCTCCGCCGGCCTGGGACGTGGGGCCCTGGTACAACTCACCGCCGCTCACGCCGGCGGACCTGCGGGGCAAGGTCGTGCTCGTCCGCTGGTTCATGTCGCCGAACTGCCCGCTTTGCAGCGCCACCGCCCCGGCGCTCAAGGCGCTGGACGAGCGCTATCGGTCACGAGGGCTGGTCGTCGTCGGGATGTATCACCACAAGGACGAAGAGCCGCTCGATCCCGCGGCGGTCAAAGGCTACCTGTCGCACTTCGGGTACAGCTTCCCGGTCGCGATCGACCCGGACTGGCGCACGCTCAAGCGCTGGTGGATCGACGGCCACCCGAAGCGCCAATACACGAGCGTCAGCTTCCTCCTCGATCGCGCGGGGCTGGTGCGGCACGTGCACCTCGGGGGCCAGCTTGCGCCCGGTACCCCCGAGTTCGCCACCGTCGAGGGGCGCGTCCGCGCGCTGCTCGACGAGCCGGCGCGGTGACACCGCGCCCAGCATCGCTTCGACCCCCCCTCGCCGGCCTCACGTCCAGTTGACGGTGGCCCACCCGTGGGCAGGGATGCTGAACTGGAGCTTCTTTCCGGCCACGTCGAGGACGGTCATCTTCGCCGCATTGCCGGAGTTGTACAGGATCGTGACGATGGTCCCGTCGGGGTTCTTGAACGCCAGCGCGTCGCCGCCGGTCGTGGCGACGCGCATCGCCCCGGGATCGACGTACTCGGAGACATGGCGAAAGACGTGGTAGACGGGGGTCACGTTCAGCGTCTTCGCCGCCGTGTCCACGGTGAGCAGCGCGTTCTGGGGCCACGGCCGCTGCGAATCCAGGTTCTTCCCCGCCGTGTCCAGCACCATGTTCCAGGCGCTGTACGAGGTCACCCCTGCCTTGATCCAGTCGCGGATCAACCCCCAGCTCTCCTCCGCGTACGCGTGATCGTTCGGCGCCTTCTGCGCGTCGAACGGCGGCGAGCCCGCGGGGTTCCAGGGGTAGTTACCGCACTTGTGCTCCGTCTGCACGATCGGCAAATTGCGCGATCTCAAGCCGGAGGCGCTGCTCATCATGTTCCACTGCAGCCCGAAGCCCTTGACGTATCCCATCGCGGTGGCGTCGCCGGTCACGGCGCTGATGATCGCCCCGTCTTTCCCGCTCTCGTTGTTGGACATCGTGCCGAGGTAGATCTGCGCCGTGAGCCCCCGGTCCGCGAACGTCGGCCCCAGATGCGCGCCGATGAACTTGGCCATGAGCGGCCCCGTCCAGAGGCAGCTCGGGTACCTCGTCTCGTAGTTCGGCTCGTTCTGAGGGTGAACCGCCTCGATGGTGATGCCCTCTTCGGCGTACGCCTCCACGAACTTCGCGAGGTACAGGGCATACGCCTGCAAGGTGCTCGCGTCGTCCTTCATGCTGCCGCCATCGAAGGCGCCGTTGCTCTTCATCCAGGTGGGGGGCGTCCAGGGGCTGGCCCAGAGGTGGAGGCCGGGCCTCACGGCGAGCGCCGCCTTGATGTACGGGATCAGCCTCTCCTTGTCCCGATCGATGGAGAAGCTCGCCATCGCGGTGTCGTTCGGCGTCTCGTTGAGCGTGTAGCGGTCCATCGCGTAGTCGCTGGCCCCGATGGGGATGCGCCCGTAGACGAACGCCGCGCCCTCGTGCTTGTCGAAGAGGAGCTCGATGGCTCGCGCCCTCTCCGCCTCGCCGAGCATCGAGAGCACGTTCCAGCCCACCTCGTTGAAGGTGCCGCCGAACCCGTCCCATCGCTGGTGCGTCGTCGCGTCGTCGACGGTCACGTCGGCATTGCCGCTCGTCACCTCCGTCGGCGTTCCTGTCTTCCAGTAATCGTTCGGACCGGACGTGATCAGCGTGGGCTCGACCACGGGGGGCCCGCCGCCGGTGGACGAGCCGCCAGCGCCGCCGTCTCCGGTCGGGTCGCCGCCGGCGCCGCCCGACCCGGTCGAGCCGCTCGCGTCGGTTCCGCCCGACCCGGTCGAGCCGCCGGTGCTCGTCGAGCTGCTCGCCACCGACCCCGAGCCGCCCGACCCCGATCCCGAGCCGCCCGAGCCCTCGGGCTCCGTCGCGCTGGTCGAAGGACCGCAAGCCATGGAGAAAAATGCGAGCAAAACGGCGGTGGTCGAACCTCGTGCCCTGTTCATCACTAGAATCCTCGCTCCTGGGTGCAAACCCGCGGCGGTGCCCGAAGCACACGGCCGATCGTCGTCAGACTATATGCCCGAGGGGCCTTGCGGTGATCTGAACGGCGCCGCGGTTTCCGAGGGCGTCATTCGCGCGGGCCCCGCGGCCCGCCGGCGGCGAACGCGTCGACGTTACAACCCGTCCGCTGTCCCAGGCTAGAACGCCGTGCCGTCCGCGCGCGTGCCGGGCGAAGCGTTCCCGCCGAGGGTGGTGTGGAGGACGAACGATGTGCTCCCGTCGAGATCGATGCTGCGGTTCATCGAGACACCGTCCTGATCCGAGAGCGCGGACGTGTACGTGACGCTGGTCACGGTCGCGTTCGCGGCGTTTCGCAGCGTGACCGTATCGCTGCTGTTGTTGAGGCCCAGGGCTCCCGTGGAGGCGCCAACCGCTCCGATCACGCCGAGGGGCGCCGCCGAGACGTTGCCGTACACCACGACGGCGGTGGAGGGCGCGAGCGACGCTCCGGCAGGGAAAGTGTGCCGCGTCCCCGTGCTGTCGGAGAGCTTCCACCCGCCGATCGAGGCGGTCGCCGTGCCGACATTGATGATCTCGACGAACTCGCCGTCCGGATCGCTGCCCGGCTCGTTCGCGAGGACCTCATTGATGATCACGTTGGCGGTGCCGCCGCCGCTGCCGCCACCGCCGCCGCTGCCGCCGGCGCCGCCGCTGCCGCCGCTTCCGCCGGCGCCGCCGCTGCTGCTGCTGCTGCTGCTGACGCTGCTGCTGCTGACGCTGCCGCCGCTGCCGTCGGGGATCATGAAATCGCGCACGACGCCCATGTGCTGCATGCTCGGGGCGCCGCTGTCGGACGAGAGCGCGGGGCTGATCTCCGAGAGCGGAGAATAGACGCGCGTGTCCACCACGAGGCCGTTCGCGAAGCTGCTCCCGCCGATGACGACGGCGGTCTCGAGCGGCTCGAGATCGCTGTCGACGAGCACCCAGTCGTAGGGCTTGGACCGGCTGGCGTTGGTCTTGTCGTTCCCGTTCTTGTCGGCGGGATAGCTCCCGGGCTTGACGACGACGCTCGAGAGGGTCGTGACACACGCCTCGTCCCGGCCCCCGGTGTTGAAGTCGCCGCCGATCACCAGGTAATCGTCAGGGTCGACGTGCGCCTGGATGAACGAGACGAGCTGCTGCGCCTCCGTGTTGCGCGCCCCCGAGCCCGACGTCAGGAAATGGACGCTGACCGCCCAGAGGTCGGCGGAGCCGGGGATGTCGATCTGCGCCCAGGCGAAATCCCGGTTGCCGACCGACGCGTCGTCCCACTCGCCAGACGCGATGATCGGCCACCGGCTCACGATCCCGTTCGGGATCTGCGCCCCGCTCTCGCGGTAGTAACTGAACCCGGTGCCGAACGTGTCGTCCACGAAGGTGCGAATGGCGGACGGGGAGTTGCTGCCGTAGTTGAACTCTTGCAGCAGGACGATATCGGGATCGACCCCCTGCAGGATGCGCTGGCCGTGCCCCAGATCGTAGCTCTGGTTCGTGCCGCTCGTGAGGTTCGCGGCCATGAGCCGGACGCGCGTCGAGAGCGCGTCGCCGTGCTCGCCCAGGAGGGCCGTCTCCGGGCCAACCTCCCCGTCGAGCGGCGGCTCGGCCGCGCACGCGGCCGCGGCCAGCGCCGACACGAGCAACGGCACCCGAAACCACACGAACCGCGCCACCATCGAAGACATCGATCGCATATCGCTGCACCGGACCTTTCTCGGGATCGTCGCATTACAGCACGAACCAGGGCAAAGCGGGCGTCATGCTCGCCCCTGTCCCATGCTGGGATGATGCGGTTCCGGTTGAGAACGAACGACATCGGGCTCGGGCCGCGGCTCCCGGAGGCCGCCGGGGCGTTCTGGGCGGCCGCGCTCGTCTACGCTCGTCTACGCTCGATTACGCTCGATCCAGCGACCCGCCGCGCCCGACTCCGCGGCTCAGCGGCCCCTCATGGCGAACGCGATCCCGCTCTGCAGGGAGCTCTTCACGGCGAGCCGACCGAGGTCCACGCCGCTCTCCGCGAGGCGCTGGGCGACGTCGGGGCGGATCCCCGTGAGCACCGCCCGCGCGCCGAGCAGGCCCACGACCCGCACCACCTCGAGCAGCGCCTCGATCGCCGCCGGATCGAGCTCGTCCACGCCGGTCAGATCGAGGATCGCGGTGCGCGTGCGGCGCTCCGCGACGCCGCGCGACAGCGCCTCGGCCACGCGGCGCAGGCGCCCGGCCTCGAGCGGGCCGATGAGCGGCAAGACCACCACGTCGTCGCCGATGGGGATGAGCGGCATGGAGAGCTTCGCCAGCGCCGCCTCCTGGGCCTGAATCACCTCTTCCTGCAGCCGCGCGCGCTCCTGCTCGGCGCGCTTGCGCTCCGTCAGGTCGATGCCGGTCATGATGACGAACCGGAACCCCTCGTCCTTGCCGCGCAGGACCGCGCCCGACCAGGCCGTCACCCGGCGAGCGCCGTCCCTCGCCGTCCACGGGACCTCCACCTGCTTCCGCGGCGCGCCGGCGCCGAGCTCCTCGAAGAGCCCCTGGAGCTGCGCCGACGCCCCCGGATCGGGCGTGAGCTCCCAGAGATAGCGCGGCTCCAGGCGCCCGCGCCCGCTGCCCAGCGCCCGCTCGGCGGCGCTGTTCATGCGCACGATGCGCCCGCGCGCGTCGAGCACCACGATGAGGCCGTCGACGAGATCCATGACGCCGGCCATGAAGTCCCGCTCCCGGCTCAGCATCTCCTGCGCGTGCTTGCGCTCGAACAGGCGGCCGAGCTGCCGCGCGATGCGGCCGATGGTCGCGGTGAACTTCCCGTCGTCCGCGTACTCGGCGTCGGAGAAGAACTCCAGCACGGCCACCACCTCGGCCCCGACCACCACGGGGAACGCGAACCCCGCCTTGACGCCGAGGTTCTTCGCGAGCCGGGCGCGCGGGAAGTTGGCGTCTTCCGTCACGTTGCGCACCCAGACCGGCTGCTTGCCGGCGAGCACCCGCCCGGGTAGCCCGACCCCCGGGGTGAACTGCGTCGCCTCCGTGACCGCCTTGAAGGTCGCGAACTTCACCTCGTCGTTGAGGTACCAGAGCGCCGTGGGCAGGAGCAGCGAGGGATCGTCCGCCGCCGGCACGTACGCGTGCCCGACCGGCCAGCTCAGGTGATCGCAGATGTGCGCGATGGTGCGATGCAGCGCCTCCTCGACGCTCGCCGCCTCGTGCACGTCGACGGTGACCACCCGGAGCAGCTCCACGAGCGAGCGCTCATCGGTCAACACGGTGTCGAGCCTCCATCGAGCTCTCGTCGAGGTCTCCTCCGACCGTTTGATGAGACCGGTCATGATTGAAGGAGTACCACGCCGAATGTATCCAATCGGTTTCCGCATCGAGGCGATCTCGGAGGGGGTGCGCCGAGCCGCCGCGCGGTCGGCGCGCCGGTCCTGACCGCCGCGTCACGGCGCCGCCACGCCGCGGTGACCTCGCCGGGCCGGACCCCCGGCGCGCCGGGGATCCGAGACGATCGCGGCCCGGCCGTCCATGTCATCGCTGGACGATGGTGCGCGGTTCCCCTTAATGTGTCCGCCGCCCCCGCGAGGTTTCGGTGCGGGCGCAGGGCCGTGCCGCGGGCGACCTTCGGGGCGTTCACGTCTGCTTCCGACGAATTCCGATGAAACGAACGACGATGCTCTCGACCTGTCTTCGCCGGTGCGCGTTCGCGGTGACGTTGCTGGCCGCGGCGCCGGCGCTCGCGGCGAAGCCGCCGGAGGCCGCCTCGGCGGAGGCGCAGCAGCTCGCCCGGACCAAGGCGCACGAGGGGCTCAAGCTCTACGGCGCGGACCGCTGGCAGGAGGCGTTCGAGGTCTTCAAGGAGGCGGACGGGCTCTATCACGCGCCGACGCTCGTGCTCTACATGGCGCGGTGCCAGCGCAAGCTCGGCCGGCTGGAGGAGGCGCGCGGCCTGTACGAGCAGGTCCTCGCCGAGCCGCTCCCGGACGACCCGCCGGCGGCGTTCCTCGACGCGCGGAGGGACGCGGAGACCGAGCTCGCGGCCGTGCGCGCGGCGCAGGAGGCGCCCGCGGCTCCGGCGCCGGCGCCGACCGCGCCCGCCCCGGGGGGCGCGGAGGGGGGACGCGGCTCGCTGCTGCCGGCGGGGCTCGCGTTCGGGCTCGGGGCGGTGGGCATCGGCGTCGGCGCCGCGACCGGCCTCGTGTCGCTCTCGAAGGTGTCCGACATCGAGTCGCGCTGCGACGGCAAGCGCTGCCCGCCCGAGCTGAAGGGCGACGCCGACGCCGCGACCACGCTGGGCCATGTGTCCACGGTGAGCTTCATCGTGGGCGCCGCCTCGGCCGCGACCGGGGTCGTGCTGCTCGTGGTCCGGCCCGGCGGCGACGCGGCGCCTGAAGCCGCGGGCGCGGCGCCGCAAGCGAAGCGCGGCGTGGTCTGGCGCGCCGGGGTGGGCCTCGGGCGGATCGAGATCCAGGGAACGTTCTGATGGGCAGCGCCGCCGCGCAGGGCGGCGCCGCGCCGCAGGGCAGCGCCGCGCGGCGGCCGAGAGCCGCCCCGCGGCGCCGCGCCCGTTCAGGTCAGTCGCACGTGGCGACCTCGCAGGCCTCCATCTCGGGGGCGCACGCCGCGAGGATGCACGCGCTGCACGTCTCCAGGTCCTGGCCGCGGCAATCCTCGTCGCACGCGCCGAAGGCCCCGCTGGTCTGGCAATTGAGCGTCTCCGAGAGCTGAGGCCCGACCTTCTCGCAGGTGTTCACAATGCAGCCATAGAACGCGGCATCGTCGCCGGGGGTGACGCTGTTGATGCACGAGAACGCCTCGGCGCACGTGGTCTTCCCGGAGCCGAACCACGTCGAGGCGTCGAAGCCCTCGCTGTTCCGGCAGTTCTCGTAGGCCCTGGACCGCGGGAAGTACGGCCCGATGAGCATGCACATCTCGTCCTTCGTGGTCAGGCCCTGCGCGATGTCGCGATCCTCGGTGTTCTTGAAATCGCAGCGGTAGTCCAGGGCCTCTCCCGCCTTGACCTCGAGGAACGGCGAGAACTCCTGCGACGGGACCCCCTCCCATTTGTCGTGGGCGTACAGCTCCGTCATCTTGCCGTCGAGGTCGACCTTGTTGGCGACGTAGCCGACGCCGCGGCGGTGCATGTGCGACTGGATCCTCACGACCGAGATGTCCTCATCGGTGGTGCAGCGCATCCGCGCCGACGACTCCCCGTGCGGCGGCACGCTGATGAACGGGTTGTAGTGGAAGAGCATGCCCGCCTCGACCTCCACCTCGTCGTCCGCGATCGTGTAGAGGTTGATGCGCGCGTCGGTCTCGAGGGGCGCGCTCGAGGCGTTCAGGTAGTGGGTGTTCATGAGGAGCACCGTGCCCGGGGCGACCTTGAGCGCCACGCCCTCCGGGAGCTCGCCGAGGAAGGAGTTGCCGTCGGGGGACTGGGAGCCCGCGACCACGCCGTTGACGTCCCAGTAGGCCTGGGGACCCTGGCTGCAGTCGTGGACCTGGGACCCATCGATGGGGTCACCGCCGCGCGTCTCGCTCGGGATCTCGGTGTACGGCGTTGCGTAGAGGAGGACGTGGTGGCTCCCGCGCGAGAACCGCACCACCTCCTTGTTGACGTTGAGCCCCTCCGGCGGCGCGACGAAGAGCTGGCAGCGCTCGACCTCCTGCCCCGGCTCGATCGTGGAGACCATTCGATACTGCACGCCGGCGCCTTCGGCCGGCGGCTCCAGCCCCTGGTCTGCCGGGGTCCCCGGCCCGGGGCCGGGCTCCGAGGAGGAACAGCCGAAGAGCGCGACGGCGCCGAGGAGAGCGATGAGCGAGGTGGTTGTGCGCATGAATCGATACCTGCTGTGTGTTGGTCTCACATCTTGCGCGCGCAGGTGATCGAGCGCGCGCATCGTTCCCGGGGTCGCGCGGCCGCGTCGCGCTCGCCCAGGGAAATCGGTCGACGCCGGCTGGCCGGCGCCGGAGTGTCCGCGTTCGCCCTCATGCACGGGCGGGGCGGAAGCGGACGGGTAACGAGGTCATCTTCCGGAGTGAGGGGTGCCGTGCGAACACCGCCGGCCCCGCGAGCTCCATCTCGGGGAAGCGGCTGACGAGCGTCTCGATGGCGGTCCGCCCCTCGAGGCGAGCCAGCGTCGCCCCGATGCAATAGTGATCGCCGCCCCCGAAGGCAACTCCCGCGTCGGCGCCTCGCCGCAGATCGAGCGACGAGGCGCGGGGATAGACCGCCTCGCCCTGCTCCTCGGCCTGGATCAGCAGCGTCGGAACGTCGTTGTCCAGAGGTCCGCTCCGGCGCTCCTCGACGGCATCGCTCGCCACCGCGATCCCTACGTCGAGCGCCACCTCGAGCTTCCCAATTTTTTCGAGCGAGCGCCGCGCCGCCACGGACAGGCGGTGAATCGCGTCCGTGAAGCGGGGGAATGACGCGTCGTGTCGTTCCGGGGCCTCGAACGTCGAGGCGCGCAGCAAGGATACGACGTCCTCGTGCCGGAAGACGAGCCACACGCGCCCCCGCTCCCCGTAGAAGACGGGCTTTCTCCCGGAGGCGCGCGAACACGGGTGGGGGGTCCTCGTCGAACCCGGGGACGTACGGGTCGAATTCGATGGCGGCGCCGCGCTGTTCTGCCATCGCAGGGTCCTGTTGCACGAAGGGGTCCTTCCTTCAGCCGGTCGTCAGCCGCACCACCGCTGCGACAAGAGCTCGACGAGCGCTGCGACCACCGCCTCCCGCCGGAGTTCCCCGGAAAGGAGCCGGAAAGGAGATCGCCGAGCCGCGTCTGTCCGTTCGCGCGCAATCCGCGCGTAACGCGCGTAACGCGCGTAAGAGGACGTCGAACGCCTCGTCCGACAGCGCGTACGTCCTTTCGCTGTTCCGGGGCGGCTCCGCCGCGCGTCGCGACGGCGCGGCGCTCGGCGAGCGGCCAACTTGATGCCACGCGGAGGAGCGTCTGTCGAGCGTCGAGCACGACGTCGATGCTCCATGCGTCGTCTCGTCACAGGCCAGGTGTTCGAGGAATTGCACGCTCGATCTGTCGAGTAAAGAACTGCAAAGATGTCTTGATGAGGGTGGTGTCGTCGGCGCCGCGCGAAGAGGTCAGTCGGCGGCGGCGGAATGTTTGTTGCACTTCCCGACCGAGGAGAGCGCGCCTCTCGGGCCCTCGGCTCACGCGGCTTCGTCGCGCTCGCCCTGGTCGCGCGCTCTGGTACCCTGGGCCGGTGCAGCTCCGCTCCCGCTCCCGCGACCTCCCTCCTGTCATCGCCCTCGCGGCGGCCGTCGCGCTCCTCGCGCCGGCCGCGGCGCGGGCGGCGGACCCGGCGCCCGCCCTCGCGATCGACCTCGGGGGGGCGCAGCTCGACCTCGTGCTGGTGAAGGAGGGCCGCTTCCGCCAGGGCTCGCCGCCGGCGGAGGCGGGCCGCGGCGACGACGAGGCGCTCCGGGAGGTGACCCTGAGCCGCGGCTTCTACCTGGGCAAGTTCCCGGTCACGGTCGGGCAGTTCAAGCGCTTCGTCGACCAGACCGGCTACCGCACCGAGGCCGAGGTCGGCGCCTCCGGCGGGTTCGGCTTCGACGGCAAGGGCCTGTCGCAGCGCAAGGAGTTCACCTGGAGGGCTCCCGGCTTCCCGCAGACCGACCAGCACCCGGTGACGCTGGTGACGTTCAAGGACGCGGGCGAGTTCGCCCGGTGGCTGACGCAGAGGACCGGCCGCGCCTTCGATCTGCCGACGGAGGCGCAGTGGGAGTACGCCCACCGCGCGGGGACCCAGACGCGGTTCTACGCGGGGGACGACGACGCGGCCGCCGCCGCCATCGGGTGGTTCAAGGGCAACGCCGGGAGCGGCACCCGGCCCGTCGGGCAGAAGCAGCCGAACGCCTTTGGCCTGCACGACATGAGCGGCAATGTCTACGAGTGGTGTCGCGACTTGTACGGTCCCTACGCGCCCGGCCCCGCGGTCGACCCCGAGCAGACCTCGGCGCCGGGCGGCGACAAGCCCCGGCGCGTGCTGCGCGGCGGCTCGTGGCTCAAGGACGCGAGGCACCTGCGCGCCGCGGCGCGGTACCGCAACGACCCCGGCAGCCGCAACGCGGACAACGGCTTCCGCGTGGTCGCCGCGCTGGAGGCGAGCGCCCCCGCGGCCGCCGCGCCTTCGCCGGCCGCGCCGGCGGGGTCCGCGCGCGCGCCGCGCTCGAGCGCGGGGTCGGCCGCGGCGACGGTGGCGTTCGTCGGCGGCGGCCTCGTCCTGGCGAGCGCCGTCGTCGGCCTCATCGGCGTGCTCGTGCACCGCGCGACCCGCCGCAAGCCCATGCCCGGGGCGCCGCCCGGCGTGACGTTCCGGGTGCAGGGCGACGGCTTCTGGCTGCACGCGCCCCCGCACCTGCACGGGTCGGTGCTCCACTACCGCTGCCTCGTGAAGGGCGCGGTGCGGCGCACGTCGGTCCCGATCGAGGCGAGCCCGCGCGGGCAGTTCGTCTACACGGGCGGCGTCCCGTCGGCGGTGGAGGCGGAGCAGATCGGCGCGGCAGCGTGGGCCGCGGCGCCCTCCGCCGCGCACGCTGCCCCGCCGCCCGCGCCGCGCGCCGCCTGGGGCGGCCATCGCTCGCGGGAGCGCATCTCCAGCGCGCCGGACGTCGCCGTCGTCGCGCCCTTCCGCGGCTACCCCTCGGCCTACTGAGCCGCGCCGCTCGCGCCCGCATGCGCCCGCCGATCTGCGCCGTCTTCGCCGAAGCGCCCGAGCACCGCGCCCGCGCCGGCCGCACGCTGCGCGCGCTCCGGCTCGCCGGGCTCGCGCCGCTCGACCTCACGCCCGCGCCGCTCGCGGCCGCGGCGGACGCGATCGCCGCGGGGCCGGTGTGGCTCGTGCGCGGGGGCGCCTGGCCCGCGCCGTCCGCGGCGCTCGATCCGGACCCGTTCCCGCCGCCGAGCGACACCGGGCTGCCGGTCTGCGCGCTCGGCGCCGTGCTCGCGCCGCTCGACCTCGCCGCGGCGCCGGCGCCGTCCGCGGCCTGGGCGCCGCCCGCGCGCTCGGCGCCCTCCCGCGCGGCGCCCTCCGCGGCCGCGTCGCCGGCGTCCGACGCCGCGGCGTGGGCCGAGCTGCTGCGGGCGACGGGCGGCGAGCTGAGCCGGGCCGCGCGCCGCGCGCCGGGGCGCCGCGCGCCGGGGTTGCCCCGCGCGGCGAGCGTGTACCTCGACGCGCCGCTCGCCGGGGGCGTCGCGGCGCGCCTCCGCGCGGGCGAGCCGCTCGACGCCGCGCTCCAGGGCGAGCTCGGGGCGCGGCGGGCGCGCGTGGTGCGGCACGCGCCGCTCGACGTGTGCGACGACGCGGCGCTGCGGGTCGCGCAGGTCGTGACCAGCCTGCAGCGGGGCGGCGCCGAGCGGATCGCGATCGACCTCGCGACCGAGCTGCCGCGCCGCGGCGTGCGCTCGCGCGTCTGCGCGGTGTACCGGCCGACCCGCCCCACGTTCGGCGCGCCGCCGGGGACGCTCGACCTGTCCGAGGCGCGCGGCGATCGCGAGGCGCGCTTCGACGCGCTCGCCCGCGGGCTCGCCGCGTGGGGCGCGGATCTCGCGCACGCGCACCTGCTCGACGCCGAGGACCTCGGCCGGCTCTCCGCGCGCGGGTACCGGCCGCTCGTGACGGTGCACAACGTGGCCGCGGGCTGGCCGGCGGGGCTCGATCGCCTCGGTCCGGACGGCGCGGCGCTGCTCGTGGCGTGCGCGCGCGCGGTCGAGGCGGAGCTCGCCGCGCGCGGGCTGCCGGTCCCGCGGCGCACGGTGTGGAACGGGATCGACGTGGGGCCGGCGGAGCCCGGCGGCGCGCGGTTGGCGGCGGCCGACGCGTGGCGGCGGCGCCTCGAGATCGCGCCGGGCGATGTCGTCCTGCTCGCCGTGGCGAACCCGCGGCCGCAGAAGCGGCTGCACCTCCTGCCCGCGATCCTCGCGGCCACGCGGTCCGCGCTCGCCGCGGCCGGCGATCCGCGGCCGGCGCGGCTCGTGATCGCCGGGAGCGCCTCGCCGGGCAGCGAGCCGGCGCTCGCCGCGGAGGCGGAGATCCGGCGCGAGGTCGATCGGCTCGGCCTGCGCGCCGACGTGCGCTTCGCCGGCGCGGTCGCCGACGTGGCCGGCCTGCTCGCGGCGGCGGACGTGCTCGTGTCGCCGAGCGCCCACGAGGGGCTGAGCCTCGCGCACCTCGAGGCGCTCGCCGCGGGCCTCCCGGTCGTCGCGACCGGCGCCGGCGGCACGGCGGAGATCGCGGCCGAGACCCCGGCGCTCGTCCACCTGCCGCTCGACGCCGCGCCGGAGCGCTTCGCCGAGGCGATCGCGGCGGCGGCGCGCGGCGCGCCGCCGGGCGGTCGGGAGGTCGTGGCGCGGCACTTCGGCGTCGCGCGCATGGCCGAGGGGTACGCGCGGCTCTACCCGCGGGCGATCGCCCGGAACCGCGGCCTGCGCCGGGGGGACGGGCTGCTGCTCGTGACGAACAACTTCTCGACCGGCGGCGCCCAGTCGAGCGCGCGGCGGCTCTTGCTCGGCCTCGCCGCGGCCGGCGTGCGCGGCCGGGCGGCCGTGATCGAGGAGCAGCCGGAGTACCCGACGCCGGGCCGGCGGGCGCTCGTCGCCGCGGGCATCCCGGTGCTGGCGGTGCCGCCGCCGGCCGACATCGAGCCGGCCGAGGCGGTGGAGCGCCTGCTCCGCGCGATCGAGGAGGACCCGCCCGAGGCCGTGCTGATGTGGAACGTGATCGCGGAGCACAAGGTGCTGCTCGCCGACGGGCTGCTCGACGTGCCGCTCTTCGACGTGAGCCCGGGCGAGATGTACTTCGCCTCGCTGCGCCGTTATTTCGCGTCGCCGCGCCGCGGGTTGCCGTACCGCGCGCCGCGCGCCTACGGCGCCCGCCTCGCCGGGGTGATCGTCAAGTACGGGGCCGAGGCGGCGCTCGCCGCCGAGGTGCTCGGGGCGCCGGCGCACGTGGTGCCGAACGGCGTCGCGCTCGGCCCGCGCCCGCCGGCGTCGCCGCAGCGCGCGCCGGGCGGCGGCGAGCGCGCGGCGCGCGACGGGCGCGCGCGGCTCGCGATCGGGACGGCGGCGCGCGTGCACCCGCACAAGAAGCTCGACGAGCTCCTCGCCGCGCTGCGCCTCGCGGCGCCGCGGCTGCCGCCGCACGTGCTGCGCATCGCGGGCGGCGTCGAGCGCGGCGCCGAGGCGCACGCCGAGGCGCTGCGGCGGATGGCGGCGGGGCTCTCGGTCGAGTGGGTCGGCGAGCTCGCCGACACGCGCGCTTTCCTGAGCGATCTCGACATGTTCGCGCTGATCGCCGAGCCCGCGGGGTGCCCGAACGCGTCGCTGGAGGCGATGGCCGAGGGGCTGCCGGTGGTGGCCACGGCGGTCGGCGGCATGGCCGAGCAGGTCGTCGACGGCGTGACGGGCCGGCTGGTGCCGCCGGGCGACGCCGAGGCGCTCGCGGGGGCGCTGGTGGAGCTGGCCGAGGATCCGGCGCGGCGGGCGCGCATGGGGGCGGCGGGGTGGGAGCGCGCGCGGGAGCGGTTCTCGCTGGAGCGGATGGTCGCCGACTACGCGCGCGTGTGCCTGGGCGGGCGGGAGGGGCGGGGAGGCGAGGGGAGCGGGGTGGGGGCCGGGTGAGAGCGGCCACAGCCAGACGTCTGGCGGTGCGCGCCCAGACGTCTGGCTGGGGGAATCAAGCTCCCCGGCGCGCCCTCAGTGCGTCGTCGAGCCGCCGAGCGTGGGGACCTGCTCCGCGCCGTCCAGGAGAACCTCATCGGCGCTGGCCGCGAACGAAGCGGCGCTGGCCGCCTCCGAGGAGCAGGCTGCCGCGCACGCTTTGGCCTCGATGAAGGACGTGAGGACCTGCGCGCGGTGGGGGAGGAACGTCCACCGGAGAGGGTCCGAGATCTCGCCGTCCTCGTTGACGTGGACGAACGTGCCCGGCGCGGTGGTCGGGGCATGCGCCGGCCACACGTGCACGCCGCCGACGTTCTCGTCGTCGCGGCTGCTCAGCTCGTGGCACCCGGCGCACGACTGGGTGGTGGCGCGATCGGCGGCGTTGTCCGCCGTGACCATGCCAGGCGGGAGGCTGCGGCTCGCGAGGATCGGCCCGAGCGCCGCGTCGATGTTGGCGGCAAACGCGGTGTTCCCCTGCATGCGCGCCCGATAGTTGTTGTTGTTGGGGTGGGGCGGATTCCCGGGGTCCATGATGCTCTCGCCCGAGTTGAAGAGCCCCTGGTTGGGCAGCGTGCGGAGCGAGATGTCGTTCTCGTCGCTGCCGGACGGCACGAGCCCGTCGAGGGCGTCGAGGAAGCTGCTCTGGAACGCGGCCCCGCGGGGGTCGCTCGCGAAGCTGGCGTTGAACAGGCCGGGGAACGGGTTCTCCTTCACCGTGACCGGCTTGACGAAGAGCCTGGGCGAGCTGTCGTTGTCCAGCTCGAGCTTGAACTCGCGGAGCACCCAGGGCTGGAATCCTCCGCTCGACGCCATGAACTGGTTCGTGCGGATCTGGCCGGTGCCGGCCATGAAATGGGCCGCCTTGATGACCGGCTCGAAGCCGGGCAGCTCGGGCCGGCCGTAGAAATAGAACCCCTCGAGCGCGTTCTGGCGCTGGGTCGCGGTCATGTTCGGGTCCGAGAGGTTCGCCCAGAACTCGGCGACCGGGAGGCAGGCGGCGACGCCGCACTCGGGGTGCGGGTTCGGGAGCTGGGCCTCGAAGATGATGAAGTTGCGGTCGACGACGCTGGACGACTTCTTGGCGTAGATGATCCGGTACTCGCCGCAATGCGAGCCGCCCTCCTTCGGCGCGAGGTCGAACCGGTTCACGAGCGCGACCGGCTCCATGAAATTCGGCCCCTCGGGATTGAACGGGCTGTTCAGGGTGGGATTCAGCGGGTCGGTCCGGGCGAGCGCGCCCTCGTTCCTGGGGCACGTGTACGGATAGCCGTTGAGCGTTGGATTGCCGTTGCTGTCGGTCTCGTCGTCGCAGTGGATGGCGTCGGCGTCCGTGAAGGCGGCATTGGAGGAAGCGTTCTGCGTGTCCCACCAGCGCTTGTAGAACACCTCGGGATCCTGGCTGGAGCCGACGCTGGTGAGGAGCCGCTGGAGGACGAAGCCGAGCGGGAACTCGGCAAGGATGTTCGGGTCGGTCTCCTTCGTGACGATGAGGGACTTCCGCATGTCGATGACCGGCACGGACGCGGGGCACGTCAGCGCCTCTGCGCCCTCCGTCGTGAGCTCCTGGGCCTCGCCGGCGGCGACGTCGTCCACCGGACCGGCGCCGCCGCAGGCGCCCAGGGAGACCGACGCCGCGGCGCCCATGACCGCTGCGATGAAGGGGAACTTGGAGACATAACGAAGATGCATGATCGCTCCTGTGGAGTAAGGCGGACCCGGGTCGCTCCGAAGCGGCTCGCGCTCCTGCGCCTGCTCCGCCTCGCGCTGTACCTGCTCGGCGTGCCTCGTCGGGGAATGCCCCGGCCGCGACGGCCCGGCTGGGAGCGCGCTATCGCAACCGGTATGCCGCCCCGCGGCGCGACGGCCCCTCCGACGAGATCGGGCGGCGCGACGCGCCGAGCACCGGCGCAGGAGCGGCCGCCGCTTCATCGAGCTCGCCCGCAGGTCCAGCTCGCGCGTGGCAAGCCTTGCCGTCATGGCAAAGATTGCCGTCCATGAAAGACCCAGGCATGGCAAGGATTGCCATCGCGCTGCGCGCCCTCCGACGGACACGCAAATGGCACCTTTCCGACGCTTCGCCGGCACGCGTGCTCCTTGCGTGATTCGGCTCGCGACCGATCGTCGCGACGGCTCGCCCCGAGATCAGCGGACCGGAAACGGCCAGATCAGCTGTTCCAGCGCGGAGAGCGAGGAGGCCTGGGACTCCCAGCCTTCGATCCTGAGCTGGTAGCCGAGGTTGCTGTACCGGTGCAGGAGCGCGAGCGCCATGAGCTTGCGGCTCAGCGCCGGGGTCAGGTCGGCGTCGGCGATCCGGGTTCCGCAGGCGACAAGAAAGGCGCGCTGGAGCTCCGCGCTGCCGGCGGCGAGGAAGAGGCACGGGCCCAGGAGGTCGTATTCGGGCGGCCCGAGGCACGCGTCCGCGAAGTCGATCATGCCGGTGACGCGCCACGCCCCGCCCGTCCGGGTCACGAGGAGATTCTCGGGCGTGTATTCTCCTGTCAGGAGGACCGGGACCACGGACGTCGGCAGGAGAGGGCGGGCCGAGGCCAGGTACGCCGGGATCTGAGCGACCAGGCGCTCGGGCAATCGCATTCGCCGGTGGCGGCCCTCGCATCCGGCGATCTGGCGCTCCACGAAGGTTTCCCAGCCGAGATCGAGGCACTCCAGCCCGCCGGTGGGCAGCGCGTGGGCGGCCGTCATGATCTCGCCGATGCGGGCGAGCGCCTCGGCGCGCTCCGCCCCGCCGAGCGCGGGCCAGACCTCTTCCAGGGTGCGCCCCGGGAGGCGCGACATCACGAGATACGGCCACCCGTCGAGCTCCCCTTCTCGCAGGATCTCCGGCGTGGCCACGGGGACGTTCCCGTGGAGCCGCCCGAGCGCGAGGCGCTCGGCCTCGAACTGGTGCCTCAGGAACGGCGGGAACAGCTTGATGATCTGGCCAGCGTCGTTGGAAACAACGACGTTGGTCCCGCGCTCGAACGCCGCGAGGCCGCTCGCCGCGAGGCCGTGGCGCTCGCACACCGCGCGGATCGCCGGGAGGAAGGCGTCGAGATCGGCGCGGATCCGGTCGAAGCCGGCAGCGTCGTCGAACGGTGGAAACAGGGCGCGATCGCCCGGGGGCGCAACGGGGTCGGGTGGCATCGGCGCGGCGGGCACCGTAACCCGTGCGCGCCGGGGCCGCCATCGCGGATTCGACCCCTGCGGCCTCCGGCGATCAGGGCCGGCGCCGCAGGTTTCCGGCGCGGGGCGGCGAGCCGCTCGCCTCCCGGGCGGCGGCGATTCGGCCTCGCGGCTCCCGGGAAGCAAGGAGATCGCGTGGCGGGGCCGGGAGCGCCGGAGCATCCTTGGCCGGAAACATCGTTGTTCGACTCCACCCCACTCGTGAGAGGATCGTCCCGCCATGAATCCCGCGCACACCTGGGCCTTCGTCGACGAAGGGATGATCCATGAGGAGACCTGAGCTCATCGCAGGGCCCGCGCTGGTCGCGCTGTTCGTCGCGGGCTGCGCGCGCGGCGACGAGGGCGACGCGCCGGCGCTCGACGCCTCGCAGGCGCCGGTGGTGTACGGCGCGGACACGCGGCTCGAGTTCTTCGAGGCGCCGTCGGAGGCGCTGCGCCGCCTCGCCAGCGCGTCCAGCCTGGCCGTGCTCCGGCGCTCGTCCCTCGACGGCGCCGGTCCGGACGGCGTGCGCGTCGTCGCGCCGAGCCTCGGCGAGGCGCGCGGCCTCTGCGAGGGCGAGCGCTTCGTCGAGCAGCCCGCCGCGGCGGTGTGCTCGAGCGTGCTCGTCGACGACGATCTCGTCCTCCTCGCCGGGCACTGCGTCGAGGACGAGCGCTCGTGCGAGGACCTCCTGTTCGTCGCCGGGTACTACCACGACGCGCCCGGCGCGCTGCACCCCCTCCGCCCGGAGGACGTCTTCGCGTGCCGCCGCATCGCCGCCCTCCCGCCGGGCAGCGAGGGCGGCGCCGAGGCGCTCGACGTCGCCTTCGTCCAGCTGGATCGCCCCGTGGGCCCGGAGCTCGCCCCGGCGGTGCTCGCGGCGCGCGCGCCGCTCCCGGGCGAGCCGGTGACGGCCATCGGCTACGGCGAGGGGCTGCCGGGGAAGATCGACGCCGAGGGGCGGTGGCTCGGCCCCTGCGCCGCCGGCGGCGCTTGCGCCGAGGCCCAGATCGACACGTTCGCGGGCTCGTCGGGCGGCGGGGTCTTCGACGCGCGGCTCGAGCTCGCCGGCATCGTGGTGTCGGGGCGGCAAGATCACGAGCTGAGCGAGCAGGGGTGTCTCACGGTCCGGCGGGAGCCGGCGTCGGGCGTAGCGGGGGAGGGGATCCTCCTCGCGCAGCCGGTCGTCCAGGCGCTCTGCGAGGGAGGGTGGCCGAGCGAGCGGCTGTGCGGCGCTTCCGGCCGGTGCGGGGACGGGATCTGCGCGCTCGGCGAGGACGAGGCCAGCTGTCCTGACGATTGCCGCGCGGCCGCGTGCGGCGACGGGCGCTGCGAAGGGGGGGAGTGGCGCGCGTGCAGCATGGATTGCCCGCCCACGGCGCCCGGCCACTGGACGTGCCCGCCGGCGTGGTACGGAGAGGGGGATCGGTGCGACTGCGCGTGCGGGGCGCCCGATCCCGACTGCCTCCGGAGCGAGTGCGCCCCGGCCGAGGGCGAGCCCGGCGAGCCCGAGACGCCCGCACCCCCGCCGCGCGACGCCGGCGGGTGCTCGCTGTCGGGCCCGCAGCGCGGGTCGCGCGCCGCCGCGCTCGCGGGCGCGCTGCTCGCGCTCCTCGCCGCGCTCTCCGCGCGCCGCAGCCGCCGAGGCGGAGCGCGGTGACGGCGGCCGCGCGCCTCGCCGCGGCGCTGGCCATCCGAGCGACGTCCTGTATGCTCCCGCGCCGCCCGTGGGAGCCTCGCCGCCGCCATGCCGCTGATCGTCGTCGAGGACCTGCGCAAGGCGTACCGGGTGGCCGAGCGCCGCGCGGGCGCGTGGGGCGCGCTCGCCGGGCTCGTGCGCCCGCGCTACCGCGCCGTCGACGCGCTCGCGGGCGTCTCGTTCGCGATCGAGCGGGGCGAGCTCGTCGGGTACATCGGGCCGAACGGCGCCGGCAAGTCCACCACGGTGAAGATCCTCGCCGGCATCCTCGTGCCGGACGCGGGGCGATGCGAGGTGGACGGCCGCGTCCCGTGGCGCGAGCGCGTCGCGCACGTGCGGCGGCTCGGCGTCGTGTTCGGCCAGCGCACCCAGCTCCTCTGGGACCTGCCGGTGATCGACTCGTTCGAGCTCCTCCGGGACATCTACCGCGTCGGCGCGGCCGATCATGCCCGCGCGCGCGACGAGCTCGTCGCGATGCTCGATCTCGCGCCGCTGCTCGACACGCCGGTGCGGCAGCTCAGCCTCGGCCAGCGCATGCGCTGCGATCTCGCGGCCGCCCTGCTCCACGCGCCCGAGCTGCTCTTCCTTGACGAGCCCACGATCGGCCTCGACGCCGTCTCGAAGCTCGCGGTGCGGCGCTTCGTCCAGCGGCTGAACCGCGAGCGCGGCGTCACCGTGATCCTGACGACGCACGACATGGACGACATCGAGGCCCTGTGCTCGCGCGTCGTGCTCATCGCCGGCGGCCGGGTGCTCTCGGACGGCTCGCTCGAGGCGCTCCGCGCGAAGGTCACCGCCGAGCGCTGGCTCATCGTCGACCTGACCGACCCCGCCGCCGAGATCGCCGAGCCGCACGCCGAGGTGATCCGCCGCGAGGGCGACCGCGTGACGCTGCGCTTCGATCCCGCGGCGATCTCGACCGCGGAGCTCGTCGGGCGCGTGACGGCCCGCTACCCCGTGCGCGATCTCCTGGTGCAGAACCCGCCCATCGACGAGATCGTGGCGCGGCTCTACGGCGAGGCCGGCGGCCGGCCGTGAGCGCGCTCCTCGCCTACGGGGCCGTGTTTCGCGCGCGCTTCCGCGCGCTCTTGCAGTACCGCGCCGCGGCCGCGGCCGGGTTCGGCACGCAGCTGTTCTGGGGGCTCATCAAGGTGATGGTGCTCGAGGCGTTCTACGCGAACGCGCCGGGCGCGCGCCCGCCGATGGCCCTCGGGCAGGCCATCACGTACACCTGGCTCGGGCAGGCGTTCTTCCAGCTGATGCCGTTCTCGACGAACCCCGACCCCGAGGTGCGCGAGCTGATCCGCACCGGCGCGGTCGGCTACGAGCTCTCGCGCCCGCTCGACCTCCACACCCTCTGGCTCGCCCGCGCGCTCGCCGCGCGCGTCGCGCCGACGGTCTTGCGCGCGGTCCCGATGTTCGCGGTCGCGGTGCCGCTGCTCGGCATGTCGCTGCCGCCGTCGCTCGCGGCCGCGGGCGCGTGGGCGGCGGCCATGGTCTTCGCGGCGGCGCTCGTCGCGGCGTTCGCGACGGCGGTGACGTCGACGATGCTGTGGACCACGTCCGGCGACGGCATCGCGCGGATCGTGCCCTCGCTCGTCCTCATCGCCTCGGGCATGGTCGTGCCGCTGCCGCTGTTCCCGGCGTGGATGCAGCCCTGGCTCGACGCGCTGCCGTTCCGCGGCATGGTCGACGCCCCGTTCCGGCTCTACCTCGGCCACCTGCCGGCCGGGGCGCTCCCGGGCGTCTTGCTGCACCAGGCGCTGTGGACCGCGGCGTTCGTGGCGCTCGGCCGCGCGATGGTGGCGCGCGGCCTGCGGCGGCTCGTGGTGCAGGGCGGCTGAGGGGGCGAGGAGCGGGCGAGATGTGGCGGGACGCGACGACGCTTTACCTCCGGCTCGCCGCCGCGTCGCTGCGGGCGCAGATGCAGTATCGCGCCTCGTTCGCGATGTGGTCGGTGGGCCAGTTCATCGTGGTGGGCATCGAATTGCTCGGCGTGTGGGCGCTGTTCGACCGGTTCGGCGCGGTCCGGGGCTGGCGCTTCGCGGACGTGGCGCTCCTGTTCGGGCTGGTCAACGTCTCCTTCGCGCTCGCCGAGTCCTTCGGCCGAGGGTTCGACACCTTCTCGACGGTGGTGCGGTCCGGCGATTTCGACCGGATGCTCCTGCGCCCGCGCTCCACCGCGTTCCAGGTGGCGACGAGCGATTTTCAGTTCCTGCGCGCCGGGCGGCTCGCCGTCGGCCTCGTGATGCTCCTGTGGGCCGGCGCCGCGCTCGACGTCGGGTGGACGGCGGCCAAGGTCGGGCTGCTCGCCGGCGCGATCGCCGGCGGCGCCTGCGTGTTTTACGGGCTCCTCGTGCTCCAGGCGACGCTGTGCTTCTGGACGGTCGAGTCGCTCGAGATCATGAACACGTTGACCTACGGCGGCACGGAGGCGGCGCAGTACCCATTGACCCTGTACCGCGACTGGTTCCGGCGCTTCTTCACGTTCGTCGTGCCGCTGGCCTTCGTCAGCTACATCCCCGCGGGCGCGCTGCTCGAGCGCCCCACGGTGCCGGCGCTGCCCGAGGCCGCGCGCTGGGCGTCGCCGCTCGTCGGCGTGGTGTTCCTGCTCGTGTCGCTGCGCATCTGGCGCTTCGGCGAGCGGCGGTATCAGTCCACCGGCTCGTAGGCTGGAGCGGTGCGCGGGAGAGCACCCCGTCAAAAGGGCGGTATCGGCATCGGAGCGCGATCCGGCTCCGGCGCTGGCGGGGCGTGAGCCGGCTCCGGCGCTGTCGGCTGTGGCGCGGGAGGCTTCTGGGCGGGATTGGGCGCAGCCGTGGGCGGTGCTTTGGGCCTGGCCGTCGATGACGGCCGGCGTGCACCCGCGGTCGACGGCGGCGTCGCAGGCCGCGCCGTCGTGCCTCCGGGAACGCCCGTCGCCGGGGCGGAGGGGGCCTCGTCAGGGGTCTTCAGCGTGTCGGGCGACGGCGGCGCTCCGGGGAACACGCTCGGCGGCGGCTCGGGCGACGTCGGCGGTTTCGCCGGCGTCCAGGCGGCGCTCCGCTCCGGCGCCGGCGCGGCCGCCGAGGAGACCTCCGCGCCCGCCTCGCCCCTGCCGTGGGAGCTGCCGTCTCTCAGGGCGACCGTGATGCCGACGCCGAGGAGCGTCGTCGCGACGCTGAGCGCCAGCATCGCGCGCGTGGGCTTCTGCGGCCTCGCCTCTTGCGCCGTCGCACCCGCGCCGGTCAGGGTCCCGGGCGTCGCCGCCCGGGGCGCCGACGGCGGGACGCGGAGCTCCGCCGGCCGCAGCGGTATCGTCCCGCTCCTCCTCGGCTGAGACGAGGTCGGCATGCCGGAGCATGGCGGCTGCAGATCCGGGATCGACGGCGACGCCATGCCCGCGAGCCGGCG
Organism: Sorangium sp. So ce385; assembly: GCF_051474135.1. Taxonomy (NCBI): domain Bacteria; kingdom Pseudomonadati; phylum Myxococcota; order Polyangiales; family Polyangiaceae; genus Sorangium; species Sorangium sp. So ce385. The sequence goes on along the minus strand of NZ_CP150337.1, from coordinate 10,853,547 downwards.
GAGCTCGCCGATCATCTCTCCGATCGACTGGAAGCGCTGCGCCCGCTCGCGGGCCAGCGCCCGCGCGAAGAAGGCGTCCATCGCCGGCGGCAGGTCGGGCGCGAGCGTCGAGGCGCTCGGCACGGGCGCGACAAGGATGTTGGCGATCACGGCGCCGAGCTGATCCCCCTGGAACGGCAGCTCGCCCGTGACGGCGCAGAAGAGGATGACCCCGAGCGACCAGAGATCGCTGCGCTGGTCCACGTCCTTTTCGCCCCGGACTTGCTCCGGGCTCATGTAGTGAGGGGAGCCGAGCAGCTCGCCGGTGCGCGTCACCTCCTCCGTGAGGTGAACGCCGGTCTCCTTGACGATGCCGAAGTCGAGGACCTTCACGATCTCTTCCTGCTCCTCCTCCGCGCGCGCGAGGAACAGGTTGGCCGGCTTGAGATCGCGGTGAACGAGGCCGGCCTCGTGCGCGCGGCGGATCGCCTTGCCGGCCTGCATCAGGATGAGCGTGGCGTCCGCGAGGGAGAGCCGGCCGACGCGCTCGAGCCGCGTGCCGAGGTCCTCGCCCTGGAGCAGCTCCATCACGAGGTATGGAGTGTCGTCGTCGACGCCGTAGTCCTGGACATAGACCACGTGCGGGCTCTTCAGGCTCGCGGCGATCCTGGCCTCGCGCTCGAAGCGGGCCAGGAACGTGGACGACGTCGCAAACGTCGGTGCCATGAACTTGACCGCGACGGGAGATCCCAAGTTGATGTGACGCGCCGCCCACACCGAGCCCATCCCGCCGGCCGAGAGCGGTCGCTCAAGACGGTACTTCCCACCTACGACGGAATCTGGGGCGTAATGCATGCGATGGCGTCCTCCTGGCTGCCGAGGGAGGTGAGATGAGCCTACAGGATAGGAAAGGTACCGGCCACGATGGGCCGGGAGATGGTGGAACGATCGTGCTTGCGCGCGCCACGTTCCGGGCGACACCGCGCTTCCCATCGCCGTGGGTGGCCGGCGATCGCCGGAGCTCCCGCCCGGGCCGCCCGAGGCGGCTGTCTCGTCGGCACGCACCCCCGCAACAGGCCTGGATCGAGATCTGGCGCGCGTCAGTCCCTAACGGTCCATCCTTGCTGTTGAAATTCAGCAATATCTGGCGCAGCAAACGTGCTCTGTCGAGCGCCGGAGCGCGATTGTCCCGCGAGCGCGGGGGTCGGTCGCCTACGCTGTGTGGATGAGGATCATCGTCTGGCTCACTCTGGGTCTCCTTGAGCGGCGAGAGCGATGTGCTCGGGACGACGGTGGACGCGGACATCGAGGGGCCGCGGTTCGTCGTGAAGCCCACCGAGAGCGGGACCGCCGCGTGGGTGATCACGCCGGAGCCGAGCGGCACGATGTACGGCCTCGCCCCCAACAGGGCGGGCGGCGTCTACGCGGCGGGTCGTTGCGACGATCTCGTCACCTGGCGGAGGCCGCACCTCGACCGGGCGCCGCCCGCTTCCTTTGCGGACGTGCGCGCCTCGTCGCGGTTCCTTGAGCGGGCCCGCCGCCCCGAGGCGGCCGCGCAGGCCCAGGCGGCTGTCGCGCGGAGGGCCGCCCTGGCGCAGCGCAGCACGGCGGGCGCGCTCGCCGGTGCGCCGTCGCCGCCGTGGAGATCGCGGCGTCCGAGCCCGGCGCGACAGCACGAGAACGCCTTCGATGGCTGTTGCGCTCCCCTGGACGACGTCTAGAATCCACAATGCCATGATAAAATTCTTTCATCATTTAAATCTGATCGTCGTTGGGCTCACCCTCGCGCTCGGCATAGCGGCTTGCGGGGGCGGCGACGGTGCGGGCGATCGCGCCGCGGGCGACAGCGGTGCGGGCGGCGGCGGGGCGAGCACGGCGTCGGGCGGCGATCCCGATCCCGACCCGGCGGACGCGCGGACGTTCGACCACCGGCACGCGGCGCTGGACGGCATCCCGGCGAGCTGTATCGACGCGCTCAAGTCCGGCGACTTCGTCTTCCATTACGCCCATCGCTCGCACGGCTCGCAGATCATCGTGGGCGCCGAGAGCATCGAGGCGAACTCTCCCGTCTACGGCTTCGAGACGGAGTATTGCGGCGTCCCGGCGGAGACCGGCGTCTTCCGGATGTGGGACGGGATGATCGACAACAACCTCGTCGTGGGCGAGCAGTACTGGGCGAGCGAGGCGGGCGTCGGCGAGGTGCGCGCCATCCTCGGCGAGCACCCGGAGATCCGGTATTCGATGTGGGCGTGGTCCTCGGAGATCGCCGAGCAGACCGAGCAGGACGTGCAGCGCTACCTCGACGTGCTCGACGCGCTCGGGCAGGAGTTCCCGAAGGTGACCTTCATCTACATGACCGGGCCCGCCGACGCGGAGTACAACGGCGTGAACCGCGCGAAGCGCAACCAGCAGATCCGCGACTTCTGCCGGGAGCGCGGGAAGATCCTTTATGACTTCGAGGACCTCGACGTCCACTTCGGCGGCGAGCGGCACACCGCGGTGGTGGACGGCGTCGAGATCCCGATGCAGCACCCGCGTTTCGACGTGGAGGCGTCCGGCAACGCGGAGTACGAGCACACCCACACGACGCAGGACAGCTGCGAGATCAAGGCGATGGCCTTCTGGCGCATGATGGCCGAGCTCGAGGGGTGCGCCCAGTGACGCCCGGGCCTCGCGCGCGGGCGCGCGCCGCCGGCCGGCGACGGTGAGCCGCGCTGTCGTGAGCCCCTCGCGCCGGGCCGTCGCGCCGGGCCGCCGAGCCGCCAAAAGGGCGGCGCTCGGCGGCGGCGATCACCTCGCGAACCTCTGTCTTTCCTGTCGGTGAAGTCCCGGTTTCCGGCGGACGACGCTGTTGGATCGCGTCGCTCGCGCCTTGCGGGCGGCCGCGCGCCCATGCTACGCGCATCTCGCACGGGCACGCATCCCCGCGCTTCCGGCGCAGGGGCGACGCCTGGCAGCCGATCGGAGGCGGGCCATGGACAGCGCGATACCGCTCGGGAAGAAGCAGATCATCGACGGCCAGCTGCGGGTCTACTATTACGGCTACTGGATCAAGGCGTACGAGGCGCCGGCCGACACGCTGCTCGCGAAGAAGCGCCTCATCGAGGCGCTGACGCGGCGGCTGTTCAACCATGTCGAGCACGGCATCAACGTGCCGGGAAAGCGGCTGGACGAGGCGCGGCGCGCCTTCGAGTCCGAGACCGACCCGCAGCGCAAGCGCGTCAAAGGCGCCATGCTCGCCGGCGCGATCTTCAATCGCGCGGCGGACATCTTCACCAAGCTGGTCGAGATCCAGGAGCTCGGCGTCACCATCGAGCCCGACAACGCCCTCATGCGCGAGTGTGGAGAGCACCTCCTCGAGGCGCTGACGCTCGGAAAGATGGTGCTCCACCGCAGCGGGGAGGAGGGGCTCGACGAGCTGTGGGGCGAGCCGTTCAAGGCGTTCTCGTTCCCGGTCGAGGCGTTCTACAACAGCCGGTACGTGAAGATCGCGCAGAGCATGAAGGCCATCGACGGCATCCGCGACGCGATGATCGACACCTTCGGGGGCCAGCCGATGTTCGCCGGGCTGGACCGCCTGGCCTGCGAGCTCGCGCACGCGGCCAAGGTCAAGTGCGAGACGCTGCGCACCGACGCCGAGATCTTCGAGGTCTGGACGTCGTTCGTCGTGTCGGCGGAGAGGCTCGCCGCCTTCCAGCCGGTGCTCGGCGCGGACGCCTCGCCCGCCGAGCGGGAGCAAGCGGCCCGCGGCGCCGAGCTGATCGTCCGCGGCAAGAACGTGATCTCGTACATCACGCGCGCCCGCGTGCCGATGCCCAAGACCACGAGCGAGCTCCTCGACCGGTACGAGCGCTACCGCGCCGCCTACGGGTACGGCGCCGCGCCCGCGTCCGGGCCCGCGCGCAGCGTCGCCTGAGGCCTGCGGGAGCGCGGAGGGCTCAGCCCGCCCCGGCCGCCGGGACGAGCTTCAACGATCCTGCCATGTTCGTGCCTCGACTCGAATCGACTCGCCGCGCTCAGAAACAGCTCGATCGGGCCTCGAAGCGCGCGGCGTAGTTCGCTCCGAGGTTGCTGTCCCAGAGGCCGTGGGACTCGGCGGCCACCTCGATGTCCCAGGCGTTCATGCGGCCGTACGAATCGTAGGCCCAGAAGAAGAGGTCCTCCTCGACGGCGGTCGGCTCGTTGCAGACCCAGGTGCCGCTCGACGAGGGCGGGAGCGGCGCGCCGCCGCAGAGGCGCTGGCCCGCGCCGTCGGGCGGCGGCGAGCACCACGCGCAGTCGCGGGGCGCGTTGCTGACGAGGACGTAGGCGTCGCCGTGCGCGCCCGCGCTCGCCGGGAGGAAGGCGTCGCTGCCGTTCAGCCGGACATAGAGGTTGATCTCGTGATCGGGATAATAGGCGCGCAGGTAGCCGCGGTAGGCCACCGTCAGCTTGGCGGCGTCGGTCCGCACCGGATCCTGGATGAGCTCGAAGGGGCCGGTGTGCACCGTCGCGGTGGGCCCGCAATAATCGTAGCTCGGCGGGTAGTTGGAGGCGGCGCCGTCGCGGGGGGCGGCGGAGAGCGCGAGCGCGAGCGGGAGAGCAGCGGCGAGCGTCTTGCGGAACATGCGTGGACCTCCGAGGGCGTGTCGGCGCCGCGGCGGCGCGCAGCGCGGGCGCGCGGCCCTGCCAACGGGGCTACCAGCTCCACCCACGCCGGTCAATGCGCCGCGGCCGGCTGGCCGCCGTCGCTGCCGAGCTCGACGATGGCCAGACGACCGAGTCGCCCAGGGACATATCGATTAATTGGGCGGCGCGGTCATCGGCGCGCCGTGTCCCATTCGGGGCTGCTCAGAAAATACGTATCGTAGAGCTCCTGCACGTCGCGCAGGGTCTCGGGCGGCTCCTCGCCACGGGAGATGCGCGTGAGCTTGCGGAAGTACTCGAAGCGCTCGACGCCTGGGGTGATGACGATCAAGAGCTCAGCGCTCTTGCCGCGGGCGGCGGCGAACGCGTGGGCGACGCGGGGCGGGACCACGAGGAGGTCGCCCTTCTCGGCCGTCACGATGTCGCTCCCCGAGAGGACCTGCACGGCGCCGTCGAGCACGTAGAACATCTCGGCCGAGCCGTCGTGGCGGTGTGGCCGCGCGCCGTCGGCGTCCTTCGCGAGCGTCACACGTACGGTGGAGAGGGCTCCGCCCGTCGCGCTGCTGTCCGCGAGGAGCTGGACCCGCGCGGTGGGGGCGCCGACGACCTCGGCGTCGGCGCCACGGACGACGACCGACCGATCGAAGCCACGCTGGATGATCGACATGCCGTCCAGTGAAGCACCCGGGGAGGGGGCGTTCACCTGGAAAGAAGACGCGCGGAGCGCTCCAGCGGGCTGTGGCGTGATGGGGGCCGCTCCGAGGGCCGGTGTCGGCAGGAAGTGGCTCGTTCAGGAGATGGTCAGGTCGCGCGAGGGAGCGCCCGTCCCGCGAGACGAGCGGCGCTTCACGGGGCGCTCGGGCCGGGGGAGGCGCCGTTTCCTGGGGCCATGCACGCCTTGAGGCCCTCCTGCAGGTTGCGCAGCGTGACGATCCGCTCGAGGTCCATGCCGAGCGAGACGACGGTCTGCGCCACCGCGGGGCGGATGCCGGTCACCACCACGCGGGCGCCGAGGAGCTCCACCGCGCGCACGATGCGGATCAGGTGATCGGCGGTGCCCGTATCCACCGCGTCGACCGCGGTCAGGTCCAGGATGACGTGGCGCGTCTGGCTGTCGACGATCGCGCCGAGCAGGCGCTCCATCAGCGCGGACGCGCGCTGGCTGTCGAGACCCCCCATGACGGGCACGGTGAGCACGCCGTCCCACACCTGGATGATCGGCGCGACCATCGTGGAGAGCGCCGTCTCCTGCTGCTGGATGAGCTGGAGCTTCTCGCGGAGCGCGAGCTCGGTCCGCTCCCGCTCGGCGACCTCCTTCTTGAGCGTGGCCAGCGCGACCGCGAGATCCGAGCTCGTGGCCCGATCGGTCTCGAGGAGCGCGGCCAGGCGGGCCTCGACGGTCTCGTCGGTCGGACGGACGACGAACTCGTCGTACTGCGCGCCCTGCGTCACGAACGCGGTCTGCTCGGCCCAGCAAGGGACCCCGAACAGGCGCTCGGTGATGCCGGCCAGCTTGCCGGCCGTCATCGAGCTCCCCCAGACGACCCCGAGCGCGCGCTGGTAGATCGACTCCCAGTTGTTGAAGGTGCGATACCGGGCCTCACGGCGCTCGCGGTCGACCGCGACGAGCTCCCATCGCCCCCAGCCGGCCGGGCTGCAGATCTCGCTGAGCCGACCGAAGCCCTCCTCGAACGTCGATTGCGTGTTGATGATGGACCAGTCGCCATCGACGCTCTGCCGTCCGCCGAGCTGGAGACACAGATTGAAGCGCTCGACCCCCACCATCGCCACCATGCCCGACATCAGGCCGGCCACCGAGCTCGGGATCCACATGCTCAGGGTAGGCATTCCAGCCCACAGGTTGATGCCGTCGTTCAGGTTCCATTCGATGTCGAAGCCGGCGATCGTGATTCGGGGGGTTGTCATAGGCTCGCGGTCAGCGTGATTGGGCGCGGAGCCGAGGCGCCGCGTGCGCTGCGACCCCACCCCGCGGGTGCTCCTTGCCTCACGCGCGCCGGAGCGGCAAGCCCGAGCGCAACCGCGCATCGCGTCGCGGGACCTCAACCTGGGTTGGGGAGTCGGTGCGGGACCTCAACCTGGGGCGGGCTGGGGAACCCCAACCTGGGTTGGGTTGCGCGAACCGGGGGATCGGAAACCGGGGACCCCAACCTGGGTCGGGCTGGGCGGGAACCCCGGGAACCCCAACCTGGGTCGGGCTGGGCGGGAACCCCAACCTGGGTCGGGCCGAGGGACCGCAACCTGGGTCGGGGCTGGGGACCGCAACCCGGGTCGAGGCGGGGACCGCAACCCGGGTCGAGCCGGGTGGGGACCCCAACCCGGGTCGGGCCGAGCGCAACCTGGGTCGGGCCGCGGGACCCCAACCTGGGTCGTGGGTCGGGCCGCGGGACCCCAACCTGGGTCGGGCCGCGCGCGGGACCACGACCCGGGTCGGGCCGAGCGCAACCTGGGTCGGGCCGCGCGCGGGACCACAACCCGGGTCGGGCCGAGCGCAACCTGGGTCGGGCCGCGGGATCCCAACCTGGGTCGGGCCGCGGGACCTCCGCGGGACCTCAACCTGGGTCGGGCCGCGACGTGGGTCGGGCCGCGCGCGGGACCTCAACCTGGGTCGGGATGGCGCAACCCAGGTCAGGCCGGGGGACCGCAACCCAGGTCAGGCCGGGGGACCGCAACCCGGGTCAGGCCGGCGGGGCCGCGGCCGCAACCCGGGTCGGCGCGCGGGGACCCCAACCCGGGTCGAATCGCGCCTCACGCGGAGAGCGCCGACGGAGCGGCGTTGTGCGCAGCCCCCCGACACGCCGCTGTCCGTTGTCGTGGAATGTTTCCGTTCGCCCGACGATGCGTGCCCCGGAGAGGCGCAGGGCGTGTGCGCCCCCCGGCCGAGCGTCTGGGACTGCCCCGAGGAATGCACGGGTGTCTGCGGGTGCGAACAGCGCGTTTATTGCAATGCGTGCATGGCGCACGCGGCCGGGATGAACGTGTCGGAGGACACGTCGTGCGCCAGCGGGGATGACGAGATCGGCGCGCGCGATCGTGTTTATGTGCACCACGCCGACCTGGCCGCGAACCGGTGCCTGACGCTCTACCTCACCTGGCCGACCGAGAGCGATCCACGCTATGCCGGGGTCGAGCTCCCGGAGCTCTGGGCCTTGGACGTGGCGCTCACCGGCGAGATGCGCGATTGCACGGAGCCGCGCACGCCGAGCGCGGAGGGGCGTTATCCCGTGACCGGCGCCGCTGGCACCCTGTCGTGGGAGCCGGAGCCGAACACCGGCATCCCGTGCGTCATCGACATGGATATCACCGTCACGCTCGGCGGGGAGCCCGCGACCGAGCGCATCCAGGCGACCGGCGTGGTCGTCGACAACACGTGCCTGTAGCGTGCGCCGGTCGGGCCGCCGGGCCGCTGGCGGGGAGCGAGGCCGCCGGGCCGCTGGCGGGGAGCGAGGCCGCCGCGGCGCCCGGCGCCGGTGTGGCTAATCCGAGATGTCCTGGCTGATGACGACGACCGGCGAGGGCTCCATCGTGTACTCGTCCCCCTCGGCGCTGATGACCAGATCGAAGTCCGTCTTCGAGATGCTCGCGCCGAAGAGCTCGCCCCGCTGCATCACAGCGTCGTAGCTCAGCTCGCCGACGCGCCGCCAGTCGTCGCCCTCGGGCTTCGCCCAGGCCACGAACGACGTGCCCCCGAACCGATCGGGCGGGGGGAGACGCTCGACCTTCAGGTTGAGCTGCGTCGTCGACGTGCTGCGATCGACGTCGGCCACGATGAGCGCGTTCGCGTCGGGAGCCATCGACGTCCCCGGGGACACATAGCGCATCGCGCCGCCGCAGCCCGCGAGCGCGGCGCTCGCGAGCAACGCAGCGGCCAGCACGAACGGTATCGAGCGAACCTCTCTCATGCGAACTTCTCCTTGCTGCCTGTGATCCGAACCACGGCACCTCGCGGGCGCGCCCTCACCCATCCCCGCCCGCATTTCAAATTTTACAGCACAGGAGCAGCGCTTGCCAATACCCGAGCGGACGGCGCGGAGACCCGCCTGCGATGGCTGCTCGCGGTGCTCGGGACGTCGACGTTGCCGCAGCCGGCCGGCTCCGGTCACGGCGTGGGCTTGCGGCCTCCCGGCGGCGCGGCACGGGCCTCGTTCCCCGCGCCCGCCTCGTTCCCCGCGCCTGCCTCGCCGCCCGCGCCGGCTGCGGCCCTCGCGACGCCGGCGGCGATGCCCTCCCAGTGGCTGCCCTTCCACAGGACCTTGCCGCAGCGCTCGCAGCGCCAGAACTCGTCGTAGCGATCCGCCACCACCCCGGGCACCGCGCCGCGCACCGTGTCCTTCGGCGCGGCCGCGAGCGCGCCGCCGCACGCCATGCACCGCGGATCCCGCACGGGCAGCCCGAGCTCGCGCAGCACGAAGCCCGCCTGCTCCATCGGCCGCAGCCCGCGGGGCACGTAGAGCCCGCGCACGGCCGCGGTGCGCAGGGGGCGCCGCTCGAACACCCCCGCGTCGGAGCTCAGCAGCACCCGGCCGGTCTGCTGCGCGAGCCGCACGAGATCGCCGTCGTCGATTCCGTGCTCGAACGTCGCGTCGTACCCCGCGCCGCGCAGCCAGCGCGACAGGCCGCCGAGCATCGCGTCGCACAGGAAGGTCGGCGCCGCCGCCCCGCCCGGGGCCGCATCCGCCCCGCCCGGCGCCGGCGCCGCGCCCTCCGGGGCCGCGTCCGCCCCGCCGCCCGCCTCACCCACGAGCACGCCCCATGTGCTCAGGATGGCGCCGGGCCCGCGGCCGGCAAGGGCGCCGGCCGCGAAATCCCCACGCCCCCCTCGCGCGCTGGTACCGTCGCGGTACGGTCAAGGGATCGTGGAGGAGTCGATGTCGACGAAGAGTGCGAGGTGCCTCGGCGCGGCTGCCGCGCTCGCCGCGCTGGCGACCGCGCAGCAGGCCTCGGCCTACTGCCGCTCGAACACCTGCAAGGTCTCGGAGCTCTGTCTGCAGGACGATCTGCCGGTCGGCTATTGCAGGCCGCTCCGCTGGACGAGCAGCTGCATCGGATTCAACGTCCAGGAGGACGCGTCGGGCGAGATCTCCTACCAGGAGATCTCCGACGTGCTCGATGCCGCGTTCAAGACATGGCAGGAAGCGCCCTGCGACGGGGGGAGGTCCCCCGGCATCCGCGTGCAGAACCTCGGGCCCGTGAGCTGCGGAGCGGTGGAGCTGAACGCGCGGGACGGCAAGACGAGGATCGTCGACGGCCTCGTGCCGGGCAACGCCAACGTGGTCGTCTTCCGCGATATGGACTGGCTCGCGACCGCCGGGCACAGGTCCGAGATGCTCGCGCTCACGACGGTGCAGTTCGACAAGAACACCGGTGATCTCTGGGGCGCCGACATGGAGATCAACACCGATCTCTACGACTTCACCGTCGGGGACGACTCCGCGGCGCCGAGGGAGGATCTCCTCGCCGTCGTCACGCACGAGGCCGGCCATTTCCTGGGCCTCGATCACACCCTGGCCGGCCCGGAGGCGACCATGCACGACCGGTACGACAGGTCGGATCCGATGAACTTCCGGACGCTGCACGCGGACGATATCGCGGGCATCTGCCAGATCTACCCCCCTCGGGATCTCTCCACGGAGGAGTGCAACCCCATCCCTCCTCACGGGTTCTCGCCGGAGTGCGCGGACGAACAGCTGGTCGCCTGCGGCGTGGCGCCGCCCGGCGCCGGCGGCTCGGGGTGGAGCGTCCCGCTCGCCGCCGCGGCGCTCGGCGCCGCCGCCTGGCTCCGCGCCGGCGTGCGCGGCCGGCGCGAGCGGCCCCGGCGATAGCGCCCCGCCGCCGGCGAGCGCGGCGCGGCGGACGAGCGCTCCGGCGCGCGGCGCTAGCCCGACGCGCCGCCGGCGCTGCGACGGCCGCCGGCGCTGCGGCGGGAGAGCGCGTAGGCGACGCCCCGCTCCAGCGTCCCCTTCGTGACGATGCCCCCGAGATCCGTCGCGGCGTCGACGAGCGCCTGGGCCACGCTCGGCCGGATCCCGGTGATCACGATCTCGGCGCCCAGGAGCCGCACGCTCCGGGCGGCGCGGACCAGCGCGTCGATCACCTCCGCCCCCGCCTCGGGCATGCCGGTGACGTCGAGGAGCGCGATCCTGGCCTGCTGGGCCGAGATCCCGTGGAGGAGCACCTCGATCACCCGATCGGCCCGCTCGCGGGTCATCGTGCCGACGAGCGGCATGACGAGCACGCCGGCGGCGATGGGCAGGAGCGGCGTGGCGATGGACTGGAGCGTCTCCTCGCGGACGCGGAACATCTGCTCCTGGAGCATCAGGTTCTGCTGCTCGGCCCGCACCCGCTCGGTGATGTCCGCCGAGATGCCGCAGGTGCCCGTGGCCTTGCCGTCCTCGTCGCGGAGCGCGAACTTCGTCGTGTAGTACACGTGCGCCCCGTCGGGCAGGTCCAGCCGGTCCTCGTGGGTGATGGGCGCGCTGGCGACGAGCGCCTCACGGTCCTGCGCGTCGAACCGATCCGCGACCTCCGTGGGCAGGAACTCGTGCGGGCCGACGCCCAGGATCGCGCTCCGTGGCCTGCCGAGCGCCGCCTCGAGCTGGCGGTTCGCGACCATGTAGCGGCCCTCGGTGTCGCGCGCGTAGATGAGCAGGGGGGCGTTGTCGATGATGGCCTCCAGCAGCGCGGCGCTCCGGCGCTGCTGCGCCTCGGCCTCCTTGTGCGCCGTGACGTCGCGCGTCAGCGAGACGACGTACCTGGCCCCGGCCTCGTCCCGGAGCGGCAGGTACGTCACCTCGAGCCAGCAGCGGCGAACCTTCCCCGCCGCGCCGCTCCCGGGGATCTCGTACGGGGTGGCCGGGAGCGTGGCCACCTCGCCGGCGACCGCGCGCAGGAATGGCCCGGTGAACCCCTGCGTCACGGCCTCGGGGTCCTGGAGGAGGTTGAACCTGCCGACGACGTGCTCCCGCCTGGCTTTGAACCACGTACAGCAGGCCTCGTTGACCGCGGCCAGCAGCCCGTCGGCGCGGTAGACGAAGATCGGCATCGGCAGCAGATCGAAGAGCGCCTCGAACGGCACGCGGGGCCCGCTCGCGGAGGCCTGCGCGTCGAGCGACGGCGCCGCGGCGCCGAGCCGGCGCTCCAGCTCCTCGATGCGGGCGCGCAGGCGCGCGTTCTCGGCCCTCACGTCCTCGTCGCCCCTCTGCGTGATCATGGTTGGCTCCTTGCTCTACGCTGCCCTGGGGCGCTCGACGCGGAGCTCGGTCCAGGGAGAGGTCTGCTCGGCCAGGGTGCGGTAGGCGAGCGCGGCGGCGCCGACGAAGAACAGCGCGAGCGCCGCCGGGCCGACGCCGATGCCGCCGGCGGGGTCGACGCCGATGCCGCCGGCGAGGCCGAGGTCGCGGAGGACGCTCGCGTGGAACGCCCGGAAGAGGCCGAGGTGCAGCGCCGCGAGCGCCGCGCCGAGCGCGAGCGCCCAGGCGCGGTGGAAGCGCGCGCGCCGCGCGTGGTGGCCGATGACCGTCTCCGAGGAGACGGAGAGGTTGCCGTACGTGGGCGCCCGGAGCACCCAGGCCTTCGCGGCGTCGCGGTACCCCTTGCCGGCGGCGCTCGGGTCGATCTCGCGGCGCACCGAGCCGGCGATGTAGATGGTGTCGCCCGGGCGGACCTCGGACACGTAGACGGGCACGCCGTCGCGGCTCGCCGGGACGAAGGTCGTGTCGAGGTTCAGCCGGCCGCGCACCGGCTCGACGCGCACCGCGGCGCCCGAGGGGAGCCGGAGCGAGAACGCGCGCGCCTGGGTGCGCCACGCGCCCGGCGCGATCTCGACCGCGATCACCGCGTCGTCCGGCGCGGCGTCCTCGGCGGCGACCTCGCCGCGGAGCAGGGCGAACCCCTCGCGCATCGCCTCGGGCGGGGCCGAAGGGCTCCGCGCATACGCGGCGATCTGCGAGCGGCGCTGGTGGTGCAGGCAGCGCCCGATCGCGATCGCGACCGCGGCGCCCAGCGCCACCCCGGCGACGCCGTAGACGATGAGGAGACTGGCGACGAACCCCATTGCGTGAGAGTAGACGCGCGGCCCGAGGGCGTCGAGGCGGGCTGTTCGCTGCGCCGGGCGGGCGCCGGGGCGGATTGCCGAGACGGGCTGCTCGCTGGAGCGAGCTCCGCCGGCCGTGGCCTCACTGCGGTGCGGAGTGGCCTCGAGGTCTTGCCACGAGCCGCGAAGCTCTGGGATCCGTCCACCCTGACGGCCCACGCCTGATCCCAACGTCCGCGGTGCATATCATTCGAGGAGATGAGAGCCGGTTGTGCGTCTCGCGGCCTCGCCGAGGGCGTGCTCGCCCTGTTTCCATGGGCTGAGGTCGTGCTCGCTGACTCCGAGGCAGATCCGTCGACTCGAACGCGCACGTTCTATCCGAGCTCACGAGCCGAGGCTGAGTTCAGAAGGCTGAAGCAGCAGTACTTCGCGTACCGTTTCGCGTCGCCTTTGCGACGCGTATTCATGTCCCTGCCCCTCGATCCGTGGAGCCCCAATTCGTACTCGCTGCTGCGCTCGCGGGGCGCGTCCCCGGACATACTAGCGGATTGATGGCTATCGCAGCGAGCGGCCAGCTTCGACGGGGAGCTCGTCTCACCCGACGTTGGCACAGAGGGCCTCGACCTGCGTGGCTCGAGATCTCGAGATCGATTGACAGGAATGTGCGGCACCTTGCTTCCTGGACAGCCCTGTGGCACCCTCGATGGCCTGGATGCGCCATTCGTCGAACAGCTTGCGACACGCCGTCCGAAAGCCCATGGAGAGACCGCACGGGTCGAGCGATTTGGCTCCGAGAGCCCGCGCGACGTCCATCGACGTCCCTGCACGGGCAGCGAAGCGCGGCGCCCCGCTGCACCCCGAGGGGTCCATCAACGCGATCCGACTCTCCCCCTTCGTGCGGCACGCCTTGCGCACCGGCTGGTCCGAGGACGCGCTCGTCGACCTGTGCACGCGCCACGGCGTCAGTCGCGCCGCGGTCGACAGCATCACGGCCCGCGTCCCGCACGACGGCGCCCTCGCGCTCGTCGAGGAGATCTGCGCCGCCAGCGACGACGACAACCTCGGCCTCCACCTCGCGCTCGAGGCGAACTCCAGCGTTGGCATCCTCGGCGTCCTCGGCATGAGCCTCACGAACGTCCGCGAGGCGCTCGAGATCTGCACCGACTATCTTCACCGCTTCAACCCGAAGCGGTCGACGACCAGGTTTTACGTGGACGAGAGCGGCCTGCTCCACATCCGTATCGGCCCCGAGCCGCCGGAGCCGGCGTGGCTACGCCATTTCGCCGAGACGATCGTCACTGGCGGCCTCCTGACGCTGCGCCGCTTCACGGGCGCGCAGATCAGGGCCCGCTGGGTGAGCTTCCGCCACGCGGCGCCCGTCGACGTCACCGAGCACGCAGCGCTCTTCGGGACGACCGACCTGCGCTTCCGAGCGCCGACGACCGAGCTCGTCCTCCCGGCGTACGCGCTCGATCTCGCGCACTGCAACGCGGATCCAGCCCTGGCGGCGTACATGCGCAGCCAGGTGGATGCGCAGCTCGAGGCGATGGGAGGAGTCGATCTCGCCGGCGCGGTCCGGCGATGCCTGCGCGACGCGCTCGTGCAGGGCGCCAAGCCGTCGATCGGCCACGTGGCGCGCGGCTTCAAGACGACGAGCCGCACGTTGCAGCGGCGCCTCGCCGAGGCTGGCGTCCAGTTCACCACACTCCTCGATCAGGTCCGCTGCGAGTGGGCCATCGCGCTCCTCCAGCGCCCCGACGGCTGCCTCAAGGACGTCGCCGAGCGCGTCGGCTTCGCGGACGTGCGCTCTCTCCGCCGCGCGCTCAAGCGGCGAACCGGCCGGACGCCCTCGGAGCTCCTGCGGCACGGTCGCGAGGACACCGGCTCGTGAGCGCCGCTCCCGTCGCCGCCCGCGCGCTTCGGGCGTGCAGGCTGCGTTCCGTGCCAAGCGCTGGATCGTAGCGCCTCGAGGCCAGCGCGCGTCGGCGGCTCCCGGACCGACTGGCGCATTCGGTCCGCATTTTGACGTCTGGCGTCCTGGCACGGTGTCCCCGGCGAGCCAACGTTCAGCGCATGAGACCTAGCCATCCGAGCTTGGTCGCCACGGCGGTCGTGCTCACCGCGCTGCTCAGCGTCGGTGACGCGTCCGCCCGGCCTCCAGCGATTCAACTATTCTGCGAGAGCTATCCTGACGCCCGGCTCTGCGCGGCCAGCCGTGTCGATTGCTCCTTGTGCCATACCCGCACCGAATCGCCTGTCGCCTGGAACGCTTATGGCGACGATGTGCGGTCGGCCTTCTCGAAGCCGTCGACATCGGACGAGACGTTCGCGGCCGCATTGCCCGAGGCGCTCGCTGCCGTGGGGGATCGCGACTCGGACAAGGACGGCGCATCCAACAGCGACGAGATCACGTCGGGTACGTCCCCGGGAGACGCGACCAGCGCCCCGGCGAGCGAGGCGGCCTGCGGACCCGCGGAGTTCTCTGCGACCTATGACGTGTGCCGCTATGACGGTCGGTATGCGCTGCGCAAGGTCACGCTCGAGGCGTGCGGTCGGTCGCCGACGCCAGCGGAGCTCGCGGCCATGGCCGACACCCCGCCCGAGCTGCAGCCGGATGCCGTCGCCGACGCGCTGACCACCTGCATGCAAAGCGAGTTCTGGCGAGGGCGCGACGGCGTGGTATGGAACATCGCGCACGCCAAGATCCGGCCCACCATCTTCGTCGCTGAGCCAGAAGAGAACACCGACGGCCGCTACACCGGCGAAGAGGACTTCGACTACTTCCCCGATTATGCCCTCTTCGTCTATACCCAGATCGATGGCCACGATAGCCGCGATCTGCTGAATGCTCGTTACTATGTCCAGCGTTTGATCGTCGACGGGCGCTCGGTGTACAAGCCGGTCGACGAGCTCCCGGGCAGGCAGAAAATGCCGACCGAGCGCCGCGCCGGCATGCTGACCACACGTTGGTTTCTGCTGTTCAACAACATGTTCACGGCGCTGCCGCGCACGGCCGCCGCCCAGGCCTACCGAGCCTACCTCGGCCTCGATATCGCGCTGGGCGAAGGCCTCCGACCCGTCCCCGGCGAGCCCGCCGACTACGACTACAAGGGCGTCGCCGCCCCGACCTGCGCCGGCTGCCACTCGACCCTCGATCCGCTCAGCTATCCGTTCAGCCGCTACGACGGCGTGACCGTCACCAATTTGGACGAAAAAGGCCGTTACCTGCCGACCCGACTCGAGGACTCCTATGAAGCCTCGCTCCCGGGCGTCAGCGCGATGCCAGAGGCAGGGATGCTGCTCGGGGAGCCCGTGAGCTCGCTGACCGAGTGGGCCGAAGTCGCGACGAGCAGCCAGGAGTTCGCGAGCTCCCGCGTCTCTGACTACTGGCAGGTGTTCTTCCACGCCGAGCCGTCCGGCGCGGAGCTCGCCACGTTCGACACGCTGGTCCAGGCATTCCGGACCGAGCACGCGTTCGCGATCGAACCCATGTTGCGCGACCTCGTTCGCACGGAGGCCTTCGGTGTACCGTAATCTTTCGACGCTCCTCCTCGCCGCGGCGCAGCCGCTCTCGCTCGTCCTGGCCGTCTCTGCCGCGTCGTGCGCCGGCGACGACCCCGAGCGCGAGCCGGCTCCCGCGACGCAACACGCTTCACGGCACGCCCGCGTGCACTTCAAAGGCGGGACGCGCCTGCGCAACGACCTAGCGCAGTCGCTCCAGCTCGACCCGGAAGAGGTGTGCAATGAATTCGGCACGATGTCCTGCTCGGAGAGCGTGCACACGGTGGCGCTCGGCGGCCTCGACCCCTATCGGAACCAGATCTTCGAATCGTCCCCCACGACCGGGCTGAGCACGACGCTCATCGTCGAGCGCCTCGCCCTTCAAGCCTGCCGTCGACGCGCGGAGCGGGATCTGGCCGGCGGCGAGGTAAATCCTCTGATCTGGCGCGACGTGGCGACCTCTCGGGGCCGCGCGGCGAGCCTCGATGCGCTCTATGCCTCCGCGCTCGGGCGGCCGCCGTCGCCGCGTGAGCGCGACGGCTTCGAGTCGCTTCATGCGCAGGCCCTGGCGGAGGGGCCCGACGTCGCCGAGGCGGAGACGGGCTGGGCGACGCTGTCCTGCCTCGCCGTCGTGACGAGCACCGAGTTTCTTTTCTACTGAGGAACGTTATGAAACCAGCTCAATCCAAGATCGGGCGGCGACAGCTCCTCCAGTGGGGTGTCGCGGCAGGCGGGGCGCTCGGCGTCTCCAGCCTCGTCTCCTCCCGCGGTCGCGCGGCGGGCATACCGCCGCGCTATCTGCTCGTCATAGGCGCTCATGGCGGCGCCTCCATCGTCGACAGCATGCTCGCCGTGCGCCACAGCGAGTCGGCGCGCTGGGAGACGATCAACTCGTTCCCGGACGACGAGGTGAAGGGTTTCGACGGCTCGCCGCTGCGCGCGGTCGACATCGAGCGCCCGACGGCGGGGCCGTTCCCCTTTCCGCTGCGTGCGAAGCAGTCGTCGTTCGTACGGGCCCACCGCGAGCAGATGCTCGTGGCGACGCTGACGGGGTCGAGCGTCAATCACTTCGTCGGTCAGCGCCGCTCGATCACGGGCAACGAGGCGTGGCGTGGGCGCACCCTGCAGGAGTGCGTGGCGAAGGAGTACGGCGATGACTTCTCCATCCCAAACATCAACATGACCTCTGGAGGCTTCGCGGATCGGGGCCACGATGAGACGCTGCCGTCGCGCTGCTTCTCGGAGCTGATCGCCCAACCCTCGACCTGGTCCCTCGGCCTCGACGCGCGCAAGGGCATCAAGGCGGCTCCGCCGTCGGCGCTGCTCGACGAGGCGCGGCGGCTGCGCGACGAGCAGATCGAGCCGCAGAGCCCGTTCCTCCAGGCGTTTGGCCAGGCCGAGCCGCTCCGGCTGTGGGCCGAGCAGCGCGCGAAAGCGCGGACGAACCTTGAAGCGCGCGCCCTGCTCGAGAAGCTGTGCCTCTTGCAGGATTCGAAAGACTACCCCCTTTCGGACTACAACGTCGAATCATCTCCTGAAGCGGCGATGCTGCGAGAGACCTTCCCGTTGCTCGACGCCGATCCTTTGGAGGCGCAGGCGGCCTTGGCCTATCTATTGTTCAAGAACCAGGTCTGCGTGACGGCGACCATCTGGCCGACCACCCGCGTCCTCATCGATAAGAGCTCCAACACCCTCGTCAATGCGCCGGTCGCCTTCGATTACGCTCACAATTACCATCGTTCGATGCAGGCCGTGATGTGGAGCCGGATCCTGAAGGTGACCGACGCGCTCATCGGGCTGCTCAAGCAGACGCCGGCCGACGACAGCGGCGCATCGCTGTGGGACCGCACGCTGATCTACGTCGCCACCGAGTTCGGGCGCACGAGGGCCAGGGTCGGGGGGCAGGAGGATTTCGGTAGCTCGCACGATCTGAACAACGGCGTTCTGCTGGTGTCGCCGATGCTCAAGGGGAACCGCGTCCTCGGCGGCGTCGACCCGGATACGGGCCTGACCTATGGGTTCGATCCGACGACGGGCG
The DNA here is from genome assembly GCF_051474135.1 of Sorangium sp. So ce385. Taxonomy (NCBI): domain Bacteria; kingdom Pseudomonadati; phylum Myxococcota; order Polyangiales; family Polyangiaceae; genus Sorangium; species Sorangium sp. So ce385. The sequence continues at coordinate 10,835,353 of NZ_CP150337.1, read as the reverse complement.
CGCCGGACAAGGGGCGGCAGACCAGCGAGGCGGAGATCTTCAGCGGGATCCTCGATGTGATGCGCGTCGACACCTCTGGCAGCGGGCTGCCTGCGGTGACCGCGTTGCGAGGTTGAGCTCGCGTCATGCCGCAGCGCGTGGCGCCCACCTGCGCTATGGTGCCGGGATGTCGTCTCAGCGTGCGCTGCTGCCGCGTTCGACCCCGGCCGCCTCGGGAGTGTCGTCCCGTTCGATCGCCGCGATGCTGGACCGCCTCGAGGACCGTTCCGTCGAGTGCCACTCCGTCATGGTCGTGCACCGCGGGCACGTCGTCGCCGAAGGGTGGTGGGCGCCGTACTCGGCCGAGCGCCCGCACCTTCTCTACTCGCTGACCAAGTCGTTCACGTCGATCGCCGTGGGGCTCGCGATCGCCGACGGGCTGCTCGCCCTGGGCGACCGGGTGGTGGACGTCCTGCCCGACCACGTCCCCTCCGATGTCTCCGAGCAGGGGCGCCGCATCACCGTTCACCACCTGCTGTCCATGACGACCGGGCACGACACGGACAGCCTCACCAAGGCCTGGGGGCTGGAACCCCACGACCTCGTGAAGGGCTTCTTGCGCGTGCCGTTCGACGCACCCGAGGGAACGCGGCACACCTACGACAACGCCACCACCTATATCCTGGCCCGGATGGTGGAGCGGGTCACCGGCGTCGGCCTCCCGGAGCTGCTCGACGAGCGCCTCTTCAAGCCGATGGGCATCGAGGACGCCGAGTGGGACCGCGTCGCGAGCGGTGTCGCCTTCGGGTTCCACGGATTGCACCTGCGGACCGAAGCCGTCGCCGCCTTCGGCGAGCTGCTGCTGCGCGACGGTCTCTGGAACGGGCAGCAGCTCGTCCCACGCGCGTGGGTGGAGCTCGCGACCCGCCGGCAGATCGACGGCCGGCACCAGGCGGAGGGAGACGACGGCCCCGACTTCCTCTGCGGCTACGGCTACCAGTTCTGGATGTCGCGCCACGGCTATCACGGTAAGGGCGCGTTCGGCCAGCACTGCGTGGTCGTCCCGTCGCACGACCTGGTGGTCGCCGTGACCGGCGCCCAGCAGGAGGTCCAGCACGCTCAGGACGTGCTCGACGCCGTATGGGCGTGCCTGCTCCCCGGCGTCGGCCATCCGGACGGCTCGCGCGACGACGAGCTCCTCGCCGACCGGCTGGGAGGGCTGTCCCTCGCGCAGGTGCGGGGTTCGGCCGGCCCGCAGCGTTCCGTCACGGCGAGGCTCGACGCCTCCGCCGAGAGCTCGGCCCTGCCCGATGGAACCACGGTGGTCGTCGATCCGACCGACGCCGGGTGGCGCCTGCGACTCGGGTCGCTCCTCGACCTCGAGGTGGGCCACGGTGCCTGGCGGGAGAGCGCGCCGCTCGGCCGGCCCGTCGTCGCGTCTGGCGCCTGGCAGGGCGGGACGTTCGTCGCCGAGCTCCACGTCATCACCAGCCCGCACCGGGTCCGGGTGGCGGTCGACGCCGACGCGGGGACCGCGACGGCCACCTGGGTCACGCTGCCCCTGACCACCTCCGACCTGGAGCTGCACCTGCGCTCGCCGCTGATGACACGGCCCGACGTCGCCTAGGACGGAGCCGGCTGCGGCCGCTGTCGAAGCGGATCGAACACCGGTCACGGTTCAAGAACCAGACCTCCGTAGCGATGGGCTCGAGCTCCTGTGGAGCTCGCGGAGCTTCTTTTTTGTGATGCGTGTATTTTGCACAAATTCTCTTGACGTTCGGGCGGGGCAACTATATGCATAGTACACATATATCAAACGCAGTCGAACAAGACGTGGCTCCTTACCAAGCGCCCGGCCCCTCCGCTCTTGAAGGACCCGGCTGCCCGGAGGTCTCATGCCTGCTTCAACACGTTCGCGTTCCGTCGCCCGAGTCTCGCGGTCCGCCCTGACCCTCGCCCTCGCCCTGCCAGCCGTCGCCTCGTTCACGGGCTGCTCCGGGGGCGACGAGCCCACGGAGCCCCAGGCTGCCGGGAGCAGCCCGACGTTCCACAAAGACGTCGAGCCCATCCTGCAGCGGAGCTGCATGGGCTGCCACTCCGAGGGCAACATCGCGCCCTTCAGCCTTACCGCGTACGACGACGCCAAGGCTGTCGCGGCGCTCATGGTCCAGTCGACCAAGGCGGGCACGATGCCGCCCTTCGCCGTGCGCGACACGGACGAGTGCTCGACCCGTCACGCGTGGAAGGGCGACATCCGCCTGTCCGACGAGGAGATCAGCACGCTGGAGGCCTGGAGCAAGGCCGGCGCCCCCGAGGGCGATCCGAAGGACGCTCCTCCCTCGTTCGTGCCGAAGAGCCCCGACATGCCGGGCATGACCCTCGAGGTTCATCCGAACGAGCCCTACGTCACCTCCGGTGAGCTGGACGAGTTCCGCTGCTTCGTCATCGATCCCGGGCTCACCGAGGACCAGTACCTCAATGGTGTACAGATGGTGCCCGGCAACCACAAGGTCGTTCACCATGGGATCATCTCCATCGATCCGGAGGGTACGTCCGCGAGCCTGGCCGGCCCCGACGGGAGCTTTCCGTGTGGCGCCGGCGATGTCCCGATGGGCATGGATGTGGACTCGCTCCAGATGCTCACAGCCTGGGCTCCCGGCACCGACCCGGTCGATCTGCCCGAGGGGGTGGGTCAGCTGATCCCGAAGGGGTCGCTCCTCGTGATGCAGATCCACTACCACCCCGCCGGCACGACGGCCGACCCGGACCTGACGCGCATCCAGCTCAGGCTCACCAAAGAGAAGCCGAAGTACGGCTTCCTGTACTACCTGATCGGCAACTTCGACGATCCGGTCAACGAGTTTGGCTTCGGGCTGCTCCCCGGGCCGGGCGACAAGGACGGCGTCGAGTTCCTGATCCCCGCGGACAGCAAGGATCACGTGGAGACGCAGCAGTTCACGGTCCCGCCCCCGGACTTGCCCGAAGCGCAACAGATGCCGTTCCCGCCGGGCACGCGCATCTATGGCGAATTTCTGCACATGCACTACCTGGGCTTCGACGAGAAGGTGACGGTCACGCGGGCGAACGGCTCACCCGATCAACCCAAGGAGGAGTGCCTGGCGCACGCCCCGAAGTGGGAGTTCGGCTGGCAGCGCTCGTATTCGTACGACGCGCCCATCGAGACGCTCCCGACGCTCGAGCCGGGCGATGTGCTCCAGATCCGGTGCACGTACAACAACTCGACGGAGAACCCGTACGTGGTCAAGGCGCTCAAGGAGGCGAACATGATCTCGACGATCGACGTGGCCTACGGCGAGGGGAGCACGTTCGACGAGATGTGCGTCGCCGGGCTCTCGCTCGTGTACCCGATGCCCTGACGGGAGCGGAGGCGGGAGGAGCTACCCTCTTCGAGGCGGAGCGGCTCGCGGCGGCTCCGCGCCGCGTCGGGGCGCGGAGCCGCCGGCAGCGTCACGGCACGCGGAAGCCGTGGCGCAGGACGGGGAAGAAGCCGAGGTAGAGGTCCGAGCTCGGCGATACCGCCCCGATGGCCGGCCACTGGAGGTCGATCCGCATGCCGCCGAGCTCGTCGACCTGGCCGCGCAGGAGGTGGCGATAGAAGTGCACGAAATTCACCTCGCCGTTGGAGTTGTCGTAATAGCCGTGCTGATGGCCGCCGTGCAGGCCGTCGATGCCGTTGTAGAGGCGCAGCGCGTTTTCGTTGTAATCCTCGTAGTTGTGCATCACCTCGTGAAGGAACTCGGCGTTCAGGAGGTCCGGCTTCCCTGCGGTGTAGCTGGTCGAGAACCCGACGTTCGTGCCGTCGAACGCCCACACGATGTTGGACACGTCATCGACCGAGGAGCCGTCGGCCCGGTGCTGCGAGAAGAAATACACGATCATGTCGTACTGGCTGGCCAGGTGCGCGGTCCCGGCCTCCGCCAGGAAGCGCGTGGTGTCCCACCCGTCGTGTGTCTGCTCGTAGATCGGCACGTTTTCGATGGTGGGCAGCACCTCGAACTCCCAGGTCGCGAGCCCGTAGGACAGCGGCCGGAACCACAGATCGTTGGTGGCCTCGGCCTGCGCCAGGAGGTCATCGACGTCCTCCTCGAAGAGCACGCCCGTGTTCGACGCGTCCGGCCTGCCCAGCGAGGGGACGTAGTTGATGCTGTTCCGGATGGGCAGGATCGCGATGCGCGTCACCTCCTGGATCCCGAGCGGCGCGCTCGCCGTGGCGTTGACGTTCACGGGCGAGGAGCCGACGGTCACGTCCTGCTCGTAGAACGAGCCGGTGTAGTCGGCCGGCGGCAGCTCGGTGCCAATCCCGACGCCGATCGTGTAATCGCCCGGCGGGAGCGAGAGGGTGGTGGGCGTGGTCCGACCGGTGAAGACGTCGTTCACGTACACCTTGCCTGGCGTCGCGCCTTGGGCCGTCACGGTGACGGGCTGGAGCGCGGGCCGGTTCGGGGTGCTCACGGAGAACGTCCGATCCCACACGATCCCCCGCCACACGTCCGACCCGTTGCACAGCGTCGCCGGGCACGACTCGCTCACGACGAGCGCGTCGTCCACCCAGAGCTCGACGCCGGCGCTCGCCGGGCCTCCATTGTTGAGCAGCTGAACGCGGAGATCGTTGGCGCCGCTCCCGAACCAGTCGCTCACGTCGATGCGCTGGCCGAGGTCCGCCTCGCCGAAGTGGAACATCCTCCGCTGGATGCCGCCGACCGAGACGGCGACCCGATCGTCGGCGTCCGAGAGGCGCAGCTCCACCTTCGAGGGAACGCCAGACGTGCCGCCCACGAAGCGCAGGTTGTCGATCAGGTAGTCGGCGGTCGTGTGCGGGACGTTCAAGGCGATCTTGAACGTCAGATCGCTGTAGGTCTGTTGCAGGGCGGTGACGATGCTCGCCGGTACGCTGAACGAAACCGGCGCGTACGCGCCCGCGGCGAGCCCGGCGAGGCTCACCTGGCCCAGGTAGACGCTGTGGACGCCGCGGGACGGGATATCGACATAGAGCTGCGCGGTGCCGAAGGCGGGCGAGACCGGCGGCTTCAGGTCGAAGGCGAGGGTCGATGTCACGCCCGACACGGTCGAGAGCGGCGCGGACCGGAGCTCCGCGAAGTTGAAGCTCCGCAGCGCGAGCGCGGAGGCGCCCTGCGAGCTGTCGGCGCTCGCGCTCTTCGTGGCGCCGGTCACCGTCCAGTCGGCGGCGCTCTCGAACCCGAACACCGACGCCGGGGTCGTGAGGGCCTGCCCCACCTGATCGAACAGCTGCTCATCCGCGTCGGGCGCTTGCGCGCAGGCGCCGAGCGCGAGGGCGCAAGAGGTCGTTATCATGAAGCTTACACGTCGCATGAAATGATCTCCTTCGTGGCATTGACGGACCGCCGCTCGCCTCCGCCATCTCTGGAGACGGCGAGCCGGACAGCCCCTCGCTGAGCCGCGGCGCAAGCCGCGTGGCAGCGATCGTTGCTCCGACGCGCCACGGAGACCGGAGCGGCCGCATGGCGGCCGCATGGCGGCCGCATGGCGGCCGCCTCGGCCTGCGATGGCCCGTGGCGCGTCGTTCGATGGTGCTACGCGTTGCGTCCTGGTCGGTTTCGCGACCCTCTCACGCGGCTGCGCGATCGTGGCCCTGTGGGCCGCGTGGATCGGGTTCGGGTTGGCCAAGCGGGCCAAGCGGATCGCGGCAGGAGGCACGACCGCGCGGCCGCTGCGGCTCGTCAGCGCTCCGGCGCCGCGAGCGTCAAGGTCGCCCTCGCCGATGCGCTGCCTCGGGGCGCGACGAGCGCCGTGCGCTCACCGAGCGGGCACGCCGGAGCGTCCAAATTCGAGCCGCCCGCGCGCGTGCCGATCGACTTCTCCGGGGCGCACCGCGAGCTGTCGAAGCCGTGCGTCACGCTACCCGGACGCGCCGCGCCTCTGCGCCGCCCTCCGCCGCCACTCCGGCAAGTCGATCTCGCTGCGCACCGAGCCGGCGATGTAGATGGTGTCGCCCGGGCGGACCTCGGACACGTAGACGGGCACGCCGTCGCGGCTCGCCGGGACGAAGGTCGTGTCGAGGTTCAGCCGGCCGCGCACCGGCTCGACGGTTTGCTCGCCCACGGCGCCCCCCGACGGCCGCCGTCTCGCCCCGCTGAGGGGAGCCCGAGGTCGCCAGCGTCGAATCGTACCGACCCCAAAGCGGCGGGCCGTGCATCCTTCTGACGAGGCAGCCACAAGTAGAACCGGTCCGTCCAGACGCTACACCCTTCGGACGAAGCACGGGCAGGAACGAAGCTGCTCATGGAATCGAGGCCAATCATGGAATCCAGTGCAAACGGCGAACTCTACGTTGCCATCATACTCTACGAGTCATCGTCGTCCGACCCGTCCTTCAAACCCATGTTTGAGGAGTGTTTTGTGCTCATACGCGCCGATAGCGATGAGCAGGCCCTCGCGCGCGCTGAGCAGCGCAGCAAAGACAAAGAAACGTGCTACGACAACGTCGCAGGACAGGAGGTTCGCTGGAAGCTGAAGCGAATCGTGGACGTGAGCCGTCTTCTGTCGGATACGATGGACGACGGCGCGGAGCTATACGCGCGGCACTTCACGAACTATGACGCGTATCATGCGTTTGAGCCGTTGCTCGGCGGTGCTCTCGACTGACCAATCGTTGGCGCGTGGGGGGAGGAAGGAAGATGCGCACGGTCGTCATTGTCGGCATCGTGATCTCAAGCTTGTTTGGGATACTGACGCCGGTTGCGCCCTTCGCTGGTCCGGCGCTCGCGCTGGCTCAAGGCTGCAATGCGCGAAGAAACCCTCAAGAAACGGCCATGTCGTTCATTGGTCGATGTTGTAAAGGTTCGATTCTTCGCGTGTTTCCGTCGCATTTGTTGAGCACGAGGCTTGAGGATATCCGAAAAGGGAAAACGTATGACTACAAGAAAGCTTGGAAGCTGCTGAACGACAACCGTTTCAAGAAGTAGCTTGAGCCGACCGCGGGAGGTGTTCGCCAGCCAGCTGGCTGGCGAACATCCCGCGTGCTGAAACCCGCAGCGCCGCGCTCGAGGTTCCAATGTCGCGCGACGCGCGCCTCGGCCACCTAGGCCGCAGCGGTGCAGGCTGGTCCTGGCGAGCGGCGCTTGGTCGTTACGCTGTGGCGGTACGTGACTCCCTTGGCTGCAAGCGAATGCCGCCCTCCACGCTGTCGGAACGCTGGGTGCTTTGTCCACGCCATCCTGGCTTCGCGTGTCACAAATGCTGGCGGGATTTGTCCCGCACCAACTACCCGGACGCGCCGCGCCTCTGCGCCGCCCTCCGCCGCCACTCCGGCAAGCGGACGACCAAGAGCGCGATCCCCGGGAGCAGCACGATCCCCGCGAAGAGCAGCAGCACCGACGTGAGCCGCGCGGCGGACGCCCCCACGGCCGCGTAGGTGGCCGAGATGCCCAGGTTGGCCAGGGCCGTCACGCTGAAGAACGCGCGGAGCGGCATGCGGCCCGCGCCCGCGAAGACGACCGACGCCTCCGAGAGCACCGGCACGCCGCGGAACAGGAGCAGGAACCAGGGGCCGTGCCGCTCGGCGGCGCGCGTGAGCCGCGCGAGCTCCGACGCCCCGACCATCCGCTGCAAGGCCGGCGCCCCGGCCCGCGCGCCGAGCAGGTAGCCGAGCCCCGCGCCCGCCATCATGCCCGCCCACGACACGGCCGTTCCGCGCCAGAACCCGAGCAGGCCGCCCGCGGCCGTGCTCACGAAGCTGGACGGCACCGGCAAGACCACATCGCTCGCCAGGAGCCCCCCGAGCACCAGCGCCGCGGCGACGCCGGAGGGCGGCGACGCGAGGAGCGCTCGAGCCGCCGCCTCGATGCGGTCCGCGAAGAGGAAGAAGGGGACGAGGATGGCCAGGAGGAGCACGCAGGAGAAGCCGGCCCACCCCGGCCAGGAGCGCCGCGAGCGCGCCGGAGCGCCGGGGAGGTGGGAGCTCCCGGGAGGCGGGGTCGATGCAGGGGAAGCTGGCATGCGGGCTCGAGTCCGGTGAGGGGTCGACACGCCGCGAGGGGCTGGCCGGCCGGCGACCGAGTATAGGCCTCCGGACCCGAGCGGCATCAGCATCCATGACGCCCGCGGGCCGGGGCTCTCCCCGGCGCCGGGCGATCGCGCTTCGTTCGCGCGATCTCGCCAGAGCAGGAGGAGCCTGGCGTGACGGGAGCCCAGGCCCCCGCTGGCGCCCGAAGCATTCCCTGGCCGCGGTGGGACGCAACGCTCGTGGGAGAGCCGTTTTCCGTCTCGACGGCGGTGACGCGGTCCACCTCGAGCTCTGGTATGCAGCGATCGCCGGAGCCACCCCGGCGACCCTCCGTATGCAGCTCGCCCGCTCGAAAGCCCTCAAGCACGATCCGCGCGCCGCGGCCGGCCATCCGTCACGGGGCGCCCGGCTCGGCCGTCTCCTCGCGCTGACTGTCGCGCTCGCCTCCGCCTGCGGCGAGCGCGGCGCTCCCGGTGTCCCGGGCGGCGGTGACGGAGGAGAAGGCGGGAGCGCAGGGGGAGGAGGGCAGGGCGGGAGCGCGGGGGGAGGAGGGCAGGGCGGTGGGTCCTGTTACGACTACGAGGCGTTCGAGCCGGGGGCGCCGGTCGACTTCAGGGCGGAGGTGCTGCCGCTGCTGCAGCGCTCGTGCGCGACCGGCGCCGCGTGCCACGCGAGCAAGAACGGCTCGTCCTTGCAGCCCTACCTGGGTCCGACCGCGGACACGCCGCCCGACCAGGTCGGCGACGCAGAGCTCGCCGCCCTCCGGGAACAGAACGTGAACGCCGACGCCGGCGGCGCCCTCGGGATGAAGCGCGTGGCGCCGGGAGATCCGGAGCACAGCTTCCTCATGCACAAGATCGACGGCACGCTCGCGTGCGAGATCCTCTCGTGCCGCGAGACCTGCGGCCTCGCCATGCCGCCGACGCTCAAGCCGCTCTCCGCCGGCGAGAGAGACACCATCCGCCGCTGGATCGCGCACGGAGCCGCGATCGAGTGAGGGGATGCCGTCATCCATCGAATCGTTCTTGACCGAAGGAGATCCGTCACGATGTCGCACAGGAATCGATCGCTGCGTTTCACGTACCTGGCGCTCGCCGCGGCGAGCGCGCTGATGGCCCTGGGCTGCGGCGACGAGGGGGTGCAGCCGGTCGATGTGAAGGAGGAGCCCGAGACGCCGGAGGTGAAGACGGCGCGCGATTACCCCGATCTCGTCGAGGCGGTCAGCTCGTTCGGCGCCGTCCTCGTCGACAAGACGCTGTATACCTACGGGGGAAAGCTCGGCGACGGAGACTTCGCGGCCGAGAACCAGTCGAGCGCGTTTCGGCGCCTCTCGCTCCTGCCCGGCGGCGCGTGGGAGGACCTCGGGACCGTCGAGCACCTGGAGAGCACGGCGCTCGCGGCGGTCGACGGTCGCGTGATCCGGGTCGGCGGGCTCCGCGCCGACAACGCCGCCGGCGAGCCGGACGCGCTCACCTCGGTGGCGACCGTGGAGCGCTACGATCCGGAGGCCGGGACGTGGGAGGCGCTGCCGGACATGCCCGAGGGGCGCTCGGGGCACGGGGCCGTGGTCGTGGGCGATCGCCTCTATGTCGTGGCGGGCTGGGAGCTCAAGGGGGCGGGAGAGTTCCTGACCGGAGGGTTCATGATCGATCTGGCCACGCCGGGCGCAACGTGGGTCCCCATGCCGGAGCCGCCGTTCAAGCTCCGCTCGCTGGGCGTCGCGAGGCGCGGCGACGTGATCTACGCCGTGGGAGGCGTCGGCGAGGGGCAGTCGTTCTCGGGCGCGGTCTATTCGTTCGACACGAAGACCGAGACGTGGGCGGAAGGCCCCGAGCTCCCCTCGGAGATCCCGATCAAGGGGTTCGGCGCGACCGCGTGCAACGATGAAGAAGACCTCTACGTCAACTACGCCGACGGCCTCTTCCGGCTCAACGACGCCGGCGACGGCTGGGAGCCCGCGGGGCAGCTCGCGTTCACCCGATACTTCAGCCCCCTGATCTGCCCGGGCGACGGCGAGGTGATCGTCGTCGGCGGGCGCTCCGCGGCGGACAACGCGCTCACGGCCTCCGTCGAGTCCGTCGACGTCGCGCGGTGACCTCAGCCGCTCGGTCGCTCGGCGCTCCGGAGGAGCCGGTACCAGGCGAGCATCCGGGGCAGGCCCTGATCGAGCGAGATCGTCGGCGCATACCCGAGCTCCCTCGACGCCTTGGTGATGTCCGGGCAGCGGCGGTTCGGGTCGCCCACCGGATACCCCTCCGGGTAGCCCGCGAGCGCGATGTCGAGCGGCTCGCCGGCGGCTCGCTCGACCCTCTTCGCCAGATCGCGCATGGTGATCTCCTCGGCGTCGGAGCCGATGTTGTAGACCTCGCCGGGGCGGCCGAGCAGCAGCACCCGCAGGAAGCCGTTCACCGCGTCGGTCGCGTAGCAGAACGTGCGCGTCTGCGCCCCGCCGCGGTGGATCTCGATGGGCCGCCGGTCGAGCGCGGCGTTCAGGAAGCTCGGCAGCACGCGGGAGTCGTCGCGCCGCATCCCCGGGCCGTAGACGTTGAAGGGGCGAACGACCGTGACGGGGACGCCGAACTGGCGGTGATAGACCATCGCGAGGGTCTCGCCGAGGCGCTTCGACTCGTCGTAGCAGGCGCGGAGCCCCGTGGGCGAGACGCGCCCGGGGTAGTCCTCCGGCGTGGGGATGAACGCGGGATCCGGATCGCCGTAGATCTCGCTCGAGCTGAAATACAGCACCGCCTCGGGGCGCGTGCGGCGCGCGAGATCGAGGACGTTGCGGATGCCGTCGACCGCCACGGTGATGGTCTCGAGCGGGTACCTGGCGTAGTACACCGGAGACGCGATGCCGGCGCCGTGCAGGATGAAGTCGGGCCTGATGTCGCGCAGGTACGGCTTCGTCACGTCGTGCGTCTCGAAGACGAGGTTCGGGTCGCCGAGGTCGAAGAAGCCGCTCTCCTTCGTCCCGGTGATGAGGTTGTCGAGCGCGACGATCTGCGCGGGCCGGCGGAACCGGCCGCGGTTGAGCTCCTGGAGGACGCCGACGATGTAGCCCCCGATGAACCCGGCCGCGCCGGTGATGAGCACCGTCTTCCCCTCGAACCGGAGCGCGACGTCGCCGAGCATGCCCGAGAGGCTCCGCAGCTCGTCCTCGATGAGCCGATCCATGTCGCTCGTTCCCTTACCCGATGACGGTCGGAGTTGGAACCGGCACGATGTACTTGCCCCCGCTTTCCGCGAACGCGCGCTGGCCTTCCATCACCGGCCGCGCGAAGTTCCAGGCGAGGAGGAGGAGATAGTCCGGCCGCCGCCGCTCGATCTCGCGGGCGGAGACCACGGGGATGTGCATCCCCGGCGTGTAGAGGCCTTGCTTGAGCGGGTTGTCGTCGACGATGTACTCGAGCGTCTCCGGGCCGATGCCGAAGTGGTTGAGGAGCGTATTGCCCTTGGCCGGCGCGCCGTACCCGGCGACGCGCTTGCCCGCCCGGCGGAGCGAGGAGAGCAGCTCGACCAGCGCGCGCCGGTTCTCCTCGACCTCGCCGGCGAACCGCCGGAACGTCGCCATCTCGTGCAGGCCAGCGGCCTGCTCGCGCGCGACGCGCTCGGCGACGGCGGCCCCCACGGCGCGCGCGCCGGCGTGGGCGACGAAGAGGCGGAGCGACCCGCCGTGGACCGGCTCGTGCCCGACGTCCACGAGCGCGAGCCCGAACCGCGCGAAGAACGGGACGAGCGGCGCGACCGAGAGATACGACAGGTGCTCGTGGTAGACGGTGTCGAAGAGCCGCTGCTCGAGGAAGTCGACGAGGTACGGCGCCTCGACGACGAAGAGGCCGTCGTCCCGGAGGAGCGCCTTCACGCCGCGCGCGACGTCGTCGAGATCGTCGATGTGCGCGAAGACGTTGTTGGCCGTGATGAGCTTCGCCTTCCCTCGCTCGTCGGCGAACTCCCTCGCGAACGCCTCGGTGAAGTACCCGACGGCGGTCGGCGCGCCGTGCTCGGTCGCCCGGCCGGCGATGGCGGCGGCCGGATCCACCCCGTACGCCTCGGCGCCGAGGGCGCGGAGCGGCTTCACGAGGACACCGTCGTTGCTGCCGATGTCGAGCGTGACGGCGCCGGAGAGCCCGAGCCGCTCGTCCATCGCCCGGGCGTACCGCTCGAAGTGGCGCACGAACGACGGCGAGGTGGAGGAGACGTAGACGTAGTCCCGGAAGAGGAGGTCCGGATCCACCGCGTGCCGGAGCTGCACGAACCCGCAGTCGGCGCAGCGCGCGACCGTGAGCGGGAAGCGGCGCTCGGCGGCGAACGCCTCCTCGCGGAGGAACGCGTTCGCCGGCGGCTGCTCGCCGAGATCGAGGAACGGCTCCAGGTGAGCGCCCTTGCAGAGGCGACAGCCGTGCTTTTCCGTCAACATGAGCCCTTCATGGTACCACGGTCGATAGTTAGGTAGCCATACTAACGAGCGTTGCGGCGCACCGGCGCGCACGGCGTCCGGCGGCGTCTTGACGGCGCCGGGGACAGCCGCGCTCATTCAACCGCAGAGCGCCTTTCAGCGCCTGGCTCAGCGCGCTCTTCAGCCCCTCGTTCCGCGAGCTCTTCAGCGCCTGGCTCAGCGCGCTCTTCAGCCCCTCGGTTGGCGCGCTCTTCGGCGCATTCGGCGTAACGGGCCATCGTGATCGCCCGCGCCTCGCCGGGCCGGACGAGGTTCCTGTACGCGAAGCACTTCGCGATCTCGCTCTCGACGAGCTCGGGCAAGGTGCTGGTGAGCGTCCCCTGGGAGTGCGTGTGTCGCGCGTCGCGGGAGAGGGCCGCGACGGCGTAGGGGGAGACCTGCAGGCCCGGCGTCTCGCGCGCGGCCGTGATGAAGCCGAGGTACGAGCGGAGGATATGGAAGTGGTGGGCGACGACCGTGAGGTGTGCCACGCCGTTCTCGCGACACCACCGGACCACCGGGGGCGCCTCGGTGGCCGAGTTGAGCGCCGGCTTTCCGTCCGCGCTCTGGTACTGCGCTCCACCGACGAGGACGACGGCGCTGCTCGGGACGCCCATCACATCGCGGAGCTTGCGGCGCCACGCCGCGCCGCCGGTGAAGCCGGACGCGGGGCCGTCCGCGCAGACGACGATCTTCGGCGCGCGGGCGAGCCTCTCCCAGAGCGCGACCGCCCCGCGGAGGAGCGGGTCCTCGGTCGCGGGGACGTGGGCCATGACGTAGAGCGCCTCACACACCCGCGGGGTCTCCATCGCCTCGGTGAGCACGTGCGCCGCGAGGAGCAGCATCTCGGCGAGCTGCTCCCTCGGCTCCTCCAGCAGGGCCGCGCAGCCCGCGTCATCGACCACTCGAGTCCTCCTCCCGGCGCCGCACCGGACGGCCGCGGCGGCGCCGCTCCTCGAGGCCGGCCCGGGCCGGCGCTCCCCACCGGCACTCCGTCCTGTCCGCGCACTCGCTCCTGCCGGCGATCGTCATGCCGCGATCCTACCTCGCGCGCCCCCTCGCGTCGGGCGCCGCGCGATGCATTGTAGTCGGGACGTGCAGATTGCCACGGCGCAGGGCGCCGGCCCGCAAGGGAGGCGCCGAGCCGGCCGCGGCGTGGCGCTGCGGGCGCGTGTCGGGAGCGGCTGGCGCCGCCCGTCAGGAATTAACGTTAGAATATAAACGCCACGCCCGAAGCGTGATAAGGAGGCGCCGTGTCCGACCAGCTCAGCTCGGATCTCGCATCGCTCCGGATCCGGCGGGACGTCGATCCCGATCGGCGGAGCCCGCTCCGCACCGCCCTCGTCGCCGTGCTCGCGCTCGCGGCGGTCGCCGGCGCCGCCCTGTTCGTCGCGCCGAGGGCGCAGAGCGCGATCTTCAAGACCGAGGTCGCCACCACCGAGGTCGCGCTGGTCTCGCCCGCGCAGGCCTCGATCTCGGTGACGTCGACCGGGTATGTGGTCCCGCAGGTCGTCTCCCGGGTCGGGGTCAGGATCCCGGGCCGCATCGCCCGGGTGTTCGTGAAGGAAGGCGACGTGGTGAAGGCGGGCGATCCGCTCGTGGAGCTCGAGGACGCCGACCAGAAGAGCCTCGTCGCCGCGGCCCAGGCCAAGGTCGCCGCGGCGCGGGCGCGCGCCGCCGCTTCCCGGGCGAGCATCGCCGAGGTGGAGCAGCAGGTCGCTCGGGAGCGGGCGCTGGTCGAGCGCCAGGTGACCGGCCGCGCCTCGATGGAGGACCTGACCGCGCGCATGAACGCCCTCGCGCAGTCGGCGGCGGCGGCCGACGCCGAGGTCAAGGCCGCCGCGGCCGACGTCGAGAGCCTCCGGGTCACGCTGGCCGAGCGGAAGATCGTCGCGCCGATCAGCGGCACGATCATGACGAAGCCGCCGGAGGTCGGGGAGGTCGTCGGCCTCGAGCTGCCGCGCCTCGTCGAGATCGCCGACTTCACGTCGCTCGTCGTCGAGACCGACGTCCCGGAGACGCGCCTTTACCTCATCGAGCCCGGCAAGCCGTGCGAGGTCGTCCTCGACGCTTATCCGTCGAAGCGCCACCGGTGCACGACGCTGGAGATCGGCAAGCGGGTGAACCGCGCCAAGGCGACCATCCCGGTCAAGGTGAAGTTCGTCGGGGAGGCGAAGGAGGCGCTGCCGGAGATGAGCGCGCGGGTGAGCTTCCTCGCGGAGGCGCTGTCCGAGGAGGCGATGAAGGAGCCGCCGAAGCGGGTCGTCCCGGAGGCCGCGGTGGTCGAGCGGGCCGGCGCCAAGGTGGTGTTCGTTGTCGACCAGGGCCAGACGAGGATGGCGCCGATCCGGGTGGGTGGGCCGGCGCCGGGGGGGCTGGAGCTGCTCGACGGCCCGGCCCCGGGGACGCGCCTCGTGGTCAGGCCGCCCGCCGACCTCGCGGACGGCCAGAAGATCAAGGAGAAGGGAAAGGGGAGCGAATGACCGAGGGGTATCGCGACGGGAAGCCGAAGCCCATTGTCGAGCTGCAAGGGGTCGGCAAGACCTATTTCCGCGACAAGGAGCCGATCGTGGTGCTCGACGACATCACGCTCGATATCCCGGAGGGGTCGTACGAGGCGCTGATGGGTCCCTCGGGCTCGGGCAAGTCGACGCTCCTGAACCTCATCGCCGGGCTCGATCGCCCGACGCGCGGCACGGCGCGCGTGGCGGGGCAGGAGCTCACGCGGATGAGCGACGGCGAGCTGGCGCGCTTCCGGTCGAGGACGATGGGGTTCATCTTCCAGGCGTACAACCTGATGCCGGTCCTCACTGCGGTCGAGAACGTCGAGCTGCCGCTCCTGCTCACGGATCTCTCGGCGTCCGAGCGGCGGAAGCGCGCGCAGACGGCGCTGCGCGTGGTCGGGCTGGAGGAGCGGATGGGCCATTATCCGCGGCAGCTCTCCGGCGGCCAGGAGCAGCGGGTGGCGATCGCGCGGGCGATCGTGAACGACCCGACGATCATCGTGGCGGACGAGCCGACCGGCGATCTCGATCGGAAGAGCGCCGACGAGATCCTGACGCTCCTGGAGAAGCTCAACAAGGAGTTCAAGAAGACGATCCTGATGGTCACGCACGATCCGCAGGCCGCCGAGCGCGCCACGGTGACGCGCCGGCTCGACAAGGGGAACCTGTCATGAACCTCGTCTCCGTCGCCGCCAGGAACGTCCTCCGGAACAAGTTCAGGACGCTGCTGACCGTGATCGGCGCGGCGGTGGCGGTGCTCGCGTTCGTGCTCCTCCGGACGGTGCTGACGGCGTGGACCGTCGCCGCCGACTACGCCGCGAAGGACCGGATCGCGACGCGGCACAAGATCTCGTTCATCCTCCCGCTGCCGAAGCGCTACATGACCACGCTCCGCGAGGTCCCCGGCGTGACGGAGGGGACGTTCATGAACTGGTTCGGCGGCAAGGACCCGCGCGACGCGACCAATTTTTTCGGCTCGATGGCGGTCGAGTCGGCGACCTTCTTCAAGGTCTACGACGAGATGGTGGTCTCGCCGGCGGACATGGAGCGATGGCAGGCCGATCGCAAGGGCGCCATCGTGGGCGACGTCCTCGCCACGCGGCTCGGCGTGAAGGTGGGCGACACGGTGACGCTGGAGGGGTCGATCTACCCCGGCCCGTGGCAGTTCAACGTGTCGGGGATCTACACGGCGACGCGCAAGTCGATCGACCGGTCGCAGTTCATCTTCCATTACGATTACCTGAACGAGTCGATCCCCGAGCGGGATCGCGACCAGATCGGCTGGATGGCCGCGCGGATCGCGGATCCGTCGCGGAGCGCGGAGATCAGCGCGGCGATCGACAAGATCTTCGATGAGAAGGACGTCCAGACGGCGACGATGAGCGAGCGGGCGATGAACCTGTCGTTCATGGCGATGATGTCGGCCGTGCTGACGGCGCTGAACGTGGTGTCCGTCATCATCCTCCTCATCATGATGATGATCCTCGGCAACACGATCGCGATGGGCGTGCGGGAGCGGACGCGCGAGTACGGCGTGCTGCGGGCGCTCGGGTTCGAGCCGAAGCACGTGCGGATCTTCATCATCGGGGAGGCGGCGACCATCGGGCTGCTGGCGGGGCTCGTGGGGCTCGCGATCGCCTATCCGATCATCGAGCTCGGGATGGGCCGGTGGCTGGAGGAGAACATGGGCGGCATGTTCCCTTATTTCCGGATCGAGCCTTTGACGATGGTGATGGCGGTGCTGCTCTCGATGGGGCTGTCGCTGATCGCGTCGCTCCTGCCGGCGCACCAAGCCTCGAAGCTCTCGGTCACCGACGCGCTCCGGCGCGTGGCGTGAGCGATCGACGTCGGAGCCTGTCCAGGACACCTGAAAGCGGGAGAGAGCGCTGATGATCCCCGTCGCTTACAACGTTCGGAATCTGGTGGTGCGCAAGACGACGACCGTCGCGACGGCGGCGGGGCTCGGCCTCGTGGTGTTCGTGTTCGCCTCGGTGCTCATGCTCGCGAACAGCGTGGAGCGCACGCTCGGGCGCACGGCGCGGAGCGACGTCGCGATCGTGATCCGGAAGGGGTCGGACGTCGAGATGGCGAGCAGCGTCGAGGAGCAGCAGATCGGCTTGATCCTGGCGAGCGCCGAGGTGGCGAAGCGGCAGGACGGCAAGCCGGACGGGGCGGCGGAGGTCGTGGCGGTGATCCTCCTCGACAAGCTCGGCACGGACGGCGTCTCGAACGTCCAGGTGCGCGGCGTGCCCGACGACGTGCTCGCGTTCCGCTCGCAGGTGAAGATCATCGAGGGCCGGCCGGCGCAGCCGGGCACGGACGAGGTGATCGTGGGGCAGGCGATCTACCGCCGCTTCAAGGGCCTGTCGATCGGCGAGTCGTTCGATCTCCGCAAGAACCGGCCGGTGAAGGTGGTGGGGGTGTTCTCGGACGGCGGCTCCTCGTCGGAGTCCGAGGTCTGGGCCGATCTGCACACGGCGCGCGCGGCGTTCGGCCGGGAGGGGAGCGTGTCGTCGGTGCGCGCGCGGCTCGCCTCGGAGAGCAAGTTCGACGCGTTCGAGGCGTCGATCGAGCAGAACCGGAACCTCGGGCTCGAGGTGATGCGCGAGAGCGAGTATTACGAGAAGCAGTCCGAGGGGACGAGCATGTTCATCAAGGGGATGGGCGTGCTCATCGCGGTGTTCTTCTCGATCGGCGCGATGATCGGCGCGATGATCACGATGCACGCGTCGATCGCCAACCGGCAGCGCGAGATAGGCACGCTGCGGGCGCTCGGCTTCTCGCGGCTGAGCATCCTCACGTCGTTCCTGATCGAGTCGGTGCTCCTTGCGCTGGTCGGCGGGGCGCTCGGCGTGCTCGCCGCGCTCGGGATGAGGTTCGTGCGGTTCTCGACGATCAATTTCGCGAGCTTCTCGGAGATCGTGTTCACGTTCGAGCCGACGCCGGGGATCCTGATCGCGTCGGTGCTGCTCGCCGTGATCATGGGCGTTCTCGGCGGCTTCTTCCCGGCGCTGCGCGCGGCGCGGATCAGCCCGATCCAGGCCATGCGGGGGTAGCTCGGGCGCGACCCGGGCGGCGGGAGGGCTCGGGGAGTGGCCGGGATTCCAGGCCGCGAGACGATCCTGGCGTAGGTGCAGGAGCATTCTTTCCTGGCGACCTGAGCGCGGCGACGCGTGGCTGCGTTGCGAGGAGGGGAGGGGAGAGCGGGAGAGGGCCGAAGGGGGCGGCGAGGGCGATGTGTGTCGGCCGGGAACGGTGACTTGGGCGAGGGGGCTCGTGTGCGGGTGGCCGGCGGCGTGCTCTACGTTCGCCCGGGGGGAACGGCATGCCCACGGTCACCAAGGCGATTTACGTGAGCTTCGCGGCAGGGAGGAGCGCGGACCGGATGAATCGGCTCTCCTCCCTGGTACAGCGGACGGAGCTGAACTCCCTGGTCATCGATGTCCGGTCGGATGGAGGAGCGCTCCTCCTGGATCGCGACGAGGCCACCAGGGCCAGGCTGGGAGCCCTTCGCGACGCCGGGATCTACCTCATCGCCCGGCTCGTCGCGTTCAAGGGAGGTCCGCGGGGCTGGTACGATCCAGGTTCGGAGGAGCGATGGCGAGAGATCGCGGAGATCTCGCTCCGTGCGTTCGAGGTCGGTTTCGACGAGGTCAATTACGATTACGTGCGCTATGGCGCGGCGCGCGAGCCGCGGTCGCGGACGCCGGTCGAGGAGAGGGCGCCGACGATCCGCGCTTTCTTCGAGTTCCTTCGCGCGGAGGTCGGCGACGCGGCGTCGCGGCCGATCTCGGCGGATCTGTTCGGGATCACGCTCCTCGGGCCGCAGGACGGCGTGGGCCAGCGGCTGGAGGATGCGGTGGAGCTCTTCGATTACGTGATGCCGATGCCGTACCCGTCGCACTGGGGGCCCGGCAGCTTCGGGCTCGCGAACCCTGCCCATCACCCGTACGAGACCGTCCACGCGTCGCTGTCGGCCGGCTGGCGCAGGGTGGCCGATCTGCCGGGGCGGATCGCGCTGCTGCGCAGCTGGGTGCAGGCGTTCGACCTGGACAGCTCGCGTCCGATGCGGCGGTACAAATATACGCCGTGGCATGTCCGGGAGCAGATCCGGGCGATCGAGGACGCCGGCTGCGCTGGCTACGCGGCGTGGAATGCCCGCAGCGAGTATGAGGAGAGCGCGTTCCTGCCAGGGGAGCAGCCCGACCCGGGTTGAGGCGGGAGGCAGCCCGACCCGGGTTGAGCCGAGGGGGGGCAGCCCGACCCGGGTTGAGCCGGGGGCAGCCGGACCCGGGTCGCGGCAACCCGACCCGGGTTGAGGCGGGGGGCAGCCCGACCCGGGTTGAGGCGAGGGGAGGCAACCCGACCCGGGTTGAGGCGGGGGGCAGCCCGACCCGGGTTGAGGCGAGGGGCAGCCCGACCCGGGTTGAGCCGCGCGCGGGGTCAACCCGGGTCGGGTCAGATGCCAGACGAGCTAAGATGCGGGTGATGAGCGACGTCGACGCCAAGGGAGCACGCCTCGATCTCCACGAGGGGCCTGACGGCATCCTGTACATCGCGCTCCATGGCGATATGTCGGAAGACATGATGCGGGCGATGATGGCCGCATTACGGCGCACGGTGGAGGGCGGTCGTGAGGTCTTGGTTCTCGGCGATCTCCGCCGCGCCGGCGTCATCCCGGCGCTGGCCCGCAAGATGGCTGCGGAAGAGATGCGGACCGCGCGCCTCGATGCGGCCGCGGCCGTCGGAGCGAGCTTCTCCGTGCGCGTCGTCGTGACGCTCGTCACGAAGGGCGTACAGCTCCTGACGGGGCGGCCCTATCCGCTGGAGTTCTTCGACTCGGAGAGCGAGGCGCGCGCGTGGCTGCTCGCGCAGCGCGACGCGCTCCGAGGCAAGC
Source organism: Sorangium sp. So ce385 (assembly GCF_051474135.1). Lineage (NCBI taxonomy): Bacteria > Pseudomonadati > Myxococcota > Polyangiales > Polyangiaceae > Sorangium > Sorangium sp. So ce385. The sequence goes on along the minus strand of NZ_CP150337.1, from coordinate 10,815,536 downwards.
GCCGTCCGGCCGTCTGACGCGGCCCCCGGCCTGGCCGCGCGACCTCCCACGCCGGAGCCGCGGCAACCGGACCCGGGTTGCGGTAAACGGCAACCCGGCCGGAGTGATCCGACCCAGGTTGATCCAGCGACTTGGCTCAGGTTGAGCGGCGGAGCGGTTCGCGGGGTCAACCCGGGTCGGTCGGGTCAGCACCCCGGGTCGGGGCAGACCGCGCGGTCAACCCGGGTCGGTCGGGTCAGCCGGGTCGGGGCACGGCGCAGACCGCGGGGTCAACCCGGGTCGGGTCAGCACGGCGCCCCCGCGCCCCCGCGCCCCCGCGCCCCATCTTCGTCGAGGGCCTGTTGTAACCTCCGGCCAGACCCGGCCACAGTGGCTGCGTGGCATCCATGCCTGACGTGTGGCCCGCCGCGACGGCGCTTGCGCTCGACGAGCGCAGCGCTCCGGCCGACCAGCTCACGGAGCTGCGCGCCTGCGCCGCGACCCGGCGCACGCTCGCGGAGCTCTACGCCGCGCACGCTCGGGGCGTGCACCGGTTCCTCTGCGACCTCCTCGGGGACAGCGCCGCCGCGGCGGACGCGACGCAGGAGACCTTCGTCCGCGCCTACCGGCGTCTGCACACGCTGCAGGCCGTCGAACGCCCAGCGCCGTGGCTCTTCGGCATCGCCCGGCACGTGTCCCTGGAGTTCCGCAGGGCGCGCGTGCGCCGGCGGCGGGTCGTGGACGACGCGCCGCTCGAGCCGTGGGAAGTGCGCGGCGAGGGCGGCAGCGCCCTGCCGTCGCCCGAGGACGATCTGCTCGGCCGGGAAGCCATCGGCGTGGTGCAAGGCGCGCTCGCGCAGCTCACCGAGGACCGCCGCGCGGCGCTGCTGCTCCGGCTCGACCACGGCCTCTGCTACGAGGACATCGCGCGCCTGATGGAGTGGAGCGTGCCCAAGACCAAGGTCGAGATCCACCGCGCCCGGCAGGTGCTGCGCGCGGCGCTGGCGCGTTACGAAGGAGGCCAGCGATGAACGCGTGCCCGATCGAGGCGGTGGAGGCGTACGCCGACGGCACGCTCGACCCGGCCGAGGCGCAGCGCGTCGCCGCGCACATCGAAGCGTGCCGCCGCTGCGCGGCCGAGCTCCGCTGGCTCCGCGCCGAGCAACGGCTGTTCACAGCGCGCGCGGCGGCGCTCCCCGGGCCGCCCTTGCTCGACGCGGTGCTCGCGCGCGCCGCCGAGGGCACGCCCGCGCGCGCGGTCGAGGACGCGGCGCCGTGGGCGAACGCGGACGCCGGCGTGCCGGCCCGCCGCGGCCCGCCGGTCCGCCACGGCCCCGGCGGGCGCCGGGCGGTGTCGGCATCGGCCCCATGGGGGATGCGTGCGATGGCCGCGGCCGTCGCGCTGGCGCTCGCCGCCGTCGCGGCGCAGCCGCGCCCTGCCGGGCCGCCGCCCGTCGAGGCGGTGGCTGACCCCCCGCCGGCGCGGACCGACGAGGCCGTGCGCGCGTCTGAAGCGCGCGCCGCGGAGCCGCTCGAGGACGATGTGATCGCAAACTCGCCCCTCTGCGACGAGAGCGTCTGCGACGGGTGTGTGCCCGCCCTATCGTCGATGGAGGAGGCCGCGGCCGAGCGCGTCGCCCCTGATCGCGCGGCTCCGGGCGGCGAGGCGGGCAGCGCGCCGTAGCACGTAACTCGCGACGTTGGCGGGCCACAGCGCTGGTGAGGCCCGCGGGGGAGCGGGCGCCGCGCCGCGGCGCCGGCAGCGCCGTGCCGCGCGGCCGAGGAGGAACCACGATGATCCGCTCGATTCGATGCCTGTCCATCCAGATGTCCCGTGTCGCTGTGCTCGCGCTCCTTGCCGCAGTCGTCTCCGCGCCTGCGTGCGCCGAGGCGCGCGGGGACACCGAGAGCCAACCGCTCCCTCGAGGCGAGCGTGCCCCGGCGGCGCGCGCCCCCGCGCCCGCTGCGGAGGAGCGCGCCCCCGCGCCCGCTGCGGAGGAGCGCGCCCCCGCGCCCGCTGCGGAGGAGCGCGCCCCCGCGGCCGCGGGCTGCGACGACCCGGGCCGGTCCTGCGACTGCGACGCGCACAGCGCCGGCGCGGAGCCCCCGGAGCAGCTGCCGGTCGAGGCGGTGGCAATCGGCGCCGCGCCCGCGCGCGGCCCGGAGGACGCACCGGTGACGGTCGTGATCTTCTCGGACTTCGAATGTCTCTTCTGCGCAAAGGCGTCGCGGACCCTCAGAGAGCTCGAGGCCGAGTACCAGGGCAAGCTCCGTGTCGCCTACAAGCACCGTCCGCTGCCGATTCACGCGCGGGCGCGCGCGGCAGCGAGGGCGTCGCTCGCCGCCCACGAGCAAGGCAGGTTCTGGGAGTTCCACGACGCGCTCTTCGCGTCACACGGCGCGCTCGACGACGTCTCGCTGGAGCGCGTCGCGTCCAGGCTCGGCCTCGACCTCGCCCGCTTCCAGCGCGATGTGCGCTCCAGCGCGCTCGACGCCGCCGTCGCGGCCGACGACGCGGAGGCGACCCGGCTCGGTCTCCGGGGCACACCGACGATCTTCGTGAACGGGCGCCGCATCATCGGCGCGCAGCCCGCGGAGGTCCTCCGCGATGCGATCGACCAGGCCCTCGCCGCGCGCTGAGGAGAGCGCGCGACCGGCGACCGAAGCGCCGACGGTGCGAAGCGCCATGTGTCTCGGCATATCTTCGAATGATTCCGGCGATGTAGCACCATTCTCAGCCACGCGCGCCGCCCGCCGCCGGGGCGCCACCGGCGCCGCAGTTGATCTCGCGCAGCAGCCGCGAGACGCGTACCTCCGTCCGCCGCGCAATCGACGTCCGCCCCCTCAAGCGATGTCTGCCGGCGTCGCTGTGGCTGACCGAGGAGCGGGCGCTGGGCGGAGCGACCTGACCCGGGTTGAGGCGGAGCGACCTGACCAGGCAGCGACCTGACCAGGCAGCGACCTGACCCGGGTTGAGGCGGCGAGCGGCCCGACCCGGGTTGAGGCAGCGCCACCCGACCCGGGTTGAGGCAGCGCCACCCGACCCGGGTTGAGGCATCGCCACCCGACCCGGGTTGAGGCAGCGCCACCCGACCCGGGTTGAGGTGGCCAGGGTTGAGATGGCCAGGTGGCCGCGGGTTGAATTGGCAAGCAACCTCGGCCGAAGTAACCAAGATAACAACCACAACAGCGGACGCGGCGGACACCTGGCGGTCGCCACCTCCCCCGCCACTCCGCCACCTACAGAGCGTGCGACTCTGTGGCGTGGCGACCCGATTCAGGTGGCATGGGCCGACCCAGGGTGGTTCTCGCACAGGGCAGGTCTCGCCTGCGCCAGCCCAGGTCGGGCTGCACCGCTTGTGCCCGCCGCCACCGCAGCCTATCGTGGACGCTGGCGATGCTGCTGGGACACGACGCACTGAGGAATCTCTGTCGGGCACGCGACCTGCTTTCCGAGGTGCACGACGTGAAGCTGTCGGTCGAGGACGTGGCCCGCGAGGTGGCGATCTCTCCTTATCACTTCATCCGGCAGTTCGAGGCCGTGTTCGGCGTGACCCCGCACCAGTATCGCATCCGGCAGCGCCTCGACCTGGCCAAGCAGCTCCTGGCCGCCGGGCGGCACTCCGTGACCGACGTGTGCATGGAGGTAGGATTCTCCAGCCTCGGCAGCTTCAGCGCTCTGTTCGCGCAGCGCATCGGCATGCCGCCTTCGGCGTACCAGCGGCGGCTGCGCGCGATGGTCCAGGTGCCGGGGAAGCTCCCGTGGGAGCTCGTCCCGGGGTGCCTCAGCCTGATGGGCCGCCTGCCGCCGGAGGCGTTTCGCAGTTTTCGAGAAGCCTGAGCCCGGCGGCCCTGGCAAAGTCGGCCCAGAACCGTCAGCTCAGCGAGGCAAACGATGAAGATCAAGCTCAACAGCATCATGGTCGAGGACCAGGACCGAGCGCTGAAGTTCTACACCGAGGTGCTCGGCTTCAAGAAGAAGAACGACTTCCCTGTCGGGGAGTATCGATGGATCACCGTGGTCTCGCCGGAGGGCCCCGACGACGTCGAGCTCGTGCTGGAGCCGAACGCCAACCCGGCGGCGAAGACGTTCCAGCAGGCGATGTTCGCGCAGGGCATCCCGCTCACCGCGTTCGAGGTGACCGACCTCCGAGCCGAGTTCGCGCGCCTCAAGGAGCGCCAGGTCGCGTTCACGCAGGAGCCCACCCCGATGGGCCCAGTCATGATCGCGGTGTTCTCGGACACTTGCGGGAACCTGATCCAGCTCTATCAGCCGCTCTAGCGAGCGAGCGCCGCTCTGCGGGCGCTCCAGCAGCAGAGCTCGCGGTCCGCCGCCGCTGCCCTGGAGCGCGGTTCACGAGGCTCCGTACCCCTGCGCCGGGTTGCGCAGCGCGCCGCAGATCCCTCCGAGCGCCTCTCCCACCCGCGGCGTCCAGCCGAGGCGGCGCAGCTTCGCCGCATCGAGGGCGGCGTCCATGGCCAGGAAGCCTGCCATGAGCCCGTGCGCGGCCCGGGCCTCGGCGAGGCTCCACGAGCCCACAGGCACCCTGGCGACATCGCCGATCGCCGAGAAGAGGGTCGCCATCGGCTCGGGCGACGCGTCGGCGGCATGGAACACGCCCGTCGCGTCCGACTCCAGCAGCATGGCGTAGGCCACCGCCAGATCCCGCACATGGACGGTGGACCAGCGGTTCGTGCCGTCGTCGATGTAGCGCGCCACCCCCGCTGCGCGCGCGGCGTTCACCAGGCCCGCCACCGGGCCTGCGCCATCGCCGTAGACCATCGGAGGCCGCACGACGAGACCGCGGAGCCCCGCCGCGCCGAGCACGCGCGACTCGGCCGCCACCAGCCACTCGAGCGGCCCACCGGGGTTGACCGTATCGTCCTCCGGCACGGGCACCCGCGAGGATCGAGCCATCGGCGCCCCGGTGGTCGTGACGAAGACGCCGCCGCTCATGGCCGCAAGCATCGCGGTGACCGCCGCAGCGTCCGTGGCGGCGCGATCCTCTCCGGCCGTGGCCGCGGTGTGCACCACGCCGTCGCCGGCCGCCGCCTCGCGCGCGAGCAGGTCCAGCTGGTAGAGATCGCCCCGCACCGGATCCGCTCCGCAGGCGCGGACCCTCGCCGCCGACGCGTCGCTGCGCGCCAGCCCGCGAACGCGATGTCCGCGCGTGACCAGGGCGCGGGCGACCGCCGAACCGATGAATCCGCTCGCGCCCGTGATGAAGATGTCCATGTCTGGCTCCTTGGGGGTTGGTGGTCGAAGCCTGGCGGACGCCCCGCGGGTCATCCATGTGGTAGAGTCCACGTCCCTTTTGCGATCGTCCAATGCCGGATGTCCTCACCGCGCTGCTCCGCCACGTGCGCATCGAGGCCAGCCTCTTCGGCCGCGTCGAGCTCGGAGCCCCCTGGGGGGCCCGCGTCGGCCGGCGAGAGCTCGTCTTGCTCCACCACCTGCTCGAAGGCGAGATGTGGCTGGAGCTGGATGGCCGAGAGATTCACGTGGGTCGGGGCGACCTGCTGCTCTTGCCGCACGGCGTTCCCCACTGCCTCCGGCACCGACCCGGGGCACCGGTCGAGGACGAGGGGCGCTGGCTCGCGCCTCCTGCGCCGGGTGTGCAGACGGTGCGGCGCCGGCTCGGCGGCGACGGCGCGACGACGGTGGTGCTCTGCGCCGCCATGAGCCTCGTCGGCGCCGGAAGGTCGCTGCTGCTGCGCGCGCTGCCCTCGGTGGTGCTCCTCGACGGCGGCGCCCGGGAGCCGGTGCCCGGTCTCGGCCGGCTCCTGGACGGCATCCGCGACGAGGTGCACGTCCGGCGACCTGGCGCACCGGTGATGGCCGCGCGCTTCGCGGAGCTGCTCCTGCTGCAGGCGATTCGCGCGGAGCTCGAGCGCCCCGCGCCTCCTGGCTCCTTTCGCGCCGCGCTCGCGGACGAGCGCGTCGCCCGTGCTCTGGACGCGCTCTACCTGGCCCCGGAGCGCATGTGGACCGTGGCGTCGCTCGCGCGGCAGGCAGGCATGAGCCGCTCCGGTTTCGCTCATGCATTTCGCGAGCAGGTGGGGGAGAGCCCTCTCCGGCACCTGATGCGCTGGCGCATGGAGCTTGCGAAGGAGAAGCTGCGGGAGCAACCCGAGCTCGCCCTCGCCGAGGTGGCGTCGTCCGTGGGCTACCGGGACCAGGCGGCCTTCAGCGTCGCGTTTCGTCGAGAGGTCGGGGTTCCCCCGGGAGCCTATCGGGCAATCGGATCCGCACAGCAATAATCCGACCCAGCAACCCGACCCGGGTTGGACCCGGCCCGGGTTGAGCGATGACCCGACCCAGGTTGGACCCGGCCCGAGAGCCAGCAACCCGACCCGGGTTGGACCCGGCCCGCGGGGCAATCGGGCAATCCGACCCGGGTTGGACCCGGCCCGAGAGCCAGCAACCCGACCCGGGTTGGACCCGGCCCGGGACCCAGGTTGGATCCGGCCCAGGTTGAAGTAGCAAGCACGGCAGAGATAGTCGCAGCCAGGATCAATCAGGATGGCGGACACGGACGGCACCATGGCGCCGCCACCCACGGGGCTGAGATAACTCCTTGAAATCACTCGCGGGAACCATTGGTATAGTGTTTGTTAGTGCACGCTCACCATGAGCCAGCCCCGCGAGATCACTCCCGGCGCCACGTACATGATCACCCGTCGCGTCCTGCGTCGACATCTGCTCTTCCGCCCCGACGCGGCGATCACTCAGCTCCTGATTTACGCCCTGGCGGTATCCGCGCGGCGCTATGGCCTTCAGGTCCACGCGCTCTGCGCGATGTCGACACATCTGCACTTGATCGTGACCGACGTGGCGGGCGTCTTGCCGCGCTTCCTGCAGTTCTTCCATCGCATCGTAGCGCTCGGCACGAAGGTGCTCCGCACATGGGAAGGACCGGTGTGGGACCATGAGGCCCCGAGCGTGGTACGGCTGCTCACGCGTGCGGCCGTAGTGGAGAAGATCGCGTATATACTGGCAAATCCCGTGGCTGCTGGCCTCGTCCGACATGCGCGTGAGTGGCCGGGCGCCAAGGTGGATATGGATGCGCTCGGTAGCGGCGTGCTGCGCGCCGCGCGCCCCTCTGCGTATCTCGACCCGGAAAACCCTCAGTGGCCTGAGGAAATTACGCTCTCGCTCCCGCTGCCGCCGGCCATTGAACAGGACGGCGCGGAGGCCTTCCGCCAAGAGGTCGCCGCCGAGATCGAGCGACAGGAAGCACAGGCTCACGCGGAGCTGCTGCGGCAGGGGCGTCGCTTCCTGGGCGCCGAGCGAGTCAGTGAGGTCTCCCCCTACGCGCGTGCTACGAGCTTTGAGGCGCTGCGCGAATGCAATCCTACGTTTGCGGTCGGCCGCGAGCAGGGCGATGCTTGGCGAAGTGCTGGCGCTGCTGTGCGGGCGTTTCGCGCGTCGTACCGCGCGGCGCTCGAACGCTGGCGCGCCGGTATGCGCAGCGTCGCATTCCCGGCGGGGACGTGGTGGATGCGCGTGTTTCACGGTGTCATGGTGCAGGACCTCGTGCTCTCGGCATAGACGCGGTGCGCGTGCGCGCGCGGGGAGCTGCCGCAACCTGGATTGGGCCGCCCAGCATGGTCGTGTGGCGACGCGAGTCGTCGCCGTGTCGCGGCGCGACTGGCAACCCGGCTCGGACGACCGGCCACAGGTCGCCGCAACCTGCGTTGGACCAGCGCCGCGATCGTCAACCCGGGTCGGGTCACATTGCACGGGTCAACCCCGGTCGGGCCACGTTGCGCCGTGATCCGGGCCGCCCCCGATTCGCCGACCTGAGTCGATTTGATGGCCAACCCGGGTCGGGTCGATTGGCCAACCCGGGTCGGGTCAACGCGGGTCGGTCCCGCTGATGCGCGGGTCAACCCGGGTCGGGTCGATCCCGCGGGTCGCGGGTCAACCCGGGTCGGGTCGGTCCCGCCTTCTGGTATGCTGGCGATCATGTCCAGCTCGAGGGTCAGGCAAGCGCACGGGAACGAAACCCGCGAGCTCATCGTCGCCACCGCGGAGCGGCTCTTCGCCGAGCAGGGGGTAGCGGCGGTCTCGAACCGTCAGGTGAGCGAGGCCGCAGGGCAGGCGAACAACTTTGCGGTCGGCTATCACTTCGGCACCAAGGCCGACCTCGTGCTCGCCATCGTCCGCCGCCATGCCCCGGCCATCGAGCGACGGCGCGCGGAGATGCTGGCGTCGATCAAGGGCTCGTCCGACCTGCGCGACTGGATCGGGTGCCTGGTGCGGCCGCTCACCGAGCACCTCGCCTCGCTGGGCAGCCCGAGCTGGTATGCGCGCTTCATCGCCCAGGCGACGACCGACCCCGCCTTCCGCCGCATCGTGATCGACGAGACGGTCGCCTCGACGTCGATGCAGGAGACCATCGAAGGGCTGATCCGGCTCATGCCGGTCCTCCCGGAGGAGGTGCGCGCGGAGCGCGGCGACATGAGCCGGCAGCTCATCGTGCACATGTGCGCCGAGCGCGAGCGGGCGCTGCAAGCGGGCACCGCCACGCCGCGAGCGACGTGGGAGGCCGCCGCGGTCGGGCTGGTGGACGCCCTCGTCGGGCTGTGGCGGGCCCCGTTCACCCCCACGACGTGATCCACGGCGCTGGCTCGACGGACCAGGAACGCGAGGGTTCGATGCACGCGTATCGTGCGCCTCGCGAAGCACCGCAGAGCAGGCCAGCGCCCCTGCTCGCGCCAAAGGTGCTCACCGGCTAAACGACGGCGACGTGTCCGTCCTCGGCGAGGCGCCCCCGGAGGGAGCTCCACGCCGCCATCCCGGCGCCGCGATGACGCTCGAAGCGCGCGAGAACACCCCTCCGAGCATCAGCGGCCGTCGCGTTCACGCCGGCAGCCGCGCGGCGATGCCCGCGCCCTCGTGCGCGCCGCGCCGGCAGGGATCGCGGCTCCATTGTTCGGATTCCCGATTCAATCCTGTGTCAAAAATACAGATTCTCTTCGCTGTCCCGCGCACATACGCTGATCCACGCGGGCCGCGCGAGCGGCTCGTACCGCAGCGGAGGCACTCCGCTGCGCGTACCACCTTTCGTGGAGGCGAACTGTATGCGTGAGGAGACGAGACGGGCAGCATTGCGTGCAGCGGCGAGGGTCGCGCTGGGAGCGCTGGCCTATGGCGCCTCGGTCGGCTGCGGCGGGCATGTCACCGCCGGCGGGCAATCATCGGATCTGGATCCCGACGAGCACCTCGCGCCGGAAGCACCGGAGTCGCCGGACGCGCCCGACGACGCGGCTCCGGCCGGAGAGGACGCCGGCGACGGCGGGGCAGCGCCGACGGCGGAGGAGCCCGCGCCCGGCTGCACGCCCGCGGAAGGCGATCCGGACTGCTCCGAGGCCGCCCAACCGGAGCCCCCCGAGCTCGCGTGCGCCGAGCCGGCGAGCCTCGACGACGCGGAGGCCCGCCCTCGCGCGGAGCTCGATTGCTGCCTCGGCTACACGGCAGAGCGCGCGCCCGACCGCGGGGCGGTCCTCTCCGAGCAGGAGCTGGCCGCCCTCGCGGAGGACGCCTCCTTCGTGAACTGCTGCACGGCGTTGATCGTGGGCGTCGGCGCCGGCGCCATCTCGTACGGGGAGGCCGAGCCGGTCCGCGGCGTCTGCTGCTTCGGCAACGTGGTCGCGCCCGAGCAGGAGCTCTATTCCCAGGCGTTCTGCACGCCGTGGGGCCCCCCGGTCCCGCCGGCGCTCGACGCCGACGCCCCGCTGGAGGTCGCATGAACGCCTCGCAGCTCGATCTCCGCGGCGAGGCGCGCGCGCGGGCCTTCGACGTGAGCGGGTATCCGGCGGCGCTGTTCCCCTCGGCGATCCGCACCTGGCGCGCGCGGATGGTGAACGAGCACGCGTCGTCGGCGGTGTTCGAGGCGCTCGCGCGTCAGCTCGCCGAGGCGGGTTTCCCGCCGGAGCTCACCGCCGCGTGCCGGGGCTTCGCCGCCGAGGAGCGCCGCCACGGGATCCTCTGCGGCGCCGTGGTGGAGGCCCTCGGCGGGGCCGCGACCGCGAGCGTCCCGGAGCGCCCGGAGTTCCCCCTGCACCGCGACGCGCCCCCCCGCGCCGCCGTGCTCCGCAACGTGATCCACATTTGCTGCATGAGCGAGACCGTGGCCGTGGCCCTGATCGGCGCCGAGCGGCTGGAGATGCCGCCTGGGCCGCTGCTCGAGCTGCTGACGCGCATCTATGCCGACGAGGTCGGGCACGCCCGCTTCGGCTGGCGCCTGCTCGAGCAGGTCGCGCCGGAGCTCTCCGCGGCGGAGCGGGCCGCGGTCGAGCGCTACTTCCCCGTCGCGTTCCGGCACCTCGTGCAGCACGAGCACGCGCACTTGCCACCTCACGACGCTCCGCCGCGAGGCGAGCAGCTCGGGCTGTGCAGCGGCCTGAACGCGCGCGTGTTGCTCGACGAGACCATCGAGGAGGTCATCCGCCCCGGGCTCCGTCGCTACTTCGATTGCTGATCTGCCCCGCGCTCGCGCGCGCCGCCGGAACGCTCTCCCTCGTCGCCGGGACCCGGCCCGCCGGGCCGCTCGGGTGACCCTCGCCGGATCACCCGCGCTTCGGCCGCTTGCCGCGGGCCGCGGGCGCCTCGGTCTCCGCGGGCGCCAGGGTCTGCCGCGCCAGCTCGCGCGCGTAGGTGAGGCGGTCGGCCGGCGAGCCGAGCGCGCTCAGCCCCTCGTAGAGCCCCGCGAAGAACCCCGGGAACAGCACCGCCGAGAGCGCGGCCACCACGCGGCGCGCCGCCGCCCGCTCCTCCAGCCCAGGCACCGCCGCCCGGACGAGATCGCGCAAGCGCACGACCACCGGCGCGAAGAGCGTCGGGAAAGGACCGCCGTAGTCGTCGGCGTGAAACGCGTCGTGCAGGTGGGCCCGGCTCAGGTTCGGGAAGCGCAGGCAGCCCTCGAGGAGGTAGCCGAGCAGCCCGCTGAGCGCCTCCATCGGCTCGTCGGGCATCCGGCCGAGGAACTCCTCGGTGTGCTCGAGCATGTTGCGAATCGACACCTCGAGCGCCGTCGCGAGCAGCGCCTCCTTCGACCGGAAGTAGTAGTTCACCGCGGCGATGTTCACCTCCGCCGCCGCCGCGATCCTCCGCACCGTCGCCTGCCCGACGCCGTGCTTCTCGATCTGGTCGATCGCGGCGACCACGAGCCGCTGGCGTGGATCGTCCGCGTGGGCAGGGGGGTCTCGGTCGCTCATACGCTTGTTTGAAACACACCTTGACAACGCTCCGCGCGGATGTCAATGATTTAAACATGTGTTTCAATCGTTTGTTTTGTAAGGAGCCGGAGATGCATCGATGATCGACCGGCGGAGGTTCCTCACCCACACGGCGGTCGCGGGCAGCGCGGCCGCGCTCGGCTACGCGTCGGGCCGCCGTGGGCTCGACAAGGAGGTCGCGTCCGCCCGGTTCCACGGCGACGACGTGCTCGGGCAGGGCCAGGCGGCGGGCGTCTGGCACCGCTACAAGTTCATCGGCCAGCCGGTGATGGACGCGCAGGTCGTGTTCTGGCTCGGCCTCTCGTCGATGGGCCTGACCGACGTCGGCGAGGTGCTCGACACGGCGACGCGCATCCGCCCGGGCGACGAGCGCTCGTGGTTCGAGCAGTGGCTCGCCACCGCGAAGCGCGTGCGAGCCTACGGCGAGGAGGCGGAGGCCCGCGGCCATACGCGGAGCGCGGCGTCGCATTTCCTCCGCGCGGGCGCGTACTACCGGGCGGGGCTGATGCGCTACGCGGATCGCGCCGATCCTCGCCTCGTCGAGGCGACGGTCGCGGGGCTCGACCTGCACGGGCGGGCGCTCCGCATGCGGGGCTACGACTCGCGGCAAGTCGACATCCCCTACGAGGGCGGGGTGCTCTACGGGCGCGTCCATTACGCGCCCGGCGTCGCGCGCGCGCCCGCCATCGTGCTGCAGCAGGGCCTCCACGCCTGGCCCGAGGATACGATGTGGGTCATCGACGGCGCGCTCCAGCGGGGCTACCACGTCCTCTCGTTCCACGGCCCGGGCCAGGGCGCCTCGCTGCGCCTCCACGGGCACCCGTTCCGACCCGACTGGGAGGTCCCCGTGGGCCGCGTGCTCGACTTCGCCGAGCGCGACGAGCGGCTCGACGCGGGGAACCTCGTGCTGATGGGCCTCTCGTTCGGCGGCTACCTCGCGCCTCGCGCGGCCTCGCGCGAGCGCCGCCTGCGCGCCCTCGTCGCCAATCCGGGCGTCGTCAGCTGGCGCGACGCGATGATGCGCCACTTCGCCTCGATCCCCGGCCTGCTCGAGCTGCACAGGCGCGGGCCCGCGGCCTTCGACCGCGCCATCGACGCCGCGTCGCTCGCGCTGCCTGACGCGCGCTGGTATTTCAACGACGTGACATGGAAGCACGGTGTCTCGACGCCGCACCAGGCGCTCGACGAGCTCGGCAAGTACGACAACAGCGTCGGCGTCGCCAACATTCGCTGCGAGACGCTGATCATGGAGGGCAGCGCCGAGGACGCATCTCCGGGCGAGTCGGAGCGCCTCTACGGCGCGCTCACGTGCCCGAAGCACATGATGATGTTCGACGCGAGCACGGCGTCGCAGGTGCATTGCCAGGGCGGCAACCAGCTCCTGGCCCAGGCGCGGCTCTTCGACTGGCTCGACGAGCGGGTGACGCGATGAGGCCCGCCCATCGTGCCGCCGCGCGCTCCGCGGCGCAGCCTCAGGGAGGCGCCTCCCGCCGGATCACGCGGACCGCGCGGCTCCTCGCCTTCGCGGCGCTCCTCTGGGTCCTCGCGCCGGGCGCTGCGTGGGCCCAGCTCCCCGATCTCGCGGACCTGAGCGCGCAGTACATGCCGGGCGTCGCGCTCGAGGACCCACGCCCGACGCGGGCGCAGGTCACGTCGTACGAGGCGAGCGTCAACGTGCCCCTCCCCCTCGGGGAGAAGACGTTCCTGATCCCGGGGGCGGTCTACCACGTCGAAGCGGTCTCCTACGCCGACGCCTTGCCCGGCTTCGACCAGCTCCGGGCCTTTCACTCCGTCGATGTCTCCGTGCTGTTCGTCCAGCTCCTCCCAAGCGACTGGTCGCTCTCGCTGCGCGTCGCGCCGGGGCTCGCGGGCGATTTCGAGGGCTTCGACGGCGGGCTCGCCCGCATCAGCGCGCTCGGGCTCGTGACCCGCACGCTCTCGGAGCAGCTCGTGCTCGGGGGCGGCGCGCTCGCGTCGTTCAGCTTCGGCACGTTCCTCCCGCTGCCAGCCGCCTACGTCGACTGGACACCGACGCCGTACTTCCGCCTCGAGGCCTTCCTCCCTGGCTTCGCGACGGCGAAGCTCCTGTTCTCGGATCGCGTCGAGCTCGGCCTGCGCGCGGACCTGGCGGGGAACGCCTACGCGGTGCGCGACGCGCGCGTCGCGGGCGCGTGGCCCTGCGCCGCCCAGCCGGCCGACGACCCGGCGACCGAGCCGGATGAGCGGGTGGCGCGGCCCGAGCGGTGCGTCGATCACATCGCCTACTCGGTCGCGACCGCGGGCGTGACGCTCGGCGTGCGCGCCTTCGGGACGGTGTGGCTGACCGCCCAGGCGGGCCACAGCCTATTCCGTCGCTTCGAGCCGATGAACGCCGACGACGACGGCATCCCCGGAGAGGGGCAGAGCATCCCGGACGTGCTCTTCTTCCGCGCCGGCGCGACGTGGCGTATCCCGAAGAGCTGAGGCGCGGCCCGTCACCGACGATCGCCTCTGTCCCGGAGCCCGCCTCCCGGGAAACCACATTTGCGTTGCAGCTCCGATTCTTCGCATCACGATTCCTCTTTGTACCAGCGCGCGCGGCTATCCATCGTGCGCTTCAAGGGGGAGACTCATGACCTCGTCGAAACAAGGTCCGTTGCTTTGTGTCCTGTTGAGCGTCGGGAGCGGCTGCGCGGGCGTGGACGGGCTCGAGGACGTCCAGGAGGCGCCCTCCGAGGCCGGCGCGTCCTCCGAGGCCGGCGCGCTCGGCCCGCTCATCCCGTTTCACAAGGACGCTGTCCACGCCGGCTTCTTCTGGGACCCGCTGGGCCGTCCCAAGATCCTGTTCTGGATGCGTCCGTCCGAGTACAGGGGGACCGACCTGGCGGACCCGACCGTCGAGCCCATCGGGGAGCTCAAGGAGTCGTTCCGGCAGATCGTCTATGGCGGGTTTCGCTTCAGCGACACCCTGGAACGCAGCGTCCTGAGCCGCATCAAGGACGACATCGCCCGCGAGAACACCCTCGTCTTCGACCTCACGCATCCGGACGCGTTCGCCAACCGGGGCAAGTACGACGTCCGCGAGCTCGACGACGCCGATTTCGCCATGAACGCCGGCGCGTTCTACGACCGCGGATCGTCGGCCGGGCTCGGCTACAACCTCTTCTGCGGGGGGAACACGACGCTGACGGACGGGCGCTGGCTCGTCGTGGGCGGCCACGATAAATCGGGCAACCAGGGGACCCGCAAGCTCAACATCTTCGATCCGCTCACCGAGACGTGGGTCCACAGGACGCCCGCGCCGGTGAAGGCGGCTTACGACGTCGACCCGAACTTCCGCTTCCCGGAGCTCCATCCAAACGCCCTCGATGAGCGGAACACCGACCCTCCCGCGCCGTCCGACATGCGGTACCAGCGCTGGTATCCGACCGCCGTGACGCTCCCCGACGGCAAGGTCCTCCTCCTGTCCGGCTCCGATCAGGATAGCAGCGTCGGGCCCGACGAGGCGCCCGCGACCAAGGTGCGGCAGGTCGTCCCGGAGATCTACGATCCCTTGACGGACAGGACCGTCGCGCTCGAGAACGCGAGGAAGCTCCTGCCGATGTACCCGCGCTCCTTCGTCGTGCAGACGGGCCGGCACAAGCATGACTGGAAGGTGGCCGTCGTCGCCGAGGTCCAGCCGCCGCTCCCGACGGACCTCCGGCCGTACGATCCGTTCCAGTACAACGGCAACACCTACTTCCTCGACGTGCGCGCGGCGCTCGCCGACCGGCGCCGCGGCGAGCCCGGAGAGCGGCACTGGCGGCTCGTCGACAGGGCCGACTTCGCCCACGAGAGCGGCGCCAGCGCGGCGATGTTCGAGCTCGACGATGACGGACAGCCCCTGTCGCAGCGTATCGCGCTCTTCGGCGGCGACGCCGGGAACGGAGACGACGTCGCGGCCGTGGAGATGATCGACTTCTCCGAGCGGCGCCCCAGGTGGAGGCGGCAGGGCGAGCTCGTCCGGCCGGCCACGCAGAACAACGCGGTCGTCCTGCCGAACGGCCGGGTGCTCATCGTCGGCGGCCGCGGCGGCCCCCCCGGCGGCGAGCGGGTCAGCACGCTCGAATACCAGCTCTTCGACCCGGACTCGGGTCACATCGAGACGGTCGCCAGGACCACCGTCCCGAGGCACGATCACTCGACCTTGCAGCTCGCGCCGGACGGCAGCGTCTACTCCATGGGCGGCAACCGCGTGGATCTGGCGCCGGAGGACGACACGCTGGGCGTCCCCGTCCTGCAGGTCTACAAGCCGGCCTACATGTTCATGGGCTCGAGGCCGGTCATCGAGCGGGCCCCCGAGGAGATCTCCTACCGGAGGAGCTTCGAGGTCAAGCTCGACGCGCCGTGCAGGAGCGCGGGCTCGGTGGCGATCCTTCGCACCGATCCGGTCACGCACAACTGGTCGTGGGGCAACCGGTACGTGAAGCTGTCGTTCGACAGGACCAGCAGGTGCAACCTCAAGGTCCACGCGCCGGCGAGCGGCGCCACGGCGCCCGGAGGCAACTACCTCCTGTTCGTGCTCGACGATCGCGGCGTGCCCAGCGAGGCGAAGCGCGTCCGCGTCGGGGAGTGAGCCCCGCGCCGCGCGGGCTCATCCGCCGCGAGCGCGCCGGAGCCGCGCCGGGGCGCGGGCGAGAGAGAACACAGAAGATCTCGGTCCGCTGTGGTTCCTCTCCTCTCCTCGCGACGCTGCGGCGTGGGGGCGAGGCGCACACCAGGCGCCCCCGGCGCCGGACCGTTGATGGCGGCTCGACCCCGGTGCATCCTCCGCCTCATGCGCCCGGGAGAGGTCATCGACAGCCGCTTCGAGATCGAGCGCGTCGCGGCCTCCGGCGGGATGGGGACGATCTACCGCGCCGTCGATCGAACAACGGGGGCGCCGGTCGCGCTGAAGCTCCTCGGCCAGCCCGACCGGAGCGCCGCCCATCGCTTCGAGCACGAGGCCCGCATCCTCGCCGAGCTCGATCACCCGAGGATCGTCCGCCACGTGGCCCACGGCATCACCCCCGACGAGGTGCCGTACCTCGCCATGGAGTGGCTCGACGGCGAGAGCCTCGCGCAGCGCCTCGCCCGGCAGAAGCTCGACCTCGAGGAGAGCCTCGCGGTGCTCCGCGCGACCGCCGAGGCGCTCGGGGCGGCGCACGCGCGGGGCATCGTCCACCGCGACATCAAGCCGGGCAACCTCCTGCTCGTCGGCGGCGAGGTCGCCGGCCTCAAGGTGCTCGACTTCGGCATCGCCCGGACGAAGCGCACCCTCGGCGCGCTGACGCGCACCGGCTCGGTCATGGGAACGCCGGGCTACATGGCCCCCGAGCAGGCCACCGGCGACCGCGACCGCCTCGACGCGCGGGCCGACATCTTCTCGCTCGGCGCCGTGGTCTTCGAGTGCCTCACGGGCAGGCCGGCGTTCCAGGGCCAGCACGTGATGGCCCTCCTCGCCAAGCTCCTCATGGAAGACCCGCCGCGCGTGCGGCACCTCCGCCCCGAGCTGCCGCAGGAGCTCGACGACTTCGTCGCCCGCATGCTCGCGAAGGACCCGGAGCAGCGGCCGCGCGACGGCTCGGCCGTGCTCGAGGCGCTCGACGCCCTCGAGCGCGACCCGAGCAGCGGCCTGGCCGCGCCGCCCGTGCTGTACGAGGCGATCACCACGGGCGAGCTCCGGCTGCTCTCGATGGTGGCCGCGAAGGAGCTGCACCCGGCCTCGTGCGACGGCTCGGCCAGCACCCTCGTCGCCGCCATGCCGGGAGACCTCACGCGCAAGCTCCACACGAGCGCCCAGCCGTTCGGCGCGCGCGTGGACGCGCTCGCCGACGGGACGATCGTGCTCTCGATCACCGGCGTGGGCGACGCGGTCGAGCAGGCCGCGCGCGCGGCCCGGTGCGCCCTGAAGCTCGGACAGATCTTGCCCGACGCCTCGGTCGTGCTCGCGACCGGCCGCGCCGAGCACACCGGCAGCCTCCCGGTCGGGCCCGTCATGGACCGCGCGGCCGCGCTCCTCGCCCTCGCCGAGCTCGAGGCGCGGGCGCGTCCGGAACGGAAGCCCGATCCCGTGCGGATCGACGACGTCACCCGGGCGCTGCTCGACGCGCGCTTCGAGATCGAGGCGGAGCGGTCCGGCACGTTCTTCCTGCTGCAGGAGCGGGAGGTCGGCCGGTCGGCGCGGACGCTCCTCGGCAAGCCGAGCCCCTACGTCGGCCGCGACCGGGAGCTCCGGAACCTGCGCGAGCTCCTGGAGGACAGCTTCAGCGGGCCCGAGCCCCGCGCCATCCTGATCACCGGGCCGCCCGGGATCGGCAAATCCCGCCTGCGCTACGAGCTCATCGAGGCCGTGCGGGAGCGGCACCCCGAGATCACCATCGCGGTCGGCCGCGGCGACTCGCTGAGCGCGGGGTCGCCGTTCTCGCTGCTCGGCTCCGCGCTCCGGGGCGCGGCCGGGATCACCGGGGGCGAGCCCGCGCCGGCGCAGCGCGAGCGGCTCCTCTCGCTGGTCGCGCGCGCCCCGGCGCTCGGGCCGAGCGACAGGACGCGGATCGCCGCCTTCCTCGGCGAGATCGTGGGCACGCCGTTCCCGAGCGAGGCCGACCCGAGGTTCCAGGAGGCGCGGCTGAGCCCGGCCCTGATGGCCGACCAGATCCCGCTCGCCTACCTCGACTTCATGGAGGCGGCGTGCGCGGCGGGGCCGTACCTGCTCGTGCTCGAGGACATCCAGTGGGGCGACGCGGCGTCGCTCAAGCTCATCGCGCGGGTGCTCCGGGAGCTCCGCGACCGCCCGTTCGCGGTGCTCTACCTGGCGCGCGTCGAGGTGCGCAAGGTCTTCCCCATCCTCTGGGAGGGCAGCGAGGTCCACGAGATGACGCTCGGCGCGCTCCCGCGCCGCGCCGCCGAGGAGCTCGTGCGGCAGATGCTCGGCGACGGCCTCCCGCCCGCGGAGGTCGCGCGCCTCGTCGAGCGCGCGAGCGGCAACGCCTTCTATCTCGAGGAGCTCATCCGGGCGGTCGCGGAGGGGCGCGCGGACCGGCTGCCGGAGACGATCCTGGGCATGGTGGAGGCGCGGCTCGAGGCGATCCCCCCGGAGGCGAGGCGGCTGCTCCGGGCGGCGAGCGTCTTCGGCGAGACGTTCTGGAAGCAGGGGGCGCTCGCCCTCCTGGGCGACGCCGGCGGCTCGACCCTCGCGGTGGACTGGCTCCCCTGGATGCTCCAGCGCGAGCTCCTCGAGCGGCGCGAGCAGAGCCGCTTCTCGGACCAGGAGGAGTACGCGTTCCGGCACGCGCTCATCCGCGACGGCTGCTACGCGATGCTCCCGGACCACGATCGCGCGCTCGGCCACCGGCTCGCGGCCGAGTGGCTCCTCCAGGCGGGGGAGCACGACGCCAAGGTGCTCGCCGAGCACTTCGAGCGGGGCGGCGAGCCGCGGCTCGCCGTGGAGTTCTACCTGCACGCGGCCGAGCAGGCGCTCGCCGGGAGCGACTCGGCCGCGGCGAGCGCGCTGGCGGAGCGGGGGCTCGCGCTGGGCGCCGAGCGGGACGTCGAGGCGGCGCTCCGCGGGATCCGCGAGGGGGCGACGAGCACGCTCCGCAAGGGCGGCGCCGCCCTCTCGTCCAGCTCGTGAGCGCTCAGGGCGACCGCTTCCGCGGCCGCGGGATGCCGTACGCGTCGATGCGGTTGATCAGCGTGCGCAGCGAGATGCCGAGGAGCTTCGCGGCGCGCGTCTGGTTGCCGGCGGACTGCTCGAGCGCCTCCAGGACGCGCTGGCGATCGACGGCCCTCATCTCGAGCCGCAGCCTCTCCATCTCCTCGGAGTGCGGCGTCGGCGTCGGAGGCTCCGCGGGAGGCCCGGCGGCGTCGGCGCCCTCGCCCGGCGGCCCCCCGCGCGCCCGGGCGGCGTCCCCGGCCGGCGGCGCCGGGGGAGCCGGCGGCGGCGTGGAGCCCCTCGGCGGCGGCGTGGAGCCCCTCGACGGCGGCGCCGGGGGAGCCGGCGGCGGCGTGGAGCCCCTCGACGGCGGCGCGGCGCTGCTCAGCGGCGCCGGTCCGCTCAGCGGCGCCGGTCCGCTCAGCGGCGCCGGTCCGCTCAGCGGCGCCGGTCCGCTCAGCGGCGCCGGTCCGCTCAGCGGGGGCGCGGAGCCGCTGAGCGGGCCCGCGCCGCCGCTCGTCAGGTGCGGCGGCAGATCGGCGGGCTGGACCGAATCCCCCGCGCACAGGACCGCCGCGCGCTCGATCACGTTGCGCAGCTCGCGCACGTTCCCCGGCCAGGCGTACGCCTCGAGGACGGCGAGCGCCTCCGGCGAGAGGCGGGGCGCGCTGCGCTGCTCCAGCTGCCGGCACGCCTCCTCGAGGAACCTGTCGGCGAGCGGGCCGATCTCGGCGACGCGCTCGCGCAGCGGCGGGACGACCAGCGAGATGCCGTTCAGCCGGAAGTAGAGGTCCTGCCGGAAGGCGCCGCGCGCGACCTCCGCCTCGAGATCGCGGTTGGTCGCCGCCACGAAGCGGAGGTCGATCCGCCGGGGCGTGCGGCCTCCGATGCGGAGCACCTTCCGGTCCTCGAGCACGCGGAGCAGCTTCGCCTGGAAGGCGAGCGGCAGCTCGCCGATCTCGTCCAGGAAGAGCGTTCCGCCGTGGGCCGACTCGAGGAGGCCCGGGCGCGCCTGGCTGGCGCCCGTGAAGGCGCTCTTCTCGTGGCCGAAGAGCTCGCTCTCGAGGAGCGACGGCGGCAGCGCGGCGCAGTTCAGCTCGACGTAGGGGCCGCTGGCCCGCGGCGAGCGCGCGTGGAGGGTCCGGGCGAGCACCTCCTTGCCCACCCCGGTCTCGCCGAGGATGAGCACGCTGATGAGGCTCCGCGCGGCGCGGGCGGCCTGCTCGTACAGCGCCAGCATGGCCGGGGCCCGCACCACGACGTCCGCGGGCGCGCAGCAGTCGGGCGCCGCGGCGGCCTCCGCGGGCGCGCGGCCGACGACGATGGTCGTCGCGCCGAGGTTGAAGCGCTCGCCGATGCCGATCTCGGCGCTGTCCCGCGACAGGCGCCGCAGCCGGTGGGTCCGCGCCGTCAGCCCCGGGAGCTGCTGCTCGCCGACGAAGGTGCCGTTGGCGCTCCCGAGATCCTCGATCCGGAGCGGGGGGCCCACGTGGAGGACGGCGTGCCGCCGCGAGACCGAGCGGTCCTCGATGCGCACGTCGCACCCCTCGTCGCGGCCGAGGACGACGCAGCCGCGGGGCGGCAGCGGGGCGAAGGCGATCGTGCTGCCCGCCACGATCGCGAGCCGGAGGGTCGTGCAGGAGCCCCGCGCATCGCCGCCGGGAAAGCCTTCGTCCACGAGCACATCCTACGCGGGGCCGCGCATCGGTCTGCACGAAGATCTGCACGAATCATGCAAACCCGTGCAGATCGTTCGGATCGTGCAGGCGGATGCACGACCCGCGCGCCGGTCGCCGGAGCGAACGGACGCCTCCGCCGCAAATTGCTGGGTTCGCCGTCCGGCACGCGTCCTGCTCCACGCCTGGCGACCGCTGCGAGCGGCGATGGCGACCTCGATCCCACAGCGCGCAGAGCGCCTCCGAGCGGCCTCTGCAGCGGCGCGGCTTGGCCCCCACGGATCGCGGTTCGCCACCCTACGGATCAGGAGCGATCATGTGCACTGAGCATGGATCTTTGAATCGCAGGCGTCTTCTCCAGGGGCTGGGCCGCACGGCGGC
Source organism: Sorangium sp. So ce385 (assembly GCF_051474135.1). Classification (NCBI taxonomy): domain Bacteria; kingdom Pseudomonadati; phylum Myxococcota; order Polyangiales; family Polyangiaceae; genus Sorangium; species Sorangium sp. So ce385. Next base: position 10,794,605 of record NZ_CP150337.1, on the reverse strand, counting down.
GGTGGCTGCGTTCGCGCCATCGGTCCTGTCGGCCCGGGTGGCCGAGGCGCACGCGCCGATGCATGCGCCGGTCTACGACAGGCTCGTCCCTGGGCGGCCCGAGAGCGTGGGCCTGAGCTCGGAGCGCATCGAGGACGTCTTCGCGAGAATCCAGCGCCGCGTGAACGACGGCCTCTTCCCGGGCGCGGTCGCCCTGATCGCGCGGCAGGGGAGGATCGTGGGGCACCGGGCGTTCGGCACCCGGGTCCGCGGCGCGCACGAGCCGGTCACGCTCGACACGCTGTTCGACCTGCTCTCGATCACGAAGGTCCTGGCGACGGCCACGTCGGCGCTGCTCCTCGTGCAGGACGGCGTCCTGCGGCTGCACGATCGGGTCGCCGACTTCGTGCCGGGGTTCGCGGCCAACGGCAAGCGCCGCATCACCGTGCGGGACATGCTGCGGTACGCGGCCGGCCTGCCGATGGACGCCGCGTTCCTGGAGGATCCGGACGACGAGAGCGTCTGGCGGCGGATGGCCGAGTCGCCGCTCGAGTACCTGCCCGGCACGCAGGTGCTCTACAGCGATCTCACCTACCGGCTCCTCGGGCGGGTGATCGAGGTCGCCGCGGGCGTGGATCTCGACACCTTCGCGAAGGAGCGCATCTGGGGCCCGCTCGGCATGCGCGACACGACGTTCAACCCGCCGGCGGCGCTGATCCCGCGGACCGCGGCCACGGGCTATTCCGAGATCCGGGGCCGGGTGGTCCGCGGCGAGGTGCAGGACGAGCAGGATTATGCGCTCGGCGGCGTCGTCGGCTGCGACGGCGCCTTCTCGACGGCGATCGACATGGCGGTCTTCTGCCAGATGATCCTGAATGGCGGCAGGTACGGCGGCGTCCGCATCCTGAGCCGCCAGGTCGCCGCGGCGATGGTGAGCAACCAGACGCCCGAGGTCTCGGCGGCGGAGACCGATGTGTCCCCGCTGTCCAACCTGCTGTCGACGCCCAAGGGCTATGGCTGGGAGCTGGCGACGCGCCGCTTCTCCAGCGGTGGGATGCGCCTCTCGAGGGGCTCTTACGGGAAGGCGGGCGGCGCGGGGACCTTCATGTGGATCGACCGCAGCCGCGAGCTGTTCGGGATCCTGCTCACCAACCACGGGTTGCCGAACCCGTTCGACGAGACCGGGTGGAGCCGGATGCTCGACGCGGTCGGGACCGGGGAGTTCTTCGACGGGGTGATCCAGGCGGTCGTCGACGAGTGAGGGGGGGCGCGGGCTCTCCCGGTGAGGGCGTGAACGGGGCGGGCGGGGCGGCGGCTCACGCGCGGAGCGGCGCCGCTCGCGCCCGGTGTGGGCCGCTGTCGCCGATGGGGTGGAGTCGGCTGCGCCGCCGGTTCAGGGCGCAGCCACGGCGGTGATCTCCCCGGTCGTGTACAGCGCAGAGGTGTCCCAGGCGAGCCCGGGCGCGAGCGGCAGAGCGATGCTCACCTCCGCGAAGGTGCCTGTGAGCTCGCCGCTCCAGCCGAGCAGGGCGATCGTGTCGCCGGCCTGGAACGACACGGCGTCGTCGGCCGGGACGACCTCCAAAAGGCCACCGAGGCTCACGTCCCCGTCCACCTCCAGGAGCGGCGCAGCGCCCGGGCCCGCGACGGCGATGCGCAGCGCGGCGCTCGGGCCCTGGCTGTAATCGCCGGCCACGTCCGTCGACGGGGTTGCCTCTCCCACGGAGAGCTCGCCGGCCTGCGCGTTGACGAGATCGCCCACGAAGCTGCCGGTGCTCAGGCGGCCGCCGGCGAAGTCGAAGTCGCCCTCCTGGACCTCGATGGCGCCCGCGTCGAGCTCCCCGCGCACGAGGCGCACCACGGGGCCCGGACCGGGCTCAGCGCCCTCGCGGAGCGGCGCAGTCCGGAGGAGGCCGCCGATGCTGACCTGGCCCCGCCGCTCGATGAGGAGCGACGGGGACGTCGCCCACGACGCGAAGATCGTCACGTCGCCGCTGTTGCGCCAGGACGCGTAGGGCTCGTTCACCCGGACGAACCCTCCGCCGAACTCGGAGCGGATCTCCGTGTCTTCCGTCACGAGGCTCCCATAAGCGCCGACCGTGAGCTCGCCGTAGCCCACGCGCCCGACGCGCAGGAGCCCCTCGTTGGTCCAGGTGGCGCCCCAGCCCCTCACGATCGCCGAGCTCGACGCGTAGAGCGGCGAGGAGGCGTAGGTCTCGATCCGCGCGCCCACGGTGAAGACCTGGGCCCCCTGCTCGACGAGCAGCATCCCGTGGCCGTTCGCGCCCAGGTTGAACACCCCGGTGTTGACCCACCTCGTCGCGGAGCCGGTGACGGTCACCTGGCCCTCGCAGACCGGGCACGTCGCGATGTAGGCGTTGTTCGAGAAGAAGCTCCCTCCCTGCTTGATCTCGACGCGGCTGATCCCCTCCGCGTGACCGATGTTCGCGCTCGTGCACTTGAGGGAGGCGTCGTATCCCTCGACGAGCACGTATCCTTCGGCCAGGTAGCCGCCCCCGCCGAGCGTGAGATCGTAGGTGGTCACCTGCGCGCCCCGCTGCACGAGGAGCGATCCGCGCGACTCGGTGCGGAGCGAGAGCACGAGTTGCCCGTTGTTGATCCACCGCGATCCGTAGCCGACGACCTGGACCGTCCCCCCCGAGCCGGCCGCCGCCGCCACGGTGGCGCCGGCGCTGATCAACGTCCCGCGGCGGCTGACGATCACCTCGCCCGAGGTCGGCGCCGGGGTGGTGCTCGCGCCGCCGATCACGAGCGGATTCGGCCCGAGGTCCCAGGGGTCGCTCGGAGCGGCAGGCACCACATCCCCCGAGACCGTCACGTCGGCATGGGCCGCCCCCGCCAGGCCCACCGAGGCTGCCGCGAGCCATGCCGAGAACGCGCGTCGAGCTTGCTGGTTCATGCGCTGTACCTCCCCACAAGAAAATTCGCTTCACACGGGATCGGGCCTCAACCCGCGCGCCCTGCAGACAGGAGCGCTGTGGGCGCGGTGACCCGCAGCGCAAGCTCATGGATGACGCTCCCCGCTTCCGCAAGCCCTCGGGCAGACAAACACAGGCGCGCCATCGTCATGCTCGCGTCCCGCGGTCCTATGCGCGCGCGCCGCGGCTCGGTACCCTGAGCCGATGACAGAGGCCGAGGTTCGTCAGTTCGTGGAGCGTTATTTTCACACCGCCTTCAACGACACCGAGGAGGCCTTCGCGGCCCTCTTCGCGCCCGAAGGGGTCCTCGAGGATCCCGTGGGCACCCCGCCGCTCCGTGGGCGGGAGGCCATCATTGCCTTCCTCCGCGCGGCCAAGCCGAAGATCGAGCGCGCGAGCGTGCACGTCCGCGAGATCATGGCCTGCGGCGACGAGAGCGCGGTGCGCTGGTCGCTGGACCTGCGGACGAGGAAGGGCGATCACGTCGCCATCGAGGGGATCGGCAACTTCGCATTCAGCGAGCAGCGCCAGCTCCGCCTCGTCCGCGAGTTCTACGACGTGGAGCTCCTCCGCAAGATCATCGCCTGATCCCGAGCCCTGCCGGGGGCCCTCGGTGACACGTCCGGCGCGACGTTCAGCGCGATCTCAACCTGCGCCGCGTCGTGCCGTGGTGCACAGGCCATAGCTGACTGGTGTACCGGCAATCTGGTACGGGAGCGGCCCTCGCGGAGCGGGCGGACACGACACCGGCCCTGGGGCAGGGGGGAGCGGGGCAGAACGCGAGGGAGCGAGGATCGCGGACGAGCAAGGCTCGGTCGGCGGGCGGAGCTCAGGTGCAAAGGCGCCGTGCCTGGGCCGCGAGGCGGCGCCGGAAGCGCAGCCTCGCCAAGGACGATGTGCGCCGGCATGCCGCGCGCCGGTAAGCTTCTGCATCGCCCCGCGGGGGCGAAGCCGGGCCGCTCCGGACGAGCTCCCTCTGGCTGTAGCGTGAGGGCGGCCCGTTCGCTGCGTGGACAAGTTCCTGATATAACGTTGGTTTTCGGCGGTCTGCTCGCAGCTAGCAACAGTCTCCCGACCCGGGGCAGGTCGTGCAGTTACGGCTTGACGCATCCGAAGCATTGGGTTTTTCTTTTCTCCTCTAAGCCATTTCAACGGAGAGCTGTCCCGGCCATGCGTAACGGAGCGGCGTCCTCGGCCCTGTTGTTTGTCCTCGCTGCTGTAGCCGCATGTCATTCAATGACAGGCATTGCTGCGAAGGCCTTCGAGAGGTCGTCGCAAACTGTGGCACTCTGCTCGGAGCATCTGCCCGGCGTGCTGGCCGACGGCTCACAGGGAGGAGCCGGGACCGCGGCCCCTGGCTCGCTGCTCGATGTCGAGCACGATGTCTCCGCTCGGGTGCGAATGCTGCTCGGCGATCCGACCCCCGCGCTCGTCAAGGTCGAGAGCGACTTGGAGGAGGACATGGCTGCGCTCGTCGGAGATGCGATCGGACCCAGAGCATCGTGGACCCCGGAGTTCGTGGAGATGCGCTACACCGAGCGCCTGGAGGAGCTCCTTCAGAAGGAACCGACGGCTAAATGCCTTGACGATCCAACGGCATGCCCGTGGGGCTCCGACGTGGGCAAAGTGAACGACGCGCTTCTGGCGCGGCAACGGCTCGTGCTGCGCGCGCTTCGTCTGAAAGAGACGCTCGTCAAGTCGTTTGCAGCGGCGAAGACGGTGGCGGAGTCTGTGGGCGCGTACGGCGCGATCTCGCTCGAGTCCCGCGACGCGCGCGAGAAGGATTACAAGAGCGCCGTCGACCGTTTGCTCAAGGAGTTGGAAGCATGCGCGGCGCCTCGGTCCACCGGGACCCCCGGCCGATGCTTTACGGCGATTATCGAGCTCCCCCGCCTGGAGGGCCAGGCTCGTGGCGAGCTGCGCGCGCTGGAGGCCGCAGCTTCGAATGCCCGGGTCGCCTTCGTGGCGCCTACCGATGGTCATCTCCTTGACTCCCTGATTGGGCGTTACCGCCAGCACGTGAGGTTCCTCGCGAACGGCGCTGCCGCGGCACAGATGCTGAGCGCGGGCAAGCGCACCGAGTTCCTCGAGCTCTTGGCGCAGCGCGAGGGGCGGCTGGCGGCGCGATTCGCCTTCCGCGGCCTCCGCTCCGCGCTCACGGACTTGAATTACCGGCTCGATCGCCTCGACGACAAGCTTTATGGCGCCATCACCGTAGGCAGCCTCTTCGGCGGCAACGCCGTGAATGATTTGCTCGAGGAAGGCATCGCGAAGGCAGGCGAGGCCGGAGCCGATCTCCTGAGCAAGCTGCGTATCTCGCCCGAGTCGATTCTGCAGGAGGCTTGCAGCGCGCTGCTTCTCAATCCGGTGCCGGACCGGGGACTCCTCCAGATGGACGCCCTCTACACGGGGATCGTGAAAGGACTCGGCAAGCGGGCGTCGGGGACCAAGCCGCTGAACACCGCACAGACGGCGCAGGTACGTGCCGACACCGCCGCACCCGGCGCGGAGCACGGGGCGCGTTCACAGCCCGTATCTCCCCCCGCGTCGCCATTTCAGCTCGGGCTGCTTCATGCCGCGGCCGTGACCGAGTGGACCATGGAGCTGTCCCATCAGGTGGCACACGGCGCCGAGGCCAATCCGCCGCCGATGCGGCTGTCCGAAGAAGCACAGATGGCCTTTTATGAGGAGTTGCTTCGCCGCCCGGACCTGCTGCGCGCCGCGCTCGAGCCCGAGTATCCTCCGGCTTCCAATGCGGGCGAAACGGTCGGAGAAGGCGCCACAAAGTCGAGAGCCGATTCCCATGCTATCGACATGCGCATCGCGAGTGAAGTGACGATGGCCGTGTTGGTTCGCCTTGAGGCACGAAGCACCGCGTCGATCGACACCACCGGACTCGCGAGGCAGATCGAGGCCATCGCTGAGATGCAGAAGCCAATTCTCGAGAGCAATAAAGACGTTATAGAAGCAATCGAGCGCACGCAGGGCACGTTCCTCGATGCGCAGACCGTGAACGCAATGTGCAGCGTCCTGCATGAGAATCCGATGATCCGCGCGCGCGGCATCCGCGCATGGTGCGTGGACCGGACCATCGGCAATGCGATCGGTGCCATTGAGCTTGCTGGCGCATCGAAGAACCGCGGCCTGTTTGCGACCGGCAAGTTCCGCCTGTCTTCGGATTCGGGTACGCCTAGTAGTGAGAGGGATCAAGTTGACGATCTAAACGGGGTGCTTGATTATATTGCCAGTGCCCTCGATCGTGTCGCAAAAGAGCGCCCGCAGCTACGCTTTTCCGTTCGCGTGGAGGGCTTCGCCTCGTCTGCGAAGCTCCCTTGCACCGCTCTCGCGGATGCCGCCCGCATCGCCTCCGTACCCACTTGCACATCCGGCAGCCGAACTTGCTTCGGACCGAACGGCCAGCTGCGCATTGACGATCAAGACATCAAATGGCCGGGCAGCGGCAGCGATGCATGCGGAGCCGCTGCGCCGAACGACGGGAACGCAGCGCTCGCCCTGCTTCGCGCGTGGACGGTCGCCGAAAAGCTACGCAACGTGCTGTGCGGGCCGGGTAAGCCCTGTTCGCGGCGAGATCCCGGTTCGAAGCCATCGGACAAGTGGCAAGTCGATCCGGAGCTGACCTTGGTGCCCGGACGCGGAAGTGAGGAGAACCAGACCGTTCGGATCTACGTGCGTCGGCGGCCAGAATAACCCGGTTGCCCCGTTGCGGATGGTGCTGCCGGGAGCGCATCCACGCGGCGGAGCCTGAGCTGAGGCTCGGGATCGCCACGCGCAGCGGGTCGCAGGAGAAGTCATCTCGCACTCGAGCACGATCTGAATCACGGGCTGAGGACAGCGTTCGCATCGGCGGTGTCGTTGCTGATGAGGCCGACCGCCGCGACCTGCCGCTCTGAAGCGCGTCTGCGACGCAGAGCCCGGGATCCTGGTGATGCGCAGATCGAGCATGGCCTGCCGGGACGAGAGCGCGGTGCGCTGGTCGCTGGACCTGCGGACCACGAAGGGCGAGCACGTTGCCATCGAGGGGATCGGCAACTTCGCATTCAGCGAGCAGCGCCAGCTCCGCCTCGTCCGTGAGTTCTACCACGTGGAGCTCCTCCGCAAGATCATCGCCTGAGCCCGAGGCCCGCCCGAGGGCCCTCGCCGCGCCTGGCCCCGGCGATCAGGCGATGCGCGCCGCGCGGCGCCGCGCGCCGGCCGGGCGGAGGCCGCCTGTCGTCAGCTCGTGCAGGACTCCCGCCAAGGACGAGTGCGTCGATAGATCGCCGAGCTCCACGTCCACGAGGCTCCTGGCGATCTCGGGTCGCATGCCGACCAGGATGACGCGCGCGCCGAGCAGCGCGACCGCGCGGCTCGTCTGGCCGAGCGCGTGGGCGACCTGCGCGTCCACGGCCGGCACGCCGGTGATGTCGAGCAGCACGAACCGCGCCTCGTGCCGGCCCACGCCCTCGGTCACGGCCGTGAGCACCTGAAGGGCGCGGTCCCGGTCGATCGCGCCGACCAGCGGCACGAGCAGCACCCCGGGCAGGAGCGGGATGAGCGGGCAGCCGAGCTCGCGGACCGCGTCCGAGAGCGTGCGCTCGGTCGCGTAGGCGGCCTGCAGCTCCTCGTTCTTCGCCGAGAGCGACTGGACGAGCTCGTTGCGCTCGAGGGCCGCGGCGAGCTGCGACGCCCAGATCCCGACCGTGCCCTCGTCGCCGGTCAGCTCGCGGAGGGTCGGCCCCAGGAGCGCCAGGATCCCCCAGTCGTGCTGGACGGTGCGGATCGGCAGGAGGAGCATCATGAGCGCGCCGCTCGCGGCCGAGGGGGGCAGCAGCTCCGCAGGCGGAAACGCCTCCAGCCGATAGCGGCTGCCGAGCGGGGGCGTCGCGCTGCCGTCGCGGCTGTAGGCGCCGGCGACGGCGAGCGTCGTCGCGCCCTCCCGGAGCGCGAGGCAGCCCCAGATCGCGGGCGTCTTCGCGAGCCAGGAGAGCGAGAGGGATTCCTGCTGAGAGCCGCTGAGCAGCGACAGGCCCACCTCGTAATTGGACCTCACGAGCATCCCGAGCTGCGCGACGGCGTCCGTCTCCACCGTGAGCCGAGCCCGGGCGATCGAGAGGTGCACGCTGTCCAGGAACGCTTCGACCCGCTGCGCGGACCCCGCGTCTCCACCCAGCCGCTCGCGGCGCCGCTCGTAGGACAGGCGGAGCAGGCGGACGATCGCCATCAAGGTGCCGATATCCGGGGTGATGCCGATCGCCTGCTGGTAAGCGCGCTCCAGCTCCTTCGCCGGCGGGGGCGCGGTGCCGTCGATCGCCGCGGAATACCCCGCGAGCACCAGGGCGACCCCTGGCCATACGGCGGTGGGCGACGTATCGGGCGCGAGGCGCTGGGGCGCGAGGAGCAGCTCGACCATCCGCCGGTCCAGGTCGCCGCCCTCGTCCTCCCCGGACGACGCGTCCTCGTCGAGGAGGCTCTGGATCACGTTGCATCCGCACGAGAGCCGCTGGATCAAGGTGGTCGGCGTGAGCACGATATCGGGCGGGGCGGTCTGGCCGGCGAGCATCGACACGACGAGATTGCACGCGGCGCTCCCCATCATCTCGAACCGCTGGCGCACCGTGGTCAGCGGCGGGTCCATCGCTTGCGCGTCCGGCACGTCGTCGAAGCCGACGATCGCCATGTCCTCCGGGATACGGACGCCCGCCGCCTTCAACAAGGGCATCATCCCGAGCGCGTTCTTGTCCGTCCCGAAGACCGCCGCCGTGCACGCGTGCCGCTTCGCTAGGAGCTCCGGAGCGGCGTTCTCGCCGCCGGTATACCAGTTGTCGTCGCTCCGGATGACCAGCTCGGGATCGAACGGTATCCCCGCCTCCGCGAGCGTCTCTCTGTAGCCTTCGAAGCGAACGACCACGTCGGATTCGTGGAAGCAGCCAACGAACGCGATGCGCCGGTGCCCGTGCTCGATCAGATGGCGCACCGCGCTCCGGATCCCGCTGCGGTTGTCCGGGATCACCGACGGGCAGTTGCCCTGGTGGACATGGGTGCCGACGACGACGAGCGGGACCCGCTCGGCAGCGAGCTGCTCGATGCCGCTCACCCCGATGACGACGATCCACCCGTCCACCTGCTCTCTGGCGAGCGACGGGGCCTGGAGCGTGGCGGGCGTGCCGCGCAACACCAGCGTCCGACAACCGCGCTGCCGCGCTGCCTCGTGGATGCCCTTCAGGACAGGGTTCCAGAACGAGCCGTCGAGATAGGGGGTGATAACGCCGATGGTGTATGCATGGCGCGTTCCATGGACACCCGCTCCGCGGAGGGGTGGCGCTGCGGGGCGGCCCGGATCGCGCATCGAGCGACCGGCCTCGTCTCCCATGGCCCGTCGTCCGGCCGCGCCGTCTCCCTGGTCCGAGCCGCCAGGTTGGCTGCCCGACGGCTCCGGCGACTCGACGTCACTGCTCCGGCTAGCTTGAACCATCGCCCCGCTCTCCCTGCTCACCGCCGCACGGCTGCGCTGCCTCGTGCATCCATACCATGATCTGGACGGGCGCTTCTGCTACGCGTCGGCGTCGAGAGCGCCGCGCGCGTGGCCCTCAGGGCCGTCAAGCGGCCGAGCAGCAGGGAGAAGAGCGACGCCATTTCGATAGGTCATCGGTTCGATCGACGGCCTCGAAACGAGCTATGCGCGCGTGGCGCTGGCCGACCTCCAGGGCGCCGAACGGGTCGAAACCCCGAGAAAATGAACCACAGAGGCACAGAGAGCACAGAGGAAGAGAGAAGAGAGAGCTCAGAATCTTTTCTTCATCCCTCTGTGCCCTCTGTGCCTCTGTGGTTCCATTCTCTTTATTCTCGGGCGTTCTGAGATAATTGTGTTGTTGCTTACAATGCGCTCCGCCCCGCTCCCCGCTTCGAACGCTGCGCCCAGAAGGCGACGAGCGCGATGGCGACCGTCATCGCGCCCATGCCGACCCACACCGCGGGGGGCGCGCCGCGCAGGAAGTCGAAGACCTTCGGACCGAAATAGGCGGTCGCCAGGAGGGGCAGGATGTACCCGGCCAGAGAGCCCCAGAAATGGGTCCAGAACGGCACCCTGGAGACGCCGAAGAACACGTGGAGCATGGGCGGCATCCAGAAGACGAGGCGGAGCACGAACACCGTGAGCCAGGCCCGCTTCTCCAGCGCCTCGTCGTAGGCGCGGAAGCGCGCCGGCACCCGCCTCGCTACCCAGTCGCGCGCGACGAAGCGCGCGAACGAGAAGCCAACGACGCTCGCCGCCATGGTCCCTGCCATGGAGAGCGCGAACGCCGTCGGCCACGGCCAGATGAGCGGCGCCGCCACGATGAACACCGTACCCGGCACGCCGAACGGCTGCAGCGCAGCGTACGCCGCCACGAACGCGACGTACCCCCACGGCCCGAGCTCCACGAGCGCCAGCTTGATCCGCGCGGGCTCGCCGAAGGTCTCGAACACGCCCGCGCGCTGCGCGACGACGAGGAGAGCGGCCACCGCCGCCACGGCGCCGAGCCTCACCCCGCGAAGGGCGCGGGCGGCGTTGGGCGGGGCCGGCGAGGTCGAGGCCAGGCCCGCGGCGCTGGCGCCGCCTGGCTCGGGAGCGAGATCGGCCGGTGAAGGGGACTGCCGCACTCGACAGAGTTGACACTAAGGGTCGATTTTGTCAAATTCTGGAGATCGACAGCGGTGACCTACCATTGTCGATCTTGTCGTCCGTGAGCGAGACGAGCGCCACCCCGCGCAGCGTCAACCGCGCGGCGCTACCCTCATCACGTGCCGCAGCCGGCGCGCTCCGCCCCGAGCGCGAGATCGTCGTACCACATCGTCTTGGCGCCGCCGTGGTACTTCTCGAAGCCGAACTTGAAGAGCTTGTAATCGTACGGACCCCAGTCCGTGACGTGCATCGCGTCCACCTCTTTGTCGTCCACGAACACGCGCACCTCCCTGCCCGGGCCGTCGTAATAGAACTCGAGGCAGTACCAGGTGTTCGCGACGAGCTTCACGCCGCCGGAGCACGTGTACATCCCGCCGTTCGAGAGCTTCTCGGCGTCGTCGCTCTTGCGGTTCAGCTCGAGCTGGCACTGGTGCTCGCCGATGCGGATAGCCTCGCCGTCGTTGGGATCGCCGGTGCCGGACACCGCCGCGACATAGGTGTTGTGGCCCATCTGGATGTCGGTATCGCTCTTGAGGTAGACCCTGCCCCAGAACTTGCTCGGGACGGCGACGCCGAGCATCTGGCTGAAGTCTGTGCCCGACACCTTCACCGAGCCCGTCCCGCTGTGACCCGTGCTGTCCAGCTTGACGTAGTTGCCCATATTGCCGCGCTGGTATTCGGGGAAGAACTGGAGCTCGGAAGGCAGCGAGCCCCCCTCGAAGTCGGAGCAGAAAATGCTGCACCCACCGGAACCCGTGCTGCCGGTCGACGTGCTGCTCGTGACGTCGCCGCCCCCGGTGCCGGTCGTGGCGCCGCTGGTGCTGGTGACGCTTGCGGTGGTGGTGCTTCCGGTGGTGGCGCTCCCGGTGGTGACGCCGCTGCTGGTGACGCCGCCGCTGGTGACGCCGGAGGAGGTGTTCCCCGGGCCCGCGGGGCCGCCGCCGGCGCCGCCGGCGCCGCCGCCACCGTCGTTTCCGGAGCTCGAGGTACCGCCGCACGCGGCCGCCGCGGACGCAAGCGTAAGCGCGGCAAAGAAGGCAAAGGAACGAGCCGAGAAGGACATACTGGAGATCTCCTCAACAAAGGGCGCAGAATGGCCCAAGCGATGCTTGCGACTCTACCAGTGAACCCCGCGCGTGTCAGGCACAACCGGAGGAGTGGGCCGCGCCAGCGCGGTTGCGGGCGTGCAGGCGAGGCGGAGATGCGCGCGCCCGCGCACGCACAAGCGGTCTCCGCCGGGCGCGGCCGGCCGGCGCACGCGATCTCGCGGCCGCCGCGCGGCGGCGCTCCTCCCCGATCGCGCTGATCCGGCGGTCGCGACATGCCGTCTGCCTCCCGGCCCCCCTTCGAGCTCACGAGCCCGCGCGTCGCGTGGCGTTACGAGGCCGTGGGCCGCGTCCTCGGGCGCGTCGCGCTGCTCCCGATCGTCGTGCCCTCCGTCGCCAGCACGATGGCCGTCGTCTTCGCCGAGGTGCTGGGCGACGGGAGCCTCAAGCGGACCGCGCTCGGCACGCTGGCCCTGGTCCTGCTCGGCGTGCTCCTCGCCTTCGTCCTCGCCCTGGTGAGCGCCTTGCTCAGCACCACCGCCTTCGGCCCGCGGCGCCCGGTGCGCGTGTCCGCCGGGGCGGCCGGGCTGCGCCTCGCCCGCGGCGCGACGGAGCGCTCGATCCCGCGCGCCGCGATCGTGTCGGGCCTGGTCTTGACCGAGCCGCGCGTCCGGGTCGAGCTCCACCTGCGCGGCGGCCGGGTGCTCGATGTGCAGGTCGCGCGGGAGCGCGACGGCGAGCGCCTGCTCGCGGCGCTCAGGATCGGCCCGGCGGAGCGGCGCGTCGCGGTCTCGCTGGGCGGCGTCAACCGCGAGCTCGTGGCCGGCTGCGTCGGCCTGCCGGTCTCCATGGCCCTCTGGGGCGCCGCGCTCGCCGCGCTCTTCGGGCCGATCTTCGGCAGCGCCGCGCTGGCGGTGGCGTGGCTGGCCCTCAGCCTGGGGTCCACCTGGCTCTTCCGCCGCGCCGTGCGCCGCACCGAGGTCGTGGTGGGCAGCGACGGCGTGCGCGTCGCGCGGCTGTTCTCGAGCGTCTGGCTCCCCTACACCGAGCTCACCGCGGTGCAGGCGCGCGGCGATCGGCTCGTGCTCTCGCGCCGGCGCGGCGAGCCCGCGGTCGAGCTCGCGGCCGGGGAAGACCTGACCGAGGCGCTCGCGCAGCGCATCCGCGAGGCGCACGCGTCCGCGGTCGGCAGCGCGGCGCCGCGCGGCGCGGAGGCGCTGGAGCGGCGCGGCCGCGACCTCGCGGCGTGGCTGGACGACCTCCGCAAGCTCGTCGCCGCCGGCGACTACAGGGCCACGTCGCTCAGCCCCGAGGACGTGCTCCACACCCTCGAGGACGCCGACTCTCCGCCGGATCGCCGGCTCGGCGCGGCCCTGCTCCTGCGCATCGCCGGCTACCCCGAGGCGCGGGACCGCATCCGCGTCGCCGCCGAGGCCACGGCCGACGACGCCCTCCGCGCGGCGCTGGAGCACGCCGCCGAGGAGGAGGTCGACGACGCCGCGCTCGCGCGCGCGCTGCGCCGAGCTTGACCGCGCTCGCGCGCGCCGCGCCGGGCTCGCGCCGCGGAGCGCTGGGCCAGGGGCGTTGAGCCACTCTGGGCCAGGCGCGACGGAGGCCCCGGGCCAGGGCCATCAACAGCGCGAACTCCAGGGAGATCAGGCGCCGTACGGAATGGCACATACCGTGCACGAGGCAGGCGTGGAGGTGTTCATGTCACGGTTCTTTCTTGTGGACGATGCATCCTTGTTGACGCCGCGGCCCACGCCCCCGCCCCGAACGGCGGCCCTGGTTCGCGGGGTATCCCGCGCTGCCGCTGCGGCGGCGGCCGTCTTCGTGGTGGCCTGTGGTGCGCCGGTCGTCGAGGAGGGGAGTCAGGAGGACCAGCCCACCACCGAGCCTCAGCCGGAGGAGGGGTGTGGCGCCGGGGCGGAGATCCCGCCGATGCCTCCTCCCCGGGACGACGAGGGCGAGATCATCCCACCGATGCCGCCTCCGCCGCCCGACGGCGAGGCCATCCCGCCGATGCCGCCGCCGATGCCTCCGCCGTGCGGCGACGAGGGCGAGATCATCCCACCGATGCCGCCGCCGCCGGACGGCGAGGAGGGCGAGATCATCCCGCCAATGCCGCCGCCGATGCCTCCGCCGTGCGGCGACGGGGGAGAGATCATCCCGCCGATGCATCCCCCGATCGAGGAGGATGGCGAGATCATCCCGCCGATGCATCCCCCGATCGAGGAGGAGGGCGAGATCATCCCGCCGATGCCGCCGCCGCCGCCGGACGGCGAGGAGGGCGAGATCATCCCGCCGATGCCGCCGCCCCAGCCGTGCGAGTGAGCCGTTCGAGGGTCGTGCCGGTGCATCCCTTCACCTGAGGAGGTCGACGATGGGCGAACGTGATCGCGAGCTGGAAGTCGCGCCGGAGTGGTGGCGCTGGGCCACGGAGAACCTGCTCCGCGGCGTGTCGGAAGGCGCGGTGTCGGAGCAGCTCCAGGCAGCGGGCGTGAGCGGCGCGCAGGCCAGCGAGCTGCTCTCGGCCATCGTTCGTTCGCCCATCTTCCTCGCTGCCCGGCCGTTCGCCCGGGCGGCGCGGCAGCAGGAGATGCTGGTCCGGCTCCAGCAGAGGATGGCGTCGAACGCCCTCGAACCCACGGGGATCCCGCGGCGCTCCGGCGTGTCTGCCGCGGAGTTTCGCGACGTCTATGTCGCCGGGAACCTCCCGGTCATCCTGACCGACGTGGTGACCCGCTGGCCCGCGTTCGGCCGGTGGACGCCGGCCTACCTCGCCGAGGCCTTCGGCGACGTCGTGGTCGACGTCACGACGGGGCGCATGAGCGACCCCGATTACGACATGCACGCGGCGAAGCACACGCAGAGCACGCCGATGCGCGATTTCGTCGCGCGCATCGAGGCCGCGCGCACGGAGACGAACGACTTCTACATGGTCGCCAACAACCGCGTCCTCGAGCGGACGAGGCTCGGCGCGCTGCTGAGCGACGTGGTCCTCCCGGACGGCTACTGCGCCGTGCATCGGCTCCTCGGCAGCTCGGCGCTGTGGCTCGGCCCTGCTGGGACCGTCACGCCGCTGCATTACGACACGTCCAACATCCTCTTCGGGCAGGTGTACGGCAGGAAGCGATACCGCATGATCGCCCCGTTCGAGACGTCGCTGTTCGAGGGGGCGCGCGCGATGTACGCCGACCGGGATCCGGAGCAGGACGCGATGAGCCCGGTGCTCGTGAAGGACGTCGTGCTCGAGCCGGGCGAGGCGCTCTTCATCCCTGTCGGCTGGTGGCACCACGTCCGCGCGCTGGACGTCAGCATCAGCCTCGGGATCAACAGCTTTCCGTTCCACAACAACTTCGACTGGTACCGGCCGAGCAGCGTGGTGTAGCCGCTCGCGGCGGAGCGCCGCGCTCCAGGGGCTGAATCGCGGTCGCCGATGGCGCGCCGTTGCGGATCAACCTCCGGCGAGATCGGGATGACAAAGCGTCGCGGCGGGCGCGCTCAGCCCGACAGGTCGTCATCCGGCGCGCAACATGGACGCATTCATCCGCGCGCTTCGCGAGCGTGCTTGGCTGGCACGGGAGGTGCTCTTCAGGCCAGCCGATGCGAACCCCTCTCTTTGCAGCGATGTTTTCCGTGTTGACCATGGCCTGTGGCTCGCGAGAGCCAGCGCTGGCGCGCTCGCCGCAGCCGGCCGATTCGCCTCCCCGGGTGTTCGTCGACGCGATGTTGATCGACATGCACCCGGACAGCGTGACCCGCCTCGCCGGGAAGAGCTTCGAGGAGATCGTCGCGGACAGCGACGTCCGCGTGCTGTCGGGAGCGCACGCGCTCGCCACCGACGATGTGACCACCGACATCGAGCTCACGCGGGGCGAGCTCCTCCCCCCCGCGCAGCGCGCGCCCGAGCCGGAGGTCGAGCTCGTCCTTGCCGGGCACGACCTCCGCTTCGAAGTGCGGCCTCGGCTGGTGGCGCCCGACGCCGTCCACCTGCGTGTCGTCCTGGAGCTCGATGGTCGACCGACGCACCCCCCGCACACGTTCATCAGCAGCGCCGTCGTGCGCAACCGGCAGTTCGTCCCCTTCCGCACCGACTTCCCCGCGCGCGGCGAGCGGCTCGTCGTGCTGCTCGTGAGGCCGGAGATCCTCCGGGATCAGGAGGACTGGCGGCGATTCATGGAGCGCCGGAGATCTCGGCCGCTCGACGCCCGACCCGCGGTTCCCTCCGACGGTGGCCCTGGGCGGACCCTCCCGCAAACCGGCTGATCGCGGTGAGCGCCGAGAGCCGCGGGCGCCGCCGGGGAAGAGCGCGCGCCGTGAATGCGCTCGTCCAGGCCTGGCAGGTCGCCGACGGCGGGGGTCAGGAAGAGGAGGACGACGACGACGGCCCCGGATCGGCGCCCGTCGCCTCGCCGTCCCAGTAGTCTCTGACCTGCGATTTGTCGTACACCGCGTCGACCGAGCGCACGAGGATCTTGTTCGAGTCGGTGTAAACGCAGACCTCGTCCGGCTTCTGCTCGCCGATCACGACGAAGCGGCACGGCGCGTCGCTCGTGTTGATGAGGCAGTGGCCGGCCTTCTGGCGCGCCGGGAAGCAGACGTAATCCCCGGCCGACATCTCGAGCGTCTCGTCGCCGAGCCGCAGCGTGGCGCGCCCCTCGAGGATGAGGATGTGCTCCTCCTCGAGCAGGTGGTAGTGCGCGGGCGAGGACTGCTGTCCCGGCGCGAGCTCCTCGATCGCCACGCCGACGTGGTAGGCGTCGCCGCCCATGACCGCCTTGGTCAGGTGGCGATAGCGGCTGCCGAAGCGCGATCCCTTCGACCAGACGTGCCAGGGGACGCTCTCGGCGGCGATCGGCTTGCGGATGACCTGAGGATCGGACTTCTCATCGTTGCTCGACAATGCGGGCCTCCTTTCGCCTCGTCGGTCCGCGGCGCGCTAGCGAAGCGCCTCGCGCACCGCGGCGTCAAGCGTGTCGACCACGAGGCGCACGCGCGGCACCTTCCGGAGCTCTCGATGGTACGCGAGGAAGATGGGCGACGATGGCAGCTCCGCGTCGACCTCGAGCCGCACGAGCCCCGCGATCGAGCGCACCGAGGGGTCGGACATGAGCGCGATCCCCTGGCCCTGGAGCGCCGCTTCGAGGAGCGCGTGGTGCGAGTTCGACCTCACGACGAAGCGCTTCGCCCCGTGGGCCATGAGCCACGAGCTCTTCGCGGTCTGCGCCAGCGTCCCCTCGTAGCCGACGAAATCGTGGCGCGCGAGCTCCGCCGTCCGCAGCCGCGCGCCCCGCAGCCGCCGCTCGACGTAGCTCGGCGCGGCGTAGAGCCCGAACGAGGCCCGCCCGGCCAGGCGATGGACGACCGCGGGCGACGACGACTTGCTCCCGCGTATCGCGACGTCCGCCTCGCGCCGCGCGAGGTCGACGAGCCGCGTCTCCGAGAGGATCTCGAGCTCCAGCGCCGGATACAGCCGCCGGAGCTCGCAGAGGCGCTGCGTGACGGGCCGCACGACCTCATCGGCCAGCGACAGGCGCACCGTCCCGGAGAACGCCTCGTCCCCTTCGTCGCGCCGGATCGCGTGGAGCCCGCTCTCGATGCGCTCGGCGAGCGCCACGAGATCGAGCGCGTCGGGCTCGACCGACGTCCCCCCGTTGCTCCGGTGCACCAGCGGCCGCCCGAGCGCCGCTTCCAGCGCGTCGATGCGCCGCGCCGCGGTGGAGGTCGAGATCCCGAGCGCCCGGCCCGCGGCGAGGAAGCTGCGGTGGCGGTGCAGCGCGAGGAGCACGCGGAGATCGTCCCAGAGCGGAGCACCTGCGTTTTGCATCCGTGGAAATCGGATTACCACCGATGTCCATTGTCGACAAGCGCGCCTGAATCCATCTTCCCGGGCATGAATGCTTTCGATTTCAGGGGAAAGACGGTGCTCATCACGGGCGCCTCGATGGGCATCGGCGAGGCGTTCGCCCGCGAGCTGTCGCGGCGCGGGGCGACCCTGGTCCTCGTCGCGCGCAGCGAAGCAAAGCTCGCCGCGCTGGCCTCCGAGCTCGGCAGAGCGCATGTCATCGCCGCGGATCTCGCCGCTCCGGGGGCCGCGCGGCGCGTCTTCGATGCCGTCACGGAGAAGGGGCTCGACGTCGATGTCCTCGTCAACAACGCGGCCTTCGGCGTCTTCGGCGCCTTCGGCGGCCTCCCCCTGGCGACGCACCGCGAGCAGATCGATCTCAACGTCGGCGCGCTCGTCGAGCTCACGCACCTGTTCATGCCCATGATCGAGCGGCGCCAGGGGGGCGTGATCCAGGTGGCGTCGACGGGGGCCTTCGTTTCTTCCCCGTACTTCGCGATCTACGCGGCGACGAAGGCGTTCGTCCTCTCCTTCAGCGAGGCGCTCTGGGCCGAGTACCGCCCGCGCGGCGTGCGCGTCCTCGCCTTGTGCCCCGGCGCGACGGATACGCCGTTCTTCCAGCGCTCGGGCGACATCCCGGGGGCCGAAAAGCGGGCGCGGCCCGAAGACGTGGTGCGCCTCGGCCTCTCGGCCTTCGTGGCCGGTCGCGCCTCGGTCGTCCACGGCGCCACGAACAGCCTGAGCGTGTTCCTCACCCGCTTGCTCAGCCGCGAGCTCATCGTGAAGCTGATGGCTCGCCTGATGAAGCCGCGGACGGCGGAGATCCCCGGCGCCGCGGGTCGCGCGGCGTGACCTCGACGCGCGCGCGGCGCCCAGGGCCTCAGTCGACGCTGACGGCGGTCACGGCGGTCCAGTCGTTGCGGCCGTCCGCGGAGACGACGTGGAAGCGGAGCGCGTCCTCGTGGCGCGCGGTCGAGACGAGGGCCGCGCTGGCGCCGACGAAGTCGTCGCCGCGGCAGGTGTCGCGGAGGTCGCCGCCGTCGTCGAGCACGCCGACGCGCACGGGCGCCGCGGGCCCCTGCAGGTACGGGGCGGCGATGAGCTCGGCCAGGGTCGACGGGGAGGGGACGGGCGCGTCGAGGTCCCAGAGGCGGAGGTGCTTCGCGTCGGCGAGGTGGGCATAGAGCCGCTCGACCTCCTTGCCGGTGTCCTCCTCGACGGCGAGGACGAGGAGGAGGATGCGGTCGTCCTCGCGGGCGCGAGCGCGGGCCTTGAACGAGAGCGGGCCGCGGAGGGTGAGCACCGCGGGGAAGCGGCCCTGGGGCGCGCTGAAACGCACGAGGGTGCGGCCGAGGGGGCGAGGGGGCGTGAGGCCGGCCGGCGCGCCCGGCGCGGGGGGCGGTGCGCCCGGGTCGAGGGGGCAGAGCAGGTAGGCGGCGACGAGGAGGACGGGCTCGGGCGCGCCGCGGAGGAGGCCGTCGTGGCCGGAGGCGAGCTCGAGGGCGGTGATGTCGAGTCGGAGGCGGAAGGAGCGCACGCGCCGCGCGGGCGGCGCCGCGGGGGCAGGCGACGCGGAGGACGCCGGGCGGGGCGCGGAGGACGCGCCGCCCTTGCGGGACCTGGCTTTGCGCTTTCGGGACATCGAGGGAGCAGGGAGATACCATGACCGGCCGCGCACGGGCGATCGGCGCGCGCGGGGCGGCGAGGGCGGCGGCCCGCGGCGCCGCTACCGGCCGGCCGGGTCCTGGCGATAGAACGCCTTCAGTTGCTCGTAGAGCTCCGGGTGCTTCGCCCTGAGCTTCCGCGGCTTCTCGAAGAAGGCCTCGGTGACGACCGCGAAGAACTCGGCCGGGTTCGTGGCGCCGTAAGGATCGATGACCGTGCGCTTGAGGGTCGCCTCGTCGCGGACGAGGCGCTCGTACTCGCGGCCGAGGATGCGCGCCCACGCGGCGTACATCGAGCGCTCGGGCAGCTCGGGCGCGCCGTCGGCGGGGCCCTCCTCCTGGTCGAGCTGGTGCGCGAACTCGTGGAGCACGAGGTTGTGGCCGTCGCTCACGTCCGCCGCGCCCGCGAGGACGCCGTCCCACGCGAGCACGACCGCGCCGCGCGACCACGACTCCCCGAGCCGCGGCCGGCCGCCCTCGACGACGACGCCCCCGTCGCGCACCTCCCGGCCGGGGGCGACGTAGGCGCTCGGGTAGACGAGGATGACCTCGAGCTCGGGGTAGTAGTCGGTCTCGCGGTGCAGGAGGAGCAGGCACGCTTGCGCCGCCACCGTGACCCGGATCTCGTCGGTGATCTCCAGGCCGCCGCACCCCTCGAACGGCTTCTCGTCCAGGAAGACCTGGATGTGCCCGAGGAGCTCCTCCTGGTCCTCGGCCGGAAGGCGGCCGAAGCTGGGCACGTTCCGGTCGAGGATCGCGCGCCACGCGGGCGGGAAGGGCGCGCGGCGGACGGCGGCGCGCCGGCGCTTCCTGAGAAAGCCGAGCATCGACGCCGATCTTACCCGCGCGCGGGGCCCCGCCGGAAGGCGCGCGCGGGGCCCCGCCGGAAGGCGCGTGCGGGGCCCCGCCGGAAGGCGCGCGCGAGAGGCCCGCTCACGCCTGCCGGAGCCCCATCGCGCGCGCGACGCCGTCGCGGTACGAGAGCCAGGCCGCGTGCGCGGCGGCCACCGCCGACGCGACCGCGTCCGCCGCCGGGCCCTCGTCGGGCACGTGCCCCAGCACCATCTCCCACGCGTCCCGCCGGTGCCCGCCCTCGACCGCCCGGTGCGCCCGCACGAGGCGCATGCGCTCGGGCGGACACCCGTAGTGACGCACCATCGGGTGCGCGCGCAGCGCCTCGTCGATCGGCGGCGCCTCGCGCTGGCCGAGGAGCTCGGCGCGCTCGTGCACGCTGCCCTCCACGAAGATCGTGAGCACCGCCGCGCCCACGACCCACGGCGGCGCCGCGCTCACGCGGTCGAGCAGCGTCCGGTAGGCGCGGGCCTCGGGCTCGAGCGGGATGGACTCGTCCTCGACGGCCGCGCGCGGGATGCCCAGGCCGTCGATCATCTCCAGGAAGAGCTCCGGATGCGGCGCGCCCAGGGAGAGCTTGCCGGTCTGCTCCTCGAAGAGGTTCTCCGCCAGGGCGCTGCGCACCGCGGCCGGCGGCGACTGGCCGAGCACGCGCGCGAGCAGCACCGGGAAGTCGCGCACGTAGACCCGGTACTCGTGCCGGAAGTGGACGACGAGCTGGTCGCGCGTGAGGCCAGGGCCGGTGAGGTGCGCCCAGGCCCAGTGGTTCTTGCGGTCCATGATCGCGAGCAGGCGCTCCTGGAGGCGATTCGTCATGCGGCAGCTCCTCGGCAAGGGGAGCCTTGGTTGTAAAGCACGGGTGAGGCGCGCGCCCACGTCCTCCGGGCGAGCGGATTGCGCCTCACAGCCTGGGCGCGAACCTGGACCGCATCAGGGCGATATACGCGTCCTCCGAGGTCTGGCGCCGCGCGGCGACGAGCGGCGCGATGTTCTCCGTGCCGAGGTACCGCAGCCGGTCGGCGCCGTCGGTCGCGGCCTCGAAGATGACGCGCGCGACGCCCTCCGAGGTGGCGCCGTCGCGCGCCTGCACGAGCTCCGCGAAGAGCCGGCCGGCGCCGTCGACGAAGGGCGCGTAATCGGCGATCGGCGCGGTCTGGCGCGCCTCTTCGGCGCTGCGCTCCACGAAGCGCGTGCTCGGCACGCCCCCCGGCTCGACGATCTTCACCCGGATCCCGAGCGGCGCGAGCTCGTACGAGAGCGCCTCCGAGAACCCCTCCAGCGCGAACTTGCTCGCGCAGTACGACGACAGCATCGGGAGCGTGAACACGCCCGCCCCGGAGCTCACGTTGAGGACGACGCCGGAGCGCCGCGCGCGCATGGCCGGGAGGACGGCGCGCGTCACGTCCATCACGCCGAACACGTTCACCTCGAACTGCTCGAGGATCTTCTCGCGCGCGGTCTCCTCGAACACCCCGTGGAGGCCGAAGCCCGCGTTGTTGACGAGGACGTCGATCGCGCCGAACCGGGCGAGGGTCGCGGCCACGGCGGCGTCGATGCTCGCGCGATCCTGCACGTCGAGCCGCAGCACGCTCACCTGATCCGACGCGCGGAGCTCGGTCTCGCGCTCCGGCTTGCGCATCGTCGCAGCGACGTTCCAGCCCTCCGCGGCGAAGACCTTCGCGATGTCGCGACCGAACCCCGACGAACACCCTGTCACAAGGACCGTCTTGCTCATGCGCCTGTTCTGCGCCGCGCCGACCGATGAAACAATGCGTGCAATCCTGCATGCTGTGATGCACGATCTGGTACAATGATCCGCGCCAGCCTCATCGAGCTCGAGGCCGTGATCGCCGTCGCGACGTTCAAGAGCTTCCGCGCGGCGGCCAGGGAGCTCGAGATGTCGCCCTCGGCGCTGAGCCACGCGGTCTCGGCGCTCGAGCAGCGGCTCGGCGTACGGCTCTTTCACCGCACCACGCGGAGCGTATCGCTCTCGGCGGCCGGCGAGCACGTGGTCCGGCGGCTCCAGCCGGCGCTCCGGGAGGTGTCGTCGTCGCTGGAGGAGGTCCACGAGCTGCGCGACACCCCGAGCGGCACGCTGCGCATCAACACGTCGAAGGGGGCGGCGCAGATCGAGGTGCTCCCGATGGTGCTCGAGATGCGTCGGCGCCACCCCGACGTGCGCGTCGAGCTCGTGACGGAGGACCGCTTCGTGGACATCGTCGCCGAGGGCTTCGACGCGGGGGTGCGGCTCGCGGAGGCCGTGCCGCAGGACATGATCGCGATCCCGTGCGGCGGGGATCTGAGCATGGCGGTGGTCGGCGCGCCGTCGTATTTCGCGCGTCGCCGGGCGCCGAAGGCGCCGAGGGATCTCCTCGAGCACGAGTGCATCCGCCGCCGCATGGCGAGCGGGGAGGTGTATCGGTGGGAGCTCGAGCGGCGCGGGCGGGAGGTGGCGGTCGACGTCCGGGGGGCGCTGACGCTCGACAACGACGATCTGGCGTTGCAGGCGGCGCTCGCGGGCGCGGGCCTCGCGTACGTGAGCGAGCGCGCGGCGGCGGCGGACATCGAGGCGGGGCGCCTCGTGCGCGTGCTCGCGGCGTGGACGCCGCCGTTCCCCGGCCTGCGGCTGTTTCACCCGAGCAACCGGCTGGTGCGGGCGGCGCTCCGGGCGTTCATCGGGGTTGTGCGCGAGTCGACGGCTGACGGGGGACGCCGCGGCAGGGCGGGGAGGGGCCGGTAGCCGCAACCCGGGTCGCCGGTAACCGCAACCCGGGTCGGGCGGCCGCAACCCGGGTCGGGTAGCCGCAACCCGGGTCGGGTAGCCGCAACCCGGGTCGGGTAGCCGCAACCCGGGTCGGGCGGCCGCAACCCCGGGTAGCCGCAACCCGGGTCAGGTAGCCGCAACCCGGGTCAGGTAGCCGCAACCCGGGTCGGGTAGCCGCAACCCGGGTCGGGCGGCCGCAACCCGGGTCGGGCGGCCGCAACCCGGGTCGGGCGGCCGCAACCCGGGTCGGGTAGCCGCAACCCGGGTCAGGTAGCCGCAACCCGGGTCAGGTAGCCGCAACCCGGGTCGGGTAGCCGCAACCCGGGTCGGGTGGCCGCAACCCGGGTCGGGTAGCCGCCGCTGGGTCGGGGGGCCGCCGCTCCTCCGCTGCCGGTCGTCGCTGCGCTGGACGCCCCGCTGGCCGTGGCCGTCCCTCGCGGGACGCCGAGATCACCGGCGGGCGGCGTTCGCGCCGTTGCGTCTCGCTGCTCTTCGACGAGACGCGCCGAGCGCCGTCGTTGCGAGGAGCAGGAGGAGCACCGCGGGCGTGCGAGGGGGGCCGGGCACCGCGCAGCCGCAGCCGCTCGGCTCGCCGGTGTCGCCCGCCGCGCCGGCCTCTCCCCCGCCGCCGTTTCCGCCGGCGCCCACGCCCGCCGTTCCCGTGCCTCCGCCTCCTCCAGGGCCGCCTCCACCTTCGCTCGCGCTTCCGCCTCCGCTCGAGCTGCTCGTGGAGGCCGCGCTCGAGGCCTCGCCCACCCCGCCGGGCGGCGACAGCGTGTACATGAGCGCCGCGCCGGCGGGGACGCTGGCGGACAGCGCGTCGTTCACGCCGTTCACGTCGGCGCGGCGCCACAGATCGCGGATCACCGGCGTCCCCGTGACGCCAAGCTCCGAGAGCTGCACCGACATCGTCATGTCCTGGTCTCCGTGATTGAAGAACGCCACGGCCTTGCGGTCGCCGCTCAGGTCACGGACCCAGATCTCGCCGCCGTTCACCGCCGTGCGGTGGCCGCGCGCGCCGAGCGCGTCCTGGTTCACGGCGAGCACCTCCTCGTTGGTGAGCAGCGCGAGCGTCCACGCGTCCGAGCCGAGCCGCGCGGGGTTGCCGCCGAACATGAGCGGCGACGGCAGCATGGTCCAGAGCGACATGATCGTGACCTGCTCGTTCTTGGTGAACGTCGTCTGACCGGACGCGTGCCATTCGTTGCGTGGGCCGAGGTAGCCGAGCGGCAGCATGTCGAGGTCGGGCCAGTGGCCCGGGGTGAGATCGCCGACGCCCTGCCAGGTGCTCGCAGCGCGGAGCACGCCGGGAAGATCGGTGAGCGCGTTGAAATCCCAGAAGTCGTTCACGACGCGCCACATGTTGGCGTTGCCGTTCAGGTGGCCGGACGAGGTGATCAGCCACGAGGGATCGTTGGGGCCCGGCGAGAAGCTCAGCACGATCGAGCGTCCCGTCTTTTCCACGGCCCTGTGGATCGCGTCGGCCTCGGCCTGGTGATACCTGCGCGTCGTGTTGTTGAGCATGTCGTCGATCTTCACGAAATCGACGCCCCAGGACGCGTACTGCTGGAAGAGCGCGTCGTACCAGGCCTGCCCCGCCGGCGTGTCGCCGCGCACGCCCCACATGTGATCGTCCCAGGGGCAGGGATCGTTCGGGTTGCCCGCGTCGCGCGTGGTGAAGCTCGACCCCGCGATGGGGAGATTCGCGTCGTACGATTTGCGCGGCACGCCGCGCATGATGTGGATGCCGAAAGTCAAGCCCATCGCGTGGATGCGGTCCGCGAGGCTCTTGAAGCCGTTGCTGCCCGTCGCCGACGGGTACTTGCTCGCGGCCGGCAGATAGCGGCCGTTCGCGTCGATCGGCTGTCCGGGCTCGTACCAGCGATAGTCGATGACCACGGTGTTCCAGCCGTACGGCTGGAGGTGCGTCCTCACCGCCTGGGCCTGGTCGATCATGTCCTGCTCGGTGACGCTCGCGCCGAACGAGTCATAGCTGTTCCAGCCCATCGGAGGCGTGAGGGCGAGCGTGCCGCCGGACTGCAGCGTATATGTGGCGCTCGCGGTGCCGGCGGAGCTCGTGACGGTGACCGTGACCGGGTAGGAACCGGCGGCCGGCGTCGTCCCCGAGATGATCCCCGTGGACGGCGCGAGCGTGAGCCCGGCGGGCAACCCCGAGGCAGAGAACTCGAGCGGCGCCCGGCCGGTGGCGGGGATGGCGAACAAGAACGGCGACGAGGGCGCGGCGCCGTACACGAATGGGCCCTGCAGCCGCGGCGCCGCGGGCGCCTCCGCCATCGAGATGTCGATGGTCGACTGGGCGTGTGCGGCCCCGCTCAGGACCAGGGTCGCCGTGAGCGTGGCTCCAACCAGAAGAAAGGAGGTGCGAGATCGTCTCATGAGCTCTCCTGAGTGTCGGATGCATGCCGGCGTCGTGCTCGGCGCACGAGCCTCCACGCCTGTGCGCTGAGCAGCGGCGGCAGCTAGAGCGCCGATCACGTCGAATGTCGGCGAAATCGATTCATGGGAACAGGAGCGCGAGGGACGCAAGGGGAAGAGAAGAATACAATTCCATCTCCGTCCCCTCGCGCCGCTTGCGCCATTGCGGTCTATCCTCTTGCTGCATGCCGGGCTCTTTCAGCTTGTTCCTCGGCGGATCCGGCGGGTGAGGCGAGGTGTCGAGGCGCATGGAGACACGCCCATGGCGCGACAAAGAGGATAGCGTTGGGGCTTATGTTAACGTTAACATAAGCGACGTCAATTCAAATCGACGGGTCGGCGCGTCTCGGCCGGAGCTCCGCTGCCGCCATCTCCGGCGGGCGGTGGATCGAGAGGGGGCCAGCGCTCGTCGTCGCGCGTCGTGGTCGAGGTCGCGCTGGTCCTGCGCGAGAGCACTGCGGTCCCGACCGCCGCTCGGACCGCGAGATCTGACGTGCTGTCATCGTTGACATGACGGGCCGGCGCGACCTCGCGCCGCGGGTCGTGCACGCCGGATCACGTCGGCGCCCGTTCTGGGAGCGCTCACCATGTGACATGGTTCACACTCGCTGAATCAGTCCGGACCGATCTTGACAAGCTGGGCGGAATGCGATGTTCTGTCCCTGCGGAAGCATCGTGTGGGGGCTGCGAAACGCGGCCGCGTCGAGGGTGGGGGAGCCATGAGGGTCGTTCTAAGGCAGTCGACCGAGACACGGACTGGGATCTCCGTCGTGAAGACCGCGCGCGCCATCGACACGTTCAACATCCTCGGCAGCCGCATCCACACGATCGAGAGCACCTATTGCGCCGATGGCATCCTCACCCACCGGTGGTTCGGTGAGGTCTTCGATGAGGAGATCAAGGAGATCCTCGGGGTCCACTTCGTGGATGCTTTCATCGAGAGCAAGTGCACGAAGCTCCTCGCCGACCTGAGCCAGTGGGCCGCGAGCTGGGACGGCGTCAACGATTTCCTGCGAGACGACGTGATGCCGCGGCTCTTCGCGTCCGGCCTGCGGCACCTGGCCGTGTTCGTCAAGCGAGACGAGAGCACCGAGGACCACGCCAATCGGTTCGCGCTGGAGCGGTTCGCGAACGAGATCGACAACGTGAACGCCTCGTTCTCCTCCGAGAGAGCGGCCGTGGAATGGCTGAGGGCGCGCGGCTGAGCGGCGCCGCCGCGCGACGCCGCGATGAGCGCTGAGCGAGGGGCGCCGGGATGTCCGAGTACCGCGATGGGGCACGCAGCGAGGTCGCTTTGGAGCGCGAGCAGCCGGGTCGAGCGCCGGCGAAGCTGCGCGACGTCTTCGACCAGCTCCGCGACGCCGTCATCCTCTACAACCTCGACGGCTCCGTCGACGATTGCAACGCCCGCCTGCTGGAGATGTACGAGGTCGGACGCGAGGATCTGCGCCTCTTCGAGGTCGCCGTGGGCAGCGCCGGCGCGGCCCATCCGCTCGATCCGCTGCGGAAGCTCTGGCCCGAGCTGCTGAGCGACGTCCACAAGAGCTTCGAGTGCCGTCCACGTACGCGCCAGGACGGCAGCGTGCTCCACGTGGAGTGCTTCGCCCGCAAGGTGGATCTCGCGTCGGGCCAGGCGATCCTCGTCGACATCCACGATGCGGAGCGGAGGCGGCGAGCCGAGGAGGCTTTGCGGGAGAGCAAGCGACAGCTCGAGCAGCTGGTCCTGAGCCGCACGGCGGCGCTGCAGGACAAGCTCCGGCTGATCGAGGAGCAGAAGGAGGCGCTCTTCGCGCTCTCTACCCCGGTGATCCAGGTCTGGCAGGGCATCCTCGTCCTGCCGCTCGTCGGCACGGTCGACGGCAGGCGCTCGCAACAGATCATGGAGAGCGTGCTGTCGAGCATCGTGAAGACCTCGGCGCGGGAGCTGATCATCGATATCACCGGCGTGCCCTCCGTGAGCGAGGAGGTCTCCCGCTGCCTGCTCCAGACGATCCAGGCCGCGAAGCTGCTCGGCGCGACCTGCTCGCTCACCGGGATGTCGGCGCAGGTCGCGCGATCGCTCGTCGCTCTCGACGTCGACTGGTCATCCCTGCGGATCAGCGGGACGCTCCAATCGGGTTTGCAGGCCGCGATCGCGCGGGTCTGAGCGGGGGCGATGGCAGGCCCCCTCGGGGCGGGCGGCTATGCGTTCGCCTTCTGCGCGGCGTTGGCCGGGAAGCGGGCCTCCAGCCAGGCGCGCCATCGCGGCTCGAGCTCGGCGGCGGTCTCGGCCGCTCGATCGCCGTAGAAGAACAGGCTGACGGCGACGCGCGCCTTGTCTTCCCAGCGGTAGCTCCCGAGGAGCGCGACGCCCTGCGCCGGCTGCTCGAGGCGCAGCAGGACCTCGCAGGTCTGGTCGCTCTGCTCGACGTGCTCGACGGTGCCGACGAGCGGCGGGGCCCCTGCCGGCGCCGACCGTCGCTCACCCAGGTTGGGGCCGGAGACGCCGAGCGCGGTCGCGAGCTGCTTCCAGGCCTCGGCGTGCGCGCCAGGGTAGGCGCTCAGCGCGCGCGCGGCGGCGGCGCGCTGGTCGGCAAAGTGACGCAAGTAGAGGCGGAGGACCTGGAAGAAGCCGGGCCAGCCGCTCTCGAACCCCTCGATCTCGTCATCCCAGGAGTCCTTGGACGTGAACAGGCTGTGCACGAGCCGCACGAGGCACCTGTCGCCCGAGCGGCCGGAGACGACGAACTCCGTCGCGAGGGGCGGGGCGCCCTCGCTCCAGCCGTGCTCCTCGTACTCGAGGCGCGACGGGGGCTCCCATGCCGTGATCGTCCCCGACGAGGCGGCGCCTTCGCCGAAGGTGAACTCGATCTTGCCGCCGACGCGCTCGTCGGCGGTGGTGGGCGCGAACCAGGCGCTGATGCCGGGGCCGGTCGCGATGGCGCGCCACACCTGCTCCGGCGTTCCGGGCACGATGAGCTCGAGCTCGACCCAGCGTCGTTGTGCGTCGCTCTTTATCGGCATGAAGGCTCCTTTCTAGGGTTCGTCGCTCGGCTTCGGATACGCCATCACGAGCAGCCGGTGCTCGCGCCCGCCGGGGGCGGCCGCGTCGTGATATCGCGCCACGAGGTCGGTGACGGCCTTGCTGAGATCGGCGGTGAAGGCGGCGCGCTCCGCGGCCGACGCGAAGCGGATCTCCGTGTCGATCGAGAGCGTCGCCAGCCGCTTCTGGGCGTCGAACGCGAGGCGCCACAGCCTGCCGACCTCGCGGACGACGCGCGCCGCGAGCGCGATGAGGTAGCTGGCGGACAGGCGATCCCTCGTCCGCTGTGGATCGGCGGCGGCGGGGCCGAGCGCGCTCGGAGATACGACATAGGCGCTCGCGGTCGCCACGAACAGGCGCTCCGTCAGCCCGCCCCATTTCCGCTCGCCGGCCGCCCGCACCAGCTGGTGTGCTTCGAGCGCGCGCAGGTGGTAGTTGACCTTCTGCCGCGCCAGGCCCACCCGCTCCGCGAGGCTCGCGGCGGAGGCCGGCTGCGCCAGCTCCGAGAGCAATCGGCTCCGGACCGGGTCGAGCGCGACGACCGCCGCGGCAGGGTCTTCGATGACCTCAACGTCCAGCACGCGGCTCATCGTAGGTTGACAAATTTTGTTGTCAAGGCACCCGACCCAGGTTGAGGTGCCGCCGCCGGCCCAGGTTGGGGTCACGGACCCGACCCAGGTTGGGCACGGCACGGACCCGACCCAGGTTGAGGTGCCGGCGACCCGGGTTGGGGTGGCACGGACCCGACCCAGGTTGAGGTGCCGGCGACCCGGGTTGGGGTGGCACGGACCCGACCCAGGTTGAGGTGCCGGCGACCCGGGTTGGGGTGGCACGGACCCGACCCAGGTTGAGGTGCCGGCGACCCGGGTTGGGGTGGCACGGCACGGACCCGACCCAGGTTGAGGTGCCGGCGACCCGGGTTGGGGGCAAGCACCGCCCAGGCGGGTGGCCCGGGCCGCCACGAACCCGGGTCGGGTCGCCCGGGTCGCTTCGCCGTCGGGCAGCTCTGCTTTTATGATGCGGCCCATGGCGTCGTCTCCTGCCCGTGCCTCGGGTCCGTCTCTCCGCGCCGGCGCCGTGCCGCCGGCTCTGCTGCAGCTCCTCCTGGTCGCCGCGCTCGCAGGATGCGCCGTCGAGCAACGCACCTTCGTCGACAGGGGCCAGGGCGGCGCCGGCGGGACCGGCGCCTCAGGCGGGACCGGCGGCGGAGGCGGCGCGAGCAGCGACGGCGCTTCGACCACCGGTTCCGGCGGCGGCAGCTGCGCGGGGCCCTCGGATTGCCCCGCCCCCGCCGAACCATGCCAGATCCCAGCGTGCGTCGACGGCAAGTGCGGCACGGCGCCGCTGCCGGAAGGCACCGAGATCGCGCCGGCGACGGGCGACTGCCAGCGCACCGTCTGCAACGGTCGCGGCGCCCAGGTCGTCGTCGCCGCCGACGAGCCCGCGGATGACGGCAACCCGTGCACGTCGGACTCCTGCGACGGGATAACCCCTGTGCACGCGCCCCTGCCCGGACCGTGCCCAGGCGGACGATGCGACGACGCTGGCCAGTGCGTGCCGCTCCAGTGCACGCAGGACATCGAGTGCGGCGCCTCGACGGAATGCTACCGGTACACCTGCATGAACGGCCTCTGCGCAGAGGGACCCGTGCCGTCAGGCACCCTGTGCAACGCGCAGCAGGATCAGTGCGACGGCGCGGGCCGCTGCGTCGACTGCGTGAACAGCGGCGGCTGCGGAGAGTGCTGCGTCTGCTCCACCAGCGGGGTCTGCGTCCCGGCGTGAGCCGTCCCCGGGCGCCGCGATCCCTCCCCGCGCCCCGACCCCCGCGACCCGACCCGGGCCGGCGCCCGCGTCCACGGTCGCAGCCGCCCCTCGCTTTCTTGCTCCGCCGGCGGCGCCTGCCGCTAGGATCGCGGCATCGTGCGCCCGCGCGCCGCCACCGCCCGAGTGCGCCCGCGCGCCGCCACCGCCCGAGAAGGAGACCGCTCCGTGCACCGTCGACATGCGCTCTTGTTCCTGATGCTCTGCCTCGCCCCCCTGCTCGTCGCTTGCGGGCACCCCTGGAAGACCACCCGTCAAGCCGTGCCCAACCCGTTCTACGGCAAGGGGCGCTTCGCGGTCGTCCCGATGGCGTTCCACGGCACCATGGTCGGCGACATCACCGAAGCCGACTGGATGGCCGACAAGGACGCCGAGCAGCGGCAGAGCTGGCAGGAGGACAAATCCGGGATCAACGAGCAGTTCACCGAAGCCCTCATGGCGGAGACCGCGTCGGAGGACGCCGTCGTCGTCAGGGCGGTCAGCGCGGCCGACGCGCCGTTCTTCATCCGCGCGAACGTCACATCCTATGAGCCCGGCATCTTCACCGGCGTCTTCAACAAGCCCACCGTCATCAAGGCGACGGTGCAGATCACCGATCCGGCCGGGACGGTGCTCGACGAGGTCCTGCTCGAGACTGCGGCGCCCGCGAGCTTGTTCAATCCATCGAGCGGAGGGCGCGCGCGGACAGCGGCGAAGGAGCTCGGAAAGCTGACGGGGATGTACGTGCTCCACCGCGTCCGCGGCGACGACTGAGCTGCTCCCGGCGACCGACCCAGGTCGAGGTCGCCCGCCTGGAGCAGGGCCCCCGCGTCACGCCGCGCCAGGACGTCGGGGGCTATCCGCCTTTGGCAAAAGACTTTCCCTGGGCCTCCAGGGCAGCCTTGAGGACTCCGATCGCCTTCGGCCCCACGCCATGAAGCGAAAGGAGCTGGGCCTCCGAGAATCGAGCGACCTGGTCCAGGCGAGAGACGCCCATCAGCGCGAGCGCTCGCGTCGCCGGCTTCCCGATGCCCTTCGGGAGCGAGGATTCGGGTTGTTCCTTCGGTTTGCGCGGTTTGCTCGGCATGGGTCCATCCTGATGGAGTGATTGGCCCCCCGGCGGCCAGCGCAGCCATATTCCCGGAGCGTCAACCCGACAACCGCGCTCAGCATGCCAGGACGAGGCCCGCTGGACAACACCGCGGCACGGGGATCTCCACGGACAGAGGCGCCTGGCGCTCGGGTGAAGGCGACCCCACCCAGGTCGGGATCGCCCCGCGCGCGGAGCCGCGACCCGCTGCCCGCTGGCCACCGCGACGAAGCGTCGAGCGAGGGTGTCAGGTGCTGGCACACGACCCGACGTGGGAGCAGGTCGCCGGCGCCTGGCGCGGTCTCGCGAGGCTGGCTCACCGCCGGAGCCCATCGACAAGCGCCGTGCCTGTCAACCTACGTCAGGTCGTCCCCGACGAGGGACACCACTGCAATCGTTCGCTCGCAAGCGAACGCATCATGCGCGTCGAAACCCATGATTGATTCTGCCCCCGTGTCGACACCGTGCTACGGGTTGCAGCTATGCAGTCGCTAGGCGCTGCCTGTCAGAGGGCCCGGGGCACCGAGCCCCAGCGCTAGCGTCGATCACGGCGGCAAATTTCTCTTACGCTTCGGAGCTTGAAATGAAGACCAGAATACTTGAAATTTCCTGGATGCCTGTGGCGCTCGCCGGGCTCATGGCCGCAGGCTGTCTGTCGGACCCTGGCGTCGGCCCGGAGGGCAGCGCCGACAGCTCCGGCGATGGCTCGGGCGCGGACGACGGGCTCGCGCTCGTGGGTAGTCCGGGCGGCAGCGGCGACGCGGCGTATCCCTGCGACGGAGACACGAGCCGCTACAACGCCGTGGTGACCCAATCCGGGTCCAGGTGGGTCGCGCGGAACGGCAGCCGCAATGTCTATAGCGGCGGCGACATGCGGGCCGCCGTGCAGGCGGCGCTCGACAGCCTGAGCCGCGGCCGCACCCGCAAGGAGAGCGTCCTCGTCCAGGGCTCGGGGACCATCGCCGCGAGCTCGCGGCTGAGCGTGCCGAGCTACACCGTGCTCAACGTCTGCGGCACGATCGACGTGACCGGCGGCGGCTCCGGCGACATGGCGCCCATCTACGCCCGCGGCCGGACCGACATCGAGATACCGAACGTCACGATCACCGGCACCCCGCTGTACGCCATGTTCTTCCGCGACGTCGACAACCTGCGCCTCGGCCACGTCGAGCTGCGCGTCTCGAGCGGCCTCGGAATTCGCATCGACAACCACGGGCACGCGGACCGCGCCGACAAGGTGACGAACATCGAGCTCGACGACGTCTACGCGGAGGGGACCAGCTCCCACGGCGTCGAGACCTACGGCGTCGACGGCCTCCGCATCGGCACCGTCGTCGCGCGCGACACCGGCGAATGCGGCCTGCTCCTGAACGACACCATCAACGCCGACGTGGGGAAGGTCGACGCCGTGAACGCGGGCACGGGCACCGGCTACGCGGCGTTCCGCCTCGCCAACCGCGCGGGGCGCGTCGGCGACGGCTACCCCACCAACATCCACGTCGGCGAGGTCGTCGCCCGCGGCGGCGGGCGCGGGATCTTCTGCGTCTCCGAGAGCGGGGGCGCCTCGATCGACCGCATCGACATCTCCGGCACGGGCAGCAACTCGATCCTGCTCGAGAACTGCCACAACGTGAACATCGCCGCCGAGTCCGGGAAGGTCACGGGCGGCGGCGACGTCCGGCTCGCGGCGCGCACCCAGTTCGCGAACTCCTCCGACATCACGATCCAGAACCTCACGATCTCGAACACCGCCGTCAACGAGAGCCCCTGCGCGGTCAACAGCACGTTCCGCAACCTCACGCTGGTGAACGCGCGCGACAACTCCTGCCGCTAGCCCCCGAGCCGATGGTTCCCTTCCTCCCTCCGGTCCATCGGCGCGCGCGTGACCGTGCCGGAGCAGCGGATCACCACCGGCTGCTCGCGTGGCAGCAACACGGGCGGAACAGCCGCGCCCGCACGGCACCGGAGGCGGTGCCCGACACCGAGCGTGCGTCGCGAGGGCGGCCCGGCGGCGTCAGCGGCTCGGCGGCGTCCGGCGAGCGACGCGGCGGCATGGGAGTTGTTTCTTCATGGCGCCATGGATCTCGGCTTGAAGGGACAGGTGGCCATCGTCACCGGCGGGAGCGAAGGCATCGGGAGAGCCACCGCGCTTCGGCTCGCGGAAGAGGGGGCGCGGGTGGCGATCGCGGCGCGGCGGCCAGACGTCCTCGCCAGCGCGGAGCGGGAGATCCGGGATCGCGGCGGAGACGTGCTGGCGATCGCGGCAGACGTCACGCGCCCCGCCGACGTGGAGCGCCTCGTGGCGGAGACGGTCGCCCGATTCGGACGGCTGGATATCCTGGTCAACAACGCCGGCACCGGGCGGGCACACCATTTCGAGGAGGTCGACGACGAGACCTGGCAGGCCGATCTCGACCTCAAGCTCCACGCGGCGATCCGCACGTCGCGCGCCGCCATTCCCCACCTCAAGCAGCAGCGCGGCGGGCGCATCATCAACGTGACGACGCCCGCCGGCAAGCAGCCCGGGGCGAGGTCGTTGCCGACCTCGGTCAGCCGCGCGGCGGGGATCGCGCTCACCAAAGCCCTATCCAAGGATCTGGCCGAGCACGGCATCCTGGTCAACACCGTGTGCGTCGGCGTCATCAAGAGCGGCCAGCAGCGGAGGAACGCCGAGCGCCGCGGGCTCAGCCCCGAGGAGCACTACGCGGCGCTCGGGAAGAAC
This sequence comes from Sorangium sp. So ce385, assembly GCF_051474135.1. NCBI lineage: Bacteria > Pseudomonadati > Myxococcota > Polyangiales > Polyangiaceae > Sorangium > Sorangium sp. So ce385. The sequence goes on along the minus strand of NZ_CP150337.1, from coordinate 10,760,783 downwards.
GTGCCGCTCGGGCGCGTCGGCGAGGCCGAGGAGGTGGCCAACGTGATCGCCTTCCTCGCCTCCAAGGCCGCAAGCTACGTGACCGGCACCAGCATCAACGTGGACGGCGGGACCTCCGGCGCGATTTGACCCGCGCCGCCGCGCCCTCGGCGAGCCCCGCTCGCCAGGCGGCAGCCGCTGCCCCGAGCAGGCCGCCGCCCAGCGCGGCTCCTCAGGGCGCGCCCCCCGCGGACGCCTGCGCCGCGCCGCGCGAGCGCGCGTCCGCCGCCGGCACCGGCTCGGGCGTCGAGCCCGCCTCGCTCAGGCGCCGCTTCGCCTCGGCGAGCACGTCCGCCGGCAAAGGACCCTTCCTCGCGAACTGCAGGTTGTCGCGCAGGTGCTTCGGATCCCGGGTCCCGACGATCGTGGTGCTCAGCCCCGGATGCGAGAGGGTGAAGCGCAGGGTGAACTCGATCCGGCTCAGGCCGTCGAGCAGCTCGTCGAGCCTGGCCCGCTCCCAGCGGTCCTGCATGGTGGTGCCCGGCAGCATGTAGTTCGTGCGCTGCCAGTCGGTGGGCGCGCCGCGCGCCACACCGCCGCGGATGATGGTGCCGGCGCCGGCCTGGGCCGCCTTGCCGATCACCTCCTCGTGCTCGCGCTGCAGCGCGGAGTACGGGATCTGGAAGGCGTCGAAGACGCCCATCTCGATCTGCTCCACCAGGTTGGGCAGCGTGCCCGAGACGCCGAGGAAGCGGACCTTGCCCTCGCCCTTGAGCTTCAGCGCCTCCTCGAGCGCGCCGTCCTGCTCGAACTCTCGCCGGGTGAGGCTCCGGTGGAACTGCACGAGGTCGAGGTGGTCCGTCTTCAGCAGGCGCAGGCTGTTCTCCACGCCGTGCCGGATGTTCTGCGCCGTGTGCACGTGCTCGCCCTGGGCCCCGCCGACGACGCAGCCGCACTTCGAGGCGAGGAAGTACTCGCCCCGGCGATGCGAGATGAAGCGCCCGATCCGCTCCTCGCTGCGGCCGTAATCGATCGACGTGTCGATGAAGTTGATCCCGGCGTCGAGCACGTCGTTCAGGATGCGCTCCGCCTCCTGATCCGAGATCTCCGGGCCGCGCGGGCCGCCCCGCAGCTCCATGGCGCCGAAGCCGAGCGTGGTGACGCGGACGCCGGTGCGTCCGAGCAGACGAGTGGGCAAATCAGTCATTGTCTTCCTCCGCGGGCGCGCGCGCGCCGCAGCTTGCAAGCCGTGAGAACGGGGAGAGCTCCGCGAGCCCGCCCACCTTGTGGCGTGGAGATGAGCGCCGGCGCCGTCCGGCTCAGCGCTTCGGAGGCGCCGACGTGAGCGTCGCGTCGAACAGCGCGCGCAACGTCTGGTAGTGGCGCTCGGACGCGGCCTGGTTGTACACCGCCGAATCGGAGGGGACCCAGCCGTGCTTCGCGCCTTCGTACGTCTCGACCGTGTGCCGCACGCCCGCCTGCTCGAAGGCGTCGATCAGGCGCTGCTTCTGCGGGTCCGGGAACGAGGCGTCCTCGACGGCGCCCGCGACGTAGACGCGCGCTCGGATGCGCGACGCCAGGAGGTGCGGGCTGTCCGGATCGTCGGTCGCAAGGTTGCCGCCGTGGTACGACGCCGCCGCGATCACGCGGTCGGGGAAGTGGCCGGCGGCCGACAGCGACAGCCCGCCTCCCATGCAATAGCCCGTGGTGCCGATCGACAGCGAGCTGACGTCGGGGCGCTCGGCCAGGAAGGCGAGGAACGACTCGGTGTCCGAGCGCACGTTGGCCTTGGTGGCCGTGGCCATGTATTTCTGCTGCCAGTGCTTGCGAAACTCGGGATCTCGGCTGAAGGTCTCGGCGTCCGGCGCCTGGTAAGGGCCGCCGCGATAGAACAGATCGGGCAGCAGGACGAAATAACCGCCCTGCGCGATGCGCTCCCCCAGCTCGAAGAGCGCGGGGCGTATGCCGCGGCCGTCCTGGTACACAAGCACCGCGGGCCAGGGACCTTCGCCGGCGTCGGGCCGGAAGATGGAGGCTTCGGTTTGCCCGTCCCGAGTCTTCAACGTGACCGTGGTTCGTGACATCTGTTCCTCGTGCCCGGCGTCCGGGCGGGTGGTCGTCGATGCGAACGGGCGCGACGATCGCGCTCAGCGCGGCGCGGCGCGCTCTGGAAAGAAACGATTCGCGGGCCGCGCGAGCCCCAGGTTCTCGCGAAGCGTGCTCCCTTCGTACTCGCGCCGGAACAAGCCCCGTCGCTGGAGCTCGGGGACGACGCGATCGACGAAGTCGTCGAGCCCGCCCGGCAAGTAGGGGAACATGATGTTGAAGCCGTCGCAGCCGTTCTGGACCAGCCACTCTTCCATGTGGTCCGCGATGGTCTTGGGCGTGCCGACGAACGCGAGCCCCCCGAAGCCGCCGAGGCGCTGCGCGAGCTGGCGAACCGTGAGCCCTTCCCGCTGCGCCAGCTCGATGGCGCGCTCGCGCGCGGACTGGCCGGCGTTCGTGGGGGGGATCTCCGGGAGCGGCGCGTCCGGATCGAAGCGCGAGGCGTCGCAGCCGAGCACGATCGAGAGCGACGCGATGCTGCTGTCGAAGTGCACGAGGCCATCGAGCCGCGCGCGCTTCTCGTGCGCTTCCTGCGCGGTCTCCCCCACGACGACCAGCGCGCCGGGCAGGATCTTGAGCGTGTCGGGATCCCGCCCCAGGCGCTCCCGCCTCCCCTTGACGTCGGCGTAGAAGCGCCGCGCGGCTTCGAGCGTGGATTGCGCCGCGAACACGACCTCGGCGGTCTCCGCTGCGAGCTGCCGGCCTGCTTCCGAGGCGCCCGCCTGCACGATCACCGGCCATCCCTGGACGGGACGCGCGATGTTCAGCGGCCCGCGCGCGGAGTAATACTTGCCCTTGTGGTTCAGGACGTGCAGGCGCTCCGGGTCGAAGTAGATCCCGGCCTCGACGTCGCGCACGAACGCGTCGTCGGCGAAGCTGTCCCAGAGCCCCGTGACCACGTCGTAGAACTCGCGCGCACGCCGGTAGCGCTCGTCGTGCTCCACGTGCTCGGTGAGGCCGAAATTCAGCGCTGCGTCCGGGTTCGAGGTGGTGACGATGTTCCAGCCGGCGCGCCCGCCGCTGAGGTGATCGAGGGACGCGAAGCGCCGGGCGACGTGATAGGGCTGATCGAACGTGGTCGACGCGGTCGCCACCAGGCCGATGCGTTCGGTGGCGCCGGCCAGCGCAGAGAGCAGCGTGAACGGCTCGAACGACGTGACCGTGTGACTGCGCATCAGGGCGCTGAGCGGCATGTTCAGCACGGCCAGGTGATCGGCCATGAAGAACGCGTCGAAACGAGCCTGCTCCAGGCGCTGTGCGAAGCGCTTGAGATGAGAAAAATTGAAGTTCGCGTCCGGGTAGGCCCCCGGATAGCGCCAGGCGCCCGTATGAATGCTGACAGGGCGCATGAACGCGCCGAGCCTCAGCGTGCGTGCGGCCACCTTCGGCCTCCACGCCGCGAGCGCGGCCACTCCAAGCGTCCCGTTGCCATGTAGGATGTCTACTATAACGGATGCCGAGGCGAAAGCGGAAAATATAACGGATGCCGCGGCGTCGGGGGGGACGGGGGGCGAGCTCCCTGGAGCTGCAGGCGCTCGCCGGGCGTTTCCCGTTCCCGTGCCGCGCGTGGCAGGGCACGCATGCCAGCGACGCCGGGGCGAGGGCCGGCGTGGTCGACCGGTCGCGGGCGCGGTCCTGTTCCCGAGCGTTGACGTCGCGGAGGAGCCCGTTGCATGGACGCTGAACCCATGCTCCTTCACCTGCGGACGCCGGTCGGCGCGCCGGTCGCCTTCGAGATCGCGGTCGACTTCCGGGGGACTCGCGCCTTCCAGGTGGCCGAGCCCGGGCAGGGCGCGCGGCGCTATGAGCTCGCCCAGGCCGAGCAGCCGGACTACCTCGACCTCTTCGAGGCGCTGGCGCGGGACTTCGGCACGCGCGCGCCGCTGGCCCGCACCCCGCCGCCGCCGCGGAACGGCGGGCCGCCGCTGCGACCCCTGCTGACCGAGGCGGTCGCGCCGGAGATCCTCTATGGCTATGGAGACCCCTGCGTGGTGCGGGTGGGCGAGGGCGAGTGGCGCTTGCTGGTGACCTCGAATGACGCGCCAAACGCCTTTCCCATCCTGGCCTCCAGCGACCTTCTCGCCTGGCGGCTGACCGGCTTCGTCTTCCCGGAGGGCCGCGCGCCCGCCTGGGCGCTGACCGGCCCGGGTCAGGCCGACTTCTGGGCCCCGGAGATGCACCGGGTCGGGGAAGAGACCTGGCTCTGCTTCACGGCCCGCATGCACGACCGTTCGCTCGCCATCGGCCTCGCCAGGTCCCGGAGCCCGGACGGCCCGTTCAGCGCGGATGAGGCGCCGATCGTCACAGGGGACGTGATCGACGCCCACATTCTCGTGGACGTGCATGACGCGCCGTGGCTCGTCTGGAAGAAGGACGACAACGGCGTGTGGCCGCGCGAGCTGGCCGCCTTGCTTCACCGCGAGCCGGCCTGGGTGAGCGAGCTCTTCGCCGCACCGGGGGACCAGCGCACGGCCGTCCTGGCGCTGACGCTGTGGCCGTGGGCGGAGACCCTCGAGCCCATGGAGCAGTTCTTCGTCTTGCAGCCGCTGATCGAGGCGGCGACGGCGGATTTCACGGGGTTCGCGCGGCGGCTCGAGGGGCTCAGGGCGCGCGCGTGCGGCGCGCGGGTGGAGGAGATCGCCGCGATCTCGCGGGCGCTCAGGACGCGCATTTATGCACAGCGGCTGTCGGCGGACGGCCGCTCGTTGGAGGGGGAGCCCGCCGTCATCCTCGAGAACGACCAGCCGTGGGAAGCGCACCTCATCGAGGGCGTCTGGATCACCCAGGAGGGCGGGCGGTATCACCTGCTCTACGCTGGCAACGATTTCTCGACCGCGCACTACGGCATCGGCGCGGCCGTGGCGGAATCGCCCACGGGGCCATACCGCAAGTCGTCGGAGGTGCTGTTGAGCTCCAGCGCGGAATGGTGGGGGCCAGGGCACCCGTCCGTGGCCGTCGGCCCCGACGGGCGCCACCACATCTTCCTGCACGCCTTCCGCCCGGGGGTGGCGGGATACAAGGCCTTCCGCGCGCTGCTCGCCGCGCCGATCCGCTTCGAGGGCGGCATCGTGTCGCTGGACGGGTCCGTCTAGCGTGGCCCGCCCCCAGCGAAACGGAGCTCTACCGGCCTGACCCCAGGCCGTCGCGGGCGAGGGCGAGGATGCGCGCGTGCTCGGGCACGCCCTCCAGGAAGCACCCGCGCCGATCGAGGTGCATCGTAGCCTTGATGACTTCCCTCTATCTCTCTTGCCCCTTTGCGCCTTTGCGCCTTTGCGTTAAATTCTGGCATCTCGCCGTGAATGGACGACATGAGAGCCCCATGATCCGAGCCGCTCGCCCCGAAGACGCCGAGCTGCTCGGCGCGCTCGCCCTCCGCTCCAAGGCGCACTGGGGCTACTCGCCCGAGTTCCTCGAGGCGTGCCGCGCCGAGCTCTCGATCTCGCCGGCGTACGTCGCGCAGCATCCGACCTTCGTCCGCTCGCGCGGAGACGAGCCGCTCGGGTTCTACACGCTCGAGGCCCTGAGCTCCACCGCGGTGGAGCTGGGCCACCTCTTCGTCGAGCCGGCGGAGATCGGACGCGGCCTCGGCCGCGCGCTCCTGTCGCACGCGCGCGAGGAGGCGCGGCGGCGCGGGTATCGCGTCCTCGTGATCCAGGGCGACCCGAACGCGGCGCGGTTCTACGAGGCCTGCGGCGCGCGGCGCGTGGGCGAGCGGCGCTCGGCCAGCATCCCTGGCCGGCTGCTCCCGCTCTTCGAGCTCGACCTGTCGCGCTGACGCGCCGCCGCTCGCGACCGAGGGAGCCGACTCACGCTGGCGCGGCCGCGCCCTGCGCCGCCCGGCGCAGCGCTGCCCGCGCGAGCAGCCGTGTGGAGTCGAGCGTCGGCAGCGGAGAGTTCGCGTCGCTCATGAGGAGCGGGATCTCGGTGCAGCCGAGCACGACGGCGTCGCAGCCCTCGGCGCGCATCCGCCCGATGACCCGCTGAAAGCAGGCGATGGCCTCGGGCCTGAAGACGCCGTACACCAGCTCCTCCATGATGATGCGGCTCATCTCCTCGCGCTCGGCGGCGCTCGGGCGCACCCACTCGAGCCCGCGCGCCGCGAGCTTCTCCGGATAGATCTCGCTCTCGACGAGCCAGCGAGTCCCGGTCAAACCGACGCGCCGGAGCCCGCGCAGGGCGGCCTGTTCCGCGACGACCTCGGCGATGTGCAGCCAGGGCAGCGGCGACCGCGGCTCGACGTAACGCAGCGCCTGGTGGATGGTGTTGTCCGGGCAGATCAGGAAGTCGGCGCCGATGCTCGCGAGCTTGTTCGCCGAGGCGAGCATCAGCGCCCCCACGCCCTCCCAGTCGCCGCGGTCGATGTGCTTCATGTACTCGGCGAGCGAGGGCGTGTGTATCGAGACCTCGGGGTGAGCGTGCGGGCCGAGGAGCGCTGCGCCTTCCGCGCAGAGGGTCCGATAGCAGAGCGCCGCGCCCTCGGCAGAGCAGCCGACGATACCGATGTGCTGGGTCATGACGAGCGTGCCCGGAGCGTACCAGAAGATGAGCTCGGGCATCAGCGCGCCCGTCCAGAGACAGGACGGATCATCCTGAGGGAAGCCTGGCTCGTTTGCGCCGACGCGTGAGCGCGCCGGCGGCACGTCCGCGCGCGGCCCTATCACGAACTCGCCGTCGCGCCGGGGAGGGCGCGCACGCCCGGCGCGTGGAGGCCGGGGCGCGCGCCTATCGCTGCGAGAGAGCTCCGGTGATCTCTGCCATGCTCGACGCAAAGCTATCTCGTGGGGCGAGGCCCAGCACGCGCTGGGCCTTCTCGGTCGAGATGGTCCCCCGGAAGCTCATGAACGCAGGCACCTGCTCCGCCGGGGCAGCGGGCAGCGCGCCGGTGCTGAAGAAGCTTGTGTACTCGCGCCAGCGAAAGTGGCCGTCGAGGATGTTGAACGCCTGCCCGACCGCCTCGTCGACGCGCAGGGAACGGACCACGGCCTCGACCAGGCTGCTGATATGGAGATAGCCCATGGTGGTCTCGCCGCCGTCCACCAGCGGGAACTGGCCGGCCGCGACGGCCTCGGGGAGGCGGCTGCCCCAGAAGGACGTGGGATGTACGCCGAAGATGACCGCGGGGCGGAGGACGACCGTCGGGAGGCCGCGGGCCGCCACCTCGGACAGCGCTCGGTCCCCTTCGGCCTTGCTCACCGCATAGGCGTCGCCCTCGGTGGCCATCGGCGCGGCCTCGTCGAGCACGCCCCCCCGGTTCCTGAGCGGATACGCGGCGATCGTGGAGATGTGCACGAAGCGCTCGCAGCCAACGACCCGCGCGGCCTCGGCGAGCGCCGCGGTGGCCTCCACGTTCACCCGCCGGGCCTCGTGCAGATCCGACGAGAGCGACGCGGCGCAATGCACCACGATCTGCGCACCGCGCACCGCCTCCTCCCGGGCGCTCTCGTCCGTCATCTCGCCAAGCACCGTCTCGGCGCCCATGCTCTCGAGCTCCGCGCGCGCGTCGGGTCGCCGCACCAGGGCGCGGACCCGCAGGCCCTCCTCGCGCAGGCGCTTCACGACGTAGTGCCCGACGAACCCGTTCGCGCCTGTGACGAGGGCGACCTTGCCTTTCATCTCCATGAGAGCCTCCCAGCGCTCGAGATCAGGGGAGCGCATGATGACAGTATACGCGACCGACGTACCGCGCCCTGCCCGGGCCGGTCCATCTCGACGGCGGAAGGCCACCTGGATCGGTGGGAGCGCCGCAGCGGCGCGCGCGTCGGACCTGGTCGGGGTCACCCCGGCGCCGGTGAGCCGCGCCGCGGCGCGGCCTCAGGCCGGAGGGCGCGAGGGAGGACGAACGGAGGCGGGCGCCGAGATCTCTTTCATGGGATCGCCGCCTGCGCGCTCGACGGCGCCGCGCGCGCCGCGGGGGCGCGATGGTGGATCAGCTCCTCCAGCCGCTTCTTCGTCGCCAGGAAATGCCCCGACAGGAGCTGCTCCGGCCCGCGCGGGCGCGCCACCGGCACCTCGACGATCTCGAGCACCCGGCCAGGGTTCGCCCCGAGGACGACGATGCGATCCGAGAGGTAGATCGCCTCGTCGAGGTCGTGCGTGATGAAGAGGATCGTGACGTCGACGTGCGCCCAGATGCGGAGCAGGTGCGCCTGCATGCTCGCCCGCGTCTGCGCGTCGAGCGCGCCGAACGGCTCGTCCATCAGCAGGATGCGTGGCCCGTTCGCGAGCGCGCGGGCGATCGCCACGCGCTGCTTCATCCCGCCGGAGAGCTGAGAGGGGTAGCGATCGGCGAAGCCCGAGAGCCCCACGACCTCGAGCCACTCGAGCGCGACCCGCTCGGCCTCGCCGCCGCCCACGCCCCGCATCTTGAGGCCGAACATCACGTTCTTCTTCACGGTGAGCCAGGGGAACAGCGTGTAGCTCTGGAACACCATGCCCCGGTCGGCGCCCGGCCCCGCGACGGGGGCCCCGTCGATCAGCACCTCGCCCGCGCTCGGCGCGTCGAGCCCGGCCACGACGCGGATCAGCGTGGATTTCCCGCACCCGGACGGCCCGATCACGCTGATGAGCTCCCGCCGGCGCACGTCGAAGCTCACCCCGTCGAGCGCCGCGACCGGCCCGCGATCGCCCTCGAAGCGGCGCGTGAGCCGCTCGATGCGCATCACCGCCGGGCGCGCCCGGAGCTCGGCGAGGCGCGCGGCGACCTCCGCCGTGTGGTGCTTGTAGCTGGGGAGCTCGATCCGATCGTCCGTCGTCATCGGGGGTCTCCCTGGAGCCGCGGGGCGAGCGCGCGCGCGCCGGGCGGCGAGCCCGCGCTCGCGCCGCGCGCGCGCGGGAGCAGCCGGCGGAGGCCGCGCGCCCAGCGCGCGAGCGCGGTGTCGCCGGTCTCCCAGGGGAACAGGTGACGCCCGAGGAGGGCGAGGAGCTGATCGGTCGCGAGCCCGATGAGGCCGATGATGATGATCCCGGCGTACACGTTGGCGAAGCTCCGGTAGCGCTGCTGCTGGTAAAGGAACGCGCTGAGCCCCGATTTCTCGCCGATCAGCTCGGCGACCACGAGGTACGTCCACGCGCAGCCGAGGAGGATGCGCAGGTCGCGGAAGAGCGCCGGCAACGCCGCCGGGAGCACGACGTGGGCGACGAGCTGGCGCGGGCGCGCGCCGAGCGTCTGCGCGGCCTGGAGCAAGGCCGGGTCGACCGAGCGCACCGTGTTCGCGACGACGAGGACCATCTGGAAGAAGACGCCGATGAAGATGATGGCGATCTTCGGCGCGTCCCCGAGCCCGAGCACGGCGACGGCGAGCGCGCCGAACACGGGCGCCGGCATGTAACGAACGAAGTCGACGAACGGCTCGACGAGCCTCGAGAAGAGCGCGAACGCCCCGCAGAGCACGCCGAGCGGGACGCCGAGGAGCGCGGCGTAGAAGAACCCCCAGAAGATGACCTGGCAGCTCTGGAGCAGGCTCTCGTGCAGCCAGGTGTCGCCCGTGCGCTGCGGGGGCGTGGCGAAGGCGGCATGGAACGCGCGGCCGACCTCGTGCGGCGCCGGCAGGAAGACGGGGTTCGCGCGCTCCCCGCGGGCGAGCGGCCGCCCGGCCTGCGCGAGCTCGAGGTTGCGCCCGTCGAACACCTCGCGATCGACGAGCTGGCCCTCCGCGATGTACGCGTAGGCGCCGGGCGCGGCCGCGTCGCCCGGATCGATCACGCGCACCAGCGGGTGCCAGACGAACGGCACATAGCTGACGACGCACCACGCGGCGAGCGGCAGCACGAAGGCGAGCGCCGCGAGCGTGAGGCCCGCTCGCCGCGGGAGCGGCCTTTGCACCGCGAGCAAGCCGGAGAGCGCCCCGGGCCGCGCGCGCCTCGCGCCGCCGGCCGCCCGGGGGAGGGGACCTCCCGCGCTCACGGCGCCTGACCTGCCTTGAGGGCCTCCGCGGTGAGGCTTGGATCGATGTACCCGTCCACCGCGAGCGGCGCCTTGTAGACGCTGTTCTCGACGTTGAACTCGTCGACGACCCGGCTCGATCCATAGATCGAGCCCAGGCCTTCGCCCTTCTCCAGGTGCTTCATGCCGCCGGCGAGATCGAGGAAGAACGTCCCCTTCATCAAGGGCCTGTACTGCTCCGGGGTGAGCCCGACGCGCGCGCTCATGATGCGCGCGGCCTCGTCGAGGTTCTTTTCGTCCTTGATGAACCGGGCGATGCGGTCCCACACCCTCACGACCTTGCCCCACTCGGCGCGGCGCTCGGCGAGGCTCTTCGGGCTCACGGCGAGGACGTCGTAGATGATGCCCGGCACGTCCGCGCTGGTGAAGATCGCGGTCGAGCCCGGCAGCTCGCGCAGCGCCTGTCCGCTGTTGGGTTGCCAGGCGACGATGGCGTCGACGCCGCCGGATTTCAGGGTCTGCGGCGTCTGGTCCGTCGGCACATTGACGATCTGGACGTCCTTCTCGGCGAGGCCCGCCGACCTGAGCGCGTTCAGGAGCAGGAGGTGGCCGACGAAGCCGACCTCGACGCCGACCTTCTTGCCCTTGAGCGCGGCGACGGCGGTGATTCCGGGCCTCGCGACCACCATGTCGTTGCCATTGCTGTAATCGTTGACGAGGATGGCGACGCTCGGCGCGCCGCCGTTGCCGGTGACGAGCGCGTCGCCGTTCGTGACGCACACCGCGTCGACCTTGCCGGCGGCGTAGGCCTCCATCGAGGGCACGTACTCGAACCACGTGAAGTCGACCTCCACGCCGGCCTCCTTGAACCACCCCTTCTGGATGCCGATCTCCCAGGCGACCCACCCGGGCCAGTCGCTGTAGGCGACGCGCAGCGGAGCGCCGGCGGGCTTTTTCGCGGGGAGCGCGCCCGCGGGTGCCCCGGCCTGCGCGGCGTCGTCGTTCGCGCCGTCCGCCGACCCCTTTCCGCACGAGGCGCCGAGCAGCAGCAGCGTCACGAGCCCGATCATCCGTCGAACAAGCCACGTCATGGTGCGACCCTTCCTCCGGCTCTCGGGGAGCAGAGGCGAGGGTGGCCGGGCGCCCGTTGCGCCAAGTTTTCGGCGCTGTTGCGCGAGCCATGTCGCGCGCTTTTTCGGGATTCTCCCGCGCGTGGAGCGCCCCGCGAGCGGCCAGGGGCCGGCGGCGGCCCGCGAGGCGTTCCGCGCGATGGCGTCAGGGCTGAGCCGCGCCCTGGCCGTCTCCCTCGTCGGAGCCGTCGAGATCCGGGCACTTCTGCACGATGAGATCGCACTCCGGGATGGTCGTCTCCAGCTCGCTCACGGGGGAAGCGCACGTGAGCGCACGGACCTTGGTGACGTGCGCGAGCAGGCACGCCTGGTACTCGGCCACGGTCGCGGTGCAGCCCGCGCGCGCGTCGGCCGGCGGCAGGCAGCTCGGCGGGGGGGCCGGGGCCTCGTCCGCCCGCGGCTGCTGGTTCTCGGACATGCATTTCTGCATCACCGCCTCGCACGCCTGCCCGACCGTGGACCACAGCATGCCGACGAACTCGCAGGTATCCTGCTTGGAGAGCTCAAGGCTCGGCGCGAGCGACTGGCACGTGGACTCGACGTCGGCGGTCGTGAGATCCTTGAGGTGCTTGCTGCTCACATCGGCGGATATCGGAGCGGCCAACACGTCCTTGCCGCCCCAGAGGACGAGCGACAGGAAGGCCGAGAGTGCTCCGAATCGAATCAGTCGGTTCATTCGTTCTCTCCCTTGTACAAGCGGCCGCCTCGGCCGCGCTGGGGCTCGGAGCAACCGACGTACCGGCGGCCTCGTTGTGCACGATGGGACCGCGCGCGCGCCCGGCGCGGCAAGGCGGGCGGCCATGGGATTCATTCGTCTTCCGAGCTTCCCGCCTTCCTGGTCGGTCGCTCTGACGATATCCCATGAGATCCACCCTCCAGGGCTGTCCTCCGGGCCGCGCGGGCCGGGCGGGCAGGATGGGAACAGGGCTCCTCGCCCGCTGGAGAGCCTTCGATCACCGCGGACGGCGCCCTGGGGCCCGGAGGAGAAGAAGATGAACCGCCGAGGCGCCCAAGGACGCCAGGAAGAGGACTTTTGGGCTCTCCTGGTGTCCTTGGCGTCTTTTTCTCTGGATCGCTGCGCCCGACGCGGCCGGGCGGCGCGTCGCCCGAGTTCGTCCGTGGTTCCACGGAGACGGCAGGCCCGTGGAGGCCTCTCGCGGACAGGGAGAAGGAGACGCCGGGGGACGCGCTCCGGGCCCCGGGAGAGCCCGGAGCGCCGGCCGTCAGACGAGCTCGCGCTCGCCGCCCGGATACACGAACGAGTCGCGCGGCGAGTACCACGAGGCGCTCTTCACCACCTGGATCGGGCTCCCGGGCCGGAGCGCATACACCGGGTGATCCTTCGCGAGGAACTCGACGGCCAGGAGCTCGTACGGGTCGGCCATGTCCGCGATGTAGGGGTAGTTGCCGGCGAAGAGGCGATCTTCGATCTTCGTCACGTAGGTGAGGTGGCCGCGCGCGACCACGCCGATCTTGTTGCCGACGTGCGCCCGCGTCCGGATGATGGGCACGCCGTCCACCGAGGTCGTCGCCACGAGCTCCTTGCCGTGCAGCTCCAGCGTGGTCGACCCGGGCGACGCCGGCACGCCGCGCTCGCTCACATACCGGCGCACCACGTCGGACGAGTTGAAGTAGTGCGTGAAGAAGCGGGCCGGGCTCGCGCCGTCCGGCGTGGTGTGGCCCGCGAGATCGAGCCCCAGGTAGGTGAGCGAATACGCTCCGAAGCCGGACGTCTGCTCCGGCTTGTCGACCACGTACTGGTTCATGTAAATGGCCCTGTTCTCGGCCGGCCTGAGCCCGCTCGGCAAGAGCGCCGCCGCGGCGTCCGGATCGGCGGGTATCCAGCTCGAGTAGAGCATCCGGCTATCGATGACCATCTGCGGCGCGGCGAGCTTCGACTCCGACATGGTGCTGTCTTTCTCCCCCCCGGGGAGACGAGCACTATCACAACTGGCCGCACGGCGATCCGTAGCTGCCCAGGGGGAGAACACGGAGGTCCCCTGGTCAGGAAGGTGAGGTGCTGTCGTTGAATCTGCTGAACTCCGCGTGCCAGGCGCCGTGCAGGAGGACCGCCGAGGTGGATGGCCGCGGGCGAGGAGCTGTCAGTCGTCGAAGCCGAGGTTCACCGGCCGCTGCGGGAGCGTCCTGGCCAGCGACACCTCCGTCGTGGGCACCGTCGTGGGCACCGGCGAGAGCTCGACGTCGTCGATCCAGAGCGATCCGGTCCTGTCGAGGAGCGTGCCGAACGAGATCGACTCGGCCGCGCTATCCACGTCGAGGACGACATGGTACTGTGTCCAGTCGTTCGTCCCCTTGATGGGGCGATCGCTCATGTTGTCGAAAGCGAGCGTGTTACTGTGGCGACCGTCCACGCGCATCCACAGGCCGGCCCAGCCCTTGACGTTCTCGCTCTTCACCCAGGCTTGCAGCCGGACCCGCTTGCCGCGGAGCTCATTGGCGCTGATGGACTGCATCAAGGTGCCGAAGTCATCGCCTGGGTCCCTCACCGACCTGAGGAACGCGGCGGACTTGCCGCTGCGCTTGATCTTGCTGTCGACGCCGACCGCATACGCCTCCGGCTCGCTGCCCGCGAGCGACCAGCCCGCCGGGCTGGCGACCGCGTTCTCCGCCGTGGCCACGGGCTCACTCGCTCGCGCGTCCAGAGATCCTGCCCCGAACGTCGCGGCTGCGAGGAGGCTGCCGAGAATCGCCTTTCCGATGTGCATAACGACTCCTTTCTGCGCAGAACTCGTCCGCGCGCCCAGCGCCTCGTCCTGCGAGGAGCTGCTCGTCGATGAGCGGACGCCTCCCTGCTCGAATATCAATCGTCTCCTGGTGCCCAGCGAAGGAGTGGTCAAGGTGCCCAGTGCGCTGAACTCGAGTCGTTGAGCATCACCATGAGAGTTGCCCGTATCGTCGGAGCAAGTCCGGGTACTCGGAAGGAAGGAGTCGGGCGGGCGACACCAACGTGATGAGCCCTGCTGCGCGGCGGGCGTGCTCGAAGGCGCGGACCACCCTCGCCGCTGCGCCCGGGCCGTTCCGGCGCTCGGGGGGCGAGACGGCGGCGTTGCGCCTACCTGGGCGCCGACGAGCAGACAGCGCACCACCTCGAGCGCGCGCCGGCTTGCCTGAGGTTCAAGGCCGCCTCGACAAGGGGGGCTGACCCGCGGCGCTCGCGCGCGCCTGGCCCGCGGGCCTGCCAGCGGCAGGCGCGGTCGACCCACCCGCCTCACCGCGTCTCACCGCCTCTGCAGGGCCATTCTTCGCCGCCGTCGCCGCGTTTCGCGCGCCGCGCAGCGCCGCCGCGGGCGGCCGAGCCCGCCCCGGCCGCGCCGGGCCCCCGATCGCCGAGCCCATTTGGGAAACGCTCCTGTTACCTTGGGCGACGCTCCGCAGCGCACTGCGGGCGCAGGTTCGAGGGCAGCGCCGGCACGCCGGCCTGCTGCCCCATCGCCAGCCGAGGTCCGGATCCAACATGCAGCAGGACACGAAGGGCGCGCGCGTCTCTCTCCGCATCGACAACCTCGAAGCCGCGCTCGAGCAGGGGATCGACAACGAAGCGGCCGCGCTCGACGTGCTCGTGGCCGCCGCGGCGAAGGGGAGCCCGCACCCGGAGCTGTGGGCGAAGCTCCACGAGTCCGCTGCGCGCCACGACCGGTTCTCCGAGCTCGCGTTCGCGTACGAGCGCTTCGCCAGCGAGCGGCGCTTCGGGATGCTCCCGCAGGCCGCCCAGGCCGAGGTCCTCGTCCACGCCGCCGAGTTCCTCGCCGATTTCTTCGGCGACCCCGGCGGCGCTCGCCCCTACCTCGAGCGCGCGCTCTCCGTCCTGCCCTCGCACCAGGAGGCCTTCCTGCGCCTCGAGCGCATCCTCGTCGAGGCGAACGAGCCGCCGAAGCTCGCGGACCTCTACGCCCTCGCCGCGGGCTACCGCGCGGAGCGCGCCGATCAGCTCGCGCTGCTCCGCCGCGCCTTCGCGCTTGTCGAGGTCAGCGGGAAAGAGGAGGAGCGCGCGGTCAAGCTGCTCCAGCAGATCCTCCGGATCGACCCCGGCGACGCCTCGGCGCGCTGGGCGCTCGAGGAGCGCTACGCCCGCGCCGGGCGGCTCCAGGAGATCGCGAGGATGCTCGAGCCGGCGCTCACCACGGAGCCGCCCCCGGCCGACGCGCTCGAGATCCGCGCGCGGCTCATCGACCTCTACAGCGGTCCGCTCAAGGAGATCGAGCGGGCCCTGCCGCACGTCGAGGAGGTGC
Source organism: Sorangium sp. So ce385 (assembly GCF_051474135.1). NCBI lineage: Bacteria > Pseudomonadati > Myxococcota > Polyangiales > Polyangiaceae > Sorangium > Sorangium sp. So ce385. The sequence continues at coordinate 10,745,436 of NZ_CP150337.1, read as the reverse complement.
TCGCGCTGAACCCGAGCCACGAGGCCGCCTACCGCGCCGCCGAGGCCCTGCTCGGGCGCAAGACCGTCCTCGTGCGCGCCGCCGCGGCGCTCGAGGCCGCCCACGCGCGCCGCGGGCGGCCGCAGGAAGCGGCGCGGATGATGGCCCTCCAGATCGAGAACCTCCGCGGGCCGCGCCGCGTCGAGGTGCAGAAGCGCCTCGTCGAGCTGCAGTTCCAGCGGCTCGGCGACCTCGCGGCGGCGTTCTCGCTGTCGGAGCAGATCCTCGCGGTCGACCCCTCGGACGAGGCCGTCCGCGATCGCTTCCTCCAGCTCGCGTCGGTGCTCGACCGCCGGGCCGACGCGGCGCGCGTGCTCGTGCGCGCCGCGTCCGGCGCCAAGGACAAGCCGCTCCGGGCGCACATCGCCGCCGAGCTCGGCGAGCTGTACGAGGGCCTCGGGGACGGCCGGAAGGCGCGCGCGGCGTTCCAGCAGGCGCTCGACGGCGAGCCCGACGCCGCGGCCGTGCGGCGCGCGGCCCGCGGGCTCGCGAAGCTCTGCGAGCGCGAGCGCGACCCGCGCGGGCTCGCCGGCGCGCTCGAGCGGCTCGCCGAGGCAGAGACCGAGGCCGAGGCGCGCGAGGCCGCGGCGGAGCGGCTCGCGCGCCTCTACGAGGAGGAGCTCAACGAGCCGGCGGGCGCGATCGCGGCCTACCGCAAGCTCGCGGAGCCGGGCTCCTCGCGCGAGGCGCGCGCCCTCGCCGCGCTCGAGCGGCTGTACGAGGCCACGGCCGCGCACGAGGGGCTCGCGTGGGTCCTCGAGCGGCGCGCCGAGGCCGAGCCGGACCGCCGCGCGGCGCGGGACCTCGCCTTCCGCGCGGCCGAGCTGCGCACCCGGCTCGCCGACCTGCCGGCCGCCATCGCCGCCTGGCGCCGCTACCTCGCGGCGTTCGGGCCGTCGCGCGAGGCGCACGCGCGGCTCATCCCGCTCCTCGAGCAGGAGCGGCGCTGGGCCGAGCTCGAGGCGCTCCTCGAGGCCGAGGCCGAGCTCGCGGCCGGGCAGGAGCGCGCCTCGGTCCTCGCCCGCATCGGCGCGATCCGCATGGCGCGGCTCGACGATCCGGCCGGCGCGATCGCCGCGTACCGCGAGGCGCTCGCGCTCGATCCGACGGATCGACCGAGCCGGCTCGCGGTCGAGAAGATGCTCGGCCCGCCCCCGGCGAGCGGCGCCGGCGGCGCGGAGCCCACCCCGTCGCGGCAGAGCGCCCACCTCGTCTTGACCGACGATCAGCGGCTCGCGGCCTGCGCGGTGCTGGAGCCGATCGCGCGCGGGGAGGGCGCGGCGCAGCTCCTCGTGCGCGTGCTCGAGACCCGGGCGGAGATCGCGCCCGTCGCGTGGGCCCCGGGCGCGGCCGCGCCGGCGCCGGCCGACGTGTCGGGCCGGCTCGCGGCGCTCGAGGAGGCGGCCGCGGTCGCCGAGCGCGAGCTCCGGGATCCGAAGAAGGCGCTCGACCTTTTGGCGCGCGGGCTCTCGATCGCGTCCGCGTCGGCGCCCGAGCGCGTCGCCCGGTGGGTCGCGGAGGTCGAGCGGCTGACCGAGCACGGCAGCGAGTCCGCGCGGCGCGCGCCGACGCTCGCCGGCGCGCTCGGCGATCGCGCGGTGGACAGCGCGCCGCTGTCGCACCTCGCGCGGCGGGCGGGCGAGGCGCTGCTCGCGAGCGGCGACGTGACGCAGGCGCTCGCGCTCTACCGGCGGGCGCTCGCCTTCGAGCCGTCGTCGCGCGAGCTCATCGCGCGGGTGGACGCGCTCCTGCGCGAGCAGGGCAGCCCCGAGGAGCGGCTCGCCCTCTACCGCGAGGCGCTCGCGCAGCCGTGCCCGCCCGCGCGGCGGCGCGAGCTCCTGCACGCGATCGGCACGATCCAGCGCCGCGACGTCGGCGACCTCGCCGGGGCGGCCGAGACGTACCGCGCGGCGATCGAGGACGACCCGGGCGACGACGCGGCGTACGAGGCGCTCCTCGAGACGTACGCGGCGGGCGGCGCGTGGGACGCGCTCTACGACGCGCTGGCCGAGCGGCTCCCGAGCGCCCCGCCCGACGAGCGCGTCGCGCGCGAGCTGCGCATGGCCGAGGCGGCGGCGAAGGGCGGGAAGGTGCCGAGCGCGGTCGCGCACTACCGCGCGATCCTGTCGGGCGGCGCGGCGCTCTCCGACGCGGCGCTCTCCGCGATGGAGGCGCTCGCGCTGTCGGCCGGCGACGCGGCGCTGCTCCGCGAGGTGCTCGAGCGGCGGGTCGCCGCCTCGGGCGATCCGCAGGACGAGGCGCTCTGGCTGGAGCGGCTCGGCGAGCTCTCGGCGTTCGGGATCGGCGGCGCGCCCGGCGCGGACGCCGCCCCGGGCGATCTCGACGCCGCGGTGGCGGCCTGGCTGCGCGCCGCCGCGCTCGCCGAGGGGCCGCTCGCGGATCCGGAGCGGGCGCAGAAGCTCTACGAGCGCGTGCTCTCCGTCGCGCCGAAGCACCGCGACGCCGCCGGCCGCCTCGCCGCGCTCTACCGCGGGCAGGGGGCCTGGGATCGGCTCGCGGCCGTCTGCGAGGTCCTGCTCGACACCGCGGAGGGCGACGACGAGGCGCTCGCCGCGCTCGCGGCCCTCGAGGACGCGGCGATCCGGGCGCGCGCGACGTCGCGCTTCGTCGACGCCGCGCTCGAGCTCCGCGATCGCATGAGGGGCGAGGGGGAGGGGAGCGCGCCCGCCGGCAAGCCGGCCGCGGCGCGGCTCCGCGCGATCGACGCCGCGCTCGGGCGGGTGCTCGCCGCCGATCCCGACCGGCAGGACGACGCCGCGTCCGTCTACCGGCGGCTGCTCTCGCCGCCCGAGGGCGGCGACGCCGCGCAGGGCGCGCTCGACCCCGCCGCGCTGGAGGCGTTCCGCGCGTTCCTCGCGCAGAGCCCGGACACGCTCGCGCGCCGCGTGGACCGGCGCTGGCTCTTCACGCTCCTCGTGGAGCGCGCGCGCGAGGACGAGCGCCGGAGGGCGCTCGCCGCGTGGGCCGCGTGGGAGGAGGAGATCGGCGAGCGCGCGGCGGCCGCGGCGCTCTACGCCCGGCTGCTCGAGGCGGATCCCGAGAACGACGACGCGCTCGCGGCGCGGGGGCGCCTCCTCGCCGAGCTCGGCGACGACGAGGGCGCGGCGGAGGTGCTCGCGATGCGCCGCGATCGCAGCGAGGGCAGCGCGCGCGTGGCGCTCGACGTCGAGCTCGCGACGCTCCTGCTCGATCGGCTGGATCGGCCCGCGGAGGCCCTCGACGCGGTCGCGCCCGCGATCGAGGCCGGGACCATCGAGCCCGCGGTGCTCGAGATCGCGGAGCGCGCGCTGGGGCGGCCCGAGACGCAGGCGCGGGCCGCGCTCTTGCTCGAGCGGGCGTGCGACACGCTCGACGACCCCGAGGCGCGCGCCGCGCTGCTCGAGACGCTGCTCGCGAGCTCGCCCGCGCCGGGCTCGCCGCGCGGCGCGCTCGACGGGGGCAGCCTCGCGTCCGCGCAGCGCTCCGCCGTCCGCCGCGGCTGGTTCGAGCGCCTGCTCGATCTCCACGAGGGCGACGCCGCCCGGGGCCTCGAGGTCGCCCTGCGCGCGGTCTCCGAGCTGCCCGGCGAGCTCGACCTCTGGGATCGGCTCGAGGAGCTCGGCCGCCGGGCGAAGCAGCCCGAGCGCGTCGCGGCCGCGCACGCCGCGGCGCTCGGCGACGCGGGGGCGGCGCTCCCGCCCGACGTCGTCGAGGAGCTCGGCCGCCGGGCCGTCGAGCACCACGAGGAGTGGTTCGACGCGCCGGAGGCCGCCCTCGCGCTGCTCCGCCGGCTCGTGGAGCTCGTGCCCGGCTCGCTCTGGGGCTTCGAGCGGCTGAAGCTCGCCTACAACGCGGCCGAGCGCTGGGAGGACCTCTTCGCGCTCTACGACGCGATGCTCGAGCGCACCTCGGCGCCCGACGAGCGCATCTTCCTCCTGGAGGACGCCGCGGCCGTGGCGCGCGACCTCGCGGGCGACGGCGAGCGCACGATGCGCTACCTCGAGCAGCTCCTGCCGCTCCAGGACGACGCGCGCACCCGCGCCGCGCTCGAGCGGCTCTACGAGCGGCACGGCAGGCATCGGCCGCTCATCGAGCTCCTGACCGCCGAGCTGCCGAGGCTCTCCGGCGAGGCCGCGGAGCGGCTCCGCGAGCGCATCGCGCTCCTCTGGATCGAGGGGGTCGGCGACGCCGCGTCCGCGCTCCCCGTGATCGAGCAGCTCCTCGACGCGTGGCTCTCGTCCCGCGCGCCCGGCGCGCCCCGCGCCGCCTTCGCGCTGCTCGAGCGCCTCCTCGCGGCGATCCCCCCCGAGCAGGCGCCCGCCGGCGAGGCGGGCGCGCTCGCCGCGCGCGCGGCGCGGCAGCGGTCGGCCGTCCTGCTCGCGCGGCGCTACCGCGAGGAGGGGCGGCCGGAGGACCTCGTGCGCGTGCTCGAGATCCAGCTCGAGGGCGCCGACGTGGACGACCGCCCGGCGCTCCTGCGCGAGATCGTGCGGCTCCGCCGCGACGCCCTCGGCGACGAGCCGGGCGCGTTCGCGCGGCTCGCCGAGCTCATCGAGCTCAGGCCGTCGGACCCGGGCGATCGCGCCGAGCTCGCCGAGCTCGCCGAGCGGCTCGGCCGGCACGATCGCCTGGCCGAGGTCCTCGCCGCGGCCGAGCCGCGCGCCGAAGGCCCGCAGCAGGCGCTCGCGCTCGTCCGCGACGCCGCGCTCCTCCGCCGCGACCGGCTCGGCGACGCGGACGGCGCGATCGCGCTCTTCCGCCGGCTCTTCTCGCTGGCCGAGCGCCACGGCGACGCCGCGGCCGCGCGCGACGCCGCCCGCGCGCTCGATCGGCTCTTCGCCGAGGGCGACCGCGTCGCCGATCGGTGCGACGTGCTCGACACGCTCGCCGCGCTCGAGGCCGACCCGGCGGCGCGGCGCGAGGCCCTCGGCGAGCTCGCGCGGCTCGCCTCGTCGCGGCTCCGCGACGAGGCGCGGGCGATCGCCGCGTACTCGGCGCGCCTCGCCGACGACCGGCAGGACCTCGAGGCGCTCGACGGGCTCGCCGCCATCCTCGAGGAGGGCGGGCGCTACCGGGAGCTCACGGCCGTGCTGGAGCGGCGCGCGGCCGTGCGCGGCGGCGCGGGCGGTCGGCGCGATCTCGGGCGGGTCGCGCGGCTCTTCGAGCGCGAGCTCGGCGACGCCGAGCAGGCGATCGCCACCTGGCGCCGCATCCGCGACGAGCTCGCGCCCGATCCCGAGAGCGGGGACGCGCTCGCCGCGCTCTACACGCGCGCCGAGCGCTGGGGCGACCTCGTCGCGCTGCTCGAGGTCGAGGCGTCCGCGGCCCGCGCGCTCCCCGGCGGGGCCGGCGCGGCGCGCAGCGCGGAGCTCTTCCGGCGCCTCGGCGACACGCACCGCGATCGCACGCTCGCGTGGGAGCGGGCCGTCGAGGGCTACCGCCGCGCGCACGAGGCCGAGCGCGCCGCGCGCGGCGAGGGCGGCGAGGGCGGCGAGGGGGCCGCGCGCGGGTCGTCCACGGCGCGCGCCGGGCTCGAGGAGCTGCTCCGCCGCATCGAGCCGGCGTCGGCCGAGCACCGCCGCGCGCTGGTCGCCGCGGTGGGCGCGCTGCTCGAGATCTGCGCCGCCGCGGACGACTGGCGCGCCGAGGTCGCGCTGCTCGAGCCGCGGCTCGCCGCGGCCGAGACGGACGCCGAGCGGGTCGCCATCCTGAAGGCCTCCGCGGCGCTGCTCGAGGAGCGCGGCGGCGACCGGGAGGGCGCCTTCGAGCTCGCCTTCCGCGCGTTCCTCCTGTCCCCCGGCGAAGGGCAGCCCGAGGGCCTCCTGCGGCTCACCGATCTCGCGGGCCGCTGGCACACGATCGCCGACGCGCTCCCCGAGCTCGAGCGCCGCGGCGACGTGCCGCCCGCCACGCTCCGCGACCTCACCTTCCGCGTCGGCCGCTGGCACCGCGACGCGCGCGCCGACGCCGACGCGGCCGAGCGCGCGTTCGAGCGGGCGCTCCTCCACGACCCCACGAACAGCGCCATCCTGCTCGATCTCGCGGAGCTCCTGCGGCACCGGCGCGGGCCCTCGCTCGTCCCGACCCTGCTCCGGCTCGCGGCGGCGACCGGGCACGACCTCGGCCTCTACCGCGAGGCCGTCGAGACCGCGCGCGGCGCGGGCGACGCCGCCCGGGCCCGCGACATCGCCGCGGAGCTCCTCGAGATCGCCGTGCGGCGCCTCGGCGACGAGGAGGGGCAGCCGCCGGTCCCCGGCGCGTGGCCCCCGTCGCGCGCCGCGCTCTGGGCGATCGACGCGCTCGTCGCCATGCTCGCGGACGCCGGCGAAAGGCCGCAGATCGTCGCGCTCTGCCGGCGCGGCGCCGCGCTCCCGCTCGCGTCGAGCGAGCAGCGCCGGCTCCTGCGGATCGCGGCCGAGGCGGCGGAGCCCGAGGAGGCGATCGCCCTCTACGGCGGGCTCTTCGACGACGATCCGGCGGACGAGCCGGTCGGCGAGAGCCTCGCGGCGCTCCTCCGGAGGGCCTCCCGTCGCGAGGAGCTCGTGCGCCTGCGCGAGCGGCAGATCGAGGTCTCGGGCGACGCCGAGCGCCGCGTCGCGCTCCGCTACGACGCCGCGGAGCTGCTCGCGGAGACCCCGCGCGCCGCCGACGCGATCGCGCTGCTCCGCAAGAACCTCGCCGAGCGCCCGGGGCACGCCGCGTCGATCGACAAGCTCGCCGCGCTGCTCGAGGCGGGCGGGCTGCACCGCGAGCTCATGCTGCTCCGCGAGGAGCAGGCGTCCGCGCGCGAGGCGGAGGGCGTCGGGGCGGCGGCGGCCGAGCTCTGGCTCCAGGCGGCGTCCCTCGCCGAGCACGAGCTCAACGAGCCCGAGCGCGCGATCGCGAGCTACGGCCGCGCCGCGGAGATCGGCTCGGTCGAGGCGCTCGACGCCCTCGCCCGGCTGCTCGCGCGCCGCGGCGAGCACGCGGCGGCCGCCGAGGCGCTCGAGCGGCTCTGCGCGGGCGCGCCGCCCGAGGAGCTGCACCAGGCCGCGCTGCGCCTCGCGGACGCGTACCTCGCCGCCGGCGAGCCCGACCGCGCCCGCGCCGCCCTCGAGCGCGCGGCGCCCCGCGCCGCCCAGCCCGCGCCGCTCCGCGAGCGGCTCGCGTATCTCTACCGCGCGTCGGGCGCGTGGGGCGCGCTGGCCGAGCTCATCGCCGGCGACGCCGCCCGCGCCGACGAGGCGCCGGCCCGGCTCTCGCTCCTCCGCGAGGCCGCGGATCTCTACCTCGCGCGCGCGAGCGCGCCCGCCGCCGCGATCCCGCTGTTCGACGAGGCCATCGTCCTCGCCCCCGACGACCTCTCGCTGCGCCTCGCGCGGAGCCGCGCCCTCTCCGCCGCGGGCAGGACCGACGACGCGACCGCGGCCCTGCGCGCGATCGTCGCCGACTTCGGGAGCCGACGCCCGAAGGAGCGCGCGTTCGTGCACTACGAGCTCGCCCGCGTCGCCCTCGCCGCGGGCGACCGCGCCCGCGCGATGGCCGAGTTCGACCTCGCGCTGCGCGTCGATCCCGCGCACCCCGACGCGCTCCACGGCCTCGCCGGCCTCGCCCTCGAGGACGGCCAGCTCGAGCGCGCGCACCGCGCCTACCGCGCGCTGCTGCTCGTCGCGCGCCGGCCCCGCGACGAGGGCGGCGACGGGTTCCCCGGCGCGCGGCGGAGCTCGATGCCGCCGACGCGCTCCAGCGTGGCCCTCCCGACGTCGACCTCGTTCAGCCGGGCCGAGGTCCTCCTCGCGCTCGGCGAGATCGCGCGGCGGCAGGGCGCGCCCGATCGCGAGGTCGAGTACGTCGAGTCCGCCTTCGAGGCGGCGCGCGAGAGCGACGCCGAGCACGAGAAGCTCCTCGCCGCGCTGCGCGCCCGCGGGCGCCACGACCTGCTCGCCCGCGCGCTCGAGGCGCGGCTCGCCGGCCCCGCCCTCGAGCCCGCCGAGGACGCCGCCGCCGCGCTCGGCGAGCTCGCGTCGCTCTACGAGGGGCCGCTCGATCGCCCGGAGCCCGCGCTCGCGGCCCGCCTGCGCGCCCTGGATCTCGCGCCGAGCGCCGGCCCCGCCCACGACGCCGCCCTCGAGCTCGCGCGCCGGCTCGGCCAGACGCACCGGTACCTCGAGCTCGTCGAGCGGCTCTGCGCGCGGGCGGCCTCCGAGCCGTACGAGGTCGCGCTCCTGCTCCGCTTCGCCCGCGCCCTCGAGCTCGCGCCGGAAGGCCAGGAGCGCGCCGCGGCCGTCTACCGCCGCGCCGAGGCGAAGATCGCGGCCGGCGGGCCGTCGGCCGGGCGCGAGGCGGTCGCCGATCTCGAGCAGCTGTGGCGCTCCCTGGAGGCCATCTACGAGCGCCTCGGCGACCGCCTGGCGCAGGCCGACGTCCTCCGCAAGCGCATCGCCCACGCCGACGCCGCGCGCGCCGACGACGCGCAGGCCGCCGCGGCGGGCCGCCCGGATCGCGCCGAGCCGCGGTACCGCCTGGCCGCGCTGCTCGCGTCGGACCCGGCCGAGGTCGATCCGGCGATCTCCCTCCTCGAGGAGGCGCTCGAGCTCTCCGCCGATCCGGACCGCGCCGAGGCGATCCTGCGCGACGCGCTGCGCGCGGATCCGAGGAACCCGCGCGCGATCCGCCTCTTCGAGCGCCTCGCCCGGCAGAGCGGGCGCCCGCGCGCCCTCGTGGACGCGCTGCTCCTGCTCGCCGAGATCGAGGGCCCGGGCGTCCTCGAAGAGGCGGTCCGCACCGCCCGCGCGCTCGGCGATCGCGAGCTGGCCGAGTCGATCCTGCTGCGCATCGTCGGCGCCGGCGCGGCGCCCTCGTCCGACCCGCCCGGCGCCGCGTGGGCGCTCGTCGCCCTGGCCGAGCTCCGCGAGGAGGCTGCCGATCTCGCGGCCGCCGCGTGGCTCTGCGAGCGCGCCGCGCGCGCCTCGGCGCCCGAGGACGAGCGCGCGCTGCTCCTGCACGCCGCGGAGCTCGCCGCGGGCCCGCTCGACGACCTCGCCCGCGCCGCGCGCCTCTACGAGGAGCTCCGCGCCCGCGAGCCGGCCGAGCGCGAGATCTGGATGCCCCTCGCCGGCGTGTACCGCCGGAGCGGCGACGCCGCGCGCCTCTCGACGCTGCTCGAGGAGACCGTCCCCCTCGTCGACGACCTCTCCGAGCGCTGCGCGCTGCGCCTGGAGCGCGCGCGCCTCCTCGCGCGGGAGTCGCCGGCCCAGGCGGCGCTCCTGCTCCGCGACATCCTCGACGAGGACCCGACCCAGGTGGAGGCCGCCATCCTCCTCGCCACCATGCTCGAGGAGGCCGGCCGCACCGAGGAGCTCGGCGAGCTCTTCGCGCTGCAGCTCGACGCCGCGAAGGACCGCGCCGACGTCGCCTCGATCGCCTCGATCTCGATGCGCCTCGGCGCCCTCCTCGAGCAGCGCGGCGACGATCGCGGCGCGCGCGACGTCTACCTCGGGGCCGTCGACTGGGACGCCACGAACCGCGACGTCCTGCGCGCCCTCGTGCGCCTCAGCCGCAAGCGCGACAGCGCGGACGACCTCGTCGACGCGCTCGAGAAGCTCCTGCGCATCGAGCAGGGCGACGAGGCGGCGCAGATCGCGCTGGAGCTCTCGGAGCTGCACGGCGCGCGCGGCGACGACGCCGCCGCCGAGGCCGCCCTCAAGGCCGGCTACGCGGTCTGCCCCGCGAGCGACCGGCTCCGCGAGGAGCTCGCGTCGCGCTACGCGGCCCGCGAGGCCTGGCACGCGCTCGCCGAGCTGCACGTCCTCACCGCGCGCGTCGCCGGCGCCGACGAGGCGCGCGTCGCCTCGCTCTGCCGCGCCGCCGAGATCCTCCGCGACCGCGCGGGCGACGCCGCGGCCGCGGCCGAGCTCCTCGAGCGCGCCCTCGGCATCGCCCCTGGCGACCGCGACGTCCTGCTCGCGCTCATCGACGCGTGCGGCGCGTCCTCCGACCACGCCCGCGCGGCCCGCGCGCTCACGGCGACGCTCGAGGCGAGCCCGGACGACCCGTGGCTCTACCGCGCGCGGGCCGAGGTCCACGGGGCGCTCGGGCAGGGCGACCGCGCGCTCGCCGATCTCGAGCGCGCCTACGCGCTCGGCGGCGCCGAGTACGCGCGCGAGCTCGTCGCCGAGCTCGAGCGGGCGCTCGCGCGCGCGGCGGCGCGGCCCGCGGAGGCCGAGCCCGCGCCGTCCGAGCCCGCGCCGGAGGCGGCGGGGGCCTCGTCACCCCGCGCGCTCCGGCTGCGCCTCGCCGAGATCCTCGCGCGCTCGGGCGATCTCGAGCGCGCGCGCGCCCACCTCGGCGACCTGCTCCACGCCGACTCCAAGGATCGCGCGGCGCTCAAGGCGCTCGCCGGCCTCGAAGAGTCGGCCGAGCGGTGGGACGCCGCGAGCGCCGTCTACCGGAGGCTCATCGCGCTCGAGGAGGGCGACGCGCTCGTCGCCACCGCGCTCCGCCTGGCCGGCGCCTGCGCGCGCGCCGGCCACCTGAGCGACGCCCGCGGCGGGCTCGAGCGCGCGCGCCGCGCCGCGCCCGGCAACGCCGAGATCCGCGAGCGCCTGCGCGCGCTCTACGCCGAGATCGGCGCGAGCCGCGAGCTCGCCGCCATCACGCTGGAGGAGGCCGCGGCCGCCTCCGACGTGGCCGGCCGCTTCGCGCTGCTCGTCAAGGCCGGCCGCCTGCTCCTCGAGGTCGGCGACGCGGCGCAGGCGGCCCCGGTGCTCCGGGAGGCGCGCTCCCTCCGCCCGGAGGATCAGGAGGTCGCCCTCCTGCTCGTGGACGCGCTGACGGCCGCGGGCAGCCCCAAGGAGGCGCGCGCGGTCACCTCGGAGCTCATCGTCGCCAGCAAGGGGCGCCGCTCGCGGCTCCTCGGCGCCGTCTACCACCGCCTCGCGCGGATCGAGGACGCCGAGGGGAATCCGCGCGAGTCGCTCACGGCGCTCTCGAGGGCGCTCGAGAACGACCCTCAGAACGGCGAGTTCGCCATGGCGCTCGGCGAGAGCGCGCTCGGGCTGGGGGAGCAGGACATCGCCGCGCGCGCCTACCGCGCGGTCACCCTGATGAAGATTGCCCCCGAGCCCGGCGAGGGCGGCACCACGCTCGCCGCGCGCGCGCTCGCCTATTACCACCTCGGGGCGATGGCGCTCGCCGCCGGTGACCGCCGCAAAGCGCGCCTGATGCTCGACAAGTCCGTCTCCGAGGACGGGTCGCTCGAGGCGGCCCGGGCGCTCCTCGACGAGCTGCGCGCCGGCTAAACCCCCCTCCCGCGCGTCTCCTCAGGTATGCCCCGGTCGCGGCGGCCGCCCTCGCGGCCGCCCGAGGCGGCGCGCGGGGGGCGCCGGCACGCTCGATTCCAGCGGTATTTTGCGGCGTTGGGGCCTCTCTCCGGCGCCTCTCCGGCCCGCGGCGGCGCCGCGCCGCGGGCCTTCCGGGCGGCGCGTTCCCCCGCTGGCGCGCCGCTCCGGCGCGGCCTTTCAGGGGTCCGCGCGATGCCCGTTCTCAGAAATCGCGATTTCTCCCCGCATTTTTGTCTTTTTTTGTCCTGAGTCGTGTGTAAGGTTCACTAAGGCTGTGCGCGGCGAGGTGTCGCGCGCGAGCTCATGTCCGAGGAGAGTGCCATGGCAACTAAGAAGACGGCCGGGGGCGGCGCGAAGAAGACGTTGAGCAAGAGCGGCCTGATCCAGGCCATCACCGAAGCTGCCGGTGATGAGCTGAGCCGCAAGCAGGTGAAGAACGTTCTCGAGTCCCTCATCACGATCGGTCATCGCGAGCTGAAGAAGTCGGGCGTGTTCACGCTCCCCGGCTTTGCGAAGTTCCGGGTGGTCAAGCGCCCTGCGACGAAGGCGCGCCAGGGGATCAACCCGTTTACCAAGCAGCCGATGACCTTCGCCGCGAAGCCGGCGAGCAAGTCGGTCCGCGCTCGGCCGATCAAGGCCATCAAGGACGCGCTCCTCTAGGCAACCGCATCTCCCAGCGGAGCGCAGGGCGGCCACGGCGACGTGGCCGTTCTTGCTCCATGGCCCCGCGCCGGCCCTCTCGGGCCCGTGGCGGGGGGCGGCGCCTCCCGCGCGCCGACGGCCGCGCGCCGGCCGGACACACCGGCTCCCGGGGTCGGGGGGCGCGGGGCGGCCAGCGCCGCCCGCGCCGTCACGCCGCGGCGCGCGTCATTTCTTGCGGCTGTAGGCCTGCGCCGCCACCGGACCCGAGCCGGTGCGCGCTTTGACGACCAGCTTCACCGTCGCCGGCAGGGGGAACGGCCATTGGTAGCAGCTCTGCTTGGCGCCGATGGCGGCAGTCGGGCCGGTGTCCGAGTCGACCGCGAGCACCGGTTTCAGGTTGAGCGCGGCGAGCCCCGGCTGACCGCCGGCGTTGAGGTCGAGCTCCAGCTGGAGATCGACCTCGGTGACGGTGGGGAGCGCCTGCGCCAGGAACGTGTAGCAATAGCCCGGTTGGAGCATGAAGGTCTGCCCCGAGGCCGTCTGCCCCTCGGGGACCACGTTGCACACCGGCGCCCCCTCCGGCTGCATCTTCGGCGCCTCGCCGGAGGCGCGGCCCTGGAACATGGTGGTCATCGCCAGCGACTGGACTCCATCGCAGGGCGCCGCCGTGGGCACCGCGACCGGGGGCAGGCCGGCGTCCGGGGGCGGGGCGGACACCGTCGGCTGCGGGGGCGGCAGCGCCCCCGCGTCCGGGGGCTCGTCCGCGAACTCCGACTCCTTGCTGCCGCCGCCGCAGCCGAGCGCTGCCGCCGCGAGAGCCACGAGCACTGCTGAACCCAACGACCTACCCGTCACCGTCATCTGCGGCCTCCTCGCGCACGCCCTGCCGCACGCCGCGGCTCCTCGTTCGGAAAGCTGCGCTCGCGGGCGCTCATACACCCGAAGGAGGCCGGGGGCTACGAGCGAGGCGCTTTCGCCCGGGCGGGCCAGCGCAGGCGCGCCCGCGACGGCGGCCCTGCCCGCGCGCCTCTCGCGCCGCTCAGCCGGACCCGCCCACGAGCTCGCGCAGGATGCACATGCGCGCGACGAGGAGCGCCTCGGGCCGGATCGCGTGGTCGAGGTACGCGGCCGAGTTCGCCTCCACCAGCGACTCGCGCAGCATCCCCTGCTCCAGGAAGGTGACCGCGCGCCCGAGGTGCAGCCGCGCCCTGTCGGCCGCGATCCCCATGCCGGCGCTCGCCAGCATCTCTCGTTCCAGGAACCACCGCGAAAACTCTCCGGGACGATCGAGCTTCGCGCGGGAGCCTTGGTCGGTCATGACGTAGGCTACCTCACTTTTTGATCCTCGGCCAGCCGAGCCCGGCGGCGATGACGCTGGAAATCATGGCAGAAACAGCATGAATCCGCCGGACGGGCGCGATGAAAGCCAGGGCGTGACCCGTCCAAAGCCACATCCGGCGAACGGCCCTGAAGCCCGGTGGATCGGGCCTCGGGGCTCGCTCCGCGGAGCTCCCGTGAGCAATCGGTTGCGTCGCGAGCCCGTCAGTGAGATTGAACGCGGCGTTCTGCCGGAATTCGAGGAGGTTCTTTTGCTCCGTACGTTGGGCGTCCTGCCAGCCATGGTCCTCACCGCCGCCCTCGCTGCTGGTTGTCAACAGCGAGAGGCCTCCCCACCGCCGAGCTACGCGAACCAGCCCCCGCCCGGCTACTACCAGCAGCCCGGCTACCAGCAGCCTGGGTACCAGCAGCCCGGCTATCAGCAGCCCGGCTATCAGCAACCCGGCTATCAGCAGCCCGGCTACCAGCAGCCCGGGTATCAGCAGCCGCAGCCCGGCTACCAGCAGCCGGCGCCGACGCAGCCCGCCCCGACGCAGCCGGCGCCGACGCAGCCCGCCCCGACGACCTCGACGCAGCCCGGCGGCTTCCCGTGGCCGTTCCCGTTCCCTGGCCAGACCGGCGGCCAGCAGACCGGCGGCCAGCAGCCCGCCCCGAGCGGCAGCGGCAGCAGCTCCGGCAGCGCGTCGCCGGTCGACCCGAACTTCGCCTCTGCCGCGACCATCCCGCTGAACAACCTCGCCGCGACCGAGGCGCCGGGCATGACGAAGGAGGGAGGGCCGATCGCGGGCCAGTTCAGCGCCGGGCAGACCCTCGAGCAGCAGATCCAGCTGATGCCCGGCAAGTGCTACACGATCCTCGGCGTCGGCGCGGGGATCACCGAGCTCGACATCAGCCTCGTCGCGCTGACCCCCATCCCGATGGGCTCGTCGGTGCTGGCGCAGGACAACCTGACCGGCGCGAACGCCGCGCTCGGCGGCCGGGGCAATTGCTACCGCTGGTCGCTGCCCGTGGGCATCAACGCCAAGTACATCGTCAAGGCCACCGCCGGCTCGGGCGTCGCCGCCGCGCAGCTCTACGTGAAGTGACGCCGAAAGCGCCGAGGGCGCCGGGAGATCTCTCTCCGGGCGCCCTCGGGGGCTCGCCGTGAAGTGACGCCCGAAAGCGCCGAGGACGCCGGGAGATCTCGCTCCGGGCGCCCTCGGGGGCTCGCGCCTTCGATCGGTGCTAGACGCGGATCCCGGGCGCCGGGAAGCCGCGGCAGAGCTCCGCGACCTCGGCGGCGATGCGCGCGATGCGCGCCTCGTCGTTGACGTTCTGCGCCACGTCATCCATCCACGCCGCCAGGCGCTCCATCTCGGCGACGCCCATGCCGCGCGACGTCACCGCCGGCGTGCCGATGCGGAGCCCCGACGGATCGAACGGCTTGCGCGGGTCGAACGGGATCGAGTTGTAGTTGGCCACGATGCCCGCGCGATCGAGCGCCTGCGCATAGGGCTTCCCGCCGATCCCCTTCGGGGTCATGTCGATCAGCAGGAGGTGGTTGTCGGTCCCGCCGGTGATGAGCCGGAAGCCGCGCGACTCCAGCGCGCGCCCGAGCGCCTGCGCGTTCTCCACGATCTGCTTCGCGTAGGCCCGGAACCCGTCCTCCGAGGCCTCCTTCGCCGCGACCGCGATGGCCGCGGTCGTGTGGTTGTGCGGCCCGCCCTGGAGGCCCGGGAACACCGCCTTGTCGATCGCGCTCGCGTGCTCCTTCTTGCAGAGGATCATCGCGCCGCGCGGGCCCCGGAACGTCTTGTGCGTCGTCGACGTCACCACGTCGGCGATGCCCACCGGCGACGGGTGCGCCCCGCCGGCCACGAGCCCCGCGATGTGCGCGATGTCCGCCGCCAGGATCGCCCCGACCTCGTCGGCGATCGACCGGAACGCGGCGAAGTCGATCGTGCGCGGGTACGCCGTCGTCCCGCACCAGATGAGCTTCGGCCGGTGGGCGCGCGCCAGGTCGCGGACCTGGTCCAGGTCGATGCGGTGATCGCTCTCGCGAACCCCGTACGGGACGCTCTTGAAGTACTTCCCGGTGATGCTCACCGTCCAGCCGTGGGTCAGGTGACCGCCCGCGGGCAGGCCGAGGCCCATGATCGTGTCGTTCGCCTGCGCGAACGCGAGGTAGACGGCCAGGTTGGCCGGGCTCCCGGAGTAGGGCTGCACGTTCACGTGGTCGGCCCCGAACAGCTTGGCCACCCGCGTGCGCGCGAGCTCCTCGACCACGTCGATCTGCTGCTGGCCCTCGTAATACCGCTTGTGCGGGTAGCCCTCGGAGTACTTGTTCGTCAGCACCGAGCCGGTCGCCTCGAGCACCGCCCGAGACACGTAGTTCTCGCTGGCGATCAGCCGGAGCGTGTCCGCCTCGCGGCGCTCCTCCAGGCGGATCAGCTCGGCGATCTCCGGATCGACCTCGCTCAGCGGCCGCAGGCCCTGCACGTCGTTCTTCACGCTCATACCTCGAACTCCCCGCGTGAAAGGATGTCGGTGACCCGCCAGAGGAACGAGTTCGCCAGCACCCCGTCGATGATGCGGTGGTCGTAGGACAGCGCGAGGAACATGACCGGATGGATCGCGATCGAGTCCTCCTTGTCCTTCGTGACCACCACGACGCGCTTCTTGATCTCCCCCATCCGCAGGATGCCGACGTTCGGCTGTGAGATGATCGCGCCGCCGAACAGGTTGCCCTTGAGGCCGGGGTTGGAGACCGTGAAGGTCGTGTTCGCCAGGTCGTCGGCGGTGATCTTGCCCGACTTCGCCCGCCCGGCCAGCTCGTCGATGCTCCGCGCGATGCCGCGCAGCGACAGCTCGTCCGCGTGCTTGATGCTCGGGACGATGAGGCCGCCGGGCGTGTCCACCGCCACGCCGAGGTTGACGTCGCGCAGCACCACGTACGAGTTCTCGAGCACGCGCGCGTTGAACTCCGGGTGCTCGCGCAGCGCGCGGACGGCCGCGGCGCAGATGAAGGACAGGAACGTCAGCGACACACCCGCCTTCTTGAACTCGTCCTTGTGCGCGTCGCGCAGCTTCGACGTCTCGTGCAGGTCGACCTCGGCGACCGTCACCACGTGCGGCGAGGTCACCTTGGAATAGACCATGTGGTCGGCCGTGATGCGGCGGCGCCGGCTGAAGGGCACCACCTTGTCGCCCGGCTTGGGCGCGTAGGGCGGCACCTTGTACGCGCCGTATCCGACGCCGGGCACCGGCGGCACGAACCCGCCGCTCGACTGGATGAGCTGCGACAGCTCGGCCGCCTGGCTCGCCGTGCTCGCCGGCGAGGGCGCCGCGCTCGCCGGCGGCGCCGGCTCGGCCGACGCGCCGTGGGCCGCGCGCATCACGTCGTCGCGGGTGATCCGACCGTGCTCGCCGGTCCCCTGCACGCCGCGCAGATCGACGCCCGCCTCGAGCGCCAGCTTCTTCGTCGACGGGCTCGACAGCGGGCGGGCGCTCTCGTCATGCCCGTTGCTGCCCGGCGCGGGCGCCGGCGCCGGCGCGGCGGGGCTGGCCGCGGCCGCGGCCTGCGGGCGCTGCTCCGCTGCGCCCTGCGCCTCCGACGCGGCCTCGTCGATCTGGCAGAGCAGACCCTCCTTGGCGACGACGGATCCCTCGGCCGCCGCGATCCGCGTGACCCGACCGGCGGTCGGCGCCGGGATCTCCGTGTCTGCCTTGTCGGTCGCAACCTCGAGCAGCGGCTGCTCGCGCTTGACGAAATCGCCCTCGCGCACGAGCCACCTCGAGACGGTCCCCTCGAGCACGCTCTCGCCGAGCTGCGGCATGCGAACATCGACCATCGCTTCTCGCTCCTCCAACGCGCGCCGCCGTGAGCGCCCGTTTCTCGGGGCAAGGCGGCACGGTCGTATACGCCGCCCGCCCTTCGAGGGCAACGACACAGTGTTCGTTCGCTGCGCATCCTTTTCGCAATTCTCCC
Source organism: Sorangium sp. So ce385 (assembly GCF_051474135.1). Taxonomy (NCBI): domain Bacteria; kingdom Pseudomonadati; phylum Myxococcota; order Polyangiales; family Polyangiaceae; genus Sorangium; species Sorangium sp. So ce385. The sequence goes on along the minus strand of NZ_CP150337.1, from coordinate 10,728,129 downwards.
GCCGCTGCCTGGGTCGGCTCGGCGACGACGAACCGCGCCCGCCGACACGCCCGGCGCAGGAGGGCTGGAATCGTACGTGGAACCGTACGTAGAATCGCACGTCGACGCACGTAGACGCTGGCGCGCCCGAGCCGGTAAAAGGGCCCGGTGCGTGACGCCGCGCCGGATGTGACCGCGGTCCCTCGTCCCCGGGCCGCCTCGACCGAGATCGCGCGCGAGCGCCCCGACGCCGGGCCGGCGCGCGTCGCGGGGGCGCGGGCGATCTGCGCGGCCTCGCTCGGCGCGATCGCGTTCCTGCTGCTGCAGATCCTGACCTACGGCTACGGCCGCGATCAGGGCATCTACGCGATGGTCGCGCGGACGGTGCTCGACGGCGGCATGCCGTACCGCGACGCGTTCGACTTCAAGCCGCCCGGCATCTTCCTGATCTACGCGCTCGCGCGCGCGCTCTTCGGCCCGGCGCAGTGGGGCATCCGCGCCCTCGAGGTCGCCGGCCTCGTCGGCATGTGCCTCGCGATGACGTCGCTCGCCGGCCGCGCCTTCGGCGATCGCCGGATCGGGATCGTCGCCGCCGCGCTCGCCGTGCTCGTGCACGCCCAGCTCGATTTCTGGCACACGGCGCAGCCCGAGTCGTTCGGCGGCATGCTCACCGTCGCCGCCCTGCTCGTGGCCACGCCGCGGGGCCGCGCCGCCGGCGCGCCGCGCCCCGCGCCGCGCGCGGCCGCGCTGGTCGTGTCGGGCGCGCTCTTCGGCGCGGCCGGCCTCCTCAAGCCGCCCCTCGCCGGCGGGGGCGTCGTGCTCGCCGTCGCGCTGGCCGCGCCCGCCCTCGCCGAGCTCGCGCGGCGCGGCGCGGCGCTCGCGCGGCGCGGCTCGGCGAGCGCCGCGGCCGCCCGGCCCGCGAGCGGGGACGAGCCGGCGCGCTCTCTTCCAGGCGCGCCGCCGGACGCGCCGGCGCGTCCTCTTCCAGGCGCGCCCGTGCGCTCTTCCGCGCCCGCGCTCGTCTGGGCGGCGCTCCGGCCCGCCCTGCTCATCGCGCTGGGCGGCGTGCTCCCCGTGGTCGCCTGCGTCGCGTGGTTCGCCGCGAAGGGGGCGCTCGGCGATCTGCGGGAGGTCCTCTTCGTCTTCACGCCGCATTACACCGCGCTCGGGTGGCGCGGCGTGGGCGTGCTCGAGATGGCGTGGCACGGCGTCAGCGAATGGCTCGTCCGGTACTCCGGCCCGATCGCGCTCGGCCTGGTCTGCCTGCTCGCGCTGCACCCCGAGCGCCACGAGCGCGCGGGCGTGGCGCTGTTCGCGGGCGTGATCGCCATGCACCTCGTCGGCGTGGTGATGCAGGCGAAGTTCTTCCCGTACCATTACGGCGCGACCTGGCCGCTCACCGCGATGCTCGCCGCGCTCGGCCTCTGGAAGGCGTGGCGGCGCTGCGTCCAGCGCGGCGCGCGGGCGGCCGCCGCGCTCGTCGCGGCGGTCGTCGCGACCGCCTTCGCCCGCTCCGCGACCAAGGACGTGGCCGACGCGTACCTCGATCGCTGCGCCGAGCGGCTCGCGCTGCTCGCCGCGGGCGCGCGGGACCAGGGCCGCCTCGACCGCCTCGCCTCGGTGGCCGACGTCAACGCCGCGGCGAACCGCGCGGTCGCGGCGTGGCTGCGCGAGCGCGTCGCGCCGGGGCGGCCCGTTTTCGTGTGGGGCTTCGAGCCGGTGATCTACGACCTCGCCGATCGCCCGCCGGCGACGCGCTACCTCTACAACGTCCCGCAGCGCGCGGCGTGGGCCCGGCAGGCGGCGCGCGACGCGCTCATGCGCGACCTCGCCGCGAGCCCGCCGGCGGCGATCGTGGTCGAGCGCCACGACGTCTTCCCGTCGGTGACCGGCGACGCGCTCGACTCGCGCGACACGCTGGACGGGTTCCCGGCGCTCGCGGGGCTCATCGACGATCGCTACGAGCTCGCCGTGCTCATCGAGGATTTCGAGATCTACCTGGAGCGCTGAGGGGCGGGGTGGCGTGGGGCGGCGGCGCGGCCCGGGGGGCCGCGCGCGCGCCGGGATCAGGGGCAGGCGTTGTCACGGCCCGGGGTGGGCGCGGCCGTCACGAAGCGGCTGCCGTCGCGGGCGCCGTCGGCGCAGCGCTGGATCGACTGCGTCGCCGGCGCGGCCACCGCGCTTTCGTTGACCTGAACGCGCTCCGGGGCCTCCGGGTCGTCGGAGATGAGCGCGTCCAGGAGCTCCTCGTCGTCGGCGTCGTCCGTGCCGTAGACGACGGCATCGAGCAGGCGCGCGCTGGTGACCGGCGTGCCCGAGGGGAAGTCCGCGGGCAGCCCCTGGTACAAGGCGACCGCGTCCGCGCCGTTCTGCAGGGTGTCGTTCGGGAAGGCGAGGGCGGGCGCCGGGATGACGCCGCTGTTGCCGACGAGCAGGAGGCCGAACCGGTCGGTCGAGGCGTTGAGCTCGATCGCCCGGTAGGAGGTGTCGCCGGCGGACCCGTTGAAGAACACGAGCGTGTAGCCGGCGAGGCTCGTGAGCCGCCAGCCCGTGCTGATCTCGACGAACTCGAGCGCGTCGACCCCCGACGTGTCGGCGTCGAGCTCGTTGATCTGGAGCCGGAGCACCGTCACCCGGAACGAGGTCTGCCGCGCGCCCGGGCGGCTCACCACGATTTCCCCCGGGCCGATCGGCGTCGCGTCCGAGAGCACGGGGATCGTGATCCGCGTGTCGGAGTGGACCGTGAACGGTTGCGGCGCGTAGCTCACGGTCACCTCCGTCGCTCCGGTGAACCCCGTGCCGGTGAGCACGAGCGCGCCTCCGACGGCGATGATCGGGTAATCGACCGAGGTCACCTGGGCCGGCGCCCCGCACGGCGGGCACGAGGAGCCGCCGCAGTCGACGCCGCCCTCGTCGCCGTTGAGGCGGCCGTCCTCGCACGTGGCCGCCTGGCACACGAAATCGACGCACACCTGGGACGGGCAGTCCGTGTGGACCAGGCACTCCACGCAGGTCCCGGCGGCGTTGCACTTCCCGCCGTCGCCCAGGGCGCACTCGGTGCCGACCTCCTTCGGCTCGTTGACCGGGGAGCCGTCGCGGCAGGCGTCGATCGTGCACTCGCTGCGATCGTTGGGCACGTCGTCGTCGTCGTCGACCTCCACGACCGCGCCGCCTTCGCCACAGACGCGCTCGCTGCAGTCGCCGGCCATCTGCATCTCCGCCGGTGTCCCCGCGGCCACGGGCTCGGTGACGCACCCGCCGTCGACGCACCTCGCGATCGCGCACTCGCTCGCGGGCTCGGCGCAGTCCGCGTCGCCGGCGCAGGTGTCGCCGCCGCCGCTGCCGCCGGACCCGCCGTCGCCGCCGCCGCTGCCGCCGACTCCACCCTCGCCGCCGTCTCCTCCGACGCCGCCGACTCCGCCGGATCCGCCGTTGCCATTCCCGGAGCCGCCGTCGCCACCGCCGGAGCCGCCGTCGCCACCGCCGCCACCGCCGCCACCGCCGGAGCCACCGTCGCCACCGCCGGAGCCACCGTCGCCACCGCCGGAGCCACCGTCGCCGTCATTGCCGCCGGAGCCGCCGTCGCCGCCCCCGCCGCCGTCATTGCCGCCGGAGCCGCCGATGCCGCCCCCGCCGCCGTCATTGCCGCCGGCTCCCCCCAGCCCTCCTGCGCCCCCTTGCTCGCCGCTCCCACCGTCACCGATCTGGCTGCGATCGGGCGTCGTGGCCACCTCGCAGCCCGAGGTGGCCAGCAGCGAAATGCTCAGCGCGAGCGCGGATCCGTATCGATTCGATCTCGAAGTCATGGACACACCTGGTTGCGGGTTGAGCTGGTTGGGCTGGGCGCGCAGGCCGTCGACGCCGTCTGCGCTGCCCCGCGGCAAGGACGAGCGGGCGGGCATCCTAGACGCACGGGACGCCTGTTGAAAGTGCGCCGCGCTGCACGGCGCAGGGCCGAACCCGCGCTGGCCGGCGGCGGCCCCGCCGGCTCGCGGCGGCGCCTGCTCCCGCGCGCTCCCTCGCCGGGGTGGCGGGATCCGCCTGCTGGCATGCTCGTTGATGCATCGAACCGCCGGCATGCGCTCCGCCTCGGGCGGGGGTCGAGCGTGACGCCCCGGTTGCGGCGCGGCGACGCAGGGACGCGGCGATCGAGGAGCAACGAGCATGCGAATCGCGATCATCTCCACCCCGTTCATCCGGGTGCCGCCCTCCGGATACGGAGGGACCGAGCTGTTCTGTTACGAGCTCGCCGAGGGGCTGTCGGCGCGCGGGCACGAGGTGACGCTCTTCGCGACGGGCGATTCGTCGGTCGCCTGCCGCCGGCGATCGCTCTACGCGAGCCCGCGCTGGCCCCCGGCGCCGGAGGACGAGGTCAACCACGTCGCGTGGGCCGCGTCGGAGATCGCGCGGGAGGACAGGCTCGACCTGGTCCACCTGAACAGCCCGATCGCCGTCCCGTTCACCCGCTTCCTCCGTGTCCCGGCCGTGCACACCCTGCACCACGCGTCGTGCGACGAGAGCTCGCGCATCTACGCGCAGCACCCGGAGGTCGCGTACGTGGCCATCAGCGAGCGGCAGCGCTCCCTCGAGATCCCGCTCCCGCGCTCGTGCGTGATCCATCACGGCGTCACGCCGTCGCGCTACCCGGCGAGCCTCTCCGACGAGGGCTACCTCGCGCACCTCGGCCGTTATGCCGAGGAGAAGGGGACCCACCTCGCCCTCGACATCGCGAGGGCCGCGGGCATGCAGCTCAGGCTCGCCGGCCGCGCGCACCCGAAGGATCGACTCTATTACCTTCGCGAGGTCGCCCCGCGCCTCCGGGAGAGCGGCGCATCGGACCTCGGAGAGATGGATCACGATCGCAAGGTCGCGCTCCTGCGCGGGGCGCGCGCCCTCCTCTGCCCGCTCCAGTGGGAGGAGCCGTTCGGGCTGATCGCCGTCGAGGCCATGCTCTGCGGCACCCCGGTGCTCGGCTTTCGCCGCGGCTCCTTCCCCGAGATCGTCGACGAGGGGATCACGGGCTTCCTGGCCGCGCCGGGCGACGGCGCGCGCCTCGCCGCGCTCGCGGCGGGGCTCGCGCGCTTCGACCGCGCCGCCTGCGCGCGCCGCGCGCGCGAGCGCTTCAGCAGCGCCGTGATGGTGGGGAAGTACGAGGCGCTCTACCGCGCCGTGAGCGGCCCGCGCCGCGCCCAGGGCTCCCGCGCAGCCTGAGCGCAGCGGGGGCTGCCCCGCTCGCGCGCCCCAGCGCGCGGTCCGCGCCCGGGCCGGACCTCACGAGCGCGGCGGCGACGGCGCGCCGCGGGGGGACGCGGGCATCGCTGCCGGGGCCGCGTCGTCGATGTCCAGCCGGCGCCGCAGCGCCGCGCGGAGCGCCAGGTAGCCGAGGAACCCGACCGGGCCGAAGAGCAGCGTCAGCGCCAGGCAGGGCACGACCATCCAGTGCGGCAGGCCGAGCCGCGCCGCGTCGCGCACCTCCCAGGATCCCGTGAACAGGTCGAACACGAGATAGTGAATCCACCCGACCAGCAGCACCTCTCGGCGCGCGAAGAGCTGCCCGACCCCGTGCAGGCTGCCGAAGCTGCCCTCCCCCTCGCCGAACGTCGGCACGATCAGGATCAGGTACACGAGCGCGAGCGCCGCCGCGGTGCCCGCGGCGACGCGCTGTGTCCATCTCCATCGAGGAGCGAAGGCGAGCAGCAGCCAGCCGGGGAGGACCGCCGCATTGCAGATCGAGAAGATCGTCTCCAGATCCATGGGCTCGGGGCAGGGTAGGTGAACGCTCCTGGAGAGGCCAGGAGGCGCGCGGCGCCGCGGCTCGAGCGATCGTCCGCCGCCGCGGGGCGGCGCCGGATCGAGGCGCGTCGCGCCGCGGCCGCCGCGCGGGCCTCGGGCGCGGGGCGCGGCGGTGATAAGAGGCGGCCATGAACGAGCTCTTGCACGCCCTGCTCCGACGCCCGCCGCTCGGTCGCGCGGCGCGGGCCGCGTCGGACTGGGTCGATCTCCAGCTCACCCACGTCGTGACCTCGCTCGCGCGCCTCGCCCCGCGGGCGCGCGGGCGGCTGCTCGACGTGGGCTGCGGCGACAAGCCCTATGAGCACCTCTTCCTCCCCCACGTCCTCGAGTACCTCGGCGTGGAGCACGAGGCGACCTTCGGCGCCACGGCCGCGCGCGCGCGCGGCAAAGCCGACATGCTCTATGACGGCGAGCGGCTGCCCTTCCCGGACGCGAGCTTCGACACCGTGCTGAGCGTGCAGGTCCTCGAGCACACCCCCCGCCCGGAGGCGCTCGTCGCCGAGATGGCGCGCGTGCTCCGCCCGGGCGGTCTGCTCCTCCTGAGCGCGCCGTTCTCGTTCCGCCTGCACGAGGAGCCGCACGATTACTTCCGTTTCACCCCCCACGGCCTCCGCGCCCTCTGCGGCCGCGCCGGCCTGATCATCGAGGAGATCTGCCCGCACGGCGGCCTCTGGAGCCTGCTCGGCCACAAGGTGAACAGCTACCTGGCGCTCCGGGTGGCGCAGATCGGCGGCGTGGCGCAGGCGATGGGCAAGCTCGGCCACGAGGCCAGCGAAGGCCGCGGCGCGCGCGTGTGGACGCTGCCGCTGGTCGCGCCGGCCATGATCGCGGTGGCCGCGGGTGCGCGCGTGCTCGACCGCGCGCTGCCCGATCCCACCGAGACGCTCGGCTTCACCCTGGCGGCGCGGCGGCCGGCGGCCTGACGCGGGCCGCCGCGGGCCTGACGCGGGCTCGCGCGCGACGACCCGCCTACGAGCGTCCCGGGACGAGCTCCCCGGCGATGCGCTGCACGCTCTGGAGCAGCGCCCTGATCTGATCGCCGACGACCGGCCCCGCGTCCTCGACGAGCCCCTCGATCTGCTCGAGCACGGGCGGCAGCCCGTCCGCGGTGACCTCGTGGATGCGCTCGCCCCCGAGCTTCGCCTCGATGCGCGCGAGCTCGTCCTTCAGGTCGCCGAGCGCCTGCGACACGTGCTCCCTGTTCTGCACGTGCTCGTGGCGCGAGAGCTCATACGCGATCGCGATCGCGCTCCGGACATCCCGCTGCACTTCCATCCGCTCCATGCTTCCTCACCCGTGCCGTCGCCGGCGGTAGTGGATCTCGAACGCGACCCGCCGCGGGGCGTCGCACCGCCCGGCGGCCGGTACGCCCATCCATGGGCGTGGTCTGCCTGGCCGTCTGCCGATCGCGCCCGCGGGGCGGAGCGGACAGACGGCGTGTCGCCTTCAGCGTTTCAGCGCCTCAGCGTTCCAGCGCAAAGCAGCTTCCGTGCCCTCGCCGGCCCTCTCGCCCTGCTCGGCCGAGCGCGGTCGGGCGCGTCCCCCGGGCGCGCGCGCCCGGCGCGACCCACGCGGACGATCCGCCTCACGTGTCGCAGATCGCCACGCGGTCGCGCGCCTGCCGCGGCTCGGCCGTTCGCGGGGGCCGGCCGCGCCGGGCCGGCCGCGCTCCCGGGCAGGGGCCTCTCAGGGCACCAGCTCGACGCCGCTGAACTCGATGGGAAAGGTGATGACGGTCGTCACCCCGCCTTGCGGCGGGGGGAACTGCATCTTCTCGAACGCATCGGCCACGCAGCGGTCGACCTGCGGGATCTTCGCGGTCGACCTCACGACGTCTGCCTTGTTGACCTTGCCGCTCGGGCCGATGGTCGCCTTGACGGTCACCTTCCCGACGAACTTCGGCGAGCTCTTGACGCCGATCTTGTAGCACTCGTCGAAGAGCTCCGCGTGCTTCTCCACGACGTCGCGGACCTGCGCCTCCGAGAGGCTGCCCCCGAGCGTCCCGGTCGCGACGGCCGCGCCCGGCTTCACGTTCCCGTCGCCCCGCGGCGCGGCCGGCTTCGGCGCGGCCTCGACCGGCGCGGCCGCCCCGGGGACCTGCGAGGTCGCCGGGGGCGCCTCGCCGGCGGCGGGCGTCGGGCCCGCGGGCGCCGGGGCTGTCGTGCCCGCCGGCTCAGCGGGCGTCGTGCCCGCCGGCGCCGTGGAGGTCGTGCCCGCCGGCTCCGGCGGCGCGGGCTGCGCCGGCGCCTGGGCGGGCGGCGGCGCGCAGGCCGACGCGAGCGCGAGGACCAGAACCAGACCTGTTCGGCGAGAGCTCATGCCCGAAGGTAAAACCCGGATGCGGGGCCGTGTCCACGAGGATGGAGGCGCGCCGCCGCTCAGCGCAGCCGCAGCACCTCGACCTCAGACGCGCCGCCGCCGTCCAGGAGCCTCGGCGCTCGGCCCCGGTCGCGGGCCTTCAGCGACGCCCAGAACACCTCCGTCCCCGGCCGCTTCCGGATCGGCACCGGATCGGCGTAGACGAAGCCCGCCCTCCAGCGCTGCGGCGAGATCGCCGTCGGGAGGCCGACCTCGCGGTAGACCGGGTCCGCCATCGTCGTGGACAGCGGGGCGCGCTCGACCACCCGCGACCGCACCGAGAGCGCCACGTCGCTCGCCGCGGGCCCGCCCGCGCGCACGAAGATCGTGAGGAGCGAGCGCGCGCCCTCGTGGAACGTGGTCCCGAGCAGCTCGGTGCCGTCGTCGAACCGCGCGCCGAGCGGCGCGAGCGCGGCGGTGATCTCCGAGAAGAGCGCCGCCGCGCGCGCGGCGTCGCCCGCGGCCAGCGCGGCGTTGTGGGCGATCCGCTTCTGCTCCAGCGTCTCCGGCGGGCCGGCCGGCGGCTCGGCCGGCTGTCCGAAGTGCGCGCGGAGCTCCCACGTGAGGAACGGATCCGGCACGATCTCGCGCTCGGGCTCGGTGCCCGACACGAAGTACCAGGCGAGGAGCCCCGGCTCCCGCTCGCGGAACGAGAACGCCTCGATGCCGCGCGCCCCCTGCGCCGGCGCCTCCGCCCCGACGCCCGCGCCGAGCGCCCAGAACGGGCCCACCGCGGTGATGTCGAAGCGCTGCGCGAGGCTCGCCTGGTCCCGGTCGAGCAGGAACCGCGTGTCCGCGAGGTAGGCGCCGCGGGGCGGCGTCTCCCTCGGCGCGGGCCGGGTCGGCTTGACGACGCGCCCGCCGAGCGCCCAGACCTGGGCCCAGGTGGCCTTCATGCCCTCGTGCATCTCGACGAGCGCGTCGGTCGACGGCGGCAGCCTCGGCGCGAGCCAGCGCAGGAACGCCGTCTTCTCCCCGTCGGAGTCGATGAGGTGCCCCCGCTCGTTGAAGCGCCCGCCCGTCTCGCGCGCGTAGCGCAGCGCGGGGAGCCCGTCGCGCAGCACGGCGGCGAGCGGCGCGAGCCACAGCGCGAGCGCCGCGAGCGCGGGCCACGCGGGCGCCGGCCCGGCGGGATCGCGCGCGGCCCCGGGCGCGCGTTGCGCGGCCGCGGCGGCGGCGCGCTCGAGCAGCGCCGCGCCGGTCGCGACGAGGGCGGCGGCGGCGAGGGCGAAGTAGGCGCCGAAGTAGTGCGGCCAGAAGATGTGGATGTCGGCGCCCTGGCGGAAGACGACGTACTGCACCGTCGCCGTCGCGAGGTAGAGCAGCGGCAGCGCGTCGTGCTCGCGCCGGAGCAGGGCGAGCCGCGCGGCGCAGACGAGCGCGCCGAGCTTCCCCGCGGCGATGGCGATCGGCGTGAACGAGAGCTCGATCCAGTACCGCCGGCTCGCGAGCACCTTGGCGAGCGGCTCGGCGTTGCCCGAGGAGCGGAACCCGTAGCTCGCCAGGAGATCGGCGAGCTTGCCGGCCTGGTGGAAGAGGGCGAGGTAGAGCGCGGCGGTCAGCGCCGCGAGGAAGGCGGTGAGCACCCACCACTGCGCGTAGCGCCGCTCGTGGATCGGGCCGAAGACGCGCTTCGGGAGCAGGTAGGCGCGGATCGCGCCGAACGCGAGCAGCCCGCCGGTGAGCACGAACGCGGGCCAGTCGGCGTGCATGCCGAGCGTGAGCCCGAGCGCGCTCACCGCGAGGTAGCGGCGCCGGCCCGTCTGCGTGAGCCGGACGTACCCGAAGAGCCCGAGCAGCGTCCAGGCCATGACCGGGACCTCGAGCGCGTTGAGGTTCGCGAACGCGAGCGTGATCGGCAGGACGACGAACGCCGCCGCCGCGGCCGCCCCTGCGGCGGGGCGGTAGACGCTCCGGCCGATGGCGTAGAGCAGGGGCGGCGTCGCGGCGCTCAGCAGGACGGCGGGCAGGCGGCAGACGATGTCGTGCCGCCCGAGGACCTTCATGAACGCGGCGGTCGTCCAGAAGATCCCCCAGGGGTGGTGGCAGTAGTACATCTCCGGCGCCGGCCGGCTCGCGGTGTACTCCCACACGGGCCCGGCGATCTTCCAGCGGAGCATGTTCTCCGCGATGATCCCGACGCCGGCGGACGACGCGTAATGGCCGGCGAGGAGGGGCCCGAACATCTCCCACGCGGCGGCGAGCGCGAACCACGCGGTGGCGACGGCGGTGACGGCGAGCGCCGCGCGGGTCTCGAGGCGGGAGGCGGCGGGGAGGCCGCGCAGATCGGTCGGGCGGGGGGCGGGGCGCGGGAAGAGCAACGTGCGCGCAGCCTAGCGTCGATGGGGCGCGTCCGGATGAGGAGAGAAGCCCCCGCTGCCCGCGGCGGCGGCGCGGGTCGATGCGCGCGCGCGGCTCGGGTAAGGTAGGGCATGTCGACCGAGGCGCACAGGCAGGTTCACGGGCGGGCGCACCGCGACGGCAGTGGGCGCGATCCGACGTTCTATCCCGTGGAGAAGAAGATGGGGGAGGACTCCCTTCAGACCTGGATCGTGGAGCTCCTCCGTCCGCTGATCGAGCGCTGGTACCAGGAGCTCGGCCGGCCGCGGTTCGTGGGGGCGGACCAGTTCATCTATTATCAGCAGTTCGATCCTTCCAAGGTCGTGGCGCCGGACGTGTACGTGCTCCCCGGCGTGCCGCCGGGCCGGCGCGTGCGCAGCTGGAAGGTGTGGGAGACCGGGATCGCGCCGAGCTTCGCGCTCGAGGTCGTCTCCTCCGACGAGCCGTACAAGGACTACGTGGACGCGCCCGAGCGCTACCGGGAGCTCGGGGTGAGGGAGCTCGTGATCTTCGATCCCGACTGGGAGAGGAGCCGGGATCGGGTGCGCTGGCAGCGCTACCGGCGGCTGAAGACGCGGGGGTTCGTCCGGGTGGAGACGACGAACGTCGATCGGATCTACGCGCGCGTGCTCGGCTGCTGGCTGCGGGTGATCGGCGAGGGCGACGCGGCGCGCCTCCGGCTGGCCACGGGATCCGGGGGTGAAGCGCTCTTCCCGACCGCCGCGGAGGCGGAGCGGGCCGCGAGGGAGGCGGAGCGGGCCGCGAAGGAGGCGGAGCGGGCCGCGAAGGAGGCGGCGCTGGAGCGCGTCGCGGCGCTCGAGGCGCAGCTCGCGAGCGCCGCGGGCGCGAAGGACAAGGGGCCTGGGGCGGCCTGAGCCTCGCCGGCGCGCGGCCGTTCAGGCCCGGAGCAGCGTGACCCGCCGGCCCGAGGGCGTCCGGGCCTCGTCGAGCCGCGTGCGCGCCTCGACGTCGCCGGCCGCGGCGCGGCGGTCGAACAGCACGAGCACGCCCTCGTCGAGGCCGAGCTGGGCGAGGTAGCCGTCGAGCTGCTCGAGCCCCTTCGGCGTGGGATCCTTCTCTCCCTCGCGCCAGACCTTGAGCTCCAGGGCCGCGCGCTGCACGGCGCGTGACCCGTCCTCGCCGCGGTACGGCCACCGGACCAGGAGGTCGATCCTCCCCCGGCCGAGGCCGTACTCCCGCTCGATCAGCCCGCCGCCGTTCACCACCCGCTGGAGGAAGGCCATCAGCACGAGCTGCGGCGCGACCTCGTGGTAGCCGAGGTTGCCGGCGAGGGCCTCGCCGTGCTCCCTCCAGAAGGCGGCGAACTCGCGGAGCAGGCGCGCGACGTCGAGCCGGCCGTCGGGGAGCACGAAGCTCCTCGGCTCGGCCAGGATGACCGGCTCCACGTCGCCGGCGAGCACGCGGGCGATGACCTCGCGGTAGATGGGGTTCGCGATGCGCGCGGGGTTGGTCGGCGCGACGAGCCCGAGGTCGCGGACGTACTGGAGCTCGTCCTGGTAGGCGTCGCCGACGATCGCGAGCGTGCCCGAGAGGATCGGCTCGAGCACGCGCCGGACGCGCGGCTCGTGCAGGCGGGCGACCAGCGAGTCGAGGTGGGTGGCGCGCTCCAGGATGAGGCGCTCCTTCGCCTCCTCGACGTGCGCTCGGGTGATCGGCTCGCTCGCCGGCACCGCGAGCTTCTCCACGATCTCGCGGGCGAGCGCGTTGACCAGCCACGGCTGCCCGGCCGTGAGCGCGATGGCCCGCTCGATCGCCTCCTCGGTGAAGACCTGGCCGGTGTCGGCCGTGTGCTGGGCGTAGAGCTCGCGCACCTCGCCGGCGTCGAAATCGCCGAGCTTGAGGGACTCGAGCTTGACGTTGAACGGGCTGGCGGTGCCGAGGCGGCTCGGATCGCCGCCGCTCGCCGCCTTGTACTCGCGCACGTCGCGCAGGCCGCAGAGCGCCACCGCGGCGGGGAAATCGCCGGGGCGATCGGGGAAGCCGGCGCGCAGCTGGCGCAGCACGCTGAGGAGGCTCTGGCCGCGCAGGGCGTCGATCTCGTCGAAGAACAGCGCCAGCGGGCGCGTGCAGGCGCGGGCCCAGGCGCGCAGCGCGACCTCGACGCGGTTGCCCTCCGGGGCGGCGGGGAAATCCGGCGGGCGCAGCGCCGGCGGCAGGGTGAGCTCGGCGCGCGTCCGGATCGAGCTGAGCAGGATGCGCTCGGCGGCGCCGTAGTCGTCGCCTGCCGCCTCGCCCGCCTCGCAGGAGAAGTGCAGCGCCGCCCAGCGGCCCGACGCGGTGAGCTGCTCGGCGAGCGCGCGGAGCGCCGTGGTCTTCCCTGTCTGTCGCGGCGCGTGAACCACGAAGTAGGCACGCTGCTCCACGAGACCGGGCGCCTCGGGCAGGCGCCGCTCGGCCGGGATCATGTAGTGCCAGTCGGGACGGCAGGGGCCGGCCGTGTTGAAGCGGCGTGCCATGCGCGCAGCTTGCGTCCCGGAGCCGGGCGGCGGCAAGGGCCGCGCGCCGCCCCCTTGCGAGGGGTCGCGGGCACATCGCGACCTCTGCGCGCGGGCTTTCGAGGCCCTCCGGTCGGTTCCGGATCGACCGAGCACCCCTTGCGAGGGGTCGCGGGCACATCGCGACCTCTGCGCGCGGACTTTCGAGGCCCTCCGGTCGGTTCCGGATCGACCGAGCACCCCTTGCGAGGGGTCGCGGGCACATCGCGACCTCTGCGCGCGAGCTTCCGAGGCCCTCCGGTCGGTTCCGGATCGACCGAGCGCCCCTCGGCAGGGGTCGCGGGCACATCGCGACCTCTGCGTGGGAGCTTCCGAGGCCCTCCGGTCGGTTCCGGATCGACCGAGCGCCCCTCGGCAGGGGTCGCGGGCACATCGCGACCTCTGCGCGCGGGCCTCCGAGGCCCTCCGGCCGGTTCCGAGATGGTAGCTTCCCGCCACTTTGGGTACCCCGTCCCCCCCGGCGGAGCCTCCGGCGGCCCTCGCCCCCGCGCGCCGCGCGCCGTCCGGCCCGCTCCGCCCCGCCGCGAGCGCCGCGGTCCGCGCGCTGTCCGGCCCGCTCCGCCGCGCCGCGGACGCCGCGCGCCGCGCGCCGCTCGGCGCGGCGCTCGCGCTCGTCGTCGTCGCCGCGTCCGTCTACGTGATCGCCCTCCCGCTCGCGGTCGTCCGCTATCCGCCGATGACCGATCTCCCGTTCCACGCGGCCCAGACCGCGGCGCTCCGGCACTACCTCGATCCGGCGTGGCACTTCCGCGAGCAGTTCACGCTCCAGCCGCTCGCGGTCCCGTACATGTCCATGTACGCGCTCGGCGCCCTGCTCATGCTCGTCCTCCCGCCCGTGGCCGCGGTGAAGGTCTCGGCGGCGGCGATGCTCGCGCTCCTGCCCGCGGGCCTCGCCGTCCTCTTCCATGGCCTGAAGCGGAGCCCCCTGCTCGGCGTCCTCGGCCTCGTCCTCGTCTGGTGCAACCTCACGCACTGGGGCTTCCTCAACCACATGGGCGCGCTCGGCCTCTTCGCGATGGTCGTCGGCCTGACGCTCCTGCTCGTCGATCGCCCCTCGCGCGGCCGAAAGGTCGCGCTCGCGCTCGCGCTCGTCGCGCTGTTCTTCACCCACGTCTTCCGCTTCCCGTTCGCGATCGCCGCGGTCGTCGGCGCGGCGATCGTGGTGTTCCCGGCGACGCGCCGGCTCCGCCCCATCGCGCTGCCGCTCGCGCCCTCGCTGGTCCTCTTCGCGGCGTGGCTCGCGGTCCGCACCGACACCCTCCACGCCGCGCCCTTCACCCCCGCGCTCCACTGGGAGCGGCTCGGCGAGGTCCCGTCGCTCCTGTTCACGAGCTTCACCGATCCCGCCGAGGCGGTGGCAGCCCGACGGGCGGCGCGCCTCGTGCTCGCCGCGCTGCTCGTGTGTGTCGGGGGCGCGGCCGTGCAGCTCGCCGCCTCCATGTCCGGGCCGGCGCCCGCGCCCGCCACCTCCGACGCGGCGCCCGCCGCCTCTACGCCCGCGCCCGCCACCCCCGACGCGGCGCCCGCTCCCGCCACGGACGCGCGGCAGCGGGCCTTCGCGCGCCTCGCCGCCCTCGTCCCGATCGCCTGCGCGGCCGTGTTCCTGGGCCTGTTTCTGAGCCTGCCGCTCCAGATCGGACTCTGGTGGTACGTCTACCCGCGCGAGATCGTCGCGGCCCTGTTCCTCGCCCTCGGCGCCTTCCCGGACCTGCCGCGATCGCCCTGGCTCAAGGTGCCGGCCGTGCTCGCGCTCGCGGCCGCGGCGATCTCCCTCGGCGACGTGGCGCGCGACAACTACCGCCGCTTCGACCACAGCACGCGCGACTTCGACGCCATCATCGCCCGCATCCCGCCCGCGCCCAGGCTGCTCTACCTCGTCTTCGATCACGGCGGCTCGACCCGGGCGACGACCCCGTTCATCCATCTCCCCGCCTGGGTCCAGGCCACGCGGGGCGGCTGGCTCAGCTTCCATTTCGCCGTCTGGGACGCGTCGCCGATCGCCTACCGGCCTCGCGGCGAGCCGGGCGCCGTCGTCCCGCCGCCGACCCCGCTCCGGTGGGAGTGGACGCCGGAGAAATTCGACGTGCGCCGCCACGGCGCCTTCTTCGACTGGTTCCTCGTCCGCCGGAGGGCGGGGGCCGATCACCTCTTCGCCAGGGACCCGAGCATCGTCCCCGTCGATCACGTCGGCGACTGGTGGCTCTACCGGCGCGCCGGCGCGCCGTAGCCAGCGCTCCGGCCAGGGCTTCTGTTACCATGCCGCACATGCGCTCCTCCTCGGCCTCCGCTCTCCTCGCTGCGGGCTTCGCCCTGCTCGCCCTCTGCGCCTGCGGCTCCGACGAGCCGGTCGCCCCCGTCGGCGCGGGCGGCGCCGGAGCAGGCGGCGGCGCGAGCGACGGAGGCGGCGGCTCCACCGCGGAGCCGGAGCCCGCGTGCCTCGAGCCGACCCCGGTGCCCTGCGAGGACGAGGTCTTCCAGCAGATGAACCTCCAGTCCGAGGTGGCGCCCGGGGAGCTCAGCAACGAGCAGGACGGCGGCGGGTTCCGCTCCCTCATCGACGCCACCGCGGGCGGCGCCTTCGCCGCCGAGCCCCACGCCTACGTCTACGCCCGGTTCACCGACGGCGGCCTCGAGAAGGTCGAGATCTCCGACGAGGCGTCGCTCGGCTCGATGGACTGGGACATCGCCTTCCGGCGCTACGTCGTGCGCATCAACAGCGGCCACTCCGGGCCGTCCTGCGTGACGGCGGCGCGCCTGCCGGGAACGCCCGACTACGACGCGCTCGCCGAGGCCCCCGGCGAGCTGAGGCTCCGCAGCGACGAGTACTTCACGAGCGACACCTGCGAGCTCATCCCCGACGGCTCCGGGCTGGAGTCGCCGGCGACCGCGCTCTCCGGCTACTGGAAGTACCCCGGCTGCGTGGAGATGAGCGGCGCCGTCTACGTCCTCCAGCTCGCGGACGGCCGGAGGCTCAAGCTGACCGTCACGCACTTCTACGACGAGGAGAACCAGGCGCAGTGCCAGGAGACCGGGGCGGTCCCGATGGGCGACACCGGCGCGGCCAACCTCCAGATCCGGTGGGCCTTCCTCCCGTGAGCCGGCCCTCCGGCGCCGGGCGCCCCGCCCCCGCGCGGCGCCGCCGCGCCGCATGCGCCGCGGCCTCGCTCGCGCCGGCGCTCGCCGCCGTGCTGGCCCCGGCGCTCGCGGCCTGCGGCGCCGGCGACGCGCCCCCGCTCGACGGGCCCGCCGCGGCGCCGCTCGATCGGCCGGACACGCGCGGCACCGATCTCCAGTTCCGGTTCGATCCGGACGACGCGGTCGAGACCTTCGCGTCGGCCTCCGGCAGCTTCCTCGTCCACTTCGCGCGCGAGGGGCGCAGCGCGGTGCCCGGCGAGGACGCCGACGCGACCGGCGTCCCCGACTTCGTCGAGGAGGTCGCCGCCATCTACGACGAGGTGATCGTCCACTACCGCGACGTCCTCGGCTTCCGGCCGCCGAGGAGCGACGAGGACCTCCCCGACAACGGCGGCGACGGCCGCTTCGACGTCTACCTCGTCGACTTCGCCGGCGTCGGCGACGGCGTGTTCCGCGTCGACGCCTGCGAGCCGGACGACGAGGGCCGCTGCGCCGGCTTCATGACCCAGGAGAACGACTACAGCGGCTACGACTACCCGTCGACGCGGATCGCGAACCGGATCCTCGGCAGCCACGAGCTCTTCCACGCCGTGCAGGCGGCCTACGATCACGGCCAGGACACGCCGATGCTGGAGGGCAGCGCGGTGTGGGCGACCGAGTCGTTCGACCCCTCGCTCCAGGACTTCGAGGGCTTCGTCGGCGGCTACCTCTCGAACACGGATCGATCGCTCGACGTGCCCATGATCGGCCCGGTCGACCCCTTCAGCTACGGGAGCGCGCTCTTCTTCCAGTTCCTCGAGGAGCGCTACGGCGACGGCACCGTCCGCGAGCTCTGGGAGCGCGTCGAGGACGGCGCGCTCGGCGAGGCCGATCCCGTGTGGTTCGAGCAGCTCGACCCCTTGCTCGCGTCGCGGGCGCAGGCGACGTTCGCCGACGCGTTCGTGGAGTTCGCCGCCTGGAACCTGCTCACCGGCCTCTACGCCGATCCCGAGCGCTCCTACGCCGCCGGGGCCGGCTACCGCGGCCTCGTCCCGCAATCCGTCGCGGCGCCGCACGCCGGCCGGCTCCGCGTCTTCCACGCGTCGGCGCAGTACTTCAGCGTCCCGCCCGACGGGCGCGCGGCCATGACCGCCGCGCTCGCGGGCGACGCGGCGCAGCTCGACGGCCTCGCCCTGCTGCTCGCGGCGCGGCGCGGCCGCGCGTACGGCGAGATCGCGCGCGCCGACGACGTCGCCTCCGGCGCGGAGCTCGTCGACACGGCCGGCGCCGACGGCCTCGCCGTGATCGTGGTGAACGGCCTCCAGGACGGCGACTCGCGCAAGCCGACGCTGTGCATCGGCACGGCCGACGAGGTCGCGGCGTGCCGGGCCGCCGCGGAGGGCGGCGGCGGCGCGGGCGGCGGCGCTGGCGGTGCTGGCGGCGCGGGCGGCGCCGGAGGAGAGGCGCCGCCGGAGGGCGAGGTGGGCGGCGACGACGGCGGGTGCGGCTGCCGCGTCGTGGCGCCCGCCGCGGCCGGGAGCTTCGCCGCTGCCGGGAGCTGCGCGCTCGGCGCGTCGCTGCTCGCGCTCGCCCTGCGCCGGCGCAGGTCCACGCGTATCCACCGCTGATCTCGGCCGATCGCGCACCCGCTGCGGCGCGTCCGCTGCGCCGGAATGCGGTCCCGCGCTCGACGCGAGACGCTACGATGCTCTCCATGAGCGACCCCGGTCCCGAGGCTGCGCGCCTCACCCTTCGCGAGGATCCGGACGGCTTGCTGTGCACCGTCGTCGAGGGCGACCTGTCGGACGACATGGCGCGCGAGATCGCCGCCGCCTGCAAGGGCCTGTCGGACAGCGGCCGCGAGGTCCTCGTGCTCTCGGACACGCGTCGCATCGGCACCATCTCGCCGTCGGCGCGCAAGGTGATGGCGAGCGAGATGCGCGCCGTGCGCTTCGACGCCATCGCGCTCTTCGGGGCGAGCTTCGCCGTGCGCGTCGTCTCCACGCTCGCGGCGAAGAGCGTGCAGATCCTCACGCAGCAGTCCTACCCGGTGCAGTTCTTCGAGACCGAAGCCGAGGCGCGCGCGTGGCTCCTCGCGCAGCGGGACGCGCTCCGCGGGAGCCGGCCGCGCGCGTGACGTCACGCGCGCAGCCGGCGCGTGACGTCACGCGCCGGCCGACCGCCGCCGGCGCGCCGCCGCGGCCAGGCCGAGGAGCGCCGCGATCGCGAGGCCGCGCCGCGCGCCCGAGGGAGCGCCGGCCGCCGCGCACGCGCAGCCGGCCTCCTCGTCCTCGCCGTCCTCTTCCGGCGGCTCCGGCGGCTCCGGCGGCGGCGGCTCGTCCCCGAGCACCTCCCGGAGCGCCGCGACCGGGTCGATGATCCCGTACCCGAAGATGGGGTCGTGCCCGCGCTCGTCGGGGAGGGCGAACGGCGCCGGACGCGCGGTGCGGATCAGGATGTCGTAGAGCTCGCCCGCGGTCCGGTCGGGCGCGGCGCTCACGAGCAGCGCGGCGACGCCGGCGGCGACCGGGCATGCCGAGGAGGTCCCGCCGAACAGCGACGTGTAGTCGTCCGGGCTGTCGCCCTCGCGCCCGGCGATATCGGTGCTCAGCGTCCCCGTGGGCGCGACCAGATCGAGGGAGCTCCCGCGGTTCGTGAACGGCGTCTCCTCTTCCAGGTGGTTGACCGCGCCCACGTTGAGGACGCCGCGCGCGGCCTGGATCTCGTCGTCGTGGATCTCGCGGTCGTCGTTGCCGGCGGCGAAGAGGACGAGCGCCCCCTTCCCGTCGCGCCCGGCGTCGAACAGGCGGTTGATGGCGTCCTCGACCACCCTGGGGACGGGCATCGGCTCGGCGTATCCCCAGCTGTTGGACACGACGGCGGCGTTCACCTCCAGGGCGAACTCGAAGGCGTCGACCGAGGCGGAGATCGGCTGCGGCTCCTCGTCGAGCAGCCGCACGCACCGCAGCCTGCACTCCGGGCAGCCGCCCGCGATGCCCACGCCGTTGTCGGTGTCGGCGGCGATGAGGCCCGCGCAGGCGGTCCCGTGGTTCACGCCCTCGGCGCCGGACAGGTAGGTGGGGTCGTCGTCGCCGTCGATGACGTCCAGACCCGGATCCATCTTCGCGGCGAGGTCGGGGTGATCGAGGTCGCAGCCGGTGTCGACGACGACGATGGACGTGGCCGCGTCTCCCCGCGTGCGCCCCCAGGCCTCTTCCATCCTGAGGTCGTCGAAGTACCACTGTCCGGGCAAGCGCGGGTCGTCCGGCGTGAACGGCGCGCCGCGCGCCTCGAGGCGCACGTGGAGGTCCGGGATGACCTCGCGCAGGAAGGTCGGCCGCGCCGCGCCCTGCAGGCGCTCGGCGACGTCGAGGCCGTCGCCGCCGCCGGCGTCCCTGACGAGCCATAGCCCGATCGAGGGCATCAGCGGTCTCACCACCTCGAGGTCCGCGCCGGCGAGCTCGCCCTCGGCTCCCGGCTCGACCTTCACGATCGCGGTCGCGCCGACGCTCGCGTGGATCGTCCGGCCGTCGGGGTAGCGGAGCCGCAGCGGCGAGAGCGCGCCGCCCGACGCGCCCCGCGCGGCCGGCCCGAGCCGCTCGACGGCGACGCGGCGCCCGCCGTCCAGGAACGACGGCGCGCTCGCGGCCGGGCGCGGGCCGCCGGCGAGGGCGTCGCCGGCGCCGGCGGCCAGGAGGAGCGCCGCCGAGGAAAGCAGGATCGAGGGCTTGCGTCTCATCGCTCTCCTGGATCTACCGGACCGCGCGGCGCCCTACCAGGGTCGCGCCGGAGCGGCGCTCGGACGAGAAAGAACCAGACCGCGATCCGGCGCTCCGCGGAGCGAGAGAAGGAGAGAGGCCGCCGAGGCGCCGAGAACGCCAAGGAGCATGGATATTCCGGTGAGCGCTCCGCAACGATTCAGACCGCCGGAGTGTCGATATGCCCGAGCAGCAGATTTGCGAATGCTCGTGCGGGCTGTCGCGCAGACCCTCTGGCTTCATCATCCACCGTGCCCGAGGAGAGCCGCGGGCGGACCGAGCGGAGCAGACATCCGCGCGGAGCTCCAACAAGCCGACTCACGTCGGTGATGAACGCGCTCGGCCACGCCGCGACCGGCATCGGCATCGAGCCGAGCTGCGGGCCGCTGCCGGGCTTCCTCGCCTGACGCCGATCGGGGCGAGGCGACGCGTCGCTGGCGTCGCCTTTGCAGGCGGCCTCGGATCGGATAGAAGGCGTTCCCCTCCACCCCTGCCCGCTGGCGCTGCCCGCCAGCGTCTTACCGCGATGATCCAGGCCGCCACCTACGTCTACGTCTCCAACGCCGAGAGCCGCGAGATCTCGGTGCTTCGCCTCGGCACCGCCGACGGATCGCTCTCGCCGGTGCAGACCGTCGGCGTCGACGGTCAGGCCGGTCCGCTGGCGATCGCGCCGGACCGGCGCTTCCTCTACGTCGCGTTGCGCTCGGAGCCCTATGCCGTGCAGAGCTTCGCGCTCGACGCGGCGAGCGGGCACTTGAAGCCGGTGTCGGCGGCGCCGCTGCCGGACAGCATGGCGCACCTCGTCACCGATCGCAGCGGGCGGTACCTCTTCGGCGCGTCCTACCACGGCCACAAGGTCACCCTCAGCCCGCTCGGCGGCGACGGCGCGGTCCGCGCGCCTGCTGCGGTGTTGCCCGCCGGCCGCCACGCGCACGCCACGCTGGTGGATCCGTCGAACCGCTATGTCTTCGTCAGCGCCCTCGGCTCGGATGCGGTGCTGCAGTGGCGCTTCGACGCGGCCACCGGTCAGCTCACGCCCAACGATCCGGAGGCGCTGCCGGTGCATCCGCAGGCCGGCCCGCGCCACCTCGTGTTCTCCCCCGACGGGCGCTTCGTCTACCTGCTCAACGAGCTGGACGCGACCGTCGAGCTCCTGGCCTTCGACGCCGAGCGCGGCACGCTGTCGGCGGTTCAGCGCCTCTCCACGCTGCCCGAGGGCTTCTCGGGCAAGCCCTGGGCGGCCGACCTGCACCTCACGCCCGACGGCCGCTTTCTCTACACCTCGGAGCGCACGTCGAGCACGCTGGCCTGCTTCAGCGTCGATGCGCAGACCGGCCGCCTGACCCTGGTCGCGCACGCGCCCACGGAACGGCAGCCGCGCGCCTTCCAGGTCGACCCCAGCGGCCGCTGGCTCGTCGCCGCCGGGCAGCTCTCGCACGCCGTGCGCGTGCACGCCATCGACCGCGCGAGCGGCCGGCTCACCGCCTCGACGCCGTACCCGGTGGGCCAGAACCCCCTCTGGGTCGAGATCTTGAGCTTCCCCTGAGGGGGAGACCCGCGGCGCCGGGGCGCGTCGCGCGGCCCCGGCGCTATCCCTTCTCGGCGCCTCGGATCACCATCGACGCGAGCAGGTCCATCATCCTCGACAGGTCCTCCCGCGCCGCCCCGTCGGGGAGCGTCACGAGCCGCGTCGCGACGCGCTCCAGGAACTGCTGCCGCGCCCGCTCGAAGCCCGGCGCCAGCTGGTCGTGCAGCGCGCACGTCACCAGCTCCTGATCGAGCTGCCGCCAGAAGAACTTGCCGTCGACCGTCGCGGCGCAGAGCCGGCCCGTGAAGCCGACCACCGTCCGCGCGCCCGCCTCGAGGAGCTTGTCGAACAGCGGGCCGCTCGCCGTCTCGCCGCAGCAGAAATACAGCACGCGGCCGCGCGCCCAGAGCTCGATCTCCTGCGCGGGGCTCTCGTGCGAGAGCAGGATTCCGTCCGGCGACTCGTCGTCCACGACGCAGCTCGTCCTGCCGTGGGACGACACCACGATCCCGCGGAACGGGTTGCCCCCGCTCTCGGCCCGCGCGATCTGGCGGATGATCCTCCGCCGCTCCGCGCTCGCGCGTCCGAACGGTACGATGGAGAACTGCTCTCCCATACGCCCATAGAGCTGCGTGCGCCCCGTCGCGAACCACGCGCTATCCGGGTCGAAGGATGTGTCAATCGAGAGTACAGGTCGAGCCGTCATCCTACCTCCGTCGAAGATTCCCCATGCGCGCTGCGCAGCGCTCGCCAGCACCGGCGAGCGCCGCCGCTCGCGCCCGCCGCGCCGGCCGGCTGCCGCCGGGCCTCAGGCCCGCCCAGCGGCTTCATCGCAGCATCATCCATCCTATCCGGTGGCATCTCGAACCCCTGCCGCAAGACGCGCAACAGTGTACGATAACAACTGTAGGGGAATTCCTTCTAGAAAAATCGTGTTCGTTCCGATGAATTTTCTCGCGCACGTATGCTGTTGGTGGGCACCTGCGCGCGCGGCGGCTCATGTTTTTTACCGCGGGCGGTGGCACGCGTGCGTTGCGCGAAGATGTCGCGTCGAGCCATCGTCGAGAGAGCCGCGAAGCGCGCCGCCCGGCGGGGTGGCTCACACGAGCGCGCGGCGGGCAGCGCGCGGCTTCAGGGGAGGGGCGCGGCGGCGTCGGTCTGGCCGAGGACGAGCTTGCGGGGCTCGCCCTGCCGGAGCTCGCTCATCCGCGCCTGCATCGCCTGCCCGAGCTCCTCGCGCGCGCCGTCGTCGAGGAGCTTCTTCACCTTGGGAAACAGGTGCTCTTCCTCCTCCTTGTGGTGGTGCTCGAGCTGCTCGGCGAGCACGTGCAGCTTGGGCCCGAACTTGTCGTCCTTGGTGTCGAGCGCCAGGAGATCGGCCAGCACGCGCTTGAGCGACAGGTGCTCCTCCAGCGACTCGAGGAGGATATCCTCGGTGCGGCGGGCCCGAACGGCGGGGTAAAAGTGCTGCTCCTCGATCGTGATGTGCGTGACGAGGAGGTCGGCGGCCGTGAAAAACTGCTCAGGGGTGACGGAAGAGGCCTTTTTGAGGCCGGAGAACTGCTGCTCGAGCTCGCGGTGATGGCGCTCGAGGAGATCGATGGCGTCCATGGAGACTCTATGTAGCGGGCGCGCCCCGCGAGCAAGCCGGGCAGACGCCCGAGGGCCGCGCCGGGCGGCGCTCATCCCGCCGCCGCGCGCGGCGGAGCGGGTGTAAGCTCCCGGCATGTACTCGCCCGCGGCATTCGTTGAGACGGATCGCGAACGGCTGCTCGATCTCGTCGAGCGACACAGCTTCGGCTGCCTCATGGCGCCGGATGATCAGGGCGGCATCGAGATCGCGCACCTGCCGTTCGTGCTCGATCGCGACGCCGGGCCCTCCGGCCGGCTCCGCGCCCACGTCGCGCGGGCGAACCCCATCTGGCGGCTGGCCACGGGCGGCAGGCCGGTCGTCGCGGTGTTCTCCGGGCCGCACGGGTACGTCTCGCCGCGCTGGTACGAGCAGCCGAGCCGGCAGGTGCCGACGTGGAATTACGCCGTGGTGCACGCCCACGGGCGCGCCGCTTCGCCGATGAGCCAGGATGAGCTGATTCGGCTGCTCGACGACCTCGCCGGCATCCACGAGCGCGGCGCGGCCGAGCCCTGGAGCTCGAGCGCGCTCGACCGCGAGCTCCACGAGAGCCTCCTCCGGGGGATCGTGGGGATCACCATCGAGATCGACCGCCTCGAGGGCAAGTTCAAGCTGAGCCAGAACCGCTCGCCCGCCGACCAGGCGCGCGTCGCCCGCGCGCTCGCCGAGCGCGGGAGCCCGGATGATCTCGAGATGGCGCGCCTGATGGCGGCGCGGGGCGAGCCCCGATGAGCCGCGGGGCGGTCCGGACCGCCCCGCGGCAACGCGGGTGTCTGGGTCGGGGAGCTCCTGACGCGGATTGCCGATCTCCCCTTCACGCGAGATCGAACAGCAGCACCTCGCCCGCGTCCTTCCCGACCAGGTGGAGCGCGCCTCCCGCGCCGATCGCCGCCGCGTCGCCGGCCTCGAGCAGCGTCCCGTTCAGCTCGACGCTCCCGCGCGCCACGTGGACCCAGGCGCTCCGCCCGGCCGGGAGCTCGTAGCGCGCCTCTTCCCCCTGCGCGAACAGGCCCGCGAACAGGCTCACGTCCTGGTGGACCGTCACCGAGCCGTCGCGCCCGTCCTGCGAGGCGACGAGCCGCAGCTTGCCCTGGCGCTCCTCCTTCGAGAACGCCTTCTGCTCGTAGCTCGGCGGGTACCCGCGCCGGTCCGGGATGATCCAGATCTGCAGCAGGTGGGTCTCGCCCGTCTTCGAGGGGTTCATCTCGCTGTGGTACACGCCCGTGCCCGCCGACATGCGCTGCACCTCGCCTGGGCGGATGATCGAGCCGTTCCCCATGCTGTCCCGGTGCGCGACCTCCCCCTCGAGGACATAGGTGATGATCTCCATGTTCTGGTGCGGGTGCGTCCCGAACCCCCGCGCCGGCGCGACGCGATCGTCGTTGATCACGCGGAGCGCCCGGAAGCCCATGTGCGCCGGGTCCTGGTAGTCGGCGAACGAGAACGTGTGGAACGACTTCAGCCATCCGTGGTCGGCATAGCCGCGCTCGCTGGAGCGGCGGAGCTGCATCGAAGAAGTGGTGTTTGCCATGCACTTCATGATGCGTCGGCCGATCCATCTTGTGAATCGGCATTCACCTCATGGTTTCCATCTGGATCGTAGATGGATCCTGCCCTGCCCAGGCGGTCCTTTCGTCAGACGACCTCGAGGTTGGTCACCTCGGCGTCGAGCCACGGCCCGTCGCCCGGGAGGAGCACGAAGGCGTCGAAGGAGGCGTCGGTGGGGCGGGCGCCGGCCGGCTTGAGCTGGTCCTGGGGGACGAGCGTCAGGTTGGGCGCGCTCACCACGGGCGCGGTGGCCTGCCCGGCGAAGGCCTCGGAGGCGGCGCGGAGCACGGCCGCGAGCCGGTCGGCGGTCGGCTCGGGCAGGAAGAGCGCGTCGACCGTCGCCACCCGGTCGATCCCCCGGGAGGTCGCGATCTCGGACAGGAGCACCGCGGCGGCGCCGACGGGCCGGCCCGCCTCCTCGACGAGCAGCAGCCGGCGTGGCCGCGGATCGCGCAGGCTGTGCTCGAGCTGCGCCGCGTCGGGCGCCGACCAGAGCACGCGATCGTCGCCGCACGCCGCGATCGCCGCGAGCACGTCGGCCGCGGCCTCGGCCGGCCTGGCCACGGCCTGCGTCGGCGCGGCGCTCGGCCGGGGGACGAAGCCGTGGTTCCGGCACGTGGCGAGCTGCTTGCGCTTGAGGCCGGCCGCTTTGACCGCGTTGTAGAGCACGCGCTGCGCGGGCCCGGAGCGCGCCTCGACGAACACCACGATCGGCAGGCCGGACGCGCGGAGGCTGGCCAGGAGCTCGCCGTACAGCCGGCTCGCGAGCCCCTGCCCCTGGAACTTGGGGCGGACGCTCACGAACGAGAGGACGTACCCCGGGGACGCGGCGCCGCGGAAGCGGAAGCGGCGCGGCGCGACGCCGATGAAGCCGGCCGGCTCGCCGCCCTCGCGCGCGAGCACGGCGCGCGGCGCCGGGCCGGGGAAGCCGAGCTGCCACTTCAGGTAGTCGGCCGTGTAGTGGAGTGCCGGCGGCGGCCATGCCTCGCGCAGGATAAGGCTGGCCTCCTCCGCCGCGGCGATCGGGTCGACGTGCTCGAGCTGCATGGCCGCGAGCGTCGCAGAATCCCCAGGGAAACGGAACAGCAGGAACCGAGCGCCGCGGTAATCTAGCGCGGTTCTCGGCTGGGACTGAGACACCGTCTTCCGTCTCCCGTCTTCCGTCTCCCGTCTCCCGTCTTCCGTCTCCCGTCTTCCGTCTCCCGTCTCCCGTCTTCCGTCTCCCGTCTTCCGTCTTCCGTCTTCCGTCTTCCGTCTCCCGTCTCCCGTCTCCCGTCTTCCGTCTCCCGTCTTCGTGCGCGTGCGCGTGCGCGTGCGCGTGCGCGATTCCCCGGAATCAGCGCGCACGCGCACGCGCACGCGCACGAAGGACGCGCACGGGAGACGAGAGACGAGAGACGAGGGACGAGGGACGAGGGACGAGGGACGAGGGACGAGAGACGAGAGACGGAAGACGTCCGCATCAAACCCCGCGCGAAACCGCTCTACAGACCCGCCATCTCCGGGGAGCGCCGCACGACGTCGGGCCAACTCGATGGGTCATTGCCGTGCTGGGCGAGGAACGCGTACACCCACCGTTCGAGCCCGAACGCGATGCACACGCTGTGCATCGGCCCCGCACCCTCGATGGTGCAGCTGAACGCGCGGCCGAAGAAGTCGGTGTGGTAGTTCAGCGACCCGGCCGCCACCCGCTCGCCCTCCGGGAGCATCAGCGAGATCTCGTACTTCGTCTCGCTGCTGATCTGGAAGTACGTCTTGGCCGCCGCGTCCGGCGCGATGAAGAACGGATCGCTCGCCGTCCGGATCTCGCCCGCGAGCCGGTGCTCGTCGAGGTAGCGCGCCACGAGCTCGTTCCCCTGCTCCCGCAGCCCAAGGACGTTCTCCCGCGTCCCGAGGAAGACGATCTCCCGCATCGTGAACTCCCAGAGCCGCCGCAGGTCGACCATCTTGCTCGACTCGTAGCGGAAGCAGCGGCCCGCGAGGGCGTAGCGCGCGCCGCCCGCCGGCAGCACGCGGTCGCGGTTCGCCGCGTAGACGTGATAACAGACCGCCGGCGAGAGGCAGACTTCCGGGTGCGCCATGTCGCCGAGCGCCCGGTCGTCGAGCATCTCCCGGTCCTGGTGCCGCGCCCGGAAATCCTCGATGCGCGGCATGTCCTCCGGCAGGTGGCACGCGAACGTGACGATGTGGGGAAACGAGCGGAAATAATCGCACTTCGACAGCGTCGCGGCCGGGATCAACGTCGGTACCAGGATCGGGCTCGGCGAGAACGGCGCGCCGAGCGCCTCCAGCGAGCGATCGAAGTAGCGGTAGAGCCGCAGCGGGATGCCCTCCAGGGCGACCTGGCCCTGGCCCATCTGCGTGATCCCGGCGGGGAGCGCGCCGCCGCGGAACTCGACCCGGTCGCACGCCGGGCTGCGGTACACGAGCTTCCGCGTGAGCGAGCGCAGGCTGCGCTGCATGGTGCGCGCGAGCGCCTCGGCCGCGCGCGCGAGATCGGCCGCGCGCTCCTCGGGGGCCTCGAACTCCAGCGCCGCGCCCTCGCGGACGAAGCGGATGTCCGAGATCTCCTTCGAGAGGAAGGCGATCTGCTTCGGGATCTCCTCCTGCGCCATCTCGGTCGCAGGGGTCGCGAGCTCGACGGTGACGGTCTTCCTCACGAGGCACGCTCCTGGATGAGGGCGCTCAGCGCGCGCGGCGTGCGCGCGAGGCTGAACTTGTCGTCGGGGAGCGTCACGTTGAACTGGTCCTCCAGCTCGGTGAGCAGCTGGAGCGCGCGAATCGAGGAGAACCCCGCATCGTAGATGTCGTCATCGGGCTGTATCGCGGCCGGCAGGCTGCCGACCGTGACGATGACCTCGATCACCTTCTCGACCTCAATCGCCATGAGCAAGCTCCAGGGTTAAGATGCGCTGCCTTCGAGCGAGCGCCTCCCCACGTCGTCCGCGCCGTTGCTCCTCGCGCCGGCGCGGTCCGCCTCGGCGGCCGGCGGCGGCTCGGTCCGGAGGGATGCCACCCGCCTCGCCGGATTGCCAGCGACCACCGTGTACGGCGGGACATCGGCCATGACGATGGAGCCGGCCGCCACGACGCTGCCCTCGCCGACCGTGACCCCCGGGAAGATCATCGACCGGGCGCCGAGCCAGACGTTGTCCTCGATGACCACGGGCCGCACCTCGCTGTCCGCGGGGGGCAGGCCGCGCTTGCGGTCCTCCGGATCGCTCGGGTGGCCGCTCGAGTCGAGGATGTAGACGCTCCCCGCGATCCGGCAATGCTTGCCGATGGTGACCGACTTGCCGACGATGATCCGGCAGTCGTGCCCGATGCCGGTGTTATCGCCGATCCGCAAGGTCGGCCGGTCGGAGAACCGCGCGGCGAAGACGATGTTGACCTTGCCGTCGAGCACCACATTGTCGCCGAGGATCATGTCGCCCCGGCCCTGGATGTAGTGAATGAAGTTCCCCGTCCGGACGCCCTTGCCGTACTGGGAGCAGTGCGACTTGAGGTGCGGCTCGCACACGAGCACGCGAGCGCCGAACCAATACGCCTCGCGCGCCGCCTCGAACGCCACGCGCATCGGGACCACGACGGGCCGCGGCGCGGGCAGCGTGAAGCTCTTGACCTGCCGGCGCACGTGGCGCACGGCGCGGGCGACGCTGTGATCGGAGGTGGCGAGGAAACGAACCAGGTTCTTCATGGAGGGTCGCTCTGCGCAGCCTGGCCGGAGCAGCGATGTTCAGCGGGGCGCCCGGCAAGAAGGACGGAAGGAACGTCAGGGAGCCTGAGTCTATACCTCGGATCCTACCGCGTCGATCGTCCTCCAGCTGCTTTATGGCGCTGTCCCGGCGCTGTCCCGGGCCCTGTTACACACCAATTGCAGGCAGCGCATCACCCACGAGCATAAGCAAATCCCGTGACAACACCGCGACGCGGGCCGCGCGACGCCAGTTCAGGCCGGCTCTCGTTGCGCGCCCGTGGGGGCGGCGCCCGCGGGGGCAGCGGCGGTGGGGTCCTTCGCCTCCATATGGGGCAAAACGCCCCGGAGCAGGGCCAGGCCGAGCGCGGCTTCGACGAGGGTGAGCGCCACCGCCCAGGTGGTCGTGGTGGCGGCGATGGCGGCGAGGCGCTCCTCGCGCGTGACGCCCGCCGCGAAGCCCTCGAGGAGCGCGGCGGCGAGCACGTCGCGCGTGCCGAAGCCCTGCGGGGTGAGCGGGAGCGTCACCGCCACCATGAGGATGGGGATGTACGTCAAGGCGGCCCCGAGGGGGATGCGCACGCCGAAGAACCAGAAGGGGAGCCAGGTGCCGGCGAACAGGATGAGGAGGTGCGGCACGCGCGCGGCGAGGGCGACGAGGTGGCCGCGCACGCCGGCCTCGAAGAGCGGGGCGAGGAGCTTGGTGCGGGCGAGCCGGGCGGGGCGCAGCGCGAGGACGGCGAGGTAGAGCAAGCCCGCGGCGAGGAGCAGGGCGGACCCGGCGAGCGGCCCGCCGTTCGCGGGCACGGCGACCGCGCCGAGGAGGAGCAGGCAGCCGAGCCACGACGCGTAGACCACGAGCGTCGCGCCGGCGACGCGCGCGAGCGGGACGCCGTGCGCGCGCGCGAGGAAGACCGTGATGAAGGCCTGGCCCACGTGGTGGTTGAGCAGCGACGGGAGGTAGGAGGCGCCGCGGAGCACGAAGAAGTCGCGGAAGGCGACGGGGGCGATCAGCCGGCGGTAGACGAGGACGGTCGCGAACGTGTCGGCGCCGAGGAGCGCGAGGATGAAGAGGGCGGCGAACGCGCCGAAGAGCGGGGCGTCGACGCGCGAGAGGGCGGCGCGGAAGGCGTCGAGGTCGAGGCGGCCGAGGACGAACGCGACGAGCGCGATCGCCAGCGCGAAGGGCAGGGCGCGGCGCGCGCGATCCCAGGGGCGCGGCGCGCGCCGCTCGGGCACGTCGCCATCGCGGGGCGGCGCGGCGTCGCGCGGGACGGCGTCGCGCGGCGGCGCGGCGTCGCGCGGGACGGCGTCGCGCGGCGGCGCGGCGGCGCGCGGGATGGCGTCGCGGGCCGGCACGGCGTCGCGGGGCGGCGCGGCGTCGTCGATGGTTCCGGTGTGGGTCGGAGAGCGCAACGGCGGGACCCTAGCAGAATCCCCGCCGCGGGGCCGAGAGGAGCGGCGCCCGCGACCGCACCGCCTCCCGGCCTCAGCGGGCGCGCGCCGCCCCCGACTCCGGAGGGCGCACGCTGCGCGGCGACCGCGCCCCGCATGGGGCATAGTCGTCCACCATGTCCAAGTACGATTACGATCTGTTCGTCATCGGCGCCGGCTCCGGCGGCGTGCGCGCCGCCCGCATGTCCGCTTCCTACGGCGCCAGGGTCGCCATCGCCGAGTCGCGCCACCTCGGCGGAACGTGCGTCAACCTGGGGTGCATCCCGAAGAAGCTCCTCGTCTACGCCTCGCACTACGCCGAGGACTTCGAGGACGCCGCCGGCTACGGCTGGTCGGTGCCCGGCCACGGCGGAGACGGGCAGGCCGGCCCGTCGTTCGACTGGGCGACGTTCCTCCGGAACAAGAACAAGGAGATCGAGCGCCTGAACGGCGTCTACGAGCGGCTGCTGAAGAACTCGGGCGCCGACATCCGCTGGGGCCAGGCCAAGGTCGTGGACCCGCACGCCGTCGAGATCGACGGCGCCAGGATCACCGCCGAGCGGATCCTCGTCGCGACCGGCAGCTACCCGTGGGTCCCGGAGCTGCCCGGGCGCGAGCTCGCGGTCACCTCGGACGACGCGTTCCACTTCGAGAGCCTGCCGCGGCGGGTGGTCATCGTCGGCGGCGGCTACATCGCGGTCGAGCTGGCCGGGATCTTCCACGGGCTCGGGGCCAAGGTGTCGCTGATCCACCGCGGCATGCACCTCCTGCGCGGCTTCGACGACGACATCCGCGCGTTCCTCGCCGCCGAGATCCAGAAGAAGGGCCTGGACCTCCGCCTCGGCGCGAGCGTCGAGAGCATCGAGCGGCGCGGCGACGGGCTGTGCGCGGCGCTCGCCGACGGCACCGAGCTCGCGGCGGACTGCGTGCTGTACGCGACGGGGCGCCTGCCGAAGACCAAGGGGCTCGGCCTCGAGGAGATCGGGGTGGCGCTCGACGAGGACGGCGCGGTCGTGGTGGACGACGCGTTCCAGTCGTCGGTCCGGTCCATCTACGCGATCGGCGACGTGATCGCGCGCGTGCAGCTCACGCCGGTCGCCATCGCCGAGGCCATGGCGCTGGCGAAGCGGCTCTTCCGCGGCGAGGACGGGCGCGTGGACTACACCGGCATCCCGACCGCCGTGTTCAGCCAGCCGAACGTCGGCACCGTCGGCCTGTCGGAGTCGCAGGCGCGAGAGCACCACGACGTCGCCGTGTTCCTCTCGACCTTCCGCGCGCTCAAGCACACCCTCTCCGGGCGCGAGGAGAAGACGATGATGAAGCTGGTCGTCGACCGCGCGACCGACCGGGTGCTCGGCGTCCACATGGTCGGGCCCGACGCCGGCGAGATCATCCAGGGGTTCGCGGTCGCGCTGAAGTGCGGCGCGACAAAGGCGCAGTTCGACGCGACGGTCGGCATCCACCCGACCGCGGCCGAGGAGTTCGTGACCATGCGCGAGCCGCTGCGGAACATGGATCGCAGCCCCCCGATGGGGATCGCGCCGAGCTCGGCGTAGCCCGCGGGCGCGCGTGCGCCGGCCCGCCCCGGCGCGCGCGCCCGCCCGTGCGCTGGCGACGGCTGCGGTCGGTTGCTGCCCGCGTCCGTCCGTCTTCGCCGGCCTTCGATCGCCGGCGTCCGGTCGCTCCGGCTCGCCCGCTCGCGTTCGCGCTCTGCGCGCTCCTCTGGTATGGACCGCGCGATGTCGACACCCGCCTCGACCCCCTTGAAGCCGGTCGGCCTGCTCGCCCGCACGAACGACCGCTCGTTCTACGTCTTCAACGCCGTGCTCTCCGCGGCCGCGCTGGCGTTCCTCGCGTACATCCTCATCATCCGGCGCGGCGCGGGCGGCGCGGATCTCCGCTTCATGCCGCCGCTGAACGCCGCGCTCAACGCGACGGCCGCCACGCTGCTCGTCGCGGGCTGGATCGCGATCAAGCGCCGCGCGATCGTCGCGCACAAGTACCTGATGGTCTCGGCGTTCGTCGCCTCGTCGCTGTTCCTCGTCGGCTACCTCGCCTACCACTTCGTCCACGGGGACACGAAGTACCAGGGCACGGGCCCGCTCCGCGCCGTCTACTTCGCCGTGCTCATCTCGCACATCGTGCTGTCGGCGGGCATCGTGCCGCTCGCGCTGACGTCGTTCTACTTCGCCTACAAGGCGAACTTCGCGAAGCACGCCCGGGTCGCGCGGGTGACGCTGCCCCTCTGGCTCTACGTGTCGGTGACGGGCGTGCTCATCTATTTCATGCTGCGCGGCAGCCCGCCGGCGGTGCCGTGAGCGCGCCGCCGCGCGCGCCCGGCCTCGGAGGCCCTCGGCGACGGCGCGGCGCAGGGCTCAGCGCGAGGCCGCGCGCCTCCGCAGGACGGCGCTGACGATGCGCGCCGCGAAGAGCAGGGCGAGCAGCGCGGCGTAGATCATCGGCTCGGTCGCGTCCTTCTTCACGCGGAGGAAGAAGTGCGCGACCCCGAGGACGGCGGCGACGTACGCGAGGCGGTGCAGCCGCTTCCAGCGCGCGGCGCCGAGGCGCTTCAGCATGCGCGCGGTCGACGTCGCCGCGAGCGGCACGAGCAGGAGGAGCGCGACGAAGCCGGCGAGGATGAACGGGCGCTCGGTGATGTCCTCGACGATCGCGCGGACGTCGAGCCCTTGATCGACGAGCGCATACGTCAGGAAGTGCGCGCACGCGTAGAAGAAGGCGAGCAGCCCGAGCGCCTTGCGGATGCGCAGCGGGAACGTCCAGCCCGAGACGATCTTGAGCGGCGTCGCCGCCAGGGAGGTGATGAGCAGCACGAGCGCGAGGAGCCCGAGCTGGTTCAGCGCCTCGGCGACGGCGTTCGCGCCGAGCGCGCCGGCGCGGGCGCGCAGGCCGAGCACGGCCAGCGGGATCAGACCGCCGGTGACGACCGCCGGCACGAGCCAGGGCAGCTTCCGGCCGGCGGGCGCCGGGGCGCCCGGCCGCGCCATCGTCCTCGCGGGCGCGCCCATGGTCAGAAGTTCTCCCGCAGGTCCATGCCGCTGTAGAGGCTGGCCACCTCCTCCGCGTAGCCGTTGAACGGCAGCGTGGGGCGGCGGCGCAGCTCACCGATCCTCCGCTCGGTCGCCTGGCTCCAGCGCGGGTGATCCACCGCGGGGTTCACGTTGGCGTAGAAGCCGTACTCGTCCGGCGCGGCCTGGCTCCACGTCGTCTTCGGCTGTCGCTCCGTGAGCTTGATGCTGACGATCGATTTGCACCCCTTGAACCCGTATTTCCACGGAACCACGAGGCGAATCGGCGCTCCGTTCTGGCCGGGCAGCGATTTGCCGTAGAGGCCCACGGCCAGCATCGTGAGCGGGTGCATCGCCTCGTCGATCCGGAGCCCCTCGACGTAAGGCCAGTCGAGGACGTCGCTCCGCTGGCCGGGCAGCTGCTCCGGATCGAGCAGCGTGGTGAACTGGACGTACCGGGCGCGGGAGGTCGGCTCGAGGCGCCGGAGCAGCGCGGCCAAGGGGAACCCGAGCCAGGGGATCACCATCGACCACGCCTCGACGCACCGCATGCGATAGACGCGCTCCTCCAGGGGAAACCACGAGAGCAGGGTGTCGAGGTCGATGACCGCGGGCTTCTCGATCTCCCCCTCGCACGCGACGGCCCAGGGGCGCAGGCGGAGCCGGCCGGCGTTCTTGGACGGCTCCGACTTGCTCAGGCCGAGCTCGTAGAAGTTGTTGTAGGTGACGATGGCGTCGTAGTCGGTCCGCGCTTCGTCGGTGACGAACGCGCTCTTCGCGCCCGCCGCGCCCGCCGCGCCCGCCGCGCCCGCCGCGCTCGTCTCGACGGGCGGCGCCGCGTCCGGCAGCGAGGGCGCGCTGGCGAGCGGCGCGCCCTCGCCGCCGGGGGCGCCGGCGTCCGCCACGCCGGCCTCGCCGCCGGTGAGCCAGACGAGGCCGCCGCCGATGGCCGACGCCGTGCCCGCGAAGAGCGCGGCGTTCTTCAGGAGCTCGCGCCGCCTCAGGTAGAGCGCTGGAGGGGTGATCTCGCTGGCGGGCGGCTCCTTGGGCAGCTTGCTCATGCCCCCATTCTACGATCGGCCCGGGCTCCGGTTACGGGCCGGACGCGCTCACGCGGCCCTTGACAGGACGCGGAGCGCGGCGTGGGGCGCGTGGTGGAGCGAGGGCAGCGCGAGCATCTGCCCGATGCGCGCGGAGCGCTGCTCCACCCCGCGGGCGACCGCCGCCCGCTCGCTCGCGGTGCGCGCCTTGAGCAGGGCCAGCACGTCGGCCCAGACGCGCTCGCGCCACCGCGAGAGCATCTCCATCGACACCCAGACCGCGAGGTCCGGGGCGGTGTCGCGGAAGAGCGCGCTCAGGGGGCAGCCATGCCGGACGGCGAGGCGCTCGAGCGCCTCGATGACCGAGCGGCGGAGCAGGGTATTGACCTCATCGTGATCGTGCTTGAGCCGCGCGAGCATCCGCGGGTCGCGGCCGTGCCCGAACTCGACGATCGTCGCGTGGATCCCGAAGACCAGGTCGTAGTTGATGTGGGCGCTGAACCCGAGCAGGGCGTTCTGCACGGGGGGCGCGAACCGGGACGACGTGCTCGCGTACGCGATGTGCCAGGCGCCGCAGTCCTGCGCCGCGCCCTGCTCGCACCACCGGAACGTCTCGAGGTACCGCTCGCAGAACCGCCCGGCGAGGCGCGAGATCCACGCAGGCTCGAGGAACATGCCATCGGGCCGATCCACCTGCGCCGCGACTGCGCGCGTGACGATGCCGTAGACGTCGGTGAACGCCGCCCGCCGATCGCCCGCGGCGATCAGGCGATCCGTCACGGTGTCGAGAACAACGGCAGCATCGTGGACGCTCTTCGGGTGCAGATTAAGGCCGTCGATGCAGCTGCTCATGAAGTCCCCTCCTACTTCTTCGCTCGTCAAAGAGACCTGATCCGATGTTCGAACTTCCGCATCCGACCGCTTCGCTGGCGCCGGCCGCATCGCCTGAGCGCAGCACGAACGGTGAAGCAGCGATGCCGGCCGTCGGTCCGACCGGACCCGGCCTTTCTGGTCTGCGTCCCGGTGCGCGTCGTTCCCATGTCGAAAGCGGATCTGAAGACCCGCCCGGAGAAAGGTCGCCGCGGATGTTGCCCTTGCTTCTCCTACTGCCGGCCCTCCCCAGAACCGGCCCCCCGCAGAAGAGCGATGACTCGATGCGATCCAGATGCGCTCGCGGCGGGATGCCCCCCCTCGCTGCGGCGCTCTAAGTTGAACCTAGTCTACGACATGGTGTGGGGTGACCACAATTGTCTTATGACCGCTGATCCCGTTCGGGACAGTTTTGAGGTTATGCTAACTAGCGACCTCGAACAAGCGGCAGTTGACCCTGACACGTTTCTTTCTCGCGCGGGAGATCGCCACGGCATCTTCCGGGTTGCGCTGCTACTGGAGCGAAGGTTTGTCGAATTCGGAAACCCATCGTCTCGCGTAGCCGCAAGTCGCGACGAGATGTTCTCGAAACATGCCGAGTGCTTATCCCATGTCGGCTGTACGGTCGGGGCTGGGAATGTGAAGAGCGTTTAGGAAGCCCCTGAGCCGGCTCTCAGGAATCTCCTGGTCCGTTTTCCACAAGGGAGGTCGGTTTCTTGCGTCGATGTTGAAAATGGCGCGCGTATGGCGGATGAGGCCGCTCGCGTGGCGTCGGTGGACGCCACGGCGCGGTCGCGCCGGCGGCAGGGTTCGCCTGTCATCGCCGCTGGGCCCTGCGGAGTGATCCTCGCGCCGAGGTCCTGCAGCCTGCGCCTGGCAGGTCGCGGGGGCCGGCCGTACGCGGCGATGACCGGGAAGGCGCGCCGTGACGGCCGGGCGCAGGGCGCGCCCCGGCGCTGGACGGCCGGGCGGCGCGAGCGGCGGCGACGCCGACGGCGCTGCCCCGGCGCGGGCGGACGGCCGCGACGGAGCGCCGCCGTTCACGGCGTGCGCGGGGAGGAGCTTCGCTGTGGAGGAGGTGGAGGAGAAAGAGGAGGGGCTTCGCCGCCAGGGAGGGGGAGGGGCGCCGGCGCCGCCGGGCGAGGCCGGCGAGCCGGCGCGGCGCTCAGCCGGTGCCGCCCTTGGCCTGCACGTCGCGGTAGCGCAGCGTCGCGCGCAGGTAATCGCGGTTCATCTGCGCGATCACGTCGAGGGGGATCTCCTTCGGGCAGACCGCCTCGCACTCGCCGACGTTCGTGCAGTGGCCGAAGCTCTCGGCGCGCATCTGGCCCACCATGTTGAGGCTCCGCTGATCGCGCTCCGGCTGGCCCTGCGGCAGGATGTTCAGGTGCGTGAGCTTCGCCGCGGTGAAGAGCGAGGCCGACGCGTTCGGGCACGACGCGACGCAGGCGCCGCAGCCGATGCACGCGGCCGCGTCCATGGAGCGCTCGGCGATCGGCTTCGGCACCGGGACGGCGTTCGCGTCCGGCGCGCTGCCGGTCGGCACCGAGACGTAGCCGCCCGCCGCGATGATGCGGTCGAACGCGCTGCGGTCCACCGCGAGGTCGCTCACAACCGGGAACGCCTGGGCCCGCCACGGCTCGAGCCACAGCACATCGCCGTCCTTGTAGTGACGCATGTGCAGCTGACACACGGTCGTCCCACGGAGGGGGCCGTGCGCCTGGCCGTTGATCATGAAGCCGCACATGCCGCAGATGCCCTCGCGACAGTCATGATCGAAGGCGATCGGCTCCTCACCCTTGAGGATGAGCCGCTGATTGAGCACATCGAGCATCTCGAGGAAGGACATGTGCTCGCTGACGTCGGGCACCTCGTACGTGACGAACCGGCCCGCTTCGTACTTGCCCTTCTGCCGCCAGACATGGAGGGTGAGGCGCATTATTTGTAACTCCGCTGCGTTGGGTGAACCTCGTTGAACTGGAGCGGCTCCTTGTAGAGCTCCTGGGCCTGACCTTCGCCTCGCCAGCCCCAGGCGGCGACATAGGTGAAGTTCTCGTCGTCGCGCTTCGCCTCGCCCTCGGGGGTCTGGTGCTCCTCGCGGAAGTGCCCGCCGCACGACTCTTCCCGGT
The DNA here is from genome assembly GCF_051474135.1 of Sorangium sp. So ce385. NCBI lineage: Bacteria > Pseudomonadati > Myxococcota > Polyangiales > Polyangiaceae > Sorangium > Sorangium sp. So ce385. The sequence goes on along the minus strand of NZ_CP150337.1, from coordinate 10,691,372 downwards.
AGAGGGCGTCGCGGCACATGAGCTCCGCCAGCTCGAAGAAGTCGGCGACGCGCGCCGCCTTCTCGAGCTCCTGGTTGAGGCCGGTGCCCGTGCCCGAGACGCGGACGTCGCGGTGGAACTGCTCCCGGAGCTCCGGGATCCGCGCGAGCGCGCCCTTGAGCCCGGCCGCGTTGCGCGCCATCCCGCACTGCTCCCACATGATCTTGCCGAGCTCGCGGTGGAACGAGTCGGCCGTGCGCGAGCCGTTCGCGGCGAGCAGCCGGTTCAGCCGCTCGCCCGCGTCGCGCTCGGCGTCCCGCACGGCGGGGTGGAGGTCGTCGACCCGCTCGAGCTTCGTCGACGCGAGGTAATCGCCGATGGTGTAGGGGATGATGAAGTAGCCGTCGGCGAGGCCCTGCATCAGCGCGCTCGCCCCGAGGCGGTTCGCGCCGTGGTCGGAGAAGTTCGCCTCGCCGAGCACGAACATGCCGGGGATCGTGCTCATCAGGTTGTAGTCGACCCAGAGCCCGCCCATCGTGTAGTGGATGGCCGGGTAGATGCGCATCGGGACCGTGTACGGGTCGTCGCCGGTGATGCGCTCGTACATGTCGAAGAGGTTGCCGTAGCGCTCGGCGATGGCGGCCTTGCCGAGGCGGCGGATGGCGTCCGAGAAGTCGAGGTACACGCCGAGCCGCGTCGGCCCCACGCCGCGGCCCTCGTCGCACACCGCCTTGGCCGCGCGCGACGCGACGTCGCGCGGCACGAGGTTGCCGAAGCTCGGGTAGCGGCGCTCGAGGTAGTAGTCGCGCTCGCCCTCCGGGATGAGCTCCGGCGGGCGGGTGTCGCCCGCGTTCGTCGGCACCCAGATGCGGCCGTCGTTCCGGAGCGACTCGCTCATGAGCGTGAGCTTCGACTGGTAGTCGCCCGAGACCGGGATGCACGTCGGGTGGATCTGGGTGAAGCACGGGTTGCCGAAGAGGGCGCCGCGCTTGTGCGCCCGCCAGATGGCGGTGGCGTTCGACCCCTTCGCGTTGGTCGAGAGGAAGAAGACGTTGCCGTAGCCGCCGGAGGCGAGGACGACCGCGTCGCCGAGGTGCGTCTCGAGCGCGCCCGTGATCAGGTTGCGCGTGACGAGGCCGCGCGCCTTGCCGTCGACCACGATGAGGTCGAGCATCTCGGTGCGCGGGTACATCTTGACCTTGCCGAGGCCGATCTGCCGCTCGAGCGCCTGGTAGGCGCCGAGGAGGAGCTGCTGACCCGTCTGGCCGCGCGCGTAGAACGTGCGCGACACCTGCGCGCCGCCGAAGGAGCGGTTCGCGAGCACGCCGCCGTACTCGCGCGCGAACGGCACGCCCTGCGCGGCGCACTGGTCGATGATGTTCACGCTGATCTGCGCGAGCCGGTACACGTTGGCCTCGCGCGCGCGGTAGTCGCCGCCCTTCACGGTGTCGTAGAAGAGGCGGTAGATGCTGTCGCCGTCGTTCTGGTAGTTCTTCGCGGCGTTGATGCCGCCCTGCGCGGCGATGCTGTGGGCGCGGCGCGGAGAGTCCTGGAAGCAGAAGCTCTTCACGTTGTAGCCCAGCTCGGCCAGCGTCGCGCTCGCCGCGCCGCCGGCGAGGCCGGTGCCGACGACGAGGATCGTGTACTTCCGCTTGTTCGCCGGGTTGACGAGCTTCAGGTTGAAGCGGTGCTGGTCCCACTTCTTTTCGATGGGACCTTCGGGGATCTTCGCATTGAGCTGCATGGTGACGGGGGCTCCGGGCTCAGCGGACGATGCCGAACAGGACGGCCAGCGGGATGGAGGAGAAGCCGACGGCGAGCAGGATCGACGCGGCGGCGGCGAACTTCCTGAGCGCCGGCGTGTAGCGCGGGTGGCTGAGGCCCATCGACTGGAACATGCTCCACGCGCCGTGGTAGAGGTGCAGCGCGAGCAGGCCCATCGCCACCATGTAGGCAATCGCCACGGGCGCCGAGCTGAAGCCCTTCACGACGTTGTCGTAGGCGTCGAGCGGCACGAAGTCGGGGTGCACGGTGCCCGTCGTCAGGTGGAGCAGGTGATAGAGGATGAACGCGGCGAGGACGCCGCCGCTCAGCAGCATCGTGCGGGCGGCGAGGTTCGGGTGCCTCTGTCCCTTCACCTGGTAGCGGACCGGCCGGGCAGCGCGGCTGTGCAGCGCGAGCGATACGCCCGTGTAGACGTGGACGATGAGGGAGGCGAGGAGCAGCAGCCGCGTCCCCCAGAGCAGGGAGGGGGTCCCGTGGAGGAAGGCGGCGTAGTCGTTGAACTTCTGCCGGCCGAGGAAGACCTGCAGGTTGCCGGCCATGTGGCCGATCACGAAGCCGAAGAAGACGACGCCGCTCAGCGCCATCGCGAACTTCTTGCCGACGAGATCCCGGTAGAAGAGCGCGATGCGCTGGGCCCTGGTGGGGAGAGTCGATGGGGCAGCAGTGGGGCTCATCGCTCCCCTCCTTTAGTGGCGTGCGAACGCGTTCGCCAGAGGGAATCTCGCGCTCGATCGCGGAAGATTTTGCGGGCGTCGGCCGCAGATCTCGGCCCGAGGGAGGCGCGCTGCCCGCGGCGTTCGCGGCGGGGCGGGCGGGACGCGGACGATGGGCGTCAGGCGGCGCGCGGGTCGTGCGCGCGTCTTACCTTGCGACCGTAAAACGCCAGCGCGAGCTCGATCGCGAAGATGCCGATGGCCTGCTCCTCCTGGCTGGTGAACGCCGGCAGGCGCTCGTCGCGGAGGACGACGAGGCCGCCGATCGAGCGCTCGCCCAGGCGGAGCGGCGCCACGATGGCGGCGCCGAAGCGATCGCCTTCCGCGGTGCAGAGCAGGTCGGGCGCGTCGTCCGCCGACAGGCGGACGGGGGCGAGCGCGCCCTCGACTTGGCCGGCGAGCCGCGCGATGAACGCGGCAGACACCTCGACGCCGGAGGCCGCCTGGTAGAGCGCGGCCCCGTGGTCGAGCGCCAGGGAGAGCGCGGCGCCGGTTGTATAGACCACCTTGGCCGCGAGATCCACGGCGCGCTCGGGGAAGTCGTCCCGCGAGAGGGACGCGACCAGGGCGGCGCTCGCCTGGTGGACGGCCGCCACGGCGTCGAGGTGGGTGCGCAGCATGGCCGCCTCGAGCAGCCGCTTCATGTCGTCGATGTCGTACGGCTTCTCGAGGATGTCGTACGCGCCGCTCTGGATGCACTCCACGGCGGCCTGCGCGCTCGAGCACGGGGCGCCGACGATGATCTCGAGGTCCGGGCTGATCGCCTTGAGCGCGGCGATGGTCCCGGCGCCTTCCATGCCGGGCGCCCTCACGTCGGCGATCGCGAGGTCGAACCTGCGCGCCTTGACGAGCTCGATCGCGGCGAGCCCGCTCTCGGCGCAGGTGACGTCGAAGCCGCCGTCGCTGAGCTCGACCGCAAGCCTGTCGAGGACCCTCTTCTCGGCGTCTACCACCAGCACATGGGGTCGGGCCTGGCTCACTGATGCCTCCTCCTCTGGTTACAAGGGGTGCGCCGCGCCGCCTGCCGTCCGGCGCCGTCGTGATCGCGCGACGACCACGCCGGTCGTGGCCGATGTCGCCCCACCCGGCGGAGCCCCCTCCGGTCTCTACCAGCTGTCCAAAGTTCGCCTACAGTCCAATAGAACCGGGTTTCTAGCGAAACGGAAGCCGAAGCGGCGTTGACGCAGTCCTCCTTTAACAGGGCGAGGCGCCGCGCGCCCGGCGCGGATGTGCTCCGGTATGCCGATTCCAGTGGGCCGTGTGAGCGCGCGTCGCAGGGAGAGAGCGCGCGGGGCGCGCGCGTCTTCGGCCCTGTTTCGCGAGGAGCGGCGGTGGTCGCGCGCCGCACGGCGGAGAGGATGTGGTGTGCGCTGCTCGTCGCCCCCGGCGACCTCCACCGGGGCGAGCGCGGCGCGGGCGCGCTCGCGCCGCCCTGGGCAGCGGGTTCGCTGGCGGCGCGCTCCGCGAGGAGGCGCTCGGGCGCGGCGCGGGCCGTGACGTCGCCGCGGCGGGCGTCGATCCCGAGCGTGAGCGCGCGTGCGCGTCGTCGTCGCGCGCGTGCTCCGTCCTATGCGCGCGCTCGTGCTCGTCCTCCGCCCTCGTGCGCGTGCTCGTCCTCGTACGCGTGCGCGTCCTCGTACGCGTGCGCGTGCTCGTCCCGGTGCGCATGCTCGTCCCCGTCCTCGTGCGCGTGCGCGTGCTCGTCCCCGTCCTCGTGCGCGTGCGCGTGCGCGTGCGCGTGCGCGTGCTCGTCCCCGTCCTCCGTCCCCGTCCCCGTGCTCGTCCACGCGGCCCCGCGCGGTTGCGTCGCCTTCGCCTCCATGCGCGTGGCGAGTCGACCTCGCATCGTGGATCTCCGCGGTGGAGCCGCGCGCATCGCGCAGCGTCGCCTCGAGCAGCGCGGCCGCCGCGGCGCACGAGCGCTCCGCGTTCCCGTCGCGCGCTCCGCGTTCCCGTCGCGCGCTCCGCGTTCCCGTCGCGCGCTCCGCGTTCCCGTCGCGCGCTCCGATCCGAGCGCATCGCGCCGACCTGGTCGATCGACGCTCCCCCCGCGAGCGCGACGTCGATCTCCCGCCCTCCTGCCGTCCCCTGCCGTCCCGCGCGCCCGCACGGCGGACGATCGGAGAGGGGGAACGGATCGGCGGCGGCCGCTCGCCACCGGAAGGCCGGAAGAAGGTGGGGAGAAACTCGAATCATCCTCTCGATTTCCTCCCTTCGTCTGGAACATGAAACCTCCCAGACACACTTCTGTTGTCGGGGCTTCCCCGAACCCCTCTCCGAAGCTCCTGGAGCCCTGTCGACCGCGTTCCTCCTGTCCCCGACGACAGCGCATGTCCGCGTCGTCCTCCGACCGTTGTGGGCGTTACGGGACTCGCTGCCAGGGTGTCGATGAAATGACATGTCGCTTGACGGGAAAGCGCAGCTCGGTTCAGCTCGTCGGGCGGCCGGGGGGTCGCGGAGGGGGTCGGATGTTCATCGTCAGGAAGGGCGAAGTTCCGCTGTTGTCCCGTTGGGTGAAGGAGGCGACCTCGCGCCTGCTGGAGCGCTATGACGGGACCCCGTTCGAGCTGCGCTTGTGGGGCGGCGAGCGGCTGCGCTTCGGCGCGGGCGCGCCGGCGTTCGCCGTGACGTTCCGGACGCGCCGGGCGCTCTGCGAGGCGGCGCTCCGGGGCACGCTGGGGCTCGGCGAGGCGTATGTCCGGCGCGAGGTCGCGTTCGACGGCGATCTCGAGGACTCGCTCGCCGGCCTGTTCCAGCTCGCGCGGTCCGTGCGGTCCGTCGACGCGCGCTTGCCGCGCCTCGCGCCCGCGCTGCCGTCGTTCGAGCGCGGCCTCTCCGGCGCGCTCGACGCGCTCCGGCTCGGGCTGCTCTCCGGCGCGGCGAAGCGCGAGCGGCTCGCCGTCGAGCGCCACTACGGGCTCGGCAACGACTTCTATCCTCTCTACCTCGACCGGCGCCTCCAGACCTCGTGCGGCTACTTCCGGTCTCCGGGCGAGGCGCTCGACGACGCGCAGGCGCACAAGATCTCCGTCGTCGCGCGGAAGCTCGCGCTCCGGCGCGGGCAGCGGCTCCTCGATCTCGGCTGCGGGTGGGGCCACCTCATGTTCCACGCGGCGGAGACCTACGGCGTGCAGTGCCTCGGGATCACGCTCTGCGACAACCAGGCGAGGTACATCCGCGAGCAGGCCGCGGCGCGTCGGCTCCCGGTCGAGGTCCGCGTGATGGGCTGCGAGGACCTCGAGGGCGAGCCGCGGTGGGATCGGCTCGTCTCCCTGGGCTCGATGTGCCACGCCGGCGCGCGCCGGATCGAGGTGTTCTACGACCGGGTGAAGGCGCTGCTCGCCGAGGGCGGCGTCTGCCTGCTCGAGAGCGTCACCCGCGAGCAGGAGTCGCCGCGGACTGACCCGTTCGTGCAAAAGCACATCTTCCCGGGGTACTGGCCTCCGTCGGTCCAGGGGATGGCGGCGCGCGCCGCCGCGCGCGGCCTCGACGTGCTCGACGCGGAGAACCTGCGCCGCCACTCCGCGCTCACGGCGCGCTGCTGGCGCCGCAACTTCCTGGACAACCGCGAGAAGATCGAGCGGGTCACCGGCTTCGACGGCGCGTTCCTGAGGACGTGGGAGTTCTACCTGGCCTGCGCCGCAGCCGCGTTTCGCAGCGGGCACCTCGGCGCCGTGCAGATGGTGCTGTCGAACGGGGCTCCGCGCGACTACCCGCTCGCGCGCGAGCCCCTGTACGCCGCGGAGGAGCCGTCGCTGCGGGACCGCGCGCCGATCGTCCCGGCCGTGCAGTTCAGCGCCTGGGGCGCCGCCGCGCCGTCCTGATCCCGGAGGCGCGCCGTCCCGCCGGCACGCGCGCCCTCCGCGCGGAAGACCTTGTGAACCCCGCGCGGCCAGCTATCAGCTAGAGCATGAGCGAACGGCTGCCGGCCAGCGCCCATCGCGGCGCCGCGCCCTCGTGGTCTGCGTCGCGCCCCCGCCGCCCGGCGCGCGCGGGCAAGGCCGGAAGCGCGCTCCTCGCGGCCGCCCTCTGCGCCCTGCTCTCCTCGTGTACCCAGATCCGCTACATCGCGCAGGCGGGCCTCGGTCAGCTCTCGATGGCGTGGAGCGCCGAGTCGCTCGAGGACGCCGTCGGCGACGCCCGCAGGCCGTGGCGGACGCGCGCGCTCTTGCGCGAGGTCCCGCACATCAAGCGCTTCGGGGAGCGCCACGGGCTCACCGCGACCGACAATTACCGGACGTACGTCGAGCTCGATCGCCCGGCCGCGGTCTGGGTGGTCAGCGCGTGCGAGCCGCTCCGGTTCCGCTCCAAGACATGGAGCTTCCCCATCGTCGGCACCGTTCCGTACGTGGGGTGGTTCGACCTGAAGGACGCCAAGGAGTTCGCGGCGCCGCTCAAGGCGGCCGGCTGGGACGTCGACGTGCGCCCGGCGGGCGCGTACTCGACGCTCGGCTGGCTGGAGGATCCGGTCCTGTCCACGATGATCTCCAGCGGAGACGAGGCGCTCGGCGAGCTCGCCAACGTGGTGCTGCACGAGTCGCTGCACGCGACGCTGTATGTGAGGGGCCAGACGAGGCTGAACGAGAGCCTCGCGAGCTTCGTCGGGGACGAGCTCGCCAAGCGCTACCTGGACGAGCGGGTGGGCCCCTTCTCGGCGGAGAAGACGGCCTACATGCGGGAGCAGGAGCGGAGCGAGGCGCGGGCGGACGCGCTGCACGACGCCTACGTCCAGCTCGACCGGCTGTACACCTCCGCGGCCTCCGACGCCGAGAAGCGGGCCGAGAAGGCGGCGGTGCTCGCCCGGCTCAAGACGGAGATCGGGGCGCGCCGCGCGCTCAACAACGCGTCGCTCGTCCAGTTCCGCGTCTACAACTCGGGGGACGCGGAGCTCCGGGCGCTGCTCGCGACCTGCGGCGGCAGCTGGCCGAGGTTCCTGGGCGCGCTGCGGAAGCTCGAGCGCCACAGGTTCTCCGCGCCCCAGGAGAACGTCGGCCAGGTGATCGAGCCGCTGATCCGCGCCGGGTGCAGGTAGCTCGGCGCGCGCGTAGGGCCGTGTGGGGCATTGCGCGCGTGCCGTGCAGCGCGCCGCGTGCCGCATTGCGCTGCGCGCGCGTGCGGTGATGCGCGCCGCGTACCGTGCTGCGCGCCGAGGACGACGTATAGCGTCAAAATCCGCTGCGGTGCGTCGCTCGGAGCGTGCTGCCTCCTTGCAATCGTGCGCTCTCACGGCGCAATGCAATGCGGTCTGCCCCAGGCGGGTGGACAATTCGTTGTCCAGGTAAGAATTCCGTTCTGGATCTGAACCCATCCCTGGATCGGACCAGTCCCTGCGGAAATGTATGACGGGCATCGCACCTCCGGGCGCTGCGCCCCGCGGCTGGCGACGGGCTTCTGCGGTTTTTTTGGCCGTGGGGGCCCGGCTGTGCGGGGGGATCGAGGTTGGCCCGCCGGTTGCTGAATGTATCCGGCAGATGTCGCTCCCGTTCGCTGCTCGGTTTCATGGGGCCTCGGCGGGAGCGGCCCCCCTGGCACATCATTCGCAGTGCAAGCCCCAGTCGTTGGGGGGCGCCGAGCGAGGTGATCGGCGGCATCTCTGCCGAGCGATCGTGACCCCGCCGCCACCCGGATGCCATCGACCTGCTGTCGGCTCCTTGATTGACTTGACGCCGGACGCCGGCGGAGAGCTTCGGTTCGCGTGACGATAGCCGCCTTGCGGGGCGATTAAGGAGGGATGATCGAGGCGCGCGCGACGCGCGTCGCCAGATGAGATGGCTTATCGTGATCAGCTTGTCGATCTTGGTCCGAGCTTCTCTTACCTCTTGCAGCTCTCGAGTTCGACCGCTTCATCGCTTCGCTTTCCCTTGCGCTTTCCCTCTGCTTCGCTTGAGCTTGTACCTACGGTCCCTTGTCTGCGCTTGATCCTTTGCTTCTCCTTCTTCTTTCGCTTTGACTCGCTTCTTTGATTGTCTTAACGTCTCGCTTCGACTTTGCTTCCCCTTCGCTCGTGCTTTCTTGCTTGGACGCGCTTCGCATTGTTCGCATCGCTTTCCTGGCTTTCCTGACTTCTCTCTCGTGACCGCGGGCCTTTCAGGGTCCTCCGGTGGATCCCCCCTCCACCGGCGCTCCTGAGCGGCTCCGGTGGGTCCGCGGCTGCGGACCTCAGGCCGGCGGGCTCTCCCGACCGGCCTTTCTTTTTTTGATGCACACACGGGCGCCGCCCTACGCGCGCCGGGCGCGGCCTTACGGGAGCGCCCGTACGGCGGCCGAACCGCTCGACCCAGCCGCGGAAATCCACTAACCACGAGCCCTCCGGACGATCCGCGCGCCCTCCTCGCCCTCGCGGGGTCCCGTCGAGGGGGCGTGGGAAGTGGCGAATTGGAGGGCGGGACATGATGCAGGGGCATGATGGGCGGGGGCAGGGCGTCGATCTCACGAATTGCGCGGTGGAGCCCATCCACATCCCTGGGCGGATTCAGCCGCACGGAGCGCTGCTCGCCCTCTCGCCCGGCGATCTCGTCGTCCGCCATGTGAGCCTCAATGTCGGCGCCGTGCTCGGGAGCGGGCCCGAGGGCGTCCTCGGGCGCCCGCTCCTCGACTTCATCGCGCCCCTGGCGGGCGCAGATCTCGAGTCCATCCTCCGGTCTCCGGAGCCCGGCGCGCTGAACCCGCTGAAGGTGACCGCCAGGAAAGTCGGGGCGGCGTGGCTCGACGCCATCGCGCACCGGGCGGGCGAGCGGCTGATCGTGGAGCTAGAGCCGCTCGAGCCGCTCGAGCCGCCAGGCGACGTGTCGTTCTCGAGCGTGTACCGCGCGATCCACGCGGCGATCGAGCGGATCCAGTCGGCCGAGGGGCTCTTCGACGCGTGCGAGGCGACGGCCGAGGAGATCAAGCGGCTGACCGGCTACGACCGGGTGATGATCTACAGGTTCGATCGCGACTGGAACGGCGAGGTCATCGCCGAGGCCAGGGCGGCGGACATCGAGCCTTACCTCGGGCTGCGCTATCCGGCCTCCGACATCCCGCCGCAGGCGCGGGAGCTCTATCTCCGCAACTGGCTCCGCATCATCCCGGACGTCGACTACCGGCCTTCGGACATCGTGCCTTCGCCGGAGGCGCCCATCGATCTCAGCTTCTCCCAGCTGAGGAGCGTCTCGCCGATGCACATCCAGTACCTCAAGAACATGGGGGTCGGCGCCTCGATGAGCGTCTCGCTCATCCGCGAGGGGGTCCTCTGGGGGCTCATCGCCTGTCACCACCGCACGGCGAGGCCGCTGTCGTTCGAGATCCGGCAGGGCTGCGAGCTCTGCGGGAGGTTCCTGTCGATCCAGCTCGCGGCCAAGGAGAAGCTCGAGGACCGGGGGCACAAGCAGGCGCTCAAGGCCCTGTCGGACGAGATCGTCACGGCGGTCTCGCGGCGGGAAGATCTCATGGTCGGGCTCGCGGAGAGCGCCGGAGCGCTCATGCGGCTCGCGGACGCGCCGGGCCTCGCCCTGCTCCACGGCGAGGAGGCGACCGCGCTGGGCGCCGCGCCCGCGCCGGACGAGCTCCGGCGCCTGTACGCGTGGCTCCGGCGCACGGTCGCCGATCGGCCGGTGTTCCACGCCGAGTCCCTGTCGCGGGTCGACCCCGAGCTCGCCCGCATCAAGGACGTGGCGAGCGGCGTCCTCTGCATCTCCATCCCCGAGCCGGAGCCCTGGTACGTCGTCTGGCTCCGGCCCGAGGTGATCCAGACGGTGAGCTGGGGCGGCAACCCCGAGAAGCCGGTGGAGAGCACGGCCGAGGGCGCGGTGCTCGGCCCCCGGCGCTCCTTCGCGCTGTGGAAGCAGGTCGTGGAGCAGACCGCCGTCGCCTGGAAGCCCGCCGAGATCGAGGCGGCCGAGCTGCTCCGGCGCGCGCTCATCGAGCTCGACCTCACGCGGCAGGTCGTGCGGGAGAGGACCGCGCGCGCCGCGGCCGAGCGGAGCAACGCCGAGCTCGAGCTGTTCGGGTACATCGTGGCGCACGATCTCAAGGAGCCGATCCGCGGGATCAAGTCGTTCTCGACCTTCGTGATGGAGGACGACGGGGCGGCCCTCTCGGCCGAGTCGCAGGGCTACCTGCGGCGCATCGGCGATCTGGCCGGGAGCACGATGGAGCTCATCAACTCGCTTTACGAGTACTCCCGCGTCGGCAACGTGGATTTCTCCTTCGGGGAGGTCGACCTGAGCGAGGTGCTGGCCGACGTCGAGCGGCGGCTGTCCGGCTCGCTCCTGCAGCGCGGCGCCGAGATCCGCGCGCCGCGCCGGCTCCCCCGGGTGGTCTGCGACCGGATCCGGATCGCCGAGGTGCTGGCCAACCTCATCTCGAACGGCCTCAAGTACAACGCGAGCCCGAACCCCTGGGTGGAGGTGGGCTTCGACGAGCGCTCGGAGCCCACCGTCTTCTACGTCAGGGACAACGGCGTGGGCATCCCCGCGGACGAGCGGCACCGCCTGTTCACGATGTTCGAGCGGCTCTCGACCGCGGCGCAGTACGGCGAGGGGACCGGCTCGGGGCTCGCCATCACCCAGCGCATCGTCGAGCGGCACAAGGGGAAGATCTGGGCGGATTCGCCCCCGACCGGGGGCACGACGTTCTACTTCACGCTCGCCGAGGCGCCCCCCGCCAGCCGGTGATCCCGGGCGCGGCCGCCGGCCCGCGCGCCACGCCGGAGGCCGCCGTCGCCCGGCCGGGGCCGGAGCGCCGCGATCAGAGGCCGTCGTCGTCGGGCGCGCGCCGGGGGTGGACGGTGGCAGAGACGATCTTCCAGTCGCCGTCGACCTTCTCCAGCCGGAGCGCGACGGGCAGCTCGTCGCGCCGTGCCGGGTGGCCGTGCCGGGCGCCCGTGACGGTCGCGGTGGCGGTCACCTCGGCGGTCATGCCGGCCGGATCGACCTGGATCTCCGTGTCGCCGAAGCTCACGTCCGCGGTCTGGTAGACGACCGCGGCCTGGGTCGCGGCCGCGGCGAGCTCGTCGCGGCCCCTGAGCCGGTCGCTGATCTCGACGACGCGGGCGCTCGCCTCCTTCGTGAAGATCTCGGCGAACTCCTTGCGGACGCGGCCGTGGCGCACCAGCGGGTTGCGCTCGCCGTCGTCGATGCGCACCGCGTCCGCGAGCTGGGCGAGCCGGTCGCGAATCCGGTCCTCGTCGGAGGGAGAGAGCAGCAGCGCCACCGCGGCGAGGACGGCGCCGAGGGCGATGAGCCCGAGCGGGAGCCAGCGTTTCATGCGGGGAGTATAGGCGACGGGCGCCGCGCGAGCCCACCCGACCCCGGAGGGAGCGCGGCGGCGCGCGCCGTCGCCGGCGCCGCGGGGATCCGCGCGCGCGCGGCGACCGCGCCCGCTCAGGCGGTCGCGGCGAACACGGCGAGGACGCCCACCCGGAGGGCGGTCAGGACGGCCTCGCGGAGCCGCGCAGAGCCGAGCACCTCTTTCCAGAGATACCCCGCGATGCCGAGCGACTGGGCCCGCGTCAGCATCATCGGCGCCGGCTGGCCCGTGATGAAGATGACCGGGGCCTCGGTGACGTGCTTGAGCTTCTCGAGCAGCTCCAGGCCATCCATGTCGGGGAGGCGATAATCGAGGATGATGCAATCGGGCGGGCTCGTCCGGCACGCCTCGAGGGCGGCCTTCGCCGTCGGGGCCTCGATCAGCGTGACGTCGATGTCCGCCCAGTCCCGCAGGTAGCGCCCGTAGATCGTGCGATCGATCTCGCTGTCCTCGACGAGGAGAATTACAGCCTTCCGGAGCGCCATGGACACCACTGTCCTTTGTCCACCCGTGAGACGCAAGTTGGACGTTGCACGCAGCGCGTGGGGAACCACCCCGAATGCCGCGGGGGCAGCCCCCGATAGGCCTCTTCGCTATCTCCCGACGATCGGCTCGAGGCACCGGTCGCGCGCGTCGCGCAATGCGCTGAGCTCGACGTCGATCACCGCGCCGCCGCCCGCCGCGATCGTGAGCCGATCCCCGCCGGTGGTGCCGAGCTCGGTGCAGGGCACGCCGGCCTCCCTGGCCCTCCGGGCGACCTCGGGGGCGTCCTCGGGCCGGACGCTGACGACGACGCGGCTCGGCGCCTCGCCGAACAGCGCCTCGGCGAGCTCCTCGCCCTCCGGCAGCCGCACGCCGGCGCCCACCAGGGCCGCCGGGTCGTCGGCGGCGGCGCAGCACTCGCCGAGCGCGATCGCGAGCCCGCCGTCGGAGACGTCGTGCGCGCTCTGGAGGAGCCGCGGCCGCGAGCGCGCGAGGGCGAGGCAGAGCCCCTGGAGCCGCGCCTCGCGATCGAGATCGATGGCGGGGCTCGGCCCCTTCACCTCGCCGGTGTGGCGCGCGACGTACTCGGAGCCGCCGAGCGGGCCGCCGCGCGGGTCGCCGAGCAGGAGCACCGTGAGGCCGGCGGCCGGGAACGACGCCCGCAGCACGTCGCCCGCGTCCGCGACGAGCCCCACCACCGCGACCGTCGGGGTGGGCAGGATCGCGCGGCCGTCGGTCTCGTTGTAGAGCGACACGTTGCCGCTCACGACCGGCACCGAGAGCGCGCGGCACGCCGCCGCCATGCCGTCGATCGCGAGCGCGAACTGCCGCATGATCTCCGGCCGCTCCGGGTTGCCGAAGTTGAGGCAGTCGGTCAGGCCGATCGGCTCCGCGCCCGCGCACACCACGTTGCGGCACGCCTCGGCCACGGCCATCGCCGCGCCCTGGAACGGGTCGAGCTCGCAGAGCCGCCCGTTGCAGTCGCTCGAGAACGCGAGGACCTTCTCGAACCGCTCCCCGTCCTTCTCGCAGGGGACGCGCACCACCGCGGCGTCGCTGCCGGCCCGGACCTCGGTGCCGCCCCGCACGATCTGGTCGTATTGCCGCCACACCCACGCGCGGGAGCCGAGGTTCGGCGAGCCCGCCATCGCGAGGAAGAGCTCGGACCACGAGGCGGGCGCGGGGAGGGTGCGCGGGTCGAAGGCCCGGCGCGCCGGCAGCGTGGCGTCGTCGCGCTGGGGGCGGTCGTACTTCGGCGCCGCGTCGGTCAGGAAATCGACCGGGAGGTCGCAGACGACGACCGGGTTGCGCGGGGCGCTGGCGGCCGCGCCGCCGAGCGGGTCGTAGCCGGGCGTGGCGCGCACGATCCAGCGGCCCGTGTCGGTGACCTTGCCGATGATCGCCGCGTCGAGCTCCCATTTCGTGCAGATCTCGATGACGCGCGCCTCGCACCCGGGCTTCGCGACGAGGAGCATGCGCTCCTGCGACTCGCTGAGGAGCATCTCGTACGGGGTGAGCCGGGCGGCGCGCCGCGGGACGAGGTCGAGGTCGAGATCGAGGCCGCTGCCGCTCCGGCCCGCCATCTCGACCGACGACGAGGTGAGCCCCGCGGCGCCCATGTCCTGGACGCCGACGAGCAGGTCCTCGGCGAAGATCTCGAGGCACGCCTCGAGCAGGAGCTTCTCCATGAAGGGGTCGCCGACCTGGACCGTGGGCCGCTGGCTCGGGCCGCCCTCGGAGAACTCGTCCGAGGCCATGGTGGCGCCGTGGATGCCGTCGCGCCCGGTCTTGGCGCCGACGTAGAGCACGTTGTTGCCGATGCCGCTCGCGCGGCCGTAGAAGATGCGGTCGGTGCGGACGACGCCGCAGGTGAAGGCGTTGACGAGGATGTTGCCGTCGTAGGCGCGGTCGAAGAAGAGCTCGCCGCCGACGGTGGGGACGCCGATGCAGTTGCCGTAGCCGCCGACGCCGGCGACGACGCCGCGGAGCAGCTGCGGGGTGCGCGGGTGGTCGGGCCGGCCGAAGCGGAGCGAGTCGAGGTTGGCGACGGGGCGCGCGCCCATCGTGAAGACGTCGCGGAGGATGCCGCCGACGCCGGTGGCGGCGCCCTGGTAGGGCTCGATGTACGACGGGTGGTTGTGCGACTCCATCTTGAAGACGGCCGCGAAGCCGTCGCCGATATCGACGACGCCGGCGTTCTCGCCGGGGCCCTGGATGACGCGGGGGCCGGCGGTGGGGAGGCGCGAGAGGTGCACGCGCGAGCTCTTGTACGAGCAGTGCTCGCTCCACATGACGCTGAGGACGCCGAGCTCGGTGAACGTCGGCTGCCGCCCGAGGCGCTCGCGGGCGCGCTCCCACTCGCTGGCCGAGAGCTTGTGCGCCTGCGCGAGGGCGAGGTCGACCGGCGGATCGCCGGGGAAGGGGGTGGGGGCGGCGGGGGGCGGGGCGGCAACGACGGCGCTCATCGCGGGCCTAGCTAGCGCAAGGACGCGAGGAGGGGAAGGGGAGCGGGCCGATCAGCACGGGCGGGGCTCGGGCGGCTTGCGGAGGAGCTCAAGCGGCTCCCGGAGGCCTGCTGCCTAGGAGTCCCGTTTGACGACGAGGGCCGTGAGGTCGTCGATCTGCTTCGCGGAGCCGGCGAAGCGGCGCACCTCGGCGAGGAGGGCGCCGAGGATGTCCGAGGTGGGGCGCGCGTTCAGGCGGTGGATGAGATCGCCGACGCGCTCCTTGCCGAACACCTGCCCGGCGGCGTCCTGGTACTCGTAAAAACCGTCCGTGAGCAGGACCAGGAGATCGCCCGGCGCCATCACCAGGGGGGGCGTCGGGGGGAGGTCGAGATCCTTGAACATGCCGAGGGGGACCGTCGTGGGATCGCGCCAGACGACCTGGCCCTCGGCCGCCCGGTAATGCAGGAGCGGGCCCTGCCCGGCCGCGTGGTAGCGGAGCTGGTGCGTGACCGGGTCGAGGATCCCGAGGAAGGCGGTGATGAAGCGGTCGTTCGGCAGATCCTCGATGAGCTGCTGGTTGATGTGGTGCATGAGCGCGTCCATGTCGGCCGAGAGGCGCAGGCCGATGCGCAGCATCGCGCGGAACTGCGTCACGCTGAGCGCGGGGCCGATGCCGTGGCCGGCCGCGTCCGCGAGCAGGAGGAGCAGCGGCGACATGTCCGCGCGCTCGTCGAGCCGGATGACGTCGTAGATGTCGCCGCCGGTGTCGTCCGCCGGCTTGCTGAACGCCGACAGCGAGTATCCAGGGCAGCGCGGGAGCCGGCGCAGCAGGATGTTCTGCTGGATGTCGCGCGCGATCGTGAGGTCGTGCTCGAGCTTGATCTTGATCATCCGCTCCTCGAGCAGGAGCGTGCGCTGCACGGCGACGGCCGCCTGCGCCGCGAGCAGCTCCGCGACGTCGCGCTCGTCCGGGCCGAAGTGGCCCACCGCCGAATTCAGCATCTGCAGCACGCCGACGAGCTTGTCGTCGAGCCCGATGAGCGGCACCGTGATCAGGGATTTCGTGTGATATCCCGTCCGGCGGTCGATCTCCGGATTGAACCGCGGGTCGGTATAACAATCGTCGACGACGATGGTCTGGCGCTTGCGCGCGCACTCGCCGGCGATGCCCTTGTCGATGCTGACGCGGATTTGCGTCTCGCCCGTGGCGACACGCGAGTAAAGCTCTTTGGCCTCCGCGTCGTAGAGGAAGACGCTCCCGCGGTCGGCGCCTATCACCTCCCGCCCCGTCTTGATGATGAGCTCGAGCAGCTCGGTGAGATCGCACGGCGCCGCGAGCTTGCGCGAGACGTCCAGGATCAGGATGAGCGACGACGCATCGATCAGGGAGGGAGTGCCCACGCGCATGCGGCCCGAGAGTTTGGGCTACGTGGAAATAGGGGTCAAGACATGGTCTCGCCCGGCATGCTCGCGGCGAGCCCGTCGACCAGCGCGTGTCGCTTCCGTCGTGGCTCCCGCCGTGGTTCCCGCGTCGTTTCCATCGTGATTTCCCTCGCGGTTCCGTCGTCGGGCCGCCGCGCTTCGCCCGGGGCGCCGCTTTTTTTTCGCGCGGCGACGGCCCCGCCGCCGCGGCGACGACGGCGCGAGATCGTCGATGCGGTGCGGCGGCCCGCGGGCCGCCGCGTCATCGGCGCTACCACCTCGGCCCTACCTGTCCTAGAACACGCGACGCACACTCCCCTGAAAGCGAGCTCTTCGATGATCCGCCTCCGCCTCGCCGCCCTCGCCCTGCCCGCCGCCCTGGCCGCGGCGGCCTGCGACGCGCCGTCCGCTCCGGTCGGCGCGGCGCCCGACGCCGCGCCCTCCGCCGCCGCGCTGCCGGACCCGCCGCCCTCCGCCGCCGCGCCGCCGGCGAGCGCCCCCGCGGCGCCCGCCGAGGCGAGCGCGGTCGCGGCCGACGCGGCGGCGCCGGCCGACGCGGGCGCGCCGGCGGAAGACGCGGGCCGCAAGCCGTCGGGCGACGCGGGCGACGCGGGCGGCGCGGCGGCGGCGCGCGACGCGGGCGCGGCGGCGGCGGCGCGCGACGCGGGCGGCGGGCGCGCCGAGGCGCCGGCGGCGACCGGCGCGTCCCCGCCGGTCGCGGAGGCGCCGTTCGTCCCGCCGCCCGAGCCCGGGTCCGCGGACGCCGTGGCGGCGGAGGTCGACGCGATCTTCGTCGGCAAGAAGACCTATGTCGCCCGCTTCAAGCAGGAGCACACCCAGAAGATCTCCGGCGCCGTCAAGAAGCAGAGCGGCGCGCTGTCGGTCCAGAAGCCGGACAGGATCTCGTTTCGCTACGATCCGCCGAGCCGGAA
Source organism: Sorangium sp. So ce385 (assembly GCF_051474135.1). NCBI lineage: Bacteria > Pseudomonadati > Myxococcota > Polyangiales > Polyangiaceae > Sorangium > Sorangium sp. So ce385. The sequence goes on along the minus strand of NZ_CP150337.1, from coordinate 10,674,323 downwards.
CCGCATCGTCTCCGACGGCGTCTCGCTCAAGGTCTACGTGGCCGAGGACCGGCAGATGTTCGTCACGCCGGTGAAGAACTCGGAGTATCCGGGCGCGCTCTCGTTCCTGATGGGCCACGGGCTCCGCCCGTCGTTCACGTTCACCTTCAACGAGAAGGCGAACTTCCAGGGCGGCCCCGTGCTCGTCGGCAAGCCGCGGGCGCCGACTCCCCACTACGAGATCGTGATGTTCTATATCGACAAGGCGCTCCTCGCGAAGAAGGACCCGGGCGTCGTGCGCCGCGTCCTCATCGTCGACGCGCAGGGCAACCGGAACCGGTTCGACTTCGAGAACGCGTCGCAGCCCGCGTCGATCGATCCCGCGGAGTTCCAGTTCACCCCGCCGCCCGGCACCGACGTCAAGCAGAATTGATGATTCCGCGCCTCTCGCTGCCGGAGCTGTTTCCCGACTTCCATCCGGAGTGGATCCTCGCCGAGGACGCGGATCTCATCGTTGTCGACAAGCCGGCTGGCCTGTCGACGCACGCGCCGGAGGCGGACCGGATCGACGACGTGGTGACGCGCCTCCGCGCCTTCCTCCGCGGCCGTGGCGACGCGGAGGCGTACCTCGGGATCCACCAGCGGCTCGATCGCGACACCTCGGGGGTCCTGCTGTTCACGCGGCGGCGCGAGGCGAACGCCGCGGTCGCGCGGCAGTTCGAGGGGCGCACCGTGCAAAAGACGTACGTCGCCGCCGTGTCCGGCTTCGGCGATCGCGCGCCGCGCGGCACGCTGCGGCACCGCCTCGTCCCGGCGCCGGGCGGCGCGATGCGCGCGATCGCCGAGGCCGGCCCGGGGCGAGAGGATCGGGGCGCGGGGCGAGAGGATCGGGGCGCGAGGCGAGAGGATCGGGGCGCGAGGCGAGAGGATCGGGGCGCGAGGCGAGAGGATCGGGGCGCGAGGCGAGAGGATCGGGGCGCGAGGCGAGAGGATCGGGGCGCGAGGCGAGAGGATCGGGGCGCGGGCGGCCAGGAGCGAGCCGCCGGCGGCGCGCTGGCGATCACCCGCTACCGGCTCCTCGAGCGCCGCGGCGACCGCGCCCTCCTCGAGCTCCGGCCCGAGACCGGCCGCACCCACCAGCTCCGGGTGCAGCTCGCCGCGATCGGCCTGCCCATCGTCGGCGATCCGCTCTACGGCGGCGCCGAGGCCCCGCGCCTGCTCCTGCACGCCGCCGAGCTCCGCCTCGACCACCCGGCCACCGGCGCGGCCGCGGCCTTCCGATCGCAGCTGCCGGCGGCCTTCGAGGCGTGGCTCGCGGACGCGCCGGCGGACCCGTACGCGGGGGGCGTCGCGGCCGTCGAGCGCGCCATGCGCGAGGCCGCCGAGCGGCGCTACGCCGTCGCGCGATCCGGCGACACCACGGCGTTCCGGCTCGTCCACGGCGCGGGCGACGGGCTCCCCTCCCTCTCGGTCGACCTCTACGGCGAGCACCTCGTCGTCGCGCTGTTCGGCGCGGGCGAGGGCGAGCCGGGCGCGCCGCCGCGCGACGTCGTGCTCGACGCGGCCCACCGGCTCGGGGCGAGGGGCGTCTACCTCAAGGTGCGCCCGAAGCACGCGAGCGTGATCGTGGACGCGCGGCGCGAGGAGTTCGCGCCGCGGCACGCCGTCCGGGGGGAGAGCGCCCCCGAGGAGCTCACGATCTTCGAGCACGGCCTGCCGTTCAAGGTGCGGCTCGGCGACGGGCTCTCGACCGGCATCTTCCTCGACCAGCGCGAGAACCGGCGGCGCGTGCGCGAACTCGCCCGGGATGCCCGGGTGCTGAACCTGTTCGCCTACACGGGCGCGTTCACGGTCGCGGCCGTGGCGGGCGGCGCGCGCGAGAGCGTCACCGTCGACGTGTCCCGCGGCGCGGTCGCCTGGGCGCGCGAGAACCTCGACGCGATCGGCGCGGACGCGGCGGCGCACGTCGTGGTCGAGGCCGACGTGTTCCCGTGGCTGAAGGCTGCCGCTCAGGCCGAACGGCGCTTCGACCTCATCGTGCTCGATCCGCCGAGCTTCGCGACCACGAAGAAGAGCCGCTTCAGCGCGGCGAGCGATTTCGGGGCGCTCGCCGCGCTCGCCTTCCGCCTGCTGGCTCCGGGCGGCCGGCTCCTCGCCTGCACCAACCACCGCGGCATCGCGCGCGCCAAGTTCCGGCGCCATTTGCACGAGGCCGCGCGTGAAGCAGGATGCGACGTCGTGCAGATGAAAGACCTCCCCGATCCCGTCGACTTTCCGAGCGAGCCGGGCATGGAGCCCCATCTGAAGAGCGTGCTCGCCACCGTGGGCGCGCCGGCGGCGAAGGCCGGCGCGTCCGCCAAGGGCGCGCCGGCGGCGAAGGCCGGCGCATCCGCCAAGGGCGCGCCTGCGGCGAAGGCCGGCGCATCCGCCAAGGGCGCGCCGGCCCGCGGCGCTCGCCGAGGGGCCGCCGCGCCTGGCCGGGCGCCTCGCCGGGGGGCGCGATGAGCCAGCGCCGTCTCCTCATCACGATCCGCTCGTACGCCTACCTGGAGCCCGCCTTCCTCGCGGCGGGCGACTTCGAGCGCGGCCTGGTCGAGCGCAAGAGCTTCCCGGACGGCGAGCGCTACCTGCGGGTCGCGGTCGACTGCTGGGGGCGCGACGTGGTCCTGCTCGGCGGCGCGCCGCAGGACCTCGACTGGCTCGAGATCTACGACCTCGGCTGCGCCATCTCGCGCGCCGGCGCCCGGTCGCTCTCCATCGTGATGCCGTATTTCGGCTACGCGACCATGGAGCGGGCCGTGAAGCCGGGCGAGGTGGTGACCGCGAAGACGCGGGCGCGGCTCATCTCGGCGATCCCGACGTGCGACGCGGGCACGCGCATCTTCCTCTTCGATCTGCACACCGACGGCATCGAGTTCTACTTCAGCGACTCGCACGTGACGCGCCACCTCTACGGCGCCCCGCTGATCACGCAGGCGGTCCGCGAGCTGATGGGCGATCGCCCGTACGTGCTCGCGGCGACGGACGCCGGTCGGGCCAAGTGGGTGCAGAGCCTCGCCCGCGGCCTCGGCGTCGAGCCGGCGTTCGTCTACAAGGAGCGGCGGGGCGACGGGGTCGGCGTGACCGGCATCAACGCCGACGTCTCGGGCCGCGAGGTCGTCATCTACGACGACATGGTCCGCACCGGATCGTCGCTCGTCCAGGCGGGGCGCGCCTACCTCGCCGCCGGGGCCTCGAAGGTCCACGCCGTCGCGAGCCACCTGGTCCTGCCGGGCGACTCGCTCGAGAAGATCAGGAAGGCGGGCGTGTTCACGACGCTGCTCGGCACCGACTCGCACCCGGGCAGCCAGCAGCTCGCCGACACGCCCGGCGCCCTGCATTCGGTGGCGCCGCTCCTCGTGCGCGCGCTCGAGCGGGAGACCTAGAGCGGCGTTCACCCGCTTCGGATACGGGCCCATCTCGACGTTTTCGGTGCTCAGCGCACCGGAGTGCGCTTCCGCGCCGAAAACGCCGAGCTGGACCCGTCTCCTGTGCGGGTGAACGCCGCTCTGCAACGCGTGTGACAGAGACGGGCGAAAACCGCTCTAGAGCACCCTCACCGGGGGCCCGACGCCGGCGCGGGCCGGCCGCCCAGCTCCCCGTAAAGACCGGTGAGCCGCTCGACGACGGCCGAGATGTCGTACCGCGACCGCGCCCGCTCCCAGGCGCCGCGGCCCATCCGCTCGCGGAGCTCGACCGAGCCGAGCAGCCGGCTGATCCGCTCGGCGAGCGCGTCCACGTCGCCCGCCGCGATCAGGAAGCCGCTCTCGCCGTCGGCGATCACCTCGGGGACCGCGCCGACCCGGGTCGCCACCACCGGCCGGGCCGCCGCCATCGCTTCCAGGAGCGCGATCGGCAGCCCCTCGGCGTGGGACGGGAGGATGAACACGCTGCTCCCCTCGAGCGCCCGGGACTTCGCCTCGCCGCGCACGCTGCCCAGGAACCGCACGCTGTCGCCCAGGCCGAGCTCCGCGACAAGGCGCTGATAGCGGGCGAGGGCGTCGGGCTCCGCCGGCCCGGCGAGGTTGAGCACCGCGTCGGGGTGCTGCCGCACGACCTGCGCGAACGCCCGGATCGCCTCCGGGACGCCCTTGCGGTCGTCGATCGAGCCGAGGAGCAGCACGCTCGGGGCGGCGGGGAGCGGGAGCGGCGCGGCCGGCACGGCGACCGCGTTCTCCAGGGTGACGATGCGGGAGCCGGGCGCGATGCGGCCGAGGTAATCGGCCCAGTACGCGCTCAGCGCGATCACCGCGTCCGCGTCGCGCAGGCTCCGGGCGATCCACCCCTTGAGCCGGCTCTCTGCGACGAAGTCCTCGAACTTGCTGCCGTGGATGTGCAGGATCGTCCGGTAGCCGAGCCACTGGCCGAGCTGCGAGAAGACCGCCTTCTCGTAGAAGGACCACCCGTACGACGAGTGGATGTGCAGGACGCGGCACCCGGGGCTGTTGGCGACGATCGCCGCGCACCCGCGGGCGAAGCGCGCCAGCTTGCCCCGCAGCCCGGGCTCGGGGGCGGTGTCGCAATGGCGCGTGGGGATCCGCTCCAGCATGGTCTCCACGTAGGTCGCGATCCCCCCCACCGCCGGGGCCCGCGGGCCGATCACCAGCACGCCCGCGCGCTCAGACATCGGCGCCCTCGCTCGGTTGCTTCAGGATCCGGGCGGGCACGCCGCCCACCGTCGCGCCCGCCGGGACGTCCTTGACCACCACCGCGTTCGCCCCCACCACCGCGCCGCGCCCGATGCGGATCGGGCCGAGGATCTTCGCGCCGGCGCCCAGGTAGACGTCGTCCTCGATCACCGGCACCCCGGTGTGGCCCTGGCGCCCGCCGATCGTCACCTGCTGGGCGATGACCACGTTCCTGCCGATCCGCGCCTGCGCGTGGATCACCACCCCCATCCCTCCGTACCCGAACCGGGTGCCGGCGCCGATCTCGGCGCTGGGCGGGATCGAGCTATTGTACACGAGGAAGGTCGTCCAGTAGAGCAGCTTGGGGACCACGGGGATTTGCTTGGCGTGGAACCAGTGCGCGACGTTGTACAGATGAATGGCATTCATGGAGTTCTCGACGGCTCTCGCCCGGGCCGGTCAGGCCCCGGATCCAGCATGGCTCGCGCCGCGGCGGCGCCCCGGGCGAGCGAGGCCTCGTCCTCGTTCTCGTCCTCGTACAGGCGCTGATAGGTCTCCGCCATCGTCGTCACGTCGGAGGGAGAAGGAAATCCAAACGTCTCGGAACGTCAAGCCCCAATTGCGGGGCCTGTCCGTGGTTGACAGGACGTCCTTCCATGCTATCCGGCCCTCCGGGAAAAGCGACGGTAGATCAATAACTTAGCCGCGCATCGAGGGGCCGCCTCCACGCTGCGGCCCGCGAGGGCTCGTCCGAAACGGCCCGGCTTCCCCTGGCGGGCGATGCAGAGCGTAGCGCGCGGCGCGCCGGCGCGCGTCGTCCTCAGAGCGCGGCAGCCTGGCTCTCCGGCGCCGACCTCGCCGGCGCGAAGCTCATCAGCGCCGAGCTCTCCGGAGCCGAGCTGACGTCGGGCGCGGCATGAAACGCGGCGTGGCGCGATCGAGGAGGCGCGGCCAGCTGCCGCGAGCGCTGGAATCGCCGCGCATGGCGACGCGCGCCTGTCGGAGCGCTGCGCAGGCTGTATCGATGCGCATCTCCGTACCATCGCCTCATGATGAAGCCAGAGTTCGTGTCGCTCACGGCGTCCGTCGTGACGCTGCTCTTCGTCCGGGCGACCGTCTCGGTGTCACGTGACATGTCACGTGACACCGAGACGCCGCACCGTGACGTCGCCTCGCGAGAACGGTGATGCCACGCCGTCTCGGCGCGGTATTTCGCGCATCTCGCTGGGCGCCGTGAGCGCGGAGCGCTGGCACTCCCATTGCAATAAATCGCTGCCGTCTGATGGCATGCTGGCCATGCGTCCCGGCGAGGAGGTCGGCGCCCGGCTCATCTCTGAGCCTGGGATGACAGAAGACGAGCCACCGAGGCACAGCATCCTTGCGTCTGCCTCGTCTGTGTCCTCTGCGCCTCTGCGTCGCGCCTCCTCGCCCGCTGCGGTCCACCGCGACCCGTCCCAGGAAAGGACTCTTCGATGCGAACTCTCTTCATGCCCGCGCTCGCCGCGGCCCTCCTCTCGGCCTGCGCCGCCGGCGAGGTGACCCCGGCGCCCGGCGCCGCCGAGACCGAGGAGACCGGCTCGGCGCAGAGCGCCCTCGCCGTCGACCACAAGGCGCGATCGCTCAGCGCGGGGATGAACCACGCCTGCGCGGTCCTGAAGACCGGCGCGCTCAAGTGCTGGGGGGAAAACGCCTTCGGTCGGCTCGGCCTCGGCGACACCGAGGACCGCGGCGACAGCGCCGGCGAGATGGGAGACGCCCTCCCGGCGAGCTTCGGTCAGGGCATCTCCGCCGTCACGGCCGGGTACATGCATACCTGTGCGCTGTACCAACCCTATTCGTCGACGCAGCCCGGTCTGAAGTGCTGGGGGCTCAACAGCAGCGGTCAGCTCGGCCAGCCCCAGGTCGGCAACCGCGGCGACGAGCCGCGCGAGATGTTCCAGATGGACTTCACGGTCCTCGGCGCCGGCCGTAGCGTCAAGTCGGCGGAGTCCGGCTCGTACCACACCTGCGCTGTGCTCGACAACGACGAGCTCAAGTGCTGGGGCTACAACACGTTTGGTCAGCTCGGCCTCGGGGACGTGCTGGACCGAGGCGACTCGGCGCTCGAGATGAACTCCGTACCCACGATCCCCCTTGGGACGGGACGAACCGCGAAGGCCGTCGCGACCGGCGAGAGCCATACGTGCGCGCTGCTCGACAACAACCAGGTCAAGTGCTGGGGCCTCAACGTGGCCGGCTCGCTCGGCCTCGGCGATCTGAGCCGGCGCGGCCACACCGCCGCGACGAAGCCGGCGAGCCTCCCGGTCGTCCAGCTCGGCGGCCCGAGCGACGAGGCCAAGGCGATCGCCGTCGGCGGCCAACACACCTGCGCCATCCTTCCCGACGACACGGTCAAGTGCTGGGGGGGCAACGACTACGGTGAGCTCGGTCAGGGCCATACGAACAGCCTCGGCGGCAGCACCGCGACCGAGCCGGAGGACTTCGGCGCCATCAACCTGGGGGGCTCGGTTTCGGCGATCTCCGCCGGCGGCGAGCATACCTGCGCCCTCCTCAGCAACGGTACGGTCAAGTGCTGGGGGCGCAACGACCACGGCCAGCTCGGCCTCGGACACACCCAGAGCTACGGCGACGCTCCCGGCGAGGTCGCGGCCTTCCCGGCCGTCGACCTCGGCCCGGGCCGCACGGCCAAGGCGATCGCCGCCGGCGTCTTCTTCACGTGCGCGCTCCTCGACACGGACGACGTCAAGTGCTGGGGTGGCGCCGCCTCTGGCGCGCTGGGCCACCCCGGCTGCGCCGGCGCCACGCCGGACTGCGGCGACGAGGCGGGCGAGATGGGCGCCGCGCTCCCTGCCGTCGACCTCGGCGACGACAAGCTCGCCGTGGGCGGCTGCGGCGCGCCGACCCTGGTCCTCCGCGACGGACCCATGAACGACCCGAACGCGAACCAGCTCTGCCTCCACGGGACGGGCACGCTGCCCCTCGCCACGCTGCCGCGCGGGACCACCGGCACCTGGGCCGGCGCCGTCGAGAGCTTCTACCGCGACCTGCCGCCCGGCGACCCCAACCGGGGCGGCCTCCTCTCGCAAGTGTCTTGCGCGACGTACGATTGCCCCTCCCAGCACTTCACCGGCGCCGACAGCGCCGGCTGGGTCGACGCCGACGAGAACGCCGAGGAAGCGGACCTCGTCACGCTCTTCCACCTGAAGGCGCCGATCCGCAACGAGGAATTCACCACCAGCGCCCCCGGGTTCATCATCGCCGACAGCTCCATCAAGCCGCCCGTCACCGTCGCGGCGCTCGCGCAGGAGAGCACCTTCGTCTGGAAGGGCGATCGGTACACGAACGACTGGACCGCAGCGACCGCGAACCCCGACATCCTCGTCGGCCATTACATGCCCGTCTCCGGGGTCGACGACGGCCTCCTCGCGCGCTGCCAGACGGACTCCGACTGCCTCCTGGAAGGATATCACTGCGTCACCTGGAACTCCGCGTCCAACCCGGCGACGTACTACTACCATGGCGAGAAGGTGTGCTGGTACACGTCGAGCGAGATGCGCGCTTGCGACGAGGACGCAGACTGCAAGCCGACGCCGACCAGCGACCTCGCCGGCGTCTGCGCGCAGGCCCCGGGCGGGACGCAGCTCAAGTGCTTTCATAGCTTGGCGCTCAGGGGCGCGATCAACTACAGCTACTGGGACGCGGTCCATCCCGAGTGGATCCTCCGCAGGTGCACCACGAGCGGCGGCGCGCTCGACAACCTCAACGCCTCGCCGGTGGTCAGGGACAGGAAGAACGCGGCATACTGGGGGGTCGAGAACCCGGCGCTCGACTTCACGAACGAGGAGGTCGTTCAAGAGATGCTGTCGCGGATCCGCGCTCAGTGGGCGCGGGGGCTGAAGTTCGACGCGCTGTCGCTCGACGTCGTGAAGCCCGCCAACTATGTCGGCGCGTGCGGCGTCTACGAGAACGGGACGACCTGGGTCCCCCTGTTCAAGGGCGACCAGCGCTACAACCCGGCGTGCAGCGGGACGTGCGACCCGGAAGACCCGAGCTGCGCCGCCAGGGACGGGTACTGCGACTGGCAGTACACGCGCGCGGTGGCCAAGTGGCTGAAGCGGCTGCGCGACGAGATGCACAAGGACGGCAAGCGCCTCCACATCAACCTGGCAAGCACCGGGGGAGTACATCCTGCTTACTCGATCTCGTCGAGCGACGCGACGCTCGCCGGTCCCGGCGGCATCTTCGACACGGTCGACGGCGTCCTGACCGAGGAGGGGTTCAACTACGCAAAGTGCGGCGCCTATTCCTACGACCTGTCCCCGGACTGCCTCGACAACCGTTATGACGGCAAGGACGTCCATTTCTGGAGCAACATGCGCGGCTACATGCTCGGCGTGCAGAGCCGCTCGAAGCCGTTCTACCTGAAGACGGGCTTCCCCACCGCCGACCACACCACCCCGCCGACAACTGCGCAGATCGAGTGGGCGCTCGCGAGCTACCTCGTGTCGGAGGCGGGGTTGGCGAGCATCTACGTGACGCCCTACTCCGACGCCACGGGCTACTGGGATTACGCCCAGCTCGGCGTCGAGCTCGACGCCGCCTGCGGAGCGGCGGCGCCCGTCGTGGAGGCGGTCGGCGCGCGCAAGGGGTTCACGCGGGCGTACCGCCACGGCTTCGTCGCCGTCAACTTCGGCGCGCCCACGCCCGCGATCTCGCCCCTGCTCGGCGGCAATATCACGGTGTCCCTCCCGGCCGGCACGTTCTTCAAGTGGAACAGCAGCACGGGGGAGTACGACGCCCCGGTGGACTGCAGCAACCCGGACCCCGCGCTGAACGACTGCGTGATCCCGCCCCAGCAGGGCAGGGTGTTCGTCCAATCGGGCGCCCCCCTCTGCCCCTGAGCGGCCCCGATCCCGGGTCGGGCGAGCCGACCCAGCCTCGTCCGGGCGAGCGTCTCGATGTCATGTGACATGTCACGTGACATCGAGACGCCGCACCGTGACATCGCCTCGCGCGATCGGACATGACGCGACCTCTCGGGGCGGTATTCCGCGCGTCTTGCTCGGCGCTGTGCGCGCGGGGCGTTGGCACCCCCATTGCAACGAATGCAACAAACCGTCGCCGTCTGATCGCTGCTGGCCATGCGTCCCGGCGAGCAGGTCGGCGCCCAGCTCACCTCCGATCGTGTCGTGACAGAAGGCGAGACACAGAGGCACAGCCTCCCCTTTGTCTCTCGCCTCTGTGCCTCTGTGTCGCACCTCCTTGACGACTGCAGTCCACCGCGACCCGTCCCAGGAAAGGACTCTTTGATGCGAACTCTCTTCATGCCCGCGCTCGCCGCGGCCCTCCTCTCGGCCTGCGCCGCCGGCGAGGTCGCCCCGGCGCCCGGCGCCGCCGAGACCGAGGAGACCGGCTCGGCGCAGAGCGCCCTCGTCCACAAGGCGCGATCGCTCAGCGCGGGGTCGAACCACGCCTGCGCGGTCCTGGAGACCGGCGCGCTCAAGTGCTGGGGGGCCAACCACCACGGTCAGCTCGGCCTCGGCGACACCGAGGACCGCGGCGACAGCGCCGGCGAGATGGGAGACGCCCTCCCGGCGAGCTTCGGTCAGGGCATCTCTGCCGTCACGGCCGGGTACATGCACACGTGTGCGCTGTACCAACCCTATTCGTCGACGCAGCCTGGCCTGAAGTGCTGGGGGCTCAACGTCAGCGGCCAGCTCGGCCAGCCCCAGGTCGGCGACCGCGGCGACGAGCCGCGCGAGATGTTCCAGATGGACTTCACGGTCCTGGGCGCCGGCCGCAGCGTCAAGTCCGCGGATTCCGGCTCGTACCACACCTGCGCTGTGCTCGATAACAACGAGCTTAAGTGCTGGGGCTACAACATGTATGGTCAGCTCGGCCTCGGGGACTCGCTGAACCGCGGCGACTCCGCGCTCGAGATGAACTCCGTCCCCACGATCCCCCTCGGGACGGGCCGCACCGCGAAGGCTGTCGCGGCCGGCGAGAGCCATACGTGCGTGCTCCTCGACAACAACCAGGTCAAGTGCTGGGGCTTGAACACGGGCGGTTCGCTCGGCCTCGGCGACCTGAGCCCGCGCGGCCTCACCGCCGCGACGAAGCCGGCGAGCCTCCCCGTGGTCCAGCTCGGCGGCCCGAGCGACGAGGCCAAGGCGATCGCCGTCGGCGGCCAACACACCTGCGCCATCCTCCCCGACGATACGGTCAAGTGCTGGGGGGCCAACGACTACGGTGAGCTCGGTCAGGGCCATACGAACAACCTGGGCGACAGCACCGCGACCGAGCCGGAGGACTTCGGCGCCATCGACCTGGGGGGCCCCGTCTCGGCGATCTCCGCTGGCTGGGCGCACGCCTGCGCCCTGCTCGGCAACGGCACGGTCAAGTGCTGGGGGCTCAACGACCACGGCCAGCTCGGCCTCGGGCACAACCAGAACCAGGGCGACGCTGCGGGCGAGATGGCGGCGCTCCCGGCCGTCGACCTCGGCCCCGGCCGCACGGCCAAGGCGATCGCCGCCGGCGTCTTCTTCACGTGCGCGCTCCTCGACACGGACAAGGTCAAGTGCTGGGGTGACGCCGCGCACGGCGCGCTGGGCCACCCCGGCTGCACCGGCGCCACGCCGGACTGCGGCGACGAGGCGGGTGAGATGGGCGCCGCGCTCCCGGTCGTCGACCTCGGCGATGACGACCTCGCCGTGGGCGGCTGCGGCGCGCCGACCCTGGTCCTCCGCGACGGACCGATCAACGACCCGAACGCGAACGAGCTCTGCCTCCACGGGACGGGCACGCTGCCCCTCGCCACGGTGCCGCGCGGGACCACCGGCACCTGGGCCGGCGCCGTCGAGAGCTTCTACCGCGACCTGCCGCCCGGCGACCCCAACCGGGGCGGCCTCCTCTCGCAAGTGTCTTGCGCGACGTACGACTGCCCCTCCCAGCACTTCACCGGCGCCGACAGCGCCGGCTGGGTCGACGCCGACGAGAACGCCGAGGAAGCGGACCTCGTCGCGCTCTTCCACCTGAAGGCGCCCATCCGCAACGAGGAATTCACCACCAGCGCCCCCGGGTTCATCATCGCCGACAACAAGATCAAGCCGCCCGTCACCGTCGCGGCCCTCGCGAAGGTGAGCACCTTCGTCTGGAAGGGCGACCGCTACACGAACGACTGGACGGTCGAGACCGCGAAGCCCGACATCCTCGTCGGCCATTACATGCCCGTCTCCGGGTTCGACGACGGCAGCCTCGCGCGCTGCCAGACGGACTCCGACTGCCTCCTGGAAGGGTACCACTGCGTCACCTGGGACGCCTCGGTCAACCCGGCGACGTACTACTACCATGGCGAGAAGGTGTGCTGGTACACGAAGAGCGAGTTGCGCAATTGCGAGGAGGACGCCGACTGCAAGCCGACGGGCATCGACGTCGCCGGCGTTTGCTCCGAGGTCTCGGGGCAGACGCAGCTCAAGTGCCTCCAGAGCGCGGCGCTCAAGGGCGTGGCCAACTACAACTACTGGGACGCGCTCCACCCGGAGTGGATCCTCCGCAAGTGCAAAACGGACGGCAGCCCGCGCGACGACCTCGAAGCGTCCCCGGTGGTCAGGAACAGGGATAACGCGGCGTACTGGGGGGTCGAGAACCCGGCGCTCGATTTCACGAACGAGGAGGTCGTTCAAGAGATGCTGTCTCGGATCCGCGCTCAGTGGGCGCGAGGGCTGAGGTTCGACACGCTGTCGCTCGACGTCGTGAAGCCCGCCAACTACATCGGCGCGTGCGGCGTCTACGACGGCGGGACGGCCTGGGATCCCCGGTTCAACGGCGACACGCGCCACGACCCGGCGTGCAGCGGCACGTGCGATCCGGAAGACCCGAGCTGCGCCGCCAGGGACGGGTACTGCGACTGGCAGTACACGCGCGCGCTGGCCAAGTGGCTGCAGCGGCTGCGCGACGAGATGCACAAGGACGGCAAGCGCCTCCACATCAACCTGAGCATCACCGGGTCGAAGACGCCTGCTTACTCGATCTCGTCGAGCGACGCGGCGCTCGCCGGCCCCGGCGGCATCTTCGACACGGTCGACGGCGTCCTGGACGAGGAAGGGTTCAACTACCGGAAGTGCGGCGCCTATTCCTACGACGTGTCCCCGAGCTGCCCGGACACCCGATACAACGGCAAGGACGTCCATTTCTGGAGCAACACGCACGGCCACATGCTCAGCGTGCAGAGCCGCTCGAAGCCGTATTACCTGAAGACGTCCTTCCTCACCGCCGCCGGAAACACCCCGCCGACGCCCGCGCAGATCGAGTGGGCGCTGGCGAGCTACCTGGTGTCGGAGGCGGGGTTGGCGAGCATCTACGTGCCGCCCCAAGACGACGGCCTGGGCTACTGGGATCACGCCCAGCTCGGCGTCGCGCTCGACGCCGCCTGCGGAGCGGCGGCGCCCGTCGTGGAGGCGGTCGGCACGCGCAAGGGGTTCACGCGGACGTACCGCCACGGCTTCGTCGCCGTCAACTTCGGCGCGCCCACGCCCGCGATCTCGACCCTGCTCGGCGGCGACATCACGGTGTCCCTCCCGGCCGGCACGTTCTTCAAGTGGAACAGCAGCACGGGGCATTACGACGCCCCGGTCGACTGCAGCAACCCGGACCCCGCGCTGAACGACTGCGTGATCCCGCCCCAGCAGGGCAGGGTGTTCGTCCAGTCGGGCGCCCCCATCTGCCCCTGAGCGGCCAGGCTCCAGCTCGGGAGCGGCGGCTGGGACTCCCAGGTCGCATCGCTCTCCGAGCTGGAGGTGACCACGCCCTCGTGCCACGAGGTGGCGAGGACCATCGGCTGTCTCCTCATCAACTGATCCAGGACCGCTCTGTCGATCGCCCCGCGGCGCGCCGCGCCCGCACCCGCCGTGGGATCCAGCGCCTGAGAGACATCCTCCGTGGCGAGGATGCTCACCCCGAACCCGCGCTTCGTGGATCTTTGTACCGGGCATGAACGGACGCATGCTCGGCGCAAAACCCGATAGACTGCGATGCGTGGACGCCACGACACACAACGGCGCGGAGCGACCTCCGTCGATTCCGCCTGGAGCCAGGCACAACCCCGCGCAAGGGACGTTCGAGCTCGGGGAGACGGACGCCGACGGCCGCCCTTCCGGCGAACGCCTGGTGTACCGCGCGAGCGACGGCTCGTTGCTCTCGCGCTGCTGCTACGCGGACGGGGTGAAGGACGGGCCGTTCACCGTGTTCCACCCGAACGGTCAACCCGCGCAGCGCGGTCGCTACCGGGGCGGCCAGCTCGACGGCGAGGTGGTGGCGTACGGCAGCGACGCCCCGACGGAGCTCAGGCTGCGACGGTGCTGCGTGCCGCCCGGCGCCTGGGAGCTGCGAACGCAATACCGGCAGGGGCAGATCCTGCGCGAAGCTTTTCACGACCGCGCCGGATACCCGATCTCCGCGGACGGCGCCCGCTGGCCCGAGCGACCCGCCGGCGTCGCCGGAGCGGCGGACTACGACCAGGGCTCGCAACGCTGGATCCTCGTCGAGGAGGACGACGCCTCGGCCGCGACCCGCTACCGTTACTTCACGCCCGAGGGCAAGCCCGCTCAGGAGATCGAGGTTCGCGCTGGCGCGCGGTATCGCGAGCTCCAGTACGACGCGCTCGGCCGCCCCTCCGAGGAGCGGCACCTCGATCCTCAGGGGCGCTCGCACGGCCCGTCCACCCGCTGGTTCCCCGATCCGGACGCGAGCCCTTACCTCGATCCGCGCGTGCGCGAGGAGCGCGGTCAGTACGCGCACGGTCACCCGGTCGGAGCGTTCACGCTGCTCGACGCCGACGGGGCGCCGGTCGTTCGGCGCGAGCTCGGCGCGGCCCTCGACGAGGCCAGCCTCGTCGCGTCGCCCGCGCTCGCCGAGGACCTCGCGGCGTGGGACGCCGAGCGCGTCTGGGCCCTCGCGCGAGAGCTCTTGCAGGACGGCCGCGCGCGCGAGGCCTGCTGCGCCGCGGCTCGCGCGGCGGCGCGCGGCGGCGAGCGCGAGAGGCTCGCCGAGCTCCTGCGCGCCGCGACGCTGCAGCCAAGGCCCGAGGTCGCGGAGCGACGCGGGCGAGCGCTGCTCGAGGCGACCGACACGACCGCGCTCGCCGCCCTGGACGAGCTCTTGCTCGGCGCCGACCCGAGCGCCGCCTACCGCAAGCTCGCCGCCGGCTTTCCGGGCTCGCGCCGCGTCGCGCTCTCGCTCGTCGATGCGGCGCTGCTGCTCGATCCCGAGCGCCGCTCGACCTGCATCACGCGCGCGCTCCTGCGGCTCGATCTCGGCGACACGCGCGGCGTGCTCGAGGACGCCGGCCGCATCGAGCCCGAGGCCCCCGCCGTGGCCGAGCACCTCAGGACGGTGGTGCGGGTGCTGTTCGCCGAGCTCGATTTCTGGCCCGCGCGCCAGGCCATCGATCCGCTGCCGGGCGACGCGTCGGTCGTGGTCGAGGTCGGCCAGCCGATCGAGCAGGTCCGGCAGAAGATCCAGGTCTACGCCACCCGCTTGATGCGCCTGCGCGAGGCCGTGCAGCGCGGCCTGCCGGGCACGGAGCCGTGCCCGTGGCTCCCGCCCGACCTGTCGCGCCTCTTGCCGGAGGGGCCGGTGGAGCTCGCGCGGACGGCGGCGACCTTGACCGAGGAGACCGAGAATGGCGTGGAGACCGTCGAGCTCACCGTGGACGAGACGCTCGACCCAGGAGCCCTGCCGGTCTCCCTCCTGATGCGAAGGGTCCGAGCCGAGTGGGCCGCCCTCTGCTGGCTCTGCTGGTCGGCGGGCCTCGACCACGTCGCGCTGCCGGAGCGCATCGCGCACCGGCCCGACTTCACGGCGGCGGTCGACATGGCGCTCTCCCGCTGCTTCCGCGCGCGCGACCAGCGGCAGACCGGCGGGCTCGTCAGCCGGGCGCGCGGCGTGCCGGGCTTCGTCTGGGAAGGGCACGCGATCGACGAGCTCGACCCCACGCTCGCGGCCATCGCGGCCGACGAGACCTTCGAGGTGCGCTGCCTCTTCGCGTGGCTCCTGTTCCCGGAGAACCTCTCCCCGTTCCAGAGCGACATCCGCGCGGCGTGACGCCGATTCAGGGGATGAGACGTCGCGCTCACGCCGCCGCAGCGCCGGCGTCAAACGAATGACATGGTAGAGGACTTGCCACGATATTGATTTTCTCGATGTCCGATTTTGCTTCCATCGTGGATCGGCTTGAGTAGCCTGCACTACGGATCGGACGGGCGCTCTGCTTGGACGTTCCTGCCGGGGAGGGGGTGCGGCGCGAATGCATGGAGAACCGGGGATCCTGAGCCTCACGTCGACGTGGTTCATCCGGCCAGGCCAGGAGTCGGCCGCGGTGCCGGCGCTCGTGGCGCTCGCGGCGGAGGTGCGGGAGAGCGAGCCCGACACGCTCGCCTATCTCGTGCACGCGCCGTTTCGCGGCGACGACCGGCTCCAGGCGCTCCCGCCGGGCGCGCCGGATCGCGTGGTGTTGTTCGGGATCTACCGCAGCGCCGACGCCTTCCTGCGCCACGTCGAGGGGCCGGCGTTCACGCGCTTCCTCGAGCGGCACGGCGAGCTCTTCGTCGCCGCGAACGGCAAGCCGTTCACCGTCGTGGAGTTCCTCGCGCGGCGCGCCGGCTTCATCCGGCCGGAGGCGTTCGCGCCCGCGGCCGCGAACGAGCCGGCAAACCAGCACCCGTCGGTGATGTTCGAGATCATCGGGCGCGATCAGGCGAAGCTGAAGGCGTTTTACCAGGCCGTCTTCGGATGGAATTATACCATCGGCACCGGCGGGTTCGCCTACGTGAAGTTCCCGGTGGAGCGCCGCGAGGCGCTCGGCGGGGTCGGGCAGGCCGATCCAAGCACGCCGGGCTTCGAGCCCGGCCACAACTTCTATCTGCTCGTCGACGACCTCGACGGCACCATCGCGCGCGCGGTGGAGGCGGGCGGCACGAAGCTGATGCCCCCGACGTCCATCGACGGCTACCAGTTCGCCATGATCAAGGATCCCGAGGCCAATCCGATCGGCCTCATCAAGCCGTTCTGAGCCCAAACCGGCCCTCATTCGCCCACGAGGTGGAGAGACCATGAGCTACCTGAACCAGCCCCGGCTGACATTCTCCGGACGATTCCAGGCGGATCCGTCGACCGTCAACAACGACCCGCGGCACTTCGACAACGCGACGTTCACGCCGCGATTCCAGGAGTTCAGCACCCAGCAATCGATGAACGGCTGGTGGAACCCCACGGGCACGGCCATCTTCCGCTTCACCGGCTGTACGATCCAGCAGGCGATCGGCGCGTGCGGCGTCGACGCGTCGGACGGCGCGGTCGGCCTCTCGGTGGGAAACTCGCCCGATCGCCCGTCGGGCAAGCTGGTCGACATCGACCCGGACTGGCAGCTCGCCTCGCAGCTCTACGGGCTCTCGGTGTCGCTCCGCGATCCGCGCACCGGAGAGCTCGTGCTCCTCGCCGATCTCGAGCCGACGCCCTTCCGGGACCTCTGGTTTTTTCGCGGCGGCATGAAGGGCGACTCGGGCGCGTCGGCCCTGTGGCAATCGCAGCTCTCCAACCTGCGCTGGCGGCTCGACGGCGTGAACAGCCCGGTGCTGAAGGCGCTCGCCGAGGCGTCGCGCGGCAGCGGCCGGCTCTCGGTCCGGCTCACGGTCTTCAGCTACCAGACGAGCGTCAAGGCGCCCGATTTCACCTACGGCACCATCGTCGGCGCGATCGGGCCGGCGCTCCCCGACGAGCCGGCGTCGTTCGTGTCGGGCCGGCGGTTCATGCCGACGAGCGCTTTCCAGAACCCGAGTCTACCGGCGAACTCGTGCCTCGCCGCCAACGGGATGACCTGCTTCTCCGGCAAGGTCATCGGCGACGCGCTGGTGGTCGACTTCAGCAACGCGCTGCCCTTCGGCGACGACGGCAAGCTGGCGCCGCTCGGCGATCTGCGGTTCGCGGTGCTCCACGATCCGGACGCCAACGAGGGCGCGGTCCTCGCCGAGGATCGATTCACCGTGCTCGGCGCGCTCGACGCGAGCGACGGCTCCCTGATGCAGGCGTCGGGCATCCAGACCTTGCCGATCCCCGCCGCGGCGAAGAGCCTCGTCAACGAGCGTCCGCTCGCGCTCGTGCTCTTCGGCGGCGGCGTGCCGGCCGGCCACGGGCTCGTCATGATGCGCGAGACCGCGCACGGGCGCGACCTGCGCGTCGACGCGCTCTCGTTCCGCCTCGACCCGAACGAGCCGGACCAGAACCGCCGCGACGTGCCGCTGTGGGCGACCCGCTACGGCCTCCCGCTCTCCGGCGCGCCGATCGCCTTCCAGCCGCTCGCGCCCGCGCCCGACGACGGCGACGCGCCCGCCGACGCGTCCATCGGCACCACGCCGACCGCGGCCATCCCGATCATGAACAGCCCGATCGGCGCGCTCGCGATCGAGCCCCAGCGGGTCCGCACCGACGCGGCGGGGCGGGCGACGGTGCGATTCCAGGGGCCGCCGGAGATGGGCTGTCCGCGCCGCTACATCGACGGCCAGCTCTACGCGGTCGCCTACAATTTCGCCGACGGCGACCCGATCATCCAGCAGACCTTCGACCAGGTCTCCGTGCTCGTCTTCAGCACCTTCACGGCGTCGGAGCGCCCGACCTGGGAGGAGGTCAAGCCGATCTGGAAGCAATACGCGAACCTCTACCCGGTCATGAGCAAGGGCCTCTTCGACTTCTCGATCCGGGAGGTCGCGGACGCCAACGCACACCTGTTGCATTTCGTCCTCAGCAAGCCGACGACCGATCCCGATCACATGCCGGTGACGCGCGACCTCTCCGCCGGCAAGCGCGCCGCGCTCCTGCGCTACCTCGAGAGCGCGATGGAGCGCTCCGCGGCGCGCGACCCGCAGCTCGTGGCGCGCTTCCAGGGGCGCTGCCCGTTCTCGGGGGTGGCGCCGTCGTCGCCGCCGGAAGAGGTCGAGAACAAGCGCATCTTCAACCGCCTGCGGAGCCGGTGAGACCATGCTCTTCGTCGATAAAACCTTGATCGCCCGGGTCCGCGAGGCCCGGAACCCCTCCGACGTGGCCGCCACCCTCGAGGGCGCCATCCAGCTGGAGCTCTCGACGCTGCCGCCGTACCTGACGGGCGTCTTCTCGCTCCAGCCGGGCGCCAATGACGAGGCGCGCATCCTCGTGCAAGCGGTGGTGGTCGAGGAGATGCTGCACATGGCGCTCGCCGCCAACACCGCGGTCGCGCTCGGCGGCAATCCGCCGATCCGCAAGCTCGGGCTGGCGCTCAAGTACCCCGGACACCTGCCGATGTCGATCGACCCCGAGCTGACCGTCTCGCTCGGGTCGCTCACGACGGCGCAGCTCAAGAACGTGTTCATGGCGATCGAGCGCCCCGACACGACCGCCGTCCTGCCCGGCGAGGACCCGAAGATCGCGCAGCGGATCGCCGAGAACAAGGCGAAGGGATACGGCTCGATCGGCGATTTCTACAACGCGGTCATCGATTCGCTGGAGCGGCTCGTGCAGAGCGGACAGGACCCCTTCGGGGACCCGCGCCTCGAGCGCCAGCTCGATCTCTCGCGCTGGTTCCCGTCGAGCGTACCGGGCGATCCGACGTGCCGGGTGCGCGACCTGGCGAGCGCCGAGGCCGCGCTCCGCACCATCATTCGCCAGGGCGAGGGGGCCAATGTCGGCCAGGATCCGATCAACCCCCACGCCGGCGGCAACGAGATGGCCCATTACTTCAAGTTCGGCGAGATCGCGTTCGGGCACCGGCTCGTCGCCGACAAGTCCGCGCCCTCGGGGTGGTCCTACACCGGCGCGCCGGTGCCGCTCGACGCGAGCCGGGTCTACAGGTTCCCCGAGAACGCCCGCGTGAGCGATTATTCGCCCACGTCGGCCGCGGGCTACACCGGAGGGGCGTTCTACGACGCCTACCTCCGCCTGCTCGACGCGCTCGACGCCACGTGGAACGGTCGCCCCGAGATGTTCAACAGCGCGCTCGGCATCATGTTCGAGCTGAAGCTCGTCGCGCAGCAGGTCGTGCAGCACCTCGTCGATCCGGTGAACCCGGACGGCCCCACCGCCGCGCCGCCGTTCCAGCCCTGAGCCCGCGCCGCTGGGCGCGGAATTCTCTTGCCGGCGCCGATCGGCGCGTGGATGCTCTCCGCGGATGCGCGGGTGGCGCGCAGAAAGGATGAGCGTCGAGGCCATGGACGAGCTGGTACGACAGGTCGCAGAGAAGGTGGGCATCTCGGAAGACAAGGCCCGCGTGGCCGTGGAGACGGTGGTCAATTTCCTCAAAGCGAAGCTCCCCGCTCCGCTCGCTGCCCACGTCGACACCGCGCTCGGCGCCGCCGCCCCCGCCATCGCCAACCTGGACGTGGGCGGCCTCGCGAGCTCCCTCGGCGGCCTCTTCGGCAAGAAGTAGCTTCGCCTTCTTCGCTGGGGCTGCCTGCCCTCTCCCTTCCACCGATCACCTCCCCCTCTCCCGACCTCGGCGGCGCGGCCTCCGCGCCTCCAGGCCGCAGCGCGCTCACGTCCAGGACGCGCTCGAACCGCGCCGCTCCGGCCGGGCCGGCGCGATCACGCTCCCTGCGCCCTCGGCGTTTCACGGCTCCGTCCTGGCCCGGCGCGCGCCGCGCGGCCTCGATCTGGGCTGCGCCTTCGCATCCGCCGTGCGCGCGGGGCCCGGAGAGGCCGTCGCGGGCACGGCCGCCCGCCGGCGAGCGTGGAAGGCGCGCGGTTCCTGGACGGCGCGCGCGGCGCGATGGATAGCCGCTGCACAGGCGGGCTCCGGCACCGGGCTTGCGAGCATCGAAGACCTGGAGAAGCACCCGCCCACGTCCCTCTTCCCGGGCGGCGCAGCTTCCGGGTCGAGAGGAGCGATATTCCATGGCGTCCGTGATCGGCGGCGAGGCCGCGTTCATCGGGTCCTTGACTGAACTCATCGAGCTCAATTGGTCCGCGGTGGACGCGCTCCGAGCGGCCCTCTCGCGGATGAGCCGCCCAGGCGACAAGAGCCGGCTCGCGAGCTTCCTGAGCGATCACGAGCGCCACCTCGAGGAGCTCGCCGCCCTGGCCCACGAGCTCGGCGATCCGCCCGTCGAGAGCGCCGTCCGACCCAAGCTGAAGAGCAAAGCGCTGACGAACGGGATGGTCGGAGAACGCGCCATCCTGGAGGCGATGAGGCATTACGAGGAAGAGAGCTGCGCCGCCTACGAGAGGATGATATCGTCCCGCGAAGGCCTCTCCGACCGTGCGCGAGACGTCCTCCGGCAGTCGCTCGCGGTGGAGCGGCGTCACCGGGAGTGGTTCGCGGAGCAGCTCGACGCCCGGCAAGGGCTCCTGCTCCTGCCGCTGTAGCGAGCGCGCCGGTGCGCAGCCCATGCGCAACCGATGCGCAACCAACGACGGTGTCGACGGTGACTCCGTCCTGATCGAAGATTGACGCTCGGAGTCGATTCGCGTCCACGCGATCTCCGCTGCGGGCGCGGAGGCGCTGTTGGAGCTCGGCGATTCGCGCCGCGAGCGCGCTTTGGGGGCGGCGGTTTTCTTTCTCCGTCTCGTGTATCATCGCCGCGATGATTCGCCCCTCGGTCCTTGCCTCCCTTGGCCTCGCCCTCTCCCTCCTCGGCTGCGACGAGCCCAAGAAGCCCGCCGCCCCTGCGGCCTCCGCCGCCCCCGCCGCGCAGGCGCCCGCCGCCGCGACGCCCGCCGCGAGCCCTCAGGCCGCCGCCAGCGCGCCGGCGCCGCCGAAGAAAGAGGTCGTGTGCACCAAGAGCGACCCGGTGACGTTCTCGCATCCGGCGCTCGAGGCCAGGGTGCGGCAGCAGCTCCAGAAGCCCGAGGGGCCGATCAAGCATGCCGAGCTCAAGAACATCAAGACCATGAACCTGTCCGACGCCCAGGGGCTCGACGAGCTCGATCCCTGCCTCTTCCCCGAGCTCACGGGCGTCAAAGGGCTTTACCTGCCGCCGGGCAAGATCGACGATCTCCGCCCGATCAAGGGCCTGCTCCGGCTGGAGTCGCTGCGCGTGTCGGCCACGCTGGTCAAGGACCTCTCCCCGCTCGCCGGGCTCGTCAAGCTCGACCGGCTCGACATCGGCCGCACGCCCGTGGAGGACCTCACCCCGCTCGCCGGCCTCACCAACCTGACCGAGCTCCAGATCGACGAGACCGAGGTGACGGATCTGCGCCCGCTCGCCGGCCTGAAGAAGCTCGAGATGCTCCAGATGAAGCGGACGCGGGTGAGCGACGTGTCGCCGCTCCGGGAGCTCAAGAGCCTCAAGAACGTGTACCTCGAGGGCTCGCGGGTCGACGACGCGAGCCCGCTCCGGAGCATCCCCGGGATCAAGATCCACGAGGGCTGACGCGCCCGGCCGCGCGCCGCCGCGCCGCGCCGAGCGCCGCCGCCGCGGCGAGGAGCCCGAGCGGCCAGCGCGCCGCCGCGCCGCCCGCGCCGGTCGCGTCGGCCGCGCAGCGGAGCTCGCCGTGGACGGCGCCGTTCATGAGGGGCCCGTCGTCCGCCGCGCCCCCTGCGCCGCCCGCCGCGCCGCCGGAGCCGCCGGCCCCGCCGGTGGCCCCGCCGCCGCCCTCGCCCGGCGACGGCGCGTCGATGAGCGCGTCGATGAGCGCGTCGATGACGTAGAGCGCCGGCCCGGAGCCCTGCGCCAGGAAGGGGCGCGGCGGCAGCGCCGGACCGAGCGGCAGGGCCGCGAGCCGCGCCGCCGGCCACACGACGGCCTCGTCCGGATCGAGCCGCCACGCGGCGGCGGCCGCCGCGTCCGGCACGGCCCGCCGCGCGGCGCCGTCGACGAGCCACACGGACGCCGCGCCGTCGTCGCCGCGCACGAGCTGCGGCGACGGCGGGAACGCGTCGCCCTCGGGGAGCGCCTCGAGCGCCGCGTCCGGCGCGCTGGCGACGTCCCAGAACCGCGAGAACCGCCAGGCGTCCAGCGCCCCGGCGCCGCCGAGCGGCCGCCGCACGCCGCCCGGCAGCTCGAGCGGGCACGCGAGCGCCCTCGGGCTGCCCTCGAGCTCGACCTCCTCGCCGCTCAGCGCGTCGACGCCGTAGGCGTGGACCGCGTGCTCGCCTCCGAGCACGCTGAGCGGCACCGGCGCCTCGAAGCCGTGCGCGCACGAGCCGAGCGGCGCGCAGAGGTCGTCCCGGTGCCGGTCCGCGGCGAGGGTGTGGCCCTCGGCGCCCGCGTCGGTCGCCGCGGCGTCGACGTAGAGCCGCGCGCTGCCCGGCGCGCCCTCGGCGGCGTCCGGGTCGTGGGTCCAGCCGCGGATCCCGTCGCATCCCGCGGCCTCGAGGGCGCCCTCGGGGGGCTCGTTGAGGAGCGCCTGGTACGAGGCCACGAGCGAGCTGTAGGGCGGCACGTACACCAGCCCGACGCCGCTCAGCGACTGCCGCACGTTGAAGTGCAGGTGAATCGTCGTCGGCGTGCCGCCAAAGACGTTGGAGACCTTCCCGATGCGCTGTCCGCGCGACACGCCCTGGCCGACCGAGACCTGGACATCGGACATGTGCAGGTAGTCGTAGCGAGTCCCGTCCTCGCCGGTCAGGTACACGGAGTAGCCGCCGATGCTCGTGATGATGCCGTCGGCCACCGCGACCACCCAGTATTTGCCCGCCTCGCACGTGGGCGGCCGGACGTCCTGCCCTTGATGACCCGCCCCGGAGGGGCAGAGCGGCATCGCCCACGACCGCGACTCGCAGAAGTTGTCGCGCCACGGATAGGCGTAGTTGTCCGCGTCGCACTGCCCCCCGGGCGGGCCGGCGCTGCCCCCTTTGCTGTAGACCTGGGAGTTGGCGAACGCCGGGCCCTCCTCGAGGGGAAAGCGCATGCCGGGCGCATACACGACGCCGTCGGAGCGCCCTTCGCCCGAGCCGGGGACGAGCTCGCCGGCGGGATGGTAGGAGAACGGATCGGCCGCGGCCGCGGTCGGCAAGAGCGCGAGCGCGGCCGCGGCGGCGAGCGGGGCCGGCGCGGCGGGGCGGGGGCGACGGAGGCGGCGCGGGTGGAGCGGCGCGCTCATCGCCTGTCTCCCGCCGTCTTCGCGCCGACGCCGCCCACGTAGACGAGCTCCGCGGCGAGCTCGCGGAGGAGCGCGTCCGAGGCGCAGGCCGGGGCCTCCGGCGACGCGCACTCGACGTCGAGCGCGTAGGTGACGCCGTTCTCGATCCAGGAAGCGGTCCAGATGCCCTCGTTCGCCGTGATGAGCGCGGGCGCCCCGCGCACGGCGTGGGTTCCTCGGAAAGGTGGAATGCCTGGATACTTGCGCTCGAGGCGGGTCATGGTGAGCGAGACCGACATCGACTCCGTCCTTGCCCAGAACGACGTCCAGTGCTCCTTGGCCACGAGGACCGGCGCCGCGAGGAGCTCGGGCCGGGACGGCACGAGCACCGGGACCTGCGAGATCCGGGCGGCGTGGGCCGCCGCCTCGGGCAGCGCCGCGAGCGCGCCGCGGTCGACCGAGGCGGCCGGCGGCCAGGTGACGGGGGCGATCACCGGCGCCGCCGTGGCGACGAGCGGCTGAGCGGCGGCCGGATCGCGCGGCGCCTCGGAGGGGGGCGCGGCCTGGTCGCACGCGGCGAACGCAACAGAGAGAGAGAGGAGGACAACGACAATCGTGGGGACGCCGCGCATGGAGCCTCGCGGAAGTGGACCCACGATTCTAGTCGAAGAGCTGCGGTCATGGCCAACAGATGACGTGGCGCGCGCGAGATGTCGCCGGGGTGTGACCGGGGCGACTTGACGCCGTGCGCGAAGCGCCCGTGGGGCGCGTCATGGGTGCGGGGCGTCCGACGGCACCACGCCTTCCATGCGTGCGTGAGCTCATGGTCGCCGCCATGCGGCCGCGCTCGTCCGGCGACAGCAAGAAACAGGCGATCGTCGGTCGCGCGTGCGGCGTTGAACTACCCCGGGATCTCCGTATGTCGGGAACGTGTTTCGAGCTTTTCAACGAGACGCTCCGTGGTAGTTCAAATCACGTCCTGCAGGCGCGTCCGCGGCGGCTCGCTGACGCTCGCGAGGATTGAAACAGGGGATCGATAAGAGACTGCTGATTCCTCGCGGATGGGCGAGGGGGGCTCGCGCGGAGCGAGCGGCGCTGCGATCCGTGCGCCGCTCGCTCCAGGGGCGGCTCTCGCCGTCGTCTCCTCCGCTGCTCCCGGTCGGCGACAAGGCGCATCGACCGCGGCGGCTGAAACTTGCGCCACTTGGGTGGTTCTTGACCATGGAATCGAAGGGAGCTCGCATGAGAAGGTATAAACTCTCCGGTCGGGTCGTCCGAGCCAAGAGCGAACGGGGCGTCGGAAGTGTGCGTGTCGAGGCGTGGGACAGCGCGGAGGTCAACACGGATCTCGTCGCCGTCGCCGTGACCAACCAGAACGGTGATTTCGAGATATCGCTCGACCAGGACGACGTGGATCGCCACTTCCAGGGGCGGGAGCCGGTGGCCGCGCTCCGCGCGTTCGCGCTCGGGGGCGAGGAGTACGTCACGCGCTACACGCAATGGAAGTTGTCGCCGAAGCCCGTCACCCTCCGGATCGAGGTGGACCTCGCGGTGACCTCGACCAAGCGCGCACCGGCCACCGCGACCGTGCGCGGCAATGTGCGGAACGAGCAAGGCGCGGCCGTCGCGAACTTGATGGTGCGCGCCTACGACGTGAAGCTGACGTCACAAAGCGAGATCGGCTCGTCGGCGACCGACGCGTCGGGTCATTACAAAATCTCCTATTCGACCATCCTGCCGTCCGGCAAGCAACGGCCGGATCTCCGGGTGATCGTCTACAACGGGTCGAACCAGGAGCTGGGCCGCTCCGCGCTGATCGTCCGCGCCCCGTCGACCGCGGTCGTCGACCTGGTCACCAGCCAGGACCAGGAAGACCGCGGCCCCTCGGAGCTGCTGCAGGTCAAGTCCCGCACCGCGGCCCATACACAGGGGGTGTTCCTCGGAGACCTCCAGGCCGAGCAGGTCGATTTCGTCGCGCAGGCGGCCGAGGTGGAGCGCGGGCACGTCGAGGCGCTCGTCGGGGCCGAGTCCCTCATGGCGTCCGTCGGCGTCGCCGAGTCCGCCGAGCCTTATTACCCCTTCGTCCGCATGGGCTTGCCGACCACCAAGCGCGGGCTCCTTTCGTACCCGAAAGCCACGCTGAGCCGCGAGCTCGCCGAGGCGAAGGAGGCGAATATCGTGGGCCGCGAGGTCAACGATGCCATCGTCGATCTCCTCACCCAGGCCGCTATCGACCTCGCCGCGGAGCCGCCCGCGGGGACGACCAGCAACCTCGGTCAGCTCCTCGATCTAGAGCTGGGCGGGTCCTACACGCAGCATTTCATCGCCGAGTACATGGCGTTCGATGGCACGCCCGAGGCCTTCTGGACCCACCTCGCGTCCCTGCCCGAGTACCAGGGCGAGGGCACGCTCCTCATCCCGCGGCTCAAGCTCCTGCTGCAGCTGGGCGCGCTCACGCGCTATCACTTCCCGCTCATCTCGGAGCTGTGGGATCGCTGGTACGCTAACCAGTTCGAGGACCTCAAGGACCTCGCGGCCTACAGCGAGGCCGACTGGATCGCGATCCTCGCCCTCCAGCGCAACGGGTCGCCCATCAACACCCCGGACGACACGCCCGGAGCGACGGTGGCCGAGCGGCGCACGGCCTACGCCAAGGTCCTCCGGCGCGCCCTGGAGGTGGCGTTCCCGTCGAAGGCGGTCGCGTCCGCGATCGCCGTGGTCGGCGGGAGCGAGCTGCCCACGTTCTTCAACAACAACCCGTCGTTCGAGCTCGGCAAGACGCGCGCCGGCCACTTCATCGCGTCGAACTCGGGGGCGTTCACGGGGCTCTCCAACCCCGCCGCCGCGAAGCGCGAGCTCAAGGCGGTCGAGCGGCTGTACAAGCTGACACCCAAGTACGAGGAGGCGAAGGTGCTGCTCGCCGGCGGGCTCAAGTCGGCGCGGGAGGTCGCCCTTCGCGGCCGGCTCCGGTTCGGCGCCGAATTCGGCGCTGCCCTCGGAGGTGCCGAGATCGCGGACGACATCTACGACAAGGCGACCGCCGTCTCCGATGTCGCGCTCGCGCTGGCGCTCAAGTTCGGCACGGCCTTCAACCAGAGCTCGGCCCACGTCCTGCCCGACCCCGCGGGCCGCGCGAGCCAGGCGGCGCCAGACTTCGCGACCTACGAGGAGCTCTTCGGCTCGACCGACGCGTGCGCGTGCGCGCACTGCGCCTCGGTCTACGGCCCGGCGGCGTACCTCGTCGACCTCCTCCACTTCCTCGATCGGTACTACTCCAAGGTCACGAAGAGCGGCAGCACCAAGTGGACCGCGAAGGAGCTGCTCCTCGGCAGCGCGCCGGGCTCGACGCCGGCGCGCCCCGGGCGGCGCCCGGACATTGGCCGGATCGACCTCACCTGCGAGAACGTCGACACGCCGCTGCCGTACGTCGACCTGGTGAACGAGATCCTCGTCCACGCCTTCGTGGGCGAGACGTTGGAGCAGAACGAGGCCCCGCCCGCCTTCCCGGAGCACATCGCGACCGTCGGCACCGCCGAGGACCTCGCGGCCATGCCGAACCCGCCCAGCGGGGAGGAGGACTGGCACGAGAAGGCTTACGAGCGCCTCTCGAGACGCGACTTCCCCCTCAGCTTGCCGTATCACCACCGGCTCCACGAGGCGCGCGTCTATCTCGAGCACCTCGGCGTGCCCCTGCATGCGTTCATGTCCGAGCTGAGGTCGGGCTGGTACAGCCCGGAGACCGCGGATCCCGAGAACATGGCCGCCTACCGGCTCGGGCTTTCATGGCGCGAGCTCCGGCTGATACGCGGCGAGCCGATCTCGGGCGTGACCCTGGCGAGCGCCTGGGGCGTCTCCGTGATCCCCGGCGGGCTGCTCAACGTGCCGGAGTTCCTCAAGCGCTCGGGGCTGTCCTACGACGAGCTGCGCGATTTGCTCGAGACCTCCGCGCTCCATCGCTTCGGGTCGCCGACGATCGCGCCCGCGGGGAGCTGCAAGATCGAGGAGCAGACCATCGGCGGGCTGAGCGGCGATCTGACCGACCTGGCCTTTCTGCACCGCTTCCTGCGGCTCCGGCTGCGCCTCGGCTGGTCGATCCGCGAGCTCGATCAAGTGCTGGCCGCGTGCGCGCCCAGCGGCACCGACCTCGTGAACGACCGCGCGCTGCGCGTGATCGCGGTGATCCAGGCGCTGCGCACCGACCGGGGCATCTCGCTGCCGATCGCGGTGCTCGCGAGCTGGTTCGGGCCGCTCGACACCCAGCGCCGCGACGCGGGCGAAACGCCCTCGTTCTACGAGCAGCTCTTCCAGAACAGGACCGTGACCAACCCGGTCGACGCCGCGCTCGCGCTGCCGGCGGTCGCCAGCCTCTCGACCGCCGACCTGCTCGCCAACCACACGCCCGCGATCCTCGCCGGCCTGCGCATCAGCCGGGAGGAGCTGTCGCTGCTCACCGAGAACTCGGGGCTCGGCCTGCCCCCGCTCGTCCCCGCGAACACCTCCGACCTCGCGCCGGTGACGCTCGCGAAGCTCCACCGCATCGTGACCTTTGCGCGGGCGGCGCGGCTGTCGCTGCCCGATTTCCTCGTGATCTACAACCTGAGCGCCTACAAGCCGTTCGAGGCCGACAACCCCGAGCGCACGCTGCGCTTCCTGGACACGGTCGAGCGCGTCCGGCGCTCGGGGCTGTCGCCCGCCGACCTCGACGTCATCTTCCGGATGCGGTCGTCCCCGCGCGCGCGGATCGCCGTCACGGACGAGGCCGTGACCCCCGTGCTCGAGCAGATGTTCGGCGCGCTGCTGGCGCTGCGCGGCAAGAACGGCGCCCCGGACAGCGAGGGCGAGGCGGCCCTCGTCGAGGACACGCTCGCCGCGGCGCTGAAGCTGGACGCGCGGTCGATGCGCCTGCTGCTCACGGACATCCTGACCCGTACGGACGAGAACGGCAGCTCGCCGCTCGGCAGCGCGTTCTCGCTGCCCGCCTCGCCGCCGCCGTCGCTCGAGGACCTCGGCCTGCGCGCCGCGCAGCTCGCCGCGTACCGGCACCTGGCCAGGGCCGCGGCGATCGTGCAGCAGCTCGGGCTGAGCGCCGACGAGATCGATGTGCTGTTCGCCCACGACTGGCCGGTGATCGACCTCGACCAGCTGCCGCGCGCCGAGCTCAACGACACCGGCTCGACGTGGTTCGAGCGCTGGGAGCGGCTCGTGGATTTCGTCGCGCTCCGCTCTCAGCTCGTGGGGCCGAACCCGTCGCTGGCGAGCTTGTTCGTGGAGCAGCCCGCGGCCCTGGCCGCCGCCCTGGGCTGGCCCGCGGCCGACGTATCGCAGGTGCTCAGCGTCCGCGGCATCCTGCTCAACCCGGAGGCCTCCTCGCAGCAGGTCTATGCCGTCGGGCTCGTGCGTCGCGTGATGGTGATGCTGAAGCGGCTCGGCGTATCGGCCGCCCAGGCGTTCGCGTGGGAGAGCGCGATCCTGTCGGACGGCCCCGTGCCCGCCGAGAGCATCGTCCGGGCCGCGAAGGCGAAGTACTCCGACGCCGACTGGGCCAGGGTGGCGCCGCCGCTGCGCGACGTCCTGCGCGAGCGGCTCCGGTCGTCGCTGGTGGCGTACCTCGTGGCGAAGCGGGGATACGAGGACAGCGACGACCTGTTCGCCAACCTGCTCGTGGACGTCGAGACGAGCCCCGCGGTGATCACCTCGCGCCTGAAGCAGGCCATCGGCTCGGTGCAGACGTTCGTGCAGCGCGCGTTCTTGAACCTGGAGGCAGAGCTGGCGCTCCCGGAGGAGGCGGCGCGCGAGTGGGCGTGGCGCAAGAGCTACCGCGTCTGGGAGGCGAGCCGGAAGGTCCTGCTCCAGCCGGAGATGTACCTCGATCCGTCGCTGCGCGACGACAAGTCGCCGTTCTTCAAGGCTCTCGAGAACGAGCTCCGGCAGAACGACATCACCGACGACGTCGCGGAGCGCGCGTTCGAGCGGTACCTCGATAAGCTCGACGAGGTCGCGAACCTCGAGATCGTGGCCGCGTTCCACCAGCAGGAAGATGGCGACAAGACGCACCTGCCCGTCGACGTGCTCCACGTCGTCGGCCGCACCGCGCTCGAGCCGTACAAGTTCTTCTACCGCACGCGGGTGGACGGGCTGTCCTGGACTCCCTGGGAGCCGATCGATCTCGACATCCAGGCGGACAACGTGCTGCTCACCGTGGAGGATCGTCGCCCGCACCTCTTCTGGGCGGTCATCGAGGAGCGCGCCGAGCCGGACCAGACGTTGCCTTCTGATACGCGCGATGCGGGCCACGAGGCGGCGACGCGGCGCTACGTCCGCCTCGCGTGGAGCGAGCGCAGGAACGGCGCGTGGGGCCCTCGGCGCATGAGCGGCGGCGATGAGGTGTCGATGTCGGGACAGCTGCGCAGCGCGAACATCTCGCTGTTCCTCGAGCGCCAGAGCGGCAGCGCGCCGCTCCGGGTCATGGTGAGGTGGAACCAGAGCTACTCCTATCGTCTCGGATACTTCGCGCGGAACGGATGCGGTGTGCTGGAGGGCACCGATGACAACGTGTCTTATGACAACAGGTTTCGCGTTCCGCGCATCCTGCCGGCGCTGCCGCGCGCCACCAGCATGGATCGGCAGCTCGCGGTGTCCCCGAGCTCCACGAAACAGCTCAGCGTTCCGATCACCCTCAATAACCTCTCTCAGAAGATCACGCTGCTCGGAAAGATCACCCCCTTCCGGGCGTTCATCCCGCACGAGATCACCGGCGAGAAGTCGGACAGCGCCGCGGACGGCGCGCCGTTCTTCTTCTACAAGGACGCGAGCTCGACGTTCCTGGCCGAGCTCGTCCTGACCGCGCACAGCAAATGGTATACCGTGAGCATCCAGCCCGGGATCACGGCGTACGGCGACGTCGCCAAGAACGACGTCGTGCTCGCCATGCGCGCGGGGCCATCGGCGGCCGAGTGGGCGAGGCGGACGCCCGAGGTGGTGCGCGTCGCGCACGTCTACGAAGACGTGAAGCAATACCGGTTCACGTCCTTCTATCACCCCTACGCCTGCCTGTTCCGCAAGGAGCTGCAGCGCGCCGGCGTGGACGGGCTGCTCAAGTGGTCGCTCCACCGGCCCAAGCCGCTCCAGCTCAGCTCCCGCGAGTTCTTCGAGAGCACGTACGAGCCGGACACCGCCAACGTGCTCACGCCGTATCCGAAGGAGGAGGTCGACTTCTCGTTCCAGGGCGCGTATTCGCTCTACAACTGGGAGCTGTTCTTCCACGCGCCACTGCTGATCGCCCTGCGGCTGATGCAGAGCGGCCGGCACGCCGAGGCGCAGCGCTGGTTCCACTTCATCTTCGACCCGACCTCGGGCGATCCGGCCCCGTCCCCCGAGCGCTTCTGGAACGTACGGCCGTTCCGCGAGAACAAGGATCTCGCCTCCATCGAGGACGAGCTCCGCGAACTGCCGCCCTCGCAGCACGGCACGATGGCCAAGCTGCTGGGCTCGCTCCTGACGAACCAGGACGACGAGCCGGAGAAGGTCGATCTCGTCGCGCAGATCGAGGCGTGGCGGAAGGACCCGTTCAATCCGCACCTCGTCGCGCGGATGCGGCCGATCGCCTACCAGAAGGCGGTGGTGATGAAGTACATCGCGAACCTCATCGCCTGGGGCGATCAGCTCTTCCGGCGCGAGACCATCGAGTCGCTCAACGAGGCGACGCAGCTGTACGTCCTCGCCGGCAACCTCCTCGGCCGACGCCCGGTGCGCATCGAGCGGAAGGACGCGGTGACGCCGCGGAACTACTGGCAGCTCGAGGCGCTCGGGCTCGGCGACCTCTCCGACCCGGTGATCGCGTCGCGGTCCCGCGTAGAGGCGGAGAGCCTCGTGGCCAACTCGCTGATGGATCTGCTGCGCCGCACGTTCTTCGAGCGGGCGATCGACCTCGGAGAGCTCTACTTCTGCGTGCCCCGCGACGAGGCGCTCTCGGGGCTCTGGGATACGGTCGCCGATCGGCTCTTCAAGATCCGACACT
This sequence comes from Sorangium sp. So ce385, assembly GCF_051474135.1. NCBI lineage: Bacteria > Pseudomonadati > Myxococcota > Polyangiales > Polyangiaceae > Sorangium > Sorangium sp. So ce385. Next base: position 10,642,619 of record NZ_CP150337.1, on the reverse strand, counting down.
CGATGAGCATCGAGGGCGTGGTCCGGACGCTGCCCCTGTTCGAGCCGCCCATCGATCCGATGCTGCTCGTGCAGGCGAGGGCGCTCGGCGTGGATCTCGCGACGGTGCTCAACGAGGCGAGCTCCCCGCGGCTCCCCTACCGCTTCCAGGTGCTGCACGCGAAGGCGATGGAGCTCTGCGGCGCGGTGGCGGGGCTCGGCGCCGCGCTGCTCGCCGCGATGGAGAAGAAGGACGGCGAGGCGATCGCGCGGCTCCGCTCGGGCCACGAGGTCGAGCTGCTCGCGGCGGTGCGCGAGATCAAGGCGCAGCAGGTCAAGGAGGCCCAGGAGACCGTCGCCTCGCTGGAGCGGTCGCACGAGGCGGCGATGCTCCGCCGCGACCACTACGCGAGCCTGCCGCGGATCAGCGCGGCGGAGCAGGGTGCGCTGGCGATGAGCGTCGCGGGCATGGAGCTCGGGCTCGTGGCGCAGGGGATCGCCCTCGTCGCGTCCAGCGTCGAGGCCGTCCCTCCGACGACGTTCGGCGCCGCGGGCAGCTTCGGGAGCCCGGTGGCCATCACCTCGGTCGGCGGGCTCGCGTCGGGCGCGCCGATCGAGGCGGCCTCGCAGGCGCTCTCCATGGTCGCCGGAGCGCTGCGCGAGGGCGCGTCGGTCGCCTCCACGCTGGCTGGGTACGAGCGGCGCGCCGAGGAGTGGGCGCTGCAGGAGCGGCTCGCGGCAAAGGAGATGCAGGGGCTCGAGAAGCAGATCGTCGCCGCGAAGATCCGCGCCGCGGTGGCCGAGGTGGAGCTGAAGAACCACGATCGGCAGACCGAGCAGGCGCGCGAGGTGCTCGAGTTCCTCCAGGACAGGAAGCGCACGACCGAGGAGCTGTACGACTGGATGGTGGCGGAGCTGTCGACCGTCCACTACCAGACGTACACGCTCGCCTATGACATGGCGAAGCGGGCGGAGCGGGCGCTCCGGTTCGAGCTCGGCACGCCCGACGGCACGCCCGCCATGGTGCGCTTCGGCGCCTGGGACAGCCTGAAGCAGGGACTGCTCGCCGGCGAGCGGCTCCAGCACGACCTCCGCCGCTTGGAGGTCGCGTTCCTGGAGCAGACGCCGCGCGAGGCGGAGCTCGTGAAGCACGTCTCGCTCGCCGAGGTCGCGCCCGAGCAGCTCATGCAGCTCCGGGAGACCGGGACGTGCGAGTTCGAGCTGCCAGAGGCGGTGTTCGACCTCGACCATCCGGGGCACTACTTCCGGCGCATCAAGTCGGTCGCGGTCACGATCCCGACCGTGACCGGCCCGTACGCGGGCGTGAACTGCACGCTCACGCTGAGCGGCACCAAGGTGCGGAGGAGCTCGGTGGTGGACGACGCCTACGCGAGCGGGACGAACTTCCGGGCGGATCTCGTTCCGCTGACGGACGTGATCACGACCAGCAGTGGGGTGAACGACGCGGGCCTGTTCGAGACGAACCTGCGCGACGAGCGGTATCTCCCGTTCGAGGGCGCGGGCGTGCTCGGCACCTACAAGATCGAGCTCCCTGCGGCGAACAACCGCTTCGACATCGCGGCGGTGAGCGACGTGATCCTTCACATCCGGTACACGGCGCGCTCGAGCAGCACCCTCGCCGACGCGGCGAGGACGCACTATCAAAGCGCCCCGCCGACGCGCAGTCGGCTCTTCAGCCTGCGGTCCGAGCTGCCGGCCGAGTGGGCCCGGTTCATGGCGCCGGCGAGCTCGAGCGCGCCGCAGGAGCTCTCGATCCCGCTCACGCCGGAGATGTTCCCTTATGCGCCGGCGACACAGAAGACCGTGCTGACGAGCGTCACCTTCTATGCGCGGTGGAGCGGCGAGAAGTTCTACTCGAGTGGAGGCACGCTCAGCGGCCACGTGACGCGGCCGGGGGCCGCGGCGGCTGAGCTCTCGCTCCCGAACTACCTGGGAGAAGGCCAGTGCAACATGGGCAAGAGCGACACCTTGAGCCCGACCGCGCCCGACGAGTCGTGGGATCTCGGTACCTGGACGCTCAGCGTGACCAGCGGCGAGGTCAGCGCGATAGCGGACAAGCTCAGGACGGACAACCGGCTCAATCACACGCTTCAGGATATCTATCTGCTCTGCGACTACCGCACCGAGCAGCTGCCGCAATCGTCGCAACCGTAGAGGACGCACCCGCGATCGAACACCAAGGAGTCAACGACCATGTCGGACAACATCACGCTTCCTCAGGGCGCGGGCACGCTCCTCGCCACCGATGAGATCCTCGGCGTCCACGTCCTGCGCGCCAAGGTGCAGGCGGGCGCGGACGGCACCGCCGTCGACGTCTCGCAGAACAATCCGCTGCCGGTGGGCCTGGTCGGGTCGCTCCCGGCCGGCGCCAACACGGTCGGCGCGGTCCACGTAAAGCCGGCCACCGCAGGTGGGCTCTCCATCTATCACAATATCGGCCTGAGCAACTCGGGGCAGAACGTGAAGAGCTCCGCCGGACAGGTGTTCGGCTGGCACCTCGCCAACACGGGATCGAGCGCTGCGTTCGTGAAGCTCTACGACATGGCGGGGACCCCGACCATGAGCTCCGATGTCCCTGCCGTGACGCTGTGCGTCCCCGCCGGGCAGGTCACCTCGGCCGAGCACACGAACGGCCTCGCGTTCACGAACGGCATCGCCATCGCCGCGACCGCGGGCTCGGCGGACAACAACAACTCCGCGCCCGGGTTGAACACGATGGTCGTGAACGTGTTCTACAAGTAGCGCTGCCCGAGGGGACGAGCCCTTGTCCGGGGGGGCCGGGCGACGAGGACAGGGCCGTGGAGAGCTCGAACCGTCCGTGAGCGGCGCTGACCCGGCGCCGCTCACGGACTCGGCGGCCGACGCCGTGGTGCCGGAGCGATGCGCTCCGGGCGCGTGGGCCGCCCCTTGCCGTGGGAAGAGGGAGACGGATGAACGCTCGTGAGCCCAAGAAGGAAACCATCGCTGCGCAGGCAGCATCACCGGCCGCGCCGGACGCCGGAGCGCGCGGCAAGAGCCGAGACCCCGCGTCCGCCGTCCGGGCGGGGTCCGGTAAAGACACCGAGGCGCCGAAGGGCCTCCCCGGCGCGCCCAAGGCGCCGGAGCTGCCCGCGCCCGCGCTGCCGAAGGGCGGCGGCGCGATCCGCGGGGTGGATGAGAAATTCTCCGCGAACCCGGTGACGGGCACGGGGTCGTTCTCGATCCCGCTGCCGCTGAGCCCCGGCCGCGCCGGGTTCGGGCCAGCGATGGCGGTGACGTACGACTCGGGGGCTGGCAACGGCCCGTTCGGCGCCGGCTGGCAGCTGTCGATCCCCCGCATCGCGCGGAAGACCGACAAGGGCCTTCCGCGTTACGACGACGCGCACGAGAGTGACGTGTTCGTCCTGTCCGGCGCGGAGGATCTCGTGCCGGCGCGGTCGATCGACGGCGCGGAGCTCGACCGGTACGAGACGGAGAGCGAGGAGGTGATCCGCTACCGTCCCCGTGTGGAGGGCGCATTCGCGCGGATCGAGCGCCGCGAGGTGAAGGCGAGCGGGAACGTGTACTGGACGGCGACGACGCCGGACAACGTCACGAGCGTCTACGGGCGGAGCCCGGAGGCACGGATCGCCGACCCCGCCAGGCCGGAGCGGATCTTCTCGTGGCTGCTGGAGGAGACCCGGGACGACAAGGGCAATGTCGTGGCTTACGCGTACAAGGCGGAGGACCTGACCGGCGTGGCGCGCGATGAGGCGGCGGAGAGCCACCGCCACGCGGGCCGCGCGGCCGTCGCCAACCGCTATCTCAAGCGTGTCCGCTACGGGAACACCGTGCCGGGCGACGCGGAGAGCAGCCTGTTCGAGGTCGTCTTCGATTATGGCGAGCACGACGCCGAGGCGCCCGCGCCCGAGGAGAGCGCCTCGTGGCCGGTCCGCCAGGACCCGTTCTCGGTGTACCGCGCCGGGTTCGAGATCCGCACGTACCGGCTCTGCCGTCGCGTGCTGATGTTTCACAAGATGTCCGAGCTCGGCGAGGCGCCGTGCCTCGTGCGGTCGCTCGACCTCACGTATGCGGAGAACGCTCACCTGACGCGGCTCGCCACCGCGACGCAGGCCGGCTATGTGCGCGATGCGCAAACCCAGGCGTACAGCCGCGAGGCGCTCCCGCCGATCGCGCTGACATACAGCGAGCCGGTGATCCACCGCGAGGTCAAGTCGCTCGACCCCGAGGGTCTGCGCGGCCTGCCCAGCGGCACGATGGGGTCTGGGCGGCGGTGGGTCGATCTCGATGGAGAGGCGCTGCCCGGCGTGCTGATCGAGGCGGGCGAGGCGCTGTATTACAAGCAGAACCTCGGCGGGGGTCTCCTGTCCCCGGCGCGGCCGCTGCCGTCGCGGCCGGCGGCCCTGAACGGCGGGCAGCTGCTCGACGTCGACGGGGACGGGCGCAAGGAGATGGTGGTGCTCGAGCGGCCGGTGGCGGGCTACTTCGACCGCACCGACGCGGGCTGGGCGGCGTTTCGCCCGTTCGCGTCGCAGCCGAACGTCGACTGGAGCGACCCGAACGTCCGCCTCATCGATCTCAACGGCGACGGCCACGAGGACATCCTGATCACGGGACCTGACACGTTCACGTGGTATCCGTCGCTCGCCAAGGGCGGCTTCGACCGGCCGATCACCATCGCGCGGCCGAGCGACGAGGAGCGCGGGCCGTCGCTCGTCTTCGCCGACGCGGCGCAGAGCCTCTTCCTGGCCGACATGAGCGGGGACGGGCTTGTCGACCTCGTGCGCATCCGGAACGGCAACGTGTGTTACTGGCCCAACCTCGGCCATTGCCGCTTCGGCGCCAAGGTGCAGATGGGCGGCAGCATGCGGTTCGACCACGAGGGCCGCTTCGACCCGAAGCGCATCCGCCTCGCGGACGTGGACGGCTCGGGGACGACCGACATCGTTTACCTGCACCCGGACGGCGTGCGCTTCCATGCGAACAACGCCGGCAACACGCTGGCCGCGCCGGTGATCCTGCCGCGGCTGCCGGACGTGAGCGAGCTCGCGGCGGTCGACGTGATCGATCTGCTCGGCTCCGGGACCGGGTGCCTGGTGTGGGCCTCGTCGCTGCCCGGGGCGCGCCCCGCGGTGCGCTACATCGATCTGCTCGGGAGCGAGAAGCCGCATCTGTTGACGTCGGTCGCCAACAACCTCGGCAAGACGACGACGGTGACGTATGCCCCGTCGACGAAGTTCTACCTCGCCGACCGGGCGGCGGGCCGCCCGTGGGTGACGCGGCTGCCGTTCGTGGTGCACGTCATCGAGCGCGTCGAGTTGTTCGACGCGGTCTCGCGGCATCGCTTCGTGACGACGTATGCTTACCACCACGGCGACTACGACGGGGTAGAGCGGGAGATGCGCGGCTTCGGCATGGTCGAGCAGCGGGACACCGAGTCGTTCTCGGCGTTCAGCGGGACGGGTTTCGCGCCGCCCGCGGCGAACGCCGATCCCGAGCTGCACCTGCCGCCGGTGCTGACGAAGACATGGTTCCACACGGGCGCGTGGATCGAGGGGGCGAAGATCTCGGCGCAGTATGAGCGCGAGTATTACGCCGGCGACGCGGGGGCGGTTCGCCTGGAGGATACGGTGCTTGTCGAGGGGCTCAGCGCCGTGGAGATGCGCGAGGCGTGCCGGGCGCTCAAGGGGCGGCCCCTCCGCCAGGAGGTCTATGCGCTCGACGGCTCGGCGGAGGAGCCGCGGCCATACGTCGTGACGGAGAGCAGCTACGAAATTCGGCGGCTTCAGCCTGCGGTGGGCGACGCGCACGCCGTGTTCTTCGCCCATCCGCGCGAGGCGCTGGAGTACCATTACGAGCGCAACGAGAGCGATCCGCGTGTGACGCATGCGCTCACGCTGGAGGTCGACAACCATGGCGCGGTCAAGCGGACGGCGCAGATCGGGTATCGCCGGCGGGCAGCGTGGGCGGCGTTCCCCGAGCAGGAGGAGGGGAAAGCGACGCTGATGGAGAACGACGTGGTGCACCTGGACCCCGATGAGGAGGGTGCTTACCGGATCGGCGTTCCAACCGGGAGCCGGACCTACGAGCTGCACGGCCTGCCGCTCGGCGAGGAGGGAGTGCTGGCGTTCCAGGCGGTCCTCGACGCGGCGGACGAGGCGACGGACCTCGCTTACGACGGGACGCCGAGCGGATCGTCCGAGAAGCGCCTGCTGCAGCACACGCGCACGAGGTACTGGAGCGACGATCTCGCGGGGCCGCTGCCGTTCGGCGAGGTCGGCAGCAGGGCGCTGCCGTATGAGAGCTACGCCAAGATCCTCACCCCCTCGCTGATCACATCGGTGTTCGGAGCCAGCGTCACGAGCGGCGTGCTCGCGGAGGGCGGCTATCTGCAGCTCTCGGGCGATCCGGACTACTGGGTGTCCTCGGGGCGGGCGGTGCCCTCGGCGGCGCACTTCTACCAGCCGACGGCGTTCGTCGATCCGTTCGGCAACACGTCGCAGGTGGTCTATGACGCGTATCGCCTGCTCGTGACCCAGGTGACGGATCCTCTGAGCAACGCCGTGATTGCCGTGCCCGACTACCGCGTCCTCACCCCACGGCAGCTCACCGATGCCAACGGCAACGTGAGCGAGGTGCGCTTCGACGCGCTGGGCAGGGTCACGCTCTTGGCGGTGATGGGCAAGCCGGGGGCCGGCGAGGGCGACACGCCCGAGGACCCGACGGTCACGTTCACCTACGACCTGGACCGGTTCCAGAGCGCCGGCAAGCCGAACGTGGTGCACGCGCGCGCCCGCGAGCAGCACGGCGCTGGCAACACGCGCTGGCTGGACACGTACACCTACTCCGACGGCTCGGGCAACGAGGTGCTGCGCAAGGTGAATGCCGAGCCGGGGCTGGCGCCCGAGCGCGACGGGACCGGCGCGCTGGTGCACGACGTGCAGGGCAACCTGGTCTTCTCGCACGCGACGTCGCGCTGGGTCGGCACCGGGCGCACGGTGCTGGACAACAAGGGCAATCCGGTCAAGCAGTACGAGCCGTTCTTCAGCGCGACGCACGAGTACGAGGACGAGGCGGAGCTCGTGGAGTGGGGGGTCACGCCGATCCTGCGGTACGATCCGCTCGGCCGGCTCATCCGGACCGACCTGCCCAATGGCACGTTCTCGCGGGTGGAGTTCGATGCGTGGAAGCAGACGTCGCACGATCCGAACGACACGGTGCTGGAGAGCACGTGGTACGCGGCGCGGCAGGCGCTGGCTGCAGGCGACCCGGAGCGGCGTGCGGCGGACCTGGCCGCAGCGCACGCGGGCACGCCGGCGGTGAGCCACCTGGACGCGCTGGGGCGGGTGTTCCGCGCGGTGGCGGACAACGGGGCTGAAGGGCAGTACGTCACGCAGAGCACGCTGGACATCGAGGGGCAGCCGCTCGCGATTACGGACGCGCGCGGCAATCTGGCGATGCAGCACCGGTTCGGGCTGGGTGGGCAGCTGCTCTATCAGAGCAGCAACGACGGCGGCGAGCGGCGGACGCTGGCGGGCGCGACCGGACAGCGGCTGCGGGCGTGGAACGGGCGAGGGTACGCCTACCGCTCGTCGTACGATGGCCTGCGCCGTCCGACGCACGAGCACGTGCAGCTGGGCTCTGGCAGCGAGCGGGTGGCGCGCCGGTACGTCTATGGCGAAGCGCATCCGCAGGCGACGTCGCAGAACCTGCGCGGTCGGCCGTACCAGGTGTATGATGGCGCAGGTGTGGTGACTAGCCAGGCGTACGACTTCAAGGGCAACGTGCTGGCGGCGTCGCGGCGGCTGCGCAGCGACGTGCACGCGGAGGTCGACTGGTCGGTGCTGGCGGGGCTGACGGATGTGTCCGCCATCGCGACGGCGGCCGAGCCGCTGCTGGAGACGGAGAGCTTCGGGACGCAGACGGCGTACGACGCGCTGAACCGGCCGACGAGCGTGACGGCGCCGGACGCGAGCGAGGTGAAGCCGACGTACAACGAGGCGGGGCTGCTGGAGCGTGTGGAGGCGCGGATTCGCGGCGCGGTGGCGTGGACGACGTTCGTGGACGACATCGACTACGACGCGAAGGGTCAGCGCGAGCGGATCGAGTACGGCAACGGCACCTTCACGGATTATACCTATGACCCGCTGACGTACCGGCTCACGCGCCTGAAGACGACGCGGAGCTCAGACGACGCGGTGCTGCAGAACCTGAAGTACGTGTACGACCCGGTCGGGAACATCGTGGAGATCGGGGACAGCGCGCAGCAGACGGTGTTCTTCAACAACGACGTGGTGTCGCCGAGCGCGCAGTACGAGTACGACGCGGTCTACCGGCTGATCGAGGCGACGGGGCGGGAGCACGCGGGCGGGCTGTCGGACGCGCCGCGCGACCAGAACGATCTTCCGATCCAGTCGCTGCCGCACCCGAACGACCCGCAGGCGCTGAGGAACTATACGGAGCAGTACGTCTACGACGCGGTGGGCAACCTGCTGAGGATGGTGCACCAGGCGGGGACGGGGAGCTGGACGCGGTGGTATGCGTACGAGGCGACGAACAACCGGCTGACGAGCACGACCGGGGACCCGGAGCACGGGCCGTTCAGCACCTATGCGCATGACGCGCACGGGAACATGACGTCGATGCCGCACATCACGGCGCTGACCTGGGACGAGAACGACCAGGTGCGGAGCGCGGATCTCGGCGGCGGCGGCGATGTATATTACGATTACGATGCTGCGGGGCAGCGGGTGCGCAAGGTGTGGGAGCACAGCGGGCTCGTGGACGAGCGCATCTACCTCGGCGGCTACGAGGTGTACCGGAGGCGCAGCAGCTCGGGGCTCTCGCTGGAGCGGCAGACGCTGCACGTGATGGATGGCGCGCGGCGGGTGGCGATGGTGGAGACGAAGACGGTGGACACGTCGGGGTCGTTCACGGTGACGCCGCGGGTGCGCTACCAGCTGGGCAACCACCTCGGGTCGGTGTCGCTGGAGGTCGACGGTGCGGGGCTGGTGATCGGGTATGAGGAGTATCACCCCTTCGGGACGACGGCGTACTGGTCGACGAGCAGCGCGGCGGAGGTGAGCCAGCGGCGGTATCGCTATACGGGAAAGGAGAAGGACGAGGAGACGGGGCTCTACTACTACGGGGCAAGGTACTATGCGTCGTGGCTGGGACGGTGGACGAGTGCTGATCCAGCAGGAATGGTGGACGGGCCGAGCCTGTACGCGTACGCGAGGAACAATCCCACGACGTTGTTCGACCCCGATGGGCGTGCAGTCCCGCAGCAGCAGCCGATTCAATGGCGATGGCCTTGGGAGCCGATCGAGCTGAAAAAAGGCGTTGCCGCGGCGGTGAGCAAGAGCACTGGCGGGTCAGCTCCAGAGCGTTCAGAGGAGGCGCCTTCAGAAGGCGGAACTCCGGCGGCGTTGGGCGCGGCCGCTGCCAAGCCAGTTTCGGCGCCGCCTAGTGTGCCGGTTAGAGGTGAGTCCTCCGGGGTTTTTCGGATCGCTCCTGTCACGCGGGGCGCGGCGCCCACCCGACCGTCGCCTGGCGGCGGGAACTTCGGTGGGGTTGCGATCGGCGTCGGCGTAGTTGTTGTTGTTATGGGGGCTGCCTATCTCGTCGAGAAGCTCTCGGCCAAGGGGGATGGCGGCGTCTCAGCCCCTCCGCCCGGCCCTCCTCAGCCACCGCCAGCGCCCGGGATGACGCCTGTTGTACCGCCGCCGCCCGAAACTGCAAAAGAGCAAGAGGCAGGCCAGGTAGCGGTTGCTCCAGATGCCAGTACTAAGCCCGAAGGACCGTCTGCTGCGGCACGTACGGAGCAGAAGGCCGCCGCTGACATCGCAAGAGGTCATGCGAGGGGCAGTGGCCCAGCGAGGGGCGTCTTCGAGGTAAGCGATGCGTATCGGTCATCGAAGGCTGTGCAAAACTTCGGTTCGGCTAAACCCACGGACTTCATCTTCGACACAAAGAGCGGGAGGTTCGTCATGAGCACCGACAGGCTTCCCCACGGGCACGACAGCATCTTGCAGGCGGCTGGGATTTCGCCGCACTCAGGCGTCGTCGGAGGCCGCATCTCGCGGCAGGCTGGAGGACTGGTTACAGATGAGTGGAGCGGTCACTACGGGGTGAATTGGACCCCCGAGATTAGGCAACAGTTCGTCGACTTCATGAGCAAGCATGGAATCCAAATCACACACAAACCGTGGGAGAATTGATGGATACGGAACGGCGCCGCAAGCTCGCAGCAAGTCTGGCCGGGTCGTCGATCCCTTGGAAAACTCTGCATGGACCCACCGATGGATCCGTGATCCGGTTGACTCCCGTTGCGTTGCTCGAGACCGCACGACTGGATTTGGGCGTCTCCTCGGATGGCTGGTGGGTCAGAATAGGAGATGAGTCCGCGAGAGAGTTTTCGCTGGGGAAGGACTGCGTATACCTCTTACCGATTCTGGAGGTTACTCCGGTCGAGGCGCGGCAGCGTCTCCTGGAGGGGCTGCGAGCGAAAGGGATATCGGAGGAGTTTATCGAACTCTTTCCATTCGAAGACGTGGTGGCTACGGGTCTCGCGAGCCAGTCCCAGCATTGGGCCGCTCTTGCACTTGGGTGGGTTAGAATCATTGGGCGTTCGCCGAAGGTAGAGCGAGCGCTTGCAGCGCTCGCTGATTCTGGTCCGACGCAGAAGCTCCGCCATGAGGCGCGACGCCTGCTGAAGAGCGGGTGAATTCGTTGCAGCCACGATCTTGTGGCTGTGGGACGCGCGTACGTGGCGAGAGAAAGCTAATCGAACCCCGCTCACTGCCGTTCCCTTGCACTGCCAGAAAATAGGGAAGCCCGTACAGGGGTTCGCGCCAGCGGTCCTCGCGTAGTAAAGAATTTTCGCCCATGTTCAAGCGCTACTTGAAGGCGCGGGTACCGATGGGGTTGGGGAACTGATAGATTCCTCATCTCTCACAGCATTTGTCGAGCTGCGTGTCGCACGCTCTCCGCTTTCACTGACAACAACGTGGGACAGCACGCTGAATATCGAGAGGCAGCCGCTCGCGGTCACCGACGCGCGCGGCAACCTGGTGATGCAGCACTTCTTCGGGCTGGGCGGGCAGCTGCTCTATCAGAGCAGCAACGACGGCGGCGAGCGGCGGATGCTGGCGGGCGCGACCGGACAGCGGCTGCGGGCGTGGAACGGGCGAGGGTTCGTCTATCGCTCGTCGTACGATGTCCTGCGCCGGCCGACGCACGAGCACGTGCAGCTGGGCTCGGGGAGCGAGCGGGTGGCGCGCCGTTACGTCTATGGCGAAGCGCATCCGCGGGCGACGTCGCAGAACCTGCGCGGTCGGCCGTACCAGGTGTATGATGGCGCGGGTGTGGTGACGAGCCAGGCGTACGACTTCAAGGGCAACGTGCTGCAGGCCTCGCGGCGGCTGCGGAGCGACGTGCACGCGGACGCCGACTGGTCGGTGCTGGCGAGGCTGACGGATGTGTCCGCCATCGCGACGGCGGCCGCGCCGCTGCTGGAGACGGAGAGCTTCGGGACGCAGACGGCGTACGACGCGCTGAACCGACCGACGAGCGTGACGGCGCCGGACGCGAGCGAGGTGAAGCCGACGTACAACGAGGCGGGGCTGCTGGAGCGGGTCGATTTGGCGAGCGTGTCGCCCTCGGACCGGGCGGAACGGTTATTTCGACCTTCGATAAGCTTAGGATGACGAAATGAGTGAAATCGGAAATGTGATAGGTTGGGATGAAGGGATGCGGGTCATAGACAACGAGTCGGACCCGGCCGTTAAGCAGCTCATGCTGATCGTGATCGGTTCGATTGCTAGGCTGCATACTACCGGAGTGGCGCCGGTTCAACCCCTCGACCTTCCCTACGTGCTCAAGGTATTGAGGTTGAGCTTCGAGCAAAAGGGTACGATTCGAGCAATATTGGACGGTCGCGATACAGGACCACTCTGGGACGACCGGGATTGGAAGACCAAATGAAGACGGCGATCTGCACGCGGGCCTCGACGATCGAGGCTCGCGGCGGTGGGCGAGAGAAAGGCGCAGCAGGTCAAGGAGACGCAGGCGACCGTCGCCTCGCTGGAGCGGTCGCACGAGACGACGCGGCTCCGACAGAATGGACGAAACGCTGACTACGGTGGATCATGGCTCAATTCAGGCCCGGAATTTCATGTCAATCTTGCAACCGGCCGATCGCCGCCGATGACCGGAAGGTCGCGTTTCCACCATTCGAGATGAACCGGAAGAGTCCGTTGTTCGCGTTTAGCGACGCGACGGTACACGAGTCCTGTTTTCAGGCCTCCCCGCTCCGCGATACGGTGGAGGCGAGGGTGATTTCTTTGCGGTCATACCTTCGGAGCGAACGACGTTGCGCATTCTGCGGGGAGGTCGTCTCCAACGCCGAGGACGCATTTGCTCCGGCTCACTTGACGGATAATCCGGAGGATCCATTGTTCAAATACAATTACGTTACGCTCCACCGTGAGCATCTGGTGGCATGGCCAAGCTATCCAGAATTTCTGTCTTTGGTGGAGAAATTGCAGGCCTCCGAATCATGGGAGAGCTGGCGCCCGATTATCCCTGATACTCGACACGATGCCCCGCATGCTAGGCATGGACGAACGTATCGCGTTCGCTAGGCAGATGGTGTTGAGCGTCGCCATCGATCGCCGTCCATGCGTCAGGTGAGCAGGTCGGAGATGGGGATGGCGAACGCCCGCAGCGACGTGCACGCGGAGGCCGACGGGTCGGTGCTGGCGGGGCTGACGGATGTGTCCGCCATCGCAGCCGCGGCCGAGCCGCTGGGGGAGGCGGAGAGCTTCGGGACGCAGACGGCATACCACGCGCTGAACCGGCCGACGAGCGTGACGGCGCCGGACGCGAGCGAGGTGAAGCCGACGTGCGACGAGGCGGGGCTGCCGGAACGGGTGGAGGCGCGGGTTCGCGGCGCGGTGGCGTGGACGACGTTCGTGGACGACACCGACGACGACGCGAAGGGGCAGCGCCATGTCATGAATGCAAGCGAGCGTCGTGAAAGAGAACGCAATGAACATAGTAAATTTAGATGTGGCCGTGCGACAGATCGAATCGCTGATCGGCTCGAGGCTTCCATCGATCGTTCCAGATGCGATTGATGCTGCGCTCGGCGCTCTTCAGTGGGCAAGAGTCCCGCCAGGCATCGAAGATGATGACGCCATGGCGAAGCTGCTCGGGCTCTGTTCGCTGCCGCCGGACACCGAGCTGGTCGTGGTCACCGATGCGTCATTCAAAGCGGGTAGTGGTGCATTCGCGATGTCTGCGTCTCGATTCGAAGAGTTTCAGGCGTGGTACTCCGACAGATTCTTGGAGCGGGTGTTTTCCGGCGGCGATGTCATCATTGGGGCTCCGGTGGACAGGCGATTGTGGGTGGTGCACCATGAGGGGGTATACGCTACGGCGCAACTCAGTGCTCCATGACCTGTCGTGATCCGTGGCGCCGCGGCGTCCTGACTCTGGTAGCGTCGTCCCTGGACGTCTGACAGCTCGGCGACGAATTTTGCGTGAGTACACCGGCGACCCGCCAGGGCGTCCTGGAGGATCTCAGGAGATTCGAATGACGCATGAGGAATGGGTGCGCAAGGAAATCAGGCGAGAGCTCGCGGCTAGCGTCGATTTCGGGATCGGATGCTGGCCGAAGGATCTCATCGCAACCCACCCTGATTTGGGCGCCGCCCTCTATCACTACGATGATGCCGACGTTTCGGTCACGCTCTACGAAGGAGGTGTTGTAAGCAGAGGTGCGTCGGGTGCCCTCCGGCTCCGCTACACGGAGTTGGATGCCGTTACTCCTGTTCTGCTTACAGAGTTGGTCCGCGTGCGAGACCTAAATGCCCCTGTTTCCATCCAGATCGAAGCTCAAGGTGTGGTGTCTGAGATCCGTGTTCCATTGAAGGTATACTCGTCGCTGTGTCCGGTGCTGGCGCACATTGCGGAGCACTTTCGCTGGGCGCGCACGGGCGGCGCGTCTCGATAGATGTTGCGGGTGATGGGAAAATCAGTATGGTCGGGAGCTGGCGGGAATCGCCGGTGCGTGAGACCAGCGAGGTGCGGCGCTGGCGATCGCTCGTCGCCAGTCCTTCGCTCGTGTTGGGCGTCGACGATCAGGGCAGCTGGCTGCGGTTCGTCACTCAAACAGGGAGCCTCATCCCTCCGAATTCTGGGAACATGCTGTTTCTTTTGCCTCTCCTCGATATGGAATATGCGGATTTTGATTCGCAGATGAGGCGTGCTGCGGAGGATGATGAAGGGCTGCGCGCAAGCGCGAGCGGTCTGGTGCAGAAGGTTCTTGCTCTCGCATTGCAGGAGCGGGCTCCGTCGTATGCCGAGCGTGCGTTGTCATGGCTCGAGCATGTCTTGCCCAATGATGATGCGCGCAGGGCCTTGGATGAGTTTGCGCGCAGCGGTCGCGGCGCTCAAAGGCTGCGCCAAGCCGCCTTCTCGATGCTGAGGCCGCGCAGAGGTTGACATGAGTGAGCCTGCGCCAAGGCGGACTCGCGCGACAGTCCTATCGTCCATTTGTATGGCAAACGAGGCCGATCGACGTTCTGTTCGTGATCGAGCGTCAAGGCTGCTCGATTCGGCCCTCGGAGAGTTTTTGCGCGACGGACGGGTCGGCTCGGTCCGGTGTGACGCTTGCGCCGGCCTCATCGAGATCAAGGCAGTTGGAGATACTGCCTATTCTGTCAGCTGTGCCTGTGGTAAATTTCGAGACACGCTGCGAGGGCTCTGACGATACGCCGGCGCTTGGTCGACGCGAGCCGATCGCGAGCTTGCCGACGACCAGCGGTCGTGGAAACGAGCAGGGGCGGACGAGCTCGCGATCGATTTTGAAGAAGCGCTGAGAGCCTCGCTGCCGCCGCCTCAGAGCGTCGTCCCGCGCGCCGCCCGCGCGAGCGCCTGGTCGAGCGCGTGCGGGCTGTACCCCACGAGGATCTGCCCCCGCACGTCGATGATCGGGATGCTGCCCCCGCGCTGGTGGCTCTTCGCGAGCTTGTCCTGCATCTCGGCGGCCGCCGCCGGGTCTTCCTCGATGTCCTTCACGATGGCAGCGACGCCCTTCGCGCGCAGGTAGTCCGCGGCCTGGTGGCACGGCTTGCACCACGAGGCCCCGTAGATGATCACCGTCACGCCGGCGAGCTGGCCCGGCGCCGCCGGCGCCCCCGCGCCCGCGGAGCCGCCGGGTCCAGGCGCCGCCGCGGGCGGGGGCGCCGTCTTCGCGACGTGCTCGGCGCGCCGCTTCTCCAGCAGCGACTCCCACTCCCGCCGCGGCATCGTCCGGACCGCGTACGTGCCGTCCGGGCGCTTCTGCGTCAGATCCGCGACGTAGAACACGTCGCGCGTGCCCTCGGTCCGATCCGAGAGCATGGCGCGCACCATCGCGCGGCCCTCGGCCGGCACGTCGGCCGGGCGGAGCTCGACGTGCGTGTCGCCCTTCTCGTCGATCCACGTGAGCATCAGGTTCGCCGTGTCGTCGCGCAGCTCGAGCGGCGGCAGCTCGGCGGGGGCCTGCGCCGGGGCGGTGCCGTCGTCGCGCGGCTCCTTGCACGCCGGCGCCAGCGCCGCCGCGGCGAGCGCGACCAGGAGCGCTGCGCGCCCGACGCCCGCCGCCGACGCTCCGCCGACGCCGCGCGCGCGGCCGACGCCGCCCACACCGCGCGCGCGGCCCGCGCCCCGTGCGCCGCCGACGCCCCGCCCCCAGCCCGTCACGCCCCGCCCCGCGCCCGTCACGCCCCGCCCCCCGCGGTCGCCGACGCCCCGAGCTCCTCGCTGAGCGCCATCCACTCCGTCATCGCCGCGTCGACGCGCTTCGCGAGCGCCTGCTCCTCGCGCGCCTTCTCGGCCAGCTTCGCCCAGTCGCCGCCGGGGTCCTTCTTCAGCTCCTCGCGCATCGCGGCGAGCTTCGCCTCGCCCGCCGCGATCTCCGCCTCGAGCTCCTTCACCCGCTTGCGCTTGCGCTCCGTGGCCCGCGCCGCCGCCTTGTCGGTCTCGAACGCCCGCCGGCGCGCCGCCGCGTCCCCCGCGCCCGCCTCGTCCGGAGGCGGCATCGTCGCGCCGCTCCGCCGCACCGCGCGGCCAGGCTTCGCGCCCTTGTCGGCCCCGGCGCCCCGCGCCGCCTCGTCGCGCGGCGCCGGCGCTGCCGCGGCCTTCTGCGCCGCGGGCGCCCCCGCGGCCTTCTGCGCCCCCCGGCCGCCGCCGGCGGCCCCGCGCCCGGCGTCGCGCTCGTCCGCTTCGCGCGCCGCCGCCTCGGCCGCGAGCTTCTCGAGGTTGTCGCGGTAGTCGCGGAAGCCGCCGGGGTAGATGTCCACGCTCCCCTCGCGCACCGCGACGATGCGCGTCGTCACCTGCTCCAGGAACCGCCGGTCGTGCGAGACGAGCACCACCGTGCCCTCGAAGCCGGTGAGCGCCTCCTCGAGGATCTCGGCGGCGGGGATGTCGAGGTGGTTCGTCGGCTCGTCGAGGAAGAGCAGGTTGCGCGGCTCGAGCAAGAGCTTCGCGAGCGCGAGCCGGCTCCGCTCGCCGCCCGAGAAGCCCTGGACCTTCCGGAGCGCGTCGTCGCCGTAGAAGCGGAAGCGCGAGAGGTACTGGCGGGTCGCGTCGACGTTCATGTCGGCGCGGACGCTGCGGATCTCCTCCACCGCGGTCTTCGACGGGTCGAGCGAGCCGAGGTGCTGGTCGAAGTAGCCCTGGCAGAGGTTCGTCCCGCGCCGCACCTCGCCCGCGTCGTCGGGCGCGCCCGCGCCCGCGAGCAGCTTGAGCAGCGTCGACTTGCCGGTCCCGTTCGGGCCGACGACGCCGACGCGATCGCCGCGCCGGAGGAGGAGGTCCACGCCCGAGAAGAGCGTGCGCCCGCCGCGGCTCGCGCCGAGCCCGCGCGCGTCGAGCACGATGTCCCCGCTGCGCGGCGCGGGCGCGAACCGGAAGCGGACCTTCTCGGCGACCGCCCAGACGTCCTCCGGCCGATCGAGGGTCTCGAGCTTCTCCAGCATCTTGCGCCGGCTCTGCGCCTGCTTCGTCTTCTGGCCGGCGATGTTGCGCCGGATGAAGTCCTCGGTCTTGGCGACGAACGCCTCCTGCCGCTCGGCGAGCTCGCGCTCCCGGGCGAGGTCCTCCTCGCGCGCGACCGCGTAGTCGCTGTACTTGAGCGGGTAGGCCCGGAAGCTGCGGTGGCCGAGCTCCATGGTGTTCGGGCAGACGGCGTCGAGGAAGGCGCGGTCGTGCGAGACGCAGAGCAGCGCGCCGGCGAGGCCCGCGAGGTGCTTCTCGAGCCAGGTGATGGTCTCGATGTCGAGGTGGTTCGTGGGCTCGTCGAGCAGGAGCAGGTCGGGCTCGATGGCGAGCACGACGCCGAGCTGCAGGCGCCCGCGCTCGCCGCCGGACAGGCTCGCGACGGGGCGATCCATGTCGGCCGGCGTGAACCCGAGGTGGGCCGCGATGATCTCGACGCGGCGCTCGAGGTCGTCGCCGCCGGCGATGTGGTAGCGGTCGGTGAGGTCGCTGAGCCGGGCGAGGTCGGCCTCGCTGCCGCTGGCCGCGGCGTGCTGCGCCGCGGTGAGGGCGTGGCGCAGCTCGAGGACCTCGGAGAACCCGGAGAGGAAGGCGTCGAGCACCGTGCCCTCGGCGTGGAGCTCGTGCGACTGCCGGAAGTAAGCGACCCGGATCCCCTTGCGGACCACGACCGATCCCGTGTCGGGGGTGAGCTCGCGCGCGACGAGGCGGAGCAGCGTCGATTTGCCGGCGCCGTTCGGGGCGACGAGCGCGGCGCGCTGGCCTTGCTCGAGGGAGAAGGTGATGCCCTGGAAGAGCTTGTCGGCGCCGTAACCGAAGCTGAGGTCGGCGACCTGGAGGACCGTCATTGCGGCCGAGTTCTAGCATGCGTCGGGCGCGCGCAAGGCGCGCGGGGCGCCTGGCCCGACGCCGCGTCGACCGCGCGCCGGACGACGTAGAAGACCGCCGGCCCCGGCCGCGCGCAGGCCTCGAAGCCGCGCAGGCCTCGAAGCCGCGCAGGCGGTCGGGGAGGGGGCGCCTCGCCCGCCCGGCGAGCGAGGCGCCCTCGGGCTCAGGTCTGGGCCATCGCCGCCTTGATGGCCGGGCGCTCCATGATGCGGCCGAGCCAGCCCTGCAGGTTCTTCTGCTCGGCGTAGTCGATCTTGGCCGCCATCAGGCCCCAGCCGAGCATGGCCGCGAGGTCGATGTCCACCAGGGTACAGCGCTCGCCGAGGAGGTAGGGGCGGCCGGCGAGGCGATCGTCGAGGATGCGGAGCAGGCCGCGCAGCTCGGTCAAGGCGTGCTCGGCTTGCTTCTCGTGGTGCATCTCCTTCGGGAAGTAGTCGCTCGTGTTCGCCATGTAGCGGAACAGGGCGCCGGTGAGGCTGACCTGGCCCCACACGAGCCAGCTCAGGGCCGTGAGCTGCTCGGGCGAGCCGGGCGCCGGCCACAGGCCCTTCTGCACGCCGTAGCGCTCGCCGAGGGCGATCTGGATCGCCACCGACTCGAACACCGGGGTGCCGTCGATGACGATGGTCGGCACCTTGCCATTCGGGTTGATGGCGAGAAACTCCGGCTTCCTCTGGTCGCCGGCGCGCAGGTCGAGCCGGACGCCCTCGTAGGGGACGCCGAGCTCGGCGAGCGATACGAGGATGCGACCAGCGCTGGACTGCGGGGAGTAGTAGAACGTGATGGACATGGTGTTGGCCTCCGGCGCCCCTTGTAGTGGATCCGAGTCGCCAGAGTCACGCGCGGCGAACGGCGGAACGCCAGGCCGGCTCCGATCCCGCGGCTGAGGCAGATGCGCGACATTTGCCGTGCGGAGCAAGAATTCGACGGCGGTTTGGGGCTACCGAGGTGGGCGATCCTCCGCGGGTCCTGGCCTCCGGCGGGGAGACCCGCTGAGCCCGGCGACAGCGGCCGCGCGCCCGTGGGGGCGCCGCTCCGGCGGCCCGGGCGTCGAAGGGGCCGCACTCGAACCCTCCCATTCCGCATCTGGCTCCCGCGCAGCGAGCCTCGGTGAGGGGATGGCGCGCACATCGGCCGCGCTTGTCGGAGTCGCGCGCCATTCGCTGCAAGGTGCGGAGATGATTGACAATGGCGCGCTTGTGCTGCTCCAGTAGCTTGTAATCTGTACGTCACTGTTCGGCGGTAATTCGCGCTAAGAGCCAGGGCGCCCGGAGCGCCCCGAAGCGCACGACTGCCTCGCCTCCCGCCGGGAGCGCGGCGCGGCGCGCCCTCTCCGGCAAGCCCGTGAGCACCTCCGACGTCGTCAGCGACGCGGAGCGACAGCCAGAGAGATGGACTCGAGTCGATCCACCGAACCTGCACCGATCGTCGCTGATTTCTGCCCGTGTATTCGCGGACGTTCGTTTGATTACTGCCGGGCAACACATTTTACTAACCTTGCGTAAGCGACTAATTTCCTGTAACGCTAGTTATGGCTAGGCGTCGTGCATTCGTCGTCTGAGCCCTGAGATCCGGCCGGCAACGAGGTTTTCCTCAGAGGCGATGTTTTTACGCTCTGCCTGAAGGAGACGGTTATGTCGCGCGAATCACGGACGCACCTCTCCACCGTTGCTGAGGTCCAGAGATGGCTCACGGAGAGGATCGCGGAGCGCTCGGGCGTGTCGCCAGGGTCGATCGAGCCCGGCGCGCGGTTCAGCGATTGTGGGCTCGACTCCGTCGCTGCGATGGGCCTGATCGCCGCGCTGGGGGAGGCCGTCGGGCGCCGGCTCCACCCCACGCTGATATGGGAGTGCCCGACGATCGAGCGGCTCTCTCGTCACGTGGCCGAGGGGCCGGGGCTATCGCCCGCTCCTCGGGGCGCGCGCCCGGGCGACGGGGCCCTCGCGGCGTCGAGCCCCGAGCCCATCGCCGTCATCGGCGTCGCCTGCCGGTTCCCGCAGGCGCCGGACCCGGACGCCTTCTGGCGGCTCCTGCGGGGCGGCGTGGACGCGACCTCCGACATCCCCCCGGGGCGGTGGGACGTCGACGCGCTCTACAGCGCCGATCGCGGCGCTCCCGGGAAGATGAGCGCGCGCCGCGGCGGGTTCCTCGACCGGGTGGATCTCTTCGACCCGCAGTTCTTCGACATCTCGCCGCGCGAGGCCGTCCAGATGGATCCCCAGCAACGGCTGATGCTGGAGCTCGCGTGGGAGTCGCTGGAGGACGCCGGCGTGCCCCCGCGATCGCTCGAGGGCAGCCAGACCGGCGTGTTCTTCGGCGCCATGTGGGGCGATTACGCGCGCGTGAACGGCGGCCACATCGACGCGATCGTCCAGCATACGGCCGCCGGGCAGGACCTCAGCATCCTCGCCGCCCGGGTCTCCTATGCGCTCGGCCTGGAGGGGCCGAGCCTGCACGTGAACACGGCCTGCTCCTCGTCGCTCGTCGCGGTCCACCTCGCGTGCCAGAGCCTGCGGCTCGGCGAGTGCGACCTCGCCCTCGCCGGGGGCGTGAACCTGATCGTCGCCCCCGAGAGCATGGTCGCCATCTCCAAGTTCGGGGCGCTCGCGCCCGACGGCCGCTCGAAGGCGTTCGACGCGCGCGCGAACGGGTACGCCCGCGGCGAGGGCGGCGGCGTGGTGGTGCTGAAGCCGCTCTCCCGCGCGATCGCGGCGGGCGACCCCATCTACTGCGTGATCCGCGGCAGCGCCGTCAACAACGACGGGCTCAGCAACGGGCTCTCCGCGCCGAACCCGAAGGCGCAGGAGGCCCTCCTCCGCGAGGCCTACGCGCGCGCGGGGGTGCGGCCGGAAGAGGTCGATTACGTCGAGGCGCACGGCACCGGCACCATCCTCGGGGACCCCATCGAGGCGAAGGCGCTCAGCGCCGTGCTGTGCGCGGATCGCCCGCCGGAGCGGCCGCTCCGGATCGGGTCGGTCAAGACGAACATCGGCCACCTCGAGGGCGCCGCGGGCGTGGCGGGGCTCATCCGCGTCGCGCTCTCGATGCGGCGCCTTGCGCTCCAGCCGAGCCTCCACTTCGAGCAGCCGAACCCGCACATCCCGTTCGACGAGCTGCGGCTCTCGGTGCAGCGCGCGACGGAGCCGTGGCCCGAGAAGGAGCGCGGGCCGGCGCTGGCCGGCGTCAGCTCCTTCGGCTTCGGCGGGACCAACTGCCACGTCGTGCTCGAGGCGCCCCGGCGCCGCGAGGTGCACCTTCTGCCGCTGTCCGCGCCGAGCGGCGAGGAGCTCGCGGCCCTCTGCCGGCGCGTCCATGCGCTCGTCACCGAGGGCGGCGAGGGCGGCGAGCGGCCCTCCGTGCAGGCGCTCTGCGGCGCGGCCGCGGCGCGGCTCGGCGGCGAGGAGCACCGGCTCGCGCTCACCGTCTCCTCCCACGGCGAGCTCGCCGCGCGCCTCGACGCCCTCCTGGCCGGGTGCGCGCAGCCGGGCGGCTCGATCGGCAGGGCGGCCGGCGCGCGGCCGAAAATCGCCTTCGTCTTCGGCGGGCACGGCTCGCAGTGGCTCGCCATGGGGCGCGAGCTCCTGCTCGAGGAGCCCGTCTTCCGGTCGACCCTCGAGCGGTGCGACGCGGCGATGCGGCCGCACGCGAGCTCCTCGCTGCTCGCCGCGCTGGCGGCGGGCGACGGGCGCCTGCTCGAGGAGGCCGACGTCGTCCAGCCGGCCATCTTCGCGATCCAGGTCGCGCTCGCGGCGCTGTGGCGCTCCTGGGGTATCGAGCCGGACGCGGTGGTGGGGCAGAGCATCGGCGAGGTCGCGGCGGCGTGCGTCGCCGGCGCGCTGACCCTCGAGGACGCCGCCGCGGTCATCTGCGCGATGGGCAGGCTCGTCCGGCAGCAGAGCGGCTCGGGCGCCGTGGCCGTCGTGGAGCTCTCCGCCGACGACGCGGCGCGCGCGCTCGCCGGGCACGAGGGCCGCCTCTTCCTCGCGGGGAGCAACAGCCCGGGATCCACGCTGATCTCGGGGGAGCCGGCGGCGCTCGAGGCGCTGCTCCAGGCGCTCGCCGATCGGGGGGTGACGGGCCGGCAGGTCCGGATGGATTACGCCTCGCACAGCCCGCACATGGACGCGCTGTGCCCCGAGCTCACGCGCGCCCTGCAGGGGATCGCGCCGCGCGGCGGCGGGGCGCCGATCTACTCGACGGTGACGGGGGCGCGGCTCGACGGCGCGGCGCACGGCGCCGCGTACTGGGCGCGCAACCTGCGGGAGCCGGTGCGCCTCGACGCCGCGCTCGATCGCCTGATCGACGATGGGTTCAGCGTCTTCCTCGAGCTCGATCCTCACCCCGTCCTCGCGCACGCCGTCGCGTCCACCCTGGCCCTGAAGGGGCGGAGCGGCGTCGCGCTGCCGTCGCTGCGGCGGGACGAGCCGGCCCGGGCGTGCCTGCTCGGCTCGCTCGGCGAGCTGTACATGCTCGGCGCGCCCGTCGCGTGGCGCCGGGTGGCTCCGCCCGCCGCGACGGACGCCCTGCCGGCGCCGCTCGTCACGGCGGGCGCCCTGCCGGCGCCGCTCGTCACGACGGACGCGGGCGAGCCCGCCGCGCCCGAGCTGCTCGTGCTCTCGGCGCGCTCCAGGCCCGCGCTCCTCGACCTGGCGCGCGCGACGGCGTCCCGGCTGCGCTCGCCGGAGAGCGCCTCGCTGCGCGACGTCTGCTACACGGCGAGCGTCCGGCGCAGCCACCTCGAGCACCGGCTGGCGGTCGTGGGCTGCTCGCACGAGGAGATGGCCGGCGCCCTCGACGACCTCGCGCGCGCCGGCGCCGCGCTGGGCGAGGCGCCGCCGGGGCAGCGCCCCTCGGTGGTGCTCGTGTTCTCGGGCCAGGGGTCGCAATGGCCGGGCATGGGGCGGGCGCTCCTCCGGCAGGAGCCCGTCTTCCGCGACGCGCTGGAGGCGTGCGACCGGCTGCTCGCGCCGCTCGCCGGCTGGTCGCTGCTGGAGGCGCTCGAGGCGCCGGAGGCCTCGTCGCGCCTGCAGGAGACGCAGGTCGCCCAGGCCGCGCTGTTCGCGGTGGAGGTCGCGCTCGCGGCGCTCCTCGGCTCGTGGGGGATCGCCGCGGACGCCGTGATCGGGCACAGCGTCGGGGAGATCGCGGCGGCGCACGTCGCCGGGGCGATCCCCCTCGAGGAGGCGGTGCGCATCGTCCACCACCGCGGGCGGATCATGCAGCGCGCGACCGGCCTGGGGAAAATGGCCTCGGTCCAGGCGTCCCCGGAGCAGGCGGCGCGCGCGCTCGAAGGCTACGAGGGGCGGCTCTCGATCGCCGCCGTCAACGACCCCGGCTCGGTCGTGCTGTCCGGCGAAGCGGCGGCGCTCGGCGAGGTGGTGGCGGAGCTCCGGCGCGCCGGGGTCGAGTGCCGCGAGCTGCCGGTGAACTACGCGTTCCACAGCCCGCAGATGGAGCCGTTCCGCGAGGAGCTCGCGGGCGCGCTCGGGGAGATCGCGCGGGGCCGCGCGGGCCGGACGCTGGTGAGCACCGTGACGGGCGAGGACATCGGCGGCGAGGCGCTCGACGCGTCGTACTGGGCGAGGAACGTCCGGGAGCCGGTGCAGCTCGCGCGCGCGATCGACGGCGCCGTGACCGCCGGGCATCGGATCTTCGTGGAGGTGGGGCCGCACCCGGTGCTCTCGGCCAACGTGCGGCGGTGCCTCGCGGCGCGCGGGGTCGACGGGCTTGTCGCCCCGACCTTGCGCCGGGGCCGCGACGCGCGGCGCTGCCTGCTCGAGTCGCTGGGCGCCCTCCACACGCGCGGGTGCCGGGTCGACTGGGCCCGGGTGGCTCCGGCGGGCGGGCGCTGCGTGTCCTTGCCGGGCTATCCGTGGCAGCGCAGGCGGTACTGGCTGGAGGCGCCCGCGGACGCGCGGCGCGAGGCGAAGGGCGCGCCCGCGGCGGCGCTCCCGTCGCTCCTCCGGTCGGCCGACGCGGCGGCGTTCGCGGCGCAGCTCGGGCTCTCGGCGGCGCTCTCGGCCGAGGAGCTCGGCGTCGTCGGCCGGGTGCTCGACGCGCTGCGGGCGAGGGCGGATCAGGCCCGCGCGGAGGCCGAGATCCAGCCGTGGCTCCACGAGCTCTCGTGGACGCCGGCGCCCCTCGCGCCGCGCCCGCGCCCGGCCGCGCCGGGGCACTGGGTCGCGCTCGTCGACGAGGGCGGCACCGGCGACAGGCTGGCCGACGCGCTCGAGGCCGCGGGCGCGACCTGCTCCCGGCTCCGCCTGGGGAGCGCCGCGGCGCGCGCGGCGGAGCCGGCGTGGACGGGCGATTCGACGCCCGAGGGCCTCGCGGCGTGGTGGGCGGAGCGCGCGGCCGAGCGCGGGCCCGTGCGCGGCGTGGTCCACCTGTGGAGCCTCGGCGGCGCGCCGGAGGGCGAGGGCTCGCTGGACGCCGCGCTCGCGCGGGGCGTCGAGAGCGCGCCGGCCTTGCTGCGCGCCGCCCTGCAGGCGGGGCAGGGCGAGCGGCCGCGGCTCTGGTTCGTGACCCGCGGGGCGGTGTCGGTGGGCGCGGGCGACCCGGTCACGGCGCCCGCGCAGGCGGCGCTCTGGGGTCTCGGCCGGACCCTTTCGCTCGAGCACCCGGAGGTCTGGGGAGGGCTCGTCGACCTGCCGCCTTCCCCCGGGGAGCACGACATCGCCGCGCTCGCCTCGCAGGTGCTGAGCCCCGACGGCGAGGACCACGTCGCGCTCCGGGCGTCGGGGCGGTACGTGGAGCGGCTCGTGCGCTGCGCCGGAGCGCCGGACGGCGCGCCGGCCTGGTCCACGTCGGGCACGGCGCTCATCACCGGGGGGCTCGGCGCGCTGGGCAGGCACGTCGCGCGGTGGGCGGCGCAGCGGGGCGCGCGGCACCTCGTGCTCACGAGCCGCAGGGGCGCGTCGGCCGACGACCGCGCGTTCCTCGCGTCGCTCGAGGCGCTCGGGGCGCGCGTGACCGTCGCGCAGGCCGACGTGGCCGACGCGGCGGCGATGGCCGCCGTGCTCGCGGACATCGACGCCCGGCTGCCGCCGCTCTCCGCGGTGTTTCATCTGGCGGGCGTCTCCGAGCAGACGCCGCTCTCGGCCCTCGACGGCGCGGGGCTCCGCCGGGTGCTCGCGCCGAAGGTCCACGGGACCGCGGCGCTCGACGCGCTGACGCGCGGCCGGCCCCTCGACGCGTTCGTCTGCTTCACGTCGATCGCCGCGGTGTGGGGCTCGGCGCGGCAGGCCGGCTACGCGGCGGCGAACGCGTTCCAGGACGCGCTCGTCCGCGCGCGCCGCGCCGCCGGGGTGCCCGCGGTCGCCGTGAGCTTCGGGCCGTGGCGCGGCGGCGGCATGGCGACCTCGGCGATCGCGTCGCTCGAGGAGCGCGGGGTGCGGGCCTTCGGCCCGGAGCAGGCCATGGCGGCCCTGTCCTTCTGCATGACCGCCGGGGCGGCGCAGGTGGTCGTGGCCGACGTCGACTGGCCGAGGTTCTGCGCGGTGATCGAGAGCAGCGGCCCCCGCCCGCTGCTCTCCGAGATGCCGCGCGCCACGGCGCCCGCGCCGGGCGACGCCGAAGGGCCTGCGCCCGCGCCGGGCGACGCCGCGCCCGCCCTCCTCGGCGAGCTCGCGGCGGCGCCGCCGCGGGAGCGGCGCCGGATGCTCCAGCGGCGGATCCAGGCCTCGGTCGCCGAGACGCTGGGGTTCGCCGAGGCCGACGAGGTGAGCCCGACCCGGGGCTTCTTCGAGCTCGGGATGGATTCGCTGATGGCCGTGGATCTGTGCCAGCGCCTGGGCCGCGCGCTCGGCCGGCCGCTGTCGTCGAGCGTGACGTTCAACCACCCGAACGTCGTCGCGATGACCGACTTCCTGCTCGAGGAGCTGTCGCCGAGCCTGCCGGGCGACGGCGCGCCGCCGGAGGCCGAGGAGCGCGTGGGCGGCGCGGGCGGCGCGGCGTCGAGCGGCGCCGGAGGGCGCGCCGCGATCGGCGACGAGCCGATCGCGATCGTGGGGATGGGGTGCCGCTTGCCGGGCGGCGTGGAGACCCCGGAGGAGTTCTGGCGGCTGCTCGAGCAGCGGGTCGACGCCGTGGCGCCGATCCCGGCGGACCGCTGGGACGCCGCGGCGTACTACGACCCCGATCCGGACGCGGCCGGCAAGATGTACGTCCGCGAGGGCGGCTTCCTGGCCGCGGCGCCCGATCGGTTCGACGCGCGCTTCTTCGGGATCGCGCCGCGCGAGGCGGTCCACCTCGATCCGCAGCACCGGCTGCTGCTCGAGGTCATCTGGGAGGCCATGGAGGACGCGGGCGTGGTGCCCGGCGAGCAGCCGCTGACGGGCGTCTTCGTCGGGATCGGGCCGAGCGACTACGGCATCCTGCAGCGGGCGCACGAGGATCTCGAGGCGCTGGACGCCTACACGCTCTCGGGGACGTTCACGAGCTTCTCCGCGGGCCGGCTCTCGCACGCGCTCGGGCTCGAGGGGCCGAGCATGGCCGTCGACACGGCGTGCTCGTCGTCGCTGACGGCGATCCACCTCGCCTGCCGGAGCCTGTGGGCCGGCGAGTGCCGGGTGGCGGTCGCGGGCGGGGTCCAGCTGATGCTGGCCCCGCACCTCAGCGTGTACCTGTCGCGCCTCCACGTGCTGGCGCCGGACGGGCGGTGCAAGACGTTCTCGGCGGACGCGGACGGGTACGGCCGCGGCGAGGGCTGCGGCATGGTCGTGCTGAAGCGCCTCTCGGACGCGGCGCGCGACGGCGACCGCATCCTGGCGGTGATCCGCGGCTCGGCGGTGAACAGCGACGGCCGCAGCGCCGGCATCACCGTGCCGAACGGCAAGGCGCAGGAGGCGGTGGTGCGCGCGGCGCTCTCGATCGCGGGGCTCTCGCCCGACGACATCGATTACGTCGAGGCGCACGGCACCGGGACGGCGCTCGGCGATCCCATCGAGGTCGAGGCGCTCGCGGCGGTCTACGGCGAGGGGAGGCCCGGGGGCCGGCCGCTCAAGATCGGGTCGGTGAAGACGAACATCGGCCACCTGGAGTCGGCGGCGGGGGTGGCCGGCGTGATGAAGGTGGTGCTGTCGCTGGGGCACGGGGCGCTGCCGGCGCAGCTGCACGCGCGCGCGCTCAACCCGCGCATCCCGTGGGCCGAGCTCCCGATCGAGGTGACGACGGCGGCCGAGCCGTGGCGCCGCGGGGAGCGGCCCCGCCGCGCGGGCGTGAGCTCGTTCGGGATGAGCGGGACCAATGCCCACCTCGTGCTGGAGGAGGCGCCGGAGGTCCCCGAGCCGCCCGCGCTCCCGGACGCCCCGCTCACGCTGCTGCCGCTGTCGGCGAGGTCCCCCCGGGCGCTCGCCGCCCTGGCCGAGGCCTACGAGCGCTTCCTCGGCGGCGCGCCGCCCGACGCGCGGCTCGCGGACATCGCGTACACGGCGAGCGTGCGGCGCCGCCACCACGAGTTCCGGCTCGCGGTGGTGGGCCGGTCCCGGGAGGAGCTCGCCGAGGCGCTCGGCGCGCACGCGCGGGGCGAAGCGCACCCCGGCGCGGCGAGCGGGCAGACGGTGCTCGGGTGGCAGCCCCAGGTGGTGTTCGTGTTCTCCGGGCAGGGCTCGCAGTGGGTGGGGATGGGCCGAGCGCTCCTCGCCGAGGAGCCTGCCTTCCGCGCGGCGCTCGAGGCGTGCGAGCCGCTCGTGCAGCGGCACGCGGGCTTCTCGCTGCTCGCCGAGCTCGCCGCCCCCGAGGCGACCTCGCGGCTGGACCAGACCGAGGTCGCCCAGCCGGCGATCTTCGCCGTGCAGGTGGCCCTGGCCGCGCTGTGGCGATCGCTCGGCGTCGCGCCCGACGCGGTGATCGGCCACAGCGTGGGCGAGGTCGCGGCCGCGCACGTCGCCGGCGTCCTCGGCCTGGACGAGGCGATCCGGCTCGTGACGATCCGCGGGCGGATCATGCAACGCGCCACGGGCCTCGGGAAGATGGCCTCCGTCGCGCTGTCCGAGGACGAGGCGGCGGCCGCGCTGGAGGGGCGCGCGGACCGCGTCTCGATCGCGGCGATCAACGACGCGCGCTCCGTGGTGCTCTCCGGCGACGCGGCCGCGCTCGAGGAGGTCCTCTCGGGCCTGCGCGCGAGGCAGGTGCCCTGCCGCATGCTGCGGGTCAACTACGCCTTCCACAGCCCGCAGATGGAGCCGCTCCAGCGGGACTTCCGGGGCGCGCTGGGCGACGTCGCGGCGGGCCGGCCGTCGATCGCGATGTACAGCACCGTGACGGGCGAGCGCCTCGATGGCGAGCCGCTCGACGCGGGGTACTGGGCGCGGAACATCCGCGAGCCCGTGCAGCTCTCCCGGGCGGTCTCCGCGGCGTGGGCGGACGGCCACGAGATCTTCCTGGAGGTCGGCCCCCACCCGGTGCTCCTGGCCAACCTCCAGCAGCTCCTGTCGGAGCGGGGCACGGGGGGGAAGGCGCTCCCCACGCTGCGGCGCGACCACGGCGAGCGGCGGAGCGTGCTGCAGGCGCTCGGGGCCCTCTATGCCCACGGCTACCCGGTGCGCTGGAGGCTGCAGTATCCGTCGGGCGGGCGCTGCGTCCCGCTGCCGGCGTACCCCTGGCAGCGGGAGCGGTACTGGATCGAGGGCGCCGCGCCCGCGCCCGCGCCCTCGTCGGCCGCCGAGGCGCCCGGGGTCGCGGACGAGCTGCTCTACGCCGTCGCCTGGCACCGCGGCGAGCCCGCGCGTTCGCCCGCGGCCTCGCGCCCGCCGCGCGGCGCGTGGCTCCTGCTCCTGGACCGGGCCGGCGCGGGCGAGGCGCTGGCCGCGCTCCTCGACCAGCGCGGCGACGCGTGCGTGCGCGTCGCGCGCGTCGGGGACGGGCGCTACGCGCGGCTAGGCCCCGGGCGCTACGAGGTGGACCCCTCGGACGGCGCCGCGCTGTCGGCGCTCCTCGACGACGCGTTCCCGGGCGACGCGGCGTGCCGGGGCGTCGTGCACCTCGTCGCCCTGGACGCCGCGGCGGCCGAGGCGACGACGCCGGAGACGATCGAGGGCGACCTGCGCCTCGCGGGCCTGAGCGCGCTGTCCCTGGCGCAGGCGCTCTCGCGCAGGGGGTGGCGCGACGCGCCGCAGCTCTGCCTCGTCACCCGCGGGGCGCAGGCCGTGGCCGAGCCGGCGCCGGTGTCCGTGGCGCAGGCGCCGCTCTGGGGCGTGGGCGGCGTGCTCTCGGCCGAGCACGCGGCGCTCCGGTGCAAGCGCGTCGACCTGAGCCCGACCCCCGCGGCCGGCGAGGCCGCCGCGCTGCTCCGGGAGCTCGACGCCGCCGATCGCGAGGACCGGATCGCGCTCCGCGGCGAGGCGCGGTACGTGGCGCGCCTCGCGCGCGGCGTCCCCGGGGCCCGCCCCGGCGCGGGCGAGAGCTTCCGCGCCGACGGCGGTTACCTGGTCGCCGGAGGCCTCGAGGGGTTCGGCCTCTCGCTCGCGCGGTGGATGGTGGACAGGGGCGCCCGCCGCCTCCTGCTCACCGGCGCGGGCGGCGCCGCGGAGGCGGCGCGGGGCGCGATCGCCGCGATGGAAGCGGCGGGCGCTCAGGTGATCGCGGCCGAGGTCGACGTGGCCGACCCGGCGCGCGCGGCCGAGGTGGTGGCGGCGATCGAGCAGCGGTTCGGCGCGCTCCTGGGGGTCGTCCACGCGCCGCCGGCCGCGGGCGGCGCCGGGCCGGAGCGCGACGCGCATGGCTCCCTCGCCGCGGCCGCCTCACGGGCGCGCGGGGCGTGGACCCTGCACGAGGCGACCGCGGGCAGGCCGCTCGATCTCTTCCTCCTGCACGCCTCGGCGATGCCGCTCCTCGGCGCTCCCGGCGACGCCGCCGCCGCCGCGGCCGACGCGTTCGTCGGCGCGCTCGCGCACCACCGGCGCTCCCTGGGGCTGCCCGCGCTGACCGTCGACTGGGGCCTCTTCGCCGAGGAGACCGCCGCGGAGGCGCGCCACGGCGCCGCGGCGCGCCTCTCGCGCGGGGGCGCGGGGCTCCTCACCGAGGCGGACGCGCTGGCCGCGCTGGAGCGCCTGCTCCGGGCAGGCGTGGCTCAGGCCGGCGCGCTGCGGTTCGACCTGCGCCGGTGGCTCGAGTTCTACCCGACCGCCGCCGCGTCGCCCTTCTGGGAGCAGCTGCGCCGCGAGGGCGATCGCGCGAAGCCGCGCGCCCCCGAGGTCTCGCGCCTGCGGGCGGCGCTCGACGGCGCGGCGCCCGAGGAGCGGCCCGCGCTGGTCGAGGGCTTCGTCCGGGAGGTCGCGGCCCGCGTCCTGCGGCTCGATCCGGGCTCCATCGACCGGCACGTCCCGCTGAACGATCTCGGCATCAACTCGCTGATGAGCCTGGAGCTGCGCAACGGCCTGGAGGCCGGCCTGGGGCTCTCGCTGCCGTCGACCTTGCTCTGGACCTACCCCCACGTCGCCGGGCTCTCGGCGTACCTCGTCGAGCAGCTCGGCGCCGGCGCCCAGCCCGCGCCGCCCGCGCCAGCGCCGGCGCAGCCCGCGCCTTCGCAGCCCGCGGCGGCGCCGGAGGACGAGCCGATCGCCGTCGTCGGCCTCGCCTGCCGGCTGCCCGGCGGCGGCGACGATCCCGAGGCGTTCTGGCGCGCGCTGGAGGACGGCGTCGACGCCATCCAGCGGATCCCCGCGGCCCGGTGGCCCGACGACGCGATCCCCGACGGCCCGCCGGGGACGCGCTGGGCCGGGCTGCTGGACAGCGTCGACGGGTTCGACGCCCGCTTCTTCGGGATCTCGCCGCGCGAGGCCATGAGCCTCGATCCGCAGCAGCGCCTCCTCCTCGAGGTGGCCTGGGAGGCGTTCGAGGACGCGGGGCAGCCGGCCGATCGGCTCCTCCGCAGCCGCACCGGCGTGTTCGTCGGCATGGCGGCCCAGGACTACCACCACCGCGTCGTCGCGCTCGACCCCCGGCAGCTCGACGTCTACTGCGCGACCGGCACCTGGGCGAGCACCGCCGCCGGGCGCCTGTCCTACGTGTTCGGGCTCGAGGGGCCGAGCATGACCGTGGACACGGCGTGCTCCTCCTCGCTGGTCGCGATCCACCTCGCCTGCCAGAGCCTCCGGAGCGGCGAGAGCGACATGGCGCTCGCGGGGGGCGTCAGCCTCATCCTCTCCCCGCTGACGATGTGCCTGATGGGCCAGACCAACGCGCTCTCGCCCGACGGCCGGTGCAAGACGTTCGACGCCGCCGCGAACGGGTACGTGCGGGCCGAGGGCTGCGGCATGGTCGTGCTCAAGCGGCTCTCGGACGCGCAGCGGGACGGCGACCGGATCTGGGCGCTGGTCCGGGGCTCGGCCGTCAACCAGGACGGGCGCTCGTCGGGGATGACGGCGCCGAACGTGCTCTCGCAGCAGGCGCTGCTGCGGCAGGCGCTGGCGAGCGCCCGCGTCTCGCCGTCCCAGGTGGGCTACGTCGAGGCGCACGGCACCGGCACCTCGCTCGGCGATCCGATCGAGCTCACGGCCCTGAAAGAGGTGCTGGGCGGGCCGCGGCCCGACGGGCTGCCCTGCTGGATCGGCTCGGTGAAGACGAACATCGGCCACCTGGAGGCGGCGGCGGGGGTGGCGGGGTTCATCAAGGTCGTGCTCTCGCTGCGCCACGAGCTGATCCCGAGGCACCTGCACTTCCAGACGCTGAACCCGCGGATCTCGCTCGAGGGAACGCCGTTCGCCGTCCCGGCGGCGCCGCTGCCGTGGCCGTCCGGCGGCGCGCCGCGGATCGCGGGGGTGAGCTCCTTCGGGATCAGCGGCACCAACGCGCACGTCGTGCTGCAAGAGCCGCCCGCCGCGCCCGCGCCCGCGCCGGAAGGCCGCGCGTCCGTCGTGCTGCTCTCCCTCTCCGCGCGGAGCCCGGCCGCGCTCTCGGCCCTGGCCGAGGCGTACCGGCGCTTCCTGGAGGACCCCTCCGGAGCCCCCGCGGACCTCGCCGACGTCGCGTACACCGCGAGCGTTCGGCGCGTCCATCACGAGCACCGGCTGGCCGTCGCCGGCGGCTCGCGGCAGGAGCTCGCCGCGCTGCTCGCGGCCTGCGGGCGGGGCGAGGAGGCCGCCGGCGTCGCCCGCGGCGAGGCGCGCGCGGGGGCGCGGCCCCGGGTCGTGTTCGTGTTCCCGGGCCAGGGCTCGCAGTGGACAGGGATGGGGCGGCAGCTCCTCGCCGAGGAGCCGATCTTCCGCGAGGCCCTGGCCGCGTGCGACGCGGCGATCGCGCGGGAGGCGGGGTGGTCGCTGCTCGAGGAGCTCCACGCGGACGAGGAGCGCTCGCGCCTCGCGGAGATCGACGTCGTCCAGCCGGCGCTCTTCGCGATCGGCGTGGCCCTGTCCGCGCTCTTCCGCTCGTGGGGCGTGGAGCCCGACGCCGTGGTCGGGCACAGCATGGGCGAGGTGGCGGCGGCGCACGTCGCGGGCGCGCTGACGCTGGACGACGCCGCGCGCGTCATCTGCCGCCGGAGCAAGCTCCTGCGGCGGATCAGCGGCGCGGGGGCGATGGCGCTCGTGGAGCTGCCCATGGAGCAGGCGCGGCAGCTGACGTCCGGGTACGCGGGCCGCGTGTCCGTGGCGGTGAGCAACAGCGAGCGGTCGACGGTGCTGTCCGGCGAGCCCCTCGCGCTCGACGAGATCCTCGCAGATCTCGCGCAACGCGGCGTGTTCTGCCGCCGCGTCAAGGTCGACGTCGCGTCGCACAGCCCGCAGGTGGAGCCGCTCCTCGACGAGCTGCGGGCGGCGCTCGAGGGGCTCGCGCCGGGGGCGGCGCGGGTGCCCATGCGCTCGACCGTGAGCGGCGAGATCTGCCGCGGCGACGAGCTCGGGCCGGAGTACTGGGCGCGGAACCTGCGGGATCCGGTGCTGTTCTCGGGCGCCGTGCAGCGGCTCGCGGACGAGGGGCCCGCGCTCTTCCTCGAGATGAGCCCGCACCCGATCCTCGCGCCCGCCGTCGAGGAAGGGCTGCGCGCGAAGGCGCCCGGGGGCGCGGCGCTCCCGTCGATGCGGCGGGAGCGGGACGAGAAGCGATGCCTGCTCGAGGCGCTCGGGGCGCTCTACGCCCGCGGCTACCCGGTGGACTGGACGCGCCAGCACCCGTCCGGGGGCCGCTGCGTCTCCTTGCCGGCGTACCCCTTCCAGCGGGAGCGCTACTGGATCGACGAGGCCCCGCGGGCGCCGTTGCCCGAGGGGCGCCCCGCGGCGCCGGACGACGACGACGAGCTGCTGTACGCCGTCGCGTGGGAGCGCCGCGCGCCCATGCCCGCGCACGGCGACGGCCGCCGCTCCCGCCGTGGCGCCTGGCTCGTGCTCGCGGACCGGACCGGGACCGGCGCCGAGCTCGCCGAGCTCCTGCGCGAGCGGGGCGACGCCTGCGTCGTCGCCGTGGCGGGCGAGGTCACGGCGCGCCACGGGGCCGGGCTCTACGAGCTCGACCCGCGAGACCCGATGGCGTTCCGGTTCCTGCTCGAGGACGCGTTCGGCGGCGGCCCGGCGTGCCGGGGCGTCGTGCACCTGTGGAGCCTGGACGCGCAGGCCGCGGACGGCGTCACCCTGGAGACGCTGGAGCGGGACCAGCGCCTCGGGACGCTGAGCGCGATGTTCCTCGCGCAGGCGCTCGTGCGCAGGGCGTGGCGCGACGCGCCGCGGCTGTGGCTCGTGACCCGCGGCGCGCAGGCCGTGGCGGAGGCCGCACCGGTGTCTGTGTCGCAGGCGCCGCTCCTCGGCTTCGGCCGCGTGCTCGCCTCGGAGCACCCGGAGCTCCGGTGCACGCGCGTGGATCTCGCCCCGGCGCGCGCGCCGGAGGACGTCGCCTCGCTCGCGCGGGAGCTCGACGCCACGGACGACGAGGATCACATCGCGCTCCGGGCGGGCGAGCGCTACGTCGCGCGGATGGCGCGCGCCGGTCTACGGGAGCGGCGCGCCGGCGGCGTCGCGCTGCGGCCGGACGGCGCCTACCTCATCGTCGGCGGGCTCGGGGGGCTCGGGCTCTCGCTCGCGCGCTGGATGGTGGACCGGGGCGCGCGCCACCTCGTGCTCGCGGGCCGCAGCGGCGCGTCCGACGAGGCGCGGCGCGCGATCGGCGCGCTCGAGGCGCGGGGCGCGCGCGTGATCGCGGCCCAGGCGGACGCGTCGCGCCGCGAGCAGGTCGCCGAGCTCCTCGCGGCGATCGACCGCCGCGGGCCGCCGCTCCGCGGGGTCGTGCACGCGGCCATGGTCATCGCCGACAGCACCGTGATGGAGCAGAGCGCCGAGCGCTTCTGGAGGACCATGGCCCCGAAGATGCACGGCGCGTGGAACCTCCACGAGCTGACCGCGGGCAGGCCGCTCGACTTCTTCGTGATGTACTCGTCGGTGGCCTCGCTGCTCGGCGCGCCGGGCAACGGGAACTACACCGCGGCGAGCGTGTTCCTCGACGCCCTCGCGCACCACCGGCGCGCGCTCGGGCTGCCCGCGCTGAGCATCGACTGGGGGCTCTTCTCCGACGTGGGCATCGCGGTCCGGCAGGCCGACGTCATGGGCCGCGTCGGCGACCGCGGCATGGACACCCTCACCGAGGCGGACGGGCTGCGGATGCTCGAGCGCCTGCTCGCGGCGGACGTGCCCCAGATCGGGGTCGTCCGGTTCAACGTGCACCGGTGGCTCGAGTCCTACCCGAGCGCCGCGCGGTGGCGCTACTGGGACCGGCTCACGCGCGAGCGCCCCCGCGCCGCGCCGAGGTCGTCGGACATCGTCCGGGTCCGCGAGGCGCTGGAGCGGGAGCTGCCCGAGGAGCGCCGGTTCCGCCTGCAAGGGCACCTCCGGGAGCAGCTCGGCCGCGTGCTCCGCGTGGAGCCGGCCGCGATCGGCCCGCTCGAGGTGTTCGCCAGCCTCGGCATGGACTCGCTGACGAGCCTCGAGTTCCGCAACCGCCTCGAGTCCAGCCTCGGCCTCAGCCTCTCGGCGACGCTGCTGTTCACGTACCCGACCATCGCGTCGCTCGCCGACCACCTGCTCGCCGAGATCGAGGAGGCCGACGCCCCGGCGGAGGAGGTGACCCAGCGGACCTTCGCCGGCTCGCTCGGCGATCTCGACGGAGCTGCGTTGCTGAGCCTCCTCGACGAGGAGCTCACGCTGGCCAGCGGGAGGAAATCGCTATGAGCGCGCCGGTGACGGATTACGAGGCTCGTTTGCGGCAAGCGATCGCCACCATCCGGGAGCTCCGGGCCGAGCGGGACGCCCTCGCGCGCGCCAGGTCCGAGCCGATCGCCGTCATCGGCATGGCGTGCCGGTTCCCGGGCGGCGCGTCCACGCCGGAGGCCTACTGGCGGCTGCTCGAGGACGGCGTGGACGCGGTCACCGAGATCCCCGCCGAGCGGTGGCGCCTCGAGCCCATCCCGGACGAGGCCCCGGATCCGCGGGCGCGCGCGACCCGCTGGGGCGCCTTCCTCCGGGACGTGGACCAGTTCGACGCGCGCTTCTTCGGCATCTCGCCCCGGGAGGCGACGGCCATGGATCCGCAGCAGCGCCTGCTGCTCGAGGTGGCCTGGGAGGCCCTGGAGCGCGGCGGGCAGGTCCCGGAGCGGCTCGCCGGGACGAGCGCGGGCGTCTTCCTGGGCATGAGCACCAACGACTACGCCCACCTGTGCGGCGCGTTCGAGCCCGGCGCGCAGGACATCCACGCCATGACGGGCAACTTCTTCTCGTTCCCCGCGGGCAGGCTCTCGTACACGCTCGGCCTCCAGGGGCCGAGCCTGACCGTCGACACCGCGTGCTCGTCGTCGCTCGTGGCGATCCACCTCGCTTGCCAGAGCCTGCGGAGCGGCGACTGCTCGCTCGCCCTCGCGGGCGGCGTCAACCTCCTCCTGTCGCCGGTGATGATGCGGCTCATCGCGACGACCGGGGCGCTCTCGCCGGACGGCCGGTGCAAGGTCTTCGACGCGGAGGCGAGCGGCTTCGTCCGCGGCGAGGGGTGCGGGCTCGTGCTCCTGAAGCGGCTCTCCGACGCGCAGGCCGACGGCGATCCCATCTGCGCCGTCATCCGCGGATCGGCGGTCAACCAGGACGGCCGCTCCACGGGGATGACGGCCCCGAACGTCCTCTCGCAGCAATCGATGCTGAAGAAGGCCCTGGAGAGCGCCGGCGTGCAGCCCTCGGAGATCGGCTACGTGGAGACGCACGGCACCGGCACGTCGCTCGGCGATCCGATCGAGATCGAGGCGCTCGCGCAGGTCGTGGGCAGGCCGCGCGCGGGCGCCGGGTGCGTCCTCGGGGCGGTGAAGACCAACATCGGCCACCTCGAGGCGGCCGCCGGCGTGGCGGGGCTGATCAAGGCCGTGCTCGCCCTCCAGCACGGCGCCATCCCGGCGAACCTCCACTTCCGGGCCCTCAACCCGCGCATCCGGCTGGAGGGCACGTCGCTCTCCATCCCCACGCGCAAGCTCGCGTGGAAGCGGGGCGGCGCCGCCCGCCTCGCCGGCGTGAGCGCGTTCGGCCTGAGCGGGACCAACGCGCACGTGATCCTGGAGGAGGCGCCGCCGAGCACCGCCGCCTCCGCGGGCGAGGCGAAGGTCGTGCTCTTGCCCCTCTCGGCGAGGTCCCCGGAGGCGCTCGTCGCGGCGGCGCGGGCGATGCGCGATCTCCTGCGCGAGCCCGTCACCGACGCGTCCCCGCGCCTCGCGGACATCGCCTACACGGCGAGCGTCCGGCGGAGCCACCACAGCCACCGCCTGGCCGTGGTGGGGAGCTCCCGGGAGGAGCTCGCGGCGTCGCTCGACGCCTGCGCCGAGGGGCAGGCGCCCCCCGGGGCGACCCGGGGCGTCGCGGAGCCGGGCGCGCGGGCCAGCGTGGTCTTCGTATTCCCGGGGCAGGGATCGCAGTGGGCCGGCATGCACCGGGAGCTGTTCGCGGAGGAGCCGAGCTACCGCGCCGCGCTCGAGGCCTGCGACGCGCTCGTGCGGCGCCACGCCGGCTGGTCGCTCCTCGACGAGCTCGAGGCGCCCGAGGCGACCTCGCGCCTCCAGGAGACCGAGGTGGCGCAGCCGGCGCTCCTCGCCGTCCAGGTGGCGATGGCCGAGCTCTGGCGATCGCTGGACGTCCGGCCCGGCGCGGTCATCGGGCACAGCGTCGGCGAGATCGCGGCCGCGCACGCCGCGGGCGTCCTGAGCCTGGAGGAGGCCGTCCGGCTGGTGGTGCTGCGCGGGCGCCTGATGCAGCGGACGAAGGGCCTCGGAAAGATGGCCCTCGTCGGCGTGCCCGCCGACGAGGCGGCGCGCCTCCTCGAGGGCGCGGGCGATCGCCTCACCATCGCGGCCATCAACGATCCGCGCTCGGCCGTGCTGGCGGGCGACGAGGAGGCGCTCTCGGACGTCCTGCGCCGCCTGCGCGGGGAGGGGGTGGACTGCCGCCTGCTCCCGGTGAGCCACGCGTTCCACAGCGCGCAGATGGCGCCGCTCGACCGCGAGCTCGAGCTCGCGCTCTCCGGGCTCGCGCCGCGGAGGGCGGCGCTGCCCCTGTTCAGCACGGTGACCGGCGCGCCCGCCGCCGGGGGCGAGCTCGACCCGGCGTACTGGGCGAGGAACATGAGGGAGCCGGTGCGGTTCGCGGGCGCCGTCGACGCGGCGCTGGCCGCGGGGTACCGGATCTTCCTCGAGGTCGGCCCGCACCCCGTCCTCGCCGGTCACCTCCAGCAGTGCTTCTCCGCGCGGGGCGCGGACGCGCGCGCCGCCTCCTCGCTCCGGCGAGGGCTCCCGGCGCGGCGGTGCCTGCTGGTGTCCCTCGGGGCGCTCCACGCGCACGGCCACGCCGTCGCGTGGCATCGCCTCTATCCGGCGGGAGGGCGCTGCGTCCCGCTGCCGACGTACGCCTGGCAGCGGACGCGGCACTGGATCGCGCGCGAGCGGCCGGAGGCGCCGGCCGCCCCGGCAGCGCCGCGCCCGTCGGGCGACGCGCCCGCGTCCGCGCCCGAGCCGGCGAGCGGGCCGGCGCCGGACGCGCTGATCGAGCGCCTCCGGGCGGCCACGGCCGACGAGCGCCGGCGGCTGCTGGAGGCGTGGCTGCAGACCGCCGTGGCGCAGACGCTGGGCCTGGACGGCCCCGATCCGGTCGCGCCGGGCGTGAGCCTGCTCGACCTCGGGCTCGACTCGCTGATGAGCCTGGAGCTCCGGGATCGGCTGGAGCAGGGCCTCAAGGTCAAGCTGCCGCTCAACCTGCTGCTCGAGCATCCGACGGTCGCGGCGCTCGCCGAGCGCGCGCTCGACGCGCTGCGCTTGCCCGCGCGCCCCAACGGCGAGCACGGCGGGCGCCGCGAGCGCGCGCGCGAGGGCGGAGGAGCGCCGCGGCGGTCGCCGCTCGTCGCGATCCAGCCCGGCGGCGAGGGATCGCCGTTCTTCTGTGTCCACCCGTTCGGCGGGCCGGTGCTCTGCTACACGGAGCTCGCTCGCCACCTCGGGACGGAGCGGCCCTTCTACGGCCTCCAGGCGGTCGGGCTGGACGACGGCGCCGCGCCCGACGACCGCATCGAGGACATGGCCGCGCGCTACCTCGAGGCCATCCGGACCGTGAGGCCGGCGGGCCCCTACCTGCTCGGCGGCTGGTCGCTCGGCGGGCTCGTCGCGTTCGCGATGGCCCACGAGCTCGCGAGGTCCGGCGAGCGCGTCGCGCTCCTGGCCATGATCGACGGCTACATCTCGAGCCCGAGCTCCCCCGAGCGCCGGCTGTGGCAGCTCGTCGAGTCCGCGAGGATGGCCCGCCCCGAGATGGCGGTCGACGAGCTCCGCCGGCTCGACGAGGGCGAGCTGACGGCGCTCGTCCTCGGCGCGGCGCGCGGCGTGGCGCCGGGCTTCGCCGAGGCGGTCCAGCGGCTCGGGGCGGCGCACGGGCGAGCCGCCCGCTCCTACGTCATGCCCTGTTACGGGGGTCGCGTCGTCTATTTCCGGGCGGCGCAGCAGCCGCCGCCCGGCCCCTTCGGTCCCGTGACGGAGCCCTACGGGACTCTCTATCAGCCCATGGCCGGGATCTCGTCACAACCCATCGAGATCCATGAAGTCCCGGGATCTCACCACACGATGCTTCGGGAGCCTCACGTCAGGGTCCTGGCAGAGCGGCTCAGGGAGCGCTTGCTCGCCGCGGACGTCCGCCCCCGCTAGGCGAGCGGGGCAGTTCGGCCTGCAGAGGGCAGATCGGAGCACATTGGACGCCGCTGTGAGCCTTTGCCCGGCGTCTGCTCGGGTGTGCAGCTGCGCCGCCGTTCCTGGTGTGTCTGCAATGAAACGCTACACGCCCCGATCGAATTACGATAGGAGATCAGGGGGCAACCTGGGCGGAGCAGCCGCTCTGGTGCGCCGCGGCTGGTCTCGTTCGAGCGGTCAGCCGGCGTGAGGAGGACAGGGATGGAGAACAGCACGGCGGTAACCTTCTCGTCGGGCAGAATCTGGCTTGACGACGCGAACGGGATTGTGCGGGTCGAGTTCGCGCCCGGGACGCATCAAACGCTCCAGATCGCCCGGGAGGTCATCGCAGGTATCAACTCGATCACCAGCGGCGCGCGCCGGCCGGCGCTCGTCGATCTCACCAAGGTGAAGGCGATCGATCGCGACGCCCGGTCCTTCTACGGAGGCCCAGAGTCGATGGCGAGCTGGCCTGCGCTGGCGATGCTGACCGACTCGCCCTTGAGCACGACGATCGCGAACATCTGGCTGGCCGTCTACAGCGCGATCAACGGGAAGCGGGCCAACCCGTCCAAGATCTTCTCCGACGAGGCGGCCGCGCTCGAGTGGCTGAAGGGGTTCCGCTCGTGAGCGAGGGAGAGCCGTCAACCGAATCTCGCGTTGCCGAGCTCTGCTCGATCCTCCTCGGGGCGACTCCGGCGCTGGGCGAGGCCTCGGGCGAGGCCAGCTTCGACCTGGCGAAGCGCGCCGCCGAGGCGCTGGTGCAGGAGGTGATCGAGCGGCGGGCGAGGGAGGAGCGGCTGGAGCGCCGGCTCAACGACAACATGGTGATGCTCAACTCCATCGTGTCGTTCGACTTCACGAAGCGGGCGGAGGTCAGCGATCGAGGCGACGCCTGGGACGCGCTCGCGCTCGGCCTGAACATGGTGGCCGAGGAGCTCGCCTCCAGGGTGGTGTCCAAGGAGTACGTCGACAACATCCTCCAGTCGATGAGCGACCTGCTCGTCGTCGTGGACAAGGCGGGCTCCATCACCAGCGTGAACGCCGCGGCGTGCCGCCTGTCGGCCTACGCCGCCGAGGAGCTCCTCGGCGCGCCCGCCAGCAGCATCTTTCCGGGCGCGTTCCCCTGCGTCATGGGCGACGACGAGAGCAGCGTCCTCCTGGAGGAGACGGCGTTCCAGAAGAAGACGGGGGAGATCGTCCCTGTCTCCCTCTCGACCTCCGTCATCTCCGGCGGCCTCGGGGAGAGCCAGGGGCTCGTCTGTGTCGCGCGCGATCTCACCGAGCGCAAGCGCCTCGAGGAGGAGGAGCGCCAGCGCCTCGAGCAGGTGGTGCAGACCCAGGCGCTCCTGCTCGAGGAGCTCTCGACGCCGCTCATGCCGATCGCGGATCAGATCCTGGCCATGCCGGTGATCGGCTCCGTGGACGATCGCCGCTCGACCCAGATCATGGAGACGCTGCTCAACGGCGTCGTGGCGCGCGAGGCGCGGATCGTCATCATCGACATCACCGGCGTGCGGAAGATCGACGCGCGGGCGGTGCAGGGCATCGTCAACGCGGTGAAGGCGGTGAAGCTCCTCGGCGCCCAGGTGGTGCTGACCGGCATCCGGCCGGAGGTCGCGGTGGCGCTCATGGAGCTCGAGTTCAATCTCGGCGGCATTTACACGTTCGGCTCGCTGCAGACCGGCATCGGATACGCCATGAAGCAGCTCCAGAAGCCGAAGCCGGCTTGACCTGAGAGGCCACGAGTCCGCGCCGGCGAGCCCGGCATCGTCCTTGCCCGCGTCGGGCTCGCCGCGCCTCCGGGGAGGCGCGCTCCGAAAGGGGAACACGATGCCCAGGACGTCCCTTCACATTTCCGTCGTCCCGCTCCTCCTGGCCCTCGCCGGCGGCTGCTCCAGCGAGGGCCCGCCCCGGTCCGACGCCGGCGGTGCGCCGTCGGAGCAGCCGCCGTTGCCGTCATCGCCGTCGCCGTCATCGCCGCTCGGGCCCGAGCAGCAGGCGGAGCTCGGCGCGCTGCTCGAGGAGCGGGAGTCCTCGGCGCGCATGACCGCCGCGGACTTCGCCTCGAAGTACCGCGTCGACTTCGCGTCGGGCCTCTCGTATGCGCCCGCGGACGCCGACAACCTGTCCCTGATCCAGGGCTCCACGCTCGGGCTCGACGAGGACGAGCTCGCGAAGCTGTCCGCGAACGGCTTCGTCATCTCGGAGAAGAAGACCTTCCCGACCTTCGTTTATGGTTACGAGAGCATCTACGCGCTCGACCTGCCGCTCTACGTGTCCGCCGACTCCATCCTGTACGCGGTCCACCGCTCCTACGACGCGATCCTGAAGGCCGTGGAGCTCGCCTCGCTGTCCTCCGAGCTCGGGACGATGCTCGAGGAGATGCGCGCGCGGCTCGCCGCGGGCGCGGGCGGCGAGCTCGGCGCCGAGGCGCGCGCCGACGCCGACCTGTTCACGGCCGTGGCGCTCGCGCTCCTGAACGACACGCCCGTCGCGCCCGTCGCGGGCGCCGACGCGGCGAAGATCGACGAGCTCGTGGCGGGCGCCAAGGCCCACCAGGGCGCGGGCGAGGTGCGCCTCTTCGGCGTCGACCGGCTCATGGACTTCTCCCAGTTCGAGCCGCGCGGCCACTACACCGGCATGCCCGCGCTCGAGCGCTACTTCCGCAGCATGATGTGGCTCGGCCGCGTGGACTTCCGCTTCCTCGAGACCCAGGAGAACGGCGAGCAGGTCTTTCACCGGCGGCAGCTCGAGGGCGCGTATGCGCTGCGCGCCCTCGCCGAGGGGAAGACCCTCGACCGTTACACGCGCATCGACGACGCGATCCAGGCCTTCGTCGGCGAGAGCGACTACATGACGCTCCCCGAGCTCGACGCCCTGCTCGCGGACCTCGGCCTCGACGATGTCGCCGGCCTCGCCGACGTCCCGGACGACACGATCGTCGCGGTCGTCGGGAAGAAGGGCTACGGGACGCAGCGGATCTCGAGCCACATCATGATCAACGGCCTCGACAAGGGCACCCTGCCCCTGTCGGCGAGCTTCGCGCTGCTGGGCCAGCGGTATGTCGTCGACTCGCACGTCTTCTCGAACGTGGTCTACGACCGGGTGCAGGGCGGCGCCGTCAAGCGCATGATGCCGAGCCCGCTCGACGTGGGCTTCGCCGCGCTCGGCAACGACCACGCGGGCCTCTTGCTCGCGCCCGAGCTCGGGCAGTTCTCCTACGCGCCCGACCTGCACATGATGCGCGTGCTCGTCGACGCGCACCCGGCCGACTTCTGGGGCAAGAACCTCTACAACCGCTGGCTCGGCGCGCTGCGCGAGCTCTCGCCGTCGCGGGCGCTCGCCGAGGCCGAGGGGCTGCCCGGGGTGGCGAAGACCGAGGCGTGGGGCCGGCGCCTGCTGAACACGCAGCTCGCTTCCTGGGCCGAGCTCCGGCACGACACCATCCTTTACGCCAAGCAGTCGTATACGGGCGGCACCACGTGCGAGTTCCCGGACGCCTACGTCGACCCGTACCCGGCGT
This sequence comes from Sorangium sp. So ce385, assembly GCF_051474135.1. NCBI lineage: Bacteria > Pseudomonadati > Myxococcota > Polyangiales > Polyangiaceae > Sorangium > Sorangium sp. So ce385. Next base: position 10,600,021 of record NZ_CP150337.1, on the reverse strand, counting down.
TCTACGCGCGCATCGCCGAGCTGGCCGAGCATGGCGGCAGGGTCGTCGAGTCGCTCGATCTGTCCAGCGATCCCCGGCTTGCGGCGTCGTTGCCCGCGTATTTCGCGAAGCTGCACGGCGTCGCGCGGACGCTCGGCGAGATGGCCGCGAACGAGCGCGCCGGGGTGCCCCTCACGCAGGAGCACCTCGACTTCATCAACCAGGCCGTCAAGATCCAGTGGGGCTGCGGATCTCCCTTCGGCGCCGAGGGCTGGTACGCGCAGCTCTTCTTCGACGTGGCCAAGAGCGTCGAGCAGGACCCGACGATCGCCGACGTGCACACCCAGCCGACCGACGAGCTCGGGGCGATGGTCGGCCGCGTGCTGCACGTGGGCACTGGCCTGCCGCGGCTCATGGTCGTCACCGCGGATCCGTGCGGCACGCCGCGCGCGTACGTGGGGCTCGCGTCGTCGTACTTCGAGAAGATCACCGGGAATTTCGAGCGCATGACCGACGAGCAGTGGGCCGGCGAGATCGGGGGGGCGAACCCCGACGACGTCGCCTGGATGAAGGACCTCGTCGCCCGCTGATCGGCGCGGCCCGGGGCCACGCGGGCGAGAGCTGGCCTTCCGGGACTGTGTGCCGTGGTGTGCCGGCCGAGGCGCCGGTGCGGCAGCGGGATCACGGGCTGCCGTGGATGTCCTCGCCGAGGCGCCGCGCGTCGAGGGCGTGCCTCTCTCGGCGTGCTGCGCGGGCTCCGCGGTTGAACCTCGGGCTGGAGTGAAATTTTACATCAGAGTCCGCTCGCGACAGGCTCGGGTTTGAACTTCAATTCATCTGAGGCTTCGGACAGCCGCCGGGGGTGTGCTCAATTTCAAGCAGTCGGCCGGTTGCAGCCTTGTACATCCATAGGTTCCTGGAGCTCGGACCTCAGCGCCGCCCCACCTGGGGTCACAGCCCCACCCATCGGCAACGTGGGCGAACGCCTCGACACATAAGCTGCCGAGCTTGCGAAGATCCTCGAGGGCATCGCGCTTGCGCCTTCGAAGCTGCGGCGAGAGGTCCGCCTCGCCGAGGCTGCATCATCCCCAGCCCCCTGATCTCACCTATCGTTCGCGCGCTGCCGGGCAGCGCATGCGCTGCATTCCGGCGAGAGCCACTTCTTTTCATTTAACAAGCCTCTTCAAAAAGCAAGAAGTCACGAGTGCTCAGCGCCTCGTGAGCAAGCCGCTCGAAGAGCAGATTCATGACCTGAAGGACAAGCTGGCGCGCGCCGCGCACGAGCGGGACGAGTACCGCAAGCTCTACGAACTCGCCAGCATCGAGCTGGAGCGGCTTCGTCGGCACATCTTCGGCCAGAAGGCCGAGCACGTCGACCCCGGGCAGATGCAGCTCGCCTTCGACGCGATCGTGCAGATGCTCGCGGGCGCAGCGCCACCCGACGCTGGTGCCGTGACTGCGCCGGAAGGCGATGGCGATGGCGTCGGGGGCTCTCCTGGAGGCGGCGGCAAGGAACGAAGAGTCACCCCGCATGGCCGGCAGAAGCTGCCCGGCTCCTCTCGTGCCCGCTCGGGTCCGACCGGGCCTTAGGCAGGCGCCGCCCCGCGCCCAGCATCGTCGACCCCGGCGAGAGCCGCAACTGGCCACGACCATGGCGAGGGGTGGGCGGTTACGGCCTAACGGCTACTTGGCCGCGATGCTCGCCAGGGCCTGTGCGATGCGCGGCGGCGCGTTGGGGCGGGCGTACATTCGCTCCATATAAGAGAGAAGTCCGGGACAATCGCCCAGCAGCTTGGCCTCGTTGCCCCAGTCGAGCGTGTAGGCGAGCACGAAGTCGGCGATGGTGACGCTGTCGCCCACGACGAACTGGCGGCCCCGCATGTGCTCCTCGAGCACCATGGCCATCGCTTTGAACTCGCGGCTGGCGAGGTCGATGTCGGCGGGCAGGCGCAGCGCCTCGGGGTAGAGCGAGCGGTGCCGGGCGATGCGCCAGAGCGGCTGCTCGAGCTCGGTCACGGTGAACAAGAGCCAGCGGTTGAGCTCGGTCCGCTGCCGTAGATCGGTCGGCAAAAGGTGCTTTTGTGGGTACTTCTCTGCGAGATAAAGCACGATCGCCACCGACTCGGTGACCACGAGGTCTCCGTCGACGAGCACAGGCACCTTGCCGGCGGGGTTGATCTTGCGAAATTCGGGCCGATTGTGCTCGCCCCCCCTGAGGTCGACGCTGATCGCTTCGAAGTCGACCCCCAGCTCCTGCAGCGTCCAGCGGACACGGATCGATCGGGTCGGCGCAAATTCGTAAAATTTCATCGTCGGCGCTCCTGTCGAGGTCGGTGCCCCATCCTTCGAGGCACGCTCCCCCTTGAGACCGGGCCGGCGGCGAAAACTGTTCGGTCGCCCGAGACTTTTTTCGAGCCCTCCGCGCGCCCCAGGGCCTGTGCCGAGGACCCCGGCGAGGCGGGGGTGTTCGAGATGCCCGCCCCTCAGCCGGGTAGCCGCGCCGGCGCGCCGTAGCGCTCGAACGCGCCCGCCGGTAACAAGAAGGTGTAGATGGCCGCCACCGCCCCGGGCGAGAGCGACGGCACCTGGAGCAGCAACGGGCGGAAGGCGCCGTCGTCTTCGCGCCGGTAGGCCACGAAGGCCGGCGCCCCGTTGGCGCGCACGGGCAGAAGGCGCAGCCGGCCCGCCGCGCCGCAAGACTTGTGCGCGGCGAAGCTCACGATGGCGTCGCGCCCCGCGTACCAGGTCGGCGTGGGCGGCATGGTCAAGAAGGCGTCCTCGCGCAACACGGCCGCGAGCAGCGTCAGATCGTTGGCCTCCCAGGCTCGCACGTAGCGCGCGAGCAGCTCGGCCGCCTCGCCCTCGGGCGGCTGCCAGGGCGCCTCGCGCGCGAGCGGGGCCTCGGCCTCGAGCGTCGCCCGGGCGCGCGAAAGCAGGCTGTTGGCCGCCGAGGTCGTCACGTCGAGCAGCGACGCGGTCTCCTCGGCCGACCAGCCGAGCACGTCACGCATGAGCAGCACCGCGCGCTGCCGCGGCGGCAAGAGCTGAATGGCCGCGAGAAACGCGAGCGCCACGCCCTCGCGCCGGCTCAAGCGGGCCTCGGGCCCGACCGCCTCTTCGACCGACCAGGCTTCAGGGCAGGGCTCGAGCCACCAGGGCTCGGGCGAGGGCGGCAAAGGCGGCACCGTCGGGTCGGAAGGCCCGCTCGCCTCGGGCAAGAGCGCCCGCGGCTTGCGCCGGGAGGCCAGGTCGAGGCAGACGTTGGTCACGATCTTGTAGAGCCACGCCTTGCGCGTGCCGCGCCCCTCGAAGCCGTCGAACGCCCGCCACGCCCGCACGAACCCCTCTTGCAGCGCGTCTTCGGCGTCGTGCAGCGAGCCCAGGATGCGATAGCAATGCAGGCGCAGCTGCGGGCCGAGCTCGGCGGCCAGGCGCTCGAAGGCCTCGCGGTCGTCGGCGGGCGCGGCGCCGGGCTTCTCGGCCCCGCCGAGCGGCGCCGGCGCGGGGTCGTGGTCGCTCATGCGCTGTCTATAGCGACCGCCCCGGGGGGCGCCAGCGCCGGGGGCGAGCGCAGAGGCTCCGGACGGCCATCATGACGGGAACCATCAGGGTCAGGGTGGGCATCGAGGCTGAGAGCGGTACCGGTTTGAATTTCAATTCACCCCCGAGGCGAGCGTCCACGCGCAGGTTGAAGCGCGCGAGATGCTGGGAGCTCTGGCCGACCTGCCGCCCTGGCAGCGCGAGGCGCTCCTAGCCGTCGACCTGCCGGCGTCGCTCGTCCAGTACGCGAAGGCGCGCGGCATGAGCCCGGGGACCGCAGCGAGCCGGCTCCGCATCGCCCGCGCGGCCCTCGCTCGCGCCCTCCGGCGTCGCTGACGCAAGATCTACCACCTGTTCACTTTGTCCCGTTTCGCGGGCCGATTTAGCAGCCCGGCGACAGATCGCGCTTGACTGCTCGTCGAAACAAAGGTCGCGTCCATAGACGAAAGGCCGGGTGGCTAGACCCGGCCTCTCTGGACCGATCCGACGGGCGGACCGGGAACGGCTCTCACCGCACTGAGGGCATGGTGCCCTATTCCGCTCCGCTCGTCAAGGGTCGTCCGCACGGCTTATCACGCGCGGGAGTGTCACATGGGAAGACTTCAGAGAATTCAGCTTGAGCTGAACGTATCCAATCAGCTTACGCAGGATGAGAAGAAGACATCTTCGCTGCAGAAGAGTCTAGTATCCAGACTGCTGGAACACCTGGGCGAAGGGGCGCAGTTGGCGGAAATCGTGGCGCCAGAAAAGTGCAACACAATAGACAGGTATACGTACGTTGACAAGCATGGCGCTGCGGTTTCGCAGGTTGTTGCGATTGTAAACGTTTCTGCTGGCAATAAGCCGATTCAGCTTCGCACTACGGGCACATTGCGCGTGCGCAAAAACCCCAATGGAGACGGGCATGAGATTACGTTTTCAGATCAGCGCTTCGTTATGCGATCTGACTCGCCAACTGATGTAGACGAAGCCGTCGACATTATTGGCAACATCATCGAGAAAGACCTCAAGTCCGCTGGTGTCCGTCGCTAATCCAACGGATTGTGGCTCCATAGTCGTCCACGATATGAAGCCAGTTCTGCGGATCTTTTACCACGATCGTGTGTCCAATGGTGCCGTCTCGTAGGTAAGTTGGCAACTCGCCTTGCGCCTGCATGTTGCGAAGCGACGGAGACGCCGATATCACCGATCGTGCTGCGGCGACGATGGCCGGATCCGTCATCGCCTAAACCAACCTGAGAAATCCACGGCCACCGGGCAGCTCGCGAGCAGGGCGCTCCTCTGCGCCGGGCCGCACCTGAAGCTTGAGCGGCTGCGGCGCGGGCGGTGCGGTCTCGCCCTCGGCAAGCGCAGCGGTCACGAGCTCCGCGAGCGTCCACGGGTTCGGGACGACCCTCGCCGCAACGGCCGGCGTGGTGCCCAGGGAGCCGTGGAGTCTCACGAAGTTGTAGTAGCAGATCCCCAACGCGACCGCGGCGCAGTGCCCGCGCAAGGTCTTCGAGAACGCCAGGCAGAGCCGGCGCGTGCGGCCGACCGTGTGGCGCGTGGTCAGATTAAACCGCTCCACGTAGGACGTGGACAGGAGTTCATCGCGCGGCGCGCCGAAGATCGGTTTCTTCGTGATGAACGGGTCGCGCGGCGGCTCGTAACGGTAATCAGGGCGTTGAGACCCGCCACGGCTGAAGTTCTTGACGCACTGGCCGTAGTCGACGGCGCCCTTGAAGTTCCAGCCGACGGCGTTTGGATACGACTGCCACCCATCGCTCGTGATGTGCGGAACGACGGACAGACGCGACCGCAGATCTTCGATGAAGAGGTGCGTGTTCACGTCGTCGCGCTTGCCGACGTGGAACGAGATCGCCAGCTTCGTGTTCGCGTCCAGAGCGACGTACAGATAGGCGTCTCCGCGCTCCTCCGGCTCGTCAGGCTTCACGCGAGACTGCTTCTTCTGGACGAAGCTCCACTGCTCATCCACCTGCACGACGTGGCAGGCCAGGTCGCGCATCATCCGGTTGTGGAGGCGGGCGCAGCCCTCGCCAACGCGCAGGGCAAGCGCCATCACGGTTTCCTTGTCGACGCCGATCATGCGCGCGGTCGCGCGGATCGAGTTGCCTTCGCAGAGCGCAGAAACGACGCGAACGCGCGTCTCCAGCGGGAGAGGTGCGGGCACAGCTTGCCTTTCTCCCGGCGCTGGCCCATGATCGCGGTGCGACGCGCGTCCGACGGGCCCACCGCCGGATGTTTCGCAGCCCCGCTCCCGGTTGCAGCCGAGGGCGGGGCGCTTTGCTTTGTGCCCTGAAGGTAACACGAAACCGCTGTGTTTCCCGGCATTCCAGGAAGCCTGTGGCCAGGCTATGTCATAGCCGAGCGCCCCTATGGACGGCTGCGTCCGCGCGTCGAGCGGCGACAATGCACCTTCGCGCGATGTTGTCAACATGGTGCTTCGGTGATCCATGTTTGGCCGGCCAGGAAGCGGCGTCGCGACAGATTCCGCGTCTACTCAGTAGACAGGGTGTCCGGTACGCGCCGCGCGAGTGTCCGGATCCACGCCTGACACGGAACCATTCCGGACACCACCTCCGGACAGCCTCCGGTTTGAATTTCAATTCACCCCGGCGCCGCCGGACACCCCTCGGCTCGCGCTGAACGCCTCCCCCTCGCGCACGCCGCTCCTCCGGCCCGCCCGACCGCCTCACGCCGCCGCCGCGGCCGACTGGAACGCCCGCGACAGCTCCACCGGCGCCGGGAGCGCCGCGCTCGCGAGGCCGCGCCGCGCCACCGCGAGCCAGCGCATCGGGTCGGCGACCGCGCCGCTCGCGATCGCGGCGAGCAGGCGGCGGCGCATCCAGTCCTTGCGGCGGTAGAAGCTCGTGCCGTGCTCGGCCGTGGGGCGCGGGACGTAGCTCGCCAGCGAGACGTGCGTCTTCTCGTGGAGCAGCAGATCCGTGAGCGCCGTGAACGCAGCCGCGTCGTCCCGCAGGAGCACCGCCGTGAGCAGCGTCCGCACCCGCGACGAGGCGATGTTCACGCTGATCCCGCTCCCGTCGGTGTGCGCCATCTCGTCGGGGCCGTAGAGATCCTGGTGCACCCAGATCGGCGACGTCGGCAGATCCGCCGCCTCCGAGATCGCCGCGTCGAGCCGCTCGATGACCGTCATGGCCGCGGCCACGGCGCGGACGCCGGGCACCTCGGCCGCGATCGAGAGGAGCGCGTCGCGCGAGGTGCGCGGCATCGGGCACGGCGCGGCGCTCGACGGGCGCTGCGGCGCCGCCGCGGCGGCCTCGGCGAGCGGCGGCGAGGCCGCGCCCTCGCTCGCGAGCCGCCGCCAGAACGCCTGCGCGAGCGGCTCGTCGATCGCGAGGTACACGAGCTCCCCCGCCCGCGCGCCCGGCGCCTCCCGCCCGGCAGCCTCGGGCGCCGCGGTGCCGCCGAGCGGCGCGCGGGCGGCGCTCCGCGCGCCGCTCGGCAGGGAGGCCTCGAGCGGGCGGAGCACGCCGTCCCGGTGCGCCTTGAGCAGCTCGCGCAGCGTGAGCGGCGCGCTCCGGGCGTGGAGCTGGCCGAGCAGCGCGGACGGCGCCGCCCCCGGGGGCCGCGGGCCGGCGTCGACCACGATCGACCGGAAGAGCGGCGCGTCGAGCAGCCCGCTCGCGAAGCGGATGACCTGCTCGGGGGCCGCCACCGTGGGGGTGCGCGCGCCCGGATCGAGCTCGTCCACCACCTGGGCGGAGGCGATGGTGATGCTCTCGCCGAGCAGCGCCGCCTGCACGAGCCGGTCGAGCACCGACGAGAGCCGGTGATCCACCGCGCGCAGGAGCTCGCGGTCGTACAGGGCGTCGCGCAGGATGAAGCGCTCGAACGCGGCGACGAGCGCCGCCTCGACGGCCGTGGACGCGCTCGCCGCGACCGCCGAGCGGCCCTTGTTGAGCGGCACCGCGAGCGGCAGCTCCGCGACCAGGCCGAAGCCGGCCGCCGTGATCGCGCGCGCGAGCTCCCGGTGCAGCCCGAGCTCGGGGCCGGGGAAGGGGTCGATCCGCGTCGCCACCGTGAGCCCCTTCTGGGTGATCGTGAGCTGCGGCTCGACGCCGTCGCCCCGCCCCACGAGGAGCTCGACCGCGCCGCAGAGCTCGCCCGACGGCGGCAGCCGGAGCGGCACCTCGGCGGCGCGGCGGAGGCGCGCCCGCGCCGTGTTGACGAGCGCGCCGTCGACGTAGATCCGCGCGACGGCCGGGTCGACGAGCCCCACCGCCGCGGCCACCTCGGCGGCGAGCGCCGGCCGCGAGATCGGCTGCGCGAGCGAGAGCCGCACCGAGGTGCCCGTCGTCGACCGGCGCGGCGGCGCGGCGGCGCCCGCGAGGCCGGGCGGCGGCGCGGCCGAGGAGCGGGGCAGGGACAGGAGCGTCCACGAGAAGTCGTCGTAGGGCGGCCCCGCGCCGAGCGGCGCCACGAGCAGCCGGTGCCCGCCCGAGGGCGTCGCCGTGACCACCTCGATCCACGGCGCGATCTCCAGCGCCGAGAAGAAGCCGATCCCGTGCTCGCCGATCGCGTCGGGCTCGCCCGCCTTGCCGCTCCGGAAGGGGACGAGCAGGTCGGCGAGGAGCTCGGTCCGGCTCATGCCGCGGCCCTGGTCGGCGACCGAGATCTCGCGCCCGTCCTCGGTCGAGCGGACGTCGATGCGGGCGCCGGGGGGCGAGGCGTCGAGCGCGTTCTGGAGCAGCTCGCGGAGCGGGCCGATCCGCGACGACGCCTGCGCGTAGATGGTGCGCGAGAGGATGCGCTGCGCGAGGTCGGGCACCGTGGCCTCGCCGCGGCAGGCGGCGACGAGCGCGAGGCGCTCCGCGCTGCTCGCCTGGAGGTACGCCTCGGCGCGCCCGTGGATCCGCACGAGGAGCAGCTCCGAGAAAAGCCCGTACGAGATCTGGGTCATGGATCGCCTCCGGACGTCCTTTCGCCGGGCCCGAGCGCGGCGCACGCCGCCCCGTCCACGGGTTCGCCGACGATGAGATCGCGCTCGAGATCGGCCTCGCGCACCCCGGAGGCCCGGTCGAAGGCGGCCCGCAGCGCGTACCGGTCGCACCAGCCCGCGGGCCGCCGCACCGCCGCGCTGTCGTCGCGGATGAGCAGCAGCCGGCGCGTGCCGAGGCACGGCAGCGGGCCCGCCGGGCGCCGCGCCGGCGCGTCCGGGGACGGGAGCGCGCCCGGCGCCCGGCGCGCCGCCGCGCCCGCGCCGCCGCCCGCCTGGGGCCGGCCGCGGCAGAGGGCGACCATGGTCGTGTGCGGGCTCACCGCGCGCGCGACGAGCAGCGGCAGCCCGGCGAGATCGCCGCGGCGCCGCGCCAGGGCCGCGAGCGTCTCCGGCGGGTCGAACTCGAGCTCGTCCTCGAGGAGCTCGCGCTCGCCGGGCAGGTGGGGCTGCCACTCGCGCTCGGCCCAGAAGCTCTCGGGCACGAAGAGCCGATCGGCCACGCTCGGCCCGAGGAACCCGAGCAGCGCCTCGCGCCGCTCGGGGTTCACCATGCAGCGCCCCGGGCCGAGCAGGGCGCGCGCGAGCTCGACGGCCACCTCGTCCCAGCCCGCGGACTGCAGCATGAGCGCGCTGATCTGCGCGGCCATCTCGGCGAGCCGGTCGCGCGCGCGCCGGCCCTCGCCGCCCTCCGCGGCGATCTGGATGAGCCGCCGGTAGAACGCCGTCGCGGCCGCGGTGAACGCCGGCCCGACCTTGAGCGCGTCGCGCCCCTCGGTCAGCTCCACGGCGGCCGGAAAGTCGATGAGCGCGAGCTCGGCCACGGCGAGGCACGCCTCGACCTTGACCCCGGCGTGGAAGGTGGCCGCCGAGATGCTCGGGAGCAGCGCCCGCCCGCCGACGTGGAAGCGCGCGACGAGCGCGCCGTCGCGCCCCTCCGCGAGGCGGGCGCGCGCCTCCTCCGCGGGCGGGCCGCTCGCCGCGGCGGGGGGCGGGCCGCTCGCCGCGGTGGGGCGCGGGCCGCTCGCCGCGGGAGGGTCGTCCGCGTCGGCGGCCGGCGCGGCCGCGATGCGCTCCTCGACGAGCCGACCGCCCGAGATCAGCCGGCCGTCGTTCACGGCCGCGCCGTCGAGCAGCACGAGGGCGCGGCTCGCGGGGAAGAAGTGGAGCGCGTCGCGCAGGTAAGCGCGGACCGCGCTCGACTCGAGCAGCGACGACGTGACGCGCACGCGCGTGCCGAGCAGCGGCGCGATCCGGCGCACCGAGCACATCAGCGCGGCGGTGAGCTCGGGCGACGCGCGGCCGCGGGCGCGCTCGGGCTCGTCGGGGGTGCGCTCGGGCGCGTCGCCCAGGCTGGGCCAGGCCACGACGCGGATCGCCCACCCCTCGATGCCGTCGCCGGTGGTGAGGTGCAGGCTGAAGCTCTCCGGGTCCGAGAGCCCGAGGCCGAGCACCGAGAAGAACCCGACCCCGAACCGGCCGAGATCGATCCCGGGCCGCTTGTCTGTCGCGAACGGGATGAGCAGCCGTGAGAGGATTGCCCGGAGCCCCATGCCGGCGCCGGTGTCGCTGACGTCGACGCGCCCGTCGATGACGGCGACGTCGACGAGCGGCTGCGGCGCGCGGGCCGCGTCGGCGGCGTTGAGCACGAGCTCGATGAGCGGCCGGAGCGGGTGCCCGAACTGGCGGGAGATCTCCTCGTCGAGGATCTTGATCAGGTAGGCGCGGTCGATGGGGGGCTCGGCGATGTCGCGCTGCCCTGCGCAGAGCGCGTCGAGGGCCGGTCGGTGCAGGCCGATGGCGACGAGCTCGTGCAGCGCTCCCAGAAAGTACAGCCCGGCGTCCCCTTTCGGAGGCGCGGCGCGCCGGCTGCCGCCCCCGTCACCCCCCGCTCCGTAGTGCGCGTGCACGCTCGACTGCTCCCCCTCACGCCCGCCCTCGACATCCCCCTGCGCGAAGTGCGCGCACCCACCGTGCGAATGCGCGCCGAGTGAGCGCCGAGCGGCGAACGATCGGCGGAGCTTTCACCGCCCGTGCCGAGCCGATCCGTCGGGCGGCGGCCGTCCGTCCTTCAGCGCGCGGCCGCCGGGGGCGGCGGGAGCGCGCGGCCGCCGGGGGCGGCGGGGCCTGCTACCCCGCGGCTTGCCGCTGCGGCGGCGAGCTCGGGGAGCCGCGCTCTTCGTCTTCGTCCGCCTCGCCCTGGGCGTCGCGGCGCTGCGCCGCGGCGCCGCGGGGGAGCGCCGCGCTCTGGGGCAGCGTCGCGCTCTGGGGCAGCGGCGTGGCGCTCTGGGGCAGCGGCGTGGGGCTCAGGGCAGGGTCGGTGAGCTGGGCCAGCTCGGAGAGCTCCAGCGCGCTCCACTTGCCGGGGGGCGGGACCGACAGCACCCCGGCGCGCTCGCGCTCCAGGCGCGCGTTCAGCTCGCCGCCGATGAGCAGCGCCAGGGCCAGGAGCCACAGCCAGAACAGGAAGATCGCGACGGTCGCGAGGCTCCCGTAGAACGTGGCGTAGCGGCCGAGCGTGGCGACGTAGAGCGAGAACAGGGTCGACACGACCGACCAGAGCACCACGGTGAGCACCGCGCCCGGGAAGATCCGGCGCCGCTCGATGTTCGGGCGCTGGATCGAGAGCCGGAAGAACGCGGCCACCATGCAGGTGACGAGCCCGGCCGGGAGGGCGAAGGCGACGATGCGGGCGCCGATCGAGCCGGAGAGCGAGCCGATCAGCACGCCGACGCCGGCGACCACGGGCACCACGGCCAGGCTGGCCATCACGCACGCCGCCGCGATCGCCCTGCGGACGTACCAGGGGCGCTCGCGCGTGTTGTAGATGGTGTCGAACACGCCCATGGCGGTCGAGAGCCCGGAGGACGTGATCCAGAGGAAGCCGGTGATGCTGATGGGGGCGACCGCCGACGACTGCGAGAGCCGGAAGAGCTCCTCTGAGACGAGGTTGGCGACCTCCGGGGGCGCGGCCTTGAGGAGCGGCTGGACCACGAGGTCCGACCACTCCTTGGTCCGGCTGAGCACGTAGCCGGCGAAGGCGGCGAGGGGGATCAGGCTGAGGAACGCGTCGAAGGCCATCGCGCTCGCGGCCCGCGGCCCGTTGTGGCGGTCCAGGCTGACGATGACGCTCCACACCGCCTTCGCGGCGCGGTGGCGCTCGATGTGTCGCCGGATCGCAGATGGCACGGGCGCAGCGTCGCTCTCCCGGGTGCGGGGCGCAATACCATCCGCCGCGCGGGAGAGGCGCGGCGATCTCGGGACAGCGGCAACTTCCGGCGGCGCAGCCGGAGGCGCGCGCCGAGGACGCAGGGCGGCGGCGTCCGTGCGGGGCAGTCCCACACGCTGGAGCGCGTGACGGGCGCGTGACGACCGCGTGGCGCGAGCGCGGAGATGAGCCGCGCGCGGGTCGCGATGGGCGCTCTGGCGGGGCGGCGCGCTTCAGGCCTCGGCGATCGTGCCGGCGCGCCTAGGCGTCGGCGTTCCTGTCGGCCGCGAGGAGGCTCTGCACCGCGTAGGGCACCGACTCGACGCCCGCGAGCTCGGCGAGGGCGTAGGCGATGTGCTCGCGGCTCGCGTGCGGCGGGATGCCGACGATCGCCCACGAGCCCCCCTCGCCGCGCTGCAGGTTGCTCCCGCGCTCGACGCGGAGCGCCGCGATGGCCGGGTAGACGGCGACGGTCATCCGCTTCGGCCGGAGGCGGTCCAGCGCGCGCATGGCGAAGGCGATCCGGTCGAACTCGCTGGGATCGCGGTACTCGACGTGCCGCTGCCGATCGATCTCCACGTGGTGGGCATCCCGCTCGCGCACGGGGTGAGCATAGCCCAAGCGGGCCGCCGCGCCGCTCCGGGCCCGCGGCGACCCCCGGGCCGCTGCCGGCCGCGACAGCGGGCGGGCGCCCGGAGCCCGGGGCCCGCGGATGCCGCCACGCGCCGGCCATGCTACGCGCCGGAGCGCCATGGACAGCCTCCCCCTGCTCGCCGACCACCCGTACGCCTCCTTTCTCGATCAGGTCGAGAAGCCCGCGCGCTACGCGGGCGGCGAGGTCGGCTCGGTCGTGAAGGACTGGGCGTCGGTCGAGGCGCGCGTCTGCCTCGCCTTCCCCGACGTCTACGACATCGGGATGAGCCACCTCGGCTTCAAGATCCTCTACAAGCTCCTGAACGACGACCCGCGCACGCTGGCCGAGCGCTGCTATGCGCCGTGGGTCGACATGGAGGCGCAGCTCGTGAAGCGCGGGCTGCCGCTCGTCTCGCTCGAGTCCGCGCGGCCGCTCCGGGACTTCGACGTGGTGGGCTTCTCCCTGCAGTTCGAGCTCACCTACTCCAACATCCTCACGATGCTGCACCTCGGCGGCGTCCCCCTGCGCGCGGAGGACCGCGGCGAGGACGACCCGATCGTCATCGCGGGCGGCCCGACGGCGACCCACCCCGAGCCGGTCGCCCCCTTCCTCGACGCCCTCGTCATCGGCGACGGCGAGGAGAAGGCGACCGAGGTCGCCCTCACGTGGACCCGGCTCAAGCGGGAGGGCGTGCCGCGGCGCGAGCGGCTCGCCGCGATCGCGCGCCTCGGCGCGGTGTACGTGCCCTCGCTCTACGCGACCCGGCTCGACCCCGACACCGGCCTCGAGGTCGTCGACCGCCCGCTCGTCGACGGCATCCCGTTCCCCATCGACCGCGCCCTGGTCGACCTGAACCGGTACCCGTTCCCGGACGAGAGCCCCACCGGCGGCCCCGAGGCCATCTTCGACCGCATGTCGATCGAGATCGCCCGCGGCTGCACCGAGGGGTGCCGCTTCTGCCAGGCCGGCATGATCTACCGCCCGGTCCGCGAGCGCGATCCCGAGCAGATCGTCGACACCGTGATGCGCGCGGTGCAGAAGTCCGGCCAGGACGAGGTCTCGCTCACGGCGCTGTCGACGGCCGACGTCTCGTGCATCTCGCCGCTCGTCAAGAAGGTCACCGACCGCCTCACGAAGGAGCGCATCTCGCTCGGCGTCTCGTCGCTGCGCGCCTACGGGCTCGAGCCCGACCTCCTCGACGAGCTCAAGCGCGTGCGCGCCACGGGCCTCACGTTCGCGCCCGAGGCGGGGACCCAGAGGATGCGCGACGTCGTGAACAAGAACGTCACGGAGGAGCAGCTCCTCGAGACGGCCGAGCGCGTGTTCAGCCGCGGCTGGGGCAAGATGAAGCTCTACTTCATGATCGGCCTCCCGACCGAGACCGACGAGGACGTGCGCGGCATCGTCGAGACGGGCGCCCGCGCGGCCGGCGCCGGGCGGAGAGCGGCCGGCAAGGGCAAGCCGGTCGACGTGACCGTCAGCGTCTCGACCCACGTGCCGAAGCCGCACACCCCGTTCCAGTGGGCGGCGATGGACCCGCTCGCCGAGGTCGGGCGCAAGCAGCAGCTGCTCCGGGACACGGTGCGGCCCTACCGCGCCGTCACGCTGAAGACGCACGAGGCCCACGCCAGCGTCCTCGAGGGCATCTTCGCCCGCGGCGACCGCCCCCTCGCCGACGTCCTCGAGCGGGCGTGGCGGAACGGCGCTCGCTTCGACTCGTGGGACGATCAGCTCAAGCTGTCCGTGTGGGAGGAGGCGTTCGCGCATTTCGGCGTCGACCGGGCGAAGTACCTCGGCACCCTCCCGGTGACGGCGCGGCTGCCCTGGGATCACATCGACGTCGGCCTCGAGGAGGGCTTCCTCGCGAAGGAGTACAGGAAGGCGCTCCAGAGCCGCCTCAGCCCGCCGTGCGGCAAGGTCGCCGGCACGTTCGTGCACCACACGAACCTCGAGGACGCCAGGGCCGATACGCGGCGGCTCGTCTGCTACGACTGCGGCGTCGCCTGCGACATGACGCAGATGCGCGAGGAGCGGCTGACCTTCCTCGACCGGCTCGGCGCCCACAAGCGGTCGCTGCCGGTGCTCACCGACGCGGCCGCCTCGCTGCCGGCAGACGCCGCGCCGTCGCCCGAGGATCCGGCCCGCGCCGAGGCGGCGGCGCCCCCGCGCGCCGAGGTGGCGGCGCCCCCGCGCGCCGAGGCCGCAGCACTCCCGCGCGCCGAGGCGGCGGCGCCCCCGCGCGCGCCCGCGCCGAAGGGGCGCGGCGGCTTCCGTTACCGCTTCTGCTTCGAGAAGACCGGCCCGATGGCGCTGCTCGGCCACCTGGACGTCGTGCGCGAGCTGCCGCGCGTGCTCCGGCGCGTCGGCGCGCCGATGACCTACACCGCGGGCTTCCACCCGAAGCCCGACATGACGTTCTCGCCGGCGCTCTCGCTCGGCGTCATCAGCCTCGATGAGTACGTCGACCTCCGCCTCGAGCGCGACCTCGACCCGGCCGCGCTCGAGGCGCTCGTCGCCTCGATGTCGGCCGCGAGCCCCCGCGGGCTCGCGTTCCGCGGCGCCGTGAAGCTCGGCCCCGAGGACCCTTCCCTGAGCAAGCTGATCGCCGGCGCGCGCTACGCGCTCGCGTTCGCGCGCTCGTCGATCGGCGCCGACGCCGAGGCGGTCCTCGCGGCCCGCTGCAGCGCCGCCCTCTCGGCCGCGTCGCTCCCGATCCGCCGGGAGATCGAGCGGATCGCGAAGATGGTCGACGTGCGCCAGTACCTCGTGCGGGCCGAGGTGGGCGGGCCCGACGTGCTCTCGGCGCTCGCGCGCGCGGGGCTCGTCGGCGATCTCGTCGCCCTGGAGGTCGAGGTCGACATCCGCGGCTCGGGCGCGGTGAAATCCTCCGAGGTCGCGGCGGTGATCGCGGGCGAGCCCGGGGGGGCGCCGGGCGCGATCGCGCCCCCGCCGCACCGCGCCGTGCGGCTTCAGCTGTTCGGCCGCGCCGCGCCGTCGGGCTCCGCCGCGGGCGAGCGCTTCTCGCTCTTCGACCTCGAGCGGGCGCGTCGCGTCAAGTCGGCCCCGGAGCGGGCGCCGTCCCCGGCGCTCGCCGCGGACGCCGAGTGAGCCAGCCCGGGACGGTCGCACCGCAAAGATCCTCCGGGTGAGGTCATCGCGTCGCCCTCGGAGCGCGCGGGCGATCGCCCGCGGATCGGCTACGCTGCGGTCCGCTTTATGGCAAAAGAGGGTCACGAGACCGAATGCTGCGCCGCGCGCCTCGCCGCGGCGGGAGCGGTTGGTGCGAGCGTCGCCCATGAGCTGCGCAACGCCCTCGCGGTCGCGGAGTCGTCGCTCTACCTCGCGCAGCGCGACCTCGACGATCGGCCCCGCCTGCTGCGCCACCTCGACCGGGTGACGTGCGAGATCCGCAAGGCGCACGAGGTCATCGGCAGCGTCCTCGGGCTGGCGCGCGGCGAGCCGCTGCGGCGCGAGCCGGCGCACGTCGGCAAGCTCATCGAGAGCGCTCGGCACGCGTTGGTCCTGCCCACGGCGGTCCGCTTCGAGGTCGCCGTCGCGCCGGCCGACCTCACGCTCCTGTGCGACCCCATCCTGCTCGAGCGCGTCTTTTCGAACCTCTACCTCAACGCCATCGAGGCGCTCGACAACGCCCCTGGCGGCTCGATCGTCACGCGCGCGTGGCGAGGCGACGAGCGCACGTACCTCGAGGTCGAGGACAACGGCCCCGGCGTCCACCCTTGCGTGGTCGACCACCTCTTCGAGCCGCTCGTGACCGCCAAGGTGAAGGGGACCGGCCTCGGGCTCGCGCTGAGCCGGGTCATCATCGAGGCGCACGGCGGCGAGATCACGGCGACGACGGGCCGGTGCGCGGGCACGGCGTTCCGCATGTGGCTGCCGAGCCAGTAGGCGGGGGCGCCGGCCGGGCCGTAGCCGCGCTCATGCCGGGCGCGCCGCCCGCCGGGGTGCGCCGCCCGCATGCTATCGTCCTCTCATGTCCATGCAGGCCAAGCGCCGTCCGGCGGAACGCGGCCCGTTTCGACCGGAGCACCTCCGCTCGGGCGCTCCGTACGAGCTGTCGAATGGCCACCCCGTGTACTGCGCCCCCACGGGCGGGCGAGCCTCCGGGCCGAACCACCTGGGCAGCTCGGTCGTCGGGTGGGATCCGGCGGTCAAGGAGGCGGGCGTGGACACGGGGTATTCCCTGGGGCCGGGCACCCTCCGGGCGCCGGACGTGGCGGTGGGGAACGTGCCCGACCGGCCCGGCTGGGTGAAGGGGGTACCGGAGCTCGCCATCGAGTACGCCGACGTGGGGCAGGACGAGAAGGAGCTCGCGGAGAAGATCGACGAGCTGCTCGCGGCCGGCACGAAGCTCGTGTGGGTGGTGCGCCTCAACGGCCCACGGCGGGTCGAGGTGCACGAGCCCCGACGGAAGGTGCGGGTCGTGCTCCCCGGGCAGCTGCTGAGCGCGCCGGGCATCCTGAAGAACGCGTTCCCGGTCGAGGCGCTCTACGATCGCAGCGAGGCGGAGAAGGCCACGCTGACCAACCTGCTCCAGCGGCGCGGCTACGAGGACCTCGACGCCGTGCTCGCTGCAGGGCGCGAGGAGGGCCGAGAAGAGGGCCGAGAAGAGGGCCGAGAAGAGGGCCGAGAAGAGGGCCGCGAAGAGGGCCGCGAAGAGGGCCGCGAGGAAGGGATCCTCGAGGGCAAGCGCGATGCGCTGCGGCGCGTCCTCGATCGGCGAGGGCTGCGGCTCACGAAGTCGGCGGCGGCGAAGATCGCGTCGTGCAGGAGCGAGCGCGAGCTCGATGGCTGGCTCGACCGCGCCCTCGTCGCGTCGACCACGGCCGAGGTGTTCAGGCGCGCGGCCGGCTGACGCGCCCCGTCGACACCGCGCCCGCGCGCCGCGCCGGCTCAGCCGTATCCGCGCGCCGCGCCGGCTCAGCCGCGACCGCGGCCGCGGACGAGCTCGGAGACGGCCTCTCCCAGGCCCTCGAGCGTGAGCGCGAACATCGGGAAGATGCCCTTGATCGCGTCGACGGTCGGGTGGGGGTACGGGCCGATCCCGTCCGGGTTCAGCCACACGGCGCGGTCGAAATGCTCGCGGAGCATCATCAGCCAGGCGACGCCGGGCAGCCGCGCGTCGGCGTCGAGCGAGGCGCCGCCGTAGCCCGACGAGCCGAGCAGCTCGTACGGCGCCATCGACGCGTCCCCGACCATCACGAGCTTGTGCTGCTTGCCGCACTCGCGGAGGAGCTCGCGCACCGGCACGGGCTCCTGCAGCCCCTCGGTCTTGTAGACCTTCTCGTAGACGCAGTTGTGGAAGTAGTAGCTCCTCAGCTCCTTCCAGTGCGTCGCGCGCTTCGCCGCGCTGAACAGCTGCGACACGAGCGCGGCGTTGGGATCCATCGAGCCGCCCACGTCCATCATCAGGATCACGCGCGTGTTCGGCCGTCGCGGGGGCCGCGTGACGATCTCGATCTCGCCCGCGTTCCTGGCCGTCGCGTCGATCGTCGCCTCGACGTCGAGCTCGCGCTCGCCGCCCTCGCGCGCGAAGGCGCGCAGCTTGCGCAGCGCCACCTCGATCTGGCGCACGTCGAGCGTGACGTCGCTGCGATAAGGCCGGTACCGGCGCGCGTCGGCGTTCTGCATCGCGCCGCTCCGCCCGCCCGCGGAGCCGCCGACCTGGATGCCGCTCGGGTTGAACCCGCCCCGGCCGAACGGCGACGTGCCGCCGGTCCCTATCCACCGGTTCCCCCCGTCGTGGCGCTCCCGCTGCTCGCGGAGGCGCTCCTCGAACCGCCGGAGCACCTCCTCGAGGTCGAGCTCCTCGATCATCGCCTTCTCCTCCTCGGAGAGGGCGCGCATCTTCACCGGATCCCGGAGCCACGAGAGGAGCTCCTCGGCGATCGCCTTGGCCTCCACGTGCACGCCGCGGAAGTGCTGGGCGAACGCGAGGTCGAAGTCGTCGAGGTGCGCCTCGGAGTGGACCAGGAGCGCCCGCGCGACGTGGTAGAAGCCGTCGAGCGAGCTCTCGTGGAGGCCCGCGGCGAGCGCGCGCGCGAGGCCGATCGCCTCCTGGGCGCCGACCGGGACCTTGCGGGCCCGGAGCTCGTAGAGGAACGCGACGAACATCGCTACGACCGGTACCGCCTGCCGCCGGCCAGCTGATCGGCCAGGGCCGCGAGGTCCTGCTCCTTCTTGAGCAGCGCGCCGAGGAACGGCAGCGTCTTGTCGAGCTTCACCTCGCCCACGCCCGCCTTGCGCAGCACGGCGATCCAGTCGATGAGCTCGCTCGTCGAGGGCCGCTTCCGGATCCGGGTGTTCTTCCGGATCTCGTAGAAGACCTGCATCGCTTGATCGGCCAGCGTCCGATCGAGCTCGGGGTGGTGGACGCGGACGATGTCCCGCATGAGCTCCGGCTCCGGGAAATCGATGAAGTGGAAGACGCAGCGGCGCAGGAAGGCGTCCGGCAATTCCTTCTCGTTGTTGCTGGTGATGATCACGACGGGCCGCTCCCGGGCGACGATCTCGTCCCCGGTCTCGGCGACGCGGAAGCGCATCCGATCGAGCTCGTGGAGGAGGTCGTTCGGGAATTCGAGATCGGCCTTGTCGACCTCGTCGATGAGGAGCACGACGCGCCTGTCGGCGCTGAACGCCCTCCCGAGGGGGCCGAGCTTGATGTACCGGCGGATGTCGCGCACGTCGCCGTCGCCGAAGCGCGCGTCGTAGAGCCGCTGGACGGTGTCGTAGACGTAGAGCCCGTCCTGGGCCCGCGTGGTGCTCTTGACGTGCCAGGGGATGAGCTCTGCGGACAGGCTCTGCGCGATGGCCTCGGCGAGCAGCGTCTTGCCGGTGCCGGGCTCTCCCTTGACGAGGAGCGGCCGCTCCAGGACCAGCGCGCAGTTGACGGCGGCCTCGAGCGCTTCGTTGGTGAGGTAGCGTTCGGTGCCGCGGAAGCGGCGGAAGTCGGACATACCGAACGGTAGCACCCGCCGGCGAGCGCGGCGGTGCGCGCGGGCGGGGGGGTGAGAACGTCGAACGACGTCGAACGACGTCGACGGCGTCGAACGACGCCGAGCGAGCGCGCCGGGGTCAGAGCCAGTCGCGCGCGAGGTAGGCTGTCCACGAGGCCGCCCGCTCCCAGAGCGGGCGCCGGGCCCAGTGCGCGACGGTGATCTCGCGGCAGTGGGCGAGGTCGTCGGCGAACATCCGCTCCAGGGCGCCGGCGAACCCGCGGTGCGAGATGACGGCGTTCGCCTCGAGGTTCATGCGGAGCGACTGGCTGTCGAGGTTCGTGGAGCCGACGGTGGACCAGACGCCGTCGATGACCGCGGTCTTGGCGTGCAGGACGCGGCCGCGCCACTCGAGCATGCGGGCGCCGGCGTCGAGGAGGTGGCCGTAGATGGTGCGCGACGCGAGCAGGACCGCGGGCACGTCGGTGGTGCCGGCGACCATGATCCTGACGTCGACGCCGCGGCGCGCGGCGGCGGAGAGCGCGTGGATCACCCGGAGCGGCGGCAGGAAGTAGGCGTTGGTGATGAAGATCCGGCGCCGGGCGCGCTCGATGGCGTGCCGGTAGGCGTCGCGGATGCCGTGGCGGTGCCTGCGCCGGGGGAGGTCGTTGCTGATGATCTGGACGGCGGGGTCGGGCCTGCGCTCGGCGTAGCCGTAGCGCCGATCGTCGATGGGGGCGCCGCCGGCGCGCTGCCAGGTGCGCAGGAAGAAGTACTGGAGCTCGGCGGCGGCGGGGCCCTCGATCCGGAGGTGGGTGTCGCGCCAGCCGGCGCCGCCGTCCTCCGGGGCGGCGTAGTCGTCGGAGATGTTGAGGCCGCCGGTAAAGGCGACGGTGCCGTCGACGATGAGCGCCTTGCGGTGGTCGCGGCGGGCCACCTTCCCGAAGGGGGCCGAGAGCTCGAGGGGGCGGAAGGCGAGGGGACGGACGCCGGCGCGGCGGAGCCCGTCGAGGAACGACGACGAGACGGACGAGCCCCAGGCATCGAAGAGCACGCTCACCTCGACGCCCGCCGCCGCCCGCTCCATGAGCGCCTCGGCGAAGCGCCGGCCGGTGCGATCGTCCCGCAGGATGTACGTCTCGAGGCAGATCGTGCGCCGGGCCCGGGCGATGGCCTCGAGCATGGCCGGGTAGGTCTGGGCGCCGTCCTTGAGGAGCGCGAGCCGGTGGGCGCCGACGGTCATCTCGGCGAAGGCGGGCGCGGTGGACGCGGGAGGGGGCGAGGACATGCAGCGAGGGGCCGGGCTGCTCGGGGTGGGACGGCGGGATGGTAGCGCGGGCGGGCCAGGGATGTGCCACGCGAGCGAAGAGAATTTTAACGTAAAGGCACAAAGAGCGCAAAGACGCAAAAATACGTGAATATTTGCTTTTTTGCGCCTTTGCGCCTTTGCGTTGAACTCTCTCTCTCTCCAGATCCCTGGCCAGGACGCCTGGTGGGGGGAACTGGCGTGGTGACGAGCAGGCTGAGTGTGCGTGTCGAGAGAAGGGATGTCGGCGTGAACAGGAAATGTGGAGTTTGCTTTGATATCCTGCCGACGGGGGGACAGGCCGGGCGGTGCAACGGGCCTATTTGAGGGGAGCGGTTGGACTTGCGCCGGGCGCACGGGCATCATCCAGCGCCTGGCGAGGAGCGCTGCGACTCCGCGGTTCGGTCCGGCGGCTCGTGCGGAGGGAGGAGACGTCACGCGATGGCACCGAGGCGAGCGGAGGGGCGACACGCCGCGGAGGACGAGCTGTCGAGCGCGGGCGGCCGCGAGCACGGATATCCGAGGCCGCAGCTCCGGCGCGCCGGGTGGACCTCCCTGAACGGGCGATGGGCGTTCGCGCTCGATCCGCAGGCGAGGTGGAGCAAGCCCGCCGAGGTCGTGTGGGATCGCGTCATCGACGTCCCGTTCTCGCCGGAGACGGAGCAGAGCGGGGTCGGGGAGATGGGGTTTTATTGCGCCTGTTTCTACCGGCGGACGTTCGAGGCGCCCGACCTCCGCCACGGCGAGCGGCTGATCCTGCACTTCGGCGCCGTCGACTACGAGGCCACCGTCTGGGTAGAAGGGTGCGTGGTCGCGCGCCACGTGGGCGGCTACACGCCGTTCAGCGTCGACATCACCGACTACCTCGGCGCGAAAGGGGCAAAGGAGATCGTCGTCCGCGCCGAGGACGACCCCGCCGACCTGGCGAAGCCGCGCGGCAAGCAGGACTGGCAGCGCGAGCCGCACTCGATCTGGTATCCGCGCACGACCGGGATCTGGCAGACCGTCTGGATGGAGCGCGTGCCGAGGACGTCGATCGGGGCCGTGCGCTGGGCGTCGAGCCTCACGCGATGGGAGATCGACTGCTACGTGAGGATCGCCGGGGAGCGGCGCGACGACCTGCGCCTCAGGGTTCGGCTCCACAGCGACGACGCGCTGCTCGCCGACGACACGTACACCGTCGTCGCCGGCGAGGTGCACCGGCGCATCGCGCTCTCCGATCCGGGGATCGACGACTTCCGGAACCACCTCCTGTGGAGCCCCGAGTGCCCCATCCTGATCCAGGCCGAGATCGAGCTCCTCGGCGGGGACGGGGAGGTCCTCGACAGCGTCCGGAGCTACACGGCGCTGCGCTCGATCGCGATCCAGGGCGATCGCGTCGTGCTCAACGGGAGGCCGCTCCCGCTCCGGATGGTGCTGGATCAGGGCTACTGGCCCGGGACCGGGATGACGCCGCCGGACGATCACGCGCTCCGGCGCGACGTGGAGCTCGCGCGTGCCATGGGCTTCAACGGCGTGCGCAAGCACCAGAAGATCGAGGACCCGCGCTATCTCTACTGGGCGGATACGCTCGGGCTCCTGGTCTGGGAGGAGATGCCGAGCGCCTACCGCTTCACCGCGCAGTCGGTCGAGCGCCTCACGCGGGAGTGGACCGACGTGATCGAGCGCGATTACAGCCACCCCTGCGTCATGGCGTGGGTGCCGTTCAATGAGTCCTGGGGCGTGCCGAACCTGCCGGACAACGCCCGGGAGCGCCACTGGGTCGAGGCGCTCTACCACCTCACCAAGACGCTCGACTCGACCCGCCCCGTGGTCGGCAACGACGGCTGGGAGAGCGTCGCGACCGACATCATCGGGATCCACGACTACGACGCCGACGCGGAGCGGATCGCGCGGCGCTACCACGCCGAGGAGGTCCGGCCCCGGCTGTTCCAGCGCGAGCGCCCCGGCGGGCGCCTCCTCGTGCTCGACGGCCACCGCGGCGCGAGCGACCTCCCGATCATCCTGTCGGAGTTCGGCGGGATCGCGCTCCGGCGGGGCATCCCGGGGATCTGGGGCTATTCGCTCTGCAACGACCCGGGGTCGTTCGCCCGGGCCTACGAGGGCTTGCTCGCGGCCGTGCGCTCGGTCGAGCTGCTCAGCGGCTTCTGTTACACGCAGTTCGCCGACACGTACCAGGAGGCGAACGGGCTTCTCTACGCGGATCGAACCCCGAAGTTCCCGCTTCACGAGATCGCCGCCGCGACGCGCGGCCGCGTCGCCGGGCACCTACAGCCCGATTGCCTGGAGCTCCGAGGACGCGAGGGACCTCGGCAGGAGGGCGTGGTCGATCCCCTGGTCGAGGACGGCGGTTAGCCGCGCCGGGGGCGCCGGCCGGCCTGGAGCGCCGCCGCGCGTGAGCCGACCCCGATCTCGTCCAGCTGCCACGGGTTTCCGGGCCTGTTCCTCGACATGGACACGCCCTCGCGCGGCGGCTCCGCGCGAGGAGCGCTGACGCCGCGCCGCGGCGCGATTCCGGGCATGCTCCTTGAATAGCGCTTGTCGGAAGCCCGGGATGCGACCCAGGTGCACAGCGAGATGCGAGCGGGAGGGATCGATGAGCGCGAGACCGCAGCCGGACGTGATCTGCTTTTCGCACCTGCGTTTCAGCTTCGTGTTTCAGAGGCCGCAACACCTGCTCACGCGCTGCGCGCGGCGGCGCCGGGTCTTCTTCTTCGAGGAGCCGGTGTTCGACGGCGGGCCCGCGCGCCTCGAGGAGACGGCGACACAGCACCAGGGCCTCTGCGTCGCGACTCCGCACCTGCCCTCCGGCGCCGAGCCGTCCCGGGCCTCTGCCATGCAACGCGAGCTCCTCGACGGCATGATGAAGCGCCACGCGATCGGCGACTGCGTGCTCTGGTATTACACGCCGGTGGCGCTCTCGTTCTCTCGGCACCTCGCGCCCGCGGCGACCGTGTACGATTGCATGGACGAGCTCTCGGCGTTCGCCGGGGCGCCCCCGGGGCTCAAGGAGCGCGAGGCCGAGCTCCTGCGCCGCGCCGATCTGGTCTTCGCCGGCGGCGCGAGCCTCTACGAGGCGAAGCGCGCGCTGCACCCGAGCGTGCACGCGTTCCCGAGCAGCGTCGACGTCGCGCACTTCGCCCGCGCGCGGGCCGCCTCCCGCGCCGATCCCGAGGACCAGGCCGCCATCCCGAGGCCGCGCCTGGGCTTCTTCGGCGTCCTCGACGAGCGCATGGACCTCGATCTCCTCGCCGCCGTGGCCGCGCTGCGGCCGGCCTGGCAGATCGTGCTGGTGGGGCCCGTGGTCAAGATCGACCCGGCGACGCTGCCCCGCGCGCCGAACATCCATGTCCTCGGGCAGAAGCGGTATGAAGACCTGCCCGCGTATCTCGGGGGCTGGGACGTGGCGCTCCTGCCCTTCGCCCGGAACGAGGCCACGCGGTTCATCAGCCCCACGAAGACGCCGGAGTACCTGGCCGGCGGCAGGCCCGTCGTCTCGACGTCGATCCGCGACGTGGTGCAGCCCTACGGCGAGCTCGGGCTGGTGCGCATCGCGGACGCGCCCCGCGATTTCGTCGCCGCCGTGGAGGCGGCCCTCGCCGAGGAGCGCGGCGCGATGCTCGCGCGCGTGGACGACGTCCTCGGGCAGCGCTCGTGGGACGCCACCTGGGCCAGGATGGAGCGGCTCCTCGAGGGCGCCCTGGAGCGCCGCGGCCGGGCCGTGGCGGCGAGGTGAGCCATGTTCGATTACCTCATCGTCGGCGCGGGCTTCGCCGGGTGCGTCCTCGCCGAGCGGCTCGCCCGCGGCGCGGGCAAGAAGGTGCTGCTCTGCGACGTGCGCATGCACATCGGCGGGAATGCGTACGACCATTACGACGCCGCCGGCATCCTCGTGCACAGGTACGGACCGCACATCTTCCACACGAACTCGCGGGAGGTCTTCGATTACCTGTCGCGGTTCACCGAGTGGCGCCCTTACCAGCACCGCGTGCGCGCCTGGGTCGACGGTCAGCTCCTGCCCATCCCGATCAACCTCGACACGATCAACGGCCTCTACGGCCTGAGCCTCAACGCGCTGGAGGTCGAGGGATTCCTCGCCTCGAGGGCCGAGCGGCGCGAGCGCATCCGCACCTCGGAGGACGTGATCGTCAGCAAGGTGGGGCGCGAGCTCTACGAGAAATTCTTCCGCAGCTACACGCGCAAGCAATGGGGGCTCGACCCGTCGGAGCTCGACGCCTCGGTGACGGCGCGCGTCCCCGTGCGAACGAACCGGGACGACCGCTACTTCTCCGACACCTACCAGGCGATGCCGCTCCACGGGTTCACGCGGATGTTCGAGCGGATGGTCGACCACCCGGGCATCAAGATCCTGCTCAACACGGATTACCGCGAGATCTGCGCTGTCGTCCCGCACCGCGAGGTCATCTATACAGGCCCGGTCGACGCCTATTTCGATTATCGCTTCGGGAAGCTGCCCTATCGCTCGCTCGAGTTCAAGTTCGAGACCAAGGACCAGGAGGTGTACCAGGCGGCGCCGGTCATCAACTATCCGAACGAGTACAGCTACACCCGGGTCACCGAGTTCAAGTACCTCACCGGCCAGGCGCACCCGAGGACCACGATCGTCTACGAGTTCCCGAAGGGCGACGGCGACCCGTACTACCCCGTGCCGCGGCCGGAGAACGCGGCGCTCTACCGGAAGTACGAGGAGCTCGCTCGGTCGACGTGCGGCGTCCACTTCGCCGGCCGGCTCGGCACGTACCGCTACTACAACATGGATCAGGTCGTCGCCCAGGCCCTCACCCTCTACGCGAAGCTGACGGGCGCGCCTGGCACTCGGCCCCTCGCGGAGGCGGCGTGATCGGGCCGGGCGGCGCGCCGGCGATCGAGGTCTGGGGCGGCGTCGAGTGCACGGTGAACCGCGTCGGCGACGCGTACCACGATCAGCTCGATCGGAACGGCCACGCGCACCGGCTCGACGACCTCGACCGCTTCGCCGCGCTCGGGATCCGGGCGCTGCGGTACCCCGTGCTCTGGGAGCGCACGGCGCCGGACGGCCTCGCGCGCTTCGCGTGGGCCGACGCGCGCCTCGGGAGGCTGCGCGACCTCGGCGTGCGCCCGATCGTGGGGCTCGTCCACCATGGCAGCGGGCCGCCCCGGACGAGCCTCCTCGACCCGTGCTTCGTCGAGGGGCTCGCGCGCTTCGCCCGCGCGGTGGCCGCGCGCTACCCGTGGGTCGAGGACTACACGCCGGTGAACGAGCCGCTCACCACGGCGCGCTTCTCCGGCCTCTATGGCCACTGGTACCCGCACGGGCAGGACGGCCGCGCCTTCCTCCGCGCGCTCCTCACGCAGTGCCGCGCGATCGCGGCGGCCATGCGCGCCATCCGCGAGATCAACCCCCGCGCGCGCCTCGTGCAGACAGAGGATCTCGGGCGGACGTTCAGCACGCCGCTGCTCGCGTACCAGGCGCAGCACGAGAATCACCGCAGGTGGTTGAGCTTCGACCTGCTCATGGGGCGAGTGGACCGGGATCACCCGCTGTATCCCCGGCTCCTCGAGTGGGGCGCGTCCGCCGGCGAGCTCGAGGCGCTCGTGGAATGTCCCTGTCCGCCGGACATCCTCGGCGTCAATTACTACATCACGAGCGAGCGGTTCATCGACGAGCGCCTCGAGCGCTATCCGCCGTGGGCGCGCGGCGGCAACGGCCGGCACGCCTACGCCGATATCGAGGCCGTGCGCGTCGTCGCCGAAGGCGTGGGCGGGCACCTCCCGCGCCTCCTGGAGGTCTGGGAGCGTTACCGGCGGCCGGTCGCGATCACCGAGGCGCACCTGGGCGGATCGCGCGAGGAGCAGCTCCGCTGGCTGGCCGAGGCGTACCGCGCGGCGGTGGCCGCGCGCGCGGCGGGCGCGGACGTGCGGGCGATGACCGCGTGGGCGCTGCTCGGCTCGTTCGACTGGGACAGCCTCGTGGTGTGCGCGCGCGGGCGCTACGAGCCGGGCGTCTTCGACGTCCGCGGCGGGGCGCCGCGTCCGACCGCGCTCGCCGGGCTCGTCCGGGCGCTCGCGCGCGGGGAGCCCTTCTTCCACCCGGTGCTCTCGACGTCGGGGTGGTGGAGCCGCCCGGACCGGCTGCTCTATCCGGCGGTCAGCGTGGAGGGGCGCGACGTCGCGGGGCGCATCGAGCCGTCCGGCGGCCTCACGGCGCAGCCCGAGGGGCCGCCGATCGTGATCGCCGGCGCCGCGGGCATGCTCGGCAGGGCGTTTGCGCGCCTGTGCGCCCGCCGCGGCCTGCCGCACCGCATGCTGAGCCGCGCCGAGATGGACATCGCCGATCCCGCCTCGGTCGAGCGCGCCCTCGAGCGCCACGCGCCGTGGGCGGTCGTCAACACCGCGGGCTATGCGCGCGTGGACGACGCCGAGCTCGAGCCTCACCGCTGCGCGCGCGAGAACGCCTCCGGGCCCGCGGTGCTCGCGGCGGCGTGCCGCGAGCGCGGCGTCCGGCTCGTCACGTTCTCTTCCGATCAGGTCTTCGACGGCACGGGCACGACACCCTATGTGGAGACCGACCCGGCGCGGCCGCTGAGCGCGTACGGGCGGAGCAAGGCCGCTGCCGAGCGACAGGTGCTCTCGGTCCTCCCGACGGCGCTGGTGGTGCGCACGGCGGCCTTCATCGACCCGTGGGACGAGGCCCATTTCGTCGCCGCCGCCCTGCGCGCGCTTCGCGACGGCCGCCCCTTCAGCGCGGCCGAGGACCTGATCGTGACGCCGACCTACACACCCGACCTCGTCGACGCGACCCTCGATCTCCTGATCGACGGCGAGGGCGGCCTCTGGCATCTGGCCAACCGCGACGCGGTGACCTGGGCTGAGCTCGCAGCTCGGAGCGCCGCGCTGGCGCGCCTTCCCGCGGCGCTCCTCGTCCGCTGCCCGGGCAGCGCGCTCGGCTTCGTCGCGCCGCGCCCGCGGTACAGCGCGCTGGGCAGCCAGCGGGGGCTCCTGCTCCCCGCGCTCGACGATGCGCTCGCGCGATACCTGTCGACCGTGTCCGAGGCCCAGCTCGGCCGCCAGGCCGCTTGAGCCGGGACAAACGTTCGGGATCCCGCCGTCCGTGACAGGCGCCGTCGGTCGTCGGGAGGAAGCGGAATCGTGTCCATGAACACCCTGGGGCGGATCGTGCGGAGCCGGTAACGGCTTTCCCCGTCTTCCCGTGCGGTGAGCGCGTGTCCAGCGCGCGACAGCCATCGATCGACGCGAGGCATCACGGATGAGCCTGCTTTGTCGCCACGATCGCCTTCAGCGCTCGGGTGGCGCTCATGTGCCCGGGCGTCTCGCGATGACGGATGACTCTCTGCTTCATTGGCGCGGCGTCTGTCGAGGGCGTCGACTCGTCTGCTCGACCGGAGGAAAAGTGGAGCGGCCCGGTGGCGTTGCTTGCTCCCACCTTCGCGGGCGCCTAGCCTGGAACGCAGACGTAACCACGAGATTGCGGAGGGAATGCCATGATGCCGATGATGAGCATGCCGATGATGGGCTCGATGGGGATGATGCCTCAGATGATGGGGATGATGCCTCAGATGGGGATGATGCCTCAGATGGGAATGATGCCTCAGATGATGGGGATGATGCCTCAGATGGGGATGATGCCCCAGATGGGGATGATGCCTCAGATGATGGGGATGATGCCTCAGATGATGGGAATGATGCCTCAGATGATGGGTCAGATGCCGATGATGGCGCGGATGACCTGTGAGATGGATAAAGACGGGATGGTTTGCAAGATGATGCCCATGGAGGGCATGAACATGGACATGCTGCGCCAGCGGTGTGATGCCATGATGAAGATGATGGGCATGGGCATGCCGATGATGGTGATGTGCGGCAGCATGCCGATGATGATGTGCATGGGCACCGGCATGGGCATGGGCTCTGGCGCGAGCGGCACGAGCAACATGGGCGGCTCGAACGTCGCCAGCATGAACCGGTGATCGCGCGCCCCTGGCGCAGCGCCTGATGGCTCGCCGGCGCCGGGCAAACACGAACCGATGGACACGGCGCCTGGAGCGCCAGGAGATTCTCCTTCTCCAGGCGCCCTGGCGGCTCGCGCTGGTCAGCCGGTCTTTTCGACGTACGTCATCACCAGGTACATGATGACTTCCTGCCTGGTGGGGTTCCTGTACTGGTGAGGCACGTCGGCCTCGAACAGGATCGCGTCGCCCGTCGCGAGCAGGTGGCGCTCGGCGCCGACGATCATCTCCAGCGTTCCCGTCGTCACCACGAGGTTCTCGATCGTGCCCGGCGGGTGCGGATCCGCCTGCTCGGTGGCGAGGGGAGCGAGCCTGAGCTCGTAGAACTCGACGGTCCTCGGCACATCGAACGGGAACAGCGCGCGCGAGGTGAACGAGCCGTCGTGCGACGTGAGCACCTTGGCGCGCGCGGCCGGGATGAGCGCCGTGCCCCCGATCGACTGGTCGCTGATCAGCGCCGAGAACGGCACGCCCAGCGCCCGGGCGATCTTCCAGAGCACGTTGATCGTCGGCGTGCTTTGCCCGAGCTCGATCTGGCTGAGCATCGCCCGGCTCACGCTCGACGCCTTCGCCAGCCGTTCGAGGGAGAGCCCGCGCTTGGTCCGGAGGCGGCGCAGGTTGGCGCCGACGATGCCGGTGAGCGCCGAGGACGAGTCCTGCGGGGCCATCTCGTAGCCCCAGGCCTCGTCGGACGTCTCGTCCACGTCCCGCTGCGGCGGCTCCTTCGGCGCCCCGTTCCCTTTCGCGCGGCTCGCGCTGGCGCTCGCGAGGTCGGCGGCGCCTTCCGGCCGGCGATGCGACCGCGGGCCGGCGAGCGGCAAGGAGCTCTCCGCAGGCCCGGCGGGCGCTTCCACCCCGTTCTTGAAGCCCACCCCGGACGACGAGGCTTCGAACCGCTCGCCGGCGATCAGCCCAAGGGGGGCGCGCGGCGTGTTCTGGCGGACCGATTTCATCGCAGCTGCCAGACCGGCATCCACGTCCACACGGGGAACCACCAGAGGGCGACCGGCATGGTCAACGAGCTACCCGACGCCATCGTGTCGTTCTCGAGCGCGCGTTCGCTCCGAGCGACCCGCCGCTGCTGCCGGTACTCTTCCAAGTCGATCACTTGAGCACTCTGGGGGCGCATCCGACTTACCT
This sequence comes from Sorangium sp. So ce385, assembly GCF_051474135.1. Taxonomy (NCBI): domain Bacteria; kingdom Pseudomonadati; phylum Myxococcota; order Polyangiales; family Polyangiaceae; genus Sorangium; species Sorangium sp. So ce385. The sequence goes on along the minus strand of NZ_CP150337.1, from coordinate 10,570,274 downwards.
CCAACCCGTAGACCTATCATCCGTTATAACGGATTGTTTGTCAAGGGACAGCTCGGTCGTGACGCACCGACGACGGCACGATGCGTCATCGTGATGACGCCATCGGGCAATCTCAGCCGTGGCTCGCCGTGTCGACCAAAATGCCCATGGATTCAGCAGGTAATTGCGTCGTCGCTGTAAAATTGTTCCAAGGTGCCACCTGCGCCGATGCGCCACGCTTGACGCGATGCGCTGTTTTTGCAGAGGCGGCAAAATGATGCGCCTCCGAAATAGTGGACGGCGCGGGGCGCGCGCGCCCGCGATCGTCCGTCCCCTCCGAGGGGGCACCTGTCGCGGGCGATGCGGGGTGGCCTGGCGTGTCTGTGCTTCTCCGCGTGGGTCCGTTGCCGCCCCCGCACGGATGCGCCGCTCGGCCCGGTGCGCTCCAGGAACATTCGGGGCGCGCCGTCCTCAGTCCCCCACGTCGCGGCGCGGTTGCGGAGCCGGGGCGCTTCGCGGCGCACGAGCGCACATCGCGGCAGCACGAACACACAAGGAGGCAGCCATGGCGGGCGTCGACGTGGGCGGTGGCGAGAGGCGGGCGAGGAACAGCGATATCAACATGATTCCGTTCATCGACCTCCTGATGGTGACCATCGCCTTTCTCCTGATCACCGCGGTGTGGGTCTCGAGCTCGCGCCTCAAGACCAGCGCAGAGGCCCCGGCCGCCGCCGGGTGCGGCGAGGAGTGTCAGAAGGAGCCTCTCAAGACGATGCACGTCCACGTCGGCGAGGATAGGTTCAACCTCGTGTGGAAGCAGGGCGCGACCGTCCTGAGCGAGGTGAGCGTCCCCAAGCACCCTGTCGAGATCGGCGCGGCGGGGGCCAGCGCGATCCGGTATCGAGAGCTCAGCGACGCCATCCAGCGCGAGTGGGAGCGGAGCGGCGAGCACCGCGCCCCGAGCGACCGCCGCGCCGATCAGGCCGTGCTCCACAGCGACGACAAGACGCCGTTCCGCGAGCTCGTCGCCGTGCTCGACGCCATCAACGCCCCGCGCCGCACGGTCCTCCTCGACGATGGTCGCAGCATCGAGATGCCCGCGTTCCTCGCCACCTTCTCCGCGCGCTGACCCCCACCGTAGGCCCCCGGCGAGGGTGTCCTCGGCGCGGCGCGGGGTGGGGGATGGGCCGATGTCTGAGCCTGAGAGTTGAGCCATCCGGCAAGCCGGATGGCTCAACTCTCAGGCGAGTTCGGCGGGGCCCCCACCCCGCGCCGCGCCGAGGACACCCTCGCCGGGGGCCGGGCAAATGGCGCTACGCCGTGAACTCCGTCGTGAGCGCCACCCAGTTCGAGGGCGGCCGCACCGCGTAGCTCAGCGCCAGCACCTCGATCAGCACCACCCGGTAGATCGCGTGGACGTCGTCGACGTCGACCTCGTGCGCGTTCGCCTCGAGGGCGGCGTCGAGGTGCTCCTGCACGAACGCGAGGACGTCCGGCTGCTCCATCGCGATCACGTCGTCCGAGTCGACCGCCTCCGCGGGGTCGTGGAGGCGGATCTGCTCGTCCAGGTTCAGCGACTCCTCGACGCCGGTGAGCGCCGTCTCGGTGACCTCCTCGAGGTCCTGCCCGAACAGCTCGTCGAAGGCGAGCCAGATCGCCAGCGTCAGGAAGTAGCCGAGGGCGAGCGCCGTCTCGTCGAGCGGGCCGGAGAGCACCGAGGAGATCCGATCGGCCAGCGCGGGCTGCGTCTGCTCGAAGCGCGTGAACGCGTCGTCGAGCTGCTTGCGCGAGTCGTCGTCATCCTCGGCGAGCTGATCCTCGATCTCGGACAGGACGCGCGCAGGCACCTGAGCGTACGAGGGGACGGGGCGAATGGCTGCGCGGCGTACCCACACGCGGACAACCTAGCACACGATGGCGCGGCTCATGGAGCGAGGAGCCGGATGCTCGACGCAGGAACCCACCCCTCCGCCGCGCCCCAGCGGACCTCCGCCAGCCCGCCCGATCTCCTGCCGACCTCGACCGACGCGCCCTCCGGGATCGGGCTCTGCGCCGCGGCGGCCAGCGCGCGCCCGCCCTCGTCGAGGAGCCGCACCTCGGGCGCGACCACGACGCCCGCCCGGGTCGTGAGGCGGAGGTGCCGCGCCGCATAGGTGAGCGGCACCAGCGCGAGCAGCGCGACCAGCGCGGTCGGCGCGAGGACGCTGCCCGCGACGTGCGCGGGGCCGGCCGGGCGGCGCCGCAGGACCACGCCCAGCGACAGCAAGAGCGACGCGAGGAGCGCGGCCGCCGCCCAGGTGCGCTCCGAGGCGAGGCCGACGACGACCCGGTCGAGCGTGGGGCGCGCGTCGACCGCGTCCGCGGCGCGACGCGAGCGCCGGCGGGTGATCTCGGCGCGCACGAGGTCGAGCGCGCGATCCGCGTCCGCGTCGCCCGGGCGGAGCCGCAGCGCCTCCTCGAAGGCGGCCGCCGCCCGGCCCAGATCGCCGGGGCGGTCGGCGCCCTCGCGCACGCGCGTGACGTACGCGAGGCCGCGGTTGTAGCTCGCGTCCGGGTGCACGAAGCCGCGATCGGCGAGCAGCTCGAACGTGTCGATCGCCGCGCCGTACTCCCCGCGGCCGAGCGCCGCGGTGCCCTGCTGGAACAGCGCCTCGGGCGGCTCCCCCGGCTGCGCGCGCGCCGGCAGCGCCGGCGCGAGGCACGCGGCGAGGACGAGCGCGGCCGCGAGGGGGCGCCTCTTTCGCAGGTTCACGTCGGCTTCCATCGGGCGAGCTTCACGTCGGCTTCCATCGGGCGAGCTTCACGTCGGCTTCCATCGGGCGAGCTCGGTGAGCACGGCGCGGCCCTGCTCGACGAGCGCCGCGGCGGCCGCCGCGCCGGCGTTGCCGCCGCGCGCGGCCGGCTCGAACCGGATCGCCTCGCACGCGGCCAGCGCCTCGCAGGCGCGCGCCGAGAGCGCGTCGGGGACGCCGCGCTGGCCGAGCTCGTCCGGCAGCGCCGCCAGCAGGACGCCGCGGGAGCGGAGGCCCGTCGCGGACTCGATCGCCCGGTGCACGGCGCGCTCGATCGCCGCGGCCGTCGCCCCGACGTCGCCCTGCGCGGCGGCCTCCTCCGCCTCGCCCAGCGCGACCGCCGCGAGCCGGGCGGGCGAGGTGGCGCCGGCCGCGCGGCGCTCGCGCGCCCGGCGCGCGAGGCGAGCGCCCGCGCCGAACAGCGTGACGGCGAGCGGCGGCGCGGCCAGGAGCAGCCAGAACGGCGCCCCATCGAGGGGCAGCGTCGCGGGCGGGGCGTACGGGCCGAGCGACGTGCGGAGCCCGGGCATCCCGGCGAACCGCTCGGCGCGTCCCGCGGCGCCGTCCGCGGCGCCCGGCGCCGTGGACGACGGCGCGGACGCCGCCGACGGCGCGACCGGGGTCACCTGGACGACGCCGAGCTCGGCGCTCTCGACCACGTAGCGCTTCTGCGCCGGATCCCAGTAGGGGAGCTCGATCTTCCCGAGGTCCACGGCGCCGCTCTCCTGGACGCGGACGACGTAGCCGAACGACCGGAAGCCGCCGATCGCGCCGCCGCGCGGCTCGAGCGACTCGCGCTTCTCCGGATCGAGCCACTCGAGGCCGGTCCGCTCCGGCACCCGGAGCGACTGCGGGAAGTTGCCGGTGCCCGCGACCTGCACGGTGACGGCCACCGAGCCGCCCTGCTCGATCTGGCGCGGCTGCACCGTCGCCTTGAGCGTGAACTGGCCGACGTCGCCGAGGACGTAGCCGGACGGGCGGCCGGCGAGCGGCGGCTCCGTGACGCGGACGACCACGTCGTTCGACTCGCGCAGCACGCGCGCGCCGATCCGCCGCCCCGTGATGCGCGCCTGCATGCTGCCGGTGTGCAGCTCGCCCGCCTTCAGCGGGAACAGCGCGAGCTTGTCGACGAGGCGGGCCGCGTAGCGGTGCCCGCCGACCCGCGTGTACACCGGCCGCTCGTGGCGCGGGTCCTCGAGGAGCGGGTGGCGGAGGAAGTCCGCGGCGGGCGCGGCGCGGGGCTCGCTCATCTCCGCGTTCTCGCGGAAGTAGAGGTAGAACGAGACGGTGACCTGCTCGCCGACCACGGCGTTCGTCTTGTCCGGGATGGCGCGGATGAACACGACCGGGTCGGGCTCGCTCGGCATCGCGAGCTCCGGCGCCTGGTCTTCGGGCTCGTCCTCGACCACGTCGTCGTCCAGGAGGCCGCCGGGACCGCCGAACGGCCAGGGAAAGCCCGGCATCGGGCCGCCGGGCATCAGGAACGGGCTGTTCGGCCGGCGCGGCCGCCCGCTCGCGGGCACGACCTTGATCAGGATCGGCGCCGCGGTCAGGCGCTTGCCGTTCCAACCGATCGTCGGCCCCGGGATCGTGTAGCGGCCGGGCTTGTCCGCGACGATCTGCCACGTCGCGCTGATCCCGAGCTGCGTGGTCATGACGCCGCCGCTGAGCTGCGTCTTCATCTGCGTCCCGATGCTCGGGCCGGAGACGATGGAGAGGTCGGGCGGGACGCGCAGCTCCGGATCGGACGGCATGCCGCCGCCGCGCTCCACGAGCGCCTTCACCTCGACCGTGAACGGCTCGCCGACCTCGACCTCGGTGGAGCTCGCGCGCGACGAGAGCTCCGGCTGCTGGGCGCGCGCGCGGAGCGGGGCGAGCAGCGCGAGCAGCGCGAAGAGCAGCGCCGTCGCGAGCGGCGCGAGGCGCGGGGCGGCGAGCGCGAGCGGGGCGGGGAAGCGCGCGGCGAGCGCGAGCGGGGCAGGGGAGCGCGGCGGGCGCGTCACTTGTCCTCCATCGCGCGGCCCCGCCGCATCCCGGCCTTGCTCTTCGCTTCCTGCTCCTGGTACGTCGGCGCCTCCTCGAGCTGATCGAGGATGCGATCGTCCTGCCGCCCGGTGGGCGGCTGCTCCTGGGGCTGCTCGCGCGGCGGCTCGGGCTGATCCTGCGGGCCCGCGTCGGGCGGCTGATCCTGCGGGCCGGCGTCCGGGCTCTGGTCCTGGTCGCCGCCGTCGTCGCCCGCGTCCTGGTCGCCGCCGTCGTCGCCCGCGTCGGGCTCGGCGTCCGGCGGCGCGTCGGGCTCGGCGTCCGGCGGCGCGTCGGGCTCGGCGTCCGGCGGCGCGGCGTCCTGCTGCTCCTGGATCCGCCGCAGGGCGATGGCCCGGTTCCAGGCCGCGTCCCGCCCGATGCCGTCGCCCCCCGCCTCCTCGAAGATGCCGGGGATGATGGCCAGCGCCTGGTCGTAATACGTCACGGCGTCCTCGTACTTGCGCCGCAAGAACTCGAGGTTGCCCGCGAGGTAGCGGGCGCGCGCCCGCAGGTCGGCCGGCACGCTCGGGTCGGCGCCGATCGCCTTCACCAGGATCAGCGCGCAGTCGATCTCGATCCCGCGCAGCGCGTCGTTCTGCTCCTGCTCCGGGCCGCCGTCCGCGAGCTCCTCGTCGCCGAACCGGTGGCCGTAGCGCTCGGCCAGGTGGAACAGCGTCAGCCCGAGATCGAACGAGCCGTTCGGCTTTTGGCGGACGGCGTCGGGCAGCCCGATGCCGGCGTCGGTGCACGGGCCCGTCCCCAGGTAGCTCGCGAGCGCCTGCTCGGCGGACTCGAAGTTGCCCGCGTCGAGATCGCGGATCGCCTGATCGACCGCGGGCGCGTTCCGCTCGAACGGGGACGTCGGATCCCACCCGCCGCAGCCCGTCGCCGCCGAGAACGCGGCGCCGGTGAGGCACGCGGCGGCGAGCCCGATCGCGATGAGGCGCCCGTGGCGCGCGAAGAACCCGGAGAGATCCGCCCGCCGGCGATCCCGGCGCGGCGCATCGGCCCGCTTGCGATCACGACGCGGCATGCTGCCCTCCCGCGCTGCCCTCCGCCGCCGCCCCCGCCGCGAGGTCCGCGCCACCCGGGCGCGCCTTCAGCAGCGCGGCGCGCTTCGGCGCCACTTCAGGCCTCGTCGCGACGAAGCGCCGGCGCGGAGCGTCCTTGAGGAACACCTCGGCGATGAGGAGCAGGATCGCGAGGCCGAGGGGGTAGAAGTAGACGTCCGCATAGACCGTCTCGACCCGCTCCGAGAACTCGCTCTTCATCTGCCGCCTGAGCTCCGCGGCGATCGTCTCGATGCCCGTGGTCCCCTTCTCCGCGCGGATGATCTGCCCGCCCGGCGTCGCCTGCGCGATCGACGCGAGCTGCTGCTCGCCCGACAGCGACAGCTCGGTCGTGAGCGGCTTGCCCTGGCGATCGGTCCGCCACCCGACGATGCGGCCGTCCGGGCCGATCTCCGGGATCGGCTCCGGCGTGCGCCCGCCGATCTGCACGACGTGGATCGTCGTGCCCTGGGCGCCGATCGCCTGGGCGACGCTCAGCGGGTAGCCCTCGAGGTCCTCGCCGTCGGTGACGAGCAGGATGATCCGCTTGTGCTCGGCGGACTTCGGATCCCGCTTCAGGAGGTCGTTCGCCTGGTCGAGCGCGCGCGCGATCGCGGTGCCGCCGATCGGCATGTCGTTCGGGTCGAGCTGGCGGAAAAACTGAGCGATCGCGGCGCCGTCGGCCGTGAGCGGGAAGCCCATCGGCTCGCCGGCGAACGCCACCGCGCCGAAGCGCGCGCCCTCGAGATCCTTGATGAGGCGGGCGACCTCGACCTTCGCCCGGAAGATGCGCGACGGCTCGACGTCGCGCGCGTACATGCTCTTCGAGTAGTCGAGCGCGATCACCACGTCGACGTTCGTCGCCGGCACGAGCCGCGTGCCCTTGCCGTACTGGGGCCGCGCCGCGGCCACGAACGCGAGCGCCGTCGCGAGCACGAGGAGGACGCCCTTCCACGCGCGGCGCTTCGCCGGGTCGGCGGTGGTGAGCGCCTTCACGCGATCCTCGTCGCCGAAGCGCTTGATCGCGCGCGCCACGCCGAAGCCGCCGAGGATGAGCAGGAGGCCGATCAGCGCGGCGAACGCCGTCCCGAGCAGGAACCACGGGGCCGCAAAGTTCACGGGAACCTCCGGAGCAGCCAGGCGCGCAGGAGCGCGTCGAGCCCGATCAGGAACACGCCGGGCAGGAGCAGGAACGGGAAGAGATCCTCGTACGCGGCGCTCGACGCCTCGAAGCGGGTCTTCTCCAGCCGGTCGAGCACGTCGTGCATGCTGTCCGCCAGCGCCTTCGCGTCGGTCGCCACGTACGACTCGCCGCCGGTCTTCTGCGCGATCTCCTGGAGCAGCGCGGGGTTCACCGGGAAGCGGTGGCGCACGTAGCGCGGCTGCCCGAAGAGATCGACGCCGTCCTCGACCTCGACCTCGTCGTCGGTGCCGATCTGGATCGTGTAGACCTTCACCCCGAGCGACGTCGCGAGGTGGGTCGCGTACTCGGGCGCGATCGCCCCCGCGTTCGAGTCGCCGTCGGTCAGGAGGATGACGACCTTCGACTGCGCGTCGCTCCTGCGCAGGCGGGCGACCGCGGTGCCCAGCGCGTCGCCGATCGCCGTCGCGCTGCCGTCGATCACGTTGAGCGTCATCTGCGACACCATCTGCGTCAGCAGGTGGTAGTCGAGCGTCGGCGGCGACAGCACGTACGCGGCCTTGCCGAAGACGACGACGCCGAGGCGATCGGTCTTCCTGCGGCCGATGAAGTCCTGGAGGACGAGCTTCGCCGTGTCGAGCCGGGTCAGCCGCTTGCCGCGCGGCAGCCTCGGCTGGCCGGGCAGATCGCTCGGCCTCGCGTCGAGGATCGCGCGCATCGAGCCCGACAGGTCGAGCGCGACGACGATGTCGATGCCCTTGTCGTCCGTGCGCTGCTCGCGGAGCACGCTGACCGGCCGACCCATCGAGAGGACGAGGAGCGCGAGCGCCACGGCGCGGAGCACGCCCGGCAGGTCGCGCAGGTGGCTGCGCAGGCCGCGCGGCCCGCGCGCGAGCGGCGCGACCGTACCGAGCCGGAGCCGGGGCCTGCGCGCGTCCTCCGCGAAGATGCCCCAGTACCAGACGACCGGCACCGCCAGGAGCGCGAGCAAGAACCACGGCGCCTGCCAGCTCGCGCCGACCCACGCGTCGCGGCGGGCGAGGTAGGGATAGACGCAGGCGAGCGCGGCGACGACCAGCGTCCCCCCGATCGCGAGCGCCGCGCGCTTCGCGCGGCTCACGGCGCCTCCCCCGGCGCGCCGGACGGGCGAGTGGGCGGCGGCTGCTTGCCGGCGGGCGGGGCTCCGGACCCGGCGCCCCCTTCGGGCCGCACCGCGGGCGGGGTCGTGCGGTGCACGATGACCTCGCCGCGCTCGATCGCCTCGAGGCAGTCGGCCTCGCTCGGCTGGAGGCGCGCGAACTTCACGAGGTCGCAGTCGGCGAGGAAGCGCGCGATCTGCGGCAGCACCGGCACGGGCGGGCGCACCCGCGCGAGCAGCGCGCGCATCTCGTCGCTGGTCGTCTCGAGGCCGTCGAAGCCGTAGCGCGCGCCGAGGTACTTGCGCACGCAGTCGCTCACGCGGTCGAAGTACTCGTCGGTCCGGCCCTCGCTGAGCAGGCTCGAGCGCCGGAGCGCCTCGAGCTCCTCGAGCGCGGCGACCCACGGCAGCTTGGGCGGCGGGGCGGCCACCACGCGGGGCCGGCGCATCCAGCGCCGGACCAGCCAGGCCGCGACGAGCCCGAGCGCCGTGCCGATGAGGATGCCCGCCGCGAGCTGCTTCGCGAGCACCCACTCCTCCCGCTGCGGCCGCGGCGGCGGGTTCGGCTTGACCTTGGGATCCCGCTCGTTGGCGATCGGGTCCTCGACCACGATCTCGTGCGGCCGGGTGCAGACGGTGACGAGCTCCCCGCTCGCGCGGGACACGGCGATCGGCACCGGCGGCAGCTGCAGCGCGCTCCTCCCGGGCTCCTTGGGCAGCGGGACGAACGGGATGACCAGCTTGGTCGTCGCGCCGGCCTCGGTCGCCGTGGTCTCGCTGGTCGGCCCCGCGCCCGCGTCGGCCTCGGGCAGGATGAACCCCGCCTTCTCCAGCGCGCGCGCGGCGTCGCTGTCGCTCTGGACCTTGAAGCCCTCCGGCAGCACCGTCTCGCCCTTGCCGTGCGCGATCGTGATCTCGAGGTGCGCCGCGTACCCGCTGAACCCGTTCCTGGGGAACGTCTCCTGGAGCGTCGGCCGCGTCGCGCCGGGCGGCACGTGCTCGGCGCACGAGGCCCACACGCTCCCGCCGCGCTCCGTCGCGGCGGGCGCCGGCGCGGGCAGCGGCGGCGGCGCGGGCGGCGCGTCGTCGTGCTGAGCGGCGGGCCCGCCGGCGGGCCCGCCGGCGGCGCCCGCGTCCGGCTGCGCGAGCGCCGGCGCCGCGCACGCGAGCGCCGCTGCCAGCGCGAACCACGCGGGCAGGCGCGCGGCGCCCGCGGCGACGGCCGAGGGGGGGCGCGGCCTCATCGCCTGAGCCTCCGCGCCCGCTTGGCGAACAGGTCGCGCAGCGGCGTCACGAAGCTCTCCCCCGTCTTCACGACCACGGCGTCGAGCGCGAGCTTCTTGAAGAGCTTGTCCCGGTCGCTCCGGAGCTTGCGCATGGCGGTGCGGTAGTGGTCGCGCACCGCCCGGTCGCCGGTGTCCACCACGACCTCCTCGCCGGTCTCCAGGTCCTCGAACGTCGCGAGCCCCACGTCGGGCAGCTCCTCGTCGCGCGGATCGACCAGCATCACCGGGATCACGTCGTGCTTCGCGCTCGCGAGCGAGAGCGAGCGCTCGAAGCCCGTGGCGAAGAAATCGCTGATCACGAAGGCGACGCTCCGCCGCTTCGCCACCTTCACCAGGGTCTCGAGCGCGAGCTTCAGGTTGGTCCCCGTGTACTTCGGCTCGTGCCCGAGGATCTCCCGGATGACGCGCATCACGTGCTTGTCCCCCTTCTTGGGCGGCACGAGCTTCTCGATGGCCTCGGTCGCGAGCACGAGGCCCACGCGGTCGTTGTTCTTGATGGCGCTGAACGAGCAGAGCGCCGCGATCTCGGCGGCGACGCGCGCCTTCGACGCGCGCCGCGTGCCGAACTGCTCGCTCTGCGAGGCGTCGACGACCAGCATGACGGTCATCTCGCGCTCCTCGACGAACACCTTCACGAACGGCTCGCTCATGCGGGCCGAGACGTTCCAGTCGATCCAGCGCACGTCGTCGCCGGGCATGTAGGCGCGGACCTCGCGGAACGAGAGGCCCTGCCCCTTGAAGACGGACGAGTACGTCCCGGAGAGCTGCTCGTTGGCGAGCCGTTGCGTCCGGATCTCGATGCGCCGGAGCTGCTTGAGGAGCTCCGGCGGCAGCGGGTTCTTCGAGCCGGAGGCCTTGATCACGGCACCTCGACCACCTCGAACACGCGCCGGACGATCTGCTCGGACGTCACCTCCTCGGCCTCCGCCTCGTAGGTCAGGACGACGCGGTGCCGGAGCACGTCCGGGCCGATCGCCTTCACGTCCTCCGGCGTGACGTAGCCGCGGTGGCGCAGGAAGGCGTGCGCGCGGGCCGCGAGCGCCAGCGCGATCGAGGCGCGCGGGCTCGCCCCGTACTCGATGAGGCTGCTCAGCTCCCGCATCCCCTTCTGCCCGGGCTCGCGGGTCGCGAAGACCACGTCGACGATGTAGTCCTTCACGCGATCGTCCATGTACACGTCGCGCACGACCTTGCGCGCGGAGACCAGCTCGTCGGGCGTCGTCACCTTCGCGGCCTTGCCCTCGATCACCGCGGTCGTGCGGTCGATGATCTGCCGCTCCTCGGCGCGCGCGGGGTACCCGACCTTGACCATGAGCATGAACCGGTCGACCTGCGCCTCCGGGAGCCGGTAGGTCCCCTCCTGCTCGATCGGGTTCTGCGTCGCCATGACCACGAACGGGCTCGGCAGCGGGTAGGTCGTGTCCCCGATGGTGACCTGCCGCTCCTGCATCGCCTCGAGGAGCGCGCTCTGCACCTTGGCGGGGGCGCGGTTGATCTCGTCGGCGAGCACGAGGTTCGCGAAGATCGGGCCGAGCTTCGAGGTGAAGTCGCCCTTCTGGTGGTTGTAGATGACGGTGCCGATGAGGTCGGCGGGCAGGAGATCCGGCGTGAACTGGATCCGGGAGAACTTCGCGTCGATCGCGTCGCAGAGCGTCCGCACGGTGAGCGTCTTGGCGAGGCCCGGGACGCCCTCGAGGAGCACGTGCCCTCCGGTGAGCAGCCCGATGAGGATGCGCTCGATCATGTACGTCTGGCCGACGATGACCTTGCCAACCTCGCTCAGCAGGGTGTCGATGAAGGCGCTCTCTTTGGCGACCAGCTCGTTCAGGGCGCGTACGTCGTGCATAACGGGTGGGAGCTCATAGCAAGCCCGGCCGCCCGAGGACAACCGGCGCCGCCCGAATATTCCTCGGCGCGCGGGGCATCGGCGCGGCGCGCGGCGCTAGAAGCCGGGCTCGCGGAACCTGGCGCGCCCGGCCTCGGCGGGCGCGCGCGGCGGGCGAGGAGGGCCCGGGCTCGCGGTCGCGGCGGGGGCGGAGGACGGCGGCGTCGCGGGCGCGGTCGAGGGCGCCGGCGCGGGCGGCGGCTCCGGCGCGCGCGGCTCGGTGGTCGCGGCCCGCGGACCCGGCTCCACCGCGAGGGGCGGCGCCGCGGGCACCTCCACGATCTGCTGCGCGGCGGGGCCCTCCCCGAGGCCGATCCACAGGAGCGTCGCCGCCCCGAGCAGCGCGCCCGAGGCGACGAGCGCCGCCGCGGTGGCGATCGTGCGGGCGCGGCGGCGCGGATCGAGCCGGGAGGACGACCGCCCCCGCGACCTGCCCTCCGCGGCGCGCAGCGCGTCCTTGATCACCGCCGCGCGCCGGGACGTGCGCGCGGCGAGCGCGTCGCGGATGTACCCCGTGACCTCCTCGGGGCGGCCGCCGAGCGTCGCGTTCACCGCCTCCAGCGCGTCCGCGAGCTCGGCCATCGTGGCGAACCGCTCCGCGGGATCCTTGGCGAGCGCGCGCATCACCGCGGCGTCGAGCGCGGGCGGGTAGCCGGGGACGAGCGAGCTCGGCGGATCGACCGGCTCGGGCCGCGCGATGCGCGCCATGGTCGCGAGGTCGTGGCTGGCGGCGAAGGGGTGCGTGCCCGTCGTCAGCTGATAGAGCACGATCCCGAGCGCGAAGATGTCGGACCGCCGGTCCAGCTGCTCGCTGTAGACCTGCTCGGGGGCCATGAAGAGGATCTTGCCCTTCATGTGCCCGGTGTTGGTCGTCGGGTTGTCGGCCTGCGCCACGGCCTTGGCCACGCCGAAATCGGCGATTTTGACCGAGCCGTCCCGCGTGATGAGGATGTTGTGCGGAGAGACGTCCCGGTGCACGAGCCCGACCAGCGCGCCGTCCTCGTCTCGGAGCTCGTGGGCCGCGTGCAGCCCGCGCGCCGCCTCGATCGCGATCCGCACCGCGACGGGCAGGGGGAGCGGCCGGCCCTGCTTGCGGGTGCTGCCGCCCTGCAGCGCCACGAGCGCGTCGCCGTCGATCCACTCCATCACGAAGTAGAGCACCCCACTCTGCTCACCTTGATCCAGGATCGCGCACACGTTCGGGTGCTTGATCCGGGCCGCGATGCGAGATTCCGTGAGGAACATGCGCTTGCAGCGCGGGTCGCTGGAGAGCGCCGGCAGCATCGTCTTGACTGCCACGATCTTGTCGCCCGCCGCCCCGCCGCGCTCCCGGGCCGCCCACACCGTGCCCATTCCGCCCTGCGCGATGGCGATCAGCAGCTCATAGCGGCCGAGGAGTTGGCCTGGCACAAGATCGACGGGCGCTATCACAGCTCGTACCTGCGACTCCTGTGTCGTCGTGAATCCGACCACGCTGAAGCTCTCACGGGCGATGCCTCGGGCGATGCCTCGGGCGATGCCTCGGGCGATGCCTCGGGCGATGCCAGAGCGTTCCAGGATCGGGAACCAATCTCAAACAATTTTCCAGTTGTCGAGAATCGGCCAGCATGAGTACGGTTAGATTGCCTCTATCGCTTCGTTGAGGAAGGAGGCGTGGGTGGAGCATCGGATCACCATCGGCGGAGTGGTATTCTTCGCCGTGGTCGGCGTCGGTCCGGCTGCGTTCGCCGATCCTTCCCCGGAGGGCGCCGAGCGCGCTACGCCCGGCGCGGTCGCGGGCGACACGGCGGCTCCCGCCGCGCCGCGGCAGCCGGGCGCGGTCGCGGGCGACACGGCGGCTCCCGCCGCGCCGCGGCAGCCGGGCGCGATCGCGGGCGACACGGCGGCTTCCGCCGCGCCGCGGCAGCCGGGCGCGGTCGCGGGCGACACGGCGGCTTCCGCCGCGCCGCGGCAGCCGAGCGCCGCGGAGCTCGCGTCCGCGCGGCACCTCTTCTCGCTCGGCCTCGCCGCGGAGGACCAAGGGCGATGGGCGGAAGCGCTCGAGATCTACGAGCGCATCAGCAAGATCGTCGTGTCACCGCCGCTCTGGTACCACCTCGGCGTCTGTCACGAGGCGCTCGGCCACGTCGTCGAGGCGCTCAACGCGTTTGAGCTCGCCACGTCCGGCGCGACCGCGCGGAAGGAGCTCGCGCTCGCCAGGGAGTCGCGGTCACGCATCGAGAAGCTCCGCGCGAAGACGTCGCAGATCGTCCTGCAGCTGCCCGAGGACGCGACCGGCGTGCGCGTCGAGATCGACGGCGAGCCGATCCACCCGGCGCTCGTCGGCGCGGCCATCCTCGTGAGCCCCGGGGCGCGGCGGATCGCGGTGAGCGCCGAAAATTACGCCGGGCGCTTCGAGGCCACGGTGCAGGCTGAGACGGGCGCCGTCGTCCAGCTGCGGGCCGAGCTCGGCCGCAAGCGGGCGCTCGCGGCCTTGCGGCCGATCGCGCCGGCTCGCCCCGTGCCGCCCCGCGCGCCCGCGCCGGGCGTGAGCGTCCCGCCGGTGGCCGTCCTGGGGGCGGCGGCCGCGCTCGGCGCCGCCGCCGTGGTCACGGGCGCGATGGCCTACGACGTGCGGCACACCTTCGTGAAGAAGAACGAGGACCCCGCCCCGGGCTCGATGGCCGAGCGGCAGGCGCTGCGCGATCGCGGGCAGGCGCTCGCCGTCACGAGCACGGCGCTCACCGGGGCGGCCCTCGTCGCGGGCGGCTTCGCCGCGTACCTCTTCTGGACCGCCCCGTCGCCGCGCGCGGCGCCCGAGCACGCCGCCAGCCCGCGGCCTTCGCCCGCGCCGCGCGCCCCCGGCCTGACGGCGCTCTCGCCGTGGGTCGGCGCCGACGGCGCCGGCGTCGCCGTGCAGGGAGCGCTGTGAGCCGCGCGCGCCGGCTCGGAAGGGGCGCCGTCGCGGCGCTCGCCCTGGCCTGCACCGGGGTGGGCGCGTGCGCCTTCATCGCGCCGTTCCCCGACGTCGCGGCGGACCCGGTCGGCGACGGAGGAGGCGGCGCCGGCGGGGTCGGCGGCGGCGAGGTCGACCCCAGCGGGACCGGCGGGGGCGGATCGAGCGCGGGGTTCTGCGTCCCCGGCGTCGAGGCGGCCTGCTACGCGGGGCCGCGGGGCACCGAGGGCGTCGGCCCCTGCGCGGCCGGCGTCGCCACGTGCAACGACGACGGGACGGACGTCGGCGCCTGCGTCGGCCAGGTGCTGCCCGCGTTCGAGAGCTGCACGGGCGCGGACGAGAACTGCGACGGGCGGGCGTGCACCGGCGATCCGGTGCAGAGCATCGCGCTGGGCGGCACCGGCGCGCAGCAAGGCCTCGGCGTCGCCGTCGGCGAGCGCGCCGTCGTGGTGGTCGGGTCGGCGTCCGGCAGCACCGATCTCGGCGCGGGCCCCTCGGACGAGCTCGGCTCGCTCGCCGAGCCGGACGCCTTCCTCGTCTCGTTCTCCCGCGACGTCTCCACGCGCGAAGGGCGCTTCCGGTTCGGCCGCCGCTTCGCGGACACCGTCGCGCAGGGGGTCGCGCTCGCCCCGGGCGGCGACGTGGTGCTCGCGGGCAGCGCGTCGGGCGACGTCAACTTCGGCGGCGGCGTGCGCGAAGGCCACGGCCGCCGCCCCGACGTCGTCGTCGCGCGGTTCGACGCCTCCGGGGCGCACCAGTTCAGCCGGCGCTTCGGCGACAACGACACCCAGCGCGCGACGGCGGTCGCCGTGGACGAGGCGGGGAACGCGTACGTCACCGGCGAGTTCCGGAGCACGCTCGACTTCGGCGAGAACAGCCACGGCGAGCGCTTTCTCCTGAAGAGCCAGGGCAAGAGCGACGTGTTCCTCGCCAAGCTCGACGCCGCCGGCAACGTCTGCTGGGCCAGGCAGTTCGGCGACGCCGCGGATCAGGCGGGCACCGGCGTCGCCGTCGACGGCCATGGCAACATCGTCCTCGTCGGCCGCTTCGCCGGCAGCGTCGATTTCGGGGGGTACGGGAACGGGCTCTCCACCGACGCCAAGAACGACCTGTTCATCGCGAAGCTCGACCCGTCGGGCGACCACGTCTGGAGCAAGTCGGCCAACGCGACCAACGCCGCCGAGGCGCTCGGCGTCGCGGTCGACGGCGCGGGCAACGTCGTCGTGACCGGCTCGTTCCGCTCGTCGGTCACCGTCGGCGAGTCGGTGCGCACGAGCGCGGGCGACAAGGACATCCTCGTCATCCGGCTCGACGAGAACGGCGTGCTCCAGTGGTGCGAGGACTTCGGCGACGACGCCGACCAGGAGGGCGCCTCGGTCGCGACCGATTTGGCCGGCAACATCGTCGTGACCGGCGACTTCGGCGGGAGCATCGAGCTCGGCGACCGGGTGCGGTCGGCCAGGGGCGCCTCCGACGCGTTCGTGATGAAGCTCGCCCCGGCCAGCGACCCGATGTGGCTGCTCTCGTTCGGCGACTCGAGCGAGCAGCAGGGCGCCTCCGTCGCCGTCGATCGCCTCGGCCACAGCTGGGTGACCGGTCGCTTCGACGGCGTCCTCGATCTCGGGATCGGCGCGATCGCGAGCGGCGGCGCCGCCGACGCGTTCCTGGTCCAGCTCGGGCCGTGAGCGCCGCGCGCCGGCCGCTCACTCGCCGGCGAGCGGGTAGATCGGCCGGATGTCGATCGGGATCCCCTCGAGGCCGCCGAGCGCCTGCCGCATGGGCTCCGAGACCTCGCCGTACCGCGCGAGGAGCTCGCCGGCGGCCTGCTTGTCGCCGCGGTGCTGCACGAGGCAGAGATCGCGGACGAGGCGGGCGATGGCGGCCTCGAGCTCCGCGGCGTCGACCGTGAAGCGCCGGGTCGCCGGGTCGAAGCGGGCGGCGCCCTCCTCGAGGAAGCGGTTGATCTGGAGCGCGGCGCCCTTGCCGTGCGCCTCGGCCACGCCGAAGCGGGTGCTCCGGAAGAGCCCCGCGAAGTAGGAGACGAGGAGCTTCTCCCGGAAGTCTCCGGCGAAGTGGCCTCGCTGGATCATGAAGAGGACGTTGTAGGCGCCCATCACGTCGGCCTTGGCCTCCTCGATGGCCGAGTAGGCCGCGCCGAGCGCGAGCCGCACCTCGACCCGCTCTCCGGAGGCCCGCGTGAACGCCGGGCCCAGGCTGTGCGAGAGCTCGTGGAAGAGCGTCTCGTTGAAGAACGCGTCGGCGGACAGGTGCTCGAGCTGCGCCGGGTCGAGGATGCGCTCGGCGATGGGCCGCATGATCAGCTCGAACTTCGTCTCGATGACGTTGCGGAGCAGGACCTTCTTGGCACCCTTCTCGGCGCGGACGCGCTCGTCGTTCGGCAGGTTGAACGCGATCGTCTGGACCGATTTGCGGGCGTCGCCGGCGCTGAAGACCAGGTCCACGACCTGGATGGGGCTCTCTCCGCCGCGCTGGGTCTTCACCTCGTCGGGGATGGGCAGGTTGCGCTCCATCTCCGGGAGGAGCTCCTTGTACTTGGAGAGCCTCCGGGAGGCCTCCGGGTCGCTCACCGTGACGAACGCCTCGAACGAGGCCTTCAGGCCGAGGAGCTCGTCCTCGTAGGTCTCGTACGGGCCGATGGTCACCTCGACCGGGCTGTCGAGGTCCATCCAGTCCTTGTCGGAGGCGTAGTAGTCGTCCGACCGGAACGCAGCGGCCCGGGACCTCAGGAACCTGCGCAGGCTCTCGTTCGCCGTGAGCGCCGCGGCCTCCTCGAGGAGCGCGCCGGCGGGGCCGAGCCACGCCGCGTAGGCCTGGCTGTACGGCACCGCGACGAGCCCGCCCCGGTCGCGGCGGATCAGCGTGAACAGCCCCTCGAAGGCCTCCTTGTCGCCCGGGTGCTGCTCGATCCAGGCGCGGAGCTCGTCGGACGAGAGATCTTCCGGGTAGAAGCCGGCGCCGGGCGGACGCGGTATGTCGATGGCGAAGGGGCGGTGGTGATCCTGCCTGTCCCACGGGCCCCGCATGATGTCGAAATAGGCGAGCCTGTCCCGGCCTTCCGGGGTGGCGTCCGAGGCGAGCCGCCCGCGGAGCTCGGGGTTTCCGGCGTAGGCCTGGCGATCGAACACGGGATCGAGCCGTCGCGAGGCCTCGATGAGCTTGTCGAGCGCCCTCCGCTCGGGCTCGGGAAGCGCGCTGACGTCCGCGGTGAGCGTGGCCGGCGCGAACTGCTTGACCTTGTCGGACAACATCGGGACCTCCTTCAGGCGAACTCCGGCGATCTCCGGACGGTTCAGGGTCGGCCCGCTGGGACCGGGTGCGCGTCGCGGTACTCGCGGACGGCCTGGGCCTCGTCGATGGCGTGCTTGAACCCGGTGGCGGCGCGGAAGGCGGCGCTGTCCACGACGACGGGGTACTTGATGTGGGTCAGCGCCGCGCGCGGGAGCTTCGGCAGGCCGAAGCGGCCGAGCGCGTTGCGCAGCACGAACTCGGGGAGGGGGACCGCCACCCGTCCCGCCGCCCGGATGATGAGCGACAGGGGCACGGGCTGGGGACCCGAGACGTTGTAGACGCCGCGGATGCGCTTCTCGAGCGCGAGGCAGATGGCGGTCACGACGTCCTGCTCGTGCATGAACTGGAACAGCGGGTCGAACCCGAGGACGTACGGGACGTGGGGCCCGCGGATGAAGCTCGCCAGCGTCCCGTGGCCCGTCGGGCCGAGCGTGTAGCACATGCGGAGCACGGTCGTGCAGAGCTCGGGGGCGCGCCAGAGCGCCGTGCAGGCGTACAGATCGGCGGCCACGAGGTCGGCCAGCTCGGGAAAGGTGGACACCGCCATCGGCGGATCCTCTTCCTTGTGGTAGAGCGGCGACTCGGGGCCAGCGCCGTAATACGTGTGTCTTCCGACGAAGATCACGTGCTCGACGCCGCAGGCGCGGCTGTTGTCGAAGACGACGCGCGTGCCGCCGAGGTTGATCCGATACCGCTCCTCGGTCTGCTCCACGAGGTGCGTCACGGTCGCCATGTGGATCACGGCCTGGGGCCGGCTCTTGCGGAACACGTCCTCGGCGGCGCGCTTCTGCAGATCCACGTTGTGCATCTCGACGCCGGCCGGGGCGTCCGGCCAGGGCCGGCGGTCGATGCCGATCACCTCGTGCCCCTCCTCGAGGAGGCGCGCCGCGACCATGCGGCCGAGCTGGCCGGTGATTCCAGGGATGAGGACCCTCATGCGCGCTCCTTCGACGACGCCGGCGCGGGCGGCGCGTCGCCGCGCTGATCCAGCGCGAGCTTGCTGCGGCGGCGCCGCCGCCCCGCCTCGATGAGCTCGGCGATCCTCGCCTTCACCTGCTCCACGTGGCCGGCGATCACCTCGTCTTCCTCCGCGCCGGTGCCGGCGAACGTCATCGGCTCGCCATAGGTGATCTCCAGCTGGACCGGCAGCGGGGCCGGCACGAGGTACGGCGTGATCGGGATATACGGCACCCCGAACAGCCGGCCGATCGTGTACGAGTTGGCGACGGTGGGCACCGCCTCGCCGCCGCCGACGAAGCCGAACGGGATGATGGGCGTGCCCGTCTTCATCGCGAGCCGGACGAAGCCCGACCCGAAGTGCACGAGCGAGTTGCGCTCGCTGTAGAGCTTGGCGGTGCCGCGCGCCCCCTCGGGGAACACCATGAGCAGCCGCTCGTCCTCGAGCAGGCGGCTCGCGTGCTCGGGGAGTCCGGTGAAGTGCCCTGTGCGGCTCGACCAGAGCGAGGTGAACGGGAGGCGATTGATGAATTTCTCCGCCATCCCCTCGGCCAGCCGCGGCGGATCCATCTCGAAGAACATCGACGCGACCACCATCGCCCCGTCGATGGCGACGCCGCCCGAGTGGTTGCCGACGAGCATCGCGCGCCCGCGCGCAGGGACGTTCTCGATGCCCGTCACGCCCACCGAGAAATAATGATGATAGAAGAAGTCGAGGAGAGAGAAGAAGAGGCCCAGGTGCTTCCGGGAGATGCCGTAAGGATCGACCCCGAAGCTGTTGAAAGGGATCTCCAGCCGCTGGACGCGCTGGGCAATCGAGTCGCTGACGAGCAGTGTCAAGGGGCACCCTCCGGAGGCTGCGGCGCCCGGAGGGTACGCGCGATCGGGCGGGAAGCACAACTCCGCCGGCCGGCGCAGGAGGCGGCCGGGCTGCGCCGCGCCCGCGCGAGGCGCCCACGGATCACGAGCTTTGCGCCCGAGCGCGCGCCGTTACGTGGAGGATCCCATCTCGAAACATAACGCGCCGCGGCGGCGCCGTCTCCCCGGCGTTCTTCGCGCTCGCCGTGGGATCGGGTCGCGGCGGTTGAGCAGCCGCGCGGTCCGCGCTATGGGGTCGGCCATGTCGAGCCGACGCCGCGTTCCCGAGCTCCCCGGCGGGCCGCCCCCCGCCCCCGCGCCGGGAGGGCGCCGCTGCGAACCCCGCCGGGGGGCCGCCCTGTGACAGCGCTCGTGATCCGCCGGGCGGCGCCCGCCGACGTGGAGATCATCGCGGCGAACAACCGGGCCATGGCGCTCGAGACGGAGGGCAAGGTGCTGGACACCGCCACCACCCTCCGCGGCGCCGCCGCGCTGATCGCGGATGAGACCAAAGGGTTCTACCTGGTCGCCGAGCGCGCCTCCGAGGTGGCTGGGCAGCTGATGGTGACCTACGAATGGAGCGACTGGAGAAACGGCACTTTCTGGTGGATCCAGTCCGTCTACGTGTCGCCCGCGGCGCGGCGCAGCGGGGTCTTCCGGGCGCTGTACGGGCGAGTCCACGAGATGGCGGCGGACGCGGGGGACGTATGCGGCATCCGCCTCTACGTGGAGACCGCGAACGCGCGTGCGCAGTCGACCTATGTCGCGCTCGGAATGAAGCGGTCGCACTACGAGCTCTACGAGCTCGATTTGGACTTCGGCTCGTCCTGAGGTGTCCGGCCGTCCTGGTTCTGGGCGGGGGGGACGACCGCGGGCATCGACGGCCAGGAGCCCTTGACGAGGGCGCGCATCGCGGCCGTCTTCAGCGCGACCTCCGAGGGCTCGAGGAAGACGCCGAGGGCCTGGCGGATCTGGGGGAGGGAACGGATGAGATCGGCAGGCGTCATCGCGTCGGGCGGCGACACGCCGCTCCGCTCGCAGGCCTCCTGGATGATCTTCCTGGCGAACGCGGGCGCGAGGCCGCAGCACTCGACCACCTGCTCGAAAAGCGAGCGCATGAGCTGGTTCCCCCGGGGTAACGTCTGACGCGCGGCGCGTCTTTCACTTGGGCGAGCACATACCGCCCCACGACAAGAATAGCCTACCTCCTATGTCGCGCTCGTGAGACGGCGACTGACCTTCTGCTGGCTTTCGCGGCGATGTAGGTGCGGCAGCGACGCGTTCCATGGCTGACGGCGCGACCTCGGGGCGCGCGGCCTGCGCGAGGCGGAGGCGATGGTGGTCGCCGGAGCATTGGACGGGCCTCCATGGCCGGAGTGTTGGACGGGTCGGCAAAAAGGATCATCGCCTGGCCGGTCGCGCGCGTGAGGATCGCTGCGCCGGCGCGCAGGCGCAGCGCGTCGCGTCTGTCCAGCGTTGACGTCCGGGGACGCAGGTGCGCCGATGGCGTCTCGCGAGGCCTCGTGACATCGCGCGTTACCTCCTCGCGGGCCGGCGCGTGATCACCTCGCTGGCTGGCGCGCTATCACCTCGCTGC
Organism: Sorangium sp. So ce385; assembly: GCF_051474135.1. Taxonomy (NCBI): domain Bacteria; kingdom Pseudomonadati; phylum Myxococcota; order Polyangiales; family Polyangiaceae; genus Sorangium; species Sorangium sp. So ce385. The sequence goes on along the minus strand of NZ_CP150337.1, from coordinate 10,549,323 downwards.
GCGTCACCGTCGCGCTGGTCGGCGCGTCATCGCCCGCTCTTTGGCGTGTCACAGCCCCGAGGGTTTGAAGGGTGTCCGGGAAGTCGCCCGCGGAACGCTCCGCTTCGGCTCCGGCGCCTTCGGCGCCTTCGGCGCCGCGGTGCGGACGGCCGGCGAGCGGGCGGCAGGCTTTGCCGTCGAGGCGGTGGATCCACCCGTCGTGCGCGTGTCCGGCCGGCCCGTCCTGGGCTTGACGGCCACGGGCGGGGTCGCTCTGGGCGCCGGCCGCGCGACGGCGTTCGCCGCGCGGTTGGCGGTGGGAGCAGGACCCTGCGCGGATCTGCCGAGCGCGGAGCTCTGAACGGATCGGCCGGGAGCGGGGGCATGGGCGGAAGCGACGGGAGGAGGGCTGTGCGCGGCTCGGCCGGCGGCGGGGACCTGGCCGGCGCCGCCCGGGGCGAGCGCCTCGACGGCCCCGGCGGGCTGCGCCGGCGCGGTGGCGTGGACCGTCGCGCCGTCGGCGACGGTCGCGGGCAGGTGCGGCGAGCTCGGGAGGACCGGGGCGCTCTCCGTCGCTTCTCGAGCGGCGGGCTCGCGCGCGCCGAACGCGAAGAAGGCGCCCACGCCGGCCGCGAGCGCGACCGCGCAGGCGCTGGCGATCACGCTGCGGCGCACGAGGTGCTGCCGGCGGAACACGGGCTCCGAGACGACGGCGCCGAGCCCCGGCGCGCTGCCCTCGGCGCCCGCGAGGTCCGGCGCCGGCCCGAGGCTCTGCAGGCCGAGCGGAGAGCGGTCGCTCAAGGGAGAGCGCTGGCTCAGCGGCTCGCTCCGCGGAGAGCGCTGGCTCAGCGGCTCGCTCCGCGGAGAGCGCTGGCTCAGCGGCTCGCTCCGCGGAGAGCGCTGGCTCAGCGGCTCGCTCCGCGGAGAGCGCTGGCTCAGGGGCAAGGGCTCGCTCAGCGGGGAGCGCTGGCTGAGCGGCGAGCGCCCCGACATCGGTCCGGACCTCGGGCTCGACGCGGGGCCGTTGCGCACGCTGATGGGCGCGGTGAGGTCGCGCAGGCCGACCTCCTTGATGAGCGCCTCCACCGCCCGGGGCGACGACACGGCGAGGCCCGGCGTCTGCGCGGCCGCCTCTTCCAGCGCCTCGGCGAACGCCGCCGCGGTCGGGAACCGGTCGTCCGGGTCGGCGCGCAGCGCGCGCATGCAGATCGTGTCGAGCGCGGCGGGGACCGACGGCACCACCGCGCGCGGACCAGCGGGCGGGCCCTTCAGGATCTGCGCGATCAGCGCGCCGTCGTTGTCGGCCTTGAACAGGCGCTCCTCCGTGAGCATCTCCCAGAGCACCACGCCGGCCGAGTACACGTCGCTGCGGCGGTCGACCTGCTCGCCCTGGATCTGCTCGGGCGCCATGTACGAGAGCTTGCCCTTGAGCGCGTTCCCCTGCGTCGACATGAGCCGCGTCTCGGCGCGGGCGACGCCGAAGTCGGTGATGCGGGAGACCCCGTCGATGCCGACGATCACGTTCTGCGGCGAGACGTCGCGGTGCACGAGGTGGAGCGGCTCGCCCTCGGAGCCGGTGAGCTCGTGCGCCGCGTGCAGGCCCGCGAGCACGTCGAGGAAGATGCGGAGCACGATCCCGATGGGGACCCGCCGCTTCGCCCGCGCGCACGTGCGGAGCAAGAGGTGCAGCGACGGGCCCTCGATGTACTCCATGACGAGGAACAGCGGGTCCTCGACGAGATCGAACGTGGCGACGACGTTGGGGTGGCGGACCCGCGCCGCGAGGCGCGCCTCGTCGAGGAACATCGCGACGAACTCGGGCTCCGCCGCGATGTGCGGGTGCATCATCTTCAGGGCGACGAGGCGCTCGAACCCGCCGGCGCCGATCGCCCGCCCGAGGTACACGGTGGCCATGCCGCCCGACGCAATGGCGCGCAAGCTCTCATAGCGGCCAGCGTGCAAGGTCACACGACCAGGCTACACCATGCGTGGTGCGTTCTCCACGAGTCATGCGCCGCATCTCCATGTGTGTGCGCGCGCGTGCGCGCGCGCGTCCCACACGGCCACGACGAAAACCCGATTTCCTTCCGATGTGAGGCGCGCTACGACCGATCGCCGACAGCCTGGGCTCACGTGATCCCTCGGTCGGCGATCGGCGGCGATGGCGCATGCGGCGGGGGAGAATCGCGCGCGGGCGCGGCGGAGGCCGCGCGATCAGCTCACGATCGGCAGCCGCCTGGCCGGCGGTCGCGCGCGCGGGCCGCCCTGCTCGCGCTCGCGCAATGCGAGATCGTGCTCGATGATCGTTAGGGGATTCTCGTAGGTCGGTAGAGGGAGATCCTTATTCTTCGCGTACACGGGGTGCCGGCCGTGCTTCTTGTACCATTCGGCTACCGTGGCATTGGCCTTCATCTTCTCGAGGATGTTCCGCCACCCGGCGCCGGTGTTGTATGCGCAGAAGCTGATCTCGCCGAGCTGCGTTCCGTACGGAATGATGCACATCTCGGTGCGGCGGAAATCGTAGTTGAACAGGTCCTGGAACCACATGCCCGCCACGAACAGGACGCGCCACTCGTAGTCGCGGGCGTCGCCTTCGCCGGCGTGCGCGGCGCCCGTCTGGCTCATGAACTGCTTCACCAGGGTCGCGAGGTGGAAGTTCGGCGGCGCCTTCTCGGGTCGGTAGCGGCGCAGGAGCGCGGCGACGACCTGGGCCTTCGTGAGCGCGCGGCCGCGCCCGGCGTCGAAGATCGCGCGCAGGTCGGAGAGCAGCCCCTCGACGTCGATGAAATCGAGCAGCGGGACCACCTGCTTCGTCTTCTTGTGGACGAACAGCGCGGTCCCGATCCCGCAGTTCGGGTGGCACCCGCAGTTGAGCTGGCCCCAGTCCTTGTCGGGGCCGTCGAGCAGATCGGTCACGTTGCCGAAGGGGCTGAGCGCCGACAGGGGGAACCAGTCGCGGAGCGGGTCGGTCACGCCGGTCTGCCGGGCGACGTCGTGCGCGAGGTGGCTCAGCGTGTAGCGCTGCTTCTCGCGCAGCTCGTCGGAGATGTCCTCGTCGCGGCCGGTGAAGCTGACCGGCTGGAAGCTGACGACCGTGATCTTGTCGGCGTTCTGGACCGCGAAGTCGATGATCGGGCCCACCTGGTCGTTGTTCACGCCGTTGACGATCGTCACGACCAGGATGACGTCGATCCCGGCGGCCGAGAGCTCCTCGATCGCCCGCAGCTTCACGTCATAGAGGTTCGCGATCTTCCGGTGGCTGTTCGCGGCGTTCGTCACCCCGTCGAACTGCAGGTACGCCATCCGGAGGCCCGCCTCCTTGGCCTTCCTGGCGAAGCCCGGCTCCTCCGCGAAGCGGATCCCGTTCGTCGCGCACTGCACCGCGAAGTACCCCTTCTTGCGCGCGTACCGGATCGCGTCGAGGAAATGCGGGCTCAGCGTCGGCTCGCCGCCGGAGAACTGGATCGACATCTGGCGGCGCGGGCGCACCTCCGCCGCGTCGTCCAGGATGCGCGTGATCTCCTCCCACGAGAGCTCGTGCACGTAGCCGACCTGATTGGCATCCATGAAGCACGGGTCGCACATCATGTTGCAGCGGTTCGTCAGATCCACCGTGAGCACCGCGCCGCGGCCGTACCGGATGGTGCTCGAGCCGTGGTCGTGGATCCTGTCCGGCGTCATCTCGACGTCGCGGCCGCCGAACAGGCGCTCGATCCGGGCGAGGAACTCCGGGTCGATCGAGATCGTGTCCGAGAAGGAGCCGTGCTTCGGGCACGTCTTCTCCATGACGACGCGGCCGTCGCGGGCGACGATGCGGGCGCGGATCTCCCCGGGCTTGTCATGGATGAGCTTGGTCCAGTCCGCCCTGCCACTCAGGATCTCGGCGCGCGCCTCCTTGACGCAGCGCGGGCACAGGCTGTCCGTCTCGCGAGGCCAGCCGAGCGGGGGCTTCGAGCGCTGGCCGCCCCGCGGGATCGGCTTGTCGCTCCACTTCGGGTGGAACGGCTTGGGCTCGCCGCCGAGCCGGCTCAGATGCTGCAAGACTGGCCACGCCTTGTTGGCGGATACCGTGATGGCCTTTTCCAGTGTCCGTACCAGGTCGATCAAGCGTCACCTCGCTCACAGGCGCATTTCGCGGCCGCACCGTAGGTCGACCTAGCGCGTGCTTCCATCAAATTCCAGGCTCGTCACGCTGCGTTGGCGCGCCCTCCGCGGCTCAGCCCGGGGAGTGACAGCGGGCCGTCGATCGCGGGATAGTACGGGGCGCGTATGCGATTTCTCCCTGGAACCCACCGCGCCCTGGGCCTCGCCGCGGCGCTCGCGGTCGCGGCGACGGCGGGCCCGGCCGTGGCGCAGCCGGTCGTGCGTGCGCCCCGGCCCGCGGAGGACGGCGGCCGGGCCGAGGCAGGCGCGGCGCCGCTGCGCGGCAGCCTGGGCGTGCCCGTCGCCGAGCGGCTGCTCGCGTCGAGCGACCCGGAGGCGCGGCTGCGCGGCATCGAGCGGCTCGGCGCCATCGGCACCGAGGAGGCGGTGACCGCGCTGCTCGCCGCGCTCGATCAGGGGGGCCCGGCGGCGCGGGATCCGAGGGCGCGCCTCGCGGCGGTGCGGGCGCTCGCCCCGCACGCGCAGCGCGACAGCGTGCGCCAGCTCCTCTCGCGCGAGCTCTCGGAGGGAGGCGGCCCCGCGCGCGGCGCCGCCTCCCCGCTCGGCGAGGTGCTGCGCGGCACCGCCGCCCTCGCGCTCGCGCGCACCGGCGAGCGGCGCGCGCTCGGCGCGCTCGTGAACGCGATCGTGCAGGGCGGGGCCGCGGGGGAGGCCGCCGCGCTCGCCATCAAGGCGTACCCGCCCGAGTCGCTCCAGCTCCTGCTCGGGAGCCGCAAGCGGCTCGAGCCCGCGCTCGTGAGCTTCCTCGGCGAGCTCGGCGATCTCCGGGCGATCGCGGCGCTGCGGCCGATGCTCGAGGGCGGCGATCGGGCGGCGCAGGTGGCCGCGGCGCGCGCCCTCGCGCGGCTCGGCGACGAGGCGGCGCTGGCCAAGGCGCGCGCGTGGCTGAGCAAGCCGGAGCCGGGGCTCTTCGAGGCGACCGTCGAGATCCTCGTCCACCTCGGCGCGCCGGAGGCGCCGGACGCGGTGGCCGCGCTGCTCGGCTCCGAGCTGGGCCGGCTCGAGGGGCTCAGGCTGGCCGAGCTCGCGCCGGCGGAGCGGCTCGTGCCGGCGCTCGCGCGCGCGCTCCCGCTGCTCCCGGAGGACGCGCGGCCGCGCGCCGTCGCGGCGATCGGCCGCGCGGGCGGCGCGGAGGCGGCGCGGCAGCTGCGCCGGCTGACGCTCGAGCGCCCCGAGCTCGCGACGGCCGCGGCGTTCGCGCTCGCGACGATGCCCGGGGCCGAGGCGCGGGCCGCCGTCGCGGAGCTCGTCGACGGGCCGCGCGCCGCGAAGGACGCGGAGCTCCGCCGGCTGGGCCTGCGCGCGGGCGTGGTGCGCGGGCTCGCGCTGCGCGACGCGCCCGGGTCGCTCGAGGGGCGGCTCCTCGCCGCGCTCGCGGCGCCGAAGGGGTCGAGCGATCGCGCCGTCGGGGTGTTCGGGGCCGTGGCGCTCGGCCTCCGCGACGCGCTCGAGCTCGTCGGCGGGTGCGCTCCGGCCTCGTGCGACCGCGCGGCGGTCCACGCGGCGGCGCGCGGCGCGCTCGCGCGGGGCGATCGCGCCCTCGCCGCGCTCGCGCCGCTCTTCGCGGAGCTCGCCGCGCCCGGCGGCGGCGCCGCGCCGGGCGGCGACGACGCCGCGCCCGACGCGGCGGCGATCTCCGCCGGCGTCGCGCTGCTCGCGGAGCCTCGGGGCGGCGCGCTCGCGACCTCGCGGCTCGCCGCGCTCGCGGAGGCGGGCGGCCCGCTGTCGCCGCTCGCGGCGCGCGCGCTCGCGGCCCGCGACGACGAGGTGATCCGCGGCAGGCTCAAGCGGCTGCTCGAGGGGAGCGATCCGGTCGTGCGCGCGCACGTCGCGCTCGGCCTCGGGAGCGACCCCTTGCCCGACAGCGTGTCGCTCCTCGCGCGCGCCTACCGCTTCGAGGACGACCCCGCGGTGCGCCGCGCGATCGTCCGCGGGCTGTCTCGGCGCGCCGAGGTGCAGCGCCGGCGCGTCCTGCTCGCGGCGCGGGATCTCGATCCCGACGAGGGGGTGCGCGCGCTCGCGCGGGCCGCGCTCTCCGGCGCCGGCGCGCCGGCGCTCGATCCGCCGCGCGCCGCGCTGGCCACGGGGGTGGTGTGGATCGCGATCGTCCCGAACGACCGAAGCGCGGCCGCGAGCGCGTCGTCGCGTCCGGCGCGGCTCGTCCGCCCGGATGGGCTCGCGGTCCCGGTCGTGGCCGATCCCGACGGCGTGCTCCTCGTGCCGGCGGTGCCGCCCGGGGTGAGCTCCGTCCTGCTTGCGCCGGCCGCACCCCCGGGGGACGCTGGCTCATGACGACGATGAGCAACGCGACGGACGAGAGCCGCACGGGCGAGGGGCCGGGCGAGGGACCCGGCGTGGAAGCCGGCGTGGAATCCGGCGTCGGATCGCGCGCGGAGCCCCGCGCCGCGGCGTCTGTGGCCGAGGGCGATCGCGCTCCCGCGAGCGGCGGCGACAAGGCCGCGGGCGCGATGTCGTTCGAGGAGTCGACGCGCCGCCTCGCGAAGATCGTGGCGGAGCTCGAGGGCGGCGATCTGCCGCTCGAGCGCGCGCTGTCGCTCTTCGAGGAGGGCATCCGGCTGTCGCGGTCGGCGCAGGAGCGGCTCGACCGCGCGGAGAAGCGCGTGGAGGAGCTGCTCGGGATGGACGCCGACGGGCGCCCGGTGACGCGCGAGTTCGAGGGCTGAGCGGAGCAAGGGTGAGATGAGGACGGCCGCGGCGCTGATCATCGGCAACGAGCTGCTCAGCGGGAAGATCGCTGACGAGAACCTGTTCGTGCTGGCTGGCACCCTGCGCGCGCTCGGCGTCAAGCTGGAGCGCGCGGTCATGGTGCTCGACGAGCTCGAGGTGATCGCCGCCGAGGTGCGGGCGCTCTCGGCGTCGCACGACTGGCTCTTCACGAGCGGCGGCGTGGGCCCGACGCACGACGATCTGACGATCGCGGGCGTCGCGCGCGCCTTCGGCGTGCCGGTGGTCAGCGCGCCCGACATGGAGAGCATGCTGCGCGAGTACTACGGCGACCGGCTCACCGAGGGGCACCTGCTCATGGCGCGCATCCCGGAGGGCGCGCGGCTCGTGACCGGCGGCAGCGCCGCGTGGCCGGCCGTGGTGATGCGCAACGTGTGGATGCTGCCCGGCGTGCCGCAGATCTTCCGGGCCAAGCAGGCGCTCATCCAGGCCGAGCTCTCGGGCGGCACGCCGTTCGTCTCGCTCGCGGTGTTCACGACGCTCGACGAGGGGCAGCTCAAGCCGATGCTCGACCGCGTCGTCGACGCGCACCGCGACGTCGACATCGGCTCCTACCCCCGGTGGTCGGGCGTCGAGTACCGCACGAAGCTCACGTTCGACGGCCTCGTCGAGGCGAAGGTGCGCGCGGCGCGCGACGCCTTCGCCGAGAGCCTGCCCGCGGGGACGGTCGTCCGCGTCGAGTGACGCGCGCCGCCCTCGCTCCTCCCCGTGAGCCCGGCCGGCGCCGCGCCGTCGGGATCACTCGGGACGCGGCGGCCGACGGGCGAGAGCGGTGGCCGCGCCTCTCCGGCGCGCGGATGCGGACGGGTCTCCGCCGGATGCGGACGGGTCTCCGCCGGATGCGGACGGGTCTCCGCCGGATGCGGACGGGTCTCCGCCGGATGCGGACGGGTCTCCGCCGGATGCGGACGGGTTCCACCTCGGATGACGATGAACCCCCCGTCGGATGACGGCGGGTACCCGCCCGGATGACGACGTCTCCGGGCCGGATGACGATGGCTCGCCGCCCGATGCCGATGGGGTCCGGCCGGATGCCGATGGGCTCCGGCCGCATGCCGGCGGGCCCCGGCCCCGATGCCGATGGCTCCGGGTCGGATGCGGATGGCTCGCGGGCGGATGACGACGGCGTCCACCTCGGATGACGATGGTCTCCTCCCGGAATGACGACGCCCTCCGCCGCGATGCCGACGGCTCCGCGCCGCGCGCTCGCGCGTCGCGCATCGCGCTGTCGCCATCCACGGGCATCTCCGGCGCTCGCTGGCGCCATGGCCAAAACTTGCCACGCCCTCGACGTGCCGCTCCGCATCTCCTTAGCCTGCGCAGATGGCCAAACCTATCTCTCCTCCCGAAGAGACCGACAACGATCCCACGCTCGAATCCCTCGCCGAGCGGCTCGGCAAGCCGGAGCCCGGCGTCATCGAGGCGTTGCTCGACGGCACGACCGAAGCCCAGCTCGTCGAGCGAGGGCGGCAGATCGCCTCCTCGCGCGTCTTGACCGATCTGCGCCGCCTCTACGCGACGGCGCACGCGTGCTGGTCGGGCGCGTCGAAGGAGAAGCGGGAGAAGCTGCGCGGCTTCTCGCCGGAGCTGCTCGCGCTCGCGGTCGACCAGGCGCTCGCGCTGGAGCGGCTGCTCGAGGCGCACGAGAGCGCCGGGCAGAAGAAGGACGCGGCGCGCGCCACGACGGACGCGGCGCTGCGCGAGCGGCTCTCGCGCGCGCTGCTCCTGCGCGACCAGGCCTACGAGGTCCTTCGCGGCGTCGCCGGCTCGGGCAAGGAGGCGCGCGAAGAGCTCGCGCAGGCGGTCGGCACCGCGGAAGATCCGGGCGCGCTCGCGCGCGGCCTCACGCAGCTCGCCGCGCTCGGCAAGCGCTACCTCGCGCAGAAGAAGGGCCCCCTCGCCGTGCGCGCCAAGCTGATGCGGCTCGACCAGGACTACGTCGAGCGCCTCGAAGAGACCGCCAAGGAGCTGACCCAGGCGGCGAAGACCGCGGCCGCGCGCCCCGCGGGCCAGAAGGTCACGAGCGGCGATCTCGACCGGGCCGACGGCATCAACCTGATCCTGCTCGAGCAGATCGTGCGGGTGTTCGAGCGCGCCAACGAGCAGGATCCGACCATCCCGCGGCTCGTGCCCATCGCGACGCGGCGGCTCTTCAGCCGGAGCACCAGGAAGAAGGCGACCGAGACGCCCGGCGGCGCGGCTGGCGCGGCTGGCAGCGGCAGCGCTGGAAGCGGCAGCGCCGGCGGCGCGCCGCCGGACGAGGAGGATCCGCTCGAAGGCGACGACGCGCCGGTCTGAGCCAAGAGCGCTCTCCTCGGAACCGAGCGTCGATGGAGGGCTCAGGCTGCAACCTGGGCCCTCTTCCTTTGTTTTGTCGCGCCCTCGCCGGCGACTTTACGGGCGGACCCTCGCCGGCGGCCAGCTCGCATCCGATTCCCATGGATCTGCTTCCCGTGGATCTGCGTGGCCACCTGAAGTGGACGAACACCTGCGCACCATGAGTGGGTTTCTACCGCTGATTCGCCAACCAGCGCGCGTGGGGGACGCCACCGGCGCGAGGCGCATCGACTTCGCGTGCGGGACGTCACGAGCTCTTCCGGCTGACTGCGCCGCGCGCTGGAAACGGCGGTGAGGACCTGCTGTGCGGCCGAGGCACACGGCCACGGCCGATATGCCGAGGGCGGAGGAAGGGGGATCGGGGACGCGCTCCTCGGCCGAGCAATGTCCTACCGACTTTCGTGAGGACGATTGCACCTGGAGAACGGGCAGGCGAGCGTGCGCAGGTGAGAAAAATCGCGGGGTGGAGGCAATGAAGTTGAGGGAGCGATTCAAACCAAGCCGGCGGAGGACGATTCTCGCTGTGGCTGTCGCCGCCCTGGCGCTTGGCGCTGTGGGGGCCGGGTGCCTGTGGGAGCGCGAGGAGCACGCGCCCGGCCGGTTCTGCGCGCAATCGAACACCAGCGTGTTCGAGCATTGCGTGGACGCGAGCGAGGGCCCGGGCAGCGCGTGGAGCGAGGCCGAGGCGAACGGCGAGCTGCCGATCCAGATGTGGGCGGTCGAGCCGAGCGGCGCGATGCTCGACGATTTCGCCGCGGACGCGGCGGCGCTCCGGGCCTGGTTCGACAACATCGATCGGGCGGTGGCCTACGTGCGTGACGAGCAGAAGAACGCCGAGTCGCTCCGGGCGACCTTGCACGGCAGGCTCCTCGGGCTGCTCTTGAAGTCCAGGCAGCGCCAGGAGGCGATTTTGGAGGAGGAGCCGGTCCGCGCGGCCGACAACTTCCGGCAGGCCATGACCGACAAGGCGAGCGCCGAGGAGGAGCCGCTCGCGGCCGACAAGCAGGCGATGGCGGTCGTGCAGGCGATCTTCGACGAGGCCCGGAGCGACGCCGCGCCGCTGCAATCCAGGTACGCGGGCGTCGCGGCGCGGTTCGCCACGTACCGCGCGACCGAGGCGGCGGAGACCGCGGCGTACGCGGCGCTCTCGGAGCAGGCGTCGCGGTCGGGCATCGACGGCCTCGATGGCGCGGAGCAGGCGGTGCTCGCGGCGGCGCGTGAGGCGAGCCGGGCGCCGAACGAGCTCGCCGCGGAGATCATGACGCTGGCGGCGGAGCTCCAGGCGCTCGCGGTGTCGTTCGACGAGGCGATCGCGCCGCACGAGGAGGTGCTCGCGACGCACGGGGCGGTGGTGCCAGACATGACCTCGGGCGCGCTGCGCTCGCTGAGCGCCATGCTGGGCTACGCGCAGCGGCGCGTCGCCCGGAGCGACGCGGCGGCGACGGCGCTGATCGGCGGCATCGCGCTGCGCCGGCAGGCGCTCGGTGTGCTGGAGGGGGACGAAGGGGCGCGCGAGGCGATCGCGCGGTCGCGGATCGAGAGGGCGTCGGAGGTGTTCGGCGAGGGGGCGCGCGCGCGGGTGGAGGCGCTGTCGGCGGCGCCGCCGGTCAGCGAGAAGCTCGGGCTGCCGCTCTTGGCCGAGCGGTGCGGGGAGCTCGTGGCGCTCGTGCAGATGCGGCCGCTCTGCGAAGCGGCAGGGGCGTCGTGGCGCGAGGCCGGGTGCGCCGCGCTTCGAGGGCGGTTCGACGCCGCGGAGGCGGAGCTCAGGACGGGCCTGCCGCGGAAGATCGCGGCGGGCCTCGCGGCGCTGCGGGAGAAGGGGATGGCCGCGGCGGCGCTCGACGCGGTGCAGGCGAGGCTCGACGCGGGCGACGTGAAGGGCGCGGCGATCGCGTATGACGCGGCGGTGCGCGGGGCGGAGGGGACATGAGAGGCTCGAAGGAGTTCGCGCTGCGCCGCTCGGGCGCCGCGGTGCTGCAGAAGCTCGTCGCGCTGGTCACGATGCTGGCGTTGCTCTCGCCGTCGTTCGCGCGGGCCGGCACGCCGTACACGATACTCTGGAGGAGCCATCAGGACGTCGACTCGTGCGCGAGCCCCGAGCTGGAGCATGAAGGCGCTGCCATCTTCGAGGTGAATCAGACGCCACTGCCCACCTACGGGATCCCGGGCGCGCTGCAGATCGAAGCCGACGGCTCCGCGAGCAACACGCTCGAGGCGGAGTTCGACTCGGTGCTGCTCCGCATGGGAAGGAACGACTTCCACTTCGGGGTCCACACCACGAACGGCGGCAACTGGTGTACCCACGTGCACGACGTGGTGCACCTCGTCTCGGAGCCGCTCGGGCTGAACAAGCCGCTCTTCGACATCCGCCGCGACGGGACCGGGTTCGAGGGCAGCACCGCGGTCGACCTGAGCCTTTCGGAGATCAACCCGGCGCTGGCGCGCGACATCGCGGAGCTGGAGGTCAGGATCGCCCGGCTGATGACGGAGCTCCTCCGCAACGCCGCCAGGGTCGCGGATCTCCGGGCGCGGATGGACCTCCTGCGGCAGCTCGATACGGAGCTGCACGACCTGGTGAGCCGGCCGCTGGACGAGATCTCGCGGACCGACCTCGACGCGATCCTCGACCGGTACAAGGACGTGGTCGACGCGGAGACGCGGACGGCGATGGAGCAGCTCGTCGACGACCTGAAGAAGAGCGTCGGCGACCTGGAGGACGAGCTCGCGCGGCTGATGGACGAGTTCGGCGCGCAGGCCGATGCGGTGGCGGACCTCGCGACGCAGGACGCGCGTGCCGAGGGGTGGGATCCGGACGACCCGTGGAACTACGCGCTCGGGGAGAGCGAGGTGCCGTGGGTGGAGGTGCCGGACATCGCGGAGGTGGACGGGGCGTTCGAGGAGGGAAGGGACCCGTACGCGGCATACGCGGACGCGGTGATCGCGGCCCTGGAGGCGGACGTCAGCGGAGGCGTGGTGGTCGCGCGGGCGGACTTCGTGGCGAACGTGCGGGCGTGGCGTGAGAACAGCGCGGCGCTGGAGAGCGCGCTGCGCGACCGGATGGGGGTGTCGCTGGCGGAGACGAACGCGTTCCTGAAAGCGCAGAACCGGATCACGGCGTACGTGCGGCGGTTCATGGATGCGTCGGACTGGTTCATGGACTCGCCGGTGCCGGCGGACCTGCGGGCGCAGGTGGACACGGTGCTCAAGCCGAGGTTCGACGCGCTCGCGGACCAGATGAAGGACAGCCTGAACCAGTGGACCGGGGACGGGCTCGACCTGGAGCAGACGCAGCTCTACCAGACGATCAGCGCGTTCGCGGGGGCGATGTCGACGGTCGGGGAAGGCGTCGAGGCGTACGCGGGGGTGATGCAGACGCTGGTGCACGCGACGACGCGCATCGGGGTGGGATTCGTGCCGGTGGTGGGGCCGGCGCTCGACCTGTGCGAGGCGGTGACCGGGAAGGCGTGGTGCCTGCCGGCGGGGCAGGCGCTGAGCGACGAGGAGCGGATCTTCTCGGGGGTGGGGTTCGGGCTCGGGGCGGTCGGGCCGATGTGGCGCGCGGTCGGCCGCGCCGGCGGGCTGACGCCGGATGCGATCCGGGCCGCCGAGGAGATCGCGCAGATGGGCGAGGAACTTGCCACGGCCCTGCGCGCACCGCGGCGCACCTGGTACAAGACGCTGCGCGGGGCAGTCACGAGCAAGCCACTCGACGCGATGGAGAAGAAGGCGGCCAAGCTCATGCTGGATGACGGGCGGGCGCTGATCGGCGTCGGCGACGACGGAGTGCGCCGGGTGCTGGACATACTGAAGGAGTCTCCTCCAAGTACGACCTTGGGAAGGGCTCCCGACTTTCTCACCGTGACCAAGGGAAACAAGCTGGCCCTGACCGAGGTGAAGGATATTGACAGTGCCACCGGGAAGGTCGACATCGACCACGCACTCACGCAGCTCGAGAATGCGATGAAGAAACTGAGCGACAAAGGACTCGCCGGCGACGTAGAGCGGATCGAGTTCATCACCCCCAAGGGTGCGCCGCTCAAGAACGAGAACAAGATCGTCAAGGACGGCTATCTAGTCGACGCGCTCACGGGTAAGCGCATCAAGCTTGAAGGCTTTAGGAACCTGGTCATGGTGATCCAGTTATGAGTGTATCAGGTCCTTGGCTCTATGCATGGTGTGACGAGACGGACAGGGGCGACGCGCTCGCGGCGGCTCTGTCTGCTCTCGTCATCCCGGGGGGGACGTGCGGCTTCCACATCGAGTCCATCGACAATCCAGATAGCACCTGGCGATGGCGCGATACGGTCACCCTCAGCGAGACGGTCGCGGCGGTGCGCGCAGGATTCACCGCAGGGACGCATGTCTTCGCATCCTTCGGCGTGAAACTGAACTCCGGCAGCGCAATCGAACTCGCTGTCGAATGCAATGGCGAAGAGTGGGAGCGCCGGTATCCCTCCGGTCCTCTATGCGCACGCCCCGGCGATCGCAGCGATCTACTTCCCTGGAGCCTTCGCATCGCCCTCGGCGGCACCCGCTCCGTCGAGGTCGAGGCGGCGATCCTGGCGATGCAGGTCCAGCAGGATCTCGAAGATCTTATGGTCCGCCTCTGCGCGCCGGATGCGCGTGCGCGCGTGACGGCCGGCGCCTGGACGGAATTCGCGGATTGGGGGCCGCCCACCAAGGCGTGCGCGACCTATCACACCAACGCGGCGCTGGTTGCACACGATCTCGCCCTTACGTGGGTAAACCTGCGGGATGGTGACAAGGTCGCACATTCCGCGGGAATGCCAACGGACGTGTTGCACGCGCGCGTCGACGCCGCGCCGCGCGGAGCGCGCGTCGCTGTTGAGGACGGCGCTGAGCTCTCGCGCGAAGCGGTCCTCAAGGCGCTCACGGAGTCACCGGCTGCGCTGCTCGACGCACTCGAAGCGTCCGCGGTGGCGGATGAGGAATGGCGCACCGTCGAATCGGCTGCCCTTGAGACCATCGCAGCGACGAAGGAGGGCACGCCGACGTGCGAGGTGGACGTGACGTCGCGCAAACACGTCCAATTCATCGAGCGCCATGCTCCCTACCACGTGCGTCGCCTCCCGAGCGGCGGCGTGGTGCTGGCGACGCACCCGTACCGCACGCTCTGGCCGCTCTGGGCCGACGCCCTCTTCTTGCTCGATATCACGTCATGACGTGAAGGATCTATTCGCTCTGCGTCGCGGCCAGCGATATTCCATCGAGGCCGCCGTCAACCATAAAAATCGGGATATATCGTTTATGAGCAATGACCATGGCGAAAGGATGGGCGAGCTCTCGCGTCTCGTTGGGCTGGTACTCGACGTCGCAAAGAGTGCTCTGGAGGGACAGGGAACATTTCTCCCCGGTTCGATCGCGGTCGACGCCGCCGGGAAGTATGCCATCGGTGTGGCGCCGCACGGCGGTGTTGACGGCTGGACGCTTCTCACGACCGCGTTCCGGCAGCGCGCGGCGGCCGAGCAGCTCCGGGCGGTCGCGCTCTATCGCGACGTACGGGTCCGTGAACGAGGGGCATCGGAGGACGTGGACGCCATCCATGCCGTCGTGGAGCTCGCCTCGGGCGAAGCGGTCCAAGTGTTCCAGATCTATCGCAAGAATGACGCGGGGGAGATCGTCTACGACAGACCGGAGGTCGAGCATGCACCCTCCGTTATCTTCGGACGGCGCACCCCTCCCTGAGCGCGCGGAGCGCGCGATTTGGGAGGGGCGGACCGCGCGCAGGCGCGGAGCGCCGAGCACGGGCCGGGGGTGGGCATCCGCGCTCTCGGTGCCGTCCTCCGACCTTGCCGATCCGTCATCATCGAGGACCAACACCGAGGGGTGGAACCAGGACGACCCGTGGAACTACGCGCTCGGGAGGACCTCCGCCGTTTCAGAACCCTCATCCTCGATGACCCGATCATCCGCGGCCCGTCTCGCGCTGCTCCCGGGGGCGGGCCTGGCGGCCGCCACCCTCCGCTGCCGCTCCGCCGCCCCAAAGGCGCGCCGATCGCCGCGGCGCCGCGCGCCGGCCGCCGGGCCCGCCGCGTGCTTGTGGCCGGCGCATGAGCTCCTGGAAGCGCGCCGCGCTGCTGCCCGATCACCTCCCCGTCTCCGAGTCGTACACCGACGACCCCGCGGCGCTCGCCGCCTTCCTCGGCCCGCGGGAGCGCGCGCTCGAGGAGGGGATCTGGTCGCTCGGCGACGCCGACCTGCTCGCGATCGTGCTCGGCACCGGGCTGGTCGGCACGCCCGTCACGATCGTCTCCGCCGCGCTCCTCTCGCGCTTCTCCGGGCTGGAGGGGCTCTCGCGGCTCGGCCCGCACGCGCTCGCCGAGCACCCAGGCCTCGGCCTCGCGAAGGCGCTCCGCATCGCCGCGTCGCTCGAGCTCGGGCGGCGCGCGTTCGAGCGCGCGGTGCGCCCGCGGCCGCCGGTGCGCACGTCGGCCTCGATCGCGGCGTGGTGCGCGGCGCAGCTCGGCCCGCTCGATCACGAGCAGATGTGGGTGATCTCGCTCGACGGTCGCAACGGGATGAGGGGGTCGCGCAGGGCGGGCTCCACGGGTGCTCGGTCACGGCGAAGGACATCCTGCGCGCCGCGCTCTCGGACGCGGCGTCGGCGCTCGTGCTCGTGCACAACCACCCGAGCGGCGACTCCGCGCCGTCCCCCGAGGACGTGGCCATGACCGACGCCGTCGCCGCGGCCGGCGAGGTGATCGGGGTGCCGCTCGTCGACCACGTCATCCTCGCGCCGGACGGCCACTACTCGTCGCTGCACGATCTCGGGATGATCAAGCCCGGCGACGCGCCGGCGGAGGGCGGAGCCGGCGCGCGCCCCGCGCAGGCAAGGGCGGCCGGCGCTGGTCCCGGCCGCGCGGGCCACCGCCAGCGCTAGTACAGCGTTCCCGAAGTTCATCCCTGGATCCGAGGTGAGCCAGCCGAGCCCATCGGGGTCGTGCGCAGCCTGAGCGTGGCGAGCATGCGCAGCGCATTGAGGTCTGCGAGGCGAGGTTGCCGGGTCATCTGCGATCGCGTGCGTTCTTGAAGCCCTCGGCTCGGGGCAGGTCCCACGCGCGTAGGTGCCCCGAGCTCGCGCAAAACCCGTCCTGCTGCCCGCGCCGCTGCGCCACAAGCTGCAGCTGACGGCGCGCTCGCCCAAGACCTCGCAGCGCGACGCGCAGCGTGTCCGGATCGTGCTGCTGGCCGACGAGGGATGGAGCAACGAGCAGATCCAGCGCGCCGTAGGCTGCGACATCAAGACGGTGCGCAAGTGGCGCAACCGGGTCGCAGCGATTGCCGACGAGGCGGTGCTGCAGGACAAGCCGCGCACGGGCCGACCGCCGCGCGTGGCGACCACGGTGCACTACGAGCTCATCAAGCTGGCCTGCAGCCGCCCCGATGAGCACAAGGTTCCGTTCGAGCAGGTCTGGACCCTGGACCAGCTGGCCAAGGCCCTGAAGCTCGAGACCAAGGTGGAGCTGAGCCGCACCGAGGTCTGGCGCGTGCTGCAGGGAGCCAGCCTCCGACCGCATCGGGTCCGGCCGTGGCTGCACAGCCCGGACCCGGACTTCCGGTCTAAGGTCGAGGTGATCTGCAAGCTGTACCTGGAGCCTCCCACAGGCGCGACCGTGCTGTGCGTCGATGAGAAGACCGGCATGCAGGCGCTGGAGCATCGGTTCCCCATGCAGCCGTGCCGCAGCCGAAAAGCCGCGCGCCGGGAGTTCGAGTACCAACGCCACGGCACGCTCGCGCTGATCGGCGCCTTCAACGTCAAGACGGGCGAGGTAGTGTCGCGCTGTGGACCGACACGCACCGCCGCCGATCTGCTCGCGTTCATGGACGAGGTGGCGAAGCGCTACCCCACGGGCGAGGTCTACATCATCTGGGACAACCTCAACATCCACCACGGCGCCAGGTGGAACGAGTTCAACGCGCGGCACGGCGGGCGCTTCCACTTCGTCTACACGCCCATCCACGCCTCGTGGGTCAATCAGATCGAGCTGTGGTTCAGCATCCTGAGCCGTCGGGTGCTCAAGCACGCCTCCTTCGCCTCCGCCGAGGAGCTGAGCCGGTGCGTGCTCGGCTTCGTGCGCCGCTGGAACGAGCACCAAGCCCGGCCCTTCCGCTGGAAGTTCCGCGGCCAGTGGAGGGCGACCTTGCCATCGTACGCAGCCTGAGCTTCGGTGCGGGCCCATGCCGAAGCAGCACGCCGCCCCCGAGCACGCCGCCGCGATCAGCTCCTTCCTCGCAGCCCAGGGGCTTTCTCACCTGCGGGCGCGCAAGTACGGGCAGATGGTGATCATCGAGTCGGGTCCTGAAGCCGACCCGAGCGGCCACGCCCGGCTGCGCCGCGACACGGTCCACTTCTGGACGCTCGAGATCGCGACCCACACCGGACGGTGGGAGAAGACCGGCTTCCGCGGCCTGTGGCAGGACCTGCTCAAGCGGCTGATGGCGGACTTCCCCTGGACGCTTGCGCGCATCGAGTAGCGCACCCGCAGTGGCGTTACGCCGTCGGGCGTTGCATCCGCGTCCTGTGACGGAGCTCGCTCCGTTCACCAGCCCGGCTGGCCCGGAGCGTGAACGGGCCGGCATGTCGTCGATCCAGGGACGAACTTCGGGAACGCTGTACTAGCCGAGCTCATCGCGCGCCTCGACTCGAACGATCCTGCGGCACCGTCGTTCACCGCGGGAGGACGAGGCACGCGCGCGCGAGCTGATCGATACCGACCTTGAGCGGGCGATCGACGTCCATGGACACGAGTACGCCGTGGCGTGCGTCGACCAGACCAAGGAGCTCGCCACGCGGCTCCACGAGGCCCTGCGCGGGCTGGAGCGCATCGTGCGCGGGCCCTTCGCCCAAATCCGCCCCGGGTGGGTGGAGCGAGCTCGGGCCGAGCTCTCGCCTTGGATCGATCCCTGGGCCGACCCGGAGGGTCATGGCCCGAAGCTCTCCCTCTTGCGCGACCAGCTGGAGGTCGTGGCGGGGTTCCTCACGCCGCGGTGAAGACGGGCGCGGAGGTCGAGCTGGGGCGCTATTGGGACCTCCCCATCCACCCCGAGTGATCGCACGGCCCGAACGCTCGGCGCGCGGGTTTGGACGAGAGCCGGATACGCCACCTGGTAAGCGCTCCCTCCTTCGAATGAGCTCCCTGCGATGCCCGTCAAGCTCTGCTCCCCGGGCTCGACGTAGATTCTGGAAGGGGCTGGCCGCAGGATTCGCCCCTGGCGCCGTCACGCGCCAGGTCCTCACCCCGCTGCACACCCAGAACGGCACCCAGTACGTCGAGGAGCGCCCGCAGATCCTCCCGGAAGTAGAAGTGGCCGCCGGCGAAGCGATGGATCCGGAAGCTCGATGTGGTGTGTCCACGCCAGGCCTCGAGCGATTCCAGCGACACAGCATCCCGATCGCCGCCCAATACCTCCAGCGGCACCGTCAGCGGCGGACCCGGCCGGTAGCGGTAGGTCTCCAGGAGGGTGAAGTCAGTCCGGAACGCGGGTAGCAGCGAGGAGAGCAGCTCCGGGTCGGCCATCACCTGCTGCGGGATCGCTCCGTACCGATCGCCGATCGCCCTCGCCAGGCTGGCGTCTGGCAACGTGTGCAGACCGGACGCCGTCTGGAGCAGGTGCGGGGCGGCGCACGCCGACACGACGAGTCGGCTGGGCGGCGGCCGGCCCTGTGCGGCCAGCTCGCGGACCACCTCGAATGCCGTGATCGCACCAAGGCTATGGCCGAAGAGAACGAAGGGCGGGGTGAGGGCCGTATCGGCGAGGAACCGGTCAACCAGCTCGCGCATGCTCGCCGGTGGCGCCTCCGCGACGCGCGCTCCGCGCCCGGGCAGACAGATCCCGTAAACCTGAACGCCGGGCAGCTCGCGACCCCACCGAACGTATTCGCTGGGCAGGCCCCCCGAGTGTGGGAAACAGCATAGACGAGCGCTGGGCTCTCCAGGGATGGCCTTGCCCACCAGCCAGGGGCTCTTGCCGATCATCGATCGACCCCAGGCCATGTGGGAGCGGTGCCGCCCCGGCGTTCCTCGATCATCGCGGCGAGCGTCGCGGCGTTGCGGCTGCGTAGGATGTCCGCAGCCGTCACCGCGACGGCGAGCTCCGACCGCACCCACGAGGCGAGCTTGGTCGCGATCAGCGAGTCGCCGCCGAGATCAAGAAAGCTGTCCTGCGCCTCGACGTCCGGCACCCCCAACGCCTGGCCGAAAGCCGCGAGGACCGCGGCCAGCACCGGCGGATACTGCCGGTGATCGCGGGTCTGCCCTGCATCGGGTGTCCCTCGGTCCGTCGCGCCCACCCAGGACAGCGGCGTACTGCCCGCGGCGGTGGGATGGGCAACTTCGGGCGGAGGCACCAGATAACGACGCCGCTCGAAAGGGTAGGTGGGTAGTGGAGCTCGTCGCCGGCGCTCGCCCGAGTGCAATGCGGCGAAGTCGACCTGGACGCCCCCAGCCCAGAGCTCGCCTACGGCGGTGAGGGCGGTGCCCAGATCGGAAACAGACTCGACAGGGTGGGGCAACGCATGCACGACGACGTGCCGGTCTTCGAAATTCGGGTGCTGTCGGGCGAGTGACTGCAGCGTGCGCCCCGGCCCGACGTCGACCATGGCCCGGCTCTCCATCGCAAGCAAGATAGACAGCGCATCCCCGAAGCGGATGGGCTGACGCAGGTGCGCTACCCAGTAGTCCACCGTGCGCAGCGCGTCCGGGTCCGCCCAGGTCCCCGTGGTGTCGGAGATCATCGGCAGTTCGGGCCGGTGGAGCTTCAGGCCAGCGACGACCGCTGCAAACCGGTCGAGGATCGGCTCGACGAGCGAGGAGTGCCCCGCGGTAGCGATCCGTAGCACGCGGGCCTCGACCGAGCGCTCCGCCTGCTCCCGCGCGAACCGGACCACCCGGTCGACGGGGCCGGTGACCGTGCACTGCCGTGGTCCGTTCACCGCGCCGATCGACAGTCCCGGAGGAAGCAGCGGCGTGAGCTCGGCCTCGGGGAGCCGTACGGCGGCCATACCACCCGCTGGGACCAGGCTGAGCAGCCGTCCCCGCTCGACCACCAGCTTGACGGCGTCCTCCGGGGACAGGACGCCGGCCACGCAGGCGGCCGCATAGGCGCCCAGACTATGGCCGACCACGACCTTCGGCCGTAGCCCCCAGGATACCAGCAGATGGGCCATCGCGTACTGGACCGCAAAAACGGCCGGCTGGCCGACGGCGATGGTGTCCAGATGCCGCCTGGCAAGATCGCGCTCGCGGTCCCCTTTGGGGAACAGCACGTCGCGCAGATCCAGCCCCAGTGACGCGCCCGCCAGGTCCGCGACCTGGTCGAGGCAGCGGCGAAACCCCGGTTCCTGACCGTAGAGCGCGGCGGCCATGCCGACGTGCTGGCTGCCCTGCCCGGGGAACATGAACACCGGCGCAGGGCTCGTCGCCGCGGCGGCGCCGTCGTCGCGGCGTCCGCCGCGGAGCGCGGTCACCGCTTCGGTCAGGTCCGTGCAGACCACGAAACGGCGATGCGCGTGCGCGGCGCGGCCGGTCTGAAGGGTCCACGCCACGTCGGCGAGGTCGACCTCCGGGCGGGCCTCGAGGTGGTCGGCGAGCTGCCGCGCGGCCGCCTCGACGCCGCTGCGGGTGCGCCCCGACAGCACGAGCAGCTGATGCGACCGACCCGCCGAGCCCTCGGGGACGGTGGGCGCCTGGGCCACCACGGCGTGCGCGTTGGTACCGCCCACCCCGAACGAGCTGGTGCAGCCGATGCGGGGGCGGCCCGGCGTGCCCCATGGGCGCAGCTCGGTGTTGACGTCGAACGGGGATGAGGCGAAATCGATCATCGGGTTGGGCCGCTCGAAGTGCAAGCTCGGGGGCAGCACGCCGTGCTCGACGGCGAGCACGGTCTTGATGAGCCCCACGACGCCCGCGGCGGCGTCGGCGTGGCCGATGTTCGTCTTCACGGAGCCGATCCAGCAGCGGCCGCGCTGGCCGCCGCCGGCGCGGAACGCCTTCGTTAGCGCCGCGATCTCGATGGGATCGCCCAGCGCGGTGGCGGTGCCATGCGCCTCCACGTAGCCGATCTCGTCAGGGTGGATCCCGGCCGCGGCGTGCGCGGCGCGGACGACCTCAGCCTGACCGGAGACGCTGGGCGCAGTGAACCCGATCTTGTGTCTGCCGTCGTTGTTGATGGCCGAACCACGGATCACCGCATGCACGTGGTCGCCGTCGGCGACGGCGTCGGCCAGCGGCCGAAGCACCACCAGCCCCACTGCGCTGGCGCTGACCGTCCCGGAGCTGGCCGCGTCGAACGCTCGGCAGTGTCCGTCCGGCGCCACGATGCCCCCGGGCGTGTACCGCATTCTCGGCAGGCTCGCCAGCACGCTCGCCCCGCCCGCGAGCGCCATATCGCAGTCGCCGGCGAGGAGCGCCTGAATCGCGACGTGCACGGCCACCAGCGACGTGGAGCAGGCCGTCTGCACCGTGATGGCCGGACCGGTCAGCCCGAGTCGATAGGCGATCCGGCTGCTCAGGAAGTCTACGGCCGTGGACTGCCGGACCTGCCACTCGTCGACGAACGGCAACTGATCGAGCCGGGCCCGGACGTGCTCGGCGTAGTTGGTGCCGGAGCCGCCGACGAAGACCCCGGTCGCCGGACGGTCGGCGCCGCCGTACCCGGCGCGCTCCAGCGCCTCGTGCGCACACTCCAGCAGCATGCGGTGCTGGGGATCGAGAATCAACGCATCGTTGGGCGAGCAGCCGAAGAACTCCGCGTCGAACTCGTCCGCCCCCGTCAGCAGACCGTACGCCGGGACATACTCCGGGTACGCGGGGTCGCGGCGATCGTCCAGGACCGAGATGGACTCGATACCTCGGCACAGATTCTGCCAGAACTGCTCCACGGAGGCGGCTGCAGGGAACCGTCCCGCCATGCCAATGACGGCGATGTATCGGCTCTGGTCGTCGTGCTGGGTGCTCGTCATGTCGTGCCTCCCTGGAGCGGAGATGTCGACGACGCCGCGCGGTGATCCGCCGCCATGCGGTCGAGCGCGCGCCGGTCGCCGAGGTCCGGCGCCTCGTCGAGGGGAGCGCCCACGGCCTGGGGCGTCCAGTCGGGGTGCAGTGTGTCGAAGGGTGACGGAGGTGCCACGTTCAGCCTTTCGAGGTTTCCTGGGCGGGGGCTCCAGCGCCGAACACGAACAGCGCCGCGGCCATGACCTGGAGGGCGACCAGGATACGGAAGACGGTCGGGAGTCCAGCGCTCTGCGCCGCAGTGCCCGCCAGGGCCCAGCCCAGCGCACCGGCGGCGAGCGCGAGCGAAGTGGCGACGGTCAGGCTCTCGGTGCGTAGCCGTGCCGGGACGCGCAGGGCGCGCACCGCCGCGACCGGAGCGCTGGAGACCCCGTTCAGCAGGCCGACCAGGATCAAGCAACCGGCCAGGGCTGCGACGTTCAGCGGCAACAGCAGGGGCACGAACGCCAGGCCGAGCGCTACCCGGCCGGTGACCGCCAACGTACTGGCGGGCAGCCGCCGCAGCAGGAGCCCCACCAGCAGGGTCCCGGCGAGGGCCCCGCCGCCGAACATCGCGAGCAGCGTGCCGGCCACCATCGCGGAGCCGTGCTGGTGGGTGAGGGCGATGACGGGCAGCAGCGCGAACAGGGCCTGCCAGGCCATCTCACCCAGGGCGAGCCCGAGCGACCAGGTGCCAAGCAGCCGGTCCGCCAGCAACGTGCGCGCCCCCGCGCCCAGGGACCCACGACCCGTCTTGACCGGCTCCGTCGTCCGGGGCAGGCACAGCCGCAGCAGCGCCGCCGACGTCGCGAAGGAGGCCGCGTCCAGCAACAGCACCACAGGGGCGCCCAGCCCCGCGATCAGCACGCCGGACAGCAGCGGGCCGAACAGCACGCTGAGCCGCGTGGCGGTCTGCAACGTCGCGGTCGCTCTGCTCAACAGCGCCTCGTCCTCTCCCACCACGATGGGCAGTAACGACTGCTGGCTGGCCAGGTAGGGCGCGAAGAACGCACCGACCGCGAACATCACGACGATGAACACGCCGATATTCAGCCAGCCCAGGTGGTACAGCAGCGGCAGGAGGGCGACGAACGCCCCACGGACGGTGTCGCCGATGAGCATCACCCGTCGCGGGCCCACGCGGCCCGCGAGCGAGGCGCCGAACACGCCGCATCCGGCGATGCCCGCCATCTGCGCCGCCATCACCAGGCCCATATCGCGCGACGATCCAGTGAGCTGAAGCACCAGCCACGGTATGGCCACGGCGCTGAGCTGGGTACCCAGCATCGACGTGAACTCGGCGATGAGCAGAACCCGTAACGTGCGATGGCGCCCGATCCGAAGCTGGTTTCGCTCCATGGCGACCCTATCAGGTTTCATCCGTCGTGCTCCGGCCGCGGCGGACTGGCCGAGCGACACGGCGTGGCCGGGCCTGTACGGGCCGCTCACCGTTCTCCAAAGCCGCCGCGAGCGATGCCACGGTGGGGTGCTCGAACAGGTCGACGATGGGGATGTCGCGGTCCAGAGCCGCGACGAGCCGGCCATGCAGCTTGGCCAGGGTCAGCGAGTTGCCGCCGAGGTCGAAGAAGTTGTCGTGCGCGCCGACGCTGGTGGTGCCCAGCACGTCCGACCACACAGCGGCGATGCGGCGCTCGAGCTCGCTGGCAGGGATGGCGAAGCCGTCCCCGCGGACGAGGTCCGCTCGGATCGGACGGGGCAGCTTGGCCACGTCGACCTTGCCGTTGGTG
Organism: Sorangium sp. So ce385; assembly: GCF_051474135.1. NCBI lineage: Bacteria > Pseudomonadati > Myxococcota > Polyangiales > Polyangiaceae > Sorangium > Sorangium sp. So ce385. Next base: position 10,525,340 of record NZ_CP150337.1, on the reverse strand, counting down.
CCGAGGGGTAGCTCCACGAGCCACACCACGGCCTCGGGGACCATGTAGGCGGGCAGGCTGGACCGGAGCCGAGCCAGCAGCCGCGCGGTGTCGGTTCGGCCTGGTTTGCTGGGGGTCACGTAGGCGACCAGCGCTGGCACCTGTCGCGGATCGCCGTGGACGACCGCCTGGGCCACCTCCGGCTGGCGGATCAGCAGCTGCTCGATCTCGCCGGGCTCGACCCGGTGCCCGCGGATCTTGAGCTGCCGGTCGGCCCGACCCATGTACTCGACGGTGCCATCGGCGAGCCAGCGTCCGAGATCGCCAGTTCGGTAGATCCGTAGCAGCTCGCCATCGAGCTCCACCGAGCGGAACTTGTCAGCGGTCAGCTCGGGCCGCCGATGGTAGCCGGCGGCCAGGCCGCCGCCGGCCAGGCAGATCTCACCGGTGGCGCCTACGAGACACCGGCGCCCCTGCGGGTCGAGCACGTGCACGCGGACCCCAGCGATGGGCCGACCGATCCGGTTGAGCGGAGGCCGCGCCGCCGCCTCGAGGTCGTGGACCGTGGCGACCACCGAATTCTCGGTGGGGCCGTAAGCGTTGCATACCGGGTAGGGCAGTCCGTGCGGCGGCCAAGTCGATAGCGGGGCGCCGCCGATGAGCATCTGCCGCAGCCGCTTCGGGCCGGTCCCGGACGTCCATACGGCCTCCGCGAGCGGCGTTGCCAGAAACGCGACGCTGACGCGGCGCCGGTCCAGCCAGTCTCCGACCGTCGACGCGACGACCGGCGCCTCGTGCGGCACCAGGCAGGCGCCGGCGGCCAGGGTATACCAGACCTCCCACTGGGAGGCGTCGAACCCGACGCTGAGCAGATGCGAGCAGCGGTCGCTGTGGCCGATGGCGCGGCTACGCACGGTCCACTGGATCAGCCGGGCCAATCCCCCGTGCGTGACGACCACGCCCTTCGGGTCACCCGTGGTGCCTGAGGTGTAGATGACGTACGCGGCGGATTCGGCGCTCCATTCCGGGTCGCCAGCGTCGGCGCTCCCGTCGGTCTCGTCGGTCTGGTCGACGCGCAGGACCGGCGTCGAGCCCGACCGTGCCGCCCCGGCGTGGTCGGTCAGCAAGACAGGCGCGCCAAGGTCGTCGAGAATGAACCTCACCCGACCATCTGGCCACGACGGGTCGATGGGGCAGAACGCCGCGCCAGCCAGCCAGGCACCCAGCATCGCCGCCGTGAAGTCCTCACCGCGCTCCAGCAGCAGCGCTATCGCCGAGCCCGTGCCGCTCAGCCGCGGCCGGATCCGGGCCGCCAGCGCCCGCGCACGCCCGACGAGTCGCTGGTAGCTCAGCGACCCACGGAGCGACTCGACGGCCGGCGCCGAGGGCCGGTCACGGCCGTGCCGCAGCACCAGCGCAGGCACCGGCGTCATCGGTTCGGGCTCGGGTCCGCGCTCCCACCCGCGCAGCCGCGCTATCTCGCCCCCGCCGACGTCCACCGCCGCCACCGGCTGGTCGAAGTTGTCCGGCATCAGCTCCAGGAGCCGGCCGAGCATGGCGGCGAAGCGCTCCACGTCGTCGCGGCGAAAGCGATCACCACGGTACGCCACGACGCCGGACAGATGCGTACCGTTCTGGTTGAGCGCCACGGTGAGGCCGAGCTTGCCGATGTACTCGGCGCCGTCGCGGCTGATGTTGGCGGCCCGCAACGGTCGTCCGGCCAGCGAGGCGGGCTCGCCCGGCGCAGCGCTGAAGGACAGCGACACGTCTGCATACGGCGTCCGGCCGGGGCGACGCTGCGGGTTGAGCCGCTCCACGACGTCCTCGAACGGCGCGCCCGCGTGCTCGAAGGCGCCCAGCACCTCCGAACGCATGCTCTGCAAGGTATCCAGGAAGGTAGCGTCGGCGGCGAGCTTGGAGCGCAGCACCACCGTGTTCAGGCACGGCCCGAGCAGCTCGGCGAAGCGCGGGTCGTCACGGTTCGCGATCGGGCTGCTGATCACCACGTCGGATCGCCCTGTCCAGCGGTGTAGCAGAGCGACGAGGGCAGTCGCCGCGATGATGAACGGGGTGACGCCGGACCGGGCCTGCACCGGTCGCAGCCGCTCCAGCAGGTCGGCGCAGAGCGGGATCGTCACGGCGCCGTGCGGCCCGGGCTCCGCCGGGGCGATGAAGTCCACGTAGGCTGGGGCGCCCGCCAGCTTGTTCTCCCAATAGGCCAGCTCGGACCGGCGCTGCGCGGTGTCCCGCAGCGCAACCTGCGCGGCGACGAAGTGCCGGTACTGCGCTCCGTCATCGGCGACGATCGTCGCGGTCACCTCGGGCGAGCGGCCGTGGATCGCGTCGGTGAGCTCGGTGAACAGCCGGGCGAGGCTGCCGGCCAGCGCTGCGGCGTCCGCGGCCGCCACCCGCCGCCCCTGATAAGACAGCACGGCGGTGAGCTCGCCGTCCTGCTCGGCGACCGTGAGCGTCAGGCCGAATTTGGCCTCGCGCGACCACAGCGCGTCAAAGAACAGCGGGGTCAGCTCGACGCCGTCCAGCGCCGCGCGGCGGGCGCTGCGCAAGTTCATGTTGAGCATCACGTCGATGTAGGGGGCGCGCCCCGCGTCGCGGGCCGGGGCGAGCCGGCTCACGACCTCCTCGAACGGCGCGCCGGCGTGTTCGAGCGCGCCGAGGATCTCGGCGCGCATCGCGCGCAGCGCGTCGTCGAGGGGCGCGCCTGCGCTCAGGTCCGAGCGGAGCACGATCGTGTTCAGGCACGGCCCGAGCAGCTCGGCGAAGCTGGCGGGATCCCGGGTCGAGACCGGCACCCCCATGGTGATGGTACGCTGCCCCGTCCACCGGTGCAGCGCGACGGCCAGCGCGGCGCCGAAGACCATGAACCACGTGACACCGTGCTGGGTCTGCAACGACCGCAGCCGGTCGAGCAGGTCCGCCGGGAGCGGCACGCGAACGGCACCATTGGGACCGGCCTGCGCCGGGGCGGGGAGGTCCAGATTGGGCGGTGCGTCCGCGAGCTTCCGCTCCCAATAGGCCAGATCATCCTCGCGCCGCGCCGTGTCCTGGCGGGCCGTCTGCGAGGCCACGAAGTCCCGGTACTGCACGGCCGGCGGCGCCGCGGTCTCTCCGGTGACGGCGGAACGGTAGTAACGCTCCAGCTCGGCCAGGAGCACAGGGACGGACTCGCCATCGATGACGAGATGGTGCAGACACAGCAGGAGCGCGTGCCCCTGCGCGCCGAGGTCGGCAACTGCCACCCGCAGCAGCTGGCCTGAGGTGAGGTCGAACCGCTCACTGGCGGCCTCATCGAGCCAACGCGTCAGCTCCGCGTCGTGATCGCGCGAGCCGCGCAGGTCCAGCATCTCCAGCCGTGGCTGCCATCCCTCGACCACCACTTGCCGTAGAGTGTCAGCCTCGGCCACGAACGCCGTCCGTAGCAGCTCGTGCCCGGCCACGAGCTGGGTCAGGGCGCGACCCAGGAGCTCGCAATCGAGCCTACCAGACGCCCTCCAGGCCAGGGCTACGTTGTTTCGGACCTGCTCATCGACGGCCTCTGCGAGCCACAGGCGTCGTTGGAAGGCGGTGGCCGCCAGCGCGGCCGCGGCGTGCGCCGAGCCCGATTCGGGGTGCACGGCAGGTCGCGGACCGCCGATCTCCCGGTCGATCAGATCCGCGAGATCCTGCAGCCGAGGGCGCTCGAATAGGGTCTTGAGCGGCATGTCGATCCGGAACCGCTGGCGGAGCTGGTTGATCAGCCGGACCGCCAGCATGGAGTGACCGCCGAGGGAGAAGAAAGAGTCATGGGCGGACACGGCGGCGACGCCGAGCAGCTCGGACCAGATGCCAGCGATCGCGGCGGCGGTGGGGGTGCGGGGCTCGGGCCCGGCGGCGCCCTCCATCGGGACGGCGCGGGCGCGCACGGCGGCGACGTCGAGCTTGCCATTCGAGGTCAGGACGAACTTGTCGACGCGCTCGAACACCGACGGGAGCATGTACTCGGGTAGCTTGCGGGCCAGGCGCCCGCGCAGCTCGGCCAAGGCCACCCCGCCCCGGCTCTGCACGACCGCGACGAGGCGATCGTCCTCGAGGACCACGACCGCCTCTTCGACAGCGGGGTGCTCACGCAGGCACGACTCGATCTCGCCGAGCTCGACGCGGTAGCCGCGTAGCTGCACCTGGGAATCGGCGCGGCCGATGAAATGCAGCGCGCCGTCGGCGCCGTAGCGGGCGAGATCCCCGCTGCGGAACAGGGGGCCGGAGCTGAAGGGTGAAGCGACGAAGCGCTCCGCCGTGAGCTCTGGCCGGTTCAGGTAGCCGCCAGCCACGCCGGCGCCGCCCACGAAGATCTCGCCCACCGCGCCGACGGGCAGCAGTCTGCCTCGGGTGGACGGGTCCAGAAGGAGCAGCGTGGTCGTGGGGATGGGCGTGCCAATGACGCTGGCGTCGGCGTCCACATCGGCGCGCGTTACCGTCCGGATGCTCGCGTGTACGGTGGTCTCGGTGATACCGTACATGTTGACCAGCCGAACATGCGGGTACCGATCCATCCACGACCTGAGCATGGCCGGCCGCAGCGCCTCCCCGCCAAAGATGACGTAGCGCAACCGGCTGAGGCTGCCCGGCGACTGGGGCTCGAGCGCTAGCAACCGCCGGAACGCGCTGGGCGTCTGGTTGAGCACCGTGACGCGCTGGCGCTGCACGAGCTCCCAGAACAGCTCGGGATCCTTCGCTTGCTGCTCGGAGACGAGGACCACTCGACCTCCGTGGGTCAGGCCGCCGAACAACTCCCATACCGAGAAATCGAAGGCATAGGAGTGAAACATCGTCCAGACGTCGGACGCACCGAAGGTGAACGGCGAGCGGTCGTTGTGCAGCAGCCGGACCAGGTTGCGATGCGTGATCACGACGCCCTTGGGCCGGCCCGTGGTTCCGGACGTGTAGATGCAGTAGGCCGGTGCGTCCGGCGCGACGCGCGGCAGCTCCGATTCGACGTGGTCGGACAGCGTCGGGCGCACGACCTGCCCGGGAAAGCCGTCCAGACCCGGATGCGGCATCGCATCGTCGGGCGAGATGACCCACCGGGCGCCCGAGTCAGCGAGCATGAACTTCACGCGGTCAGGCGGCAGTGCCGGGTCGATCGGCAGGTACGCAGCGCCGGCCAGCAGGACGGCCAGCATCGCCTGCACCTGATCGGTGCCGCGCGGCAACAGCAGGGCCACCAGCTCGCCGCCGCCGACGCCGCGCGCCACGAGCGCCCTGGCCAACGCCTCCGCCCGGTCCAGCAGATGGCGGTAGGTCAGCGAGGTGTCCCCCGCCGTGACGGCCACCGCCTGCGGCCGGGCGAGCGCGTGCCGCCGGATGAGGTCGTGTACCGCAGCCTCAGGGTAGCGGGCTTCGGTCGCGTTCCACACCGACAGCTGCGTATGCCGCTCGTCCTCGGTCAACGGATCGGCGTCGCCGATCGCCCGCTCGGGCTCCGCGACGAGCTGGTCGAGCAGCGCGCGATAGTGCTCGGTCATGGCCTGCATCTGGTCGTGGTCGAAGTACCGGCCATTGAAGACGAGCCAGCCATCCATCACGCCGGAGCCCGGCCGCAGGAACAGGTGCAGGTCGTACTTGCCGTATCCGCTGGCTGTCTGAACGTCCTCGGCGGCGGTGCCGTCGGCGGTGCGGATCCGCCCGGGATCGTCTGCATAGGTAAACAGCACGTCGAACAATGCCGTACGGCTCATGTCCTTGGACGGGTCGACCCGGCGGACCAGCTCGTCGAAGAACGCCTGATCATGGGCTTGGGCGTGGGCCACCTCGGAAGCCGTCTCCGCGGCGAGCGCAGCGAAAGGCAGGTGCGCTGCTGCGCGGAGCCGCACGGGCAACAGGTTGGCCAGAGGGCCGATCACATGCCGGGCAGCCGCCTGCCGTCTCGGGTGGTCAACGCCCACGACCATCTCTTCTTGGCCGGTATACCAGCCGAGCAGCGCGGCGAAGGCACTCAGCATCAGGTTCGAGACGCTGAGGCCGAGTCGCTCTGCCGCGTCGACGACACGGGCGGCGGGCAGCGCGAACTGGACGCGCCGCTCCTCATACACGTGGATGGCCTCGCGCGGCCGCCGCTCGGGCAACCGCAGCGGGTCGACAGCGGGTAGCAGCCGAGCGGCACGGGCGTCCAGGTGCTTGGCCTTGACCTCGGCCGACACCTCCTCCAGCCACGCGGCGTAGCTGCTCGGGGCGGGCGCGTGGCCGACCACGCCGGCCAGGAGCTGCTCGGCGAGGAGCCGCAGCGAGGCCCGGTCGACCACCGCCTGGTGGCCGACGAGCGCCAGCCAGCCGCCGCCGAGCTCCCCCGGCATCACGGCGACCCGCAGCAGGCAGTCGCTCGCTAGATCGAAGGGCGCGGCCGCCCAGTCCGTCAGGGCCTCGGGCACATCGGAGCCCGCCGGCCGGGGTTGCCCGCGCAGCCACTGTGGGCTGACCGCCACCTCGGATCGCGCTCGCTGGACGATCCGGCCATCGACGCTGTCCAGGACTGTGCGCAGGGCCTCGTGGGCTCGCACCACGGCGGTGAGCGCCACGGTCAGCGCGTCGGGATCGGGCAGGCGGTCGACCCTTAGGAAAAGAGGAAGGTTGTGGTATGTCGGCGGCGTCGGATACACGTGACTGGCCTCGAACCGATCGACGAACCACATGCGTTCCTGGTGGGCCGACGCGGCGTGAACGGTATCTGCCAGACCCGCATCGGGCGCCGGCGGGCTCGACACGGTCACCTTTCTGCCGCCGGCCGCGGGCTTGTAGCAGGAGTCCAGCTCCCGCAGCAGGACTCCCATCGACTCGCCGTCCCACACCAGGTGGTGCAGACACAAGAACAGCAGCTGGTCGGCGTCGCCCATCTCGACGAGGGCCGCGGTCAGCAGGCGTCCAGACGCCGGATCGAACTCATGGTGGGAGGCGTCGCTCAGCCAGTCGTGCAGCGCCGCCTCGGGGTCCGCGCGGTCCCGCAGGTCCACGCTGTCGACGTGGGGCGACCACGGCTCGCCGACGACCTGCCACAACTTGCCATTTCGCTCATGGAACTCGGTGCGTAGCAGCTCGTGTCGCGCCACCATCCTGGTCAGGGCATGGGACAGATCCGTCGCCTCGAGGCCGCCGCCGGGAACCCGCCAGGCCAGCGGGACGTTGTAGGCGGCGCGGCCGGACTCCACCCGCTCGGCGAGCCAGATGCGCTGCTGGAAGCTGGAGGCTGGGATCGCCTCGGCCGGCGTACCGGGCAAAGGAATCCTCTCTCCGCCCGCGTTCGGCATCGACCGCCGGACCTGCTCCGCGAAGTCGACCAGGCGCGGACAGTCGAACAACGTCCGGATCGAGACCTCCGTGCCGAAGCGATCCGACGCCGCGACGACCAGGCTCTCCGCGAGCAGCGAATGCCCACCCAGCTCGAAGAACGAGTCCTCGGGGGTGATGCCGCCGACACCCAGGACCTGCTGCCACACGTCGACCATCGCGGCGACCACGCCGGAGTACGCGGCCGTGGCACGGGCGCCGGTCGCGAGGGGCGTGGGAGGCGTTGCCGGGCTCGACGCGGCCAGTACCGGCGACAGCGCGGCGTGCGGGTCCGCGCTCAGCTCGCGCAAGATCGTGTGATAATCCGCCGCCAGCGCGGCGACCATGGTCGGGCCCACGGCCCCCATCGGGTCCTTCCACAGCACATGGGTTCCAGCGCGGTCCTCGCGGACCATGACGGCGAGGGTGAACCCAGCGCTGCTTTCCATGTCCAGCAGGCTCAGGGTAGCGGTCGCGGCGGGGGCGATCAGCGGCAGCTCCTGAACATCGACGTCGTCACGCAATCCCGCGTTCCAGTATTGGAATACCGTCTGGTGGGTCCGGGCACGAGCCGCCGGCCCGGTCAGTCCAGCCGCCCGCATGATCGCCGGCAACGGCAGGTCCCCGTGCCGCATCGCGTCCTTGACCCGGCCGCGCAGGCGATGCGCCAGATCGGCATAGGTGTCCGAGCCGCGCACCTCACTACGGATCGGCAACGCGTTCACGAAGTACCCGATCAGGTCCCGCAACGACTCGGTGGTCCGGCCGTGAAACGGGAGGAACGCGAGCACGTCCTCGGCGCCCGTGTGTCGGCGGAGCAGCGCGAAATACCCAGCGAGCAAGACGGTGACGTAGGAGACGCCCAGATCCGCGGCGCGGGCGCGCACGCGGGCGACGAGCTGCGGATCGAGTGTTTCACTCCGTACCGTGTACTGCGGCGGGTCGACCGTGGCGGGCAGGTCGAGCCCTGGGGCCGTGGCGCCCAGGACGCTGCGCCAATACGCCCGGGGTAGATCACCGGCGCTTGTATCGGCCAGCGCCCGCGAGCGGCGGGCGTACTCCGTCAATACCGCGGCATGGTCCGTGGGAGGCAGCGGCTCGCCTGCATACGCCCGGCGCAGCGCATCGAGCAGGATCAGGATCGAAGCCCCATCGTACACGATGTGGTGTACCGAGATCAGCAGGATGGTGTCGTCTCGCCCACGCAGCACGTCGACCCGGGCCAACGGCCCTCGACGAAGGTCGAACGGGAGCTGCCAGGTCCGGCGTATGGCCTCGTCGCGGTCGTCTATGAAGGTAGACTCCCGTACCTCGATAACCGGCGCGTCGGACCAATCCAGCACGAGCCCATCGGCCCCCGACGTGATCCGTCCCCGAAGGTGCGGATAGGCCTTCCCCAGGGCCGCGACGGCCGCGCGGAGCAGCGTCGTGTCGAGCGCGCCGCGCACCAGGAATGGCGTCGGTATGATGTGCGCCCATCGGGTGGGATCCAGATTCCAGGCGATCCACATGGCCTCTTGCCCAACGGAGAGCGGAATCTGCTGCGATGCGGTGTTCATGAGTTGCTCTTTTCCGGCCTGTCGCCGCGCGGAAAGCCGGAGGGGACGTCGGCGGCGAGGTAGTCGAGGGTGGTGCCGCCCAGCCAGGCGGCGGTGACAGCGGCGAAATTGGCGGGAGCGTCGGCGGAGAGCCGGCGGCGCAGGTCGGCGACGCGGTGCCTGGCCGACACGCAATACACGTCGGTCAGGTCCTGCCCGCTGGCATCGCCGGTCGCGGCCATCGTCGAGGCGCGGGCGAGGGTGAGAGACATGACGAGCAGCTCTCGGGCGACGCTGGTAAGCAAGACGAGTGTTCGCTCCTGTTCCAGCAGCGCGGTACGGTCGGGGTAGCGGCGCGCCAGCTCCAGGCAGGTGGAGCCGAACCGATGGACCTCGTCGGCGACCCAGCGAAGGTGGCGCAGGTTACGATCGGTGAGGTTGGCACCGTCGAAGTTCCATCGAGCGGGCTCCGTGGCCAGCTCCGCCGCGTTGTCCGGCTCGGGATAGTAGTACGATAGGATCGACATCCGAGCGATCCAGTTGTCGAGCTGGAAGTCCACTCCCCCGGAGATCCGAAGGTTGCGCGCGTCGCGCATGAACCGCTCGACCGGGACCGGCGGCACCCCCCGCTGTTGCTTGCTGTGCGCGGTCTCGTAACCCTCCGCTGCCAGCAGCGACATCGTCCGGTCGACGATGTCCCAGCAGAGCAGCGAGCTGACGTTCTTCGCGGCGTTCTGCTCGAAGCGCTGGTTGGTCCGCCGATCCTGGTCATCCGGGAGCAGGCTCCACTGCGACATCGTCTCGATCGCGAAGGTCTGTGCGAGCGACTCCGCCAGTTGCTGCTGAATCTCCTGGTACTCCGCCAGCTTCCGGCCGTCGATCTCGCGCCGCAGCACGAAGTCCCGCGCCCATTGCACGCACAGCTTGGCGATAGCCAACGACGGCGCCGCGATGAGGTGCAGCCGGCCCCGAGCGACCAGCTTCGCGGTTTCCGGGGTTACTCGGACCTCGTGGTCGACGGCGCGCTCCACGAGCATCTGGTCGGCTGGAACGAGCACGTCGTCGAAGTTCAGCCAGCCGTTGGGGAAACCCTTGAGCCCCATGTACTCGTGCCACTGTCCGGCGGTCACGCCAGGGTTGTCGGTACGCACGAAGAACATCCGGATCCGCTCTCGGCCGTCTTCGCGGACCGTCGCCGATACGCTGACCAGCTCGGCGACCGGCGCGTGCCCCACGAAGACCTTCCGGCCGCTGAGCAGATAGGCGTCTCCCGTTTCGACCCGCGTGGCGGTGGTGGCCCGGGACTGGTTCGCCGCCCCCGTGGGCTCGCTGTCGGCGCTGGCCGAGAGGCCGCCGCGGGCAACGTGCGCGCGCAGCAGCTCACGCAGCGGTCCCTCGGGCAGAACCGAGAGGAAGGCGCTGGCGCCGAGCGCGTTCTCGACCGCTATGGACAGGGCGACCGGCGTGCACCAGCTCGCAGCCGCCTCGACTACCCGGAATGTATTGTAGTGGGACAGCTCACGCCCGCCGACTCCTCGACTTGCCTGCAGACGAAAGTAGCCGCGCGTCGCCAGCTCCGCGAGCAGTCCGTCAGGTAGCTCGCGGTCGCGGTCGACGGCCGTCGGGTCGATTCGCTCGCGGAGCAGAGCGGACAGCTGCTCGACGAGGCCGTCGCCGTCAGCCCGGTCCTGCGCACCCTGGACCGGAAAGTCTCGGAGCAGATCCCAGCGAAACCTGCCCTGGTACAGCTCCTCCAGGAAGCTGGGCCGGTCCGGGTCGCTGGAGAAGTTACGAGATCTCTTGGTCATCGGGTCCTCGGGGGCAGATGGCAGGAGGCGCCTACGCGAGGCTCGGGGTGCTCCGCCAGGGTCCGCCGGTCGGTCTTGCCGGACGCATTGCGCGGCAACGCCGCCAGCCGGACGAACCGCCCGGGCACCATAGGGGCGGGGAGCGTCGCGCGGGCGAGCTCGGCGAACCCCGGCGTCGGGTCGGCGTCGGCGACGTAGAAGGCCACCAGCATCCGGCCTCCTACCCGGCTGCGGGTACAGACCACAACCAGGTCCCGAATCCCGGAGACCCTGCGCAGCGCCGCCTCGACCTCACCCAGCTCGATCCGGAAACCGTTGATCTTCACCTGATCGTCGGCTCGACCCGAGTAGCAGTGCACGTCGTTCGCGGTCCTCGTGGCCAGATCCCCGCTGCGGTAGTAAACCCTGGGGGTACGGCCAGGGATCGCCATCTGGCGGAATCGCTCGGCGGTGATGTCGGGCTCGTTGAGGTAGCCGATGGCGACCCCATCTCCAGCAACCCATATCTCGCCGGTCATCCCCGGCCCGACTGGGGCGCCGCTGTCGTCGAGGACCTGAAGCTCCCAGCCATCCAGCGGTTCGCCGAGATCGGTGGCAAATTCACGCTCATCCCCGGTCGAGTCGAGCTCGGCCGGTAGCAGTGGCCGCGTGGTGACGAAGACCGTGGTCTCCGTGATGCCGTAGGTGTTGATGAACTCACAATCGGCGCGGACCGATTCCCTCCAGGACCGGATGTCGGCCACGTCGATCGACTCGCCACCGAAGATGATGCGGCGCACGGTCGTTGGTCGGTCCGGTAGCTGCCTCGCTGCCGCGGCCAAGTACCGGAAGACCGACGGCACGATGTTCAGGATCGTGACCCTTTGTCGTACGAGCAGCTCGGCGCTGGCCCGCGGCGATCTGGCCACCTCCGCTGGCACCACCACGAGGGTGGCCCCAGTGGCCAGCGCCCCCCACATCTCCCATACCGAAAAATCGAAGCAATGGGAGTGAAACAGCGTCCATACGTCGCTTTCATCGAACCGGTGCCGCGAGCATACGGCGTCGACCATGGCCACAACGCTGCGTCGGCGCACCTCCACGCCCTTCGGGCGACCCGTGGAGCCCGAGGTGTAAATGACGTAAGCGGCGCTCTCAGGGTCGACCTCGACCTTGGGCTTAGCAGGCATGTCCAGGGACCAGTCGACCCGGTCCAGGCGGAGCACGCGTGCGACGCCGATCCTGTCAGGCAGCTCGCGATCGGATATGACGGCAGACAGCCCACTGTCGTCGGTCATGAACCCAAGCCGCTCGGACGGGTACGCCGGATCGAGCGGCACATAGGTATCGCCGGTCGCCGTGACCGCGAGCACGGCCACCACGAGGTCGGCCGTGCGCCCCAGGTGTAGACCGATGCGGGCACCCGACTCCGGACACAGCTCGCGTATGGCCGCGGCAAGCGCACCAGCGCGGCGGGCGAGCTCTGCGTAGGTGAGGCTGCCGTGCTGGTCGCGCACCGCGTCCCGGGCTGGGGCCCTGGCGGCATGACGGGAGAATAGCTGGTACAGGTCACCCGATGATGTCGTCGACATGTTCCTCGCCTTGTTGCTTGGAGTGGTTAGATGTTGACGCGTACGCGCAACCAACGAAGCCAGTCGTCGAGCTGGAGGACCATCTCGACGTCGGCTCGGCCGAGCCAGCCGCCGCGGTCAAGAAGACGGTTGTCCTCGACGACGCTCGCCGCGCGACGAAGGTCAATGAGCGGACGTACGGGGGCAGTCGCGTCGTCGAGCAGCGTCCGCAGCCGTGCGACGAGTGAGGCTTTATAGCGCGCGTCGTACGTGATCGGGTAGGGAACCTTGGCCCTCGCGAGCACCGACGGGGGCACCAGGTCCTTGGCGATGGCCCGTAACAGGCTCTTCTCACGTCCGTCGAAGCGCTTCAACCGCCGCGGCACGTTGTACAGATAAGAGAACAGTCGGTGGTCGGCGAACGGGAACCGAATCTGAAGCCCCGCGGCCGCTCCGAGCCGCTCCGAGTGGTTGACCGTCTGCTCCGCGAGGCGCGTCATGTTGAGATAGTCCACCTCTCGCGCCGCGCGGTCGATCGCTGCGCTGCCAGCGAGATGCGGTACCTCTGCCTTTGCCTCGCGGTACAGCCGGTCCAGATAGCCGGCGATGTCCACCGATCGCAGCAGCGCGTCATCGAACAGGCCGGTGCCGATCCCGTACTCCATACCGAACCGGCGGGATCGAGCGATCCAAGGAAACATGGTGGGCTCGCGCATCCCCTCGGCCGCGCCGTCGACGCCGCCAAACATGACATCAGCAGCCTCGCCGCTGAGTATCGCTGGCACGAGCTCCGCGACGCGCCGGCTGAAGAGGAACGGGGTGATGTTCTTGTCCCCGAACGGCGACGGGTGGTCCTTCGCCGCGAGCACCGCCGACAGGATCACCGGGGCCGACAGCTCCTGCGGGCGAACCGCGACCTCGTGGTGCTCGCAGCCCCATCGCAGGACGACCTCTCTGGCAAACGGCCGATCGGGAACCGCAGCCGCCGTGTCGCCGAACATCACGGTGAACGTGCGCGGCGGCGCGCTGGAGCTGCTGGCCACGAGGCCGGTCAGCGCGCTGGAGTCCAGACCGCCGGAGAGCAGGACCGCAGGAGCGACGCCGCGAAGCTCTCGGCTGATGGCGTCGACGAGCAGCTCACGGACCTGCTTCAAGGTTTCTTCGAGGCCGAAGGTGTGCGGTCGAGCCTCCAGCGTCCAGTACCTGCGGAGGATCACCCGTTCGCGCGCAAACTGGACCGTGCAACCCGCTGGTACTTCGTACACATCGCGCAGCGCCCCGCGCCCGGGGCTACGCAGCTGCGTGAGGAGGGCGCATAGGCCAGTTTCGTCGATCTCCGGAGTCACCAGGGGGTGCGCCGCCAAGGCCGCGACCTCCGAGGCGAACACGACGCGATGGGGGAGCGGGAAATAGCTCAGCGGCTTGATGCCGAGCCGGTCTCGCCCAAGGAGCAGCTCGTCGGTCCGGGCGTCCCAGATCGCAAAGGCGAAGTTGCCCTCCAGGCGCTCCGCCGCCTGATGCCCCCATCGTAGGTACGCATGCAGCACGACCTCGGACACCGACGGTAGCCCTCCCGCACAGCGACCAGCGCCCGCCGCGGCCCACAGGTCGGCTGCATTGTGGAGGTATCCATCGCAGACCGCCGCGGCCATCACGCGACCCTCCTCCTCGATCACGGCGGGTCGCACAGACCCTACCCAGACGCCATCCGTCCACTGCCCCAAGGTGGCTCGTGGGCTCAGCCACAGTCCCTCGCCGCAGCGCCCGCGCGTCATGACGGCCGCCATGAGGCGGGACGCGGTCGGCCCTTCAGACCTCAGGTCGCGCTCGCGATCTATCCACCCGGCAAGTCCGGTCATTTTCTCTCCAATGATTCAGGCTGCTGTGGACAGACTCGCTCCGTGCTGCGGGTCAAACATCCATTTCAGCAAGCTGTCCAGGAAGTCGGTTTGCGGTCAGGATTGTTCTGCTGGCCGAGTCAAGTACATCGCTCGGATGTTAACCACGTCGGCAGGGAACCCAGAGCAACGAATATGCCACGTGGTCTCTCTGGCGGGCGGCCCGTCCAGACGCGGTGCTTGCGCCATGGATGGGCCTGGGAGCATCCAGGATACCCTTACCCCGCTGGCAATCGTCGTCACTTCGACGCCGGCAGGAGCTGCCGGAACGCAAGTTCTGCCGGCGAGTTCCGCCACGCCGGCCGACGGTGATCGCAAACTGTAGAGTTTCCAGCGTTGCCCATCCCCCCGGCGCAGCCGATGGGTAGGGCCAGGACGTCGACGAAGCACGTGCGCGATCGAGCAATCCGCTGCGCAATTGCGCGCGAACCGGCGTATTCGTCGCCTGCGCCGCGTCGTTCAGGTCGTCTCCCCGGTGCAGACACTCAAGAAATTGCAGATCAGGTGAGCGGGAGCGCTCGGGCGCTGCGCATCGCGGGCGCGTGGACAGCGACGTCGCGCGGTTCCTGCGCGAGACCGCATCCGAGCTGCTGTCGGACATGACGCCGGAGCAGGCGCGGGGCGCGAGCGACCTCGACGCGCGCGCCGACGTCTTCGCGCTCGGGTGCGTGCTCTTCGAGCGGCTCGCCGGAGGGCCGCCCTTCGCGGGCGCTCAGGCGATGTCGGCGCTCGCGCCGCGCCCGAGGTGATCGAGCGCATCTCGCATACCTCACCGACAAGGACCGCTCCCTCGGTCATCGCCTCGCCGCGGAGTGGCTCGACGGGCCCGGGAGCGGGCCCTTGACGCAGGCGCTCCTCGTCCGGCTGCCTAGCCGCGCCGGCTGATCAGGATGCCGTGCCGCTCCCCGCCGGGCCTCCAGCGGTGCCCGGGACGCTCGCGAACCGCAGCGTCGCGCCGCCTCAGTCGATCGACGGGCTCCCCTTGAGCAGCGACGCGTAGAGCGCGCTCGCCTGCGTCGCACCAGGGTGGCACACACCAGTCGGCGCACCCCTCCCTGAGCGCGCGGAGCGCGCGATTGGGGAGGGGCGGACCGCGCGCAGGCGCGGAGCGCCGAGCACGGGCCGGGGGTGGGCATCCGCTCTCTCGGTGCCGTCCTCCGCCCTTGCCGATCCGTCATCATCGAGGACCAACACCGAGGGGTGGACCCGGACGATCCGTGGAACGACGCGCTCGAGAGGACCTCCGCCGTTTCAGAACCCTCATCCTCGACGACCCAGTCATCCGCGGCCCGTCTCGCGCTGCTCCCGGGGGCGGGCCTGGCGGCCGCCACCCTCCGCCGCCGCTCCGCCGCCCCAAAGGCGCGCCGATCGCCGCGGCGCCGCGCGGCGGCCGCCGGGCCCGCCGCGTGCTTGTGGCCCGCGCATGAGCTCCTGGAAGCGCGCCGCGCTGCTGCCCGATCACCTCCCCGTCTCCGAGTCGTACACCGACGACCCCGCGGCGCTCGCCGCCTTCCTCGGCCCGCGCGAGCGCGCGCTCGAGGAGGGGATCTGGTCGCTCGGCGACGCCGACCTGCTCGCGATCGTGCTCGGCACCGGGCTGGTCGGCACGCCCGTCACGATCGTCTCCGCCGCGCTCCTCTCGCGCTTCTCCGGGCTGGAGGGGCTCTCGCGGCTCGGCCCGCACGCGCTCGCCGAGCACCCAGGCCTCGGCCTCGCGAAGGCGCTCCGCATCGCCGCGTCGCTCGAGCTCGGGCGGCGCGCGTTCGAGCGCGCGGTGCGACCGCGGCCGCCGGTGCGCACGTCGGCCTCGATCGCGGCGTGGTGCGCGGCGCAGCTCGGCCCGCTCGATCACGAGCAGATGTGGGTGATCTCGCTCGACGGCCGCAACGGGATGCGGGGGGCGCGCCGGGTCGCGCAGGGCGGGCTCCACGGGTGCTCGGTCACGGCGAAGGACATCCTGCGCGCCGCGCTCTCGGACGCGGCGTCGGCGCTCGTGCTCGTGCACAACCACCCGAGCGGCGACTCCGCGCCGTCCCCCGAGGACGTGGCCATGACCGACGCCGTCGCCGCGGCCGGCGAGGTGATCGGGGTGCCGCTCGTCGACCACGTCATCCTCGCGCCGGACGGCCACTACTCGTCGCTGCACGATCTCGGGATGATCAAGCCCGGCGACGCGCCGGCGGAGGGCGGAGCCGGCGCGCGCCCCGCGCAGGCAGGGGCGGCCGGCGCTGGTCCCGGCCGCGCGGGCCACGGCCAGCGCTAGCTCCGCGCGTCGACGGCGGTGAGCCGTTTGGCCACCCTGCCGTGACTCCAGGGGGCCGGTCGGCTCACGAGGCGGCACTCGGCGTTCGGTCATGTCCAGCGGAGCCCTACGATCATGGTGATGCGCGCCCGAGCTCTCGCCCCCCCTCGAAGGCTCGGCGTGGTCGCCTATGCGAGCGACGAGGCGCTCGTGGAGGGGCTCCGCGCGCGGCACCCCGCCGCCCTCTCCGCCTTTCACGAGCGCTTCTCCGGGCACGTGCTCCGCGTCCTCGGCCGGCTGCTCGGCAGCGGCCACGACCTGTCCGACGCCCACCACGACGCCTTCGTCCGCGCGCTGTCCTCCCTCGACACCCTGCGCGATCCGGCCGCGCTGAAGGCGTGGATGACGTCGGTCGCGGTGTTCACGGCGCGGACCTGCATCCAGCGGCGCGCGCGCCGGAAATGGCTCCTCTTCTTCGCCCCCGAGGAGCTCCCGCCCCTCGTGGCGCGCCCGCACGAGGGCGAAGCGCACGAGGCGCTGCGCGCGACGTATCGAGCGCTGGACCGGCTCCCGGCCGACGAGCGCATCGCGTTCGCGTTGCGGCGCATCGACGGGATGGAGCTCCAGGAGGTCGCCGACGCGTGCGGCGTCTCGCTCGCGACCATCAAGCGGAGGCTGGCCCGCGCGGAGGCCAACTTCCTCGAGGCGGCGCGGGACCAACCCGCGCTCGAGGAGTGGCTGAAATGAGGCTCGTCAAGGGCGCTCGCCCCTCGCTCGACCGTCTCCGTGAGCTCAGCCGCGCCCAGGATGAGGAGCTCGCGGCGCAGGATCTCGAGGGCGCGCGCGCGCGATTCCTGGAGAGCGCGGCCGGCAGAGCCGCCCATCCGGGGGCTGCCCGCCTCGGACCGTCGCGCCCTCGGTGGATCGCGCCCGCGGCGTTCGTCGCGCTGGCAGGGGCTTGTGCGGTCCTGCTCCTCGTCCTGCTCCCCTCGTCGAGGTCGCTCTCGTTCGCGGTCGGCTCGGCAGAAGGGCAGGTCGGGACGTGGATCGCCGCCGCCGCCGACGCTCCTCTGCCGATCCGCTTTTCGGACGGCACGTCGCTCGCGCTGGACGCGAACGCCCGGGCGCGCGTGGTGGCCGCCGACGCCCGCGGGGCGCGCGTGCTGCTGGAAGCCGGCCGGCTCACGGCGACGGTGACCCACACCGCGACGAGCACCTGGAACTTCAACGTCGGCCCGTTCGACGTGCTGGTGACCGGCACGCGCTTCGAGCTGAGCTGGTCCCCGGCGGACGAGGAGCTCAAGCTGGTGCTGCGGGAAGGATCGGTCGCCGTGTCGGGGCCGCTCGTGGGGGGGCGGCGCGCCGTCGCTGCGGGAGAGACGCTCGAGGTCTTCTGCAAAGAGCAGCGCTTCGAGCTCACGCGCCGAGAACCGCGCGCCGAGGGCCCGCCTCCGCCGTCGTCCACGCCCATCGCTCCGGCCGCGCCCATCGATCCGGCGGCCTCCGGGCCGGCCCCGGCGACGACGGGCGATACCGCGACGGTCGCGAAGACCGTGGACGCACCCGCGCGCCGGCCGAGCTGGCGCGACCTCGTGGACGAGAACAAGTACGACGAGGCCATGACGGCGGTCGAGGCCGAGGGCTTCGACCGGCTCGTCGCCCGCGCGAGCGCGGCGGATCTGCTGATGCTCGCCGACGCCGCGCGCTTCTCGGGGAAGCCGGAGCGCGCGGCGGCGGCGCTCACCGCGGCGAGGAGCCGGTTCGCGGGCTCGGGCGAGGCGGCGAAGGCCGCCTTCCACCTCGGCCGGATGGCGTTCGACCAGCGGCGATCCTACGCCGAGGCCGAACGTTGGTTCGACGTGTACCTCGGAGAGCAGCCGGGCGGATCCTTCGCGCAGGAAGCGCTCGGGAGGATCATCGAATGCCGAGCGCGGATGGGCTCGGCCAGCGGGGCCCGGGAGGCCGCGCGCCGCTACCTGGAGCGCTATCCGGCGGGGCCCCATGCAGCTCACGCGAAGAGCCTCCTCGAGGAGGAGTGAGTGCGATCTCGAAGGACGGCTCGCGCGGCGCGCGGCGGAGCCTGGACGATCGGCCTCTGTCTCCTCCTCGTCGCATCCGAGGCGCGCGCGGCGCCGCCGGAGCCGCCACGCCCGAAGGTCGTCCTGATCGCCGATCGGCGGACGGACGCCATCATGGCCCGCGTCTATGCCGAGCTCGCCACGCTCGGGTTCACGGTCGTGGTCGTGCGGGGGGACGACGCTTCGCCTTTACGCGGGCCCGTCGAGGCGAGCGCGCGCGAGGAAGGAGCGGCGGCGGTGGTCCGCGTGACGGAGGTGCAGGGTGGAGTCGACGTCTCGATCACCCATGGCGCGACGGGCGAGTCGATCCAGCGCGCCGTGATGGACGACGATCCCCCCACGATCGCGATCCGCGCGGTGGAGTTTCTGCGCGCGAGCCTCCTGGAGGTGCGCTCGCCCCAGCCGTCGCGGGGCGAGGTCGAAGCCGCTCCGGAGGCGCGCGCCGTCGTCGAGGCGCAGCGGCCGCCGCCGGCCGAGCCTGCGCCCGTCGCCGCGGCGCCCCCGCGCGTCGACGGCGTCTCCCGCGCGCCCCGTTCTCCGGCGTCCACGCCGGGCGCGACCCGGAGCGCACCGATGACGTTCGGCGTCGGGGCGGCGCCCGCGGTGCTGTGGAGCGTAGGCGGCGTGCCCGCCTCCCCGATGCTGGACGTGTCGGGGTACGCGATGATCTGGTCTCGACTGGGGCTCTCCACCTTCGTTCAGATCCCGCTCGCCAGCGTGAGTCGCGAGGGCAAAGAGGGCACGCGGCACGCGCGGGTGGCGCTCGCCGCCCTGGGGGTGCGCGTCCGGTTCGACCGCAGCGACGCCGAGTGGCAGCCCTCGCTCGGCGCGGGGCTCGCCGCCGCGTGGCTGCGCGTGGAGGGTGAAGGCCGCCCGCCCAAGTACGTCGGCGCGTCGGAGGACGCGTTCGCGCTCGCGCCGTACGTGCGCGTGGGTCTCTCGTTCGCGCCGACGCCGTACCTGCGAATCAGCGAGCACTTGCTTGCCGGGGTCGCGGTGCCGCGCATCGTGATCAACGCCGCAGGTCGTGCGGCCGATACGTGGGGGCACCCGATCCTGGGCGCAACTCTCGGGCTGGAGGTCGTGTTGCCGTGAGCCGAAAAGGGCAGCTGTCGTGACCTCAAGGCAGACCATCTTGACGCCGGGCGCTCCGGCGCCTGGCGTGGAGGGCTACATGAAGATCATGGTGGAGACGCTCTGGGCTCTTGGCCTGTCGACGGCTTTCGCGTGCGCGCAGGCGGCGTGCTTCGACAGCCACGTCGATCCGATCGTGGAAGATCACCTGGCAAACTCCGTGGTGGGGGCGACCGAAGGGCCGTGGGCGGCCTGCGTCTTCTCCGGGGACGAGGGCTCATTCTCCTTCCCCCTCGTCTGTCCGGATCGCGGACCGGACGGTGAAGAACGCAGATGCTCGGTGGCGCAGGTGGGCGAGAGACTAGAAGACGGATCGATGTGGTGCGATCTCGCGGCGGCCTGCCAGTACGAGTGCGAAACGGCGGCGGACTGCCCGCAGCCGCAGAGCGGGACCGCCACGCCCGTGTGCAACTCGGTCTGCTCGTTGCCCTGCGACGAGGACACCACGTGCCCGAACGGCATGGAGTGCTGGCACCTGCGCCACGGGCCCGGCCTCGTGGACGAACAGGGCTTCTGCATGTGGAAGTACGAGTGTGACTGAAGGTCGAGCGCGGCGAGCCTGGTAGCTCGCTGGGCGGGTCTGGACGACCGCCGGGGATACACCACCAGGCGGGCGCTCACCCCGGCGACGCGGCGCCCGCGAGCCCGAGGACCAGCGGGACCGCCTCCGGATGCGCCTGGTACAGGAGGCCGTACCCCACGCCGGCGAGCCCGGTGAGCAGGTTCGGCACAGCGTCTTTCAGGCCGCGCCCAAGGATCGTCCCCCCGCGCTGGATCTCGGCGAGGATTCGCGCTGTGTGCCGCGCGACCTCGGCCGTCCAGTCGGCGCGATCCAGGGCGTCGGCGGCGCGCGCGACCACCATCAGGTTCCCGAGATCACCGTGGCAGAGGACGTGGCTCTCCCCCATGCCGCGCGACAGCGTGGTCTCCACCGCGACCTCGATCTCCCTGCGAACCTCGGCGTCGTCCAGGAGCGGAAGCGCGAGCGTTCGCCCCAGCGCGACGCCGGGCGCGCCGTGACACCACGCGACCTTGAAGGAGGACGCACGCGCGGCGCGGAAAGCAGGCCAGTTGCGCTGCTCGGGATCGAAGTGCCCCCGCTCGTACGAGAGCGCCCGGTCCGCGAGCGCGCGGATCCGCTGGACGGGCGCGTCGTGGCCGTGCGCCCGGAGCGCTCCGAGGAGCGCGAAGAGCGCGTACGCGATGCCGGCAGCTCCGTGAGAGAAGCCGAGCAGCGGAGGCTCTCCAGGCGACCCCAGAGACAGGATGTCGCCGCCCGCCCGGTCGCAGAGCGCCTCCGCGCCCGCGACGGCGGCGTCGAGCGCCTCCGGGCGGCGTGACGCCTCGTGGACCGCGAGCAACGCGAGGAGGGTCCCCGCGGCGCCGCCGACGATGTCGTGGCGCCGGTCGCCCGGCCACAGGCGCGAGAAGCCGTGGAGATGATCGAGCGCGCCTTCGAGGAGCCCGGGGTCGCGGAGGAGCCGCGACAGGCACGCGAGCGCGTAGAGCTGCGACGCCTCGCCCTCGAAGCCGCCCAGACGGGCGGGGAATCGCGCCCCCTCTCGCTCCATCGCGCGCGCGATCCCCTCCGCGGTGCGCCGCGCCAGCGTCGAGAACCGCGCCTCCTGGGTGAAATGGCCCAGGTAGCCCAGGAACAAGGCGATCCCGGCGGTCCCGTCGTAGAGGTCCGACCCCACGGGGGCCAGCGTCCGCCGCGTGCTCTCCCCGCCGACGCCGAGCCAGGTCACGTCGCGCGGCCCCACGATGGCGGTCTCGAGCAGCCGCTCGCCGATGCGCCGCGCCTCCGCCACGAGCGCCTCGGCGAGGCGTCCGCGGCGCTCGTCGGCGCCCGATCGTGAGCCCTCGTCGCGCTCGCAGGCCGCCGCGACGGCCGCGTCGCGCGCTCCGCGCGCCGGGCGCAGGGTCTCGATCGAAGCGCGGATGAGCCACGTCTGCCACGCGAGCTCCTCGCTGGAGAACGCCTCGATGACGCGCCTCACCTCCGCCATGGCGTCCGTGGCGAAGTAGGCCGGTATCCGCCGGCCCCGGCCGTCCCACAGATCGCAGGAGCCGGGGCGCGCGGTGAAGCGCGGGATGTCGCCTCCCCGGAGATCCTCTTTCTCCGCGCCGATGGCCCGATCGAGGCGCGCCGCCTCCCTGTCCATCAACCACAGGACATCCAGCAGCGCCTCGATGTCGACGGCGTCGCGCTGGTGGTCGGGGTGGGCAGCGTCCCCGAGGATCCGCGCGTACGACAGCGTCGGCCGGAGCAGGTGCCGGGTCTCCACGGCGGCGAAGGGCGCGAGCGGCCCCTCCGGGGAGAGCAGCTCCTCTCGGCGGGCCCACAGGAGGCGGTACATCGCCTCGAAGCCCGCGGTGAGCTCCGCGAGGTGCGCGGTCGCCGGGATCGCCTCGCCCCCCACGCGCGGGAGGCTCTGCGCCGGCGCGATCGTGGCGACCTTCCGGATCTGCCGCATCTCATCGGTGGCGACTCCATCCCAGGACGGCACCGGGAACGGCGTCTGCTGCGGTCCTGCGTCGGAGAGGCCGCCGAGGTTCACGCCCGCGTCGCCCTCGTCGCCGAAGAGCATCTGCGGCAGCAACCCGACGCGGACCACCGACGCGGCGAGCCTGCGGACGGCCGAGGACCGGGCCGTATCCTCCTCCTTCACCTCGTTCTCGCGGTGGAGCAGCGTCTCCAGATCGACGATGACGGGGTGCTCGCCGCTCGCGATCACGTTCTCCTGGTGGATGTCGACGGCCCGGAGCACGTGCAGGAGGGCGAGCAACGCCCCCTGCCGCACGTAGAACCGAGCGGCGTCCTCCGTGGATCCGCACGCCTCGTGCTCCACGAACTCGACCCACCCGTAGCCCTCTCGCTCGAGCATGCGGAGGGTCCGGAAGGGAGGGAGCGTCGATCGATCGCTGACCCACCGGAGGAGCCCTTGAAAGCAGGCGTCCACGGCGAGCGATCGCGGTTTGTAGACGAGCCGCGCCCGCCGCTCGTCCTCTCCGAGCGCGAGCTCCAGGATCCACACGCTCCGCCCTCCCCGGTGCGGATCGGACACGCCCCCGCGGGCGTCGATGAGCCTCGCCGGCCGCGCGTCCGGGAGCAAGGCGGCCTGGATCGCGCGAAAGTCCGCCGCGAGCCTCGTGAAGAGCTCGGTCACCGCGGCGATGTACTGCGCCGTGATCGTCGCGATCGCGCGCGCCATGACCTGGTATTCGGACAGGAGCTTCTCCCACTCCGCACGGCGGCCGAGGAGGCTGCAATAATGCTGAAACCGAGCCTCGGCCGTCTCTCCGTCGAGGCGCTCTTCGAGGCGCGCGACGTTGAGCTCGAGGACGAGGACCCGCCGGCAGGCGCGGTCGAGGCGACGCGCGAGCTCCTGGAACAGGGCGCGACGGAGCGAGCGCTCGCGGAGATCGAGGCCGGGGATCGGCGGGAGGGAGCGCTCGATCCGCCCGAGGCCGTGAGCGATGAACGGGTGGAGGGCCGGGGCGAAGGGCGCGGCGGGCTCGCGCGCGAGATCGCGGTCCTCCTCGCAGAGGCGGTCCCACCCTCGAAGGACGTCGTCGAGGAGCGCCTGCCAGCCGGGCGCGCCTTCGCCCGGCTGCGCCGCGGGGCCGGCGTCCTCCCGGAGCGCCTCTCGGACGGCGAGCAGCCGGCCGAAGGACGACGCGTCGAAGCCCTCGGCCGAGAGCCGCCGGAGAAAGCGCTCCTCATCGAGGCAGCACCGCTCCCTCCACCGCTCGCACCGCGCGCGCGCCGCGGGGGCGTCGCGATCCTCCGCCGGCGGATCCCCGCCGCCGGGGATCGTCTCGGAGAAGAACGCCGCGCGCGGCCATGGATCGGTCGGGATGGGCGCCGATGGCATCGGACTCTCCTCTAGGGAAAGGCGTGTCGAACAGGAGGCCGGCGCGGATGACCACGCGCCGGCCCCCTGGAGCAGCGTGTCAGTGGCGGAACGGCGGGTGAGGGATCAGCCGCAGCACCAGCTCGAGATGGTGCTGAGGATCGTCAGCGTCGGCTGGTTCGTGCCCGGCGCGGGCGGGCTCGCCAGCGAAGCCGCCTTGAGGTCGGCATCCCCCGCGGGGTTCTGCGGGAGCGCCGACCGCTGGGACTCGCTCAGGCTCGCGCGGAAGCTCGCGTCTTTCCAGGCGCGGATGGTCAGGCTCTTCGACATGGGATTCTCCTTTGATGACGATGGCTCAGGCAAACACCGGCGCGGCCGGCCGCAGCGCCGCCGCACCCCGTCGCGAAGCGCCTTCGCGACGCGCCACCTGGAGCAGCAACCCACGTGCCGGTCGCGCGGAGCAGCGCGGCGCGCCGCGGGGCCGGCCTCGAGTCTCTCCGAGCGGACGCGGGGCCGTCTCCAGGAGAGGATCGCGTCCGCGCCAGCGGACACGCGGCGCGACGTGCTCCTCGTCCGAGGGCCGCCGGCGATCGGCCGCCTAGCTGCGCCGGCTGACCAGGATGCCGTGCCGCTCCCCGCCGGGCCTCCCCGCGGTGCCCGGGACGCTCGCGAACCGCAGCGTCGCGCCGCCCCAGTCGAGCGACGGGCTCCCCTTGAGCAGCGACGCATAGAGCGCGCTCGCCTGCGTCATCGGGCAGCCGAGCGCCTCGCGCAGGAACGTGAGCGACGCGCCCGTCGCGTAGCTCACGGGCGCCTGCCGGCCGCCCTCGCCGATCACGGTGACCTTGAAGACGTCGTCCTCGGCGCGCGCGGCGCGATCCGGATCGGTCAGCGCGAGGTGCAGCGCCTCGATCGCGCCGCCGCCCGGGCCCCCGCCCGCGTCGAGCGTCACGTGGAGCTCGAGGAGCGGCGCCGTGTAGCGGACGATCCGCCGCGCCCCGCCGCCCTCCACCGGGACGGGCGGCGCCAGCGCCTCGCGGCGCCTGAGCTGCGCCTCGACGACGAGCGCCGACCGCGCGAGCTCCCGCTCCGTCTTGCCGAGCAGCCGGCGCGCGCGCATCTCGGCGAGCGCGCGCCTCAGCACCTCGCGGTTGCTCGCCGCGCGCTCGTGACCCGGCGCGCTTGCGAGCAGCGCCTCGAGCTCGGAGAGCGCCTGCTCGTGCTCCCCGATCGACGCGAGCGCGTCGGCGAGCGTGAGCCGCGCGTCGGCGAACGCGGGCGCGCGCCGCACCGCCTCCCGGTACGCCGCGATCGCCGGCGCGATGTCCCGCCGCGCCTCGTGCGCGAGCCCGAGCGCGAAGGCCGCCCGCGCGTCGTCCGGCGCCGCCTCGCACGCCCGCGCGAGCCAGCGCGCCGCCTCGTCGTAGAGGCGCTCGTCGTAGAGCACGACCCCGAGCTCGCGCAGCACCCGCGGGTCGGGCGGCTCGATCGCGGCGCCCCGCCGGAGCTCGGCGGCCGCGTCGTCGAGCCGGCCGAGGCGGACCAGCGCGCGGGCGTAGGCGAGGCGCGCCTCGGCGTCGCCGCCGCCTCGCTCCACCGCGGCCGCGAGCGCCGTCGCCGCGTCCGCCCAGCGGCCCTCCGCCGAGTACGCCGCCCCGAGCGCGAGCCACGCCCCCGCGTCGCCCGGCGCGCCCGCGAGGTACCCCTCGAGCCCGGCGATGCCGCCGGCCATGTCTCCTCGGCTCAGCAGATCGAGCGCGCGGGCGCGCTGCGCGTCGGGCGGCGTCATGGCGGCAGGGTACGCCGGCGCGACGAAGCGGGTCGAGCGCCGGCGGGGCGCGCGGCGCCGCGGGCGCGGCCCAGCCCGCACGGCGGGCGCGCGGACGTCAATACCCCGGCGGGAGATCGGCCGTCAGGCACGAGACGGTGTTCGGGGCCGCGCGCGACGACCACAGGGCGCCCGCCGGCTCCCCGCCGGAGAAGCGCACGCCTTCGCGCGGATCCCACGACGGCGTCTCGCCCGGGCGCAGGGAGTGCGCCCCGCTCTGATAGAACGCGATGATGTACGTGTGCCCCGCGACCCGGCAGCCGAGCCGGCCCGCGAGCGCCCGCGCGAACGCCTGGCCGGTGTGGCCGAACGCGCTGCAGCAGCGGAGCCACACGAGGGCGTCGGGCCCCGCGAGCTCGGCCCGCAGGGCGTCGAGCGCCGCGTCGAGCGGCGAGCCCGGCCGGAGCGCGGCCTCGTCGAGCCGGGTCGCCCCCAGGCGCATGTACCCCCAGCCGCCGTGGCCCCAGGCCTGCAGCGACGCGATCTTCCGGCCGCGCTCGCGCGCCGTCCGCGCCGCCCACCCGAGCGCCTCGGCCCAGCTCGAGGCGGCGAGCCACGCGTCGGCCGCGCCCCGCATGCGGTGGAGGAGCGCCCCGGCGCGCCAGATCGGCGAGAGCCCGATCGTGGCGCCCACCGCCTCGCCCAGGACCGCGAGGTCCGCGGGCTCGGCGGCCGCGCCGCGCGCGAGGTCCGCGGCCTCGGCGGCCGCGCCACGCGCGAGGTCCGCGCCGTCGCGCCGGCGGGGCGCGCCGCTCGCCCGCCGCGCGCGGCCCCACCCGACGTCGGTGTTATCGAAGAGGACCAGCCGCATCGAGCCTCCCATTCTACGCGTTCCGAATGTACCGCCGCTCGCAGCCGCGGCCACGCGGTCGATTCCCCACCCGCACCCCGAGCGCCTCCCGACGGCGCAGGCACGCCCCGGGCGCGGCGAGCGCGAGGCCCGGCGAGCGCGACGCCCGGCGCGGCGAGCGCGAGATCCACGGGAGGCGGTCGTCCCGTTCGCGGCGGGCGCAATCGCTAGTGATTTCCTCCCGCGCCCTCGGGTAGCCTGCCCGAACCGATGGGCCTGTCCGAAAACATCAGGTTTTATGCGGCCACCGACGTCGGCCGCATGCGGGACCACAACGAGGACAACTACCTCGTCGACAAGAAGCTCGCGCTCTTTGTGGTTGCCGACGGAATGGGCGGACACGCCGCGGGCGAGGTCGCGAGCGCGCTCGCCGTCCGCATCATCCACGAGGAGCTCAAGAAGGAGCGGGACCTCATCGAGAACCAGGCGCGCAGCAACGTGCGGCGCGCCGCGATGAAGGAGGTCCTCAGCCTGCTCGAGCACGCCGTCCAGCGCGCGTGCGCGCGGATCCACGAGGAGGCGAAGGCCGACGCGACGAAGCGCGGCATGGGCACGACGCTCTCCGCGCTCCTCATCGCCGGCTCGCACGGCTACATCGCCCACGTCGGCGACAGCCGCATCTACCTCCTCCGCGAGGGCCGCATCCAGCAGGTCACCGAGGACCACACCGTCTACAACGAGCTCATCAAGCGCGGGAAGCTCACGCGCGATCAGATCGAGAAGGTCGCGCAGAAGAACGCGATCACGCGCGCCGTCGGCGTGTACGAGCGCGTCGAGGTCGACACGCTCACGATCGAGGTGCTCCCGGGCGATCAGTTCCTCCTCGCGTCCGACGGGCTCCACGGGTACATCGCGCACACCGCCGAGCTCGAGCCGTTCTTCGAGGAGGAGAACGGCGAGGTCGCCACGAACGGCCTCATCGATCTCGCGAACAGGAAGGGCGGCAAGGACAACATCACCGCCGTCCTCGTGCGGCTCGGCGCGGGCGATCACCGCGACAGCGTCCGCGCGCGGCTGCTCGCGCTGAAGCGCGACGTGCTCGCGAAGATGCCGCTCTTCGCGCGCCTCCACGAGCGCGAGATGCTCCGGGTCATGCAGGTCGCCGAGGTGCTCTCGTTCGAGCCCGGCCAGGTCGTGGTGCGCGAGGGCGATCGCGGCGACGAGCTGTTCATCGTGCTCTCGGGCCTCGTCCGGATCGTCCGCGGCGACGCCGTGCTGAGCGAGGTCGGCCCGGGCGAGCACTTCGGCGAGATGGCGCTCATCCGCAGCGCGCCGCGCTCGGCCACCGTCTCGGCCGTCGAGCAGAGCGAGCTCATCGCCGTCCGGCGCGCCGACTTCTTCGAGATCCTCCGCAAGGAGCACGAGCTCGCGGTCAAGCTGCTCTGGCAGTTCCTCGGCGTGCTCGCCGACCGGCTCGACCAGACGTCGCGCGACCTGACCACCGCCCGCGAGGAGCTCGCCGCGGAGGACATCACGAACGAGATCTTCCCCGACAGCGAGGAGGGGAAGAGCCCGTTCGCCGCCGAGGAGCGCTCGTCCGCCCGCTGATCCGCGCGCCCGCGGCGCCGCCCCGCGGCTGGCCGCGGCCCGACACGCCGGACGGAGCGCGCTCGCCGCGGCTGTCGGCGGCCGCCGGCGATGGGCCCGCGGCCGCCGGCGATGGGCCCGCGGCCGCCGGCGATGGGCCCGCGGCTGCGCCGATCGTTGCGACCGGCGGGGCGCCGCGGCGCCGCGCATGCCGGGCGAGCGATTCGCAGATTGACACCCTCCTACCCCGGCCGGTAGCGTCCGTCCGACGGATAACCATGAGCATGCACGGCAGAAGGTACTGCGAAGGCCATCTCGCTCGCGTCGCCATCGGCATGGCTGGGGGCTCGGCGTTCGCGTCGCTCGCCGTCGCCGCGGCGGCGGTCCTCGCGGCGTCCCCCGCGGCCGCGGACGAGCCGCGGAGCGCC
The DNA here is from genome assembly GCF_051474135.1 of Sorangium sp. So ce385. Lineage (NCBI taxonomy): Bacteria > Pseudomonadati > Myxococcota > Polyangiales > Polyangiaceae > Sorangium > Sorangium sp. So ce385. Next base: position 10,497,309 of record NZ_CP150337.1, on the reverse strand, counting down.
ACCGAGCCGCGGCTCATGATGGAGACCGGCGAGATCACGAGCGTCGTCGACGCGTTCGACGAGGGCGACACCTTCGATCTGAATTTCAGCTTCGGCTTCGAGCACGCGTCGAAGAGCGCCAAGATCCGCCGCGAGACGCACATCGCCCAGCCGGGCCTGTCGACGGGCGGCTACACGTCGAACCTGCTCAACGTCGCGAGCTACAGCGAGGCGACCTCGAAGTTCAACATGCGCCTCGACGTCGGCCTCTACCGCGACCTGGCGCTCTACCTCCGGATGCCGCTCATCCTGAACCACTCGCGCGAGCTCACGGGGCTCGACGGGAGCGCCGACCACCAGAGCGTCGTGCTCGCGGGGGCGCCCGGGGAGCAGCTGTTCTCGCTGCCCTTCAAGTCGCCGAACCGGAGCGGCATCGAGTACCTCGCCGTCGGCCTCGACGTGAACATCATGAACCAGGCGCGCGATCGGACGAAGCCGACCTGGCTGTTCGGCGTCGAGGGGCGCTTCCCGGTGAGCGAGCCGATGCACGCCTGCACCGAGTCGCCGAAGAGCGGCCAGGTCAAGTGCGCCGATCCGACGGACATCAACCGGAACGGCCAGGCCGACGGCGGCTTCGAGGGGGGGCGGATCGCCCAGCGCGAGCCCGGCATCTCGCGCGGCACGATCGGCCTCGAGGTGCACACGTACCTGTCGAAGCGGATCAAGTACGTCGAGCCGTACGGCGGGTTCAAGGCGCTGTTCGAGTTCCAGCAGGAGTCGAGCGACTACGGCCTCACCGACCTGAAGACGTCGCTGGTCAACCACCCGCCGCTCGTCGGCAACGTGATGCTCGGCGTGATGATCATCCCCTGGGAGAACCGCGAGAAGTTCACCGGGCTCACGTTCGACCTGCGCTTCACCGGCGAGTACCACTCCGAGGGGCGCGACTACTCGGAGCTGTTCGACGCGCTCGGCTCGAGCGACGTGCCCACGCTGCGGCAGCCGCAGTGGGCGGCGTTCCGCGAGAACGACGCGTACAGCGTGGCCGCCTGCCGGAGCGGCGACCCGCGCGCGTGCGCGCCGTCGGTCATCGATCAGGGCTCGCAGCGGACGTACTTCACGGGGCTCAGCGACATCCAGCCGTACGGCTCGTACCGCGCGTCGGCGAGCGTGACGTGGAGGGCGGCCGAGCTCGTGAAGTTCCAGCTCGGCGCGGGCTTCCGCCACGATCAGGGGCACGGCATCGGCGGCGACCAGCCGTGCAACTCGCAGTACAAGGACAGCATCGGCGCGGCCGGGCCCTGCCGCCGCCAGAACAACGACGGCACCTTCACCGTCACGGGCAGCCCGAACCCGAACTACCGCCCGACCATCAACGCGGTCGGCCGCCGCTTCTACGTCAACGACAGCAACACGTTCGACCTCTTCGCGAGCGGCACGTTCATGTTCTGATCGACGCCCCGTGCGGCGGTGGCACCGCGGCGCGCGCCGCCGGGGCCGGAGCATCGACGCCATGATCGACCCCCGGCACCTCCGCGGCCTGGCGAGCGCGCTGGCGCTCGCGGCGGCGTTCACCGCGGCGCTGCCGGCGCCGGCCGAGCCTGCGCGCGCCGCGCCGCCCGTCGAGCGCGCGGGCTCCGGGCGGCCTGCGCGGCCCGCGCGGGCGGCCGTGGTGCTCCCGACGGCGCTCGCGCCCGACGCCGCCGAGCGCGCCGCGCCGCTCGCCAGCGCGCTCGACGGGCTCCTCTCGGACACGGCGCAGGACCTCGGCCTGTCGGTCGATCTCGAAGGCCGCGCCGCCTCGCGATCGCCGCTCGACGAGGCCGAGCTCCTGGAGCGCGCGCGCTCGAGCGACCGGCTCTTCATCGCGCCGAGCCTCGACCTGCGCGGCGACGAGGTGGAGCTCCGGCTGGCGCTCGCGTCCGGCGGCGCGCGTTCGCTGCGGGTGCGCGTGGAGCGCGTCGCGCGCGACGACGTCGCGGTGCGCGCCGCGGTGATGCTCCGCGATCTCGTGGCCGAGCTCGACGGCGGCGCCGCCGCGTCGTCGCCCCGGCCGGGAGAGGACGCGCCGTGCGCCGAGCGGTGCCGCGGGCGCCTCGCCACGCCGGCGCGCAGCCTGGGGAAGGCGACGCTCGCGGCCAACGCGACCCTCTACGGAGGCCTCGTCGGCTTCTCGATCCAGCGATCGAGCGGCTCGGACGATCCGCGCCTGCTCTACCCGCTGCTCGCGGTCGGGGCCGGCATCGGCCTCGGCGGGGCGATCATCATCGCCGAGGAGTGGGACGTCGGCGTGGCCGACGCGTGGTACCTCGGGTCCGGCACCTGGTGGCCGACGATCGCGGGCCACCTCATCTACCAGGGCCGCTTCGCCGAGCACGCCGAGGATCCGAGCGAGGAGCGCTGGGCCGCCGGGCTCGTCGGGGGGACCGCCGGGATCACGCTCGCCGCCATGGGGCTCTCGCTGGGCCGCATGTCCGACGGCGGCGCGCTGCTCGCGCAGTCGGGCGGCGGGCTCGGGCTCATGCTGGGCGGGCTCGTCGAGTGGGCGGCGCGGGGCGACGTGCAGCGCACGCCGATCGCGGGGATGGGCTACGGCGCGGCGCTCGGCTGGCTCGCGGCGGCCGCGGCGGCGACGCAGCTCGACGTCACGGCGTCGGAGGTCCTGACGGTCGACGTCGGCGCGCTCCTCGGCGGCCTGGGCGCCGCCGCGCTCGCCAGCCCGCTCGTCTTCGACGCGCCGACCGAGGCGCAGCAGCGGGCGTGGGTCGGCGCCACCGCCGGCGGGTTTCTGCTGGGGGCGGGGGTCGCGTGGTGCGTGACGCGCCCGGCCGCGGCGGGCGCTCGCAGCGCGGGCCCCTCGTGGAACCGGTTCGGCCTGCCCATGCTGGGAGTGATAGGAGAGAGCGTGGTCGGGAGCCGGCGAGCGCCCGCGCTCGGCCTCGGGTGGCAGGGGGCGATTCCGTAGGAGCTATGAAGATCACGATCACCGAGCTGGATGCAGGGACGCGCCTCGACAAGCTGCTCGTGCAGCTGTTGCCCGGGCTGGGACGGGCGGGCGCGAAGCGGCTGTTCTCCGAGGGGCGCGTGCGCGTGCTCGGCGTGGGGAAGAGCGGCGCCGGCCGGCGCGCGTCGAAGGGCGACGTGGCGGCGGCGGGCGAGGTGCTGGAGGTCGACGTCGAGCCGACCGAGGCCTCCGGGGCGGCGACGCCGGATCCTGGCGCGCCGCTCGACGTGGTGCTCGAGCGCGACGACCTCGTGGTGGTGAACAAGCCCGCCGGCGTGCCGACGGCGCCGCTCGATCCGGGCGAGCGCGGGACGCTCGCGAACGCCCTCGTGGCGCGGTACCCCGAGATGGCGGCGATCGGCTTCTCGCCGCGGGAGCCTGGGCTGTGCCACCGGCTGGACACGGACACGAGCGGCCTCGTGCTCGCGGCGCGCACGCCCGCGGCGTTCGCGGCGCTCGTCGCCGGGCTGAAGGAGGGGCGGCTCGACAAGCGCTACCTGCTGATCTGCCAGATCGGCGATCTCCCCGAGATGGGCTCGATCGAGGTGCCGCTCGCGCCGCACCCGAAGGACAAGAAGCGGGTCTACCCGTGCATCCACCCGCGCGACGTGGCGCGCTACGCGCCGCGGCCGGCGGCGACGATGTACAAGCGCGTGCGCCAGGTGGGGCTCTGGGAGCTCGTCGAGGCGCGCGCCCCGCGGGCGCTGCGGCACCAGATCCGGGCGCACTTCGCGTCGGTGGGGCACCCCCTTGCCGGCGACGCGCTCTACGGCGGGCCCGCGGTGGAGGGGCTGAGCCGCCACGCGCTGCACGCGCACCACATCGGCTGGGGCGGCAGCGACGCGGTGCCCGCGTTCGTGGTGACGTCGCCGCTGCCCGCGGACATGGCGGCGCTGGTCGGCGAGGGCTGAGCCGGTCGCCGCGCCGGCTCAGGGCGCGCTCGCCTCGACGACGTGGCCGTTCACGTCGCGCGCCCGCGCCCTGATCCGGAGATCGTCCGCCGACGTCGTCCCGTCGAGGTTGCTGAAGCGGAACGCGATGACGTACGCCGAGGACTGCGCGTTGAACTTCGCCGGCTCGATGCGGATGCCCCCGAGGCTCTGCTCGTCGATGATCGCGGCGTCTCCCTCCGCGGTGTACTGGCGGTTCCACTCGTCGTAGTTGAACATCCGCTCCTCGATGACCTCTCCGGTCGAGCGGCGCTCCGTCGCGGCGGCGACCTCGATGAGGCCCGGCGCGATGCCGGGCAGGGTGACCTCGACCTCGGCCGTGACGCTCTCGGTGGAGTCCTCGTCGGTGCGGCGCACGGCGAGCGCCGGCGGCAGGCCGGCCGGCGTCGGGAGGAAGCGGAGCGGGTGCACGCAATACACCTTCTCGGTCCCTCCGTCGCGGATCTCGAAGTGCAGGTGGGGGAACAGGCTGCTGGCGGCGAGGCCGGTGTAGCCGATGTGCTCTCCGCGCCCGACCCGATCGCCGGCCTCGACGAGCGGCATCGTCAGGTGGATGTAGGTGCTGTAGAAGCACGCGCCCGGCGCGTCGCAGTGCTCGATCTGCACCACGACGTCCTCGAAATCGTCGTAGCGGCCCGCGCGCGTCACCTTCCCGTCGGCGACCGCGTACACCGGGGTGCCCATCGGGGCGGGGATATCGATGCCTCGGTGAAAGTCGTAGACGCCGTCGCGCGAGGTCTGGAGGCGGGGCCCGAAGCTCGACGACATCGGCTGGAGCTCGTCCGTCCCCCCGATCGGCCACACGAGCTCTGGGCCCTCCGGGTCCGAGCCGCAGCCGGCCAGGGCCGCGGCGAGGGCCAGCACAGGAGCGAGGACCGATGATTTCCGCGATGGCTTCATGAGGCCGAGTCCGTGGCGCGCGAGCGCAGGGCAGGTGTCGAGTCCACGGCGCAGCGCCGCGCGCTCATGCTATCCAAGCAGAGCACGGAAGTCGAGGTGACCCCCGCGCGCCTGCCTGGGCCGAGCGCGGCCCCGAGCTCCCGCCCCGCGCCGCGGCGGCGGCCTCAGGGCGTCGCCGCGGCCAGCGCGTACGACCGGTGCGTCATCGTCACGCCGAGGCTCGTGAGCGCCGGATCCACGGCGGTGCAGCGCGCGAAGCTCCAGCTGTTCGGCGTGGGGAACGTGAACCCGAGCGACGCGTCGGCGACCGTGCCCTCCCACTCGATGAGCGACACGTCGTCGAGGAACGCGGCGGCCTCGCCGCTCGCCGGCGCTGCCGCCCGGAAATAGAACCGCACGGAGCCCGCGTTCGACGGCGGGGTGAGATCGACCGTGAACCGCTGCCAGTCGTAGGTGCCGGCCGCGCGCGTGAGCACGATGCTGTTCGACACGCTCGCCCCGCCGGTCGTGTACCAGTAGACCTGAACGCGCATCTGCCCCGCGTTGTCGCCTTTCAGGAACCCGGTCAAGGTCAGCTTGCGGCCGGGATCGAACTTGACGCGGTTGTTCATGTACGTCGAGGCCTCGGTGGTGCTCGTCGACTTGCGCAGGAACACCATCGCGCCGGTCCCGCCGTGGACCACGCTGTTCTGGATGTAGCGGAATTCGCTCATCGACCACATCGAGCCTTCGTGGAAGACGTCGTCGACGTCGCCGTCCTCGAAGTCGCCGTAGAGCATGATCTCACGGCCGTAATCGCAGCTCGCGGCGGCGCTCGTCCGGAGGGCGGCGAGCGAGTCCGCTTCGTCCGACCGCAGGTGCTCGACGGGCCCCGTGGCGCGGCTCTTGAGCGGCACGCTCCGCGTCTCGGCGCGCTCGCTCGTCGTGTACTGCGACGGATCGCTCACCGCGGCGGCCCGCGGGCCGCTCGCGAACACGACCGCCCCGGTCAGGCCGTCCGCCGCCTCGCCGGACGACGGCGCCGCCGGCAGCGTCGTGGAGAGGTGGCCGATGTGGCGGATCGCCCGGCCGAGCCACGCGCCGCCCACGAGCTTCGGGACGTAGTCCTCGTTCTGGAACGGGATGAGCTGGACGCGGTGCACCGCGCGGTTGCCGCTCGAGTCCTCGTCGATGTCGACCGCGGCGAGGTACGACTGGTACGTCTCGAAGACGTCCTGATCGAAGACCATGTTGCCGAGCGACATGAAGACGAAGCGGGGCCCGGCGCCGGCGTCGTACAGCCCGACGCCGTGGATCGTGTGCGGGTGGTGCGCCACGACCATGCCGGCGCCCTTCTGGACGAGCTGGACGAACCGCCGCCGCATGCCGGACGACGGATAATCGCTGTACTCGATGCCCCCGTGCAGCACCGGGATGCCGAAGCGCCCGACCGCGTCCTCCTCCATGAAGTCGCTGATCTCCGCGAGGCCGAGCTCGAGGGCGCCGGCCTTGGGCGGGGGCCCGTCGGAGGCGGTGAGCGTGTACGCCGCGTCGGTCGACCCGTCGTTGACGATCTGGTTGAACCCCTGGAAGGCCACGTCGACGCCGCGGATCGTCCGGTAGAGCACGGTGCCCTTCGCGGTCGTCTCGTCTGGTCCGGCGCCGAACCAGTCGAGGCCTGCGTTCGGCACGTGGATGAGCGTGTCGGCGACGCCCCCTTCCATGTAATCGAACATGTGGTTGTTGCCGAGGCTCACGGCGTCCACGCCGGAGAGCGCGAGCGCCCGGGCCGCCTCGGGGTAGGAGAAGAACGTGAACGACTTGTACGGGTGGGGCGTCGCCGGGTTGGCCGTGACCGGGGACTCCAGGTTCACCTGCGTGTAGTCGGCCGACGAGAGGACGTCGCGCAGGAAGGAGAGGACGCCGAGCGCGTCCGCCTCCCGGGTGTCCGGGCGGATCAGGTCGCCGGCCTCCCCCTCGACCCCATCGGCGTCGCTGTCGATGAAGCGCCGCCCGAACATCGTGTCGCCCCCCACGAGGATCCGCGCGCGGCCCGCGCGCTGCTCGGTCAGCACGACGCGGCCGACCCCGGCGGAGGCCGCGGCGAGCGGCCGGTGCAGGTCGGCGGGGACGAGCTCGGTGTAGTACCCGTCCACCTCGACGCGCAGCAGCACCGAGCGCCGCGCGAGCGCCGCCAGCGTGAACGCGCCCGCCGCGTCGGTGAAGGCGAGCTCGCCGTCGTTGACCGCGCCGCTCCCCCAGCCGACGGCCGTCACCTCCGCCCCCGCGATCGGCGACCCCGCCTCGTCGACGACGACGCCGGTCACGTCGATGGGCGCGGCCGCGTAGGTCGCGTCGAACGCCGCCTCGGTCGCGTCGAAGCGGTACGCCGCCGCCGCCTCGCCCGCGGGGAGAGAGGCGCAGAGCGCGGCGCACGCGGACAGCGATGGGAGAGTGAATGTGGGAATAACGCGTCTTCTTGCCATGATCGCTCCCGGTCTGCGCGGGTCCTGTCCGAGGACAGCCGACATCAAAAGAGGACGACGATGCCAGAGCAGAGCTCCGCCGGACCGGTCGACCACGCGCAAAGATGCCGTGCGACCGGACACCAGCGTTTCTCTCCCGGGCTCAAAAGGTCGCGAGCGTCGACTGGCCGCTCGGCTCTCGCTGCAGAGACGGCGAGAGCGCCGACCCATGCATGATTCGATCCGTATCAGCGCCGGCGTTGGAGATAAAGACGATTATCGCGAGACTATCATGCTCGGGTCGGCGTTCGCTATGGGAACGAGTGGAGCGGCCTGCGATTTATTGTCTTGTCGGTCTGGCAAGGTGTTCCTGCGCGCAAGGCGTGCGCATGGAAGGCGTGCTGTGGCGGTGCGCGCATGTGTCGCATGGGGGCGTACTGCCTCGGGCTGGCTGCGCGCACGCGCAGAGCACGGAGCGGCGCCGCGGGGGAGCCGGCGGTGGCGGGCACGGGCGGCGGCGGCGGCGGCGGCGGCGTCGTCGCGGGCTCCGGCGGAGGGGCCACGGTTGGTACGGGTGGGCCGTGAATGGCTCCGCGCACGCGCGCATCACAGAGCGTATGCCGAAAGGTGAGGCTCGATCGACGGTCTTCGACAAAGGTATTGCTTCGCCCGGACGGGGGCGGTGGGTGGCGGTCCTGCTCGGCGTGGTGGCCGGGTGTGCACCGAACAACGATGGCCACGGGGGCGGCGGCGGCTCCGGCGGAGCGGGCGGCGACACCGGCGTGAGCAGCTCGGGCTCCGGCGGAGCGGGCGGCGACGGCGGCGACGGCGGTGACGGCGGTGACGGCGGTGACGGCGGCCAGGGGGGCGGCGGAACCGTCTGTACTCCCGGCTCCCAGGTCGCCTGCCCGTACTCGGGACCGGCGGGCACGCAGGGCGTCGGACGCTGCACGGCCGGACTTCGGACGTGCAACGAGTCCGGGACCGCTCACGGCCCTTGTGAGGGCGAGGTGCTGCCGGCGCCGGAGGACTGCTCGGTGGCAGATGACGAGGACTGCGACGGCGTGGCGGACGGAGACGACGCCGACTGCGTCTGCGTCCCGGGAACCGAGGTGATCTGCTACTCCGGCGACCGCGATGCGCTCGGCGTCGGCCCCTGCGAGGCCGGCACGGCGCGGTGCAGGGACGACGGCAGCGGCTTTGGCCCCTGCGTCGGCGAGGTCCTGCCGGCCGCGGAGACCTGCCTCACGCCGGTCGACGACGACTGCGACGGCGAGACGAACGAGGAGGGTGCCGGCTGCGCCTGCGTCCCCGGCGAGCTCGTCCCCTGCTACTCCGGCCCTCCCGGCACCGAGGGCATCGGCCGCTGCGCCGGCGGCGCGGCGCGCTGCCTGGCGGATGGCATCCAGATCGGCCCCTGCGAGGGCGAGGTGCTGCCCGGGCCGGAGACGTGCGCCACCCCGATCGACGACGACTGCGACGGCGAGGTGAACGAGGATGGGGCGAGCTGCGTCTGCCCGCCCAACCAGCGCGTCTCGTGCTACTCCGGCCCGCCGGGCACCGCGGACGTCGGGGGGTGCGCCTCCGGCACCGCGCTCTGCGACGCGCAGGGCACGAGCGTCGGGCCGTGCGAGGGCGACGCGCTCCCGCAGCCGGAGTCGTGCGCCACCCCGGTCGACGACGACTGCGACGGCGAGGTGAACGAGGGCGGCTGGGACTGCGTGTCCGGGATCACCGCGCAGTGGGTCAAGCAGTTCTCCGGCGTCTCGATCACGGCCGTCGCCGTGGACGCCTTCGACAACACCATCATCGCCGGCTCGTTCTCGAGCCCCGTGGACTTCGGCGCCGGCCCGCTCCTGCCCCGTGGCGGCGGCCCCGAGGCGTTCGTCGCGAAGTTCGATCCGAGCGGAGAGGTCGTCTTCGCGAGCACCTTCGAGGGCCAGGATAACGCGGCCCGCGATATCGCCACGGACGCGTCGGGGAACATCGCCCTGCTCGGGTGGTTCACCAAGGCCGTGGACGTCGGGGGCCTGGGCGGATATTACCTGGAGCACTATCACCGCATCGTGAAGCTCGACCCGTCAGGCGGATTCCTGTGGAACACCGACTTCATCACGGAGTTCCGCGACTCCCGCGGAGCCGAGTACGACGAGTTCAACGACGCGGTCGCGATGAACGCCGCAGGAGACGTGTTCGTGGCGGGCTCGAGCCGGCACAGTTTTGTGGGGGCGGGCGACGGCTTCGTCCGCAAGCTGGACGGCGCGACAGGGACCCTCACATGGCAGAAGACCGTCGGCGACCGCCGCGTCGACGAGGTCCGCTTCGACGACGTGGCCACGCGTGAGAACGGCGAGATCGTGACCGTCGGGCGAGCGATCTTCATCCAGTACCTCCCCGAGGGTGACATCCGCGAGGGCTGCGCGGAGCTGATGACGCTGAGCCCCGCCGGCGAGGAGCTCGACCGGACCTGCGTTGGCACTGGCGAGGAGACCTGGCAGCTCGCCCTCGACGTGTCGGGGAACGCCGTGCTCGGCAGCACCGTCCATCCTGGCCAGGGCCGCGTCAGCCAGCTCGACGGCGCGGCGACCCCCCTCTGGAGCCGGGACGTCTCGCCGGTGCAGCGCCTGCGGCTTTCGGCCGACGGGCTCGGGAACGTCGTCCTCGCGGGCTCGTTCACCGGTACGCTCGACCTCGGCGGCAGCGGGCTCACGAGCTCCGGCGGCACGGACATGTACCTCGCCAGGCTGGACCCCGACGGCGACGTCGTCTTCAGCGAGAGCTACGGCGACGCGGGCGGCCAGGGCCTGGATCACCTCGCCGTCTCCGCGGACGGCGCGGCCGTCATCGCCGGCCAGTTCGCGGGCTCGATCACCCTCGGGGACAGCACGCTCGTCGCCGCGACAGCGCAGGACACCCTCCTCGCCAAGGTCAGCTTCTGAGCCACGCTGATCCTTGAACTCTCTCCCGATCCCTGGCCGGACTCCTGGTGGGTGGAGCTAGGCTGCAGCGGAGACCGCCTTGCGCCGGGTGCGTGGCGCGCCGGGCGCCCCGGCGCCCTGCGGCCTGGTCGGCGTGGCGCCCGCGGGCGGGGTGGAGACGGCGCGGACGAGCGCGGCGGCGATGGCCGCGGTCATCTGCGCGGTCGGCAGCCGCGGCGTGAACGCGAGCACCCGCTCGCCGGGGCGCCGCCCGCGCGAGGACCGGCCGCTCTTCGCGAGCCGCTCCACGGCGCGCTCGCACGGCGAGCCCGGGGCGACGCGCAGCAGGACCTCGGGCAGCCCGATGGCGCCGCCGGCGCCGGGCGCGTAGACGACGCCGACCTCGATCGCCACGAAGCCGGGGAGCGCAGCGCGCGGCGAGAGGCCGAGCCGCAGCTCGTCGGCGTCGGGGCTGCCGTCCGGGATGCGGAGGCGGCCGACCACGCGGAGCTCCGACGCCGTGGCCGCCTTGGCCGCGGCGCGCGCCGACCCCTTGGCCGCCGTGCTCGCGGGCGCCTTGGCCGCCGGGCGGGGCGCCTTGTGCGACCGCCGCACGCGCCGCGCGACGTCGCGCAGGAACGCGACCGGCCGCGCCGCCGGGTCGGCGGGGAGCTCGGCGAGGCGGCCGGTGCAGAAGATCGCGAGCAGCGCCGTCGCGTCGAGCGCGAGCAGGTGGGCGTGGTACGGCGAGGCGCCGGCCACCGCGTAGACCCCCCCGCCGAGCGCCGCGAGCAGCGCGGCGAGCAGCGCCTTGCCGGCGCGCGTCGAGACGTCGAGGTAGACGCCGCGCACCCGCGGCGGCTCGCGAAAGGCCTCGGTCTCCGCGACCGGGAGCCACTTGCCGGGGCGGCGCAGGGCCGCGGCGGCGCGCTCCGGGCGGGGGGTGCGGTGCGCGGCGAGGGCGGTCGCCGCGGCCACGAGCGCGGCGCCGGCGGTGCCGTCGCGGAGCAGGAGCTCCAGGGCGACGCCCGCGACGAGCGCGAGCCCGGCGAGGGCGGCCCGCGGCGCGAGCGGGATCGGGACCAGGGGCCGCGGCATCGCGCCCGCGGCGCGCGCGAGGCGCTCGTGCTCGCGCGCCTTGAGCGCGACGAGGGCGCTGTAGAGCGCGAAGAGGGCCGCGCCGGCGGCGAGGTAGAGGGTGCGGCTCGGGTCGGGGCTCGAGGCCGCGGCGTCCGAGAGCCGCCCGAGGGCGTCGGCGCCGGGCCGCGCCGCGGTGGGCTCGGGCTGGAAGGCGCGCGCGTCGGCGCGGATCGCCCACCGGATCGGCTCGGCCTTCGGGGTGTACGGGCGGAGCAGCTCGAGCTCGTCCTTGTCGACCGAGCGGCGGAGCGTCGAGAGCGTCGACGGCGCCGCGAGCGCGCCGTCGGCCGAGGGCTCGCCCGCCGCGTCGGCGGGCGCCTCGTCGACGCGCGGCTCGTCGGGCGCGGCCGGGACCGCGACGGTGAGCCGCGCCGAGTCGTAGCCGTCGTCCCAGAGGGGCCCGGTCCACGCGATGCGGGCGCTCGGGCCGTCCAGCTGGATGAGCCCCCGCTTCATGAGGTCCGTGCGGTAGCGGAAGAAGAGCACGAACACCCCGCGGCTCAGGCCCCTGCCGTCGAAGCGGGCCCGCAGCGCCGCCGGGCGGCGCGAGCCGTCCTCGCGCGGGCGGAGGTCGGGCGGCAGGAGCTCGAGCGCGACCGGCGTCGCGGACGCGAGGGAGCCCGCCTCCGCGGCCTTGAGGGGCGCGGCGTAGCTGCCCGGATCGAGCTCGGCGTCCGGGTCGACGCCCTGGATGTCGAGCGCGCGGAGCGGCCCGCCCGAGATCTTCAAGGTGACCTTGTGCTCGACCGTGGCGGCGCCGGCCCGGTCGATCGCGAGCCGCACGTCGTCGCCGGCGACGTGCACCTCGACCCACGCCCGCGCCGGGAGCGCGAACGCGATCGACACGAGCGCGGCGAGGAGCGGCAGCAGCAGCGCCGGCCCGGGGCGGCGGGCGATGCGAGAGGGCATGGTGCAGACGTCCCACGGCGCCGCGCGCGGGGCCAAGTTCTGGGGGCGGCGCCCGCCCGCCCGCCGGCGCCACCTCCCGCCGCGCCGCCCTGCGGGGCCGGCGATCCGCAGGCGGCGGCGGGCGCGATCAGAACGCGACGCCGAGCGAGAGCGAGCCGAGGAGCTTGATCTTCCCCGTCTTCTCGTAGAAGACGTACTGGTAGTTGCCCGCGGCGCCTGCGGCGACCGTCGCCGGAGGGGCGAGCGCGACGCCGAGCCCGAACCCCCCCGACATGGCGAACCCGCCGTCGCGGCCGAAGACGTTCGTGCTCCCGATGCTGAGGCCGAGGATGGCGCTGCTCACGTCGCGCTTGCCGGGGCTCACCCTGGGAGAAGGGGTGTAGACCGCCTCGAACGACTCGTAGCCGAGGCGCCCTTTCACCCAGAACCCCTTCAGCGGCTTGCCCTCCACGTAGACGCCGATGTCGGCCCCGAGCGCGAACCCGGTCGTGTCCAGCGTCGCGTCGTCGAGCGAGCCCCAGATCCAGGACGGCGCGAGGCCGATGGTGAGCGGTCCGAGGATGGCGACCTCGCCCTCGAAGGTCATCCGCCCGAACAGGAGGTCCAGGGCGTTGTAGCGGACCGACCAGCGGCAGCAGGTCGCCTCGGGCGGCATCGGGGGCGGCGGCGGTCCGGCCGGCAAGGCGTATCCCTGACCGTAGCCGGGCGGCTGCTGAGGATAGCCTTGCTGCGGGTATCCCTGCTGGGGATAGCCCTGCTGCGGATACCCTTGCTGCTGCGGATACCCTTGCTGTTGCGGGTATCCCTGCTGGGGATAGCCCTGCTGCGGATACCCTTGTTGCTGCGGATATCCCTGTTGAGGATACCCTTGCTGCTGCGGGTAACCCTGCTGGGGATAGCCCTGCTGCGGGTAACCCTGCTGCGGGTAACCCTGCTGCGGATACCCTTGTTGCTGAGGATAACCCTGCTGCTGGGGATAGCCTTGCTGCTGAGGATACCCGGCCTGCGGCTGGGCAGCCCCGCCGGGCTGTCCCTGGCCCGGCGGGAGCGGCGGAGCGGGCTCTTGCGCTGCCGTCGCGGGGGCGAGGAGGAGCGCGCCGAGGCCGAGCAGGACGCCGCAGGCGGCCGAGCGGGGAGCCCTCGCGGGGGAGGGCGCGCGCGCCGGGCCCCGACCCGTGGTGAAAGCGCAATCCATAGGCGCTGGACTCTACCGAATCCCGAGCAGGCCGGCTACACGCGCGCCGCGAACCGTCGCTGCGCTCGCGCGCGCGATCGCCTGCCTGTAGTCTCCGTCCCGATGCCGCCGGTCCCCGATCTCGTCACCACCGCCGCCCCCGCGCCCGGAAGCCTCTTCTCCGGCGGACCCGCGGCCGCGCCGGCGGCCGATCCGGGCGCGTCGCGCGGCGCCGAGACACCCCCGGCAGAGCTCGATCGCGCGCTGTCCGAGCTGGGCGACGCGGCCCTCGGCTTCGCGCGCATGCCGCCCCGCGAGAAGGCCTCGCTGCTCCGCGCGCTGCTCCCGGGCCTGCTCGCCGCCGCGCGCCCGCAGGTCGAGGCGTCGTGCGCCGCCGCGGGGCTCGACCCCGGCTCGGCGGCGGCCGGCGAGGCGTGGCTCGCGGGGCCGTGCGCGGCGCTCGCGCAGGTGCGCCTCCTGGCCGAGGCGCTCGAGGACATCGCCGCGCAAGGGCGCCCGCGGCTCCGCCGCGGGGCGGTGCGCGCCCGGCCGGACGGCCGCGTCGAGGTCGACGTGTTCCCCGCGGGCCTGAAGGACGCCGCGCTCCACGGGCCCCTCCGCGCGCGCGCCCTGATGCAGCCCGGCGCGACGCGCGCCGGCGTCCTGGAGGCGCAGGCGCCCTTCTACCGGCAGCGCGACCCCGAGGGCGGCGTCGCGCTGGTGCTCGGCGCGGGCGGCGCCGCGGGCGTCCCCCTCCGCGACGCGCTCCACAAGCTCTTCGTCGACGGGCGCGTCGTCGCGCTCGCCGCGAGCCCCGAGAGCGCGCCCCTCGGCGCGCTGCTCGAGCGCGCCCTCGCGCCGCTCGTCTCGCGCGGGCTCCTCCGCTTCGTCCACGGCGGCGCCGAGGCGGCCGCCTACCTCGCGGCGCACCCCGCCGTCGCGGAGGTCCACGTCACCGGCGCGGCGGCGGCGCACGACGCGCTCGTCTGGGGCCCGCCGGGCCCGCAGCAGGCGGGCCGGCGGGCGTCGGGGGAGCGGCTGCTCCACAAGCCCATCACCTCCGTGCTCGGCGGCGTCCGCCCCGTCGTCGTGATGCCGTGGCTCTACGGCAGGGACGAGCTCTGGTTCCAGGTGAGGATCCTCGCGAGCCGCGTCGTGAGCGGCGCCTCGCTCGGCGACCCCGCGGCGCACGTCCTCGTGCTGCCCCGGGGCTTCGTGCAGCGGCCGCTGCTCTTCCGGATGCTCCACCGCGCGCTCGCCGCCGTGCCCCCGCGGCGCGCCGTCCATCCGGAGGCCGAGGCGCGGCACGCCGCGCTCACGGCCGGGCGCCCGCCGCTCGAGCGCGAGCGCCTCGAGGGCTCCGCCGACGTGCCGCTCCCGTCCGGGGTCGTGCGCATCGGCGAGCCCGGGCCGGGCGCGCCCCCGTGGACGCTGATCGCCGGGCTCTCCGCGTCGGATCCCGCCGAGCCGCTCTTCTCGATCGAGCCGCTCTCTGGCGTCCTCTCCATCGTCGAGGTCGGCTCGAGCGATCCGGTGGAGTTCCTGGAGGCGGCGGTTCGCTTCTGCAACGACCGGCTCCAGGGCACCCTGGGCGCGTCGATCGTCGCGCACCCG
The DNA here is from genome assembly GCF_051474135.1 of Sorangium sp. So ce385. Lineage (NCBI taxonomy): Bacteria > Pseudomonadati > Myxococcota > Polyangiales > Polyangiaceae > Sorangium > Sorangium sp. So ce385. Next base: position 10,482,277 of record NZ_CP150337.1, on the reverse strand, counting down.
ATCAGCGAGGAAGATCCCGCCGTCGGCGCCGCCCTCGACCGCGCCCTCCTCGAGCTCCGGTACGGCGTGATCGCGGTGAACCAGGCGCCCGCCGCCGCGCACGCGCTCGTCGTCCCGCCCTGGGGCGGCCACCCGAGCGCCACGCTCGCCGACATCCAGAGCGGGCTCGGCTTCGTGCACAACACGGCGATGCTCGCCCAGGTCGAGAAGACCATCGTGCGCGCGCCGCTCACGACCTTCGCGCGGCCGCCCAGCTCCTGCGATCACCGCCGCGCCCACGTCGTGGGCGAGCGGCTCGCGGCCTGCGCAGCCGACCCGCGGTGGGGCAACGTCGCGCGCGTCGCGGCGGCCGCGCTGCGCGGGTGAGCCGCGGGGCCGGCGCTCGGCCAGCGCGCGGGCGGACAAAGCAGCGGCGCCCACCGCGCTCCTGCCGAGCTCCCGGTGGGCGCCGCCCGCCGCGCCCCCGGGGGGCGCTCTCGTCACATCATCCCGAAGGCGCCGCGATCAGGACGGCAGCGACGAGCGGAACTCCTTCACCTTATCCAGGATGTCGCGCAGCGCGTTCCGCGAGGTCTCCGAGACGTCCTCGGCCAGCTTCTCCGCGTCGAGGAGCGTCGGCTCCAGCTTGCTCCAGGCGTCCTTCGCCTCCATGCCGGCAAGGTGCAGCCTGACCCGGATCTCGTCGCGCAGGGTCTGGAGCGACTCCAGGCTCTTGGTGAGATCGCTCTTCAGCTCGGACGTGATGTTGCTCATTCTTGTCCTCCCGTATCTACGAGGTGTTGGCAGCGTCCGCGTCAATGCATCGGCCGCGCCAGGCGGCGCGCTTCGACGCGGCGCGCGACACCCGCGCGTCCAGACCGGAGCCGAGCCCATCCATCCCGCGAGCAACCGCCGCGCGGCCCCCTCCTCGTCTGTGGCGAAATTGCGCGTCGACGTGCGTTTTTGCCTCGCTGACGAGCGAACGCGCGAGCGAGCTCCTCAGACGAGCGCCTTGTGGGCGAAGACAATCCCGTCGTGATCGGCATAGACGAATCCGCCGGGAACATAGGTAATCCCGGCGAACGTCACGGGCACGTCGCGGTCCCCCGCGCCCTTCTTGTTGCTCTTCCGCGGGTGCGTCGCGAGGGCCTTCACGCCGATGGGGATGCGGCCGAGCGCCTCCGCGTCGCGGACGCAGCCGTACACGACCAGCCCGGCCCAGCCGTTCTGGTGGCCGATCGCGGCGAGGTTGTCCCCGAGGAGCGCGCAGCGGAGCGATCCGCCGCCGTCCACGACGAGCACCCGCCCCTGGCCCGGCTCTTCGAGCGCCTTGCGGACGAGCACGTTGTCCTCGTGGACCTTCACCGTGACGATGGGCCCGTGGAACAGGCGAGCTCCGCCGTAATCCCGGAAGATCGGATCGGCGACGGCGACGGCGTCCGGGTGGTCGTCGCAGAGATCCGTGGTGCGAACCGTGGTGTCCGAGCTCATGTCGACTCCTTAGCAGCAGCGCCGTCGTCCTTGCCCACCCCCGCGCCGGCGAACGCCGCCGCGTCGACCCCGTGGCGGGCGAGCCAGCGGCGCAGCTGGTTCCGGTGCATCCCGAGCGAGCGGGCCGCGCGCGTGACGTTCCCCTGCTCGCGCCGCAGCGCCACCTCGATGGCGATCCGCTGCAGCTCCGCCGCCGGCGGCGTGCGCCTCGCGACCTCCGTGATGTCGAGGCCCGCGGAGGGCGCGAGGTCCGACGCCTCCACCACGGCGCGCCCGGCGGCGTGCGCCGCGAGGCCCGCCTGCCGCACCTCGCGCAGCAGCTCCCGCACGTTGCCCGGCCACGCGCGCAGCGCGCACGACTCCACGAGCCCGAGGCTCGGCGCGAGCCGCGCGCCGCCGCGCCCGAGCTCCGCCGCGATCAGCCAGGGCAGCTCCTCGAGCCGCTCCGTCAGCGCCGGGATCCGCACCTCGGGCCGGCCGATCCGGTAATAGAGGTCCTCCCGGAAGCGGCGCGCCGCGACCTCGGCCTGGAGATCCCTCAGGGTGGCCGCGCAGAGCCGGAACTCCACCTTGCGCGGGCGCGTGTCGCCGAGCGCGATCACCTCGCGCGTCTCCAGGACGCGGAGCAGCTTGGGTTGGACCGACGCGTCGAGCTCCGCGATCTCATCGAGGAACAGCGTGCCGCCGTGCGCGGCCTGGACGTAGCCCTCCGCGTCGGCGGTCGCGTCCGAGTACGCCCCGCGCCGCGCCCCGAAGAGCAGCCGCTCCGCGAGGCCCTCCGGGATCGCGGCGCAGTTCACGGCGACGAAGGGGCCGCCCCGCCCCGTCGCCGCGTGGAAGGCGCGCGCCGCGAGCTCCTTGCCCGAGCCGCTCGGCCCGGTGAGCAGCAGCGTCTCGCCGCGCGTCCCCGCGCGGGCGATCAGCTCGCGCGTCTGCCTCAGCGTGGGGCCGATCACCCCGTCCTCGTGCTCCAGGACGCCGCCCCGCTGGAACGGCGCCACGTCCGCGGCGAAGCGCAGCAGCGTGCCCCCGATCCGGATCAGCCGCGGGAGCGACGGGAAGACCCGATCCTCGACCTGCTTGCCGTCGACGAAGGTGCCGTTCCTGCTGCCGAGATCGGTGATCTGCAGGCCCTGACCCGAGAGCGCGACGCGGGCGTGCCGGCGCGACACCTGATCGTCGTCGACGACCACCGTGTCGTCCGCCGGCGCACGACCGAGCACGACCGCGCCGCCCCCGAGCGGGATCGGCGCGCACGCAGGCTGCCCGCGGGTGAAGATGACCACGAGGCCCGGCGTCGCCGACACCGCGGACGCCGCCTGCGCGTCGGACGCCCTGATCGTGGACTGATCGGCCGCTCCCACACGGTACGCATACCTGATCCAAGGGCGGCCCTGAAGGACCCGAGGATCAGTGCGCAGTATGGATGGAAAAATCTGGCTTTGGCGGATGCCTGTCCGGACCTCGCCGCGAGCGCGTCGCGGGTGGGGCGGTCAGTACCGCGGCACCGACGGGTCGATCTCGCGCGACCACGCGTCGATGCCGCCCTGGAGGTTGTAGACGTTCCTGAAGCCCTTCGCGACGTAGTGCTCGGCGGCGGCCTGGCTGCGCCCGCCGTGGTGGCAGTGGAAGACGATACGCGCGTCCTTGGCGAGCGTCTCCAGGCGCTGCTGCCCTTCCTGGTCGAGGCGGCGCGCGCCCTCGATCTTCGCGATCGTGCGCTCCTGATCGGTGCGGACGTCGAAGAGCTCGAGCGCCTCGCCGCCGTCGAGCATCGCCTTGAGCGCGGCGGGCGAGAGCTGCTTGACCTTCGGCGGCTCGCTCGGGCTCTCCAGCTTGAAGCCGCCGCCGGAGGGGCCCTCGACGAAGTCGATCGACAGCCCCTCGGCGCGCCGCGCGCTCGCGCGGTCGAGCAGGAACACCACCCCGCCGGCCTCGACCTCGACGTCGCCGGCCTGCCGCGGGCCGAAGTAAAGGCCGTAGTTGAAGGAGGGGTCGATCTCGATGTGAACGAAGTCGGCGTCGGACTCCCGCGCGGCCGCGAACGCGGCGACGGCCGCCGGGGTCACGCGGATGGCGGGCGGCGCCTGCGGCGCGCCCTGCGCGAGCCCGAGCGCCTTCACGAGCTCCCCGGTCGCGTGCAGCTCCTTCACGATGTCGCAGCCGCCGATGAACTCGCCGCGGATGTAGAGCTGCGGGATCGTGGGCCAGCTCGAGAACTCCTTGATGCCGTCGCGCAGCGCGGGGTCCGAGAGGACGTCCACCGTCTGGTACGTGGGCAGGTGCTCGTCGAGGATGCTCACCACCTGGGCGGAGAAGCCGCACTGGGGCGTGGTCCGCGTCCCCTTCATGAACAGGACGACGTCGTTCTCGCGGATGATGGTGGCGATCCTGGCCCGCATGGGCTCGCTGAGGCTCATGTGCTTGCTCTCCGTCCGCGGCCGTGGCGGGGTGGTCGATCCCCGCGCGCGTCCGCGGGCCTCTCGCTAGCATGGGCCCTGCACGGCAGCGAGGCCCAGCCGGCGGCGTCGCCCGCGTTTGCTGCGGGCAGCTTCGCGCGCTCCGCGGCGCGGCCGCGCCCGGCGGACGACGCGCCGGCCGCGCGCTCAGCGGCCGAGCAGCAGCCCCACGACCGCCGCGATCGCGGCGAGGGCCGCGAGGACGGCCGGCGTGCCGATCTGCGCGCCGAGCGCGCGCAGGCCGCCGCCGCCCGGCGCCGCGGCGCGCGCGAGCGCGTCCTGCGGGGGCGGCCCGACGCGGTGCACGCCGGGCGACGCGCTGCCCTCGCGGAGCTCGACGAGGAGCTGGTCGAGCGGGGCGTGCTCGCCGAAGGGGCGCACCAGGCGGAGCGTCGCGCCGGCGGTGAGATCGGGCGGGAGCCGGAGCCGCAGCGTCCTCGCGGCGGCCTCGGCCGGGGCGCGGTGGGCGCCGCTCCGGGCGCAGCTGTCGCAGCCGCCGCCGTCGCAGCGGGCGCAGGTGACGCGGGCGGGCACGGTGATCTCGATGTCCGCGCGGTCGCGCGCCCACGCCCCCGGGACGGCGATCGCGAGGCGGCCCCGCGCGCCGTCCGAGGCGTCGAGCTCTTCGCGATCGATCAGCTGCCCGAGCTCGGCTCTGCCCATGACCCCTGTGTGCCGCAGCCGGGCCCCGGCGCCAAGCGCCCGCGGCGGACAGAGCCGGCCGCGCGGCCCTCACCCGTGCGCGTCGCGCCCCTCGCCGCGGGGCGCGCCGCCGCCCGCTCGCCGGGTCGGCGGTGGTCCTGCCGGGGCTCCTGCTGAGCTCCGGCGCCGTGTACGTGGGGAGTGCGTGCAGAAGCTCGGGCAGATCTGCGGGGGAGGGTGGGGCGGGGGAGCGCGCGGAGGCGGCCTGTGCCTTCGCCGCGCCGCCCGCGCGGGGCGGCGGCGGCGAGGGCGCGGCGCGCGGCTCAGTCCCCGAGGTCGACGACCTCGAGCCCGTGGTGCCCGAGCGAGCAGAGGGCGCGGTCGCCGTCGAGCGTCACCCGGTTGATGTACGACGAGAGCTCGCCCTTGGTCTCGAAGGTCAGCGCGTCGAGGTCGGAGGCGTCGATGACGGAGAGCGAGGGCGGGCTGTAGCTGGAGAGGAGGAGGCGCGTCCCGTCGGCGAAGAGCGGCGAGCTGTAGCTGAGCTCCGCGAACGGCTTCCTCACGAGCTCGATGCTGCCTTCCTCGAGCCCGCTGGCCACGAGCATCCCGTACGGCACCTCGCCGTTCTCCACCACGTAGTTCAGGTAGGTGTGCATGAACACGCGGTCGTCGCCCACAGACACCTGCCAGATGCCGGCGTCGTCGTCGATCGGCTGCTCGTCGCGGAGGCGCGCGGTCTCGCTGCCGACGTCGAGGAGCTTGATCGTGCGGCTCATCCCTTTGCAGATGCCGGGGCCTGACCAGTCGTTCGAGTTGATCGGCTTATAGTCGACGTTCTGCGCGAACTCCCGGTAGCAGGCCTCGGGGCTCGGCACCTCGAACGCGAACGGCTCGTAGTCGACCGTGAGCGCGCGGCCGCGCGCGCCGTCGAAGGCGAGCAGCGACCCGGGCACGTTGACCGGCGTCCGCACGACCGGCGAGGACGGGTCGGACACGTCGATGCGGTCGAGGTAGAAGCGCGCCTTGGAGGCGTCGTCGGGCAGCGGCACCCAGTGCGAGGTCAGCACGGTGGTGCCGTCGAGCTGAAGGCCCGTGTAGCCGGCGCCGGCGGGCAGCGCCACCGAGCGGTGCGCCGGGTTCGACGGATCGGAGAGGTCGATGACCTCGAGCGACGGCTCGTTGGATGCCGGCTGCTCGCCGCCGCCGACGCCGACGTCGACGCCGTCGTAGTAATAGTAGTAGGGGTCGTAGTTGGTGTTGCGGACCACGAGGGTGCTCCCTGCCTGCACCACCGGGTCGCCCGTCGGGACGACGGCGCCGTAGGAGTACCCGTAGCCGTAGAGCGCGATGCCGCTGAACGGCAGCTCGCGCTGGCTCGCGATCCGGGGAGACTCGGGGTTCCTGAGATCGATGACGGCGACGTGCGCCTTGGGCTCCTCGCCCGTGTGCGAGGGCCAGAGCAGGTAGGCGTGTTGCCCGTGCGCGAAGAGGCGCGCGTCGGCGATGCCGTATCCGTAGCAGCTCCCCTCCGCGTCGGTGGCCAGCGCCGCGAGGTCGAGCTTCCCGATCGGCTCGGTGCGGCCCGGATCCGCGGCCGGCGCGATCTCGAGCTGCGGGCTGCTGGTCCACCAGTCCGCGCTCAGGCGGACCACGAGATCGCCGGTGACGACCGCGTTGCTGACGACGGTCGTGAGGGTGAGGTCGGTGACCTCGACCGGGGCGTCGCGGTTGTCGATGTTGAACGTCCCGACCTCCTGATCGGAGACGGCGAAGAGCCGCTCGTCGTGGACGAAGGCGCGCCGCGCCTGGCCGCGCGCGGGGGCGGAGCCGCGCTTCGTCAGCGTGTCGGCCGTGAAGTCGATGAGCTGGATGCCGCTCTTGTACGTGCCGCAGCCAAAGTCGCCGTTCTGCTCCCAGCCGCTGTAGGGCACGAGGATCGTGCCGAGGTCGTCCAGGATGGTGAAGGCCTTGTGGATCCGGTCCTGGTCCTCGCCGAAGCTCCCCCACGAGCCGCCGAAGTGGATGCGCTCCAGCATCGTGGGGGCCGTGAGATCCGAGACGTCGAAGAGCGAGACGTGGAGCGAGCCCTCGGTGGAGGCGTTGTCGAACCCGAGGGCGAGCATGCGGTCGCCGCGCGGCTCCATGTGGTAGACCCAGCCGGGCATCTCGAGCTCGCCGAGCTGGGCGGGGTGCTCCGGGTCGCTGAGGTCGATGGTGAACAGCGGGTCGGTCTGCTCCGCCGTGATGGCGTAGGCGCGGTCGCCGTCGAAGCGGACGGAGCGCAGCGACTCGGGCTTGGGGAGGCGGAGCTCGGTGTAGCCGAGGGGGGTGAGCTCCTGCGAGGACGCGACGGCGAAGGTCTGGACGCCGGGCTGCGCCGCGTTGTTCCACCAGAGGCCGGGCTGGCTGACGACGCGGAGGACGCCCTCGTGCTCATCCATCTGCCAGCGGCTCTGGATCTGGCCGACGGCCTCGACGCTCGCGCCTTTGACGAGATCGCCGCTCGGGTCGGAGATGTCGATGACATCGATGGTGGAGTGCCCCTCGTCGGTGCCGTCCCACTCGATGCCGGCGACATACATGCGGTCCTGGGTGACGGTCACGCTGCGGCGCCACCCGTAGCCGTAGGGGTCGTTGTCGCTGAAGCTCAGTTTGTCGACCACCCGGATCTCCTCGGGGGCGCCGACGGCGAGGGAGGTGACGGTGGTGTTCGGCGAGCTCCCGCACCCCCAGCAATAGTTGTTCTCCAGGGTGACGGCATAGAGCACGTCGCCGACGATGCGCGAGTCGGAGATGGTGCCCGGCAGGTTGAACGAGCCGATCAGGCGGATATCCGCCGGGTCGGAGACGTCGAGCGCCTCGATGCGGCTCGACTCCGAATAGGTGTACTCGCCGGTGTCCTCGTCGTAGAGGTACTGCGTCCACGACGAGAACATCGCGTAGACGATGCCGTCGCGCAGGTACATCTCGAAGGGCATCCCGCTCGCCTGGTAGCGCCCGAGGAGCTTCAGCCGGTCGCGCCGCGAGATGTCGATGACGCTGAGCCCCGCGTACTGCGAGAGCGCGTACAGCTTGCCGCCGTGGACCTGGATGATGTCGGCCTCGGTGATCGCGCGCTCCGGGTCGTCGTCGCCCGCTCCCTCGTCCGGCGCCCCGGCGCCGCCGCCGGCGCCGGTGCTTCCGGTGCTGGCGCTGCCGCCGTCGTCCTCCCCTCGGCCGTCGTTGCCGTTCGGATTGCCAGAGATGAAGTCGGTCGGAGCGTCGTCATCGGGCGGATTCCCCGGCGAGCCTCCCACCACCACGCAGCCGGCGAGTCCGGCCGATGCCGCGGTCGCCGCGACGACGAGCCAGCCGGCGTAAGTTCTAGACAGGAAGGTCATAGTTCACCTCGTTCACGAAGACACAGGGCGTCATGGCTGCGCCGGCGCGTGCTGCGCTGTCCGCGTCCCGTGCTGGCGCACAGGCAAGCGGCAGGCCAGGCAGGAGGCCGCAGAACTGCCCGGGTTTCGACGGGGTACGCTCGGTCTGTGCCAGAGTGTGCAGCCCCGCGGCGGCCGCGGCAGGCGCCCGCCCGCAAGGCGTGCGCCTCGCCGCTGCCGGAGCGCCTCCTCCCGGCGGAGCGCTCAGGACCCGGCGGGCGGCTCGCCGCTTGCAGAAGGCAGAAGCAGAAATCGAGAAAGCGGCTCGTCACGGCGGGAGGTCGCGTCCACGCTTCGGGGACACGCCGGCGCGGGCCCGTGATGCGGCCGGCGAACCGTGGCGCCTGCGGCTGCCGGATGGCACGGTCGAACCTTGATAGGAGGCTTAACGATGGATCTGTTCAGCAAGCGTCATCGGCTCGTGGTTGGGATGCTCCTGCTCTTCGTCCCCCTGCTCACCGGCGCCAAGGGCAAGGGCTGTCAGAGCCCGGGCGACGGCGGACCTGGGAACGGCGGGTCTGCGGGCGGCGAGCCTGGGGACTGCAGGCCGACCGGCTGCAGCGGGCAGATCTGCGCCGATGCTGACGACGAGGTGGTCACCACGTGCGAGTGGCGCGAGGAGTACGCGTGTTTCGACAAGTTCGGCGTGTGTGAGCGGGGCGCGTCGGGCGAGTGCGGATGGCGAGAGACGCCGGAGCTCGAGGCGTGCCTCGGGGGCGGCGAGCCTGCCCCGTGCGTGGTGGGCGGCTGCAGCGGGCAGCTCTGCGTCGAGGCCGATAACGACCTGGGCACCACCTGTGAGTGGCGCGAGGAGTACGCGTGTTACCAGGAGCACGGCGTGTGCGAGCGGGGCGAATCGGGCGAGTGCGGCTGGCGCGAGACGCCGGAGCTCGCGGCGTGCCTCGAGGGCGGCGGGCCCCCGTGCGTGGTGACCGGCTGCAGCGGTCAGATCTGCGCGAGCGAGGACGTGGCCACGGACTGCCAGTGGCTCGAGGAGTACGCGTGTTACGACAAGCACGGCGTGTGCGAGCGGGGCGCGTCGGGGGAGTGCGGCTGGCGAGAGACGCCGGAGCTCGAGGCGTGCGTCGAGGCGGCGGCCGGCGACTGAACGCCGGTCGGCGGGCGCTGCATCCGGAACAGCGGTGACACGTGCACGACGGACGCGGACTGCGCCGTCGGCGGCTGCGGCGGGGAGCTCTGCCACAACCCCGCCGTGAGCGACGGGGCCTCGACGTGCGACTGCTCCAGCCCGGGGCTGGCCTGCGGGTGCGTGGACGGCGGCTGCTCCTTCTGGAACTGAGGCCGCCGCCGGGAGAGCTCGCGGCGCCCTCGGCAGAGGTCGACCTCGACGGGGTCGCAACCCGGGGGCGCGGTCACTTCATCTGCCTCCGGGCGCCCCCGCCGCGCTTTCCAGCTTCCAGCCATGCAGTTGCCGGCGCCGCGTCAGGCTCGGCGCCACGACCAGCTGGTCGGATCCCAGATCCCGTCTTCCCCGCGGAGGACCGGATCCAGGAACCCGCTCGCCCTGGCGTAGACCTCACCGAGCGTCGGCCAGGGCAGGTCGTTCTCCTGGGCCATGTCCGCGTAAGGACGGGCCCAGCTTGCGGGAGGCGTCGGCATCGAGGCCGGAACCGCGTGCGACCCTCGATGGGTGAAAGTCGCGTGGATGGTCTCGCGAAGCTGCACGCTCTGGAACGTTCCCGTGGTGGCGAGCAGCGCCAGATCAGGGAGGTCCTTTACGCGTGAGTTCTCGCGTGATCGCGGCAGAGTGAACGCGTGCAGCTTCTCGGCGACGTGCACCTCGCGCGCATAGACGCGGAGCGTGGTGGGCGGCAGCGCAGCGAAGGCGAAGAAGTCGTCGCCAGTCCGGGGCTCGGGCGGCACCAGCATGCGGTCGCCGACCGCGATGTCGAGGCCGAAGGGATCCCCGTAGACCTTGCCAGCCAGCCGGGCCTGCGCGCGGAAGCGCAAGCCCTCATAGACGATCCCCTCGCCCTCCATGGTCGGATGCCTCGGATTGGAGGTGATATCGAAGGTGAGGAAGTCGCCGAGATCGCGCTGCCCTGCGGCACGTAGCTCGACGAGGAGGTCGTCGACGCGGCCGCGTAAGGCGAGGTCGATATCGCGGGTCATCCGGGCGCGCGGCAGCCAGAGCGTCATCGCGACGCCGCCTTTGAGGATCGCCCGGTCGCCGAAATGCGCGGCGATGCGGGCCAGGAAGCGGTCGAAGACGCATCGTTGGCGATAACGGGCAACATCCACCGATGCGGCCGTGGCCGCGCTCCGGATCCTCGCCTCGAGCGCCTGCTTGAACCGCTCTGGCGATGGATACCTGGGCGGCGTCATGCCGAACGTGCGCTCGCCAGCCGGAGGTCCTGGACCTCGGCCTGGGTTACCATTCCGCGCACGAACGCCTCGGCGATGGCTTGCTCGATGATCTCCGGCGAGACGCCCTTCTCGATACAATCCCGGATTGTTCGCAGCGCCTTCGTGAGCGGGATCGGGCTCAGCCAGGTGATCTCGGACGGGCTGATCTCCGCGTTGTGGAGCACCGTGCCTCGGTCCAGACGCGCGTTCGGCGGAGGCTCCCATCCCGGCGGGATGGTGATGTGACGCCGGCTCGGCAGGATGTCGGATAGCTGGTGCAGCGCGAGTGCGGTGTCGTGCGAGAAGACGCCGTGCTGCTCGGTCTGGAGCCAGAGGATGACGAGGTCCTCGTGCTCCGACGAGGGGAACTGGACGAGGCGGAAGACGTCACCGCCGCAGCGCTCGACGCGCAGCTCGGTCTCGACCTGGGTGGCGGCGGCGAAGCCGGCCGCGATCGCCTGGGAGAGCGTGAAGTAACCAGCCTGGGCGGCGGCGATGTCGTGGAGCCGATCGGCCGGCCTAGGCCAGTCGAGGAACTCCTCGATGATACGCGCGTTCTCGATGCGTACCTTGGCAGGCTCGCCGGTCTCCCTGGCCCGCTCGACGGCCTGACGAACCATCGCCGCAATGCGCTCGTGCTCGACGAACTTCACCTTGACCCTGCCGAGCGGGATCTCCACCCCGAGCAGCGCGATCTTCTCCCCGTCCATTTGAAGCTCGATGTTGTCCTCTGGACCTGGCCAGTATCCTGGCTTATCGGCAGGAACATCGAATTCGAAATCCTGATCTAGGATCGTTTCACACATTCCATCCCGGCACGCACGGTGAAGCAGATCGATCTTTGCGATGTCCTCCTCGCCGATGCCTCGATCGAGCGACACGGAACCGAATACCGCGATGCGAGGCTCGATGAACGCGAGCTTGTCGAGTGCCTCCAGGCGGACGCGAGCTTGTTCGGCATGGTCATGAAATTCTTCGGGAACCGGGGAGTCGGAGAGGAGCCGACCTCGGTCGATGGCGTAGACGCGGATCCGGCTGCCTGGACCTGTCAGCGCGAGACTGAAAGCTGCGACCTCGCGCGCTTCCTGGACCGTGTTTCCGAAGCGGCGCGGCCAGAGCCTCAGGGTGGACTCGCCGCCTTCGATCAGGGTCACTTCGAGCGCATAAGGCAGGGATTGGTGTTCGTTGCTCAGCACGCGTTCCTTGCGTCCCTGTCTTGTGACGCGGAGGTCCACGTACGGCAGCGCTGCAGCACCCTCGGCGGAGGAGACCTCGACGCGTACAGGAATGCTTCCATCAGGTGGTCTAGACGTGATCTCTACACGCTCTACACGTCCTCGACCACCGTAGAGCCTGCGATACCAGGAGGGCATCTCGATCTGTGGCGCCGCCGCTCCTTGAAAGACGATGTGGGTCCCACGATCGAGCGCCTCCTGGAACGCACTCCAGGTCTCTTTCCCTCCACTGTTTTCAGCACACCTCAGCGTGAGCGGTGAGCGCTTGGCGACGAGCGGAAGGCTCCAGTCAGCAACGAGCCAGCGGAGCTGCTTCAGCCCTCGATCGTCGGTGCCTTGCTCTGTCGGCACCGGCACGGTCACGGTCTTCCGCTGGCGCCATGCTGCGTCGCGAGCGTCGAGGGCCTCGATGATCGCTGGGATCGTCTGCCAGTAGCCTGTCCGCTGCTCGACATCCCAGACAAGGAGCACCACGAGAGATGTCTGCACCTCCCAGTGCTCGAGATCCTTCACATCCAGCCGATAACGCAGCTCATCCGGTCCGCGTTTGCGCTTGCGCTTCTCGGCATCCACCACACTCTTGAGCTGCACATGGAACATCAATCCTGTTGATATTCCCTGGTCGTATATATGGACGAGGAAGTCTTCCCCCACGTCCCGTTCGCGTCGATCTACGAGCCAGCCCACCTCGGGCTCGGCCAGCCGAGCCCGGAGCTGCGCCGCGCTCCGATCCTCCTGCTGCACTTCCCTACCGTACCGCCGACGGCGTGGTTTCCCGGACGCGCTCATGGCCAACGCCGCCTCCGGCCGGCTCCAGCGCCGGTCGTGTTGTCGAGCCGATGTCCGCCCTCGTTCACGCCCGAATTCTACCACAGAGGTCCCACTGGGCGCCGAGCGTGCCCGCCGGGCTCGCCCTACGAGCCGCTCCGCAGGGCACCCCCGGCTGGTCATCCAGGTTGGACGGGCACCGGCGCCGCGCTCCGCTGCCTGAAGCGCGCAGGACTGGTTCCTGCTCCCTACTCCCCCACGAGCCGCAGGCCCACCGGCAGCCCCTCTCCGAAGAACGCCGCGCGCTCGGCCTCCTCGACGGCCACCACCTCGCGCACGGCCCTCACCCACGCCTCGGGCGCGCCCGCCTGCGCGAGCCGCCGCTCCACCTCGCCGCGGATCCGGTCCGAGACGTCGCGCGCCCGGTCGCCGGTCCTGCGCGCGAGCTGCACCGCGGCCGGCGCGGCCGACGGCAGCTCCTGCCACTTCTCGCGCAGCAGGTGATCGAGCCACCGCTCGGCCGCCGCCGGCGACACCACGTGGTGTACGCTCGCGTAGGCCGGCACGCGCGCCCCGATGCGGCCGATCGCCGCCCAGAGCCGCGCGTCGCGGTCGGTCCAGGTGCGCTCCAGGATCCATGCGCCGAGCTCGCTCCGCCGGCCGGCCGGCACGCGCTCGAGCGACGCGCAGAGCTCGAGCAGATCGTCGAGCGCCTCCGGCTTCACCCCCTTCGGCTTCTTCAGCCGCTGCTCGGACGGGGCCAGGAACGGATCCGCGAGATCCCGGATCGCGACCTGGAGCGGCTCGTCGAGGCCGCCCGCGATGCGGCGCCACGCGATCCAGAACTGCTGCCACGAGCGCGCCTCCTGCGGGAACGCGAGCCGCTCGGCGAAGAGCGGCGCGATCGCGGCGACGCGCGCCGGATCGCCCGCGTCGCCGAAGCCGGGGCGCAGGCAATAGCCGGCGAGCGACCAGAACAGACGCTCGTGATCGGCCGAGCGCCGCCGCGAGCGCGCGCTCGGGGCGAGCGTGTCGAACAGCGCCCGCGCCGTCTCCGTCGTCCACGCGCCGCGCTCCCCGAGCACGCGCTCGAGCTCGCGGACGAGGTTCTTCACCTCCCGCGGCGCGACGTCGGGCCGCCCCTTGCCGAACACCCGCTCGATCGCCTCCCGCGCCTCGTCGAGGCGCCTCCCGCCCGGCGCCGCCCCGGCGGGAGGCCTCGCCTGCGCCCGCTCCGGCAGCCCGCCCTGCGCCCCCTCGGGCGGGCCGCCGCCCGGCGCGCCCCCCTCGGCTGCGGCCGCGCGCGCGCCGCGGCCGTCCTCGCGCAGCTGGAACGCCAGCCGGAAGCGGCGCGGCGCCGGGACCCCCACCTCGACGCAGGCGAGATCCAGGGTGCCGATCGCGGTGAGCTCCCCCTCGATCTGGACGCGCACCTCCGCCTGCTTGCCGGCCGCGGCGCGCGCGGTGTCCCCCGCGTCGAACGCCACGGCGACCGGCGGCAGGGCCTCGAATCGATCGTCCTCGAGCGGGACGAGGTCGCCGGCGCGATCGGCGCGCGCGTCGTCCGACGCGAACAGGTCGAACCGGACCGGGCGGCCCACGACGAGCGCGAACGTCCGCCCGGCCGCCGCGTGCACGCTGCCCTCCTTCGCGCCGCGCGGAACCACGCACACCGCGGGCCGCGGCCCCCCGCCGGCGGGCGGCTCCAGGCCGACGTAGTAGCCGCGTGCCGCGCCGCCCTCGATGCGCACGCCGCGGCCGGCGAGCGCGAGGCCGTACGCGACCGCGCCCCGCGCCACCGCGAGGTCGGGGTCCGCGTGCGGGAGCACGTCGAGCCGCGGTCCGCCCCAGCGCTCGATGACCTGCGCGAGGCGCTCCGCGACGCGGCGCGCGCGGAAGACGCCGCCGTTCAGGAGCAGCGCGGCCGGCCCTCGCGCCTCGGGGGCGTGGCGCGCGAAGAACCAGGCGACGTGCCGGGTGATCGCCACGTCGCGCTCGTACGGCAGGCCGAACGCGACGAGCCCGCTCCGGCCGCGCTGCGGCCGGGCGTCGCGCGGCGCCTCCGGGAAGAAGCCGTCGAGCACGATCGCCTCGACCTCCTCGCGGCGGAGGCGCGTCGTCAGCGCCCCGCCCACGAGCCGCGCGCCGTGCGAGAGCACGGCGACCGGCGCCTCGTCGGGCGGGGCGGGCGCGGTGCCGCCGGACGAGGCGCCGCCGCCGGCCGGATCGTTGCCGCGAGACGCGGCGCCTCCGCCGGCCGGAGCGCCGCCGGCCACGGCGTCGCCGCCGAGCAGGCGCTCCTTCGCGGCGCGGCAGGCGAGCACGAGCTGACCGAACCGCGCCGGGTCGAGCTTCTCGCCCGCGCCGCCGACGAGGCGCGGCTCGCAGAGGTGGGCGAGCGCGAGGTCCATGTTGTCGCCGCCGAGCAGGAGGTGGTGGCCGACGGCGACGCGCGAGACCTCGACCGGGCGGCCCTCCGCGCCCCGGGCGACCCGGATGAGCGACAGATCGGTGGTGCCGCCGCCGACGTCGCAGACGAGGACCGTCGCGTCGCCGCCCGAGCGGGCGAGCAGCGCGTCGAGGCCCTCCGCGCCGGCGAGCCGCATGAAGTCGTAGAACGCGGCCTGCGGCTCCTCGAGGAGCCGCGCCGAGAGGCCGGCGCGGCGGGCCGCCTCGACGGTGAGCTCGCGCGCGACCTGATCGAACGAGGCCGGCACCGTGAGCACGACCTCCTGCGCCGCGAGCGGGCGATCCGGGAAGGCGTCGTCCCAGGTGCGGCGCACGTGGGCGAGGATGCGGGCGCTCGCGTCGAGCGGCGAGGCGCGGGGCAGGGAGGCCGCGTCCTCGGCCGCGCCCCAGGGCAAGACGGGCGCCGTCCGGTCGATGGCGGGGTGGCAGAGCCAGCTCTTCGCCGAGGCGATGAGCCGGCCGGGGACCTCGCCGCCGCGCCGGCGGGCGTGCTCGCCGATGGCGAAGGGCGCGTCGCCGAACGGGTCGGCCGGCGCCTCGCCGGGCAGGGGCGCGTAGAGCAGGGAGGGCAGCAGCGGGCGCGCCTCGACCTCGGTGGCGGTCACGAGCTGCGGGATGGGGAAGACGCGGATCGCGCCGGGCGCGGCGTCGCGCTCGGCCCAGGCCACGACGGTGTGGGTGGTGCCGAGGTCGATTCCGACGATCAGGCTCGGGGTCTTCGCGGGGGCGGACATGCGTGCGCGCAGCAACGATACTGGATCGCCGCGGCGCCTTGCGCAGGTCCGGCGCGCGTCCCCGCCGCGGGCGCGCGCCAGGGCGGGGCCGCCCCGCCGGCGGGCGACGCCGGCGCGTCTCCCGGCGACGGCGGCGCTCGTCCCGGCCGTCGCCGGCGCTTCTTCCGGGCGATGCCCCGTGCTAGAGGCGCGAAATGCGAGCGAACCGAGCGATCTGGCTGGTGGTCATGGGTGTCCTTGCGGCGGGGTGCGGGTCGGCGAACGCCGAGATGTCGCTGGCGGCGAGCGCGACGCCGCCGCCACCGCCGCCCCCGCCGGCGCCCGTCCAGCCGGCGGCGCCTGCCGAGGCGGTCATCGAGGGGGATCGCATCAAGATCGCCCGGCCCATCTTCTACGACCTCGACAAGGACGAGATCCGGCCCGAGTCGTTCTCGGTCCTCGACGCGGTGGCGAACATCCTGAGGACGCACCCGGAGATCACCGCGCTGACGGTCGAGGGGCATACGGACAACCAGGGGACGGTGGAGCACAACATCAAGCTGTCCGAGCGCCGCGCGAACGCCGTGGTCCGCTACCTGGTCCAGCGCGGCGTCGCGACGCCGATGACGGCGCCGGGGTACGGCGCCGCTTCGCCGGTCTGCTTCACGAACGACGAGGGCTGCCGCGCCATGAACCGGCGCGTGGAGTTCCGTATCAAGACGAAGTGACCTCCGGTCCACACCGTCGATCGTGCCTGCTGGTTGAGCCCCCCGTGCGTCTCGACAACAGGCCAGGTTAACCCGGATCCCCCCTCGAAATCGACTGCTTTCCGCCGCCTCGCGTCGGGATTGCGAGGCTCGCCACGTTTGCCACGCTCGCCACGTTCGCCGCGCGCCGCCTGGTCGCGCCGGCCATGTGGGTTGCGTCGGTCGCGTTGGTCGCGTCGGCCCGTCGGCCGAGCGGTGCGATGTCTTGTCGCGTCGTCGCCTCGTGAGGCGCACGGCGCGAGAGGGCGCCTGTCTCTCTGTGCGCCTGTGGGACAAGCGACTCCCAAAATCGCTTGTGCTGCAAATTTATATTGAACGATGTCTCGCGATGGTGGTTAATACATCACGGGAATACGCGCGCTGAGTGCGACGCGCCGGTCCGAACAACTCATTGCATTGCATGGTGGGTCATGGCGAGCGTTCGTCGTCGTCCTGTGGGGATCGCTTGTCTCGTCCTCTCGTGTTTCGCGTGGCTCTCGCCGCGCGCTGCGGCTGCGCACCGCGTCGAGCACCTCGACTGGGCGGAGCGCCTCGTCGACAACATCGATCCTGAGAACAACGAGTACAACTCGACGCCCAGCTTCATCTCCTGGGCAGGCGTCGCCGGCGCGCGGCGCTACGCGAACCGCACCCAGTGCGCCACCTTCCTGACGCAGCTGCTCAAGCGGAGCTACGGCTGGACCGAGTCGTCGTTCGACGACTGGCTGGGCAGCCGGAGCCCGAGCGCGGCCACCTATTACGACGCCATCGTCGACGAGAACGGGTTCGAGAGGATCCGCGACCTCCGGGACGCGCGCGCCGGCGACGTCATGGCCATCCGTTATCCAGAGGGCGAGTCGGCGACGGGGCACGTCGCGATCCTCCGCCGGGCGCCGAGGGTGAAGCTCCCGGCGAGCCCTCTCGTCGTGGGCACGTTCCAGTACGAGGTGAGCGTCGTCGACTCGACGAACTTCCAACACGGCTCGTCCGACTCCAGGTACTCCTCGGGCGGCCGCTGGGCTGCCGGCGCGGGCTACGGCGTGATGCGCCTCTACACGAACGCGGCCGCCACCGTCGTCGGGCACACGTGGAGCACGGCCGCCGTCACGGCCTACTACCCGGCGGCGGTGCGCCAGGTGGCCATTGGCAGGCTGGTGCTCCCCGACGAGGCTCGGTCGGACGACGACTGATGGTCCGGGCCAGCAGGCGCCCGGCGCCCGCCTCCAGCTCGCCCGCGAGAAGTGCTATGTAAAATTCTCTCCACGCTGTAATCTCGGGTTGTCTGCCGCACACGCGCGGTGCGCCGGAGTGCGCCGGAGGGCCGCGTTCCCGCCGGAAAACCGCCCTCGGACGCTCCCGCAGGCCCCGTTGACAACCGGAGCCGCTGGGGTCTAGAGTGGCGGCCCTCTGAGCTTGCTCGGAGGCCCCAAGCCCAACAATCATCGGCTTAACCAACCCGGGGGCAGCTCTGCCGCCGGGTTTTTTTCTGTCGCTGATGGGGAAGAAGCCCTCCGCTTTCGACCCTGCTTTCGACTCCACCGAATCCACGGAGACCGCGCGTCCATGAGCAATCAGTACGGCCACTTCGACGACGAGAGCCGCGAGTACGTCATCACCCGGCCCGACACGCCGCTGCCCTGGCTCAACTACCTGGGTTCGGACGAGATGTTCGGCCTCTGCACCAACACCGCGGGCGGCTACACGTTCTGGAAGGACGCCAAGCTGCGCCGGCTCACCCGGTATCGTTACAACAACGTACCCATGGATATCGGCGGGCGCTACCTCTACGTCAACGACGGCGGGGTGGTGTGGAACCCCATGTGGAAGCCGCTCAAGACGGCCCTCGATCGCTACGAGTGCCGCCACGGCCTGGGATACACGAAGATCACGGGCGAGAAGAACGGCGTCGAGGTGGAGGTCCTCTACTTCATCGTCCCCGGCGAGAACGTCGAGATCTGGCGCACCCGGGTCACCAACAAGAGCGGCGCGAAGAAGGACATCCAGCTCTTCTCCTTCCAGGAGTTCTGCTTCTTCGAGGCGCTCAACGACATGACGAACTACCAGCGCACCTACTCGATCGGCGAGGTCGAGATCGAGGGGAGCGCCATCTACCACAAGACCGAGTTCCGCGAGCGCCGCTCCCATTACACGCTCTTCGCCTGCACGCGGGCCATCGACGGGTTCGACACGAGCCGCGACGCCTTCTGCGGCAGCGTCCACCACGGCCTGCACGAGGCCCAGGTCCCGCTCCGGGGCAAGGCCACGAACTCCAAGGCGTTCGGCTGGAACCCGATCGGCAGCCACCAGGTGAGCCTCTCGCTCGCCCCCGGCGCGAGCGAGACCCTGAGCTTCGTGCTCTCGTACGTGGACCAGGGGGATCTGCCCAAGTTCAAGGCGCCCTTCGTCCTGAACAAGCAGAAGGGCAAGGAGATCCTGGCCAAGTACTCGGCGCCCGGCGTCGTGGACGGGGCGTTCGCCCAGCTGAAGGAGGACTGGGCGGGGCTGCTCGCGAACTTCCAGGCCGACTGCCCGGACGAGCACGCGCGGCGCATGCTCAACACGTGGAATCAGTACCAGTGCATGGCGACCTTCAACCTCTCGCGGTCGGCCAGCATGTACGAGACGGGCATCGGCCGGGGCATGGGCTTCCGCGACTCGAACCAGGATCTCCTGGGCTTCGTGCACCTCGTCCCCGAGCGCGCCCGACAGCGCATCCTCGACATCGCCGCCACGCAGCTGAGCGACGGCACCTGCTACCACCAGTACCAGCCGCTGACGAAGAAGGGGAACGCCGACATCGGCGGCGACTTCTACGACGATCACCTGTGGCTCATCCTCTCCACGTGCGCGTACATCAAGGAGACCGGCGACAAGGGCATCCTCAAGGCGGCGGTGGGCTACGCCGACAAGCAGGGCTCCAAGGAGGACCTCCTGCACCACCTGGAGACGTCCATCGCGTACACGATGAAGAAGCGCGGCCCGCACGGCCTGCCGCTGATCGGCCACGCGGACTGGAACGACTGCCTCAACCTGAACTGCTTCAGCACCGAGCCCAACGAGAGCTTCCAGACCGCGGGCGACGTGAAGGACTCGAAGGCCGAGTCCGTGATGATCGCCGGCCTCTTCCTCTACGCCAGCCGCGAGATGGCCGCCCTGTACGACTGGATGGGCCAGAAGTCCGACGCGGAGCGCATGCGCGGTCACTACGCGGAGATGCTGGCCGTGGTCGAGAAGGAGGCCTGGGACGGCGAGTGGTACCGCCGCGCCTACGACGCCGAGAGCCGGCCGGTCGGGAGCAAGGAGAACGAGGAGGGCAAGATCTTCATCGAGAGCCAGGGGTGGTGCGTGCTGGGCGGCGCCGGCGCGGACAACGGCCGCGCCAAGCAGGCGATGGAGAGCGTGCACAAGCACCTCTACACGAAGAACGGCATCGTGCTGCAGCAGCCCGCGTACTCGACCTACCACCTCGAGCTCGGGGAGGTCACCTCGTACCCGCCGGGCGTGAAGGAGAACGCCGGCATCTTCTGCCACAACAACACCTGGATCCACCTGGGCTGGTGTCTGCTCGGCGAGGGGGAGCGCGCGCTGGAGTACTATCTCTCCATCTGTCCTTCGGCCAAGGAGAGCCAGATCGAGACCTACCGGGCCGAGCCTTACGTCTACGCGCAGATGATCGCGGGCAAGGACGCTCCGGTCTTCGGTGAAGCGAAGAACGCCTGGCTCACCGGCACCGCGGCGTGGACCTTCGTGTCCGTCAGCCAGGGGATCCTCGGCGTGCAGCCCCAGTATGACGGGCTGAAGCTGGATCCCTGCGTGCCCAAGGCCTGGAAGAGCTTCTCCATCTCCCGCCGCTTCCGCGGCGCCACCTACGAGATCAGCGTCAAGAACTCGGGGGTGTGCAAGGGCGTGAAGAAGCTGACCGTCGACGGCAAGACGGTCGCGGGCAACGTCATCCCGCTGGCCCAGGCCGGCGCGACGGTGCGCGTCGAAGTCGAGATGGGCTGACGCGCGTCTCTGGTTCCAGGGGAGGTCTTGCCGACCTCCCCGGGGCCTGCCGTGCGTGGACAATCCGAGACGAGCTTGGGAGAGAGGGGGGTCAATCGCCCTGCGGTGAAGCGACCCACCTCCCGTTCAACATGACCCGATTCACGCGGCGCATCGCGCGGATATCCGCGAGCGGGTCGCCCTCGATCAGGACGAGGTCGGCGAGCTTGCCCGGCTCGACGCTGCCGAGCCGATCGTCGATGCGGAGATACCTGGCGTTCTCCAGCGTGGCGGCGACGAGGACCTCCATGGGCGATAGGCCGCTCTCGACGAGCAGCTCCATCTCGCGCTGATACGCCCACCCGCGCGCGGCGCCCGGCACCGCGCCGTGAGAGCCGACGACCACCCGCACGCCGGCGCGGCGCGCGGCGGCGGTGAGCTTCATCATGGTCTCGAAGCCGCGCACCTCGGCCTCGATCACCCCCTGGCCGCCAGCGCGGCGCTCGAAGATGGCGAGCGTGGGGGTGACGAAGGTGCCGCGGGCCGCGAGCAGCCGGAGCAGCTGGGCGGTCCGGGGCGCTCCGAGCGAGATGCCGCGGAAGATCTCGTAACGGCCAGGAAAGCGCGCCTCGTTCTCGGCGATCACCGATTGCCGGTACCGCTCCGCCTCGCGCGGCGGCACGAGCGCCGTCCCCAGCGAGGTGATGTGCTCGATGCCGTCCAGCCCCGCCCGGGCCGCCGCCGCCGCGTCCACCGTCTCCAGGTGGCCGACGGCGACCACGCCGCGGGCGTGCGCGGTCTGCGCGACGGCCTCGACGAGCCCGAGCGGCAGCCGGAAATAGACCTTGATCCCCGACGCCCCGCGCTCGACCAGCTGCTCGACCGCCCAGCGCGCCTCCGCCGCGTCGCGCACCAGCATCGCGCTCTCCGGGTAGGCGGGGGCCGGCGCGTCGAGCATCGGACCCGTCAAGAAGAGCCGCGGCACCGGGCCGCGCCGGCGCGCGGCGTCGTACGCCTCGATCCAGTTCCCCGGCTCGCGCAGCGAGGTGACGCCGCGCTGGAGGACGAGGCCGGGCAGCCCGTCGTCGCCGCCGAGGTGGAAATGCGCGTCGATGAGGCCAGGCAGGACCCAGACCCCCGCGCCGCGGACGATCTCCGCGCCCGCCGGGACGTCCGTGGCGGCGCGCGCGCCCGCGGCCACGATGCGGTCGCCGCGGACCACGACGGTGGCGTCCCGCACGGGCGGCCCCCCGCGGCCGTCCACGAGCGTGGCCCCGACGATCGCGACGGAGTGCGCGGCGTCCGGCCGCGCGGGGGGGTTGAGCTCCCGCGCGGGCGGGAGCTTCGGCGGCCCTTCCGGCGAGGGCCACTGCACGGGCGCGCTCGCGCAGGCGCACAGGCCCGCGAGCGCCGCCAACAGACACACGCGCAACCGAAAGCTCATCGTGCCCTCCCCCGTGTCCACCGACCGCGACGGGCCACGCGAATCGCCGGAGCCCCGCGACGCGCGTGGTGCCGTATCGCTCTCGCCCAGCGCGCGCGCCCGCGGGCGAGGCCGGATGCTGCGATCGTGCGCGATTGCGCGCGTCGCACCGCTGATCATAGCATCTCCGGCCCGCAGGGCCGCGATCACGAGCGCTTTCCAACTTCCACCTTCAACTCGAAGGCGCGCTCCCGTCGACGTCCGCCTCCGTCTCCAGATTCGCTCGATGCATCGAGTCGCGGCGACGCCGCTGGCGCCGCCGGCGCATGACCAGGGCCTGTCCGGGCTGCGGCGCGCCGCGTTTCGTGGAGCACAGGGAGGCTCGGAACTCGCGACTTGCTGGATTCGGCGCGGCGCCCCGACACCTTTGCAGGTGCGCAGCGCGCGTGAGCGCAGGCGCCGTGGTCGCGGAAATGGGCGCTCGCCGCAGGAGGGCGACTTCGAGGGCGCGATGGCGCGGCGCCGGCGTCAGGCGATTCCCGAATCGTGCAGGCGTTGCCGGGCTCGTCCGCGGTGCTCATGCGATGGTGTTTGGGTCGCATTGGCTCGGCCGGAGCGCGGGCAGTCGATTCGGCGGGCCGCGTCGAGATAGTTGAGCGTCACAGCCGGGGTGGAGTAGTGTGCCGCCGCTGGCGCGCGGGATAGGCCGCGACCGGCAGGTCCCGTCGGGACCGGCTGACGAAGCGACTCTTGAAGACTGGCGCTCATTCAAGCGCGCTGGAGGACATCATGAAGAACATCAAACTTATCAGCGTTGGCTCGATGGCTCTCATCCTTGGCGCGGCCGCCTTCTCCGCGGGGTGCGCGGACGACGAGTCCGGCGGGACCACCACGAGCAGCACGAGCGCCACGTCCGGCACGACCGGCACGGGGGGCGCGGGCGGCGAAGGCGGCAGCAACGAGGGCGGCAGCAACGAGGGCGGCAGCAACGAGGGCGGCAGCAACGAGGGTGGGGCCGACGCGGCGTGCGTGAGCTGCTCGGCGCCCCTGCTCCTCGGGGCCAACCCGGACGATCTGTGCGAGTCCTCGGTGGAGGCGTACGACGCCATCACGACGTGTATCTGTACGGAGTGCGGCGCGGCCGAGGGCGATCCCTGCTACGACTCCTGTACTGGCGACGCGACGCCGAGCGAGGACTGCACGACCTGCGGCTCCGAGGCGGCCCTCGAGGACGGGGGCGCTTGCAAGACAGAGGGCGACGCGTGCATCGCCGACGAGGGCGAGTGAGCCCCGCGCCCTGAGGCCCGCGGAGCCGGTCCGAACCCGGATCGGCTCCGCGCCGGCCGTCACGCCTCGGCGCGCACCGACAGCTCGATCCGCCAGCGCTCGTTCGGCTTCTGCGCCTCGCGCGGGATCGCCTCGAGGAGCAGCGTCCCCACCTCGGTGACCGAGGCGCGCAGCTGCACCGGCACCATGTCGCCCTCGCGGCGGCCCTCGGCGGGCAGGGTGACCTCGATGGGGGAGAGCTCCTCGAGCTCGCCGGGCTTCCAGTCCTCGAGCTCGGTCCCCGCCTGGTCGTCCCGGCGCACCGACGAGCTGAAGAAGCGGAAGCGCACCGGCTCGCCGACGACGACGCCGAACTCCTGCGGCGGCAGCGTCGCCTCCGTGCCCTCCTCCATGCCGAACGGCGCGAGGCAGAGCGCCGTGATCGGCGGCTCCAGGCCGGGCACCGCGGGCACGGCCCCCTCGATGCCCACGTAGTAGGCCCGCGCCGTCCCGCCGCGGATCCTGAGCCCCCGGCCGCGCCGCGCGAGCCCGTAGGCGGCGGCGCCGCGCGCGACCGCGAGATCCAGGTCGTCGATCGGGAGCACCCGCGGCCGGGGCGCGCCGTCCTCCTCGAGCCAGGCGCCGAGCGTCGCGAGCAGCCGCTCGCGCAGCGCCGCGCTCTTCATGACGCCCCCGTTGAAGAGCACCGCCGTCGGGTGCAGGAGCAGCGGCGCGCGGCCGGCCTCGGCGGCCTCCGCGCCCCTCGGGACGAACCCCTCGAGCTTCCCCGTCGCGCCGGCCTGCCGCCCCAGGAACGCGGCGAGGTGGCGGGTGATCGCCGGGTCCTGCGCGTACGGCAGGCCGAGCTGCGTCAGGCCGGCGCGCGCGCGCGTCGCCGGGCGGGCGGAGGACGGGACCTCCGGGAAGAACCCGTCCACGAGCGTCCGCGTGATCTCGTCGCGCGTGAGCGCCGTCCGGATCGACGCCCCGAGCAGCTTCGAGCCGCGGCCGGCGATCACGATCGGCGCCTCGGTCATCGACGGATCGCCGAGCAGCCGCTCCTTGGCGACGCGCGCCGCGTGGGTGAGCGACGTCATCTGCCAGCGGTCGAGCTCCTTGCCCTCGGCCGCCAGCTTGGCCTTCACGACGTGCGCGAGCGCGAGGTCCATGTTGTCGCCGCCGAGCAGGATGTGGTCGCCGACCGCCACGCGGACGAGCTCGAGCGAGCCGTCGCGCGGGACCGCGGCGATCGCGGAGAAGTCGGTGGTGCCGCCGCCGACGTCGACCACGAGCAGCACGTCGCCCGGCTGGAGGTGCTTGCGCCACGCCTCGCCGGACGCGTCGATCCAGGCGTACACGGCCGCCTGCGGCTCCTCGAGCAGCGTGAGGTCCTCGAACCCCGCGGCGCTCGCCGCCTCGACGGTGAGGTCGCGCGCGGCGGCGTCGAACGACGCGGGCACGGTGATCACGATCTCCTGCTTCGCCAGGGCGAGCTCCGGGTCGTCCTTCGCGAACAGGTGGTCCCACGCCTCGGTGAGGTGCTCGAGGTACCGCCACGACGCCTCGACCGGCGAGATCTTCTCGATGTCCTCGGGCGCGCCGACCGGCAGGGTCGGCCCGCGCCGGTCGATGCCCGGGTGGCACAGCCAGCTCTTCGCGCTCGAGATGAGGCGCGCCGGCGCGTCGGCCCCGCGGGCGCGGGCGTGCTCGCCGACCGCGAAGCGCCGCTCGGCGTCCCACGGCAGCGCCTGGACGCCCTCGCTCTCGTGGGGGATGTACATGAACGAGGGCAGGAGCGGCCGCGCCTCGAGCGTGCCCTGCGCCACGAGCTGCGGCACTTCCAGCACCTCGGGCGACGGCGTGAGCCGCGGGTCGGCGCCGTCCTCGGGGAGGCGCGCGTAGGCGAGCGCGCAGTGGGTGGTGCCCAGATCGATGCCGATGATGTAACGCGCGCTCACAGCTCGACCTCCGCGGGGGCGATGATGCTGGCGTCGTGGCCGGCGACCGGCGTGGGCAGCGAGAGCTCGTCGGCGCGCCAGCCCCGGTGGCGCAGCACCCCTCGGTACGGCGCGCTCCCGGACACGTTGCCGATGAGCTTGACCTCGGACGGGTTGTAGCCGGCCTCGAGCGTCACCTTCGCCCCCTCCTCCTCGCGCCGCACGGGCGCGAGCTTCGCGTGGCTGCGCAGCGCCTTGCGGCAGCCCTCATGGACCATCCTCGCCGCCACGCCGACGTCCGCGTCGCCGAAGGAGGCGATGTCCTGCTCGAGGAAGTCGACGAGCCGCCCTTCGCGCTGCAGCAGCGAGAGCAGCTGCATCGCCGAGCTCACGCCGGGCGCGGCAGCGGGCGCGGGCGCGGGCGCCGCGGGCGCAGGCGCGGCCACGGTCTCCGCGGCTTCGGCGGCGGGCGGCGCTCCGGCGGCTCGAGGCCGCTCCAGCTGGCGCGGCTCGGCCCGCTCGGCCGGCGGCAGGGCGGCCGCCTCGCGCGCCTGCCAGGCCCGCGCGGCGAACTGCGGATCGAACAGCACGCGGAAGAAGCATGCGAAGGCGAACCAGAGCCGCGTGGACCAGGGGAGCGGGGGATCGTGGAGATCGGCCACGGCGAGAGCCTAACGCCGAGCGTCGCGTTGGGTACAGAGACCGGCGCGCCGGGCAGGGGGGCGGAGGGCCCGGATCGCCGTCCGGCCCGGCGCTGCCCCGGTCGGAAGGATCGCCGTCCGGCCCGGCGCTGCCCCGGTCAGAAGGACGCCCGGAGGACGGGAACGCGGAGCTCGTGCCCCTGCGCCACGCCGAACTTGAACATCTCGTCCTGCGAGTACAGCGGCCTGAGCGAGAGCGCGGGCATGCCGAGCGCGACCCGGCGCGGCGAGACGTCGACGAGGCCGAGCCGGGGCTCTTCCCAGCGGGTGCCCCGGAGGAGCGGCGCCGCGTCCGTCGTGATCTGGACGTTGACGCCCGGCTGGGGAGGCTCGGCGGCCGGCTCGTTGCGGATCGGCTCGCTCTGGTCGTTCCCCGGGGGCTTGTACGCGGTGGCGTTGAGCGTGACGACGAGGGTCGGGATGACGAGCGCCATGCCGCCGGCGAGCATGTAGAGCGGCACCTCCGCGGGCGGCTCCGAGGCCTCGATGAAGTAGCCGGCGACGCCGCCGCCCACCGCGCCGAGCCCGCCGAAGACGAGGTACGGCCAGGCGCGCTCGACCCCGATGGCCCCCATGGTCAGCATCACGACCTCGCCGCCGAGCAGCGCGCCGCCGACGATCCCCTTGCCGTCGACGCTCACCGGGTCGCTCGCCTGCTGGGCGCTCGCGCGCTCGGGAGCGCCGGCGAGCACCGCCGCCGCCACCGACGCTCCTGCCAGATACTGCGCTGCCTTTCGATTCATGCGGTTGATCGGCATCGTGTTTTCCCCGTCTCGATGGTCGCGGGGCCCGCGAGGGCTCCCGCGCAGGACCGCCGCCGGCCGCGCGTCGCGCTCGCGCCCGGTCCGGCCGGCTGGCCGGCGGCCCTGGCTGAGCCGTCGCGCCGTTCTCGATTTGTGAACCGCTGACGGAGCGAGTGCGCGCGCGCGTCCCATCTCCGCCAGCGAAGCCGGTTGAGCGAGCCTAGCACGGGTTTCGAGGCACCGAGCGCTGCATTGCCCGTGCGGAGGATGGGTGGTATGGGTCCACCGGTGTCGGGCGGTGGCCCGCCACCTGTCGCCGCGCGCGCGGCAGCCTTCGAGGGAAGATCGCTATGGGCCGCATCGGACCGCTGGAAATCGCCCTTCTCATCGGGCTCGCCTTGCTCCTCTTCGGCGCGGGGAGGATCGCTGACATCGGCAAGGGGATCGGCGAGGGCATCCGGAACTTCAAGAAGGGCATCCGCGACGACGAGGAGGAGGACGCCGCCAAGCAGCTCCCCGCGAAGCCCGACGTGAAGGAAGAGGACACCCACAAGCCCGTGTAGCGCCCGCGCCGGACGCGGCGCTCGAGGGCGGGGCGGGTCGACGTCGGTCGACGCTCGCCGGCGCGCGTCTATACTCGAGCGCCGTATGCCCCACCGACTCCTGGAGCGCATCGTCAAGGCGCTCGTTGTCTCCGCCGCGTTCCCGCTGGCAGCGTACTTCGTTCTTCAGTTCGGCCCCGGGGGGCTCTGGCGTGGGTTCGAGCCGGCGCTCGCGGTCACCGGGCAGGTGGCCAAGGCGCCGTACGACCTCACCCGCCTCGAGGCCGTGAACGAGACGCTCAAGATGATCCGGGACAAGTACGTCGAGCCGGATCGCGTCAAGCCGAAGGAGATGCTGCTCTCGGCGCTGAACGCCGTGCAGCGCGACGTCGCGCAGGTGATCGTCCTCAACGAGGATCCCAACGAGGTCACCGTCCGCGTCGAGACCAGCGAGAAGAAGTTCCGGATCGACAACATCCAGGGCCCCTGGGACGTCTCCGCGCGCCTCCGCGAGGTCTTCGCCTTCCTGCAGAAGAACCTCCGCGGCACGGAGGTCGATCTGCGCGACGTCGAGTACGCCGCGTGCAACGGCATGCTGCACACGCTCGACCCGCACTCGTCGTTCCTGAGCCCCGAGGCGTACAAGGAGATGAACCTCTCCACGTCGGGCGCGTTCGGCGGGCTCGGCGTCGTGATCTCGATCCGCGATCAGATGCTCACCGTCCTGAACCCGATGCCCGACACGCCCGCGGGCCGGGCGGGGCTCAAGCGGCTCGATCGGATCGTGAAGATCAACAACGAGTCGACGCTCAACATGCCGCTCGACGACGCCGTGCGGCGGCTCCGCGGCGATCCCGGCACCGCGGTCACCGTGTGGGTGACCCGCGACGGCGAGGGCGGCTGGCAGGGGCCGAAGGCGTTCGAGCTGACCCGCGAGGTGATCAAGGTCCGGTCCGTCGAGTCGCGCGCGCTCGACGGCGGCATCGCCTATGTCCGGCTCAAGACGTTCCAGGCGACGTCGACCGCGGAGCTCGACGCGGCGCTCGACGGGCTGCGCGCCAAGGGCCAGCTGAAGGGGCTCGTGCTCGACCTGCGCGGCAACCCGGGCGGCCTGCTCGATCAGGCCGCGCGCATCGCCGACAAGTTCCTCGCCGACGGGGTCATCGTCTCGACGGTCGGCGCCTCCGAGGGGCGCGAGGAGAAGCGCGCCAAGGGCCCCGGCACCGAGCCGCCGTACCCGATCGTGGTGCTCGTGAGCGGCAACAGCGCGAGCGCGAGCGAGATCGTGGCGGGCGCGCTGAAGAACAACGACCGCGCCGTCATCGTGGGCTCGCAGACGTTCGGCAAGGGCAGCGTGCAGCTCGTCTTCCCCGACGTCACGGCGGAGAAGGCGGCCCTCAAGCTGACGATCGCGCAGTACCTGACGCCGGGCGACGTCTCGATCCAGGGCGTCGGGGTCACGCCGGACATCGAGCTCGATCCGATGACGGTCGACGAGCTCGAGATGGATCTCACCGTGCAGAAGGACGGGATCCGGGAGCGCGACCTCTCGGCGCACCTCTCGAACGCGCGGGCGGCGGCGGCGGGCAAGCCGTCCGAGGTCGTCCGCTACCAGCTCACCAGCGCCGATCGCGAGGAGATGCGCGATCGCGGGGGCGACATCGACGAGGACTTCGCCCTCGACTTCCCCATCCGCTTCGCGCGGGAGCTCGCGACGCGGATGCCGCCGAGCACCCCGAGGATCCAGCAGCTCCGGGCCGTGCACGACTACATCGAGCAGGTCGGCAAGGAGGAGCTCGGCAAGGTCGCGGCCGAGCTGGGGAAGCTCGGCGTCGACTGGTCCGACGCGCCCGAGGCCGCGACGACGGCGGCCGCGACGGCGGCGGCCAAGTCCGAGCTCGACGTGAAGGTCGAGACCGATCGCCCGAACGCCGAGGTGGTCGCCGGCCAGCCGATGGAGCTCAAGGTCACGGTCAAGAACAACGGCAAGCAGCCGGTCTACCGCCTCCGCGGGACGACGGAGAGCGACAACCTGTACTTCGACAGCAAGGAGCTCATCTTCGGCAAGATCGGCCCCGGCCAGACGAAGACGGCGAAGGCGCCGCTCGGCTGGTGCGAGGTCGAGGGGCGGAAGGTCGGCTCGACGAGGCCGCGGAAGGCGAACGAGAAGCGCGTCTGCAAGATCCCGATGGACGCCCTCTCGCGGAGCGACGGGCTCAAGGTGAAGTTCGAGGTCGCCGGCGCGCCGGAGCCGCCCGCCGTCGAGATCCGGCCCACGGTGCGCGCGCTCGACCGGCCGCTCTTCCAGTACGCCTACCAGATCGTCGACGACCGCGAGGGCAACGGCGACGGGCTCATCCAGAAGGGCGAGCGGGTCAGCATGTACCTGACCGTCAAGAACGTCGGCAAGGGGCCGTCGTACGAGACGCAGGCGAACATCGCGAACCTCTCCGGCGACGGGCTCCTGCTGCACGCCGGGCGCTTCGACGTCTCGAACATCAAGCCGGGCGACGTGCGCAAGGTGGTCTTCAGCTTCGACGTCGAGCCGCAGCTGTCCGAGCCCGAGGCGACCCTCTCGCTCTCGGTGGGCGATCGCGATCTCCGCGAGTTCGCCAGCGAGAAGGTGAAGATCCCGATCTCGCCGCGCGTGCAGCTCACGGGCGGCGGCTCCACGGTGAAGGCCGGCGCGCAGGGGGCGACGCTGCTCCCGTCGCCGGAGGCGAGCGCGCGCGGCTTCGGTCGGCTCCCGGCGGGCGCCGTGGTCAAGGTGCTCGGCGAGGCGCCCGGCGGGTTCCTCAAGGTCGATCTCGGCGCGGGCCGCTTCGCGTTCGTCGCGTCGCGGGAGGTGGGCCCGGGCGGCGGGCAGGCGCCCGCGGCGGTCGCGTTCGAGGACGTCTACTCGCACGCGCCGCCGACGCTCGACATCGCCGCCGCGGCGCTGGCGACGACCGCCGACACCGTGAAGATCACGGGGACGGCCGCGGACAGCGAGCGGCTCCTCGACACCTTCATCTTCGTCGGGTCGCGGAAGCTCTACTACAAGTCGAACCGCGACGGCGCGGACCCGAAGAAGGCCGACTTCTCGTTCGAGGCGCCGCTCCGGCCGGGGGTGAACGTCATCACCGTGGTCGCGCGCGAGACGCCCGACACCACGACGCGGCGCACGCTCGTGGTGCGCAAGGACGGGCCCGACGGCTCGATCTTGAAGACCCCGAAGTCCGACAACCCGGTGGACGACTGGATTGCGGACCGCGGGGGCGAGGACTAAGGCGCCCGGCATGGATGATGGTCGTCGAGGGCGGTGCGCCGCCGGGCTGCCCTGCCCGGCGAGGATCTGGTAGCCTCATCCCGTGGGACTCCTCGCCTGGCTGGGCCTGAAGCAGGGGGGCTCGTTCCCGAACCTCGACGCCCTCCTGAAGGAGCTCCGTACGGCGCTCCCGGACGACGAGGCGGTGGTCCTCCGCTACATCGCGACCGTCATCGTCCTGCTCGGCAAGGTCGCCTGCGTCGACGGCCGGTTCTCCGACAAGGAAGACGAGCTGCTCCGCGAGCTGCTCACGCACGTCGACGGCCTCGCGCCGAGCGGGGTCGACGCGGTGTTCAACGCCCTCCAGGGCAAGCTGCCCGCGCTCCAGGAGGGCGAGGTCGACCGCTGCTACCGCGAGCTCAAGGCGCTCTGCAACGCGAGCGAGCGGGTGGAGGTCGTGCGCCTCCTGATCCGGCTCGCGGCGGCGGACGGCGCGCCCACGCCGGCCGAGCGGGCCGAGATCGAGAGCATCGCCGAGGAGCTCGGCGTCTCGCTCGCCGACATCGAGCCGGACCTCTCCGTGCAGGCCGGCGGTCAGGCCGGCTCCCCGGCCCCGCCGGACGATCGCGGCGAGCCCGGCGGCGGCATCCCGGCGTGATCAGCGGCGCCGCCCGCCCGATCGGCGGCGCCCCAGCGTGATCGGCGGCGCCATCCGGCGGAGCGGTCAGTCGCGCGCGTCTCGCTGCTCGGCGCTCGGGTCGGGGCTCGACGCGCGGCTCGCCCGGCGCTGCTTCAGCGCCGTCAGCGTCACGAAGAGGACGAACAGGACGGCCCCGAGCACCGCCACGAGCGTGCCGAAGTTGAAGAGGTAGTGCGCGCCCTGCGCGCCGCCCACCCCCATCAGAAAGATGCCGAGCAGCGCGATGCCCGCGCCAATGGCGGGATCGGGGCCGACGTCGTTCTCCGAAGTCGCACGCGAGAGCCCGCTCCCCTGGACCCCGCCAGCCTCGTTGCTCATCGGATGGCTCACAGGAGGGAGCTTAGCAAACTGGTCAACCGCCCGAAACCCGCCTGCGCTGGACCCGGGCTATGCTGCGCGGGTGAGCACGCCCACGCACCCCCCGAACGACCGTCCCTCCCGTCCCGCGTCGCCTGACTTCGCTGGGCGCCGCGTCATCACCTTCGAGAGCCGCCGCGCCGCCGAGATGGCCTCGTTGATCCAGCGGTACGGCGGTGTACCCGTCACGGCGCCGACGCTCCGCGAGGTGCCCATCGAGCGGAACGAGCGCGCGCTCGACTTCGCGCGGCGCCTCGCGGGCGCCGAGCTCGACCTCGTCATCCTGATGACCGGCGTCGGGACCCGCGCGCTCGTGGCCGAGGCGGCGCCCGCGCTCGAGCCGGCCCACGGCGGCGACGGCGCGCCCGACGCCGACGCAGGCGCCCAGGGCGTATCCCTCCTGGCCGCGGCGCTCTCGTCGGTGCAGCTCGTCGTGCGCGGCCCCAAGCCGGCCGCGGCGCTGCGCGAGCTCGGCGTGACCCGCTTCGTCACCGTCCCGGAGCCGAACACCTGGCGAGAGATCCTCGAGGTCGTCCGCGGGCTCGGCGACCTGAGCGGCAAGCGCATCGCCGTGCAGGAGCACGGCGCGCCGAGCCACGAGCTCTACGCCGGGCTCGAGGCGGCCGGCGCCCGCGTCACCCCGGTGCCGGTCTACCGCTGGGCGCTCCCGGAGGACACCTCGGCGCTCCGGCAGGCGCTCCGCCTCCTGGCCGACGGCGGCGCGGCGATCACGCTCTTCACGAGCCGCGCGCAGGTCGAGCACGCGCTCCTCGTGGCGGCCGAGGAGGGGCTCGTCGACCGACTGCGCGCCGGGCTCGCGCGGGGCATGGTGGCGTCGATCGGGCCGGTCTGCACGGAGGCGCTGCGCGCCGAGGGCATCGAGCCCGACGTCGAGCCCGAGCACCCGAAGATGGGCCACCTGGTCCGCGCGGCGGCCGTGCGCTCGGGCGAGGTCCTCGCCCGCAAGGAGAGCCAGGGCGACGCGCCTCCGCCCGCTCAGTCTTCGTAGTCGTCGCCCTCGCCGTCGTCCTCGCCCTCGGACCGCGCCACCGTCGCCGGCCGCGGCGCGAGGCCGGGCTCCGCGCCGGCGGCGGCCACGGGCGCGCTCGGCCGCGCGTCCGCGTGGCCCCGGTCGACCAGCTCGGCGCGGTAGAGCACGCGCCCGTCCTCGGCGGTGATCTCGCCGCCCACGTCGCCCCAGGCGAAGTCGTCGCTCTGGAGCGTGCGCATCGTCGCCTTCGTCCTGCCGATGCGCACGCGGAAGCTGGTCTTCTGGCACGCGATGGCGCCGCCGCCGACCTCGACGTTCACCGCCTCGGTGCCGAGCACCTCCTCGTTCTCGTCGGCGGCGAGCGCGGTCTTGGCCATCATCGCGTCGTACGCCGCGAGGGTCGCGGGCCGCTCGGCGCCGCCGTCGATCCACGCCGCGCCGAGGATCTCGCCGCGCCGGCTCGGCGCGTCGCTCATCCGGACGCGCAGCGCCTCGGTCTCCTTGCCGTCCTCGAGGGTCACGTCGACCACGAGGACGTCCCCCTCGCGCGCGACCACCCGCTGCGTGAGGAGCAGCGGCGTCCTCCGGAAGCTGCCCGAGAACCGGTAGGCCACGTAATCGCCGGGCGCGCGCGCGGGCGGCGCCTCCTCCGCGGCCGGGGCGCTCGCGTCGGCCTCGCCCTTCGCGCGCTCCGGGGCCTCGCGCTCAGCCTGGACCGCTGCCTTGGCGGCGTCCTGCGGGCGGCCAGCTCGAGCGTTCGTTCCGATCCCGGCGCCGCAGCCGGCGGCCAGGAGCGAGGTGAGGGCGGCGAAGAGCAGCGGTCGGTTCATGCACCTCCGGTACATGAGGACGCCGGCCAGGGCCCAATTTCTGGCGTTCCGTGAGCGCGACGGGCCCGCGCGCGGCGCGCGGGCCGCGCTCAGGGCAGCTTGCCGCTCGGGAGGAGGTCGTCGAAGGCGGCGTCGAACTCGTCCGCGATCATCTCGGCGCCGACCGCGCGCGCGGCCGGCTTCGGGACGTCGATGCGGCGCAGCCGCTCCGCGACGCTGCCGCGCGGATCGCTGTAGCTCGGGCTCATCCGGGCGACGCGCTGGAAGTAGTAGAGCGCCTGCTCGGGGACGCCGCGCATCTCGTAGGCGTCCGCGATCTCGTACGTCAGCGCGAGCTCCTGCTCCACCGTCTTGTGCGAGGCGTGCAGCCCCCGGATGAGCGCGTCGATGCCCGCCTCGATGTTGCCCATCTGGAGGTAGGTGACGCCGATCATCGACTGGCAGACGCACTCTCGCCCGGGGTCGCGGGCGGCGAGCTCGAACTCGGCGATGGCGTCCGCGTAGAGGCCCATCTCCTTGTACGCGACCCCGAGATCGTAGTGCGTCGACGCGTCGCCCTCGGAGATCTGCGCCGCGACGCCGGCCTTGAACTGCTCGAAGACGCTCTCGACGCTGATCTGCCGAGGATCGTCCTGGACGCCCGTCACCGAGCCCGGCGCGACCTCGAGCTCGTCGATCATCTTGAGCGACTCGGCGATGTCGAACGCGCGGTCCTCGTCCGGCCGCTCGCTGCCGCGCGGGACGGCCCGCGTGCCGCTCTCGTTGTCGGTCGCCGCGCGCGCCCCGCGCGTCTCCGACGCGAGCTCGGTGACCTCGCGCAGCCGCTCCATCAAGAGCGGGTGGTTCGGCAGCCGCGCGAGCTGCTCCTCGAGGATGTTGCGCGCCTCCTCGAACATCCCGTGCTGCGCGAAGAACTCGACCTCCTCGAGCGCGTCCTCGTCGAGCGCGTCCGCGCGCCGCCCGGACCCCGGCGGCACGGAGCGCCCCGACGCCGGCCGGACCGACGCCGGCCGCGGCGGCGCCGGGCTGTACAGGGCCGGCGGCGCGGCGAGCACGGGGGGCGGCGGCATCGACGAGATCGGCGAGGGCGCCGGCGGCGCCTGCGACGCGGCGACCGCCAGCGGGTGCGCCGGCGACCGGCTCGGGTTGACCGACGCCGTCTCCTCCTCGTCGTCGATGTCCTCCAGCTCCTCGAGCGGCTCGACGTCCTCGACCTCCTCGACGTCGTCGATCGGGAAGCTCGGCAGCGGCGGCTCGTTCGCGAACGGATCGTCGAGGTGCGTGACGAGCTCGGGCCGCCTGGGGAGCGCCTCGACGACGCCGTCCTCGTCGAGGGTGTACGCGGGCAGCGGCGCGTCGGGATCGTAGAGGTCCTGGCTCGGCACCTCGGACGCGTACGCGTCGTTGGCCGTCGGCGAGACCTCCGCCCCGGTGTGCTCCTCGTCGGAGAGCTCGTCCTCCTGCGGCACGGCGTAGCCGAGGAGGTTGAGCATCTCGGTCGCCTGGGCGTGGCCGGGCTCGAGGAGCAGCACCTCGTCGAGGAGCCGCGCGGCGTCGTCGACGGCGCCCTCGCCGGACAGCTGCTGCGCGAACGCGAGCATCTGCTCGATGGCGCCGTCCTGGTCGCCCGCCTCGATGAGGATGTCGCAGAGCTTCTCGCGCAGCTCGCGCGCGGACGGCAGCCGGGCGACGCCGCCCTTCAGGAGGGCGACGGCCTTGTCGTACTGGCGTTCGCGCCGGAGGCTCTCGGCGTGCGCGACGAGCTGCCGCGGGCTCGTGACCGGGGCCGTCGACGGCTGCGCCGCGCGCAGCGGGATCGGCGCCGCGGACGAGGGCTCGGCGTCCTCGACCTCGAGCTCCTCGGCCTCGTCCTCGTCGTCCTCGTCGAGCTCGACGTCGATCGACGCGCGCGTGCCCCGCGAGGAGGGCACGAGCTGGGCCGCCAGCTGGCGCACGCCCTCGTCGTTCGGGGCGCGCGCGACCAGGGCGGAGACGAGGGCGGCGAACTGGTCGGCCCGCCCCGCCTCCTTGGCGATGCGCGCCGACTCCTTCTGCACCTCGATCGCCTTGGCCGGCTGCCCGAGCAGGTCGAACGCCCGGGCGAGGAGCGCCAGCGTCTCCAGGTCCCGCGGGTTCTCCTTGAACGCGATCTGCAGCTTGGTGAGGGCCGACATCCCGTCGCTCGGATCGCCGCGGTCGAGGTAGATCTCGGCGGCCATGCGGGCGAAGCGGGCGTCCGGGCGGTGCTGCAGCAGGCGCTCGACCACCTTCAGCGCGTCGTCGCGCCGGCCGAGCTTGAGCAGGAGCTCGGCCGCCGTCCCGAAGCGCTGGATCGCGCCGTCGTAGTCGCGGACGCGGATGAGCGCCTCGGCGAGGCGGAGGTAGGCGAGCGGGTTGTTCGGGTCGAGGTCGACGACCCGCTTGAAGATGTCGATCGCGTCGCGGTCGCGCCCCGCGCGGAGGAGGCGCGTCGCGACCTCGTCGTAGGCGGCGAGCGCGTCGCTCGTGAGCCCGAGCTGCGTGTAGATCTCGGCGAGGCGCGGGACGATGTGGCCGAAGCGGTCCTCGTACTGCGGGACGTGCTTGTGGATGATCTCGCGGATCTGCTTGTAAACGGCGATCGCCTTGAGCGCGAAGCCCTGGAGCGAGTAGAACTGGCCGACGCGCTCGTAGGTGGTGATCGCCTCGACGTACTCCTCCGTCTTCAGGTAGAGGTCGCCGATCTTGAGCAGCGTCCGGACGTCCTTCGGATCCTCCGCGACCAGCTTCTGGTACTCGGCGATCGCCTTGTCGTAGCGCTTCCGCTCGACAAGCTTCTGCGCGGTCTGGAGTACCTTGTCGCGATCGACCGCCACGGCGATGGGAATCTCCTACTGAGGACAGCGAGGCGTCGCTCGGGCGCCCCGCCGGGAGCCCTCGCTTCGCCATCTAAAAACACCTAGCCAATCCCGCTACCACGTACAAGCGCGCGGCTTCGGAAGTTCCGAAGCTACCGCCAAGGTGCTTGTTTGCAGCGCGCGCTCTCCGCGAACCCGCGGGGGCGAGCCCGCGGAGGGCGAACCCGCGGGGGCGAGCCCGCGGAGGGCGAGCCCGCGCGGGGACGCGGCGACCGCCTGGCGCGGTGGCCGCGAGCCCCCGCCCCGGTCGGACGCTGGGCGGTCCGGTCGAGGCGCGTCGACGAGCGCGCCCTACATCGTGACGTCGTAGGAGCGCGCCGAGCGGCCGGGGATTCGCGAAGATCGCGGAGAAGGCGGCAAACGCCGCCATCGACGCGAGGACGACTCGAAGCATAGCAGTCGAGCGGCCTTCTTGCACATTTCTGCATACATCTCCGCAGCCCGGCGCCCGGGCAGGGGCGCCCGGAGCGCTGCCGCTTCTCGACCGCCCCGGCGAATGGACCTAGAGTTGGGCACCATGTCGCGCAGCCAGGCCTACCGCGCCCCGTTCGCTCCTGGAGAAGAAAATGCCGTCGACGCCGCGCTTTGCGAGCGGCTCCTGTCGGTCGCCCTGTCGAAGGGGGGCGACTACGCCGACCTCTTCTTCGAGTACCGGGCGGGGGGCGGGTTCACCTTCGACGAGGGCATCCTCAAGGCGGCGTCGCGCGGGGTGTCGATGGGGGTCGGCGTCCGCGTCCAGCGGGGCGACGCGACCGGGTACGCCTACACCGAGGATCTCACGTGGGACGCGATGCGGCGCGCGGCCGAGACGGCGGCGCAGATCGCGACCGGCTCCGGCGGGACGGCGAGGATCGAGCTCCGGCGGCGCGAGCTGCCGAGCCGCTACGAGCTGCCCAGCATCTCGCTCGACGCCCCCGGGCTGGCGAAGCGCGCCCTGCTCGAGCGCGCGAGCGCCGCGGCGCTCGCCTACGACCCCAGCATCATCAAGGCCGAGGCCAGCTTCGTCGAGGAGGTGCGCGAGGTGCTCGTGGCCACGAGCGACGGGCGGATGGCGCACGACGTCCAGCCGCTCATCCGCTTCGGCGTGCGGGCGATCGCCGAGCGCGACGGCAAGCGCCAGGAAGGCTCGAGCGGCGGCGGCGGGCGCATGACGACGGCGTACTTCGAGGACAGGTCGCCGGAGTGGCACGCCAAGGAGGCGGCGCGGCAGGCGGTCGCGATGCTCGACGCGCGCGACGCGCCCGCCGGCGAGACGAACGTCGTGCTCGCCCCGGGCGACAGCGGCATCCTGCTCCACGAGGCCGTCGGGCACGGGCTGGAGGCGGACTTCAACCGCAAGGGGACCAGCAACTACGCGGGGCGCGTCGGCAAGGACGTCGCGAGCCCGCTCTGCACGGTGGTCGACGACGCGACCCTCCTCCAGTCGCGCGGCACGATCAACGTCGACGACGAGGGCAACGAGCCCGAGCGCAGCACGCTCATCGAGAACGGCAAGCTCGTCGGGTACATGCACGACCGGCTCTCGGCCCGGCACTACGGGCTCACGCCGACCGGCAACGGGCGGCGCGAGAGCTTCGCCTCCGCGCCCATGCCCCGGATGACGAACACCATCCTGCTCGCCGGCCCGCACGACCCCGAGGAGATCGTGAAGTCCGTGAAGCGGGGCGTCTTCGCGAAGAAGTTCGGCGGCGGCCAGGTCGACATCTCGAACGGCGACTTCGTCTTCTCGCTCACCGAGAGCTACCTCATCGAGGACGGGAAGCTGACCGCGCCGCTGAAGGGCGTGAACCTCATCGGCAACGGCCCCGAGGTGCTCCGGCGCGTCACCATGCTCGGCCACGACGTCGCCACCTCCGACGGCATCTGGACGTGCGGCAAGGACGGACAGAGCGTTCCGGTGGGTGTGGGCTGCCCCACAATCAAGATCGATCGCATCACGGTCGGCGGGACG
Organism: Sorangium sp. So ce385; assembly: GCF_051474135.1. Taxonomy (NCBI): domain Bacteria; kingdom Pseudomonadati; phylum Myxococcota; order Polyangiales; family Polyangiaceae; genus Sorangium; species Sorangium sp. So ce385. The sequence continues at coordinate 10,444,417 of NZ_CP150337.1, read as the reverse complement.
CGGATCGGCTGATTTTCCAAGGCTGGAGCCCCGGGGGGAAGGTAAGCCCTGCAGCGGTGTTGGTGGGTTTAGCGCGGTGCGTCTTGTCGGCGCGCCGTGACACCCGTATACGGGGCGGACATGGCGCGTCGTTCGTTCATTGCCATCGTCGGACACGGACCTGACCTGGAGCGGGAGGAGGGCGCCGCATCGGTCTTGCGCTCGCTGGGCGCTGACGTTCGAACCCTGGATCTCTGGGATGATCCACCGCGGCTCTTCCACGACGACGAGAGCAAGGCGCGGGCGATCGTCGTCGAGGCGCTCGACCGGCCGGACCTGGCCGCGGCGGCGCTGCGCGCGCTGCGCCGCGAGCCCCGCCTCGAGGAGGTCGGCGCGCTCGTCGCGGTGAGCGTCGCGCAGATCGCGCGGATCGAGCCGTCGAGCGGCTTCGACGACTTCCTCCTCGTGCCGTACGTGCCGGCCGAGCTCTACGCGCGCGTGCGCCTCGTCGAGTGGCGCCGCAGCGAGTTCGCGACCGAGGAGCGGGTGAAGGTGGGCGCGATCGTCATCGACCGCGCGGCCCACGACGTGTCGGTCGGCGGCATGCACGTGCCGCTCACCGCGAAGGAGTTCGCGCTGCTCTCGTACGTGTGCGAACGCCGCGGGAAGGTTGTGTCGCGGACAGAGCTGCTCCGGCGCGTCTGGGGCAGCCAGTACGAGGGCGGCGCGCGGACCGTCGACATCCACGTGCGGCGCCTCCGGGCGAAGCTCGGCGCGGCGCTGCCGCTGGTCACGCTGCGCGGGGCCGGCTACCGGCTCGAGTCGCCGTTGCCCGGCTCCGGGGGTCCCGAGGGCGGCGACGCGGCGCGCGCGGCGCCGCGCGGCGCCGCCGGTGCGGAGGCTCACGGCGAGGAGCGCGGGGAGCCGCGCGACGAGGACGAGGACGAGGACGCCGACGACGAGGGCGACGAGGGCGACGAGGACGAGGACGGCGACGACGAGGAGGCCGCGCACGCGGAGCGGCGGTCGGCGTCGTCGGCGCACGACGCCGCCACGCCCGGCCGCGAGCGGCGCGTCACGCGATGACGTCGCCGGATCGCCGGGGTGCTGCCCGGACGACCGCCGCCAAGGGTCGCGGCGGCGCGGGGCGCGGCGGCAGCTCGCGTCGCGCCGCGGCGCCGATCGTCGCGATCAGCGTCGGGTGTCCCAGCGGCGTCGGCCCCGAGGTGGCCGTGGCCGGCGCGGCGTCCGTCGAGGGCGTGCGCTGCGTGCTCGTCGGCGACGAGGCGGTCCTGCGGCGGGCCGCGCGGCTCGTCCGGGTCGCGTCCCGCCGGCTGGTCGCGGTCGATGGGCGCGCCGCCATCGAGCGGCTCGATCCGGGCGCGATCGGCCTCTGGGCGGGCAGCGCGCGGCTCTCGCGGCCGAGCGCGTTCGGTCGGCCCGAGGCCGAGGACGGCGCGGCGCAGCTCGCGTGGATCGACGAGGCGACGGACCTGGTCCGCGACGGCGTCGCGGCGGCGCTGGTCACGGGGCCCGCGTCGAAGCACGCGATCGCGACGAGCGGCGCGCCGGGATCCGCGGACTTCCTCGGCCACACCGAGCACCTCGGCCGGCGGCTCCGCGCGCGCGAGGTCACGATGGCCTTCGCCTCGGGCAAGCTCGTGACCGCGCTCGTGACGACCCACGTGCCGCTGCGCGAGGTGCCCGAGGCGGTGAGCCCGCGCGAGGTGGCGCGCGCCTCGGTGTGGCTCGCGCGGCTGCTCGCCGATCTCGGCCGCGAGAAGCCGCGCGTGGCCGTCGCCGCGCTGAACCCGCACGCCGGCGAGGGCGGGCTCCTCGGCGACGAGGAGCAGCGGCGGATCGCGCCGGGCATCCGCCTCGCGGCGCGGCGGCTCGCGCGCTCGGGCCCGGCGGCGGAGCTGAGCGGGCCCGTCGGCGCGGAGACGGCGTTCCGGCTGGCGGCGCGGGGCGCGCTCGACGGGGTCGTCGCGATGTACCACGACCAGGCGACGATCCCGAGCAAGCTCCTCGGCTTCGGCGAGGCGGTGAACGTCACGCTCGGCCTGCCGATCGTGCGCACGAGCGTCGACCACGGGACCGCGTACGATCTCGCGGGCACGGGCAAGGCCGACCCGCGCGGGATGCGCGAGGCGATCGCGCTCGCGGCGCAGCTCGCGGCCGCGCGCTGAGGTGCGCCGGCATGTGAGCTGACGCGCGCCGGCACGCGAGCCGACGCGCGCCCGGGATCAGCGCGCGCCGGTGCGGCCCTCGATCAGGCTCATCAGCCGCTCGAGCGCGGGCAGGCTCACGCCGTGCTCGCGCCCCATCGCGAGCACGGCGGCGCCCATCGCGAGGTGCTGCGCGTGGAGCTTCGGGCCGAAGTGGGCGTCGAGGAACCGCAGCGCCTCGGGGGCCACGAGGCGCGCGAGCGCGACGCCGGGTTTCAGCGTGAACGGTCCGATGGCCCTGGTCAGCAGCTTCGTCCAGGGGGCGACCGTGCCGACGCGGTCCGCGAGCGCCGTGCACTCCCGGGTGGCCTCGAGCGCGGTGCCGAGCACGCCCTCGTCCTCGAGGAGGGCGCTCGTGCCGCCGCCCGCGTCGATGGCGGCGATCAGCGGGAAGAACGCGGTCGTGGTGGCGGCGTTCTGCGCGCCGACGTCCGGATCGAGCCTCGCCGGGAGATCCGCGCTCGTGAGGCGGCGCGCGAGCTCCTCCAGCAGCGGCCGCTCCGCGGGGGCGCCTCCCTCGTCGTCGATGAGCGTCGACGCGAACCCCACGATCCAGTAGCGGACGACGCCGCGCTCATCGAGGTAGCCCGAGACGCTCGGCATCGCGGGGGTGATGCGGCGCCGGGCGGCCTCCTCGAGGCTCGCGCGCTGCGGCGGCAGGAGCGGCGTGAGCACGACGACGGGGACCGAAGGCCCGCGGAGCAGGAGGTCCGCGACCGTCCTGCCCTCCGCGGGGCGCGGCGCCGCGCCGCCGGGGGCGAGCTGATCGAAGCGCACCGTGACGATCACGACCTCCGCGTCGGCCGGGATGTCGGCCGCGAGCCGCGGGCGCTCGAGCGTGTCGCGGCGATCGGCGCTGTTCACCTGCTCGATGACGAACGGCCGCGCGTCTCCGGCGCGCTCGGGCCGGACCACGAACGTGACGTCGTCTCCCTGGGCCGCGAGGCGCACGCCGTAGACCCGCCCGAGCGCCCCCGCGCCCACGATGCTGATCCGCATGGCGCCCCACGTAGCCCGCGCGACGCCGGGAGGGAAGGGGCGTCGGCCGCTCCGGGGAGCGGCGGGCGGCGTCAGAACGTCCGCTTCGAATCGATGAGGATGGTGACCGGCCCGTCGTTCTCGACGAACACGCGCATGTCGGCGCGGAAGCGGCCCGTGGCCACCTCGAGGCCGCGCGCCCGCAGGGCGGCGACGAAGCGCTCGTACAGCGCCTCGGCGCGCACGGGCTCCATGGCGCCGTCGAAGCTCGGCCTGAGGCCGCGCCGGACGTCGCCGAAGAGCGTGAACTGGCTGATCGCGAGCACGCCGCCGCGCACGTCCGCGAGCGCGCGCGACATCTTGCCGGCCTCGTCGCTGAACACCCGGAGGCCCGCGACCTTGTTCGCGACGTGGTCGGCGTCGGCCTCGTCGTCGTCCTTCGCGGCGCCGACGAAGGCCACGAGGCCGCGCTCGATCGCGCCGACCACCTGGCCGTCGACCTCGACGCGCGCGGCGAGCGCGCGCTGCACGACCGCGCGCATCGCTAGCGCTGCGCCGCGCGCGCCGCGGGGGCCGGGGCGGGCTCGGCCCCGCTGCCCGTGCTCAGCCCGAGCTCGCGCATCAGCTTCGCCGTGAGCTTGAAGTAGGAGCTGCGATCGTACGGCTGGTTCAGGATGTGGAAGTCCTTGCGCACGAGGCCCACGCAGCCGAAGCAGTAGGTGCAGCCGGTGCAGTCGACCGATTTCACGAGGTACGACGACTGCGTGCACCGCTCGGACGCGACGCAGTGGCTGCAGGCGATGAGATCGCGGCAGCCGCGGCAGTGCGTGCTGTCGGAGCAGCGCTGCGAGTCGACGCAGTAGTGGCACCGCTGGAGCGCCTTCGAGTTGCGGCAGAACGTGCAGTCGACGCAGCGCTCGCACCCGACGCACGCGACGCACCGCTCGTTGCCCGTGCCCGTCTCGAACGCCTGGATCAGCTTGCGGAGCTCGGCCTCGAATTCCGCGCGCGTCATTCCGCCTCGACGCTCGCTTCGGAGATGCCGCCGCCCTCGCGCTGGGCCGCGCCGTCCGCCGCCGCGTGGGGCAGGGCGGCCTCGCGGCTCGACGGCCGCGCGTGGGAGCCCGGCTCGGCCGAGGGGGCGCCCGCGCCCGGGGCCTCGGGCCTGCCGCTCACCTGGCGGCGCAGGCGCTCGGCGGCCTCGCGCGTCGCGGGCTCCTCCGCGAACTCCTCGATGCGCCGGAGCCGCGACTCGAGCACGGCGCGGCGCTTCGGCAGCTCGGCGACGAGGATGCCCGAGAGCTCGTCGATCGCCTCCTGGATGCGCTGCTCGTCGCTGTGCTCGAGCAGCTGGAGGTACACGTCCTGCTCTGCGGGGAAGGTGTGGCCGGCGCGGAGGAACTCGTTCGCGGCCTTGGAGATGTTGGGCCGGCCCGACGCGCAGAGCAGCTTCGACAGGAGCCGCTGGCGCTCGACGGCCTTCGGGTCGCTCTGCGGAGGCGGCGCGAGGACGATGCGCCCCGGCGCCTTGGAGGCGGCGTCGCGCCCGGACTTGGCGCGCCCGCCCTTGCCGTCCTCGGCCTCCGGCTCCTTGCGCGGGGAGAAGAGCGCCTCGAGCGCGGCGCGGTGTTGCTTCGCGGCCCGCCGGTCCTCGCCGCTCTGTGTTGGGCGCGGCAGCCCCGCGCTGTTGGGCTGGCCACGGCCATAGGCCGTGTGGAGCTCGGGATTGTGCCAGACCTTGGTTGCGTCTCTACGAATTCGCCGCATGTCGTGCCCCTGCTGACCTCGGAGCGATCATGGACGCGCCACCGGGTTCGGCTTCCGCATCCCGCGTGTGGCGCCCCGCTTGCATCGATGGTGTGGTGAATGAGGCTGGTGCGTGGTTGGCCGGGCGCTTCCCCCGCGATCCGCGATGGCCCGGACGATGTTGCACCTGGGGCGCGATGCCTGCCTCCGGGCTGATCGCGCTGGTCGCGCTGATCGTGAAGGCAGGGTCCCGCCGCAGTGCGTAGCGCGCCGGGCGATACCCGGCCGCGGTACCGCGTGGTGAGGGGCTGTGCCCCCGTGCACCCCGGAACCGCGCTCACGACCCGACCGCAGTCGCGAGGCAGCTGGTTCCTACCACAGCCTTTGGTCAGCGCCGCAGAAAATTGGGCTGCCCTCCGCACTTCATGACATTCGTGTCCTCAGAGCGCTCGGTCTTCGGGGGCTCGGAGGTTCCGAGCTTCGCGGCTTCCGAGCTCCTCGACCTTCTCGAGCTCCTCAAGCTTCCGGGCTCCCCTTCTGACCTTCCACGAGGGGCGTCTCGGAGACGCAGTTTCGACGCGGATGACCTCGTTCCAGGTCGATTCAAGAAGCGGACCGCCGACGGCCTTTCCAATCCCACATCCTGCGGACGGGCGGGGACGCCGTGTCCGGGAGATCCGATCCGTGGTGGATGCCACTCGCACCCGACCCGACTGGAGCTTTCCATGATCAGCCTTCGATCCGTGAGCAGTGCAGGCGCGGCGCCGCGGGACGCAGGGGGGGCTGTGCGCAGCGCGGAGCCGCGAGCGCGTCTCTTTCGTGCTCGCGCTGCCGCGCTGGCGGCGCTGGTGAGCATGGCGGTGCCGGCCGTCCTGGCGGGTCCGGCGCGCGGGGAGGTGCTGCCCCGGGCGCACGCCGCTGCGAAGGCCGAGGAGAAGGCTGGCAAGCGGGACCGCCGCGGGGATCGTGGCGATCGTGCGCCGGGCTCTTCCGCGTCTCCGTCGGGCGCGGAGCACGGGCAGCGGACGGAGGCGCGGGAGAAGCCGCTCCGTGGCCGCGGGAAGACCGCGTCCGCGGCGAGCGGCGCGGCGGGTGACGAGGCGGCGAGCGGCGCCAGCGGTCGGAAGGCTCGCGGCCGCGCGCAGGCGTCGCAGGCGGCCGAGGGCGCGGGCGCGAAGCAGGGCGGTGCGGCCAAGGTGGCCGGGGGGAAGAAGAAGGAGAAGCGGCGGGCGGCGCGGACGGTCGAGAGCAAGCGGCGCGGCGCGAAGAGGGGGCTCGACAGGGAGGCGCCTCCGAAGCCGTGCCATGGGCCGGTGCTCTCGATGGATCGGAGCGGGATCGAGCCGGAGCGCCTCGAGCTCGTCGACTGCAAGGGCAAGCCGCGCGAGGAGGCGCGGCGCGCCCTCTCTTTGCTCGCGCGCCCGTGGGGCACGCCGCGGCCGACCCTGGACGGCGAGCGCGCGGCTGCGCCGAAGGCGGAAGCGGCGGGCCGCAAGCGGCGGCCGGCGGGCGACAAGCGGGGAGCCGCTTCCGGCAAGGCGAGCGGGGCGAGCGCGGTGCACGCCGGGGAGGTCGCGCCTGGCGTGCGGCTGCTCGATCCCGGGCTGCTGACGCGCATCGACGCGCTCGCGCGGCGGTATCCGGGCCGGCTCGTGTCGCTCGTGAGCGGGTACCGGCCGCAGAGCCAGGGCAGCCTGCACCAGACGGGGCGGGCGCTCGATCTGCGCATCGCGGGGGTGCGCAACGACGAGCTCGCGGCGGCGTGCCGTGCGCTCGCGGACACGGGCTGCGGGTATTATCCGAACAGCTCGTTCGTGCACGTCGACGTGCGCGCGCCCGGGACGGGGACCGTGTCCTGGATCGACGCGTCCGGGCCCGGCGAGGTGCCCCGCTACGTCGCCGCGTGGCCGCCGCCGCAGGACGAGGCGCGGTCGGCGACGGAGGCGGTGTCCAGCGACGACGCGGAGGAGGTGCTCCGGCGGGAGCGCCGCGACAGGCCGGCGCCCGTGGCGGAGAAGGCGGCGAGCGCCGCGCCGGCGGCGGTGGCGAGCGCGGTGCTGGAGAAGGCGGCGAGCGCGGTGTCGGAGAAGGCGGCGGGCGCAGGGCCGGAGAAGGCGGCGGGCGCAGGGCCGGAGAAGGCGGCGGGCGCAGGGTCGGAGAAGGCGGCGGAAAAGTCGACGAGCACCTCGCCGGAGAAGACGGCGCGCGCTGTGCCGGAGAAGTCGGCCGGCGGCGCGCCGGAGAAGACGGCGGGCGGCGCGCTGTAGTAGGGAGGCGCGATGGGCATCACCATCCCTCGCCGGCACGCCTCGGCGGTCGCCGGTACGTTCGGTCCGCTGGCGGTCCATCGCCATGAGGTCGTGGCCGAAGGCGCGCCATATCCTGTCTTCACGCTCGAGCTCGCCGACTGGGTCTCGGTGGCCGCGGTCACCGATGCTGGGGAGTTCGTCCTGGTGCGGCAGTTCCGGTACGGGGTCGACGCGGTGACCGTCGAGACGGCGGGCGGCATCGTCGATCCCGGGGAGGAGCCGGCGGCCGCGGCGCTGCGCGAGCTCCTCGAGGAGACAGGATATGCCGCGGCGTCGATCGAGCCGCTGGGGTGGGTGCACCCGAATCCGGCGCTCCAGGCGAATCGCTGCTCCCTTTACCTGGCGCGCGGCGCGCGCTGGGTCGGCGAGCCCGAGGGCGACGAGCACGAGAGCACCGAGGCGGTCGTGATGAGCGCCGACGAGGTGACGGCAGCGATGCAGGACGGCCGGATCAGCCACGTGATCGCGGTGGTCACCCTGCTGCGGGCGCTCGCCGTCGCGAACTCGGCCCCGCGCTGACCGCGGCGCCCGCAAGGCGGTCGGCCGGGGCCGCCGGGCGGCGGTGAGGACCGCTCCCGAGGTCGAGGGATCGAGCTTTCAAGGCGGCGGAACGGGATCGGCGCTCTTCGGAGCGAGATCTCGGGTCGCTGGAGCGAGATTTCGGGTCGCGGCTGCAGAAACATGCCTCCGTTCCACGGGATCGGAGGTCTCGAGGTCGCGCGGCGGGGTAGGGGCACATCTCCAGACCCCGCGCGCGGTTCTCGAGAGCCAGGATTTCGTTCTCGAGAGCCACCCTCTCGTTCTCGAGACCCCCCTCGGCGGATCTCGAGACCCCGCTTTCCGTTCTCGAGACCCCCCTCGGCGGACCTCGAGACCCCGCTTTCCGTTCTCGAGACCCGCGCCCGAGGTTCGGGCGAGCGGATCTTTCGTTCGCTCGACCGAAGGCGCCGTTCAGCGGACCGAATTCTGCGCGCGATCAGGCGCGCCAGCTCCGTGGCTGGTTCGACGCGCCCGGCGAGCGGGGAACGGAGCGGTCGCCTACTCCTCCTCGTCGAGCTCCGAATCTTCCTCGTCGCTCTCCACCTCGTCGTCGCCGTCCTCCGCCTCGTCGCCCGCGTCCTCGTCGCCGGTCTCCGCGCCGTCGTCTTCCTCCTCGACGGCCTCTGTACCGCTGGTCGAAGCGCGTTTGGCCGTGGTGAGGCCGAGCTTGAGCTGGGCCTTGACGTTGAACACCTGCCGGAAGGTCGTGGCCCAGTCGTTGAACCAATCGCGGAGATCGTCGAGGCCTTCGCGCTGCTCCTGATAGGCCTTCGCGAGCTCGGCGGCGGACACCCTGCGCTCGGGCGGCGAGCCCCCGCCGACCTCGAGCCTGCCGAGCATGCCGCGGACCTCGTTCAGCTTCTCGTCGGTCAGGCCGCGCTTCACGAGCGTCTTGCGGACCTGCTTCGCGTCGGCGTCGTCGCTCTGCGAGAGGCCGTCGAGGCGGGAGAGGAAGGTGCGAACCGACACGATGACGGCCGGCCCGAGGGGCTGTTGCTCGAGGTTCTTGAAGAAGGCGGCCTCGAAGGCCTCGCGGCGGGCGCGGGGGACGACGCGGCGAATGACGGCCCGCGCGCGCGGGAACCAGGTGTTCTCGAAGGCGTCGACGTCCTGGAGCAGGCGGAGCCGCTCCGCACCCTCCGCGGCCCCGCCGCCCGCGACCTCGGCGAAGAGGTGCTCGAGCGGCTTCGCCTCGCCCGAGGCGAGCCGGAGCAGCCGCCAGCCTTCGCGATGCTCGTCGGCGGTATAGCCCTCGCGCCGGGCGCGCGCGCTGAAGGGGGTTGTCTGGATGTTGACCAGCAGCTTGAGGGAGCGCTCGAGCAGATCCTGCTCCGCGGCAGTGAGGACGAGCGGCGGCGGCGCATCCTCGGACGAGCCGGCAGGTGTGGATTGGGCGGATGCCTTCTTCGGGGACTTGGGTTTGGCCATGAGATGATCCTCCGGTGGTGGTGAGGGTAATTGCGCATTTCGTCGGCACACAACCGCCTTCGCCCGGCCGAATCGTGCTCTCTCTTCAGCGCATCTCACAGCGTCCCGACGGCGATTCCGTCGTCCCACGTCACCATGCTGCCATCGTTGTAGACTTCTACATCGATCGAGCGCCGTCTACCGTTCCGTTGTTATCGGATAGGATCCGCTCCGCGGGTGCCCTTTCAGCTCCACCTCCTCCTCCACTTTCCTCGCGTTGGCCTCGGCCTTCCGCGCCTCGATCGCCGCGACGCGGGCGCGCTCGGCCTCGGCCTCGGCGCGCTCTCGGTCCTCCACCGGGTCGCGGAGCAACAGCTCGGCCAGCATGCGCTGCGCCTCGCTGTCTCGCCGCGCCCTCTCCGCCGCTCTCCTCGCCTCCGCCGCGCTCGCGACTGCCCGCAACATGTCCTCGTTCCGCGATCGCCGATGACCTCTCGGGCGCCCGCGTGACCCCTTGAGTCGCGCCCCGACCCCGGTACGGACAGCGCGCACGCCAACGTCGGGCGCTGTCCGCTGTCCATCCCTTGCACACGAGACGCCTCGCCGGACGGGCGCCCAGCCGCAGAGCCGAGGCTCTCGGGAATCCACACCTCGGCGCGCGGCACCCGGCGATCCGCCGCGACGGGCCTCGCGCTTGCATCGCCGTGGACGCAGCCTGCATGGGACGACACCCGGCAAGCCGCTCGGATCGTGAAAAGGAGTCGCCGATGAAGCTGGTGAAAGCGCTCGGTGCGCTGGCGCTGCCCGGGATCGCGCTCGGCGTCGCGCAGCTCGCGGCAGCGGAGGACACGGTACCCGTCCAGGAGCTCGCGATCGTGGAGGAGACGGCGAGCCCGACGCTCGCCGACGCGCGGATCCCCCCGGACGATATCCCCTATCGCGGGGACCTCCGGCCGTACAGGCCCTTCCGGCCGTATGGGCACTTCGTGCCGTACAGGCCCTTCCGGCCGTATGGGCACTTCGTGCCGCACAGGCCGTTCCGGCCCTTCCGGCCGTTCGATCCCTACGACGGGCGGCTCGGTGACCGCGGGCGATCCGAGGCGGCGCCGGCCTGGGGCTGCCCCATGCCCGCCGTGAGCCTCCAGGACCATCGCTGACGCCGCCGACGGCGCATCTCCCCAGCATCGCCCGCCCGCAGGAGAGCGGCGGCGCGCCGTGCGCGGGTTGAGCGGCGGCGCGCCGTGCGCGGGCCGAGCGGCGGTGTGCCGCGAGCGGGCCGAGCGGCGGCGCGCCGTGAGCGGTCCGAGCGGTGGCGCGCCGTGAGCGGTCCGAGCGGCGGCGCGCCGTGAGCGGTCCGAGCGGCGGCGGCGCGCCGTGAGCGGTCCGAGCGGCGGCGCGCCGTGAGCGGTCCGAGCGGCGGCTCCGGTCCGATGAAGTATCCTGCGCCCGATGCCCTCTCCCGATGCAGCCGGGCCCGGCGCCCGGCAAGCCGCCCTCCCGCCCGCCGAGCTCTTCCATCGCATCTTCGAGCTGCTCGCGGCCATGGAGGAGGCGCAGCGGAGCAAGGTCGTCGAGCTCGCGCGGCGCCTCATCCCCACGCTCACGGCCGAGGACATCCGCAACCCGCACGACTTCCCCGGCCTCGACGACCCCGACTGGCACTTCGAGGACGGGCAGCTCGCCGGCATCGAGGCCGTTCGGTTTGCGCTCCGCGGTCTCGCGCGCGATGTTCTGGGGGATGGCGAAGGGCGCGAAGCGCGAGAGAGACCCGAGAGCGACGGCCAGCCCGGGGCGGGCCGCGAAGGCGGCGGCGCACAAGGCGAATGAGGCGTTTTACCAGCCGTTCTCCACGCTCCGGCAGCTGACGAAGCCGAAGCCCAAGCCGGCCGCGACGCCCGAAGCGAAGGCCAAGGCCGCCGCGCCCGAAGCGAAGGCCAAGGCGGCCGCGGCGCCCGAAGCGAAGGCCAGGGCGAAGGCGGAGCCCGAGGCGAAGGCCAGGGCGAAGGCGTCCGCCGGCGCGGCGGCGCAGGCAGGCGTGGAGCCGGCCCCGCGGCCCGTCGACCCCGAGACGTTCGCCATCTACATGGCAGGCGTCCGCGTGCTCGAGGACCGCGTGAACCGGATCCCGGTCACCGCGAGCCGCGTCGAGCGCGCCGCGCTGCCGACGATCGCGTCCGATCCGGACGAGGAAGCGCGCTCGCGCATGCGCTCGCTCGTCATCGAGGGCATCAAGTTCGAGACCACGGACGACAGCGCGCGCATCGAGGGCAGGCGTCTCGACGTCGATCCGCGCGAGCTCCGGCGGCTCCGGCGCGCCCGCTACGCCGTCGACGGCACCCTCGACCTGCACGGCCTGAGGCTCGAGGCGGCCCGCGAGGCCGTCGAGGCCTTCGTCTGCAAGCGCCAGCGCGACGGCGATCGCGTCGTCGCCATCGTCCACGGCAAGGGCAACCACTCGCCCGGCGGCCACGCCGTGCTCCGCGGCGAGATCGCCGCCTGGCTCAGCAACGGCCGCGTCGCCCGCCACGTCGCCGCGTTCGCGACGGCGCCGGACGCCGAGGGCGGCGCCGGCGCCTTGCTCGTGCTGCTCGCGCGATGAGGCCGGAGGCGCGCGCGGAGCCTGCCAAGACGCCGGGGCACGCGCGGCGGCCGGACGCGCGCGCCACGCGCGGCGGTCTGCTGCCGGCCGCGCGCGCGGCGCGCCGCGCCCTGCTGCTGGCCGCGGCGCTGCTCGCCCTGCTGCCCGCGTGCGCGCCGGCCCCGGCCGCGCCGCCCACGCCGCCGCCGAGGCCCGCGCCGCCACCGCCCCCGCCTTCGCTCGGCGACGGCGAGCTCGGCGAGTACCGCTCGGATCGCTTCGATCTCCTGCTCCCATTGCCCGACGCGCGCGGCTTCCGCGTCGAGGACGGCGAAGGCCCCTGGCTCGTCGCGACCCACGCCGCGTCGTCGACGTCGCTGCTCGTCCGCACCTGGCGCGAGGACGGCCGCGCGAGCCGCGCCGCGTGCGAGGCGCGCGCGCGGCTCTGGCGCGACCTGCCGCGCCCCGACCAGAGCCTCACCGCCGTGGAGCGCCGGATCGACGTGCCCGAGGGCTTCGACACCGTCGTGGCGATCGGCGTCGCCGACGCCCCGCCCGGCGCGCCGATCGACGGCTTCGCGGTCGCCTTCGGCGGCTCCGGCCGGCGCTGCTTCGCCTTCGTCGCCGAGACGCGCGCCGCGGGGCCCTCCGCCGAGCGGCTCGTCGCCGAGCGGCTCGCCGCGGTGGTCGAGATCTCGCTCGGCGGCGTCCGCCTCGTGCGCGAGACCGCGCCCGCCGTGCCGCGCGAGCCGCTGCCCTGAAATCGAGCCGCCGGCCCGAGACCGAGGCTCAGCGGTAGACGCCGCCCCGCGCGCGGGCCTCGAGCGCCGCGGCGAGCTCCTCCTCGCCGATCGACCACGCCTCGGTCGACAGCTCGCGCGCCTCGGCGGGCTTGAGCGCCTCGAGCGCCTGCGGCGCGAAGCGCAGCCGCGACAGGGACAGGAGGCGCTCCAGCGCCTCGGACGTCGCGCCGCTCCGGAGCTCGCTCCGCCACGCGCGCTCGATCGCCTCGAGCCGCGCGGGGCTCTTCCACGCGTCGGCGAGCACCACGCGGCCGAGCCGCGCGTCGATGGCGTCGATCCCGGTGGGCAGCGCGACGATCGCCTGCTGCGCCGCGCGCGCCGGATCGCCGAGGCCGAGGGAGAGCAGCGCCCGCGCCGCGTCGAGCAGCCGCGCCTCGTCGGGCCGGAGCGCGGCCCGATCGACGTGCGGGAGCCGCTCCAGCGCGATCGCGTAGCGCTCGCGGCGCGCGGCGTCGATCACGGCGGCCAGCGCGCAGAGGGCCCGCGCCGTCGGCGGCGAGAACCACGGATCCGCGCGCTCGCTCGGCCGCTGCGCGGGGTCCTCGAGCTCGAGAGCGGCGGCGCGCCACACCGACGCGCGCGCGGCGAGGACGGCGCGCGTGGCCTGCACCGCGAGCAGGAAGAGCGCGACCGCGGGGAGCAGGCCCTTCGCGCCCCAGCGCTCGCCGAGGAGGCAGCTCGCCCCGACGAGGAGCGAGAGCAGGAGGGCGAGCGTCAGCCGACGCCGGCGCCGCGCGGCGTCGCCCGCCGAGCCGGCAGCCCCGTCCGTCACGCCGACGATCTCGGCGCACCGCTCGAGCAGCCACGTCCAGGCAGATCCCACGTCCGCGGGATCAGGATGCCCGCCGCTACGCCTCCGCGCGAGGCCTTTCGATCTCCGCGCAGAGCGCGCGGGTGAAGTCGTCGGTGCTCGCGGCGCCGCCGAGGTCGCGGGTGCGCACCTGGCCGGCGCGGTAGACGGCGGTGAGCGCGCGCTCGATCCGGTCGCCGGCCTCGTGCTCGCCGAGGTGCCGCAGCATCATCACGGCGCTCTGCACGAGCGCCGTCGGGTTCGCGTAGCCCTTGCCCGCGATGTCCGGCGCCGACCCGTGCACCGCCTCGAAGACCGCGGCCTCGTCGCCGATGTTCGCGCCGGGCACGATCCCGAGGCCGCCGACCAGGCCGGCGCCGAGATCCGAGAGGATGTCGCCGTACAGGTTCTCCGTCACGAGCACCCCGAGCTTGTTGGGCTCGCGGACCATGGTCATGGCCGCCGCGTCCACGATCATCTCGCCGAGCTGGACCTCGGGGTGACCGACGGCGACGCGCCGCGCGCAGTCGAGCGCCAGGCCGTCGGAGAGCTTCATGATGTTGGCCTTGTGGACGATGGTCACCTTGCTCCGGCCGTGCTGCTTCGCGTACCGGAACGCGAACTCGGCGATGCGCGTCGAGCTGCGCTCGGTCGTGAGCTTGATGCTCTGGGCCACGCCGGGCAGGATCATGAGCTCGAGCCCGGCGTAGAGCCCCTCGGTGTTCTCGCGCACGATGACCATGTCGACGTCGAACCGCGGCTCGACGCCCGGCAGGCTGCGGATCGGCCGCACGTTGGCGTAGAGGTCGAGCGTCTGCCGGAGCGTCACGTTGACCGACCGGAACCCGCCGCCGATCGGCGTGGTCACCGGGCCCTTGAGGGCGATCCGGTTCTTCCGCACGGCGTCGATGACGGGGAGGGGGAGCGGCGAGCCCGTCAGCTTCGCCACCTCGATGCCCGCGTGGTGGATCTCCCAGTCGACGGCGACGCCGGCGGCGGAGACCACGTCCTGAGTCGCCTTCACGACCTCCGGGCCGATGCCGTCGCCGGGGATCAACGTGATGCGATAGGCCATGGTCCGTCCCCTTAGCAGGTGTGCTGGCGGGAACAATGGGCAAGCGAGCCCGAGCGGGCGCCTCCCTGGCGGCGCGCGCCGCGCAACGGCCGACGCCGACGGGCGCGCCACGCCGGGGAGGCGCGCGGGGCGACCGGGGGAGGTGGTGCGATGCGCCTTTTACAACCGCGGCCGACCTCGCTAGGGTACGCCCCCGCACGGCCTGACGGGCCGCTGTCCCCTGGAACCGGGCGCGGGCCGGGCCATCCGCCCCCGCCGATGTTCACCAACTAGAGTGAAGGAGCGTGCTCATGCACCCTCGTGTCTTGAAAGGTCGCCGCCTCGCTTTCGCGGCCTTCCTGCCTGCCGTGATCGCGTCGTTCTCGCTGGGGTGCGGCTACTCCGAGGAGGAGTGGAAGGCCCAGCTCGACAAGTACAGCCGCCTTCAGAGCCAGCAGCAGAGCACGGAGCAACGCCTCGCCGAGACGCAGAAGGCGCTCGAGGTGGAGCAGGCGAAGGTCGCGGAGCTGACGAAGCAGCTCGAGGCGGCCGGCGTCGACATCAGCAAGCTGAACGAGAACCTCCAGGCGACGAGCACGCAGGTGTCGCAGCTGAGCTCGACGCTCGAGGAGCGCGAGAAGGCGCTCGCCGAGTTCAAGGCCCGCGCCCGCCAGCTGGAGCAGATCAAGGCGCGCTTCGAGACGCTCCGGAAGAAGCTGGACGAGCTCACGAAGCTCGGCCTCGCGGTGAACATCCGGAACAACCGGATGGTCATCTCGCTGCCGGGGGACGTCCTCTTCGACTCCGGGCGCGAGACGCTGAAGAAGGAGGGCAAGGAGATCCTCCTCAAGGTGGCGACGGTCGTCCGGAACGACCCGTCGCTGCTCAACCGCTACTACCAGGTCGCCGGCCACACCGACAACAAGCCGCTCGCGGGCGGTCAGTTCCGCGACAACTGGGGCCTGTCGCTGATGCGCGCGCGCGAGGTGCTGCTGTACCTGGTCAGCCCGGCCGACGTGAAGGGCGGCGGGGGCGCGCTCCCGGTCGCGAAATGGAGCGCGGCGGGCTTCGCGGACACCGACCCGGTCGCGACGAACGACACGGACGAGGGGCGGCAGAAGAACCGCCGGTGCGACCTCATCGTGGTGCCGAGCGTCGAGGAGATGCTCGACCTCAAGGCGATCACGCAGTAGCGCGGGATCGCGCGGCGCGCGCTGCTGGGGCGGCGCGCGCGGCCGCGGTCCGGATCCACGCTCGCCGGGCGCGTCTCCTGCGCCGTCAGGTCGGCTCGGGCCAGCTGCTGTGGCCATCGCCGCCCGGCCAGGGCGGCGCGGTCCTGCGAAACTCGCTCGGCGTCTGGCCGGTCACGGCGCGGAACGCGGCGGCGAACGCGCCGAGGCTCTGGAAGCCGACGTCGACCGCGACCTGCGTGACGCTGGCGCTCGGGCCGGAGAGCAGGTCGAGCGCCCGGAGCACGCGCGCGCGCGTGACGAAGGCGCGCCACGTGACGCCGGTCTCCTCGCGGAACCGCCGCCGGAGCGTGCGCTCGGTCGCCCCGGCGAAGGCCGCGGCCCGCGCGAGATCCGCGCCCGCGACGTCGCCGAGCGCGCACGCGATCGCCCGCTGCACCGGCGGCGTCCTGCCGCGGGGCAGCCGGTACGTGGCGCCGCGATCGAGGAGCGGCGCGATGAGATCCGCCATCGCCGCGAAGAAGGTGTCGGCCGCGGCGTCGTCCGGGCGCCGCGCGACCGGCCAGCGGCGCGCGTAGATCACCATCTCGCGCAGGAGCGCGGTCACCTCGAAGACCCTCACGGCCGCGAGGGGGGAGGGGAACGCCGCGGGCTCGAAATAGATCGAGACGATCGACGCGTCGCGACGGGTGGTCGCGTGCGGCTCGCCCGCGGGGATGAGCGCGGCGCGCTGCGGGGGGAGCAGGAAGGACGCGTCCTCGACGTCGAGGCGCGCCGTGCCGGCCAGGGGACAGAGCAGCTGGTGGCGCGCGTGCGTGTGCCAGGCGTAGGCGGCGCCCGGCAGCTCGTCTTCATAGGAGAACGCGCGCGCGGGGACCTTGTCGAGCCCGAGCCTGGCGAGGTGCTCGGCGGTCTCCGTGGGGGTCATGACGCGGGCTTGCACGGCGTGGCCTCTCGGCGACGATCTTTGTCCTGTCGCCGGCAGCCGTAAAGACGGAGGTGGTCCACCCTCGTGCCCCATGAGCCAAGCCGATCCCACCAAGCATGATGCGCTGATCCAGGAACAGTTCACAAGGCAGGCGAGGCCGTTCGCCGAGGTCCCCGCCCACTCGGCCGAATCCGCCATGGCGCTGCTGCTCGACGCGCTCGCGCCGGCGCCGAGCGACACGGCCCTCGACGTCGCCTGCGGGCCGGGCATCGTCGCCTGCGCGCTCGCGCCGCGCGTGGCGAGCGTGCGGGGGCTCGACATCGTCCCGGCGATGCTGGACGAGGCGCGGAAGCGACAGGCGAGCCTCGGGCTCTCCAACGTCACCTGGGAGCTCGGCGACGCGAGCCGGCTGCCCTATCCGGACGAGAGCTTTCGCGTCGTCACGACCCGCTACAGCTTCCACCACCTGCTGGATCCGCTCGTGACGCTGCGCGAGATGGCCCGCGTGTGCCAGAGGAACGGGCGGGTCGCGGTGATCGACGTCGCGCCCGCCGAGGACAAGCGGGACGCGTACGACGCCGCCGAGAAGATCCGCGATCCGTCGCACGCGCGCGCGCACACCGAGCGCGAGCTCGGCGCCCTGTTCGGCGCGGCGGGGCTCGAGATCGAGACGACCGCGCGGTACAGGCTCGAGGTGGAGCTCGAGGCCGCGCTCCGGGCCTCCTTCCCGGAGCCCGGCGGGGCGGACCGGCTCCGGGCCCTCTACCGCGCCGACGTCGGCGTCGACGCGCTCGGCGTCGGCGCAGAGCTCCGGGGGGACGAGGTGCGCTTCGCGTATCCGATCGTCATCCTGGTAGGGCGCAAGCGCGGCTGAGCCGAGCGGCGCGCGGCACGGCGCAACGACGGCGCGACGACCGCGCCGGGGGCCGGGAGCTCAGGGGGGCGGCGCGGCCGGGCAGGAAGGGTCGGTCGTCGCCTCGACGTCGTCGACGTGCAGCGTCTCCTGGCCGAGCGGCTCGTCGCAGACGCCGCTGGCCCCCAGCTTGAAGGAGAGGTGCTGCGGCCTGCCCGCCGTGCGCGGATCCAGGCAGATCGTCCGCTGCGTCCAGCGCTCGCTCGCAGGGAGGGCGGCGCCCGGGGTCGAGGAGGCGGTCGCCGCGCGGAGGTCGCTCGTGCGGTACCAGAACTTCAGCGCCGGGCCGGCCGTCCCCTCGGGCTCGGGCACCGTGAACACGGTGGAGGCCGACGGCTCCCGGCACGGCTTCTTCACGGACAGCGAGAGCGAGACGTCGCCGGAGTGCGCGGCGGCGGCGTCGACGGCGAGCCTGGCGCTGCCGCGCGACGGATCCTCCGCGTTCAGGACCCACGCCGGCGAGAGGCTCGCGCCGGCGCCGGCGTTCTCGAAGCCGGGGTCGAACAGCGGCGCGTCCCCGGGGCACCGATCGTCGGAGACAAAGGCGAGCTCATCCACCGCGAAGTCGCGTTGGTTCTCGTCCGTGCACGGCTGGCTGTTCCGGTTCCGGTAGGCGAAGGCGAGCCTGTGCGCCATGCCGAGCGCCCACCGGGGCAAGCAGATGTGCGAGACCTGCGCCTCGCCCGTGCCCGTCAGCGCCGTCAGCTGGTGCGTGCTCAGCGTGACGTTGACGATCGCGCCTGGGCTGCCCTGGCTCCAGATGCGGAGCGCCGGGTTCGGCAGCGCGGGGGAGGGCAACGGGGCCGAGACCGTGCCCTCGAGCGAGGGATACTGGCAGAAGTGCGTGGTGCCGATGTGCCCGCCCTTGCCGCCGCCCTGGCCGAGGCCGCTCGTGACCTCGGAGACGCCGTTCTCCGGCTTCGCCGTCCAGCCCGCGTCGCCTGCCTCGAAGTCGCCGTTCAGCACCTGGCCCGGCAGGGGACAGTCGCTCATCTCATCCGGTCGAATCGCGACGTCATCGAAGGCCAGGATATACCCCTGTCCGGCCTCCTCGTCGCACTGGGGGGATCTCCGGGAGGGCCCGAGGAGCAGCTCGATCTGCCCGCCATAGGCGCGCTCTCCCAGGCAGACGCGCTGCGGGGCGAAGGACGAAGAGGGCATGAGATCGAGGTTCGTGAAACCGCCGTTGATGCGGACCCCGACGCCCGGGGGACCGATGCAGTCCATGCCGGCGTCGCAGGCGACGTGCGCGGCGAACGTGAGGAGCAGCGGCTCGGCGCACGCGAGGTCCGGCATCGTGAGCCGCTGAGAGAAGCCCGCCATCTGGCACACCGCGCCCCGGCCGATGACCCCGGCCCCCGGGTTGCCGTTGCCCTCGGCCTCGGGTTCGATGAGCGCGGCGCCCGTGGCGCTCCAGGCGTCCGCGCTCTGGAACGAGGGATCCTGCGGGCCTCCCTGCCAGACGCACTCGCCGTCGACGATGGCGTATCCGTCGGTGCAGCCGCAGCCCGAGATACACACGCCGTCCGCGCAGCGGAGCTCGCCGGCGCACTCGCCGAGAGACCCGCACGGACAGCCCTCCTCTCCGGGAGGACAGCCACCGCCGCCCGCCTCGCCGCCCGCGCCCTCGTCGCCGCCGCCAGCGCCCTCGCCCGCGCTCCCGGCGCCGCCTTCGCCCGCGCTCCCGGCGCCGCCCTCGCCCGTGCCCCCGGCGCCGCCCTCGCCCGCGCCCCCGGCGCCGCCCTCGCCGCCCCCGCCGTCCGCATCCGTCGTCGCGCTCGACGCTGCGGCAGGAGCGCCCTGCTCCGTCCCGGAGCAAGCGCTCGCGAGCGCGCCGATCAAGGCGCAGCCCCAGGTGAGCGCGCGTGTCCACATATTCATCAATTCAAGTTAGCGGTCGAATCATGCACCGGCAAGGCGGATACCGTCTTTGCGCAACACGCTAGATAGATAAGGAGATCTCTCAAGTGATATCGGGCAAAACCGGAGAGAGCGGCGCTGCGCGCTGAATTCGAGCGCTTTCGCGCGGCGCTCGAATGGGCTCGAACACCCATTGAGCGAGCGCGAGCGCCCGAGGGGCGAGCGCCGGTCCGGCGGCGCTCCGCGCGAGCGGCATATTCCCCACACGAGCCCCGCAGCGCGAGTCGATGGACGTCCGCCGTCGCGGCGCCGGAGGACGTTCATCGACTCACGACGTGCTCGGGGCAGCGCGTCACGCGTCAATCGCCGGAAGCGGCGCCGGAGGTGCCGAGCGCCGCGGGCGGCACGAAGCTCGAGACGGTGCTCGCCCCGGCGGCCTCTGCGTCGAGGAAGGCCCGCAGCTCGGCGAGCAGCGGCCGCGACGCGCCGACGAAGGGCAGGTGATCGTCGCCCGGCAGCTCGACATAGCGCGCGCCGCGGATGCGGCTCGCCAGGTCGCGCCCCGCCGCCGCGGGGACGGCCCGATCGCCGGCCCGGTGCAGCACCAGCGACGGGGCGCTCACCCGGCCCAGCGCCGACCGGAGGTCGGCCGCCGCGTGCGCCCGGAGCATGCGCGCCGCCCCGCTCGGGCTCGCGCCGTGGCGCAGGTACGCGGCCCAGGAGCGCCGGAACGCGGCGTCCTCCGCGGCCGAGGGGGCGAGGCGATCGAGGAAGAGCGGCTCGCCCCAGCCGCTCCGCAGCGCGCGCTCGGCCTCCTCGGCGTCCTCGCCGGCGAGGCCGAAGAGGCACCCGGGCCAGGCCGCCATCTGCGCCGCGCTGCCGAGCGCGATCAGCGCGCGCGCCCGCGCCGGGTGCGCCGCCGCGAGCAGCGCGCACGGCGCGAAGCCGCCCCCCACGCCGAGGAGCGCCGCCCGCTCCACGCCGGCCGCGTCCAGGACGGCGAGCAGATCCTCGGCCTGCTGCTCGGCGGGGGCGCCGGCGCCCTCGCGCTCGCTCATGCCGGTGCCGCGCTGATCGAGCACGATGAGCCGCGCCCCCGCGCCGAGCTCGGCGAAGAACCGGGACATGAGCGCGTCCTCCCACGCGGCCTCCACGTGCGTCACCCACCCCTGGACGAGCACCAGATCGAGCGGCCCGTGGCCCGCGGCCCTGTAGGCCAGGCTCGCGTCCGCGCTCGTGGCGAAGCGGGTCTCCGCCGCGAGCAGCGGCGCCGGCGCCCGCGCGGAGGAGACCGCCGTCCCCCGCGCGCCCTCGAGCCCGCGCCGCATCGCCTCGGCGATCTGCGCGTACGCGCCCGCCCACGCCCGCGCGGTGGCGGGCGTCCACGCGTCGCCTTCGAGCGCCTCGAGCGCCTCGAGCAGCGCCCGGCCCACGGCGTCGAAGTGCTCGGGCAGCGTGGCGTAGGCCGCGTGGCGGCGCCCGAGCGCCTCGAGCATCTCGAGCAGCTTGTCCGGCGCGCGCAGGTTGTCGATCACGAGCTGCAGCGCCGCGGCGAGCTTGAGCCGCTGCTCGCGCATGTCGGGCGGGAACAGCGCCCGGAGCGCCGGCTCCCGGTCGAAGAGCCGCTCGTAGAAGCGCGAGACGAGCTCCTCGGCGCGCGGCGCGAGGCGCGCGAAGGAGGCGCCCACGACGTCCGCGTCCGTCTCCGGCGACCCCGCGGACGCGGGCCCGGAGCGCACGATCTGGAACGCGCGGCAGAGCGCCTCGGTCTCCTCGAGCGCGGCCTGCACCTCCTCGGCCGACGCGAAGCGCGCCCCGGGATCGCGCAGGACGCAGCGGTCGATGACCGCGGCGAGCATCTCCGGGACGTCGGGGCAGAGCGAGCGGAGCGGCGGGAGCGCGCGCGCCGTCACCCAGCTGGCGATGGCGTGCAGGTCGAGCCCGGCGTGGGGCAGCCGGCCCACGCACAGCTCATAGAGGACCAGCCCGAGCGCGTAGACGTCGGACTGGAGCGTGCCGGCGGTCCCGGTCCAGAGCTCCGGCGCGAGGTAGAGCGGCGTGCCCATCATCGTGCCGCCGTGGGTCAGGCCGGCGGCGTCGAGCGCGGGCGCCGCGTCGGGCTGCGTGAGGATCGCGGTCGTCACCGCCGACGCGTCCGAGAGCGGCCGGCGCGCGGGCGCGCCGGGGGGCCTCGATGAGACGCGCCGGCCCGCGTCGCCGCCGGCGGACCGGTCGACGAGCTTGGCGAGCCCGAAGTCGAGCAGCTTCACCTCGCCGCTCGCGTCGAGCATCACGTTCGCCGGCTTGATGTCGCGGTGCAGGACGCCCCGCCGGTGCGCCGCGGCGAGCCCGCGCGCGAGGCCGAGCGCGATGCGCAGCGCGGCCTGCCACGGGACCGGCTTCGGGAGCAGCTCGAGCGGCTCGCCCTCGACGAACTCGTAGGCGATGTAGGGCCGCCCGCGCACCTCGCCGATCCGGAAGACGGCGACGACGTTGGGGTGCTGGAGGCGCGCGATCGCGCGGGCCTCGACGCGCAGCCGCTCGATGGTCCTCGGATCGGGGTTGTCCGCGGCGACGAACTTGAGCGCGACGGGCCGGTCGAGGACCTCGTCGTGGGCGAGGTACACCTGCCCCATGCCCCCGCGGCCGAGCGGCCTGACCACGCGGTAGTCGTCGAAGGCCGAGGGCGGCGCCCACGGCTCCGAGGACGACGGCGGCGGCTCGGCCTCGCCGGAGCCGTGCTCCGTCGAGGGGAGCAGGAGCGGCGCGCCCACGTCGCTCTCGCTCGGGCGCGCCGAGATCGCGGCGCGGCAGTCGGCGCAGCCGTCGACGTGCGCGCGCAGGGTCGCCGTGGCCTCGTGCGGGAGGCGGCCCTCGAGCCAGGCGGCCAGGGCGTCTTCGGACGGGCACGGGATCATGCGCTGCGGTTCTCCGGAGCGGCATTCTCCGTGCGAGGAGTGTTCCGCGCAATGGCGGCGCGGGCTCTGCCGCGCCGCGCTGCGCCGCTGCCGTCGCGAGACGGAGGCCGTCTGTCCCGGCCGCGCCGCGTCGACGCGCGGCGCGGGCCCGGCAGAGGTGCGTGCCGGCGGCGCGCGCGGGCACGTCGCCGGCGGTGGACCGGCCGAGGAGCGTGCTGGCGGCGCGCGCGGGCACGTCGCCGGCGGTGGACCGGCCGAGGAGCGCGAGCGGCGCGCGCGGGGGGCATCGCCGGCGGTGGACCGGCGCAGCCGCGGTGTCACGATCTGGAATTGTATGAGCAAGTCGAAGCCACCGCCGAGCCCAGCGCCCCGGTCGGAGACGGTGCGGCAGACGCTCTTGGAGGAGCTGCGCAGGGGCGCCGCGACCGCGTGGGAGCTCTCCGCGCGCGTCGGGCTGCGCGAGCGCGACGTGACGCCGCACCTCGAGCACCTCGCGCGCTCGCTGCGCGCCCGCGGCGAGCGGCTCTCGATCGCGCCGGCGCGCTGCCTGCGGTGCGGCTACGCGTTCGACGAGCGGCGCTCGCTGGCGAAGCCGAGCCGCTGCCCGGCTTGCCGCGGGGAGCGCATCGAGGCGCCGCGGTTCCGCGTCGACGCGGGCGAAGGGTGACCCTCGCCGCGGCCGCTCACAGCGTCGTACGATCGAGCGTCCCGGGGCGCCGCCGCCGCGCGGCGCGGGCCTCCACCTCGCCGAGCAGGCGCGCGCCCGCGCGCTCGCCCGCGCCCGCGAAGAACGCGCGCGCGCGGGCGGGATCGCCGTGCGCCGCGTAGAGCTCGACGAGCTCGCGCTCCGCGGCCTCGTCGATCGTCGCCTCCGGCGAGCCCGCGCGCGCGGGGCCGAGCTGCACGATGGCGCGCAGCGCCTCCATCGCCTCCTCGACGGCGCCCCCGCGGCCGAGCCCCCGCAGGCTCCACGACTTCACGTAGAGCGCGCGCTTCCGCAGCGCCGCGCCCGCGGCGCCGCGGAGGGCGGCGTCGCAGGCGCTCACGGCCTCGTCGAGGCGCCCCGCCGCGAACGCGAGGTTGGCCAGCGCGAGGTGGGCCTCGGGCGCCTCGCGCGACGCCGGGTGCTCGAGGGCGAG
Source organism: Sorangium sp. So ce385 (assembly GCF_051474135.1). Classification (NCBI taxonomy): domain Bacteria; kingdom Pseudomonadati; phylum Myxococcota; order Polyangiales; family Polyangiaceae; genus Sorangium; species Sorangium sp. So ce385. The sequence continues at coordinate 10,421,057 of NZ_CP150337.1, read as the reverse complement.
CTGGCGCAGCCGCGCCTCGGCGCCGCGCAGGTCCCCGCTGTCCTGGAGCGCCTGCGCGAGCTTGAGGAGCGCCGAGGGCCGCTGCTCCGCCGCGCGCAGCGCCGGCGCGTCGACGAGCGCGGCGTAGGCCGCGACGGTCCTCGAGAGCGCCCGCGCGGCCTCCGCCTCGAGCGCCGCCCGCCGGGCCTCGGCGCGCTCGCCCGCGGCGCCGGCCTCCGCGGCCTCGTCGAGCACGAAGAGCTGCACGCCGATCGCGCGGCGGCGGCTCGCCTGCGACTCCGCCTCACGGAAGAGCCGTTCCGCCGCCGCGGCGGTGTCTCCGTGACCGGCGCGCGCCGGCGCCGCCGCGGCGGCGTCTCCGTGGCCGGCGCGCGCCGGCGCCGCCCGCGCGATGCACCCCGCCGAGGCGAGGGCGAGGGCTGCGAGGGCGGCGAGCCGCCGCGCCGCCGCCCTGCGCGGCTCCGTAAACCTCCCGGCGGCCCTCGCTGCGCTCTCCAGCACCCGTGACACTCCCTCTCCTCGTGACTCACCGGCTGCAGAGTGACGCGAAACGCCGCGCCCCTCGCGAGCCGAACGGCGCGGGAAGATAGCGGCGGACGCCCCCGCGACCAGGCCAATCGGCGGCGAGCGCGCCGATTCTCGCCCTGCTGACGCGCGGAGATCTGGGCCTTTCGAGCGCCGTGCGCGGCGGACCACACGCGGCGCGCCGCCGCGCACGCGCCGGAGCGCGCTCCGCCTCGGCCCGTCCATTGCGTCTCGGCCTTCATCTTCCCCGTCCGCGCCGTCGCTTCACACCGGGCGGGGAACGCACCGAGATGGAGAGTCACGACATGGCGACAAAGGTGAACTGCCTCCCGTTCACGATGCCCTCGATGCCGCGCCTCGGGCTCGACGACCTCGAGGACCGCTTCAGGCGCCTCTCGCTCCTCATGTACGACACGAGCGTTCCGGGCGCGACGCTGGAGAAGGAGGTTTATCCCTACCTCGCCCCTGGCATCGAGTTCGTCAGTCCGTGGCGGCGCGTGCGCGGCGTCGAGACGTACCAGGTCGACCTCTCCGGAGCGCGCGGCGGCACCCGCTTCGACCTCGACGTCTCGCAGCTGAGCGTCCGGCTCTGCGCGCCGCGCGACGCGGGCCGCGCCGTCGTCGACGGCACCCTCTACCTGAGGCTGTTCCCGCGCTGCGCGTACCCGATGCGGGTGATCCTGACGTACGAGTTCGACCTGATCGATGGAGGCGAGAGCTTCAGGATCACGCGTCACGAGGAGATCTGGCGCGTCACGGACATCCTGCGGAGCGTCCCGTTCATCGGCCGCTCCTACGACGTCTTCCGGTCCTGCTCGGGTTACCTCTTCACCGGGGCGGTGCTCCTCTCCCGCGCCCTCGCCGGCCGGCCGGCCGGCCCCGAGGCCGCGCGGGACGCGCCCTCGCGCTGAGCGGCACGGGCGGCGAGCGGGCGATCCTCTCCAGGCTCCCCGAAGCAGCCCCGACGCGACACAGCGCGATCACGGAGCACGAAACACGCACGGACGTCCCGCTTGACGAGCCCAGGTCACCGCGATAAAACTCCCCTCGTGAGCTCCCGCCTCACCGCGACCACGACGACCACTACCCGCACCGGCGGGATGGTTCTCGTGTGCATGCGATGAGCTGACGAACCACGAGACACCAAGCCCCGCCGGACTCCGGACGGGGCACGTCGCTTTTCAGCGCTCCGTCTGGCCCGGCCACTGCCGACGGAGACTGACATGCTCGACGAAGACGATCATCGTTATCTGGGCCAGCGCCTCGATCTGTTCCACCTCCAGGAGGAGGCGCCTGGCATGGTGTTCTGGCACGCGCGCGGCTTCACGCTCTATCGCGTCCTGGAGGAGGCGGTCCGGCGCCAGATGATGCGCGACAGCTATCGAGAGGTCCGCACGCCGGTGATCCTGCGGCAGGCGATCTGGAAGGCGAGCGGCCACTGGGACAACTTCTCCTCGAACATGTTTCGGCTGTCCGAGGAGGATCACGCCGCCGCCATCAAGCCCGTGAACTGCCCGGGTCACATGCAGATCGTGGCGCGCATGGCGCCGTCGTACCGGGATCTGCCGCTCCGGATCGGCGAGCTCGGCATGGTGCACAGGGACGAGCCGAGCGGCACGCTGCACGGCCTGTTCCGGCTGCGGCAGTTCACTCAGGACGACGGCCACATCTTCTGTGTCGAGGAGCAGGTCGAGGCCGAGGTCGTGCGTTTCGCGAGCGCGCTGCGCGACTTCTATGCCGGCTTCGGCTTCCACGACATGGCGGTCGGCTTCTCGACGCGCCCCGCCGAGCGCTACGGGAGCGACGCCGTGTGGGACCGGGCGGAGGCGGCGCTGTCCGCCGCGGCGCGGAGCGCGGGGCTCGAGTACCGCCTCCAGCCCGGGGAGGGGGCCTTCTACGGGCCCAAGCTCGAGTTCGTGCTGCGCGACCGGCTCGGCCGGAGCTGGCAATGCGGGACGATCCAGCTCGATCTCGTGCTGCCGGAGCGCTTCGACATCACCTATGTCGACGCCTCGGGCGCGCGCCGGCGACCAGCGATCCTCCACCGCGCGCTGTTCGGCAGCGTGGAGCGCTTCCTCGGCATCCTGCTCGAACATTACCGGGGCGCGCTGCCGCTCTGGCTATCTCCCGAGCAGGTCGTCGTGGTGCCGGTGACAGACGCGCAGCGCGCCTATGCCGATGAGGTTCTCGAGCGCCTCCGGCAAAAGGGGGTGCGCGCGATCCTCGACGCGGGCGACGATACGCTGTCGCGGAAGATCGCCCTCGCGCACGCCGCCTCGATCCCCCTGGTCGCGGTGGTGGGCAAGCGCGAGGCCGAGCGCCGCTCCGTGGCGCTCCGGGAGCGCGAGGGCGGACAGCAGCGCGAGCTCCCGCTCGACGAGGCTGTCGTCGAGGTCGTGCGGCGGTGTGAGCCGCAGGCCTGAGCGCGCGCCGGCGATCTCCCGGAACCAGGCGCCGGCGCGCGTGTCGTACGGATCCCCGGAGCCCTGCTCTCCCGGCCCGGGGATCCGCACGACCCTCACCTCACCCACGGAGCAACATGGGATCTCTGCCGCCCGGCCCGACGTCGTTCAGCCTCGTGGACTATATCCGCTCTGGACTCATCTCCTCCGAGCCCATCTTCAAGCGCTACGCCGCCGAGCACGGCCCGACGTTCCGCGTGAAATCTCCGAACGGGACGCTGACCATCACGGGCGATCCGGAGGCGATCCGCGCGATCTACACGGCCGACCCCGATACGTTCGGGGTCTGGGCCGCCGAGCTGGCCGAGCCGGTCTTCGGGACGACCTCGGTGGTCGTGACGGCGGGCGCCCGGCACCGGCGCGATCGGAAGCTGCTCGGGCCGCCGTTCAGCGCCGGCGCGATGCGCGGTCATGGCGAAGCGATCGCGGACATCAGCCTGGGCGAGGCATCGCGGTGGCGGCCGGGGCGCTCGTTCTCGATGCTCGCGGCCACGCAGGCGATCGCGCTCGACGTGATCGTCCGCGTGGTCTTCGGCGTGAGGGGCGAGGAGCGCGTCGGGCGGACCCGCGAGGCCGTGCTCGCGCTCATCGACTCGCTGAGCCCGAGCTTCTTCGTCCTCCCCGCGCTCCGGCGTGAGTTCGGCGGCTGCGGCCCATATGCGCGCAACCGGCGCGCGGCCAGGGCGCTCGAGGCGCTGCTGGTCGAGGAGGTCCAGCGGAGGCGCGCGGCGGGGGACGCTTCGCAGGACATCCTGGGCCTGATGATGAGCGCCCGGCACGACGACGGCGGGGCCATGAGCGACGTCGAGATCGCGGATCAGCTCCGCGCGCTCCTGTTCGCGGGCCACGAGACGACGGCCATGTCGCTCGGGTGGGCGATGTACTGGCTGCACCGCGAGCCCGCCGTGCTCGCGCGCCTCGTCGCCGAGATCGACGCGCTCGGCCCGTCGCCCGCGCCGGACGCGCTCGCGTCGCTGCCGTACCTGGAGGCGGTGTGTCTGGAGGCGCTGCGCATCCACCCGCCGGTGGTCGACGTCGGCCGCGTCGCGAAGAGGCCTTTCCAGCTCGGGCGCTACACCATACCGGCCGGCGAGTCCGTCGCCGCCTCACCGCTGCTCCTGCACGGCCGCGAGGATCTCTACCCGTCGCCCGAGCGGTTTCGCCCCTCCCGCTTCCTCGATCGGAAGTTCTCTCCGTTCGAGTTCATCGCCTTCGGCGGCGGCGCCCGCCGGTGCCTGGGCGCGGCGTTCGCGATGTACGAGATGAAGGTCGTCCTCGGCACGATCCTCGGGAGATACCGGCTCCGGCTCGAGAGCCAGGCGCCCATCCAGCACGTGCGCCGCGGGCTCACCATGGGGCCGAGCGGGGCCATGGCGATGATCCTGGAGGGCGAGCGGGAGAGGCCCAGGGCGGCGGGCGGGGGCGCAGCGGTGGAGGGCAGCCAGGCGGATCCGGCGCTTCAGGGCGTCGCGCCGCGGCCCGCAGCGCGGTGCCCGATGGGCTTCTCCTGAGCGCCGCTCGCCGGTGTGTCCCTTGCGCGTCGCGGGCTGCGCGCGCGCCGCGACGTTCACCGAGCGACCTCATGATCCCGGTCGCACCGGCCGGCGCGCTTGCGCCGCTCCAGGAGGAGCGGCAATCCGTCCCGCGGCACGAGCGGCCGCTGGCCGCCGACGCCCGCCTCGTAGCCTGCCGGCAGCTCGAACCGGAAATCCCTCACCAGCGCGGCCAGCATGAGCTTCATCTGCAGGATCGCCGTCCGCTCGCCGATGCACTTGCGCATCCCGAGCCCGAAGGGGATGTACGCCGGCGCCGGGCGCTCCACGTACCACGGGGAGCCCGGCAGGAAGCGCTCCGGGAGAAACGACTCCGGGCTCTTCCAGTACTGGGGGAGCCGCTGCATGACATAGGGGCTCACGAGCACCTCGTTTCCGGCGTTCACCGCGTGGGGTCCGTGGTGGAACTCCCTCCGCGCCTCGCGCGCCAGCACCCAGACCGGCGGGTGCAGCCGCAACGCCTCCAGCACCACCGCGGACAGGAGCGGGGCGCGCTCCACCTCCGCTGCCCGCGCGCCGACGGCGTCGAGCTCCTCCTCGAGGCGCCGCCGGACCTCCGGGCGCTGCGCGAGATCGTGGAGCGCCCACGCGCACGCCGCGCCCGTCGGCACGTGCGTCACCAGCATCATCACGATCTCGTCGATCAAGGCCTGATCGGCCATCTGGCCGGCGTCCACCGCGCGCAGGAGCGGATCGAGCAGATCGATCGCGCCCGGGTTCCCTGCGGCCCTGCGGTGCTCCGCCGCCTTCAGGATGGCTGTCGCGAGCGCCTCCCGGGCCCGATCGTACGCCGCCTCGTCGTCGGCGGCGTGCCCGAGCCACGCCTCCACCCGCGGCAGCTCGGCCGCGATGTGCTCCACGACCCGCTCTCCCGCGTCCCCGAGGAGCAGCATCGACGCGCTCCGCAGGGCGACGTCCTCGAGCGCCGGCAGCACCGGCCGCGCCTCGCCGGTGCGCAGCTGCGCGAGCCCCTCGCGCACCGCGCGCTGGGCGCCGCCTCCGCGCGCGAGCAGCGCCTCCCGCTGGAACGCTGGCGCGAGCGCCCGCCGGCGCTCCAGGTGCTCGCTCCCCTCGAGGCGGGCGACGCTCCGCGGATAGGCGTCCTGCATCCGGTGCGGCGGCGCCTTGTCCGTGAAGCCTTCCCGGTCGGAGAACACCCGCTGGATCGCGGCCGGATCGGCGACCGCAAAGCACTGCTTGAGCCCCAGCCGGAACCGGAAGAAATCGCCGTACGCCAGCGTGCCGTCGAGCAGGAAGGCGAGGGGATCCGCACGGAACTCCGGCCAGGAGCCGTGCAAAGGGTGACCTTTCGGACCGGGGGATCGGATCATGGCCAGTTCTCCTGAGGGCGTGGAGCGTCGTTCAGGAAGACAGCTGAGCGCCGGCGCGGAGGCTCAAGTACACGGCTGCATGGCTCAGATCCGACGGCGCGCGGAGGCTCAGGTACACGGCCGCGTGGCTCAGGTCCGACGGCGCGCGGAGGCTCAGATAGACGACCGGATACCCGAAGTCGTAGGCCGAGGCGCCGGGCTCCGCGCGCACGTGCTCCTCATAGGCCCTCGCGAGCTCCTGCTCGGTGCACGAGCAGCCCGCCTCGGCGGCGATCGCGAGGATGCGCGCCATGTCCCCGTCGGCCTCGGCCATCTTCTCCGCGAGGCGCTCGTCCGCCTCGACCTGCGCCAGAAACGCGCGCGCGTCGCTCCTCTTCGCGTCTCCTGCCCTCATCCCCTGGTTCATGCTCGAAAAACCGGTTGCTGCGAGTTGTCCGTCCATGTGCGCAGACCTCCTTCGGGCCTCTGGGGGTCACGACGCCGCGGTGGCGGCGTGCCGCGCGGTCCGTCGTCTCCCATCGCCCGTCGCTCACACCCAGAGCAGGTCCCGCGCCAGCGCCGCGGGCCCGCGAAATGGCCGTGGAGGGCGGCCCCCACCAGGCCTGTTGCGCGCGCTCCTGCGCGAGTTGCGCGAGCGCTCACGCGACTCGCGCAGCAGCTCCTCCCTGGACCGCACCGACGCGACGGGGCGCCAGTGTCGCCCGACGGGCGAGAGGACTGGGCGCGAGAGGACTGGGCGCCCCCCTCGCCGCGCACGCCGGCCCGGCGGGAGGCTCTCGCCAGCCCTGCGATCCCGCTTGACAATGTTAGTTAGTCTTACGAACTATTGGGGGTGACCGACACGCTGACCGTCTTCACCACGCTGCTGCTCGCGCGGATCGCTCGCGTGGATCGCACCGCCTTGCAGCTGATCCAGGAGCGCCTCGCCGCGCGGGGGGTCACGCTCGCGGAGTTCCGCCTGATCGGCGCGCTGCTCGGAGAGCGCGTGGGGCTCACCCAGCGCGAGCTCGCCGAGCGGCTGCAGATCACGGCCGCGTCGCTCTCGGCCCTCGTCGGCCGCCTCGAAAAGAAGGGGCTCGTCGAGCGGACCCCCGACGAGAGCGACGCGCGCGCCTTCCGCGTGCGCTGCACGCCTCAGATCGCGGAGTACGACTGGGTGCAGGGCGTGGTGGTCGAGGTGGAGCGCCGCGCGACGCGGGGCATTCCGGCCGCGGAGCTGGAGACGACGAGGCGTGTCCTCGCCGACATGATCGGCAATCTCGAGATCGACGACACGCCCGTTCCACCGATGCGAAGAGAGAAATGAAGCTCGCGGTCGCGTCTCAGGATCTGCCTCCATGGCGCGCGATGGCCGCCTCGCGATCGAGCAGCGCGCCGAGCGCGTCGAGCTTCTCGGTCCAGAATCGCTGGTAATGGGCGGCCCAGTCGTGGACCGCGCGCAGCGGCTCGGCCTCGACGCGGTAGAGCCGCGAGCGCCCCTCCCGGCGGGGTGTGACCAGCCCGGCGTCTCGCAGCACCTTGAGGTGCTGCGAGATGGCCGACTGGGTCACGTCGAACATCGCGCACAGCTCGGTGACGGAGCGCTCCCCGCCGGCCAGCGCGTCGAGGATCGCGCGCCGCGTGGGGTCCGCGATCGCGCGGAAGGTCTCGTCCGGGGAGCGCGCGCCCGTCACTCACGTCACCTCACGTCCCCGCGGGGAAGTGCTTCTCGGCGCCGGCGTCCAGCTCCTGCTTCGTGACCGCCCGCTTCCGCGTCGCGAGCGACCAGCGGTGGCCGAACGGGTCTGTCACGACGCCATAGCGGTCGCCCCAGAACGCGTCCTGGAGCGGCATCTCGACGGTGGCGCCCGCCTCGACCGCGCGCTTCCACGTCGCGTCGACGTCGGGCAGGTCGAGGTGGATCGTCACCGCGGAGCCACCGAGCGCCTTCGGCGTGCGGCTCACCCCGCCGGACATCTCCGGGAAATCGTCGCTGAGCATCACGAGGCCGCCGTTCACCATCAGGGCCGCGTGGATGAGCTTCTTGCCGTCCGGCGTCGGCTGCTCGGCCGTCACCGTCGCGCCGAACGCGCGCCGGTAGAAGTCGATGGCCGCGCGGGCGTCGTCGACCGTCAGGTAGGGCGAAACAGGGGGAGGGGCGGGGGGTTCGTGGCTCGTCGTCATGGGCGGCATCCTATTAGTGACCTCTAATATGTCAACCGACCGGCATGGCAGCGCGCTCGCCCGCATTCGGCGCGGGATCCCGGCCCGGAGATGCCGGGCCGGCTTGTGATCCGGGCGAGCGGCTCCAGATTGTCCTTACAAACCTACTGTACGAGGAGAGCCATGCTGCAGAAGCCCATCGAAGGTACGTGTTTCCTGTGCGAGGCCAGCGCGGCGCGCTGGAACGATCCGGCGGCGGCCGGCGATCCATCGGAGGCGGGCCGCGAGAAGGAGGGCCTCGCGCGGCGGCTCGACGAGCTGAGGAAAGGGGCGTGTACCCCCGAGGAGCTCCGCTCCCACCTCCTGCAGATGTGCGCGATGTGCCAGAAGGTGCTGATGGATGTGGGCGAGGGCGCGACGAAGGAGGAGGTCATCTCCCGGCTGGAGTACCGCGTCGCGCGCCTGCGGGACGTGGCGCGCGCCGAGGGCGGGGCCGCTGGCTGAGGCCGCGCCGAGGCGAGCGCTGCCCCGGGCGCACGCGACGCCGCGGCCGCAGCTCAGGACGCCGCGGCGCGGCTCAGGACGCCGCGGCGCGGCTCAGGACGCCGCGGCGCGGCTCAGAAGGTGACCTGGAGCGCGCTCTTCAGCGTCGCGTCGAGGGGGACGACGCCCTCCGGCGGCGCGGCGTCGTAGGCCGAGCTCAGGGCCATCTTGATCGACAGGTGCTTCGTCGCGGTCGCGAGGAGCGACGTCTCGCTGAGGACGCGCACGTCCCCGCCGCGGTCGAGCCGCGGCTGCAGGTAGAAGGTGTTGCCGAGCTTGAGGTGGGGCGTGACCGACGTCGCGAGGAGGAGGTACGTCGACAGCCGCGCGTCCGTCACCTGCTCGCCCGCGTCCGGCTCCGGGCCGGCCGCGAGCTGCTCGTGCTCGAGCATGAGCGCCGCGCCGACGGCGGCCTCGAACCCCTCGAAGGGCGTGACGCGCAGCCGCGGCCCGGCGCCGAGGAGCGCCCGCAGCGCGAGCCGCCGGAAGTCGTCGCGGTCGTGCTGCACGAACGCCTCGGCCTCGAGCGGCCCCGCGATCGTGAGCCGGTAACGGAGGTGCTCGAGGTCCTTGTTCACGATCGGATCGCCGGCCTCCTCGGAGAACTCGGCGCGGGCCATGGCGAAGACCTGGTGCCGGCCGGCGCGGTAACCCGCGATGACGCCGCCCGCCAGCGCGACGAGGCGCGTGTTCCCGGTCCGGACGTCGGCCGAGCCCTCGACGGCGACGGCGAGCCCGTTCTTGTCGCCGTTCGCGGCGATCACCGGCTGGACATTGACGATCTGGGCGCCCGCCCCGGAGGAGAGCAGCGCGATGGAGAGGACAGCCGACGTGCAGGCGAGGCGACAAGGACGGATCACGGACGTCCTTGTACCGCGATCTCGCGCGGCGCCGCGAGCGCGCTCGTGCCGTCTGGACATCGCGGCAGAGGCGGCGGGCGCCGCGCGGAATCGCGAGGCGAGGCGCGCGGGAGCGGGCGAGCGGCGCCGGGAAATTCGCGTGCGGGGGGGTGGGATCACCCACTACGCTGGGCACCTCCTCGAACCGCGAAGGTTACCATGAGCGATGACATCGTTGAGCTGACCACGAAGCACACGTACGGCACCTGGCGCGCTCAGCGCGGCTGGAAGCCGATCCACGTCACCCGCGCGGAGGGCTGCGCGTTCTGGGATGCGTCCGGAAAGCGCTACCTGGACCTGTCCTCGCAGCTCATCTGCTCGAACCTCGGACACCAGAACGAGGCCGTGATCGAGGCGATCTGCGCGCAGGCGAGGCAGCTCGCCTACATCAGCCCGGCGCACACGTGCGAGGTGCGGGTCCGGGCGGCGCAGAAGCTCCTGGAGGTGATGCCGAAGGGGCTCGACAAGTTCTTCTTCGCGACGTCGGGCACCGAGGCGAACGAGGCGGCGTTCAAGATGGCGCGGCTCTACACGGGCAAGCACAAGATCATCGCGCGCTACACGTCGTACCACGGCTCGACGGCGGGCTCGGTCGCGGCGACCGGCGACTTCCGCCGCTGGTTCATCGAGCCGGCCGGCAAGATCCCGGGCGTGGTGTTCGGCCCGGAGGTGAACTGCTATCGCTGCCCGCTCGGCCGGAGCTACCCCGAGTGCGGCGTCGCGTGCGCCGACTACCTGGCTTACATGATCGACCACGAGGAGAACGTGGCGGCGGTGCTGGTCGAGCCGATCGTGGGCACGAACGGCGTCCTCATCCCGCCGGCCGAGTACCTGCCGCGGATCGCCGAGGTCGCGCGAAAGCGAGGCGTGCTCCTCATCGCAGACGAGGTGATGAGCGGGTGGGGAAGGACCGGAAAGTGGTTTGCGGTCGATCACTGGGGGGTGGTGCCGGACATCCTGACGACCGCGAAGGGCGTGACGAACGCGGCCGCGCCGCTCGGGGTGGTGGCGACCTCGCGCGCGATCGCGGACTACTTCGATGACAACATGTTCGCCCACGGCCACACCTACGAGGCCCACCCCCTCACGCTGGCCCCGGTGGTCGCCGCGATCGACGAGTATCGGCGGCTCGACCTCCTGAACCGCGCGACGAAGATGGGAGAGGTCGTGGGCGAGAAGCTCCGCGCCCTCAAGGAGAAGCACCCCTCGATCGGCGATGTGCGCGGGATCGGCCTGTTCTGGGCGGTGGAGCTCGTGAAGGACCGCGCGACGAAGGAGCCGTTCAACGTGCCGCAGGACAAGGCGGCTCGGCGGCCCCTGGTGGTCGACGCGGTGGTCGCCGAGGCGGCGAAGCGCGGGGTGTCGCTCATGGGGTGGGTGAGCCACCTGCTCGTGGCGCCGCCGCTCATCATCAGCGAGGCGGAGATCGAGGAGGGGATCGCGGCGCTCGACGCGGCGCTCGACGTCGCCGATCAGAAGCTCTCGGCCTGAGGCGCCCCGAGGGCCAGGCGGCCCGCGGGGCGGTCGGGCCGGCCTGGCCCGGGCCGGCGCGGCCCCCCGCGGGCCAGGGGACTGGCGTGCTATGCTTGCGGGCATGACCGCACGTTGGAACGGCATCCCGACCCGTCCGCCCCGGAACACGGGGCCGATCGAGCTGCGGGACTTCGGGCCGACCGGCCGCCGGCTGGGTACGCCCGACGACTGTTTCGACGGCAGCCCGTGGGAGCTGCACCGCGGGGAGCTGATCGAGCAGATGGGGAGCAAGGATATCCACGGCATCGTGATGGCCCTCCTCGCTGCCCTCTTCCGCACGCACGCGCGCGAGGGGTTCACGGTGATGACCGACGTGTACTGCGACCTCAGCGACCCGGCGGGGCCCTCGCTCCGGGCGCCGGACGTGGTGCTCGTGGGCGACCTCTCGTCGCCGCGGAACGATGCCTACCGCGGGACGCCGGTGCTGGCCGTGGAGATCCGGGGCACCCAGTCGAAGCGCTACCTCGAGGAGAAGGTGAAGCTGTACCTGGAGCACGAGTGGCCCTGGGTCTGGATCGCGCACGCGGAGCGGCGGGAGCTCGAGGTCGTGCGGCCGGGGACGGCGTCGATCACCTACCGGCCGGGCGCCGAGGTGCCGCTCCTGCCGGAGCTGGACAAGCACGGCCTCGGCGCCGTGCCGGTCGCGGCGCTGTTCGAGGAGCGCGAAGCGTCGCGGTTCACGGACGAGTGGGTGCAGGCGCGCGCCCAGACGCAGGCCCACGCGCGCGCGATCCTCGCGGTGCTCTCCGCGCGGGGGATCGCGGTGCCCGAGGCGGTGCGGGCCCGGGTGCTCGCGTGCGAGGACCCGGCGGCGCTCGGGCGCTGGCTGACCAGCGCGGCGACGGCGGCCAGCGGCGCGGCGTTCGCGGCGGCGGTGGATCGCGGGTGACGCCCGGCGGCCGTCACCGGCCCGAGGGGGCCGGCGGCGGCGCCGAGCCGGGCGCGCAGGCGGCGGCGCGCCCGAGGAGCAGCTCGCGCTCGCGCGCGTTGCGCGTGAGCGACGCCGCGCGCTCGAACTCGACGCGCGCCTCGTCGAGGCGGCCGAGCTTCGCGAGGAGGTCGCCGCGCACGCTCGGCAGGAGGTGGTAGCTCTCGAGGGCGCGCTCCGAGGTCAGCGCGTCGACCACGGCGAGGCCCGCGGCCGGGCCGAACGCCATCGAGAGCGCGACGGCGCGGTTGAGCTCGACCACGGGCGACGGCGTGACCTGGGCGAGCGCCGCGTAGAGCGCGGCGATGCGCGCCCAGTCGGTCTCCGCCGCGGTGCGCGCCCGCGCGTGGCAGGCGGCGATCGCGGCCTGGAGCGCGTAGGGCCCCCGCGCGCCGCCGAGCTGCTCGGCGCGCTCGAGCGCCGCGAGGCCGCGGCGGATCAGGAGGTGATCCCAGAGGGCGCGGTTCTGATCCAGGAGCAGGATGGGCTCGCCCGACGGGCCGACCCGCGCCCTCGCGCGCGACGCCTGGATCTCCATGAGCGCGACCAAGCCGTGGACCTCCGGCTCCTTCGGGACGAGCTCGGCCAGGATGCGGCCGAGGCGGAGCGCGTCCTCGCAGAGGGCAGGGCGCATCCAGTCGTCGCCGGCGGTCGCCGAGTAGCCCTCGTTGAAGATGAGGTAGACGACCTGGAACACCGAGGACAGCCGGGGCGCGAGCTCGGCCCCGCGGGGGACCTCGAAGGGGACGCGCGCCTCGGCGAGGGCCCGCTTGGCCCGGACGATGCGCTGGGCGACGGTCGGCTCCGGGACCAGGAACGCGCGCGCGATCTCCTCGGTCGTCAGGCCTCCGAGCAGGCGGAGCGTGAGCGCCACCTGCGCCTCGGTGGAAAGGACCGGGTGGCAGGCGGTGAACACGAGGCGCAGGAGGTCGTCGCCCACGTCGTCGTCGAGCGCGGCGTCCGGATCGGGCGCGGCCGTCGCGCGCTGGGCCTCGATCTCGTGGCCGAGCTCCTCGTGCTTCCTCTCGAGCAGCTTGCTCCGGCGGAGCTCGTCGATCGCGCGGCGCTTCGCGGTGGCCATGAGCCACGCGCCCGGGTTGTCCGGGACGCCCGACTCCGGCCACCGCTCGATCGCGGCGACGAGCGCGTCCTGCGCGAGCTCCTCGGCGAGGCCGACGTCGCGCACCATCCGCGTGAGGCCGGCGATGAGCCTGGCGGACTCGATCCGGAAGACCGCGTGGATCGCGCGATGCGCCTCGGGAGCCGTCACGGCGACCGATCAGAGCAGCTTCCTCCGCCGGCGCAAGCCCCCTCGGCCGCCGCGATCCCCGGGGAGCGCCGTGGCTATTTCTTCGCCTCGACCTGCGCCCGCAGGCGATCCTCCTGCTCCCGGAGCTCGGGCGTGAGCGCGGGGCCGAAGTCGTCCGCCGTGAACACCTGGCGGATCTCGACCTCGGAGTCCTCGTACATGGGGTTGGGGCAGCGCTTCACCCACGCGATGGCCTCTTCCTTCGACTTCACCTCCCAGATCCAGTAGCCCGCGATCAGCTCCTTGGTCTCGGCGAAGGGCCCGTCGATCACGGTCCGCTTGTCGCCCGAGAACCTGACGCGCGCGCCCTTCGCGCTCGGATGGAGCCCGTCGCCCGCGACCATCACGCCGGCCTTCACCAGCTCCTCGTTGAACTTCCCCATCTCGGTGAGGAGCTGCTCGCTCGGCATGACGCCCGCTTCGCTGTCCTTGGTGGCCTTGATCAGGATCATGAATCGCATGGTCGTTCTCCTTGCTTCCGTGGGGAGCCGGGCTTCCGTGCTCCGGCAGGGGTGCGTCCCTGGCTCTACCGACGCGACGAACCGGAGGGGGCAAGATCGACACGCGGGGCGATCTTTTTTGCGGATGATGATAAGTACGCGAACTTATTGAAGTTTGCGCGTTCCGGCCGCCGCTCCTGACCGGGACCTCGAGGGCCGCCCTCGGCGGCCTTTCCTCCGGGGGGCCGTGGCCGCCGCTGCCGGGGCTTCGCTAGAAGCGGCTGTGCAGCAGCGCGCCGCCGCCGCCCGGCAAGATCGCGGGCGTGAGGGCGACCGAGGTGCCCTGCTCGGGCGCGGTCAGGAGGAGCACCAGGCCGGCGCCGAGCCCGGCGAGGCCGATGGCGCCGAGCACGGTGCTCGTGGTGGTGAGCGTCTGGCCTCGGGAGCTCAGCGACATGCCCTCGTCGCTGCACCGCGAAGGATCCGGGCACTCCTGCTCGAGATCTCCCTTCGCGCCGATCGCGAGCCCGCCCGTGATGAGGCTGCCGCCCAGGGCCGCGACGCCGACGCCGCCGACCACGAAGGCGAGCGTCCGCCGCGCGCTGGAGGCGGGCGGCGGGGCGTCCGGGGGAGGCGAGGGGGCCTGCGGCGCCTCGGACACGCGGTCCGGGGGCGGCGGCGCGGCGGCGACCGGCGGCGGCTCGAGGCGCACGTCCTTGCGCGCGCCCTCCGCGACCGACACGCGCGCCTCGGCCTGCCGGCCGTCCGCCCACCGCGCGACGATCACGTGGTCGCCGGGATCGACCGGGAGCTCGCTGCCGAGGCTGGCCTGCGGCACCGCGACCCGGTCGAGGACCACCTCCGCGGGCGCCGGCGCGCCGTCCGCGACCTGCACGACCAGCTTGGGCAGGCGCGGCTCGAGATCCGCGATGCGCTGCTGGGTGATCGGGAGGCGGGGGTCGCCGGGCGTCAGCTGCGTGAGGAGCTCCTTGTAGTGCTGCATTGCGCTGACGAACCGCCCGAGCTCGGCCTCGCACTGCGCGAGGTTGAACAGGGTGCCGCGAGCCGGATACAGCTCCTGGCTCTTGCGGAAGAGCGGAATCGCACGGACGCAGTCTCGCGCCTCCAGGGCCGCGCGGCCCTGCTCGAAGAGCGCCTGCGCGTCGGCCGCTTTGGAGCTCGTGGGCTGCGCGGCCGCCGTTCGGCTCATCGCGCAGACGAGGGCGAACGACAGGAGGCCGCGCGCCGCCGCGCGAACCCTTGCTTGCTTCGTCAGTTCCATAGCGTTCCTGGATCCACGGGCTTCTTCGGCGGGGCCGCCGTCGGTCGCGGTGTCGGCTTACGTGGTGATGCGGTCCCGAGGCTCGCGCTCGGCTTGGGGGCGGGCGCCGGCGGAGATGCCGCCGGCCTCGCCGTGGGGCCGGCAAAGGCGCTCTCGGGGCGCTCCGAGCTGACCGCAGGCCCAGGGGCCGCGGTCTCCGTGGCATCCGCGGCGGGCGCGGCCGTCGCCGCGCCGGGCGTCACGGTGGGCGCGCCGGGCGCGGCCGTCGCCGCGCCGGCGACGGCGGACGCCGGAGGTGGCTCCGGCGCTGCGGCCGAGGTCACGGGCGCGCCGTCGACCACGGGCCCGTTCGCCGTCAGCCGCCACGCAAGGACGAACCCGGCCAGCAGGCACGCGCCGGCGGCGCCGGCGAGCAGCGCCACGCGGCTCCGCGGCGTGCGGGTCCGCGTGGTGTTGCCCCAGGAGGCGTGGGGCAGCGTCGCGTGCGCCGTCCCCGCCGCCTCGCTGCCGGGCGACGACGGCGTGCCCGGAGGAGGCGTCGGCATGGGGGCCGTCGTCGCGGGCTCGGGCGCTCGGACCCACGAGGGCGACGACGCGCTGAACGCGCCGGCCGTCCCGGTGGGCGCGGCCACGTCCGGCGAGGAGCCGGCGCGGGGCGCGAGCTCCGGCAGGAGCCGGTCGATGCTCTCGAACGCGAGCCTGGCGCGGTGCGTCCCGAAGGGCGCGAGCACGCGGGCGATCTCGGTCACGCTCTGGACGCGGGTGTTCGGGTCCTTCACGAGACACCGGCTCACGAGCGCCGCGACGGCCGGGGGCACGTCCGGCCGCAGCGCCGTGATGGAGACGGGCGTGTCCATCATGATGGCCGCCGTGACCGCGGTGACGCTGTCGCCCTCGAACGGGTGCCGCCCCGTGAGCATGCGATACAGGATCACGCCGAGGGCCCAGATGTCCGTGCGCACATCCGCGAACTTCAGGCTGCGGATCTGCTCGGGCGACATGTAATGAATGGAGCCCATGATGAGGCCGGTCGCGGTCAGGCTCGCCTCCTTGACGGAATCGCCGGTGGCGATGAACTTCGATAGACCGAAGTCGAGGACCTTGAGAAGGGGAGTGCCGTCGGGGCGGCGGGTGAGGAAGAGGTTCTTCGGCTTGAGGTCGCGGTGGATGATGCCGCGCGCGTGGGCCTCGGCGATGGCCTCGCAGGCCTGAAGGAGGTAGTCGGCCGCCTCGGCGAGCGGGAGGGGGCCGCGGGTCTGGAGCACGTGGCCGAGATCGTCGCCGGTCAGGTACTCCAGCACCATGTAGGCCGCGCCCGTGTCCAGCGTGCCCACGTCGAGGACGCGCGCGATGTGCTGTCCGTCGAGGGCAGCGGCGGCGCGGGCCTCGCGGAGGAAGCGGGCGCCGGCGTCGGGGAGCGCCGCGGCCTCGGGGAGGAGGAACTTGACCGCGACGCGGCGCTCCAAGACGAGGTGCCACGCCGCGAGGACCACGCCCATGCCGCCCGCGCCGAGGACGCGCTCGATGCGGTATTTGCCCGCGAGGACGTCGCCGGGCACGGGGACGCCGGGGGGGACGGCGGGCTGCTGCGGCATGGTAGGTGGAGAGCGTAGCCGCGCGGTGGTGCGGAGTACAAGAGGCGGGCGGCCTTCGGAGCACGCGCGGCGGCGTCGCCGGCCGCGCGCGCAGGATGGCGCAGGCTACGGCTCGGTCCCGAGCCGCTCGGCAGCCTTCTTCTGCTGGAGACGGTGCTTGACGGCCCCGAAGATGACCGGCGCCACCGAGACGAAGATGATCAGGTAGACGACCCGCTCGATCTGCTTCGCGTCGAAGACCTTGCCCAGGAAGTACCCGAGGAAGGTCATCGAGAAGACCCAGAGCACGCCGCCCACCACATTGAACATCACGAAGCGCCGGTACGCCATCTGCCCCACGCCCGCCACCACCGGGGCGAACGTCCGGGCGAACGGCATGAAGCGCGCGAGGATGATCGTCTTGCCGCCGTGCTTCTCGTAGAACTTCTGCGTCGCGATCAGGTGATCTTTGCGGAACAGGAGCGACTGCTCGCGCGTGAAGATCTTCGGCCCGGCGCGCCGCCCGATCGAGAAGCCCACCGCGTCGCCGACGATCGCCATCGTCATCAGCGTGACGTTCATCAGGAGCAGGTTCTGGAAGTTCGTCAGATTGAATGGGTTGATGAGCCCCGCATTGACGAGCACCCCGGCCGTGACGAGCAGCGAGTCCCCCGGAAGGAAGAACCCGATGAGCAGCCCCGTCTCGGCAAAGATGATGATCATCAGGACGGGGTAGCCGCCCCACTCGAGGAGCGACTCGAGCTCCCTCAGCCTGCTGAAAAATTCACGGAGGAGTTCCACGCCCGCTCGATAGCTCACCTCGGCGGCCGCGTCGAACCCCGCGTGCACCCCCGCCCGCGCCCCCGCCGCCGGCGTCCAGCGCGGTCGTTCCCGCGCGCGCCGCCGCCCGCGACCCGCGCCCGCGCCACGCGCCGCCTCGCCGCCGCACCGCCGCGCCGCGCCGCCGCGCCCGGTCCTCCGCCCGCGCCCCGGAGGCGTCCAGCGCCCGGAGGCGCCCCAGGAGACGCGCTGCCCCGCGGCGCCTCCCGGAGACCCCGGGCGAGCGCGCGGCCGCGCCGGCCGCCCGCGCCGGCGTGGCCGCGCGCGCTACCGCGCATAGCGCGCCAGGTACTCCTTGAGGTGCAGCTTCCGCGCGGCGCTCTCGGACGACATGTAACGGATCGTGCCGAAGATCTCCCGCTCCGGACCCCAGGCCCGATCGTAGCGGCCGAGCACCCAGAAGATGCCCGACGTGGAGTTCGGGTCGCGGCCGTCGAGCGCATACCGATCGTTGAGCTCGATCATCACCTCGAGCGCCTCGCGCGGCGTCCGCGACCACTCCAGGATCTTCTTGCCCCAGAGCATGCGCAGGTAATTGTGGATTCGACCCTCGCGGAGGAGCTCGACCTGCGAGGCGTTCCAGAGGCGATCGTAGGTCGCCCCGGCCGCGAGCGCCTCGAGCGGGTAGAGGCGGGGGCGCGGGTCGCGCTCGTGCTTCGCCAGCGTCGCGAGCGCCCAGTCCGGGAGAGACTCGTAATCGGTCGGATCGCGCTTCCACGAGAGGCGCGGCCCGTCTCCCTCGCTCGCCCCGAGCGCGAAGGCGTTGAACCCGAGCTCCCGCCACGTGACGAGCTGCTCGAGGAACGCCTCGGCCGAGGCGCTCATCCCCCAGAACCCCTCGCGGCTGCCGCTCGGCCTGGCGACGCCGCCCTCGGGGCGGCCGAGCCGCTCGGCGCGGAAGCCCTCGCGCCGGGCGACGGCGGCGAAGGCCTCGTGCGCCCCGAGGTGGCCGAAGTGCAGGTACGGCGACAGGCCGCTCGCCGCGCCGGCGTCGGGATGATCGCGCCCCTCCAGGTAGCCCGGGAGCCGCTCCGCGACGAAGCGCGCGAGCTCCTCGCCGGCCGCCTCCGGGCCGCCCCGGCGCGGCACCGGCGCGACGGTGTGATCGATGGGGAGCGCGGCGAGCGCGGCAGGGTCGCCCCCGAGCAGCGCCGGAGAGGCCGCCGGCCACCGCCGCGCGATCGCGCGGGGGAGCGGCGCCGCCGGCCGGAGCCTCGCCTTCCTCAGCGGATCGGCCGCCGGCTGCGCGCCGAGGTGCTCGCCGATGACCCGCTGCCAGAAGATGCGGAACGAGCGCGCGGTCGTGAACACCCGCTCGGCCGCGCGGATCGGCAAGAGGCCGTTCGAGTCCACCTGCTCCAGGCGGACGGGGACCTGCCGCGCGGCCGAGGCGACCATCCGGGGGAGGAAGAAGCAGGGGTAGTCGTCCGTCACGACCACGCACGCCCGCGCCGCGAGCGCGCCGAGCAGGCCCTTGCCGGCCCCCGCGGCGGGCTCGACGTACGGGTGCGCGAGGACGCCCGCCGCGGCGAGGCGGCGCGCGTTGTCGGCCATGCCGTCGATCACGAAGCGATGGTGCCTGTCGCTCGCCCAGCGGTAGCCGCACCGGAGCGCCTCCAGCACCACGAGCGGCCGATCGAGCTCCTGCGACCAGGCGACCGCGCGCTCCAGACCGAAATTGTACCGGGTCCGGCGACTCGCGATCATCCAGTAAAGGACGTAATCGCCGTCCTCGCGGACGGGCATCGCGTTGCGGGTGCGGAGCCGGAGATCGGGGACGCTGCTCGAGATCACGAGAGCTCCTAGCACGGCGCGGCAGGGGCGCGCAGTTCCGCCGGGCAGGATCGCCCGGAGGGGCCCGGCCCCTCGGGGTCCGCCCATCCTTGCGCTCCGGCGAGGGCGGCCTCAGGTACCGCCGCAGCCGTCGCTCATCGGCGCACGAGCGCGACGCGCGACGCGCGAGGAGGGGCAACATGGCTCTCGATATCCTGAAAGAGCGGGGGATACCGCTCGACCGCCAGTCGTTCAACTGGCGCGATCTCGTCCAGGTGCCGTACAGCAAGCTCGACGACGACGCGTTCACCCGGGTCCGCATCATCCTGATGAACGGCATCGAGCTCGAGAGCGTGCGGTTCCTGCACAGCTTCGCGCGCATGAACCGGGATCTCCGCCGCGTGCTCGCAGAGGTGCGGCGCGTCGACCACCACCAGGTCACGCTGGTGAACTGGCTCAACCCGCCGGACCAGTCGCCGCTCGAGACCACCATCGGATACGAGCAGGTCGCCATCGAGATCACCGCGCACGCCGCCCTGTCGGAGCCCGACCCGTACCTCGCGCAGGTCTACCGCTTCGGCATGCTCGAGGACTACGACCACCTCTACCGCTACTCGGCGCTCCTCGATCGCCTGGAAGGCAAGGACGCGAACAACATCCTGCAATCGTACACCGACGTGACCGTGGGTCGCCCCACCGCGGTGGAGCACCGCGCCCCCGAGGACGACGTGCGCGCGCCGTACGACCGCAAGACCGCGAGCCCGATCACGAAGCTCAACGCGCTCACGATCATGGCCGCCGAGCAGCAGACCCACAACTATTACGTCAACGTCGGGCCGTTCTTCGCCGACCCGGTGGCGCGGCTGCTCTACGCCGAGATCGCCTCGATCGAGGAGCAGCACGTCACCCAGTACGAGGCGATGATCAACCCCGAGGAGACCTGGCTCGAGAAGTGGGTCCTGCACGAGGCCAACGAGGTCTACAACTACTGGAGCTGCCTCCAGCAAGAGCAGAACGCCCACCTCAAGCGGATCTGGGAGCGGTTCCTCGATTACGAGCTCGGGCAGCTCCACGTGGCCATCGACCATTTCAACCGGCTCGAGGGGCGCGACGCGGCCGAGATCCTCCCGGCCTCGCTGCCGGCCCCGGTCTCCCACAAGAGCCACCGCCAGTTCGTGCGCGACGTGCTCTCCCGGGAGGTGCACCTCCGCGCCGTCGGCGAGCACATCGTCGACCCGACCGTCATCCCGGAGAGCGCCGCGACGCTCGCTTATCGGCAGCAGATGAACTCCGCCGGCTCGCCCTCCGAGATCGTGGCCGCGGGCTACCGGTTCATGCCCGGCACCGAGCTCTCGCGGCGCGCCGAGGCGATCGACGGACAGAAGGAGGCGACGCCATGAAGCAGATCACGATCGGGACCAACACCACGGGCATCGCGACCTCGCCCATCGACAGCAAGGAGCTCATCGAGCTCTCGCAGGCGATCCCGCCGAGCTCCCCCGGGAGCGAGGCCGACGCCGCGGCGGTCAGGAGCGAGTACGCGCGGGGGTCGGGCACGGTCGGGAGCGTGCCGCCGCCGGTGAGCCTCAAGGGCGTGGTCAAGGCGGCCGGGGAGCTCATCCAGGGCAGGCCGCCGGCGCTCCTCATCGACAAGCTCGGCGAGCGCCTCCAGTTCGAGCGCTCGGGAACGCGCCTCTACGAGGCGCTGATCGCCAAGTACGACGCGGAGGGGGGCTTCGAGGGGGGCCCGACGCGCGCCGACCTCGAGGCGATCCGCGACGACGAGCTCCGGCACTTCGCGCTGCTGAAGCGCGCGATCGAGCGGCTCGGGGCCGATCCGACCGCGATGACGCCCAGCGCCGACATGATCGGCCTGGCGTCGGCCGGCGTGCTCGCGGTCGCCGTCGAGCCGAGGATCGACTTCGGACAGAGCCTGCAGGCGCTGCTCGTCGCCGAGCTCACGGACAACGACAGCTGGCGCATGCTCATCGATCTGGCGACCGCGTACGGCCAGGACGACATGGCCGCCGAGTTCCGCGTGGCCGAGCAGCACGAGGCGCGCCACCTCGAGCTCGTGCGCGGGTGGCTGTCCTGCAAGCTCGCGCTCGACGCGCGCGGCGCGCCCGCCGCCACGACGCCGCAGCAAGCCGCCTGACGCGCCGGCCACCACGGCGCCGCAGCGAGCCGCCCGGCGCGCCCCACGGGCCGGGCGATCGGGCGCCGCCCCGAGGCGCGCAGCCCGCGCGGCGGCCATAGACCTGCCCCGGCGATCTCGCTATGACCCTCGGGCGCGGGCGCGGCGCATGCGGAATGCCGCCGATGGCTCCGCGCCTCGGGTGAATCCATGGACCTGCCCCAGAAGCTCCGATCGCTGTTCCTGCTGCCCCTCCTCGCGCCGCTCGCCTGCGGCGGCGCTCCCGCGCCGGCGCCCGCGCCGCCCCAGCAGGCCGCCGCGCCGGCCCCGGCAGCCCCGGCCGCCGCGGCCCCTGCCGCGCCGGCGAAGGCCGCGCCGCGCGCCGACGCGACGCTCCTCCCCCGGCGCGTCCTCTTCGGCAACCCCGATCGCGCGTCTCCCGAGATCAGCCCGGATGGCCAGCGGCTCGGGTTCCTCGCCCCCTCCGAGGGCGTGCTCAACCTGTGGGTCGGCCCGGCCTCGGATCCATCGGCGGCCAAGCCGGTCACGAAGGAAAAGACCCGCGGCGTGCGCACCTTCCTGTTCCCGTACGCGAGCGATTACGTCCTCTACCGCCAGGACAAGGGCGGCGACGAGAACTGGCATATCTACGCCGTCGAGCTCAAGACGGGGCAGATCAAGGACCTCACGCCGTTCGAGGGCATCTCCGCGACGTTCGAGGCGGTGAGCAAGAAGATCCCGGACGAGATCCTGATCGGCATGAACGATCGGGACAAGAAGCACCACGACCTCTACCGCGTCTCCGTCCGCACCGGCGAGCGCAAGCTCGTGCGGCAGAACGACGGGTTCGCGGGGTTCGTCGCCGACGACGACTTCAAGGCGCGGCTGGCGCTGCGGATGACGGCCGACGGGGGCCAGGAGCTCCTCGACATCACCGGCAAGGAGCCGAAGCCGTTCGTCGCGTTCGGGCACGAGGACGCCGCGACCAGCGGGCCGATCGGCTTCGACGCGACCGGCAAGACGCTCTATTTCCGGGACAGCCGCGGCCGCGACACCGCCGCGCTCGTCACCCTCGACCCGAGGACCGCGAAGCCGGCGGTGCTCGCCGAGGACGCGAAGGCCGACGTCAGCGGGGTGATCGTCCACCCGGCGACCGGCAAGGTGCAGGCGGCCTCCTCCGAGCACGAGCGCAAGCGCTGGCACGTGATCGACAAGAGCCTCCAGGCGGACCTCGACGCCCTCCGCGCGGTCGCCGACGGCGACCTCGAGGTGCTGAGCCGCTCGCTCGACGACAAGCGGTGGACCGTCGGTTACGTCGTCTCCGACGGCCCGGTCCGGTACTACCTCTACGATCGCCCCTCGAAGAAGGCGACGTTCCTCTTCACGAACCGGACGGCGCTCGAGGCGCAGCCGCTCGTGAAGATGCGGCCCGTCGTCATCAAGGCGCGCGACGGCCTCGAGCTCGTGAGCTACCTGTCGCTGCCGCGCGCCGCCGACCCCGACGGGGACGGCAAGCCGGACAAGCCGCTCTCGACGGTGCTCCTCGTCCACGGCGGCCCCTGGGCGCGCAGCTCCTTCCGCCTCGATCCGATGCACCAGTGGCTCGCGAACCGCGGCTACGCCGTGCTGAGCCCCAACTTCCGCGGCTCGACGGGCTTCGGCAAGAGGTTCGTCAACGCGGGCGACCTGGAGTGGGCGGGCAAGATGCACGACGACCTGCTCGACGCGGTGGCCTGGTCGGTCGCGCAGGGCATCGCCGACAAGGAGCGCGTGGCGATCATGGGCGGCAGCTACGGCGGCTACGCGACGCTCGTCGGCCTCACCTTCACGCCCGAGGCCTTCGCCTGCGGCGTCGACATCGTCGGCCCGTCGAACCTCGTGACCCTGCTCGAGTCGATCCCGCCCTACTGGGCGCCGATGCTCGAGCTCTTCGCCAAGCGGGTCGGCGACCCCCGCACCGAGGCGGGCCGCGAGCTCCTGCGCCTGCGCTCGCCGCTCTACCGCGCCGACCAGATCAAGCGGCCGCTGCTCATCGGCCAGGGCGCCAACGACCCGCGCGTGAAGCAGGCCGAGAGCGATCAGATCGTCAAGGCGATGACGAGCAAGGGTATCCCGGTGACCTACGTGCTGTACCCCGACGAGGGCCACGGCTTCGCCCGCCCGGAGAACTCCATGTCGTTCAACGCGATCGCGGAGACCTTCCTCGCCCAGTGCCTCGGCGGCTCCTACGAGCCGATCGGCGGCGACTTCCAGGGGGCCAGCCTCACCGTCCCCGTCGGCGCCGAGGTCGTCCACGGCCTCGCCGCGGCGCTCCCCCGGCCCTGATCCCCCGCCTGCCGAGGCGCGTCGGCGCCGCGCGCCGCGGGGGACGCCGCCGCGCCGGCGAGCGCCGCCGCGCCGCTACGTCTGCTGCGTCGACGAGGCCCGCGGCCGCCGCCGCGACCCGGGCCCGCTCACCGGCGGCGCGCTCGAGAGGTCGTCGAGCGTCTCCAGCAGCTGCTCCAGGTCGAACGGCTTGTTGATGATCCTCGTCGCGTCCGGGTGGTCCGGGTCGATGCAGAAGCCGGGATCGCTGAGCGCGGTCACGAGCACGACCGGCACCAATCTCCCCTCGGCCGCGAGCGTCTCCAGGAGGCGCGGCCCGTCCAAAAACGGCATCACGCAGTCGAGGATGATGACGTCCGGCAGCGCCTGGGAGCGCAGCCGCTCCAGGGCCTCCAGGGGGTCGGTGTACCCCTCGACGTCATAGCCCTCCGCCAGCAGCACCTCTTCCAGCGTCTCGACGATCGCGTCGTCGTCGTCGACGACGACCACGCGCCGCCGCCTTCCCCGTCCTGCGTCTCCCTGCTCGTCGCTCACGCTCACCTCGGTGGAGAACTCCGGTGTCACTTCTGGGACCGGCCGCTCTCGCCGTCTACCCTCGGACACGGCATCTGTGCGAATTGTTTACAGGCTCTCCCGGAGCTCGCTCCGGCGACCCCGATCTCCGCCCTCGCGCCGGCGCCCCCGCCGACGACCCCGCGCGGCCTCAGCCGCCAGGAGGAGCCTGCCCGGGCGCCTGCAAGAGGTCCGGAGAGCTCCCCCTCCGCGTGTGCAGCTGGACGGGCTTCTGGCGCAGCCGGAGGCGCATGTTGATGAGCTCGACGCCGAGCGAGAACGCCATGGCGAAGTAGATGTAGCCCTTGCTGATGTGCTGACCCATGCCGTCGGCCACCAGCACGACGCCGATGAGGAGCAGGAAGCTCAGCGCGAGGATCTTCATGCTCGGGTGGCGGTGGATGAACGCGCCGATCTTGCCGGCGAAGACGAGCATCACGCCCACCGCGATGAACATGGCCACCATCATGATCGAGATGTGCTGCGCCATGCCGACGGCGGTGATGACCGAGTCGAGCGAAAAGACGATGTCGAGCACCACGATCTGCGCGATGACGGAAGGGAACGACGACTTGCCCTTCGACGGCGCGTCCTTGGACTCTTCGACCTCGAGCTTGTCGAACATCTCGTGGGTCGCCTTGCCGATCAGGAACACGCCGCCGCCGAGCAGGATCAGGTCACGACCGCTGAAGCCGTGTCCGAACAGGGTGAACAGGGTCGCCTTGAGCCCCATGACCCACGAGATCGCGAGCAGGAGGAGCAGCCGCATCCCGAGGGCGAGCAGGAGGCCGATGCGGCGCGCGAGCGGCTGCTGCTCGGGCGGCAGCTTCGCCGTCATGATGGAAAGGAAGACGATGTTGTCGATTCCGAGAACGATTTCCAGCGCGCTGAGCGTCGCGAGCGTGATCCAGCCGTCGGCGTGCAGAAAGGCGCTCATGTCGGGCATCGGGGTGGCCCTTTGTAGCATGACGCGGCGCGAACGCCCGCGACGTCGTCCCTCGATGGCCGCTCCCCGGCTGGATCCAGGGCGAGCTTGCCCTCGCGTTCAGGGCGCGGGGCGGCGCGCGGCGTGGCGCTCGCGCGTGCGCGGCATGGCATGACGTGACGTGAAAGGGCCGGCGCTTGACGCAGGATGTTGCGATCCGGTACAGATGATATGGAAGTACGATCAAGTGGATCTGCCTCCTTCCCGGCTTCCAGGCGAGCTCCTGAGGGGTGTTGGCGAGCTCTCCGCGGGGCGCTGTGTCTTTTCGCCACACCGGCGAAGCGGCGTGGTCGTCTGTTCTCCACCTGCAACAGGTAGTCTCATGGAGGGGGGGAAGACCTCGTGACGCTGGTTCCGAAGATCGGATTCGGGCAGGAGGGGGGCTGGGCTGCCCGCGGCGGCGCTGACGGGCTGTCGCTCGGGCGAGCGCTCTTGCAGGGCGAGCCGCCGCTCGAGGCGCCGGAGGCGTGCTGGCTCGACGGCGACGAGGTCCGGCTGCGCATCGACGGGCTCGAGCCGAGCTACCCGGTCGTCCTGCTCGGCGCGATGGGCGCCTGGATCGAGCCGGATTATCAGACGTCGTTCCCCTTCGGCAGCGTGGTCTTCGTGCGCCTGTCCTTCCGCGGCGACGAGATCGGCCCGATCCCCGCCCTCCTGGTGCTGCAGTCGATGGGCCTCCGGGGCCCGCTCATCGGGCTCTCGTTCCAGGAGGTCTCGGCGCGCGCGGCCGGCCAGATCCGCGAGGCGCTGCGCGCCCTCGTCGAGGACGGCGCGGCGAAGGCCGCGGCCTCGAGCCTCTTCCGGTCCTCGGCCGCCGAGGCCGGGCAGGTGCGCGAGGTGATCGACGACCCGCGGCGGGTGCGCGACATCCTGAGCGTCCTCCTGCGCAAGAAGGGCATCGTCCGCCGCGCCGCCGGGAGCGCGCCGTCCCTGTGCGTGATGCTCAGCGAGGTGGGGGTCGGGACGGTCCGCTGGTTCGGCATCGAGGGCTGGAGCGAGGCCTCCGCGGTCGAGATCGCCGGGCACAGCTCCGTCTTCCGGTTCAACATCCGGGCGGAGCAGGTGCGCCCGGGCGAGATCGTGTCCGCGCTGCCGGCGCGCGTGGAGCGCCTCCGGCAGAGCCTCCACGAGCGGGGCGTCGAGGTCGAGCTCGCCGCGCGCTTCCTGCACCCGGACTGGCTCCACCTGCCGCCGGTCGTGGCCGAGGTGGTCGACGTGTCGTTCTCGAGCCTGCGGCTCGCGGTCCGCGAAGGCCAGCCGCCGCTCGATCCGCGGCTCAAGCTCGCGCTGGAGCTCCCGGACGGCGACGACGGGGTGATCCACCTGAAGGGCGAGGTGCGGTCGGTGTCCGCGGCCGAGGGCGGCGCCGGGCAGCTCTGCGCCGTGCGGGTCGTCGCCGCGAAGCGCGAGGACGAGCGGCGCTGGCTGCGGCTCGTGTCCCGCATCCTGCACGCGACCACCTACGGGGGGACGGCCTGGCAGGCGGAGTTCTGGGACCTCTTCGCCTCGTCGGGCTACTTCAACCTCTCCGGGCGGCGGCCGGAGAACTTCGAGGCCATGCGGCCGAGCTTCATGCGGATGGCGCAGCGGGCCGCGGCGGTGCCGCACCTCCTGCACAACGTCACCTGCCTCTCCGAGCACGGCATCGAGGGCAATTTCTCGGTGATGAAGCCTTACCACGGCACGTGGATGTTTCATCAGCTCGCGAAGAGGCCCAAGAGCGCCTCCAACCTGAGCTCCCGGCAGGTGCTCCGCGACATCTTCACGCGCTGCTGCGAGTACGCGCTGGCCGACCCGGAGTGCCGGTGGGTCATCGTCTACGCCGAGGCGCACGTCTCGTGGAACGAGCGGTCGTTCTTCGACTTCGCCCGCAGGCACGAGGCGACGGGGCTCGCGCTCTCGCTCCCGTTCCGCCTGATGGGCGTCGACGTCCCGGCGCTGCCCCGAGGGCCCTCCGGGGCGGACGGCGCGCCGATCGAGGTCGGCGAGGCGACCCCGTCGGAGCAGGCGGCGCTGCTCGGCCACCTGTGCGCGACGTCGCCGCGCCCGTACGCGGAGGCGCTCGATCTCGTGCCGGGCAGGCTCGCGATGGGCCCCTGCGTCGAGCGCTGGCGCAGCGCCGGCCTCCAGCGGGAGCGCGCGGTCTTCATCGCGCGCGAGCGCGGCGAGGCGGTGGCGGCCGCCGTCCTCGAGCTCGGCGAGCTCGGCACGAACCTCTTCCGGCTGCTCGACTCGGTCCGCCTCGTCCCCATGCGCCCCGGCGGGGACGCCGCCTTCGCCCCGCTGATCGACGCCGCGTGCGGCTGGTTCCGGAGCCACGATCGGCCGTCGTTCATCTACTTCGGCGAGCGCGGCAGGCTCAGCTACGACGGGCCCGCCGCCCTGAACGACCTCGGCGAAGGGCGGCTGTGGATCGTCGCCCGGGAGCTCGTCCCGGCGTTCGCCGAGCATGTCTACCAGCTCACCGAGCCGAAGCAGGTGCAGCGCTAGCCGCGGCCGGACTCAGGGCCAGGCGAGGCGAGCGCGAGGCTGGCGCGAGGCGAGCGCTGCGCCGGCGAGCTGGCTCCGCCGCGACACCGCGCTACGGTCGTAGCTCCCCCACGAGGCGGCATGTACCGTATCAAGATCGACAGGATCAACGCCCTCATCGAGGTCACGTTGCAAGGTGTCGTGCGCGCGGAGGAGGCGCACGCGTACGCCGCCGAGTACAGGAGGGCGCTCGGCTCGCTCTGCGGCCGGAGGATCCGCGTCCTCGTGGATTTCCGGGGGTTCTCCATCGCCTCCGAGGAGGCGACGGAGCTCCTCCGCGACATCGGCGCGACCTCGGCCGCGCTGGGGGTGATCCGGACCGCCGAGCTCGTCCAGAGCGACCTCGCCGCGCTGCAGGCGGCCCGCATCGCCCGGGAGGCGGGCACCGCGGACCTCGTGCGGGTCTTCAAGGACGAGGGCGCCGCGCGCGCCTGGCTCCTCGGCGACCGCGCCGCGCCGTGAGGCGCGCGGCCGCCGGGGCGGCCCGGGTCAGCGCGCGACGAGCACGTCCTCGAGGGGGCGGCGGAGCGCGCGCGTCGACGGCGGGCCCGCGAGCGAGAGGCGGAACAGCAGGATCTCCGCCGTCGCGTCGGTGACGTCGAACAGCCGGACGTACCGCTCCCGGAGCTCCCGCGCGACCGCCGCGGTCTCCGCGTCCAGCCCCTCGCCGCCGCCTCGGATCAGGCGCGCGAACAGGTACGGCAGCGTCGCCATCGGGTAGACGGCGATCCCCCGCTGCGCGGCGGTGAGCCACGCCCGCTCGACCGCCCGGCCGCCCTGGAAGTAGTCCGCGAGCCCGGCGCGCGGCATCGTGATCAGCGCGACGGCCATCGCGCCGGCGATCGCCTTGCGCGCCGTCTTCTCCAGCGCCCGGCCGCCGCCCCAGCGCCGCACGAGCTCCATCTTGCGGAAGTCCCGGCACATCGTGAACCCCGCGAGATCGGAGGGCGAGAGCTCGAACGAGCCGACGAAGATGCCGTCGCGGCGCGCCGCCGCCTCCGCCTCGGTCCAGCGGATCTCCTTCATCAGGTCGGCGTGCGTGCCCCGCGCGAGCAGCCGGACGCGATCGCCCGCGCCGATGAGCGCGGCGATCTCGTCGAGCGCCGCCGCCGACTCGAGCAGCTGGAGGTGCGCCCCCGGGACGGACCGGACCGCCGCGGCGAGGGCGGCCCGGTGCTCGTCCGCGAGCGGCGCCCGCGCGCCGGGGCGCCGGTTCGTGTGCCGGAGCCCGATGGCGTCCGCGAGGGGATCCATCGCGTGGTCCTCCGCGCCGCTCACCGGCGCGTCGAAGAAGTCGAACGTCGCCGCGAGGTCCTCGCCGCCCAGCGGGAACGGCGAGAGGCGCACCGAGAGCCCCTCGCGGTGGGCGGCGAGGACGACGTTCTCGGCGGCCGCGCCGAGCGCGACCACGCCGCCCGCCCCTCGGAAATCGGCGAGCGACTCGGAGCGGGCCCGGTCGTGGAACAGCCCGAGGCGGCGCGCCTCGTAGACCCAGAGCCAGGGCTGGCAGTTGCCGCCCGAGGGCGCCGCGATCCCCGCCCCGACGAGCCGCCGGAGCCGCTCGGGGTCGAGCGCGACGGCGCCGGCCTCCCCGCCGCGCGGGAGCTCGAGCGCCGCGGGGGCCTGCGCCGGGCGGCGCGGCGTGGGCGGCGCGGGCGCGGGCGGCGCGGCCGGGTCGCCCTCGGGGCCGCCGATGAGCTGCTCCAGGTCGACGAAGTACCGGCCCGACCGCACCGGCTCCCCCAGGGCGATCCGGCGCGCCGTGTCCGCGGCCGCGGCCCCGCCGTGGACGACCGCCGAGCCGAGCTGCGGCCACGTGCTCACCGTCTGCTGCACCTCGATGAGCGTGGCGCCGAACCGCGCGGAGAGCGTGTCCTGCCCGATGATCTGCATCACATAAGGCACCTTGTCCTCGGTCGACAGGCCGCGGATGCGCTCGGGCCGGAGGTCGCCGACGAGCCCGTGGAGGATCGGCCGGTCCGGCTCCAGGTCGAAGCGCTCGACGTCGATGAGCCCCCGGTCGCTCGTGTCCATCACGACCGGTATGCGGTGGGCGCGCGCCCGGTAGCGGATCTCCAGCTTGATATCGAGGCTGTCGCACTCCTCCACGACGATATCGAGCTTGCCCTCGCCCTCGCCCCCTCCGAGGAGGAAGCGATCCATGTTGTCCGGAGTGACCCCTTCGGAAAGGCACGTTACTTTGAAGAACGGGTCGAGCTCGGCGATGTCGCGCGCGGTGGCGACCGCCTTGGGCACGTCGAGGTTGTGCACGCCGGTCCGGATCCGGTTCATGTTCGAGAGCTCGAGGTGGTCGAAGTCGGCGATGCGCAGCTCGCCGGCGCTCCGCTCGAGCGCGATGGTGAGCGCCACGGACTGGCCGACGGAGAGCCCGACGACGCCGATCCGCCGGCGCGCGAGCGTCTCCTGCTCTTCGGCGCTGATCTTGTACTTGTTGCGGTTGGTCCGGAGCTCGACGAACTCGGCCTCATCGAGCAGGTGCACGAGGCGGTGCGACCACGGGTAGTGGACCCAGACGCCGTACGCCTCCCGCGGGGCGCCGCCGAGGTGCTCCTCGACGAGCCGCGCGATCTCGCGCTCACCGAGGGTGCGGCTCGGGTGCCGCGTCTTGACCAGATCCGCGAGCTGCCGGTCGATCGCGTCGAAGACGCGGACGCGCGCGTCGTCGCGGAGCAGGCGCCCGAGCGCCTCGGCGTCCGCCTCGCGCGCCGGCCGGAAGAGGCGCGGCCGCCACTCGGTCGATTCTGCGTCTCGTCGCTGCGGGGAGGAGAGGAGCGCTTGCCAGCTGGTCATGGCCACCGTGGTACCAGGTCTCTCCCGGCGCGTCGCGGCGCCGGCCCGCGCCGCCGCCGCGGCCCGCGGCGGCCCGCGGCGGCCCCCGATCAGCGCGGCGTGCGGGGCGCCCGGCCCTCGATCTCGAGCCGCATCCGGGCGACCTTGTGGTGCACCGTGGCGGCCTCGGGCCCGCTGACCTCGAGGTAGCGCAGGGCGCCCGCGATGTCGTTGCCCCGGAACGACCTCACCCGCGGGTTGAACCAGCTGAGCGCTGTCGTGATCTGCCGGACGAGCAGCGCATCGGTGCAGATCGCCACAGTGAGTGTGTGATTGCTTACGAAATCGTTGACCGACGCGCGCTGCTTTGCATTGGGGCCGCCCCCCGCGGTCACCACCAGCGTTTTGGAGCAGGTGGGCGGGAGCGCCAGCACCGTCTGCATGTAGAGCTCCCAGTCCTCGTCGCTCGGCGGTTCCCTGCCGTGGACGGCGATGAGCACGTGCTCCGTCGTGTCGAACAGCATGGTGGGTAGGGTCATCGTCTCACCGAGCGCTCGCAGAGCTTACGTCGTCGCGTCGCCGAGCCGCCAGATCGCGGCAGCGTCCGCTGGGGCCGCCGCGCGGCCGGCGATGGGGCGAGGGGTCGCGAGATCCATGGCGTTGCACCTAGGACGGTTCGATCGACGCAGCAACGCTCGGCGGCGACTTTCGACGCGGTGGTGGCGCCATGCGGCGCGGGGGGCCGGGCCGCGCGCCGCGCCCGCGGCGTCGGGCCGGCTCGGCCTCGGGAACGCGGTCGATGACGCCGCCCGAGCGGGGCGACCGCCCGCCATCGCGCGGCGTGACGCGCGGCATGACCAGGGCGTACCCGAGTTGTTTCCAAAGGATTTCATGACGTGCTGCTGGGCAGTTGCACCGGGGGCCTGTCAGCCACGCTGTGGTCTATACTACGGAATGTGCGTGGACGGTCTTTCTCTCAGCGGCTCCGGCGCATGCGGCGTCGCAGCGAGGCTTGACGGAGGACCCCCACCGCATGTAGCGCTCGATCGGTGGGTTGTATTGTCCAGCGGACAGGGCCGGCGCCCGGCCTGCTGCGGATGTCAATGTGACCACCTCGCCGGGGGAAAGGTGTTTCGCGATGCGCGTGCTGGAAAACTTCGTGGGCGGCGCCTGGTCTCGCTCTTCGGGGACGAAGCACCTCGAGGTGAAGAACCCGGCCACCGGGGAATCTCTAGCAAAGGTCCCGCTCGGGACCGCGGCGGACGTCGACGCGGCGGTGAAGGCGGCGCAGGCGGCGTTCCCCGGCTGGAGCGCGACGCCGCCGGTGCAGCGGGCGCGCTACCTCTTCAAGCTGCGCGAGGTCTTCGACGCCCACCGCGACGAGATCGCGGCGATCTGCACCTCCGAGCACGGCAAGACGCTGGCCGAGGCGAGGAACGATTTCGGCCGCGGCATCGAGAACGTCGAGCACGCGGCCGGCATCCCGTCGCTGATGATGGGGCAGGGCCTCGGGGACGTGGCGTCCGGGATCGACTGCCACACGGTCCGCCAGCCGCTCGGCGTGTTCGCGGCGATCACGCCGTTCAACTTCCCTCCGATGGTCCCGCTCTGGTTTCTGCCCTACGCGATCGCCACGGGGAACACCTTCGTCCTCAAGCCCTCGGAGCAGGTCCCGCTCTCGCAGCAGCGCATCTTCGAGCTGATGCAGGAGGTCGGGCTGCCGCCCGGGGTCGTGAACCTGGTCCACGGCGGCCGCGACGTCGTGAACGCCCTCTGCGCGCACCGGGACATCGCGGGCGTGTCGTTCGTCGGCTCGTCGACGGTCGCGCGCCACGTGTACAAGAGCGCGGCGGAGGCGGGCAAGCGGGTCCAGGCGCTCGGCGGGGCGAAGAACTTCCTCGTGGTGATGCCGGACGCCGAGCGGCTGAAGACGATCGGCAACGTGGCCGAGTCGATCTTCGGCTGCTCGGGCCAGCGCTGCCTGGCCGGCAGCGTGGTGGTGTGCGTCGGCGACACCTACGAGGCCGTGCGCGAGGGGCTCGTCCGCTACGCGAGGGCGATCGTGCTGGGCGACGGGTCGAAGCAGGGCGTGACCATGGGCCCGGTGATCTCGGCGGCGCACCGCGACCGGGTGATCTCGTACATCGACAAGGGCGTGTCGGAGGGGGCGACGCTCCTCCTGGACGGCCGGGACGCGCGGGTCGAGGGGTATCCGAACGGCAACTGGGTCGGGCCCACGGTCTTCGACGACGTGAAGCCGGGGATGGTGATCGCGACCGAGGAGATCTTCGGCCCGGTCGCCTGCCTGATGCGCGCGCGCGACCTCGACGAGGCGATCGCGATCGCGAACCGGAGCGAGTACGGCAATGCGGCGTCGATCTTCACGTCGAGCGGCGGCGCCGCGCGCGAGTTCCAGCACCGCGTCACGGCCGGGATGGTCGGCGTGAACATCGGCGTCGCGGCGCCGATGGCCTTCTTCCCCTTCGGCGGCCAGAAGGGCAGCTTCTTCGGCGACCTGAAGGCGCACGGCCCGACCGCCATCGACTTCTACACCGAGCGCAAGGTCGTCATCACGA
Organism: Sorangium sp. So ce385; assembly: GCF_051474135.1. Classification (NCBI taxonomy): domain Bacteria; kingdom Pseudomonadati; phylum Myxococcota; order Polyangiales; family Polyangiaceae; genus Sorangium; species Sorangium sp. So ce385. The sequence goes on along the minus strand of NZ_CP150337.1, from coordinate 10,388,032 downwards.
GGTGGTTCTGATGGCACGAAACGTACTTGGCGGGCTGATCCAGTGCTCGACCCCGGCCCTGGACGAGGGCGCCTCGGTGCTCTCGATCCGGGACGCGATGTTCGAGAAGCACCTCCCGCTCATCGACGAGGCGGGGAAGAAGGGGGTGCAGATCCTCTGTTTGCAGGAGGTCTTCAACACGCCTTATTTCTGCCCTTCGCAGGACGCGAAATGGTGCGACGTGGCCGAGCCCGTCCCGGGCCCGACGGTCGAGCGGCTCGCCGCCTACGCCAAGAAGTACAAGATGGTGATGATCATCCCCATCTACGAGCGGGAGATGGCGGGCGTCTACTACAACACCGCGGCCGTGGTGGACGCCGACGGGACGTACCTCGGCAAGTACCGGAAGACCCATATCCCGCACACGAACGGGTTCTGGGAGAAGTTCTTCTTCAAGCCGGGAAACCTCGGCTATCCCACGTTCCAGACGCGGTATGCGCGGATCGGCGTGTACATCTGCTACGATCGCCACTTCCCGGAGGGGGCGCGGCTGCTCGGCCTGAACGGCGCCGAGATCGTGTGGAACCCGTCGGCGACGGTCGCCGGGCTCTCCCAGTACCTCTGGAAGCTGGAGCAGCCCGCGCACGCGGTGGCCAACGGCTACTTCATCGCCGCCTCGAACCGCGTCGGCACCGAGGCGCCGTGGAACATCGGCAAGTTCTACGGCACGAGCTACTTCTGCGACCCGAGGGGCGCCTTCCTCGCGACCGGGAGCGAGGACCAGGACGAGCTCGTGGTCGCCGAGATGAACCTCGACATGATCGAGGAGGTCCGGAGGACATGGCAGTTCTACCGCGATCGCCGGCCCGAGAGCTACGGTGAGCTCACGAAGCAGCTGCCTTGAGGCGCATGGGCGCCGGCGAGGCGACGGAGATCGCTAGCCGGGCCGTGCGAAGTCCACCGCGACGCCACCAGCAGCGCCGGGGCGCTGGTCGCGGACGGCACGCTCCCCCGGCGTTTCCCTCGCCACGGCGGCGCCGCCCCCCGGAGGGGACCCGCCGCCCGGCGCGCACCCGCGGAGAAGCAACATGGGCATCCTGATCAAGAACGGCGAGATCATCACAGCGAGCGACCGGTTCGTCGGCGACGTCTACTGCGAGGACGGGAAGATCGCCGCGGTCGGCGCGGGGCTCGCGAAGGAGCGCGCGGGAGACACGGTGATCGACGCCTCGGGGCAGCTCGTCTTCCCGGGCGGGGTCGACGCCCACGTGCACATGGAGCTGCCGTTCATGGGGACGGAGAGCTCGGACGACTTCGAGACCGGCACCGCGGCGGGCGTCGCCGGGGGCACGACGTCGATCATCGATTTCGTGATCCCGAGCCGCGGGCAATCGCTGCTCGACGGGCTCGCGATGTGGCACGAGAAGGCGAAGAAGGCGGTGGCCGATTACGCCTTTCACATGGCCGTCACCTGGTTCGGCGACGAGACGCTCAAGGAGATGGCGGTCTGCACGCGCGAGCACGGCATCCCGTCGTTCAAGACCTTCATGGCCTACCGCGGGGCCATCGGCGTCGACGATCCGGAGCTCATCCACGTGATGGAGGCGGCCAAGGGCCTCGGCGCGCTCGTCACCGTCCACGCCGAGCACGGCGACGCGGTCGTCGCGCTCCAGAAGCGGCTGCTCAGGGAGGGCAAGACCCACCCGCGGCACCACGCGGAGAGCCGCCCCGCGCCGATCGAGGGCGAGGCGACGGGGCGCGCGATCATGCTCGCCCGGATGATCGGCGAGCCGATCTACATCGTCCACCTCACCTGCAAGGAGGCGCTCGCCGCGGTCGCCGAGGCGCGCAGCCGGGGCCAGGTGGTCATGGCCGAGACGTGCCCCCAGTACCTCCTGCTCGACGACTCGGTCTACGACAAGCCGAACTTCGAGGGCGCGGCGTACGTGATGAGCCCGCCGATCCGGCCGAAAGGGCACCAGGACGCGCTGTGGGCCGCGCTCTCGACGGGGCTCATCCAGACCGTGGCGACCGACCACTGCCCCTTCAACCAGGTCGGCCAGAAGGACATGGGCAAGGACGATTTCTCGAAGATCCCGAACGGCGCCGCCGGCATCGAGAACCGGCTCGCCCTCCTCTGGACCTACGGGGTGCTCGAGGGGCGGATCGACGTCCACCGCTTCGTCGATCTCGTCTCCACGCAGCCGGCCAAGATCTTCGGGCTGTACCCGCGCAAGGGCTCGATCGTGCCCGGCGGCGACGCGGATCTCGTGGTCTTCGACCCGAAGGGGACGAGCACGATCTCCGCGAAGACCCACCACCACCGGTGCGACCGGAGCATCTTCGAGGGGTTCGAGGTGAAGGGGAGGCCGACGCATGTCATCGTGAACGGCCGGGTTCAGTACGCGGACGGTAAGCTCGACGTGGAGCGCGGCGCCGGGCGCTACCTGCCGCGGCGGCTCGGCCCGACCCAGGGCTCACGGGCCGCGTGAGCCGAGGCCGCCGGAGCGCGCGAGCACGAGCATGAGCCAAGACCCAAGCCGCCCCTCTCCCCTCCCGTCCGGCCGGATCGAAGAGCGATTCGAGGACAAGAGCCCGCGCTACACCGAGGCCGAGGCGATCGCCGAGGCGAACCGGTGTCTTTACTGCGTCGACGCGCCCTGCGTCAGGGCGTGCCCGACCGCCATCGATATCCCGAGCTTCATCCGGAAGATCGCGACGGGCCAGGTGAAGGGCGCCGCCCGCACCATCCTCACGGCCAACCTGCTCGGCCAGTCGTGCGGGCAGGCGTGCCCGGTCGAGGTGCTCTGCGCGGGCGACTGCGTCTACAACGCTTGGGGGCGCGAGCCGATCGCGATCGGCCGACTCCAGCGCTACGCGGTCGAGTCGGCGCTCGCGCGCGATCCGCGGCTCTTCCGGGCGAAGCCGCCCACGGGCAAGCGCGTCGCGCTCGTGGGCGCGGGGCCCGCGTCGATCGCCGCGGCGGGCTACCTCGCCCTCGAGGGGCACCGCGCCGTGATCTTCGAGCAGAAGTCGATCCCCGGCGGCCTGAACACGCTCGGGATCGCGCCCTACAAGATGAAGGGGCACGAGGCGCTCCGCGAGCTCGAGTGGGTGCTGTCGCTCGGGGACGTCGAGCTCCGCACGGGCGTGTCGGTCGTCGAGCGGGCGGCCGCGCCGGGCGAGGTGTCGGCAGGCGACCTGATCGCGGGCTACGACGCGGTCTTCCTGGGGCTCGGCCTCGGCGCCGACGCGCGCCTCGGCATCCCCGGGGAGGACGGCGAGGGCGTGGTGGGCGCGACCGCGTTCATCGAGCGGCTCAAGGCCGATCCGCGCCTCGATCTCGCGGGCGTGCGGCGGGCGGCCGTCGTCGGCGGCGGCAACACGGCGCTCGACGTCGCGCACGAGCTCGCGCTGCTCGGGGTCGACGTGGCGATCGTGTACCGCCGCTCCGAGGCCGAGATGTCGGGCTACGCGCACGAGCTCGAGGGCGCGCGGGTCGCCGGGGCGCGGCTCGTCGAGAACCGGGTGCCGGTCGAGGTGGTGCGCGAGGGCGGGCGGGTCGTCGCGCTGCGGGTCGCGCGCGCGGACAGCGACGCGCGGCGGGAGGCGCAGGGGCCCGCGCCCGCGCCGGTCGAGGGGCAACTCGTGCCGGCCGACCTGGTCGCGGTCGCGATCGGGCAGAGCCGGGCGACGCGGGTGGCGCTCGCGTTCGAGGGCGTCTCGCTCGACGCGCGGGGGCGCGTGGTGGTCGACCCGGCGACGCACCGCACGGGCAACCCGAAGGTCTACAGCGGCGGCGACTGCGTGAACGGCGGCAAGGAGGTCGTCAACGCGGTCGCCGAGGCCAAGATCGCCGCGCGCGCGATGCACGAAGCGATGATGACGCGGGCGGGCGGCGCGGCGCCCGGGCCCGCACCGCAAGGGAGCTGAGCGATGGCCGACCTCTCTATCGACTTCGCCGGGATCAAGAGCCCGAACCCGTTCTGGCTCGCCTCGGCGCCGCCGACGAACACCGGCGATCAGGTCCGGCGCGCCTTCGACGCCGGCTGGGGCGGCGCCGTCTGGAAAACGCTCGGAAACCCGATCGTCAACGTGTCGAGCCGCTTCGGAGGCATCGATTACGGCACGATGCGGCTCATGGGGCTCAACAACGTCGAGCTCATCACCGACCGCCCGCTCGACGTGAACCTCAGGGAGATGCGCGAGGTCAAGCGGCGCTACCCGGGCCACGCGCTCATCGCCTCGCTCATGGTCGAGACGAAGGACGAGTGGCGCGAGATCATCCGCAAGGCCGAGGACACGGGCGCCGACGGGCTCGAGCTCAACTTCGGCTGCCCGCACGGGATGTGCGAGCGCGGCATGGGCTCGGCCGTCGGCAACGAGCCGGCGGTCCTCCAGGAGATCGCGCGGTGGGCCGTCGAGTTCGCGACGACGCCGGTCATCGTGAAGCTCACGCCCAACGTCGGCGACATCCTCGAGCCGGGCGAGGCGGTGCTCCGGTCCGGGGCGCACGGGATCTCGCTGATCAACACGATCAAGTCGCTGATGGGCGTCGATCTGGAGCGGATGGTCCCGCTGCCGCGGGTCGGCGGCGCGTCGACGAACGGCGGCTACTGCGGGCCCGCGGTCAAGCCGATCGCGCTCCACCTCCTGAGTCAGCTGGCGCGCCACCCCCAGATCGGCCGGCTGCCCATCTCGGGCATCGGCGGCATCTCGAATTCCCGCGACGCCGCCGAGTTCATCGCGCTCGGCGCGACGAGCGTGCAGGTGTGCACCGCGGTGATGCACTACGGCTACCGCATCGTCGAGGAGATGATCGAGGGCCTCAGCGACTGGCTCGACGATCACGGGATGAGCTCGGTGAGCGAGCTCCGGGGCAGGGCGGTCCCGCAGGTGCAGGAGTGGGGCGAGCTCGATCTCTCGTACCGCGTCGTCGCGGAGATCAGCGCCGAGAAGTGCATCGGCTGCCAGCTCTGTTACGTCGCCTGCATGGACGGGGCGCACCAGTGCATCCACCTGCCGGGCAGGACCGAGGCGGAGGCGCGCGCGGCGGGTCATACCCACATCCCGAAGGTCATCCCGGACCGCCCCGTGACGGCGGATCCGAGCGGCGCCGCCGCGCCGTCGCGCGTCCCGTTCGTGGACGAGGAGGAGTGCATCGGCTGCAACCTGTGCGCGCTGGTGTGCCCGGTGTCGGGGTGCATCACGATGAGGGAGGTGCCTTCAGGCAGGCCGCCTGAGACGTGGAACGACCGTGTCCAGAAGGGGACGGACTTCGTGCCTGGCGGGCTGGAAGCGACCGCCCGCGCGCGGAGCTCCTGATCCCGGGCTCCCGACCCGCCGGCCTGGAGCCCGCGACGATCGCGAACGCGCACGCGCCGGCGGAGCTCGCTGGGAGGAGCCTCGATGTCGCTGACGAACGAAGATCTCGCGCCCACGCCGGAGGCGGCGCGCACCTGGAAGCTCGGGCATTTCGCGGCGCTGTGGATCGGGATGGCCGTCTGCATCCCGACGTATACGATGGCCTCCGGGCTCATCGATCAGGGGATGAGCTGGCAGCAGGCGCTCGCGTGCGTGGCGCTCGGCAACGTCATCGTGCTCGTGCCGATGATCCTGAACGCCCACGCGGGCACCCGGTACGGCATCCCGTTTCCGGTGTTCGCCCGCGCGTCGTTCGGCGTGACGGGCGCGAACGTGCCCGCGGTGCTGCGCGCGCTGGTCGCCTGCGGGTGGTTCGGCATCCAGACGTGGCTCGGCGGGCAGGCGCTCTGGCAGCTCCTCGTCGCGCTCGTGCCCTCGGCGGAGGCGCCGCTCACCTCGGCGGCGTTCAAGGGGGCGATCGGCATCCACCCCGGCGAGCTCCTCGGGTTCGCCGTCTTCTGGGCGATCAACCTCCATTTCATCCTGAAGGGGACGGAGTCGATCAAGTTCCTCGAGACGTGGGCGGCGCCGTTCCTCATCGTGATGGGCCTCGCGATGCTCGGCTGGGCGTACGTCCGCGCGGGCGGGTTCGGCCCGATGCTGTCGCAGCCGTCGAAGATCCCCGAGGGGCAGCTCCTCAGCGTGTTCGCGCCGGGCCTCACCGCGATGGTCGGGTTCTGGGCCACGCTCTCGCTGAACATCCCGGATTTCACGCGGTACGCGCGCAGCCAGCGCGATCAGGCGATCGGCCAGGCGCTCGGGCTGCCGGCGACGATGGTGCTGTTCTCGTTCATCGGGGTCGCGGTCACCTCGGCGACGCCGGTGATCTTCGGGGAGCTCATCTGGGACCCGGTGAAGCTGCTCGCCCGCATCGGCGGCGCGTTCATCATGGTCCTCGCGATGGTGGGCCTGTCGGTCGCCACGCTGTCGACGAACCTCGCCGCCAACGTCGTCTCGCCGGCCAACGACTTCTCCAACCTCGCGCCCCACCGCATCTCGGCGCGTGCGGGCGGCGTGATCACCGCCGTCCTCGGGGCGGTGATCCTGCCGTGGAAGCTCATCGAGTCGTCGCAGGGGTACATCTTCACGTGGCTCGTCGGCTACTCGGCGCTCCTCGGGCCGATCGGCGGGATCCTGATCGCCGATTACTTCCTCCTCCGGAGGACGCAGCTCGAGGTGGACGACCTGTACCGGCGCGGCGGGGCCTACGAGTACCAGGGCGGGGTGAACTGGCGGGCGATGGCCGCCCTCGCGATCGGCGTGCTCATCAACCTGCCCGGCTTCCTGGCCGAGGCGATCCCGTCGATGAAGGACGCCGTCCCGGAGGTGATGCGCTCGATCTACACGTATGCGTGGTTCGTGGGGTTCTTCATCTCGGGAGGGCTCTACCTGCTGTTCTCGCTGGCCGGCCGGGCGGAGTCTGCGGCCGCGCGCGGGGCGTCGCCGGCGCGCTGACGCGGGGAGGGCGCCGGCCGAGCGCCCGTCAGGGGGCGAGCTTCACGATGTACGCGCTCCCGTTGTCGTACGAGCCCGCGCCGATCACGTTGCCGCCGCTGTCCACGGCCACATCGACGATCCCGCCGTAGCTCGCCGCGCCGAGCGGATCGGCCGACCACAGCACGTCGCCCGACGGCGAGAGCTTCACGATCGTGCCGTTCGGGGTGATGACCGCGTTGCCGGCGGCATCGACGGCGACGGCGCTGTCGCTGTAGATGTCGTTTCCGGAGCCGAAGCCGGTCGTGTCGACGCTCCACTGCGGCGCGCCCGCGGCGGAGAACCGCGTCACGGCGCCGCGGAAGGCGACGACCACGTCGCCGGAGGGGGCCACGGCGACGTCGCCCGTCTGCGGCGTGCCCGAGATGATCTGGCTCCATACGTGATGGCCGGCCGCGTCGAACTTCGCGAGGTACATGCCGTCGTCCACCGGCGAGCTCGTGAGCGGCCCGCCGCCGAGGTCGAGGATGCCGAAGTACTTGCCGAGGACGACGACGTTGCCGGCGCCGTCGACGGCGACGCTCCTGGGGCCGCTCTCGTAGGCGTTCGTCGGGAAGGTCTTGGCCCAGATCGGCGCGCCCGCCGCGTCGAGACGCGCGATCAAGAGCTCGCTGCCCGGCCCGCCGCCGAGGGTGCCAGTGCCGAGATCCACCGTGTCCCAGACGACGGCCGCGAGCGCGGCGCCCGAGCCGGCGCGGGCGACCTCGATCTGGTCGAGGCCGTCGATCTGCGCGAGGAGGTCGCCCGACGCGCTAAACCGCCGCAGCCCGACGTTCGAGACCGCGAGCACCTGGCCGGACCCCGACTCGGCGACGCCCAAAAAGATGCTGTCACCGGCCGGGCGCCGGTCCCACACGTAGCTCCCCGCGGCGTCGAGCTTCACGAGGAAGCTCGTGGTGAACAGCTCGAACGACGTCGGCTCGCCCTGCCCGGCGAAGTCGATCGGGCCGTAGCCGTAGCCGCCGAAGATCACGCTGTCCCCGCCGCCGACCGTGACCGTGTACGCCCGCATCCCCTCGTTCCAGCCGTTGACGAAGAGCCTGCTCCAGAGGACGGCGCCGGGCGCGCACGGCGCGCAGCTCGGGCCCCCGCAGTCCACGCCGGACTCGGCGCCGTTGCGGATCCCGTCCTCGCACGTGTCGTGGTAGCAGACCGTGAGCGCCGGCCGCTCCGCGGCGCTCGCGCTCTCGCTGCTCCGCAGGGTGCTCCGGGTGACCGCGTCCTCCTCGAGCAGCACGCCGTGGTTGCCCTGCGCGCCGCTCACCCAGGCCTGCGCGAGCGCGGTCACGTCGACGTTGCGGAAGCCGGTGGTGCCGCCGGCACCGCCGGTGACGAAGGAGGCCTCGACCGCCGGATCGAAGTGGCCGCCGCCGCCGAAATTGCCCCACGTGACGGTCGACTCCGACCAGGGCGCGGTGGCCCGGTGGACGCGCACGGCGCTGCTCTCGATCTTGTAGGTCTGATAGAGGGACAGCGTCGCCGAGGCGATCTCCGCGCTCGCGGGGATGCCGGCGAGGTCGAACCGGAGCAGGCTCCGCCGGACGCCGCCCGTGCCGGTGCCCGTCGTGAGCGTGGTGCTCGCGCCGTCGTTCCAGCCGGGCGAGACCTGCCAGATCGTCGCGTCGGCCACCGCGCCGCCGAGGCCGCGGCGGATCGTCACGCACCGCGGGTCGCACGCGTCGCCGAGGCCGTCGGCGTCGCCGTCCACCTGCGACGGGTTCGCGGCGGCAGGGCAGTTGTCCTGCGCGTCGACCACCCCGTCCCCGTCGCCGTCCTGCGCGACCTCGATCGCATAGGCGGGGGAGCCGACCAGGACCGAGCTCCCCGACACGGCGACGGCCTTGCCGAAGCCGCCGCCGATCGGGCCGCTGCCGGTGAGCTTGGCCCGCTCGATCTCGATCCACTCGCCGGCCGCCGGCGAGAACACGTACGCGGCCCCCGCGTCCGGCTGATCGAGGCGGTCGGCCAGCAGCGCGCCGGCCACCGCCATGTCGCCGGAGATCGCCACCGCTTCGCCCAGGCCGTCGCCGGTCCTGCCGTCGGTCGCGATCAGCCGGGAATCCCGGCGCCAGCCGCCCCCCGCGCGGTCGAACACGTAGGCCAGGCCCCGCCCGAGCTGGTACCAGGGCATCGGCGGGCTGAGGACGCCCGGCGCGCCCACGAGGATGCGCGCGCCCGAGATCGCGACCGAGCTGCCGAAGCGGTCGTACAGCGCCTCCGGCGGGTCCGCCACGAGCTTGTGCGGGGCGCTCCAGTCGCTCGCGTCGAACACGAACGCGGCGCCCAAGCCGTCGTGCTCCAGCCACCACGCGTTCCCCGGCGAGCCCACGACCACCGTGCCGCCCTCGATCGCGACGGGCGGCGTCTCCCAGGCGTTCTCGCCGGCCGGGGGGGCGAGCTCGATCTCCTCGCTCCAGGCGCCGCCGCTCCGCGAGAACACGTAGACCGAGCTCTCGGCCGAGAGCGCGGCCCGGTCGCCGTCGACCGCGACGGCCTCGCCGATGGGGTTCGCCGTCCCGCCGCTCGCCACGAGCTTGGCCTGCTCGGACCACGCGCCCCCGCTCCGCACGAAGACGTAGGCGGCGCCGGCGCCTCCGGTGCCCCAGGGCGCGCCGACCACGATCGTGTCCGCCGAGACCGCGACGGAGCGCCCGAAGGAGCCGCCGGCGCCCCCGTCGCTCGGGACCAGCTTGGCCTGCTGCGCCCAGGCGCCGCCGCCGCTCTTCACGAACACGTACGCGCTCCCGGGCGCCCCGACGACCGCGGTGTCGCCGGACATGGCGATCGCCTCGCCGCCGAGGTGGATCTGGCTCGCGCCGTCGACCGCGATGAGCGCCGTCCGCTGCGAGGCGGCGAGGGGATCGACCGTGATCGGGTACGCGGCCCCGGCGGTGTCCACGCGCAGCGACAGCGCGCGCTCGTCGGCGCCGAGCTCCATCCACGCGGGCAGCGCCCGCCCCGCGGCGTCGGTGGCGTGGAGATCCGTGTACCGGAGCGCCACCGCGCCCGAGGCGTCGCGCAGCGCGACCCCCTCGCCGCCGCCGAGCGGCGCCGCGCGGAGGTCGCCGCCCAGGGCGAGCTCGATCACGAGGTCGTGATCCCCCGGCGCGCGGCAGGGCGGCGCCGCCGCCACGGTGAAGCCCTGCTCCAGCCCGAGCGGCCCGTTCACGTACCACTCCACGAGCTCCTCGCCCGGCGACGCGCCCTGCCGGCGGAGCTCCACGCGGTTGTTCGCGGCGCGCGGCGCGGCGCTCGCCACCGCGCGCAGATCGCCCGCGCACCCGTAGCGCGCCGGGGCCATCGAGAAGCTCCACCGCCCCTCGCCCTCCTCGGGCGCGATCCGCACGCCCGACGCGCTGAAGTCGGCCGTGAGCCGGTGCGCCGGGTTCGGCGCGCGCAGCCCGGGCGCCTTCCCCTTCGAGGGCGCCTCGACGACCCTGTAGCTCTCGGGCGCGCTCGACTGCACGGCAGCGATGTACGCCGCCCGCAGGCGCGCGCGCGCCGCCGCGTCGAGCGCCGCGGGCGCCGCCGCGTCGGGCGCCGCGGGCGCCGCCGCCGCGCCGTCGACGGACGATGAAGGGCCTTGCGGCGCCTCGGTGGAGGCGCAGCCCCCCACCATGGCGGCTGCAGCCATCACCCGTCCCACCCGCCCCATTCGATATCCCATACGCTGGATCTCCCCATCTGGCTGGCGCTCCCTCGCGCGCGCGCACCGGGCGCCGGAGCGCTCCGCGCGGCAGGGCAGCGAGCCGCGGCGCACGCTCGCAAGGACCGCGCCCCACGGCCGTGGACGCTCGCAAGCCGTCGACGCCTCGCGCGCTCGGTCGATCCGGGCCGAGTCGATGGCCCCTTCGCCGCGCGCTCCTGGCCACTGGCCGGCCATGGCCCCGTGGGCCGGCCGCCGGCGGGGCCGCGGACGGGCGCCTCGCTGCGGGGCGGCGCCTCGCGCCGGAGCTGCGGCGCCGCGGCGCCGTGTCTGATTCCGTGGCACGCGCGGCGGGGTGACCGGAACAAACAACAGCGAGGGCACGAGCCCTCGCTGGAGGCACAGGGTCATGAAACTCGCAGCGACGGAAATCCGGTTGAATCGCGATCTCCCCACGACCGCCCTCGGGGCGAAAGGGCAGGTGGCGCATGACGTCTGATCACGACGAGCGCGCCGAGCTGCTGGACGAGCACCGCCCGGAGCTCGGGCGCCTGCTGCGGCGCATTCCCTCGCGCCGCGGCGCCGTGGCGTCGCTCTCGGGCTATCTCCTCTCCTTGCGGGAGCCGACAGGCTATCTCATCGCGATCGGCCTGCAGGAGCGCGACCCGGATCTCGAGCCCGAGCGCACGCTCCGCTCGGCCCTGGCCTCCGGCGTGCGCGCGCCGGTCCTGGCCGGCCTGATGTCGCGCTCGGCGCTGGCCGAGATCATCGCCCCGCTCTCGCCCGTCACGCAGGCGGTCGCCGCGGACATGAAGAAGGCGGTCCCCGCCGGCACGCTGCGGGTCGTCGTCGCGGCCGCCGGCGGGGCGGAGCTCTTCACCGTGAAGGCGTCGGACCTGCCGGCCGGCTGAGCCGCCCCAGCCGTCCCCGCCCGGCCCCGGCGCGCCGGGCGGCCCTCGGCGCCCGCGCGCCCGGCGCTCACTCGTTCGCGTAGACGCGCCGCTCGCTCGAATCGAGCCCCAGGTACACGACCCGGCGGTCCAGGCTCGCGCCCCCGCGCTCCGCGTCCTCCGGTGCCGGCCGCCGGTCGGCGGCCTCGTCGCTCTGGCGCAGCGCCTCGTACTCGGCGACCGAGGCGTGGCGGCACCCGTCGAGCGGGGCGTCGATCGCGAGGTCGGCCACGAGCGCGGCGGCCTCCGGCCGGACCCTGCCCGCGAAGAACTCGGCGCAGCAGCCCGACCCGTAGCTGAACAGCCCGATGCGCCGCCCCTGCAGGGCGCGGGCCTCCGCGTTGAGCAGGGACGCGAGCGCCAGGTACAGCGAGCCCGTGTAGATGTTGCCGATGCGCGCCGGCAGATCGAGCGACGGCTCCACCTCGACGGCGAAGCTCTCGTCGGCGGCCTGCTCGGTCAGGCCGTCCATCATCCGCCGGTGGCGGTGGGCCTTGCGGGCCATCTTGCCGTAGGGGACGTGGTAGCAGGTGCGCGCGAGCGGCTCGCCGTCGCCCGCGACGCGGCGCCACTCGGCGTACGCCCCGGCGAGGGCGTCGAGGTAGCACTGCACCGAGAAGTGGCCGTCGACGAGCGCCTCCTTGTGGTGGAGCGGCCGCCAGAAGTCGTAGACGTCGCGCGCGTAGGTGCCGGTCCGGCCGACCTCGATCTCGACGAGGCGCGGGCGCTCGCGCACGAGCAGCGCCACGGCGCCGGCGCCCTGGGTCGGCTCGCCCGCCGAGCCGAGCGCGTAGCGCGCCACGTCCGAGCAGACGACGAGGGCGGCGCGGCCGCGGGCCGAGCCGGACGCGATCCAGTCCACCGCGTTGAGCAGGCCGGCGGTACCCCCGAAGCAGGCGTGCTTGGCCTCGAAGACCCGGCACGCGCTGGGCAGCCCGAGCAGGCCGTGGAGGAAGGAGGCCGCCGGCTTCGAGTGGTCCACGGCGGTCTCGGTGCCCACGACGCAGAGCCCGATGTCCGCGGGGCTCGCGCCCGAGCGCTGGAACAGGCGGCGGGCCGCGTTGGCCCCGAGGGTGATCGGATCCTCCTCCGGCGCCGCGATCGCCATCCGGCGGGTGCCCAGGCCGGTCAGGTACTTGGACGGCGCGACGCCCCGGGCCTCGGCGAGCTCGCTGAGCTCGACGTAGCGGCGAGGGACGGCGAGGGCGATCGCATCGATGCCGATGGGAGGAAAGTCATGACGTAGGCTCATGCCTGCATCCTAGGGGCGCATTGTGCAGAGACCATCGAGCCCGCGCGGAAGCTCGGAGGAGCGGCGTAGGTTATGGCGCGTTGCATTATGGCGCCAGCGGGGCGCCGCGACCCGGCGCCGCGGCACCGCGCCCTCGCCGCGCGCGCCTCGCGTGCTGCGGTCCGTGGGCCGATGGGGCGTGCTGCGGTCCGTGGGCCGATGGGGCGTGCGGCGGTCCGTGGGCCGATGGGGCGTGCTGCGGTCCGTGGACCGATGTGCGCGCGCGCGCCCGGACGTGCGTGCTTTGCGCCAACGCGCATGAAGCGGAGCCTCGACCCGGACCGCAGCACATCGGGTCTGGAAGAGCGCGGCGCGCCGCCTACTGCGCACAACGACCCTCACACGGCCCAGCGAGCGAGCAGCCAGCGAGAAAAAATCGCGTTCGGGTCAAATTCATCACCACATCTCGTTGCAGTTGTGCAATCTGATATGGCGCGTTCTTGCGCCTTAGCGGTCGAGGTTCATGTGAAGCTCTCCCGGTCTACCATGGTGGTTCCGCTTCTTGGGTTGGGTGTTCTGATGATCACCGGCGCCGCGGGGTGCTCCTGCAGCTCCGGAGCGGAGGGCGAGGCAGGCGAGACGGCTGGAGCGAACGTCGGCGGAGGCGGCGGCGCCGGCGGCGCCGGGGGCGACGGGGGGACCGCTGGGGGCGGCGGCGACGGCGGCGACGACCAGATCGGCGCGGGGTCCGGCCACAACACGGGAGGCGCGCCGCCCGTCACGCCGGACACGGCGTGTGTCGCCACGGTCGCCGAGGCCACGCTCACGAAGCGGCCGGTCGATATCGTGTTCGTCATCGACAACTCGCCCAGCATGGCGAACGAGATCATCAGCGTACAGAACAACATCAACGAGAGCTTCGCCGCGATCATCGGCGCGAGCGGCATCGACTACCGCGTCATCATGATCTCCGCGCACGGCACCGCGCAGGTCGACGACTCGATCTGCATCGGCGCCCCGCTCAGCGCGGCGAGCTGCGACCCGGTGCCGGAGGCGCCCGGGAACAACCCGCCCGTCTTCTACCATTACAGCCACGAGATCAGGAGCAACGACGCGCTCTGCGTCCTTCTCGGCAGCTACAACGGCGGCCTGCCCGACCAGCACGGCGTCGCGCCGTCCGGCTGGTCCGAGTGGGTGCGCGAGGACTCGCTCAAGGTGATCACGGTCATCACCGACGATCACGTGGGTTGCCAGTCGACGCACCTCCCGCGCAACATCTATATCGACGACACGCGGCAGCCGCTGGAAGACGTCGCCGATGACTTCGAGGGCCTCTTGTTCGGCCTGGATCCGGTGGTCTTCGGCGACGTCACCGCGCCGAACTACGTCTTCCACAGCATCGTCGGGCTCCGCGAGAACACGCCCGCCACGGACGCTTACGAGCCCGACGGCGACGTGGTCGAGGAGACGTGCGGCACCGCCGTGGCGCCGGGCACGGGCTACCAGACGCTCAGCAAGAGGACCGGCGGCCTCAGGTTCCCGCTCTGCGAGACGAGCTCCTATGACGTGGTGTTCCAGGCGATCGCGGAGGGCGTCATCACCGGAGCGGTGGTCGAGTGCGAGTTCGCCGTGCCGGACTCGCCGCCGGGGGAGGTCATCGATCTCTCGACCGTGGTCGTCCAGTACACGCCGGGCGACGGGGGCGAGGCGCAGTCGTTCGGTCAGGTGCCGAACGCGGCGGCGTGCGCCGCGGGCTCGTTCTTCATCGAGGACGACATGATCAAGCTCTGCCCCGACGCGTGCCAGGCGGTCCAGGCCGACGCCGGCGCGGCGATCGACGTCCTCTACGGCTGCGATCCCGAAGCGGCGGATTGAGCTCGCGCGAGCGGCGGCGGCGCTCGCCAGCGCCGCCGCCGGGTCGGGCGCGCTGCCCTGCGCGCCGTCAGGCGCGCACCGCACCCTCAAAAACAGCAGCGGAAGCCGATGTTCGGGTTGGTGTCGTCGCGCCGGCGCGCGTACGAGCCCGCATCGCACCTGGCCGCCTTGAGCGTGCCGTTCGCGACATCGTCCGCGTCCGGCACGGACGCCCTCGAGCCGCCGCGGACGAGGCAGTTGCCCTCCGCGTCGCAGGAGTTCTCCCACTCGGCCACGTTCCCGCTCATGTGATAGAGGTCCGTCACGCTGCCCTCGCACATCGTCAGCGGCGGAACCGGGGAGGGACCCACGGACTTCAGGGCGAACTCGCCGTCGGGATCGTTGACCTTGCACTTCGGCTCATACGCGTGGCCATAAGGATATTCGTTCACGCCCTGGCCGGAGCACGCGTTGTACCACTCGTTCTGCGCGCGGTTCGCGAGCTCGGCGGGCGAGCTCGCTCCACCGCCGATCCTGCCGCAGAGGTGCTTGCTCCGCCACATGCAGTATGCGTACGCGTCGCACCAGTCGATGTAGTTGACGGGCGCTCTCGCCTCGGCGTAGGGCCACCCGTCCGAGGGTTGGTAGATGTTTCCGGAGCACTCGGCCGGCAGGCCGGCGGGCGGCAGGCTCGCCCCCAGGAAGGCGTCGTACTCCTCCTTGGTCACCTCGTACTGATCGATGCAGTAGTTCCCTCCGCCCGCCACGGGCGCGATCACCATCCCGTTGGGGCAGGCGCAGAGATGGGTCGTGCTGTTGCAGAGGTTCGACGCGCAGTCTTCGCCGCTCGTGCACTGCTGCCCCGGAGGGCACTTGGTGCGGCAGCCATTCCCGCCGCAGTCGACGTCGGTCTCCTTGCCGTTCTTCACCCCGTCGCTGCAGCTCGCCTCCTGGCAGATCTGATTGATGCAGACGAGCTCGCTGCAGTCGGTCGACAGGCGGCATGCCTCGCCGGCGTCGCAGCCGGCGCAGCGCCCGCCGCAATCGACGGCGGTCTCGTCGCCGTTCTTCACCGTGTCGCTGCAGCTCGCCGTCAGGCACTTGCCGCCCACGCAGCTCAGCGACTCGCAATCCGAGCTCGCCACGCACTCCAGGAGGTCCGGGCAGGGAGGACACTCCGGGTTGTCGTTGCGCTGCGCCGCCGCGGCGCCGCCGCAGTCGATGCTGGTCTCGTCGCCGTCCTTCACGCCGTTGTCGCACTGCGCCTCCGCGCACGTGGTGCCGCCGCCGGCGCTCTCCTCACAACGCCGTGAGAGGCAATCCGTCGGCTCGGCGCACGCCTGGCCCGCGCCGCAGGGATCGCAGTCGCCGCCGCAGTCGCGGTCCGTCTCCTCGCCGTCCTTCACGCCGTTGGTACAGCCCGGCGAGGGCTCACCGCCGCCCGCGCCCTGTCCGCCTTGCCCGCCGGGGCCGCCGCCGTGTCCGCCGGTGCCCGTCGTGACGCTGCCCGTGGGGAGGTTTCCTTGGGTCGGAGGCCGGCCCTTCCCGTCGCTGCTGCTGCACGAGACGGCCACGGCGAGGGCCGCGAGAGGAATCAGAACGACAGACGACCGGATCATGGAGCTGCCTCCCAGCGTTCAATCACGAGGTCAGAGGAAGACGCTCAGCTTACTTGTGATATCGGCTGTTCAGCGCGACAAAACACCGGCCGGCGAGACGAAACCACCGCCAGATACGTGCTTCCACGTGCGCCGCGCAGGCATTTCTCCGCGAGGCCGCAGGCGCTCCACGAGGCCCCAGGCGCTCCGCGGTCGCCGGCTCCTCAGCGAGCGATCTCGTCCAGCCACTCGCGCGCCAGCGCGAGGATCCGCGCGTGATCGGGCACGTCGCTCAGGAAGCGCTCGCGCCAGACCGGATCGCCGATCCTCCCGGCCCGCACGAGCAGCCCGTTGCGGGCCAGCGCGATGGCGCCCTTGGCCTCGGCCGCCTGGCCCGTCGCCGAGAGCGCCTCGGCGTGGACCAGGCGCACCAGGAAGCCCTCCTCCTCGCGGCGGTCCGACTCGAGCAGCGACAGCGCCTCGGTCGTGGCCGCGAGCGCCTCCCCGGCGCGCCCGAGCTCGAGCAGGGCGCGCGCGCGCGTCGCGATCGCCGCGGGGAGCCGCTCCGGCACGCCCCGCGCGAGCGCCTCGGCCGCCCGCGACTCCACCTCGGCGAGCGCGGGCTCGCCCGCGAGGAGCAGCACGCGCGCGAGCTGGAGCCGGCTCTCGCACTCCCGGCGCCGGTCGCCGCGGCGCTCCAGCGCCTCGATCGAGCTCCGCAGGGCCGCCTTGGCGGCGTCGACCTGGCCCGAGTGGGCCAGCGCGAGGCCGAGGTTCTGCAGCGCGTTCGGCACCCGATCGTCGAGCGCCATCCGCTCCGCCTCCGCGAGCCCGGCGCGGAGCACCTCCGCCGCCGCCTCGAAGTACCCGAACTGCACGTAGCAGAGGCCCATGTTGAGCCGCGCCCGGCACGCCTCGCGGCGATCGCCGATGTCCTCGAAGGCGGCGAGCGCCGCGCTCATGCTCGCGATGCAGGCGCTCGGATCGCCGTTGTGCTGCCGGAGCAGCCCGTGCAGGTAGAGGAGCTTCGCCTCGATCAGCAGATCCGCGGCCGACGCGTCCTCCGTCGCCTGCTCGACCGCGTCGATCAGCGCGTCGACGCACGCGTAGCGGCCGCCGAGCAGGAGCACGATCGCCCCCTCGAGCAGGCAGGCGTTCTTCGCGACGCGCGCGCCCTCGAGGGGCTCTGTGCCGAGGACGACCATCATCCAGCGCTCGACGCGCTCGTACTGGCCCTGCTTGTGCCCCGCGCCGGCGAGCTGCGTGAACGCCGAGAACCACGCCACGGAGCCGGGCGCGAGGTGCTGCGTCGCCTCGATCCCGCGCTGCTCGGCGAGGGCGGGCTCCCCGCGCCAGAGCAGCGCCTCGGCCTCGACGAGGCGGAGCGCGCCCACCGCGGCCTCCCCCGGCCCGCAGGCGATGCCGCGCTCGGCGCAAGCGATCGCCGCGGCGAGGTCGTTGCCCCGCAGCGCCTTGTCCGCCGCGCGCAGGTACCACTCGGCGGCCTTCTCGGGCTCCTCGCCGCGCTCGAAGTGCTCGGCGAGGACCCGCGGATCGCCCTCGCCGGCCGCCTCGAGGAAGCCGCCGGCGAGCGCGTGGCCGATGCGGAGGTCGCGCGCGGTCAGCATGCCGTAGGCGGCCTCGCGCACGAGCGCGTGGCGGAAGCAGTACTCCGCGTCGTCGCGCTGCCGCCCCTCGCCGCGCCGCACGATCACCTCGCGCCGCAGGAGCTCCGAGAGGAGCGGCGCGATGTCGATGCTCCCGAGCAGCGCGGCGACCGCGCTCGCCCGGAACGTCTCGCCGAAGATGCTCGCCGCCCTGAGGAGCCGCCGCGCCTCGGCGTCGAGCGTCTCCAGCCGCGCCTGCACCATGGCCACCACCGTCTCCGGCTGGCCCTCGCTCTTGCCCTCCGCGGCGGCGCGGATCTGCTCCTCGAGGAAGAACGCGTTGCCGTCCGCGCGCTCGACGAGGCGCGCCACGAGGTCGTGCCGCGCGTGCGCGCCGAGCGCCTCGCGGACGAGCCGCTCGCTCGCCCGGCGCGGGAGCGGCAAGAGGTGCAGCTCGTGCGCGAGCCGGCCCTCCCAGAGCCCCGGGAAGAGCCGGCGCACGTCGGGCCGCCCGAGCGCCAGCACGAGCAGCGGCGCGTCCTTGAGCTTCCGCAGCGCCTCTTCCACCATCGTGACGGTGGGGAGATCGCCCCACTGCAGGTCCTCGAGCACGAGGAGCACGGGCCCTGCGCGGCACGCCGCCCCGAGGAACGCCTCCCAGGCGAGGCGGAGCTGGTCGCCCATGAGCACGGCGTCGCGCCGCGCGAGCCTGAGCTGCACGTCGTGCTCGTCGGGGAACGGCGCGCCGACGAGCTCGCCGAGGAACGGCGCGACGCGGGCGGCGTCGAGGCCGTGCTGCTCCGCGCGGCTCCGGACCTTGCGCTGCCGCGCCTCGAGCGGCTCGCCGTCGGCGATGCCGAGGGCGTGGCGGAGGGCGCTCGCGAGCAGGCCGAAGGCGGAGCCCGCGCCCATGGGGTCGCCCTGGCCGATCCAGACCTCGATGCGGTCGCCGCGCTCGCGGAGCTTGCGGATGAGCTCCTGGCGCAGGCGCGACTTGCCCATGCCTGCCTCGGCGGTCACGAGCACGGCGCCGGCGGCGCCCTCGTCGATGCAGCGATCGACCTCCCCGAGGAGCATCGCGAGCTCGCGCTCGCGGCCGACGTACGTGGTCGGCCTGCCGAGCAGCTGCGCGGTGCGCTCGTCGCGCGCGCCGTGGAGGACGCGGCCGGCGGCGTCCTCGGTGACGTCGAAGCGGGCGCCGATGAGGCCCGCGGTCACCTCGTCGATGCGGACGCCCGCGAGGGGGAAGCGGCCGTCGTCGGCCGCGAGCATCTGGAAGGCGCGGTCGATGAGCTCGCCGACGGGCACGCGGGCGGAGAGCTCCGCCCGGCCGGTGGCGAGGGCGACGGGCGCGCCGCCGAGCAGCTCCTTCAGCGCGAGGGCGCAGCGGGCGGCGCGCGCCGCGAGGTCGGTCGGGGTGCCCGCGCCCGACAGCACGATGAGCGGCGAGCGGCCCTCGACGAGCTCGAGCTCGCCGCGGTACTGCTCGGCCACGTCGTGCAGCTGCCAGAGCTGTGCGCGGCGCGGCTCCTCGGCGCCGTCGCCCTCGGCGGGGTGCTCGCGGGTGACCACGAGGCACATCACGCGCCGCTCGCCGGTCGTGAGCTCCACGGCCCGCGGCGGGAAGGAGCGCGGCCCGCCGAGGCCGCCCTCGGGCGCGTCGATCCTGGCGAGCTCGGCCGCGACGGCGTCGCCGTCGGCCGGTCGATCCTGCGGCGATTTCGCGAGCATGCGGGCGACGAGGTCGTCGAGCGCGGCCGGGGTGCCGGGCCGGAGCTCGCGCACGCGGGGCGGGTCCTCGAGGAGGACCTTCATCAGCACGGCGAGGCCGGCGTTCCCCTGGAAGGCGGGGCGGCCGGTGAGGCAGCGGTAGAGGATGCACCCGAGGGCGAACACGTCGACGCGGGCGTCGGCGCTGAGCTCGCCGCGGGCCTGCTCGGGGGCCATGTACCCGGGCGTGCCGAGGACGAGGCCGGCGGCCGTGAGCGGCTCGTCGGCGGCGGTGCGCGCGAGGCCGAAGTCGATGAGGCTCACGCGGTCGAGCGCGCCGCCCTGGAGCAGCAGGTTGCTCGGCTTCAGGTCGCGGTGGACGAGGCCGAGCCTGTGGATCTCGCCGAGGGTCGTCGCGACGCGCAGGCCGAGCTCCAGGGTCTCTTCGAGGGTGAGGCCCTGGCGCGTGAGGCGGTCGGAGAGCGTCTCGCCGTCGAGCCACTCCATGGCGAGGTACGGCTGCCCCCACGCGGTGGTGCCGTGCGCGACGTAGCGCACGACGCCGGGCACGCGGGCCGCCGCGAGCGCCTGCGCCTCGCGCGCGAAGCGGCCGAGGTGCTGGGTGCCCTCGGTGGTCAGGAGCTTCATCGCGACGGCCTCGCCGGTCTCTCGATCGTGCGCCCGGTAGACGGCGCCCATTCCGCCGGAGGCCGCCAGGTGCTCGATGCAGAAGCGGCCGTCGATGATGTCTCCTGCCTGCATCGCTCACCGAGCGCCCCGGGAGGGTGCTCACCGGCGGCCAGACTGCCAGCGAGGCAAGCTCTGCGTCCAGTGCTCATTCCGCGTCGCGCGGCCTCGCGCCCGGTCCGCGTACGTCTCGGGGCGAAGAGCCGGCCGGGGCGGACGAGCGCGTATGTGCGGGGCGCGATCTGGAAATCTGATCGAAACAGAGGCAGGGCGAGGGAGCCGCGAGACAGGTGGGGTGAGCGCGGCAGGCGGGTGAGCGCGGCAGGCGGGGTGAGCGCGGCAGGCGTGCAGGGGCGGCCTCGCGGCGCTGGTGGAGGGGTTGCCACGCGGCGCCTCGAACGCGAAGAAGGCGTGGTGGCGAGAGGAGCGATCATGGCGACCATGACTCAGTTGCGTGAGCAGACGACCGGGGACGGCAGGCCAGGGCCCGAGGCGCAACCCATCCTGCGCCAGCGCGGGGAGGAGATTCAGCCGTACGGGGCGCTGGCGCGCTATCCGCTGGGGCTCGGCGACGACGTGCGCGCGGCCAGCATCAAGGCGCTCAATCAGATCCTGAGCGACACGATGGTGCTGCGCGACATGTACAAGAAGCACCACTGGCAGGTATCCGGGGCGACCTTCTATTCGCTGCACCTGCTGCTCGACAAGCACTACGAGGAGCAGGCCAAGCTGGTCGACGACCTGGCCGAGCGGGTGCAGACGCTCGGGGGGATCGCCATCGCGATGCCGCACGACGTCGCGGAGATGTCGAAGATCGAGCGGCCGCCGCGGGGGCGCGAGGAGGTGCCGGTGCAGATCTCGCGGCTGCTCGAGGCGCACGAGCAGATCTTGATCGAGGCGCGCGAGGCGGCGGGCAAGGCGGCGCAGGGCGGCGACGACGGGACGAACGACCTGCTCGTGAGCCAGATTGTGCGCGTCAACGAGATGCAGGTGTGGTTCCTGTCCGAGCACCTCGTGGACACGCCGCTCGTCCGGGCGCGGTAGGCGGCGGGGGCGATCCCGCGCTGAGCGCGGCCGGGGGTGGCCGGGATAACCGGGGTGGATGAGGCCGTCGGATCGCCGCCGGACGCGCGGTCTTGCGCCGTGATCCGCGGTGCGCGATGCTCTCCCCATGCAATTCATCGAGGTGCTCGAGAGCGGCGGTATCGCCGAGGTCGTGTTGAATCGACCCAAGGTCAATGCGATGAGCCAGGCGGTGCTCCGCGAGATGGCCGACGTCTTCCGGCGGCTCGCGGAGGACGGCGCCGTGCGCGGCGTCCTCGTCCGCGGCGCCGGCAAGTGCCTGTCCGCGGGGCTCGATCTGCGCGAGGTCGCGTCGCTCGATCGAGAGCGGCTCGCGGGCTTCCTCGACGATTTCGACGCTGCGTTCGGCGCCGCGTTCCGCTTCCCGAAGCCGTTCGCCGCCGCCGTGCACGGCCACGCGCTCGCGGGCGGCGCCGTGCTCGCGATGTGCGCCGACTACATCGCGCTCGGCGACGGCGATTCTAAGTTCGGGCTCCCCGAGCTCGTCGTGGGGATCCCGTTTCCGCGTGTCGCCTTCGAGATCGTGCGCGCCGCCTGTCCCACCCGCGCGTTTCGGAGGCTCGTCTTCGGGGCGGACAGCCACTCTCCGGCGGAGGTGTTCGAGATGGGCGTCGGCGACGCGCTCTCCAAGGAGCCGCTCGAGGACGCGCGCCGCTGGCTCGCCACGGCGTGCAGCCGCCCCGCGGCGGCGTTCCGCTTCGTCAAGGCGAGCCAGCGCAAGGAGGCGTGGGCGCGGATCGCGGCGCCGGCGCCGGAGGAGCGGGAGGCCTTCGTCGAGGCGCTGCTCTCCGCCAAGGAAGCGTTGGCGGCGCCGCTGGCGGGGTGAGGTCCAGCACGCGTCGCCGTCGCCGCCACGGCCGTTGAGCGCGCGTCGCCTCTCTCCATGGGTCCGTGCGCCTGCCGCCTCACCTCGGAGGCGAGGGTTTACGGCAGGGCAAGGACCCCGATGGGGCGGACCAGGCGCTCGTCCTCCGGCACGAGCAGGGCACCCATCTGGCCCGACGCGGGGAGCGGCGAGCCCGTCGCGCCGTCGAACCGCAGCACAGCCCCCGGGTGGCCCGTCGCCTCGTCGGCGTTGAAGCCCACGGTGAAGAGCCGACCTCCGGCTCCGAACGCGAGCGATCCGAGGTTGTTTTCGCTCGGCGTCTTGCCGGAGTAATTCGTGGACATCGTGCTCATGAGCGCCCCGGTCGCGCGATCGTAGCGCCGGATGTCGTTCGCGAAATCGCTCACGAACACGTCGCACGCGCCGCCCTCGCAGTCAGGCCCGAAGACCACGCCGACGAGGCTAATAAAGCCGAGGCCCGCCGGGGAGAGCTCCGGCTGGTCGATGAACACGGCCATGTCGCCCGTCTCGATATCGACGCGCAGCACCTGGCTCGGCAAGCCCGGGAAGGTGGGCTTACCGTCGACCGCCACCGAGCCCTCGGTGGTCACATAGAGCTTTCCGTCGGGGCCGAAGGTGAGGGCGTTGGGCCCGTTCAGCCCGCCCGGCTGGCCGTCGCCCGTCTTGAATACGTCGATGAAGGCGCCGGTCGTCCCGTCATAGCGCAGGAGCTGATCGCTGAGGAAGCTCGACACATAGAGCTTCCCGTCGGGGCCGAACGCGATGCCGTAAGGGCGCACCAGGCCTCCGCCCGAGGCGAATTTGCCCTTGAAAGCAAATGTCTTGCCGTCATAGCGGAGCACCGCCGAGTTTTGCTCGCTGTCGCCGCTCGAGATGTAGAGATCGGCGTCGAGGCCGATGACCATCGTATCCGGGGCGAGGAGCCCGCCGGAGCCTTTCGCGATCACCTCGCCGAGGAAGGCGCCCGTCTCTTGATCGATGCGGACAACGTTGTCGCCGCGTGTGTTCGCGATCAGCAGGCTCGGCGCAGACTTACCACCACCACCACCGTCACCGTCGCCGCAACCCGAGAGCAGCGCGGCCAGGATTACAAAGGCTCCGTATATGTTCCTGGAACGACGCATGGATCCGCCTTTCGGTGATTGACATGGATGCGGTTGAGGAGATTTATATTGCAGGAGCGCCGCTCTGAAGGGTACAAAAATCAGTCGAGCGCTCGGCGCTCGCGTGATGGGCTCAGCGACGTCGTCGGGGCTGAGTCACCCACCCCTTGGCGACTTCGACCCCTCAAGCCGATCGAGCGCTCCATCAAAGTCGACGTGACTCTGCAGCACCGTGCCGACGATGCATGGCCCGATGATGTCACGCGCACACCCTGTGCCGCCCTCAACCCGCACCGCAAGGTGCCTGTGCTCGTCGACGGCGCGCTCGTCCTGCGCGAGTCGGGCGCGATCGTCGCGTATCTCGGCATACCGCGAGCGGATCCGAAGCGCGCAAGAGAGCGACAGGAAGCGACGCCGAAGGCTGGCAAGCTTGAGAACGTCAACGGAATGTGCTGGAGCGCGCATCACGCCAGATTGTCCCGCACCCGTGCCAGTGTGCACCGCATGGAGACCAGCACGAGCACGTGCGGAAGCCGCGCAACGGCCGGTGGGCGGGCCGCAGCCAGCGAGCCGAGATGGAGCCAGCCGAGGAGCGCTGCCGCCGCCGCGAGGACCAGGCTGCCTGCTGCCACCGTGAGCGCGATCCGGATGCGCCCCCGGGCGGTGGAGGTGGCCTGTTGGCCTTCGCCCGAGAGGGCGACCGGCGGGCGCGCCGGGTCACGCGCTGCGGATTCGCGTGCCGAACGCGGCGAGGCGGTCGAGCATGTGCTCGGGGTCGATCAGCGCGTTCGGATGGTAGAGCCCTGGGGCCACGCGCTCGCCGCCGGCGAGCCCGAGCAGCCGCTCCACGGCCACGGCGACGCCGACGGCGGTCATCGGCGCCTGGCCCTCCGGGTGCACGAGCTCGTGACGCGAACGCCCTCGCGCGCCGTCCTTCTTCACCCCCTCGAGCTCGATCACGATCTCGGTCGAGAACGGCTCGCCTCGCCGGCGGCTGGCCGTCTCCCCGAGCACGAGATCGAACCGGATCGAGCGCGCGTCCGTCGCCGCGGCGATGCTCATGGGATCGAGCACCGGGTAGATCTGGCCCTTTACCTCGGTGCCGTCGACGGTCACGAACGACCGTGAGGCCTCCTCTCCACCCACCCAGATCCACCGGCCGTCCTTCAGGAGGAGCGCGTTCATCCCGGCCCTGGTCTGGCGCTCGAAATCGGCGTACGCGGCGGGGCCGCCCACGTCCTGCTCGTCGAGGACCACGCCGATCGCGACGCTCTCGACGCGCGCGTAGCCCCTCGCGAAATGGAGGGTCGGTAACGTCGCGGCGCCGGCGAGCCAGTGGCTGGCGAGCAGGACGGGCGCGCTCCTCGGGCGCTGCGCGTGGAGCGCGATCTCGGGCGCGATCTCGAACGCCACCGTCGAGATGTCGACGTAGGCCGCGCCGGTCTCCTGCGCGAAGCGGAGCGCGTTCATCCGTTCGTCCTTCAAGAACATGAGCACCGCGCCGTACGCCTCGCCCGCCGTCTGCCCGAGATCGGGCCGCTCGAGGTCCACGCGGACGGGGCGCGCGCGGCCGACCTGCTCCGCGACCGCCGCGGCCTTCGCGAGATCTCTCCCGCCGATCGCGATCGGCAGGTCGGGGTACAGCGCGCGCAGCGTCCTCGCGGTCCGAGAGCCGACGACGCCGGACCCTCCGACGATGAGAACGGATTCCCTCGTGCCCTTCGCCATGTTCGTCATGATGGATGAGCTCCTCTCCGCCCGATCCGCCGGGCGTGAACAAACTACCGTTAGTAAGTTACCAATGGTAATGTTCACGGGGGCCCGCCCTGTCAAGCGCGCCCGCGGCGTTTTCTTCGCCGTGCGCGCCCGGGGGCGCCGGTACGAACCGGGGGCGCCGGTACGAACCGGGGGCGCCGGTGCTGGGATGAGGGCTGCATGGCGGGGACATCGAACAGGCGGCTCTCCAAGGCCGAGCGACGCGAGCAGCTCCTCGCGACGGCGCTCGAGATCGTCCGGGGGGAGGGGACTGACGCCCTGCCGCTCGGGCGCGTGGCGGAGCGCGCCGGCGCCGAGCCGATCGCGGGCGAGCTGCAGAGGCGGCCCGAGCCCGCCCGCTTCCGGAGGCCGCCTACCGGTACACGACCGTCGACCCGGCGGCGATCAAATCCAGCCGGTACGCCTCGCCTTCGCTGCGCGCGGCGAGCTCGCTGATCGGCTCGCGGTAGAACGCGTAGGTCGAATGGTGAATGGGCAGCACGTGTCGCGGCTGAACGGCCCGGGCGAGCGCGACCACGTCCGACGCCCGCATGCTGATCAGCCCGAAAGGCCCGGTCGCGCCCACCCCACCGACATGGGGTACCAGCAGATCCGGCCTACCCCGCGACCGGGCTGCGGCGATCACCTCCTCGGTCGGCATCGAATCGCCCGTCCAGTAGATCGTTCGCCGCCAGCTGCCTTCGGTCAGCTCGACCCAGTATCCGTTTCCCTTGCCGAGAGCCTCGGCGACCTCCGGCTCGGTCGAATGGTGCGCGGGCATGGCGGTGATGATCACTGCGCGCCCTGCGCCAGCAGCCAGCCGCCGCGTGTCTCCCCACTGCATACCGTCCACGCGCCTGAACCCTTTGGCGGTCACCGTCCTCACGTCGGCCATCGGCAGCAGGATGGGCAGCGAACGATCAAGATCAGCCCACGCCTGCTGATCGAAGTGGTCTTCATGGGCATGGCTGAGCAGCACGAGGTCCGCGACCTCGGGGTCGATGCCGCTGAACGGCGTCGACCGATGGTGCTGCACGACCTTCCGGTAGTCCACGGGCTCGTTGGGGTCGCCCATCGAGAAGCTCTCTCCCAGCACCGGATCCGTCAGGATGGTCAGATCGCCGAACGAGATCGCCATCGTCGGCCCCCCGACCCACGTGACGTGGACCACGGGCTCTTGCGCAGGCTCGCTCGACCGGGCCGCGGAGGTGCGGTCAGGCGGCAGCGCGCAGCCTTGCAGCGTCAGCAGCGAAAGAGCCCAGAGAAAGTTGCGCCGAGTAGAAGCCATTCGTCTGCTCCGTGGTGATGACGGGCAAAGCGTAGCGCCTTCAGTTGGGGCAGACGAGATGGACAATCTCGCCGAGACTGACTAAAAAACTTGTTCAATGATCAGCCTCCCGCAGATCCAGGCATTCATCGAGGTCGCACGATCGGGCAGCTTCGCCGCGGCAAGCCAGCACCTATCTTTGCCGCGATCCACGGTGAGCGCGCGGGTGCGTGCCCTGGAAGAGCGCTTGAATGTCCGCCTGCTACATCGAACCACCCGCCGCGTCACGCTGACGGACGAGGGCCGCTCCTACATGGAGCAGTGCGAAGCAGCCATCGACGTGCTCACGAGAGCCGAGAGCCAGCTCACGCGGTCGAACGAGCTCGCCGGCACGATACGGCTCACGGTGCCGCTCGACATGCCCAAGCCGGCATTGGCACGTTTGCTCGGCGCGTTCATCGAGCGGCATCCCGGGATTCGCGTCGAGACCGTGGTCAGCGACGAGCTCCTGAACCTGGTGGCCCACAACATCGACCTCGCCCTGCGTGGCGGCTCCCCCGGCACCCTGGGCGTCGTGGCGCGCAAGCTCGGCGAGGGCGGACTCGCCTTTCATGCCAGCCCCGAGTACATCAAGACGCGGCGCGTCGGGAAGACGCTCGTCCACCTGCACGAGCATGCGATCTACGACCCTGCGCAGCGCCTGCGGAAGCGCGCTCGTTCAAGCGTGCAGCCGGCCCCGCTCTCCACGCGCAATTTCGAGCTCGCAAAGACCTTTGCGCTGCAAGGGCGCGGGATCGCCCTGCTGCCGGAGAGCCTGTGCGCCGAGGAGGTGAGATCCGGCGCCCTGGCGAGGCTGTCCTCCAGCCATCGAGTCCCTGCGCTGCCGCTCTATCTGGTGATGCCTTCGAGAGCCCATGTGCCCGCTCGGGTGCGGGCGCTGGTTGATTTCATCACTGACCCAGGGAATGTGGGCTCCCTCCTTTGAGTCGCCCCTACTCCGCGAGGCTCAGCCCCTGATGGTCGCGCCGTGGATGAGCGCGGCGAGATCGGCGTACTCCACGCCCCGGATCAGCCGGTGAAGGAGCAGGCCAGCCATCCGCGAGAGGGCGCTCGCATCCTACGGAGCCTACGGAGCGAGGCCGTCGTCCAGCGGCTCGCGCTGCATGCGGAACGGCAGCGGCCGCGCTCCGCCCGGGCTCACGGCGCGCACGCCGCGTCCCCAGGCCGCCGGCTCACCCGCAGGGCGCGCAGCCTCCGCCGCAATCCACGCCGGTCTCGCCGGCGTTCATCACCCCGTCGGTACACGAGGGCTCCTGGCACTCGCCCGCCCAGCAGACGCCGCTCTCGCAGCTCGCGCCCGTCCTGCAGCCTTGACCCGCCGCGCAGGGCTGGCAGGGGAACACCCCGCAGTCGACCCCCGTCTCATCCCCGTTCTGCGCGCCGTCCTCGCATGTCGGCGCCGCGCAGAGACCCCCGCCGCAGACCTTGCTCTCGCAATCTGCTCTCGTCCCGCAGGCTTCACCGGCAGCGCATGGGCGGCACGGACCGCCGCAGTCCCTCGCGGTCTCCCCGAGCGCGACATCGACAATGTTGTTCGTGCAATGGGACGGCACACAGACCAAGCCGTCGCACGCTAGGTTATTGGGGCAGTCGTTCATGGTCACGTCGCCATCAAAGCACGCCACGCACGTGCCCACATGGCACATCCTCTGTTGCTCGTCCGGACACTCCGCGCCTTCGGTCAGGGGCTTGTTGACCGGCCCGCCCTCGCCGCAGCTATCGTACGTACACTGCTCGCCGTCGTTGTAGACGTCGGACGGGTCCTCGAGCTCGATAACCTCGCCCGTGACCGTGCACTCCACCCGCCGGCAATCTCCCTTTCGCTGCGAGGCGACCGGCCCGGGGCGGATCTCCACGGTGCACGCGCCCTCCACGCACCGTCCGGCCCCGCACGCGCCGCTCGGCGGCCCAGGGCACTCAGCGTCGCTCTTGCAGCCAGCGTCGACGCCGCCATCAGGCTCGCATGCCGCCGTCCCCGGAGCGCACTCCGCGCACGGCCTGCATGACAGAGGGCAATCCGGATCCGCCGCCTCGCTGGGCGTGCAACAGATATGCTCTTCCGCGTCGACGCACTGGCAACGATCGCCGACGCAGGTCGCTCCGGGGATGTCCTGGTGCTCTGTGTGACAATCGGCGTCGTCCTCGCAGTAGCCTCCCAGAGAAGGAGAATCCCCAGCACAAGAGCCCACGAACCACGCGGCGCCAGCGAGCACCGGCGCGGCGAGCACCACGCGGCGAAATAGCGTATTCATGCGAACAGAGCCTCCGGGCACGACCCTTCGCTCGCCGGAAAAAGAGACCAGCGAGGGTCGCGGACTGCCCTCTACACGGCTCCTCCTATACAGCACCGGAGTCGCAGAAGCGCGTAAGAAATCGACAGAAAGCCCTGCTAAAGGCTGGAAATGTCGAGGGCGTCAACGGAACGTGCTGGAATGCGCGTCGGGCCAGCTTGCTCCGCACTCGTACCAGTCCGCGTTGCACGGCGGCACCGGCTCCTCCGGCTCCGGTGGAGCCGGCACCGGCGCCGCCGCAGTCGCGGGGGCCGTGGGCTCCGGACTCGCGCGGAGCGCGGGCCTCGGGCGGAGGGGGCGTTTCCTCGGGACAGCGTCCAGCTCCCCGGGATCCGGCGCAGCGCGTGCGGCCAGCACGACGACGCGCGGAAGCCGTGCGACAACCGGCGGGCGGGCCGCAGACGGCGAGCCGAGATGGAGCCACCCGAGAAGCGCTGCCGCCGCCGCGAGGACCAGGCCGCCTGCTCCCACGGTGAGCGCGACCCGAGTCCGCCTGTTCCCGGGCGGTGAGGGTGGGCTGTTCGCCTGCGCGCCGGGCGCAGACGCAGTCTCGGTCTCGGTCGAGGTGAAATCGTCGCGCGGCCGCTCCGTCACCTCCTCGATCGCCGGCTCGGGCCGCCGTTCGTGCGGCGTCGCGCCCCCAGACCTCGGGCCTGCCGCGCCCGAAAGCCGCGCCAACCCGTCGGACAGCGGCGCCGGACGCTGCGACCCCCCGCCGCGCGATGCCATCGACGCGCGGCGCACCCCGAGGCCGGCCCCCTGGTCGACCTCGCCTTGCCAGCGACACCAGCCCTCGAGCGCGCCGTGCAGCGCCGCGATGAGCTCCGCCATGTCGCGGTACCGGGCCTCCGGGGCCCTCTCGGTCGCGCGCCTCACGACGCCCGCGACCAGCGGCGGCAAGGGGACGAAGGTCTCGAGCGGCAGCGGCGTCGTGTTCAGGATGCAGCGGACGAGCTCCTCCGGCGCTCGCTCCGCGAACGGCCGGCGCAGCCCGATGAGCTCGTAGAGCACGAGGCCCAACGCGTGGACATCGGTCCGCTCGTCCAGGACCGCGGGCTCCGCGAGCTGCTCGGGCGCTCGGTACGCGGGCGCCGTCGCCGCGTCCGCCGCGCTCAGAACGAAGAGCTGCGCGAGACCCAGGCCGGTGAGCTTGAACGAGCCGTCGTCGAGCAGGATCACGCTCTCGGGGCGGAGATCCCCATGGAAGATCCCCGCGGCGTGCGCGATCTTCAGGACCTCGGCGACCTCGGCGACCTGGGAGAGCGCCCACGGCGGCGTGATGCTCCCGGGGCGCTCCTCGAGGAGGGCGCGCAGCGACCCGCCGTCGCACCGCTCCGTCGCCGCCCAGCAGAACGAGCCCCCGAGGCCGCCGTCGAGGACCAGCGGGACCTCCTCGATGCGCCGGCTCACGGCGCGCAGCCGCTCGAGACCGTCGCGGAACCCGCCGGGCACCGCCTCGCTCAGGTAGAGCAGCGCCTCCCGGCCGTCGCGATCGACGGCGGCATAGACGTCCACACGGCCGAGGCCCTCCAGCCGCTCGACGATCCGGTAGCCCAGCCCAGACCCATCTACCACGCCGCCTCCAGGTGGAGCCGCGTCCCCACCGCGGTCAACCTCGGGCCGCCGCTCTTCGGGGTGCTCCGCGGGTAAAAGGCGTAGATCAGCGTCGCCGTGGCCAGGAGCGCGCCGGCCGTCAGCGCGACCGCGGCGCGCTCCTGGGCGAGCTCCATCGCGCTGTAGGCGCGCTGCGCGCGCTGGAGCTCCAGGCCGGCGATCCGGTAGCCTCCGTGGTTGCGCTCGAGCAGGTCGTCGAACCTGCGCTCGTGCTCGCCCGACCTCGCGAGCAGTACCGCGCCGAGCGTGACGCACCCGGCGGACGCGACGGTGCCCAGCAGGACGAGCCCCGGCGCGGGCCCCGCGCCCGGCGGCGCGCCCGGCTCGGCCCGCGCCGGTGCGCGCGGCGCCGGTGGACGAGGCGCCGCCGCGCCCGGCTCGACCCGCGCCGCTGCCGCTCCGGTGTCCGCCGTCGCGGCGGGATCGAGGACGACCTGGCGCGCGTCGCCCGCGCGCACCTCCACGGTAGCCTCCGTCGCCGCCTCGCCGAGCGCCGCCCGGACGCGGTGCGCGCCGGGCGCGACGAACACCGCGCGGCCGAGCGGCGCCCGCCCCACGGGCCGGCCGTCGACCGACAGCTCCGCGCCCCGGGGCACGGCGAAGGTCAACGCGCCGACCGCCTGCTTCGCCCGCGCGAGATCGAGCGCCCGGCTCTGGTACCGCTCACGTGCGCCGGCGTCCGCCGGCGCCGGCGCCCTCTCCAGACACGCCGTGAGAAACTCGGCCGCGCTGGGCATGTCCCCGATCCGGAACGAGAGCTGCCCGACGTTGCACGCCGCCTTCTCCGACGGTTCGAGTTGCCACAGCTGCAACCACAGGTCGCGCGCCTCCGCGAGCTGGCCCTCCGCGACGGCCCGGTCGGCCGAGCGCTGGAGTCGAGCCTTGGGTCCGCTCGGGGGGGCGTCCGCGCGAGCGGCCAAAGGCACGAGGACCAGCGCCAAGGAGAGCAGCGATCGAACGAGCGCTCGCGAGGGCGTGATGTTCACCAGCAGCTACATACCAAAAACAGATCACGCCGAGGGGAGCTTGCAGGGGGATCCCCAAAAACATTGGGTGAGTGGCAATTTGGATCGCTTTGACGCAATGCTTTGATTCGCAGCCCCGCCCTCTCGCTACCCCAGCAGCCGCTTCCACTGCTCCGACAGCCGCTGCGTCGATACCGGGACAGCCGCCTTCAGCTCGGGCGCGAACAGCGACACCCGCAGCTCCTCGATCAGCCAGCGGAACGACTCCAGCTCTTCCGCGGGAACCCCCTTGTTGAGGAGCGCCTGCTGATGCTTGAGGTAGTCCTGCCAGAACGGCAGCACCTGCGCGGCCTTGGCTTGGTCCTTCTGCGGCCCGTTCGGCAGCCGCTCGAGCCGGATCTGGATGGCGCGCAGGTAGCGCGGCAGGTGCGCGAGCCGGTCGAGCGGGGCGCGCGCGAACATCCCGACCGGCAGCAGGAAGTCGACCTGCGTGCGCACGTCGTCGAGCGCCTGCCTCGGCGAGCCCGGCTTCCCCGCCATCGATCGGAGCATCGACTGCACGCGATCGAGCTCGACGCCGATCTCGCGCGCCATCCCCGAGAGCCTCCCCAGCACGCCCTGCAGCGACCGCCGGCCCTCGTCCAGGCGCGCCTGGAACGCGGCCCGCGTCCTCGGAAACGCCGCGGGATCGCCGAGCTGGAACGCCTCGTCGAGCGCGCGCAGCGCGATCTGCCGGGCGAGGCCGGGCTCGCCCGGGGCCACCTTGGCGCCGAGCCCGCTCACGGCCACGGCGCTGCGCAGCGGTTGCTCGAGCTGGCTCATCTTGCCCCCGATCTGCAGCAGCACGAGCCGCCGCAGCCCGGCGCGCGTCGCCTCGGCGGCCGCCGCCCTCGACGCGAGCACGCGCACCGAGACCGACGTCTCGTTGTCGATCAGCGCCGGATACCCGAACACCTTCTGCCCCCCGGCGTCGACCTGCACGCGATCGGGCAGCGCGTCGATCGCGAACGACGTCAGCCCGTCCCGCTCCAGACCCGCCTTGCCGACCTTCGCCCAGGCCTCGCGCGCCCGGCCGGACAGCCGCTCCTTGAGCTCCCGCAGGTCGCGCCCCTCCCCGATCACCCGGCCATCCTCGCCGATCACGCGGAAATAGAAGCGCAGGTACGGCGGGAGATCCTCGGGTCGGAACGCGTCTGCCGGCACGCGCTCGCCGGTGCGATCCTCGACGGCGGCCGCGAGCGCCGGCCGCATCGGGCCCTGGAACGGCCGGAGATCCGCCGCGATCTCCCGGGCGACCTCCCGGAGCGGTACCAGCGCCTTGCGGAGCGCCTTCGGCAGCGTCTCGAGCAGCAGGGCGATCTTCTCGGCGTGCCACCCGGGGATCATCCACTCGAGCTCGTCCGGAACGGCCTGCGGCAGGAGCACCAGCGGCAGCGACAGCGAGATGCCGTCGTCGTCCTCGCCAGGATCGAAGCGGTACGCGAGCGGCACGGTCGCGCCGTAGAGCTCGAGCGCGTCGGGGAACCGCTCGGGCGTGAGCTCCGCGGCCTCGTCGAGCAGGACGTCGGCGAGCGACAGGAAAAGCACCCGCGGGTCCTGCTCCTCGGCCTCCTTCCGCCACGCCTCGAACGTCTTTCCGCTGTACACCCCCTCGGGCACGCGGCGGTCGAAGAAGAGCTCGAGCGCGTGCTCGTCCGCCAGCATCTCGCTCCTCCGCGCCTTGTCGCGCAGCCGGCTCACCTCCTCGAACAGCCGGCGGTTCGCGTCCATGAACGCCCCGCGCGTCGTGTATTCCTGCCGGACCAGCGCGTGGAGGAGGAAGATCGGGCGCGCGGCCTTCGGATCGATCGTCCCGTAATCGACCCTGCGATCCCGCGCGATCGGCAGCCCGTAGAGCGTCACCTGCTCCTTGGCCATCACCGCCGCCGGCTTCGCGGCCCAGTGAGGATCGCCGTAGCTGCGCTTGCAGAGCGGCCCGGCCGCGGCCTCGATCCACGCGGGATCGAGGGCCGCCGCCATCCGGGCGAAGAGCTGCGATGTCTCGACCAGCTCGGCGGCCATGATCCACGCGGGCGGCTTCTTCGCGAGACCCGAGGACGGGTGGAGCTGAAAGCGCGTCTGCCTCGCGCCGAGGTACACCCGGTGCTCCTGGTTCCACATGCCGATACGGCTGAGCAGTCCGGGCAGGAGCGCGCGGTGGATGGCGTCGCCCTTCGCGGGCGCGCCGTTCGGCGAGAAGCCCATCTCCTTCGTGATGCGGCTGAGCTGCCGGTGCACGTCGGCCCACTCGCGCATGCGGAGGTACGACACGAAATGATCGCGGCACGCCTTCCGGAGCTGGTTCTGCGTCAGCCGGCCCTGCGCGTCCTGGTAAAAGCTCCACAGCTTCAGGAGCCCCACGAAGTCCGACGTCTCGTCCTTGAACTTCCGGTGCGCGTCGTCGGCCTGCTTCTGCGCGGAGAGCGGCCGCTCCCGCGGATCCTGCACCCCGAGCGCGGCGGCGATGATCAGCACCTCGGCGAGCGCCCCCTCGCGCTCGCCCCCCAGGACCATCCGGCCGATCCGCGGGTCGAGCGGCAGCCGCGCGAGCTTCCGGCCGATGTCCGTGAGCGCGCCCGACTCGTCGAGCGCGCCGATCTCCTCGAGGACCCGATAGCCCTCGTCCACGGCGCGCTTCGACGGCGGGTCGAGGAACGGGAAATCCTCGATGGCGCCGAGCCCGAGCGCCTTCATCTGCAGGATCACGCCCGAGAGGCCGACGCGCAGGATCTCCGGATCGGTATAAGCAGGCCTCGCCTGATAGTCCTGCTCGGCGTAGAGCCGGAAGCAGACGCCGCTCTGCACGCGGCCCGCGCGCCCCTTGCGCTGATCGGCGCTCGCGCGCGAGATGGGCTCGATCTGGAGCTGGGTGACGCCCGTGCGGGGGCTGTACCGGTTGACCCGGGCGAGCCCCGCGTCGACCACATACACGATGCCTGGAATGGTGAGCGAGGTCTCCGCCACGTTGGTGGCGAGCACGATCCGCCGTCCCGGGATCGACTGGAACACGCGCTGCTGGTCGCCCTGCGGGAGCCGCCCGTAGAGCGGCAGGAGCGTCGTGTGCGGCAGGCCGTGACGCTCTAGTTCAGCGATCGTGTCATGGATCTCCCGCTCGCCGGGGAGGAAGACGAGGATATCCCCGCGCGGGTCGATCTCGGTGATCTCCTCGACCGTGCTCGCCACCGCGTCGGCGATCTCCGGCTCGCCGCTCTCGGGGGGACGGTGGATGACCTCCACGGGATACGTGCGGCCGGAGACCTCGATGACGGGCGCGCCGTCGAAATAGGCCGCGAACCGGTCGGTCTCGAGCGTGGCAGAGCTGATGATGACGCGGAGATCCGGCCGCCTCGGCAAGAGGCGTTTGAGGTACCCGAGCAAGAAATCGATGTTGAGGCTGCGCTCGTGGGCCTCGTCGATGATGAGCGTGTCGTAGTCCGAGAGCCGCGGATCGCCCTGGATCTCGGCGAGGACGATGCCGTCGGTCATGTACTTGACGTACGTCGCCGGGCTCGTCCTGTCCGAGAAGCGGATCTTGTAGCCGACCTCCTTGCCCAGCTCGACGCCGAGCTCCTTGGCGACGCGGGCCGCGACGCTGGTGGCGGCGATGCGGCGCGGCTGCGTCACGCCGATCCGCGCGTTGAGCCCGCGGCCCATGGCCAGGCAGATCTTGGGGAGCTGCGTGGTCTTGCCCGAGCCGGTCTCGCCCGCGACGATCACCACCGGGTGCGCCTCGATGGCCCGGGCGATGTCGAGCACCCGCGCCGAGATGGGCAGCTCCTCGGGAAAGCGGACCGGGCTCGCGGGCGCGGGCGGCGGTGACGTCTGGACGAAAGGGGCGGCCGGCGCAGGGGAGGATTCGTGCGGAACGCGGGAGCTCACGGTGCGCGAGGGGGTAGCACCTCCCGCCGCGGCGCGCCGTCGAAGCCGTGCGCCCGCGGAGCGCGGCGCCGCGCCGCCCTCGGGAGCGCACGGCTCCGACGGCGCGCCGCCCCTCCGCCGGCGCGCGCGCGCCCTTTCAATCGTCGTCGTCGCCGCCGTCCTCGCACTTCGGGTCGCGGCAGCGGCCTTGGACGATGTCGCGGCACAGCTCGTCGCGCTTCTTCTCGTCCAGGTCGTCGCC
Source organism: Sorangium sp. So ce385 (assembly GCF_051474135.1). Classification (NCBI taxonomy): domain Bacteria; kingdom Pseudomonadati; phylum Myxococcota; order Polyangiales; family Polyangiaceae; genus Sorangium; species Sorangium sp. So ce385. Next base: position 10,352,708 of record NZ_CP150337.1, on the reverse strand, counting down.
GAGCGCGCCGAAGATCAGCTGCATGCGGCACTCGAGCGTGCCCTCGGCGCGCAGGGAGGTGCACGCGTTGAACACGTCCGGCGCCGCCCAGAGCGCGCACATGACCGTGCAGGTCTCGCGATCCGGCACCCGCAGCGGGCAGAGGGCCGCGTAGAGCGTGCAGAGCGTCTCGCACCGCCCGACGCACCCGGCGCCGCCGTCCGGGCCGAGCGGCCCGGCGTCGGTGCAGCCGGCGGGATCGCCCGCCTCCGCCGGCCGGCACGCGGCGTAGCCCGCGGGCGACGGCATCGCCTCGCACACGGTGCAGCACGCCTCGACCGACGGATACTGCGGCGTGAGCTCGCACCGATCCATCGAGGTAACGCAGTGCGTCGAACATTCGTCGATCTCGCAGGGGCCGATCTGCTGCTGCGGCGGCGGCGGCGTGGTCGGCGGCGGCGTGGCCGCCGGCGGGGGCTCGCTGTCCTGGCCGGCGTCGCCGGCGTCGGTCTCCACGCTGCCGCCGTCGGTCGCGAGGGTGCCGCCCTCGCCGCCATCGCCGGGCAGCGGGGCGATGACCTGGCAGCCGGCGAGCCACGCGGCGAGCGTGCAGGCGATCGCGGAGCGCGCCTTCACAACGTCCCCCGCACGCCGATGTAGCCCGGGCCGACCGCCCAGGTGACGTTCGAGGCCGGCGCCCGCGCGCTCTCCAGCCCGAGGGCGACGCCCCCGACGGCCGCGCCGGCGATGGCGAGGCCGAACCCCACGTTCGAGACCCAGCCCAGCGCGTTCGCGCTGCCTCGCGCGCCGTCGGAGCAGCTCGCGGTGCCCTGCCGGCACGCGTCCTCGAGGTCGCTCCGCGCGCCCAGGTAAGCCGCGCCCGCGCCGAGCCCCACCGCGAGCCCGGCGCCCGAGGCGATGAACCCGCCGAGGACCCACGCCGAGGCCTTGCCCGAGGAGCGCTCCGGGGTGAGGGCGACGTCCAGCGTCGTGACCTCCCGCTCCGGGACGTAGACCCGCTGCCGGGCGCCGACATAGCCGTCGGCCTCGACCTCGACCCAGTGGTTGCCCGGATCGATCGGCGACCCTTCCGCGGAGACCTTCACCTCCTGCCCGTCGACCTTGAGCCTGGCGCCGGCGGGGCTCGGCGTGATCCTCACCTTCAGCCGGGGGATGCGCCCGTCGAGCTCGCCGCGCAGGGCCTCGGCGCGGCGCCGCGCCTGCGTGAACGGCCAGGGCTCGCCCGGGGTCGCGCGCGACGAGGCGATCGTCGACGCGAGCTCGCGCGCCTCGCTGAGCCGCCCGATCGCGGCGAGCGTCTTGGCCACCTCGATGGAGGTCGTGGGCACGCAGACCAGGCGCTCGGCGCGCTGGTAGGCGCGGAGCGCCTCCGCGTAGCGCTTCTGGGCGAAGAGCTCGTCGCCCGAGTACACGAGCTCCCGGGCCTCGCTCCGCGCCTTGTCGTCGCCCTCGCCGCCGGCGGGGCCCGCGCCCTCGCCGGCGAGCGCGGGGGAGGCCGCGATCAGCAGGCCGGCGATCATCATCAGGGTCGTGGGGCGGGAGTGCATGGATTTCCCCCGTCAGAATCCGAGATCGCGCCGCGCGCGGTTGCGCGTCGCGACCTTCTTGGCCGGCGGCTCGCCGGAGGCCGCGCGCGCCGCCTGCGCGGCGACCGGCGCCTTGCGCGCGGCCGGCGCCGCGGCCGGGGCCTCGGCCGCGGGCTGGACGTCGGGCTGCGGCGCGCTGGCCGCGGGGCGCGGCGCGCTGGCCGGGGCCTCGGGCTGCGGCGCGCTGGTCGCGCACTGGGCCGCGGGCTCGGCGGCGGGGGCGGCGTGCGCCGCCGGCCCGGCGCCGAGCGTCGCGAGCGACGCGAGGTGCGCCGCCGACGCCGGCGCCGTCCGGGTGACGCCGGCCCACGCCAGGGTGCTCACCCCCATCACGGCGGCCGCCGCCACGGCCCAGGTGCGCGCCCGCGACCGCTGCCGCGGCGAGGTGGCGCCGAGCGTGCCGAACGGCATCAGCGTGGTCACGAGGGACGAGAAGCCTTCGCCCGAGGCGAGGGAGTCGCGCGGGGGCATGATCTCGGTCGGGGCGGGCCGCATGTCGCGCGGCGCGGCGACGGCGGCGTCCAGCGCCTCGAGGACGGCGCGGGCGCTCTGGACGCGGCGCGCCGGGTCCGGCTCGAGCAGCGAGAGGACCCAGGCGTCGATCGCGGGCGGCAGGCCCGGGACGAGCCGGGACGGCGGCGGGGGCGGCCCGCGGTCGATCGCGACCGCCACCGCGGCGATGGTGGCCCCGCCGAACGGGGTCTGTCCGGTCAGGCAGAAGTAGGCCACGACGCCGAGCGCCCAGAGGTCGCTGTGCGGCCCGACCTTCGCGCCGCCCGCCATCTGCTCCGGCGACATGAAGTGCGGCGTCCCCATGATGGCGCCCGTGACCGTGAGCCGCTCGGCCTCCTCGGCGGTGTTCTTGGCGATGCCGAAGTCGAGCACCTTCACGAACGGCTCGCTCTCGCCCGCCACGAGGAAGATGTTCTCGGGCTTGACGTCGCGGTGGACGATGCCGGCCTCGTGCGCCTTGGCCAGCGCGGCGCACGTCTGGCGCAGGATGGTCGCCGTCTCGTCGAGCGAGAGCCGCTTGCGGCGCTCGACGAGGTCGTGGAGCGTCTCGCCCTCGAGGTGCTCCATCACGATGTAGGGGACTCCCTGATCGGTGAACCCCAGGTCGAACACCCGCACCACGTGCGGGCTCTGGATCCGGGCGGCGGCCTCCGCCTCGCGCCGGAGCCGGGTGACGGCGAGCGGGTGATCGGCGTAGATGTCGCGGAGGAATTTGACCGCGACCTGCGTCTTGAGCCCGACGTGCTCGGCGAGCCAGACGCTCCCCATCCCGCCTTGTCCGAGCGCGCGGAGGAGCCGCAGCTGCGGGCCCACCTGCATCCCCGGCAGAGGCGCGCGGTCCGAGCTCGACGGCGCGGTGTGGCACCTTGCCTCAGCTGGGGCGATCAGGCACGGCGATGGCTGTGTGGCCTCACCCATTCCTACCGTCTTGCTCATGCCGGAGGCGGCTTGCATGCGGCGAGCCAGCGTCTCGATTGAACGGTTACAAGGACATGGCCTGGAGTCGGCGTGGCGCATCGTGGCGCGAGGCCGCGCCGCACAGAGCCCTCGTGACAGTTCGCTACAGGCGAGGTTACCGAAGCGGGCGCGCCTCGCGGCGCTCACTTCAATACGGTCGCGCGCATCGCGTCTTGCGGGCAGCGCCACATCGCCGGGAACCGCGACGCCGCTCGGACCGTCACGTCGCCCGGACTCGCGATGTCGCCTGCCGTGCGCTCCGGGCGACCGCGCGCCGTCGCGGCCGGCGCCGGGTGTCGGCGCCAGCAGGGTTCCGTCCATGGATCGCGGCGCCGAACGGATGAGAACGAGCGGCGTTTCCCCGCGAGATCGCCAGAGCGGCGGAGAGGTTTCCACGCGCGCTGCCGGCGCTCCGGGGAGCGGGCGCGGCGCTCTGGCGCGGGCGGGATCGCCCGAGGTGCGATGTCGAGGGCGAGGCGATCGGGCGCCTGTCCGAGCTCGGCGTCGCCGGATGGATGATGGCGAGCAACGTATTTGTGCCGTCGCCGACACCGAGGCCGCGCCGGGGCGCGCACCCCGGAGCCGGGGAGTGTCGAGACAACCGCGCTCGCGCGGCGCTCCCCCGCGCCGGACACGAGGTCACGCGCGGGCGGCGCGCCCGGATCGACGGCGATCTGTCGAGCGGCGGTGACGCGCCCGCGTCGCGAGCGCGGCGCGGGTCGAGCGGGCGAGCGGGCAAGCGGACCACCGCCGGCAGAGCTTGCGCGATCCCGCGGGCGCGGCCGTCGATCAGGGCTTGTGTTGTGCGCGCGAAGCCAGCAGTCTACGCGCAGCGATGCAGCCTCTCTTCCTCTGCTTCCTGGCGGGCGTCGGCCTCCTCGCCGCGGCGTGCGATGCCCCTCCCGCGGAGGCGCCCAAGCCGGTCCAACTCCCGCCCGTGCCCCCGGGCGAGCTCCGCAGCCCGGAGGCGTTCGCGTCGATCCGGGACGACGACGCGCGCGCGGCCTCGCTCTTCCTCGAGGCGAGCAAGGTGCTGCTCCACCCGCGCTGCGTGAACTGCCACCCGCACGACGGCGTCCCGCGCCAGGGCGACGCCGGCGAGCGCCACAGCCCGCCCGTCGAGCGCGGCCCGGCGGATCGCGGGCTCGCGGCGCTGGAGTGCACGTCGTGCCACCAGGTGCAGAACCTCGATTTCGCCCGCGTGCCCGGGGCGCCGGGCTGGCACCTCGCGCCGGCCGAGATGGCCTGGCTCGGCCGCTCGCCCGCGGCGATCTGCGCCCAGATCAAGGATCCGGCGCGCAACGGCAAGAAGACGCTCGCGCAGATCGTCGAGCACTCCGCGCACGACGAGCTGGTCGCGTGGGGGTGGGCGCCCGGGCACGGCCGCACGAAGGCGCCCGGCTCGCAGGCGGCCTTCGGCGCGCTCATCGATGCGTGGGTGAAGGCGGGCGCCGCGTGCCCGCCCGAGGAGTCCCGACCATGATCATCCTGAAGGTGAACGGCGCCGAGCAGAAGCTCGACGTGGATCCGGAGATGCCGCTGCTCTGGGTGCTGCGCGACGTGCTCGGCCTCACGGGGACCAAGTACGGCTGCGGCCAGGCGCTCTGCGGGGCGTGCGTGGTGCACCTCGACGGCGAGACCGTGCGCGCCTGCGTGACGCCGGTGAAGCGCGCCGCCGGCGGCTCGGTGACGACCATCGAGGGGCTCAGCCCGGCCGGCGATCACCCGCTGCAGCGCGCGTGGGTGGAGCTCGGCGTCCCGCAGTGCGGCTTCTGCCAGGCGGGGCAGATCATGAGCGCGGCCGCGCTCTTGCGGAAGAACCCGCGCCCCTCGAACGACGACATCGACAAGTCGCTCGCCGGCAACATCTGCCGGTGCGGCACGTACACGCGCATCCGCGCCGCGGTCCGCAAGGCCGCCGGCCTGCCCACGGAGTGAAGATGGAACAGCAACGCGTCGTCCTCCTCCGCCGCTCCTTCCTCGCGGGGCTCGGGCTCGCGATGGGCGGGCTCGCGCTCGGGCTCGCCGAGGGCGACGCCGAGGCCGCGCCGCCGTCTTCCACGCTGCCGCAAGAGCCGGGGCTCCGGACCGGGGTGTTCCTCCACATCGCGACCGACGGCACGGTGTCGATCGTCTGCCACCGGTCGGAGATGGGGCAGGGGATCCGCAGCTCGCTGCCGGTCCTCGTCGCCGACGAGCTAGGCGCCGACATGGCGCGGGTGAAGATCGTGCAGGGCGACGGCGACAAGGCCTACGGCGATCAGAACACCGACGGCTCGCGCAGCGTGCGCAACGGTTACGAGCCGATGCGGCGCGTGGGCGCGACGGCGCGCGCCATGCTGGTCGCGGCCGCGGCGAAGAAGTGGCGCGTGCCCGCCGCCGAGTGCGTGGCCGAGCAGCACGCCGTCCACCACGCGAAGTCGAAGCGCTCGCTCGACTTCCGCGAGCTCGTGGCCGACGCGGCGAAGCTCCCGGTGCCCGACGCGAAGACCGTCGCGCTCCGCCCGGTCGCCGAGCTGAAGCGCGTCGGCGGCCCGCTCCCGCTGCTCGACGGGCCGGCCATCGTGACGGGCGCCGCGCAGTTCGGCGCGGACGTACGCCTGCCGGGCATGCTCACCGCGGTCATCGCGCGCCCGCCGGTCGTGGGGGGCAAGGTGGCGCGGTACGACGGGGCGCGGGCGCTGGCCGTGCCGGGCGTGAAGAAGCTCGTGGATCTGCCGGGCCCGACGGGCGGCGCGGTGGGGTTTCAGCCGCTCGGCGGGGTCGCGGTCGTGGCGGACTCGACGTGGGCCGCGATGCGCGGCCGCGCGGCGCTGCAAATCGAGTGGGATCACGGCGCGAACGCGGCGTACGACTCGGCGAGCTACCGCCAGGCGCTCTCGGCGGCGGTGCGGGCGCCGGGCAAGGTGGTGCGCAAGGTCGGCGACGTGGACGGGGCGTTCGCGAAGGCGGCGCGCACGATCGAGGCCGAGTACTACGTGCCGCACCTGGCGCACGCGGCCATGGAGCCGCCGTCCGCGGTGGCGCGGGTCGACGCGAACGGCTGCGAGGTGTGGGCGCCGACGCAGAACCCGCAGGCGGCGCGGACCGAGGTGGCGCGGGCGCTCGGCGTCGGCGAGGACAAGGTCGCGGTGCACGTGACGTTCCTCGGCGGCGGCTTCGGCCGGAAGTCGAAGCCGGACTACTGCGCCGAGGCGGCGCTGCTCGCGCGCGCCGTGGGCGCGCCGGTGCGGGTGCAGTGGACCCGCGAGGACGACGTGCAGAGCGGGTATTTCCACAGCGTGAGCGCGCAGTACCTCAAGGCGGGGCTCGACGCGGACGGCAAGGTGAGCGCCTGGCTGCACCGGACGGCGTTTCCGCCGATCCCGTCGACGTTCGACGGGAAGGTGAAGACCCCGAGCGAGGGCGAGCTCGGCCTCGGCGTGCTCGACCTCGCGCTCGCGTCCCCGAACGTCCGCGCCGAGGCGTGCGACGCGCCGGCGCACGTCCGGATCGGCTGGCTCCGGTCGGTCTGCAACATCTTCCACGCCTTCGCGGTGCAGAGCTTCATCGACGAGATCGCCCACGCGCGGCAGGCCGATCCGCGCGAGGTGCTGCTCGAGGTGCTCGGCCCGGCCCGGCAGGCGTCGCCGGCCGAGCTGGGGGTCGAGAAGGTCCCGAACTACGGGGCGCCGATCGAGCAGCACCCGGTCGATGTGGGCCGGCTGCGGCACGTCATCGAGCGCGTGACGGAGATCTCGGGGTGGGCCGCCGCGCGCAAGGCGGGCCGCGCGGTGGGCCTCGCCGCGCACCGGAGCTTCCTCACCTACGTGGCGGTGGTCGCCGCGGTGTCGAAGGACGCGCTCGGCAAGGTGCAGGTCGACGAGGTGTGGCTCGTCGCCGACCCCGGCACGGTCGTCAACCTGGATCGCGTGCGCTCGCAGATGGAGGGCGCGGTCGTCTTCGGGATGAGCATCGCGCTCCACGGCGCCATCACGGTGAAGGGCGGGGCGGTCGAGCAGACGAACTTCCGCGACTACCCCGTGGTGCGGAGCACGGAGGTGCCGAAGCGCGTCCACGTGGAGATCGTGAAGAGCGACGCGCCGCCCGGCGGCGTCGGGGAGCCCGGGGTGCCGCCGGTGGCGCCCGCGATCGCGAACGCGGTGTTCGCCCTGACCAAGACGCGCGCGCGGGAGCTCCCGCTGCGGCGTTTGGGGCTGTGACGGGGGCGGCCGTGGCCGCCCTTCTCCTGGAACGGTCCTATCCCGCGGCAGCGCAGCGCGCCGCGGCTACGACGTCCCCGTCTTGCCCTGCTGATAGATGTCCTTGACGTTGATCTCCATGAACCTCTCCGGCTTCTCGAGCGGCGTGAAGCCGAACTGCCGGTAGAGCCCGTGCGCGTCCGCGGTGGCGAGCAACGTCCGCCGCAGCCGGAGCTGGCCTAGGGCCTCGCTGACGTGGGCCATCAGCGCTTTGCCGTACCCTTTTCGTTGCTCCGCCTCGACGATGAACACGTCGGCCAGGTACGCGAACGTCGCCTGGTCGGTGATCACCCGGGCGAAGCCGATCTGCGCGCCGCCCTTGTAAGCGCCGAAGCAGAGCGAGCCCTCGATCGCCCTCTCGACCACGTCCCGGGGGATGCCCTTGCTCCAGTACGCAGCGGCGAGGACGGCGTGGATGAGCGCGCGGTCGAGGCGCGACTTGTCCGACGAGATGACGAGCTCTTCGCTTGCCTGGTGGTCCACTCCGTCGATCCTCCGTTGTGCGTGCGAGCTGCGGGGCCTCACCCTCGCGGCCTCGTCCGCGATCTCTGAAGCCGTCGCCTCGCGGCAGGCAATCCGAGGCGCCGGCCGGCGTCAAGGACGGGCCCGCCGAGCGGGCTGCGCTGCGCGCGCTCATGGACGATGCCGCCGCCCGCGTGCGACGTTGCCCGCGAACACGGGGGAAGAAGCATGCTCACGCTCCTCGGGGTCGCGGTCGTGGTCGTCGGCTTTGTCGTCCGGATCCATCCGCTGCTGGTCGTCGCCGCGGCCGCCGTCGTGACCAGCCTCTCGGCCGGGATGAGCCTTGTCCAGGGGATCTCCGCCCTGGGCAAGGCCTTCAACGACAACCGCTATGTCAGCCTCGTCTGGCTGGTCTTGCCGGTCATCGGCCTCCTGGAGCGCTCCGGGCTCCAGGAGCGGGCGCGCGCGCTGGTCTCGCGGGTGAAGACCGCCACGACCGGCCGCCTCCTGCTCGCGTATTTCATGATCCGGCAGCTCAGCGCGGCCCTCGGCCTGACCTCGCTGGGCGGCCACGCGCAGATGGTCCGGCCGCTGATCGCGCCCATGGCCGAGGCCGCCGCCGAGAACCGGCACGGGCCGCTGCCGGACGCGGCGCGCTTCCGGATCCGCGCCGCGGCGGCGGCGGCCGACAACGTGGCGCTGTTCTTCGGCGAGGACATCTTCCTCGCCATCGCGTCGATCCTGCTGATCAAGGGGTTCCTCGAGCAGAACGGGATCCTCGTCGAGCCGCTCCAGCTGTCGGTCTGGGCGATCCCCACGGCGATCCTGGCGCTCTTGGTCCACGGGACACGGCTCCTCCTGCTCGACCGGCGGCTCCGGCGCGAGCTCCCCCGCGCGGACGGCGGCGAGGCGCGCGAATGATCACCCTCGACGTCGGCTATGTCGCGGCAGGCCTGTTCTTCGCGGCGGCGTCCGCCCTGAGCGCGGCCGACCGCGAGAGCCCGAAGCGCTGGAAGAACGCCCTCTTCTGGGGCCTCCTCGCGACGAGCTTCCTCTTCGGCGCGCGCCTCGGGGATCTCGCGAACGGCGTCCTCGCGATCGCGCTCGTCCTCCTGGCCGGCGTCGGGGGCCTGGGCCAGGGCCGCCCCGCCACGACGACGCCCGCGGAGCGGCGCGCGAGCGCCGAGCGGCGCGGGGATCGCCTGTTCGTCCCGGCGCTGATCATCCCGGCGACCGCCCTCCTCGGCGCGCTGGTCCTCCGGCGGGTCGAGATCCACGGATCTCCCTTGCTCCATCCTGGCCAGGCCACGCTGATCTCGCTGGCGCTCGGCGTGGTGCTGGCGCTCGCGATCACGGTGGCGTGGCTGCGCCCGCCGCTGCTCGCCCCGCTGCAGGAGGGCCGGCGCCTGCTCGACACCGTGGGCTGGGCGGCGATCTTGCCCCAGATGCTGGCCGCGCTCGGGGTCGTGTTCGCGGCCGCGGGCGTCGGCGACGTGGTCGGGGGGCTCGCCGGGAGCGCGCTCCCCCTCGGCGGCCGCCTCGCCGCGGTGGCGGCCTACACCGTGGGCATGGCGGTGTTCACGGTGGTCATGGGGAACGCGTTCGCGGCCTTTCCGGTCATGACCGCGGCCGTGGGATTGCCCCTGATCGTGCGCCGGCTCGGCGGCGATCCGGCGGTGGTGAGCGCCATCGGCATGCTGTCCGGCTTCTGCGGGACGCTGATGACCCCCATGGCCGCCAACTTCAACATCGTGCCCGCGGCCCTGCTCGAGCTGCCCGACCGCGACGGCGTGATCAAGGCCCAGCTCCCCACCGCGCTGCTCCTCCTGGTCGGGAACACGCTCCTCATGTACCTGCTCGCCTTCCGGCGCTGAGGTTCTATCCATGGCACACGTGCTCACACCGGACATCGCCTCGCGTCTCGCCTCCATCGCGCTCGGGCACGTGACGCGGGAGTATCCGAACAAGCTCGATCACGTCATGTCCGGCCCCGAGGACGTGAAGGGCCCGCGCGACCTGCACCCCATCTTCTACGGCAGCTTCGACTGGCACTCGTGCGTGCACGGCCACTGGCTCCTCGCGCGGGTGTACCGCCTCTTCCCCGGCGCGCCCGGCGCGGCGGCGATCCGCGCGCTCCTGGAAGCCCAGCTCACGCCCGGCAAGGTCGCCGCCGAGCTCGACTATCTCCGGCGGCCGGCGAGCCGCGGCTTCGAGCGGCCGTACGGGTGGGCGTGGCTGCTCCTGCTCGCGGCCGAGCTCGCGCGCTGCGGCACCGACGAGGGCCGGCGGTGGTCGGCCGCGCTGGCCCCGCTCGGCGACGCGTTCGCCGAGCGGCTCCTCGAGTACCTGCCCCGGGCCACGTACCCGGTCCGCGCCGGCGCGCACACGAACAGCGCCTTCGCCCTCGCGCTCGCGCTGGAGTACGCCGCCGTGAAGGGCGATGAGCGGCTCGCGCGGCGCTGCGCCGAGTCCGCACTGGCGTGGTACGGCCGCGACGCGGACTGCCAGGCGTGGGAGCCCTCGCAGGACGATTTCCTCTCGCCCGCCCTCATGGAGGCCGAGTGCATGCGCCGGGTCCTGCCCGGACCGGAGTTCCGCGGCTGGTTCGCGCGGTTCCTCCCGCGCGCGGCGGAGGGCGAGCCCACGACCCTGTTCGCGCCGGCGACGGTCAGCGACCGCAGCGACGGCAAGATCGCCCACCTCGACGGGCTGAACCTGAGCCGCGCCTTCTGCTGGCGCTCGCTCGCCGCGGCCCTGCCCGAAGGCGATCCGGTCCGCGCCCTCGCCCTCGACGCGGCCGAGCGGCACCTCGACGCCAGCCTGCCGCACGTGGCCGGCGATACCATGGGCGAGCACTGGCTCGCGAGCTTCGCCCTCCTCGCGCTGGGCGCCGGGGCGGAGTGACGCGCTACGGGGCTGCGCTGCGCGGCGCCTGCTTGGCGCCGCAGCGTCCAGGGCGTCTAGATCGTGGAGCGGGAGACGGGATTTGAACCCGCGACGTCAACCTTGGCAAGGTTGCACTCTACCACTGAGTTACTCCCGCAAACGTCGGACACGGCAAGGGCGCTGGAGAGCACCCTCCCCGGCGTCTCCCGGAGGAGACGGCCGAGTGAGCCGAGCCCTCGTCGGAGGGCTGCTCCGTCGAGGCGCGGAGGAGTATCAACCGGCGTCGCCGTAGTCAAGCGCCGAGGTGCGCGATCGTGGAGCGATCGTGCGCGTCGGACGGCACGAGCTCGCCCGGCCGGTCCGCGTCCGTCCCCGGCGAGCCCCCCTGCGCGTGAGGCGCGGCGCACGGGCGCAGCGCCCCGCGTTCCGCGGTCCCGCGGCGCGCCGCCGCGCCTGCGCCGAGGGGCTCGGCGCGCGATGCTCCTGCACGCAGGCCTCGGGGGCGGGCGGTCGCGGCGCTCGTCCGGTCGGTGGATGCGTCGATGCTCGAGATCATGGACCGCACGGCGATCCGCGCGGTCGAGCGCTACCGCCCGCTGGATCAGGCGCTCGAGCTCGGCGGCACGATCACCGGCGAGCACGGCGTCGGCACGCTCAAGCGCGGCCTCCTCACGCGCCAGCTCGGCGCGGCGTCGCTCGCGCTGCACCACCCCATCTGCACCACCCCATCAAGGACGCCTTCGATCCGGACGGCATCCTCAACCCCGGGAAGGTGCTCGGGCCGCGCGCAGGAGCGAAGCCGGGTGGCGATCGAGCGTGATGACTCACGGCTGGGCCCGCGCCTTGACCGTGCGAGTCTCTCCCTCAGCGCCTTCCTCGCTGCGATGAGTCCGTGGCGAGGAGCGCGCGTTCCATAGCAGTGCTCGTCAGCGTCCGATCCGACTCCCAGAGCAGAAGCCGCCGAGACGCCATGGACGCCATGGACGCCATGGACGCCAGGAGCGGGAGTCCTCCTGTCCTCTCGGCGTCCTTGGCGTCTTCGCGTCTCCTCTTCTCATCGTCCGGGCGCATCTCCTCTCGTTGACGTCTTGGTGATTCCACCTCAGCTCGTCTGAGCATCTCCTCGCTTGGCGCTCTCGTCGCCTTGGCGGCTCATGTTCTCTCGTTCGATCGCCGCTCCAGGGCCACATGTGCGAGCTGTGTTCGTGACGATTGGCGATGATCGCCGCCGGAGTCCTACACGGTGGATCGCATCTCCGCTGAGCTGAGGAATCTTACGGCTCGGGCATACGCGTAACACAACTTAACAGTGCATAACCTAAATTAACTAGGTGTGCGTGGCGGTGAAAATAGCTGGATTCGGTGCGTCCATGGCGACGTTGTCATAGGCTGATTCCGCTGCTCGTGCTCGCTTACCGGTACATTGCGATGGCAGCAAATCGGCATGAGGCTGTCTTGACGGCTGTCATGTCGTCGCATAACTTCGATTGAGTTCGCGGCTACAACATCTCTCCAAAAGGAGGCTCCCGTGAAGTACTGCTGGTGATCCCCACGGTGAGGGGGCCGGGCCGAGAAGCGGCCTGGCCCCTCTTGCTTTTCATGAGAGCGAAAGACGCGAGAGGACCCGATGCCCCGCAGCCCGAGCGACTATGATCCGCTGTCTCCCGAAGCCGTCGCAGACCCATACCCGATCTACGCACGGCTGCGCTCGTCGTGCCCGGTGCTGTGGCACGAGCGGCTCGACTCCTGGGTCCTGACTCGTTATAAGGACTGTATCGGCGTGCTGCGCGATCCGGCCAGGTTCGCCAGCGACGCGCGGCGCGCCGGTCAAGAAGCGCCTCCCGGCGCGGAGCACCCCAGCTTGCAGGGGCTCGATCCTCCCGAGCACACGCCGGTCCGCGACCTGTTCGCCGGCGCGCTGCGCGATCAGGCGATGTCCGGGCTCGGCGAGCTCGTCGCCGAGGAAGCGGCCTCGGCGTTCGCGCGCCTCGCCGACGCGCCCTCGTTCGACTTCACCGCGGATGTCGCGCGCCCGCTCGCGCTCTCCGCGATGTCCCGGCTGCTCGGCATCGAGCCGCCCGCGATCGCGTCGATCGTGGCGCTGTCCGACGCGGTCGAGCGCGCCATGGACGCCGCGCTCGTCCCCGAGGCGATCGGGCCGGCGGTGGCGGCCCGAGGGCAGATGAACGATCTCATGAGATCGTGGGCCGGCGGCGGGCTCAGGCCCGGATTGCTCGCGCAGGTCCTGGACGAGCGGCACAGCGCCGGTGTCCCGGAGGCCGCGGTGTGGAGCACGGTGCGGGTGATGTTCCTCGCCGGCTTCAGCACCACCGTGTCGGCGGCCGCCAACATGGTGCTGGCCATGTTCCGGCACCCCGACGCGCTCGAGCGCCTGCGCGACCTCCGCCTGCTCGAGACCGGCGTCGACGAGCTCATGCGCTATGACGGGCCCATCCAGGGCACGAGCCGCATCTGTCTCGAGGCGACCACGATCGACGAGACCCGGATCGAGCGTGGCCAGGTCGTGCTCCTCCTGTTCGGCGCGGCCAACCGCGATCCCGAGCAGTTCGCCGCGCCCGACGACCTCGTGCTGGATCGCCGGCCGAATCGACACCTGGCCTTCGGCCGGGGACCCCACGCCTGTACCGGGACCCAGCTGGCGCGGATCGTCCTGCAGGCGCTCGTCGGCAGCATGCTCCGGCTGCCCGCGCCGCTGCGCCTCGCGGGCCCCGTGCACCGGCAGCGCCGCGCCACGGTTCGATATCCAGATCGTCTACCCCTCACCTTGCAGGCCTCATGATCACGACCGCTGCACCCATGACCACGCCGGCGCGCGACGAGAGCGCGAGCGACCTCGATCCCTGGCCGCTCTCGCCCATCCTTTCCGTGCTGCCCGCGACCGCGCGCCTCTCGCTCGGCTTCGACGTCGAGCGGATGCTCGCCGACGTGAGCGCGCTGCGCGCGAAGGAGTGGTCCAAGCCGACCATCCTCACCGGAGAAGGGGTGAGCCGCGGCGCCGACGTCGACTGGCGCAAGCTGCCGCTGCGCAGCATCGGGGGCGACCCCGATCGGACGGATCCAGGCGGCCCCTCGCTGGAGGAGTTCGCCGACACGCCATGGCTGCGCGAGGCGCCCTACCTGGCCGAGCTCTTGGCCAGCATTCCGGCGCCGCTGCGCTGCGTGCGGCTGCAGTCGCTGGGCCCGGGCGCGGCCAGCCCGGTGCACAACGACACGAAGCACAGCCTGCCGTGGGGGATCGTCCGGCTGCACGTCCCGATCATCACGACGCCCGGCGCGATCCTCACCATCCAGGAGGAGACCCACCGCTGGCCGCCGGGTGAGCTCTGGTACGCCGATTTCACCCGTCCGCACGTGGTGCGCAACAGCGACCCGGTGACGCGGATTCACCTCGTGATCGACTGCCAGCCCACGCGCGAGCTCCTGGCGCTTTTCCCCGCGGCGTTCCAGACACCCGCCGCTCTGGCCAACACGCTCTTCGCGGCGCCCGTCGTGCCGCTCACTCTCGCCGAGCGCGACGCGTGCCGGTGCAGCTTCCAGATGCCCAGCTCCTTCCCCTCGTTCGAGGAGCCGGACGGCGCCTTCCTCACGGCGCCGCGCGCGCGGCGGGCCACGATCGACGTCCGCGGCGATCGGCTCGTGCTGCTGCTCGACGGCGAGCCTGCGTTCTCGCTCGTGCACGTCGGAGGCGGCGAATTCCGCTTCGCCGGCTGGACCCTGGAGCGGACCGTGCAGGTCACCCTGGACGCGCGCCGCGCGCCGACCGTGACGCTGCGCTCGCGCGTGGGGGACCAGACCCGGGCGCTCGAGCTGCCCGCGGAGCGCGTGAGGCCGTCGTGACGCGGGCCGTCGTGACGCGGCCCGGGGCGCCCGCGGGGCCGAGCCTGTTCCGCCACCGCAACTTCATGCTGCTCTTCGGCGCCGATACGATCAGCCAGATAGGCACCCAGGTCACGCTGGTCGCGCTGCCGCTCGTGGCGATCCTGGCGCTCGACGCCGGGCCGTTCCAGGTCGGCCTCCTGTTCGCCGCACAGACCTCGGCCTTCGCGCTGATCGGGCTGCCGGCGGGGGTGTGGGTGGACCGGATGCGCCGGCGCTCGATCCTGATTCGCACCGATCTGATCCGCGCCGCGCTGCTCGGCTCGATCCCCGTCGCCTGGTGGCTCGGCAAGCTCAGCTTGCTGCAGCTCTACGTCGTGGCGCTCGGGGTGAGCGTCGCCCGGGTGTTCTTCGACGTGGCCTACCAGAGCTACGTCCCCACGCTGGTCAACCGGGATCGGCTCGTGGACGGCAATGGCAAGCTGGAGATCGTCAATTCCGGCGCGCAGGTCGCGGGGCCGAGCGTCGGAGGCTGGCTGGTCAACCTGCTCTCGGCGCCCGTCGCGATCGTCGCCGACGCGGTGAGCTTCGTGTGCTCGGCGCTGCTGCTCGGCCGCATCGACGCCGCCGAGCCGGCGCCGCCGCGCGCCCGCCCCCGCGGCCTTTGGGGTGAGATCCGCGAGGGCGTGCGCTTCGTGATCGGCCACCCGATCCTGCGCATGATCGCGCTGCGCTCCGCGCTCGCCAACCTGGCCTTCTCGGCCGCGCTGGCGGTGCAGGCGCTGTTCCTGCTCCGGGAGCTCGGGCTCTCGCCCGAGGTCTACGGGACGCTCCTGGCCGCGGGCGCGGTCGGCGGGCTCGTCGGCGGGGCCGTGGTCGGGCCGATGACCCGGCGCATCGGCTCGGCGCGGATCATCTGGCTCGGCCCGCTCCTGTTTCAGCCGTTCGTGCTGCTCGTCCCGTTCACGCAGCCCGGGATACGGCTCGCCTTCTTCGTGGCCGGCACGTTCGTGGAGGCGATCGGCATCGTCGTCTACAACGTCTCGCAGATCAGCTTTCGCCAGGCGATCACGCCGGAGCGCCTGCTCGGCCGGATGAACGCGACCATGCGTTTCCTGGTCTGGGGCACCATGCCGCTCGGGTCGCTCCTCGGCGGCGCGCTCGGCGAGCGGTACGGCGTCCGCGCGGCGCTGTGGATGGGCATCGCCGGCCTGCTGCTCTCGCTCTTGCCGCTGCTCTTGTCCCCGCTGGTCCGCATGCGCGACCTGCCCGACGCGGGCATGGAGCCCGCCTGATGAGCGCTCGATCGAACTCTCCACGGAGCCACGCCATGGTCGATGTCCACGACGAGAACCTCCCGGCTTTCCCCATGCCGCGGCGCTGCCCGTACGCGCCGCCGCCGGAATACGAGTCCATGCGCCGGCAGGCGCCGCTCGTGCGCGTGTCGTTCCGCGACGGTCCGCCGATCTGGCTCGTGACGCGGCACGCCGAGGCGCAGCGCGTGCTCACCGATCGCCGCATCAGCACCGATCCGACGCGGCCGGGGCACCCGTTCGCGGCGATGGCGGGCACGCCGCAGGAGCAGGCGGGGCAGTTCATCGACATGGATCCGCCCGAGCACGACGTCTATCGGCGGATGCTCGCGGGCGAGTTCAGCGCGCGGCGCATCCGCGAGCTGGGCTCGTTCATCGCGCGGGTGGTGAACGAGCGGATCGACGAGATGTCGAAGGGCGGCGAGGCGGATCTCGTGGAGTCGTTCTCGTTCCCGGTCGCGACCCTGGTCATCTGCCAGCTGCTCGGCGTGCCTTATGAGGATCGCGCGTACTTCCAGTCGCGCACGAGCCGGATGATCGCCGGCTTCTTCAGCACGGAGGAGGCTACCCGCGCGCGCAAGGAGCTCTGGGACTACCTCGATGGGCTGGTGACGGCGGCCGAGTCCAGCCCGGGCGACGACCTGATCGGCCGCCTGGCCCTGGAGCGGCGCTCGGCCGGCGAGCTGTCGCACGACGCGCTGGTCGGCATGGTGTTCCTCCTGCTCGTGGCCGGGCATGAGACCACCGCGAACATGCTCTCGCTCGGGGTGTTCACGCTCCTGCAGAACCCCGGGCTCCTCGCCGAGCTGCGCGCCCGGCCCGAGCTGTGGCCCGACGCCGTCGAGGAGCTCCTGCGGTACCACTCCATCGTCGACTGGGTGGCGTTCGATCGGGTAGCGCTCGAGGACATCGAGATCGGCGGCCAGCGCGTGCGCGCCGGCGAGGGGCTCTTCGTGCTCGGCGCGTCGGCCAACCGCGACGAGCGGGCGTTCGCGGATCCCGACGCGCTCGACATCCACCGCGACGCGCGCCACCACCTCGCGTTCGGTTACGGCATTCACCGCTGCCTCGGGCAGAACCTGGCGCGCGCCGAGCTCGAGATCGGCTACCGCACGTTGTTCGAGCGGCTGCCGGGGCTCCGCGTCGTCGGCGACGTCGAGGAGCTGCCGTTCAAGTACGACCGCCGCACCTTTGGACTGTACCGGCTGCCCGTCGCGTGGTGACGGGGCGGGTCCCATCGTCGAGAAGCATCGAACTCTTGGAGGAACAACATCATGGAACAGTGCGTCGAACTGCTGGTGTCCCTCGGGGCAGGAAACGTCAAGCATCCGGGGGGCACGCTGCTGGCGCACCTCCTCCGGGTCGAGACGATGCTGCGGAAATGGGGGGCGAGCGACGAGGTCCGCGAGGCGGGGATCCTGCATGCGCTCTTCGCGCCGGACGGCTCGCCCGATCCTTTCTACACCATGCTCTCGCTCACCGAGCGGCCGCGGGTGGCCGCGATGATCGGCGCGTACGCGGAGGAGCTCGTCTACTTCTATGGCGCCTGCGATCGCGAGTACACCTATCCTCGGCTCATGGAGCCGTCCGACCAGTGGCGTGATCGCTTCACGAACGAGATCAAGACGCCGAGCGAGGAGCGGCTCCGCAATCTCATGGAGATCACCGCCGCCAACGAGGTCGACATCGCCAGCCACAATCCCTCGTTTCGCGCCATGTACGGCGCCGACCTGCTCGAGCTGTTCACCCGCACGCGGCCGCTGCTCAGCGATGGCGCCTGGGCGCACTGCAAGGCCGTCCTCGGCGAGCCGGCGAGCGCGCATCAGCACGCGTGACCCCTGGGACGGCGGTCAGGGCGGCGCAGGGCCGGACGCGGCCCGGAGGATGCCCCGCAGGTCGCGCGGCGCGCGACCGAACCATCGCTGGCAAGCGTGGCTGAACGCGGTCGTGTCCGCGAAGCCGAGCTGGAGCGCGACCTCGGTCACGCTGATCGTCTCCCTTTGGAGCAGGCTGCCGGCGCGCTCGCGGCGAACGTCGTCGACGAGGCGTCGGAAGCTGGTCCCCTCGGCTTCCAGGTGCCGGCGCAAGGTCCGCTCCGTCGTGCCGAGGGCGCGGGCCACGCGCGGGAGCGACGGGACACCGCCGTCGGCGCTCGAGAGCTCGCGGACGATCGCGAGCCGGACGGCGTCCTCGCGCGAGCGCGGGGCGAGGTCTCGCGAGAGCGCTTCCGCGGACCTGCACAGGTACTCCCAGAGCGTCCGGTTGGCCGACGGCGGCACCGCGTCGAGGAGCTCGCGACGGAAGGAGAGCCCGTCGTGGGGAGCGTCGAAGGTCACGGGGCAGTCGAAGAACGCGCCGTGTCCGGCCCGGCGGGGCGGCGCGGAATGCCGGAAGGTCACCTCGACGGGCGTCAGCTCCGCGCCGGCGATCCGCCGCAGGCAACCGAGGCCCTGGGCGACGGCCGTCTCGTTGGAGAGGCGGTGTCCCAGGGTGAGGGGCCGCGCGCGGTACCACCGGAGGTGGACGCGCCTCGCGGTCTCCGTCACCTCCCATCGGCCCGAGTCGGTGAGCAGCGGGCCGTAGCGAGCGACGGTGTCGACCGCGTCGCGCACCGACGGCGCGGTCAGCATCGCGAAGCCGAGCACGTGCAGATCCTCGATGGCGGCCGCCTGCGCTACCCGGATGGGCAAGGAAGGATCGTCGAGCGTCCGACCCAGATAGGTCCACAGGTCGATGACGCCGTCGAGCCCGATGCGTCCTGCGGGGTCCTCGGCGAGCGACGGCGGCAGGCGCGCAGCGCGGCGCATGGCGTCGAGCCGGACGCCGTCCCGCAGCGCGTGGTCGACGATTCGCTGGACCACCCGCGCTACGACGGTCGGTTGGGGTCGTACCATGCGCCCCGCGCCAGCATGCTGCATGCCAGAGACCGGAGCCGCTCGCGGGCGGCGATCCGCGCGACGAGCGGCATCGTGGGCGCGTCGGGCATGACGCTCGGGTCACGGGAGTGCGCTTTTCCTGCGGGCTCAGGGGCTCGTGAAGCCGAGGATCCCGTGCCCGGCCAAGACGTGGACGGTGTTCCGGGGCTGCGGCTCGGGGTTCGTGGCGCTCGCCACGCCCTCGCGCATGAACGCGGTCCGGATGCGCGTGATGGACGACGCCTGGTGCGCCTCCTGGAGCAGCTTCATCGCTTCGGTGGGTATCGTGATGGATCCGTCGCCTCCCAGGGTGACGCACTGGATCTCCACCTGCTTGCCTTTGGGCGGCGGCATCGCGAACGGCGGCGCTCCCTCGATGTCGCCGTCGGTGCTGGTGATGCGCACGAGCGTGCCTTGCGCGGCCCCGCAGCTCCCGCCCTCGCCGGCGCAGCCCAGGGTCATCGGCGCGCCGTCGAGCGGCACCGCGCCGAGGATGGATTGCGACGCGCCGTCGAGCTGGAACTCTCCCCCTGCCGCGATGGGCCCCAGATCGGGAAACTCGAAGGCCATCACGCCGCCGGGCTCGATGCCCACGACGACCTCATCGCCGCTCGCGATGGGATCGATCGGGTTGTTCGGGACGGGCCCTGCGCCGGCGAGCACGACATGGTCGGCCACGAACGCTTCCTCGGCCGCGCGCGGATTGGCCACGATCGCGGTCTCGCTCGACGCGACGGCCACGATGGGGAATGCCCCGTTGTTGCCGGCCGTCGCAGCGCCGTTCACGCGCAGGTAGCGGCCGACGTCGTCCGCGGAGAGCGCCGCGCCGCGGAGCGCGTAGGCTGCGGTGCCCATCGTCCCGGGGGTCACGCTCGCCTCGCCCGTTCCGCTGTGCACCGGGCAGACGTAGCCATTGCCCTGGAAGCGGCAATCGAGCGCGCCGCCCGTGAGCCCGGAGATCGTGACGGCGCCCTGATCGGTGAGCGGCGGCGGCGGATCGTCCTGCACGTCGTACATCCATGCCTTGCACCCGGTGAGCTGACCGGGCGCTTCCTCGTAGCTGGGGGACTTTGCTGCGGTGAACAGGATCTGCACGGTGAGGCCGTGGCCCGCCTGCGGCGCGCCGAGGATGGAGACATCCTGGATGGAGATGATGCCCGCGTGCGTCGGGGCGAGGCTGCCGTCGCCGCCGTCGCCGCCGGCGCCTCCCGAGCCTCCGCTGCCGCCCGAGGCGCCGGTGCCCTCCGAGCCTCCGCTGCCGCCCGAGCCCGCGCTGGCCGGCGAGCCGCCGTTCCCCTCGTGGCTGTCGTCGTCGTCGCTCGGGTTCGCGCAGCACCCCGCGGCGGCGATGGCCGCGGCGACGGCCACGGCGAGCCGACGGTTGCTCGGGTTGTGCGAGATTCGCATTCGATGGATCATGAGTGACCTCCAAGCCTCGTGACGAAGCGCGTCGCCGCGCTCCGTGGTGGACGCGTTGAAGGATGTAGGCGCGCCGCGGCGGATCGGCTTGGTCGCGCCGGCCATGAAGTTGGTCGAAGCGGCCACCCCGCGTCCGGGTGGAGCGCCGCAGGGAGCGCGGCGTGAAGCGGCGTCCAGCGCGGCGTCGACGCCGAGGCTCATCCCGCTGAGCCGCGGAGAGCCGGCCGCGCGAGCGGCGGTGTCAGCCGCTGGGGCTCAGGGAGACGGCGGGCTCCACACGTAAGGCCTGGTGGTGGAGACGACGCGCAACCCCATCCGTTCCAGGATCGGACGGCTGTCCGGCGAGGCGTCGACTTGCAGGTAGCGCAGCCCGCGCTCTCGGGCCTGCGCGGCGCGCCGCGCGACGAGGCTTCGATAGATACCGCGCCCGCGCCACGCCTGCAGCGTGCTGCCGCCCCACAGGCTCGCGAACTCGGTGCCTCGATGGAAGCGCGCCCAAGCGGCGCAGACGATCCGACCCTCTGCCTCCGCGACGTGGATGGATAGCGCCCCTGGATCGGCTTCTTGCTCCTCCCGCAGCTCGGCGATGAGCCAGCCCCAGTCCCCGCCCCAGACAGCGGACTGCAACGCGGCGATCCCGTCGAGCGGCTCGCCGTCGTCGAGACAGCGCACGGTGATCCCCGGGGGCGGCGCCGCGCCGGCGGTCGTCGCGGCGACTTCGTCGACGGCCCCGATGAGCAGCGCCTCTTCGTCTCCAGCCTCGAGCCCGGCGGCGCGCAGCCGCGCCTCGAGATCCGCGGGGCGGTCGTGGCCGAACGTCTTCCACTCGAAGCGCCGCGCCAGCCCGGCGAAATACGACACCTGCTCGGCGATGGCGCCGTCCGCCGTGTCCTCGTCCAGCTCGCTCCATGGCACGCCGCAGCCCCATGGCAGCTCCGGCGGCGAGACCCACCGCACCACGCGGCGGTCGCGCTCGACGCGCCATGCCGGGCTGGGAGGCGGGAGATCCCGGCGCATCTGGGCGTCGAAGCGCGCGAGGAGCTCGGCGGTGCTCGCATCCGACGCTCGCGTCATTTCGGCTGGCCCATGGAAGACGAACACCTCGACTGGCTCCACCCCGGCACGAGGCGAGAATAGCATGGTGCTTCGCCGCGGCGATCGCGCTCGCCGCGAGCGACGAGCTGGTCCAGCGCAGCCGCGCGCGGACGGTGGCGGGCGCTGCGCCGACGAGCCGGTGCGCCATGCCCTGGACGCAGCCGCCGAGCGCGAGGTCGAGGCTGGGTGAGCTGACGTACCGAGGTGCGGCGAGCTCGGTCGTGGGGAGTTCGGCTCTACCCGGAAACGATCCTCTCGCGGATCGTGAAACCGGTCCTGACGACGCGCGTACTGATGCCCGACAGCAAGACCTGTCGAAAGGATTACGCCAATGATGAAGACACATCTCGCCATCGTCCCGCTGTTTGCCGCGAGCGCTCTCCTCTCCGGCTGCGCCGTCGACGCCGCGGATCCGGCGGGGCAGGACGCGCAGGTCGGCCGTGCCGAGCAGCGCCTGGATCAGACGTGCTCTTACTTCGAGTCTGGGCAATGGATCGAGTTCGACTGCTGGGAGGGCGGCGGCGACTGGGATCCTCCCGGCCCCGGAGAGGCCGAGCCCCCCGGCGGCGGCGAGGAGGGCGGGCCCGGAACGGGGGGCGAGGAGGGGGAGCCAGTTCCTCCCTCGCTCGACGCCGGGATCGTCTTCTCCAGCAACGGGCCGATCTATGGCAAGTATTGCACGCAGATCATCGAGCCCGCGGACGTGGGAGGGGGCTGGGGCGACAACTATCTTTGCTCGACCGACTACATCGGATTTCGGTGGAGCTATGCCGACCCCATCGCCGGGATGCGGTGCTATCGGATCAACGAGTCTGCCGAGCCGTGGACGACCCACTGGGGCGACAACTACCTCTGCGTCCCGAGCGAGGCGCGCCTGTCCCTGTTCTGGTCCACCGCGGGCGCGTTCGCCGACGTGAACCTCCGGTCGGTCCGCTTCTACGAGCCCCAGGATCCACACACCTGGCACGACAACTACCTGGGTTACTACAAGTACTGACGAGGCTCGCCCCGGGGCTCCTCCGCCCGCATGCGCTCGCGGCGCGGTGGCCGGGCGGTGACGGGCGACGGCGCCCCGCCTCGGTTTGTCGGCGAGCGCGGCGCGCCTCGGGCGGGACCGGACCGCTCGAGCAAGGCCTTCCTTGTTGACGCCGGGCCCGAGCCCAGTCATTGACAGACGTCAATGACGAATGTCAATGTGCAGATCGGTCTGCTGGGAACGGACGATCTGCGCTGGAGCGGACCCGGGTTCTCCGATAGATCTCCCGCGAAGGCGGCATCGGTTCATGACTCCTCGTCCGGTGAAGGCTGGCTCCACGGTTCGGGATCGCCAGCGCGAGGACACCCGGCAGCGCATCTACGAGGCGGCGATCGCCGTCTTCCGGCGCGACGGCTTCGCGACCGCCCGCATCGAGGACATCGCCCGGTCGGCGGGCGTCAGCCACGGCTCCTTTTACTTTCATTTCCCGACCAAGGACGACGTGCTCTTCCAGCACCACCGGGAGCTCGATCAGCGCGTCGTCGCCGCGCTCTCGGCGCTCCCCGAGGACGCGCCGTTGCGTGTGTTGCTGGACACGCTGTGCGCCGCCTTCAGCCTGGAGTGGGAGCGGGACAGCTCGCTCGTCCCGGATCTCGCCGCGGCGATGATCCGCAAGGGTATGGTGCGCACGCCCCCCGCGGAGATGAGCCCGGTTGGGCGCCTGTTGACCGAGCGGTTTCGCCTGGCGGCCGATCGCGGCGAGCTCGGCCGCGCGCTCCCGATGGAGTGGCTCTGCAGCATCCTGCTCGGTCAGCTGTTCACGACGACGATCGCGTGGCTCGCCGAGCCGGCCTTGCCGCTCAGCACGGCGCTCCAGCGGACCGCTGCGCTCTTTCTGACCGGCGCCTCGACAAGCAGGTAGGCCGCCCGCGCCCCGCGGGCCGATCGGCCGCTCCTCTGCTCAGCGGGGGGTGTCGCGCGCCGGCAGCGGGGTTGTGTCGCGCCGCGGGCCCCTGGCCGCGGCGAGGGGCTCGCGGAGCGGCGGGGGCTCGCGGAGCGGCGGGGGCGAGCGGCGTCCAGGCAAGCAGCATTCCTTCGCGTCTTCATCACGCGTGGAAGAAGAGGAGACAATGACCATGATCAACAGGCCTTGGAGTATCGTTCTCGCCTCGCTCGTCCCTATCCTGGGCTGCAGCAGCGAGCCTGAGGGCACGAATCCTCTCGTCGAGGGCCCCACGGCGGGGCCGACGTTCCACAAGGACGTGGCGCCCATCCTGCAGAAGCGCTGCCAGGGCTGCCACTCGCCCGGCGAGATCGCGCCCTTCAGCCTGACCGAGTACGCGGACGCGAAGCAGGTCTCGAGCCGGATCGTGGCGGTGACGCAGGACCGGACGATGCCGCCCTGGGGTGCGATCGAGACGGACGAGTGCACGCCGCGCTTCGGCTGGAAGGACGACAGCAGGCTCTCCGACGCGGAGCTCGCGACGCTCGAGGCCTGGCACGACGCCGGCGCCCCCGAGGGCGACCCCGCGGACGCGCCCCCGCCGATCGACGCGTCGGGGATCCATGGCCTGGAGGGCGTCAGCGCCACCATCGAGCCCGCGAAGGCGTACGTGACGGGCGGCGACGAGGACCAGTTCCGCTGCTTCGTGATGGATCCGAAGCTCACGGAGGACACGTTCGTGAACGGCATGAACGTGGTTCCGGGGAACTCGAAGGTGGTGCACCATGTGGTGGTCTTCACCGACCCGCACGCGGAGAGCGACGCCATGGCCGACGCCGACGGCGGCTACGAGTGTTTTGGCAGCGCTGGTGTCCAGGACACCCAGGTCCTCGGCGTGTGGGTGCCCGGCGGGCGGCCGACCGAGTTCCCCTCCAACGCCGGCTTCCTCGTCCGCGCGGGCTCGCGGCTGGTGATGCAGGTCCATTATCACCCGGCGGGCGCGACCGCCGAGCCTGACGCGACGAAGATCCAGCTGCGGTTCCTCCCGGAGCCGCCGGAGTACCGGGTCGTCTTCGTGGCGTTCGGCAACTTCCCCTCGCAATTCCCGAGCGGCGACGGCCTCCAGCCGGGGCCCAACGACAGGGAAGGGGTCGAGTTCTTCGTCCCGGCGGGGGCCAAGGATCACACCGAGGTCATGAAGATGACGCTCCCCGAGACGTTCATGGGGGAGTCGCTGGTGGATGGCATCCGGCTCTACAGCGCGATGACCCACATGCACTATGTCGGGACCGACATGAAGGTCGACGTCGAGCGCCCGAGCCCGCAGGGCGGCGATCCGGCCGAGGAGTGCGTGGTCCAGACGCCGAAGTGGGACTTCAACTGGCAGCAGACGTACACGATCGACGCGCCGATCGAGGAGCTCCCCGTCCTGAAGACCGGCGATGTCATGAGCTTGCGTTGCCTCTACGACAACACGATGGACAACCCGTTCGTGCGGAGGGCGCTCCAGGAGGAGAACCTCACCGCGCCGAGGGATATCGTCCTCGGCGAGAGCTCGCTCGACGAGATGTGCATCGGGCTGTTCAACGGGTTCGTGAAGAACTGACGGCGCGCCGCACGACTTGCTGAGAAGCAGCGAACCCGCCGGGCTGCCCGCAAGCTCGGCCGGAGTCGCCGATCGAGCCGCTTCAGACGTAAGCGGTCGGCGGACGGATCACGAGGGCCGAGATCGCACCCTCGGTGATCGCTCCGTGGTGGCCTGCGACTCGCTTTGGCAGCGCACATGCGAACACATCGACAATCCTCGGCACCTTCGCGCTCTCCAAGTACATCGAGTGGTACACGATGAGGGGGCGGCTGACGTAGAAACCGTGTTCCCAGAGTGGGCACCGTTGCTGGAGGCGAGCACGCCACCGACTCCTGGTCGAACCCAGGGAGCGGAAGGTGCCGATCCTCGTGGGCGAGGGCGAGCATGTGAGCCACGTCACCGGGAGCCCGGGCTGCCTCTCGGGCCCGCGTTCTCGCAGCTCCGCCGGGGACGCCAACGCCTCGCGCACGTGCTCAAGCGGTGGCGTCGCCTGCGGTAATCCACACCGTCGGCCGAGGCACCTCAGTTCCTCCCGCTGGAGTTCGCGAGCCCTCAGCGGCTGCGGAAGACGCCCCCCGTTCGGAGTGGTGTGTATATGGTCGGGCGCCATGTACGAGATCATACATCTGCTGGTGTTCTCTCTGGCCGCTCGCCTCAGCAGGACGCCGTACTCTGCGGGCCGGTAAATACGTCTAAGTGTATCCGCCCTCGTCGCCATCGCTTCCTCCTGCGTCGCGAGGGGGACAGGTAACCGGCGCTGCCGGGGTGGTCACGATGCCGTTGGTCGGGCGGATACGGTGTGAAGAAGCCGAGGCTGAAGAGATCGTCGACGGCCTCGCGGTCGATCTTCTTGGGCGACGACGACGATCTCGTTGGAGCGACTCACGACGCCGCAGCGGGCGGCAGTCGAGGCTGAGGCGCTGGCCGCGATCGCAGCGACGGCAGAGGCGAAGCTGGCGGCAGCAGGCGCAGAGAGCGAGGCGGTAGGCGGAAAGCAACGGGCTCCATGCCGCCGTTCTCTGGACCTGGAGCCCGGCTTGTGATGAAGGAGAGGGACTCCGGTAGGCGGAGCTCCAGAAGGCCCGGGGGCGGCAGCTGGCGCGGGACAAGATCGAGAGGTGGGTACGCGCGGCGCTTCAGCCGTCCGTCACGTAGCAAGCCTTTACGATGCCGGGGGCAGGGTCGCCGAAGGTGGCATTGTTACAACTCACGCCATTGGTCGCCACTCGGTAAGACCACCTGTCGCCATGGCCGTATGCTATTCTGCGCGTTCCATCGAAGGCGCACCACCCATTCTCGTCCCCGCACTTGACCCAAGCTGCGCGTACGTAGGCGGACCTTTCCGAGTTGTCGGCCTCGGCCCGAGCTTCCCTGGTCTGGGCATCGTCGTCGTTTGAAGTCGATGCGGGAAGCGGGTCTCGCTTCGACTCCGATCGTGAGCTGGTTCCGTTGGCGCAGCCGTTCAGTACGGACAGAGATGCGAATCCACCGATCAGCAGCAACATCGACTTTCTCATATATTCCTCCTGGAACGACCGTTCGCGTATTCCACAGCGAACTGTAGTGAAATGTGTGCAGTGTCCGTGCCAGCTAGTCGATGGAACGTAACCGCCCTCCCCTCGCAGTGGTCGTCACCGCTTGCGGTTCTCGCCGGAGTCGACCCTGCTGGACGCGGGGCGACGCCGACCCGACCTAAACGACGCGGGCGCCGTGCGGGAAGCGGTGTCCCGCTGAGCGCACGCCGTCTCCCGCTGCCTTGCGTCGCCTCCTACCCGTCCGAGCTGGCTGATCGGCATCGCCGGTCACCAGGCCAGGAAGTGTAGAGCGTCAGGAAAACTGACCCCCGCGCGACCGTAAAACTGATTCCCCTCGTTCGCGCCAGAGCGGAGGAAACGGCATGGAAATCAGGGATGTAGACGTGGCACCTCTCGGTTCGGAGGTGCGAGAGATGATCGAGTCGAACGTTATCCGGCAGATTCGCGAGCTTACGGCCCGAGGATGGGGGTCCAAACGGATCGCCGCGGAGCTCGGCGTGGCTCGCAACACGGTCCGCCGTTAGTTGCGTATTCCGGGCCGACGTGACGGCCGATTCCGACCGCACGTGACGGCCCGTTCCGACGGGACGTGACGGGGCGTTCCGGGCCACCCGACGGGCGGTTCCGACACACCCGACGGCTCGTTCCGACGCACGTGACGGGCCGTTCCGAGGGACGTGACGGACCGTTCCGACGGGGGTGACGGCCCACAGGCGGCGCTCGCGGTCGCAGCCTCATCGCGTACATGGGCGCGATGTCGGAGCGGCTATCGATGCGGAAAGTTCGAGAGATTTTGAGGCTCAAGTTCGAGTGCAAGCGCAGCCGAGCGGAGATTGCGGCGGCGGCCTGCGTCGGCGAGAGCACGGTCAGCGGCTACCTGGCGCGCGCGGAGAGGGCGGGGCTGACGTGGGAGGTCGCCCGAGAGATGACCGAGGCTGAGATCGAGTCGCGGCTGTTCCGCGACGTCGGCCGCAACGAGCCGCCCGCGCGCGTGCCGATCGACTTCTCCTGGGTGCACCGCGAGCTGTCGAAGCCGTGCGTCACGCTGCAGACGCTCTGGCTCGAGTACCGCGAAGCGAGCGCGGCACAGGCTCCGCTGAAGCCCTACGAGTACAGCCGGTTCTGCGACCTGTACGCAGGCTGGAAGAAGAAGCTCGGCGTCGTGATGCGTCAGGTTCACCGCGCCGGCGAGAAGGTCTTCATCGACTACTCGGGAAGGAAGCCGCACCTCGTTGATCGGACAACCGGCGAGCTGATCGAGGTCGAGCTGTTCGTCGCGGTGCTCGGCGCGAGCAACTACACGTACGCCGAGGCGACGCGCTCGCAGAAGCTCGCCGACTTCGTCGGGGCGACGGTGCGGATGTTCGAGTACTTCGGTGGCGTGCCCGAGGTGCTCGTCCCGGACCAGCTCCGCAGCGCGGTCTCCGGGCCGGATCGGTACGAGCCGGACATCAACCCGACCTACCTTGAGATGGCGCGGCACTACGGCGTGACGGTCATCCCGGCTCGGCCCCGGAAGCCGCGCGACAAGGCGAAGGTCGAGGGCGGCGTGCTCATCGCGCAGCGCTGGATCCTCGCCTCGCTCCGGCACCGGACCTTCTTCAGCCTCGCCGAGCTCAACGACGCGATCGCGTCGCTGCTGGAGCGGCTCAACGCGCGGCCATTTCAGCGGCTCGACGGCTGCCGGCGCACGGCGTTCGAGACCATCGACAAGCCCGTGATGCGGCCGCTGCCGGCGCGGCGGTACGAGCTCGCCGACTGGAAGCACGCCAAGGTCAACATCGACTACTGCGTCTGCTACGACGACCGGCTCTACAGCGTGCCGTACACGCTGGTCGGTGCGCGCGTCGAGATCCGAGCGACGGCCTCGGTCGTGGAGCTGTTCCACGACGGCGTGCGCGTCGCGTCGCACGCGCGCAGCTACGGCCGGAAGGGGTCGGCCGTGATCGTCGACGAGCATCGCCCCAGAGCCCATCGCGACTACGGCAAGTGGCCGCCGGAGCGCGTGGTGGCGTGGGCCGAGACGATCGGCGCAAACGTTGGCGAGCTCGCGCGTGCTGTCATGCGCCACCGCACCCACCCGGAGACGGGCTACCGGACGTGCCTGGGCGTGATCCGGCTCGCGGACAAGTACGGTCGCGAGCGCGTCGACGCTGCGTGCGCGCGTGCGCTCCGCATCGGCAGCCCCACCGCCAAGAGCGTGACCGCGATCCTGAGGAACGGCCTCGACCGCGCGCCGCTGGTCGAGCCGCCGCCCCGGGGGGCGCTGGCGCACGAGAACATCCGCGGTGCTGAGTACTTCGACAAGGAGGAGAGGAGTGATCTTGGAAGAGACGATTCAGAAGCTGGTCGAGATGAAGCTGAACGCGATGGCGGCGATGTTGAGAGAGAGGGCGGCTGCGCCGTCGACGGAGCCGCTCTCCACTGAGGAGGTGATCGGGCTGCTCGTCGACCGCGAGTGGACGGAGCGTGAGAACAAGCGACTCCATCGCCTGCTGAAGGATGCGCGGGTGCCGGGGGGCGCGTGCATGGAGGACTTCTCCTGCGAGGCGGGGCGCGGCGTGGACAGGCCCTTCGCCCGGGTGCTGGGCTCCTGCCAGTGGGTCCGCGCGAAGCAGAACGTGATCGTGCTGGGAGCGACCGGAGCCGGGAAGAGCTTTCTCGGCGGCGCGCTGGCGCAGGCCGCCTGCAGGCAGGGCTTCCGCGCCCTCGTTATCCGCACCCCGCGCCTGCTCCAGCAGCTCGCGGTCGCGCGTGCCGACGGCACCTACGCGAACGCCCTCGCGCGCCTCGCCAAGGTCGCCGTGCTGGTCCTCGACGACTTCCTGCTCGCGCCCATGACCGATGTCGAGAGGCGCGATCTGCTCGAGGTCCTCGAGGATAGATATGACAGGTCGTCAACGGTGATCACTTCGCAGATCCCGACGAAAAGTTGGCATCAAGCCATCGGAGAGGCGAGTATCGCCGACGCGATCTGTGACCGTGTCGTCCACAACGCGCACCTGGTGACGCTCCGCGGCGGGTCGATGCGGAAGAAGAAGGCGGTGGCTCCCGAGGTGACCGAGACGAAGACCTGACCGCGCTCGTCGCTGCGCTCCGGTCCACGTTACGCCGGACTGGGCCGTCGCGTTGCTCCGGAACGAGCCGTCACGTCCGTCGGAATACGCAGTTAGTTGCGCGGCGGAGCCGCCGCCGAGGCGCAGGTGCGCCCTGCTCGTCGCTGCTTGGACGAGGATGGCCGCGCTGAGGCCAAGCGGCTGTTCTAAAGAACAGGAACAGCGCTCCGGAGAGCGGATCCTGCCGCGTAAGCGCCCGGCCAAGGGCATCGTGACGGTCCGAGCGGCGCCGGTTAGCTGTCCCCATCGCGAAGGAGGAAGCGATGGCGACGAGGGCGGAGTGGGCCGAGCGGGTGGAGCGATGGGAGCGGAGCGGGCTGAGCGCCGAGAAGTTCGCGCGGCGTGAGGGATACAAGCCGAAGCAGCTGTACTGGTGGCGCTGGAAGCTACGGACTGATGGGCCTCCGCAGCCCTCGCCGTCGTCGTTGACCGAAGCACCGAGCTTCCTGCCGGTCCACGTTGTGACCGACGCATCGCCCGTCGCGCCGGAGCCGATCGAGATCGCGCTGCCCAATGGGCGGGTGGTGCGGGTCCGGCCGGGCTTCGACCCCGCCACGCTCGAGCGCGTCCTGGCGCTCGCCGCCGAGGAGACGTCGTGCTGACGCTGCCGCCGTCGGTGCGGGTCTACGTGGCGGCTGAGCCGACCGACTTGCGGAAGAGCTTTGATGGGCTGTCGGTCCTGGTCGCTCAGCGCTTCGGAGCTGATCCGCTTTGCGGGCACCTGTTCGTGTTCAGGAATCGACGAGGTGACCAGGTGCGCGTGCTGTTCTGGGACCGCACTGGGTACGCCATCTTTGCCAAGAAACTCGCCCGCGGCCGGTTCCACCTCGCCCGCGACCTGCCCAAGGGCGCGACCCACGTCGAGGTCGAGGCGGCCGAGCTGGCACTGATGCTCGAGGGGCTCGACCTGTCCCAGGCCGTACGGCGCAAGCGCTGGAGACCCGGCGTGAGAAAGATCGACGCGTCGAAGCAAAGCTTGAGGGATGCGCGCGGGCTCGATATCCAGCGCGCCCCGTGACCCTTCCTCGGCAGTCCCAGGCAGCGCTCCCCGCCGATCTGGCGGATGTGCGACGTAAGCTCGAGCAGCTCGCGGCTGAGCAGCGCGTCCCTGAGCTCATCGAGCTGGTGCTCGGTCTTCTCATCCAGCTGCGCGACAAGAACACGGCGCTGTCGGCGAAGCTCGCGAGCGCGCTGCGCGAGCTGTACGGCCGCAAGAGCCAGAAGCTCTCCACCGAGCAGCTGATGCTGCTGTTCGGCGAGCTCGGGGCCGAGGCGCCGCAGGGGACAGCTGATCCTTCGCCCTCGCCACAACCAGGACAGGGGGTTGTGCCGCAACCTTCTGAGCCGCCGAAGCCGCCGCGAGGACGGGGCGGGCGCGCTCCGCTGCCCGCACACCTGCCGCGCGAAACGCGCGTTGTGCCCGTCCCCGAAGAGGAGCGGACGTGCCCGCAGTGCGGCGCGGAAAAGAAGTGCATCGGTCATCGGACGAGCGAGGTGCTCGAGTTTGTCCCAGCACAGTTCCGGGTCATCGAGGAGCAGAGGGAGAAGCTCGCGTGTCCGCGCTGCCCCGAGCAGGGCGTGACGACGGCGGACAGCGAGAAGGTGATGGATCGCGGACGCCCGGGGCCAGGGCTGCTCGCCAGCATCATCGTCGAGAAGTTCGAGGACTCGATGCCGCTGTACCGGCAGGCGCAGCAGTACGCTCGCTTCGGCGTGTCGCTCTCCCCGTCGACACTGGGAGACTGGTCGGCCTTCGCGCTCGACGTGCTCGCTCCCGTGGCCGAGAGGATCGAGGAGCGTGTGCTGGGCTCGTGCTACCTGCGCGCCGACGATACGGGGATGCGCGTGCTGGATCGGGATCATCCGGCGGGGGTCAAGCGAGGTCATATCTGGGCCTTCGTCGGAGCGGACCTCGTAGCATTCCTGTATGCGCCGGACTGGAGGGCGAAGCATCCAGCAGAGCTGCTGCAGAGCTTCACCGGCTACCTCCAGGGCGACGGCTACGCGGGCTACGGCGCGATGCTCCGTGGAGACGACCGCGGCGAGGCCATCGTGCCCGAAGAGCGCCGGCTCGGCTGCGGGATGCACATCCGCGCGAAGTTCGAGAAGGCAGCGAAGGGAGGCGACGCGCGAGCCGCGGTGGCGCTCTCGTACTTCAAGGCTATCTACCGCATCGAGGCGGCCTGCAAAGACGAGGCATTGTCCGCTGAGGCGCGTTGGACGCGCAGGCAAGAGCTGTCGCTCGCCCTCGTCGACGAGCTCTACCAGTGGGTTCACGAGCTGCATCTCGGGCTCGTGCCCGGCACGCCGCTGTACGTCGCAACTCAGTACGCCATCAACCAGGAGGCCGCGTGGCGGCGCTGCTTCACCGAAGGCCGTTTCGAGATTGATAACGGTGAGGTCGAGCGGCAGCTGAGGCGTGTCGCGCTCGGAAGAAAGAACTACTTATTCGCGGGCTCCGACAAGGGTGCTCAGCGCCTGGCCATCGGCTATACGATCTTCGGCTCGTGTCGGATGCACGGAGCCAACCCACTCGCCTGGGCGACGGACGTGATCGGCAGGTTGCAGGCGGGCTGGCCGCGCAAACGGCTCGACGAACTGCTGCCCGACGCGTGGGCGAGCTCGGCGCGCACTGCTCCGACCGCTGGCGACCCCGACGCGACCTGAACAGAACAACGCGTACCTCGTGGCGACGCGGGCGGTGGCCGCCTTGGCGGGCACCGTTCCAGGCCCGCCCGGGGCCGTGGGCCGACGCGGCCCCGCGTCCAGTCTCGTCGACCCTGACGAGCGCCGCAATGGGCCGCGCCCATGGCGATGGTCGGCCGGTTACCCTGCCGCAGCACCTCGCGCACGACGGCGGCGAGGCCATCAAACGACCACCGTAGGTCCAGCGGTTCGGTTGCGACGTAGATCGAGACGCGGCCCGGGATCATCGCGAGCCTCCGAGCGCATGAACGACGCGCGACAGCGCGTACGTGGAGCCCCAGGGATCCGCCTGCCGCCAGGCATGCCTGCCGCAGGCACGCGAACTCAAGGACGAGGCCGGAGCAGCGGGCTCAGTGAGAGCGGCGTGGTACAGGACGGCAAGGTCGTCAGAATGTTCGGCCGAGGGAGGCGACGCGGGATAAGTCCACTGCGTGCCGTGACACGCACATGATTCTATCGCGAGGTTGGTAATAATAAATGTTTCATCAATAATGTAAACGCTAGTTGTGTGCCCAGCGCGATGAATATTATAAGCGCAATTTGCCCGCGGCTTAATGGTCCTTTGGCGTTCAGTTTTTCGACAAATCTCTGCATGGTCGTGGTGATGGATAAGCTGGTTGGGTTGGGGTTGTCTTCTTTGTTGTGTTGTGCTTTTGAGTTGTGTGCCTTTGGGGCTGGTGGTGGCTGGTTGCTGGGCGATTGCGTGGGAGCGGTCGTGGTTGCGTATAGTGTTTGTTGTTTGGTGATGGAGATTCTGATGTCCTGTACTATCGATCTCCATGCTTCGCTTTGGTGCTTCCACAGTTTGACTGGTTTGTGGTTGTGTGGTAATGTCATGAGCTGAGCAAAGGGCGCGCTTTCCCAGTCGCACGCATCGAGGAGGATAGGTACCATTCGGGCTTGCTTCGTGTGGTGTCGTGTCAAGGCGCGCTCCATTTCGCTCCATAGTGTGTCTGTTGCAAGGTAGTCGGCGCTGATTAGCAGTATTATAATGTGCGCTGCCTCGAGGTGGGCGGCGAGCTTAGCGCTCCGCTCGTCTCCTGGACCTATTCGCCCTGCGTGCCAAGTGCGAACCATTCCTTCGCGCTTGAGGAGCGCAAGGTGCTTTCTGAGTACATCCTTGTGCGTCTCGTCAGCGGCGGCATATGAGATGAAGACATCAAGCGGTGCTGATGTGGTATTCATGAGGCGGCGTGTCAAGGTGTGTGGGAGAGTCCCGTGCTCTGATTCGAGCTCGCTGCGGTCGCCTCTTGCATAATTTGACTCCTATGACTTCCGTCCTTGGAGGTTTCAGGCTTCGATTTGTTGCTCTTGGCGACCCTCGTCGTAAAGTATCCCTTTTGTTTCGGGAAAGGCGGCTTTGGGGGGCGTCCTTTTACTGACAAACATCCGTCGGTTATGCGAGCATCCGGCGGCATCTGTCTGGTCATCAGCGCCTGTCCAGCTGCCCCCCATGGCTACCCCGATCTGCGAGGCCAGCGGAGATGCCGTCCCTTGTCAAGAGCGGTCCGTCCGGCTGGGGAGCCACAGCTAGGATTGGGGGCGGGTCAGCCAGGGCGATAGGATCGCGGGCTGGTCAGCCACGGTGAGGGACCGCACCTCCACCAGCTGTCCGGAGCAGCATCGTCAGTTCGCTCGGCCGCGCTGGAGGGGACGGCGTCGCAGACCTCGGACCCGGGGTCGGTCCCGCAGGCCTGGTGCCCGTCGCGGAGCTCTGTGGAGCCCCGTACCCTCGCGTCACCTGCCGCGCCTGCTCCCGGCGTCTCGCTCACGCCGGACCCACCCCAAATCCAGCGGCGCCGAAATTTATCAGGTCACACGCAGGTCACACAAAAGAAAAAAGACACGGCTCTCGCCGTGTCTTCTTGGTGGAGGCGCCGGGAATCGAACCCGGAGCTGAATCTGCGGGCCGCATGCGCGAGAGATACGGCAGACGCCGCGTCGGACGCGTCGGAGCGGTGTCAGAGACGATCGAGGGCTCGATTCCTCTCGTACCCTCCCGATCCCTCTCGTGGAGCCCCGTGCCCTGACGTCGGGGCACACGGAGGTCACACGGCGCGCTGAGAGGCCGGTTTGCTCGCCCGCAGGATGTTGTTTAGAGGCCCAAATCGCGCCTGCCGCGGCTCGAGGCGGGCGGCGGTCGAGGCGGCGGTTTCTGGGACGCGGCTGGTGGCCCCTGGCTTTCTGTAGCGCGGCGGTTCAATATATCAAATACGGACTCCGATGACCCGGACGGAGCCGGGGGGAGCTCGGCTTTGACGCCGGACGGGTCCGAGGGGGGCTGGGTTTTGCCAGCGGTCGTGCCCATCACCCCGGCCGCTGCGGCCGCCGCCTTGATTCCTTTCTCCTCCTGAACCACCGGCGGGTCAGGGACAGGAACCGCCTGAGGGACCATAGGCACCTCGCCTACAGCCGATACGGCCGCTGAGGCGACGCCATTTGGAACGTCCCCAGATGGCGCCTGCCGCACGAGCTGTGTCGCCCCGATCGCTATCCCGACTAGGGCGGCCATGCTCCAGACGCCAACAAGAAGCGCGTTCGTCATCCAGCCAAATGTACGTCGTTCTGCCGGCAGTGCGGCCAAGCGCGCGACCCGCGAGGCGGATCGCGACCGCACGTCCCCTGGAATCGCCCGCGAGCCAACAGCGCGCCGAAGCAACTCGCGCACCTCCGGCGAGGCTGCCTCTCGCGACTCACGCAACCGCACCGGATCGTTCATGTCCCGCCTCCTCGCGCAGTGCGGACTTTCCTCCGCGACACTGCGCTCTGGAAAGCTTTGCGGGCGGCATGCAACCGCGAGTGCACCGTGCCCTCCGGGATGCCGAGCTCCTCGGCGATCTGCTGACAAGAGAGATCGTCGAGCTCGAACATCACGAAGACGACCCTCTTCGCGGGGTCGATCTCCTCCAGCAGCGCGTTGAGCTCCTCGCTCTCCTGGTGCGCGGTAGCGACTTCCTCGGGGTCGGGGATCACCCCCTCGGAGCTTATCTCCTGCGTCTCGATCTCCGTCGTCTCCAGGCGCACGTAGGCTCGGCGGCGATGACGGCGGACGACGTTCTTGCAGATGCCGAAGAGCCAGGGCCTGATCGGGCGGCTAGTGTCGAAGGTGCTGAGCTGGTGGTGAACCACCTCGAACACCTCCTGCAGCAGGTCCTCTAGATCCGGCTCGCGAACGCCGAGCCGCTGCAGCCAGCGCCAGACGACGCCGACGTACTCGTCGTGCACGGCTACAACGCTCAGCGTTTCCGCCGCCGAAGCGCGGGCCCCCCTCGCCCACGGAAGCAGGCGCGTCAGCTCGATCAGCATAGCCATGCCGCCTCAACCCTCGGCCTCCTATTGCGCGCACTCTAACCGAATCTTCAGAAAATCGACAGCCCCGGCCCCGGGAGCGACAGATCCCGATGAAGTGAAAAATTCCACCATGGGCGAACGAGCGGACGTATCCTTACCCGACCGGTGTATGCGCTAGACGTTCCGGAGAAGGAAACCGAGGCGCCTGTCGATTTCGTGAAGCCGACGTGAGGCCACGCGCAATAGGTATGGCGAGGACGACTCGCGCACAGAGAGTGTGCCGCGGACATGCACGCGCTTTGCGCCTGCTCGGCACAGCGTGCCGCCCTCGCAATACGAGAGCGTTGTGTTTCGACTTGGGAGCGTAGCCTGAGATTCTGGGAGTGCGTGCACCGCGCATGTCGCGCCGCACCTCAGACGCAGAGGCTAATGCCGTGTTCCGTGTGACAACGATGAATTTGTTTGCTTTGTCTCGTGCTGTTGGATGGACACGTGTTCGCCACTATGGCGCTGTGGAGGTAGTATGGGTGAAATGCGAGTGGTTATGGTTCATGGCTCGATCGCGTGGACGACGTTTCTCCTTGCCGGATGCATGGTGACGACCGAGGCAGGAGATGACTTCTACTCTGAAAGCGATGATTATTCCGTTGATGCTGTGGAGAGCGAGCAGCTCGGGGAGGCCGATGGGGCATTCACTTACTCGCGTTCCGATTACCAGTATACGGTAACTCCTTCGGAGGGACACTGGGGAGATTGGCGCCAAAATATTTATTGTGCTCCCGGTATGTGGGCTATTGGCTACAAGCTCCGTGTTGAAGGTGGTCAAGGTCGCGGCGACGATACCGCGTTGAACTCGGTTCAGCTCCTTTGCCAAAGCGCGACGGGATCGACTTCGGAATGGATCTCGTCTTACGATGGTTGGTGGGGTAGCTGGGGTAGCGCTACCGCCTGCTCAGGTGCGGCCAACTTCCTTACGTCGGCGAGGATGCGCATAGAAGATGGGCAGGGCCGCGGCGACGACACGGCGGCGAACGATGTTGAGTTTGGATGCCGCCTCGGCGGATCCATTCATACGACCAACGGCAGTGGCTGGGGTGTGTGGAAAGACTGGGGTTATTGTCCCGTCGGTACGGCGGTCTGCGGCATATCTATCCGGTTCGAAGGGTCCCAGGGCCGTGGCGACGATACCGCCATGAACGGCATGAGGCTCCACTGCTGCAGTTTGTGAATCCTGATGCAGGGAGCTGATCTTCCCGTCTAGCCTCTTCTCTCCTCCGCTGGGTAGCCGTGTTCGGGCGAGCCTGGTCGTGCTTGCTGTCCTCTTGTAACCGCTGAACCGACCCCGTCTGGGCCGGAGGCCATCGGGTGGGCACGGCGTGTCGGCGAGGCGAAGGCCGCGAAGCGCTGTTACCGAGCACCTTCTCGTTGATGTGGAGAGGTCAATAAAAGTCGTCCCACGTCGCCCACCCTTCAGATCACGATCCACGTCGCGCCGTCGCAGATCAGCCGGATGGTGACGTAGGAGCCACCCACCCGCGCGATCTGCTGGCCGGTGCTCGCGATGACCTCGAGCGCCTCCTCTTCCCCCGCGACCTCCTTGACCACGACCTCGGCGCCGGCGTTCCCCGCGGCGGACGGCAGCCTCACGGTCACCGGGTCGTGCGCGTTCACCCGCACGAACTCCCATGGCCGGGCCGTGTTGTTGACGCTCAGGCTGGCTGACAACTCGTCGAGCAGGTTCCTTGATGGCTATCGCGAGCCTGCGCGGTCGAGGTTGTCGGTGATCATCGCGTCCCGCGGCCGATCGGTGAAGACCGCGGCCACGTGATCGCCCGCGTTCACCGTTCACCGCCGGCCCACGCGCCGATCTGGGCCGCGCTCGCCTGCGCGTCGTAGACGTAGCGCCCGCCGAAAAGTCGAAGGCCCAAGGGCTGCCACCCTCGGGCCTTCTGGAGCTCCGCCTACCGGAGTCCCCCTCCTTCATCACAAGCCGGGCTCCAGGTCCAGAAAACGGCGGCATGGAGCCCCTTGCTCTCGTCCGCCTACCGCCTCGCCCAGTGCACCGGCTGCCGTGTCCAGCTTCGCCTCTGCCGTCGCTGCGATCGCGGCCAGCGCCTGTGCCTCGACTGCCGCCCGCTGCGGCGTCGTGAGTCGCTCCGCCGCGCCGGCGCCGCCTACCGGACCCGGCCTCGGGCTCGGCGCCTCCAGGCCGCTCGCCAGGCCCGCTACCGCGACCGGCAGCGCAACAAGTTCTCCGCGCAGAAAGTGACGCATCACGGGGTGACGCAAGCCGCGGCCGCGTCGACGTCCCAGCTCGCGCCGGAGATCACCTCCGGCCGAAAGGACAACGATGACAATCGAATCCGAGATGTCGGCCGCTGCTCGCTCTGCGGGGCGCGGCTTCCGCCCTGGGCCCTGCGCGAGCGACGCGCGCGGCCAGCGCTTCACCGACGCGCTCCCCGCGTCCCACGAGGGCCTCCGCGGTGACCGGAGGCGGCGGTGATCGCCAAGGAGAAGGAGGCGGAGATCCTGCGCCTCTACCATGGCGAGAAGTGGCCCGTCGGCACCATCGCCGGCCAGCTCGGGCTGCACCACACCACCGTGCAGCGCGTGCTCGGACAAGCGGGCGTCGATCCGAAGGTCGTCGCGCCGCGCCCGTCCATGGTCGACCCCTTCGTGCCCTTCATCGTCGAGCAGCTCGGCAAGTATCCCTCGCTACGCTCCAGTCGCCTCTTCGTTATGCTGAAGGAGCGCGGCTACCCGGGCGGTCCCGATCATCTGCGCCGGGTGATCGGCCGTCTCCGCCCCAAGAAGCCGGCGGAAGCATTCCAGCGGCTGCGCACGCTGCCCGGCGAGCAAGCGCAGGTCGACTGGGCGCACTTCGGCAAGCTGGCTGTCGGCCGGGCTCGGCGCCCGCTCTGGGCCTTTGTCATGGTGCTCAGTTACTCGCGGCGCATCTTCCTGCGCTTCTTCCCGGGCGCGGCGATGCCCTTCTTCGTGCGTGGGCACGTCGAGGCGTTTGCCGACTTCGGCGGCGTCCCGCGCGTGCTGCTCTACGACAACCTCAAGAGCGCGGTCGTCGAGCGCCACGGCGACGCGATCCGGTTCCACCCCACGCTGCTGGACCTCTCGGCGCACTACCGCTTCGAGCCGCGCCCCGTCGCCGTCGCCCGCGGCAACGAGAAGGGCCGCGTCGAGCGCGCCATCCGCTATATCCGCGAAGCCTTCTTCGAGGCCCGGACGTACGCCGACCTGGGCGATCTCAACCGACAAGCGACCGAGTGGACCAGCGCCGCGGCGCTCGACCGCTCCTGGGTCGAGGATCGCGCGCGTACCGTGCGTCAGGCCTTCGACGACGAGCGCGGCGTGCTCTTGCGGCACCCCGACACGCCGTTTCCCGCCCACGAGCGCGTCGAGGTCGAGGTCGGAAAGACCCCCTACGCGCGCTTCGATCTCAACGACTACTCGGTCCCCCATGACCGGACACGCCGCACGCTCGTCGTCCTCGCTGACCTCGACCAGGTGCGCATCGCCGACGGCAACGTGATCGTCGCGACCCATGTCCGCTCGTGGGACCGCGGCCAGCAGATCGAGCAGCCCGAGCACCTCCAGCGCCTCGTCGAGGAGAAGCGCCGCGCCCGCGAGCACCGCGGCCTCGATCGGCTCGCTCGCGCCGCCCGCAGCAGCCAGGCCTTCCTGCGCATCGTCGCCGAGCGCGGCGACAACATCGGCAGCACGATCGTCCGGCTTCTGCAGCTGCTCGATGCCGTCGGCGGCGCCGAGCTCGAAGAGGCCCTCGTCGAGGTGCTCGAGCGCGACACCATCCACGTCGGTGCCATCCGCCAGGTGCTCGACCGCCGCCGCTCCGAGCGGTGCCTGCCGCCTCCCGTCTCGATCCCCGTCACCCGCAGCCAGCACGCCGCTCTCGTCGTCACGCCGCATTCGCTCGCTACCTACGACGCCCTGAAGATGGACCCCACGCCATGACCGATCTCACGCCCACTGAGACCAAAGACCGCCTCAAGAGCCTCGGCCTCTTTGGCCTGCTCGCCTGCTGGGAGCAGCTCGCCGACAAGCCCTGGCTTCGCGAGGTGCTCGCCATCGAGGAGCGTGAGCGCCACAAGCGCAGCCTCGAACGCCGCCTGAAGAACTCCCGCGTCGCCGCCTTCAAGCCCATGACCGACTTCGACTGGTCGTGGCCCAAGAAGATTGACCGCGAGGCCGTCGACGAGCTCTTCAGCCTCGGCTTCCTCACCACCGGCCATAACGCCGTGCTCGTCGGCCCCAACGGCGTCGGCAAGACCATGATCCTCAAGAATCTCGCCCACCAGGCCGTCGTCCGCGGCCACACGGTCCGCTTCTCGACCGCGAGCGACATGCTCGCCGACCTCGCGGCGCAAGAGTCCTCGGTAGCACTCGCGCGAAGGCTCCGCCGCTACACGGTCCCCGCGCTTCTCTGCATCGATGAAGTCGGCTACCTCTCCTACGATAGCCGCTACGCCGACCTGCTCTTCGAGGTCGTCACCCGTCGCTACGACGCGCAGAAGCCGCTCCTGCTCAGCACGAACAAGGCCTTCGCTGACTGGGGCCAGGTCTTCCCGCACGCCGCGTGCGTCGTCACGCTCGTCGACCGGCTCGTGCACCGCGCCGAGGTGATCGAGATCGAGGCCGAGAGCTACCGGCTCAAGGAAGCCAAGGAGCTGAACGCCATACGCACCAAGCAGCGCCGCAGCAAGAAGCACTGAGCGGCCTCTTCACCGGTGAACTTCACCGGCATCGGGCGCGGACCTCACCGGTGAACTTCACCGGCACCCGGCGTGCTCTTCAACGGCATCGGGCGCGGATTTCACCGGTGAACTTCACCGGCACCCGGCGTGCTCTTCAACGGCATCGGGCGCGGATTTCACCGGTGAACTTCACCAAAATGCCGCGGGTTGCCGCGATCATCTACAGAGGTCAAGGAGGGCGATGGCCATCCCTCAGGCTTTCGCCGCTGGGGGCCTGGGGATGGCCATCATCGCTTGACCGCCGGCGTCGGCGCCGGCGAGGAGCTCCTGTGCCGGCGCGGAGGACCCGTCATCACGGCCAGCGTCAGCTGCCGTCCGTCCCCAGGTCGCCGACGATGTGGGACATCACCTCGCGCTCGACGAGCTTCTTCTTGCGCCGCGCCGCCTCGCGCAGCGCGGCGGTGGCCATGCGGTCGATCTCGCGCAGGCTCGATCCGGCCGCCTCGTGCAGCAGGAGGAGGGCGTCGGCGGTGAAGACCTCGCGGTCGGCGCCGGCGCGGCTCATCCGTAGCCGCACGTACTGGCCGGTATCGTCGGGGACCATTGGACCAATCGACAGACGCCGCTCGATCCGCGAGTACAGCGAGCGATTCTTGCGCAGCTCGAGCCGATCTTGGAGGTCAGGGAGCCCTACCAGGATCAGCGACAGCAGGGCACGACTGTCCCATTCGTAGTTGAGCAGGATGTGGAGATGATCGAGCGTGTCCTGGTGGAGCAGGTGCGCTTCGTCCAGTTGGAAGACGGGATGGATGCGCTCGCGCCCGAGTGTCTCGACATGCGCGCTGACGGCGTAGAAGACGGCCGCCGCGGTTGCAGCGGGGTTGAGGCCGAGCGCATGGCAGAGCTGACGATAGAAGTCGCGACGGCCCAGTGTGGCATTGTGGCAGTAGGTCAACCGGAAGCCTGCCTGCGGCAACCGATGACGCACCGCCCGCAGCACACACGTCTTACCGGCGCCGGGCTCGCCGACCAGCAGCACCTGGGCGTGCTCGTGCACGGCCTCGCACACCTCCTCGACGAGCTGCTCCTTGGACGGCGGCAGCCACAGCTCGCCGTCCTGGATCTCCTTGGAGAAGGGTGCGGCCGACAGGGTGAAGAAGCGGACGTACGATTCGCTCACGCTGCACCTCCGGCCTCGCCGGTGTCCTCGCCTCCGCCCGCCCGGCAGCCGAGCGTCCGCGCGGGGCTGAAGTCCACCGGGCGCGTCGGCTTATCCGCCGCTGGGCCGCCGCACGGAGGCCGCTTGCGCCGCGCGTTGCGCTGCGGGTCGACCGGATGCAGCATGAGGCGCTTGCCCTCGTGCTCGACCCACGGCGGCTCGTCCGGCGCGATGAAGCACCGGGCGACAGAGACGATCTGGCCAGCGAGGTAGCCCTGGTCGAGCTGCCAGGCGATGCCGTCGACCGAGACGATGTTGTCGCCCGAGACGCGGCGCCGGGTACGCTCGGTGAGCGCGCTGCGTAGCGCCTTCTCGTCGACGGCGCTGTCTCCGGCGGGGCGGGCTGCGTAGAGCTGCGCCGGGCTCTTGCCGAGCAGGCCCGCGTGTGGCGCCGGGTGGTAGCGCCTGTCGAGGAAGGCGCGGAGCGTCGTGTTGATGTCGACGAGCGAGGCCACGGCGCCGAGGTAGTTGAGGCACCCTTCGCGCAGCGTGCGCCAGAAGCGCTCCATCTTGCCGCGCGCCTCGGGGTCGTAGGGCTTTGCGTGCAGGAGCGTGATGCCGAGCCGCGCGCACGCGGTCTTGAGGATGTCGCCGCGGTAGGTCGAGCCGTTGTCGAGATAGAGCGCGTCGGGCTTGCCGTGACGGCGCAGGGCGTCGACGGTCATGCCGAGCATGTCGACCTCTTTTTCGGTGGTGTGCGCCTCGAGCGCGACGACGTAGCGCGAGGCGTCGTCGAGCAGCCCGTGGATGCGGATCGGCATCGCTTTGCCGCCGACGGTGCAGCCGGTCACGTGACAGACGTCACCGTGCCAGAGCGCGCCGGGGCGCTCGGCTTGCCAGCGCAGCCGCGTCTTCGGCTCGCCCTCGGCGCGCGGAGCGCGGCGGCGAAGTCCGTGCGCCGCGTACAGGCGCCGCACGGTGGGCTCGGAGACCTTGCCCGCTTCGAGGCGTCCGTCGTCGACGAGCGTCTTGAGGATGAGCGGCACCGAGGCGTAGGGATGCTCGCGCCGGATATCGAGCAGCAATGTGCGCAGCTCTTCAGGGAGCTGCTGCGCGAAGCCTCGATCGCTGCGTGGCTGCGGACGCAGGCCGTCGAGGCCAGCTGCGCGATAGGCGTACAGCCAGCGCTGGAGCGTGGGCACCGAGTAGGTGCGCGTGCTGTGCGCGCCCGGCGGGCGAAACCGCTGCTCGCTGAGCGTGCGCAGCTCGGCGGCGAGCTGGCCGTGGGTGAGCACGCGGTGCATCAGAGGGCCGATGACCGTGGCGCGGTAGATCGCCACGGTCTCGGCGTGGTCGGCGGGGCCGAGAGCCATTCGAACAGGTCCTTTCTGCGCCTTGCTGGCGCGCGGTCCTTGTCCGGGATCAACGGCGTTTTCGGCAGAGATCCTCTCAGGTGGGCTGTACGATTGGGACTCCGAAAGGGCAGAGGCCCTCACGCCGCGTGCGCGGCGCCGAGGAAGGCGCGGTGCTCGAGCGGCAGCGCCCGGGTCGTTGGGGCAGCGCTCGCCGCGAGCGCTGCCGCGGCGCTGGCCGCGCTCTGGCGAAGAGATGCGGGCGGGCCTGGGCTGGGGGCCTCCGCAAAGAGACGTCGCTGCGCGACATCGCGCGCCCACCGGCGCAGCGTCGCCCAGCCGGTGACGGCGCTGTCGCCCAGGATCCTCGCCGGGCCTACGCGCCGCCGGA
The DNA here is from genome assembly GCF_051474135.1 of Sorangium sp. So ce385. NCBI lineage: Bacteria > Pseudomonadati > Myxococcota > Polyangiales > Polyangiaceae > Sorangium > Sorangium sp. So ce385. Next base: position 10,309,700 of record NZ_CP150337.1, on the reverse strand, counting down.
CCTCAGCTGCCGTCGCGAGCGCGACGCCCCAGAGCGCGAGGGCGAAGCCGATCGCGCCGGCGCTGTACGCGCGCCGGCCGAGCACACCGCGAGGAACGACGAGGAGCACGGCGCCGCAGCCGAGGCAGCGGTAGCGACGGGCGGTGACCGAGATCACTTCGGGGGGTCGGTCCGGGCTGGCAGGGCCCCAGATCTGCCGCTCGCGCCTGCCGTGACCTTGGAGCCGGACGGCGCCTCCGAGCGGACAACTCGCGGCGCCGCAGGCGGGGCAGCGAGCAGGGCGCGCTTCGACGACCGAGGGGGGTTGCTGCTGCCAGCGCTTGATGTCGATGGCACTCTGGATAACACTGCGATCGCTTCGATTCCTGGGCACAAGAACCGGAGCACGACGAGGAGGCTGTCCGCCAAGATCAGGTCTCCTCGTCGCCTATTTTGTGGCCGGCACCGCGCCGCTGCTCCGCTCCGCTGGTGGACCTACCCCGTCGTGAGGCGGACGTGGGAGCAACGAACGGTGGGAATTTTCGAGCGGTGGCCGGAATGGACGCAACCACGCGCCGATAGCTTTTTCGATGAGAATTCGTGGCAGATATCCGGAAGGCAGGTGCCGCGGCTCCATGGGCGTCGTCCTCCCTCGTTGCGTACGCGGAGCGAGCGCCAACCATGATGGCCATCTTCGCTGCGTAGAGCTCCTCACCATCACGTAGCCTGCTCGATGCGAGGGGCTTGAGCAGCAACGAGACCGGGCGGTAATAGCAGGCCGCCCGTCCTGCCTGCCGCAGGCACCGCGAGGCACGCCTGCCCGCCAGGGGGCGTGCAGTTCGTGGGCCTCAGTTACAGCGACGATCTTAGCTTTTGGTGGATCTTGTGGATTGTGTCGAAGCTGGGAATCCGCGCCGGACCGGCCGCCTGGTCGTACGCAATGCGCATCTGGGCCGCGCAGCGCCGAGCGTCCATGGCCCCGATGCCCGTGCCGAGGCCCGGAACGACGAGCGTGCGGATCCGCTGGCCTTCAGAGTTGAAGTGCCGCACGGCGAGCAGGACGGCGCGGAAGGCCAGGTAGGCGTTCAGCGTGTTGGCGACGCTCTCGGGCACCCGCATCGTGGGAGCCACGATCAGGAATGGCCACCGGGCATGCCCGGTCTCCACGACCTCGGCCGCTCCGACCGGGAGCTCGCCGTGATGCCTTTGTAGGATGACGTCCTGCACATGCGCCTGGATGGCCCCGCCGATCGTGTCTCGGATTGCGCGATCGAGTCCGCCGTCCATGATGCCGAAGCTGTTCGCGGGGCTCACCAGCGCGTCGGCGTCCCGTGCGAAGAAATCATCTCTGGCGACCTCGACTGCATCGTGCGTCGCGAATGCCTGGCCCCATGCCGCAGTGAGCGGCTCCCATTGATCGACGAGATAGGTCCTCTCCGGCAGCACCGCGGCTCCTTTCTACCCAACATTCGAACGGGCGGCGGCCCAAGCGCAGCTCTGGGGCGTCCGCATCGCTCCAGCTATCTCGATCGCCACGCCGCTTTGCGAGGCCAGCGGAGATGCCATCCCGTGTCAAGACGGGGCATGCGCTCGGCAGGGGGGCGCCGTCACGGTCCGGGGGCCGGTCCCGCAGAGTAGGAACCTCGCCCGACGCCTGCAACCGCCGTCCAGGCGGGCCCGCTCGTCCGGGTCTCGCTGGCCAGATCCGGCGTAGCGGACTCGGACCCGGGATCCGTCCCGTCGGCCTGGTGCCCGCCGTGGAACTCCGTGGAGCCCCGTACCCTCGCGTCACCCGCCGCGCCCACTCCCGGTGGTCCCGCTCACGTTGGACCCGCCCCAAATTCAGCGTCGCCAAAATCTGTCAGGTCACACGCAGGGCACACAAAAGCAAGAAGACACGGCTCTCGCCGTGTCTTCGTGGTGGAGGCGCCGGGAATCGAACCCGGGTCCGCAAGGCATCCAGTCTACCTTCGTTCACGTGCGTAGTCGCCATGCGCCGGCGACGGCGTTCGTAGATTCGGCTACGACCTATCCCTCACTGAATCTCGGCCGCGTTATCGAGGGCACCCTCACGCGACCCAGCCCTGTGGTTGACACCCTTAGAGTACTAGGACGACCTTCTCCTCGGATGGCTTAGCGGTTATTAGGCCGCAACAGCGTATGCGTTGTCGTTCGCACTTGTAACGTCCCGCTTGATAGGCGGAGCAGGAGCCGCCAGCACGCAGACAGACCTTCAGTCCCCACGTCGAAGCCGATCGCCCCCTCGTGGTTCGTTCAGACGGACCGAATATTGCTAGGAATTGCGCTGCCGTCAACCCCTCCGCGTCAGATCGCTCTGCCGCTGAGCGCGCCGTCCGGCGGCCGTCGGTCCGCGGTCTCGGGTTGCCCGGGTCGGCCCGCCTCTTCCGGGCGCTCTCTGCCGCCCGGCGCCGTCCCTCACGCACCCGTCCGCTTCGGCGGCTCCGCCGCGCCTCCCCTGCGCACGCTCCGCTGCGCCCGGTCGCGTCCGCTCCCGCGCTTGCACCTGCTCGCGCTCGCGCCTGCCCGCGGGCGCGTGCGCCGCTTCCTCCGCGCGCGTCGCTTCCGCCGCTCGCCCCGCTTCCCCCGCGCGCACCGCCCCCGCCGCCTCCCTCCGCCCCCGCCGCCTCCCTCCGCCCCCGCCGCTCCCCGCCTTCAGCCGCCCCCGCCTTCAGCCGCCCCCGCCTGCTCGCCAGCCGCTCTCGACGGCTCCCCCTGGGTCGGCTAAGAAGCCCGCGAAAAGGAAAAGGAGACCGGCAGCTTATGACGAGGATGGTCCACTGCGTGAAGCTCGGCCGCGAGGCTGAGGGGCTGGAGAAGCCGCCGCTCAAGGGCGAGGTGGGCAAGCGGATTTACGACAACGTCTCGAAGGAGGCGTGGCGGATGTGGCTGGAGCACTCGAAGATGCTGATCAACGAGTACCGCCTCGATCTCATCTCCGAGGCCGGCCAGCGGATCTGGATGACCGAGCTCGACAAGTACTTCTTCAGCGGCGGGAACGAGGCCGCGCAGCCGCCGCCCGACTTCGTGGCGCCCAAGGACAAGCAGGAGTAGCCGCTCCCCGTCGGCTCTGCCGCCGGCGGCGCTCCCGTCCACCTGCCGGCTGCGGTCCTGCCGCCCACCTGTCCGGCTTCGCTCCTCCCACCCAGCTGCGCCCGCCGGCGTCCTCCACCCCTGCGGCATGCGCCCCGCCCCTGCGGATGCGCCCGCCATCCGAGGCACCCCCGGCCCCCGGCCCCCCCCGGCTCACCCCCTCACTTCAGCGGCCCCGGCGCCGGCAGCGCTCCCCCGCCGCGCACGTACTCGATCAGCGCCGCGCCCATCTGCTTGTCGACCTTCTCGCACTTCGCGCTGACCGCCCCCATCGTCGCGCCCTTGCACTCCCTCCGCCGCTCGGCGACGATCTTGCCCACCTTCTCGTCGGCCTGGAACGCCTCGCGCGTCTTCTCATCCAGGCTCTTCCACGGGATCGGCGCGAACTTCGGCTTCGGCGGCACGTGCTGTCGGACCTCCTCCGTCATCAGCGACGCGCACGTCCCGTCCCAGCGCAGCACGTCGTAGCCGCCCCCGGCGCCGCTCACGACCATGCCCCCCGTGTCCGGCGCCCGGTGATAGAGGATCAGCACCTCCTCATCGAACAGCAGCTTGTCGTTCGAGGAGGACCCGCCGGAGGCGTTCCACGCCTCGGTGTCGCGCGTGAGGTACCCGCGCGTGAACGGCGATCCCTTGGCGAACAGGCTGAGCGCCACGTCCGGATAGAACCCGCTGCAGAGCCGCTTCACGAACGCCGCCGGCGGCACACACACATCCCCCTTCTGCTCGCACGTCGTCGGGATCTGCCTCGACGCATCCGCCGCCGCGTCCTCCTCCTTCTTCCCGTCCCCGTCCTCCGCCGCCTCGCCGCCCGCCGCCGCCGCCGGCGCCGCCTCGGCCTCCGCAGGCTCCGGCGCCGACGGAGGAGGCGCCGCGCCGCCACAACCGACCAGGGAACCGATCAGAACAAGCACAAAAGAGCTCTGGACAGATCGCATGGCCCACGAACCTACCGGAGCCGGCGCGCCCCTCCGCATGGAAAAACGACCACAACCCGCGACGCAATGCGCCAGCACGGCCGCAACCCCGTTGCGCAATGCAGGAAATCCACCCCACCGTTCACAACGCAATGCGCTACCCGTCTCGACGCTCGTCGCGACAGCCGTGATGGTTCAGTTTTCCGACAGCGCTTGACATCAGCTGCCCATCAGCAGAGTCTGAGCCGGTTCCGGCAGGAGGTGGTCATGCTGGATCTTTCTTCGTCCGCATCGTCGTCATCGCGTGTTGGCGGTTTGCGTAAGTGGAAGTCTCACACGGACGCTCGTTCCAGGGGACGACGGGTGTCCGCCGGTCTCGCCGGGTGTGCGATACTCGCCTCCTGGGCGCTCCTCGCCGGCTGCGGCGCGGCGGAGGAGCAGCTCGATCCGTGGGACACCGGCGAGGTGATCACGGGGGCAGGCGGCGGCTCTGCCTCGGGCGGCTGGGAGGGCGCGGCGGACGGCTCGGGCGGGACCGGGGGCGGCTGGCCGTCGTCCGCGAAGCTCGGGCCGCCGTATCCCATCGTGCTCGCCCACGGCTTCTTCGGATTCGAGGACTTCGCGGGCGCCGGATACGTCAGCTACTTCTACAACCTCAAGCACACCCTCGCCGAGGGCGGCGAGGCGGTGTTCACGCCCTCCGTCGATCCGTTCAACAGCTCCGAATACCGCGGCGCCCAGCTGACCGCGCGGATCGAGCAGATCCTCGCCGAGACGGGCCACGAGAAGGTGAATATCATCGCCCACTCGCAAGGCGGCCTCGACGCCCGCGTGGTCGCGCACGATCGGCCCGATCTCGTCGCCTCCGTCGTGACCGTCGCCACGCCGCACCTCGGGTCCAAGATCGCCGACATCGCGCTCCAGCTCGTCGCCCACGAGCGCCTGCAGGACGTCCTCGACGACCTGCTCAACGCGATCGGGGCGCCGCTCTACGACCAGATCGGCGAGGAGACGAGCGTGTTCGCGTCGCTCGAGCAGTTCTCGACACCAGGCATCGAGGAGTTCAACGCGAGATACACCGATTCGCCCGGGGTGTTCTACGCCTCCTTCGGCGGCAGGACCGACCGCGCGCTCGGCGGCCGCGACTGCACGACGCTCGCCCCGGCGCCCTTCGTCGCGCAGTTCGACGAAGGCCTCGATCCGGTGCACCCGCTGCTCTCGCTGACAGAGACCATCCTCGACGGCGGCTTCGGCGAGTCGATCCCGAACGACGGCCTGGTGCGCGCGCGGGACGCGCGCTGGGGCAGCTTCTGGGGCTGTCTCCCCGCCGACCATTTCGACGAGATCGGCCAGCTCTTCGGGCAGAGCCCGGGCGAGGGGAACACCTGGCTCTATATCGACTTCTACCGCGCCGTGATCGAGCGGCTCCGGCAAGAAGGCTTCTGACGAGCCCGCGGCGACCCAGCGCCGCGCCCCCCGCGCCGCGCGGGCCCCGCGCGGCCGCCGCTCCCTCCAACCAACCCTCCGCGGGCCCGCCGCACCCCGCGGATCCACCGCGCCCCGCCGTCGAAAACCGCCCCGAGCGGCGCCCGGTCCAGTACCATGCCCGGCCGATGCTCAAGGCGCTGCTCACCTCGTCGCTCCCGCTGCTCGCCCTGCTCAGCGCGGCCTGCAGCGGCGACGTGCGCCGGTTCCCCCTGCGCGATCCGGTCTGGCGCGACGCCGATCTGAACCCCGTCTCGTTGCCCTGCCGGCCCGATCCCGAGGCGCCCAAGGACGATCCGCGGCACCGCCTCTGCACGCCGGAGCCGTACGAGTCGTCGTTCGCGTGGGACGCCGCCGACAACCTCGTCTTCCGGCCGGTGACGCGGTTCCTCGCCGTGGACCCGGGCGGGGAGGCGGTCAACGTCAACAGCGTCGACGAGGTGCCGGACTCGAGCTGGTTCACGAACCGGATCGGGAAGCGGCCGCTCTCCGTCGAGGAGCTCGTGAGCGGGCCGTGCGGCGACAAGACGCTCGACCCCGAGGCGCCGGACGGGTCCTGGGTCATCGACATGGGCAAGCCGAACGGCGCGAACCCCGGCTTCCGGATCAAGGTCGAGGGGGTCGGCAAGTTCATGCTCAAGGCCGATCCCGCGGAGCAGCCCGAGCGGGCGACCGGCGCCACCGCGATCGCGGCGCGCCTCTACCACGCGGCCGGCTACTGGGCGCCGTGCGACTCCGTGGTCTACCTGAAGCCGTCGATCCTGAAGCTCTCGCCCGGGCTCACCGTGACCGACAACAGCGGCACCTCCAGGCCGTTCGATCAGGCGGCGCTCGACGGCGTGCTCGCCAAGGCCGCGAGGCGGGGCGACCGGGTCCGCATGGTCGCCTCGCGCTGGCTGCCGGGCCGCGCCCTCGGGCCGTTCAAGTACGAGGGGACCCGGGAGGACGACCCGAACGACGTCATCCCGCACGAGGACCGGCGCGACCTGCGCGGCGGGCGCCTGCTCGCGGCGTGGCTCAACCACTTCGACTCGCGCGAGCAGAACTCGATGGATGTCTGGCTCTCCGAGGACGAGGACGACAAGGACGCATCGCCCGGCCACGTGCGGCACTACTACATCGATCTCGGCGACTGCTTCGGCAGCGAGTGGGACTGGGAGGGCATCTCGAAGCGCCTCGGCCACGCCTACTACTTCGACGCCGAGTACGTCCTCCTCGACTTCATCACGCTCGGCGTCCCCGAGCGGCCGTGGGACCGGGCGACCCGCGATCCGCAGGGCGACATCTTCGGCTTCTTCAACGCCCGCGACTTCCGGCCGGAGCGCTGGCGGGGCGGCTACCCCAACCCGGCCTTCGGGCGCATGACCGAGCTCGACGGCGCCTGGGCCGCGCGGACGCTCGCGCGCTTCACGCCGGAGCTCGTCGAGGCCGCGGTGCGGGCCGGCGATTTCACCGCCCCGCGGCACACCACGTGGCTGATCGACAAGCTCCTCCAGCGAAAGCAGGCGATCATGGCGCGGTACCTCACGCGCCTGTCGCCGCTCGCCGACGTCGCCGTGGCCTCGCCGGCGGAGCTGTGCGGCGTGGACCTGGCGCGGCGCACCGGCGTCGCGCGCGCGCAAGATCTCCGCTACGAGGCCGCGATGTACGCCGGCGAGGCGCTCGCCCTGCGCGCGCGGCCGGTCGTGCGCCCGTCGCCGGACGGCCGCGTGTGCCTCTCGCTCCCGCACATCGCCGATCAGGGCGGCGTGCCCGACGACGCGCCCTCGCGCTACGCGATCGTCGACATCCTCAACGGGCAGGCGCCCGGCCCGCTGCGCGCCCACCTCTACGACCTCGGCCCGCGCCGCGGCTACAAGCTCGTCGGCATCGAGCGACCCGACGATTCGGCCGCGCCCGACTGACCCTCTCAGCGTCGCCGCTCGCTTAAAAACCGCTGCTGGCGCCGACCATCAGTCGCAGGTCTTGCAGGCCGGCCCCCTGCGCGAAGGTCTCGGTCGCCGAGCCGATCAGGAAGTCGAAGGAGTGGTCGCGCGAGCCGCTCGTGCGCAGGCCGAGCACGAACGACATGCGCAGCAGATCGAGCTCGAAGTCGCGGAGGTGCTCGCTGAACACGTTGCCCGCGGCGACCTGCACCGTGCCGTCGAGGAACGCCCAGATCGGGTAACGGTACTCGAGCGTCGCCGCGGCGGCGCTCCGCCCGCGGAGGCGCCCTTCGCGGAACCCGTGCATCGGCGCGCCGCCGCCGAGCTCGGCGAGCTCGGTGAAGGGGACCTCGGCGGGGCCGAGCGGGTCGGCGAAGGCCGCCGAGAGGACCAGGCTCACGATGCGGTCGTGCCCGGTGAGATCGACGAACCCGCCCAGCGAGCCGCCGTAGCGGATCCACCGGCTCTGCAGCGGCCGCTCCAGGTCGGCGGCGTGCTCGCCGGAGAGCTCCAGCCGGACGCCGTGGCCCCGCTCGGGGCGCGGCCGCCGCGAGTCGAGGGCGGCCCGGGCCCCGATGCGGTACGCCGTGTACCCCGTGTCGAACGCGGGAGGCAGCGGATAACGGCCGTTCGCGACCCGCCAGCCGACCGTCGGCTCGCAGCAGATGTCGTCGAAATCGACGGTCTCCGCGCCGGTGTACGCCTCGACGAAGCTGAACGCGTCGAAATCGACGTGGACCGTCGCGCTCCCCTGGATGCTGTCGGCGGCGTAGCGGGCCCAGTCGCGCCCGAGGGACCTCGGGCCGATCCCCGCGAACAGCCAGTCTGGCCGGGTGTCCGCCTCGCCGCGGAGCTTCAGGTGCGCGCGCCCGTCGAGCGGGATGCGGTCGGCGATCGTGAGCCGCAGCCAGTCGACGCCGCCCGTCGCCGCGTGCACGCGGAGCTCGTTGCCCGGGAAGAACAGGTCGTCGTAGAAGAAGTAGACGCCGACGCTCTCGCGAAAGCCGAAGTCGAAGAGCGCCGTCGGGACGATGCCAATCGTGTCGTTGGGCCCGAAGGTGAAGATGTCCTTGAGCTCCTCGATCCACTCGCCCTGCTCCGCCGCGACCGTGAGGTAGCCGAGCGGCCGCCGGACCAGGTACTCGCTGGCGAGGTAGGCGGGGAAGAACAGGACGCGCGGCACCCAGAGGAGCGCGTCGCCGACGCTCGCCCCCTCGTCCGGGCGACCATCGTAGTCGGGCAGGGGGCGCCTCGCGCTGGGCGCCTGCGGCGCCGCAGCGGGAGGCCGCGCCGGCGCAGCCGCCGCGCGGGGCGCCGGCGGAGATCCCGGGGCCGGAGGTGGCGCCGCCGCCGCGGGCGCTGCGGCTCCCGCCTGCGGCGCGGCCGTCCCCGTCTGCGGCGTCGCGGCCCCCACCTGCGGCGCGGCCGTCCCCGGCCGCGGCTCAGCGGCCCCCGCCTGCGGCGCAGCCTGCGCCTCGGCGCACAGCGACAGCACCGCGCAGCTCGCGAGCGCGGCCGTGCGCCGCCGAAAGCCCGTGCCGAGCGCGCGCGTCCATCCCTTCTCGTCAGGTCCCAATCGGCCTCGTCTCTCGCACGTCGCCGCGCGGGAGCCTAGCGGAGTTCCCGACCGGCGGGACGTTTGTCCGCGCGGCGCGCCCCCCGCCCAACGCCCTGTACGGCGCTTCACACACGCGGCGCCGCGACGGAGGTTGCCGGCCGGGACCAGGCTCGATAGCCTCCCGCGCTCGGGCATCGGTCCTGTTCCGGTGCCGCCTGAACGGCGGTTGTCCCGGGATGGAGCGGCGCGTGGCGAGCACTGGCGAGAACGAGACACCGGCCCGAGGGGTCCTTCACCGGCTCCTGTCGATCTTTGCCGAGGTGAAGCCGCGCGAGGTCTTCAGCGTCCTCGTCCTGACGCTGAACGTCTTCCTCCTGCTCACGGGCTACTATCTCCTCAAGGTGGTCCGCGAGCCGCTGATCCTCGCGGGCGGCGGGCTCGAGATCGGCGGACAGAAGCTCGACCTCGACGGCCCCGAGGTGAAGGCCTACGCGGCGGCGGGCCAGGCGCTGCTCCTCGTCGGCGTCGTCCGCGCCTACGGCGCCATGGCCCGGCGCTTCGGGCGCATGCAGCTCACCACCGCGCTGACGCTCTTCTTCGCCGCGAACCTGGTCCTCTTCTTCTTCCTCGCGCGCCTCGGCGTCCCCCTCGGGGTGCCGTTCTACCTGTGGGTGGGCTGCTTCAACCTCACGGTGATCGCGCAGTTCTGGTCGTTCGCCAACGACGTCTACTCCCCCGAGCAGGGCAAGCGGCTCTTCGCGATCGTCGGTATCGGGAGCTCGCTCGGCGCCATGTTCGGCGCGCAGATCGCGAAGCGCGTCTACGTGCCAATCGGCCCCTACAACATGATGCTCGTCGCGGCGGGCGTGCTGCTCGCCTGCCTGTGGCTCACCTACCTCGTCCACCGCGACGACCTCGCGGGCCCGGGCGGCGGGGAGAAGAAGGCCGACGCGCCGCCCGGCGGCGCGGCCGGCGGCTTCAAGATCATCGCCGGCGACCGCTATCTCCTCCTCATCGCCGCCCTGACGCTCGTCCTCAACTGGGTGAACTCGACCGGCGAGTACATCCTCGATCGCACCCTGATCGAGTCCGCCACGAGCGCGCTCGGCCAGGAGAGCGCGCCGGCCGCCGCAGGCGAGGAGGCGCCGGCCGCCGCCGGCGAGAAGGCGCCGGCCGCCGCCGGCGAGAAGGCGCCGGCCGCCGCCGGCGAGAAGGCGCCGGCCGCCGCGGCGGGCGCGGACCCGGGCGCGCCGCTCGCCGCGGGCGCCCCGGTCTACCTCGTCGATCCGGAGGCGTCGCGCCTGCTCGAGGGGAAGATCGCCGCGGTCAAGGGCGGCGCGTTCGACGTCGAGGCCGGCGGCAAGGTCGTCGAGGGCGCCGAGAAGGGGCTCGTCCACCCGCGCACCGAGAAGGGGAAGAAAGCGGCGCTCGGCGCGATCATCGGCACCTTCAAGGGCGATTTCTTCTACTGGGTGAACACCCTCGGCGTCGTCCTGCAGCTCTTCCTGGTCTCCCGCATCTTCAAGTACCTCGGCGTGCGGTTCGCCCTGTTCATCCTCCCGACCATCGCCCTCCTCGGCAACGCGTCCCTCGCGGTCCTGCCGGCGCTCGCCGTCGTGCGCGTCGCCAAGATCGCCGAGAACAGCACCGACTACTCGGTCCAGAACACGGCGCGCCAGGCGCTCTTCCTGCCGGTCGGCCGCGACGCGAAGTACAGCGCCAAGGCCGCCATCGACACCTTCGTCGTCCGCGCGGGCGACGTGCTCGCCGCCGTCGGGGTGATCGTCGGCCAGGTGCTCGCGCTCTCCGTCCGGCACTTCGCGATGGTCAACATCGCGCTCGCGCTCGCGTGGCTCGGCGTCGTGGTCGGCATCGCCCGCGAGCACAAGCGGCGCGCCGCGGACGAGCCGGGCGCCGAGGACCTGAAGGCCGCGTAGGCCTCAGGGCCGGCCCGCGGCCGCCTCCGCCTTCCAGGCCTCGTAGGCCTCCATCAGGGCCAGGTACACCCAGCGGCCGATCACCTCGGCCCCCGCGCCCGACGGGTGCGCGAGATCGGCGCCGCCGAGCCCCCGCTGGACCCACACCCCCATCGAGCCGGAGCCGCCCATCGCGCCGAACGTGTCGAAGTAGCCGCACCCGACCTGCCCGGCCACCCGGCGCTGGATCGCCGCGAGCTTCGGGATCACCGGCCGGCTCCGGTAGACCTCGCCCTTCTTGTCGGCGCGGTCCATCGGGCCCACGAGCAGGCACGACGACTCGGGCAGCGCCGCCTTCACCTGATCGAGCACCGCCTTCATCGTCGACTCGACCTGATCGAGCGGGAACAGCTCGCCGTCCTCGCTCTCGTTCATGCCGTACTGGAACACCGTCAGCGACGGGTTCCGCGCGCGCAGCTGCTCGGCGAAGTGGGCGTCGTCGCTCTTGTCGAGGAAGCGGATGCGGCAGCCCTGGATGCCGATCGCGTCGAGCACCACCCCCGGCGTGTCCCGCTCCATCCACACCCCGAACGCGCGCACCCCCGGCCCGCGCGCCCACACCTCGAGCGCGTGCGGCCCGTCGGGCACCTCGTAGGTCGCGATCGCCGAGCTGACCGCGTCGGCCCGCGTGTCGATCGTCTCGCGGCTCTCGCCGTCGATCTTGATCTCCATCCGCCCGCCCTCGGGGTGCTTCAGGTAATCGACGGCGAACCGCGAGACCGCGCGCCCGTAGCTCCCGGTCTCCGCGGTCGCGAAGCGCGAGAACACCCCCGCGCCCTGCGAGCGGAACGACACGCCCCCGAGCCCGTACAGCCCGTCCTTGGCGAACGGGCCGACGACGCGGCTCACCTGCCAGCCCGGGCCGGCGGAGCGCACCACGTCGTTGTGGAAATATCCAGGCCACGCGTTGGCCATCAGCATGAACCCGTGGCCCGCGTCGCCGAACCGCTTCTGCAGCTTGCGCCGCAGCGTCGCGGTCACGAAGTCGCTCGCCACGATGGAGTCGCCGAAGTAGGTGACGCGCGCGATCGACCCCGGCGCCTTGCGCTCCACCGCGGCGAGCGCGCGGAAGAACGGCGTCATCGCCTTGCCGCTCGGATCCTCGATCGGGCGCGGCGGCTTCCCCTCGGAGGCGACCGCGGCCGGCACGAGCTCGGCGGCCGCGGCCGGCAGCGCGACCTCCTCGGGCTGGCGCAGCTCGGCCTGCTCGGTGGTCTCCGTGACGAGCGTCGTCTCCCCGACCGACGCGACGGGCGCCGGCGCCGGGACCACGACGAGCCCCTCGCCCTCGGGGAGCGGCGTGAGCAGCCGCAGCCGCGAGAGGCTCGGGTGCGCGTAGGGCAAGAGCACGAGCAGCCCGAGCGTGGCCAGCGCGCCGGCCGCCGACGAGACGAGCCCGTTCCGCGGCGGCGAGCCCGCCGGCGCGCCTCCCGCGGGCGGCGCACCGCCGGGCGGGGGAGCGCCGTGGTCGGCCGGCTCGCGATCGGAAGGCCCGTGGACGGCCGGCTCGTGGGCGCTGGTGCTGCTCGTGGAGGTCATCGATGCGCGGACGGGAGAGGAGAAGGGCGCTCTGCGACGGCGTGCCCGCTCAGAGGCCGGCGTCCGGAGGAGCGTTGCGCTTCTCCAGCTTGTCCAGCGCCGCGGTCGCCCTGTCGCGGCAGCTCATGTCGCCCTGGTGGATGCAGATCGCGCGCAGCAGCTTGATCTCGCTGGCCGACGCGCGCCCGCCCCAGACCTTCGGCTCGAGCGCCTTTCGCTGCGCCGGGTACGAGCTCGAGTCGAGCGGAGCGCTCGCCTGCGGGGCCCCGGTGCCCGCGGCGCTGGGCGTCGAGGAGGCCGGCGGCGCGGGCGTGGGCGTGTGCGCGTGCTGCTGCGGGGACCAGGACATCTGCGGCGCGCCCTGCGGCGCGGGCTCCGGCTCGGGCGGCGCCTCGGGGTCGACCTGCCGCCGCATCTCGGCCACCCGCTCGCGGAGCGCCGTCGGGACGCCCGGGGTCTTCGCGATCTCGTTGAGCAGCGAGAGCTTCTCGCTCTTCGTCGCGGCCCGCTCGACCTGCTGGAACATCCCCTCCGCCCAGCGCTCCTCGATCTCCCGGAAGCGCTGCGTCTCCCGGGCCGGCGCCGTCTCGGCGATCTCCTGCAGCTTCCGGTGCGCGGCGTCGATGTTCCCCGCGCGGAGGTGCTCGTGCGCCGCGTCGAGGATCTGCGCGTCGTTCCCCCCGACCTCCGGCGTCGCGGGCCGCGCGTCCGGCTCGGGCGCCGTCGGCCCCTGCGAGCGCGCGCGGGTGACCGCGACCACGGCGATGGCGAGGATCACCGCCACGGCGAGGAGGATCCCCATCGCCTTGCTCGCCCCGCCGAGCGAGCGGGACGACTGCACCGCGGGCGCCACGCTCCCGTACACGCCCGCCGAGGCGGCGCCGCCGTCCGGTCCGGCGCGAAAGATCTTGCCCGCGGCGACGAAGCGGAGCCGCACGTCGCCGAGCTCGAGCGCGTCGCCCGCCTCGAGCAGCCCGCGCTTCAGCTCGACGCCGTTGATGCGCACGCCGTTGGCGCTCTGCTTGTCGACGACCTCGTAGCGGCCGTTGCCCAGGCTGATGAGCTCCGCGTGCAGGCGGCTCACGGAGCTGTGGTTGATCGAGATCGTCGCGTCCTCGGAGCGCCCGATGGTGAAGCGCTCCCCGTCGAGCGGGAACTCCGCGCCGGGCGTCGGGCCGACGACCATGACGAGCCGGTTCGGGCGGGTGTGGAGCGGCAGGTGCGACGTGCTGCGGCTGCCGGGCGGCGGCGTCGGGCTCGTCACCGCGGACGAGAGCGCCTCATCGACGATCTCGATGCGGTAGTCGCCGAGCTGCACGAGGTCGCCGTGGCGCAGGTGCTGCTCGCCGGTGACGCGGCCGCCGTTGACGAACGTGCCGTTGTAGCTGTCGAGATCGCGGATGATCCAGCCCTGGCCGTTCTTGACCAGCGTCGCGTGGCGCCGCGAGACGTTGCGGTCGGTCAGCCGGATCGAGTTCGACTCTCCGCGCCCGAGCGCATACTCCTCATGGGCGAGGGGGAGCCCCGTCTGTTTCCCCTCGTCATCCTCGATCGTCAGCTTCCACATAGCGGGTTCGGGGCATTCAGGCGACGCCAGGCTCGCCCCGCGAGCCGCTGTGGATCGGTGGCATCCGCCGCTCGCCGTGCGAGCCTCCTCTTCGAGGCCGGACTACTTTAGCGAGTCCGCGTCCGGGAAGGCAACGACGGCGCGTCGGCCGATGGCGGGCGGCCGGGACCGCGGCGTTTCGCCGGCCTCCGGCGGCCACCGGCCGACGGCGCCGGGCGAGAACCCGGCGGGCCAGCCGGCGGGAGCGCGGGCAAGGGCGCGCTCGCAGGCGCCGAGAGCCGCCGCGCGCCGCGCGCCGCGCGTCGCCGCGCCCGCACGCGGCGTCGCCGCGCCCGCACCCGGCGTCGCCGCGCCCGCACCCGGCGTCGCCGCGCCCGCGCACAGCCGCGGCGGAACGTCGCGGCCGCGCGGCGTTCCGCCCCGGGTCCGCGCTCGGCGCGGCGCGCAGCGGGCTAATGGCCGCCTCCCACGGGCCGAAACGGGTGGAGGAACGCCGAGAGCGCCCCCGGGTTCCGGGTCTGCAGCCAGAGCCGCCCGTGGCCCTGGAGCTCGCAGACGAGCCCCTCGCCGGACAGGAACAGGCCCTTCAGGCCGGCCAGCTTGCGCACCTGATACCGCAGGCCCTCGGTGAACGCGAGCAGGTGTGTGTTGTCGCAGATATATCCCTGGTGCTCGCGGCCGACGTCGATCGCGTGGATACCGCCGTAGCTCGAGAACCAGATCAGCCCCTCGCCGTAGGCCCGCAGCAGCGACAGGCCGCCGGCGAAGAAGCCCTTGGCCCCCTGCCACTTCGTGTCGAGCGTGATGCCGGGCGTGGAGGCGAGATAGGCGCCCGACTGGAGGAAGACCTCCATCCCCGAGCGCAGGACGATGCGCTCGATCGACCCCTCGGGCGCCGGCGCGAGCCGCATGGACTGCATGGGCGCGGTCGCCGTGAACGTGTTCTGGAAGAGGCTCTCTCCGGCCGTCAGTCTGCGTTTGAGCGCGCTGGCGAGCCCGCCTTGCAGGCTCGTCTTCATGTCGATGGCCGCGTCGCGCGCGACCATCGCGCCGCTCTCGGCGATGATCTGCTCGCCGGCGTGCTCGAAGGTCACGTGGAGGACGCCGAACTCGGGGTTGTCTCGGATCTCGTCGCGCACGCCGTCCCCTCGGTCTCTAGGGTTGCCGCGGGGCGAGCCGCGCGCCGATCGCCGCGCCGTACCTGCCGGCGTTGCGCGACTGGACCCACAGGCTGCCGCTGCCCTCGACGTGGCAGACGAGCCCCTCGCCCGAGAGCCACGTGCCGAGCCACGTCGACGTGTTCTTGCCGATCCGGCACGAGAGCGTCGACTCCCACGCTGCGAGGTGGCCCGTGTCGATGACGACGTGGCCTCTCACCGGGAGCTCCTCGAGCGCGCCGAAGGCGCCGATGATCATCTGACCTTGCCCGGCCGTCTCGAGGGCGAAGAGCCCCGCTCCCGAGAAGAAGCCGCGCAGGCCGCCCGAGCGCGTCTTCACCTCGACCTCCGGGCTGGACGCGACATAGGCGCTGCTCTGGACGCACCATTGCCTGTCGCCCACCTCGAGCACCGCCATGTCGCCGGACAGCGGCGTCGCGAACAGCACCTCTGCGTGGCCGCCCTCCGCGATGAACGAGTTCCGGTAGAACGACTCTCCGGCCAGCATCCGCTTCAGGCCCGACATGATGCCGCCCGACTGCGTCTCCACCCGCACGTTGGTCGACATGCCCACGAGCGCGCCGCTCTCGGCGATCACGTGCTCGCCCGGCGCGAGCCAGCACTGCGCGAGGGCCTGGGAGGGACGGTAGAGGAGATTCACCTGCATCGGACGCCTCCGTCGCTCCTCAGGGCGGGAGCAGCGGCGCGAGCCACCCCACGAGCGCGCCGGCGCTGCGCGACTGGATCAGCACGCGGCCGCGGCCGGTGAACTCGCACACCACGCCTTCGCCGGAGACCATGAGGCCCATGAGCCCACCGCCAGGGCTCCTGATCTTGAGCGCGAGCGACGCGTCGAACCCGACGAGGTGCCCGCCGTCGACGATGAGCGACCCGTCGCAGGGGAGCTCCTCGATCGCGCCGTAGCTCGTGATCCAGAGATCGCCGACGCCGGAGGCCTCGATGAAGAAGACGCCCTCCCGCGCGAGGACGGCGCGCAGCCCACCCCAGCGCACCTTCACGTCGATGTCGCCCGCGCTCGCGAGGTAGGAGCCGGCGCTGAAGAGCATCGTCTCCCCGCGGAGGGGGACGTGCTTGACGCGGCCGCTGAGCGGCGGGGCGAGCCACACCCACCCGCCCTCCGGCGCCTCGATGTGGTTCACGAAGAACGTCTCGCCGCCCGCGAGCTTCCGGAGCAGCGCCACGACTAGCGCCTTGAGCCGCCCGAAGAGCCCGGCGCCGCGGCCCGCGTTGAGCCGGACGACCGTCCGCAGGCTCGGCGAGCGCGCGACCATCGCGCCCGCCTCCGCGAGCAGCGCCTCGCCCGGATCGAGGCTGACCTCCAGCAGCGAGGACGACGGCTCATGCTTGGTGCGATGCTGCATTCGTCTACCCGCGGGGCACGTACATATAACGGACCCACGGCGGGAGCGGAAGCGGGAAGAAGGTGTGTCGAGGTGAGCCCGCGCGGGTTATTTCGTGTTTTCTGTCCAGCGGCTCGCTCGCGCTGACTTCTACCCTTCGGCGTGGGTAGACTGAGCGCGTGAGCGACAGGCGACTTACGGCCTCCGAGCCGACGCCCCGCACCGAGCCGCGCAGCGAGCAGGGCCAGGGGTCCGGCTTCGTCGCCGCGCCCCAGCGCATCGCGGGGCGCTACGAGATCCTCGGCCTGCTCGGCACCGGCGGCATGGGCAGCGTCTATCGCGTCCGCGACGTGGAGCTCGACGAGGTGGTCGCCCTCAAGATGCTGCGGCGCGATCTCGCCGACGCGGCCGGGATGCTCGAGCGCTTCCGGCAGGAGGTGAAGCTCGCGCGCCGCGTGACGCACCGGAACGTCGCGCGGACGTTCGACTTCGGCGACCACGAGGGCGAGAAGTTCCTCACGATGGAGTGCGTCGACGGCGAGTCGCTGCACAGCGTGCTCGCGCGGACGGGCCCGATGCCGGCGCAGCAGGTCATCGGCATCGGCTGCGCCCTCTGCGACGGGCTCGGCGCCGCGCACGCGGCCGGCATCGTGCACCGCGACCTCAAGCCCGAGAACGTGCTCCTCGACAGGGGCGGGCGGGTCGTCATCACCGACTTCGGCATCGCCCGCACCTCGTCCGGGCCGAGCGCCGGCGAGTCGTCCGGCTTCGTGCTCGGCTCCCCCGCGTACATGTCGCCGGAGCAGCTGACCGGCGAGCCCGACATCGACGCGCGCACCGACATCTACGCGCTCGGCATGATCCTCTTCGAGTGCCTGACCCACCGGCGCGCCTGGCCGGGCGCCGGCGCGATCGCGGCCGCCATGGCCCGGCTGCGGTCCCCGCCGCCGGACCCGCGCTCCGTCCGTCCGGACGTGCCCCTCGCCGTCGCGGACGTCGTCCTGAGGTGCATGGCGACGCGCCGCGAGGATCGCTACGCGAGCGCGGCCGAGGCGCACCGCGCGCTCCTGCTCGCGCGCTCGCGGGTGTCGATCGCCCCGCAGCCGGCGCAGTCGCTCGCCTCGATGATCGCCGCGTCCGCGGCCACGGCCGCGCCGACCGCGCCGCAGCCGATCGAGCAGAACCCGACCCGCGTCGCCGCGTCGGTCGAGGCGGTCACCGCGCCGCAGCCGCGGCTCATGTCGCCGACGCTGTCGGCGCCCGCGCCCACGCCGACGCCCACGTCCCCGCCCTCGTCCGTGTCCTCGTCTGCGCTGAAGACGGTCGCCGTGCTCCCGTTCCGCAACGTCGGCGCCCCGGACGACGAGTACCTCGCCGACGGCTTCACCGAGGATCTCACCGACACCCTCTCGATGACGGCCGGCCTCAAGGTGCGGCCGCGCGCCGCGGTGTCCCGGGTGCGGCTCGACGGCCGCGACCCGCGCGACATCGGCCGCGAGCTCGGCGTGCAGGTCGTCGTCGAGGGGTCGATCCGCCGCACCGGCGGCGGCTACGGGCACGACGCGCCGCGCTCGCAGCCGCCGGCGCCGCGCTCGCAGTCTCAGGCGCCGTACTCGCGGCCGGGGTCGCGCCTGCAGCCGGCGGGCGTGCGCGTGACCGCGCGCGTCATCAGCGTCGAGGACGGGTTCCAGCTCTGGGCGAAGCGGTTCGACAGCTCGCCCGAGGCGCTGCTCGCGGTGAGCGACGACGCGGCGAGCGCCATCGCCGGCGCGCTCACCGTCGACGCCGCCAGCCGCGAGCGCGAGGCGCCGAGCGACCCGCGCGCGATCGACCTCTACCTGCGCGCCCGCCACCAGCTGCGGCACCTCTGGTACGGCGACGCCGCGCCGGCGGTGTCGCTCTTCGAGGAGGCGCTGTCCTTCTCGCCGAACGACCCGAGCATCCTCTCCGGCTACGCCATCGCCTCGGCGCGGCTGATGGCCGCGCAGGGCGACGGCAGGGCGCAGCTCGCGAAGGCGCAGCAGGCGGCCGAGCGGTCGATCGCGCTCGCCCCCTCGCTCGGCGAGCCGTGGGTGGCGCTCGCGACGGTGCGCTTCAGCGCGTGCGACCCCATCGGCGCCGTGCCGGCGCTGCGCAAGGCGCTCCAGCGCGCGCCGAGCCTGGCCAAGGCGCACGAGCTGCTCGGCCGCATCCTCCTCGAGGCGGGGCTCGTCGACGAGGCGGTCTTCCGGCTCGACACGGCGCTGTCGCTGGATCCGGGCGAGCTGTTCCCGCGCTGGGAGCTCGCGCGCAGCCGGGCGCTGCTCGGCGACTGGGCGGGGGCGGGCGTGCTGCTCGACACGCCCGCGGAGGACCCGTCGAGCCGCTTCCACAAGGCGATCATGCGCGCCCGGTTCGGGCTGTGGCGCGGCGCCCCGTTCCCCATCGACGACCTCTTGCCGCCGTCGACGGAGAACGTCCCGGTCCAGTACGCGCGCATCTACCGCGACGTGCTCGCGACGTCGCGGCTCTCGGACGAGCAGCGGGCGTTCTTGCGCGCGAAGTCGGACGGCTCGGAGCCGGGCAGCCGCCTGCGCCCGCTCTTCCTGCAGATGGAGGCGGAGATCCTGGCCTTCCTCGGCGAGGACGACGCGCTCTTCCGCACGCTCGCGAGCGCGGTGGAGGCGGGGCTCTTCGACGCCCTCTGGATGCAGCGCTGCGCGGTGCTCGATCGCGCGCGGCCTTCCGCGCGCTTCGCCCCGCTCCGCGCGCGCGTCGAGGAGCGCGCCGCGGCGGTCGTCGCCGCGTTCAGGGCCTGAGCGCCGCGGGCCGCGCGCGAGCGGCGCCCAGATCGCCGCTGAGATCGCCGCTCAGCCCCTGCGCGCGCTCTTGGCGCCGCGGGAGACGGCGGGCATCAGCACGTCGCCCTCGACGTGCCCGGAGACGTCGAGGACGGTGCGGCCCTCCGCGTCGCGCCCGGGCCGCTCCCGCGTGTAGCGCTCCGCCGGGGCGGCGAGCACGACCCCGAGCTCGCGCGCCGCGCTCGTGAGCTCGGCCGACAGCGCCGCGTCGATGAGCCGGGCCCGCTCGCCGCTTGGCGACCCGGCGGGGATCGCGACGGCCACCGAGCCCGAGACGACCCCCTCGCGCGCGAGCAGCCCGTGCGGCGAGCCGGTCGTCCGCGCGAGCGTCAGCGCCACGCGCGCCGCCTCCAGGCGGTCGCGCGCGGCGGCGAGCGACGCCGCGCCGCGGCGGAGGATCTCGCGCGCGTCCTCCCCCGGGTCGCCGCGGTACGCCTCGGCGAGCTCCGCGTTCGCCTCCCTGATCCGCGTGATCTCGGCCTCGGCGGCCGCGACCTCGGCCTCGTACTGCGACAGATCGATCGTGCTCATGGCGATGTCGTCAACCTCGGTTCGTGAACAGGATGCTCCCCGCGAGCAGCGCGCCGGCCGCCGCGGCGCCGTAGAGGCAATAGCGCGCGAGCGCCGCGTGGCCAGCGAGGTAGAGCTGTAGCCCCGCGAAGCCCGCGGCGATCGCGAGCGCCGCGTAGATGAGCTGACGCACCCCGGTGTAGACGAGCGACGCGGCCTGGGCGAGGCCGCGGATCTTCACCTCGGCCTCGCCGCGGTTGGCGCGCGTGAGGTACTTGCGCAGGTCGTCCGGGATCGTCAGCGCCTTGATCCCCATGTCCTTCGCCGCCTCGAGGGCGATCTGCGCCCAGTCGCGGCTGCCGAGGACGAAGTCCTGGAGGTAGGGGCGCACGACATCCATGGGGTTGAGGTCCGGATCGAGCTGCGTGCAGACGCCGGTGAGCAGGAGGAGGGTGCGCTCGAGCAGCACGAAGTCGCGCGGCACGTGGAACGCGCCGGAGAGCTCCTTCAGGCCGATGTTCATGCGCCTGAGGTCGATGAGGCTCTCGATGCCCTTCTGCGGGTCGAGCTTGATGTCCTTCAGGTTGAAGGACTCGAGCTTCACCTCGTCCTGGAAGCGCTGGTGGAAGAACTCGACGACCTTCTCGCTGACGTCGACGGTGTCGCGCCGCGAGAAGAAGCGCATCTTGCGCAGCGCCTTGATGATCCCCTCGGTGTCGCGGCGGATCACGGCCTCGAGGAACTCGGGGATGCCCTCGCGCATCTCCTGGGAGAGCTCGGCGACCGCGCCGAAGTCGAGCAGGATGAGCTCCCCGCTCGGCCCGACCAGCATGTTCCCCGGGTGCGGATCCGCGTGGTAGACGCCGTCGATGAAGATCTGCTGGCAGAAGACCTGCACGATCTGCCGGGCGAGCGCCTTGCGGTCGACGCCGTGCGCCTCGAGGGCCGCGACGTCGCCGACCTTGATCCCCTCGACGAACGTCGTCGTCATCACGCGCCGGGTGCAGTAGGGCTCGATGGGCCGGGGGAACCGGACCTGCGGCTGCTTCGCGAAGTTGTCGGCGATGCGCACGATGTTCCTGGCCTCGCGCACGAAGTCGAGCTCCTCCAGGATCATCGAGCGGATCTGGTGGTAGTAGGCGTCGAGCCCCTGCACGGGGACGAACTTCGCGACGATCGCCATGATGCGGCGGATGGTGAGCAGGTCGAGGCGGACGATCTCGTCGATGTCGCGGTGCTGCACCTTCACGGCGACGCGGGTGCCGTCCATGAGCCACGCCTCGTGGACCTGGCCGAGCGACGCGCTCGCGAGCGGCTCGCGGTGGAAGCGGGCGAAGACCTGGTCGATGGGGCGCCCGAGCTCCTCGGCGATGCGCGCCTCGATCTCCTCGTAGGGGCGCGGCGGCACCTGGTCCTGGAGCCCCTCGAGCCCCGCGCGCAGCGTCGCGGGGAGGAAGTTCGCCATGATGCTGAGCATCTGGCCGACCTTGATGAAGAGGCCCTGGAGCTCGACGATCGTGCGCTCGATGCGGCGGGCGTTCTTCGCGTGGACCTCGTCGACGCGGCCCTGCGCCCACGCGTCGCCGAAGAGGCGGCGCAGGAAGAAGAACCAGAGGTAGCTCGCGATGACGGTGAACGTCGTCAGGTAGGCGCGGATGAAGCGGCCGCTCTGCGCGGCGTTCTGCCGGAACGAGCGGGGCGCCGCCGCGGGGCGCTGCGCCGGCTCGAGGGCCGCGGGCGCGGCGCCGTCGGTCGGCCTCGACGCGGTGGCGGCGCCGTCGGTCGGCCTCGACGCGGTGGCGGCGCCGTCGGGCGGACTCGACGCGGTGGTCGCGCCGTCGGTCGGCCTCGGCGTGGTGGTGGCGGCGCCGTCGGGCGGCCTCGGCGTGGCGCCGTCGGGCTCCCGCTGGATCGCGCCGGGGCGCAGCTCGCCGGGCGCGCGCGCGGGCTCGGTGGGCGAGCGAAGCAACCCGTGGGACGGGCCCTGCTGTTCCGGGGCGGCGCCGTGTGACACCGCGGCAGCCTAGCATCGCTCGGCGTCAGCCCGCGAAAACGCGGGCTCGATGCGGCGCGCCATGCCTTCGTCGCGTCATCGCGCGGCCGCCATGGCCTCCGCGATCGCGTCGTAGACCGCGGGTCGCGCGCGGCGGATCGCGTCGGACGCGCGCGTCGGGTGGACGCGGTTCGTGAGCAGCACGCCGACGAGCTCGGCGTCCGGGTCGATCCAGAGGCTCGTCCCGGTGAAGCCGAGGTGGCCGAAGGTCCGCGGGCCGAAGCGGGCGCCGGCGCTCGGCCTCTCGCCGCTCTTGCCGTCGAACCCGGCGCGCAGCGACCCGCCCGGCCGCGGCTCGATCAGCCGCCGGACCTCGTCGCGCGAGAGCCACTCCGGCCGCTCGCCCGCGAGCGCCTCGAGCAGCGCCACCCCGAGCCGCGCCACGGACATCGCGTCGCCGAAGAGGCCCGCGTGCCCGGCCATTCCTTCCTGCGCGATCGTCCAGGCGTTGTCGTCGTGCACCGCGCCGCGGATCACGCCCCCGCGGAACGCCACGTCCTCGGTGGGCACGACGCGCTCGTCGAACCGCGGATCGCGGCGCCGCAGCGCGCGTGCCGGCGCGACCGCGAGCCCGAGGGGTCCGGTCACCTCGCGCGCGACGACCTCGTCGAGCTCGGCCTCGCCGCGCCGCGCGACCGCGGCGCCGAGGAGCAGGTACCCGAGGTCGCTGTACACCGGCGGGAACCCGCCCTCGGGCGGATCGCCCGCGCACCCGTCGCGGCGCCCGTCCGCGCAGGCGCGCAGCGCCTCGAGGGGATCGATCGGCGCGCTGTCGTCCGGCGGGTGGAGCGTGCGGTGCGCCTCGAGCCCGGCGCGGTGCGCGGCGAGGAGCTCGAGCGGCACGCGCGCCGATCGCGTGCCGGCGAGCTCGGGCAGCACGTCTCCGAGCGGCTCGTCGTACCTCGCCTTGCCGGCGCGAACGAGCCGGGCGAACGCGAGCGCGGTGAACGGCTTCGTCACCGACGCGAGGTCGAAGATCGCGTCCATCGTCGCCGCGATCGGCGCGCCGCCCGCGCCCGCCGGCGGGCTGTCCTCGAACCACAGCCGCCCGGCGGCTCCCGATCCGTACTGGACGTTGTTCCGTGTGCGCACGGCGGCGGCGACGCAGGCGCAGGGTGCGGCGCGGTGTTCTTCGACCGCGAGCGCAGCGATCGGCGTGAGGTCGGCGGGGGCCATGGCCGAGGATGAGGAGGGGCTTGCGCCCCTGTCAAACGCGCTCTGGCGGCGGGCTGGACCGGGCTCGGGGAAACGCGGAACGTTCCTCGAAAGATCGAGCGGCGCGGCCGGTCCTGCTTCAGGATCTCGCGGTGAACTCTCCCTCGAGCACCGAATCACGCGCCGCCGTTGCGTCGCTCGCCGCGCTCGCGGCGAGGTACGACGATCGCCGGCCCGATCGCTGGGCGCCGGTCCCCGAGCAGCTCGACGCCGCGATCGCGTTCGACGTCGAGCTCGCCGAGGCTGGGCGCGTCGCGCGCGCGCCGCTCGTGGCCGAGCTCGCGCGCCGCTTCGAGTTCCCTGCGCATTACCTCGATGCGATCCTGCTCGTGCCGCGCGAGCGCTTCGTCCTCCCGGAGGACCTCGCGGCCTCCGCGGACGACACGCCGCTGCCGCTCGACCGGGCCGGGCACGCGACCGTGAGCGCGCCGCACGCGTACCTGCTCACGTTCAGCCTGCTCGGCCTCGTGCCGGGCGATCGCGTGCTCGAGCTGGGCACCGGCACCGGCTACGGGGCGGCGCTCGCGCGGCGCATCGTCGGCCCGTCCGGGCACGTCACGTCGATCGAGATCGATCCTGCGTTGCACGCGCGCGCGGCGCGGCTCCTCGGCGCGCGGCCGGATCGCCATGGCGACGACGCGACGCTCGCGATCAGCGGCGCCGGGCCTTCCGACGAGGGCGCGAGCCTCACGCTGCTGTGCGGCGACGGGCGTTCGCTCGCCGAGCGCGTGCTCGCGTCCGGGCGGGCGATGCCGTCGGAGCGCCCCTGGAAGGTCGCGGTGACCTACGCGCTGATCGAGCCGCCCGCCGCGCTCGAGGAGCGGCTGGCCGACGGCGGCGTCCTGGTCGCGCCGGTCGGCGCGTGGGAGGGCCACCAGGAGCTCATGCGGGTCGAGCGCCGGCAGGGCGCGCTCCTCCGCGAGGTGCACGGCGCGGTCCGCTACGTGGCGGAGCGCGGGCGCGGGTAGGCGGCTCGCTGGGCGAAGCCGGTGAGCGCCGCCACCGGCGGCGGGCCGGCCCGCGTCCGCCGGCGCATCGCGCGCAGGAGCATCTCGTGCCGATCGTGGAACGCGGCTGAGTTGCCCTTGTCCTCGGCCGCGGGGCGCTCGTTGCGCTTCCGGACCCGATGCTCCGTCGCCTCGACCACGGGAGCCGTCGCACGGCTTCGCCCCGAGGGCTGTGTCGTCCGGTTCGACCCGCAGCATGTCCAGATGACACACCTCCCTGTCCAGATGACACACTCCCCTGTCCAGATGACACACTCCCCTGTCCGGATGGCGCACCTCCGCGTCCGGGTGACACACCTCTGCGTCCGGGTGACGCACTTCCGTGTCCGGGTGCGAGCTGTGACGGTCCGTGCCAGTGCCCGGCGCCTCGTGGCTCATCGAAGCCGCCGTCTTCCGGCCTTGCGGTGAGCGCCGGCGGGGGTCTCCGCGCGGCGGGGGCGGGTGGGCGCGGCGAGCACCGAACGAGGTGCCATAAGGTTTCCGGGGGCTCTGCGTTTCAGGCGCGCCTTGTGTGGCGCGCGACGAAACGTCCCAGGAGGCATGGCCCGAAGTGAGACATGCCGGGCGGTGTTCTCAGCGCAAGCGCCCCCGCCCCCGTCTTGGCGGATGGCCGAGCGCCCACCCGCCCCCGCCGCGCGGAGGCCCCCGCCGGCGCGTGCGTCTCGGGATCGCGCTCCGTCCGTGTCCGTGTCCGTGTCCGCGTCCGCGCCCCGCGTCCCACGTCGCACCACCACCCCGCCCCCCGGATTAGAGAAAGCCCCACCGTCTTTGACCCCCGGCCTCGCCGAACTTTATCCTGGCGTCCCCGGAGGCGGGGCCGCCCCGGCGCGTCGGCTCGGCCCGCCGTGGGCCCAGGGAGAAGACCGGAAGCACTATGGCGGAGTTCGTTTGGGAGGCGCGCGGCCGCACCGGAGAGATCCGGAAGGGCACGATGGAGGCCGAGAACGAGGCGGCGGTGCAGAACCGGCTCCGCGCTCAGCAGCTGAGCCCGACCCGCGTCAAGAAGAAGGGCGCCGCGCTCAACATCAGCCTGAGCTTCGGCTCGGGCGTCGAGCCCAAGGACCTCGTCAAGTTCATCCGCCAGTTCGCGACGATGATCGACGCCGGCCTCCCGCTGGTCCAGTGCCTCGAGATCCTGTCGAACCAGGAGCCGAACAAGATCTTCCAGGCCGCGCTGCGCGACATCAAGAACACCGTCGAGCAGGGCGCCACGTTCAGCGACGCCCTCCGGCGCCACCCGAAGATCTTCGACGACCTGTTCGTCAACCTCGTCCAGGCCGGCGAGGTGGGCGGCATCCTCGACAGCATCCTGAACCGGCTCGCGATCTACATCGAGAAGCGCGTGAAGCTCGCGCGCCAGGTGCGCGGCGCGCTCGCGTACCCGATCGCCGTCATCGTGATCATGATCGTCGTCATGGTCGTGCTGATGTCGTTCGTCATCCCGTCCTTCGAGACGATGTTCGCGGAGTTCGGGGCGAAGGACGCGCTCCCGCAGCTCACGAAGATCGTCATCGCGACCTCGAAGGCGTTCGTCACCTACCTCCCGCTCATCGCCGTGCTGACCGTCGCCGCCATCGTCGGCGGGACCTACTTCTACCGCTCGCCGGCCGGCAAGCGGATGGTGCACCGCCTCGTGCTCCGGCTCCCGATCCTCGGCCCCGTCATGCAGAAGATCGCCGTGGCGCGGTTCTCGCGCACGCTCGGCACGCTCCTCGGCTCGGGCGTGCCCATCCTCGACGCGCTCGACATCGTCGCGAAGACGGCGGGCAACGTCGTCGTCGAGGAGGGCCTCATGTACTCGCGCCAGAAGATCTCCGAGGGGAAGAACATGGCCGAGCCGCTCGGCGAGATGCAGGTCTTCCCCGGCATGGTCGTGCAGATGGTCGCGGTCGGCGAGCAGACCGGCGCGCTCGACACGATGCTGAACAAGATCGCCGATTTCTACGAGGAGGAGGTCGACGTCGCCGTCTCCGCGCTGACGTCGCTGCTCGAGCCGCTCCTCATGGTCGTCGTCGGCACCATGGTCGGCATCGTGCTCATCTCGATGTACCTGCCGATCTTCGATCTCGCCGGCAAGATCAAGGCGGAGTGATGTCGCCCGCGGCCTCCCCGGCGGACCCCGGCGGCGAGGCCGTGGCGCGGCCGGACGAGGTCGGGGCCGGGCCACCGCCGGCGCCGCCGCCGATCGCGACGCCGCTCCCGCCCGGCGCTCCCGGCGGCGCCGAGGCGCCGCTCGCGAGCCGGCTCACCTGGCTCATCGCGCTGCGCCTCGCGGTGCTCACGGTCTTCCTCGTCGTGACCGCGGCGGTGTACCTCCGCGGCTTCACCCCCGGGGGCTTCTCCAGCATCGTCGCGCTCGTGACGGTCGCCGCGGCGTACGGCGTCTCCGGCATCTACGCGGTGTTCCTGCGCATGCAGCGCGCCCTCCGCCAGATCGCCCGGGCGCAGCTCGTGACCGACCAGATCACCTGGACCGCGCTCGTGTACATCACCGGCGGGGCCACGAGCGGCGCCACGTCGCTCTACGGCCTCACCTGCCTGACGGGGGCGATCCTCCTCGGCGTCCCCGGCGCGATCGTCGCCGCCGCGTCCGGGGCGGCGGCGTACCTGCTCCTGTGCGCCGCGCTCGGGCTGCACCTGCTCGGCGTGCCGCCCGACCAGCCCTCCGGCGCGTACGTGACGCAGTGGGACGAGCTCCGGTACCCCATGTTCGTCAACCTGCTCGCGATCGTGGTGGTCACGCTGCTCGCGAGCTACCTGGCGGAGCGGCTGCGCGCGACCGGCGGCCGGCTCGTGCAGGCGACGGCGCGGGCGGAGCAGGCCGAGCGGCTCGCGGCGCTGGGCCGCCTCGCCGCGGGGCTGGCCCACGAGATCCGGAACCCGCTCGGCTCGATCGCGGGCTCCATCGAGCTCCTGCGCACGGGCGGGACGCTCTCCGACGAGGACCGGAAGCTCTGCGAGATCATCGAGCGCGAGACGGCGCGCCTGAACGACCTCGTGGGCGACATGCTCGATCTGTCGCGCCCGCGGGTGCCGGCGCTCGAGGCCGTGGATCTTTCGGCGACGGCCCGCGACGTCGTCGTGCTCGCGGGGCGCTCGGGTCGCGGCGGCGACGTCGAGGTCCGCTTCGAGGGGCCGCCGTCCGCGCCCGTGACCGCCGACGCCGCCCAGATGCGCCAGGTCGTCTGGAACCTCGTGCGGAACGCGATCCAGGCGAGCTCGGCGGGCGCCGTCGTGACCGTGCGCCTCTGGCGCGACGCGGGCGCCTGGCTGCTGGAGATCCGCGACCAGGGGCGGGGCATCCCGGCGGGCGCCCGCGATCGCCTCTTCGACGCGTTCTTCACGACCCGCACGCACGGCATGGGCATCGGCCTGGCGGTGGTGAAGCGGATCCTCGACGATCACGGCTTCGGGATCGAGGTCGACAGCCGCGAGGGCGAGGGCACCGCGTTCCGGGTGCGGGTGCCGGTCGGTCCGCTCGCGGCCGGCGAGCCGGAGCGCGGCGCGGACGCCGCGGCCGGCGCGCAGCTCGCCCCGCGATCCCGCGCGGCGGGCTGACCCGGGGGGCCCCGCCGCCGCGCTCGCCGCGCGTCACACCGGGCGCGTGGCGCTCCGTTCACGCTCCCCCGCGCGCCGCGCCCGGGGGCTCCGCGGGAGATTGCGGCGGAGCCCGCCCCCGCGCGTGAATAGCCCGCGGAGACCGTCGTCTGCCCCTGGACAGCGGCCCAGCGCCGGCGGATTGCCCTGTGGTTTCGCGGTGTTCATGGAGAGCACGGACCGGACGTGACCGCGCCGGCGCGGGCCTCGTCCGACGTGGCAGGCCGCTTGCCTCGTGCGTAGAACGACTAGAACGAGGGCGAGCAGCGCAAGCGACCGAGGCTCGCGCGCAGCTCGCAGGTACAGAAGGAGAACCATACGTGACACGCAGGATGAACCACCTCTTCGCGGCGACGTTCTCGCTGCTCGCGCTCACGCTCGGCCAGGTGGGCCTCGCGAACGCCGGGCCGGCGACGGACGTGGTCAAGGCCAAGCAGACGGTCCTGTTCGACCTCCTGAAGAAGGGAGGGGCCGAGAACCAGAAGAAGGTCGGCGCGATCTTCGACGAGATGCTCGACTACTCGGCGCTGGCGGAGAGCTCGCTCGGCAGCGAGTGGGCCGCCCGGACCGACGCCGAGAAGAAGCAGTTCACCGAGCTGCTCAAGCAGCTCGTGCGCAAGGCCTACGAGCGCAACCTGAAGAAGACGCTCAACTTCAACATCGAGTACACGAGCGAGACCGAGAGCGCCGGCGTCATGACGGTCAAGACGAGGGCCGTCTCCAAGAGCGACGCGCGCGAGGAGCCGGTCGAGATCGCCTTCAAGCTCTCCGAGAAGGGGGGCACCTGGCTCGTGCGGGACATCGTCACCGAGGGCGTCAGCTTGGTGGGGAGCTACCGGGCGCAGTTCACGAAGATCATCAAGAAGGACGGGTTCCCGGCGCTCGTCCAGAAGATGAAGGACAAGCTCGCCAAGGGCGACGTCTGACGCGCGACCGCCGACCGCCCGGCGCGGAGCCGTCCCCGGCCTCGCCGCGCCGGGCGAGGCGCCCGCGCCACCCGGCCGTCTCGGCAGCTGGGGCACCGATCGCGTCGATCGACCGAGCAATGAACCGCCAAGGGCGCCAAGAACACCAGGAAGAGGACGAGATCTTGGCGTCCTCGGCGTCTCGGCGGCTCGAACTTCTTCGCTTTCGAGCGGTTTCGACCTGTTTGTCGCCCTAGCGGCCCCTCCCCGAGCGCCCGGACGCGCCTCGCGCCCGGTCCGACGCGTTACCGTTCATCCGGCGTGATTGCCGTGAACTCGCCTCAATTGCCGCGGGGTTGATACCCTTGGCGGGTATGGCTGCTGGACAGAGGCGCGGCCGGTCGGCGCGCGCGCTGGGCCTTTCGCCGTCGCTGCGCGCGCTCGCGCCCGGCGGCGGAGCGGCCTCGCGCCCGCCCGACGATCGCCCCGTCCTCCGGCTCGCGGTCAGCAAGGGGGCGCTCGCGATCGAGCTCGGCGAGCCGTTCGCGATCGGCCCGCTCCGCGTCACCGAGCTCGTCGTGCGGCTCGCCGGGATCCGGTTTCCCGTCGACCTCTCCGGCGGGGTCGCGCGCTTCCGGCACCGGCGCGGCCAGCTCGTCCGGCTCGTCGTCGAGGCGCAGGGGACCGAGCTCGCCGGCTGGGCCGCGCCGCGGCTCCGCGGCTTCCTCGGCGACGGCGCGCCGCAGCTGATCATCGCGCCCATCGAGGACGGCGCGCTCGTCGCGCTGCGGTCCGGCGAGTCGGCGCTCGCGTTCGACGTCGCCGTCGCGCCGAGCGAACGCGCGCTCAGGCTTCTGCCGGAGCGCGCCCGCGGCGTCGGCCTCGCGGCCCCGCCGCATGCGCTCGCGCTCCAGGCGCTCTCGATGATGGCGGGCCCGCACGGCCGCATCGTCGAGGGCGCGATCGTGCTGGACGCCGCGATCGAGCGGGTCGTCCGCCTGCTCCTGCCCGCCGCCGGCGCGAGGGCGCCCGCGGTGGCCGGGGTGCAGTGGGCGTCGGTCGTCGCGGAGGCGGGCCGCTTCCGCGCCGAGGGCGCGCTCGACGCGGCGCCTCCGGCGCTGGGCGACCGCGCGCTCCGGGCGCTCGAGGCGGCCGAGCTCGCGGGCGCCGGCGACGAGCTCGCGCTCGCGGGCGGCCTCGACGACGCGCGCCGCGTCTACCTCGCCGCGCTGGAGCGCGCCCCGCGGCACCCGGAGATCTCCTCGCGCCTCGCGTGGATCGACCTCCTGGCCGGCGAGCGCGCCGAGGGGGCGCTCTCGACCGTCGTGGACGCCATGCCCGCCGTCGACGCCGGCCTGCTCGGCGGCGCGCTCCTCGAGGCGGTCGGCGACCGCGACGGCGCCTTCTCGGCGCTCGCGCGCGCCGCGCACGCGGAGCCGTACGGCCCCCTCGCCGCGCTCGCCTGGCTGCGCGCGGCGAGGCTCGCGGACGCCGTCGACGTGCGCCTCGACGCGCTGAACCTCGGCGTCGCGCGCGCGCCCGGGATCGAGGCGCTGCGCTGGGCGCGGCTCGAGGCGCGGCTCGACGTCGCCGACGTGCGCGGCGCGCTCGCGGACGCCGAGCACCTCGAGGCCGCCGCGCGCGGGGCCGAGGCGCGCCACGCCGTCTCCCGCAGGGCCGCGGAGGCGTTCCTCGCGCGGGGGCACGCGGCCGACGCGCGGGCGCTCTTCGAGCGGGCGCTCCGGTACGCGCCGGAGAGCCCCGACGGCGTCGCGGGCCTCGCGCGCTCGCTGCGGGCGGCGGGGGAGGGGAGGCGCGCGCTCGACCTGCTCGCCCGCGCGCGCGTCCTCGTCGCGCGCAGCGGCGCGCGCGGCGACGAGGACGCGCGCGCGCTCGATCTCGAGCTCGGCCGCGGCCTCGCGGAGATCGCCGGCGATCTGCCCGCGGCGGTCGCGCGCGTGCGGGCGATCCCCCCCGGCGCGCCGGAGTCGCTGGAGGCGCGGCTGCTCGAGGGCCGCTGGTGCGCCGAGCTGGGCGATCTCGGGGGAGCGTCGGTCGCGCTCGGGCGGCTGCGCGACGCGGTGGAGCTCGCGCTCCAGGACCGCGCCGCCGACCCCGGCTCCGCCCGCGCGGCGGGCTCGCCCTTCGTCGGCGGCCCGGCCGCCGTCGCCGCCCTGCTCGCCGAGGCCGCCGAGATCGAGGAGCGATCCCGCGGGGATCTCCTCGCCGCGCAGCGCCACCTCGGCCTCGCGCTGCGCCTGCGCCCGCGCGATCCGGAGATCGCCGCCGCGTTCCGCCGCGTCTCGGGCGAGCTCGCGCCCGCGGTGGCGCCCCCGCGCGGGGCGGGGCCGAGCCGCGGGGCGGAGCCGAGCCCCGCGCCTCGCCCTCGCGCGACCGAGCAGCGGATCGAGGTCCACGTCCCTGCGCCGCCGCGCCGGCGCTCGATCCCGCCCGAGCCCGTGGTCGTCGCGCCGCCGCCGGCCCCCTCGCCGCCGATCGCGCCGGCCGCGATCGCCCGGACGCCGGCCGTGACCGCGCCGATCGCGCCGGCCCCCGCGCCGCGGATCGCGCCGCCGCCGGCCCCGCCGATCGCGCCGCGCGATCCCGGGCGCCTCGACGAGATGCCCACGTTCGACAGCAGCGACACGTCGACCGACCTGCCCGACATGCCGCCCGTCCCGAACAGCGTCACGCTGGCGGAGGGGCAGGCGCCTTTCGCCCGCGCGCTCGGCGTCGACGACGAGCTCCTGGCCGAGCGGCTCGCGGATCGTCTCCGCGCCGATCCCACCGACCACGGGGTGGCGATGGCGCTCGCCGACGTGCTGGAGCGGCTCGGCCGCGATCTCGATCTCCTCGCCCTGCTCTCGGCGCGCCTGGAGGAGGGGGATGAGGCCGCCCGCCAGGAGGTCGCGCCGCGGCGGCGCGACGTGCTCGTGCGGCTCGCCGGGAGGGCGCGGGCCGAGGGGCGCGCCGCCGAGGCGGAGCTCTACGAGATGCTGCTGCACGCCGAGCTGACCTGATCGCGACGGCGCGCCGCGCTCCCGGCGCGCCGCGCGCTTGGCCCGATCGCCGCGGCCGTGATAGCCGGATCTCCTGCGCAGCGCGCGCAGCGCTTGGAGGTGCAGCATGGCCGAGCAGCCGACGAACCGCGTCCAGCAGGAGGGCTCGCCGCGCGAGCCGGGCGCCTCGCCCGCGAGGCCGGGCCGTCCGATCATCGTGCAGAAGTACGGCGGATCGTCGGTCGCCGACGTCGACAAGATCGGCAAGGTCGCCGACCGCGTCGTCGCCGCGAAGCGCGCCGGCAACGACGTCGTCGTCGTGGTCAGCGCGATGGGCAAGACGACCGACGGCCTGCTCGCGCTCGCCCGGCAGGCGGCGAGCGCCGGCGGCGCGGCCGCGGATCCTCCCCGGCGCGAGCTCGACATGCTGCTCTCGACCGGCGAGCGCGTCTCGATGGCGCTCCTGTCGATCGCCATCCAGGCCCGGGGTTTCGAGGCGATCTCGTTCACGGGCTCCCAGTCCGGCATCCTCACGAACGATCGCCATTTCGACGCGCGCATCATCGAGGTCCGTCCGTTCCGGATCGAGGACGAGCTCGCGCGCGGCCGCATCGTGATCGTCGCCGGCTACCAGGGGATGAGCTACCGCCGCGAGATCACGACGCTCGGCCGCGGCGGCTCCGACACGACGGCGGTGGCGCTCGCGGCGGCGCTGAGCGCCGAGCGCTGCGAGATCTACAGCGACGTCGACGGCGTGTACTCGGCCGACCCCCGGGTCGTCCCGGACGCGCGTCACCTGCCGGAGCTCGACGCCGCGGTGCTCCAGGAGATGGCCGAGTGCGGCGCGAAGGTCGTCTGCGCCCAGGCGGTCGAGTGGGCGCGTCGCTCCGGCGTGGCGCTCTATGCGCGCTCGACGTTCGACGCCGCCCCCGGCGCGCGCGAGACGGTGGTGCGCCGGTTCGCCCCCGGCTCGACGTCGTCGACGCACGCGGCGCGCGCGATCGTCGCCGAGGGCAACGTCGTCCTCGCGCGGGCGCCCGGCGGTCTCCGGCTCGACGCGCTCCTCCGCGCCGCCGGCGAGCTCGGGCTGGGCTTCCGGGATCTGTCCTTCGGCCCTGGCGGCGGGGCGTTCGTGATCCCGCTCCTCAACGTGCCCGACTGGCAGGGGGCCAAGCGCCAGCTGGTCGCGCTGCAGCCGTCGCTCGAGCTCGACGAGGGCCTGGCCTCTGTCAGCGTCGTCGGCGACGGCCTCACCGCGACGGCGTCGCCGCTGTCTCGCTTCATCGAGGTCCTCGGCGGCGCCGGCATTGCCCCCCGCTTCACGGTCGCGTCCCCCCTGCGCCTCGGCGCCCTCGTCGACGCCGCCGACGCCGCCCCCGCGCAGCGCCTGCTCCACGCGACGTTCGTCGCGCCCTGATCCTCGAGCAGACCGTAGGCCCCCGTGGAGGGTGTTCTCGGCGCGGGGCAGGGGGTGGGGATGGGCCGATGTCTGAGCCCGAGATGTGAGTCATCCGGCTTGCCGGATGGCTCACATCTCGGGCGAGTTCGGCGGGGCCCCACCCCCTGCCCCGCGCCGAGAACACCCTCCACGGGGGCCGATCAACCCGGCTAGTGCTTCCGTTGCCGCGTGAGCGCCACGAGCCCCGCCCAGCACGCGACCCACACCACCTCGCGCGACGGATCCCACGCGATGGCCGCCGCCCCCACGGACGCTGCCTCCTCCTCGCCCCCGCCGTGCCCCGTCGCCCCGATCTCGGCGACCAGCGTGGGCGCCGCGTTCGACGGCACGTGGACGAGCTGCGCCCGGCGCTCGCCCTCGCGCGCGACGAGCGCGAGCAGCGGCGAGGCCTTGTGGTCGCCCGCGAACGCGAGCGCCACCACCGCGGGGAGCCCCTCGATCACGCGGAAGGTCTCGCCCCCGTCGCGCGACACGCACAGGAGCCCCGCGCCGGACAGCGCGATCGAGCGACCGCCCGCCGCCGCCGCGAGCCGACCGTCGTCGGCCTCCGCCGCGCGCCGCGCCGCCCCGGACAGCGGCACGACCGGCGAGCCCTCGTCGTCGCCGCGCAGCCGCTCGAGCTGCGGGCCCGCGGCCGCGCTCGTGAGCGCCACGATCACCCCCTCGCTCGCGCTCATCCGGAGCACGCCGTCCCGCAGCGCGGGCCCGGGCGACAGCGACAGCGCGCCGCGCGGCGGCGCGACCGCGGCGTCGCGGCGGGGCGAGCCCGCGGTCACGGCGGAGCCGTCGTCCGGCGGGACCGCGACCGCGCCGGCCGCGGGCGACCACAGCGTCTTGCCGGCCAGCACCCAGAGCCGCCCCGGCGTCGTCGCGAGCGTCACCGGCGCCCCGCCCGAGCCCCACGCACCGAGCGCGCTCGCCGTCTTCCCCCGGTCGTCGCTCAGCAGCAGGTTGCCGCGGCGCGTGGCGATGAGCAGCGCGCTGTCCGACAGCGCGATCGAGGACGCCGACGCGTCGACGCCCGCGCGGCGCGCCGACAGCGCTCCCGCGTCGACCACGAGCACGGTCCCGCGATCGCCGCCCGTCCGGTCCGCGCGGCGGGCGCGGCCCCCCGCGCGCGCGGCCGGCTCGCTCGCCAGCGCGGGCCCTTCGCCGGCGCCGCCGGCGACCACACAGCCGCCGGCCACCGCGAGCGTGCTGCACGGGACCGCCGCCCCGGCGCCCTCGACCACCGTCCACGGCTGCGCGTCCCAGACCGGCGCCTGGTCGTCCGCCAGGTCGGGCAGCTCCGCGAGCAGATCCTCGCCCTCGTAGGTGCCTTCTTGATCCGCGTCGAGCGCCGGCAGCTCGCGCTCGTCGACGTCGTCCGACGGATCCTCCCCGGTCCCTTCCGCGCCGCCGTCGTCGTGCCCCTCGCCTTGATCGTCGAGGTCGTCGTGCTCGGCGTCGTCGTGCTCGGCGGCCTCGTCGGACACCCACGAGCCCGCGTCGGCGTCGTCGATCCCCTCGTGGAGCGCCCCCACGTCGATGCCCTCTTCCGCGGGCTCGTCCTCCCCGGCCGCGCCCTCGTCCACGGCGAGCTCGACGCCGACCTCCAGGTCGCTCGCGTTCGCGTCGTCGAGCCCGTGCTCCGCGTCGTCCAGCGTCTGCAGGAGCTCCTCGAAGGTCTCCTCGCCCGCCTCGTCCTCGTCGTGCCCGAGCGGCGGCAGGTCGAGCAGCTTGTTGTCGTGCTCGTCATGCTCGTCGTGCTCGCGCTCGAGCTCGTCATCATCGACGGCGGTCTTCGGCTGCGGCGCCGGGCACGTCTCGCGTGGGTCCGCCGTTCGCTCGCTGCAGGCTCGTGAGGCTGACATCGGCGGGAGTGTAGCGCCCCTCGAGGCGCTTTCGCCCCGCGCCGCGCCTCCGCCCCCGCGCTCCGCCGCCCTCCAGAGCCCGGCTGCCTCGCCGCGCGGCGGCGTCGGCCTCCCCGCGGCCCCGGCCGTCGCCCGCCGCGCCCCGGCGACTCCGCTGGTGCACCGCACCGGAGATCATCTTTGTACAAAGATTGTCTCATGTGTCGGTACGCCGCAGCAATTGTAGTAAAAATCACTCAATATCCAGGCGTCGTACGGTAATTCACGGACAATTTCATGTCCTTCCGGAGCGAATGGTTTATACAATGTTTGTTGATACAATTTGACGGAGGGTGTGCATGATCCTAGAGTCCGCTTCGATATGTTCGACATCGTCGTCACCTCGGCGCCGGCAACGCCCTTCGCCCATCGGGTCGCCTCTGCGCTTCGCGAGGCCCGCATGCGGGTAGTCACGTGCGAGGTCGCGCCCAACCGGCCGCCGCCGGACGCGCTGCGGGTCGACGCGGCCGTGGCTTGCGCGCAGAGCCCGGCGGCCCTCCTCGACATGGCCCGCTCGCTCCGCGCGGTGCTCGACGGACCGCCGCCCGTGATCGGCGTCAGCTCCTCGCGCACCATCGTCTCGATGGCGGAGCTCGCGGGGGTGCTCGCGGACGACGTCCCGGGCTCGGTGCTCGCCGCGCAGGTCCAGCGGCTCGCGGCGCAGGCCGAGCGGCAGCGGAGCCGCGTCATCCTGCGCGGCGAGCTCGACGACGTGGGGCTCGACGGGCTCCTCGCGTCGCTCGCCTCGCGCAGCCGGAGCTGCTTCATCCGCGTGCGCGCCGGCGCGCTCCGCGCCGAGGTGACGGTCGACGCCGGGCGCCCCATCCACGCCCGCGCCGACGGCGTGCGGCCCTCGGAGCGCTGGACCGACGCCCTCGACTCGCTCTCCATGTGGCGAGGCGCAACCTTCGAGGTCGTCGCGAGCGACTCGAGCGGGCCGCACCGCGGCGAGCGCGAGAGCCACTACCCTCCGGCGTTCCCCGCCGACGACGCGGCCGACGTGGCGCTGGCCGCCGCCGTGGTGAACGCCTGCACCGCCTACGCGCGCGCCTGGCTCGGGCCGCCGATGACGTCGCGGCTGCTCGCGTCCTCGTGGACGACGGCGCGCGAGCACCACAGCGCGCTCGACGCCTTCGCCATCAGCGGCGACGCGCTCGTCTCGGTCGCCCAGATCGACCGCGCCCGCTCGGCGATCCCGCAGGCGGTCGCCGCCTGGATCGTCGCCTTCTTCGACGCCGCCGCGGAGAAGGTCCCGTCGCGCTTCCAGCGCCATCGCATCCGGGAGGTCCTCGGCGGGCTCACGCGCCTGGTCGAGCAGGTCGGGTGGGCGAGCGTCTTGTTCGAAGGAGCCGAGCGATGACCCAGACGTCGACGATGAATGAGGGGCCCGAGAGCCCGCAGGACGCCCTCCCCCTCAGCGTGGAGCGCCTCGCCGAGATGACCTCGCAGGAGGTCGACGACCTCCCGTACGGCTTCATCATGCTGGACGAAGAGGGCGTCGTGCTCCTCTACAACCGCTACGAGCAGCGCATGAGCCGCCTCCCGTCGGCGCGGGTCGTCGGCAGGAACTTCTTCCAGGAGATCGCCCCCTGCACCCGGGTCGAGGCGTTCCTCGGCCGGTTCCGCGCCCTCGCGCAGCAGCCGCCGGGCGCGACCGATCGGTTCGCGTTCCGCTTCCACTTCCTCCACGGGGCGCAGGACGTCTTCGTCCAGCTCGCGCGCGCGCCGGTCGATCGCGTGTTCATGACCGTGCACCGGATGCCGGTGCAGCGCGACGAGCACGAGCGCCCGGCGACGATCCGCCACGAGCGCGACCGCGGCCGGCTCAACGGCCCGCTCGGCGCCATGTTCCCGCTCGCGTGGGATCAGGTCGCCGCGCTGCTCGCGCGGGTCGGACAGGGCGCCGCGCGGGAGCTCGGCCGGGGCGTCGGCCGCAGGATCGCGGGCGTCGCGGAGAGCACGGTGGCCCGTGCGGGCGCGGCCGCGCTCGACAAGGCGCCGGTGCTGCTCGCGGTCGGCGCGCTCGATCAGGCGCTCGCCGAGCTCGGGATGGGCCGGCTCGCCGCGGATTTCTGCGCCAACCCCCCGCGCGTCGCCTGCTTCGTGCGGCCGCCGGTCGAGTCGGGGTCGGTCGAGCTGTCCGCCTTCTACGAGGGCCTGCTCGAGACGACGATCGGCGCGGCGCTCAACGCGGCGCACGTCGCCCGGTGCATCGAGGGGACCGAGCTCGCGGCCATGCCGTGGCGCTTCGTGGTCGTGCCGATCGAGCGCGCCCACGAGCTCCGCGCCCTCGAAGGTGAGCGGCCCGACGATCTCGCGAAGCGCTTCGGTCTCCTCGAGAGCGGCTCGGGGGCCGCGGATCGAGGGCCGACCGCGGCCTCTTGACGCGGCGAGGGCCCTGGTCATCCCCGCCCGGTGTGCCCGCTGGATCCCTCCGGCGAGCGGTGCTTAGCTCCGCCGTCGATGGGCCGGCGCGACAGCAATTCAAGGCGAATCGCCGCCACGTCTCCGGCCGATGGGCAGCCTTCGGCGGGGGACGCGGGGCAGCTCGGGCCCGCTCGCGGCCCGCTCTCGGTCGCGGAGGCGAGCGCCGGGATGCTGGTCCAGGACATCGTCGTTCATCCGGCGGACGTCGTGTTCGTGAAGGGCATCGTCGAGGCGAGCGACGGCGTCGCGCTCCTGCTCGCGGATCGCGGCGGTGAGCTCACGCTCGCTTCGCCGCTCGGTCGGGGCGAGGAGTTCGCCGAGCTCTTGCTCGATCTGGAGCGGGACGTCGGGGCGCGGCGCCGCGGCGCGCCACGCTGAGGGGGGCATGACGGAGCGCCGCGATCCGAGCTCGGTCGATCTCGTCCAGGATGCCTCGCTGGACGCCGCTGTCCACGAGGGCGCGGCGCAGGGCCTGCCCGCCGCCTCGGGCGCGCTGCTCGATCCGCGCATCCTCGCCGCCTGGCGCGAGTGGTTGGCCGCGCTCGCCACCGACGCCGAGGCCGCCATCGCCGCGGCGCACGTGTACGGCGAGCTCGGCCCCGAGGCGCGCGAGGCGTGGCTCGACGTGCTCGCCGAGGACGCGCCCAAGCTGCAGGTCCCCGCGGTCGCGATCTACGCGCCGCTCCTGTCGGTCGAGAGCGACGCGGCGCGCCGCGAGCGGATCGAGGTCGCGATGGGGGAGGGGGAGCGCGCCCCGCGCCCGCCGGGGGGCTTCGCGCTGCGCGGCATCGCCGCGGGGGGCGATCGCGTGGTGGCGCTGGTGACGCCGCTCTACCTGCGCTTCGTGCGGGTGCTCTGGTGTCGTTATCTCCCGGAGGACGGCATCGCCTGGGCGCGGCACGACCCGATCGTGCGCGCGGAGGAGGCGCCCGGCCCTGGCATGGTGCTCGACGGCGCGCAGCTCGAGGCGACGCCGATCAAGCTGGTCATCGAGGAGCTGTGCCACGCGATCCTCGCGCAGCAGCGCAAGGGCGCCGAGCTCCCGCCGTCGCTGCAGCTCTGCGCCGATCTGTTCGACGCGCACCTGGAGGGGGATCCGCTGCCATGAGGTCGCTCGCGCCGGCTGGCTTGCCGCTCGTGCTCTTTGCGCTCGGGTGCGCTGGCAGCGGCGACGCGGTCCGTGAGCCCGCGGCGGCGACGCCCGCGGCCGCGGCGGAGGCGGCGCCGGCGCGGGGCCCGGCGCTGAGCTTCTCGTACGAGACGCTCGACGGGCGCGAGCTCTCCACCGCGTCGCTCGCGGGCAGGTTCAGCGTGATCGGTTTCGTGGCGACCTACGACGTGGCGTCGCAGGCGGAGGCGCGGTTCCTCGCTGGGTTGCTCCGCGATCACACGCCGCGCATCAACGCGGCGCTCCTCGTCCTGGAGGCGAGCGAGAACCGGCCGCTCGTCGAGGCCTTTGCCGCCACGCTCAAGCTCCCGTATCCGGTGGCGCTCGCGGACGCCCCGACGATCGCCGGGGAGGGCCCGTTCGCCGGGCTGCACCACGTGCCGAGCGTGGTGATCCTCGACGCCGAGGGGAGGGAGGCGTTCCGGCACGTGGGGCTCATCACCCAGGAAGCGCTCGAGGAGGTCCTTCGCGGCCTGGAGCGCGAGGGCGCGCGGCCCGCGAGGTAGGTTTTGTCCGCTGCCGGGCGCCGGTCTGGGCGATGATGGCGCGCATGCTCGACCACATCGGTTTCCCCGTTTCGGACTATGAACGGAGCAAGGCCTTCTATCTGGCGGCCCTGGCGCCCCTTGGTTACGGGCTCGTGATGGAGATCACGCCCGAGATGACCGGGGGTGCGGATAAACACGCCGGTCTGGGGGCCGATGGTAATCCGCAGTTCTGGATCGGCACGGGCGGCGCGCTGCAGGGCCGCATGCATGTCGCCTTCGTCGCGAAGACGCGCGCCGACGTCGATGCCTTTTACAAGGCGGCGCTGGCGGCTGGAGGCGCCGACAACGGCCCGCCGGGGCTCCGGCCGCAGTACCACCCGGGGTATTACGGGGCGTTCGTGCTCGATCCGGATGGGCACAACATCGAGGCCGTGTGCCATGGGCCCTGAGGGCTGATGCGGTTGGGGAGGGAGAGTCCCTCCGTCCCTCGTCGGCGTAAGTCGCTTCCGTCTTTCGTCCCCCGTCTTCCGTCTCCCGTCTCCCGTCTCCCGTCTCCCGTCTCCCATCATTCGTGCGCGTGCGCGTGCGCGTGCGCGTGATCCGTGCGCGTGCTCGATTGATACGATTCGAGTACACGCACGCGCACGAAAGAGGAAAGAGGGAAGGAGAAAGAAGGAAACGCGCACGCGCACGCGCACGCGCACGAAGACGGAAGACGGAAGACGGAAGACGGAAGACGGAAGACGGAAGACGGAAGACGGAAGACGGAAGACGGAAGACGGGGGAGGGGGAGGGGGACGAAAGACGGGGAACGGAATACGCGTCTCCGCGCCAACCGAGGCATTCTTTGCCCTCGGCGCCCGTCTCGCGACCTCGGCTCAGAGCCTGCTCAGGAGATCGGTCTTCTTCGCCGCAAACTCCTGCTCGGTGATGATCCCCTTCTGCCGCAGGTCCGCGAGCCGCTCGATGGCAGAAAAGATATCCGCCTCCGCACCCGAAGAAGCGCGGGGCACGGCGGCCGCGGCCTGCGCCGGAGCAGCTCCAGGCCCCGGCTGCGCGGCCGCGTCGCCCGAGACGAGCGGCAAGCTCTGCACGCTCACGACGCCGTACTGGCTCGTGAACGTGACCGACGACCCCGACCCCTGCTGCTGCGACACACCGCCGATCTGGTGATCGAGCGTGTCATAGACGCTGACGCGCCCGTCGACGTCGACGGCCAGCCGCCGCGCGCCGGGGAAAACCGCATAGCGGATGTTGTTCTGCGACCCGCTGGAGCTCGGCACCCCGAGCT
Source organism: Sorangium sp. So ce385 (assembly GCF_051474135.1). Lineage (NCBI taxonomy): Bacteria > Pseudomonadati > Myxococcota > Polyangiales > Polyangiaceae > Sorangium > Sorangium sp. So ce385. The sequence goes on along the minus strand of NZ_CP150337.1, from coordinate 10,269,274 downwards.
CCCCGGGCCACCAGCTCCCCGAGCCGCCCCCGGACGCCGGCACGAACAGGCTGACCGGCGAGCCCCCCAGCCCTCCGCTGCCGCCTTGCTGCTGCTGCTGCTGCCCGCCCTGCGCCGGATAGCTCGCCGGCGCCTGAGCGAACGGCTGGCTCGCCAGCAGATTCGACAGCTCGGCGCACAGGCCCTCCACCTTGGCCTTCAGCGCGCTGTTGAACATGTCCCCGATCATGGTCATCCCGCCCTGCATCCACTGCCCAGCGCCGCCCAGCTCGGGGTGATAGAACTGCGCCATCGTTCCGTTCCCGTTCACGAGCGCCTGCAAGAGCGTCATCACCGCGTCGGTGCTGACGAAATAGCGCTGTGACAGATCGGAAACTCTCCGCTGACCTTCGGGGGTGAGTGGCTGCATGAGGAGGCGCTCCAGGAGGGAAGCGCCGAGCCTTGCACGGCGGTCCGCCGCTCGCAATGCGGGCGAGCGGCGATGAGGAGGGAGACGACCGCTCAGCCCGCGAGCTTGCGCACGCTCGCGAGCTGGACACAGACCGCGACGACGTCCATGGCGACGCGAATCTGCTCGAGCGGCGGCATCGACGGCGCGATCCGGATGTTCCGGTCGCGAGGATCGCGGCCGTACGGGTACGTCGCCCCGGCGCCGGTGAGCTTCACGCCCGCCTTGTCGGCCAGGCGCACGACCTCCTTCGCGCAGCCGTCGAGGGTGTCGAGGCTGATGAAGTAACCGCCGCGCGGCGAGGTCCAGCTGGCGATGCCCTTGCCCCCGAGCTCGCGCTCGAAGATGCTCGTCACCGCCTCGAACTTGGGCCGCAGGAGCTCGGCGTGCTTCTGCATGTGGCCCAGCAAGCCCTTGTAATCCTTGAAGAAGCGCACGTGGCGCAGCTGGTTCACCTTGTCCGGGCCGATGGTCTGGATGCCGAGGTGCTTCTTCGCGTCCGCCACGTTCGCGGGGCTCGACGCCATGGCCGCGACGCCGCTGCCCGCGAACGAGATCTTCGACGTCGAAGCGAAGACGATCGGCCGGTTGGGGTTGCCCGCCGACTGACACGCCGACACGATGTCCGCGAGCCGATCGCCCTCGGCATAGAGGTCGTGGACCGCGTAGGCGTTGTCCCAGAACAGGCGGAAATCCGGGGCCGCCGCCTTCATGCTGGCGAGCCGGCGGACGACCTCGGGGGAGTACGTGGTGCCGGTCGGGTTGCTGTACTTGGGGACGCACCACATCCCCTTGATGGCCGCGTCCTGGGCGACCAGCCGCTCGACCTGATCCAGGTCCGGGCCGGCGTCGTTCAGATCGACCGCGATCATCTCGATGCCGTGGTGCTCGCAGATCGCGAAGTGGCGATCGTAGCCGGGGCTCGGGCACAGGAACTTGACCTTCGGCTGCTTCGCCCAGGCGCCGTTGCCGTCGGGCACGCCGTGGACGAGCGCGCGGACCACCGCGTCGTGCATCATGGTCAGGCTGCTGGTGCCGCCGACGATGACCTGCGCCGGGGGCACCTCGAGCAGCTCGGCGAAGATGGCCTTCATCTCGGGGAGCCCGTCGAGGCCCCCGTAGTTGCGCGTGTCCGACCCGTCCGAGGCGACGAGGTCGTTCGCGGTGGGCAGGGCGAGCAGGCCGTTCGCGAGGTCGAGCTGATCGGACGACGGCTTGCCGCGCGTCATGTCGAGCTTGAGGCCGCGGGCTTCGAAGGCAGCATAACGTGCCTCGAGCTCCCGGGTGAGCGAGGCAAGAGCATCGGGGGACAACGAGCGCAGTTCGGTCATGGCGGGCGATGTCTAGCAGAATTTCGCGGCCGCGTCGCGACCCGCGTGGGCCCGCGCGCCCCGCGCCGGAAATGCCGCGGTCGGCCGCGGAAACGCCGCAGCCGGGCCGCCGGTCGCCGCCTTACGCCCGCCGCCGCCCGCCGTACGCCGCCGCCTTGGCGGCCGGCGCCTCGCCCGCGCCTGGGCCCGCTGTGACAGCCGCCCTCCGCCGTGATGCGTTTTGCCACGAGCCCTGTGCCGCCACGCCCCGTCAGGCCCAGAGGCCGCGTCGGCGGCCTCTGGTACGGCCGATGCATCGGGCCGGGTGATCTCATGTTCAGAGGAGGATCCATGGCTGTCGAGGCCCTGCGCAAGAATCACATGATGGCTCACCTGCTCGGCGCGCTCGAGCGCGGCGAGTCGATCGGGCGCTACGGTCGCCTGGTATTCGCGATGATCGCCCACCACTTCCTCGATCGCGACGAGCTCGTCGACTGGCTCGGCCGCGACCCGGAGGGCGGCGCCGAGGAGGCCCGCTCGCTCGCGATGCAGGTCGAGCGGCGCGGCTACAGCCCGCCGCGGCGCGAGCGGATCCTGGAATGGCAGCGACAGCAGGAGTTCCCCATCATCCCGAACGCCGACGATCCCGACGAGGGCAATGTCTACAAGGACCTCGAGTTCCCCGAGGAGGTCTATCAACATATCAATGAGTACTACGAGCAGAAGGCGGCGAGCTGACGGCGGTCCCGCAGGGCCGGGATCCGAGCTCGCGCGGCGGCGCCTGCTCGGCATGGGGAGTGCTGGGGCCCTGGTCGGGCTGCTGGGATGCGGGCGAGGTCAGGCGACCACGGGCCCGTCCAGGCCTCCGGAGGAGGAGCAGGCAATGCAGGCAAGGAGCGCCGGCGTCACCACGAACGATCCCTCGCGCCTCCGGGCGCGGCCGAACGCCAAGCCCGGGGGCGAGCTCTCGACGGGGCTGAGGCCGCTCGGGCTGTCCCCGCGGCGCGACGGGCTGCTCTACGTCCCGGCGGGCTACCGCCCGGACCGCCCGGCGCCGCTCGTGGTCCTGCTGCACGGGGCCGGGGGCAGCGCGCACCACGGGATCGCGCTGCTGCGAGAGCTGGCGGACGCGGCGGGGCTCCTGCTGCTGGCGCCCGACTCTCGCCATTCGAGCTGGGACATCATCTCGGACGACGCGTACGGGCCCGACGTCGACTTTCTGGACGGCGCGCTCGACCAGCTGTTCCGCAGCGCCGCGGTCGATCCGGCGCGGATCGCGATCGGCGGCTTCTCGGACGGCGCGTCGTACGCGCTGTCGCTCGGGCTGACCAACGGCGACCTGTTCACCCATGTGATCGCGTTCTCGCCGGGCTTCATGGCCCCCGCGGAGCAGCGCGGCCGGCCGCGCATCTTCATCTCGCACGGCACGCAGGACCAGGTGCTGCGGATCGACCCCTGCAGCCGCCGCCTCGCGCCGCTGATCCAGGTCGCCGGATACGACCTGCGCTACCAGGAGTTCGAGGGCCCGCACGCGGTTCCTGCGGAGATCGCGCGCGACGCCCTCCGCTGGTTCCTGCCCGCGGACGGCTGAGCTCAACGTGCCAGAGAGAAAGAGAAAACCGCCAAGGACGCCAAGGACGCCAAGAGAGGGAGGGAGAAAAGATGATCTTTTCCCGCCCCTTCTTGGCGTCGTGGCGTCCTTGGCGGTTTTTCTCTCTCTGCGTCTCTCAGCCCAGCTCGCCGTCTCGGAGCGGCATCCGAGCCGTGGGCCGCCGGGACGAGCCCGGCGGCGTCCACCTCACTCCGCCGCGATGGCTTCCTCGCTGTAGGTCGTGTGGCGCACCTCGGGGTTGTTCTCGAAGTACGCCTTGCCGGCCAGGCGCTTCACGAGCGGGCTGAACCGCTCGGCCGCCTTGCCGCGGAGGATGTCGCGGACGAGCGCGACGTCCTCGCGCGCCCGGGAGAGCGTCTCCGGGTCGGTCAGGAACGCCTTTGCGGCCACCGCCTTGGCCGGCGCCGCCTTCACCGCCTCGCGGACCGCCGCCGCCGCCGCGCGGACCTTCACCGCGGCGCGCTCGGCGGCCGTCTGCTTGATGAGCGGCGCCACCTCGTAGACCAGGTTCGCGGCCGACCCGGCGACCCGGTGCGGCGCGTGGTGCAGCGGGCTCGCGTACTTCGGGTGCTGCTCGAGGAACGCGCGCACCTCGGCCTCCGTGACGCCCGCCTCCTCGTAGGCGCGGGCGAGCTCCTGCTCGGCCAGGATGCGCGCCTTGAACATGTACATCTGGATGCGCGAGTAGAAGTTCGTCGCGCCGTCGCCGCTCGTCTCGACCGCGCAGAAGATCGTCCCCGGGTAACGCGCCGTGATCAGCGACTGCACGCCGTCGGAGACGCCCGAGGACGGCATGCAGCCGAACGGCTTCACGCTCACCGTGAGGTGCGCCTTCGACTTCACCGCGTTCACGATGAGCTTGCCGACCTCCATGTGCCCCTCGCCGCCGCGGAGGTCGTTCGAGTAGTAGTCCTTCGCCACGTCCGCGACGAGCTCCATGTCCGGGAGGTGGTAGTCGAACAGGCCGAGCGGCAGCGCGAACGCCTGGAAGCCGACGCGCAGCGCCGACTCGGCGAGGCGCATCGTCGCGAGCCGCTTCGCCACGCCGAACTCGTCGAGGCCGGCCAGGCCGTAGTTGCCCTCGTCCGCGCCGCGCAGATCGCGCCGCTCGCGGGTGTCGCGGGCGCACTCCCAGATGTTGTAGAGCAGCCACGCGGTCGTGAGCTGGATGTCGTTCTCGCCGCCCTCGCTCTCGAGGAACTTCTGAAGGGCGTAGTTGCCGTCGCCCTCCGTCGTCATCGCCCAGAACTCGCCGATGATCGACGTCTTCGCCTTGGGCCGGAGCTTGTCCACCCGGACGGCCTCGAACTCCTTGCGCGCCTCGTAGAGCGCGCGGAACACGTTCGTCTGCTCGTAAAGCGCCTTGTAGAGGATGCGCTTCGCGCTCTCCATCGCGCGGTTCGTCGCGCCGGGCTCGACCTCGTAAGGCCGGACGCGGTAGCCGAGCGCGTTCAGCGTGTCGCCGCAGACGATCGCCTTGATGATCGCGATGAAGAAGGCGGGGTTCATCTCGAGGCCGACGTCGTCGCCCGTCGCCTGCGACAGGCCGCCCGTCTGCTGGAAGAGCATCACCCGGAAGCCGTCGAAGCCGGCGTCGCGCAGCGCCTTCCGGTACTCGGTCACGTACATGCCGAACCGACACGGCCCGCAGGCGCCCGCGGTCAGGAACACGTAGTTCTTGATGATGTCCTCGGTCTTCATCCCCTGCTTGTCGCGCAGGTCGATGAGGTACTTCACCAGGCCGCCGACCGTGAAGTACGTCGGGTTGCACTGCCCGCGGTTGCCGAACTCCTTGCCCGTCTGGAGGCCGGCGTTGTCGCTCATCCCGAAGTAATGGACGTTGTAGCCGAGGCCCTTCAGCGCGCCCTCGCACAGGAAGTCCTGCGCCGCGGTGAGGCCGCTGATGAGGAGCGTCACGTTGTCGCGCTCCTTCTTCGTCATCTTCGGCTTGAGCATGTTGTCGACCCACTGCCGACGCTCGGCCTTCAGGCCGAGCCGCTCCCGCTCGGCCTCCTCGAACGCCCTGAGCTCCGCCTCGATGTCGATGTCCGCCTTGATCGATTTCTTCTCGCCGACCAGAGGAAGGCGCGTCTTCTGCGTGATCGTCTGTTCCATGGCGTGGCTTCCCTTCGCTCGGATGCTGGAAGGGGGCCGGACGCGCCGTCCCCCCCTCGACCTTGGCCGTGTCTTCAGGCTTCCAAGGGGACGACGGTCCCGTCGGACTGCTTCTTCTTGAGCTGGACGAGGCCCGTCTTCGGCGCCTCGGGCGGAGACGCCGGCGCGACGTAGCTCCGCAACTTCTCGGCGAGCGCCGCGATCTCCCGCTCGAGCGCGGGATCGGTGATCTTGCGCGCCGCCTGCTGCTCCCGCTTCAGCTCGAGCAGCTCGAGCCGCTTCTCGTCGATGCGGTGGACGAGCTCCGCCTTCTTCTTCGCCGCGTCCTCGAGCGCCTCCTCGTGCAGCTTGAGGCTGTGCGCGTACGTCTTCACGCGGATCTTGATCGAGCCGCCCGGCTTGTTGGCGTCGATGTCGTGCAGCGCGGCGTACGGGGTGGCGCTCGAGCTCACGATGCTGTCGATGATGCCGTAGGTCGGCGCGTCGTGGCCGCACTTGAAGCTCGAGAGGTCGAGCAGCACGACGTTCGGGTGGCGGGCGGCGAACTTGACCGCCCAGACCTTCTGCGCGCTGTTCGCCGAGTAGTTCTCGGGCCAGACGTCGTTGATGTCGAGCGGGTGCTGGCCGTTCGCGATCTCGTCCTTGAAGTACCGCGCGAGGTACTCCATGTCGCGCGGGACCGACCGCACCGAGAGGATCGGATAGCCGAGCACCTGGAACTCCTCCGGGATGCCGTGGTTCAGGCCCGGATCGGAGTGGTACGGCCGCCCGACCATCAGGATGGCGACGCGGTTCTCGGCCTCGACCGTCTCGAGGATCGCCCGCCCCTTGTCCTGGAGGTCGCGCTCGAACTGCGAGAGCGCCCGCATCCCCTCGCGGTGCGCGTGGTCGCTCTCGTCCTCGGTGACGCCGAGCCGCGGGCCCCACGTCTCGAACATCCGGCGCGCCGTCAGCGTCATCTCGGAGAACGTGAGCGGAGGATCGAGGTACTCGATGCCGCGCGTCTTGAAGAAGTCGATCTCCTTCGTGAACGCCGCCTTCATGACGTCCGGCACGCCCGCGACGATGGGGCAGCTCGTCTTGTCCATCACCCCCTCGCCGAAGCTCGGCACGTGGGTGAGGATCGGGAAGAAGATGTAATTGAGCTTCTTCTCGTCCGAGTGGTGGTGGAAGAGGAGGTTGTGGATGTGGGCCTGCGCCACCTTGGAGGGGAAGCACGGATCGATGGAGCCGTACTTGCCGCCCTCGACCCACATCTCCTCGCTCGTGGCGTCGCTGAAGACGACGTTCTGCTTCGGGACGCCGAGCGCCTCGAAGTAGGCCCGGTAGTACGGGCCCGTCGAGTAGATGTTGAGGACGCGCGGGATGCCGATGCGGACGCGGCGCAGGCGCTCGCGCACCTCGGGCCCGCTCCGCCGGAACGGGCGCGTCGTCTCCACCCGGCGGATGCCGAGGAAGCCCTTCTTGACGACCACGTCCTTCACCGGCGCGCCGTCCTCCGGCAGCGGGGCCGTGTCGTAGAAGTGCCGGAAGGCGAGCTTCGACTCGTAGTCGACGAGGTTCGGGAACTGCTTCGCGATCTTCTTCCGCTCGGCGACGAGCGCGAGCATCGCCTGCTCGCTCTCGACCGTGCCCTTCTCGCACGAGAAGCCCGAGATGTAGCGGCTCGTCGTCCCGTCGGGCCGCTTCGCGTCGATGAACGTCCGCTTGCACTCGTTCGGGCAGAAGTGGCAGACCGTCTCCTCGTCGTTCTTCGTCGTGTATTCGAGCGCGATCGCCGCGTCGATCCCGATGAACGTCGAGCGGCCCCTGCGCTTCACGACCCGGAGCGTCTCGAACGCGGCGCCGAGCGCGCCGGCCTCGCCGGTGTGCGGGTGGACGAACACCTCCGCGCCGGGGACGCGCTCCTTGATGTAGTCGACCTGCGCCTTGACCGCCGCGAGGTTGTACTGCGTGCCGCCCTGGAGCACGTAGCGCGTGCCGAGCGCCGCGAGCCGCGGGATCTGCACGACGTACTGCCACACGTTCTTCGGCAGCACCTGCGCGAGGCCGGCGAGCAGCTCCTCCTTCGAGAAGCCCTCCTTCTGGAAGTTCACCCGGTCGGTGTCGAGGAAGACGGCGCAGCCGTAGCTGAACTTCGGCGCGAGCTCGGCGCCGAAGGCCGTGTCGGCGTACTCGGTCACCTTCAGGCCGAACTGGTCGGCCATCGCCTGGAGCAGCATGCCGTTGCCCGCAGAGCACGAGTTGGAGAGGCGGAAGTTCGCGATATCGCCGTTCTTCATGAACAGGACCTTGATGTCCTGTCCGCCGATGTCGCAGATGACGTCGACGTCGCCGAAGAACTTCACGGCGCTCATCATGTGGGCGACGGTCTCGACGATGTTGACGTCGGCCCGCATGCACTCCTGGAGCACGTCGGCCGCGTACCCGGTGCCGCCGAACCCGAGCACCTCGAGCTGCGCGCCCTGGTCGATCACGTACTGCCGGAGCTGGGCGAGCAGCTCCTTCGCGTCCTGGATCGGGTTGCCCTTCGAGAGCTGGTAGGCCTTGCAAACGATGTTGCTGTCCTCGTCGATGAGCACCGCCTTCGACGAGGTGGAGCCGCCGTCGAGGCCGATGACCCCGCGCACCACCTGGCCGGGCGCGAGCTTCATCGGCGTGAACCTCGGGATGCTGTAGAGCTTGCGGAACTCCTCGACCTCGTCCCGCGTCTTCACGAGCGGCGGGCCCGCGCTCTCGCCGAGCCGGGCCTTCCGGCCGTTCGTCATGTACTCGATGAGCCCGGCCTTGCCGGCGTAAAGCCCGACCTCCGGCGCCTCCTTGAGCCCGTACACGCAGGCGCCGAACGCCGCGTAGTACTGCGAGTTCTCCGGGACGAAGATCGTCTCCTCGATCGGCCGGTCCTTCGGCCAGTTGTAGCCGCGCTCGTCCCAGGTCTCGGGGATCCGCTTGCGCCAGCACTCCTGGAGGAAGGGGAGGTAGGTGTTGGGGCCGCCGAGCAGGATGACCTTGTGCTTCAAGGTCGAGCCGCGCGTGAGCACCGACAGGTTCTGGAGGACGATCGCGTCGGCGAGCGAGCAGAGGATCTCCGTCGAGGGGATACCGCTCTTCACCAGGTTCACGATGTCCGTCTCGGCGAAGACGCCGCATTTCGCCGCGACGTGGTGGAGCTTGGAGTCGTCGAAGTGGATCTTGACCACCTCGCTCGACGGCAGGCCCACCTTGATCATGCACTTGTCGATGGTGGCGCCCGTGCCCGAGGCGCACTTGTCGTTCATCGACGGCGCGGCGGTCTTGTCGCCCGTCTTCTCGTCCCGCTGGAAGATGATGATCTTCGCGTCCTGCCCGCCGAGCTCGATGACGCTGCCCACGTCCGGGTGCAGGTTCTCGACCGCGAGCGTGACCGCGTTGACCTCCTGGACGAACTTGGCGCCGAGGCCGGCGCAGAGCGGCGCCGCGCCGGAGCCCGTCATGAACACCCGCCAGCTCTCGCGCGGGGACGCGGGGAACGACGCCTCGATCTCCTCGAGGAGCTCCAGCACCTTCTCCGGCTGCTTCGTCTGATGCCGCTGGTAGTCGCTCCAGAGAATCTCGAGCGTCTGCGGATCGAGCACGACGGCCTTCACGGTCGTCGAGCCGACGTCGATGCCGACCACGACCGGATCCTGGATCTGCCTTCCCATCGGGGCTCCTCCCACCGCCGTCGCCGGTCACCAGCGCCCGACTGACTGGCTGGTCAGTCGTGATGGCTACAACGGGATGACCCGAAAATCAAATGATTCGGTGCGTCTCGGCCGGCGGCGATCGCCGGTTTCCGGGGATCTGCGTCCGGGGCGCAAGGTTCCGCCGCTGGGCTCGGCGCGGCGCGGCCTGCGTGCCGGCCCGGGGGTCGTACAACGGCCTCCGATCTTTCCGGCGCTTTTCGGGCGGGAGGCCGGGGCGACGCCGCGGGGGAGACATCGCGCCCCAGGTGACGGGCCGGTGATGGTAAAGCGACCGACCCATGGACAAGTCCGAGCGCCGCCAAGCCCTCCTCCGCGCGGCGCGCACCGTGTTTTCCGAGAAGGGCTATCACGAGGCGAAGGTCGACGACATCGTCGCGCTCGCGAAGGTCGCGAAGGGGACGTTTTACCTGTACTTCCCCGACAAGCGCTCGGTGTTCGGCGAGCTCGTGCGCGGGCTCTTCTCGCGCCTCGGCGGCGCCATCCTGCGCGTGGATCCGTCGGCGGACGTGGAGGCGCAGGTCAAGCACAACATCCGCGCGATCGTGGCGGTCTTGCTCGACGATCCGGCGCTGACGAGCATCCTCCTGTCGCACGCGGCGGGGCTCGATCCGGCGTTCGTCAAGGAGCTGCGCGCCTTCCGGCAGGAGGTGAAGCTGCTCCTGGAGCGGAGCCTCGCCGAGGGGCAGCGGCTCGGCGTCATCGAGCCGGGCGACACCGAGCTCTACGCGACGTTCACGATCGGCGCGCTGAAGGAGGTGCTGTTCGAGAACGCCCTCGAGGACCAGGCCCGCCCGCGCGAGCGGATCGTCACGGCGCTCTACGATCTCCTGCGGCGCGGCTACCTCCGGATGGACCCGGCGCCCGGCCAGCCGGCGCTGCGCGCGGAGCCCCGCCAGCCGGCGCCGCGCGCCGAGGGCGAGCTCGACGCGACCGCGCCGCCCGCGCCGCCCGCGCCGGAGGACGCCGCGCCCGCGCGGGCGGGGCGCGCGGAGCGGACGAGCCCGCCGCGCGCCCGCCGCGCCAGGCCCCGAGGGAACTGACCGGCGCGTCAGTCAGGGCGGTGACTATGCAGGTCCAGCGGACGGCGTACGGCCGAGGCGCGGCATCACGATGTGCGCGATGAAATTGTGCAGGGTCCGGGTGCCGAGCTGGTCCGGGGAGATGCGGTCGAGGAGCGCCGGGACGTCGAGGCCCTCGGCCTGGAGGACCTCGCGGCGAAAGGCGATGTAGCCGGCGATGACGTCGTGATCCATCTCGGGGTGGAACTGCACGCCGTAGCAGGTGCCCGTGAAGCGGATGACCTGGTGGTCGTCGAGCTCGGTGAACGCGAGGCTCCGCGCGCCCTCGGGCAGCGTGCCGACCGTGTCGACGTGGGTCGCGTGGGTCTCGAAGCTCGACGGGAGCCCGTCGAAGAGGACGTCGTCGGCGCGGCGCTGGACGCGGATCCGGCCGATCTCGCGGCCGCGCGGGTTGCGGATGACCTCGCCGCCGAGCGCCTGGGCGAGGATCTGGTGGCCGAAGCAGATGCCGAACGTGGGGGTGCCGGCGCGGACGACGTCGCGCAGCCACGCCTCGCAGCGGAGCATCCAGGGATCGCGGTGGGGGACGTTGGCCGAGGAGCCGGTGATGATGAAGGCGGCGATCCCGGGGGCGTCGGGCGCGGGGAGCTCGCCGGTTCGGGCGTCGAAGACGGCGTATCCGCCCCGCCAGGCGGCGCCGATCGTCTGCTCGATCAGGGCCGCGAACTCGCCGCGCCGCTCGAGGACCGGGGGCACGGGCTCACCGGTCTTCACGATGACGATCTTCTTGTCCTTTTCGTCCTGTCCCACCCGGTGAACATAGCAGAGCGACCGCCTCGGCAAGGGCGGGACTTGGCAGCGCGGGGCGGGGGCGCGAAGATGCTCCCGCATGTCGGCCTATGTCGTGTCGCGCCCTGTGTGGCGGCGGTTTCGCCCGCGTTTCCTGGCTCGCGCTGCTGCGCACGTGCGGGCCGGCGGGCACGCGGCCATCGTGCTGCCGGACGAGCGGATCGATCTCCTCCTCTCGGTCGACGCGCAGGGCAAGCTCACGGAGCTCGGGCTGTGGTCGCTCCTGTCGATCGAGCAGCAGCGCTTCCGGCGGGTGGCCGAGGGCCCGGCGCAGGGGCTCGCGACGGCGCGGGTGAAGCGGCAGTACGAGGGCTCGGTGCTCGACTGGTGCGAGCGCGACAGCGTGCACGCCGGGGCGATCCGCGAGGTGGCGCTCGACTGCCTGGCGTGCGGCGCCTGCTGCCACGACGCGAACGTGGTGCTCGACGACGTGGACCTCTCGCGGTGGCGGGAGGCCGGGCGGGGCGACCTCACGGGGCGCGCGTACGTGCGGCGGGCGCGGGACGGGAAGATCACGCTGCGCTTCGCCGCGAGCGGCCGCTGCCAGCACCTCTGCGACGACAGGCGCTGCGCGATCTACGAGATCCGGCCGGACAACTGCCGCGCCTTCGTCGTGGGGAGCGAGGCGTGCCTGTCGGCGCGCGAGGAGACGCTCGGGATCCGGGACGGGGCGGCGCTGGGCTAGGCGCGCGGCCCCTCACGGGAGCGGCGCGCAGCCGGGGTAGAGGGCGTTGAAGTCGTCCCTCGTGAGGTACACCGTGATGACCTCGGGGTACTTGAACAGGCCACCGGACCAGCCGTCCGGACCGCTCGCCTCGGTGTAGCAGTCCTCGACGAAATCCGCCGAGGTGTTCTCGCACGTCTGCAGCTCGGGCTGCGCCAGGTCGCGGCAGGGGCCGGCGAAGGAGAGCGCGCAGCCCTCGCTCGCGCCGCAGGACCGCCAGGGCACCTCGGCGCTCGGGTTCCCGCCGCACTGCGCCTCGACCGCGGCGCCCGCGCACGCGTACATGCCGTGATCCGGGCCGCTGCCGAACAGGTTGCCGTAGAACGCCGCCTCCTGCGCGCTGTACTGCGCCCGCTCGGTCGTGGTCGTCCCGAGCGCCGCGTGCTCGCCGCGCAGCGAGATGGGCACCTCGATACCGTAGCCGTTGACGTGGGCGAGCAGGCACGCGCTCACCCAGCGCTGGCCGACGGGGTCGAGCGGCTCCGAGCGCCAGTCCGGCGCGACGCCGATGGCGCCGGGGAAGGTGTAGGTCACGCCGCCGTGCGCGCCGCTGAGGCTCTCGCCCTCGGGCAGGGCGCACCGGATCACGTAGGTGAGCAGCTCGCGGCCCTCGGGGGTCTCGATGAGCTCCGTGGAGGAGAGAGCCGCGCCGCTCGGCGAGAGCCCGCCCGCGGACAGGCCGTTCATGGAGAGGCGGTTCATCGAGAGGCGGTTCATCGAGAGGCGGTTCATCGAGGTGAGCGCCTCTCCCGTCGACCCCGGATGCGCCTCGGCGGGCTCGCCCTCGAGCGCCTCCGCGAGGCAGCCGGTCTGCGCGACACCCGCGGCGATCGCGGCGATGAGGATGAGCAGGTCATGCGTGCGTGACATCGATCGCTCCTGGGGCCGAATGCCGCGAGCTGACGGGGGTCTCAGGGGATCACGGCGAGGCGTCTCGACCAGCGGACGATCGCTCGTGGCTCACCCCGAGCCGCCCGGGAGCTGCGCGGGTGTGTGAGACCCGGAAGCTGCCCCGAGGCACGGCGATTCTGCCGATGTCGGGCACTGCAACGTCCAGGCCGTGAGGGCGATCTCGCACGGACCGCGATCCTCCGGGCAGGCTCGGCCGTCGCGCGTCCGCGCGACGATCCCGGGGGAGGGCGCTGGATGGTGCAGCTGGCCACATGGGGCGATTTGTCGCGGGCTCGCGCGCGCGATCGCGGGCTCGCGCGCGGGATGGGGCAAGCCGTGGGTTGCCGGCCTTCGCGGGCGGGTGCTCTCCGAGCGCGACGTCCCGCCGCGCTCCGCGTCCCACGTGGTGGGAGGATCGCGGGCGGGTGGCGCGATGCGCGCGCGGCGGCGAGGGGGCGCGCTCTCTGGTACGTAGGCGTCGAGAGGCGCCAGACGATGCAGAAGACCGAGGGTGAGCTCGCGCGAGGGCCGGAGGAGGCGGGGGTCGCCCCCGGTGCAGCGCGCGACGTCGTCGAGGGGGCGAGGGGGCGGACCGCCGCCGCGCGGGTCCGGGCGCAGCGCGCCGCCTGTCTCCTGATCTTCCTCGCCAACGGCTTCTGCATGGGCACCTGGGTGACGCGCATCCCCGACTTCAAGCGCGCGCTCTCGCTGAGCGAGGCGACGCTCGGCAACGTGCTGCTCGCGCCGGCGCTCGGCGCGTTTGTCGGAATGCCGCTCGCCGGGTGGCTCGTCGCGCACCTGGGGAGCCGGGTCGTGGCGGTGTCCGCCGGCGCGGCGTTCGCGATCAGCCTGTTCGGGCCGGGGCTCGCGCGGACGCCGGTCGAGCTGTTCCTCGTGCTCACGTTCTTCGGCGTGTCGAACGGCGTGATGGACGTGTCGATGAACGCCAACGCCGCCGAGGTGGAGGAGGCGTGGGGGCGGCCGATCATGTCGTCGTTCCACGCGCTGTACAGCGCCGGGGGGCTCGCGGGCGCGGCGGCCGGCGGGGCGCTGGCGCACGTCGGGGTGGCGCCCGCCGCGCACCTCTCCCTCGCCGCGGTGGCGGCGCTGCTCCTCGTCGGGCTGCTCTCGCCCTGGGTGCGGCCCGGCGTCCCCGCGCCGGAGCCGCCGAAGAACCCGTTCGCGCTGCCGCCCCGCGCGATGTGGCCGCTCTGCGCGATCGCGTTCCTGTGCATGTTCGGCGAGGGCGCGATGGCCGACTGGAGCGCGGTGTACCTCCGCGAGACGCTCGGCACGACGGCGGCCTTCGCGGCGACGGGGTTCGCGGCCTTCTCGGTGGCGATGGCGGCGGGCCGCTTCCTCGGCGACGGGGTGAGCAGCCGGCTGGGCCCGGTCGCGGTGGTGCGCGGCGGGGCCGTCCTCGTGACGGTGGGGCTCGCCGCGGCGCTGGTGATCGGCCGACCGATCGCCGGCCTGTTCGGGTTCGCGTGCGTGGGGCTCGGGCTGTCGTGCGTCATCCCCACGGTCTTCAGCGCGGCGGCGCGCTCCGGGCCCACGGGGACCTCGATCGCGGCTGTCGCGACGTTCGGCTACCTGGCGTTCCTCGGTGGGCCGCCGGTGGTCGGCCACATCGCCGCGGCCACGAGCCTGCCGTTCGCGCTGTCGCTCATCGTGGTCGGGGCGATCGCGATCGTGGTGCTCGCCGGGGCCGCGGGCGGTCCGGCGAAGGCGGCGCAGGGGGAGGAGAGCGTGGCGGGCGAGGGCGTGGAGACGTGAGCGGCGGTGGGGGAGGAGACGGTTTTCAACCATCCCAGAAGCTTGCCGTCGTCCATCCGCCTGTCTCTCCATCGAGGTTCCGGATGCCCTCGGCCTCGATCGCGTGAACGAGCTCCTCGGTGGTCCCGTCGTCGCCGGAGACGGCGACTTTCATCGTGCCCCAGCGTTCTCGTGCCCATGTCACGACGGGGATCAGCTCGCTGGAGCCTCGAGCCCGGACATCGACGACAGGAATGCCGCATGTCGGACTTGACTCCCAGATGGCGTACGATGCAGAGACATACAACCTCGACCGAGCATCGCTGCACTCGGGGACGAGTGGCACATTCAAGTGCTCGGGGAGCTCGCCCCACGCTTTGAGCGGGATCGTCAGGAGCGCGCTGGCATGCCCCATCGCGTCCAGATCGGCGTTGAACGCGAGCCGCTCCAGCCACGAGATCACGCTCCCACCCACGAACTCGAAATGCCCGTAGGCCGCGTCGCAGGACCACATCGCGCCGGTCGCATCGCACAGGTACGACTCGAACTCCGGTCCTCCTCCGAGGCAGATCATGTCGAGATCTCCCCACCGGTAGAAGGGCCACTCGCCTCGGGCGAGCTTCGGGGCGCCACGGGCGACCGCGACGGCTGTCGGCGCTGCTCTCCGCGCGGCATCAGGGAGGTCCTCGATGCGCCAGAGCCCCAGCCACATGTTCCCCTCGCCAGGTCGCAGGAGCAGCGTCCGCCCGAGGAGGAGCAGCTCTTCCGGAGCGCCGGCCATCGCCGCGGGAGGCGGTGCAGCGGGGAGAGCTATCGCATGACGGCGGAAGTATTCCCGCAGGCGGACACTGCCGAGCGCCGGTGGATGACGACGAATCCGCTCGAGGCGCGTCGGCGTCGCTTCGACCGTCTCCATCATGAGACCGCGGAACATTCGCTGCTGTCGGATCAGAGCCCGCCCAGCGATCGAGACGACCACCTCATCGTCGCCGGTACCGCGATGCAGTTGCTCCAATCGCCCTTGGTTGGACTGTTGCTCTATATCGCTGACGAAGATGGGGCGCGCATCCGGTGCCGGCATGCTCGCGCAGAAGCCCAGCGCGTTGCATCGCTCCAGGAGCCGTGCTGCACCGTCGACGGATCGCGCGAGGAAATGAGAATCCCAGCACAGGATCTCACCGTCGCCAAAAGCATTGTTCACGGCGTCGACCGCGCCCAGACCGAGCGCCAGCGCGAGATCTCGGCCCCAGCGCCTCGGGAGCGCCGGGAGCGCGTCCTTGCACACGAGCACCGGAATCCACGAACGATACTGCTGTCGTAGCACGAGCAGCTCGACACAGGCCCGCCACGAGATGGTCGAGCCCAGATCCGCTGTCTCCCATGCACCGTCAGAACGTTCGTTCAAGCGGACCCTTGTATGTCCTCTGCCCCAGAGGCAATAGCCGCGCTGGCACTCGTCCGTCGGAGCGTCGATCGTGGCCGGATATCCCAGCGTGGTGCCATCGAGGACAGGCATGCCTCGCCGACCCGTCAGCTCGTAGAGCTCGTCGTCGAGCTCACGCGTGGGTGACAGGTCCGCCAGCGGCGTGCGCGGCACCACGGGAGCTGCGCGAAGTGCATCGAGCGCGCGGTCGGACCAAGGTGTCGTCAGAGCGTTTGCCATCTGCCCTCGTGGTAGTGCCACTTCTCTAGAGCGTCGGTTGGATGCTTCGATGGATCTCTGTAATCTTCCCTGAAGGCTTCCCCCACTCGGAAGGAGAGACTGCTGAGGTGCCCCCGGCCGGCATTTTCGGCATTTTCTTGATCAGGCCATGTTCGGGATCGTTGGGGTCGAGCCCTGGCCGCCGCCCTTGCCGTCGGCTCCTTGCCCGCCCCCGCCGCCGCGGCCTCCGCGCTCCCCGCCGCCTCCTCCGCTGCCCCCGCCGCCGAGGATCCACGTCCCGGGGTTCATGCCAGGGATGGCCGGGATGTTCGGAACCGGAGCCGTGCGCGCCATGGGACGAGGGGCGCCGGCGGCCACGCGCGGCATCAATTTGCAGCACGTTGCCGTCTCGCAGGCGAGGAAGGTGTGCCAAGACGACCTTGGTCTGTGCCAATCGAGGGGGGTCCGGCACTGGCTCAACCGCAATGCATTGCGACACACCGGGGTCCGGACCCCCCCAGAACGCTCCGCCTAGCGTCATTTTAGGCAAGATTGTGCCAAAAAACACTCTGCATTGTGCGGTTGTGCGCCATTTGCCTCCGGAAAGCGTCTGATTTTGTGCCAGAAGGGGGGTCCGGACCCCTCCAGACCGCAATGCACAGCGCTGGCGTGCGGTCGAGACCCCTCCGGGACCGCACTGCACAGCGCCGGCGCGGGGTCGGGACCCCCTCCGAACCGCACGTCGTATCGTCCAAGTCCGTCCTCCCAGCGCGCTCCAGGGTCGTGACGCCGTCGCCTGGACTGGCTTGCGGTAGTTCCGCCGGATCGCGAGACTCGCAGCGTGGACGGCATCGACCCGAACAACCCCGTGGTGCGGCTCTGCGCCGAGGGCATGCAGGCCGAAGCCGAGGGACGGAACGAGGACGCCCGGGCCCTGTTCGAGCAAGCATGGGCCGCGCGCACCGACGATTACGAGGCGTGCATCGCCGCCCACTATGTCGCCCGCCACCAGGGGAGCGAGCAGGAAACGCTCGCGTGGAACCAGGAAGCCTTGCGCCGGGCCGACGCCGTGGGCGGCGACCGGGTGCGCGGCTTCTATCCGTCGCTCCTCCTCAACCTGGGGCACTCGCACGAGGTGCTCGGCGACACGGCCGAGGCGCGCGCCTGCTACGAGCGCGCGGTGGCGCTGCTCCACGAGCTCCCCGCGGGGCCGTACGGCGACATGGTCAGGAGCGCCGTGAAGCGCGCCCGCGGGCGGGTCGAGTAGCCCGCGCCCTTCCGCCCCGTGCGCTCACGGCGCCGGGGCGCTCTCCTGGGTCGGTGCGCCCTCCGGCGCCGGCGCATCCATCGCGCAGCGGAAGCCGATCCACGCGTGCGCGGTCACCGGCGCCGCGGCCGTGCGGTGCGTGGCCGAGAGCTTCTCCGGCCCGTCCAGGAAGCTCCCGCCCCGCACCACCTTGAGCGGGAACGACGGGTCTCCCTGCGGGTTCTCGCCGCCGGGCGGCGGAAAGACGAGCCCGTCCGACACCCACTCGGACACGTTGCCGGCGAGATCGTAGACGCCCTCCGGGGTGCGATCGCTCGGGTGGGCGCCCGACGCGCAGGTCGCGACCTCGGTGCCACGCGCGAGGCAGCCCTCGTTGCGGTCGTAGCAGGCGCGCTCGCACGTCGGCGCGTCGTCGCCCCAGACGTAGGCCCGCCCCGCCGCGCCGCGCGCCGCGACCTCCCACTCCGCCTCCGTGGGCAGCCGGCGGCCCCGGAAGCGGCAGTAGCTCTCGGCCTGGGAGTAGTCGACGCAGTTGATCGGGTGCCCGGTCGCGTTGCGCGGCTCGTTGCAGCGCCGCGACCACAGCTCGGCCTCCTTCTGGTCCTCGGACGCCGCCGGCGCCTGCGCGCCCGGCAGGAGCTCGGGCGTCAGCGAGACGTGATCCGCGGCCCCGCACATGCGCTGCTGCATGCAGGCGCGGTAGGCGCGGACGGTCACCTCGTTGCGATCGATGTAGAACCCGCGGGTGAGCGTCACCTGGCGCGCTTCGCCCGCGGCGCCGATCGTGGTCGTGAGCGGCCCGATGAAGACCATGTCGGCCGGCGGCGCCGGCGGCGCGGCGGGCGCGGCGGCCGACGCCTCGGTCGCGGCGCTCTCCGCCGGCGCGGCGGTGGCGACCGCCGTCGCCGCGCCCGCGGGGGCCGTCGCCACGGCGCGCCCGGTGGACGGCGCCTTCGCGGTGGCGCGCGCGGCCGGGGACTGCGCCGGCTTCTTGCTGCCGGGCGACTGCGTCAGGAAGTACGCCGCCGCGCCGGCGCCGCCGAGCAGGAGCGTCGCGAGGAACCAGGGAAGCGCCGCGCGCACGGGGCTGCGGCCGCGCTGCGGCGGGGCGACGGGCGGCGCGGCGTGCGGGGGGCCGCCAGCCGGGTGCGGGCCGGCGCCGGGCGGGGCGGCGTGCGGCGGGCCGCCGGTCGGGTGCGAACCGCCGGCGGGGTGCGGGCCGGCGCCGGGCGGCGGGGGCGGCGGGCGAGCCCCGGGGTATCCGGCGGGCGCGACCGTCTCGATCATGGAGTCGTCGACCTGCGCGGTCCGGTTGCCGCCCGTCGCCAGCGCGCCGGCGGCGTAAGCCGCGCCGGACGCCGCTGCCGCGCCGCCCGTGGCGCCGGCCGCACCGCCCGTGGCGCCGCCCGCGCCGCCCGTCGGCGGCCCGCCCGCGCCGTGGCTCACCTTGACCACGGCGGGCCGCGCCGGGGCGGGCGCGCGCGCGTCGGCGAGCATCGTCGGCTCGACCGGCAGGCCGGCGTGCCCCGCCGCCGCGCCGAGCCCGCGCGCGGCCGCGTACTCCGCGGTCGACAGGCCGCCCGCGTGCTCCGCGCCGGGGACGTCGAGCCTCGGGCCCGACCCGGCGCGCTCGCCGAGGGCCGCGGCGGAGAGCGCGTCCCAGAACTCGCCCGCGCTCGTGAAGCGGTGCTTCGGCTCGATGGAGAGCGCCTTGTCGAGCACGCGCTCGATCGCCTCCGGCGCGTCCGACAGGCCGCGCGCGCGCAGCGTCGGGCGCACCGCCGGGTCGGCCGAGGCGATGTAGAGCTGCGTGGGGTCGTCCCCCTCGAGCGCGCGCCTGCCGCTCACGAGCTCGACGAAGATGAGCGCGAGCGCGAACACGTCGGTCCAGGGGCCGGTCGCGCCGCGGGCCTTGTTGAACTGCTCGGGCGCCCCGTAGCGCGGCGTGAACGCGCTCGGCCCCTGCCGGGTCGCCGCGAGCGCCTCGGTGAACGTGGGGTGGTCGGCCAGCACCTTGGCGATGCCGAAGTCGAGCACCTTCAGCGTCCGCACCCCGCCGACGTCCGTGAGAAACAGGTTGGCCGGCTTCACGTCCCGGTGCGCGACCTTGTGCGCGTGCGCGACGGCGAGCGCGCGCGCGGCCGGCGAGAGCAGCTGGATCGCCTCGGCGATCGACATGCCGAGCTCGCCCCGGTCGCGCCGGTCCCGGAGGTATTGCCCGAGCGTCTGGCCCTCCAGCCACTCCAGCACGAGGTAGGGCACCCACACGCCGGCCGGGGTCGTGAACGCGCCGACGTCGAGCGCCTGCACGATGCCCGAGGTGGCCCGCGACAGCCGGTGCAGGATCCGCCCCTCGCCCCGCAGCGTCTCGAGCAGGGCGTCGCGCTGCGCGGCGTCGAGCGAGGTCGGCAGCTTCAGGCACTTGATGGCGATGAGCTCGCCGAAACCCTCGTGGATCCCGCGGTAGACCACCCCGAACCCGCCGTCGCCGATGACGGCGGCGACGCGGTACTTCCCCTCGATGGTCTGGCCCGCGAGGCCGAAAGGATCGTCGGAGGGCTCCGCCATGCCCCGCTCCTAGCGCGGAGCCGCTCGCAGGCAAAGGGGCTTCAGCGCCGCGCACGCCCGCCCGCGTCGGTTGGCGCTGGTTGACGCCCGTTTGCGCCCGCTGGCGTCGGTTTGCGCCCGCTTGCGCCCGCCTGCGCCCGTGGGCGCCCTCTCGTGCTCGTTTGCGTGTTTTTGCGTGTTTGCGTCCGCTCCGGTTCGTTGGTGCTGCTTGCATCCGGCGGCCGGCGGGGCCATGGCGGTCTTCATGAAGGCACCGCGCGCGCTCGTGATCCTGGCCGAGGGAGCTGAGGAGATGGAAACCACCATCATCGTCGATGTCCTCCGGCGCGCCGAGGTCGAGGTCGTCCTCGCCGGGCTCGACGGGCCGGGGCCGGTGCGCTGCAGCCGCGGGGTGCGCCTCGTGCCGGACGCGGATCTCTCGGCGGTGGCGGGCGACTTCGACGTCGTGGTCCTCCCGGGCGGCAAGGGCGGGGCCGACCGGCTGGCCTCCTCGCCGGCCGTGGGGGAGCGCCTGCACGCGCAGGCGCACGCGGGCCGCATCGTCGCGGCGATCTGCGCGGCGCCGATCGCGCTCGCGGCGCACGGGCTCTTCCAGGGCAGGACGATGACGTGCCACCCGTCCGTGAACGACGTGGTGTCGGCGCACGGCGCGCTCGTCGCGAGCCCGGTGGTCGAGGACGGGCAGCTCGTGACCAGCCAGGGGCCCGGCACCGCGATGGCGTTCGCGCTCGCGCTCGTCGAGCGCCTCCGCGGCCGGGAGGTCGCGGCCAAGGTGCGGGCGCCGATGATGCTGCCGTCCTGAGCGCGCGCGGCCCTCCGAGGAGGCAAAGCCGGCCACGACGAAGTCAGGAGGCGGCGACTAGGCCGCCTGCAAGTGCTCGATCAGGATCTTCACGCCAAGGCCGATGAGCACGACGCCCCCCGCGACGTCGAGCCGCTTGCCGAGCATCGCTCCGAACCGCCTGCCGGCGAAGAGGCCTATCGCGCTGAGGACCGCCGTCGTGATCCCGATGGTGACCAGGGAGAGCGCGAGCGGCGCATTCAACATCGGAAGCGTGATGCCGATCGCGAGCGCATCGATGCTCGTCGCGATGGCGAGCACGAACATCACCTTTAAGGCGAACAGGTCCTTCGGCGCCTCGTCGTCTTCGTCAGCGCTGGACCGCGCCTCCCACAGCATCTTGCCGCCGATGGCCCCGAGGAGCCCGAAGGCGATCCAGTGATCCCACGCCTGGACCAGGGGCCCGACACGTGAACCGAGGAGCCACCCGATCAAGGGCATGAGCGCCTGAAACCCGCCGAAGAAACCGGCGACGAGCGCGACGTGCCGGGCGCGAATCGCGGGGACCGCCAGCCCCCGCGCGGCCGAGACCGCCGTTGCATCCATGGCCAGGCCGATAGCGAGCATCAGAATCGCGCCGAAGCTCACGACGCCACCGCCGGCCCTCCGGAGAGGAATCTCGAGGATTCGCGCATGCGTCCGTCGAGGGCACCTCGCGCCGCGGTCACCGTCCGGAGAACCTCTGCACAGCCGAGGTCGCCATCGGGCGCCCGCCCCACGGCCCCCAGCCCATCGCGCGTGCGCCGCGCGCGAGCCATGAGCCTCTTCGTGTTCTCGATCGTGTGCACCCGGAGAGCGTAGGGGACCGTGCCACGTGTCACAAGCGGGCAGGGGCCTGCTCGGCTCGGGGCGTCCGCGCGGCTCATGCAGATTCCTGAGCCGTGAAGGGCGGCTCACGTGTGCTATCCGCCGTGGCCACGCCAGCGCTCACCTCCACCCGCTTCGATCCCTCCCGGCGCCTGGCCATGCCCTTCGCTGGCCGGACCGCCGCCCGGTTGAACTAGAATGGCGGCCAGCCGGCGCTTCAGATCGTGCGCCAGCGGCGGCGCCGGGGAGGAAGAATGCGATGCGAGCGATGGTCATCCCCGCCTTCGGCGGGCCCGAGCTGTTCGAGCTGCGTGAGGTAGAGCGGCCCTCGCCCGGACCGGGCGAGGTCCTGGTGCGCGTCGTCGCGTCGGGCACGAACCCGGTCGACGCGAAGATCCGGGCCGCCGGGAGCTGGGCGCAGATCGCGCCGCCGGTGGTCCTCGGCTACGACGTCTCCGGGGTCGTCGAGGCGGTCGGCCCGGGCGTCCGCGGCTTCGCCCCCGGCGACGAGGTCTTCTACACGCCGGAGATCTTCGGCAACCCGTCGGGGAGCTACGCCGAGTACAACGTGGCGCCCGCGTCGATCGTCGCCAGGAAGCCGCGCGGCATGTCGCACGTCGAGGCGGCCGCCATCCCGCTCGCGGGCGGCACCGCGTGGGAGGCGATCGTGCGCCGGCTCGCGGTGAAGCCCGGCGAGACGGTGCTCGTCCACGGCGGCGCGGGCGGCGTCGGCTCGTTCGCCGTGCAGTTCGCCCGCGCCTCGGGCGCCCGCGTGCTCGCCTCCGCGGGCGCGGCGAACCAGGAGACCCTGCGCGGGCTCGGCGTCGATCGCCCCATCGACTACACGTCCGAGGACCCGGCCGAGGTCGCCCTGCAGGAGACCGGCGGCGCCGGCGTCGATGCGGTCTTCGACACCGTGGGCGGAGACCTCGTCGCGAAGAGCCTGCGCGCGACGCGCCCGGGCGGCCGGCTCGCCTGCGTCCTCGCGCCGCAGGGCGACCTCTCCGCGCTCTACGTCAAGAACCAGACGCTCCACGGCATCTTCCTCACCCGGGAGGCCGCGCGCCTCCGCGAGATGACGCCGCTCTTCGAGCGAGGGCTCGCGTTCCCCGTCGTCTCCGGGGTGCTGCCGCTCGAGCAGGTCGCCGAGGCGCACCGGCGCCTCGACTCGGGCCACGGCGCCGGCAAGCTGATCCTCTCGATCGCCAAGGGCTGAGCCGCCCGCGCCGAGCCGCCCGCGCCGACGACCGAGCCGCCCGCCCGGCATCCCGGGTCGTCCCCATCGGTCGGGTCGTTTGCAGGACCACAAGCGCGCACAGATGGCCTTATACTGCGCCGCGTGCTGCCGCTGCTCGCCCTGACCGTCGTCGTCGTGCTGTGCCTTGGCTACCGCTTCTACGGGAGGCTTGTCGCGCGCAACTACGCGCTCGACGACGCCGCGGTGACGCCCGCGGTCAAGGTGAACGACGGCGAGGACTACGTGCCCACGAAGCCGTTCTACCTCTTCGGCCAGCACTTCAGCGCCATCGCCGCCGCGGGGCCGATCGCCGGCCCGATCCTCGCCGGCCAGGCGTTCGGGTGGCTCCCGTGCGTGCTCTGGATCGCGCTCGGCGTCGTGTTCATCGGCGCGGTGCACGACTTCTCCGCGCTCATCGCGAGCGTCCGCCACGGGGCCGAGAGCGTCGCCGAGATCGCGAAGCGGCACATCGGCCGGCGCGCCTGGCTGTCGATGATGATCTTCATCTGGCTCGCGCTCTCCTACGTGATCGTCGCTTTCACGGACATCACGGCGAGCACCTTCGTCGGCAAGACCGAGGAGTTCGAGGGCGGCACGTTCCAGTTCAACCCCGGCGGCGCCGTCGCGGCGGCGAGCGCCGCCTACCTCGGCCTCTCCCTCGTCATGGGCGTGGTCGAGCGGTACCTCAAGCCGCCGCTCTGGCTCACCACGCTGATCTTCGTCCCCGCGACGCTCGGCGTCGTCTGGCTCGGCACGAAGATCTCGACCGTGTTCGTGCTGCCGGTCGACAACCCGCAGCGCGCGTTCGGCCTCATCATCCTCGTCTACTGCTTCGTGGCCTCGCTCCTGCCGGTCTGGCTGCTCCTCCAGCCGCGCGGCTACCTGGGCGGGTTCATCCTCTACGTGGCGCTCGCGGTCGGCGTGATCGGGATCTTCTTCGGGAACCTCCGGTACCCGGGGGAGTTCGAGCTGCGGCAGCCCGCGTTCACCTCGTGGAACGCCGGCGGCGCGACCGGCATGCTCTTCCCGTTCCTGTTCGTCACCATCGCCTGCGGCGCCTGCTCCGGCTTCCACGGGCTCGTCTGCTCGGGGACGACGTCGAAGCAGATCTCGAAGGAGACGCACACCCACCCGGTGGGCTACGGCGCGATGCTGGCCGAGGCGTTCGTCGCGCTGATCGCGCTCGCGACGCTGGTCATCGTGGCGCAGGGCACGAAGCTGCCCGGGCCGGGCAAGATCTACGGCGACGGGATCGGCAGGTTCCTCACGGTGATCATCGGCAAGGAGCACTTCCTCTTCGCCGCGACGTTCGGCGCGATGGCGTTCTCCACCTTCGTGTTCGACACGCTGGACGTCTCGACGCGCCTCAGCCGCTACATCCTCGAGGAGCTGTTCAACTGGAAGGGGAGGGTGCTGTCCGCGGCGGCGACCGCGCTCTCGCTGGCGCCGCCGACGCTGTTCATCATGACCGCGCGCCCGCCCGCGCCCGGCGTGCGGCCCGCGTACCTCGACTTCTGGACGCTGTTCGGCACGAGCAACCAGCTGCTCGCGGCGCTAACCCTCCTCGCGGTCACGGTCTGGCTGCACCGCGAGAAGCGGCGCATCTGGTACACGGCGATCCCGATGGTGTTCGTCATGGCGATCACGGTGTGGGCCCTCGTCCTGCAGGTGCGGACCGCGCTCGTCGCCGTGAAGAACGAGGGGTTCGCGCTGAACGCGACGACGATGAACGGCCTCGTGGGGCTCGCGCTGATCGGGCTCGCGCTGTCGCTGATGGTCGAGGCGGTGAAGGCGATGAAGAACGGCCCGGCCGCCGAGCCGGTGCCCGGCCCGGCGCGCTGAGGGGGCGGCTCCGCCGGGCGCCGGGCGGGGCGCGCTCCGCCGGGCGCGCCGCGCGTCAGCTCGCCGCGGCGCGACCGCGCAGGCGCTGCTCGGCCAGCCGCTCGGCGGCGAGCGCCGGCGGCGCGCCGTCGGCCGCCGCCATCTCGAGCACGCGGAGGACCGTGTCGTAGATCGCGTGGACGCGCCGCTCGACCTCGGCGCGGGGCCAGCCGAAGAGGTCCGCGCCGCCGCTCAGCACGCCGCCCGCGTTGGCCACGACGTCGGGCACGTAGAGGACGCCGCGCGCCGCGAGCGCCTCGCCGTGGCGCGGGTCGAGGAGCTGGTTGTTGGCGGCGCCGGCGACGATCTCCGCCCTGAGCTCCCGGACGGCGCGGTCGTCGAGGACGCCGCCGAGCGCGCAGGGGGCGAAGATGTCGGCCTGGGCCGAGGCGATCGCGTCCGGCGGCACGACCGTGGCCCCGAGCTCGGCGGCGACGTGGCGGGCGCGATCCGGCGCGACGTCCGCGACGAGGAGCCGCGCGCCGGCCCGGTGGAGCTCCGCCGCGAGCCGGCCGCCGACGCTGCCGCAGCCCTGGAGCGCGACGGTCCGGCCCGCGAGGTCGTCGCTGCCCCAGCGGTGGCGTGCCGCGGCCTGGATCGCGCGGAGCACGCCGCGCGCGGTCCACGGCGACGGGTCGCCCCCCTCGCTGGCGAGGCCCTTGACGTGGCGCGTCTCGCGCCGGATGAGCTCCATGTCCGCGGGGGTGGTGCCCACGTCCTCGCCGGTGACGAACCTGCCGCCGAGGCGCTCGATGAAGCGCCCGTGCGCGCGGAAGAGCCGCTCCCGGTCGAGCGGCCCCGCGCCGCGGAGGATGACCGCCTTGCCGCCGCCGACGTCCATCCCGGCGAGGGCGTTCTTGTACGTCATGCCGCGCGACAGGCGCAGCGCGTCCACCAGGGCTTCCTCGTCGCTCGCGTAGGCGAGCAGCCGGGTGCCGCCGAGCGCCGGGCCCAGCGCGGTGCTGTGGATCGCGATGATCGCGCGGTAGCCCGCGGGCTCGTCCGCGCAGAACACCACCTGCTCGTGGCCCATGGCGGCGAGGGTGTCGAACACGCTCTTCATGGCGCGCCGAGCGTACCACCGCGGGGCGCGCCGGGGGCGCTCGGGCGCCGCCCGCCCTCCAGGTCCGAAAAGCGCCAGTGGCGCGGCGGCGCCCGCGCTACGACGCTCCGCATGCGGCTCGACGAGGAGGCTTGCTATCGCGCGCTCGAGACCCGCGACCGTCGCTTCGACGGTCGCTTCTTCACGGGCGTGCTGTCGACGGGCATCTACTGCCGCCCGATCTGCCCGGCGCGGACGCCGAAGCGGGAGCGCTGCGTCTTCTTCCCCTCGGCGGCGGCGGCGCAGGAGGCCGGCTACCGCCCGTGCCTGCGCTGCCGCCCCGAGGCGTCGCCCGGGACGCCCGCGTGGCTGGGCACCTCGGCGCTCGTCTCGCGGGCGCTCCGGCTCATCGCCGAGGGCGCGCTCGACGACGCGGACGCCCCGGCGCTCGCGGCGCGGCTCGGCGTGGGCGAGCGCCACCTCCGGCGGCTCTTCCTGCGGCACGTCGGCGCCTCCCCGCTCGCCGTGGCGCAGACGCGGCGCCTGCTCTTCGCGAAGAAGCTCCTCGACGA
The DNA here is from genome assembly GCF_051474135.1 of Sorangium sp. So ce385. NCBI lineage: Bacteria > Pseudomonadati > Myxococcota > Polyangiales > Polyangiaceae > Sorangium > Sorangium sp. So ce385. Next base: position 10,242,969 of record NZ_CP150337.1, on the reverse strand, counting down.
GACGGCGCTCTCGATGACCGAGGTGGCGCTCTCGTCGGGGTTCTCGAGCGTCCGCCGCTTCAACGACGCGATCCGCGCCACCTACGCGCGCACGCCGCGCGAGCTGCGGACGGCCGCCTCGAAGCGGGGCGGGGGCGCGGCGGGCGGCGCGCCGGACATCGCGCTCCGCCTCCCGTTCCGCCCGCCGCTCGACTGGGGCGCGCTCGCGGGCTTCCTCGCGGCGCGCGCGATCCCCGGCGTGGAGTCGGCGGACCCCGGCGCGTACCGCCGCGCCGTGCGCGTGGCCGGCGGGCACGGCGTCGTCGAGGTGCGCCCGGCGCCCGGCGAGCCTCACCTCCTCGCGCGGCTGCGGCTGCCCGGCACCGAGGGGCTCATCCACTGCGCGGAGCGCCTGCGGCGGCTCTTCGACCTCGGCGCCGATCCCGACGCGATCGCCGCGCACCTCCGGGCCGACCCGCGGCTCGCCCCCCTGGTCGCGGCGACGCCGGGCGTGCGGGTGCCGGGCGCGTGGGACGGCTTCGAGCTCGCGGTGCGGGCGATCCTGGGCCAGCAGGTGAGCGTCCGGGCCGCGACGCAGCTCGCGGGCCGCCTGGTCGCGCGGCACGGCGAGCCGCTCGCGGTGCGCGGCGGCCTGCCCGAGGGCGCCGAGGGGCTCCGCTTCGTCTTTCCGTCGCCCGAGGCGCTGGCCGCGGCCGATCTGACGGATCTCGGCCTGCCGCGCGCGCGCGCCGCGACGATCACCGCGCTGGCGGCGCGCGTGGCCCGCGGCGAGGTCGCGCTCGACGCCTCGCGCGGCCTGGACGAGACCGTGCGCGCGCTCTGCGCGGTGCCGGGCATCGGCGCGTGGACCGCGCACTACATCGCGATGCGGGCGCTGCGCGAGCCGGACGCGTTCCCGGCCACGGATCTCGGCCTGCGGCGCGCGCTCGGCGGCGTCTCCGGCGCGGATCTCCTGGCGATGGCGGAGGCGTGGCGGCCGTGGCGCGCCTACGCGGCGATGCTCTTGTGGACGGCGGACGCGCAGGGAGCGCGGCCCGCGGAGAGGGAGGTGTCGGATGGATCTCTTGCTGGATGAGGTCGAGTCGCCGCTCGGGGCCATGCTCCTCGCGGCCGGCGGCGGCGCGGTCCACGCGCTCGAGTTCGCGGATTGCGCGCCGCGCCTCCGCGCCTCGCTGGAGGCGCGCTACGGCGCGGTCACGCTGCGCAGCGCCGCGGATCCGTACGGCTTCTCCGGCCGGCTGAGGGCCTACTGGCGCGGCGACCTCGGCGCGCTCTCGGGCATGCCGGTCGAGCCCGGCGGCACGCCGTTTCAGCGCCGCGTCTGGGCGGAGGTGCAGCGCATTCCCCCCGGCGCGACGCGCTCCTACGGCGAGGTCGCGGCGCTGCTCGGCCAGCCGTCGGCGTCGCGCGCGGTGGGCCTGGCGAACGGCAGGAACCCGGTCTGCCTGATCATCCCCTGCCACCGCGTCGTGGGCGCCCGCGGCGACCTCACCGGCTACGCGGGCGGCCTCGAACGAAAGCGGTGGCTGCTGGCGCACGAGGCCGCCGCGCCTGCGCGCCTCGGCCGCGTCGACGGCGCAGCGCGCGCGGACGCGGGGGAGCGCCCGGCGGCTGGACGATTGTGAAACGAGATAAGGTCATTGGCGTAACTCAGGTGCTTCCCTGAATACGAGACCTCATGAGACGGGGAGTTGCCGCGTTCGTCGTATGTCTGGGGTAGGCTCTACTTCTTCGCCCCGAGCAGCGCCGCGATCGTCGGATAGTCGCTGTCTTCCACCGCCCCCTGGATCACGCACGTCACCTGCCCGCTCGGCGCCGCGAGCGCGTGGATCGGCAGCTCGTTCGCCTCCTTGACGCCGAGCGCCCTCATCCACCCGGCCCGCTGGGGCCCGTCCGGCAGCCAGTAGGAGGCGCGCACCCCATTGCCCGGCTGCGCCTCCAGGAACCGCGACAGCTGCCGCTCGTCGTCGTCGATCGAAATGAACGCCAGATCGATGAGCACGCCGGCCGCCCGCAGCTTCTGCTGCCACCCGAGCAGCCGCGGCATCTCCTCCAGGCACGGCTTGCACCACGCCGCCCAGAAGTTCACCCACACCCACTTGCCGACGCCGAACCCGATGTTCGCCGGCGGCGCCTCCGCCCCCTGGGCCGCGACCGCCGTGAGCCCCCCCACCGAGGGCGCCGGCCGCGGCGACTGCCCCGCGCACAGGAGCCGCGGCGCGGCCGGCGCGGCCGGCGCCGCCGCGCTCGCGGGGGCCGTCGCGCTCGCCGTCGCGGCGCCGCCCGGCGCCGTCACCGCGTTGCTCCGCCCCTGGCCCGGCGTCGGCGGCGTCGGCAGATCCGCCTTGTCCCCCTCGCACCCGCCCGCGAGCCCCGCGGCCACGGCGAGGGCCACGAGCGCGCCGATCCTCCTCGCGGCGCTCACAGCTGGCAGTCCACCCAGGAGACGAACGCGCTCCGGTTGATGGCCTCTGCCGTACATGCCTTGTCCTTGCGCGAGACGTTCCATTGGCAGTATTCCGCGCCGAGCTGGGCGAACTCGTTCCCGAGCCACAGCATCCCGACCTTCTTGTCCAGATCCTGCTCCTTGAACTTGTCGGAGATGTCGAAGAGCACGCTGTTCGCGCGCTTGTGCGAGAGCGTCCGGTTGAACTCCGGCGTCCCCGTCTTCGACGCCCGGGCGACGATGAAGAAGTAGCGCGCCCCGCGCCGATCGAGCCACATCTCCTCGATCATCTTCTTCGCCCCGTCGTCGAGCTTCTCCGACGCGTCGTCGAACATCACGACCCCGCCGCGCTGCTTCAGCGGCGTGAAGAGCGCGTTGAAGTCGTCGTCGCTGATCGACGCGAGCGTCTTCACGTCGGCCGGCTGGCACCCGCGCCGCGCCTCGGCCCCGACGAGGCCGCACGCGTTGAGCACGCGCTGCAGCACCGTCTTGAACGCCGGCGTGCAGTACGGCGCCTCGGCGTCGTTGGCGATGGCCACCGCCGGCCTCACCGCCGCGGCCACCCCCGTCTTCAGGCGCTGCGACGCGGCCTGCACCTCTCCGTGCACCGTCACGCCCGACGCGACGAGCATCGCGCACCCGGCCACGATCCCGATGACCCCTGCGCCCTTCATGACCACCTCACCTCGTCCGGAGGGCCGGCGCGAGCTGCCGGATGGCATACGACAGCCCGATGTCCGTGTCCTCGTCGCAGAGCCGCGTCGTGCCCAGGAACATCTGCGGCGTCGACACGGGAAGCTTGTTGTCCACGATGAACCGGAGCATCCGGTTCAGCCGCAGCGACGTCTCCTTCGAGTCCATGCACGCGTCGAGCCCCGGCCAGCGCTGCCGGATCGCCGCCTGCACGTTGGCGGTGCCGGCCCCCGCCTTCGCCCCCTCCAGGAGCTCCTCCTGGTGGTCGTAGGCCCACTCGAGCACATCCATCGCCCGGTGATCGCTGCAGAGGATCGCCTTGGAGAGGAGGCACGCGCCCGGGTGCACCGGCCGGTCGAGCATCCAGTTGCACTCGCTGTCGAGCGGGAACAGCACCAGCGTCACGTCGAGCTTGTCGAACACCCCCTCGGACACGAGCCGCTGGTGGAACGCCTTGCACGTCGGGCAGAGCGGATCGACGAAGATCGTCGCCGGCTGCACCGCGCCCGGGTGCTTCACCTGGAGCAGCGCGCCGTTCGGCTCGGTCGGCTTCTCCAGCTTGCCGCAGCCGCTCAGGTAGCTCGCGTAGCTCGGCAGCGCGCTCGCGTAGAGCAGCGCCGGCGTCACCGTGCACACCCCGAGCGCGACGAGCCACCCCGGCAAGAGCAGCTTCGAGCCCATGCGGCGCGCGGGCGCGGGCGCGGCGGGCGCCCCGGCCGGCGCGTCCACGCCGAGCGGCGCCATCGGCACCGTGGGCCCCACCCCGGCCGCCCCGGCCGGCCGCGGCGTCGCGCTGGACCAGGCCGCGGCCCGCGCCGCCCTGCGGTCCTCGACGAACGCCCAGATCCCGCCGGCCGCGAGCAGCGCCGACGAGACGTACATGCCGACGCACGTCTTGCAGAACACCCCGAGCCGCAGCGCCGAGATGAGCGCCATCAGGATCGACACCGCGAGCGGCGTGAGGCCCGCGACGAACAGGAAGTGCGCCGCGCGCCGCGGCGCGTGCTGGCCCGAGAGCAGCACGTAGAGCGCGAACGCCGCGAAGAACGCGAACGCGCCCAGCGCGAACAGCGAGATCGGGATACCGCCCCAGAAGCTCTCGCGGAACAGCGCGGAGTAGGGGCTGTACATCGCCACGCGGCACGCCGTGTCGGCCCCCGCCTGGGCGCCGAGGCCGGGGATGAAGCTGCAGTGCAGGTCGTGGACCTGCCGGTCGAGGTGCCGGATGTAGTCGAACGTCGACGAGGCGCTGAACGCCAGTCCCAGGATCGACCCGCCGAGCGCGAGCGCCGCAGGACCGCGAGGACCACGACTGCCTGACATGGTCGAGTGGATTACGCGACGTCGGGCAACGCGTCAAATTGAGGACGCCCGCGCGTACGGGCGTTCCCCGATGGCGCGAAGCGCATGACGCGCGGCGCGAGCCCGCCGGGACCCGCGCCGCGCTGAGCCCGCCGGATCAGCGGCCCGCCGCGCGCTCCTCGGCGAGGAAGAGCGTCGTCGAGAACCGCCCGACCGGCTCGATCCACTGCTGATGACAGCGGAACCCCGCGCGCTCCCCCATGCGCACCACCTCGTCCGGGGTGTACTTGTACGAGCTCTCTGTCCAGATCGATTCGCCCTCGTCGAAGGCGACCTCGAGATCGAGCGCGCCCACGCGGATCGACTGCCGCCTGCGGCTGACGAGGTGCATCTCGACGCGCGAGGCCTCCGCGTTCCACGCCGCGCGGTGCTCGAACGAGCGGAGGTCGAACGTCGCGCCGAGCTCCCGGTTGATGCGCGCGAGCAGGTTCTTGTTGAAGGCCGCGGTGACGCCGAGCGGATCGTCGTACGCGAGCAGCAGATCCGCCGCGGGCTTCACGAGGTCGGCGCCGAGCAGCAGCCCGTCCCCGGCGCGCAGCGCGCCGCGCACCCCCGCGAGGAACGCCGCCGCGGCCGCCGGGGCCAGGTTGCCGATGTTCGAGCCGAGGAACAGCACGAGCACCGCGCCCCCGCCGCCCCGGGCGTCGACCGCGCGCCGCGCCGCCGCGCGGGCCAGGCCCTCCTCGTACCTCGCCCGGTGGGCCGACGTCTCCACGCGCGGCAGGCGGCCCAGGGTCCGGCGCGAGAGGTCGAGCGCCGTCTCCGAGACGTCCACGAGGTGCACGCAGAGGCGAGGCACCCGCTTGCAGAGCGGCGCCGCCAGCAGGGCGAGCTTCTCCCCGCTGCCGCAGCCGAGCTCGACGATCGAGGCGCCGGCCCCGAACGGCGCGACCATCTCCTCGGCGTGCCCCTCGAGCAGCGCCCGCTCCGCGCGCGTCAGCGGATACCAGGGGAGCTGACAGATCGCCTCGAAGAGGTGCGAGCCGAGCGCATCGTAAAAATACTCCGGCGAGAGGTGCTTCGGCGACGCCTTCAGGCCCGACCGGACATCCGCCATGAAACGGTCGAGCGATTCTGTCGTGTGCATCACAGAACCTTACCCGCGGACCTCCGAGAGAGCTCCTCGAAATCCGTGGAGGTCCAACGATTTGCAAAGCCACCACCCGCTCGTCCATTCCCGCGCGCATTCCCGCGAGCCGCCCCATTTTCTCGGGCTCGTCACGGCCGTTGCCCACGCGATCGGCCGCTGCTAGGGAGCTGCCCTCGGGGATCCAGGATCCCAGAGCCCATTCCGATGACGACCTCAGCACCCGGCGCGGCGAGCGGCGCGCCCCTTCCTGTGAAGCTTGGTCCGTTCGACGCCGAGTTCCTCGCGGACCTGCCCTACGACCCGTCGGTCCTCTTCTTCGACGAGCTCCTCGAGGTGGACGCCGAGAGGAGCCTGGTGCGCTGCCGCATGCCGACCGACCGCCCGATGCCGCTCGTCGACGCGCAGCGGGCGCACCCGCTGCTGCACCCGCGCCACGTCGCCGGCGCGATCATGGTGCACGCGACGGGGATGCTCGGCTTCGTGCACGCCTACCACCTGCTCGGGCTGCGGCACCGCGAGGGCTGGATCGGTTATGGCACCAACATCCACCGGGTGGTCTTTCGCAAGCTCGTCCAGCCGGGCGCGCCCATCGAGGCGACGTGCGTGGCGACGCGCTCCCGGCTCGGCCAAAAGCGGCACATGATCCGCTATTCGTTCGAGTTCCGGCACGAAGGCAGCGTCTGCTACGAGGGCGATCAGACCGCCGTGTGGATGCGCGTGCAAGACGTCCCAGCCATGGATTCCCGACCCGCGCTCGAGGAGCTCGAGCGATCCCTCGCTTGACCCGCGCGTTCGGCTCGTCTACCGGCCCTCCCATGCCGGATTTCGATGCGGGATCGATCGTCCCGTCCACACGCGATCTTCTCCAGGTGCTCTCCACCCGTAGAAAGAACATGGCTCTGGTCGGGCTCGTCGGCTCGGAGTCGCCAGCGGAGGATGCGGCGCGGCTGCAGGAGCTCAACATCTCTGCGCTCGCGTTCGCCGAGGCGGGGCCCGCTATGCAGGGGGCCGCGCGCGCGACGAAGACCGTGCCGTCGCTCTGCCTGTCCCGGGTGGGCGATCGCGACGGCGCGCTCGCGGCGCGCTACCACGGGGCGGACGGGGTCTGCATCGACGCGCTCCTGCCGCTCGACGACTGGGACCGCCTCGCGAAGGGGGCGAGGACGATGCGCATGCTGCCGCTCGCCCTGGCCGAGAGCCCGGAGGGGGCCGAGGCCGCCGCGAAGGTCGGCGCGCGCGCCGTCCTGGTCCGGGGCGCCTCGGCCGACGCGGTGATCGCGTCGGTCGCGTCGCTCCCGAAGTCGCTCACCGTCGTCGCCGAGGTGCTCTCGGCCGACGCCGACGCGCTCCGCCGCCTCGTGGGCCACGTCGACGCGGCGATCGTCCCGCCCTCCGTCCACACGTCGCCCCAGTTCCCGGCGCTCGTCGCCGAGGTCGATCCCTGAGCCCGGGGGGGGCGGCCGCCGAAATGTCGGGCCGCCCCTCGACGGCCCGGCCTCCCGCCTCCACGATCGGACCTCGATGAACGACGCCCACGGACTGGACGAGCAGCGGCGCGCGCTCCGCGAAGGGGCGCTGGTGCAGCCCATGCCCGAGCTCGGGACCCTGATCGTCACCGGCTCGGACCGGCAGACCTGGCTCAACGGCCTGGTCACCTGCGATCTCGCCCCGCAGAAGCCGCTGCCCGCCGGGGCCAAGGCCGCGCCCCCCGCGGGCGGGGCGTACGGGCTCAACGTGGTGAAGACCGGGAAGATCTTCGCCGAGGTGTGGATCGTGATCGCGGAGGACCGCATCTACGTCGGCGCGCTCCGGGATCGCATCGAGGCGCTGCGCGAGAGCTTCGATCGCTACCTCATCATGGAGGACGCCGAGCTCGCGGACGCCACGGGCGAGCACGCCTGGGTCTTCGCCCACGGCCCGCGGGCCGCCGAGCTCGCGGCGGCCGGGCGCGCGGCCGGCGCGGACGCCGCGATCGTCGACTGGACCGGCCTCGGGGGCGCGCTCTTCGTCGCGCCGCGGCAGGCCGAGGGCGCCGTGCTCGAGGCGCTGCGCGCCGCGGGCGGGGCCGGCCCCGTGCTGCCCACGACGGCGGCGGCGTGGGAGGTGCTCCGGGTCGAGAACAACGTCCCGCGCTTCGGCGTCGACTTCGACGACCAGAACTTCCCGCAGGAGGCGTCGCTCGAGGAGCGCGCCGTCTCGTTCAACAAGGGCTGCTACCTGGGGCAGGAGACGGTGTTCATGCTCCAGATGCGCGGCCACGCGAAGAAGCGGCTCGTGCAGCTCGCCGTCGAGGGGGAGGACGCCGTGCCCGCGGGCGCGGAGATCGCGCTGCCCGACGGCGCCGCCGTCGGCGCGGTGACGAGCCAGGTGAAGGATCCGGGCGGGCCGCGGGTGCTGGCGCTCGGCTACGTCAAGTACAAGCACGCCGCCCAAGGCACGGCGCTCCGGGTCGCCGGCCGGGCGGCCGAGATCACGCGCGCGCCAGGGGCGGCGGCGGCGGCGAGCGGCGCGGCGCCGGGGCGGTAGGTCCAGAGGAACGGCAAAACAACTCTGTGCCCTCTGTGCCTCCGTGGTTCCAATCTCTTCGTTCTCGGTCGTTTCAAGCTGACGGAGCGGCGCTCTGGCCCGCGAGCGTCGCGCCGCTTCCGCCGTTGCCGGTGAGCTGGGTCTTGTACAACGCGTGGTAGGCGCCGCCTGCGGCGAGGAGCTCGGCGTGCGTGCCGCGCTCGACGACGCGGCCCGCGTTCATCACCAGGATCATGTCGGCGTCGCGGATCGTCGAGAGGCGATGCGCGATCACGAAGCTCGTGCGCTGGGCGCGCAGGGCGGCCATCGCGCGCTGGACGAGCACCTCGGTCCGGGTGTCGACCGAGGAGGTCGCCTCGTCGAGGATCAGGATCGCCGGGTTCGCGAGGAACGCGCGCGCGATCGTGATGAGCTGCTTCTCGCCGGCGCTCAGGTTGCCCGACTCCTCGTCGATGACCGTATCGTAACCGGCGGGCAGGGCGCGCACGAAGCGGTCGACGTGCGCCGCGCGCGCCGCCTCCTGGATGTCGGCCTCGGTCGCGGCCGCGTTGCCGAACGCGATATTGTCGCGGATCGTGCCTGAGAACAGCCATGTATCCTGCAGCACCATACCGAGCTTCGCGCGCAGCTCGTGGCGAGGCAAGCGCGCGATGTCGACACCGTCGATCAGGATCCGACCGCCGTCGAGCTCGTAAAACCGCATCAAGAGGTTCACGAGCGTGGTCTTGCCGGCGCCGGTCGGGCCGACGATCGCGACCGTCTGGCCTGGCATGATCGTGAGATCGAGGTCCTCGATCAGGGGCTCATCGGGCTTGTAGCGGAACGTGACGTGCTCGAACCGGACCTCGCCGGTGACCTTCGGCAGGGCCGCGGGCGGGGCGGCTTCGGGCGACTGGCCCTGTTCGTCGAGCAGCTCGAACACCCGCTCTGCGGAGGCAACGCCCGATTGGAGGACGTTCGTGACGGACGCGAGCTGGCCGAGCTGCTGAGAGAACTGGCGCGAGTACTGGATGAACGCTTGCACGCTGCCGAGCAGCATCGCGCCCGACGCGACGCGCAGGCCGCCGATGACGGCGATGGCGACGTAGGTCAGGTTCCCGACGAAATTGACCGCCGGCATGATGGTGCTGGACATGAACTGCGCGCGGAAGCTGGTCTCGAACAGCTCCTGATTCGTGGACTGGAAGCGCGCCTCGACGTCGCGGCGCCGCCCGAGCACGTTGACGAGCGCGTGGCCGGTGAACGCCTCCTCGATCTGGCCGTTGAGCGTGCCGACCTGCGCCCACTGCGCGGCGAATTTCGCCTGCGCGCGCTTCGCGACCGCCGCGGTCGTGAGCACCGAGAGCGGCACGGTGACGAGCGTGATCACCGCGAGCACCGGCGAGATCACGACGAGCATGACGACGATGCCGACGAGCGTCAGCGCGCCGTTCATGATCTGCGTCAGCGTCTGCTGCAGGCCCTGCGCGATGTTGTCGATGTCGTTGGTGACGCGGCTCAGGAGCTCGCCGTGCGGGCGGCCGTCGAAGTAGGCGAGCGGCAAGCGGGCGAGCTTGTCCTGCGCGTCGGCGCGGAGCTGCCGCGCGGCGCGCTGCACGACCTCGTTGAGCAGGTAGCCCTGCAGCCAGGCGAACAGCGACGCGCCGGCGTACAGCGCCATCACGAGCAGGAGCAGCTCGGCGAGCTCGCCGAGCTGGATGCCGCGGCCGGGGACGACATCCATGTGGCCCACGAGCTCGGCGAGCCGCGCCTGGCCGGAGCGCTGGAGCTCCGCGACGGCCTCGGCCTTCGTGGCGGCCGCCGGGAGGCGGGCGCCGATCACGCCGGAGAAGATGATGTCGGTCGCGCGGCCGAGGAGCTTTGGACCGGTCAGGCCGAGGCCCACGCTGAGCAGCGAGCACGCGATCGCGACCCCGAGGCGCGCGCGCTCGGGGGCGAGGCGGCCGAGGAGGCGCCGCGCGGAGGGCGCGAACCGCTTCGCCTTCTGCGGCGGGGCAGCCCCCATGCCGAAGGGGCCGCGCGGCAGCACCGGGGAGCGCGCCCCCTCGGGGGCGGCGCGCGGGGGACCAGCGTGACGCGCGCTCATGCGGCCGCCGCTGCCTCGCGCTGCGAGGCGACGATCTCCGCGTACGTCGGGCACGACGCGAGCAGCTCGCCGTGCTTGCCCCGGCCGACGAGCTCGCCGCCGTCGAGCACGAGGATCTGGTCCGCGTCGACGATGCTCGACACGCGCTGCGCGACGACGATCACCGTGGCGGCGCGCGTGCGCTCGGCGAGCGCCGCCCGCAGCCGGGCCTCGGTCGCGACGTCGAGCGCGGAGAAGGCGTCGTCGAACAGGAACACGCGCGGCCGGCGCAGCAGGGCGCGGGCGATCGAGAGCCGCTGGCGCTGGCCGCCGGAGACGTTCGTGCCGCCCTGCCCGATCGGCGTGTCGAGCTTTTGCGGCATCGACTCGACGAAGTCGCGCGCTTGCGCGGCGGCGAGCGCTGCCCAGAGCTGCTCGTCGGTCGCCGCGGGGTCGCCGTAGCGCAGGTTCGAGGCCACCGTGCCGGAGAACAGGAAGGGTCGCTGCGGCACGAGCCCGACGCTCGACCACACCGCCTCGAGGGCGAGCATCCGCGCGTCGACGCCGTCGAGCCGGACCTCGCCCCTCGTCGGATCGATGAGCCGCGCGATCAGGTCGAGCAGCGTGGTCTTGCCCGAGCCGGTGCTGCCGATGATCGCGGTGACCTGCCCGGGGCGCGCGACGAACGAGATGCCGCGCAGGACCGGCAGCTCGGCGCCCGGATATCGAACCTCGACGTCTCGCAGCTCGACGACGCCGGCCGGCTCGACGAGCGTCACGGGCTGGTCGGGGGCGCGCACGGACGGCTCGGTGCTCAGCACCTCGACGATGCGCTCCGAGCACGCGGCCGCGCGCGGCAGCATGACGGCCATGAACGTCACCATCATCACCGCCATGAGGATCTGCACCAGGTAGGCGAGGAACGCCGTCATCGAGCCGATCGCGAGCCTGCCGTCCGCGATCTGGTGTGCGCCGAACCACAGGACGGCGACGCTCGAAGCGTTGAACACGAACATCACGGTCGGGAACATCATCGCTTGCAGGCGCCCGATGTGCAGCGCGGCCTCGGTGAGGTCGCCGTTCGCGCGATCGAAGCGCGCCGCCTCGGCGCGCTCGCGCACGAAGGCGCGGACCACGCGCACGCCGGTGATCTGCTCGCGCAGCACGCGGTTCACCGCGTCGATGAGGGGCTGCATCCGCCGGAACTGCGGCACCATCCGCGACATGATCGCGACGACGGCGCCCGCGAGCAGCGGCACCGCGATCGCGAGCAGCCAGGCGAGCGACCTGTCCTCGCGCAGCGCCATGACGATGCCGCCGACGCACATGATCGGCGAGAGGACGAGCATCGTACAGCCCATCATCACCACCATCTGCACCTGCTGGACGTCGTTGGTCGTGCGCGTGATGAGCGACGGCGCGCCGAACCGCGACAGCTCGCGCGCGGAGAACTCGCCGACGCGGCGGAACACCGCCGCGCGCAGGTCGCGGCCGAAGCTCATCGCGGCGCGCGCGCCGGCGTAGTTCGCGGCGACCGAGCACACGATCTGGACGCCGGTGATGGCGAGCATGATCGCGCCGAGCTCCAGGATCCGCGACGTGTCGCCGACGGCGACCCCATGATCGATGATGTCCGCGTTCAGGCTCGGCAGGTACAGCGAAGCGAGCGTCGCCACGAGCTGGAGCGCGACGACGATGGCGAGCAAGCGCGCCTGCGGGCGCAAGAAACGGCGCAACAGCTGCCTCAGCAAGACTCCTCCTCTTCGGAGCGGCGGCGGAAAGCGTCGAGCAGGATCGCCACGCCGTCCGCGGCGGTCAAGGGCGCGCCGCCGGCGATCCGCGGGTGCGTGTCCGCGAAAGACATCATGCGCGAGCGGTGCTATGAGGGCGGCGATCTCGGCCATGAGCTCCTCGACCTCCAGCCCTTCCGCCCAGCCCCTTCGCCCCCGCATCCTCACCGGAGATACGCCCACCGGGCGCCTCCACGTCGGCCACTGGGTCGGATCCATCGAGAACCGCGTCCGCCTCCAGGACAGCTACGAGTGCTACTTCCTCATCGCCAACGTCCATGCCTTCACGACGCGCGCGGACCAGCCGGCCGACATCCGCCGCGATGTGCTGGAGATCGTCAAAGACTGGTTGGCTGCGGGCATCGATCCCGGGCGCTCCACGCTCGTCCTGCAAAGCGAGGTCCCCGCGATCGCCGAGCTCACATGGTTCTTCGCGATGCAGCTCCCCTTCAACCGGGTGATGCGGAACCCGACGCTCAAGCACGAGATCGAGACCAAGGGGCTCGGCGACAAATACAGCTTCGGGTTTCCTCTGTACGCGGTCGGGCAATGCGCCGACATCCTCGCGTTCCGCCCCGCGCTGGTCCCGGTCGGCGAGGATCAGGTCGCCCACCTCGAGATGTGCCGCGAGGTCGCGCGGCGCTTCAACCACGTCTACTGCGACGTCGATCCGGCGCTCGACGACGAGGCGCACGTCACCGCAGGAGGCCTGTTCCCGATCCCAGCGCCGCTCGTGGGCCGCGTCGGCAGGCTGGTCGGCACCGACGGCGTCCACAAGATGTCGAAGAGCCTCAACAACGCCATCTTCCTCTCGGACAGCACCAAGGAGATCAAGAAGAAGGTGGGCGCGCTCTACACCGGCCGGCAGAGCATGACCGACCCGGGCGACATCACGAGCTCCCTGTTCCAGTACGTGCGCGCGTTCATCAAGGATCCGGCGCGGGTCCAGGTGCTCGAGGAGCGCTACAGCCGGGGAGACAACATCGGGGACGGCCACATCAAGGCCGAGATCACGGCCGCGATCGACGAGCTCCTCGGCCCGATGCGCGCCCGCCGCGCCGAGTACGACAAACCCGGCGGCGACGATCTGGTCCTGGACATCCTGCGGGAGCACGCGGCGCGCGCCAACGCGGTGGCCGAGGAGACGCTCTACCTCGCCAAGCAGAAGATGAAGATGGATATCGGCCGGCGCACGCTCGGTCTCTGATTCACCCGCGCCACCGGTGGCTCGGCCGCGCGCGGCCGGTGGTGGCCCAGTTTGCCCCGGAGTGATTCCCATGAAGGCGGGAAGGTAGGAAGATCATTGATCTTTTCTTCCCGTCTTCCCGCCTTCATGTTCAAATTCGGCCACCACCGCGCGGCGTGGGGGCGCCGCGAGGGCCGCGCCCCGCCTCACGGGAAGATTTCGCGCTCGCCGTACACGGCCGCGAGCCGCTGCAGCGCCACGGCGTAGGCGGCGAGGCGCAGCGTGCACTTCTTCTGCCGCGCCATCTCGGTCACCTCGCGGTAGGCCCGCTTCATCGCCTTCTCGAGCCGGGCGTCGACCTCCTCGAGCGTCCACGTCTCGGAGCGCTTGTTCTGCACCCACTCGTAGTAGCTCACCGTGACGCCGCCCGAGTTGGCGAGGACGTCCGGCAGGATGTCGATCCCGCGCTCCAGGAGGACCTTCTCCCCCTCGGGCGTGCACGGCCCGTTCGCGCCCTCGGCCACGAGCCGGACCTGCAGCCAGCTCGCCTCCTCCACCCCGACCTGGTTCTCCAGGGCCGCCGGGATGAAGATGTCCGCCTTGAGCCGGAAGAACTCCTCGCGGCTGATCGGCTTGCCCGCCGGGTAGCCCGCGATCGAGCGGTGCTTCTTCACGTAGTCCTGCAGCTTGTGCGGGTTGAACCCCTCCGGATTGTAGAGGTACCCGGTGTGGTCGCCGACCGCGACGGTCGAGGCGCCCAGCTTCGACAGGAGCACGGCCGTGTGCGAGCCGACGTTGCCGAACCCCTGCACGAGCAGCGTCGCGCCGCCGAGGTTCACGTCGTTGTCCTCGGCCCACTCGGTGATGCAGTGGACGACGCCCTGCCCGGTCGCCTTCTCGCGCCCGTACGTGCCGCCCGACGCCACCGGCTTGCCGGTCACGACGCCCTTCACCGCCTGCTTGAAGAGCTGTCCGACGGTGTTCATGTACGTGTCCATGGCCCACGCCATGGTCTTCGCGTCGGTGCCGACGTCGGGCGCAGGGATGTCCGTCTCCGGGCCGATGTTCGAGCCGAGCGCATGGAAGAAGCGGCGCGTGATGCGCTGGAGCTCGGCGCGCGACACCTCGTTCGGGTTGAACTTGATGCCCCCCTTGCCGCCGCCGAGCGGCAGGTTCATGAGCGCGCACTTCCACGTCATCATCGCGGCGAGCGCCTTGAGGTCGTCGAGCGACACCGTCTCGTGATAGCGAATGCCCCCCTTGAACGGCCCGAGGAGGTTGTTGTGCTGGATCCGGTAACCCTTGAAGAGCCGGATGCTGCCGTCATCCATCCGTACAGGGAAATTGACGATGATCTCGTTCTTGGGCTGGCTCAGGATCGTGGTGATGTAACCCGGCAGCTCGATCAGGCGGGCGGCCTCATCGAGATAACCCTGGACGACTTTGAAGAACTCGTATTTGTGCTTATGGCCCGGAGCAGCAGCGCCGCTCACCGGCGGAGTCGTGTTCTTGGTACTGACTTGATCTTCCATGGCTCTGTAACTTTCTAGTGCGCGGCGCGGCCCAGTTCAATGTGTCGGGCGCAATCATGCGACGCGTCACGCGGTTGCAGACGGCCGGGGCATTGCGTCAGCTCGGCAGTACGCGGCGCGGCGCCGCGCCCGCGGCGGAGGGGCGGCGCCGCGCGGGCGCTGCGCCGGCGCGGGCGCAGCGCGACGCCGTTCACGAGCGCGACCAGAGGACGTAGAGATACGTGATGGTCCCGGTGACGAGCAGGGCGTCGACCCGGTCGAGGATGCCGCCGTGGCCGGGCACGATCCCGCCCGAGTCCTTGATCCCGAAGGAGCGCTTGAACAGGGACTCCCCGAGGTCCCCCGCCTGACCGAGGCCGCCCGCGACGATCGCGAGCGCGAGCCCGTCGACGAGCGGCAGCGACCGGAGGAACCAGAAGTGGGCGAGCAGCGCGCCCAGCACCGCGAAGAGCAGGCCGCCGAGGGCGCCCTCGACGGTCTTCTTCGGGCTCACCGCCTCGTAGAGCTTGCGCCGGCCGAGGAAGCGGCCGGCGAAGTAGGCGCCGGTGTCGGAGAACCAGGAGAGCAGCAGCGCCAGGACCACGAACGAGGGGCCGTCGGCGCCGGCGTCGCGCCGGAGCAGCGCCAGCGCGCCGAGCCCGCCGCCCACGTAGAGCGGGCCGAAGGTCATCGCCAGCACGCGCAGCGCCGCGGTGCGCATGTCGCCGAGGCGCACCAGCGTGACGAGCATCGCGACGAACGGCAAGAGGAAGATCAGCGCGAGCAGCGCGGCCGGCGAGCCCCCGAAGCGCCAGAGCACGCCGAGCACGCCGAGGGTGAGCGCCACGCCGGCGACGCGCGACGCGCGGTCGTCCGCGTGGGTCATCGCGAAGAACTCGAGCGCGCCGATGGCGGAGGCGACCGCGACGAGCGCGGCCCACCCCCAGCTCGGGCCGAGGTAGAGCAGCGAGAGGAGGATCGGAGCAGCCACGATCGCGGTGAGGACCCGCATCGTGAGGTTGGAAGCAGCCAAGCGTCAGACTCCCGTCCGTGAGCCGTTGTGAGAGGCGATCTCGCGCGCGCGCCACGGCCTCGCCGCGCCGAGCGCGCCGTTCGCGCGGGCCGGCTCGTCCGCGCCGCCGCCCTCGGCCTCGGCCGCGGGCTCGGCGGCGCGGACGCGCTGCTGGTAGGCCGCGATCGCGTCGAAGAGGTCGTCCTCGGTGAAGTCCGGCCACAGCCGCTCCGTGAACGACAGCTCGGCGTACGCGGCCCCGTAGAGCAGGAAGTTGGAGAGCCGCTGCTCGCCGCCGGTGCGGATGATGAGGTCCGGCTCGCCCACGCTCAGGCTCGGCAGCCGCGCGGCGAGCAGCGCCCCGTCGATCGCCTCCGGATCGAGCCTGCCGGCGACCGCCTCCATCGCGAGCTCGCGCGCCGCGGCGGCGATCTCCTCGCGCGCCCCGTAGGACAGCGCCAGCGCGAGCGTCATCTGCCGGTTCGTGGCGGACGCCTTCCGGAGCGGATCGAGCACGTCGCGCACGGGCTCCGGGAGCCGGCTGATGTCGCCGATCGCGACCAGGCGGATGTCGTTCTCGAGGATCTCGCAGCGCTCGCTCATCAGGAACTCGCGCAGGAGGCCCATGAGCGCGTCGACCTCGTTCCGGGGCCGCGCCCAGTTCTGCTCGCTGAACGCGTACAGCGTCAGCGCCTCGACGCCGAGCCTCCGGCAGACGCGCACGATGCGCCGCACGGCGGCGCTGCCGGCCTTGTGCCCGGCCTCGCGCGGCTCGCCGCGCAGCTCCGCCCAGCGGCCGTTGCCATCCATGATGATTCCGACGTGGCGCGGGAGATTTCTGGCTTCTACGAGGTTCATCGGCTGGGGGAGTTTCCCTTGTTGACTAACGACTGTCGACTGTTGAGTCTTCACGCCCATGAGCACTGGGGTTGGTCTCACGGTCACGCTGCGCGTCAGGATGGGCGCGCACGACGCACATTACGCGGGGGAGCTGTGCGATGGCGCGCGTATTCTCGCGCTCTTCGGCGACGTCGCCACCGAGCTCCTCATCCGTCTGGACGGCGACGAGGGGCTCTTCCGTGCGTACGAGGCGGTCGAGTTCCTCGCCCCGGTCCGAGCAGGCGACTTCATCGAGGCGACCGGGGTGGTCACGAAGGTCGGCGCCACGTCGCGCACCATGGCCTTCGAGGCGCGCAAGGTCGTCGCCAGCGTCCGCGAACCCGGGGTGGCGCCCTCGGCGGCGGACGCGCTGGCCGAGCCGATCATCGTCTGCCGGGCCCTCGGCACCTGTGTCGTCCCGAAGGAGCTCCAGCGACGGCCGCGCCTCGTCCTGCCGGCGCTGTCGGCGCCTCCCCCGGACCACGCGCAGCTCCCGGAGCCGCGGCCGATCATCACGCCGCCCCCGCGGATCATCGTCACGCCGCCCGAGAGCGCGCTGATCCTGACCGCGGCGATCGTCGGCGCCGAGACGACGCGGGCGCAGACGCCGCACCTGCCGGTCACGGCGCGCGAGCTCGCCGAGGAGGCGGCGCGCTGCCGGGACGCGGGCGCCGCGGTGGTCCACCTGCACGTCCGGAACCCGGACGGGACGCCGAGCCAGTCGCGCGCCCTCTTCGCCGAGGCGATCGCCGCCATCCAGGAGAAGACCGACGTCATCGTGCAGACGTCGACCGGCGGCGCCGTCGGGATGGGCGTCGACGAGCGCGCCCAGCCGCTGCTCTGCCGCCCCGAGATGGCCACCCTGAACTGCGGCACGCTCAACTTCGGCGACGGGATCTTCGACAACGCCCGGCCGCTCATCCGGGACATGGCGGCCCGGATCCGCGAGGCGGGGAGCATTCCCGAGCTCGAGTGCTATGAGGTCGGCCATATCCATGAGGCGCTCAGCTTGCTCGCCGAGGGGCTCCTCGCCGAGCCGCTCCACTTCCAGTTCGTGCTCGGCGTGCCCGGCGGCATCGCCGCGCGCGAGGACGTGCTCCGGTTCATGATCAGCCAGATCCCGCGAGGCTCGAGCTGGGGGGTCGCCGCCGTCGGCCGGCACCAGCGCCCGATGACCGAGCTGGCCATGCAGCTCGGCGGGCACGCGCGGGTCGGGCTGGAGGACAACATCTACCTGGAGAAGGGGGTGCTGGCGGAGGGGAGCGCGCCGCTCGTCGCGCGCGCCGCCGCCTTCGCGCGGAGCGTCGGCCGAGAGGTGGTCGATCCGGACCGCGCGCGCCAGCTCCTCGGGATCCGCCCGCGCGCCGCGGCGGCCCAGGCCGGCGCTGCTGGAGGAGGGAGCGCGCTCGCGCAGGGATGACCGAACGGCCGCTCTCCACCTGGATCGATCACCTCCGGGGCCGGCTCCCGGTCGCGCTCGGCGTCGCCCTGCTCGGGGCCGTCGCGCGGCTCGCGACGCCGCCCCCGCCGGCGCGGACCGCCGATGCCATCGCCGGGATGCTCGGCGACGCGATCGGCGGCGCCGTCAGCCCGGACGATTTCGTCTGGGAGGAGCGCGGCGGGTTCCTCTCCGACGCGCTGCTCGGCCGCCGGGTGCTGTTCCTGGGCGTCCCGCGGCCGCCGGACGGCGAGCCCGCCGCGGGCGCCGAGCCCGCCGCGGGCGCCGGGCCCGCGCCCGACGAGCGCGGCGCCGGGCCTGCCGCGGGCGCCGGGCCTGCCGCGGGCGCCGAGCCTGCCGCGGGCGTCGAGCCTGCCGCGGGCGCCGGGCCTGCGCCGGACGGGCGCGGCGCCGCCGACCTGTACCGCGCGCGCGTGCGGCTCACCCGCTCCGGCCGGCCGGTGAGCCTGGGCGGCCTCCGCAACCTGACCGGCACACCCCTCGGCGACGACCGCAACCTGGTCGCCCGCGGCAGCCGCGTCGCGGTGACCACCTCCGCCTTCGGCGTCGTCCAGGGGGTCACGCTGCTCGATCTCGGCGGCGGCGCGCCTGGGCCCCGGCCCCTCGGCGAGCGGCTCCGCGCGGCGATCGACGGCTGGCTCGAGACCGGGAGCGCCGACGGCGCGTCGCGCACCGAGATCGTCTTCGACACCCCGCCCGCGTCGGCGCGGCTCGACCTCGTCGACGAGGGCCTGGTGATGGCCCTCGGCCCGGAGGCGGTGCCGGCGGCGCTCAACGCCGGCACCGGCGAGGTCGACACGGGCGGCCGCGATCCGTTCGGCGCCCGCGCGCACCACCTCCCGCGCCGCGCGCCGTCGTTCCTGGAGCTCGCCGGGCCGTCCGCCGGACGCCTGCTCGGCCCGGGGGCGGCCGCCGCGGTCGAGCGGCTCGCGCTCGCCGCGGGCCGCGCCGCGGCGGGCGTCCGCGCCGCGCCGGCCGCCGCGTACCTGACCCACGGCCCCGCCGCGCCGGAGCCCGCGCCGGAGGGGTGGCCGTCGCTCTGGCCGCCGTCCCAGGTCGAGCCCGCGATCCAGCCCCCGCTCCCGGGGGAGGGGGACTGGGTCCTCGTGGCGCCCTCGCTCCCGCGCGTGCTCCCCGGCGTCGAGGGCGACCCGCAGCGCCCGGCGAGCCCCTTCGCCGCGACCACCGTCCGCCCCGATCCGCAGCGGGAGCACGTGCGCGTCCACCTGCTCGCGATCGACACGCGGCACGTCAAGTTCACCTTGCAGGCCGGCTTCGAGGCGCCCAGGCCGACCGTCGGCCCGCACGGCACGGGGCAGCTCCCCGACGCGGCGGCGCTCCGCGGGGCCATCGGCCTCGGCGTCGGCGCGCGCGGCCCGGCCGCGCCCCCCGCGGGCGTCGGGGCGCTCGGCATGGTCGTCGGCGGGCGCGCGCTCGTGCCGCCGCGCGACGGCGCGGCGACGATCGGGGTCGATCTCTCGGGGCGGCCGTACTTCGGCGCGTGGCCCTCCGGCGGCGACGTCGCTCGCGTGCCCTGGGCGCTCTGGCAGGGCCCGCCGGCCGCGAGCCCCCGCGATCTCCGCGACGGCGGCGGCCGGCGCTTCCCCTGGGCGCTCTGGCAGGGGCCGTCGCTCTTCGAGGCGGTGAGCCCCGCGAGCCCCGCGCCGGCGCTCCCGGCGCTGGCCGGCCCCCCCGCCGAGCGCGCCCCGGCCGGCGCGGCGCTCTCGCCCGGCGACGGCGACGACCTCGTCGTCGAGCGCTCGGCGCTGTGCATGACCGATCGCGGCTTCGTGATCCACGCGTGGAGCGGCGCCGCCGACGCCGCCGCGATGCGGGCGGCCCTCGAGCGCGCCCGGTGCCTCGCCGGCGTCTCGCTGGGGCGGGCGCCGGATCCGCTCGGGGTCGCCTTCCTGAGCCGCCAGGCCGACGGCGGCCTCGTCGCGGAGCGCCTCGCGCCGGAGATGTCGCTCGCGCCGCCGGCGCACGTCGCGGCGGCGTCCCCGGGCCCGTTCCTCTACTTCGAGTCGCGCTCGACGGACGGCCCGCCGGCGCCCGATCTGTCGCTCCCGGGCGAGCGCGTCGGCTGGGCCGCGGACGGCGGCGCGCAGCCGCCGCCGGCGTGGAGCCCGGCCGCGTACGCCGCGAGCGCCGTGCACCTCGGCGCGCAGGTCCGCCTCCACGCCTTCGCGCCGGATCGGTTCCTCTTCCGCCTCCGCGCCGGCTCGCGCGAGATCTCGCCGCGCACCGCGCCGAAGCTCGACGCCGAGGTGCCGGCCGACGAGCGGGCGCGCGTCATGGCGGCGATCGGCGTCGGCACCGGCCGGCGGCGCGGCCCGCGTGGGCTCGCCGTCGGCGGCACCGTCGGGCTCCGCTTCCGGGGCGAGGGCGGCCTCCTGCTGGTCCGCGGCGGCCGCGTCGAGATCCGCCCGGCCGGCGGCGTCGAGATCGGGCCGGGCGTGGACGCGACCGAGCTGCCGCTCACCGCCGACGACGGCAGGCTGCGGCCCGAGGCGCGCGAGATCGGCACGATGCGCCGGCGCAGCGCCGCGTGCGCGCTCGACGACGGGACGCTCCTCGTGGCCACGACGACGTTCGACAGCGACGAGGCGACGACCGAGGCGCTGCTCGACCTCGGCTGCGCGCGCGTGGTCGCGCTCGATCGCGGCGCGCACCGCAACGCCTTCGTGCACCGCGCCGCCGGCGACCCGGCGCTGCAGCAGGCCTACGAGGAGACCGCGCTCTTCGCGGTCGGCCTCGCGATGCCCGGCCGGGCGCGGCGGCTCACCGAGGCGGCGCGCCCCTGAGCGGCCGCGGCTCCGGCGGGGCCGCGACCGGGGCCTCGGTCACGCCGCGGCCGGGGCCGCGGTCAGGCGTGGGACAGCATGCCGCGCAGCATCCCGAGCGCGCGCGTGTGCAGCTGCGACACGCGCGGCTCGCCGACCCCGAGCTCCGCGCCGATGTCCTTCAGCTTCGCCCCTTCGAAGTAGTACATGCCGATCACGCGCCGCTCCCGCTCGGGGAGCTGCGCGATGGCGAAGGACAGGGCGCGCCGGGTCGCCTGCGCCGAGATCGCCTCGATCGGGTCGTCTCCGCCGGCCATGTGCACCGACTCCTCGGCGGGGGTCACCTCGCTCAGGCTCACGAAGACGGTCGTGCCGCCGACCTTGCCGGCGGCCCCGGCCTCGACCGCCTCGCGCGCCCGCCGCGAGAGCCAGTCCTGCGCGCGGAGCTCGTCGACGATCGCCCCGCGGATCCGGAGCTTCGCGTAGCCGGCGAACGTCTCGCCGTCGCTCCCGCCGTTCTTGCGGAGCGAGTCGACGAGCCCGAGCATCCCCGCGCTGAGCAGATCGTCGCGCTGCACGTTGGGCGGCAGGTGGCGCGACACCTGGCGCACCAGCTTCCGGACGAGCGGGAAGTACCCCTTCAGCACCTCCGGGCGGAGCGGCGCGCACGGAAGCTCGCGGCGCTGCGGCCCGCTCGCGCAGGCCGCGTCGGTACAGCACGGCGGACAGCTCGCGTGGGCGTCCGGCTCCGCGGCCTGCCACCCGTCCTCGTACGTGCAGGGGGACGGGGCCTCCCCGGAGCCCCAGGCGTCGTGCGCGCAGCTTGACGTGACCTCGGCGGGCTCCCATGCATCGTGCGCGAGCGCCGCGACGGGCTCCTGCTCGGGGGCGCCCGGCGCATCGTCGAGCGCGTCGAGGCCGAGCGCGCCTGGCGCTTCGATCAGCGCTCGGTCACACGTGACGACCGGGCAGGTCTCGCCCAGGATGACCGGCTGGACAAACTCCTCCGTGTCACAGCACGGAAGGAGTGGCCTGGGAGGAGCGAACTCCTCCCGCTGCAGTCGGGTCGATTGCTGCACGTGAGGTGGATTGGTGCCACAACTCTCGCAGCGTGCAAGGTAGAGCCGTGCAATTGTGTCTGGTGCGGATGTTCAGTGTGTGGAGAGTAGCCAGCGGCCTCGACGGTTCACTTCCCCGCCGCTGATGCGGCCGCAGCCGAGGTGGGTGCACCTGCACCCATGCCCTTCTGCGGTTCGCTGCCGCCGCGCCCCGCATCCGAGTTTGTCCCTGTAGTATTCGACCCTTGCGGCTGGGTGGGGCGGGGTTCCCCTGACCCATACACCTCTTCTTCGGCCGAGACGGGGACATCGCGCGCCGCCTCGTCGGCCGCGACAGCGCCCCTCGCGCCCTCGTAGCGCGGCGCCTCCCCAGGACCTGAGTAATCCACCCAGTAGACCTTATCTGATCGAACATCCAGGTGAACAAAGGTCGAGTTGGGGTAGTATCCCACACCCGCGTTGCGAAAACCGCGGCAGAAATCGCGGACCACGGTGTTGGGCACGCCCTCGACCATGAAATCGATCGCGCGACCGAAATTGTGGTTGGAGTGCGGGGTGTACTGGGTCGGAGAGTAGGGCCGATAACCGCTCACGACGCGGATGGTCCTGCCGCCGAAGTGGTCGCTCACCATGCCGATCAGCGTGGCCAGGCGCGGGTCGATCGGGATCGAGGCGGTGGGGGACGCGCGCATCAGCCGGCTGAGCTTGGGGAGGGACGTGGGGACGAGGCGCCCCTTCGGCGTGAGCAGCCGGAGCTCGAGCCGCTCGGCGCCGCGCACCAGGCGGACCCATCCGGGGCGCTTGGGCCGCTGCGCATAGCGCTTGCTCGGCGGCAGCGACCGGGGGTCGGCCTTGACGTCGCGCTTCGCCGGCCCCTTGCCCCGGGCCTCGGCGGCCCGCTCCTTCGCGCTCGCGCCGCGGCTCCGCTCCGGCTCGTCGCGCAGCGCGGCCGCCCGGCCGGGCGCCCCCCGCGGCGGGCGCGCGCCGGGCTTGCCCCGCTCGGGGATCACGAGGACGAGGCCCGGGTGGATCCGCTGGCCGGGCTTGAGCCCGTTCGCCTCGCGGAGCGCGTCGACCGTGATCCGATACCGCTTCGCGATCTTGCCGAGCGTCTGGCCGGCGTAGACCGTGTGCTGGCCGTCCTCGGCGAGCGCCTCGCCGGGCGCGGCGCTCAGGAGAAGGGCCGCCGCGAGGGCGGCGAGCGCGGAGCGCAGCCGCGAGGACCGCGGGCGGGGCTCCATCGCGGCGCCGGCGCGGAGGCCGAGCGTGCCGCAGAAACGGGAGATCTCCGGATGCATGAGGGGACTCTGACCTGACGTCATCCGTGCCCGACGACCGAGCCCCGGACAGTGCTACCCTGGGCTGGCGCGCGCCTGCCGGCCCGACCGGCGGCGCCGTGCCGCGTATCGAGCTTCGATAGGCGGGCGAGAGGCAAGCGTAAAGCGGTTTTTTGCCCCGCGATCGGCGGTGGTGCGAAGCTTCGCCAGAAGCGGCCACAAGGGATCAGAGAGGATCGGGCGCCCGGGAGCCGGGCAACGCGGCCCGGCCCTCCCTTTCTTCATCGAGGCGGGCGCGGATCGGGACGGACGGGATGTCGGAAGGCAAGAACTTGGTCGGGGTCGACATCGGATCGAGCGCGATCAAGATCGCTCAGATCAAGGAGGGCCGTAAGGGCTATGGCCTCGTGCGGCTCGGCTACGCGCCGCTCGCGCCGCAGGCCATCGTCGACGGCCACGTGATGAACGCGCAGGCCATCGTCGAGGCGCTCGGCCGCGCCTTCTCCGAGGCCAAGATACGCCAGCGCGAGATCGCGCTCAGCATCAGCGGCCAGGCGGTCATCATCCGCAAGATCACGGTGCCGCTCATGACCGCCGCGGAGCTCGACGAGCAGATCCAGTGGGAGGCCGAGCAGCACATCCCCTTCGACATCAAGGACGTGCACGTCGACTACGAGGTGCTGCGCCGCCGCCCCGAGGCCGGGCAGATGGACCTCCTGCTCGTCGCGGCCAAGCGCGACGAGATCAACGACTACACCCAGATCGCCAGGAACGCGAAGCTCAAGCCCATGGTGGTCGACATCGACGCGTTCACCGTCCAGAACCTGTTCGAGGTGAACCGCGGCATCCCGCCGGACCAGACGTTCGCGATCATCAACGTCGGCGCGAGCCTCGCGTCGATCAACATCGTGTCGCGCGGCGCGAGCGCGTTCACCCGCGACATCGGCAACGGCGGCAACTACATCACCGAGCAGATCCAGCGGAAGCTCGGCATCAGCTTCGAGCAGGCCGAGGAGTTCAAGTGCGCCAGCGTGACCTCGGGCCCGGGCGGCGTGCCCGCCCAGGTCATCGAGACGATCGAGCAGGTGTGCGACTCCATCGCCGGGGAGATCCAGCGCTCGCTCGACTTCTTCCTGGCCACGAGCGGTGAGGGCGACATGCACCGCATTTACCTGACCGGAGGCTCGTCCAACCTGCCGGCGCTGCCCGCGGCGATCGGGCGGCGCGCCCGGGTGGCCGTCGAGCTGATCCAGCCGATGGAGCGCATCACCGTGGAAGCGAAGGAAGTCAACCAGGAGCTGCTCCGGCTCCGGGCGGCGCAGTTCTGCGTCTCGCTCGGGCTCGCGATGCGCAAGGACCGGGAGAAGCGCTCGTGATCCGCGTCAACCTGCTCCCGCAGCGCCGCGGCACGCGCGGGGCCGCGCCCCAGGCGAGCCAGCGGTGGCTGCTCGTCACGCTCGGCGTCGTGATCCTCGAGATCGTCGCCCTCTTCCTCTTCCACCAGACGAAGGTCGAGGAGCTCGACGAGCAGACGCGGAAGAACACGGTGCTCCAGAGCCAGATCCAGGAGATCCGCACGCTCGTCGCGAACCACGAGGAGATCAAGAAGGCGCTCGAGGTCCTCCGCGCGCGCGAGGACGCGATCGCGAAGCTCCAGGCGGCGCGCAGCGGGCCGACGGCGGTGCTGCTCGAGCTCGCGCAGCTGCTCACGAACGGCAAGGGGCCGACCGCCGACCCGGACAAGCTCGCGCAGCTCCGCAAGGAGAACCCGCTCGCCGTCTACAACCCGTCCTGGGACAGCCGGCGGCTGTGGCTCACGAGCTACGTCGAGTCCGAGCGGACCGTGCGCATCGAGGGGCTCGCGCGCGACGGCACCGACGTGTACGAGCTCGCCCAGCGGCTCAAGCTGTCCTCGTACTTCTACGACGTGCAGCTGCTCCCGGGGAAGAAGGAGAACGAGAAGGCGTCGCGGCTCGAGCTCGTCTCGTTCGCGCTGCAGCTGAAGGTGAGGTACTGATGGCCACGAAGCCCCAGCCCGTGCAGACCGGCTCGGCGCTCGACCGGCTGCCGCCGCTCGCCAAGGTCGGCGTCGGCGCGCTCTTCGCGGCGCTCGTCGGCATCCTGTACTTCGTCGGCTTCTACGCCGAGGTCGACTCGCAGATCGAGGGCGCCGTCCAGCGGCAGCAGTCGCTCCAGTCGGAGCTCACGAAGGCGCAGGCGTCGAAGGCCGCCTACCAGAAGGACCTCGACGAGAAGACCCGCCGCGAGCAGCTGAGCCGCGAGCAGAAGAAGATCCTCCCCGACGAGTCCGAGACGCCGGCCTTCCTCTCCGCGATCCAGGGCGTCGCGACCGTCTCCGGCGTCAACCTGACGTCCTGGAGCCCCACCGAGGAGATCCCGCAGGAGTTCTTCTCCAAGGTGCCGATGAAGCTGACGCTCTCGGGGAAGTTCCACCAGGTGGCGAAGTTCTTCCACGGCGTGGGGCAGCTCGATCGCATCATCAACCTCGAGGAGGTCAAGATCAAGGAGCCGAAGGTCGTGGGGACCGACGTGGAGGTCGAGGTGGAGTGCCTCGCGACCGCCTTCCGCGCGGTGCGCGCGGGGGAGACGCCGACGAGCGGCGTGAAGCGTCGGAGCGGCGGAGGTGTGCGGTGAACGCCGGCCGGATGATGCTGCTCGCGCTCGGGGCGACCGCCCTCGCGGCCGTCTCGCTCGCGGGGTGCGAGGACGAGCCGGACGTCATCGCGCCCAGCGCGCCCAAGGCCAAGCCGCCGTCCAGCGCCTCGCCGGCGCGCGCCGCCGCCTCCGCCTCCGCGTCCGCGGACGCGGCCGCGCCCGAGCTGCCGCCGCTGCCGCTCCGCGAGTTCCAGGAGGCCGACTTCTCCGAGAGCGACCGGAGCCGCGACCCGTTCCGGAGCTTCGAGTCGCTCTTCGCCACGCAGGCCCGGGGGCGGGTGACGATCCAGCGCCAGGTGCTCGTGGATCGCTTCGCGCTCGACGAGCTCAAGCTGGTCGGCGTCGTCTCGCGCGCCCCCGCCCGCGCGCTGCTCACCGACCCGACCGGGCTCGGGTGGGTGGTGAAGGTGGGCGACTTCGTCGGCAAGGCCGAGATCGTGCACGCCGGCGGCCCGACGGGCGTCGACGTGGCCGTGAACTGGCGCGTCGACCGGATCCGCGACTCGGACGTCGTCTTCATCCGCGAGGACCCGTCGCACCCGGAGATCCCGCCGACCACGCGGGTGATCGCGCTGAGGCCGCTCGGCGACGCCGAAGAGTCGGACTTCGGCTCGCCCTGACCGCCACGAATTGGGCCCGATCCGGGCACCCGAAGTAGCCTCCCGGCAGCGTGACGCAGATCTCGCGTCACCGCGAAGCGGGAGTGCAATGAAGAGCAATCGAGACTATCGCCCGAGGCGGGGCGCGCTTCGCCGTGCTGCGGCACTCGGGATGATGTTGATCCTCGCTCCTGCGGGAGACGCGGACGCCGCCGCCCCGATCCGGGTGAGCGACGTCAGGCTCACGGCGCCCTCGGAGGACAGGGCCGAGATCGTGGTCGCGACCAGCGGCGCGCCGCGCTTCTCGGCGCGCGTGGCGGACGGCGGCAAGCGGATCCTCGTCGACCTCGAGGGCGCCGAGGCGGCCGGGGCGCCCGGGGCGATCACGGACGGCAACGCGATCGTGGCGGGGGTGATGACCCAGGGGTTCGGCGCGGCGGCGCAGCGCACGACGCGGGTGCTCGTGCAGCTGGCGCGCCCGGCGGCCTACCGGATCCGCGCCGAGCAGGGCGCGCTCGTGATCGAGCTCGCCGCCGCCGACGCGACCGCGCCGATGGCGGCGCGGGCCCCGGCCGGCCCCGAGGCGGCGGCGCCGGCCCGCGAGCCGGCGACGATCACCGACGTGCGCTTCGAGCACCAGGCGACGGTCGACCGGGTCATCATCGAGCTCTCGTCGATCCCGAGCTACCGCGAGTCGACCGGGAGGGCCGGCCGCCGGGTGATCGAGCTCAGCGGCGCGCGGCTCCCCGACGCCCTCCAGCGCAAGCTCGACGTCGGCGCCTTCGGCGGCCCGGTGCGGGCGATCTCGGCGTTCCGGCGCAACAGCGACGGCTCCAAGGTCGTCGTCGAGGTCGAGCAGGCCGAGGGCGCCGCGGGCGCGCTCGCGCGCGAGGGCAACGCGCTCGTGCTCAGCGTCGCGAAGGGGGCGCTGCCCTCGACGCTCTCGGGGGTCGGCCTCGACGGGCGCGCGGCGCGGCGGACCCGCACGGTGGCGCGCGAGGAGCTCCTCGGGGACGCGGCGCCCAAGGTCGAGACCTCGTTCGAGGGCGCGGCGAGCAGCCAGGAGTCGCTCGTCGAGCCCGACCAGGCCGGCGCCTTCACGCCCGCGCTCGCGGGGCAGCAGCGGCGGTTCACGGGGCGGCGGATCGACCTCGACCTGAAGGACGCCGACATCCACAACGTCCTCCGGCTGATCTCGGACGTGGGGCGGGTGAACATCGTGACCGCCGACAACGTGAGCGGGACGGTCACCATCCGGATGCGCAACGTCCCCTGGGACCAGGCGCTCGAGACGGTGCTCCAGGCCAAGGGCCTCGGCGTGGTCCGGCAGGGCAACATGATCCGCGTCGCGCCGATCGCCGATCTCAACAAGGAGCGGGAGCTCGCGATCGCGCGGCGCAAGAGCGAGCTCCAGCTCGCGCCGATCGAGACGCGGCTCATCCCGATCAACTACGCGGACGCGAGTGACCTCCAGGATCGCGCGAAGGACATGCTCTCGCCGCGCGGCTCGCTCGCGGTCGACGAGCGGACCAACGTGCTCATCGCGCGCGACGTCGCGGGCAACCTGAACCAGATCGAGGAGCTCGTCCGGTCGCTCGACACGCAGACGCCGCAGGTGCTGATCGAGGCGCGGGTGGTGGAGGCGACGAGCCGCTACGTGCGCGACATCGGCATCCAGTGGGGCGGCGACGGGACGTTCAGCGCGGCGACCGGCAACCCGACGGGGCTCGTGTTCCCCTCGGCGATCGGCGTCGCCGGCGGCGCGACCGACACGAACACCCCGACCGGCGGCCTCTCGCCGTTCTCGAACTCGGTCTCGAACCCGAACTTCGCGGTGAACCTGCCGGCCATCGTCGGCGCCGGGCAGGGCGGCGCGCTCGGCTTCACGCTCGGCTCGATCAACAACACCGTCAACCTCGGCGTCCGGCTCTCCGCGGCCGAGGCCAGCGGCATGCTGCGGATCATCTCGAGCCCGCGCATCCTCACGCTCGACAACCGGGAGGCGCGGATCAGCCAGGGCACGCTCATCCCGTTCTCGCAGATCAGCGCCCAGGGCGTGCAGACGACCTTCCAGGAGGCGAAGCTCCAGCTGCTCGTCAAGCCGCACGTCACGTCGGACGGCAGCGTCGCGATGCACGTGAAGATCAACCGCGACGAGCCCGACTTCAACCAGACCTCGGCCCGGGGCGACCCCACCATCCTGAAGCGCGAGGCGGAGACCGACCTCCTGATCATGGACGGGCACACGGCGGTGATCGGCGGGATCTTCACCCGCAACACCGGCCGGAACCTCGATCAGGTGCCGTTCTTCGGGGACATCCCCGTCCTCGGCCTGCTCTTCCAGCGGCGCCGCGCGAGCGACACCCGGAGCGAGCTCGTCATCTTCCTCACGCCGCGCATCGTGAACCGCGCCGAGGCGCTCGGCCGCTAGCCGCGCCGGGGCGCGCCCGCCGCGCGCCTGATTCCCTCTCAGACGCGCTTCCGT
Source organism: Sorangium sp. So ce385 (assembly GCF_051474135.1). Classification (NCBI taxonomy): domain Bacteria; kingdom Pseudomonadati; phylum Myxococcota; order Polyangiales; family Polyangiaceae; genus Sorangium; species Sorangium sp. So ce385. The sequence goes on along the minus strand of NZ_CP150337.1, from coordinate 10,214,072 downwards.
CGGGTCGCCTCCCGCATCTGCGGGACGGCGGCCGTCACGACGCCGCGCAGCCACGCCCGCGCGGGATCGTCCTCGGTCCGGCCGTTCCAGGCCATCGCGACCTCGATGGGCGGCAGCTCGAACGGCAGGTCGAAGGTGCGGAGCGGCATCAGGCTCGAGAACGCGCGGCCGAGGCGCGTGGCCACGGTCGCCACGAGGTCCGACGACGTGACCGCGTGCGGCAGGAGGAACACGTGCGGCACCGCGATGACCTCGCGGCGCGCGACGCCGCGCGCGGCGATGAGGTCGTCCGCGACCCCGTCGTGGGGGCCCTGCCGGGGGACGACGGCGTGCCCGAGGGCGGCGTAGGTCTGGAGGTCGACGCGCCCGCGCGCCCTCGGGTGGCTCGCGCGCGCGAGCCCGGCGAAGTGATCGTCGAAGAGCGCCGCGCGGCGCACGTCGGACGGGAGCGCGCCCTCCGGGAAGACGCCGATCGCGAGATCGATCTCGCCGTTGCGGAGCGCGTCGACGGCGCGGGCGTCGAGGGGGAGCAGGTGGAGCGCGAGCTTCGGTCCGCTCTCCGCGAGCACCTCGTTGAGCTGCGGCAGCAGGAGGAGCTCCACGTACGCCGTCGTGGCGATCCGGAACGTGCGCTCGCTCGCCCGCGGCTCGAAGGGCGGCCTCGCCCCGCCGAAGAGGCTCGCGAGGTCGTGCATGATCGCCGCGACCTGCGGGGTCATCGCCTCGGCGCGCGAGGTGAGCGCCATCTGCCGCCCGACCCGGACGAGCAGCGGGTCGGAGAACAGCTCGCGCAGCCGCGTCAGCGCGTGGCTCATCGCGGGCTGGCTGAGCCCCACCCGGCGGGCCGCGTGGGTCACGCTGCGCTCCTGGAGCAAGGCGTCGAGCGCGATCACGAGGTTGACGTCGATCGCCGATAGATTCACCCGCGGAATGGTAAACGAACCGCGCATCCATGCGATGGATACTTACGTTTTCTTGCGCGCGGGCGCCCGCGGGGCGAGCGAGCGCGCTGGAGCGTGGGCGGCGGGGCGCCTCTGGCGCTGTCGTGCGGCCAGCGCGGCTGCTAGGGTCGCCCGCGGCTCCGCCCGACCGGCGGCGCCCTGCGGAGACCATGACATCGACCGTTCTGCTCGGGGGGATCGACCACTTCCACCTCATGAACGATCGCGCCATGCGCGCGCGCGGCCAGGCGGGCAATCACTGCCTGTACGTGCTCGAGCTCGACGGCCGCCTCGACCTCGGCCGGCTCGCGGCGCGCCTCGAGCGCGCGACGCGGGCGCTGCCGGAGCTCCGCTTCCGGCTCGACAACAGCGTGCTCGGGCGGGTGGGGCGGCCCCGCTGGGTGGTCGATCACCACCGGCGCGCCCCCGAGCCGCGCCTCCACGAGGTCGCCGGCGAGCGCGAGCGCGCGGCGCGCATCGAGGCGCTGCTCGCGGAGCGGATCTCCGGGGAGCGGCCGTGGGCGCTCGACGTCGTGCGCGGGGCGGGGGAGGGCGACACGGTCGTGCTCCGCCACCACCACGCGCTCACGGACGGCAGGGGCGCGGACCGGCTCGCCGCGTGGCTCGGCTCCGGCAGCGGCGACGCGCTGGACGACCCGCCGCTGCGGCAGGAGCGGCACGACGCGCCCGAGCGCCTCCTCGCGGCGATGGGCCGCGACGAGCGGCTCGCCCTGGCGCGCGCCTACAAGGCCCACGTGCTGGCGCTCGGCCGCGCGCCCATCCTGTCGCTCGCGCGCGCCTGTCCGGGGGTGCGGGCCGCGACCTCCCGCGTCGCGCGGCTCGCGCTCTCGGCGGAGGAGACCCGTGCCTTCGACCTCCGGGTGCGGCAGCGCGCGCGGCTCGCCGAGACGAGCCTGATGCTGATCGCGGCGGCGCGGCTCGCCGACCGCGCGCTCGTGGCCCGCGGCTTCGCCCCGACGCACCACGTGGTCCCGCTGCCGCTCTCGCTCGATCCCAAGGGGGGCTCGCGGCGGCTCTTCGGCAATCACCTCACGATGGTCCTGCTCTCGCTCGGCCGCGACGAGCTCTATGACGACGCCCGCGCGGTGGCGCGCGTCGCCGAGCAGCAGCGCGCGATGGTGCGCGACCGGCTCGATCTCGCGATGATCGCCGCGCTCGATCTGGCCCGGTGGCTCCCCGGGCCGGTCTACCGCTGGCTCGGCGACCAGCCGTTCGAGGGCGAGCTCGCCTCGCTGATCGTCTCGAACCCCGGCGCCGTGACGGTGGACCGGTTCGCGGGGCTGCCCGTGCGCTCGGCGTACCCGCTGCCTGCGGTGGTCACGCCGCCGGGCTTCCAGGTCATCTTCAGCCGCTTCGGCGGGCGCCTCTCGGCGTCGATCGTCTACGGCGACGGGCTGCTCCGCCCGGACGAGGCGGCGGCGATGCCGGGCGCGCTCCGCGCCGAGCTGCTCGGAGAGCCCGCGCCGCCGGCCGGCGGCGGGGTATAAGGGCCGGCGTCATGCGCACCTTCGACATCGTCATCATCGGCAGCGGCATCGCCGGCGGCTTCCTCGCGCGGCAGCTCCGCCTCGCGCGCCCGGATCTCGGGGTCCTCGTGCTCGAGGCCGCGGGCGCGATGGAGGACTACAAGGTCGGGGAGAGCACGGTCGAGGTCGCGGCGAACTACATGGTTCGCCGGCTGAACCTCGGCACCTACCTCTACCAGCACCAGCTGCCGAAGAACGGGCTCCGCTTCTTCTTCGACGGGCCGGGCAAGGATCTCCCGCTCCCGCGGATGAGCGAGATCGGCTCGGACCACATGCCGTTCCACCCGAGCTTCCAGCTCGAGCGCGCGCGGCTGGAGCGCGACCTCGTCGCGATGAACCGCGCGGCGGGCGCCGAGGTCGAGCTCGGCGCCAAGGTGGTCGACCTCGCGATCGACGGGGGCGGGCGGCACAAGGTGGTTTACGAGCAGGGCGGCGAGCGGCGCGAGGTCGCCTGCCGCTGGGTGTGCGACGCCTCGGGCCGGCGGCACGTGCTCCTCCGCAAGCTCGGCGTGAAGGTGCACAAGGAGACGCGGCTCAACACCGCGGCCGCGTGGGGGCGTTACCGCGGCGTCGCGGGGCTCGACGCGGTCACCGACGCGGCGTGGCGGTCGCGCGCGCGGTACACGTCGCGCCACCTGTCGACGAACCACTTCATGTACGACGGGTACTGGATCTGGTTCATCCCGCTCGCCGGCGACCTGGAGGGGACCGCGAACGCGGATCCCCGACCCGCGCTCATGAGCGTGGGCGTGGTCTTCGACAAGGACCGCATCGGCGAGGGGAACGCGCCGGCCGGCGCGCTGCCCGGGCCGCGCACGCGGGCGGACTTCGAGCGCTTCCTCGGCGCGCACCGCGCCGTGCGCGAGCTGCTCGAGGGGGCGGAGCTCGAGGATTTCCAGGCCTACGCCCACCTGCCGTACCACGCGGACCGGTACTTCTCGACCGACCGCTACGCGGTCACCGGCGAGGCGGGCGCGTTCACCGATCCGTTCTACAGCCCCGGCTCTGATTTCATCGCGACGGCGAACGAGTTCATCACGCAGATGATCCTCGCCGACGTGGGCGGCGACCGTGCCGGGTTCGAGGAGCGGGTCGCGGCGTACGACGCGTACTACCGGTTCAAGTACGACAGCACGCTGCGGCTCTATGAGCGCATGTACCCGGTGTTCGGCTCCTTCGAGCTCTACCGGCTGAAGTACCTGCTCGATTTCAACAACTACTACAACCTGGTCGTCTGGCCGTTCATGGCCGACCGCGTGACGGACGTCGGCTGGATCCGGGAGGAGCTCCGGTTCACCGATCTCGTGCTGCGGGCCCTCTCGACGATGGGCGATCATTTCGCGTCGCTGGCCTCCGACCTGCGCGCGCGCGGCGAGTACTTCGCGCAGAACGAGGGGCGCTTCGCCAACGGGCTGAACGGCGTCGTGCAGCTGGAGACGCGGCTCGGGCCGTCGATCGACGAGCGGTTCCGGCGCGAGCAGGTCGATCGGGCTTACGGGAGCGTCTTCGCGGCGCTCGTGGAGCGGCGGCTCGCCGAGCGGGGCCTCTCCGATCGTGCGCGCCTCGTGTCGGAGCTCAAGCTCCCGCAGGTGCTCACGTTCCGGGACATCACGCCCGACCGGCTCGCGCGTGTGCTCGAGCGCATCGGCGAGCGGATGACGAAGGATTTGCGCGCCGAGTTTCCGGACGCCGGGGTCGAGCGGGTGGATCTCGGCTCGGGCGGCGAGGTCTCGGTGACCGGCCCTGCGGTGGGGACCGAGGTGCACGCGGCGGTCCTCTCCCGGGCGCGGTCGCTCTGGGACGCCTCGGCGGGCTCGCTCGCGCACGTCGCCCTCTGACGGGGGACAAAAAAGCGCCGTTTCCGATGTACAGGCGCCCGTTCCGCAGTATCACAGCGGCCGATGCGGTGGCGAGCGGCAGGTGGGCGTTTGGGTCAGTGGACGGTCTCGGTGGCGCTCTCGATCAGCGCCATCGGCGCGTGTGTCGGCGCGGCTACCGAGGGCGGCGCGCAGCCCGCGTCGCCGCAGGCTCCGTCGCAGGGGTGGGTCACCGCGGCGTCTGAGGCGGATGCCGGTCCGCGGTGTCCGCACGGCGCGCTGGAGGATCCGCACCATGGTTTCGTGCGGTGTCTCGAGCCTGGCGAGGCGGATGCCGGCTGGCTCCCGCCGCCCCCGCAGCCCGAGCCTCCTCCGGACGACGCCGGCGCCCCGCCGCCCGACGGCGGCCCCGTCGACGGCGGCGCCCCCGACGCCTCTGTCGTCTCGGCCCCTCCTCCGCTCGTGGAGATCAAGGAGCCCGAGTTCATGAACGGCGACGTCCCGAACGTGGCCAAGCGTCTCGAGAAGGTCTCCTCCGACCTCGCGAAGTGTGTTGCCGACAACGGCGGTCTCTCCGGCGTGACGGGCACCATCAAGCTCCAGTTCCTGGTCCGCGTGCGTGGCCGTGCCGAGGGTGTGGAGATCCTCGACGCTCGCGGCGTGACCCCCGATGCTCAGCGCTGCATCCGTCAGTTCCTCAAGAACCGCCCCATCGGCACCCCCAGCGCCGACCCCGTGGGCGTCACCGTCACCCTCTCCCTCCGCGCCTCGAAATAAGAAAAATAAGGACCCCCCACCCCCCCTTGGAAGAGCCGGGGCGGGCTGGGGGGCTCGCGGGCGGGCGGGCGGGGGTGGGCCCCACGAATCCGAGGGCCGGCCCGCATCGCAGCGCCCACCTCCCGGACCGCGTCCCTCCGTCCATCCGGCCATAGCCTCCCAAAAGGCCCGAGTTCGTGGGGGGACCCCCGCCCGCCCGCCCGCGAGCCCCCCAGCCCGCCCTGGCTCCGTGGCCGCCGTGGGTTGACGCCGCCCCCGCCGCTCCTATCCTGCCGCGCCGCCGTGCCCGACCCAATGCTCACCCGCGAGATCGCCCGTCGAAAGACGTTCGCGATCATCTCCCACCCCGACGCTGGCAAGACCACGCTCACCGAGAAGCTCCTGCTGTACGGAGGCGCGATCCAGCTCGCCGGCGCCGTGAAGGCGAAGAAAGCGCGGGCCCACGCGGTCAGCGACTGGATGGAGATGGAGCGCGAGCGCGGCATCTCCATCTCGACCAGCGTCCTCCAGTTCCCGTACAAGGGCCGCCTCCTCAGCCTTGTCGACACCCCCGGCCACGCCGACTTCAGCGAGGACACCTACCGCGCGCTCATGGCGACCGACGCGGCCATCATGATCCTCGACTGCGCCAAGGGCGTCGAGGCGCAGACGAAGAAGCTCTTCCGCGTCTGCAAGCTCCGGCAGATGCCGATCTTCACCTTCGTCAACAAGCTCGACCGCCCCGGCCGCGACCCGTTCGAGCTCATCGGCGAGGTCGAGGAGGTCCTCGGCATCGGCGTCTACCCGGTCACCTGGCCGATCTCGGCCGGCGGCAAGTTCCGCGGCGTCTATCACCGCGAGCGCAAGCAGGTGTTCCTCTTCGAGCTCGTCGCCCACGGCGCCGAGATCGCCCCCATGGAGGTCGTCTCGCTCGACGCGCCCGAGCTCATCGAGGCGCTCGACGAGGAGGGCGCGCGCCAGCTGCGCGAGGACATCGAGCTCATCGACGCCGCCGGCGACGCGCTCGACCGCGACAAGCTCGCCCGCGGCGAGGTCACGCCGATGTTCTTCGGCAGCGCCATCACCAACTTCGGCCTGCCGCAGTTCCTCGACGCCTTCATCGAGCTCATGCCCCCGCCCGCGCCGCGCGGCAGCGACAAGGGCCCCATCGCCCCCGACGACGAGCGCTTCACCGCCTTCGTCTTCAAGATCCAGGCGAACATGGACCGGGCCCACCGCGACCGGATCGCGTTCCTCCGCGTCTGCTCCGGCCGCTACGAGCGCGGGATGAAGGTGCACCACGTGCGCCTCGACCGCGACATCCGGCTCACCAACCCGGTGCAGTTCATGGCCCAGGAGCGCACGCTCGTGGAGGACGGCTTCGCGGGCGACATCATCGGCGTCTTCGACCCGGGCTTGTTCCTCATCGGCGACACCCTCTGCAGCGGCTCGCCCGTGAAGTACGCCGCGCTGCCGCAGTTCCCGCCGGAGCAGTTCGCCCGCGTCGTCATGATCGATCCGATGAAGCGCAAGCAGCTCAAGAAGGGGCTCGAGCAACTCGCGCAGGAGGGCTCGGTGCAGCTCTTCCGGCCGCCCGAGGGGCGCGAGGGCGAGGCGATCCTCGGGGTCGTGGGCGAGCTCCAGTTCGACGTCGTGAAGCACCGGCTCGCGGCCGAGTACGGCGTCGACGCCCGGATCGAGCGGCTCTCGTTCAGCCTGGCGCGCTGGGTCGAGGGCGAGCCGGTGCCCCTCGCCGAGCTCGAGTCGAACCTCTACGGCTACGGCGCCCTCGACGTGCACGGCAACGCGGTCGTGCTCTTCAAGGGCGACTGGCAGCTCGAGGCCTGCGCGAAGGCGTTCCCCAAGACGCGCTTCGTCGAGCTCGGCGGCTCGATCAACCCGGTGTAGCAGAGCGACGCGCCCGCTTCGGATACGGGCCCACCTCGACGTTTTCGGTGCTCAGCGCACTGGAGTGCGCCTGCGCGCCGAAAACGCCGATCTGGGCCCGTCTCCTGTGCGGGCGCGCCGCTCTGCTGCGCCGCGCCGGCTGACCTACGGCTGACCTACTCCGCGAGCAACGCGCGGAGGTGACGCACCGAGGGCGAGCCGTGGCTGAGCAGCCGGTCGTGGTAGGCGCGCTCGGTGAAGCCCGGCTTGCCCTGGTGCTCGGCGCGCAGGCGCATCATCTCGGTGAAGCCGTGGAAGTACGTCGTGAGCTGCGCGCTCGTGAGCCGGGCGCGCCGCCACTTGCCGACGGCCTCGCCCTCCTCCTGGAACGCGTCCCGCGTCATGAGCGCGATCGCCTCCTTCTCGTCCATCGCGCCCGCGTGCACCCCGTGGTCGATGACGGCGTTCGCCGCCATGCGCAGCACCATCTTCTGGCGCTGCATCCGCACCTTCGGGCCGCCGAAGCCGTGGTGGGCCATCAGCCACTCGGTGTAGACCGCCCACCCCTCGACGAACGGGCCGCTCGAGAAGACCGCGCGGAACTTCGAGGGGAACGCGTTGTTGTGCATGAGCTGCAGGAAGTGGCCCGGCATCGCCTCGTGGATGGTGAGGTCGGCGAGCATGCTCATGTTGTACTCGCGGTAGAACGAGTCGACCCGCGCCTTCGGCCAGTCCTTCGGCGTCGGCGCGATCGCGAAGACCGTCTCCTGCTTCGCCTCGAGCGGCCCGGACGCGTCGCAGTAGGCGATCGCGACCCCGCGGCGGTACTCCGGCATCTCGATCACCCGGCAGGGCTCCTCCGGGACGCGCACGAGGTCGCGCTTGCGGACGAAGTCGGTCGCCTCGGCGAGCAGCTTCTCCGACGCCTTCACGATGGTGGCGTTCGTGGGGCGATCGGCCGCGATCGCGTCGAGGACCTTCCGGATCGCCGCCATCTTCTCGTCCGGCGCCTCGACCCTCGGGAACGGCTGCTTCCCGAAGAGCTCCGGCCAGAGCTCCCGCGAGGTCTCGAGCATCTCGGCGTGCGTCGCCGCGAGCAGCGCGCGGGCGCTCGTCACCACGCCGTCGATGTCGACGGACGCGTCGTCCAGCGCGAAGCGGAGCTTCTTCTCGAAGCGCGCGCGGCCCAGCCGGAAGTCGCCGTTGCTCCGCGGGAGCAGGTCCTTCTCGAGGAACGCCTGGAAGCCCTCGAGCGCCGCCGCCGCGGCCTTCGCCGCCGCCTCGAGCTCGGCCTTCTGGGCGGGGACGGACGCGGACAGCGCCGGGAGCTCGGCCTTGCAGAGCGCGATGAGCCCCTGGTTCTGGGCGATCGCCGTCTCGGTGTGGATGCGCGGCGGCGCCCCCGTGAGGCGCTGCTGCGCGCTCCGGACGAGCGCGGGGATGCCCGAGAGGCGGCCCCGGAGGCTCCGCATGCGCTCCTCGAGCGGCGCGAAGCTCCGCGTGATCAGCGGGTCGAGCCCGTCGCCGATGAGGCCGGTGGCGATCATCGGGTTCCACGTCGCCTCGCGGAGCTCGTCGATCGCGAACAGCCAGGAGCGCAGCTGGTTGTCGATCATCGCCGCGTCGACGCGGCTCTGGAGGCCGAGCCGATCGAGCGGCAGCGCCGTGAGCTCCGTCAGCGCGCGCTCGATCGTGCGCCGGCGCGCCGCCTCGCCCTGCTCGGTGATGTCGGGCCACGCGCCGTCGTACCGGTGGTCCCCCGCCTCGGTGGCGCGGACCGGCTCGTCGCGGAGGTACTCCTCGAGCACGCGCGCCGACAGCGCCGCGAGCGCCTGCTCGGCCGCCGCGTCGCCGGCGCCGGGCCGCGCGTCGGCCGCGCTCACGACCGGCTCCTTCGCCCCGGGCTGCGCGGGCGCCGCGGGCTCGGCCGACCCGCACGCGCAGAGCAGCGCGACGAGCAGCAGGAGGCCGCCGCGGAGCGGCCGACGGGCGGCGGAGGGAGCATCGGACGGAGCATGGGGTCGCACCTCGGCCTTCTTAGCGAAAGCCCGCGAAGAAACTAGCGAAAGCTGGCGGCGAAGGGAACGCGCGCCGGGGGGGAGGAGCGCCGGCCTCACGGCGCGCTGCCGAGCGACGCCTTCGCGAGGCTGGAGATGGCCTCCATGTCGGTCTGCACCGCGTCGAGCAGCAGGCCGAGCGCGAGCCGCAGCTGCTTCGAGTTCGGGTGCCGGAGGATGCGCGCCACGCTCTCGGCCGCCAGCTCGCTCAGGTCGTGCTCCACATAGCGATCGATGTGCGCGCTCGACAGCGCGAGGCCCGGGAAGGCGGTGCGGCAGAGCGCGTCGACGAGCTCGCCGACCAGGCCCGGCGGGATGGCCGCGGTGCTCAGCGCCATCCGGGCCTTCTGCGCGCTGATCGTGCACGACTCGGTGCGCAGCTGGCTGATCACGGGCGAGCCGAGCACCGCGTGCCACCGGGAGAGCTCGGCGGCCCGGCTCGCCTCGAGCTCGCCCGGCGGCGCCTCCGAGACCGGCAGGAGCGCCGCCATCTGCTCCGCCGCGCCCGGATCGATCGCGACGCGGCGCACGATGATGAGTTCGTGCGCGCGCAGGCACCCGAGGAGCAGCCGCGTCGACGCGTCGCGCAGGAGCGGCGCGAGCGCGGCGGCGATGACCGTGGGCGGCGAGCCGACGAGCCCCGGGCTCGACCCGCGCCCGTTGCCGACGCCCGCGCCGCGGAGGCGGTAAGCGCCCGAGCTCGGCGGCGAGCGCACGCTGGACGGGGGGATGCTCGACGGCGAGCCGTGGCCGAGGGCCGGCGGCGGGCTCGGCAGCTGCCCGACGCCGCGGCTGCTCGGCGGCGGCGGCGGCGCGCCGGCGTGCAGGCCGCCCGGCGGCGGCCGGCTCGACGGCGCGCGCGTGCCGGCGCTCCGCAGCGGATCCGCGGCGAGCGGCGGCACCGGGGTCAGCCGGTTGCGCCGCGACTGCGTGGTGCGGTCGGTCACGACGTGCAGCGACGCGAGCTCGATCGCGCGCAGCGCCGGGACGCCGCGCGGCGCGCGGGCGGCGATCGACGCGGCGAGCTCGGCCTCCCTGCCGAGGAGCGGCTCCTGCTCGCCGATCTCGCGCAGCAGGTCTCCGGCGGTCTGGGCGCATCGCTCCGCGGCCTTGCTCGCGGCGCTCTGCGTCTGCGGGTCCTTGAAATAGAGCGTTAACTTTCCCCGGAGGGTCTCGCGGCGCGTGGTCGCCGTGACGACCTGCGAAGCGCTCTCGACGTTGGCAGGCTCGCGGCTCCCGAAAGGCCAGAATCCCATGCCGCCATTCTCGCGCGATCCTGGGCCCGGGGGCGAGCGCTTCGAGCGGCTCGCGCCCTCACGCCCGCTCAATGCCGAGGCGGAACCGACACATAGCGATTCCCGCGCTCGTAGAAGCGCCACGGTTTCTTGGCCCACGCACCTGCGTAGTCCACGTTGATGCGAGCTGACCTACCGATGGGCCCAGCCGCGCCGGGGAGCAGCGAGAGCTGGGCGCCGCACACATCCATCCCGTAGGCGGAGCGATCGAGCCCCAGCGCCTTGCAGAGCTTCCCCGGGCCGTTGGTCAGCTCGACCCGCCCGGGCGCGACGCCCCGCCGGCGGCTCATGAGCGGGAGCCCGAGCACGGGCTCGAGGGCGCGGACGAGCACCACGTGCGGCTCCCCCTCCGAGGCCACGACGATGTTGAACGCCCAGTGCATGCCGTAGAGCATGAACAGGTACGCGTAGCCCGCCGGGCCGAACATGACCTCCGTCCGCACTGTCCGCCGCCCTCCGGCGCTGTGCGCGGCGAGATCTTCCGGACCGCGGTAGGCCTCGGTCTCGACGATGCGGCCGGCGGCGATGCCCTCCGGCGTCCTGTGGACGAGCACCTTGCCGATGCACGCCCGCGCGACGACGAGCGGGGGTCGCGCGTAGAAGTCGCGGGGCAGCGGCGACGCTCCTTCGAGGAGCGCGGCGGCTCGGTCGCGGGGGGCGGGCGGCTCGGGCGTGGGGCGCGTGGTGGGCACTCGGCTCTCCGGCGGACGTCCGACGCGCGGGCGAGCGCGCCGTCAGGAAGGGTTGCCCGGGCGCGCCGCCCGGAAGCGCTCGTCGACGAACGCGAGCACGTCGTCGCGGTGCTTCGTGGCCTGGAGCTCGTGATGGAACACCGCCGCGACGCGCAGGTCGGGCGCGATGACGTAGGTGACCCGCCGGGCGACGCCGATGAGCGGCCAGAGGACGCCGTAGGCGCGGCACACGCTGCGGTCGTCGTCGGCGATCATCGGGAAAGGGACCTTGTGCGACTCGGCGAACCGGCACTGGGTCCGGTGATCATCGGTGCTGATGCCGACGAGGCTCGCCCCGGCGAGCGCGAGCTCGGCGTGGTTGTCGCGGAACTGCCGGGTCTCCACGGTGCATCCGGGCGTGAACGCCTTCGGGAAGAAGAACACGACCGTGCAGAGCCCGCCCTGCCGGGACAGCACGAAGCGCTGGCCGTCCGTGGCCAGCTTGTCGATCTCCGGCGCGAGCTCACCGACCTTCAGCATGCCGCCGCAATCTGCCGCAAGTCGCCGCCCGCGTCGACAGGCGAGGGGGCGGCGCCGGCCGCGAGCCGCGCGAGCTTCAGGAGGACGTCACGTGTCGATGCCGAGCCGCTTCAGCCTGTAATAGAGGGTCGTGCGCTGCATGCCGAACTGGCGCGCGACCTCGGCCTTGTTCCCGCCGCAGCGCTCGAGGGCGGCGAGGAGCTCCCGCCGCTCGATGTCGTCGAGCTGCGAGCTCAGGTCGAGCTTCGGCCGCGACGACGCCGGCGCGGCGAGCGGCTTTGCGGCCGCGTCCGCCTCCGGCTCCGCGGCCTTCGGCGGCCGGGCGGGCGGCTCGGCCGGCTGGGGGCGCGCGGTGAACGCGAGGTGCTCGGGCAGGATCACGTCGCCGCGGGAGAGGATGGCGGCGCGCTCGACCACGTTCTCCAGCTCGCGCGTGTTCCCCGGCCACGCGTAGGCCGTGAGCTTCGCGATCGCCTCGTCCGAGAGCGACGTGGCCGCGCGCGCGTTGCGGCGCGCGTATTTGCGCAGGAAGTGCTCGGCGAGGGCGCGGATGTCCTCGCGCCGCTCCCGGAGCGGCGGCAGCCGCAGCGGGAACACCGAGAGCCGGGAGACGAGCTCGGGCAAGACGCCCGCGCGCGCCCACGCCTCCTCGATGCCGGGCGTGAGCGACAGCGCGACGCGCACGTCGACGCGGGTGGTCTCGGTCGACCCGAGCCGCTCGACCTCGCCGTCGGTGAGCACGCGGAGCAGCCGCGCCTGGAGCGAGGGCGTGAGCGGCGCCGGCTCGTCGAGGTAGATCGTCCCCCGGTGGGCGAGCTCGAGCCGGCCGGCTCGCTCGGTGAACGCGCCGTCGAAGGCGCCCCGCCGCCAGCCGAACAGCTCGCGCTCGAGCGCCTCGCCCCGGAACGCGGCGCACGTCACCTTGACGAACGGCTGCTCCTCGCGCGGGGAGCCCACGTGGATCGCCCGGGCGACGACCTCCTTCTCCGCCCCCTCCTCGCCCTCGATCAGCACGTGCGTCGCCGCCTTCGCCACCTCGCCGATCCGGGCGGCGACCTCGCGCATGGCCTCGCTCTCGCCGGCGATCTCCCCGAAATCGATCGGGTCGCGCTGCTCGCGCTCGAGGTAGCCGGCGTAGTGGGCGAGCTGCTCCCGCAGCCGCCGGTTCTCCCGGACGGTCGCGACGCCGGCGATCGCCTGCCGGAGGACGACGGCGAGCTCCTTCGAGTTCCACGGCTTCTGGACGTAGCGGTCGACCGCCCCCGAGTTGACCGCGTCGATGAGCACGGTCATGTCCGCGTACGCGGTGAGCAGCACGCCCGCGGCGTCCGGCCGCCGCTCCTTCGCCTGCTTGAGGAACTCGATACCGCTCATCCCCGGCATCCGCTGGTCCGCGACGATCACCGCAGGATCGAGCCGCTCGAGGAGCGAGAGGGCCTCGGCGCCGCCCAGCGCGTAATGGAGCTTGAACGACTTCCGGAAGGCGAACCGGAACGCATCGAGGTTGTCCTGCTCGTCGTCGACGACGAGGACGTCGAAGCTGTTCCAGTCCAGATCGCGCATCGGGTCGCCCTGCCTCCCAGAGTTACTACAGCTCGGCGCGACCGTGACAGTGGAGGTGGCGCCGCCCGGCCGCCGGCGCGGCCCTTGCCGCGCGGACTGCCGCGATCCGCCGGCGGCGTTCCGCGGCCCGCCGGCGGCGTCCTGCCGTCCGCCGTCCCGAGAGGGGGCGTCCTGCCGCCCGCTGTCGCGGCGCCCACGCCCCGACGGAGGCGAGCGTTCGTCCGGCCGCGACGCCGGCGGCGCCGGGGCGGATCGATTTCTCCGCCGGCCCAGAAATACGCGGTAAGCTCCGCGCCCGCCCGCGAAGAGGGCGGGCTGTGCGAGCCCCACACGGAGGAAGCCGGATCATGCTCGAGGACATCATCAAGGAGCTGCGCGAAGGGATCGACAAGGCCATCGAAGCTCTCCGGCGAGACCTGGCGAAGGTGCGCACCGGGCGCGCCAACGCGGCCATGCTCGACGGCATCCGCGTCGATTACTACGGCGTGCCGACGCCGATCGCGCAGATGGCCACGGTGTCCGTGCCGGAGCCCCGGCTCATCACCATCAAGCCCTGGGAGAAGAACCAGGTGAAGGCGATCGAGAAGGCGATCCGGGAGAGCGATCTCGGCTTGAACCCCCAGGTGGACGCGGATCTCATCCGGCTCCCGATCCCGCCGCTGACCGAGGAGCGGCGCCGCGAGATGGTGAAGCTCACCAAGAAGAACGGAGAGGACTGTAAAGTTGCCATCCGGAAGCATCGTCGAGACGCCAACGAGATGATCGACACCCTCGAGAAGGACGGCGAGGTCAGCGGCGACGAGGCCGACCGGTCGAAGAAGAAGGTCGAGGACGTGGTGGCCGAGGGGACGAGGCAGGTCGACACGGTGATCGCGACCAAGGAAAAAGACATCCTGGACGTGTGAGCGGGGCCGCCGCGGCGCCGGCGGCCGAGCGCGAAGGTCGGGCCGCGCGATCCGGCGTCCCTGGCCAGCGCGGGATGGGCCCGGGGCGGGGGGCGAGGGGGCGCGTGGTCTGCGGTCGCCTGGCGCCGCCCGGCGTGAGCGGTGGCGCCGCGCGCGCCTCGTGCGCCTCGTGCGCCTCGTGCGCCTCGTGGAGGACGGCCGGGAGGTGCGTCGCAGTCCTGCCGGCGCGGGGCCCGGGGTGAGCCCGCGCCGGCGCCGGGCCGACGCCCGGGCCGACAATGAAGCGTTCAATGAAAAAGAGGCTTGCGGTCCCCCCGGTCCGAGTCGGTAGGATCAGGAAGGTCGGCGAGTGGACGTCTGAAGACGCCCATTACGGTGCGAGAGGCCCTGCTTGACAGGTTTTCGGTAGCATGAAACGGTTGGTGCTCGAAGCCAAAGGCCCGGAGCCGTCTCAAGGATTCCCGAGGTTATGCGAGCGATCGCTTCAGGAATGACGGACGTTGGTCTCCAACGCGACCACAACGAGGACAGCTACGCCGTCCTGTCGGAGTATGACCTGTTCATCGTCGCGGACGGCATGGGGGGCCACCGCGCGGGGGACGTAGCGAGCAGGCTGGCGACCGAGTCCATCGCGGACTTCTTCCGGTCCACGTCGCGGGAGGACGCCACCTGGCCATTCCACTTCGACACCAGCCTGTCGGAGGAGGAGAACCGGCTCCAGGCGGGCATCCGGGTCGCCAACCGCCAGATCTTCGAGCGCAGCATCCGGTCGCGCGACTGCGCCGGGATGGGCACGACGGTCGTGGGGGCGCTCTTCTCGAAGAAGAAGAACCGCATCTACGTCGGGCACGTCGGCGACAGCCGCGCCTACCGCGTCCGCAAGGGCTCGATCAGCCAGCTCACACGCGATCACTCGCTCTTCAACGACTACATCATGGCGATGCCCGAGCTCACCGAGGAGCAGCGGGCCGAGCTCCCGCGCAACGTCATCACCCGCGCGCTCGGGATGAACGACAGCGTCGCCGTGGACCTGATCAGCGACGAGCCGCAGCCCGGCGACGTCTACCTGCTCTGCTCGGACGGCCTGAGCGGGATGCTCTCGGACGATCAGATCCTCCAGATCGTGAGCTCGACCGAGGAGGTGCCGGAGATGTGCCGCCGCCTCATCGCCAAGGCCAACGAGAACGGCGGCGAGGACAACATCACGGCGCTCGTGATCCGGATCGACGAGCAGGACGAGGCCGAGCTCCCGAACAGCGCGACGATCGGCCCGCCCGCCGACTCGCAGCAGGTCAACATGGGCGAGCGGTCGACGGTCCCGGCGGCGTCGGCCTCGCGCTCCGAGAAGAGCTGACGCGCGAGGGGCGCGGCCTGCGCCCGCGCGGTCCCGGCCTCGCGCTCCGAGGAGCGCCGACGCGCGGGGGGCGCGCGCTCAGCCCCCCGCGCCTGCGGTCGGCTCAGCTCCCGCAGCTGTCGAGGGCGAGGGCGCCCCGCGTGATCTCGCAGGTGTACTGGCCGTCGGTCACGGACGGGCACTCGAAGACGACCCAGATCTTGCCCGCGTCGACCCCCTGCTCGCTGTCCGCGTCGAACCAGAACTGACACTGTTCGTCGGACGTGGAGACGAAGGCGGTGCCGCTCGTCTTCGCCGACGAGAAGATGATGCTGCCGCTGGCGGGCATCTCCTTCGTCGCCGTGGGGCTGATGTCCACGATCTTGATGCGGACCGACGTGGCGGCGGTGCTGTTCTTGAGCTCCAGCGTCGCCGAGACGTCGAAGGAGCCCGAGCCGGTCACGGTGCAGTCGACCGTGGCGCCCTCCTCGCCGTCGGCGACCATGCGGAGCCGCCGGGCCGCGCTCACCTCGCCGAGGACCTCCAGGTGGTTCCCCACGTTGCAGCTGGCGCCCGGTTTGACGAAGTTCAGGGAGTAGGCGCCGCGCGGGGTGGGCGGCGCCGGGTCGCTGCAGCCGAAGCCGAGCAGGGGTAGAAGGCCGAGCACGGGCACGAAGCCGAGGCGGGCGAGACTCATGGCAAGCTCCGGTGGTGGGTGGCGGCCCCGAGGCCGCTCCTCGCTTCTATCGTACTCGAGGGCCCTCGATCAAACGGCGGCCGCGCCCTGCGTGACGGCGCGGCGAGCGCGGGCGGCCGCGCCCCCGCGCCCCGCGCGCGCGATCACCCGCGGGGCGCCAGCGCCTGCGCGTCCTCCAGCGCCTGCGCGACGTCGTTCCAGAGGTCGTCGCTGCCCTCCAGGCCCACCGAGAGCCGGAGGAGGCCGTCGGCGATGCCGAGCGCCTCCCGCGCCGCCGCGGGCACGGAGGCGTGGGTCATGATGGCGGGGTGCTCGGCGAGCGACTCGACGCCGCCGAGGCTCTCGGCGCAGGAGAAGATCGCGAGCCGCTCGAGGAACCGCGAGGCGACGGGGAGGCCGCCGCGCACGACGAACGAGATCATCGCGCCGGGCGCGCGCATCTGCCGCGCGGCGAGCGCGTGGCCGGCGTGCGTGGGCAGGCCGGGGTAGTTCACGGCCTGGACGGCGGGGTGCTCGGCGAGCTTGCCGGCGATGAGCGCGGCCGACGCGCACTGCTGGCGCATGCGCACGCCGAGGGTCTTGATCCCGCGGAGCACGAGGTAGCAATCGAACGGGCTCGGCACGGCGCCGATCGCGTTCTGCAGGAACGCGACCCGCTCGGCGAGCGCGTCCTCCGAGGTGATGAGCGCGCCGCCGACCACGTCCGAGTGCCCGTTCAGGTACTTCGTGGTCGAGTGCGCCACGACGTGGGCGCCGAGGTCGAGCGGCCGCTGGAGCGCCGGCGTGGCGAACGTGTTGTCGACGACGAGCAGCGCCCCGTGCGCGCGCGCGATCTCCGCGATCCCGGCGATGTCGAAGATCTTGAGCATCGGGTTCGTCGGGGTCTCGATCCAGATCATCCGCGTGGCCGGGGTGAGGGCCTTGCGGACGACGTCGAGGTCGCTCATGTCGACCGAGGTCGAGGCGATCCCCATCGGCCGCATGACCTTGTCGAAGAGCCGGAAGGTGCCGCCGTAGACGTCGTCGCCCGAGAGCACGTGATCTCCGGGCCGGAGCGTGTGGAGCAGCGTGGCGGTCGCCGCGGAGCCGCTGCCGAAGGCGAAGCCGTGGCGACCGCCCTCGAGCGCGGCGACGCACGCCTCGAGCGCCTTGCGGGTGGGGTTGCCGCTGCGCGAGTACTCGAACCCCTTGTGCTGGCCCGGCCGCTCCTGGGCGAAGGTGCTCGCGAGGACGATCGGCGTCATCACCGCGCCGCTCGTCGGATCCGGCGGCTGGCCGGCGTGGATGGCGAGCGTGTCGAGGGCGAGCCTGTCGTGACCTAGGTGGGGCTTCATGCGGTCGAGACTTATCCCACGGGCCGCGTGCGTCCACGGTTTTGGCGCCCGCGAGGGCCGGGCGCGCGCGAGCCGCCCGCGCTCCTCGGCCTGCGCCATCCGCGCGGGGAAACCGCGTCGCCGGCGCGCGGAGAGGCCGCGTCGCTAGCCGCGCGGGGAGGCCGCGTCGAAGGCGTCGAGCAGCGCCCGCGCGCTCTCGACGCGCCGCTCCGGATCGCGGTCGAGGGCGCGGGCGAGCGCCCGGCGCTGCCCCGGCGAGAGCGCGCCCGCGGCGGCGAGCGCGTCGAGGCGGAGGCCCGACTCGCCGATCTCGACCAGCATCGCGGCCTGCTCGCGCGCGCGCGTGAGCGGCGCGCCGGTGGCGAAGGCGACGAGGGTCGCGGTCATGGCATAGACGTCGCCGCGCGCGGTCGGCGGCGATTCGCCGCGGGCGATCTCGGGGGCGACGAACGGGAGGGTGCCACGGTCGGCGGTCTCGAGATCGGGATCCATGCCGCGGAACCGCGCGGCGCCGAGGTCGACGAGGCCGATGTCGCCGAGCGGACCGAGCAGCACGTGATCGGGGCCGAGATCGCCGTGGACGAAGCCGATCGGGCCCGCGGCGTCCTCGAGCTCCTGGAGCTCGGCGAGGGTCTCGATGGCGGTGCGGACGACGTGGGCGACGAGCGACGCGGGCGGCGGACGGCCGCGGCCGCGCCATCCGTCGAGCACGTCGCGGAGCGAGGCGCCCTCGCGCCGGCTCTCGAGGAGGAAGGGGCCATGGCGATCGGCGCCGACGCGCGCGAGCGCGGGCAGGGCCGGGTGCCGGGCGAGGGAGAGCGCCTTCGCCTCGCGGACGATGGCGGCGCGCCCGGCGTGCGCGTGGAGGGCGCCGGGGGCGAGGCGCTTGCATACGAATACGAGCGAGGGGCCGAGCGTAGGCCCGCGCGAGGGGACTCCGAGCCGGACCAGCGCCACGTCGAAGGTGGCGCCCGCGCCGAGGTGCTCGACCAGCTCGGTGCCGTCGGGAGCGGGGTAGGGCATGGGCCCTCAGCCGCCCCCTCCCGGCGCCGGGGCCGCCTCGTCGCACTCGCGGAGCCACCGCAGCGCCTCCTCCGCGCCGCCCTTGCCGCGCACCGCGAGCGCCCACCGCGCCTCGCGCCAGCGCGCCACGAAATCGGCCCAGCGCGCAGGCGCGTCGCCCCGGCCGGAGAGGGCGGCGACCCGATCGTCGATGCGCTGGAAGGGGAACACCGGGTTGCCCAGCCCGAACCGCGCCTGCGCCCAGTGGACCACGCTGATGAAGAGGCCGTACCGGCAGCGGCGGGTCGCCTCGTCGACGCCCACGACCGGCGACCTCCAGTCGAGGTGGATGTCGTCGAGCTCCGGCAGCCGCGGCTCGCGCTTGCCCACGCAGATGTGCACCGCCTCCTCATCGGGCCGGTGCACCTCGCGCCAGCTGTCCGCGTCGAGCGGCTCGCCGCCCCGGAGCAGCGAGCCCATGCTCGCGGCGAGGGCGCCGAGCAGCGGGCCTCGCTGGTGCTCGATCCCGCCGAGGATCGTGTCGCGCGCCATGCGGCGGCCGCCCGCCCCGGCGAGCTGGCCGTCGAGGCGCTCGCGCATCGCCGCCGGCTCGGCGTAGACCGCTTTGAATCCCGCGCTCCCGCCGACCCACACGTTGCGCAGATACCTGATCTGCGCCCACAGCCCGAGCGTAGGGTCGATATCGCGGATGCGCTCGAAGATGCGCGCCACCACGTTGACGCACGACGGCCCGAACCGGGTGAGCGCCTCGCCGAGGTCGCGGGGCTCGGGGGCGCCCCAGAACGCGTTGTCCAGGTTGAGCTCCGCCCCGGGGCAGCGAGCGAGCCGGTCGGCGAGGCTCCTCTCCAGCGCCTCGCGCAGCGGGCCCTCCAGCCCGGCGAGGTGCGGGCCCGCGCCTGCGTCGAGTGAGCCGGTCATGCGAACATCGTATCACGCCGGTCGCGCGCATCGCCGCCGGCGTCGCGCCGCGCCGCGCGTCGTCGGCGATCCGCGCGGCGCGGCGCCGACGACGCGCGGCGCGTGCCCGCGGAGCGCGCCGCGGCGGAGCGGGGCGCGATCGCGCGGCGAGCTCGCCGGCGGGCGTCGCCGACGCCGCGCGTGCGGCGGCCTGTGGGATGGCCACGCACCTGCACGGGGGGAGGGCGGCGGCCAACTTTTCTCCGCGTCATGCGGCATATCTCTGCGCTCATCGCGAACGTGATAGAAGTCTTGAGAACGGCATGGATCCCAAGATTTTGGAGATGCTCTTCATCGCTGTTAGCAACGGCGTCGCCCTCTTTATCGGCGCTTACGTCGCGCGCAGATCGGCAGATCTCAGCGCGGGGCGCCGGGCCGAGCACGAGGAGAAGGCGGAGCTCCAGCGACAGCGGCGGGAGGCGCTCCTGGAGCGGCTGGCCCTCCAGCGGCGCGCGCTCGACGACTACGCGCGGATGATCGTCCGGTGGTCGTCGGCGCCCGCGTCCGGGGCGCCGCGCACGCGGGAGGAGGACCTCGCGGCGGACCAGGAGTCCATCGCGATGTACGCGCAGATGGCCAACGCGTTCGGGAGTCGGCAGTTCGCCGAGCAGGCCGCCGCGACGCTGCACGCCGTGCGCGCCGGCCGCGGCAATGTCCAGGTGTTCCCGTTCTCCGTGCAGATCGCCTCCGCCTGCTACCAGGAGATGATCCGGGCGATCTCCGAGCTCGAGAAGGAGATCGGCCTGCCGGCGCCGCGGTCGCCCGCGCGGCCGTTCCTCCCGGACGAGGAGCTCGCGAAGGAGGCGACTCGGCTGTTCTCCAGGAACGTCGTGGAGCGCTCCGGGATCGATCTCGGCATGGTCGACCAGATCCTGGAGCGCGTCCGGGTGAACCCGTCCGAGGAGGCGGACAGCCCCAGGTAGGGGCTCACGCCTCCGGCTTCACTGGCTCCATCCCATCCGGATGAGCGCGTAGAAGATGAGGAGGCGAGGCACCCGGAACAGCACCATGGTGAAGAAGTACCGCGGCGGGATCCGGTACAGCCCCGACAGGTAGCAGAGCATCGAGAAGGGGACCGGCGAGACGCTCCCGATGGCGATGGCCCAGTACCCGTAACGGTCGAACAGCCGATCGATCTTGGGCCGCGTCCGCTCGAGGCGCGCCGCGAAGATGCGGAAGCGCGCGAGGTGGGCTGCGAGCCGGTATCCCGTGCAGCCGGCGAGGAGCGAGGCCGCCGAGATCGCGATCATGGGCGCGACCTGCGAGCCGCCCGAGGTGATCGCCGTCAGCATGTAGAACTGCGGCGGGATCGGGAACGAGAACGCGTCGGCGAGGTAGGTCCCGACGAACATGCCGGCGAGGCCGAAGCGCTCCACGAACCCGCGGCCGAGCGCGTCGAGCTGGTCGCGCGCGAGGTGCGCCGCCAGCGCGATGAGGCCGAAGAGCGCGGCCAGGCTGAGCACCAGCTGGACCAGCGTGCGCCACAGATCTCGCCGGTCCTCGCGCGGGCGCGCCTCGCTCGCTTGCTGGCTCAGACCGCCTCCTGCCGGCGGCGCTGGAGCCGCTCGATGATCCGCCTGCTGCGGAGCGTGCTCTGGAAGATCCGCGTCGCCTTCTCGAGGGCGTCGAGGAGCCGCTGCGCGTCGCCGTGCTTGTCGACGTACGCGAACGGCCGGTGCGCGTTGATGACCTCGAACGAGTCCTGCTCGTCCTGAACCGCCGAATAGAAGATCACGGGCACTTCGGGCTGCACCTTGCGGATCTGGTCGCAGACCCAGAAGCCGTCCTGCCCCGACATCCGCACATCGATGATCACGGCGCAGGTGTCCTCGGTGAACGCGGCGACCCCGTCCAGGGCCGAGGCGCACACGACGAGGCGATATCGCTCCGAGAGGAGGGCGCCGAGCGGCTGCCAGAGGCCCCTGTCCTCGTCGACGACGAGCACGAGAGGAAGCCGCGTGGACTCGGGCTTCTCACGATCCGGCCGCTGGGCTGGATCGGCCCCGAGCAGGGTATCGGATTCCTTGGAGGGCATTCGGCGTGGATCGTGGAGGGCGCGTCGGGACGCCCATGACACAATGTACCACGCCCTGCGCATCGAGCCAGCGCGGCGGCGCGCTCGGCCGGCGCGTCGTCTCCTGCGCGTCGAGCTCGGCGCGCGGCGCGCAGGAGACAGCGGCGCGCAGCGGGAGACAGCGCGCCGCGCAGCGGGAGACAGCGCGCCGCGGGCGTGGCTCCGGCGCGCGGGGTCGTGCCGCGGGCGGCCGCGCCGTGGGCGGCGGCCTGGGATTCGTCTATGCTGGGCGCCGAGGCGCGGCCTCATGGTGAGGCCTGCAGGCCGTTTGCAACGCGCCGCGATCCGGCCGGATCGCGCGCTCGCCTTCTCGTGCGCTGACCCGGTCTGCCGGTCGGCAGCGGGTCGCTCGCCGGGGAGAGCCCCACAACCGAGATGAGCTGCCCATGAAGAACGCAGGACTCCGATCGATCCCCCTCGTCATCGCCGCTCTCGGCCTCTTTGCCGCGGGGTGCAAGGACGAAGACAACTTGCACGCGTGCAGTGAGCTCTGCAAGCACCGCATCCTCTGCGCGGAAGAGCAAGGGGACCCGCCGCCGAGCAAGACGAGCTGTGAGACCGCGTGCCTCGGCATCGAGGGAGAGGGCCTCGTGGAGCGAACCGAGGAGTGCGTGAACGAGGCGTCGTGCGATTACGTGGCGTGCGCGGACCCCTGAGCCCGGCGGGCGCGCGGGCCGCGGGAGGCGGGGCGCGCCGCGCCTCCCGGCCGGGAGGCCGGCGCGATGACGGCCGGCGCGATCACGGCTCCGCGTCGCACTCGGGCGCGTCGCGGAGCTTGCCCGAGGCGAGCGGCGCGTCGAAGCGCAGGAGATCGAGATCGACGAGATCGAGGCGCTTGAACGTCAGGTTCAGCGGGCCGACCGACACGCCGGCTTCCGCCTCGGCGTAGGCGCGCACGCCGCCGTCGACCCGCGCGTCGTACGAGCAGTAGGGCGGCCCGGTCTCCGCGCTGACGCGCGCGTACGCCTGGACTCCCACGTTCGGGCCGAGGATGCCGTACAGGCGCGACCGGAGCTCCGCGCCGGCGCTCACCTTGCCGGACGCCGTGATCGCGCCGGGCGCCCCGATCGAGGCCGTCCCCGAGGCCGAGCACGAGGGCTCCCAGATCGTGCGCCACTTCCCGTTCTTGTAGTCGACCCCGGCCTCGATCTCGGCGGTCGTCTGCGCCTCGGCCGTCACCTCGGCGGCCGTGAACGACAGCCCCACGTCGGCCGTCGCCCTCGGCACGACGTTCGTCGTGACGACGATGGGCACGGGCCCCACCCAGAACGTCAGCGTCGGCAGCGGTATGCTCGGGACGCCCCCGGCGAGCTCGAGGAGATCGACCGAGCAGCTCCCCGTGACCGTGCCGGCGCCCTGGAGCGTGGCGCTCACGTCGAGCCTGCCCGAGGCGACGAAGCGGAGCTGCTTCAGCTCCGGGACCGGGTTGATCCCGCCGCGCGGGCCGACGTGGACCTCGAGGTCGAGCACCGGCGAGAGCTCGGCCGTGACGTCGAGCGCCGCCGTCCCGTGCGCGGTGACCCCGCACGAGGCCGGGAGAGAGGCCGAGGAGAGCTCGAAGAGCTTCAAGGAGGCGCCGGACGCGATCTTCAGGGCCTCCGCCTGGCGCGCGATCGGCTCGTCGCCCTCCAGGCCGAGCTCGCGGGCGCGCGCGAGGTGATCGTCGATGGCCTGCGCGTACTCGCGCGCGTCGTAGTGGACGTGGACGTGCCCTTCGGTGATGAACTCCGTGAGGTCGGCGGGCGTCGTCTCGAGCGCGACCCGCGCCGCGTCGAGCGCGCGGACGCGCACGACGCGGGCGAGGTAGCCGCCTCCCTGCGTGCCGCCGAGCACGTCGCCCGCGGCGAACGGCGGCAGGCTGCCGTCGTGGGTGATGACGAGCTCGCGCTCCCCGAGCTCCGCGGCGACGAACCCCGGCTCCTTCTCGGGCACGCGGGCGCGCTCGGACATCTTGAGGGGCTGGACGACATCGACGGCGCCGGGGGCCGGCAGCTCGGCAGGATCCGCGACGTCGTCCGCCGGGGCGGCGCACGCCGCGAGCCCGGACGCGCCGATCGCGAGAAAAACGGCGGAGATGAGCCGCGCGGCCAGCGCGCGGCTCCGAGGGAGCGTTGTTTTCATGCGCGCGGACGCTATGCGGGCACTGTGGCGAACCGGTTACAGCGGCGAGACTTGCTGTCTCCGGGAGCTGGGATAAAGGCTCACCGCGATGGATGGATATCCATGAATCGATGTCTCCGGGGCTCGCGAAGAGCACTTATTGAATCGAGCGATGTGCGGAGCCCCGCGCGACGCGCTCATGAAATGCCGCACGACGCGCTCGTGACGTGACGTGCGAGCGCGCTCATGAGGTGGCGCTCGACGCGCCGATGAGACGACGTGCGAGCGCGCTCATGAGGGGATGCGCGAACGCGCTCATCGAGGGCGACGGCGTGGAGCGCGTCGCGCGCTCGGACCGGGGCGCGCATCGCGCTCGCGTGGGGCAGCCGAGAGAGGGTGGGCCGCGGCTCCGGGTAGGAGGAAGAAGGCAGCGCGCGGAGATCGCGCGTGTCGTTCCCGCGGGCATGCCGCGTCGGGGGCCGGCGGGTCGCCGGGCGAGCCGCTGCGCGGGCTTTGCTGGAGGCGCCGCGCTCGTCCGGCGGTCGCTCGCCGGGCGCCGCGCCTCGTCGTTCGGGAGGCGCCGCGAACGATGCCGCGGCGCTCGGGCGAGGAGCCCGGCAGGCCCGCCTCGGCGGTCTGCTGCTCCGTCGTGGGGCGATCGGCCTCCGGGGCGCCCGTCGCTTGCTGGGCGGCCTCGGGCTTGTCCTACCTGGGGTGAGTAACGGGATTCGAACCCGCGACAACTGGAGCCACAATCCAGTGCTCTACCAACTGAGCTATACCCACCGTTCTTCGCGGCCCGGGGGCTGCGAAGGCCTGGCAGAATACTCAGCTCCGCGCAGAGTGCAATCGGGTAAACGCACGGCGCGTCGCTCTTTTTTTGTTTCGGGCTGCTCCGGGCTTACTCCCGGCCTCCCCCCGGCGCGCCGGCGGCCCGCGCCGCCCGTGCCGGGCGGTCCCGCGGGCCGCCGCCCTCAGAGCGTCGCCCACCGGCGCAGCGCCACCCGGCGGGCGCGGTCGAGGTCCGCGCGGTGGCGCGTCGAGATCGGCGCGCGCTGCGCGGGCGGCGGCCCCGACGCGCCCGCCGGCTCGTCCGCCTCGCGGCCGGAGGCGGCGATCAGCGCGGCGGCGAGCGAGCTCTCGATCGCGGCCAGGTCGTAGCCGCCCTCCAGGAAGACGGCGAGCCGCCCCCCCGCCTTCGCGGCCGCCATCGCCGCGAGCCGGCGGCCCATCGCCGCGTAGGCCGAGCGCGACAGCTTCATCGCCGCGAGCGGATCGCGCTCGTGGGCGTCGAACCCCGCCGAGACCAGGATGAGCTCGGGCGCGTACTCGTCGAGCACCGGCAGGACGAGCTCGTCGAACGCCGCCTCGTAGACCGGGTCCGTCGCCCCGTCGGAGAGCGGCACGTTCACCGTGTAGCCGGCGCCCTCGCCGCCGCCGATCTCCTCGGCGGAGCCGGTGCCCGGGTAGAACGGCCACTGGTGCAGCGAGCAGAACAGCACCCGCGGGTCGTCCCAGAAGATGTCCTGCGTGCCGTTGCCGTGGTGCACGTCGAAGTCGATCACCGCCACCCGCGACAGCCCGCTGCTCAGCGCGGCCCTCGCCGCCACGGCGACGTTGTTCAGGAGGCAGAAGCCCATGCCCGCCTCGCGCGTCGCGTGGTGGCCGGGCGGGCGCAGCAGCGCGACGCCGAGCCGACCGGGGCCGGCGAGCACCGCCTCGACCAGCGCCACCGCGGCGCCGGCGCCCCGCCTCGCCGCGTCGACCGAGCGCGGGACGACGTACGTGTCGGGATCGAGCGCCGCGTAGTGCCCGCTGACCCGATCCAGCGACTCGAGGTACCGGGGCGCGTGGACCCGGGCGAGCTCGTCCTCGGTGGCGTCGCGCGCCGCGACGCGCTCGATCGAGAGGCCCGCCGCGGCGCAGCGCTCGATCGCGCGGCGGGCGGCCTCGAGCCGCTCCGGGCGCTCGGGGTGCGCGCCGCGCGCGCGGTGTTGCTCGAACAGCGCGTCGTCGACGACGTAGAGGCGCGGGGCTTCGGAGTGCGGGTGATTCAAGTGCACCATGAGCTGGGTGGAGAGTTGTAGCAGCGCCGCAGCGGATGGTAGCTTGCCCTGAGCCCCCGAAAGAAGGAGTGGAGACGCAGGATGCGCGGAAAGATCATCGCAGTCTTCGCCGTGATTGTCCTCATGGTCGGAGGGCTCTCGTACGCCCTCACGCGCGCCTCCCTCGCGGAGATGGGGCGGCCCGGCGAGGCGTCGCGCGCGCTCGCGGCCGCCATGGCGCAGCTCCAGGTGGACGGCCTCGTGCTGGAGCGGTGGCTCGCCTCCCACGCGAGCGACCCGAAGCTGCGCGAGCCGTTCAACGCCGGCACCGCCCCGGCCCGCGCCGAGGCGGCCACCAGCGCCGCCAACGCGATCCGGGAGGCGGTCGCCGCCTCGCCCGAGCTCGGCAGGACCCCGCCCTCCCTCGTGGTCCTGGTGGACACGAAGGGCGTGGTGCTCGGACGGAACGGCTCCGCGCTCATGCGCGGGGACAACCTCGGCGCCGTCTACCCGTCGCTGAAGCGCGCCATCGAGCAGGGGGTGACCGGCTCGGACGTGTGGGTGAGCCGGGCGCGCAACGAGCAGCTGCTCGCGTCCTACGCGCCGATCCGCAGCGACGCCGGGCAGATCATCGGCGCCGTCGCGGTGGGCACCGCGCTGAACGACGAGCGGCTGACCAACGCGAGCGAGCGCACGAGCGGGCGGCTCCTCGTGGTCGCGATGCAGTCGGGCGACGGGCTCGACGTCGTCGCGAAGTCGCGCGACACCCCCCCGCAGCTCGTCGCGGCGCTCACGGCGTCGCCGGCGAAGGACAGCGCGCTCCACGCGCTGAGCTCCGGGAGGGCGGTCGACATCGGCGGGCTGTCCGGCGAGTACGGCGCCGTCGGGCACGCGCTCGAAGGCTACGGCGACGGGCGGCGGGCGGTGCTCCTCAGCATCGCGCAGATCCGGACGCCGGGGCTCGCGAGCTCGCTGCTCTGGCCGATGCTCGGCGTCACCGCGCTCGGGCTCGTGCTCGTCGTGATCGCCGCCTACTTCCTGGACGCGTACATCTCGCAGCCGGTGTCCGAGATCGAGGACGGCCTGCTCGCGATCATGAACGGCCGGACCGACCTCCGGTTCGGGATCGAGCACGCCGAGCTCGGCGGGCTCGTGTTCCGGCTGAACTCGCTCCTGAACCAGCTGCTCGGCGTGCAGGAGGACGAGACCGACGCCGAGGGGCGCCCGTCGCGCGCGCCCACGTCGGCGTCGTTCCGGGACGCCCTCGAGGTCGACGAGCGGATGGCCGCGCTGTCCCCCGGCGAGATCCCGGCCGACGCCAAGGCGCTCCTCGAGGAGCCGGAGGACGCCTACTACGCGCGCATCTTCGCCGAGTACATCGCGGCGAAGCGGTCGCTCGGCGACCCGGTGGATCACATCACCCGCGACGCGTTCGTCGCCCGCCTCAAGGCGAGCGAGCAGGAGCTCGGGCGGAAGCACGGCAAGCCGATGCGCTACAAGATCGAGGTGCGCGGCAAGGAGGTCGTGCTCCTCGCCGTGCCGCTCGCCTGACGCGCGGCGCGCGCGCCCGGGGGCCGAGCGGCGCGCCGCGGCCCCTCAGTGCAGCACGGCGTCCGGGCCCTCGTGCGGCTCGACGCGCCCCGACGAGGGCTCGCGGCGGAGGGCGATCACGTCGGAGAGGTCGCAGCCGAGCGCGAACGCCGGCGACGACGTCGTGACGATCCACTGCACGTTGGGGAGCGCCGCGCGCAGGCGAGCGGCGAGCGAGCGCTGCCGGTGCGCCGGCTGCTGCGCCTCGATGTCGTCGATCAGGACCACCCCCTCGGCGAGCCGCGGATCGCCGGTCGGGTGGGCGGACGCGAGCGCGCGGAGCGCCAGCGCGCCGAACGCGATGGTGTGCCGCGCGCTCCGCCCGAGATCGTCGAAGTCGACGCGCTGGCCGTCCGCGCGCTCGAAGATCGGCTCGAGCCGCAGCGGATCGACGCCCACGTACGTCGCGTCGTGGCCCTCGAGCAGCGCCTCGAGCACCTCCCCGAGCGCGCGCTCGAGCGCGCCGAGCCGCGCTGCCTGCGCGTCCGCGCGCGCGTCCGGCCGCGCCTCGGGCTTGTTCTTCGCGCGGTCGCGCGCGATCGCGGCCGCGACCGGCACGAACGAGAGCACCTGCTTCGTCTCGCGCGCGAGATCGGTGCGCGTCGCGTCGTCGAAGCTCGCGGCGGCGCGCACGTCGTAGCGGAGGATGCTGCGCTCGGGCGTCGTCAGCACGATCGCGGTGCGGGAGAACCAGCGCGCGCCCGAGAGCGCCACGAGGACGAAGCCCCCCTCGGCCGCGCGCCGCTCGAAGAGCGCCTGCTCCCGCCGCCGCAGCAGCGCCGCGTCCTCGGGCTCGTCGAGGCGCGCGTTCGGGCTCGCGACGCGCAGCGGGTGCGCGCGCGCCGGATCATCCGTCCCGAGCATCCAGTCGGTGACCACGAGCGGGGGCGAGCCGTCGTCGCCGCGCGATTTCAGCTGTGCGACCGCGTACCCGGGCCGCGTCGACGCGATCGCCGACAGGATCGAGGTCTTGCCCACGCCGTCGCCGCCGAAGAGGACCACGAGCCGGCGCGGCGCGCCGTCGGCGTCCTCGAAGGAGAGCGAGAGATCATCGAACGGACCGACGTGGGCGAGGCGGACGCGGGAGAGCAGCACCGCCCGCGAAGCTACCACCGCGCCGCGCGCGCGGAACGCCGCAGCGCCCACCTGCGCCGCCCGCGCCGGCCGTCCGCCGCACGCGCGGCGGCGCGGGCCGCGCGGAGGTCGGCGCGCGGAGGTCGGCGCAGGGCTGCGATCGGCGCGACGCGCGCCTTCGACGCGCCGTGGCATGCGCCACGCGCGGATTCCTTCGCTCGTCCAGCAATCCCGCGCGCGCCGGCGCCTCCGCGCCGCCGGATGCGCGCGGCGCCGCCCGCGCATCCGGTGGCGCGCGGTGGCGCGGCGGCCTAGAGTCGTTGTCCGGGGTCGTACCGTGCTGCGCAAGCTGCCTCCGCCGGATTTCCGCTACGTGTGGCTCCACCCGGAGCCCGGCTCGACCGGCGCGCTCGCCGCGGCGGGGACGGCGGGGCTCGCGGGGGCCTCCGCGGCGATGTGGAGCGCCGGGAGCCACACGCTCTCGCTGGGGCTCATGGCGATGGGGAGCGCGCTCGGCGTGCTCGCGCTGGCCCGCGCCGAGCACCGCCTCCGCGCCCAGCGCGGCGCGCGCGAGGTGACGATGGCCGTCGTGCCCTGGGGCGTCCTCGTCGACCCGGACACCGAGCCGCGCGTGCTGCGGTGGCCCGCCGTGAAGCGGGTGAGCGTCGACGTCTCGCACACGATGCGCGGCGGGACGCCGGCCGTCGTGTCGAGCCTCGTGACGGTGCACACCGCGCGCGACGTGCTCGCCGGCCGCGCCGCGGGCGCGGTGGACCTCGAGCGGCTCCTCGCCAACCTCGAGGGCTACGCGCAGGAGGCGGCGCGGCCCGTCGCCGGCGACATCGAGGGTCAGACCGTGCTCGGCGACGGCGTGACCGAGCCGATCGCCGCGGCGCTGCTGCAGGCGGCGGACGGCGTCTGCGCGACCAGCCACGGCGCCGCGCAGCTCGCGCTCCCGGGCGGCGGCTACCGCACCGCGGCGGCGCGCGCGGCCGCGCCCGAGACGGTCGCGGTGCTGCGCTCGGCGCTGTCGTGGAGCTACGACTGCCCCGCCGACCCGCGGCCGCTCGCGGCGATCCTCGCGGCTGTGCTCGGGGCCACGGAGCTCGTTCCCGAGCTCCTGCGGCTCGCGAGCTCGCCGCACCCGGTGGTCGCCGCGTTCGGCAAGGCCGCGGCGCTCCGCCTCGGTGCGCCGCCGAACCGCGCCGGCTCGCTCGACGAGGTCGCGGCCTTCCTGTTCGAGGAGGACGTCGAGATCGGAAAGCGGTGGATCGCGTCGGCCCCGACACTTTGTTTGCGACCTGGCGCGGAAGCTTGCTAGCTAAAGGGGTCGGCAGCGCGAGCGCTGCGGTTCGAGCGGCCTGCGCGCGGGGGCCTTCGGCCCGCGGAGCCCGGTCCTCACGGCGCGCTGCGTTCGGGTCGTCCACCGCGCCGGGTCGGCTATGAAACGGGCTCCGTCGCCACCGAAGCCGTCTGCGCGGGGAGCGCGCCGCGGGCTGGCCGCCGCGTGCCTCCTCGGCGCCTCGCTCGCCGCGTGCGCCGAGCCCCACGCGTCCGGGCCGCCGCCGTCGCAGAGCACCGCGCGCGCCGCGCCCTTGGACGCGCCGCTCGCCGCGGCGGCCGCGGCCGCCGCCGCCGTCCCGCCGCTCGCGCCGCCCCTGGCCCTCGGCGCGTGGGTCGAGGCCGTGCGGCTCGAGCGCTGGGCCGAGGCGGCGGAGCGGCTCGACGCCCTGCCGACGGAGCAGCGGGCGATGCCGGCGATGAAGTACGCGCGGGCGCGCGTCGCGTTCGAGCTCGGCGATCACGGCAAGGCCGTGGAGCTGCTCCACGGCCTCGAGCAGGAGCTGCCGCTGCTCGCCCGCGAGGTCTCGCGCTACCGCGCGGAGGCGGCGTTCGAGGTGGGGCCGTTCCTCGCGGCGGCGGCGTACTTCGAGGGCACGGGCAGCGCGCCCGGCCTCGCGCGCGCGGCGATCGCCTCGATGAAGGGCGGCGATCTCCAGAAGGCCCGCGCGCTCGCCGATCGGGCGGTGGTCGCGGCGCAGCGCGCGCGGCGGTCGCGCGACGAGGCCGCGGCGCGGCTCGCGCGGGCGAGGGTCCAGCTCGGCGTGCGCGACGCCGCCGAGCGATCGGGGGACAAGGGCGGCGTTAAGGCCGCGGCGGCGGCGCTCGCGCTCGCCGACCTCCGGTGGATCGTGAAGAGCGCGCCGTCGTCGCCCGACGGGCGCGAGGCCGCGGCGCTCCTCGCCGAGATGCCGGGGCCGCTCTCGCCGGAGGACCGGCTCCAGAAGGTCGACGCCATGGTCGCCGGGGGCAGCGCGGCCGAGGCGATCGCCGAGCTCGACAAGCTCTCGGGCGTGCCCGCGTCGGAGCTCCACCACCGCAGGGCCACGGCGCTGTACCAGGCGCGCGACTACGCGGGCGCGGCCGAGGCGTTCCTCAAGGTCGCGGCCTCGCCGTCGGCGCGCCAGGCGGAGCAGCTGCACCTCGCCGCGCGCTCGCTCTCCCGGCTCCACCGCGAGGCCGAGGCGATCGAGCGGCACCTCGCGGTCGCGCGCAAGTTCCGGAGGACCCGCTGGGGCGAGCTCTCGAGCCTGCTCGCGGCGCGGCTCCTCATGCAGGTCGGCCGCTACGCGGAGGCGGTCGCGCAGTACGGCCGGTTCATCGACGCCTACCCGCGGAGCGAGCGGCGCGACGACGCGCTCTACGAGCGGTCGCTCGCGATGCTCTCGACGAGCGGCGCGGCCCGCGCGCGGAAGCCGCTGGAGCAGCTCGCGCGCGGCGCGCGCCCGGCCGACGCGGCGCGGCTGCGCGAGCTCGCGGGGCTCGCGGCGCTGCGCGGCGGCGATCGCGACGGCGCGGTGCGGCTCTGGACGGAGGTGATGAAGGAGCAGCCGCTCTCGTGGGGCGCGCTGCTCGCGCGCTCGCGCCTCGCGGCGGTGGGCGCGCCCATGCCGCCGCTGCTCGTCCCGGCGTCGCTCCGGGACGCGCGGCCGGTGGAGGTGAAGCTGCCGCCGGCCGCGGCGCTGCTCGCGTCGATGGGGCTCGACGGCGACGCGGAGAGCTACCTCGCCGAGAACGAGCGCGAGGCGACGGCGGCCTACGAGGGGCAGGAGAGCGAGGCGCTCTGCAGGATGTACGGCATGCTCTCGCCGGCGAAGCGCCGTTACCGCGTGGGCACGCAGGCGGTTTCCGCCGCGGCGCTCCAGCGCGCGCCGTCGGAGGCCGATCGCTGGACGTGGGAGTGCGTCTATCCGGAGCCGTACGCCGGCGAGGTGCGCGCGCTCGAGGCGCAGCACGGGCTGCCGAAGGGCCTGGTCCACGCGCTCATGCGGCAGGAGAGCGCGTTCGATCCCGTCGTGGTGAGCCCCGCGAGCGCGGTCGGGCTGATGCAGCTCATGCCGGCGACCGCGCGGAAGGCGGCGAGCGAGCTCTCGCTCGGGTTCGAGCTCGGGCAGCTCAAGAGCGCGCCGCTCAACCTGCGCCTCGGCGGCTTCTACATCGGCAAGCTGCTGCGGACGTTCGACGGGAGCCTGCCGCTCGCGACCGCGGCGTACAACGCCGGCCCCAAGGCCGTGTCGCACTGGCTCGAGGGGAAGATCGACCGGGACACCGACGTGTGGGTGGCGCGGATCCCCTACGACGAGACGCGCACCTATGTGGGGCGCGTCCTCGCGAACCTGGCGCGGTATCAGTGGCTGGACGGCGGGGACGCGGCCGTGGAGATGCTCCCGCTGACGCTCCCCGCGGACGCGCGCGCCCCGGCCGACGCGTACTGAGGGCGTGAGGGCGGCCGCGCCGCGGCGGCGTCGGAGTTCTTCCTGCGCTGAAATTGCGCTGTGCGCTTGAACTCGAGGCCGGGTGCGCTCACCGTGATGGGGTGGCAGGAACCGCTGGCAGCGACGGCGTGTTCAAGCGCTGCGGGGTGCTCATCCAGCCCTACGCGGACGCGCGCTTCGTCGGCCGGCTGCTCACCTCGGCGCTCGCGTGGCTGCTGGTCGTCTTCTCGGTGGCCTCGCTCGTCGAGCCCATCGCCGGCCGGCTCGCGATGGTGCTCCTGATGCCGTTCGTGCTGCTCGGGTCGCTGCTCGCGCTGCTCTGCCTCGCGTGCCTCCTGTACACGCCGATCGCGTGGCTCTGCGCGGCGGTGGGCTCGTCCGGCGCGGCGGTCGTCCGGGTGAGCAACGCGCTGTGGATCGAGCGCCCCGGCGATCGCCGGTCGTTCCCGCTGCTCTCGCTCACGCGCGCGGGGCTCTCGAGCTCCGGCGGCGAGGTCGCCCTGAGGACCGACGACGGCGACGTCATCCGCGTGCGCGTCGACGACCCGGTCGACGCGGAGCGGCTGCTCGGCGCGATCGCCGCCGGGCGGGCGCGGGGCACGTGGAGCGCCCGGCTCTACGACGACGCGCCGCGGCCGCTCCGGCGCCGGCTGTTCGTCGGCGTGGCGACGCTCGTGTCGCTGATCTGCTGGTCGGTGCTCGATTTCGACCTGGCGCTCTCGCTGGGCGTCATCACGGGCGCCGCGGCGTGGGTGCTCGCGGCGCTGCTCCGGGAGGGCTCGGCGCGCCGCGTGCTCGTGGCGGGCAGCGACGGGCTCTCGCTCCGGGACGAGGCCGGCGAGCGCTTCGTCTCGTTCGGATCCATCGAGCGGGTCGACGAGACCGCGCTCGGGGTCGAGCTCGTGCTCACGGGGGGCGAGGGGCTGCCGCTGACGCTCGTGCCGCCGCAGCTGCTGCGCGATCCCAGCGAGACGGGGCTCAGCATGGTGCTCGCCGAGCGGCGCCGCGAGCACCTGCTCGAGCTGTTGCGCGAGCGGAGCGGGCGCGGCGCGCGCGAGGTGGGGCGGGCGGGCGCGCTCCTCGAGCGCCGAGGCCTGACCGCGCCGGCCTGGCGGGCGGCGCTGCGCCGGCTCGTGAGCGAGGCCGGCGCCGATTACCGCACGGCGAAGCTCACGCGGGAGCAGGCGTTCGCGGTGCTCGAGGACGGCGGCGCGCCGGCCGAGCTCCGCATCGGCGCCGCGCTCGCGCTCTCGTCGTCGCGCGATACCCAGACGGTGGAGCGGCTGCGGATCGCGGCCGAGGGCTGCGCGAACCGCGACGTGCGGCTCGCCATCGAGCAGGCGGCCGAGGGCGACGTGGACGACGGGATGCTCGAGCAGGCGCTGTCGTCCTCGGCGGCGCGGCCGCGCCTGGACGCGCCGCGGTGCGCGACGCCGGCCGCGTGACGTGACGCCGGCCGCGCGCGGCTGCTCCGGAGGGGCGCGCCGCTCGTCGGGCCAGCGGGCCGGGTCGATTCTTCTCGCCTTCCGGCCTTCCGGTTCTCAGAACTCTCTCCCGAAGGACGCGCGGCTCTTCTAGGCTGTGCCCAGCCGAGCTGCCGCGGGCGCCTGCGCGCCTGCGGTCCTCCGAGGTACCCCCGATGGAAGGCCCGCTCCAGGACCCCTACGCTTCGGTCGCAGCGCACGCGCCGCGCCCCCGCGCGCAGGCCGGCCGCGCCGCGCGGATCGCGCTGCTCGCGGTCGGGCTGCTCGCGTCGGTCGGGTTCGGCGCGCTCGTCGTGGCGCCGCGCCTCCGCGCGCCCGCGCCCGCGAGCACCATCGTCGCGCGGCCGACCCCCGCGCTCCTCATCGCGATCCGCGACCTTTCGCGGCTCGAGACCACCGAGGTCCACGTCGAGAAGGTCGTGGATCTGGCCGACCGGCAGAGCCGCCTGTTCGGCCTGGTGCAGGCCACCGACGCCCTCCTGCTCGTCGCGGTGGGGCACGTCACCATCGGCGTCGATCTCGCGCGGCTCGGCGAGGGCGACATCGCGATGGATGCGGAGACCGGGGTCGCGCGGCTCACGCTGCCGGCGCCCGAGGTCTTCTCGACGCGGCTCGACGAGGATGCGACGTACGTCTACACGCGCAAGACGAGCCTGCTCGCGCGGCGGAACGAGCAGCTCGAGTCGCGGGCGCGCAAGGAGGCGACCGAGGCGATCGAGAAGGCCGCGCTCGAGGGGAACGTGATGGCGCGCGCGAGGGCGCAGGCCGAGCGGCAGATCACGGCGCTCGCGACCCAGCTCGGCGCGAAGCGGGTGGAGATCCGCTGGCGCGAGGTCGGCGTCGGCGGAGACTGACGCGGCGCGGCGGGCGTTCGGGCTGGACCGGAGCTTCGGCCCGACGGCAGCGGGCGGAGCCCACGCAGCGAGCGTGAACCACCTTCACCTCGAAGCTGCGGTGATGCGGAGCGGCTGAAGGCGACCGTACGTCAACGACCGCCAGAGCCACTCCGCCGGCCCGAAGCGGAAGCGCGACAGCCATGCGCGCGCGAGCAGCACCTCCAGCACGAAGACGGCGACCGTGATCGGGGCGATGTGGACCGGGCGGAGCCGTCCGGCCAGCCCGAGACCCCAGCCATAGAAGAGGAATGTGCAGATGAGGCTCTGAAGGAGGTAGCTCGTCAGGGCCATCTGCCCGACCGGGGCGATGCGCATCAAGGCGCGGCGCCAGGCGGGCTTCTGCATCAGCAGGACGACGGCGGCCGCGTACGCGCTCGCGAGCGCCATCGCCCCGAGCTCGGAGGGGATGACGAGCGCGACCCCGACGGACTCCGGGACGGCGACGCCGTGGCGCTGGAGGACGCGGCGCCCGGCCATGAGCGAGGAGCCCGCGATGCCCAGCGCGAGGCCCCAGGCGAGGAGCTTGCGGAAGAAGGGGAGGCGCTCGCCGGCGTCCTGGAGCAGCCTGGTCGTTCCGGCCCAATAGCCGACGAGGTACCGCCCGAGGACCCACGCGACGTACCACAGCCAGATCCGCCCCACGTGGTAGTAAGCCTGCTTCACGTGGATCTCGACGAGCGCGCCGCGGTCATGCCCGGTGATCGCCGCGAACACCTGCGCCTTGAACGCCGCGAGGTCGGGCGGCTCTGGCGTGACGTGCGCGATGATCGCCGAGACGGCAGGGATCGAGGCGACGAGCTGCGGCACGAGCGTGAGCGCCGCCGCCCACGCGAGGAGCTTCGCGCCCCGCACGCGTCGGAAGAGCGCGAGGCCCACGCCTGCGATCGCGTACCCCCACAGGATATCCCCCCACCAGAGCAGCAGCACATGGCAGACACCGATGAGCGCCAGCGCCGCGAGCCTCCGGAAGTGTGTCGGGAGCACGCTGCGCCCGTCTGCCTCGGCGCGCTGGAGCTGCAGCGCGAACCCGAGACCGAACAGGAAGGTCAGCAGCGTCATCGCCTTTCCGTCGACGAAGACGTTGAGCAGGACGAGGAACACCTCGTCGGCCGGGCCCCGCTGCGCGATGAGCTGGTCGCGCGTCATGAAGGCGCGCCCGCTGAACCATGGCACCGCGTTGGCGAGGAGCACTCCGTAGAGCGCGAAGCCACGCAGCACGTCGAGCGCCGGAATGCGCTCGGCAGCGGCTGTCGGCGCCGCCCCTGTCGCCTTCGCCCTCGCCGGCTCGGCGTCGGCCCGCCTGGTCGCCGTCATCGTCGCCGGATGATCAGGCCGAGGTGGACAGAACTCCGCGATTGCAGCCGTAGCGGATGGCTTCGAAGGTTCATTTTTCTAAATGGCGCCCCGCGCGTGTCGCCACCCATTCGCACCCGCGAACCTCGTCCCAGGGGGCGACCATGCTGCGTACCGTCCGGCCTCTGATTTCCGTAGGCACCCTCGTCGTCTCGCTCGCCGCGTGTGCGCAAGGCACCACCTTGGACCACCCCGTCGATGGGAGCCACGGGGAGGACGGGAGCGCGGGGGAAGCTGGCCCGTTCGGCGCAATCGGGCATGTCGGCGACGGGGGGAGCGCTCGCGACGAGAGCGGCTGGGATCCGCCGCCGGGAAGCTCCGCCGGCCCGTGCTCGGATGTGACGCACCACATCTATCTCGTCTCGCCCTACCAGGAGCTCTTTTCGTTCCATCCCGCCAACCTGGAGCTCCATCGCATCGGCAGGCTGGGGTGCGGCGATGGCGGCCCGTTCTCGATGGCCGTCGACCGGAACGGCGTCGCCTGGATCGTCGACTGGAACGGGTCGGTGAGCCGGGTCGACATCGCCACGGGTCGCTGCGAAGTCACGCCCTACAAGGTGGAAGACGGGGCACCGTTCCGCAATTTCGGCATGGCGTTCGCCGCCGACGACGGCCCCGACCAGGAGACCCTTTATGTGCGAGACGCGGTCTTCTTCAATGACACGGACGGGGAGAACCCCGCCCGGACGCTCGGCGTCTTCGACAGGCGGTCGCACGCGGTCCTCCCGCTCGGCCAGGGCGCGGGCGCCAACGCGGACCTGACGGGCACGGGCGACGGCCGTCTCTTCGGGTTCGTCAAGCAGCCGGCGGGGGTGTCGTCCGTCAGCGAGTTCGACAAGCTCACCGGCGCCACGCTCTCGGAGAGAGCGCTGCCCGGCGTGACCATCGGCTCCAGCTGGGCGTTCGCGACGTGGGGGGGCGACTTCTGGTTCTTCGTGACCAACGACGAGGACGCGCTCTCGTCCTTCGTTTATCGCCTGGACCCTGACTCCCAGGCCCCGCCGGAGCTCGTGATGCCCGTGCTCCTGACCCCGGTCATCGGCGCGGGCGTCTCGACGTGCGCGCCGACCGACGTGCCCCATTAGCCCGTCCGCCCGTCGGAGCGCTCGCGCGCGACCGCTGCATGCGCGCAGGGCTCGTGGCGATCGCCTTCCGGGTGTAAGCTGCTGGGCGACGAGCGCGTTGCTCGGACCATGAGGATGAGGAGCGCCAGCGCATCGCCCCTGGTCTTGATCGTTCTGGGGATCATCGCTGCGTGTGCAGCAGAGACCCCGTCTCCCGACGCTCCCTCCGCCGCCGGCGAGCCGCCCCCGGCCCGGGACTGCACCCAGATCGGGTGCGTCAACGGCTTTACCATCCGGCTCGCGTCCGAAGCGCCCTGGCCTGCCGGTGCGTATCGCTTCGTGATCACCGCCGACGGCGAGACCACCACCTGCGAAGGAAAGCTGCCGCTGCCGGACTGCGCGGCGGGCCGGGCGCTCGCGTGCAGCGGCCCGAGCCTGCTCATCGGCGAGTCCGGCTGCGCGTTGCCGCCGAGCGCGCACGGGTTCTCCGAGATCCAGATGAGCTCCGCTCCCGGGCAGGTCACCGTCGAGATCTCGCGCGACGGCGCGTCCCTGGCCGAGGCAGACTTCTCCCCATCCTACGTCGAGTCGCGCCCCAACGGCCCTGGCTGCGAGCCCGTCTGTCGCTCGGCCAGCGCCACGCTGAACGTGAAGTAGCGCGCCGCGGCGGCTCTGCGCGGCGCGAGCCAGCGGGCAATGCATGGATGAAGGGTCGTTATCGCGTCGCTTCATCCGCGCGGCTCGCGCCCCCGCGCGACGATGGCCTTGCCCTGGCGCGCGAGGGCGTAACGAATGCCGGCCTGGAGATCGCGCCGCGTCAGGAGGTCGCCCAGATCGATCCCCTGCGCGACCAGCGTGCGGGCGACGTCGGGTGAAGCCCCGACGAGGACGCATGTGGCGCCCAGGAGCGCTGCGGCCCGCGTGGCCTGGAGGAGGCGGGCAGCCACGTCGGCGTCGAGGACCGGCACGCCCGTGATGTCGATGAGCACCGTCTCGGCCCGGTGGCGCTCGATCCCCTGGAGGAGCGTCTCCAGGAGCTGGGCCCCGCGCGTGGAATCGATGGTGCCCACGAGGGGCACCACGAGGACGCCCTCGTGGACCGGGATGACCGGCGTGGACAGCTCCTGGATGACGGCGAGGAGCTCCCGCTGCGTCGCGATCCACTCGAGCTCTTTCTGCATCGCCTCCTCGGCGCGCTTCCTCTCGGTGATGTCGGCGACCATGGCCAGGAGATAGCGACACACGCCGTCCTCGTCCTTGAGGGGCACCTTCACCATGTGAAGCCACCGGTCCTCCACGCCCGGCACGACGATGTGCGCCTCGGGGATGTCCACGATCTCGCCCTTGTCGAGCACGGTCCGATCCATGCGATCGAGCCGCTCGGCCTCCTCGAGGCGATGCGGGAAGAGCTCGAAGACGTTCTTGCCGAGCGCCTCGCTCCGGGGCACGCCGAGGACCTTTTCGTAGTGGCGGTTCATCCGGATGAGTCGGAATTCTGCCACCTCCTTGACGAAGACCGAGACCGGCACGTGGTCGATCACGGTGTCGAGGAAGCTCTCGAGGGGCACGGGCTCTGCTTTGCTGCTCGGCGCGGTCGGGTTGCGGACGCAGACGAGCGCGCCGCGCGCGCCATCGACGCGCAGGGGCGTGACCGAGATCTCGCAGGACGGCGCGCCCGGCGCGCCGCCCCGGAGCTCGATGCCGGCCTGCTCGCGCTCGCCTCCGAGGACCGCGCGGATGCCGGCGAGCACCTCCTGCGCCTCACCGGCGAGCCCCTCGGACGACGCGGGCAAGACGGCCATCGCGTGCGCGAGGGGCACCGGCCAGGCAGGGAGCGCGCCGTCCGCGAGGATCTGCTCCAGGCGGGGATTGACGCACCGGAGCGCGCCCTTGGCATCGAAAACGGCGGCGCCTACCGGGAGCGCGCAGAGGAGCGGCAGAGGGTCGACGCTGACGTGCGGGCCGGGCCCATGGAGATCCATGCTCATTCGATTCTTCCACTTCGCGCTTACGGCGCGTCACGCCATGGTGGCGAACCAGCGGTCAAGGATGGTTTGCGCCCGCCCGAGCTCCGAGAGCTCGGTCACTTCGTTCTGAGCGTGCATCGTCCGCTCCATGCCCGGTCCGAAATTCGCCGCCGGGATCTGGAGCGCCGTGAAGCTCGCCACCTCGGTCCACGTTTGACGGGCCTCGACGCCTTGAACGCCGCTCTGTTCGAGGGCGGCGATGAGCGCGTGGCTCCGGTTCGGCGGCGCCGGCTCGGAGAGCTCCTCGAACCGGACGGCCCCCACCCGGTCCACGAGCGCGATCAGCCGATCTTGCGAGGCATGGGAGTCCGTGCTCGGACCGAACGTGTGGTGCACATTCACTTCCAGGTGATCCGGCACGACGCTGCCGGCTCCGCCTCCGTGCGCGGAGGTGGCGTTCATCATTTCGTACCACGTGAGGCCGTCCACGACGTCGGGTACCGGCTCGAACGCGGCCAGGCGAGAGAGCACGCGCGCGAGCTTGTGAATCGCATTCACGCCGGCCCCGGGCAACCCGCTGTGCCCCGTGCGGCCCGCGAATGCCAGCGTCGCGTGCGTGGAGCCTCCCGCGCCGAGCTGAAGCTTGTTGTCCGTCGGCTTGAGCACCAGGGCGAAGTCGGCGCTCCGCAGCTCGGCGTCCTTCGCCATCACCAGCCTGAGCTCGCTCCCGTCGAAGCCGCGCCCTCCGCCAGCGTGAACGACGAGGGTGATATCGGCGCGCACCGGCGGCCTGCGCTCGGCCAGATCGATCATCAGGCAGAGGCCGCTCTTCTCGGCGGCTCCAGCGCCGAGCACGCGGCCGTTCTCTGTCCGCGCCTCGCCTCGATTCCCCGCGTTCGCCACGTCGAGCTGCCCGACGAGGAGCACCTTGGGGCCCCCCGACCCGCGCGTGAGCGGTGCTACCAGAGAGTTCCCGTAGCGGCGCAGCGGTGAGGCCAGGGATAGCGCTGCGAGACGTTGACCCAGCTCGTCGGCCAGCAAGCGTTCCTCACCCGTCGGCGAGGGGATCTTGCACAGCCACAGCAAATTCTCGAGTAGCTCCACGTCGACCTCCGATCCGAAGCAACGATGCGGGCTGGCGCCTCGGCGGAGGCGCGACGTGCGCGCCAGCGACCGAGCCCCTCAGCATCGACCCGCTGGCCGCAGACCGTGCAGCACACGTCGCGCGCACGCAAGAGTCGCGTGCGCGCGCTGGCTCATCGCCATGGCGGCGCGCGACGGAGGTGTTCCGCGCGAAAAAAATCAACGGTGAGCGTACGCTGCCCGGGCTGTCCGAGCCTGAGCCCCGGCCAGGAGGCGCGCGCCGTTTCGGCTACTTGCCCGTGGGCTTGACGGAGGTCTTGGCGCTGCTGCCTGTCGCGGAAGCGCGCCTGGGCCGGCGGACGGCTCTGATCGTGCCGCTCTTGCCGCCGCCGCAGAAGAACCGGTCGCCGCCGTCGCATTCGAGGCCCGTGACGCCCATGCCGGGCGGCATCTCGAGCCGCTCCAGCACCTCTCCGGTCCGGGGATCGATGTGCCGCAATTCGCTCTCATCCCCTTCCCAGGTGCCGTGCCAGAGCTCGCCGTCGATCCACGTGACCCCGGTGACCACGCGGTTCGACTCGATGGTGCGGAGGACCGCGCCTGTCTCGGGGTCGATCTGATGGATCTTGCGGCCGCGATGCTGACCCACCCAGAGCGTCCCTTCCGCCCAGGCGAGCCCCGAGTCACCGCCGCCGCCAGGCGCCGGGATCGTCGCGAGCACACGGCCGGTCTTCGGGTCGATCTTCTGGATGCGGCCCTCGGCGATCTGAAACAGGTGCCGGCCGTCGAAGGCAGTTCCGGCGTGCGCGGCGACATCGATCGAACGCACCGCCTCTCCGCTCTCGGGATCGACGGCGTTCAGCTTGTCGCCGGACGCAAACCAGACATGCTGGCCGTCGAAGGTGACGCCGTGCACGTGGTCGCCACCCGGAAAAGGGCCGTATTCTCGGAGGACCTTGGCTGCCGATCGAGTCATGCGTTCACGCTAGTCGTTCGGCAGCGGGGCGGGGAGCAACAAGATCGCCGTGAACCCCGGCCCCAGCGGGGTCATCCACCGCCGTGCCCGCCCGTGACCGAAGGACTGTACCTTGCCCGCTGCCGCGAGGGCGTCGAGGGCCCGCTGCACCGTGCGCTGGCTCGTGCCGAGGGCGAGCGCCAGGGCCGAGCTCGACCAGGACTCGCCGTCGGCGAGGAAGGCGAGCACCGCCGCGTGCTGCTCCTCGACGGGCCGCGCCAGCACGACGACCTCGCGGGCGAGGCGCGGCGCCAGCGCGAAGCCCCGCCGCGTCGCGCTCACGCTGGCCATCGTCCGCAGCGTCGCGCGGAGCCGCCCGATCTCGACCCGGAGCCGCGCACGATGCGAGTCGTCGGCGCGCTTCGCCTCGAAGGCCGTCGCCACCAGCGTGTCCCTCGGCACATCTCCGGGCCACGCCTCCGCCAGCGCGCGTGCGAGCGCGAACAGGACCGGGCGTCGCGCGAGCGAG
The DNA here is from genome assembly GCF_051474135.1 of Sorangium sp. So ce385. Classification (NCBI taxonomy): domain Bacteria; kingdom Pseudomonadati; phylum Myxococcota; order Polyangiales; family Polyangiaceae; genus Sorangium; species Sorangium sp. So ce385. Next base: position 10,172,759 of record NZ_CP150337.1, on the reverse strand, counting down.
ACCGCCGTGCGCGCGTCGCGCACGACGTGGCGACAGGCATCCACGACCAGCGCCTCCGACGCCAGCAATGCCTCCACCTCCTCGAGCAGCAGGGGGCGCGCCTCGCCGCGCGCGATCAGGCGTGCTGCCGGCGTGGTCAGGGTGAGGGACGCGCTCTCGACCTCCGCCGTCAGCGCGGGGACGTCCGCCTGGCGCGCGGCGCGCGCGGCCCGGGCGAGCGCAGCGCGCGCCGGCTTCGTCCGGAGGCGCCGCATCGCGATGCCGGCGACGACCAGCTCGTGGGCGGCCTTGAGCGCGGGCGGCAGGGGCGCCGGGTCGAGCTCGGCGAGCCTGCCCTCGGCCTCGTCGAGGCGTCCGATCAGCAGCAGGCGCCGGATCTCGAGGACCCGCGCGTGCGCGGCGTTCACCCGGTCGCCGTGCGCGTCGAGCGTCATCCGCGCCGCGTCGAGCAGCTTCGCGGGCCAGTCCAGGTCGCGCGACGCGAGCGCGATCTCGGCCTCGGCGACCGCGCACCGCGCGCGGGCCACGGCCTCCTTCGCGCCGAAGGCGCGCGCCGCCCTCCGCAGGAGAGCCTTCGCGCGCGCGAAATCGCCGAGCTGCGCCATCGCGATGCCGCGCAGCGCGAGCGCGGGCGCGTCGTCGCGCAAGGCGACCCGGTTCAGCGCGCCGAGGGGATCTCCCGCCGCGAGCGCGCGCGCTGCGGCCGTGATCAGTGAGTCCATCCGAATCCCGCCACACTTGTAACTCCCGCCGTCCGGCGCCCGATCCTAAACTACCTCACGACCGATTCAAGGAGTGAAGACGATGACGGCACACACGATCGGGACACGCGAAGACTGGCTGGCGGCGCGGCTCGAGCTGCTGGAGGCGGAGAAGGAGCTGACGCGGCGGAGCGACGAGCTGTCGCGGCGGCGCCAGGCGCTGCCATGGGTCCGGGTGGACAAGGATTACCGGCTCGAGACCGACGAGGGGGCGGCCTCGCTGGCGGACCTCTTCCGAGGGCGCTCGCAGCTCCTCGTGTACCACTTCATGTTCGGGCCCGACTACGCGGCGGGCTGCCCTTCCTGCTCGATGATCGCGGACGGGTTCAACGGGTTCGCGGTTCACCTGGCCAACCACGACGTGATGCTCTGGGCGGTCTCGCGGGCGCCGCTCGCGAAGCTGCAGGCGTACAAGCGACGAATGGGCTGGACCTTTCCCTGGGCATCGTCGTCTGCGAGCGACTTCAACGCCGACTTCAATGTCTGGTTCACCGAGGAGCAACAGCGCAAAGGGGGCGTCGACTACAACTACCGGCGCGAGACTGCGTTTGTGTGGCGCCCGGGCCAGGAGGGCGGCGGCGACGCGGCGGAGTCCAAGATCGCGGCCATGTGCGGGACCGACACGGCCACGTTCCATCGCGACAGGCCCGGCATGAGCGCGTTCGTGCTGGAGGACGGCGCCATTTACCACACCTATTCCGCGTATGCGCGCGGCCTGGACGGGCTGTGGGGCGCGTACCAGTGGCTCGACCGCGCCCCCAAGGGGCGCAACGAGACGGGCGTCTGGTGGCGCCGCCACGACGAGTACGACATGCCGGCGAAGAGCGTCGGCGCGCCGTGCTGCGGGTGAATCGGGCGTCGCCGTCGACGGTGCAACGGGAGGGCGTGAGGCCTGGAGGCTGGCGCGCTCTTCCCTCCGCGACGCGCTGAATGGACGGCGAGGAGCGTTATTCGCGCACGCGGTTCTGGCGATCGTGGTTGCTCATTCCGAAGCATCGCGCGAGCCTCCGGTAAAGCCGCGAGACGGAAGAGGGCCATCGACCTAGGCGCGCTGCTCGACGCGGTCGGGCGCTATGTCTGATGAGCCCGCCGCGCGCGGGGTCCCGCGGTCTGATGGACTTGACGCCGTCGGAGGCGTTTGCTCGTCTGGCCGGACGGACGTCCAGGGATGAAGCCAACCTCTTGCACGCATTTCGCTCCCGTCGAGAGCTCCGTGGCCGTCGGCGGAGGCCGCCGCCCCGTCATCGACGATGTCTTTCCCGGCGCGAGCGAGCTCAGCGTGCTTTGCCGGGCGAAGGACTGGGGCGCGACGCCGCTCGGCCCTGTCGAGCGCTGGCCGCAGAGCCTGAAGACCACGGTGAGCATCGTCCTCAGCTCGAGCTTTCCGATGATCGTGCTCTGGGGGCCGGAGCTCGTGCAAATCTATAACGACGCGTACCGGCTGCTCATGGGCGCCAAGCACCCGGCGGGGCTCGGACAGGCGAACCGGGAGTGCTGGCCCGAGGTCTGGCACATCAACGAGGGCATCTACCCGCGCGTCTTCCAGGGGGAGACGATCTCCTTCGAGGAGACGATGTACCCGCTCGCCCCCCATGGCCGAGTCGAGGAGCATTACCTCACGCTCTGCTACAACCCTGTCCGCGACGAGTCGGGCGCGGTGGGCGGCGTCTTCGTGACGGTCTTCGACGTCACCCAGGAGGTGCGGACGCGGATCGAGCGCGACCGCGCGCTGGCGGAGGCCAAGGCGGAGCGGGAGCGCCTCTATGAGGTGTTCATGCAGGTCCCGGCGATGATCGCCGTGATCGAGGGGCCGGAGCACACGTTCACCGTGGCCAACCCGCGCTACCTCGAGCTCGTGGGCCGGCGCGACCTGATGGGCAAGCCGCTGCGGGAGGCGCTGCCCGAGGTCGTCGACCAAGGGTTCTTGGCGCTCGTCGACTCGGTGCGGCGCAGCGGCAAGCCGTTCGTGGCCCACGAAGCGCTCGTGAAGCTCGATCGCCGCGGCGACGGCATGCTGGACGAGGTCTACCTCGACTTCGTGTACCAGCCGCTGAAGGACGCGAGCGGGAGCGTCTTCGGCATCATGGCCCACGCGGTGGAGACCACGGAGCAGGTGCTCGCCCGCAAGCGCGTCGAGGAGCTCGCGGCGGAGCGGGCGGCCATGCTGGGGCAGATCGCAGACGCGGTGGTGACCTTCGACAGCGAGGGTCGGGTCAGCTTCCTCAACGACATGGCGCGCGCCCTCTATCCCGAGCTCCGCGCCGGGGCGACGTTCGCCGAGCAGCAGGAGCGGCTCCCGCTGGAGCGGCTGGACGGCGCGCCGTACCCGGCCGAGCAGCTCCCCGCGGCGCGGGCGCGGCGGGGCGAGCGGGTGATCGACGAGACGTGGATCGCGCGCAGCCCCGGCGCGCCGCCGCGCCGCATGCAGGGCAGCGCGGTGCCGGTCTACGGCGAGGGAGGGCGGCAGATCGGCGTGGTGCTCACCGCGCGCGACATCACCGAGCAGCACCGGCTCCAGCAGCAGCTCGAGCACGAGCGCAACCGGCTGAACGACGTGTTCCAGCAGGCGCCCGCGGCGATCATGGTGACACGCGGGCCGACGCACGTCATCGAGGCCGCCAACCCCCTTTACGCGCACGTGACCGGGGAGCGCCCGCTGCTCGGCAGGACGGTGCGGGAGGCGTTCCCGGATCTCGTCGACCAGGGCTTTCCCGCGCTGTACGATCAGGTGCTCGCCACGCGCGAGCCGTACGTCGGCAACGAGGCCCTCGTGCGGGTCGAGCGCTTCGGGCGCACGGAGGAGGCGTACTTCAACTTCGTCTATCAGCCGCTGATCGGGGAGGACGGCAGCGCCTTCGGCGTGATGACCCACGCGATCGAGGTCACCGACATGGTGCGCGCGCGCCAGCAGGCGGAGCAGCGGGCCGTGGAGCTCACGCGCCTCACGCAGGCGCTGGAGCAGTCGAACCGCGAGCTCGACCGCTTCGCGTACGTCACGTCGCACGACCTGAAGGCGCCGCTCCGAGGCATCGCGAGCCTGGCGCAGTGGCTCCAGGAGGACGTGGGCGAGCACCTCTCGCCCGGCTCGCAGGAGCACATCAACTTGCTGCTCGGGCGCGTCCACCGCATGGAGGCGCTGATTGACGGGATCCTGGCCTACTCCCGCGCGGGGCGGGTGCGCGAGGCGGCCGCGCCGGTGGACACGGCGGCGATGGTCAGGGAGGTGCTGGATCTCCTCGCGCCGCCGGAGCACGTCCAGATCGCGGTGCAGCCGGGGCTGCCCACGCTGATGGCCGAGCGGGTGCCGCTCCAGCAGGTGTTCATGAACCTGCTCGGCAACGCCATCAAGTTCTCGGCGCTGGCGCGCCCCGATCCGCTCGTCCGGCTCGGCTTTCAGCCGGCGGGCGATGCGTTCGAGTTCTTCGTCACCGACAACGGCCCGGGCATCGCGCCCGAGTACCACGAGCGCATCTGGGGCATCTTTCAGACGCTGGAGGCCCGCGACAAGGTCGAGGGGGCCGGCATCGGCCTCTCGGTGGTCAAGAAGATCATCGAGACGCGGGGCGGTCGGGTGTGGGTCGAGTCCACGCCCGGCCAGGGCGCCACGTTCCGGTTCACCTGGCCTACATAGCGCGGAGGAGCCCCAGGACAGCATGTGGGGCACCGGACGCGTGCCCCCAGGGCTGGGAACCCTTCCACGGCCACTGCGCCGGCACGGGTTCCGGCGTGCCGACGCCAGGAGCTCCGGGCTATTGCTGCGTCAGGGTGTAGGAACCATTGGCTCGGAGGCCGAGCATCTGGATGACCCGGACGACGTACTCGCCAGGCTGCTCGAAGAGCCTCGACACGTCATTGTCACCTTCCAGGAGATACTCCTCGAGGGGGAGCTCTTCGGCCGGCGCATCGCGCCGGCTCACTTCGATGCGGCCAGTGTCCGTATCCCGCAGCACGACGTGGAGGTTGGTCGATGCGCCTGCGGTCAGCAGGAACCAATCCTCGTCTTCTCCCTTGGCCAGCTCCCACTTGCCCTCGACGGCCTCGCCGGCCTCCAGCGTGGTCGCCGTCTCCAGGGACGCCCCGTGATCGTCCGCGTAGAGGGAGATGTAACGATCGAGCTCATCGGGCCTCGGGAGCAGCGGCGACGAGACCAACTGTTCCCCCAGCGAAGCGCGGAGGTAGTAGGTGCCCGTCTGGCTCGGCTTGAACGAGACGGCCCGGCCCGAGGCCGATGCCACGAGGTTCTGCTCGGCATCGAAGAGCTCGAGAGGCGCGCGGCCACCGAGGGAGTAGAGCGTGTTCGCCTGCAGCTCGACGGCGAACATGTCCACGTCGCCGGGCGGCTCGATGCGCGCGCTCCATTCGCCGGGATCGACCACGCTGGCCGAATCGGGGCCATTGCCGTGATCGTCTTCCACGTGGCACAGGGGCCGCGACGGGTCGCCCGTGTGGCCCTCGCACGCGAGAAAGTCCCGGAGGAGACCCAGGTATAGCGAGAGCCAGCGGGAGAAGACCTCACGGTTCTCCTCGTTCATGGTCGACTGATCGACGGCGCGTTGCATCTGGTCGGCTCGAGCCAGCATCAACTCGATCTGGTCGAACATCGTGGGGCTCTGGTTGCGCCGCAGCCAGTCCGCGAACGCGTCTCGGTTCTGTTCGAGCGTGCGCCCCTCGTTGGCCACGTAATCTGGCCGGGACACGCCGACCAGGTCGAAGTCGTAGGGAGCGTGAAAGATCGCCTTGCGATCGACGTCGACCATTCTGACCAGGTTCTTCCCGTCGATCCCGTCGTACTGGATCACGAAATCGTTCAGCAGGTTCAACAGCACTAGACCATGCTGGTCCACCTTGAGCTGCGAGGCATCGACCCCGGACAGGTCTTCCTCTTCCACCATGCCGCAGCGCTCGGCCATCTCGTCCTCGGGCTCGCGCACGAACGCGAGGTGCGTCTCCTCCTTGCCGGTCGGCGCGTCGTGGTAGGTGAGCCGTACGAGCCGCGTCTTGAGCGAGGGCACCTGCAGCTGATCGAGCACTTGATATACAGTGTCCTCCATCAGCAGGCGCTGTTCGTAGGTCTCGATGGAATCTGCCTTGAGCGTGGGCGACAAGCCTTCCCTGTCTCCGCAGTGCGTGACGAACTTCACCGACTTGCCGAGGTGCGCGAAAATGTTGTCTTTCTGCTTCTCCTCGAATTTGAGCGAGAACGGGCGAAAGCCGCAATGGAAGCGCGAAACTCCCCGGGCGATGATGTTCGCGGTGATCGGCGCCGCGCCGCTCTGGTCGCTCAGCTCGATCACGGCCTGTGAGCCCGATTCCTCTTTTGTGGGGGCACTGTTCAGCTTCGTAAAATCCGCCGAGATCCGCATGTTCAACACGTCGCGGCTCTTGAACATGGGCGACTTTGAAGCCTGACAGGTGAACATCTGCCAGTCCGGCGACGTGTCGGCGGGCGTCTCATCGCCAGGGTCGGCGGGCGTCTCATCGCCAGGGTCGGCGGGCGTCTCATCGCCACCGGGATCCAACACGGATTCCTTCGGGTTGTTGGGCGGCTCACTGGAGCATGCCCCGCTCAACGCGAGCCCAGGCAAGAGCAGGGCCGCAAGGGAAATCAAGCGCGCTTGGTTCATAGAATATTCAACCATTGCGAGTGGGTGGTACCACGGGAGGAAGCACTGGCGCTGCGGATGAAATATTCAAACCCCAATACACGACAGTGTTTTCACTCATGTGCGACTACATCGTTGATGCCGCCATGGGGCGCGATCCTTCAGATGATTTGCCGAGGCGTCCTCGACTCGCTCGCCTGGACATCGGAGGGGTGTCGTCGCGGAGTTTCGATCCATCGAAGCGCGACATTTACTATCGCACCACAACCTTCGGACGCGTTCTGCTGTGAGCTCGTCCATCACCGCTTCCGCTGCATGAGCGATCGGTGACGCCTCCGCGTGCGGCCTCGTCGTGCTTCAGCGGGCGATCAGCTCCCCGTCGGAGGTCCACCCCACCTGCGCGCCGGGCGCCGTGGAGCCCGGCTCCGAGAACCACAGCGTGATGCGACCGCTCGTAGGCTCACGCTCCGCTTGAGGAAGCCCGAGATCGGGATCGCCCGGGTAGCTCCGCTGCTCGCCGTCCGCCAGCGTGACCGTCATCTGCCGGATGAGCGCGCCCTCCAGCTCGAACGTCACGCGGCGGCCATCCGCCAGGGTGACGCCGCTACGACCGATCGATGTCGGCGCGTTCGCCAGCCACGCTTCGCGCATCGCGACGCGCGGATCGCCGATGCGCTGGGCGTGCTCGCCGCAGACCGACGGCGAATCCCCGAGGCGCGCGCACACGGCGTGGAAGAACGCGCTCGCCGCCTCATACTCGCGCACGAAGCGGTAGCGCGTGGCCAGGATCTCGTCGTCGAACAGGGGAACGTTGGCGAGCGGCTCCGCGTCGATCCGATTCAGCGCGACCTGCACCGCGGCGATCCCATCGACGATGGCAACGCGGAGCACGTCCGCCGGCACCTCTTCCCGCAGGGTCCAGATCAGCTGTCGGAGCGACTGGCCCGTCTCGTGATCGGCGCGACCGAAGCCCCAGAACGCGTCGGAGACGGACTGCTCGTAGACGTCCATCCTCCGGCGGCAGTCGACGGGCGTGCCCCCTTCGTCCAGCACCTTGCCATGGCAGGGATCACCGTCGAACACGTGCGCGAGGATGTCGGCGATGGCCTCATTCGCGGCGGTGCTGAGGCGCTCGCCGAGCGGACCGGAGGCGAGCCAGAGGCCGTAGTGCAGCGCATGGCCCAGCTCGTGATTCACGAGGTCCTTCTCCAGGTAAGGGTGTGCGCGCGTGGGCTGCGTGGCGTGTCCGAGCAGGACGTAGGAGCAGTTCCTGCGCAGCGGCAGCTCGAACTCGCCGTTGTCGGTGCTAAACGAGAAGGTTCCATCGGGTCCCAGGAGCTCTTCGTGGTCCTGGCGCAGCGCCCGCGCGATGTCTGCCGGGCCGACGTCGGGGTTGTCCGCGTGCTCCTCCACGTTTTCGAGGAAGTTGCGATGCAAGGGGGGCCGCTCGCACGTGAACGCATCGATCCGCTCGATCGCTGCCCGGTTCGAGGGCGCGCTCGCGACCTCCGCCTCGAGCGCGCGCAGGTCGTCGAAGATGCTCTCGCCGTAGAGCTGCGGCAGGGCCTCCGTCGCGCTCGTCCCGCGCGGCGGAGAGACGAAGAGCCGCGCTGGCGCGTGTGGTACGCTCAGCCCTGCCTCCGCCCAGTACGCGAGGAACGCCCGCGCCGAGGGCAGCACGTCGGCCTCGAAGCGCTCGCGATCGGCCTCCGTGGCGAACGCTCCGCGCGCGACGATCGGATCGACGAGGGCCGCCGACTGGAGCGTTGCCTCCTCGCGATCTCGGAGATCGAGCTCAGCGCTCGTCGTCGGTTCCGCGTCACACGCCGCGAGCAGCGGGGCAAAGGCGAAGAGAATGGCTTTTTTCATGTTGGGTGTCTCCAGGAAAGAGGCGTCTTCCGTCGGGCCGGCACGTCATGCGCCGGCTCGTCTCCAGGCCTATTCCGCGCCGTCCCGTGTTCCTTTAGACCCTGCGGACGATTTCTCGCCCGCCGTGCAGAGCGCAGTCGCCGGCCGACCTTCAGCCGCGGGCAGCGAGGCACGTGTCTTGCTGAGCATGCTGTCATCAGCGCAGATCTGCTGGAAAAACGAAGCTTGGTGGGTAGCGGCAGCGCCAGCTGGCACGTCCGTGAGTGGGACGGTCAGCGTCGGCTCGCCGGCCCAGGGCACACGCGCGGTTCGTCGGAAACGCGGATCTGCATCACAGGATCAGAAATGAGCCCCCGGTCCTATGCTTCAATGATGAGCGAGCCGTGCACGTCCGGCCGACTTGTATCGCGGGCCTCGATGATTAGCGAAATGGAGAAGCGGTCTTGGGCCCCTCAGGGCGTGGTTTCGCGAGGTCGCCGGCCCTTCTTCAAAGGCACTTCAGGTGCAGGCGCTACCGGCGGCGCACCGAGGCCGGCCTCCTGAGCGAGCGTTCCCGCGCGGGCGCCGATCCGATCGACGAGCGCGCCGATCGCGGCTTGTACCGCGGCATCGGCTTCATGGAGCCTGTCGAGACGGCGCACCCATGTCGAGAAGCTCACGCCCGGCGGTGGTTGCGGGATCGGCTCCCGCGGGTCCGGCCCGGCGCCGAGCGCGGCCCGCGCCCGCGTCCGGCGTGCGAGCGCCTGCTCGAGGACACGCTCCTCGGGACGATGTCGTGGCGAACGGTAGACGAGCCCGGCGCAGCGGCGGCAGCGCAGGCCTGGCGCGTCGAGATAAAGCACGGCAGCCCGTGCGGAGCACCCGGGGCAACGCACCCAGAGTCGGAGGCGGCCCGCGGCCAGGCGGGTCGTCTCAAGCGGTAGGGCGACCGTTCCGGCCAGCACGAGGCGCGCGTCGGTGATGTCGATCTCGACATCGGTGTCGACCTCGCCGCGTCGTGCGGCACTGGCAAGGGCAGCGATGTTGATAGAGGCGATCTCAGCGGTCGTGCGCCTGGGCACGCCGGCAGCGTAGCAGGGGTTGGGGCCCGCAGGCGGCTGCAAGTGTCCGTGTTTTGGCGCGGGACCTCGCTCCGACGCGTCCTCCCAAGGCCGGCGCGCGCTTCCCTATGCGACAACCTTTTCGTGCTGGTTCCAGGGGCCGTCAGCTGCATTCGCGACCGCGTCACGCTCCTTGGCGGTGACGTTTGGGCTCTCGACCGCGGGCGCGCGAAGATACGCGTGACAGACCGGATCGTCCGCGTGGAAGAGGTCGTCTTGCCCCGCAGGCCCACGGGCTCGCTCTTCCGCAACGACGCTGGTCGGCTCTACGTACGCGTCCTCGTCGGCGACAAGGACCGCGAGAGCTTCCCTCTCCGTCCCAAGCTGCCCGCGAAGGAAGCCGAGCAGCGCAAGGAGCTCGTCGCCGACCTGCCTGTGCGCCTGCGCGCCTCGCGCAACGTCACGCGCGACGCGACTGTCGCGCTGCTGGAGCGTGCTGCGGTGGGCGAGGGGAGGGCGCTCTGCGACGTCGTCACGGCGGTCGAGGTCGTTTGCAGGTGCAGGACGCCGACCTCGAGCGCGGCGCGCTGCGCCTCGAGAAGAGCAAGACAACCGACCCCGCGCGTGAGCGCTGTCGCCCGGCGTGCCGCAGGCGCTGCGCGCCCGGCTCGCCCTCCGCGGCACCCCGGCGCCCCTCCGCGCCGCTGTTCGTCGACGAAGACGGCGAGCGCTTCAGCGTCGAGCGCGCGGCCGAGCGGTTCCGCGCTCACCTCCAGCTCGCCGGCATCGGTCGCCCGGAGCTCTTCGAGGACTCCGACGAGCGCCAGCTGGTGCGCGCCCACGACACGCGCTCTGCCTTCATCACCGTCGCCCTCGCGAGCGGCCGGAGCGAGACCCCGGGTTGCCGACCGGACCGGGCGCCGGGGCTCCATCATGGGCCAGAGGTGTCGCCAGGCGGCCAGGACGTTTGCAGAGCTGGGGCTTGGCGAGCTAGCTTCCCTCGCCGAGGCGATCCCTGAGCTCGGGGGAAAAGCCAGCGGAGTAGCCAGCGAAGGGGGTGGCGCGGAGCATGACGAAGCGATAATATGCAGTAAAATCAAACACTTGGCCCCGTGGCGAAATGGCAGACGCGGTGGATTTAAAAGGCGGTCTGGGGCGGGGGAATGGGGGCGAAGCGGGGAAATTGTTGGGGAAATCGGAGGGGGGTGGCGACGGATCGACGCGGGTGGATGGGGGCTGTGACGATTCGGAGGGGGCGCGTGGCGATTCGATCGGGGGGAGTGGGGCGGGGGGAGAGCGGGTTGGGGAGGGGGCGAGGGGGGCGTCGGTGAGGGCGACGCTGCTTGTGCAGCTCGGGGAGGGGCTGCGGGCGGCTATTGTGGCTGGCGATGTAGAGACGGCGCGCGTAGCGCACGAGGCGATCGGGCGGCTGCTCGGAGGGCCGACGTCACCGCTGGGCGAGGCTGCGGCCGGGGTCCTCGACCTCGCACGCGAGCGTGAGCGGAGGGGGCGATAAGATCCGGCGCCGCCACGCGCGGCCTTCGTGTCAGGGACCGGCCTATTGGATCGCGACCGGGATGGCGAAACGGATCGGCCTCGGGCCGGCCAAGTGGATCGGTGTCGGGTCGGCCAAGCGGATCGCGATAGGTAGGCGCCTGACCGCAGGGAGGGCCCTCGGAGGGAGAGAAATTGGGTCGAGTTTCCGGAATGCGTCACACGCACTGTCGGAGACGGCGATCGTAGGAGCGGGATCGGCGAAGTGGATCGTAGCCGGGTCGGCCAAGCGGATCGCGACCGGGTCGGCCAAGCGGATCGCGACCGGGTCGGCCAAGTGGATCACGGCTGAGACGGCGGAAGTGCCGGTTCTCGGGCGTCAGACAGCGATGAGGCATGTACACCCGAGCCTGATAGGGCCGGGCATGGCTCCCGGCTTCGAGGAGGCCGGGATGAGCGCGAGGAGGACGGAGATGCACAGGCTGCAGGAGCTCGTGCGCCTGCACCGCAGGGGCGAGGACTGCCGGGAAGTAGCGCGGCTGCTGGGGATGGGGCCCAACACCGAGAGGCGGTATCGCACGGCGCTGTCGCAGGCTGGCCTGCTCGAAGGCAGCGCGGAGGAGATCCCCGCGCTCGAGGAGCTGAAGGAAGCGGTAAAGAAGCACGTGCCGCCGAAGGTGGCGCCGCAGCAGCAGTCGAGCGTGGAGCGGTGGCGAGCGTACATCGCGGCGCGCGTCGAGGAAGGGCTCAAGCCGGCAGCGATCTACGACCGGCTGCGGCTCGAAGAGCGCGACTTCAGCGGCAGCCGCTCCGCGGTCAAGCGCATGGTCGCGACGCTCCAGAGGGAGCAAGGGATCAGGCCCCAGGACATCGCCATCGTTGTGGAGACCGATCCCGGGCACGTCGCGCAGGTCGACTTCGGGTACGCGGGGCGGCTGTGGGACCCTGAGACCAAGAGCCTGCGCAGGGCGTGGGTGTTCGTGATGGTGCTCGGCTACAGCCGGCATCTGTTCGCGCAGATCGTGTTCGACCAGAAGACCGAGACATGGCTGCGGCTGCACGAGGAAGCGTTCCGCGCCTTCGGCGGGGTGCCGTCGACGATGGTACCGGATAACCTCAAGGCGGCGGTGGTGCGGGCCGCGTTCGGCGTGGACGAGGACTCGGGGTTGAGCCGCAGCTACCGCGAGCTCGCGAGGCACTACGGCTTCACCGTGGACCCGACGCCGCCGCGAGCGCCGCAGAAGAAGGGCAAGGTCGAGGCGAGTGTGAAGTACGTCAAGCGCAACGCCCTGGCGGGTCGCGAGGGGCAGGACGTGGGCGAGGTACGCGCGGCGCTCGGTCGATGGATCGTCGAGATCGCGGGCACACGGCAGCACGGCACCACGAAGCGAAGGCCGCTCGAGGTGTTCGAGGCCGAGGAGAAGAGCCGGCTTCAGCCGCTGCCGCTGCGCCCGTACGAGCTGGTGACCTGGAAGCGGGCGCGGGTGCATCGCGACTGCCACGTCGAGCTCGGAGGAAGGCTGTACTCGGTGCCCTGGCGGCTGGTGGAACGCGAGGTGTGGCTGCGCGCGACGCCGTCGAGCGTGGTGGTGTATGCCGACGACGAGGCCGTGGCACGGCACGATCGGCGCGGCGCCGGCCTGCGCAGCACGCTCGATCGGCACCTGCCCGAGGAGCGCGCGGCGCTGCGGCACCGGAGCCGCGCCTACTGGGAGCAGCGCGCCGACCAGATGGGCCAGGACGTGGGCAGGTTCGTCCGCGAGGTGTTCGACGCCGACGACGTGCTCTCGCAGCTGCGCAAGGTGCAGGCGATCGTCACGCACCTGGAGAAGTTCCCCAAGGAGCGCGCGCAGGCCGCGTGTCGCCGAGCGAGCCATTACGGCAACCTCAGCTACCAGGGTGTTCGCGACATCCTCCGGCGCGGTCTCGACTTCGAGCCGAGCCCGCAGAGCGCTGCGCCGGCGGCGTGGGCGGAGGCGCCTCCGCGGTTCGCGCGCGACCTCCGGCTGCTCGCGGCCTCGCGGCTGTCGTCGACAGGAGGGGACCATGGGCCTCACTGACGAGCTCGTGCCGGTGCTCAAGAAGCTGCGGCTGTCGGGCGTACTGCAGTCGCTGGAGGTACGCGTGCGGCAAGCCGTCGACGAGCAGCTCTCGCACGAGGAGTTCCTCGTGCGGCTGCTGTGCGACGAGGTCGATCGCCGTGACGGGCGGCAGTTCGATCAGCGCATCCGCCGAGCGGGCTTCGACAGCCTCAAGACGCTGGAGGACTTCGACTTCCAGTTCAATCCGAGGGTGCCGAAGGCGAAGGTGATCGACCTGGCGACCTGCTCCTTCGTCGAACGCCGGCAGAACGTGCTGCTGGTCGGCCAGGCGGGGGTCGGCAAGTCGCACATCGCTCAGGCGCTCGGTCACCGCGCCTGTCGCGCGGGCTACCAGGTGCTGTACGCGGGCGCCGGCGACATGCTCAAGCAGCTGCGCGCCGGCCGCGCCGACGGCAGCCACGACCGCCGGCTAGCGCGACTCGTGGGGGTCGACCTGCTCATCGTCGACGACCTCGGTCTCCGCTCGCTGACGGTCGAAGAGGCGGCCGATGTCTACGAGGTCATCCGGCTGCGTTACCAGCGCGGGGCGATGATCCTGACGTCCAATCGCGCCGTGGAGGAGTTCGGTGGACTGTTCGGCGACCCGCTGCTCGCCAGCGCTGCCATGGACCGGCTGCTCCACGACGCCCACGTCCTCGTCCTCGAGGGCGATTCGTACCGCAACCCTCCCCCGGGCCGGCGACGCCGGGCGGCGGAGGCATCGAAGGAGAGCAAGACATGAGCACGTCGAGCGGGTGGCAGGATCCGCTTGGCCGACCCCAAGCGTCGATCGCCCGGGTCCTGATCGCGGTGCTGGCGGCGCTCGCGATCACAGGATCCGCTTGGCCGACCCAGGCGCGATCCATGAGGCCGAGCTATGACAGCCTTCGAGACGCCGAGCAGGCGCATGCAGCCCTCAGCGTCCTCGTCGCGACGGTGCCGCGGCTTGCGGGGGCGTGGACACCTGCGGGACCGACTGTGCTGGCGACAAGGCGCGCACGCCCGAGCTGGCGATGTACGAGGATGACCGGACGCTGATCCTAGCCGCGTGATACCTGTACGGGCGCGAGCCGTAGGGTTCCTGGTGACAGCGTCGCGCTACATGGCACCCTAGCAGACCGCACCGCCGTGGTGTCGAGATGGACGCCAGCGAACTCGGGAATGTCAATGTCCGTCTGGGTGAGCGCGGAGCGGCCGTGTCGACTCGTGCCACGCAACATTCGTCGTGTGAGCTCGTTGCGCGCGCCGACGCTGAGGCCTTCGCGCACGGGCTCATGTCGGCGGCTCAGCCGGCGACGGTGCCGGCCATCCTCTACGGCGCGCGCGGCTCGCCGCCGCGCGCCTCCTCCGCCACGGCGGGCTCGGTCGCCCATGTGAAGCCCATCTCCTCTGCCGCCGGCCCGAGCGTGATGCGGATCGGCATGCCGCGCTCGCGCGCAACCTCCGTGGCGCGCGCCACGAGCGCGGCTGCGGCGTCCGGCGGATACGCGCCCGCGGCGGCGGAGCCCGCGAAGTGCACGGTCAGCATAAAGTGCGTCGCCTCCACCTCGTCCTTTCCGAAGCAGTCGACGAGCAAGCGCTGCACGGCTTCCATCTTGGTCGAATCGTCGTTCCAGAGCAGGACCTCGACCCTCTCTCCTGCGGGGCCGCTGCGCTTCGGGAAGCGGGGCGGCTCGCGGCTCGCTTGGTCGAGGTCGCGACACGCCCTCGTGAGCAACGCGGCGGCGAAGCAGCCCTCCCCCGCCGACTGTGCCGCGACCACCAGATCGATCGGCGACGGGGCCCGCCACCCCGCCGCCCTCGCTCTGGCGCGCTCCACGATCGCAGCCGCCGCTGGCGAGAGCGCGATCGCGGCGCTGTCTGCGGGCGTCTCGCTCGGCGCCGGGAGGTGTTGATCCAGCTCGTGCCGCAGGAACGCGGCGATCGCGCCGGCAGACTCGACCAGCGCTGCCACCCGGCGATCGCAGAGGGCAGCGAGCACGACGTGCTCCGGCAGCACGACCCGCTGCCCGCGCCGCATGGCGTCGGCGCCGGCCGTGTGCATGACCACCGTGGTATCCAGGCGAGCGCCGCGCGGAAGCGCGCGTGAGCGCCGCTTCCGCCGGTGGTGGAGGATGGCGAGCCCGGTCGCCAGGGCGAGGACCAAGAGCCCCACGAGGAGGGTGCGCATGCGTGCTGCGCATCCTACGCCGAGAGCAGGGTTGCCTCCAGTTCGCGTCGTGAGGAACGGGGTCCGCGATCCGTCACACGGCCCGAGGTCGGCCAACTCGGCCGCGCGCTATAGTTCCCGGATGCTCCTTTCGCCGTTGGCGCAGGCATCGACGATTCGCTGGCGCAGGTCGAGGCTGTACGGGCCTATGGGGCAGACCTTGGGCAGGTCCTGTGACACGATCTCGTGCGGCCGAGCTCGGGCTGTAGCAGAATCGACTGAAAACCGCTCTAGGGTCACGGTACGTCAATTCTTAGTAACGAAACCTTGTAGCTCATCCGCCGCAAGATCCTTGCTGCGTTTGCGAGGTTGAGCTGGCTCAGGAACGGGAGAGATGCGGGCCAGGTGGCCGTGCGCTTGGTGATCACGGCGTATACGACCTCGAACGACGCGGCGTTGAACGTGGGAGCTGCGAGCAGGGCGGCATGGGCGGGGTGGCCTATCAGCAGCGAGACGATCTCCTTGCGGTACCTATCGTCCCAGAAGAGCGCCTCGGCCGAGGCGACGCCTTGCGAGAACAGGTGACTGAGCGTCGAGGACCGGGTCTTCCTCTTCACGTGCACGAGCTGTCCACTGAGCGTGAGAAGGTCGCAGCATTCAATCGGAGCGTTGGCGCCAGTCACTCTCTTGTTCCCCCGATCGAGGAGCGCGATGTCCTTCATCGTGGCGGAGACGCGCTTGTTGTAGTCATTCTCCACCTCGTTCGGATTCGCTGGGGGAAGCTTCAGCCCGGAAGCGGGAATTTGCTTGATATCGCTCTCTATCTGGCGCGCGTAGCTTTGCTCGATGACGTACCACTCTCCGGCCGATAGCGCGTAAAGATTCCCCTTGTGTGTCGTCTCGTACACCAGCGCGTCATACACGGACCATTTCTCTCGGGTGACATCGGCGTCGGCATACTTTATTCCTATGCGATCTTTCCGCAGTTTGTTGATGGAGAGCGCGCCTATGTCTATCGTGTCGAGGTAGTGCGCGAGCTCCAAGTCGGGGTGATCGTCCGCGTGGCCCTCGGTGGAGTAATTGAAGGCGGCGAACCGATCCCATTCGATGGGCTTCGGAGCGGCGAGGTAAGCGCTCTTCGAGGTGCCAGCGCGTAAATCCTGGATCAATAGCTGGTCGAGCTCGTCTCCTAGGTTGGAGTCGCGAATCTTCCGAACGTGGTCGACGAATGCGAACTCTTTGAGGTAGTCCTTCTTGCCATACTCATGAAGCAGCCGGTCGCACTTGGCGCCGAGGCCGGTGAACTCGATCTCGGCGTTGAGAGCGATGGCGTCGCCGCCTGTGACCTGCCTGCCGATCGTCGGGTCTCTCGGCAGACCGGTGACGGATCGCATGAGATCCCGCGTGACGTCCAGTCCGAAGGTCGACAAACGGGAGCCCGTGCTCGCTTGACGTCTCGTGTGCAACGTCAAGTCTTCCATGGTGTGCATGTCGACACTGCGAAGCGCGTCGGGGGCGACTGCGTTGAGGGCCACCTTTAGACCGAAATCTCGCTCGATGAGCTCCTGGCGCAGCAGGTTGCTCCCATATCCGAAGCTTATCGCGAAGAACCTGCCGCTGGTCTCCACGATCAGCACCGCCGACGAGAATGCGTTGACGAGGGAGAGGGGTGACACGACGCCTTCGTTGAGCAGGTCGACCCAGGCGGGCGGCTTGTGTGAAGGAACGGCGGGGACGAATAGGGATCCTTTGAAGCCGATGTTCTTCTTGAGGGGGTGTTTGGTCAGCGACGTCGGGTTCCGAAATGCGTCTTTGGCGGTGGCGACGCTCGGCTTGAGAAGTCTGATGTTCAATGGGCGGACCTTCGTTTTCATGGCGCTGATCCTTGCCGTCCGGCCTCGGGAGCCACGTGCTTCGTCCGCTGCATTGGTGGTGGTGGGCAGCGTGTGCCAAAGTAGATTATTTTCATGTTTGTGCTTCACGTGGGTGTTGATGAAGGTGTTTAGCGATCCGGGGACGGTGACGATCGCATCCCGGGACAAAGAGGGGTGCATCGCATCCCACTCGTGCAGCTCCGGCACGACGGACGTTCCCAGCGGCTTGCCCGCGAGCTACTTCTTAACCGCAGCCATCGACAACACCGACGGGGGGCGTCCGCCGCCAGTCTCCTCGACGTGCAAGACGACGTCGCGAATGTCCGGGACCGAGTATTCCACGGTGAGCTCGACGGCAGGCTCGCGGCCGCGCTTCCTTCTTGATTCGAAGGGGTACTCCGAGAGCGGCAGAAAGGTGTCGCGTCCGCGAGGGTGGGGATAGGGCCTCGTATTTCCGCTGTTCATCGGCGAGAGCCGCACGCGATGCCCGTGACGCTCGAGGAGCCGCGCCGTATCGATCGTGAGAACTGTCTGTCGTTTGTCACGATATTCTACGGCTTCGAGCAGGCGCCTAAGCCTCTCCTCGGTCAGCCAGAAAAAAACCATTCCATTCAGAAGCCGGTACCACTCGGCGGGTGAGAGGCTACCCCCAAGGGCGCGCCGGAGCGCTTTGTCGCTCATGGGCTTCTGGTCTCGTATGACCGCCGTCCCGTGTAACGGGTGTGTGATCGTGAGCGACTCGGGCCGGTGTGTGGACTCGATGGCGTCTCGGTCCGGTCCACGAACCTCGAAGAGGTCCAGGAGCGCACTTGTGCTCAGCAGCCCGTGGCGCATGATCCCAGGCCAGCTTCCTGCCTCAGCCATGTGATAGAGGCGAGGGTAATGTATCGCAAGGACCTCGCAGGTTATTCCCATCACCACCTCCTCCGGTCGATGATACTGCGCAAGTGGAATCTGGTCGTGATCAGCGAGACGGGGGCTGATGTCACGTGCTCGACTTCGTCGATGAAGCGGATGGTCTCCGGTGTGAGTTGCTCGAAGCGGCGGGCGTCCTTGTTTTTGATGTTGATGTAATCGACGAAGGTGAGCGCGACGTCGGTCGGCCCGTTAAGGCTCGCCGCGCGTCGCAAAAGAGCCCAGTCGAACTCGCCCACGCGTCGGTTACGCTTCGTCGTCGAGGTCTTCTCTGCCTTGCGCAGTTCCTCGGCGTTGATCCCAGAGCGTCTCGCGATCTCGTCCCATTCGAGCTCGCCTGTCAGCGTCCCGGATGTCCCGCCGTTCGGGTTCTGTACCCGGATGGGATAGGTTCGGCACACCATGATCGTCCTGCGTACCCGGCTCGGGGCAATGCCGGCCTCGGCGAGGCATCCGCTCACCGTTGTATCACGCGAGGTGACGAATGGATACTGGCCGTGATGTAGGCTCAGGCCCGTTCCCTGGGTTCCTTCGAGCAAAATTCGACTGGCCGAAGAGAACGCGTCGTCCAGGATCTCTCGCGTCGGCCGAACATAAGGTGCAAGCTCCGGCACATCGAGAGCGCGTCGAACCGGGGGGGCAGCCGCCGTCCGCAGAATCTTGCGCGATGTCGCCGCTCCTACACCTCGTCCCGTCGAGCCAATCGAACCTGCTAACTTCTCCGCCTCGAACGCGATGTCTGCTGCCTCGATGATCATGGCCTGCGGATCGATGAAGAGCCGGCCCTGTGATACCTTGCAGTCCGCGATCTCCTTGTGCAGCGTGTCCAGGTCGAGCGTAGCGCCAGGACCGAGCACGAGCTTCGCCTCGCAGCGCCGGGTGCCCGAAGGGAGGAGGTGAAAAGTATAGGGCTCTGGCTCCTCGTACACGGTGTGCCCCGCATTCGGCCCGCCTACCCGGACGAGAAGATCGTACTCAGGCGCGAGGTACGACGCAATGTGTCCCTTGCCCTCGCTCCCGTACTGGCCGCCCACGAGAACGTCGACGACCTGCTCGACGCCTCGGCCGTAGAGTCCAAGGTGGCTCGCGACGCGAACGAAGACGTCGTCAGAAGAGCTCCGCGCAGTATTGATCACAATATCCGCGATCTCTTTGAGATTATCAACCCCGATCTCTGTCGCATTGGCGCGTACATCGTCGTATGACGCGAACTCTTTCACGGCACAATCCCGTTCCTTGTAGCGCTGTGCGAGAATTCCGTCGGAAGCCGTGAGGTGCACGTGAGTGGTACGGAGGCCGAACGCTCTTCGGATCGCGTCGACTTGAGCATCAGTGCGCACCGCGTCCACGATTACCGTGACGTTCTCCTCAAACTGCGAAACCGCCCTGGTCAGCGCCTCGGCAACCCAATGCCCGCCAGTCTCCCGGTCCAGCCGCTCTCCCGCCTCTTGCAGAGCCCCTCGTTCCGCCGCTGTTCTCGCCATCGTTTGGATGAGATCGCGAGTTTTTAGCCGCTTGAACTGATAGCGGTTTACCAGTGCGTCGCTGAGCGTCGTTTTGCCGGACGCTACAGGGCCCGAGAGAAGGATCACTCGATTTACCATCGCGCGCCTCCGAAAGACAGGTTGTATGCGAGTCTCATCTGATGCCGCTGCTGGGGAAGGTAAGAACAAGAGCTGCTGGTGATCGCCGCCAGGGCGCTGGATGCCAAGTCTCCACTTGCGGCTCACTTGCCCTGCGTGTGGAATACGAGATGCTCAGCTAGCCATCCTTCGTGCCACCGTTCGAGCGCCATCCGGCGGCCTCGCTCCAGCGCCGCGGAATCGGGCATGATGCCCGCGGTGAGCGTAGGTTCGACCAGGCGCCCGCCGCGGTGCCCGGGTGGCCCGACGTGCAGCAGGATCTGCTCGAGTCCCCCTGCGCCGTCGAGCTCGATCTCAATTGCCGTCGTCTTCGACGCGGGCAGCTTCTTCCCTTCGACGATCACCTCCGCCACCGACGAGCCTCCCGGCCCGTGGGTGACGAGCATGACGCCGAGCGTCCCGGCGAGCTTCGAGGTGATCTCGATGCGGATCCGATCGCCACGGGCAAGGGAGAGGATCTCCCCAGGCCCGGCGGGGATCCACTCGCCCTGACGGAGCCCGATGATCGCCGACGTCGCCGGCGGCCACGACGCCACGACACCGCCAGCGGAGACCTGGACCAGCCCGTGCTTCACGAGCAGATCCACGTTGGCGGTGAGCGTGCGCCGGTCACGGGCCCCAAGCACGGCCTGGACATCGTCCATGGGGAGCGGCTCGGGGAAGACGTCGAGGAGGCGGGACGCGAGCTCAAGGGAGCCTTTCCGGGAGACCGCTGCCTTCGGGCGAGCCCCGCGCCCTGCGAGCTCGTGAATCATCCCCGCGTAGCGCTCTCGGTCGGCCAGCGACGGGCTGACGCTCGGCGCGAGCGCGGTGAGGCGCTCCGCGCTATCGGACCTCCGCCAGCGCGCCCACTCCCCGCGGATCCGGTGCTCCTCCGCCTCCACGCCGAGGACGCAGCGCCGCACGAAGGTGAGGAGCTCGCGGATGTTGCCCGGCCACGCAGCCGGGTGGAGGGTGAGGCGCTTCACCGCGGGCAGCACCTGGGCCCCGAGCGCCTCGGGCATGTTCAAGCGCTTCACCTCCTCGGCCGCGATCCGCTGCACCCGCTCAGGAGCGTCGCGCAAGGGGCGCAGCGTGAGCGGGAGGACATTGATCCGGTGATAGAGATCATCGCGAAAGAGCCCCTGGTTGCACCGCTCGAGCAGATCCCGGTTCGTCGCGGCGATGAGCCGGAAGTTCGCGGACCGATCCTTGACGCTGCCCAGTGGGCGATACACGCGATCCTGGAGCAGGGTGAGCAGCTTGGCCTGGACGGCGAGCGGGAGCTCCCCGATCTCGTCGAGGAAGAGCGTCCCCTGGTTCGCCGCGTCGACGATGCCGGCTGCGGCCGTGTGCGCGGTCGTGAACGCCCCGCGCTCGTGGCCGAAGAGGGTGCTCTCTGCCAGCTCCCCGGGGATCGCGCCGCAGTTCTGGGCGATGAACTGCCCGCGCCGGCGGGCGCTGAGCTCGTGAATCCGCCGGGCCACTGCGCTTTTGCCCGAGCCGCTAGGGCCGGTGATGAGCACATCTTCGTCCACATTGGCCAACTGCTTGATTCGCTGCTCGACCTCTGGCTCGAGGTCGAGGCTGATCGTGTGCGCCATGTTCCTCCTGCGGATCGAGAGCGAGCCTACCGTATCGGAGAGGAGCTGAACTGCCCTGCCGAGCCGACTGTACGACGGTTTCGGTCAGGCTAGCGGTGCCGGCGGATAGCCCCGGCCCGGCGCCAGGAGGGCGACGGTAAGCTCAGGGCGCGAGTGAACGCCGAGAGCCCGATAAATTCGCTCCGTATGCGTCCGGACGGTCCCCTCGCTCAGCTCGAGCCGGGCGGCGATCTGCTTGTACGACAGGCCTGTTCCGACGAGCAACGCGGCCACGTCGCGCTGGCGAGGGGTGAGCACCGGGCTCGTCCGTCGTTCCGCGGGCGCGTGCTGGGAGGCGCATAGCTCGACGCTGCGCGCCCGGAGGTCACCGAGGTCGCCGTGACGCTCGGTGAGGAGGGTCCGCTGGGACTTCATCGATCGCATGGCTGGTCGCTCCCCGACACCGGACGCTCGACCCGCCGGTGCCGCTCTCACGGCGCTACTGTGCGCCATGCGACCCAGGAGCGAAATACTACTTTTGGGAGTACGTGCCCCGGGCGGGTGGACCCGCTACGTGCTGCCGCAGTTTGCAGCAAATTGGGCTCGGGGCCTCGGCCGAGCGCAAGCGCAACAGCTCGATTTTTCATGGTTTTGTAGCTGGTCCGCCGGCTGCTCTGACCGTCCCCGCGGCGGCGAGCACGACGGGCCCGCTCCGGAGCCTCCCGCTTCGCCGCGAGGGAGACATTAAGCCATGAGAGATCTCGTTTTCCGGCTCGATCGCGAGGTAGACAAGCTGATCGACAGCCTCGATACGCACCCCGTTGCGCGGACGCTCTTCGCCGGGACCATCGCCGCCGATCACTACGCGGAGTATCTCGAGCAGACGCAGCACTACGTCGGAGTGGCCCACGAACTGCTCCGCGCCTCCGGCGAGCGCTTGCTCGCGATGCACCGGCTCCCGCTCCTCGCGCGCCTGCTGATCGAGAAGTCCGAGGAGGAGGCCGGCCATGACGCATGGGCGCGCGACGATCGCATGGCCCTCGGGCTCGGGGCGGTTGGCTCGGGGCCCAACGTTGCCGTCCAGGCATACATCTTCGGTCACCGTTTCGAGGCGGAGATGGGCTCCGGCGCGGCCTTCCTTGGCACCGCGTACGTGCTCGAGGCGCTCTCGGCGCGCCGGGCGTCGAGCACCGTGCGGAACCTTCTCCTGAGGAGCCGGATCCCCGGAATTGAGGGGGCTGTAACCTTCCTGCGGGCACACGGCGAGGAGGACCGCGGTCATATCGCCCGGCTCGCCAGCCTCCTGCGCGGCTTCACCGTTCCGGAGGACACCGAAGCGATCCTTCGCTCGGCGCGCCGCACGCGGCTGTACTTCCCCGGTTTCTTCTCGTCACCTCGCTGAACCGGCAGCGTTCGACGACCACAAGCGGCCGCAGCGGGGGCAGCGGCGCGCACGCCGCCAGGAGAGCGGCGTGCGCCGCCGATGCCTCCGTCTGCCCGCTCTACCAGACCTTTTGCGGAGGAGCCATGAAGAAACGAATTCGCGCCGGTATCGCCGATACCCCTATGGGGATTGCGGACGCCCAGCGCGTACGAAAGCAGGTGTTCGTGAGAGAGAAAGGGCTCTTGAGCCGTCACGCCACGCCCATCGATCGGGAGATGGATATCTACGATGATCTTGAGACGACGCTTCACTTCATCGCTTACGTCGATGATGCTCCAGTCGCGACCGCACGCCTCATCGGGCCCAACCTGGACGTGGCGCGAGCTATCGGGCAGCCGCTCGGGATCGATCTCGCCTCGCGTTACGACATGGGCCCGTTCGCGGCCGCGGGCATCTCGCTGGCGGAGGTGTCGCGGATGTGCGTCGTCCCGCAGTATCGGGGCACGGCCGTGCTGTGCGAGCTGTACCTCGCCATGTACTACGAGAGCGTGCGCGTCGGTCTGACGCACTGGGTCGGCGCGGGTAACGCGGAGACCGATGCTCTCGAAGACGCGGAGGTGGCGTACCGGATCGCGGAGCACCGCGGTCTCGTAAGCCGTCGCTGGCGCGTCGCCCCGAGGCCCAATGCTAGCGTGGACGGACCCTCGACGCGGCCGTTCTACACCCCGGTGGAGCGCGCCCGGGCGCGCGCAGGCGACCTCCAGGGGATGCGGTTGCCGCGCACGCTGGAGACCTTCGCCCACCTTGCAGCGCGTTACATGGGGGCGCCCATCCGCGAACGGGGCTACACCGTGTGCTCGCTGCCGCTCGTCGTCGAGCTCGCCGACGTCGTGCGCACCAGGGCGTTTCTGCGCTCCCTCAGCGATCCGTGAGCTGCAGGCGCCCGGCCTCATGGTAGGCTGGAGCCATGCGGAAGGGGATGGGGGTCGGTAGCCGCGAGCAGCGGACGATGTGGGACCTGAGCAGCGCGCTCAGCGCGTCGCTCGATCTACACGCGGTGTTGAAAAACGCATACCCCCTGCTCCTGCCGCTCGTCGGTGCCGACTACGGCGCGCTCGCCGTGACCTGGTCGGAGCGTCCCGATCAGTTCGAGTGGATCGTCGAGAACCTGCCACCGGCATTCCTCGGATCTTACGAGCAAATGGCGCCGCACGACTTTGTGCACAGCTCGGTGCAGGCGAAGATGCAGGTCGTCGTGTGCGACTCCGAGATGATAGACCGGCGGGAGTTCCAGCGGAATATGATGTACCACCGCGCGCGTGAGCTGGGCTCCCCGATCGAGCAGGTGATGGCTGTCATGCTGCACGCCGGAGGTGGCCTGCGGAGCGGGCTCTCGCTGTACCGGGAGCGGCGGCGCCCGTTTACCGAGCGTGAGCAGAGGATGCTGCAGCTGCTCACACCAGCCATCGCCAACGCCGTCCGCAACTGCTGGTCGTTCACGAAGGAAGCGCGTCGCGCCAAGCGGCTCGAAACGCTCCCTCCTGCCCCGCCCGTGCCTACCGCGTGGGAAGCACGCCTCACGAAGATCGAGCGCAAGGTGGTCTCGTGCATGCTCCGCGGGTGGAGCAATGACGAGATCGCGGAGGAGCTGGGCTGCATGCCGAACACGGTGAAGAAACACGTGCAACACATCTTCCAAAAGCTCGGCATGGAAAGCCGCAAGATGCTCCGGTACTGGGCGATGCGCGGCGCGTGACACGAACGGCAGGGCGCCGTCGCGCCCCGCCTGCCGACGCACGGGTACGCAACTTTGCGGATGGCGCTCACCCCGTGATTTCGGCCAAACAGGGGGGCACTGAGCGAGGCGCGAGGCACCGGCTCCTCGGACCGCCAAGCAGCCTCCACCACCACCTGCTCGGGTTCGATGCTCCCCCCCACCCGCTTCCTCCACACCGCCGATTGGCAGCTCGGCCTGCGCGCCAGCTTCATCCCCGGGGACGCCGGCGCCGTCGTGCGCAACGAACGGCTCCGCACCCTTCACCGCATCGGTTCGGTCGCACGAGAGACCAAGGCCGAGTTCATCGTCGTCGCTGGAGACGTCTTCGAGGATCATGGCCTGCGCCCGGAGACCCTTCGCCGCTCCTTCGAAGCGATGACCCAGATCTCCGTGCCGATCTACCTCCTCCCCGGCAACCACGACCCGCTCAGCTCCGACTCCATCTACCGCGGCGACCTCTGGCAGCGGGAGTGCCCGCGCCACGTCCACGTCTTCAGCTCGCGAGAGCCGGTGATCGTCCGCGAGGGCGTCGCGCTCCTCGGTTGCCCCCTCCTGGAACGGCAAACCCTCGGCGACGTCACCGAGCACCTCACGCCCGAGCTCGGCCCGCGAGGTCACGTGCGCATCGGCGTCGCCCACGGCGGCATCAAGGAGATCCTCGAGCGCCTGGTCGGCGATGACGAGCCGCTCAACAACGCCATCCCCGCGGACCGCGCCGCCCGCGCGCGCCTCGACTACCTCGCGCTCGGCGACTGGCACGGGCTCCTCCGCATCGACGACCGCACGTGGTACTCCGGCACTCCGGAGGCGACAAAATTCAAGGAGAAGAACCCGGGCAACGTCCTCGCGGTGGAGATCGACGCCCCGGGCGCGGTGCCGCGCGTCACGCCGTACACCGTGGCCGGCCTCGAATGGAAGAAGGCCGAGCTCCGCCTCGACGGAGACGCCGAGCTCGCCGTCCTCCAGCGCCTCCTCGACGGGTTTGCCCGCAAGGACACCACGCTGCTCGAGCTCACGCTGACGGGGAGGATTGACGCGTCCGTGCGAGCTCGTCTCGACGCCGAAATCCTCGACAACGCGCGCGACCGCTTCCGCTTCCTGCGGGTACGCGACGAACAGCTACAGACCTTCCTCGGCGAAGCCGATCTGGCGACCCTCCCCACCGAAGGCTGGCTCGGGCAGGCCGTCGCGCGGCTCCGCGGCGAGATCGAAGGGACATCGGAGCTGGAGCGCTCCCGGGCGCTTCGCCTGCTCCATTACTTTCACGAGGCGGTGTCATGAGCCACGGAATCAAGCTCGTCCGCCTCTCGGTGCAGGACGTCGGCGCACTCACCGGGCGCATCGATGTGGGCCCTTTCGCTGACGGAGTCAACGTGATCAGCGGCCGGAACGAGGCGGGTAAGTCCACCCTCGTCGAGGCCCTGCGGGCGGCGCTCTTCGAGCGGCACGATGCCAGGAACCAGAAGATCAGGGCCCTCCAGACGCACGGCACGCGCAACGCTCCCGAGATCTGGGTCGAGCTGGACATCGGTGGCGAGCGCGTCAGCGTGCACAAACGATTCCTCGAGAATCGCTTTGCTGAGGTGCGCCTGCACCGCGAGGACACGGTCGTGCACGGCGCGGACGCGGAGGATCTCCTGGTGGCAAAGCTCGAGGGGCGGCGTCCGGGCAGGACGGGAGCCACGCGGAACGACATGGGGCTGTGGGGGCTCCTGTGGGTCGCACAGGACGAGACGGCTTACACCGATCCCGGCGATGCCCTTGATGCGAACGTGCGCGGGGCGCTCTCGGACGCGATCGGCAGGCAGGTCGGCCAGGTCCTCGGCGGCAAGCATGGCGAGCGCGTGCGCATCCGGGTGATCGAGCATGCTGCGCGCTACTTCACGGCCAAGATCGGCACCACGACCGGCGAGTACCGGTCAGCCGAGGAGAAGCTGAAAGAGGCGAGCGCCCGCGTGAAGAAGATCGAGGAGGCGAGGGCCGCGGTCGAGAACCTGGCGGCGGAGCACCAGGCGCTCTGCGAGCAGTTGCGCGAGGCCGAGCACAAGCTCCCTGGGCTCGAGCGAGAGCACGCCGACGCGGTCGCCGCGGAGCACCGGTTGAACCAGCTCGAGGGCCTCTTGCGCGAAGCCGACTCACGCGTCGCGACCGCCAGGGCCGTCGTCACGGCGGTTCAGCAGGACGTCGACGTCCGCGCATCGCTGGCGCGCGAGGCGGAGCAGCTCGGCGCGGAGATCAAGAAGATCGACGAGGCCACCGGCGAGCTGTCGCAGACATTCGAGCACGCGAAGAAGGCGGCGGCTGCGGCCCGCGAGATGGCTGCCCAGGCGCGGACGGCGGCCCTCGACGCGCGGGCAGCACTGCATACCGCGGCGGATGACCTCGATCGGGCGCGCCGGCGCGACGAGGCCGCGCGCGCAGCCAGGGACCTGCGAGCGGCCGAAGCGGTGGACGGCGACATTGCCGAGGCAACTCGCCGTCTGGAGAAGGAGACGATCGACGAGCGCGCGTTCGAGCAGCTCGAATGCCTCGCCGCGAGCGCGGCTGCGCTACGCGCTCGCCTCGATGCAGAAGGAACCCGCATCGTCGTGTACCCGGCCGAGGGGGAGGCGCTCGTCCGCTCGGTTGGCGGTCCGGCGAGGATCGACGTACCGGGGATCGGTGTGCTGGACGTCGAACCGGCTCGCCCCGGTCTGGCGCAGGCGCTCGCGGACGCAGAGAGACGGAGATTGCAGCTCGAAGAGGCGCTCCTTGCGCTCGGCGTCGCGGACGTGCCGGCGGCGCGCGCGCGTCACGCGATGCGGATGGAGGCCGAGCGCGAGGCGGAGGCGATCGGCACAGAGATGAGGAGGCTGGCCCCGAAGGGGCTGGACGCGCTCGAACACGAGGTGAGAGGGCACCAAGCCGAGCGCGCGCGGCTCGAGGCCGCGCTCGACGAGGCCGCGCGTGCGGACCGCGAGCGCGAGGTGAGCCTGCGCGGTCTAGCGGCCAACCGCCTCGACGAGGCGGCGCTCGACGGGCTCCGGCGGCGAGAACAGGACGTGGTCGCCCTGCGCGCCGCCTGCGACGCGATCGGCACGCGAGTAGAGATGCTCGCGCTCACCGGGCTGCGAATTCGCACCGGGGATGGGGAGGCGCTGCAGCCGCTGACCGCGGGCCAGCGCAGGGCGCTCATCCTGACACGGGGTACGACCGTGGTCCTCGATGAGGTTGCCGAGATCAGACTCGAGCCGCGCGGCGAGGATCTCGCCGAGTCCCGGGCGAGGCTTGACCGAGCCGAGCGCGACCTCGCGGCGACGCTCCAGGCTCTCGAGGTCGCCAGCGTAGAGGACGCGACGGAGGCTGCCCGCGCCTGGGTCCGGCTCGACGCGGCGCGGAAGCGGGCGGAGGAGCGCCTCGTGGAGGCGGCCCCGCGGGGCCTCGAGACGCTCCGTGCCGAGGTGGGGGCGGTTCGCGCCCAGAGCCTCGTCGCCGAGGCTGCCCTCGCCAGCGCGAGGAGCGCGTTCGCGCGCCGCGCGCAGATCGAGGTCGAGCTCTCGCAGAACCGCGTCACCGGAGACGGGCTCGCGCGGCTGATGACGCTAGAACGCGAGCTGGGCGATGCAGAGCTGGCGATCGAGAGGCTACAGGCTCGCGTCCGCGCCGTCGCCGGCCCGGTCGCCGCGGGCCCCCGGTGCGAGTGGGCGGTGACGCGAGCCGTGCGACCCGAGATGGTGCAGAACCTCGCCTGGGAGATCATCCCCGGGGAGCTTGGTAGCGGGCTCGATGTCGACGGGATCGAGCGGCGCTTCCGCGAGTCGTTGGAGCGGGCGGACGTGCCCGACCTCGACGCTGCGAAGGCGCGGTTCCGCGCTCGACTGGCGCTGGTCGTCCGGCTCGCTGAACTCCGCAAGCAGCTCAGGAGCTTGGCGCCGGACGGGCTGGACGCGCTGCGCTCGCGCGCTGCGGCGTTCGGAAACGCCGAGGAGGCGCACTCCACGACCGCCGGCGACGAGGCGTCGGCCGGCGTTGCCGTGCTGCAGACAGCAGTGGACGAGCGGCGTGAGGAGGTGCGCACGCGGGAGGCCAGCGCGGAGCACGCGGCGGAGCTCTCGGATCGATCCGAGCGAGAGCTTCGCGTGCTGGAGGGCTCTCTTGGCGAGGCCGCGGCCGTTCGTCACGAGAAGGCAGCGCGGGTCCACGTCGTGATCGACAAGCTCGCCGTACTGCGTGAGAACGTGCCGGACACGAACCTCTGGCAGCGAAACACGACGGCGCAATGGGAGCTTGAACAGGCGCTGGCGAGCGCTCGGAACGCTGCCGCAGAGCTCGAGGCGGCGGCCCCGCAGATGCTCCGGGGTGAGGTGCAGCGCGCCAAGGGAGCCATCGATTCGCACCGGAGGCGCATCGCCGACCTGCACGACAAGGTGCTGCGACGGAAGACGCTGCTCGATCAGGCCGCCGTGGAAGGGCACTTCGAGGAGCTTGGGGAGGCGCAGGTCGAGCAGCTCGAAGCCGCCGAAGCGCTCGCGCGGGTCGAGCGCGAGGCCCGTGCCGCCCGGCTCCTGTCCACGGTCGTGGAGGACGCCTATGCCGAGTCGCAGCGCCTCTTCCTCGCGCCCGTGCTGAAGGAAGCGTCGCCGTACCTCTCCAAGCTGCGCCCGGGAACCGAGATCCGGATGACAAGGGATCTCAAGCTCGATAAAGTCGTGCGCCGCGGCGCGGAGGAGGACTTCGGTCAGCTCTCCGGCGGCACGCGCGAGCAGCTCTCGGTGATCGTCCGGCTGAGCCTCGCCCGCGTGATGGCCAGGGACAAGCGGCCGCTCCCGCTCATCCTGGACGATACGATGGGATGGACCGACGACGCGCGGTTCCTGTCGATGGTGCAGATCCTCCGGGACGCTGCCAGCGAGCTGCAGATCATCCTGCTCACGTGCCATCCCGATCGGTTCTCTCGGTTTCAGGCGGAGTACTCGGCGGATCTCGACCGGCTGCGCGAGGTGCCATCGCCCGCGCCCGAGCCGCTGGCCGGGCATCGCGCACCCTGACTCCCGCCGGGAACGCGTGGCTCCCTTCGAGATCGGCGCGCCTCCCCCGCCTCCACGGCGTCGGGCCCCGCTGCCGCGCGTACCTCGCGACGAGGTCCTCATTGTTCTGGTCGTCGCCGTGCCAATTGAGAGATGCTGCGGAGGGGATTGAGCTCGTCTGCCATCTGAGCGATGGTGTCTTCCGGCCATGATCAACCGGAGCGCTCGAGCCTCCGCAGACCGCGAACCACGAGGGGCCATGACGACGAAGGACAAGGCGAAGCGCCTCGCGACGACGAAACGAACGACTCGCGCGTCCAGAAAACCGAAGAAGGGCGACGCGCAGGAAGGGAACGGCGGGCTGACGCGGAAGCAGGCGCTCGCCTTGTGGGAGCTCGTCATCAAGGGCGACGGGAAGACCGCCTCACAGCGCTCCGTCAAGCTCGATCGAGCCGATGTGAAGGGCCTGGAGAGCGCCCGCCTCATCACGGTCGAGAGTGGCAAGCGGAAGAATGACCCAGCTCATGGAGCGAAGCTCCACCTCACCGACGCGGCGTGGGACTGGGCGAACCGCCAGGGGCTCGCGGTGCGCCTCTCGCAGACCAAAGCCGCGGTGCCCGTGCTCGAGGCGCTCCTCGCTAAGGTTCGCAACTACCTAGAGTACCACAACCTCGCGCTCGCCCACCTGCTGCGACCGCGGCCGGCTGACAAGGAACAAGACGGGGTAGCCTCGACAGCGGTCGCGCTCCAGGCCGGACCGGCACCGGGCGAAGCCGCTCCGGCCGCTCCCGGCGAAGCCGCTCCGGCCGCTCTCGAGGAACGGATCCGGGCCGCGTACCTGCACGTGACGGGAGGGGCCCTCAACCAGTACGTCAGGCTCGCCCTCCTCCGCGCGCAGCTCCGAGACGAGCCGGTCGAGGCCGTCGATGCGGTCCTCCGCGGGATGCAGGAGAAGGGCGGCGCGGTGCTCTACCCGATCGACGACCCGCAGCGGATCCGCCCGGAGGACGATGCCGCCGCGCTCCGGGTGTCCGGCGAACGACGTGATCTGCTTTGTATCGAGGGGTGACCCGATGGATGCGTTGAGTGCGTTCGAAGCGGTCGATTTTCAGTGGACGCAGAGCATGGACAGCGTCTGGCACGACCCGCGCTACGACGTGCCCTCGCTCCACCAGAAGGAGCGGCAGGCGGTGCTTGCCAAGGTCCGGTCGATGGCCGCGAGCACGGAGACGGGCTCGCCGCTCGGCTGGGTGTTTGTCGGCCCGGCGGGCATCGGCAAGACGCACCTGCTGTCCGCGATCAGGCGCGAGGTCCTGGGCGTGCCGGCGAGCTTCATCCTGGTCGACATGAGCGACGTCCGCGATTTCTGGGAGACGGCGCTCCTCGGCTTCATCGACTCGCTTCAGAGACCCGCCGGCGCGACGGATCGCACCCAGGCGCAGCTCGTCGTCCAGCACATCGCCGCGCAGGCGCGGGGTGACGACGGCGCGGCCCTGACCCACGAACTCGCGTCGCTCCGCCCGCCCAGGCTCGCCCGGGAGATGGATGAACTGGTGCAGCGCCTCGGGCGCACGCACAGGGCCCAGACGCTGAAGCACGCCGACACGCTCCGCGCACTGGTGCTGCTCAACTCCAACGACATGGAGCTGTCGAACCTGGGATACGCCTGGCTTCAGGGCTACGGCGTCGACGAGAGCGCCATGGAGGTGTTCGGCTTCAACATCCGCGAGAAGAGGCCGAGCGCCGTCGTCGAGGGCCTCTCGTGGCTGATCAGCCTGCGGTGCCCGATGGTCGTGGCCCTCGATCAGCTCGACGCGATCGTGACCGAGCACCATCTGCTCGCCACGGCGAGCGACCTGCCTGAAGATTATACCGCTCGACAGCTCGTCTCGCGCAGCATCATCGACAGCGTGGCCCGTGGGCTGATGGAGCTGCGCGACGTGACGCGCCGCGCGCTGGCGGTGGTCTCGTGCCTGCAGGAGACGTGGGGCAAGCTCAAGGACACCGCGCTCAAGTCGTCGACGCATCGCTACGAAGATCAGCGCCCGCTCCATAACTTGCGCGACGCAGTCACGGCCGAGCAGATCGTGAGCGCGCGCGTGGACCCGAGCTACGCGCGCATCGGCTTCACGCCGCCGTATCCCCGGTGGCCCTTTGCGCCTTCTGCGTTCGTCACCGCGACCGGGAAGTCGCCCCGCGAACTCCTCCTCCGCTGCGAGCAGCATCGCCGCAAGTGCATCGACGACGGATGGGTCAGCGAGCTCGCCACGTTCTCGGGCACGGAGCCACCGCGGAACCCGACGGCCGTACCTCATCGCCCCGAGTTCGAAGCGCTCGACACGCAACTCGAGCGCCTCCGCACGTCGGTCAAGGTCCCCAAGGACACGCCCGCCACGGACGGTGAGGACGAGCTGGGAAAGCTCCTGCTCACTGGCTGCGAGCTCGTGGTCACCGAGCAGGCGCACGATCCCACCGTGCACATCTCGATCGACTCTGAGAGCGGCGGGGGACGCGGCTATCCGGCCCTCCACGCGCGCGTGCGCCAGATCTTCACCGCCCACCAAGACCGCGAGCGGCACCTCTGCCTGCGCGCCTTGTGGAAGGACAACGCCATCGCCTTCCAGGCGCGGCTCACCGCGGCCGTGACCGCGTCGGGGATCGATCGCCAGCTCGAGTTCCGCAAGCTGCTCCTCGTGCGCAACGCGCCGGTGCCGGGCGGCGCCAAGACGACCGCGCTCATGACCAAGGCGCGATCAGCAGGAGCCGAGCTGATCCCGGCGAGCGAGGACGACCTCCGCGCCCTGGCCGCGCTCGCCAGGTTGCGCGAGGCACAGGGGGACAAGCGCGAAACCTTCGACCAGTGGCTGCGTGCACGCCGTCCCGCCTCGCAGCTCGCCCTGATGAAGCCCGTGGTCGATTGGCTCGGGCGCTCGCCGCAGACCACGGCGCCCGTTGCGTCTCCGCCGCAGGCGCAGCCCCCGACGGCGTCGCCCGTGCAGGCTCCCCACCAGATCCCCGCGTCGCCCGCGCCCGTACCCACGCCGACCCCGGCGGTGCGTCAGGCGACCGCGCGCGCTCCACACCTGCCGCCCGCATCGCCCGTGCTCACGCCGACGCCGGCGGCAAGGCCCGTGATCGCTGTCGGCCATCAGCTCATCGGCGAACGGTTGGCCGCACCCCAGACGCTCTTCGCCGAGGATCTTAGACAGCATGTGGTCGTGCTCGCCGGCGCCGGCTCGGGCAAGACGGTGCTGCTCCGGCGGCTCATCGAGGAGGCCGCGCTGCTCGGCATCCCGTCCATCGTCGTCGACGGTGCCAACGATCTCGCCCGACTCGGCGACCCCTGGCCCGTGCGCCCCACGTCGTTCACGGACGAGGACGCTGAGAAGGCTGCCCGCTACCACGCACAGACGGACGTGATCGTGTGGACGCCTGGGCGATCGAACGGCAACCCCTTGCACCTGGGATTGCTCCCCGACTTCGCCGCCGTAGCGCACGAGCCCGACGAGTTCACGCAGACGGTCGCGATGACGGCGTCCACGCTGGCGGCGATGGCTGGCAGGAGGACCGACGATAAGGCGCGCGCTATCCTCGATTCCGCGCTCCGCGTCTTTGCGCAACAAGGTGGCGGCGACCTCACCTCCTTCCTCGACCTGCTCGGAGATTTGCCCGAGGAGGCCAGCCTCAAGATCTCCACCGCCAGGAAGGTCGCGACCGCCCTCTGCGATTCTCTGCGCGCTGCGGTGCAGACGAATCCTCTCCTCCATCAGGAGGGCGAGCCGCTCGATCCCGGCATCCTCTTCGGCTTGGGTTCTGCACGCGCCCGTGTCTCCGTTCTCAGCATGGTGGGCCTGCCGGGTCTCGACGCGCCGCTCCAGTTCGTCAACCAGCTCGCCATGACTCTCTTCACGTGGGTGAAGAAGAACCCTTGTCCGAGCAACCGGCCGCTTCGCGGTCTGCTGGTCATCGACGAGGCGAAGGACTTCGTGCCCTCTCAGGGCTCGACCCCCTGCAAGGAGAGCCTGATCCGTCTGGTCGCGCAAGGTCGCAAGTACGGGCTCGGCGTGGTGTTCGCCACCCAGGCGCCGAAGAGCATCGACCATAACGTGATCGCCAACGCGAGCACCCAGTTCTACGGGAAGGCGAGCTCGCCGGCGGCGATCGACACCGTGGAGGAGCAGCTCCGCGTGCGCGGTGCCACCAAGGTCGATGTGGCACGGCTACCCTCCGGACGCTTCTACCTGGCCGGCAAGGGGATGCCAGCGCCGACCAGAATCGCGGTGCCGCTCTGCCTGTCGCACCATCCCCCGTCGCCTCCCGATGAGGCGGAAGTCCTCAGGCGCGCCGCGGCCTCGCGCGCTCGTCTCGGGTGAGGGCGGCCGCGCTGAGGGAAGGTGGGCTCCGCCAGCGACGTCGCGGCGAGCCTCGGCGGAACGATCGAGCGAAGGTGCTGCATGGGGACGATGGGGAAGTGGGACGGTGCGCGGTTGGAGAGGTTCCAGGAGGCGCTACTCGACGCCTTCCCGTCCCGCGTCGAGTTCGAACGGTTGATCTTGTTCGGCCTCAATGAGGACCTCGATACGATCGCGTCCGATAACAACTTGCAGGCGGCGGTTTTTGAGGTTCTCAAGTGGGCGAAGGCCCGAGGCAAGCTTGAACGGCTGCTCGAGGAGGCTCGCCGGCGGAACCGCGACAACCCCATACTCCGCGATTTCGCGGAGCAGAGGGCACCGTTCCTGGTGCCCTTTGCCATGGATCCGGAATTTGTCGGTCGCGACGCCGATCTCGAGCGTCTCAACCGGCTCCTGAGAAACGGCACCATCGGCGTCCGGCGCGCGGCGCTCGTCGGGATGGGCGGTGTTGGCAAGACCCAGCTCGCCGTCGAGTATGCCCACCGCCGCCGGAGTGACTATCCAGGCGGCGTTTACTGGGTGAACGCGGCAGCACCCCTTGTGGCCGAGCTCGGAGCACTGGCCGAGAGGCTGGGGCTTCGCGAGGACACCACCTCGGAGGCGGAGCGTCCCGTGCAGCGCTTGCGCGCGTTCGAGCGGCACCTCCAGGAGCATCCGGGCGCGCTTGTGATCCTCGATAACGTCGCAGATCCGCTCTCGCTACGTGAGCCCACGGCCGGCATCATCCCCTGGGAGCTGCCTTGCGACCTGCTCTTCACCACCCGTCGGCGCGATTCTGATGCCCCCTTTGAGAGCGTCTCCGTCGGCGTGCTCAGCGAGGACGCCGCCCTCCGCCTGCTCCTCTCAAGCAAGGCGCGACGGTCGCTCCTTGAAGGCGGCCGCGCCGATGAGATTCAGGCGGCGAGAGCGATTTGCGGCGCGTTGGGCCACCTTCCGCTGGCGATCGTCCTGGCGGCCGCGTACCTCGGCAAGTCACCGGGCCTCGCACTCTCCGATTACCTCCAGCGGCTGCGCCGGGAAGGTGGGCTGACCACGACCGACGCCGCCAAGGTGGATCCACTCCGACTGGCGACACAGCACGCCGCCGTGGTGGAGGCGACGCTGCGAGCTCAGTGGGATGCGCTCGCGACACCTGAGGCACGGCACGCGCTGAAGGTGGCGGCGTTGCTTCGCAACGCGGCGCACGTGTCGCGCGCGACGCTCGCGCACCTCACCGGACTTTCGGACGAGGCGAAAAATGGCTATCCGGCACCGCTCGAGCAGGCGCTGAACGAGCTCTCGGAGTGGTCGCTTGTGGAAGAGCTGACGCAGAAGGCGATCCGGCTGCACCCGCTCGTGCGGGAGTTCGCCGCGGCGCGGATCGAGCAACGCGAAGCGTTCGCCGCGGCGTGCGCGAGGCAGCTCGGCGAGGCGCTTGGTGAGGCGGGGCGGCTCGACGCTGAGGTCCGGGCGCGGGGGCTGGATGCCGTGCTCGCAGATCTGAGGCTCGGGGAAGAACTGGTGGGAGCGGAAGGGCGGGAGAGATTCCGGCGGCTGCTACGCCCGCTCGATCGGGAGGCACACTGCTTACGCCGGTGGGATCCGGTGCGGGAGCCCGGGTTCTTCTTGCAGCAGGTTCGCAACGTCAGCTTCGAGCTAGGGATCGAAGAAATGCAGGAGCAAGCCGAGGCAACGCTGAAGGCCCGGAGGTGGACGTGGCTGCGCGAGCGGCTGCGCACCAGTCGGGAGTCCGACGCGCTGGTGCGGACGCTGGCCGGCCACACCTCCTCGGTGTGGGGGGTTGCGGTGATGCCGGACGGGCGCTCGGCAATTTCCGCTTCTCACGACGGCACGCTCAAAGTGTGGGAGATATCGAGCGGCTGCGAGCTCCGCACGCTGGCTGGTCACGCTTCAGAGGTAAATGGCGTAGCGGTAACGCCAGACGGGAGCCTCGCCGTCTCGGCGTCAGAGGACGGCACGCTCAAGGTGTGGGAGCTCGCGAGCGGACGTGAGCGCCACACGCTAGTCGGCCACGCTTCTTCTGTGTACGGAGTGGCGGTGACGCCGGACGGTCGCCTCGCCATCTCCGCGTCGGCAGATAGCACGCTCAAGGTGTGGGATCTCACAGACGGGCGCGAGGTTCGCACACTCACCGGTCATGGTCTTGCTGTGAACGGGGTGGTCGTGACGCCGGGGGGACGTCTGGTCATCTCAGCTTCGGAGGACAGCACGATCAAGGTGTGGGAGCTCGCAAACGGGCGTGAGGTTCGGACGCTTGCCGGCCATACCGATTCGGTGATGGAGGTTGCGGTGACGCCGGACGGTCGCCTCGTCGTCTCCGCATCGGCGGACAGCACGCTCAGAGTATGGGATCTGTCGAGCGGCCGTGAGCTCCGCACGCTCGCCGGTCACGACGGCTGGGTGGCCGGGGTTGCGGTGACGCCGGACGGTCGCCTCGCTATCTCCGCATCAGACCACACGCTCAAGGTCTGGGACCTGTCGAGCGGCCGCGAGATCCATACGCTTGCTGGTCACTCCGAGCCCGTGAAGGAAGTAGCGGTGACGCCGGACGGTCGCCTCGCTATCTCGGCGTCTCATGACAACACGCTCAAGGTGTGGGAACTGTCGAGCGGGCGCGCGGCTTGCGCGCACGAAGGACACACGGGCGCCGTACCCGGGGTTGCGGTGACGTCGGACGGCCGCTTGGCCGTCTCGGCATCTTGGGACAGAACACTTAAAGTGTGGGAACTGTCAAGCCGTGCTCTGGTCCGCACGCTGAAGGGACATACCTCGCTGGTCATGCGGGTCGCGGTGACACCGGACGGGCGCTTCGCGGTTTCGGCGTCGGAGGACAAGACGCTCAAGGTGTGGAAGCTGCCGAGCGGCCGTGAGGTTCGCACTCTCGCCGGTCACACGTGGAGCGCGACCGGGGTGGCGGTCATACCGAACGGGCGCTGGATCGTCTCCGCTTCGTCGGACAACACGCTCAGGGTATGGGAGCTGTCGAGCGGCCGTGAGATCCGCACGCTTGCCGGCCATACGTTGGGAGTGACCGGGGTGGCGGTGACGCCGGATGGTTGTCTGGCCGTGTCCGCTTCGGAGGACGCCACGCTCAAGGTATGGGAGCTGTCGAGCGGTCGTGAGGTCCGCACGCTTGCCGGCCATACGTTGGGAGTGACCGGAGTGGCGGTGACGCCGGATGGTCATCTAGTCATCTCTGCGTCGGAAGACAAGACGCTCAAGGTGTGGGACCTCGCGACAGGGCGGGGAACGTACACCCTCACTGGTCACACCAGCACGGTGACCGGGGTGGCGGTCACACCGGACGGGCGCTTGGCGGTCTCCACGTCGGAGGACGCCACCCTCCGAGTCTGGGATCTCTCCGACGGCAGCTGCATCGCCACGCTCGAAGCGCACGCGCCCCTCCTGAGCTGCGCCGTCGATCCCGACGGCTGCACGTTCCTTGCGGGCGACGGTGCCGGCAGCCTCCATGTCCTCGACTGGCTCTCTCCGTCGGCCGAAGCGCGCGGACCGCTCGATTCGCGGCTCGCCGCCGTGCGCGACGCGACGGAGGCGCGTCCGCAGCACCGCGAATTCAACCCGGGGCTCGCGACGCGACATGTCCCGGTGACAACTAACATTCTCACCTCATCGGTCAGCGGCGCCCCCCTTCTTACGTCCGCCCGCGGCACCGGAGTTCCTGCCGTCCCGGCCGCCACCACCGCCGAGCCCGTTAGGCCGCCGGCCAGCGATCGCATCAAGATTCTCATCCTCGCCTCCAATCCGAACTCGACGACCCCGCTCCACCTCACCCGCGAGGTGCGACGGATCGAAGATCGGCTCGGGGTCGGCAAGCACCGGGACGCCTTCGAACTCGTGACGCGATGGGCGGTCCGGCGCAGTGACCTACAGCGGTTGCTCCTCGAAGAGAAGCCCCACGTGCTCCACATCTCCAGCCACGGTTCCACGCGCGCGCAGCTCTTCCTCGAGGACGACGAAGGGAACGCCGCCCCTGTCTCGAAGAAGGCGCTAGCCGACCTGATCGGGATTCTCAAGCACCGCCTGCGGCTCGTGGTGCTCAATGCCTGCGACACCGAGCCGCTCGCCAAGGCGCTGGTGCAGCACGTCGAGTGCGCCATCGGCATGCGCCAGGCTATCGGCGACGATGCGGCGATAGCGTTCGCCGTCTCCTTCTACCAGGCGCTCGCGTTCCACGAGCCCGTCGCGAGAGCATTTCGGCTTGCGTGCAATGAACTGAAGCTTCAGCAGATCCCGGAAGAGCAAACACCCATCTTGAGGGTCATGCGAGGCGTTGATGCCGCAACCTTGGTGCTTAGGGGCCAGCAGTAGAGTGGCTCTGCGGAATAAGGCTCGGTTCCTGAGCGGTGGCCGATGCCACAGCTACTATGACCTCCACCGCTCCCGGCGGCAGAAGACATCGCGCAGCGCTTCGATGGCCTTCGCACGTCTTCGGTACAGCGTAGAGAGAGACAAGTTTGCATCTTCGGCTAGCTGGACCATCGGGATCCCATTCAGGTCGTGAGCCACGACAACAAGTCGCAGATGCGGATCGAGCTCATTCACAGCATGAATCGTGCCGATTCTGACGTCGTCAAGATCCATCATTGCAGCAGCGTCCGGCGTTGGATCGAGCACCTCGATGGCATTGAGAGAGTCCAGGAGCTCCTCTCTGCGGTGCTGCGCACGCTCGTGGTAGTGTGCTGCGACGTGTACGACGATCGCGTTCAGCCAGCGTTCCGGCCTGCCCCGCTTCGGATCGAAGCTAGGCCAGCTCTCCCACGCCTGAACCCATACTTGGCCCGCAACGTCGTCACGGTGGCATTGTGGAACCCCCAGCATCGCCAGCCAGCGCAGTACGGCACGAACCAGCATCGGAGAAAATAGTTGCGCGCGCGCGGCGGCGCGCTCGTCTTCATTCGGCAGGCAACACATGGTTCTACCCTGGCAATCTCCTGCCCTGCAATGACAGGGTGCCCACTCCGCCGAGTCGATCAATCGGCTGCCGACGCGCAATCCGAGCAATCGATATCATCGACGTTCCTTTCGCCGCATATCCTTTTCGTCGCCATCAGCAACTCCGCCGACCTTGATCGCCAGACGGTCGGTCGTCCATCCACGATCGAGCATGTACATTGGACGTCAACATCGCCCACTCCTGACGTATTCAATGTGTGGCACGTTGCTAATGTGGCTTCGATGGCGGCGCCGATTTTAGGTATCTCGAGCGAGACTCACGCTAGGTGACCTCATGGCTTCCCACACCTGGCAGCGTCGTGTTCAACGCAGAGCGCTCGATGTCCTCCCAATCGGCCCCTCGTGCAAGGCTGGATCCACCGTCGTCGTGCTGTACCGGAAAGCTCGTCAGTGCGGCAGCGGGACACGCGAACTCAGCGCCCGACATCGTGCGAGCGGGGAGCGGCGACCGAAGCCGCGGCTGGAGCTTGGCCCTTGGGCTTTGGGCAGCCAGGTCAGAGCAAGGCAGCACGGGCGGGGGAACATCAGGCGCCCGAGGGGGAACGGCGGCCGGACTCGTCGACGTCGTGCTTGACGATGACGACGCCGCCGCACACGCCGAGCGCTCGCGCTTGGCGGCGGGCTCGCCGAACTGGATTACCAACGTGTCCTCCGCGTCCGCCCGGTAGTCATCGTGCAGACGCCACAGGCGCTCCCAGTACCGCGCAGGCGTGCCGGTGAAGACCTCCAGCTGCCGTGCGAGGCCGGGCGTCATCGGGTGGTCGCTGTTCAGCAGCCGCTCGAGGTTCCGTCTTTCTAGTCCGGTGCTTTCGGCCAGCTTGTGCTGCCACGAGGGAATCGTCGCGCAGAACGATTCGAGGACCCTGCCTGGCCATGGGACGTGGCGCGCGCGGACTTCTGTCGTCGCCGCGATGAGGGCGTCCACATGGCAGTCGAGCAGGCGCCGGTATCGCTCCAGCTCCCGCTCTGCCTTCTCCTTGGCTTCGGTGAGGGCCAGCTCCTCGTCCTCGTGCGCCTGCTCGCGTGCCTCGCGGAGCCCGCGCTCCCGGCCCAGCGCTTCGCGGGCGGTCACCGCGAACCCGATCGCAACACAGGCCATCATCGCGAGGACGATCGGCGAGATGAGCCACATCGCACCCAGCACTTCCTCCACGTGTTCCTCCTCCTGGACGTGCGCCTCTTGCCCGACGCGAGACGGATCTCGGCCTTCTGCTGTCGACGACAGCATCGGAGCTACCGCCTGTTAACCGTCAGTGAACAGCCGACGATTCAGCGAATCTGCCTGAGTAGCGCTTCGCGCTCCGCAGCGAACGGCCCGCGCGGAAATTCCCGCGCGTGGGCCTCGAGCAGCCGGCGCGCCTCGAGGTAACCGAGGGCGGTATGGGCCTCGATTGCCCTCCGGGCCTGGTTGACCAGGCTTCTCTCCCGCTCGCCGACGGGGGAGCGCACGACGCTCCCCGGCGACGCGGCATGACGAGCTGCCATCACCGGGGAAGCGGGCGTGCTATTCACTGCGACCCTAGCGCCCGCGTTGCCAGCTCTCGCCGACCACGAGACCGCGTGCGCGGGGATGGCGGCGCCATCTGAGACCGCGCCCGCCGCGGGCTCCCTGACGTCCGCTGCGGCGGGCGCGCTCTCAGGCGCGTGGACCGCCGCCGATCGCAGCCACGATGCCAGGCCAGGCACAGGCGCCACGCCGGAGACGAGCGCGCCCGCCAGAACGACGAACGCCCCCTGCACGACGACTCTCTGCCCCAGACGGCGCAGGGTGGCCACCCACGACGCGCGATCGCGAGACCCGAAGGCGAGCGGTGCCACCACGCAGGCATCGTCGTCCCAGCCGTGGGAATGCTGCTGCGCATCCCACCGTCGCTTCTGCGCGTCCAGCTCCTCGCGCGCCCGCCGGTGCTGGGTCTTCACCGTCTGGATGCTGAGCCCGAGCTCGGCCGCGATCTCGACCAGCGGCGTCTCCTCCAGCTCGTGCCTGATGAGGATGTCCCGGTACTTGGGGTCAACCTGAGCGATCAGGCGCCGCGTGAGCTCTGCCCGCTGCCGCAGGCGGAGCAGGTCTTCCGGCGTGGGATCCTCCCCTCTGAGCTCGCGCTCGTCGAAGGACGTCAGAACCTCGCCGCGGCGGCCCGCGTCGCGCACGTGGTTGCGCGCCTGATTGAGGGCAATCGTGACGCGGTACGGCGCCGAGTCCCTGCCCGGCTCGATCCGCTGAGCTGCTTCCAAGCCGCGCAGCAGCGCCTCTTGAGCGACGTCCTCCGCGTCTCGTGCCGGGACACCGCGACGGATCGCCAGGCGCCGGAAGAGGTCGAAGCCGATGGACGTGAGCGCGCGCTTGGCCACGGCGGGTAGCACACCTGAGCCGCCCTGAAGGGTTCAGGAAAATGAAGGGACGGCCAACTTCGGTCGGATAATGTGTGCCACTGTAGCAGGGTCGTGCGCCCCTCCTCCAGTTCCGTCGTGGTGGAACGATCCAGCACGTTCCGGGATTGCTCTGTTTTTTTCTCGTCCATGGAGCATTTAACGAAAATCCCTGAGGGTTGACGCCGCGAGGCTGGCGTCAGTACCGTCGCCCACGTGCGGTGCGCTCCACATTCACTGTTCATCTGTTTGATGCTGGGTGCCGCCACCGGCCTTGTGAGCCCGGCCAGCGCTCAGAGCATCGTTGGGACGCCGCGACGGAGCGACGGTTCGACAGTGATAGACCTTGTACGCGCTGGGCAAAGGGCTCGTGCAGCGCGAAAGTGGACCGAGGCATATGATGCCTACAAGGCAGCCCTGGAGGCAGCAGAGCCAGCGTCGACCACAGAGCGAGAGCGCGCGGAGATCACCGGGGAGCTCGGGCTCTGCGCGCTTGTGTTGCGCAAGTACCGCGAGGCAGCCGAGCACCTGGCCTGGAGCCTTGAGCAGCGCGAGGCGCTTCCTGCAGCGCTCCAACTGCGTTTCGAGGAAGGACTGCGGAAGGCAACGACGCACGTTGCGACGCTGCTGCTCGCGGTCGACCCGCCGGACGCCGAGGTGCTCGTCGATGGCAAGCCCGTAGGCAGGACCGCGCGGACGCACAAGCTGTTCTTCGAGTCCGGGCAACACATGGTGCGGGCCCGCGCGCCGGGACGCGAGGAGTCTCTCCAGGTGTTCACAGCCATGCCGGGAAAGGAGCACGAGATGCTGATGCAGCTGCCGCGTTCCTCAGGTAGTACCAAGGAGGTGGCGGCGGCAGCACCGAAGGAAGCCCCCAAGGCGCTGAGCTCTGCGCTGGCTGTTCCGACGCAGGCCCCCAGCCGGTGGGCTTCGTGGCCGGGGACGCTGCGTATCGCGGGGATCGCCGTCACGACGGCTACCGTGTCGGTGGGCAGCCTCCTCATGATCCGGGCCAGCAGGCTTGACGGCGATCTGAGCGAGCGGCGTGACGGGCTCAACCGCGAGCCGACAACGAACTCGTCCATGTGCTGGCAGGCGCCGCAACGCTCGGCGTGTGCTGAGCTGCTCCGGCTGCGGGACGAGCGCAATCTGTCCGGAGTCGCAGGCACGGCCCTGGTCATCGTGGGGGGTGTTATCGGGGCGGCAACCGCCGCGTCCTTCTTTACGGACTTTTCCTTCCTGGGACGCACGCCGGCTCGGGAACGGATCCACGTCTCGCCCGCGGCGACCGGGCAAGCGGTCGGCGTGAGAATCGAGGGGCTGTGGTGAGTACGCCGGGAGCCTTGGAGACGCGTTCGCAGGGAGGCCGAAGCACCGGGACGTCCGTCTTGGCTCTCGCGCTCTGCGCGTGGAGCGCCAGCTCACTGACGGCGTGCACGTACGCCGATGTTTGCTGGGAGGTGTATGCGTGCGCCCCCGATCCGGAACCGCCGCCCGGACCGTGCGAGGGGCAGCCCGAAAGCGCACCGGCGCTCGACCAGTGCGGGGTGTTCGTCAGCGAGAACGGCGACGACAGGAACCCCGGCACGAAGGGCGCGCCGGTGAAGACGTTGCAGCACGGGATCGGGCTCGCCGCGAGCGGCCGAGGCAACGGCGAGGCGCCGACCCGGCGCGTATACGCATGCGGCGGGAGGTTCCAGGAGGCGATCACGCTGCCATCGGGCGTCGACCTCTGGGGCGCCCGTCTGTGTGACGGCGGCGATTGGTCCTATAATGGGTCGTTCGGCGGGCCGAATGAGTTGACCGTCATCGCGCCGCTCCTGGGCATCCCGGTGCGTGTCATCGCGGGGGACGACGCGGTCACAGCGGGTGACGACGCGACGTCGATGATCTTCGGCGTGCGCGCCGTGGCGGCCGACGCTGCCGCGAGCGATGGCAAGTCGTCGATCGCGATGATCTTGAGCCCGGGGGCCAGGGCGACCGTGCGGGAGAGCGACATCCTCGCTGGCAATGGCAAGGACGGAGAGCCGGGCGAGGACGCGCCGAGCTTCCGTGCGACGGCTGGCGTGATGGGGAACGACGCCGCGGACGCCTGCACCGCGGACGTGGCGATGGGCGCCCTTCCGGTCGTGACCGTATGCGACGACGGCATCGAGTCGACGGGCGGCTACGGGGGCGACGGCCGGATCGAGAGGGGCGGCGACGGCACGTCAGGGCTGCCGGAACCGGCTGGGAATGCCGACGCTCGCGGCCTGGCGGGCGGCGGCGCGTTCAGCATGCCGTGCACGGACGGGCAAGACGGAGCAGACGGCGCCCCTGCGGAGCGCGCTGCCGGAGCGGCTGGCGCTGGCCTCCTGGGCGTAGACGGATGGACCGGCGTCCGCGGCGAGGACGGGAAGCGGGGCGGCGTCGGCCAGGGTGGCGGCGGGGGCGGCGGCGGCAGAGGGCGCGGCCCCTCGAGCGCGTGTCCAGCGGATCGGCCCCAGGGCGGTGCGGCCGGCGGAGCGGGCGGCAGTGGCGGGTGCGGTGGCAAGGGGGGCCAGGGTGGCGGTTACGGCGGCGCGAGCATCGGGATCGTGGCCTTGCAGGGGAGCGCCCTCACGGTCGAGGCCAGCAAGGTCCTCGGGGGCAAGGGCGGCGATGGCGGGGTCGGCGGAACGGGCCAGCGGGGAGGCTTGGGCGCCGACGGCGGCTACGGCGGACACGCTGTTCTGACCGACCTGTCGCGAGGGTGCG
Source organism: Sorangium sp. So ce385 (assembly GCF_051474135.1). NCBI lineage: Bacteria > Pseudomonadati > Myxococcota > Polyangiales > Polyangiaceae > Sorangium > Sorangium sp. So ce385. The sequence continues at coordinate 10,129,109 of NZ_CP150337.1, read as the reverse complement.
CCGGCGGCGGCGGCGGCAACGGCGGTCGCGGGGGCGACGGCGGCGGTGGTCTCGGGGGTGCGTCCTTCGGCATCGCCTCCATGAGCGCTTCCGTGACCCTCGTGCAGGATGCGACCGTCTTGCCCGGGCGACCTGGCCAGGGTGGCCGCGGCGGCAATACAACGCTCGGCGATACGCTAGGCCAGGGGCAAGAGGGGCCCACGCTGTTCTGGTACAGGTTCGATGCGCCACATCAGGAACCGCCTCGATGAACCGCCCTGTGCCGGCGGCACACATCAGGAGATGCACATGAGAACGACCACCGCCGCTCCCCTGCTCCTTGTGTTGTCCGCGTGGGCGACCGGCTGCGGAACCTCGCCCAGCGTGGTCGACCCCGGCGTGGCGCCTTGCGAGGGCACCTCGTGCGAGGACGAGCCGCCTCCGGAGTCGGTCTGCGTCGAGCACGTCGCCGCTGGTATCCTCGACGACGGCTGCGGCGTGTTCGTCGCTGGAAATTTCGGGGGCGGCGACGACAGGAACCCCGGCACGAAGGCGAAGCCGGTGTACACCGTCGAGCACGCCGTCGAGCTCGCGCGCGCTGGACGAGGGCGCGTGTTCATCTGCAACGACGGATTCAGGGTGAGTCCCATCACGCTGCCCTCCGGCGTGGACCTCCTCGGGGGTTTTCATTGCTGGAAGTGGGTGCCCGACCCCCTACGCCCAAAGTCCACGTTTCAGCCCACGTCGGCTATCGCCCCCATGCTGACGATCGGGCCCGCGGGCCCGGAGGACAGCGGAGTCGCGGACGGGGTCTCGACGCTCGCCAATATCGAGATGAAGTCGTGGGGCCCGCTCGGCATACTCGTCCTGTCCAACACGGCGGTGGAGATCGTGCGGAGCGATATCGGCCCGAGCGGCTCGTTGTCAGGCAGCGATGGCGAGCCGTGGCCATCCATCCAACCGGACGGACCGGACGGCATGTTCGGTGGGGACGCGTGCTCGGCGACCCGCGTCGCCGGCGGGCCTGCGGTCGTGAACCGGTGCGCGAGCGGGCTCACGAGCGTCGGCGGCAAGGGAGGGGACGGGATGCCCGACAGCGCCGAGGGCGGAGGCGACGGTGAGCCAGCCTCGGAGCGGGAGCCTTCGCCATCAGGCGTCGGTGGTGACGCGGAGGACATCCGCGATTGTGCCAGCGGATCCGACGGGGCCCCGGGGTTCCCGGGCACGCAAGGCGCGGCCGGCGAGGGCATCGGGCGCCTCACCGAGACAGGCTGGAAGGGCGACACGGGGGCCGAGGGGAGCTGGGGCACGCCCGGCCAGGGCGGCGGCGGCGGCGGCGGTGCTCGGGGCGGGCTCGCCGTGTGCGGCGTGGCGTCCAAAGGGGGGGCAGGCGGAGGCTCGGGCGGGGCCGGCGGTTGCGGCGGCCGAGGGGGTCGCGGCGGACAGAACGGACATGCGACCATCGGCGTCCTCGCGCTTCACGCCCGGGTGACCGTGCGCGACAGCAAGATCAAGACGCCTTCTGGCGGCCAGGGCGGCAACGGCGGGGAACCCCAGGACGGCGGCCGAGGCGGTCGGGGCGCTCCAGGTGGCGCCCTGGGGAACGGCTTTCAGTCCTGCCTGGGTGGCAGGGGCGGGCAGGGAGGACCCGGCGGCTACGGCGGCCCGGGGCGCGGCGGCGACTCGATCGGCATCGCCTACCTCGACGAGGACCAGCTCACGCTGGAGGACGTCATCTTCGAGATCGGACCGCCGGGCAGTGGCGGCATGAGCTGGAATCACGATGGCTCGACGACGATGGGGCCGAGCGGCGAGAGCCACGAGACGCTTCGCTTCCCCGAATAGCCCGAGGCACACCACTGGAGGACGGCACGGAACTCCACGACGGCTAGGACGAAGCTTCGAGAACCGAGTCCAAGGGCCAACTCGCGAGGAACCTGGAGGCCCAAGCGACCATGGCGGCCGGCGGCTCGCCGTGACCGTCCCATGAAGCGACCAGCGCTTCGAGCTCGCGCTTGGCAGCCATCGCGCGGAGAGTCTCCGGCGACTCGTCGTGCGGACGCATGTTCGCAAGCTCCGCCAGCATCTTATCCTTGTGCAGGAAGCCGTCTGTAGATGCTGACCAATAAACCGCTGGCGACTTTCGATATGGCTCTGGCATCTTCTGAAGCAGCTCAGGTAACGCGAGAGTCATTCCAATCTGGTGGTGCGCGCGGAGCACGGTAAGCACCGTAATGAACCGTTCTGTCAAGCTACTCGGGTCGAGCGTCACGACCGCCCCGCTCTCGGATGGCGATGGCTCCACCCACTGACGATCTATGGTAAAAAGGCAATCGTAAAGCGTCGCACCGCGCATGCCTACCACCACGTCCGGCACGAGAGTGGTACCGACCTCCGGCGGCATGGGCTCACTTCCGAAGGTCGACTCGATCTCATGGGCAATCCACGTCGCGTAAGGCCGTTCTTCGGGCGTCAGATCGAAGGTAATCTCATGTCGTGTGACGGTCGCGCTATGTAGCCTCTCATCCTCCGGGTTCAGTACGAGATCGGGCCCCAAAGCACTTCGTGGAATGGAGAAATTGATGCCATACGGAACCACAAAGCCGACAGGCGGCCTGACAAGATCGATCATGCGATAGCTGTAAACGACATAGTACGGAGCCAGAAAGCTCACATGAAACCAAAGCGTTCGACGGTCGGCCGCGTTAGGCAGATCGACTGTGAACGAATAGCACGCATCATAGAGGCCGGCAGGGAGGTGGAGTGATCGGTTCATGAGTGGTACATCAGGGAATCGCTCTGAAATGCGACGCCGCATAGCATGCCAGCGTTCGTCCTTGGATGCTTGGATCCGCGCGGCCACGAGCCGGGCGTGTTCTTCCGTCTGTTCGCCGCGTGAATCGTCCTGCCAAAATTGGTGCGGGTCGGGGCCCCCGATCCCACGGGGGTGATATCGGTAGGCGATTTCCAGCAGCTGACCGATTGTATGTCTCATGACTTGTTGACCACCGCGCCAAGGTTCCTGTATTGTTTTCCGAATACCTCTTTTACTTTCGTATAGAACTCTAAGCAGAAGATGCCAGGTGGCAGCTCGAAACGACCCGTTCTCTCCATCTCGCTTGCTACCGCGTTCGTTACTTCAGCGCTGTACATCGCTGCGTTGTCAGCTGAGATGAACCCCCAAAGGCTATTTCGTATAGGCATCCCGATGCGAAGAAAACATGTTGCTACGCCAGATTCTAGGTAGATGGCTAGCCCTGTCTTTGCCTCCTGCCAACCACCTCCCTTATCAGTTCCATCGTCGGGAACGAGCGTGACAAACTTGAAATCCGACGGCCTGAACCTTATAGACACGCACCCCATGCTCGGAGCGCCGCTCTGCTGGCAGGGATCTGCCGGCTTCTCTGGGCTGGGCGTAGGGCGCGCTTCTTCTTCCTCCTTCTCTTCCTCTTCGTCTTCGTCTTCGTCCTCCGTCTTGTTGCACTGGATCTTGCGCTCGCCGCCTTCCGGCGGCTCCGCCCCGAAGTCACCCGACGCGCTGGAGCTGAAGACGGGAACTGGCCCATGGACCGGCGGACCTGCCCCTCCACCCTTCTCCCACTCCTCGCGAGGATAGCAGTCTCCGACCGTCCAGTTACATGCCGCCAGCACCCAGATGGCGATGGCCACGATCAGCAGCAAACTTCGCTTCGCGTTCATTGGGCACTCCATCGAAGCACTGGACCGGCGACAACAATCACCGACACGTGACCAGGAAGAACAAGGCTGCTCCCGCGGATCCAGTCCACGTTAGCGTCGACTGACACGCCAAGTGGCCCGGCAACGTACGCGTTGGTTTGCGCGTGCCCGCCTACCGCCATCCCGGCGATGCGTCCACACAAGGTGTTGCCGCACGCTGGCATGAAATAGATCGCAGCCGACGGCCCCGCGCTGAAGTTGCCGCTCTTCCAGGCATATCCAATGGCGATGGAGGTGTGATTGTAAACGCCGGCCCCACCTACCTGGATCGGAGGCACGACGCTGCACAGTTCGTGAATCTTGAACAAGAGGTCTCGGTCGATGTGCCATGATATCCCCGCATGCGGCCCCACGGCGAGGCGCAGGGCTGTGCCGGCCTGGATCCACCCGAGGCTCACACCGGCGCTCAGCTCGGACGCTTCTATCTGCGTCGGAACAAGCACGAGAGCGACCAGCGCCGTCGATGGGATCCGCCGGGCCAGTGTTCTCACCATCTCGTTCCCCCCTCCGCAATACCCGGACAACGTAGCGATGCGCCCCATCCTTCTGATGGTAGGATTGGGCGTCAACCGGAATCTATGGGAGAACAGCACGATGGACATGGGTCGTACCGTCCAGAGCGTGCGCCTGCGTGCAGCTGCCTGCGCGGCTCGAGTGCTTGTCGACTTGCTGGCACCGGCTGCCGGTCGACGTCGCCGTGAGAGCGCACTGCCCGCCGCGCGCCTTGGGGCTGCACGACGTCTGCGAGCCGTCACGCTGCGCTGACGGGCGCGCTCCAAGCGCTCGTCTGCTCTTCCTACTCCATCGGTCCTGCTGCAGGTTCGACCCAGCGTCGGGCGCTGGCGAGCCGCTCTGGTGGGCGCCCCTCATCGGCAGGGAAGGCAGCTGCGCCCGTAACGGACTCGTCAGGTTTGGCGAACTCGACGGAGCGCGCGAAGCGGGCCTCCCCCTCCCGTGGCCCGGGCAGGCGGGCAGGGGAAAGGCGCGCCAACGTCGCCGGCTCCGTCCGGCTGCGAACGAACACGTGGACGGCCAGCCCGCCGACGTGCCGGACCGAGGACGAGGCCAACCCGCGGCTGGAGGTGCTCGCCGAGCACGCCGGGCGCATGGAGGCTGCCCGAGCTCGTTGCCGACGATGAGCGCCCCATGAGCGACTCCGCACGAAATTGACGCAGTTCCGTTGGCAGCAAGCGCCAATGTGCGACGGAGGAGATGTGGTGCCGCCGATGAACCCCACCGCGACGGCCGGCCACGCCCGCGATCGCAGGCGGTCCCGGCGCACGGTTCGCCGTCGCCTCCAAGCGGCACCGCGGGGTCGCTCCGAGATACCAAATCGCCCCCTTTGCTTCCCCCATTTTCGGCCGTTCTGCAGCGCCTTCCGGAACACCTAACCCAGCGACATGACAGCGGTTTGCCCCACGAGCGTCCAAAGGTATCTCGTGCAGAGATACCTTTGTCTCCGAGATACCTTTTCGGGCGCTCTCGGGAGACCTCGGTCACGGTTGTTCACGAACCCTACACGGATGGAGGTACGGCATGGCATCGGTGGCTCTCGCGCGTGGCTCGTCACACCTTGCTCTTCGTGAGTCTGACAACAGCATGCGCGCGATCGAGAGGACGACCCTGGAGACGCCCGTCGACGGATCGCGGAGCCCCAGGGCCGTCAGCTCCTCCGCCATGGCCACGGCGACGGTTGCGATCCCGCTGGACGGGCTCACGATCACGGCGCCGCAGCCGGAGATGCTCTCGCAGAAGAACGTCGAGTCGGTCACCGGGATCCCGGCGCGCGTCTTCCTCGATACGATCCGCGCGCCGGGCTTTCCCCTACCGGTCGCGAAGCTCGGCAAGCTGCGCCTGGTCCGGCGCGAGGCGTTCGTCGCCTACCTCCAGGCGCTGGCCAGTGACCGGGGACCGCGTCGAGCCCCAGCGGAGGACGAGCGGACCGGGGTTGCGGCGGTGCTGGCGGCTGCCGGCCTTGAGCCGGTCCGGCAGCCGCGGGCCGGCCGAGCGAGCGCCTCTTCCGAAGGCGCGAGGCGTGGCAGGCTGCCGCCGCGGTAGCGCGGGTCCGCTTGGCGCTGCCAGCGGCGTCGCGTGGGCGTGCGTGGCAGACCGGGGGGCCAGCTACGACAGCGCCGGTCTCCCAGCTCCCGGTGCTGGGCGCTCCGCGCGGGGCCGCCCCGAGTCCGCGCGAGGCCGCCCCGAGGTGGAGCACCGTCACGCTCGAGGGCGCCGGAGGTCCCTCAGGGGGTGGTTTCGCGAGCTTGCCGGCCCTCTCTCGAAGGCGTCTCAGGCGTGGGCGCGGGCGGCGGCGCCGGGGAAGGGGAGCCGGCGTCCTGAGCGAGCGCTCCGGAGCGGGCACCGAGCCGGTCGACGAGCGCGCCGAGCGCGGCTTGCACCGCGGCCTGGGATTCGTGGAGCTCGTCGAGGCGACGTCCCCATATCGAGAAGCGCACGCCCGGCGGTCGTCGCGGGATCGGCTCTCGCGGGTCCGGCCCAGCGCCGAGCGCGGTCCGCGCCTTCGCACGCCGTGCGAGCGCCTGCTCGAGGACACGCTCCTCGGGACGCTGCCGTGTCGCAGGATAGACGAGCCCGGCGCAGCGCCGGCAGCGCAGGCCCGGCGCAGCGAGGTACAGCACGGCCGCCCGCGCGGAGCAGCCGGGACACCGCGCCCAGAGCCGGAGGCCGCCGGAGGCCACGCGGGTCGTCTCGAGCTGCACGGTGATCGTCCCGGCCAGCACGAGGCACGTGCCGGTGATGGCGAGCTCGACATCCGTATCGACCTCGCCGCGTCGGGCGGCACTGGCAAGCGCAGCGATGTTGACAGAGGCGATCTCAGCGGTCCTGCGCCTGTGCACGCCGGCATCGTAGCAGTAATCGATGCCGAGCCTTCAGAGCAGCAGCAGAAGGTCAGGTCATCGAGGCCGGCGCGCTCTTACCTTGACGATGATCTCTTCGTGCGGGATTCCACTTCAACGTAGCGCGTTCTGCCGCTCCCAGCGCTCCTGCGCCGCGATCGCGTCGTCCGCGGCGCGGACACCCGAGACGAAGAGCGCCGCGTGCTCAGGGTCGTCCAGGTCGAGGCCAAACCGGAGCATCCGGGCGCGGTCGCGCGGCGGAACGGAGCGGAGGATCTCGGCGGCGGAGCGGTCGCGGCGGTAGGAGGGCACATTACGAGCATATCAGACGTTCCGTGCTGACGTCGTAAACGAGAAGTATAAGAAGGTGCCGCTCGTCATCACCTTGTCGGGCGAGCGGCGTTGATGGCCCGGCTCGACCCGGCTCGAGACGAAGCATCACGCCGCCCCCGCGCTCCCGGAGGACGACGCCGAGCACAGCGGCGGCGCAGCGGCGGTGCTCCGTAAGGCCGGCCTCGCGCCGGTCCCTACGCTGGCGGGCGCCGTAGGCGTGAGCGCGGCCGCAAATCGCGGTAGAAGAGAGCCGCCATGCCTCGCAGGCCCACGGGATCGCTCTTCCGCAACGACGCCGGTCGGCTCTACGTCCGCGTCCTCGTCGGCGACAACGACCGCGAGAGCTTCCCGCTCGACCCCAAGTTGACGGCGAAGCAGGCTGAGCAGCGCAAGGAGCTCGTTGCCGACCTGGCCGTGCGCCTGCGCGCCTCGCGCAACGTCACACGCGACGCGATCGTCGCGCTGCTGGAGCGTGCTGCGGTGGGCGAGGGGAGGGCGCTCCGGGACGTCATTGCGGCGGTCGACGTCGTCTGCAAAGGCGGCGCACAAGCAAAGGTCGTCCCCGGCGTCGGCTCGGTGCCGAAGCAGGTCACACTCCAGCAGTTCGGCGAGCTCTGGACCTCGGGCGAGCTCGCGCGCATGTACCCCGACCACGTCAAGCCGAAGCGCAGCGTGGAGCAAGACGTCTACCGGCTCGACCGCCACGTCTATCCGATCGCCGGCCGCGTCCCCGTCTCGGCCTTCACGCTCGACGACGCGGAGCGCGTCATGCGCGCGCTTCCTGCGATGTCGCCTGCGTCGCGCCGTCACATCGCGCAGCTCCTGCACCGGCTCATGGCGATGGCCGTTTTCCCCTGCCGCCTCCTCGCGACGAACCCGCTCCCCCGCGGCTTCCTCCCGAAGCTCGGCCCTGCGAAGGCGAAGGCCTGCCTCTACCCAGACGAGGACGCTCGCCTGCTGGCCTGCACCGCGATCCCGCTCTGCTGGCGCGTTCTCTGGGGCTTCCTGAACCGCGAGGGCCCGCGCATCAGCGAGGCGGCGCGCCTGCAGGTGCAGGACGTCGACCTCGACCGTGGCGCGCTGCGCCTCGAGAAGAACAAGACCAACGATCCGCGCGCATGGGCGCTGTCGCCCGGCGTGCCGCAGGCGTTGCGCGCATGGCTCGCGCTCCGCGGCAACCCGGCTCCCTCTGCGCCGCTCTTCGTCAACGAGGACGGCGATCTCTTCAGTGTCGAGCACGCGGCCGAGCGCTTCCGCGCTCATCTCCAGCTTGCCGGCATCGATCGCCCGGAGCTCTTCGAGGACTCCGACGAGCGCCAGCAGGTGCGCGCCCACGACACGCGCTCGACCTTCATCACGGTCGCGCTGGCGAACGGCCGCAGCGAGACCTGGGTCGCCGACCGGACCGGGCACCGGAGCTCGATCATGATCCAGAGGTATCGCCGGGCGGCCAGGACGTTTGCAGAGCTAGGCCTTGGCGAGCTAGCTTCCCTCGCCGAGGCGATCCCGGAGCTCGGGGGAAAAGGCACAGGAAACGGCACAGAGAGGGGTGGGGGTGGGACAAAAATCCGGATAAAAGAAGTAAAATCAACAACTTGGCCCCGTGGCGAAATGGCAGACGCGGTGGATTTAAAATCCGCGGCCCCTCGCGGGCGTGCCGGTTCGAGTCCGGCCGGGGCTACCTCATGGGAACGTGCCGAGCTGGCCCGCGCTGACGTGATGGGAGCGTTCGGTGCTGCCAGCTGAAGCGGCCGGGCGGCTCGATCCTCACCCCGGAGGCTGGCGGCGCTGCCCGCTTCGAACGGGACCAGGTCGCCCTGTGTCCCACGTTGCGCCGACCAGGTGCCGACCTGCCGGGGACGTCGCGCGCCCGTCACGGTCTGATGGCGCTTGTCGCGGTCTGAAGGGGAGGGGCGCGCACCCCGCTGGGGGTCCTCTGGGGCTCGACAAACCAAGCGGACTCGAGTAATGGGAGCGCCACTACATGGATCTGGACATCGATTGTCTGCGTGAGGCGAAGGTAGAGAACGTAGAACGTCTTGCACACGCTCTGGGCGTCAGGCTGCCCGAGCACAAGCGTCATGACAGGCGTGCTTACACCCGCGAGCTCATTCGCGTGGTGATGCAGGGCATCCGGCGCGATGCCGAGCGGTCCCGCAGCCGCAGGTTCTTCGGCCGCAGCTGACGATTCTACCCACACAGTACGCCCCCTGAGCGTGCCGGCTGGATTGTCCGTTCCCGCCGAGCCTCCGCTTGTTGCGCCTCTGCTGTGGCCGTCCCTCGCTCCAGACCGAACCGGTCGTCCCTCGCTCCAGACCGAACCGTAGGCCCCCGGAGGGGCTGTTCTCCGCGCGGTGTGGGGGATGGGCCGATGTCTGAGCCTTTGCCTTTGCTCCTCCGGCTTGCCGGAGGGGCAAAGGCAAAGGCGAGTTCGGCGGGGCCCCCACACCGCGCGGAGAACAGCCCCTCCGGGGGCCGATCCGCCCGGAACCTCCTCCCGACCCTCCCGGCCCCCTCCCGACGCCCTCGCCCCGCGTCCTCCGCCGCCCCCCGGCTCCTCTCCCGCCCCCGCCCGGCTCCTCGCCCGCCGCCTACCGCCCCTGGGGCTTGCTCCGCATGGCCAGCCGGCTCCCCGTCACGCGGCTCCGCGCCGCCAGCAGGAGCGGCGCCGCCGGCGTGAGCGGATCGACCAGGTCGTTCACCTGGAGCATCGCCTTGTCCGTCACCTTCCACGCCGCCGAATGACCCGACACCCCCTGCTGGGGCGACCCCGCCAGATCCAGCGCTCGGCTCAGCTCCCGACCCACCCGAGCGATCCGCGCGAGCTCCTCCCGCGACGCCCCCCCGTCCTTCGCCGCCGCATAGATCGCCCGCACCACGCCGAGCAGATCTCGAACGGCATCGAATGGAAACGGCGGGGTGCTGACCGGAATGGGCACTGCGCCAATGTACAGCAACTCGCCGTTCGATGGAGCATTTGCATTCCGATGAGCCGCATCAGATTTCCACAGGATCGTCTCAGTTGTAATTGTGGAAACAGAAAAAATCAGTTGAGCGGACCCACCGCCTCCTCCACCGCGGCGATCAGCGCTCCGCTCCGGATGAGCTCGGTCGCCGCCGCGATGTCCAGGTAGAGCGGCCGATCCTCGACCAGCTCGGGCACCACGCGGCGGATGGCGGCGTGGGCCGCGGCCACCCCCGCGCTCGGGCGGAGCGGGCGCCGCTGGTCCACCCCCTGCGCCGCCGTGATCAGCTCGATCGCCAGCGAGCTGCGGACGTTCTCGATCACCTGCGCGAGCTTCCGGGCGCTGATGCTGCCCATGCTCACGTGGTCCTCGCGGCCGGCGCTCGAGGGGATCGAGTCGACGCTCGCCGGGTGACACAGCACCTTGTTCTCGCTGACCAGCGACGCGCTCGCCACCTGGGCGATCATGAACCCCGAGTGCAGCCCGCTCCGCGGCGCCAGGAACGGCGTGAGGCCGGTCGAGAGCGCGGGGTTCACCAGCTGCTCGACCCGCCGCTCGCTGATGTTCGCGAGCTCCGCCGCCGCCACCGCGGCGAGATCCAGGGCCAGCGCCACCGGCTGCCCGTGGAAGTTGCCGCCCGAGATCAGCTCGGCGACCCCCTCTCCGCCCCCTTCTTCGCCTCCTTCCCCGAGGAACACCGTCGGATTGTCCGTCACGCTGTTGACCTCCCGGGTCAGCACCTCGGCGGCCCAGGCGAGCGCGTCGCGCGTCGCGCCGTGCACCTGCGGCATGCAGCGGAGCGAGTAGGCGTCCTGCACCCTCGGGCAGTCCGCGTGGCTCTGCATGATCTCGCTGCCCCCGAGCAGCGCGCGCAGGTTGCCGGCCGTGCCGGCCTGACCCGGGTGCGGGCGCACCCGCATGAGCCGCTCGTCGAACGGGCGCTTCGAGCCCATCAGCGCCTCGAGGCTCACCGCGCCGGCGATGTCCGCGACCGTGCAGAGCGCGGCCGCGTCCCGCAGCGCGAGCGCGCCGAGCGCGGTCATGTACTGGGTCCCGTTGATCAGCGCGAGCCCCTCCTTCGCGGCGAGCTCGATCGGCGCGAGGCCCGCCTTCGCGAGCGCCACCGCGCTCGGCATGAGCTGCCCCTCGAGCCGCGCCTCCCCCTCGCCGATGAGCGACAGCGCGAGGTGCGCGAGCGGCGCGAGATCGCCCGACGCGCCGACCGAGCCCTGCGCCGGGATGCGCGGGCACACGCCGCGCTCGATCAGCGCGGTGAGCAGGTCGAGCACCTCCGTGCGCACCCCCGAGTGCCCCAGCGCGATCACCTGCGCGCGCAGGAGGATCATCGCGCGCACCTCGGCGTCGCCGAGATCCGGCCCGACCCCGCAGGCGTGGCTCCGCACGAGGTTCCGCTGGAGCGCTCGGATGTCGTGATCGGCGATGCGCGTCTCCGCGAGCGCGCCGAAGCCGGTGTTGATCCCGTACACCGCAGGCGCGGCGTCGCCCGCCGCCGCGATCGCGTCGATCGCGCGGCGCGAGGCCGCGGCGCGCTCGCGCGCCTCGGCGCAGACCGCCACCGGCCGCCCGCGCCGCGCGACCTCCTCGAGATCCGCGAGCGAGAACGGGCGGCCCAGCAGCAACGGAGAACGAGAAGGAGAGACGGCGGCGCGCGGCGTGGAGAGGGTCACGGGAGCGCACGCTAGAGCGGCGGATGCCTCGAGAAAAGCCGCTGACGCCGCGATCCGCGGCGCCGCTCGGCCGCCCGCCGGCGGCGGACGAGGCCCGGCAGCGCCCCGGCTGGAAAGCGCGGAATCGTGCTCTGCCGCCGCCGGCGGGTCGCCCCGCCGGCGACGGAAGAAGAATCCAGTGCCCCGCCGGGATCGATCCGCCTATCCTGCCGGCGCGCTCCGGCCTGCGCCGGCGCGCGGCCGCTTGCTTCCGATGCGCTTCGCCCTGGCCCACCTCGCCCCCCTTGCGCTCGCCGTCGCGCTCGCCTCGCCGAGCGCCGCTCAGCCCGCCCGGGGCGCGAGCGCGGGGCCGGCAGCGCCGCCGGCCGCGGCGGACGCCGACCGCTTCGAGGAGCGGCTCGTGCTGGACACCGGCCGCTCGCCGCCGCCCCCGCCGGACCCGACCCGGTCGACGTTCTCGGTGCAGGGCGAGTACCAGCTCCGCTACCGCGCCATGACCGACCTCCGGCTCCGGGCGCCGCGCCTCTCGGATCCGGGCGCGACGACGCTCGGGCAGAACCAGTACATCGCTCACTGGCTGCGCCTCTCGCCGCGCTTCCACTACAAGGACAAGGCGTCGATCGTGGCCCAGATCGACGTCGTCCGCGGGCTCATCGCCGGCGACACCACGCGGCACGTCGAGCAGGTGCGCGACGCGCGCGCCGCCCTGGCCTGGTACGACGTGCACCCGCGCTACCTCTACCTGGAGCTGCCGTCGTCCGTCGGCGTCTTCCGGGTGGGCCAGCAGGGCGCGCACTGGGGGATGGGGCTCGTCGCCAACGACGGCGATCGCGCGAGCTTCTTCGGCGACTACGAGCGCGGCTCGCTCGTCGAGCGCGTCATGCTCGAGGCGACGCCGATGGGGCGGGCCGGGCCGCTCGTCGTGACCGTCGCGGCCGACCTCGTGTTCGAGGACAACGCGGCCGACCTGCTCGGGAACGACGTCGAGGGGCAGGACGAAGGGGAGGGCGATCGCGCGGTCCAGGCGGTCGTGTCGGCGCTCTGGCGCGCGCGGCGCGGCGAGGTCGGGATCTACGGCGCCCTGCGGCGGCAAGCCCGCGAGCGCCGCGCGAACACGAGCCCGGCCCGGTTCACCGAGGCGCTCGCGGCGGCGGTGATCGACGTGGCCGGCAAGTTCGACGCGCCGGTGCCAGGGGGCGGCGCCCACGTCTACGGCGCGCTCGAGGCCGCGGTGATCCTGGGCTCCGCGTCGTTCGTCCCGCGCGGGCCCGAGCCGCTCGCGGGCGCGGCGGCGGGGCGCGCGCCCGTGGCGGTGCGCTCGGTCGGCGGCGCGGCCACGCTCGGCGCGGTGCACGTCGCGGGCCGCGGGCGGCGGCCGGCCGATCGGTGGGGGCGCGTCGTGACCGAGCTCGAGGCCGGCTACGCGTCGGGCGACGACGACCCCAGGGACGACGTGTCGCGGCGGTTCACCTTCGACCCGAGCCACAACGTCGGGCTCATCCTCTTCGACCAGGTGCTCGCCTGGAAGACGGCGCGCTCGGCCACGATCGCCGAGCGGGAGCTCTTCGCCGCGTCCCCCGAGCCCGGGATCAGGTCGCTGCCCTCCAAGGGGGGCGTGTTCGGCGCCGCCTACGTGAACCCGCGGATCGTGGTGCGGCCGGCGCGCTGGCTCGACCTCAAGGCGGGCGCGGTCATCGCCGAGGCGACGGCCGACGTCGTCGACCCGCACAACCCCCGGGCGGGCGGCCTCCTCGCCAACTACGACGGCGGGGACAAGCGCCGCCGCGATCTCGGCGTCGAGCTCGACCTCGGCGTCGACGCGCGCATCGCGATGGGCAGGCTCGTCACCATCCAGCTCGGCACCGAGGCCGGCGTCCTCTTCCCCGGCGGCGCGTTCGACGACGTCGCCGGCACGGAGCTCCCCGATCAGTACCTGCTCACGCTCAAGCTGGGCGTGATCCACTGATCCGGCCGGGGCTCGCCGGCCCTCGCGCGGGCTCGCGCGCGACACGGCAGACGAGGGCCGCCCAGGGTGGTAGAGGGCGTCTGCGTGGCGGGTGCGGCGCGGCGGGCGCGCGGCTCGTCGAGGTCGGGCGACGGCGCCGGCCGCGGCCTCGCCCTCCGGAGGAGAGACATGGGAGAGAAACGATGCGCAAACGACTCGCGCTGAGCCACCTTCCGACCCCGATCCAGCGCCCGCAGCGGCTCGCCGAGGCGCTCGGCGTCGACCTCTACGTGAAGCGCGACGACATGACCGCCGGCGCGGAGGCCGGCAACAAGATCCGCAAGCTCGAGTACCTGCTCGCCGCCGCGCGGGAGGAGGGCGCCGACTGCGTGATCACCTGCGGCGGCCTGCAGTCGAACCACGCGCGCGCGACCGCGCTGCTCAGCGCCTCGCTCGGCCTGCGCTCCGTGCTGTTCCTGCGCACCGCGGATCCGTCGGCCGGGGCGCCGCTCGGGGGCAACGTGCTGCTCGACCGGCTCGCCGGCGCGGAGATCCGGCTGATCTCGCCCGAGGCGTACCGGGGCCGCGACGCCGTCATGGCCGAGGCGGCCGCCGAGATCCGCGCGGCGGGCGGCCGGCCGTACGTGATCCCCGAGGGCGGCTCGAACGGCCTCGGCGCGCTCGGCTACGTGCGCGCGATGGAGGAGATCCGGAAGCAGCTCGACCTCGGGATTGCGGGGGGCAAGCCGTTCGACGTCGTCGTGCACGCGTGCGGGTCGGGCGGGACGGCGGCGGGCGCGGCGCTCGGCGCGGCCCGCTACGAGGTGGCCGGCGAGGTGCGCGCGATGGCGGTGTGCGAGGACAAGGCGACGTTCGCGCGCGTCGCGGTCGCGATCATGGACGACGCGCGCTCGCTCGATCCGCGCCTCGGCGCGCCGGCCCACCTCGTGATCGACGACTCCGCGCGGGGGCCGGCCTACGGGGTGTCCACGCCGGAGCAGCGGGCGCGGATCGTGAAGGCGGCGCGGCTGTCGGGGCTCATCCTCGACCCGGTGTACACCGGCAAGGCGTTCTGCGGGCTCTGGGACATGGCCGAGCGGGGCGAGCTCGCGGGCAAGCGGGTGCTGTTCCTGCACACCGGCGGGCTCCCCGGTCTCCTCGCGCAAGGCGCCGACTTCGCCGACGCTTTTTAGGGCGGGCCGCTCCGCCGCCCGCGCGCCGGCCGGCTCAGGCCCCGCCGCGCCACCACGCGTCGGCCAGCGACGCGTCTTCCAGCGTGTCGATCTCCATGTAGCCGCCGTGCGTGTCGATCTTGTGCAGGGCCGCGCCCGACTGGAGCATGTGCTGGAGCAGATCGATGAGGTAGGCGCGCCGGAACGAGCGGCCCTCGCGGAACTCCGGCCGCTCCGAGAACGCGGCGCGCGCGGCGTCGAACGCGTCCAGGAACCGCGCGGCGCCCCGCGCGGAGAGCTTCATCACCCCGATGAACTCGCCCGTCGCCGCCTCCGAGGGGATGCGGCGCGAGATCTCCACGACGCGGTCCCCGTCGGCGCGGAGCTTCTCGGCGTCGGTCTCGGGGTGCTGCGATCGGTTCACATAGCGGCGCCGCCAGTCCGTGTCGCAGGCGAGCGCGATGTCGTGCGGGGAGCGCACCAGATCCGCCACGATCCCGGGCCGGTAGACGATGTCCGCGTACGTCGAGACGAAGCCGCCCTCGAGGTGCTCGCGCGCGCAGAGCAGCGAGAGCAGGATGTTGTTCTGCTCCCAGTCGCGGTTCTCGACGTACGTGAGGTCCGGGTACGCAGCCCGGATCACCTCGGCCTTGTAGCCGCAGACGAACACGACGTCCGACCGCTTGAAGCCGCCCGCCGCGAGCGCGTCGAGGATGCCGTCGAGCATCGGGCGGCCGAGGATCGGCACCAGCGTCTTCGGCAGCTCTTCGGTGAGGTGACGCAGCCGGCTGCCCCGGCCCGCCCCGATGATCACGGCCTTCACGGCTCCGCCGTTACCACGAACGGCCTCGGGAGAGCCCAGGGACCTGCGGATCCGCGAGAAAACACGCGGGATCGCGGCCCCCGTTATGGAAACGTGACCGTGCGCTGACCCCCTGCCGCGGACCACCGGGCTACGACCCGAGCATGGAGATCGCGATCGTCCTCATCGCCCACTCTACGCTTTCGGTCTTTTTCCAGACCTTCTTCCTGCACCGGTACGCCTCGCACCGGATGTTCACGATGTCGAAGCGATGGGAGCGGATTTTTCACTTCCTGACGTACCTGACGCAGGGCTCTTCGTACCTGGTTCCGTGGGTTTACGCGATCTTGCACCGCATGCACCACGCGTACAGCGACACGCAGAAGGACCCGCACTCGCCGCGGTACTACTCGAGCGTCGTCCCGATGATGCTCGACACCGCGAAGCGCTACGACGAGATCTACGAGGGCACGGCCGACGTGGAGCCGCGCTTCCGCGGCGGCTACCCCGAGTGGCGCACGCTCGATCGCATCGGCAACTCGTGGATCAGCCGGCTCGCGTGGGGCACGGGCTACGTGGTCTTCTACGCGGCCTTCGCCTCGCACTGGTGGCAGTTCCTGTTCCTCCCGCTCCACTGGACCATGGGCCCGCTGCACGGGGCGATCGTGAACTGGTGCGGCCACCGCTACGGCTACCGCAACTTCAACAGCGACGACGACTCCCGCAACACGCTGGCCCTCGACCTCGTGACGCTCGGCGAGCTCTTCCAGAACAACCACCACAAGTACGCGATGAGCCCGAACTTCGCGGTGCGGTGGTTCGAGATCGACCCGGCCTACCAGGTCATCCGCGTGTTCGCCTGGCTGGGCATCCTCCAGATGTCGGACAAGGTCCAGGTCGCCCGGCTGGAGCCCGAGGTCGCGCGGGCCGAAGGGTAGGGGCGACCATCTCCCCCGGCCGCGCGCAGCGCGGCCGGTGCGCGAGACCGCGCGCGCAGCGCGGCCGGTCCGCGAGGCCGCGGAGCGAGGCGCGCGGCGCCGATGCCCCGCGCGCCGACCCCCTCGAGGTTACTCGAACAGCAGCCGGAACGCGCCGGGCACGTCCTTCGGCCCGATCTGCGCCTTGCGCACGTTGAACTCCGGGAGGCAGGCCTGATAGGCCGCGTCCACCCGCAGATCGCTCCCGTCCCAGCTCGGCCGCCAGATCTCCATCGTGTCGCGCGCGAGGTCGATGACGTCCCTGAACTGCCCGCGCTCCTTCAGGATCTGCGTGCTGAGCCCGTACATCAGCAGCCCGCCCGGGATCGCCCCGAGCGCCGTCGTCGCCAGGGCCGGGTAGCAGATGCGCGCCGTCTTCACCCCGAACTTCCCCTGGATCTCCGCCATCGTCTGGCGCTGCAGCTTCTTCGCGCCGGCGAGCGGGCCCATCGCGTAGACCGGATCGTCGCTCGGGTAGTCGTAGTCGCAGAACGACACCACGCTCTCGCCCTTCGCGAGCAGCCCCGCCGCGGCGAGCGGCTCGGCCCACAGGAGCGACGACGTGCCCATGAACTTGTTCGTCCGCTCGATGTCCGCGTCGTTCGCGACGTCCACCTCGACGAGCCCGAGCTTGCGGATGTTCTCGGGGCGCGAGAAATCCGGCACCTGGAGCACCGGGTCGAACGCGACGTCGAGGTCCTTCACCTTCGTCGGCCCGTGCTCCGCGTACCGCTTCATCGCGCCGGCCGCGATGCCGTTCACGAGGTGCACCGCCCGATACCGCTCCTTCAGCGCCGCGACCACCTCGTCGATCACCTGCGGCCTCGTGGCGTCGTTGTTCCAGAAGCGCGCCGTGAGCCCCTCGGCCGCCGCCGCGTCCGTGATCGCCTTCACGTGGTGCGGGCCGATCTGCATCTTCTCGCTGTCGAAGTGCACCGCGAACACGGCGGCCCGCTCCCCGAAGAGCAGCTGCAGCGCGAGCGCCCGGGTGATGCCGTTCGAGCCGCCCAGGATCAGCACCGCCGTGTCCGGGGCGATCTGCGTGCCCGCCGGGCTGATGCGGGCGCGGTGCGCCGCGAGCTGCTCGCTCGCCACGCGCGCGCCGTGCTCGGCCAGCGCGCCGACGAACGAGCGCCGATCCAGGCCGCCGAGAGGAAGCTTCTTGAAGGTCTCTAGGTCATCCATCACGTCCGGCGTCTTACCGTCTCCCGCGCTCCGCGTCACGACTGGACAGCTGCCGCCCGTCCCGGCGCTCCCCCGTCGCGACCGAAGGGGGCGCCCCGCTCCGTCCGAGCCGTGATAGAAGGATCCCGTGAAGACGGTTCTTGTCACCGGCGGCAGCGGGTTTATCGGGCGCGGTCTCGTGAAGGAGCTGCTCGCGCGGGGGGATCGGGTGACGGTGCTGACGCGCGACGTCGGGCGGACGCAGGCGTCGCTGCCCGGGGCGCGCGTCGTGTCCTGGAGCCCCTACAGCGCGGGGCCGTGGTTCGAGGAGCTCGACGGGGTGGACGGCGTGATCCACCTGGCGGGCGAGTCGATCGTCAAGCGGTGGTCCGAGGACGCGCGGCGCGAGATCGTGAACAGCCGCATCGACACGACCCGCCTCATGGGCGAGGCGATCGGCAAGGCCAGGCGCAAGCCGAGCGCGTTCGTCTGCGCCTCCGCGGTGGGCTACTACGGCCCGCAGCCGGGCGAGAAGGTGCTCGACGAGGGCGCCCCGCCCGGGCAGGGCTTCCTCGCCGACGTCGTGGTCCGCTGGGAGGAGGCCGCGCGCGCCATCGAGGAGCAGCACGGCGTCCGCTCGGTGCAGCTGCGGATCGGCGTGGTGATCGGCGAGGGCGGCGGCGCGCTCGACAAGATGATCGCGCCCTTCCGGTTCTTCCTCGGCGGGCCGATCGGCGACGGCAAGCAGGTGATCCCGTGGATCCACCGCGACGACGTCGTGGCGCTGACCCTGCTCGCCCTCGACAGCGACGCGGTGCGCGGCCCGCTCAACGTGACCGCGCCGCACGCGGCGACCGGCGAGGAGGTCGCGCAGGCGATCGGCGCCGTGCTCCGCCGGCCGTCATGGCTCCGTGTGCCCGAGGCCGTGGTGAAGCTCGGGATGGGCGACGCGGCCGAGATCGTGACCACCGGTCAGCGCGCCTATCCCCGGCGGGCGGAGGAGCTTGGCTACAAGTTCCGCTACGCCCAGCTGATGCCCGCGCTCGAGTCGATCTTCAGCCGCTGAGCGAGAGCCTTCAGCCGCTGAGCGAGAGCCCCGCGCCGACGAGCGCCCGCGGCGGAGCGGGCGCCCATCCGCCCCGGCAGCGAAGGGTCTGCCTGGGCAGCTGGGCGCCGCGCCGCGGCGCCCAGCTGCTGCCACGCAAGAAGAGCCGCCGGTGGCGCGCTGAGAAGTCGACCGTTGTCGAGCAGCGCACCATCGGGAGCCCGGACGGCGGTTTCCCAGCGCTCCCCCAAGCGCTCCGTCCGCTTCCATGCTTACGACATCGCGCGCCGAGAAGCTTTCGGGATGAGTTGGATTGGCGCGTGCAGGGTATCCCGACTCATGGGCGCAGCGCATCCCCCCATCGCGACGCCAGACACAAAGTCGTTAGGGGAATCCCCTTGCCGCAGCGCACAATCGCGGGGTTGCTCGTCGGAGGCGGTTTTCCAGCGCGTGAGCGGGGGTGAGGAGCGGACGCAGCCAGCTGTCGCCGTCCAGACAGGCAACTACCCTGGCGTCGCCCGGCGCGGGGCGGCGCGGCCGGGGGCGGACAGGCGCGCTCGTACGCTCATGGGCTGATGCCGCGACTCTGGAGGATCTCGCGCACCACGGCCTGCGCGGACGTGGGCAGCTCGGCGAGCGAGGCGCGGGCGAGCTCCACGAACTTCATGCCGCGCGCGCGCTTCAGCGCCTCGACGGCCGCGGCGCGCTCCTCGGCGCCCTCGTGCTGGAGGATGCCGAGGAGCATCTCGCCGGCCTCGAGCGTGTCGATCTTCGCGATCGCGCGCACGGCGCTGGCGCGGACGGCGGGCGCCTGCGACTCGCGGTAGATGCGGGCGAGCGGATCGAAGGCGTGGGCGAAGCGGAGCTCTTCGAGCGCGCGGGCGGCCTCGTGGACGACGGTGGGGTCGGGGTCCACGAGCGCGTCGCGGAGCGTGATGAACGTGCGCTTGTAGAGGAAGCGGGAGAGCGCGCGGACCACGGCCACCCGGATCTTCGGCTCGGGGCGGCGGAACAGGTGCTCGAGCGGCGAGAGGATCGTGTAGAGCTCGACGGTCGCGAGCTGCTCGGCGAGGCTGATGAGCTGCTGCGCGGGCGAGCGCGGCGCCGGGGCGGCCTCGGGCGTCGCGCCCTCGACGGCGAGCGCGGTCAGGCGGGCGAGCATCGCGCGGCGGCGGGTGACCTCGGACCACTGCCCCGGGTCGAGGACGATGTCGCCGCACGCCTGGCTGGCGCTGCCGGCCTGCTCCCACTCGACGAGGTCGATGTGCCAGACGTCGGGGAAGCCGAGCTCGTGGCGGAGGTGCGCCGGCAGCGGCGACGCGTCGATCGGCAGGTCCTGCGCGTTGACGTAGCGGCCGCCGGCGCGGGCGTAGTGCTTCTTCCGGTTCTCCTCGAGCGGCAGCTGCGTGAGGGCGCGGTAGACGCTGCCCACCTTGCTGTACTGCCCCGCCTCGCCGAGCGCGATCACGGCGGCGAGCAGCGCGTTCTCGGCGATCTCGGGCGGCGCGGCGCGCTTCTGCGAGACGGCGGACACCTCCTGCCAGAGGCGGGCCTGCGCGAGCACGGCGAAGTTGGCGACGGCGGTGAGCCCCTCTTTCCGCGCGTACGCGGCCATCTCGCGGGCGAGCGTGGCGGCGGCGGAGATCTCCCCCTGCTTCTCGGCCGCGGCGACGGCCTCCTCGTAGGACTGGAGCGCGTAGTAGCGCAGGTGGTCCTCGCGCAGGATGCGGATGACGTTCACGTAGCCCTCGAGGACGTGCTCGAAGGCGCGGCTCTCGCGGCCGACGGCGATGAGGACCTGGTAGCAGTCGAAGGCGCGCTCGCGCTGGCCGATGGTCTCGTACCGGTCGGCGGCCTCCTCGAGCAGGTGGACGGAGGCGAAGACGGCCTCGCGCGCGGCGGTGGCGTCGCCGGTGCGGAGCGAGGTGCGGGCGAGGTTGAAGCGGGCGAGGCCGGCGGCGTAGAGGTCGCTGCCCGACGAGGAGAGCAGCTGGGCGAGGCGCGACCAGAGGGCGCGGGCGCGGGCGAAGTCCTGGCCGCGCTCGCGGGCGATGGCGGCCTGCGCGACGAGGCCGGCGGCCTCGTACTCGTCGGCGGCGCGGGCGTAGAGCCGCTTCTGCCGCTCGGGGTCCTGCTCGCGCTCGGCCCAGGCGAGCACGGTGCGCGCGCGGTCGATGGGCGGGACGTGCGCGATGAGGGGGCGCTGGCTGTGCTCGCCGCCCGCGTACCAGGCGACGGTGAGGGCGCTCCTCGGGTCGCCGAGCCGGACCAGCACGTCGCGGAGCTCGTCCGTCATGGCGACGTAGTCGTCCTCGCGGGCGATGGTGTGCTGGAGGGCGCTGAAGAGCGCGTCGCGCGCGCGGGAGAGATCGCTCCTGGCCAGCGCGGAGCGGGCCTCGTCGCGGAGCTCGTGCAGGGGGCGGACGCCTTGGGTCATGCGCGGAGCGAGCGTAGTACACCACGGCGGCGGCGGCCGGAGGGGCGCGGCGAGGGAGCGGCCGTAGAACATCGCATCGCGGGCGCATCGTGAGGCGCCCCGCGGAACCGCGCGATCGCGGCTGTAGTCCTCGCGGCGGGCTGCTAGAGGGGCGGCCGCCATGAAGCAGCTTCTCCGGATCCTGCCGCTCATCTGCTCCGCCGCTGCCGCCGCCTCGTGCGGCGGCGGGGTGGAGCGCACGCCGCTCGTCGTCGAGGTGGAGGGCGCCGCGGCGCCGCGCGAGGGAGCGCCGGGGGCGCCCGACGCGCCGGGCGCCGCGGCGCCGCGCGCGGGGGCGGCGGGCGATCACCGCTTCTGCGGGTGGCTGCACGAGTTCCTCGGCGATCCCGCGTCGACGGAGCTCGGCTACGACACCTTCGCGGCCCGCGCCGAGGCGTTCGACGCCGTCCACCCGAAGTGGTGGCGCGTCGCCTCGCCGACCACGTTCGAGAACCACCCGCGCGGCCGGTCGGCGCCGTTCGCGGGCTTTCACGACCCGCGCGTCCTCGACCGCACGACGGGCGGCGGCGGGCGGACCCGGCTCGTCCCGCTCGTCGCCGCGGTCGACCGGCCGGACGTCGTCGCGGTGCACGCGATGATCCACGATCCCGCGCTCCGGGCGCAGCACGTGGCGGGCCTCGTGGCCCTCGCGGTGGACAACGGCTACGACGGGCTCGACATCGACTACGAGCACCTCGCGTCCGTGCTCGGGCCGGGCGAGACCGTGGAGGCCGAGCGGTCCGCGTTCTCGGCGTTCATGGACGAGCTCTCGCGCGCGCTCCACGCGGCCGGAAAGGCGCTCTCGCTCGCGGTCCCGGCGGTCGCCTCCGCGACGGGCGTGTTCGACTACGAGGCGCTGAGCGCCTCGGCGGATCACGTGCACGTGATGAGCTACGACTATCACTTTGGCGGCGGCGCGCACGCGGGCCCGGTCGCGCCGCTCGGGTGGGTGGAGCGGACCGTCGCGTACATCGGGGGGCTCGGCGTAGACCCGCGCGCGCGGCGGGAGAAGTTCATCCTCGGCCTGCCGAACTACGGCCTGCTCGGGCCGGAGGCGCCGGAGGGCGGGGGCGCCGTGGTGGGGTGCGAGCCGCTCGGCAAGTGCCTGGAGCTCGCGGGCGACGGCTACGACACGAGCACCGACCACATGCGCCGGTGCCCGGAGGACGGGGCCGCGCGGTTCGCGGCGGGGAGGGCGCCGAACCAGGTCCTCGCGAGCGGAGAGCACGTGTTCTTCGAGGACCTCGCGTCGCTCGAGGAGAAGGTCGCCGCCGCCAGGCGGGGCGGGCTCGGCGGGGTGACGTACTGGAGCATCGGCGGCGAGCCGGGCGGGGCGGCGTTCTTCTCGATGATCGAGCGCCACTTCCCGAGGTGACCGCGGCGCGCCTCAGACCTTGAGCGCGCCTCAGACCTTGAGGAAGATGCCCCGGCGGTGGAGGGGGTAGAGGAGCATGAGCCAGAGGGCGACGGCCGCGAGCGCGAAGGCGAGGGAGGCGTTCAGCGGCGAGAGCCACGACGCGAAGAGGCGCGTGTAAAGGAGCTGTAGCGCGCTCGTCCTCGCGCCGTCGTCTCCGGTCCTGCTCACGTGATAGAGCAGGTGTCCCATCATGGTCGAGCCCACGTAAGCCGCGATGGGGTTGGCGCCGAAGATCAGGAACGGAGCCCCCCAGCGCCGCCACCCCTTCAGGTCCACGATCCACACGCAGGCGGCGAGGACGACCGCGGCCACGCCGGCGGTGAACAGCGCGAACGAGCTCGAGTACAGGCTGCGGTTCCACGCGAACCACGGCGCCCAGGCGGCGCCCAGCGCGATCCCCGCGGCGCCGGCGGCGAGGAGCCCGGCGACGCGCGCGCGGAGCCCGGTGGGCGCGGTGAGCCAGCGGCCGCCGAGGCTGCCCAGCATCACCGTCATCGCCGCGGGGAGGGTGGGGAGGATGCCCATCGCGTCCCAGCCTTTGCGCGCGATGTGCCCGTCGAGGAAATACCGGTCCACCCGGGCCGCCAGCGTCTTTTGGGGATCGTCGAGCGGATAGAGCCGGAGGACGAGCCAGTAGCCGATCAGGGCCGCGGCGATGATGCCCGCCTGCTGCCGGGCGGTGGTCTTGAGGCAGAGGAGCGCCGCGAGCACGTACGCGGCGCCGATGCGCTGGAGGACGCCCGGGATGCGCAGCGCCGTCAGGCGCTCCTCGGGAAAGAACGGGAACGCCGACAGGAACAGCCCGAGCAGGACGAAGATCGCGCCGCGCCGGACGATCTGGAGGGCGAGCTCGCCGTCGGTCGCGCCGCGCGCGCGGCGCCCGGACATGGAGATGTGCAGGGTCACGCCGACGATGAAGAGGAAGCAGGGAAATATCGTGTCTGCGAGTGTGCAGCCATCCCAATACGAGTGGGCGAGGGGCGGATAGATGGCCGGGAAGCTGTCCTGGAAATTGACGAGGAGCATCGCGACGATGGTCATGCCGCGGAAGATGTCCAGCGATTGTAGCCGCATGCGATGAATGTAGTGCGCGTGGCATGATGAGCCATGACAGCGTCTCTCCATCGTGCGTTGTCCGTCAGCGGCATGACGAGGTCGTCTCTCTGTACGTGCCTGTCCGGCGTGCCCGGCTGTTCGGGGGTTCGTGGCGCCGCCGGCGCTGCCTCGGCCTGTCGCGCGCCGGCTGCCGGGCGGTCGTGGTCGCGCGGCCCGGCGGGGAAGCCGGCCCGGGGCGGCCGAGCGGAGCGATGGCCGGCGACCTCGGGCGGGGCCGGGGCGGCGCGCAGGCGGGCCGCCGCGCGTGCGCGCGGGGTCGCCGCGCCGTCCGCGGGGCGAGCGCGGCCGTCTCGCCGCGTGGTATGGTGCGCGCCGTCACAGCGAGAGGAGATTTCTGCCATGGCACGCACCCCGTCCACGATGCTTGAGCTCGGCACGCCGGCGCCCGACTTCCGGCTGCCGGATTTCAACGGAAAGCAGGTGGCGCTGTCGGACTTCACCAGGGAGCGGGCGCTCCTCGTGATGTTCATCTGCAATCATTGTCCGTTCGTCAAGCACGTCCGTCACGAGCTCGCCCGGCTGCGGCGCGACTATCGCCCCGAGGACGTGGCCGTCGTGGCCATCAATCCGAACGACATCGTCGCCTATCCGGCGGACAACGCCGAGGCGATGGCGAGGGAGGCGCGCGAGTTCGGTTATACGTTCCCGTACCTGCTCGACGAGGCGCAGCAGGTGGCCAAGGCCTATCGGGCGGCCTGCACGCCGGATTTCTACCTCTTCGGCCCGGATCGCCGGCTGGTCTACCGCGGTCAGCTCGACGACAGCCGCCCTGGCAATGACGTCCCGGTGACCGGCCGCGACCTCCGCGCCGCCATCGACGCGGTGCTCGCGTCGGCGCCCATCCCCTCGGATCAGCGCCCGAGCATCGGGTGCAACATCAAGTGGAAGCCCGGCAATGAGCCGGAGTATTACGGGCGAATTTCGTAGAAATTACAACCGGCGTACGTCCCAGTGCTCGCCGTGGCGGCCGCTCGACCCGATCCGCCGCCGACGCCGACGCGATCGCGTACCAGGAACGCTGAAACAGGGGAGCGCCTTGGCTGAGGCGCGAGTATTCCTGTTCGCCGCGCACATTTTCCATGTCCGGCGCCGTCGATCCTGCGCGAAGCCCGGTGTACCCTTCCAGCATGAGCCCTCGACGAGACAGCGCCGCGCCTGCTCGGCAGCCCGTGATCCCCGAGAACGACCCTGTGTGGCAGGCCGTTCTACGAGCGCCCATCGACGACGAGCCGCTGACGGATGAGGAGCGCGCGGCGATGGAGGCGGGGGTGGACGGCCCGGGGATCCCCGGCGAAGCGGTGACCGCCGAGCTCCGGAAGAGGGCCGAGGCCGAAGGCGCCGGAGCGGAGTTCGACGAGATCTACGCGCTCGCGCGCGTGCCGGCTGGCCGTCCTCGGTGAGCTGGGAGGTCGAATGGACCCCCGCCGGCATCGCCTCGCTGCACCAGATCCACTGGCTCGACGCCGGTCGGATCGACGCGGCCGTGCAGCGCTTCGCCGCGACGGGCGAGGGCGCCGTGCACCGCGTCCCCGCGGATAATGCCATCATCGTGCGCCTGCGCATCGGACGGTACCGGGTGCTTGCCGCGCTGGATCCCTGGGACGGGGTGATGCGTGTCTGGTGGGTCTACAGGGTGTAGTGCCCGCTTGCCGAGCGCGCCGACCGGGATTCCACGATCGTATCGCCAGCAGATCGCAGCTCCGCAGCCCGGCAATGAGCCGGAGTATTACGGCCGCATCTCGTAATCCTTCCGAAAAATTCGAGGTGAGGTCGACCCCGACCGGTCGAGCTTCCGGGCAAGGCGATCTCGCCGGCCAGCGGGGCGGGAAGACCTCCGCGCGGAGCCACGCGAGCACGCGCATCGCCGGCTCCGGACGATGCACCGAATCCGGCCGGCGCGGACGCTTCACGTCGGCAACATAGTACCGGGTGCGCCATCGGACGACATTGACGTCCTGAAGCCGAGCCGCGGCAGGCCCAGGGCGCCGTGCGTCGAGGGATCCATAAGAAGGAGTCGCCGGCCATCGCTCCCGTCGGATCCGTCCTCGTACGCGGGAGGTGCGTGTCCTGCCTGGTACGGCGATTGCGCTGCCGCGGGCTGCGTTTGTCATGGACCACAGGGGGCCAGGACACTGGTAATGTAGAGACACTGCGCGCGCCTGAGGCCGCATCTCCGGGGGGGAGCACCTTGCGAAGCCACGACATCCATCTGCCTGGCAAGCAGATCGCGGCATCGCGCCGAGCTTCACCCTCCTCTGGCGCGCCGCTCGACTTGCGCGATCCGAAGGTGGCTTGTTCTCCTACTCCATGAGCACCCCTACGACACAAGATGGCCAAGGCCAGGGCCAAGGGAGTCGACCTCCTATGCAGATCTGGATCGACCCGGAGCGCCAGGTGCTGGCGAAGAGCGCCGCGAAGGCGCTCAAGGACAACGCCGTGCACAACCGCAGCGGCCTCCCGCCGTTCCGGTTGTCGCAGGTCGCGCAGCAGATCCTGGACGAGCTGTTCCAGTTCCTCGCCACCGGCGACGCGGCGCCCGTCCTGTCGCTCGGGCACAAGCTCGGGCAGCAGGGGCTCGGGCTGCGCGCCCTCCTCGGGCTGAGCCGCGCTCTCCTGCGCGAGGTCCTGGCGCGCCTGCCCGACAACGCGCCCGGAGCGCTGGAGCAGGTGGCGCGCGTGAACGACTATCTGACCTTGCTCGTGGACGCGGTGGCGGAGCAGGAGAGCCGCCAGATCGGCGTCCAGCGCGACGAGATGCAGCTCGCGCTCGAGCGCGCGATCCAGAACCGCGAGCGCGAGCTGCGGCGCGTGATCCTCGAGCTCTCGACGCCGATCATGCCCGTCCACGACCACATCCTGGTGCTGCCGCTCATCGGGAAGCTCGACGCCGAGCGCGCGGGCAAAATCACCGAATCGCTGCTGCGCGAGGTGGTGGAGCGCCAGGCGCGCACCGCGATCATCGACGTGACCGGCGTGCCGTCCATGGACGCGGAGGCCGTCGCCGCGCTCGTGCGCACCGCGCGCGCGCTCGACCTCCTCGGCACCCACCCGGTGCTGGTCGGCATCCGCCCGGAGGCCGCCCGCGCGCTGACCGACCAGGGCATCCCCCTCGCGGGCATCGTCGTCCTGGCCAACCTTCAAAGCGGCATCATGCATGCGCTGCGGCGGGAAGGGCTCGACGTGTGTGGCAGCCCGCCCCCGCAGCGCGGGGCTGCTCGCTCGTACCGCGGCCGCTGAAGGGGCGCGCCGCGCGCTCGATCTAGGAGGGCACCATGGAGATCGACATCACCAAGCCGCACATCGGCCGGGTTTACGACTACGTTCTCGGCGGGCACCACAACTACGACGTCGATCGCCGCGCGGCCGCGGCGATCATGAACCTCGTACCGACCTATCCGAAATGGGCGAAGCTCAACCGCTGGTTCATCCAGCTCGTGGGACAGCGATGGTCCGACGCGGGCATCACGAACGTGCTCGATCTCGCCTCGGGGCTCCCGACGCAGGGCCACCTCAACGACTACCTGCCCGAGGCGCGCATCCTGTTTTCGGACATCGATCCCGTGAGCGTGATCTACGGCGAGCAGATCCTCGCCGGCAAGCCGAACATGCGCTACGTCCAGGCCGACCTCCGGGAGCCGTCGTCCCTCCTCGCGGCGGCGGCGCAGTTCTTCGGCGCGGAGCGCCGCATCGCGGTGGGGTGCATCGGTATCGTGTACATGATGGAAGATGACCACTCGCGCGACCTGCTGCGGCGGCTGCACTCGTTTTGCGCCCCCGGCAGCGTGCTGGCCCTCAGCTTCGTCGTGCCGCGCGTCGCCTCCGCGGCGCAGCAGCTGAACAAGGCCGTGGCCCCCGCCGGCATCAAGATCTACCCGCAAACACCCGAGGAGATGGCGGCGCTCATGAGCCCGTGGAAGGCGCATGAATGCCGCCCGCTCGTCGAGTGGCTCGATCTCGACAACTTCCTGACCCAGGAGGAGTACGAGGCGAGCCCGTTCGACGTGCTGGGCATGGTCGCGCGCCACTGAACCTTCCTCCGCGCTCCCACCCCGTCGATCCGCCCGAGCCCTCCGCCGCGCTCACCCCCGCAAAATCGCCCCCTTCACGCGTCTCCCCCCGCGATCGTCGAGCCCGCCCCTTTTACCCCCGTAGGCCCGAGGAGGGAGGTGGCGGTGCACGGCGCCTGGGGGATGGGCCGATGTCTGAGCACGCGCCCTGAGCCTTACCCGCAGGGTAAGGTTCAGGGCGCGTGCGAGTTCGGCGGGGCCCCCAGGCGCCGTGCACCGCCACCTCCCTCCTCGGGCCGGTCCTTCTCGACGAGGATGGCCTTGGCCGCGCTCGCCCTCGCCGCCCCGCTCGCCACCGTCGCGTGGTCGACCACCCAGTGCGCGTCCAGGAGGTCCAGGTAGTCGAGATCGAGCTGCCCCCCCGACGGCAGCATGAACACCGCCGAGATGTGCGCGTGGCTCTGCACCGCCTGCACCATCTCGCGCGGGATGTAGAGCGCCGCGTGCGTGAACAGGTGCACCACCGGCGTGCGCGGATCGTGGTGCCGCGTCAGGTCGAGGTCCGTCGCCAGCTCGGCGAACACCCGCGCCGGGTTCCTGCCGCGCTCCCCCTTGAACGACAGGAGGTGCGCCGTGGGGAGCTGGCCGTTCTTCGCGCGGTAGAGCTCGTAGAGCCGCGCGTCGAAGAAGCGGAACGCCACGTCCTCGCCCTCGAGCAGGAGCCGCTTGCCCGTCGCGATCGCCATCCCGCGGGCGAACGTCTGGCGATCGCCGCGCATCGAGGCCGACGCGTCGATGAGGAGGTAGTGGATGCGCCGCTGCTCGTCCCGGCTCTGCTCGCGCGCGAAATAGAGCACCTCGTTGTCGGCGATCCGGCGCGCGAGCTCCACGTCGTCCCAGGCGAGCTCCGTCAGCACCATGCTGTCGATCGAGCCGCGCGTGCCGAGCCCCGAGTAGCCGTGCGCCGCCGACGTGCCCGCCGCCGGGCGCGTCTTCGTCTCGAGCACGCTCGGCAGGATCTCCAGCGAGAAGTTCACGATGTCGTTCGCCTCGGGCGACGAGAGCGCCGCGAGCAGGTCGACCTGGGCGAGCGCCCCGGCCGACGCCTCCGAGCCCAGCATCCCGAACAGGCGCAGCGTCTCGACGTCGAGCGCGTCCGACATCGTGAGCACGTACAGCCGCGAGACGTCGAGCGCCTCCAGCGCCCGCTGCTCGAACTCGCGCCGCGCCGACAGGAACAGGCCGCGCAGCTGCGGCTCGATCCCCTCGAAGAGCGCCGCGTCCGCCGGGAGCATCGCGCGGTAGGCCGGCGCCGCGTGGGTGCGCGCCGCGACCGCGCCGAAGAGCCGCGAGAGCACGACCGTGACCAGATCGTCGCTCATCCGGAGCTGCGCCGCGCAGCGCGCCGCCTCGCTCTCGGCGAGCTCCCGGAGCATCGACCGGTACCCCTCCAGGATGCGCTCCGCGTCGCGCAGCCGGCCCGCGAGCTCCCTCGCGTCGCAGCGCGGGCCGATCTCGAGCTGCTCGCGCGGCGTCGAGAAGAGCAGGCCCGCGTCGTGCACCATCGCGAACGGCAGCACCACCCCGAGCCGCTCGAGGCTCTGGTGCCAGCGGATCGCGCGCAGCGCGAGCGACGAGCTCAGCGGGCGGACCTGCGAGAACGCGAGCGTGCCGAGCGGGCCGGCGATCGAGGGGTTGGCGAGCTGCGAGGCGGGGACCGGCACGGCTACAGGTTCGTCACGCAGCGGAAGCCGATGCCCGGCGCGCTCGCCGTCGCGAGCTGGTGGTAGCGGAACGCCGGGTTCAGCCAGAGCAGGACGCCGCCGTTGTAGCCGCCGCCCCGGATCGCCTTCTTATCGCCGGCCGGCGCCCCCTTCGGGTTCACCTGCTCCTCGTCCTTGTAGGTCTCGAACCAGTCCGCGGTCCACTCCCAGACGTTGCCGACGACGTCGTGGGCGCCGAACCTCGTCTTGCCCTTCGGGAACGAGCCGACCGGCGCCGTGCCGTAGAAGCCGTCGTCGGCGTCGTACATGCGCGTGCTCGGCGTGAGCCCGCGCGCCTTCTCCCACGCGGTGCACTCGGTGCCGCACGCGTTCATGAAGGTCTTGTCGCCGGGCTCGTCGCCCCAGGGGAACTTGCGCCCGTCGGAGCCGCGCGCCGCGTACTCCCACTCGGCCTCGGTCGGCAGGCGCTTGCCGTTGACCTCGCAGTACGCGTCCGCGAGGCTCCACGGCACGCAGTTGATCGGGTGCTTCTCGAGCCCGGGCTTGCCGAAGGTGCAGAGCTCGGCGAGCGCCTTGAGCGTCTTCTGGTGCTCGGGGTCGGACACCCCGTCCGCCTTCGGGTAGTCGGGCGCGGTCGGGGGCCGCTTGCACTCCCCCTTGTCCGAGCACGCCTTGTAGTCGCCCGCGGTCACCTCGTGGATGTCGATGCAGAACGTGTCGACCGTCACCTTGTGCGCCGGCTGCCACAGCTTGAAGCCCGGCTCGTCGGAGCCCATGAAGAACTTGCCGCCGGGCACGAGCACCATGCCGGAGGGGCACTCGGTCCGCCGCGCGGGGACCGCGGCCGCGGCGGCCGTGGCGCTCGCCGTCGCGACGGCCGCGGCGGACGCGGTGGCGACCGGGGCGACCGGCGCCGCCTCCGGCGCGGGCGGCTCGGAGCGGAGCAGGCCCCAGACGAGCGCGCCGCCGGCCGCGAGCGCGAGCGCGGCGCCGCCCAGCGCCAGCGCGCCCTTCGATCGCGGCGCCGCCGCCGACCGCTGCGTCGCCGCGTCGTTCGCGGTGCCGCCCGTGCTGCTCGTGTCGGCCGCGGCGACCGACGTCGGCTTGGCCGAGGCGGCGGGCCCGGGCGCCGTCGGGGGCGCCGCCAGCGTCGCCGCGACCTGCGGATAGGACAGCCGCGGGGCGGAGGACATGCGCGGGGCGGAGCCGCGGGCCGTCGGCGCCCCGGAGGTGGGCGCGGGCGGGCCGTTGCCCGTGGCGACGGCCCAGGCCGGATCGTCCGGGAAGACGGCCCGGTGCAGCGCCGCCCAGAAGCGGCCCATGGTGGGGAAGCGATCGGCCGGCGCGACGGCGAGCGCCTTCTCGAAGACCGCCTCGACCTCGTCGCTGACCGTGAGCCCCAGGGTGCGCGGGGTCGGCCGGCGCGACGGATCGCGGCTCGCGACCGCGAGCTGGAGGTAGTCGTCGCCCTGCAGCGCCGGCGCTCCGCCCAGCATCGCCTCGATCATGATGAGCGCCATCGCGAAGACGTCGGTCCAGGGCCCGGTCGCGCCGTGGGTGCGGCTGAACTGCTCGGGGGCGCCGTAGCTCGGGGTGAACGCGGTGATGTCCTTGCCGGTGTGGGCGAGCGCCGTCGCCGCCGCCGCGTGCTCGGCCATCACCTTGGCGATGCCGAAATCGAGCACCTTCACGAAGGTCGAGGCGTCGCGCGGCGAGCCGATGACGAACAGGTTCGCCGGCTTGATGTCGCGGTGCGCGATGCCGCGCGAGTGCGCGAGCTCGAGCGCGACCGCCGCCGACTCGAGCAGCGCGATGGTCGCGAGCAGATCGCGCGGCGGCGCGCGCCGGCTCGTCTCCTCGTAGAGGACCTGGTCGAGCGGCTTGCCGTCGAGCCACTCGAGGACCATGTAGGGCAGCCACTGCCCGTCCGGCGCGTTGAACGTGCCGATGTCGCGCGCCTGGACGATCGCGGCCGAGCGGCTGGAGAGCTCCGCCATGAGCTTGCCCTCCTGGATGAACGCCTGGAGCAGCTGCTCGCGCTGGTCGGTCGGCGCGTCCGCGAGGAGCGTGAAGCACTTGAGGGCGACGGGCTGCTTCCAGATGACGTGCTCGGCCCTGTAGACGACGCTGAAGCCGCCCTCGCCGACGGCGTGATCGATCCTGTACTTGTCGGCGATCAGGCTTCCGGCGATGTTGAGCGGATCGCGGCGGTCCGGGTTCTGGCTCATGAGATCCCTACGCACCGCGGCGGGGCGCCGATCGGAGCGCCTCGTGCGTGCGTCGGGGTCATCTTAGTGGCCCGGCGGCGGCAGGTTGGAACTCTTTCGCGCGATCGGACGTCCGCGCCGCCCCCGGCGCCCGCCCTCCGCCGCCGCGCCCCGGCGGGCGCCGCCGGCCGCCGCCGGCGCCGAAGTGTCCGGTATGACGGATGGTGTCGCTCGCGTGCTCTGGCGCACATTCCTCGGTTTTGAGCGCCATTGTCGATGATTCAGGATGTGTTGACAGCTGTCGATGTCCGTTATATTGGACGTCTGCACGGTGGCTCTCCGCTGGCGTGGCTGATCCCAGCTGGGCGCTCGCGGCGGCGGTCTGGCGTCTGCGCGTGTGGCGCGAAGCGCAGGCCGCGGGGAGCGCGGGGTCGCCGTCGGCGAGGGCGTGGTGCGCCTTCGCGCCGGCGGCTCGTGCCGCCGGGCGCGCAGCACAGGGTCTGATCCGAGGACAGGACGCTTGAAATCGATCCATCGAAAGAAGTCGCACACGGTCCGCGCGGCGGCAGCGCTCTCGCTCTTCGCCGCCGCGCTCCCCCTCCGGGCGTCTGCGCAGGCGCCCGCGGCGCCCCCGCCGGTCCCGGCGCCCGCGCCGCCGCCCCCGGCGCCCCCGGCGCCGCAGGAGATCGGGGCGGCGGAGGGCGTCGAGCCGCTGAGTCGCCGGGTCGCAGAGCTCGAGCAGCAGCAGCGCGCGCTGCTGGAGCGCCTCGACGCGGAGCGCCGGGCGGCGGCCGAGAAGGAGGCCGCCGCCGGGCCGAAGCCGGCGAAGGACAAGGGCGGCGACGTCAAGGTCACGGCCGCTCCCGGAAAGGGCTTCACCGTCAGGACGGCGGACGACACCTTCTCGTCCACGATCCGGGCCCGCGTGCAGATCCGCGAGACCATCACGCACACGGCGGAGGACGACACGAGCGAGATCAACGTCAAGACGATGCGCCTCGTGACGAGCGGCCATGTCCTCTCGCCCGACCTCAAGTACAGCGTGCAGCTCGCCTTCGGCGGCAACGACTTCGAGAAGGACAGCGCCTCTCCGATCTTCGACGCCTTCGTCGAGTACACGGGGATCCGCGATCTCAACGTGCGTGTCGGCCAGTTCTTCGTCCCGTTCGACCGGGCGCGGACCACGCGCGAGTTCACGCTCCAGCTGGTGGATCGCCAGATCGCCGTCCGCGAGCTGACCCTCGATCGCGACGTCGGCCTGATGCTCTCGTCGCCCGACCTCTTCGGCCTCGAAGGCAGGCTATCGTACAACCTCTTCGTGGGCGGCGGCGAGGGGCGCAACCGCTTCGGGGGCCAGAAGCACGGGCCGCTGGCGGTCGCGCGGCTGTCTTTCCGCCCGTTCGGCGCGTTCGACGACGACCAGGAGGGCGACCTCTCCCGCGAGGCGCGGCCCCGGCTCGCGATTGGCGTCGCGGGCGGCTACAACCACCAGACGAACCGACAGAACAGCACCTATGGCGCGACGCTCTCGCTCGGCGCGGCCGACTACCTGCATGGCGCGGCCGATCTCGTCTTCAAGTACGCCGGCTTCTCGCTCTCGGCCGAGGCGGTCGCGCGCCACGCCGCGCGGGACGCGATCGAGGGCGAGGTCGACGGCGCGCCCGCGCGCGAGTGGACCCGGTCGGGCTACGGCTACTTCGTCCAGTCGGGCTTCCTGCTGACCGAGCGGCTCGAGATCGCCGCGCGCTGGGACCAGATCTTCGCCGAGCGCGGCACCGATCCGAAGCTCGTCGAGCTCGTCGACACGCAGGGAAAGCAGGTGGGCGGCGGGCTCAACTACTACGTGAACGGCTACGCCCTGAAGCTCCAGGGCGACTATTTCTACATCTTCGGCAAGGACGCCTCCGAGGGCCGCCACGTCGGTCGCCTCCAGCTCGACGCCACGTTCTGAGGGGGAGGGGGCGCGCCGGAGGGCAGTGTTCACGCTCGAGCCATGATCCCCGGTGTACGTGGCCTGGCCGGCCTCTGGCCTGCCTTGGCCGGCCAGGCCTGGCTTGCCGAGCCTGGCCAGAAGCATGGGCGGGGCGGTGGAGAGCACGGGTCTCCGAGGTGCCGCGCGTGGCTTCGTTCTTGCCATGGCGCTCCTCCCCGGCGCGATCGATTGCGCCGTTTCAGGGAAGGAGTTCACCATGGCTCGTTCATTCACCTCCCAGGACCTCGTCGCTCTCCCCCGTCTCAATGCCGCCGAGTCGGTCGTGCTCGCCACGGAGCTCATCACGGTGGCTGACGCGAGGGAGAAGCAGCTCAGGCCGAAGAAGCTCCCCGAGGCGATCGGGCGGTCCAAGGGCCGCCTCGCCGCCGCCGTCGCCACGCTCGAGGCGCTCACCCGGCCGCAAGGGGGCGATCCGGTGGAGACGAAGACCAAGCCGAAGGCCGATCGCCTCCTCGACAACGCGTGGAGCGGGACGTTCGACTGGCTCGGAGGGTGGTGCAAGCTCCCGCCGGAGCGGAACCCGAGCCTCGAAGAGGCGAAGGAGCTGTTCAAGCTCCTTTACCCGGACGGCCTCTCGTTTACCCGGCTCCCGTACAAGCTCGAATGGAAGGAGTCGAAGGCGCGCCTCGACGCGATCCGGAGCGCGCGGCACGACAGGACGTTCAAGAAGCTGGGCGGCGAGGCGTTCCTCGCTCACCTGGAGGCGGCGCACGAGGCCTACGGCCGGGCCCTGCACATCACCGCGCCGAAGCCCGAGAGCGCGCCGACGGGCGACGTGCGCGCCGCGTTCCTGGCGACGCTCGCGGCGCTGCGCGACTACGCGGCCCGGGTCGCCGCGCACGCGGATCCGGACGTGCCCGGCAGCGAGGAGGTCAGCGCGGCGCTGCTCGCGCCGCTGGCGGCGTGGGAGTCGCGGCCCGCTGGATCGAGCAGCGAGGCCGGCGACGACACCGAGGCGCCCTCCGCGCCCGCCGCGCCGCCGGAAGCGGAAGAGGAGGCCCTGGCCGATCCGGCGTGAGTCGAGCTTAATGCTGTGAAGCGGCTTGCGTTTCTGTGAAAAGACAAGCGTTCTTCATAGGATGCATCTCCACGGACCAGAATGCGTTGTGGTCGCGGGCGAGCGCGGTCGCGACGGACCAGAACGCATTGTGGTCGCGGGCGAGCGCGGTCGCGACGGACCAGAACGCGTTGTGGTCGCGGGCGAGCGCGGTCGCGACGGGCCAGAACGCGTTGTGGTTGTAGGCGAGCGCGGTCGCGGGGGGGCCAGAACGCGTCGTGGTCGCGGGCGAGCGCGATCGCGAGGGGACCAGGACGCGTCGTGGTCGCGGGCGAGCGCGGTCGCGCGGGGACCAGGACGCGTCCTGGTGACGGTTCACCGCGGGGGCGCGCCTCGCCTGGCGAAGTGCGCGTAGTAGCGCTGGTAGATGTCCTGCCACCTCGAGCGCTCCGCCGGGTCCCCGCGGAGCCGCTCCTTCCAGGCCGCATCGACCGCCGACCGCATCTCGCCGGAACCCAGGCCGTAGCGCCGGAAGATCTCCTCGGCCGTGGCGGGCGACAGGGCCAGCTCCGCGCAGAGCGCGGCATACGCGGCGAGCGGCAGGATCGTGTCCAGCGAGTCGGGGAGGGGCGCTGCACCTCCGCCGCCGGCCGTGCTCGAGGGCCCGGAAAGCGGCGATGCTGCGGCAGCTCCGGTCCCAGTGGCCGGCGTGGACGCGGCGTGCGTCAGCAGCTCACGGGGGATGACGAGGTTCAGCGACGTCTCCTGGAGCTCTGCTGCGGCCGGCGGAGCGGGCTTCGATGCTGCCAGCGCTCCGCCAGGCCTCGTGGGAGCCGCTGCCGCGAAGGGGATCACCGGGCCGCGAGGGGGAGCCTGCACCGGTGACGTCTCTGCGACCTCCCGGGGGGCTCGCGGCTGCTGCGGCCGGGCTGTCGGTGGGGACGGCGCGGGAGTCCCCGGGGCTCCGGCCGTGAACGGGAGAGCGGGACCACGGGGAACTTCGGCGAGCGGCGCCGTCTCCGCAATGGCAGGAGGCGGGCGCTCCGCCATCTTCGCCGCTTCGAAGCGAGGGAACGGCAGCTCCGGCCCTCGCGGAACGTCGGGCAAGGGGGCGGTGCCGGTGAGCGACTCCGCAGCGCGAGGAGGCTTCGGCTCGGTCTTTCGGGTCGCGAGCTCGGCGTGCACGAGCACGAAGGGGACCGCTGCGCCTCGAGGGACACCCAGCAGGGGCCCCGTGGCGTGCAGCGCCGCCGGGGCCATGAGGGGCGCCGCAGGGCCGGCCATCGCCTCGGAGGACGGCACGGCAGGCGCGGACGAGGCCGCCGATCCCCGCGCCTCGGCCATCCTCGACGGACGCAGCACCCGGGGGCCAGCCCGGAGCGGCCCCAGCTTCCCGGGCTTCGCGTGCAGATCCTTGAGCAGCTCGCCGACCTTCGCGTCCTCTGCAGCGCGCCGCGCCCAAAGGCGGCGGAGCCGCGCGACGTCGTTCATGCCCAGGTCGTTCTCCTGCAGCAGCTCGAACGGGGCCGGGTGCGCCCCGAAGGCGGCAAGGAAGCTCGCCCAGGCGGCCGGGTCGTTCGCGAGCGGCTCGACCTGTCGATCCAGCCAGTCCTCCGCCCGTGCCAGCTCCTGCTCGTACGCCGCGAGCAGCTCCGGCTCGGCGGCCAGCCGCTGCTTCCAGGCAAGATCGGCCCGCGCGAACGTACGCGGCGAGAGCCCCTCGACCGCGAGCACGTCCGCGAGCGGGAACCCCTCGGTCACCGCCGCCTTGACGGCCGCGTACCGCGCCAGCGAGATCCCTTCGCTCGCCCCCTGCGCCCCTGCTGCGGGCTTCGTGGCTGCCGCCATCTCCCCTGCCTCTACTCGCCGACCAAGACGGTTCCGGAGGCGATCACGCTCCCGTTCGGCGCGTCGGCCGGGTCGTTGCAGGTCATCGCCGGATCCCCGAGGTGCGCGGCGGGCTTGTCGTTGATGAGCACCGTCTTGCTGCTCGCCTGAACCCGGGCCTGGTTCGACGGCGGCCGCTGGAACGTGCCCCCGGGAGGTACGTGCGCGGGCGCGTTCGCCGCGGTGCTGCCATGGGTGGCGGCCGGTTTGCCTTCGATCAGCACGTCGCGGCTCAGATCGCCGTTCAACGTCCCGCGGAAGGGCAGCGGCGTCGGCGTCGGCACCGGCCCGCCCGGCGAGGGGAGCATCACCACGTGCGTGTCGATGCCGACGACCTCGTCCCCTTGCTTTGCCGCGGGCTTGCCCGCCTTCGGCCCATGCGCTGGCATCCTCGCTCCTCCTTCTCTTTCTCTCGCGGTGATCACCGGCTCACGGCCCGCAGTAGGGCGCGAGCGAGTTCCAGGTCTTCTCATCATGGTGGGCCACGTGAGCCGTCACCTCGAGCGGCTTCTCCGGCTGCCCGGACGGCGCGATAGGCACGAAGGTCATGATCCATAGCGCGTCGCCGATCACGGCCCGGAGCCCTCGATCGTCGACCAGGACACCGAAGAGGCCGTCCACCTTGGGAATCTTGGTGAACGGTAGGTCTTTCCTCGCCTGGACGAAGATGCCGTAGAAATCGTCGTGCGTCCAGGAACATTCATGCTCTTCCGTGGGGTGAAGCCAAGTCGCTGTAATTTCGAGCACCGCGCTTCCGCCACCACCGGGCAGCTCGCCGCCGCTCACCGCTTCCATGTAGCGGCACTCCGGGGGTTCGCAATGCTTCTGGGGGATGAGACCTTCGGGTGGAGCACGTTGGGTCAATGTCTCTTTCTTGTGCAAGAGGCACCTCTCCGGCGATTCGGTCTGCTGAAACACGACCGACCGTGCCGACCGACCCTGCTCAGGGCACACCCCCTCGAGCACCCGCACGACCCTCGCGCTCTGGGATCCCCAGCTCTCGCGCTGGAGCAGATACTGCCCCGGCGTCATCCGGCACGGCGGAACCCCGTCGCCCAGTATCCACACCGGATCGTTGCTAGAGGTGGCACCTCGCGCCCGCGCGCTGGCTTCGTCCAGCGGTACCTCGGAGTCCTCCTGCACGGGCTCTCTGGGCGGACTCTCCACCACTTCGGGCAGGAGCCAGCGCTTGTCATGGGTGCGTTGTTCTTCATTGAACGTGGCCACCCGGGCGCGCTGAATCGGTGGGCACAGGCCGACCTGCTCCCTCGGCGCTGCGGACGGACGAGGAGCGGCGTGCGCGACGCCGGCTTCAGGCTGGGCTCGTCGCGTCGCTGGGCGGCAGGCAGAGGTGGTCACTCCGACTGCGACTGCGACAAACGCACCAAGGAGAACAAGACGACTCATCTCTCGCCTCATGATACCGGATCGGAGCGGTTGGGACACGGCGTCGACCTACATCGCGGTCGCCTGTCGTGCCTCGGTTTCGGCCTGCTTGGCTGCCGCCAGCGCCGCGTCTGCGGCATCCAGCGCCTTTTGCCTCTTGTTGTCTGGCATCTTCTCGCTGGAGGCAGCTCTCTTCACGGCATCACCGGCAGGATGCGGCGTTCGGCCCCGCGCCCGTCGCGCAGGACGAAGGCGGCGAGGCTGCCGAGCAGCTCGGCGTCGCGGCCCTCGAGCTCGGGGGTGGCCTGCACGACGAGCTGGAACGAGAACAGCTGGGAGAGCGCCTTACGCCCGCGGAACGAGACGACGCGCAGGTCCGCGGGCGTGAACGTCCCGGCGTGGAGCTCGAAGGGATCACGGCTCAAGGGCGCAATGTAACAGGAGTCGCAAGGCCTCCTGCAAGGAGCACGGTTGCCGCGCGACGGACGTGCGTGGCGTCGCGCATGTGAGGACGACGCTCGGGCTGCCGTGGTGAACCCGCGAACGCTGAAGCGGCCCGCCGGGGGCGCAGGTAAATTTCTTCCAAGACCTCGGCGGCGCGACCCTCTAGGAAGCTGGCATGCGCCGTCGCCCCGGGAACGGTCGCGGCGCGATGCGAGCACGAAGGAGCGCGACGATGACGAACAGCCAGGTCCCCCCCATCCCCGAAGGTCAGACGTGCATTCCTTACCTGACGGCGCGGAGCGCCGCGGAGGCCATCGATTTCTACAAGCGCGCTCTCGGCGCACGCGAGGAATTTCGCGTCACGATGCCCGATGGGCGGATCGGCCACGTCGAGCTGTCGATCGGTCGAGCCCGGTTCTACCTGTCGGACGAGTACCCCGATCTCGGCGCCGTCAGCCCCGCGACGCTGGGGGGCACCAGCGCGAGCGTGATCGTCTACGTGGAGGACGTCGACGCGCTCGCCGCGCAGGCCGCCGCGGCGGGCGCGACCATCGAGCGCCCGCCGCGGGACACGCCGTTCGGGGACAGGATGGCCTGGCTCCGCGATCCGCACGGCCATCGCTGGGGGCTCGCGAGCCGCATCGAGGCGATCTCTCCGGAGGAGATGCAGAAGCGCCTCTCGGCGACGTAGCTCCGTGTCGAGGAGGTCCGAAGAGCCAGAGAGATGAACCGCAGAGGCACAGAGGGCACAGAGGGAGGGGAATGAAGCCTCTCTCCCTCATCCTCGGTGTCCTCCGCGCCTCTGTGGTTCAAATTCTTCTCCATCACGGAGCCAGGAACGTCAGGGGCATCGAGGCGCGGTGTACTCGCCGTTGGCGTCGAAACGGTCGGTCTCGGTGCCGCTCAGCCGGACCA
Source organism: Sorangium sp. So ce385 (assembly GCF_051474135.1). Classification (NCBI taxonomy): domain Bacteria; kingdom Pseudomonadati; phylum Myxococcota; order Polyangiales; family Polyangiaceae; genus Sorangium; species Sorangium sp. So ce385. The sequence continues at coordinate 10,089,876 of NZ_CP150337.1, read as the reverse complement.
CGACGTTGGCGGCGTCGATGCTCACGATCTCCAGCGTGCCGGACGTGAAGATGCCGCCGATCCGCGAGCAGTCGCCGTCGCCCCTGTCGGGGCCGTATACACCGTAAATCGATAACCCTAGAAAATTATCCTCCCTGAAATCGATGATGCCGGGCACCTGCAGCGAAGGGGGAATACGGAGAGTCACGCGCCAGTCGCCGCATTCGAGGGCCGCGTTTGGCGCCGCGCAGGAACGCGCCGGGGCGCCGATGACGACGAGGAGATCGTTCGGATCGGGGGGAGACCCGCCGCCCGTGGCGGCGCTGCTCCCGGGGTCATCCGGCGGGTCGGGGAGCTGACTCCCGAGGAGCGCGATCGCGCCGGCCGGTGCCGACTCGGAGCCGCCCCCGGTGCCGGAGTTACCGCCGCTCCCGACCGGCGAGCCGCCCCCGGTGCCGGAGTTACCGCCGCTCCCGACCGGCGAGCCGCCCCCGGTGCTGGAGTTACCGCCGCTCCCGACCGGCGAGCCGCCCCCGGTGCTGAAGTTACCGCCGTTCCCGACCGACGAGCCGCCCCCGGTGCTGAAGTTACCGCCGTTCCCGACCGACGAGCCGCCTTCGGCGCTAACGCCGCCGCCGCTGCCGCTCCCATGGGCGTCATCATCGGGCCCTGCCTCTTGACCGCCGCCGTCGCCGCTGTCGTCGCCGACCTCCACGCGGGCGGTGCATCCGGCGCCGAAGGTCTGGAGCACCATCAGCCCAAAGAACAATGAAATGGATGTGTTCGCGAAGCGTCGCATTCCTGTCTCCCCGGGCCTGCCAGCGAAGCCCGTTGTCACTCGATGAATGGGGTCGTTCGTCGGTTTTTATGATCTCCGGATCGGTCTTCGTTCGGGGACGACGGTGGGCCTGATCGGGGCGGCAGCGCTGACTCCGCTCGAGGCAGCGGCAGCGAGGGCGATGCGGCGCAGCGCAGAGGCGGCGAGCGGCGCTCGGGGGCAGCGGAGCGCGTCACGGACGCCGCTGTCTTCGCAGCACGCGCCACACGCGATCCGCGTTCTCTTCGAAGATCGCTTCGAGGGTCATCGCGAGAGGCCGGGGCGCAAGCGCGAGGAAAGCCGGCCCCGCCCTTCATGGTCGCGAGGGCGAGCGCTTATGAAAGAAAATCGATGCCGGGCGCGAATCGCGGGGAGCCAGGGAAATTCAGGGGAAATCGACGCCGAGCAGGACGTCCGCCGTCCCGGCGAGCGGCGCCATCTGGAAGATCTCGCGATCCCGGCCCTGCGCGTCGACGTAGAAGAAGGTGTCGCGCACGAGCGGCACGATCAGCCCGAGGCCGCCGCCCGCGGTGAGCGGGCCGACGAGCCGCCGGGTGAGACGGACGTCGAGCGCGCCGCCCGCGGTCAGGCGCTCGTCGGCGCGGTCGACGCCGAACCCGAGGCCGCCGACGCGGAGCGCGCCGAGGCGGGCGCCGGCGCACGCGGTGAGCCGCGTGGCGCTCCCGAGCGAGACGGGGCACGCGGACACGAACCCCTCGCCCCAGGAGAAGCGCGTCGAGGAGGCGCCGGTGGTCGCCTCGTTCGGGAACCAGACGGCCCCCCCGACCTCGAACGACCAGAACCGGGGCGGCGTGAGGCGCGCGCGAAACGCGGCGGCGACGCCGGGCGAGGGCAGGAGGCCGAGCCCGAAGAGCGGACCGGCGCCGACCTCGACGCGCCACGGCGCCGGCGGCGGAGGCGCCGGCGGCGGGACCGGGATCAGGATGCGCTGCACGATGACCTGCGGCTGTGAAGGCGCAGGCGCCGGCGCCGGGGGTGGAGGCGGCGGCGGAGGCGCCGGCGGCGCGCCGGGGGAGAGCCGCGCGCTGGGGTCGATCATGAGCGCGATGGCCAGGGCGAGCTCGTCGTCGATCGCCCCGCAGCGCGGCGACGCCGTGGCGATCTCGCGCGTCCCGAGCAGCGCGCCGTCCGCGTCGGCGACCGCGATCACCGCGCGCCATCCGCCGGAGCCGCCCGGCTCGACGCGCCCCTCGATCGTGAGGTCGGCCCGGGCGGCCGAGACGAGCGCCGCGCGCCCGAGGCGCGCCTCCACCGCCTGCGCGAGCGCGCGCGCCGCGACGCACGCCTCGGCGCCCGCGAGCCGGACCCAGCTCAGCGACGCCGTCTGCTCGCCGGAGGACGCGCGCGCGGGGCGCGCCGCAGCGACGAGCGCCGCAGCGAGGAGCGCGAGGCGTGCTGCGCGGCGCGCCATCACCGGCCCGGCGACGCCACGATCCCGACGTAGGTGGGCTCGGGGACGGCGGTGACGCCGCCGGTCGGCTCGAGGGCGCCCGTCGCCTCGTCGACGCGGAACGCGACGATGCTGTCCGAGTCCTGGTTCGCGACGAGCATCAGGGCGCCGGACGGCGAGATCTGGAAGTGGCGCGGGGTCATGCCCTCCGTCGGCGCGTGGCCGACCGGGGACAGCGTCCCCTCGTCGGGATCGACCGCGAAGATGGCGATGCTGTCGTGGCCGCGGTTCGAGCCGTACACGAACCTCCCCGACGGGGAGACCTGGATCTCGGCGCAGGTGTTCCCCCGGCCGCTCACGCCCTCCGGCAGCGTCGAGACGGTCGCCACGGCGGAGAGCGCCCCGCGCGACGGGTCGTAGCTCAGCGTGGTGATCGCGTCGGCAGTCTCGTTGATCACGTAGGCGAACCGGCCGTTCGGGTGGAAGTCGAGGTGCCGGGGGCCCGCGCCGGCGGCGAGCGCGACGGCCGCGGGGTCGCTGGGCTCCACCTGGCCCATGTCCGCGTCGAACGTGAGCTGGGCGATGGAGTTGAGGCCGAGGTTGGTGACGAAGGCGAACCGGTTCTCCGGGTCGGTCACGACGTGGTGCGACCTCGGCATGCGCCCGTCGAAGGCGATCTGGTCGACCGCTTCCCCGAGCGCGCCGTCGTCGCCGACGGGGAGCACCGCGGCCGTGCCCCCGCCGTAGTTGGCGACGAGGACGAAGCGTCCGGCGCGATCGAGGGAGAGGTGGGCAGGGCCCTCGCCCTGCGAGGACACCCGGTTGAGGAACGCGAGCGTCCCGTCGCCCGCGTCGATCCGGAACGCGGCGACCGCGCCCGACGCCTCGCCGTCCACCTCGTCGAGCTCGTTCACCGCGAAGAGGCGCCGGCGCGCCGGATCGACGGCGAGGAAGGTCGGGTTCATCTCGGCGTCGAGCGGGCCCTCCACGGCCGAGAGCGCGCCGTCGGCCTCGTCCAGGCGGAAGACGAAGATGCCCTTGCGCCCCCCGACATAGACCAGGGGCGCGACGGCGGGCGGCGCGCCGCCTCCGCCCGCGCCGACGCTGGCGCCGACGCTCCCCGTGCCGCTGCCGCCCGCAGCGCTGGCCGTCGTCGTGGCGTCGCCCTGGCTCATGCCGCCGCCGCCTCCGGAGCTCCCCGCCGTCGCGCCGCTGTTCGCGGCCCCATCGGCGCATCGGCTGCATCCGAGCCACAGCCCAGCGGCCAGACAGAAGAGGAGGCGCTGCATCGGTCGGTCCGCGTTCACCGGACATGCGTTACCCCCGGCCGGCGCCGCGGGGCAAGCGCCACGGCGCCCGTCAGGCCCGCCCGCGCAGCGCCCCGGCGGCGGCGCCGAGGAGCGCGCCGGCCGCGATCGGGAGGCCGTGGGCGAGGGCGACGTGGAGGAGATCGTCGAGCTCGCAGTGCGTCCCGAGGCCGACCACCACCGCGAGGCCGCACAGGGCGCCGATCGCGGCGCCGCGCCACGCCGGGGCCGAGAGGAACGAGCGGCGCAGCACGAGCGCCGCCAGCGCGAACGGCACGAGCCCGGTGCCGACGGCGCTCGCGATGCACCTGAGGTGCAGCTCCAGCGGCACCGGCGGATCGGCCACGCGCGACGTCGCGACGGCCGCGGCCAGGAACCCGACCGGCACCGCGGCGATGAGCGCCTGGAGCGCCCGCACGCCGGCCGGCAGGCCCCGGGCGCGCGGCCTCAGCGCGAGCAGCAGGCCGAGGCCGCAGAGCGCCGCCCCGACGGCGAGCGGGACGGCGACCCCGGGAGACCCGAGGTCGTCGCGGAAGCCCTCGACCCAGCTGAAGATCAGGATCCAGGCGAGCCCGACCATGCCCGCGATCAGGGCGCGGCGCTCGCGCGCCGGGCGCGTCAGCGACGGCTCGGCCGGTACCGCCGCCGCCGGGGCGGGCGGCGGGCGGGCGACGAGGTGGGCCGCGGGATCGGGGATGTCCTCGATCCCGCTCAGCAGGTCGCGCTCATTCGCCATCGGCACCTCCCCGCACGCCCGGCTGCCCCTTGCCGCGGCGGCCGCTCCGCTCCGGCCTCGCGGCCGCGGGCCCGTCGCCCCTCGCTCCGGCGCCCTTCTCCGCGCCCCCGCCTTCGCCTGGTCCCGCGTCGGGCTGCCGCTTGAGCTCCTCGAGCGCGGCGCGCAGCGCCTCGTAGGCGCGGAACGCGCGCAGCTTCACCGCGGTCCCGGTCGTCCCCAGGATCGCCGCGGCGTCCTGCACGCTCAGGCCCTCGTACCGGATCAGGATGAACGCCTCGCGCTGCGACGCCGGGAGGCGCGCGAGCACGCGCTCGACGGCCCGCGCCGTCTCGGTGGCGATCGCCACCGCCTCGGCGTCGGCGCCGCGCGCGTCCGGCGGCTCCGCGCCCGGATCGCTCGGGAGCCGCTCGGTGCTGCGGTGCTTCTGGGCGCGCGCGTGATCGACGTACACGTTCCGCGCGATGGCGTACGCCCACGGCGTGACGGCGCCGCCCCGGGCGAAGGTCGATCGGGCGCGGTGCATCCGCAGGAACGTCTCCTGCGTCAGGTCGCCGGCGAGCGTCTCGGAGCCGCACATCCGGGTGAGGTACGCGAGGAGGCGCGCCGAGAGCGCGCGGTGCAGCTCGGTGAACGCGCGCGCGTCGCCGCACGCGTACCGGTCCATCGCTGCGTTCAGGGCGAGCTCGTCCATGGCGCCTCTGACGGCATACACCGTCTGCGCGCCGGCGATCAGCACGGCGCGGCGCCCGGCGCGCCGATGCCCGGCGCGCGCGACGGTCCGAGGAGCGCCCCGCGCTCGGCGAGGTCGCTCAGGAGGGCCGCGGCGCTCTCCAGCACCGGGCCTTCGACCGGGTGCCCCAGCGCGGCGCAGCCCTGGACCACGGCGTCGCCGAGCGCGGCGCCCGCGAGGAGGCGGTCGAGGATCTCGGCCGCGAGCGGCGTGAGCTCGAGGAAGCGCACGTCGTGCCCGGCGTCGCGGTACACGAGCAGGCGCGTGGGCTCGCGGGCCGGCACGTCGCGCGCCGACACGGCGCCTTGCAGCCGGTGGACCGCGTGCTCGTAGCGCGCGAGCGCCGCGGCCCGCTGGAAGCGCACGCCGCGGTCGAGCGAGAGCGCCTCGCCGGGGGCGGGCGCGCCCGGTGCGTCCGGTCCGCGCGTCGCGTCCGGTTCGCCCGTCGCGGCGGGGTCGCCCGTCGCGGCGGCCTCTTCCTCGTCCGGCTCGGCGAGCGCCGCCGCGAAGGCGGCGAGCTCGTGGCGGGCGAGATCCGCGAGGTAAGCGGGCACCTCCGGGTCCTCGACCCAGCGCGGCGCCGCGAAGGCCACGAACGCGAAGGCGACGTCGCGGAGGTAGCGCGACCGGGGCAGCTCCGCCTCGAGGAAGCGCGCCGCGTCCGCCTCGAACCGGTCGCCGAGCCGCGCCGCGGTCCGCGGGATCCCGGCGCGGATCGCGCCGGTCAGCCCGCGGCGGACGAGGCTCCGGTAGAGCAGCAGCCGCCTCGGCGGGAGCGCGGCCATCGCCTCGAGGTCCGGTCCCTCGAGCCCGGCGCTGGCGAGCCACGCGCGCGGGTCGGCCGCGATCGCCTCGCCGTCCGGCGCGCTCACGCTCGCCTGGAGCGCCCGCTGCAGCGCCGCGAGCTCCGGCGGCGGCTCGGCCATCGCCTCGCGCGCCCCGCTCGCGCCCGGGAGCTCCGGCGGCGGCCCGGCCATCGCCTCGCGCGGCGCGCTCATGCCCGCGCCTCCCGCGCGGCGAGCCCGCGCCGGTACGCCGCGTCGACCTCGGCAAGCTCCGCGAGCAGCGCGTCGAGCGGCGGCACGTCGTTGTCGCGCTCCAGCACGACCGGCACCGGCCCGGTCCGCGCGACCGCGCGGGCGAGCAGGTCGAGCACCGGCTCGATCACCGGCGCGCCGTGCGTGTCGAGGACGACCCCCGCGTCGTCGCGCCATTCGTGCCCGGCCACGTGCATCGAGACGACGCGCGTGGGTGGAATTTTCTCCAGGTACGCGACCGGGTCGAAGCCGTGGTTCCTGGCGTTGACGTAGATGTTGTTCACGTCGAGCAGGAGCCCGCAGCCGGCGCGCTCGAGCACCTCGACGAGGAAGTCGGCCTCGTCGAGCGAGGCGCGGCCCGGGACCAGGTAGTAGGTGATGTTCTCGATGGCCATCGGGCGCTCGAGCCGGTCCGCGGCCTCGCGGATGCGGGCCGCGGCGTGGACGGCGGCCGCGGAGGTGAGCGGGAGCGGCAGGAGGTCGTGCACGAACCTGCCGTCGACGCCCGAGAAGCAGAGGTGGTCGCTGTGGAACGGCGGATCGAGCCGATCGACGAACGCCCGCAGGGCGCGCAGGTAGCCGTCGTCGAGCGGATCGACCCCGCCGACCGAGAGGGTGAGCCCGTGCGTCAGGATGGCGCGGTGCTCCCGGACGCGCGCGATCGCGGCGGGGTAGTAGCCGCCGCGGCGCATGTAGTTCTCGGGGGAGAGCTCGAAGAAGGGGACGGCCAGCGCCGCGCCGCGCGCGCCCTCGTCGGGCGCCTCGAGCGCCGCGAGCACCTCGTCGAGGAACTCCCATCGGAGCCCGAGGCCGACGCCGGTGAGCGCGCTTTCGGTCATGGGGGCGCGGGGCGGGCGGGGCCGACCGGGATCAGGCGCAGGTGCCCTGGCCGCAGCCCGCGTGGCCGGGCTTCTTGGCGGCCGCCTTCTTCGCGGCGGGCTTGGGCGCGGCGGTCGGCGTGGGCGGCGTGGGCGCGGTGGCCGCCGGGGTGGCCGTGGGCGCGACCTGCGGCGAGGTCGCGGCGGACTGCGCGTCGCTCGGCGGCGCGGCGGACCCAGGCGCGGCCGGGGCCGCGGGGACGTTCGCGCCCGCGGCGGCGTCGCCGGAGGTCGTCTCGGCCGGCGCGGGCTCGGCCGGCGCGGCGGGGGCGGCCGGGGTCGCCTCTTGCTCGGCGGGGACCTCGGTCGCGTTGACCGGCGCCTGCGCGCCGCCGCAGCCGCCCATCAGCAGGGCGCCGGCGCTCAGCGCGGCGAGGGTCTCGTAAATGCTCTTCTTCGACAGCATCGTGTGGCTCCTCTGGTTCTCGTCGTGACGGGCCTGCGCCCACTACGGGCGAGGCGTGATCCGGTTTCCCGGCGGCGCACGGAGCGCCGTGTCATCTCAAAACCGCCGCGGCGCCGCAATGGCTCCCGGGCAGGCGGCGCGCGCCGCTCATCGCGCCGCGCTTCCCGCCGGCGCCGCGGCTGCCGCCGGCGCCGGGGTCGCCGCGCCCGCGGTCGCGGTGAGCTCGAGCGACACCATCGCCTCTTTGGCGACCTTGGGCGCCAGCACCTCGAGCGTCTTCTGGGCGAGCTTGCCGAACGCCTCGCGCGGCCGGACGTCGTGCTCGGCCAGCCCGACCGAGAACGGCTTCGCCGTCTTCACGGTGACGCCGGCGGGCCTGTCGCCCTCGTACCGGAACGTGGCGATGAGCTCCACGGTCTTCGGGGTCTGCCGCTGGTGCAGCAGGAGGTCGCCCGACGCGGTGACGGTCACCGTCCGCTCCGCGCCGGACAGCTTCGAGAGGTCCTTCTCGCCGGAGGTCGAGATCGACCGGATCGCGAACTGGGCCTTCGCGTTCTTCTCGCGGACGTCGTCGGGCGTGTCCTTGGAGATCTCGAGCCAGGTGCGCGCGTGCTCGTTCTGCACGTCGCTCTTCTTCTCCTCGCCGGGCTTGCCGTCGTCGCCCACGGCGGTCTGGAAGAGCTCGAGCGTGGCGAGGTCGACCGTGATGAGGCCCGTCGTCTTCGTGATGTCGGTGGGATCGACCTGCAACGTCCCCCCGGCGGCGCCCTCGATTCGCCCGCGGATCTTCTCTCGCGGCGCATCCATCGCGAGCTCGACCTTGCTGCCCGCCCGGTCGATCGCGAAGGCGGTCGCGGCGGGCGCCTTCGCTTCCGGCGCCTTGAGCTCGGTCGCGGCGGGCGCGAGGGGTTGCGGCTCTCCCTGGCATGCGGTCGCGCCCGTCGCGGCGGCCGCGAGCACGACGAGGAGCAGTGTCCTTGTCCGAATCGTCTTCACGCTCGTCTCCTGGGTCTCATGGGGTTGGTGCTCGCGGCCGTGATCGCGTGGCGCTCTCCACTGGAGCAGGAAGGTAGGAGGGCGGGAAGGGCGATCGGGGGCTGCCCCGTCTGCCCACCCGCTCGCTCGATGTCACCGTCGACCCGAGCGATGCCGTGGCCGCGGGCGCGTCCGATCCGGGCGAGCGGGTGGCTCGGCGCGCCTCGCTTGATGCTGCGTACGGGTTTACGTGCGAGCGGCGGCGCGGTTTCGGCGACGGATGCGGCCGTGAGGCGGCGTCGCGCGGGCGGGCGAGCGGCGCGGGTGAGGGCGTCGGACCCGGGCTGCACAGCCGCGCGTGGCCTGTGGTGTGCACGAGGCGGTCGTCGGAGGCGGAACCGGTCCACCCGGGGGGGAGGCGGAACCGGTCCACCCGGGGGGAGAACTGCAATGAGCACGCGACGATTCGCGGCGTCGGCCATGGCGGCCGCCGCCATGATGGCGCTCGCTGGCGCGGCGGGGGCGCAGGGCGCGGCGCGACAGGAGCAGCGCGATCGGCCGGCGGGCAACGTCCCACCGGCGGATCAGCCGCTCATCCGGCGCATCCCCGAGCCCACGATCGCGGTCGAGGGCGGCTTCGGCATGCTGGGCTACCTGGGAGGGACCGCGGGCGTCGGGCCCACCTGGAACGTGCGCGTGACCGGGAGCATGTCGCCGCGCGTGGCCGTCGAGGGCAACTACATCGGCTCGGTGAACCAGCGCGCGACGCTGGGCCGGTCGCTGGTGCTGACGTCGCTCGACGCGGGGCTGCGGTACAACGTCTTGCGGGCCGACGAGGCGATCGTGCAGCCGTTCGTGGTCGCGGGGCTGGGTTACGCCGGCTGGGCGGGCGAGGGTGGCGATGCGTTCGCGCTGACGGTGCCGGTCACCGTGGGGGTGGAGCGGCTGGTCACGCGCAACGTCAAGGTGGGCGCCCGGCTCAACTTCCGCCCGGCGTTCTTCGACGACCTGACCGTCCGGGGCGCTGCGACCCAGACGGGCGGCGACAGCTGGGCGCTGCTCGCGCACGGCGGCGGCGCGTTCTGACCGGGGTTGAGGCGGGCGGTCCGACCCGGGTTGAGGTGACCCGACCCAGGTTGAGGTAGCCCGACCCAGGTTGAGGTAGCCCGACCCAGGTTGAGGTAGCCCGACCCAGGTTGAGGTAGCCCGACCCAGGTTGAGGTAGCCCGACCCAGGTTGAGGTAGCCCGACCCAGGTTGAGGCGACCCGACCCAGGTTGAGCCGGCCGACCCAGGTTGAGCCGGACGGCCCGACCCAGGTTGAGGCGCTCGGTCCTGCCGGGGGCCTCCGGCCGCCGAGGCAAAAGCGCCGGACGACCTCGTTCCGTGGAGTAGTCTGCCGGGCGCGCTGGTCGGCGACCTGCCTTCCGGTCCCCGGCCCAGCCTCACCCACGGAGAACGACGGCATGAACACGCGCAGCTGCTCGCCCCGCCGGGGCCTGCTCTTCTTCTTCACGGGGCTCGCGCTCGCCGGGAGCGCCGCCTGCACGCCCCGGCAGCAGGCCACCCAGCGGACGTCGACGACGGCGACCGGCCCGACCCCGGAGCGTGACTGCTCGGTCGGGCCGCTCCTGGATTGCCCCGAGGGCCAGCTCGACGGTTGCGCCAACGGGACCACCTCGGTGCACCGGTGCGTCGAGGCGGGCCCCGGGAAGTGCCTCGACATCCGGGCTGCGCTCGTGAAATGCCAGGAGAGCGAGATCCTGACCCACGAGGGCTGCCCCGAGCCCGCCTACATGCAGCGGTGCGCGCCCAGGCCGACGCAGCAGCAGCAGCCGTGACCCGGCGGCCCGCGAGGGGGCTCCGCGGGCCGCAACATCGACAAATACATACGTAATTACGAAGGTTTACGCCCCGATCTCCCCGCGGGGAGCTTCGTGTCCGAGACGACCGGCCCCCCCTCGTACGACCCGGCGCCGCCCTCGCTGCCCCAGGTCTCGACCTCGCCGGGGGGCGCGTCCTCTCGCTCGCCGGACGACGTGATCGGCCCGCGGACGCCGGGGACGTCCGCCTGCGGGTGCGGCAGCTTCTCCTCGCTGACCTCGCGCTCGGGCCGCGGGGCGCCCAGCTGGTCGCGCGTTGTCTCGTCTCCCATGTTTCCTCCTTCCGGAGGCCTCTGGGGCCGGCGCGCCCGATCGTCCACTCCCTCCCCGGCGCTCGCCGCCGGCCTACCCCTCGGCGCTCCCGACGGGGATCGTGAACCGGAACGTGGTCCCCACGCCCACGCGGCTCTCCACCTGGATGGTCCCCCCGTGCGCGACCACGAGCTCCCGGGCGATGGCCAGCCCGAGCCCGGTGCCCTTGTAGCCGTTCCGCTGGCCGCGCCAGAACCGCTCGAACAGGTACGGCAGCTCGTCCTCCGGGATCCCCGGCCCCGTGTCCGCCACCGAGAAGACGACGTGCTCCTCCCGGTGCTCGCACCGCACCGTGACCGACCCCTGGGCGCCGGTCACCTTGAGCGCGTTGCTCAGGAGGTTCGAGAGCACCTGGAGCACGCGATCGCGATCGCACACGACGAGCGGGACGTCCTCGGTCGACGCCACGCCCAGGTGGACCCCCTTCTCCTGGGCCTGCGACTCGAACGTCTCGACCGCCTCCCGGCTGATCTCCCGCGGGTCCTGCGGCTGCCGGCGCAGCGCCAGCCGGCCGGCGCGCAGGCTCGCGAAATCGAGCAGGTCGTGGAGCAGCCGATCCATCCGGTGCGCCGAGCGCTGGATCGCCTGAATCGCCTTCGCGTCCCCCTTTTCCCCCCGCGCCGCCGCGCGCTTGGTCATCACGGCGGCCGCGGTGATGATCGCGCTCAGCGGGTTCCGGAGGTCGTGGGACACCGTGGCGAGCACGTTGTCCCGGAGCTCGATCGCGCGCTGCGCGGCCTCGTAGAGCCGGGCGTTGTCCGCGGCGAGCGCCGCCCGCTGCGCCAGATCGTGCGCGACCGCCAGGTCCGCCTCGTCGTAGATCCGCCCGGACTCCGCGGTCGCCAGGGTGATGCAGCCGAACGTGCGCCCCCGCGCCACCATCGGCACCACCATGGCCGACGTGATCCCGAGCGCGCGGACCAGCCGGCGGAAGGCGGGGTGCTCGCCGACCGAGGCGAGCAGCGGGTGCGACAGGTCCCGGACGAGCTCCGGCCGCTCGGTGCAGAGGACCTGCTCCATCAGCGCCGTCAGCGCCGGGGGCGGATCCATCTCGCGGAAGAGCGCGCGCGCCCGCTTCACGGTCTCCGGGTCCGCGTGCGTCAGCGTGACCCGCCGCGCCGCCTCGAACTCCGGCAGCGTCTGGATCACGCACCAGTCCGCGAGCTCGGGCACCGTGAGGCGGCCGAGCCGGTCGAGCGTTCCCTGGAGATCGAGGCTGTCGCTCAGGGCGGCGCTCGCGGCCGCGAGGAAGCGCTGCCCCTGCTCGGCGCGCGTGCGCTCGGTGATGTCGAAGAAGGTGACGATGCCCGCCGAGACGCGCCCGTCCGGATCCCGCACCGGCGACGAGCGCACGAGGATGCGCCCCCACGTGCCGTCGCCGCGGAGGATGTCGATCTCCTCGTCGTTCACGACCTCGCCCGTCGTGACGGTGCGCGAGAGCGGCCACTCCCACGTCTCGTACGGCTTGCCCGACCGCGGGTGGAAGCCGCGGCCGGTGTAGCCCTCGATGCTCTGGATGCCCTCGAACGACTGCCGGAAGATCTCCGTGGCCTGCCGGTTCGTGAGGAGGACGCGCCCCGTCTGCCGCTCGCCGATGATGAGCCCCGCCGGCATCTGCTCGACCACGGTCGCGAGCAGCGCGCGGGCGTCGTCCGCCTGGTGCCGCGACGCGCGCTCCTTCGCGACGAGCTGCGCCTGCACGATGATCCCGGTCGCCCGGCTGGTCATCGTGCGGAGCATCAGCATGTCCTCGTCGGAGAAGTCCTCGGCGTTGCGGGAGCCGAGGATCGCGACGCCGATGGCGTGCCCCTCGTGGAGCAGCGGCACGCCGTAGACGGCGCGCAGCCCCCTCGACCGGATCTCGCGCGCGGTCGCGGGCAGGGCCGGGAGTGCGGCGTCGAGCGAGGTGGGCCCGCGCAGCGCGAGCACCGCGCGGGCGAACTCCCGCGTCGCCTCGAGCGGCGGGCCGAGCAGCGGCCCATCGTCGAGGCCGGCCGTCGCGTGCACCTCGAGGCCGTCCCCGAGCAGGACGATCGCCACGTCCACGGCGGCCGCCGCCTCCCGCGTGGCGCGGATGAGCGCCTTCAGGAAGGTGTCCAGGTCGCTGCTGCCGAGGGCGGCCGCCGAGATCGTGTCGAGCGCCTGGAGCAGGCGCACGCGCGCCTCCTGGTAATGCGACACGGCGCCCGCGATCGCCTCGTCGATCGCCGCGTTCAGCCGGATCAGCTCGCGCCCGCCGTCCCCGCCGCCGTCGCGCTCCCAGAGCTCCAGGATCACGGCGCGGAGCGCCGCGTACTCCATCACCACGTCGGAGAGGTCGTACCCGTGGGCCAGCCGGTTCAGCGCGTGATACCCGGGCATGCCGCGGAGCCTCCGGTCGACAGCGGCCTCCGCGCCCTCGCTCCCGGTGGCCTCGGCGATGTACGCGAGGACGCTCGGGATATGGTCGGTCAGCAACGTATCCGACAGCCGCCGCGCCGGGCTCAGCGATTGGACCCGCTGCTTCCACTTCTCCAGGACCGCGTCGTGATGGCGCTGGATGAAGTCGGAGAGCCGCTTTGGGTTCGGTCTACCGAGCTGCTCCATCGAGGTCCTTACGATAGCGCGAAACCTTGAGCATGTGTTCACCTCGCGCCCCGCCCCGCCCGGCGCCGAGTCGCGTCGAGCTGGCGGGCGGGAGTCGCTCCCGGGCGGAGCGCGCGGCGGCGCGGAGCCGCGCCCTCAGCTCCGGATGCCTGGCGCCTCGTGTCCGCTCTGGGCGACGTACTCCAGGTATCCGCCGCCGTAGACGCGCGGCCCGTCGGGCAGGAGCTCGAGGACGCGGTTCGACAGCGCGGCGAGGAAGCGGCGATCGTGCGAGACGAACAGCATGGTGCCCTCGAACGAGGAGAGCGCCTCGACGAGCATCTCCTTGGTCGCCATATCGAGGTGGTTGGTCGGCTCGTCGAGCACCAGGAAATTCGGCGGATCGTAGAGCATGATCGCGAGCACGAGGCGGGCCTTCTCGCCGCCGGACAGCACGCGACACGGCTTGTCGATGTCGTCGCCGGAGAAGCCGAATGCGCCGGCGAGCGTGCGGAGCGAGCCGATGGAGGCCTGGGGGAAGGCAGCGACGATGGACTCCCAGACGGAGCGGGTCGGGTCGAGCAGCTCCATCGCGTGCTGCGCGAAGTACCCCAGCTTGACGCTCGCGCCGACGCTCACCTGGCCGGCGTCCGGCGCGGAGGCCCCGGCGATGAGCTTGAGCAGCGTGGACTTGCCGGCGCCGTTCACGCCCATGACGCACCAGCGCTCGCGGCGGCGGATCAGGAGGTCGAACCCGTCGTAGATGGGGCGGCCTCCGAACGACTTCTTGACCCCGTCGAGCCGCGCCACGTCGTCGCCCGAGCGCGGGGCCGGCTTGAACTCGAAGCGGATGGTCCTCCGGCGCTTCGGCGGCTCGACCTTGTCGATCTTCTCGAGCTTCTTCACGCGCGACTGGACCTGCGCCGCCTTGGCGGCCTGGGCCTTGAAGCGCTCGATGAAGCGCATCTCCTTCGCGAGCATCGCCTGCTGGCGCTCGTATTGCGCCTCGGCCTGCTGCTCGATGATGGCGCGCTGCTGCTCGTAGAACTCGTAATTGCCCGAGTAGCTGGTGAGCTCGCCGCCGTCGATCTCGATGATCTTGGTGACGATGCGGTTCATGAACTCGCGATCGTGCGAGGTCATGACGAGCGCCCCTGGATACTGCTTCAGGTACCCTTCGAGCCAGATGATCGACTCGATGTCGAGGTGGTTGGTCGGCTCGTCGAGCAGGAGCGCGTCGGGCCGCATGAGGAGGATGCGCGCGAGCGCGACGCGCATCTTCCAGCCGCCGGAGAGGGCGCCCACGTCGCCATCCATCATGGCCTGGCTGAAGCCGAGGCCGGCGAGGATCTCGCGCGCCTTGGCGTCGAGCGCGTAGCCGCCGAGCTCTTCGTAGCGGGCCTGCGCCTGGCCGAAGCGCTCGATCAGGCTTTCCATCTCGTCCATGCGCTCGGGGTCGGCGAGCGCGGCCTCGAGCTCGCGGAGCTCCGCCGCGACGACGGAGACCGGGCCGGCGCCGTCCATGGTCTCGGCGACGGCGCTCCTGCCCTTCATCTCGCCGACATCCTGGCTGAAGTAGCCGATGGTGACGCCGCGGTCGATCGCGACCTGGCCGCCGTCGGGCGCCTCTTCCTTGGTGATCATCCGGAAGATCGTCGTCTTGCCGGAGCCGTTCGGCCCCACCAGGCCGACCTTCTCGCCGCGGTTCACCGCCGCGGAGGCCTCGAGGAAGAGGATCTGCTTACCGTGCTGCTTGCTGATGGAATCGAGGCGGATCACGAGGGGCGCTGCCGCGGGGAGGCGGCTCCTTTCCGCGCACGTATACCAGACGGCCCGTCGCGCGACGTGGCAATTTTTCCGCCGCAAGGTGGTGACCACAACGGGCGCGTCGCCTGTGATAAATCCACGTCATGCGCATCTCGGGATGGAGATCTTTGCTTATGAGAGCTCGATTTTCTCTGTTGCTATGTGGAATCCTGCCTGCGGCCGCGAGCGGCTGTGGTGACGGCGCCGGTTCTCCCGGATTTCCCTCGGAAGGGGGCGGCGATCCGGGCGGCTCCACCGGGGACCAGGTCGCCACGAGCGGCAGCGGCAGCGGCAGCGGCGGCGCGGGCGCGAGCGGCGCGACGAGCGGCGCGACGAACGGCGCGACGACGGCGAGCGGGTCAGGCGGCGCGGGCGGCGGCGGGTCCGGCGAGGGCGGGCTCGGCGGCGGGGGCGGCGGCGGGGGCGGCGGCGACCTGGGGATCTGCCCGGGAGGGCCGTATGCGGCCGATCCGCTGCCGGCGAACCGCACGGCGCAGCGGGTGCGCGGCGGGTTCGACTACCTCGAGGGGCCGGTCTGGGTCGCCGAGCTCGGCGCGCTGTTCTTCTCGGACATCCACCGCATGCAGCGGAACCAGCCGCCGCTCAACGGCCCGCCGGCGACCCTGCGCCGGTTCACGCCTCCGGGCTCGTTCGACGTGTTCATCGAGAACAGCTCGACGAACGGTCTCGCCCTGTCCGCGGACGGGGAGCTGATCGCGTGCACCCACGACACGCGCGGCATCTCCGCCTTCGACCTCGGCACGAAGTCGCGGCGTCCAGTGGCCGAGCTCTACGGTGGCAAGCGGTTCAACGCGCCGAACGACGTCGCCGTGCGGGCCGACGGCAACGTCTATTTCAGCGATCCGGAGTTCCAGCTCACCGGCATGTCGGAGCTGCCGACGGCGGTGTACCGCGTGTCGCCGTCCGGCGAGGTGAGCGTCGTGGGCACGATGACCGAGCCGAACGGCGTCGCGCTCTCGCCCGACGAGCGCGTCCTCTATGCCGGCGAGTTCAGCGCCGGCCGGATCCGGCGATATCCGCTGGATGAAGGCGGCGCGCCCGGCCCCTCCTCCGATTTCGCCTCGGGCCTCATGAAGGCCGACGGCATGGGCGTCGACTGCGCGGGCAACCTCTACGTCGGGTGGACGGGCGGCGTCGAGGTCTTCGCGCCGTCCGGCGCGAGGCTCGGCACGATCGGGGGGATGAGCGAGGCGACGAACGTCGCGTTCGGCGGGGCCGATCGGAAGACGCTTTACATCACGGCGGGCGACTCGCTCTATTCGATAGCGATGAACATCCCCGGGTATCCCGACTGAGGGCGCGGCCCGCCGGGCGGATCCATCCGATTCGACGCCACGCCGCAGGGCGCGAGGCCGCGGAGGATGATCCGCGGGCCTTGCCACTTCGCGCGTGCGAGGGCAAAAGGCCCGCATGAGCAAGGTCCAGATCCTCTCGTATTCCGGGTGCAGCACCTGCAAGAAGGCCTTGAAGTGGCTCGGCGAGCGCGGCGTCGACGTCGCCGTGCGGCCCATCGTCGACGAGCCGCCGACGGCCGAGGAGCTCGCCCGATGGATCCCGGCCAGCGGGCTCCCGGTGCGCCGGTGGCTCAACACGAGCGGGCAGAGCTACCGCGCCCTCGGCAAGGCGCGGGTGGACGCCGCGAGCGACGCGGAGGTCGCGCGGTGGCTCACCGAGGACGGGAAGCTCGTCAAGCGGCCCGTGCTGGTGAAGGGGAGCCGGGTGCTGGTGGGCTTTCGCGAGGACGACTACGCCGCGCTGTTCGGCTGAGATCGCCAGCCTTCTCCTTCGATCCGGGGCAGGCGTTCGACGTCTGGATCGACGACGGCGCCTTTGGCCGGCAGGCGCAGGGAGGGCGCCTCAGGGCGCCGAGGTGAAGCGGCCTTGCCGGACCTGGCTCAGCTCGAACGAGCTCTCCGGGTCCAGGGTCTTGTCCGTCGTGCCGCCGCGCGTGCGGCTGATCACGAGGTCCACATCGCAGCTCTCGGGCTCCTGCGAGCTCGTCGCCTCCAGCTCATCCGCTTCGATGGTGTACGTCCCGGGATCGCCCCCGACATCGAACGTCTTGGCGAAGATGCATCTGCCGTCCACGCGGATCACCATGTCGTCGCCCGACCCGCTCGGCGCCCACGTGACCGTGAGGTCCTCGCCGCGCGGGACCGGATCCTTGGGCAGCGCCTCGAGGTCGAACGGGTCGGGGAGCGTCCCGGCGTTGTTCGGCGCGTCGTCGTCGTCCTCGCGGTCCAGCCGCACCGTGAACTCGGTGCCTCCCTCCCCGATGTCGAAGTGGGCCACGTAGACCCCGGAGCTCTCGGAGGACATCTCGACCTCCTCGCCGTCCGCCGTCGCCGAGATCCGGTCTCCCGCGCTCAGGATGACGTAGGTGTTGCTCTCGTCGCCGCCCGCCTTGAGCGTGGCCTTCACGCTCGTCGACGACGCGCTCTCGGCGGTCGCCTCTATCGTCGCCGAGATCCCTCCGGTGCGGATCTGCTTCGAGTCGAGCGTCTCCGTGCAGCCCGCGAGCAGCCCGGAGGCCGCGAGCCCGAACATGGCCATCGTGGTCTTCGTGATCATGAATTGCCCTTTCCTCATCGCGATACCTTCCCATCCGGGCGCGCCGGCCTGTAGTTTTTTATTGATGCTACACCCGATCGTGTCCATCGTGTCCACCGACGAGGCGCACGTTTTCGACGAATCGGGGAGATCCCGACGTGGATTGACCTGCATCGACGCCGCAACCTGGGTGCAGGCTGGGTGCAAGGCGGCGTGAGCCCGCCGCGGCCGCGCGGCGTGGCGCGCCGGCGCGCGCAGCGCGATGGGCGCCGCGGGCGAGCTGCGTTACGGGCGGGTTGCGCCGGCGGCGACGGGCGCGGGCAGGCTCACCACCGGCTCTGGACCGCGACGCCGCCGCCGCTCGGCCCGGCGAGCAGCGACCAGCGGACCGTCCCGGCCTGCGGGCGGGACGCGGCGCTGGCCTGCGGGCCGGACGGGGAAGGCTCCGTCAGGAAGAGCAGCACCGCCGCACCCGCGAGCGCCGCGCCGGCGCTGAAGCCGATCGTGCTCACCGTCCCCAGGTCCTTCGCGCGTTCGCCGGCGGCCTTCGCGACGGGGGTGTCGCATTCCGCCACGCCGGGGCTTACGTCCTTGCACTCCTTGTCCGCGCGGCTGCTCTCGTTGAGCGCCATCCACCCGGTCACCGAGCCGACGAGCAGCCCGCTCACGGCGAGCCCGCCCGCCACGTAGGCCAGGACGCGCTGGCCGCTGGGCCCGGACGACTGCGGGGCCGCCGCGGCGCCCTTCGCGCCGTTCGCGGGCGGCACGCCGAGCGGGTCGGGCGGCCGAGCCGCCGGCTTGTCGGGGGGAGGCTCCTCGCGGGGGAGCTTCACCTCGAGCGCGATCGTCTTCGCGTCGGACCTGTCGATCGTGAACCGCACCTCGTGCAGCGGCCCCCCCGGCGCCCTCGTCGTCACGACGTGCTCTCCCGGGTTGACGGGGAGCGGGATGCCGAAGGAAGGCCGCTCGAGGATGATGCCGTCGCGCTGCACCACCGTGCCCGCGGGCGCGTCGTCCGGCAGCGACAGCGTGAGTTGCGGGACGAGCGGCGCGAGCGTATCGCGCTGCTCGATCGCGACCTTGTAGCGCTCGAGCTGCTGGAGCTTGTCGGCCTCCGACATGCGGGAATACAGCGCCAGAAAGTCGTTGTAGCGCGCAACGGCGGTGGCGATGCGCCCCCACTGGGCCTCGCACTCGGCGAGCGTGAACAGCCGACCTGCGCGAGGATCGAGCCGATAGCTCTCGGCGAGGGCAGGGCAGCCCACCGAATGCCGGCCCGCCAGCATGTCCGCGAGACCGCGGTTGAAGAGCGACTCGGCCACGGCCACGGCGTCGGGTTGCGCGCTTGCCGGAGCGGTGAGAGCGATGCTCAGCAATCCGCTCACTAGAGGCGCAGACCAGGCGAAGCGCATCGGTGGATGCATGAGATACCATTCCCGGTATCGCCGCAGGCAAGAAAACAGCGCTCCGCCGTCGCCGCGTCGGCGCGGGCGCCGCGTCAGTCCGCCGAGTAGAGCGATTCCCGGGGCTTGGCCGAGGAGGACGCCGGCGGGATCGGCGTGTGCCCCGCGCTGGAAGGCGGCGCGGCGCTGGACGGCGGCGCTGCGCTGGACGGCGGCGCTGCGCTGGACGGTGGTGCGGCGCTGGAAGGCGGCGCTGCGCCGGACGATGTCGCTGCGCTGGACGACGTCGCGGCGCTGGACGGCGCCGTGGCGCGAGGGTGCGGCGCCGCGCGAGGCGGCAGCATCGCGTCGTTCGCGCTCGCGGACGCTGCCGCGGGGACGGGCGCCAGGTCGCCGTGCTCGAGCGGCGCGGGCGTCACGGCCGCAGGCGCCGCGAGGTCGGGCGCTCCGGGGGGCCCGGAGGCCTCGGGGAGAGCGGGGACCGGCACGGCCGAGGGGAAGGGCGGCGTGGAGATCGGCGGGGCGGGGGCCGCCCGGGCCACCGGCGCGTCCGGCGCGTTGCCCGGAGCGAAGCGCGCGCCCCCGCCGAGCGAGGCGAAGGCGATGGCGCCGCCGCCGATCAGGGCGACGGCCGCGATCGCGACCGTGGACCATCTCCGCGGCGGCGCGGCAGCGACCCTCGTCTCCACGCCCGTGCTGGAGGACTGGGCGGGCGCCGGCACCGACGAAGCGGGACCCTGGTGTGCGCGCGGCAGCGGCGTTTCCACCACGGACAGGCGCGACGACTTCGCCGGCGCGGGCGCGATGTCGAAGATCTCGGCGAGCGCCTCGACCGCGGCGGATGCGGTCGGAAAGCGCGCCTCGGGGTCGTGCGCCGTCGCCTTCGCGAACCACGCGTCGAAGGCCGGGGGCAGCTCCACCCCATCGGCCGCCGCGCGCGCGCACGCGGGCTCCTGAGGGCCGTACATCGCGATCACCGCGAACGCGAGCGTGTTGCTGAACTCCCGCATGTCGTTGAGCCAGTAGGCCTTGCCGACGAGGAGCGTGTACGCGATCATGCCGAGCGCGAAGAGATCGACGGCCTTCGAGATGGACGCGCCGCTGAACTGCTCAGGCGCCATGTAGAGCGGCGTCCCGAGGGCCGCGGTCGTCGCCGAGTCGAGCGCGGTCTCCGCGACGAGCTTGGCAATGCCGAAATCGAGCACCTTGATGCGGAACTCGTCGTCGTCGCCGATCGCCGCCAGGAACAAGTTCGCCGGCTTGAGATCGCGGTGGACGACCCCGGCGGCGTGCGTCTTGTCGAGGGCGATCGCCGTCTGGCGCAGGTAGGCGACGGCCGCCTCCGGCGACAGGCGCCCGAGGCGGCGGATGCGCTTGCTGAGCTCCTCGCCGCGGAGCAGCTCCATGACCAGGAACGGCATCCCGGTCTCCGCGTCGATCCCGGCGTCGAACACCTCGACGATGTGCTCGGTGGCGATGCGGGCGGCGACGCGCGCCTCGAGCTTGAACCGGGCGTGGAACTCGGGGTTCTCGGCGAGGTGCGGGTGCATCACCTTGAGCGCCCGCCGGCGCTCCGTCTCGATGTGCACGACCTCGTAGACCGCGCCCATGGCTCCGGTCGCGATGCAGCGCACGACGCGGTACCTGCCTGCGAACAGCCTCCCCTCGATGAAGTTCAGCGACATGGGTCCACCGCGTCGATCGAGCTTACACCATGGGGTCCGACGGCTGCATCCAGGAACTTGCCGTCGCAGGTTCGCCTACAGCGCTCGCCCCGTGTAGGACGCGCTGGCGCGATCCATGCGGGTACGTTCGCGGTGTTTCGTCGTGTCTCGCCGTGTTGCGCCGCTCGACCAGCTCGATCTCGGCATGGCCGAGATCCATGCCTTCCAGCTCAGTTTACGATGTCGTGGAAGAATTCGAACTCTGAAGCGACGTTTCCTCAGAGCACGAGCACCGCGAGCAGGCGGGGCCCGTGGAACAGGTCGAAGCCGCCGATGTCGATCTTGCGGCCGACCGTGTAGGTCGTCTCGTCTCCACGCCTCGTCGCGTGGATGCTGGACACGATGCCCTGGCCGACCGCCTCGACGTTGTAGGACAGCTCGGTCAGCAGGCGGAGCCGGCTGAGGTACGACGTCAGCCGGAGCCGGAGCCCCACGGACAGGTTGCCGGAGAGCGCGATCATCGTCGCCTCGTCGACCTCGCGCGGGCCGCCCGGGACCGCGGGATCCGCCGAGAAGGCGTAGCGCACCGGTCCGGCGCCTCCGTAGAGGCCGAGGTCGCCGAACGGCGCGAGCCGCGGCCACTCGCCGTTGCCCATCCGCAGGCTGAAGCCGCCCTGGTAGAAGCGCGATGTCACGCTCTGGGCAGGGCTCTGCCGCTCGAAGACGTAAACATTGCCGGTGCCCGGCTCCCGCTCGCGGAGCGCATAGAAGATGCGCGGGAGCTTGTAATCCATGTACCGGAAGCCGACGAGCAGCTCCTCCAGGTAGACATCGTCCGCGGCCTCCGGGAAGAGCTTCGTCACGTCGAAGCCGACGTCGATCTGGCGGACGAGGAGCTGGAACGGCGCGCTCGCCACGGCGCCGGCGTCGCGCCCGGTCACCGGATCGACGGCGAGCTCGGTGACGTTGCCCGAGGTGAACCGCGCGATCTTGAGGCTCGTGCTGATGCCGACGAGGTCGGCGCCGATGTCGAACACGTCGCTCGCGAAGCCGTTCAGGCCGATCAGCTTCCCGAGCGAGTTATCGTACGCGATGTCGCCCCCCGACGAGAACAGCCGGTCCGTCTTGAACCCGGCGTTGAGGCGCGCGGCGTTGCGCACGTGCTCGAAGTCGTACGTGAGCAGCGCGCGGCCGCCGACCATGAACACGGGATCGACGTCGTAGGCGAGCCGCCGCGTCCTGCCCCGGTAATCGTTGATGCCGCCCGAGGAGTTCGGGCTCGCGAGCTGGTGGAAGAAGAGGAGCTCGACGTCGCTCTTCAGCTGGAGGTGGACGGCGTCGAGGCTGATCGCCCGACCCTGCTCGAGCAGGCTCTCCTGCATCTCGAACCCCGCCGTGTCCTCGAGCGGCGTCCGCGCCGGCACGGCGAGCGCCTCGGCGCAGGCGGAGAGCGCCTCGCGCTGCTCCTCGAGGACCCTGGAGAGCGCCTCCGCGCGCGCTGCCGTGGCCCCGTAGCCCGGCTCGCCGCGCGCGACGCGCCGGGCCTGCTTCACCACGTACGGCGCCACGGCGAGCGCCTCGGTGTGCATCCGCAGGAGGAACGACGTGACGCGGAGGGCGTCGCGCGCGATGGTCGCGGCGGGCTCCTGCCCCGCGCTCGCCGCGCGGAGCTCGGCGGCCGCGCCCGCGATGTCCCGTTGCGCGGCGGCGAGCGCTCGCCGCCGCCCGGCGACCTTCCCCTTCGCGGCGGCGAGCTCGGGCGTGTCCGGCGCGCCGAGGGGCCTTCCGGCCGAGAGCCGCGCGACGCTCCGCTCCTCGGCGGCGAGCGCCCGCGCGTGCCCCGCCAGCGCCTGCCACGCGGCCGGGAGGCGGCCCGCGGCGCTGGAGGCGGGCGGGGGCGCCGCGGGCGCTCTCGGCGGCGCCGTGGGCGGGGGCGCCGCGGGGACAGGCGCCGCGAGCGCCGCCAGCGCGTCGAAGAGCCGCGCGAACGCGGGCGGCGCCGGCCGCGGCGCCGCCGCGCGGGCGAGCGCCTCGTCGAGCTTCACGCGGTAGAGCTTGGCGAGCGGGACCTCGTGCTCCCCGTCGTACGGCGCGGCTTCCTCGAAGCGCTCGCGGAGCCGCTCGCCCTCGTCGTCGTCGAGCCGGAGCGCCGCGACCCACGCGTCGCCCGGGGAGTAGGCGGTGTTCGCGAGGACCTCGTCCGCGAGCCAGACCGCGCGCTCCAGATCGGCCGCGCGGTCGTCGATGATCGCGCGGCGGGCGTCCTCGTTGGCGAAGGCGCGCGCCGCGCGGACGTTGTACGTGGCGGGGACGCACGCCGGGGCCGCGGCTGCGGCGAGGAAGAGGCCTACGAGCGCCGGGCCCGGTCGCACCGGCGCGAGCCTACCACGGCGCGCGAGCGCGCCTCCACGCCGGCGTCGCGCGGGGGCGAGGCGCGCCTCCGCGCGGCGCCGGCGTGGCTGGCGTGCAGGCGCGGCGTCCGTTCACGAGCGCACTGGACGCCGCGCCGCCGGCCTGCTCAGAATGCGCGGCCGTGGCTGCCAGCCGACCCAACGAGATTGACGGCGCGCGGGCCGAGGCCTTGCTGAGCCGTCGCATCCGCGCAAGACAGCGCAACACAGCGGTCGCTGACGGAGCATGAGCAACGCGTGAAGGAGAAGAACCGGGATGAATGATGCCACATCCAGCTGCGACATCGGCATGATCGGGCTGGCCGTCATGGGCGAGAACGTCGCGCTCAACATGGCCGACCACGGGTTCAAGGTGGCCGTGTACAACCGCACGGTGCAGGTCGCGAAGGACTTCGTCGCGAGGAACCCGAGCACCCCCGGCGGCCTTGTCTACTGCGAGACGCTGAAGGACTTCGTCCGCGCCCTGAAGAAGCCGCGCAAGGCGGTGATCCTGGTCAAGGCCGGTCCGCCGGTGGACATGGTAGTCAAGCAGCTCATCGAGGCGGGCGTCGAGCCGGACGACATCGTCGTCGATCTGGGCAACTCGCTCTGGACGGACACCATCCGTCGGGAGCATGAGTACGCGCAGCAGTGCAAGTTCTTCGGCTCGGGCGTGTCGGGCGGCGAGGTGGGGGCGCGCTTCGGCCCCTCGCTGATGCCGGGCGGCGATCCCGAGTCCTGGAAGCACCTGGAGCCGATCTGGCGCGCGATCGCCGCCAAGGTCGATCCTGCGACCGGCAAGCCGCTCGAGGGCGCGGCCCCTGGCAAGCCGGTGGAGGGCGGCGTCCCCTGCACGGCGTACATCGGGCCGAACGGCGCGGGCCATTACGTGAAGATGGTCCACAACGGCATCGAGTACATCGACATGCAGCTCATCTGCGAGGCGTACACGCTCCTCGACGGGCTGCTCGGGCTGTCGAAGGACGAGATGTCGCGGGTGTTCGCCGAGTGGAACAGCGGCGATCTCGACTCGTACCTCATCCAGATCACCGCGGACATCCTCCAGCAGAAGGACCCTGTCCAGAAGGACAAGCCGTTCGTCGATTTCGTCCTCGACACCGCGGGGCAGAAGGGCACCGGCAAGTGGACGAGCAGCAATGCGCTCGACATGGGCATCCCCGCGAACGCCATCGCCGAGGCGGTGTTTGCCCGTTGCCTCTCGGCGCTCAAGGACGAGCGCGTCGAGGCCTCGAAGCAGCTCGCGGGGCCGACGCCGACCCGGGTCGAGGATCGTCAGGGCACGATCACGGCGATCCGCGACGCCCTGTATTGCTCGAAGATCTGCGCCTACGCTCAGGGTTTCCAGCTCATGGCCGCCGCCCAGGCGGAGTACAAGTGGAAGCTCGATTTCGGCACGATCGCGAGCATCTGGCGCGGCGGATGCATCATCCGCGCGCGGTTCCTCCAGAAGATCACGGAGGCGTACACGCGCAATCCTGGCCTGACGAACCTCCTGCTCGACCCGTACTTCAACGATCAGATCAAGCTGGGTCAGGCCAACTGGCGCAAGGTGGTCTCGATCGCCGCGCAGAACGGCGTCTGGGCGCCGGCGTTCATGTCGGCCCTGTCGTATTACGACGGTTACCGCGCGCCCCACCTGCCCGCGAACCTCCTGCAGGCGCAGCGCGACTACTTCGGCGCCCACACCTACGAGCGCACGGATCAGCCGCGCGGCAAGTTCTTCCACCTCGACTGGCCCCACCCCTCCCGCCCTCAGCTCGAGATCAAGGGGACCGGCGGCGGCCACTGACCGCCCCCGCGACCCCCTCCTGACAGCCCAGGCCTGAGCAAGGCCTGCCAGGCCGCCGCCCCGGCGAGGCCTCGCCTCAGGTGAGGCTGATCCGCGGCCGCAGGTTCCGCTCGCGCAGGAACGGCTCGAAGTCGTCCATGATGTCGAGCTGCACCCCCGCCAGGCTCATCGCCGCCGCGATCGTCTGGATCCCCATGCGCCCCAGCTTGTTCATCTCGGGCGGCGGACGGACCACGATGTGCTCGATCCGGTCGCGCACGCTGAGCCCCCACTGCGTCAGGACCACGCGCGCCTCGGTCTCGTGGCGCACCATGAGCGCCATGTCGTAGATGAAGTACGCCCGCTCCCCCGGGCGCATCACGCCCACGAGCTTCTGGTACGCGTCGACCGAGATGAACCGCGCCATCTCGCCCGTCGCCGCCGTCTCGCGCAGGAGCTGCACCACCATGCCCGCCGGCTGCGTGATCCACACGCCGACGCTCCCGCTGTCATCGAGCAGGTGCGGCTGCCTTCGGAACGCAAGTCTGCGGTTCGACGGGAGCATCTCTCTAATGACAATAGCCATTCCGGCTACCGGGGCCCGCCCGCGACGACCGGACGCGCCCCGCCCGCCCATCCGGCCCGGCAACGCCGAAGCATGCTGCTGTTCCACACATCACCGGCCGAGCTCCTTCCTCGGGGTCAACGCTGCGCCATGGTGGTCCGAAACGGCGAATACGGCCAGAAATGTGCGATTCTGCCGCTTCAGGCCGCCGGTGGCAACGTCGCGCTGCCGCGCCGGTCGCCATCGCGATCCCTTTCGGAAACTTCCTGGAAACATTGGAGAATGGCGGCTGCTCGCGGCCGCCCGCTCAGCCCTGGCACGGCCAGCCCCGGCGCGCTCTTCGCCGGCTGGGACACGGCGAGCGGGGGCGACGCGCGCGGCCGATCAGGCGAACAGCGCGGCGCAGGCCGACCCGATCAGGTTGACGTGCTCGAGCCGGGCGATCCGCGGCTCGACACGCGCGCCGACGAGGCCGCGCAGCGTCTCCTGCACCCGCGGCGCGTAGCGCGGATCGCCCCAGAAGAGGCTGCCCTCCGCCAGGATGCCCACCCCCGGGGGGCTCTCGAGCACGTCGGCGACCGCCGCGAGCGCCGCCGCCACGAGGTCGGCCGAGCGCTGCAGCAGGTCGCCGGCGACCCGCCGCGCGTCCCCCGTGCCCTCGTCGCGGAGCCGCACCAGGTCGGCCGAGCTGGTCAGGGGAGCGTGCTCCGGGCACAGCCGCGCGAAGAGCCGCGGCAGGTAGGCCCCGGACACCGCCTTCTCGAAGCGCTGCGCCCCCGGGTTCTCCGAGCTCGCGTCGACCTCCGCGTCGAAGGGCTGGAGGTGCGGAGGGTTGAAGTTGCCGTTCTCGAGGTTGACCGCCATCGGCGCGACGAAGTGCCCGGTCTTGAGCTTCGGGATCCGACCGGCGGGGAGGAACGTGGCCATGTTGGTCCCCGTCCCCACGATGAGGCCGATGAACGCCGCGGGCGAGGCCCCGCCGTGCGTGAAGGCGCCCCCGAGCAGGCTCGCCACCGTGTCGTTCAGCACCCGGACCGGGCCGGGCCGGAGCTTCCGCGCGGCGAGCGCCCGGCCGAGCCGCTCGCCCACGTTCGTGCCCTCGACCCCCGTGATCTGGACGCCCTTGGTCCAGCGGAGCAGCCGCGCGTCGAGCGACGGCAGGGTCTCCGAAGGATACGAGAAGCAGTACCCCACCGGCAGGCCCTGCACGGCGCCGAGGCGCTCGACCAGCTCCGCCTGCACATCGAAGAAGGCGTCGCCCGCGACCTCGGGCCCGCCCGGGAACTTCGCCGGCGCGGGCCCGGCGACGATGCGCGACACGCCGCCCGGCTGGAGCTCCACGATGGCGGCGCGCAGGTTCGTGCCGCCGGCGTCGACCACCACGGCGCGGCCGGTCATCCCCTCCGGCGGCGGCGCGAGGTAGGCGGGGAGCGCGGCGATCTCGGTGCCGGGCGTGGAGAGGCCGAAGACGATGCGGGCCGCGAGGGTGCGGCGAATGTCCTGGAGCTCGGTGAGCGAGAGCTTCATCAGGGAAATGCTTACCCTCTGGCTCCTGAGAAGGAAATAACTTTGCAACTCAGGCCGCGAGCGTGCTTGGCGCCGGCCCCGCTCGGACGGCAGATGTCCAGCGCGCCGCCGCCGCGATTGCGCTCTGCGTCACCTGGAGGACGTGGCCGAAGAGCGGTTATCGTCCACACCGAAGACGACCGGATAGACCACCGTGGCGACGCTCTTGCGATCGGCGGGGGAGGGGAATCGGAGGCCGCGGAAGACGTCGAGCACGCAGCCGATGACCTTGGGGTCGCGGAGCGGCGGAGCGGACGACGACGGCGCCGCCGCGCCGGGCGAGGGGAGCGCGATGAGGAGGGGCGCGTCGGCGGGCGGGTGGTCGGCGTCACCCGCGTACGTCACCTTGCCCTGGCCGTCGACGACGAGGTGCACGGGTATCCGCCCTTCGAGCTTGGGATTCGCGCGAACGCCCTTTTCGTAGCAGGCGCGCATGGCGCCGAAGTTCTCCTGGACGACGCGCCGCACGACGTGCGGCGGGATGTGGGCTTTGCCCTTGATCGGCTCATAGGGGTTGCTCTTGCAGCGGCCGACGATGCTCCGCACGACCTTCGCGTCCTTGTCGAGCTCCCGCTCCAGCCCGGCGCGCGCGGCGCCCGCCTTCTTCGGGGTGCGCCCGTTGAGGATGAGCGACGATCGCAGCTTGCGGACGGCGGTGCTCGTCCGGGCGAAGCTCTCCTGGAGGTTCCTGGCCTCGCGGGCGAGCTCCGGATCGGCGGCGCGGACCGCGGCCGCGCCGGCCCACAGGTCGAGCCGATCCGCGATCCGCAGCAGCACCTCGGGGGGCGTGCTCAGGTCGGACTCCCGGAGCACCTCGATCATCCGTGAGGCCTTCTGCACCTCGGGCCCGAGCGCCTTGCAATCGGCCTCGATCGAGCGCGCGGCGCGCCCCTTCGAGGACGAGGCCGCAGGGGCGCGAGCCTTGTCCGCGGCGCGCTCCTTCGAGGGCGGGGGGACGGGGGCGCGCTCCTTCGCGGCCTCGGGCGCGGCGTCCCGGGCGAGCCGACTCCCGGGCGAGCGCAGCGCAGCGCGCTCCTTCTCCACGGGGGCGCGCAGGAGCGCCTCCTCGGGCGACGGCAGGAAGGCCGCCTCCACGGACGAAGGCAGCGGGGATGTCTCGGGTGAAGGCGGGGAGGCTTCCGCGGGCGACGGCCGCGGGGCCTGGTCGGGCGGGGGCAGGGCGGCGCGCGCCTCTCGGATCGAGCCCTCCGGGACCGCGATCGGGGCAGCGCTCCGGAGGTGCGCGGGATCAGCGTCGGTTGCTGGCTCTCCCTGCGACGCTGCCCCGCAGCCCAGCAGGGCATGAACTCCGACGAGGACGAGCAACGCGCTTCGCATCGGTTCCTCCGAGGTCCGTCCGACGTACGGTCCGCCGTTTTGATACAGTACACCGGTCCGAGCAACCGCCGCACGCGAAACGGCGGCGCCCTTCCGGAAGGTGCGACAGGCGGGGCAGAGGGCCCTCCACGCGCTCACCCTCGCGAGCGCCGCCCGCTCGCGAGCGCCGCCCGCTCGCGAGGCCGCCCGCTCGCGAGGCCGCCCGCTCGCGAGGCCGCCCGCTCGCGAGGCCGCCCGCTCGCGAGGCCGCCCGCAGCGGAGCGCGCGGCTCAGTACGGCGAGGAGGGCGTCTGGTCCACCTTGTCGGCGTCGGCGGCCGGGGGCTTCGACGAGGCGGCGATGAGCTCGCGGATGCTGCGCTCCAGCTGCTCTATCCTGATCGGCTTGCTCAGGAACATCGAGTTCTCCACCTGGCGGAGGCTCTCTCGGATGGCCGGGTCGCGCGTGCCGGTGAGCAGGATGATCGGGAGGTCCGCGCGGATCTTCCGCACCATGGAGACCAGCGTCAATCCATTGATGTCGGGCAAGTAGTAATCCGTGACCAGGACGTCGGCCTGCATGATGAGCGCCCGGTTCTCGAGGGCATTCCTGCCGTTGAGGAAGCAGTGCACGCGATGGCCGTCGAGCGAGAGGATGTCCTGCCATCCTTCACACAGCTCCTCGCTGTCCTCGACGATGATGATGTTCAGGAGCATGCTCCCACCGCCCATCGGACCTGCGTGTCGACCTTCACGCCGGGCATTCACGACGGATTAGCAGCTCGTGCGGCAGCCGTCGAGGATTCCAAAATCCCGCGTCGTGTCCCGCTCGAAGCGCTGGCCGGCTCCGGCGCGTTTCGGCGCTCTGGCGAGGTCGAGCGTAAGGCGTCGCCTTACATGAGAACATGTAGTCCAGGCGAGATCGCCGCGGGTTCAAGCCGACTCGGTCGAGGGGACGAGGCCAGCGCGGCGTCCGGCAGCCGGCGCGAGCCCGCGGCGACCCCAAGCGCGCGTCAGGTCTGCGTCTGGCCTGCGTCTGACCCGGGGGCGGCCTCAGCCTTGCCTCTGGGGCAGCTCCAGCTCGAAGCACGTATTCTTGTGCTCCGTCACGAGCCGCAGGTCGCCTCTGTGGTGATGCGCGATGTTCCGCGAGAGGCTGAGGCCGAGGCCGGTGCCGTGCTCCTCCTTCTTCGTCGTGAAGAACGGGGTCATGATCTTCTCCGCGAGCGCAGGATCGATCCCCTTGCCGCTGTCGATCACGCGCACGTAAACCCTGCCGTCCGACGGGCGCGCCTCGATCCGGATCCATCGCTCCCGGAGCGCCGAGATGGCCTCGACGGCGTTGTTGATCAGGTTGATGAGGATCTGAATGATCTGGACGGGGTAGCAGTCGATGACGAGCTCCTCCCGCGGCAGATCGAAGCTCAGCTGGACGCTCGCCTGCTGGAGCCGGAAGCCGCTGACACGGACGGCTTCCCGGATGAGCTCCTGGACGTTGTGAGGGCGGAGCTTCTCGGACTCCATCCGGGTGATGGACCGGAGGCCGGAGATCACGTTGGTGATGTTCTCGACCATGCCGTCGATCTCGGTCGCGACGCGGGCGAGGCGCTCCTTCTCCAGCTGCCCCCGCTCCGCGAGCCGCTTCAGGAGATCGGTCTTCGTGGTGATCACGTTGAGCGGCGTGTTGATCTCGTGGGAGATCCCGGCCGCGACCTCGCCGAGCGACGCGAGCTTGCTGAACCTCGAGAGCTCCTCCTGCTGGGAGAGGATGAGCCGCTGCGCCTGGACCCGCTGCGTGACGTCGAAGATGAGGAGGATGAGGTAGCTCGGCTCCTCGTCGCCGAAGCTGACGGTGGCCGTCCTGAGCTCGATCCAGAGCTCGCCGCCCGCCCGCTCCGCCAGGTTGATGGTGAACGACGCGAGCGGCTTCTGTCGGGCCGCGTCCGAGACATCGGCGATGCGCGGCGACTCCGCGCCGCGGAGGACGAGGTCGAGCAGCTCGTCGAGCGCGAGGCTGTGGAGCTCGGGCTCGCCCTTGCCGAGCTTGTCGGCGAACTCGTTCGAGGCGAAGGTCACCCGGTAGAGCCCCTGGTCCGACTCGAGGATCGCGAGGCCGGCGTTCGACGCGGAGACGACCTTCTTGAAGACCTTGAGGTGCTGCTCCTGGAGCACCCGCTCCGTGATGTCGAGCGCGATGGTGCAGACGGACTGGGCGGTGCGCCGGTCGTCGAGCAGGGGGAACTTCGATGAGAGCCAGTAGCGGAGCTTGCCGCCCACATGCAGGCTCTCCTCCAGCCACATGGGCGACCGGCTCTTCAGCACCTCGAAATCGCGCTCCCGCAGCGCGCTGCCGGCCTTCGGGCCGAACAGCTCCTCGTCCGTCCTCCCCAGCACGTCCTTCTCGGAGCGCCCGAGGACGTCGCAGAAGCGCTGGTTGACGTAGACATAGGCGCCGATCGAGTCCTTCATGGTCACGAGCGCCGGCGTGTTGTCGAGGATGGCGGAGAGCCGCTCCTTGCTGACCCTGCTCTGGGTGAGCGCGTGCACGAGCTCGGTGTTGTCGACGAAGCTCACGACGGCCCCGTCCACCTCGCCCTTCGACCCCGGGATGAGCTGGATGCGCGCCTCGAAGTGCCGGTCGAGGACCTCGAGCTGGAGCCTCATGGGCCGCCGCTCGCGCAGGCTCTCGGTGACGAGATCGAGGACGGGCTCGACGTTCAGGTGCGCGAGCGCGGCGCGGATGTGCTGGCCGCGGTCCACCTCCGAGATGCGGAACAGGTGGCGAGACGCGGGGTTGTAGTCGGTGAGGCGGAGGTTCTTGTCGACGACGAGGAGGGGATAGGCGATCGCGTTCTGGATCGCGACGAGCCGCTGGTTGAGCGTCATGAGCTCGGACGACTTGACGTTGATCTCCTGGTTCAGCGTCGTCAGCTCTTCGTTCGCCGACTGGAGCTCCTCGTTCGTGGTCTCCAGCTCCTCGTTGGTGGACTGGAGCTCCTCGTTGGACGACTGGAGCTCCTCGTTGAGGGCCTGGAGCTCCTCGCTCGCGGTGTCGTGCTCCTCGATGACGGTCTGGAGGTGCTCCCGCGCCGCCGTGAGCTCCTGCTCGAGCCGCCGGATCTGCTCGTCCGGCGCGACGCGGGATCCGCTCGCGGGCGCCCTCGCGGGGCGGGGCGGGTCGTGCGCGTGGCTGAAGCAGACGATGAACTCGGTCCCGCCGTCGGACGGGAGCGGCACGACGGTGAGCTGGAGCTTCTTCTCTTCGCGGTCGATGACGAATCTGTGCCGGTGGTCCCCCTTCGCGGCGTGGCCCGACCGCTCGGCCCGGTGGAGCAGCGCGCTGAGCTCGCTCGCCACGTCCGACGGGAGCAGCTTCTGGATCGTGACGGTGGGCTCGCCTTTCGGGAAGTTCAGGTACCGGTTGGCGTTCCCGAAGACGTGCCGCACCCGGTGGTCGTCGTCGACCAGGACCGAGTCCGGCGCGAAGCCGTTCACCATGGCGGTGAAGAGGTCCATCGCCGTGGTGGACTGCCGATCTTTCGTGATGAGCGCGCTCTCGCGGTTGAACTCCTGCCGAGAGTACGACCGCGGGAGGTCGCCCTTCTTGCCGGACCGGGCGAAGATCTTCGCGTTCTTGTCCGTGAGCTCGAACTGGTCGCTCACGGTCGTCGCCGACTCGGACTTGCCGAGGAACAGGACACCCTGGTCGTCCATCGCGAAATGGAACGTCTTGAGCGTGTGCTCCTGCAGGTGGGGGTTGAAGTAGATGAGGACGTTGCGGCACGAGACGAGATCCAGCTTGAGGAACGGCGGATCCTGGGCGACGTCGTGGCGCGCGAAGACGATGGCGTCGCGGACGTAGTCCTTGATCCTGAACCACTGGTCCTGCTCGTCGAAGTACCTGGACCGCAGCTTGGAGGGGATGTCGGCGACAGAGGCCTTCTGATAGAGCCCCTTGCGCGCGACGGACATCGCCTGCTCGTCGATGTCCGTCGCGAAGATCTGGACGTGGAGCTGCTTGTTCGCCTTCGCGAGCGCCTCGAACACGAGGATGGCGATCGAGTACGCCTCCTCGCCCGTGGCGCAGCCGACGACCCAGGCGCGGAAGCTGTCGCCGGTGCGCTTCTTGTCGATCCGCTCGGCGATGGAGGCCGCGAGGGCCTTGAACGAGGCCTCGTCGCGGAAGAACGACGTCACCGAGATCAGGATGTCCTGGAAGAGGAGCCGGCCCTCCTCGGGGCGCACGCGGAGGTAGTCGGCGTAGGCCTCGATCGACTCGCAGCGCGTGGCGATGACGCGCCGCTCGATCCGCCGGCGGACGGTGGTCTGCTTGTACTGGGCGAAGTTGACCCGGCTCGCCTTCTCCAGGAAGGTGAGGATGCTGTGATACGGGTCCTGCTGGCTCAGGCTGAGCTGCCGGAGCGAGGCGTCCGGCTGGTCGGAGCGGCCGGCGAGCTCGTTGAACTTGCTGAGCTGATTGGCCATCTCCTCCAGGCCGAGCTCGAGGTCGACGGCGCCGGTCTGCTTCGCGGCGCGCGGCATCCCGTCGTACTTGGCCGACTCGGGGGTCTGGCAGATGGTGACCCCGCCGGCGGCCTTGATGGCGCGGACGCCCTGCGCGCCGTCCGACCCGGTCCCCGAGAGGACGACGCCGATGGCGTTCTCGCCGTAGTGCTCGGCGATCGACTTGAAGAACAGGTCGACCGACGGCTTCGGACCGACCTTGGTCTCGGGCTGCCGCAGGAGGAGGACGTGGCCGTCGACCACCACGTCTGCGTTGGGCGGGGTGACGTAGACCGTGTTCGCGCGGAGGACCTCGCCCTCGGAGACCTCTTTGACGCTCAGGGTGGTGGAGTGGCTGATGATCTCGACGAGCCGACTCCGATGCTGCGGCGCGAGGTGCTGCACGATGACCAGGCTCATCCGATCCGCGGCCTTCAGGCCGCCAATCAGGATCCGGAGCGCCTCGAGGCCCCCCGCGGAGGAGCCGATCCCCACGACGTAGGTTGGGCCAGCCACGGCGAGCTGCTCGTGGGCGGCCGGGGCCCCGGCGCTCTGGGCGATGAAGCCAGGCGTACGATCCTCCAGCTTGGGTGCGACCTGCGCAGTCGCTGGCTTCTTGTTCCTGCTGGATGGCCGCCGGGCGCGGCTGCTGTTCTTCGTTCTCATGGAAACAACAGATCGCGAGGGCGCGGGGTCGCGAGGATACCGGATGCAGGCGTAGGGAGCCATCCGATACCACGCTGCCCGGGCCGGCGCAGGGGGCCGCGCGCGGTCGCGCGCCCGCGACGCGCCTCGCTCGGCAGCGCCCCTGCGCGGGGATCGCGCGCCGGGCGAGCGCAGGGGGTGCCGCGCGGGCCGGGGATCGTGCAGGATGCTGCCGGCCTCACGCGGACGGACGCAAGGGGCGGTCGAGAGTGGAGAACGTGAACAAGCGCGAGAAGAACGGCCGCGGCGGGGGCGGGAAGGACGATCACGGCAAGGGCGGGGGCGAGCTCGCCGAGGCGGCGCGCGCGCTCGAGCGCGAGCTCTTCCGCTTCGAGGAGCTCGCGGAGTCGGCGCGGCGGCTGTCCCTGGACACACGCAAGGGGATCGAGCGCGCGGCGAAGTCGACGACGGAGGCCGCGGAGGCGCAGCAGCGCGTGAGCGTGGCGCTCGGGTCGCTGATCGCGGCGATCGCCGCGGCGCGGGATCGCCACGAGGCGACGGCGACGGCGCTGGCCGCGCGGGGGGAAGAGATCAAGCGGCGCGCGGAGCAGCTCGGGGAGCTGTTCCAGCGCTTCGCGGCGCTCGGCGAGGAGGGGCGGAACATCAACCAGCTGGTCCAGGAGGCGGCGGCGCGCCAGCGCGACGCGACGAGCCCCGAGCAGATCGCGGAGGTGGTGGCGGCCATGGACGAGGTCGAAGGGCGCATGGGACGCCTCGCCGACGAGGCGCGCGAGCTGGCTCAGGCGGCGACGGCGGCGGGGATCGTGGACCTCGCGGAGCAGGCGGACGGAATGCGGCAGCAGGTGACCGCGATGCGGAACAAGGTGGGGCTCCTGAGGAAGGGGCTGGTCGCGCGGCTCTCGGGCGGGGGCGGGACGCGGCCCAATTAGCTTCGGATACCTAGAGCAGTTTTCGCTCGGGTTCATGCGGACGTCCTTCGTCTCTCGTCCCCCGTCCCCCGTCTTCCGTCTTCCGTCTTCCCTGCTCGTCCTTCGTGCGCGTGCGCGTGCGCGTTGACTCCGGGGAATCGCGCACGCGCACGCGCACGCCTGAGGATTGATCACATCTTCCCCATAGTTTGGCGGGAAATCTCGGCCGCGGCATTCCAGCCGGCTTCCAACGTCAACAAGGTTTGCATGCCTCGCGCAAGCGTCTGCCATCCGGGCGCACCGTTCTGCTTGAGGTGACCTCCAAGGCCAGCGACGGCATAGAGCGCGTCGCGCACGGTGGCGCCTTCGGTGGGCATCTTCTTGGGCTGAAACTGCCGTAGCAGCGCCGTTTGCGCTGGGTTGAGCACCTCGTCGGCCGGAGCGTTGGGTCGGAGCCGCGACAGCGCGCGCAGCTGCAACATCTGCCAGGCGATCGGGACGAAGAGGGCCAGCGCGTTCGTCAGACTCTCAAAGCTCTCGAGCTGGCGCGTTTCGAAGGAGCAGCCGGTCTTCAGGGCCTTGAAAAACTCCTCGATGAGCCATCGGGCGCGGTAGTGGTCGACCACCGCTGCGATCTGCTCCTTGGTCTGGATCGGCTCGTTGGTGGCCAGCACCCAAGCTACCGGCTCCTGTCCGGCAGGCGCATCGAGCTCCCGCACGACCACGAGGTTTACCCCGAGCTCGTGGGGCATCTGCTCGGACAGGTACGGCGGGCGCCGCAGCGCCAAGCGCGTGGCGCTGATGCCCAACGTCGCCGGCCGAGCGTGGCGGTCGGGATGCGCGCGCCCCTGCCGTGGCGCAGAGCTGGCGCGGCGTTTGGAGAGCGCGACCTCGCGCTCCAGCTTGATGGGCAGCTCGCCCAGCGCCTCGCTCAGTGGCATCAGGCCGATGTCCTCGAGCGGCTCGTCCTGGTCATCCAGCTCCCACACCAGCCGGTCACGCGCAACGCGTACGACGAAGCGCCGGCCTTGTTGGCTCATCGCGCTCAAGAGCGGGTAGGCATCCGCCTCGCGATCCATCACGTGCACCAGCGAGCAGCGACCCTCGACCGTTCGCTCGACCTCCTCCACTTGCCGCGCCCAGCGGGTGGATTCCTTGTCGTCGATGCGCGCGTAGTCGCCGCCGTTCAGCTTTTTCTTGCGCTGCCCGGACCGCGGCGAGCTCGTGCGTGCCCAGCATTCCAGCCCGATCAGACCGAGCGGCAGGTTGACCGCATCCTCGGCCACCGCCAGCGTCGCGTGCGCAAAGAAGCCGCGCGCTTCGCTGCGGCCACGCAGCGGGCCGAGCCCCTTGCGCTCGACCTCGCCGTCGAACTCGAACTCGGTCGTGTCGTGCACCGCACGGACCGTCCTATGCCCGGCCATGCGTTCGACGGTCTGCTCCGCGTGCGCTCTCACGAGCGCACCATACGCGACGCGTTTGTTGCCGAGGAGGCGGTAGAGCCCCTCCAGCTCCGCGTCCGTCTTCATCGCGTCGGGAAGACTATCCCCAGGGGACTCGCTGAGCCGCGTCACGATCCGGCGGACACGCTCGTGAAGGCGAGCATCGCCCAGCTGTACCGCCTGGAACTCATCGGCGATCGACTGTGCCGCCGCTGACAAACCCGAATTTCTCATCTCCTTTCGGACGCTTGGCGCGGACGAAAAGGATCAAGATGTGCGGGATCTTCAGACGCGCACGCGCACGCGCACGGAAGACGGAGACGAGAGACGAGAGACGAGAGACGAGAGACGAGAGACGAGAGACGAGAGACGGAGACGAGAAGCGGACGACGGCGTATCAGTCCCAGCTGAAAACCGCTCTAGATCGACGGGGCGCGACAGAGCGTGAAGTAATGATCGAGCGCCTTCTCTCCCTTGAAGGCGGCGCCGATCGAGACGTCCCTGGAGACCCTGCGCATGAAGTCGCGCGTTCCGTTGTATACGAAAACCTGGAGGCCCTTGCTGTTGGGAACGACCTGGGGCCAGCCGTCGGGCACGGGGCCGTCCGGGACCTGGAAGTAATCGATCACCACCGCGCCGCGCTCCTGCCAGGCGAGATTGCCGGCGGTCGGGACCGCGACGAAGAAGCCAGGACCGATCCAGGAACGCGTGAGACCCTCATTGTAACCAAAGAGCCGGGCGCTGCCGTCCTCGGGGCGCGAAAAGCGCTTCTCGAAAAAACGGAACGGCGACGGGAGAGGAAGACTGTTCCTGCCCTGGTGATGAACCGCGACCCGGCGCGAGGTGCCGTCCGGGACGAAGAAGTCGAGCGTGATCGGGGGGGAGTGGCTCGCGGCGGCGTAGAGCGACCGCTGATCCGCGCGGGTCGTGGTCGAGAGGGCGCGGAGGCGCTCGTCGTGCGTCAGGCCATCAAGGTACTCCGCGAGGCGAGCGACCGGGGCGTTCTGGCGAAGAAGTTGGATGAGCTCCGACATGGGCAGAGGAGCATAGCAGCGTCCGCTTTCGACGCAGGCGGCCAGCCTCGCGTCGAGGCGAGGCTGGCCGGAGGAGGCGCGTCGCGGGGCGCGATGCCTCAGCGGCAGTCGGAGGGAGAACGCAGCAAGGCGGCGGCGCGATCGGTCAAGTCCGCGCCGTCGAGGGCGGCGGCGAAGCGGCGGAACGCCTGCTCGTCACCGCCCGTCAACACGAACGCCGCGCAGACGGCGCCGGGGTGGACCGAGCGGGCCGCGGGCGCGCGAAGCACCCGAGTCAGGCCCGCGAGCGCCGCCTCGTTGCCAGCCGCCGTGGGCGCGGCAGAGGCCACGACGGCGCGGAGATCCGCGGCGAGGACGTCGGAGACGTCGGTCGCGCCGAGCACGCCGGCGAAGAGGTCGCGCCACGCGGGGAGGGCGGCCTGGTCGAGCCCGTCCAGGTACGTCGCGAGGTGCCGGAGCGCGAGGACGCGCGCGCGCACCGAGCTCGACGCGAGCGCGACCGGCCCCCACGTGCGGAGCGCCGCGTCGGGGGACAACCTGAACTTGGACAGGTACTGGAGCCGCGCGTCGGAGACGCCGCCGTACGCGAGCCCGGCCCGCAAGAGGGCCCAGTCCTCGGCGAACAGCTCCTCGGGCGAGACGACGGCGCTGCACGCCGCGTAGCTGTCGACGTAGTCGAGCCCGTAGCTGTGCGGGGCGCCGGCGAAGAGGCCGGCGAGCACGCTGGACCACGCGCCGCGGACCTTGGCGTCGAGGCCCGGCGCGCTCGCGGCGTCGCACGCCGCGGCGAGCGCCACGGCGCGGGCCGCCTCGCCGTCGAGGTCCTCCAGGAAGATCTCGAGCTGCTCGGGCGCGAGCCCCGCGGGCAGGCCGCCCTGGAGCGCGGCGAGCTGGTGCGCGCCGCCGACCTCGAGGAAGCGCGAGACCGCCTCGGGATCCGACGGCACGCGGCGCGGGGCGAGCGCCGCGGCGTAGGCCTCGAGATCGCGCTCGGTGCCGAGGAAGGCCCACTCGGGGTGGCGATCCAGCGGATCGACGACGAGGAGCTCGGAGGGGCGCGCGGGCGCGACCTCGACGCGCTCGCCGGGCGCGAGCGCCTGCACGCGGGTGGCGCCGTCGACGGAGACCCAGGCGAGCTCCAGCGGGGCGACGAGCGCGCCGTCCGGGTCGCGCAGCGTGACGAACGCCCCGCCCGACGGCGCGGGCTCGACCGCGAGGCTCGGGAGCGCCTTGGCCGAGGCCGCGCGCCGCGCGCGGGCGAGCGCCTCCGGGCCGAGCGCCGGCGCGAAGGCGTCGAGGAGCGCGTCCGTGCCGATCGTCCCGAAGCGGCGCTCCGCGAGCACGCCGCGGAGCGCCGACCAGAAGGCGTCCTCGCCGGTGAGGCTGCGGATCTGGGTGAGCAGCCAGGCCGCGCGGTCGTAGGGGCCGCTCGTGTACTTCTCGTCCGGCGCGAGCGACGGGTCGCGGACGGCGTCGCCCGCGCGGGGGCCGAGCTCGTCGCCGTTCAGCGTGCCCGCGCCGCTCTCGTCGGTGTAGGCGCGGACGCCCTCCTGCTGGAGCAGCGTCGCCATGCCCTCCTTGATCCAGAGGTCGTCCCACGTCTCCACGGTCACGAGGTCGCCGAACCACTGGTGCGCGAGCTCGTGCGTCGTGAGCAGGAGATCCGAGGCGAGCGCGGGCTCGGTGCTCCGCTCCTCGCGCTGGAAGCTGATGCTCGCGTGCTCGACCCCGCCCGCCGAGAAGTCCGGCAGGAGCACGAGCGCGTACTTCTCGAACGGGTACGGCACGAGCAGCTCCTCGAAGCGGCCGATCGCGCGCGCGATCTCGTCCACCATCTTGCGGTGATCGCCGGGCAGCCCGCGGCGGTGCCAGACCGCGATGGGGAGGTCTCCCTTCGCGCCGCGCTCGATCTCGAAATCGCCGATCGCGAACGCCATGAGGTAGGGCGGCAGCGGGTAGGCGGTCTCGTAGCGGACGAGGCGGCCCGAGGCCCCGAGATCCTCGTCGCCGACGAGATCGCCGTTCGCGATGAGCGACTCGCCGCCGTCGACGCGCATCGCGACCGAGAACACCGCCCGGTCCGAGGGCGCGTTGTGGCACGGCATCCACCGCGACGCCCCGAGCGGCTCCGAGATCGTGTAGACCGCGCGCACGGCGACCGGATCGCCCTTGCGCGCCGGCACCGCGCGGAGCGCGTCGCCGGAGAGCGCCTCGTAGTCGATCTCGAGCGCGATCGGCTCGCCGCGCGCCGCCTCGGGCACGCTCGAGAGATCGACCGCGAGCGCCTCGCGCGCCGGATCGATCTCGTGCGGGAGCGCGCCGCCGCCCTTGCGACGGACCTCCTTCACCTCGGCGACGGCGCTGTCGAGCACGACGACCCGCGGGCCGTCGCCGGTGATCGACAGCGTGAGGCCGAGCGTCGCGACGAGGCGGCCCCGCTCCCAGTCGAACTCGCCCCGGAGATCGTACCGCTCGACGTCGAACGCGCTCCCCTCGAGCGGCGCCGGGCCTTCCCCCGAGCACGCCGCGGCGAGCGATCCAAGCAGCAGGCAGGCCACCCGGAACGCTCCGGGGCGGTGTTTCTGGACAGTGCAGTGCATCCGGTCTCCCTCGATCGAAAGAGGAGCTTCCCCTCGCCGGCCCGACGCTAGAGCCCGCCATTCCGAGCCCGAGCCGGCGCAGCGACGCATAACTGACCGCGGGACAGTTACAGAACCCGGGCCCGCGGCCAAGCGAAGGCGACGCGCCCCGAGCGCCGCGTCGGGGCGCTCGGCGCTGAAAAAACAGGGCGTTCGGTCGCGCGCACCACGAGCGCGGCGCGCGGGCCGCCAGCGCGGGTGAGCGCCGCGTCGCGTGCGCAGGCGCTGTCCGATGCGCGCGCACCCCTGCGCACTCCTGGCGCGTCGCACCGGTCATTTCGCCTTTCATTTGCAAGGGTTGCAGCGACCTATGCGAGGATGCTGCCCGCCATGGCACATCATAGAGAGGGGTGCAGGAGGGGGCGCTCGCTTGTCGCGCCGCTGGCTGTGGGCGCGGCGCTCGCCGTCGCGCTCGTCCCGAAGAGCTCGTCCGCTCAGACATGGGCCGACGGGCGGACGACGCCGGTGCTCGACGAGATCGTCGCGCTCGACAAGACGGGGGAGCCGCGCTGGCCGTACGGCGAGGAGGACGTCGCGGGCGACGGCCTGGGGACGTTCGAGGCCCCGGAGCAGTCGATCGATTTCCGCGCGGCGTACGCGGTCACCGACGCGGGGCGGCTCTGGGTGCGCGCTTACGTGTCGGGGACGACCGCGGTCGGCGCCCAGGCGACGCTCTTCGTGTTCATCGACGCCGACAAGAACCGGGCGACCGGCGGCACGGCCCGGGCGCCCGAGATCGACCCGCGGTTCACGGAGGACGAGTCGCCGGGCGGCTACGAGGTCGTGCTCGGCGTGAAGGGCGACGGCACGCGCGCGGGGGTCTGGACGTTCGCGGCCTCGGGGAGCTACGAGCCCCTCACGGTCACCGACATGCAGGTGGCCACCGAGGCACGGACCGACGTCGATCCGCTGCTGCTCGGCGACGAGACGCGGGGATACGCGCAGGGCTCGATCGCGCTCGACATCGTGGGCGTGGACGCGACGTGCAACGCGAACCTGTACTTCCGGTCGGTGAACGACGCCCCGGGGATCGGGGCGGGCGATCTCGACATCGGCATCTCCGCCCCGTGCATGGCCGGCGACGCGGACGGCGACCGCGTGCCCGACGTGATCGTGCCGCCCTCCGGCTGCACGGACGACGCGGAGTGCGCCGGCCGGGGCGTCTGCGTGGACGGCGACTGCATCCTTCCGGTGTCGTGCGTCGACGACGCGGACTGCGACGCGGACGAGGACTGCTCGCCGGATCACCGGTGCGTCCCCACGCCCAGCGGCACCTGCACGTCGGACGCCGAGTGCGGCGATCTCGTGTGCGTGAACGGGCAGTGCGGCCCGTGCTCGCCGGGCTCGTCCGAGTGCGGCGGGGACCTGCTCTGCGCGCCGACCGGGCGCTGCGTCGAGGGCGGGGAGGCTGGGGTCCAGGGCGGCGCCTGCGCCTGCACGGCGGGGCCCGCGCCCCTCGGCGGCGGCGCCCTCTCGCTGCTCGCCGCCGGCGGGCTCGCGCTCGCCTGGCGCAGACGCCCCCGCCGCGGACCGGGGGCTGGCCGATGAAGAGGAGACCCATGCGCGCACGGACCACCGCCGCCACCGCCTGCAGCATCGTCACGATCCTCGCCGCCGCGACGAGCGCGTCGGCGCAGGAGACCAACATCGACGTCGAGCGCTTCAAGCCCGCCGTTACCCACGACGCGTTCGTCGTCACCGAGGGCTCCGGCGTCCGTGAGCCCGCGGACCCCTGGGAGTTCGGGCTGCTCCTGAACTACGCGCACAACCCGCTCATCTTCGCGACCGGCGACGGGGACGTGCGGACCCAGATCGTGAGCGGCCGGCTGGGCGCCGATCTCATGGCCTCGGTCACCATCGCCGAGCCGTTCGCGCTCGGCCTCGACATCCCGTTCTTCCTCTTCCAGTCGGGGGAGGGCTCGCCGTCGTTCGGGGGCCTCGGAGACATCCGGCTCGTGCCGAAGCTGCGCATCCTCGACGACCGCGACTCCATCGGGCTCGGCCTCGTGGCCGAGCTGCGCGTGCCCACGCACACCGGCGACTTCGCGGGCGGCGCGCGCAACGTGGTGTTCTGGCCGCGCATCATCCTCGATCACCGGTTCGCGCCCGGCCTCAGGTTCGGCGTCAACGCGGGCGTCGCCATCCGCGAGGGGACGACGTACCGCAACGTCGAGGCGGGGAGCGAGCTGACGTACGCGGCGGCGCTCGGCTACCGCTTCGGCGGCATCGACGGGAAGGTCGAGATCGGCGCGGAGGCCAACGGCGGCATCGGCTTCACCGCGGACGACCTGAAGGAGGAGGAGACGCCGCTCGAGGCGCTCGGCTACGTGAAGATCAACCCGAGCGAGGAGTGGGAGATCGTCGCGGGCCCGGGCATCGGCGCGCTGGCCGGCTACGGCGTGCCGCTCTTCCGCGTGTTCGCCGGCGTGAAGTACACGCCGACCTCGCACGACCGCGACCACGACGGGGTCGACGACGAGCGCGACCAGTGCCCCGACGTGCCCGAGGACCGCGACGCCGACTACGACAGCGACGGCTGCCCCGAGGAGGACGCCGACGACGATCGGGACGGCGTGCCGAACGCGGACGACGAGTGCCCGGACGAGAAGGAGACGATCAACGGCGTCGAGGACGACGACGGCTGCCCGGACAAGGGCGATCCGCGCGTCTCGTACGAGCAGGGCGAGTTCGTGATGCGGGATACCATCCGTTTCCGGACGGGATCGGCCGAGCTCGAGCCGGAGTCGTACAGGACCCTCGACCAGGTGGCGCTCGTCCTGAAGGCGAACCCCGAGATCGAGCACGTGCGGGTCGAGGGGCACACCGACGAGACCGGAACGCGCGAGCTGAACCAGGAGCTGAGCCAGCAGCGCGCCGACACGGTCCGGAAGTACCTGATCCAGAAGGGCGTCAGCCCGGGCCGGCTCACGGCCGAGGGCTACGGGTCGGACAGGCCGGTGGCCGAGGGCGACGACCCGGCGAGCCTGGCGAAGAACCGCCGCGTGGAGTTCGTGATCGAGGAGTGATCGACGAGCGAGGCGCGCTCCTCGTGGAGCGCGCCTCGCGCACCGCGGCGCGCGAGGCCGAAGCCGCCGCCGACGCTCGTCAGAACCGGCCGTGGAGCCCGAGCCCGCCGCCGTTCGCTCCGACGGCGGGCGTGACCACGATCCGCGCCGCCGCGGGCTGCGCGTCGCCGAGCGACGTCACGAACAGCGCGACGCCGGCCGCGAGCCCGACCCCCCCGACCACGAAGCCGATGTTGGACAGCGTCGCCGCGCTCTTGGCGTCGTCGACCAGCGCCACGCCCCGATCGTCGCAGAGCGTCTCGGTCCGGCAGTGCTCGTCCTGGGCCCGGTTCCACCGCGCGCCGGCGATGAGCCCGAAGATCGAGCCGGTCACGACGCCCGCGACGCCGACGCCGCCGGCCACGAAGGCGAG
The DNA here is from genome assembly GCF_051474135.1 of Sorangium sp. So ce385. NCBI lineage: Bacteria > Pseudomonadati > Myxococcota > Polyangiales > Polyangiaceae > Sorangium > Sorangium sp. So ce385. The sequence goes on along the minus strand of NZ_CP150337.1, from coordinate 10,047,141 downwards.
CGTGCGGCGGGTGCTCGCGCCGCCATCGTCGCCGCCCGCGGCCGGCCGGAGCGGCGCGGCTGGCGCCGGCGGCCCGCCCGGCTGCGGCGGCGCCGCCGCGGACGCCCCGGCCGCCGCGGGGGCGTCCTCGAGCGGCGGGATCGCCACGGTGACGACCTTGCCGGGGCCGGCGGTCTGCGCCTCCACCGAGAACGGCTTCTTGCCGGGCGCGGTCGCCTCGATGCGGTGCTTGCCCGGGTCGACCGGCAGCGGCGCGCCCCACGCGCCGGCGTCGAGGACCGCGCCGTTGCGCCGCACGACGAGCCCGTCGGCCGGCGCGCTCACCGCGACGGCGAGCCGCTCGAGCCGCTGCTCCAGATCGGCCGCGCGGCGCGTCGCCTTCGCCTCGCGGTCGGCCTGGCCAGCCCGGCTCGCCATGTCCGCGGCCTCGCGGAACGCCGCCCAGGCGCTCGCGGTCCGGCCGAGCCGCTCGAGGCAGTCCGCCAGGTTCCACTGGGTGCCGTAGCCCGGATCGAGCCGCTGGCTCGCCGCGAACTTGGGGCACGCCTCGGCGAGCTTGCCCTGCGCGACGAGCTCACGCCCCTCGCGGAAGAGCGCCTCGGCTGCGGCGGCCTGATCCGCCGACGGCTCCGCGCGGGCCAGGCCCGCGGAGAGCGACAGGAGCGCGGCGACGCACCACGCGGCGCGCCTATTTCCTCGATGTCTCGTCATCGTCGTTCCTCGGGGGCCTGGGGGGCGGCGGCCTCACGGCGGACGGCCTCGGCGCGGGCGGGCGCGCGGCGGCGCCGGCGCTCGCCGACGCGGCGGTGCGCGCTGGCGCGGTCGCCGTCGCGGTCACCGTCGGCGAGGGCGGCGCCTCGGCCGTCGAGGAAGCCGCGGCCGGCGCCTCCCCGGGGGCTATCGCGCCGCTGCCCGGCGGTTCGGCCTCGGCGCGCGGCGCCGGCCTGGCCTCGGCGCCCGCGGACGGCGGCGGCGGCTCGGCCTCGGCGCGCGGGGGCTCCGGGTCGGCCGACGGCGCGGCCGGGGGCGACCCGCTGCCGTGCACCGCGAGGTAGACGCCGGCCCCGCCCGCGATCGCGGCGGCCAGCACGCCGCCGGCGAGCAGCGCCACGGGCGCGCGCGACGCCGGGCGGTCGCTGCGGTTCGACAGCCCCACGCTCGTGGCGGGCGCCGTGCCCGCCAGCGCGTGCGGCCCGGCCGGCGCGCCCGACGGCCGCGGCGCGCCCGGCGCGGCGTCGAACGGCGCGCTCGACAGCCGGGGCGGGGTCGACGCGGCGTCGAACGGCGCGCTCGGCATGCGCGGCGGGCCCGAGGCGGCGCCGAACGGCGCGGCGGCGCCGAACGGCGCGCTCGGCGCGGCGGCCCTGAACGGCGCGCTCGGCGCTCGCGACGCGCGCGTGACGGCGTCGAGCGGCACGAGCATCGCCTCGACGATCGCCTCGCCGTGCGGCAGGAACGCGCGCAGCGCCGCCGCCAGCTCGCCGGCGCTCGCGGTGCGGCCGGCCGGATCGATGACCAGCGTCCGGTGCACCACGTGGGCGACCTCCGGCGGAACCCACGGCGCGACCTCCTGGATCCAGCGCACGGGGGTCGTGCAGATGGCCAGGACGAGCTCGCCGAGGCCGGTCAGGTGCTCGTTGGGGCGCTGCCCGGACAGGGCGTGGTACAGGCTGATCCCGAGCGACCAGAGGTCCGAGCGCGCGTCGATGGCGCCGCTGCCGCGCGCCTGCTCGGGCGACATGTAGAGGGGCGAGCCGAGGAGCGCGCCGCTCTTCGTCATGGCGCCGTTGCCGAGGCCCTGATCGGTCACCTTGGCGACGCCGAAGTCGAGGAGCTTGACGACGCGCTGGCCGCCCTGCTTGCGCGCGAGGAACAGGTTCGCCGGCTTGATGTCGCGGTGGACGATGCCGGCCTCGTGCGCGCGCTCGAGCCCGAGGCACGCCTGAACGGCGACGCGGAGCGCGAGATCGACCGGCAGCGGGCCGAGCCGCTCGATGAGGGACTGCACGTCCTCGCCGTCGAGGAACTCCATCGCGATGTACGGCGAGCCGGTCTCGCGGTCGCGCCCGGTGTCGAACACCTGCGCGATGTGCTCCGACTCGACCGCGCCGACCGCGCGCGCCTCGCGCTGGAAGCGGCGGAGGAGCTCGTCGTCGGCGGCCTGGCCGAGGATGACCTTCACCGCGACGCGGCGGCCGGTGCCGGTGTGCCGCGCCTCGTAGACGGCGCCCATGCCGCCTTGGCCGAGCAGCCGGACGATCGCGTAGCGCTCGTCGAGGACGCGGCCGATCATGACGGGAGGCCCGGAGCGGCGGCTTGGGGGCGAGCCGACTTCACGGCCGCAGGCTAGAGCACCTCCGCCGCCGCGTCACGCCTCGCCGCAACCCCTGCACCACGGCAGCCTCACGAGCGTGCGGTGCGATGTCTCGAACGTCGAGAGGTCCTGGATCAGGAGCCGGCCCCCGAGCCTCGACGGCGTGTACCCCGAGAGCACCTTGAGCGCCTCCAGGGCCACGAGCTGGCCGAGCAGCTGCGCCATCGCGCCGGCCTGGAGCGCGGGCTCGCCCCGGGGGCCCGCGGCGGGCGGGGGGTTCAGCGCCTCGGCCATCGCGCAGACCCGGCACGCCGTCGCGCCCGGGAACACGAGGGGGCCGAGGACGGCCGTCGTCCCCGCGAGGTCCGAGAAGAGGGAGACGATCCGCGCGCGGTGGCCGAACCGCGCGACGCGCTCCAGGAGCTCCGCGTCGTCGCCGCGCACGGCCGCGACGAGGAGGTCGGGGCGGTCCTCCGTCGCGAGCAGGTCGTCCGAGCGCAGCGCGGCGGCGGGGCTCTCGTCCACCCGGCAGCGCGGCGCGCGCTCGCGGATCAGCGCCGCCAGGGCGCCGCGCGCCGCCCGTCCGCGCGCGCCGAGCGCCGCCTGGCCGCGCGCGCGGACCACCGCGGCGTCGCGCGGGCCGACCGCGACGTCGCCCTCGTCGATCAGGCGGAGCGCGGAGATGCCGGCCGCCGCGAGCGCGAGGGCGGCGGCGGCGCCCCACGGCTCGAGGCCCACGACGAGCACGCGCGCGGCCGCGAGCCGCTGCGCCGCCTGCTCCGGGGCCGAGGACCACCTGCGGAGGAACTCGAGCTGCCCGCGGAGGCGCTCGCGCTCCGGGGGCTCCGCCGCGTCGGGGGTGGGCTCGATCAGCCCGCGCGCCGCGAGCAGATCGAGGAGCGCGAGCACGCTGTGGCCCGAGTAGTCGGCGAGCGCCTCGACGATCGCCTCCCGGTCGCGCGACCCGTCGAGCAGCGGCGCCACCCGCTCGACGAACGCGCTCACGTCCGCGCCGGTGAGCTGGAAGGTGCCGAGATCGGATCGGAGGATGACCCCCGCGTCCGTGGGCGTGATGCTGGCCGAGCGGCTGAGTCGAATTCCGGGCATGGTGCTCTCCGACGCTCCCTGTTCAGCCGCGCTGGGCCGCTGCCGGGCCCTCCGCCGGCCCGGGCTGACCGATGCAGACGATGTACATGGCGTCCTCCTCGGCCGGGAGCGCGAGGAAGGCCTTGAGCTCGTCGTCGTAAAAGCCGCCGATCGCCACCGGACCGAGGCCCATGGCCGTCGCGACGAGATAGAGGTTCTGGCCGAGGTGCCCGGCGTCGAGCCACAGGAAGCGATAGCCGCGCTGGCCGTACTTCCACAGGGTGCGGAGCGGGACCGCCGTGATGACGACCACGACGTTGGTGCTCCGGACCATGTCCTGATCCAGCGTCAGATCCATGAGCGCGGCGTGCGCGAGGCCTCCCCGGCGGAGCTCGAGCTCGTGCGCGCGCGCGTCGTAGTGATAGAGGCCGTCCGGGAGGTCCTCCACGGCCTGCGCCGCCACGTAGATCTCGAGCGGATACCGCCCCCCGGCCGACGGCGTCGGCCGATCGCAGCAAAAGTCCCCGTCGATCGTCCGCGTCCCGCGGACGCCGTAGCTCGCGTGGAGGAGCCGCCCGAGCGTCTCCAGGGGCATGGGCCTGAGGGCGAAGTCGCGGACCGACCGCCGCCGCTCCAGCACCGCGCCGAGCGGGGCGTCGATCGCGAAATCGCGCCCGGGCAGCGGCGTGCGCGCCGAGCCGGCGTAGGTGCGGAAGCGGAGCGGCTGGAGATCTCCGTGGAACGGCGGCTCGACCGGCCGCGCCCTCACGTGGGAGGACTGGAGGTGATAGAGCCGCGCGACGTCCGCCTCTTTGCTCCTTGCCATGGTGTCCTCGCTCAGGCCATCGGGTGAGGGTCCGGGTTGATCCCGTCGGGGGCCATCGAACGGAGGCGCGGATTGCCGAGCCGCGCGAGCTCGTGGCCGAAATGGATCTGCTGGAAACCGGGCCCGAGGGCCCGGGCGACGCGGAAGGGGGTCGACGCGAGATCGGGCGAGGTCACGTCCACGATCGCGATCCGCAGGCCCGCGGCCTGGACGCGCCGGGCGAGCTCGGAGAGGGTGACGCTCTCGGGCTCCTTGAGCTCGGAGGCGGTCACCGTGCGCCCCTGGCGCAGGAAGGAGAACGCCGCAGCGCGGCCCGGGGGGACATAATAGATCGCGTGATCCTCGAGCGTGCGCACGTCCTCCGGCCGCTCGGGGATGGCGAGCTCCTCGCCCGCCATCAGGCGGAAGACGTAACCGACGATCTGACCGTGCTCGAGGACGGCTCTCCTGATCGCGGTGAGGGGGCTCAGGTGGGCTCCGAGCGAGACCGTGGCGCCGGGCCAGCGCTTTCCATCGCCGTATCCCACGCACATGACCACGGGGACCGCGATGCCCACGTCGAGGAGATACAGCTCGATCCGGGCGCCGCGCTCCCCGAGCTGCCGGGCGATCTCGTGCACCTCGCGGTCGACCGAGTCGTCGGGCAGGATGCGCCGCCCTGGCCTGCGAGCGAGCCACGAGATCATGAAGGCGTCGCGCTCGATGAGCTCGAGCGCGGCCCCCATCGACGCCGCCTCGAGCGTCGGGCCGGCGGCGAGCCCGTTCGAGGTCACCTGGCAGAAGTAGGCGTCGGGCCCTGCGCAATCGCCGTAGTAGGTCGGGAGCGCCGGCACGTGGACGGGCGCGCGGGTGTCCAGCCAATGCCCGAGGACCCATTCGATCGGCGTGTTGGGATCGAGCCGCGCATAGGGGAACCCGGGCCTCGCGTATTGCTCCTCGCTGTAGAGACAGAGCTGCTCCGGAGCGATGAAGTCGCCCTTCATCTCGGCGACCGGGGCGCGGAGCAGCCCCTGCTCGTCGAAGAGACTCGCGGAGTAGCGCTCGACCGCCTCGCCCGTCGCCCGGATCATGGCCTCGACGGCCGTGGTGCCCTTTCCGGTGCCGACCTCCGGCTCGCCGCAGCAGCGCGCGTGCGCCGCGCCTTCGGTGTAATGGCTGAGGACCGCGCTGGCGATGATCGGCGTCTCGGGGGCGAGCGCCGGGTGCATGGCGCCCAGCGCGAGCCGCCGGACGATGCCCGTCCGTGGATCGACGACGCCGGCGAGCATCCGCCGGAGCTCCGCCGGATCGCGCGCGTCGCGCAGGCGCGCGCGCGAGGCCCTGCGCGCGCCCCCCGCGCCCAGGCCGCCGGCGGCGCCGCCGCAGATCGGGCACCAGGGCATCTGCAGGACGGCGTGGAAGGAGGCCTCCAGGTCGATCAGGCTCTGGACCACGAGGTGCCCGGCGAGCCGCGACGCGGCGAGGTTCACGAGCAGATCGACGGCCGCGAGCGCGACGGCGTGGCCAAGGAGCGCCGGCGTGGGCGCGAGGTGCGTGCGCGCGCGGCGCCCTGGACGCCCGGCGAGGAGCGTCGCCTGGAGCGCGTGATCCGCCTCGGGCTGATCGCTGGTCGCGAGCCTCCGGAGACGGCAGCAGTTCCAGCACGCCGTCTCGCCCGGAACGACGGCGGGGCCGATCACCGCCTCGAGCCCCTCGAGGTGCGCGCTGAGCGAGAGGGTCGACGTCGCGTGAGCGAAGCGGGCGACGCTCTGAAGAACGAGGAGATCGTCGCCGGAGACGCACGTGAGGATCAGGTCCCAGCCGGTGTCCTCGAGGACGAGCGGGCGATCCGCGGCCGCGATCAGCGCCCCGGACGTGACCGCGCAGCCTGGCGCGATCCGCGAGAGCGCGAGGGCGAGCGCAGGCGCGCGGTCTTTCCCGAGATCCGCCTCCGCGAACGGGCCGAGATCGTCCGCCGCCACCTCGCTGTCGTCGAGGACGTGGAGCGCGCCGACGCCGGCGGACGCGAGCTCGGCGGCCGCGACGACGCCCCAAGGCTCGAGCCCGACCACGAGGACGCGCGATCGCGCGAGCTTCCCGCGCGCCTCCTCCGGCGCGGGCGGGGCGCTCTCCGCGAGCGTGGGTGCCGCGGTCGATGAGCTGGGCAGTTGGATGGCCACGCGAGATCTCCAGGTAAGGGCAGCGCCGCCGCGCCGGGCCTTCGGTAAAGAGGTTCAGTTCTGGCGCTCAAGGAGCGGTATCCCGACAGGCCAAGGAGAGACGAGCCTCGCCTGCGGCCGGCGCGCCAGCTCACCCGAACGTGGTGAGCCCAGCAAGACGGGAAGATGTCATTCTCGATTCCTCACGATCCTCGTCTTCCTCTGGGGAGCCATCGATCGGCCCCGCCGCCCTCAGGGCTACCTAGCGGCCGCCGCACCTGCACCTGCACCTGCACCGGTCGCCCCACCGGCCGCCGCGGGTGTAGCTGGTCGGATTCGCCAACTCCATTGCTTCCAGCTTGCTCGACAGATCGTTGATGGCGTTGCGGAGCTCCTTTATCGATACCTCCAGATCCTTCGGCGCACCATTCCCGCTGTTCGAGTCACTCATCGCAGAGTCTCCCACGAGTACGCGAGAGAGGCAAAGGCTCTTCGTCAATCCGATGAAACGTTGTCTGGCGACGGACGTCGCGCTGATTTTCTGTCGTCCAGGGTGACCGGCGCGGCGGTCAGCGCGCGCGACCCGCCGCCGTACAGGGCTGCTTCGCGAGAGCGCCTGTCTCGCGCATCCCCTGAATGGCGGCTCTCCCGGGTGGCCCTGCTCGCCCGGGCGCGGCCGAGGCGGCGAGGACGACGGCGCGCGGCATCCTGCGGCCTCGCGTCGCGGTCGATCCGGCGCGCCGCGCTCGCTCCCTGGATAGGCCCGTTTGCCAAGATCGCCTGTGGCCTCTGGCGCCTATCCGCTCGGGCCGGAGAGCCGCCAGGGGCGTCGGGGATGGACCGCCTCCGTCGCGTCGCTCCGCGCCAGCCGACGAACCCTGGATAACTCCCGCGCCTCTCGCCCGACGCCGTCGCGGCGATCGCGCAGGCCGCCCGTCGATCCGACGCGCTCGCCGCCGCGACGCGCGCGGCCGCGGACGCGCTCGGGCGGCCCGATCTCGGGCGCATCGAGGAGGGGGCGCTCGCGGACGTGCTCGTGATCGACGGCGATCCGCTCGCCCACGCCCGCGCGCTCGAGCGGGTCTCGCGCGTCCACGAATCGGGCGTCCTCCTCGATCGCGATGCGCTCGCGCTGCCCCGCGGGACGAGCCTCTCGAGGCAGCCGCGGACCGGCGCCGGCCGCGGCGACACGTGCCTCGGCGCGCCGGAGTGCGGCGAGGCGCTGTCGTGCAGCCCGGATCAGCGCTGCGCCGCGACCTGCGATCGCACCTCGGCCTGCGCGCCGGGGAGCGCGTGCGTCTTCGACGGCGGCTCGCCCACGGGCGGCTCGTGCGTGGACGGCGACGGCTGCGACCCCTTCGCAAGTGCGTCGACCGCTCGGCGATCGCGGGGCTCCCCGTGTGGGCGTCTGCGCGTAGGCCGCTCCGGGCGCGGCGCGCGGCGTCCCTCGCCGCGCCGCGCTCACCGCGACGGCGCGCGACGCTCCTTTTTTTGCCGCGCCGCGCTCACCGCGTCGCGAGCATCCAGGCGATCACGCTCCCCAGCGCGAAGAACAGGAGCCCCGCGCCGGCGAGCACGGCGCGCGAGGTCCGCCGCTCGATGAAGCTCGCCGCGGCCCGGAGGCTGGTCGGGGCGCCGATGGCGAGGCTCGTGTCCGGCGCGCTCATCCTCTGGATGGCGGCGTCGAGCGCCACGAGCACCGCGCGCGCGTGGGGAAAGCGGTGGTCCGGATCCTTGGCGAGCAGGCGCATCACGACCGCCTCGAGCGCGGGCGGGACGACGATGCCGGGGGTGCGCTCGGCGATCGGCGGCGGCGGCGTCGACCGGTGCTGGGCGAACAGCGCCGAGGGCTCCACCGCCGTGAAGGGGTGCTTGCCCGCGAGCATCTCGTAGAGGATGACGCCGAGCGCGTAGAGATCGGCCCGCCGGTCGACCGAGCGCATGCCGAGCGCCGCCTCGGGCGCCATGTACGCCACCGTGCCGAGCAGCACCCCGGCGTTCGTGAGCGAGCGGCGCGAGCCGTCGTCCGTCGTGAACGAGAACTGCTCGATCGGGACCTTGGCGAGGCCGAAATCGATGAGCTGGACGCGCTCCTCCGGCCCGTCGAGGACCATGATGTTGAGCGGCTTCACGTCCCTGTGCACGATCCCGAAATCGTGCGCGGCGTTCAGGGCGGTCGCGATCTGGCGCGCGATGTTCGCCGCGCGCGGCGCGGAGATGGGGCCCTGGTCGATGAGCTTGCGCAGCGTGATGCCGCGGATGAACTCCATCACCATGAACCACGCGCCGTCGTCGAGCTGGTTGATCTCGTAGACCGCCGCGACGTTGGGGTGGAAGATGTGGCGGCCGGCGACGGCCTCGCGCTCGAAGCGCTCGATGAGCTCCGGCAGCTCCTCCGCGTCCGGGTGGAGCACCTTGACGGCCACGTCCTCGCCGGTGGCGAGCTTCGTGGCCCTGAAGACGGCGGCGATGCCGCCCATCGCGACGAGCTCCTCGATGCGGTAGCGGTGGAGGAGCGTGCGCCCGATGAGCGTCATCGCCCGCTCGCGCGCCGCCGAGCTCGCCTGACCACCCGCGAGGTACACCGAGTCGCTCATGCGGCGGCGCCTCCCGGCCGAGCCCCCCGCGCGCCGGCAGCGCCGCGGCGCAGGGCGCGCGCAGCCGCCCCGCGCCCGCAAGGCGTCTGGCGGCGGAACAGCGGTTCCACCCTGGCTGACATCATACGCGCTCGCACCGGGCGTCCCGAGGGTAGCGCCCCTCCGGGCGCAGCGCCATCGTCACGGTTCGGCCTGGCGGCGGAACGCGCGCTCGCGCGGGCTCATGCGGCGCGGAGGCTGGAGCTCGCGGAGCGCGGGTGAGCCGCGCCGCCGAGCGCGCGCCGAGCGAGGTGCGCTCGGCGCGGGGCCGCCTGTCGATCTCCCTCCGCGGACCCCGCGGACTCCGCGGACTCCGCGGATCTCCGTGCCCTCGCGGCCGTTCGCCCGGATTCGACCGCTCCGCCGTGATGCGGAGTCGCCCGCTGCGCCGTCTCCTGCGCTCATGGCGCGGGCTCATCGCGCCTCCGGCCGGACAGCGCGCGAGGAGCCCTCATGGCCTGTGGCCCGCGGCGGCGCGCGCGGGGAGAGGCGCTGGTCGCGAGATGCGGAGTCACGCCCGCGCCCCGCCGACGCGCGACCCCCGCTCCGCGCGGGGCGGCAGACGCCCGTCGCCGGCGGAGCGCGACCACCTCTCGGCAGATCCCGCGACCTCGCCGGGCCCGGCTCCGTGCGTCCCGCGTGCGGGCAGGATGATGAGGAGAGCAGAGCGCGAGGGCAGGCCACGGCCGAGCCGGCTCTGGCGCGCGGGCTCGACCGCGGCGGTCGCGCCACGAGCAGCCCACATCGGCGCCCGTCGTGCGTGGACGAACGCGGCGTGAGCGACACGCCAAGTTCGCAGATGCGTTTTTTCGAAGGGCTCGTGTAGCCTCTATTCGTGGAGGTTTCCATGCACAGCACCATGCGTCGCACCGTTCTCCCCGCGCTCTTCTCCGGACTTGCCGTGGCAGCTTGCTCCGCTCCCGAAGCGTCGAGCCTCTTCGCTACCGGCGGCTCCGGGCCGGGGGGCGTCACCTCCGCAGGCGGAGGCGATGGCGGCGCGCCGGGCGACGGGGGCGCCGGCGGCGAGGGCGGCCAGGGAGGCCGCGGCGAGGCGGGCGCGGGCGGAGGCACCGGGGGCGCGGGCGCGGGGCCCGTCATCATCGACGAGCCGCCGGAGTGCGGCGACGTCTACGTCGACTGCGATGGGGAAGAGCAGAACAGCTGTGAAGTCAACGTGACGAACGACGCGCTCCACTGCGGCACCTGCCCCGTCGATTGCGAAGGCGTCTGCCTGGACGGCGACTGCGCCCGCCCCACGAGCCACGTCTCCGGCCAGCAGGATCCGCTCTACATCGCGGTCTCCCGCGGCATCATGTTCTGGACCAACGGGGAGCAGGGCATGGTCAGGCAGTATGTGCCCGGCGACGACGTCGCGAAGAACCTCGCCACGGGCCAGATCCAGCCGGCGGACATCAAGGCCGACGACACCCACGTCTTCTGGGCCAACCAGGGCAACAGCGGCGAGGACGACGGCCAGGTGATGCGGACGCGCATCGGCGGCGAGGAAGAGCCGGTCGCCATCGCCGCGGGGCAGGCCGCGCCGTTCGGCGTGGCGATCGACGACGAGTTCGTCTACTGGACGAACCGCGAGGGCGGCGGCTCCGTGGTCCGCGCGCGGAAGGACTCGAACGGCAATGGGCCGTTCGTCGTCATCTCGGAGGGCGAGGGGACGACCCACGCGCTCGCGGTCGACGCGACCCACGTCTACTGGACGATCCGCGACGACAGCGGCCGCGTGCTGTCGGCGCCCAAGGACTCCACGGGCAACGTCCCGCCCAAGCAGCTGGCGGACGATCAAGGCGAGGTGCGCGAGATCGCGGTCGACGCGACGCACGTGTACTGGACGACCAGCAGGACCGGCACGGTCATGCGCGTGGCCAAGACCGGAGGGCGGCCCACGGCGATCGCCACGGGGCTCGGGAACCCGAGGGGCATCGCCGCCGACGCGACAGGCGTCTACTGGACCGACCCGACGTCGCCCAACATCATGAGGATGCTGCCGAACGGCATCATCGGGGCCTTCGTCGCCGGGGAGCCGTCGCCCTACGGCATCGCCCTCGACGCGCAGCGGGTCTACTGGACCAACGGGCTCGGCATGGGCGGCACCCTCAAGAGCGCTCCGAAGTAGCGACCGCGGGCGGCGCGGTCGCGCGCCGGGGCGCCCGCGCCCGCCGCGCCTCGCGCCCGCGCGGTACGCCGGGGATCGCCGCCGCGCCGCTTCGGCCTCGTCGCGCGTGGAGGCAGGGGCGCGGCGTGCTACAAGCTCGCCCCGTGCTGCTCGAGACGTTTGCCGTCGGCCCGCTGGGGTGCAACTGCTCGATCGTCGTCGACCCGGCCAGCAAGGCCGCGGTCGTCATCGACCCGGGGGGCGATTTCGACGAGATCCGCGCGCGCCTCGAGCAGGCCGGGGCGACGGTCGCGGCCATCGTGCACACGCACACCCATATCGATCACGTCGGCGCCACCGCGCCTCTCCAGCGCTGGTCGGGCGCCGCGGCGCGCATCCACGAGGCCGACCGCTTCCTCTACGACATGCTCCCGGTGCAGGCGGCGTTCCTCGGCATCGCGGCGCCGGAGCGCTGCGAGCTCGACGGCGACCTCGACGACGGCGCGGTGGTGAAGGCCGGCGGGCTCGAGCTGCACGTGCTCCACACGCCGGGGCACACGCCCGGCAGCGTGTCGTTCCTGGCCCTCTCCACGACGGGCGCGGTCGCGTTCACGGGGGACACCCTGTTCCGGCGCGGCATCGGCAGGACCGACCTGTGGGGCGGCGACTCGGAGGCGATCTTCCGATCCATCAGGAGCAAGCTGATCACGCTCGATCCATCGACCCGCGTGGTGACCGGACACGGCCCCTCGACGACCATCGGTGAGGAACGCGACAGAAACCCTTATCTGCGCGCGTGATCCGCCGCGGGTCGGTCGCGGCGCCGCGCTGCCGCGCGATCGCAGGGGCGCGAAGGCGGGAAAGCGGGGAGAAAATTCGCGCCGATCTCTCCGCCTTCCCGCCTCGGACGCCCCGCGCGCGGGCGCCGCTTTCCGGCGAGAAAGTGCTTGCATCCTGCCAGGATTCTTCTGAAAAATGCCGCACGACGAGAGCGCGCGCCGCGCCCGCTGGAGCGGGGTCGACCGCCGTCCGTCGCGGAAGTCGAGCACGATGAGCACCGATAGCGCGCCCGCCACGAAGGCCGATCTCGAGATCCTCCCCACGCAGCACCCCCTCGGCGACGCGGAGCGCGCGCAGCGCATGCAGAACCCCGGCTTCGGGCGCGTGTTCACGGAGCACATGGTCGTGATCCCGTACGCGGCGGACAGGGGCGGCTGGCTGCGGGGGCAGCTCAAGCCGTACGCGCCCATCACGATGGATCCCGCGGCGATGGTGCTGCACTACGGTCAGGCGATCTTCGAGGGGTTCAAGGCCTACCGCCAGCCGGACGGGCGCATCAAGACGTTCCGGCCGGAGGCGAACGCGCAGCGCTTCAACAGCTCTGCCCGGCGCCTGGCGATGCCGGAGATGCCGGTCGAATTGTTCGTCGGCTCCGTCGACGCCCTGATCCGCCAGGATCGCGCGTGGGTGCCCGCGGCGGTGGGCGAGAGCCTGTATCTCCGACCGTTGATGTTCGCGACCGAGGCGGCGCTCGGGGTGAGGTCGTCACGCGAGTACGATTTCCTGGTGATCGCGTCTCCCGCGGGCGCGTATTTCCCCCAGGGCGTGAAGCCGGTGACGGTCTGGATCTCGGAGGATTTCGTCAGGGCGGCGCCGGGCGGCACGGGCGCGGCAAAGTTCGCCGGCAACTACGCCGCGAGCCTGCTCGCGCAGATGAACGCGGCGGCGGAGGGCTGCGCGCAGGTGGTCTGGCTCGACGCGGTCCACCGCCGGTATGTCGAGGAGATGGGAGGAATGAACATCTTCTTCGTCTACCAGGAGGGCGGCCGCACCGTGCTCGTGACGCCCGAGCTGACAGGCACGCTCCTCCCGGGCATCACCCGCGACAGCATCATCCAGCTCGCCCGCGATTTCGGCTATGGCGCGGAGGAGCGCAAGGTCACCTTCGACGAGTGGCGCGCGGCGGTGCGCGAGGGCCGCATGACCGAGGCGTTCGCGTGCGGCACGGCCGCGGTCATCACGCCGATCGGCGCGGTGAAATCCCGCGAGGGGACCTTCGCCATCCACAACAACGAGACGGGGCCGGTGGCGGCGCGCTTCCGCGAGGCGCTGCTCAACATCCAGCACGGCCTCGCCCCCGACCGGTACGGCTGGATGCACGACGTGGTCTGACGAGGAGGCCGCGCGCCGCGCGCGGCCCTCGAGCGGCCGCCGCGCCGGCCTCGTGAGCCGCGCGGCGCGCGGGCGCGCGCCTACTCCGCAGCCTGCGATTTCTTCGATTTCGCCGTCATGCCGTATTCGTGCAGGCGGTACTGGATGGTGCGAATGCTGATGTCGAGGAGCTCGGCCGCGCGCGTCGTCGAGCCGTTCGTCGCCTCGAGCGTCGACAGGATGGCATAGCGCTCGATCTCCGCCATGGTGGCGCCCGGGATGCGCAGGGCGCCCTTGGCGACCGGCGCCGCGTCGATGGGGAGGTGCTCCGCGTCGATGCGCGTCTCGTCGCACAGCACGACGGCCCGCTCGATCGCGTTCTCGAGCTCGCGCACGTTCCCCGGCCACCGGTGCGCGACGAGCTTCGCCCGCGCCTCGTCGGTGAACCCCTCGATCTTGCGATGGTTCTCCGCCGCGAACCGGCGGAGGAAGTGGTTCGCGAGGAGCAGCACGTCGGTGTCGCGGACGCGCAGCGGGGGCATGTCGATGTGGACGACGTTGAGCCGGTAGTAGAGGTCCTCCCGGAAGCGGCCCTCCTGCACGGCCGCCGCGAGGTCGCGGTTCGTGGCCGCGATGAGGCGCACGTCGACGGACACGGTGTCGTTGCCGCCGACGCGCTCGAACGTCCTCTCCTGGAGCACCCGGAGCAGCTTCACCTGCGTCGAGGGCGCGATCTCGCCGACCTCGTCGAGGAAGAGCGTCCCGCCGTGCGCCTGCTCGAACCGCCCGATGCGCCGCTTGTCGGCGCCGGTGAAGGCGCCCCGCTCGTGGCCGAACAGCTCGCTCTCGAGCAGCGACTCCGCGAGCGCCGCGCAATGCAGCGTCACGAAGGGCGCCCTGGCGCGCGGGCCCTTCGCGTGGATGGCGCGCGCGAGCTCCCCCTTGCCGGTGCCGCTCTCGCCGGTGATGAGCACCGTCGCCCGCGCGCCCGCCACCTGCCGCGCCATCCGGTAGACCTTCTGCATCGCCGGGCTCGCCCCGATGAGCCCCTCGACGCCCTCGCCCTCGCGCTCGCGCAGCTGCCGGCGCAGGTTCTCCGCCTCGGCCCGGAGCGCGCTCCGCTCGAGGGCGCGCTCGAGGGAGACGAGGAGCGCGTCGAAGTCGACCGGCTTCGTCAGGTAATCCTCGGCCCCGGCCCGCATCGCCTGCACCGCGGAGCTCACGTCGCCGAACGCGGTGACGACGATCACCGGCAGCGCCGGATCCTGCTCGCGGAGCTTCCCGAGCAGCGTCACCCCGTCCATCCTGGGCATCTTCAGATCGGTGACCACGACGTCCGGCGGCCGCTCCGCCGCGACCTCGAGCGCCGCGGCGCCGTCGGCCGCCGCGTCCACGGCATAGCCCTCCTGTCGCAGGAGCTTCTCCAGCCCCGAGCGCGCGCTCGCCTCGTCGTCCACGACGAGCACCCGCGCGCCCTGTCTCTTCTCAGCGTTCATGTCGTCCCTTCCGAAGGCCGCCAGAGGATACCGCGCCTCTCGGGCGTCGCGATCCTCCTTCTGGCGCGGGGCGCCTCCGCCGACGACGGCGCCCGGGCGAGCGCCGCCCCGAGGCCCGGCGCGAGGGCCGCGCCGTCGCCGTCGTCGACGGAGGCGCCCCGCGCGGCCTCCCGGAAGCGACGAGGCGCCGTCAGCGGCTCTCGGTCGCGTCGACGTTGTCGCGGATGCCCGCGCCGAGGTCGGCGAGCTCCGCGGCGAGCATCACGGTGAGATCATCGGCGGTGACGATGCCGGTCACCTTGCCGTCGTGGCGGACGATCGGCAGCCGCCGGACGCCGCGCTCGCGCATCAGGCGGAGCGCCGTCTCGATGCTGTCGGACTGCTGGAGCGTCGTGGGGTCGTACGTGACGATCTCGGACACCAGCGTCTTCTCGGGCTCGCGCGCGTCGGCCATCACCCGCATCACGAGATCGCGATCGGTGAGGATGCCAATGGCGCGCGCGCCCTGCGTGACGACGACGCAGCCCACGCGGAAGTCGCGCATCCGGCGCGCGACGTCGGTTGCGGTCTCGGTGAGGTCGGCGCTCACGGCGCCATGCTCGAAGCGGCTGAGGCACATGCCCGGACCCGTTGCATGACGCGCGCCACGGCGGCCGAGCCCGGCGCTCCGTGCCCGGCGTCGCGCGCCCTGGCCCGCGGGCGCGCCGCGGGCCCGGATCCGCGGCATTCATGGCGGCGGGAGGCCTCGCGGCGGAGGGGCGCCGCGCGCGGCGGGGGGGCGGGTCGCAGCGGTTGCACGGGGGCGCAAGCCGTTCGCCGGGCCGGGCGCCCGCCGGCGAGGGCCGGGGCTCAGGCCGGGGTGGGGGAGGGGCGCGGCGCAGGGGGCGAGGCGCTCGGCTGCGCGCCGGCGGCGCGAGAGGACACGGCCTCCACGCTGGAGCGGAGCTCGGCGCTCAGGGCGGCGTAGTCCAGCGGCTTCGTGTGCACCACCGCCTCGGGCTCGAGCCCTCGCCCGAGCCGCGCCACGAGCTCGGGGTAGCCGGTGAGCACGAAGAGCGGGAGATCGGGCCGGAGCGACCGCGCGAAGCGCGCGACCGCGAGGCCGTCGGCGTGCGGCATGCGGAAGTCGGTCAAAAGGACGTCCGGGGCCGGCGTCCGGGCGAGCCGCGCGAGCGCGAGGGCGCCGTCGGTGGCCAGCTCCACCCGGAAGCCGTCGTCTTCGAGCAGGCGCGCGAGCAGGCGAGCGGTGCGGACGTCGTCGTCCACGAGGAGGATCAGCGGCTGTTCGAGGCTGCGTGGTTCCACGCCGGGCGATCTACCAACTTGCGTGCCAGCGCCGGGGGCGGCCCGCGCGCGCCGCGGCGGCGGGGAGCTCAGCCGGAGAGGCGGATCGGCAGCGTCACGCGGAACAGCGTCTTCCCCGGGCGGCTCTGGAACTCGATGGCCCCCTCGTGATCGGTGATGATGCGGTGGGCGATGGCCAGGCCGAGCCCGGTGCCGTTCGGCTTCGTCGAGTAGAACGGGTCGAAGATCGGCGCGTCCGGGCTCGCGATCCCGGGGCCGTCGTCCTCCACCTCGACGATGGCGTGGCGCGGCTGCCGGCGCGCGCGGAGGGTGACGGCGCCGCCGCCGGCCGCGCCCACCGCCTCGAGCGCGTTGCGGAGGAGGTTCAGGAGGACCTGCTCGATCTTCGCGGGATCGAGGTCGAGCACGACGTCGGTCGAGGGCAGATCGACCGTCACCTCGGCGCGCGCGCCGCCGCCGTCCGAGGACGGCGCGACGCGCGCCGCCCGCTCGCAGAGCGAGAGGAGCGACGTGGGCTTCACGACCAGCGGCTTCGGCCGGGCGAAGTCGAGGAACTCGCTCACCAGCTCCGACAGGCGGCGGATCTCGTCGCGGACGACCTGGATCGCCTCCAGCGTGTCCGGATCCTTCATGCCGGCGCGCGCGAGCCCCCGCTCGAGGAAGGTCACGTGGAGCTGCGCGCCGTTGAGCGGGTTCCTGATCTCGTGCGCGAGGCCGGCCGCGAGCGTCCCGACCGCGGCGAGCTTCTCGCTCTGGCGGACGCGCGCGGCGAGCGCCTTCTCGTCGGTCGTGTCCTGCCCGATGGCGAACAGCACCACCTCGTCGTCCGCCGAGGAGGGGGCGTACGCGAGCTGCCAGCGCACGTCGCGGATCTTGCCGGAGCGCGCGCGGAGGCTGCTCTCCAGCAGATCGGCGCCGGGGCGGCGTCCCGCGGCGACGTCCTTCACGAGCGCGCCGTGATCGGCGCGGAGCTCCTCGGGGAGGAGCGCCTCGACGAACGGCATGCCGAGGATGTCCTCGCGCGCGAACCCGGTGATCCGCTCGGCCTCCCGGTTGAAGAGCCGCACGACCGCGTGCGCGTCGAGGCCGACGACGAGGACGCGGGCCAGCTCGACCGCGCTCTTGTACCGGTGCTCGGTGCGCGCGAGCGTGCGGCCGACCTGCTCGCGGTCGAGGCGCTCGGCGCGCTGCGCGCGCGCGAGGAAGTCGTCCCGGTACGTCTCCAGCATGATGGCGAGCTCGAGATCGAGCACCTTGCTCACCGCGGATCGGACCGCGATCGCCTGCGCGAAGGGCGCGCCCTCGGCGATCTCGTCGAACGCGAGCCGGATGAGCGTCATCGCCGTGAACATGTACCGCTGCGGCAGGCCGACCCGGACGTGGATCCGCCCGATCTTCGCGGCCTCGTCGAAGTACGCCTCGTCGTACGGCCCCGTGCAGATCCGCGTCATCCAGCGGACGAGCGATCGCTTGAGCCGCTCCACCTGATCTTCGCCGGTGAAGACGTCGTGCGCGCCCTCGTGCTCGCGGATGCGGTCGTAGAACTCGCCCGCGATGCGGGGGAAGTGCGGCGCCGCGTGCGCGTGAAACGCGGCCAGCCGGCCTGCGTCCTCCTCGTCGAAGCGAACGTATCGCTTGATCTCGTCGAAGAGCGTCTCTCGCGCGGGCACTGCGCCGGAGCCTACCATGAGCACACGTTCGCGGAGGCGGACCACGATCTCGCGCGCTCCAGGATCGCCTCGAGCGCCGCCGCGTCCTCGCCGCCGCGCGCGACGATCTCCGGCGAGGGCGGCGCCTCGTACGCGGAGCCCGCGCCGGGGAGCGCGCCGATCTCGCCGGCGCCGGCCGCCCGGTAGAGCCCCTTCGGATCGCGCTCGCGGCAGACCTCGGGAGCGACATCCATGTAGACCTCGACGAGCCGCGGCGCGAGCGCGCGGGCGCGGTCGCGGTAGGCGCGGCGGTGCGCGGTCGCGGCCACGACCGCGATCGGCCCCTGCCGCGCGATCAGCGCCGCGAGCCGCGCGAGCGTCTCGTAGAAATCGTCGCGCTCCCGCGGCGTGTAGCCGGGCCGCGGGACGAGCGCGTCGCGCACCTCGTCGCCGTCGAGCAGGCAGCTCGCCCGGCCCTCGCCGAGCAGCGCGCCGTGCGCCCGCGCGGCCAGGGTGGACTTGCCCGACGCGGGGAGCCCCGTGATCCAGACGACCCCGCCGCTCACGCGAACAGCCCCTCGGCGTCGGCCGGATCGAAGCGCGGGACGTCGAGGGCGCGCTCCACGAGGGTGAGCAGCGCGCCCCTCGCGCGCGGCGTGACCGCGGGGTACCAGCCGGGGTTGGCCAGCACGAGCGCGCGCCACGCGAGGAACGGCGCCGCCGCGTCGAGCACGCCCGCCGCGCCGCTCCAGCCGAGGTAGACCTCCCAGAACCGCCGCCACAGCGCGCCGAGGCCGCCCTGCCATGCGCCGGGCGCGTCCAGCGCGAAGAACACGTAGTTGATGGCGAGGCAGGTGACGTCATCCGCGGGATCGCCCTGGGACCCGCGGCTCGTGTCGAGCAGCGTGAGCCGCGACGCGCCGTCGAACACGATGTTGAAGGGGTGGAAATCGCCGTGCGTGCGCGCGAGCCGGTGGTCCTTCCCGCGGAGCTTCCACCGCCACTCGACGCAGCGCCGCTCGATGTCCTGGAGGCGCGCGGGCGGCGCGCCCGGCACGTCGTCCGGATAGCCGTCGACGATGCCGAAGACGCCCTCGCCGTGGCCCACGAGATCGCGCACCGCGCGGCGGTAGCTGCCCGGCTGCGCGCCCTGCTCGCCGTGGAGCGCGATGAGGTACCTGGCGAGCGCCTCGCAGCGCGCGAGATCCTCCGGGCGCGCGCGGCGCTCCCTCGCGATCCGCCGCAGATCCGCGGCGTAGACGTCGCCCTCGGCGTAGGTGGTCAGGAGGTAGAACTCGCCCGCGTCCCGCAGGGACAGGGAGCGCCCGTCGCGGGTCAGCGAGCCGACGTCCACCACCTCGACGTGCGCCGGGATCGACCCGAAGGTGTCGAAGGCGAGCAGCATCTCCGCCGCGCGATCCGCCCGCCGGTCGTGCCCGAACGCGTTCGCGGTCGACGTGTGCAGCACCAGCCGCTGCCTCGATCCATCGCGCCTCACCACGGTGATCCGGCGGGGGACGCCGTACCCGGCGGCCTTCTCGGTCAGGTCGTGGCCGGGGCCGCCGTCCGGCCCGAGGGGGGTGATCTCCACCACCCGGGCACCCGGCAAGGCCGCCTCGACGATCTCGCGGAGCTGGCGTGAGGGATCGGGCTCGGCAGGCAATACCGTCTTGGCGCTCATGGCGTCTCCTCGGGCGCGTGGGCGTGGTGACGTGCTGACGTGGCCATCGAGGACCACTGAACCAGCAAAAAACAGGCCGCGTGCCGGATGAGCCTGGTCGCGCTGCCGGGCGGGTTGTGGCGAGATGCCGACCTCGATCCGGGCGGGGCGGCGCGCGCGGCGGCGGGCCGAGGGGGGCAGCCGCGCTCGCAGGACGTGCGCCCGCGCGCGAGGCGTGCGCGGCGTCGAGGGAGGTTGCGGATCAGTGGTCCGGGCGGCCGAAATGCGGGAGGTCGAGCGGGATCGGCCCGACGTGGTAGGGCCGCATCATCTCGTTGTCCTCGTGCTCGAGGATGTGGCAATGCCATATGAACGCGCCCTCGTGGCGGAACTTCATCTTGATGCGCGTGATCGCGTGCGGCGTCGCGTTCACCGTGTCCTTGAAGCCCGTCTCCCAGGGCTCTGGCGGGCTAATCGCGTGGGAGTACATGTCCTCCCGATTGAGGACCTGGAACTCCACGTTGTGGACATGGATCGGGTGCGGCATGTACGTGTCATTGTGGAGCTCCCAGATCTCCGTGTCCCCGGGGTCCGGGTCCTCCGTGATGCGGTCGTGGAATTTGAGGCCCAGCCGCTGCCCGGTCTGAAGATCGATGATCCCTTGCAAGAGCAGGATCGGGCGGTCATGCGCGCTCTTCTCCGTCAGGAGCAGGGGACGTGTCAGGCGCTCCGGTCCGTGCGGGGTGAAGCAGGGCAGCGTGAGGCGGTCCGGCGGCGTGCTCGTGTCCACGCTCGTCGCCGGCACCACCCGGAACAGCATCACCTCGGTCGTGTAGTTCCGTTCCTCTTCCGCCACGAGCGCTGCCATGTGGGCCAGGTGAGCCTGCGTGGGCCCGCTCTCCGATACGTTGAGGAGGAGGATCTCCGTGCCGACAGGCATGTTCGTGAAATCGACGATGAGGTCCGCGCGCTCGGACGGACCGAGCGAGAGCGTGTCGACCTCGACCGGAGCGGGGAGGAAGCCCCCCGCGTCCGTGCCTATCACCCAGAACCTGTGGACCTTGGCCCCGTCGCTCAGCCGCAGGCCCACGTACCGCGTGTTGCAGGCGTTCAGGACGCGGAAGCGGTAACGACGCTGCTCGACCTCCAGGTGCGGCCACGTCCGGCCGTTGACGACCATGGCGTTGCCCACGAAGGCCGGCACCCAGATCGGCGGCGGCTCGTCGTGCGCGGGGGCCATCCCGAAGGCGGGGGCGTCGTGCCCGTTTTTCTCCGGGTAGTAGAGCGAGCCGTCGTCCTTGAACGTGCGATCCTGGATCACGAGCGGGATCTCGTACACCCTTGTGCCTGGCGCGTCGCCCAGCCTCGGCGGGGGGCCTGGCAGCACGCCCGGCGGCAGGTCGTCGGGGCCGCCGCGGATCAGGTAGAAGCCGGCCGGGCCCGCGTACACGTTGACGCGGGTGATGCCGAGCGTGTGGTCGTGATACCAGAGCGTCGCCGCCCGCTGATCGTTCGGGTACTCGTACACGGCAGCCCCTGGCTCCCACAGGCTCGCGAGCGACGACTGATTCTTCTTGAAATAATCGAAGTAGGTGCCGGTCCTCGCGTAGTTCGGGGGAATATCGGACGCCGCGGGGAGATACCAGGCCTCCGGGTGGCCGTCGAACTCCTGGGCCACCGGGGCGATCCCGTGGAGGTGGGTCACGATCGGCACCGGACCCCGGTAAGGCCCTTCGGGGCAGTGGCGCGTGTGCTTGCAGGACGCGTCGCGGTCCTTCAGCCCGCCGGGCGGGTTCGCCCAGTGGAGGGTCGGGTCGACGGGGAGCAGGTGCGGGAGGAAGCGGCCGGTCTGGGGATCTTTGAGATCGTTGATCCACTTCACGCGCACCGGCCTCCGCCACTCGGCCTCGATGGTGAACGAGGGATACGCGAACGTCTCCGGGTGATGGATGGACCCGTAGCCCCACACCGTCGTGGGCGGCAGGCCGAGCTCCGGCGGCAAGATGTGCTGCTGGAACTGCCGGACCGCGATCTCGTAATAGTCGACCAACGCGCCAGGGCCGAAGTGCTTGCCCGACCGCGGCATGACCTGCGGGATGATGAGCGGCTGCGTGAACCTGGGGATGTCCCCGGCGTGGAGCGTCGGCGCGTGGCGAGGGAGAGCGCGCGTCGCGCCGGGGGCAGCGCTCGCGAGCCCAGGGCGCCGGAGCACCACGAGGCCGCCGGCCGCGGATAAACCGTACTTCAAGAGCAATCGTCGCTTCAATGAGGACATGGGACCTCCTTGCGCCGCCGTCGGTGATGTGCGTGCGCAGGAGTAGGATGGCGTGGATGTAGGTCCAAGCACCCAGGAGGTACCGGATTGGGGTTGCTGGCCCCTCATGAACGGGTCCTGAGATGGCACGCAGAGGGCGGCGCTCAGGCGCTGTTTTCCTGACCGGGTTCGCCTTGGTCGGGGCGCCGTGCGCCGCGGCGCGCCCGATCTGTCAGGCAATCCAGCGGCCCTCGAGGCCGAGGATCACCCGCGCGGGCGATCACGTCATCAACGCTTGATGAGGAGAGGCCGCATCATCTCGTGGTCCTCGTGCTCGAGGATGTGGCAATGCCACACGAACAGCCCGGGGTTGCCGAACTTCACCTTGATGCGCGTGATCTGACCGGCCAGCGCGCCGACCGTGTCCTTGAAGCCCTCCTCCCCGGGAAACGGGAGCTCGGGCAGCGCGGACTGGTCGAGCACCTGGCGGTTGACGACCTGGAACCGCGCGTTGTGGAGGTGGATCGGGTGATCGTCCCCGGTGAAGTTGTGGATCTCCCAGAGCTCGATCTCGTCCACATCGGGCTTCTCCGTGATGGGCTCGTCCCAGTGGAGCGGCACCGGCCCGCCCGAGGCGTCGACGATGCCGAGGAGGTTCCGGATCGTGCCCACGTCCTCCAGCGTCTCCTCGTTCAGGGACACGCGGCGTATCGCCTCCTCGTCTCCGAGCGGATGGAACGCCGGCAGCGCGAGCTTCTCCGGAGGCGTGCTCGTGTCCCTGCTCGTCGCCTTCTTCACCCGGAACTGCATGACCTGGCCCGTGGTGTTCGGGTCGGCCACGGCGGACATACCCGGCATGCCGCCGTGCGCCTCAGGTCCGACGTTGAGGAGGAGGAGCTCGGTGCCGACCGGGACGCGGCTGAAATCGACGATGACGTCCCAGCGCTCGGCATTTCCCACGAAGAGCTCGTTGACCTGCACGGGCCTGGGGAGGAAGCCTTCGTCGGAGCCGATCACCCAGAACGGGAGCCCGTTGCTCAGCCTCAGGATCAAGAGCCTCGTGTTGCTGCCGTTCAGGATGCGGAACCGGTAGCGGCGCTGCTCGACCTCGAGGAAAGGCCACGTCCGTCCGTTGACCAGCATCGCGTTCCCGAGGAACTCGGGAACCCAGAACGGCGCCACGGGGCCGTTCGGCTTGTACAGATCCTCGGCGAGCTCAGGCGGAAGCCCGCGGCTCTTCGGGTAGAAGAGCGAGCCGTCGGCGTTGAACGAGCGGTCCTGGATCACGAGCGGGATCTCGAACACCTCGGCGCCTGGACGGTCGCCCGGCCTCGGCGCGGGTCCGGGCAGCACCCCCTTCGGCAGATCGTCGGGACCGCCGCGGATCAGGTAGAAGCCGGCGAGCCCGGCGTACACGTTGAGCCGGGTGATGCCGAGCGTGTGATCGTGGTACCAGAGCGTCGTCGGCCGCTGGCGGTTCAAGTACTCGAAGACGGCCGTCCCTGGCTCCCACAGGCGCCCGAGCCGTGATGTCCTCCGGAAGACGTCGTAGAAGGTCCCGGTCCTCGCGAAGCCGCGCGGGATGTTCTCCGCCTTCGGCAGAACCCACGCTTCCGGGTGGCCGTCGCTCTCCTGCTCGACCGGGGTCACCCCGTGGAGGTGGGTGACGATCGGCACCGGGCCCCGGTAAGGATCCGGCGGGCAAGGGCCGCTGAACCTGGGGGCCGTGTCGCGGCCGTCCACCCCGCCGGGCGGGTTGGCCCAGTGGAGGGTCGGGTCGACGGTGAACAGGTGCGGGAGGAAGCGGCCCGTCCGCGGGTGGGTGAGGTCGTTGATCCACGTCACGCGCACCGGCTTCCGCCACCTGGCCTCGATGGTCCACCCGGGATACGAGAACGTCTCCGGATGCCGGGCGGAGCCGTACGCCCACACCGTCGTGAGGGGGAAATCCGGCGGCAAGACGCGCTGCTTGATCTGCCGGACGGCGATCTCGTAATCATCGACGGGAGCGTCGTGGCCGATGCGCCCCCGCGCCTCGGGCATGACGGGCGGAATGAGCAGCGGCAGCCTGTACTTGGGGATATCGCGGCCGTGCAGCGTCGGCGCCGACTCCGGGACGAAGGCGCATTCGCCGACGCTCGCGAGCGCGACGCCCTCGCGGGGGAACATAAGGAGCCCGCCCGTCGCGGTCAGACCGTACTTCAAGAACAGTCGTCGATTCAGTGAAGACATCGGATCTCCTTGCGCCGCAATCGGCGACGCGAGCGCGCGACCATCATGACGGCCGCGCGGATCCGAGCCATCCAGGAAGCTCCGGATTTAGGGTTCCTGCGCGTTCACGAGCAGGTCCCGAATCACCATCGATGCGCTGCGATCGAGCGCTGTTCGTGCAGCTGGAATCCGCCTCGGTCGAGGCGCACGGCTCAAGGGAGGTCCGATGACATGATGCGTGTCATCGATCATCAAGCGGCGGAACCGCGAGCGACCTCTCGTCGGCGAGGTCGCTCGCGGCGTCGGAGCGGGTTTCGTCCGTCGGCTACTTGGCCGCCGGCCACTGATCCTTCGGGAGGTCCTTGTAGACGTCCTCGACCTTGTGGAACCCGTCGGCGATGACCGTGGACGCGAGGTTGCTCTTGTCCACGGCGATCGGCGCGATGAGCACGCTCGGGACGTCCTTCTTCCCGTTGTTGACCGTCTGCGTCTTCTCGCCGAGCTGCTCCTTCTTCGCCATCTTGATGGCGAGCTCGGCGGCCTTCTCGGCGAGGGACTTGATCGGCTTGTAGACGGTCATGCTCTGGGTGCCGGCCGCGATCCGCTGGCAGGCGGCGAGCTCGGCGTCCTGCCCCGAGACGACGACCTTGCCGGCGAGCTTCTGCTCGCCGAGCGCCTGGACCGCCGCGCCCGCGAGCCCGTCGTTCGAGGCCACGACGGCCGTGACGTTGTTGTTGTTCTTGGTGAGGGCGTTCTCGGTGATCTTGAGCGCCTCGACCGGCTGCCAGTCCTTGGCCCACTGGTCCGCCACGACCTTGATGTCGCCCTTGTCGATGAGCGGCTTCAGGATGTTCATCTGCCCTTCGCGGAAGAGCTTCGCGTTGTTGTCGGTCGGGGAGCCGCCGATGAGGAGGTAGTTCCCCTTCGCGGCCTGCTTCACGAGCGCCTCGGCCTGGAGCTCGCCCACGCGGACGTTGTCGAAGGACACGTAGAGGTCGACGTCGGAGTCGAGGATCAGCCGGTCGTAGGCCATGACCGGCACGCCCTGCTTGTGCGCCGACTCGACGATGGTGGCGGTCGTCTTGGCGTTGTGGGGCACGACCACGAGCACGTCGACGCCCTGCGTGAGCAGGTTCTCCGCCTGCGAGTTCTGCAGGGCGTCGTCGCTGTTCGCGGACTGCACGAGCACCTGCGCCCCGAGCTGCTCGGCCTTCGCCTTGAACAGGTCGCGGTCGCGCTGCCACCGCTCTTCCTTCAGGGTATCCATCGAGAAGCCGATCGTGATCTTCTTCTTGTCCGTACCCTTGGCGTCCGCGGTCTTCGGGGCTTTGTCCTCGGCCTTGCCCGCGTTCGTCTCGCCCTCGGAGGCCGGCTTCGAGCAGCCGGTCGAGAACGCGAGCGAGATCATGGCCATCAGAAAGGTGGAGCGACGAATCAAGGTGACCTCCGAGTCAGATGAATGGATAGGGGCCCGCGCTCGGGCCAGTGCCAGTGGCTACTCGATTGTGTTGATGTTGTCCGCGTAGCTCATGATGATGTTGAGCGTTTCCGTATCGTCGTCGTACACCGAGTACCACCCCTGCAGCTCGTGGGGCGGATCGCCGATGTAATCGTTCCCGAGGAGCCAGTAGTCGTTGCCGTCGTCCGACGGCCTCCCGGTGCCGGCCCAGGCCCAGAAGTTCACGCCCGCGAGCTCCGGGTTGTTGACGACGGCGTCGAAGACGGTCGAGTAGTACTCGTTCCGCTTCTCGACCGTCGACGCGACGGGCTCGGACTTGTCGTCCCGCGCGAGCCCGAACTCCTCGACGACGATCGGCTTGTTCAGCGCCTTGGCGTGCTCGATCTGCAGATCGATGTACCCGTTGCTCTTGGTGATGGCCGCCTGGAGGGACCTGGCGGCGGTGCTGTCGGCCGGCAGCGACGGGTCGTACCACTCCCAGTTCTCCGGCCAGACGTGGAAGGTGAGGTAATCGATGCCGGCCACGTCGTGGAAGTCCCGGTAGTCGCTGTTGGCGTAGTCGCCCCAGTTGTACGAGAGGTCGCCCTCCGAGCCGATGGAGACGAGGTGGTTCTTATCGATGTCCTTGATGAACTTCGCGTTCCGCTCGACCCAGAGCTTGAACAGCGCGCCCCAGCCCTTGAAGGAGCGCGGCTCGTTGCCGAGCTGCCACGCCATGATCCCCGGGTGGTCCTTGAGCTTCTCGATGACGACCTTGGCCCGGCTGAAGTAGAACTCCTGTGCCTTCTTGTTGCAAAAGAACAGGCTGGAGAGATCCATCTGGTCGGGCCAGGGGTTCGTGTTCGGGTCGAGCGTGCCCGAGTGGGGGATCGCCCACGCGTCGATGGCCACGGCCTGGCAGTCCTCGCCGGTGCCCTCCCGGAACCGGATCGAGCCGTTGAACGGCACGTCGTAGCCGGCCGCGAGCAGGGGCGCGTTCGTCTCGGGGTCGGTCAGGCCGACCTGGTAGGCGCCGAAGTCCTCCCCGCAGGAGGTGTCGGGCTCCTCGTGGGCCCACTTCATGTACTGGGGCATCCCGCCGGACCAGTGCCAGAAGTCGTTCAGCGTCATGACCGCCTTCATGCCGCGGCTGTGGATCTCGTCGAGCACCGTCACCAGGTGGTCGGCGAACTCCTCGAGCTTCGGGTCGGCGCACGGCTCGTCGGACGACGCAGGGAAGATCCGCTGCGGGCCGTACTGCTGATCGTTCTGCTGCGACGCGGGGATGTCGCCCTCGCTGAGCGCCATGAGACGGAGGTTCCGAACGCCGTGGGCGTCGAGGATGTCGAGCTCCGTGCGCAGGCGCTCGAGGGGGATGAAGGGAGCCGACCAGAAGTTCGTGCCCATGTACTTGTACGGTTTCCCGTCGAGCGTGAGCATACTACCTTCCGCGCGGACGTAGCACTTTTCGGGTTGCTCGGCGCACTCGAGCGCCTCGCCGCCCCCGGTTCCGTCCCCGCCGCCCCCGGTGGCGTCGCTGCCGCCGCCCCCGGCGGCGTCGTTGCCGCCGTCCCCGCCCCCGCCCCCGCCGTCGCCGCCGCCGCTGGTCGCGTCGCCGCCGTCGCCCCCGGCGCCCCCGGTGCCGGAGGCCGCGGGGTCGGTCGTGTCGGACGTGCACGCGGCGAGGGAGAGCAAACCCAAAGCGAGCAACAAGGTCTTCTTCATCGTCGGTCGTTCCTTACCTGGTTCGAGTGTCGTTCCTCAAGCGTGGCTGAGCGCTGCCGCCGCAAGCACACGGCCCGCTCGCGGCGGCGCGCCGGGCTGGCGCGCCGCCGTCGTGGTGATCGTGTTGCCGTGGCCACAGCGAGCTCCCCGGTCCCGCGCCGATGCAAATCTCCGCTCAGGGTGTCGTCGTCGCACCGGCGCGGTTCATGGCAGACCACTTAATCGGTTCAGCGTCAACAGCGAAGTCGCGCCGAGCGGCGCCGCTCCGGCGCGGGCGCGGCGCTCGGAACGAGCGGTGGAGCCGGACGGGCGGGCGGGATGCGGCGGAGATGTCGCGGATGTCGCGAGAGAGCGCGCCCGGGGCGCGCCGGCCGAGGTCGGCCGGTGAGGTGCGCCACCGGGCGTGGCGGCGGTGTTCAGGCTAGAATGGGCGAGCGTGGGCCGAGCCGCTGGGCGCTCGGCTCCGCGGAGGACGGGGCATGTCGCAGAGCTTGATCCTGTTGGCGGTGCCGGCTTTTTTCGCGCTCATCGGCGTCGAGCTCTGGCTTTGCCGCCGCCGCGGGCGGCGCGATTACCGCTTCTCGGACGCGCTCGCCAACCTCTCGTGCGGGGTCGGCCAGCAGGCGCTCGTCTCCGTCGTGAGCGGCGGGGTGCTCGTCTATCTCTTCCTCTTCGAGCGCGCCGCGCTCGTGCGGCTGCCGCCGGGCGCGGCGTCGAGCTGGCTGGCCTGCTTCGTCGCGGTCGACTTCTGCTATTACTGGGCGCACCGCGCGAGCCACCGGGTGAACTTCCTGTGGGCGGCGCACGCGGTCCACCACCAGAGCGAGGACTACAACCTCTCGGTCGCGCTGCGCCAGAGCTGGGTCCAGCGGGCGTTCTTCTGGCCGTTCTTCTGGCCGCTCGCCTTCCTCGGCTTCCCGCCCGCGATGGTCGTCACGACCTATACGCTGAACATCCTCTATCAGTTCTGGATCCACACGCAGCTCGTCGGCCGCCTCGGTCCGCTGGAGTGGGTGCTGAACACGCCGTCTCATCACCGGGTGCACCACGGCGTCGATCCCGAGTATCTCGACAGGAACCACGGCGGCGTGCTCATCGTGTGGGATCGGCTGTTCGGCACCTTCCGCGCGGAGGCGGCGCCGCCGCGGTACGGCGTGGTCCAGCCGCTCGCGAGCTTCAGCGCGCTGCGCGCGAACGTCGACCCGTGGCGGAAGCTCGCGCGCATGGCGGCGGCGGAGCCGCGCCTCGCCGGCAAGCTGCTCGTCTGGCTCCGGCCGCCGGACTTCCGCTCCGCGGCGGCCCCGCCCGAGGAGGGCCCGCTGCGCACCGATCCGGGCTACGTCCTCCACGACGTCGAGCGCTCCCCCGCGGTGCGCGCGCTGGCGGCGGCGCTGTTCCTCGCGGCGCTGCTCGGCGCGATCGCGTTCCTGTACGCGTCGCCGGGCCTCGCCCGAGGCTCGCTGTTGGCGGGGGCGGCCGCCGTCGTCGCCGCGCTCGCCGCGGTCGGAGCGCTGCTCGACGGGCCGAGCTCTCGGGAGGCGCGGGGCGCGGAGGCGGCCGCGAGCTCGCCGAAGGGGCTGCCGGTCTCGCCGGGCTGAGCCCGCGCCGCCCGGGCTACGGGCAGCCTTGACCGAAGTTCTGGAGGACGATGAGCCGGTCCTGGATGTTGATGACCCCGTCCTGCGTCAGGTCGAGCGCGGGCGAGGCCGGCGGGACCGTCTGCCCGAACGACGCGATGATGGCCTGCTCGTCGCTCGTGTCCACGCAGCCGCTGCCGTTGACGTCCCCGAACACGTTGACCGCGCCCGTGTAGCCGTGGATCCACGGGACGAACGCGCTCACGCGACCGAAGACCGTGTAGCTGCTGCACGATCCCCCGACGCCCCAGCTGACCACGCCGATCTGCTCCCAGCCGCCGCTGAACTGAGCGCTCGGGACCACGAGCGGCCCGCCGCTGTCTCCGTGACAACCTCCGGAGGTCCCGCTCACGTAGCCCGCGCAGATCATGCTGTCCCGCACCAGGAGCGGCAGGGTGCCGGCGTTGTTGCACGTGGCGTTGGTCTGCACCGGCAGGGTGGCCTTCATCAGGACGTCCGAGGCTCCGCTGCCGGGGAACGTGTTCCCCCAGCCGCTGACGCGCGCGCTCGTCAGCGCCGGCGGATCCGTGGAGCGCAGCGCGACTGGCTGGACGCGGACCGTGTACGTGAGAGGCGTGGCGAGGCGGAGGAGCGCGATGTCGTTCTCGATCGTCCAGGAGTCGTAGTCGGGGTGCATGACGATCTGCTGGACGCTCCGCGTCTGGACGGACCCGCCGGGGGCCGAGATCTGGTGGAGCCCCGCGCGCACGGTGAAGTCGCTCGCGCTGAGCCCGTCGACGCAGTGAGAGGCGGTGAGGACCCAGTCGTTGTCCACGACCGAGCCGCCGCACCAGTGAGGATATCCAGGGATCGACAGCTGGACCTGCCATGGAAACTCGCCGACGAGCGCCTCGCTGCCGCCGATGATCTCCAGACCCGATTCGGAGATCTCCTCGTCGGGCGGCTCCGTCGGCCCGAGCGCCGCGCAGCCCAGCTGCGGCGCCATCAGGATGAATCCGAAGAGAATGCCCTTCAGCCGCCCGTGCTGGCCGGCCGATTCAAGCGACTCAATAGCCATATGGTGTCCCCTCATCATTCATTGCCGATCGCCGCGGCGCGCCTCCGCGCGACAGGATCGGCTGTCTGCATGATTCGATACAGATCGGCTCAGAAGAAAGGCGTCTTGCTCCCCGTCAGCTGATGCACGCCGGGCAAGGTCGCTGCTCCCATGAAGAAAGAAGGGGGAGGGATCTCGCCTGGCGCAGGATGCACCGCCGATTGGAATGTGATCTTGGAAGCAATCGTCCAGTTACGGCTAACTCTTTTGTTTTCTAAATGCAAGTGCCATTTATTCGACTCGGGCATGATGCCTGCGCGGTGGCCGGCATCCGCGATAGGCGGGCCCATGACCTCACGCATGAACAGCGCGTCGTAAAGCTGCGCACGCGCCGGTGGGGTGTTGGCGCGTCGCCCGGTCTTCAGCCCGCGCCGAGGGAGCTCCCAAGGGATCTCGGCTGCGCGGTCCGTCCAGGATGCTCGAGTCTCATTTCGTACGCGTGTCTGCCTCACTCCTTATAGAGAGAGCGGCGTGTGCTGTGAGGAATGCCCGATGTCACGATCGCGGGATCGTTGGGCGCAGCGGCAGCGCCCGACAGTGACACGCTCGTCAGCAATCTGTCGAGAGCTCTCGACCTGGCCGACTGGCCGCCTGGCCGGCCGGCCAGCCTGCGCTGGCCGGCCAGCCTACGTGACGACGCCCAGCGAACGCTCGAGCCGCGCCCGCCGCGTCGGGGGCGGCGGACCGTCGACATTGTCGATTTCGTGCTCGCGCGCGCGCGGCGTGCGTGAATGCCGCCGGCATGCGCTTGAGATCCATGGCGAAATCGCATACCCCAGATCCATTCGTCTCGGGGCGAGAGGAGTGTATTGACAGCTCAGGGGCGGTTTGCTCTTCTTCGCGCCGGCGCAAATGTCGACGCCGCCTCGGGTGGGGCTGGCCGAGTGACGATTTCGCTGAGAATCGCGCTCGGGAAAACGTCATGAACCGGGTTCCAGGGAGAGTTGCGACGTGATGACTCCGCAATGGCCGTGGTCGTGGGCGCTCCTTCTGAGCGCCGTCGTCCTCGCGGGTGCACCAGGATGTTCCTCGAATGTCCGCCCGGAGGACGAGCCGCGCCCTTCCGGCGGGGCGGGCGCGAACGACGGCGGCGGCGGGGCTGGCGGCGCCGGCGGTGAGGGGGCGGCAGGAGGGGCCGGGGGGTGCGTCGACGACGACCCGTGCACGGCCGAGCGCCTGGATGAGTCCGGTCAATGCATCTACCCGGCGGCCCCGGATGGAACGCCCTGCGGCCGTGGCGACGTCTGCACGGCCGGCGACCATTGCGTGAGCGGCGCGTGCAAGGAAGTGCCCGTCTCGATGCCCGCGGAGATCTACGGCACCGTGTGGAGCTACGGCGCGGCGCCGGCCGAAGGCCCGAACTTCCCGCTGGAAGGCATGGCGGAGTTCCTGTCGAACGACCGGATCCTGTTCGGCGAGCGGCTCGGTGGGAACGGCCTGTCGCTGTCCCTCGTCCGGGTGGACGACAGCGGGTTGCAGCGGCTCGGCCAGCGCACGCTGGACATCGACGTCGAGCATTACTTCGGCAGCTGGGACTGGTCCGACGGGCTCCTCACCTCGTTGCTCCCCCTGGGGCCGGACCGTGTCGTCGTCGTCGGGACGCGGCAGCGGCTGGAGCTCCTGGGGCTGGAGGGCGACCGCATCACGACGCTGTCCCAGCACGCGCTGGATCCGCGCAGCGACAGCATCGTGGGGGGCGCCGGGCGCGGCGACCGCTTCTGGACGTGCGCAGGATCGTGGGTGAGCGCGTGGCGCGTCGGCGCCGACGACGCGCTCGTCGAGGAGACGGCGCACACCTTCCAGCTCCTGGCAGGGACATGCCGCTCGCTCGCCCTCTCCGCGGACGGAGCCGTCCTGTGGGTCGTGACCTCGCACGGCCTCGTGCCCGTGGACGTGTCATCGCCGGACGGGCCGGTCATCAAGCCCGCGCTCTTTGCCGACCAGGCGTTCTTTCACGTGCAGCTGAACGACACGTATCTCGTCGCGCAAGAGCTGCTCCGCTACGGGGATCTGGGCAGCATCCACGTGTTCCGCGTGGCGGACCTGGACGGCGCGGAAGAGCCGGCTCCGCTGAAGTCCTTCGCGCCGGACGAGGGGGCCGATTTCTGGAACCGCCCCCTGGGGTTCGCGCTCCTCGAGGACGACCTGCTGGTCGAGTGGTTCCGCGTGAGCGGCGCCACCCGCTCCTACGTCGTGGACCGCCACGCCCTGAGCACGGCGGGCGTCTCGTCCGCGCTGGGCAGCCTCCTCGTGCGCGAGAGCGACGAGGCGGGCCTCCTGCCCTCTCCGCTCCGGCTCGCGGCCCGGGGGCGACTCGCCGCCTTGCATCCCTGGCGCCGCGTCGTCGCGCTGGAGGGCTCGGCCGCGATGCGATTCCGGACGGGGCTCCACCATGGCTCGCTGGAGCGCGTCTGGGCTGGAGAGGACGGCGCGGTCCTGGCGGTGGCGCCCTTCGGCGTGCACAGCGTGGATCTGGGAGATCCGAAGGCGCCCGTCCTCACGGCGGGAGGGATGGTGTTTCCGCCGGACATGCAGCGGCTGCGGCTCGCCCCCGCGCCGTCCCGGGCCGGCGCGCTCGAGCTGTTGACGTTGCCGTCGAGCGAGCCCAACGTGCACCAGGAAGACGGCACGGCCGTGCTGAGCTGCCTCGGGCCGGGCGAAGGTGGGCTCCTCGAGCCGTCTGGCCAGCTGCGGGTCGAGGGCGGTCCGGCGGCGCTGGCGTCCGCGCCAGGCCAGCTCTTCCAGGCGGCGCCGCTCGACGGGGGGGCCTTGCGGCTGCGGCGCTTCGCGCTGCCCGCGCGCTGCGCCGGGGAGCTCCTCAGGCCCGCGTCCGAGCAGATCATCGCGCCGCAGGTCTCCAGCGCGCCGCGCATGGCCCAGGCCCTCGCCGTGGACGGCGAGCGCTCCGAGGTGCTGCTGGGCCAGCTCTATTACGAGGACCTGGTGGCCGAGATATCGCTGAGCTGGTTCTCCTGGACGGGCGCTGGACCGACGGCCACCGGTACGCTGTCCGGCACCGGGGACCTCACGGCCGTGGCCCTCGCCGGCGACCGCGCCCTGGTCATCGAGAATCGCCAGCACGTTTATGTGCTGCGGCGCGACGGGGAGGACATCGTCGTCCACAACCACGTCGACCTGTCGCAGGTACCGAGCCCGATGCAGGTCTCGCAGATCCTCTCCTTCGACGGATCCGTGGCCTGGTTGGCCATCGCCTCGCCGTCCGTCGGCGCCGTCGCGCTGCTGGCGGACGACGGGACCGAGCTCGCGCGCTATCTCACGCCGAGCCCCGTGCGGTCCCTCGCGCTCGCCGGGGAGCGGCTCGTCCTCGGGATGAACGAGGCCATCACCGTCGCAGCGCCGGTGTGCGACGCGAGCCGGAGCGCGCGTCGCGCGGCCGGCCCGTCCCCCGCGGGTCCTGATCCGGAGATGGGCCAGTAGCGCTCGACGAGCGGCACGAACTTCGCCAGAGCCGTGGGCAGGGCTGTCCGTGGCCGCGGCGCCCAGCGTGACATCACGCAATCGCAGTGATCGATCAACAACAGGAGATCTTTCCCATGAAGAACGTCTCTCAGCGTGTGGTTTCCCGGGCCGCGATCGGCCTTGCTTGCGCGGTGGGCCTCTTTTCGAGCGCGGCGAGCGCGGACGAGCATGTGCTGATCCTGCTGGATCGGACCGGCAGCATGGGCGCCACGTCCGTCCCTGGAAAGACGCGCCTCGACGTGGCCAAGGAACGTATCAAGACCTTCCTGAAGAGCGCGCCCAGTCAGCCGCGGCGCTATGCGTTCTGGACCTTCGACGACGCGACCTACTCGTCCATCATCAACTTTTCCCAGAACAGGTCGGCGGCTCAGGTGGAGCTCGAGGTGGACGCCGTGACGCTGGGCGGGGTGACGCCGCTGGCCCACTCGGCGTGCGCGGCGATCGACGAGCTCATCAACTACCTGCCCAGCGAGTTCCACACGAAGCGCCTATACCTGGCGACCGACGGCGAGGAGAACAACACCCTCTCCACGGACCAGTGCTATGGCCCCCCCAGCGCGACGAATTACCCCAACCTCGACGTCGGGAGCTGGCAGTGGAAGGTGCGCAACAAGGCGTGCACGGGCGACGCGAACAGCCCGGCCCTGTGCGGAAGCCCCGGCATGCCGACGCTCCTCGTCGACATCGATCACCTCTTCGACAACATCTCGTTCGCGGCCAGGCCCTCGCTCGAGCGGACCCGGACTCCCCGTGGCTTCGCGTCGTTCGCGAGCGATGCCACGTTCTTCAGCGGGCTGTCCAGCGAGACCGGCGGCAGGTATGTGAGCGTCACGCCGTCCACGCCGCCTGCGCAGGCCGCGCCCCGCCCGGGCGATGCCAGCCTGGACGGGTGCGTCAATGTGTTGGACCGCTCGCTGGTGCTGAGCCAGTTCGGCCAGACCGTGGCCCCGGGCGCGTCCACGGACTTCAATCGTGACGGGATCGTGAACATCTACGACTACAACACGGTCCTGCAGAATTACGGCAGCGGGTGCACCCCGTGAGATGACGTGTCCCCTCGGGGCTCGGACGAGGCAGCCTCGCCGGCCCCGAGGGCGTCCGCTCCGCGACGCCTAACGACCGCCGGGTGGAGCGCGGCGCGCCACGATGTCTGATGCGCTGGCAGGCGCTGCCATCCTGGCAGGCTGGCCGCTCGGGCGGAGGGCTTCCCGGGCGCGGATCTCCGCTGCGCTCTCCCGGCATGAAGCGTGGATACATGCGCTCGCATGTCCATCGAGACGACATCCATCGATCGCGAGGACCGGCTCGCCGGCGTCCTCCTCGGCACGGCGGTCGGCGACGCGCTCGGCCTGCCGCGTGAAGGCCTGTCGCGCCGCCGCGCCGCCCGCCTCTTCGGCGCGGCGCCGCTCGAGCATCGCTTCGTGCTCGGCCGCGGGATGATCAGCGACGACGCCGAGCACGCGTGCATGACGGCGCAGGCCTTGCTGGCTGCGCCGGCGGACGCGGCGCGGTTCGCGCGATCGCTCGGGTGGCAGCTCCGCGGCTGGCTCGCCTCGCTGCCGGCGGGCGTCGGATACGCCACGTTGCGGGCGATCCTCAAGCTCTGGATCGGGTTCTCTCCGGAGCGGAGCGGCGTCTTCTCGGCCGGCAACGGCGCCGCGATGCGCGCGCCGATCCTGGGCGCGGCGCTCGCCCTCGCGCCCTCGCGCATCGAGCCGATGGTGCGCGCGTCCACGCGCCTCACGCACACCGATCCGCGGGCCGAGGAGGGCGCGCGGATCATCGCCCTCGCCGCCGCGTATGCCGCGGTGCGCGCGCCGGAGCAGGTGAATCCGGCCGAGCTCTTGCCGATGCTCCGCGAGCGCGTCGCGGATCCGGAGCTCCGCCGCCGGCTCGACTGCGCGGCGGAGCTGCTCGGGCGGCGCGCCTCTGCGGAGGATTTCGCCGGGGCGATCGGGCTCCGAGGCGGCGTGAGCGGGTTCATCGTCGACACGGCGCCGGCGGCCCTGTTCTGCTGGCTCGCGCATCCGGGCGATTTCCGGCGCGCGGTGGAGGACGTCATCCTGCTCGGCGGCGACGCCGACAGCACGGGCGCGATCGTCGGCGGCCTCGCGGGCGCGACGCTGGGGGCGAAAGGGATCCCCGGAGCGTGGCTGGATGGGATCGCCGACTTCCCGCGATCGATCGCGTGGATGCGGCGCCTCGGCGCCCGGCTCGCGCGGGCGTTCCGCGGCGAGGGCGAGGGCGCCGCGGCGGGGAAGCGCGCCTCCGGTGGGGAAGGGCCGCTCGGCCTCTTCTGGCCGGCATTGCCGGTGCGGAACCTGATCTTCCTGGCGCTGGCGCTGGGGCACGGGTTCCGGAGGATGCTGCCGCCTTATTGAGGGGGCCCGCGGCCGAGCACGCGCGTGCGCAGCACGACGCAGCGACAGGGGCGGGAGGCGCGCGCCTCAGAGCTTCCGGCTGATGGCTTCGGCGATCATGATCGTCGTCACGTTCGTCGGCGCCGAGATGATGTCCGGCATGATCGACGCATCGACGACGTGCAGGCCGTCGACGCCGCGGACCGCGCCCCCTGCATCGACGACGGCGCCCGGATCGTTCGGTCCGCCCATCGGGACGGAGGATGTCGGGTGGGAGTAGCCGTCGACCTGCGCGATGATCGCCTCCTCCAGCGCGGCGTCGTCCTGCACGTCCTCGCCGGGGGTCATCTCCAGCTCGACCATGTCGCTGAACGGCGCGGTCTTGCCGATCTTGCGCGACAGGCGCACAGCTTCCATCATCCGCCGCAGGTCGCTGCGGTCGTCGAAGAAGTTGAAGCGGATCAGCGGCATCGCACGGGGATCGCGGCTCGCCAGGCGGATCGATCCCTTCGACTTCGGCAGCGTCACCGAACAGGCCAGCACGATCGCCCCTCCGGTCGGGCTCTGGGCCGGATCGAAGATGTGCGTGCCGGAGACGTGCAGGTCGAGCTCGTCCGCGCCAGCCTCGCTGGACCGGGTCCAGAGGATCGCGCCGGCGACCGGCGTCATCGATTTGGCCTCGGGCTTCAGCGCATAGACGTTGTAGTAGAACGGGTGCTCCTTCAGCCGCTGGCCGACCGGCGCGTCGACGATGACGGGGATGCCGAGCTCCTTCAGGTGCGACGACGGGCCGACGCCCGAACGCATCAGGATCGCGGGGCTGCCGTACGCGCCGGCCGACAGGATCACCTGGCCGGCCGCGATGGTTTCGCCGCCGACGAGGCGCACGCCGGTCGCGCGGCAACCTTCGAACACGACGCTGTCGACGTCGACGCATCCTCGGATCGTCAGGTTCGGCCGGCGGCGCACGTCTTCCGTGAGGTAGGCCATGCCGGTGTTGATCCGCTTGCCGTCGACGACGTTCAACGGGTAGGGCGACACCCCGTGCTGCTCGGCGCCGTTGAAGTCGGTGACGCGCGCGAGGCCGCACCTCTCCGCGGCGAGCACGAACGCGCGCATCGACGGGGTGTTCTCCTCCATCGTCCGCTGCCGGATCGGGAAGGGGCCGGTGCGCCCGTGCCAGGCGTCGTCGCCGGTCGGCGTGTTCTCCATCGCCTTGAAGATCGGCAGCACGTCCTCGAACGACCAGCCTTCGACGCCGTGCGCTGCCCATCGCGCGAAGTCGGACGGCCTGGCGCGGATCGCGACCGCTGCGTTCACGCCCGAGCTGCCGCCCAGCACCTTGCCGCGAATCGCCTTCACGTCGTGACCGAGCCCGAGGTGATCCTGGGTGTGGTAGCCCCAGTCGTGATCGCGATCGCCGCCCACGCGGTTCGCGTCCGCGATGACGTCCGGATAGCTCGCCGGCGCGTAGGCCTGGCCAGCTTCCAGCAAAAGAACCCGACGGTCCCGGTGCTCGCTCAGGCGGTTCGCGAGCACGGCGCCTGCGGAGCCGCCGCCGACGATGACGACGTCGAATGTCTGGGTCTCGTTGCCCATTGGGATTCCTCCTTGTCCGACGGGTTCTTTTCAGCCGCGCTCGAAGGCGTCGCGGAGGAAGCGGCCGGCGCGATCGAGCGCGTCCCTGCTGGTCTCGAGGTGCGCGACGTCGAGCTGGAAGACGTGGTGCATGCCCTCGAAGATCTGGAGCTCGACGGGGACTCCGGCCTTCGCCGCGCGATCGGCGTACTGTGTTGAATCGTCGAGCAGGCGCTCGTCGGTGCCGACCTGGATGAGGAGCGGCGGCAGGCCTCTCAGGTCGCCGAACAGCGGCGAGGCGAGCGGATCGGAGGAGCGATAGGCGCCCACATATTTGCGGGCGCAGTCCTGCAGGTAGTCGTAGCCGATCAACGGATCGACGATGCGCGGATCCGTCATCGATGCGCCGGTGAAGGAGAGATCTGCCCATGGCGAGAACACGACGCCCGCGACCGGCGCCGGACCAGCGGGCTTCCCGGTCAAACCCGCCAGCGTCACGAGCGTGAGGCCGCCGCCCGCGGAGTCGCCGACGATCGCGACGCGGTCGAAGCCCTTCTCGACCAGAAACAGGGTTGCGGTCCGCGCCGCGTCCGGAGCGGCCGGCAGCGAAGCTTCGGGCGCCAGGGGATAATCGATGACGAGCGCCGGGACCTTCGTGCGGCTGACGATCTGGCTGACGAACCCGCGGTACGCCTTCGCCGAGCCGAGGACGTAGCCGCCGCCGTGCAGATAGAGGAGCGCGCGCTTCGGCTCGGCCTGCCGCGGGCGGATGAAGAAGCCCCGCACGCCCGCCTCGTCGACAGCTTCGAGCGTGACGTCGCTGGTCAAAGGAGAGCCGGAGATGAAAGCATCGTAGACGGTCCTCTGGTCTCCCGTCGCCGTCGCCCAGAAGCTGGCGAACCGCTCGCGCAGCGCGATTTCGCGCTGCCGCTCCTCGGACGAGAGCTTGATGAACTCCGTTTTGCTCCTGGTCATCGATCGTCCTCCAGACATTTGCGTCCTTGGAGGCCAATCTAGGCGCGGGAGACGCCGACCGGAAAGACGCCGTGTTTGAGACGTAGCGTCCAACGGGTTGGACGATCTACATCAGCACGGCTTTCGGGAGCTCGGCCGCCAGGTGATCAAGGAAGACGCGCACCGATGGAAGCAGCCCCTGCCTGTAGGGGATGAGCGCGGTGATCGTGGAGTCGCCCGCGATCCAGCTCGGCAGCACCCGGCGCAGCTTGCCGGACTTCACCGCCGCCCGGCAGATGTAGCCGGGCAGGGCGACGATCCCGAGACCTCGGATCGCCGCCTGCTGCAGGCCGACCATATCGTCGCTCGACAGCCGCGGCGAGAGCGGCACCACGGCCTCGTTCTTCGCCTGACGCGCGTGGCGCAGCCGCCAGACCGGATCGACCCCGGTCCGCATCATGAACAGCGATGGGTGCTCCCGCAGGTCCTGGGGTCTCTGCGGCTCGCCTTTCTCGTCGAGGTAGTCGGAGCCCGCGAACAGGTACCAGGGGGCGGGCGCGAGCGTCCGCTGGACCAGATTCGAATCCGGCAGCGGAGCGGAGTGCGCTCTGACGGCGACGTCGAAGTTCTCCCCGACGATGTCGACGGCGCGGTCGACCGCATGCACGACGACGTTGACCTTCGGGTACTGCACCAGGAAATCCGCGACGATGTCGGACATCGCGAACTGCATCGTCGCCACGCCGCCGGTGCAGCGTATCGTGCCGCTCGGCTCGCCCAGGCGCTGGCGGATCGTGGCCTCGGCCAGCTCGGCTTCGTGGAGCATGCTGACCGCGTGCCGATAGAAATCTTCGCCCGCGTCCGTCATCCCGAACTTGCGCGACGTGCGGTTGAGGAGCCGGACCCCGAGGTTGTTCTCGAGCTGCTGCATGCGGTAGCTGAGCGTCGACTTCGGGGTCCGCAGCGTGCGGCTCGCGGCCGTGAACCCGCCCCGGTCGACCACCTGCACGAACAGGAAGAAATCGTTCAGATCCAGCATGTTCCACCCATCGTCCAACCTATCGGACGCTGGGTCCGAAGTTTGACGTCTTCTGGGTTGTCCGTCCAGCGGATAGTCCTCGCGTCGTCACGGCAAACGGTCGTGACCCCGGAGCTCCGGGCCCAGCCGGATCCGGAGACGCGCTCAGGAGGACCCGATGACCATTCGCACGTACGAGCCGCTCACCCAGGACAACGCCGCCGTCATCCTCGTCGACCACCAGGTCGGCCTCATGACCGGCGTCCGCGACTACTCGACCGGCGAGTTGAAGCACAACGTCGTCGCCCTGGCGAAGGCCGCCAAGGCGCTCAAGCTGCCGATCGTCGTCACCACGACGGCGCGCGACAGCATGTGGGGGCCGACCTTCCCCGAGCTCGTCGACGCCTTGCCCGGCGTCGAGATCATCGATCGCTCGACCGTGAACGCCTACGACGACCCGCGCGTCGCCAAGGCCATCGAGGCGACCGGCCGCAAGAAGCTGATCTTCGCCGGCGTCTCGCTGGAGGTGTGCGCGGGCTTCCCGGCGATGACGGCCGTCGCGCGCGGACTGGACGCGTACGTCGCCGTCGACGCCTCCGGAACGTTCAGCGAGACCAAGCACGACGTGAATCTGTTCCGCATGCAGCAGGCCGGCGTCATCCTGTCCGACCACGCGACCCTGATGGTCGAGATCCTCAAGGACAACGGCCGTCCGGAGGCGGGCGCCGTCTACGCCGCGCTCGACATGCCCTGGGCCACGCTCGTCGGCCAGGTCGCCAGCGCTCTGCGCAAGTGAGCGACGCGGCGTCGGTTCGACCTTCGCGGCGGGCGGAGGCCGAACCGACCGACGCCCGAGATCGGCGCCGATCGTCGGAGAGCCGAGGCTGGAGCGCACAAACTCGGGCTCCGTGCCGTCGGCGCCTCCATCGTCAACCAGGCCCGCAGCAGGTCTTGAAGACCACTTCTACGGCGAGCAAGCCGTCGGGCTGGAGAGCGTGGCCCCCGCATACTCTTGCACCAGCTCCTTCACTTGGGAGGCCGGCACCATGAACGACTTGTATTCGTAGGGAGGGTCGAAGGCGTCGCCGCTGCCCGTTTGATTTCCGGAGCAGCCCTCGAACAGGTTGCCCGTCGCCTCTTGCACGGAGCCGTCCCTCCGCGGCGAACAGAACCGCGTGGCGGACAAGCCGTTCGACACGCCGAGCCTCGAAGGGCCTACCGAGGTGTCCTCCGTGTAGAGGTTGTTGACGACGTGGATCCACCCGTAGCGGCAGCGGGGTTGGCGTTCTGCGACCCCCGTCCACCAATTGAACATGAAGGTGATGTTGAGCTTGCCCTCGCTCACGGGCTCGTTGTCCGAGGATGCAATCAGGTTCGACAGGTTGTGATCGCCGTTTTTGCTGTAGCCGAAGATGCTCCACGTGAACGTCACGTTGTCGGACCCCTTGACGACGTCGGCATTGCCATCTTGCCCGTCCCAGAACTCGGCGTGGTCGACCCAGATGTTCTTGGAGTTGCCCTCGATGCTGATGTTGTCCCAGGCCTGGAGTCCGCCGGGATCGCGATGCCGTCGGCGGTCGACCGGATCGCGCTCCGCGTCGCCTCGTCGGTGATCGTGTCCGTGGCGGCCGAGGTCGGCTATAGTTCGCAAAGCGCCTTCGCCCATGCGTTCAAGCGCACGTTCGGGTATCCGCCGCGGAGCGTCAGGATGACGAGGGCGAGATAGACGAGCGTCGTGCGCAGGGCGATCTGCCAGAAGGGCTTGGAAAAACCAAAGAACCCTTCCATGGGCGCCTCCCGCGGGTACGGCCGCGCGTCAGCGGGCGGAGTGGAAGCGCCGGAACAGCTGACGAACCTCTTCCGCGAGGCTCTGGATGGGACCTTCCACGGGCAGTCCTGGAACGATATCGTGGATCGGCAGGCCTCGCACCGGAGGAGCCGGAAGGCCCAACTCGGCGAGCCAGCCGACCAGCTGTGCCGAAGAGCTCGCGTACACGATGCGGCCGAGCCGGACCCAGCCGTGGGCCGCGGCGCACATGGGACAGTGTTCGGTCGACGTGAAGACCGTCGCCGCGGCTCGCTCGTCGGGGGTGAGGTGCGCAGCCGCCCAGCGCGCCAGCGCGAGCTCCGGATGGCAGGTCGGATCGCCGCCGCCCACGCGGTTGTGATCCTCGGCGAGGACCGTCCCGTCCGCCGCGACCAGCACGGACCCAAACGGTTCGTTGCCAGTCTCCAGCGCCAGCGCTGCGAGCTCGACGCAGCGGCGCAGGTGTCTCATCTCGATATTGCTCGGCATGGTCGTCTCCTTGGGGGCACGGGAGCACGGCTTCGTTCGCGCTGGAGGGCCCTCGCAAGAAAGGGACCGCTCCAGAGCCGTCGGCGAGCCAGCGTGTACGGTAGCACGAACGCCGCCGGGACGACCTGAACGAGGGGTTGTACTGGATGACCGATCTGGACACGGGACGTGTCAGTCGGAGAGACGCGCGCGTGGGGGGCGCGATCGCCGTCAACGCGGCGCGACGTTGCTGCCTGAGCAGCAGCGGTTCAGCAGCTCAGCTGCCCGGGGAGACGGGCAGACGGAAGCCTCCGTCTTCCGTCCCGCATCCCGTCAGGGGCCTTGGCCCGCGGTGCTCGTGGACCACGATGGCCTCGGCAATGGCTGGAACGGGGCGTGCTTGGTGCGGCGATCGGGCCGCCGTCCGGGCGCGCTCAGGACTGCCGGGAGAGTGCCATGTCCGACCTCATCATCGAACGACAGACCAGCCCTGTGCGGCTGGAGATACGACCGCTGACGCCCGTGATCGGGGCGGAGATCCGCGGCGTCGATCTGCGCAAGCCCTTGGACGCCGCCGCGGCGCAGGCGATCGAGCAAGCGCTGGTGCAGTGGAAGGTGATCTTCTTCCGCGATCAGGACCTCAGCAACGAGCAGCTGCTCGCCTTCGGCCGCGCTTTCGGCCCGCTGACGCCGGCCCACCCGATCGCGCTGGGGCTCCCCGACCACCCGGAGATCTGGGAGCGCGAAGCCGGCGAGTACCGTCAGAACCACCGGCAGGACCTGTCTATCCCCACCGCCAAGCCGCCGCGCGACTACAAGGGCTGGCACATCGACATCACGTTCGTGGCCAATCCGAACAAGTACTCCATCCTGCGCGGCGTCCGGATCCCGCCGTACGGCGGCGACACGTTGTGGAGCAACCTCGAGTGCGCCTACGACGACCTGTCGCCGACCATCAAGGCGCTCTGTGAAGGGCTCAAGGCCGTTCATCGCACGAGCAGCTACGACAGCGGAGATCCCAGGCCGGGCCGCAGGGCCGCCGGCCCGTTCGCCGCGCTCCATCCGCTCGTGCGCGTGCACCCGCGGACCGGACGTAGATCGCTGTTCGTCAATCCGGGGACGACGAGCCATATCGTCGGCCTGCGAGAGCGCGAGAGCCAGGCGTTGCTCGATCTGCTCGCCGACGAGGTGACGCGGCCCGAGTACACGGTGCGCTTTCACTGGACGCCCAACGCGATCGCCGTGTGGGACAACCAGGCCACCGCCCACGCCGGCCCGATCGACTACGCCCACTTCGATCTGCCGCGCGTGGTCCGCCGCATCACCGTCGCCGGGGAGCTGCCGGAGGGGCCAGACGGCTTCCGCTCGCGGCCGCTGGAGGGCGAGCTGTTCGGCGTGATCGGCTGACGCCGCGGCCCTGCGGCGCCTCGGGATCCCTCGATGGACGGGTCACCTCGCCCCGACGTCCCGGAAGCGTGGCCCCGAGCATGACGATGCCGCACCTCAAGGCGATCGGGCTCGATTCTCAAGGGCAGGCCAGCGCGAGCGTGCGCGCGTTGTAAGCCACGTCCTCGAGGAAGCTCCTTCGGAGCTCCGGATCGCTGACCTTCGCGGCCGTCGCGAGCAAGCGCTCGCGGGCGACCGCCAGCGCCTCGCGGGCGGCGTCGTGCTCGCCCGCGGCGATCAACGTCTCGATATGGATGAATCGAATGAACGGCTCGCGAGGAGGGCGTGTGGGGCTCGACCGCAGGAGATCCATCGCATCGCGCGCGTGGTCGAGCGCCTCGGCGGCGCGGCCCTGCGCGAGGCGGACAGCCGCGAAGGAAGCCAGCGTCTCTGCGCGCTGAAGGGGCAGGAACGCGGGCAGGGCAAGCGAAGCCTCCGCCTCGCGCGCGGCCGCGTCGAGGTCCCCGCGGAGCCGGAGCACGAGGGCATACGTCGCGCGGGCCCAGCCTTCTATCGCGCGGTCGCCGTGGCTCACGCCCTCGCGAAGGGCGAGCTCCGACTCGGCTGTCGCGTCGTCGAGCTCGCCCCGGTTTGCGAGCGTCCACGCCAGCGTAATCCGCGCCACCGATCGACAGAACACCCCGGCGTTGGTTGACGAGAGCGCGCGCCGGGCCTCTTCCTCCGCCTGATGATATGCGCCGAGCACCTCGTAGATCATGGCGGCGGTGGCATGCGCCATCGTGGTCCAATCGGCGTTGTCGGTGGCTTCGAAGCAGGCGCTCGCCCGGCTCTGGAGCTCGGCGCTATGCTGGAGCTCACCCTGAAGATACAGCGCCGTATGGCCTCGTATCGAGGCGATTGCTCCCTGCGCCTGGAGGTCGTGCGGCGACGCCGCCTGGGCGATCACCTCCACGCGATCGATGTGGCTCCGCCAGAGATCGGGCAAGCCCGCGACCATAAAGAAGAGGAGGGCGATGTAGTAGGCAGTGAGCAGTTGATTGGCGTTATCGGCCGACGGAGGGACATCGGTGAGCATCTCGACGATGCGGAGCAAGGCGTCGATCTGGCCCCGTTGGAGCGTCATCACCGCCATGATGAGGAGCGCGGAGGAGAAGGCTGGGCTGCTCTTGGGCGCGCGAAGCAACAGCTCCTCCGCGCAGGTCTCCGCGCTCGCCATATCTCCGGTGAGCCATCGCAGATACACAAAGATCTCGAGGAACGCGAGCCGGTGCTCCCCGGTCACGTCGCACGAGAGGCCCCGCTCGGCGTGGGCGATCGCCGCGCGGAGATCGCTGCCGAGCTGCGCCTGGCGGGCGGCGGCGCGGTAGTGGAGCGCCGCGCGCGGGCGCTCCCCTCCG
This sequence comes from Sorangium sp. So ce385, assembly GCF_051474135.1. Lineage (NCBI taxonomy): Bacteria > Pseudomonadati > Myxococcota > Polyangiales > Polyangiaceae > Sorangium > Sorangium sp. So ce385. The sequence goes on along the minus strand of NZ_CP150337.1, from coordinate 10,002,982 downwards.
CGTTCGAAGTGCTCCGCGAGCACCAGCGCGTCGCCCTCACCGTGCCGCTCCAGCCACTCGCCTGCCAGCCGGTGGCCGAGCGTCCGGTCGGCGTCGGTCAGCATCGCGTAGGCGCCGTCGCGGAGCAGGGCATGCCGGAACGCGAGCTCCGGCTCGCCCGGGAGCCGGCTCTCCTGACGCCGGACCAGGATCTCGCGCTCGACCAGCGCGGCGAGCCGCTCGCGCACCTCGGCGGCCTGCGTCGCGTCGCCGGACAGCGCCGCGACGCCCCCTTCCCAGCACACCTCGCCGAACACGCTCGCCGCCCGCAACACCCGCCGCTCGCCGGCGCCGAGCCCCTCGAGCCGCGACTGCACCATCGCCAGCACGGTCTCCGGCAGCGCGGCGCCCTTGCCCTCGGCCACCGCCCGGATCAGCTCCTCCAGATAGAATGCGTTGCCGTCGGCCTGGCTCACCAGGCGATCGACCGTGGCGCTGTCCACCTCGTCGCCGAGCGAGAGCCGCGCCAGCCGCTCGCTCGCCTTCTTCGAGAGCTCCCGGAGGCGGATCTCCTGGACGGCTCGCTCCTGCCAGAGCCTCGGGAAGACATCGCGCACCTCGGGCCGCGCCAGCGCCAGCACCATCCAGGGCTCCTCCTTCACATCGCGCAGCGCCCTGTCGACGGCGCGCACCGTGGGCAGGTCGCCCCAGTGCAGATCCTCCAGCACCAGGAGGACCGGGCGCGCCCTGGCCTCGGCCCGGAGGAAGTCGACCCAGGCCCGCTGCACGTGCTCGCTCATGAGGCGCGGGTCCTGGCGCGCAGCTCGCAGAGGCGCGCTCTCGTCGTCGGGGAACGGCGTCCCCACGAGCTCACCGAGGAAAGCGGCCATGCGCGCCGCGGCGTCGAGCGACGCGCACGTTGCCGCCGCGGCGTCGAGCGACGCGCGCGTCGCCGCCGCGGCCCTCAGCTTCTGCCGCCGGGCGTCGAGCGGCTCGCCCTCGTGGAGATCGAGCGCGCCGCGGAGCGCCTGTCCGAGCAGGCCGTACGCCGAGCCCGCCCGGAGGGGATCGCCGTGGCCGATCCAGATCGACGGCGGCTCGGCGCCGCCGCGCAGCGCTCGCAGGAGCTCGTGGGCGACGCGCGACTTGCCGATCCCGGGCGGCGCCAGGACGATCGCGGCCTGCGCCGTCCGCTCCTCGACGCACGCGCGAAAGAGGCCTTCCAGCGCGGCGAGCTCGCGGTCTCGGCCCACGCACGGCGTCGCCCTGCCGAGCAGCGTCCGCGCCTCTCCGGCGAGCGCGCGCTCGCCCAGCAGGGCGAGCCCCGGCGCGCTCTCCTTCACGACGAACCGGGCGTCGAGCAGGCGCGCCGTCACCTCGTCGATCGCGACCGCCTGCGCCTCCTCGTCGCCCTCGGGCCGCGAGGGCGGGGCGCCGCTGCTCACGATCAGCCGCGCGGCCGTGTCGATCGCGTCCCCCATGCCGAGCCGCCCGGTGCGCTCCGCTCGCCCGAGCGCGAGCGCCATCGGCCGCCGCCCGGCGAGCGGCCGCAGCGAAAGGGCGCAGCGGGCGGCCAGCGCCGCTCGGTCGGTGGCGCTCCCCGCGCCCTCGATGCTCACGACGATCGAGCCGTCGACCAGGCGCTCGGCGCGGCCCCCGTTCGCCGCGGCCGCGCTCCGCAGGACCGCGAGGCCGTCCTCGGCCTCGGTGCGCGCGACGGTCCGCGCCGCGGGATCGGCCCGCTCCTCGCCGATCAAGATCACCGACAAGAGCCGCCGCTCCCCGCCGGTCAGCGCCGCGGGGGACGCGCCGCTCGGCGGGAGGGCGGGGATCGAGCCGACGGTCTCGAGCGCGACGGGCGCCTGGAGGGTCACGACCGTCGCCTCGAGGGCCGCGAGCGCATCGAGCGCCGCGGCCACCGCCGCCCCGTCGCGGGGGCGCTCCTCCGGCGCCTTCGCGAGCATGCGCGCCGTGAGCTCGGCGAGCTCCCGGGAGAGGTGGGGGCGGAGCTCGGTCACCCGGGGCACCTCGGCGAACAAGATCTTCGTCAGGATCGCCATCAGGTTCTCGCCGTGGAACGCCGGCGCGCCGGTCAGGCACTCGAACAGGACCGCGCCGAGGGCGAACACGTCGGCGCGCGCGTCGACGTTCGGGGCGCCGCGCGCCTGCTCCGGAGCCATGTAGCCGGGGGTCCCGATCACGAGGCCGGAGGCCGTGCGGGGCCGCGCGCCGTGGGCGACGCGCGCGACCCCGAAGTCGATCACCTTGCTCTTCTCGACCTCGCCGCCGACCAGGAAGATGTTGCTCGGCTTGATGTCGCGGTGCACGACGCCGCGGGCGTGCGCCTCGGCGAGCGCTTCGGCCACGCGGCGCGCCAGCGCCACGCTCTCGGCCGCGCTCAGCCGCCCTCGCCGCAGCCTCTGGGCGAGGTCTTCTCCGTCGAGCCATTCCATGGCGAGGAAGGGCTCTCCGGCGGGCGTGGTCCCGTGCGCGAGGTACCGCACGATCGCGGGGTGATCGAGGGCGGCGAGCACCTCCGCCTCGGCCTCGAAGCGGCGCACCCGCGCCGGATCGCGCCCGAGCGCCGCCGGGAGGATCTTCACGGCGACCTTGCTGCCGCGGCCGGGATCGTGCGCCGCGTACACGACGCCCATCCCCCCCTCGCCGATGCGGGCACCCAGGCGGAAAGGCCCGGCCTGGTCGGCCGCAGCGCAGGGCAGGGGAGCGTCGTCGACGCGGGGGACCTCGCGCGGGGACGAATCGACCGCCGACGCGTCGCCGGTCATGCCTTCGTCGATCGGAGCGGTCATATCGCGCGGATCCTAGCGGCTCTTGCGCTACGATCGCGACGCTTTCATTCGCCCATTCACGACCTCGGCCGGAGGCGCTCTCTTCAGCCTGGGCGATCCGCAGAACGAGATAGGCGGCGACCCGCCGCCCGTGATCTTCGTTCAGCCGACGTGGACTCGAACCCTCGGAGCGTCGGCAGCACGCCGCGGTCGCAAGCTGGGCGCGTGAGGCACGGACCGGGGGAGCGCGTGGGTCACAGCTTCGAGGCGGCGTGGTCCCAGTTCACCAGGTTCCACCATGCCTCGACGTACTTCGGCCGGGCATTGCGGTAGTCGATGTAATACGCGTGCTCCCACACGTCGCACGTGAGCAGCGGCGTCTTGCCCTCCGTGAGCGGGTTCCCGGCGTTGCCCGTCTGCACGATCTCCAGCTTGCCGGAGCCGTTCTTCACCAGCCAAGCCCAGCCCGAGCCGAACTGACCGACGGCCGCGGCGCTGAACTTCTCCTTGAACGACGACACGCTTCCGAACGCCGCCTCGATCGCCGCGCGGAGCGCGGCGGGAGGCTCGCCGCCGCCCTGCGGCTTCATGCTGTGCCAGTAGAACGTGTGGTTCCACACCTGAGCTGCCTGGTTGAAGACCGCGCCGGACGTCGTGCGGACCAGATCCTCGAGGCTCTTGCCCGCGAGCGCCGGGTCCGCTGCCACGAGCTCGTTCAGCTTCGTCACGTAGGCGTTGTGGTGCTTGCCGTGGTGGAAATCGAGCGTCTCGGCCGAGATGTGGGGGACCAGCGCGTCTCTGGAGTAGGGGAGCTCGGGAAGGGTGAAGGCCATGGTTCTGTTCCTCGTCTTGCGTGTCGACGGCTAGCGCTCGTCGCAGTCCGTTGTGAGTAGCTCGGCGAAGACCTTCGGGTGGCGCTCCGGCCACGGATCGAACGTCCACGCTTCGCGGCCGAACAAGCCGCTCCACGTCGCCGGGTCCGGCGACAACGTAGCAGCCCCCGGCGGGTTCCCGTGGCGCCTTGCCAACGAGTTGGCAGTTTTCCATCCATTTGGAGGGACGGCCTCCCGACCAGCGGGCAAGCCAGCGGCGGAGCTCGGCGGGCCCTCGGCGTCCGGCGGATCAGACGAGGCCGGAGAGCGGGCCGGAATCGGGCTTGCGGTTCCCGATGCTGCTGGTCTCGAGGCCCATGAGCTGGGCGATGGAGACCAGGAGCTTGGCGTGGTCCTGCCCGTCGACATCGAGGGTTCGCCCGGTCTTCAGGGCCCCGCGCGCGCCTCCCGCCATCACGAAGGGAACACGCTCCATGCGGTGCGCCGTGCTGCCGAGCTCCCTGCCCACCACGACGAGCGTGTTGTCGAGCAGCGTGCCGTCACCCTCGCTCACGGCGTCGAGCCTCCCGAGCAGGTAGGCGATCTGCTCCGAGTACCAGGCGTCGATCTCCTGGAGCTCCCGGCGTCGATCCTGCCCGTCGTGGGACATCGTGTGGTGATCGCTGGTGTGCCCGAGCCACGAGTGCAGGATATGGCTGAAGGCGTAGCTGAGCTGGAGGCTCATGACGCGCGTGATGTCGCAGGAGAACGCGGCCACCGCGATGTCCATCATGTCCCTGATCTCCGTCGGATACTCCGAGCCGCGGCCGCTGGTCTGCTCCGGCGCCTCCGGGACCGTGCAGCTCAGCGCCGGGTCGGCAGGCTCCGCCGCCTGGCTCAGCCTGCGCTCCATGGCCAGCAGCCCCTCGAGGTGCGCGTCGAGCTTGTGGTAGTCCTCCTTGCCCACCCGCCTGCGGATCCTGCTGAGATCGTTCTTGAGCAAGTCGACGATCGCCTTGCGCTCCGCCCGCTCCTGCTCCGCCCCCGGATCGCTCGCGGGCGCCTCGCCGGCCGACGTCACCCCGGCGAACAGCCGGTTGAACGCGGCCCTGGGGTTCGTCTCGGGGTGAATCGGGGAGTTCTCGCCGGCGTAGATCATCCGGTTCAGGCTGTTCGGATTCAGGCACTGGACACCGAGCTCGACCGTGCGATACGGCGTCTCCTGCACGGGGTCGTCGGGAGCGCGCTCGTACGGCATGCCGCTGCCGTGGGCGCGGGCGATGATCTGGTCGATGGACGCGCCGCTCCCCCAGCCCGTGCGGTTTCCGTTGCCGCCATCGAAGTTCGCGCCGGAGGACGGGCCGTTCAGCGTCGATGCCGTCCAGAGCCCCGCCATGCCGAAGGCGTGGGCCTCGCCGGCCCCGCCGGCCGTCATCTTGAGCCCCCACGGGATCACCAGCTTCGACTTCCAGGGATCGAGCGGCGCGTGAATGGCGTGGAGCGAGAAGCTGTGCTCCGAGCCCTGCGGCCTCCAGTCGATCACGTTGTTCCAGTCCCGCGCCGGCGCGCCGTCGGGCTGGAAGATGAGCAGGAGGCGCTTCGGGCGTACCTTCTCCTGCCCGGAGGCGTTCATCAGCGGAAGCAGCGATCCCATCGCCGCCGCCCCGGCGCCGAGGCCGAGGGCCTGGAGCATGCGGCGGCGTGAAACTCCGAGTTGCGTTCGTCGGTTCATCACGGTCACTCCTCGCTGGCGGTGAGCCGCACGTGGCGGAAGGCGTCGCTCAGCGCCACCTGAGACAAAAGGGTCCGAATGTTCCCGCCCGACGCCTTGAACCCCTCGTGGATGGTCTGGATCGAGCAAGCGTCGTCCGTGCTCTCGATCCGGCCCAGGGCGAAGCGAAACCACTGGTTCGCGACGCAGTCGGCCACCTCCGAGCTCCCCGCGAGCTTCTTCGCGAGCTCCACGCCGCCGTAGTACGGACCGGCGAGGTCCTCGCGCGCGCTCGTGATCTCGCCCGCCGCGTTCACCTCGCCGAGGCCGTCCGTCGCGCGGTACTTGCCGATGGCGTCGTAATGCTCGAAGCCGAGGCCGATCGGATCGATGAACTGGTGGCAGCCCGCGCAGCCGGGGTCCGCCACGTGCTGGGCGAAGCGCTCGCGCGTGGAGGTCACGTCGTCCACCGGCGGGGGGACGTTGTTGACGTTCGCCGGCGGGGGGCTGAGCGGCTGGCACATGAGGTTCTCACGGACGACGATGCCGCGGTGGATGGGGGAGGTCTGGTTGTGGTGAGACCAGCGCGCGAGGAACGCCGCCTGCGTCAGGATCCCGGCGCGGCGGCTCGGATCGAGCGGCACCGGGTCCCCCGGTTCGAACCCGTCCGGTGGCTCGATCTCGTAAAGGTCGAACAGGGGGCCCTCCGGGAACGTGTAGTCCGCGCTGAGCAGCGTGCGGAGCAGGCCGTCGCCCTGCCGCACGACGTGATCCGTGAAGCGGGCGCTCTCGTTCAGCATGGCGTTCGCCATCTCCTCGCCATACGCCGGGAACAGCTCCTGGTCCTTCTGCGCCTTGGGCAGCTCCGAGAGCCCGAGCCACTGCTCGTGGAACAGCGCGATCGTGGCGCCCGCCCTCGGGTCCTGCAGCATGCGGTCGACCTGACCTTCGAGCACGTCGCGCTCGAGCAGGCTGCCGCCTTCGGCGAGATCGACCAGCTCGGCGTCCGGGATCGAGTTCCACAAGAAGAACGAGAGCCGCGAGGCGAGGCCGTAGCCATCCATCGGCTCGGGGCTCGCGGAGGGGACGCCGGACTCGCCGACATCGGCGTGGTACAGGAACGACGGCGACTGCAGCAGCCCCTCGATCATCAGGCGAAAGCCGCGCGACGCCCCGCCCGATCGCCGGCCGAGCTCGTACAGCGAGACGAGCCCCTGGAGCTCGTCCGCTTCCAGGGGGCGGCGGTACGCGCGCCGCCCGAGCCGCTCGACGAGCTCGGTCGCGCACGAGGTCCCCTCGTCGTCCGCGAGGCTGCACGGCGCGATCAGCTCCATGCGCCCCTCGGCCTCCGAGGCCACCCGCGCCGCGAGCTCCGCCGCCTGCAGGACGAGGAGCTCCGTGATCGGAGCGATGGCGTTGCTGTGGAACGGCCCCATGCGCTCGTCCGGCGCGAGCGCGTCGGCGGGGCGCCCCCGGGCGCCGAGCAGATCGCGTATGGCGTTGTTCAGCTGGTCGCGCGTGAGGCGGCGGAGCCGGGTCAGGCCCACGTGAAGAACACCGTCGTTCGCCTCGCAGGCGGCGTCGATCGCGGAGGGGTCGTTCGGGAGCGTCGGGACTTCGGACTCCTGGCTGCCGACGTCGTCCCCGCCGCCAATCTGTCCCATACATCCAGGGAGCAGCATCGCACCGCATAGGCCCGCGATTCCGCCCCATGGTCTCTGTTTCGGTCGGCTTACCCACAAGTTCATGTCAACTCCTTGTGCGGCATAAGACATTGATGCCACGCGCAAGCCCGCGCCGTCCATCGCGACGCGTCGTCGGGGGCGACGTCGGGATGGCTGCGGTTCGCCGCGCGGTCGTTGCAAAAGGAAGGTTAACTGAACCGGTTAACACGATCAAATAGATTTGCGCACCAAATCAGTAAAGAAATCCAGGAGTGGCATACTCGCGGTCCCGCGGCGCTCGGGCACACGCGCGACGAACGGCGAGCTTTGGAGTGTAAAGACTTATAATTAAGTACATTAAACATTGTTCTTTTTGCGCCTTTGCGCCTTCGTCGCGCGCTCTCTCTCCGGATCTCTGGCCGGATTCCTGCGGGTGGAACCGGCGGCCGGCGGCGCTCTCCGAGGGAATCCGCCCGGAGCGCCGTCCTCGCCGCCCGTTCGCCGCTCATCTCGTGGCATGCTGTCGCGCACGGGCCGCCCCCATGCGCTTCGTCACGTACGCCCCGCCTCCGCCCCTCGGCCGCTTCGTCGGCCAGCTCTGGTACTACGCCGCCCCCGAGCTCCCCGACCTGCTCGAGCGCGTGCTCCCCAGCGGCGCCATGAGCCTCCTCATCAACCTCGCCGAGGACGAGCTGCGCTGGTACGACCCCGTCCCCGCCGCGGCCGCCGCTGCCGCGCCCGCTGCCGCCCCTCCCGCCGCCGCCCCCGCCCGCTGCCACCGCCTCTCCGGCATCGCCGTCTGCGGCGCCCACGCCGAGCACTTCGCGATCGACACGGCCGAGCAGCGCGCGATCGTGGGCGCCGAGTTCACCCCCGGCGGCGCCCTCCCGTTCTTCGGCCCGGCCACCGAGGCGCTCAGCGGCACCCACGTCTCGCTCGACGCGCTCTGGGGCCGCGAGGCCGCCCTCGTCCGCGAGCGCGTCCTCGAGGCGCGGACCCCCGACGAGAAGCTCCGCGCGCTCGAGGCCGCGCTCGCCGCGCGGCTCGCCCGACCGCGCGCGCCGCTCGCGCGCGACCCCGCGGTCGACTTCGCGCTCGCCGCGTTCGCCGACCCCTCCCGCGCGTACACCGTGGCCGACGTGACCGGGCAGCTCGGGATGAGCTCGAAGCGCTTCATCCGCACCTTCACCGAGCAGGTCGGCCTCACCCCCAAGCGCTACTGCCGCGTCCAGCGCTTCCAGCAGGCGATCGCGGAGATCGAGCGCGGCGAGCGCGTCTCGTGGGCGGGCGTCGCCGCCGCGTGCGGCTACTACGACCAGGCGCACTTCATCCACGACTTCCGCGCGTTCGCCGGCCTCACCCCGACCGAGTACGTCGCGCGGCGGCGCGAGCGGAACCACGTCCCGCAGGGCGGCTGAGCGATCGCCCGCGGCTCGGCCGCCGTCGCCGGCCGACCCCGCGGGCACGTTTTTACAATACCCGGTCCGGCCGCGCGGACATGCTCCGCCCATGACCACGCGACCTCACCCCATCGCCCCGCCCCCGTACCACACCGTCGTGCCGCACCTCGTCGTGGCCGGCGCCTCGGACGCCATCGCGTTCTACAAGAAGGCGTTCGGCGCGACCGAGAAGCTGCGCGTCGCCGACCCGAAGCGGGGCGGCGCCATCGTCTCCGCCGAGCTCGTCATCGGCGACTCCGTGATCACCATCGCGGACGAAGCCCCGCGGTGGAACGCCCGCGGCCCGAAGGCGCTCGGCGGCTCGCCCATCGTCATCACGCTGAACGTCGAGGACCCCGACGCCGTCGCCGCGCGCGCCATCGAGGCAGGGGCCAAGATCATCTATCCCATCGACGACCAGCTCTACGGCCGGCGCGAGGGCAGGATCGAGGACCCGTTCGGGCACCAGTGGAAGCTGTCGGCCGTCATCGAGGACGTCTCCGTCGAGGAGATGCAGGCGCGCATGGCGAGAGGGTAGGGAGAGAAGGGCCCGCGCGGCGCCCGAGCCGCGCGCCGTCTGCCGGCGTCGCTCCGCCGCCGTCTGCCAGCGTCGCTCCGCCGCCGTCTCGCCGGGCGCCGCCCGCGCGCTCGCGCGCCGCGGCCCGAGGCTCACCGCGCCCGCCGCCTGCGTGCGCGGGGCGAGGGCGCGACGGAGCTCGCCGGCTGCAGCTCCTGCAGCTCGAGCGGCGCGGGGCCGCACGTCACGCAGGCCGCGAACCTCGTGGATCTCGGCGCCCGCGACGACTCCGGCAGCGCCGAAGGCTCGGTCCAGTCGCAGGACACGAGCTCGCCCCCGGGGTCCGTGGGCGTGAGCGAGTCCGCCATCGAGTGGACCGAGCGCTTCATCTCGGTGAGGCGCGTCAGCTGCAGGACGATCGCCACCAGCCGATCCGGATGGAACGGCTTGAGCAAGACGTGGTGATACGCCGCCTCCTTCGAGCGCGCGTACTCCTCGGCCCCGGTGATCAAGAGACAGCTCGTGTAAACGGGCATGCTCGAGACCTTCCGGAGGAGCTCGTCACCCCTCATGCCAGGCATGATCAGATCCGAACAGACCAGGTGGAACTCCCTCGTTTCGAGCAGTGCGAGCGCGTGCTCCGCCGACGTACACTCCACGACGTCGACCTCCGTGGAGAGGACCGCTGAGATGCTGCTCAGCATCTGCTCGTCATCCTCGACCACGAGGACGCAGTACCTTCGCCGGCACGATGAGCTGACGGCGCCTCTGTGTTGACCCTGCGAAGAGGTGCGATGGGCTCTTACGGTCGATGACACGGTGGCTGCCTCCTGCGACGATCGCGGGTCCGCGCCCCGTGCCGCGTTGCCGCGGAGGTGCGCGAGCGCGCTTGCCTGTGTTCGAGCGCCTGCCCGGCGCCCCCCGCGCCGACGGCCTCTTCCTTGGAAGCTACACGACCACGTTTGTCGGAGTCAACGCCGCAAAACGCCCTCTCGGCGGGTCGAACAGCAGATCTCGAGATCCGTTCGACCTGCGTGATTGGCGTATTTCAGGTGGTCCGGACGTCGAGGGTGTGACGTGAACGAACCGGAGCATCGCTGCTGCGGGCGCGATGCATGATAATTAACAATGCGCGATGTTCGAATCTTCACACGGGTGCATGATGATGAACGAGGGTGTGATGTTCGAATCTTCACACTGGCGCACGCCAGGGACCCCGCTGAGCCTGCCAGTCGCGCGCTCCGGCGGGGCTCCGCTGAGCCTGCCAGTCGCGCTGTCTCCGCGCGTCGGGCGGGCGGCCTCGTTCCTGCTAGGAGCCGCGGCGATCTCCGACCTCATCAATACATGCTACGCGCGCGTCATGAGCGCCGGAGGCGAGCCGCGCGCGGGCGATTTTGCGACAGCTGTGACCAAGCGCCCCATCGCGGCTCCCGGCTGTCGTCGACAGAGCAGGCGCCCGCGTGGAGCGCCTCTTGCACACACACCGGGGACTGGAGGTCAAGGTGGCACTTGATTTGTTGAACGAGCCGGGAACACCGCTCGACAAACAGCAGTTCGATTGGCGGGAGCTGGTCAGCATCCCGTCCAGCAAGCTGAACGATGACGCGTTCACCCGCGTCCGGATCATCTTGATGAACGGCATCGAGTCGGAGGCCGTGCGCTTCTCGCACGCCTGCGCTCGCATGAACGGCGCGCTCCAGCAGGAGCTCGCCCGCATCCGTCGGGTCGAGCATCACCAGCAGACGATGGTGAACTGGCTCCTCCCGGGGGACCTGTCGGTGCTCGAGACCACCATCGGGTTCGAGCAGGTGGCCATCGAGGTCACCGCGTCGGTCGCGATGAACGAGCCCGACGAGTACCTGGCCCAGGTCTATCGGTTCGGGATGCTCGAGGACTTCGATCACCTGTACCGCTACTCGGCGCTGATGGACCGGGTGCACGGCAAGGACGCGAACAACATCCTGCAGTGCTACACGGACATCTGCCCCGGCAGGCCCACGAGCGTCGAGCACCGTCACCCCGACGACGACCTGCGGGCCCCGTACGATCGGAGGACCGCGGCGCCGCTCTCCAAGCTGCACGCGCTCACGATCATGGCGTCCGAGCACCAGACGCACGACTACTACATGAACGTCGGCCCGACGTTCGCCGACCCCATGGCCCGGCAGCTCTACGCGGAGATCGCCTCCATCGAGGAGCAGCACGTCACGCAGTACGAGTCGATCATCGATCCCAACGAGAGCTGGCTCGAGAAGTGGCTGCTGCACGAGGCGACCGAGGTCTACAACTACTACAGCTGTGCGAAGTCCGAGTCGAACCCGCGGATCAAGGCCATCTGGGAGCGGTTCGTCGACTACGAGCTCGGGCAGCTGCACCACGTGCGCCGCCTCTTCGAGCAGATCGAGGGCAGAGACTCGGCGGAGCTCCTGCCGGCCAAGCTGCCCGATCCCATCGAGTTCCGGAGCCACCGCGAGTTCGTGCGCCGCGTCCTGCAGGGCGAGGTGCACCTGCGCGCGGTCGGCAAGAACATCGTGGATCCCACGCAGATCCCGGAGTCCCCGCAGACGCTCGCCTACCGCGAGCGGATCAACATGAGCGGATCGCCGTCCGAGGCGGTGGCCGCGGGGTACGTGTGGGTCCCCGGGACGGAGCTCGCGGCGCAGGCGGTCCACGGCAAGGAAGCGAACGGCAACGGCGCCAGGGTGTACCAAGTGAGGTCCGCATGAAGACCGAGACGACCGCGGGGATGAACCGCACCGGGATGGACATGTCTCCGATGGACTCGAAGGAGGTCATCGTCGGGGCGAGGATCATGCCGCCGAGCAGCGTGGGCGACGATTCGGCCATCGCCAACGTCGTCGCCCACTACGCGCGGCGGGAGGAGCGGGTCGGCACCATGCCTCCTCCCGGCACGCTCAAGGGCGCCGTGAAGTCGGCCCTTCAGCTGCTGAAGGGCGAGGCGCCGCTCGTCCTGCTCGACAAGCTCGGCGAGCGCCTCGCCTTCGAGCGGGCGGGGAGCCGGCTATGGAAAGGGGTGCTCGCGAAGTTCGACGCGCTCGGGTCGTTCGAGGGCGGGCCGACGCGCGCGGAGATCGAGCAGATCTACAGGGAGGAGGCCGAGCACTTCCTCCTGGTCGCCTCCGTGATCCGGACGCTGGGCGCCGATCCCACGGCCGAGACGCCGCTGGCCGACGTCCACGGGGTCGCCTCGTGCGGCCTGATCAAGGTCGTCACGGATCCGAGGACCAACCTGGCCGACGCGCTGGAGGCGATGTTGATCGCCGAGCTCACGGACAACGACGCGTGGGACGTGCTCATCGACATGTGCCAGGGCATGAGCGATGAGGTCCTGTCGCAGTTCCAGGCGGCGCGCGCCGCCGAGGCGCGGCACCTCACGATGGTGCGCTCCTGGGTCAAGGCGTCGGTGCTCGCCCGGGCCCAGGGGGACGACGCGCCGAGCAGCAGGACGGCGAGCTGAGCCGCGCCGCGAGAGCAGACGCCTGACGAAGGCCCGCGGGCGAGGGGACGGCCGGTCCTTGGAGGAGCCGGCTGGACCTTCGCCCGCGCGCGTTTCGTGGGCGAGCCGCGGCCCTGCGACCGACGCACCGGCTCGACCAGAGCGCGCCCGATCCGCTAGGATGGCGTGCGCCGGCCCGCGATGGGGCCGCGCGCGACGGCGCTCTGGGGGTGCTCTTCATGCTGGAACAGCTTCGTTTGCAGCTCGGCGGTCGACACGAGGAGCCCAAGCTGGCTCCCGAGGTGAGGGACGTCGTGGTCCTCGTCCCCGGATTCCTCGGCTTCGACCACTTCGGCGGCTTCTTCTACTTCGCCGACCGCGTCTGCGGCGCGCTGCGCGGCGCGCTCGAGGTGAAGCTCGGCCGCCCCGGCCTCGTCCCGGTGATCCCTGTCACGTCGCGGCCCACGGCGTCCCTCGCCGAGTGCCAGGCTTCGTTGATCGTCTTTCTCAAAAAGGTCGTCCAGCAGTTCCCGAGCGCCAATCTCCACCTGGTCGGCCACAGCACCGGCGGCGTGCACGCCCAGCTGCTCACCAGCGCCCTACCTCAGGGCAAGGACCGCTGGGACGCGGAGGACCTCGATCCGGTGAGCGGGTGGCGTCCGAGGATCCGGTCGGTCATCTCCCTCTGCGCGCCGCACTGGGGGACGTACCTCGCCCACTCCGATCTGGCACGGCTGGTCGGCTCCGGCGTCGAGCCGGGGTCGGTGACGGCCATTCCGCCGCTCTTCAACCTGCTTCGCCTGACGGTGGTCGAATCGGCGCTCTCGGCGTTCGATCTCACCTTCGCGACGGTCACGGAGCTGTGGGGGTTCTTCCTCGACGTGGGCAACAACCGGAAGCTCATCGACGCCCTCACGCCGGAGAGCATGGCCGAGGTGCGGGACAGGGACAGGAGCGCCGGGCCGCGGCATCCGGCCCGCCTGCGGAGCTTCGTGACCGTGGCGAACGCGAGCGACGACTCCGATCCTTTCTTCATCGACCTCCACAAGCGGGCCGCGAACACGGCGTCCGGCGCGCCGAGCCGGGTCGCGGCCGAGGCCATCCGGCGCCTCGATGACGAGCTGCGGCTGCACGCGCAAGGGGGGGCGCCGCGGCCGTGCCGCGTCATCAAGTTCCCGGACAGCCCCGCTGGGCCCATCGCTCCGTCGAGCAACGATGGTGTCGTCAACACCGCCCATCAGCTCGTGGATCCGGGGTCGCCGGACGAGCTCGCGGCGATCGTGGTCGCCGATCACGCCGACGTCATCGGGCATTACGACCGCTGGGAGCTGCGCGCCGCGCGCCCGGGCGACGAGGTCCGCTGGTCGCGGTTCAAGCGGGGTCTCTTCCGCAGCGGCTCGCGGTTCCGGGACGAGCAGTTCTTCGAGCTGTACGCGGCCATCGCCGACGAGCTCCTCCCCGCGATGACGGCGGGCGCCGCGCGGTCGAGCGCGCCTCCAGCGGACCGCGCGGACCGCGCGCGGCCGGCCGCGCCGAGCGCCCCGCCGCCGCCGGAGGGCTGAGCCGCTCTCTCGATCACCACCCGCGGCCCGCGTGCGGCTAGACTCCGCGCAATGTTCTGGTTCGATGCCGTCCTGCTCGGGGTCCTCGAGGGCCTGACCGAGTTCCTCCCCGTCTCGTCCACCGGTCATCTCATCCTGCTCGGCGCGTGGCTCGGCCATGAGAGCGAGGCGGCGAAGACGCTCGACATCGTGATCCAGCTCGGCGCGGTGCTCGCCGTCGTCGTCTACTTCCGCGAGCGGCTCGCCGTCACCGTGCGCGGCATCTTCCGGCGCGATCCGGACAGCCTCCGCCTCGCGCTCGCCCTCGCGTTCGCCTTCTTCCCGGCCGCCCTCGTCGGCCTGCTCTTCCACAAGGTCATCAAGGCGTACCTCTTCGGCCCCGGCCCCGTCGCGGTCGCGCTCATCGCCGGCGGCTTCCTGATGATCGGCGTCGAGTCCGCCCGCCGGCGCCGGCCGGACCAGGGCGCGCCCCGCGTCGAGGACGTGACGCTGCAGCGCGCGCTCGCGATCGGCGTCGCCCAGTGCTTCTCGCTCTGGCCCGGCGCGTCGCGCTCGATGGCCACCATCGTCGGCGGGCAGCTCTCGGGCCTCAGCACCGCCGCCGCCGCCGAGTTCTCGTTCCTGCTCGCCATCCCGACGCTCGGCGCCGCGACCGTCTTCGACCTCGCCAAGAACGGCCGCGCCCTCCTCGACGCGCCCGGCGGCGCCGCCGCGCTCGCCGTCGGCCTCGCCGTCTCGTTCGTGGTCGCCCTGCTCGTGATCGCGGTCTTCCTGCGCTACCTCAAGCGCTACGGCCTCGCGCCGTTCGGCTGGTACCGCATCGCGCTCGGCGCCGTCGTCCTGTGGCTGTGGTTCGCGAGCCGCACCGCCCCGGCCGCGCCGGTCGACGCCGGCGCCGCGGCCGAGCCCGCGCCGCGCGGGGACGTCGCGGCGTCAGCGGACGCCCTCGCCCGCGCCGGCGATCACCCGAGCCGCCCGTAGGCGTACAACCAGCGGGCCGTCGTCGCCCCCCGGTTGCGCACGGTGTGCACCACGCCGGCCGGGATCTCGATTTCCTCTCCGATGCGGGGCACGAGCGTCGTTCCCGCGAGCGTGAGCTCGAGCTCGCCTTCGAGCACCATCAAGAGCTCGTCGTCGTCGTGAACGAAGTCCTCCCACACCCGGCCGGGCGGATCGGTCCAGAGCCCGCCGTGGAAGCCGCGCGCGCGCCAGCGCTTCAACACCTCATCGCGAGTCGCCGTGTCCATGCGCGCTAGTTTGCCCGAGGCGCAGGGGACTCTGCCCGCTTCTTCGACGTCGGATCCCCGTCGGGACGGACGTCGGTCGAGCGCCCCTGCCTTCGAGCGCCCCTGCGAGCGCCCCTGCCCCTGCGAGCGCCCTGGACGAGCGACGGCGCCTGCGAGCGCGTCGGCGCCTGTGCCGACGCGCCTGCGCGGCTGGACGCGCGACCTCTTCAATAAACAGCGGAGACAGCCTCGACGGTGGAGGCGACGGAAGAGCGACGGAAGACGGAACGGCCTGCTTGCGGACGAGGTCACGTCGGGCTAGGATGCTCCTCCTCACGAACGTCCCTGGCCCTCGACACGACGCTTTCCCTCTTCCCTCTCGCGAGGGAGACTGCAGCTCGCTCGGACGACTGGACGACGCACCGTGTGACCGCGCGGGAGTTCCGCGCGGCACGTCTCCGTTCGATCCGTTACGGCTTCGTCGGATGGCAGGCCGAGAGCGCCTCATGGCGCATCAGAAAGCCGTAAAAGCAGGATGACATGGGAAATCGTCTCTACGTAGGAAATCTTTCGTTCAGCACCACCCGCGAGACGCTCGAGTCCGCGTTTGCCGCCGCCGGCGAGGTCCGCGAGATCGCGATGCCGACCGATCGTGAGACCGGGCAGCCGCGCGGCTTCGCGTTCGTGACCATGGGCTCTGTCCAGGCCGCGAACAGCGCGATCTCGCAGCTGAACGGCGCCCTCCTGGACGGCCGCCCGCTCAAGGTGAACGAGGCGCAGGAGCGCCCGGCGCGCGGCGGCGGCGGCTTCGGCGGCGGCGGCGGTGGTGGCTACGGCGGCGGTGGTGGCTACGGCGGCGGCGGTGGCGGCTACGGCGGCGGCGGTGGCGGCGGCCGCGGTGGCCGCGGCGGCGGTCGGGACCGGTACTGATCACCGGCGCGGCGCGGCGGAGCTCACGCTCCGCCGCGCTTGCGCTTTCAGAGCGCGCCCGAGGGCGCTGAAGAACGCGCCGGAGGGCGCCGAAAGGCCTGGTTCCGCATGCAGAAGCAGGGAGCATTGAAGCGGCAAAAGGAACGCGCACGGCAAGAGAAGCAGCGCGAGAAAGACGCGAACCGCCTCGCGCGCCGCAAAGAAAAGGGCCCCGGCAGCGACGGCGCACCGGGAGAGGATCCGGACATCGCGGGGATCATCCCGGGGCCTCAGCCTCCGGTCGTGGAGTGAAACGCGCCGCGCCCAGCCGGGGCGCCGAGGGCGCCCTGCCCGAGCCGGCGACCGATCGGGACAGCGCTGCGCAGCCGACCGAACGGCAGCAGTTCATCGAGCAGAGCGCGACCGCCGTGGGCCAGGCGTGGGCCGAGCGGTGGCGTCAAGACCTACATCGCGAAGGCCGCCCCACCGCGGGCGGATGGCCCGGCACGCTGCGCGAGGCGCGGACTCAGGTGGAGATCGCCCTCCCGGGCGAGCTGCTGCGCCGCAAGATGCCCGCCATCACCGGCGTGGAGCGCGAGCTCGCCGCCCGGACCGCGTACGCGAGCGCGCGGGACGAGTGGCGCAGACATCTCGAGCCCGAGGCGCCGTAGAGCGGCGGTCTCCCGCGCTCGACACGGGGTGGCGCGGTACTTACCGCAGGCAGCGCCGCAGCGGATCGAACCGCCATGGGCGCCAGATTGTTGAGATTTCTTTGCGCCCTTGGCGCCTTTGCGCTTCCCAGAGCACCGCGCTTCGGGGCGTGGGCCCCCGCTCCGGGGATTGCTCGGAGGGTCGCCGGCAGGCGGGGAGATAGCCCGCGGGTCGCTCGACGGGTCGCCGGGAGGCGGGGAGATGCCCCGGGGGTCGCTCGACGGGTCGCCGGCACGCTCGGAGATGCCCCGGGGCTTCCCGGAACGGGTCGCCGGCACGCTCGGAGATGCCCCGGGGCTTCCCGGAACGGGTCGCCGTCGTGCTTGTGCAGGCCGATTGGGCTCTCTCCGGAGGTCGTCGACCTGCTGGAGAGGCCGGGAGGCCTCCCGGAACGGGTGATCGACCCGTCCGGCAAACCTCGAGGCCTCCGGCGCCCGCCAGCGCGGGCGGGGCGTGTCGCCGCGGCCCGGAAAAATCCATTGCCGGTGCCGGTCGTGGTCCGTAATTCCAGTCGGTGCAGGTCGCAGCCGGTCGTGTCCTGCTCGGCGCTGCCCCCGATCGCGAGGGCGAGCCCATCCCGAGCGTCAGCGCGTTCAGCGCCAGCGACCGCGCGACCCCCGCTGCCAGGTCGTCCGTCCCTTCGGCGGCGCCGAGCTAGCCCTGGCCAACCACGGAGCTGGCGCCCGTAGGCTCCGGCACCGTGTCGACGGGCTGCGGCACATCACCGAGCTCGTCGTAGGCCAGGCTGGCCTCCGACCTGGAGCTGGTCGGCTTGCTCGAATTGCCAAGCAGCCGCCCAGATTCGATCCAGGTCCATGCAGCATCAAGGACGTTCCTGAGAACCAAGACAATTCCGAATCCGGTCTCCGCGGAGAAGCGCTGGTGGTTAGGGAGCGTTCGCTCCCCGACCTGCGCCATGACCGCAATCCGCTTCCACGGTGCCAACTTCTGCAGCGACCTTCCCAGTCTCTCTTCATCGGACACTTCCGTGGCGCCATCACGGATCGACAACCGGTACACCCATCTCCTCCAATGCTTGCCTGCATGCCCGACAGGCAGGACGACTCGGAGCGACCCCCGCTGGCGTGAGACCGGCACCTCTGGACGGGTTCACGCCGTTGATCTCGGCGTGTACGCCTGCCTCGCTGTCCAACCCCGGCGCCCTCGCCGAGGAGGACCGTCCCGTCACCGAAGACGGTCTCGAGTCGGAGCGAGCGCCATTGCTGCCTCCCTCGCACCGAGGAGGCCGCGGCGCGGCGGCCCGGGTCAAGCGCCGATCTGGGAGTGATAATCCTTCCCTATGCGGAGCTCAGGACATTCATCAGCGTGTCCGTGCCGGCTGGCATCCATGCAGCAGCAGGGGCTGCGCTGCGTCGACGACGCTTTCGGCCGTCCGCGCTGGAGGCGCAGCAGGCGAGCCGGATCGGAGGTGCATCAACATCGGCGCCCGCCATCGCCCTGGATGCGGCCCCTGCTTCGCTCGCTGCTGTGCTTGCGGTCGGGCCGCGCTCGTCGCGCGCGGACCGACGTCCGGTCGAGCTTGCTCGATGATTGGCGGTGGCTCGATCCGCTCGCGCCGTCCGAGGCGGCCTCAGGCGAGGACCGCCGTCCCCGGTTCTTACGCCTGGGGGCTCGACCGGTACGTGGCCGTGGCGACGTACCGGAGGACCCTGGAGCAGAACGCGCTGCCACAGCTCCCCCGACACACGCATTCGCCCTCGAAGCGCGCCGTGCGCGAAGCGAGGGCGCTCAGCACCTCCTGCGTCACGTCGTAGCCGCCGTTGTCGCAGGAAGAGTACGAGCACGGCATCTCGAACAGCGCTGCCGCGTGCTCGACGACGACGCGGCGGATGTACTGCGTGTCATTCTTGGCCGCGTCGGGCCGGGCCTCGCGGATCTCCAGGTTCAAGCTCGTCAGATCCGGGACCCTGTGAAGGAGCTTGCCAGCTGCCTGCTCCCGCTTCCCGCGGAGCAGCATGCGCTCCTCCCGCTCGATATTCCTGCGACGGTTCGCTGAGTACATCGACCACCTCTGTCACGCAGGAATGCACCAAGCCCCTGCCGTTATTCAGTATAGCGCAGGCAGCGGGGCGGCGCATGCACAATCTGGGCTCTCCAGGAACCCGGCGATCTCGCAGATAGAAGCGACCTGGAGGAGGCGCGGCGGAGGCCCCGACGAGGGGGTGATGGTGGACCGCCTGCGCCGGATCGACATCCGCTGCTCGCGACGCCCGGAGCGCCCCAGAGCGCGTGAGAAAATTCCAATGTCGAGCGGAATGTGCCGAACGCGGCGAGCGGGCGTGAGCGTACGTGCGCAACACGTGCTCGACAGCAGCGCAGCTCTCCAGGAGATACGATGAGCGCCTCTGGCCGAATCTCCTGGAGAGCGCTTCCGTCGCCGCGAAAAGGCCTTACGTTGCCCTCGATATGCACGAAGCAGCCCTGCGCGACCCGCCGCGGTCGCCCTCAGAGGAGACTCCGCACCAGCACGACGATCGGCTCGCGCGCGCCAGCGCTCTCGCGGGGTGCGCGCCTGTGCCCGCCCGCTGGGGCAACGTCCTCGCCGGCACCGCCGGCTGGACCGACCCCACCCTGGTGAAGAGCCAGCGATTCTATCCGAAGGGCGCGTCGAGCCCGGAGCAACGGCTCAAGTTCTACGCGTCCCAGTTCCCCGTGGTCGAGGTCAACTCGACCTATTACGCCCTCCCCGCCACGGCGATGGTGGCGCAGTGGGTCCAGCGGACGGCGCCCGACTTCGTGTTCAACATGAAGGCGTTCGCGCCGCTCACCCAGCATCCGGTGGAGCCCGCCCGCCTCCCCGCGGACGTCCAGCGCGCCCTGCCGCCGGCGCTCCTCGACAGGCGCCGCCTCTATCCCGGCGACCTGCCGGCCGAGACGAGAGACGTGCTCTGGGACCGCTTCCGGCAAGCCGTCGAGCCGCTGCGGCAGGCGCGCAAGCTCGGGTACGTGCTGTTCCAGTTCCCGCCGTGGTTCACGGCGACGCGCGGCAACGTGAGGGTCATCGAGGACTGCCGCGTCCGCATGGAGGGGATCCCGCTCGCCGTCGAGCTCCGTCACGCGTCCTGGGGCGAGCCCGACCGCATCGAGCGCGTCGTGGACTTCCTGCGGGATCTCGAGGCCTTCTACGTCATCGTCGACGAGCCGCAGGGCAAGGAGAACAGCATGCCTCCCACCCCGCTCGTCGCCGACCCGCGCCTCGCCGTGGTGCGCTTTCACGGCCGCCGCGCGGAGACCTGGGGCGCCTCGGTCAGCGTGAACGAGAAGTTCAGGTACGTTTACGATCCCGCGGAGCTCGACCCCTGGGCCGAGACCGTCGCGCGGCTCTCCCAGGAGGCGGAGCGGGTCCACGCGATCTTCAACAACTGCGTGTCCGATTACGCCGTGATCGGGGCCAAGGGGCTCATGGCCCTGCTCGCCCAAAGGGCCGAGTCGCTGGATCGCGAGCCGGCCCCGGAACAGGCAGCCTCGACCGTCCATTGAGCCCCCGTCGCCCTCGCGGCGTCCGCGGACACCCCGCGTCCGGCGCCTCCTGCGGCGCCGGCGCCGGCGCTCCCGGCGTCGCCGCGGCCGCGGATCACGGTAGGCTCCGCCGCGATGATGCAGTCCAGAGCGGCGGGCGCCCCCCGCCTCGCAGCGCCTCCGCGCTGGTCGCGGCGCGCGGCCGCGCTCCTCGCGGCGCTCGCGCTCGCCCGCTGCGGGGGCGCGCCGCCCCGACCCGCGCCGCAGGAGGGCCGCGCGCCCGCGCCGGCGCACCCCCCGCCGCCGGCGCCGGAGCTCCTGCGCGCCCGCTGGGTCGACGCGAGCGGCGCGACCGCGGTGGGCCCCCGGGTCGCCGGCGGCACCATGGCCCTGCTCGGCGGCCGGCGCGTCCTCGTCGGGAGCGACGGCGCAGCCCGGCCGGAGACCGCCCCCTGCCCCGAGCCCCTGATCGAGCTCGCGCTCGTGCCCTCCGCCGCCGGCCCGCGGCTCGTCGGGCGCGGGATCCACGGCGTCTACCGGTTCGAGGATCCGCTCGGCGCGCCCGCCGTCCTCGCCCGGTCCGAGACCGAGCTCCTTCGCATCGGCGGCGGGCCCGCCGTCGTCGTGGTGTGGGACGC
This sequence comes from Sorangium sp. So ce385, assembly GCF_051474135.1. Lineage (NCBI taxonomy): Bacteria > Pseudomonadati > Myxococcota > Polyangiales > Polyangiaceae > Sorangium > Sorangium sp. So ce385. The sequence continues at coordinate 9,982,088 of NZ_CP150337.1, read as the reverse complement.
CGCCTCGGATCTCCCGAGCTTCCTCGACGTCGAGACCGGGCAGCCGCGCGCGCTGCCGGGCCTGCCCGCCCTGCCGCTCCGCGCCGTCGCGTTCCGGGACCTCCGGCAAGGCGCCGGGCTCTTCGAGGCGGCCGGGCTCGCGGTCACGGCCGACGGCGGCGCGTCGTGGCGCCCCGTCGCCCCGGCGCCGCCCGGCGACGGCCAGGGGACCGACCCCGCCGCCGCCCTGCTCCACGTCTCCGCCCTGCGCCTGCGCGGCGACGAGCTGCTCGCGGTCGCGCAGGGCGCGGCCGCGCCGCCGGGGCAGCGCGAGGCGCGGATCCTGGTCGCCGAGGCGCGGCTCGCGCCGGCCGGCGACGCGCCCGAGCCCGGCGCGGACGCCCCGCTGCTCCGCTGGATCCGCGCGACCGGGCGCCACCCGCTCGAGGCCGCGATCGCGAGCGGCGCGACGTGGGGGAGCGCCGCGATCACGGCGAGCCACGGCCTCCTCGCCCGCGTGGACCTCGCCTCGGGCGCGCTGCAGGAGATCGCCAGCTTCGCCCGCGGCGACGGGTGGCTGAGCGCCTGCGGCGTCGGCCGCGCGGGGCGCTCGGCGTGGGTGGCCTGCGCGCTCGGCGAGGAGGGGGCGGACCGGCGCCACGATCCGTTCGGCGTGCTCCACGTCGCGGCCGCCGGCGGCCCCCTCGGCCGCGAGCCCCCGGTCCTGCTGCGGAGCGGCGAGGCGGAGCTCCGGGTGTCGCCGAGCGGGGGCGCCATGCTGCTCGCGCCGTGCGACGCGGACGAGGAGGGCAGCGCGTGCGTGCGCCAGCCGAGCGGGGCGTGGATCACGGTCCGCCCCGGCACCGACATCCACTGGCGCGGCGCGGGCCCGCTCGCCGACGGCCGGATCGCGATCGTGCGCGGCCTCTGGGACAGCGACGTGGCGCCCCGCGAGGAGCCCGCGGCCGAGCCCGCGCCCCGCGGCGGACAGGGCCGCGAGGGCGCGCAGGGCCGCGAGGGCGCCGCGGCCGGCGCCCACGTCGCGGTCATCGACGCCCGCGGCCGGGAGGAGCCGCTGATCCCGCTCGGCTGGCTGCGCGGCGCGGGCGGCGACGTCCACGTGGTCAGCCCGATCGAGGAGGGGCACGACGGCGCCCTGTCGTTCGTGGTGGCCGACGAGGCCGGCGAGCTCACCGCCGCGGTCGTGCCCCGCGGCGGCGAGGCGTCGCGGGTCCGTCTGGCCGGCGCCGCGCACGCGCTGATCCACGGCGGTCGCGGCGTCGCGGTCGGGGAGGGGAAGGTGCTCGCGTCGACCGACGCCGGCCGCTCGTGGGCGCCGATCGAGGCCCCGCCCCGCGCCCTGGAGGCCGCCGCCCAGCTCGGCGATCTGCTCGCGGAGCCCGGGGTGATGGCCGTCAACGAGGTCGGCCTCAAGATCGACGCCTACCTCCGCGTCGGCTGGGGCCCGGCGCTGCCCGCGCCCGGGGCGCCCGCCGCCGGGCCGGCGCTCGACGCCGCGCCGCTCCTGCCGCACCGCCCGCCGCCGGCGCTCCCGGAGCGCGCGCTCGCCTGCGCGACGCAGCCGGGGCCGCCGCCCGCGCCGCCGGGCGTGCCGCCGCCGAGCAGCGCGCAGGAGGCGCTCGCGCTGCTCGCGGGCGGCGCGACGCCCGGGCCCGCGGGGCAGCGGCGCGCCTCGTCGGTGAGCGACCGGCGCTGGGGCCCGCTCTCCACCGTCGCCGTGCTCGAGGCGACCGCGCCCGACGGCGCGGCCGGGCGCGCCGGCCCGGGGCGGCGCGCCGCGGCGCCGCGCGTCTCGTGGACGCTGCGCTGGCTCGATCCCACCGAGCTGGGGGCCCGGGTTCGCTCGTGGACGGGCCCCGCGCCGGAGGGCGTCGGCCGGGACGCGATCCTCACGCGGTTCGCGGCGTCCGGCGACCGGATCGTCTTCGGGGTGCGCGCCTCGGGCCGCGACCTGCTCGTCCGGGCGAGGCCCGGCCGCGGCCCCGAGGTCGTCGAGGCGCCGCAGGAGCTGATGCCCGAGGCGGAGATCGCCTTCGGCGAGGCGCCGGACGGGCCGATCGCGTGGCTCCGCGGCACGTCGCTCATCGCGTGGCGATCCGGCGAGGCCCCGCGGCCGATCGCCTCGCTCGCGAGCCGCGGCGCGCGCGCGCTCGGGCAGCCGACGGCCGCCGGCGTGCCGCTGCTGCTCGGCTTCCGCGACCTGACCCTCGGCCGCACGGTGCCGATCCCGCCCGCGGAGAAGGCTGCGCCGGGCGCACCTCCGGAGACGGCTGCGCCGGGCGCACCTCCGGAGACGGCCGCGCCGGGAGCGCCCGCGCCGGGCGCGCCCGCGAAGGCGCCGCCGCTCCTGCCGCTCGACGGCTGGGAGATCGCCCCGAACGTCCGCGCCGAGCTCACCCGCCTTCCGGCGTGCCCCGCGCGCCCGCGCGGCGCGCGCTTCGTGCTGGACCGCGCGAGCGCCGCCACGACCCTCGACGGCCGCGGCGCGACCGCGAGCACGGCTGTCTATGACGTTCGTGTGTCGGGGCGTGACGCCTGCGTGGCGAAGATCGCCGCGCTGATTGATCCCGATCGCCGGGCCGAAGCCCCGCCGAGCGCCCGCCCCGGCGCGGGCGAGATCGCGTTCGTGCGCGCCGATCTCGCGGCCCAGCGCGCCGAAGGTGGCGAGCGTGGGATCGGCGAAGGCGCTGGCAGGCTCGGAGGAACGGCGCGTGGAACCGTACGTGGAACCACGCGCCGCCTCGCGTGCTCCCTGCCCGTCCGGCCCTGAAGCGCCGCTGCCGCGGGGAGCTTCGTGCTCGACGCCCCACCCCCCGCGCGGCTATATGTTCGCGCGCTATGTCCTCTTCGAAACACCCGCGCTCCTCGCACCGCCATCTCGGTGATGGAGTTGAAGACAAGCTCGTCCCGCTCGAGGCGCTCGACCCGCTGAAGATCGGGTCGTTCGACGACCTGCTCCGCGCGATGAGCCGGACCGCCTTCAGCGGCCGCGCGCTCGGCGAGGCGTCCGACGTGCTCGAGGCGATGGTGCGCGACGAGGACTGCCTCGTCGTGGCGACGTTCTCCGGCGCCATGACGGTGGCCAAGATGGGCGTCGTCATCGTCCGGATGATCGAGGCGGGGATGATCGACTGCATCATCAGCACCGGGGCGCTCATGGCGCACGGGCTGAGCGAGGCGGTCGGCCTGACGCACTACAAGGCGAACCCGGCCATCTCGGACGAGACGTACTTCGAGAAGGGGTACAACCGCGTCTACGACACGCTCGAGATGGAGAAGAACCTCAACGCCATCGAGGTCTTCGTCCGGAAGGAGCTCGACAAGCTGGACAGCGGGTCGCCCTGGTCGAGCGAGATCATCTGCCGCCAGCTCGGCAAGGCGCTGGCCGAGATGGGCGACTCGCCCGGCGTGCTCCGGAGCGCGTACCTCCGCAACGTCCCCGTCTACGTGCCGGCCTTCACCGACAGCGAGATGGGCCTCGACGTGGCGACGTGGATGCTGCGCAAGGTGAAGGCGCAGCACGGCGACAAGCCGGGCTTCGACGTGTGGCGCGAGGCGGTGCCGCCGCCGTACAACCCGTTCCTCGACCTTTTGAGCTACGCCCGCCTGGTCCGCACGAAGAAGCGCCTCGGCATCTTCACCATCGGCGGCGGCGTCCCGCGCAACTGGGCCCAGCAGGTCGCGCCGTTCTACGACATCGTGGGCGATCGCCTCGACATCGAGGTGGATCACCCGCGGTTCCAGTACGGCGTCCGCATCTGCCCCGAGCCGGTGCACTGGGGCGGCCTCTCCGGCTGCACCTACTCCGAGGGCGTGAGCTGGGGGAAGTTCACCGCGCCGCAGGAGGGCGGCCGGTTCGCCGAGGTGTACGCGGACGCCACCGTCGCCTGGCCGCTCCTCGTGCGCGCCCTCCTCGAGCGGCTCGGCAAGATGCCCAAATAAAGGAGCAAGCCACCATGCGCGCCGCCATGCCCCGCCCGCCGCGCCTCCTCGAGGCGCTCCTCTCCCTGGCCGCCGCCGGCGGCGCGCTCCTCGTCGCGGGCTGCCCCTCGCAGGAGGAGCGCGTCTGCGATCTCATGTGCGACTGCAGCGGCTGCAGCGAGGCGCGGTACCGCGAGTGCGTCGACAAGACGGACGCCGCGAGGCAGGCCGCGGTGGAGGCGAGCTGCCCCGCCTTCCTCGACGAGTACCTGGCCTGCGTCGACGCGGAGGCCGAGTGCAAGAACGACGTGCTCTCCTACGACGGCTGCGAGGCCCAGGAGAGGGACCTCCGCCAGTGCGGCGTCTTCGTCTTCCGCACCGTCTGCGAGCAGGCCAACGAGCGCCTCATGGGGTGCGGGCAGGGGGCCCCCTTCGGGAGCGGCCCCGAGGCGTGCCCCGAGGAGGTCGCGTGCAACGCCGAGTGCATCGTCAGCGTGTCCTGCGACGGGCTGAACGGGATCGATTTCGACGAGGCCCAGCGCTTCAACGACTGCAACAGCAGCTGCTTCCTGAAGCCTTGATCGCCGGGCCCTTCAGGGGCCTGCGATGAAGCTGTCCTGGTAGCCCGGGTCCTCCACCTCGAGCGCGGCCGGGGTGGCCGCGAGCGGGCGGATCGTGTCGAGCATGACCGCGAGCTCGCTCGTCGCGCGGCTCCCGAGGCTCGCCTCGTACGCGCCGGGGTGCGGCCCGTGCGGGACGCCGGCCGGGTGGTGCGAGATGCTGCCGGGGCCGACGCCGCGGCGCGAGGTGAAGTTGCCGCGGCAGTAGAACAGGAACTCGTCGCAGTCGACGGACGAGTGCGGGTAGGGGCAGGGGATCGCCTCCGGGTGGAAGTCGACCGGGCGCGGCACGAAGCTGCAGACGAGGGCGCCCCGCGCCGCGAACGTCCCGTGCCAGTCCGGCGGCAGGTGCACGAGCCCGACGCGCGCCTGGAAGCGCTCGATCGGGAACGCGAACGGGTACACCGTCCCGTCCCAGCCGACGACGTCGAGCGGCGAGCGCTCGCAGGCGAAGCCGTGGAACGCGCCGCCGCGCTTCACGACGAGCGCGCGGATGCCCTCGTCGAGCGGGCCGACGAACGTGGGCCGCCGGAAATCGCGGTGGGAGTAGGGCGCGTCCATCCGCAGCTGGCCGACCTCGTTGCGCCACTGCCGCGGGAGGTGGACGTCCGCGGCCTGGATCGAGAGCCAGCGCTGGGGCGCGGCGTCCGGGATGAAGCGGTGGAAGAGCCCCTTCGGGACGACGACGTAGTCGTCCTGCTCGAAGCGGAGATCGCCGAGCATCGTGCGCAGGACGCCGCCGCCCTGAGCGATGAAGAGCAGCTCGTCGGCGTCCGCGTTCGCGAAGTACACCGGGTCGGCGGCGTCCGGCTGGGCGAGCCCGATCACCACGTCGTCGTTGAAGAGCAGCGGCACGCGGCAGTCGATCGCGGGCCCGCCCCGCCGCGGCAGGTCCTGCGACCGGTAGTGCCGCTTCGCGAGCGGGCGCGGCGGCGCGGCGACCGGCAGCGCGAAGCCGTGCTCGGCCCGCGCGAGCCGGTGCTCGTGCGGCCGCCGCTCGTGGTAGGCGATCGTGTAGGGACCGTCGAAGCCCGCCCGCGTCAGGCACTCCTCGTAGCGGAGCTCCCCCGCCTCGCTCCGGAGGGCGACGTGGTGCTTCGGGGGGACGCTCCCGGCGACGACGCGATCGAGCATCAGCCGCGCCCCTCGGCCTTCTGCTGACGCTCGATGCTCTCGAACAGCGCCCGGAAGTTCCCGGCGCCGAAGCCGCGGTCCCCCTTCCGCTGGATGAGCTCGAAGAAGAACGGGCCGGCGTCCGGATCGCGGTGCGTGCCCGACGACTCCTTGAGGAAGATCTGGAGCAGGTACGACCGCGCGCCGTCGCCGTCGACCAGCACCTCGAGCTCGCGCAGCGCCGCCACGTCCTCGTCGAGCTGCCCGACGCCGAGCCGCTGCAGGCGCTCGGGCAGGAGGTCGTAGTAGGCGGCCGGGGTCGGCATGAACTCCACGCCGCGCGCGCGCATCGCCCGCACGGCGGTGAGGATGTCGTCCACGGCGAGCGCCACGTGCTGCACCCCGTCGCCGCGGTGCTCCTCGTTGAAGACGTTGATCTGCGAGCTCTTGAAGTGCGGCCGGTAGGGCTCGTTGTTGGCGAACTTCACGCCCGAGCCCGGATCCCACATCACGGCCGAGCGCAGGCCCGAGCCGTGGCCCGCGTCCTTGGTGACGTCGTTCGTGTGGAACGCGATCTTCCAGAACGGCTCGAGCCCGAGCACGTGCTCCATCCAGAGCAGGGCGGGCGCCATTGTCTGGAAGTTCGAGGTGATGTGATCGAACCGGGCGATCCCGAAGCGGTTCTCGCCGCCGCGCGGCGCGTCGTAGGCCACGCAGCCGGGGAACAGCGCGGGGTAGCCGCGCCGCTCCACGAAGCGGAAGGTGGTGTCCCCGAACGGCGTCGTGATCGAGAACGAGGCGAAGGTGCCCCCGCCCTCGGTCACCCGGTGGATCTCGTCGATCGGGGTGCCCCCGCGGCCGTCGAGCAGCCGGAAGGCGCGGTCCACGTCCTCGACCTCGAAGATGATCGTGCCCACCCCGTCGGGGTGCTTGCGCAGGTAGCGCCACGCCCGCCCGCCCTCGCCGATCGGCTGCGAGCAGACGATGGCGCACTCGCCGGCCTGGAAGACGACCGACCGCTGCGCCGCCGCCGCGCTCAGCTCCGGCGAGCTCGCGGCGGTCTCCTGGAAGTCGAGCTTCTCCGTGTAGAACCTGCGGCTCCGCTCCAGGTCGCGCACGTAGTAGTGCAGGGCCTCCACCCGCTTGATGCCGATCGACTCCACCTTGGCCATCCGGGTCCTCCGTCGCGAGGGGTGAACGCAGCGGGCGAGCTACGCGCCCGCGACGGCGTCGACCTGGCGGTCGGCGTGGGCCGCCTGGAAGGCGGGCAGCGCCATGCACGCCGCCTCGATCCGCGTGAGGGTCGAGAGCGGCGCGAGGTCGACGTCGTAACGTCGCGCATTGTAAAGCTGGGGCACGAGGAACACGTCCGCCACGGTGACTTGATCGCCGACGCAGAAGCGCCCGCAGAGCTCGCTCGCCGCCGCCTGGAACGCGGCGAGGCCCGACGCGATGAAGCGCCGCCCGAACGCCCGCTCGTCGCCGCCGAGCTCGTCCCGCACGTACTTCAGCGTGGCGGTGTTCTGCATCGGCTGCGTGCCGGAGTTGATCATCTCGGCGAGCTGGCGCGCCTTGGCGCGCAGGTACGGATCCGCGGGCAGGAGCGGCGGCGCGGGGAACAGCTCCTCGAGCAGCTCGATGATCGCCACCGACTGCGACACGCGCCGGACGGCGCCGCCCTGCTCGAACTCGAGCAGCGGCACCTGCGCCATCGGGTTCTTGGCCCGGTAGTCGTCGCGGAGCTGCTCGCCGCCTTCCCGGACGAGGTTCACCGGCCGGTACGTGTGCTCGATGCCCTTGTGGGCGAGGGCGATGCGCGCGCGCCAGCTGCACGAGCTGCGCCAGTAGCCGTAGAGCGTGAGCCCCGTGAGCGCGGCGCTCATCCGGCCACCACCCGCTGCGCGATGCGCCCGAACAGGCTCTCTCCCGAGCGATTCAGCATCTCGATCATGATCGTGTCTCCTGGCTTCATGAAGGGCGTCCTCGCCGCCCCGTGCGCGAGGACCTCGAGCATGCGCTTCTCGGCCAGGCACGACACCCCGCGCGCCGGATCCCGGTTCGAGACGGTGCCGCTGCCGAGCAGGGTCCCGGCCGTGAAGCTGCGGGTCCTGGCGATGTGCTCGATGAGGTCGAAGAACGAGAAGTGCATCTCCGGGCCGGCCTCGGGGTCGCCGACGAGCGCGCCGTTGTACGTGGAGCGGAGCCGCAGGTGGACGCGCCCGTCGCGAAGCGCGTCGCCGAGCTCGTCGGGCGTGATCGCGAACGGGGAGAACGCCGTCGCCGGCTTCGAGCAGAAGAACCCGAAGCCCTTCGCGAGCTCGGCGGGCACGAGGTTGCGCAGCGTCACGTCGTTGGCGAGCAGGAACAGGCGGATGTGCCGGTGGGCCTCGTCGCGGCGCGCGCCCTGCGGGGTGTCGCCGAGGACGGCGCAGACCTCGGCCTCGAAGTCGAGGCCCCAGGCCTCGTCGCGCAGGACGATGTCGTCGGTCGGCCCGAGGAGCACGCCGGAGCCGCCCTGGTACACGAGCGGATCGGTCGTGAGCGTCTCGGGGGGCTCGGCGCCGCGCGCCCTGCGCACGAGCTCGATGTGATGGATGTACGCCGACCCGTCGATCCACTCGTACGCGCGGGGCAAGGGCGCGGCGAGCTCTTCCACGGCGAGCGGGGCCACGGCCGCGCCGCCGCGCTCGATGTCGTCGGCGAGGCGGCGCAGCGCCGGCTCGGCGCGCTCCCAGTCGTCGAGCGCGGCCTGGAGCGTGGGAAAGGCGGCGCCGGCCGGCGCGTAGGCGAGGCCGTCGCGGCGGACGACGACGAGCGTGCCGTCGCGGCCGGGGCCGCGGAGAGAGGCGAGCTTCATGCGGGGGCGAGCTCCTGGTGCGGTACGGTGCTCTCATCGTCTCCGCTTGACAAGCACGAGGCCGCTCGCGCCTGCTAGTGCAGTGCCCCTTGCGTCGCGCGCAGCGAGCGACCGGGTGACCGGCTGAACGGATCTGCATGAATACCGGACTCGACGTTTTCTCGACGCTCCACCACCTGGTGCAGCGCGCCATGGCCAGCCTCCCCGGCGCGCAGCGCGGCGGCCTGCTGGTGCGCGCGGGACGGCGGCTCGTGTACACGGCGACCGTGGGGCTCGACGGCATCCTGCCGGGCAAGCTGCGCACGCCGTCGGACGGCGGGCTGCTGAGCGCGTCGGCGCCGTTCGGTCCGGCTGCGGCGCCCGAGGCGGCGCGCGGCCCGTGCCTCGTCCCCGCGGCCGCGTGGTACCGGGCGCACCTGCCCGAGGTCGCGGAGCGGCCCGGCTGGCCGCCCGAGGGCGCGTACGTGCAGGTCGTGCCGGTGCCCCTGTTCGGAGGGCCGGGCGCCTACCTCGCGCTGGAGCAGCCGGACGACGCGCCGCTCTCGGGCCCGTACCGCGCGCTCGTGGAGTCGGTCGCGGAGAGCGCGGGCGCCGCGCTCGAGCGGCGCGGCCTGTTCGAGGAGAAGGCGCAGGTCGCCCAGGAGCTGCGCCTGCTCGAGGAGGTGCTGAGCTCCGTCGCCGAGTCGGTCGATCTCGTGGAGCTCATCGAGACGCTCGCGGACGGGATCCGGAGCGTGCAGACGGGCCCGCGCTGGGGCACCATCGACCTCGCCATCTTAGAGGACGCGGGGCGCGAGCCCGCGGCGGACGCGCGGCGCACGCTGCGCCTCTACAGGGCCCCTCGCCGGCCGATGACGGCGTACTGGAACAACGTGCGCGACGGCGCGCTGGCCGCGGGGCGGGATCTGCGGGTGGCGGTGGGGTTCAGGAGCGGGGTGGGCGCCGACCCCGCGTCGCAGGAGGCGCTGTTCGAGGAAGGGCTCCGCCGGGGCGTGAAGGGCATCGCCGTCGCGCCGATCGATCCGGCGGCGCTCGAGCCGCTCATCCGCCGCGCGGTCGCGGCGGGCGTCGCCGTGGTCGCGATCGACTCGCCGACCGTGGAGGGCAGCGCGGCCCCGGTCTACATCGGGACCGACAACCGGGCCGCCGGCAGGCTCGCGGGCGAGGTGATGCTGCGGCTCCTGCCGCAGGGCGGCCTGGTCGTGACCCAGGCGGCCTCCTTCGCCGTGTCCAACGCGGGCGAGCGCCTCGCGGGCTTCCGCGAGGCCGTCGCCGGCTCGGCGATCCGCATCGGCGCGCCCCTCGAGAACCACTTCGACCCCGCGCGCGGGGTCGAGCTCGCCACCTCCGCGCTGCGCGAGGGTCCCGAGATCGCCGGCGCGTTCGGGGTGTGCAGCGAGAACGGCCCGAGCTTCGGCGCCGCCGCGGTGACGCTCGGCCGGTCCGGGGATCTCAAGCTCGTCGCCTTCGACCTCATCACGCCCACGGTCGCCATGCTCCAGGACGGCGTGGTCCACGCCGCGGTCGTGCAGCGCGAGTACGACATGGGGTACCGCGGCGTGCAGGTGCTCTACGACATGGCCACGCGCGGCGTCGAGGCGGCGCTCGAGGCCTTGCCGGCGTCGCGCTTCATCGACACGGGCCTCGACGTCGTGACGGTCGAGCGCACGCCGTTCTCGGTGGCGCTGTCGGATCACCTCGCCATGAGCTCCGCCCGCCGGATCACGAACCGCCGGCTGGGCGCGTCGGGCCGCGGGCGGCCGCTCGAGTTTCTGGTGATCGGCATGGCCGAGCGCGAGAGCCTCGTCGACGACGAGCGCGCGCCGATCGTGGAGGACTCCCTCGTGGGCCGGGTGATGAGCTCGTGCAGCTCGCTCGTCATCGACACCGCGTCGAGCGAGTACCAGCACTTCAGCGACGTCGCCGAGGCCCGCTGGAACGGCGCGCGCACGCTGGTCGGCGTGCCGCTGCTCTCCCGGGAGGCGGTCCTCGGGGTCCTCATGCTGAGCAGCCCGCGGCCCGACGCGTGCTCGGCGAACGATCTGGCGCTGATCGAGCGCGTGGCCTCCGTCGCGGCCGTCGTGCTCGAGAACGCGCGGCTCCTCTCGCGGATCAAGGAGCGGACGCGGGAGCTCGAGTCGCTGAGCCGCCGCCAGGAGGCGCTCCTCGACACGATCGCCGCGATGTCGAGCCCGGCCGTGCCGATCGCGCCCGGCGTCCTCGTCATGCCGATCGTCGGCACGCTGGACGCGCAGCGCTCCGGCCGCTTCATCGAGGCGATGCTGCAGGAGATCTCCGAGCACAAGGCGCGCGCCGTGATCATCGACGTGACCGGCATGGCGGTCGTCGACGCGAGCGCGGCGAGCCACATCGCGCAGGCGGCGCGCGCCGCCGCGATGCTCGGGTCCGAGGTCGTGCTCGTCGGGATCGCGCCGGAGGCGGCGCGGCTCATGGTGGATCAGGGGCTCGATCTCGGGGGCATCGTCACCCGCTCCACGCTGGAGCTCGGGTTCTCGTACGCGCTGGGCAAGACGGGCGGGCGGGTGGTCTACCGGCGCTCCTGAGCCGCGGCGCCCGCGCCCTCGGGCCGCGCGGTCAGCGGTCCCGGCGGAGCTCGACGGCGGCCGCGACCAGCGCGGCGATCTTGGGGACGTCCACGTCCTTGGCCGAGCGGATATGGACGTTCCTGGCCTGCTTGGCGTCGCCGGTGAGCAGGCCGCTCGGATCGGGCAGCTCGGCGCCGTGCTCGAAGCCGAGGTTCACGCCGAAGCGCTGCGGGGCGAGCCAGCAGATCTGGTGCTTGTGCGCCTCGCCCATGCGGAAGCTGATGATCCGCCAGCCTGGATAGACGTGCTCGTGCACGTCGGGGATGATGCGGAGGAGCAGCTTGCGCACGCGCAAGGTCAGCTGCTGCGCTGCGGGAGGGTACTCGCTCAGCAGAGCGGCCACGGCCGGGTCGTCCGACACGATCTTCTCCGTCTACTCGGTCTACTCGGTTGCGGGCAGGCCCCTCGGCCGTTCGTCCTTCGCGATCCAGACGGTCTTGATGTTCACGAACTCGCGCAGGCCGTACGACGAGAGCTCGCGGCCGTAGCCGGACATCTTGACCCCGCCGAACGGCAGCCGCGGGTCGGACACGACCATCCCGTTGATGAACACCTGGCCGGCCTCGAGCTCGTCGATCAGGCGCTCGCGCTCCTGGGGGTCGCGGGTCCAGGCGCTCGCCCCGAGGCCGAACCGGGTGGAGTTCGCCATGTGGATGGCCTCGTCGAGGTCGGCGGCGCGGAAGACGGCGGCGACCGGGCCGAAGAGCTCGTCGTCGGCCGCGGGGGAGGGGCTCCGGACGTCGGTGAGCACGGTCGGCGGGAAGTAGTTGCCCGGCCCTTTCAGCCGCTTGCCGCCGGTGAGCAGGAGCGCGCCCGCGGCCACCGAGGCCCGCACCTGCTCCTCGAGCTCCGCGGCGATCTGCGCCGTGGCGAGCGGACCGACGTCGACCGACGGGTCCATCGGATCGCCCACCCGGAGGCGCCGCATGGCCGCGACGAAGCGCTGCTCGAACTCCGGCACGACCGACTCGTGCACGATGAAGCGCTTCGCAGCGATGCAGGACTGGCCGTTGTTGATGATGCGCGCCTTGATCGCGGTCCCGACGGCGGCGTTGAGGTCGGCGCTCGGCAGGACGATGAACGGATCGCTGCCGCCGAGCTCCAGCACCACCTTCTTGAGGTGCTTGCCCGCGTGGGCGCCGACGCTGCGCCCCGCGTTCTCGCTGCCGGTGAGCGTCGCGGCCGCGATGCGCGGGTCGGCGAGCAGGCGCGGCACCACGTCGGTCCCGGTGAGCAACGCCTGGAAGGCGCCCTCCGGGAAGCCGGCCCGGCGGAGGATGTCCTCGATGGCGAGCGCGCAGCGGGGCACGTTCGACGCGTGCTTGAGGAGGCCGACGTTGCCGGCGACGAGCGCCGGCGCGGCGAACCGGAAGACCTGCCAGAACGGGAAGTTCCACGGCATGATCGCGAGCACCGGGCCGAGCGGGTGGAACGCCACGTAGCTCTTGCCGGCGTCGGTGGCGACCTCCTCCGGGGCGAGCAGGCGCTCGGCGTTGTCGGCGTAGTAGCGGCACACGGTCGCGCACTTCTGGGCCTCGGCGACGGCGGAGCCGATGGTCTTGCCCATCTCGAGCGTCATGAGCCGCCCGAGCTGCTCCTTCTCGGCTTCCAGGATCTCGGCCGCCCGGCGGAGCTTCTGGGCGCGCTCGGCGACCGGGGTCTGCCGGAAGCTGCGGAACGTGGCGTGCGCGCGCGCCACCTTCTGCTCCAGCGCCGCCGACGAGAGGGGCTCGAAGGTCTCGAGCGTCTCTCCCGTCGCTGGATTGATCGTCGCGATCGCGGTGTTCACGGATGTGCCTCCTCTTCGAGCTTCGAGCGCCGGGGGGGCCGCGCCCCGTCTCCTGCCAGCCGAGAGCGCGCCGAGCGATCCCGGCAGGCGAGCTTGAGCCAGACCTGCCTCGTCTTGCAATGGTCAGCGAGGACGAACCCGCCTCTGTTCCCGCTGCCGCGTCGATGCGCCACCTGCGAGCGCAGGGTGGGGGCGGAGGGGGGTCGCCATCGCACGTCCTGTTCATTACGCAGAGCGGGATGGCCCGCAGCGGACCCCCTGCCGTCTTCGACGCGGAGCGCGCGGGTTCAGCCCGGGCGACGCGGGCCGGCGAGCGCGCGGCGCTCGCCCCGCCCGCCCCCGACGATGCCGCCGGCCTGCTGTCCCGTGCGGGCGAGCTGGAGGTAAGGGTAAGGGCGCTGGAGTCGCTCCTGTGCGCCGGCGTGCCCTTCATGGTGGCGGGGGCGTATGCCTTCTTTGCGTACACCGGCATCTTCCGGGACACGAAGGATCTCGACGTGATGCTGGACGAGCGGGAGGTGCCGGCGGCGTTCAGGGCGCTCGAGCGGGCCGGCTTCGAGACGTCGCTGATCGACCCGCGGTGGATCGGGAAGGCGTATGCCGGCGATCGCTTCATCGATCTCATCTTCTCCTCGAGCAACGGCCTGGCCGTGGTGGACGGCGGCTGGTTCGAGCACGCGCGCCCGGCGACGATCCTGGGGCACTCCTGTCTGATCGCGCCGGTCGAGGAGATCATCTTCACGAAGGCGTTCGTGGACGAGCGGGAGCGGTACGACGGGGCCGACGTGAACCACCTCATCTACGCGTGCGGCGACGAGATGGACTGGGAGCGGCTCCTCGACCGGTTCGGCCCGCACTGGGAGGTCCTGTTCGCGCACGTCACGCTGTACCGCTTCGTCTATCCCGGCGCGCGGAGCCGGGTGCCCGAGTGGCTCGTCGCCGAGCTCTGCCGGCGCACGCTGGAGCAGTCGCGGGCCGGCGACGCGCCGCTCCGGGTCTGCCGGGGGAACCTGATCAGCCGGCAGCAGTACGCGCACGACTACGAGGAGCTCGGGCTCGTGGCTGCGCCCGCCGGTCCCGCGCCCGAGCCCGAGGTGGCGCTGGGGTCGCCGTGCCGGAGGCGCCGGCGGTCCGGGGCGGCGCGGCGGCGCGTCGGCGACCCGGGGGCGCAGGTCCGCGAGGCGGCGCCGGGCGGCGCGGATCGTCTGGGGGCGGAGGTCGAGGCGGCGCGGCTCCGCAAGCCGGGATCATGAGCGCCGTCGCCGGGGGCAGCGGGGATCACGGCAAGCGGCGCGTCGCGGCGGCCTCGGACCTGCATTGCCGGCCGGAGCACGCCGGCAGGATGCGCGAGCTCGTCAGGGCGGTGAACGCGGAGGCCGAGCTGCTCGTCCTGTGCGGCGATCTCACCGATCGCGGCCACCCCGAGGAGGCGAAGGTGCTGGCCGACGCGCTCTCCGGGCTGTCGGTGCCGTGCGCCGCCGTGCTCGGCAACCACGATCTCGACCGCGGCGCGGGCGCCGAGGTCACGCGGCTCCTCGGCGACGCGGGCGTCGAGGTGCTCGACGGGGATCACCTGATCCTGCGCGACGACATCGGGGTTGCGGGCGTCAAGGGGTTCATGGGCGGGTTCGGGAGCGCGACGCTGCAGGCGTTCGGCGAGGGCCCGCTCAAGGCCTTCGTCCAGGAGGCCGTGACCGAGGCGCTCAAGCTCGAGGCGGCGCTGTCGCAGCTCGACAGCGACAAGCGGATCGTGATCATGCATTACACGCCCATCCCGGAGACGACGGTCGGCGAGAACGTGGAGATAAGGCCTTTCCTTGGGACGAGCCGGCTGGTCGCGCCGATCGATCTGTACGGCGCCGACGTGGTGTTCCACGGCCACGCGCACCACGGCGCGCTCGAGGGGCGCACGCCGAGGGGGACGCCGGTCTACAACGTGGCCATGCCGTTGCTCAGGAAGCTCACCGGGCGGTCGTTCCTCGTGCTCGAGGTGTGAGGGCGCGCGCCGGATGGAGTCTCCTCTCGGGTCCTCATGACGAAGCCACGAGCGCAGCGGGAGCACCGGATCGGGGTGATCTCCGACACGCACGGCCTGGTGCGTCCGGAGGCGCTGGCCGCGCTCGAGGGCTCGGAGCTGATCGTGCACGCGGGCGACGTCGGCGGCCCCGAGGTGCTCGCCGCGCTCGCGTCGATCGCGCCCGTGACGGCGGTGCGCGGCAACAACGACCGCGGGCGCTGGGCGGACGGCTTGCCGGAGCGGGCGACGGTGCGGGTCTCGGGCGCGACCCTGCTCGTGCTGCACGACGTCAAGGAGCTCGGTCCGGGCGACGGCGCGGCGGGGTACGCGGCGGTGGTGGCGGGGCACTCGCACCGCCCGGGGATCCTGGAGCGGGACGGCGTGCTCTTCCTGAACCCCGGGAGCGCGGGGCCGCGCCGCTTCAAGCTGCCGCTGTCGGTCGCCCGGCTGATCGTGCGGGGCGCCGCGGTGACGGCCGAGATCGTGCCGCTCGAGATCGCGCCTTGCTAGGGGCGCCGGCCTCCGTGCTCCTGCAGGAAGTCCCGGATCGCGCCGAAATAGGCGGGCGCGAAGAGGAGGATGTCGTTGTGGCCGGCGCCGTTGATGAGGCAGAGCTCCTTCTCCTCGTGGGGGACGGCCGCGTGGTTCTCGCGGGCGTGGAACGGCGGGAGCAGGCTGTCGTGCGCGCCGTGCAGGGTGAGGACGGGGATCTCGACGCGCTTCAGGAGCTCCGGGTTGGAGAAGCGGCGGTGCGCCTCGTCGCGCAGGTCGCCGAGGTCGATCTGGAAGAGGGCGAGGAGGTGCCGGACGTCGCTGAAGCCGCTCTCGAGGATCAGCGCGCGGTAGGCGTGGCCGCGTTCGCTGGCGATGCGCGACGCGGGCGAGCTGCCGAGCGAGCGCCCGAAGAGCAGCGGCTCGGGCGGCCGGTCGAGGCCGGCGGCGCGGCTCTTCTCGGCGAGCTCCCGCTCGAAGAAGTCGGCGACCTTCGCGGGGTCGTCGTGGAGCGAGCGCAGCGTCGGCCGGCCGCCGCTCCAGCCGTAGCCGCGGTAATCGACGATGAAGAGGTTGAGCCCGATGTCCCGCCACATCTCGGCGATGTCGTCGTAGTCGGGGACGGTCTCGCCGTTGCCGTGGAAGGCGAGCACGGTCGGGCGCTGCGGGTCGGCGAGGTGCCATCGCGCCCCGACGGCGACCCCGGGGGCGACGGGAATGTCGTAGTCCGTCGCGCCGCCCCGCGGGATCTTCCTCACCTGCCTGGGATAGAAGACGCCGGCGGCGTCAGGGCTCGCTTCGAGCGCGCGAAGGAGGGAGTCGAGCTGGCTGTCGGGATCGTTCGTCGGCATGGATGACAGGTTCCGTGGAGGTCGGCGGAGGCAGCGGGCGTGTGAGGATACGTCGCGGCGGGGCTGGGCGGTATGCGTGGTGGACGTGCGCGAGGGCGGCAGGGCGCGCGTCGCGGCTGTAGTGCGGCCTAGGTGGCCACGATCACGCCCTGCACCGCGGGCTCGCCGTACTCGGCGCCGCCGGTGCGTACGACGAGGTTCGGGAGGATCTCCGCCACGCCGGCGCCGTGGGTATGGCCGCAGAGCACCTCGATCCGCCGCTCCGGGTGCCGCTCGGCGGCCTCGCGGATCGCCTCGCCTGCCGCCTTGCAGGTGAAGTGCGGGAGCCAATCGTCGTTGGAGATCTGACCTTCATGCCAGCAGGCCTCCTTGAACGGCGGGACGTGCGTGGCCACGATCACGCGCCCGTACCGCTCGAGGGCTTCGGGAAGGACGCGGCGGAAGTACGCCGCGGCCTCGTCGCCGAGGCGATGCAGGGTTTCTCTCCGGCGGTCCCGATCGAGGAAGGCGAGCTCCTTGATGAGCACGTAATCGTTGAGCGTCACGGGCGATCTCTCGTAGTTGCCGAGTCGGGCGTCGGCCCAGCCGTCGTGGCCGACGAGGGCGGTGTCCGGGCCGAGCTCGATCGGTGGAATCGACGGGAGCCACCTGAGCCACGGGGACGTGGCGGAGAGCTCGGCGGCCAAGGCGCGCACGGCGGCGATGCTCCCGCGGTAGAAGTCGTGGTTGCCGAGGACGAAGTAGAGCGGGCGCTCGATGGCCCGGGCGACGGTCTCGAGGAGGGGGCGGAGGCTCGCGGCCTCGGCGATGTCGCCGGTGAAGAGGACGGCGTCGGAGGCCGTGGCGGCGAGGGTCGCGCAGAAGCCGGCGAGTTCCTCGCGAGAGAGGAAGTTGAGGTGGACGTCGGTCGCCCAGGCGAGGCGGAGCGGGGTCGGCGCGGGCATGGTGCAGGGTAGCCCCGCCGGGGAGCGGGCGGAAGCAGAGCTACTCTTCGCTGTCCTCTTCCACAGCCGGCACGAGCTCGATGTCGATCTCCTGAGGAACGAAGTCCTCGCATTCCTCGCTCATGACGGGCGTGAGCGTCTGCGCGAACTCCTGGTAGCCTGTCCCGGAGATCTCCACCCGCGTCACCCCTGCGGTCCACAGCTCGCAGACGAGCTCCTCCAGCGCATCGGGGGGAGGCTTCGCGCGATCGACGGCGCACACCACGTTGGCCTCGTCGAGCGTCTTCCAGGTGCTCGGGTCGTTCAGGACGAAGGTCGGTTCCTCCGCCGCGCTCCACGCCACGTGAACGGCGGTGTCCTGCGGGACGGGGGCGCCTCTCGCGCGCACGGCGATGGTGAACATCGCCTGTCGCGGCCCCATCGGGCAGCCGTCGGCGCCGCCCATGCCCGAGCCGCCGGCCCCGCCGCCCCCCGGCGCCTTGCAGGCGCCGACGGAGGCGAAGGTCGCGAGCGCCGCCGCGGCGAGCGCCGCGAGGGCCGTGAACGATGGGGCTCGACTTGGCGCGAGGGGAAGGCGTGCAGGCACGAAGGCGAGAGGGTAGGGGGGCGACGCTGGCAAATCCAGCGAGAGCAGGGTTTGTACAGGACGTCCGTCTGAGTCCCGCGCCCCCGCGCCGCGGGCGCTCTCCAGCTCAGCCCTGGGCCTTGAGCTCCGCGATGTCCTTGAGGAGCGCCTGCTCGTGCCCGTCAGGCTTCACCTTCAGGTAGGTCTTCCGCAGCACGCCCTGCGGATCGACGACGAAGGTCGTCCGGTCCCAGTAGAAGTTGCCCTTCCACTCGCTCTGCCCGACGCCCGCGGCCTTGAGGAGCTCGTGCTTCGTGTCGGCGAGCAGATCGATGGTGAACGAGAACTTGTCGCAGAAGCTCTTGTGCGACGCGACGTCGTCCTCGCTCACGCCGACCACGGCGACGTTGGCCTTGTCGAAGTCCTCCTTGGAGGCCGTGAACGACTTGCCCTGGATGGTGCAACCCGGCGTGTCGTCCTTCGGATAGAAATAGACGACGAGCCATTTGCCCGCGAAGTCCTCGAGCTTCACGGTCTTGCCGTCCTGGTTCGGCAGGGCGAAGCGCGGGAACGGCTTTCCAATCTCAACGCTCATCTTCTCTTTGCCTTTGGCTGTGGGCCGGAGGTCGGCGCCTCCTGGCCGGTGACGGTCCCGATGTGGTGGAGCGGCGCGGCCTGGGCAATCCTCCCGCCGCCCGCGCCGGCTCAGCGCGGGATGAGCCCGCGGAACCAGGCCGCCACCGACGAGGAGGACTCGTCCTGGTGGAGCGACTCCGGCCCTTCCAGCTCGTCGGCGAGCCCGCCGAGCGGCCCCTCGCTGCGCGGGGGCGGCGAGCTCGAGTGGGTCTGCCCGTGGAGCAGGCTCGTGGACCCGTCCAGGGTGGGCAGCAGGTTGAGGCCGCTGCCGCTCGAGGTCGGCTCCTTCGTGAGCGACTTGAACTCGAGGAGCATCATGTCGATGAGCTCGGCGATCTTCTGCGTCCCGTCGACCGCCCGCGCCGGCCCGCCCTTGGCGCGCTCCACGAGCGCGGCCACGTCGTCCTCGCTCACCGGGCGGCCGAAGCGGTAGAGGAAGCGGGTGAGGTCGCGCCCGAGCTCGCGCGCCGTGTGGTAGCGGGCCGCCGGATCGCGGGCGAGCGCGCGGCGGATGATCTGCTCCAGCTCGCGCGGCACCTCGCCGTTGATCTGCTGGAGCGAGGGGACCACCGCGTCGCGCACGAGGCGCACCGTGATGTAGTCGGAGTCGCCGAGGAAGAGCCGGCGCCCGGAGAGCATCTCCCAGAGGATGATCCCGAGCGCGAAGATGTCGACGCGCTGGTCGACGCCCTGCTCGAGCACCGTCTCCGGCGCCAGGTAGCCGAACTTCCCCTTGATGATGCCCGCGTCGCTCTCGGCGAGCTGGCTCGACGCCTTCGCGAGCCCGAAGTCCACGATCTTCACCTCGCCGTAGCGGGTGATGAGCACGTTCGCCGGGGTGATGTCCCGGTGCACGATCTGGAGCGGCTTTCCGTCCGCGGTCGCGAGCTCGTGCGCGTAGGCGAGGCCCTGGCACATCTTCGCGGCCATGAACGCGGCGACCTCGACGCTCATCGGCCGGCCCACCTTCTTCTGGTGCTCGAGGAGGGCCCGGAGGTCGGCGCCGTCGACGTACTCCATGACGATGAAGTAGGTCCCGTCGCCGACGCCGATGTCGAACACCGACACGACGTTCGAGTGCGAGAGGTGCGCCGAGAGGCGCGCCTCGTCGAGGAACATCGCGATGAACTGCTCCTTCTTGCTGAGCTGCGGCAAGACGCGCTTGATCGCGACCTGCTTCTTGAACCCCTCGATCCCCGCGCTCTCGGCGACGAAGACCTCCGCCATGCCGCCGGAGGCGAGGCGCTTGATGACCCGGTACCGCTGCTGCTCGGACATGCCCTGTCTGTCGTCCTCCCGCCCCGTCCCGTCTCGTGGGCCCAGTCTAGCGGCTCGGGGCCGGCGGCGGATGAAATCCATGCGGCGCCGCTCGCGCGCCCCGGGTCACCGGAACGTGGCGAGCGCAGCGACCGCCGCGAAGGAGAGCCCGACGAGCGCGGCGAGCGCGAGCACCGACAGGATCGGCTCCGCCCGTACGGTGGCGAGCAGCCGGCCGCGATCTTCCCTGGACAGCGGCGCCCCGTCGGCTCCGTCCTCCCCCTCGCCGCCCGACGCTGCGGCGAGGTGCGCTGCGAGGCGCCGCCGCGCCGTCCGGGCGCGAAGCGCGAGCAGGAGCATCTCGGCGACCCCGGCGGCGCCGAGCACCACGAGGCCGGCGCGCCGCGCCCGCGAGGCGCGGGCCCGCTCGCGCGCCTCCGCCGCCGGCACCCCGTCCGCGAGCAGCGTCACGCGCCGCGGCGCGACCGGGCTCGCGGCGGGCGAGAGCGGCCAGGCGACCGTGCCCGCGCCTTGCTCGTACGGGTCGCTCGCCACGACCGCCCATGCCGCGGCGCCGGGCGGCTGCCGGTCCGGGAGCGCCAGCGTCCCCGAGAAGAAGCCCCCGCCATCGGCCGCGAGCGGGACCACCGCCCCGAGCAGACGGCCGTGCGCGCCGCCGATCGAGACGTAGGCGTGCGGCTTCGGCGCCGGCGAGGTCAGCCGGAGCTCTGGCCGCTCGCCCGCGAGGCCGCCCGGGTCGAGCCAGATCGCGCCTGGGATCACGGGCAGCCTCCCTTCCCAGGAGCCGCTCGCGCCCCGCGCCCCGGGCGGCGCCGCGCTCCCGGGGCGCGCCGCGCGCAGCGTGAGCTCGACGGTGTGCGCCAGCGGCCGGATCGTGAGCTCCGCGGCGCCCCGCGCGTCGGCGGTGATCTGCGCCGGCCCGCCGTCCTGCCCCGCGAGATCCGCCCCGACGGCGCTCGCCTCCACGCGCGCCCCTGGCACGGGCGCTCCGTCCTCCGTCTCGACCGTGACGCGCACCGGCTCCGGGAACGGCGCTGCCATGGCGCCGCGCGCGACCGTGACCCGCAGGCGGAGCTCCCCGTGCGCCGCGCCGGGCAGCGCGCTCGCGTGCGCCGCGCCGGGCAACGCGCTCGCCTCCGCCGCGGGGAGCGGGGGTGAGAGCGGCACCTCCTGCTCCAGGAGCGCCTCGCCGCCCCGCCGGATCCGCACCACGACGGGCGCCTTCAGCCCGCCGCCTGCGCGCAGCAGCGCCTCGCCGATCCCGTCCTTTCCGGTCGAGCCGCTCCACCCCGCGAGCGGCGCCCCCCCGGACGTCGCGCTCACCTCGATCGCCGGCAGCGCCGCCGGATCGTCGGCGCCGTGGAGCCGGCGCACCCCTTCGATGCGGAGCGCGAGCGCCTCGCTTCCGGCGACGGGGGCGCCCCACACCCGCACGCCGGTGGCCATGCGCTGCGCTCCTGGTCCCAGGAACACGACCGCGGCGAGCCCGATGCTGAGCGCGGGCAGGACGTAGGTCGCCGCGTCGGGCATCGATCTCATGGTCGTCCCAGCATACCTCTCCGTCCCTGCGGCGCGGGCGAGCCTCGGGTCGGGCTGGCTGCTCGTCCGGAGCGCTGGCGGTCGTGCCGAGCCCCTTTGCGTCCGGGCGTCTCCTCCGATAGGAAGCCGCCGATGGCAGCCGACAGACCGGTGAAGCGCAAGCGCAAGGGCTCGGGGTCCACGGGGCAGGGGGGCGAGGTGCTCCTCCGGCAGCGGACCGATCCGCGGAGCGAGCGTCGTTTCGAGCCCAAGGCGTCGCTCGAGCTAGCCCTCACCTTGCTCGGCATGTCCGTCGCGGCGCTCCTTGCCGGTGCGGGGGTTTACGGCCAGTGGTTCCGGGGCGAGGAGGCGGGCGCGCACCCTGCTGCCCCGTACCTGCTCGTCGGTGCGCTCCTCCTCGGCGCCGCGGCGGGCCTGTTCGGCCAGTGGTCGATGAAGCCCGTCCGCGTCGGCGACGCCGGCGTGGCGCTCGAGAACGGGCCTGGCGAGATCGAGCGCATCGGCTGGAGCGAGGTCACCGGCCTGCTGCTGTCGGAGTCGGCGCTCACGGTCCAGGGCGGCGGCACGGTGATCGCCATCCCGCTGCGCGCGCATCTCGCGGCGGCTTCCCGCGTCCTTGCGGAGGCGAGGAAGCGCATCCCCGGCCGCGTCGCCGACATCAAGGAGGACGCCCTGCCTGCGCCCGACGACGCTGCCGGCGAGGTGCGCCCGCTGGAGCCGCCCCAGGTGGCCGGCCTTCACTGCAAGGCCACGGACAAGCTCATCGCCTTCGAGGCCGACGCCCGCCTCTGCGGCCGCTGCGGCGAGCTCTACCACAAGGACGGCGTTCCCCCCCGCTGCAGCACCTGCGAGGCCCCGCTCCGCTGAGCGACCGCCGCACGGCGCTCCGCCCCGAGCGCCGTGCCCCGCGCGCCGCGGCCCCTCAGAGCCCGAAGCGCGCCGCGTTCTCCCGGAGGAACGCGATGTACACGTCCGCCTCCTGGTGCGACGCCACCTCGCCCGCCTCGACCGCCTGCTCCAGCGCCCGCTTGACCTCGCCCACCCGCCGCGACGGCGGCAGCCCGAACGCCTGCATGATGGCGTCGCCGATGCCGCTCGGCAGCGGCGGCACCACCGCGTCCTCCGCCTGGACATGCAGCACCCGCTCGGCCAGGTCGTTGATCTGCTTCAGCCCCTTCCGCTTCTTCTCGGGCCGCTTCGTCGTGATGTCCGCCCGCGACAGGTCGAGCACGTCGTTCAGGCAGCTGCCCATCTCCTTCGCGAAGCGCCGCACCGCGCTGTCGGTCCACGACGGGTCGTACTGGCTCGCCCGCAGGTGGTGCAGGATCAGGAAGCGGATGCTGCCCTTCAGCGGCTCTTCCTTCGCGAACAGCGGCAGCCGCCGGTCGATCTTGTCGAACATGCGCGCGCCGACCTCGGCGTGGCCGAAGAAATGGACCTCCCCCGACGGCGAGATGGTCCGCGTCCTCGTCTTGCCGATGTCATGGAGCAGCGCCGCCCAGCGGACCTCGAGCCTCGGCACCGCCTGACGCACCACCT
Source organism: Sorangium sp. So ce385 (assembly GCF_051474135.1). Lineage (NCBI taxonomy): Bacteria > Pseudomonadati > Myxococcota > Polyangiales > Polyangiaceae > Sorangium > Sorangium sp. So ce385. The sequence continues at coordinate 9,959,321 of NZ_CP150337.1, read as the reverse complement.
GCTTCGTGTGCTTCCAGACGTCCTTGTGGCGCCACTCCCCGTCGCCGAACCCCACCATCGCCTCGACCTCGGGCAGCATCGCCGCCAGGGCGCCCGACTCGAGCAGGGCGTCGAGCCCGGCCTCGGCGTCGTCGCTCATCATGATCCGGTCGAGCAGCTTGCGGACGTCGGGCAGGTAGATCGCCGCCGCCGCCTTGAAGTCGGCGGGGCGCCCCGAGATCACCCTGGTCGAGGGGCGTGGCTCGGCGGCCGCCTCGGGCTGCGCGGGCTCGGCCCTCTCTGCTCGCTGAACGGCCCACTCGAGCGCCTCCATGGCCCGCTTCGGGCTCGCTTCCTGGGTGAGAATCTCCTGCACGCTGTCCTTCCACACTTTCGAGGTTACGGGATCGCCCGCGGCGCGCCGGTCGCGCGGCCCCCACGGGGGTCCGCCGGTTTAGAGCCAGCCGGTACTCCGCGCAATGGTTCGTCGCTCGGCGCCGGTTCGTCGCGCCGCGCGCCGCGTCGGAGCGCGCCGCGTCGGGGCGCGCAGGTCCGCCGGAGACGGCGCGTCAGGTGCGGAGGAGCCTGCCCACGTGGTCCCTCTCCCACGCGAGGGCGCGCTCGTAGTCGCGGAAGAGCCGCTCGCGGGCGAGGAACTGGGGCGGGTGGAGCATCCGGCGCCCGTTGCCGTGGCTCGCGGGCATCACGTGGTGGAGCATCTCGTGGTAGATGACGTAGGAGATGAAGTAGCGGGGGACCCAGGGCCGGTCGAGCACCGGGTGGATGCGGATCAGCCGCTCCACCGCCGAGTAGCTCCCGAGCTTGATGGTGCGCCGCGGCTTCCGCGCCTTGGTCCGCTTGCCCCAGGTGATCAGCGCGTCGACCACGCCGCCGAAGTACGTGTGGTTCACCTTCTGGAACAGGGTCAGCAGATCGTGCGTCCGCCCCTGCGTCGAGAGCGGCGTGCTCACCGGCCGGCTCGCCCGGATGCGATGGCCGTTCTCGTCGATGTACTGGCCGACCAGGAGCGACGCGGCCCGGTCCTGGTTCACCACGTACCGGACGAGCGCATCCTGAACGACCGCGGGCGCATCCAGGAACATGTGGTGGACGCGCGCCTGCAGGATCCCCTCCCGCAGCGAGGAGGAGATCATCTGCCGGTAGTTGTCGGTCACCGAGAGGAGCACCGGCCGCTTCTGGGCCAGCTCCAGGCGCCGGACGAGCGCCTGGCGCGCCCCCTCGTGCACGTAGATCTGCGGCTGGCCCGGCGGCAGGGCGATGTCGAGCGGGTGGTGGCGGGGGTCGGGCACCCGGACGACGGCCCGCGAGACGCGCGGCCACAAGGAAGAGGGTGCTGCGCCCTTCCCACCGCTGCGCGACAGACGGCCTGGAGGGGGTTGAGCGAAGGGGAAGACCATCTGTCCCGCCATCTCAATCCTCCTTATTTGGGCGTATTCTCGGGTGGGATCCTTGTCAAGCGAGCGGCCGAAATCATCGAAATCATTCGGATTTGTGATTACGTAAGCAGGGGGCCGGCCCCGCCTGCGGGGGTGCGGCGGGCCCCCTGGCCGCGGCCCGCCCGCGATCTGGATTTCCACCGCAAATTCATGGACTTGCCTGGGCCCCGACGGCGCGGCGACGAGCCGCTCCGGTCGAGCCGGCTCGGGTCGCGCAGCCTTCCGCCTCGGACGCGTGCGTCTGCTCCCGCTGCCTCCCGATGCGACGGCGCGCGCACGGCGCGTCCACGCTAGGCGAGCTCGCGCGGGTCGAGGATCCGCGTCGCGCGCCAGCGGTCCTGCGCGCGCGGCGCCGGGTCGGGCTCGAGGGCGACGATCAGGGCCGTGGTGAAGCCGCGGAGGACCAGGCCGGGCGCGCCCCGGCCTGACGCGTCGACGAGCGTCCGGACGAGGTGCTCCACGTTCGGCTGGTGCCCGACCAGGAGCGCGTCGGCCCCGCCCCGGGCGAGCGCGGCGACGAGCGCGAGCGGGAGGTCGGCGTCGACCGAGAGCTCGTCCCGGACCTCGACCTCCGGCGCGCCGCAGCGGGGCGCCGCGATCTCGGCGGTCTCGCGGGCGCGCGCCAGGGGGCTCGAGAGCACCCGCGAGAGCGGGGCGCCGCCCCGGATGCGGTGCAGCTCGATCGCGACCCGCTCGACGCGGTCGCGGCCCTCGGGGGTGAGCCTCCGGTCCGCGTCCCGTCCGCTCGCCGCCCGGTCCTCCGCCGGGCCGTGCCGCATCACGTAGAGGTGCATGGCGGTGGCGGCCCGCGTCAGTTCGTCTTGCCCGGGGCGCGCCGGGCGTCCTGGCCGGACGGGGCCGCCTCGCCGCGACCCTTCGCCTGCGCGGGGGGCTCGGCCGCGGCCGCTCCGCCCTTCGGGCCGGCGGCCGCGGCGCCGTTCGCCGCGGCGCCCCCGCCGGCGCGGGAGATGCCGTGCTTCGCGAGGACCATCGCCTCGATCTTCTCGAGCACCGCCGGGTGCTGCTCGAGGTAGGAGCGGGCGTTCTCCCGGCCCTGGCCGATGCGCTCGCCCTGGAACGAGAACCAGGAGCCGCTCTTCTCGATGATGCTCGCCTCGGTCGCGAGGTCGATGACGTCGCCGCTGTGGCTGATGCCGTGGCCGTAGAGGATGTCGAACTCCACCTCGCGGAACGGGGGGGCCATCTTGTTCTTCACGACCTTGACGCGGGTCCGGTTGCCGACGACCGCCGGCTCCTTGCCGCCCGCGGCCGCCTCCTTGATCGCGCCGATGCGGCGGATGTCGAGCCGGACCGAGGCGTAGAACTTGAGGGCGTTGCCGCCGCTCGTCGTCTCGGGGCTGCCGAACATGACGCCGATCTTCATGCGGATCTGGTTGATGAACATCAGCAGGCACTGCGAGCGGGAGGTCGTCCCGGTCAGCTTGCGGAGCGCCTGGCTCATCAGCCGGGCCTGGAGGCCGACGTGGCTGTCGCCCATGTCGCCCTCGATCTCCGCCTTGGGGACGAGCGCGGCGACGGAGTCGACGACGATGATGTCGACGGCGTTCGAGCGGACCAGCATGTCGGCGATCTCGAGCGCCTGCTCGCCGTAGTCGGGCTGCGAGATGAGCAGCTCGTCGGTCTTCACGCCGAGCTTCTTGGCGTAGTTCACGTCGAGGGCGTGCTCGGCGTCGATGAACGCCGCCGTCCCGCCCGCCCGCTGGATGGCCGCGATGGCGTGGAGGGTGAGGGTCGTCTTGCCGCTCGACTCCGGCCCGTAGATCTCGACGATGCGGCCGCGCGGGTAGCCGCCGATGCCGAGGGCGATGTCCAGGCCGAGCGACCCGCTCGGCACGGCCGCGACCTCGTCGTGCAGCGTCTGCCCGTCCTTGAGGCGCATGATCGCCCCTTTGCCGTACTCCTTCTCGACGCTCGCGATCGCGAGCTCCAGGGCGGCAGACTTCTGCTTGGTGTTCTTCTCGTCGCTCATGCGTAACCTCGGGGCGGGGGGCCGAAGGGAGGGGGAGACCGAAGGGGATCACGCTGCCGGATCCCCGACGTGCGGGGCAACAGTTTCCGGCAGCTTTACTGTCCGGTTGTTCAGGAAGCAAGACCCCCGCCTCCCGGATAGGACCGAAAACGTCCGCGCGACGGCCCGGCCGGCCCGGCCGGATGGCCGGCGCGCGCGGCCGCCGCACGCGGCGCCGCGCGATGATCGGGCTCGCGCGGACCGCCTCCGGAGAAGGCGAGGACGTCGCGGTCGGAAGCGCTGTTTCCCGGCTGCTGTGGAGTCTCACAATCCGGGCAACAATCGTGATCGTCGCACACCCGGAACCCTGGCGGACTCTTCATGTGTGGGCCACACCTTCCGAGTGGGGGGCGGGGGCCGCTTTTTCCCGGGGTTTTCCCTGGGCCGGTACGAGTTCGTCCTGCGGGTGGCCGCAGGCGAGACGGGGGAGGTCTGGGCGGGTCGGCTCAGGCGCGAGCACGGGTTTCAGAAGCTCTTTGCCATCAAGGTGCTTCACCCCGAGCTCTCGCCCGACCCCGACGCCGTGCGGATGTTCCTCGAGGAGGCCGCGCTCGCGGCGCGCATCCGGCACCCGAACGTGGTGCCCGTCGTGGATCTCGGCGAGGAGGGCGGCACCCTCTTCTATGTCATGGAGTGGGTCAGCGGCGAGCCCCTCTCGGCGGTGCTGCGCGCCGCGCGCGGGCGCCCGGCGCCGGTGCTCGCCGCGGCCCGGCTCGCGTACCAGATCTGCGCGGCGCTCGACGCGGCGCACGAGCTCCGGGACGAGGTCGGCAACCCCCGGGAGCTCCTTCACTACGACGTCTCGCCCGACAACGTCCTCATCACGTCCGAGGGGCTCGTCCGCCTCGTCGATTTCGGCATCGCGAAGTTCGAGGAGGAGCGGCTGTCGGAGCGCCGGCCTTCGCTCCGGGGGGACGGCGGGCGCGCCTTCGCCGCGGCGGCGGGCGGCGAGGGGGGCGCGCTCCTGTTCCGGAGCAGCGCGCCGTACATGGCGCCGGAGCACATCCGCGGGCAGCCGTGCGACCGGCGGGCCGACCTCTTCGGGGTGGGGGTGCTGCTCTACGAGCTGCTCTCGGGCGCGCACCCCTTCCAGGCCGACGACAGCGAGAGCACGATGACCCACATCGCGAGCGAGCGGCCCGCCGCGCCGCTGTCGTCGCGCGCCGTCCCGTCCCGCCGCGGGTTCGCCGAGCGGCTGAGCGCGGCGCCGCCGCCCGAGCCGATCCCGCCCGCGCTCGATCGCCTCGTCTCCGAGGCGCTCGCCAAGTCGCCCACCGCGCGCACGGCGACGGCCGCGCAGCTGATGCGCGCGCTCGAGGAGGCGGTCCCGGGCGCCGCGCACCCGGGCAACGACGCGCTGGTCGCCGCCTGGATCGGGCAGGTCCTCGGGAACGCGTCCCACCTCCGCACGCAGCAGCTGCGCGCCGCGCTCGAGTCGCTCGATCCCGGGGGCGGCGCGGCCGACGAGGCGGAGCCGCTGCCCGCCTGGCGGCGGTGGGCGCAGGCGGCGTGGGCGTTCGGGGCCGCCGTCCTCGGGGTCGCGCTCGCCGGGACCATGGCGGTGAAGGACAGCCCGCTCCCGCCGGCCGCGTTCACCGCGCCCGCCGGGCCGCGCGCGGACACCGCCGCGAGCAGCCTCGGCGCGGCCCCGCGCCGCCGAGGCGCGGCGATCACGCCGCACCGGAGGTGAGCCAGCGCCGGGGCGAGGTCCCGCGCCGTCGAGGGAGCGGGGCCGCGCGTGTCAGGCGTCGACGGTGCCTTCGAGGATCGCGCGCGGGCCGTCGATGAGCATGAAGGTCGCTTCCTCCTCGCCGACCCTGGCGAAGAGGGCGTCGATGCCCCCGCGGACGTCGGCGACGTCCCTCGCGGCGTGGGCGTCGCTGCACGCGGCGTAGTAGTAGCCCTCGTCGAGCAGCTGCTCCGCGGCGCGGCGGGGGGTGCGCCCGTACTTGCCGGTGAGGGCGGCGACGTCGAGGAGGAGGACGGCGCCGGCGTCGAGGAGCGGATCCAGCGAGGAGCAGTCGTCGAAGACCGGCTCGTAGCGCTCCGGGTGGGCGATGACGGGGCGGAGCTTGCGGCGGCTGAGGTCGAAGATGCGCTCGGCGACGCGCACGGGGAAGCTCCGGGTCGGGAACTCGACGAGCGCCGCGCGGCCGCCGGGGTAGGGGAGGGCGCTGCCGTCGAGGAGGCGCTGGAAGACGACGTCATCGAAGAAGTGCTCCGACGAGAGGTCGAGCGCGGGCAAGCCGCGCGCGTCGTCGGCGCGGCGCAGCGCGGCGCACGTCGCGTCGTAGGCGGCGCGGAGGCTCTGCCGGGTGTTGTCGAACATCCCGGGGCGCATGTGCGGCGTGGCCACGACGGTGTCGAACCCGGCGCCGCGGAGCGCGGTGAGGAGGGCGAAGCTCTCCTCGACGGTGCGGGCGCCGTCGTCGATGCCGGCGACCCAGTGGCAGTGGAGATCGATGAAGCCGCGCATCGTGCGCTCGAACTTAGCAAAGTTGGCCGCCTCCGTGCGCTGCGACCATCCTTCGCGTGGAGGAGGTGTTCGTGTCGCTCTCGTTATCGAACCAGCAGCTTGTGCCGGAGCCCGGGTCGAATGGCGGCGCAGGGGGCCAGCGCGGCGACCAGCAGGGAGGCCGCGCGGAGCGGCCCGAAGGCCGAGGCGCGCTCCCGGCCGAGGGGGGCGCGGCGGCCGTCGGGGAGGCGGCTCCCGCCTCCGAGCGTCGGCGCCGCCGCAGCGACGACCCGATCACCGCGCTGCACTATCAGCTCTCGACGACGCGCTCCGAGGCGAACCTGGACGTCGTGGTCCTCGTGGACGACAGCGGCTGCCTGGTCGCCGGGGCGGGCGCGTGGCCCGCGTGCGAGGAGCTCGCCGCCTATGCCCCGCTCCTCGCCAACCCGGACGCCGTGCAGAACGCCGCGGTCGGCTCGCGCATCGCCGCGCTCACCGCGGAGGTCGAGGTCCAGAGCCTCGCCGTGGCGGGCGGGGAGGTGCTGCTCTGCGGCCGCGGCGGCACGGCGGAGCGCGGCGCCTCCATCGCCCGGGCCGCCGCCGGGTGCCTGCGCATCCTCCGCGCCGCGGCCTGAGCGGATCGTCCACCCACCGCGTGCACCCCCGCGGGCCGGGCGCATCGTCCACCCACCGCGGGCTGAGCGGTCGTCCGGCCGCAGCCGGGGCGCTCGCCGCGCAGCCGGACGAGCGCTCGCGCTCCCGGTTCGTGCTACAAGGGGCCGCGACCTCAGGTCGCGCGCCATGCCCGGCCCGCTCGCACCCCCTCGAAACACCCCGCCCGCCGCCCACGCACCCCTCCGGGCGGACGACGCCGGCCTGGCCCCGCTGCTCGCCTCCCGCAGGGTGATCCTCTGCGTCGGCTGCGGCGGCGTCGGCAAGACGACCACCACCGCGGCGCTCGGCCTCGCCGCGGCCCGCCGGGGCAAGCGCGTGCTGTGCCTGACGATCGACCCGGCGCGCCGCCTCTCCCAGAGCCTCGGGCTCGAGGAGATGAAGACCGAGGCGCAGACGATCGAGCCGGCCCGGTTCGCCCGCGCGGGGATCGACGTGCCCGGCTCGATGACGGTGATGATGCTCGACACCAAGTCGACGTTCGACAGCCTCGTCGCGTCGCTCGCCCCGTCGCCCGAGCAGCGCGACCGGATCCTCGGCAACGTCCTCTACAAGTACATCTCCACCTCGCTCGCGGGCACGCAGGAGTACATGGCGATGGAGAAGCTCTACGCCGTGAGGAGCGACCCGAGCTACGACCTCGTCCTGCTCGACACGCCGCCCACGGCGAACGCGCTGGATTTCCTCGACGCGCCGGAGCGGCTCGTGGGCGCCATCGACAGCGCGGCGACGCGCTGGTTCGTGCAGGCCTTCCAGAGCTCCGGCAAGCTGTCGCTCAACCTGCTGGCTCGGTCGACCGCGGCGGTGCTGCGGGGCATCGGCAAGCTGACCGGCAGCGGCTTCCTCGAGCAGATCGCGGCGTTCATCAGCGAGATGAACGCGGTCTTCGGCGGCTGGAAGCAGCGGGCGGACGCGGTGGCGTCGGCGCTGCGCGGCCCCGACGTGGCCTACGTGCTCGTCACGACGCCCGATCCGCTCTGCGTGCGCGAGGTGCTGTTCTTCGCCGATCGCCTGCGCGAGCAGGACATGCGGCGCGACGCGTTCGTCGTGAACCGCGTCCACCCGGTGTACGGCGCGCTCCCCGGCGCCGCCGAGATCGCCGCCGCGCTCGACGGGAGCGGCCTCGCGCTCGGCCCCGGCGCGGCGGCGCGCCTGCTCCGGGCCGCCGAGGACGAGACCCGCATGGGCAAGCTCGATCACCTGAACCTGATCGCCCTCGAGACGGCGCTGGAGGACGAGCAGACCGGCGGCAGCGTGCGCGTCGACGTGCCGGCGTTCCCGTACGACATCTACGACGTGGCCGGCCTCGCGAGGATCGCCGACGTGCTGGCGCCGCTGCCCGGGGCGGCGGGCTGACGGCTGCACCAGCGCGCGCGGGCCGCGGTCGGCCGGAGCGGGGCGCGGCCAGCGGCGGGTCGTGCGGCGAGGAATCGGGTCAGCAGGCTCGAGGAGCCGTACCAGCAGGTCCGGGGAGCCGTACCAGCAGGTCCGAGGAGCCGTACCAGCAGGTCCGGGGAGCCGTACCAGCAGCTCCGGGGAGCCGTACCAGCAGCTCCGGGGAGCCGTACCAGCAGGTCCGGGGAGCCGTACCAGCAGGTCCGGGGAGCCGTACCAGCAGGTTCGGGGAGCCGTACCAGCAGGCTCGAGGAGCCGTACCAGCAGGTGCTGGCAAGCGTCCTGAGACCGCCGGCACGCGAGCCGGGTCTGCTGGCAAGCGCCCCGGATCTGCTGGTGCGCATCCCAGGTCTGCTGGTTGACGTCCCGGATCTGCCGGCGGGGCACCGCTCCCGCGGCGGCGCGGTGCGGGACCGCTGTCCGGCCGCCCGGACGCGCGGGGCGGCCGCCTACCCCCGCCGCCGCCGCTCCTTGTACTTCACCCGGACCGGCACGCCCTCGAGACCGAACGCTTGCCGGAGCTGGTTCGACACGTAGCGCCGGTAGCTGAAGTGGAGCTTCTCGGGATCGCTCGCGACGACGACGAACAGCGGCGGCGACGTCTCGGCCTGCGTGACGAAGAACAGCCGGGGCGCGCGCCCGCCGTGCGTGGGCGGCGGGTGCGTGAGGAGGATCTGCTCGAAGAAGCGGTTGAGCTCCCCGGTGGGCACGCGCTTCCGGTACGCGTCGGCCACCTGGCCCACCGTCTCGAGGAGCTTCGCCACGCCGCGCCCGCTGCGCGCGCTCACCTGCACGATCGGCGCCCACGGCACGAACGCGAGCTTGTCGCGGGCGTCCTGCTCCGCCTTCGCGAGCGCCTTCCGGTCGAGGAGATCGATCTTGTTCAGGCCGATCACGACGCCGCACCCCCGGTCGACCGCGAGGCCGAGGATCTTCGCGTCCTGCTCGGCCACGCCCTCGGCCGCGTCGCAGAGCAGGAGCACGACCTCGGCCCGCTCCATCGCGCGGATCGCGTGCATCACGCTGACCGCCTCGACGGCGCTGTCCTCCTTCGCCACCTTCGCCTTGCGCCGGATGCCGGCCGTGTCGATGAGCAAGAACCGCTTGCCGTCGCGCTCGGCCAGGGTGTCGATCGGATCGCGCGTCGTGCCCGGCTGCGCGTCGACGAGCATCCGCTCCTCGCCCGCGATGCGGTTGACGAGCGACGACTTCCCCGCGTTCGGGCGCCCGATGATGGCGATGCGGAGCGCCCCCTCGGCCGACGCCTCGGGCGCCGCGGGCTCCTTGGGCAGCGCGGCCTCGATGGCCATCTCCAGATCCGAGATGCCGCGGCCGTGGAGGGCGCTGATCGGGATGAGCCGATCCATCCCGAGGCGGTACAGCTCCGCCGCCTCGGCCTCGGCGCGCGGCGAGTCCGCCTTGTTGGCGACGTAGATCACGGGCTTGCCCGCGCGGCGCAGGAGGCCGAGCTCGGCGTGCTCGGACGGCGTGACCGGCGTCACGGCGTCGAGCACGCACACGATCACGTCGGCCTCGGCGATGGCGAGGTCGATCTGCCGCTTGATCCCCTGCCGCATGGGGTCGTCGCTCTCGGGGTCGAACCCGCCCGTGTCGACGAGCGTGAAGCGCCGTCCCCGCGAGGTGACGTCGCCGTAGTGGCGATCGCGGGTCACCCCGGGCTCGTCGTGCACGATCGCGACGCGCTTGCCGACGAGCCGGTTGAACAGCGTGCTCTTGCCGGTGTTGGGCCGCCCGACCAGCGCCACGATCCCGGCCGAGGGCGGCGGGGCAGGCGCGTCGGCCGCGGCGTCCTCGGCGGCCTCGAGGGCCTCGTCGGCGAGCTCCGCCGCGAGCTCGTCCCTGTCCTCCGCCGGATCGTGGCCGCTCGGCTCGACGGCAGCGCGCCCCTGGCTCAGGCCTGAGCCGCTGCCCTTCCTCGCGCCCGCAGCGGCCTTGCCGGGCGCGGCCGCGTTCTTGCCGGACGCCGCAGCGACCTTGCCGGGCGCGCTCTTTCTGGGAGCGACCGCGCTCTTGCCGGAGGCGTCCGCGCTCTTTCTGGGAGCGACCGCGCTCTTGCCGGAGGCGGCCGCGCCCTTTCTGGGAGCGACGCCGCCCCTCTTCTTCTCGGGGCCGTCGCCCGTCTTCGTCGCCCGGCCGCCGCCGGCGGCGCCCTGACCGCGCCTGGTTCCCCTGGAAGGAGCTGGTTTCGCCGCGCTCACGAGGTCTCTCCCTTGTTGTAACCGAGCTCTTCCAGCGTCTGGAGCGACTCGCGCCACTCCGGCGTCACCCGCACCCAGAGCTTGAGGTTCACCTGCCGCCCGACGAGCTCCTCGATCCGGAGCCGGGCCTCCGTGCCGATCCGCTTGAGCTGCTCCGCGCCGGCGCCGATCAAGATCTTCTTCTGCCCGGGCCGCTCCACGTGGATCGTCGCGTCGATGTGCAGCGCGCCGTCGCCCGTCGGCTCGACGTAGCGCTCGATCTGCACGGCGCTGGCGTGCGGCACCTCGGCCTTCGTCGCGCGGAGGATCTGCTCGCGCACGTACTCGGCGGCGAAGAAGCGCGTGGGCCTGTCGGTGAGCTCGTCGGGCGCGAAGCCCCAGGCCCGCTCGGGGCACAGCTTCGCCACCTCGTCCAGCACGCGCTGGACGCCGTCCTCGCGCAGCGCCGAGATGGGGACGATCGCCGCGAACTCCCGGATCTTCCCGAACGCGTCGAGGAGCGGCAAGAGCCGCGCCTTGTCCCGCACCCGGTCGACCTTGTTGAGCACGAACACCACCGGCGCCTCGCTCCCGAGGTCCGCGAGCAGCGCGAGGTCGCCCGGGTGCGGCGCGAACGGCGGGCCGTCCTCGCCTTCCTTGGCGCGGCGCGGGAGGCGCGCGGGATCCGGGGCTTCCGTCACGAAGACGATGACGTCGGCGCTCCGCGCCGCCTCGCGCGCCGCCTGGTTCATCACGCGCCCGAGCTCGGTGCGCGGCCGGTGCAGCCCGGGCGTGTCGAGCAGCGCGATCTCCGCCGGGCCGTGGTGCACGACCCCGAGGATCGCGTCGCGCGTCGTCTGCGGCGTCGGCGAGACGATCGCGAGCGGGTGGCCGAGCGCCGCGTTGAGCAGCGTCGACTTGCCCACGTTCGGCCGCCCCACCAGGGCCACGCGCCCGGATCGCCGCGGCAGATCGAGCGACGCGTCGGCCTCCTCGACCGGCCTCGGCTCGGCGCGCTTCCTTCGCGCTTGCTGCCCGCCGCCGAGCGCGCCCGCCGCGCGCTCCGGGAGCGGTCGCCCCTTCGCTGCGCCCCCCGGGCGGGGCGCGCGCCCCGCCGGGCCGCGGGCCGCGCTGGAGGAGCGCGCCGCGGCGCCGCGGTTCTTCCTGGCGCCCCGCTCCGCATCCCCTGACGTGGCAGCGCGCTCGGCGCCGCCCCGGTCCGCATCGCCTCGCTTGGCGGCGCGCTCGACGCCGCCGCGGTTCGACTCGCCTCGCCTGGCGGCGCGCTCGGCACCGCCGCGGTTCGACTCGCCTCGCCTGGCAGCGCGCTCGACGCCGCCCCGGTCCGCCTCGCCTCGCCCGGCCGCGCGCTCGGCGCCGCCCCGGTCCGCCTCGCCTCGCTTTGCAGCGCGCTCGACGCCGCCCCGCTTGCTCGCGCCGCGCGACCTGTCGTCCGGGCGCGCCTCGTCGTCGCGTCGGGGCGGGCGCGCCCGCGGGATCGCCGCGTCGCCCGTCCGGGGTTCCTCGGCGGAGGACGCTCCCGGGCGGCCGACGCGGCCACCGTTCCTGGCGGGACGGGGGCCAGCGGCGGCTGGGGAGGGCTTCGGCGCCTGCGGGCGCGTTCTCGCGCCCTGGGGCGCGCTCGGGGGACGGCCTTTCACCACGCCGCGCGCGATAGCAGACGCCCAGGGGGGCTACAAACGCTTCCCTACGATCCGTGGTCAAGCGCGCGCGAAGGGGGTAAGGGGATGCCTCGCATGTCGAGCGTCCACCGAGGGGACCCACGAAGCGGAGCCCCGCCCGCCGCCCCCGACCCGCCCGCGACCGGTGCCCCGTCCCACGACGAGGCGAGACCGCGCGAGGACCGCTCGGCCGAGACCGGCGGCGCGCCGGCCGCGGGCCGCGCGGGCGCGGTGGACGGCGCCTCGCGCGGCGGCCCCGCGCGGCTCGCGGCCCTCGCGCTCGCGGCCCTCGCGCTGCTGCCCCTCCTCGGCAAGAGCGGGATCTGGGACCCCTACGAGCTCGACCGGGCCGACCTCGCCCGCCGCATCGCCCTCCACGTCTTCCACGCCGGGCGCGGCGTGGAAGGCGCGGATCTCGCCGAGCCCGCCGGGCAGCTGCCGACCTTGACCGACCTCGGCATGGGCGAGCTCGGGTTCACCTCGATGGCGCTCGGCTTCCGGCTGCTCGGGCTGCACGACTGGGCCGGGCGCCTGCCGCTCGCGCTGTGGGGGCTCGCCGGCGCGCTCGTGCTCTACGAGTTCCTCGCCCGCCTCGTCGACCGCAAGGCCGGCCTGTACGGCGTCGCCGTGCTCGTCACGATGCCGCTCTACGTGATGCAGGCCCGCACCATGCTCGGCGACATCGTCACCATGGCCGCGCTCACGATGGCGTTCTGCGGGCTGACCGGCGCCCTGATCGAGGGCGGGCGGAGGGCGCAGCGCGGCGCCCTGCTCGCGTCGGCCGCGTGGATCGCGGTGGGGCTCCTCGGCCTCGCCGCCGGATACCTCAGCCGCGGCTTGCTGATCGGGGTCGCCGTCCCCGCGCTCGGCGCCGGCCTGACGTGGATCGTGCTCCGCACGTCCGGCGCCTGGCCCGCGCTCGAGCGCCCGCGGCCCACGCTCGGCGATCTCGTGGGCGGCGCCGCGCTCCTGCTCGGCGTCGTCGCGGCGGCGAAGGGCCTCCTCGTCCTCGCGAGCTCGAGCGCCGACGCGCCGCTCCCGCGCGCCCTCGGCGTCGCGCTCCTCAAGAAGCCGCCGGTCGAGTCCACGTTCGATCTCACGCTGCGCCAGCTCGGGCACGCCCTCTTTCCATGGAGCGCCTTCCTGCCGTTCGCCGTCGGCCGGCTCTTCCGCGCCCCGGCCGCGGCGCAGGGGGCCGCGGCGGGCCTCGATCGCGAGGCCGGCGTCCGGATCGCCCTCGTCGTCACGTCGGCGCTCGCCTACGGCGCCTTCGCGCTGCTCGCGCCGCACGCCGGGGCGCTCCCGTTCAGCGGCCCCGCGCTCCTCGCCGCGATCGCGGCGCTCGCTGTCCGCGATCTCGAGCGCGGCGCTCCCGCCTCGCGGGCGCTCGCCGTCGGCTGTTCCGTGCTCGCCTTCGTCCTGTACCGCGACCTTGTCATTTCGCCGGACCGGGCCCTCGGCGTCTTCTCCGTCGACAAGCCTGTGTTCCCGAAGAGCTTCGAGGAAGAGGCGGCCTCGGCGATGCGCTTCGTCCTGATCGCGTTCGCGGGCCTCGTGGCGCTGACCTGGTTCGAGGAGCAGCCCCGCGAGATCGACCGCGGCCTCAAAGCGTGGGCGCGTCGCCTCGACGCCGACGCCCGCGCCGGCGCCGGGGAGCTCGCGCGCATCTGGGGCGGCAACCTGCTCTTCCTGCTGATCGTCCTCGAGGCGGCGCTCGTCGGCGTCGGCGCGATGATCTTCGTCGGCAAGCGCATCGGATGGGGGACCGTGGCGCGGATGCCGAACCACCTCGCCGCCTACGGGATGAACGCGTGGTGGGCGCTGCCCTTGCTGCTCGCGGTCGGGCCCGTGGTGCTCATCGCGGTGCGCGACGCGTTCCGCTTCGTCGTCGCGCGCGCCGCCGTGCCCCGCGCCCTCGGCACGCCGCTCGCCGGCCTCGTCGCCGGCTTCGCGCTGAGCTTCTGGTACTACCCCGCGCTCGCGGCCCAGCTCTCCCCGAAGGAGGTCTTCGAGTCGTACGAGTCGCTGCGCAAGCCCGGCGAGCCGCTCGCGACGCTCGGCGTCCGGAGCCGCGCGGCGGCTTACTACCAGGGCGGCGAGGTCGCGTCGTTCAACGACGCCCCGCAGGCGTTCGCCTGGCTCACCGCCCCCGCCGCGGAGGGCTCCGCGGACGGCGCCGCCGCTCCCGGCGCTCGCCGCTGGCTCGTCGTCAAATCGGACGAGCTGCCCAGGTTGAACAGCCTCTTCCGCAAGCACCACGGGCGCAACCTGCCCGTGCTCGACGGCCGATCGAGCCAGATCGTCCTCGCGTCGAACGAGCTCGGCGGCCGTCCGAACGAGAGCTGGCTCAGCCGTGTCGTGCTCGATGAGCCCGTCGCTCCCGCGAACCCGCTCGACGCGATGTTCGACGATCAGCTGGAGGTGCTCGGCTGGGAGCTGACCGACGACGAGGGCCAGCAGGCCTCGAGCGTGGTCCCGCAGAAGAACTACCACCTGCGGACCTTCTTCCGGGTGCACCGGCCGATCACCGGCAACTGGAAGATGTTCGTTCACATCGATGGGTTTCAGCGCCGTTACAACGGCGACCACGCCGTGGTCGACGGGCGCTACCCGATGAGCCTGTGGCAACCGGGCGACGTCATCGTCGACGACCACGAGCTCCAGCTCGAGCCCAACTTCACCCCGGGCGATTACGCGCTCTACTTCGGCTTCTTCGCCGGGGATGCGCGCTTCGAGGTGAGCCGCGGACCTGAACACGAGAACCGCATCCGCGGCGGCGTCATCCGCGTGCGGTGAGCCGCCCGTTGTACGATTCCCGACGCATGCCGCGGCGCGCGCGTCCTCCTGTGCGCCCGGCGACCCACGCGCGGTCCTCGTCGTCGAGCGCCCTCGACGCGCGTGCGGAAAGCGGCTAGTCGCAGAAACATGACCGGGGGCCGTGGTGACTCCAACCATCCGCCCGACACGCCTGGCGGTTCGTCGGCCACCCCCGCGCAGAACGGCGCTTACGGGGAAGCCGGCCACACCGGCGAGGATGCCGAGTGCGAGATCCCCCCGGATTCGCTCAACCGACGCTCGTCCGAGCGGCTCGACGTCACCTGGCTCGTGGACTGCGAGACGGATGACACGTTCCTCTACGCTTCCATCACCAACATTTCGGAGATGGGCATCTTCGTCCGCACGACGCAGCCGCTCTCGATCGGCACGCGGCTCACGCTCCGCTTCTCGCCCCCGGGGGCCGAGGGCTCGTACGTGCTCGAGGGGACGGTGCAGTGGGTCAACGAGGTGCGCCCCCTCCACGACAACCCGAACCCGGGCATGGGGATCCGCTTCGTCGATCTCACGCCCGACGATCGCGAGCGCATCGTCGATACGATCAGGACGATCGCCTACATCCGCGACGCGCCGGTGAGATCGAACTGACGCGGGCGCCGGCGCGCGTCCGCGGCCGTCAGCGCCCCATCACGGCGTCGGGAGGCACGGCGTCGGGAGGCGCCGCCTGCGCGGGCCCCTGCTCGTCGGCGCGCGACGGGGCCGCGGGCTTCGCGGCCGGCGCGGCGGGCCGCGAAGCCGCGGCGGGGCGCGCCGGCGACGCCGCGGCGGGGGAGGAGGGCATCGGGGCCGCGTTGTGCGCCTGCGAGCGCACGGCGTTCGCCTCGAGGCCCGCGAGCATCTGCTCGGCGCGGTCGCCGTACCCCTTCGCAGAGCGGAGCGCGAGCAGCAGCTCCCGCGCCTTCTCCGTCTCCCCGGCCGCGTGATGACACCGCGCGGCCTCCCACATCGCCGCGTGCGCGGCCGGCGTGCCCGGGTACTGCGCGCCGACCTCGTCGAGCTTGCCGACGGCGGCCGCGCAGCCCGACGTCCGTTGCAGCGCCTGCGCGTCCCGCAGCGCCTGCCTCGCGCCGTCCTCGGGGGCCGCCGCCGCGCGCGCGCTCTTCTCCTTCGCCGCCTCCGCCGTCGGCCTGGGCGGCTCGCCCGCCTTGGCCTCGGCCATGCGCCGGCCGTCGCCCTCGTCCGCCGGCGCGGCCAGGGCGATCGGCGCCGGGACGCTGGGCGGCTCCAGCTGATCCGACGCAGGCTGGCCCCACTCGGTGACCCGCACGGGGGCCACGCCCGTCTTCGGCCGCAGCAGCAGCAGGCTCGAGCCGATGACGAGCACGAAGAGCGCCGCCATCGCCAGCTGCGGACGCATCGCGTGGCTGCCGGCCCAGGCCAGCGCGCGGAGCGCCTTGCGCCGGAACGGCGTCTTCTTCTGCGCGACCTCGACCGCCTCGAGGATCCGCGCCTCGAGCTCCTCGCTCGGCTCCTCGAGCGGCAATGGACCGGCGTCGCGGGCCGCGCGCAGCCCCGCGAACGCCGAGGCGCAACGGGCGCAGCTGTCCATGTGGCGCTTCATGGCCGCGTGGGTCAGCTCGTCGAGCTCGTCGTAGAGCGCGTCCATCACGTGCTGGTCGAACTTCTCGCAGTCCATAGACAGCTCTTCCGGCGCGCTAGCGCAGCGCCCTCGCGTAATCCTCGTACTCCGAGAGGGCCTCCTGGAGCCGCTCCAGGGCGTAGCGCATCCGGCTCTTCACCGTGTTCTCGGGCACCCCCACGATCTGGGCGATGTCCTTGAAGGGCACGTGCCCGATCTCCCGGAGCAGGAAGACCTCCCGCTGCTCGTGCGGGAGGCCCTCCACGGCGCGGACGATGAGCTGCCCCATCTCGGCCCCGATCGCGACGCGGTCCACCGCGGCCTGGGGCGCCGGGTCCGCGGTCCGCTCGCCGAGCGTGGGGCCGTCGCCGTCGCCGGAGCCCTGGTCGAGCGACGGGTGGCGCCGGAGCGACATCTTGCGCAGGTGATCGATGCAGACGTTGCGCGCGATGGCGTAGGCCCACGTGGTGAACCTCGCCTCGTGCTTGAAGTCGGAGGCGCTCTGCACGATCTTCACGAACACATCCTGCACCAGATCCTCGGCGACCGCAGGCCCGCGCACCTGCCGCAGGATGAAGTTGTAGATGGGCGTCTTGTGCCGCCGGACGAGCCCGGCAAACGCGGCGCGGTCGCCGCCCTGAAAACGCATCATCAGGGCTTCGTCGGTGACCTCCTCTCGAGAAATCGGGACCATCCTAGCTCCCGGAGCGGCCGAGCCTCTGCGGCGCTCCTTCGGCGGCCCGATCGGCGGGGTGTTCGTGGCGACGACCGCGGCGTCGGATCGGACGCGCAGCGCGGCTCGAAGATCTGAGGCGCTCTCCTTCCCCTGACACAAGCGCACCTTAGCGGATCCGCCCCCGAGCGAGCGAGCCCCCTTCGCCCGCGTCGATGGGAGGACGGCTGGCGTCCGGAGGCGCGCCCGCGCTCGGCCCCGTGGCGCTCTCGTGGCAGCGCATCGTCGACCGGCCGAGGACGCCGCGGGCGCGCGCCGGGTGAAGGCGGCAGCACGTTTTCCTCTGCGCGTTTCTGCACTTTTTTTGCCTGGTCCGCGCCGCCGGCGGCGGGGCCCTGCGCCGGGAGAGCGGAAGCTGTCCAGGTCGTTGCGCTCCGAAGCCCGCCGCCACTAGACTCCCCGGCACCGGGCGTGAGGTCGCCCCCCTCTGCTGACGAGGGTAAAACCACGAGGTTACCTTTCGATGCGACTTATCAGGATGCTGGCTGTGGGGGTGGGGGCCTCGTTCTTGATGGCCGTGCCCGCCTTCGCGCAGAGCCCGGGCGGCGCGTCGGGCAAGGCCGCTGCTCCTGCCGCCTCGGTGGCGCCGGCCGCCTCGGCGCCTGCGAACGCAGCGCAGGCCGCCCCCGCGCCGGCTGCGTCGCCCGGCACGACGGCCGCGCCGGCTGCGTCGCCCGGCACGACGGCCGCGCCGGCTGCGTCGCCCGGCGCGACGGCCGCGCCGGCCGCGGGCGCGGCTGCGTCGCCCGGCGCGACGGCCGCGCCGGCTGCATCGCCCGGCGCGACGGCCGCGCCGGCCGCGGGCGCCGCCGCCCCGGCGATGGATGGCCCGACGTACGCGGTGCGGCTGCGCGACCTGGAGCAGCGCATCGATGAGCTCAAGGAGCAGATCCGCCGCAGCCATACGCGGCTCTCGCTCCTCAGCGACACGATCCTCTCCGGCGGCGGCGCCGGCTCGCGCGCCTCGATCCGGTTCAACAACGAGCTGTCGAGCGCGTTCCGCGTGACCCGCGTGCTGATCGTCCTGGATGGCGCCGTCCAGTACAACAAGACCGATCAGTCGGGCGCCCTGGCGGAGCAGACCGAGATCCCGATCTTCAACGGCTCGGTCCCGCCGGGGGATCACACCCTCCAGGTGCTCGTGAACCTGCAGGGCAACGGCTACGGGGTGTTCTCGTACCTGCGCGGCTACCGCTTCGAGGTGCGCTCCAGCCATTCCTTCACGGCGGTCGAGGGCAAGACGATGAACCTCCAGGCGGTCGCGTTCGAGAAGGGCGGGGTCACGACCCCGCTCGAAGAGCGCCCGGCGGTCCGTTTCGTCGAGAAGATCGTGAGCGGCCTCTCGGATGCCTCCGGGCAGCCGGCCGCCGCCGCGGGTGGCAAATAGGTTCGAGCTCGTTAGGACAAGTCGCCATGACCTGGGACTCCGGATCGCGGGTTACCCCTGCCTTGCTCGGCCTGCTCCTGCTCGGCGCGGCCACGACCGCGGCCCCTGCCGACGCGTGGGCCCTGGACTCCGAGCGCGCCTACACGAGCGCCTCGCAGCAGATCAGCAGCGTCTCGTCCGGGCTGGGCGCCATCCAGGCGGCGATCCAGAAGTCCCGCGGCGAGCAGCGCACCCCGGAGCAGCGCATCGCGGACGCCGTCCTGCTGATGGGGTCCAAGGACTACGAGCGCGCGGCCAACGTGCTGAACCAGGTGATCGAGAAGTACCCGGACCACCCGACGGCCTTCCCGGACGCGCTCAACCTGCTCGGCGAGACGTACTTCCGGTCGAAGCAGTACCTCTCGGCCCGCCGGGTGTTCCAGCGGATCGTCGCGAGCGGCGCCGAGCCGCGCTTCGCCGCCTACCAGGAGAAGGCGCTCGGCCGGCTCGTGGACATCTGCCTCCGGATCAAGGACTACGACGCCCTCGACGCCGTCTTCGCCTCGATGAACAACGTCCCGTCCTCCGCGGCGGGGAGCGCCCTCTCGTACGCGCGCGGCAAGGGCCTCTACGTGAAGAGGGACTTCGCCGGCGCGAAGGCGGCGCTCGGCGCGGTCGACCCGCGGAGCGAGTACCTCCACCAGGCGAGGTACCTGCTCGGCCTGATCGCGGTGAAGGAGGCGACGCCCCCGCCGGAGCCGCTCAAGGAGGGCGACGCGCCCCCGGCGGTGCCCAAGACCCGCTACGTCGCCGCGATCGACCTGTTCCAGAAGGTGACGCAGCTGCCGGCCGACACCCCTGAGCACCAGCGCGTCATCGACCTCGCGTGGCTCGCGATCGGGCGGCTCTTCTACGAGGCCGACCAGTGGGCGCAGGCCGTGCAAGCGTACGGCCACATCGATCGCGTCTCGCCCGAGTTCGGGGCCATGCTCTACGAGCTCGCCTGGGTGTACGTCCGCCTGGGCGACGTGGATCGCGCCCAGCGCTCGCTCGAGATCCTCGCCATCGCCGAGCCGGACAGCCAGAACATCGCCGACGGCTCGCTGCTCCGCGGCGACCTGATGCTGCGCGCCGGCCGGTTCGAGAAGGCGCTGAAGGTGTACGAGGGGGTGCGCGCCACCTACGACCCGATGCGCGCGCGCGTGGACGCCTTCCTCGGCTCGACGAGCGATCCCGCGGTCTACTACGACAAGCTGAGCCAGGAGCAGCTCGAGGCGCTCGACACGAACGCCGCGCTCCCGCCGCTCGCGGTCCAGTGGGCGCGCGAGGCCGAGGACGGCCCGGCCGCGTTCGCGGTCATCGACGACATCCACTACTGCCGCGAGCTGATCAAGCAGTCGAACGAGCTCATCGAGAAGCTGAACGCCGTGCTCAGCTCGCCCAACCGGGTGCGCGCGTTCCCGGAGCTCAAGGCCGGCGAGGAGAAGGCGCTCGCGCTGCTCAACCGGGTCGCGCTGGCGCGCCTCGCGCTCGGCCAGGGCATGGACGACGTGGAGGACGATCCGCTCTCGGGCGAGATCGGCAGCGCGCGCGCGCGGCGCCGCGCGCTCGAGAAGCGCCTCTCGAGGGTGCCCGTCACCGACGCCGACTTCCAGGACCGGGAGGCGCAGGCGCTCAAGCAGTGGAACACCCAGTCGCAGCGCCTCCAGCAGCTGACGCTGCAGATGGACTCGCTGCAGGCGACGATCAACGGGCTCCGGCGGCTGCTCCGCGAGGGGCCGCACGCCGGCGTGGTCCGGGATCCCGCGAGCATCGCCCGCTTCGAGCACGAGCTCGCGCAGAACGAGCGCGACCTCGCGCTCTACCGCCAGCAGGCGGACGTGCTCCGGAAGCAGGTGAGCGCGGGCCGGGTCCAGGTCGGCTTCGGCGATCAGCGCTTCATCGAGGACGCGCAGACGCGCAAGGCCCACCGCGACGCCCTGGTGCGGGAGGTCGAGCTGGCCGCGGCGGGCGCCGGCGGCGCGGATCTCGCGGCGTACGCGCAGCGGATCACGCCGTTGCTCCGCTCCGGCGACGCGGCGGACGCGAGGGTCGAGGCGGCGCTCCGCGAGATCGAGGGTGAGGTCGCGCAGAAGTCCTCGGGCCTCCGGCAGATCGTCAGCCGGGAGACGGCGAGCGTCGTGCATTACTCGGTGCAGCTCGACGCGCTCGACCGGGAGGCGCGGCTCGTCGTCGGCGAGGTCGCGATGCGGAACTTCGGCCTCGTCCGCGACCGGCTGAAGAACATCATCCTGCGCGCCGACGTCGGCATCACCGAGGAAGCGTGGGAGGTCCGCGAGGAGCAGATGACGCGTGTTCGCAGCCTGCAGGTCGAGCGCGCCCGTGAGGATCGGCTCCTCAAGGAGGAGCTCAACGAGGTCCTCGACGACAGCGGCGATCCGGAGGATGAGAAGTGAGCAAGGAGCAGGGCGGCGCGAGCGCGCCGCAGATCTCTGACGCGTCGCGCAGAGGGGCGCAGATCCTCGGACCGGCGGGTGCGCGCGGCCCGCTCGGCGACGCCGTGCGGACGAGGCGCCGTCGCCCGCGCGGCGCGCTCGGCGTGGCCAGCCTCGCCCTGGTGCTGGCGGTCGCGCCCCTCGCGCTCTCCCAGCCGGGCGCCCAGCCCGCGCCCGCGCCGGCGGCCTCCGCCGCGCCTGCGCCCGCGCCGACCGCGGCCGCGCCGGGGGCCGCGGCGCCGGCCGCGCCGGGAGCCGCGGCGCCGGCTCCGCAGACTGGAGCCGCGGCGCCGGCTCCGCAGACCGGAGCCGCCCCTGCGCCGCCGGGCCTGCCGCCGGTGCAACCGTTCGCGCCGCCGATGTCCGTCGGGCGCAAGCAGGCGCCGCCGCCTCCTCCTCCGACGCCCGCCCAGCTCGCCGCGCTCGCGGCGCTCGAGAAGGAAGCGGCCGCCTACGAGAAGGCGGCCCGCGACTACCGGAGCGCCATCACCCGCATCGTGCAGCACCACTACGAGGACAGGCGCCGGCGCATCCTCTCGTCGCTCGACCGAGAGATCGAGACGGAGAGGAAGGGCCTCCGCGACGCCCGGGAAGAGGCGATCCGCCGGCTCGAGGTGTTCGTCCAGCGCTACAGCGGCCCGAACGCTCACCCCGAGAACACGCCCGACGCGATGTTCCGCCTGGCCGCGCTCTATGAAGAGCGCGCGCGCACCGACTCCGACGCGAGCGAGGATCTCAGCGTCGCGCTGCTCCCGGCCATCGCGCTCTACAAGCGCGTCATCCACGAGTTCCCGCAGTACCGCGAGCTCGCCGGGATCTATTACTACCTCGGCCACGCGCTGAACGACTCGGTCCGTTTCCCCGAGGCGCAGCAGGTGTGGCGCTCGCTCGTCTGCCACAACAAGTACCCGTACCCCGTCGCGCCCGATCCGAAGGACCCGACGCGCGACACCGTCGGCAAGCTCCCGCAGGACCACGACGCCGACTACTGGACCGGGTGGGAAGCGCGTCATCCGACGCCCATCGGCTCGGGCGGCCGGGCCCAGCCCGCCCGCAGGCCCGCGAGGGGCAAGGCCCCCGTCGTCGAGGACGAGACGGCCTACCTCGATCCCTACCCCGACGAGTGCCAGCCGATCCCGCAGAAGACGGCGCTCGGCGCCGAGCCCCGGTACGTCGCCGAGGTCTGGTGGCAGATCGGCGACTACCACTTCAACGAGATCGACCGCGCCGGCGGCCCGTTCAACTACAACAGGGCGGAGTCGGCGTACCGGCAGTCGATCAAGTACAAGAAGCCGCCCGTCCACGGCGTCGCGATGTACAAGCTCGCCTGGACGTACTTCAAGCAGCAGCGCTACGAGACCTCGGTGCGCCAGTTCATCGAGCTGCTCCGCTACACCGACGAGCAGGAGAAGCTCACGGGCGATCCTGGCGCGGATTTCCGGGCGGAGGCGTACACCTACATCGCCGGCTCGCTCACGTACCTCGACTTCGTCGGCCCGGGGCCGGAGGAGCCGTACATCCCGCGGAACGACGTCCTCGACGTCGAGACCGACCCGCGCATGGCCGAGCAGAAGATGCGGATCGCCATCGAGCGCGTCCAGGATCCCAAGCTGATCCCGCAGGATCAGAAGTGGACGGTCGAGATCTACAAGGCGCTCGCGCTGGAGTTCAAGGAGCTCAACCAGTATCGGAACACGATCGAGGTGAGCGAGATCATCCTCCAGAAGTGGCCGATGCACCGCGACGCGCCCGTGATCCAGAACCAGATCGCGGACATCTACGACACGCTCACGTCGCAGTCGCGCGAGGGGACGGCCGAGCGGGCGATGAACTCGGCCAAGGCGCTCGAGGCGCGGACGAAGCTCGCCCAGTACGTCGGGATGACGCCGTGGGTCGAGGCCAACAAGGACGACCCCGAGGCGATCCAGACCGCCGAGCGGCTCGTGCGCGGCGGGCTCCGCCGGGCCGCGGCCGATCACACGAACGCGGGCAGCGCCCTCGTGCAGCAGGCGCTGACGATCAACGAGAAGGAGACGCGCGACCCGATCTTCGAGCGGGCGCTCGGCGAGTATCGCCTCGCCGCGCAGGGGTGGGCCGGCTACCTGGCCCAGGACGAGAACGCCCCGGACGCGTACGAGAGCCGGTACTGGCTGGCCGACGCGCACCACATGGTCGTCGTGATCACGGTGGCCATGGATCGCTCGCCCACGCGGCAGGAGGTCGAGCTGGCGAGGAGCTCTGCGGTCAGCGTGCGGGACTCCAACGAGGACGACAAGTACCTGCAGCCCGCGGCGTACATGGTGGTCGACACCGCCCACCAGGCGCTCCTGGATCGGCACAAGCTCTTCCAGCGGACGAACGGCGCCGAGGGGCTCGAGCCGCGGGAGAAGGTCAAGATCGTCGGTGAGGGCGACGAGCAACGCGTCGTCGCCGAGCCGCTGCCCCCGGAGGTGCAGGCGGCCGTCACCGCGCGGGACGAGTACATCCAGCGCGTGCCTCCCGCGCTCGACGCCCCGAAGAACATCGATCTCTACGCGTTCCAGGCGGCGGACTACTACTTCCTCTACGGCCAGTTCGCCGAGGCGCGCCGGCGGCTCGAGCCCATCTACGACGCGCAGTGCGGCAAGACGGAGTTCGGCTACAAGGCGTGGGAGCGGCTCACGACGATGTCGAACCTCGAGAACAACGTCGAGCAGAGCCGCAAGCTGGCCGAGGCGGCGCTCACGCGGAGCTGCGCCGTCAGCGAGGAGCAGAAGCTGAAGGAGGGCGACATCGCCCGGCCGACGATCTCCCGCGGCTACTACCTCGACGCGGCGCGGGCCTTCGAGAAGGCCGAGAAGATGCCGGACGGCCCGGCGCGCGTCGCCGCCTGGCGCGAGGCCGCGGCGCTCTACAAGGTCGCGCTCGAGAAGGCGCCGGCCCGCGACGAGGCGCCGGAGGCCGCCATGAACGGCGCTTACTGCTACAAGCAGGTGGGCGACTACGACCAGGCCATCGCGATGTACTCCCTGTTCATCAAGGAGTACGGGAACGAGGAGAACCTGGCGAAGCTCGAGAAGGGCGATCCGGAGGCGAACCCGCCGAAGAACCCCGATCCGAAGCGCTACGCCGAGCGGGTGAAGTACCTGAAGCAGGCCTACGACGCGCTCTCCGCCGCGTACGTCCTCTTCTTCAACTACCGCAGCGCGGCCGAGACCTACGACACCATCGCTCGCAACGCGCGGTTCGAGCAGGCGGCGCGCCGGGACGCGGCCCGGAACTCGGTGCTGCTCTACGCGAACATCGGTGAGCGCGACAAGATGGCGGCCTCGCGCGCCACCTTCATGAGCCTGAACCCGCCCCCCGAGCAGAAGGCCGACATCGACTTCCTCGTCGCGTCGGCGGACCTGAAGGCGTGGGACGAGCAGGGGCCCGACGAGGGCCCGAACCGCGCCGCGCGCACCAAGGCCACGCAGTCGATGGAGGCCTATTATACGGCCAACAAGAACAACCCGGCCGCGAGGGGGTATGTCGTCCAGGCGGCCTACCACGCGTCCAAGATGCGCGGCGCCGCCGGCGATCCGAAGGCGCGGGAGTGGTGCAAGAACACCATGACGGCGTTCACGTCGTTCCGGAGCTCGGCGACCGGCGACAAGAAGGCCCTCGGGTCGGTGCAGGCCGACATGGCGGCGGAGTGCGCCTACAAGGCCATCGACGACCGCATCAAGGCCGAGTTCGACTACGACACGGGGCACCACCGCTACGAGGGGGTCATCGATCAGGTGAAGCGGGCCTTCGAGGCCGACATCGCCAAGGCCAACGATCGGTACTGGAAGGAGCTCCAGGAGGTCATCACCGCGTACGAGTCGCGGCCGTGGTCGGTCGCCGCGCGCGCGCGCCAGGGCTCGCTCTACGACTCCTGCCGCACGGGCCTGTACAACGCCCGCCCGCCGGGCCTCCGGCTCTACACGGACAAGGAAGAGAAGCTGCTCAAGCTCGCCGAGACGAGCGATCGCGAGGATCTCCAGGAGACGGCCGACGCGCTCCGGCAGAACCGGCGCGAGCAGTGGCGCGCGGCGCGCGAGCGGCTCCTCAACGACGCCGACAAGGCGATGGTGAAGTTCTACGTCGAGTCCGTCGTCTGGGCGAAGGCGTGGAAGGTGCGGAACCCGGCGGTGGACTACGCGATCCAGCGGCTCGCGTTCTTCACCGACATCCTCGGCGACGCCAAGCTCCGCGAGTGGAGCCAGGGGATCATCGATCCCGAGACGAAGCGTCCGTTCGAGTACAAGGATGGCATCTTCCTCCGGACGCGGCCCGGCATGACCCCGCCGCTCGCCCCCGACGGCCTCCCCCTGCCCCTGCCGGTCGTGCCATGAAGCGCCGCCTCTCCGTCACCCTCTTCGTCAGCCTGCTCGCGGTCGTGTCGCCGTTCGCCCTCGCGTCCTGCGGCGAGGAGGCGACGCCGCCGCCCAAGGCGCCCACCCGCCCCGTGACCGGCCCCGCTGGCGCGGCCCCGCCCGTCCAGGCGCCGTACGGCATGAACGACGCGCCGAGCTCGATGCGGCCGTACGACCAGCCTGCCCCGGGGGCGCCGGCGGCCATGAACGCCCGCGCGGCGGCCATCTACCAGGGCGGCCTGCAGGCGTTCGCGAGCGGCGACCTCGCGAGCGCGAAGGCGCAGTTCACGCAGGCGACGCAGGCCGATCCGCGCGCCCACCAGGCCTTCTACTCGCTCGGCGTGGTGCAGGAGCGGCTCCGCGACGAGGGCGCCGGCGCGAGCTACCGCCAGGCGTTCACGCTCGTGCCCGACTACGAGCCGGCGATCGTCGCGTACGCGATGCTCCTCGCGCGGAAGGGCCAGCTCGGCGAGGCGGAGCGGCTCCTCAACGAGAGGCGCGGCCAGATGCCGAAGTCGGCGGCCGTCGCGGCGACGCTCGCGGAGATCAAGTCGCTCCAGAAGGACACCGGCTCGGCCCAGCGGCTCGCGCAGGAGGCGCTGAAGATCAACCCGGACTACCGGCCGGCGATGGTCATCATCGCCCGCGATCACTACAGGAACCGGCGCCTCGACCTCGCGCTGTACGCGCTCCAGGCGATCCTCGACGGGTTCGAGCCGGTCAGCGAGAACCCGCCGCGCGACAGGGACAACGCCGAGGCGCTACTGCTCCGCGGCCTGATCTACCGGGAGCAGGGGCAGCGCGCCGCGGCGCTGGAGGAGTTCCGCAAGGCGGTGACGCGCCGCCCCGATCTCGTCGAGGCGCGGGTGCAGCTCGCGACCTACCTGCTCGAGGCGGGCAACGCCCAGGAGGCGCTGCCCCTCCTCGAGGGCGCCGTCCGCTTCGACGCCGAGCACGTGGCCGCGCACCTGAACCTCGGGGATGCCTACCGCCTGCTCGAGCGCTACGCCGACGCGAAGCGCGAGTTCGACTGGGTGCTCGCCCGGAACCCGAACCTGCCCCAGGTCCACTACGACCTCGGCCTGCTGTACCTGTTCGCCCCGAGCGTCCCCGGCATGACGCCCAAGCAGCAGGTGGCGGAGGCGATCAAATCGCTCACGCGGTTCCAGGAGCTGCGCAACAAGGGCCAGCGCGACGACTCGGAGGAGCTCCTGAACCGCGCCAAGCTCAAGGAAGGCGAGCTCAACGCGGCTGCAGCCGCGGCGCAGCCCGCGGCGCCGCCTGCGGCCCAGGCGGACGGGGGCGTCGCCGACGCCGCGACCGACACGTGAGGGAGACCATGAGCATGTACAAGGCACTTGCGCTGGGTTCGGTCCTGCTCGCGATCCTCTGCCACGGCGAGCGCGCGAGCGCGCAGGAGAAGGGCAAGCAGCGCGGGGTCATCACGCTCGCCGAGGTGACGATCACCGGCCGCATCCAGAAGCCCATCGCGGCCGTCGACGTCAGCCGGATCCAGCCGAAGCTCACGCTCGCCGAGCTGCGCCAGCCCTTCCTGGATCGCATCGAGCAGGCGATCTTCAAGGAGCCGTTCTAGTGCCTCGGACCGGAGATCTCGCCGGATTTCCGGGCGCGCGCCGCGGGCGCTAGGCGGCGGCGTGTCCGCCGCGCTCTTCATCGCGCTGTCGATCGCGGCGAGCGGCGCCTGCGCCGCGATCTCGTGGAAGCACCCGACGCAGGTCGCGCGCGCGACGGGCGGCGACCTGACGGCGCTCGCGCGCTCGCTCCGCGCGCTGCCCGCCGAGGCGCGGCTCTCCGAGCTGGCGAGGCGGTCGCCGCCGGAGAGCTGGGAGCGCCGGCTCGCGCTCGAGGTCATGTCCGCCGCGGACCCGCGCGCGAAGGTCGCGGCGGCGAACGACCTCCTCGCCGAGCTCGAGC
Source organism: Sorangium sp. So ce385 (assembly GCF_051474135.1). NCBI lineage: Bacteria > Pseudomonadati > Myxococcota > Polyangiales > Polyangiaceae > Sorangium > Sorangium sp. So ce385. The sequence goes on along the minus strand of NZ_CP150337.1, from coordinate 9,932,132 downwards.
AGCGGCTCGACGCGCGCGCGGGGTGGCCGCGCGCGGCGGCGCGCCTCTCGGCGCTCGCCGCGCTGCTCCTCGCCACGCTCTCGTTCCTCGCGCAGGCCGGGCCTTCGGCCATCGCGCTCGTCCTGGTCGCGGGTGCGGCCGGCGCGCTCGCGTCCGCGGCGGCCGGGCGCGCCGGCCGCGCCGCCGCCTCGCGGACGCGCGAGGCCGTCGACGCGCTCGTCGGCGTCGCACTGGGCCCGCTCGACGGCGGTGCCGGAGCTGCGCGCGCGCCGAGCGCATCACCGCGACGATCGCGCCGCGCGTCCCCCTGAGCGCGGCGCGCTCTCCTGGACCGCCCCCAGCTGTCCGTGTACCCTCGCGGGCTGTGGTGCCCTCCGCTGCGCAGCGCTCCTTCCGCGGATCCAGGCCCGGGGCCCGCCGGGCCCTGGGGCGCGGCTCCGCCTGCCGCGCGCGACCGGCGTCGGCCCCTGCGTCGTCCCCTCTCTCCCGGAGTCCTTTGGAATGACCCAGCAGCACCCGCACCCCACCCCGTCGCGCCCCGGCCAGCCCGGGCAGATGACCGCGGTCATGCGGGCGGTCGCACCGGTGACCGGCCCGAAGGTCCTCAGGATCGGCCTGGTCCAGGGGGGGAAGGTGATCGAGGAGCGTGTCATCAAGCAGCGCACCCACGTCACCATCGGGCCCAGCGAAAAGAGCATGTTCGTCATCCCGAGCAAGAGCATCCCGCCGAGCTTTCGGCTGTTCGAGCTCGTGGGCGGCGAGTACTTCCTCAATTTCCTGGACGGGATGACCGGCCGGGTCGCCTTCAAGGCCGGCGTCTCGGAGCTCTCCGCGCTCAAGTCGTCGGCCAAGCGCGTGGCCGTGGGCAATGCCCAGGCCTATCAGGTCCAGCTGAGCGAGGAGGCGCGCGGCAAGATCGTCGTGGGGGAGACGACGTTCCTGTTCCAGTTCGTCGCGCCGCCGCCGGTGCAGCCCAAGCCGCAGCTGCCCGTCTCGGTGAAGTCGGGGATCGCGAACGACATCGACTGGACGACCACGATCATCGCGGCGTTCTCGTTCCTGTTCCATTTCGGCGCCGTCGGGTCGATCTATTCCGACTGGATGGATCCGGTCGTCGACGATGAGGTCGACGTCGCGGCGCTGCTCGAGTCCGTGAAGCAGCTGCCCCCGCCGCCGGTGGTGGAGCAGCCGAAGGAGAACGCCGAGGCGCCGGCCGCGACGGCGGCGCCCACCGCCGAGGCGCCCAAGGCCGCGAGCGGCGGCGGGAACAAGGGCGCGGCTGCCAGCGCGGGGAAGGGCTCCGGCGGGATGAGCGACGCCCGCGCCTCGGCGCTCACCAACGAGCTCGCGCAGCTCGACATGCAGATGCTGGGCGCGCTCAATTCGAGCGGGAACGCGACAGCCAGCGTCCTGAGCTCCGGCGACGTGCCGACGGGCCTCCTCGAGAACGCGGCCGCCTCCGGGTCGGGCGTCGGCAAGGGGGGTGTGGCGGGATTGAACATGGGGGGCGCCGGTGGGGGCACCGTGCGACCTGGCGCCGCCGGCGGCGGCGGCCTCGCGACCATCGGCAACACCGGGACCAGCGGGCCGGCGACCGCCGGTTCGGCGCAGCAGGTCAAGGGACCGGTCGGCAACGCCACGGTGGGCGGCGCCGCGGTCTCCGGCGGGAGCGTCTCGAATGCGCCCTCCGTCGTGGCCGGGATGACCGCAGGATTCCGTCGTTGTTACAATAAAGGGCTGCAGGAGGACCCGAGCATGAAGGGGTCGGTCCGGATCACCGCGAAGATCGGACCGAACGGCGAGGTGCTCTCGGCGAGCCCCTCCGGCGGCTCCGGCCTGTCCGGGACCGTGGTCTCCTGCGTGGTCGCGCGCGTCCAGAGCGCGCAGTTCGCTCCGCCCGAGGGCGGCGGCGCGACCGTTGTGATTCCTGTCACCTTCGTGAGCCAATAGGCCCGACGCCACCCAGGGCCGTGGACAAGACGCAATCCTCTCCCTTCGCCTGAAGGTGAATGGCGCGATACCGTCGCGCATCCAATGGGGAAAAACCTGGTACGGGTCCTCCCGACAGGTCGCGCTGCTGGCCGTTCGGCATGTTCATTGCGTTTTGACAACCACGTCTGCCCGCACTTATACTCCGCGGGCCTGACTTCCGGAGGCTTCGATGAAACGTGAACAGATCCCCGGCTTCGCAGCAGTTGCGCTGATCTCGGTCGTCATCGGCCACGGCATCGCTGCTGCGCAGGCGCAGACGGCGCCTCCGCCGGATGCGTCCGCGGGCCTCGCGCGGCAGGTGACGCTCTCGCCGGCCGAGCAGCTCGCGCAGAGCGAGACCTTCCTCGCTCGGATGGACGGGGCCCGGACGTCCGTTCGTCGCCAGCTCGAGACGGCCCGTTCGCAGCGAGACGTCGTGAAGACGCTCTGCTTGAACGACAAGCTGAATCAGATCGACGTCGCCATCCGCTCCGCCCGCGAGCGGCGGCAGGGCCTGGAGCTCGCCGTGAATCGGCGAGACGCCGATCTCTCCAATCACGAGTTCACGATCCTGACGGTCCTGCGCCAGCGCTCCGAGCAGCTGACGGCCGAGGCCAACCAATGCATCGGCCAGGAAGCGGGCTATATCGGCGAGAGCGCCGTCAAGGTTGATATCGATGAGAACCTCCCCAAGGAGGATCCTTCCGAGTATCCCGTCAGCCAGATCATCATCGAGCCGCCTGCGTGCAGTAGCTGTTTTCGGTAGGCGACCGCCTCTCTCGGATTGCCACTGCCCAATAGGCGATGAAACCTCGTGACACCATAGTCGCTGCCGTATTCACACTAACTCTGTCCCCGGCGTTCGCCCTTGCGCAGGATCAGCCCTGGCTCAAGGATCGTCGCTACACCGAGGGCATCGGGATTCGCGCCGGCGATCTCGAGCTGCACCCGGGGATCGCCGCGGAGTTCGGGTACGACTCCAACTTCTTTCGCAGGGACGAAGAAGACGTGGCCAGCGTGGACGACATCGGGCCTGTCGGCTCGATGCGGCTCCGGATCACGCCTTCCTTCTCGCTCTCGACGCTCAGCCAGCAGCGCCACGAGGTGACGCCCGACGCGCCGCCGCCGGACGTCGAGTTCCGCGCCGGCCTCGCCGCCACCTACGATGACTTCTTCCCGGTCTCCGGGCCGGAGCGCGGGCAGGAGCGGCTCGGCCAGCAGCGGAACATCGGCGGCTCGCTCGACGCCAACCTGACGATCCTGCCCCAGCGCCCGTGGTCCGCGGTCCTCGACGCGTCGCTCGGCCGGACCATCGCTCCCTCGGACATCGGGATCTCCAACCAGAGCTTCCGGCGCGTCCACGCGGGCGCGGGAGCCGAGCTCGTGTGGACGCCGGGCGGCGGGCTGCTCGATTGGCGGCTTGGCTATCGCTTCGCGGGCACGTTCTTCGAGCTCGACGAGTACAACAGCCTGACGAACATGCAGCACATCGTCCGGACGCGGGGGCGCTGGCGCTTCTTGCCGCGCACCGCGCTCATCTACGACGCGTCGCTCGGGTTCGTCGATTACCCGAATCCGGGCGCCCAGCTCTCCTCTCACCCGCTGCGCGCGCAGCTCGGGATCAACGGCCTCGTGACATCGTCGTTCGGCCTCCTCGCGATGGCCGGCTGGGGCGCGAGCTTCTACACGCCGACCAACGACGGCGACGTCGTGCACGACTTCGACAGCGTCATCGGCCAGCTCGAGCTGAAGTGGTTCCTGACCCCGAATCCGTCGGCCGACCCTGCGGCGGCGACGCTCGCGCTCTCGTCGCTCTCGGCCGGCTTCACGCGCGACTTCCACGACAGCTTCCTCGCGAGCTATTTCGAGCGCGACCGCGGATACCTCAAGCTGACCTATTTCTTCGGCGGACGGTTCCTGCTCATCCTCGACGGCGGCGTGGCTGCCCACGTGTTCCCCGGGATCCCGGCGGATGACAGGCGCCTCGTCGCAGCCGAGGAGCCGTGGACGGACGTCCGCATCGATGCCTCTCTGTTTGGCGAGTACCGGTTCGCGGACTCTCTGGGGATCAACACCACGCTGCGGTATGGCAACAACATCAGCAGCACCGCGCTGACGATCCTCGACGAGTCCAACATTCAGAACCATCTCGGATGGCAGCAGTTCGAAGCCTATCTGGGCGTGCGCTGGTTCATGTGATGCGACGCTCGGGTCGGTGGGCCGCCGCCTTCCTCGCGCTGGTGATCGCCGCCTGCTCGTCGCGCCAGCCCGGGCCGGTGAACCTGCCGCCTCCGGTGGAGGCGACGACGATCGGTGTCGGGGACGTGTTCGAGCTCCGCGTCGTCGGGGAAGACAAGCTGCCCACGACGTTCACCGTCGCGCCGGACGGCACCGTCGACTTCCCCTACGTGAAGCGGCTCAAGGTGGCGGGCCTCGAGCCTCAGGAGGTGGCAGAGCTCGTCCGCGCGAAGCTCATGGAGGGGCAGGTCCTCACCGACCCCAGCGTGAGCGTGAGCATCAAGGAGTACAACTCGAAGCGGGTCGAGGTGCTCGGCGAGGTGCAGAAGCCCGGATCCCTGCCGCTCCAGCCTGGCATGACGCTGCTCCGCGCCATCTCGATGGCGGGCGGGTTCAACAGCATCGCGGACAAGGATCGGGTCACGATCCGCAGGAAGTCCCAGGGCAAGACCGTGTTCGCCACCGTCTCGGTCGAGGACATCATCGACAACAAGATCCCCGACGTGCCCCTCCAGGCAGGGGACTCGATCAACGTCGCCCAGCGCGTCTTCTGAGCGACGGCGCGCCGTCCGCCGCCGCTCGATCGACGCAGCGCGACGTAGCGCGCGGCGCGCTCAGTTCTTTCGCGCGAGGCGGAAGTGCTTCCTGCCCGTCGCGGGATCCACGGTGGGAGGCTCGATGCGGAGCATCGTCAGCGAGACCTCGCGCACGCGGCCGTCGCGCTCCTGGCGGAGGCGGATCCGCTCGCCGTCGGAGCTGATCACGGTGCACTCGCCGAAGTGGAAGTGGGTCACGCTGTCGCCCACTTCCGGATAGATCTCCTCCTCCTGGCGAGGCCGGACCGGGCGCTGCGGCAGCGGCACGGCCGCGGGCTCCACGACCGAGGCCGCCGGGCGGGCGGGCTCTGGAGCGGTGACCGGCGGCGCCCCGCGGGGCGGCTCGGCGGCCGGCGCGCGGGGCGGCTCGGCGGCCTGCGCCGGAGGCGCCGCGCGCGCCGGCTCGGCGGCCTGCGCCGGAGGCGCCGCGCGCGCCGGCTCGGCGGGCTGCGCCGGAGGCGCCAGCCGGGGCGTCTCGCTCGAGATCGCCGGGATGGCGGTCGACTGGGCCACGAGCTGCATGAGGCCCGTTCGATCGTCGAACGCCCGCGCGAGGGGCAGATCGTCGAACGCCGTGACGCGGAGCTCGAGCCCGTAAACCCGAGCCCAGACGAGCTCGCCGGCGGCGAGCTGGAGACCGACGCCAGACTCGCGGGCGAGCGTGGCCGACAGGCGCAGCGAGGTCTCGCCCTGCTGGAGCGCGACGCTCCCGGAGAGCGCCACCACGTCGCAGGGCCCCTCGAGGACGCGCGTCTTCCCGTAGGCGCGGGAAGCTTGATCGAACAGCGCGATCTCCGCCTTCTCGAGCGAGCCGATCCCCTCGATCCAGCCGGCGCGCGCCTCGGCCTCGTCAAGGGCGCGCACGAGCGCCGCTGGGAGCTCCTCGCCCCGATCGAGGCGGATGATCAAATGACGGGCACGGCGTGCCTCGAGGACATTCATCTCAGTTTCTTCTCTCCGGTCGTCGAGGAGGCTGCACCCGGAGCACGGCGGGCTTCTTCCGAGCGCCGGGCGCGGGTCGCCGTCACCTCGATCTGCGGCGCGTCTTTCGCGCGCATGGCTGATGTGTCGCCAGCGGCGGCCGTGATCCGGTCCGCCGGGATCCCTGCGCTGGCGAGGAGCTCCTTGACGGCGCTCGCGCGCGCGCCGGCGAGCTCGATCGCGCGCGCCGACGAATCGCCCTGGCGATCGGGGTAGGCCTCCACGATGACGACGTCGAGGGGCAGGCGCCCGCGCATGAGCTGGGCGATCATGCCGAGCTGCGCCGCCAGGGCCGGCGGTACCCGCGCGCTGCCCGCCGGGAAGCGGGCCAGGCCGTCGAGGTGGATCCGATCGCCCGACCACCGCGGCAGCGACCTACCCGCCGGCTCGGGGCAGCCGTCGGCGTCGTTCGCGCCGTCGATCGTCTCGGCCGTCACGGGGCACGCGTCGGCCGCGTCGGCCACGCCGTCCTCGTCGTTGTCGGGTTCGGGGCAGCCGTCGTCGTCCTGGAAACCGTCGCGATCCTCGGGCGCGTCCGGGCACCGGTCGTCGGCGTCAGGGACCTGATCGATGTCGTTGTCCGGGTCGGGGCAGCCGTCGTCGTCCTTGAAGCCGTCGACGTCCTCTGCGCCGTTCGGGCACGTGTCGCGCGGGTCCGGGTTCCCGTCGCCGTCGTTGTCGGGATCGGGGCAGCCGTCGCTGTCCTGGAAGCCGTCGCGGTCCTCGGCGGCGTTCCGGCAGGCGTCGGCGTCGTCCGGGACGCCGTCGCCGTCGTCGTCGGCGTCGGGGCAGCCGTCGCCGTCCTGGAAGCCGTCGATCGTCTCGGCCTCGTCCCGGCACCGATCGCGGCCGTCGGGGATCCGATCGCCGTCGTTGTCCGGGTCGGGGCAGCCGTCGGCGTCCTGGAAGCCGTCGCGATCCTCCGCGACGGCCGGGCACGCGTCGTCGCGATCCAGGACGCCGTCGGCGTCCGCGTCGCGCCCCATCGGCGCATAGCGCAGCCCCAGGTTGAACCGGAAGCGGGGCGCGGTGAGCGTGCCCTCGGCGGAGAGCGGGATGGCGCCCCCGCCGCCGGCGGACAGCGAGACGTCGCCGGCGAGGAACGGAGCGCTCGTCGCCGAGAGGATCCACTCCGCCGGCACCAGCGCCGCGTCGCGGGCGGGCTGCTCGGCGAGCGTGTAGAGGGCGAACGCCTCTGCCGACGCCGTGAGCCAGCGGCCCGGGAGCACGTCGACCGCAGCGCCGAGGGCGCCGAGGAGCTGCGAGCCGATCTCGACGTCGTACACCGCGCTCGAGCCGCGGATCCGGGCCCCGACCTCGGCCGCGACGCGGAGGTCGCCGAGCTGGTACGCCGCGGCGGCGGTCGGCGCGAGCGTGACCGTCCCGGCGCTGGCGAACGCGGCCTTGTCGCCGGTGGGCAGGCCGAGCTCGAGGCGCGCTGCGAGCGAGAAGCCGTCGAGCGGGCCGCTCCGGGGCGGCGGCACGATCGCGAACGCCGCGCCGAGGCGCGCGTCGCGCATCACGCTGCGGTGCAGCACCGCGTCGGTGCCGAGGACGTCGGCGAAGCCCGCGCCGTCCTGGTACAGCGTGACGGGCGCGGCGGCCGTGACCTCGAGGCGATCGGTGAGCCCGAGCGACCACACGAAGGTCGCGTCGATGATGTTGTCGAGCACGTGGACGACCGTCCCGCCGGGGTCGGGCGAGGCGACGCGCAGGCCCGCCGGCCGCGACAGGTAGCTCGCCACGAGGCCGAACGAGGCCTTCGCGCTCGGCGCCGTCCCCGTGCTCCCCACGGCGAAGAAGGGGCCGCCGCCCGCGTGGGGCCAGAGGTTGTCGGCGTCGATGCAGGTCGACAGCCCGTGCGCCGGCGCGCACTCGTCCGCGCGCGCCGGCCCCGGAAGGAGCGCCGCCATGAAAAAGCCGGAGGCCACCAGCAGCGGGAGGCTTGATCGTGCCGGCACCCTCCAGTTGGCGCGCATCGCGCCCGACCCTCTACTACTGCCGGGGTGAGAGTCAAAACAGCAATCGTCTCAGCGCGATCCGGGGGCACCCGACGCTCCGGCGGCGCGCTGCGCTCCGCGGTCGGTCCCGCGCCGTGCTACGACCACGCCCGGCCGGGGCCGGCGCCGCCGGCGCCCCCACGACCATGATCGACGACGCGCACCCGCTCCTGCTCGGCTCCGGCTCGCCGCGCCGGCGAGAGATCCTGACCACGCTCGGCCTGCCTCTCCGCGTGGCGGCGGCCGAGGTCGACGAGGCGGGTCGCCCCGGGGAGGGGGCTGCGGCTTACCTGGAGCGGGTCACCCTGGCGAAGCTCGCGGCCGCGCGGCGCCTGCAGCAGGCGGTCGGGGCCGGCGCGATCCTCGTGGCCGACACCTCGGTCATCCTCGGCGACTCCATCCTCGGCAAGCCCCGGGACGAGGGCGACGCGCGCGCCATGCTCCGCGCCCTCTCGGGCCGCGAGCACCAGGTCTGGACCCGGTTCGCCATCGCCGGCGCCGAGGCCGAGCTCGCGCCTGCGGCCACCCCGGGCCGCGCCGAGGCCCTCCACGCCGAGACGGTCGTGACGCGGGTGCGCTTCCGGAAGCTCGACGACGACGAGGTCGCGTCGTACGCGGCGACCGGCGAGGGGCTCGACAAGGCCGGCGCGTACGCGATCCAGGGGATCGGCGCGTTCGCCGTCGCGGGCATCGAGGGCTCGTACTCCAACGTGGTCGGCCTGCCGGCGTGCGAGGTCGTCGCGGCGCTGCGCGCCGTCGGCTTGCTCGCGCGCTTCCCGCTGTCGCCCGCGCGCGCGTCATGAGCCACGCCGCGATGGCCACGCGCCGGCGCGACGCGGGCGCGATCTTCGCCCTCGCCCTCGCCGCGCGGATCGCCGTCGTCGCCTGGGCGGCCGGGCGCTTCCCGCCCACCGCCGACGGCACCTACTACCACCGCATCGCCGAGCGGATCGCGGCGGGGCTCGGCTACACGTGGCTCTGGCCGGACGGCGTCGTCACGTACGCCGCGCACTATCCGGTCGGCTATCCTGGCGCCGTCGGCGCGCTGTACGCGGCGTTCGGCGCGCGCCCTGCGGTCGCCATGCTGCTCAACGCCGTCGTCGGCGCGCTCGCGGCGCTCGCCGTTCACCGCCTGGCGATCCGCGCCGCGCCGCGCTCGCGCGCCATCCCGGCGCTCTCGGGCGCGCTCGTCGCGCTCCACCCCGGGCTCGTCGCGTACACCCCGGCCGTCATGACCGAGGGCGTCACCGGCTCGCTCGTCGCCTGCGCGGCGTGGGCGTCCGCGCGGGCGCGCGAGCGCCGCCCGGCGCTGGCCCCGTTCGCCGTCCTCGGGCTGCTCGTCGGCGCCGCGACCCTCGTCCGCCCGCAGGCGCTCCTGCTCGCGCCCCTCTTCGCCGGCCTCGCCCTCCTCGGCGCCCCGCGCGGCGACGGCGCCCGCCTCCGCGGGTCCTTCGCCGCGCGCGCGGCGCCCGTCCTTGTCACCGTCCTCGCGGCGCTCCTCGTGTGCGCGCCCTGGACCGCGCGCAACTGCGCGCGGATGAACCAGTGCGCGCTGGTCAGCGTGAACGGCGGCTGGAACCTCCTCATCGGCGCGGACCCGGCCTCCACCGGCGCCTGGGCGCCCATCCAGGTGCCCGAGGCGTGCCGTGAGGTCTTCGACGAGGCCGGCAAGGACGCGTGCTTCGGCCGAGAGGCGCGCCGCTACATCGCGGAGCACCCGGGCGCATGGCTCGGCCTCGTGCCCCGGAAGCTCGCGGCGACGTTCGACTATTGCGGCGCGGCCGGGTGGTACCTGCACGCCGCGAACCCGGCGGCCTTCACCGAGGACGACAAGGTCGCGCTCGGCGCCGTCGAGACGGTCTTCGAGCGCCTCGTCCTGCTCTGCGCGCTCGTGTGGGCAGCGCGCAAGCCCGCGCCGATGCCCGACGCTGTTCCTCCCCCTCACCCCGACGACCGCGCTCGCGGTCCCTCGCTCGCGCAGCGGGCGCTCGTGCCTGCCCGGCTCGCGCTGTTCGCGCTGGGGGTCGTCGCCGCGCTGCACGTCCACGCATGGGTGGGCTACCTCGCGCTCCTCGGCCTGGCGCTGCTCCAGGGTCGCGCGCTGCTCCGGGCGCCGATGCTCGCGCTCTCGGCGCTCGCCGTCCTCGCCGCAACCGCGGCCACGCACGCCGTGTTCTTCGGGGCCGGGCGCTACGCGCTGGTCGCTTTCCCGCTCCTCTCGGGGCTCGCCGCCCTCGCCGCGGCGCGCCAGAGCCCGGAGCCGCCGCGCGCCGGCGCGCCGCTCCCCGCGAGCGGCGCGCCCTCCGCGCCGCCGCTCGGGCGCGGGTCGAACGACGAGCTACTTTGACAGCGCCGCCCGGGCTGCTGCATCCTAGGCGCCCGCCGGCTCGGGAGCGCGTGCCCCCGGCCGGCGAACCTGGAGGAGAGACGGATGCCCTTGATTGAAACGGAAGAGGCGGCGCGCCGCCTCGCGCGCGCCATCGCAAGCGATCTCTCGCTCTACAACGAGGAAAAGATCGTGCAGGGCATCCAGCAGGATGACCTCTTCACGGTCCTCTCCGAGGAGATCGAGGAGGGCCGCGCCCTCTACAAGAGCCGCGTCTCGCCGGATCTCTACCAGAAGAATTTTTACGACCGCGCCCTCGTGGACATCCTGATCAAGTCCAAGGGCCACATCAAATCGAAGATCTGGTAGCGAGCCTCCGCAGCTGGTCGAGCGCCCTGCGCATGTCCGTGGGCAGCGCGCTCTCCCAGCGCACCGGCCGTTGCGTGGCGGGGTGGATGAACCCGAGCACGCGCGCGTGCAGGGCCTGCCGCCCGAGCTCCTCGGCGATCGCTCGCACCGCCGGCTTCTTCGGTGGCTTGCCGTAGAGGGGGTCGCCGAGGACGGGCGTCCTGCCGCGCTCGGCGAGGTGCACCCGGATCTGATGGGTGCGACCCGTCTCGAGCGAGCAGGCCACGACCGTCGCCGCGTCGCCGAGCCGCTCGAGCACGCGGACGTGGGTCACCGCGCGGCGCGGCGCGGCGCCGCCCGCGCCGGGGTCGCCGCGGATCCACGACGTGAAGCGGAGCCTGTCGGTCGGGTGGCGGCCGTGGAGCGTGTCGTAGGTGGCGTCTCGCGCCTCGCCCGCCACGATCGCCGCGTACTCGCGCTCGATCTCGTGCCGCGCGAACCGCGCCTTCAGCGCCTCGCGGGTGGGCTCGTCCTTGGCCACGACGAGCAGGCCGCTCGTGCCTCGGTCGAGCCTGTGCACGATCCCCGGGCGGACATGGCCCATGGGATCGCGCGGATCGGCGGGCGCCAGGGCGAACCCGGGCAGGGCGAGCAGTCCGTTGACCAGCGTGCCCGACGCGTGCCCGCGCGCCGGATGCACGACGAGCCCCGCCGGCTTGTCGATCACGAGCAGGTGCTCGTCCTCGTACACCACCGGGATGGCCACGCCGGGATCGGCCATCGCTGCGGGGGGAGGCGGCTCTTCCGGCCGGATCTCGACCAGGGCGCCCGAGCGCACCGCCACCGACGCGCGCGCGGGCTCCCCGTCGACGAGGACCCGACCGGCGGCGATCCACCGCTGCACCGCCGCGCGCGAGGTCGCGCGGCCGGCGCGCTCCAGCAGGTGGACGACGAGCTTGTCGAGCCGGTCGTGCGGGTCGCCGTCCTCCACCCGAACGTGGAGCGCTTCCGCACCGGCAGCCATCGCGTTCGTCACGGCGTCGTTCTCGGCCGAGCGGCGCCAGCCGAGCGGCGTCGCTGCCGCGCGATCAATACTCCGTATCGCCCTCGTCGTCCTCTTCGGCGGTCCCGAGCTCGGGGTTGAGCGCGACGTGCGACTCGAGGTCCTCGAGCCGCTGCGCTTCGGACAGCCTGGCGAGGCCGCACTGCTCGACGAGGTACAGGTCGAACGCGGTGTAGCGCGGGAAGACGCGGACGTTCGTGTCCTCGTTGTCGAGGCCGAGGATGACGAGCTCGCCGTCCCGCCTGGCCTCGCCGAGGTAGAGCGCGTTCCACGGGTGACCGGGGAGGTTGGGCAGCCGCACGACCTTGCCCCGGAGGCGCGACTCGGTCCAGCCGAGGTCGGTCTTCGCCTCCGCCAGCTTGCGGACCGAGGTGAGCTTCGGCCGAGGCGCCGACGGATCCTGGCCGAAGCGATGCCGCCCCTTGAACCGCGGGCCCAGGCTATCGAGGGTGAAATCGAACTCCAGGAACGCCCGCAGCGTGGGCGGCAGCTCGACCATCAACTTCGACTCGAGCGCATCGAGCGCCGCCTGGCTCGCTCCCACGGCGGCATGGCTGGAAGGGCGCTTCTTCAGTTGCGCGATCACCCGATGCACAAGCTCAACGCCACGTTCGATCGGTGCCATGGTTCCACGGGCCGCGGTTGCGCGGCGTTCTTCAGGACCCAAAGGGCCTCACTGGGGGCCGCGTTCTCGGCCCCGGCTGTTGCGGGCTCGTCGCGCGCTCGGGCGGCACTCTACATCAGCCGACCGGGAGCGCGTCCCTCTATGGTGCCTACCGGTCCGGTCCGCTCGGTGTCAACCCGCGATCGCACCTGCTGTCGATCATTCATCCGCAGGAAGCGGCCGGGCGGCGCCTCCCTCGGTCCGCGCGTGCCCGTCACCCACGCCTCGATGAACGAGGGCCGCCTCTCTCCCGTGAACGGAGGACACGCCGCGCCCGCCACACCAAGAAGGCGATCGCGCCGAGCACCACGATCGCGCCGACCGCCAGGATGACCCATTGTGGCGCAGGGTAACGGCCGCGTTGCAGGCCAGGGGGCGGCCGCTCGACCTCGATCTGGAGCTGCGCGCCCACGGGGCCTCGTTACACGCGGACGCGTCGACCCGCAACCGATCCGCGGCGTGAGCCGCCCGGATTCGGCGCGCCACCCTACCCGCCGGCCGCCCGACGCCTCCCGGCGCCCAGCCACGCAAGAGCGAGCGGCAGGCCGCACGGGACATGCAGGCGGCCGGCCAGCGTCAGGGGATCAAAACTTGCCTTCATGGAAACTCGGGTGTGTACAGTGAAGCGACGCGTGGGCGCCCTGCGGCCGGTGCGTGAGGGTGAGAGATGAAGCCGGGCTGTTCAGCATGGGTCGGGGAGGCGCGTCGGCGGTCCCCTGGGATTCGACGATTCCTCTTCGCGATCGGGGCGTGGGCGGCCCTCGGGGCGATGGCGGGGGCGTGCGGCCGGACGAGCCTCCTCGAGCTGCCGGGTGCCGGCGTCGGTGGGCTCGGAGGCGGCGGGGGCGGCCCGACCAGCGCGTCGACGTCGTCGAACGGCGGCGGCTTCGGAGGCTTCGCGGCGTGCGGCGGCGACGCGGACTGCGACGACGGCGACGCCTGCACCCGCGACACCTGCGTGGACGAGCGCTGCGACCACGAGCCCCGCGACGACGACGACGACGGCGTGGGGCCGACGATCTGCGGCGGGAGCGACTGCAACGACTTCAACCCGTCCGTCTTCCCGGGCGCTCCGGAGGTCTGCACGGACGCGGCGGACAACGACTGCAACGGCGTGAGCGACTGCTTCGATCCCGCGTGCGCCGCAGGACAGGACTGCGGCTGCACCCCGCGCCCCGGCGGTGAGCGCTGCGACAACGGCGTCGACGACGACTGCGACACCCTCGTCGACTGCTTCGACGCGGACTGCTCGGGGACCCGCGCCTGCGCCTGCTCCGCCTCGGAGACCGGGGCGTGCGGCAACGGCGTCGACGACGACTGCGACGGCGCCTTCGACTGCGACGACGGCGACTGCGGCTCCGACCCGCGGTGCGCCTGCAGCGCGATCGGTGAGCGCTGCGACAACCGCACGGACGACGACTGCGACCTCCTGGTCGACTGCGCCGATCCGGACTGCCGCAGCAGCTTTCCGTGCGTGTGCCAGCCGCCCGGCTCGCTGGAGCGCTGCGACGACGGCCAGGACAACGACTGCGACGGGCGGGTCGACTGCGCGGACCCGCAGTGCATCACCGCGCCGGCCTGCGAGGTCTGCGTGCCGGAGGTCTGCGACGACGGCGTCGACAACGACTGCGATGAGCACATCGACTGCGCCGACACCGCCTGCGTGTTCGCGCCGGGCTGCGAGCCGACGCCGGAGCAGTGCAACAACGAGCTCGACGACGATCGCGACGCCCTGATCGACTGCCAGGATCCGGACTGCGCGAACAGCCCGGTGTGCGTGCTCGAGCAGGCGAACTGCCTCTCGCCGAAGCGCATCCCCGGGACCGGCACCTACACGGGGGACACCGCCGGCCACGTGAGCGAGACCCGGGGCGCGTGCGGCGGCGACGCCGGCGAGGCGGTCTTCTACTTCGTGCTCACCGCGCCGTCGCGCGTGCACCTCGACACGCGCGGGTCGAGCTTCGACACGACGCTCTACGTCCGCACCGGCATCTGCAACGCCGGGCGGGAGATCGGCTGCGACGACGACAGCGGCGGCGGGTCGTGGGCCTCCCGGCTCGACTTCAGCATCCTCTACCCGGGCACGTACTTCGTCTTCCTCGACGGCTTCACGGTCGATCCCTTCGGCGGCGCGAACGAGGGCCCCTTCGCGCTCAACGTCGAGATCGTCCCGAACCCGAGCGAGATCTGCGACGACGATCTCGACAACGACGGCGATCACTACGTCGACTGCGCCGATCCGGACTGCGGCGCCTTCGCTCCCTGCCGGGGCTGCGCGAGCGGCGCCGCGCCCGGCCCCGAGTTCGGGACCGCCGCGTGCACCGACGGGATCGACAACGACTGCGACGGCACGCTCGACTGCGCCGACGAGGACTGCAGCGCAAGCGACTTTTACGTGACGGAGTGCTGCGACGGCGTCGACGACAACGGCAACGGGATCCCCGACGATTTCAGCTGCCGATGCGCCTCGGACGCGGATTGCGACGCGGGGCAGATCTGCTACACGCACACGGCGTACACGTGCGGTTTGCCCTGCAACAGCTTCTTCGGGAGCATCTGTCCCTTCGTGGCGCCGGGCTCGCACTGCAACGACGCGACCAGCCAGTGCGAGTTCTGAGGGCCCGCGGGCCGGCGCCCTCGCCGGCTCCGCGCGCACGGCGCTCCCCTGCTGGCGGTCGCCCGGGCTAAGGTCACTCCATGGAGATCCTCATCATCCGCCACGGCCAGGCCGTGGATGACGCGCCTGACCTCGGCGACGCCGGTCGCTGGCTCACGGGCAAGGGTCGCAAGGTGACCCGGCGCGTCGCCAAGTGGCTCGCGAAGCAGAAGGGCCGACGCCCTGCGGCGATCTGGACGAGCCCCCTCGTGCGCTCGGTGCAGACGGCGGAGATCGTCGCCGAGGCCGCCGAGCTGACCGACGACGTCTCCGTCATCGCCGAGCTCTCTCCCTCGCGGGACACCGCCGAAATACTCCGCCTGCTCTCGCAGTATCAGGGGGCTCAGCCGCTGGCGCTCGTGGGGCACGAGCCCTCGCTGTCGGCGCTGGTGACATCGCTGCTCGGCGACGTCGGCTGGACGGGCCTGAAGAAGAGCGGCGTCGTCGCCGTGAGCTGGGACGGGCGTGGGCCGGGTACGCTGCGCTTCGCGCTGGATCTGAAGGCGATGAAGGCGGTCGACCCGGTGAAGGAAGCGCAGCCGCAGGCGCCTCGCCCCCGCTGAGCGCCGCCCGCGCCGCGGCGCCGCTCAGCGCACCGACCGCTCCACGGCGCTCAGCACGTCGACGTCGCGCACGCCGTCCGCTTCGGCGCGGTACGACAGCACGATCCGGTGCCGCAGCGCCGGGATCAGCAGGGCCCTCACGTCGTCCACGTCGGCCGCTGCTTCGCCGCGGAGCGCCGCGCGCGCCTTGGCCGCGATCACGAGCGCCTGGCTCCCGCGCGGCCCCGCGCCGTAGCGCACGTAGTCCCGGACCTCCTGCGCGGCGCGGTCGGTCCCCGGCCGCGTCGCCCTCGCGAGGCGCACCGCGAGGTCCACGGCCTCGTCGGTCACCGGGATGCGCGGGATGAGGCGGCCGATCGCCCGCACCTCGGCCGCCCTGAGCACCGCCTCGATCGCGGGCGGCTTCCCCGAGGTCGTCCTCCGCGCCACCTCGCGCTCCTCGGCCTCGCTCGGGTAGGTGACGTGGATCTCGAGCAAGAAGCGGTCGAGCTGCGCCTCGGGCAGCGGGTACGTCCCCTCCTGCTCGATCGGGTTTCGCGTCGCGAACACCTGGAAGGGGTCGGGGAGGGCGTGCGTGGTGGTCCCGACGGTCACCTTGCGCTCCTGCATCGCCTCCAGCAGCGCCGCCTGCGTCTTCGGCGGCGTCCGGTTCACCTCGTCCGCGAGGACGAGGTTGTGGAAGATGGGTCCGGGCTGGAAGCGCAGGCTCCGGGAGCCGTGCTGCTCGTGCAGCACGTCGGTCCCCGTGATGTCGGCGGGCAGCAGGTCCGGCGTGAACTGGACGCGCCCGAAGCTGAGGTCGAGCGCCTTGGCGAGCGACGACACGAGCAGCGTCTTGGCCAGCCCCGGGACGCCGACGAGCAGCGCGTGCCCGCGCGCGGCGAGCGTGATCAGCATGGCCTCGACCACGTCGTCCTGCCCGACCACCGCCGCCGCGATCGCCGAGCGGAGCCGCTTGGCGCCTTCCGCTGTGCGCTCGAGGAGCGCGGCATCCGAGAGGGAGCGCGACTCCTCGTCGGCGGTCGTCTCGGCGTCGTTCCTGTGCTCGGGATCGCTCATAGGGGCAGGGCTCGTACCCCGAGGC
Organism: Sorangium sp. So ce385; assembly: GCF_051474135.1. Taxonomy (NCBI): domain Bacteria; kingdom Pseudomonadati; phylum Myxococcota; order Polyangiales; family Polyangiaceae; genus Sorangium; species Sorangium sp. So ce385. The sequence goes on along the minus strand of NZ_CP150337.1, from coordinate 9,915,642 downwards.
CGCGATGCCGACAAGGACCCGGCGGAGCTGGCGCTCACCGCGGCGGATCCTGCTCCGTGGAGGTTTGCTCCGACAGGTGAGCAGGTGTTAGCAATCGATCGCAATGGCGCAGAGCTCTGAGGCCCGGGAGAGGAGGGGGCCGCGCGCGGCGGACGGGGAGGCGCAGCGCGAGGTCAAGGTGAGCGAGCCAGCGGACGAGCCGTACAGCGGCGGCGCCGGCGCGGCGGAGGACGGCGCGGAGGCCCCCGGGGCGGGTGGGCAGGGCGTCCCTGACGAGGGCGGCGGGTCGAACGGGGAGGCGCCCTCGGCGCCGCTGGAGTCGCTGAGCCTGCACGACGGGCCGATCCCGCACGCGCCCCTGTCGCCGGTCGCCGGGCCGTGGCGTTCCTACAAAGAGATCCTCGCGAACCTGGCCCAGCGCGTGCTCGAGGCGCAGCGCCCGATCCGCATCCTCCAGGCGCTCCGGTGGGAAGCGGACGTCGAGGAGCAGTTTCTCCGCGCGAAGCAGCGCGAGCTGCCCCGGGTGACCTACGCGGACGACCTCGGGTTCGATCCGGCGGCGAAGCAGCGCGAGCTCGAGGAGATCCTCCGCGACGCCGAGCGGGACCTCGGCAAGCGCGATCGGCTCGGCCAGATCCTCCGCGCGACCGCGGACGAGTACAGGAAGGTCGTGAGCATGCTCATGGGGCGGGGAACCAAGGCGTTCTACGACCTGTCCCGCGAGCTCTACGGCTCCCCGAAGGACAAGCTGCCCGACGGAAAGACGAGCGTGCGGGACATGGGGTTCGTGCTCTACGACCTCCTGACGGCGATCGGCGGCGAGCGGCTCGGCCCGTCGCAGCAGCGCGAGATCACGGCGGAGATGGCGGCGCTCGAGCTGAACGCCCGCTTCGACCGCTTCTTCGGCGGCGCCTCGATCCGCGTGCAGGTGGACGATTCGCTCCTCGCGGATGCCGCCGCCGGCAGCGACTACGTGAAGATCCGGAGCGGCGCGATGTTCTCCAGGAGCGACGTCGACATCCTCGAGGCGCACGAGGGGTGGGTGCACGTCGCGACGAGCCTGAACGGGCAGGCTCAGCCCGTGGCGCGCTGGCTGGCGAAGGGGCCTCCGCGCACCACGGCGGTTCAGGAAGGGCTCGCCGTTCTGGTCGAGATCCTCACCTTCAGGAGCACGCCGCGTCGCGCGAAGAAGCTGAACGACCGCATCCTCGCGGTGGACAAGGCGGAGGACGGGGCGTCCTTCCTCGACGTGTTCGAGTGGTACCGCACCGAAGGGTACGAGGAAGAGGAGTGCTTCCAGAACGCCCGGCGCGTCTTCCGCGGCGGCGTGCTCGCGGGAGGGGCGCCGTTCACGAAGGACGCCTGCTACTGCAAGGGGATCGTCCTCAACTATGCCTTCATGCGCGCCGCCATTCAGCACGATCGGGCGATGCTCATTCCCTTCCTGTTCGTGGGGAAGGTCGCGCACGAGGACGTCCCCGTCCTCCACGCGCACGTGACCGACGGGATCATCCGCCCGCCCCCGTATCTCCCGCCGATGTTCGACGACATGAGCGGGCTGGCGATCTGGATCTGCTACTCGTCCTTCTTCTCGCGCCTCGGCGGGACGGCGCTCGCCGAGCACTACGGCAGGATGCTGGAGCGCTGATCGCGATCGTCCGGCGCCCCGCGCGCAGCGGCGCGCCGGTCGACCGCTCGGCGCTCGCTCACGCGGGCGGCGGGGCGGAGGCCTGCGCGCTCGGGCCGGCCGCGCGCGCGTGGGCGATCGCATGCGCCACCGCGATCCAGAGCCTGCGCCGGACCTCGTCCGGCACCTCGGGGACGATCCTGGCCGCGTCGAGGAGCGACTCTTCGTCGGCCGCGCGGGACCGCTCCGCGACCGGGAGGCTCAAGGGATCGCGGAGCGCGCGCCGATCCTCGGCGTTCATGCGCTTCACCGCCACGCGGAAGTCCTCGCGGGCGAGCCGGAGGCGGTTGCGCACCGTGTTCTCGTTCACGTCCAGATCGCGCGCGATGTCGGCGCTCGTCATCTCGAGCAGGTCGTGCATGATCAGGACGACCCGCCGTTCGAGGTCGATCGCTCCGAGCAGCCGGCCGACGAGCTGGCCGCTCTGCTCGCGCGCAAGCAGCTGTTCCGAGCTCAAGCCCGGGTCGGCGAGATCGAACGGCCAGCTCGCCCCCGCGCCGACCGCGATCTCTCGGCGGCGATGGGCGCGCCCGCGGTAATGGCCGACCTGCCGCCAGGCGATGCCGAACAGCCAGCGCCTGAGGGGCTCGCCGAGCGGGCTCGAGGGCTGCGGAGCCCTGCGGCCCGCGCCCGGCTCGCGGCCGGAAGGGGGATGGGCGCGCTCCCCGTCCGTGCCGCGCCTCGGATCGAAGCTCTCCATCGCGTGGTACGCAGCGATCATGACGTCTTGCAGGACGTCGTCGATGTCGCGCTCTGCCACGCCGAGCCATCGGAGCGCTTGCCGGAGAAACGACAGGCCAACCCTGTACACGGTCTCGAAGCTGGGCCGCTCCAGGAGCGGCACGTGCTCAAGAGGCTGTTGCATGCCTGAACTTACGTGCAGCAGCCCGCGCTGATTTGAAAATCGGCTGACCGTCTCAAGGAAGCTGTTTATTGTAATATATCTTACGTGCGCCGTGCTGCGCTCGTTCACTTGCCCTGGAACACCGGTTTCCGTTTCTCCATGTAGGCGGCGAGCCCCTCGCGCGCGTCCTCCGACGCAAACAGCTCGGCTTGGAGCTCTCGCTCGAGGGCGAGCCCCTGTTCGAGCCCCACCTCGAAGCCTGTCTGCACCGCGCGCTTGATGCGTCCGACCGCCAAGGCCGCGCGACCCGGCAGCGTGAACGTGTGACCGTACGCGAGGATCCGGTCCATGAACTCGTCGTGGGAGGCGGTCTCCCAGACGTCGTTGACCAGGCCGACCGCCAGGGCCGTCTCGAAATCGAACGTCTGGCCCTCGCACATCAGCTGGATCGCCCGAGATTTGCCGATGAGCCTGGCGAGACGCTGGGTGCCGCCCGTGCCGGGAAGGACGCCGAGCGCGACCTCCGGGAGGCCGATCTTGCCGGCGTTCTTGCGCGCGATGCGGAGGTCACAGGCCATCGCGATCTCGAGGCCGCCGCCTACAGTGTGGCCGTTCAGCGCCGCGATGCAGAGCTTTGGCGTGTGCTCGAGCCGGCTCAGCGTCTCGTTCGCGTGGAGACAGAAGTAATATTTGAACGTCGGATCCGACTCGCGGAGCATGTTGATGTTCGCTCCGGCGCAGAAGAACTTTTCGCCGTGCCCGGTGATGACGATGACATGCACATCGTTGTCGAAGCGGGCCTCGAGGATGGCCGCGTCGAGGTCCTTCATCATCTCGTGGGTGTACCCGTTGACGGGCGGATCATTGAGGGTAAGCAGCGCGACGCCTGCAGAGGTGGCGTAGTCGACGAGAGCCATGGGCGCTCTTTACCAAACCGTCAGAAAAAGCGCTGCCCCCTGGTAGAAAGGCGCGGAATTGTGCTACCCCGCAGGGACGTGCTCATGAACGCGCAGGACGTGCGGCAGAAGTTAAAAGAACTCATGGTCGAGGAGCTGAACCTCGAGGGGAAGACGCCGGCGGACATCGACGACGCCGCGCCGCTGTTCGGCGAGGGGCTGGGCCTCGATTCGCTGGACGCGCTCCAGCTCGCCATGAGCGTGGAGGAGCGCTTCGGCGTCCGCATCCCGGAGGGAGACGAGGCGAGGCCGATCTTCGCGTCGGTGGACGCGCTCGTGGCCCACATCATCAAGTCGACCGCGGCCGCGTGATCACGCCGCAGAGAGCCGTTCGAGCGTGCGAATCTGGGTGACGGGCATCGGGGTCGTCTCGCCCCTGGCGCGCGGGGCGAGGGCGACGATGGACCGGCTCATCGCAGGCGAGCGGGCCTTCGCGCCGCTCTCCCTGTTCGAGATCCCCGGGACGCGCGCGCGCATCGCCGCGGAGGTCCGCGACCTCTCCCCGGAGGACGTCGCCCCGCCCGGCGAGGCGGAAGGGTGGTCCCGGACCGACGCGATGGCGGTGATCTCGGCCCGCGAGGCGCTCGCGCACGCGGGCGTCGACCCCGGGGCGATGCCGGTCGACCTGGTGGTCGGCGGAACGACCGCCGGGATGTTCGAGACCGAGGAGCTGCTCGCCTGGCTCTCGCACGATCCCAGCGCGATCGCTCCCTTGAAGCGGATGCTCTCGCACCCGCTCTCGTCGACGGCCGACCACGTCCGCGCCGCCGTCGGCCCGTTCCGCCGGGTGAGGAGCGTCTGCAGCGCCTGCTCGAGCGGCGCGAACGCCCTCTTGCTGGGCGCGGCCTGGCTCCGCGCCGGCCTGTCCACCCGCGTGCTCGCGGGGGGCGCCGACGGCCTGTGCCGGCTGACGTACACCGGCTTCGGCGCCCTCGCGGCCGTCGATCCGGATCCGTGCCGCCCGTTCGATCGGCGGCGCGCCGGGCTGAACCTGGGCGAGGCTGCGGCGTTCCTGCTGCTCGAGTCGGAGGACGCCGCGCGCGCGCGGGGAGCGGAGCCGATCGTCGAGCTCCGCGGGTGGGCGACCGGCGCCGAGGCGCATCACATCACGAACCCCGAGCGCGAGGGGCGCACCGCGGCGCGCGTCATGCGCGACGCGCTCCGGTGCGCGGCGCTCACGCCGTCGGATCTCGACTACGTCAACGCGCACGGCACCGCGACGCCGCTGAACGACGTCATGGAGAGCGCCGCCCTGCGCGCCTGCCTCGGCGCCGAGGTGAGCCGCATCGCCGTCTCGTCGTCCAAGGGGCAGATCGGGCACACCCTCGGCGCTGCGGGCGCGGTCGAGGCGGCGATCACCGCGCTCGCCGTCGCGCGCGGCGTGATGCCGCCGACCGGCGGCCTCGAGGAGGTCGATCCGGAGTGCCAGCTCTTGCACCTCAAGGAGGCGCGCGAGGCGCCCATCCGCGCCGCGATGTCGAACTCCTTCGGCTTCGGCGGCACGGACAGCGTGCTCGTGTTCGCGCAGCCCGATCGGTTTCCGCCGCCGCTCGGCGCCGGCGGCGCGCCCGTGCGGCGCTCGGTGGTCGTGACGGCGGCCGCGACGATCGGCCCGCTCGGCGTCCTCGCGACCCGCGGCGGCGCCGCGTACCTCGAGCCCGGCCCTCCGCCAGCCGAGGGCTCCATCGCGTTCAACACGGGCGCGCACCTCGATCTCGCGCGCGCGAGGCGGCTCGATCGCGCCGGCCGCCTGACGACGGCCGCGATCCTCACCGCGCTCTCCGACGCCGGCCTCGGCGGCGCGGCTCCGGCCGACGCGGGCGCGGGCGACCCGGCGGCCGACGTCGCGCCGAGCCGCACCCTGCCCGGCGCCATCGTCGGCGCCTCGTTCGGCAGCGTCGACGCCTCGACCGCCTACATGCGGCGCATCTACGACAAGGGGGCGAAGTACGCGAGCCCCGCCGATTTCCCGAACCTGGTCCCCTCGTCGCCGGTCGGGCACGCCTCCATCTACCTGGGCCTCCGCGGGCCGGTGTTCGCCATGGCCGACCTCGGCGCGACCGCGGAGTCGGCCATGGTCACGGCCATCGAGCTCATCACCGCCGGGGAAGGGGAGGCGCTCGCCGCCGGCAGCGTCGAGGAGGCGAGCCCCATGATCGAGCGGTGCCTCGGTCCGATCTGCTCGCAGGTCGTCAGCTCCGGCGTGCGCAGCGAGGGCGCCGCCGTGCTGCTCTTCGAGAGCGCCGCGCGGGTGCGCGAGCGGGGCGCGCGCCCGGTGGCGGCGGTGGCCTGGTGGAACTCCTGGCGCGGCGACGGCGTGGAGATGCTCGCGGGAGCGCCGGCGCCGGCGCCCCTCGGCGCTCCCGGGGAGGTCGCGCAGCGCGCGCAGCCCAGCGTTCCGTCGCCCGCCGCCGTGTTCGTCGGGCGGAACGAGGAGCGCCTCATCGCCTGCCTGCGCGGCTCGCCGTGGGCCGAGGTGCCGTGCTCCACGCTGGCGCCGCGCGCGGGCGATCACGAGGGCGCTGGCGGGTTCGCCGCCGCCGCGGCGGTCGCGGCGCTCGCGAGCGGCGCCCTCGCGAGCGTGCTCGTCCTGGGCGGCGCACCCGACCGCGGATACGCCATCCTGCTGGTCGCTCCCGGCGACGCGTGACGACATCGCTGCCTGCGCCCGGCCATCGTGAGCGCCGCCTCGTGAGCGCCGCGTGCCTCCTGCTCTCGCTCGCGTGCGCCCCCGCCTGCGCCGCCAACGTCGCGCGGCGCGGCAGCCCGCTCGACGCCGAGTTCGCGCGGATGCTGCCTCGGCCGTCGCCGGGCACGCCCGCCGCGCGGCCCGATCCGTCGGCGTGGCGCGAGGGGCGGGAGCGCCTCTCGGCGCTCCGCCGCGAGGTCGAGGGGGCCGGCCCGCGCACGCTCCGCGTCCGCCTGGCGCTGCGGGAGCCGCGCACCGGCCACGTGCTCGAGGCGCGCGGGGCGATCGCGATTGCCCCGCCGGCGATCGACGGGCGCGCGCCCGCGGCGGACGGCGCGATCCTCGCGCCGGAGGGCGCGCTCCGGATGATCCTCCTCGGTCCAGGCGGCACCACCGCGCTCGACCTGTGGGCGCGCGGCGACCGCTTCCGCTTCGCGGTGCCCGCGCTCGATCTGCTGAAGCGCGGCGACGCCTCGACGCCGCGAGCGTCGCTCCGCGGCCTGCCGGTAGATTTCCTGCGCTGGTGGATGCTCCACCCGGCGGCGGGGACGCTGCTCTGGTACGAGCGCGCCGCGAGCACGGCCTCGTTCGTCCTGCGAGACGGCGACGCCGTGATCGACCTGCGGATCAACGACCGCGGCCTGATCGGCGCGCGCCGCACGACGTGGGCGGCGGAGGGCGCGCGCCGGCGAAAGCTCGACGAGGAGGTCGTGATCGCGGAGGGCGTGGGCTGCGGCCATGTCCGCTACGCGCAGGCCTCGACCGGGCTGCTCGTCACGGTGACCTGCGAGGCCGAGGAGCGGGATCGCGCGCCGGACCCGCGCGCCTTCGTCGATCCCGACGCGATTGGGTCGGAGGACGGCTCATGAGCGACGCCTGCGTCATCGCCTCGGGCGCCGTCTCTGCGCTCGGCCTCGGCCCCCTCGCCTACCGCGTCCCCGGCGCTGGCGAGCCCGCGCCGGTCGCGATCGCGCGCGACGAAGAGCTCGCGCGCGCCGGTCTCCTGCGGCCCTTCGCCGCCCGCGCGCCCGCGGCGCTCGGCGTCGCTCCGGGGGCCGATCGCGCCACGGATCTCCTGAAGGCGGCGCTCTCGCAGACGCTCGGGGCGCTGGAGCGCGTGCGCCCGGGCTGGCGCGGCGAGCGCATCGGCATCGCCCTCGGCACGTCCAGCGGCGGCATGCTCACCGCGGAGCGGTTCTTCGCGGCGAGGGCCGAGGGCGCCGACGCCGGCGCGCTCGCCGCGCTGGCCTCCGGCGCGACCTACTTCGCGCCGTTCAACGACGCGCTCGCCGCCTTCGGGCTGGAGCGGACCCCGCTGCGCACGCACCTGCTCGCGGCGTGCGCCGCGAGCACCCTGGCCATCGGCCTCGGCCTCCGCTGGCTCGATCGCGACGCCTGCGATCTCGTGCTCGCCGGCGGCTACGACGCCCTCAGCACCTTCGTCGCCGCCGGCTTCGAGGCGCTCCGCGCGACCACGGCGTCGAGATCGCGCCCGTTCCGCCTCGGCCGCGACGGCATGGCGCTCGGCGAGGGCGCGGCCGTCGTCGCCCTCGTGCGCGAGGATCGCCGCCGCGGCGCCCCGGTGATGGTCCGGGTCGCCGGCTTCGGCGCCTCCACCGACGCGGTGCACATCACCGCCCCGGATCGGACGGGCTCGGGGCTGATGCGCGCCGGCGCTGCGGCGCTCGCCGACGCCGGGTGGCCTGCCTCGCGCGTCGGGCTCGTCAGCGCCCACGCCACGGCGACGCCGTACAACGACGCGATGGAGTCGCGCGCGATCGCCGCGCTGTTCGCGGCGCCCCGCCCCGCGGCGGGCCCGGGCGCGCCGCCGGTCGCCGCGCCCCCTCCGCCCGTGGTCCACCCGTTCAAGGCCCAGATCGGACACACGCTCGGGGCCGCGGGCGCGCTCGAGTCGCTCGCGGCCGCGGCCGCCCTCGCGTCTTCCATCGCCCCGCCGGCGGCGTCCGAGGGCGAGCTCGACCCCGACGCTCCGGCCCTCCTGCTCGAGCGCGCCGAGCCTCGGCCGCTCGAAGCAGCGCTCAAGCTCTCGGCGGCCTTCGGCGGCGCGAACGCCGCGCTCCTGCTCACGTCCTGCGCGAGCGGGCGGAAGCCGCGGCGCGCTCGCCCGGTGCACCTCCGCGCGGCGGCGCGCGTGACGGGCTTCGACCTCGGGCGCCTCGCCGAGACCACGGGCATCCCGCGCGACCGCCTCGCGCGCCTCGACGCGCTCTGCCGTCTCGGGCTGACCGCCGTGGCGGCCCTCGCCGACATCGTCGGCGAAGGCGCCTTGCGGGGCGCCGGCATCGTCGCGGGCCACGCGCTCGCGACGATCGACACCAACGACGTCTACGACGCCCGCCGTCGCGCGCGCGGCGCCCGCTTCGTCGAGCCGCGCCTCTTTCCCGCCACGTCGCCGAACGCGATCGCGGGGGAGTGCGCCATCGCGTACCAGCTCACCGGGCCGAGCTTCGCGGTCGGCGCCGGGCTGGGCGGCGCGCTCGAGGCGCTCCGCGCCGCGGCAGAGCTCGTCGCGTCCTCCGACGCCGATCGCATGGTCGTCGTAACGGCCGACGACGCCGGGCCGGTCGCGCGCGAGCTCCTCGGCCTGACGGTCGCGCAGCACCGCGCGGTCGCCTGCGGCGCCGTCGCGCTCCTCCTCCAGGCGGATCCTGGCGACGCCGGGCGCCTGCGCGAGGTCGATCTCGACCTCCCCGTCGACCACGACGGTCCGGTCGGCCATCTCGCCCTCCTCCGCTGGCTCGACGAGCACGGCTAGCGGGGGCGCCCGTCCGTGTCATCCGCGGCGGTCTTGATCGCTTCGCTTGCCGATCCGCACCCCGATCTGGCAAGGTCCCCGGCTGGAATCAGCTGCTTCCCCTGAGCGTTGTCCTGCCCGCGTATGCTCTGCCGCCAAACAAAAGCTGTCGCTTCGTTCCTCGTCGTGGCTTCGACCGTCCTCGCCGGCTGCGCGACCCACTACATCCCGAACACGGACGTCGAGGACAATGACGACAACCGCAAGATCATCTCGTTCTGCGAGAAGTACCGCAACGCGGTGGAGAGCAAGAACGTCGGCGCGCTGCTCCAGCTCGCCTCGCCCAAGTACTACGAGGACGGCGGCAACATCGACGCGTCGGACGACCTCGATTATGCCGGCCTGCGCGAGTACCTGAACGGCAAATTCCAAGACGCGCGCGCCATCCGGTACGAGATCCGTTACCGGCGCGTGCTCCGGGAGGATGACGTCATCTACGTCGACTACACCTTCAGCGCCAGCTACCGCATCCCGGGGCGCAAGGGCGAAGAGTGGCGCCGCAAGGTCGACGACAACCGCCTCGAGCTGGTGGAGCACCAGGACGAGTACCGCATCGTCGCGGGGATGTAGCGGCGGCCGCGCCGCCTGCGACAGGAGGGGGCGGCGCTAGTTCAGCGCGCTCTTGGAGGAGGGCGCGTCGAAGACGCCCTTCTCCTTCGCGGCGGCGAGCACGCGGAGCGCCGTGCGGTAGCCGCGCAAGACGAGCGGCTTCGCGGCGAACCGGTTCATGTAGCTGTAACGGCCGATCGCGGGCGCCACGTCGAGGAAGGTGACGCTCGGGTAGAGCTTGGAGAGCAGCTCGACGCCGCGGCGCTCCTTCTCGGCCAGGAGGATGCTGAGCGACTGCCGGACGACGCCGGGCGCGCCGCTCCTCGCGATCGAGCGCTGCGACTCGTCGCGCTCCTCGGGGCGGTAGATGTTCGAGATGATCACGATGTTCGCGCCGGCGTTCACGGCCACGTCGGCGGAGAGCGTCCGGATCACCTCACCGCTCAGGTGATAGCGGCCGTTGATGCGGTAGGGCCGGAACAGGCCGGGCACGCAGCAGCTCGCGGCCACCGCCTGGCTGATCGGCGTTGCCTCGTCGTATCCCGGGCCGAACACGACGCGCTTGGCGCTGTCCACGTCGACCGCGGTGACATAGACCGCGTGCGGCAGCTGCCGGAAGTCGTTGATCGGCAGCGTCCGGCGCACGTAGCGTTCGAGCCGGTCGATCGAGAACACCCCCGAGCAGAGGTACCCCGGGTCGAGCAGATCGCGCAGGGCGGGCGCTCCGAAGAAGCTCGACACGTGGAGGCGAGGCCCGCGGTGGCGTCGCCTCCACGGCAGGCGGTACGCGTCGAGCAGCACGTCGAGCGGGATGTCCTGCCCGTACGTCGCGCTGACGAGCGCGCCGGCCCCCGCGCCCACGTAGATCTCCGGATGGATCCCGAGCTCCTCGCAGGCCTTCAGCACGCCGAGGTGCGCCAGGCCTCGCGCCGCCCCCCCGGAGCCAACGAACGCGATCTTGAGGCGGCTCATCGAGCCCTGATCTTGTCGGAGATGCGGCACGAGCGCAAAGCCTACTGTAGCTGGAAGTCCTCGAGCAGCCGATAGATCTTGAATCGCGGGCCGTCTCGCCGCAGCCAGACCACGATCTCGTCGCCGAGCAGCCGATCCGCCGCGATCCGCGCGGTCATGATCGGCACGCGGATCACGATGTCCTGGTCGTCGAGCGTCTCCGGCTGGATGGCGGGGTGTTGCGGCGTCGCGAGCACGTCCTCCGCCCGGAAGATCTGGAGCTCCGATTCGCGGTAGACCGGCTCTCCGGCGAGCTTTCCGTACTCGAGCCGCCGGAACCGCTGCTCCCAAAAGAGCCCGGCGCTCGGCGGCTGCCCCGATCCGCCGGAGCCGGTGTGGATCGCGAGGGCGTCGCGCGTCAGCAGCTCGCTCAGCGCCTCGCTGTCCTCGGCGATGATCCGCTTGAAGAGCTCCGCCACGACGTCCAGCGCCAGGCCGACGCCGAGCGGCGTCCGGAGGGTCACGACGCTGTCCCTCACGTCTGCCTGGTTCGCGGGTCGCGGCGGGACGCTCGCCAGATCGATCGCCACGCCGTCCGGACGGCGACGATCGTCGGGGAGCTCGGAAGCGGCGGGGAACGAGGCCGGGCCCCCCAGCCCGCACCCGAGGAGGGACGAGCCGATGAGCGCGGCGACGATCAGCGAGGGGAGCGCCGGCGGGGATCGCGAGGTGTCGGGGACGCCGGCCGGCGCAGCGTACGCCGCGGCCCGCTGCGGGCCGCGGGGGCGTTCAGATCGGCTCGATCGCTGGAGCATCGGCGCGCGTGAACGTCACGATCGCACGCTCGCCGACGTGGGTCCACCCCGCGGGGGACTGGTCGTCGTCGAAGTCCGACGCGACGAGCGTGAGCCGGCTCGCGGCGTAGTCCGGCATGCGCATGCGGCCGAGGCCGCCGTCGCTCAGGAGCCGCTCCATGTCGTCGCTGCCCTGGTAGATGCGGTACGCCATCGGGGTGCCGCCGTGGGCCGCGAGCAGGTACTCCGGGTTCGTGACCACGATGTTCATCGCGCTCGGCCCCGCTCCTTCCTCCGCGCAGAGCCGATCGACGAGCGCGATGGAGGACCGGAGGGCCGCCCGCGCGCTCGCCGCGTCCACGTTGGGCCGATCGAGCTGGCCGCTGTCGTGGAGGAACGAGAGGAACAGGTGGAAGAGGATCTCGCTGTCCGTCTCGCCGCGGACGTCGCGCTGGAGGAACTGCGGCAGCGAGTCGCTGAGCTGGCTCCGCAGTCGGGCGAACCCTTCGACCGTGCCGGTGTGGGCGAACAGCCACTGCCGGTAGCGGAACGGGTGCGTGTTCTCGGTGCGCAGGCTGCCGACCGTCGCAGCCCGGACATGCGCCACGAGGATGTCGGCGCGCACGTCCTTGGTCATGTCGACCAGGCTGATCTCGGGCCGATCGTCGATCGGCCGGCGCTTGAGGAGAATCTCTCCTCCCTGGTAGAAGCCGACGCCCCAGCCAGGGATCACGCCCTCCTTTCGGCGAACGGTGAGGGCACGGTCTTCAAGCTCGATCGCACGCGCGCCGAGATCCGGACGGTTACCGATGAAGCCGACGAGACGAGCCATAGCTTTGTCCTCGCGAGTTGGGCCGGGGGGCGGGGGCAGGGTCCGGCTCGCCGGTAGAGCGCTCCCTCATCTGCAAGCAGGGGTGGCTCCGTCGGTCGGCCGAGTGAGCGTGGGTCGCGCGTTGCGCCCTATGCTTTCTTGATACGACAGAGTCGCCCTGCAAGCGGAGCAAAAACGGATCCCCAGCGGCGACGCTCGTCGCGGGCACGGCCTGACCACACTGCCCGCCGCTCGTCGCGGCGGTCGCTGGTCGCGTTACCTCTCACTCATGCTCCTCGCCGCTCCTCGACGCACGGGGCGCTCCCACCCGCTCCTCCTCCCCGCGTCGTCCTACCCGCGCGGCGGCGAGCCTCATCCGCTTCTGCGCGTCGGCTCGTCGCGTCGGCGCCGTGGCGCATCGCGCCGTGGCGCGCGCCCTCCAGCGCTCGGCCGCCCCGCCGGTAGCTCGCGCCGGCCTCGCGACGTGCGGCCGGCACACGCGGTTGCTGCGCAGCGGGCAGCGGCGCAGCGGCAGTCGCGCAACGTTTGCGGGGCAGAGCGCGGCGAGGCGAGGTCGGCCCCGCGCGGCGCGCGAGGTGAAGGTGAGACAGCGGCGGCCAGAAAACCCGGCAGGATCTCTGACGCGCGGCACTACGGCGAGAGCCGATTCAGCATCCGCGGGAACGGGATGGTCTCGCGCACGTGGGGCAGACCGCAGATCCAGGCGACGCTCCGCTCGACACCCAGCCCGAAGCCCGCATGCGGGAAGGTGCCATACCGACGCAGATCCAGGTACCAGCTGAACGCCTCGGGGGGCAGCTTGTGCGCCTCGATTGCCCGCTCGAGGGTGGCGAGATCGTCCTCGCGCTGCCCGCCCCCGATCACCTCACCGTAGCCCTCCGGCGCCAGGACATCGACGCAGAGGGCGAGCCGGTCGTCCGTCGGATCGCGCTTCATGTAGAAGGCTTTCACCTCGGCCGGATAGCGGTGGATCATGACGGGGCGATCGTACCGGCTGGAGATGATCGTCTCGTCCTCACCGCCGAGATCCTCGCCCCAGGGAAAATCGGGAACTCCAGCCTCTCCGGCTGTTTTGCGTTTCTCCGCGCGCGCCTCGTTCAGGATGGCGACGGCCTCGTCATAACGAATGCGCGGGAACGGCTTCTTGACGGACTCCAGCTTCGTGACGTCGCGCTCGAGCACGGCGAGCTCGGGCCGGCGCCGCTCGAGGACGCGCTCGACGATGAAGCAGAGGAAGTCCTCCGCGAGGTCCATGTCGCCCTCGAGGTCCATGAACGCGACCTCGGGCTCGACCATCCAGAACTCGGCCAGGTGGCGGCGGGTCTTCGACTTCTCGGCGCGGAACGTGGGCCCGAAGCAGTACGCCTTCCCGAACGCGGCGGCCGCTGCCTCCATGTAGAGCTGCCCGGACTGGGTGAGGTACGCCGGGTCGCCGTGGTAGTCGGTCTGGAACAGCGTGCTCGTCCCCTCGCACGCGTTCGGCGTGAAGATGGGCGCGTCGACGAGCGTGAACCCCCGCCCGTCGAAGAAGTCGCGGATGGCCTGGATGATGGTGTGACGCACGCGCAAGATCGCGTGCTGCCGCCTCGAGCGCAGCCAGAGGTGGCGGTGATCCATGAGGAAATCGGTCCCGTGCTCCTTGGGCGAGATGGGGTACTCGCCCGTGGTGGGGCCGAGCAGGCGGAAGCCGGACGCGACGACCTCGAACACCCCGGCGCGCTTCGGGTGCGCCTTCACCTGGCCGGTGACCTCGATCACGCTCTCCTGGGTGACCTTGTCGGCGGCGGCGAAGACCTCGTCGCCGACGTCGCTCTTGGCCATCACGCACTGGACGGTGCCGAAGCCGTCGCGCAGCTCGAGGAAGTGGAGCTTGCCGCTCGAGCGCTTGTTGTAGAGCCATCCGCGGAGCACGACCTTGCCGTCGACATGCGCGCTGAGGTCGCTGGTAGCGATCACGGGCGAGTCCTGCATGGGTGCCGGAAATAGCACGGTTTAGTTGCGGCTGACGCCGGCTCCGGCCAAAAATGGCGCCATCGTGGCCCTCCGAAAGCCTCGCGCGCTCTGCATGCCTGCGTTGTCCAAGCTGCTCGCCGCAGGGGGCAAGCTGCTCGCCGCAGGGGGCGTCCTGCTCGCCGCGGGGGGCTGCTCGTTCCTCTATCCGGAGCTCGCGACCCGGCTCCGCGAGCCCCCTCCAGAGCAGGAGCTTCACCCGCCCCCGCCTGAGGACGTCCGGTGGCTCCGGGTCGTCCGGGCGAGGATCCCGGAGCGCACGCGGGACGGCCGAGCCTGGGACCCCGAGGCGGGAGGCCTCCCCGACCCGTACGCCCGCGTCCTGGTCAACGGCGAGGAGATCTTCCGGACCAAGGTGCAGGAGGACACCGTCGACCCGACGTGGCCCGACGGCCCGAGCGGAAACTTCCACGTCTCGCCCGAGGATCGGCTCCGGGTGGAGGTCTGGGAGTCGGACGCGCTCGTCGACAAGCCGATCGGGGTGCGCGACATCGGCCGCCCGACCGACACGCAGCGCGCCGCCGGGGAGATCGAGGTCGAGCTCGACGGGGGCGGCTGGCTCACGCTGGCGTTCGAGCCGGCCCACGCCAAGGTCGGCCTCGGCTTCTGGTACGAGCTGCACTCGGGCTCCGCGTTCATCTCGCGGACCGTGGAGGGCGGGCCCGCCGAGCGCGCCGGGCTCCGCAAGGGCGACGAGGTGCTCGAGATCGCGGGGCGGCCCGTGCGACGCCTGTCCGTCGCCGCGATCCGGGGCGCGTTCGACGCCGCGCCGCGCGCCGGGCTCGTGCTCCTGGTCAAGCACGCGACGGGCGCCACCGAGCAGCTCAGGCTCCACGAGGGGCCCATCTATCCGCTGTACGATCGCTTCGCTGCCGCCGAGTAAGGAAGCCAGCGCGCCGTGAAGATCCCGCCGTTCGGGCTCACCACCCAGGAGATCCGCGAGGAGCTCGCCCCCCTGCGGAACGACTTCTCGATCGCCGTCTGCCGCGCGAAGAACCCGTTCAACATCGGCGCCATCATCCGCGTCGCGCACTCCTTCCTGGTGCGCGAGATTTTCCTGATCGGGACCGAGCCCTATTACGAGCGCGCCTCGATGGGCATGCAGAAGTACGAGACCATCGTCGAGTGCCCCGACGAGGCGACCTTCCTCGAGGCGGCGCGCGGCCGTCCCCTCATCGGCGTCGAGCGCGACCACGCGCGGCGGACCCTCTGGGAGGCGCCGTTCCCCCGCGGGCTCGTCTTCCTGTTCGGCAGCGAGGACGACGGGCTGCCGCCGGCGCTGCTCGACGCGTGCGAGGACGTGATCGCGATCCCCATGTACGGGATCAACCACTCGTACCCGGTGGCGATCGCCGCGGGCATGACGATGTGCGAGTGGGCTCGGCGCCGCGACCCGCGCGGCGGCGCCAGCCGCGCCGGGGGTTGAGGGCGCGCTTGCGCGGGCCGCCGCGCGGACGGCCGCTCGCAGCGCGCCCTCCGGCTCGCGGCCTGCGTGGGGGCCGCTGGCGGGCGCGAGGGGCCGCTACTCGCGGGAGCGCTCGAAGACGAGCAGCTCGCCGAGGAGGGCGTGGTCGAGCGTCCCGGCAGCGCGCATCCCGAGCTTCTCGATCACCCGGAGCGACGCGCGGTGCCAGGCCGGCGTGGTGGCGATCACGCGCCGCACGCTCGCCTGCTGCAGCGTCCAGTGCAGGACGGCGCGCGACCCCTCGGTCGCGTAGCCCTGGCCCTGGGACTTCCCCTCGACGCCGTAGCCGATCTCCACGGTGCCGGTCTCGTCGGGCCGGCCGTTCAGCACCACGCTGCCCACGACGACGCGCGCCTCCTGGCCGCGCGTCACCATCAGCCGCGTGCCCCACAGGAAGGCCTCCGGGTCGTCGCGCAGCCGGTCGAGCGGCGAGCTGAAGGCGCGCTCGACGAGCGCGCGCCCGGGCCAGGCGTCGGGGAAGCGCGCGCCGGACAGCGCCTCGGCCTCGAGGCGATCTCCGCGGATGACCGCCTCGAGCAGGGGCAGCGAGACCGGGGTCAGCTCAAGGCGCTCGGTAGTCAGGGTGCTCATCGCGAACCTGCGCGGATCAGATCACGCGTCGCGGCCTGCCGGAAGTCGAAATGGAGAAGGGCCGACTTCCCCAGGAGGAAGCCGGCCCTCACCCGACGGGCTTAGCTGCCCGCGCCGCGATCAGAAGTCGTGGCCGTGGCCCGCGTGGGCGCCGCCGGCCGCCGCCTTCTCCTCCTTCGGCCGCTCGGCGATGAGCGCCTCGGTGGTGAGCATCAGGCTGGCGACGCTGGCCGCGTTCTGGAGCGCCGACCGGACGACCTTGACCGGATCGATGACGCCCATCTCGAGCAGGTTGCCGTAGTCGCCCGACGCCGCGTTGTAGCCGAACGAGTCCTTGCCCTCGCGCACCTTCTGCACGACGATCGAGCCCTCCTCGCCGGCGTTGGCGGAGATCTGGCGGAGGGGCTCCTCGATGGCGCGGCGGATAATGTTCACGCCGAACCGCTGCTCGTCGTTGACCTGGATCTTCTCGAGCGAGCTCTGCGCGCGGATGAGCGCCACGCCGCCGCCCGGGACGATGCCCTCCTCGACGGCCGCGCGGGTCGCGTGGAGCGCGTCCTCGACGCGGGCCTTCTTCTCCTTCATCTCGGTCTCGGTCGCAGCGCCGACCTTGACCACCGCGACGCCACCCACGAGCTTCGCGAGGCGCTCCTGGAGCTTCTCGCGGTCGTAGTCGCTCGTCGTGTTCTCGATCTGGGCGCGGATCTCCTGCTGCCGGGCCTTGATCTTGTCCTTCTTGCCCTGGCCGCCGACGATCGTGGTGTTGTCCTTGTCGATGATGACCGTCTTGGCACGGCCGAGATCGCTGATCGTGACGTTCTCGAGCTTGAGGCCGAGCTCCTCCGCGATCACCTGGCCGTCCGTCAGGACGGCGATGTCCTTCAGCATCTCCTTGCGGCGATCGCCGAAGCCAGGCGCCTTCACGGCCGCGCAGTGCAGCGTGCCGCGGAGCTTGTTCACGACGAGGGTCGCGAGCGCCTCGCCCTCGACGTCCTCGGCGATGATGAGGAGCTGCTTCTGGCTCTTGGCGATCGCCTCGAGCACGGGGAGCAGGTCCTTCATGTTGGAGATCTTCTTCTCCGAGATGAGGATGTAGCAGTCCTCGAGGTTCGCCTTCATCGCCTCGGGGTCGGTGACGAAGTACGGCGAGAGGTAGCCGCGGTCGAACTGCATGCCCTCGACCACGTCGAGCGTCGTGTCGGCGCTCTTGGCCTCCTCGACCGTGATCACGCCCTCCTTGCCGACCTTCTCCATGGCGTCGGCGAGGAGCTTGCCGATCGTCTCGTCGCCGTTCGCGCTGATCGTGCCGACCTGCGCGATCTCCTTCGCGTCCTTGGTCTGCTTGGCCGAGCTGTGGAGGTGCCCGACGATCGCCTCGACCGCCTTGTCGATGCCGCGCTTGATCTCCATCGGGTTGTGGCCGGCCGCGACGAGCTTGGAGCCCTCGCGGTAGATCGCCTGGGCGAGCACCGTGGCCGTGGTCGTCCCGTCGCCGGCGATGTCGCTCGTCTTCGAGGCGACCTCGCGGACCATCTGGGCGCCCATGTTCTCGAAGCGGTTCTCGAGCTCGATCTCCTTGGCGACCGTGACGCCGTCCTTGGTGACCGTCGGCGAGCCGAAGCTCTTCTCGATGACGACGTTGCGCCCCTTCGGGCCGAGCGTGACCTTGACCGCGTCGGCGAGGGCGTTGACGCCCGCGAGGATCATGCTGCGGGCGGACTCGTTGTAGATGATTTCTTTGGCTGCCATGGTGTCTCTCCTAAGTTCCTGCTATCGCCCGCGTCACTTCTCGATCACGCCGAGGATGTCGTCCTCGCGGAGGATGAGGTGCTCCTCGCCGTCGATCTTCACCTCGGTGCCCGAGTACTTGCCGAAGAGGACGCGATCGCCCTCCTTGACGTCGAGCTTCCGCACGGTACCGTCCTCGCCGACCTTGCCGTTGCCGACGGCGACGACCGTGCCCTCGATCGGCTTCTCCTTCGCGGTGTCCGGGATGTAGAGACCCCCCTTGGTCTTCTCTTCTTCCTTCACGCGCTGAACGATCACGCGGTCCTGGAGCGGTCGAATCTTCATCTTTGCGAATCCTCCGGGGACGAGCGGCCGCGTCCCACGAGACGGCAGGACCCAGACGGCCTGCCTGAGCAGCCGCAAGGTCCCATACGATTGCAGTCTGGGCACTTTGCTAGCACTCACCTCAGGGGAGTGCTAGCGGGCGCGCCGAAGATAGCCACCCCCTCCAGGGTGTCAAGCGTAGGTCAATCCAGCACTTTGCGCGCTGGCAGCCAGGCGCCCGGGTGGCTGTAAGTCCTGGAGATTGCAGGAGAAGGTGCGGAGCGTGCGGCTGGGCTTGCCCAGGTCCCTCGGCTAAAGTGAGCGTATGAGGGCGGAAATGCGGCTGCACCGTGACGCGACGCCCTCACGGTCTCCTGCCCGAGGGAGGCCGACAGGACGTGTCTGGTTGACCTGAGCGCGTGGTGGCCCGGGTTACGTCGGTATCCAGGGTGCCCGCGCAAGTGAGGTGCCCCCGTGAGCCAAGCGATCTCTGTGTCCCCGAGCATGACCCGCTACTTCCAGGAGGTTGTGGACGAGGCGCTCCGAGTTCGGAACGTCGCCGCGACCGAGGCGGCGTCGAGTTACCTGGTCGGTCTGCTTTGTGCCTTCGCTCACCCGGACGAGCACGCCGAGTCCACCTTCAACCAGCCCCTGACCTTTCTCCTGCGCGACGCCCTGGAGGCCTCCGGCGCCGAGCGCTTCCGGCGGCTGCGCAACCTCGGCGACGGCGTCCTCTACGTGGTCGGCTTCTTCGGCGGCCACATCGAGCTCAAGGGCGTCGATCGAGGCTACGTGGTCGGGGTCGGGTCGACAGCCTACCACCACGCCGCCGCGATGCTGCGCCTCAACGCGCGCGGCGGCCAGGGCCCCGACGTCCTCGCGGAGATGGCCGAGAAGTTCGAGCGCTTCGTGAGCGTCTTGAACGATGTGGCCGACGGCACGCTCGCGTCCGGCGCTCGCGATGAACGCGCGGTGCTCCGGCTCTACGAGCGCTGGGTCCGCACCGGCTCCAGCCGGCTCGCCGAGGAGCTCGGGGCGCGCGGGCTCGTGCCGAGCCGCGGCACGGGCGGGCTCAACTGATGCGGGGCGCGACCTTCCCCGCCCGGATCCAGCAGCACCTCGCGCGCACCTACGCGCTCGACGACGCCCCCGCCGTCGACGATTTCATCCGGCCGACGGACGGCGGCGCGCGCGAGGCGCTGCTGATCCGGCACGCGGACGGGGACATCGAGGTGGCCCTGCACCTGCCCGCCCGCGCGATCTCGCGCGGGCGGGAGGGGACGTTCGACGAGATCTGCCAGATCGTCGAGGGGGTGAGCCACTTCCTCTATGTGGCCGAGCGGGCGCGCAGGGAGCTCCCGGCGACCCAGCTCGAGCTCGAGCTCCAGGCCGAGGTGGACAAGTACGTGCTGCTCGTCCACGGCGGCCTCGCCGAGGAGGTCGAGCTCCCGGGTCCGCCGCTCCGGCGCCGCCCCGAGGCCGCGCCGCCGGGGCCAGCGCGCTTCGAGCCCGAGCGCGCCGCGCGGATCCGCGCTCACCTCTTCGAGCGCGTCACCTTCATGGATCCGCCGGGCACCGAGACCGGGGATCGCTACCGGATCGCGAACGACCTGGCGGCGCGGTTCGTGGGCCGGCTGGAGGCCGAGTTTGCTCGCCGGGGACGGCACGCCGAGCTGCTCGCCGCGCTGCGGCGCTTCTACGCGGCGGGACAGACGGAAAAGATCGCCCTCGCGCGAGCGGCGTGATCGAGGTCTCGCCGGCGCTCGGGGTCGCCGCGGGAGGGCGGCTCCGAGCGCGCGTCGCGTCCCCGCGGGCTCGTTCTCTCTTGACCGGTTCGCGCGCACGTACTCTCATCCGCACCACGATGCCTTCCGCGAGCATGACGCCGCCCCGTGTGCTGGTGGCCGAAGACGAACCGGCGATGTTGAGCCTCGTTGCGCGCCACCTGAGGAACCTTGGCTTCTCCGTGATCGAGGCCTCCGAGGGCGATGCCGCCTGGGATCTCGCGCGCGAGCACCAGCCGGACCTCGTGATCCTCGACGTGATGATGCCCGGCATGAGCGGCTGGGAGATCTGCAAGCGGCTGAAGAGCGACACGTCCGACGGCCGGCCGTTCGCGAGCACCGGCGTCATCATGCTCACCGGGATCGGCGAGAACCTGAACGAGATGACGTCGCCGCTCTTCGCCGCCGACGCCTGGCTGAACAAGCCGTTCGATTTCGCCGACCTCGACGCGCGGGTGCGCGAGACGCTCGCGCGCTACGCGAAGCCGTTGCCCGACGCGAACGGCAGCAAGGGCCAGCCGAGCGCAGCAGGTGAAGAGCGCGAGGCGGAGCAGCCGTCCGGAGCGCGCGTGACGGGGGCGAAGAGGTCCGCGGCGAACGGCGCTGCGACGGGCAGGGCGACCCCGAAGACATCCGCCGCGAAGAAGACCGCGGCGAAACCGGCTGCGAAGAAGGCGGCCGCGAAGAAGACCGCCGCGACGAAGAAGCCGGCTGCGAAGAAGCCGGCTGCGAAGAAGACGGCCGCGAAGCCGGCCGCGAAGAAGACCGCCGCGGCGAAGAGGCCGGCCGCGAAGAAGACCGCCGCGAAGCCGGCCGCGAAGCAAGCGGCGCCCAAGAAAGCCGCGGCGAAGAAGCCGGCCGCGACGAAGAAGGCGGCCGCCAGCAAGGCGGCACCCAAGAAGAAGGCGGCGAGGTAACCTAGCCGTACGCCCGCGCGGTGCGCGGGCCCGGTCAGGTCGTTTCCACCGAACCCGTCGAACGCTCGTGCTCGTCTGCTGGCGCAGCGGCGCCAGGGATCCATGCGGTCGTAACCCGGAGGGACGGCCCTCACGCGCTCCCGGCAGCGCGATCGATGCCGGCGGTCGCTGAGCGCCGAGGCTGCCCCGCGCGGGAATGATCGGGGTTCGCCGCGCGTCATGCCCTCACGCGTCGCGCGCAGCCTCCCAGGAACTTTCGGGCGCCCGACCCGTCAGCAGGTACAATGCTGCGACGTTTCCTCTTCGAGGGGCCCCGCGGGGGGCGCCCGGAGCGCTGGGCACCGTGAGCGACTCTCGCACGAAGCATCTGGACCGTATCCGCAGCGCCGCGCGCGCGGTCGAGCTGCGGCTCCGGGTCGCGCGCGCGCTGCGCGCGCTGCCGACCGCGCTGACCCTCGCGCTGGCGATCGCGGCCGGGACGCTCGCCGTCCACAAGGCGCTCCCGGCGCACCTGAGCGAGCCGCGCGCCCGGCAGATCCTGCTCGGCGCGGGGCTGCTCGTGCTGGCCACCGTCGCGCTGGCGATGCTGCGCCGCCTGCCCCCCCGCGCCGGTACGATCGCCCTCGACCGGCACCACGGCCTCCACGACCGGCTGACGAACGCCCTCGCCTTCGACGCGCTGCCCGCGGCGCAGCGGACCCCCCTGATGGAGGCGGCGATCGACGACGCCTGCGAGCACGCGGCCAGGCTGCGCCCCGCCGGCGCCGCGCCGCTCGCGTTCCCGCGCGAGCTCTGGGCCTCGGCCGCGGTGGGCCTCGGCGTGATCGCGGTGGCGCTGCTCGAGGTGCGCACCCCGCGGAAGCAGGCGCCCGTCGCGCAGACGATCGACGCGCTCACGATGTCGCCCGACGACATCGAGCTCTTCAAGGACGCGGCCAAGGCGCTCGACCGACAGGATCAGAGCCCGGAGATGAAGTCCGCCGTCGAGCGGTTCAACCAGCTCATCGAGGACATCGCCAACAAGCGCCTCGATCGGACCGAGGCGTTCCGCCGCATGGAGGCGCTCGAGCGCGAGCTCCTCAAGGGCGCCGAGGCCGACCTGAAGGCGCTCGAGGAGGCGCTGAAAGAGACCGGGCTCGACCTCAAGAGGAGCGACCTGGCGAAGGGTGTGGGGGAGTCGCTCGAGAAGAAGGACCTCGAGCAGGCGAAGAAGGAGCTGAAGCAGCTCGCCGAGAAGCTCCGCGACAAGAAGCAGAAGTTCGACAAGGCCGAGATCGAGCGGCTGCGCAAGGCGCTCGCCGACGCGGCCTCGCGCCGCAAGGAGGCCCTCGCCGCGATCAACGAGAAGCGGGCCGAGGCGCGCGAGCAGCTGCTCAAGCAGAAGCAGAAGGCCTCGGCGAACGAGCAGCAGAAGGCCGAAGAGGAGCGGCTCCTCAAGAAGAAGGAGCGCGAGCTGGAGCGCCTCGACCGCGAGGCCGAGCAGAAGGAGCGGACCGGGCGCCAGCTCGACCGGCTCGACCGCGAGCTCGCCAAGGCGGCCGAGGATCTGATGCGCGATCTCGGGATGTCAGCGGACGATCTCGAGCAGGCCGCCGAGGACATCAACCGGATGCAGCAGGAGGAGATGTCCGAGCAGGAGAAGGAAGAGCTGCGCCAGCGGCTCGAGGAGCTCCGGGAGCTCGTGCGCCAGCAAGGGCAGGGGGGCAAGCAGCGGATGGCGAGGATGCTCCGCTTCGGCAAGCGCGCGCGCGGCAACCAGGGCAGCGGCGAGGAGCAGCAGGGGCAGGGCCAGCAGGGGCAGGGCGACGGCGAGCGGGAAGGGCAGGACGGCCAGCAAGGCCAGGGCCAGGGCAAGGGCGGGCAGGGTCAGGGTCAGGAGCTGGTGATCGGGCCCGGCGGGAAGAAGATCCTGATGCCCGGCGGGCAAGGTCAGGGGCAGGAGGGGCAGGGGAGCGGCCAGGGCAACCAGGGCGGCGGCAACCAGCCCGGAGGCGATGGCGCCGGCTCCGGCCGCGGCGGCGAGGTCGCGGGCAAGCGCACCGACCCGAAGATGGGGACCCAGGACGTCCAGGCGCAGGGGCTCGACACCCAGCAGGGGCCCTCGAACAGCGAGGTGATCCTCAGCGCTGCCGAGCGGGGCTTCAAGGGGACCGGCTACAAGAAGGTCTTCACGGACTACCACACGGTCGCAGAGCAGCAGATCAACAAGGATCAGATCCCTGATGGATACCGGTTCTACGTGAACCGGTATTTCCAGCTCATCAGGCCGCGCGAGTGAGTCGAGCCATCGGCTCGAGCGCGACCGCGCCTCTACAGGCGCTCCGCGGCAGCGGGCGCGAAGCAGGAAGCTATGGCCGAGAAGACGAAGGAAGCAGCGCGGGCCGAGGTGGACGAGTTCCGCGCGAGCATCGGAGAGCTGCGCGAGGAGGTGGGGAAGGTTATCGTCGGCAACCGCGACGTGATCGACGGCGTGCTCACGTGCATGCTCGCGGGCTCGCACGCGCTGCTCGAGGGCGTGCCGGGGCTCGGCAAGACGATGCTCGTCCGCACCATGGCCGAGGCGCTCGACCTCCAGTTCTCGCGCATCCAGTTCACGCCCGACATGATGCCCGCCGACATCATCGGCACCACGGTCATCGACGAGAGCGCGGGCGGGCAGCGGTCGTTCTCGTTCCGCAAGGGGCCGATCTTCGCCAACATCATCCTCGCCGACGAGATCAACCGGGCGACGCCGAAGACGCAGAGCGCGCTCCTCGAGGCCATGCAGGAGCACCGGGTCACGGTCTCGCGGCAGAGCTACACGCTGGAGGAGCCGTTCTTCGTCCTGGCGACGCAGAACCCCCTCGAGAGCGAGGGGACGTACCCGCTGCCCGAGGCGCAGCTCGATCGGTTCTTCTTCAAGCTGCACGTGCCGTTCCCGAGCCGCGACGAGCTGAACGCGATCCTGGAGCGGACCACCGGGATCGAAGCGGTCGCGGCGCGGCCCGTCCTCAACAAGGCGCGGATCATCGCCATGCAGCGGCTCGTCCGCGAGGTGCCCGTGGCCAAGCACGTGCAGGACTACGCGGTGCGGCTCCTCCAAGCCACCCACCCCACCGAGGGCGACAGCCTCGACGAGGTGAAGCGGTTCGTGAAGTTCGGCGCGTCGCCCCGAGGGGCGCAGGCGCTCCTGCTCGCCGCGAAGATCAGGGCGCTGTTCGAGGGGCGGTTCGCGGCGTCGGTCGACGACGTGCGCGCGTGCGCGCTGCCCGCGCTGCGGCACCGCGTGCTCCTCAACTTCGAGGGGGAGGCCGAGGGCGTGAAGACCGACGAGGTGCTGCAGGCGATCCTGAAGCGCCTGCCGGAGAGCAAGTGAGGCGCCGCCGAAGGTAGCATGGGGCTCTTCGACGCGTTCAAGCGGGCCGCCGCGCCGCTGCGGCGGCTCTCCGCGGTCTCCGCCGGCGCCTCCGACGAGGAGCTCTTCGACGACGAGTTCCAGCGCAAGCTCGACTACCTCGCGATGGTGAGCCGCCGCGTGTTCTCGGGCGCGATGCGCGCGGAGCGGCGGACCAAGAAGACCGGCTCCGGCGTCGAGTTCGCCGATCACCGCGACTACGCCCCGGGCGACGACTTCCGGTACCTCGACTGGGCCGCGTACCAGCGCTTCGACCGGCTCCTCATCCGGCTCTACGAGGAGGAGGAAGACCTCTCGATCTACTTCATCCTCGACACCTCGGCGTCGATGGCGTTCGGCGACGGCGCGAAGCTCAGGTACGCGAAGCGCCTCTGCGCGGCCCTCGCGTACGTCGGGCTCGCCAACCTCGATCGGATCGCGATCGTCACCGCGACCGACGAGATCAGCGGGCGCATGCAGTCGACCCGCGGCAAGGCGCGCATCTTCAGGATCTTCCGCTTCCTCGGGCAGGCGCGGGCCGACGGCGCGACCGACCTCGGCGAGGCGATGAAGACGTTCGTGGCGCAGCACAAGCGGCGCGGGCTCGCGGTGATCCTCAGCGATCTCTACGATCCTGTGGGCTTCGAGCGCGGCATCAACGTGCTCCGGTACAACCGGTTCGAGCCGTTCGTGCTCCACGTCGTCGACCCGAGCGAGGCGCGGCCCGCGCTGCGCGGCGACGTGCGCGTCTACGACTGCGAGACCGGCGACGAGCGCGAGGTCACGGTGACCGCCAAGGTGCTCGACCGCTACGCCGAGGCGTACGAGCAGTACCTCGACGAGATCCGCCGCTTCTGCACGTCGCGGCAGGTGAGCTATTTCCGCGCCGACGTGTCCGTCCCCTTCGACGAGCTGATCCTGCGCGTGTTCCGCAGAGGCGGCTTCCTCCGGTAGCGATGCTGCACTTCACCGGCGTCCCGCTCGCGACCCTGCTCCAGATAGGCGCCCTCGCCGGGGCGGTGGTCGTCGTCTTCTACATCCTCAAGCTGCGCCGGCGGCCGGTCGCGGTCCCCTTCTCGAAGATCTGGGAGCGCGTCCTCCGGGACAAAGAGGCGACGAGCCTGTTCTCGCAGCTGAAGCGGCTGCTCTCGCTGCTCTTGCAGCTCGCGCTCCTCGCGCTGCTCCTGCTCGCGCTCGGGGATCCCCGCCCGCAAGCGAACCTCGTCGAGGGGCGCAACATCGTCGTCCTCATCGACGCGAGCGCGAGCATGCAGGCCGTCGACGTCGCGCCGTCGCGCCTCGAGCTCGCGAAGGAAGAGGTCAGGAAGATGGTCCGCGGCCTGTCCGGCAGCGACCGCATGCTGCTGGCCCAGATGGACGCGGCGGTCACGCCGCTGTCCACGCTCACCGGCGAGATCTCCGACCTCGAGGCCGCCCTCGCGGCGGTGAAGCCGACCGACGCCACGGCCGACTTCGCGCGCGCGCTCCGCTTCGCCGGCGACACCCTGAGCGGGCTCCCGTCGCCGGAGGTCATCGTCGTGAGCGACGGCGCGCTGGGCGAGCCGGCCGACGCCGGCGGGCCGGTGCGCCTCGGCGACGTCAAGCTCTCGTTCTTGCCCGTCGGCAAGGGGGCGCGGAACGCCGCCATCACCGAGTTCTCGGTGCGGCGCTACCCGCTCGACAAGAGCCGCTACGAGGTGATGCTCGAGGTCACGAACACGAGCGACGAGCCGCTCGACCTCGAGCTGTCGCTGCTCGGCGACGGCCAGCTCACGGACCTGACGCGCCTCCGGCTCAAGCCCAAGGAGAAGCTGCCCCGCTTCTACCCGAACCTCTCCGGCGCGTCGAAGACGCTCGAGGCGAAGCTCGCGCTCGCCGACGGCGGCTCGGACGATCTCCCGGCGGACAACCGCGCCTACGCGCTGCTCCCCGAGCGGCGCCGCGCCCGCGTCCAGGTCGTCTCCGCGGGGAACATGTTCCTCGAGGCGGCGCTGCTGCTCGACGAGTACCTCGACGTGACGTTCATCGAGCCGCAGCGCTACCCGGCGGCGTCCTCGTTCGACGTGACCATCTTCGACGGCGTGGCGCCGACCGTCGCGCCGGGCAGCGGGAGCCTGCTCTACCTGAACCCGACCGGGACCAACCTCCCGTTCGAGGTGGGCAAGGAGATCTTCGACGACGATCCGAACTACGGCCTCGGCTTCGACGAGCTCGACGCGAAGCACCCGCTCCTGCGCTACACGGCGCTCAGCGACGTGAACATCGCGCGCGCCCACGTGCTCAAGGGCAACAAGGAGGACAGGGTCGTCGGCCGGAGCCACAGGGGCCCGCTGCTCATCGAGGGGCGGCGCGCCGGCGTGAAGTTCGTCGCGCTCGGCTTCGACGTCCGCGAGAGCGATCTCCCCCTCCGCATCGCCTGGCCGCTCTTCCTGCTCAACGCGATCAACAACTTCGTCGAGGAGGACACGAGCTACATCTCCTCGTTCCGCACGGGCGCCGTCTGGCACATCCCGGCGTCCTCGTCCGCGGAGTCGGCCAGCCTGGAGCTGCCCGACGGGACGAAGCGGGCGGTCCCGATCCAGGACGGGCGCGCCGTGTTCCTCGGGCAGCACGCCGGCTTTTACACGCTGCGCGTCGGCGCCCCCGGCGCGGAGGAGGTGAGCATGTTCGCCGCGAACCTCTCCGCGCCCGAGGAGAGCGCGATCGCCCCCGCCGCCGAGCTCAAGGTCGACGGGCGCGGCGCGGGCGCCGTGGGCGAGTTCAAGATCGGCGTTCGCCGCGAGCTCTGGGTCTACCTGCTCGCGGCGGTGCTCCTCGTGACCGCGATCGAGTGGTT
This sequence comes from Sorangium sp. So ce385, assembly GCF_051474135.1. Classification (NCBI taxonomy): domain Bacteria; kingdom Pseudomonadati; phylum Myxococcota; order Polyangiales; family Polyangiaceae; genus Sorangium; species Sorangium sp. So ce385. The sequence continues at coordinate 9,888,497 of NZ_CP150337.1, read as the reverse complement.
CACGTACCACAGGAGGGTGACGGTGTGAGCGCGTTCGCTGGCCGCAAGTTCCGCGTCGTCGCGTGGGCCATCACCTGCGCCGCCCTCGCTGGGATCCTGTTCTGGGCGTACCGGAAGTACGTCCTGCTGCATCCGGATCCGACGCTCACCTGGGTGCGCGAGGGGGTGAAGTACGAGCTCCTCAACCCGAAGATGCTCGGCGCGCTGCTGCTCGCGCCCTGGTTCGTCGGTGTCCTCGCGGGCTCGCTCGCCGACCTCCCCCTCCCGCAGCGCGTGCTCTCGGTGCTGCTGCGGATCGCCTTCGTCGCGCTGATCGCGCTCGGGCTGTCGCGGCTCGCGAGGACCGCGACCACGGAGAAGGTCGCCACCATCTACCTCATCGACGTCTCGGAGTCCGTCACCGACGAGTCGCTCGACGACGCGCGCGCGGCGCTCGACAAGGCGTTCGCCGAGAAGCCGGAGGACGGCGTCATCAAGGTGATCACCTTCGCGCGGCGGCCGCGGCTCGTCGAGCGCGCCGCCGGCGAGGCGGCCGGCGGCGACGCGGAGCGGCGCGCGCCGGCCATCGGCCGCCACCTCGACGAGAAGGGGCAGCGCGGCGACCTCGGCGCGGGCTCGAACCTCCAGGCCGCGCTCCAGCTCGCCTACGGGCTGTACCCGCCCGGCTACCTGAAGCGCGCCGTGCTGATGTCGGACGGCGTCCAGACCGACGGCGACCTCCTCGCCGAGGCCAACCGAGCGCGCGACTTCGGGGTGCGGCTGTTCTCCATCCCGTACCGTCGACCCGCGCCGCCCGAGGTCGCGGTGCGCGAGCTCAGGATGCCGGACCGGGTCAAGGTCGGCGAGACGTTCGAGATCCACGCCGACATCTACGCGAGCCGCGCCACCAAGGCCCGCGCGCGGCTGTTCCAGGGGGAGGCGCTGAACGGCCTCGAGGGCATCCGGGATCTCGAGCTCAAGGCGGGGCCGAACGACGTCATGTTCAAGAGCGTCGTGCGCATCGCGGGGCAGGTGACCTACGCGCTCGAGCTCGATCAGATCGCGGACGACAAGTTCAAGGAGAACAACCGGTACGCGACCACCATCGACGTGCCCGGGCGCCCGTCGGTGCTCTACATCGAGGGGACGCCGCAGCACGCCGGCCCGCTCTCGAGCGCGCTCACCGCGCAGCAGCTCGACGTCGACGTCAGGCCGCCGGCCGGCTTCCCCGGCTCGCTCAAGGAGATGGAGCGCTACGACTTCCTGATCGTGTCCGACACCCCGAAGGAAGCGCTCGGCCTGCAGGGGCAGGAGATCATCGAGAGCTACGTGCGCGATCTCGGCGGGGGGTTCCTCTTCGCCGGCGGCGAGTCGGGCTACGGCCTCGGCGGCTGGTACCGCACCACCATCGAGCGGATCCTGCCGGTGCGGATGGACAACGAGCGGAAGAAGGACATGCCGAGCGTCGCGATGGCGCTCGTCATGGATCGATCGGGGTCGATGACCGGGCTGCCCCTCGAGATGGCCAAGGCCGCCGCGAAGGCGACCGCGGGGGTCCTGTCGTCGGACGACCTGATCGAGGTCATCGCGTTCGACTCGGCGCCGACCCGGTACGTGAAGATGCAGCCCGCGCGCAACCGCTCGCGCATCGCCGGCGAGATCGCGCGCATCCAGCCGGGCGGCGGGACCGAGATCTTCGCCGCGCTCGACGCCGCCTACCAGGACATGACCGTGACGCAGGCGCGCAAGAAGCACGTCATCCTCCTCACCGACGGCAAGGCGTCCACGGGCGGCATCCGGGACCTCGTGTCGGCGATGATCGCCGAGTCGATCACCGTGACCACGGTGGGGCTGGGGAACGATCTCGACGAGCAGCTGCTCAAGATGATCGCCGACGTGGGCGGCGGGCGCTTCCACGCGGTCCCGGACCCGAACAACCTGCCGCGGATCTTCACCAAGGAGACCGAGATGGTGGCGCGCGCCGCCGCCGTGGAGGAGTGGTTCCCGGTCACGCAGGTCGGCGACGCGGCGTTCCTCCGCGGCATCGACGTCCGCACCGCGCCGAACCTGCACGGCTACGTCTCGACCAAGCTGAAGCCGCCGCCCGCCCAGGAGCTGCTCACGAGCGACTCCGAGGAGCCGATCCTCGCGCGTTGGCGGGTCGGGCTCGGGTGGACGCTGGCCTGGACGAGCGACGTCAAGGCGCGCTGGGCCGTGGAGTGGCTCCGGTGGCCGGGCTTCGAGAAGTTCTGGGGGCAGCTCATCCACGAGCACATGCGCCAGAAGCACCGGCGCGAGCTCGACATGAAGGCCGAGATCGTGGACGGAGAGCTGCGCGCGTCCGTGGACGCGTTCGGGGCAGACGACCGGTTCGAGAACAACCTGACCTCCCGCCTCAGCATCATCGGGCCCGAGCCGGGCGGGGCGACGCGGGTGGTCGACATGCGTCAGACCGCGCCGGGCCGGTACGAGACGGCGCTCGCGCTGGATCGGTACGGCTCGTTCCTGCTGCGGGCGGAGCACCTGCGCGAGGCCGAGGACGGCTCGCTCCGGCCCGTCGCGGTCAGCTACGGCCACGTCTCGAACCCGTACCCTCGCGAGTACGCAAGCTTCGAGCCCGAGCTCGCGACCCTCGAGAAGGCCGCGACGTCGACCGGCGGCGCGGTCGATCCGACCGGCGTGGCGGCCATCTTCGACCCGGCCGGGGAGAAGGTGACCTTCCACGAGGAGCTCTGGCAACGGTTCATCTACGCCGCGATGGTCGTCTTCCTGCTCGACCTGTTCGTCCGGCGGGTGCGGCTGTTCGACCGGAAGTTCGTCGCGCGCCGCGGGCGCGGGGTAGGAGGCCGGAGCCTCCCCGCCCTATGACGGCCCGCGGCACAGCCGAGCCCCGCATGAGCGCCGATCCCGCGTTCCGCCCAGGCGTCGCGCCCAGCGCCGGCGAGCGAGCGTCAGGTTGTCCCCGACTCCGCTGCATGAATCGCTGTGCCCCAGACCGCTGGTCCGCACCATTTCGCGACGCGGAGGGGCTGTCTTGGGCTAGTTTCCCCTTATAGACCGGTGGTAGAGGAGCCCTGGAAAGCAGCGAAGGACGTGAACGCGCTCGAGGCCTCCACCTCTCGGCCTCCGGTAGGTCGTCCGCTCATCATCAGCGGAGATCCGCTCGCCTCGCTCCGCGGCCGTGGGGCGTCGGTCTCGACCAACACCGCCCTCGGCCGGCTGCTCCGCGAGTCGCCTCGGACGATCGCGGAGCTGCACGAGCAGGAGATCGCGCTGGGGATCGACGTGGTCCGGGCCCTCACGTCCGCGACGACGACGCGCGCGCTGGCGCCCATCGGCATGGCGTTCCGCGCCGCCGCGCTCACCGGGACCGCGGTCGAGCTCGCCACGGAGGCGGCGGGCGCGGCCGCGCGTCGCGTGGCGGTGGCCGGTATCCTGGGCCACACTGCCGCCGCGCCCATGGCCGATCGGATTGCGGAAGATTACGCGGTCCATGCGGCCAGGCTGGCGGCCGCCGGCTGCGAGATCCTCGTCGCGTGCGGCTTCGATCCCGTGCAGGCGGCGTGCGTCTCCCCCGCGGTCGCGCGGCTCGCGCGCCGCGCGGCGGTGGTCAGCGCCAGCACGACGCAGCTGGCGACGTGGGCGCTCGTGGAGCTCGATGGGGCCGGGCGCACCGCCGACGGAGAGGGGTTCGACGAGGTCGCCCGGGGAGCGCTCGACAGCGGCGCGGACGCGCTGCTCTTCGAGGTCCCGTCGGTCGACCTCGGGCTGAGCATTCTCCGGCGCCTCGAGGGCGTCGCCCACGAGGTCCAGGTGGGCGTGCTGCTCGGCGTCGAGCCCGCGCCGGCCGACGCGGCCGAACGCCCGGCGCCCGCCGAGGCCTGCGACGCCTGGGCCGCGTCCGCGGTGCGCCTCATCGAGGCGGGCGCGCGAATGCTGGGGGGAGGGACGGGGACAACGCTGGCGCACCTCGGCGCGCTCGCGAAGATGCTCCGTACGACGCAGCGCGCGCCCCTGCTCAGGCGCGCGCTCTAGGCGAGGACGAAACCAACCGGAACGTGATGATGGCCGACGCAAGCCACGCGAGTGAGTCGAAGTCTCAACCGTTGAAGACGTTCGACGACCTGCTGTTTCCCTTCCACGAGGCCGTGAAGCCCGAGTCGCTCCACCGGATCGGCGCCGAGGCGGAGAAGTTCGGGGTCGACGCCAGGACGGGCGCCGCCATCCCGTACGAGGGCGAGCGGAGCGTCCTGTCCGTGCTCCAGGCGCTGGTCGAGCGGCACGGCTGGACGCCCGAGCACGAGACCCTCGGCGGTCCGCTGATCGCGCTCGCCCGGAACGGCGCCTCGGTGACCCTCGAGCCGGGCGGGCAGCTCGAGCTGTCCGGGGCGCCCCTCGAGAGCATCCACCAGATCTGTCTGGAGATGAGCGGGCACCTCGCGGAGCTGCGCGACATCTCCGCCGAGCTGAATTTCGCCTGGCTCGGCATCGGGTTCCACCCGTTCGCGTCGCAGGCCGAGCTCTCCTGGGTGCCCAAGGCGCGCTACGCGATCATGCGGCGCTACCTGCCGACGCGCGGCGCGCACGGCCTCGACATGATGCGCCGCACCGCCACGGTGCAGGCGAACTTCGACTACGCCAGCGAGGAGGCGGCGATGCGCGCGCTCCGCGTGTCGCTCCGGCTCTCCCCGCTGGTGACGGCGATCTTCGCGAACTCCCCGTTCTACGAGGGCGCGCTGTTCGGCGGGCGGAGCTACCGCGCCAAGGTCTGGCTCGACGTCGACCCCGCGCGGCAGGGGCTGCTCCGCAACGTGCTCGAGCGCGGCCGCCGCTTCTCGGACTACGTCGCGTGGGCGGTGGACGCGCCGATGTTCCTCATCAAGCGCGACGGCGAGGTGATCGAGAACACGGGGCAGACGTTCCGCGACTTCCTGGAGAACGGCTTCCAGGGGCACCGGGCCACCCGCGCCGACTGGGAGATGCACCTCAACACGCTGTTCCCGGAGGTCCGGCTCAAGCGGACGATCGAGGTCCGCGGCGCCGACTCGCTGCCGGCCAACCTGGTCTGCGCGCTCCCGGCGCTGTGGACCGGGATCCTGTACGACGCGCGCGCGCTCGACGAGGCCGACGCCCTCTCGGAGAGCTTCAGGTTCGACGAGCTCGAGGCCGCGCGCCCGATGATCGCCGAGCGCGCGCTCCGCGCTACATTCCGCGGCAAGCCGCTCGCGGCGATGGCCGAGCGGCTCCTGTCGATCGCGTCGGGCGGCCTCGAGCGGCGCGCGCGCCTGAACAAGAACGGCAAGGACGAGCGCGTCCACCTCGAACGGCTCGGCGCGCTCATCGCCAAGGGGCACTCCCCAGCCGATGCTCTCGTCGATGGACTCAGCAACGACGACCCGGACCTGCGCAGCAAGATCCTCCATCGTGCGAGGATCTGAGCGCGGCTCGCCGCCGAGGAGGCGCGGGGCGAGAGGCGCACCCGGGGGAGGACGAAGGCCGGAATGACGTTCGTCTATCTCCTGGGGACCGCGCTCCTCGTGCTCCTCAACGCGTTCTTCGTCGCCTCCGAGTTCGCCATCGTCAAGATGCGACCGACGCGGCTGGAGCAGCTCGTGCGCGAGGGGGACGCGCGGGCCCAGCTCGCGCTCCAGATGTCGCAGCGGCTCGACGCGTACCTCTCGGCCAACCAGCTGGGCATCACGCTCGCGTCCCTCGGGCTCGGCTGGATCGGCGAGCCGGCCATCGCCCACCTCATCGAGCCGCTGCTCGCGCCGCTCGACGCGTGGTCGGGCGTCGGCGCGCACGCCATCGCCGTGGGCATCTCGTTCATCATCATCACGGCGCTCCACACCGTGATCGGCGAGCTCGCGCCGAAGTCGCTCGCGATCCAGCGGACGGAGAAGGTCACGCTCTGGGCGGCGCGGCCGCTGCACGGGTTCTTCGTCCTGATGTGGCCGGTGATCTGGGCGCTCAACTCGATGGCGAACGGGTTCGTCCGGCTCTTCGGGCTCCGGCCGGCGGGCGAGGAGGAGATCGCGCACACCTCGGAGGAGCTCCGGCTGCTCTTGACCAAGAGCCCCGCGGGGCTCGACCCGGCGCTGCGCAGCATGCTCGTGCGCATCTTCGACCTGCGCCGGCGCACGGCGAGGCACGTGATGTCGCTCCGCTCCGACGCGGCGACGCTGCGCGCGAACATGACGATCGAGGAGGCGGTGCGGACCGTGGCGGACGCCGGGTACTCCCGGTATCCGGTGCTCGACGAGCAGGGCAAGAACGTGCTCGGCTACCTGCACCTGCGCGACCTGTTCGACGTCCTGAGCCACCGCCGCCGCGCGACGCGCGTGGCCGAGCTGCTCCGCAAGCCGATCTTCGCGCGCGAGAACACCTCGGTCGAGCGCCTCCGCCTCGAGATGCAGGCGCGCCAGGTGCCGGTGGCGATCATCACCTCGGCGTCGGGCGAGTTCATCGGGCTCGTCACGATGGAGGACCTCATCGAGGAGATCGTCGGCGAGATCCGCGACGAGAACGACGAGGAGGTGCCGCCCATCCACCGCCGCGGCGGCGGCATCGTCGACGTCGACGGCCGCGTGCTGCTCGCGGACCTGGAGCGCGACGCCCATATCGTGCTGCTCCCCGAGGTGAAGACCGTCGAGACCGTGGGCGGGTATATGCTCGGCCGGCTCGAGCACCCGCCGGAGGCCGGCGAGCGCGTCGAGTGCGAGGGATACACGCTCGTGGCCATGGACGTCGCCGGCCGGCGGGTGCGCCGCGTCCGCATCGTGCCGACCGACGCGGCCGGGGGCGAGCGGTCGTGACGATCGCCGCCCCCTGCGCCGCGGATCCGCGCGCCGGCGCCGTCCGTCGGGGGCACCGCCCGGGAGGGCGGTGCACGCCCGGGCGCGCATCCCGGAGCCGGGTGGTTCGGGGGCGAGCTGCACGCGGATCCAGGTACAAACTTCGGCAGACCGGTACTACGCTGGCTCCGTAAGTGGAAACGCTTGCAACTCGGATCTTGCGCGATGGCCCGCTGAACGAGCTCGATGCCGTCGGCTGGGCCATCCGTCTCGCGAAGAGGATCGAGGCGCTGCACGCCCTCGGCGTCGCGCACGGCGCTATCTCGCCCGAGTGCGTGCTCACGACCGCGGTCGACCGCACCTCGAAGGCCATCCTGGCCGATCTGCGGCAGACGCCGAGCCGAATCGCCTACCAGTCGCCCGAGCGCGTCGCGGGCGGGACGCTCTCGCCCGGCGACGACGTGTGGGCGATCGCGGCGACGCTCTACGAGGTGCTGACCGGGACGAGCGCCTTCGGCGGCGGGAGCGACGCCGAGACGCGGCAGCGGATCGCGAGCTCCTCGCCGGCGCCGCTCGCGGTCTTCGACGTCGGCGACGACGATCTCCAGCGGGTCCTCGACGACGCGTTCCAGCGCGATCGCTCCCTCCGCACGACGAACGCCGCCGCCTTCCGGCGCGCCCTCGAGGAATGGCACCCCGACCCCGCGGTGCGCACGCTGCTCCCGCTCGACGACGAGGACTCGACGAGCGACGAGGACGACGACGAGGTGCGGACGCTGATGCGCGTCGCGCCGCTGAGCTCGAGCCAGCTCGACGCGATCATCGCGCAGCGCGCGGCGGCAGCGGCGGCTGGGCAGCCGCCGCCGCCCCTCCCGCCCGAGCGCCCGCAGCCGCCCGCGGCGTACCACGCCGCGCCGGCGCCGAGGCCGGGCGCCGCCCCAGTCCCCAGGGCGCCCGCAGCCGCGCCGGCCGCGCCGGCCGCCGCAGCGCGGGGCCCCGCGTCGATCGCGCGGGGGCGGCCCCCGGGCATGGGGGCGGTCCCGCTGACCCAGTCGTTCGGCGACGACGGCGAGGGCGAGGAGCACATGACGCTCATGCGGGAGGGGTCGCTCGACGCCCGCGGAGCGGCTGGGCCGGCCGCGGCGACGCCCCCGCGCCTCGGAGGGACGGCGTCCGTCGCGCACCGCGTGGGCGGCGTCGGGCGGCCCGGAGCGGGCGCGGGGTCGCCGGCCGGAGGCCCTCGCGAGGCGTCGGCGCTCGGGGTGCCGGCCGCGGCGCTGTCCGGGCGCGAGCGTCGGGGCGCGGAGCTCGGCGCGCCGGCCAGGCCGCAGCTTCGGGGCGACGACATGCCCTTCCTCGGCGATCTCGACGACGACATCCACGACGAGCCCACGCTGGATGCGCCCACGGTCGTCGATGACGACGACGACGAGGACGACGTCCCCACGCGCACGCGGGAGGCACCCCAGGGCACGTCCGACGTGCCGCTCCAGATCGCGGCGGCGCCTGTCGGCGCGGCGGCGCCCGGAGCGGCGCTCGCCGATGCGGCGGCGAAGGCCCGCCCCGCTGGAGCAGCGCTCGAGCGCGCGCCGGGGTCGCCGCTCGCCCCTGCGCCCGCGAGCGCCGACGCCCCCGGGCCGAGCGCCGCTGCCGCCCGTGCGGCGGGCCCGCCGCAGCCAGCGTCGCCGCCGCCGCAGAGAGCCGTCCCCGCGCAGCCGAGCGCCGCGCCGTCGCAGCAGGGCTCGGGCGCGCCGTCGCAGCAGGGCTCAGCCGCGCCGGCGCCGGCGCCCTTCGGCAAGCTCGACGACGCCATGCTCACCGACGCGCCGCCCGACCGCTCGGGGCGGCTCGGGATGATCATCGCGGTGATCGTGGCGCTGCTCCTGGCGGCGGGGGCGATGCTGTTCGCCGCGCAGCTCGGCCTGCTCGGGGCCGCGCCCGGGCCGCGGGGGGTCCAGGCGGTCCCCGCGCCGGCCGTCGCCTCGGCTCGCCTGCGGCCGGGCCTCCGCCTTGTGGAAGCTCTGGATCTGCGCGTCGAAGCCGCCCATGTCCACGCGCTGCAGCGCCTCCGGCCGGAGGCCTGAGCGGCGCGCGGTCGCCTCGGTCCGCTCGGGGAACGGCGAGATCCACACGAGCCTCCCGCCGGGCGCGAGCGCGCGCGCGGCGCCCTCGACGAAGCGCTCGAGCTGGGCCTCGAGATCGCCCGTGCGCTCGACGCGCCGCCCGAGGGGCGGGTTCGTCAGGATCAGCGTGGGGGCGTCGCCCGGGGGCGGCGCGCCGTGCGCGTCGCGCTGGAGGAGCTCCGCGCCGCGCGCGCCCGCGGCGTCGAGGTTCTCCCGCGCGACCGTGAGCGCCCGAGGATCGCGATCCGAGCCCACGAGCCGCCGGTACGGCCCGAGCAGCGCGCGCTCGCACAGCTCCAGGCCCGAGCCGACGAACGGATCCCACACGACGTCGTCGGCGCGCGCCCCCGCGATGCGCGCGAGCGCCGCCGCGATCGTCGGGTGCGACGCCGCGGGCACGTCGCCCCGGCGGTACGCGAACCGCGGGTCGGGCAGGCGCGGGGCGAGCTCGACCCGGACACGGCCGGCGCCCTCGTAGACGACCACGTCCCAGGTGCTCTGGGTCGGATCGTTCACGAGCTCCGGGGCCTCGGCCTCGACGGCCGCCGCGGCGCGGAACACCGCGGCCCGGCGCTTGCCGCCGCCGGCCCAGTCGATGCGGTAGCGGACCGCGCCGTTCGTGAAGCGGCCCAGGATCTCGCGCGACTCCCGCGAGAGCAGCCGCTCGGCGACGGCGGCGGCGAGATCGGCGCCCGACTCGAGCTTCCGCAGCGGGAGAGGCAGCGCGAACGACAGCATCGTGCGGGCCCCGAACAGCGCGTCGAGGCGGCCGCTCAGCATCACCTCGACGCGCGTGCCGCCGCACGGATCGCTCCGGAGCTCGGGGACGAGCGCCCCGCCCGGAGCGCCCCGGTCGAGCGCCGCGAGCTCCTCGGCGAGGATCGCCTCGAGCCCGCGCCGGCAGCGCACCGCCACGCGCGTCGGGCGCTCCGGCGCGCGATCGCCGGCGATCTCCGACGGCTCGCCGCGCGTGAGCGTCCTCCTGGCCAGGAGCTCGGCGCGCGCGCGCACGCCGGCGGTGTCGTCGTCGCCGCCGAGCTCGGCCAGCACGTCGAGCGCGGCGCCGCCGCCGACCTTGCCGAGCGCGTCGATCAGCGCGCGGCGGACGTCGGGCGATCGCTCGCCGCGCGCCGCCTCGGCGAGCGCTCGCTCGACGAGCGGCCGATCGACGTCCGCCGCGAGCGGCTTGCCGAGCGCCACCGCCGCCATCCGGCGCGTGCGGCGGTCGTCGTCGCGGAGGCGCGCGACCAGGTAGTCGCGCGCCCGCCCGGCGATCTCGGGATCGAGCGGCGCGGCGGCCATCAGCTTGCCGACGAGCCGGGTGAGCGGCGCGCGCAGCGACGGTGGCGCGGCGGCGGCGCGATCGAGCGCGGCCGGCAGCGCGGCCGCGCCGGCGCGCCGCAGCGCCCGCTCGGCCAGCTCGGCGGGCTCGCCGGCCGCCTCGAGCATTGCGATGAGGGCGGCGAAGTGGCGGCGCCCCGGCGTGAAGCCGGGGTCCGACAGGGCGCGCTGGAGGTCGGGGTCGGGCGTGGCGGGGGAGCTCATGGGGTCTCGGATCTCCACGTTTTCATTGAGGATCCCGCCGGCCATCGCCGGCCGGGCTCCGGGGGGCGCCTGCGCCGCTCGCCGCGCGGGCCCGACTTTCGCGACAAGCGCGGCGTTCCGGCAAGCTCTTTCGGCGCGGGCGCTCTCGGCGCTCTCGTTTTCGGTCCCCGGGTCGCTAGAGTTCCACCATGCCGGATCTGAGCCAGGTCATCCCGCGGACGGCGCTGCCGCACGACGTGCTGCGCGCGGCGCTCGGCGCGCTCGAGGCGGGGCGGCGGGTGGTGCTCGCCTCGGTGGTGGCGCGGCACGGGTCGGCGCCGTCGACGCCGGGGCAGAAGCTCTGCCTGTTCGAGGATCTCACCGCGATCGGCACCATCGGGGGCGGCGCCATCGAGCGGGCGGCGCTCGGGATCATGGGGCGCGCGCTCGACGAGCTCGCCACCACCCCGAAGCTCGAGACCTTCCGCCTGGGCCCGAGCCTCGGCATGTGCTGCGGCGGCTCGGTCGAGGTCCTCATCGAGCCGATGCTGCCCGCGGTGCACGTCCTCGTGATCGGCGCCGGGCACGTGGGCGCGTTCGCGGCGCCGCTCCTCGCGTCGCTGGGCTTCCGCGTCACCCTCTGCGACGCGCGCGCCGCCGCCGCCGACCCCGCCCGCGTGCCGCCGTCCGCGCCGCTCGCCGGCGTGTCGCCGCCGCACGACGGCGCGCAGCAGGGGCCCATGCCGGCGCTCGCGGAGCAGGTGCGGCTCGTGCTCGCCGATCACGACGACCCCGAGGTGACGGCGGGCCTGCCGAGGGATCTCGGCGAGGCGGCGGCGCTCGTGATGACGCACGACCACGGCCTCGATCAGGAGGCGATCGCGTGGGCGCTCGCGCGCGGCTTCGGCTACGTCGGCGGGGTCGGCAGCCGGGCGAAGGCGGCGCGCACGCGCGCGCGGCTCGAGGCGAAGGGGGTGCCGGAGAGCGACGTCGCGCGGGTCAGGATGCCGGTCGGGATCGACATCGGGGCGCGCTCGCCGGCGGAGATCAGCGTCGCGCTCGCCGCGGAGCTCATCGCCTGGCGCTCCGGACGGCAGCGCGCGCGGTGGTCGTCCGCGTCGTCCACGTCGTCCGCGTCGCCCGCCGTGGCCGCGTCGGCGGGGGAGGAGCAGGCTCGATGAAGAACGTGATCACGATCGTGCTCGCCGCGGGCGCGGGCAAGCGGCTCGGGGGGCCGAAGGCGCTCCTCGCCTGGCCCGCGGCGGAGAAGGGCGGGGCCGAGCGGCCGCTGGCGATCGCGCACGCGGAGGCGCGCCTCGCGGCCGAGAGCGCGCGGGTGCTCGTGGTGGTGCGCACCTCCGTCTTCCACGCGCTGCTCGCCCACGTGCGCCCGGGCATCGACCTTGTCTCGTGGACCGCCCCGGACGACCTCGGCCCGGCGGGCTCGCTGGCCGTCGCCGCGCCGCGCATCGGCGACGCGGACGCCGTCGTCGTGACGCCGGTCGACGTACCCCCGGCGAGCGCCGCGACGGTGGCGCGGCTGCTCGCCCGGCTCGACGCGGGCGCGCCGTCCGCGGCGCCGCCGCTCGCGGTGCGGCCGAGGCACCTCGGCCGCGGCGGCCACCCGGTGGTGCTGCGCGCCGAGGCGCTGCAGCGCTACCTCGAGGCGGATCCACCGCCGCTCCGGGATCACCTGAGGGCGCTCGGCGACCTCTGCGTGGACGAGGAGGTGGACGATCCGGGGGTGCTGCACGACCTGAACGTCCCGGTCGACGTGCTCCGCGTGCTCGGCGGGCCGCCGCGCTTCTTGGCCTGACGGACGGCGGCGCTGGGGCGTTCGCCGACGTCGCGCGCCGGGCGTGGGGGCGCGCGGCGCCGGGTCGACGTCGCCCGGGCGACCGGGCTATCGTCGGTGAGGAGGAGCAGAAGAATGGCGACGAGCCCTCCAGCCTCAGCAAGCGCCGTGGGGATCAGCGTGCCCCGCGCCGACGGCCCCCCCAAGGTCACGGGGGCGTCGCGCTACGTCGACGACATCCCGGCGATGCCGGGCGAGATCTTCGGGCGCACCGTGCGGAGCCCGGTGCCGCGCGGGATCCTCCGCGGGGTGCGGTTCGACCCCGCGTTCGACTGGAGCGACGTCACGGTGGTGCTCGCCGAGGACGTCCCGGTCAACGTGGTCGCGTTGATCCTGGACGATCAGCCGATCCTCGGGACGGGGAAGGTGAACCACGCCTACGAGCCGATCGTCCTGCTCGGCTGCGCGGACCGGCTGAAGCTCGCGCGGGCGGTCCAGGCCGTCACGCTCGACATCGATCCGCTGCCGCCGGTGCTCGACATGCGCGCGTCGCTCCAGGGCGAGGAGATCATCTGGGGCGCCGACAACGTCATCAAGCGGTACCTCATCACGAAGGGGCGCCCCGACGCCGAGCGCGAGCGCGGCGAGGCCGCCATCGACGCGGCGCTCGCGCGCTGCGAGGTGGTCGTCACCGGGACGTACGCCTCGCACCACCAGGAGCAGCTCTACATCGAGCCGCAGGGGGTCATCGCCTGGTGGGACGAGGCGGGCGCGCACGCGACCGGCTCGATCCAGTGCCCGTTCTACGTGCACAAGGCGTTTCTGAAGGCGTTCGGGCTCCCGCCCGACCGGATCCACATCACCCAGTCGGTGACCGGGGGCGGCTTCGGGGGCAAGGAGGAGTACCCGTCGATCATCGCGCTCCACGCGGCGCTCCTCGCGAAGAAGAGCGGCCGGCCGGTGCGGATGATCTACGACCGGACCGAGGACATCGAGGCGACGACGAAGCGGCACCCGGCGTCGTGCGAGATCACGAGCGGCTGCGATCGGGACGGCACGCTCCGCGCGCTGAAGATCCGGATCCTCATGGATGGCGGCGCGTACGCGACGCTGTCGCAGGTGGTCCTGTCGCGCGGCGCCCTCCACGCCTCGGGCGCGTACCGCTGGGACGACGTGTGGATCGAGGCGACCGCGGTCGCGACGAACACGCCGCCGAACGGCGCCTTCCGCGGCTTCGGCGCGCCGCAGACGATCTGGGCGATCGAGCGGCACCTCGACCGCGTCGCGCGGGAGCTCGGCCGCGATCCGCTCGACCTGAAGGCGAAGAACGTGCTGCGCCCCGGCGACTCGACCGCGACGGGGCAGGTGCTCCACGCGAGCGTGGCGGGCGAGGAGTGCATCGCGAAGGCGATCGAGGCGAGCGGCTACCGGCAGAAGCGCGCGGCCGGCCCGGTCGTGCGCGGGCGCGTGGCGCGGGGGGTCGGGCTCTCCGTGTTCATGCACGGCGCGGGGTTCACCGGGTCGGGCGAGCGCTACTACAAGGGCAAGGTCGCGCTGGATCTCGCGCCCGGCGGGCGCCTCCGCATCCGCACGGCGTCGACGGACATCGGCCAGGGGACGGAGACCGTGTTCCGGCAGATCGCCGCGGACGCGGCGGGGCTTCCGCTCGACCGGGTCGAGTTCGCGGTGCCGTGCACGACGACGGTGCCCGACTCGGGCCCCACGGTGGCGTCGCGCACCGTCATGGTGGTCGGGTCGATCCTCGAGGCCGCGGCGCGCGAGCTCTCGGGCCGCGTGCGGGCGGAGCAGGAGGCGGCGCGGCAGCGCGCCGCGGAGGAGGGGCGCGCGGGCGCGGCGGCGCCGAGCTTCGAGGAGGCGGCCGACCTGCTGCTCGCGCGCGAGGGGCCGGTGACGTCGCTGAAGCAGTACGAGCCGCCGGGCTACGTGCGCTGGGACGACGAGGCCTACAAGGGCGACGCGTACCCGTGCTTCGGCTGGGCGTGCGACGTGGCCGAGGTCGAGGTGGACCTCGACACCTTCGAGGTGACGGTCGTCGACTTCTGGTCGGCCACCGACGTGGGCAAGGCGATCCACCCGGTGATGTGCAAGGGGCAGATCGAGGGCGGCAGCCTCCAGGCGATCGGCTGGGCGCTCTCCGAGGAGATCGTCTGGCAGGGCGGCAAGATCAGGAACCCGCGGATGACCAACTACATCATCCCGACGTCGCTCGACGCGCCGCCGTTCCATGTCGACCTCGTCGAGGCGCCGTTCCCGTTCGGTCCGGGCGGCGGGGCCAAGGGCATCGGCGAGATGCCGATGGACGGCGGCGCGCCCGCGATCGCCGCGGCGGTTGAGCACGCGACGGGGATCGCGGCGTGGGCGCTGCCGCTCACGCCGGAGCGCCTGTTCGAGGCGGCGCGCGGCGCCGCGGCGCCGCGGCCGGCCGCGGGGGGAGGGGAGCGCGCATGAAGGTATCGCTCGTTGTCAACGGCTCGCCGCGCGAGGTCGACCTGCCGCCGCTCTCGCGGCTGCTCGACGCGCTCCGGGGGCCGCTCGGGCTCACGGGCACGAAGGAGGGGTGCGCGGAGGGCGAGTGCGGCGCGTGCACGGTGCTGATCGACGGCGATCCCGTGAACGCGTGCCTCGTCGCGATCGGGCAGTGCGAGGGGCGGCGCGTGACCACGGTCGAGGGCCTCGGGGCCGCCGGGCACCTGTCGCCGCTGCAGCGCTGCTTCATCGAGGAGGGCGGCGCGCAGTGCGGGATCTGCACGCCCGGCATGCTCATCTCCGCCGAGGCGCTGCTCGCGCGGAACGCGGATCCGTCGGAGCTCGAGGTGCGCGAGGCGCTCGCGGGCAACCTCTGCCGCTGCACCGGCTACCAGCGGATCGTCGAGAGCGTCCGCGCCGCGGCGGCGCTCCGCCGCGGCGGGGGAGGGGAGGCGCCGTGAGCATCGCGGATCTCGGGCTGTTCGAGATGCGGCGCGTGTCGGGGCTGGGCGCCCTGTGCGAGCTCGTGGCGGAGCAGGCCGCGCGCGGCGCGGCGGTCGCGCTCCTGGCCGGTGGCACCGACTGGGTCGTCGAGCAGGAGCTCCGGCCGCCGCTCGGCGCGCCCGCCCCGGGGGGCGCCGGCCCGGCGGCGCCGCCGCTCGTCGTCGACGTGTCCCGGCTCTCGGACCTGCGCGGCATCTCGATCGACGGCGGCACGCACGGCGACACGCTCCGGGTGGGCGCCGCGACGACCTACCTCGAGATGCGCCGGAGCGACGCGATCGTGGAGCGGGCGCCGCTCCTCGCGCGGATGAGCCGCGACGTCGGCGCGGTGCAGATCCAGGCGCGCGGCACGCTCGGCGGCAACCTGGCCACGGCGTCGCCCGCGGCCGACGGCGTCGCCGCGCTCGCCGCCTACGACGCGACCGTCGTGGTGCAGAGCGTCCGGGGCGAGCGGCGCATCCCGATGAGCGCCCTTCAGACGGGCTACAAGCGCACGTCGCGCGCGCCGGACGAGGTGATCGTGGCCGTGGAGATCGCGCTGCCGGAGCGCGGATCGCCCTGGTACTGGCGGAAGGTCGGCGCGCGCCGGGCGCAGGCGATCTCGAAGGTCGCGCTCGCGGGGGTGGCCGAGGTGCGCTCCGGGCGGCTCGCGCGGCTCGGGCTGGGGATGGCGTCGGTCGCGCCCACGACGGCGCTCCTGCCGACCGTGCGCGCGCTGTGCCTCGCGCGCCCGCTCGGCGAGCTCACCGCGGCGGAGGTCGACGCCGCGGTGGCGCAGGACATCTCGCCCATCGACGACGTGCGCTCGACGCGGGCCTACCGGGAGCACTGCGCTCGCGGGGTGGTGCGAGAGCTCCTCCGGCAGCTCGGCGCGCCGGTCTGATCACTCCATCCAGTCGAGCTGCGCGGCCTCGGGCCGGCGGCTGCGCCCGCCACAGCGTGCCGGCCGCTCGCGCGACGGCGGCGCGGGCGGAGGATCCATGTCCACGTCGTCGCAGCGAGCGCACCGCCGCGGGGTGTCGGTGCCGGCCTGGAAGATGGTGACGCAGCCGCAGGCCTGACAGATCATGCCGATGTCGTAATTCATGAGCACTCCTCGACGACGAACGCTCCGGGGCGGCCCGAGCGGCGGGAGGATGCGCTGGAGGGGCGACGCGCGCGCGACGGCGCTGCAACATCGCGCGGAAACCTCGCGCCCACGGTGCGCAGGGCCGCTGCACCGTCCGGGGTTAATTGATTTTGACTTTCAGTACTTGCAGTTCCGTGATAGGCGCGCCGGCGCGTTGCGTGTCTTGTCGATCGCGCGGCGCGGCGATTCCAGTCAGCTGAGAATTTTACATTTCAATGCCGCTCTGCATCTCCCTGCGCCGGCTCGGCCTCGCCGCGCCTGCGTTGTTGCTCACGCTGGGCCGGGCCCATGCACAGTCCCCCGAACCGAGCCCGCCGGTCGTGGCGGAGCCGCCGGCGCCGGAGAGCTCTCCTGACGTCTCAGCCCCGGCGGAGGGCCAGGGCGCGGGCGCGCCGGAGCGGGCGGCTGCCGGCCGCGGGGCGCCGGCGGAGGGCCAGGGCGCGGGCGCGCCGGAGCAGGCGGCTGCCGGCCGCGGGGCGCCGGCGGAGGGCCTGGGCGTGGGCGCGCCGGAGCAGGCGGCAGCCGGCCGCGAAGCGCCGGCGGGCCAGGGCGCGGGTGCGCCGGAGCAGGCGGCGCCCGGCCGCGAGGCGCCGGTGGAGGTCACGGTCGCGGGCACGCGCGTGACGAGGACCGCGGGCTCGGCCCACGTGATCAAGAGCCGCCAGCTCGAGCGCTTCGAGCACGACGACCCGCACGCGGTGCTGAGCAGCGTCCCAGGCGTGTACGTGAGGGGCGAAGATGGGCTGGGCCTGCGGCCGAACATCGGCGTGCGCGGCGTCAACCCCGATCGCAGCAAGAAGGTGACGCTCATGGAGGACGGCGTCCCCATCTCGCCCGCGCCGTACTCCGCGCCCGCGGCCTATTACTTTCCCCTGATCACGCGCATGTCGAGCGTGCGGGTGATCAAGGGGCCAGGGGCCATCGCCTACGGCCCGCAGACCGTGGGCGGCACGGTGGATCTCATCACCCGCCCCGCCCCGTCGCTCGCCTCCGGCGCGATCGACCTCGCCCTCGGCGAGTACGGCTACGGCAAGGCGCACGGCTACCTCGGGACGAGCGACGGTCAGATGGACGTGCTCGTCGAGGGCGTGCACCTCCGGAGCGACGGGTTCAAGGAGCTCCCGGGCGGCGCGGACACCGGGTTCTACCGCAACGAGGTGATGCTCAAGGGCAGCTACGTCGTCGACCCGGCCGCCCGCATCAGGAACGAACTCCGCCTCAAGCTCACGTACTCGGACGAGCTCTCCAACGAGACGTACCTCGGCATCACGGACGCGGACTTCGAGCAGAACCCGCTCCGCCGCTACGGCGCGACCGCGCTCGACCGCATGCGCAACCACCGCACCGCGGTCGCCCTGACCCACGTGCTCACGCCGTCCCGCGGCGTGTCGGTGACGACGACCGTCTACCGGAACGACTTCTCGCGCGTGTGGCGCAAGGTGAACGGCTTCCGCGGGGCGAACCTGTTCGACGTCCTCGCCGACCCCGACACGCCGCAGCACGCGGTGTACTACGCCGTGCTCACCGGGCAGCTCGACAGCTCGACGCCGGGCGAGACGCTGCTCATCGGCCCCAACGAGCGCGACTTCACCGCCCACGGCGTCGAGACGCGCGTCCGCTGGGACGCGACCACGGGGCCGGTCTCGCACCGCGTCGAGTACGGCCTGCGCCTGCACTACGATCGGGTCGAGCGCCGCCACAGCGAGAACGGGTTTCACCTGCTCGGGGGCTCGCTCGTGCCGGACGGCGGCCCGACCCTCGTGACCCAGTTCAACGAGGCGTGGACCGAGGCGGTCGCGCTCCACGCGAGCGACGCGATCACCTGGAGATCGCTCACGGTGACGCCGGGCGTCCGGGTCGAGCTGACGCGCTCCGCGTTCGTGGATCGCGCCGCCGGGACCGAGCGGACGCGGCTCGCGCAGGCGCTCCTGCCCGGCGCCGGCGCCTACGTTGCGCTCACCGAGGAGCTCGGGCTCCTGGCCGGCGTCTACCGCGGCTTCAGCCCGCCGGCGCCGGGCAGCGACGAGCACGTCGAGCCCGAGCTCAGCGTGAACTACGAGGGCGGCGCGCGCTTCGCCGACGGGCCGCTGCGCGCGGAGATCATCGGCTACTACAACGATTACTCGAACATCACGGACGTCTGCACGCTCTCGAGCGGCTGCCTCGACGCGGATCTCGACCGCCAGTACGACGCGGGCGAGGCCCGGATCTACGGCGTCGAGGCCTACGTCGAGCACGAGGTGCCGCTCGGCCAGCTGAAGCTGCCGATCACCGCGGCCTACACGCTCACCCAGACCGAGTTCCTCACGAGCTTCACCTCGGACGACCCCATCTTCGGCCGGGTGGCGAAGGGGGACGAGATGCCCTATGTCCCGCGGCACCAGGCGAGCCTGTCGGTCGGCGTCGAGCACGAGCGCGCCGGCGTCGTCGTGGGCGGAAGCTACGTGTCGGCGATGCGCGAGAAGGCCGGCGGCGAGCCGATGTCCCAGGCGCTCGCCACCGACGAGCAGCTCGTGTTCGACGTGAGCGCCAAGGTGCGGATCGTCGGGCCGCTCGTGCTCTACGCGAACGCGCGGAACGTCCTCGGCTCCCAGTACATCGTGTCGCGACGACCGTTCGGCGCCCGGCCGAACGCGCCGCGCTGGATCCAGGTCGGGGCCAAGGCGTCGTTCTGACGCAGCGCCCGGCGCCGGATCAGGCGCGGGATCCGACGCGGGAGCGGGCGTCGATCAGAGCGGCCGGAGGTGGGGCGGAGGCTCCTTCGGGCCCGGGAGGATGTACGACGCCGGGCCGATGCCGTCGCGGACCGAGGCGAGATCGACGTCGGGATCGATGAGGCGCGCGATGCGGCGGCCGTTGAGCGAGACGAGGGCGTCGGCGCGCACCTCCACGGGCCCGCGGCCGCGGCGCTCGAAGTCCTCGCGGATGTGGCGAGAGAGCTGCAGGATGAGATCGGGCTGGCCTGCCATCTCGCGCTCCTGCAGGCGCGTCAGGTACTCCCGCGGGCTCACGTGCCACGTGCGGCCGGTCTGCCTGCTCCGGACGATGAAGGTGATGCTCCCGTTCTTCTCGCGGACCATCACGCGCCAGGAGAAGCGCATCCCCTGCTCGTGCCAGCGCACGTCGCCACCGTACGCCAGGAAGCGGAGCGGCAGCGCGAGCTGAACCGCGCAATACGCGGCGCCGAGCGCGAGCCCGAGCGCGCGCGTCCGCCGCGAGGGGGGCGCCGCCGGCGAGGCGGCGGGATCGTCGGCCGCCGGGGGCCGCGCGGCGGGATCGTCCGCGGCCGGGGGCCGCGCGCCGGCGCCGCCGCGGCCGAGCAGCGCGCGCGCCGGGGCGAGGAGCCGCCTGGGCCAGGACGGGGAGAAGAACACGAGCGCGGACAGGACCATGATCACCGGGAACATCCCGATCGGGAACAGCGCGCGCGTGACGGCGTGGAACAGGATCACGGCGACGTAGGCGAAGGGGC
Organism: Sorangium sp. So ce385; assembly: GCF_051474135.1. NCBI lineage: Bacteria > Pseudomonadati > Myxococcota > Polyangiales > Polyangiaceae > Sorangium > Sorangium sp. So ce385. Next base: position 9,868,690 of record NZ_CP150337.1, on the reverse strand, counting down.
GGAGCCTGCGGACGAGGAGCAGCCAGACGATGCTGGTGTCGAACAGGAACCCCGCCCAGCTCATGAGCGGCGCGGCCCACGGGTGCGTGAAGAGCGGGCCGAGGACCGGCATGTCGGTGCGCGAGCCGAGCCAGATCCTGAGCGGCTGCGCGTGCAGGAGCCAGTCGGCGTGGGCCTTGGCGAGCCCCGCGAACGTGTAGACGACGCCGACCTGGAAGCGGAGGAGGTAGAGCCACGCGGCCGGGACGGAGCGCTCGTCTCGCCGCGCGATCAGCGCGTCGACGGAGAAGGCGCGGTGCGCGGGCGACGCCGCGAGCAGGAGGCCCAGCAGGCTCGCGAGGTAGTAGTGGTTGAGGTACGTCGTGACATCGATGACCTGCAGGTAGGTGAAGCCGACGACGAAGAGCGGCGCCGCGACGCGGAACGCGAGGCCGAGGGCGATCGCCAGGGCGAGCGCCGCGAGCGCCCAGAACAGGGCGTGCATGCCGGCGGGCGGCAGCGGCTCGACCCAGGCGAGGCCCCAGTACTTGAAATGAAAGCTCGGCTTGACGAAGAATTCGTCGATCCAGCCGTACGCGATGAAGCGCGCCATGCTCACGCACATCGTGAGGCCGAACAGGGCGCGGAACGCCGCGAGCCAGGCGATGTCGATCGGACGGAGCAGGGCCTCGGCCGCGCGCGACCACGCCGCCGCGAGCCCGCGGGCGCGCGGGGGGGCGGGGAGCTCAGTCGTTGTCACCTTCGGACGACTGGGGCAGCTCGAGGTTGAGCGCGCTGACGAGCTCCGTCTTGAGCAGGTCCGTCAGGGCCTTGACGGCGTAGTAGACCGCCTCGACCTTGGCCCGGTCGGTCGAGAGCGCCTGCTCCACCGGCGGGGAGAGCGCGTCCACGGCCGCCTCGGCGCCGGAGAGCGCCGCCAGCATGCGATCGGCGAGCTCGCCTGAGCCGACCTCGCGCAGCCAGTCGTCGAACCCGACGCCCTCGCCGCCCTCGCCGCAGCCCTGGAACAGGCGCCGGAAGCCCCTCAGGTTCGCCCGGAGGTGCGCCGTCGAGACCAGCGCAAAGCGGGACTCCAGCGCTTCCGGGCAGGTGGGCGTCGTGCAGTCCTCGGTGAAGCCGAGCGGCCGCCCGAGCTTCCAGTCCTTGAGCTCCTTCTCGATGTAGAACATCGCGTCGCTCACCGCGTTGAGCGCGTCCTGCTCGGTCGCGAAGACGGGGCTCCCGCGGCCGGCCTGGACGAGCTTGTCCCGGAAGCTCCCCGCCTCGGGCGCCCAGGCGCGGGCGAGCGCGCCCGCGCGGGCGAGCACGTCCGCGGCCACCGCGGCGGCATAATCGGCCTTGCGCTGCGCGAGCTCCCCGGCGCCGAGCGCCGCCCAGGCGCCGCTCGCGTTGATGGTCGAGAACTGCGAGCAGGCGTTGTCGCTCCCGCCGTAAAAGACGAGGTACTCGAACGCCGCGAGGCCGCGGGCGTTGATGAGCGACGAGGAGAAGCTCGGCTGGGCGTAGGCCCGGCTCACGATCTGCTCCTCGATCTTGCACCGGCTCACGAGGGGCCAGGAGTAGATCTGGTCCCGGAGGTTCTCCCCCCCGGGCTGCGTGGAGCTCGCCGCGGGGCCGAAGCGGAAGATCTCTGCTTCCTGCCAGACCGTCATGGCGGCGAGCCAGGCGCCGCGCGCGGCGGAGGCGGTCGGCTCGCCCGGGCCGCCGGCGAGGGCCGACGCGCTCTCGCTCAGCGCGCGCGCCAGCGCCTCGAACTCGCAGGCGCGGTTCAGCGCGCAGTCGGCGGCCGCCGAGAGCAGCTTGGCTTTGCTGAAGGGGCCTTCCGCGACGGGGACCGGGGCGCACACGTCGCCGCCGCCCGGCTCGCCGCCCCCCGCGCCGCTGGTCGCGGCGCTCGTGGAGGCGCCCGCCGTGGCGCTCCCCGCCGCGGCGCTCCCCGCCGCGGCGCTCCCCGTCGTGGCGCTCACGGCGCCGCTCCCGGTCGAAGGCGTGGGCGCGGCCCCGCCGCTGCCGGCCGCCTGCGCGCCGCCGGGCCCCGCGCTCTGGCCGGTGTAGACCACCTCGTTCGGCGGCGGCTTGCGGCACGCGACGACCGTGGCGACGCCCGCGAGCGAGAGCAGGAGCGCTGTCGGGAGGCGACGGGCCGCCCTCACGTTCCGGGCGCGGTTCATTCTCGGCCTCACGCTGTTCATGCAGCCTTTCTGGGATTCGTGCGCTCGCCCGGACCCGCGGCGCCGCGGCGGCCTCGGGGGCGGCTCGGGCGAAGATCGTCGGTCGCCCCCCGCCCGTCAACACGGAGCGGGGGGCGCTGCCTGTCGGCTCGGTCGCGTCAGTCCCGCTGGCCCGGGACGGGCAGCAGGACCAGCGTCGCGTCGTCGTCCTCGGGCCCATTGCCGTCGGACCGGTATCCGGCGGCCGCGACCCAGGCGCCGTTCGGCGACACCGCGACGCCGTAGAGCGAGTCGTCGGAGCGGTCGAAGCTGTAGAGCCGATGTCCGTTCGGATCGAAGCGGGTGTCCGGGGCGCCGTTCCGATCGAAGAGGGCGATCAGCGCGTCGACGTTCCCCGTCGCGGGGGTGGCGCTCCCGACCATCACGACGCGATCGTCGGGCAGGACGAGGAGGTTGCGCCCGCGGTCGTTGTCGCCGGCCACGTCGACCAGGACACCGCCGCTCACGCCCCAGGAGACGTCGAATCCGCCGGTGGCCGTGACGCGGAAGGACACGAGATCCACAGCGCCGCTCTCCTCGGCGCGCCCGTAGCCGGTGGTCACGTACTTGCCGTCCGACTGGGGGGCTGCGGCGTAGGCCTCGGCCATGCCGAGGGCGAACGGCGAGAGCCTCACGACGCCGTCCGAGGAGAAGGTCGTGTCGGGCGTCCCGTCCTCGTTCAGCCGCAGCAGCACGATCTGATTCCTGCCGCCCACGCTCGTGTACCCGGAGGAGAAGATCTTGCCGTCGGCCTGCACGACGCCGTTGCGCGGGTTGTCGCCCAGGTTCAGCCCGTCGACGTCGAGCGTGTGAACACCCTCGGTCGCGAAGGTGGTGTCCAGATCCCCGTCCACGGTGAGCCGTACGATCGCGCGGTCCCGATCGGCGCGGCCTTCGGCCTTCTTGCTGGCGAAGAGGACCAGCTGATCGTCGATGTCGCGGTCGACGCCCCAGAGCATGTCGCCCGTGTTGCCCTCGCCGGCGCCGAGATCGTGGATGGCGATGCCGTTCGTGCCGAAGGTCGTGTCGAGCGTGCCGTCGGCGTTGAACCGCACGACCGCGAGATCCGCGTCGGGCGGCGTGGCGCTCGGGTCGTGCTCGACGTTGCCCGCGAGCACGACCTTCCCGTCGGACCGCAGGACGATGCCGCGCGCGGTCTCTGCGGTCCCGCCCGCGACCACGTTGATCTTCGCGATGCCGTTCGTGCCGAAGGTCGTATCGAACGAGCCGTCGGTGTTGAAGCGCGCCACCGCCATGTGGGTGTCGCCCGCCACGGCCACGTGCCCTGCGGCGTAGGCCCGCGACTCGGCGTCGAACGCCACCGCCCAGAAGCGGTCGTCGGCGGCCTCATCGAGCGCCACGACCCCCGCGAAGCCGCCCGCCCAGGGCTCCTCGCCGGTGCCGCCGCCTTCGCCCGCGCCGCCGCCTTCGCCCGCGCCGCCGGTGCCGCCGCCCTCACCCGCGCCGCCGGTGCCGCCGCCCTCACCCGCGCCGCCGGTGCCGCCGCCCTCGCCGGCGCCGCCGGTGCCGCCGCCTTCGCCCGCGCCGCCGGTGCCGCCGCCCTCGCCGGCGCCGCCGGTGCCGCCGCCCTCGCCGGCGCCGCCGGTGCCGCCGCCTTCGCCCGCGCCGCCGGTGCCGCCGCCTTCGCCCGCGCCGCCGCCGCCGCTGCTGCTCGTCGACGTCGCGCCGCCTGCTCCGCCGCCGCCAGCATTCGCAGGGGCGTCGGTGTCGTCACCGCAGGCAGCCACCCCGCCGAGCAGCATGCACCAGGAAAGTCCGAGTGTTGCGAACACTGTCCGCGGTGCGGACGGCCAAGTTCTCCTCGCAGGCATGATCGACGGTCCCTTCATGAAGATGATAATGAAATTCGCTAGCCGGGGCGGCTATGTATGTGCGGGGGGACCGTCCTGTCAACAGATTCCGCTGGCGCTATCCGGTCGAGGACTGTGATCGCGGAGAGCTCACCGGGCGCGTGGAGAGCGGCGTCGCCTCGCTCGTTCTCGAGGTGCGAATCGCCTGGCCAGCCCCGCAGCGGGGGGCGGCGGAGCGAGCGCGCAGGAGCGCGGGCAGCGGCGTGGCCTGCGGCGGCGGGCGCCGCCGCCGCGTAAGCGCGCGTCAGAGCAAGGTGAGGAGGCGCTGGGCGCGGGCCTCGGCCGACTTGATGATCTGCTCGGACTCGAGCTCGGGGATCTCGAGCTTCTTGCACAGGGCGGCGATGTACTGCTTCTCCGCCTCGTGCTGCTCGCCGTCGACGAAGGTGAGCAGCACCGCGTGCTGGAGCAGCGCGCGGCGGTCGTCGTCGCCGAGCTCGCCGAGGGGCACGTCGTCCAGGGTCCTTCGCTGGGCGGCGTAGGCGCGGATCTCCTTGGCCTGATCCTCGTTCGCCTCGAAGGCCGCGATCAGCCCCTCCACCATCTCGCGCTCGGCGTCGTGGAACTCGCCGTCCGCCCACGCCACGCTCACGAGCGACTTCACGATCGCCATGCTCTTCTCTTGCATGGCGACGAGTGTCGTCGCTCCTCCGGGGCAACGTCAATCGCGAGGGGGCGGCGTCCTCGCCTCGGCGTGCGGCACGACGTGGAGGGCGCCGCGCGCGAGCGGCTCGGCGATCGAGGCGAAGAGCTCCGGCCGCAGCGTCCCAGCGAGCCCGGCGAAGAGCAGGGCCAGCGCGACGAGCGCGAGCCACAAGGACAGGCCTCGCCGGCGCGGGGTCACCACGGGCGAAGGCGGCCTGCTGTCCTCGTCCAGCGCGAGCGGCTCGGCTTCGGGCGCGGCGCGCTCGGACGGAACGGGACGGCTCGCCCCGGAGAGCGGCGGGCGCACGCCCTGGAGGGCGAGCGTGGAGCGCGCGGAGAGGGATGCGACCGGCGGCGGCGTGAGGGAGAGGTCGAGTCCCGCGAGCGCCTTCATGCTGCGCGCGGCGCGGCGCTGCGCGCTGTGCTCCGACTGCGCCACGAAGCGCGCGACGAGCTCGTCGACCCGGGAAGCGCCGGCGCCGGCGCCGTCCGCCGGGGGGCGCGCGCTCGGGGACCGCCGCGAGGCGCTCCACACGATGGCGTCGATGGGACCGAGGCCCGCCGGACACGGCTCCTCCGCCGGTGCCGCGTCCGCGGGCGGGTCGGAGTCCGCGGGCGGGTCGGAGGGAGCCGCGTCCGCGGGCGGGTCGGAGGAAGCCGCGTCCGCGGGCGGGTCGGAGGAAGCCGCGTCCGCGGGCGGGTCGGAGGAAGCCGCGTCCGCGGGCGGCTCGGCCGCTGCCGCATCCCCGGACCGCACGGCGTCCAGCGCCGACTCCGGGACCACCTCCTCCTCCGCAGGCGAGGCCTCGGCCGGCCCCGGAGGAGCCGCCAGGGTCGCGGGGGCCGGCGCGCGCAGCGCCTCGTCGTCGCGCTGCGCCGGGAGGGGCCAGGGCAGCGTGTGCCGCGCCGCCGGCGTCTCGTCGAGCGACGCGACGGCCGCTCGAGGACCCACGGGCAGGCCGTCGAGGCGCTCCCGACGGACGAGCGGCCAGCCGCCGTAGGCCGGCGTGACCTGGAGAGCGACTTCCTCCTCGACCTTGTACTGGATGGCAGGGGCGCGCGTGGTCTCGACGGCCTCCGGCGGGACGTCGCTCACACCCTCGGGCGCCTCCGCGAGGGGGCCCGCCACGGCGCCCTCGGCCGCCACCATCTCCGCCCAGACCGCCGTGGCCACGGTCGGCGTCGGCTCCTGCGAGAGCGGGACGACGCCGGCCGGATCCGGAGAGAGCTCGACGAGGATCGACTCGGTGGGCGTGGGCTCCCGAGGCGGCGATGCGACCGCGGCAGGGGCAGGAGAGAAGTCGACAAGGAGCACCTCGATCCCCTCGGGGCTCGTGAGCGCCTCTCCATGCGCCGAGGCGCCGCAGACGACGGGCGCGGATGCGCCCACGGCGCGCGGCTCGGCAGCCCCGAAGGCGGCCACCGCCGGCGCGCGCGGCGAGCTCGACGCGACCGGCGCCACGGGCGCGATCGACCGCGCCGGCTCGATGAGCTCCGGGATCACCGGGATCTCGGCCGGCGCTCCGGCTGCCTCGATCTCCACGACCGCCTGCACGACGGTCGGCGTCGGCTCCGGGAAAGCCTCGGCTTGCGCGCCGGCGAGCGCCGGAGGCTCGACCGCGTCGGCCTGCGCGCCGGCGTGGGCGGGAGGCTCGGGCGCCCCGGCCGGCCCGCCGGCGCGCGCGGCGTCCTCGGGAGGCGGCGCGACGGCGGCGGCCCCGGGGACCTCGCCCGCGGTCGCAGGGGCCGGGAGCCCCGCGGTCTCGCACGCGACCAGCCCGGGGCTGAGGGTGAGCTCCACGATGGCCGGCGCGACCGGCCCCGGGCTGAGGGTGAGCTCCACGATCGCCGGCCCCGGCGGCGGGGCCTCGGCGCGCGCCGCGGCGGCACCCTCGCGCGCCGCGGCGGCCTCGGCGCGCGCCGTATCGGCGGCCGGCTCGCGCGGCGCGACCGCGGCCTCGGCGCGCGGCGCGCGCTCCGGTCGCGCGGGCGTCGGCTGCGCCGCCTCGCTCGCTCCCTGGGCCGCGGGCCTCTCCTGGACCTCCGCCCGCGCGCGCCGCAGCCGGCCGGCCTCCTTGGCGCGCAGCGTCTCGCGGGCGAGCCGCGCCAGCGCGCGCCGGGCCGCGTTGCGGTTCACCGGGATCAGCGCGGCCTCGAGCTCCCGCGCCACCGCGTCCGGGTCCTGCTCGGACGCGGGGCGCGGGCGCGCCGTCGCCGCGAGGTTCGGCATGCTGCCGGCCGACGCGGAGAGCAGCCGCGCGAGCAGATCGCGCAGCAGCCGCGCCGCCTCGGCGGGCGCCACCGGCTCGCCGCGCGAGCGCACCGTGACCGTGCCCTCGGTCGTGAGCAGCACCGCGCGATCGTCCAGCCGCAGCGGCAGCCGCGACGTCGCGTCGCCGACCGCCAGCGCGAGGTAGCCCGAGGTCTCCGGCACCAGCGAGGCGCACCGCGCGTGCGCCGCCGCGAGCACCTCCTCCAGCGTGACGCAGGCGCTCACGAGAGCCCCCGCGCCGCCGCGCCGCTCGACGCGCCCGCGCGCGCCGGCCTGACCGGCACCCCCGCCGCCTCGAGGTACGCCTTCGCCTCGCCGATCGTGTACTCGCCGTCGTGGAAGATCGACGCGGCGAGCGCGGCGTCGGCGCCGCCCTCCACGAGCCCGGCGCGCAGGTGATCCAGGTTCCCCACGCCGCCCGAGGCGATCACCGGGACCGGCACGGCCCGCGCGATGGCGGCCGTCAGCAAGAGGTCGTAGCCGTCCCGCGTGCCGTCGCGGTCCATGCTCGTGACGAGCAGCTCGCCGGCGCCCGCGCGCGCGATCTCCTCGGCCCACGCGACCGCGTCGCGCCCCGTGTCGCGCCGGCCGCCGTGGGTCACCACCGTCCAGGCCACGCGCGAGGGATCCGGGATCCGGCGCGCGTCGATCGCCACCACGATCGCCTGCGTGCCCCACCGGTCCGCGGCGCGCCGCACGAGGTCGGGATCGTTCACGGCGGCGGTGTTGATCGCCACCTTGTCGGCCCCGGCGTGGAGGAGCGCCTCGATGTCCTGCTCGGACTTGACGCCCCCGCCGACCGTCAGCGGGGTGAACAGCACGTCCGCCGTGCGCGCCACGACGTCCAGGATGATGCCGCGCTTCTCGTGCGACGCGGTGATGTCGAGGAACGTGATCTCGTCCGCGCCCTCGGCGTCGTAACGACGGGCGGCCTCGACGGGATCGCCGGCGTCCCGCAGCCCCACAAAGCGGACGCCCTTCACGACGCGGCCGTCCTTGACGTCGAGGCACGGGATGATGCGCTTCGCGAGCATACGTCCGCGTTAGCGTACCTGTCGGCCGCGGGCCAACTGTTGCGCGGCGCGCCGGCGCCGGAGCCGCGGGGCGCCCTCCCGTGGATTCGCCGTCGTTTCTGCCGCGAGGACGGCGCCGCGCGCGCGCCGGATCGCCCGGAGCCTGACCGCGCCGCGGTTCCTCGCTACCATGGCGGCCATGCACTGCCCGCACTGCGGGAAACCGATCCCCGAGGGCGCGAACGTGTGTCCGCACTGCGGCGCCGCGCTCACGCCGCCGGGCGGAGCCGCGGGCTATCTGAAGCCCGCGGCCCGCACCATGGTCGGCGTCGCGCTCCCCGATCTGCTCCGGCAGGGGCCGTCTGCTCCGGCCGATCCGGGCGGCGCGGGCCACGGCAAGGCCGCGCTGCCGCCCGTGGCAGGCGGGCCGGGCGCCGCCTCCCGCACGATCGTCGGCATGCCCGCCGCGGCCTTCGGCCCGGCGCCCGGGCCGGCGGACCCGCGCCTGTACGGGGGCACGCTCGCCGTGGGGACGCCGGGGGCCGCCGCGCCGCGAGCGCGCTACGAGGCATCGGCGCCGCCGGGCGCGCCGATGCACGCGGCCCCGGGCGCGCCGGCCTACCTGCCGCCGGGCGCGCCGGCCTACCCGCCGCCGGGCGCGCCGGCCTACCCGCCGCCGGGCGCGCAGCCCCTCGATCACACGGTGCCCCTCGCCCCGGGCCTCGCGGCGCGCGGTCCGGCGCCGCCGGCGGCCGCGTCCCGCACGCTGGTCGGCGTCGCCCGGCCCGGCATCGCGCCGCTCGCGCCCGGCGCCACGGCCGATCCCGAGCCGGATCCCGACCTCGAGGCGCGCTACCAGCCGGCCGGCGAGCTCGGCGCCACGATCGCCCCGGTGCGCTTCCGCGCCCCGGAGCTGCGGAACCCCGTGCTCATGCGCCCGCACCGCCTGAAGCAGCGGCTCGCGCCGGCGCCGCCGCAGCGGCGCGGGCGCTCGTCGCGCCGGGCCGTCGTGGTCGTCGCCGCGGGCGGCGTGCTCGCGCTCGGCGCGGTCCTGTTCGCGCTGCTCTGGCCGAGCGCGCCCCCCGTGACCGCGCGCGCCCGCGCCGACGCCGGCGGCCGCGAGGTCATCGAGCTCCGGTGCGACAGCTGCCCCGACGGCACGGCGGTCTCCATCGGCGAGGGCCGCGCGACCATCGCCGGCCGCGTCGCGCAGATCCCGCTCGCGAGCCCGCTCTCCGTCGGCGAAAATCACATGAAGGTCGCCATCGACCGCCCCGGCAGGGGGCGCGATGAGACGGTCGGCGTCTCCATCCACGTCGCGTACCGGATCCGCCCCGACCTCGGCACCCTGCAGGGGGAGCGCCCCTCGATCCAGGTCGTGGTCGAGGCGAGCAAGGGCACGCAGGTGACGCTCGACGGCAAGGAGGTCGCGCTCGCGAGCGGCCGGGCCATCGAGTCGATCGACGTCACCGAGGCGGTCACCGGGCTCTCGGACGAGACGAAGACGCTGAGCCGGCAGGTGCCGTACACCGTCGCCCCGCCCGACGGCCCGCGCGAGCAGGGCGTGGTGAGCGTCGCGGTCGGCATCGTCCCGCTCGGCATCGAGGCGCCCGGCCCGAGCGTGGTCATCGACAAGGAGAGCTTCGTGCTCGCCGGGCGCACGGCCCGCGGCGCCCAGCTCTTCGCCGGCGCCCACCCGATCACGGTCCGCCCCGACGGCACCTTCGCGCACGTGATGAACGTCTCGTCCGTGGGCGCGACCCAGTTCGAGGTGCGCGCGAAGATGCAGGGCATGGCCCCGCGCATCGCGAAGATCGCGGTGCGCCGGGTCGACCGGCTCGAGACCGCCGCGAAGGAGTTCGCCGGCCGCAACCCCATCGGCTACGTCGAGCTCGCCGCGGGCGGGAAGGACGTCATCGGCAAGCCGATCGCGCTGACCGGCGAGGTCCTCGAGGCGCGCCGGCAGGGGTACTCGACGCTGATCCTGCTCTCGATGCCGCGGACGTCCGGCTGCAAGGCCGGCGTGACCGGCGCCGGCGCCGGCGCGCGCTCGCCGGATGCGTGCAAGGTCCGCCTCGTCCACGGCGCCGACAACCCCGCCCAGCGCGGGGACGTCCTCACCGCCTACGGCAGCGTCGCGCCCCCGTTCGTCGCGCCGGGCGGCGCCGAGATCCCCGAGGTGTGGGTCGAGTTCACCGTGAAGGGCGCCCGGTGAGCGCCGCGCGCCCGACAGAGCGCCGCCCGCGCCGCCCGCGCCGCCTCGCCAGGGCGGGCCTCGCCGCGGCCGCGGCCCTGCTCCCGGCCGCGGCGCCGTTCGCCTTCGCCGACGCGGTGGACACGAGCCGGCCGCACACGATCGTGGTCGGCGCGCCCCGCGGCTTCGCGCCGAGCGAGCGGCTCGACGCCCGCCGCACCGGCCGCTCCGCGGCGCGGCTGCCCTTCCCGGCGCGCGAGGTGTGGCGAAAGCAGCTCCGCGGCGGCATCGACGCGGCGCCGCTCGCCGACGCCGAGGGCGATCTCGTCCTCACGCTGACCGTCCCCGAGGTCGTCAAGCTCGGCGCCGACGGCCGGGAGCGCTGGCGCGTGCGCATCGGCGACAGCGCTCCGCTCGCGCCCGCCGCGATCACGAGCGACGGCACCATCGCGCTGATCACCTCGTCCGGCCTCGCCGTCGGGCTCACGCCCGCGGGGGGCGTGCGCTTCGCCGTCCCCCTCGGCCTCCGCGGGCGCGACGCCGACGTGACGCCGCTCGCGCTCGACGACGGCGGGCTCGTCGCGGCGGCGGGGCGCTCCCTCGTCGAGCTCGCCGCGGACGGCAGCGTGCGCGCCCGCGCCGAGCTCCCGGATCGCGCGACCGGCGCCCTGCTCGCGGGCCCCGACGGCACGCTCGTCACCACCGAGTCGGGCGCGGTGCTGACGTGGCGTCCGCCCAGCGCGCCGAGGCGGCTCGGCTCCCTCGGCGGCCTGCCCCGGCGCGGCGCCGCGCTGGCCGACGCCCGCACGCTGCTCGCGGTCGTCGACGGCCGCCGCCTCGTCGCGCTGGATCTGCCGACCGGGACCACCGGCGTCCGCGTCGGCGGCGCCTTCGGCGCGCTCGACGGGCCGCCCGCCGTCGGCGCCCGCGGCGTGGCCGTGGTCCTCTCGACCGCCGGCCTGCTCGTCGGGGTCGATCCCTCGGGCAACGAGGCGCTCCGGGTCCCGATCGACCGGGCGCTCGCGGCCCCGCCCGCCGACGGTGGCCTCTCCGGCTTCTTCGGTCCGGTGGACGCGAAGCCGAGCCCGCCGGTCGTGATCGATCGCGCGGGCCGCGTCGGCTTCGTGCGGGCGAGCGGCCGCGCCGGCGTGGTCGAGGCGGACGGCAACGTCTCGATCGCCGCCGAGCGCGTCTGCGCGGCGCCGGTCGCCGTCGTCCCCGCGGGCGAGGAGCGGATGGCGATCGCGTGCCGCGACGGCACCGTGGTGATGTTGGCGCGCTGAGCCGCGCCGCGCGGCCGTGCCTCACGTCACGACGACGCGGCCGGCCGTGCGGGGCCGCGGCCGGCGCGCCGGGGGCCGCCGTGGATCAGCTGCCTCCGCTCGCTGTGGGCGGGCTCCACTCCTTCCAGGTGCCCCCTTCTTCCTTGTACAGCGCCGACCCGCCTGTCGTCTTGAACCGCGCGATCGTGATCTGGCCGTCGAGCGTCTCCTTGTCGGCCTCCTCGTACAGGGGCTTCGCGAGCGCGTCTGCGGGGAGCATGTGCATGCTCACGACGAACTCGTCGGCGCTCGCCTCGGCGATGCAGAACCCGTTGCTGCTGGCGTTGCTGAAGGCGAGGTAGGGATTGACCGGGATGGCTTCGGAGTCGGTTTCGACGAGGTAGTCGTCGATGCCGACGGCGATGCTCTCCGAGCCCATGGCGTGCTTCAGGAGCGGATGGCTGGCGATCTGCCTCTTTAGCCGCGATTGGTACGTATCCGACGAGATCGCGGCGCCGACGAACTCCACGATCTTCGCCGGCTCGGCGTCGGCGCGGTCCACCGCCGGCGTCCCTGCGAGGAAGGCGCCGAGATCGCCGGTGATCGCCACCACGTTGCCGGCCGTCGCGATCTCGCTGAGCAGCGCGTTCCGCTGCTCGCGGAAGCCGTCCCAGCCGTCGCAGCTCAGGTAGAAGCGCCGCTTGAGCGGGTCGTCCTCCCCGAAGGAAGGCGTGAGATCGATGGCGAGCTGCGAGAGGCAGGTTTCGTTGCCCCACACCTTCCACGTGCTCGTGGACTCCTTGATCGTGTCCTTGAACCAGGCCAGCTGCGCCTCCCCCATGACCATGGCGTCGGGGCTCCCGGTGGACGTCTCGTACGCGAACCGCGAGGCCGCATCGAAGGTCTCCTTGACCACGAAGTAGCGCGACCCGAACGCGCTGTAGAAATCGGGCTTCTCGAGCGTGAAGTCGACGTGCTTCCCGAGATCGACGTAGGCGATCCCGGGATCCAATTCAGCGTACGTCGGTCCGGTGATGAGGGGCAGCCGCTCTTCTTCTGACCGCTGCTCGTTCAGCTTCGCCACGATCGCGTTGACGAAGGAGGCGCTGACGCTGCGGGGCCGCTCGTCCTGCGCGAACCCGAGGCTCGGATCGAAGCCGAGCACGGGCGCGGCCTCCTCCAGCGCCGTCGCGTACACGCCTTGCTCGTAGGTATCGATCTCGTAGGTATCGATATCGTCGATGTACCTGCCCGCGTGCTCGGGCTCGCTTCCGAGCTCCCCTTGCTTCGCGATGACCTTCCCCGGGAAGCCGTCCTCCGGGATCAGGTGATCCGCGCGGTAGGTGCGGAGATCCGTCATCACGAGGTGGACGTGCTTCCCGAAGGTGAAGTCCCGGTAGAGGGTGATGTCCTGGGGGTAGTCGGCCGTCCTGTCGTAGCTGAAGTCGTCGCCCGCCGGGTAATCGACAGGCATGTACTCGAACCACGCCTGGTTTGCCGCCTTGCGCCGGTCCACGTCCGTCTCCGGCTGCCGGCCGTCGAAATAGGTCGCGGTCGCGCCGTAGCACTCGCTGGAGAACTCGTGATCGCCCCAGATGGCGATCATGGGAAACAGCTCGTGCACCCGCTGGAGCGCCCGGTCGGACCGGTACGTCTTGTAGAGCTCCCGGTAGTTGCTCAGCGACCGGGCGGCGTAGTACGGGGCGCCCTCTGCCGGCTCGAAGGCGATCGCGCCGTTCACGTCCGAGAAGGTGACCTTGCGCTCCTCCGAAGGGGTCTGGATGCTCGGATCGCCGGTCGTCTCGTAGATGTAGTCCCCGAGGTGGACGACGAAGTCGAGCTGCTCTCTCGCCAGGGCCGCGTAGGCGTTGTAGTAGCGACCGACGTAGTCCTGACACGACACGAAGGCGAAGCGCACCGGCACGTCCGCGTCGGGCGCCGGCGCCGTCCGCGTCCGCCCGACACGCGAGCTGACACAGCCGTCTCCTGTCGTGTAGTAGAAGCGGTAATAGTAGGTCGTCCCCGGGCTCAGGCCGCTCACCTTGACCTTGACGCAGTGGTCGAACTCCGCCCGGGCGACCACGGGGAGCCGCGTGCTGGTCGAGCCCACGGTGGCCGCGCTGCTGGACGTCGGCGTGAGCGTCACGAGCTGCGTGAACGCCTCGTCGAGCGCGACGACGAGCGCCAGGCTGACATCCGCCGTCTGCTGGCTGTCGACGAGCCGGGTCCACAGCACGACGCTGTCGGGCCTCGGGTCCCCGGAGGCCACCGACTGGGGAAAGTACGCGTCATCCTCGTGCGCGTCGCACGCGCCGGCCGCCCCCTCGTCCTCGGAGCAGGCCGTGGGCACGACCACCGCGCCGGCAGTTACCAGGGTGGCACGAAGAAAGTCTCGGCGTCGCATCATCGATTGAAGCCCTCCAACGACGGATACACCCCGGGCGCTGCGCGCGCAACGGCGGCGCCGGGCCCGCCCTCGCGCCGCGCGCCCGAGCGCTCCTCGGGCTCGCTCGGGCGCCGCGGCCGCAGCATGGCGCCTCGTCGCGACGGGCGCGAGCGCGACTTGACGTGCCGAGTCAGGCGGCCTCTCGTGTGCGTCCCACCTGTCGCCTCACCTGTCACCCGACCCACCTGTCACCTGTCGCCGATCGGTTATCAGTTATCAGCTATCACATGCACGCCATGTTCCAGACCAGCCTCCCCCCTGATGCGCTGCGCGGCGCCCTCGCGCGCCTCCGCAGCGGCCACCCTGGGCTCGATCGCGCCGGCGCGCGTCAGCCGGTCCATACCGTCTACGGCGGCGCTCACCTGTTCAAGGCCGACACGGCCCGCAAGCTCGGGGCCGTGGCGCTCCGCGCCGTCGAGGAGCACGCGCCCGACTTCGCCGCCTTCGCGCGGGCGATCGGCCTGCCGGGGGCCGACGGGCTCCCGGAGGACCGCGCCGGGGCGCTCGCGCTCTCGGCCGCCATCGACGCCGGCGGCGGCGCGGCGGCGGGCGCCTCCGGCCCGGCGCGGCTCGCGCACGCGGTGCACGCGCGCGTGCTCGACAAGCTCCGCCGCGAGCCCGTGGAAGATCTGCGCATCGACTTCGAGGACGGCTACGGCGTGCGCCCCGGGCACGAGGAGGACGCGCACGCCGCCGCCGCCGGCCGCGAGGTCGCCCTCGGCATGGCCGCGGGCGGCCTGCCGCCGTTCCTCGGGATCCGGATCAAGCCGCTGGGCGACGGGTGCGCCGAGCGGGCCCTGAGGACGCTCGATCTCTTCCTCTCCTCGCTCGTCGCCGCTTCGGGCGGCGCGCTCCCGCCCGGCTTCGTGGTGACCTTGCCGAAGGTGGCCGCGCCCGAGCAGGTCTCCGCGCTGGCGGACGCCCTCGACGCGCTCGAGGCCGCGCTGAGGGTGCCGGTCGGCTCGATCCGGATCGAGCTGATGGTCGAGACGCCGGCCTCGATCATCGGCCCGCGGGGCGAGATCGCGTTGCCCGGGATGGTCGAGGCGGCCCGCGGGCGGTGCGTCGCGGCGCACTTCGGCGCTTACGACTACACGGCGAGCTGCGAGATCACGGCCGCCCACCAGCACCTCGCGCACCCGGCGTGCGACTTCGCGCGGCACGTGATGCAGGTCGCGCTGGCCGGCTCCGGGGTCTGGCTCTCCGACGGCGCGAGCAACATCCTGCCGGTCGCGCCGCACCGCGCGCGGCCCGGCGGGGCGCCGCTCTCGTCGCAGCAGGTGGAGGACAACCGCCGCGCGGTCGTCGGCGCCTGGCGGCTGAAGTACGAGCACGTCCGTCGCGCGCTCGCGAGCGGCTACTACCAGGGCTGGGATCTGCATCCGGCGGAGCTCCCGGCGCGCTACGCGGCCACCTACGCGTTCTTCCTGGAGGGCGTCGAGGCGACGGCCGCCCGGCTGCGGAGCTTCATCGAGCGGGCCGCCCAGGCGACCGTCGCCGGGACGGTGTTCGACGACGCCGCGACGGGGCAGGGGCTGCTGCGCTTCTTCCTGCGCGCGATCAGCGCGGGCGCGATGACGGAGGCCGAGGCGGCGGCGCGGACCGGCCTCGCGCCGGACGAGCTCAAGGGGCGGTCGTTCCCTGCCATCGTGGCCCGCCGGAGCGCGTGATATGGGAGGCTCGGAACGGACGGCATCGCGCGAGGGCCCGAGCCCCGAGCCCGAGCGCGGGCCCGAGCGCGAGGAGGATCGATGAGCGCGATCACGACGCACGTGCTGGACACGTCGCGGGGCCGCCCGGCGAGCGGCGTGCTGGTGGTGCTGGAGGTCGGCGACGGCGGCGGTTACCGGGAGGTCGGCCGCGGCACGACCGACGACGATGGCCGGCAGCGGGGCCTGCTTCCGCCCGGCGAGCGTCCCGTCAAGGGCGCCTACCGGCTCACCTTCCACACCGGGGCCTATTACGCGGCGCTCGGGTCCGAGAGCTTCTACCCCACGGTCTCGGTGCTCTTCGAGATCCGGGACCCGGCGCAGCACCATCACGTCCCGCTGCTGCTCAGCCCTTACGGCTACACCACCTACCGCGGCAGCTGAGCGCGCGCCCCGGTGCCTCGCGACGGAGGCTCGGCCGCTCAGCGCGGCGCGCTGGATCCGCGAGCGGATCGCCCTCGGCGTGCTCCAGGGGCCGCGGCGGCGACGGCCTGGCGCGGCGCATGGCGGAGGGGCTCGTGATACGATGGACGCTGCCTGGCGTCGGGCCAGATGGAGGGGGAACGGTGGGCGCTCTACGAACTCGCTCGGGTGAAGCGCGGGGTCTCCGGCGCGGTGCTGGCTTGCTCTGGGTCGCGACGGCGGCGCTCTGGCCGGGGTGTACGCCGGAGGAGCGGCGCTTCGTCGAGCCGGGCGCCACGGGAGGCGATGGCGCCGCTTCCGGTGCAGCAGGTGGATCCGCGGTCGCGGGAGGCGGTGACGGCGGCGAGGCGGGTGGCGGCGGCGAGGCGGGTGGCGGCGGGGCCAGCGACGGCGGCGGCGGCGGCGAGGCCGGCGGCGGCGGGGTTGGCGACGGCGGGTCTGGCGATGGGGGGAGCTCCGCGGCGTGTTCTCCGTCGGAGGCGCGGTGCGCCGGCGATCGCCTGGAGGTGTGCGACGGCGACGGGCAGTGGCGGCATGCCGCCTGCGCCGGATGGTGCGGCGCGGGCGCGTGCGTCGTGCCGCGGAGCTGCGAGGCCGGCGGGGCCGGAGCGGGCGAGACCTGCGGTCCGGAGCGGAACCAGCCCTGCTGCGCGAGCCCGCGCGTTCCGGGCGGCAGGTACGACCGGAGCAACGACGCGGCCCATCCTGCAGACGTGAGTGAGCTGCGTCTGGACCGCTACGAGGTCACGGTCGGACGGTTCCGCCGGTTCGTGGAGGCGTACCCCGAGAGCCGGCCTGACGGCGGCGAAGGAGCTCACCCGGCGATCCCGGGGAGCGGCTGGGACGACGGGTGGGGCGCTCGTTTGCCGGCGAGTCGGGCCGCGCTGAGGGAGCAGCTGAAGTGCAAGCCGGGATTGCACACATGGACGGACGACGCGGGCGAGAACGAGGCCAAGCCGATCAGCTGCGTGAGCTGGTTCGTTGCGTTCGCGTTCTGCGCCTGGGATGGCGGTCGGCTCCCGACGGAGGCGGAGTGGAACTATGCGTCGGCCGGCGGGAGCGAGCAGCGCGAGTATCCGTGGGGCAACGCGTTTCCGAACGCGACGTACGCCGTCTACGACGTGACGGGCAGCGCGGCTGTCGGCTCGAAATCGCCGAGGGGCGACGGCCGGTGGGGGCAGGCCGACCTCGCGGGGAACCTGTGGGAGTGGACCCTGGATTTCGACGGGCCCTACCTCGACCCGTGCCGGGATTGCGCGAAGGTCGAGGGCGGCGCTGCGCGGGTGATCCGCGGCGGCAGCTGGTGGCAGCCTGCAGCGGAGGACATCTCCACGCCCCTGCGGGAGAGCTGGGATCCGGCCGATCTCACGGACGCGCTCGGCGTCCGCTGCGCGAGGCGGCTGTAGCGCGGGCCGCGCCGCGCGAGGCGGCGCTGGCCAGCGCCGTGCGGCGCCGTCAGGGGGAGATGAGGTAGATGATCGTGAAGGCCACGGCGAGCGTCCCGGCCGCGAGCGCGATGAGCTTGGGCATGGTCCAGTCGTCTTCGATCTTCGGGTTCTCTGTGCTCATCAGGTGCCTCCGCCGTGCTCTCCGCGCGCCTCGCGCGCGCCCGTCTCCTGGCAGAACGCGGACTCGCCGTCAACCCTGACCCCCGGCCGCGACGGACCGGGCGCCCTCAGGCGGGCGCCTCCGCCGCCGCTCCGCTGGCCGCCTGTCCGCCCGCGTGCAGCATGGCCAGCCGCACCACCTCGGGCAGCAGATCGGCGAGCAGGTCGCGCAGCGACGCCCGGTCGAGCTCGTGGCGCTCGATCCAGTCGAGGCTCGTCGCCTCCACGAACCCGATCCACCCGCGGAGCGCCACCCGGAGCGCCGGAGGCCGCTCGGCCACCGGCGCATCGGCGAGCAGCTTGTCGAGGAACCGGCTGCGGGTCTCCTCGATGATCGCCAGCACCTCGGCGTCCGAGCCGATGCCGCCCCGGAAGACGGCCGCGTACGAGATCCCCTGTCGCTCGACGTAGGCCAGATAGGCGTCCAGCCCGGTGCGCAGCCGCTCCGGCACCGGCACGTCGTCGACGTCCAGCGACCGCTCGACGAGCTCGCGCGCCGCTTCACGCAGGACGGCGATGTAGAAATCGCGCTTGGTTGGAAAATAATGGTAGAGAAGCCCTTTCGAGATGCCTGCGGCCTGCGCCACCTCGTCGATGGACACGTCGTCGTAGGCGCGCTGGCTGAAGAGCTCGAGCCCCAGCGCGAGCAGCTGCGCGCGGCGTGCGTCGAGGTCGAGCCGCTGCCGGGGCGGCTTGCCCTCGACGCGCCGGGACGTCGCGGCGCGGGACGGCTTTCGGGTCGAGATCATGAGTGGCGGACACTCTACGCTTCCGTCGATCCTGGTTCAATCGCGGCAGAAGCGGCGACTTGGGTCCATGCATTGGGCCGCTCCTGTCCGCGTTCGTCCTCGACTCAGCTCGCCGGGCGCGACGGTCGGAGGGGCGATGTCCGTCGCAGCCCTCCTCGCCGGCGCCGCCGCCGGGCGTGCGTCGTGCGACGCGCGCGCGGGCCGGCGTCGTCTTTGCTCTTCGTGGCGCCCTCGCACGGCGCATCCCTGGGATGTGCAGGAGGGAGACATGCCGCATCTCACGATGTCCGCTCTGGGCGCCGTCCTCTTGGCGGCGGCGCTCGCGCGCGCGGCGTTGCCCGAGCGCCCGATCCGGCCGCTCACGGCCGCGCTGACCGGGCAGGACGAAGCGTCGGGCCGCGGCGATCGGAGGGGGAGCGGCACGGCCCGCCTCACGCTCGATCTCGTCCTGGGCGAGGTCTGCTTCGACCTCACGGTCTCCGGGATCGCGCCCGCGATCGCGGCGCGCGTCCACGAGGGCCCAGCCGGAGTTGCGGGCCGCGTCGTCCTCACGCTGATGCCGCCGACGGGCGGCAGCTCCAAGGGCTGCGTCGGCGCGTCCCGCGACGACCTGAGCGCGCTGCTCACCGCACCGGAGCGGTATTACGTCGCCGTCCGCACCGCCGATTTCCCCGAGGGCGCCTTGCGAGGCCAGCTATCGCGCTGAGCGCCCGACACCCCGATAGACCGGCTTCCAGACAGGCGTCTCGCCGACGCAAAAGCGTCCTGGCGCCCCCTCCTCGGCGGCCGTGCCCCCGGGATCTACGCGCCCCACAGCAGCTTCTTCAGCCGTATCTCCGTGATCTTCCGCTGCTCCTCCGCGGCGATGTGCAGCTCCTCTTCCGGCGCGTGCTCGATCCGCTCGCGCAGCATCTCCAGCATCTCGTCCGCGCTCTTCCCGGTCGCGCAGACGATATAGATGAACCCGAACTTCTCGTCGTAAGCCCGGTTGTAGCGCGCGAGCGCCTCCCGCGTCTCCTCGGCGGCCGCGCTCATCCCCGCCTGCTCCTGGCTCGAGAACCGCCTCGCCGTCGCGCTCGCCTCCTCGGCCTGCGGTCTGGTCTCTCCGATGCGGGGGTGCGCGCGGAACGCCTCGAGCCAGTCCTCCGGGCCGAGCCGCGCGAACACCTGCGACGCCGTCGCGTAGAGCGCCTCCTCGTCGCGGAACGGCCGCGCCGCCGCCATCTGCGACGCCCACGAGGACGCCCCGCACGCCGCGCGGAGCTCCGCCTCCGCCTCCCGGTCCGTGAGCGCGTTGAGCCAGCGGAGCCGCTGCTCCGCCGCCCCGCTCCGGGTCGCCTTGCCGAAGACGCGGAGCCGGCTCACCCCGCCGTCAGGATAGATGTTCAGCCGCACGTGCGTGAACGGCCCCGCCGCGCGGAGCTCCTCCTCGAAGAGGTGCCGCGTGTGCGCCTGGAGCTTCGTCTGCGGCACGATCTCCCGGAAATCGCTCGCGCCGGCGAGCTCCTCCGGCGGGCGCCCCGCCGCGTCGATCCCCTCGATCATGCAGCTGTCGGGGTAATTGCCCTTGAAATGGTTGGTGTCGACCTCGATCCGGTGGATCTCGCCTTGGGCCGCGAGCGCCACGAGCGCCCAGTCGTACCCGGGCCCCCTCCGGCGGCGCGTCTCCCAGCCCTCTCCCATGTTCGCCGCCCGGCCGGGCATGATGAGGTTGTGGCGCACCCCGAAGAACATGTCGCTGCACGAGAGCACGCGGGCGCCGTTCTCCGCGGCCGCGAGATCGAGCTCCGCGCCCGCGCGGTCGAGCCGGCGCCAGTCGGGGACGGCATCGCCGTGCACCCGGAGCCGCGCCACCCCGCCGTCCGGATAGATGTTCAGGCGGAGGTGGGTGAACCGGAAAGGGCAGCTCACCGCGAACGCGTTCTGCGCGTCGCCCGCGAGCGGCGAGCGCGGCAGGATCTCGACCCAGTGGGTCCGCGGATTGAGCAGCTCCTCCACCCGCGCGTCGGGCCGCGCCGCGCACGCCTCGATCGAGCAGTGCTCGGGGTAGTTGCCCCGGAAGAACGCCGTATCGACGACGACCCCGCGGATGATCCCCGGCAACCCCAGCCGGACGAGGCACCAGTCGAACCCGGGAGTCCGGCGCCGGCGCGTCTCCCAGCCATCCATCCACTTGCCGCGATCGGTGTACTCGTGCTCGAGGAACACCGGCTTCGTCGCCTTGAGCAGGTTCTCCTTCGGCGCGAAGAACTCGTCGTTCGCCGAGATCACCGCGCCGCCGAGGCGCTCCGAGGCGAGATCGAGCGCCTCCGCGAACGCCGGCCCCGTCACCCCTCTCGCTTCAGCCATCGCCCTCTCGCCTCTCCGGAGAAGCTCCCGCGGTCGAACACCCTCTCGCCGCGGAGGTAGGTGGCCTGGATGACCCCGTGGAGCTCCTCCCCCGCGTACGGCGTCACCTTGTGCCGGTGCTGGATGAGCGGCGGCTCGACCCGGAAGCTCGCCTCCGGATCCCAGATGACGAGATCCGCGTCGAACCCGCGCCGGATCTCCCCCTTCCGGCGCAGCCCGGCGAGCCGCGCCGGCCCCCGGCACAGCCAGTCCGCGAGCCGCTCGAGCGGGACGCCCCGCTTCCGGGCGTCGGTCCACACGATCGACAG
The DNA here is from genome assembly GCF_051474135.1 of Sorangium sp. So ce385. Classification (NCBI taxonomy): domain Bacteria; kingdom Pseudomonadati; phylum Myxococcota; order Polyangiales; family Polyangiaceae; genus Sorangium; species Sorangium sp. So ce385. The sequence continues at coordinate 9,847,632 of NZ_CP150337.1, read as the reverse complement.
CCCGAGCTGCAGGCTCGAGATCCCGCCCCAGGCCGCGTCGAAGTCGCCGGCCTCGAGCCGCTTGAGCTCGGGCGTGCACGGGGAGTGATCGGAGACCACGAGATCGATGAGGCCGCCCTGCAGCGCGGCCCAGAGCTCCTCGCGGTTCTCGCGCTCCCGGATCGGCGGAGCGCACTTGAAGGGCGTCGCGCCGTCCGGGATCTCCTCGGCGGCGAAGTGCAGGTAGTGCGGCGTCGTCTCGGCGGACAGCGCGGCGCCGCCGTCGCGCGCCCGCCGCAGGATGCCGAGCGCCGTCGCCGACGAGAGGTGGACCACGTGCGCCGCCGCGCCGGTCGCCTGGCAGAGCGACGCGAGCAGGGCGATCGCCTCGTCCTCCGCCTCGCGCGGCCGCGAGCGCAGGTAGGCGGCGTATGTCCGCGGATCCAGGCCGGCGATCGCCGCGCGCGCGGCGTCGATCGGGCCGGGGAGCTCGGCGTGGACGAGCAGCGGCGCCCCCGTGCCCGCGAGCACCTCGAGCGCCGCCCGCAGATCCGCCTCGGCGACGTGGCCGAACTCGGCGACGCCGGAGTCGACCATGAAGCACTTGAAGCCGAGCGCGCCGGCCTCGAGCAGCGGGATCAGCTCTCCCGCGTTGCCCGGGACGGCGCCGCCCCAGAACCCCACGTCGACGAGGCAGCGGCCCTCGGCCGCGCGCGCTTTTTCCTCGAGGTGCGCGACCGTGGTCGTCGGCGGGATGCTGTTGAGGGGCATATCGACGAGCGACGTCACGCCGCCGGCGGCCGCGGCGCGCGTCGCCGTCTGGAACCCTTCCCACTCGGTGCGTCCGGGCTCGTTGATGTGCACGTGCGCGTCGACCAGCCCGGGCATCACCACCGCGCTTCGGGCGTCCACGACGGGGCAGCCCTCCGGCACCTCGTCGTGCCCGGCGACGGCGGCGATCGTGCCGCCCTGGATGTGCACCGAGGCCGGCCGCACCGCGCCCCCGGTGACCACCCGCAACCCGCGAACGATGAGGTCCGGCGTCATCAGGGGCGCCAGGATATCACGGCGCCGGGCGGCCCGCCGGGGCGGCGCTCCGCGGCGGCTTCATCGCACGCGCTCCGCCGCGGCTTCATCGCACGCGCTCCGTCGCGGCTTGAGCTCTCGCGGTCCTGCTCCTACGCTGCCCTGCGTGAGCGCCGACGGCCGAGCTGCGCCGCAACAGGGCGGCGCACCGGGGCGCAGCCCCGTCCCCTGGGAGCCGCTCTTCTACGAGAAGAGCCGTCTCTACTGGCCCATCCGTCCGTGGGCCGAGGCGTTCTCGGGGTGCGTCGACTGGCCGCCGGTCGAGGCCTATGGCCGCGCGCTCGGCGAGGGCTTCCCCGTCCGCTTCGTGGAGCAGCCGCCGAGGCCGCGGCGCCGCGGGCGGCGCGGTCCGCTCGACCCCTCGTCGCTCTACGACGCGCGCATCCACGTCGAGGGCCGCGTGCCCACGCGCCCGAGGAACTGGCACGACTTCCTCAACATGCTCGTGTGGGCCGCGTTCCCGCGCGCGAAGGCGGAGCTCCACGCGCGCCAGCACCGGGCGATCGCCGCGCGCCTCGATCCATCCGCCGGGGCGCTCCCGCCGGCGCGCACGCGCGAGCTCGACGGGCTCGCGCTCCTCGACGAGGGCGGGCTCTTGCTGCTCCACGACGCGCGCCGGGCGCCCCTGCTCGAAGACGCCGCCGATCTCGGGCGCTCTGCCGATGAGGCGCGGGGCGCCGTGCAACGGGGCGAGGCCGCGGCGCTCGTCTTCGGCCACGCGCTCTACGAGAGCCTCCTCCGGCCCGGTCCGACGGTCCACGCGCTCGTGCACCTCATCCCGTGCGAAGGCCCGCTCCCCGCGGCGCCGGGCGCGCTCGTCTCGCTGGCCGACGCGGGCCTCTGCGACGCGCTGCGATCGCCCGGCAGCTTCGCGCACCCCGAGCGCAGCGCGCGGCTCCCGGTCGACGAGCGCGTCCTGTGCGCGTGAGCGGCGCTCCGTCGCGCAACGTTCGCTGTCGCCCAGGCGCTGCGCCGCGGCGCAGCGGCGCGCGGCGTGGATGGAGTCCCGCGACGGCGTGACGCGCCATGGGGCACGCGCGGGCTGAGCGGCGATGAGGCGGAATGCCTCAGTCTGCATCCGCGGCGTCGCGCGGCAGACTCATCAGCTCATCGCGCGAAATTCGCAGAAGACGCAGAAGAGATGCGGCCTCTCAACGCAGGTATTGCGGGACGGGGCCTGACGGACTGAATTCTCTTGACGAGACTTAGTGGCCTGCGTTACCGATTCGGTGCGTTTTTCAAGGGGGCGAACGCGAGACGACGATCGGGTCGACGTCACCAGCGCTCGAGCGCTGAACGGCGCGCGTTCGACGCACAGAACAAGGAGGAGGACGTCTTATGAAGTTGATTCATTGCAGCATCCTTGCGGTCGTGACGAGCCTGTGCGGCTGCATTGCCGCCCCTGTGGGTGATGAAGGAGCTGTCGACGAGGCGGAGCAGGCGCTGATCCCCGCCGTCGATCTCTCGCGGCGCGCCGGCTCCGATTTCGTGCCTTCATCGCCTGAGGGCGCCGAAGGCGGTCACTGCCAGGGCGCGCGATCGATGGATGCCCTCGCGGGCGAGGGGAGCGACGCTGAGCTTGCCACGTCGAGCTTTGCAGCGTGCGTGGATGGCAGCTCATCGTGCTCTGGAGGCCGGTGTTACGCTTGCTGTAACGGCGTGTGGCATAACATCAACGCCTGCTTGTATGGTGTTAACTTCTATTGCAACGGGATCCACTACAACGCTTACAGCTGCTGGCCCATCTCGGTCTCGCAGGACGCCGCTGAGGAGTGATCGGCATCGCGGCCGCGTCGCTGCCGCGATGAAATCGGCGCGCAGGCCCCTCGTCTGTCCCAGGAGGCTCGTGGTGGCTTCGCCGGAGGCGGCTGGCCGATCGGCGAGACCGCCCGTCGATCCAGGAGCGCACCCACGCACAGCCGTGCTGTGCATTTTTGCACAATAGGCGCGCATATTTGCGGTCTCCCCGGTACGCTGCCGCGAGCGCATGCTCGCGCAGCGTGGCTGGGAGAGTCGCATCGTGATGAGCTGGGACGACCTGCGGTATCTCCTCGCCCTCTCCCGGGCGGGCTCCCTCGCCGGCGCCGGCCGCGCGCTCGGCGTCGATCACACGACCGTGGGCCGCCGGGTCGAGGCGCTCGAGGAGGCGCTCGGCGTGCGGCTCTTCGTGCGGTCGCCCTCCGGATACGCGCTCACGAACGACGGCCTCGGCCTGATCCCCGACGTCGCGCGCGTCGAGGAGGCGATCCTCGCCATCGAGCGCGGGAGCCTCGGCCGCGACCAGCGCCTCACGGGCACCGTGCGGGTGACGGCCGCCGAGGCGTTCGGCAGCCGCTTCATCGCGCCCCGGCTCGGCGCTCTCCACGCGGCGCACCCGGGGATCTCGGTCGAGCTCGTGACCGCGATCCGCGCGCTCGACCTCTCCCGGCGGGAGGCGGACATCGCGGTCCGGTTCTTCCGCTCGACCGAGGGCGGCCTCGTGGTCCGGAAAGCGGGCGTCGTCGGCTGGGCGGTGTACGGCGCGCGCGCCTACATCGAGCGCCGCGGCGCGCCCACCGCGGCCGATCTCCCGGCGCACGCGCGCATCGGCATCGAGGCGCCCGGCGCGATGCCGCCGGAGCACGTCTGGTTCGAGCGCATGGCCGCGGGCGGCCCGTGCGTCCTCCGGAGCAACAGCACGGCGTGCATGCTCGGCGCCGCGCGCGCCGGGATCGGCGTCGCGCTCCTGCCGTGCTTCATCGGCGACCACGAGCCGGACCTCGCGCGCATCCCCCTGCCGGACGAGCCCCGCCGCGCCGTCTGGCTCACCGTCCACCGCGACCTCCAGCACGCGCCCCGCGTCCGCGCGGTGCTGGACGCCCTCGCGCGCATGCTGACCGAGGAGCGCGCCGTCCTCTGCGGCGACGCTCCCCCTCCGCAGCCCGCGGGCGGCCCGGGCGACGACCGGAGCCCCCGCGGCGCGCCCCGCAAGACCCGACGAAACAAGGAGACGAAACGATGAGCACCCCCGAGCTTCACCTGTACATCGGCAGCAAGAACCTCTCGTCCTGGTCGCTCAGGCCGTGGCTCGCCATGTCCCACGCGGGCGTCCCGTTCGAGGAGCACGTCATTCCGTACGAGCTCCCCGACTGGGTCGATCGGGTGGCGCGGCACTCGCCGACGCGCAAGGTGCCCGCCCTGCGCCACGGCGAGATCGTCGTGTGGGAGTCGCTCGCCATCTGCGAGTACGTGGCCGAGGCGTTCCCCGGCGCGCGGCTGTGGCCCGAGGGGCGCGAGGCCCGCGCGATCGCGCGCGCGGTCAGCAGCGAGATGCACGCCGGCTTCGCCGACCTGCGCCGGGAGCTGCCGATGGACGTCGCCCGGCGGTACCCGCGGCGCGCGATCTCGGATGGCGCCGCCCGCGACGTCGCGCGCGTCCTCGAGATCTTCCGCGACTGCCGCTCCCGGTTCGGCCAGGGCGGACCGTTCCTGTTCGGCGCCTTCTCGATCGCCGACGCGATGTTCGCGCCCGTGGTGACGCGCCTGCTCTCGTACGATGTCGAGATCGACGAGGTCGCGCGGGCCTATGCGGGCACCATCACGTCGCTCCCGGCGATGGCGCGCTGGTCCGCGGCGGCCGCGGAGGAGGTCGAGAGGAACCCGCACCTCACGGCGCCGGCGGGCAGCTCGTACGCCAAGGCGGCCGGCGGCGCGGCGGCGCCCTGAGCGTGCGTCAGGCTGCCGGCTACGCGGACTACATCGTCGCCGCGCTCAGCGCCCCCGCCGCGCCGCGAGCGCGAAGACGAGCGGCAGGCGGCGCCCGAATCTCTTCATGTGGAACTGCCCGGGCGGCCCTTCCTCCATGTCCGGGAAGATGTCGTAGGGCGACCAGTCGAGCTCCCGGAGCCGCTCCAGGGTGAGGCCTGCCTCGAGCAGCGCTGTCACCACCGTCCCGATCCCGTGGTTGAAGCCGACCTCTCGGAGCTTCACGCTCGCGTCGCGGTCGGCGTACGTGCCTGTCTGCTCCGTGAGGATCGGCTCTCCGTTCCCGTCGTACGCGTAGGCGATGTGCTCGAACGCGTCGTCGAAGGCCCAGACGAGCGGGTGGAACTCGACGAGGTGCAGGACGCCCCCCGGCTTCAGGCACGCGGCGGCCGCGCGCGCCCACCGCGTCATGTCCGGGAGCCACCCGAGGACGCCGTACGAGGTGAAGACGATATCGAACGCCTCGCCGCCGAGCGCCGAGGGCGCGTCGTAGGTATTGGCCTCCACGAACCGCGCGTCGATCGAGAGCTCCGCGGCGAGCGCGCGAGCAGCCTTGATGGCCTCGTCGGAGAGGTCCAGCCCGGTGACGCGCGCGCCGAGCCGCGCCCACGAGAGCGTGTCCTGTCCGAAATGGCATTGCAGGTGGAGGAGCGTCTTTCCCCGGACGTCGCCGACCTGCTCGATCTCGATCGGCTTGAGAGAGCTCGCGCCGGCCCGGAAGGCGGCCAGATCGTAGAACTTGGAGCCCAGGTGCACGGGGGTGCGCGCGTTCCAGGCGCGGCGGTTCAGGTCAAACCATTCGGCCTCGGTCATGCGCGCCGGTCTATCACGGCGCCCGCCGCGCCGCCTCGCGCCGCCGCGCTGCGGAGGATCCACTCGGCCACGGCGAGGTTGATCGCCCAGCCGGCCCCCATGGCGAGCGCCCTGCTGAGCTCGTCACGGATGCCGCCGAACAGCAGCCAGGGCACGTGGGTCAGCACCTGCGTGCCGGCCCCGAGGGCGAGCGCGTAGCCGCGCATCATCCAGGCGCGGTGCCCGGCGATGTCCCGGCGGCGGATGGCGGCGAAGCCGAGGCAGATGCACAGGGCCATCGCCGAGCCCACCACCAGCCGGAGGGCCTGAAGCAGCGGGCCGTCGTGATCGACCGGGGGATAGGCCCAGGTCAGCCATAGACCCGAGAGCGCGGCGATGAGCCCGACGGGGACCAGCACCCGCCCAGCGCCTCGGTGCCATCCGGGGCTCCGGCGGCGCAGGCCGGAGGAGAACTGGAACGCGCCGAGGACGCACCACACGCTGACGCTGAGGATGTGCAGCACCACGGGCACCGGATCCGCGAAGAACCGCGCGTTCTCCGGGGTGATCTCCGCGCCGCCGGCCAGCCCGATCACGCGAACGGCGCCGGCGGCGACCGGGACCGCGCTGAGCGCGATCAGCAGCGCGGGGACACGCCATGCACCCTTCGCCGAGGGGGCCTTCGCGCTCGATCGCTCTCGTCTCCGGCCCTCCAGGCGCCGGCCGCTCGGCGGCGACAGGGAGGGTGAAGCACAGGACGCTGCAGCGCTCTCATCCATCATGCGCTCGAGCGTAAGGATGCCCCTGGCCGCGAACATCGGCAGAGCGGCCAAATCTCGGCCGGCCGAGAGTCGGACCGGGAAGTCGTACTTTCGGCCGATCAGCTCCGGATGCGCTGGGTCTCGTACGCCCAGATGGCGATCTCGACCCGGTTGCGCGCGCCGAGCTTGGCCATGAGGCTGGCGATGTGGCTCTTGACGGTGCTGAGGCTGATGTGGAGCTCGTCGCCGATCTCGGCGTTGGTTCGCCCGCGGGCCACGGCGAGGAGGACCTCCTCTTCCCGGTCGGTGAGGGCCTCCCTCGGCTGCGCGCGCGGCAGGGGGCGCCGGGCGGCGGCGAACGCGCCGAGGAGCCGCGCGGTGATGCTGGGCGCGATCAGGGCGTCGCCGCTCGCGGCGGCGCGGACGGCCTGGGCGAGCAGGTCAGGGCCGGCGTCCTTCAGCAGGAAGCCGCGGGCGCCGGCCTTGAGGGCGCCATACACGTAATCGTCGTGGTCGAAGGTGGTGATCACGACGACCCCGATGGGCCGGTCGACGCTCGGGCCGGCGAGCCGCCGCGTGGCCTCGATGCCGTCGATGCCGGGCATGCGAATGTCGAGCAGGCACACGTCGGGGCGAAGCTCGAGCGCCAGCCGCACGGCCTGGTCGCCGTCGGCGGCGACGCCCACGACCTCGATGTCGGGCTGGGCATTGAGGATCATGGTGAGCCCGGTGCGGACGATCTCTTGATCATCGGCGACCATGACTCGAATGCTCATAGGGCCGGTCCCCTTCGCGGCAGCACGGCGGTCACCGTCCAGCCGCGCTCCGGGCGCGGGCCCGCGTGGCACGTGCCGCCGAGCAGCTCCGCCCGCTCGATCATGCCGAGGAGCCCGTAGCCCACCGAGGCGGGCTGGCGGCCGTTCGTGGGGGCGCCGTCGTCGCTGACGCGCAGGCTCACCGAGTCATGGTCTGCGGAGACGCCCACGTCGATCCGCGTCGCGTGCCGGGCGTGCCGCCGAGCGTTGGTGATCGACTCCTGCGCGAGGCGGTAGATCGCGGCTGACACCGACGGTGAGAGGTCGTCGAGGTCCCCGGAGAGCTCGACGTGGATCTCGGGGCCTTCGGACCGGTGGGCCAGGCGATCGAGGTCCGCGATGCGCGGGCTCGGCGCGAGGTCCGCGGACTCGTCTCGCCGCAGGAACCGGACCATCGCGCGCATCTCGGTGAGGGTGCGCGACGCCTCGGTCTCGATGACGCGGAGCGCGTCGATCGCGGCGTCGGGGTTCGTGGACGACGTGGCCAGGCCGGCCTGCGCGCGGATGGCGATGGCCGACACGTGATGGGCGACCGTATCGTGGAGGTCGCGCGCGAGCTGCGCGCGCTCGCGCAGCTTCACCTGTTCGAGCTCGTGCGAGCGCGCGCGCGCCCGATAGCGGATCGCCGCGCCGAGCGCCATGGCGGAGAGCAGGACGGCGAAAGCCCCGATGACGTCGCTCGCCTTCGCCCGATCCGCGAGGAGGCCCAGCGACGCCGAGAGCAGGATGATGGGCGAGCCCGCCATGACGTCGCGCCCTGCGCCCCACCGGAGCAGGGAGTAGGGAAGCAAGAGCAGGAAGGCCGTCGTGTGCAGCCTGGGGAGGTCGCCGCCGATCGAGAGCCGGGTCAACGCCATGGCCGTGCTCGCGCCGAACGCGATCACGACCATGAGCAGCGGCCTCGATCGCCGCCACAGCACCGTGGGCGTGAGGGCGAAGCCGACCAGGAGAGAGGCGGATGCCCACGAGCGATCCAGCCTCACGGCCAGCTCGACCAGCCCGATCGCGACGAGCGCGCCGAGCAGCGCCCAGTCTCCCTTGCCTACGCCGGGCGGATGAGGCGCTCTCGGCTCGGACCGCAGGAGGCGAGGGAGCTCGCGCAGAAGCCTCACGCGCTGTCCGCCGCCTTCGGGTCGTACCCCAGGTTCGGCGACAGCCACCGCTCGGCCTCCTCGAGCGTCATCCCCTTGCGCTTCGCGTAGTCCGCGACCTGATCCCTGCCGAGGCGCCCCACCATGAAGTACCGCGCCTCGGGGTGCGCCAGGTAAATGCCGCTCACGCTCGCCGCCGGCGTCATCGCGCAGGTGTCGGTCAGCTCGATGCCGACCGAGGGCGCGTCGAGCAGCGCGAACAGCTTGCGCTTCTCGGTGTGATCCGGGCACGCCGGATACCCGAACGCCGGCCGGATCCCCCGGTATTTCTCGGCGATGAGCTCGTCATTGCTCAGCGCCTCTGCCGCGCCGTACCCCCACTCCCTCCGCGCCCGCTCGTGGAGCAGCTCGGCGAACGCCTCCGCGAGCCGATCCGCGAGCGCCTTCGCGATGATCGCGCTGTAGTCGTCCTTGTCCTTCTCGTACGCGCGCACGACCTCATCCAGCCCGATGCCCGCCGTCACCGCGAACGCGCCGACGTGATCGGCGAGCCCGCTCTCCCGCGGCGCCACGAAGTCGGCGAGCGACAGGTACGGCTTCACCCCGCCCACGGCCTTCTCGCCGTCCTCCTCGGCGCCGCCCGCGGCCTTCACCTGCTGCTGGCGGAGCATGTTGAACCGGACGAGCTCGCGTGAGCGCGCCTCGTCGCCGTAGAGCACGATGTCCCGCTGCTCGCCGCTCGCCGGCCAGAACCCGTAGACGCCCCGCGCGCGGATCAAGCTGCCGTCGATGATCCGCTGCAGCACCTTCTGCGCGTGGTCGAACAGCTCGCGCGCCGCCTCGCCGTACTGCGGGTGCTCCAGGATCTGCGGGAACGGGCCCCTGAGCTCCCACGCCGTGAAGAAGAACGTCCAGTCGATGTACCGCGCGATCTCGGAGAGCGGGACGTCGTCCACCACGCGCCGCCCCGTGAACGACGGCGCCGCGATGTCCTCGGGCCGCCACGCGACCTTGAGCCGCCCCTCGTCCGCCGCGGCGAGCGTCACGAGCGGCTTCGCCCGCTTCCTCGCGAAGAGCTCGCGCAGCTTGGCCTGCTCTTCCCGGTTCTGCGCGTCGAACGCCTGCCGGTTCGCCTGATCGAGCAGCCTCGACACCACGCCCACGGCCCGCGACGCGTCGAGCACGTGCACCACGGTCCCGCCGAACTCCGGCGCGATCTTCACCGCCGTGTGCTGCCGGCTCGTCGTCGCCCCGCCGATGAGCAGCGGCAGCCGGATGCCCCGCCGCTCCATCTCGCGCGCCACGCTGACCATCTCGTCGAGCGACGGCGTGATCAGCCCGCTCAGCCCGATCATGTCGGCCTTCTCGCTCAGCGCCGTCTCCAGGATCTTGTCCTGCGGCACCATCACGCCGAGGTCGATCACCTCGTAGTTGTTGCACCCGAGCACCACGCCCACGATGTTCTTGCCGATGTCGTGCACGTCGCCCTTCACGGTCGCCATCACGACCTTCCCCTGGGACGACGTCCCGCCCCCGGCGGCCTTCTCGGCCTCCATGAACGGCAGGAGGTACGCGACGGCCCGCTTCATCACGCGGGCGCTCTTCACCACCTGCGGGAGGAACATCTTCCCGGCGCCGAACAGCTCGCCGACGATCTTCATCCCGTCCATCAGCGGCCCCTCGATGATGGAGAGGGGCTTCTCGTACTTCCTCCGCGCCTCCTCCACGTCCGCCTCGATGAAGTCGACGAGCCCCTTCACGAGCGCGTGCGACAGCCGCTCCTCGACCGGGCCCTCGCGCCAGGCGAGGTCGAGCTCCTTCTTCTTGCCCTTGCCCTTCACCTGCTCGGCGAACTCGACGAGCCGCTCGGTCGCGTCCGGGCGCCGGTTGAAGATGACGTCCTCCACCCGCTCGAGCAGGTCCTTCGGGATGTCCTCGTAGACCGCGAGCTGCCCCGCGTTCACGATGCCCATGTCCATGCCCGCCCGGATGGCGTGGTAGAGGAAGGCCGAGTGCATCGCCTCGCGGACGACGTTGTTCCCGCGGAACGAGAACGACAGGTTCGACACGCCGCCGCTCACGCGCGCCCCCGGGCAGGTCGCCTTGATGATCCGCGTCGCCTCGATGAAGTTCTTGGCGAAGTCGTTGTGCTCCTCGATGCCGGTCGCGATCGCGAGGATGTTCGGGTCGAAGATGATGTCCTGCGGATCGAAGCCGGCCTCCTCGGTGAGCAGCCTGTACGCGCGCTGGCAGATCGCGACCTTCCGCGCCACCGTCTCGGCCTGGCCGACCTCGTCGAAGGCCATCACCACGACCCCCGCCCCGTAGCGGCGGATGACGCGCGCCTTCTTGAGGAAGTCCTCCGGCCCCTCCTTGAGGCTGATCGAGTTGACGATCCCCTTGCCCTGGATGCACTTGAGCCCCGCCTCGATGACCGACCACTTCGAGCTGTCGATCATGATCGGGATGCGGGCGATCTCGGGCTCGGTGGCGATGAGGTTCAGGAACGTCGTCATCGCCTGCTCGGAGTCGAGCATGCCCTCGTCCATGTTGACGTCGAGGATGTTCGCCCCGCCGCGCACCTGGTCGAGCGCCACCTCCAGCGCGGTCGTGAAGTCGCCCTTCTTGATGAGCTCCATGAACCGGGCCGAGCCGGTCACGTTGGTCCGCTCGCCGATCATCAGGAAGTTCGTGTCGGGCCGGATGACGAGCGTCTCCAGGCCGCTGAAGCGCCCGAAGCCGTCGCGCGCCGTGGGCAGGGGCCGCGGCCTCCGCTCCGAGAGCGCCCGGACGATCGCGCGGATGTGGTCCGGCGTCGTCCCGCAGCAGCCGCCGACGATGTTCACGAGCCCGCTCTCCGCGAACTCCGCGAGCAGCCGCGACGTCGTCTCCGGCTGCTCGTCGTACTCGCCGAACGCGTTGGGCAGGCCCGCGTTCGGGTAGCAGCTCACCCGCGCCCGGGCGAGCTTCGCGAGATCCACGAGGTACGGCCGCATGTCGCTCGCGCCGAGGGCGCAGTTGAGGCCGACGCTGAGCGGCCTCGCGTGCTCGATGCTCGTCCAGAACGCGTCGATCGTCTGGCCGGCGAGCGTCCTGCCGCTCCGGTCGGTGATCGTCACGCTGAGCATGATCGGCAGGCGCCGCCCCTTCTCGGCGAAGACCTCCTCCATCGCGACGAGGCACGCCTTCATGTTCAGCGTGTCGAGGAACGTCTCCGCGAGCAGCACGTCGACCCCGCCGTCGACGAGCCCGCGCACCTGCTCGGCGAACGCGCTCCGCAGCTCGTCGAAGGTGACGGCGCGGAACGACGGGTCGTTCACGCTCGGCGAGATCGACAGCGTCTTCGGCGTCGGCCCCATCGAGCCCGCGACGAAGCGCGGCTTGTCGGGCGTGCGCGCCGTCCACGCGTCGGCCGCCCTCCGGGCGATCTGGGCCGCGGTGAGGTTGATCTCGTAGGCGAGCGACTCGAGCCGGTAGTCCGCCTGGGCGATCGAGGTGCCCGTGAAGGTGTTCGTCTCGATGATGTCGGCGCCGGCGTCGAGGTACGCGCCGTGGATCTCCGCGATGACGTCCGGCCGCGTCAGCACGAGGAGATCGCTGTTGCCCTTGAGGTCGATCGCGTGGTCGCGGAAGCGATCGCCGCGGTAGTCGGCCTCGCCCAGGCGGTAGCGCTGGATCATCGTGCCCATCGCGCCGTCGAGGCACAGGATCCGGCTGTCGAGGATCTCTTCGAGGCGCGCGGGGCGTTCGCTTCCGTTCATGGCTCTGCTCTTCTCCTGGGCTTCTTTACCGTGGGTGCTGCGGCCGCGGTGCAGCCGTCCTGCTGGGCGGGCCGCGCGGCCCGGGGCTCTGCGTCCTCGCCCTCGCTGGCCGGCGGGGCGGCCTCGGCCGCGCCCTCCTTGCGGGCGTGGATCGAGATCGCCTCGAAGTGCGGGGGGCGCTTCTCGCGCGAGGTCACGTCGCAGGCGTCGACGACGAGGCCCGCGGCCTCGAGCATCGCCCGGAGCTCGCGCGGCTCGAAGCCGAAACGCACGTGGCTGTACGTGACGGCCGCGATCTCGTGCCGGTGCGCCTTCAGCGTCACCCCCGCGAGCGCGCCGCCCGGCCGGAGCACGCGGGCCGCCTCGGCGATGGCGCGGGCGGGCGACCGGGCGAAGGTCAGGCAGTTCATCAGCATCACCTGATCGAACGACGCCCCCTCGAACGGCAGCTCGTGCATGTCGCCGCGCGCGAAGCGGACGTTGCCGAGGCGCGCGAGGCGCAGCCGGGCGGCCTCGATCACGGTCTCGCTCGCGTCGAGGCAGGTCATCGAGCGGCACCGCGGCGCGACGAGCTCGGCCAGCGCGCCGTCGCCGGAGGCGATGTCGAGCACGTCGCCGAGGGACATCAGGCCGAGCAGCCCGCGCAGCGACGCCTCCCAGGTCCGCCCCGGCGAGTAGTGCCGCTCCATGCGCCCGGCCACCGAGTCGGCCCAGCTCGCCCCGCCGGCGCGCGCCCGCACGACCTCGCGGACACGCTCGCGATCCTGCTCGATCAGCGGATCTTCCGTGGTCGCCTCGAGCAGCGCCCAGACCCGCCGTGCCTCCTCGGGCATGGCGCCGTGGCTCATCGCGTAGAAGGACGACGCCCCGTCGCGCCGGTCCTTGACCAGGCCGGCCTCCCGCAGCTTGCCCAGGTGCGTGGAGACCCGGGACTGCGCCAGCTGCGTGACGTCCGTGATCTCGGCGACGCTCAGCTCCTCGCGGCCGAGCAGCGCGAGCAGGCGGACGCGGGTCGGGTCGCTGAGGAGCCGGAGGAGCTCGGTGGTGGCCGTGAGGTCGGGCAACGCGTATCTCTCAATCCGGATGAACGGATAGCAGCGTGGCGGGCCGGCGGGCGGGCGTCAAGCCTCGCCTGCGGCGGGCGAGGACGGCGGCCCTCAGCTGCGGCCTCGCCGGCTGCGGCCTCACCCGCTTCGGCTTCACCGCGCGCCATGGGCGGGATCCCCCGGGCGAACGGCGGCGCTACCTGGACGACCGGGCGGTCAGGTCGAAGGCGTACCCCGTTCCGGCTGAGGCACTGGCGGACATCGCTGGAGGTGCGTATCTTTGGCTAGCCCTGAGCACCCCACCCCAGGGCACGGCCGGCCGGGCGCACGCGCGGTTCGCCCTCCATCGGGGCGAGCGCCCCTCGGGCAGGACCTGCCGTCCCCCGCCGGACAAAGCACGCAGAGGAGATTCAGGATGATCACGATCACGCAGAAGGCAGCCGAGAAGGTGATGGAGATCGCGACCGCGGAGGAGCTGCTGGGGCAGGGGCTGCGCCTGCGCGTCGTGGGCGGCGGTTGCGCCGGCTTCTCCTATGACCTGTACTTCGAGGACAAGCCGACCGAGTTCGACGAGGAGTTCGAGGACCGCGGAATCAAGCTCTACGTGGACCCGCTCAGCTACCAGTACCTCGATGGGACCGAGATCGACTACGTGGAAGGCCTCCACGGCTCGGGCTTCAAGTTCAGCAACCCGTCGGTCAAGAGCACCTGCGGTTGCGGCTCTTCGTTCTCCGTCTGATCCCGCGGTTCCGGTTTCCTCGGACCTGGCGCGCGCGCCTCCTGACCTGGCGCGCGCGCGCCTCCTCCTGAGCCTCGCTTCCGTCCTGGCCCGCTTCGCCCGTCGGCGAAGCGGCCGACGTGAGATGCACACGGGCGCCGTGCGCGCGTACGCCCGGAGCATCGAGACCTTCCCGGCTCTCTAGCGGCTCCTTTTTGCCTCAGCGCTCGCGCGGGCGAGCCTGAGCCGCATGCGCCATGGCTTCGCAGCCACGGTGTACAAGCTGCCCGCCCGGGGCGGCATGCCAGCTGCATCGCAGCCTGGGTGGGCTGCTCTCTTCGGAATCTCGAACCAACCCCTTCGGCGGCAAGTGCCGGCGAGGCGATCAACGCGATCGAGGTCCGGCTTCGGCCGGCCTCGGCCGCAGGAGCCGAGGTCCGGCGTCGGCCGGCCTCAACCATCGAACCGGGGTCTTCGGACCTCGAAGGAAACCCTGTGCAAACGTCCCGAGATCAGGCCAGCGCGGTTTCGCGCTACATCACGCATGTTCGGCAGATCCCGGAGCTGTCGCGCGAGGAAGAAGTCGAGCTCGCTCGACGGTGGAGGGACCATGGCGACGAGCAGGCCGCAGCGGCGCTCGCGCTCGCGAACCTGAGGCATGTTGTCTCGATCGCGATCAGCTACCGGCGGTACGGGATCCCGCTCGCCGACCTCATCGCCGAGGGGAACTTCGGGATCGTCCACGCGATCCGCAAGTACGACCCTGACCGTGGAAATCGCTTCGTGACCTACGCGGCCTACTGGATCCGGGCGTACATCCTGAACCACGTCATCCACTCCTGGAGCCTGGTCGGCGTGGGCTCGGGCCCGCTGCGCTCGAAGATGTTCTTCCGGCTGCGGCGCGAGCGGGCGCGCATCGCGGGCCTGGTGGGCGAGGGGGAGGAGGGCGATCGGCTCCTGGCCGAGAAGTTCGGCGCGCCCGCGGAGAAGGTGCTGGAGATGGCGCACCGGCTGGAGGCCCGGGACGTGTCGCTCGACACGAAGGTGTTCGAGGACGGCGCCCGGTCGCTGGTCGACACCCTGCCGGCGGACGACCAGGACCAGGAGGAGCGCTTCTCCCGCGCGGAGGAGGGGGCGCTGCTCCGCGAGCGGCTGACGCAGGCCGTGGAGAACCTCGACCCGCGCGAGCGGTACATCGTCGAGACCCGGATGATGGCCGACCCGGAGGAGGAGCTGTCGCTCGCCGAGATCGGGCGCCGCCTCGGGGTGTCGCGCGAGCGGGCTCGGCAGCTGGAGGCGCGCGCGAAGAAGAAGCTGCGCGACCGCCTGCAGCCGCTGGCGGCGTAGCGCCTTGCCACAGGTGAGCGGCGGGCGATCACAGCACAAAAGCACGGAGCCCCGCCGGGGCGGGGCTCCGTGGTCGCAGGGGACGTAAGCCGAGTTCTGTTGCGCGGGGGGTCGCCCCCCTCGCGCTGGCGATCATTCCTCTAGGACGCGCGTCGCCGCGCGCCTCAAGCAGCCAACCCGGAGGCCTGGGGCGGGCAGCCCTTGCCGTGGCGGCGGTCGCCGCCGCGGACGCCTCCCTACGCGGCCTTGCTCCAGGTGGGGTTTGCCGTGCCGCCCTTGTTGCCAAGGGCGCGGTGGGCTCTTACCCCGCCGTTTCACCCTTGCCGCGCGGCGGGCCGGCGGAGGCTCGGAGCGCAGCCCGTCCGGGCAGGAGGCTCCTCGCCCTCGCGAGGCGCGCGGCGCGGCGGTCTGTTCTCTGTGGCACTTTCCTCGAGATCGCTCTCACCGGGCGTTACCCGGCACCCTGCCCTGCGGAGCTCGGACTTTCCTCCCGCGACCGGGTTCCCCCGGCCGCCGGCGATCGCCTGTCCCGCTGCGACGCGGCGAACATAGTCAAGGGACGTCCGGACGCCAATACCTCCGCGCCGCGCGCCGGCCACGTCCCGGGCAGCGCGGGAGCGGACCTCTGCCGCGGCCCGCTGTGGCAGCTGTGGCAATTTGCTATCCGCACATCCAGCCATCGAGTCATCAAGCCGCCGCCGCGGGCCGCGCCTCGACGGCGCCGCGACGCGCGGCGATCAGGTGCGGCGGAGCTTCTGCGCCATCTGCGCACCCAGCTCGGCCGAGCGGTTCGACGCGGCCTCGACCGCGTCGATCAAGGTGCGGCGGAGCCCGCCGGCCTCCAGCGTGTGGAGCCCCGCGATCGCCGTGCCGCCGGGGCTCGTCACCATGTCCTTCAGGCGCCCGGGGTGCTCGCCGGTCTCGAGCTGCAGCTTGGCGGCGCCGTACACGGTCTGCGCCGCCAGCAGCAGCGCCGCGTCCCGGCCGAGGCCGACCTTCACGCCGCCGTCGGCCAGCGCCTCGATCATCAGCATGACGTACGCGGGGCCGCTGCCCGACAGGCCGGTCACCGCGTCGAGCAGCGACTCGTCGAGCACGACCACGCGGCCGACCGCCTGGAACAGGGCCCGCGCGATCTCGACGTCGTCGCTCGTGGCGTGGCTGCCGGCGGCGATCGCCGTGGCGCCGGCCAGCGCGATCGCGGCGGTGTTCGGCATGCTGCGGATGACGCGCGCGCCCTCCGGCAGGCGCGCCTCGATCGCGTCGATCGGCACGCCGGCCGCCACCGAGATGACGACGTCCGCGCGGCCGAGCCCCGACGAGATGGGCGCGAGGATCCGATCGACGATCTGCGGCTTGACGGCGATGACGAGCACGTCGGCCCACTGGCAGAGCGCCTCGTTGTCGTCGGTGGTCTCGATGCCGTACCGCGCGTGGAGGAACGAGAGCCGATCGCTCTTGAGATCGCTCGCCCTGATCTGCTCGGCGCCCACGGCGCCCCCCTGGATCAGGCCTCGGATGAGCGCCTCCGCCATGTTCCCGCCGCCAAGAAACCCGATCTTGCGCCCTCGCAGCCGGCCGTCGTCGCTCCCCATCGCCCTCGCTCGCCTCCAGGAGCGCGCACCCTAGCAGCCTTGCCGAGCCCGCGGCTCAAATCTCGACGGACACCGCCGCCGGCGCGGCGTGCCGCCGGGGACGGGCGGCCCGGCGCGCGGCGCCCGCCCGGCCCGGCGCGCGCCCTTGTCAGCGGACCTCGTGCGGTTATTTGTGCGGCGGAATGAACGCAGTCGGCTCCCTGTTCGCCGAACGCAGGACGGGACCTTTCGACTGCCCGACGGAGATTCCATGATTCAAGCGGTTTCCTCTCGCTCTCGCGCCTCGGCCCTGGCGCTGCTCTCGATGGCGGCGCTGGCGTTCGGCGGATGCGGCCAGCAGGCTCACGCCACGCCCCCTTCCACCCAGGCCGCCGCCGCGGCGCCGCCCTCCGCGGCGCCGCCGCCCGTCTCGACCGTGACGCTCCCGCCGGCGCCGGTGCCGGCCACCTTCGACGTCGCGGCGCTGTCCGAGCGGGTCAAGCCGATGGTCGTCAACATCACGACGACGCACGAGTCCCGCGGCCCCGAGGGGCTCGACCCCTTCGATTTCTTCTTCGGCCCGCACGGCGGCGGCCGGCTCAACCCGCGGGGCGGCCCGCGGCCGCCGCAGACGGCGCTCGGGACCGGCTTCATCATCGATCCGAGCGGCTACGTCGTGACGAACGAGCACGTCATCCACGAGGCCTCCGGCGTGCGCGTCCGGCTCGCCGACGAGCGGGAGTTCGAGGCCGAGGTCGTCGGCCGTGATCCCAAGCTCGATCTGGCGCTCCTCCGCCTGAAGGGCGCGAGCGGCTTGCCCGTGGCGCCGCTCGGCGACAGCGAGCAGCTGCGGGTCGGCGAGCACGTGCTCGCGGTCGGCAACCCGTTCGGGCTCGGCCACACGGTCACGCTCGGCATCGTCAGCGCGAAGGCGCGCGCGATCGGCGCGGGGCCGTACGACGACTTCATCCAGACCGACGCCTCGATCAACCCGGGCAACAGCGGCGGACCGCTGTTCAACTGGCGGGGCGAGGTCGTGGGCATCAACACGGCGATCCGGGCGGGCGCGAACGGCATCGGCTTCGCGATCCCGATCGACGCGCTGAAGGACGTGCTCCCGCAGCTCCGCGAGAAGGGCTTCGTCGAGCGCGGCAAGCTCGGCCTTTTGTTCCAGCCCGTCACGCGCGAGCTCGCCGCGGCGCTCCAGCTGGACGCGCCGAAGGGCGCGCTCGTCGCCGAGGTCGAGCCGGGCGGGGCCGCCGCGCGCGCCGGCATCAAGCCGGGCGACGTGATCGTCGACGTGAACGGCACCCCGATCCTCCACGCCGAGGAGCTGCGGCGCAACGTGGCGCGCAACGCGCCCGGCTCGGAGATCGAGGTGACGGTGGTGCGCGGCCAGAAGCGGCACGAGCTCCGGGCCAAGCTGGACGCGCTCCAGGACGAGGAGGGCGACGCGCAGGGCCGCGTGCGGCCGATCCAGGGCGCGCGGCCCGAGCGGCAGCAGAGCGCCGAGAAGCTCGGCATCCACGTCTCCGACGCGGCCGGCGGCGGGGTGCGGGTCGACGGGTTCGCGCAGGGCGTCGACACGCAGGAGCTCCAGGTGGGCGACGTGATCCTCGAGGTGAACGGCGCCCCGATCAAGGACGTCGCCGGCCTCCGCGCGGCCATCGGCAAGACCAAGGAGGGGTCGACGGCGCTCCTCAAGGTGCGGCGTGGCAAGCTCGTCCAGTTCGCGGCCGTACCCATCCCCGCGCGCTGATCCCGCGGCGCGGCCGGCGCGCGCCGGTCCGCGCCGGCCCTCCCTGCATCACCCCGCGCCTCGCCGCCGGCCGGCGGTCTCCTCTCCTCCCTCCGACGCGCTCGCGGGCGCCGCGCTCGCAGGCGCGCCGCCGGCGGCGCGCGCCGCCTCGAGCGCTCGCTTCTCCGCCTCCGTCTGCTCCACCTGCGCCTCGAGCACGTCGGTGCCGAGGTAGCGGAAGACATAGATGCCCCCCACGAACATGCAGAGGAACAGGGTGAGCACCCGCCACAGGACGACGTACGGCACCACGAACGCGCCCTCGACCCAGGGCGACATGAGCGCGTTCGAGCCGAGCTCGGCGACGCCGCTCGCGCCGGGCGTGGGGCTCATGTAGAGCGCGAAGTTGAGCACCGTCTGCGTCAGGACGACCTGGACGATCGGCGGGCCCGCCGAGACGAAGGTCGAGGGCGTCGTCGGGATGCCGAGCCCGAGCAGGATGAAGTAGGCGACCGCGAACCGCGACCAGAAGAAGCCGAACGTGAGCAGCAGCGCGGCGGCGTAGGCGCGCTTCCCGCGGCGCATGTAGATGCGGAAGCCCTTGTGGAACTCGTCCACGCTGTGCAACACGCGCGCGGTCGTGGCGCCGGGCGCGGCGAGCGCGGCGTCGGCGCGGGCCCGCAGCCGGGGCACGCCCCGGGCGACCCGCAGCGCGGCGCGCAGGAGCCCCCCGAGCGGCGCCGACAGCGCGCGGACGATCGCCTTGAGCAGCGGCGGGTACGCCGCCGCGAAGATCAGCCCGACGAGCGCCGAGCCGAACATGGCGATGGTGAAGAAGAGCAGCCACTCGATCTGCGGGCCCCCATGCAAGACCAGCATCCCGTTCTGCCGCAGCACGAAGATGGCGACGGCCGAGAGGAGGAAGAACGAGACCGTGCACGAGGCGGTGAGCAGCTCCGCCGTGGCCACGTCGACGAGCCGCATGCCCCCGTGGACGAGCACGGCGGCCTGCGACGGCGCGGCGCCGGCCTGCCCCGGGGTCACGCCGGCGCAGAACATCAGCACGAACTCCGAGGTCACCGCGGTGCGCACGCGGAGCTCGGGCCAGAGCACGCGCCCGAGGACCCAGATCCTGAGGCCGCCGAACACGCCCTCTTGCAGGGCCAGCACGGCGCCGACGAGCAGCCAGCCCGGCCGCACGTGCGCGAGCCCGGCGGCGAGGCTCTCCTGCTTGTCGTGGATCTCGCTGTAGAGCACGTACGCGAACGACGCGAGCGTGAGCGTGACGATGACCTGGATGCCTCGGATCAGGGTGGCGCGGTTCATACGGGGGCGCGCAGCCGGGGTGATCGCATGCGCATGCCCCTATACCCTGTCGCCGGCGCTCGCGACCGTCCTGCGGCGCCGCTCCCGGCGCGAGGCGCGCCGCAGAGCGGCCCCGACCACACGGCGCGCGCGCGGGTGCGAACCACGCTTCGCGGAGGCATTTTCGCTCCTCCAGCGCGCCGAGCGCCGTCGTTCGTCGTCGCGCGAAGCGTGGCTGTCCCGCGCGCCCCGCGCCCTTCGAGGCTCGGGCGGGTCGGGCTCGGGCGAGGAAGATGTCTATTGCGTCGCCGAGGATGGCTCGCAATGCTGGCCGCCTCATGGCGGCACGTAAGATCGCTATCAGCACCGGCGGCGGCGACGCGCCCGGGCTCAACGCTGTGATCCGCGCGGCCACGCTCGGCGCGATCGAGCGTGGCTGGGAGGTCTGGGGGATTCGGCAGGGCTACCGCGGGTTGCTCGACGACTCGCCGGACGGGCTCATCCGGCTCGATCGCGAGCGTGTGCGGGGCATCGCGCACCTCGGGGGCACCATCCTGGGCACCGCGAACCGCGGCGATCCGTTCCACTACCCGACGCCGGGCGAGCACGGGCTCGTGCCGCGGGATCGGTCCGAGGATCTCGTGCGGCGGTTCCGCGCGCTGGGGTTCGACGCGCTCATCTCCGTGGGCGGCGACGGCTCGATGCGGATCGCGCACGAGCTCCTCCTGCGCGGGCTGCCCCTCGTCATCGGCGTGCCGAAGACGATCGACAACGACGTCTGCTGCACGGACATGACGTTCGGCTTCGACACGGCCGTGTCCATCGCGACCGAGGCGCTCGACCGGCTCCACACGACCACCGAGGCGCACGAGCGGATCATGGTCGTGGAGGTGATGGGGCGGCACGCGGGCTGGATCGCGCTCAACGCCGGGATCGCCGGGGGCGCCGACGTCATCCTGATGCCGGAGATCCCGTTCCGCTACGAGCCGATCGCCGAGAAGATCCGCCTCCGGGAGTCGCGCGGGCGGCGCTTCTCCATCGTGGTGGCGGCGGAGGGGGCGCATTCGCAGGGGGGAGAGCTGATCATCAAGGACGCGGGCGACGCCTTCCGTCGCACCGCCGTCCTCGGGGGGGTGGCCGAGCGCGTCGCCAAGGAGCTCGCCGCCCGGACGGGCAAGGAGGCGCGCTCGATGGTGCTCGGCCACCTGCAGCGCGGCGGGGGGCCCACGACGGCGGACCGCTTGCTCGCGCTCCGCTTCGGCGCGGCCGCGGCGCGCTGCCTCGTCGAGGACTGCGGGAGCGGGATGGTCGCGCTGCGGGCGAACCGGATCGAGCTGGTCCCCCTCGACGAGGTCGCGGGAAAGACGAAGACGGTGCCGCTCGACTCGGACACGGTCGTCACGGCCCGCGAGATGGGCCTGTGCTTCGGCGACGAGCCGCCCGGCCACTTCGCCGCGACCTGACCCGCGGGCGCGCGGGTGGGCTGCTGTCGGCCGTCGGCCCGGCAGGAGGCATGGTGGGACTGTCCAGGTTCGCCCTCGGCCGGCGCTTCGCGCAGCGCGTCGTCGGCCGGACGGCCTGAGCGAGGCAACCAGCCTCGTGTTTGACACTCGTCGAAGGGGGCCGATATCTTGGGTTCCCCTCCGAACCCGCGCACACCCGGAACATGACGAAAGTCCTCGTATTTGAGAGCGATCCGGCGTTCGCCGGGGAGCTCCGCACGGAACTCGGCCGCCTTGGCTGCACCGTTCAGGTCGTCGACGACGGCAACGTCGGCCTGCAGGCCGCCGCGGCGGATCGCCCCGACCTCATCCTCCTGTCGATCGAGCTGCCGCGCATGAACGGCTTCTCGGTCTGCAACAAGCTCAAGAAGGACGTGCAGCTCAAGGACGTCCCGCTCGTGATCATGTCGAGCGAGTCGAGCGAGGAGACGTTCGAGCAGCACCGCAAGCTCAGGACGCGCGCGGAGGACTACATCCACAAGCCGATCGCCTTCGGCGAGCTCCTCGAGCACATCCGCAACTACGTCCCGCTCGACGGCGACGAGGCGGAGGCCGATCCGATCATGATCGACGAGGCCGAGGTGCTCGAGGCCGACATCGACGAGGACTCGGGCGATCCCACGATCATCACGGCGGCGGTGTCCTCGAACGGCACGCCCGCCAGCGTCGCGCCGCCGCCGCCCGCCGCGCCGAGGCCGCCGTCCGCCGCGCCGCCGCCGCCGCCGGCCCCGCCGCGGCCGCCGTCGGTCGCGCCGAGGCCGCCGTCCGCCGCGCCGCCGCCGCCCGCCGCGCCGCCGCCCGCCGCCGTCGCGCAGGATCGCGTGCGGGCGCCAGGGCCCACGAAGCCGCCGCAGGCGCCCACGGTGAGGTCGGATTCCGGCAAGTCGGATGAGGACATCGAGGAGTTCATCGGCGGCGCGTTTACCCGGTTGATCCGCGACGAAGAGGAGGAGCGGACCGACGTGAGGCCCTCGGTCGCGCCGTCGACGCGGACGCCCTCGGTCGCGCCGTCCGCGCGGACGCCCTCGGCCGCGCCGTCGACGAGGACGCCGACGTCCACCAGCACGCCCCTGCCGGCCTCGGCGCCGCCGCCGGTGAGCTCGTCGCCGGTGGCCGCCTACCGCGCGCCCGTCTCCGAGCGCGGGGGCGCCTACCGCGCGCCTGTCTCCGAGCGTGGGGGCGCCTACCGCGCTCCCGTCTCCGAGCGCGGCAGGCTGACCCCTGCGCCGCCGGCGCCGCGATCCGACGCCGACGCGGGCGAGATCGAGCGCCTGCGCGCCGAGCTGGACAGATCCAAGGACGAGATCGTGCGCCTCACCAAGGAGGTCGCCTCCGCGCGCGCCACGTCGCACCGCCTCGAGGGCGAGCTCTCCTCGGCGAACGAGGGCAGCCAGGAGGCGGCCCGCCTGCGGCGCGAGCTCGAGGAGCTCAGGGCGAAGGCCGCGACCGGCGGCAGCCCCTCCAGGCCCGGCGGCGTGTCGAGCCGCGAGTTCCTCGATCTGCGCGAGGCGCTGAACAAGAAAGACAAGGAGATCCTCGCGCTCCGCGACCAGATGTCGCGCAAGGACAAGGAGCTCCTCGAGCTCCGGGATCAGGCGCTGTCGCTCGAGCGGGAGAAGGCCGACCAGGTCGACCGGATCCTGGAGCTCGAGCGCGCGAGCGAGGACCTCGACGCGCAGGTGGCGTCGCTGCGCGCGGACAAGGAGCTCGCCGCGAAGCGCGCCGACGACTTCAGGGCGCGCACCGAGAAGCTGCAGGCGCAGATCGCCGGCCGCGACGCGGAGCTGTCGGCGGCCCGGCAAGCGCTGATGGACGCGGAGGCCGCGCACACGGAGGCGCTGCGCTCCGCGGCGGACGAGAGGGCGCAGGCGATCGCCGCCGTCGAGGCGTCGGCGCGCCGCGAGCTCGAGGAGAGCGCGCAGGCGGAGCGGGAGCGCTTCGATCAGGCGGCCGCGGCGCACCGGGCGGAGGTCGATCGGCTGAGCGCCGAGCACGCCGCCCGCGCGGAGCAGCAGGCCGCCGAGCACCGCGCGGCCGCCGACAGGCTGGCCGGCGAGCACGCGGCGGCCATCGACAAGCTGGCCGGCGAGCACGCGGCGGCGCTCGAGCGGGCGAGGGCCGAGCACGCGGCGGTGGCGGACGGCCTGAGGGCGGAGCACGCCGCTGCCATGGACGGCCTGAGGGCGGAGCACGCCGCCGCCGTCGATCGGCTCAGGGCCGAGCATGCCGCGGCGATGGATGCCCTGAGGGCGGAGCAC
The DNA here is from genome assembly GCF_051474135.1 of Sorangium sp. So ce385. NCBI lineage: Bacteria > Pseudomonadati > Myxococcota > Polyangiales > Polyangiaceae > Sorangium > Sorangium sp. So ce385. Next base: position 9,824,115 of record NZ_CP150337.1, on the reverse strand, counting down.
GCCGCGGCGCTGGACCGGCAGAGGGCGGAGCACGACGCGGCGGTCGCGACGTCGCAGCGCGAGCACGAGGCCGCCGTCGAGGCGCTCCGGCGCGAGCACGCGGGCGAGACCGAGCGGCGCGACCGAGAGCACGCGGCGGCGCTGGATGCGGCGCGCGCCGAGCACGCGGCGGCGCTGGATGCGGCGCGCGCCGAGCACGCCGCCGCCGTCGAGCGCATCAGCGCGGAGCACGCGGCCGCGCTGCAGGCGGCGCGGGCCGAGCAGGTCGCCGCGCTCGAGCGGCAGCAGGGCGAGCACGCGACCGCCGTCGAGGCGCTGCGGGGCGAGCACGCGGCCGCGCTGGAGGCGCTGCGGGCCGAGCACGCGACCGCGCTGGAGGCGTTGCGGGGCGAGCACGCGGCCGCCGTCGAGGCGCTGCGGCGCGAGCACGCGGACGACAGGGAGCGGCGCGATCGCGAGCACGCGGCCGCGCTGGAGGCGCTGCGGGCCGAGCACGCCCGCGCCGTCGAGGGGCAGGCGAACGAGCACGCGCGGGCGCTCGAGGCTGCGCGAGAGGACTTCGCGGCGCGGCTCGCGGCGCGAGAGCGCGAGCTCGTCGAGGAGCGCGAGCAGGCCGCGCGCGCCGCCGAGCAGGCGCACGCGGCGCGGGTGGCCGACCTCGAGGCGCGCGCCGCCGAGCGGCAGGCGCAGATCGAGGCGGCGCACGCGCAGGCGCTCGCCGACCTCCGCGGGGCGCACCAGGCCGAGATCGCCGAGCGCGACGCCGCGTGGGCGGCGCAGAAGCACGAGCTGGACGAGATCGCCCGCGGGCTCTCCACCGAGCTCGGGCAGGCGCGCAACCAGGTGGCGCACCTCGAGGGCCGGGCGCACGATCTCGAGCAGCAGCTGGATCAGCGGACGGGCGAGCTCTCCGCCCGCACCGGGGAGCGCGATCGCTTGCAGGGCGAGCTCGCCGAGCGGGCGCGCGACGTCGAGGCGCTCCAGGGTCGGCTCGCCGAGGCCGAGCAGCGGGAGAGCGAGCTCGGCGCGCAGCTCTCGCACCGGACCGAGGAGCGCGACACCCTGAGGACGCAGGGCGAGCAGCTCGCCGAGCAGCTCGCCGTCGAGCGAGCCCGCCTGCAGAAGGCGCGCTCGAAATGGGGCGAGGACCGCGCCTCGCTGGAGCGCGCGCGCGAAGCGCTCGCCTCCGCGCTGTCGCAGATCGAGCAGAACGAGGCGCTGTCGGTCGAGTGAGCCGGCGGCGCTGGCCAGCGGGGGCGGCGCGCGGGGCGATCAGCGCGAGAGCGCGGCCGCCCCGAACGCCTCGGGCAGGAGCGCTGCCAGCGAGGTGAGCCGGGGCGGCGCGCCGCCGTCGGCGGCGATGAGGCGGATCGGGAGATCGGCCGCGAACTCGGCGAGGGTCTGCCGGCACATGCCGCACGGGCTGCCGAGGACGGGCCCGATGGTGGCGACGGTGAGCGCGATCGGATCGCGCTCGCCGGCCGCGACCATCTGCACGATGGCCGAGCGCTCGGCGCAGATGGCGAGCCCGTACGAGGCGTTCTCGACGTTGCAGCCGGCGAACACGCGGCCCGATCGCACCAGGATGGCCGCGCCCACCCAGTAGCCCGAGTACGGCGCGTGCGCGCGCTCCCGGACGGCGAGCGCCGCGCGGTCGAGCGCGTCCCAGTCGATCGCCGGCGCCGCCTCGGCCGCGGCGGGCGCCTCGCCGGCGTCCTGCGGGGCGCGGCTCACGACGCCGCGCTCCCGGCCGCAGCCTCGGCGCCGACGCGGCGGACCCACGCCGAGAGCAGCGCCGTGAACCGGGCGCGCGCCCTCCGGGCGGTCTCCTCGACCTCCTTGTGATCGAGCTCGCGCTGGGTCAGGCCCGCCGCGAGGTTCGTGATGCACGAGATGGCCGCGGCCGGCACGCCCATGTGCCGGAGCGCGATGATCTCCGGGACGGTGCTCATCCCGACCGCGTCTGCCCCGAGCGTGCGCAGCATCCGGATCTCCGCCGGCGTCTCGTACGTCGGCCCGAGCAGCCCGGCGTAGACGCCCTCGCGCAGCGGGACGCCGGCGTCGCTCGCCGCCGCCCGCGCGAGCTCGAGCAGCCGGGGATCGTGCGCGTAGGTCATGTCGGGGAAGCGCTTGCCGAGCGCGTCGTCGTTCGGCCCGACGAGCGGGTTCGTCCCCATCAGGTTCAGGTGATCGGTGAGCAGCATGAGATCGCCGGCGGCGAAGCCGGGGTGGATGCCGCCGGCCGCGTTCGTCAGGAGCACGGCGCGGCAGCCGAGCCGCGCGAGCACGCGCACGCCGAACACGGCCTTCGCGGGCGGGTGCCCCTCGTAGAGGTGCGCGCGGCCCTGCAGGCAGGCGACCGGCACGTCCCCGACGCGCCCGGCGCAGAGAAAGCCGGCGTGCCCCTCGACGGCGGGCCGGGGCATGCCGGGGATCTCGGCGTAGGGGACCTTCACGAGCCCGGAGAGCTCGTCGCCCCAGCCCCCGAGCCCTGAGCCCAGCACCACACCGACGCTCGGAAGCGCCGGAATTCGTTGGCGAATGACGCGTGCGGCTTCGTCGAGCTCGGCCAGGAGGGTCATCGCGACAAGCTACCCCAGGGCGACGCAAAGGGTAAACGTCGCAGATGCACGGCGACATCGCCCGTGATAGGGTCGCCGCCCTTTCGGGGCAAGTGACGACGATGGGCACCAAGATCGAAGATTTCTTGAAGGAAAAGAAGATCGACCCCCGCCGCATCCTCGCGGCGTCGGTCAAGATCGAGCGGCTGCAGCCCGAGGATCGGGCGATCCGCCTGACCAAGCGGCTGGCGCGCGGCAGCGAGGACGCCGCGAAGAAGAAGGAGGCCGCCGGCGCGAAGAAGCCGCGCAGCGGCCGCCCGGTGACCGACCGCACGCTGAGCGCTGCGCTGCAGGGCAAGCCGATCAGCGGCCCCGCGAAGACGCGCCTGCTGCGCGCGGTCAACCGCATCCTGGAGCAGAAGAAGCAGGAGAAGGTCGAGCTGTCGGCGCTCTTCGACCTGCCGAAGAAGGGTGGCGCCGCGGCGGAAGGCGCCGAGGCCGCGGGCTGATCCTACCGGACGACCCGGACCCTCACGGCTCTTTCCACCGCCCGGCTTGAGCGCACGTCGGCCCCAGGCCGGAGCGGGCTCAAGCCGGGCACCTTTTTGTCGGTCAGTGCCTGACGCCGGCCGCTACACGCGATCGCGGCGGCGGGAGCCCAGCTCGAACAGGTCGGCGGCCACGAGGGCCACGGTCAGCGATACGGCGATGAAGATCATGCGCTGGAAGGTCGCGCCGATGTGCCCGGAGGAACAACTTTTGTGCGTTTCCGGGCGCCGCTGCGCGCCCGGGCGCGACGCCGCGCGAGGCCACGCAGCGGCCTGAATGATCCGGCTGCCCGGCGCATCATAGGCCTTGTGCATACCGTGGCGGTCGAGACGGGGGCGTTCTGGGCGCACCTCTCGCGGTCGTTCTTGTTCCCCCTCGGCTGGGGTGCGCCGGGCGGCCGCGCGGACGAGCTGCCCGCTCGGGAGGTCGAGGGCGCGCGCGTGGCGCTCGATGTGACGTCCGCTGGTGACGACCTCTCTCGCCGTCCGGAGCTGGTCGCCTCGCCGTCGAGCTCCATGAGCGCCGAAGGGGCGGATAGGCTTCCGCCCGTGACCGAGCCCGACGACGTGGGCGAGTGGATCCGCCGCTTCCAGAGCGGCGACCCCACGGCCTTTGCCGAGATTTTCCGCCGCTATCGCCGCGACGTCGCGCGGCTCGTCTTCCGGATGCTCGGACCGTCCGCCGACGCGGAGGACGTCATCCAGGAGGTGTTCATCCAGGTGCACCGGAGCCTGGGGGACTTCCGGGGGCAGTCGAAGTTCACGACGTGGCTCCACCGGGTGACGGTCAACGCCGTGCTGATGGCCCGGCGCGCGGCGCGCTCCCGGCCGGTGTTCACGGGCGAGCCCAGCGCCGAGCTCGAGGTCGACCGCGGCATGCTCCCGGACGAAGACGCCGCCCGCGCCCGCAGGATTGACGCATTCCGTCGGGTGCTGGAGCGCCTCCCCGAGAAGAAGCGGGTCGTCTACGTCCTCCACGAGCTCGAGGGGATCGCGCCGACCGAGATCGCGGAGATCGTCGGCGCGCCGGTCCTGACCGTCCGGACGCGCCTGTTCTACGCGCGCCGCGAGATCGAGGCGATGATGCGCGCCGAGCCCGCGCTCGCCCAGCTCGCCGCCGAGCTGGCCGAGGGCGGCGCGGACAAAGCGGACGGCGCAGCTCCAGAGGCGGCGCGCGCTCGGGTTTCTGTGGCAGGCGGCGCCGCGCGGTATCCCGCGGCGGATCGATCGGCTGTCGACGCGGAGGACATGTGAGCGGCGCAAAGCAGTACGAGCGGGCACGGGAGCACATGGAGCGGCTGCTCCGCGCCGAGGAGCCTCCGGAGCCCCGCTGGGACGAGATCGAGCGCGAGCTGTTCGCGCGGATCGAGCGGCCCGCGCCGGTGCGCCGCGCCGCTCCGCCGCAGCGCTCGCCGCTCGGGCGCGCGCTCGCGTTCGCGGCGGCCGCGGCGGCCATCGCGTTCGCGGTGTTCGCGGCCGGGCGCTCCGCGCCGCCCGTCGTGGCGACGTCGACGCCGCCGCGCGCCCGCGATCTCGCGGAGGTACCGAGGGCCGCCGGGGCGGCGGACGATTTGGATTTCCGCGCCCTCCGGCCGGGCGACGCCGTCGAGACCGCCGCCCACGCGATCTCCTTCGCCGACGTCGGCTCGGTGCGCTGGACGCTGCTGCCGAACAGCCGCGCCGTGGTGCGCGCCGTCGGCGCGGCGGGGGTCGGCCACGTGATCGCGCTCGAGCGAGGCTCGGTGCGGGCCGACGTCGTCACGCGCGCGCCCGAGGAGGGCCTCGTCGAGGCGTTCGCCGTCGAGGTGGACGGCACCCGCGTCGCGGTGCACGGCACGCTCTTCACGGTGACCCGCCTCGCGGATCGCGTGGAGGTCGACGTGGAGCACGGCACCGTCGCGGTCGGTCCCGCGGCGTACCGCGGCGCGACCACCGCGCACCTGCTCGTCGGTCCGTCGCGCGGCACCTTCTCGCTCGACGGCGGCCGCGAGGCGCGCCTGCTCCAGCGCCCGGCGCCGGAGGGCAACGCCGCGCCGGAGGGCGGCGCCGCGCCGGAGGACGGCGCGCCCGCCGCCTCCCCGACGGAGCCGCCGCGTCCACCCGCGCCGCCCCGGCCCACCGCCGGCGCGACCGCCGGTGTGCGCCCCTCGAGCGGCGCCGCCGCGGCCCGCGTGGTCGTCGCTCAGGTGGAGGAGCCCGCCGCGGCATCCGCCGCGCCCGCCGCATTGGCGGTCGCCGAGCCGCCCTCGGCGGTCGCCGAGCCGCCCTCGGCGGTCGCCGAGCCGCCTCCCTCGCCGGCGATCGAGCCGGCGCCGGCCGTCGCGGCGCCGATCGCCGACGCTCAGGCGACGCCTCGCCCGCCGGCGTTGACGCCGGCGTCCGTGCAGTCGCAGCTGTCGAGCTGTTTCGCGCGCGAGACGGCGAGCGGCCCATCCCTGGTCCGCAAGTCGATCGCCTCGACGCTGCGCATCTCCGTGCGCCCGGACGGCAGCGTCGCCGCCATGCGCTTCGACCCGCCGCTCCGGCCTGGGCTGCAGGCCTGCGCCGAGGGCCTCTACCAGGGGCGCTTCGCGGGAGGCCCGATGCAGCTCGCCATCCCCTTCATCATCGAGGACTGAGCGCGGCCGCGGCGAGGAGCGTGCGCGGCTGCCGCGGGGAGCGCCGCGCGGCACGTCGCGCGGCGGCTCAGAGCGAGCCGAGGAGCTGCGTGAGCGCGTAGGTCTCCCGCGCCCCCATCACCCCGAACTGCACCCCCATCCCCTCGGGGGTGGTCCATCGCACGACCGACGGGATCGCGGCGGCCTGCTTCAGGCCCTCCAGCGACAGCAGCACCTCGATGCTCGCCCCGAAGGGAGCCGGCGAGGTGGTCTCGATGAACATCCCGCCGAGGCTGATGTCGCGGCATATCGCATCGATGCGCGGGCCGTCGCCGATCCGGAACGCGATCGACAGCTCGATGGGCTTGCGCGGGTGCTTGCGGTGATCTCGCACGTTCCTCGCTGGTTCGGTGCGCGGCGCTGGAGGTCGCCGCGTGGGGTATTCTGAGGCGCGGAGGAGACGATCAATGTCGCGAGCCGAGAGCGCCTCTGTCAAGCGCCGGGAGCCGCGCTCGGCCCCGGCGGAGCCGCGCTCGGCCGGCGGGCACCTTCTTCCCGTTCCCGTTCCCGTGCCCGCGCGCGGGAAGGCGGAGCGCGCGCCGGCGCGCCGCGGCTTGCGGCGGCACTTCGAAGGCTGGGAGCCAGGGCTCGTGGCCGTCTTCATCGCGGGCTCCGCGGCGATCCTCGCGGTGCCGCGCGCGGTCGAGCCCGCCGAGCTTCCGCTGCCGCTCGCCGACGCGCGGGCCCTCGCGCGGGTGCGGGACGCGGACATCGCCCGCGCCCGCGAGGCCGAGCTGCTCGGGCTCGACGCCGAGGTGCGCGCGCTCGGGTCCGCCATCCGCGCGTTCGGGATCGTGGACGCCGACGCGGATCACACCGAGGCGGAGCTCCTCGCCGCGCGCAAGCGCGTGCTCGAGGCCGCCGGCCCCGCGCTCGCCCAGGGGGACGAGGCGGTGCTCCGGCTGCGCGCCTACCAGATGAGCTCGTTCGTCCGCGAGGTGCGCCGCTTCGAGGCGACCGGCGAGGAGTCCGACGAGCTCCGCGAGCTCGGCGGCAACTTCCCCGGGCTGCTCCGCCGAAACGCGTGGCTGAGGGCAGGGGACGCGGGGCCGCGCGGCGGCGAGGCGCGCCGCGTCGCCCTGGATGGCGCCGCGCTCGGGGCGCTGTTCAAGAAGCGCTGGGACGCCATCGTGGGCCTGAGGCGCGCGCCGTTCGGGGTGGCGCTCGACGAGGAGCGCGCGCTGTACAAGTTCCTCCTGTCGCACCCGCTCAGCGGGAGGAACGCGCAGGAGCCCGCGGCGCCTCCCGCCGCGGAGACGGCGGCGCGCCCCGAGCCGCAGGCGGGCGAACCGGGGCCGCGCTCGTCCGCGGCGGCGCTCCGGGCCGCGGAGGCGCAGCGCGCCGAGGAGCACTACCGCCTGAAGAAGATCGACGAGCTCGCCGCGCTCGATCCGGCGTATCCCAGGCACCTCGCCCGCGGCATCACCCTCTACCGGCTGGGGAAGTTCGTGCAGTCGGCGGACGCGTTCCGAATCCACCTGGACCAGCACCCCGACGGGGCGCACACGCTGCGGGCGCAGAACTACCTGCGCGCGGCGCTGGAGCGCGCGCGCGAAGAGCGGTTTTAGCGCGGCGCGCTCTCAGATCGGCGAGCGCGCGCTGGATGGGCGCGTCGAGCTCGCCGCGCCGTCACGGGCCCCTGCGCATCCCGCCGGGACGGTAGGGGCGCCCGCTGATCCCCTTGGCGGGGTTGCCGTGCCCGCCGCGCCCCCGGCGCGTCTCCATCTCGTTCATGATCCCGTGCATGGCCGAGGCCTGCAGGAACCGGCGAGCGGCCGGAAACACCTCCTGCTCCTCGCAGGTCACGTGCCGATGGTACGCGGAGCGCAGGTCCTCGATGATCTGGGGGAGCTTCTCCGGCGCCTCGGAGCCGCCGTCTCGCTCGATCGCGGCGCGCAGCTCGTTGATCGCGCGCTGATGCGCCTTGTGCTCCTGCCGGAGGCGCTCGAGCGTCGGCGCGATGGCCTCCAGCACCGCGAGCCGCGGGAACAGCGAGCGCTCCTCGTCCTCGTGGTGCCGGCTCATCGATCGCTCGAAGTAGGCCACCACGCTGGAGAGGCCCTCGAGCGCGGCGGCGCGCCCGCGGGGATCGCCGAGCGCCCGCGCGGCGCGCGCGAGGTCGTTCAGGTTCTCTTCCAGGCTCCGGTGAGCGGAGGCGAGCTTCTCGAGCGGATCGTTCCGGTCATCGGACATCAATCGATGATCGAACAAGAGCGCGCATGCGTGGAAGTCATTTTCTCGCCGCGCGTGCGGTTTCGCGCGCCGCGCGCTGGCCATCCGACCACCTCGCCGCCTGCCCAGCGCGGGGACGGCATCCCACCTTGAAGGAAGGCTCGCGCCGCGGAGCAGCCCGAGCCGCTACGGCAGGCTCGCGCCGCGGAGCAGCCCGAGCCGCTACGGAAGGCTCGCGTTGCGGGGCAGCTCGAGCCGCAGCTCGGGGGCCAGCATCTCGCGCGCGAGGTGCACCTCGAGCAGGTCGATGACAGGGCTCTTCGACACCGCCCGGAGCCGCTCGTCCGCGCCCGCATCGCCGGCCGCCTTCTTGGCCATGGCCGTGTAAAATTGCGCCTCCACGCGCTGCGCTGCGTTCTGGGCGAGCTTGCCGAGATCCGCGTCGCTGATCTTGCCGTTCGCCCAGGCCGCGAGCTTTCCTGTCCAGGACGCGCGGTTCACCGCGCTGTCCAGCGCGCGGCCCGCGGTGCCGTCCGTCGCGACGCCGAGGGAGCGCTCCAGCAGGAGGACCCAGAGCCCGCCGTAGACGAGATCCTCCTCGTCCAGGTTCGCCTCGAGGCCGCGCTTCAGCGCCCGCCGCGCGGCGGGGAGATCGCGCTCGACGAGCGCGCGCCCCACGGCGTCGAGCATCGTGGCGCCGAGCTGCGGCGGCTCGGCGGCCACCAGGGCGAACGCCCGCTCGTAGGCCCGGGTCGCGCCCTTCTCGTCGCCGTAGCCGTCGAGGATGCGCCCGAGCAGCCGCTCCGTCCGCGCCTTGGCGCCGGGATCCCGCGCGCGCTGCCGGGCGTCGAGCGCGGCGGTGAGCGCCGCGTCGAGCGACTCCTTGGCCCGATCCTGCGTGCCCGCCTCGCGGTGGAGCTCGAAGGCGAGCAGGTGCGCCTGGATGACCTCGAGCGGCGCGGTGCGCGCGTCCGGCGCGCCCAGCGCCCGCCGCACGTCTTCCAGCGCGGCCTGGAGCTCGCCGGACTGCCGCTCGGCCATCGCGAGCAGCGTGAGCCCGTTGACCGTCGGCTCGGCCGCCGTCGCCGCGCGGAGCAGCGGCAGCGCGCCGGCGAGGTTGCCGGCGCGCAGCTCGAGCGACGCCATGAGGGACCGGACGCGCGCGCCCGACGGATCCACCGCGCCGCCGCCGCGCGCCGCCCGGTCGGCGAGCACGAGCAGCGGACCCGCGGCGTTGTAGGTGCGGCGCGCGGCCTCGAAGTCGTCGTTCGACGCCTCCTCCGAGAGCGCGCTCAGCACGAGCCCCAGCGCGGACCCGAGCGCGCCGGCGCTCGGCCGGTCGCCGAGCGCGCCGGCCAGGAGGAGCGGCGTCGCCTCCGACATGCCGAGGCGGATCATCACCTGGGAGAGCAGCGTGGCGCTGTCGTAGCTCTGCGGGTCGCGGCGGTAAGCCTCCAGGGCCGTGCCCCAGATCGCCCCGTCGAGCAGGTCCTGCAGCATCCCGGTCTCCGCGTCGCGCTCCTGCGTGTCGTGGTGGGCGAAGGCCGCCGCGAGCGCCTGCCACGAGACCGCGTCGCCGTCGGACGCCGCGGCCTTGAGCCGCTCGTACAGGCCGGGCGGGATCACCCGGCGCGCGCTCGTGCGGTCGATCTGCTCGAGCGCGCCCTTCGCGTCCCCGTAGCGCAGGAACAGCGCGGCCATGCTCGCGCCGCCCGACTCCAGGGCGCGCGCCGCCTCGACCGCCTCCTCGCGCTCCGGCCGCTTCCCCCCTTGCCGGTACTCGATGTTGAACTCGATCGCGCGGTCGATCCACGCCGCGGTGGCGGCGGCCGCGCGCTGGATCGCCTCGGGGCGGCTGTCGAGGAGGGCGCGCGAGACGGACGCGCGCTGCTCCATGCCGAGCTGCTCGAGCGGCCCGCCGGTGCGCGTATCCTTCATCCAGCGATCGAGCGCGGTGAGGTGCTCGTCGACCTCGGCGCGGGCACGGCTGCCGGCCGGCAGCGCGGCGGCGCGGAGCTCCATCAGCGCCCGCACCCGCCCCTCGTCGCCGCGGGGGCTCAGCCGCTCGATCGCGCCGGCGAGGGCGCGCTCGCCAACGGCGTCGATCATCTCGGCGTGGCCCTCGCCGGGACGGACGAGGTAGAGCGCGCCGCGGACGCTGTCGACGCCCCGGCTCGGCTGCCCAGCGTGGAAGCGCGCCGCGGCGTGCGCGAGCTGCCGGCGGACCACGCCGATGAGCAGGCCCGTGCGCTGCGGGCTCTGCTTGCCGTCGCGCACGATCGTGTAGAGGCTGGCGGAGAAATCGGCGTCGCGGACCTCGACGGGGGCGGCGCGGCCTTCGGCGCCGGGCGGCCCCTTCGCCCCCGGCGTGCCGGAGGCTGCGCAGGCGAGGGGAGAGAGCGCGAGGGCGAGCGCGGCGAGACCCCGGGCGAGACGGCGCCGGGGGGGCAGGGTCGGCAGCGACATTGCGAGGCAGTGTACACGGGCACAGCGTGCGCGCACCCCCCGGGCCGCTCTGTCTTCAGCGCTCCAGCGCTACCGCGCGCTCCAGCGCTACCGCGCGCCGTCGCCGAGCTTGCGGCCGAGCAGCTTGGAGGCGAGCGTCTCGCCGAGCTCGCTCATCATCAGCTGCTCGACCACCGCCTCGGTCGCGCCGCGCTCCGCCTCGCTCGCATACTGGAACTCGATGCCCATCCCCGCCGGGGCCGTCTCCGTCGCCTCCGCGGGCATCACGATCCACTTCACCCGGCCGCGGAGGCGGAGCGGCTCGGCCAGGTTGCGGATCGAGAGGGCGAAGACGAACTCCGTGCCCACCGCGAGCGGGCGCTCTGTTCGGATGAAGGTCCCGCCCTTCGAGATGTTGCGCGTGTAGTCGGCGAAGAACGTGTTGAGTCGCTTGTACTCCACGCTCAGCTCGATCGCGGCGCGCTGGGCTGAGCGGCGGTCTGGCTCCGTCACGGCACCACCCTACCACGGGGCGCGAGGGCCAGAGTAAAGTCGCCGGCATGGAACTCGGTCATGTCAGGGCGGCGCTCGCGAGCGGGCGCCGCAGGGCCTCCGCGCTCAAGGATGGGGCGCTCGTCGCCGGACGGGCGGTGACGCAGACGGGGCTCCTCGCCGCGCTGCGTTGGCCGGGGCTCAAGGTCCTCGCGCGCGAGCTCGCGAAGGGCAAGGCGAACCCGTCGCTCATCTTCCGGTTCTACGCCGAGAACAGCCCGCACCGCATCGCGGTGGTCGACCCGCGGAGCCTCGGGCGCCGCTCCGCCGAGGGGGAGGCGACGGTCCCGGCCGAGGACCGGGTCTACTCGTTCTTCGCGCTGAACGAGGCGATCGAGCGGCTCGGCCACGCGCTCGACCGGCGCGGCGTCGGCCCGGGCGCGACCGTGCTGCTCGCGCTCAAGAACCGCCCCGAGTTCGTGATGTGCCAGATCGCGCTCGCCCGCGTCGGCGCGTCCGTGGTGACGGCCTCCTGGCGATCGACCCCGGCCGAGCTCTCGTACCTCGCCGGCCACTCCGGGGCGCGGCTGCTCGTGTTCGACGCCGACATCGCCGGCGTGATCCGCGAGGCGGCGCCGCGGCTCGAGGGGATCCCGCCCGAGGCCATGATCGCGGTCGGCGAGGGCGCGCCGGGCTTCTCGCGCTTCGACGAGCTCCTCGCCGAGCCCGGCGCCGCGCCGGACCGGAGCGAGCGCGCCGCGGTCGTGATGTACACCTCCGGCACGACCGGCAAGCCGAAGGGCGCGGTGCGCGGCTTCGGCGGCGGGGTCGTCATGTCGGCGCTCGGGGCGATCGGCGCGACCCCGATGCGCGCGGGCGACGTGCACCTCGCCGTGTGCCCGCTCTACCACCTCACCGCGTTCGGCTTCGTGAACCTGTCGCTCGTCCTCGGCGCGACGATCGTGATCTTGCCGGAGTTCCATCCGGAGCTCTTCCTCGAGGCGATCCAGCGCTACCGCGTGACCACCACGGCGGTCGTCCCGACGATGCTCCACCGCGTGCTCGAGCTCGGCGAGGCGCGCGTCCGCGCCTACGACACGTCGTCGCTCAGCGCCATCTTCACCGGCGGCGCGCCGCTGCCGCCGGCGCTCGCGGCCGAGGTCATGGGGGTGTTCGGCGACAAGCTCTTCAACTTCTACGGCGCGACCGAGACGGGCATCGTGACGATCGCGGGCCCCGAGGACCTGCGCGCGTCGCCGGGCACCATCGGGCGTCCCGTCGCCGGCAGCGCGCTCCTGCTCGTGGGGGACGACGGCAGGCCGTGCGGGGACGGCGAGGTGGGCGAGCTCTACGTGAGGAGCCCCCTGCTCGTGTCCGGCTACCACGGAGATCCCGGCGCCACGCGCGAGTCGACGCTGGACGGCTACTTCTCGGTCGGCGACCTCGCGCGCCGCGACGCGCGCGGCTGCTACCACATCGAAGGCCGCAAGCGGGACCTCATCATCTCGGGCGGCGTGAACGTGTACCCCGCCGAGGTGGAGGCGGCGCTCCACGATCACCCGGCGGTCGCCGAGGCCGCCGTGGTGGGGGTGCCGGATCGCGCCTGGGGGGAGCGGGTGCGCGCGTTCGTCGCCCTGCGCCCCGGCGCGTCCGCGAGCGAGGACGACATCAAGGCGCACTGCCGCGCCGCGCTCGCGGGCCCCAAGGTCCCGCGCGAGATCGTCTTCGTCGACGCGCTGCCGCGCAACCCGACGGGCAAGGTGATGAAGCGCGAGCTCGCCGGACCGGAGCGGAAATCAGCGGGATAGGTGCGCCGCTAGCCGCTGTCCCGGGGGGGCGATCGATGCTATTTCGCACCTCGTGCGGGACCCGTACGAAGTGTTGGGCGTCGAGCGTTCCTCGACGCAGGATGAAATCAAGAGCGCTTTCCGGCGGCTCGCCGCGCAGCACCATCCCGACAAGAACCCCGGGGACCAGGGCGCGCACGTCCGCTTCAAGGAGCTGAACGCGGCCTACCAGATCCTGAGCGACCCGCAGAAGCGCGCGGCGTTCGATCGGTTCGGCCCCGCCGCGGTCGGCGCCGCCGCCGGCTCGGGCTTCCAGGGAGTCCCCTTCGACATGCAGGACCTCAACCTGGACGCCATCTTCGGCGACCTGCTCGGCGCCCTCGGCATCAAGGTGGGCGACCGCGGGACGCTCCAGAAAGAGGTGCGCATCAGCTTCGAGGAGGCGGCGTTCGGCTGCACGAAGCAGATCACCTACGATCGCGTCGAGCCGTGCGGCGACTGCGCCGGCTCGGGCTCGGCGCCCGGCTCGTCGACCGAGCGGTGCGCGGCGTGCGCGGGCCGCGGTCGGGTCCGGATGCAGCAGGGGATGTTCCCCATCGCGATCGAGCGCCCGTGCGGGAAGTGCCGCGGCACGGGGCGGATCGTGATCGACCCGTGCAAGACGTGCCGCGGCGCGGGCCTCGCGGCGAAGCAGAAGACGATCGAGGTGACCATCCCCCCGGGCGTGGAGAACGGCGCGACCCGGCTCGTGGAGCGCGGCGGCAACGCCGTCCGCCCCGATCGCGGGCCGGGCGACCTCGAGCTCACCATCCGCGTCGCGCCGCACGAGCTCTTCCGCCGCGTCGGCGACGACGTGGTGTGCGCGGTGCCGATCTCGTTCGCGCGCGCGGCGCTCGGCGGCGAGCTGGAGATCCCGACGCTCGACGGCAAGGGCCGGCTGCGGATCCCCCCGGGCACGCAGCCCGGCTCGGTGCTCCGCATCAAGGGCAAGGGCATACCGCGCCGCGTCGTCGGCGGGCGCGGCGATCAGCTCGTCGAGGTGAGCGTCGAGGTGCCGACGCAGCTCACCGCCTCGCAGAAGGAGCTCATCTCCCAGCTGGCGAAGGAGCTCGGCGAGAACGTGCAGCCCCAGCAGGTCACCTTCATGGACAAGCTCAAGGGGCTGTTTGGTTGACCCGCCCCGCGCGCGCGGGCGATCCTCTGCGTCCCGCTGAGCGCCGAGGCACGAGCGCTGCCTCGAGCGCCTGCGCCGACACGGCGACGGAGGCATCGGACATGGACAAGCCGAAGTTCATCGACGTCCTGAGCGACTCGACGGGAGAGACGGCCGAGAAGGCCGTGCGCGCCGCGCTGCTCCAGTACCCGGACGCGGGGGTGCAGATCCGCCTCCACACCCGGGTGCGCACGCCGGAGGTCGCGCGGCCGGTGCTCGAGCGCGCGGCCCGGGAGGGCGCGCTCGTGGTGTTCACGGTGGTGAGCCCCGAGCTGCGCGAGTTCGTGCACGCCTCGACGGCCCAGCTGAACATCGAGGCGATCGATCTGATCGGCTCGCTCATCGTCCGGCTCGGCACGTTCCTCGACCGGGAGCCGATCAACCTGCCGAGCGCGATGCTGCCGCTGAGCGAGGAGTACTTCCGGCGCATCGAGGCGGTGGAGTTCGCCGTGAAGAGCGACGACGGCAAGGAGCCGCGGAACTTCAAGCGGGCGGACATCGTCCTCGTCGGCGTCTCCCGCACGTCGAAGACGCCGCTGTCGACGCTGCTCGCGCAGCGCGGGCTCAAGGTCGCGAACCTGCCCCTCGTGCTCGGCGTGGCGCCGCCGCCCGAGCTCATGGACGCCCCCCAGGACCGGGTCGTCGGCCTGACCATCGGGATCGACCAGCTCTGCGCGATCCGGCAGGCGCGCCTGCGCCAGCTCGGGATGCCGGCCGAGACCAACTACGCGATGCGCGAGCACGTCCGGCAGGAGCTCGACTACGCGAACCGGCTCTTCGCCGCGCACCCGGAGTGGCCGGTGGTCGACGTCACCGGGCGCGCCATCGAGGAGACGGCGGTGATCATCCTGGAGCACCTGAAGGAGCGCGACGAGCGCGCGAAGGCCGCGCGCTCGTCGCTGATGTAAGCCGCGCGGCCGAGCGGGGCGCGCGGCGTCGCCGCGTGGCGCGAGGACACTGGGGTGGCGACCGCATCCACGTCGTCGAGTCGCTGACCCGCCGAAGCGACCTTCCCTCGCGCGGCGCCTCCGCGGGCGCTCGCCGAAACACGCTTCGGCGGCCCCTCCAAAACGTGCTTCGGCTCCCGAGCGCCGGCGCTGCGATCGGCGGGCCCGCTCTTTGCGAAGGGCGCCGTCATGGACTGGACGACTGCGGATGGATGGGTGGTGAGGCTCGGTGCGGCGCGCGCGAAGGCGCTCGCCCGATTGGCTCGGGACCGCGGCGCGATCGGTCTCCTCGGCGCGCCGCCGTGTGGCGGCGCCTGCTGCAGGCTGCCCGGGATCGCGCAGCGCATCGGCCGGATCGCGCGCAACGCCCGCCGCGTGGGCGTGCTGCGCGTATCCGGCGCGCGCTACCCGATCTTCTTCGACCGCGCGGCGGGGATGCGCCTCCTGACGCGCCGGCTTCCCGACGGCGCGTACGCGGTGCTCACCGCCCACCCGTCGCCGCCCGCCGCGCCAGCGCCTGCGTACCTCGGCGAGCTGGATGTCCGCGAGATCCAGTACGACGTACGGCTCCCGCCGATGGAGGCGCGCGTCCGGTGGCACAAGGGCCCGCTGACGCCGGAGCAGATCGACAGGGTGTACGGAGGGAAGCGCGCCCACCTCGTCTACATCCCGATCGACGCGAGCGGCAATCCCACCAAGGTCGGCGAGTCCGGCAACTTGCACCAGAACCCGGGCGGACCGACCCGTCGCTACAGCTCTCGGCAGAAGCTCCAGGACATCGGCGTCGATCCGAGCAACCCCCGGTTCTACGTGGGCCGCGTGGTCGACGTGAGCGGAAATGACCTCATGGGACCCTACGCGCAGGACGCGCAGAAAATCATCGCGCGCAAGCTCGACCGGATGGGCGTCGCGCTCTCGCACCACGGGCGCAAGAACAAGACCCAGACGGGCGAGAAGATCTACACCGAAGGCGGCCAGCGCATCGACCTGAAGAGCGCCGTCCCGAGGCGCCTCCTGCGGCACGTGCAGCAGCAGCAGGCCAAGCCCGGGAGCGGCGCGACGGCGGCACAGATCGCCGCCGCCAAGACGCCGCGAGCCACGGTCCGCGGGAGGAAACGTTACGAGCTGGAGATGCCCTGAGTCCCCGCGGCGACCTGCGCCGCGGCGAGATGGGCGAGCCTCGCCGTCGAGACGACGATCGCGACATCATTCGGCAACTCCGATATCGAACAGGGACGCCCGGCGGCAAGTCGAGGCCACCGAAGTGGGCTTCGCGGGCGCGATGACCGCCCGATGGGATGCATCGGCCGCGTCGCGCTCCGATGCGCCTCGGGCCGAGAGGCCTCCACGTCGCGCCTGGAAGGGCCAGCGTCGCGCGCGGCAGGACCGCGCGGTCTCCCCTTCGGCGAAGCGCCCTTCGGTGAACGAGGCCATCGCGCGGCCTGGGCCCGGCGTAGACCGGGACGGCACGGGTCATGCAGTCATTCAAAGAGCAAGTCTGCAAATGCCGGACGCCAGGGCGCCGCGAGGAGCTGCGCGCCTTCGCGTTGACCCGGCGTTGGGCATCCCCTCACGCGTGGGCGTTTCGGAGTGAATCTCCCGCCAGTCGCGCCGACGACAAGGAGACGACATGAGCTTTGAATTCGAAGGTGAGCTTGAAAGTGCGGAGCTCGTCCCGCTGCCCCCCGACCCTGGCCCGAGCCCCCGAGAGACGGCGCTCGCGGTGCGCGTCCTCGAGCTCGAGAGCGAGGAGGAGCTCGAGGGATTCTTGCCTTTCCTCATCGGGCCTGCCCTCGCGGGCCTCAAGGCGCTGGCGGCGCCCGCGCTCAAGGCGGCAGGCTCGGCCATCGCCAAGGCGGCTGTCCCGGCGCTCAAGTCGATCGGCGGCAAGCTCCTCTCCCGGCTGGGAGGCAACGTGACCGGCCGCGTCGGGCGAATGGCGGCGCGCCATGGGGCCCGGGCGGTCGGAGCTGCGGCGAAGAACGTCCTGCGGCGCAATCAGGCCGCCGCCGCGCATCGGACGCGGCGGCAGCAGGCGCTGCAACTAGCGTCCAGGCGGCGGGTCGAAGGCGAAGCGGCGTCAGGGCCGTTGCTCGGAAACGCCGCTGGCGGCTCGTTCAGCGACAGGGAAGGCGAGCTGGAGCAGCTCCTCGAGGCCAGCGCTGGCAGCCTCTTCGGCGAGCAGGAGCTGGAGGGCTTCCTCGGCGGCATCATCGGCTCCCTCTTCGGCGAGCTCGGGGAGATGACCGAGGCCGAGGCCGAGTTCGAGGCGGCCTTGTGGTTCGTCCGCCTCGCGGATGACGCGGCGATGCGCGCCGCGGGCGCCCTCAGCCGCCACATGTCCGCCGGCAAGCGCGTGGCTCCGTCGACGATCCGAGCGATGGTCCGCTCGGCCATCATGAGCTCGGGTCAGCGCATCCTCCCGGCTGCCGGGATCCGCGGGGAGCTCGAAGGCGAGCAAGAGATCAGCAAGCCCGATCTGGCGACGCTCCGCGCGCTCGCCAACGAGATCGCCCGCAAGATGGGCCACCGCGCCGGTGCGCGGGGAAGCACGACCGGCAAGCACGAGAGGGGTATCGCCCGCAAGGCGCAGGACATCCTGAACTCCGCGCTCCGGGCCATCCGCAACGGCACGAACCCCAAATCCGAGATCGCGCGCCTGAGGAGCTGGGGAGAGCGCCTCGGCGAGCTGGAGATGGAGTGGGAGCTGGAAGGCGAGGGCGAGATGGAGGGCGAGGGCGCCATGCATCTCGACACCGCGATCGACCGGCTCAGCTCCGGGGAGGCGGGCGTCTACACGCTGAGCCGCAGGGACGGCAGGAAGCTGCTCTCGTTCTCGGTAGGGAAGTCCGAGAACCTGCGCCGCCGCCTCGTGCAGCACAAGAACCTGATCGAGCGGTTGTGCGGCGACTCCAGGGACGTCCTCGTGACGTTCAAGAAGACCGCCCCGGGCGCCAACCTGTCCGCTGAAGAGAGGAAGCGGCGCGACGCGCGCGTGAAGGCGCAGGGGGGAGTCAGGACCAGGGATCGGAGAGAGCTGGAGCTGGAGCTCCAGCTCGCAGCCCAGTGAGGTCGTCCCGTCGTCGCGTGACCCCATCTGGCCGTCGCAGCTCGCTCCGGCGCGGCTCGTGCGGTCGTCGCCATTGCCATTGAAGATGTAAGGAGAGGAACAATGATTCAATCAACCGGAAACCGCCGAGATCTCGAGCTCGCGATGGAGCTGCTCGAGGTGCACCATGCATCGGAGCTCGATCGCTTCCTGCCCCTGCTCCTCGGGCCCGCGCTGACGGCGCTCAAGGCCGCGATCCCGGCCGTCGCCAAGGTGGCCCCGGCGGTCATGAAGGTCGCCATGCCGATGCTCAGGAAGGTCGCGGTCAAGGCAATTCCGATGCTCAAGAGAGCCACGGTCAAGTCGACCTCGACGCTCAGGGCCGGGGCGGCGAAGGTCCGCGCCGCGCCCGGCGGTGGCGCGCCGGGCGGCGAGGGCGAGCTTTCGCTCGGGGTCTCGACGAGGGACGCGCGGCGCTGGGGGACGGCCTTCTCGCGGGCATCGCCCCGCCAGCTCCAGATCGCGATGTCCCTGCGCTTCGTGCGCGCGGCGCGGCGCGCGGCGCGGCTCGCGGCGCTCGACCTGGTGCGCCTGCTCCGTCATGGTCAGCCCCTGCCGCGGCGGACCGTGCGCTCGGCCCTCTTCCGCGCCATGCTGAATGCTACCCGTCGCGACGCGCCGTTCCTGCTGCCCACGATGTCAGGCGTCGCCATCGCGATGCGCAACGATCCGGGAGTCGCCGGACGCACCTTGCCCAGCCCCAGGGGGGGCCGCACCCTGCTGTTCGCCCCCGCCGGAGAGCGGCGGCTCGGCAACACGGGCCTGACGGGCCCTGCCCTTCCCACCCCGCGCGGGCGCGCGCTCGGCCCGGTCGTGCGGCCGGCCCGCGGCCCCGCGCGGCGCGCCAGGGTGTGCGCGTGCAAATCCTGTCAGTCGAGGCGCCCCGGATCGAAGCCCTCGGCGCCTTGACGCGGCACGTACGACGGTGTTTGCTCTGGCGCTCAGACGCGGAGGGTGGCGGGTGCTGTGCGTCGGGTTCCGTCATGAGCGATAGCGGCAATTTCGGCGGACGTGTCATCGCCGGTCGTTATCGACTGGCGGCGCGGCTCGGCCAGGGCGGCATGGGCTCCGTGTGGCGCGCCGACGATCTGACCCTGGACTCGCCGGTCGCTATCAAGCTCATCGATCCCGCGCTCGCGGAGAGCGAACACGTGCGGACCCGCTTCTACCAGGAGGCGAAGGCGGGCGCCGCGCTGCGCAGCCCGCATGTCGTCCAGATCCTCGATTACGGCGTGGACGGCGACGTTCCCTTCATTGCCATGGAGCTCCTCGACGGCGAGAGCCTGGCGGACCGCCTCGCCCGCGTCCGCACCCCGCACCCCGCGGAGCTCTCGCGGATCTTCGGCGACGTCGCCAGGGCGGTGCGCAGGGCGCACGACGCCGCCATCATCCACCGCGATCTCAAGCCCGAGAACATCTTCCTCGTGCGCAATGACGAGCAGGAGATCGCGAAGGTGCTCGACTTCGGGATCGCGAAGACGAGCTTCGTGTCCGGCGCGCAGGGGGCTGAGACCAGCACGGGCATGTTGCTCGGAACGTTGCCTTACATGAGCCCGGAGCAGGCCCGCGGGGCGAAGGTGGACTGGCGGACGGATCTCTGGTCGCTCGGCGTCATCGCGTTCGAGTGTGTCTGCGGCCGCCTGCCGTTCCTCGCGGACGCGCCGGGAGAGCTGGTCCTCGAGATCTGCGCCAAGCCGCTCCCGGTCCCGTCCCAGGTGGCGCCGGTGCCGCGGGGCTTCGACGAGTGGTTCGCGCGCGCGACCCGGCGAGAGCCTGCAGAGCGATTTCAATCCGCGAAGGAGATGGCGGACGCGCTGCGTGTGATCCTGCAGACTTCGCCGAGCGTCCCCGAGACGCTGGTCGGCGTCGGCGCGGGTGCAGCAGCAGCAGGAGGTCCAGCCGCCGGTCTGGCCGAGCCGGGTTCGGCGGCGGCGTCCATCGCGCAGGCGAGCGGCGGCCCCACGGGCGCGCAGGCTCCCAGGATCGAGCCGGTCGCCGTGCTCCCCGTCGGCGCGCGGCGCGAGACCATCAATGGCGGTGCGACCTTCGATCGCAGCTCCGTGCGGCCGCCCCGGTGGAGCACCTCGGCGCGCGTGGGCGCGGCGGTCGGCGGCGTGACGCTCGCGGCGCTGGCGTTGCTGGTGGGGCTCACGGTGCGCCGCGGCGGCGATGGTCCAGCGGGCGCTGCGGCCGAGGCGCCGAGCGCGGCGCCGGCGGAGCGCGCGCCGCCGCCTGCCGCAGCTGGGGCCACGGCGGGCGCGCCGGCGGCGCTCGCGGAGAGCGCCGCTCCGTCGGCCGCGGCGGCACCCGCGGCGGAGGCGCCTTCCGTGGAAGCGCCGTCACGTCCTACGACGACTCCCGCCGCACCCCTCGCTCCGCCGCCGAAGCAGGCGAAGACCTCGGCACCCAGGGGCCCTTCCTCCACGGCAAAGCCGTCGTCCGCCACGAAGGAAGAAGAGGACCGCATTGGCTTCTGAACCCGAGCGGCGAACCGAGTAGGGCCTCCCTGTGATGAAGCGATGGGGCGTGGTGTGCGGATTCTTGTTGTGCGGTGGTCTGGCCCTCGCGCCGGCGCGGCTCGCCCTGGCGCAGACGGCCGACGCGGCCGCGAAGGGCACGGCGCGCATGCTGGCGGAGGAGGGCCTGGCGCTCTATGACGGCGGCGATTACCGCGCGGCGCTCGAGCGGTTCGACCGTGCGGACGCGCTGGTCCGCGCGCCGACGATGGGCCGGATGGCCGGGCTATGCCTCCAGAAGCTGGGCCGGCTGGTCGAGGCGCGTGAGCGCCTGCTGGCGGTGAGCCGTACCGAGCTCGGACCGGAAGCGTCGGACGCGTTCAGGAAGGCGGTGACCCGCGCGGCGGCCGAGGCCGCGGCGCTCGATTCACGGATCCCGAAGCTGAGCATCCGCCTGAGCGGCGCGGCGCCGGACGAGGTGCAGGTCACGCTCGACGGCAAGCCGATCCCGGCGGCGATGATCGGCGTGAGCCGGCTGACGGACCCTGGGCGCCGTACGCTGGAGGGCCGGAGAGGGAGCGAGGTCGTCCGGGAGGAGCTCGACCTGAAAGAGGGCCAATCCGCGGAGATCGCGTTGACGTTCGGGTCGGCTGTCGCGCCGGGGCTGCGGCCCGGCGACGGTGGCGGAGGCCAGGAGGGCGGGGGGCGCGCTCCAGCCCAGGACGGCTCGACGCTGCGGACGCTCGGGTGGGTGGGCGTCGGCGTGGGCGGGGCGGGCCTGGTGCTCGGGGGCGTGACGCTGGGGCTCGCGCTCTCGGCGCGAGGCGATCTGGAGTCCAAGGGGTGTGCTCAGGGTGCGGGCGGCGGCGTCTGGCGATGCCCTCCGGAGGCGCAGGGCGATGTGGACCGCTACAACACGCTGCGGCCGCTGCCGCTCGTGGGGTTCATCGCCGGCGGCGTCGTGGGCGCCGCGGGTGCGGTGCTGCTGCTGACCGCGCCGCGCGATCGGGCGAGCGGCGCGCAGGCGGCGGTGCGCCCGTGGGTGAGCCCCGGCGGCGCGGGGATCATGGGGGTCTTCTGATGCGTATCGGACGCTCGATGGGCTTTGGGGGCGGGATCGTCTTCCGGGACGCTGCCCGGGCGGCCGGGGTATTCGCGGCAGCGCTCGCGGTGGGGTGCCTGGACCGGGCGGAGGTCACGCCGGGCGGGGCGACCGGAGGCGCGGCCGGTGAGGGGGCGACGTCGGCCACGGGGGGAGGCGAGGGCGGGGCGTCAGCCACCGGCGGGGGCGGAGGCGATGGGGCCGCGAGCTCCGGCGGAGGGATGCCGGCGGCCGGCGGCGGAGGCGAGGGCGGCTGCGTCCCCTGCTATACCGGCCCGGCGGACACCGAGGGGAGGGGCACCTGCCAGGCCGGCTGCCAGCGCGGCGCGAGCTGCGTGGGACAGGTGCTGCCCGCGGTCGAGGACTGCGCGACCGACGCCGACGAGGACTGCAATGACGTCGGCTGCACGGGCGAGCACGTGTGGAGCACATCGTTTGGAGGGGCAGGCATCGCCAGCAGCAAAGGCATCGCCGTCGACGCCAGCGGGAATGTGATCGTCGTCGGCGATTTCGAGAATGATCTCGGCTTCGGTGAGAGCGCGGGGGACACCGATGTCTTCGTGGTGAAGTACAGCGCCGGCGGCTCATCCTCGTGGAGAAAGCGGTTTGGGGGCACGGCGGCGGACTACGCCAGCGGCGTCGCTGTCGATCCCGCCGGCGACATCTATGTGACAGGATACTTTGAATCGACCATAGGGTTCGGCGAGCTCACGAGCTCCGGCGGCCTCGACGCCTTCGTGCTCAAGCTCGACGGCTCCACCGGGAGCGTCGTCTGGGCGCATCAGGTCGGCGACGCATCAACCCAGGAGGGGCGCGCCGTCGCCATCGATTCGCGGGGCAACGTCCTCTGGCTAGGCCATTTCGCGGGGACGATCCGCCTCGGCGGTACCACGCGGACCTCTGCAGGGATGCGGGATGTTTTCCTGGCCCAGCTGGACCCGTCGGGGGCTCCGGTGTGGCTCAAGAGCGCCGGCGATTCGCTCGAGCAGTTCGGCGTGGCCGTCGCCGTCGACGCGGCGGATAACGTGCTGATCACCGGACGTGCCAGCGGGACGATCGATTTTGGAGGGGAGGTGCTCCAGGCCGCGGGGCACGACCTTTACCTGGCGAAGCTCGATGCCAGCGGATCGCACCTCTGGAGCCATGTCTACGGTGACAGCAACGCTCAGCAAGGCAGCGGCGTCGCCTTCGACAGGGCGGGCAACGCGATCGTCGCGGGGAGCGCGGCGGGGACCGTCGACTTCGGCGGCGCCGAGCTGGGGGGCGCCGGCGGCGATGACGCGATCCTCGCGAAGCTGGGTCCCGGCGGATCGCACCTCTGGAGCCATGCGTACGGGGACAGCGAAGAGCAGAGGGCGTCCGCCGTCGCGGCCGACGCCGCCGGCAACGTGGCCCTGGCCGGCATCTTCGATGGAACCATCGACTTCGGCGGAGGGCCCGCGGTGAGCGCCGGCGGGAGCGATGCCTTCATCGCGAAGCTCGGACCGGACGGCAGGCCGGCGTGGAGCAAGCGCGTCGGCGATGCGCTGTTCCAGAGCGCCGTGGGCGTCGCCATGGATGCTGGAGGCGCTGTCGCGGTCACCGGGGCGTTCCGCGGAGATATCAGCCTCGGTGGTCAGACGCTGTCGGGCTCGGCCGAGAGCAACATCTTCGTGGCCAAGCTCGCTCCTTGAGCCGCGAGCGCAAGCCGGGGCCGCTGCGAACCGGAGACGCGCCGAAACGCCCTTCGATCGCCCGGGCGCTCCGGCGAATATAGCTTCGGAATCTCGCGCCCGCCGAGCGCGGCGGCTCACAGGGCCCACGGCCATGGGACGGTAGCTCCTTCATATGCCGGCTGGTTCTGATCTTGCTTCGGATCCTGCGCGCACGACCCTGCGCGGTGACTCCGTCGGGATACGCCCCGCGTCGGTCGCCGCAGCGCAAACCGGAGGAGAATCGAGATGTCTTTGAGCGTAAAGAATGTCTATGGACCCGTGCCCGTAGCGCCGGATGAGCCGAGGCAAGAAGCACCCGCGGCTGGGGCGGGGATCACCTTGCCCGGCGCGAGGCTCAAGGCCAGCGTGGAGTTCGACGTCAACGGCGGCGGTGTTGCTTTCGGCAGCCCTGTCGACTACGCCCGCCGCGTGGTGCCCGTCGTCACCGGCACGGAAGTGCTTTACGTGCCAGTCGCCCCGACCGTCAACCATGTGCGGTCGATATTCGATGGACACTTGAGGCAGAGACATACACCGCAAGAGGCGTTGGAGCGGGCGGTGGTCGACCTGATCGTGAACCTTGGTAAGCACTTGTTCCGCTCGTCGCCGCCAGCCGATGGTTGCGATGAACCGCAGTCTGACGATGACGCTCTCGAAGAGTGCGTCAAAGAGAAGCAGGTGGCCATGGACGCGTTGGAGGAATCCGATGCGATCCTGGAAGGGATGATCAAGGATCACTCCTATGACGGGGATCTGATCAATATTCTGCGGACAGTGAAGAACCGCGTCGGCCGGGCCAAAAAAGCGCTCAACGGCAGCCAGGAAGAGGTCGAGCGCGCAGGCGCTGTGAAGACTTCCGCCAAGTAGGACAAGAACCCCAGGTAGCGAAAACCGCAGCAGACCTGCGTCCGAGCGCCCTTCACCGCCCGCCGGTAAGGACCAAGAAAGCGCGCTCGTCCCCGTCATCGCTGTCGCGGCGCCCTGGCGTGCCAGGATCCTCGCCGTCGGCGGCCCTTCTTCGCCAGCCGCCTCACCATGCCACGGGCGCCCCACGCAGCCCCCCATGGCGCACGTGGCGTGTTGCCGCGCCACCCGCGCAGGTGGTTGCTTCGCCTTCCCGCGCTGGCCTTCATACCAAGGCATCGACCCCGCCTCCCCGCGCACGCGCGCACGCCTCCGGCGGCTTTCGCGCTCGCGTGCGCCACGCGCCGGACCCACGAAGCGCGTTTCGCCGATTCCCTCTCTCGCTCCCCCATCGCCCGAAGGTCGCTTCGTCCACCGCATCGATAGGGCCGTCCTCTCGCTGGCACCCCTCGTGCATTAAGCCTCCCCGCGCGGCGTCGTTCGGCCGCTCGACCCGATTCCGCAAAACCGATTCCTGAGGAGATCACCATGCACAACCTGGATCGCACCACGCTGGAGATGGAACACGAGCTCGAGGGCCATGAGCTCGAGGGCGAAGGCGAGCTCGAGGCTCACGAGCTCGAGCAGGAGGGCTTCCTCTTCGAAGGCGAGGGCGAGGGCCTCGAGCTCGAGGGCGAGGGCGAGGGCGAGGGCGAAGGGTTCGAGTTCGAAGGCGAGCTCGAGGCCCATGAGCTGGAGGGCGAGCTCGAGGCCCATGAGGCCTCGCCCCCGTTCCACGAGGCCGAGACCATGGAGCTCGCGGCGGAGCTGCTCTCCGTCTCGAACGAGCAGGAGCTCAATCAGTTCCTCGGCGGGCTGATCAAGAAGGCGGCCGGCGCGGCGCGCTCCTTTGCGCGGTCCAGCGTCGGCAAATCGGTCCTCGGCGGCCTCCGTCAGGTGGCCCGCCGCGCCCTCCCGATGGTCGGCAGCGCGCTCGGCAACATGGTCATGCCCGGCGTGGGCGGCGTCGCCGGCGGCAAGCTGGCGTCGATGGCGGGCCGGATGTTCGGCCTCGAGCTCGAGGGGCTGAGCGCGGAGGACCGCGAGTTCGAGATCGCCAAGCAGTTCGTCAACCTCGCTGGCGCAGCGACGCGCAACGCCGCCCGCCTCGCGCGCGCCGGCACGTGCGCGCAGGCCGCGCCCCCGCCGGCCGTCGCCCGCCGCGCCCTCCTCACCGCGGCGCGCCGCTATGCGCCCGGGCTCGTGCCGCAGCTCGTGCGGACGCGCACGGCCGCCGGAGGCTCGCGGCAGGTCCTCGGCCGCGAGGTCGCGAGGGGGGTCGCGGGCCGCGCCGTTCCCAGGGCGACCGCCGGGCGCGTCGCCTTCGTCGGCGGCGTCGCGGGCGCCACGTCGGGGCGCTGGTTTCGCCGGGGCAACACCATCGTCCTGGTCGGGATCTGACCCCATGGCCGCCGGCTCCCTCGCTGCGCAGCACCTGGCCCACGAGGCGCGCTCGCTGCTCCCGCGCCTCGCGCGGGTGAAGCCGTTCGCGCTCCACGAGACGATGGTGCCCGCCGCCGCGATCTCGACGCCGGCGCAGGCCGCCATCGAGAACTACCTCATCGCGGGCCGCCGGCGGCTCCGAGGAGACGTGTTGAGCTATCTCCGGTGGCTCTCTGGACCGGGGAAGGACGGCAAGCCCGCCGAGATGCAGCGCCAGTTCACGTTGCTGCGCCTCCGGTTCAACGCCGTGCTCTCCCAGTTCGACATCTTCTCCTCGACGCTCACGCAGCGGAGCGAGCACGATATCGGCGTCTGGCTCGCCGGTCTCGATCAGGTCGCGATGGACGCGCTCGACCTCCCCGGCGGCTATTACACGCCGCCGCCGCTCGTCTGTTATCTCGACCGCTCGATGGGCGCCGCGATCCGGCGGGCGCGGACGCGCCTGCCGGGCGGCGGCGAGAACCCCGTCGCCATCATCCGGGTGCCGCGCGAGCGGATGATCGGCGCGGGGATCGGCTCCTCGCTGATCCACGAGGTCGGTCACCAGGGCGCCGCGCTGCTCGACCTGCTCCCGTCGCTGCGCGCGGCGCTCGTGCCCAGGCTGCGGCATCAAGGGCCCGAGCTGCCGGCCTGGCAGCTCTGGTACCGATGGATCTCCGAGATCGTCGCGGATTTCTGGGCCATCGCGACCCTCGGCGTCAACGCGACGCTCGGGCTCCTGGCGGTCGTGAGCCTGCCGCGCGCGTTCGTGTTCCGCGACAACGCCGATGACCCGCACCCCACGCCGTGGATCCGCGTCCGGCTGAGCTGCGCCATGGGGCGGGCGCTGTTCCCCCACGCGCAGTGGGATCGCCTCGACCGGCTCTGGATGGGCCTCTATCCGCTCGACGGCCTCCCGGAGGAGCAGCGGCGGCTCTATGCCTCGCTCGACGCCACGATGCCGGCCTTCGTGGAGCTCCTCGTCGGCCACCGGCCTCGCACGCTGCACGGCCGCTCGCTCGCGCAGGCGCTGCCCGTCGCCGACCGGCAGCCCGCGCAGCTCGCCGCGCTCTACCAGGGCTTTCGCGCGCGGCCGGCGCTCCTCGCCAGGACAAAGCCGACGCTCGTGTTCGCGGTGCTCGGCCAGGCCCGATCCGACGGGCTCGTGAGCCCCGAGCAGGAGAGCCGGTTGCTTGGAGGGCTCTTGACGGAGTGGGCCCTGAAGAGCGCGCTCGAGAACTCTGCTCACTGCGCCACCTTGCCGCGCCGGAGGGCCGCGGCTCTTTGATCGAGACAGGTTCGAAGGAGGAACATCATGGCTGATAATGAAAGCTATTTGAATGGAATGCCGCGAAAGGTTGTGGTCAGCCCGGACCCCGATGGACCGCAGGTCCGGGTCGGCCTGCAGCGCACCGGGATCGAGCCCACGCCGGACCAGACGCTGTGGATGCATATCCGCAACGGCGCGCGGGCCATCGCGTTCGACCAGTACGACGCGTTTCTCAATTGGGTGCTGTTCGAAGGGAGCGGGCCGGTGCTCGGCCTGAAGGAGGTCCCGCGCGAGGAGCTCGACAAGCGGGGGAACCGGCTGCCTTTCGCGGGTGTGGACGCATATGCCAAGCTCAAGGCGGCCACCGAGGTGTTCATGATGGTCGTGACCGGCACGTCGGACCTCGGCGGCCCGCAGGACCCGGACGCGGCGGCGGGTATCCTCAAGAACGATCCCGAGAACATGGCCCGGCTCAACCAGCCGTGGAGCGTCGAGCAGATCAAGTCGCAATGGCGCGCGTACACGCGAGTGGAGCTCGACTCGCGCGAAGCGGTCTTGCCCTACATCCGGGTGGTCGCCCAGCGGCTCGGCGCGCCCGTCACGTCGTCGAGCAACGCTGCCGCGAACACCCCCGCGGATCTGACTTACCTCCTGGACAAGATGAGGAACCCCCTCTTCATCGAGCTCATCTGGTCCTACTGGCATGAGGAGGGCATGCTCGTGCAGACGATGAACGCGCTCAGCATGCGCTTCCAGAACCGGCGCGGCGGCCCGCGCGATCCGCTCGCGAACATGGAGCTCGACCCGCTCCGGCCGCTCAACTCGTACCTCTGGGGGTTCATCCAGGACGAGCAGCACCGGCTCAGCGTCGCGCGCCGCGCCTACGAGTACGACCACCACTACGGCTTCACCCTGCACGGCAAGGCCATCCCGCAGCCGCGCACGGCCGACAGCCGCACCAAGTTCCTGGAGGCGTTCCACAACCTCCTCTTCCAGTGCGTCAAGTTCTACAACGAGGACGACGACACGACGCGCATCGCCGACGGCTTCCCCGTGCTCAACTCGCTCAAGGAGGTCCACATCCTCCTCACCGAGGGCGGTCACAACCAGTACGGCGACCTGCCGTGGACCGCGCGCATGGAGATGATGATGATGGAGTGGATCCTCGCGCGCCCGGAGATGCGGGAGTTCCTCGGCGGCCGCCCCATGGTGGCCTACTCGGAGTCCTGGATGGATCGGGTCGACACGATGAAGACCCTCCAGGGCTGGACGCGCACGAACGTGATGCACTTCCGCGATCTCGGCGTCTTCGGCGAGCAGATCCTGCTCTCCGTCCGCTTCGGCCACTGGAACACCGTCGTCCAGCCGCAGCAGGCGGCGAACTGGGCCCGCTACTGGCGCGCCGAGATCCAGGGCTACATCCACGCGTACCGCGCGGTCACCGGCGTCGAGCTCGGCGCCCTCCCGACGGACGGCAGCGCGACCAACCAGCGCTTCCTCCCCCCCTCGCACCACCTCCGCGCGAGGCTCGCCGAGCAGCAGGGGCGCGCTCGGATCATTGGGCGGTAGCGAGGCAGCGATCCCCGTGGAGCGCGTGATACCGGCCCTCGGAGCGCCGCTGTGCGCCGAGCCCTGCTAGGAGGATCATGATCATCGACGGACACTGCCACGCGGGCAAGGGAGACGGCTTCACCGGCCCCTGGGACACCTCGGCGCCGCTCGACCGCTACCTGGAGCGCGCCGGGCGTGCGGGGATCGACCGCACCGTGGTCTTCGCGGCGTTCCACTCCGACTATCTTGCCGCCAATCGCGAGGTGGCGCGCCTCGTCGCGCGCCACCCCTCCCGCCTCATCGGCTTCGCCTTCGTCCACGCCGCCCGCGACCGCGGGCGCGTCTTCGACATGGTGCGCGAGTCGGTGGTTCATCACGGCTTCCGCGGCATCAAGGTCCACCGCCACGACGCGCCGATCACGAGGGAGGTCTGCGAGGTCGCGCAGCGGCTCGCCGTGCCCATCCTCTATGACGTGGCCGGCGAGGCCCACGTGATCGAGCTCCTCGCGACCGAGTTCCCGGCGGTGCGGTTCATCATCCCGCACCTCGGCAGCTTCGCCGACGATTGGCGCGCGCAGCTCGCCGTCATCGATCATCTCGTGCGCCATCCCAATGTCTATGCGGACACGTCGGGCGTCCGGCGGTTCGACCTGCTCGAGCAGGCGGTGAGGCGCGCCGGCGCGCGCAAGATCATCTTCGGCTCCGACGGGCCCTGGCTCCATCCCGGCGTGGAGCTCGAGAAGGTCCGCGCGCTCGGCCTCCCTCCGGAAGCCGAGCGCGCAGTGCTCGGCGGAAACCTGCTCCGCCTGCTGGCCCGAGGCAGAAAGGCGGCAGCTCCGGCGAAAGCGTCGCCGAAGCCTGGCTGAAAACCATGCGCCTGACGCAATGCGGCAGGCGTCCACAGCGGATGTGATTGTCCGGTTATGAAAATGCGGATGCGAGGAACCGGATGCGAGAATTTGGAGCGGGTAATCGGCAATGAGATAGTTCGTCTATCATCTCACAGGGGGAGCGGCTCAACCCGAGGCCGTGGTGCGGGCGCTGTCCCCCATGAGCACGCGTCGGGCGCGGTGACCTGCGCCGGGACGAAAGCGGGAGGCGGGTGAGGGGATTTCGAACATGCGAACGACATGGTTCTATAGCTTTGCCTCGGACGACGTCCTGGAGCGGAGCAGCATGGTCCAGGCGCTCCTCGGGGCCGGTATCAAGGCGGTCCCGCGCGGGAGCGGGAGCGGGAGCGCGCAGGCGCCCGGGATCGTCGTCTTCCACGAGCTCAGCGAAGAGCTGCTCGATTTCTTGCAGGAGCAGAGCCGGAACGGGCTCACGCGCGTGCTCGCGATCGCGCTCGTGCGATCATCGCTCTCGGGCGGAGGCGCGTGGACGGTCCTCCAGCACGGAGCGTCGGATGTCATCGTCTGGGAGCCGTCTGCCGCGGTGGCGCAGCAGGTCGCCGCGCGAATCGAGCGCTGGGAGATCGTCGATCACGCCGTGGGCTCGAGCCTCGTCGAGAAGAACCTCATCGGCAGGAGCCGCGCCTGGACCGGCGCGCTCCGGCGCATCGTCGAGATCGCCCGGTTCACCGACGCCCCGGTGCTGCTGGAAGGAGAGAGCGGCACGGGCAAGGAGCTGACGGCGCAGCTCATCCACGCCCTGGATCCCCGCCCGGACAAGAAGGATCTCGTCGTCCTCGATTGCACCACGATCGTCCCGGAGCTGTCGGGCAGCGAGTTCTTCGGTCACGAGAAGGGAGCGTTCACCGGCGCGGCGGGCCTGCGGGAGGGCGCGTTTGCGCTCGCGGACGGCGGCACGCTGTTCCTGGACGAGATCGGTGAGCTGCCCCTGCCGCTCCAGGCGCAGCTCCTGCGCGTGGTCCAGGAGCGGACCTACAAGCGCGTCGGCGGCAACACCTGGCAGCGAGCGCACTTTCGGCTCGTCTGTGCCACGAACCGCGATGTGCTCGCGGAGGTGGAGCGGGGGGCTTTCCGGCGCGATCTCTATTACCGCATCGCGAACGTGAGCGTGAAGCTGCCGCCGCTCCGCGAGCGGACGGAGGACATCATCCCCCTCGCGCAGCACTTCATGAGGTGCATGCGGCCGGGGGTCGAGCCGCCCCCCTTCGATGACGAGGTGCGAGAGCGGCTTCAGCAGCGAGAGTACCCGGGCAACGTGCGCGATCTGCGGCAGCTCGTCACCCGCATTTACTACCGGCATGTCGGTCCAGGCCCGATCACGGTGGGCGAGCTGCCGGACGAAGAACGACCCGCGGGGGGCGCTGTCTGTGACTGGCGTGCCGGCGCGCTGGAGCAAGCGATCCGGCGGGCGCTCACCCTGGGCGCGGGCCTCAAGGACATCGGACGCGCGGCGGAGGATATCGCCGTGCGGATCGCCGTCGACGAAGAGGGCGGCAATCTGCAGCGCGCCGCGGTTCGGCTCGGCGTCACGGATCGCGCGCTCCAGATGCGGCGCGCGGTCGGGAAGGCGGCGACCTTGAAGGTCCCGTGACGGGGGTCGGTCCCCTCCTTCCCTGACGCATATCGAGAGGCGGGAGAGCAGAACGGACGGGGCAGCTCTCACGCCGACGCGGGCTCGGGCTTGGAATCGCCACGGGGCCCAGTCCGAGGGATCGGCCAGCAGCCGTCGCGCCGATCGGAAGCCGACATCCCGCGCGCAGTGTCACGTAATCGTGGCTCGCGGATGTTTTTTAAATGATTTCGCGTCAATGTGGGCGCTGCGCCCGGCGGGATCGCTCCGTGACCCATTGGCCCATTGCGAAACGGTGGTCCATGGCCCGAATGAATGGACCCTGGAGACGATAGGGGCGTGTCATCGTTGTCGATCTGGCAGCCAGGGGTGAGCGCGGAGCTCGCTCGCCATGAATTCGCTCGCCATGAGTTCGCTCGCCATGCGTCCGGGCGCTCGGCTCGGCCCGGCTCAGCGGGCGAGCGCCCGCGTCTCTCCGACGTCGAGGATCCAGAGCGCGTCCTCGGGGAGCCCGCGCGCCTGCCAGCCGGCGCGCGTCCGCTCCGGCGGCTCGCCGGGGGGTTCGTCCGTGAGCCGGTACGTGCCCCAGTGCATCGCCACGAGGCGGCGCGCGCCGAGCAGGACGCTCGCCTCGATCGCCTCCTCCGGGCACATGTGCTGGGGCTCCATGAACCACCGCGGGTCGTAGGCGCCGATCGGGAGCATCGCCCAGTCGATCGCGCCGGCGCGCCGGCCGATCTCCGCGAAGCCGTCGAAGAACGCGGTGTCGCCCGAGTGGTACGCCGTCCCCTCGGCGGCGCGCATCAGGTACCCGCCCCAGAGCGCGTCGTTCCGGTCCCAGGGGAAGCGCATCGACCAGTGGCGCGCAGGGACGAGCGTGATCTCGACCCCGCCGACCACGGCGCTGCCCCACCACTCGAGCTCGACGATCCGCTCGGCGCCCGCCTCGCGGAGGACCGCCTCGTGGCCGACGGGCGCGACGTAGACCGGCGCGCTGCCCAGCCGGGACAGCGTCCACGTGTCGAGGTGATCGCGGTGGTTGTGGGTGATCAGCACCGCGTCGATGGGCGGCAGCTCGCCGAGCGGGATGCCCGGCGGCGCGAGCCGGCGCAGCGGGCCGGGGCCGTCGCGGTAGATCGGGTCGATGAGCAGCCGCGCGCCGCCCAGCGTGACGAGGAAGGACGCGTGGCCGATCCAGGTGAGCGACGGCGCGGCGGCCGCGACGAGCGCGCGATCGTAGGGCCGCACGGGCGTCGAGAACCCCCCGGGATCTTTGCGGTTCCTGCCGGCGATGGCGTCGACGACCTTCCAGCGGAAGATGTCGGCCGGGCCGCGGATCGGCCGGGTCGCGAGGTGATCGAAGCGTCCCATGGCGAGGCTCCTCCGGCGGGGGCCGCCGGTCAGCTCACGATCTTGAGGGCGCGGCCGACGAGGACCTCGTTGTGGCTGCCGGTCCGGTACCCGCCGAGATCGAGCGTCACGTACCGGAAGCCGTGCCGCTTGCCGGCGGCCACGACCTCGGCGCGCACGGCCGGCTCGGCGGCGCGCGCGAGCTCGCCCGCGTCGAGCTCGATGCGCGCGAGGTCGTCGTGGTAGCGGACGCGGACCTGGCGGAACCCGAGGCCGCGCAGCGCCGCCTCGAAGCCGCCGATCTGCGCGAGCCGCTCGCGCGTGACGCTGGTCCCGTAGGGGATGCGGCTGGAGAGGCAGGCGGCGGCCGGCTTGTCCCAGATGGGCAGGCCCACGCGCGCCGCGCCGGCGCGCACGTCGGCCTTGCTGAAGCCGAGCTCGACGAGGGGGCTCACCACGCCGGCCTCGCGCGCCGCCTCCAGCCCGGGGCGGTAGTCGCCGAGGTCGTCGGTGTTGGTGCCGTTCAGGATCGCCGCGAGCCCCCACTCGGAGCGCTTGCGCGCCGCGATCCGGTAGAGCTCGCTCTTGCAGTGGAAGCAGCGGTCGGGGTTGTTCGCCACGTAGCGCGGGTCGTCGATCTCGGACGACTCGACGAGCCGGTGGTCGGCGCCGATGAGGCGGGCGATCGCCGCAGCCTCTTCCTTCTCGGCGGGCGCGAGGCTCGGCGAGACCGCGGTCATGCCGACGGCGTTCGGGCCGAGCTCCTGGTGGGCGACGGCGAGGACGAAGGCGCTGTCGACCCCGCCGGAGTAGCAGACGAGGACGGAGCCGAGCTCCCGGAGCCGGGCGCGCAGCCCGGCGAGCTTCGTGTCGATGGGGGAGCCCTCGGGCGTGAGCGACGGCGCGGACATGGCGATCCTCCCTTTACCACACGCCGTCCCGGGCGCCGGTCCGCCCGGCGCCCGAGGGGTGACCCGGGGCCGCCGGCGCCAGGTTACTTGCGGTTCGAGCGCCGGTTCTGACACGCTACAGGGCGAGATGGACTCGAAGAGGAAGCAGGCAGGCCGCACCGCCCTGCCGTTCGCGGTCGCGGCGGCGCTCGCGGCCGCCGCGCACGTCGGGCAGGGGTGCGGGGACAACCGGCTGCCGCCGCGGGACCTGCCGCGCGCCGACGAGCAGCGCCCGCTCCCGCGCTGGTACCCGGAGAAGCCTTGGTCGGAGCAGGGCGGGGAGAGCCAGGTCTACATCCAGGGGAAGATCGTCTTCGAGACGAACAAGGCGGCCATCCGGCCGGGCAGCGAGAAGACGCTGGAGACGCTGCTCCAGTTCCTCAAGGAGCACCCCGAGGTGACGCGGCTGCGGATCGAGGGGCACACCGACGCGCAGTCGAGCGAGGAGCACAACCAGGAGCTCAGCGCGAAGCGCGCGCTCGCGGTCGCCGACTGGCTGGTCGACCACGGGGTCGAGAACATCCGGCTGATCGCGGTGGGCTTCGGCGAGTCGCGCCCGCTCGGGCCGAACGAGATCGCGGCGGGGCGCAGCGAGAACCGGCGGGTCGAGTTCCACGTGGCCGAGGTGGACGGGCGCCCGTTCCAGGGGCAGGACCCGTACGCGGGCGGCCTCGCGCTGGAGGTGCTGAGCCTCGAGGAGCGCAAGCTGCGCGCGGAGCAGGCCGCGCAGCCCAAGGCGCCCCCGCCCCGCAAGGCCTTCGTGGCGACCGGCGACGAGATCAAGCCGGTGCCGGTGAAGCCGCCGGTCGAGGCGTCGGGGCCGGAGGGCGAGCCGCTCAAGCCGAGCGCGCCGGCCAAGGAGGCGCCCGCGAAGGGCGGCGCGCCGGCCGGCGGGGGCTGAGCGCCCCGAGGGCCCGAGGTGGCGCGGGCGGGCCGACGGCCGCGCCTGAGCGCCCTCAGGGCCCGAGGTGGCGCGCGCGGGGCGCCGGCGTGCGGTACCGCGAAAGGAGCGCGAGCGCCGCGTCCAGCGACGCGCCGTAGGGGAGCACGTTGCCCTTCGGCGTGGCGTACTCGAGGTAGAGGTTGTCGTCGGTGGACAGGATCGGCCCGCCGTCCTCGGCCGCGTCGGCGACGAGGCGGTCGAGGTCGTCGCCGGACGTCACGAGGTCGTCGAGGAGGTCCGCGAGCCGCGCGCCGGCGAGCGTCGCCTGGAGCGCGGGGCGCGCGTCGAGCGCCGCGAGGCGCGCCTCCGAGGCGATGAGCGGCGCGGCGCTCGCGACCAGGATGCCCTGCGCGCCGCCCACGAACAGCGCCACGTGCGGGAAGGCGCTGCGCATGGTCCGGATCACGACGGCGAGCTCGCGCCGCCGGATGTGGTGGAGCTGCACCCACTGCTGGAGGACGCCGCCCTCGGCGAGCCGGGACCTGGCGAGCTCGTAGAACTCGCGGCTGTAGAGGCTCGCGGCGCCCGCGAACCAGACGCTGGTGAGCTCGATCGCGATGAGGTCGTAGCGGCCCTCGGCGGCGACGAGCAGCTCGTTCCTGCCGTCGTTGAGCGAGAGCCGGACGCGGGGGTCGTCGAGGGCGTCGAGGCTCGGGCCCGCGAAGAAGCGGCGGGAGGCCTCGACGATCGCGGGCGAGATCTCGGCGACGTCGATGCGCTCGAAGGGGTAGGCCGCGATGGTGCCGGTCGTCGTGCCCGTGCCGAGGCCGATGACGAGCGCCGCGCGCGGGCGGCGGACGAAGAGCGAGGGGAAGTGCGCGAACCGCCGCTGCGCCGTCATCTCGGGGCCGTCGTCGCCCTGGAACTTGCCGTTCGTGTACATGGTCGTGACGCCGGCGCGGCGCGCGACGGTGGTGACGCCGCCGTGCACGTCCTCGCGCACGAAGTCGATGCGCTCGGGCCGCGGCCCCATGGCGAAGTAGACGTTCGCGCCGCTCGTGAGGCGGGCCATGTCCCAGCGCGGCGCGAGCGCGGCGAGGGCGGCCGCGGCGGCCGCCGCCGCGAGGGCGCGGGGGAGCTCCGCGCGGGCGCGCGCGGCGGCGAGGACCGCCGTGAGGGCGAAGGCGAGCGCGATCGCGAAGAGGGCGCGCTCGGAGCCGAGCGCGGGGAGGATCAGGTAGCCGGTGATGATGGAGCCGGCGATCGTGCCCAGGGTGTTCGCGGAGGTCAGCCTGCCGACGCGCGCGGCGACGTCGGCGTGCGCGGCGGCGCGCGCGAGGAGGAGCGGGAAGGTGGTGCCCATGCACAGCGTGGGCAGCGCGAGGATCGCGAGCGCGGCGAGCGCGCGGCACGCCTCGCGGCCGGCCCATCCGTCGACGTGCTTGCCCGCGAAGGCGAAGAGCCGCGGGAGCTGGTCCCAGAGCGGGGTGGTGGCGGCCAGCGCGAGGGCCGTGGCGACGAGCCCGCGCCAGAGCGCGCCCTCGCCGTGGCGCCGCGCGAGGGCCGGCGAGCGCGCGGCGCCGATCGCGAGGCAGACGAGGAAGACGGCGAGCATCAGCCCGAAGGCGTAGGCGCTGTTGCCGATGAGCAGCGCGAGCAGGTGCGTCTCGACCACCTCGGCGGCGAAGACCAGGAAGCCCGAGGCGAACGCGAGCGGCAGGAGGAACGACGCCTCGGCGCGGCCGCCGGCGGGCGGGAGGGGGGCGCGCGACGAGGGCGCCTCGGGAGAGCGCGCCTCGGGCTCGTCGGCCGCGGCGGCGGGCGGGGCGAGCGCCGGGCCGCGGAGCCCGGCGGAGATCGCGACGGCGCCGAGGGTGAGGTTGGCGATCGCCGCGGACCAGAGCGCGCCGCGGATCCCGAGGAGCGGGAGGACCACGTAGGCGCCGGAGAGCGCGCCCGCCGCGCCGCCGGCCGTGTTGATGGCGTAGAGCGAGGCGAGGCGGCGCGCGGCGTCGTGCTCGGCCGGGGGCGCGCCGTCCGGCGCGGCGCCGGCGCGGAGGATGCGCGAGAGCACCGGGAGCGTGGCGCCCATCGCGACCGTGGGGACGACGACGACGAGGGCGGTCAGCGCGGCGCGCGCGACGGTGAGCAGCGCGAGCGAGTCCGGCGCGGCGCGGGCGACGGCGACGTAGGCCGAGGTCAGCGCCTCGAACAGGAACGGCGAGACGGCGCAGATGGCGCCGACGATCGCCTCGAGCGCGCCGTAGACGACGAGCGGGCGGCGGGCGGCCGCGGCGTGACGGCCGCCGAGGTGCGCGCCGAGGGCCAGGCCGCCCATGAAGGCGGCGAGGACCGTGCTCACGGCGTAGGCGGTGGCGCCGAAGACGTAGGCGAGCAGCTTGGAGAAGGCGACCTCGTAGAGGAGGCCGGTCGCGCCGGAGACGAAGAACAGGGCAGCCACGAGCGGGAAGCGGGAGCGCACGGGCGCGCACGCTAGTACAGGCGCGCGAGGAGCAGGCACCTTCGCGGCGGGCGACGCGCCGTCCCAGGCGCCGCGCTTCGGGCGAACCCGGACGTCGAAGCAGCGCCGGCGCGACTGGTGTCACGCCGGCGCGGGCCCTTGATCGCCGGCGTGGCCGCGCGTCCCCGTGTAGCTCGCCCCGCCCTCGCCTCCACCCCGCCGCCCTCGCCCCGGAGCCCCGCGCCGTGACGGAGCCGCCGGCCTCGGGTGTGCCCGCGCCGCCCCTCCCGGGCGGCGCGGTGATCGAGCTCGACGGCGTTGTCCGCCGCTACGGCGCGCAGGTCGCCGTGCGCGGCGCCTCGCTCCGGCTCGCCCCCGGCGCCATCCACGCCATCGTCGGCGAGAACGGCGCCGGCAAGTCCACGCTCCTCAAGCTCGCGGCCGGCGTGCTCGCGCCCGACGCCGGCGCCGTCCGCGTCGACGGCGCCCCGCTCCGGCCGGCGACGCCGGCCGAGGCCGCCCGCCGCGGCGTGGGGATGGTCCACCAGCACTTCATGCTCGTCGGGAGCTTCCTTGCCCTCGAGAACGTCGTGCTCGGCTGCGAGCCGACGCGCGGCGGCGGGCGGCTCGACCTCGCCGCTGCCCGCGCCCGCGCCCGCGCCCTCATGCGCGCCGCCGGGCTCTCGATCCCGCTCGACGCGGCGACCTCCGCGCTCACCGTGGGCGAGCGGCAGAAGCTCGAGATCCTGCGGGTCCTCTACCGCGGCGCCCGGGCGATCCTGCTCGACGAGCCCACGGCCGTGCTCTCCCCGATCGAGGCCGACGGGCTGTACGCGACCCTCCGGCGCCTCGCGCGCGAGGGCCGCACGGTCGCGGTCGTGACCCACCGGCTCGACGAGGTGATCCGGTTCGCGGACCACGTCACCGTGATGCGCCGCGGGCAGGTCGCGCTGTCGCGGCCCGCGGCGGGCCGGCCCGCCGACGCAGGGGAACGCGGCGACGAAGGAGAGCTCACCCGCGCGATCATGGGCGGCGAGCCCCCGCCGGGGGTCGAGCGGCCGCCGCTCGGCGAGGGCGCGCCGGCGGCGCTCGAGATCGCCGGGCTGACCGTGATCGGCGCCGGCGGGCGGCGCCTGCTCGACGGCGTGACCCTCACGGTGCGCGCGGGGGAGATCGCCGGCGTCGCGGGCGTCGAGGGCAACGGCCAGCGCGAGCTCGTGCGCGCCCTCGCCGGGATGGAGCCGCGCGCGGCCGGCCGCGTCGCCGTCGGCGGCGTCGACCTCTCCTCGTGGGACATCCGCGCGCGCCGGGCGTGCCTCGGCGTGGTGCACGAGGATCGCCACGCCGAGGGCGTGCTCCTCGGCGCCTCGGTCGGCGACAACCTCGTCCTCGGCGACCTCGGCGAGCTCCCGCGCGGCGCCCGCGGCCGCGACGCCGAGGCGGCCCTGGTCGCGCGCCGCATCGCCCGCTTCCGCGTCGAGCCGCCCGATCCGTCGCGCCTCGCGGGCGAGCTCTCCGGCGGCAACCAGCAGAAGATCGTGGTCGCGCGCGCGCTCGACCGCGTCGCCCCGGCGGCGCCCGGCCCGGGCGGGCCGACCCGGGCGCCGCGCCGCGCGGCCGCGGTCCTCGCCCAGCCGACCCGGGGGGTCGACGTCGGCGCCGCCGCGGTGATCCACGCGGCCATCGCCGAGGCCGCCGCGGCCGGGCTCGCGGTCCTCGTGATCAGCGCGGACCTCGGCGAGCTCCGGCGGCTGTGCCACCGGCTCTTCGTGATGCGGAAGGGCAGGATCGTCGCGACCCTCCCGCCCTCGTGCTCCGACGAGGAGATCGGGCGCGCGATGCTCGGCCTGGAGGCGGCGTGAGCCCCGGCCGCGGGGCCGCGCGCCTCCGGAGCGGGCTGCGCGAGCTCCGCGGGGCCGCCCTCCCGGCGGCGCTCGTGCTCGGCGGCATCCTCCTCGCCCTGAACCTCATCTCGTTCGGCTTCGGCGAGGCGCCCGCGCCGATCCTTCGCCGCGCCTTCGAGGGCACGTGGGGCACCCCGTACGGCGTCGGTCAGGTGCTCTTCAAGGCGACGCCGCTCCTCTTCACCGGGCTCGCCTTTTCCATCGCGCTCCGCGCGGGCCTCTTCAACATCGGCGCCGAGGGGCAGCTCGCGATGGCGAGCCTCGCGGGCGCCGTCGTCGCGGCCCGGCTCCCTCCGGGCACGCCGTGGGCCGTCGCCGTCCCGGCGTCGATCGCGTGCGCCATGGCCGCGGGCGCCGCCGTCGCGCTCGTCCCCGCGCTCCTGCGCGCGCGCCTCGGCGCCCACGAGATCATCAGCGGGATCATGATGAACCGCGTCGCCGACGCGCTCGCGCCGTGGCTGCTCGCGTCGGTCCTCGGCAGGGCCGCGATGCGCACCGCCGACGCCATCCCCGCGGCCACGCTGCCGCGGCTCGACCGATTCGTCCCCGCGCTGCGCGGCAGCGCCGCGAGCGTCGCCTTCCCCCTCGCCGTGGCGCTCGCGTTCGCGGCGCACCGCGCGCTCTCGCGGACCCGCGCGGGCCGCGAGATGCGCTTCGTCGGGCAGTCGCCCGAGGCCGCGCGCGCGGAGGGCATCGACGTGCCGCGCCGGCGCCTCGCGGCGCTGCTCGCGTCCGGCGCCGTGGCCGGGGCCGCCATGACCGCGACCACGCTCGGGTACAAGGGGTACTACGAGCTCGGCCTCGGCGCGGGCGCGGGCTTCTCCGGGATCCCGGTCGCGCTGCTCGGCCGCGGGACGCCGCTCGGGCTCGTGCTCGCGGCCGTGCTGTTCGGCACCCTCGAGCAGGCCGGCCTCGCCATCAACGCGCGCGTGCCGAAGGAGGCGATGGACGTGCTCGAGGCGCTCGCCATCGTCCTCGTCGCCGCCGCGGTGGGGAGCGGCGAGCGCGCGGGCCGCTCCGAGGGGGCGCCGGCGTGAGCTCGCCCGCGCTCGTCCTGCTCGCCGAGGCGCTGCGGATCTCCACGCCGTACGCATGCGCGGCGCTCGGCGGCATCTGGGCCGAGCGCTCGGGCGTCGTCCAGATCGGCCTCGAGGGGGTGCTGCTCGCCGGCGCCTTCGCCGCGGTGGCGGTCGCCCACGCGAGCGGCAGCGCGGCGGCCGGCCTCGCCGCCGCGATCGCCGCGGGCGCCGCCCTCTCGCTCGGCCACGCCCTGATCGTCGAGCGCGCCCGCGTGCACGCCGTCGTCAGCGGCATCGCGCTCAACCTGCTCGCCTACGCGGGGACGCGCCTCCTCCTGCGCGGGCTCTACGACAGCGCCTCGAGCTCGCCCCCGATCGAGGGCTTCCGCGCGGGCCCGACCGGGCGGAGCGGCGCCGCGCTGCTCGCGCGCGTGCTCCTCGATCCGGTCGTCCTCGCGGCGGCGCTCGCGATCGCGGCGACGCCGCTCCTGCTCGCGCGCACGCGCTTCGGGCTCCGGGTGCGCGCCGCCGGCGAGGACCCGGCCGCCGCGGCCGCCGCAGGCGTCCCCGTGACCCGCGTCCGCTGCGCCGCGCTCGCGCTGTCCGGCGCCCTGTGCGCGCTCGGCGGCGCGCACCTCGCCTACGACCAGCACCGCTTCGACGCCGGCATGTCGAACGGCCGCGGCTTCATCGCGCTCGCGGCGGTCGTCGTGAGCGGCCTCCGCGCCGGCCGCGCGGCGCTCGCGTGCCTCCTGTTCGGCGCGCTGGAGGCCCTGCAGATCGCGCTCCAGTCCGCGGCGCGCGGGGCGTCGCGCGCGGCCGATCTCGCGCAGCTCCTGCCGTACGTCGCGACGCTCGTGGCGCTGGGGCTCGCGGCGCGCCGCGGCGCCGCGCCGGGGGGCGGCGCCGCGCCGTGACGCCGACGAGCTCCAGCCCGGCCGCGCTCCAGCGTGGCCGGGGCGGCGCCGCTACGGATCCGCGCCCTTCTCCGGCTCGATGCCCTCCCACCAGGCGGAGAGATCGATCTCGACCGCGTCGAACGGCGCGGCGCGCACCCGCTCGTCCGCGCCGTGGATGCCGAGCTCCATCCACTTGCCGTCGACGTGCTGGGCCACGAGGAGCGTCTGGTCGCGCGGGTCGACGTACCAGATGTGCGGGACGCCGATCTTCATGTAGAAGCGGCGCTTGACGATCTGATCGTAGCTCGCCGTGCTGGGCGAGAGGATCTCGCAGACCCAGTCCGGCACGAGGGTGATCGGCCCCTTGGCGGGGAGCGTCGGGAGGCGTTCGCGGCGGAAGCCCGCGACATCGGGCGATATCTCCGGCGCGCGGGGCAGCTGGATGCTCGGCTCGGGGAGGATCCACCAGCCGCCGGGGCCGCCGCGTCCCCGCTGGAACGGGTTCGTCAGGTCGGTCGTGATCAGCCCCTCGACGCTCGCGTGGGGCGCGCGCGGGCGAGGGAACGCGTAGAGCGTGTCGTCGAGGATCTCGCCCCGCCACGTCGGCGGCAGCGCCTCCAGGTCGGCGAGCGTCGCCGGGCGGACGAGCCTGGGTGCGAGTTCCATGGGCAACCTCGAGGAAAATTTACCCCAGCGGGGCGGCGCGCGCTCCACAGAACGCTCGCCCGCGCCGCCTCGTCACCAGCCTAGCCGCTGCAGCCGCTCCCGCGCCCCCTTCACCCCGAAGATCGTCGCCTCGCCCGGCGGCACCACGGGCGCGAGCAGCACGGCCGCGAGGATCGCCGTCACGACCAGCGGCGCTCGCGCGTCGCCGCCGGCGACCGGCGGCTCGCGCACCTGCCAGGCCCGCCGCGCCCGCGCGATCAGCGCGTCGAACCCGCGCCCGCCGATCGCCCGCACCCCCGCGGCGGCCGCCGCCCGCAAGAGAGGCGCGCGATCCAGCGGCACCGTCAGCACGAGCACCCGGCTCGGCGCGCGCGGCGTCGAGGAGACGCGCGCGACGTCGACCTCCACGGCGTCGGCCATCGGCGTGGCCCCCGACGGGTACGCCTTCTTCTGCACGAGCGTGAGCTCCGCGCCGAAGAAGACGCGCGCCTGG
Organism: Sorangium sp. So ce385; assembly: GCF_051474135.1. Lineage (NCBI taxonomy): Bacteria > Pseudomonadati > Myxococcota > Polyangiales > Polyangiaceae > Sorangium > Sorangium sp. So ce385. Next base: position 9,782,680 of record NZ_CP150337.1, on the reverse strand, counting down.
TGCGCCCAGCGGTGCTCGTCGATCCGCGCCTCGGGCTCCGGCGACAGCAGCGACCAGCCCTGGCCCGGCGCCGCGAGCTCGATACGTCCTTCCGCCCACCCGTTGACATCGAATTCCATGCGCGCGCACGCTGCCACGATAATCCCGGCTCAGCCTGGTCCGGATCGCGCGAAGGCGCGACCCGTGCTCTATAGTCATGTCATCTAGGCTAAAGGTGAGCCCTGCATGCCGAAGTCCGATCCGGCGTCGGAAGAGCAAGGCCGGGCCGCCCTGAGGGCGGCCCTCTTTGTACATCGCCGCGCGCCCCTCTCGCGCCAGCTCGCTCGCCGCGGCCTCGGCCCCTACCGCGGCTACGGCGAGCTCCTCGAGGCGATCGAGCGGCTCGCCGATCGGGGCGCGCAGCTCTCCCTGATCGGGCGCTCGATCCGCGGCGAGCCGCTGCTCGCCGTCCACATCGGCCCAGCCCGCCCGCCCGGCGGCGGCGACCGGCCCGGTGTAGGTCACCCTGCGCTGCTCTCCCACGGGGGGCGGCGCTCCGCGAACGGCGCGCCGCCCCGCGGCGCCCACGTCGGCGGCGACGCGCCGGGGGGCGCGGGCGGGCCGCCGGCGAACGACGCCGCCGCGGCGGAGCTGGCCGGGCGCGCCGGTCCGCTCGACCCGCGCGGCGCCGCGGGCGCCGGCCCGCTCGATCCGCGCCGCGCCGCGGGCGCCGCGCCGCGCGGGCGGACCACGGTGATCCTGTCCGGGATCCACCCCCTCGAATGGGTCGGCATCGAGGCGAACCTCGCGCTGCTCGAGCGCCTCGCGACCGAGGACCTCGGCGGCCGATCGATCTTCGCCGTCCCGATCGTGAACCCCGACGGGCTCCTGCGCGTCGAGATGAACCTCCGCGCCGGGCGCCACCGCTACGTGCGCGGCAACGCGCGGGGCGTCGACCTCAACCGGAACTTCGACGCCGGGTGGTACGAGCGCGGCCTCGTGCAGCGCCTCGTCGGGCTCGTCGTCTCGCCCGGCAGCCGCCCCGCCAGCGAGCCGGAGGTCGAGGCGATCGCGCACGCGCTCTCCTCGCGCCGGATCGACCGCGCCCTGTCGCTGCACAGCGCCGGCGGCGCCGTGCTGTACCCGCCGGCGCACAGCCTCTGGCCCGTGGCCGACGCCGCCGAGCACCGCGCCTTCGCCCTCCGCGTCGCGCGCGCCGCGGGCCGCAGGCCGTACCGCGCCATGTCCTACGTCCGCTTCGCCTGGGGCATCCGCAAGGCGGGCCTGGAGATCGACTGGCTCCACGACCGCCACGGGGCGCTGTCGCTCCTCGTCGAGTGCTCGCGCGGCAGGCTCGGCCTGCGCCCGTCGCGGCTCGTCGAGCCGTTCGCCTGGTACAACCCGCGGAAGCTCGACGACGCCACGCCGCCGCTCGTCGAGGCCGTCCTGCCCTTCGTGAAGGGCGCGCGCGCCTGAGGGCGCAGCGCAGGGCGGCGCGCTCGGGCGCGGGCGCGCGCCCTCAGGACTCGACCGGCTCGCCGACGGGGAGCTTCTGCAGGCCGAGGAGGACGCCGACGGCGGCGAAGCCCGCCGCCATGAGGCCGTAGGCCGAGAGCGCCCGGTGCTGGATCAGCCACCCGGCGCCGATGGGGCCGACGATCTGCGCGAGGCTCGCCAGCGACTGGCTCACGCCGAGCGCCGCGCCCTGCTCGTCGCGGCCGACGCTCTTCGTGAGCAGCGTGGTGACGGCCGGCCGCACCACCGCCGAGCCGAACGCCCCGATCCCCACGAGCACGAGCAGCGTGGGCAGCGCGTACGCCACGCCGAGCAGGCCGTAGCCGATCACCATCGTGCCGAAGCCGATCAGCGCGAGCCGCTCCTCGCCGAATCGCTTCGCCAGCCGGCCGATCGCGCCGCCCTGGATGCTCCCACCGACGAGGCCGGAGAACGCGTAGAGGTAGCCCGTCTCCTTGACCCCGAACGCGAAGCGCCGCTCGAGGAACAGCGCGAGGCCGCCGATGAGCGTCGAGAACGAGAGCGTGAAGGCGAAGAACTCGAGCAGCCGGCGGCGCGGGAGCGGCCTGTCGAAGAAGCGGCGGAAGGCGTCCCCGCGCCCGATCGCCGACGCGCGGGCGGGCTCGGCCGCGGCCGCCTCGGGCGGGGCCGCCGGCGCGATCGGCTTCGCCGGCAGCAGCGTGGCCGTCAGGAGGATCGACGTCAGCGACAGCGCCGCCGCGCCGTAGGCCGGGGCGCCGTAGCCGAACCGGCTCGCGAGCTCGCCGGTGATGGCCGGGCCGAGCAGGAACCCCGATCCGAAGGCGATGCCGATCAGGCCGAACGCCCGGGTGCGCTCCTCCGGCCGGGTCACGTCGCTGATGTACGCCTGCGCGATCGTCAGGTTCCCGGCCGTGAGGCCGTCGATGATCCGCCCCACGAAGAGCATCGGCAGCGAGCTCGCCGAGCCGATCACGAGGAACCCGAAGAACGTGCCGGTCTGGCTCGCGAGCAGCGTCGGCTTGCGGCCCACCCGGTCGGAGATCCGCCCGAGGATCGGCCCGGACACGAGCTGGCAGACCGCGTAGCTCGCCGCGAGCACGCCGACCACGAGCTCGCTGGCGCCGAAGTGCTCGGCGTAGAACGGGAGCAGCGGCAGGACGAGCGTGAGGCCGAGGACGTCGACGAAGACGGTCAGGAAGATCGGCAGGAGCGGCGAACGGCGCATGGTGGCTTTCGGTGGCGATGGACGGCGGCGAGGACCGCGGGCGATCCGCGCCGAGCCGGCCGGGCCGGCCGACGGGCGCCCGGGCGCCCGGGCGGCGGTCTCCTCATGACCCATCTGCGCCGCGGTGGGTACCCTCCAGCGCGCCCCGGCGGCACGAGCCCGACCGGGGCGCCGGCGCCGGCGCCCCGGTCGGGCTCGTGCCGCCGGGATCAGCGCCCGGCGGGCCTGGCCGCGCGCGCGTCCGGACGCGCGTCGGGGGCGCGGAGCGCGAGCGTCATCTGGATGTCGTCCAGGGTGGCGTCGCCCACCCGGAACGCGTCGTGGCGGGTGCCGATCGGGACGAAGCCCATCCGCGTGTAGAGCCGCATGGCGCGCTCGTTGTTCGAGAAGACGCCGAGATCCAGGTACGAGAGGCCCGCTTTGTCGCGCGCCCAGGCGATCGCCGTCTCGAGCAGGCGCCGGCCGTGGCCCTGCCCGGTGTAGGGGCCGAGGATGCCCATCGCGATGACGGCGCGGTGGCTCTCGGACCAGACCCGGCCGCCGCGCAGCTCGATGTGCCCGATGACGCGCGCCCGCGGCTCGGTCGACCGGAGCAGCCAGGCCCGCCCCCAGAGCGGCTCGTCGAGCGCCTTGCTCCAGCGGTCGCGCGCGCTCTTCTCGACCTCGTCGGGCGCGAGCGACGTCACGACGGCGAAATGGGGCGCGCCGCGGCGGCCGGACTCCGCCACGTGCTCGACGAGGTAGGTCATGAAGGCCCGCGCGTCCGAGAGCTGCGCCGGGGTGATGGCGGGGAGGGCGGGGGAGGCGTCCATGCCGTGGCGCGCGCTGCGCCTCGGGGAGCGTAATGCCGCCGCGGCGCCCGCGCGACCTGTAAGCCGCGAGCGGGGCGGGGCCGAGCGACCGCGGGCTCGCCCGGCCTGACGGCCGGTGACGGCCGCGCGGGTCACGGCGCCCGTGGGATCGCCGAGCGCCCGCGCGCTCGGGTCGCTGGTGCTGGAGGGGGAGAGAGGAGGGGAGCGCGGGGGCCCCGGCGCGGGGCCCCCGGCGCGGCGAGGCGCGGATCAGTCGGGGTACACGCCCAGCTGGTCAGGATCGGCGACGCCGAGCTGGACCATCATCTGGAGCATGTAGTCGGGCACCGACTTGTAGCTCTTCAGCTCGTACGCGTAGTGGTTCTTGTAGATGGTGAGCTGCTCGCAGTTCGGGTTGATGTTCTGGTCGCACGGCTTCACGGTCTCCAGCTGACCGCTGTTCGCGTTCAAGTCCTTGACCGCGCTATCCGGGACGACGATCGCGGCGCCGTCCGGGTGGTGCATGACCATCGCGCGACCGTACTTGTTGAAGCCCTCGCCGTACTCGGCGGCGTACGCGGGATCCCCGGGCACGGCGCCTTCATACGACGGATCGAGCTGGTAGCCCTTCGACGTGAGCTCGTTGGCGTATTCGAGCACGCGCGCCGCGATGCCCTTCTGCACCCACTTGCCGCCGGAGTCCTTGCAGGTCGCCCTGTCCTTGCCGGTCCCGAAGAGGCACTCCATGCCGTACGTGCGGGCGTAGTAGATCTGCCCGGACGTCGGGTCCTGCCACTCGACGCGCTGCTCGATCCCGGGCTCGGCGTCGGTGCCGAGCCGGTAGACGCGCATCATGTCCGTCCAGTTCGTCTTGCCGTTCGCGGGGATGTACGCGAGCGTCCAGGCGATCAGGAACTTCTGCACCTCCCAGCCGACCTGCGGATCGATCGCGATGGTGCGGTTGACGGTCTCCTCGTTGAAGTCGCCGCCGAGGTAGTTCGAGCAGAGGTTCTTCCCGTCGCTCGGGAAGCAGACCTTCGGCCCCTCGTTCGGCCACCAGCTGATCCAGCCCATCGGGCGCGCCGGGTACTGCTTCGCCAGCGGGTCGGGATCCTTGCTGTCCTCGTCGACCACCGGGAAGCCGTTCTCGTCGGCCTCGAGGCGAGGCGCGAGGAGCGCGCGGTCGCCGGTGAGGGCGTTGGCGAGCAGGCGGCGGTAGCCCTCGGGCAGCACGTCGGCCATGCCGACCGCGCGGAAGCGGGCGTCGTAGAAGTCGCGGCGGGAGCTGCTCACGAACCGGTCCTCCGACTCGGAGAGCAGGATCGCCGCGTTGATCTTGTCGTAGTAGCTGCCCGCGTTGATCGTGAAGTCGGTGTCGAAGTCGCCGTTGACCTCCGAGTTCTTGTTCGCGAGCGGGTGACCGCCGAACCCGATGTCCTTGAAGTAGCCGGTCGAGCCGTTCGGGATCTGCACCAGCACGTTGGTGTTCGCCTGGCCGCCGAAGCCGCTGAAGTCCTCGCCCGCGCCGTAATCGTCGCTGTCGTCGTTCGAGCGCAGGATGCCCCACTCGGACCACGGGTTGCCCGGATCGAACGCCTCGCTGTTGCGCAGGTAGTGCGGCCCCACCTCCGGGCGGGACAGCTGCCGGGCGAAGTGGTCGAAGGCCACCGTCGCGGCGATGACGTTCTCCTCCAGGCTGCCCTCGATGAGGAGCGGCCACAGCGAGTCGAACGACAGGCCCTGGTTCGTCGCGAGATCCTGGTAGATCGTCCCGAAGAACCCGATGCCGCCGGCGATGCCGAGGAGCTTCTCGTTGTAGCGGCTGTAGGACCGGTCCGCCGCGGCGCGGACGCTGAACGTCGTGCGGCCGCGCCGGAAGTTGTCGAAGATGTGCCTGTTCTCCTGGGAGGTGATCAGGAACATCAGCTGCTCGTACGGGTCGGCGCCGTTGTCGTGGCGGAAGACCGAGACGTTGCCGGTGTCGGCCCAGTTGTCGCTCGCGAACGCGTACGGCACGCGGACCCGGCCCTGATCGTCGACCGCCGGGCCGCCGCGGTAGGAGATCATGTTGGTCTCCTTGTCCTGCGGCTTGCGGAGGTTCCTCCAGCTCACGTAGTCGACCGGCTGCTGGCGGCAGCGCTTCGTCTCGTTGCCGACCGTGACGATGCCGCCGTCGATGACCTGGTGCCACTTGCCGTCGAGCGCCTCGTTCCAGCTCGCGGGCGCCTTGGTCTCCACGTCGTAGCAGTCGCGGATGACATTGTACTGCTTCTGGAGCTGGGAGTAGTGGAAGTCCGAGACGCTCCCGCTGCCCTTCGCGTACGTGCCGTACTTGATGCCGGCGAGCCCGCCGAAGGTGTCGGTCGCGGCGAGGAGCGCGCCGCCGACCTTGCCGCCGGCCTGGTAGTTGCGGTCGCCGTTGTCGTAGACGCTCACCGTGTCGCCGTAGAAGAAGCGCGCGGCGGCGAAGTCGTAGACGCCGAGGCCGACCAGGTCCTGCGAGACGTCGCCCGGGTAGTCCATGACCGTGGAGTGCTGGAACATCCAGATCATGTTCTTCTGCTCTTCGTCCGTGATCGCGTCGTAGTAGCGCGGGCCGACGCACTCCTCCGGGTTCTCCCCCGGCGCGCCGGTGCACGCCGCCTCGACCGTGCCGTTCTTCGTCCTGAGCTGCCAGTACTGGGGCCGGAAGAAGAGCGAGGCGTAGGTGCTCACGAAGTTGTGCCGGAGGCCGATGGAGTGCCCCATCTCGTGCGCGATGACCGCGTACTGGTAGCGGCGCTGGATGTACTTGAACATCCGCTCGTAGCGCCCCCGCCGCTCCGCCGACGTCTCGTTGTCGACCGGGGGGAACTTCTCGCGCAGCGCCTCCGCGAGGCCCGTCATCGCCGAGGCCTCGGGCGCCTCGTGCAGGATGCAGGCGCCGCGCTCGGCGAGCGCGCTGTCGTGCATGCGCCGGAGCTGCGACTGCACCTGCGGGTTGTTCATCGCGAACGGCGACGCCGCGTCGGCGAACGGCCCCTCGACCGGCACGCCTGCGGGGATGCCGGCGCGCTGGAGCATCGCCGGGTTCATGAGCTCCGCCTCGGCGAGGCTGCCGCGGGCGGCCTTCATGCGCGCGCTCACGACCGCCTGCTGCGGGGAGGGGACGTCGCTCCGCACCGCGATGTCGGCGACCTTGGCCTTCATCGGCTCGATCACCGCCCGGAGCTGCGGGGAGATGCCCTGCGCGACGAGGTTCTTGTACGCCTCGGCGTCGAGCTTCGTGACGCTCGCGAGCCGCGAGGTGACCTCGTCCTTCGTCATCGTGGGCCCGGTCCCGCCGCCCGAGGCGCGGCTCGCCTGCGCCCAGTCGCGGATGTACTTGCCCTCGGTGACCTCGGAGGTCGAGATCTCGCCGTTGATGTAGCGGACGAGGTCGACGAGCCCCTGCGCCGCCAAGTCGGTCTGGTGGCTCCAGATGTTGATGCTGGCGGCCACCTTCTCGCCCGTGATCGGGTCGTCGCCGTCGACCATGATGCCCCACGGCGCCGGGGTCTGCGGCTTGTCGACGATGAGGACGCTGTTGTAGCGGAGGTCGCCGAGGCGCGGGGAGAGCCCCTCTTCGCCGCAGGCCGGGTGATCGCCCGCGACGACGGGGTTGTGGCAGAGCACGATCACCGACGGCTGCGTCACGACGTTGCCGATCGCGAGCGTCGCCGGGTCGTTGCCGCGCAGCCCCGAGAGCTTCGCCACGGCGTCCCAGGCCGCCTGGTCGCACTGCGGCGCGTCCCAGCCGTTCGCGCGGCGGCACGCGTTGAGGTCGCGCGAGATCGCGATGGCCTCGTCGATGTCGTCCTGCTGGCCCTTCCACATCGGGAACTGCGCGTCGCAGTCGGCGCCGCCGGTCTTCCTGCACTCGACCAGGCGCGACGTCTGGATCGAGGTCTTCATCGCGAGATCCCACTCCTCGGCGGCCCAGTTGGTCGCCTCGAAGAGGTCCTCCGACGTGTTGCCGCCGATGTACCAGGGGATGACGACCGCCTCGCGCTGCGCGTAGGGCAGCGTGCACTTCTGCTTGAACACGTCGCACTGCGAGCCCGGGCCGGCCGCGGCGCACACGTCGGCGGTGCCGTCGTTGTCCTCGTCGCGGTTCGGATCGGCGTTCAGGTCGCCGGACGCGAGGGCCGTCTCCCGCGTCGCGCAGGCGATCGCCCCCTCCATCGTCTCCGGGTTCGTGTAGAAGTGGCTGCGCTTCCAGAGGTTGTAGCGGGCCGCGAAGCGCCGCCACTGGTTGTCGAGGATCCCGTAGTTGCGCTCGTAGCCGTAGCGGTAGTCGAAGTTGAAGATGCCGAACGCCTGGAACCTCACGCCGTCGAAGTCGACCGGCTCGTAGTCGGTGTCGACCACCTTCTTGAACGACTGCCGGATCGTGATCTCGATCGGGTTGCAGTTGCCGTACGGGTCGGTGCCGCCGGCGAAGTCGCCCGGGAGCATGCAGGCCGGGAACTTGTCGATGCCCCAGCCGAGGCTCGAGAGGTCGAGCATGGCGGGCGTGGCGAACGCCTTCGTCGTGACGTCGAAGTAGCCGTTCGCGGCGTCGAACTTCGGGGCGTCGGCGGCGTTGGGATCGTTGACGGTGTAGGCGAGCGGCTCGTACTCGACGCCTCCGTAGAGGCCGAGCTGCGAGAGGGTGTCGAAGTTGTAGGCGTCGGTCGCGAGGTTGCGCGACCAGTCGACGCGTATGTACTCGCGCTCGTGCCAGAGCCTGTCCGTCGTGTTCTCGACGATGACGTTCGACTCCTCGCCCGTCGCCGGGTTGTAGTCGCGGCGGATGTCGAAGTGCGACTCGATGGCGTAGCTCGCGACGATCTGGCCGTCGTTCGTCGTCTTCTTGGTGAGCCCGTTATAGGCGTTGCCCTTGGTGTCGGTGCCCTCGATCCGCTCGTAAGCGAGCCGAGCATTGAGCTGGTGCTCGGTGATCTCCCACTTGATGCGGGAGACGGGCTGAGCGTAGGTCGACGTGAAGAGCCCGTCTTGGGCAGAGCCGTACCCGACGTCGATGACCGTGCCCCGCATGTAGAACTCGGGGTCGTCGGCGATGTCGACCAAGCTCCCTCCGACGAAGAAGGATTTGGCGAGCGCATCGCTCTGGACCTTTCTGATGGACTGCCGCTCCTCGGCGCAGCCCGCCCCCACGACGGTCAGCGCGACGGTGCCGAGGAGCACCGCGCGCCTAAAAATTCGATTCATCAACGATCCTCCGGAAGCTGCCTGTCGAGATCGATGCACAAGCCGGCCCTTCGCGACGCACCCGGCGCGGCGCGAGGCATTTCCCCCCAGGCAAGAACGCTGCCAACGGTCGAAGGCGAGCTCTTTCGATAAGTTAAGCACTTGTCGCACATTTGCACCGGGGGTGGCGTTAAAGAGTTAACTGCCGTCGGTCGGGCCCGGGGTCGGCGCCGTCTCCGGGGTGACGGTGGCCGCGAGCGCGGGTCGGGAACGGTGGTCGGGAACGGCGCTCCGGAGCGCGGGTCGGGAACGGTGGTCGGGACGGCCGATCGCGCGCTGGCCGGCGGCTGCGTCCGCTGGCGGGCCGCCGCCGGGGTCGACAAGTCGTCCCCTGACACGTTCTTTGGTATGGTCGCCGCGTGCACTCCCCCTCGCATCGAGCGCGCGGGTCGCGCAGGCGCGCGGACAGCCCTGCTGGCGGTGCGTTGCTGCGCGGGCGGCGGGGCGGCCCGCGAGCGGGCGAGCGGTGCGGCTGCGGGATGGCGAGCGAGCGCGAGGGGCGCGGGCGGGTGCCGGGCGCATGAGGCATGAGGCTCTCCTCGGCCGCAAGGTGGCCGGGCGGTTCACGATCACCCGCTTCCTCGGCGAGGGCGGGATGGCCAGCGTCTTCATCGCCGAGCGCGACGCCGAGCCCCGCCGGGTGGCGATCAAGATCATGAACCCGGAGTTCACCGCGGACCGCGCGTTCGTCCGGCGCTTCCAGCGCGAGGCGAAGGCGGCGGCGCGGGTGAAGCACCCGAACTCCGTCAAGATCTTCGAGTACGGGGTCGAGGGCGCGCTCAGCTACATCGTGATGGAGCTGCTCTCGGGGGACGACCTCTACGTCCTCCTCGAGCGCCACGGCGCCATCGGCCAGGCAAGGGCGGTCCGCATCCTCTCGGAGGTGTGCGAGGCGCTCGCCGTCGCCCACGAGATGGGCGTCGTGCACCGCGACCTCAAGCCCGAGAACATCATGGTGGTCCCGGACCCGACGCACCCTCACGGCGAGCGCGTGAAGGTGCTGGATTTCGGGATCGCCAAGATCCTCGACACCGCCTCGTCGGGCAACGAGCCCGAGATCCAGGCCGATCCGCTCTCCGTCGTGACCCGCGCGGGCACGTTCGTCGGTACGCCGGCTTACATGTCTCCGGAGCAGTGCGGGCTGATGCCGGTCGATCAGCGGGCGGATCTGTACACGTGCGGGGTGCTGCTCTTCCAGCTCGTCACGGGGCGGCTCCCGTTCGAGGGGGAGACGCCGCTCCACACGGCGACGCTCCACATCCACGCGCCGGTGCCGGCGCCGCGCAGCGCCGCGCCGGGGATCGACCCCCGGCTCGAGGCCCTGATCGTGAAGGCGCTCGCCAAGCAGCCGGCGGACAGGCACCAGACGGCGCGCGAGCTCGGGTACGCGCTGCACACCTTGCTCGCCGATCTGCCCGACACGGCCGTGGGGCTGGGGCCGATCTCGCGCCGCCAGCCGAGCTCGCTGTTCTCGCGGGACCTGCCGCGGGGGCCGCTGTCGTCGCTCCCGCCGCTCACGTCGCTGCCGAGCTCGACGTCGGCGCCGCTCTCCGGCCCGGCGCCGCGGCCGGAGGTGTCGATCGAGTCGGCCAGGACGCTCGTCTCGGGCGGGGCCGCGCCCGAGGCGGGGCCGCCGCCGCCGGCGAGGCTCCACACGCCGGCGCTGGAGCTCCCGCCCACGCTCGATCCGCCGGGGGTGTACCCGTCGCTCGGCGCCGAGCCGCAGCGCTGGGCCGGGGAGTCGGTGCCGGAGATCTCGCTGCAGCTCCCGTCCTGGTCCCACACCGAGAGCGAGGCGCTGCTCTCGGGGAACGGCCTCGCCGCGCCGAGCTCGCCCGACGACGGGGGCGAGGACAGCACGCTGACGATGGTCCGCCGCGACGAGCTGCTCGGTCCGCCGAAGGTCCGCGTGCACGCGGCGTCGTCCTATGACGAGGGCGACGAGCTCGACATCACGCCTCCGGGGCGCGAGGTGAAGGCGACGCTCCGTTCGGCCGAGGACTTCGGGCTGGGCACGCCGGAGAAGCGGGCCGAGGTCGGCCTTGTGCGCGTCGACTCCGCGCCGACGCCGCCGGTGCCGCCCACGCCGCAGAGCCCGCAGTTCGATCCGGGCGAGGCGGCGTGGGAGCGGCGACCGAAGCGCGTCGCCAACACGCTCCGGCTGGTCTCGTCGCCTCCGCCGGCCGACAGCCAGCTGCCCACGTTCCAGCCCGGCGAGCTGCAGGCGGTGATCCCGCCGGCGCCCGCCGCGCCGAGCGCGGCCGGCGCCGGGAGCGCCGCCGTGGTGGTGCGGGCGGCCGCGGCCGGGGGCGCCGCGCCGGCGGCCCCGGCGGAGGCGCTGCCGTTCGAGCTCGCCTCGACGCTCGCCGCGGAGCGCGCGTCCCTGGAGCGCAGCGCGACCGTGCCGGACTTCGCGGCGCCGCAGGTGCCGCCCGCGCCGTCGCGCGAGCCGAGCTGGCTCGCCGGCAAGCGCGGGCTCATCATCGGCTTCGTCGCCGGGATGATCCTCACGGCGGCGGCCATGGCGGTCCTGATGCGCCTGCTCTCCTGAGGCGCGCCCGGCCGCGCGCCGCGCGGAGGGAGCGGCGCTTCAGGGGATGTCGTACGTGAGCAGCCGGCACTCGATCGGGCCGTTGAACACGGTGAGCGACCGCTCCGGCCGGCGGCGCATCGCGCGCTCGATGTCCTCGGTGCCGGCGAGGAGGGCGACGCGGTGGCCCGCGAGCCGCGAGAGCGCGGCCGCCATGTCGCGGTAGAGGGCGAGCGTGCCCGGGAGGCGCTCGCCGTACGGCGGGTTGGTCAGCACGTGGCCCGGCGGCGCCGTCGGCGCGAGCGCGGCGATGGGCTCGCAGCGCACCTCGATCTGCACGCCGGCCATGCGGGCGTTGCCGCGGGTGATCTCGGCGGCGCGGGGGTCGATGTCGGCGGCGAGGATCGGCGGGCCCTCCGGCCGGATCCGGGCGCGGGCGGCGTCGCGGAGGGCGGTCGTGCGCTGCGCGGCGGCGTGATCGTGGCAGGCCCACCGCTCGAAGCCGAAGCGCTGCGCGCGCAGGCCGGGGGCGATGTCCCGCGCCCAGAGCGCCGCCTCGAGGGCGATGGTGCCGGCGCCGCACATCGGGTCGACGAGCGGGCGGGCGCGGTCCCAGCCGGAGAGGCGGAGCAGCGCGGCGGCGAGGGTCTCCTTGAGCGGCGCCCCGCCGATGTGCGTGCGGTAGCCGCGGCGGTGGAGCGAGGCGCCGCCGAGGTCCGCGTAGAGCGTCGCGCGGTCGCGGACGAGGTGGACGAAGAGGGCGAGGTCCGGGTCGTCGAGGTCGACCGACGGGCGCGCGCCGACGCGGCGGCGGATCTGGTCGACGATGGCGTCCTTGGTCCGCTGGGCGATGAACTGGGTGTGGGTCAGCGCGCTCGAGCGGCAGGAGGCGCGGACGGCGAGCGTGTGGACCGGGCTCAGGTACGGGGCCCAGTCGACGCGGGAGACGCCCTCGTAGAGCGCGTCCCCGCTGGGCGCGTCGAAGGCGGCGAGCTCCGCGAGCACGCGCACGGCGGTGCGAAGCTCGATGCAGGCGCGGAAGCCCTCGTCCGCCGCGCCGGAGAAGTGGACCCCGCCGCGATCGGCGCGGACGCCGCGGAATCGGAGCTCGCGGAGCTCGTCGCGGAGCGCGGGCTCGGTGCCTTTGGCGGCGGTCGCGAAGAAGTCCATGGCGACCGGGCTTGTAGCCGAACCGCCGGCTCCTGGCCCTCACGAACGGCCGCCGCCGCGCCGTGGACGCCGCGCCGCTGCGCCGCCGGGCGAGCCGCGCCGGTCGCGGGGCCGCGGGGGCCGCGGCGGTGGCACCGGATTCGCACGGAGCTCGGCGAGCTCGTTGATGTGTGGACCGGGCGCAGGCACGCGCCGGCGCTCGGCCGAGGGGGTGAGCGGACTCGGCCTTCCCGGGGCCGCTCCGGGGCGTGACGCCCGCGCGCGTCCTGGGGCGAGCGGGCGGGGAGCGAGAGCGCTGCGCGGCGGAGGGCGCCGGCGCGGCGGCAGCAGAGGAGGGGGGAGCCATGCAGCGTCGGACGGCGACCGTGCGCGGCATCAACATCGCGCTCGGGATCTGGTTGTTCATCTCGGCGTTCCTCTGGCGGCACAGCCAGGGGCAGTTCACCAACGCCTGGGTGGTGGGCGCGCTGTGCGTGCTCTTCGCCCTGCTCGCGATCTGGGCGCCCCGGGCGCGCTACCTCAACGCCCTCCTGGCGATCTGGCTCTTCGTCAGCGCCTGGTCGATACCCGCGCTGTCGGCGTGGACGGTGTGGAACAGCGCGCTCGTCGCCATCGGCATCCTCATCGTGTCGCTCGTCCCGGCCGAGGTGGAGGTGCGGGGGGCGCGGACCGTGCCGCGGCTCTAGGGGCGATGGGCCGGCGGGAGGGCGGGGCGCCGCGCCCGGTCCGGCGCCGCCCCGCCGGCCGCGTTTCCACGGCCGGCTCGCGGCGTGTTTCGCCTCGCGGCGTCGATCGTGTATAGCGGCGTCGCCAGCGGCGCGCCCGCGAGAGGATGCCCCCATGAAGCTCAGCGTCAACGTGAACAAGATCGCGCTCCTGCGGAACTCGCGGGGACACGACGCCCCGAACGTCCTCTCCTTCGCGCAGCGGATCGTGTCCTACGGGGCGCACGGCATCACGATCCATCCGCGGGCCGATCGGCGGCACATCACGCCGGACGACGCGCGGGCGGTGACTCGGCACATCACCACCGTCGAGACGAACTTCGAGGGCGATCTCCGCGAGGAGTTCCTGGACCTCACGCTCGAGCTCAGGCCGACGCAGTGCACGCTGGTCCCGGTCACGCCGGGGGAGCTCACGTCGCACCGCGGCTGGGACGTCGTGAAGTGGCGCTTCGTCCTGCAGCCGGTGGTGAAGCGGCTCAAGGAGGAGGGGATCCGGACGAGCCTCTTCGTCGAGGCGGACCCCGCGGTCGTGCCGGTGGTCGCGGAGATGGGGGCCGATCGCATCGAGATCTACACCGGGCCTTACGCGCAGGCGTTCGATCGCGGCGATCACCGCGCGGAGCTCGACAAGATCGTCGCGACCGTGAGGGCCGCCGCGGCGGCCGGGGTCGGGATCAACGCGGGGCACGACCTCACCGTGGAGAACCTCGCGCCGCTCGTGAGCGAGGCGCCGCAGATCCAGGAGGTGTCGATCGGCCACCACCTCGTGGCGCGCGCGCTCGAGGTCGGCATGAAGCAGTCGGTGCTCGACTACCTCGCGGCGGTCGAGGGGCGCGGCGCGCAGGCGCGGTAGCCGGGCGGGGGCCGAGCGCGCCGGCCGGCGCCGCGGCGCGCCAGGCGCCTTCCCGGTCGGGTCGCGTCGCCGCCTCGCCGCGCGCGCCGCTCGCGCCGCCGGCGGCGCCAGCCTGGTCAGCTTCGATGTTTGCTCGGCGGCTCCATCGCGAGGCCGCCGAGCGGCACGGCCGCGGACGGGCGCTGGTCGGGCGCGGGGCAGCGCACCGGCAGCTCGACGATGAACTCCGCGTGGCGCCCTTCCTCGGTGTTCCCGAGCCGGATCGAGCCTCCATGGCCGTGACGCACGATCTCATAACAGATGGAGAGCCCGAGACCGGTACCCTGTCCGTTGGGCTTGGTGGTGAAGAATGGGTCGAAGATCCTCTCGCGGATGGGCTCTGGTATCCCGGTGCCGTTGTCCCAGATCCGGATCTCGGCCATCGACCCGACCCGGCGCGTCGACACGCGGATGCGGGGTGGCTCCACCGAGGCGCCGCCCTCCGCCCGCACCCGCTCACCCACGGAGTAGAGCGCGTTGTTGATCAGGTTGATGATCACGCGAGCGAGCTCCTGATCCATCACCTCGACCGGCGGGAGCGAAGCGTCGAGCTCCTTCTCGACGACCACGTCCAAGGCGGGCGCCGCCGAGAGCTTGCCGAGCACCGCGAGCTCGACCGACTGCTCGATCAGCGCGTTGAGGTTCACCGGTTCCCGGACGCCCGAGAGGACACGGGAGTGCAGCAGCATGCTGTTCACGATGGCGTTCGCGCGCTTGCCGTGCTCCGCGATCTTGTGCGCGTTGATCTTCAGCATCGGGAGCAGCTCCCTCACCTCTGCCAGGACCTCGCTCGTGGTCGGTTCTCCGGGGCGGAGCTCGGCCGCGAGCCTGTCGAGCTCATCCGCGAATCGGACAGACAGCCCGGCGAAGTTGTTGACGAAGTTGAGCGGATTCTTGAGCTCGTGAGCGACGCCCGCCGTGAGATTGCCGAGCGACGCCATCTTCTCCGCCTGGATCAGCTGCCGCTGGGTCTGCTGGAGGTGGTCGAGCGTCGACGCCAGCGCGATGTTCTTGCGCTTGAGCTCCTCGGTGCGCTCCTCGACCTTCTGCTCCAGGTGGTTGTACAGCCGCGCGTTCTCGATCGAGATCGCGACCTGCGACGAGAGCAGGCGGAGCACCTCCAGCCGGCCCGGGGTGAAGGCGTCGGTGATGAGGTTGTTCTCGAGGTACAGGGCGCCGACGAGCTGCCCCTGATGGACGAGCGGGGCGCAGAGCACCGACTTCGGCTGGCAGCGCACGACATAGGGGTCGCTGATCAGCCGCTCATCCCGACCTGCGTCGCGCAGCACCACGCTCTCCCGCGTCCTCGCGACGTAGTTCACCAGCGTATGCGGGAGATCCGGGCTCTGCTCCATCGGGATCGACTGCAGCACGGTGACCTCGCCTGACGGGATCATCCCCTTGGCTTCGATCACGAGGTGGCCGCCCTCCTTGATGAGGAGGATCCCCTTCTCCGCGCCCGCGTTCTCGAGCATGATCTGCATGATCCTCTCCAGGAGCCGACCGAGCATGATCTCGCTGGAGAGCACCTGGGACGCCTTGACGACGGTCGTCCAGTCGAGGTCATGGGGCGCCGACGACACGGTCGCGGCGGTGCCGCTCTGATGCTTGACCTGCGCCGGAGGCGGCCGCATGAGGAGCACGGGGTGCTGCTCGTCGAGCGCGCGGACCTTCGTGTGCGCTCCCCAGGCGAGATAGCAGCCGCGCGCCTCCTGCAGGTACGAGCCGGCCAGCTGCGGTTTGCCCATGCTCAGGTGGAACAGCGCCGCGCGCTCGCAGGCCAGGGCCACCTCGTGGAGGTACTCGTTCTTGCGCGCGGTGGAGATCGCCTCCTCGTAGAGCCTCGCCGCCCGCGTGGATCTGCCCTCGACGCGCGCCTCCTCGGCCAGCACCAAGAGGTATTTGTGGCGGGCGTTCACCGAGCTGTGCTCGGCCCACCTGTGCAAGACCCGCTTTGCTCGCTCGATCGTGCCGCGCAGGCGGCGCCTCTCCGTGCCGTCGGTGTCCGGAACCAGCGAGAGCGCCGCGAGCGCCCGGTAGAACGCGTGGTGAGGGACGAACGCCGAGCTCGGGTCCAGCATGTCCTTGTACGCCTCGAGCCTCGACGCGATCTCCACCACCTCGGCGTGACGATCGAAGAGGTAGCCGATCTGGAGCGATAGCAGCAAATGCTGCGCGCGCTCCATCTCCTCGGTGACGTACGAGTCGGGCTCGAGCGAGTGCGCCCGCGCGCGCAGCGCGTCGGGGTCGGCGTCCTGCAGCTCTCTCGCCCAACGCAGGGTGATCTGCATGCACTGGACCACCTTCTGGGCGTCGGTCCGCTGTCCGAACTCGAGGTATCGGCGAGCCTGCGCCGCGACCTCGCCGATCGGCGTGTCGACCAGGTAGGTCCAGTACGTCGTCAGGCACATGCAATACGACGCTTGCACCAGGTTGCCGGAGTCGATCGCGCACTGGATCGCCTCGGCGAGCAGATCGAGCGCCTTGCGCAGGTGGGACGAGAACGCCTCCAGGAAGCTCGCGATGACGAAGAGCGTTCGACACGTCACGGACGGGTCGTTGAACTTGCGCGCCAGGACCAGGGCGAGCTTGCCATATTCCGCGCCCGTCTCGGGGTCGCGGAACACCGAGCTGTTGAACATGCCGAAGCAGGCGAACGCGAACGACGAGGCCTCGACGTTGCCGTAGGTGAGCGACAGCTGCACGAGCTTGAGGACGATGAGCCCGATCAGCTGCTCGCGCTGCAGCAGGTAGGCAGGGAACCAGAGGGTGATGAGCAGGCCCATCGCCGCTCGGATCTCCGGCGTCATGCGGTCCGGCAGGTCGCTGAGCTCGCTGATCTGCTTGCCCCGCAGCTTCCATCGAACCTGGGCGAGCTCGAGCAGCACCTCACCGATGTGCGGTTTGGACGAGAGCCGTATGCCGAGCAGCCGCAGCGCGAGCAAGCCCGTCTCCACGGCCTGCTCGTACTGGCGCAGGTGCAGGAGCTGCGTCACGCGCGCGGTATGCACCGCGACCCGGTCGCCGTCCGTGCGCGCGTTGCGGAGCAGGAGCGCGAACCGCTCATCGGCCTCCGCGAAGTGGGTCATGAGATAATCGCACTCGGCGCGCTCGAGGTGCAGCGCGAACGTCAGCTCATAACATCGGCTCCACCCCTCCGCCCCGACGAGCTCCGTGCCGGCGGCGAGGTAGCGCAGCGCCGGCTCGTACGCAGCGGCCGCTTTGGCCCTGCGACCGGCGGTGAGATCGAGGGCGGCGATCTCCTCGCGCTCCGTCGCGTCGCGCGCCAGCTCGGCGCCGGCGTTCAGGTGGTTGACCACCTCGAAGAGCCGCTCCGCAAGGCGCTCGGGCGGGAGGCGCTGCCGGAGCAGGCGGCCGATGTCGAGGTGGGTCTTCCTCCGATCCTCGTCGGGGATGAGCGAATAGGCGGCCTGCTGCACGCGGTCGTGCAGGAACTCGTACGGGACGGCGAGCTCCTTCAGCGACTCGTCGGGGGGATCGCCCGGCTCGGCGCCGAGCAGCAGCTTGTAGGACTGATCCGCCGGCAGGATGAGGCCCGCTTGCACGGCCTCCCACAGCGCGTCGCCCGTGTCCCGCGGCGAGCGCTCGTAGACGATGGATAGAATGTTCGAGTCGAAGCGATTCCCGATGCAGGCGGCGAGCTTCACCGCGGTCTGCGCCGCGAGCGGGAGCCGCTGCAGCTTGCCGACCAGGAGGTCGACGACGTTGTCCGTGACCCGCACGGACCTGAGCTGCTCCAGGTCCCAGCGCCACGCGCCCACGCCTCGCTCGTCCGAGAGCTCCGGGTCGAACACGAGCAGCCGCTCCTGGTGGAGCGTCTTCAAGAACTCCATGACGAAGAACGGGTTGCCGTGGGTCTTCTTGGCCAAGAGCGACGCGAGCGGCCCCGCGCGCTCCGCCGTGCACGAGAGGACGTCGACGAGCCACCGCGTGAGATCGGCCTCGGAGAGCGGCGCCAGGGCGAGGTGCGTGACCCTCGTCGTCGCCGCCTGGAGCCGCTCGACGGCGCGGCCCAGCGGGTGCCCGTCCGTGATCTCGTTGTCTCGGTACGCGCCGATCAGCAGCAGGTAGCCGCCGGTCGGGTTGGCGCTCAGGTACTGGAGCAGATCCAGCGACGCAGCGTCGGCCCACTGCAGGTCGTCGAGGAAGAGCACGAGGAGGTGGTCCTTCTGGGCGAAGGCCTGAATGAAGCTCTGGAAGACCTGACGGAGCCGGTTCTGTGCCTCGGCCGGGCCGAGCTGGGGCACGGGCGGCTGCGGGCCGAGGATCAGCTCGAGCTCCGGGATCACGTCGATGATGATCTGGCCGTTCGGGCCCAGCGCGCGTCCGAGCCGCGTCCTCCAGACGGAGAGCCGCTCCTCGTCCTCGGTGAGCAGCTGGCGAATGCTCTGCTGGAACGCGTCGATGAGGGAGCTGTAGGGGAGGCCTCGCTTGAACTGATCGAACTTGCCCGAGAGGAAGCTGCCGGCCTGCCCGACGATGAGCCTGTGGAGCTCGTTGACCAGCGTCGATTTGCCGACGCCGGAGTAGCCATGGACGAGCACGATCTCGGTGGCCCCTCCGACGACGCGCTCGAAGGCGCCCGTGAGGGCGTCGAGCTCCGCGTCGCGCCCGTAGAGCTTCTGCGGGAACTGCAGCCTCTCCGAGCGATCCTGCCTGCCTGTCGGAAACGGCGTTACCTGGCGCGCGGAGCCCCACTCGGCGAGGCAGGTCTCGAGGTCCATGCGCAGCCCGCGGGCGCTCTGGTAGCGCTCCTCGGCCGCCTTGGCCAGCAAGCGCATGACGACGCTCGACAGCGCGGCGGGCACCGCCGGCCGCACCTCGTCCGGCGGCACGGGCCGCCGGGCGATGTGACAGTGCACGAGCTCGAGCAGATCGGCGGCCAAGAACGGCGGCCGGCCGGTCAGCATGTGGTACAGCGTCGCTCCCAGCGAATAGAAGTCGGTGCGGTAGTCGAGGGCCCGGTTCATCCGGCCGGTCTGCTCGGGGGACATGTAGGCCAGGGTCCCCTCGATCAGCGCGAGGCTCTCGATCGTCTGGCTCTCGCGAGGCAGCCGCGAGGCGATGCTGAAATTCGTGAGCTTCGCGTGACCGGTCTCCCGGTCGAACAGGACGTTGCCGGGGTGGATGTCCTTGTGAATGATCTCCCGTTGATTCAAGTCCTCGAGCGCTCGGCAGAGCTGGATGGCGACCTCGAGGAACAGCTGGATATCCAGCCCTTCGGCCGGGATGGCCGAGTGCAGCGGCTCACCCGCGAAATCCTCGAAGACGAGCACCGGCGCGCCCCGGTGCTCCTCCAGCCGCTGGGCCTTCAGGATCCACGGGCTCTCGAGCATCCGGGTCAGCTGGTGCTCGTGCTTGATGCGCGTGACGTCGTGCTTGATGCGCGTGATGTCGAGCAGGGTCGGGTAGGGGACGTGGAGCGCCTTGAGCAGCGCGCGCTCCCCGTCGGCGGATCGGATGGCCCGATAGGTGGCAGTCCGCGCCTCTTCGACGACGGTGGCGATCACTTCGTAGCCAAGGAGGATTTGCATGGGCTGCCCCTTCAAGTGCGACTACTCCTTCCGTTCCGGCTGGGTGTGGGCCGAGGCCGTGCTCGTCATTTCATCGGGCCCGTCGCCGCCCCCCGCGGCAGCCCTAGGTCTAGCCCTCTTCGACAAGCTCCACAAGAAGTCACCGCTGCCGCGAGAGCTCCACACGATTCCGTCGCGCGAGGCCCCTTCCGCGATCGGCGCGCCGGAGTGGCAGCCCATGCAGCTCCCCGTGTGGAACAGCCGGGTCGGCGCGAAGCGCAGAGCGTCGTTCACATCGGCGGCGACCGCATTGCCCCTCTGCAGGTACGTCTCGATCACGGCGTTCACGAGGTAAGCGCGGGACGGCTTGCCGCCGGACTCGTTGACGATGGCGTCGGGCAGCGCCCCCGACGGCGACGGTGCGCTCAAGGGATCCGTCGCCCATTGCGTGCCGATGAGCTCGTAAAATTGCAGCGCGGAGCCGCTCGCCTTGAGCAGCGCCTGGACCTTGCTGTTCAGGGCGGCCGTGTCCTCCCGGATCGGCTGCTGCCGGTGCACCTGGGTGCGGGGGACCCAGGGATCCACGGTGACCGGCCAGACGCGCGCGTCCGGCGGCTCATTGACGGGGCACAGCGGGCAGCTCGGATCGTTGAACAAGGGCTTGAGCGGCTTGCCGCCGTGCGTCTCGAGGTCGTTCACATCCACGTTGTCGATGTGCTCGAACGCGACCCAGGTCCAATGCTTCCTGGTCGCGAGCGTCTTCATCATGAAGTTGGCGCCCACGAGGCCCAACGTCCTCTTCGACGGGCCTGCGTCCGTGCGGATGTACGCCTCCCGGAGGATGAAGCGTTCCTTGATGTCGCCCTTGTCCTCGTCCACCACCTTCCACGCGAGCTTGAGCGCGATCGAGGGCATCTGGTCCACGTTCACCGCGTTGCCCCAGGGGGCCTCGGGGATGTCGTCGTGCTGCGCGCGGTGGGCGATCTGCCCATCGAGGTTGTAGAGCTCGTTCCTCACGAGGAAGTCGAACAAATGCTCGTTGAACAGCACCTCGTAATACACCTTGTTGCCGTTCTGGTCCCAGAGGACGAGCGAATCCGATTGCCTGTCCTCCAGCTGCGCGCCGTGGGCCTCCGTCGTGGAGGCCGCGCCCCGGCCATTCCGCTTGTCTCGCTGCGCGGCGGGGTCCCAGCCATCGGGCTTGGCGCCGTCCGGCCGGAAGACGTCCTGGCCGTTCTTCCAGGTATCCCACCAAGGGGCGCCGGCAGCCGCGAGGCCCAGCCGCGTCCGGCCGTCATCGGCGACCGGCCACGCCATCGCGATGAAGGACTGCCATGCCAGGATGTCGAACAGACGGTTGATCTTCTTGGGTTCTCCGCGCTCTCTGTAGCGCTCGTTCAGCTCGCGGTCGACGTCCCGGGGGAGGGCCGAGCACAGCTCCTGCGTGAAGTCCGGGAAGCTGCTCCACAGCGCTCTCCGGCACCGCTCGTCGTCATCCGGTGGTGCCACGCCGCCGTCCGGAGCGGGGGGAGGAGGCGCAGGGGGGCTCTGCCAGTCGCCTGTCGCGATGCACGACAGGTATGCCGCCCCCGCCAGGATCATCAAAGCCGATCTGTAGATGGACAAATGGCGTTTCATGATGCGGACTCCAAAATGCAGCGTGCGTGTCGGTCGTTAAACCAGAGAGAAGCAGCGCGAGAACCCCAGGTAGGCTTTGGCGGACAGCGCTCGATCCGGGCCCAGGGTGATCTTCAGGTCGATCCAGCGGTGCACGCGAGAGGGCCACTCGTGCGCTCGGTGCCGCTCGCGCGACGAGCCGGGCCACGCCGCGAGGGCGTCGCGCTGCGCGGGCGTGCAGAGGCCGAGCGACGCGAAGCGGTCGAGCGTCGCGCGGCGGCCCGGGTCGAGCTTCCGGGTCGCCAGATCGAAGAGCTCGATCCCGAGCCGAGGGGCGACGACGTCTCCGACGGTGACGTCGATCGTGGCGCGCTCGTCGTCGACGCGCAGCGCATCGAGCGTTCCCTCCAGCTCGCCCGGGTCGCCCGGCCAGCCCACCCCGAGCAGGTAGTCGACGAGCCGGTCGCGCGGCAGCGAGACGTTGAGCTTGAGCGCGACGGGCCGCCTGGCGCTCATGACGGACAGATGGACGACGTGGCCGCCGTCCGGCAACAGGTCGAAGCAGCGGCGCAGCGCGGCGCGCCTCGCCGCCGGCACGGGCACGCCCAGGAGCACGGACACGGCCGTGTCGATGAGCTGAAGCCGGCCGCTCGGGCTGAAGTCGCGCTCCGCCGCCGGGACCTCCAGGTTGGTAAGAGGCCTCGGATCCAGGCAGAGGAGCACAGACGGCTCGACCGGGCCGGTGCGCGCGGCCGGTTGATCGAACTCGAACCAGAGCAGCGGGACCTGCTCCGACAGGAGGGTGCCGGGCGTGGTCCACGCGAGGAGCAGACGCCCTGGAGGGCCCTGGAGCGGGCCGACCTCGGACGCCGGGAGATCGCCGTGCGCCCGAGCGCGATCGCCGCGCGAGCGCGGGAGCCGAGATGCGAGGGCATCCCTCCCTGCCGGAAGGACGCAGGCCAGAACATCGACCCGCGCGGCGGCCGTCCCGAGATGACATTCGAGGGTCATGATCGAGGCGGCGTCGAGCAGGGCTGGAGCGCACCGGCCGAGGGCGCGCCAATCTGCGCCTGACACGAGCGCCGACGGGGCATGGGGCTCGACGAGCCTCAGCGTCTCCTCCGTGGACCAACCGATCATGCTGCGACCTCCTGTCCTCCCGGGCCGTGCCCGCGCGATGATTGCCGACAGCCGCGGTGAACCTCCGAGCAGCGCCCGAGGCTGCCGGCTCACCAGGCCTTGTACCAGTTGTCGCCGCTGAGCTCCGGAACGGCGAGAGCCAGCACGGCCTTGAGCGATTCGTCGTCGAACGGACCTTGCCTGATGCAGTGATTGATCTTCGCTTGCTGAGCGTCGCTCACGTCGAACGCATCCATCAGCGCCTTCCTCGATGCGCCCTTGTCGGCGTGGAAGCGATCGTAGACCTCCTTGGTGTGCACCAGGTGATAGAGGAAGGACAGGACGCCCGGCCTGAGCGCCGCGCCGCTCGCCTGCGCCGCGCGCGCCTGGTCGTCCGCGCCCGCGCCCCTGAAGAGGCTGCCTCTGACCTGGTGCGCCGTGAGATACAGGATATCGGCGACGCGGCTGTCGTTGGGGTACCCCACGTCGCCACATATGCTGAACACGTCCCGTTCGGTGTCGCTCAAGCGAAAGGTCCTCAGTGTTCTCGTCTTGTCATGGTTCAGGTTGAGGCTCGTGTGCCTCAGGTGATAGATCAAGGACAGGACGCCGGGCGGATATTGCGTTGTCTCGGGGGGCATCGTCATCGCTTCCTTCTCTCGGGGGTTCTTCGATGGTTGTTCGCGCGCGTGCCAGGCCGCGCGCGGCTCGGTGGCTCGTGCGTCGTACGGCGTCTCAGGGGCGGTCGCTCGCTGGGGAGGACCGCCTGCTGGGAGCCGCTCGGACCGGTGAACAATGACGTTCCGGATGGATCGGAATCGGTCGAGGACGTGGCTTTGCACGGTGCGTACCAGCCTTCCGCGGCCGTCCGCGGCCCGGCCCACACGCGGGGATGCGGGCGTTTCCAGGCCAGGGCGTGACACGGCGCGCCGGCGTTCCGTCGAGCGCCTGCCGGCGCGGCGCCGGCCGACATGTCGGCGCGGTGCCGGCCGACACGTCGGCGCGGTGCCGGCCGACATGCCGGCGCGGTGCCGGCCGACACGTCGGCGCGGTGCCGGCCGACACGCCGGCGCGGTGCCGGCCGACATGCCGGCGCCTCGCCGGGGCTAGGCCGGTCTGGGCTCCAAGGAGATCTGGACCGTCGGCTCCTCCCCGAGCGGCTGCCGCACCACATCGCGCCCCGCCACCCGGTAGACGATCGTCGACTCCGCCCTCGGCCAGACGCTCCGCGCGCCGGCGCTCTCGAACTTGAAGCCCTGACGGGCGGCCCGGCAGACCGCCTCATCGACGAGGATCTCTCCAGCCAGCGCTGCGCGCGCGAGGTGCGAGGCGGCGTTCACGGCCTCCCCAAGCACCGTGTAGCCGAGCCGGGCGCACGCGTGCGAGCCGACCTCCGCCGCGAGGACGCTGCCCGTCGAGACGCCGGCGCACACCCCGTGAGCGTACGGCGAATCTTTCCCCGCGCGCCGCGCGACCGTCTCGAGCTGCTCGCGTACGGCGACACATGCGGCGAGCGCCCGCTCGAGGTGCTCCGGCCCGTGGAACACCGCCATGACGGCGTCCCCGACGAACTTGTCCACGACGCCGCCCTGCGCGAGGAGCTCCGGCACGATCACCTCGAAATTGGCGTTGAGCAGCCGCGTGGCCTCGGCGGGCGGCCGCTCTTGCGCGACGCGGGTGAACCGGAAGACGTCGACGAACGCGACGGTGGCCTCCAGCGCCTCGCTCGCGGCCGCGCCCGCGGGCCCGAGCGCCCGGAGCCGCTCGACCAGGGCGGCGTTCGTGAACTTCCGCAGGAGGTCGTTCTCCTCGTTCGCCTGGGCCTTCTGCCGATGCTGCTCCACGGAGCGGAGGGTCTTCTCCAGCGTGGTCTCGAGGTCGGCGAAATCGATCGGCTTGAAGAGGAAGTCGAACGCCCCACGGTTCATCGCGCGACGGATGTTGGTCATGTCGCCATACGCGGACACGATCACCGTCCTCGCGAGCGGGTTCACCTCGGGGATGCGCTCGAGCAGGGTCAGCCCATCCATGACTGGCATGTTGATGTCGGCGACGACGACGTCGATGTCCGGGTGTCGCCGGAGCTCCTCGAGGGCGCGCTGGCCGTCCTCGGCGAAGATGAGCTCGTAAGCGGTGCTGCTCTTGTTCCTGCGGAAATGCAGCTTCAACAGGAGGTGCATGTCCGGCTCGTCATCGACGACGAGGATCTTGGCGGGCTTGCTCCCCGCGTCGCACACCGCGGCGAACGCCGCGACGAGCTCGCGGGACGACTGGAATCTCCGGGTCCGGTCCTTCGCCAGGGCGCGCTCGAAGAACCGATCGAAGCCCGGGAGCAGGGCAGGGTCGAGCGACGAAGGCAGCGGGAAAGGATCGGTGCAGATGCTGACGATGAGCCCTGGCAGGTTTTCCATTGAGAACGGAAGACGGCCGGTGAGCGCGCGATAGGCGATGACACCGAGCGACCAGAGGTCGGCCAGGGGATGGGGAACGGCGCCGCGGACCTGCTCCGGGCTCATGTACGCGGGGGTTCCGAGGCGCACGCCGCTCCAGTTGCGGGCCTCGGACAGCCGCCATCCCACCCCGAAATCGAGGATCTTCACGGACTCGCCGGATGCGCCCCGGGCGAGGAAGACGTTCGCCGGCTTGAGATCGCAATGGACGATGCCCGCCGCGCTCGCCGCCTCGAGGCCCGAGCTGAGCTGCCGCAGCAAGGACAGCACGGTCGCCGCCGGGAGCTGACGCGCGCGGCGGAGCCGGGTCTCGAGGTCCTCCCCCTCGAGCAGCTCCATGACGATGTACGGAGAGCCCTCATCGATGCCGTAGTCATGGACCTGAACGATGTGCTCGTTCCGGAGCCGGGCGACGGTCGTCGCCTCCTGCTCGAAGTTACGCCGCGCTTCGAAGGAGGCGACGTTCTCGGGCATCATGAGCTTGAGCGCCACGTCCCGGCGCAGCATCTGGTCGAAGGCCTGCCAGACGATCCCCATGCCGCCTCGGCCGATCTCACGCTCGAGCGCGTACCTCCCGCCGACCGTTTGCCCCTTCACAAAAAAAAATACCTACGCGCGTGCGTACATGGTGTCAACGGGCGTCACGCCGGCGCCGCCCACGCGACCTCGGGGCCCAATGCGGCTCGATGTGCTCGGATGTGCGCGTCGAGCCGCGCGCCTGCGGCGGAGGCCAAGTGCAGGCTTCACCGAGCTTGCAAGTGTTTTCTACGGACGCGTATTCTCGGAATCCATGGTGACCGAGCGAACAGGGCTCACCACGCTCGCGAATGCGACGACGCAGCATCCCGATACGGGCCCGTCGCGGCGGGACAGCACTCGCCCGGTTCCGGCCCTGACCGTCCTCTACCATCCTCGTCTGGAGCGCGTCGGTGAGCGCGCCGTCCTCGCTGATCTCGCGCTTCGCGATGCGCTCGCGCTGTCGCGGCTGGAACCGTGCTTCGGTCCACCCGGCGAGCTCGTCCGCGCGCCGCTCGGGGATACCCACCTGAGCCGCAAGCCCCTGCGCATCATTGCGTTGCCCGATGACCGGATCCGGCTGGAGGCGGCGGAGGGCGGCTCGCGCGTCACGGTGGATGGCGCCTCGCTGGAGGGGACCCGCGATCTCTCGCCCGGGTCGGTGTCGCGCGGGGTCGTTGTCGAGCTCGCCAATCGCGTCGTCCTGCTGCTCCACAGGGTTGATCCGTCCCCGCGCGAACCGGGTGATCGATTCGGTCTGGTCGGTCATAGCGATCTCCTGGAGCGGACGCGGCGGGACATCCGCCGCGTCGCCGACCTCGGAACCGCGGTCCTCCTCCGCGGGGAGACAGGCACGGGCAAGGAGCTCGTCGCGAGGGCGATCCACCAGGCCGGCGACCGGCGCAATCAGCCTTTCGTGGCCGTCAATATGGCGGCGATTCCTCCCTCGCTGGCGGCCGCGGAGCTCTTTGGCGCCGAGCGCGGGTCGTATACGGGAGCCCTGCGCGACCGGCCCGGCTACTTTGGCTCGGCCGAGGGCGGGACGCTGTTCCTCGACGAGATCGGCGAAGCGCCGCCCGACGTGCAGGCGATGCTCCTGAGGGCCCTCGAGGCGGGCGAGATCCAGGCGGTGGGCGCCCAGCAGCCGAAGAAGACCCGCATTCGACTGATCACCGCCACGGACGCCGACCTCGAGGCCAAAGTGGCCGAGGGGGTCTTTCGCGCTCCGCTGCTCCACCGCCTGGCCGGCTACGAGATTGCGCTCCCTCCCCTCCGGGAGCGCAGAGACGACATCGGGCGCCTGCTCGTTCACTTCCTGCGCGAGGAGCTCGCGGCCTCGGGCGACGCGCATCGGCTCGACGCGCCGGCGCCCGACGGCGCCCCGTGGTTGCCGGCGTCGGTGGTGGCTCGGCTCGCGCGCTACGATTGGCCGGGGAACGTTCGCCAGCTCCGGAACGTGGCGCGGCAGCTGGTCGTGGGGAGCCAGGGCGCAGCGCGTCTGGAGGAGGCGCCGGCGCTCGACTACCTGCTCCAGCGGGCGGCCCCGGAGCCGCGGGGCCACGCGGGCGAGGACCGCGCGGCTGCGCCGAGGCCGGCTCGGCCGGAGAGCGCGGCGGCCGCGCGGGCGAGCTCGGGCTCGCCCAAGGGCGCCGGCTGGCGCAAGCCCTCCGACGTACGTGAAGAGGAGCTGATCGATGCGCTCCGCCGGAGCCGGTGGGATTTCAAGGCCGCCGCCGAGCAGCTCGGCGTCTCGCGGACGTCGCTCTATGCGCTCGTGGAGAGCTGCCCGCAGGTCCGCCAGGCGAGCCACCTCCCGCCGGACGAGGTCGCGCGCTGTTACGAGGAGTGCGGTGGTCACATCGACGCGATGGTGGAGCGCCTCAAGGTCTCGAAGCGCGCGCTCCAGCGCAGGATCCGCGAGCTGCGCCTGGCATGAGCGACGGCGTAGCGCCGCGGGCGCCGGCGCGCCGTGGAAGGATCGCCCGAGCGACGAGCGCGCCCGAAGAGAAGCGCTCTCTTGTGCATCCTCCTCGCCTGAGGGCTCGCGCGCTGATCGGCTGAGCGCCGCTATCGTATCGATTGCGACGCGCACGACGCGCGTTTGATGCGTCGATAAACCCGGGCCGAGAATGCCGTGCGTGTCCGCCGCGCCGAGGCCGAGAGACGCGCTCCGCCGGCGTGCTCGATGTCGTCGCGGGTGGGAGCGCGCCGGTGTTCCATGAGTCCGCTCGTGCGCTTCGAGCGCAGGATAACCAAGCTCGCTTCATCTGGCGATATGAAATTGCCAAATCGATTCTGATGTGCCCTGTCGTACAGATTGGCAATTGTCGATTGCCATTCATGAAGTCGGTCCTGTAGGGTCATCACACTACGGCTTGCGGTTAAGACGTACGAAAGGGGAGCGAGACGTCATGACATATCTTCCTACTTGTTCTTCCATTGGAGCACAGGGTCTTCGCCGCCTCGGCTGCGCGCTCGCAGCGGCCTCTGCGCTCACCGCGATGTCGGCTCCGGCGAGCGCGCTCCCGGCGTTCCCCGGCGCAGAGGGCTTTGGCGCCGTCGCGACCGGCGGTCGCGGCGGGCGCGTCATCAAGGTCACCAACCTGCGATCGAGCGGGGCGGGGAGCCTGCAGGCGGCGCTCGACGCGAGCGGGCCGCGCATCATCGTCTTCGACGTGAGCGGCGTGATCGAAGGGGACGTCGTCGTCCGGAATGGCGATGTGACGATCGCCGGCCAGACCGCGCCTGGCGCGGGCATCACCGTGCGCGGGCGCCTGCTCTCCAGGTACTCCAACGCGGTCAACAACGTCATTGTAAGATTCTTGCGAGTCCGCCCCGTGTTCGACGGCTCGGCCGGAGAGCAGTTCGACGGAGCGCAGTTCTCGCTGAACTCGAAGCTGATCCTCGATCACGTCTCGATCGCCTGGGGCGTCGACGAGACCCTGGATCTCTATGAGGCGGACGACGTCACGGTCCAGTGGTCCACCATCGAGTCGTCATCGATCACGGGGCATCCAGAGGGGGCGCATAATTACGGTCTCATCAACGGCCCTGACGGCCATCGGATCACGTTGCATCACAACCTGTTCGCCCATCACAAGGCGAGGTGCCCCGCGGTCGCGAACGGCCCCGCGGATATCCGCAACAACGTGGCCTACAACGTCAGACACGGGTTCGTGCACCACAACCGGGCGAGCGGCCAGTTCAACATCGTGGGCAACGCGTACATCAAGGGGCCGAGCGATCAGCTGATCCCCTTCTATTTCGACGGCAGCGCCGGCGCGGGGCTCAAGTACTTCTTCGCCGACAACTACATCGACGATCCCGGCAAGCTCACGGGGGTGGTCGACAACCCCTGGCAGAAGCCGTACCTCCACCCGAGCTTCAGCCGGCTCAACAAGCCCGAGTCGTACCGCGCCTCGTCGCAGTTCAACTTCTCGCGCGACGTCCCGGGGTACATCCCCGTGACGACGCACCGCGCGGAGGACGCCTATCGGCTCGTCCTCGCGCAGGCCGGCGCGCTGCCGCGCGACGTGGTGACGAAGGGCGTCCTCCGGAACATCGAGCGCCGCGACGGCGCGTGGGGCGCTCGCTACGTGAACAACCTGATGGAAGGGCTCACCCCCGGGACGGCGCCCGCCGACGCCGACCGCGACGGGATGGCGGACGCGTGGGAGCGCGCGCGCGGCCTCAGCTCCTCCAACGCGAACGATCACAGCCGGGTGATGCCGTCCGGATACACCGCGATCGAGGAGTACATCAACGAGCTCGCCGCCGCGCTGATCAGCACGGCAGAGTCCAGCGTGGCGTTCCAGGGCGAGGAGGAGGAGACCGACTAGCCAGCTCCACCCGGCCCGCGCCGCGACGCTCGTCGAGCGCGGGCCGAACCGAGCCGTCACAGCCGCGGCGCACCGCGTCGACAGCGCCCCTTTGCACGGCCCGTCGCGCCTGCTAGGTTCCCCCCGGCGCCCCACGGGAGCGTCCCGGACGAGACGCGCCGTACCCGGTCAGGATAAGACGACGCAGCCACATCACGAGGAGATTCGTCATGTCCTGGCTGTTGTTGCTCCTGGCAGGTCTGCTCGAAGTCTGCTGGGCCGTCGGACTCAAGTACACACAGGGCTTCACGCGCCCCCTGCCCACCGTGCTCACGATCTCCGCGATCGTCGCGAGCCTCGTCCTCCTCGAGGCCGCCTCGCGCACCCTGCCCATCGGCACGGCCTACGCCGTCTGGGTCGGCATCGGCGCGTTCGGGGCGGCGATCGCCGGCATCGTCCTGTTCGGCGAGCCCGCCACGCCCGCGAGGCTCGGGTTCCTCGCGCTCCTCGTCGTGTCCATCCTCGGCCTCAAGCTGTCGAGCTCCTGAGCCGCCGCCCCGCGCGGCGCGCGCGACCGAGCGCCCCGCCTCGACTAACCTCCCCCCATGCACGGAAGCCCCGAAGCCCGCGCCCTGCACGCGCAGTTCCCCGCCGTCGACCTCCACGCCGACAGCCTCATGTGGTCGCGCTGGGTAGGCTACGATCTGCACGAGCGCCACGAGCCGATGCTGCCGTTCGCGGCCCTGGGCGGGCACGTCGACGTCCCGCGGCTCGTCGAGGGCGGCGTCGGCGCGCAGTTCTTCGGCCTGGTCTCGCTGCCCATCGGCCAGCGGCGCGGGCTCGCCGCCGTCGTCGACGAGCAGATCGACCTCCTGGAGCAGGCCGCGCTCGCGCAGCCGGATCGCCTCGTCAAGGCGCGCACCGCCGAGGACGTCGAGGCGGCGAGGGCCCGCGGCGCCGTCGCGGCGCTGCTCGGGATCGAGGGCGCGCACGCGCTCGAGGGCGAGCTCGACACGCTCGAGCGCTTCGCGCGGCGCGGCGTGCGCTACCTCGGGCTCTGCCACTTCAGCGCCAACGACGTGTGTTATCCCGCCTACGGCCGTGGTCGCAGGGACGGTGAAGGCCTCACCCCCTTCGGCCGCGACGTCGTGCGCCGCGCCGAGGAGCTCGGCGTCATCGTCGACCTCGCGCACATCAACCGCGCTGGCTTCCTCGAGGCGTGCGCGCTCGCGCGCCGGCCGCCCCTCGTCAGCCACACCGGCGTCGCCGGCGCGTTCGACCACTGGCGCAACATCGATGACGACCAGCTCCGCGCCCTCGCCGACCGCGGCGGGTGCGCCGGGATCATCTTTTGCCCGCTCTACCTCGGCGGCAACGGGCTCGCTCCCGTGGTCAAGCACCTCCTGCACATCATCGACGTTGCCGGCGAGGACACCCCCGCGCTCGGATCCGATTGGGACGGCTTCATCGTTCCCACTCGCGAGCTCCGCGACGCCGCGCACCTTCCGCTCTTGACGGATGCGCTGCTCCAAGCCGGGTTGAGCGAGCGTGTCATCGGCAAGCTGCTGCGCGGGAACGCAATGCGCGTCTTGCGCGACAATCCGCTTCCAACACAGCTTCCGGTTGCGTAGCCTCTCGACAGGGCCGTCGGGGTGGGTGGTCCCTCCGGCGCTGGTCGAACTCATCCTCACGCGGAGCGGACGCAGGCCATGACTCTCCATCGCCTCGCTGCACAGGGCTACGCGACTGCAGCGGATGCTTACGAGAAAGGGCGCCCCGACTACCCGCGCGGCGCGATCGAGCTGCTGCTCGACACGCTGCGCATCGACGCCGCCAGCACGGTGCTCGATCTCGGCGCGGGGACCGGCAAGCTCACGCGCCTCCTCGTGCCGACGGGCGCCCGGCTCCTCGCGCTCGAGCCGGTCGAGGGGATGCGCCGCAAGCTGGGCCAGATGGTCCCGTCCGCCGTGCTGCTGGACGGCGTGGCCGAGGCGATCCCCCTGCCCGAGGCGTCGGTCGACGCCGCGGTCGCCGCGCAGTCGTTCCACTGGTTCCACGGCGATCTCGCGCTCGCCGAGGTCCACCGGGTGCTCCGGCCGCGGGGGCGCCTCTCGCTGCTCTTCAACCTGCGGGACGAGCGGGTCGACTGGGTCGCGCGCATCTCCCGCATCCTCAACCGCTACGGCCGCGATGCCCCGGTCCACCGGATCGGCGCGTGGCGCCGGCCGTTCTCCGAGACCCGCCTCTTCGCGCCGATCGGAGAGCACGAGTTCACCCACGCGCAGGAGCTCGATCTCGACGGGCTCCTCGAGCGCGTCGCCTCGATCAGCTACATCGCCGCGCTCCCCCTGAAGGAGCGGTACTCGGTCCTGAACGAGGTCCGCGATCTGGCCGGGACCCACCCGGATCTCGCGGGCAAGAGCGCGTACCTCTTCCCGTACCGCACGCAGGTGGCCTCCTACGAGCGGCGCTGAGCCGCCGCGCGCCCGCGCGCCCCCTCCGGACGAGCCCGCCTGTTCGCGAGCGTCCCGCCCGCCGAGCATCCCGCGCCCGCGGCGCGAGGCGCCGTGCTAGAGCGGCGCCCCATGTCGGCGCATGAAGTCGTGATCGTCGGCGGCGGGCCCGCGGGCCTGAGCACGGCGCTCTTCCTCGCCCACCATCGCCCGGCCCTCACCGACAGGATCGTGGTGCTCGAAAAGGAGCGCTACCCGCGGGACAAGTGCTGCGCAGGCGGGCTCGGCCAGCGCGCCGACAGGGCGCTCGCGGCGATCGGGGTGACGATCGACGTGCCCTCGGTCGTGGTGCACGGCGTCAGCGCGGCCTTCCAGACGGGCGAGATCGCGCTCCGCGAGGGGAACATCGGCCGCGTCGTCCGGCGCGTCGAGTTCGATCGCGCGCTCGCGCTCGCCGCGCGCGCCCGCGGCGTCCGGATCGTCGAGGGGGCGCGGGTCACCGCCGCCTCGCTGGGCCCGGACGGCGCGCGGGTCGAGAGCTCGGCCGGGGACTTCGACGGCCGCGTCGTCGTCGGCGCGGACGGCGTCGGCAGCGTCGTCCGCCGCGCGATGGGGCTGCCGTTCGGCCGGCTGCGCGCGCAGGCCGTCGAGGTCGACACCGAGCCCGTCGCGGGGGACCGGGCGCGCGACCTCTTGCACTTCGAGATGCGGGATCGCTCGTTCGCCGGCTACCTGTGGGACTTCCCCACGATCGTGGGCGGGCGCGAGCTCGTCTGCCGGGGGGCGTACGTGCTGCACGAGGGCGCCCTCGGCGCGGCGCGACCGGCCCCCGACGCCGAGCGCGTCCTCCGGAGCCGGCTCGAGGCGCTCGGCCTCGACCCGGACCGCTACCGGCGGAAGCGCTTCGCCGAGCGCGGCCTCGACCCGAGGGCCGCGATCGCGCGGCCCGCCGCCCTGCTCGTCGGCGAGGCCGCGGGCATCGATCCGATGCTGGGCGAGGGCATCGCGCAGGCGATCGCCTACGGCGCGCTCGCGGGCGCGTACCTCGCCGAGAAGCTCGAGGCCGGCGACCTCGGGTTCGGCGACTGGGGCCGGCGGGTCGAGCGATCGCTGCTCGGCCTGGACCTCCGGTTCCGGCGCCGGGCGATGCGCGCCTTCTACGGCGCGCCGCGCGAGCGCGTCGAGCGCTACCTCCTCCGCGAGCCGTCGTTCCTGCGCTTCGGCATGCGCCACTTCGCCGGTAGCCCCCAGCCGGCGCCCGACGCGCTCCGCGCCGCGGCGACGGGCGCGCTCGTCGCCGGCCGGATCGGGCTCGAACGCCTGGTCGCGTCGCTCCCCCCGTGAGCGGCGGTCACCCGCTTCGGATACGGGCCCATCTCGACGTTTTCGGTGCTCAGCGCACGGGAGTGCGCTTCCGCGCCGAAAACGCCGAGCTGGGCCCGTCTCCTGTGCGGGTGACCGCCGCTCTGTAACGCCAGCGACGGGCGAAGACCGCTCTGGCGAGGCGCGCCGCGCCCGGCCGACGGGGCGTCCGTGTGCGCTGCAACACGGAGCCGCGGCCGTGAGCGGCGACACCCCCGAAGCACCCCCCATGCTAGCATCGCGGGCCATGATCGCGCCGCTTCAGCCGGCGGTCGGGATGCTCTTCGGGGAGTTCCGGATCGTTCGGCCTCTCAGCGCCGGGGGCATGGGCGCCGTGTACGTCGCCGAGCAGGCGAGCACCGGCAAGCTGCGCGCCCTCAAGCTCATGCACCCGCAGCTCTGCGCGGACACCCGGCTGCGCGAGCGCTTCGAGCAGGAGGCGCGCGTGGGCGCGCTGGTCGAGAGCGATCACATCGTGCAGGTGATCGGCGCCGGCGTGGACGCGGCGAGCGGCGTGCCGTGGCTGGCGATGGAGCTGCTCGAAGGGGAGGACCTCGCGCAGCGCATGAAGCGCAGCGGGCTGCTCGCGCCGAAGGACGTGTACGAGATCTTCCGGCAGCTCTGCCACGCGCTCGGCGCCGCCCACCGGGCGGGCGTGGTCCACCGCGACATGAAGCCGCAGAACGTCTTCCTCGCGAAGTCGAACAGCGCGACGGCGCCGTGGTCGGTCAAGGTCCTCGACTTCGGCATCGCGAAGATCGCCGCGGAGGCGAGCACGATGGCGACCGCGTCGCTCGGCACGCCCCTCTGGATGGCGCCCGAGCAGTCCGACGCGCGCGGGCAGATCTCGCCGGCGACCGACGTGTGGGCGCTCGGGCTCATCGCCTTCGCGGCGCTCACCGGCCGCATGTACTGGCGCGCCGCGAACGACCCGATGGGCACCGCGATGCCCGTGCTGCTCCGCGAGATCCTCTTCGAGCCGATCGACCCGGCGTCGACGCGCGCGACGGCGCTCGGGCGCGCCGGCTGCGTCGTGCACCCGTTCGACGCCTGGTTCGCGCGCTGCCTCGCGCGCGAGCCGTCGCAGCGCTTCCAGACGGCGCAGGAGGCGTTCGACGCGCTCGGGCCGGCGCTCTTCGCCGATCCGCGCAGCGTGCGCCCCCCCGGCGCCGCGGTCTCGGTGACGCCGCCCGGCATCGCCGCGGCGATGACCCCCGCCGGGACGGCCTCGCACCTGTCGCTGACCGGGCCGACCGAGATGGCCACGGACGCGCCGCGCCCGGCGGACGCGCGCGCGGGCGGCCGCGGGGGCGCGTCGACCGCGCCGCCGCCGGATCGGCCGCGGCCGGGCGCGTCCTTGCCGCCGGCGAGCGCGCCGGCCCTGGCCTCGAGCGCGCCGGCGCCGGCGCCCTCGAGGCCAGCCATGTGGAAGCCGATGCTGCTCCTCGCCCTCGGCCTGCTCGGCGGCGCCGCGGCGGCGCTCGCGTTCTCCACGGGCCGCGCGCCGCGCGAGGTCCCGGTGGCGCAGCGGCTGCCCGAGCCGGCGCGCCCCACGGTGATCAGCGCCGGCCGCGGCGACGAGGCGCGCCCGCCGGCGGACGGCGTGGACGCAGAGCTGCCGCCGCCCGGCCCGCGCCACGGGCCGGTGCCGGCGCTCCTGCCGAAGGTCCCGCGCCCCTCGCGCGAAGGCGGCGCGCCGGAGACGGCGACCGCGGCGCAGGCGACCGCGGCGCAGGCGGGCGCGGCGCAGCCGGGCGCCGCGAGGCCGTTCGATCACGCCGCGGCCCACGCCGCGCTGCAGCGCAAGGGGTCGACCGCGCCGATCCACTGCAGGGGCAAGGAGGGGCCGAAGGCGGTGACGGCGCGGGTGTACTTCAACCCCGCGGGCGCCGTGCAGCGCATCAGCATCGAGCCGCGGGTCGCGATGACCCCGGCCGGGACCTGCGTGCAGATGGTGCTCAGCTCCGCGCGGGTGCCGGCGTTCGACGGGAACGAGCTCCAGGAGGTCTCGACGACGGTCGCGCTCGAGTGAGCGCCCCCCGCGGCCCGGTCACGGGTCGACGGAGACGCACTCGCCCTCGCCGCGGAAGTGCCCGAGCGTGCGCGAGAGCGCCGCGACGAAGGCGCCGAGATCGTCGATGTCCCCGGCGCTGCCCGTCCCGTAGGGGCCCTCCTCGATCGCGACGAGGCGCACCGCGGCGAGCTCCTCCAGGGTGACGGCGCCGTCGCCGTCTTCGTCCGCGGCGGCGATCGGCGCGAAGCGGCGCGCCGCGGACGCGGACTGGAGGTCGTCGTAGAAGAAGTGGTCGCCGTGGATCGTGAGCTCCACGGTGTCGGTGCCGCCGTTCGTGACGAGGACGCCCTCGGTCTCCTTGCCGGCCTTGTCGCCCTTGCACTCGGCGTAGCGCGTCGCGAGCGAGAAGGTCCAGTCGAGGCGCTTCTCGTCGCCGCCGTCGCCCTTCCGCGCGATCGCCTCGATGTGCACCGAGGCGCCCGCGGCCAGCATGAGCGCCTTGTCCTCCTCCGTCGCCCCGTCGAGCGCGGTGTCCGCGTCCGCCGGGCCGATCTCGTAGGAGACGCGCTCCCAGGGCTTTGCCTCGAGGCCCTCGAACGTCACGACCGGCTTCACGCCGGGCTTCGTGTGGTCGAACAGGATCGAGCCCTCCATCCGCGCCCCGACGTTCCCGTCGCGATCGGCGACGGTCACGTTCCGGAGGACGAGCAGGAATTTCTCGTACCGGATGCTCCAGCCGTCCTCGAGATCGGCGGCCGGGATCTCCTGCTCGATGTACTCCTCGCCCCACGTCGAGAACGCCACGCTCCCGGCCCCCGACGCGCCGTCGTCGCCGCAGCCGGCGAGCGCCGCCGCGGCGAGCGACAGCGCCGCCGCGCACAAGCTTCCCGTGCTCCTCATCGCTCCTTCTCCTCCTCTTCCTGCGGCGCGCCGGGCGCGAACGAGAGCGCGTAGGCCGTCCCCTTCTTGAGGCCCCGCACGAAGCCGCGCTGGGCCTGGCTCTCCGGCTCGAGATCGGCCGGCGCGCCGTCCTGGCCCTCGGCCACGGCCTCGAAGTCGACCTGGTCGAGCCAGACCGACGGCTTGACCACGAGCGTCACGAGGCCGGGCCCGTCGAGGTAGACCTCCTCGAAGACGCACCCCTCCACCGCCGGCTCGCCGGTCACGTCGCTCGCGACGTCGGCGGCCAGGGCGCGCGCGCGGAACACGCGGGCGGCGTCGCCCTTCTCGGCGCGGCCCTCGAGGGCGACGACGTGCCCGTCGAGCTCCGCGGCGAAGGGGCCCGCGGGCGGCGCGCCGAACGTGAAGCGCGCGGATCGCACGACGCCGCTCACCGCGTCCGCGTCCGCGAGCGCGGTCGTCCCCGCCAGCAGGTCGACCGAGGTGGGCTGCGCCATCTGGCCCCGCGCCTCGCCGGCCTGGTAGTGGCCCGGGTGGGCGTGCGCTTCCGGGACGGCCCACCGCGCGAGCCGGTCGAGCAGCGAGGGCGCGCCGCCGCGGCCCGGGGCCGCGCGCCGCGCCGTGAACGGGGCGCCCTCGAAGTAGTAGAGCGGCCCGATCGACAGGTGCGCCGTCGACAGCGTGACGGTCCAGCCGAGCGCGTTCGTGAACGGCGCGACCGACGCCGCGTCGGCGGCGACCTCGGTCGCGAGCGTGAGGCGGTTGCCCGCGGTCGCGCCGTCGCCCCCGGCGCCGCACCCGGCGGCGAGCGCCGCGGCGAGGAGCCCCGCCGCGGCGAGCGCCGCGCTCCGGCGGGGCTTAGGTTTCTGTGCTGTGGTGGAGCTCATCGAGGACCTCATCCGAGATAGAGGGACAGCGAGACGAGGAAGCTGCGGGGGGCGCCGACGGTCACGTGCCGCGCCGGCAACAGGTCGGGCGCCGCGCCCCGGGTGAAGCTCGACGGGTAGACGAACTCGCCGTCGAACCAGGCCGCGTCGAGGAGGTTGTAGACGTCGAGCCCGAGCTCGACGCGGTGGTAGCGGACGTGCGCCGTCACGTCGGTGAGGAGCGCGTCGCGCCCGAGCTCGCCGTAGGGTAGGGGGCGGCCGTGGAGCAGCGTCACGCCGGCGCCGGCGCGGGCCTCGAGGCGCCGGCCGAAGAGCGCGCCGAGGCGCGGCGTCGCGGCGAGATCGGCGCGCGCGACGACCTGCGGCACGAACGGGAGGAGATCGCCCGCCGCGTAGCGCCCGCCGGGCGCGGTGAAGGCGGCCCGGGTGTACGTCAGGCCGACGCTCGACACGAGCCACGGCGCGGGGCGCGCCACCGCGTCCAAGGCCACCCCGGTGCGGGCCGTGGCGGGGACGGGCTCGTTGCGGCCGGTCGCCTCGTCGAAGACGAGATCGTCGGTGAGGCGCGTGTGGAACAGCGCGACCGACGCCCGCACGAGCTCGTCGGCGTAGCGGAGCCCGGCCTCGGCCGAGAGCGCGCGCGTGAACGGGGTCCGCTCGCCGTCGCCGAGGCTGCGCGCCTGGGGCGAGCGGAACCCCTGGCCCACGCTGGCGAGCGCGCGCAGCCCGGGGAGCAGCGCCACGTCGACCGTGCCCTTGCCGCCCACGTGGATGCCCTGCGCGCTGCGCGCCTGCGCGCCTGCGCCGGCGTGGTCGACGACCTGGTAGGCGAGGCCGTCGGCGCGCACCCCGCCGCGCACCGTGACCCGCCGCACCGGCCGGATCGACGCGTCGAGGTAGCCGGCGAGGTCGGTCGCGCGGACCTTCGCGTCGACGAGCGTCGCGGTCGGCCGGCCGTCGACCGCGGCGAGGCGTCGCTGCGACTGCTCGATCCAGTCGGTGCGCGCGACGACGCCCGCCTCGAGCACGTCGCGATCCGAGAGCAGCGGGAACCTGAGCCGGTACGAGGCGGTCGCGCCCGCGGTGATCGCCTCGTTGAGCTGCTGGGTGGCGTCGCCGGAGGTCGGGTCCTCGAGGTAACCGGTATAGTTCGAGCGCAGCCGGAGCGAGCGCAGCACCACGAACGGTGCGAGCGAGAGGCCCTCGCCGCGGGCGGCGTCGGCGCCTGCGCCGCGCAGGTCCACGACGAGCTGCGCGCGCGACGAGTCGCCGCCCTGATCCGGGTCGTAGGAGGCGAAGCGGTCGACCTTGCCCGCCTCGAGGTCGTCGAGGCGCAGGACGCCGGCGGACGCGAAGCGCGAGGCGAACGCCGAGGCCATCACGCGCGCGCGGACGCCCGCGACGGGCTCGTAGACGCCCTGCGCGACGGCCGAGGTCCGGCTGGCCGCGCGGGCGGGGCCGAAGCCGTCGGTCGCGTACGCCTCGAACGCGGCGAACGTGGTCTCGTCGGCGCCCTCGGGGTGGTAGGCGAGGAAGAGCCGGCGGGCGCCGAACGAGCCGGCGGAGGCGGCCGCGGTGATCCCCGGCTCGTCGTAGCCGAGCTCGAGGCGCACGCTGCCGGCGACGGCGAAGTCGCCCTGGCGCGGGTCGTACGACCCGGGTTGCGCGCGGAGCTCGCGGATCACCTCGGGCATCACGAAGTGGAGGTCGGCGTAGCCCTGCCCGTGGACGTTGGACACCTCGTTGACCGGCGCGCCCGCGACCCAGATCTCGAGGTCCTGCCCGTGGACCGCGTCGAAGCCGCGGAAGAAGATCTGGTGCGCCTTGCCCTCGCCGCCGTGCTGGGCGGCGAACACGCCCGGCACGAGCTGCAGCACGTCGCTCGCCGTTCGGTGGGGCGCCGCCCTCACCTCGGCCCGCTCCCGCACCGCCTCCGAGGCGCTGCGCGGCGGCGCCGCGCCCTGCACCACGACCGAGACCGGCGCGGCGCCGCCGGTCGCACCCGGGCCAGCGCCGCCGTCCGGCGCCGCGGCCGAGGCCTCTGCCGCCGGCGAGGCCTCGGCCGCGGCCACGGGCGGCGGCGGGGGGGCCGCGCCGTCGCCGGCGCGCGCCGGCACGGCGGCCGTGGTGATAAGAAGCGGCGCGAGCGCCGTGCGCAGGGGGAAGGTCACAGCGGGACCGTCCGTAGCACGACTTGGAGAAATCGTGCTACGTTCTGGATGCGCTCGCTCGCCTGGGACGGCGTGGGTGTGTCTGTTCGGCCTCGAGCTGCGGGCGCGCGGCGCCCGCCGCGTTCATGATCGCGGGCCGCCGGGCCTCGCGCCGGGGCGCTCGGAGGCTATTTTTTTTGACGCCTGCTCGATTCGTGCGCTCCGGCGGATCGCGGCGGCGATCGCGACAAGATGTCGCATTCAGGTTGGTGACGACGCGGCCTATCGTTGCGCGCGTCGTTGTTCCTCAGGAGGACTCTCATGAAACGCGGTCTTCATGCATTACGGCTCTTGTTCCCGCTGGCCGGGGCGGCGCTCTCGCTGACGGCGTGCGGCGGCGGCGAAGGTGGGGTGAACCCCGTCGACGGCACATCGACCTCGACGGGCGTCGGCGGCGCGGGCGGTGACGGCGGGCGCGGCGGGGCCGGCGGCGAGGGAGGGACCGGCGAGGGAGGGACCGGCGAAGGGGGCACCGGCGAGGCAGGCGGCGGGGCCGGGGGCACCGACGCGGCGATCGCCGTCGAGCTGACGTTCGAGGCCCGCGTCAAAGACGAGGTGTTCTCCTGCAGCGGCACGTACGCTGTCGGCGCCGCGGCGACGGACGTGAAGCTCAACGACTTCCGCCTGTACATCCACGATGTACGCCTGCACCGCGCGGACGGCGAGAAGGTGCCGCTCACGCTCGAACAGGACGGGAAGTGGCAGCTCGAGAACCTCGTGCTCCTCGATTTCGAGGACAAATCCGGGAGCTGCGCCAACGGGACGCAGGAGACGAACGGGCGCGTGCTCGGGACGGTTCCGGCCGGGGACTACGACGGGCTGTCGTTCAAGCTGGGCGTCCCGTTCGAGCGGAACCACGGCGACGCCTCGGTCGCGCCGTCGCCGCTCAACCTGACCGGGCTGTTCTGGAGCTGGAATCACGGGTACAAGTTCCTGCGCATCGACAGCGTCTCCGAGCAGGGCGAGAACCCCTTCATCATCCACGTCGGGAGCACCGGCTGCGTCGCCGGCGACGGCGGCGAGGTGACCGCGTGCGATCGCCCCAACGTGGCCGAGATCGTCTTCGAGGGCATCGACCCGCTCGCGACGAAGGTGCTCGTCGACTATGGGGCGCTCGTCGCGGACACCGACGTGTCGGCGAACGCGGGCGGCACGCCCGGATGCATGTCCGACGCGACGGATCCCGACTGTCCGCCGCTGTTCACCCACCTCGGCATCGACGTCACCGACGGCTCGCCGCGCCCGGAGCAGCAGTCGTTCTTCAGGATAGAATAGGAGCCATGACGATGACCGCACTGGTGACCGCATTCCGCCGCGCCGCGCTCTCCTCTGTCCTGGCCGCGCTGGCGGCCCTCGCCTGTGCCTGCGGCGACAGCGAGGGCACGCCGGGCGCGGGCGGGACTTCGGGGGAGGGCGCCGGCGGTCAGGGCGGGGGCGACGGGGGGAGCGGCGGGGGCGACGGGGGGAGCGGCGGGGGCGGCGACGCGGGCGCGTTCGCGTGGGGGCTGCCGCCGGGCTTCCCGGTGCCGAAGGTCCCCGAGGACAACCCGATGTCGTCGGCCAAGGTCGAGCTCGGCAGGCGGCTGTTCTACGACAGGCGCCTGTCCGGCAACGGCACGTACTCCTGCGGCTCGTGCCACGTCCAGGAGCTCG
Organism: Sorangium sp. So ce385; assembly: GCF_051474135.1. Taxonomy (NCBI): domain Bacteria; kingdom Pseudomonadati; phylum Myxococcota; order Polyangiales; family Polyangiaceae; genus Sorangium; species Sorangium sp. So ce385. Next base: position 9,742,067 of record NZ_CP150337.1, on the reverse strand, counting down.
CGTTCACCGACGGCCTCGCGACCGGCAAGGGCTCGACCGGGCAATTCCACGTGCGCGGCTCGATGAGCCTGGCCAACGTCGCTTACCTGACGACGCTGACCTGGGGAAATCCGCTGCTCGACTCGCTCGAGGAGCAGGCGCTCCTCCCCATGTTCGGCGAGACGCCGGTCGAGCTCGGGCTCGCGGGCCTGGAAGAGGAGCTGTTCCAGCGGCTCCGGGACGAGCCGCTGTACCAGGAGCTCTTCCCCGCGGCCTTCCCCGGCGACGAGGACCCCATCCGCCTCGACACCATCACGAAGGCGATCGCGGCGTTCGAGCGGTCGCTGCTCTCGTACCGCTCGCCCTACGACCGGTACCGCTACGACGGCGACCCCTCGGGGATGTCGGAGGCGGCGCTGCGCGGCATGGATCTCTTCTTCTCCGAGAAGCTCGAGTGCTTCCACTGCCACGGCGGCTTCAACCTGTCGGACTCGGTGCAGCACGACGGGACCACCTTCACGGAGGTGATGTTCCACAACACCGGCCTCTACAACATCGGCGGGAGCGGCGCTTACCCGCAGGGCAACGCCGGGGTCTACGACATCTCGGGCAACGAGGCGGACATGGGCCGGTTCCGCGCGCCCACGCTGCGCAACATCGCCCTCACGGCGCCGTACATGCACGACGGCAGCATCGAGACGCTCGAGGAGGTGCTCGACCATTACGCCGCCGGAGGGCGCACGATCGCGGACGGCCCCAACGCCGGCGTGGGGAGCGAGAACAAGTTCAAGAGCGAGCTCATCACCGGGTTCGATCTCACCGAAGAGGAGAAAGCAGACGTGATTGCCTTCCTGGAGAGCTTGACGGACGATGAGTTTTTGACGGACCCGCGCCACGCGGATCCGTGGGCGGAGGCGCCGTGAGCCGGACACCGATCCTTCCCCGGGCGATCCTCGTCCCCGCGCTGGCGGCGCTCGCGTCGGCCGCGATGTACGTCGGGGCGTGCGGTCACGGCCACGACCACGACCACGGGGACACGGAGGTCCTGTCGGAGCTGGCCGACGTCATCTTCGAGGGGGGCGCGACCGACGAGGCGCTGGAGGCGCTGCTCGCGGCCGACCCGAAGGACGAGCCGTCGCAGGGGACGGTGTTCGACGCGCCCGAGGACGGCGCGACGGTCCCCGGCGACGCCGCGCCGGCGCTGACCTTCCACGTCGGGGGCGCGGCGCGGTGGACGGCCCCGGGGGCCGCGCCGGCGCTCGGCTTCGCGGGCGCTCGGCCGGCGGCGTCGCCGTGGGCGGAGCTCGGCGCGCTCCTCGGGCCGGTGCGCGCGGCGCGGGCGCACGGGATGCCGATCAACGGGCGCGCCTACTTCCTGGTCTTCTCGACCGCAGAGCGCGAGGGGCTGCTCCGGGTGTTCACGACGAAGCTGAGCTACACGCCGGACGCGGCGGCGTGGGACAAGCTCCGCGCCGCCGGCGGGCCGATCACCGTCAGCGTGCTCAACGCGGTGTTCGAGAACAACCGCATCGTGCAGGGCGGCGGGCCGTTCACGGGCGAGCCGGTCACGTTCTCCGTCGAGCCCTGAGGGCCGCGCTGGGCGCCGAAGCGCGGCGCCCAGCGGCCATTCGCGGCGGCCTGCAGGGGGCCGGGCGCAGCGCGGAGCGCTGGCAAAGGCCGAGAGAGCCTGTGCGCTCGCTCCGGCCCCGAGAGCCGGTTTCCGGCTCCCGCGTGTGGAGTCCTTTCAAGACGACGTGTTGGATGGATCGTCGGGCGGGAGCGCGCCGCGTTCGACGTCGAGATGCGCGCCGCGGCGCCGGGACCAGGCGAGCAGCCCGAGGGCGGCGAGCCATGCGGCGCCGAGGGATGTGCCCGCCCTCGAGGCGCCTACGCTGGCGCTGGCGCTGCACGCGGTAGAGCCGTCGGCAGATCCGCCGCCGGAGCCGGAGGAAGCCGCGGAGGTGGAGGTAACGCCGGCCGAGCCGGCGTGGCCGCCGTCGCCGGTGTCGCCGCCGGAGCCGGAGGAAGCCGCGGAGGTGGAGGCAACCCCGGTCGAGCCGCCGTCGCCGGTCGAGGCGGCGTGGCCGCCGTCGCCGGTGTCGCCGCCGGAGCCGGAGGAAGCCGCGGAGGTGGAGGCAACCCCGGTCGAGCCGCCGTCGCCGGTCGAGCCGGCGTGGCCGCCGTCGCCGGTGTCGCCGCCGGAGCCGGAGGAAGCCGCGGAGGTGGAGGAGGTCGAGCCGGTCGAGCCGCCGCCGGTCGAGCCGCCGCCGGACGAGCCGCCCTCGCCGGACCCGCCGCTGCACGGCCCGACATCGAGGGGCACGCCGCGGCAGACACCCACCGCGCAGGTGTCGGCTTCGGTGCAGGCATCGCCATCATCGCAGCTCGCGCCGCTCGCCGGGCTGCAGGTGCCGTCCTGAGCGGCGCCGGCCGCGACCGCGCACGCCTCGCACGCTCCTTCGCAGGCCCGGTCGCAGCAGACGCCATCCACGCAGAGAGCGCCCGCGCACTCGGCGCTGCTGGCGCAGGGAGCGCCCCGCGTGCCCATCGGCGAGGAGACCTCCGTCGTCGCCGTGACGATGGTCTCGGAGGGGAGCCACACGTTCGGCAGGTGCCCAGGGGGCGGCGGCGGCGCGCTGCGGCCGCCGGCGATGAGGACTCGCCCGTCCGGCAGCACGGTCGACGAGTGCGAGAACCGCACGAGCTGCATCGGAGAGAGGTGAGACGACACGCTCGTCGCAGGATCGTAGACCTGTACGATATCGTAGAGCACGTAGTGAATGGTCTCGTCGCAGCCGTCGATCGTGCCGCAGGCGCCTGTGCTCGTCGTCACGCCGCCGGTCGCGAGCACCCGGCCGTCGCCCAGCGACGAGAGCGCGTAGTCCGAGGGACCGCCGTAAAGTCCTGCGGAAAGGCCGGTGAGCCCAGGCCCGGCGGTCCAGGTGCCGGCCGCCGGATCGTACGTCTCCGCCTGCGTATTCAAGAGGGAGCCCATGTCGAGGAGGAACACCCTGCCATCCGGCAGGCGCATCGCGGTGTGCCAGCTGTGGGAGCCGTTCATGTCCGTGGCCGAAGCCCAGGTATCGGTCGCCGGGTCGTAGATCTCCGCGGTCCGGGGTGACGGGTCGGGCCAGACCGCGCCCTCCCCGCCCGCGACGAGCACCGTGCCATCCAGGAGGAGCGTGGCGCTGTGATCCCTGCGCGGGTGAAGCATGGAAGCCGTCGGCGCCCACGTGTCGGACACAGGATCGTACACCTCGGCGCTCCGGGCGTCTGAGCCGGCTGCGCCCGCGACGAGGACCCTGCCGTCCGCGAGCAGCACGGCGGGGAAGCTCGCCCGCGCATCGATCATCGGCGCGGCCTGCGCCCACCGGTCGGCTGCCGGATCGTAGATCTCGACGCTGCGGCGCTCCTCGGAGCCGCCTCCGCCCACGAGGACGCGGCCGTCCTCCAGCAGGATCGCCTGGTGCCAGCAGCGCGTCTCGCCCATCGACGCGGCGGGCGTCCACGCGTCGCTCGCTGGATCATAGAGCTCCGCCGACGTCATGCAGCTCCCGCCGCCATCCCTCCCGCCCGCGACGAGGACGCGGCCGTCGTGCAGCAAGGTGGCCGAGTGGCCCTCCCGGGGAGAGAGCATCGAGGCCGCGAGCGTCCAGACAGGGGCGATCGGCAAGGGCTCACCGCGCGCCCCGAGCCCGTCCGCGGCGCGGGCGAAGCCGTCGCCGCCCCCGATGGCGAGCTGCTGCTGCCCGGCGAAGTGCGCGCGCAGCCCCTCGACGGCGTCGATGCCGCCCTGATCCGCGCATCCGGCAGCGGTCCACGGCAGCGAGAGCAGCGCGATCGCTCCGGGGGTGAGCCCTCGGCAGCGCAGCGATCCGATGGAGACTGTGAAGGAAAATCCCGTCATGATGCTCCTCTTCGACCGAGAGGGGACGCCGCGGAACAGCGCCGGGGGGCCGAGTTCCTGCTGCTCCCTTCGTTGCCCTCGCCGGGCGGAGCATTCACCGTCTCAGGACAGCGGCAGCGACGCCCGGCGGGGCGCTTCTCGGGCCGACGCGCGCGACGCCCGCTGCGGCCCTTCGCGGGAGCGCTCGTGACGCTCAGGGCGAGCGAGGGAAGATGAGCACGTACGCGCCCGGCGCGGGGTTGAAGAGCACCGTCTTGTCCGCGTGCGCCTCCCGGTCGAAATGGGGATACCAGGGCAGCGCCCGCCAGGACTCCGAGTCCTTGATGAACTCGCGCACGATGAGATCGAGCTCCACGTACTTGCCGCCGGTCGCCGCCGAGAGCTCCGGTCCGAAGCTCCAGCGCTCGCGCCCGGGGCGCGGGGCGACGTCGTTGTGGAGCGCCCCGCCGTAGGCGATCACCATCTTGCCGGCGGCGTCCTCGCGGCCGAGCAGCGCCTTCGCCTCGGCGGCGGTCAGGCGCGCGATCATCTCCAGCATGGCCGTCACCGCGTCCGGCCCCGCGCGCACGATGGCGTCGTACTCCTGGCAGGAGGGCGCGAGCAGGTGCGGACGGATGCCGAGCCGCTTCGCCTCGCTGCCGAGCGCGAGGAACTCTCCCTGGTTGCCCGCCGACTGCGCCTGGGTGACCGCCTTCTGCTCCTCCTCGACCCGCGCCACCTGCTCTCGCTTGCAGCGCGAATCCACCGCCCAGAGCTCGACGACGAGGTCCGAGGCGCGGCCGGCGAGCGCCGGCAGAAAGAGCTCGGTGAAGCGCCGGGTCGCCGAGGGGACGCCCTCCGCGCCTTGCTGGGCGTGCGCCTCGCCCACCGCGAGCACGCGCGGGCTGCTCTGCAGCGCGTGGGCGAAGGCCTGGGCCGGCGCATCGAAGGCGAGGCAGCCGAGCGCGCCGCACGGCACCGGAGCCGCGGAGGCGGGGGCCGCGGCCGCCGCGGCCACGGTGGCCGAGGCGGCGGGGGCGGCGGCCTGCGGGGCGGGCGGCGGGGCGGCGGACGGCGAGCTCGGGCCGCCGGCGACCGCGCTCGCGGCGCCCGCGGCGGGAGCGCCGCCGCCGGCCGGCGCGCCGCAGGCCGCGAGCAGGGCCGCGGCCACCAGGGAGGTTCGCGGGGTTCGCATGCCGGCATCTTAGCCGGGCTCCGAGAGCCCCTGCGCGCTGGGCCGCTCCCGAGCAGCCGAGCGGCTCCCTCGGCCGGGCCGTGGCCACCCGGCGGCCTCGCGAGGGCTACCAGGAGCCAGGGCGAGGACCCATGGAGCGCGGTGCATGACGTGATGAACGACGGGGGGCCTCGTGCCCAGACGAAGAGAACACCCGGAGCGAGCGGGCTCGGTGGGCCGCCGCGAGCGTGGCCGCGCGGCGCGGAGGCTCCACGGCGAGCGCGCCCGCCGCTCGGCAGGGGGACGCGCGCGGCGCGCACGGAGAGGGGGATCTCCATCATGACCATGAAGATGAGCGGGCGGACGGAGCACGAAGCGAGCGCGGGACACGTGGAGTCCGCGATCGCCAACAGCCTGGAGCAGGTGCGCGACATCCTGTGCGGCGCCCAGCTCCGCGAGCTCGCTCGCCGGCTCGCGCACACCGACGCCCAGGTCGCCGCCCAGGCGGAGGAGCTCCGGCTCGAGGCGCGACGGCGCCTGGACGTGCTGGAGGCGCACGTGCGCAAGGAGCTCGAGGCGCTCGCCGCGTCGCTCGAGGCCCAGCGCGCGGCCGGCGCCGGCGCGCTCGGCAGCGTCGCGCGCGACGCGCGGGAGGGACTGGAGCTGCTCGAGCAGCGGGTCCAGCGGCTGGAAGATCTCGTGGGGCGCACGCAGCGGGAGCTCCGGCAACAGCTGCTCGAGCAGTCCAAGACGTTCCTCGACGAGGCGCGGCGCACGCGGAGCGAGCTCTGCGCGATGGTCGAGCGCGAGCTCGCCGTCCTGTGGACCGACGGCGCCGACGCGGCCCAGCCGGACGCGCCGGCGCGGGAGGGGTCCGCGGAGCCGGAGCGCTACCAGCAGAAGGCGGAGCCCCGCTCGGACGAAGCCGCGTGAGGCGCCCGCGCCGCTCTGGCGGGCGGCGCGGGCGTGGAGGGCCGGAGACGAACGATGGGACAGCCGAGAGCGCGTCGCGGGCCGCCCCCGCCGGTCAACAAGACGCTCGAAGACCTCCGCCCCCTGCTCGTGGGCCCCGAGCAGCGCCGGATCCGGCGGCTCGAGGAGCGGCTGGACCAGTCGATGCCCGAGATGGTCGCCGGGGTGCTGCCCGAGGCGGTGGTCGAGAGCCGCAAGAAGGGCGAGGCGCTCTCGTGGGCGCTGGATCCGCTCATCACCAGCGCGATCCACGAGCGCGTGCGCCGGGACCCGGGGGCGTTCGCGGACGCGATCTCCCCCGCCATGGGGCCGGCCATCCGCAAGGCCGTGGCCTGCGCCCTCCGGGGGATGATCCAGCGCCTCAACGAGGCGCTCGCCCTCAGCCTCTCCTGGGAGAGCCTGCGCTGGCGCCTGGAGGCGCGGCGCACCGGGCGCCCCTTCGCGGAGGTGGTGCTGCTCCGCGCGATGATCTACCGGACCGAGCAGCTCTTCCTGGTCCACCGCGGGACGGGGATCGTCCTCGAGCACGTGAGCGCCGAGGACATCCCCTACCGGGATCCCGATCAGGTCTCCGCGATGCTCACCGCCATCGACGCGTTCGCCCACGACGCGTTCCGGACCGACGCGCGGCTCCAGCGCTTCTGCGTGGGCGATCTCACCGGGTGGGTCGAGCACGGGCCGTCGGCCCTCCTCGTGGCCATCGTGCGCGGCGTGGCGCCGCACGCGTACGGGACCGCCCTGAGCGAGACGCTCGAGCGCGTGCACCTGACGTACGGGGACGAGCTCGCCGGCTTCCGCGGCGATCGGACGCCGTTCTCCGGCACCCGCGAGCTGCTCTCGAGCTGCCTCCACCAGCAGCGCAAGCCGATCCCGCGCCGGAGCCGGGCCGTGCTCGCGGCGGCCGCCGTGCTCGTCGCGATCGCCGCGACCGCCCTCGCCTTTCGGATGCGCGCCTCGTGGGAGGAGCAGCGCCGCTTCGCCGGATGGGCCGAGGCGCTGCGGGGCGAGCCCGGCCTGCTCGTGACCGCGGCGGAGCGGCGCGCGGGCGGGGTCGTGTTCACCGGCCTGCGCGATCCGCTCGCCGAGGACCCGCGGGCGGTGATCGCGCGCGCCGGCCCCGCGCTCACGCCGGTCACGCTGCGCTTCGAGCCGTTCTATTCGCTCCACCCGCAGATCGTCGAGCGCCGGGCGGCGCGGGCGCTGGAGCCGCCGCCGGGGGTCGCCCTCTCGCTGCGCGGCGGCGTCGTCGTGGCCAGCGGGGTCGCGCCCGAGCGCTGGATCGAGCGCGCGCGCTGGGCGGCGGCGGTGCTGCCGGGCGTCTCGGGGTTCGACGGCGCGCGCCTCACGGCCGAGGAGGCGATCGAGCGGGCGCGCGCCGCGGCGCGGTCGCTCGAGGGGATCGAGCTCCTCTTCCGCCGCGGCGCCGCCCGGCTCGCCGCCGAGCAGCGCGCGCGCGTCTCCGAGGCCGCGGCCGCGGCCGCGCGGGAGCTCGCGCTCGCGCGCGAGGCCGGCATGACCGCCGAGATCCGCGTGGTCGGCTACGCGGATCCGGTCGGATCGGAGGCGTCGAACCGGGCGCTCAGCCTGGCCCGCGCGGAGCACGTCGCGGCCGAGCTCATCGCGCGCGGCGTCCCGGCCGAGCGGCTGCGGGCGAGCGGCGGCGGCCTGCGCCGCGACCTCGCGCCCGCGCCGTGCCCCGGCGGCGCGGCGCGGGCCGGGTGCGTCGTCGGCGGCGCGGAAGAGCGGCGCGCGCGCAGCGTGATCTTCCTTGTGGACCTGCGCCCATCGATCAAGGAATGAGCCATGGGGGAGAAACGCAAGGTCTGCGTGCTGGGCGCCACGGGGGTCGGCAAGACAAGCCTCGTCGCCCGCTTCGTGCGCAGCATCTTCTCCGAGGCTTACCGGACGACCATCGGCGTGACGATCGAGACGCGGCGCGTGAGGTGCGATGATCGCGAGCTCGATCTCATCCTCTGGGATCTGAGCGGAGAGGACGAGTTCCAGGACGTCCAGATATCGTATGTGCGCGGCTCCGCGGGCTTGCTCCTCGTCATCGACGGCACGCGGCGCCTCACCGTGGAGACGGGGCTCCGCCTCCACGCCGCCGCGCGCGCGATCGCCGGGGACCTCCCGTCGGTCGCCGTCCTGAACAAGGCCGATCTCACGGCCGCGTGGGAGATCGACGAGGCCGCCGAGGCCAGGCTGCGGAGGGCGGGCCTCTGGGTCGCGAGGACGAGCGCCAAGACCGGCGCCGGGGTCGAGGGCGCGTTCAGCGCGCTCGCGCGCGCGATGCTGGCGAGGGAGGCGCCCGTGTGGCGGGGCTGATGGACGTGGACACCCGGATCCTCTCGGCGCTGGACAAGCTCGTGCTCGAGCGCGTGCACGACGGCGCCTTCGTCGTCCGCGGCGAGCCGCCGCCCTGGTTCCTGCGGCTCGGGATCGCGCCGCCGTGGCGCGATACGCCGCTCCGGATCGACCGCGCGCTGCCGTTCCTGGAGGTATTCCTCCCCGAGGCGGAGCGGGCCTGGTCCGCGGACGGCGCGCCGAGCGTGCAATCCGACGGCTGGACGCAGATGACCGAGGACGACGAGGCGCTGCACCTCGAGGCCACGGCGCTCTGCGTGGGCCCGTCGCGGCTGCTCGTGATCACCCGGAACGACGCGCTGTTCCACGAGCGCAGCCGCGTCCTCCAGCGGGCGCGGGAGCTGCGCCTCGTGCACGAGGCGCTGTCGCGCGAGATCGAGCGGAAGGACGTCCTCATCCATTGCATCGTCCACGACCTCTCCGGCCCGCTGAACAGCCTCCTCGGTGCCCTGTCGCTGCTGCAAGAGCAGCCGCTCCCGGAGAGGTGCGGCGCGCTCGCCGAGGTCGCGCTGAAGGCCGCCCTGCGGCAGCGCGAGCTCATCCGGGAGATCCTCGACACCTTCGCCGCCGAGGGGGCCGCGCTCGACGTCCCCGGCGGCGATCTCGCCGAGGTGGCGGACCTGCGCGGCGCCGTCGCGCAGGTCGTCGAGGCGCTGCTGCCGATGGCGTGCAGCCGCGGCGTTCGCCTGGAGGGGCCTCCGGAGACCGGCGGGGGACCGCCGTGTCGCGTCGTCGGGGAGGAGCGCCGGCTTGCGCGCGTGGTCTCCAACCTCGTCGAGAACGCGCTCCGCTTCACGCCGGCGCGCGGGGCGGTGCGGGTCCTCGTGCGCGACGAGCCCGGGTGGGCGCGCGTGACGGTCGAGGACGAGGGGCCGGGCGTCTCGCCCGCCATCGCGCCGCACCTGTTCCAGAAATTCGCGCACGGCCGCGATCCGGAGGCGGGCAGCGGCCTCGGGCTCTACGGCGCGCGGATCGCGGCGGAGCGGTGGGGCGGGGCGATCGGGTACGAGGCGCGGCCGGAAGGAGGGGCGAGGTTCTGGCTCCGGCTGCGGCGCGTCGGCGCGCCGGGCGAGGCGAGGGGCACAGGGGCACAGGGAGCGACGTAAAGGGAGTGATGCCATGGCCAAGCTCATGCTGGTCGACGATGACTCGGGGACGCTCGCGTGGATGGCCGAGGCGCTGGAGGGCGCGGCCTACGACGTCCGGACGGTGCGCGGCGGGAGCGCGGCGCTGGAGCTCCTCCGCTCCTGGACGCCGGACCTCATCCTCGCCGACTTCCTGATGCCCGAGATGGATGGCTTCGCCTTCAACCGGCTCGTGCAGTCGCGCGAGCGGGTGCCCGTGATGCTCGTCTCCGTCGTGAACAAGCCGGCGGAGGCGATCCTGCGGGGGGTCGCCGGCTACGTGCGGAAGCCCGTCACCGCGGCGGAGCTCCGCGCCGCGGTCGAGCGCGTGCTCGGCGCCGTCGAGGGGGTCACCCTCCTCGTCGTGGACGACGACGCGGACATCCGGGCGTGCTACCGGCTGATCCTCGAGCCGCGCTTCACCGTGATCGAGGCCGAGAACGGGCGCGCCGCGCTCGAGCTGCTCTCGCGCGAGCCCGTGGCGCTGGCGATCGTCGACGTGCACATGCCCGTCATGAACGGGGTGGAGCTCATCCGCGCGATGCGCGAGGACGCGAGGTTCTGCACGATCCCGGTCGTGGTGCAGACGAGCGACCGGGCGGCGGCGCGCGCGCCCGTGTGGACCGACCTGCACGTGGCGCAGACCATCTTGAAGGACGAGTTCCTGGACTGGCTCATGACCCAGATCGACGCGCACCTCGCGCCGGCGCCGCCGCGCGAGGCCGAGCGCGCGTGGCCGGCCGTGAGCCGCTAGACGTCGGTGGCGCCGGACGACCCGAAGCTCACGCAGGCGATAGACAGAGCGCTCGGCGGCTGAGCGTCGGCATCACCCGCGCATCCTTTCAGCACCGGCCCTCGATGCTCGCGGCGTCACGGCGAAAGCGCCGTGACGAAGATGTCGGTGCGGGCACCGCTCGACAGCGGGCCGACGCCGAAATCGAGCAGGCCGTGGAAGGTGCCGGCGAGGACGAGCCCGTCCCCGCCGGGGCGCAGGGCGACACCCCCGGCGTTGGCGCTGCCCTCGGCACGCCGCGTCCAGAGCACCTCGCCCTGCGGGCTCAGCTTGGTGACGAGGATCGCCGACCCGCTCGCCCCCGCGACGAGGGCGTTGCCCGCAGCGTCCGCCGCGACATGGCCCGTGCCGGCGAGGCGGCGGACCCAGCGCACCGCGCCGCCGGGATCGAACCTCGTCACGAAGCCTTCGTCCTCGCTCCCCGGCGCGGAGGGGACGCCGAAGTCCACGTTCCCACCGCCCGTGAGCAGGATATCGCCCCGTGCGTCCACGGCGACGCCGTCGGGCCAGATCGAACCGACGTCGCGCGTGGGATTGAGTCGGTTCCGCCACACGGTGGCGCCGCTCCTGTCGAGCTTCGTCAGGTAGAGCCGGCGCCCTGTGCCGTACGCCTCGGCCACCACCGTGTTCTGGTCGCGGTCGACCGCGACGCTCGAAGGGAAGCTGTCGCCCGAGCGCCCGAAGTTCTTCCCCCAGAGCACCCCCCCGCTCGCGTCCAGCGCGAACGCGAAGCTGCCGTTTCCCCTCAACATCATCCGTCCCATGCCGACGTCGGTGTCGAAAGAGCCCACGATCACGACGCCGCCCTCCGGCGTCGCCGCCGCGCCGCGCGGGATCGCGCCCCCTTCCTCCGACGTGCTCTTCTGGCTCCAGAGGGTAGTGCCGTCCGGACCGAGCTTGAGGAGGAAGAGAGCGTGCGCCCGGTCCTCGGTCGAGAGCGGCCCGGCGCCGAAATCCACGCTGCCGCCGAAGGCCCCCAGCACGAACGTGTTGCCCGCGCTGTCCGCGGCGATGCTCGCGTCCCTCCATCCTGCTCCGGCGAGATGCCGGGCCCAGAGGGGGCTGCCGTCGGGCCCGAGCTTCGCCACGAAGGTCTCCTCCTCCCCGCCGCGGCTCGTGAGCCGCTCGCGGCCGAAGTCCACCGTCCCGCGAAAGGCTCCGCAGAGAAAGACGTTGGCGGCGGCGTCGACGGCGAGGCCGGTCACGCGCGGCGCGCCCTCGCCGAAACCGGAGGGGCCCGCCTCGCTGCCCGGGAAAGAGCGGCTGAAGAGCGGCGTCCCGGGGGGCGTCGCCTCGTCCCGCGCCTCGCTTGCAGAGCGGGCGGCCCAGGCCCGGGTCGCGTCGTCCTCAGGACTGCACGCCTGACTGCCGAGCGCGAGGAGAACCACGGTGTTCAGCGCTATCCTGTTCAATCGCATCCTCTGCTCCCTGCGCCGCGAGACGCACCTTCGCCGGGCGCTGCTGCGGCGACGAGCAAGCCGCGATCCACTCCGCGTGGGCAGGCGCTGCCCGCAGCTCCTCTCGAGCCGCGGAGCCCGGTCCAGAGCGTCTGCAGCGCGGCGCTCGGCCTCGACAGCTCGCGGCGATCTCGGGGAAAGTCGATCGGCGCGCGGGCGTGCGGCTCGTTGCGTCTCACGTCGCGAAACAGCCGCGACTCGACCTCCGCGTCCGTCATCTCCCCGGACAACGTCCCAGGTCAGCCCCTCCTTCTCCGCCCGAGCCAGGTCCCCGCTCACCCAAGAGGCTCAACCACGTTGAGGATTGGCATCCTCTGGGTCCGCACGGCGCCGAGTGCTTCTGTCATGCTCGCGCACGATGATGTCGTCCGTGCATGCCCGGGCAGCAGCCGTTCGACTGCTGCGATCACGATGCGGCGCTGCCAGCGCCCCATCCCAGGACTCGGCGTCGCTCGCGGCCGCGCGCCGGACCAACGCTGAACCAGCGGTCGGTGATCAGCATGGAACTAGAGCGCGCAGAGGAAGGGAGCCTTCCTGAGCCGGCGCAGAAGCACGTGAGCTCCGCCCCGAGCGTCAAATGGTCGCTCGAGCGGATGCGCCGACAAGCTCCGGTGGCACGCTTGGCAAGTCTCTTCATCCCGTTTAGAGTCCGGCGTAGCTCCTGGACTCGAGGGAGGGGATTCCATGCGGAAACACCGCCTGACAGGCTTCACTGCGTCGATCGCCGCGACCGTGCTCGCGATGGCTGCGTGCGGGCGTGTCGACCTTTCCGTGGTCCCTCCTGAGACGGGCACCGCGACGGGCGGCGGCGCTGGCGGGCTCGGAGCGGGCGCCTCGAGTGGACAAGCGGGGCAAACAGCGCAGGGCGGCAACGCTGGCCAGGCTGCAAGCGCAGCCGGCGCCGGTGGCGAAGGCGCGGCGGTCGCGGGGGCGAGCGGCGCAACGTCCGGTCCCTCCGGCGGCGCTGGGGGGATGAGCGCAAGCGGCGGATCGAACGCTGGCGGTGGTGGTGCGGGCGGGGCGGGCGGCGCTGGAGGTGATTCAGGGAGCGGCGGCTCGGGCGGACAACGCGTCGCGGATGGCTTCCACTGCGCCCTCATCGACTGCGCACCGGGCGAGCTATGTATGTTCTGCAACCGTGACTATTTCTGCTCTCCCAATCCCGAGCACGATCCCGACGGGTATGCCGCCGCCACGGCCCATTGCAGCCCGAGCGTCGACGAAGTCCCCGAGGGAACGTACTTGATCGGCGCGTGCGACGGCCCGGAGGATTGCGCGAACGGCGAATACTGCGTGGCCATGCGGAACATGCTCTTGAACCTCCAGTGCTCGCCGGATCCAGGACCGCCGCCCTTCGACTGCTCCTGCCTCGGCTGTTGGGATGAGGGAGACGGGCTGCGCAGCTGCACGCTGTGCCGGTCGGACGCCGACTGCGGCGCCGGCGAGGTCTGCTCCTCAAGGACGGTTGGACTCTGGCGCAACGACGTCCGCGGCTGTAGCCCTGCCGAGTGATCCGGCTGTGACCGTGACCATCCGGCGACGGGCGCCGTCAGCCCGGCGTCCACTGCGGGTTGGCCGTGAACAGCCCGGACCCGATGCTGATGTCGTAGGCGAGGAACAGGCCGAAGCCCACGCTGAGCAGGCCCGCGGCCGCGCCGAGCGCGCGGTGCATCCCGCCGAAGCGCGCGCTCGTGTACGCGAACGGCACCGCCAGCATCCCGGTGATCAGCATCATCCCGGCGATCGTGCCCGCGCCGAACAGCGCGATGTACCCGAGCCCCCACCGCGGATCGTGCACCGTGGTCAGCACGAGCAGCGCGACCGCCGCGGAGCCGGCCACCCCGTGCACCACGCCGATGAGCAGCGGCCGGAGGCTCACATAGAGGCGCGACCCGCCGAACACGCGGTCCGCCCAGCCGACGCCGTGGCGGTGGCCGTCGTGGCGCTCCGCCGCCTGCGCCTGCGGCTCGCCCCGCCGAACCGCCCGGTAGATCCGCACGAGGTGGTACGTGCCGAGGCCGATCAGCATCAGCGCGACCGTGAGCTCCATGGCCAGGCCGACGTGCGGCGGCACCACCAGCCCGAACAGGAGGATGCCGCCGCCGATGAGCATCAGCGTGACGGTGTGGCCCAGCCCCCACATCGCGCCGATCAGCAGCGCCACCCCGAGGCTCCGGACGCGGCTCACGATCGTCGCCACCGCGATCACGTGGTCCGCGTCGGTCGCATGGCGCACGCCGAGGGAGAAGCCGAGGAGCAGCAGCGGAAACGCCGAGGCGATCATGGCCCGCTTCGTAGCACGGACCGCGCTCCCCGTGCCACGGCGGCGTGAGACGCGCTCCCCGCGGCAGCTCGGCCCCGCGCGCCGCGTCCGATCCCGCCGCATCCCGGCCCGCGCGCCGCCCGATCGATCGGCCCTGTCCGGCCGGCAGCGCTTCGCGGGCAGATCCGGTGAAGAATGTCCTCTCGACCGACTCAAGAAAGCAGGCTCGTCGATCGTGTCGCGACGCTGCGGTGACACCCGATCAGCGCAACCTCAAGGCGTGCTCGACGATTCGCAGTCCTCACAACCCTCGTCCCACGGAGCGCCGCTTTCAGCGTGGTTCGAGGAATCCAGACCCCTTGTACGAACGCCCGGTCCACCGGACCACCGACGTCGTCTCCTCCTGTCCCCTCATGTCAGTTGGCGTGGTCTCGGCTCAGCGCGTCGATGGCCTGTTGCATCCAGACCGCGTCCTCTTCGGCTTGCTTGAGGCCGTGCCTCATCTGCTCGCGCAGCACCCCCGTGGTCTCGCGGATGCCCCGCCGAAAGACCTCGGCTGCACGCTCGTGGACGACCTTGAGCCACGGGGCCAGGGCGCGCTTGTCGAGCGGACCGGGAGCGTCCAGGACGGTGATGCAGGCCTCGATGGCCTCGCGCATGGCACGGGATTCGAGCGCGTCGGCGAAGGCGGAGAACTGGAGCAGCGACTCTCGCAGCGCAGCGCGACCGGTCGATGAGACTCTCTCTGTCATGGCCGCGCTCAGCCTACCACCTGGGCGACGCCTCCGCCCGTGCGCGCGCTGCGATTGCGCGCCTCAGTGCAGGTGGGATCGGCCCGCCGTCTCCAGCAACATCGCGAGCACGAGCGGATCGCCGAGGCCGTGCTCTGCGCCCATGTGCGCGCGGAGGCGCGCGAGGCGCGCTGCGTCCTCCAGAAACAGCGGCTCGTCGAGCCGGGCCGCCGCCTCGCGCAGGATGCCCTCGCGCTCGGCGAGCAGCGCGGCCGCGCCGCTCGGGTCGCCTCGCCCGACGCGCGCGGCGGCCTCGGCCAGCGACTCGCCCGCGGCGAAGCCCTGAAGAGTCCGCGTCATCGAGGCGTCGACGGACGCCGCGCTCGCCGCGTCGCTGTCCGCGTAGCGCACATCGACGGGGATCTCCTCGATCACGTTCTTCCTGGAGAGCCGGTCCTTGTACTTGAGCTCGATCGTCGCCAGCGTGCGCTTCCCGGTGCCGGGCTCGGCGCTCAGCTTGAGCAGGAGGGCGTGGCGGTCATCGCGGGCGAACATCGGCATGAAGAAGCGCAGGCCGCCCTCGGCGTCGTCGCGCCGGTCGACCGCGATCCGGTCCCGCGACAGGGCGGCGAGGTCGGCCGCGATCTCCTGGGCGCGGACGCGGGAGGCCTCGGCGTCGTTCAGCCGGCGCGAGCCGTAGACGCGGAGCAGGTCGACGCCGCGCTTCAGGCGCACGCGCACCTCGACCGCGGTCGCCACCGGGTCGAGGCGCTTGTCGAGCTCGGTCGAGAGCGCGGGCGCGATCTGCTCGGGGTGCCGCAGGTAGTAGTAGCCGCCCGCCCCGTCGCTCGCGATCGCGCTCATGAGCTGGCCGTCGTAGTCGTCGCCGAGCCCGAGCGCGCTCGTCTGGACGCCGAGCTGGAACGCGTCGAGGGCGAGCCGCGCGAGCCGCTCGCCGTGCGTGATGCCGCTGGTCGCGCGGCCGTCGGAGACGAGCAGCACCACGCGCACGGCGTCCTCGGGGATGCCGGGCCGGTTCGCCTGCGCGTAGCCCAGCGCGAGCCCCGCGCCGATGTTCGTGCCGCCGCCCTCGCGGATCCCGTCGATGACGTGGCGGATCGCCTCGCGGCGCGGGCCGACCGGGCCGTCCGGGATCAGCACCTCGGCGTCGCTCGAGAAGGTGGTGAGCGAGAAGTCGTCGGTGGGCGCGAGGCGGTCGACGAGCGCCTGCGCCGCGCGGCGGGCGCTCTCGATCGGCGCGCCGGCCATCGAGCCGCTCGTGTCGAGGACGAGGTGCACCGAGAGGTGCGGCCGCGCCGCCGCGGCCGCGGCGGAGGAGCGGAGCGCGAGGCGCAGGTGGACGGCGCCGCCGCCCGGCGCGAGCGCGGCGCGCTCCAGGTCGGTGCGGAGGCCGAGCGCCTTGCCGGGGCCGAGCGGGACCTCCGGGGCGTAGCGGGCGCCGACGTCGCTGACGAGCTCGCGCTCCGCCTCGGGCACGACGCCGCGCGCGAGGGCGGCCTCGAAGGCGGCGAGGTGGCCGCCCCCGGGCCGGTACGTGGTGGCGAAGCGGCCGTTCGGATCGAGGGGGACGTCGGCCTCCGGGGCGTACGCGGCGGCGCCCGGCGGCGCGGCGCCGGCGCGCCCCTGACCGCTGCCGAACCCCTGGCCCGACCCGGCGCCCGCGCCGTGCCCGATCGTCCCGATCCCGCTCAAGCCGAGCCCCGACCCGGCGCCGCCGCCATCGTCGCCCAGGCCGTCGAGGGGGAGGCCGGCGCCGCCCGCGCCCGCGGGCGCGATGGGCTGGCCCCAGAGCTGGCCCCGGGCGCTCGGCGGCGCGCTCGGCTCGCCGCCGGCCCCGGCGTTGAGCAGGCCGATCATCCCGAACTCGGCGGCGTCGCGCAGCGCCTCCCGCGGCGTCGCGTGCGGCGCTGGGCCGTCGCTCGGGCCGGCCACCCCCCACCGGTTTCCGGTCGCCATCGCGCGCGCGGGCGAGCCGCCCATCGATCCCTCCTCGCCCTTCGCCCTCGCCCCCGTCCCGCCCTCCTTCGCGTCCCCGTTCGGCTCGCCCTCCTGCTCGATCGCCGCGCGCAGCTCGCGCGCGTCGGCGGAGGCGAGGTACTGCTGCACGAGCGCGATCCGGTCCGCGCTCATGCCGGAGGACGGGTCTTCGGGGGGCGGCGCCCACCGCGCGAGCGCGCCGAGGAGGCCGAGGTGCAGGGCCGCGGAGGCGGCGTGGAGGGCGAGGCTCTTCCGGCTCACGAGCGACCGGCGCGCGCGCTCGCCCGCGGCGGCATCGGTGGCGACCTGGATCCGCACGCCCGCGATCTCGACGTCCACGCGGGCGTGCGCGGGGAGGGGCACGAGCACCGCGCCGGGGAGGTCCGGCCGCGTCGCGCCGGCGTGCCGCGCCCGCGCGGCGGCGGCGGACAGGGGCGCGCCGTCCACGGTGAGCGTGCCGGTCGCGGCGCCGAGCAGGACGAAGCGGACGCGCCCCGCGGGGTCGACGTCGAGGAGGGGCGCGCGCCGCGCGCCGAGCACGCGCGCGGGGAGGAAGAGATCGCACGGGCGTCCGTCGGCGCGCCCCTCGCCGACGTCGAAGGCGCGGGGCGGCGCGAGGTGCTGGACGAAGAGGACGGTCGTGCCCCACGAGACGAGGATCTCCACGGAGCGCACCGCGGTCTCCGCGGCCTCGCCGGGGCTCGCCGCGTTCGGTGGCTCCGCCGCCGTGGGGCTCGCGTGGGGGTTGGCGGCGCCGTCCGCGGCGTCCGATGGGTTCGCGCTGGGCATGGATCTCCCCTGTGCGCCGCGCGGAGCGGCGCGCTCATGTCGTCAGAAATCCGGCAGCAGGCGCGCGGATCCGCGCCCTCCGGGCGACGCGCTCGGCCGCTCCGGCCGGCGGTCCGTCGTGCCAGCGACTGACAGCGGCGCCGCGGGGAGGTTCCGGCGGGGGACGGGCGTCGCTCGGCGGGAGCGCGCCGCGCGCGTCGCGGGCCTGCTGCGGCGCGGGCCGCCGGCCGATCAGCTCCAGCCCACCTGCAGCACGCACGCCCCCGCGCTGCCGCCCCCGCAGCGCAGCTCGAGGAGGCGCGTGGTCCGCCCCGACGTCGCGAGCAGCGCGCGCAGGAAGCCGCTCACGTAGCGGCACATCACCGGCGCGAGCCCCTCGGGGAGCCAGACGTCGACCTTCGCGCTGTGGGTCGAGGTGCGCTCGAACTGGACGCGACCCCACGCGTGGAACCGCCGGAGCAGCGGCCCGGCCACCTCCAGCAGCGCCTCCGGGGCGCGCGCGACCTGGAGCCTGCGCAGCATCTCGGGGAGCGCCGCGCTCGCGAGCGCGCCGCCGACGGCCTCCACGCTCCCGGGGGCCTCGCCGCCGAGCGCGCGCAGGTACGCGACGAGCGGCGCCACCGGGTAGAGCGCCGTGTCGTCGGTCGCCGCGGCGATCGCCGCGCGGTCCGCCGGATCGAGGCTGCCCCACGCGCGCGCCTCGACCCCGTCGCCGAGCCGCCGCGCCGCCGCTTCCCGGCAGAGCCGGAAGGCCAGGCCGCGGCTCTGCGGCGCGCCGTCGTGCGGCGCCGGGACCTCCGCCGGCGCGCGCTCCCCGGGGCTCGCGACGAGCGCGGCCGCGAGCGCGTCGGCGAAGGCGACCGGCGAGGCGAGGCGCCGGGACGGCTCCGGATCGAGCGCCCGCGCGAAGAGGGCGTCGACGCTCGGGGGGAGCCCCGGCCGCGCGCTCGAGGCGGGCGTGATCTCCCCGCGCTGCTGCATGGCGACGATGCCGTGCGCGCTCGCGGCCTCGAAGGGGGCCCTGCCCGTCAGCATGGCGTAGGTGACCGCCGCGAGGGCGTAGGTGTCGAGCGCCGGCTGCGGATCGGCGGCCTCGGGGATGAGCTGCTCCGGGGCCGCGTAGCCGCGCGTCCCGCCGACGAGGTGGGGCCGCCTGCTCCCGAGGCGCAGCCCGAGCCCGAAGTCGATGAGCACCGCCCGCTCGATCCGCGTGTCGAGCAGGATGTTCCCCGGCTTCACGTCCGCGTGGACGTACCCCTCGGCGTGCATGCTCGCGAGCGCGCCCGCGATCTGGCGGACGACGGAGAGGACCTGGGGGAGGGGCATGAGCCCGCCCTGGGGCGCGCGGTCGACGATGTGGCGGTGGATCGTCTCGCCCTCGACGTACTCCAGGATGAGGTACATGCGCGCGCCGTCGAGCCTCCCCCAGCCGTACAGCTGGACGATGCTCGGGTGCCTGAGCCGCGCGAGCGCCTCGGCCTCGCGGAGCAGCGCGCCGTCGTCCGGCTCGGTCAGCACCTTGAGCGCGACGAGCTGGCCGAGGAGCTTGTCGCGCGCGAGGTAGACCTGCGACTGCCCGCCCTCGCCCAGGATCGCGGTGATCCAGTACTTGTCGTCCACGAGATCGCCGGGGGCGAGCCGCGCGGGGGCGTGGCCCCGGGCGGGCGGCTCGGGCGGCGCGGTGCTCTCGGTCGTCGGCAGCGACGTCGCCCGGTCGCCCGACTCGGTCACCTGGGGAGGGAGGCCGGAGCGCCGCGCGAGCTGCTCGCTCACCAGCCTGGCCGCGAGCTGGAGGGTCGCGATGCTCCCCGCGTCGAACTTCCGGGGCTCGCCGGACACCGCGCACACGCTCCCGACGGCACCGACGCCCTCGAGCACGACGGGGAACCCCGCGTACGCGCGGATCATGTTCATGGCCACGAGCGGGTTGTCGGCGAGCGCGGGGTGCTCGCGCGCGTCCTCGACGATGAGCGGGGCGTTGTCGCGCGCGACGTGCTCGCAGAACGACCACGAGCGCAGGGTCCCGCCGGCGAGGGTCAGGTCGCGGGGGAGGCCGGTCGCGCCGAGGAAGATCTGCCGCGACGAGTCGATGACCGTGACCACGCTGGCCGGCGTGCCCACGCCGCGCGCGACGAGCTCGGCGACGACGACGAGCTCGGGGTCGGGGGTCGTGCTGCGCAGGCCGCGCCGCGCGAGCTCGGCGTCGCGCGCGGGATCGTCGAGCGGATCGGCGGCGGCGCTCTGCGCCCCGCGCGACCGGGTGGGCGCGTCGCTCGCCGGCGGGAGCAGCGCCTCGAGGAGCGCCTCCGCGGTGGCCGGTTTGTGGACGACGGCCGCGACCTGCTCGTACCGGCGGATCCGGTCGAGGAAGGCGCGGAACCGGGAGGTGACGATGAGCCGCGCGGGCGGCGGCGTCGGATCGGCCGCGCGGACCCAGCCCTCGCCGGCGGCGCGGTCGAGGTCCGCGACGATGGCGTCGGCGGCGGCGCAGTCCTCGGGGGCAGGGCGCGCGCCGGGAGGCATGCAGACGGACCAGCCGGCGCCCCGCAGCACCTCGGCCATGTAGTCGCGCTCCGTGGCGATGGGCTCCAGCAGCAGGACATTGCGCGCCATGCGCTCGTCAGCGTACCTCGCCGGGGCGGAGCGAGGCGCGGAGCATCGGTGCCGGCGCGGTCGCGGCAGGCGAGCGCGTGGGTGGCGGCGGTGGCGGGCGAGCCGGGGGGCGAGCGATCGCGGCGGCCGGTCGTCTCCGGACGATCCCAGCGGTCTTCCGCGGACGTGGGAGGGGGTGTCCCTTCTGCCCGAGGCGGAGAGCATGTTCGCTGGCGTGCCAGAGGATTCACCCGGGGAGGAGGGGAGTCGCCCGCGCGTCCCCGCCGCCATTGCCACGCAACCGAGGAGCGTCGTGCGGCGGAGTCTCGTCGCAAAGCGATCGCCGGCAGGGCGCGTGGGTGAGCCGGCGGGCGCTCGGGGGGCTTGCGCGCCTGACGGGCAGCCCATGTGCGGTAGAGACGAGCGAGAGGGCTCTTTGCCGCGAGGCCTCCGGCTCCCTCGCTCCGGCATGCGGCCCGGCCAACGCCCTGGCGAACCTCAGCGGGCGAAGCCCGTCGGATTCGTCGCCCCGGCGGGCCGCGTCCGTCACCCGTCAGGAGAGCACTTCGGCGGCGGTCTTGGCCCCGAGGACGTTGTCGAGCCAGCGGTCGAGGGTCGCGATGTCCGCGCATGCCTGGATGCGCGCGCTCTCGTTCTCGGTGAGCACGATCCCCGCACGCGCGAGCAGCCGCAACAGCGTATCCCTCTTGCCCTTGAGCTCGCCTTCACGCATGCCCTTGAGCTCGCCCTCGAGCTTGCCGCGATCGATGAGCTTCTGCACGAACGGGGGAAACGTCGCCTCGCCTTCGATCTGCCGTTCCATGACCAACGCCTCCAGAGCCTGCCGCATCGGCTCACGCAACGCGTTCCAGATGAGCTGAAAGTAGACCATCGCGTGCTCCTGGTCGAGCCGGCCAAGGGCAACGAGCGCCGTCAGGACCACGGCGAGCCCGTTCGGCCCGTTGCCGTGCGCCACCGCCGAGAGCACGGCGAGCTCCGTCTCCGCCTCCGCGTCGACAGGATCGGTGATCTCGGGGACGACGGCCGGGCCGAGCACCAGCGGTGCGACGTGGCCGAGGCCCAGGCCGAGGTCGATGCTCTCCGCCGCCCAGGCAGCCACGCCGGCGTCCGGCGCGACTACGAGCACGACCGTGCGACAGCGCTTCTTGGCGCGCACGACCGTGACGTACGTCGGCCACGAGAACTTCTTGTTCGGATCCATGTCGCGCTGGACCTCGATCACGATCGCCAGCACGAGCGTGCCGCTCGCGTCTCGAAGCTCAAGCACCAGGTCAGCGCGGAACTCCACGGGGATGAGCTGGTCGAGCGACGACTCGACCACCGCAGCGGAGACGTGCGGCGGCACCTCGACGTGAAAGAGCGTCGCGAGCAAGCGAGGCGCGAGCGCCGGCTGGTCACGGAACATCTCGACGAGGGCGTTGTGCTCAAGCGTCGGCATGACGCTCGGCCTCGAGCACACCCCATGCCGGCCCGAAACGACGGGAAAACCCGAGGACAGGGCCAGCTCAGGGGTGGCGGCGCCATGGCGGAGGGGGCGGCGACCACGCCCCGCGCCACGGCACGACGGCCCAACGCATTGCCGCTGTGCTGCGGGTCGCGCCGCCCCGCACAGCGCGGCGGCGCGGCGGGGAGCTCACCGATCAGCGAGGACACCACGGCAGCTCCGTCGCTCGCCCCCCTACCGCGTGCGCGTCGTCCCGGATAAGCTGCCGGCCGTGCCGCGGAGCACCGGGCGCCGACGTCAAGCCGCCGCGCGCGAGCCGCCGTCGGGCCTCGGCGGATCTCCGAGGCATCAGGACCAGACACGCTGGAGGGAGCACCCATGGACGAAGTTGCCATCGCCCGATACATCGCCGACACGTTCGCTGGCGTCGACGTCGAGCGCCCGGAGGCCGGCGGCAGCGCCCCGGAGCTCGCGTGGGGCGATACGTTCTTCATCTACGATCCCGGGCGCAACCTCGAGCCCAAGCACAGGTTTCCGTTTGCGACCATCGTCACCAAGGACTACGGCGACTTCGACCGCGCCTCGAACCTGGATCGCCCGGGCGTGTTCCGCCTGAACATCGGGGTCGGCAAGGACACATACCGTGCGTTGTTTGGCGCCCCGCCGCCCTCTCCCGGTCAGGCGGGCGCAGAAAGCCTCGCGAACGCTGGCCATGACTTCACGGCCCTCGACCGGATCATGCCTCACCCTGTCTATGCGCCGCAGTCCTGGGTCTGCGTGCTCAACCCGAGCGACGCGACGTTCGAGGCGGTGCGGCCGTTGCTCGCCGACGCGTACGAGCTGGCCGTCAGGAGGCGCGCCAGATCCCGGGCCGCGGAGGAGCCCTGACCAGGCGCTGGACCCGATCGTGGCCGTCCTTCCGGTTTCGCGACGCACAGCATCGTCCGAGGAGCGCGGGCGACGCCGGCGGATGAGCCCGGCCGCCGGGCGGACAGGCTCGTCGCCCAGATCGCGGGACCAGATCGCGGGACCCCCCCGACACCTGGCCCGTTTGATAGGAGCTCCGCGCTCGTGGACAGCTCGCTCACCCGACCCTTCTCACTTCCCCACGGACCTCGACATCACCCAGAAAGCGTCAGGCTCCTTCGCCCCGGCGCCCCGCAGCAGCCGGTCACGCAGGCGACACGCCATGGGAGCGGACCGGCGCGCGTGCGTCGTGCTCAGATCCCGGCCGGGCTCGAGGTCAGCGCGCCGCCGAGCGAGATCCAGCTCGACCAGCCGCCGTCGTAGTACTTGTGCCAGATGGCGTTGTCGGCGCCGCGCGCGAACACGACCAGGCGCCCCTCGGGCGTGACCGCGGAGCCGGGCTGATCCACCATGGCGCCGCCGAGCGAGATCCAACCGGACCAGCCGCCGTCATAGTACTTGTGCCAGATGGCGTTGTCGGTGCCGCGCGCGAACACCGTGAGCCGCCCCTCGGCCGTGACCACCGCCGACGGGCCCGAGGCGATGGTGCCGCCGAGCGAGATCCAGCTGGACCAGCCGCCGTCGTAGTAGCGGTGGACGAGCTCGCCGCTCGAGCTCCTCGCGAAGACGACCAGGCGCCCTTCGGCCGTGACGACCGCCGCCGGATCGTGCGTCGTCGCGCCGCCGAGCGAGATCCAGCTGGACCAGCCGCCGTCATAGTACTTGTGCCAGATGGCGTTGTCGGTGCCGCGCGCGAACACCGTCAGCCGCCCTTCGCGCGTCACGGTCGCGGCGGGGGCCGACGCGAGCGGGCCGCCGAGCGAGGTCCAGCCCGACCAGCCGCCCTCGTAGTACTTGTGCCAGATGGCGTTGTCCGCGCCCTTCGCGAACACCGTCAGCCGGCCCTCCCGCGTGAGCGTGGCGGAGGGCGCTGAGGTGAGGCTCCCGCCGAGCGAGGTCCAGCCGGACCAGCCGCCGTCGTAGAACTTGTGCCAGATGGCGTTGTCCGAGCCCTTCGCGAACACGACGAGCCGCTGCGTCACGTCGCGCAGGATCGGGGACTCCTCGAGGATCGACGTGATCCTGACGCCGGAGTTCGCGCCGCCGATCGAGGTGCACCCGCCGTTCGTGTGGACGCCGACGATCTTGCCGGACGCGGCGTGGAGCACGCCCGAGCCGGAGTTGCCGCCGAGCGTGTCGAGCGAGCCATACTGGATATAGTCGCCGCTGAAGCTGGTGGCGGGGCCGGCGTCGACCTGCTTGGGCTCGCCGCTCGGATGGCCGATGACGGCGAGCATGTCGTTGACGGCGGCGTCCTTCGTGGAGACCACCGTGAAGCCGTAGCTCGCCGCGGCGCTCCGCGCGAGCTGCACGATGGCGTAATCGAGGCCGCCTTGCCGGTGCTCGCGCAAGGACACGATGTCGAACGACTCCGCGGTCCTGAGGTTGCCGCTCGGGTCCTCCTGGTAATCGAAGTTGACGCGCATCTCGACGGCCCCCTGGCTCGCCGAGATCGGCGTGCTCGAGGCGGTCCGGGGCCAGGTCCAGCCGTTGCCGTCGGGATCGAAGCAATGGCCGGCGGTCAAGAAGAGGTTGTGCGCGATCAGCGTGCCGGAGCAGGTGCGGGTGCCGCTCACGTTGCCCGGGTTCGCGTAGCGGGACGCGAGATCGCTCTTCCACTGGATCTGCCCGACCGGGGACTCGTGCGCTCCGACGAACCCCGTCGTCACGCCGAGGGTGCCGTCGTACTGCTCGACGTGCTGGAAATCAGCCGTTGTGCCGCAGATGGTGGGCTGTGCGACCTCACCCACGAGCTGCTCGTTGAGATCGGGCGCCGCCACGCAGCCCATCATCATCGCCGATGCCGCCGTCAACGCGCTCGAGACCATCGCGGAAGTTCGCATGTCGATTCACCCTCGGTTCGTGTTCCGCAGGTCGACGGGGAGCCCTCCCGGCCATCGCCGGATCCGGCGGCGCCAGGGAGGCGTGCCTGCTTGTCCGGAGCCATGGCAACCTCGATGCCACCGGCGCGCGCGGCCGATCGGGGCGATTCCGCCGCGAAAACGACCGTCGCGCCGGCGCGGAGGCGCCCGGCTAGAGGCTGCAGTCTTCAGGGGTGGCGGCTCGCGCCATCACCTGGAGAGCGCCGTGGGCGGTCGCGAGGAAGAGGCGAGCGGGCCCGTGACGATCCGCCGTCCGGGGACGGAGGAGGTTCACGGCGCGGTATCACAACGTGGACTTGCACTCCTCGGAGATACACACGTGGTTCGCGGGGCAATCCGCGTCCGACGCGCAGAGCTGGCCCCACGGCCCCTCGCACGTGTCACCGGTGCAGATCTGACCACGGAGGGGGCAGTCGGCGTCGATCGTGCAGGGCGCAGGGCCATCGGCGATGCAGGTGCCGTTTCTGGCGCAGAGGAGAGTCCCAGGGCAATCGGCGTCCGCGACGCATTCGGGGTCGACCAGAGGCACGCAGCGCTCCGTGCCCTTCGCCGGCAGCGTGGACTTGCAGACTTCACCCATGCACACGTGGTCTTCGCCGCACTCCGCGTCCGACGTGCAGTGAGCCTGCGCCGGGCCCTCGCACACGCCATCGGAGCAGAGCTGGCCATAGACGGGGCAGTCGGCGTCGGTCGCGCAGAGCCCCGCGCCGAAGCCGCACGAGTCGCCCCTCATGCAGAACTGGTCACCCGGGCAATCCGCGTCCGTGGTGCACTTGCAGAACTCCGAGCCATGGATGCAGGCGCCGCTCATGCAGGTTGACCCCACAGGGCAATCCGCGTCTACGGCGCACTGGCCGGACGCCGCGCCGTCGACGCAGGCGCCGTTCACGCAGGAGAGCCCTGAAGGACAGTCCGCGTCTGTCGTGCACTGGCGGGACGCCGCGCCGTCGACGCAGGCGCCGTTCACGCAGGAGCGCCCCGAAGGGCAGTCCGCGTCCGCGACGCAGCCCGTCTGGCACGTGCCCGCGCCGCACGTCTCCCCTGGGCCGCATTCGGCGTCGGTGTTGCACGCGACCTGCTGCTTGTCCTGCCCGATCGCGATGATCTCGGGAGTGCACGAGAACATCGCCGCCACGATCGTCAGGCCCGCTGCGCCGATGAGCATCTGGATTTTCATGATCGCTCCTCTCACCGGCTCATGGTCGCGCGCGGAGGAATCCGTGCGAGAAACGTCCTCTCGAATCATTTCTCTTCGCACGCAGCGCGCACGCGGCCCAAATATGGCGAACCGGGGCTCTTCCGCAGGAACTCGACCATCGCCGCGCGACCTTCCGCCCTCTTGCCGAGATCGCACAGCGCCACGACGCGGGCAGCGGCCCGCTCCTCCCGCAGCTCTTGCCCGCCCGCATCCGCGGCATCGAGCAGCGAGAGCGCGCGCCCCGGGTCACCGCGCCGGAGCGCGTCGTGGACCTCGCGCAGCCGCCGCGTCTCGGCGACGAGCGGGTCCTCCGCCGCCACGTCGGGCGGCGCTCCCGGTCCGCCGGAAGCGGCGGGCCGAGGCGCCCGGCTTGGCGTCGTGGGCAGCGTCCTCGCCGCCTGGGGCGGGTCGAGCTCCTTGCCGTCCGCGGGCTCGATCGGCAGGGCCGGCGCGCGCGGGCTCTCCGCCGGCGCGCGCGGGCTCTCCGCCGGCGCGCGGGCGTCGCTCGCCGCCGGCCGCGCCGCGGCCGCCGCGCGCGCTCTCGCGATGACCGCCGCGCTGGCCGTGCTCGCGCGCGGAACGGCCTTCGGCTCGCCCTGCGCCGCATGCAGCGCGGTCACGACCGCCGCGGGCGCGAGCAGCGCCACGACCCCCCACGGCAGCGCCGCCTTGGCCGAGACCATCGCAAAGCCAGCCTTCGCGGCACCGCCCGCCGTGACGGCCGCTCCGACGGCCAGGCTCTTCCGCAGCTTCGCGCGCACGCGCGCGCGGTCCGCCGCCGTGCTCCGATCGCCGTTGCGGGCGGCCTCGATGATCGATCGCGACAGGGGCCCGAGCTGACTCATGCCTCCCTGCCATTCTGCGTGCTCCGCGCCGCGCGCCGGGGCCCTCCGTTCATCGCGACCTCCACCCGTCGCGCGCCCGCAGGCGCGCCACGCCCTGCTCGAACTCCTTGCGAGCCGCCCGGAGGCGCGCGTAAACGGTGTTCAGGTTGGCCCCGGTCGCCTCCGCGATCTCCGGCGCCGTCATCTGCTCGAGCTCCGCGAGCACGAAGACGGCGCGCTTGTTGTCGTCCAGCCCCTCGAGCAGCGCGTGCAAGAGCCGCGTCGCCTGCGCCTGCGCCAGCGCTTCGTCACCGCCGGCCGCGCCGCTCTCCACCTCGTCCGGATCGAGCGGCGGGACCGGCGATCTCGCGAGCGGGCTCTTGCGCACGTAGGCCCTCCGGTGCTCCCGCGCGACGCGCGCGACGATGCCCGAGAGCCACGCGCGGACCGTGGAACGGGGCTCGAACGCCGGGAGCTTCCGGTGGACGACGAGAAACACCTCCTGCACCGCGTCGTCGGCGTGGCAGTCCGGGACGCCGAGCCGGCGTACGTTGCGCCAGACGAAATCGAAATAGCGCTCGTAGATCGCGTCGAACTCGAGCGCGACCGCGCAGTCTGCCGCTTCTGCCGGGGGCGCAACCTCCGCTCCGGCAGACTCGGCGCTCAGGGTGACGGCACGGGCGGCCACCCTCGCCCATGGCCAGCGCGCGCCGATTCCGTGAAGAAAACGACCGCGCCCGTCACAACGCGAGCTCGAGCCCCAGGGCGGCCCGCGCCGCGACGCTCGGCTCGTGGACCTCGCCGACGCCTTCGAGCACGAAGCGCGGTCGCTCGAGCGGCACCACCGCCTCGAGACGGAGCCTCAAGCGCATCCACGGCGCCACGACCCAGGAGGCCGCCGCGCCGCTGCGTAACGCGACCCACACGCCGCTCCCTTCGCCTGGGTCGCTCACGCCGAACCCCTCGGCGTGCATGCGCCCGAGCTCGACGCCGGCGCAGGGCACGCCGACCTCGAAATCCGGGCGAACGGCGCGCTCGAGAGGCGGCAAGAGGGCGCACGCCGCGAGCGAGCCGGCGACGAGATCGATGGTCCCGCCGGTGCCGGGCTTGGCCGCGGACTCCGCCCTCCTGCCCGGCCAGAACGAGGCCCCGGCCTCGAGCCGCGCGGGGCCGACGACGACGCCCGCCCAGGGCTCGATGGCGCCGCTCAGCCGCTGCATCGTGCCCAGATCGCTCATGCCGCCGAGCCCGATGCGAAACCGGGGAGCCCTGTCGACCGAGCCCTCCGTCGGCCGCGCGCGCGCCCGCGTCGGCGGCGCGGACCTGGGCGGGGCCGTGGGCGGGCCCCTCGGCGGCGCGGGCTCGGCGCCTCGAGCCGCGGCGGCCGGCGGCTCCGGGGCGGGATTGGCCGGACGCGCCCCGGCGATCGAACGATCGTCCGTCGCTGCCGTGCCCGACCGCGCCGCGGCGTCCGGATCGATCGCCATCGCCACGATGAGGGCCCCCGCGTCGGCGAGCGCGGGGCACGTCGCGCCGCGCACGGTCCGCGCGCTGCTCCATCCGTCGCGAGAGAGCTCGATGTGCAGCTCGAAACCGCTGCCCGCGGGCGCGATCGCGCCCACCGCCCGCAGCGCGCCGCTCGAAGAGGGGCTCTGGTCTCCGAGGAGCCGGGTGATCTCGGCCTCGACCGCCGCGCCCTCGGGGCAGCCGGCGGGGGCCGTCCACCGCAAGGCGAAGGGGCGATCGTCGGCGCGCGCGGCGCTCGAAGCGAGGGGCGCAACGCACGGCGCCACGATGGCAAACAGCAGCGCTCGCGCCCTCCTGCGTGACGTACGCATGCGCGCCGCATCCTACCACGCAGCGCAGGCGGCGGGCCGCTAGCGAATGCAGGCTTCGTGGGGCAGTCCGAGGATGGCGTCGCGCCCCTCGGAGAGAGGCGAGTTGAACGGCGCGGCGCCGTCTTTGCCCGCGGTGGCATTGACGTAATCCACCAAGTCTTGGCCGGCGCGGAGCTTGTGCACGCCGATCAGCGCGCGCGATTCCTCCGAGTAATCCTGGGAGAGATCCCGCGCCGCGCCGCCGCCGCCCGAGACCGCGGCTTCGTAGGTCGCGTCGATGACGCACTCGTCATCGGAGAACCAGGCGAACGAGCCGGTGGCGGTGAAATTGCCGTCGTCCACGACGTTGCTCGAGAGCCGCTTCGTCGTCCATTCGTCGAAGGCGGCGCGTCGGTCGCTCTTCTCGCTCTGGACGGGGGTTCCGCCCAGAAAGGCGTTGTCTTCGAACAGCAGGGTGCCGCCTACCCGCACGCTGGCGAAGTCCTTGTAGTAGTTCATGAACACGTTGTTGAACATGTGCGACGAGCCGCGGCGCAGCAGGGGCACCCTCCGGGCCGTGCCGCGGCCTTCGTCATAGAACGGCTCGCTGGTGATGAACGCGTTGTGGTGCATGGTGGTGGTGATCTGGGCGTCGATGGTGTGGTCGTCGCTGGATCCGTGCAGGGTGGCCCGCTTCACGTCGAGGACGCGGTTGAACGACATGGTGATGTCGTGGGCGCCGACCTTCACGTCGAAGGCGGAGTCCCCGGTGAAGCTGAAGCTGTTCTTGTGAATCCAGATGTCGTGGGACGCGCCGGTGGAGCGGATCATGTCCGGATCCAGGCCGTGGTCTTCCACGTGGCCGGCGCCCTTGAAGCTCAGGTGGGTGAGGATCACGCTCTCGGCGGTCTGGGTCGGCGTGCCGGTGCTGTCGCGGCCGATGGCGAAGCCGCTGAAGCGAAAGACCGCGCGGCTCATGCGACCATCGATGGTGGTGTTGGAGCCGATCACCACGTTGCGGATGGGCAGGCTCGCGTCGTTCAGGGCGACGTTGAAGAACTGATGTTCGCAGTCGGCCGCCGGCACGCCCTTGGCGCTGCACCACTCCTGGTAATTGACGCACTGCCGCTCGGTGGCGCCCAGCTTGGCCAGGACCGCCGGCTCGCCGCATTTCAGACGGTACATGGCGATGTCGTGATCGCTCTTGAAGTCGTCCTTGTCGAACACCACCCAGTTGTGCTCGTCGCCGGTGACGGCGTCGTAGATCTGCTGCTCCACCGAGACATCGGAGCGTGTGGTGATCACCGTCAGGCGGCTATTGCCATTGGGGTCGAAGCCACCCCGGGCTTTTTCCCCGTAACCCACCGGCCGCCCCAGGGTCTCCGCCAGGCACCGAACGATCTCCTGATCGCTCTTCAAGGACGACTCGCGCCAGTTGATGTCCGGGTTGGTCACCAGGTCGACGCAGTCCGCGGAGGTTCCGGGATCGTCGGGACCGCCGGAGGATGAGCTCTCGCCGCCCGACGAAGCGCTGGAGCTGCTGGACGAGGGCCCGGCGCCGCCAGCCGACGCGCTGGAGCTGCTGGACGAGGGACCGGCGCCGCCGGCCGACGCGCTGGAGCCGCTGGCCGAGGCGCTGGAGCCGCCAGCCGAGGAGCTGGAGCCGCTGGACGAGGCGCCGCTCGTGTCGTCACCGCAGGCGGGAAGGGCGGCCATCAGCGCCGCAAGAGAAAGCGCGCGCAGAGACATGGTGCGCGTGAACAGGACCCGGTGTTGCATAGGACCTCGCGCATCAGCAATGATCGGGCCACGGAGCATAGCCCGCGCGATGACCTGAACGCGCGCCTCTGCTGTAATGTTTTACCATGACGCGCCTTTCGCCATTCTCCGCCGAAAGATCCAGTCGCCGCCGTCAAATGGCGTTGTACACGGTGTCAACCGGAAGTTGACACACGGACCCGTCGGTGCGTGGGCGCATCAACGTGAAGAGAGCCGCTGCGAGCGTGTAGAAGTACCGTCAACACGGCTGCACACATTCGTCACCGGCGCCGCTGCGCACGATTGCGACGGTCGATTGGATTCCCTCTGTCGAGATCCTGTGATGTGCTCGTCGAATTGCGTCCTGCGCTCATCGTCGCATCGCGAGCGCAAGGAGCCTATGCGCCAGGTTCCTGTCCCGGGGGCTGGTGAAGCTCGGGACGTCCGCACGGAAGGAGAGAGCATGAGCATCGAGGTTGGCGCCGTCGCGTGCATCAGGAGGGTGACGAGCTTGCTGGCCGTCGGCGCAGGGCTGCTCGCGGGAGGCTGCGCCGAGGTATCGACCGGCGAGCCGGCGGCCCTGGGGAGCGCCCGCCTCGCGTCGTCCGCGCTCGGCGCCGATAGGACGGAGGAGCGCCGCCACCACGGGCACGGGAGCGGCGGCGCGCGCGGCCGGTGGCGATCGCGCGGCGTGGGCGGCGGAGGAGCCCTCTTCTCGCCGTCGATCAACCCCCACGACGGCCGCGAGATCTTCATGGCCAGCGACATGCGGGGCGTGTACCGCACGAGGGATTTCGGCAGGAAATGGACGAACCTCGACTTCCGCGACATCCAGGGCGGCGTCCTCTCGCAGTTCCGGTTCACCGCCGACCCGGATGTCCTCTACGCCGTGACCTACAGGGGCCCCGAGAACGTCATCTTCGACGCGGCCACGCTGGCCAAGAGCACCGACGGGGGAGCGACGTGGGACGCGCCCGTCACCACCCCGGGGACGCCCGGAGACGCCCACTACCTGTTCGTGGACCCCTGCGACACCGATCGGCTGCTCGTCTCGGACACGCGCCAGCTCTACGCCTCGCTCGACGGCGGCCGCAGCTTCCACCTGGTCCACACGACGGACTGGCCGGGGGGCCTCAAGGTCGGCGGCGTGCACTGGGACGGCGACGACATCTACGCCGGCACGAGCGACGGGCTGCTCGTCTCGCGCAACGGCGGCGCGAGCTTCCGGCTCGACACCTCGATCGGCGGCCTCCCCCAGGGCGAGAAGATCGTCTCGTTCGCGGGGGCCGGGCACGGCAGGCGGGCCCGCTTCTTCGCGGTCACCTTCTCCGCCGCCGACGGCGGCGGCAACCCCCTCGTCACCGCGAACACGACCGGCGGGGAGCTCGACGCCTACGCCGGCCTCTATCGGCTCAAGCTCGGCGAGAAGCGCTGGGTCTCCGCGACGAACGGGCTCGGACCGAGCGACAAGCTCGCGTTCGTCGCCACGTCCGCGGACGACCCCGGCGTCGCGTACGTCGCCGGCGGCGATCGCCAGACGCTCGCGCCCATCGTGCTGAAGACCATCGACGGCGGGGCCAGCTGGCGGCACGTGTTCCGGAGCGATCACAACGCCAACATCGCCACCGGCTGGAGCGGGTTCGGAGGCGACATGGGCTGGGACTTCGGCGAGTACGCGCTCGGCCTCTCGGTGTCGCCCGAGGATTCCCGCCGGGTGGCCATCACCGATCTCGGGTTCGTCCACGTCAGCGACGACGGCGGGAAGAGCTTCCAGCAGGCGTACGTGGACCCGGCGGACGACAACCGGAGGGGCGCGGATACCCCGAAGTCCCGCTTCTACCGCACGAGCGGCGTCGAGCAGACGTCGGGCTGGTGGCTGACCTTCCCCGACAAACACACCATCTTCGCGTCGCTCACGGACATCCGGAGCGCCTACAGCGAGGATGGCGGCAGCTCGTGGGCTCGCGACGGCGCGAACGGCCTGACCCTGAACACCACCTACCACGCCGTCCAGCACCCGATCACCGGAGCGCTCTACGCGGCCACCGGCAGCGTTCACGACATCTACCAGAGCCCCTGGATGCGCGACGCCCGCATCGACGGTACGGAGGCCCGCCCGGCCAGAGGGGGAATCATGATCTCCGAGGACAAGGGCGCCACGTGGTCGCTCGTCGCCGATCTGGGCCGCCCCGTCATCTGGCTGGCGCTCGATCCGAACGATCCGGACCAGCTCTATGCGAGCACGGTCAACAGCGTGTCGGGCGGCATCGTCCACCTCGATCTCAGCGCGCCCCGCGCGGCGCCCGAGCCGCTCCCCGCCCCGCCGCGGACGCAGGGGCACGCGTTCAACGTCCACGTGCTGAAGGACGGGAGCATCGTCGCGACCTACTCTGGCCATCAGCCCGGCAACACCCGGACGTTCACCGATCGATCGGGCGTGTTCCTCCTGCCGCCCGGCGCGTCGGCGTGGGAGGATCGCTCCTCGCCGGAGATGCACTACTGGACGAAAGACATCGTCGTCGATCCGAACGACCGCACCGAGAGCACGTGGTATGTGACGGTGTTCAGCCACGACGACCGCTTCTTCGGCGGGCTGTACCGGACGAGGGATCGCGGTTTGACCTGGCAGCGCATCAGCGACAAGGTCCGCGTCGAGTCGTGCGCGATCGACCCGCGCGACCCGGACCGCATGTACATGACGACCGAGCGGGACGGGCTCTGGATCACCGAGGACCTCAACGACGACGCGCCGACGTTCTTCCGCGACGACGGGTACTCGTTCCAGCAGCCGGTGCGGGTGTTCTGGAACCCGCACGACCTCGACGAGGTGTGGACGGTCAGCTTCGGCGGGGGCATGCGCGTCAAGCGCGAGCGCTGATCGCGCCTCCGTCGTGCAGCGCCGGGCTCGAGCGCGAGCCCGGCGCGCGAGGGAGCTCGCGGCTCCTGCGGCGCAACGCCCTGTCGCAGGCCGCGCGCCCGTCCTTCACGAAACTCGCTCGGCCGTCGTGGGCTCGTCCCCCGATCGCCCCCGGCGAGCCGCCGCGAGGCGCTCGGACGCGGCGCTTGCGCAGACGCGTCGAGCGTGACAAGCCACGTGGCATTCGCGGGCACGGGGCGGGCCCGAGGGACGCAGCCTCCGGCGCGTTCACCGCAACGGGCAGTTCGATCTCGAGAGCGACTGTCGCGGACAGCCCCGCGCCCCGCTGACAGCGAGCCAGCGCGCCCCGGCTCGCAGCATCCCCGTCGTCGACGTGCCCTCTCCGCGCTCGCTGGGACGGCCCGCCGCGCCGCGCGCGGCACGCCCGCTCAGGAAAATCGCTCATGCCAGACGCGTGGAGCGGAACGGTGGTGCGATCGCATCGCGGCTGCCCCGGTGGCCCGCTTCTTCGCACAACGATGCTCCGCTCGACGCCCACGCTCGCTCCTTGCACCTGAAAGTCCCGGATTACCCCCTCGTCCGAGAAGGAGGTATGTGTGTCATTGGACCAGCGGTTCGTGAAGATCTGGATCGGAGTCTTGCTCGCGCTCGTCTCCGCTCCAGCCGGAGCCACCCCGCCCCCGGACAGCGCCGGCTGCGGCGAGGCTGACTGGGGGGTTCGCCCTGATGCGATGGTGAGCGCTGCGTCCCAGGATTTCTGCGGCCTCGACGCGCCCTACACCGAGCCGCCCTTCGTGGCAGACGAGACGACCGGCGTCGCCTGCCCCGAGTCCGCCACGCTGTCTCCGGTCTGCACGGGGCCCTTCTGCCCCGCCAGCGGCGGTTGCCTCGGGACCAGGACGCTGCACGAGGACCTGAATGCTTGCGAGGGGGCGCGCTGCTGCCTGCCGGGCTCCGTCGACCCGGACGGCGTGGTCAACGTCCTTCCCTACCTGGCGAGGCCGGCGGAATGGCCGTTCTCCGCCGACGCGTCCGTCGACCACAGCACGAACGTCGACGACAGCCCGGGCATCGCGACGGCCATCGAGTGCGCGGCGTCGCTGCGCGCCCGCAGGCGCGTCGTGGCCTTCCCCGCGGGGCGATACGTGCTGCGCAGCCCGCTGCGGCCCCACTACGACGCGCTGACCCTGGAGGGGCCGGAGCTGTCTCCCCGCGCCGGCCCGGGCGATCCCGGGACCGCGACCCTCGTGGCGATTCCCTGCAATCCGGAGCAGTACCCCGGGGCCATCCAGGTCAGCGAGGTCGTCAAGCGGGACGGGACCGCCGTCAGCGCGGTCCGGGGGCTCTGGATCCGCCATCTGCAGATCGCGCTCACGGATGGGCCACGCAGGACGGCCAACAGCGGCATCCACCTCAACACGTGCGCGGACTGCAAGGTGGAGAACGTCATCGTGCGCTACGCGCCCCTCGTGCCCCAGCTCCCTGCCTGCAAGCCGTCCAATCTGGAGGGCATCGGCTTCTCCTGGGGCTCCGGGGGCGTCATCCGGAACGTGATCGTGGACGGCACCGCGAAGGGCGGCATCTACCTGTCCTCCATCGCCGGGCACCACGACACGCCGCCCATCCTCGTGGAGAACTGCGAGATCAAGAACATCAACGGCCCGATCGGCGCCAGCGCGATCAAGATCATCACCGCCAACGTGACCGTGCGAAACTGCAACGTTCACCACAACCTGATCCATCCCGGCAACGGCTCCGCGACGGGCAGCGGCGGACATGGCCTGTGGATCTCCGCCCAGGTCCCCCCTGGGCCCGGGATCCCCGGCGCGGTGCCGGCGAACATCGTGGTCCAAGACAGCTACTTTCATCACAACGGCGGCGCCGGCGTCATGCTGGCGAGCGCCGTCGAGGAGGACCGTCCGACGGGGATCCTGATCGAGCGGGTCGCATCCGCATACAACGCGAGCCACGGCGTGCACGTCCAGGCAGGCGCCGGGGTGGCGCTCCGGGACGTCGCGTCCTGGGGAAACGGGCTCTACGGCGTGCTCCTGAGCTCGCGAACCACGCTGCCCGTGACCGCGGTTCGGGTGGGAGACGTGACCCTGAAGCGATTGCTCGTCTTCGACAATGCCCTGCGCCTCACGTCGGGCTCCCATCCCGGCATCAAGATAGAGGCCAGCGACGTCACGGTCCGCGGCGCTACGGTGGGGCGCTGCGACCCCTCGCGCGGGAGGCAATCACAATCCATCCAGCAGCAATGCTGGCTGTCGGGGCCGGCTGGCGCCCAGGCGCTCTTTCATCCGGAGGATAACGTCATCTCGGGCGTGAGCACCCAGGGCGTGAGCGCGCCGGAAGTGCTGGCCTGCCCCTATTGAGGGGCGCCGGGAGCGGCGCAGGCAGGGGCTGGCCGGCGGCGACGGCGACGCGAGGGCGCCGCGCGACGGCTCGCTCGGCTGCCGCGGCCCCGCGCGCCCCGCCTACGCCCTCCGCCGCCGCCCCCACAGCGCCATCGCCCCGAGCAGCGCCGCCCCGAGCGCCGCGCGCTCGCCGCCGTCGTCGGCCCCGCCGCGCGGAGCCCCCGCGGCCGCGCAGGCGCAGCCGCCGCCCAGCCGCAGGAGGACCTGCGCCTGCTGCGGGCCCTCGCACAGGTCCACGGTGAGCGGTCGCGCCGCGCTCCGCCCGCCCCCCTGATCGAGCGGCGTCTCGAGGTTGCCCGTGTTCCGGTTGTCGTGGTGGAAGCTCTCCCACGCGACGAGCGCGCCCGTCGTCGCCTCGGTGTGCCACGCGAAGAGCCAGCCGTCGCGGGTGCCCACCACGACCTCGAGCGTCCCGTCGCCGTCGAGGTCGCCCACCGCCGGCGTCGTCGCGATCGACTGGCCGGTGAACTTCGGGAACCCGCGCGGCTCCCGGCCGCACCCGTCGAAGGCGTGCAGGAAATAGCCGCTCGAGCCCGTCAGCACCTCGGGGTAGCCGTCGCCGTTCAGATCGACCACCGCCTGGCTGCCCCCGACCGTGTGATCCTCGAGGACGAACGGCGCGCGCGGCAGCATCGCGCCCGACCGGCCGCTCCAGACCGCGAGCAGGTGAGCGGGCCGCTCCGCGCCGCGCTCGCCCGCGAGCGCCAGCGCGGCCGCCTCCGAGCCGCCGGCGGCGATCACGTCGGGGGTGCCGTCCTGATCGACGTCGCCCAGCGCCGGATGCGAGAGCAGCGGGAGCATCGTCCGGGCGCCCGCCGCGGGCGAGAGCGGGCCGAACGTCGGATCGAGCCCGGCCGGCGAGCCGCCCCGCGGCGGCGGCAGCGCGCCCGCCGGGGTCGACAGGAGCCCGTCCTGCGCGCCCGGCGAGGCCGGGAGCACGAGCGGCGGCGCGCCGTTGCCCTGCGCGACCCCCGCCAGCGTGCCGCCGAACCGGCCGACGACGCCCGAGGCCGCGATCCCCTCCGCGACGAGCGGCGCGAGCGAGAGCGACGGCATCGTGACCGGCCAGCCCGCGAGCACCGGCCCGGAGGGCGCGTCCGCGCCGCGCGCGTCGAGCACGTAGACCGCCCCGGCGTCGCCGTCGTCGCCGAGCCGCTCGCTCGACCCGACGAGCAGGTCCGGGCGCCCGTCGCCGTTGAAATCGGCGACGGCCGGCGTCGCGAGCAGGCGGCTCCGCGCCGGCTCCCGGGCCAGCGGCCCCTCGTAGTGCACCTCCACCGGCCAGCCGTGCAGCGCGCCGCCGTCCGCGTCGAAGGCGTAGACCTTGCCGTCGAACGCCGCCTGGATCACGTCGAGCCGGCCGTCGACGTCGAGGTCGGCGAGGACCGGCGCGGCGAACGCCCCCCGCGCGATCCGCGCGTCGGCGGACATGCACGGCGCGCCCGCCGGCGCCCCGGGATCGAGGGGGCAGGAGGGGATCTCGGGCAGGCGCACCGGCCAGCCGTCGCGGAGCGAGCCGTCCACGCCGACGACGTAGACCGTGCCCGGCCAGGTCGAGATCGCGATCTCCTGCGCGCCGTCGCCGTCGAGATCCGCGATCGCGGGCGCGCCCAGGATCGGCTCGCGGCCGAGCTCGTTCCAGGCCACCTCGTCGTACGCGCGGGCGCGCCCGTAGGAGGCGGGCGAGGCCTCCGGCGTCTCGGGATCGAGCCCGTCGGCGTGGCGCGTCTGGAACGGGAACCCGGGCAGCGGCTCGGGGCCCCTCGGCGTCAGCTTCAGCGCGTGCAGCTCGCCGCCGGCCGTGGGGTAGATGATCTCGCGCCCCCCGTCGCCGTCGAGGTCCGCGAGCTTCGGGCTGCCCTCGCCGCTGTCGCCGATGGGGAAGGGAAAGCCGTCGACCAGCGTCGGATCGCTGGCGACGTAATAGGTGCGCCGCGCCTCGGTGCGCACGTCGCCGGCGGCGCCGCCGTAGCGGGCGGTCGCCCGGGCGCGCACCGTGATCGCGCGGTCGTTCTCGCCGTGGGGGCTGTCGGCGTCGCGGGCGTGGGACGTGTCGATGGTGCGCACGTCGAGCGAGGCGAGCGGGCCGCCGGCGCCGATGACGACCGACGGCGCGACGTTCACCTCCCGCTGGAGCACCCGGAACTCCGACTCGAGCGGCTGCACGCCGGGCGCCCACTCGATCGCGTAGTCGTACGCCGTCGCCCGCTTCGCCGAGATGGTGCCCTCGATCGGCACGGGCACCTGCACCTGATCCTTGTAGAGGACCTCGAACCACCGCGGCGACGTGAGGTCGATCGCGGGCGGCACGCGCCCGTCGCGCAGCGCCTCGACGGCGCGGCTCGCGTTGACGCGGCCGTGGCCGAACCGCTGATCGAACCCCGGCTGCGAGGAGCGGTACGGCGACCCGGGCTCGCGCGACTCGGGCACGTCGATGTCGTCGGCGCTCACGAGGAGCAGGCCCTGCGTCTCCGCGGGCGACAGGGCGACGCCGCGCTCCAGGGCGGCGGAGTACAGGAGGCCCGCGACGCCGGCGAGCTCGGCGGTCGCGTCGCTGGCGCAGCCGGCGCTCGACACGGCGAGCAGGTTGTTGCCGCCGAAGCTCGAGCACGGGGAGGCGTCGAGGAAGGTGGTCGACGTCTGGACGCTCTGGCCGTCGTAGCGGACGGCGCTCACGGGCAGCGCGTGGTTGCTCATCGCGGGCGCGCTGTGGTGGCGCGAGCCCTCGTCGCCCACCGACGCGACCACGAGCGTCCCCTCGCCGTGCGCGTAATCGAGCGCCGCCTGGAGGAAGGCGGTGCTGTCGACGGCGGTCACCGGGCACTGCACCACGTCGGCCCGGAGGTCGGCGGCGTAGAGGATCGCCTTCGCGAGGTCCTGCGCGTCGGCGACGCGGCTGTCGCCGACGCGCAGCGGGACGACCCTGCACAGCGGGCAGGCGCCCGCGCCGCCCAGACCGTTGTTCGTCTGCGCCGCCGCGATCTTCGCGCCCTCGGTGCCCTGGCCGTTCCGGGTGTCGTCGAACGGATCGTTGTCGTTCTTGAAAAAGTCCCAGCCGGCGATGTCGTCGACGTAGCCGTTGTCGTCGTCGTCGAAGCCGTCCGAGAAGTGGAGGATGAGATCGCCGGCGTCGAGCCGGCCGTTGCCGTTCCGGTCGCCCTGCGGCCGCCCCGCCGACGCCGTTGGCGTGAGCCCCGGCGTGTCCTTGTAGTCCGAGGCCGAGAGGACCCCGTCGCCGTTGCAGTCGAAGCCGGCGAGCTCGCCGTCGCCCGCGCACGCCGTGCCGTCCGCGTGCAGCGGCTTGTAGGGCTCGAGCTCGCCCCGGTTGAGCCACACCTTCTCGAGGAGATCCTCGTCGTCCCAGAGGATCCCGGAGCCGGTGACGGCGATGCGGACGCGCGGGTCGCCCTGGGTGAGGCGCCAGGCGAGATCGATCGCCATGCCGGCGGCGGACTCCTCCGGGCGGGGGTGCACGCTCCCGCTCGGGGCCGGGAGGAAGGAGTAGAAGCTCCACTGCCCGCTCTGCGTGGCCGAGGGGCCGTAGTCGGGATCGTCCGGCCAGTTCTCGGGATCGGCCATGTCCGCTGCGCTGGCCGAGGCGGGCGGCGGCCAGCCGCCGGCCGCGTCGGACGAAACGAGCGCGCCCGCCGCGGCGCCGCCGAGCGCCCCCAGACAAGCAAGCGAGGGAAAGCGAAACCAGCGCATGGGCCTGGACCCTACCATCGGAGAAGGCGCGCGAGGGAACCGGCGCGCGCGGCGCAACCGGCGCTCTCCGCAGGAAATCGGCGCTTCTTTCGGGGCGGGCGCGACGGCGCGCGGGGCAGGGGGCGCGAGGCGCTCAGGGCAGGCAGAGCGCGGGGGTGGGGTGCTCGGCGCAGTACGCCGGGTCGTCCGGCGGACCGATGCGGAGCGCCATGTCCTGCGACGCGAGGCGCGGCCGCGCGCCGCAGACGTCGGGGGACGGCGCGGCCTCCGACGGCGCGCACACGCCGGCCTCGTTCGGCACGGTCCAGGCCTGGCCGGTGCCGTAGATGAGGTTGAGCGCGTAGCGCCCCTCGGGCAGGCAGCCGTAGACGATCTCGATCGGGCGCCCGAACTGCCGGGCGAGCGCCGCCTCGACCTCGGGCACGTCCTGCGCGGCGATGATGTCGTTGCCTTCCTTGTCCTTCGCGTGGCTGATCACGAGGACGCCGCCCCGCTCCGGCTCGGCCGGGCGCATGCAGAGCGCGGCGGGCCGGACGCCGACGAGCGCGCTGTCCCGCGGCTCGTTGAGCGGCTCCGCGCCGAGCGTGGCCGTGGTCAGCAGGTCGTCGTAGATCGTGAGCCCCTGGAGGAGCACCGCGGGCGCAGCCTGGCTGACCAGCGGGTCGTCGGCGCTCTGCTTCGCGAACACCGCGATCGGGAAGAGCGCCGGGATGAGCGCCGAGTCCGGCACGTGATCGTCGCCGTCGATCGCTCCGTCGCCGTTCACGTCCTGGCGCGCGTACGTGAGGGTCGGCGCGGGCTCGCCGCCCACCGGCAGCGAGATCGGTGGCTTCGCCGCGCTGGCGATCTCCTCGTCGGGCACGCCCGCGGCGAGCCGCAGGCGCAGGAGCGACGCCTCGGTGCCGGCGGGGTTGGCCGGGCTGAACGTCTCCAGCTGGAAGTCCGAGGCCATGACCACCTCGCCCGGGCCCTCCTCGACGCCGTCGGGCGGCTCGAGCACCTCGGCGACGTGGAAGATCGGCCGCTCCAGCGGGAGCGGGAGGCCGAGGGTGACCGCGATGCCGCTGACGCGCGCGCCGGTCGCGGGGATCGGGGCGGCGAGCGCGATCTCGCGGTAGCGCGGGGCGGCGCCGCCGAGCACCTCGGTCGCGTTCTCGATCGCGCCGCCGGCCACGTCGCCCCGGGTCGGCAGGTTGGCGATGCTGAAGAGCGGATCGAAGTCGCCGTCGTGGTCGTAGAAGCCGCGGACCTGGTAGGTGCCGGCGGGCAGCGGCGACAGCCGCCACGTGGCGCTCACGGTCACGGGCGGATCGTCCGGCGCGGGGCAGCGGAGCGCGCCGTCGTTCGTGCGATCGAGCGCGGCGCCCAGGCCGGCGAACAGCTCGTCGCCGGGGATCACGTCGAGGCTCGCGGCCGAGGTGCCGAGCCCCTCCGGCGGCGGCAAGAGGCGCGTGTCGAAGCCGAGCACGATCGCGGCGCCGACGACGCGGCCGTCCCGCGTGCAGGGCCGGGGGCCGGCGTAGGTCACCGTGCCGTCGAGCACCCCGGCGGGGCCGCTCTGGTCCGGCAGCGGGATGAAGACGTCCGCCTCCTCGCACCCCGGGAGGGCCGCGAGGAGCGCGCCGAGCAGGAGGAGACCGGTGCGGGGGCTGGATCCGAGCATGGAGGTGCCTAGAGCGAGTACCGGAAGAATCCCATGAAGCGCCGGCCGATGCGGTTGCCGAACGGGTGCATCTGCAGCGGCGCCTCGCCGAGGCCGTCGAGCGCGTTGAAGACGGTCGCGGAGACCTCGGCGCGGTTGTCGAGGAAGCGGTAGCCGAGGCGCGCGTTGAGCAGCGTGTACGCGGGCAGCGGGTAGACGGTGGTGGCGATGACCGTCCCGGCCGGGACCTGCTCCGCCCAGGCCTGCGCGGACTGGTAGTGGAACGTGACCTCGCCGTCGACGCCGATCGGGGTGCGGACCTGGACGCCGGCGTTCACCTTGTGCCGGCTGGTGCGCTCGTCCTCGGGGGCGTTGCACCCGGCGGGGCGCTGCTGCTCCGACAGGTTGAGCGCGTAGTTGGCGAAGATGTCGAGCCCCTCGACGGGGTAGACGCGGCCGCCGAGCTCGCCGCCGACCACGTGGTAGACGTCGCACTGGTTCTCGAAGCCGCCGAAGCCGGACGTGTAGCGCCCCGTCTCCGGGTTCAGCCCCCCGAACCCCTGGGCGCGCTGCGAGAGCGTCACGCGCTGCGGCTCGGCGAGCACGATGAGATCGCTCACGCGGTTGTAGTACGCGGTGACCTCGAACTCGAAATAGTCGCTCTGCTGGTTCAGGTAGCTCGCCTCGGCGGTGATGATCTGCTCGGGGTCGATGATGACGTCGGACCGGACCGGCGGCCGCGTGGTCGAGAGGAGCTCGAGGCCGGGCAGCGCGAGCTGGATCGGCAGGTCGACGTACGCCTCGAGCGACGTGGGCGAGCGGAACGCGGTCGAGCCGGAGAGGCGGATCGCCTGGCGGGCGGTCGGCTTGACGATGACCGAGCCGCGCGGCGACGGGATGAGCCGCTCCAGGTAGGGCACGTAGTCGAGCCTGCCGGAGGCGACCACCGTCACGCGCTCGCCGAGCTTCATCGAGTCCTGGAGGAACACCGAGCCGTGGTGCTCGATCGGCATGTCGCCGTCGAGGTAGCTCCAGTCGGTCGCCTTGAGCCGGTAGCCGAGGCCGATGTGGAAGTCGTGCGCGACGGCCGCGGGCGCGCGGAGCGTCTTCGCGAACTCGAGCTCGGCGTTCACGATGTGCTGGCGCGGCCGCCCCGCGTACAGGGTGTGCCCGAGGTACGCGGCGTTGAGCAGCGAGGAGCCGTCGAGGTACGAGTAGTACGTCCGCGCGTTGACGTTCTCGCCGCGGTACGCGACCGAGGCGTCGGTGTTGGCGACCTCCAGGTTGTAGTCGTTGAACGGGCCGATGCCGTAGATGTCGAGCTCGCTCCGGGAGTAGCCGGCGCCCACCGCGAGCTCGCGGCGCGGCCCGAGCCGCTGCGAGGCCCGGAGATCGATGCGCACGTTCTGCGCGCCGAGATCCTGGCTCTGGCCGCTCGTCTCGAGGTCGATGCGGTCGCCCGCGACCTCGCGCGTCCACCGCGGATAGCGCGTGTAGCCCGCGGACAGGCGGTACGCGAAGTCGCCTTCCCGCGCGGAGGCCCACACCGAGCCGTAGCCCTGCTGGTGGTCGCCGTAGCCCGCGCGGAACCCGCTCTTCCCGGCGCCGGGCTCGATCGTGATGATGTTGACGATGCCGGCGAACGCGTCGGCGCCGTAGAGCGCCGAGCCCGGGCCGCGCACCACCTCGATGCGCTCGATCTGATCCACGTCGATCGAGAGCGCCTCCCAGAAGGTCGAGCCGAGCACGTCGTTCTTGACCGTGCGCCCGTTCACGAGGACGAGGAGCTTGTTCGCGAGGCGGCTGTTGAAGCCGCGCATCGAGACGTTCTCGTCGCCGCCCGTGATCTGCATGACGTCCATGCCGGCGACGCGCCGGAGCAGCTCCGGGATGCGGGTCATGCCGGAGAGCCGGATGTCCTGGCGGGTGACGATGGTCGTCGAGTTCGGGGAGTCGAGCGGGCTCTGGGCGCCGCGCGACGCGGTGATCACGGTCTCCTGGTAGACGTCCTCGGTGCGCGCGGCGCCGACGATCCCCGCGGCGTCGACGTGCGCCGCCCTCGAGGCCGGCGCGGGCGCCGGGGCCGCGACGGCGCCGGTCGGCGCCGCGGTCCCCGCGGGGGGCTGGCCGGCGGGGGGCTGGGCGGGCGCGTCGCCGGGGGCCGGCTGGACGGGCGCGGGCGGCTGCGGCTCGGGCGCGGGCGGCTGCCGCGGCTCCGGGGCCGCCGCGGCGCGCTGCGCGGCGAGGCGCTGCTCCAGCTGCGCGACGATCCGCGTCACCTGGTCCCGGTCCGCGGGATCGCTCGCGAGGTACTCGCGGTACGCGGCGATCGCCTGCTCGATGTGGCCGGCCTCGGCGTGCGCGCGCGCGATGTTGAAGACGACGTTCGGGTGGGGGAGGATCTCGTTGGCCTTCTGGAGCTGCCGGATGCCCTCGTCGAACTGCTTCTGGGCGATGAGGTCCATGCCTGACCGGAAGTGGAGGCGCGCCTCGGTGCGGGCGTCGGCGAGCGCGCCGCGCGCGGCGGTCGTCGCGCCGAGGGCGACGGCGCAGGCGAGGAGCCGCCGCGCGAGCGCCGCGCCGCTGCGCGGCCGCGCGGGGCGGCGCGGGCGGGCGTCGTGGGTCGGGGCGGGCGCCGGGGCGGCGCCGTTCCGGCCGTGCGAGCAGGAATCGGGAGACGACATGAGTTCGCCCTGTCCTCATCGGGGCCGGGGGCGCGACCGCGACCCTCCGGCGACAAAGGCCGGGCCGCGACGGCGATCCCGGCGAGAGCTCGGGAGCGCGGACGGCGCGGCTCCCCACATCACACCGAACACTTCATCGACGAGGGGAGCGCCCGGCGCGCCCCTCCCGCGAGCGCGAAGCCGCGCTGGTCGTGGCAAGCGGCTCTGGCCGCGGAGGCGCGGCGATTCTACCAGAGCGGCCGGCGCGCGTGCGCGCGCGTCAGTAGGGATTGCTCTTGTACGGCTCGGCCTTCTGGACGTTCGCCCTGGGCTTGCTCGGGGCGCCCGGCGCCGCGATCGGGGCCGGATCGAGCCGCGCGCGCACCCGCTCCTCGGCGCCGGAGACGCGCACGATCGCGGGGCGATAGCCGGCCTTCTCGAACACGAGCTCGTGCTCCGACGCGAGCGCGGCCGCCGTCCCGCGCCAGATGATCTCGCACGGCGTCTCGGCGCAGAGCTCCTTGTTGCCTTCCCGGACCGCCGCCCCGGGCGGCGTGCTCTCGACCTGCAGCGGGCGCGCCGCGGGTGCGCTCGCCGCGGGCGCGCTCGCCGCCGGGGGCGCCTCGGCCGCCGGCGTGCTCCCCGCGCCCTGCTCGCGCGCCGCGGCGCTCGTCCCTGCCGCCGGCGAGCGCGTCGTCATGACG
This sequence comes from Sorangium sp. So ce385, assembly GCF_051474135.1. Classification (NCBI taxonomy): domain Bacteria; kingdom Pseudomonadati; phylum Myxococcota; order Polyangiales; family Polyangiaceae; genus Sorangium; species Sorangium sp. So ce385. The sequence continues at coordinate 9,697,965 of NZ_CP150337.1, read as the reverse complement.
GCGGCGACGCCGACCACGGCGGCGAGGGCCGCGGCGATCGCCCAGGGCACGAGCCGCCTGCCCGGGCTCGCGCCGGGCTGGGTCGACGAGAGCCCGTCGGCGTGCGGCGCCGGGCGCGCCCCCACCGGGTCGGCGCCCATCGCGTCGGTGCCCATCGCGTTGGTGACCGACGGGGCGACGAAGAGGGGCGCCGCCGGCGGCCGCGGCCCGCTGTCGGTGGCGATGGGGGCGGTCAAGGTGACGGGCGAGCTCGTGGGAGGCGACGAGTTCGGCGTGGAGAGGCCGGGGATATCGCTCGTCGTCGAGTACGACGGCGTCGGCGGATACGACGGCGTCGGCGGATACGACGGCGTCGGCGGATACGACGGGCCCGACGGATACGACGGCGACGATGGATACGACGGGGGCCGCGGATACGCCGGGAGCGACGGGTACGAGGGCGCCGACGGGCGGTGGCTCGCCGCGCCGGGCAGCATGGGCGCGGTCTCGCCGGTGTCCCGCGTGGAGATGCCCCCCGCGGCGAACTTGAGCGCGGCCAGGAGCTCGTTCATCGAGGAGAAGCGCTGCGCCGGGTCCTTCTCCAGGCAGCGGTAGACGATCCCCTCCATCGTCTGGGAGATGGAGAGGCTCGGGTTGTGCGCCTGCATGGGCGGGACCGGGTCGTTGACGTGCGACATGAGCGTCCCGACGCTCGCGCCCTTGTCGAAGGGCACCTGGCCCGACAGCATCTCGTACATCATCACGCCGAGCGCGTAGATATCGGTGCGCGCGGACACCCCGCTGCCGGCGATCTGCTCGGGCGCCATGTACTTGGGCGAGCCCATGAACAGGCCCTGTTGCGTCAGGTCCTCGCCGCTCTGGGTGTCCTTGACCAGCCCGAAATCGAGCACCTTCACGTGATCGTGCTCGTCCTCGTGGTCGACGAGCAGCACGTTGCCCGGCTTGAGATCGCGGTGCACGACGCCGAGCCCGTGCGCCTCGCGGAGCGACCGGCAGATCTGGCGGGCGATGTGCGCGGCGCGCGCCTCGGGGAACGGCCCTTCCTCGCGGAGCACGCGGTGGAGGGTCTTCCCCTCGATGTACTCCATCGCGATGTAGTAGATATCGTCGTCGCTCTGGCCGTAGTCGAACACGGTGACCGTGTTCGGGTGCGAGAGCTTCGCCGCGGTCGACGCCTCGAGGAAGAAGCGCCGGTGGAACTCGGGGTCGTGATCGCCCTCGTACTTGGGGCTCAGCACCTTGAGGGCGCAGATGCGGCCGAGCGGCGCCTGCTCGGCCCTGTACACCTTGCCCATGCCGCCGCGCGCGATGACGCTGACGATCGTGAAGCGGCCGTTGATGACACGCCCTAGCAGCGGATCGGGCGCGGCAGCCCTCGATCCCCTCGAGCTGCCGGTTACCTCTGGCTGTCGGCCCTCAGGCATGTCGTGCCTCTCCTCGGGCAGCGTGAGGAGGTGAAGATTGGACACACAGCAGCCGCCTCGAAAGCAGTGTGACTGAGGCGACTCTGAGGTGTCAATCTGCAGTGTCACGATACGCGCAGGAAATGCGCGGAGATTGGTGCGCTGCCGTCCGGACGGCCGGTGAGCCGCGGCGCGGCGGTGACGCGGCCGCGTGCGCGGCGCTGGAGGGGCCGCCCGAGGCGTGCGGCTCAGCGCCGGACGGCGACCGCGAACAGGAACCCGCCGTCCGGCAGGGGGCCGCCGATCCAGAGGCGGTTCGCGTCGTCGGTGACGAGGGAGAGCAGCGTGCCCGCCGTGGCGAGCTCGACGAGCGGGGCCGGGGCGCCTTCGGCGCGCATGCGGCCGCCGTCGTCGCTGGTCGCGACGGCGATCGGCGCGAGCGCCTCGTAGGTCGCGGGGTCGCTCGGCTGAAAGACGACGAGGCCCGGCGCGCCCTGCTCGGGCGCGAGGGCAGCGAGGCTCGTGCCGCTGCCCGGCAGCGAGAAGAGGACGTCGCCCTCCGTGGGCCCGGCGCCCCGCGCGATCGCCTCGGCCGCGAACCCGCGCGCCTCTTGCGTTCCGTCTGCAGACGGGAGCACGGCGATCACGTTGCCGCGGAGATCCGCGGCGACGGGGCCGGAGCTGTCGCCCCACGCCGCGACGGCGTCGGGCGCTGCGCAGCCCGCGTCGCCCTCGGGCAGGAGCCGCGCGTCCTGCCCCGCCGCGCCGCAGCTGTCGGCCGCATAGAGGCCGTTCGCGCCCGCGGCGGGATCGCCGAGCGGCGACAGCCCCGTGTAGAGCAGGCGCCCCTCGACGGCGGCGGCCGCGAAGATGCCGTTCACCTCGTAGCGCTCCGCCACCGCGCGCACCGCGCCGTCGTCGATCAGGATCAGCTCGCCGAGCGTGTCGGGGAACGCGCTGGTCCACGAGATCGCCGTCCAGCCGAAGAAGGGCAGGTCCACGGCCTGTGCGCCGAGGAAGGCGCCGTCGGGGACGCCGGCGTCGATCGTCGTCGACGCCGCGGCGAGCTCCCCGTCCGCTCCCTCGGGCGGCGTGAGCCGCACGATCTCCGCCGCGCCGCCGGCGTCGCTCCGCGCGAACATCGGCCCGCCGTGCCGCCCCCACGTCACCGAGGCGAAGCCGATCTCCTCGTCGGTCGTGTAGACGGCGACCGCGCACCACGCGGGGTCGACCAGCGAGAAGAGCGCGCCGTGGGATCGCGCGTCCAGGCACCCGGCGCCGTCCGCGCCGCCGCCCGACGCCGCGCCGGCGCTCCCGTCCTCGTCGTCGCCGCAGCCCTGCGCGAACGCCGCCGCCGCCGCGCAGAGCGCCGCCGCGGCGAGGCGCGCTCTCCTCTGCTCCATCCAGCCGTCCCAGCGCATCGGTCCTCCGAGGATCCGCGGCGCTGCGGTCACGTGATCGCGTCCGTCCCGGGCTCTGGGCCGGCGGGGGCGCTGCGCCGGATCTCGGCTCCGCCGGCTCGCCGGCCTGGCGCGCCTCGCGGCGCCAGCGCCGGCGCGCGCGGCGGTCCCGCCGGGCTGGCCGAGGCGCGTAAACAAATCGGCGGCCATCGTCAAGAGATCCCGAAGAGATCCCGGCGCCCGGGGCGTCCGGAGGGGCGATCTCGGCACAAACCAGCGGGCCGGCGGCTGCCGCCGCGCTGCGTCCTGTCTGTTCCCTAGAACGACCGTTGCGCTCGACGTTCAGATGGACGACGCTGTGCGCCGCAGCCGGTGTCGGGCACGCTCCGGTTCGCGCTCCTTTCATCCACCGCGGGCCGTGACCAAGACACCCCCTCCTCCCATCACTGCCGGAACGGTCATCAACGATCGTTACGACATCCGTCAGAGCCTCGGTAAGGGCGGCATGGGCGAGGTCTTCCTAGCCTTCGATCGCTCTACGCAGCAGACCGTGGCGCTCAAGGTGGTCCGCGAAGAGTCGCGCATGCCGGGCGACGACGAGGCGCTCCGCCAGGAGCTGCTCCTCGCGCGCTCGGTCGGCCACCCGAACGTCTGCCGCGTGCACGACCTCGCGCCGAGCCCGTGGGGCCCCATCCTCGTGATGGAGCAGATCCCCGGGCAGACGCTCCACACGCACATCCGCAAGCGCAAGGCTCAGGGCGGCTACACGGCCGACGAGTTCCGCAAGATCGCGAGCGAGGTGTGCAACGGGCTCGCGGCGATCCACGCGCAGGGCCTCGTGCACGGCGACCTGAAGCCCGGCAACGTGATGGTCTCCGAGGGCCGCGCGGTGATCCTCGACTTCGGCTTCGCGCAGGAGCGCGCGCGCGCCTCGGCGCGCCGCCCCGGCGCGCCGCCCGACGGCGGCACGCCGAACTACATGTCTCCCGAGCGGCTGCGCAACGGCGGCGCGAGCCCCGAGGACGACGTGTACGCGATGGCCCTGACGCTCTGGGAGATGTGGACCTGCCGCGTCCCCGAGCCCGGCTACAAGCCGCGGCTCAAGACGATGAAGCAGCAGATCATGTTCGACGTCCCCGCGGGCCTGTCGATCGACGAGGTGCGGCAGATCTTCCGCGGCCTCAACGAGGACCCGTCGATGCGGCCGCAGGCGCGGCACATGCGCTTCTTCAACCCGTCGCAGCTCACGACGAGCCCGATCCAGCTGCCGCGCGAGCGCCTCGATCCGGGCCCGCCGCCGGGCGGCGCGCTGAAGCTGAACTTCACGCCGGGCGCGCAGTCGCTGCTCGTGACGTACGCGACGAACGCGCCGGAGATCGTCGGCACGCTGCTCCCGCTGCACGACACGAAGCTCGCGCTCGGCCGGCGCAGCGATCAGAGCCTGTGCGTGCCCGAGGCGACCGTGTCTGGGGCGCACGCGATCCTGAAGTGGCAGACGGGCTCGTGGCTCATCGAGGATCAGGGCAGCACGAACGGCACCTACGCGGACTTCAACTACGAGCGCAAGTCGCAGGTCTCGCTGCTGCACGGCGGCGAGGTGCAGGTCGGCGAGTGCCGGATGAAGCTCGTGACGTTCGGCCCGGACTCGCCGCAGCACCGGCGCGCGAAGCAGTACCTCGCGAAGCGCGACGGCCTCACCGGCCTGCTCGTGCGCGAGCACCTGATGAAGGCGATCGACGAGGACGGCCTGTTCGCCGACTGGGCCGAGGTGCCGATGCAGGTCGCGCGCTACGAGCTGCGCGGGCCGAACCGCCAGGTCAGCGAGCGCCCGACCATCCTGGAGATGCTCGCCCTCCGGAAGGCGGCGCAGCGGGTGATCGATCTGACCGAGATGCTGCTGCTCAGCCTCACGCCCGCCGTGGCGGGGCGGACGGGTCCGCTCAAGTTCGTGGTCTCGATCGTGGGTCCGAGCATCGACGAGGCGCGCCACGTGGTCGAGCAGGTGGTCGCGCAGGTTCAGGGGATGCTCCCCGAGACGCTCGAGCTCGGCGCGACGCTGGTGAAGGGCGAGCCCGGGCGCCCTGCGCGGACGCTCATCGATTGAACCTGAACGCGTCCGATGAACAGCCGGCCTCCGTTCCCGTCCAGCCCGCCGTCTCAGCCCTCGCCGTACCGTTACCTCGGTCGCGGCGGCAGCGAGCGCCCCGTGCGGCTCCAGATCATCATCGCGCTCGTCGCGGGGCTCATCGTCGTGGCGGTGCCGCTCTACCTCTGGCGCCGCCCGAAGCCTGAGTCGATCCCGTCCGCGGACGCGGCGACGGCCGACGCCGGCGCCTACGCCTGGGACGCGGGCGCGCTCGCCGACGCCGGCGCCGCGGTGGAGGAGGGCGTCACGCTCTCGCCGTTTACCACGATCAAGTGCGAGAACCCCGGCCCGGGCACCACGCCGCCCGAGCGCTGCGACCACGTCACCTTCTTCGAGGACGCGCTCGCGCGCGCGATCCGCGACAACGTGCAGTGCGCCCCGTCCGGCAAGGCGAGCATCACGGTGAGCTACGTCCTCGAGATGGACTTCCGCCGCAAGCGCACGAACCTCTACGCGGGCAAGTCGACGACGGTGAGCCGCGCGAAGACGAAGGAGCTGCTCCGCTGCGTGAAGCGCGCGATGCCGACGCCCGACTGGGGGACGATCCCGCACCAGTACGTGAAGTACAAGATCAACGTCATGGCGACGTACCCTGCCAACGAGTCCTTCTGAGGGGAGCGGCTCGTGCGGCGCGCATCGATCGTGCTGATGCGCTGCGCGCCCGCGCTCCTCGGCGCGCTCCTCGCGACCGCGGCGCACGCGCAGCAGACCGCGCCGGCCGCTGACGCCGCGCCTCGGCAGCTCGAGGGCTACTCGAGCTACGAGCGCGCCACGATCGAGCGCACCCTGGCGCGGCTCGGCGCGACGCTCGATCCCGCGCCCGAGGGCAAGATCGTCGAGGGCGTCGACGTGGTCCCGTACGAGGTGATCGAGGACCGCGATCCCGCTCCGTCCTTCCTGAACTGGTTCCACGTGCTCTCGCGGCCGCACGTCATCCGGCGCGAGGTGCTGCTCGCCGTCGGGCGCCCCTACGAGCAGGCGCTCGCCGACGAGTCCGCGCGCAACCTGCGCGGCCTGAGCCAGGTGTCGCTCGTCCTCATCTTCGCCGTGCGGGGCAGCGCGCCGGGGCGGGTGCGGGTCGCGGTCGCCACCAAGGACGTCTGGAGCCTGCGCCTCAACTCGAACTACCGCTTCGCCGGGGGGAAGCTCGAGTACCTCTTCCTGCAGCCCGCCGAGACGAACCTGTTCGGCATCCACCACGCCGTCGCGGCGCAGCTCACGCTCGATCCCGGCGCGCTCTCGCTCGGCGTCGCCTACGCGATGCCGCGCATCGGGGGCAGCCACGTGCGGCTGCGGACCGAGCTGAACGCGATCGTCGCGCGGGAGACCGGCGCGCTCGAGGGCTCGAGCGGCGCGTTCGTGTACGGGCAGCCGCTCTACGCGACCGAGGCCGAGTGGGCCTGGGACGCCGAGATCTCCTGGCGCGACGAGGTGACGCGCCGCTTCATCGGGACGAGGCTCGCCACCTTCGACGCGGCGGCCACGCCGGACGACGATGACGTCCCGTACCGCTACCGCAGCGACATCCTGGTGGGCGGCTACGCCGTCACGCGCAGCTTCGGCGGCCGCGGCGCGCCCGGCGGCGCCGGCTCCACCGTGAAGCACGACTTCTCGGTGGGCATCGAGGCGAGCCGCAGGGTCTACCGCCTCGACGCGCCCGCGGGCATCGCGCCGGCCGCGATCGCCGAGTTCGAGGCGAGCGAGATGCCGGTGAGCGACACCCGTATCGCGCCCACGTTCAAGTACTCCACGTACTCGACCCGCTTCTCGCGCGTGCTCGACTTCAACACGCTCGCGCTGCAGGAGGATTACCGGCTCGGGCACGAGCTCTCGATCCTGATCTACCCGGTCACGACCGCGCTCAACTCCACCCGGAGCTTCCTCGGCGTCTCCGCCGCGGCCGCGTACACCGTCGCGCTCGGCGACGGCCTCGCGCGCGCGGTGGTCAAGACGATCACCGAGTTCGACCGCTCCCAGATCTTCGACGCCTCGTTCGAGGCGCGCGCGCGCGTGCACACGCCGAGCTTCGGCCTCGGGCGGCTCGTGTTCGACGTGCGGCTGCTCGACCGCTACCGGAACTACCTCAACCGGAGGTCGCAGCTCGGCGGCGACACGCGCCTCCGCGGGTACCCGACGGCGGCGTTCATCGGCGAGGACGTGCTCTCCGCGAACCTGGAGCTCCGCGCGCGCCCGGTCGAGATCTGGTCGTGCCAGATCGCGGGCGCCGCCTTCTTCGACGCCGGCGACGCGTTCGACGGCTACGGCGAGCTGCGCCTCAAGCAGTCGGCGGGCTTCGGGCTCCGGGTCCTCTTCCCGCAGATCAACCGCGTCGTCATGCGCGCCGACTGGGGCTTCCCGCTCACGCGCGGCTACCGGGAGCCCGACGCGCTCCCGGGCGACATCCTCGTCACCTTCGGTCAGGCGTTTCCGATGCTCCCTGCGGACGAGTAGGCGCGCCGCGCGGCCCCTCCCGCGCCGGCGCGCCCCCCGGGGCCGCCGGCGCAGCGCCCGCCACCTGTGCGCGGTGGGCCGCGAACGCCTCCCGGAGCGCGGGCGGCACCGGCTCCCGGTCGAGCGCCGCGAGCGCCTCGGCCGCCGGCCTGCCCGCGAGCAGCGCGTGCCAGGCCCGCTCGAGCGCGCCCCTCAGCCGCGCGGCGTCGTCCTTCGCCGGCTCCTTCGGCTTGCCCTGGCCGTCCGCGCCCGGGCCCCCCGCGCGCGCCGCGTGGAACGCCCGCGCCGCGCCGCCGCGGTGCGTGTAGCGGCCGCCCTCGAAGCCCGCGACGTCGAGGAGATCCGGCGCGATGGGATCCCCGTCGGCCACGGGGATCCGGCCGGCGAGCTCCAGCGTGCCGTCGTGGTCGACGTCGAGCGCGAACCGCGGCGGCGCCGCGAGCTCGACGGCGTACCTGGCCGTGCCGAACGGCTGCACGGCCCAGATCTCCAGCGCGCCCGCCTCGTTCCTGAGCACCACGTCCGGCGCGTCGTCGCCGTTGAGATCGGTCCCGGAGCGGAACGCCCCGAGCTGCTCGGTCGCGTCCGGCTCCGAGCCCGGGAGGAGCGACGGTATCAGCTGGGTCGCCTGGCTGCGGTCCGCGCGCCCGCTGTCGAGCGGCCCCGCGGCCATGACCACGCCGCGCGGGGTCGCCACGCGGACCGCCGAGGTGCGGCGCCCGATCGCGTCGGTCCCGCCGTAGCCGCGCAGCACCACCTCGCCCCCCCGGCGCGGGAGCGCGCCGCGGAGCTCGACCTCGAGCGTCAGCCCGAGCTCGGCGGCCTCCACGTCGATGGCGCGCAGCTGGGCGTCGAGGTCGGGGGGCGCGACGTACGCCGCGAGGTGCGGCCTGCGAGCGGCGCCCCAGGGAGAAACCTGATGATCGCTCGCGCAGGCGGCAACGCAGGCGGCGAACAGAACGCACGTCGTCAGCGAGAGCTTTTCTGTTACCGTTCCCTTCCGCATGCGCCTGCTAGTCGCCGACAAGATGGACCTCTCGGCTCTGGAAGAGCTCAAGGTGCTCGGGATCCAGATCGAGTCCCGGCCGGAGCTCACCAGGGACACCCTGCCGGCGGCCCTGGACGGGGTCGGCATTCTGGTCGTTCGCTCGACGGAGGTCACGGCGAAGGCGATCGAGGCCGGGCGGCAGCTCAACCTGATCGTGCGGGCCGGGGTCGGCGTGGGGACGATCGACGTGGCGGCGGCGAGCGCGCGCGGCATCTACGTGGCGAACTGTCCCGGCAAGAACGCGACCGCCGTGGCGGAGCTGACGATGGCGTTCATCCTCGCGCTCGATCGCCGCCTGGTCGACGCGACGTCCGAGCTCCGGGCCGGCCGCTGGGAGAAGACGAAGTACTCGGCGGCCCGCGGCCTGTTCGGCCGGCGGATCGGGATCGCGGGGCTCGGCGCGATCGGCCGCGAGGTGCTGCTGCGCGCCCGCGCCTTCGGCCTCGAGCCGCACGCCTGGTCGCGCTCGCTGACGCCGGGCCGCGCCGCCAAGCTCGACGTCAGCTACGCCCGGACGCTGGAGGAGCTGGCCGCCCGCTCGGACATCTTCACGATCCACCTGACGGCCACCCCGCAGACGCGCGGCATCGTCGGCCGGAGCGTGCTCGAGGCGCTCCCCGACGGCGCCATCGTCGTGAACGCCGCGCGCCCCGAGGTCCTGGACTACGCCGCGCTGGAGGAGCTCATCCCGCGCAAGGGGCTGCGGGTCGGCCTCGACGTCTTCGCCAGCGAGCCCGACAAGGGCTCGGCGCCGTTCGAGTCGCACCTCCTCGGGCGGGGGCTCGTCTACGGGACCCCGCACGTCGGCGCGCAGACCGAGCAGGCCCAGCGCGCGGTCGCCCTCGAGACGGCCCGGATCATCCGCGCCTTCTTGACGGAGGCGGACCTGCCCAACGTGGTCAACATCTGCGCGACCTCGCCCGCGCGCTACGCGGTCGTCGTCCGGATGCTGGACAAGGTCGGCGTGCTCGCGAACACGCTCAGCGTCATGAAACGGCACGGGATCAACATCGAGGAGATCTCGAATACGGTCTTCGAGGGGGCCACTGCCACGTGCACGAAGATGCGGGTCACCGGGCGGCCGAGCGAAGCCTGCCTGAAGGAGATCGCGGCGTTCGAGGAGGTCCTGCACGTGGATATCGTCGCGCTGCCGAATCTGGCGTAAGGCGGCCCGCCTCCCGGCGGTGACGCGGCGCGGCCCGACGGCGGGGGACGCGGGGAGACGAACCGGCGGGGAGATCCCCGGCGAATGCAGGCGCGGTTTGCCCGTATCCCCCCTTGCATGAAGGCCCGCATTCGACTAGGTTGTCCGCCGACAACTAGGCGGATCCGCGAGCCGGATTCCCAGTTCGGGAATCGGCTCTTTTTTTTTGGCGCAGGGGCGCCGGGCACCGTCGCTCGGGGCTCATGGCGCCGGAAGGTCCCGGATCCGCCGAGGGTGACGTCTCTCACATGCCGCAACCGATGGAGCCTACGACCAGAGCCGCGTTCGATCTCGGCCGCGTTCGCGACGCGGTCGCGCCGGTGCTCGCCTCGCACGGGGTGACGCTCGTCGACTTGGAGTGGACCACCGAACGGGCGGGCTGGACGCTGCGGATCACGATCGAGCGCGAGGGGTCGGCCGACGCGGGCGGCGGCGTCACGCTGGAGGACTGCGCGGACGTGTCGCGCGACGTCTCCTCGGTCCTCGACGTCGAGGACCTCATCCCCAACCATTACAACCTCGAGGTCAGCTCTCCTGGCCTCGACCGGCGGCTGCGGACGCCGGCCGAGTTCGTCCGTTTCCTCGGCAAGACGGCCAAGGTGAAGCTGTCGCGGCCCGCGCCGGACGGCCAGCGGCTGCTCCGGGGCGAGCTCCTTCAGGCGCCGGAGGGGCAGGTCGCGGTCCTGGTCGACGGCAAGCGGATCGAGGTGCCGTTTTCGGATGTCGTGGAGGCGCGCCTCGTCTTCGAGCTCACGACGCAGCCCAAGCCCAAGAAGGGGCAGCGGCAGGGCAAGGAGACCGCTAAGGAGTCGGGGCAGGCCAGGCGGTCCGCGGAGGCGGCTCCGGGATCGGCCTCCGGGCGGAGCGAGCGCGGCTCCGAGAAGCGCAAGTAGAGAGAAGAAAGATCAGGAGACAGGGACGTCATGGCAACGATGGCAGCGATGCCGACCTCGGAGACGAGCCTCGGCAGCATCCTCGATCAGGTCGCGAAGGAGAAGGGGATCGACAAGAAGATCCTTGTCGAGACGATCGAGGCCGCGATCTTGAAGGCCGCGCAGAGCGTCTTCGGCCCGACCCGCGAGCTCGAGGCGCGCTTCAACGAGGACACCGGGCAGATCGATCTCTTCCAGTACATGACCGTGGTCGAGGCCGTGACCGAGCCGGAGCGCGAGATCTCCATCAACGACGTCGACAAGCTCAAGCTGGACGCGACCCTGGGCGAGGAGCTCGGCTTCCAGGTCTTCTGGCGCCCTGAGGACGCGGAGAAGGCGCGCGATCAGGACAAGGAGTACGGCGACATCCTGAAGCTCAAGCACGGCCGCACGACCTTCGGGCGCATCGCCGCGCAGACGGCGAAGCAGGTCCTGCTCCAGCGCGTGCGCGACGCCGAGCGCGATCTCATCTTCAACGAGTACAAGGATCGCAAGGGGGAGCTCATCCGCGGCATCGTGCGGCGGTTCGAGAAGGGCAACAACATCATCGTCGACATCGGCCGCACCGAGGGGGTGCTCACGTTCCGCGAGCAGACGCCGCGCGAGACGTACCGGCCGGGTGACCGCATCGTCGCGTACGTGAAGGACATCGATCGCGAGGCGCGCGGGCCGCAGGTCATCCTCTCCCGCTCCGATCCCCGGCTCGTCGAGAAGCTCTTCGAGGCCGAGGTCCCCGAGATCTACGAGGGCATCGTGCGGATCGTGTCGGTCGCCCGCGAGCCGGGCGCCCGCTCCAAGATCGCGGTGACGAGCCGCGACGCGGACGTCGACCCGGTGGGCGCGTGCGTGGGCATGAAGGGCTCGCGCGTGCAGGCCGTGGTCCAGGAGCTCCGCGGCGAGAAGATCGACATCGTGCCGTTCGACCGGGATCCGGCGCGCTATGTCATCGCCGCGATCCAGCCGGCCGAGGTGCACAAGGTGATCGTCGACGAGGCCGACGGGCGCATGGAGCTCGTGGTCCCGGACGAGAAGCTGTCGCTCGCGATCGGGCGCAAGGGCCAGAACGTGCGGCTCGCCGCGCAGCTGACCAACTGGAAGCTCGACATCATCAGCGAGACCAAGTTCAAGCAGATGGAGGAGGAGGCGATCTCCGCCCTCCAGCAGATCGACGGCGTGACCGAGCAGATCGCCAAGTCCATGTACCGCCTCGGCTTCCGGGCGCTGGAGGAGGTGAGCGAGGCGTCGGTCGAGGAGCTCGCCGCGATCCCGGGCCTCGGCGGCGCCGAGGCCGCGGAGCGCATCAAGTCGCAGGCGGACACCACGATGGAGCGGCTGCGGCAGGAGCGCATCCGCTCCGCGAGCTCGCGCACCGAGCCGCTCACCGACCGCGAGCGGCTGATGTTCATCCGCGGCGTCGGCGAGCGGACGGTGGTGCTGCTGGAGGAGGCCGGGTACCGCAGCGTGGAGGACCTGCTGCGGGAGGACGAGGATCGGCTGGCGATCCGCACGGGCCTCGGCATCAAGAAGGCGCGCGCCATCAAGCAGGGCGCGCGGGACTTCGTCGAGAGCGAGCAGAAGGTGCTCGATGCAGCGCGGGCGGACATCCGTCGTGCGGCGGAGGCGAGGCACGCGTAAGAAGTGGGGCAGCGCAGAGGGCCAAGGATGGAATCAGCGGTGAGCAGACAGAGCGACGCGGGTGAGCGCGAGCCCTTCGAGAAGGGGCGGGTGCGCACGTGCGTCGGTTGCGGGGAGCGCGTCGGCGTCGAGGACGCCCGCGGCGCCCGTCCGCTCGTCCGGCTCATCCTCGGCCCCGGCGGCGTGATCGCGGTCGATCCGGGCGACGGCGGGTTCGGGCGGGGCGCGCACGTGCATCCGCAGCGGGACTGCCTGGCGGCCGCGGTCGCCCGGGGTCTCGCCCGCGCCGCGAAGGGGCGGGTCCACGCGATCATGGGGACCGCCGGCCTGGGCGGCACGGGCGGCCCAGGCGAGGATCGCGCCGGCGAGCCGGCCGCCCCCGGGCCGGAGCCGCTCACGACCGTCTCGCTGGCGCGGGCGATCCGGGAGGCGACGGAGCGGCGGCTCCAGGGGCTCATCCGCGCGGCCGTCCGCTCCCAGGGCGTGGCGGTCGGCGCCGATGCGGTCGTGGGGTCGTGCCAGCGGGGCGAGGCCGCGCTCGTGCTTGTCGCGTGCGACGCGGCGGCGGGCGCGGATCTGCCGGAGGTGCGGCGGGCGATCGCAGACGGGCGCGCCGTCGCATGGGGCAGCAAGCAGGTGCTCGGCTCCCTGGCGGGCGGCCCGCGCGAGCGCGGCGTGGCGGTGATGGCGATCTCTTCGCCCTCGATCGCCGCCGCCGTCGCGCACGCAGCGCACGTCGTGGACACCTGCGCCCGCATCGAGCGGGGCGAGGGCGCCGCGGAGGGCGGGCGCGGCGGCTCCGGTCGAAAGGGGCGGCCTTCGCGCAACGCGGCTGCCCGATCCGAGGAGGGCGGGAGCCCCGAGCCGCAGAAGGCCGCGCCCGGCCCTGCCGGCCCGGCGCCCCGCCGTGGGCGGGGGAGGGCGGGGGTGGACGTCGAGCACCCCAGGCCTTCCGCTCGGCCGGCGTCCGAGGGGGGCGGGGGACAACCTGGCCGCCCGGCGGGCGAGCTTGCTGGCCGCGAGGCGCGGTTGGCGTCAGAGAGTGGGTCCGGTCGGCTTCTTGCAACTGCGCCGGGGACCGGGGAAGGCGGCGCGGTCGGGGGCAGGGCGGCGATGTCCGGTTCTACCGGACGCGCCTCGACGGTGGACAGAGTGGCCGCAAATCGTCGCCCGCGCGGATGGGTGAGGCGGATTGGTTAACGTGGAGCGAGGTGCATGAGCAAAGTCCGGGTCTACGAGGTCGCCAAGCAGCTGAACATGGACCAGAAGACGCTGGTCGCGCTCTTCCAGTCCATGGGTATAGGCGACGTGCGCAATCACATGAGCGCCGTCGAGTCCGACGTCGTCGAGCGGGTTAAGCGGCACCTCGAGCGGCAGAAGTCGCCTGAGGTGGTGGAGGAGCGGATCCGTCCGACCGTCGTGAAGCGCCGCGCCCGGCCCGGGGCTGAGCCCGAGCCGTCCTCGCCGGGCCGCGGGCCCGAGCCGGCGGAGGCGCCCGTGCGCGCCGCTCCGGAGCCGGCGCCCTCTCGGCCTGTGGCTGCGTCCGCTCCAGCTTCCCCGCCGCCCGAGCGCGCTGCCCAGGAAGAAGCGCCGGTCCATCGCCCCGCTCCGCCGCCCGCCGCTCCCGTCGCAGCGCCCCCGGCGCCGGCTCCCGAGCCGGTGGTCGCCGCGACCCCGCGCGAGCCTGCGCCCGCGCCCGCGCCCAGCGCGCCTGCCCCGGCAGCGCCGCCCGTTGCGGCTGCGCCCCCCGCGCCGGCAGCGCCGCCGCCCCCGGCGGCTCCCGCTCCCGCAGCACCCGCGCCTGCCGCGGCGTCCGCGCCCGCGCCCGCGGAGGAGACGAAGGTGACCTCGCCCGAGCCGAAGCCCGCTCCGCCCGCCGCCGCAGCGGCGCCGTCCGCCGCCGCTGCGCCGGCGCCCGCCGCCGCCACGCCCGCGCCCACCGCGGCGCCCGCGCCCGCGCCCGCCGCGGCTGCTCCCGCGGCGCCTGCGCCGGCTCCGGCGCAAGCGGCCGCTCCCGCGGCGCCCGCCGCGCCCGCGCCTGCCCCGGCGCAGGCGGCTGCGCCCGCGCCCGCCCCGGCGAAGCCCGCGGCTGCTGCGGCGCCCGCGCCTGCTCAGGGCCGGCCGCAGGCTGCGCCCTCGACGCCGGCGTCCGCTCCGGCGCAGGGGGCCTCTCGGCCGACGCAGCCGCCCCCCGCGGGGCAGCGGCCGGGCGCTCCGGCGCAGCCCGCGGGCCCGGCGTCCGCAGCCCGCCCCGGCGCGCGGCCGACGCAGCCGCCGGCGTCCGCGCCCGCGGCCAAGCCGGAGGATGCGGCGCCCGCGAACCAGGCGCCGCGCCGCCCGTCTTCGCCGCCGAAGACCGGCATCGAGGTGTGGCAGGGGCGCCCCGGCGTCACGATGCCCGCCGCCCGCACCGGCACGCCGCCGGCGCGGCGCACGACCTACGATCCGCGCGCCAACGCCCAGCAGGCGCGCCCCGGCGGCCCGAGCTTCGGTCCGGGCGGCCGGTCCATGCCCGGCGGCCGGAACGCTCGCCCGGGGACCTTCGGGCGGCAGCGCCCGGGGGGCGGCGCGCTGCCGCGCAAGCCGGTCCAGGTCTCCACGCAGGAGATGGCCTCGCACAAGAAGGTCATCAAGATCGAGGAGCAGGTCACCCTCCAGCAGCTCGCCGCGAAGATGAGCCTGAAGGCCACCGACGTGCTCATGCGGCTCCTGTCGATGGGCATGACGGGCGTGAACATCAACAGCACGCTCGACGCCGACACCGCGAAGATCCTCGCGAGCGAGTTCGGCTGGAGCGTCGAGGACGTGGCCGTCAGCGAGCAGGACACGCTGACCGCGGCCATGCAGGCCGGGGTCGACGCCGACGAGGACGTCGAGATGCGTCCGCCCATCGTCACCGTCATGGGCCACGTCGACCACGGCAAGACGTCGCTGCTCGACCGGATCCGGAAGGCCACCGTCGCCGAGGGCGAGGCGGGCGGGATCACCCAGCACATCGGCGCTTACCGCGTCGAGACGCAGCGGGGCACGATCGCCTTCCTCGACACGCCGGGCCACGAGGCGTTCACGGCGATGCGCGCCCGCGGCGCGTCGCTGACCGACATCGTCATCTTGGTGGTCGCCGCCGACGACGGCGTGATGCCCCAGACCAAGGAGGCGATCTCGCACGCCCAGGCCGCGAAGGTGCCGATCATCGTCGCGGTCAACAAGATCGACAAGCCGGGCGCCGACGCGGACAAGATCAAGCGCGACCTCGCGGCGCTCGGGCTGCAGCCCGAGGAGTGGGGCGGCGAGACGATGTTCTGCAGCGTGTCGGCGAAGATGGGGCAGGGCATCGACCAGCTCCTCGAGTCGGTCCTGCTCCTCGCCGAGGTCCAGGACCTCCGCGCCAACCCGAAGAAGCGCGCCAGCGGCACCGTCATCGAGGCGCTGCTCGATCGCGGCCGCGGCCCGGTCGCGCGCGTCATGGTCCAGGACGGCACGCTCCGCACGGGCGACATCCTCCTGGCCGGCGGCGCGTGGGGCAAGGTCCGGGCGATGACCGACGAGCTCGGGCGCTCCGTCGCCGAGGCCGGCCCCGCGACGCCCGTCGAGGTCCTCGGCCTCAACGAGGTGCCGAGCGCGGGCGATCCCGTCCACGCCGTCAAGGACGGGAAGACCGCGGAGGAGATCGCCGAGACCCGCCGCAAGAAGGCGTCGAAGACGCTGATCCCGCAGGACTCGCGCGTCTCGCTCGAGTCGATCACGAAGAACCTGCAGGAGGCCGATCAGCTCGAGCTCAAGCTGATCATCAAGGGCGACGTGCAGGGCTCGGTCGAGGCGATCACCCACGCGCTGGCGAAGCTCTCGACCGAGAAGGTGAAGGTCACCATCGTGAACGGCGCCGTCGGCGGCATCACGGAGGGCGACGTCAACCTGGCGGTCGCGTCGAAGGCGATCATCGTCGGCTTCAACGTCCGGCCTGCCGGCAAGGCCGGCGCGCTGGCCGAGAACGAGGGCGTCGAGATCCGGCTCTACAACATCATCTACAACGCCGTCGACGACATCCGGAGCGCGATGGAGGGCCTCCTCCCCGCGACGAAGGTGGAGAAGGTCCTCGGCCGCGCCGAGGTCCGCCAGGTCTTCAAGATCACGAAGGCGGGCATCGTCGCCGGCTCGATGGTGATCAGCGGCTCGGTGAAGCGCACCGGCGAGGCGCGCCTGATCCGGGACAACGTCGTCGTCTGGACGGGGCGCCTCTCGGGGCTGCGCCGCTTCAAGGACGACGTGAAAGAGGTGGTCGAGGGGTTCGAGTGCGGTATCTCGCTCGATGGCTACTCGGACATCAAGGAGAAGGACATCGTCGAGAGCTTCGAGATCGAAGAGGTCAAGACGAAGCTCTGAGCCCGTAGATGTTCGTCGGCGTCCTCCGTCTCCGCCTCGATATCGTCGGGGCCCGCTCCCTCAAGGACAAGCGCAGTGTGGTGCGCTCCTTGAAGGAGCGGGCGCAGAGTCGGATGCGCGTGTCGATCGCGGAGGTCGGCGTGCTCGACGATCCGCGGCGGGCGACGCTCGGCGTCGCGGTCGTCTCGAACTCGGCGGCCATGTGCGACCGGGTCCTCGCGGACGTGGCCGCGATGGCCGGGTCGCTGCCCCACGCCGTCCTCACCGACCGCGCGACCGAGATCGTGCCGTTCGGCGAGGGGGGAGCGGGGGTGCAGGGCGGCATCGAGCAGGCGCTCGGCCGCGAGGATGATGATCTGGGAGCGGCCTCGGACAGGTTCGAGGACGCAGAGGACGACGAATGAGCGGCACGGTGAAGCGGGCGACGCGGGTCGCCGAACGGCTCCGCGAGGACCTGTCCAACCTGCTCCGGGAGCTGCGCGATCCGCGGATCGCCGGGGTGCTCGTGTCGCGTGTGGAGATCACCGACGACCTGCAGAGCGCGAAGGTCCACGTGCGCCACGAGTTCGGGGCGGAGGACGCGGCGTCGCGCCGCGCCCTGCTCAAGGGGCTGGAGGCGGCGTCCGGCCGGCTGCGCAGGGACGTCGCCCGCACGATGGGGCTGCGCGTGGTGCCGACGCTGCGGTTCTTCTACGACGAGGGCCCCGACGCCGAGCGGCGGATCGAGGAGCTGCTCCGGGAGATCAAGGACGACGCGGGCGACGGCCGCTCGTAGCGCCGGGGCCGGGCGGCGCTGCGCGCGGCTCGGACGGCGCTGCGCGCGGCTCGGGCGCGATCACCGCGAGATGAGCCGCTCGATCGCCTGCGCGGGCTCGAGGTCGAAGCGCCACGGCCCCATCTTCGTCGGGGCGTCGAGCGCCGTCTTCAACGCGCGGAGGAACTCGCGCCGCGGCCACTCGACGGCGCCGAAGCGATCGAGGTGGTCGGTGTACACCTGGCAATCCACCAGGGCGAAGTCCCAGGCGACGAGGTTCCCGAGCAGCGTCGCGAACGCGACCTTCGAGGCGTCGGGCGCGCGCGCGAACATCGATTCGCCGAAGAACATCCGCCCCAGCGACACGCCGTAGAGCCCGCCGACGAGCTCGCCGTTCGACCAGGCCTCGATGCTGTGCGCCACACCGGCGGCGTGCAGCGCCGTGTACCCGCCGATGAGCTCCTCGGTGATCCACGTGCCGTCCTGCCCTGGCCGCGGCGTCGCGCTGCAGGCCCGCATGACGTCCGCGAACGCCGTGTCGGTCCGCACCTCGATCCCGCCCCGGCGCACCCGTTTGCGCAGCGAGTGCGGGATGTGCGCCTCGCGCGGCGGCAGCACGAAGCGGGGATCCGGGGAGAACCAGAGCAGCGGTAGCCCGTCGTGGGGCCACGGGAAGATGCCCCGGCGGTAGCCGGCCAGGAGCCGCTCCGGCGAGGCCTCGCCGCCCACGGCCACGATCCCCTCCGGGGTCGCGCGCTCGGGCGGAGGAAAGTCGAGCTTGCTCGTGAGCACCGGGACGCGCATCGCTGTGGGATCGAATCCTCCCACCGGAGCACGCGGTTGCAAAGAGGCGCCCTGCGCGCGCGCCGTGTGCTCAGGACGCGCACACATAGTCGGAGCCCTCGACGAAGCCGCGCGCGGCGAGGTGCTCGCGGATGAGCGCGCGCGCCCCCCGCGCCCCCACGGCGACGACGACGGTCTGCGCGCCCCGCGAGAGCCGCGACGGATCGACGATCGGCGCCCCCTGCGCGATCCGGCCGATCTTGCGCGGATCGATGTCGATGAACCGCTCCGGCCTCACGCCGTTCCGGGCGAGCGCCCTCGCCAGCCGCCGGCCCGTCTTGCCCGCGCCCCACACCGCCACGGGGCGCGCCGCGCCCAGCTTCCTCGCGAGGTAGTGCGCCTTGGCCTCTAGGAACCGCGCGATCGCGTACCGCGGATCCGCGAACGTGGCGCGGCCCTCGCGGTGCCGCCAGCGCAGGCCGAGCTCCGGGAGCTTCGCCATCCGCGCGCCGGCAGCGTCGAGGCGCAGCCACAGGTCGTAGTCCTCCGCCCAGGGGGTCTCCCGGAACCCGCCGACCTGCTCCAGCGCGCTCCGCCGCAGCATCACCGACGGGTGGCACAGCGGGGACTCCACGAACATCTCCCGCGCGTGATCCTCGGGGGTGAGGATCGCGTTCAGCCAGTCGACGTAGCGGAGCATGCCCTCGCCGATCGGCCCGGCCGCGAACGCCTCGACGCGCGCCCCGACGACGGCGAGCCGCGGATCCCGGTGGAGCGCCTCGGCCTGGCGCGCGAGGCGCCCGCCGACCGAGATGTCGTCGCCGTCCATGCGCGCGAAGAGCTCGCCGCGCGCCTCCTCGGCCGCGCGCGCGAGCGCCCGCGCGATGCCCACGCCGCCGGTCGCGACCGGAACCACGCGGGCGTCGCGCCGCGCGAGGCGCGCGACCGTGGCCGGGCCGGCGTCGGTCGAGCCGTCGTCCACGGCGATCACCTCGAGGTCGACGTCGCGCTCGGCGAGCACGCTCTCCAGCGCCTCCTCGAGGGTCGCCTCCGCCTGCCGGTACGGGAGCAAGACGGAGACGAGCGGCGCCACGCCGAGACCATGGCGGCGCGCCGGCGCAGCGTCCACAGGAAGGGCGCGCGCCGCCGGCGCGGCCCGGGTCAGAGGTCGCGGGCCAGCCGGATGCCGCTCATCTGCCACCGCGCGTCCGGCGGGAAGAAGTTCCGGTACGTCGCGCGGAGGTGCGTCGCCGGGGTCGCGCACGAGCCGCCGCGGAGCACGAGCTGGCTGCTCATGAACTTGCCGTTGTACTCGCCGAGCGCCCCCGGCCACGGGCGGAACCCGGGGTAGGGCGCGTACGCGCTCGACGTCCATTCCCACACGTCGCCGAAGAGCTGCCGCGGGGCTCCCGGCCGCGGCGGCGCGCCCGCCGGCTCCGGGTGATAGCGCCCGCGCTCGGCGAAGTTCCCCTCGAGCGCCGCCCCGCCCGGCGCGGCGCCGCCGGCGACCTCCCCAGCGGCGGCGAGCGCGCCCTGCGCGGCGGTCTCCCACTCGGCTTCGGTCGGGAGCCGCGCGCCTGCCCAGCGGGCGTAGGCGTCGGCCTCGTAGTGGCTCACGTGGCAGACGGGCTCGCCGGCGTCGACCTCGCGGAGCCCGTGGAGCGTGAACAGCTGGAGCCCTCCGTCGCGCTGCTCCCAGTAGAGCGGCGCCTCCCACCGGTTCGCCACGACCGCGTCCCAGCCGCCCGACAGCCAGAGCTCCGGCCGCGCGTACCCGCCGTCCCGCATGAACTCGAGGTACTCGCCGCATGTCACCGGCCGGTCCGCGAGCGCGAACGCGCCGACGAACACGCGGTGCCGCGGCGCCTCGTTGTCGAACGCGAACCCGCCCTCGCCGTGGCCGATCCATCGCACGCCCTCGGCGTGCTCGACGAAGCGGAGCTCCCCGGCCGCGCCGCCGCGCCGGCCCGGCGGCGCGCCGCCGAAGATCGCGGGGCGCAGCGGGTTCTGCGCCATCGCGTGCTTCAGATCGGTCAGGAGGAGCTCCTGGTGCTGCTGCTCGTGGTGCAGCCCCACCTCGATCGTGAAGGCGAGATCGAGGTGCCGGCCCGCGGCGATCTCGTCGAGCAGCGCGCGCATGCGCTCGTCCACGTGGCGCCGGTAGCGGTAGGTCTCCTCGACGGTCGGGCGCGACAGGACCCCTCGCCGCGGCCGGCTGTGCCGCTCGCCCACGCTCACGTAGTACGAGTTGAAGAGGTACCCGAACTGCGGGTGAAAGTGCGCGTACCCGGCGCGCTGGCCGAGCACGAACGTCTCGAAGAACCACGCCGTGTGCGCCAGGTGCCACTTCACCGGGCTCGCGTCCGGCATCGACTGGACGACGTAGTCCTCGGCGCAGAGCGGCGCGCAGAGCGACTCCGTGAACGCACGGACCGCGTCGTACCGCGCCCTCAGCCCGCCCGCGACGCGCTCTGCCTGTTCCATCGCGCTCCCCTGGGGTCCTTCGTCTCCGCGAGAGATGCCGCCGCGGCGCGCGGGCGCCTAGCGCTTCTTGAAGTCGCCGAGGTGCGTGATGTACCAGCGGCCCTGCCACGAGATGATCGTGTGGACGTCGAGGCTCGCCGGCTTGCCGTCGAGCTCATACTTCAGCTTGCCGTGGAAGGAGCGGTAATAGCCGATCTTGTTGACCTCGTCGCCGGGCGGCACCCACTTCGGCCTGGAGCCGACCTCGAAGCCGACGAACCGCGCGCCCTCCCAGCTCTTGCGCTTCCGGTGCATCGCCTTCACGTCGTTCGCGTAGGCGGCGTGGAGGTTGTCCCAGTACTTGCCGGGGTCCTTCACGTCCTTGAGCGGGATGAACGGCTCCTTGGGGAACCAGAACGGGTCGGCCAGCGCCGGCTCGTTCTTCACGATGGCGTCGAACAGCGCCCTGGCCCGCGCCGTGAGCTCCTCGCTCTCGAGCGGCGGCAGGATCTTGTTCGTCGCGATCGCGATCGCGATCGCGGTCGCGTCGGCGCCGGCGGCCGGCGGCGATCCCGGCGAGGGCGCGCCGTCCGTCGCCGCCGCGTCGGCGGCCGCGCTGGCGCCCCCGTCCTGCGGCGACGCCGGCGCCCCCGCGTCCTCCGCCTGCAGCGCCGGCGCCGCGCCGGAGGACGCAGGCGCGCCGGCGGCCGCCGTCGCCGACGCGCCCGCGTCCGCCGGCGCGGCGGCGGGCGACGAGGGCCGCGCGCTCTCGGCGGGCCGGGCGTCCGGCGCCGGGGTGGGCGCCGCGCACCCCGCGATCACGGCGAGCGCGCCCGCGACGACCTGCTTCATCATGCGCGTGCCCTATCGCAGCGCCCCGGCGCCGACAAGCGACGCCGAGGCGCGGCCGCGCGCCGGCTCCGCCCGGCGGCGGGCCCGGCTCACTTCTCGAGGATGATGAACTGCACGCGCCGGTTCTTGGCCTTGTTCGCGGGCGTGACGTTCGGCGCGACCGGGCGGTCCTGCCCGTAGCCCTTCGCCATGAGGCGCGAGCCGTCCACGCCGGCCCGGATCAGCCAGGCGCGCACGGAGTTCGCGCGGGACTCGCTGAGGGTCTGGTTGTGCTCGCGCCCGCCCGTGTTGTCGGTGTGCCCCTGGATCTCGACCTTGCGGATGTTCGGGTTCCGCTGGAGCACGTCCGCGATCTCCTCCATCAGCGCGTTCGAGTCGCCCAGGATCTTCGCCGAGTCGGTCTCGAAGTGGATCTGCCGCGAGATCTTGATCTCGTTGCCCTGCACCTTCACGAGCGAGACCTTCGGCCGCTTGTTCACCGTGAGCGCGGCGCGCGTGTCCTCGCTCGTGCGGATGTCGGCCTGGTTGACGTGGTTCATGTAGCCCTGCGCCTCGACCTTGAGCGTCACCGCGCCGGCCGGCAGATCCGGGAAGCGGAACGCGCCGCTCGCGTCGCTCGTCGCCGTCTGCTCGCGGCCCGCCGCGTCGGTCAGCCGGATCGTCGCGCCGGCGACCGCGTCCCCGCTCTCCGCGTCCTTCACCGTCCCGACGATGTTGCCCGTCTTCGGCAGCGCCTCGAGCGAGCAGTCGACGTCCACGAACGTCGGCCCCTGCGGCGGCGCCGCGCTTTGTCCCGCGCCGGGCAACCCCGGCTGCGGGCCGAAGGGATCGGGCTGCCCCGGCTGCGGGCCGAACGGCCCCGGCTGCGGGCCGAACGGCCCGGGCTGCCCCGGCTGCGGACCGAAGGCGCCCGGCTGTCCGGGCTGCGGACCGAAGGCGCCCGGCTGTCCGGGCTGCGGACCGAAGGCGCCCGGCTGTCCGGGTTGCGGACCGAAGGGCTGCCCGGGTTGCGGGCCGAAGGCGCCGGGCTGTCCCGGCTGCGGGCCGAAGGCGCCAGGCTGTCCCGGCTGCGGACCGAAGGGCCCCGGCTGCGGGCCGAAGGGTCCCGGCTGCGGGCCGAACGGCCCGGGCTGCCCAGGCGCCGCCCCGCCGGCGAGGATCGTCGCCTGGCACGTGCCCGGCTTGTAGCCGTTCGCCCGGACGTTGAACGTGTACGTCCCCGGCTCGAGGTGCCGCGTGAGGAAGCGGCCGTCCGGCCCGGTCGCGTACGGCGGCTGGGGCACGCCCTCGATCGTCACGATCGCGCCCGCCACCGCCGCGTCGGGCCTGTTCTGCTCGTGCACGAAGCCGCGCGCGAACGTCTGCGGCGCGGGCACGAGCTGCGGCGGCTCCTTGATGATCTGCGGCGCAGGGGCCGGCGGCGGCTCCTTCTGCTTCGTGTCGTAGGCGTAGCCGATCCCGAGGTACAGCGTCCACGGCGCCTGCGGCGCGACCTCCTCGATGAACACGGAGGTCGCCGACAGGCCGAGGTCGAACGCCGCGTGCCCGGAGAGCCCGCGGAACGCCTTCTGGAATGGCGTCACCCGCACGCCGAGCGAGAGCCGCGACGGGGCCGCGGCGTAGCCCGGCCCGCCCTGGTTCTGCGGGTCCGGGGACGCGAAGTCGTCGAGCCCGAGACAGACGTCGCCGCGCGACACGCGGCTCGTGTGGCACTCGTAGCCCTGCCGGTTCACCGGGATGTCGAGCGTGTACTCGAGGTACGGCTGCACCTTCGGCAGCGGCACCTCGACGCCGAGGTGGGTCTGGAAGAAGTCGACCCGGTTGATGCCGAGCCCGAACCGCTCGATGCGCGAGATCGGCTGCCGATCGCGCCCGTCGGTGAACGCCTTGGCCCGCTCCTTCTCGACCTCCTCCACGACCTGGCCGGAGTTGTCGAGCTTGTAGCCGAGGTTCAGGTTGACCCGCAGCGGGAACCCCTTGCCCTGCGGCTTGCGCAGATCGAGCGTCGCGAGCCCGCGGAACACCGCGCTCGTGCCGCCGCCGGCGAGGCCCACGTCGCCCGTGCCGTTGAGCAGGAGCAGCTGCGCCTCGCCGCCGAAGGTGAGCGGCTTGCCGATCTTCGGGGGCGTGAACGCCTTCACGCCGAACGTCGTGTCGCCGAGCACCTGCAAGAGCCGCGGGCGGCCCTGATCGTTCGCGTTCGCGAACGTGCGGATCGCCGCGTAGCCCTCGAGGAAGGGCAGGGGGGTCGCGTTCAGCGCGAAGAACGCCCCCACGTGGCTCGCCGAGTCCTCCTGCGCGTCGGGGCCGCAGGTGATCGGGTGGCCGGCGAGCGTCGACTCGGCCGGATCGCAGAGGAAGCCGCTCGTCGAGAACCAGTCGAGCAGGAACGACACCCGGAAGGTGCCCGGCGCGCCCGAGCCCGCGTACGACGTCCTGAGGAGGCCGGTCGACCCCCACAGGTTCGGCTGCGCGGTGAGCGAGAGCGCGCGCTCCTCCTCGTCCCACGCGGTGGAGCGCGGCGCCGTCGCGCTGGCCTGGACGCCCTGCTCGCCGGCGGACGCCTGCGCGCCGAACGAGAAGCTCGCGTCCGGCGGCGGCTGCCCCGGCTGCCCGAACTGCGGCGGCGCGTCGCCCGGGAAGCCCGGCTGCGGGCCGAAGCCCGGCTGCGGGCCGAACTGGGTCGGCGGCGCGTCGCCCGGAAAGCCCGGCTGCGGGCCGAAGCCCGGCTGCGCCGGCGGGGGGCCGAACTGGGTCGGCGGCGCGTCGCCCGGAAAGCCTGGCTGCGGGCCGAAGGGGCCGGGCTGCGCGGGAGGAGGCTCTGGCCCGAACGGCCTGGGCGGCGCCGGCTGGCCCGGAAGCGGCTGAGGTCCGAAGGGCGGCTGCGGCTGCTGCGCCTCGGCAGCGCCCGCGAGCGTGAGCGAGCCGACGAGCGGCAGCGCCGTGAGCGCAGCGCGCCGGGGCCTGTCGCCGAACACCTTCCGAAGCGTATGCATCGAGCCTCATCCGCGAGATCGAACAAGGAAACGCCCGCCAATCGGGACGGTGGGGACCTCGCGCGCGGCCCGTTGTACCATCCCGGGCGTCCCACGAAACAGCGGTTTTCGTCGATGGCAGATCCTCGACGAGCCGCGCCGCACGGCTCGATAAGTGCGGCCTCACCGCGGCGAGGCGCGATCGTCGGGCCTCCTTCGCGCCTCGCCGCGATTGCGCGCTCCGGCGCCCGGCGACCCGGTCGCAAACGTGCTCGGCCGCGGCGCCCCGCGGCCCCGGTGTCGCTCGGCCGGGCTGCGCAGCTGCCCAATCCTGCGGGCGCGCATGCTAGGAAAGCCATCATCATGGCATCCCGGGGGCGCATCCTGATCGTCGACGACGAGGCCAACGCGCGCGCGGCGCTCTCCGAGATCCTCCGCGAGGAGGGGTACACCACCGAGACCGCGGCCGACGGCTTCAAGGCGCTGGGCAAGCTCGAGGAGTTCGCGCCGGACGTGGTCCTGACCGACCTGAAGATGCCGGGGCTCGACGGCATCCGGATGATGGAGAAGGCGCAGCTCGCGCTGCCGGACGCGACGTTCGTCGTCATGACGGCGTTCGGCACCATCTCGAGCGCGGTCGAGGCGGTGAAGAAGGGCGCGTACAACTACCTGACGAAGCCGCTCGATTTCTCGGTGCTCGCGGTGGTGGTCGAGCGCGCGGTGGAGCGGGCGCGGCTGCTCCAGGAGAACTCGCGGCTGCGCGAGCGGCTGCGCGAGCGGAACGCGTTCGGCCACGTGATCGCGAGCCACCCGAGCATGGTGAAGCTCCTCCGGCTGGTCGAGCAGGTGGCGCCGAGCCGCGCGAGCGTGCTGATCGTGGGCGAGACGGGCACGGGCAAGGAGCTCATCGCCGAGATGATCCACCGCGCGAGCCCGCGGGCGAAGGCGCCGCTCGTCCGGCTGAACTGCGCGGCGCTGAGCGAGTCGCTCCTGGAGAGCGAGCTGTTCGGCCACGAGCGCGGCGCCTTCACCGGCGCCGTCGGCCGTCGCGAGGGCCGCTTCGAGCAGGCGAACGGCGGCACGCTGTTCCTCGACGAGGTGAGCGAGATCCCGCTCGCCACGCAGGTGAAGCTCCTGCGCTTCCTGCAGGAGCGCACGTTCGAGCGGGTGGGCGGCAACGAGACGCTGAAGGTCGACGTGCGGATCCTCGCCGCGTCGAACCGCGACCTGCGCCAGCGCATCGCCGAGGGGCTGTTCCGCGAGGATCTCTACTACCGGCTCAACGTCGTCACCCTGGAGATCCCGCCGCTCCGCGAGCGCCGGAGCGACATCCCCGAGCTCGCGACGTTCTTCCTGGGCCGCTACGCGCAGGAGAACGGCAAGCGGATCGAGGGCTTCACGGACGAGGCGCTGTCGGCGCTGACGAGCTACTCGTTCCCTGGCAACGTGCGCGAGCTGGAGAACGCGATCGAGCGGGCGGCGGTGCTCTGCGACGGCGCGCGCATCGAGCCCCGGCACCTGCCGGCGCAGATGTCGTCCGAGCCGGCCGAGGCGTCCGACGCGATGCCGCGCGTCCCGGGGAGCACGATCTACGATCTGGAGCGCTACGCGATCCTGCGCACGCTCGAGGCGTGCAAGGGCTCGACCTCGAAGGCGGCGACGATCCTCGGGATCAGCCCGCGCAAGATCCAGTACAAGCTGCACGAGTACAGTGCGGCGACGGCGCGCGGCCGCGCGCGGCCGGGGGACGGCGCGCCGGGCGAGGCCCCCGACGGCGAGGAGGGCGCGTGAGCGGCGGCGGCGAGGCGATGGTCGAGGAGCGCGGCGAGCGCGCCGCGCCGTCCCGCCCCGGCGGGGAGGCGCCGGGCGGCGAGCTGCTGATCGACGTCCGCGGCCTGCTGAAGACGTTCCGGGTGGGCTTCTTGCGCCGGCGCGCGGTCGAGGCGGTCAAGGGCGTGAGCTTCGGCGTGCGCCGCGGCGAGATCTTCGGCTTCCTCGGGCCGAACGGCGCCGGCAAGACGACGACGATCAAGATGCTGACGGGCCTCATCGCCCCGACCGGCGGCGAGGCGTACCTGTTCGGCGCGCGCGTCCCGTCGCCCGAGGCGCGCCGGAAGATCGGCTTTTTGCCGGAGAACCCGTACGTCTACCCCTACCTCACCCCGCGCGAGTTCGTGGAGCTCTGCGGCAGCCTGTCCGGGATGCGCGGCGCCTCGCTGCGCCGGCGGACGATGGAGGTGCTCGATCAGGTGAAGATCGCGTACGCCGCGGATCGGCAGGTGCGCCGGCTGTCGAAGGGGATGCTGCAGCGCACGGGGCTGGCCGCCGCGCTGGTCGCCGATCCCGAGATGCTGATTTTGGACGAGCCCATGAGCGGCCTCGATCCGGTGGGCCGCAAGGAGGTGCGCGATCTCATCTTTGCGGAGCGCGATCAGGGCCGGACGATCTTCTTCTCGACGCACATCCTGAGCGACGTCGAGGCGATGTGCGATCGCGTGGCGATCCTGCGCGAGGGCCAGGTGGTGGTGAGCGGCGCGATCCGTCAGCTCCTCCGGGGCGACGTGCTGCGCACCGACGTCATGCTGGCCGCCGCGCCCGAGTCGCTCCTCGAGGAGCTCGGCGCGCTGGGCTTCGCGACCACGCGCCGCGGCGACGTCGTGGTGGTCGACGTCGAGGGCGAGGCGCGCGTGCGCGAGGTGCTCCAGCGCTCGCTCGCCGCGGGCGCGCAGGTGGTCGAGGTGACGCCGCGCCGCGAGACGCTGGAAGATCTCTTCATGCGCCGCGCCCTGTAGCCAACGCCGGGCATCCCTCGGACGACCGCAGGCAGCGCGTCCTTCGGACAACGGTAGGCCCCCGGAGCGGGTGTCCGCTGGGCGGGGTGGGGGATGGGCCGATGTTTGAGGCGGAGACATGGTTCATCCGGCTTGCCGGATGAGCCATGTCTCCGCCGAGTTCGGCGGGGCCCCCACCCCGCCCAGCGGACACCCGCTCCGGGGGCCGGGCAGCCCTGGCTACGCCGTGACCCCCGCCACGTCCTGCTTGGCCGCCTCGATGATCTCGAGCGCGTACGCCCCGATGGTCGACGCATCCTCGCCCTCGACCATGACGCGCAGCTTCGGCTCCGTCCCGCTCCACCGCACCAGAATGCGCCCCTTGTCCCCGAGCGTCTTCTCGATGCGATCCACCGCGACCCGCGTCCGCTGCATGCTGTCGAGCGGCAGCCGCGTCGGGAACGTCGCGTTCTCCAGCACCTGAGGCACCCGCTGCATCGCCTTCGACGCGAGCTCGCTCAGCGGCTTGTCCTCCTCCATCATGATCGCGAGCACCTGCAGCGCCGCCACGATCCCGTCGCCCGTCGTCGCGTGGTCCAGGAAGATGAGGTGCCCCGACTGCTCCCCGCCGAACGAGTAGCCGCCGTTCCGCATCGCCTCCACCACGTAGCGGTCCCCGACCGCGGTCCGCACCACGTGCCCGTTCTGCGCCTTGAGCGCGCGCTCGAGGCCGAGGTTCGACATCACCGTCGTCACGATCGTGTTCCGCGGCAGCTTCCCGGTGCGCAGCATCCTGAGCGCGCAGAGCGCCATGATCGCGTCGCCGTCCACGACCTCGCCGCGCTCGTCGACCATGATCACCCGGTCCGCGTCGCCGTCGAGCGCGATGCCGATCGCCGCCCCCCGCTTGAGCACCTCGGCCTTCACGTGCTCCGGGTGCAGCGCGCCCGTCTCGCGGTTGATGTTGCGCCCGTTCGGCTTCACGCCGAGCGCGGTCACGTGCGCGCCGAGCTCGGTGAACACCGACGGCGCCACGCGGTAGGCCGCCCCGTGCGCCGCGTCGACAACGATCTTCACGCCGTCGAGCGACAGCGCCGTGGGGAACGTGCTCTTGCAGAACACGACGTACCGCCCCCGCGCGTCGTCGAGCTTCACCGCGCTGCCGATCGCCGAGCCCACCACCCGGGCCTCGTCGAGCTCGTGGCTCTCCATGAGCCGCTCGATCTCCTCCTCCGCGGAGTCGGGCAGCTTGTAGCCGTCGGGCCCGAAGATCTTGATGCCGTTGTCCTGGTACGGGTTATGGCTCGCGCTGATCACCACCCCGGCGTCGGCCCGCATGCTCTGCGTGAGCTGCGCGACCGCCGGCGTCGGGATCGGCCCGCTCAGCATCACGCGGCCGCCCATGGCGCACACGCCGGACGCGATCGCCGTCTCCAGCATGTAGCCGGACAGCCGCGTGTCCTTCCCGATCACCACCCGCACCTGCCGCGACTTCCCGTGGCTCGCGACGAAGGCGATCGCGCGCCCGAGCCGCAGCGCCATCTCCGGCGTCATCGGCGGCTGGTTCGCCACGCCGCGCACCCCGTCGGTGCCGAAGAGCTTGCGCCCAGCGGAGGCCTGCTGCGGTGCGCCCGTCGCCGACGGAGCGCCCTCCCTATGATCCTTCTTGGTGTGCTTCGGCACGGTCCCTCTCTCGTGGTTTGGGCTGAGGAGACCACCCTTAGCAACCTTTGCCAAGACAGCCTACGGCCAACTGCCGGCGCGGTGACCGCGGCGCGTGTTCGTCGCTCGATCTATCGCTCTATCGCTCCGCTTTCACCGCGCCGCCTCGGGCGGCGCTTCGTTGTTGCGCCGCGCCGCCTCGTTGCTCAGGCGCAGCAGGACCGACCCCTGCGCCGGCGCGCGCAGATCCCGCCCCCGCGTCGTCCCCGCGGCGCCGCGGGGCGCCGGCAGGAACGCGTTGACCAGGCCCATCAGCCGCACCGTCATCTGCGGCGCGATCCCGTGCGCCCAGCTGAGCAGGTGCGAAGACAGCCCGAGCTTCACCTCGGCGCGCCCCTCGCGCGCCGCCGCCACCACCCGCCGCGCGGCGCGCCGCGCGTCGATCGTCGCGAGCGGGATCGACGAGGCCAGGCCGAACCAGCCGAACTCGCGCCGCGGGTCGCCGCCGAACTCGGCGTTGTAGATCGACCCCGTGCGCATCGGCCCGGGGATCACCGTGGTGACCCGCGGGCCTCGCGCGCTGCCGTAGGAGAGCTCGGCCTGGAGGCTCTCCGAGAAGCCCACCATCGCGAACTTCGACGCGTTGTACCCGAGCAGGTGCGGCACCGCGACGCGCCCGCCGATCGACGCCACGTTCACGATCCGCGCCGCGCGCCCCTGCTTCTCCAGGTGCGGCAGCGCGCGCCGCGTCGCGTAGACCGCGCTCCAGTAGTTCGAGCGCATCGCCTCGTCGAGCTCCTCCACGCGGAGGTCCTGCATCGGCGCCACCTGGATCACGCCGGCGTTGTTGACGAGCACGTCGATCCGGCCGAACGCGCGCGCGGCGCCGTCGATGAACGCCTCGGCCGCGGCGCGATCGCCGAGGTCGCACGCGACCGCGTGCACCTCGACGCCGAGCGCCCGCAGCCGCTGCTCGGCCCGGTCGAGCGCCGCCGGGTCGCGGCCGGCGATCGCCACCCGGGCGCCGTGCCGGCCGAACTCCTCGGCGAGGAGCAGCCCGAGGCCGCGAGAGCCGCCCGTGATGACCACGACCCGGCCGCGCAGATCGAGCCGCCGCAGGGCGCGGAACGCCGTCCGCGCGAGCGCGGCAGCCCCGAGGGCCGCCGCAGGGAAGAGCACCGGAGATCGCCGCTTCCTGAACGCCATGCCGGCGGACCGGCATCGCCCGTGCCAGACCGGCGCGCCGCCGCGCAGCGACGCGCCTGCACATCGCGCGGCGGCGCGACCGCGTCAGAGCGTCACGACCGGGTCCGGCGCGATGCCGAGCAGCGCCGATCGCACCTCGCCGACCAGGTAGATCGAGCCCGTCACGACGACGAGCCCGCCCGGCCCGGCGACCTCGATCGCCCGCGCCACCGCCGCGCGCGGATCGCCGATCGGCTCGCCCGGCGCGATCGCCCGCAGCGCATCGAGCGGCGCGGCCGCGCGGCCCTGCGGCGTCGCGTAGAGCCGCCGCTGCGCGCGCGGGGCGAGCGTCTGTAGCATTTCGCCCCACCCCTTGTCGGCCATCGCCCCGAACACGAGCGCGGTGCGCGCCGCGCCCGGACCCTCCTCGTCGAGCCACGCGGCGAGCGCCTGCGCGCCGTGCGGGTTGTGCGCACAGTCGAGCAGGACCCCGGCGGCGCCCGCGTCGATCCGCTCCAGCCGACCGGGCCAGCGGGCCGCGGCGAGCCCCGCCGGGAGCGCGCGCTCGACCTCGGGCCACCGGCCCGCGAGCTGCCACGCGATCCCGCACGCGACGCCCGCGTTCTCCGCCTGGTGCGCCCCGCGGAGGCCGAGCTCCACCTCGATCGCGGCGCGCCCCGGCCCGGCGATGCGCGTCGCGCGCGCGGAAGGCCCCGCGCGCCCGACCGCGATCTCGCCCGCGCCCCCGACCGCGATCTCGCCCGCGCTCCCGCCGCGCTCCGCTCGCGCGACGCGGAGGCGCGGCCCGGCGGAGATCGCCAGCGCCGCGGCCTCGATCGCGGCGTCGGCCTCGGGGTCGAGCGGGCCGAGCACCACGGGCGCGCCCGGCTTGAGGATGCCCGCCTTCTCCCGGGCGATGTCGGCCAGCGTCGGGCCGAGCAGGGCCACGTGATCGAACGCGATCGACGTGATCGCCGTGCAGAGCGGCGCCGCGAGCACGTTGGTCGCGTCGAGCCGCCCGCCGAGGCCGACCTCGACGATCGCGAGGTCGACGCCCGCGTCGCGGAAGGCCACGAACGCGGCCACCGTCAGCGCCTCGAAGAACGTGAGCGGCGAGGGGACCCGCTCGAGCGCGGCCGACAGCGCGCGCTCGAGCGCCGCGTCGCCGATCGGCTCGCCGTCGATGCGGATGCGCTCGGCGAAGCGGGACAGGTGCGGCGACGTGTAGAGGCCGGTGCGGAGCCCGGCCGCGCGCGCGACCGACTCGACCATCGCGCACACGCTCCCCTTGCCGTTGGTGCCGGCGACGTGCACCGCGGCGACGTCGGCGTGGGGGTCGCCGAGCGCCCCGAGCGCCTCGCGCACCCGGTCGAGCCCGAGCACCATGCCCCGCGGCGCCCGCTGCCCCAGCGCCTCGAGCAGCGCCGGGAGCCGCGGCGCCGCCGAGCTCATCGCCGCGCCCGGCGATCGCCCGCGAGGTGCTGGAGCAGCGTGGCGAGGTACGCCTTCATCTCGGGGCGCGGCACGATCGCGTCGACCATGCCGTGATCGAGCAGGAACTCGGCCCGCTGGAAGCCCTCGGGCAAGGTCTGCCGGATCGTGTTCTCGATGACCCGGGGGCCGGCGAACCCGATGAGCGCCTTCGGCTCGGCGATGTTCACGTCGCCGAGGAAGGCGAAGCTCGCCGCGACGCCGCCCGTGGTCGGGTGGAGCAGCACCGAGATGAACGGGAGGCGCGCCTTGCGGTAGCGCTCGAGCGCGGCAACGCTCTTCGCCATCTGCATCAGCGAGAGGATGCCCTCCTGCATCCGCGCGCCGCCCGACGACTGGAGGAGCACCACCGGGAGCTCCTCGCGCGTCGCGCGCTCGAACAGCCGCGTGATCTTCTCGCCGACGACGGAGCCCATGCTCCCGCCCATGAAGGCGAACACGAACGCGCCGTACGCGATGTCGCGGCCGCTCAGCCGGGCGCGGCCGATCTCGATCGCCTCCTTGGCGCGGCCCTTCTTGTGGAGCGCCGCGACGCGGTCGCGGTAGCTCTTGCCGTCGCTGAACCCGAGCGGATCGTTGGGGACGAGGTGATCGTCCCACTGGGCGAGCTCGCCGTCGTCGAGCAGGAGCCGACGCCACCCCTCGGCGTCGAGCTTGTGGTGGTGGCCGCACTGCGAGCACACCTCGAAGGCGCGGGCGAGCTCGGAGGCGTCGTGCGTGTGCGAGCAGCCGTCGCAGCGACGGAACACGCCCGCTCCCAGCGAGCGCTTCTCGCTCGCGTCGGTCGTCGGCAGGGTCTTTTCGGGCCAGGTCATCGGCGAACCCCTAGGCGCTCCGCTGCCCCATCTCCTTCACGTCGGAGGGGACCCGGAGCGTTGGTTGTGTCTTCTCCTGCACCTCTCGGGCGCTCACGCCGGGCGCGAGCTCGCGCAGCACGAGCCCCTCGGGCGTCACGTCGAGCACGGCGAGATCGGTGATGATCCGGTGGACCACGCCGCGCCCGGTGAGGGGCAGCGCGCACTCGGTCAGGATCTTGGGCGCGCCGTTCTTCGCCGCGTGATCCATGATCACGACGACGCGCTTCGCGCTCACCACGAGATCCATCGCCCCGCCCATCCCCTTCACCATCTTGCCGGGGATCATCCAGTTGGCAAGATCGCCCTTCTCGGAGACCTCCATGGCCCCGAGGATCGCGAGGTCGATGTGGCCGCCCCGGATCTGCGCGAACGACTCGGCGCTCGAGAAGATCGCCGAGCCGGGGAGCATGGTCACGGTCTCCTTGCCGGCGTTGATGAGGTCCGGATCCTCCGCGCCCTCGGCGGGGTACGGGCCGATGCCGAGCAGCCCGTTCTCGCTCTGGAGCACCACCTCGATCCCCGCGGGGATGTAGTTGGCGACGAGCGTCGGCATCCCGATGCCGAGGTTGACGTAGTAGCCGTCCTTGAGCTCCAGCGCGGCGCGCTGCGCGATCTGTTCCCGCGTGAGTCCCATCGTGTCCCCTGTCCCGGCCCCGCGCCTAGGCGGCCGGCGCCTTGCGCACCGTGCGCCGCTCGATCCGCTTCTCGAAGCGCTCGCCCTGGAAGATCCGGTGCACGAAGATCCCGGGCGTGTGGATGTGGTCCGGGTCGAGCGAGCCGACCTCGACGAGCTCCTCGACCTCGGCGATCGTCACCTTCGCGGCCATCGCCATCATCGGGTTGAAGTTCATGGCGGTGTGGCGGTAGACGAGGTTGCCGAACCGATCGCCCTTCCAGGCCTTCACGAGCGCGTAGTCGCCGCGGATGGCCGGCTCGAGCACGTAGTCGCGCCCGTCGAACTGCCGCACCTCCTTCTTCTCGGAGTACTTCTTCACCGTGCCGTCGGGGTTGTAGAGCACCGGCAGCCCGCCCTCGCTGATGGCCGTGCCCGCCCCGGTCGGGGTGTAGAACGCGGGGATCCCGGCGCCCCCTGCGCGGATGCGCTCGGCCAGCGTGCCCTGCGGCGTGAGCTCGACCTCGAGCTCCCCGCTCAGGTACTGCCGCTCGAACTCCTTGTTCTCGCCGACGTACGACGAGATCATCTTCCGGATCTGGCGGTTCTGCAGGAGGATCCCGAGGCCGAAGCTGTCGACCCCGCAGTTGTTGGACACGACCACGAGGTCCTTCGTGCCGAGCTCGCGGAGCGCGGCGATGCAGTGCTCCGGGATGCCGCAGAGCCCGAAGCCGCCCGAGAGGATCGTGGCGCCGACCGGGATGTCCCGCACGGCGTCCAGCGCGCTCTTGTAGACCTTGTCCATGGCCGACCGAGAGGTACCCCAACTGGCCGCGAGGCAAAAGCCTCCGCTGCGGCCGCGGTACGCCGGGACGCCGGGACGCCGCAGCGCGGCACGGGGGCCGGACGGCGCCGGCTTCTTGGCCCTGCCCGCCGAAACCCCGTAACGCACCGGTGTGCCTCGACCGATCTCCGTGCTGTTCACGATCCTGGCGCTCTCCTTGCCCAGCGCCCCGGCGGCCGCCGCGGCGCCGGACGCCCCGGCGCGCTCGCAGGCGCGCTCTGCCGCGGAGGCGCTGGCGCGCTCGAAGACGCGCGGCGCCGAAGCGGCGGCGGGCTCGAAGACGCGCGGCGCCGAAGCGGCGGCGGGCTCGAAGGCGCGCGGGGCCGCGGGCACGCGGGCGCGCGCGGCCGCCCCGCGCGCGCGGCTCACGCGGGACGTCGGCAACGGCCACCGCCCCCGCGCCGGCGGCGCAGGGCCGCGATCGTCCGAGCCGGCCAAGACCAAGCCCGCGCCCAAGCCGCCCGCCGCGTCGGTCGGCCACCCGAACGAGGGGCACCTCGAGGGCGGCGTGCGGCTCGACACCTCGCGCAAGGACATCCGCGTCGTGCCCGCCTACGCGCACGCCGACGTGCGCTGGGGGCTGCCGGCGCTCGTCGGCATGATCGAGCGCGCGGCGCGCGGCGTGGCCAAGCGCTTCCCGGGCGCCGTGCTCGAGGTCGGCGACCTGTCGCGCCAGCGCGGCGGCGACGTCCACCGCCACAACTCCCACGAGAGCGGCCGCGACGTCGACCTCGGCTTCTACGCGCTCGACGGCCGCGGCAAGCAGGTCCACGCGCCGTACTTCCTGCGCTTCAACGCCCGGCTCGCCTCGACCAACCTGCCCGGGGCGCGCTTCGACCTGCCGCGCAACTGGCTGCTCGTGCAGCACCTGCTCACCGATCCCCGCGCCCACGTGAGCCACATCTTCATCTCCGATCCGCTGCGGCACGCGCTGCTCACCCACGCCAAGCGCATCGGCGTCTCCCGCGCGCTGCTCGTCCGCGCGCAGCTCGCCATGATGCAGCCGACGGGCTCCGAGCCGCACGACGACCACATGCACGTGCGCATCTCCTGCCCGAGCGCCATGCGCGGCAGCTGCATCGAGCTCGCGAAGAACGCCCCCTCGTTCCGCACGCGCGCGCGCATGGCGAAGGCGGCCAAGGGGCTCCGGACCCCGGCGTCTCCGGGCGCGCGGGCCGCGCGCCCGCAGGCCGCGCCCGCGGCGCCCGCGCCGGAGCGGCCGCGCGAGGCCGGCGCGAGCGGGCGCGACGCCGCGAAAGGCCCGCGCCGCGAGGACGCGCGCCGCGAGGACCCGCGCCGCGAGGACGCGCGCCGCGAGGACCCGCGCCCTGACAAGGCCGAGCGCCGCGCCGCGCCCCGCGCCGGCGAAGCCGACGCGATCCCCCTCGCCGCCGCGCGCGCGGCGGCGCAGCAGCCCATGGGCCGCCTCGACCTGTCCTTCCTGCGGCCCTCCACGTCCCAGGAGGACGTCGAGGCCGATTCGGACGGCGCCGACGCGAGCGGCGCGCTCGACGACAGCGGTGCGCTCAAGATCACGGACTGAGCCGCCTTCCCCCCGCGCGCCGCCGCAGCAACATGCGTATAACGCATTGCATTGCAGGTGGTTCCGCAATCTGGGATCGGGACGCCAGCGCGTCTTTACCGCGACAGAAGACCTCGGGCAGACTGGGGCGAAATCATGGGGGTGTTCATGCGGCAAGCGGACTCCCAGACCTCGATTCCCACGCTTCCATCCGCTCCGTCGCTGGTCGCGAAGGAGCATGATCGCCGGGCGCTGTTCGCGGCGCTCACGTTCGTCGACAAGCCTCCCCGCAGCGCGGCGGCGCTCTCGGGCTGGTTCGAGAAGCACCTCGTGGCGCCCGGGCGGATGCGGCGCCCGACCTATGTGACGGAGGGCTTCTCCATGCAGGTGGCGCTCGGCCCGACCGCCCCGGAGGAGCCGGACGAGTCCGAGCTCCAGGCGCTCGTCGAGGCGGCGCGGTTCCGGGTGCTCTCCTCGCTCCGCGCCCTCATGCCGCCCGCCGCGGACGATCGCTTCCTCGCCGCGGCGATCGACGACGGGCGCGTGCGCCGCGCCGGCGACGGCGCGCTCTGGGAGCCGTGCCCGCGCGAAGAGGACCTGCTCAGCGACATCGTCCTCAGCCTGTTCGCCGCGGATATCCTGAGCTACCGCGAGTTCCACGACGCCTATCTCTGCGTCTGCAAGACCTGCCTCCGCATCGACTTCGATCCGAGCCGCTCCGGCCGGACCGGCTGCCCCGAGCACCAGCCGACCGCCACGGTCAACGTGATGCGCCGCAGCCGCCCGCCGCTCTGACGCCCGGCGCGCGGTCGCACGGGCCGGCGCGGCCGCGGTCGCACGGGCCGGCGTCGCGCGCCGGCGCGGCGCAGGGGCTCAGCGGCAGCGGCTCAGAGGCAGCCGAGCCGGCACCGGGACGCCTGCTCCAGGCACGTCGACAGGCAATTCTGGTAGCGCTGGTACTGGCTGCCCTGCGTGGGCTCCTTGCCGCATTGCGTTGCCCTGCACGCCTGGTGCTTCCGCTCGCACGCCCCCACGCACCCCGCATTGCCGCCGGCGGGCGCGTTGGCGGCCGCGGCGGCCGCGCGCGGCGCCGCCCCGGGGGCGTCCGGCCGAGCGGCCGGGGCCTCTGCCGCCGGCGCGTCGCTCCCCTGCGCCGGGGCCGCCCGCTGCGCCGCGTGGGTGGGCGCCGGCCCGCAGCGCTCGAAGGCGCGGCGCATCACGTCCTCCGCGGCGCCGGGCGGGATCTCGCACGCCCGCGCCACGCTCTCGATCCGGCGCTCGATCGCGGCGGCCGCGCGCGCCGCGACCCCGTCCGGCCGGGCGGCCGGCGGCGCGGGCGTGGGCGCGGCGCTCGCGGCGCGCGCGGGCGTCGCCTCGCCGTCCGGCGCGCTCGACGCCCGGCCGATCAGGAAGGCGACGACCAGGCTGGCCACCACGAGCCCCAGCGCGGCGAGCAGGAACCGCGGATCGACGCGGCGCCCGGCCCGGGCCGGCGCGCGCTCCGCGGCGCCCGGCGGGCCGGCCGGGCGCGCCGGCCCGGCGGCGCCGCGCGGCCGCGCCGCCGCGGGCTCCGGCGTGGGGACGGTCGGCGTCCGTGTGGTCGGCGGGATGGGCGGCGGCGCCAGCGTCGCGACCTCGGTGGGAGGCGACGGCACCGGCAGCGGCGCGAGGTTCGGCAGCGGCGCCGGGCGCGGGATGTCGGTGTGCGCCGGCGCCTGTGCGATCGACGAGGCGGGCGGCACCGTCGGCATGTCGGGCCACTCCACGAGCGGCCGCACCGCGCGGAGATGCGCGACGAGCGACCAGAGCTCGCGCCGCTGCTCGAAGCGGCGGACGAGCTCGTGCGCCGCCCCCTGCATCCCCCGGTCCCAGGGGATGTCGGGCACGCCGAGCTCTTCTGCGAAGCGGCGCAGCTCGGCCAGGCTGAAGCAGGCCGCGATGCGCCCGCGGATCTCCGCGGCATTGCGCGCCGTGCTACCGGCGCCCGGCGGCGTCCCCGTGACCTCGTCGTCCACGCCCCGCAGCTTACCGCACGCGCCACCGAAGCCGAACCTGGTATAGGCTCGGGACATCGTGTCCCGCGCTGCGGCGCCCGAGGACGCGGAGGCAGGGAGATGAGCCGAGGGGAGTGCCCCGCGCTGCGGCACCCGGGGACGTGGAGGCCATGGAGATGAGCCGAGAGGACAGTGCAACTGGCGCAGCGACGCCCGCCCCCGCACCGCTCGTCGGGCGCGAGGCCGAGCTGTCGGCGCTGGCCCGCGCCCTCGACGCGGTCGAGCGGGAGCGTTCGACGCGGACCGTGACCCTCGTCGGCCCGCCGGGCATCGGCAAGAGCCGGCTCGTACGCGAGTTCCTCGAGGGGCGGCGCGAGGGCTCGGCCGCGCTGCGCGTCTACGCGGGCGCCGCCGGCGACGTGGCGTCCGCGTACGGCATCTTCGCGCGGCTCCTGCGCGCCCGCTTCGGCCTGTCGGACGCCATGGACAAGGACGCGGCCCGCGCCGAGGTCCGCGCGCAGGTCGCGCACGTGATGGGCGACCGCAAGGTCGGCGACGTCATCTATTTCCTCGGCCAGTTCATCGGGCTCGCGTTCGGCGACAGCCCGCTCACCCGCGCCGTGCAGGACGACCCGGCGCAGGGCGACCTCATCCGCCGCGCCGTGCTGAAGGCGTTCCTCGAGGCGGACGCGGCCCAGGGCCCCATGCTCCTCGTCTTCGAGGACCTCCACGCGGCCCACGACGACTCGCTCGCGCTCCTGCGCTACCTCGTCGAGTACCTCGCGGGCCCGATCCTGATCGTCTGCGCGGCCCGCCCGGAGCTGCTCACCCGCCAGGACGACTGGGGCAAGGTCGGCGAGCGGCGCCACGCGCTTGTCGAGCTCACGCCGCTCGGCGAGGCCGAGGCGGCGGAGCTGGCGAGGGCGCTGCTCGCGCCGTGCACGCCGCGCGGCGGCGACGACGTCGTCGTCGTCGACGCCGCGGGGGCGGAGTCGCAGGCCCGGCCGGGCGCGCCGGCCGAGCTCGTCGAGGCGGCCTGCGCCTTCGCGAACGGCAACCCGGCGCTCATCGAGCAGATGGTCCGCATCTGCCACGACCAGGGGGTGATCGAGGAGCTCGCGCCCGACTCGGGCGGGCCGCGCTGGCGCGTGCACCTCGGGAAGCTGTCGACGGCGCGCCTCCCGGCGACGGTCGAGGACGCCGTGAACGTCCGCCTCGCCGCGCTCGATCACGACGGCCGGCAGCTGCTCGAGCAGGCCGCGACCATCGGCCCGGTGTTCTGGAGCGGCGCGCTGTTCGTGCTCGGCCGGGCCGGCTGTCAGGCGCCCGAGCTCTGGGGCGAGGAGCAGAGCGACAGGGATCTCGACCGGATCAACGCCGCGCTCCGCTCGCTGTGCGACCGCGGCTACCTGCGCAGGCAGGGCGAGTCGAGCTTCGCGGGCTCGGACGAGTACGTGTTCGTGCACGACAAGGAGCGCGAGGCGCTCCAGAAGCGGATGAGCGCCGCGGCCCAGCGGCGGTACCACCACGCGATCGCCGAGTGGCTGGAGCAGCAGGTGGCGGTGCGCGCCAGCGAGGAGCTCCTCGCCGAGCTCGCGACGCACCGCGAGCGCATCGGCGACGCGGTGCGGGCGGGGCTGTCGCTGCTCGACGCCGGGGACGTGGCGCGCGGGCGCTACTCGAACGCGAAGGCCGCGGAGTACTACGCGCGCGGGCTGTCGCTGCTCGGCGACGCGCACGTCGCGCGGCGCATCGACGCGCTCCACGACTACGGCGACGTCCTTCAGCTCGCCGGGCGCATCGACGACGCGCTCGCCGCCTTCCGCGAGATGCTGACGCTCGCCTACCGGCTCGACAACCGGCGCAAGGGCGGCGCCGCGCACAACCGCATCGGGCGGCTCTACCGCGACAGCGGCTCGCTCGACGAGGCCGGCAAGCACCTCACCACCGCGCTCCGCCTGTTCGAGGGCGCGCGGGACGAGCGGGGGATCGCGTCGACCATCGACGACATCGGCAAGCTGCACTGGCTCCGGGGCGAGTACCAGGAGGCGCTCAAGTGGCTGCGCGA
This sequence comes from Sorangium sp. So ce385, assembly GCF_051474135.1. Classification (NCBI taxonomy): domain Bacteria; kingdom Pseudomonadati; phylum Myxococcota; order Polyangiales; family Polyangiaceae; genus Sorangium; species Sorangium sp. So ce385. The sequence goes on along the minus strand of NZ_CP150337.1, from coordinate 9,658,529 downwards.
CGCGCTCGCCCGCCGCGAGCGGATGGGCGACCGCCGCTCGATCGCGCTGTCGCTGAACAACCTCGGGCTCGCCCTGCAGGATTCGGGGGAGTTCAAGCAGGCGCTCAACACGTTCGAGCGGTCGCTCGCGATCCGGCGCGAGATCTCGGACCTGCTCGGGGTCGTGGTGAGCCTGAACAACCTCGGGATGATCGCCCAGGATCAGCGCGACCACCGCCGCGCCCTGAAGCTGTTCGAGGAGGCGCTGGAGGTGGCGCGGCAGGTCGGCGATCGCAACCGGACGGCGCTCATCCTGACGAACATCGGGGGGACGCTCTACCGGAGCGGCGATCCCGACGAGGCGGTGCGGGTGCTGCAGCAGGCCGAGGAGCTCTGCGACGAGCTGGGCGACCGGCTCGGCCTGGCGGAGGCGCGGCGCGCGCTCGGGAAGGCGTACATGCTCCGGGGCGACCTGGAGAAGGCGCGCGACTCGATCAGCCGTGCGGTGGACCTGTTCGCCTCGGTGCGGAGCAAGGTGCACCTCGGCATCGCGCTCCGGACGCTCGGCGAGATCACGGCGGCGGGCGGCTGGGGCAGCGCGAACACGAAGAGCGCGCGCGCGTATTTCGCGCGGTCGGTGAGCATCTTCGAGGAGACGGGGAACGAGCTGGAGCTCGCGCGCACGTTCCAGGCCTACGCGCGGTTCTTGACGACGGACCGGAGCTTCGTGGCGAACATGGCGGCGCGGCGCGAGGCGGTGACGATGAACGAGCGGGCGGAGGCGATCTTCGGCCGGCTGAAGATCACGTCGATGCGCTTCGAGGACGAGCCCACGCTGCCGACCGGGCCGCCGGGGCTCGCGAAGCAGCCGGTGTCCTCGCCGACCCCGGGTCGGGCGGGCACGGCGGACGAGCCGTCGTTTCCGAGCCCGGGGCGGGCGTCCACGTCCAGCTAGCTCGAGCGGTCCTGGGGCCGCGGTGATACACCTGCCGGGTGAAGGCCCACCACGAGAAGCGCGCCTCCGATTCGGTCACGACCATGACCGAGTACGTCCTGCCGACGCACGCGAACGCGCTCGGATCGATCTTCGGCGGGCAGGTGCTCGCCTGGATCGACCTGTGCGCCGCCATCTGCGCGCAACGGCACACCGGCAGCACCGTCATCACCGCCGGCATCGACGACCTCTCGTTCGACCGCGGGAGCAAGGTCGGTCAGGTCGTGCGCCTGGCCGCGCGGGTGACCGCGACCTTCCGCACGTCGCTCGAGATCCTCGTGTCCGTCGAGGGGGAGGACGCAGCCACGGGCGACGTCTGGCCCATGGTCACGGCCTTCGTGACGTTCGTGGCCGTCGACGCGTCGCTGCGGCCGACCGCCGTACCGCCGCTCCGGCTGGAGACGGACGAGGACCGCCGCCTCGCCGAGGCCGCGGCGGAGCGGCGCGCGCGGCGGCTCTCCCGGCGCGGGGGCGGCCGCAGCGCGTGAGCGCCGGCGCGGAGGCGGCGCAGCGCGCGAGCGCCGGCGCTACTTCTTCTTGAACCGGTCGGGATTCCCGAGGAACTCGAAATGCATCGTGTCCTCGAGGTCGTCGTGGCCCAGCCAGTCGAAGCCGTAGCGCTCGAACGCCTTGATCCAGCAGCGGGAGAGGGACGTGCGCTCGTAGGCGGTGCGGTTCTTCTCCTGGCAGAGCGGGCTCGTGGGCCACGGATCGACGCAGCCGCAGCACGGGTTCCGGTCGGGATCGATGTCGATGGCGATGCCGAACAGGTGGTTCGAGATCTCCGCGCCCCGGTAGCTGTTCGCCGTGCGGAACCCGCCGACGGCGCGCGGCGTGTAGCGGCGGGACTTGCTGGAGCACGTCGCGCGGATCCGCTTCTCCACGCAGTGGAGCGCGGGCGCGATCTTCTCGTGGATGGAGACCGGCAGACCCATGAACTGCACGGTCTTCGCCTGGGAATGGGCGCTCTCGGAGTTGTAACGCCGCGTCTCCTCGGTCTCGACGTGGCCGTAATGCTCGGCGAGGTAGCGGACCGCCTTGGCGTGCTTCCTCGGGTTGAGCATGCCCTTCTGGACGAAGGTGCGCCGCTTCAGGAACTTCTGCGGGCTCTGCACGCGGCACTCGTACTGCGTCGTCTTCTTGCTCTTGCCCCGCGCGGCCTCCTTCGCCTCGGCGACGGGCCCGCCGCCAAGCCCCGAAGGGCCGGCCGCAAGCAGGGCGAGCGCTGCTGCCACGAGCAGGTGCACCCGTGTCCGGCCGTTCGCGTTCACGCGCGGAGGTTAAGCAGGCCGGGTCAGGGACGGCAAGGACTTGCCGCAGGAGCCCGTCAGGAGAGCGCTGTCAGGTGACAGGGCGCACCCTCTCGGCCGGCTGCGCGCTGCGTCGCGGCGACGGCGCCGCCGCGGCGCAGCGGTCGATCTCATGGGGTGGACCACGGCGAGCAGATCTCCACGAGCACGCCGTTCAGGTCGCGCACGTAGGAGACGCGCTGGCCCCAGGGCATGTCGTGGGGCTCCGCGACGGGCGCGGCGCCGGCCTGGACCGCGCGCGCGAACGCCGCGTCGACGTCCTTGCTGGTCACGATGATCTCGAACCCGGCGGGACGCGCGCCGGGCCGGTTCTTCACGAACTCGGGCAGGTGCTTCTGGACGAACTCCTCCCGCACGAACCCGAGCGGCACGTCGCCCTGCATCTCGCAGTAATCGTTGCCGTCGGCGACGAACTTGCGCTCGAAGCCGAACGCGCGCTCGTAGAACGCCGCGGCTTCCACCGCGTCGGGCACATAGACGACCACGCCACCCAATCCTGTCTTCATCAGAGCCTCCTCGCGGGACTTCCGCCCACGCGCTCCGGCACCCTACGGCGGCCCTCCTGACAGCGTGCTGTCAGGAGACGCGGCGGCCTCCTGACAGCGTGCTGTCAGGAGACGCGGCGCCCTCCCGACAGCGCGCCTCGCCGCGCTGCACAAGGCGCAGCGGGAGATCGATCGCCGGCTCATCGCAGCCCGCGAGCCGCGCTCCGCGGACGCAGCTCCGGACAGCGAGGTGCAGATTCTGCGCAGCGATCACGTTCAGGTCGGGCGCGCGAAGCCGCCGCTGCGCGACGAGCTCTTCATGGCCGAGGAGCTCCCGCTGCGCGCGGCGGAGTTCCGCGAGAACGGCCTGCCGGTGCGCTGATGGCGCGTTTGACGCGGTGTTCCTTCGGCCAGGACGCTCGCGGATGTGTCTCTGCACACGCGCGCTCGTGCCGGGCGTGGAGGTCGGTACCGTCCTGGCCATCGGCCCCGGTTGCACCGCTGAAGCGGCGTTTCATCCATGCAAGGGAAATCCGCCGTGAATCCCCTTGTTCGTGCGGTGACTCGTCCCCGGATCGAGCGGCATGGCCGTTGCAGCGTCGGGAGCGTCCCCTCCGCTGCGGTGGTTGCCGCAAGCGGCCCCGTGTTGAGATTTTTTTCGCGGCGAGCTCCCATATGAAAGAGGTCCGCAGCGACCAGCGCCGGCAAGCCAACGAGACGCCGATTCCCAGGAGCGGTGTCATGCGCACCGTGCCTCGAAGCGTCATGCCGGCGAGCGCGCCGGCCTCCGAGGGGCCGCTCGTGGGGCCGAACGGTGCGTCCTTCGAGGTGCGTCCGTCCGATCCGCTCCTCGGCAACATCGACATCGACGCCGTGGTGGCGGCGGTCCCCGAGTTCTACGCGATGAAGGGGATGTTCTTCAACGCGCTGGCGGCGACGCTCGGGGAACGGTTCGCGCAGGTGGTGGCGACGCTGTCGAGCCCGCCGCGCGGCGGGCTTTACCTGCCGTTCTCGGACTATCCGATGCGCGACTTCCTGCGCGTCTACGACGCCGCCGCCCGGCTCTCGCACCCGAACCGGAGCTCGCGCGAGGCCTACCGCCGCCTCGCGCGGCAGCAGGTCGCGGCGTTCCGGGAGAGCGCGCTCGGTCGGATCACGATGCACCTGGCGACCGACCCGGGCGCCGCGCTGATGCGCTACACGGGCAGCCTCGGCGCGCTCGTGAAGGGGCCGTCGGCCAGGGCGCGGCAGCTGGGGCCGTCGGAGGTGCAGATCGACATCGGCAGCTTCCGCGGGATGCTGGAGTACCCGCTCGGGAATTTCGAGGCGCTCGTCATGGGGTACGGGGCCAGGCCGACCATCGCCGTCGAGGTGCGAGGGCCGGACGCGCTGCAGTTCCTGGTGAGCTGGTAGGGCCCGCGCCGGCGGGAGGGTCAGCGCGGCGGGGGCGGGTGGGCGCTCGGCCATCCGCCAAGACGGGCGGCGTGGGAGCTTGCGCTGAGAACACCGCCCGGCATGTCTCCCTTCGGGCCATGCCATCTGGGACGTTATGTTGCGCGCCACACAAGGCGCGCCTGGGACGCCGAGCCCTCGGGGACCTTATGGCACCTCGGTCGGTGCTCGCCGCGCCCACCCGCCCCCGCCGCGCTGACCCTCCCGCCGGCGCTACGGTGGTGAAGGGGGCGGTTCATCCGATCGAGGAGCGATCGGCGGGCGGACACGGCGGCTCATGCCGAGTCGCCGACAGCGCGTGATACGACAGGGCGAGCCCAGGCGCCGTCGGCGGTCCGAGATTCCGCTTTATCGGACGGAGTCAACCTGCTTGTCGCGAGCGCGCCGTGTGGCGGAGGGCGTACGCGATGCCGCTTTGCAAGGTGCCGAGCGTGGTGATTCCGGACAGGTCCACGCCGAGCGTGACCAGCGTCTGCGCCACGTCCGGGCCGACGCCGGTGAGCACCACGCGGGTGCCGAGCAGCTGGGCAGCGCGCGCGGTCCGCGTCAGGGCGTCCGCAACGTGCGTGTCGACGGCGCGTACGCCCGTGACGTCCAGGATCGCGGTGTGGGCGCCGTGATTGCTGATGCCGGCGAGCAGCGTCTCCATGATTTGCGCCGCGCGCGCGGTGTCGATCGTCCCCACCAGCGTCATCGCCACCACCCGGTCGGCGATCGGGATGAGCGGCGTGGACAGCTCCCGTAGGGCAGCCTGCTGGGCGAGGATGATCTTCTCCTGCAGCGCGGCCCGTTCGGCCTCAGCATGCCTCAGCGACGTGGTGTTGGTGACGACGCCGCCGAGGCCGATCGGCTCGCCACGCTCGTCGAAGATGGGGAATTTGACCGTGGAGAAATGAATGCTCGTGTCCCCGAGCATCAGGACCTCCTCGCACTGCACCTCCTTCCCCCCGGCGAGCACATCGCGCTCTCTCGCCACGAGCTCGTCGATGGCCTCGGGGGCGAGGGGGCTCAACTCATGTTCATCCTTGCCGATGACGTCGACGACGTGCCTCTGATAGACCTCCGCGTGAGCGCGGTTGGAGAAGACATAACGCCCGTCGATGTCCTTGACGAAGATGGAGTTGCGCGAGTGGTCCACCAGCTGAAGGAGCAGCTGGAGCCGCCCGAGCAGCGCGTGCTCCCTCCACGGCGGGTCGCTGGCGTCCTCCACGATCGCCGCGATCTCGCGCGCGGCCCCGCGGTCGTCGCGCAGCACCGCGTAGGTCCACCGGCAGCGGCGCGCCTGCCCGTCTTTCGTCCTGCCCTCGCTCGTGACCGAGGCGAACCGGTTCTCCGTCCAGTCGAGCATGAGCGCGCGCACCGCGTCCGGGGACACGGGATCTGCGGCCACGAGGTCGGAGAGCGCGCGACCGACGGCCTCGCCCCCGCTCCAGCCGAAGAGGCGCTCGGCGCCATCGTTCCACCGCGTCACCGTGCCATCGGGGCGCCAGCGGATCTGCGCCGGCTCTCGTGCGAGCAGCCACGCGAGCGCGGCGAGCGCGCCGTGAGCGTCCGCGCTCGCCGCGCCGCGCGACGCGACTTCGTCGGCCGCAGGGCCGTTGGACCGCTCCGCGAGCGCCCTCTCCAGCTCCTGCACGCGCGCGTGCAGCGCCGTGATCTCTGCCCTGAGCCGCCCGGTCTCCCCCAGCCCGTCGTCTGTCATTGCCAGTTGCTCGACTGTAGGCGGAGCGTGCGCGCGTTTGCAAGGTTGTCGCGGAGCGCACGCAGCTCGGGGCAAACCGAGCGTCGCCTGGCCCACAATGCCGAGCGGCGTCGACCCGAGCTTCTGCCGTACGAGGTCGTGTCGCAACGCGCGGAGAACAACCCGCTGGACGGTGGATGTCGGCGGATCGAGAGGCGCTCAGATCGGCTCGGGCTCGTTGGGCTCGGCCTTCTTCCTGGCGCTGGTGGCACGGGACCGAGTCGCTCCGCCGCCGCCTTCACGTCTTTGCGATCGAGCGCCTCGATCATCGCGCTCATGCGCACCCATCGCTAGGAATGACCCACCCGCACGAAACCCATGCCCGCCTGATGTCGGCGACGGCACGCTCTCCCCGAGGCGCCGGCAGTTCACCGGCGTTGGCCATCGCGACGCACGATGCGGCCCGGCGGGGCTCACGCCGCGGGCGGCGGATTACCGATCGGTCGAGGGCAGCGGTTTCCTGAAGTAGCGGACCGTGATTGGCGGCGTCCAGGCAGGGATCGGTGCTCCAGACCTGTCTTTCATCGGCACGTAACGTTTCGTCATTGCGCACTGGGCTGCGGCCGAGCCGAAGCCGTGGCCAGAGTCCTGCAGGATCATTGCTCGTCGGGGGGAGCCGTCGAGCTCGACGTAAACCCTCACGACAGCGGTGCCCTCGTCGATGGCGTTCTTGTCTGCCTCCTCGGGAAAACCGCACGCCCACGTTCCACGGCGTGCCGGAAGCTCGCGCGCTGCGTCCTGCTGCGCGGCACCCGGCGTCGCGGCCGTCGTGGCCTCGCATGCGGTCGCGGTCCCTAGGGGCAGGAGCAGAAGCGTCGCGATCACGCGGCTGGGGCGTTCCATCAGGAGACGATATCACCGAGCGACTGCGGTGGTGTCGCCGCGCTGTCTCGCGCGACAAACGCGTGGGCGCCTCGTCCCAGGGCGAGAGACCACGGCGAGATGGGTTGTGGCGAAGATCGACGCACGCGAGGCGCGCATTCGCCCACGCGCAGACGGGACAGCCACAGGGCCGCTCCATCTCCCTTCATCGCTGCACCGACCCTCGTCCGAGCTCCACACCCGAGTCGCAGCTCCCCCGCCACACAGGTGCAACGTTCCCATGGCGCTGCAGCTCCCCCGCGCGCCCGCCGGCGCCCTCCCGGCCGACCTTGCGCCCGCCCCCTCCCTTTGCGAGGGTCTCTGCCGGGCCGCCGAGCCCTTCCCGAGGACCACGCCCGATGACCACCAGCGAGATCGCGCTCTTCGTCTACGACAACCTCATGAAGGGCGAGGACCAGCACGAGTGGCTCGCGGCAGCCCGCCCGCTCGGGGCGGCGACCACGACCCCCCAGTACGCGCTCGTCGACCTGGGCACGAGCGGCGCCCTCGTCGAGGGCGGGCTCGTCGCCGTGACCGGCGAGCTCTACGCCATCGCGCCCGCCGCGCTCGCCGCGCTCGACGTGCACCGGGGTCACCCGATCCTGCACCGGCGCGCCGCCGTACGCCTCGCCGACGGCCGGGAAGCCCAGGCCTACCTCCTCTCGATGGAACAGGCGGCAGGGTGCCGCCGCGTCCGCGAGGGCGACTGGCGGAAACGCCGCGGCGCACCCGGCGCCGCGCGAACGCGGGACAACAGCCCGCTCGTGAGCTGGGCAAAACGCCGCTTCGATCCCTCCCGCTGACCGGCCGCCGGCGGCGCGCGCCGCACACCTCCGCTCGCTCGCTCAGCCTATATGTCCAACCCGCCCGTTCGCTCGCGCCATCCCCATAGCGCACGCGGCGCCATCGCATCGACGTGCCATCCGCTCGAGCGGCACCTACCTCCGCAGGTGCTAGGCCAAGATGGAGGGACGCATGACGACGATCTCGGCGCATGACCGGCCCCCGGGCACCCACGGAGAGCCTGCTGCGGCCGCCGCCCAGCTCGCGGAGGCCATCGTCGCGGCGTCCGCCGCGCTCTCCGGCAAGCGCGACCCGCAGCAGATCCACGACATCATCGTCGAGCAGGCTACCCGGCTGCTCGGCGCCGACCTCTCGCTGCTCCACGACGCGCGCGCGCCCGCGGACGGCGTGCGCGCGATCCGCCTGCTCGCCTCCTCCGGCGCGCCGAGCGCGCTCCACGGGGCGCTCGGCGATCTCACGAGCTCCGCGTCCCTCGCCCTGCTCGCCGCGGAGAGCCGCCGCGTCGAGCACGCAGCGGCGGACGACGCCGCCCTCGAGCGCTTCGCCGACGTGCGCGCGATCGAGACCTGCCTGAAGGTCCGCTGGGTGCTGGCCGCTCCCCTGCTCGCCGCCGGGCGGCTGCTCGGCGTCCTCACCTGCGCGTTCGGCGGCCGCAGCGCGCCCCCAGCGGAGCTCCTCCCGCGCGTCCAGGCCCTCGGCGCGCTGTTCGCCCTCGCGCTCGCCTCTGCCGAGCGCGAGGGCGAGCCGCGCGACGAGCGCGAAGGCGAGCCGCGCGACGAGCGAAAGCCCCGCCGCGCGGTCGTCGCCGCTGCCGCGAGCGCCGAGGCGGCGGAGGCGCAGCCGCGCGCCGAGGCGCTCCTCCGCGACGCCCAGTCCGCGCTCCACGAGGCGAACGCCCGCCTCGCGGCGGAGCAGCAGTGGCTGCGCAGCATCATCGAGGGCTTCCCCGTCGCGATCGCCGTCTTCGACGAGCGCGGCGGCCGCTCGCTCCTCGCGAGCCGCCGCTGCGAGCAGCTCTGCGACGGCCCGCACCCCCTCGCGACGCCCACGTCCGCCCGGCGCGCGCTCCTGTGCGCGCCGGGCGGTCGGCCCCTCCTGCACCACGAGATGCCCCTCGTCCGCGCCGCGCGCGGCCAGGGGATGACCTGCGAGGAGCTGTGGTTCCGGAGGAGCGACGGGAGCCACATCCCCGTCGTGGTGAGCGCCGGCCCCGTCCGCGACGACCACGGCACCATCCTCGGCGCCATCGCCAGCTACGAGGACGTCACCCACTTCATCGAGCGCGAGCGGCTCCGCGAGGAGTGGCTCTCCATCGTGGCGCACGACCTCAAGCAGCCGCTCACCGCGATCACCGCGTGCGCGGGCATGCTGTCGCGACGATCCGAGGCCGCCGACGTCCGCGGCTGGAGCCGGAAGATCCTGGCCAGCGCCCAGCGCATCGAGCGGATGGCCGAGGACCTGCTCGACGCCTCCAAGCTCGAGGCGCGCCGCTTCTCGCTCGACCGGCAGCCGATGGACCTCTGCGCCCAGCTCCGCGCCGCCGTCGAGCTCGCCAACATGGAGCGGCCGGAGCGCGCCGTCGTGCTCGCCGCCGAGGAGGGCGTGCCGCTCGTCCACGCGGACGCGGCGCGCGTCGACCAGGTGGTCGGAAACCTCCTCCTCAACGCCGCCAAGTACGGCGACCCGAGCGCGCCGACCCGGGTGACGCTCTCGCGCGGCGAGGCCGAGGTCGAGGTCGCGATCGAGAACCGCGGGCCGGGCATCCACCCGGACGAGCTGCCGAAGCTCTTTCAGCGCTTCCAGCGGCTCACGTCAGGCCCGTCCAGGAGGAACCTGCCCGGCACGGGCCTCGGGCTCTACATCTGCAAAGGCATCATCGAGGCGCACGGCGGCCGCATCTGGGCGCGGAGCGCGCCGGACGAGACCACGTCGTTCCACTTCACGCTCCCGCTCTCCGAGCCCTCCCAGGGCGGCTGATCCCGCGCCCGCGGCGCGCCGGCGGCGACCTCCGCCGCGCCTTTCGGCGCGAGGTCCCGAGCGCCGCTCAGCCGTTCTTGATGCGCGCCACGATGGCGTCGGTGAGCGCCTTCGTGTCCGCCTTGCCGCCGAGATCGCGGGTGCGCACCCCGTCGACGTTCAGCGCCCCGTCGATCCCGGCGCGCAGGCGGTCGGCGAGGTCCCGGCGGCCGACGTGGTCGAGCATCATCGCGGCGGCGAGCATGAGCGCGATCGGGTTCGCCACGCCCTTGCCGGCGATGTCCGGCGCCGAGCCGTGCACCGCCTCGAAGATGGCGGCGTTCTGGCCGATGTTGGCCCCAGGCGCCATGCCGAGGCCGCCGACGAGACCCGCGATCTCGTCCGAGAGGATGTCGCCGAACAGGTTCGTCGTGACGATGACGTCGAACTGCCACGGGTTCAGGACGAGCTGCATCGCGCACGCGTCCACGATGCGCTCGTCGGTCGCCACGCGGCCCTCGTAGGCCTTGCTCACGTCGCGCGACGTCTCGAGGAAGATGCCGGTGAGCGCCTTCATGATGTTCGCCTTGTGGACGATCGTGACCTTCTTGCGGCCGTTCTTCTCGGCGTAGTCGTAGGCGAACTCGGCGATGCGGCGCGAGCCGACCCGGGTGTTCACGCCGGAGCCGATCGCCACCGCGTGCTCGTCGCTGCCGATCGGGATGTAGTGCTCGAAGCCCACGTAGAGGCCCTCGAGGTTCTCCCGCACGAGCACGATGTCGATGTTCTCGTAACGGCCGCCCGGGATCAGCGTGCGCGCGGGCCGCACGTTCGCGAAGAGCTTGAACTCCTGCCGCAGGCGCACGTTCGAGGAGCGGTATCCGCCGCCGATCGGCGTCTCGAGCGGCCCCTTCAGCGCGAGCTGCGTGCGGTGGATGCTGTCGAGCGTGGCCCGGGGCAGGGGATCGCCGGACTCCTTGACGCCGGCCATGCCGGCCACGCACGTCTCCCACTCGAAAGGCGCGCCGAGCGCGTCGAGGGCGCGCAGCGTCGCCTCCACGATCTCGGGGCCGATACCATCGCCGGGGATGAGGGTCGCAGGATGCTTCTGTGAGGTCACGGGCTCTGTCTCTCGGGCTCGGGGTGGTTCGCGTCGTCCAGGAAAGTTGCACGCATAGTCGAGGTCCGCGCCGCGATCTACCTCCCGGGACGGTAGATCGCGCCCTCGACGGAGCGCGCGCCGCGCGTCCCGTCGTCACCGCCGTCACCGTTACGCTCCACATGTTTCAATTGTTTCGTGCGCTCCGCGCTGGTCCGCGTGGGGCCGTGTCGCTCCGCGTGGATCCGTTTTGTTTCATGTTGGTTTACGTACGATTGCCCGCCCGGGCGCATGTCCCTTGAGGATCCCCGTCCGCGCCGCCATCATGTTGCGCGTCCATGATCTGCCCGCGCTGCCATCGCGGCTACGCCGACCGTTCGTACGCGTTCTGCCCTGACGACGGCGCCCGCCTGGTTCCGTCGCTGTCGGCCGCGCAGCCCGCGCAGCCGACGCGGCAGTTCGGCGCCGTCCTCGAGGACCGGTACGTGATCCAGGGCTTCATCGGCGCCGGCGGGATGTCGCGCGTGTACCTCGCGGTGGACAGCCACACGAAGGAGCAGGTCGCGGTCAAGATCCTGAACCGCACCTTCGCCGCGGACCGGACCCAGCGCGAGCGTTTCCTCCGCGAGCTCGAGGTGGCGGCCGAGCTCGGGCACCCCAACATCATCCGGGTCCTCGACGCGGGCGAGCGCAAGGACGGGTCTCCGTTCATCGTGCTCGAGCTCCTCACCGGCGAGTCGCTCGGCGTCCTGCTCCGCCGCGAGGTGGCCGTGAGCGAGGCCGTCGCGCTGCCGCTGATACGTCAGGCGGCGTCGGCGCTCGCCGCCGCGCACGCGGCCGGGATCGTCCACCGCGACGTGAAGCCGGACAACATGTTCCTCGTCCGCTCCTCGAGCGGCCCGCGCGTGCTCAAGATGATGGATTTCGGCTTCGCCAAGGTGAGATCGGGCCCGGTCACCGCGGCCGGCCTCGTGCTCGGCACCGTCCCGTACATGGCCCCGGAGCAGGCCCTCGCCGATCCGGTCGACGGCCGCACCGACGTCTACGCCCTCGGGGTCACGATGTTCCGCATGCTCGCCGGCCAGCTGCCGTTCTCCTCGCCGGACGACGTGGTGGTCGTCGCCCAGCACGCCTGCGCCCCGGCGCCCCGGCTGAGCGCGATCCGCCCCGGCATCGACCGGCGCCTCGAGGCGCTGGTCGCCACCGCGCTCCGCAAGCTGCCCGGCAACCGCTTCGACTCGATGCAATCGCTCCTGGAGGACGTCGAGCGCATCCTCGGCGTCCGCCGCGGCGATCCGATCGGCGCGCCGCTCCGGAAGTCGCCCGACGTCTACGAGCCGGTGAACCCGGCGGCGCGCGAGGCGCTCAAGTTCCTGCGGCGCCAGCTGCCCTGAAGGACACGCGGCGTCCCCGAGGGCGCGCGGTCGACGTGCGCCGCGGTCAGCGCGCGCCGAGGTCCTCGACGCGGTAGCCGTCCGGATACGTGCGGCTCTTCATCTTGGTGAGCAGGCGCGGCGAGCGCCGCTGCGGCATGGCGCGCAGGAGCGGGCCGCGCGCGCGGAGCGCCGCCTCCACGACGCGGCGCAGCGCCGGCGGCGGCCGCGGCAGCCCGACCGCGTCGAGCAGGGGATCGTCGATGAGCGCGTGGATGACCTGCGCCCCGAGCGGCCACAGGGCCTTCGGCAGCACCCAGCCGAGCATGAGGTCGCGCGTCGCGACCGCGAGCCTGCGGTTGTTCTCCGAAAATCGCAGGTGCTCCGCCTCGTACTCGACGTTGAAGCGCTCGTACGCCTCGTAGCTCGGCGGGATGTCGCGGATGTTCATGAGCGTCCCGACCTGCTTCCAGTAGTGGTACGCCGCGAGCTTCTCTTTCTCGAGCAGCGGCCGCCAGGCGAAGCGCTCGTTCCAGCGGATGGGCTCGAAGATGAACGTCGACAGCGTGTACAGGTACTCGTCGTTCGGGATGGTGTAGCGCCGGTGCTGCTGGTTCATGCGCCGCAGCGCCGTCCGGCCGCGCTCGCTGTCGTATCCGTTCTCCAGCATCTCCGAGAGGATGAGGACCGTGTCGTCGTAGCGCTTCTGGGTCCGCTGCAGGAGCTCCCCTGTCTGCACCAGGAGCGGCGTGCCCTTCGCGATGCCGAAGACGCGGAGCAGCGCGAGCTCGAGGGCGCGGTGCGTGTCCCACGGAAATTCATAGCACGTCGAGAGAAACGCGATCTCCTGATGATCCTGGACCGGATCGAGGTTCGCCTCGATATGGTCGCGGATCGCATAACGCGATCGCGATTTGGGAGGAGCCCAGCGCATAGAGAGATCTCCTGAGTTATATCCGGTCGATGGTTCTATCATACCTCCTCGAATCCTCGCGGAAACGTCGTTGAGCCGGCGCGGACGCCGACGCCGATGCGCCGGCGCCGACGAGACGAGGTGAGGACGGACGCCGGGCGCGGCGTCCTCGACGGGGGGACGAGGCGGCCCGCGCGCCGGCGAGCCGGTTGTTCAGGGCTCCCGCGCGACCAGGCCGCAGCGGCTGCGCGGCGGACGGGCTCGGGACGTCCGGCCGGCTCCGCGCCGAAGGCCATGCGCCGGGGGCGGGGCGCGCGTGCGCGGCCTGCGCGAAGGTGGCACCCTAGCCCCGTGCGGCCTGTCATCGACGACATGATCCAGGAGCTCCTTACTCGCCATCGGTCCACCGGCCGGGTGGACCTCAACGACATCGCCGACGTCATCGACCGCCGGCCGGTGTCGTACGAGGAGGTGGAGCACATCATCGACCGGCTGGAGTCCGAGGGCCTCCGGGTGGCCGAGCCGCTCGACGCGGGCGACGTCGAGGTGCTCCGCGCCGTCCTCTCGAGCGCGAGGCGGCTCGCGGCCGAGCTTGGGCGCACACCCACGATCGGCGAGATCGCGCTGGCCTCTGGCCATGCCCCGCACACGGTGCGCCGGGCGCTGGAACAAGCGGGGCGCGCCAAGACTTGTTGAAGAGGACGCATGCAGGCCGCGCCGGACACAGCGCAGCGCGGCAAGACGCGGGAGAGGCGGCAAGACGCGGCACAGAGCCAGACCGAAAGGGAGGCAAACAAAACGAAGGAGCTGTGCCGTTGAGGGCAGACCGGAGCTCTACGTCAGTGTTATTATCGAGATGGAGGGGAGCTCTGTAGCCGTAGTCGATTGTTTCCTCTACGCATCAGGGAAGGAAGGCTGGCCCGATGAACATCACGATCACGTTCCGGCACATGGTGGGTACCGAGGCCGTCAAAAAGTACGCTCACGAGAAGGTCGCCAAGCTCCAGAAATTTCTTCGTCAGGCGATGACGGCTCAGGTGACCCTCTCCGTCGAGGGGCTGATGCACGTCGCCGACGTCCGCATCTCCTCCGGCAGCCTGGCCTTCCAGGCCACCGAACGGGGTGAGGACATGTACGCGTCGATCGACACGGTCCACGACAAGCTCGAACGGCAGATCCGCGATGGAAAGGGGCACACGATCGCGCGGAAGCGCGGCGGGACGAGCGCCGGCGAGTACGCCGCCGAGGTGGAGCGGGAAGCGGTCGCAGCCGCAGCCGCGGGACGCGGTCGATCCTGAGCCGCCGCGCCCGCCGCCGGGGCGGCGGAGCGCGTCCGATCCGAGCTGCCGCGCCCGCCGACGAGGCGGCGCGGCGGCGCGGCGAACTGAGGCCTGAGCCGCCGCGCTCGCCGTCGCGGCGGCGGCCTCCCGCGGGGAGCTGCGCGCCCACCGCGGCGGCCGCCGCCTGCTGCGGGTGAGCCTCCACGCTCGCCGTCGTGGCGGCGACGGCGCGCGCGCGGGCGACCCGCCCGAGGTGCCTGCTGCCCGCGGCGCGGGCGGCCGCGGCGCGAAGATCGCTCCCTCCAGGGCCGCCGGCCGCGATAGCGTCCTTGAGTCGCGTACCCGAGGTCCCCAGGGTACGATGGCACGTCGGCGCGCCTGGCCCTGGCCGGGCGCCGCGCCGTCCGTACCCCGTGCGCCACAAAAGAGCCCTCTCACCTCGCCGAGCGCCGAAATCAGCATGCAAGTCTGCGACATCTTGACCGCGCACCAGGTATCCGTCGCCAGCGAGCTGGAGGGGGTCGTCCGCTCCAAGGCGGACGCGCTCCGCCGGCTCGCCGCCCTGCTCGCGACAGGACAGCAGGGGGTCAAGAGCGAGGACATCGAGCGGGTGCTCGCCGAGCGCGAGCGCCTGCAGTCCACCGGCGTCGGCAGCGGCGTGGCCATCCCCCACGGCGCCATGGAGGGCGTCGATCGGCTGATCGGCGCCGTCCTGCTCTGCCCGAAGCCGATCGACTTCGACGCGATCGACGGGGCGCCGGTGTCCATCCTCGTGGCCGTGATCGGGCCGAAGCGGGCCACCGGGGAGCACCTGAAGACGCTCGCGCGCATCTCCCGCCTCCTGCGGGACGAGGCGTTCAGAAGGCGGCTGCTCGGCGCCTCGACCGGGCGGGCGGCGTTCGAGCTCATCGCCGCCGAGGAAGGGAGGTCGGTGTCATGAGCAGCTCGCGCGGCAGCACACAGGAAGGCGAAGGGGGCGGCCGGGTGCCCCCCGCGGCCGGCGCAGGGCGGCTCGAGCGCCCCGCCCTCACGGTGCGGAGCCTGATGGCCGACGACGGGCTCGGCATCGAGCTCACCCTGATCGCCGGCGCCGCGGGCCTCGACCGGCCGATCATGAACACCCGCATCCAGAAGTCGGGGCTCGCGCTCGTCGGCCACTTCCACGGCATCGTCCCGACGCGGGTGCAGATCCTCGGGCAGACCGAGCTCTCGTTCCTCCACAAGCTCTCCCGCGAGGACCGGCTCCTGTCGCTGCGCGGCTTCTTCGAGCTCGGCCTGTGCTGCGTCATCCTCACGCAGGGCGACCAGCCGTTCGACGTGAACGGCTCCGGCGTCGGCTTCGTCCCGGTGCCGGAGCTCGCGCAGTGCGCCGAGGAGAGCGGGACGCCGCTCCTCGTCTCGGCGGTGCGGTCGAGCGTCACGATCACCGCCCTGCACGCGCTGCTCGACGACCGGCTGGCGCCGCGCATCCGCCTGCACGGCGTGCTCGTCGACGTCTTCGGCGTGGGCCTCCTGCTCATGGGGTCGAGCGCGATCGGCAAGAGCGAGTGCGCGCTCGACCTCGTGATGCGCGGCCACCGGCTCGTGGCCGACGACGCCGTGGAGTGCGACTATCGCCCGCCCGGCATGGTGTTCGGCGCGCCGGCCGAGCTCCTCCGGTACCACCTCGAGGTGCGCGGCCTCGGCATCCTCAACGTGAAGGACCTCTTCGGCGTCACCTCGATCCGCGAGCGCAAGCGGATCGACGTCGTGGTGAAGCTCGTCGAGTGGTCGAAGGACACCGAGTACGACCGGCTCGGGCTCGACGAGCGGTACCACACCATCCTCGGCGTGAAGATCCGGGAGCTCGTCATCCCGGTGCGCCCCGGCCGCGACATGGCGTCGATCCTCGAGGTCGCCGCCCGCAACGAGCTCCTGAAGAACGCCGGGTTCCACGCGGCGCGCGAGTTCTTCGGCAACGTCGAGGGCGAGCTGCTCCGGGAGCGCTCGGCCGAGGAGTCGTCGGTCCCGCCGCCGGTGCGCCTCGCGGAGGAGGGCGCCCCGCGCGGCGCGCCGCCGCACGGCCCGCCCCGCCCGCCGCGGCCCGGCCACGGCGTGGACGTGCAGAGCCCGCCGAGCAGCGCCTTCCGGCAGCCCGTGGAGCGGGGGAGGCCGCCGGAGCGGCCGGGCACCGGGTTCGTCGCCACGGAGTCGTCCGTGAGCCTGCCGCGGCCGAGGAGGCGAGGGTGAGCGGCGCGCCCGACCCGCAGCCGCCCGCCCAGCCGCCGTCCGACGGCGCGACGGCGCGCGTCGTCGTCGTCACGGGCCTGTCCGGCGCCGGCAAGTCGACGGCGCTCCACGCGCTGGAGGACCTCGGCTTCTTCTGCGTCGACAACCTGCCCACCTCGCTCGTCCGGCCCGCGGTCGAGGCGTGCGAGGCGGGCGGGATCAACCGGATCGGGCTCGGCATCGACGTCCGGGTGGGCTCGTTCCTCGCGGGCGCCACGGCGGCGCTCGACTCGATCCGGGTCGGCCGCGACGTGGTGATCCTCTTCCTCGACGCCTCGGACGAGACGCTGCTCCGGCGCTTCAGCGAGACCCGGCGGCCGCACCCGCTGACGACCGGCGGCAGCGGCGCCATCGCGATGCTCGACGGCGTGCTCCTCGAGCGCGAGCGGCTCGCGTCGCTCCGGGCCAGGGCGACCATCGAGCTCGACACGACGCGGCTGTCGACGCACGACCTGCGCCGCGCCGTCCTCGAGCGGCTGCGCCCGGCCAAGGTCGATCTGCCCCGGATGTCCACCCGGTTCATCTCGTTCGGCTACAAGTACGGCATCCCGCTCGACGCCGATCTGCTCTTCGACGTCCGCTTCCTCGACAACCCGTATTTCGTCCACGGCCTGCGCGAGCTGACGGGCAACGACGAGCCGGTGCGGGAGTACATCCTGAAGAACGCGGACGCCCTCGAGTTCATCAGCAAGACCGAGCAGCTGCTCTCGTTCTGCATGCCGCGCTACGCCGACGAGGGAAAGAGCTACCTCACGATCGGCATCGGGTGCACCGGGGGCCGGCACCGCTCCGTCGTGCTCACCAACGTGCTCAGCGACAGCCTGCGGCGGAAGACGGGCCTTCCGATCACGGTCGTGCATCGGGACGTCGCCCGGGCGAGCAGTAGTATAGTACCCTCCGGGGCGGGTGAGGGCATGGCGGGGACGCCCAGCGTGGATTTCCGGCGGCTGCAGCCGGGGACGGCCGCGGCGGAGTCGCGCCCGGGGTCGGACAAGAGCGTGACGGGGGGCGATCGGTGACGACCGAGGGGGTGACGAGGCGGTTCACCATCATCAATGTGCGCGGGCTGCACGCGCGCGCCGCGACGAAGCTGGTGCAGCTCGCGGGCCGCTACGACTGCGACATCTCGCTGACCGGGCCGGACGGGCAGTCGGCCAACGCGAAGAGCGTGATGGGCGTGCTCCTGCTCTGCGGCTCGATGGGCACCCAGATCGAGGTCCACGCGACCGGCGATCAGGCCGCCGAGGCGGTCTCCGCCATCGGCGAGCTGATCGCCTCACGCTTCGGAGAAAACGAGTGACGCCCGGCCGGAGCGCGCTCTCCGCGGAGGCTCCGGGCGATCACGCCGTCCCGGCGGACGCCGCCCGCGGCGACTCGGGGGCGCCCGGCGCGCGCGGCGACTCGGGGGCGCCCGGCGCGCGCGGCGACTCGGGGGCGCCCGGCGCGCGCGGCGACTCGGGGGCGCCCGGCGCGCGTGGCGACTCGATGCCGCCCGGCGCGCGCGGCGACTCGATGCCGCCCGGCGCCCGCGGCGACTCGATGCCGCCTGGCGCCCGCACCGAGACGCTGCGGGGCATCTCCGGATCGCCCGGGGTCGCCATCGGCGCCGCCGTCGTGATCGGCGGGCACAGGACGGATCACCCGCGCCGCCGCGTCAGCTCCAGCGAGATCAAGGCGGAGCTCGAGCGCTTCGAGACCGCGGTCGAGCGCGCGCAGGACGAGCTCCGCGACATGGCGAAGCGCCTCGGCGACCACCGCGCCGAGGCGTCGATCCTCGAGGCGTACCTCCTGATGCTCGGCGACGAGGCGCTCGCCGACGCCGTGAGGCGCCAGGTCACCGAGGAGCGGCGCTGCGCCGAGTGGGCCGTCGCGGCCGCGTGCGAGGCGATCGCCGGCCGCTTCGCCGCCCTCGACGACCCGTACCTGCGCGAGCGCAGCCACGACGTCATGTTCGTCGGCGAGCGCCTGCTGCGCGCCTTCACTCTCCCGCCCCAGGAGCCGCCGTCCTCGCGCGACACCGGGCCGCTCTCCACCCGCAGCCTCATCGAGCTCCAGAACTCGATCGCCATGCCGGCGACGTTCGGCGCGGCGCTGCCGCGCTTCTCCGGGCCGACCATCCTCATCGCGCACGACCTCTCGCCGGCCGACACCGCGGCCATGGTCGACGAGCCGGTCGTCGGCTTCGTCACCGAGGTCGGCACCCGCACGAGCCACACCTCCATCATGGCCCGCGCGCTGGAGATCCCGGCCGTGGTCGGCGTCAGCGACGTGCTCCAGCGCGTGATCACGGGCGACGTCGTCGTGATCGACGGCCTGCGCGGCACGGTCATCGTCCGGCCCGGGCCCGTCGAGCTCGCGGAGGCGCGCGCCCGCGCCGAGCGCCACGTCGCGCTCGCCAAGGAGCTCTCGGAGTCCAGGCACCGCGCGGCCGAGTCGAAGGACGGGGTGAAGGTGTCGCTCCGGGCCAACGTCGAGCTCCCGGCCGAGGCGATCCTCGCGCGCGACCAGGGCGCCGACGGCATCGGCCTCTACCGGACCGAGTTCCTCTACATCGACCGCACCTCCCCGCCCTCGGAGGACCAGCAGTTCGAGATCTTCCGCGCCGTCGTCGAGGCGCTCCGCCCGAAGCCGGTCACCCTGCGCACCTTCGACATCGGCGGCGACAAGTTCGTCTCCACCTTCCAGGTGCCGCCGGAGATGAACCCGATGCTCGGCCTCCGCGCCGTCCGGCTCGCGCTCTCGCGCCCCGACGTCTTCCTCGAGCACCTCCGCGCCATGGTGCGCGCCTCCGCCTACGGCGACGTGCGGATCATGATCCCCATGGTCGCCGGCCTCGGCGAGCTCCGGCAGGTGCGCGCGCTGCTCCGCCGCGCGCAGGAGCAGGTGCGCGCCCGCGGCCAGCCCTGCGCCGACGAGATCCCGCTCGGCGTGATGATCGAGGTGCCCGCGGCCGCGATCATGGTCGACCATTTCGCGCGCGAGGCGGCGTTCCTGAGCCTCGGGACGAACGACCTCATCCAGTACGCGCTCGCGGTCGACCGGACCAGCCGCTCGCTCGCGTACCTGGCCTCGCCGTTCGACCCGTCGATCCTCCGGCTGATCACGAAGGTGATCCAGGCGGGCCAGGAGTACGGCCGCCCCGTCTCGCTCTGCGGCGCCATGGCGAGCGATCCGCTCGCCGCGCTGCTCCTGCTCGGCCTCGGCCTCCGCGACTTCTCGATGGAGGCGGCGGCGATCCCGGAGATCAAGGAGACGCTCCGGCGCGTGACGGTCGCCGAGGCCGAGGCGGTCGCGGCGGAGGCGCTCGCCTGCACCACGGCCGAGGAGGTCGAGTGCTGCGTCGCCGCGGCGTTCGCGCCGGGCCTCTACGACCTGCTCACCGGAGAGCGCGAGGCGCGGTGACCGGCCAGCGCTCGGGAGAGCGCGGCGCGCGGTGACCTGCGTCGCAGGTCGACGGCCTCGCCGTCTTCACCTCCTTTTCGCTTGAGCTCGCGGGGAGGGCTTCCTAGCGTGAAGCCGCTTCATGAAGTCCCGTAATGCCATGGGCGCGGCGCCGGGGGCGACGACGCGGCCCTCCGAGGCTCCCCTCTCACCGGCGCGCGGCGCGGCGGCGCGCTCGCCGGCCGCGTCGCGCCTCACGCGCGCGCTGGCCGCCGGCGCGGCGGCGCTCGGCCTGTGCGCGGCAGGCTGCGAGCAGGAGCAGCCGCCCACGCGGCTCGTGGGGCAGGCGCACCTGACCCTGCTCCACACGTCGGACATCCACTCGCGGCTCTTCCCCTACAACCTGCAGCTCGGCCAGGTCGACGCGGGCCTCGGCCTCGGCGAGGCCACCTCCATCGCCAACGTCGGCGGC
Organism: Sorangium sp. So ce385; assembly: GCF_051474135.1. NCBI lineage: Bacteria > Pseudomonadati > Myxococcota > Polyangiales > Polyangiaceae > Sorangium > Sorangium sp. So ce385. Next base: position 9,638,161 of record NZ_CP150337.1, on the reverse strand, counting down.
GCCGCGCGCATGTCCCATATCATCGGCCGCGAGCGCGCGCGCGCGTCGCGCGTGCTGCACCTCGACGGCGGCGACTGCTTCCAGGGCGCGCCGATCTTCAACTTCTACTCGGGCGAGGCGGAGATCCGCACCCTCGGCGCCATGGGCGTCGACGCGATGATCGTCGCCAACCACGAGTTCGATCGCGGCGCGCTGAACCTCGGCGTGCAGCTCCAGCAGAACGCGGGCTTCCCCATCCTCGCGGCGAACTACCTCCTCGAGGACCCCGCGCAGCCCGGCGCCTCGCCGCTCGGCGCGATCCTGCAGCCGTTCACGGTCTTCGACCTCGAGGGCCTGCGCGTGGGCGTCATCGGGATGGGCAACCTCTCCAGCCTGACCTCGATCTTCGAGGCGCCGAACCGGCTCGGCATCACGCCGCTGAACACCACCGAGGTCGCGCAGTTCTACGTCGATCTGCTCCGCCCCACGGTGGACGTCATCGTCTTCGTCACCCACCTCGGGCTCGACGTCGACGAGCGGATGATCGAGACCACGACGGGCATCGACGTCGTGCTCGGCGGGCACAACCACATCGTGCTCCAGCCGCCGAAGCGCGTCCGCGACTGCTCGCGGTACTACGACGAGGCGGAGCAGCGCCACTACATCCTCCTGAACGACGAGCGCTCCCCGGAGGCGGGCGAGAAGCGCCGGCGCTACTGCACGCCGCGCGACGTGGTCCTCGCGCACTCCGGCGCGTTCGCGAAGTTCGTCGGCCGCCTCGACCTCGTGCTGTCCAAGGATCCCTCGGAGCTCGGCGCCGACTACGACCCGCTGAACGGCTACGAGGTGCTCTCGAACCGGTACGAGCTCTTCCCGGTCACCGAGGGCGTGCCGGCGGACCCGATCGTCGCCTCGGTGCTCGAGCCGTACGCGCAGGGGCTCGACGCGCTCGCGAACCTCGATCTCCTGGTCGGCTACGCGCTCGACGGCTCGCGCCGCGTCTCCACGAGCGGCGGCGACTCGCCGCTCGGCAACCTGATCGCCGCGGCGATGTGGCTGCGCCTCGGCATCCAGACCGACTTCGCCCTCACCAACACGACCGGCATCCGCGCCGACCTCGTGCCCGGCCCGGTGACGGTCGAGCAGATGTTCAACATCTTCCCCTTCGACAACTCGATCTCGAAGATGCAGCTCTCCGGCCTCGAGGTGCAGGACCTGTTCGACTTCGTGGCGCGCCGATCGAGCGGCCGCGGGTGCGTGTCGCAGGCGCAGATCGCGGGCGCGCGGGTCGTCATCGACTGCGCCGCGCGCGCCTCCGAGGGCGCCGCGCCCGGCGTGGCGACCCACGTCTACATCGGCGCGCACGACCCGCCGATCGCGTGCCCGAACGGCGACGCCGACTGCCCGGGCGGCCTCACGGGCAGCTGCGACGTCGAGGCGAACCGGTGCTGGCAGCCGATCGACCCGATCGCCACCTACGAGCTCGCCACGTCGAACTACCTCGCCCAGGGCGGCAGCGGGTTCCGCGTGCTCCAGCGCAACACGACCCAGTTCGACACCCAGGTGCAGCAGCGCGACGCGCTCATCGACTACATCCGCGCCGGCCGCCCGTGCGGCGCCGACGACCGCGGCGAGCTCGCGTCGTGCCAGCGGGACGCCGACTGCGCCGGCGTGGGCGAGGGCTACGTCTGCGCGTGCCCCGAGTCGGTCGTCGAGGGCCCGGTGTGCAAGACCGGCGGCGCGCCGTGCGCCGAGGGCGCGTGCGTGCTCGCGCGCTGCCGCGACGACGTCGCCGCCTACCAGCGCGACGTCTGCGCCAGGGCGCCGACCCCGGAGGTGCGGCAGCAGTGCGAGGGCGCGCTCGCCCCGTGCAGCGCCGCCGGCGAGCAGTGCAAGTACCTCGCGTGCGTCGACCGGCGGCTCGGCAACTTCTCCGACGGCCGCCTGCGGATGGTGGGCCAGTGACGCCGCGGGCGCGGCTCCAGGCGGCGCTCCTCGCCGCGGCGCTCGCCGGGTGCGGCAGCGACGCGGGCCCGCCGCGGGGCGTCTCGAGCTTCTGGGTCCAGGTCGTGGAGGTGAACGGGGCGGCGCCGCCCGCCGCCGAGGCGCCCCTCCCGGCCAACCGCGGCGACACGGTGGACGCCTGGTCGTTCCGGATCGAGGCGCGCGACCCCGCCGGTCGCCGGGCGCCGTTCGACGGCATGGTCCGGCTCAGCGTCGAGCCGGGGGCCGTGGTCGACGTCGAGGCCGACGAGGCGGACCTCGCGGTCGGCCGCAACGTCCGCCTCCGCGGCGGCGTCGCGACCGGCGTGGTCCACGTGACGGCCGTCTACGGGCCCGCCCGGCTCTGGGCCGAGGACGTCGGCTACGCGCCCGCGCCCCGGGGCGGCCGGCCCGCGTGCGCCAACGGCGAGAACGACGACGCGCCGGGCGACGTGCTGATCGACTTCCCCGCCGACCCCGGGTGCGCGTTCGCCGACGACGACACCGAGGAGGGCGGCACCTTCAGCGCGGGCGCCTCGAAGCCCGTCGCCTACGCCCTGCCGCGCGTCGCCGACGTCCAGGGGGGCGGCTCGGCGACGCCCTACGCGTTCGAGGGGATCCAGATCAACACCGCCGCGCCCCAGGACGTCGTCGTCACGCGCGTCGCGAGCGACGGCTTCTACGTCACCGATCTGACGGGCCAGGACGGCGGGTACAACCACCTCTTCGCGTACAACTTCAACACCCCCGCCAACATGCGGGTCTGCGATCGGCTCCAGTACCTCGCCGGCACCGTGAACGAGTTCTTCGGCTTCACCGAGCTCTCGTTCCCGTCGTACGAGATCGCGCCCTTCCACGAGGGGGAGCCGTGCCCGGTCCCGGAGCCCGCGGTCCTCGACGCGCGGACGATCGCCGACGCCTCGGCCATGGAGCGCCTCGAGAGCGGGCTCGTGCGCGTCGAGGGCGTCCACATCAGCAAGAACTTCGGCCCGAAGCCCGCGCGGAACAACGTCTTCGCCCCGGAGCAGTCGAGCTGCGACCTCAACGGCGACGGCCAGGTCGACTTCGACAGCCGGGCCGAGGGGAGCTGCGCGAACGCGTGCTCGCGCGACCCCGAGTGCAGCGAGTGGACGAGCTTCTCCGCGCGCGGCAATTACAAGGTCACGGACGGGTCGAGCATGATCCAGATCCAGACGGGCACGGTGAGCGCCTTCGATCCGACGTCCCACCGGGGCCGCGCGCTCGAGGCCGTGACCGGCACGCTGCGGAACTTCTCGGGCGGCTCGCTGAACTGGACGATCGAGGCCCGCTGCCCGGACGATCTCGTCTGCGAGGCGCCCGGCTGCGCGAAGGCCGCGAAGCCCTCGACGGAGGCCTGCGTGCGGCTGCGCAGCCTCGACGACAACGACGCGGAGACCAACTAGCCGCCGCCTCCCCCCCGCGGCCGCGCCGCGCCCTCGGATCCCCCAGGCCCCAAGGAAGCCCACCGCCCGCCATGCACCGAAGCGCGCTCCTCGCCCCCGCCGTTTCCGCGGCCCTGCTGCTCACCCTCGCCCCGCCGGCGCTGGGCCAGCCCCAGCCGACCCCCGGTCAGGCCCCGCCGGCGCCCGCCGCGCCGGCCCAGACCCCGGACGCGCCCGCGGCGGCCCCCGCGCCGCCGGCCGACATCCCCCCCGCGCCGACCCCCGGGCCCGCCGCGCCGGTCCAGACCCCCGCCGCGCTGGGCCCGGAGCCCGCCGCGCCGGCCCCGGCCGCCGCGGCGCCACCGGCCGCCGCCCTCCCGGCCCCCGGCGCGCTGCCGCCCGCGGCCGAGGCCGGGGCCGCGACCGCGCTGCCGCGGGTCGAGCCCCGCGCGACGATCCCGGCCGAGGAGCCGCCCGTCCGCGTCGGCGACGCCATGGACACGCGCCTCACCTGGACGTTCGGCGACGACGACGTGCTCCACGACACCGGCCAGGCGCAGCCGATCTCGCCGAACGTGAGCATCGGCGATCGCAAGCAATACCGGCTCTTCTTCGACAACCTCAACTCCCGCTTCAGCGGGCGCGAGAACCTGACGCACCTCGCGCTCTACAAGAAGATGCCGGGGTTCATCGAGGGGCTGGACACCGAGGCTTCGATGGTCCTCCGCATCGACCTCGCCTCGCTGTCCAGGAACAGCAACAACGTCAATCAGGCGCTCTACGACGCCGGCTCGTTCATCCGCGCCTTCTATCACACGGACGGCAAGGCCGACGGCAAGACCGGGCTCGGCATCACGCTCTGGCCCCTCGACACCGACCGGTTCCGCCTCGGCTACCTCTACGACATCTCGTGGGGCGGCACGAACGCGTCGATCAACCAATCGATCTTCCCGCGCATCATCGGCGCCGCGCCCGGCGCGAAGGTGCAGTTCGACGCCGAGCGGTTCAGCGTCTTCGCCGGGTTCAAGGTCGCGAGCCTCACGCAGCTCCAGCGGGTGCTCACCCCCGGCACCAGCGAGGTCGAGGAGATCCGCATCGCGCAGACGAACTACGGCTTTCTCCTCGGCGGCGGCGTCGATCTCCACCCCTACGTGCACGCCGACCTCGGCGCCGGCTACTTCCAGCAGGGCAGGTTCGACTGGCCCGACGTCGCGGGCGAGCCCGTCTACACGTACGGCGCCTCGGCCCGCGTCGTCGCGCACACGAAGGGCGAGCCCATCCCGCAGTCGGTCGACTTCCTGCTCTACCGCAACGACCCGGACCGCCCGCAGGTCATCTTCAAGCCCGAGACCTACACGCCGGGCAAGACCACCTGGGCCGTGAGCCTCGAGGCGTCGAACCTCTACCAGAACCTCAAGGACTTCGAGTCCGCGGGCGTGACCACCCGCCAGGCGGCCCGCGCCGGCGCCCTCCAGGCGGTCCTCAAGTCGGGGTACGCGCGCGCGAGCGTCACCGGCATCTACCGCGATCTGCCGTTCGTGCTGCGCAACCAGCCGAGCTTCATCCCGTTCCAGAGCATCCCGGAGACGCGCGGCGCCTCGACCGGCGACGAGCTGTTCTTCGCCCTCTCGGCCGACTACTACGTCGCGCCGGCGCGGCTCACCCCCGGCATCGGCGCGGGCCTCCAGCTCCCCGCCACCTTCAGGACGACGTCGTTCGACCTCTACAGCGCGCCGATCGCGCGCACCGTCGTCGTGCGCGAGCAGGGCAACCTGTCCATCCTCCCCTACAACCGGTCCGCCGTGCCCATCTTCCAGGCCCGCGTCAGCCTCAAGTGGGATATCAGCCGGATCCTCTCCGCGGTCGCGTGGGTCCAGTACGTGCGCGACAACAACGGCACCTTCATGGAGCGCGACCCCTCCGAGGGCACGCTCGCCCTGCGCACCTTCGTGAACCCCGACTTCGTCGGCGGCGGCGTCAGCGCCCAGGCCCGCTTCTGAGGATCGCGCGGGCGCCGCGCGCGCCCCCGGCCCGCGCTCACCGCGGCTGGAACCCCTTGAACGCCGCCACGGCCCGCTGCGTGCTGCTCACGGTCTCGACGATGCGGAAGCCCCCGCGGAGGTAGAACCCCTCGAAGTGCAGCACGCTCTCGCCCTCGGCCGGCTCGATCTCCCAGTACCGCGAGAGGTCCCGCGACGTGCCGAGGACGGCGATCCGCCGCCACCCGCTCGGGATCATCCCCGTCCACTCCGGGCCGCGCTTCTCCGTCAGCTCGAAGTCGTCGCGGCTGTGCTTCACCCGGAAGCTCGCGTCCGGGCCCGAGCCGATGCGCGCGTCGAGCGGGCCCCCCGGCGGCCCCTTCGCCTCCTGGTCCTGCCGGCGCGGCCCGCGCTTGCTCACCCGGTAGCTCGCCACCGAGTGCGGGTCGAGGTAGTAGGTGCCGCCCTCCTTGTTCGCGCGCAGCCGCCCCGCGTAGATCGCCTGGCGCACCGCGCTCTCGGAGATGCCGAGCTGCTGCGCGGCCTCCGGCACCGTCATCGTGTAGCGCGTCCGCGGCGTCGCCACCGCCGACTCGGGCGGCAGCCGCTTGCGCGCCAGGCAGTCGAGCATCACATGGAACGCCGGATCGCGGTACACGTCGGCCGTCGCGACGCTCCGCCCCGCGACGGCCGTCTTGTCGAGCAGCGGGTTCTCCGGGCCGAGGACGAGATCGGTCAGGTCGGCCTCGGACACCGCGGGATCCCGGGCCGCCGCCAGCACCCGGCACAGAAAGGTGCCGAGCTCGCCGGTCGGCGTCGCGAACTCGACCGTCTCGCCGGACAGCAGCGTGTATTGCGTCTTCATCTCGCCTCTTCGCAGCTCGTCGTGTGCGCTCTCCAGCACCGCGCGCCGCGCGCGTGCCCGGGGCTACGCGAGCCCGATCCGTCCGTGAGGCGGACGAAGTCCCTCGCGCGCCAGTGCCGGCGCGCGCAGGCGGATCTCACCCCACCGGGGACGCCGCGCGCGCGGCCCCCGCCCCGAAGGGCAGGACCGCCCGCACGCCGCCCCCGTCGGGCACGCGTTCAGCGCCGCAGCTACGGATTACTGTATGCCCGTTCAGGTAGTTCCGTCTAGTGCCTTTGAACGCCGGTAGGACAAAAGTCGTCCGCCTCCGGCGACGCCGCACCGTCCGCAACTCTCTGAAAATGCACATTTATTCTGCGCGCTCAGAACGCAGGGAGCCGACGGAAAAATCGTCGTAGGCTCGCGAGGCGGGGCGGAACGGCGGCCGAAGCCGGCACACGGCGCCCGGGGTGGGCGCGCGCTGTTCAGGTCCGTGTGCGGAGCCGTCTGTTCAGGTGGCGGGCTTTTGCCGCGCCGTCTCGGCGAGGGCCTCGACGGTGTCGGGGTCGTGGTCGCGGATGCAGTCGACCCCGTTGCGCTCGAACTGGATGGCGGCGGCCAGCGCGGCCCGGCTGCGCTCGCGGTCCATGGCCCACGCCGCGTGCCGCACGAGCAGCGCGAGCGAGAGCGCCCGGCCGAGGGTGATCGCGACGCGACGGGCGCCGGCCTCGAGGCCGGGGCGGTCGGTGGCGGCCATCTCCTTGATCCACGCGCGGGCGTGGGACACCGCGCGCGACGCCGCCGTCTCGGCCTCGGCGAGCTTCGGCTCGACCACGCCCGTGAGGAGGCGCGCCACCTCGGCCGCGAGGATGTCGAGCGAGCCGTCCTTCAGGATCACCCGCAGCGCGTCGAGGGCGAGCACGTTCGTCGTGCCCTCCCAGATCGGCAGGACCTGCGCGTCGCGCAGGAGGCGCGGCAGCCCCGTGTCCTCGATGTAGCCCGCCCCCCCGAACGCCTCGAGCACCTCGCTCAGCACCGACACCGCCTGCTTCGCGGTCGTGAGCTTCGCGATCGGGATCATCAGGCGCAGCAGCTTCGCCTCCGACTCGGTGAGCGACCCGGTCTCCTCGCGCCCGAGCAGCTCGATCGCGCGGAAGGTCAGGTGGAAGGCGCCCTCGAACTCGGCCTGGAGCTCGGCGAGCGTGTCCATGTGCAGCGGCTTCTCCGCCAGCGTCGCGCCGAACAGGGCGCGGCGCTGGGCGTAGGAGCGCGCCAGCGCGAGCCCCCGGCGCATCCCGGCGACGGCGGCGATCGCGTTCCAGGTCCGGGTCACGTTCAGCATCGGCGCGATCGCCCGGACGCCGTTCGTGAGGCCCGCGACCGGCGTCGCGAGGACGCCGTCGAGGGTGATCTCGGCGGTGGGGACCTTGCGGGTGCCGAGCTTGTCCTTCAGCCGGTTGAGCAGCACCCCCTCGCGGCGCCCCTCCTCGCCCGCGAGCTCGACGTAGAACAGCGCCAGCCCGCGGCTGCCCTCCGGGTTGCCCTCGGGGCGCGCGAGCGCGAGCGCCATCTCGGACGTGGCCGCCGAGGCGAACCACTTCGTCCCGTACAGGCGGTACGCCCCGTCCGGCCCCGGCCGCGCCGCGGTCTCGCTCCGCCCCACGTCCGAGCCGCCGGTGCGCTCGGTCATCCACTGCCCCGACGTCCAGGCGCGCGCCGGGTCGCGGCTCGTCAGGCGGGGCACGGCGCGGTCGATGAGGGCGCGGTTGTCGCTCGCGAGCAGCGCCCGCGCGGCGCCGTCGGTCATCGCGAGCGGGCACGTGTAGACGTCGCTCGACGCGTCGAAGAGGTACGCGAGCGCGAACTGGTGGACGCGCGAGAACGCGCCGTGCGCCCGCTCGTACGCCGTCGCGACGACCCCGTGCTCGCAGGCGATGCGCGCCGCCTCCTTCCAGAGCTGCGTCACCTCGACCCGGTCGACGCGCTTGCCCCAGGCGTCCCACGACGTGAGCTCCGGCTCGTTCTCGCGATCGGCGAGCTGCAGGTGGTAGAGGCGGCCGCCCGCGAGCTCGCCCATCTCCCGCAGCGAGGGCGTGATCGACGCGGCCACCTCGCGCGGCAGCACCCGCGCGAGGTAGGACCGCAGCACGCGGTCGTCGTCGTACTGGTTCCCGAGTGATGGGGGGTCTTGATAGAAAGCCACCGGACGACTCCTGGGTTGGTGCGCCGCAGCCCGAACCGTGCGACGCGGACGCGTCGATCGGGTCCCGCGCGCCCGGAGGGGCGCGCGCGGCGACTCGCAGCCTCGAACCTCTCGAAGCTACTGAACCCGTCCCATCCGGTTCAACAGGAAGCCGAGAGCCTGCTCGCCGTGACGCGGCGAACGGTGAACCTCGGCTGTCAATTTCGCCGCGACGGCCAGTTTCTGTGCGCTGTTCGGGTGCCGTGTCGCACGGAAAGAAGCGCAAGTCGCTGAATGTGCGGTTCTTGACTTCCCCGATGCACCAATGCATAGGACTGGCGGTGAAGCTCTCGAACAAGGGTCGCTACGGTGTGCGCGCATTGTTCGATATCGCGTTCCACAACGACGGGCGGCCGACGCAGATCCGCGAGATCTCGGAGCGAGAGCTCATCCCGGCCCGGTTCCTGGAGCAGATCTTCCAGGACCTGAAGAGGGCCGGGCTCATCAGCTCGAAGCGCGGCCCGCGCGGGGGCTACCACCTGGCGCGGCCCGCGAGCGAGATCAGCCTGGGCGACGTCGTCCGCGCCCTGGAGGGGCCGGTCGCGGTGATCGCGCCGGACGACGAGGGCAACCCGGAGAGCGCGACGCTCGACCCGCCCACGGCCGTGTTCCACGACCTGGCGCTCGCGATCGAGCGCTGCTTCGACGCGGTGTCGATCGCCGACGTCTGCGAGCGCGGGGTCGAGCTCGGCGTGCGCCGCAAGGGGCGGCCGGAGCGGTCGACCTACGTGATCTGAGCCGACCTCCCATGAGAAGCCCTGACCGAGACGACCCGTCCCCCGGCGTCCCCCGCGCACCCGCGGGGGCGGCCGAGCTGCCCCCGCTGCCCTCGCACCCGCGCGTCGTCGACAGCGTGCTGGACCTCGTGGGCGACACGCCGCTCTTCGAGATCCGCCGCGTCGACGCGGCGACGCCCCGGGGGCGCGTCTTCGGGAAGGCCGAGCAGCAGAACCCGGGCGGCTCGCTGAAGGACCGGATCTGCCTCGCGATGATCGAGGGCGCCGAGGCGCGCGGGCTGCTCGGCCCGGGCGCGGGCGGCGTGGTCATCGAGCCGACGTCGGGCAACACCGGGATCGGGCTCGCGATCGCGTGCGCGGCCAAGGGGTACCGGTGCATCCTGACGATGCCGGCGAGCATGAGCCTCGAGCGCCGCCAGCTGCTCGAGGCCTACGGGGCGGAGGTCGTGCTGACCGAGCCCGAGCAGCAGATGGAGGGCGCCATCGAGAAGGCGCAGCAGCTCGCGGCCGAGATCCCGGGCGCGATCCTCCTCGGCCAGTTCGACAACCCCGACAACCCCCGCGTCCACGCGGAGACCACGGCGCGGGAGATCCTGCACGCGATGGCGGGGCTCGACGCGCCCGGGCGGCCTGGCCCGCGGCAGTCGCTGACGATCGACGCGTTCGTGGCGGGCGTGGGGACGGGCGGGTCGGTGAGCGGCGTCGGGCGCGTGCTCAAGCGGCTGCGCCCCGCGACGCGCGTCATCGCGGTCGAGCCCGAGTCGTGCGCGACGATCTCGCGCGGCGAGCGCGGGCCCACGAAGATCCAGGGGCTCGCGGCGGGGTTCGTCCCGGCGAACTACGATCCGGGCGTGGTGGACGAGGTGCGCACGGTCAGCGATCGCGCCGCGTACGAGACGAAGGCGGCGCTCGCCCGGCAGGAGGGGCTGCTCGTCGGCATCAGCGCCGGCGCCGCGGTGCGGGTGGCGCTCGACGTGGCGCGCGAGCTCGGCCCCGACGCCAACGTCGTGACGGTCCTGTGCGACACCGGCGAGCGGTACTTCAGCCTGGACGAGTACTTCCGATGAGCGGCGGCGATGGCGCGACGGTCCGCGGGTGCGTGCTCCTCGTCGGGGCGGGGGGCATCGCGGCGCCGGCGGCGCTGGCGCTCGCCGCGGGGGGCGTGCGGGAGATCCGGGTGGCCGACGACGACGAGGTCGAGGTCACGAACCTGCACCGGCAGATCCTGTTCGACGCCGACGACGTCGGCCGCCCGAAGCTCGACGCCTTCGCCGAGGCGCTGCGCCGCCGCCACCCGACGCTCCGGGTCGATCGGCGGTACGGCCGCTTCACGCCGAGCGCGGCGGCCGCCCTGATGCCGGGCGTCTCGGTCGTGGTCGACGCGACCGACAACTTCGCGTCGCGGTTCCTCATCGCCGACGTGTGCCGCCTCACCAGGACGCCGGTGGTGCATGCGGCGGCGATCCGCTGGCGCGCGACGGTGATGGCGGTCGCGGCGGAGGGGCGGCCTTGTTACCGCTGCCTGTTCGAGGACCTGCCGACCGGGAACGCGCCGGACTGCGCGACGGCGGGGGTGGCGGGCCCGGTGTGCGGCGTGGCCGGCGCGATCGCGGCGGACCGGGCGCTCGCGATCCTGGCGGGCGACGCGTCGGTCTACGGCCGGATCGCGACGTACGACGGCCTGTCGGACACCTTGCGGAGCGTCCCCGTCGCTGCGCGCCCCGCCTGCGCCCTGTGCGGCGAGCGCGCCGACATCGCGACCATCGACGCGTCCCGTTACGTGATCTCGTGTGCTGCAGAAGGGGACCGTGAAAACGGGGCCCCGACCTACGTTGAAGGGGACCGCGAGAGCGGATCCCCGGCCCACCTCAACACTGGAGAGCATGACCATGGCTGACACCGCGACCGTCCGCATCCCGACCCCCCTTCGCACCCTCACCGGCGGGCAGGACGAGGTCAAAGCCGCCGGCGGCACCGTCGGCGAGCTGATCGAGAACCTCGAGAAGAGCTACCCGGGCATCCGCGACCGGCTCCTCGACGAGAAGGGCGTGCGGCGCTTCGTGAACATCTTCGTGGGCGACGAGGACATCCGCTTCCTCGACGGGCTGAAGACGCCCGTGAAGGGCGGCGATCAGGTCGCGATCGTCCCCGCGATCGCCGGGGGCTGAGGTGGACGACCCGCGCTATCTCCGCCAGGTGCTGCTCGCGGAGATCGGTCCAGAGGGACAGGCGAGGCTCGGGGCGGCGACGGCGCGCGTGCTCGGCGGCAGCGGCGATGGCGCGCCGCCGCTCGCGCGCGAGGTGGCGGAGCGCTACGCGCGCGGGGCCGGCTTCGGCGCGCTCGCGGAGGGCGCGCTCGACGTCGACGCGCTCGCGCCCGCGGACCTCGTCGCGTCGCCCGCCGCGCGGGCGGTGCTCGCCGGGGCGCGGGCGGCCCTCGCCGAGATGCGGGCCGCGCTCGGCCGGGGCGCTGGGGCGGGGCAGGGCGGCGCGGCGGAGGGCGAGCCGTCATGAGGCTCTCCCTCGCCCGCTCCCGCCGGATCGCGTCGGTCGTCGACGCCGTGGGCGACACGCCGCTCGTGCGCCTGTCGCGCATCGGCCGCGACGCGCCGTCGGTCGAGGTGTACGCGAAGCTCGAGTTCACGAACCCGGGCGGCTCGGTGAAGGACCGCGCCGCGCTGCGGATGATGAGCCGCGCGGCGGCCGACGGGCGCCTCACCAGCCAGAAGACGCTCATCGACTCGACGAGCGGCAACACCGGCGTCGCCTACTCGATCTTCGGCGCGGCGATGGGCTTCAAGGTGGCGCTCGTCATGCCGTCGAACGTGTCCAAGGCGCGCAAGGACATCGCGCGCGCGTTCGGCACGGAGCTCATCTTCAGCGACCCGATGGAGGGCTCCGACGGCGCGATCCGCCACGTGCGCGCCCTGGTCGAGAAGGACCCGGAGCGGTACTTCTACCCGGACCAGTACTCGAACGAGGACAACCCGCTCGCCCACTACCACGGCACCGCGCGGGAGATCCTCGAGGCGGTCGGCGACCGGATCACGCACTTCGTGGCCGGGGTCGGCACGAGCGGCACCATCGTCGGCACGAGCCGGCGGCTCCGGGAGCACCACCGGCCGATCCGCTGCATCGCGGTGGAGCCCGCGGACGCGCTCCACGGGCTCGAGGGGCTCAAGCACCTCCCGAGCTCGCTCGTGCCCGCCATCCACGACGCGGGCGCGTACCACGAGACGATGCGGATCACGACGGAGGAGGGCTGGGACATGTCCGATCGGCTCGCGCGCGAGGAGGCGCTGCACGTCGGGCACTCGGGCGGCGCGGCCGTCTTCGCGGCCTTCGAGGTGGCGAAGCGCCTGCACCGCGAACAGCAGGGAGGGTGCGTGGTGGCGATTGTCCCGGACCGGGGCGACCGCTATTTTGCGCCCATGAAATGGGAGAAGCGTTACGTATGGTGATGTCTCACCCGTGGACGGCCGGCGGGGTCGTCCTCAAGGCGGACGTCCTCAAGGCGGTCGAGGCCGAGGCGCTCGCCGGGTATGCGCGCGACGAGGAGGCCTGCGGGTACCTGAAGGGGCCCGCGGGCGAGCCGCTGCTCTGCGACGAGCACGTCCGGATGGAGAACATCGCGAACAAGCTCCACGCCGTCGATCCGGAGCGGTACTTCCGGACGGCGCGGACGTTCTTCGACTTCAACGGCAAGCGCTTCTCCGACGCCGTCGAGAAGGGGGCCGCGGCGGGTCGCCCCGTGAAGGTGCTCTATCACTCGCACCTCGACGCCGGCGCCTACTTCAGCCCGACCGACGCCGCCATGATGAGCGGCGGCGAGCCGCCGGCCGAGGAGGGGGGAGCGATCGTGATGGGGCCCGGGCCGGCGTTCCCGCTCGCGTTCCTCGTCACCAGCGTGCGCGGCGGGGCCGGCGACGGGGGCGAGCCCCGCATCGCCGAGCACCGCCTCTTCGTCTGGGACGGCGCCGCGTTCGTCGCGTCGACGTTCTCCGTCATCGACTGAGCTCATCGCGCCGGGGCGCGTCCGCCGTCCTCGCGCTGCCCGCACCCCCTTGCAGGGGTCCGCTCCCGAGGCCCAGAGAGGCCGATTCCGCAGTTGTCACTTGATCATCGAAGGAGTTGCCTAAATGTCAGGTTTTGTTGTCTGGTTCACCGGGTTGAGCGGCGCCGGCAAGAGCACGCTCGCGGCGATGCTTTCGGCCGAGCTCCGCGCCCGCTCCGTCCACGTCGAGGTGCTCGACGGCGACGAGGTGCGCACGAACCTCTCGAAGGGCCTCGGGTTCTCGAAGGAGGACCGCGATACGAACATCCGGCGGATCGGATACGTGGCGAAGCTCATCGCCCGGTCGGGCGCGTGCGCGATGACCGCCGCCATCAGCCCCTACAAGGCGATCCGCGACGAGCAGCGGGCGCAGAACCTGCGCTTCGTCGAGGTGTACTGCTCCTGTCCGATCCCGGTGCTGGCCGAGCGCGACGCGAAGGGGCTCTACAAGAAGGCGCTCGCGGGCGAGATCAAGAACTTCACGGGCATCGACGACCCGTACGAGGCGCCCGAGAACCCCGAGGTGGTCGTCTACACCGACAAGGAGACCAAGGAGGAGGGCCTCGCCAAGATCCTCGCCAAGCTCGAGGAGCTCGGGTACATCCCGCGCCGCGGCGCCGCGGTCGCGGTGTCCGGCGCTGCCGCCGCGGGGGCGGCGGCGGCCGGCGCCCGCGGGCTCATCGCGCCGCACGGCGGCGAGCTCGTGAACCGGTGGGCCGAGGGCGCGGAGAAGGCGTCGCTCGCCGAGCGGGCGAAGGGGCTGCCGGTCATCGAGCTCGACGAGCGGACCGAGAGCGACGTCGAGATGATCGCGATCGGCGCGTTCTCGCCGCTCCGCGGCTTCATGAACTCGAAGGACTACCTGCGGGTGGTGCGCGAGATGCGCCTCGAGAACGGCCTGCCCTGGTCGATGCCGATCACGCTCGCCGTCTCGGAGCAGGCGGCCGAGGGGCTCCGCGTCGGGTCCGAGGCCGCGCTCCGCGCGCGCGACGGCCGCATCGTGGCGGTCATCGAGCTGAGCGACAAGTGGCGGCCGAACAAGGAGCTCGAGGCGCAGGAGGTGTTCCGGACGACCGAGACGAAGCACCCGGGCGTCGCCTACCTGATGGGCACGGGCCCCGTGTACGTCGGCGGCGAGATCCGCGTGCTGGAGCGGCCGATCGAGTCGCCGTTCCCGGCGTACGACCGGGGCCCGGCGGTGACGCGGGCGTATTTCGCCGAGAAGGGGTGGCGCCGCATCGTCGGCTTCCAGACGCGCAACCCGATCCACCGGGCGCACGAGTACATCACCAAGACGGCGCTGGAGATCTGCGACGGGCTGATGATCCACCCGCTCGTCGGCGCGACGAAGTCGGACGACATCCCGGCGGACGTGCGGATGCGCTGCTACGAGGAGCTCATCGCGAAGTACTATGTGAAGGACCGCGTGCTGCTCTCGATCTACCCGGCGGCGATGCGCTACGCGGGCCCGCGCGAGGCGATCTTCCACGCGCTCGCGCGCAAGAACTACGGCTGCTCGCACTTCATCGTGGGGCGCGACCACGCCGGCGTCGGAAGCTACTACGGTACCTACGACGCGCAGGAGATCTTCAATGCCTTCAGCCCCGGAGAGCTCGGCATCACGACGCTCAACTTCGAGAACGCGTTCTACTCGACGGTGGTCGGAGCGATGGCCACCGCGAAGACGGCGCCGGGCGACGCGTCGACGCAGGTCAACCTGTCGGGCACGAAGGTGCGCGAGCTGCTCCAGCGCGGCGAGCTGCCGCCGCCGGAGTTCTCCCGTCCGGAGGTCGCGCGCATCCTCATCGAGGCGATGCGCAAGTCGTCGTAGCCGTTCCGGCCTGATGGCGGCGGCGCGCGGTCTCGTCGAGCGGGGCCGCCGCGCTGCCGCCGGCGCCGCGCGCGGCGCGGCCCTCGCGGCCCTGACCGCGCTCGCCGGCCTCACCGTGGGAGCGCCGGCGCGCGCGGACCTCAGCGACGACGCCGCGCGCGTCGCGCGGATGTGGTCGCTCTCGGGCGCGCGCGTCGCGCGGCTCCCCCCCATCTTCCTCGAGCACGGTCGTCTCCGGGTGCTGGCGATCGACCCGCCGCCGGCCGGCGCGGCCGCCGTGGCCGGCGCGGCCGGCGCGGCCGGCTCAGCTGGCGCGAGCGGCGCGGCCGGCGCGGCCGGCGCGGCCGGCGCGAGCGGCGCGGCCGGCGCGAGCGGCGCGGCCGGACCGAAGGCGGAGGAGTGCCTCACCGTCGCGTTCCTCGCGCCGCGCATCGTGGACTTCACGCTGGAGCCGGAGTCGTCCTCGGGCGAGCTGTCGGCCCTCGAGGGCCTCGTGCACCGGCTGCGCGGCCAGGATCCCGAGGACGAGCGCCGCATCCACAGCGTCGCCGGGGCCGCGGCCATCGTCCGGTGCGGGGAGGCGCGCGAGACGCTGCGCCGCGTGGCGCTCGAGGTGCTGTCGCCGCGCGGCGCCTTCGAGGTCGTGGTCGCGGCGTCGAGCGGGCCGCCGGAGCGGCTCGAGTCGATCCTGCCGGAGCGCGTGTCAGGGCCCGTCGCGCCGCGCGGCGACCCGGGGCGGCCGGCCGAGCCGGGGCCGCTCGACGCCCGCGTCGCGCGCGCCGCGCGCCGGGCGCGCGCCGAGGGGGCGCCGCGCGTCGCGCCGCTCGACATGCGCGCCTCGACGGTCGGGACCGGGCAGTTCTCGGTCAAGCTCCCCGAGGGCTGTCACCGGCTCGACCTGATGGCCGAGGTCCCGAGCGCCACGGTGCGCCGCGCGACCGATCTGGACGCCGAGGCGCGCGAGGCGGGCACGGGGCGGCTGCTCGATCGCGACCGGTCCGACGCGCCCGACGCGCGGCTCGACTTCTGCCTCGGGGAGACCGGGGTCGTCGAGGTGCCGTTCCTCGGCGCCGCGGGCCCGGTCAAGGTGGTGCTGTCCGACGCGCAGTGGCCGACGCCCCCGCACGTGCCGGGGTACTTCGGCGCGCGCGCCCGGGGCAACCTGGCCGCCGCGCTGAAGCGCCGCCACGCGCCCGCGCCGCGCGCGCAGGCGATCGCCGAGGCCGTCGGCGCGCAGGGCGACACGCTCGTCCCCGTCCAGGTCGAGCCGGGCCGCTGCTATTTCGCGGCGGCGGCGCTGGTCCGGGGCGAGATGCGCGCGCTCCGGATCTCCGTCGAGGTGGGCGACCGCGCCGCGCGCGACGACGCCGGCGAGGGCGGCGAGGGCGCCGGCGTGGCCTTCTGCTCCGACATCGAGGAGAGCGCCGCCCTCCGCGTGTCCGCGCGCGGCGGCTCGCCCGTCTGGGTCCTCTCGGTCTGGCCCATGGACTGACGCGGCGGTCACTCGGCCGGGCGCGGGCGCCTCCGGCGCTGCGTGGTGTGCGCGGACGCGGGGCTGGCCACGGCGCCCGGCTGGGCCCGCTCCGGCAGGAGCTGGCGGAGCTGCCACGCCTGCAGGAACGCGCGCCGCTCCGCGTCCCGGAGCGCGTGCTGGTGCTGGCCCATCATGAACGCCGGCACGACCAGCATGAACAGGGTGGTCAGCGTCAGCGCCGTGATCGTCGGGACCTTCGAGTGCTCGACGGCCTGGGGCAGGATGACCATCGCGCCGCCGGTGAACTCGTACGAGCGCGGCAGGAGGCCCGAGTACTCGATCCACGCGGCGGCCAGCACGGCGACGCAGCCGGTCACGACGACGGCCACGCGGTAGGCCGTCCGGTACGTGAACGAGTTGCCGTACGTGAAGATCACGAGGAGCATCGGCATGAAGAGCAGCGGGCCGAAGCCGCGACCGATGCACAGGAAGCTGAGCACGTTGAAGACGAACCCGGCGTAGGCGTACCACTCCGCGGACCGGCGGTGGACAAGGCGCGCCGCGATGAACTTCATCAGCGCCGCCAGGGCCGTGAAGCCCAGGATGAAGCCGAAGACCTGCCACTCGCGGATGCCCAGCCACACCGCGGCCACCAGCGTCGCGATCGCCGTCGCGAGCAGCTCGGCGCGGATGCCCGCGTGCAGCTGCAGCCGATGCCGCGCCGCCGCGGCCGCGTCGAGCTCGGCGAGCACCTCCTGCGGCATCTCGCGCGGCGGCTCGGTCAGGATGCGCCGGAGCGTCTCCAGGGCGCGCTCGTTCGACGGATCGAGCGCGAGCGCCTGGCCGACCTCGCTGAGCAGCGTCTTGCGGGCGCTCTCCGCCTCCTTGCCGCCGGCGAGCGCCTTCTCCACCTTCTCCTCGGCCAGGCCCGCGTGCCGCGCCGCCAGGTCGCGGCGGAGCTCCACGTCCTTGTCGCCGTCGAGGAAGCGCTCGACCGCCTCGTAGAGCGCGCGCGCGGTCGGGTAGCGCTCGGACGGCTCGCGCCGGGTCGCCCGCACGCAGATGGCGTCGAGCTCCGGCGGCACCTCCCGCTCGGGCGCGCGCACCGACGCCCGCGCGTCCGCGCCGTGCAGGAGCGAGTCGAGCATCTCGTTGCGATCCTTCTTCGGGTGCAGCGGCTTGAGCGTGAGGAGCTCGAAGAGGATGGCCCCGAGCGAGTACACGTCGCTGCGCGCGTCGAGCGTGTCGACGCACCCCTGCGCCTGCTCCGGCGACATGTACCCGAGGGTCCCGAGCACGTCGCCCGGGATGGTCCTCGTGCTCATGGGGTCCTCCCCCATGTCGATGGTCTGGTACGGCGTGTCGATGAGCTTCGCGACGCCCCAGTCGAGCAGGTACACCTCGCCGAAGTCGCCGAGCATGATGTTGGCGGGCTTGAGGTCGCGGTGGAGCACGCCGCGCGAGTGCGCGAAGTCCACGGCGATGCAGACGGACGAGAACGCCGTCAGCAGCTTGCGGCGCGAGAAGCTCTGCAGCGCCGTCGCGTCGCCCTCGCGGAGCTCGTTCAGGATCCTCGCCAGCGTGAGGCCCCGGAGGCGCTTCATCGTGAAGTACGCCGAGCCCTTGGCGTCCACGCCGAGGTCGTAGACCGGCACGATCGAGGGGTGCTCGAGCTGGCCCTGCACCCGGGCCTCGCGCAGGAACCGGTGGCGGAGCGTCGTGTCGCCCTGGTGCTCCGCGCGGATGACCTTCATGGCCACGTCGCGGCCGATGCGGCGGTCCCTGCAGAAGTGGACCTCCCCCATCCCGCCGACGCCGAGCAGCGAGCGCACCTCGTAGCGCGGGCCGTCGCTCGTGAGGTCCGTGAGCTCCGCCCGGGCGCGGCCGGGGTTCACCGGCGTCGGCGTCTGGCCGAGCGAATCCCCGCCCTTTCCGCGAGATTTTCGCATCTCGGGGAGCTGCTCGAGCGTCTCGAAGTCGTCGTCGAACAGAGCCATGGCCTTCGGGAAGCCAGGCCAGTCGCGCCGTGCCAGCAACACCCCACACCGGCAGGGCCCCGCGTGGCGACCCCGGACGGCCTCGACGGACGGCCGCGAGCACCGCCGCGGAATGCTGGGCTTCCTTGGCGAAAGGATCTCGTATCGGGTGGTGATGTCAACGGGGTGCTGCGTCCGTGGAAGACAACGGACGAGCCGTGCTGCGCCGCGCACCACGCGCGCGGATCGGGTGAAAGCGCGCAGCCCGCGCGAGATGAAGGTCGATGTCGGGCGCCCGCGCACGGCGCCGCGGCGGCGTCCGCGTCGTGTGTGGGGAGCATCACGACGCGGACGATGCGCGGTCGACCTGCGGTGCGGCGCCGGCGCGGCGCGCTCGGCGAGCGGATGGCGTCAGCGCCCGACGAGCCCGAGCAGCGTCTTCTTGTTCGCGAGGCCGACGTGCCGCCCGAGGGCCTCGCCGTTCTGGAAGGCGACGACGGTGGGGACGCCGCGGATCCCGAAGCGCTTCGTGGCCGCGGGCGACTCGTCGATGTCGAGCTTGACCACCTTCACCTGACCCGCCGTCTCGGCCGCGATCTCATCGACGATCGGCGCGAGACGCTTGCAGGGGCCGCACCAGGACGCGGAGAAGTCCACGAGCACCGGTGTATCGGTCTCCAGGACCTCTTGAGCGAAATTCAGGTCGTTGACTTCGATGACGTTGCTGCTGCCCATGGCGCTGTCCTTTCAGTTCACTCGGAGGCGAGCGCCCCTGGCCGCGATCGCCGGCTCGACGCCGGCCCGGTCTCGACGGCCACGCTCGCATGAACTGTTATAGGCACGGTTTCAGTTTCCGCCAGGGGAGGGGAGGCCGCCGCGCGGGACCGGGCCGGGCGCGATCAGCCGGCCTTGACCGGCGCCGGGGCCGGGCGGCCGAGGTGCTGCGCCCGCAGCGCGATGTCGGCGACGGTCTTCTGCGCGAGGCCGCGCAGCAGCCCTTCGTTGGCCGCCTCGGCGACCTCGTCGAACGCGCGCTGGATGCCCGCCCCGATCGGGCACCTCGCGTTCGGCTCGCACGGGCTCGGCGCGATGGCGCCCTCCGGCTCCACGGCGGCGTACACCTCGCTCAGCCGGATCTTCTTCGCCGGCCGCGCCAGCCGGTAGCCGCCGGCGCGGCCTTCCCGCGCCTCGATGAGCCCGGCCTGCGACAGCCGCGCGAGGATGCGCCGCAGGAACGCCGGGTTCGTGTTGATGCTCGCGGACAGCGCGTCGCTCGCGCAGCTCTCCTCGGTCTGCGCGAGCAGCGCGAGCGCGTGCGTGGCGATGGCGAAGCGACCCGACGACATCGAAAGGGCCTCTCGGAGGTATCTGAGGGTTCCAGCGTCTCGGCTGTCAAGCCTCCGGGGGAGCGGCGCGCCGCGCCGCCGTCCGCCGTCCTCAGGGCGACGGCGATCGGGCCGAGGTGCGGGTCAGCACGAGCGCCTCCCCCTTGCCGTCGGCGAGCCTGAGCTCGATCGACGCGGGGACGGGCGACGCGCCGGCGCAGCGGCTGTCGGACACGACGTGGCGCGCACGGGCGAGCGAGCTCTCCCCGGTCGAGGTGTCGACCAGGCGCAGATCCACGCCGGCGCCCCCGGCGTCGAGCGCCGCGATCACCTCGGCGCACGTGTTCGCCGGGATCTGCAGCGGGAGGATCTTGAGGCGCGAGGCGTCGAGCGCCACCGCCTGCGCCCCGGCGGCCGCCGCGGCGTCGGCGAGGCCGCCGGCGCTCATGCGCCCGAGCAGCCTCGCGGCGGCGAGCGGGTGCGCGACGAGCGCCGGCGGGGCCTTGGGCTCCTTGCGGACCTCCACCGCGAACGGGCCGGGCTGCGCCATCGACTCGACGTCGATCCGGGCGGGGCCGCCGCTCCCGCAGGCGAAGAGCGTCGCCCGCGCGCCGCCCCGGGCGCGGCCGAGGAGGGCGTGCGCGTCGCTCCACAGCTCGGCGAGCACGTCGGCGAGCGGCCTGCCGGCGAGCACGTCGATCCGGGCGCAGCCGGCCGGCAGCTCGATCGGGAGCGTCGTCCGGCTGCCGAGCCGCGCGGCCCCGGTCGACACGCGCGGCGCGCCGTAGCCCCGGCCGGCGAGCGCGCGGCCGTGGTCCGCCCGCACCTCGGCGAGATCGCGGCTCTCGGTCACCCGCTCGATCGGCACGGCCCCGGAGATCTCCGCCTCGGCGCCCGGCTGGGAGCGGCCGACGACCACGGCCACGAGGCCCTGGGTGCCGCGCGAGCGGACCGCGATCGAGAGCTCGATCGAGACCGTCGCGCAGAGGAGCAGCACGCGATCCTGGCCCCGCTCGCGGGCGCGCGCGACGATCCTGCCGGTCTCGTCCTCGGCGACGACCTCGAGCGAGGCGACCTCGTCGCTCGGCGAGACGAGCACGTCGATGCAGCGGCCGCCGTCGAGGGTGGCCCCGATGCGGCTCGCGGTCCTCGAGCCGACGGGCAGCGCGACGCGCCGCACGTCCTCCCAGCGCGCGCCGACGGCGCCGCGGTGCGCGCGGACCTTCGCCTCGAGGCCAGGCCACGACTCGAGCCGCCCGCTCTCGTCGCCGGTCCGGCCGCGCGCGCCGACGGCGCGGGCGACCGCGTCGGCCGCCTTGACCGGGACGCCCTGCACGCCGACGCTGACCGCCCCGGCGCCCGACATGACGCGCGCCATGACGTAGAGCCGCCGCGGGTGCGGGGGGCAGACGAGGATGGAGGCGCGCGCGTCGGCCGCCTCGTCCGTGGAGAAGGCGCTGCCGTCGTCCTCGAAGGCGAACAGGTCGACGTCGCCGATCGTCGGCGAGACGCGCGCCATCGCGAGCATGCACTCGCCGGCGGGCACCTCGACGAAGGCGCCGAGCCGATCGCCGTCGGACGCCATGTCCGCGCCGATCACCCGGAGCGGGCCCGCGCCGGCCTCGGCGGCGCGCCGCGCGTCCCTGCCGAGCAGGGTGCTGCCGTCGATGCGATCCGGGAGCGGGCGCAGCGCCTCGGGCGCCGGCGCGGCCGCCTCGCCGGGCGCGCCGGCGCGGCAGGCGGGCACGGCCGAGAGCAGGGCGGCGAGCGTCCAGGCCGCACGGGCGCGCGACGGGCGGGGCGCGCGCGGGGTGGTCGAGGCGCGGCCCGCGCACGCGGGCTCGGAGGCACGGCGCGCGGAGGACGGGGGCGCGGGCGAACGAAGGGGCGCGGGGTGTCGGGGACGCAAGGTCGTGGGCTCGTCGGGGCGCTCGTGGCGAGCGACGAGGTTCTACTTCAGGGCGGGTACGGCAGCCAGGGCGGGTACGGCAGCCAGGGCGCGCCCGTCAGCGCCGTCGGCCGCGCCGCCGCCGCCGCGAGCGGGCCCGCGCCCCGGGCGCCGCCGCGGATCACCCCTCGGCCGCCTCCGCGCAGAGCCGACCGAGCGTCCGGACCGCGTGCTCGATGAGATCGGTGAACGGGTAGCCGCAGTTCACCCGGATGTAGTTCGAGAACCGGTGCTTGGCCGAGAAGATCGGCCCCGGCGCGACGCTGATGCCGTGCTCGAGCGCGCGCTCGTGCACGTCGAGCGCGCTCGCGCCGGGCGGCAGCTCGACCCAGAGCACGAAGCCGCCGGCGGGGCGCGAGACGCGGGTGCCGGGGGGGAAATGCTCGGCGATCGCCTCGCTCATGCGCGCGACCTGGGCGGCGAGGCGGCGCCGGAGCGTGCGCAGGTGGTGCTCGTACCCGCCGATCTCGAGGAACTCGGCGATCGCCATCTGCGGCAAGGTCGCGCACGCCACGCTCTGCCCGAACTTGAGCTGCTCGACCTCGTCGAGGAAGCGGCCGGGGGCCGTCCAGCCGACCCGGTAGCCCGGCGCCATCGTCTTCGAGAACGACGAGCAGAGCATCACGAGCCCCTTGCGATCGAACGCCTTGGCCGGGCGGGGGCGCACGTCGCCGAAATGCAGGTCGCCGTAGATGTCGTCCTCGATGAGCGGCACCTCGCGGCGCGCGAGCATCGCGACGAGCCGCTCCTTCGCCTCGTCGGGCATGGCGCTGCCGAGCGGGTTGTTGAAGTTCGGGATCGCGAGGCACGCCTTGATGCGGTGGCGGCCCAGCATCTCCTCGAGGACGTCGAGGTCCATGCCCGTGCGGGGGTGCGACGGGACCTCGAGCGCCTTGATGCCGAGGCTCTCGATGAGCTGGAGGAGCCCGTAGTACGCCGGCGACTCCAGCGCGACCGTGTCGCCGCGGCGCGCGACCGCGCGCAGGCAGAGGTGGAGCGCCTCCATGGCGCCGACCGTGGTCACGATGTCGTCGGCCGAGAGCGCGACGCCCCACTCGACCGAGCGCCGGGCGATCTGCCGCCGCAGCGCCGGCAGGCCGGGCGGCGGATCGTACGAGACGCCGGCGCCGCCCGCGCTCCGCGCGATCGCGCTGAGGATCCGGTTCAGCTTGTCGGTCGGCAGGAGATCGGGGCTCGGGCACGCCGCGCCGAACGGGACGATGTGCGGGTCCCGGCAGGCCCGGTAGACCTTGGAGACGAGGCTCTTCACGCTGACGCGCGTGGCGGTGGTGCAGGCGCGCGCGGCCCGCGGCTCGGGGAGCGCCGAGACCCGGCGGGCGCGGACGTAGTGACCCGACTGCGGGCGCGCCTCGATGAGCCCCCGGTTCTCGAGCTGCAGGTACGCCTGGAGCACGGTCGCGACGCTGACCCCCTGCTGCCGGCTGAGCCGCCGCACCGACGGGATCCGGTCGCCGGGCCGCAGCGTGCCGCGCGCGATCAGATCGGCGATGTGGGCGGCGACGCGATCGTAGAGGTGGGCCTCGTCCTCGGCTTCGATGGGCGCCTGCGCCTGCACGGAGACGATTGTACAACCGGGCGGGCGCTGCGGTACCGGTACAGCCGGCCGGCGTGAGGACCAGCACAGTTGCCCGTTCGGCGAACTGTACCGGCCTCAATGCCGGGCGGACTGCCTCTGTGCCGGTCGCCCGCTTGAGCCCAAGCTCTGCGGCATGAAATTGACCTCACTTGTTCCGGAGGCGCGGTCGCGCCTCCGAGAGTCGTCGCGGATCGAGCTTGGGAAGGGGGGGCTGTGGACGCACCGCTTGCGGGGCGGTCCGCTGCTCCTGAGCTGCACCGCCGGCTCTGTCTGGATCACCCGGGAGGGTGAGCCGAACGACGTGGTGCTGGAGGCGGGGGCCAGCTATGGCGGCGAGGGGCGCGGGCTCCTCGTGGTGGAGGCGCTCGAGCCCGCGCAGATCGCGGTGGCCGCGGGCGAGGCGAGGCGGACGGCGCGCGCGGCGCTCGAGCGCGCGCGCGCGGCGCTCGCGGGGGCGCGGGGGAGCTGGCTCGTGCTCCTCTCGCTCGCCGCGCTGTACCTGATCTGGGGCTCGACGTACCTGGCGGTCTCGATCGCGCTGGAGACGCTGCCGCCGTTCCTGCTGGCCGGGGTGCGCTTCGTGACGGCGGGCGCGCTGCTCTACGGCGTGCTCCGGCTGCGCGGGGTCCCGCGCCCGACCCTGCGGCAGTGGGGCGCGGCGGCGCGGGTCGGGGTGCTGCTGCTCGTCTTCGGCAACGGGCTGGTGGTCGTCTCGCAGCAGTGGGTGAGCTCCGGCGTCGCCGCGGTCGTGGTGTCCACGATGCCGCTCTGGCTGGCGCTGTTCACCACGGTGCGGGTCGGGCGCGGCGAGGGCGCGTCCGCCGGGGCCCCGGAGGTCTCCCGGGGCGAGTGGCTCGGGCTCCTCGTCGGGTTCGCGGGCGCGGCGCTGCTCCACCTCGGCGGCGACCTCCACGCCGCGCACGTCGGGGCGCTGCTCGTCGTGCTGGCCCCCGTGGCGTGGGCGCTCGGCTCGCTGTACAGCCGCACGCTGCCGCTGCCGGCCGGGTCGATGGCGGTCGCGGCGGAGATGCTGGCGGGCGGCGCGGTGATGCTCGGGATCAGCGCGCTCGCGGGCGAGCGCCTCGCGGCGCCGCCGTCGGCGCGGTCGCTCCTCGCCCTCGGCTACCTGACGGTGTTCGGGTCGATCGTGGCGCTCAGCGCGTACACGTTCCTGCTCCGGAGCACGCGCCCGGCGATCGCGACGAGCTACGCCTACGTGAACCCGATCGTCGCCATCGCGCTCGGCATCCTGCTCGGCGGCGAGCGCGCGTCCGCGACGACGTGGGCGGCGGCCGCGATCGTCGGCGCCGGCGTCATCATCGTCTCCCGCTCCCGTCACTAGAGCGGGTGCCCCCCCGCTCTGTCTTCCTTTGGGGCAGCGCGGGGGGCGGAAGTGCCTCCTCAACCGAGCAGCGTGCCGCGAGCTGCGGCGATCGAGGGGCTGCTTTCGGGCGCCGCGCGGCGCGAGCGCCGTCGACCGTAGGCAATGCGGGAGGCGACGTGTAGTGTGCGGCGCGAGGAGGAGAGGTAGATGAAGCGAGGTTACCGGCTGCTCGGATGGGCGCTGCTCCTTTCCAGTGCGCCTCCGGCGTGCGGCGGCGACATCGGCGGGGCGACCAGCGCGACGTCGGGCAGCGGGGCGGGCACGACGTCGAGCAGCGCGAGCTCGGGCAGCGGGGGCGGCGGGGGCGGCGAGGGCGGGCGCGGCGGCGAAGGCGGCGGCGATGGGGGCGCGGGCGTCGGCGCGGGGCCGACGGGGGAGTGCGCGGCGGTCGCGCCGGGGCCGTTCGAGCCGACGCGGATCACGGACGTGTTCAGCGGCAGCGAGGACTTCGCGTTCGATGGCCAGGGCTACCTCGTCGCCAAGCAGGGGCCGAACCTCGTTCGCTACGAGGCCTCGGGCCATACCTCGAACTTCGCGTCCCTGCCGGGCAACGTGCTCGGGCTGCGGTACCGACCCGACGGGACCCTCGTGGCCGCGCGGCCCGGCATGGGCGACGTCGTCCAGATCTCGGCGACCGGCATCGTCATCGATTACGTGAAGGGCCTCCAGGAGCCGAACGGCCTCGCTCCGGACGCCGACGGCAACGTCTGGGCGACCGACCTCGCCGCCGGCCGCGTGCTCCGCCTCAACCCGGA
The DNA here is from genome assembly GCF_051474135.1 of Sorangium sp. So ce385. Taxonomy (NCBI): domain Bacteria; kingdom Pseudomonadati; phylum Myxococcota; order Polyangiales; family Polyangiaceae; genus Sorangium; species Sorangium sp. So ce385. The sequence continues at coordinate 9,612,650 of NZ_CP150337.1, read as the reverse complement.
CGCCACGGTCGACGAGATCGCGAGCGGCGCCCCCGAGGTGAGCCAGCCGAACGGAATCGCCTTCGATCCGGCGCGAAAGGCCGTGTTCTACACCAACGCCGCCGCCGGCGAGATCCGCAGGATCGACCTCGCCGACCTCGGCGCGCGGCCCTCGCTCGTGGCGACGATCGCGTCGGCCACGCTCGACGGGCTCGCCCTCGACACGTGCGGTCACCTCTACACGATCGATAACAAGGACAGAGAGCTCTACCGCGTGCGGCTCGACGCGGGCGGGGCGGCCGTGGGAGAGCCGGAGCTCCTGGCGAGCTTTCCGACCGGGGTCGCCAATGCGCAGTTCGGATCGGGCCCCGGCTTCGCGGCGAGGACCCTTTATGTCGGGGGCGCGGCCGGCTCGATCTACGCCGTCGCGGTCGGCATCGGCGGCGCGCCGGTCCCCGCGCCGCCGGAAGCGCCCTGATGAGCGCTCCTCGGCGGCGCGCCGGCTCGGCGGCGGTTCAGCGGGCGCCCTCGACCGCGGCCACGTCACCCTTCTTGAGCTTCTCTTGAAGCTCGCCGAGCCTCCCCGCCGTCCGGTCCAGGACGCGCGCGGCCTGCTCGAGCGCGGTCCGCCCATACCCGATCGCCACCCCTGCCCAGGACGTGCCCCGCTCGCGCAGCGTCTCGATGAAAGGCGCCTTGGTCGCCGGCGCCGTGGCGCTCGCGTCGGCCTGAGGCGCATGCGCGGCGCTCCCGTTCACGCTGTTCTCGACCTTCGGCTCCGTGATGCTCTGGGTCTCACTCATGATCTGCCTCCCACCTCGGTTGGTCCCCCCGCGACGGACGCGGGCGTACAGAAACGATCCATCGAGCACAGGCCGACCGTCCTCGCGCATCGCCCGCTCTCGCGAGAACGCAAGATGCGATGTGCACTGGAACGAGGGCCCCGCCGCGCGGCCATGCCAGCCAACAGACCCACGCTGTGGCCTCGTCGGAAGCACAAACGCGACGCAACGACACTGCGACGCGACGCGTTAACTGTCAAGGCCTCATGTCGATTTTGTTGCAGTCGTTTTTCGCTAGGCTGTTTGATGAGGACGCTGCGGCGGCCATCGCGTTCGCTCGGCAGGTCAACGAAGGGAGTCTCCCTATGTCGCTAGCGCGCTGGAACAAGGCCGCGCCTCCAAGGCTCTTCTGGTTCCTCGTGGTGCTGTTGCTGCTCGCCGTCCCCTCGCTCGCGCTCGCGCAGGCGCCGGCCGAGGCGACGGCGGCGCCTGCTGCGGGCGCGGCGCCCGCGGCGCCCGCGTCGAAGGCCGCCGCGACGCCGGCGCACGCGTCTGCGCCGCCGCCGGACTCATGGGCAGGTCAGCTGGAGACGCTCTCGCGCTGGGTCGACCTGCGCCGCGGCCCGGGGCGATGCGAGGAGCGCTGTTACGCGCTCGACCGGCTGCGCATCACCGGCGCGGTGGGCGAGGGGCCGCTCCAGTTCGAGCTCTCGGGCGGCGTGCTCGCGGACGGCCCGGTGGCGGTGCCGCTCTTCGGGCCGCCGGCGCACGTCCGCATCGAGGCCATCCTCGACGACGGACGGCCCGCGTCGCGCCGCGAGGCCGCGCCGATCAGCTTCGAGAACGACCATTACTACCTCTGGACCGCCGCGCGCCGCTTCGTGCTCCGGGGCACGCTGTCGCTCGAGGGCGATCTCACGCTGCTCGTGGCCGGCCCGCTCAACACGTTCGAGGCCGACGTCACCGGCGGCTCGGTCGCGGAGGGCGCGCTGCTCTCGGGCCTCTCGGGGGCGACGCTCCACTTCACCCGCGACGGGGGCGCGGCGGCGCAGAGCGCGGGCCCCACGGTCTTCCAGCTCTCGCGCGCGGTGCGCGTCGGCCGGGAGATCGGCTTCGAGTACCGGCTCGTGCTGCGGTCGGGCACCGATCTCGGCGTGGTGCGCCTGCCGCTCGCCTTCGGGGAGAAGGTGCTCGACGTCTCCGGCGCGAGCGGCTTCCGGGTCGAGGGCGAGGAGCTCGTGCTGCCCACCTCGGGCCGCACCGCCGAGGTGACGATCTCGGGCACGCTCCCGAAGGTCGGCGTCTTCTCGCCCGACCCGCGCTCGGCCTACGAGTGGTGGCTGTTCGAGTCGGACGCCGAGCACCGGCTCACCGTGAAGGGCGACGCTCGCCAGGTCGACGCCGCCGAGTCGCCGATCCCGCGGACCCAGGCGACGTCGCGCCTGCTGCTGGTCCAGCGCGGGCAGCGCGTCGAGGTCGCGGTCGAGCCGCTCGCGGGCGTCGAGGTGCTCGCCGCGGTGGTGCGCGAGCACCGCCGCGCCCTGATCCTGACCGAGCGCGGCGACCTCGTGGCCGACGACGAGCTGACCTACGAGAACAACGGGATCGACTACCTGCCCTACGCGCCCGGCGGGCGGCCGATCTTCCTCGCCACGGACGGCAAGGCGCAGCGGATCATGCACCAGGGCGCGGCCGCGGAGGAGGTCCTCGTGCCCCTGCAGACGGGGAGCCACAGGATCCAGGTGCAGTCGCTGGGGCAGGCCGCGGTGCGCCCGCTCGGCGGATCGCTGGAGCTGCCGATGCCGCGCTACTCGCTCACCGCGAGCGAGGTGGCGCTCACGGTCGGGCTGCCCGAGCGCGTGGTGCCGCTCGCGCTGCTCGGCGGCGACCGGCCGGTGTGGTTCGCGGACGCGGGCGACGCCGTCGCCGTGGCGATCGGCTTCGTGGCGGCGTGGATCGCCGTCCGCCCCGGCGGGGCGCGGAGCCGCGCGCGCCTGCGCGCGCTGCGCGCGCTGGGCGGGCTGATCATGGCGGGCCTGTGGTTCGTGGCGCCCGCCACGTTCGTGGCGATCCTGGTCGGGATCGCCACGGCCGGGGCGGCGTGGCTCGTGGGCCGGCTCTTCCGGGGCACGAGCCGCGCGGTCGCGATGGTGGTGCTGCTCGGCGCGGGCGGCCTCGCGCTCCTCATCGGGCTCTTCGCGGTCTCGGCGGGGCGCTACCGGTCGGAGCGGTGGAACTCGTACGAATCGGCGATGGCGCCGGCCGCGGCCCCGCGCGCCGTCAAGGGCGAGGAGCCGTCCAAGGGCGGCGGCGCGCTCGCGCCCGGCGGCGCCGTGCTGGAGGGCGTGACGCCGGTGGCGCTGTCGCTCCCGGACTACGAGCGGTCCGTCCAGGCGAGCCGCGAGCTCGTCACGCGCGATCGCGCCTTCCGCCCCGTGCTCATTTACACGACGACCTCGGCGCTCGTGCCGCTCGCGCTGCTGTGGCTGGCCGGGGCGACGGTCCTCCTCGCCGCGCACCGCGCGCCGCTCACGGAGCTCTACCAGCGCGCGGCCGCGCGCCTGTCGCGCCGGCCCGAGGACGAGGACGTCGACCGGCCCGGGGGCGGCAGGCCGCAGGGCGGCCCGAGGCCCGCGTCGCCGCTCGGCTGAGGCGGAGCCCGGGCGCCGCGCCGGCCCGCCGGCGCGGATCGACGCTCCTGACAGCGCGCTGTCAGGAGCCCCGGGCTAGGCTCCCTCCACGCTCCTCGCGGCCGCGCCCGGGAGAGGAGCGCCACCATGCGGAGAGCCGACCGACTGTTCCAGATCGTCCAGCAGCTGCGCCGCCGCCGCATCACGACGGCCGCGCGCCTCTCCGAGGAGCTCGAGGTCTCGGAGCGGACCATCTACCGCGACATCCGCGATCTCATCGCGTCGGGCGTGCCGATCGAGGGCGAGGCCGGCGTCGGTTACGCCCTGCCCCGCGGCTTCGATCTGCCGCCGCTCATGTTCCAGGACGACGAGATCGAGGCGCTCGTTCTCGGCGCGCGGATGGTGGAGAGCTGGTCCGATCCGGCGCTCGTACGCGCCGCGAGGCGCGCCCTCGAGAAGATCGAGGCGGCGCTGCCCGAGCGCCTCCGGCCCAGGGTCGCGGCGAGCGCGCTGTTCGCGCCGAGCTACCACATCCCGGAGGGCGCCACGGCGCACCTCGCCGAGCTGCGCGCCGCGGTCGGCGAGCGCCGCAAGATCCGCTTCGGCTACGCGCGCGAGGACGGCGCCCGCTCGACGAGGACGGCGCTCCCGCTGGGGCTCTTCTTCATGGGCACCTGCTGGTCGCTCGCCGCCTGGTGCGAGCTGCGCGCCGAGTTCCGCAGCTTCCGCCTCGATCGCATGCACGGCCTCGAGGCGCTCGACGAGCGCTTCGAGGAGGCGGAGGGCCGGACGCTGGACGACTTCTTCCGGTTCCGGCAGGCCGAGGCGAGGAACGATCGAGGCCATCGGTGACCGGCGAGGCGCGCCCGTCGCGCCGTGGGAGCGGCGCGGCCGCGCGCTCCGCGCCGCCGCGGATCGGTGGTACGACCGCCGCATGGCGTGGTCGCCCCGTCTCGCCGTGGCCCTCGCGCTCCTCGCGCTGGTCGCGCTCCGCATCGCGCAGCTGAGCCCTCCGAGCGTCGTCCCGCGAAGCGCCCCGCCCGACGTGTTCTCGGCCGAGCGGGCCAGGGCGCACCTCCTCGAGATCGCCGCCGAGCCGCGCCCCACGGGCTCGGCGGGGCACCGGCGGGCGCGCGAGTACCTGCTCGCGCAGCTCGCGGCGCTCGGCGTGCAGGCGGAGGTCCAGCGCACCTCCGTGCTCAGCCGGCAGTGGGGCCTGCCGTACGACGCCGCGCACGTCGAGAACGTCCTGGCGCGGCTGCCGGGCGCGGACAGCACCCGGTCGGTCGCGCTCGTCGCGCACTACGACTCGGTGCCCGGCAGCCCGGGGGCCGCCGACGACGGCAGCGGCGTGGCGGCGCTGCTCGAGACGCTGCGCGCGCTGAAGAGCGGCCCCCCGCTGCGCAACGACGTGCTGCTCCTGTTCACGGACGCGGAGGAGGGGGGCGTCCTCGGCGGCAAGGCGTTCATGGACGAGCACCCGTTGCGCGGCGAGATCGGGATCGCGCTCAACTTCGACGCCCGCGGGGCCGGCGGCGTGGTCGCGATGTTCGAGACCGGGCCCGGGGACGCGTTCCCCGTCCGCGAGCTCGCCCGCGCCGCGCCGCTGCCGATCGCGTCGTCGCTCTTCCCCGAGGTCGCGCGGCGCCTGGGCCACAGCACCGATTTCAGCGTCTTCAAGCGGGCCGGCATCCCCGGGCTGAACTTCGCCTTCAGCGACGACGCCGCGCACTACCACACGCCGTCCGATACGGTGGACAACCTCGATCTCCGGAGCGTGCAGCACGCCGGAGACTACGCGCTGTCGCTCGCGCGCCGCTTCGGCGGGCTCGACCTGCGGCGCCCCGACCGCGAGGACGCGGTGTACTTCAACACCTGGGGCGCCCACGTCGTCTCCCACCCGATCGGCTGGGTGATCCCGATCGCCGCGCTCGTCGTCGGCCTGTTCGCCGGCGCCGCGGCGCTCGCGCGGCGCCGGCGGCGCGCATCGCTCGGCGGTATCCTCGCGGGCTCGCTCGCCTTTCTGGCGCTGCTCGCCGGCGCCGCCGGGGCGGTGGGCGGGCTCGGGTGGCTCCTCCGGCGCGTCCACACGGCGCTGCGGGCCATGCCGTTCGAGCCGTACAACGCGCCCGCGTTCCGGATCGCGCTCGCCCTCGCCGCGCTCGCGGTCTCGGCGGCGGGCTACCGGCTCTTCCGGCGGCGGCTCGGGGCCTGCGAGCTCGCCCTCGGCGCGCTGCTCGTGTGGCTCTCGCTCCTCGCCGGGGCGAGCCTCTTCATGCCGGGCGCGAGCTTCTACTTCGCCTGGCCGCTCGCGTCCGCGCTGGTCGGCGTCGTGGCGGTGGCGATCCGGCGCGGCGACGCCCCGCCCACGCTCGGCGACGCGGCGCTCCTCGTCGCGACCGCGGCGCCGGCGGTCGCGCTGGCCGTGCCGGGCCCGTACCTGCTCTTCGTCGCGCTGGGCCTGCCGATGGCGGCGGCGCCGGCCCTGGCCGTCGCGCTCGTGTTCGGGCTCTTCCTGCCGCACGCCGAGCTGCTCGGCGGCGGCGCCTCGCGGCGGCTCGCGCTCGCCTTCGCCCTGCCGGGCCTCGCCGCGCTCGCCGCGGCCTGCGCGACCCTCGGCTTCACCGAGGCCGAGCCCCGGCCGGCGAGCCTCGCGTACGCGCTCGACGCCGGCGGGAAGGCCCACTGGCTCTCGGCCGACCGGGACCTCGACCCGTGGACCGCCGAGTACTTCCCGGCCGGGCGCGCGCAGGCGCCCTCGTTCGCGGTGCCGTACGTGCGCGTGGCCCGCCAGAGCGAGGCGCCGGCCCTCGCCCTGCCGCCGCCCTCGCTCGCGGTGCTCGGCGACGCGACGGGCGGCGGCGTGCGGTCGCTCCGGCTGCGCATCGCCTCGCCCCGGGGAGCCCCCTGGCTGCTCGCCGAGGTGGCGTCCCCCACGGCGGTGATCCGCGCGGTGGTGGACGGGCGGCGCGTGGAGGAGCCGGCCCGCGGGGCGGGGCGGGACGAGCGCTGGGGCTTCACCTACATGGGCCTGCCGCCGGAAGGCATCGAGTGGTCGCTGGAGATCGAGGACGCGGGGCCGATCGAGATCCGGTTGTTGGACCAGACGTACGAGCTCCCGCGCGAGCTCGCGCCCGGGTCGCGGCCGAAGGAGACCATGGGGGTGCCGTACCGGCTCGCGGATTCGACGTTCGTGCGCGGGTCGTTCTGGCTTTAGCCCCGCGCCGCCGCGCCGTCACGAGAGAGAGAAGGAACCACAGAGGCACAGAGAGCGCAGAGGGAGATCAATGATCTCTGTGCCTCCACGGTTCAAATCCTTCCACGGGCGCGCTCAGTCGACGAAGATGGGCTCGCAGTTGGTGAACGCGAGCGTCGACTGGATCTTGAAGTTCGACTCGTTCGTGTGCCGCTCGGCGTGGAAGAAGTCGAGCGGATACTCCTGGCCGGGCGTGATCCCGAGCTCGCTCGCCATCGCGTCGAGGTCGAGCTCGTCGGACTGCGGGCTGTGGAGGCCGCCGAGATCGATGGCGAGCCGGTTGTTGATGAAGACCCAGAGATCGTCGTCGCCGGAGAACGAGAATTCCTCGCCACCTCTGTAGACGAACTTCATGTGGAGCTCGAACGTGAAGTGGAAGTTGTGCTCCCTCCGCTCGTTCCCGAAGCCCTCCCCGTCGATGGGGAAGAAGGCCCGGTTGTCGTAGGTGGCAAGGCCGTTCCCGTCGACCGTGGGCGTGATGGTGAACTGGATCGGCATGTTCACGCCGTCGACGTCGCGGTACCACTGATCGAACTCGGCCGGCCCGGTCGTGTGCTCGGTGCCGCCCCGGTGCGCATAGACGGGCTTCTGGTCCGGGCCCAGCTCGCGCTCGACGATGCCCTTCAGGCCTTGGCCCGTGAACGTCTCGAAGTCGGGGTGCCCCTCGCCGCCGTCGTAGGCGCGGAAGTCGCGCACGATGCCCGTGAGGTTCGCGTCGCACCCGCTGCCGCTGCCGGCGCCGCTGCCCGCGCCCGGCCCCCCCGTCACACCGCTCCCGATGTCGTCGCCGCCCGTGGGCGCGCCCGCGCCTGCCCCGTTGCCGGAGCTGTCCCCGGAGCCGCTCGACCCGCCGTCGCTGCCGCCACAGGCGACCCCGGCCAGGACCAGCATCATTGCGAGCGGAGCACACCAATTCGATTGCCGCGGCTGAAGCATGCGAAGACTCCTTCTGATCGTGAGTTGCGCGCGAGGGGCGCCCGGGCAGCCAAACCAAACACAGGCCGAGGGCGCAAGGGAGCGAGCGATCTTATCCCGCCGCCATCGCTGATCGAATCATAAAATCGTGACGATGCGACAGCGCGGTACGTCCGCCGGAGATGCGCTGAGCTGTGGGGCATTCACCGAGCGTCGCCGCCACAGTGGGCGCCGAGCCGCCGCGACAGCGCGGCCGGGAGGCGGTCGCAAAAGCCGGGAGCGCGGGGCAGGGGCTCGCGCCGCGCGGTCAGCCAGAAGAGCGCGGGGCCGAGCCGGCGACGTCGCGCGTCGGCCATGAGCGCGGCCATGGCCTTGCCGGTGTACACCGGCTCCAGCGAGAGGCCCTCGGCCGCGAGCGCCTCGCAGGCCGCGAGCGATTCGGGCGTCGGGGAGCCGTACCCGCGGCCGAGGTAGCCGTGAACGAGGTCGATCGGCGCCGCGGCGGGCACCGGCCAGGCGCCCTTCCGCGCGAGCAGGGCGCGGAGCTCGGCCGTGAGGGCGCGGAGGCGGAGGCGCGAGGCGAGGAGGCGCTCGACCACGGCGACGGCGACGACCCGGGACCGCAGGCCGCCGAGCGCGAGCCCGACGGCGAGCCCGGCGGCGGTGCCGCCGGAGCCGAGCGGGACGTAGACGCGCTCGGGCTCGGGGAGCTCGCCCGCGCGCACCTGCGCGCAGAGCTCGAGCGCGGCGCGCGCGACGCCCACCATGCCGAGCGCCGAGGTGGCGCCGAGCGGCACGATGGCCGCGCCGTCGCCGTCCCACGCGCGGAGCGGCAGGAACAGCGACGGGCGCGCGAGCGCGAGCTCGAGGCGCGAGGGATAGAAGCGGATCGAGGTCGGCCCCGAGGCGATGAACGCGAGGTTGTCGATCACGCTCCTCGACAGGTCGGTCCAGAACAGGTGCGCGTGCACCCGCCGGCCGAGCCGCTCCGCCGCGGCGGCGAGCGCCGCGAGGTTGCCCGAGCCGATGCCGCCCGCCGCGGACCACGCCGCCGCGGTCGAGAGCGGGGAGGCGGCGAGCACGTAGTCGAGCTTCCGCATCTTCATCCCGCCGTGGGCGGGCTCGCAGAGATCGTCGCGCTTGACGCCGAGGTAATCGAGGCCCAGCGCGGCGGCGAGCCGCGGCAGCGCCTCGACCGGCGAGGGGGCGTCGATCCAGCCGAGCCGGGGAATGCGATCGATCGTCCGGAGGGCGGCTGCGTCGCGCATCGAGGGCACCTCGCGAAGGGGCGTCGACGATACCGCGTCAGCCGGGCGTGCCGGCGCGCTGCCCGGCGAGCACCGCGTCCGGCTCCAGCACGAGCAGGCGCACGCGCCCCGTGGCGCAGAGCCGGCCCTGCTCGTCGTGGACCGAGCCCTCCCAGACCTGGGTGCGCCGCCCGCGGTCGAGCGGCCGCGCCTCGGCGCGGAGCCGCCCCGACCGGACCGCGCGCAAAAAGCTCGTGTGGTTCTCCAGCCCGACGACCGAGCGGCCGTCCGGCAGGGCGTGGAGCGCGGCGCCGACCGACGCGAGCGTCTCGATGATCCCCGCGTGGACGCCGCCGTGCACGATGCCGTAGGCCTGCCGGTGCTGCGGTCCGACGTCGAGCTCGGCCTCGACCCCGTCGCCCGTCGCGCGGACGAGCCTGAGCCCCATGGCGCTGACCCAGCCGTCGATGTTCGCGGCGTTGAACGCCGCGGCGAAATCCTCGGGGTTCCCTCCGGCCATGGAGACAGCCTAGTCGATCGTCGGCCGAAGACGACACCGGATCCGTTCAGACGCTCGACGCGCCGATGGCGCTCGGGCCCGACTCCGGTGCTCCGCCGACGTCGCTGCCGCGAGCGGCGAACGGCTTCAGTCGAGCTCGTCCGGGCACGCGGCGCCAGGCGGCGGCTTCGCGCTGAGCAGGTAGCGCTGCACGCGATCGACCACGCACGGCGATGCGGTGAACGCGATATGCCCGTCTCCCTCGTAGGTGAGGAGCGCGCTGTGCTCGATCTGGCTCGCGACGGCGACGACCCCTTCGTAGGGCGCATACGGATTGTAGCGGCTGCCGACGACCAGGATCGGCGGCGTGCCCCGCACGCTCGAGCGGGCGTGAGCGTCGACCGGAGCGATGGGCCAGCCGATGCAGGCGCTCATGGCCTCCCACGCCTCGGTGGCGCCGCGCGTGAGCGGGGCGATCGCGGTCACGGCGTCGATCCTGGCCTTCAGCTCCTCGTGGCCAGAGACCTGCGGCGAGAGGTCCAGGCAGGTGGCTGCCCGGTAGGGACCATAGAAGCTGTCGCCCCAGGTGTACGCATAGAGCGAGGCGAGCGCCTCTGTATTTCCCTGCAGCGCCTCCTGGATGGCGCTCGCGTAGACGCCCCAGCCGAAGAACTCGATGGGGCCGACCTCCAGGCCGTTCATCAGCATGAACGCCGCGTCCTCACCGCGGGCCGATCCGTGGGCATCCGGGAGCGGCGCCGGCCGCCCGTCGAGCCGCTCGAGGACGGCGGCGTACGCCGCGGCGGCGTCCTGGCCCTGGAGCGCGCAGCCGTTCGTCTCTGGATCGTCGCACCAGGCGGCGAAGCGGTGCAGCTCCTGCTCCACCGCGGCCGCCTGCGTGGAGACCATCTCGCCCATGGGCTGGCTCGCGTCGAGCGGGCTATCGACCACCATGGCCCGGATGCGCTGGGGATACAGCGCGGCATAGGTCAGGGCCACGCGGTCGAAGGACGTCCACGCGATCCAGCTGATGGTCTCTTCGCCGAGCGCGTCGCGGACGGCTTCCATGTCACGGGCGTGGCTCGCGACGTCCATGTGAGCCACCAGATCGCCGTGCGCCAGGCACCCCTCGGCGTACGCGCGATTGCTCGCCACGAGCGCTTCGTACTCGGCCTCGTTCTGTGGAAACAGGCTCACCGCGGTGTCGTGGGCGGGGGCATCGCATCGCAGGATCGTCCCGCGCGGGACGCCTGGCTGCTCCTCGCCCAGCACCAGGCCCCCGCCGCGCGGGGTGACGCCCACGATATCGAAGGACCTGAGGAGGTCAGGCGCCGCTGCGCCGAGGAAACCGACGCCCGGTGACGCCACCATGGCGGCCGCGGCGACGCCTGGACCCGGCGTGAAGAAGAGCGTGCCGACCCGGGACGCCGGGTCCGCGGCGGGATGGCGCGCGATCGCCAGCGCGATCGTGTCGCCCTGCGGCTCGGCCCAGTCCACGGGCACGTCGAGCGTCGCGCACTGCTGGGCGCCGTCCTGGCCGCACGGCTGCCAGCTCAACGCGGCGCCCGCGGACGAGTCCTGCGGCTGGCTGGCGCACCCCGCGACGGCGAGCGCGACCCAGGGCGAGCTGCCGAGGCCGACGGACCTCTCGAAGAGCAGCCCCCGACGGCTTGGTGAGGGAGATTTTTTCATAGGCAGTCACCTCGCGGGCTCTCTCGAGGGAAGCCGGCGCCCCGCCGGTCCCGAGCCCACGGGTCTGTGCCCTCATCGGGCCGGAGTGTTCGAAGGTTTCAGCCCTTCCTCCGCCGGCGCCGCGCCTCCCCGGCCGACGCCGTCGCCCCGGCGCCGCGGCCGCCGCGCAGCAGCTCTTCCCAGAGCGCCTGCGCGACGACGCCGTGCGGGCGGTCACGGCGACGCATCACGAACAGCTCCATGACGTCGACCTCGAACTCGGGCACCTCCAGCCTCACCAGCTCGCCCCTCGCGAGCGCGTCGGCGGCCACGTGCTCGGGGAGCCCGCCCCAGCCCATGCCCGCGAGGATGACCTCCTTCTTCGCCGCGACGTCGGTCACGGTCCAGCGCAGGCCGCCCTCCAGCACGTTCACGGACGGCGAGGCGCTCCCTTGCGCGCTGTCGCGCAGGATGATCTGCGCGTGCGCCCGCAGCAGCGCCGGCGGGATCGGCGCGCCGCAGGTGGCCACCGGGTGATCGAAGCGCGCCACGGGGAGCACCCGCACGTCGCAGAAGCGCGCGAGCTCCACCTCGGACGCGTCGATCGCGAGCCTCGTGGCGACGGCGAGATCGGCGCGGTGCTCGCGCAGCGCGTCGGCGGCGCCCGAGAGCCGCTCGGTGCCGAGCTCGATGCGCACCAGCGGATAACGCGCCTGCACCCCGCGGAAGACTCCCATGATCGGCCCGAGCGGCGTCACCGCGTCGACGGCGAGCCGCACGATCGGCTCCACCTTGCCCGAGAGCCGCGCGCCGAAGCTCCGCAGCGCCTCGGTGCTCTCGACGACCGCCGCCGCGCGCTCGCGGAACAAGCGGCCGGCGTCGGTGAGCGTGGCGCGGTACGCCCGGCGATCGAACAGCTCGACCCCCAGCTCGCTCTCCAGGTTGCGCACCAGCTTGCTCACCGCCGGCTGGGACTTGTGCAGCCGCGCGGAGGCGGCGCTGAACGAGCCCTCGACCGCGACGGCGAGGAAGGCGGCGAGCTGATCGTAGGTCATGGCGGGGCGCGCAGAGTCCAGAACCAGAGGTTATGAAGTCCATAGAAACATACCACTTTCTTGGTCGGAGGGTCGGTCGTAGGTTCTCGACCAGAAGGGAGCGAAACTCCAATGGGAACCCGAATCGATCGCGTCATCATCACAGGCGCCAGCAGCGGTATCGGCCTCGATCTCGCGAGGCGCTTTCTGGCCGAGGGCTCGAGCCTCGTCGTGAACGGGCGCGATCCGGAGAAGCTCGACCAGGCGCGGCGCAGCCTGGACGGCGGCGCGCGCGTCGTCGCCGTGCCGGGTCACGTGGGCGAGCGGGCCACGGCGCTGGCGGTCGTCGCCGCCGCGCGGGAGCACTTCGGCGGCGTGGACGTGCTGATCAACAACGCCGGGATCTTCGGCGTGAAGCCGTTCCTCGAGACCACGGAGGAGGACCTCGACCGGTTCTTCGCCACCAACGTCAAAGGGACGTTCCTGATGACGCACGCCGCGGTGCCGCTGATGATCGAGGGCGGCGGAGGCTCGATCATCAATGTGGGCACGGTGCTCGTCCAGCAGGCCATGGCGGCGATGCCGGCCTCGGCCGCCATGGCCAGCAAGGGCGGCGTCCACGCGCTCACCGTCTCGCTCGCGGCCGAGCTCGCGCGCCACAACATCCGCGTGAACACGCTGGCGCCCGGCATCATCCGTACGCCGCTCATCGGCGACGAGGGGGCCTCGATGGCCTCGATCCACCCGCTCGGGCGGATCGGCGAGGTGCGGGACACGACGGAGGCAGCGCTGTTCCTGGCCAGAGCCGGCTTCGTGACCGGCACGACGCTCGACGTGGATGGAGGCTATTCCCATGGGCGCTGAGGGCCGAGAGCACGTGCTCCTGATGGGGCTGGAGGTGACGGACGAGGCGGCCTACGCCAGCTACCGCGCCCGCATGACGCCGATCCTTTCGTCCTACGGCGGCGCCTTCGGTCACGATTTCGTCGTGGCGCGCGTGCTGAAGGGGGATGCGCGCATCAACCGCGTCTTCACGCTCGTGTTCCCCGACCGCGCGACGCGGGAGCGGTTCTTCGCCGACGCGCAATACCGCGCGGTGCGCGCCGAGCTCTTCGAGAAAGCGGTCGCGGCGGCGCTCGTCCTCGGCGAGCTCGAAGCCGCGGTGGCGTGAGCCGTCCCGTCCGCCGCGATGAGTGATGGTGAGGATGGCAGCGGCTCAGGCAGAGGACCTCCGGCTACCTCGCGGTGATCGCAAGATCCTCCAAGAACGGCGCGCGGCGCGCTCCCTACGATGAGCGCCGACCCGAGGAGGTCGCCCGTCAGCGAGGTGTTTCATGGCCGAGATCATCCTTCATCACTATTCCCTCTCGCTCTTCGCCGAGAAGATCCGCCGGATCCTGGCGTACAAGAAGATCGCGTGGCGCTCGGTCGAACAGCCGATGATGGCGCCGAAGCCGGAGCTGACGCCGCTCACCGGGGGTTACCGGCGGATCCCCGTCTTGCAGATCGGCGCGGACATCTACTGCGACACGGCGTGCATCGCGCGGCGCCTGGAGCAGCTCAGGCCGGAGCCTGCCTGTTTACCGCCCGGCCAGGCCGGGCTCGCCGGGCTGATCGAGGACTGGGCGGACCACCGGCTCACGCCGCAGATCGTGCCGCCGGTGGTCGTCGACCTGTTTCCTGCCCTGCCGCCCGGCATCCTCGTGGATCGCGCGGCGATGTCGCCGGCGCTCAGCAAGGAGGCGATCTTCGCGGCGGCGCCGCACGCGCTGAGCCAGGCGCTCCTGTCGCTCGACCGCCTGGACGGCCAGCTCCGCGGCCGGCCTTTCCTGCTGGGCGACGCGTTCTCGATCGCGGACGCGGCGTGCTTCCACCCGGTCTGGTTCATGAAGCAGAGCGCGAGGCTGTTCGCGGCCGTCGAGGCGCGGCCGGCGCTCGCGGCGTGGCTCGCGCGCATCGAGGCCTTCGGGCCGGGCGACGCGCGGCCGATGAGCGCCGCCGAGGCGCTCGCGATCGCCCGCGCGTCCGAGCCGGCCGACGTCGCCGGCGGCGAGACGGCGGCAGGAGAGGGCCTCCGGCCGGGAGACGCGGTGGCGATCGCGGCCGATGATTACGGTCCAGAGGAGAGCCGGGGCGTCGTGGCGCGGATCTCGGCCGCCGAGATCACGATTCTGCGTCACGACCCGGAGGTGGGGGAGATCGCGTTGCACTTCCCGCGCGCCGGATATCGCATCCGGCAGCGGTGAGCCGCGCCGAGCCGCCGTCGCGGGCCGCGTCGAACACCGCGCGCCCCGATTCCATCTCCGGCCGGACGAGCCGCTTCGGCCTGTGCATCCGCGCGCTCCACAGCAGCACCGCCGCGACCGCCGGCGCCGCGACCGCCACGCCCACGACCGCGAGCTCGAACGCCCCCCGCGCCCGCGGCAGGTTGAACAGCAACGCTTGCGCCAGCGTCAGCGCCGCGTCGCAGGTCACCAGCCCAGCCAGCACCAGAGAGAGCGTCTGCCCGTGCCGCTGGCTCAGCCGCAGCATGGCCGGCGCGAGGCACACGTCGAACGCCACCCACGCCCACTTCACGGAGGGTGACGGGAACCATCGCTCCGCGGGAGCGAGCGCGAGCAGCGCGGTCCACGGAACGAGCAGCCAGCCGAGCACCTCGAAGACCACGGCCGGCCCGCGCAGCAGCGTCGCGAGCCCGAAGCGCAAGAGACCTCCGCGCGCGAACGCCGCGAGCGCGTCATAGATGGCCACGAGCCCGCGGCCGCCGGGCGGGTACACCAGGTAGATCGGGGCCCAGCTGTCGGGCCGCAGCTTCGCCTTGAACGCGTAAAGGCCCTCGAAGTCGTAGAGACGAGCCCCGAGCCGCTGCGCCGCGCGCAACCCGCGCCGCACAGGCCCGGCGAGCGGCGCGAGGCCGAGCGTGACATACAGGCACTCCTCCGCCGCGGCGGTGCGCATCGCGTGATCCACGAGCATCTCGGTGGTGCCGTTCGGCGCCGACGGGTCGCGCAGCAGGTCCTCCAGAAAGAGGCCGCGCCGCGCGTACACCGGCACCGCCGCGAGGAAGCCGACCACCGCGCCTCCGGCCTCCGCCACGACGTAGCGCCGCTCGCCGGCGAACGAGAACGGCTCCAGCTGCACGAGGAATCCCATGGGCGCCATCGGCCGCGAGGAGGCCCAGCGCGCCATGAGCCGCTCCACGTCGCGCCGCAGCGGGCTCTCGGCGTCCTCGATCTCGCCGGGGCTCACCGCGCGCGCGACCACGCCCTTCGCGCGCGCGCGCCGGAGCTGCTCGCGCAGCCTCCGGCTCGACCGGAGGACGTCGCCCCAGCGCGCCGGATCCCACACCGGCTGCTCCCCGATGAGCATCGCGCTCCACGGGACCCTCTCGGAGAACCGCGCCTCCGCGCCGAAGAGGCACGCGCGCCGCCCCGCCGTCGCGGCCGCCTCCACGAACGCCCGCGCGACCTCGACCAGCCGCTCGGCCGCCGCGATCGGGGCGCCGGCCGCGACCCACGCGCCGCCGGTGTCGACATAGGCCACGCAGGCGTCATCGCCATGGAACCAATACCGAAAGTCGGACTCCAGGGTCTGGAACGAGGTCGCGTTCCACCCGTGGCGTTTGAGCAACGCGAGGACGCGCTCGCGGTCGGGGCCATGGTTCATCGGCGGCACGGTCCGGCCGAGCATAGCGCAGGGGCGCTCCGGTGCGCGCAGCGCGGTTCGAGGCAGCCGCGTCGCTAAGCCACGCAGGAGTCCAGCGGCAAAGGGCCTGATCGACAGCGCGCTTCGCGATCCGCCCTTGTAGAAAAGCGACGCTGTCTCGGTATTTGTCCACGCGCCGAAGGCGTATCCTCACGCCCACGATCGCGCGGGCGGCGGCTCGGCGCACGAGGGGCTCGAGTTCAGGGCAACCGCGTGAAAGACTGCCGCGCGCTTCGCGCATCTCGAGCGATCGCGGGCGACCGAAAGGAGCAGGTCATGCGTCCTCGTGCTTCGTGCTTTGGTTCGACGATCTTCATCGCGGGCTGCCTCGCCGTCGCGGCGAGCTGCTCTGCAGCCGGCGAGGGCAAGACGGGCACGCCCGGCGGCGGCGGCCCCGGGGATGGCCCCGGCGCCGGCGGCGATCTCGGCGACGGCGACATCGGCGACGGCGACATCGGCGCGACGTTCCGTTGCGGTGACGGTGTCCTGACCTCGGACGAAGCCTGCGACGACCGCAATCTCCAGAGCGGGGACGGCTGTACCGAGGATTGCCTCTCGGTCGAGCTGGGCTGGTCGTGCCCGATCGCCGGCGCTGCCTGCTCCCGCATCGCCCGCTGCGGGGACGGCGCCGTGGTGTTTCCGGAGCTCTGCGACGACGCCAATACGGCTGCGGGCGACGGCTGCTCGCCGACCTGCAAGGTGGAAGTGGGCTACAAATGCGACGGCAGCCCGAGCGCCTGCGCGGCGACGACCTGCGGCGATCGCGCCCAGGAGGGTGCCGAGAGCTGCGAGGACGGCAACACGACGCCGTTCGACGGCTGCTCCTCGACGTGCCAGGCCGAGCCCGACTGCTCCGCGGGCAGCTGCGTTTCCCGCTGCGGAGACGGCCTCGTGCTCGCGGAGGACTGCGACGACGGCAACAACATCGACGGCGACGGGTGCTCCGCGGCGTGCACGATGGAGCCGGGTTATGAGTGCGCCGTGCCCCAGCCTTCCGGATCCATGGCCGTGCCGGTGGTGTTCCGCGACTTCCGGGCGGCCCACCCTGACTTCGAGCCGAACGGTCCAGGCCGGAGCGCGCCGGTCTTCGGCATGGTCGCGAACCGGCTCGACGCGGAGAAGAAGCCTGCGTACGCGGCCGCGGCGAACAGCCAGGTGACGAGCGCGCAGAGCTTCGCCGACTGGTACCACGACGTGCCTGGCACCAACAGCACCACGGTCACCACCCTCACGCTGTGGGACATCGGAGATGGCCGCTTCGTGAACCGCTGGGGCGAGGACGGCGCGCCGTGGACGCTGCTGTCGCCGGAGAGCGCGCACTATTGCGGCAACGTGGGCAACGAGGTGGACGGGGAGCGCTGCACCTCGTCGACCGAGAACACGGCGGCCTGCGGCGACATCCACGGCCCCGACTTCCACAGCTGCGAGGAGCGGGGCGGGGTCTACTGGGCGAGGTACGTGGACGCCACGTACGACGGGAATCCGCTGTTCTTCCCCGTCGACGAAGATCGGTTCACCCCGGCGGCCGAGCGCGTCCCCGCCGATATCTTCCCGAGCTACGGGGACGGGAGCTGGCTGAAAGAGGAAGGCACCCCGGACCATAACTTCCACTTCACGAGCGAGATTCGCTACTGGTTCCAGTACACGGCGGGCGAGCCATACGTGCTCGACTTCACCGGCGACGACGACGTGTGGGTGTTCATCAACGATCGTCTCGCGGTCGACGTCGGGGGCATCCACAGCGCGGTCACCGGGCACCTCGTCATCGGCGCCGACGGGACAGGGAGGGTGACCTACGCCGGGGGCGAGGACGACGTCATCCCGGCGCGGAACGTCGACCTCGGCCTCGCGGACGGCGGCGTCTACCAGATCGCCGTGTTCCACGCCGAGCGCCAGACGGCGGCGTCGACGTTCAAGCTCACGCTGCAGGGCTTCGCGACGGCGCGCAGCGAGTGCAGGCCGATCTGCGGCGACGGCGTCGTCGGCCTGGGCGAGCAGTGCGACGACGGCGTGAACGACGGCGGCTACGGCGAGTGCGGGCCGGACTGCCAGCTCGGCGAGTACTGCGGCGACGGCACCGTCCAGGGCCCCGAGGAGTGCGACGACGGCAACAACCGCGACGGCGACGACTGCGGCAGCGGCTGCCGCAACCTCATCCCCCGCTGAGCCGGCGCGCGCCCGCGCGCGTCGCCCGGGGAGCGCGTCCCCCGCGAGCGCGCGCGGGCGGTCGCGCGTGCGGTCGGGAGCGACCGCTCCGAGGGCGGCCGATCGCCGACAGCGTGCGCACATCTCCCACGCAGCGCGGAGGGCGCCTTTGCGCTACGACTGCGGGATGTTCGGTCCCGGGCATCCTCAGGTTCGTCCCCAGCAGCCGCCTTATTACCCTCCCCAGCAGCAGCCGCCTTATTACCCGCCTCCGCCGCCCCCGCCGCAGCGCCCGAAGCCGGGCGTGTCGCCGATCGTGATCGTGCTCGCGGTCCTGGGCGGGTTGTTCGCGCTCGGCGTCGGCGCCCTCGCCGTGATCGGCGGCGTGCTGTACGTGGTGGCGAGCGCGGAGCCCGAGAGCGCGGAGCCCGAGAGCGCCGTCGGCGAGCCCGCGCTCGCCGGCGCGACGACCGCGGGCGGCGCCTCGCCCGTGCGGCCCGTGCCGCCCGCGTCGACGAACACCCCGCTGCGCCCGGACGTGGAGGCCGACGAGGCGGCGGGCGCTGACCCGGCAAGCGGCGGCGACGGCGCCCCCGAGGTGCCGTCGCCCGCGGGTGACGATGGGGCGGGCGACGCGCCCTCGCCGGCCGGAGCGCGGACGCCCACCGCCCCGAACGCGGGGGCCGCGAAGGAAGGGTCGAACAGCGGGAGCGCGGCGGGCGGGACGTCCTGGTGGTGCACGGCGAGCGCGTCCGTGCGCGTCTGCGGCTTCGCGGGCGCCTGCAACTATCAGATGGTGTTCGGCAACGGCATGGGGAACGACCGCTTCATGGCGTCGCAGCAAGCCAAGCGCTCGTGCGAGTCGAGCGCGCGCGCGAAGGGCGCCTCGGCCATCTGCGTCGTGCAGTGCAGCCCTCGCTGACGCGGGGCCCGAGCTCGTACACATCGCCTGGAGAGGTGTAGGCGGCGGAGCGTATGCCGAGCTCGCTCGGCGCCCTCCTGGCGAGCAACTTGCCCCGGAAATCGACGTCGACGCTCCCGTCGACACGGACGCGGCGGTCTCGATCGCCGCGGCGGTCGACGATCCCGACGAGGATGCGCCCGGTGCGCAGGCGAGCGCGGCGGTGTTTCTGGCCAAACCGGCGAGAATAGCACCGGGCTCGCAGCTCGCCAGCGAGGAGCGCTCGCGTTCGGTTACCAGATCGCGACACGGCCCTTCGCGCTGTCGCATCTTGTCGCTGTTCGGTACCGATATACGCGTGTTACTCCTTCGTGCGTTCGCGCTTATGCGGGCTTGAGCCAGACAGGCTCGCTCGCCAAACGCGCTCGGGAGAAGCAATGACACAGCGATCATCGAATCAGGGCCGTGAACGGCGCGCGGCACGCGTGCGCTCACTCGCGTCGGGCGGAGCGACCCGCGCCTCTATCCTTCTGCTCGCGGCGACGGCGTTTTCCGGGTGCGCCTTTGAAGGGGGCGAGCTCGACGAGGAGACGGACGAGGCCCAGCTCGAGGCGGAAGTCTGCAGCAGCCCGTTCGTGTGCGCGCTGGAGCAGACCAACGTCGGCCAGCCGTTCAACCCGTGGAGCGCGCCGGTCGAGAACTTCGGCCAGCTGTGCACCTACCAGCCGGCCAGCGGCTGGACAGCCGGCGACACGAGCTTCACCAACACGTACGGTGAGCTCGTCAAGGCGAACTTCGGCGCCGGCGGCCTGTTCCCGGGCGCGATGCACCCCGGACGCCGCATGGCGACCGGGCGGCTCGACGGTCCGCTGTGGTCCTCGCAGAACAACGGCGGTTCGGTCGAGGTGAGCGGCATCAAGCTGGCCGACGGCAGCGTCGGCTCGACGACCGCGCTGCACTACACCAAGCCCGAGGTCGAGGCCGCGATCCGGAAGGTGCTGGCCGACGGACAGGCGCAGTTCGCTCCGAACACGCTGATCGAGTGGAGCGACGTGCAGAAGACGTCGGAGAAGTCGCTGACCTGGAAGCTCTCGTTCGACTGGATCACGAAGGCGCTCGGGCTCACCGTCGGTACGGACGGCAAGACCGTGGTCAAGCAGAACACGACGGACCTCCTGCTGCGTGTCTCCCAGGACTTCTTCCACGTCTCCGTGCCTCAGCCGAACCGGAACACGTTCTTCAACGGCCTCACGGCCAGCGACCTGAACAACGCCCAGATCAGCATCAACAACCCGTTGACGTACCTCTCGCGGGTGACCTACGGCCGGCTGATCTACGCCCGCCTGCACAGCGCCCACCAGGAGCGCTACGTCAAGGCGGCGCTGACCGCCGCGCTCACCTACGCCAAGCAGCAGCAGCAGCAGCAGCCGTCGCAGTTCAACGCGAACAGCGTGGGGAGCAACACCTCGACATCGCTGGCGAGCGGCTCGCAGGTGAAGCTCGACGCGGGGCTGGGCCTCACCTACGAGCAGAAGAAGACGCTCGACGAGACGTCGCTCACGCTCTGGGAGGTCGGCGGCGGCACGTCGACCCCGATCAACGCGACGACCTTCCTCGAGGCGGTGCTGAACGGGACCGCGATCACGACCGCCAACGTGAACCCGCAGCCCATCGTCTACTCGATGGAGCATTTCCTGAGCAACCAGAACCTGCGGTACTCCACGCCCGCCGACTTCCACGACCAGCGCTGCGAGCCGGTGGGGCGGCACAACATCGTGATCCGCTTCCATCACCTGTTCGTGGACGAGAACGGCGACGGCGACACAAAGAGCGACGTGCGCGCGTGGGCCCGGGTGTTCGACGCGAAGACCGGCGTCAAGCTGATGGACGGCGGGATCACGCAGTCTCGCGTCGGCGACGACCACACGTTCGGGTACAACTACAACCTCTACCTCAACGACCAGCCCCTGTCGGAGAACCCGGCGTACAGGATCATCGTCGACGCCGAGGAGCAGGACACGTTCACCTGGAAGCAGGTGGCGGAGGGCTCGACGCAGTGGCGCTGGAACGGGGTGAGCGACCTCGTCAGCAACAACACGCCGGGCAGCGCCGCGTTCACCGCCCTCGGCGGCATGTGGAGCAACGCCCAGAACCAGGCGGCGAACCCGGGCGAGGCGCTCATGATCGAGACCGGCGCCGGGAGCAACACGAACCTCAACGTGGAGCTCTACTACTCCGTGATCCGCAACGACCAGGGTCGTTGTCCGGCCGGCTACAAGTGGAGCGGCATCGGCTGCACGCAGCCGGCGCTGTGGCTGAACGAGACGCCGCCGCTCTTCAAGCTGCCTGGCGGCGGGCTCGGCAGCAAGACGGTCGACGCCTGCGTGGCCGACGATCTCGTGATCAACAACAACGCCCTCTACTACGTCGCCGACAAGCTGCAGGCGTACAGGGACACGTACTCGATGAGCGTCACCGAGCTCGACGGCGCCACCTTGCAGCCCACCGGCCAGCTCTCGCGCTCGCAGTCGTTCGTGATGCGGCAGGAGCCGTCGTTCGCCGCGGTGGGCGCGTTCAGCGTGCGAAACTGGCTGAGCTCGTTCGGAGCGTCGATGAAGGCCGGGCGCGTCTACAAGCTCACGTCCGACAAGGCGGTGGGTGAGTACTTCGCCCGCGCGCTGCCGGTCGGAACGAACTTCACCGTCGACGAGACCCCCGGCGTGACGCAGGGCGGCGTCACCGTGATCTCGCTGCCGGCCACCTCGCCGCTCACGCTCGACGCGGGGGCGGTATGCAGCGACGACAAGAACTACACCATCACGGTGCTCAGCGCTTCCGGACAGCAGCTGTACAGGCGCACGCTCTCTCGCACGGAGGACCGCTCGTTCGACCTGCACCAGGCGATCCCCAATGTCCTGCCGGGAACGCAGTACGGCATCGAGATCACGAGCGGCGTGGGCAGCTCGACCACCACGCGGAAGACGCTCGTGATCGAAGGCTGCCCCGTCGGGACGAGCTGGAGCGGGCGCGATTGCCGCCCGGCGCAGACCAAGGCGCTCAAGAACGTGCCGAGCTCGTCGTGCATCCAGACGGCGCAGTCCACGGTCGGCTCCGTGCCCGTGCCGGCCTCGTGCTCGGAGCGGTACACCGGGCTCGTGATCATGGACATGCCGGACGGCACGGCTCAGATCAAGTCCAGCGCGGGGCTCTGCTTCGAGACGAGCACGCTCGGCACCGTGCGCCTGGCCGCCTGCGCCGAGACGCCGCGACAGAAGTTCACGGCCATCCCGCAGGCCGGCTTCATCCAGCTGCAGCAGGGCGCCTCCTGCCTGTCGTTCGGCGGCGTGACCCCGGGGCAGATCGACATGGGGAGCTGCAATCCGTCGTACGCGCCGAGCCAGATCACCCTCGTCGATCCCGTCCTCTACGCGAGCGATTACCTGACGTCCTGGTACAACGGCGAATCGTACAACGATCAGATCGCCGCGGGCCAGGCGGCTCCGCAGGGCAATACCGCCCTCGCCACCGGGCGCTGCGGCAACGCGTACACGCTCGACGGCGACAACGACTACATGAACCTCACGAACGGCGCGAGCATCGCGCCCGGAACGAACGACTTCACGCTCTCCGTCTGGGTGAAGACGACCACGAGCTCTGCGGCGATCATCGACAACTTCTACAGCTACGGCATGCGGCTCTCGGTGGACAGCGGCGTCCCGCTGTTCATCATGAACGGCGGCAGCTCGAGCACCCTGCAGCTTCGGGGCACGTCCGCCGTGTCGAACGGCCAGTGGCATCACCTCGTCGTCAGCGTGGATCGGGACAACCCGCAGGGAGCCAAGCTGTACGTGGACGGCGTGCTCCAGGCCACGGCCGATCCCACGGCGCACACGCTTGCGCTCAACGGCTCCGCGCAGTGGACCGTCGGGACGCAGTACTACTTCCCGGCGCCGAACCGGCCGCACATCCTCGGGCAGATCGACGACCTGAAGGTGTTCAGCGCTGCGCTCGACGCGAGCGCGGTGCGCGCCGCGGAGGTCTGCGCGCTCTGAGACAGACCGCATGAGGGAACGATGAAGCCCCCGGCGCCCCGGCGCCCGGGGGCTTCATCGCGTGAGGACGTCGCGTGAGGCGGCAATTTCTCTTGCAAAATCAGCGGATTGCACGCCAGCAAAGACTTCTTGCACGGTCGCGCTCCGGCGAAGGAGAAGTCGCCACACCCAGCCCCGCCAGAGACTAGCCTTTGAGGGTCGCGCCGTTGATGTGCGCGGCGAGATCGGCGTACTTCATGCGAAACCGGCCGCCGAGCTCGGGGACCGGCGCGCGGGGCGGGGGGCCCTGGCAGCTGTCCGACCCCACGGGGTTGCGCAGGATGACCGAGGCGGGCGCGCCGTCGGCCCCGCGCTCGATCTTCTCGGCCACGACCCAGTGATAGCCGCCGTCCCATTTCAGGAGGACGGGCACCTTCTCGCCGCGCTCCATCGCCGCGGCGACGTCGGCGGCGACGGACGCGCCGCTGCGCAGGAGAGACGAGACGCTCGTGTAGCTGCCGCCCATGATGTCCTGGAACAGGCTCGTGAAATTGCCGAGCGGGACGCGCGAGTCGCCCCCCAGGGCGGCCCAGAACGAGTCGTTGTCTTCGGGGTTGTCGTAATCGAAGATCCAGCTCATCGCGGTCGCGTGGTTCATGAGCGCGGATTGCAGCAGCCGGTCGATGTCGACCCGGCCCGAGGCGTCGCGCAGGATCGCGTTGCGCGGCATCCTGAGCGCGCGGCCCGAGCGGAGCGTCACCTCGCGCGCCTCCCGCGTGATCCCGTCGAGGATCCGCACGAACTCGGCCGGATCGACGCGCAGCAGGACGTACTCCATCGTCCCCGCGCCGCAGGTGCCGTGACACGCGCCCTGCTTGACGCGCAGCGGGTTGTCCACGTGCCGGATCGCCTGCGCGAGCACGAGGTGCGGATCGATGCCGCCCTCGAGCACGAGCTTCGGATCGCGCTGGACGCCCGCCATCGTCGCCAGGTTCGGCAGGAGCGCCCCCGTGTGCAGCCGGCCCGCCGCGAGGAGCCTGTCGAGCGCGGCCAGCGCGGGCGCGTCGCCCCGGAGCCCGCGCCGGACCTCGTCGAGGCGCGCGCTCCGATCGGCGGCGAGCGCGCCGGCGGCGGCGGCCGCGGGCCGGTCGCCGACGGAGTCCACGGCGGGCGGCGGCGAGTCCGGATCCGGCTCGGCCCCGGGCACCACCTTTGGGAGCTTGTCCGCATCGGTGAAATAGCCCTGATCGTTGCGCGAGGGCCCGGCGGTCGCCTGGACCGCGGGCGACTCGCGGCCGAGCGCCGCCACCTGATCGGGGCTGAGCCCCGCGGCCTTGGCCATGGCCTCTTCGAGCGCCAGCGCACGCCGGGGCGCGAGGCGCGCAAGGCGTCGATCGAGGGCGGCGATCGTCGCGGCGTCGACGATGCCCGTCTGCGGCAGGCCCTCCGCGGCTTGCAGCGCGACGATGGCCTCGCGCGTCTTCAGCCCGAAGGAGCCGTCGGCCGTCATCCGTTCGCCGCTCGCGGCGAGCGCCTCCTGCAAGGCGCGCACGCCGTCGCCGCGCGCCCCCTCCGCGAGCGTCGCCGCGCCCGCCGCGATCGATCTCAACACCTCGTTCGCCGCGAGCTCGGGGGCGCCGAGCCCCGTGTTCCCGTTGTCGCCCATGGTCCCCTCCGGCAATCGCCCGACGCGCTGGTTCCGTCCCAGGATACTACGCCGCGCCCGTCGATGGCACGCGCCAGGCGGAGGCGTAGCCGACATCGTCGCTCATCGTGTCATGACCGACGCGGGGAGCGGGCGTCGCGGGGCCAGCGAGGCTCGAGCGGCGCGCGCCTCGGCTCAAGCCTCCGCGTGCGGAGGGCGCGCCGCGCTCGCGACATCGCGGCGCGGCGGCCGACCCTCCCTGGAGAAGGTCATGGCGCCGTCCTCCACCGGGCCGAGCGTCATCGCGAGCCGATCGAGCACGTAGTTCTGGCGGAAGTACCACGGCGCCTTCGAGCCCTGCTTGGGCAGGTGGTCCGCCGAGCGCTGCACGTAGCCCGACCTCAGGCCGAGCAGCGGCCGGGGATCGAGGTCGGATTCGTCAGGGCGGGGCAAGCACTGCCGGTAGCCGTGGCGATCCATGTGGTTTAGCAGCCGACAGACGTACATCGAGGCCAGCTCCGCGCGGAGCGTCCACGAGGCGTTGGTGTAGCCGACGCAGAACGCGAAGTTCGGGACGCCGCCCAGCATCAACCCCTTGTAGATGAACGCCCGCCCGGGCTCGAGGACGTCGCCGTCGACGTCGATGCGGATGCCGCCGCAGAACAGGAGCTCCAGGCCCGTCGCGGTCACGATGATGTCCGCCTTGAGCTCCTCGCCCGACTCGAGCAGGACGCCGTCGTTCGTGAAGGTCCGGACGCGGTCGGTGACCACCGAGGCGCGCCCCTCCTTCACCGCGCGGAAGAGGTCGCCGTCGGGCACGAGGCAGAGGCGCTGATCCCACGGGTCGTAGCGAGGGTTGAAGTGCGTATCGATGTCGAAGTCGGGCGGCAGGTGCCGGGCGACGCCGCTGCGGAGCATCCGCCTGGCGAGCCGCGGCGCGCGTTGACAGACCTGGTAGACGAGCAGGCTGAGCGCGACGTTCTTCCAGCGGGCGACGCAGTGGGCGATCCGCTCCGGCAGGTGCTCGCGGATCGCGTTCGCGATCGGGTCCTCCGAGGGCAACGAGGCGATGTAGCTCGGTGAGCGCTGGAGCATCGTCACGTGCGCTGCATCTGCGGCCATCGCGGGCACCAGCGTCACGGCCGTGGCGCCGCTGCCGATGACCACGACGCGCTTACCCCGGTAATCGAGATCTTGCGGCCAGTGTTGAGGGTGCACCAGCCGTCCCTGAAAGTCGTCGGAGCCGGGGAAGGTGGGCGTATAGCCGCGCTCGTAACGATAGTAGCCGCTGCAGACGTACAGGAAGTCGCAGGAGTAGCGGACGCGCTCCTCGCCTGGGCCGACGTCCACCTCGACGGTCCAGCGCGTGTGCTCCGAGGACCACGACGCGGATCGAACCCGATGATCGAACCGGATGTGCCGGTCGATGCCGAACTCCCGCGCCGTATCGCGCACGTACTCGCGGATCGACGGCCCGTCCGCGATCGTCTTGGCCTCCCTCCAGGGGTGGAAGGAATAGCCGAGCGTGAACATGTCGGAGTCCGAGCGGATCCCGGGATAGCGGAACAGGTCCCAGGTGCCGCCGATGGCGCTGCGCCCCTCGAGGATCGCGTACCGCTTGCCGGGGCAGCGCGTCTGGAGGTGATAGCCGGCCCCGATGCCGGAGAGGCCGGCGCCTACGATCAGGACGTCGAAGTGCTCGATGGACATGCTGCGTTCTCTAGGGTCGAGCGCCGTGGCGCTCCAGGACCCGAGCATAGCCTGGCGAACCATGGCTGTGCTCGGCGCCACGCGCGGATTTCGGCGCGGCGCGACGGCGACGAGGCGCGCCGCTGGCCGCCGTCGGGCGGCCGATCCGGAGGGGCTGCCGCGGCGCCGTTGCCGCGAGCTCAGCGCGCTCGACGCGGGCGAGGCGCCCCGGCGTGTGCGCCCGGCGACATCTCTATCGCACCGGGAGGCCGATGCGGTCCCAGCGGCTCAGGCCGTTCGTGTCGATGGAGAAGTAGATCACGGCGGCGATCCCTTCGATGGCCTCGACGGGCACGGGGCCGAAATGCCGCGAGTCGTAGGAGTTGTCCCGGTTGTCGCCGAGGACGTAGACGCTCCCGCGAGGCACCTTCGCGTCGATTGAAGCGCTCGGCGCGGGGCCCGAAGCGCTCGGCGCGGGGCCCGAAGCGCTCGGCGCGGGGCCCGGAGCGCTCGGCGCGGGGCCCGGAGCGCTCGGCGCGGGGCCGCCGGGGGGGCGCAAGACCGGATAGCGCCGCTCGCCGAGGGTCTCTTGCCACAGCTCATAAGGATGCCCGCCGTCTCCCGGGATGACGTGCTCTGCGCCGACGAGCTCCGAAGGCACCTGGCGCCCGTTGATCCGTAGACCCCCAGCGTCGATCTGAACGCGATCTCCGCCGGTCGCGATGATCCGTTTGATGAAGCGCTGGCGCGGGTCTGCCGGGGAGCGGAACACGATGACGTCGCCCCGGCCGGCCCGCTCGCCAGGCCTGTCTTTCAGCACGAAGAGGTGGTCGCCCGGCATCACGGTCGGGCTCATGCTCCCGGAAGGCACCTTGAAGGACTCGATCACATGCCGCCGCACGGCGAGCGGCGTGGCCACGGCGAGCGCGGCGTCCGTCGCGATCTTGACCCTCATGACGAGGCCGTCGGGAGGAGCGGCCACGATCTCGAGCGGCTCCAGGCCCGCCGCCCCGTCCTGCCGGGCCGTGGCCAGCGCCTCGGCGAGCCGCGCCCCCGCGAGCGACGCGTCGGAGCGACCGGGGGACGATAGCCTCGCCTCCAGGTGATCGGTCACGGTCGCGACGAGCTCGATCGCGGCGTCGGCGGGCCCGAGGTCGGCGACCGCCGCGGCGCCGCTGCGGGAGAGCGCCTGGTCGAGCCGCCGCGCGAGCGCCACGTTTGCGCCTGGCCCGTCAGCGAGGGCGCGCGGCGTCGCGACGCGCACGCCGCCGCGGGGCAGCGCGACGATCTCGAGCGGACCGGCGCGAAGCCTGCCTCCGTCCGGCTCGGCTTCGAGGAGGCAGCCCACGTCCTCGATCGTGAGCGAGCCCAGGATGTCGGCGCGGATCTCCGCTGGCTCGGCGACGGCGATCTGGACGCGCGAGATGCTCTTCTCGACGTCCACGCCGCACCGCTCGGCGTCCCATCCGACCACGGCGCCGATGTTGCCGGCGGGCAGCGCCTTCGGGTCGATCTGCGCGAGCAAACGCGTCCGGGCAGGCGCCCGCTCGGCGAACGTTCGCCGGTCTTCCACCGGATGGGGCTCCGCCGGCGTGGTCGGCGCCGGTCCGAGCGCCGCGCTCGATCCGGGCGCGCTGCCGGCGCAGCCTGCGAGGAGATGGACCGCCGCGAGGACGGACGCGAGCATGGACGAGCCGCAAAGGCGGCGAGCGCAGGGCGCCTCGATGGGCGTGGGGCTCGCCTCGCGACTCCAGCGCTCCTCGGCATCGAATGTCCGCATGGGTCCAGGATAACCTGCTTGGGATCCTGTTCTGTCAGGGAAGATCGCCTGGGAGCGCTGGGCGCTAGCGCCCCGCGGGCGGGGCAGCGCGAAGGAAGGCGCGCATGTGGAAGCGGCGTTGATCGTCGGGGTAGATGTGCTCCTGCCCGACCGGGCACGCGCGGCGCGACAGGCACCCTGCGGCCATGCACGCCCCGGCTGGCTGGGCGTCGAGGTGGCCGACGCAGGCGGCGACGTCATAGCTGCCGGGCGAGAAGGCGGAGACCGGGCAGGCGCGCAGACAGGGCTTGTCGGCGCAGGACGCGCAGGGGCTCGGCAGGTCCTCGCGCGGCGGGAGCGACAGCCGCTCGGCGAAGACGAGCGCGGCGCGATACCCGTGCCAGAGGCCGAACCGCGGGTGGATGAGGATGCCGAGGGGCGACGGGTACACCGGCTCGGCCCGCTGCGCCCAGCGCTGGAAAGGCCAGTACGGAGGGCCGGTGAACGGGAACAGCGGGGCCGCGCCGAGCTCCGCGGCGAGCGCGGAGACCACCGCGGAGGTCCAGTCGTCGAGCGCGAGATCGGGCGCTTGCTCGCGGGCGCCCGAGAACGCGCGCCACATGGAGGGGCCTGCATTGCCGAGCAGGACGAGCGTCCCGGCGGGGAGATCTCCGGCCGCGGGGACGCCGTCGCCCTCGCAGGGGTGGAATCCGCCGCGCAGCGGGATGCCCGCGCGGTCGCAGCGCGCCGAGAGATCTGGCCAGCCGATGGGCATCGGGGCTCGCTTAGGGCGCCAGGACCGGCGCGGCAAGCGAGCGACGGCGACGGCGCGGGCGCCCTCCTCGCCTGATCAGGCGTTCTGTTCTACAGTGGCGCCGTGGTCCGGAGGCTCGATGGCCGGCTCGGGACGAGGGCGTCGTCCCCCAACGCCCTCGCGGCGAGCGCGTTCGGCCGCGCCGGGTGTCCGCCCGCGAGCGCGCCATGAGCCTCCCGCGCCCGCTGGTCACGCTCCACTTCGCCCAGACGCTCGACGGCCGCATCGCGGCCCCCAACGAGCGCGTCGAGCTCAGCACGCCCGCCGGGATCGAGCACGCCCACCGGGCGCGCGCGGATCACGACGCGGTGCTCGTCGGGATCCGCACCGTTGTCATCGACGATCCCCTGCTGACGGTGCGCGCGTGCGAGGGGCCGCAGCCGATGCGCGTCGTGCTGGCGAGCGCCCTCGGCGTGCCGGAGGGGGCGCGCCTCTTGCGATTGTCGTCGACGACGTCGACCACGTCGACGACGTCGACCACGTCCACCACCACCAACGGCACCGGCACCGCGAGAGCGCAGCCGGCCGGCGGGCGCGTGGTCGTCGTCGGCGCGGCGGGCCGCGCGCTGGACGGCGCGCGCGCGCGCCTCGAGGAGCGCGGCGCAGCGGTGATCGTCGTGCCCGCGGACGAGAACGGCCGCGTCTCGCTGCCGCACGCGCTCGCCGAGCTCCACGCGCGCGGCGTGCGGCGGCTGCTCGTCGAGGGGGGCGCCGCCGTGCTCACGTCCTTCCTGCGCGCGCGGCTCGCGGATCGCGCCGAGGTCGAGATCGCGCCGCGCCTGCTCGGCGATACGGCGATCCCCGCGGTCGGCGCCCTCGGAGAGGCGCCGCTCGCGTCGGCGATCGACCTGCGCGAGCCGGCGGTCGAGCTCCTGGGGGGCAACCTGCTCTTGCGAGGCGACGTTGCCTATCCCGACTGATCCTCCGTCGGCGGCCGCGCCGCCCGCAGGCTCCGCGCCGCCGGAAGCGCCCGCGCCGCTCGCGGGGCCCGCCCGGGAGCTCTGGTTCGTCCGCCCCGGCGTCGTCGAGGTGCGCGCCGGCGACCCGCCGCGCGCGCCGCGGGCCGGCGAGGTCGTGGCGCGCGCGGTCGCCTCGGGCGTGAGCCAGGGGACGGAGCTCCTCCTCTTCCGCGGCGAGGGGCCGACGCCGTTCGATCCGTCGCTCGACGCGCCGGGCGCGCCGACCTACCCGCGCCGCTACGGCTACGCGTGGGTGGGCGAGGTCGTCGCCCGCGGCGAGGGCGCGGCGCTCGGGCTGGGCGATCGCGTCTTCGCGCTCGCGCCGCACGGCGATCTGCACCTGTTCGGGCCGGGCGCGGCGCGCGCGCTGCCCCGCTCGATCCCGGGCGAGCGCGCGGTGCTGGCCGCGAACCTCGAGACGGCGATCACGTGCGTGTGGGACGCGGCGGTGGGGCTCGGGGACGCCGTGGTGGTGCTCGGCGGCGGCGTCGTCGGGCTGCTCGTCGTGGCGCTCGCGCGGCGCGCCGGGGCCGAGGTCCGCCTGGTCGAGCCGAGCGAGCGGCGCCGCCGCGCCGGCCTCGCGCTCGGCGCCGCCGCGGCGATCCGGCCGGAAGACGACCGCCCGCGCGGCGACGCCGACGTCGTGATCGCCGCGACGGGCGACCCGGGCGAGCTCGACCGCGCGATCGCGCACGCGGCGCGCGAGGCGACGGTGACGGTCGCGTCGTTCTACGGGGCGCGGACGAGCCCGGTCGCGCTCGGCGCGGAGTTCCACCGCCGCCGGCTGCGCCTGCGCGCGAGCCAGGTCTCGACCATCCCGCCCGAGCGCGCGCCCCGCTGGGACCACGCGCGGCGCTTCGCGCTGGTGCGCGCCCTGCTGGAGGACGCCGCGCTCGACGCGCTGCTCGACCCGCCCGTCCCGTTCGACGCCGCCCCGTCGGTGTACGTCGAGCTCGCCGCCGCGCCCGGGGCGAGGCTGCAGACGGTCTTCCAGTACGGATCGCGATCGGCTACGCGAGGGGCAACCTAACGAAGGGGCCTCCCATGTTCCTCCTCGGCGTCAGCGATCACGTGATGATCGCGCACAGCTTCTCCGATCCGTTCTTCGGCCCGGCGACCCGGCTCCACGGCGCGACGTACGCCGTCGAGGTCGAGATCCGCGCGAAGGCGCTCGGCCCGCACCACGTGGTGATGGACATCGGCGCGCTGCACGCGTCGCTGCGCCGGGCGCTGGACACGATCGACTACCAGAACCTCGACGAGCACCCGGCCTTCCCCGGGCGCACCTCCACGACCGAGCGCGTGGCCGAGCACGTGGCCGGCCTGCTCGCCGCGGACATCGCGAAGCTCGCCGCGGACGAGGCGCCTTGCCCGGGCGCGACGCTGCGGGTGCTCGTCCGCGAGTCTCCGACCGCGTACGCGGGCTTCGAGCGCGACCTCTAGGCTCCGTCGGACGAGCTGCTGCGCCGTCCGGACGGTCGGCCGAGCCCGCTCGCGGACCTGCAGCTCCCCTCGCTTGGGCTCCCCGACCTCAGGCCGTTCGCGACGCCCGGCCGGCAGCGCCGAGCGTGAGCCCGGCGAGACGCGCGCGCCTGTCCGGCCGAGGCCGAGCGGCCAGCTGCTCGGCGCCTGCTCCGGCGCTCGCGCGGGAGCAGGGCAGTCGCCTTCGCCTCCATAACAAGGCGGAGACCCGCTTATTCCTCTGACGAGCGATCTTCATCAAGGCGCCATGTAGCCTGGCGGGGCGCGCCCGGTGGACACCCGCGGTGTCTCGCGACGCGCGATCGCGATCCCACAATTCGTCACCACGCCCGGAACCCGGCACCCCCCTGTTCCGTCTTGTGGGCCACAAAGGCGCGGCACATCAGGGCGACCCGCGCGGGGTTGGATCGATTTTTGTATTCATGTTGCATCAGCAACTCGATGTGAGAACGCGACCGAGCCCGCTCCGCCGCGTCCTCGTGACGTCGAAGGGCCGCTGTACCGGATGGCCCGACGAGCGCTCGCGCAGGACCGCGGACGACGGCGCTCGGGGACGCGCGCAGCCCGCGCCGAGCGGCTGCCTGAAGGACAAGGAGGACTGGATCTCATGAGCGATGAACCTGGATCTGCCGTCGACGACGGGGGCACGATCGACAGGAACGGGCAGGCGGTCCCAGAGAGGGAGAGGAAGCGCCTCGTGGTGATCGGCAACGGGATGGCCGGCGCGCGGTTCGTGGAGGATCTCGTCGCGCGGGGGGGCAGGGACCGCTTCGAGATCGTGATGTTCGGCGATGAGCCGTACGGCAACTACAACCGCATCCTGTTATCGAACGTTCTTGCGGGAATCCAGGATCCGAAGGACATCTTCATCAACCCTCTGTCGTGGTACGAGGACAACGGCGTCCGCCTCCACGCCGGGGTCCGGGTCGCCTCGATCGACCGCCGGAGCAAGACCGTCCGCGGCGCCTCGGGCGTCGTCGAGGCCTACGACAAGCTCGTCATCGCCACGGGGAGCCGCGCCTTCGTGCCGAAGCTCGAGGGGCTGGAGCGGGAGGGCGGAGGGTACAAGAGCGGCGTCTTCGTGTTCAGGACGCTCGATGACTGCAGCGGCATCATCGAGCACGCGAGGCGGTCGCGGCGGGCCGCCGTGATCGGCGGCGGGCTCCTCGGCCTCGAGGCCGCGCGGGGCCTGCTCGGGCTCGGCCTGGAGGTGCACGTGGTGCACCTGATGAAGCACCTCATGGAGGTCCAGCTCGACGCTGCCGGCGGAGCCGTGCTCCGGCGCGCGCTGGAGGACATGGGGCTCGTCATCCACCTCGAGAAATCGACCCGGGAGATCTTCGGAGACGAGCGGGTCGAGGGGCTCCGCTTCGAGGACGGGAGCGAGCTCGCGTGCGATCTCGTGGTGATCTCCGCCGGCATCCGCCCGAACGCAGAGCTCGCGCGCGACGCGGGGCTCACGGTCGAGCGGGGGATCGTCGTGGGGGACGACCTCTGCTCGCCCGACGATCCGGACGTCCATGCGCTCGGCGAGTGCGCCCAGCACCGCGGGCGCACCTACGGGCTCGTGGCTCCCCTGTGGGAACAGGCGCAGATCCTGGCCGATCGGCTCACGGAGCGCAGGCCCGACGCGGCGTACGCGGGCTCGAAGGTCTCCACCAAGCTCAAGGTGATGGGCGTCGATCTCCTGGTGATGGGGGAGCAGCGCGCCGCGACCGACGCGGAGGAAGAGGTCGCCTACGCCGAGCCGTCGCGCGGGATCTACCGGAAGCTCGTGATCCGGGACGGGATCCTGGCGGGCGCCATCCTGCTCGGCGGCGGGGGGCCCGGCGGGAGGCTGCTCCAGGCGTTCGAGCGAGGCCTCGAGATCCCCGAGGATCGCGCGGCGCTCCTCTTCCCCGGGGCCCACGCCGGCGCGGGCGAGCCCAGCGTGGCGGACCTGCCCGACGAGGCGCAGGTCTGCAACTGCAACGGCGTCTCGAAAGGTAAGATCGCCGCGGCGGCGCGGGGCGGGTGCCGCACGCTCCGGCAGGCGTGCGCCGCGACGCGCGCCGGGTCGGGCTGCGGGGCGTGCAAGCCGCAGGTGCAGGCCGTCCTCGAGCTGGTGCTCGGTGGCGGCGCGGCGGAGGACCCCTCGGCCCATTACTACGTGCCCGGCGTGCCCTACGCGAAGCCGGAGCTCGTCCGGCTCATCCAGGAGCGCGGGCTGCGCAGCGTCTCGTCCGTGTTCCGGGAGCTCGCGGGCGGACAGGAGGACGTGGCGAGCAAGCCGGGGCTCGCCTCGCTGCTCAAGAGCATCTGGGGGAGAGAGTACGAGGACGAGCGCGACGCGCGCTTCATCAACGATCGGGTGCACGCGAACATCCAGCGCGACGGGACGTTCAGCGTCATCCCGCGCATCTATGGAGGCGTCACGACGCCGGCCCAGCTCCGCAAGATCGCCGACGTGGCCGAGCGCTACGAGGCGAGGATGGTGAAGATCACGGGGGGCCAGCGGATCGACATCCTCGGCATCGCGAAGGAGCGGCTGCCGGACGTGTGGCGCGACCTGGGCATGCCGTCCGGTCACGCGTACACGAAGGGATTCCGCACCTGCAAGACGTGCGTCGGCAGCGAGTTCTGCCGTTACGGGGTCGGGGACAGCACGGCGCTCGGCATCGCGATCGAGCGCCGATTCCAGGGGTTCGAGGCGCCCCACAAGCTGAAGCTCGCCACCGCCGGCTGCCCTCGCAACTGCTCGGAGGCGACGACCAAGGACGTGGGCGCCGTCGCCATCGAGGGAGGCCGGTGGGAGATCTACGTGGGAGGCGGGGCCGGCTCGCGCGTCAGGAAGGGAGACCTGCTCTGCGTGGTCGACACGCAGGAGGAGGTCATCCGCTACGCGGGCCGCTTCATGCAGTATTACCGAGAGCAGGCCAGGTACATGGAGCGCTCGTACGATTTCGTCGAGCGTGTCGGCATCGAGAAGGTGCGGAGGGTGATCGTGGACGACGCCGAAGGGATCGCGGCGCGCCTCGACGCGGAGGTCCAGGCTTCGGTCGACGCGTACGCGGACCCCTGGAGCGAGGCCGACAGCCCGATCCATCCGTCCCAGTTCACGACGCTGCTCCCGCCGCCGAGCGGCGCGCCCGCGCAGGCGGAGTAGGCGGTGGATCGGCGGAGCGGCGCGCCGGGCCAGCGCCCGGCGCCCGCGGAGACGAGGGGTGTCATCCGGCCGGCCCGCGCGCCGGCCAGGGAGGAGCTCGGGTGATGAGCGATGTCGCGCTGAAGGAGATGACCGTCTTCAACCTTGGCCCGCTGGGCCAGATACCCGAAGGAGAAGGGAGGGCGTTCCACGTCGGCGGCTACGAGGTGGCCGTGTTCCGGACGCGAGCAGGGGGGCTGTTCGCCGTGCAGGCGCGCTGCCCTCACCGGGACGGCCCGCTCGCGGACGGGCTCCTCGGGGGCAACGTCGTCCAGTGCCCTCTCCACGGGCTCGCCTTCGACCTCGCGACCGGTCACCCGATCGGCGCCGAGTGCAGCGCGCTCCAGCGCTTCCGGGTCGAGCTGAGCGCGCTGGACGAGATCCTCCTCCACCTGCCGGGCTCCGGGAGCGCCACCTCGCGGTGGT
Organism: Sorangium sp. So ce385; assembly: GCF_051474135.1. NCBI lineage: Bacteria > Pseudomonadati > Myxococcota > Polyangiales > Polyangiaceae > Sorangium > Sorangium sp. So ce385. Next base: position 9,577,897 of record NZ_CP150337.1, on the reverse strand, counting down.
TGCAAGAGAGTCCAACGGAGCTGGTGCAGCTGCGGACCGATCGTGGCATTTGCGGCGCATGAACGACGACGGAGACAACCGGCATCCCCCGCGCTCCGGGGATCTGTGGGGTGGCGGGCGCGGCTACGGTCCGATATCGCCGCGACACCCGCTCGGCGGCGAGATGGCGGACGTCGCGCGCGGGATCTTCTCGCGCCTGCGGCTACCGCGCCTGCTGCAGCGCTATTCCCAGATCCCGGTGCTCGCCGCCTTCAGCTGCATCAACGGGTTCATCAGCATCGGCCTGATGGCGGCCCTCGCCGCGGCGACGGAGGAGCCGTTCGTGTTTCCGTCGCTCGGGCCGACAGCATTCCTGTTCTTTTATACGCCCAGGGCGGCCTCCGCCGCGCCGCGCAACACCCTCATCGGGCACGGCATCGGCGTCGCGGTCGCGTACCTCAGCCTGATCGTCACGGGGCTGACGCACGCGGGCCCGGCGACCGCGGCCAGCCTGACCTTGCCGCGCATCCTCGCCGTGGCGCTCTCGCTGGGGCTCACGGCGGGCCTGATGGTGCTCGCCCGGGCTCCTCACCCGCCCGCGGGCGCCACGACGCTCATCGTGTCGCTGGGCATCTTGGATCGGCCGCACATGTTCCTCGTGCTCCTCGGAGGCGTCACCCTCCTCACCCTGCAGGCGATCGTCATCAATCGTCTCGCAGGCATCGATTACCCGCTCTGGGCGCCGCGGCAGGCGCGAGAGGCGCAGGACGCGCCGTCGCACCTGCCTGCGGCGGCGGGGCGAGGCGAGGCGACGATCACGGGAGCGGAGCGATGAGCACGGAGCTCACCGAGCGCCCCGCGCGCCCCGGCGCCGCCGCGAGCGCGCCGCGGCGCGCCCCGCTCGCGCACTGGGGCGCGGTCCGCAACGGGACCGTCGCCGCCGCGGCGCTCGCGGCGCTCATCGTCCTCGGCAGCCGCGACCTCGCCGACTTCGACTCCGCGCTCGTGGGCTACACCTTCGCGTGCCTCTTCATGACCTTCGGGGTCGTGTACCGGTACTCCGTCTGGCTCAGCAAGCCGCCGACCCGCAAGTACTGGGTCCGCGGCGTGGAGGTGCTCTTCTCGCCGCGCCGCTGGCCGCGCCTCCGCCGCCCGACGCTCATCGTCGAGGCGCTGTGGTCGAAGATCATCGCGCAGGATTTCATCCTGCGTCGCGGCCTGACCCGGTGGATCGCCCACATGCTCATCGCGTGGGGCTGCGCGCTCGCCGCGGCCGTGACGTTCCCGCTCGTGTTCGGCTGGCTCCACTTCGAGTCCGGCGCGGCCGGCGCGGTCTATCGCGTGGTGCTCTTCGGGGTCCGCGTGTCGGAGATCCCGGTCCACGGCGTCGTGGGGTGGGCGATCTTTCACGCGCTCGTCGTCAGCGGCTTCATGGTCGTCCCGGGGGTGATGCTCGCCATGCTCCGCCGCACGCGGGAGGGCGGCGCGGTGGCGGTCCAGCGCTTCGAGCGCGATCTCCTGCCGCTCCTCCTGCTCTTCGCCGTGAGCGCGAGCGGGCTCTTGCTCTGGGTGAGCTACGAGTGGCTGCACGGGTATTTCTACGGCGCGCTCGCCCAGATCCACGCGCTGACGGTGATCGTGACGCTCGTTTACCTGCCGTTCGGCAAGCTCTTTCACGTGTTCCAGCGCCCCGCGTCGGTGGGTGTCACGTTCTACAAGGAGGCGGGAGACCGGGGCGAGAAGGCGGTCTGTCCGGTCACGGGCGAGGCGTTCGCGGCCAAGCTCCAGACCGACGATCTCAAAGAGGTGCTCGCGGAGGTGGGGTTCGACTACGCGGCGCGGGCGGGGACCGGGCCTGCGTGGAGCGAGATCTCCCCGCGGGGGCGGCGGATGCTCATCGGCCGCGCGCACCACCGCGCGCGCGGCGGCCGCTTCTCGTGAGCGACGGAGCGGAGGAGACGACACATGGCTCACCTGAGATTGCCTATTTCCGACTATATCCGCGATTACGGGCCGCACGTCTCGGACTCGCCCGTGACCGGGTGGGGACCGAAGCCCGAGCCCGACAGGCTCGTCGAGACCCACTGCTGCTTCTGCGGGATGCAGTGCGGCGTGAAGCTGCAGGTCAAGGACAGCCGGGTCATCGGGATCGAGCCGTGGGAGGAGTTCCCGTTCAACGAGGGGCGGCTCTGTCCGAAGGGGGTCAAGCGGTACATGCAGACGCACCACCCCGACCGCCTGACCGACCCGCTGATCCGCGACGGGGCCGGGTTCAGGAAGGCGGGCTGGGACGAGGCGCTCGATCTCGTGGCGTCGAAGGCGCGCGCCATCCAGGCGAAGCGGGGCAAGGACGCCTTCGCGATGCTGAGCGGGGTCTCGCTGAGCAACGAGAAGAGCTACCTCGTGGGCAAGTTCGCGCGCCTCGCGCTCGGCACCGCCAACCTGGACTATAACGGCCGGTTCTGCATGGTCTCCGCGGGCGCGGGCAACAAGAAGGCGTTCGGCATCGACCGCGCCGCGAACCCCTGGGAAGACATCCCCGACGCCGGCGTCGTGCTGCTCGCGGGCACCAACGTGAGCGAGTGCTTCCCGACGCTGACGCACTACATCTGGAAGGCGCGCGACCGGGGCGCGAAGCTCATCGTGGTCGATCCGCGTGAGACGCCCATCGCCCGCACCGCCGACCACCACGTCGCGCTCCGCCCGGGGACCGACAGCGCGCTCAACCAGGCGCTGCTCCATGAGCTCGTCGCGAACGGCTGGTTCGACCGGGCGTTCGTCGAGCAGCGCTGCACCGGCTGGGCCGAGCTCCGCGCCTCGGTGGAGCGCTGCACGCCCGAGTGGGCCGCGGAGATCTGCGGCGTCCCGGCGGCGCTCATCCGCGAGGTCGCCGCGGCGTGGGGGCAGGCGAAGACGAGCTTCCTGCTGCACGCGCGCGGCGTGGAGCAGCACACGAAGGGCGTCGAGAACGTCCTCAGCCTGATCAACCTCGTGCTCGCCACCGGCAGGATCGGCCGCAAGGGCTGCGGCTACGCGACCATCACGGGGCAGGGCAACGGGCAGGGCGGGCGCGAGCACGGGCACAAGTGCGATCAGCTCCCCGGCAACCGCGACATCGAGAACCCGGAGCACCGCAAGCACATCTGCGATGTCTGGCGCATCTCCGACGCCGAGCTGCCGCGCAAGGGCAAGACCACCGTGGAGATCGTCGAGGCGATCCACGCGGGCGAGATCCGCGGGCTCCTCAACCTCTGCTTCAACCCCGTGGTCAGCCACCCCGACACGCGCTTCGCCCGCGAGGCGCTCGAGAGGCTCGAGTTCTTCTGCGTCATCGACTTCTTCATGAGCGAGACCGCCCGCTACGCCGACGTCGTGCTGCCCGGCTCGCTGCACGAGGAGGAAGAGGGCACCTCGACGACGGCGGAGGCCCGCGTGGTGCGCCTCCGCGCCGCCGTCGATCCGCCCGGCAACGCGCGGCGGGACACGTGGATCCTCCTCGAGCTCGCGAGGCGGCTCGGAAAGGAGGAGCACTTCCGCTTCTCGAGCAGCGAGGACATCTTCAACGAGCTGCGCCGCGCGAGCGCGGGAGGGACCGCCGATTACGCGGGCGTCACGTACGGGCGCGTGGAGCGGGAGATGGGGGTGTTCTGGCCCTGCCCGTCGGAAGGGCACCCGGGCACGCCGAGGCTCTTCGAGGACGGGAGGAGCTACCACCCCGACGGCAAGTTCAAGCTGATCCCCACGCCTTATCGCCCGAGCGCGGAGGTGCCCGACGCGGAGTTTCCGCTGTACATGACCTCGGGCCGGAGCGTGTTTCATTATCTCAGCGGGACGCAGACGCGGCGGATCAAGTTCCTCGTCGAGAAGAGCCCCGGGCCGATCTGCGAGATGCACCCCGCGCTCGCGGCGCGGCTCGGCCTCGCCGATCGGCAGCTGGTCACGATCGAGACGCGGCGCGGCGGGATCACCGTCCCGCTCCGGATCGCCCCGACGATCCGCCCGGACACGGTGTTCGTCCCGTACCACTGGCCCGAGGAGCTCGCCGCCAACCAGCTCACGGTCCGCGCGCTGGATCCCGTGAGCAAGATGCCGGAGTTCAAGGTCGCGGCGTGCAGGGTGCGCGCCGCCACGCGCGCCGAAGCCGATCGGGCGCGATCGCTGTTCGCCGAGCTCAAGCTGGAGGCCTCATGAGCGCTGTGGTGCGAGATTTCTTCATCGATTTCGAGCGGTGCATCGGCTGCCAGGCGTGCGCCGCGGCGTGCTCGGAGTGCCACACGCACCGCGGGCTGCCGATGGTGCACGTGGACCTCGTCGCGCCGGGCGTGTCGCTCCAGACCGCGCCGATGGTCTGCATGCATTGCGCCGATCCGACCTGCGCGTCGGTCTGCCCCGCGGACGCCATCAAGGTCGACGAGCACGGGATCGTGCACTCGAGCCTCAAGCCCCGGTGCATCTCGTGCGGCAATTGCGAGCTCGCGTGTCCGTTCGGGGTCCCGATCATCAAAATGGAGATCCAGCAAATGCAGAAGTGCGACATGTGCTTCGACAGGACGAGCGCCGGGAAGAAGCCGATGTGCGCGACGGTCTGCCCCACGGGCGCGCTGTTCTACGGGACGCGCGAGGAGATCGCGCGGCAGCGGCCGGCGAGCAAGCCGATCAACCGCTGGCGCTTCGGCGAGCAGCGGATCGCGACGCGCGTGCACGTGATGGTGCCGCACGACGTGGACGAGATGGCGGTCGAGCTGCCCGCTTTCGACGAGGGCGGCGGCCCCGCGGCGCTCGCGACCGCGCTGGCGGCGGGCGCGGGCGACGGGCGAGCGCCGGACGAGGCGCGGCCGGAGGCGGAGTTTCTGTGATGGGCGCGGAGGACCTGCCCAAGTGGCGAGAGGACTTCCCGTACGAGTCCGAGGGGGACGACCACGTGACCCGCCGCGATTTCGCCCGCTTCCTCGTGCTGCTGAGCGGCGGGCTCGCGACCGGCAACGCCGTCGTGTACCTCCGCTCGCGCCGCCCGCCCGCGGAGCCGCCCGGCCGCGTGGAGATCGCGCGGGTCGACGACCTCCCGCCGGGCAGCGCCGTGGCCTTTCGCTACCCGGACGAGACGACGCCGGCGCTGCTGATCCGCCGGGAGAACGGCGAGCTCCTGGCGTTCGAGCAGAAGTGCTCCCACCTCGGATGTCCGGTCTCCTATGCGCGGGAGGGCGGGGAAGAGCACCTCCGGTGCTACTGCCACAACGGCCGCTTCGACGTGGCCTCCGGCGAGGGCACGTCCGGTCCGCCGCGCGATCTGCGGCCGCTCGGGCGCATCGCGCTGGCGGTCGAGGACGGCAAGGTGTTCGCGGTCGGGCTCGCGCGGCGGCGCGCGACGTGAGGTGAGCGATGCCGATCCCTGGACCGAAGCACGATCTGCGCCCCGGGGCGAAGGGCGCGATGAGCGCGAGGGTGCTCGCCGTGGCGATGCTCTGCGCGTTCCAGTACTGGCTCCTGACGTCCACGGTCGAGGCGTACAGCGGCGGCGACCGCGACATCCCGCTGCCCGCGCTGGCGACCTCGCTGGTGTGCTTCGCGCTGGGCGCCGGCCTCGTCGCGGCGGGGGAGCTGTCGGGGTGGAGGGCGCGCCGGAGGCCCCCGCCCGGCGCGTGACACCCGGGCGCGGCGCCCGGCCGCCCGCGCGGGGCGGGCCGGGTTCCGTGGTACTGGGTCGACGCATGCGCATCGCCTGGGTCGTCTACGGCGCCCTCGACCAGATCACGGGCGGGTACATCTACGATCGGCTCGTCGTCGAGCGGCTGCGGCGGAGGGGCGATGTCGTCGAGGTGGTGTCCCTCGATCCCGCGCCGCGGTCGCGCGCGCTGGCCGGGCTCGCGCTCGCGGGGCGCCTCGCCCGGCTCGACCCTGAAGTCGTGGTCGGCGACGAGCTCTGCTTCCCGGAGCTCGGCCCGGCGTTCGCGGCGCTGCCGCGGCGGATCGCGCGCGTGCTCCTCGTGCACCACCTGAGCGCGTGGGAGCTCCCGCCCGGCCCGCGGCGCGCGGCGCTCGCGCTCGCCGAGGGGGCCGTGATCCGGCTCTGCGACGCGCACCTCGCGACGAGCGCGACGACCGCGGCGCGGCTCCGGCGCGAGCACGGGCTCGGCCGGGTGGACGTGGCGCCGCCGGGCGCGGACCGGCTCCCCTTGCGCCCCCGCGCCGCGCGGGACGGCGGCCCGCTGCGGCTCACGTTCGTGGGGAGCTTCATCCCGCGCAAGGGGCTCCTGGAGCTGCTCGCGGCGTTCGAGCGGGTCGGGAGCGCGCGCGCCACGCTCGTCCTCGTGGGCGACGCGGCGCGCGACCCGGCCTATGCCGAGCGCGTGCGCCGGGCGATCGACGGCTCCGCGCACCTGCGGGCGCGCGTCGAGGCGCGCGGCGTGCTCGACGACGAGGCGCTCGCGGCCGCGCTCGCGGAGACGGACGCGCTGGTCCTGCCCTCGCGGCTGGAGGGGTACGGCATGGTGCTCACCGAGGCGGTCCGCGCCGGCGTGCCGGTGCTCGCCGCCCGCGCCGGCGCGATCGCCGAGGTCGTGCACGACGGCGCCGAGGCGCTGCTCTGGGACGACGGCGAGGGGCTCGTGCGGGCGCTCTCGCGCTTCATCGAGGACGGGGCGCTCCGGGCGAGCATGAGCCGCGCGGCGATGCTCCGCGCTCCGGCGCTGCCCACGTGGGACGGCGCCGCGGCCGCGGTCGGCGCGGCGCTCGCCCACGCGGCGCCGGGGCGCTGAGCCGTCATCCTCCGCTGCCGGGGTCGCGCAGGACGCACCTCTTGGCGCGGACGAAGGCGTCGAAGCGGGCCTCTTGCAGGCCGTCCGGGTCCGGGGTCGGGTCCTTCACGATGCACGCCGCCACGGAGAGCTCCCCTTCGTAAAGGTCCTTCTCGCGTGTGGTCTTGTGGTTCAGCTGGCAAACACCGCTGAGCACGTCGTCGCCGAGGTTGGCGGACACGTTCCAGGCGTCCTCGTCCAGCGCGCGAGACGCGCGGAGGGTGATCCCCCAGAACCCCTTCTTTTCCCGGATGGGATCGTTGAGGATCATCACCTCGAGCTCATCGCCTTTCACCCCACAATCCGTGTACCAGCTGCGCTGGTTGTCCTCGTCGAACGCGACCGCGGTCTCCCCGTTGTTGCCCGTATCGAGGAAGAGCTGCTTCGCGCCGAGGGTGAGCACGGCCCTCCCCGCGACCAGCGGCGGCTCGAAGTCGCTGCCGCACCCGAGCGGCGCGAGCGACAATGCGGTAGCGAGCAGTGTCCTGAGCATGGGTATCCTCAGTGATGAGGATCATGCCCGGCCGATCCACAAGTCAATCGGCAAATCGACCATGTTGCGCGCTCGAGCATGGTAATTTGGATGCGTGCGCGGGAATGAGATGGGCTGAGAGTGTGGAGATCGGTCAGCGTGTCGCCACATCGTCCGACTTTGCGGAGCCTTGGAGCGGGAATCTCATCGGTTTGTGGCAATTTTGCCGGTGCCGAGGCAATGGTTGGATTGTGCGCTTCGTTGCATCGATGTCGCTTTGGCCTCCGTCGATTGCGGTACACGCGCATTGCGCGGCTTCCCCGCCGTCCGGCCCTTCCGCGCACGCGTTCGACTGCCGATACTGTACAATCTCAGCTCAGGCGGCCGAGCTCGTCGAGCGGTCCAGCGGTGACCACGGTCCGGTGCCTGCCTTTCTTGACGCGGCGCACCGCCAGCCCGGGTCTCCCCCAGACTCGAGGATGCCCCGCGATCCGGTCGATTGGAATTGACATTGAACATGTTACCGTTAACATTTGGCTCGAAGGGTATCCTTTTGCTTGGCCCTGGTCGGGCAGTCTCGCGGCGCGCAGCGAGGCCTCCGTCATCGTCTGAACGACTTTCGCGACAATCGCGTCCGCTCCGTCGTCGCGGAAGCGTTCGCTGTTCGATGCTGTCCAACGAAGGCAGGTCCGCCGCTGGGGACTGACGTCGCCAGGCCGGCTGGACTTCCTTTTCCATAGCCGCGCCTGGGGCCTGATGCCGGTCGTCCGTCAGGGCGAGCTCCTCGAGCGCGCCATCGACCGGGACGACGCGCCCCGCTTCAGCGAGCACGATGGTCGTTGCATCGCTGGTCATGCGAAGGGAACCGCTAGCCACGAGAGGTCCGTCAGGAGGCAATGATGACCCCACCGTCTTTTTCGATGACCGGCTTGCCGCGCCGCAGGCGGGTGCTCGGCGCGGGGCTCTGCGTCACGGCGCTCCTGCTCGCGGGGTGCACGGGCGCGTTGGGCGATCCAGAGGAGAGCGACCGCCCTGTGCCGGGCGGCAGCGACCAAGCCACCGGCGGCGAGGCGCGCGGCATCGACATGCCTGGGGCGCCGCGGTACCACCGGTTCGTGCGCCTCACGAACGCGCAGTGGGCGAGCAGCGTGCAGGTGGTCCTGAACCTCGACGCGCCGTCGTCGCTGTCCGAGGCGTTCGAGAAGCCCGTCGCGGGCACGACGGACTTCACGAACAACGAGCTCCTGCTGAGCGTGAACCAGCGCTCGTGGAGCGACTACCAATCGGCGGCGGAGGCGCTCGCCGAGGACGTGACGGCTTCGGACGCGGCGCTCGCCAAGGTGTACCCGGGTACGGACGCGGCCGGCTTCATCAAGACCGTGGGGCGCCGTGCGTACCGCCGTCCGCTGACGGACGACGAGGTCAACAAGTACACGACGCTCTTCGAGGCCGGCGCGGCGATGTCCGGCACGAAGAGCACGTTCGCCAAGGGCGCGCAGCTCGTGATTCGGACGATGCTCCAGTCGCCGCACTTCCTCTACCGCACGGAGCTCGGCGAGGAGCGCAAGCCGCTCAGCGGTTACGAGATCGCGGCGAAGCTCTCGCTCTGGCTGCGCAACGCCTCGCCCGATGACGCGCTGCTCGACAAGGCGCCCACGCTCACGACGCCGGAAGCGATCGCCGCCCTCGCCGAGTCCATGCTGGAGGAGCCCACCGCGGCCAAGGGCATGCGGTACTTCCATCGCGAGCTGCTCCATTTCGATCGGTACGCCACGATCAGCAAGCTCGGCGTGCCGAGCTACAACGAATCGTTGAACGCGGAGTACGAGGAGAGCGCGTACCTGTTCTTCGAGAAAGTCTTCACCGAGGGCCTCGGCGTCAAGGACATCCTCACGTCCACGAAGGGCTTCGTGGGGCCGGGGATGGCGGAGCTCTACGGCCTCTCGCCGAGCGGCCGCGACCTCGTGGAGCGCGACCTCGGCCCCGATCGCGTCGGCTTCTTCTCGCAGCTCCCTTACCTGACGCTCAACGCCCTGAACGATGAGTCGGACTCGATCCACCGCGGCGTCAGCATCAACCTCGACGTGCTGTGCACGCCGCTCGGCGCGCCGGCCCCCAACATCCCGCCGGTCCCGCCCCTCGAGCCCGGGCAGACGAACCGCGAACGCATCACGCGGCTCACCGCCGCTTGCGGCGGCAAGTGCCACAACGAGCTCATCAACCCCGTCGGCTTCGCCTTCGAGCACTTCGACGGCATGGGGCAATATCGGGACGAGGAGAACGGGGGCCTGCCGGTCGACAGCAGCGGCGTCTACTCCTTCACCGAAGGACCCAAGTCGTTCGCGGACGCCGGCGAGCTGATGCACCACATGGCGGCGGGCGAGCAGGCTCACCTCTGCTACGCCAAGAAGCTCGCGAGCTTCGCGCTCCAGCGCGACGTCATCCCGGCGGACTTGCCGCTCGTCGAGACGCTCGCCGAGGTGAGCCGCGGCGCCAGCGGCTCGGTGAAAGAGATGATGCTCGAGCTCGTGAAGGACGAAGCATTCCGGACTCGCGTGGGAGGCCCGCTGTGAACTCCAAGATCATAACGAACCTCACTCAACCTCACGTGGCGCGCCGGCGCGGGATGAATCGGCGCGCGTTCCTGCGCGCCGGCGGCGTCGCCATCGCCCTTCCGTTCCTGGAGGGGTTGCCGTCGCGCTCCGCCTGGGCCGCGGACAACCCGCCCGTGTTCAGCCTCTACATCGTGGCGGCGTGCGGCGTGGTGGGTAAGAAGTTCTTCCCGGACCAGACTGGCCCGCTCACGACCACGGGGCTCGCCGCCATGACGGACAAGGCGACGCACGTGCTCGCGCCTCACGCCTCGAACCTGCTGTTCATCCGCGGGATCAACTTCCCGATGGGGGGGCCCACCAACTGCGGCCACGCGCAGGGCCTGTGTCAGGCGCTCACCGCGCGCCCGGCGCAGGGCGGCGGCAGGACCGCAACCGCGACCGGCGTGTCCGCGGACGTGGTCATCGCCGAGCTGGTGAACGAGGGCGGCGCCGAGCCGCTCACGCTCTACGCCGGCAACCGCAAGAACGGGTACATCGCCGAGCGCATCTCCTTCAAGGCCGGTGGTGCCGGCCAGGTGCGCCCGGCGGACGACAACCCGTACGCGCTCTACGCCAAGCTCGTCGGCCTGGCAGAAAGCGGCGGTGGCAGCGACAACGGCGCGCAGCTCGCGGAGGAGCTCCTCCGCAGCCGCAAGAGCGCGAACGACTTCGTGAAGGAGGAGCTGAACAGCCTGATGCGCATGTCGGCGCTGAGCTCCGCCGACAAGCACCGCCTCCAGCAGCATTTCGACTCCATCCGTGACACCGAGGTCACGATGGGGGAGATGGGCGGGGCCTGCAGCCAGGCGGGGCTCGCGACGTCGGAGCTCGAGGCGCTCAAGGGCGGCCTCGCGTTCAAGATGGACGGCATGATCGAGGACGTCGCGAAGCTCCACCTCGAGCTCGTGGCGCTGGCGTTCGCCTGCAACTTCAACCGCGTGGCGACGCTGCAGCACGGCGACGGCACGGATCAGACGAAGTACGCGGTGCCGTCGAACGCGAGCCTCGGCTGGCCCTTCCACCACCTCAGCCACCGCGTGCAATCGGACGCGTCTTCGGGCAACAACCCGACGGCCGAGCAAGCCCACGCCGAGATCGACGTGCTCCGCATGCAGACGCTGCTCCACGGCCTCGATCAGTTCAAGGCGCGCGACCTGTTCGACAAGTCCATTGTCATGTGGACGAACCACGTCGCGGACGGCCCGTCACACAGCTTCCGCAACGTGCCGACGATCATCGCCGGAAGCGGCGGCGGCTACCTGAAGCAGGGGCAGTACATCGACGCCGGAAACGTCACGAACAACCGCCTCTTCAACGGCCTCATCGCCGCCGCCGTTCGGGACAAGACCGAGTGGACGGAGAACTTCGGAGAGGGTGACGGCTCCGGGCCCATCGACGGCATGCTCGCCTGAGCGTCCTCGGCCCACGGCTTCGGGTCATCGCCCCTCCTGCTGGTGGTGGCCCAGTTTGCCCCGGAGTGATTCTTATGAAGGCGGGAAGGCAAGAAGATCATTGATCTTGTCTTCCCGCCTTCCCGCTTTCATGTTCAGACCCGGCCACCACCCTGCTGCTGTCGGCCGTAGACCAGCAGCATGGCGATGATCACGGCGCCGTAGATGATCTGGCGGCCGGCCTCGGGCATCTGAAGCACGCTGAGCATGCTCTGGAGCAGCACGATCAGGATCGTGCCGAGGACGGTGCCGAGGTACGTCCCGCGCCCGCCCATGATGTTGGTTCCGCCGATCACCACCGCGGCGATGGCCGGCATGAGGTAATCGTTGCCCATGGCCTGGTAGGCCTTGTGCGAAAAGCCCGCCAGCAGCATGCCGGTGATGGCGGAGCACACGCCGCACATCACGAAGGCGCCGATCAGCACCCAGTGCGTCCTGATGCCCGATAGGTAGACGGCCTGCTCCTGGTTGCCCACGGCGTAGATGTAGCGGCCGAGCGCGGTCCTCTTCAGCACGAAGGCGCCGACGCCGCCGACCAACATCCAGACGAACAGCGAGTTCGGGATGGAGAGCGTCTTGCCGACGGCCAGGACTTCCATCCACTCCGGCGCCTCGCTGCGCGGCGCGAAGCCGCCGGTGTAGAGCACCATCAGCCCCTGAAGCACGGTGTTCGTGCCCAGCGTGAAGATCATCGAGGGCACGCGCAGGTAGGCGACGCCGAGCCCGTTCACGAGCCCCGCGGCGGCGCCGATGGCCAGGCCGTAGGGCAACGCGGCCCAGCCGCCGAGCCCCGCGGCCAGCATGGCGCTCGAGGTGAGCACCCATGGCAGCGAGAGATCGATGTGGCCGAGCAGGATGACGATCATCATGCCCGTGGCGGCCACGCCCAGGAAGGCGGCGATCTGCAGCTGTTGCAGGAGGTAATACGGGCTCAGGAAGCTCAGCGTGCCCTGGGTGATCAGCGTGCCGATCGAGCCGATCACGAGGATGACGCCGATCGACAGCAGCGCGTACCAGGTCGGCCTGTCGATCTCGCCGAAGCGGCTCTTGAGGGAGGAGAGCTGTTGCATCGAGCTCACCTGAAGATGTGCAGCCGGTTCTTGAGGCGGAAGACCCAGAGCGCGCCGAGGCAGACGGCCGCGAGCAGGATGAGGCCCTCAAACAGCGGCTGGTAGAGCGGGTTGGCGAGGAAGCCGAGCGCCGAGCCCTCGTCGAAGACCCGGAAGTTGAAGGCGACGGAGCGGAGCACCAGCGCGCCGAAGAGCGACCCGATGGCTCCGCCCATCCCTCCGTACAACGAGGTGCCCCCGATCACGACGCTGGCGATGGAGTTCAGCGTGTAGGAGCCGGCTTGTGGGATATCGGCGTTGCCCGACGCCGTCTGCAGGGCGAGGTAGAGGCCGCCGACGCTGGCGAAGAACCCCGACAGCGTGTACGCGGCCAGCTTGACGCGCTCGACCCGGACGCCTGACATGTACGCCGCCTCCTGCGACGCGCCGACGGCGTAAGCGCCGAGGCCGTAGCGGGTACGGCGGTAGTAGGACCAGAGCAGCGCGAGCAGCGCCATCCAGATCGCGGGTGACGGGACCTTGCCGATGAAGCCGAGCGCGCCGTCGAGGGGGGCGGCGCCCGTGGCCTGCAGCAGCTCGTTGAGATCGAAGGTGGCCGCGAACGCCAGATCGCCGTCGACCTGGCCGCCGGGCGTCGGTCGCAGGAACAGCGCGACGCCGATGAAGATCGTGCCCGAGGCCAGGGTGGCGATGATCGGTTGCAGGCGGCCGTACACGACGAGGCAGCCGTTGATCAGGCCCGCCGCGAGGCCCAGGGCCAGGCAGAGCAGGATGCCCAGGAAGCTCTCGAGCGCGCTGCCGGCGAGGACGTGCGAGGCCAGGCAGTTGACGAGCGTGATCACCGCGCCCACGGACAGATCCAGGCCGCCGGTCAGCACGGGGATCGTCTGGGCCATGGCCGCCGCCACCAGCACGAACGACTCGTTGGCGTTCTGCCCGAGCAGCGACGCGCTGAAGCCCTTGGGGTGAGACAGCGAGTAGAGCCCGTAGAAGAAGCTGCACAGACCGACGGCCACGAGCAGGCCCTGGTTCTGGCGCAGGCGGAGCCTCCAGTCCTTCATCGTGCCTCTCCTCGCGCGCGCTCGGCTTCGGGCTCCCCGCGCTCAGGTCCGCCGCGCAGACCGAAGGCCAGGTCCAGGATGTTCTTTTCGGTGATGTCGGGCCCCACGAGCTCGCCCTGCACGCGGTTCTGGTAGAGGACGAGCACGCGGTCACAGCAGCCGATCAGCTCGTCGTAGTCCGTGGTGTAGAAGAGGATGGACGTGCCGCCGTCCGCCAGCTCGCGGAGCAGCTGGTAGATCTCCTGCTTGGTGCCGACGTCGATGCCGCGGGTGGGGTCGTTGAGCATCAGCAGCCGCGGCTCCGTCATCAGCCACTTGGCCAGCACGACCTTCTGCTGGTTGCCCCCGGACAGCGACGACACCGGGTCGTCGGGCGAGCCGATCTTGATCTGGATACGGCGCACCATCTCGTCGACGCGCGCGGCCTCGCGCCGGCGGTCGAGCACCACGCCGCGCGTGAACCTGTCGAGCGACGCCAGCGACATGTTCGCGGTGATGGCCATCGGCAGCATCAGGCCCTCGGTCTTCCTGTCTTCGGGCACGAGGGCGATCCCGTGCGCACGGTCCTTGGCCTTTCGCGGGCTCGTCAGCTTGACCGGCTTACCGTCGATCTTGATCTCGCCGCGCAGGTCCTTGAGCACGCCGAACAGGCTGAGCAACAGCTCGCGCTGGCCCTGGCCGTCGAGCCCGCCGATGCCGAGGATCTCGCCCTTACCGAGCTTGAATGACACGTCCTTGAGCTGCTGCTCCCAGCTCAGGCCGCTCACCTCGAGCAGCGTCGTCGGGAAGCTGCGCGCCGCCGGCTTCGGCGGGAAGGCGTGACCCACGTCGCGGCCGATCATGAGCTCCACGATCCCGTCGTCGCTGCGCTGGCCCTTGGCGAACGTCTCGATGTGCCGGCCGTTGCGGAAGACCGACATCACGTCCGCGAGCTCCTTGATCTCTTGCATGCGGTGCGAGATGTAGAGCATACCGACGCCCTGAGCCTTGAGCTCGGCCAGGAGCTCGTAGACCTTCTTGACGTCGCTGCTCGACAGCGCGGAGGTGGCCTCGTCCAGGATCAAGAGCCGCGGGTCCTTGCCGAGCGCCTTCGCGATCTCGACCATCTGGCGGCGCGAGAGCGGCAGGTCGCTCACCCAGGCGTTCGGGTTCACGCCCTCGCAGCCGACGCGCGCCAAGAGCTCCTCGGCCCTGCGGACCTGCGCCTTGCGATCGAAGAGCCCGAGGCGGTTCGTCGGCATGGTGATGCCGATGTTCTCGGCCACCGTCAGCGTCGGCATCAGGGACAGCTCCTGAAAGACGCAGACGATGCCGGCGGCGTTCGCCTCGAGCGGGTGGTCGAACCGGACCGGCCTGCCGTGGAGCAAGAGCTCCCCGGCGCTCGGCTTGACCACGCCGCCGATGATCTTGATCAGGGTGCTCTTGCCCGCGCCGTTCTCGCCGAGGATCGCGTGCACCTTCCCCGCCTCGCAGGCGAAGTCGACGCCGCTCAGGGCGCTCACCCCGCCGTAGCGCTTGGAGACGGCCCGGAGCTCGAGAAGCGGAGGGCTCACCGGTTCGGTCATGACGCTGGGGCGCCCGCGGGCGCTACTTCACGTCCGATTCGGACTCGTTCATGATCTTCACGCCCGAGATGTTGACCCCGCAGGGCGGGAACTCGTTGGGCGTGAAGAAGTTGTCGGAGAGCTGGGAGAAGAAGCTCTCGCCGTCCTTCAGCGTGGTGTGATCCGCGGCGGGGATCGGCACGGAGATCATCTGCGGCAGCACCTTGCCTTGCAGGCCCTCGAGCGCCGCCTTCATCGCGATGGCCGCGAGCCCCGGCGACTGGCCGAGCGACAGGCCCTTCATGCCCTGTTCGTGGTGCTTCGCGATCAGCTTGCGCGCGCCGTTCTCGGCCTCCGTGGCGACCGGGATCGGCTTGTGGCCGGCGTCGAGCAGCGCGCGGATGGCGCCCGTCGAGCCGCCCTGCGCGAAGAGCGCGTCGAACTGGCGGTGCACGGCGAGCGCGTCGGCCACCGCCTTCTGAGCCTTGCCGTCGTCCCAGCTGCCGACCACCTCCACGATGGTGTAGCTCTTCCCCGGCGCTTCCATGACCTCGCGGAAGCCGAGGTGGCGGTCGCGATCGACGGAGTTGCCCGGCAGGCCGCGGACCTCGAGCACCTTGCCCTTCCCGCCGAGCTGCTTGTCGAGGAACTCGCCCCACTGGCGCCCCATCGCCAGCTGGTCCTCGTTGACCTGCATCACCTTGTCCGTGTCGAGCACGTTGTCGAACGGGACGAGGATGACGTCCTTCTTGTCGGCGAGGCGGATCACGCGATCGAAGCCCTCGGGGCTGACGGCGAGCGTGACGACGGCGTCGAAGCCCTGGTTGATGAAGTCCTCGATCGCACCGAGCTGGGCCGCGACGTCGGTGCCGGTCGACACCACCTTGAACTCCTTGAGCAGCGGCGCGATGGCCGGGTCCTTGGCGAAGGCCTTGGCCGTCTTGACCATCTGGATGCGCCAGGCGTTGCCGACGTAGCCGTTGACGAGCGCGACGCGGAACGGCGGCTTGCGCGCCGTCCACTGAAAATACTTGATGTCCTTCTTCCACGGCGCGAAGCACTCGGGGTTATAGCCGGGCCCTGACACGACCTTGGGCCCGTGCCCGCTCGGCGCCTGCTCGGCCGCGGCGGTGGGCGTGGGGGTGGCGGAGCCCTCGGCAGCCGGAGCGCTGTCGGGCTTGCCTTTGCAGGCAGAGAGGCCCCAGAGCCCGAGCGTGCAAGCCAACACCGCCGCTGCGCGCCGCGCCGGTCCACGAGACTTCAACTGGCCAATCGACATCGTGCCGCTACCTTTCGAGCAAAGAGACGTGGTCAGAGAGAGACCTCTACGGCCCATCACACGTCGTCACGTCCTCGCCCTCACGGGCTGCGAGGCCGATGTCCGCGTGCCGCCGCGTTGCTCACGGCGAGAGCGCTGGAGCGCGAGCTGCCAGCGCTGGGTGAGCGACGGTGTCGCGCGTCATCACCGGGGCACCACGCGGATTCGCGAGCGGCCTCGGAATTCAAGGGCATGATCGACGAGGCTCGTGGCGTTTGCCACTAGAGAGCTTCTGGTTTCAGGGCGCTAGGAAATCCAAACGCGATCCGAAAGTCAAGATCCTCGTCGTGATCGCCCCATCGTACAGCCACGCTGCACGCAATGGTCGGCACATGGAACGGTGTTGTGTCGAGAAACGGCGCGTACGGCAAAAGAACCTGCCAATGTCGTGCTCACCGGGGGCCTGCGCGGATCGCCGCCCTCACCCTCACCGAGGAGACCGGCGCGCCCCGCCCGCGAGCAGCCTCGCCGCCTCCTCCTGGAGCCGCCGCGTGAGCCCCGCGTCATCGTCCCCCGTGCCGCCGACCGCCGCCGCCGCCTCCCGCGCCTCGCCGAGCCGCACCCGCACGTCGACGTCGTCGAAGCCCGGCAGCGCCACCTGGAGGAGCGGCGCCAGCGTGCTGATCCCGCGCCGCTCGGCCCAGCGCGTGACGGCCAGCCGCTTCGCCCGCCGCGAGTGCACCCCCGAGACGACCGCCACCGCGACGCGCCCCCCCGCCGCCGCCACCGCGCGCAGCAGCGCCCCGGCGCTCGGATGCCACGCGCCGAGCAGCGCGTCGCCCTCGCCCGCGAACGCCGGATCCGCCTCGATGCGGCCCGCCGGGAAGTGCAGCAGCGCCCCGCCGCCGCGCAGGTGCCGCAGCGCGCGGCGCACCCCGGTCGTGCGCGCCGCGAGCTCCCGCCCGCCGCCGCCCCCGTCGATCGGCACGAAGAGCAGCCGCTCGCTCACGTGCGGCAGCGCCCGCAAAAACCGCCGCTCGGCCGCCACGATCATGAGATCTCCCCGGCCGATCGCCGCCATCAGCGCGAGCGCGTCGTAGGCGCCGGGGTGATTCGACACCACGAGCAGCGCCCCGCGCGACGGCGGCGCCGCGTCGGCCGTCCAGCGCGCCCCGAAGCCCGCGAGCGCCTCCCGCGCCGCCACGTGGATCCCCGCCTCGCCGACGCGCCGATCGAACCGCGCGAGCGCGCGCCCGAGCGGCCACGACGGCACCGCGAACGCCGCGCGCCCCGCGCGGCGCACCCACGCCGGCGCCCCGCCGAGCCCGAGCGCCGCCACCATCTCCTCGCCGGACAGCATCGCGAGCTCTCTCTCCAGCGGCTCCGCCATGTCCGCGTCTCTACCCGCGCCGATGCCGCCACGCCAGCGCCGCGCTCCGTGCCCACCGACGCTGCGGCCCACCCCTCGGCGCGGGTGTCGGGCGACGACCCAGGGCGCGGCCTCGCGCTCTCCCGCGCGACCTGCGCGCGCCCATCGCCCATCGCCCATCAAGGCCCTGTCGTGTTTGCGCCGGGACGCGCCGGCCCTGGTTCTGTATGAAGAGAGCATGAAGGCCACGTCCCTGACCCTGGACGACTCCATCCGACGCGGCGCCGCGCCTGCGCGCCCGCGGCGGACGCTCGCGGATCTCCCGGGGCCGCGGGGGCTGCCCGTGGTCGGCCACCTGCTCGCGCTCCACCCCGACCGCTGGCACCTCGACTTCGAGCGATGGTGGCGCGCCCACGGGGACCTGTTCGCCGTCCGGCTGGGCCGCAAGCCGATCCTCGTCGTGGCCGACGGCGAGCTCGTGCGCGACGTGCTCCAGCGCCGTCCGGCGGTGTTCCGGCGGATGCGCACCATCGAGGACGTGTCGCGCGAGGCGGACATGGTCGGCCTCTTCTCGGCGGACGGGGACGCGTGGCGGAAGCAGCGGCAGCTCATCAGCCCGACGTTCCACGCGCGGCACGTCGAGGGGTTCTTCCCGAGCATCTCCGCGATCACGGGCCGGCTGCGCGCGCTCTGGGCGCGGGCGGCCGACGAGCGCGCCGCGCGCGACGTGCTCGGCGATCTCATGCGCTACTCGGTCGACGTCACCTCGTCCGTGGCCTTCGGCCGCGACCTCGACACGCTCGCGCGCGGCCCGGACGCGCTCCAGGAGCACCTCCAGCGCGTCTTCCTCGGCCTGAACCGGCGGATGCTCGCGCCGCTGCCCTACTGGCGCTACCTGGGCCTCCCCGCCGACCGCGCCTACGATCGCGCCATGGCCTCGGTGAAGCGGTTCATCCTCGATCTCGTGACCGCCGCGCGGCGCGAGATCGAGGGGGGCGCGGACCGGCCCGCGCGCCCGAGGACGCTCCTGGAGCTGATGATCGCGGCGCGCGACGGCGAGGACCCGAAGGCGCGCCTCTCGGACGCCGAGGTCTACGCGAACGTCCTCACGATGTTGCTCGCGGGCGAGGACACGACGGCGAACACCCTCGCGTGGATCCTCTATTACCTCGGCGCGCGCCCCGACGTGCAGGCGCGCGCCCGCGAGGAGGCGGATCGCGTCGTCGGCGGCGCCCCGATCCCGACGCTCGAGCAGAGCAAGCGCCTGGAGTACGCGGGCGCGGTCGCGCACGAGACGCTGCGCCTGCGGTCCGCGGCGCCGCTGCTCTACCTGGAGGCGAACCACGACACCGCCGTGGGCGACGTGGCGGTGCCGGCCGGCGCCGGCGTCGTGGCGCTCACGCGCGCCGCGGGGCGGAAGCCCGAGTATTTCGGCGATCCGGAGTCGTTTCGCCCCGAGCGCTGGGTCGGGGGCGCGCCCGCGACGCTGCCGCACGAGCCGCGGATGGCGCTCGCGTTCGGCGGCGGGCCGCGCATCTGCCCGGGGCGCTCGATGGCGCTGCTGGAGTGCGCCGTGACGGTCGGCATGGTGCTGCGGAGCTTCACGGTGGAGCTCGCGGATCCCGCGGCGCCGGTGCGGGAACGGATGGCGTTCGCGATGCAGCCGGAGGGGCTGCGCATCCGGTTCACGCGGCGCGCGAATGCGTGAGCGCGCGAGCGCGTGAGCTCACGGGGCGCGCGGGCGCGTGACGGCGAAGGCGCCGGCGCTCCGGCTCACCGCACCTGCGCGAGGGCCGCGTCGTAGTCGGGCTCCTGCGCGATCTCCGGGACGAGCTCGGCGTGGACGACCTTGTTCTGCTCGTCGAGCACGAGGACCGCGCGCGCGAGCAGGCCGGCGAGCGGCCCGTCCACCAGCTTGACCCCGTATTTGTCGCCGAAATCGCCCCGGAAGGTCGAGAGGCTCTCCGCGTTCTTGATGCCCTCGGCCCCGCAGAAGCGGCCGTGCGCGAACGGCAGATCGGCCGAGATGTTGAGCACCGTCACGCCCGGGAGCTGCGCGGCGCGCTCGTGGAACGTCCGAACGGACTTCGCGCAGACGCCGGTGTCGACGCTCGGAAAGATGTTGAGGATCTTCTTGCCCGAATACGACGAGAGCTTGCCTTCCGACAGATCGCTCTTCACGAGCGTGAAATCGGGTGCGGTCGCGCCGACGGACGGCAGCTCGCCGGCGGTGTGGACGGGGCTTCCCTTGAACTTGGTCTGAGCCATGGTCGCATCCTCCTCTGTGCAGCGGTGCGTCGGCGCCCGTCGTAGGCGCGCGGAGGGCGGATGCCAAGCAGATCCAGCCAGGCGGCCGGCGTCCGAGGCGCCGGCCGGCCTGCCGCGTGGGCGGTGCGCTGCCTCGCGGGCTCCCCGGCGCGAGCCGTCGCTCGCGCCCGGGTCAGCCGCCGAGGGGCGAGCGGTTGACCAGGGGGAACGGCTCGACCTCGGCGTCCTCGGGGTTCATCGAATCCCTGCTGTACCCGATCTCCTGCTCGGCCGTGGTGATGATGAAGGGCCCCCCGATCTCCTCGGGATCCACCGCGTCCTCGTAATCCTCGGTCATGTCGCCCTTGCCCGACGTCGCGGAGGCGAGGTACTGCTCGGCGATCTGCTCGGCGAACTCGTCCATCACCCGCGGCGGGCCGTCGCCCGGATCGGGGATGAACGCGTCGCGGTCGTCCATGCGAGTCGCGCTCTTGCGCGCTGCCTCCACGAAATCCTTTCCGTGGCTTCTGCTGGTGGCCCGCTGGGAGCCGTCTTGCTTGGTCTGCATGATGGGTGATCTCCTCGCTCGGCGGCACGCTCCCACGCGTTTTCAGCGGCGCCGCCCGTCCGGTGTCCTGACATCGAGAGATGCACCGCGTGTACCAAGGCTGAAACTCCGCGCTGCGCGCGTTTTGGCGCGCTGATCGGATCGGCGCTCGTGCGCCGCGGCGCGGGCGAAAGCCCGAACGTGCGGCGGGTGTAGCGGCGTGCCACAGCCGAGGAGAGGCGCCGGTGACACGATGCCCCGGCGCTGCGCCGCCGGTGCACGGCGCTGCCCGGCGTGTCCGGCTCGTGTGGGCTGCTGGAGAAGAGGCCAATCTCATGGCCGGCGCCTCGTCGAGCGCACCGCGCGACGAGGCGCGTGTCGAGGCGCAGCGGAGCAGCGATGTCGCTGCGCCCCGCGCCGTGCGTTTACCAGCCGAGCTCTTCGCTGATCGCGTCGGCGAGCTGCTCGGCCATGTCCCGGTTCTTCTTCGCGCTCGGGTGCCAGTCGCAGCCGAGCCCGTCCGTCGCCTTGTCGTGCGGCGGGAACTCGAGGAAGCGCACCCGATCGTCGCCGCCGGCGGTCCGGTCCTCCACCACCTGTCCGATGTAGTCGCGCGCCCTGCTGAGCGCCTCGGCGCCCTCCGGGTACGCGTCGCTGAGCATGGGCCCGATGGTGCAGAAGATGTACGCCTCCGGGTAGTTCTCCCGGACCGTATCGACCAGGCCCTCATAGGCGTTCGTGAACGGCGCACGGAACTGGGCGTCGCCCGGGACGTTGATGCTGAAGTCGTTCGTGCCGAGGTTGATCACGACGACCTGCGGCACCCAGGACGAGAAGTCCCATGCGGGCTGCTCCTCGTCGGCGATCGTCCGGCCGTAGATCTCCGGCATGGTGGGCGCCACCTCATCGTCGTAGTTGCGGACCACGCCCCTGCCGGACCAGGCGACGATCGTTGTGTCGGCCTCGAGCAGCCGGCCGATCATGGAGCTGTAGGCGAGGTAGTTGTTCTCCGTGTCGCTCGTGAACGGGCACGTCTCATCCGCCCCGTCGATCCCGTAACCGGCGGAGATCGAGTCGCCGATCACCTCGATCCGGCGCTCGGGCGCGGGCGCGACCGGCAGGAGCTCCCCGCCTTGCTCCGGGACGAACTCGAGGAACTGCGTCACGCCGACCAGCGGCTCGGTCCGGCGGTGGAGCAGGAGATCGTGCTCGCCGTCGGGCAGCCCTTCGGCGACCGTGTAGAGCTCCTCGTCGGCGTTGACCTTGAGGACGCCCTTCGACTCGCCGTCGATCACCACCTGGAAGAAGTTGGACTGCGTCGCGGTCGACGCGTCGTTGAAGCGGACGCTGATCGACGTCCCCGAGAACCGCGTGGCGATCGCGCTGCCGGCCCAGGAGAAGCGGGGGCCTTCGGGCTTCGTGGTGTCGAAGCGCCCGATGAAGCGGACGGTGTCCCCGGAGGGGTTGGCCCCGCCGGTGCCGCTCGTGCTCGACGCCGTCGCCGCGCCCTCGCCGGCGCCGCCCTCGCCGGCGCCGCCCTCGCCCGCGCCGCCGTCGCCGCCCGCGCCCGAGGCGCTGGTCGTCGAGGTCGATGAGCCGGCGCCGCTGCCCGTCGCCCCGTTCGGATCGTCGTCCCCGCACCCGGCGAGCGCCGACCAGGCGATGCAGACGGCGGAGACGAGCTTCGGGAACGTTGAATAAGCTGCTGTCTTCATGGCGGCGGAGGATGCTGCAGGTCCGTGGCGCACACAACACCAATCTGTCCCTGGAAACCGGCGCAGACTCCGCGATGCGGCCGTGGAGAGGCGGAGATCGGTTGGCGCGCGGGCGCTCCGATGATGTCGGGTGAGCCAGGGGCGGCGCTGCCGCCGGAAGAGGGGACTCGAACAGGAGGGCGGGGAGGCGGGGCGGGAGCGCTGGGTGGTTTGCGCGCCGCTGCGGCCGCGCGGGGGTCAGGGGAGGGCGATGCGTCTAGCGCGACGGATCGCCGCGGAGGCGCTCAGTTCCAGGTCCGGTTGTGGTTCTGATGCTCGGAGCGGCCGCTCTCCTCGCCGGAGGAGCGGTCTCGGCCCTGCGAGGCGCGCGCGTCGTCGCGCTCGTGGACCCGGGTCGAGTACCCCTGCGGGAGCTCGTCGCCCATGAAGCGGCCGAACCCGGGCCGGCGCTCCGGGCGGTTGTAGATGTCGCCCTGACCGCCGCGGTCCTGGCCGCGACCGTGGCCCTCGCGCTCGTCGCTGCGGCCCTGGTAGCCGCGGTCCTCGTCGCGGTCGCGGCGACCGCCGCGCTCTGCCTCCCAGCCCCGGCCGCCGGCGCGCTGGTGCTCGTCGCGACCGCGCTGGCCGCTGAACCCGCCGCGCTCGTCGCCCCAGCCGTAATGGCCGGGGTTCTGGCGCTCGTCGCCGCCTCGATACCCGTGGTGCTGGCCCTCGCCGCGCCCGTAGCCGCGGCCCTGGTGCTCGTCCTGTCGCCCGTAGCCGCGGCCGTAGCTCTCGCGGCCCTGGTCGTCGTCGCGACCTTGATGACCGCGGCCCTGGTAGGTGCCGCGGCCCTGGTCGTCATCGCGACCTTGATGACCGCGGCCCTGGTCGTCATCGCGACCCTGATAGCCGCGGCCCTGGTAATCGTCGCGACCCTGATAGCCGCGGCCCTGGTAATCGTCGCGACCCTGATAGCCGCGGCCCTGATAATCATCGCGGCCCTGATAACCGCGGCCCTGGTAGTCGTCGCGGCCCTGATGGCCGCGGCCCTGGTAATCATCGCGGCCCTGATAGCCGCGGCCCTGGTAATCATCGCGACCCTGATGGCCGCGGCCCTGATAATCGTCGCGACCCTGATAGCCGCGGCCCTGACTCTGGTCCTGGTAGCCGCGGCCTTGGCTCTGGCCCTGGTAGCCGTGGCCCTCGTACTCCTCCTCGCGCCCGTAGCCGCGGTGCTGGTTCTCCTCGCGCCCGTAATCGTCGCGGCCATGAACGTCGCGCCCGTAAGAGCCGCGGCCCTGGCCCTCGTCGTGTCCGGTGGTCCCGCGGTTCACGTCGCGGCCGTGATAGCCGCGGTTCTCGTCGCGCCCTCGCTGCGCCGAGCCGAACCCTCTGCGCTCGTCCTCCGCGCCCCGACCGCCGAAGTGATCGCCGCGCCCGCCGCTCCGCTCCCAGGAGGGGCTGTCCTGTCCGTACGCGCGGCCCTCCTCGTGCTCCCGGGAGCCGCGCCCGCCGAAGCCGCCTTGCTCCTGCCCGCGACCGCCGTATCCGCCGTACCCGCCGCGGTGCTCCTGCCCGCGCTGGCCGCCCGCCTGCCACGGGCCCCTGCCTTCGCGCCCCTGCTGGCCGTACTGCGGCTGCCCGTACTGCGGCTCCTGGCCCAGCTCGCCCTGCCGGCTGCCGGCGCTCTGGTTCGCGTAGTTGCCGCGGCTGTACGAGCCTCGTTCGAACGCGTCCCGCTCCTCCTCGTGGCCGCGGAAGCCGCGCTGATCGTAGCTCCCTGGAAAGCGCCCCTGCTCTTCCCGGTGACGCCAGTCCTCGCGCGCCCCCTGGTCACGGAAGCCTCGGTTGTCGTAGCGATCTCGTGCCATGTCGCTCTCCTTGTTGGGTGCTGGTTAACAACGCTCGTGGCTCACACAGGCGAACACCTCCGTGAGCAGCGGGCCTACTTGCCCAGCAACCGACGTGCCCGGAGGCGACGGAGGACGAGCGCCGGCGCGCCGAGCGACGGCCCCGGCGGCCCGATCGCGCGCTGCGCCTCGCGCATCGCGCGCGCGGCGATGCGCCAACGCGCCACACGCTGGGGCAAGCTGTCACGCGAGCGCGGCCGAGCTCGTCCAGGACGGGCTCGCCGCGCCGGCGTGACAATCAGGTTCGGGCTGGATGGCCGGGAGCGCCGCGCCGCGGACAGCGGCGCTCGCCCGGCGCTCAGTACCGCGTCTCGCAGGGGTGCTGAGCGGCGAACGCCTTCACGCGGGTCTTGTTGGACGACCAGGGGAAGTTCGTATCGGTGACCGACCAGGACATCGCGCCCGCATACCCCATGTTGTAGAGGTCGCCCACGAACTTGTCGTAGCCCACGTCCATCTCGGCCATGTTGATGGGGAACTCGCCCATGACGACCGGCTTGTCCGTGAGGTTGTACTCGGACAGGGGCTTGTCGTACGGGAAGTAGTCGTTGACCCAGCCGTACATGTGGACCTGGTAGAAGTCGACGTCCGCGTGGGTCCACGCCTGACCCCACTTGATCGCGGCGCTGCCGACGCTCACGGGCGCGCCGGTCTCCTCCCGCAGCACCGCGGCCGACTCCTTGGCGAGCGCCTCCATCTGCTGGTGCGTGACGAGATCGAACTTGCTCGAGTCCCCCTCGAACGCCGGGTCGCCGCCGTAGAGGCTCGGCCCGGTCATCGCCCACTCGGGCTCGTTGATGACGTCCCAGGCCAGCATGCGGCCGCGGTGCGGGCTCGACGCGACCGTCTTGGCGATCGGCCGGACGACGTTCTCGATGAGCTTGGCCCGCCGGCCCGCGTCCGCGACGATCGGCCCCATGCTCCAGACCGTGAGGCCGTTCGGCGGGTCGTGCGACGTCTTGTAGAAGCCGTCGAAGGAGAACAGGGTGAACATCACGTTGACCTGCGCCTGGTCCGCGAGCTCGAGCGCCGCCAGGATGTCCTGCGCCGAGGTGCCGCCGAGCCCGGTCGGGTTGCCCTGCCCATCGAAGTTGATCTGGTCCCCGTAGAAGCGGGGGTAGATCCACCAGCGGACCACGTCGACGCCGTTGGCGCGCATGTCCTGGAGGTCGGAGAGCACCTGGTTCTTCTTGCCCGAGACGCCCGCCTGGCTCCACCGGGACTGACCGCCGAAGTCGGCGCCGAAGTCGCGCCACGCGTAGTTCACGCCGTACATGAAGCGGAGGCGGCAGGCGATCTCCACCCCCGCCTCGAACGGACATTCGTCCGCCGCCGTGCAGGTGCTGGGCTCTCCGCCGCTGCTCGTGCTGCTGCCCACGGGCTCGCCGGTGCCCGTGCTCGCGGGCCCGCCCGTGGGCGCGCCGGCGCCCGTGCCCGCGGACCCTCCGCCGCCCGTGCCCGTGGGCCCGGCGGTGCCCGAGGAGCCGCTGCCGGTCGGGCCGTTGTCCGCCGATTCCCCGCCGGCGCCGCCCTCGCCGCCGTCGCCCGTCCCGTCGCCGCACCCGAGGCCCCCCGCGGTGAGCTGGAGAACCCCAACAAGAAGAAGCCAATTGCGCATGGGGGCGATTATCGCCAAAAACGCACGTTGGAGCCAGCCCGAAATCTTAATCGGTTCAGTGACTCACCGCGCAACGTTCTGCCGTGGCTACAAGATGCTTGTCGCAGCGGCCCTGGCGAGATCATCGCCTCTCCGCTGCGGCAATTGCGGTATTTCGCCTTACCGCGAGGGGCCGCGCGGCCTGGGGTGAACCCCCATATAGGCGGCGGCGCTCCTGGCGGAGGGGTCGTCCGGATAACGCTCGACGAGGTCCTCCGCGAGGCTGCGGGCCTCGCCGGCCCGGTCGAGGCGCACGAGCGCCCTCACGCGGAGCAGGCCGCGCTCGGCGGCGCCCGGGCTGTCGCCGAGATCGCGCGACGCCGCGTCGTCGAGCCGGAGCACCTCCTCCGGGTCGCTCGTCAGCGCGGCGCGCATGCGCTCGAGGACGCGGGCCTCGGGGTCCGCGTCCAGCGCCGCCGGCGCCGCGTCGGCCTGCCGTGCTGCGGCGCTCGCGGGGGCAGCGGCCGGCGGCGGCGCCGGGGGGACGGCGGATGACTCGTCGCGTCGCTGCGGCCTCGCGCCCTCGCCGGGCTCCGCGCTCGACGGCCGCGCCTTCGTGGCGGGGCGCTCGTCGCGGCCGAGCACGAGGAAGCCCGCCACGGCGAGCGCGGCGAGGGGGAGGCCGATGAGCAGCGCGCGGCGGGTGCCGGACGGTCGAGGTGCGTCCACGGCGGCGAAGGTAGCGCGGAGGCGCGGCCGGCGGTAGCGGTCGCCCGAACGGCGGGGCGGGCGCGCTCGATCAGGACAGGAGGTCTCGCGGGTCGTGGAGCGGGCCATCCTCGGAACAGGCCATCGAGGAGGGCTGTGCGCCGCGCGCCGGAAGCAGTTTGAGGGATTGGCGCTGTCGGATCGCGAGCTGGCACAGACGGCCGCGACTCCGGCGGAGTGTGCCAAGATCTGATCCCCGTGTCATGAGGGGGCGAAGGCCGCGCGCCGCGCGGCACGCGGGCGAGAGGGATGAGCTCCTCGAAGATCTCACCGGATCTGCGGGGCCGGCATGCCCCCGGAGCATCGCCACCGTCGCTGTCACAATTTTGCCACGGACGGTATGATTTTTGCAGTAACCATGTAGCGGAAAGGTTGCGCTCATGCCCTCTCAGCTATCGTCTCTTTCGGCTCGGTCACGGTCGTTCCGCACGCGAGCGATTTCGCTGTTCGCCCTCTCGGTCATCCCGTCTGCCATCCTCCTCGCGGGCTGCGCCGATCCGCCGGACACCATCAACAACTACTATTACACGAACGGGGAGGGCGGGGCCGGCGGCGGCGGCGGCGACGGCGGCGATGGCGGCGACGGCGGCGCGCCCGCAGAGGAGTTCCCGGGGGCGCCCGTCGCGGACACCGAGGTGGCCGACCTTGCGCTCGACGTCTTTGGCGCCATCGGCAATCGCTACTGGTTCGCTGTCTCGGAAGAGCAGCTCGAGATCATGAACGACGGGCTCGAGGGCGGCCCGGGCCCCATCCTGAGGCCGGGGGTCGGGGATATCTACTCACCGACCGGGGAAGACGCGACGTTCGTGGATCACCTGTGGGTGACGACGGCCGGCGCCGAGGGCAAGACGGCCGATTACGGCAAGGTCCAGGTGGGGGTCGCCGGCCAGTCGACGATGCGGCCGTGGACGAAGCGGACCATCCCCAACCTCAACGTCGACGCGGACGAGTTCATCGAGAAGCAGCGGCTCGGCGGCTTCGAGCACGTGCGCTTCAACAACGGCCAGGTCGGCACCATCTTCCGCGAGCGCCTCACGCTCGAGCTCTATGCGCGCCTCGATTACCCGGCCCCCCTGACCAACTACGCCTGGGTGTCGAGCAATGTCTGGGGGCCGGCGGTGTCGATTCCTTACATCGTGGTCGAGCGCTACAAGAAGGCGTTCTGCGAGCGCATCGGGGACAAGTTCGGCGGCGGCTGCGCCAACATGTGGGAGTTCGTCGGGGACTTCGCCGGCAACATCCCGGGGGGCGGCTGGATCCCGAAGCCGATCGACGTGGTGATCCCCGGCGGCAGCGTCTTCGACGACCCGGAGAGCTGCCAGCTGAAGACGTGCGACAACACCCGCGCGAAGGAGCTCGAGCAGGCGATCGCCGAAACGCCGCCGGGCGAGGGCTACAAGGCCGCGCTCGAGGAATGGATCGACTGGCCGGCGTTCCACCGGTTCCAGTGCCTGTCGTGGGTGCTCGCCACCGGGGACGACGCGATCCACAACAGCAACAACGTCGTGCTCGTCGAGCGGGCCGATGGCCTGTTCCAGTACCTGCCGTACTCGGTCGACATCAGCCTGGGGCAGAGCTGGTATGCGCAGGTCGCCCTGGCCGGCTCGAACTCGCTGGCGCGCGGGTGCCAGAGCGATAAGGCCTGCTGGGCCGACACGATCGCGATGTGCGAGGACGTGATCGAGGATTTCGCGGCGCTCGATCCCAACGCGGTGCTGAAGGGCATCTACGAGCAGCTGTCGGACGAGGGGATGCTCCGTCCGGGCGACGAGGAGCGCTACGAGGCGCTGGACGCCTGGATCACCGACCACCTCAAGTTCCTGCCGGAGGAGCTGGAGCGGAACCGCGAGCAGCCGCAGCTCTGCGTTCCTCCCCAGGTCGATTGCGGCGGCTATTGCGGCTATCCCCAGGACTGCGGCTGGGGCGTCGGCGCGGGTGGTGGAGGCGTGGGCGGCGGGGGCGAAGGCGGATTCGGCGAGGGCGGTGGAGGTGAGGGCGGTAGAGGTGAGGGCGGGCTCGGCGCGGGCGGCGCAGGCGAGGGCGGCGCAGGCGAGGGCGGGCTCGGCGCGGGCGGTGCAGGCGGTTCAGGCGAGGGCGGGCTCGGCGCGGGCGGTGGAGACGCGGGAAGCGGAGGCCTGGGCGGCGGCGCTGCGGGGAGCGGCGGCGCCGGCGGCGAATCCGCGGGCTGACGCCGAGTCAGCGTCAACGGCCTCGATGCGCGGCGAGGGAGGGGCGCCGCGCTCCGGCGCTCCCGCTCAGGGCGAGATCTCGAACAGGCACCGCGTGATCGGGATGCCGACGTCTGCCAGCACGTACAGATAGTATTTCGTGCCCGGGACGAGCGCCTCGGGGGTCCCGTCGGCGGGATAGCCCTGCTTCGCGCTCGCTGGGACCTCGCCGTAGGCGATACCGCTCTTCATGGGCTCGGCGCTCGAGGGCACGTCGAGCCGCCAGATCGTCCCCTCGGGCAGGTCGAGGTTGGGCGGAGCGCCCGGGTTCTCGGCGTCCGCCGACAGGACGTAGACGTAGCGGGCGCCGCCGTCGGCCCAGGTGATCTTGCCCGCGGCGTCCACGCCTTCGCCCGCCGCGCAGTCGCTCGGCTCGTAGAGGCTCTGTTCGTGGAGGGGCCCCCCGAACGGGGCCATGTCCGCGAAGTCCTCCCTCGTGAACCCGCGGCGCTCGAGCTCGCCCTCGAAGAACGCGATCATGCGCGCCGGGTCGGTGGTGGGCAGTCCGGCGGTGTCGCGGGAGAAGCCGTTGTTCTGGTCCGGCGGATACGCGCCGAGCGCCGCCGAGGACACCCAGCCGGCGGCCAGCGCGAGGCCCGACGGATTGAAGCTGTCGGTCCAGATCGGGCCGGCCTCGATGTACCAGTTCGACGGCCCCGCGGGCGCGGTGTTCTCCGAGTGACAGCACACGCACCCGCACGCCTCGGTCTGCTCCGTGACCCAGGCGAGCTCGGCGAGCCATTCCGGATCGGACAGGCGCGGATCGTCGCTCGGGGTCTTGTACTCGGAGGGGGGCGCGGGCCAGTACGGGCGCTGCGTGAAGACCGGCTCGCACGACGCGTAATCGGTGAACCGGCGGCCCGGCTCGGTGCAGCCCGAGATCGCGCCGAACGTGCAGACCTTGCCGTCGCTCTGCCCGGCCGGCTCGCCGGCCTTCGGCTCGACGCAGACCAGCTCGGGCCACTGGAAGACGGCGCCGCCCGTGCCGATGCCGGGGTCCTCGGTCGCGGCCTCGCAGGCGTCGGGCTCGAACTGGCCGCCGCCGAACATCTCGCAGCCGCGCTGGGTGGCGGCGCACTGGCTCGCGTCGCCGCCGGGGAAGACGATGGCGTACGCGTCGTCGGTGCCGCCGCCGAGCACGCATCGGCCGAGCGTCTCTGGGTAGGCGCAGCGCTCGCCGCCGGTGAAGGTGGAGCCCTGGAGCGCCTTGCAGTCGGCCTCGGCGGCCTCCGCGGTCCAGCCGCCGCCGGTGTACTCGCGGCACTCCTCGGCCTGGCTGAAGGCGCTCGTGTAGACGCAACGCCCGGTCGACCCGGAGGCCTCTGGAGCCCCCGAGGCGGCGTCGTCTTCGCTGTTCTGGCAGGCGCCCAGCCCTCCGAAGGCCGAGACGAGGAGCGCTGCGACAAGCATCGCGTGCGGTGAACGGAGGAGCTCTCGCTTCACGGTGAATCTCCTGAACGTGGACCTTCGAGCGAAGGTGAATGTGGTTTAGCTCACCGAATTGGCCAGCGAGCGTGGTGATGTGTATCGTTTGTTCATGATTGTGCAATCTTGGTACATTGTTTTGTGATGCTTGTGTGTTCTGGAAAACAATTCTTGTCCGTCGACGCTATACTCCGAGGCATGCCGGACGCGTGCCGGGGGGGCGGCGCCGCCCTGTCCAGGAGCCACGCAGGGGCGGTCCGAGGCGCTTCAGCGACGGGAGGCGGGCGTCGCCTGCGCAGCTCGCCCCGATGAGGCGCGATGCTGCGGGGCGGAAGGGCGCGTCTGGCGGCGAGGAGCAGCGGCCGGACGGCGCCGGCCCTTCACCGGAGCGCGCCGATGCCGAACGAGAGGCACGGCTCCCCGTCGCGCAGCGACACCGCCGCGAGCTGCTTCTCCGGCGGGTACATGTACCCGAACAGCGTGCACATCTCGTTGTCGCCGAAGCCGAAGGTGAGATCGTGGTCCGACGTGTTCCGGAACCTGCACGCGTACCGGAGCGAGTCGCCCTCTTCGAGCGCGATCGCCGGCCGGTACACCTCGATGTCGCCCTCCAGGTCGAACGCCCCGCCCTCGTAGACGCTCGCCTCGCCGCCGCCCTCGCGGACGACATCCACGTCGAAGGCCTCGGCGTAACGGTGCGTGTGGGGCATGAGAGACACGATGTTCCCGCCGAACGTCGTGCACGTGGCGCCGACGGTCCGGGTGGCGCGCGGCGGGACGAGGAAGTCGTTCACGTTCATGACGAACGGCACGAGCTCTTCCGTGCGCTCCGATACGGGCATGGTGAAGAAGTCGTAGGCGAGCTCGACGACCGCGGGCTCGGCCGACGTGTTGAGCAGGTGGACGCTCGTCGCGATCTCGCGGGTCGTGTCCAGGGTGAAGCCCATCCCCTCGGGGAAGACGAGCGTCTCGTCGCCGACGACCTGGGTGGAGCTCGCGAAGAGGACGTCCGGGATGACCGCCGGCAGCGCGCCAAAAGCATCGTCGGCGCCAGGATGGCAGTCCGGGTACGGGTTCGGCCCGTACAAGGGATTCACCGGCTTGGCGATGACGTTGCTGTGGTGCAGCCCGGCCGTCGTGTAGAGGCGCGCCGCGTGGACGGTCTCGTTCACGAGGGCAGGGAAGGGCCATGAGAGGCAGAAGAGCGCCTCCTCGCCGGGCGAGAGGGTCCGCGGCGGCGCGATGATCCGGAAGCCGCTGCGCGGCGGCTCCGGCAGCCGGAGCCGGGTGAGCGGCGCGCCGAACGCGACGACGTTGTCCCGGTCGATGCGCTCTTCAGGCTCGTAGCGGGCGGCGGGGTGGACGCACCGGCCCCGGAAGAGCTCCTCGCCGGGCGCGCACGCCGCGGGCGGCGAGGGCTCGAGTCCGGCGCAGGCAGGGAGGAGAGGAATCCAGAGGAGGCTCGACCAACGAGCCCTATCTCTCGGGACGGAGCGGAGCATTGAAGTTCGCATCACGCGTCACCTGCGACCGGCGGCGCCTCACCGGAAGCCTCGACTGCCGATCTCCACCGCGCGATCGGAGCTCCCGTCGTCGACGAGCGCGGCCTCGCGCGGCCAGGGCGGAGCCCGCGGCCGCGCGGCGCTCGCGGCGCGGCTGACCCCAGCGCCGGCCGGCGCCGCCAGCGGCCTCGACCGCCGCCGCTCGGCGGCACCGGCGCCACGGCCGCTCCTCAGGCGCAGGGCCATCCGGCGCGCCCCGACGGCCTGGAACGCCTGGGAGGCGCCGCCGCGCCGCGGGGCCGCCCACGTGGATACCCGGTTCACCCGGGTCGACGCTGTGCGCAACAAGGGCGTGACGTGGGCGTCGCGGATCGTCTAGCATCCGCATGCCGAGGGGCATCAGGCCCCACCATCCCCTGCATCGCCCGACGACCACGCAGCGTGGTCCCAGCTCGTGGAGAGACAGCATTGAGCGAGCAAGCAACCGAGCCCGCCCTCCCCGTCACCGCTTTCGAGAGGCGCTTCAAGCACCCGCCGGGGCTCGTGATCCTCTTCTTCGCGGAGATGTGGGAGCGCTTTTCGTATTACGGCATGCGCGGCCTCCTCAAGCTGTATATGGCGAACTACCTGTTCGTCACGGCGCGCGAGGCGTACCAGGGGTGCCGCCAGCACGCGCCGCCGTGCGAGCTCGTCCCTGGCGATCCGGCCACGGTGTTCGCGTGGGAGTTCATCCGGGGCCTGCTCCCGAGCGCGCCCGCCGAGCAGGCGTCCGTGCTCTACGGGCTGTACACGGGCCTCGTCTACCTCACCCCGTTCTTCGGCGGCATCCTCGCCGACCGGGTGTGGGGCCAGCGCAAGACGGTGGTGATCGGCGGCGCCCTGATGGCCATCGGACACTTCGTCATGGCCTTCGAGAACTCGTTCTTCCTCGCGCTGCTCCTGCTCATCCTCGGCAACGGCGCCTTCAAGCCCAACATCTCGACCCAGGTCGGCAGCCTGTA
Source organism: Sorangium sp. So ce385 (assembly GCF_051474135.1). Taxonomy (NCBI): domain Bacteria; kingdom Pseudomonadati; phylum Myxococcota; order Polyangiales; family Polyangiaceae; genus Sorangium; species Sorangium sp. So ce385. The sequence goes on along the minus strand of NZ_CP150337.1, from coordinate 9,545,383 downwards.
CCCGAAGGGGGATCCGCGCCGCGACGGCGCCTTCACCATCTTCTACATGGGCATCAACCTCGGCGCCTTCATCTGCAACTTCGTGTGCGGCACGCTGGCCGCCGTCTACGGCTGGCACTACGGCTTCGCCGCCGCGGGCGTCGGGATGTGCCTTGGGCTCGTCGTCTACCTGATGGGGCAGAAGTACCTCGCCAAGGACAACCTCACCAAGGCGGCTGAAGGGACCGGCGAGGAGAAGCAGCCGCTCTCCAGCGACGAGTGGAAGCGCGTCGGCGCGCTCGTGGCGCTCTGCGCCCTCAATATCGTCTTCTGGGCGGTCTACGAGCAGCAGGGCAACACGATGCAGACCTGGGCCGACGAGAAGACCACGTGGCCCGTCGTCCTCGGCTTCCAGATCCCCTCGACGTGGTTCCAGTCGTGGAACCCGCTCTGCATCATCCTGTTCGCCCCGCTCCTCGACATCTTCTGGCGCTGGCAGGCGAAGCGCGGCACCGAGCCGACGAGCGTGTCGAAGATGGCGATCGGCTGCACCCTCCTCGGGCTGTCGTTCATCGTGATGATCCTCGGCGCGCAGGCGGTCGGCGACGGCAAGGGCAGCCTGTTCTGGCCGCTCTTCTGCACGCTGCTCCTCACCATCGGCGAGCTCTACCTGTCGCCCATCGGCCTGTCGCTCGTGACCAAGGTCTCGCCGGTGCGGATCGTGTCGATGATGATGGGCATGTGGTTCGTCTCGAGCTTCTTCGGCAACACGCTGAGCGGCTACATCGGCATCTTCTACACGCGCTGGCCGAAGGAGATGTTCTTCCTCCTCCTCACCGTCCTCGGCGTCGGCGCCGGCGCCGCGATGTTCGCGTTCAACAAGCCGCTCCGCCGGGTCATCGGCAGCCACTGACACGGACCGCCGCGAGGCGCGGCGGCGCCCCCGGGGAGGGGGCGCGCCGCCGCGTCAGGGCGCCTGGGCGCCGCCGGGGTCGACGATCCGCTCGTCGAGCACCGCGAGCCGCCCCGCGGGCAGCGCGCCCCCGATGGCCGCGACGGCGCGGCGGACGCTCTCCAGCGTGCTGCACGAGGCCACGTCGACGAAGAGCCGCCCCGACTCGGGCCAGGAGTGCAGCGCCACGTGCGACTCGCTGACGACCGCGCACGCGGTGATGCCCTGCGGCGAGAACGGGACGACCACCATCTCGAGCAGGGTGAACGGCCCGGCGGCCACCGCCGCCTCCAGCGCCCCGCGGAGCGCGGCCTTGCTGTTCAGGAAATCGAAGGGGCAGCCTTCGAAGTGGGCGAGGGCGACGTACAACCGCATCGTGGGCGAGGCGCGCAGCGGCGGCGCCGCGCTGGTTGCGGAGGATAGCCGAGGCCGGGCGGCGCGGGACCGGAATCGGCGCGGGCCGGGCCGAGGGGGCGCGCCGGCGAGCTCACGCCGCGGGCGCGCCGGCGAGCTCACGCCGCGGGCGCGCCGATGGGGGCGGGCGCCCGGGGGGCGCCGGCCTGCGCCGCGGCCTCGACGCAGACGCGGACCTCCTCCAGGAGCTCCTGGAGGCCGAGCTCGCCCTTCTGGAACACCCGCTCGGTGCCCATCTGGAGCCGCGCGCGATCCTCGTCCGTGAGCTCCTTGGCCGTGAGCACGATGAGCGGCATCCGGCGCCAGTGCTCGTGGAGGCGCAGCCGCTCGATCAGCTCGAACCCGTCCATCTCGGGCATCATCAGATCGACGATGGCCGCGTCGGGCGCCGCCGCGTCGGTCGCCAGGAGATCGAGCGCGACCCGGCCGTTCGCCGCCGACACCGCGTCGCAGCCCGACCTGCGCAGCATCCCCTCGAGCACCTCCCGGCTCGGCGCGTCGTCCTCGACCACGAGGACGCGCGGGCTGCGCCCGCTCCGGAGCGCGCAGCGCGCGAGCGCGCGCTCCAGCGCCTCGCGCTCCACCGGCTTCGTGATGTAGTCCGCGGCGCCGAGCGAATAGCCGATGCCCCGCTCCTCGACGATCGAGATGACGATCACCGGGATCGACGCGAGCGCCGGGGTCGACTTGAGCGCCGAGAGCACCCGCCAGCCGTCCATCTCGGGCATCAGGAGATCGAGCGTGATCACGTCGGGGAACAGCGTGCCGGCGAGGCGCAGCCCCTCCCGCCCGCCCGGCGCCAGCGCCACGTGGTGCCCGAGCGCCTCGATGTGCCGCTTGAGCAGGTCGCGCACCGTGGCGTCGTCGTCCACCACGAGGACGAGCCGCTGGGCGTCCGCGTGGCCCGGCGCCCACGCCTCGGCGCCCGCGCGACCGTGGCCGTCCGCCGCGCCGCCCCGCGCCGCGGCGTCGTCGGTCGACGCCGCGAGCGGCAGCCGCACCCGGAACGTGGAGCCCTTGCCGACCTCGCTCTTCACCTCGATGGCGCCCCCCATGAGCTCGACGAGCCGCTTCGTGATCATGAGGCCCAGCCCGGTGCCGCCGTACCTGCGCGACGTCGACGCGTCGGCCTGGACGAACGGCTGGAACAGCCGCTTCAGCTGCTCCTCCGTCATCCCGATGCCCTCGTCCTCGACCTCGAGGTGCAGCGCCGGCCGGCCGGGACCGCGCTCGACCGAGACCCGCACCCGCACGGCGCCGTCGGCGGTGAACTTCGCCGCGTTGCTGAGCAGGTTGTAGAGGATCTGCCGCGTCCTCCGCGGGTCGGCGTGCAGGGTGATCGCGCCGTCGGGGCGGTGGATCGAGAGCGTGTTCCGGCGCTGCGCGACCAGCGGGCGCACGGTCGAGGTCACCTCGTCGAGCAGGACCTGGACGTCGAACGACTCGGGGTGGAGCTCCATCCTGCTCGCCTCGATCTTCGACAGGTCGAGGACGTCGTTGATGAGGCCGAGGAGGTGGGCGCCGGCCTGGTGGATCTTCTTCAGGTCCGCCACGAACGCCTGGTTGCCGAGCTCGATCGCGTCCTCCTGGAGCATCTCGCTGTAGCCCAGGATCGCGTTGAGCGGCGTGCGCAGCTCGTGGCTCATGTTGGCGACGAACTGGCTCTTCGCCAGGTTCGCGCGCTCGGCCGCCCGCGCCATGGCCTCGGCGTGCGTCTTGGCCTCCGAGAGCTGCCGGTTCACGACCTCGGCCCGCTCCATCGCCTGGGACAGCGCCTGCTCGGTCTCCTTGTGCAGGGCGATCTCCTGCTGCAGCTGCTCGTTCTGCCGATCCAGCTCCTCCTCGACGAGCTCCCGGCTCTCCCACGAGAGGACGAGCCACCACGCGCCGACGCCGATGAGGACCACGACCGCGGCGTAGAGCTTGATGAACGCGGCGAGGACCTCGGGCCGCGCCTCGGCGGTCAGGGCGGCGCTCCAGTAGAAGAGCCCGAAGAGCGCCCCGACGACGCCGGCCATGGCGGCGAACACGAGCGCGAAGCGCAGGAGCCGCGACGAGAGCCGCGCCGACAGCCGCTCCGCCACGAAGGCGCGGAGCGCCGTCGCCCGGCGCGCGGACACCCCGGCCCGGGGCGTCTTGCAGACGTCGTGGCAGCGCGCGTCCAGCGTGCAGCAGAGCGAGCAGATCGCCCCCTCGTACACGGGGCAGTACGCCATGTCCTGCGGCTCGTAGCCGTGCTCGCAGACGCAGCACTGCGCGACCCCAGGGGCCTTGTCGCTCGGGAAGTGGGTGTTCTCGCGGGCGATGTAGTACTTGCCCCGGGTGAGCCAGGCGATCGCGGGGGACAGCGCGAACGCGAGGCCGAGGGCGATGAACGAGGAGTACGCCGCGGCGGAGGGGCCGAACAGCCCGGCGAAGCAGAGGATGGACGCCGCGGCGCCCGCGCCCATCGCGCCGACCCCCACCGGGTTCACGTCGTAGAGGTGCGCCCGCTTGAACTCGATATACCGCGGGCTCAGCCCGAGGGGCTTGTTGACGACGAGGTCGGCCACGATCGCGCCGACCCACGCGATGGCGACGCTGGAGTAGATCGCGAGCACCTTCTCGAGGGTATGGAAGACCCCGAACATCATGAGGAGGAGCGCGATCGCGACGTTGAACACGAGCCACACGACGCGGCCGGGGTGGCGGTGCGTGAGCCGCGAGAAGAAGTTGGACCACGCGAGCGACCCGGCGTAGGCGTTGGTCACGTTGATCTTGAGCTGCGAGACGACGACGAACGCCATCGCCGCGAGGAGGACGACGCCGCGGTTCGAGAAGACGTGCTCGTAGCCGGCCAGGTACATCACCACCGGCCGGAGCGCCGCGTCCACGCTCGATCCCTGCCGCACCGCGAGCGACGCGAGGAAGCCGCCGGCCAGCTGCTTGGCGCCGCCGAGCAGGATCCACCCGGGGCCCGCCAGGATCAGCGCGGTCCACCAGAGGCGGCGGTTCGATCGCGTCCTGTCCGGCATGAACCGCAGGTAATCCACCTGCTCGCCGATCTGCACGATGAGGGAGAAGCTCACGCTGGCCGCGAGCCCGAAGAGGACCGGGTCGAACCGGTCGCCGCCCTCCGACCTGCCGGCGAAGCTGGTCCAGCCGGACAGCGCCTCCGGGTCCTTCTGGAGCACGAAGACGAACGGCAGCGCCATGAGCACGAGCCACAGCGGCTGGGTCCAGAGCTGGAACTTGTTGATCAGGGTCACGCCGAAGAGCACGAGCGGGATGATCACCGCCGAGCACAGGAGGTACCCGGGCACGAGCGGCAGGCCGAAGTAGAGCTCGAGGGCCTGCGCCATGATGGCGGCCTCGAGGGCGAAGAAGATGAACGTGAACGACGCGTAGATGACCGACGTGATCGTCGAGCCGATGTAGCCGAACCCCGCGCCCCGCGTCAGGAGGTCCATGTCGAGGTTGTACGTCGCCGAGTAGTACGAGATCGGCAGTCCCGTGAGGAAGATGATGACGCTGGAGACGAGGATCGCCCAGACCGAGTTCGTGAACCCGTAACTGACGATCAGCGAGCCGCCGATGGCCTCCAGCGCGAGGAACGAGATCCCGCCGAGCGCCGTGTTGGCGAGGAGCGCCGGGGACCATTTCCTGAACGACCTCGGCGCGTAGCGGAGGGAGTAGTCCTCCATGGTCTCGTTGGCGACCCAGCTGTTGTACGCGCGCCGCTCCCTGACGATGGTGTGGATGACCTGCATGGCTCGCCGCTCCGCGCCTGTCCGCGGCACGCCCCGGACAGGCGCCCTCGTGTTCACGGTACTTCGCCCTGTGGAGCGCCCCGCGCGCGCCCCGGCCGGCGCGGCCCCTCGCTCAGCCCGCGCCCTGCTCGCCCGCGTCGCCCCGCGCGCGCCCGGCCGATGCGCGCTGCGCCTCCTCGGCGCGCGCCTGGTGCTCCCGGAGCAGGGTGACATAGGCCTCCTCGCATTGCCTGAGCCGCTTGAGCTCGAGGCAGGCGCGGATGCGCGCCTGGAGCAGGACCATGTTGAACGGCTTGGTCACGTAGTCCTCGGCGCCGCACTCGATGCCGCGCGCCACGTCGCCGAGCTTGTCGGACGCGGAGAGCAGGACCACCGGGGCTATGCCGAGGCGCCCCTCGTCCCGCAGCTTCTCCAGGACGTCGAGGCCGCTCAGGTCCGGCATGACGAGATCGAGCAAGATCAGGTCGTAGTCGTTCTCGCGGATGAGCTGCAGCGCCGTGCGCCCGCCGGGCGCCTGGTCCACCTCGTACCCCCGCCGCTCGAGGCACGCGGTCAGCATGTCGCGGTTCACGGAGTTGTCGTCGACGACGAGCAGGCGCCCGCCGAGGCTCCCGGCCCTGGCCGGGGCGATGAGCGCGGGAGGGGTGGCCTCGTCCTGGACGGGCGGCAGCCCGAGCCACGGGGCCTTCGGGAGGCCGCTCTGCGAGTAGCCCGCGATGAGGTTGCGCAGCATCACCCCCGCCGCCTGGATCCGGCAGAGGATGGGAATCAGCGCGAACCGCTCCTCGCGCTCGAACCGGGAGAGCAGCTCGGCGCAGAGCGGCTCGATCTTGCTCGTGTGCGGCTCGGTGGCGTCGTTGAGCTCGCGCAGGCTGCGGAGCAGCGCCTGCGAGTCGCGGCCGCCGAGCGCCTCCTCGGAGATGCGCTCGTTCACCTGGGCGAGCACGGAGGCCCCGATGCCCCGGAGCCCGTTGAGCGCGTCGAACGTGCTCGTCGGCGCGTCGAGGGGCAGGCACTCGAGGAGGTGATCGCCGTAGCCGACGATCGCGGTGAGCGAGGTGCGGAGCTCGTGGCGGAGGTGCGCGACGAGCGATCTCCAGAGCTCCTGCCTCCCGGGCCTGTCGCTCGCGGCGCCGCGCCCGGCGGGGGGATCGGCCGGGCGCTTCACGGCGACTCCCGGGCGAGCAGCGTCTGGATCTTGGCGTCGAGGCGCTCGATCTCGACGGGCTTGATGTCGTAGTCGTCGCCTCCCGCCTCGATGGCCTGCTCTCGATCGCTGCTCATCGCGTGGGCGGTGAGGACGATGATGGGGATGTCCCTGGTGCGCGTGTCCCCCTTGAGGCGGCGCGTCGCCTCGAGGCCGTCGATGTTGGGCAGGCCGACGTCCATGAGGATCAGCTGCGGCCGCGCGGTCCGCGCCAGCTCCACCCCCGACTCGCCGTCCACGGCGGTCACCACGGCGTATCCACGGCGGAGCAGGCGTCGCGATAACATGTCACGGTTCATCTCGTTGTCTTCGACGAGGAGAATGGTGGTCATGAGTTCGCTCCCCTTGAAAGCAAGATCCCCGCGGCGCCCCGCCCGACGACGAGCGCGGGCGCGCGACCGAGCCGGCGCCCCGCGCTGCCCGCGAGCGTCGCGCCGGCAGGCAGCTGGTCTGCCTAGGACACCAAACGGGTTGAGACCCCGAGAAAGTGAACCACAGAGGCACAGAGGACACAGAGGAAACACAACAAAACTCTGTGCCCTCTGTGCCTCTGTGGTTCCAACCTCTTCGTTCTCGGGCGTTTCAAGCCGACCGGTGCTCTAGAAGAGCTCCTGAGCGGTCGTGTCCCCCCCCCCCGTCCGCGCCGCCTTCGTCGATTCGATGTCTCGTACGTTACGGTATCGGTTTTTGGGGATCCATAGAAATCGGTGTTTGCCACCGCCAAAGGCGTGCTGCTCGGAGAGCGAATGTCCGCGGCCCGAGCCCCTCCTGGAAGGGGAGCTGTGTTGTGTCCAGCACGTGTCGAGCGGTGATGAAAAGCGCGGCGAGGCCACGAGATGGCCTGTCGCAGATGGATGAGTGGATTCGGGACGTACGCTGCCGGAGCGCGCCGCGCCTCGGCCGCTCAGCGCCGCGCGATCTCGACGATCTGCCGCACGCGCTGGCCGCCGAGGTCGAAACGCCCCTCGAGCCCCGCGAACACGAAGCTGTTCAGGCGGGTGCCCCGGACCTCGTGGGCGGCGCTCGCGCCGCCCGCGCGCTCCAGGAAGAAGACGTTGAGCCCGCCGCCGATCGACGGGCCGAGCGCCACGCTGTCCGACATGCGGACATCGAGCGTCGCGGTGAGGCGCGCGATCTCGACGCCGTGGGTGAGCGTGTCGCGCTCCTGGCCGGGCGCCGCCGTCCAGAGGGCGCGGTAGCCGCTGCCGAGCGCGATCACCGGATCGACGCGCTGGAACGGCGCCAGGTGGAACCTCGCCTCGGCGCCCGCCGTCAGGCCGCGGACGTCGGTGTCGCGCCGATCCGGGCCCACGGCCATGTACTGCTCGTAGCTCGACGTCAGGCCGAGGCCGAGCTTCGGCGTCGCGCGGTAACCGAGCTTCACGGCCACGCCGGCGCCGGGGCCCGACACGTCGCGGATGCGCCGCTCGCTCCCGATGTCGCCGAACCCCTGCGTGTACCCGGCGCCGACCCCGAGCTCGAGCGCGTTGCCCGGCGCCCTGAGGGGCGAGCTCAGGTAGCTCGGCGGGACCTCGCCCTCGTAGTCCTGCGCCGAGGCGACGCGCGCGCACAGCGCGCCGAGCGCGGCCGCGGCGACCGCGAACCCCGTGTTTGCCTTCATTGCGGATCCTCCTCGTTCGCGGCGCCGCGAGGCGGCGGAGCCGATCCGCGCGCCACGATCCGCGCGCCACGATCCGCGCTGCGCGGCCCCGCGCCGCGCGTGCCGCCCGGGGACGCCACTCGCGGGGCGCGGAGCATCGCGTGTGCCACGGGGGCGGCGAGCACCGCCTTCTCGGTCGCGGACGGGCGGAGGGCGGCGCGCGAGGCCGCCGGCCGCTCACGGCGCCGCGCCGCGGGGCCGCCGGCCTACCAGCGGTGGAAGGCCGGGTGCCCTTCCTTGACGGCCACGAACGTCCCGCGGCACGTCGCCGTGACCCGGCCCCCCGCCTCCAGGGTCGCCTCGACCACCACGCGGTCGCCCTCGGCCTCCGCGACCTGCGCCCGCAGGCGCACCGGGCCGAGCGGCGTCGGCTTCTTCAGCTTCACGTGGAAGTCCGCCGTCACCGTGCACGGCGGCGCGTCGGCCCCCCGCGCCTGCATGAGGTGGTGGGCCGCGGTCCAGTTCGAGTGGCAGTCGAGCAACGCCCCGAGGATGCCGCCGTTGACCATCCCGGGGAACGCCTCGTGGTGCGGCTCCGGCGTGAAGTCACAGACCACCGCGTCGCCCTCGACGCGGCTCTTCAGCCGGAGCCCCTTGTCGTTGGCGGGCCCGCACCCGAAGCACCGGCTCTCTGGCGCGTACAGGTCCTGCAGGCTCGCCGCTCCGCTCACCGGCTGCCCCCCATCACCGGCTGCCCCCCACGAACGCCTCGTCCATCAGCATCTTCTGCTCGAGGAGGTGGCTCGCCCGCGACCCGGTCGCCGGGCTCGCGCTCGGCGCGCGGCTCACGCACGAGAGCGGCAGCCGGTCGCCGAGCTTGTTCCGGAGCACCGCGAGGACGTAGTACCAGGATCCGTAGTTGCGCGGCTCCTCCTGCACCCACACGAGCGGCGTGCCGTCCTTGTAGGGCGCGAGCGCCTTCACGATCTCGTCGTTCAGCGGGAAGAGCTGCTCCAGCCGCAGGATCGCCACGTCCTTGAGCCCGCGCGTCTCCCGCGCCAGCGCGAGGTCGTAGTACACCTTGCCCGAGCAGAGCAGGATCCGCTTCACGTCGGCCGGATCGACGCCGCTCGTGTCGGGCAGCACGCGCTGGAACTGGCCCTCGGCGAGGTCCTGGATCGTCGACACGGGCCGGTGCGGGCCCTTCGACGTCGCCGGGACGCGCAGCAGGCTCTTCGGCGTGGCGATGATGAGCGGCTTGCGCCACGGGCGGTGCACCTGCCGCCGCAGCACGTGGAACAGCTGCGCCGGCGTCGTCAGGTTGCACACCTGGATGTTGTCCTCGGCGCTGTTCTGCAGGCAGCGCTCGATGCGCGCGCTCGAGTGCTCCGGCCCCTGGCCCTCGTAGCCGTGCGGCAGGAAGAGCACGATGCCGCTCAGGCGGTGCCACTTGTCCTCGCTCGACGTGATGAACTGGTCGACGATGACCTGCGCGCCGTTGAGGAAGTCGCCGAACTGCGCCTCCCAGATGACGAGCCCGTCCGGGTAGTCGAGGCTGTAGCCGAAGTCGAAGCCGAGCACGCCCGCCTCGCTGAGCGGGCTGTTGTACGCCTCGAACCGCGCCGGCGCCTTGGCCACGCTCGACAGCGGCGCGAAGCGCGCGCTCGTCTCGACGTCGCGCAGCACCGCGTGCCGGTGGCTGAAGGTGCCGCGCTGCACGTCCTGCCCGGAGAGCCGCACCGGCGTCCCCTCGGCGAGCAGCGACGCGTAGGCGAGCATCTCGCCCGTGCCCCAGTCGAACGGCTCGCCGGCGACGAGCTTCTCGTGCCGCTGCTTGAGCGTCGGCAGCACCTTCGGGTGCGCCTTGAAGCCCTCGGGCAGCTCGAGGAGCCGCTCGGACAGCGCGATGAGCCGCTCGGCCGGCACGCTCGTCGGCACGTCCGGCGTCGCGTGATCGGCGCCGCCGCGGTAGTGCGTCCACACGCCGCCCATCGAGTAGAGCACCGGCGCGAAGCCCTTCTGCTTCACCTCGTCGAGCGCGGCGGCGAGCGCCTCGCGGCGCCGCACCACGATCTCCTCGGCCTTCTCCGCGGTGACCTGGCCGAGCTCCATGAGGCGCCGGACGTAGACCTGCCGCACGGTCGGCTTCTTGTCGATCGCGGCGTACATCCGCGGCTGCGTGTAGCGCGGCTCGTCGCCCTCGTTGTGGCCGTACTTGCGGTAGCAGTACATGTCGATGACCACGTCCGAGCCGAAGCGCGAGCGGTAGTCGATCGCGAGCTGCGCGACGTGGGCGACCGCCTCCGGGTCCTCGCCGTTCACGTGGAACACCGGGACCTTGAGCATCCGCGTGATGTCGGACGCGTAGCGGGTCGAGCGGCCCTCCATCGGGTCGGTCGTGAAGCCGACCTGGTTGTTCACGATGACGTGGACCGTGCCGCCGGTCGAGTAGCCCTTCAGGTTCATCATGTTGAGCGTCTCGGCGACGACGCCCTGCCCGATGAACGCCGCGTCGCCGTGGATGAGCAGCGGCATCACGCGGCGGCGCGCGTCGGCCGCGCCGTCGGCGAGCCGCCGGTCCTGCTTCGCGCGGACGCGGCCCTGCACGACGGGGTTCACGAACTCGAGGTGGCTCGGGTTGAACGTGAGCGTGAGGTGGACGTTGCGCCCGTTCTCGAGCGTGCGGTCGGTCGAGTAGCCGAGGTGGTACTTGACGTCGCCGCTGCCGAGGTGGCGCTCCGCGTCCTTGTCCTCGAAGGCCGCGAAGATCTCGCGCAGGCTCTTGTCCATGATGTTCGCGAGGACGTTGAGCCGGCCGCGGTGCGCCATGCCGACCACGATCTCGTCGACCTCGTGCGACCCCGCGCGCTCGATGATGAGGTCGAGCAGCGGGATGAGGCTCTCGGCGCCCTCCAGCGAGAAGCGCTTCGTCCCCGCCTCGTAGGACTTGTGGATGAACTGCTCGAAGATCTCGGCGTCGGAGAGCTTCGTCAGGATCCGGAGCTGCTTCTGGCGGTCGAGCGTCAGGCGGTTGCGCGTCGACTCCATCTGCTGCTGGAGCCACTGGCGCGCCTCGGGCTCCTCGATGAACGTGAACTCGACGCCGATCGAGCGGCAGTACGTCTCCTCGAGCCGGCGGATGATCTCGCGCAGCGTGAGGACGGGCGGCACGCCGGCGAGGTCGGTCGTCGGGAAGGCGAGGTCGAGGTCCTCGACGCGCAGCCCGAAGTTCGTGAGGTCGAGCTCGGGCGGCGTCGCGGGCGGCAGGCCGAGCGGGTCGACGTGCGCGAAGAGGTGGCCGCGCACGCGGTAGGCGTTCACGAGGGCGTAGACGCGGGCCTTGAGCGCCGCCTCCGCGAGCACCTTCAGATCGCGCGACGTCTCGAGCGAGGTCGGGTGCTCGCTCAGCGTCTGCGCGAACGCGGCCTCCAGCGTCTTCGCGGCCTCGCCGTTCGTCTTGCCGTGCCCGTTCCCCGGCGCCGCCGAGGGCCGCGACGCCTGCGGCTGGACGGACGGCAGCGCGGCCGGAGCGGGCAACCTGATCGGCGCAGCGCCGCCGTTCTTGCTCTCGAAGAACGAGCGCCAGCCGGGGTCTACCGACTCCGGGTTCTCGAGGTACTGCGCATAGAGCTCCTCGACGAGCCCTGCATTGATTCCGAAATCAAGCTGCATCGTGGTTCGGCGTGCAAATAACGCGTGTCGGGGCGGCACGCTAGAGTCGTTTTCCGATGGCTCCGGTGCATAGGGCGGAACATCGTCCGGGCAAGGGGTCCGAGCGCCTGGAGAAACGGTAGGGAGAAGCGGTAGAAGGGGGGCCATGGATCAAGACCGCGCTACCCCGGGTCGAGGACCGGCGCCCGCCGTCCTCCCCATCGACCGTTTCCGGGACCACCTCTTCCACGACGGGAGCCTCGGGCTCTGGCTGGACGTGAGCCGGATCCGCTTCGAGAAAGACTTTTTCGCCACGATGGATCCGCGCATCCAGGCGGCGCTCGCCGAGATGGCGGCGCTCGAGGGCGGGAGCATCGCCAACCCCGACGAGGACCGCCGGGTCGGCCATTACTGGCTGCGCGCGCCGGAGCTCGCGCCCGAGGCCGCGCTGCGCGCCGCGATCGAGGCGACGAACGCGCGGATCCTGAGCTTCGCCGCGGACGTGCACGCGGCGCGGGTGCGGCCGGAGCGGGCGGCCCGCTTCCGCAAGGTGCTGGTCGTCGGGATCGGCGGCTCGGCGCTCGGGCCGCAGTTCGTCGCGTCGGCGCTGGGGACGCCGGCCGACCGGATGCAGCCGTATTTCTTCGACAACACGGATCCGGACGGGATCGATCGCACGCTGGACGCCATCGGGGACGACCTCGGTGCGACGCTCGCGGTGATCATCTCGAAATCGGGCGGGACGAAGGAGACGCGCAACGGAATGCTCGAGCTCGAGGCGGCGTACCGGCGGCTCGGCCTCTCGCTCGGGGCGCACGCGGTCGCGGTGACGGGGGAGGGGAGCGAGCTCGACAAGTACGCGGCGAAGCACGGCTTCCTCGCCCGCTTCCCGATGTGGGACTGGGTCGGCGGGCGGACGAGCGAGCTCTCGGCGGTCGGCCTCTTGCCGGCGGCGCTGCAGGGGCTGTCGATCCTGGAGATGCTGCAGGGGGCGCGCGAGATGGACGAGGTCACGCGCGCGAAGGAGGTGCTCCGGAACCCGGCGGCGCTGCTCGCGCTCGCCTGGTATTCGGCGACGGGCGGCGTGGGCCGGAAGGACATGGTGCTGCTCCCGTACAAGGACCGGCTCGAGCTCTTCTCCCGCTACCTCCAGCAGCTCGTGATGGAGTCGCTCGGCAAGCGGCTCGATCGCCAGGGCAAGGAGGTGTGCCAGGGGATCGCCGTCTACGGCAACAAGGGCTCGACCGATCAGCACGCGTACGTGCAGCAGCTCCGCGACGGGCTCGACAACTTCTTCGTCACGTTCATCGAGGTGCTGCGCGATCGCGCGCCGTCGCGCGGCGCGATCGAGGTCGACCCCGGCGTCACGACGGGCGACTACCTCTCCGGCTTCCTGCAGGGGACGCGCAAGGCGCTGAGCGAGAGCGGGCGCGAGTCGATCACGATCACGATCGAGACGGTCGACGCGCGCGCCGTCGGCATGCTGATCGCGCTCTACGAGCGCGCGGTCGGGCTGTACGCGTCGCTCGTGGGCATCAACGCGTACCACCAGCCGGGCGTCGAGGCCGGCAAGAAGGCCGCGCAGGAGGTGCTGGATCTGCAGGCCAAGGTGCTCGCGGCGCTGGCCGCGGGCGCGGGGCGCGCGCTGAAGCTCGAGGAGATCGCGGGCGCGGCGGGCACCGGCGACGTCGAGACGGTCTTCTGGATCCTGCGCCACCTCGCGGCGAACCCGGAGCGCGGCGTGGTCCGGGAGCTGCCGCAGGGGGGCTCGCCGTTCGACGCGACGTACCGGCTGGCGCGGTGAGCGGAGGGCGCAGGGGCGCCGGGAGCCGGGATGGGCTCCCGGCGCGCGCTGCTCAGAAGCGGACGCGCAGGGTCCCGCCGGTCGGGCCGACGAGGAGCTCGGGGGCGTGGAGCGACGTGTCGCGCGGGATGTCGTGGCGCACCCAGACCTTCTGGTTGGAGGCGAGGCCCGCGACGAGCAGCGCGAAGCCCGTCACCTGCGTGAGACCGTTGAGGAGCACGAGGGAGCCGGCGACCCGGCCGCCGTCGTCGGAGAAGTCGATGTCCTCGCCCGTGGCGAGCGTGATGAACGGGCCGCCCACGGGCACGAACAGCGGCGCGTAGCTGCCGGCCTCGCTCTCTCCCTCGCTGAGGATGCTCCCGGCCGTGAGCGCGGCGAGCGCCCACGCGGTGCCGAGGACGATGGACCCCGCGACCAGCAGCCGGCGGCTCTTCTGCGTCTCGAGGCGGTAGCCCTGCGGCGCGGGCTCGCCTTCCTTGAAGGGCAGCGTCCGCGGCATGCCGAAGATGAAGCTCGACGCATACGACGCGTAGTCCGCCGGAGGCGGGTAGCCGAGCGGCGGGTAGCCCGGCGGCGGCGCGTAGCCGGGCGGCGGCGCGTAGCCGGGCGGCGGCGCGTAGCCGGGCGGCGGCGCGTAGCCGGGCGGCGGCGGGTAGCCCGGCGGCGGTGCGTAGCCCGGCGGCGGTGCGTAGCCGGGCGGCGGCGCGCTCTGCGCTGACGGAGCGTCGCTCTCCGCTGCGGCCGGGGTCGCGAGCGCGAGCACGCCGAGCAGCGCGGGCATCGAGAGGACAGCGCGGATCGCGCTCACGTGGGTCTCCCTTCGGGGTGAGAGCCGCTGGCGCAGGCTCGCCGGATCAGAATCGCCATCGAAGCTCCGCGGACGACGCGCCGATCGAGATCGCAGGCCACGGGGACGCAGCGTGCTCGGGATCGCGCGGGCTCACCTTGAACTGCCGCTCCAGGTAGACCTCCTCGTTCGCCAAGCCGGCGACATACAGGAGCAGCCCGCTCACCTGGGCCACGGCGTCCACCGTGAGCCAGAAGACGCCCGCGCCCTCGGCGTCCATGGTCACCGTGCTGATCATCGGGCCGACGAACGGGATGAACAGCGGCCCGAACTCGTCGAAATCCTCCTCCGCGAGGGTCGCGACGCCCGCGACCGTGATCGAGAGCGCGTACGGGATGCCGAACGTCAGGAGCCCCGCGCCGGCGAGCGCGCGATCCGATCGGGTCTTGAGCGCGTAGCCGCGCGGGATCGGGTCGCCCTCCTCGTACTGGATGGTCCGCGGGTTCGCCCACGGCGGGAGCGGCGGCGGCGGCAGCAGGTAATAGCCCGGCGGGACGGGCATCGGCGCGCCGTCCGGAGGCGCGGGAGGAGCGCTGACGGGCGCGGGAGGAGCGCTCACTGGAGGAGCGCTGGCGGGCGCGGGAGGAGCGCTCGCGGTCGCGGGAGGAGCGCTGGCGGGCGCGGGCGGAGCGCTCGCGGTCGCGGGAGGAGCGCTCGGCGCGGCGGGAGCCGCCGTCGTGCCGCCGAGCGCCGGCCTCTGCGGCGCGCCAGGCACCTGCGCGGTCGCGGGCGCGGCGAGCCCGAGCAGCGCGGCGAGCACCGCGGCGGCCTGCGCGCCGCGGGCGCGCGGCGCGGCGAGGCGGCGACGCGGCACGATACTCCCTTCCGTTGGCCCGATCGGCATGCTGGCTCCCGTCGCGCTCGCGCGGCGACTCCGAGGAACTGCGGGTGGCTTCGGCGCAGCGAGGCCAGCATACGCGGACGGCTCGCGAACTCAACGAGGCGCGCACGATGTCCGCGCGCCGCGGCGAGGCGCGCCGGACGGCGCCCCGCGCAGCGCGAGCGCGGCCGCGCCTTCGACGAGCTCGACGCCGTCGAGCCGGACGTCGGGCTCGAACCCGCGCAGCTCGACGAAGTCGCCGAGCGGGTCGCGGTACGCGCGGGTGCCGAGCGAGAGGGTGACGCCCGAGCGCGGGAGCCGGAAGAGCGCGATCTCGCCGACGCTCATGCCGCCGCGGGTGTTCTGCCCGACCACGAGGACGCCCGGGATCTGCCGCACCAGCGCGAGCAGCATCTCGCACGCCGACGCGCAGCCGCGGTCGACGAGGAAGACGGCGCGCCCCTCGAGCGGCCCCGCCGCCCGCCCGCGGATCCGCGCGCCGCGGGTCGTGAGATCGACGCGCGGCGCCGCGCCGCGGCCGTCCGCGGCGCGACCCCGCAGCGCCCCGGCGAGGCGCTCGAGCGCGGCGAGGTGCTCGACGAAGCGCGGCCGCGCCTCGGGCGGGACGTCGCCGCGGGCGAGCCGGCGGCGGGCGCTGTTGGCGCGCCCCTCGGCCGCGGCGACGGAGAGGACCTCGCGCTCGTCGAGCGCGCAGAGCGGCGCGTCGGTGAGCGCGAGCGCGAAGCGCTCGGCGAAGAGGTAGTTGCCGCCGGCGTTGCCGCGCAGGTCCACGACGAAGGCGGGCGCTCGCCGCAGCTCGGCGGCGAGCGCGGGGAGCGCCGCGAGCGCCGGGGCGGCGGCGGTGCTGAAGGTTCGGATGGCGAGCACCGGGACGCCGTCGCGGCTCCGCGTGAGCGCGACGGGCGGGCCGGGGCGTCGCGGCGCATCGAGCCGCCGCGGCGGGGCCTCGATACGGGCGCCGGCGCCGCGGTCGGCGCAGGTCGCCGGGGCGGCGGGCGCGGGCGCCGGGGCGGCGGGCGCGGGCGCCGGCGCGGCGGTGAGCCGGAGCGGCGCGCGGCCGCCGTGGCCGAACGCGAGGTGGCCGTCCGGCGCCGCGAACACATCGCGCAGGAGCCGCGCGAGCTCGCCGGGGCGCCACGCCGCGCGGCCGCGGAGCGCGGCTTCGGCCCGAGCGAGCGCGAGCGGCGAGGGCGCGGGCGAGCGCCCGTCGAGGCCCGCGTAGGCGTGCTCGAAGGCGTAGCGCGCGTCGTCGAGGTCGAGGATCGCCTCGGCCGAGGACACGGTCCGCGGCTCGCCGTCGAGGTCGCCGTCCGCGATGCGCAGGCTCCGGAGCGGCGCCGGCGCCTGCGAGGGGGCGACCGCGGGCGCCGGGGCGCACGCGAGCGCGGCGCACGCGAGCGCGGCGCACGCGAGCGCGGCGCAGGAGCGCGCCGCGGTCGCGGCGCGGCGAGGCCGGCGGAGCGAGCTCTTGGGGGGCACGGCGCGCGAGGGTGCGACGGCGCGCGTCGCCGGCGCAACCGGAGCCGCTCGGGCTCGTGAAGGAGATCACGGCATCGCAGCGAGATCCAGGGCCCGGCGCGGCGGCGCGGCGCCCGTCACCGCGCGCCGGCGAGCCGCGCGACGAACCCGCGCGGCCGCGCGTCGGCCTGGCTGCCGAGGGGCTCGTCGAGCCCGAGGCCGAGGATCCCGGCCACGTTTCCCCCGACGTAGAGGGGACCGCCGGGCGCCCCGCCCGCCGCGACGGCGCGCACGTCGGCGGAGCCGGCCCCGTCGAGCGTCGACGCCGAGATCACGTCGCCCGCGCCGTCGAGCTGGATCAGAAACCCTGCCTGCGTCCCCGGCGAGGCCGCGAGCACCCCGGCGGCCCCGAGGTCGATCTCGCCGGCGAACAGCCCCGCGACGTAGATCGAGCCGGCGGCGTCGACCGCCACGGCGGCCGCCGCCTGGACGGCCGCCGCGTCGCCGAACCCGCGGCTCCACACCGCCCCGCCCTCCGAGACGCGCGCGACGAAGACGCTGTCCGCGCCGCCGGCCTCGGGCATCCCCGGGCAGGTATCCTCGAAATCGAGCGCGCCGGTGTAGCTGCCGGCGATCACCACGTCGCCGTCCGGGAGCTGCGCGGCGCCGTGCGGCGCGATGCGCTGATCTCCCTCGAGGCGCAGCGTCGTGACCCGCTGCGGCGCGCCGTCGCTCGACGCGTAGCGCGCGACGAAGAGCCCGCGGCCGTCCGGGGCGCGGGGCGTCTCCTCGCCGAACGCGACGGCGCCGCGCGCCGTGTCGTACTCGCCCACGACCGCCACCGACCCCGGCCCGGCCGTGGCGCCGGCGACGAGCGCCCTCACGGTCACGCCCGCCCGCGCCCCGAGGGCGCGGTTCCACTTGCACGCGCCCCGCGCCGGATCGAAGGCGGCGAGCAGCACGGCCTCCCCGGCGACCGTGCGCTTGAGGTCGCACGGGCCGGAGCTCTTGGCCTTGTCCACCGACTCGACGGCGAAGACGACCGCGTCCGACGTCGCCGCGAGGCCGCGCGCGGCGGTGCCGCCATCGGCGTCGAGGCTCCACGCCCAGGCGCACCGGCCCGCCGCGTCGAGCGCTGCCACGAAGCTGGACCGGGCGGCCGCCGCGCCCCCGCGCGGGCCGACGCGGCACCGCGCATCGGCGAGCTCCACGCTCTGCGTCGACTCCCCGGCGACGAACGTGGCGGCCGTCCCGACGGCCAGGTGTGTGCCCCGGACGCCGGGCGCCGACAGGCTCACCTCGCCTTGGCGCACCCCGGCGGGGCTCCACCGCGCCACGGTGAACGCGTCTGCCTCGTTGACCACGGCCGTCACCGCGTCGTCCTGTGCCGCGATGTCCGCCACGTCCACGCCGATCGTGTCGCCCCAGAGCCCCGACGGCGCCGCGATGGCTCCCTCCCTCGCGTCGTTGCAGGCGAGCTCCCCCCCGCCGCTGCCGGCGCCGCCGCCCCCGCCCGCGCCCGCGCTGACCGCCGAGGAGCCGCCCGCCGACGCGGAGGACGCGGCGTCATCGATCTCTGCTGGATCGGCCTCGCCGACCTCGAGGCCGATGAGGGCGTTGCAGCCGCTGGCGCCGGAGGCGAACAGCGCAGCACAGAGCCCAGCTCGGAGCTTCGCGAGAGAGCGCTTCATTGCGTCGACCTCTATTGCACGGCGCAGTCGCGGCCGCCACGACAGGAGGCGAGCGGAGCCTCAACCGCCGATCCTCTCGAGACCCAGCGTGCCTGAGCCCGGAACCGCAGAGAGCATGCGGTCCGGACGGGTCTTCTCCGCTGCTCACGACGTCTCCTGGAAACACGCTGGTTGCGTGGCGACAAACGGATCCGCCCTTGAAGCCGACCGCAGGGATCCCCTTACGCCTCGTCGCCGCACGCGCCGCGCGGGACGGGAGCGCAGCTCCGCCGCCTCCGGCCGCGCCCGGCGCGATCGCAGCTCAGCGCACGCCCGAGAGCCGCGCGATGAACCCGTGAGACTCCGGATCGCTGTCGCTGCCGAGCGGCTCGTCGAGCCCGGGGAGCTCGAGGGTGCCGGTCACGGCGCCCGCGACGTAGAGGGGATCGCCGGAGCCGCCGTTCGCGGCGACGACCCGCAGGGCGACGGTGCCGTCTCCCTCGAGCTGGGCCGCCGAGACGAGGTTGCCGCGGGCGTCCAGCCTCAGCAGGAATCCCGCCCGCTTCCGGGAGGTGGTGAGCGCCCCGGCGCCCCCCAGCGGGAGCGCGCCCGAGAACTCGCCCGTGACGTAGATCGAGCCCGCCTCGTCCACCGCCACGCCGGCCGCGATCTGGCTCTCCGCCGCGTCGCCGAACCCGCGGCTCCACACGACGCCGTCGTCGGAGACCCGCGCGATGAAGAGGTTCTCGGTCTCCCCCGCGTCGGGCAGCGGCGGGCAGCGCTCTTCGAAGCGGACGCGCCCGCGGTACGTCCCGGCGATCACGACGTCGCCGCCCGGGAGCAGCGCGGCCCCGTGCTGCGCCACCTGCTGATCTCCCTCGACGTTCAGCGTCTTCACGTCCTGCAGGGCGCCGTCGGTGGTCACGTAGCGCGCGATGAAGACGTCGCGGCGCTCCGAGGCGAAGGGGAGCTCCCCGCCGAACGAGACCTCTCCGCTGAGCGAGTCGTAGTCGCCGACGACGGTCACGAACCTCGACCCTGACCTCGAGTTGGCGGCGATCGCCTTGACCGTCACGGCCGCTCGCGGCCCGAGGCGGTGCTGCCAGCGGCACGCGCCGTCCTGCGGGTGGAGCGCGGCGAGCAGCGCCGACTCCTGCGGGATTTCCCGGAGCGCGCACGGCCCGAAGCTCCTGCCGGCGTCCGTCACGTCGACGGCGGCGACGAGCGCCTCGGGGGTCGCCGCGAGGCCGCGCGCGGTGGTGCCGTGCTCGGCGTCGACGCTCCACACCCACGCGCATTTGCCCTCTGGGCCGAGCGCCGCCACGAAGCTCGTCGTGAAGGTGGTGTCGAGCAGGCCGGGGCCGATGCGGCAGGCGCTGAGCGACCCCGTGGGCAGGTTGGCGGCCCCCTCGGACTCCCCGGCGACATAGGTGAAGTCTTTGCCGGCGGCCAGGTGCAAGCCCCAGATGTCATTCACCGAGAGCCCGTACCGGCCGTCGCGCGCCCCGGCGGCGCTCCACTTCCCGACCGTGAATTGATAGCGCGAATCCTCGAGGACATCCGTGACGACGGCCGTCAGCGCGTTGCCCGAGGCGGCGAGGTCGCCCACGTCGAAGCCGATCGTCTCGCCCCACGCCGCCGACGGCTGGAGGATGGCGCCCGGGGCCTCGCTGCACATCGGAACCCCGCCGCCGCTGCCCCCGCCGCCCTCTCCTCCCGCGCCCGAGCCCCCGCCGCCCGCGTCCGCCGCTCCGGAGCCGCCCGCGCCCATGCCGCCGTCGCCTGCGCCGCCCGCGCCCGCTCCCCCCGCGCCCGAGCCGCCCGCGCCCGAGCTCGCCGCGGAGGAGGTCGCGCCCGGGGCCGCGCCAGCGCCGGAGTGCGACCGGTCGAGCTCGCCGACCTCGAGCCCGATGATCGCGTTGCAGCCGCCCGCCACGACGGCGAACAGGCCGGCGCAGGACACGGCGGCTCGGATCGTACGGGGGTCGCGCTTCATCGGATCGGCTCTTCGCGGGGCGGCATCCTCGAGGGGGCTATCGCGCCAGGGCGGGCTCAATGGCAGGCTCTGACGTAATTGGGGAAGACGATGGTGGACTGGCAGGTGAGGCTGCACGACCCGAACGGGCCTTCGTGCCCGCACGGGATGTCCGCCAGAAACACGCTGGATGCCACGGCGCACGTCAGGAGGCCGCTGCAGTTGATCGAGCGGAACTCCTTCTCCTCGGCGCCGCTGCAGTCGTAATCGAAGCCGCCCCCCGGGGTGATCGGCGTGTCGTAGAACGTGCTGGGCTGGCCGGGGTGGACCAGGGGGTTGTCGTCGTTGCAATCGTTGCCGCCCTCGCACGCCTTCGAGCGATAGCCGTCGTCGTCCGCGTCGCAGTCGACGGTGCCGCCGCCGGAGCCGGAGGTGGCCGAGGTGGAGCTCGCGCTGGAGGTCGCCGCGCCCCCGCCGGAGCCGGAGGTGGCCGAGGTGGAGCTCGCGCCGGAGGTCGCCGCGCCCCCGCCGGAGCCATCGCCGCCCGCGCCGCCGCCGCCGCCGGAGGCCGCCGTGCCGCCGCCGTCCCCGCCGGCGCCGGAGGTCGCCGCGCCGCCGCCGGAGCCGGCCACGTCCGCGGACGAGGCGGCGGTGCTCGCGGACGATGCGGTGGTGCCTGCGAAGTCCCCGCCAGCGCCTGCGCCGCCGGGGCCCCCGGTGAAGGTGACGTCGGGGTAGCACCCCGCGACGGCGCCCAGGGCGGCGGCCGCGGCGGGCAGAGCCAGGCGGAAACATCGGTGAAGCGAGCGCATCCTCGAATGGAAGCCCCCGTTCCCACCGGCGTCAACCTGCGGCGGCCGGATCACGCGCCGCGCCGCGCCGCTTGCGTGGCAGGCTCAGCGGCGCCGTGTGGAAATGTCGTGGGCTGTTCTGCGGATGCCGAGCGCGGCGGTCACCGCATGCCCTGCAGCTGAACGATGAACCCTTCTCCCGGCGCCCGGATGGGACGGCCGAAGTCCATGAGAGGGAACGTGTCCGTCAGCTCGCCGCCGATGTGGAGCGGATCGCCGGGCCTCTCGCCCGGCGCGACCGACCAGACGGCCGCGGTGCCTTTCCCCGCGATCGCGGTGCCCCAGAGGACGTTGCCGCTCGGATTGAGCACGATCAGATAGCTGGACAGCTCCTCCGTCCCGGCGGCGATCTTCTCGCCGCTCTCCAGCGGGATCTCGCCCTCGAGCGTCCCCGTCACGTAGATCGCGCCGCTCTCGTCCACCTCCAGGTGGACGACCATCTGATCTTTCACCGCGTCGCCGAATCCACGGCTCCAGACCACGCCCTCTCGCGAGACGCGCGCGACGAAGGTGTTCTCCGAGCTCCCCGCGTCCGGCAGGAGCGGGCAGCCATCCTGGAAGTTGAAGGACGGCCCGGAGTACGTCCCGGAGATCACGAGGTCTCCGCCCGGGAGCAGCGCGGCCCCGTGCCGCGCCGCCGACTGGCTCCCAGGGGCCCTGAGCGGGAGGAGGTCCGTCAGCTCGCCGTCCTCCATCCGGACGCGCGCCACGAACAGGTCGCGATCCGGCGTGCGGGGGAGCTCCTTCGTCTGGATCTTGATCGCCGCATCCGGCGCATCGTATTCGCCGAAGACGAGCACCTCCCCGGTCTCCGGGACCGCGACGAGCTCTTCGATGCGCACGGTCGCGGCGGTCTCGAACGTGCGATGCCAGAGGCACGCGCCGTCGGGGTCGAGCCCCACGAGCGCCGTGGAGCCGCGCTCGTCGCCGGCCCCGAGGGCGCAATCGCCGGTGCTCGCCGTCGCCTGTCCCGAGAGCGAGACCGCGAACACGACCCGCTTGGGCGTCGCCGCGAGGGCGAGCGGAGCGGTGTTGAACTCGGCATCGACGCTCCAGATCCACTTGCATTTGCCCAGCGGATCGAGCGCTGCCAGGAAGCTCGGCCTGTGCCCGTTCTCGTCGGGCACACCGATCAAGCACTCGCCGTCCGGCGTGAGCGAGATGAACGGCGCATCCGACCAGCCGGTCACGTAGGCGGCGTCCGACAGGACGGCCAGGTGCTCGGGCCAGATGTTGCCGGACAGCTCGCCGGTCCTCATCCCGTACGTGCTGTCGAGGGTCCCGGACGTGCTCCACCGCGCGACCGAGAACCCGACCTTGTTGGGCGTGCTGGCGAGCTCCCGCGACTCCTTGATGACCGCCGTCACCGCGCCGTCCCGCGCCGCGATGCCGGCGACCGACAGGCCCGACAGCTGTCCCCACGCGCCCGACGCGCCGCGGACCGCCCCCTCGCGGGTCGGGCTGCAGTACGCCGCCTCCCCGCCGGCGCCGCCGGTGCCGTCCCCGCCGGCGCCGTCCCCGCCGGTGCCGTCGCCGCCGGCGCCATCACCGCCGGCGCCGCCCGTGCCGACCGCGGACACGTCCGCCGACGTCGCGCCCGCGCTGCCGGACGACGAGTCCAGCTCGCCGACCTCGAGCCCGATGATCGCGTTGCAGCCCGCTCCGGCCGCGGCCGCGAGCAGCGCGGCGCGGAACATGGGTCGAGTGTTCATGAGATCGCGCGTCATCTCTCCGTCTCCCGTGGCGCGGCGCCTCCGGCGGCCGGCGAAAGATCACCCTCGCCACGGCCGGCTGCATGCCGGGCGTGGCTCCAGGGATCGAGAGATTACCAGCGCACCGCCGGCCGCGGCTGCCGTCAGAAGATCACCCTGGCCACGGCGCCTCCCGGCACCACGCCGACCGTCGCCCTCGGGGCCGACGGCGCCTGCGCCGACGACGGCGCAGTGAAGATGAGCACCGCCCCGGCGCCCAGCGCCGCCGCCCCGACCAGGAACGCGACCGTCGAGATCGTCCCGGCGGTCGCGCCCTGCTCTTGCAGCTCGATCCCCCGCTCCGCGCAGACGTTGGCCTCGTTGCAATAGGGCTCGGCGTCGCCCTTCTTCCCGAGCGCGCGCAGGCCGAACGCGGCGCCGACGCCGAGCCCGACCACGCCGGCGCCGGCGCTGATCCACCCGGCCGTCCGCTGCATCGAGCCCCCCGCCGCCGGCGGGCCGTCCTTCGGCGGGAGCGCGGGCCCGGCGCTCCCGCCGCCGGCCGCGGGCTCCTCCGGCGCGACGAGCAGCTCGGCCTGCGCGCCCTCGGCGAGCTGCACCGTGAACGTCTTCTGCTTCCGGCCCGGCGCCGTCGCCGTCACCTGGACCTCGCCCGGATCCACCGGCAGCGGCGCGCCCAGCGAGCCCGCGCCGACCGGGATCCCCGAGCGCTGCACGGCCGTGTCCCGCGGCGCGCCGGGCGCGAGCCGGATGGTGAGCCTCGGCACGCGGCCCTCCAGCGCCGCGGCGCGCGCCTGCGCGATGGGGCGCCGGTCGTCGTTCGCCGGCAGATCGCGCGCGAGCTGCCGGAAGATCGACCAGGCGGTCGCGACCTTGCCGCGCTTCTCCTCGCAATCGGCGAGGTTGAGCAGCGCGCCGGGCGCCGGATCGAGCTCGTAGCTCTCCCGGAACTTGGGGCACGCCGCGTCGTAGTCCTTCGCCTGGAGCGCGGCCCTGCCGGCGTCGAACAGCGCCTCCGCCGCCGCGGGATCGCGCACCTGCGCCGAGGCGCCGGGGCAGGCGAGGAGCGCGGCCCCGCCCAGGGCGAGCGCCTCGGCCGGGAATCGTTTCCGCGAGCGTTTACGCGAGCTCAATCTACCCATCCGTGCGACCTCAGCGTCTCCGGTTGAACGGGTCCTCCGCCGGCGTGGGCGCCGGGGCCGGCGCGGGCGGCGTCTTCGCCGGAGCGGTCGTGGGCGGTCGCGCCTTCCCCGCGGCGGGCCGCGCGGCGGCCGGCGTGGGCGCGGGCGGCGTCGCGGACGCGCTCGGCGTGGGCTCCGGCGGCGGCGCGGGCACGGGCGCCGAGGGCGCGATCGCCGGGACCGCGTCGCCGGACGCCGCGGGCTCTGCGCCGGCCCCGGGCGCGCCCGCGCCGCCGTGCGGCTCCTGCGCCGCCCCGGCGCTCGCCCCGGGGCGCGGCTCTGCGGCCACCGCGGAGCCGTTCGACGCGTGCTCCGCGTCCCCGGCGCTCCCGCGCTGCCACCACACGAGCCCGACCAGGGCGCCCACGGCCAGCGCGCCGGCGCCGGCCAGGAGCGCGCCCAGGGCCGCCGCGCGCGGCGCCGGGCGCTCCGTGCCGGCCGAGCGCTCCACGACCGGCGAGACCGTGCCCGCGCCCCCGCCGGCCGAGCCGGCGCTGACCGCGCCGCCGCTGCCCGTGCTGGGCGAGCCCGCCGCGGCGAGCTCCGTGCCGCGCGGCCCGCTCCCCGGGGCGCGCGCGTGCGCCCCCTGGCGCCCCGGATCCGAGAACATGTACGCGCGCCCCGGATCCGGGTGCGCGGACATGCGCGAGGGATCCGGGTGCGAGCCCGGCGCGGGGTCGAACGCCGCGCCGCCGCGCGCCTGGCGCAGGGCGCGCTGCATCGCGCGGGCGTTCGGCCAGCGCCGGTCGGGATCGAACGCGAGGGCCACGTCCATGACGGCGGCGATCGGCGGGGGGAGGGTCGGCAGGACGCTGCCGACGGGCGGCGCCGGCTGGGTCATGGCCGCGAGCAGCAGCAGCGGGAGGGTCTCGGCCTCGTGCACGTACCGCCCCGAGAGGAGCTGGAACATCGTGCTCGCGACGGCCCAGAGGTCGGTGCGCGGGTCGACCTTGTCCCATTGCCCTCGCGCCTGCTCGGGCGGCATGAACTGCGGCGTCCCCATCAGGCTGCCGGCGCGCGTGGTCGCGTTCGCGGGGGACGAGAGCTCGCGCAGCCGCGCGATGCCGAAGTCGAGCACCTTGAGCTGCCCCTGGCGCGTGAGGAACAGGTTGTCGGGCTTGAGGTCGCGGTGGACGATCCCGCGCTCGTGCGCGACGGCGAGCACGTCGAGCAGCTCGTCGGCGATGCCGAGCACCTCGTTCACGCCGAGCACGCCGCTCGGCTCGCGGGCGCGGCGCGCCTCGACGGTCTCGCCCTCGAGCAGCTCCATGACCAGGAACACCGAGCCGTCCTCGGTGACGTCGTCGTCGAGCACCCGGACGATGCCCGGGTGGTCCACGCGGTTCGCGACGTAGCCCTCGCGCAGGAAGCGCGAGCGCGCTTCCTGGTCCTCGGACAGCTCGCGGCGGAGGATCTTCACCGCGCCGCGCATCCCGTTGCGGTGCGTGCCGGCGTAGACCATGGCCATGCCGCCGAAGCCGAGGAGGCGCTCCAGGCGCCACTTGCCGCGCAGGACCTGGCCTACGAGCGCCTCCGGCCGGAAGCCCTCAGGGTCGACTCGGGTCATCGGCGGAGACCACCTCTTGTCCTGGCCTCGGGGGGCGTCGCCTCGCCGGCGAGGCCGGCGGAGCCGGCGAGGCCAGCGGAGCCGGCGAGGCCAGCGCGGCTCGAGCGGCAGGGGTGGCTGACGGGCGCGCGACGCATGACGGCCGCATGTTACCCCGGTCTCGGGCGGCGGGGCGCGAAACCGTCCAACGCGCGCGCACCTTTCCATCCCCGCGTCGGCGCGGGCGGACTGGAAGGCGCGGATGGAGCGGGCGCGCGTGCGGCGCGGGGGAGCGGGCGCGCGTGCGGCGCGGGGGAGCGGGCGCGCGTGCGGCGCGGGGGAGCGGGCGCGCGTGCGGCGCGGGGGAGCGGGCGCGCGTGCGCCGCGGGGGCCGACGGCCTTGACGTCGCGCGCGAACGGGGACACTTCGCCTGCTTCCCGGAGGGTCGAGCGAGCATGCGCAAGACGGTGAGCCACGCGGCGTTGATCCTCCTCGCCGCCGTTTCCTCGATTCGGTGCGGCGGCGCGAGCGCCGGCGGGGGCGCCGAGGCCCCGACCGCCATTGCGCACGAGCCCGCAGGCCCTGCGCAGGCGCCTGCCGGCCCTGATCGCGGTCCAGGGCACGCGGCCCATCACCACGACCGCGGTCCAGGGCATGCGGCCCATCACCGCGGCCACCTGCCCGCGCAGCACGACCACGGCCACCGCCCCGCGGCGGGCTCGGCCCCGGCGGCGCCGGAGGACGAGCTCCGCGCGGTCGCCGCGATCCACGGCGGCGCGGGGCCGTGGGCCGTCGCCGGCTACCGCATGGGGCGGTATGCCCTCGCGAAGCTCGGGCTGCCGGCGCGGAGCTTCGACCTCGAGGTGATCCACCACAGCCCGCGGAACGTGCAGTTCTCTTGCATCGCGGACGGCGCCGCCGCGGCCACGGGGGCCAGCCTCGGGAAGCTCAACCTCAGCCTTGTCGAGGCGACCGAGGCCGGCGTGGAGACCACGTACCGGCGCAGGTCGACCGGACAGGCCGTGACCCTCCGCCCGTCCGCGGCCTTCCGCGCGCGCTTCCGCGATGTGCCGAGAGAGGGGCTGGAGGCGGCCGGCAAAGAGGTCTTGTCCTTGCCGGACGCCGAGGTGTTCGAGGAGGTGCCGCCGCCTCCCGCCGGCGCGCCGCGCTGACGAGGCGGCCCGGGGGGGTGGGGGAGCCAAGGACGAGCCGACCACCCCGTCTGGACGCGCTCACCGCGGCCTGGGGCGATTACCGCTCGTCCTCGGCCGACTCGCCGTCTTCCGTTGCGCCCCCATCCGACGCGCCGCCGTCCGCTGCTCCCTCCGCCGACGCGTCGCTTTCCGGCGCGCCGTCCTCCGCGAAGGCCTCGTCTTCCTCTTCATCTCCGGTGGACGCGGCGCCGCGGGAGACGGGGAAGGGCGCATAGTCCTTCATCTTGTCGGTGCCGGCGTACCAGTACTCCGCGGCGGCGCGCAGCCTCCGCTCGGCGTGCACGACGAGCGTGTAGGCGGCGTCGCGGAGCTTGCGCGAGCGCTGCGCCTCGGGGGAGAGCGTCTTGTCGGCGAGCATGCGCGCGAGCAGCGGCGAGAGCTCGCGGAGGCGGGCCGCCGCGTCGGCCTCGCCGCGAGGCGCCTTGTGAAGGGCCTCCGCGTGCTCGGAGCAGAGCAAGAGGAGGTCGGAGACGTCCTGGACCAGGTCCGCGTCGCCGCTGCCCGCGCGGATCGCCATGAGCCGCTTTTGACCCTCGGGGCTCTTCTTGAAGCGGAGATCGAAGAAGCGGAGGAGCGTTTGCCGGTGCAGGGCGGCCTCGACGGCCGGCTTCGCGAACGTCGCTGCGGCCTGCTCCTGACGCTGCTGCGCGGCTTGCCAGCGCGATTGCGTGGCGCGCAGGAGCTCGATCTTGTCGCGCAGCGCGCCGATCTGCTCGCGCGTGAGCGGGGGCTCGTCCTCGGCGAAGGGGGTGCGGACGAGATCCGCCGCGTCGCGCTCGGCGGCGAGCTGGATGCGGCTCGACCAGACGACGCGCCGGGCGAGCTTGCCTGGAAACACCACGGTGTCGTCGCCGAGCGACTCGGCCTCTCGGAGGAGCTCGGCCTCGCGGGCGGCGCTCAGCGTGTACGCTGCTGCTCTCGTCGAGGCGCGAGGCGCGCCCTGTGTCTCGCGCGGAGCGGGCTTCTTCGAGGCCTCGTTGGTCCTGGGCGACGTGGTGGTGGATGCCTTTGCCATGGTAAAAATACGCCTCCTTGTCGGGGCCAGCGCCCCTCGGAATGAGGGGCTGGAAGATCGGCGAGGGTATCGGCGAACAAGGTATCGGCCAGAGGAGAGCACGAGTCGGTCGCGTCGCGAGAGAGGCGCTGGGGCGAGGGTTGGGAGAGGCGGTGTGCCGCGGCATCGGAAGGATGCGGCGTGGCTGGCGCCGCGGGCAGCGGGCACGGAGCTGGCGAAGGGGGTGCGGGCGCAGGAGGGAGGAGCGAGGAGAGAGGAGGGAGAAAGGGTTGCGCAGCAACGACAAAGGGCGCGCGAGACGACGCCGGGGCTGCGCAGGAGACCACCGGGGGCTGCGCAGGAGACCACCGGGGGCTGCGCAGGAGCCGGGCGATGGTAACGAAGGACACCAACGGGGGTGCGCAGGAGGGGCACGGGGGACGCGCAGGACGGGGGCGAGTGTGACGTAGGACACAGACGGGGGTGCGCAGGAGGGCGCCGGGGCCGCGCAGGAGGGCCGGCGGGGCTGCACAGGAGGGTCGACGGGGCCGCGCAGGAGGGCGCCGGGGCTTGTACAGGAGGGCCGACGGGTTGCGCAGAAGGGCCGACGGGGCTGCGCAGGAGGGCGCCGGGGCTTGCACAGGAGGGCCGATGGGTTGCGCAGAAGGGCCGACGGGGCTGCACAGGACGGCCGACGGGGCTGCGCAGGAGGGGATCGTCGGGACGTGTACGAGCGGAGCCCTGGTAACACTCCTGACCGGGAGCCGCGGTGACACTTTCTTGAGCTACGGGCCCCTGCTCCGGGAGGACTGGAAACAGGGGCTGGATCCTCGTCGACGCGACACGCTCACCGCGCTCTCTCGGACCGCCATTCCCGGCGATACGGCACGACGTGGCGCTGCTCCTGCGGAGCGCGTCCCGCTCCGGTGGCATCGGAGCGCGTCCCGCTCCGGCGGCGTCGGAGCGCGTCCCGCCCCGGTGATTCGACCGTCGCGCTCACCTGCAGATGTCGATCGCCGTCTTGCACTTGCCGCTCTGGCAAAAGCCCGCCCTCCCGAGCGCCGGGTCCGGACACTCGACGTCTGGACAATCGGCGTTCGTCGTGCACGCCTGGCCGGTCGCGGGGGTCGTCACCATATCGATGGCCCTCGTATAATAGAAGGCACACAGGTCTCCCGCATCGGGCTCATGGCTCTGCTCCACCGCCTGCTGCAAGGCCTTCTTGTAGCTCTCGCTCTCCGCGAAGCACGGATGATCCCCCGGGAGCTCGGCCGCCTTCGCACCGACGTCGATCTCGCACCCCTCCTGCTGCGCCGCGCAGACCATGAGGCTCTGGAGCTGCGCGAAGACCGGCGTACATATGCTCACCTCCTTGATGGCCTGCTGGTGGGCTCGGCGGGTATCGGTGGCGCACCGCTCGGCTGTCACGCCGCCGCTCAGCTGCCCGCACTCGGCGAGCTTGTCACAGAGGATCTCCTCGGGCTCTACCGAGTCTGAGGACTCGCTTGTACAACCCGGCAAGGCCACCGCGAAGAGGCCTAAGATGGGAGCGCAACGGAGGATGATGTGGAGTGTCTTCATGGCTTGTCCCCTACCTTTCACGATCATCGCCGGCGAGCCCGGCAGGAAGAGCGACTTCGCAACCGGCGTGCCGGCCCTCCGCGCGAAGGGTCTTCCGAGGAAAGGCGGGCTGCGCGGCGCACCGATCCAGCGGCGCCGAGCGGTCGCCCCGCGGCCGCACGCGCGGCTCGGCCGGCGTGCGCGTGGCGAGAGTTGCCCCCCTGGCAATCCTTGCCGGCGTGCGCATGGCAAGCATTGCCCTCCTGGCAATGCTTGCCATCGCTATGTCCGGAGCGGCTCGGGCGCGTCGCTGCAGGGAAGACCCGCGGCGGGGGAGGGTGCGGCAAGGCTCGTGGGGGCGATCTCGCGAGCATCGGATCAGGTCCGGGTCGCCGCAAGGTCAAGCAGGCCCCTGGCGCGCGGGGCCATCGTCAGCCCACCCGTGAGCAGGTGGTCGATAAGCGCTGCTACCGCCGCCGGAACAGGCTCCACCAGCTTCGCTTGGGCTGTGCGGCGGCGCGTGGCGCGCCGCCGTCACCACCGCTCCCGGCGCCCTCCCCGTGGAGCGAATCGCCCCGCTCCACGATGGCGCCGCTCACCATCGTCGTGAAGAGCCTCCGCAGGGACTCCTCCTGTTCGAGCGGCGCGACGAAGCCGAAGCCGAACAGAAGCAGGTCGCCGTAGGCCTCGCAGAGGAACAGCTCGTACACCGCCCCGGGGGCGAGCTTCGTGCACTCCTCCAATCGGTGCCGCTCGAACGCCACGCCCTGCCAGCTCGTGCTCTCGCGGAGGTGACGCAGCGGTGCCTTACCCTTCACGAACCCGTCGACGTGCCGCCGTCGTTCCTCCTCGTCCCGCCCCCGCCCGACGATGACGTAGAAGTCGAAGCTCACCCCCACGACGGCGACGGCGTTGTACCCAAAGAAGCCAGGCTTCTCGCGGACGTCACCCTCCTCGTACCAGAGCTCGGGCAGCCGAAGGGGGTAGGGTCCGACGTGAACGATCTTCGGCTCCATCATGGTCATGCGCTCCGAGCGGAGCTCGACCGATACCACGGCGGCCGAGCAGGTCACGACGAAGAGTGGGTCGAAGCTCCGTCGATCTCTCCCAGCCCGACGCGCGCCGCGCCCTGCTGGCCGACGTCGGCGAGGCCTCGACGGGCGTCCTGGCGGTGACGGAGGCCCTGCTGCTGTACCTGGAGGCCGACGTCGTCGCGGCGCTGGCCCGCGACCTGGCCGCCGTCCCGGCGATCCGCACCTGGATCACGGACTTGCTGCACCCTGCCCTGCTGCCGATCGTGCTGCAGCGCTGGCAAGGGCTGGGGGCGGACGCCGAGAGCCTGTCATAGCTCGGCCTCATGGATCGCGCCTGGGTCGGCCAAGCGGATCCTGTGATCGCGAGCGCCGCCAGCACCGCGATCAGGACCCGGGCGATCGACGCTTGGGGTCGGCCAAGCGG
This sequence comes from Sorangium sp. So ce385, assembly GCF_051474135.1. Classification (NCBI taxonomy): domain Bacteria; kingdom Pseudomonadati; phylum Myxococcota; order Polyangiales; family Polyangiaceae; genus Sorangium; species Sorangium sp. So ce385. The sequence continues at coordinate 9,514,719 of NZ_CP150337.1, read as the reverse complement.
ATCCTGCCACCCGCTCGACGTGCTCATGTCTTGCTCTCCTTCGATGCCTCCGCCGCCCGGCGTCGCCGGCCCGGGGGAGGGTTGCGGTACGAATCGCCCTCGAGGACGAGGACGTGGGCGTCGTGGAGCAGCCGGTCCATGGCAGCGCTGGCGAGCAGCGGGTCGCCGAACAGTCCACCGAACTCCTCCACGGCGCGATTGGACGTCAGGATCATCGCCCCGCGCTGGTAACGCAGCCGGATGACCTCGTAGACATCGGCCGCCTCTTCGACCGTCAGCGAGCGGAGACCGAGGTCGTCGACGATGAGCAGGTCGACCCCCACGAGTCGCGCTAGCCGGCGGTCGTGGCTGCCGTCGGCGCGGCCGGCGCGCAGCTGCTTGAGCATGTCGCCGGCGCCCGCGTACAGCACCTGGTAGCCCGCGCGACAGGCGCGGTGACCGAGCGCCTGAGCGATGTGCGACTTGCCGACCCCCGCCTGGCCGACCAGCAGCACGTTCTGCCGGCGTTCGACGAAGGAGCAGGTCGCCAGGTCGATCACCTTCGCCTTCGGCACCCTCGGATTGAACTGGAAGTCGAAGTCCTCCAGCGTCTTGAGGCTGTCGAAGCCCGCTCGGCGGATGCGCTGATCGAACTGCCGCCCGTCACGGCGATCGACCTCGTCGCACAGCAGCCGCACGAGGAACTCCTCGTGCGAGAGCTGCTCGTCGACGGCTTGCCGCACGCGTACCTCCAGCGACTGCAGTACGCCCGACAGCCGCAGCTTCTTGAGCACCGGCACGAGCTCGTCAGTGAGGCCCATGGTCCCCTCCTGTCGACGACAGCCGCGAGGCCGCGAGCAGCCGGAGGTCGCGCGCGAACCGCGGAGGCGCCTCCGCCCACGCCGCCGGCGCAGCGCTCTGCGGGCTCGGCTCGAAGTCGAGACCGCGCCGGAGGATGTCGCGAACACCCTGGTAGCTGAGGTTGCCGTAATGGCTCGCTCGGCGACACGCGGCCTGCGCGCGCTCCTTGGGGAACTTCTCCAGGTGCGTGACGATCGCCTGCACCTTGCGCAGCTGCGAGAGCACGTCGTCGGCGTCGAACACCTCGCGGACGAACCTGCCCACGTCCTGGCCCATCTGGTCGGCGCGCTGCTCCCAGTAGGCGCGGCTCCGGTGCCGCAGCGCCGCGCGCTCCTCGGGCAGGTGCCGATCGAGCGTGCTGCGCAGGCCGGCGCCGCGCCGATCGTGCCGTGCCACGGCCTCGTCGTCGGCATACACCACCACGCTCGACGGCGTCGCGCGCAGCCACACCTCGCGTTCCACCAGCCGCCAGGGCACCGAGTACAGCCTTCCTCCGAGCTCGACGTGGCAGTCGCGATGCACCCGCGCCCGCTTCCAGGTCACCAGCTCGTACGGGCGCAGCGGCAGCGGCTGAAGCCGGCTCTTCTCCTCGGCCTCGAACACCTCGAGCGGCCTTCGCTTCGTGGTGCCGTGCTGCCGTGTGCCCGCGATCTCGACGATCCATCGACCGAGCGCCGCGCGTACCTCGCCCACGTCCTGCCCCTCGCGACCCGCCAGGGCGTTGCGCTTGACGTACTTCACACTCGCCTCGACCTTGCCCTTCTTCTGCGGCGCTCGCGGCGGCGTCGGGTCCACGGTGAAGCCGTAGTGCCTCGCGAGCTCGCGGTAGCTGCGGCTCAACCCCGAGTCCTCGTCCACGCCGAACGCGGCCCGCACCACCGCCGCCTTGAGGTTATCCGGTACCATCGTCGACGGCACCCCGCCGAAGGCGCGGAACGCTTCCTCGTGCAGCCGCAGCCATGTCTCGGTCTTCTGGTCGAACACGATCTGCGCGAACAGATGCCGGCTGTAGCCGAGCACCATCACGAACACCCACGCCCTGCGCAGGCTCTTGGTCTCAGGGTCCCACAGCCGCCCCGCGTACCCGAAGTCGACCTGCGCGACGTGCCCGGGATCGGTCTCCACAACGATGGCGATGTCCTGGGGCCTGATCCCTTGCTCCCTCTGGAGCGTCGCGACCATGCGCTTGACCGCGGAGCGGCTGCCGCTGAAGTCGCGCTCTTCGAGCCGCAGCCGGTCGTAGATCGCTGCCGGCTTGAGCCCTTCCTCGACGCGCGCCGCGATGTACGCTCGCCACCGCTCCACGCTCGACTGCTGCTGCGGCGCCACCTTCGGCGGCACGTGCTTCTTTACCGCTTCCTTCAGCTCCTCGAGCGCGGGGATCTCCTCCGCGCTGCCTTCGAGCAGGCCAGCCTGCGACAGCGCCGTGCGATACCGCCTCTCGGTGTTGGGCCCCATCCCCAGCAGCCGCGCTACTTCCCGGCAGTCCTCGCCCCTGCGGTGCAGGCGCACGAGCTCCTGCAGCCTGTGCATCTCCGTCCTCCTCGCGCTCATCCCGGCCTCCTCGAAGCCGGGAGCCATGCCCGGCCCTATCAGGCTCGGGTGTACATGCCTCATCGCTGTCTGACGCCCGAGAACCGGCACTTCCGCCGTCTCAGCCGTGATCCACTTGGCCGACCCGGTCGCGATCCGCTTGGCCGACCCGGTCGCGATCCGCTTGGCCGACCCGGCTACGATCCACTTCGCCGATCCCGCTCCTACGATCGCCGTCTCCGACAGTGCGTGTGACGCATTCCGGAAACTCGACCCAATTTCTCTCCCTCCGAGGGCCCTCCCTGCGGTCAGGCGCCTACCTATCGCGATCCGCTTGGCCGACCCGACACCGATCCACTTGGCCGGCCCGAGGCCGATCCGTTTCGCCATCCCGGTCGCGATCCAATAGGCCGGTCCCTGACAAGCCGGCCCCGCTTCGCTCCGGAAGGGGGGCCAGCCTGGTTCGAGCCGATGGGCTGGGCCCTGCGCCACCAGCTCTCCGCGCGGGAGGAAGGCGAGCGCCTCAACCGGCCGATCGGGCCGCCCCTGCCGGAAGCCCAGTGCGAGGCGGCCCGCTGGATGAACACCTACGTCCGGTTGGACCGGACCTGGTGGAGCTGCCCTTTCTCCGTGGAGCTCCGTGGAGCCCGGGCAAGCCCAGAATGGCGTTCATGCCCCCCGACGGCATCACTACTGCAGCACTGTATCCATGTCCCAGTCGACCCACATGTCTTTCCATTCGCTGACCGGCTGCTGAACGCCGTTGTCCAGGATGCTCATCACGTCCGTGTTCGCGCTGGTGTTGCCTTCGAACGCTCGCTTGAACATCTCGCCTGCAAGGGCGGTTTGAGAGCCCGACGCGCCGCAGTGGTTTGCGCTGTACATCTGGAAGCCCATGCGCTCCGGGACGCCGAGCGCCTTCCATACCGGCTTTGCTGCCCACGCGGAGAGCGCCTCGCAGGTCCCACCCAGGTGACACCATGAGTTCCTGCCATTGGCATTGGTGAAGTGCACCAGATGCCGTGGAGCGATGGTCGCCAGGATCATGTGCGTATCGAAGGGGAGGTTGTATACCTTCGAGGGGTCGCTCCGGAGCCAGCGGGCCGCGCTGGTCACCCAGGGTCCGCAGATGCCGCTGTCTTCGAGGTTGTCGATGCTCTGAGGTTTGGCGTCCGAGCACTGCCAGACAGAACTGCCTTCACCGTGCCTGAACCACTCTGCCTGACGCAGGTTGGCGACGCCGCCTCCGCCCGACTCCACGATGACGACCACCGGCGCGCGGCTGAAGACACCCGCCAGGTAAGCGCCTTTCCCGCATCCGGAGCATCCCGATACCATCACCTTCGTGGGATCATGGCCGCTGCCCGGGTTCTGCTCCAGCACGTCCATCACCCGGTCGATCATCCAACCGTTGGCGATATTGGTGTTGAGCTCGGGCAAGCCGAAGAGATTTCTGATCTTGCCTTCGAAGCCGCTCCCGAACGACAGCTTCTTTCTGCTCGACGGGAAAATCCCGCCCGACAGCTCGAGGGCGATCACGTCGCCGGATCCGCTGATGTTCGCCGTGAAGCTCTCCGTTTTGTCACCTACCTTGGCGGTGATCGAAACGGTGCCTCCGGAGACGGTCCCGGTCACTTCGTCCGGTTCGGAGGGGACTGGACCGTAAAGGTACTTGGCCGCCATCGCCAGGATTTCCTTGCGGCGGCACTCCCACTGTTCTTTGGTGGTGACCTTCGTTCCGTCGAAGAACGTAAACGGATCCGGGAGTTTCTCGTTTACCTCGGTCAGCCCGCTCGGTTCAGGCAGAGTGGGCAGGGTACATGTGAAGCTGCCGCCGCCGCCGGTCCCGCCGGTCCCGCTCGCACCGCCGGTCGGGGAGCCGCCCGTGCCGGTTCCACCGGTCGGAGAACCGCCCGTACCGGCGACTCCGCTGGTCGCGGAAGGACCGCTGGTCGAGGAGCCTCCACCCGTGGTGACTCCCCCGCTCCCGCTCGGTGTCCCGCCGCCTGTGCCCGAACCATCTCCCCCGGCACCGCCGGATCCTACCTCTGAAGAGCAGCCAGGGAAGTTCAAGAGCGCGAGGACGGGAACCGCGAGAGCGATTAATTTGCGCGAGGCACGAGAACGGACAGACATGAAGGCCTCCATGTTTCGAGTGCAGTGGCGGAATGCGACACGCGGGCATGACACGTAGTGCGTGACACGCAATCGCCGTACTTATAGCAGATGGTAGATAAGTCTATGTGTTTTCGCGTTGGTAACGCTGTTTTGTCACGCGTGGGAATTTGCGCTGTGACTATGCCAATGACACGTGAACGAGAAGCTTCAGGGCGCGGTGCGATGCGTTCGCCGTCGAGCCGAGGACCCGTAAGCTGAGCGATGGGAACGGCGCTCCCGGGGCTCGGGAGAGCAAGCCCCGGATGTGGCCATGCGCTCCGCCACCGGTGCCACCGCCGCCGGTGCCGGCCACGGACCACGCGGTGCCAGCCGACGAAGAGCCGCTGGTCGGGCTGCCGGTGCTGGTGGTGTCATCCTCATCCACGGTGATGCCGCCGTCGCTGGGGCCGCACGCGACGAACAGGGGGAGGAGGGCGGTTGGGGGGAGAGGTTGGGAGAAGGCTGGCCGGAACGACACCATCAGACGACCATTCCCAGCGGAGCGCCTTTCGATCACGCTTATCGCTAAGAATCGTACGACCGGAGCGGGCAGTGTTTGGTTGGGATGCAAATGTTCGACAATCCTGTAGTCGATGTGATCCATCGCTCACCGGCACCGGACGGCCCTTCTTCCGCCGCCAGGCGGCCTGACGTGGGTAGAAGGGCCAAACGCCTTTGCGAAGGCAAGCGCCCACTCGCCCCAACGTTCGATGGACATCATCGTGAGTAGGGGGTCCAAACGCCTTTGCGGAGGCAAGCGCCCACTCGCCTCGACGTTCGATGGACATCATCGCACAACACACGATGTGTTCGTGCCATCCAGAAAACCCCAGTATCGGGCGGGCACGCGTGTCCCGTTGGGATCAGCGGTTACCGCTATACTGTACGCGCCTCCGGAGTGGCAGGTGAGCGCCGGCGTTCGCGCGGGCACGGCGCCCGTAAAAAAGATTGACTCCCGTCCCGCGACACCTCCACTTGTTCATTGAGATGTCGCAAAAACGCCTCGGAATTGTAAAATTCTCCCTTCGGTGCGGAGGCCGCGCCGGCGCCCTCGGCGGGCTCCTCTGCCGCCTGTCGCTCGGCTGCTCGACCTCGACGGAGGGCGCGAGCGGCACGCCGGACGCCGCGGGGCCCGACGGCTCCGGGCGCCGGACGGAGCGGCCGGCGACCCCCACGCGCCTCGTCGGCGCCTCACGCCGCGCGCGCCGTTCTGCCATCAGCCGCGCGGGGGCGGGGCCAGTGAGCCTCGCCGATCGCGGCGCGACCGACAGTCCAGCTTACCAAGACAAGGAAACGAGACCATGAAACGCGCTCATCACCTCTCCTTGCTTCCCCTCACCCTGGCTCTGCTCTCTCCCGCGCTCGGCTGCTCCGGCTCGGACACCGAGTCCCCGAGCGACGGAGCGACCGGCGCGTCGTCGAGCTCCGGCGGCTCCGCGACCGGCGGTGGCTCCGCGACCGGCGGCGGCTCCGCGACCACTGGCAGCAGCACCACCGCGTCCACCGGCGGCGACAGCAGCACCACCGCGTCCACCGGCGGCGGCACCACCACCGCGTCCACCGGCGGCGGCACCACCACCGCGTCCACCGGCGGCGGGACGACCGAGAAGTTCAGCTTCTTCGTCACCAGCCTCGCCGCCATGCGGGAGCTGTCGGGCTCCCAGGACGGCTTCGGCGGCGATCTCCGCTTCGGGGAGACCGGCCCGGGCGCCGGCCTCCGCGGCGCGGACAAGATCTGCGCGACGATCGCCGAGAAGAGCATGCCGGGCGCTGGGAGCAAGCAGTGGCGCGCGTTCCTGAGCGCCGCGGCAGGCGAGGACGGCAAGCAGGTCGACGCGATCGATCGGATCGGCGAGGGGCCCTGGTACGACCGCCTCGGCCGGCTGGTCGCCAACAACAAGGGAGAGCTCTTGAACGAGCGCCCCTCCGGGGCGGACGAGGCGGTCGCCGACGATCTGCCGAACGAGGAAGGCCTCCCCAACCACCAGCCCGATCCGAGCCTGCCGGAGGTGGACAACCACGACACGATGACCGGGAGCAACGCGGAGGGGCGGCTCCATGGCGCGACGGCCACGTGCAGCGATTGGACGAGCGCCGCAGCGGACAGGAACTCGAAGCCGCGCCTCGGGCACTCGTGGCCGAGGAACTTCGGCGGCGGCGGGGCCGGCGGCATCAACATGGCCCATTGGATGTCGGCCCACGACGCAGCCGGGTGCACCCCGGGCGTCAACCTCGTGGACGCGGGGGGACCGCAGCAGGGCTCGACCAGCGTCGGCGCCGGCGGCGGTTACGGCGGGATCTACTGCTTCGCCCTGACGCCCTGACGCCGGCGCGCCCGGGGCTCACGCCGACTGCCAGAACGACCACGCTGCCCGTGAGCGCAAATTCCTTGGACTCAGGGAACGAGGCTCACACGAATCCCCTCTTCCCGATGATTCTTGATGGTGTTTCCCCGCCAGCGTTTATCAATCATTGCATCGGCGCAGGCGCCGCGTCCGGCGCAGGCGCCGCGTCCGGCGTGGGCGCAGTCGCGGGCTCGGGGGCCGGCGTGGGCGCAGCCGTCGGCGCGGGCTCCGGGGCCGGCGCAGGCACCGGGGCTGGCGCGGGCACCGGGGCTGGCGCGGGCTCCGCCTTGGTTGGCGCCGGCCTGCAGGGCACGCAGGGCGGCAACCCTGGCACCTTCGAGCCCACGGCATAGGAGAGCGTGAGCAGGAGGTTGTTCTGCACCTGCCAGGCGTCGACGAGCTGCGGCTGGCGCACGACATGGAGCTGGTAGTCGAGGGACGCCCACTCCACGAGCTTGAAGGTGAGCCCCCCGACGATGTCGACGTTCATGAGGTCCAGCGCGCCGCGCTCGTCGCCTGCGTCCAGATCCGAATACACGATCGGCAAGAGGACGGCGACGCCCGCCTTGTACGTGATCTGCTTCTCACGGAGCGCGCCCGAGGCCTCGATGACAGCCTCGGCGCCGAGCTGGTTATAGCTCGAGAGCTCGCTCACCTCGACCTCGGGCGTCCCGTCGTCGTCGCCCAGGGCGAGCGCGCCCGACGCAATGACCTCCTGCGCGCCAGCGCCGGCGCGAGCCTCGACAAGGACGGACTCCCGATTGACAGGCTGGACGAAGACGCCAAGCGACTGCTTGAGCGTCACTGGCTGGAACGGATCGCTCAGGTGAAGGCGCGTCCCGGTGATCGCCTCGGTCGTCCCGTCCGCGCGCGTGATCGCATAGGTCGTCGGCGCCGAGCGCGGATCGCTGCCAGGGAACATCTGCGTATCGAGGGCGAAGCGACCGAACGGCCCGAACCAGGGCACGACGTGGTAGAGGTAAATCGCCTCGAAGGCGAGCGCGTCGCGCGTCTTGACCCAGGCATCCAGGGCCGGCGTGCGCGTCACGCCAGCGCCAGCCCCGAGCGTCATGCGGAGCTCATGGGCGGCCTTATTGAAGTCGAGGGAGCCCTCCAGGATGAAGCCTGCGGAGATGCCTGTCCCGTCTGCCTGCCCGACGACGCTGCGATTGTTGGCCAGGTTGAACGTGCCGCCGAGGAGCAGCCCCGGTGACCAGCCGTCCACGCGCCCCGGATCGGTCGCGGGCGCTTCGACATACGTGGTCTCCACGGAGGGGGCCGGCTGCGCAGAGGCTCCGCGAGCGAGGAGACCGGCCGCGGCGCACGCGGATACCACAAGCCCGGAGCGTTCTCGAGAGATTTTCATGGGATACCCTCGGCGATCGTACTGAGTCAGGTGCAAACGCGGGGTCTATAGCACACAAAGCGTTCGAGGAGGGTCGAACGTAAAAGCAACTCAAGAGAGATCGGCGCCGTCGAATAGACGGCTGGGTTTCACGTGAGCTCACCTCGCCCGAACCTTCTGTCACGAACCACGCTGCTTGGAGGAGATGGGCCAGGGCCGCTCCTCTCCAGTCGCTCGTAGCGCCCCGCCCGCCTGCGCGCTTTTCCGGAGAACGGCGGCTGTTGAGCTCGCTCCGCGCGGGGCGTTGCCTCAGTCCACGCCTCGGCGCCCGCTGACAGGTCAGGCATCCAAGGAGGTCCTCTTCCGACCGATGGGCCTAACGACATGCCTCTGCGACTAGCGGCTGTCCTACGATGAGCTCATGTGCGCTTCCAGGTCAGCGGCAGAAGAGGAACCTGCAGTTCCCGGACTGGCACTGGTTGTCCTTCGTGCACGCCGCGCCTCGGCCGCGCTTGTTGACGCACTCGCCTTCGTTGGTGCCCCAGCCGCAGAACTGGTTCGCGCCGCAGTGCGCGTCGTTCCGGCAGAGGCAGGTCTGGGTGAGGTCGCCGCAACGGTTGCTCGGGCACTCCTCGTTCACCCGGCACCCCTGGCCGATGGCCTTCGATCCGGGCGTGTAGCACCAGCCGGTGCCGGCGATGAGCCCGCCGCAGCGGCCGGACGCGCACTGGCCGTCGCGCGTGCAAGTGGCGTGATCTCCCTTGTCCGGCACGCACTCGTTGTCGCCCCCGAGCCCCGGCGTCTTGAGCGCGCAGTAAGCGACGCTGTCGTCGCAGTCGGCGTCGTCGTTGCAGACGCAGCGGCCCGGGATCGCGTTGCAGGCGACGGCGGTGCACTGGCCGCTCTCGCACTCCTCGTTGAACCTGCAGCTGCCCCCGAGCTCCTGGAAGCCAGGGCAATAGGCGGCGCCGCACTTCGTGGGGTAGGCGAGCTCGCGCTCCTCCGCGGGGACGAACGGCGCGACGCCGCTCTCGTCCATGTCAGCGGCGGGGTCGGCCACGCCGGCGCGCGGGCCCGCCGCGCGCTCCCACATGCGGAGGAAGGACTCGGTCGAGGAACGCAGACCCGTCGTGTCCACGCCGAGGCGGTCCAGGTCGGCCACGAGATCGGGCAGCATCCCCTCGTGGGCGAGGCCCTTGTCGTCGAACTCCGTTCCCAGGGGGCCGGGCCCCTGCTCGCGCTGCTCCCAGGCCTGGCAATCGGCCTCCGCCTGGAACGCCGCCGAACAGGCGCCGTCCTCGCCGAAGCGCGGCCGCGTCTGCTGGATGAAGCCGTTGAGATCGGCCCCGAACGCCATCGGCACCTTGAGGCCGAGCCGCCCGTAGTCGTAGGCCTGGGCGAAGGAGCGCGACGACCCCTGGCAGCTGTTCTCGACCGCGCTGCGGGTGTACTGCTTGGTCTCGTCGTGCGCGGTGCGCAGGCCGAAGATGCCGCCGGTCTGCCGGAGCATCCGGATCACCCGCGCGGGCGTGGATTTCTCGGTCTCGGCCACCTTGGGGCTCATGATCTCCCGGAAGTGACCGTGAGAGATGTACATCGGGTAATAGGCGCGCGCCTGCGCCAGCTCGAAGACGCGGTCGACGCCTCGCTCGGACATGTGGGCGACGTCGATCAGCATGCCTCGGTCCATCATCTCGCCGACGAGCTGCTCGCCGAGCGGCGTGAGCCCGCGCGTGTTGTTGCAATTCGCGTCGACGTCCATGCCCAGGGTGACGCCCGCGAGGGTGGCGCCGCAGTCGGTGTCGATGAAGCAGCTCTCGGTGTACTGCGCGAACTGGAAGATCGGGTTGTGCAGCGCCGCCCCGGCGAAGGCGTTGTCGACCTGGTGCACCGGCTGGAGCGTCCGGACCCCGAGGGCGTGGTATTTGTCGAGCTGCGCGCGCATCCTGGCCGCGTCGACGTCGCGGCCGAACAGGTGGCTGGCCTCGATGGACAGGACCACCGCCAGCTTGCCCGCCCCGATGATCTGCCGGGCGTGCGCCGGCGAGAGCGCGATCTCCATCCAGCCCGCGTTCCGCGCGGCCAGCGCGTGGGTCATCTGGAGCTGGAGGTCGACGTCGGCCATCTCGTCACAGGCCCGCTCGCGGTTCTGCTCCGGCAGGATCGAGCACAGCCAGTCGTAGCTCACCGCCGACATGACGATGAGGCTCAGCCCACGATCGTGGGCCGAGCGCAGCCAGCTCACGTGGCCTTGCTGGTGAGCGATGGTGTCCCAGCGCGGCCAGCCCTCGGAGGAGCGCTTCCGCTGGAGGTGCAGCCCGGTGTCGCCCTGCGTCCCTTCGGTCTTGCCGATCGCCTCCGAGCCGAGGACGCCGCCCCCGATGCCGAGCAGCGCCGACAGCGCGCCGTTGCTGGCGAAGTCCAGCATCGTCGACTGAGGGCAGCTGTCCAGCAGGCTGCTGAGGTCCTGTCGAACGCGGGCGTGGTCGCTCTCGGGCATGCCGCCGTCGCAGTCGTCCAGGGCGCCGGGGCCGTCATGCTTGCCGTGCAGCCACCCGCCGCCGAACGCCTCCTCGGACATCATGTGGAAGTGCAGATCCGCGAACCCGCTCACCGGGGGTGCGCCGGACGCAGCCGGCGCGGCGAGCGAGGCCCACGCGGCGGGCTCGGCCGCCGCCGCGGTCTCGGCGGAGAGGTCGCTCCGCGCAGCGAGGGTGAGCTCGCTCATCGCGTCTTGTCCGCTGTCCGACGGCAGGATCGCGGCGTCACACGCGCAGGCCAGCAGCGCGGCGACGGCCAGCGCCGCGGTCGCGAACGGGCTCGCGCGGCGCCGGCGAGGCGCGACGCCGGCGAGGCCGGGGGAGACGGATGGGCCAAGTGGAGAGAGGTGGTCGAGGCTGGTCATCGCTGTTGCGGCCGGAGGGGTTCGAGTGAGGTTGTCCCCGGCTCGTGCGGGCAGGCAGCGTAGCTACGCTGTCATCGATCGGACGCCGCGACCGATTTACATTTCGCGACACGCTCTCATAATGCGACATCGTGCCAGCCCAAGGTTCGGCGTCCGGTTCGGCGTCCACGGAGTTCCTGCGCGTCCTGATGACGGCCGCGGCGAAGGACGGGCTCGAGGTCGACGACGTGCGGCGCGTGGTGGCCGTGTCCGGCGATCTGCTGGAGAAGCGGGGCGCCCGGGTCCCCATCGCCCTGGTCCGCCGCGCCTGGAGCGGGCTGACGGATCGGGCGGCAGACCCTCTCCTGAGCCTGCGCGCCGCCCGCAAGCTCCCGCCGGGCAGCCTCGACATCCTGGACTACCTCGCGCAGACGAGCACGACCGGCGCCGAGGCGTTCGCGCAGCTCACGCGGTACCTCCCGCTGCTCGCGGACGCCGGGCGCGTCTGGACCGAGGTGGATCGGCGCACCTTCCGGTTCCGCCACGCCGCGCCCGGCGGCCTGCCCTCGCTGGCGGAGCTGCTGCTCGGGCTGATCGTCGAGCGCGCCCGGGCGATGTTCGGGCCGGCGTTCGCGCCGCGCCTCATCCGCTTCGCGCACGCGCCCTCGGCCACGGCGAGCGCGTACGAGGAGGTCCTCGGCGCCCCGGTCCAGTTCGGCGGCGACTTCGACGAGCTCGTCTTCGATCGCGACATCGTCCGGGCGCCGGTCTCCAGCCACGACCCGGCGCTCCGGGGCATCCTCGTGGCGCAGGCGGAGGAGGCGCTCTCCCGCTTGCACATCGACCTCCGGGCCGCATCCTCGCTCGATCGCGAGTTCGTGCCGGCGTTCCGGCACGCCCTCGCGCTGGCGCTCGATGCGGGCGACCCCAGCCTGGTGCGCATCGGCGAGAGCTTCGGGATGAGCGCGCGGACGTTGCAGCGGCGGCTGGCCGCCGTGGGCGTCAGCCACCGCGAGCTCTTGCAGGAGCTGCGGCTGGAACGGGCGCGGCAGGCGCTGGGCGGCGCCCAGCTCAAGGAGGTGTCCCACGAGCTCGGCTACTCGAGCCCCAGCGCCTTCCACCGCGCGTTCAAGCGGTGGACCGGGCTGACCCCTGGCGCCGTGGCCGAGGGCGGCGCCTCGCCGACGGGTGGGGGCGGCCGCAGCGCGCTGCCGGGGGCGGGAGCGGCGCCGTCCGCCGGCGCGTGAGCCGTGGTGTAGGGCCGGGTGGTCCTGGCCCCTCGTGCGTTGTCGCCCGCCCTCGGGAACGGCTCAAGGCGTCGTGCTGACAGGCGGCGTCGTCGCGGCTGTCGCGGGCCCCGTGATCGCCAATTGGAGCAAGGATCTCCTGCCGTCTGTGACGTACGCCGGCTCGTACCTGGTCGTCACGGTGTTCGGCATGCTCTCGCTGGCGTTGCTCGCGTTGACCGACGTGCAGTACGTCTATGCGGCGCTCGCGTGCCTCGGCGTTGGGTGGAATTTCATGTTCGTCGGCGGCAGCACGCTGCTCGCCCACTCGTATCGTCCAGGGGAGCAGGCCAAGGCGCAAGCGGTGAGCGAATTGACGACGTTCGTCTCCTCGGCCTTCGGCTCGCTCTTCGCTGGCCAGGTGCTTGCCCGCTACGGTTGGGGAGCGGTCAACGTGGCGATCCTTCCTCCTCTCGCTCTGGCTGCTCTGGCGACGATGTGGTTCGGGCTGTCGGAGCGCCGAGCGAGACGTTGAGGGCGGATGCCGCTTCCGCTCACGGAGGTTTCGTCGCGCGCCGGGAGCCGTCGCCGAAGAGCGCCGCGGCCGCGCTGCTCTCCGGCCGCATTGCAGCCGACGGCGCCTGCGTCCGGTGGATGACCGCCGCCATGGGCGCCGACAGCGCGCCATGGCGGCTCCGAAGCGGCCCGCCGCTTGCTTGACTCGAGCCGTGGCGCGCTATCGCGCGTGCGCGATGCTGCGCGCTTTCGGCGACGTCCAGCTTTTACGGCTGGTGCCGCGTCCTTTCGACGTTTCATCGGAGCATTGTAGGGGGAATCCATGAACCGCAAGCGATGTGAGCTCTGCCCCGTCGTCCTCTTCGTCGCCGGCTGTGCCCTGTTCGGGCCCGCCGGGTGCAGCACCGAGGACATCGCCGATCTCTCTGGCCGGGACAGGGGCACGCCCGAGCAACAGGGACCGGTGGTCGTGTCGGACGCGGAGATCGCGGCTGTCGTATCGGCTGTCAACGCGAGCGAGATCCATCGAGCCCAGGTCGCCTTGCAGAGCGCCCAGCTCCCGGCAGTGCTCGATTTCGCGAGGTCCATGTTGCGCATGCACACCGAGGCGGAGCAGCGCCAGTCCGTCTTCTTCGCGCAGCTCGGGGTCTCGCCTCGACAGAACCCGGTAAGCGCGGCGCTCGTGGCCGACGCCACCGCCTTCACGGTCTCCTACAGCGCATCGGACGGCTCCTTCGACCGGAAGTACATCCTCACGGAGATCAAGGCGCACTCGAGCGGGCTCTCGCTGATCGACGAGCAGCTCCTGCCCCGCGCGCAGAGCCCGGAGGTCAGGGCGGAGCTCGAGATGTTCCGCGACACGGTGGTGGCTGCGCACCTCGCGAGCGCCGAGCGGGTCCTCCAGTCCATGGGAGGGTGAGGCGCTCTCCGGCGCTCCCTGGACGCCGGTGACGTCGGCCTGCGCGCCGGTGACGTCGGCCCCCTCGTGCCACCAGCCCAAGCAGCCGACCGGTCGCCTCGTGGACGCCCGGGGGCCACCAGGCGTTCGCGCAGCTCACGCGGTACCTCCCGCTGCTCGCGGACGCCGGGCGCGTCTGGACCGAGGTGGCTCGGCGCACCTTCCGGTTCCGCCACGCTGCGCCCGGCGGCCTGCCGTCGCTGGCGGAGCTGCTGCTCGGGCTGATCGTCGGGCGCGCCCGGACGACGTTCGGGCCGGCGTTCGCGCCGCGCCTCATCCGCTTCGCGCACGCGTCCTCGTGCGCGGCGAGCGCGTACGAGGAGGTCCTGGGCGCCCCGGCCGGCGCAGCGACCACGGCCGACGCCGGCGCGCCGCCCCGGGCCAGGCGGCGGGGCACGCGCTGCCGGGGGCGGGGGAGCCGCCGGCGCGGCTCTCGGCCGCGCGGCGCTCGGCGTGACCGGCCGGCGCGGGCGCGCCGCGTGAATTCACCGGAAGCGCAGGCGCCCACGTGCTATCCCCGGCGCCGCTGAGATGATCACGCTCGAAAAGCTCACCAAGCGGTACGGTCCAAAAATTCTCTTCGAGAACGTGTCGATGCGCTTCGACCCCGGCAAGCGGTACGTGCTCGTCGGCGCGAACGGCGCGGGGAAATCGACGCTCCTCAAGGTCATCTCCGGCGAGGAGGAGTCGGATCAGGGCACCGTCGAGATCCCGAAGCAGCTCCGGGTCGGCGTGCTCAAGCAGGACCATTTCGCCTACGAGTCCAGCCGCATCATCGACACGGTCCTGATGGGGAACCGGGCCCTCTGGGACGCGATGCAAGAGCGCGATCGGCTGTACGAGGTCGAGATGACCGACGAGGTCGGCATGCGGCTGGCCGAGCTCGAGGGCACGATCGGCGAGGAGGACGGCTACACCGCCGAGGCGCGCGCCGCCGAGATCCTCGAGGGGCTCGGGATCGCGACCGCGCGGCACACGAGCACGGTGAGCACGCTCGCGGGCGGGTACAAGCTCCGCGTCCTCATCGCCCAGACGCTCTTCGCGGGCGCCGACGTCCTGCTCCTCGACGAGCCGACGAACCACCTCGATCTCGACTCGATCCGCTGGCTCGAGTCGTACCTCACCGACACCTTCCGCGGCACGCTGCTCGTCGTCAGCCACGACCGGCATTTCATGAACGCGATCGCGACGCACGTCGCCGACGTCGACTACCAGACGGTCACGCTGTACACGGGCGACTACGACGACTTCATCGAGCAGAAGACGACGGGCAAGCGCCAGTCGGACGCCGACGCCGCGCAGAAGAAGAAGAAGATCGCCGAGCTCAAGGACTTCGTGGCCCGCTTCGGCGCGAGCGCGAGCCGGTCGAGCCAGGCGCAGTCGCGCGTGAAGGAGATCGAGAAGCTCGAGGCGGGCATCCAGGTGCGCCGCTCGAGCGTCGTGCGGCCGTACATCAAGTTCGAGATCGAGAAGCCGTCCGGCCGCGACGTGCTGCGCGTCGAGGGCCTCGCCAAGAGCTTCGGCGACCTGCGCGTGATCCAGAAGCTCGACTTCAACCTGAACCGGGGCGACAAGCTCGCCGTTATCGGCCCGAGCGGCATCGGCAAGTCGACGCTGCTCAAGCTCCTCGTCGGCGAGCTCACGCCCGACGCCGGGAAGGTCACGTGGGGCCACGACACGAACGTGGGCTACTTCGCGCAGGACCACCACGAGGCGATCGAGCCGGGGTTCACGGCCTACGACTGGCTGTACCGGTTCGATCCGAGCGCGCCCAAGGAGCACGTCCGGTCGGTGCTCGGCAAGCTGCTGTTCAGCGGCGAGGCCGGGCTCAAGAAGACGGAGAACCTCTCCGGCGGCGAGGCGGCGCGCCTGTTCCTCGCGAAGCTCATCCTGGTGAAGAACAACGTCGTGGTGCTCGACGAGCCGACGAACCACCTCGACGTCGAGAGCATCGACGCGCTCCTCCAGGCGCTCATCGAGTACAAGGGGACGGTGATCGTGACGAGCCACGACCGGCATTTCGTGGGCAAGCTCGGCACCCGCGTGCTCGAGCTGTCGTCCCGGGGCCCGCAGCTCTTCAACGGCACGTACGACGAGTACCTCGAGGGGCCGGGGAACCCGAGCACCTACCAGGGCGCCAAGGCGTCGTAGCCAGGGCGCCGTCGCGCCGCGCCCGGCGGGGGCGCGGCGCCTCGGGCCCCGTCAGGACCGGTTCAGAGCAGCGTGAGGAGCTCGCCGAGCGCGCCGATCGCCGTGTGGGCGACCTCCGGGGCCGGGAAGTGCGGCGTGCGCAGCCAGACGGCCTTCAGCCCGGCGTCGTGGGCGCCCCTCACATCCTTGACCGGGTGGTCTCCGACGTAGCACGCCTCGTGCGCGCGCAGGCCGAGCCGCTCGACCGCTCGGCGGAAGAGCGCCGGGTCCGGCTTCCGGAGCTGCTCCCGCTCGGAGATGAGCACCGCGTCCACGGCGTCGAGGACGCCGAGGGAGCGCAGCTTGCCCTCCTGCACGCTCACCCTGCCGTTGGTCACGATCCCGAGCC
Organism: Sorangium sp. So ce385; assembly: GCF_051474135.1. NCBI lineage: Bacteria > Pseudomonadati > Myxococcota > Polyangiales > Polyangiaceae > Sorangium > Sorangium sp. So ce385. Next base: position 9,498,376 of record NZ_CP150337.1, on the reverse strand, counting down.
GATGGCCGCGGCCGCGCAGCGCGGCGAGCGTAGAGTGGGCCCCGGGCAGCGCCGGCGCCACCCTGGCGTAGGCCTCCCAGAAGTGCGCCGTGAGGGCCGCGGCGAGCGCCTCGGGCAACCCGAGCTCCCGGACGACGCGCGGGTAGACCTCTGCCTTGTCGCCGTAGCCGTGCGCGTCGAGCTCCAGCACGCGCCGGACGAACCGCTCCTGCGGCACCCCGGCGAGCTCACCCGAGAACGCCTCGTACTGTCCCGTCACGACGTCGCGCACGGCGGTCTCGCGGTCGAACAGCGTCCCGTCGAGATCGAAGAGGACGGCCTTGATGTCCTGGAGAGGGGATGAGGTCAACGGCGAGCTCCCGGGCGACGACCGCGGAGAATCGCCGATCGGCGCCGGAGCAGCAACGCGCGCCCGGCCGCTCCTCCGCCCGGCGGCGGAGCCAGCCGGAGATCCGCGTCGGGCGCTCCGCGCGTCGCCGGGCGGTCCGCGCGGGCCCGGCCCCGCGACCCCGGCCGTCCGGGCGCCGGCCTGCGCCCCGCCGGCGCTCTGGTACGGTTCTGGGCATGTTCTCCGCCAGGCCTCCCGGGCTCACCGCCGACGAGCGCGCCCGCTTCGATCGCGACGGCTTCCTGGTCATCGAGGGCTTCGTGCTCCCGGCGCAGTGCGACGCCCTGCGGTCGCGCGCGGCCGAGCTCGTCGAGGGCTTCGATCCCACGGAGATCTCCATCTTCTCGACCCGGGATCAGGCGCGCTCGACCGACGCCTACTTCCTCGGCTCCGGCGATCGGATCCGGTTCTTCTTCGAGGAGGAGGCGTTCCTGCCCGACGGCTCGCTGCGGCAGGCGAAGGCCTGCTCGATCAACAAGATCGGCCACGCGCTCCACGATCTCGATCCGGTCTTCGCGCGCTTCTCGCGGGGGCCGGCCCTCGCGTCGGTGGTCTCGGATCTCGCGTTCGCGCGCCCGCTGCTCCTGCAATCGATGTACATCTTCAAGAACCCGTTCATCGGCGGCGACGTCGCCTGCCACCAGGACGCGACGTTCCTCTACACGGACCCGCTCAGCGTGGTCGGGCTCTGGTTCGCGCTGGAGGACGCGACCGTGCACAACGGCTGCATGTGGGCCCTGCCCGGCGGTCACCGGGGCCCGTTGCGCAGGCGCTTCGTGCGCGACGGCGATGCCACGAGGATGCTCGCGCTGGACGACACCCCGTTCCCGGCGGTCGCCCCGCGCGCTCCCTACGTGCCGATCGAGGCGCCCAAGGGCACGATGGTCCTGCTCCACGGGCTCTTGCCGCACTGGAGCGGCGCCAACCGATCCGAGCGCTCCCGCCACGCCTATGCGCTCCACGTGGTGGACGGCGCGTGCCGCTACCCCGAGGACAACTGGCTGCGCCGCGCGCCCGACCTGCCGGCGCGGGGGTTCGAGGCGTAGCGCCGCGGGCGTGGCGCGCGGGTCGGCTCAGCGCGCCCTGTAGTAGGCCCGGTAATGAGCGACGAGCTGCTGCCAGCGCGCCTCGAGGGCGGGGTCGCTGCGCATCCGGAGCTGCCACGCGGTGTCGGTGGCCTGCCACGCGGACACGTCGCGGAGGCCGTAGCGGGGGTAGAGGGCCGCGGCGCTCCGCGGGAGCAGCGAGAGCTCGGCGCACAGCGCGGCGTAGTGCTCCAGCGAGAGGGCGGGCGCGGTGCGGGCAGCGATGGGCTCGGTCGGCGGTGTCGCGGCTGCGGGGCGCTTCTCCGGGGCCGGGGTGAAGGGCAGGGAGGCGACGAGCGCGGGCATGTCAGCGAGCGGCGCGGTGCCGGCCGCGATGGGCTCGGCCGGCGGTGTGGCCGGCGCGGGGCGCTTCTCCGGGGCCGGGGTGAAGGGCAGGGAGGCGACGAGCGCGGGCATGTCAGCGAGCGGCGCGGTGCCGGTGAGCCCGGGCGGCGCCGGGCGCCGCGGCGCTGGGCCGGCCGCCGACGGCGCGGCCGGGGCTGGGCCACGCGGCGCGCTGGACAGGAAGGGCAGGGCCGCGACGAGCGCAGGCATGTCGGGGAGCGGGGCCGTGCCGGCGGACGCGGGCGGCGCCGACCGACGCGGCGCCGGTGCCGCCTTCGTCGGGGCCGGCGCTGGACCGGGCAGTGGGCTCGCCGCCGTCGCGCTCGCGGGCGGCGAGGCTGCGAGGATCGCGCGCTGGTGCTCGAGGAAGGCCTGCGTGTACCGGTTGGTCAGCTCGAAGCTGCCGTGCTCGAGCTCCGCCCCCATCCGCTCGAGCCAATCGCGCTGCGCGGCCGTCCACTCGTCCGCCGTGAGCCCGGCGCGCGCGAGCACCTCGTCGCGGAGCGTTCCGGCCTCCATCTGCGCGCGCATCTCCGCGTAGCGCTCCAGCGAAAGCGCCGTACCCATCGCGTGCATCCTAGCCTGAAGCGTCGCTCCTCTGCTGCGCCGCCTCGAGGCGTTGCGCCGCGCCGCGGGGAAGCGATACGTTCGCGTCGTTTGTCGCCGCGATCTCGCGGCCGAATCACCTGCCCGGAGAGCACGCTGAGCCATGTCGACCGCACCGGCGCCTGATGCCTCTGCTCCCCCCGGGATGTGCCCTGGGGTCGCCGTGCTGGGAGGCGGCGGTGGGTCCGGTGACGGCGGCGGCGGCGGCAGCGGCGGCGATGGCGGCAGCGGCGGTGGGGGGAGCGGGAGCGGCAAGGGCGGGGGCGGCGATCAGAAGAACGCCCCCTCCGGGGCGGGGAGGCAGAGGTCCGAAGGGGAGCCGGTCGATGTCGTCACCGGGCGGGTGTACACCGTGCCGCGGGCCGATCTGGCGCTGCCCGGCCCGCTCCCGTTCTCCTTCGTCCGCCGATACTCCTCGGCGATGGCCGAGCGCGACGTCGGCCTCGGCCACGGCTGGGCGCACAGCCTCGGCTGGCGTGTCACCGTCGCCCGGCGCGCGATCCGGGTCTGGACCGACGAGGGCATCTCGGTCGATTTTCCGGCGCTGGCCGAGGGCGGCGAGGCGATCGGGCCCTGGGGCTGGCTGCTGCGGCGCGAGCGCGGCGGCTACCGCCTCGACAGGGGCGACGGCCTGCTCCACGCCTTTGCGCTGCCGCTCGCCGGCGAGCGGGAGTGGCTGCTCACGGCGATCGAGGATCGCTCCGGGAACCGGATCGAGATCTCCTACGACGGATCGCGGCTCGCGGAGGTGCGGGACAGCGCCGGCCGGCGCGTCCGCTTCGCGCCGAGCCCCGAGGGGCGGATCGCCTCCATCAGCGTCTACAACGCCGCCGCCCAGGGGCGCTGGGTCCGCTTCGCGCGTTACGAGCACGACGACCTCGGCCGCCTCGTCGCCGCGGCCGACGCCGAGGGCTTCACCTCGCGTTATGCGTACGACGAGCGCAACCTGCTCACGGAGCACACCGATCGCGCCGGGCTCACGTTCCACTACCGCTACGACGCCGAGCGGCGCTGCGTCGAGACCTGGGGCGATCGCGACGGCGGGCCGGATCCCGGCCTCGCCGACGGGCTGCCGCCGCTGCTCGCCGACGGCGCGACGCGCGCGAGAGGCATCTATCATTGCCGCTTCGCCTACCTGCCGGACGGCTACCGCGAGGTCGCCAACTCCCGGCAGGTGAAGCGCTTCTTCGGCAACCGGCACGGCCTGCTCGACCTCGAGGTGGACGGCGGGCACGCCGTGTCGGCGACCTACGACGACGCCGGGCACCTGCTCTCGGAGACGGATCCGCTCCAGGCCACCACGCGCTACGAGCGCGACGCGCGGGGCCGGCTGCTCTCGCAGACCGATCCGCTCGGCCGCGCCGTGCGCTACGAGCGCGACGCGCGGGGCGACGTCGTTCGCGTGATCGATCCCGCGGGGCTCGCGACGGCGATCGAGCGCGACGCCTCCGGCCTGCCGGTGCGGACGACGGATCCGACCGGCGCGGTGCGGCGCTTCGCGTACGACGCGCGCGGCCAGATGATCGAGGCCGAGGACGCGACCGGCCGTGCCGTGCGCATCGGGTACGACGCCCACGGCAACGTGGTCTCGCTCCTCGATCGGCGCGGCGGGAGGTGGCAGTGGACCTACGATTTCTTCGGCCGGACGCTGTCGATGACCGATCCGACGGGCGCGGTGAGCCGCTTCGATCACTCGCCGCGCGGGGATCTCGTGGCGACCACGGATCCGGCGGGCGCCACGGCGCGGTATGCCCACGACGGGGAGGGCCGGCTCGTCTCGGTCGCCGACCGCGCGGGGCGCACGTCGCGCATCGCATGGTGCGGGTACGGCTGGCTCCACGAGGTCGCGGACGCGACCGGCCGGACCGCGCGGATGCGCTACGGGCGCGAGGGGGAGGTGCTGGAGGTCGAGAACGCGCGCGGCGAGCGGCACGTGTTCGAGTACGACGCCGCCCTGCGCCGGGTGAAGGAGCGGACCTTCGACGGGCGCGTGCTGCGCTACCGTTACGATCCGGCCGGGCAGCAGACGCGGGTCGAGCCGGGGGTCGGCGCGCCGATCGGCTTCGTCTACGATCTCGCCGGGCAGCTCGTGGCCCGCGAGGTCGAGGGCAAGCGCGAGGTGTACGCGTACGACGTGCGCGGCTTCCTCGAGTCGGTGGCGGGGCCGGATGGGACGGTGGCGTTCGAGCGGGACGCGATGGGGCGCATCGTGCGCGAGACGCAGCGGGGCCCGGGCGGGCCCGCGTTCACGGTCGAGGTGGGGCACGACGCCGAGGGGCGCACCGTCGGGCGAAGGACGTCGCTCGGCCACACGCTGTCGTGGGAGCCGGCGCCGGACGGCCGCGCCGCCCGGGTGACGCTCGACGGCCGGCACGTGGTGCGCCGGCACTTCGATCCGGTCGGCCGGGAGATCGCGCGCGTGCTGCCGGGCGGCGGGGAGGTGCACAGCGCCTTCGACGCCGCCGGGCGCCTCTCGCGCCGCGTCGTGCGCCGTGCCGCGGCGGACCCGGCGATCGGCGCCGGCGGTCCCGGCTGGGTGGGCCCGCGCCCGGCGGGGACGGTCGTGGACGCGCGTTACAGTTATGATCCGACGGGGCGCCTCGAGGCCGTCGAGGATCTCGCGCGCGGTCGCACCGCGTACCGCCGCGATCCGGCCGGGCGGCTGCTGGAGGTCATCGCGGAGGCGGGGCTATCCGAGGTCTTCGCCTTCGATCCGACCGGGAACCTCGTCGATGCGGGCCCGCTGGCGCCGGCGCGCGAGCATGGGCCTGGCGACCGGCTGATCCGGAGAGGCGAGGTGGCGTACCGCTACGACGCGCTGGGGCGGCTCGTGGAGAAGCGCGAGGGGGGAGCGCGGATCACGCGCTACGCGTGGGACGGGCGCGGGCTCCTGCGCCGCGTGGAGACGCCGGACGGGCGCCGGGTGGAGTTCTCGTACGACGCCTTCGCGCGGCGGATCGAGAAGCGCGTCTCGACGCTGGACGGCGCGGGGGGGCGGCTGGTGTCGCGCACGCGGTTCTACTGGGATCGGCACGTGCCGGTGCACGAGGTGCGCACGCGCGAGGGCGAAGCGGTCATCGAGGAGCGGACGTATGTGTTCGACGGCGGGAGCGCGGTCCCGCTCGCCCACTGCGAGACCCGCCGGGCGAGCGGCGACGTGGCGTCGCGCTGGTACCACTACGTGAACGACCCCCTGGGGACGCCGGAGCGGCTGCTGGACGAGCGCGGCGACATCGCCGGGGAGCTGCGGCTGTCGGCGTGGGGGAAGCGGATCGAGGGGAGCGGAGAGGGGGGCGTCACGACGCCGATCCGCTTCCTCGGGCAGTACGCGGACGAGGAGACGGGGCTCGTCTACAACCGGCACCGGTACTACGACCCGGAGGTGGGGAGGTTCATCAGCCCGGATCCGATCGGGCTGGAAGGGGGGGTGAACCTCTATGCGCGAGGGGGGGATCCGACGGCGGAGGCCGATGTTTATGGCAAGACATACTTCCCGGGGGTCGAGGTAGTCTTTAACGAACCCATCAGCCCGGCCGAGCGCAAGGCGATGCGCGACGCGGCTCGAGCGAGGTTCGAGGCGGATCCGGTGCTCAAGGCGAGACAGCAGATGATCCCGACCTCCAGGAACGCCCTGCGGTGCCAACATGTCGCCGACGATGCGCATAAGCTGGGCGCCGGCTCCGTCATATCTCTTTATGGGCCATCGGATAAGTGGCACAATCAAGAGGATCTACGCACCGTCGATTTGACTACAGGAAAATCCAAGGAGTGGGGCGATCATTTTGTCAACGAGGACCCCGACGGACGGATCGTCGACTACGATCAGGGAATGGTATGGGAAAGCCGCCAGCAAATGGTTGTGGGAATGTTTGAGAACAAGGAGGTGATCTGGGCTAAGCCGATTTAGTTGAATCGACTATTGGAGGCGAGCTTGGTTCATGGGTTCCGCACGAGACATGGGCCAGCTCTGGGCCCGCTCCTCCGGGTAGTCATTAAAGGAGCAGATGTTATGCTTGCATCCGTCCCGCCGCGTATGTCTATCGAGGTGGTGTATTATAAGGCTAATTGGAATACTCCCAAATCGCTTCTCAGGTATCTTTGCTCGCTGGGCAGTGATGGCGCCGTGGACGACGAGGGAACGCCGACGGAGGGGCATGTGCTTTGGACGTATGGCGACGCCCTGTACTTTCTCCACTTGTTTTCCGTCTGGGAGCGCAGCGCCGCGTGGAACGTCGCCATCGAGAATCTGGTGGCCGACGAGGCTGCCAGGGCTGCTGAAGACCACGGCCGCACCGACTTCGCCTTCGCCAACGAGCTTGCCGCGCTGAAACGCGCTCAGGCTGTCGTCTTCCTGGCCACGAATGCGGAGCACTGCTTCGGGCGCATGCGGCACTTCGTCAAGATGCTCCGCGCCGACCTTGTGGCCGCTGGGCGGGACCCCGATAGCGTTCCGGTGGTGTTCCAGATCAATCATTGGGGCCCCCCCATCATGCCGATGTCGGACCTGCTTCAGGTGCTCACCTGGCCCCGCTGCGATCACGTGCAGGCCTTCTCCGAGGATCACCGGGGCGCGAAGGAGGCGCTCGACCGCGCCATCGCGCTGTACGAAGAGATGAGAGCTGGGGCATGAAACCAAGTAGCCTCCTCTCCCGGCACTCGCACTTGGATGTGGCCTACTACAAGGCCACGATGAGCGCCCCCGACGCACATCTCCGGCTCCTTTGCTCACTGGGTCGTGATGGCGTAGTGGCCGACGGCTCAGTGCCGTATGAGGGCCGTGTGCTCTGGCCGCACGGCGATATCGTGTACTCCCTCCACCTGTTCTTCGTCTGGATGCGCGGTACCTGGCCGGCCCCAACCATCGCGGAATGGGCTGCCCAGGAGGCCGCCGAGGGGCACGGCAGCACCTACTTCGCCCAGCAGCTCGCTGCGCTAAAACGTGCGAATGCCATCGTCTTTGTGACAGACAATCAGACGTACCGCTTCAAACGGAATCGATTGTTTCTCCTGAGGCTCCGCGCTGATCTCGTCTCGGTAGGGCGGGACCCCGATGCCGTCCCGGTGTTGTTCTTGATCGACTGTTATCTTCGAGAAGACATCGAGAAGACGCCGGCGTCCGACATTATTCAGGTGCTCACCTGGTCTCGATGCGAACACGTGCAGGTCTTTCCCGAGGAGAAGCGCAGCGACAAGGAGGCGCTTGACCGCGCCATCGCGCTTTACGAAGAGATGAGGGCCGAACATGAAGCCAAGTAACCTCCTCTGCCGGCAGCTCGCCGCCCGCGCGGCCGCCAAGGGAACAGTACGGGCACGCCCAAGCTGTGGGAAGCACACTGGGTGCACCAGGACCGCGCTGGGAGGCTAGTCGATTACGATCACGGAATTATCTTCGATAGTTGCCAGCAGCACGCGACGGCGATGTTCGAGAATCGACAGGTCAGCTATCACATCGAAGTCGATCCCAGGAGAGATTGGTGACTCCTCTCCCGCCATGCCCGCACTTGGATGTATTCTACTACAAGACCACGATGAGCGCCCCCGACGGGCTTCTCCGGCACCTCTGCGCACAGGGGCGTGACGGTATCGTGGGCGACGACTCAGTGCCGTACGAAGGCCGCGTGCTCTGGGAGCGCGGCGACGTCCTGTACTCTCTCCACTTGTTCTTCGCCCGGCTGCGCGGTACGTGGCCGGTCCCGACCATGGCGGAAGACGCGGCCCAAGAGGCCGCCGAGGGCCACGGTAGCACCTTCTTCGCCCAGAGGTTCGCTGCGCTGAAACGTGCCCAGGTCGTCGTCTTCGTGACCGACAATCAGGCCTACCGCTTCAGGCGTAACCGGCCGTTCCTCCTGAGGCTGCGCGCCGACCTCATCTCCGCAGGGCGGGACCCAGACTCCGTCCCGGTGCTGTTCCAGATCGACTGTTATCGCCTGGAAGACGTCGACAGGACGCCTGCGTCCGAGATCATTCAGGTGCTCACGTGGCCCCGCTGCGATCACGCGCAGGCCTTCCCCGAGGAGAAGCGCGGCGCGAAGGAAGCGCTCGACCGCGCCATCGCGCTGTACGAAGAGATGAGGGCCGAAGATAAAGCCAAGTAACCACCTCTTCCGGCAGCTCGCCGCCCGCGCGGCCGTCGAGGGCGGCCGCGCGCCGCTCGCCGTCGCGGCCTGTAACCGGCATCACCCGACGCCCGGCCACTCCTCGAGATCGCCCGGACCGAGCTTCGCGCCGAGCTCTCGCCCCGGGCCGCCCACGGCCCGCGCGACCGCCTGCTCGTACAAGTGCCGCCGCTCCTCCGGCAGGCGGGCGCAGAGGCGCGCCTTGACCGTCGCGAGCTCGCTCTCCGGGTACGAGCGCTCGATCAGCGCCACGAGCGACCGCCCGGCGGCGGCGTGGCGCACCTCGTCGCGCAGCAGCGACTCGAAGGTCCGCCGGATCGAGGGCTCCCCGGCTGCGCGCACGTAGGCGTGCAGCGTCATCACCGATGCTTCTTCGACGACCACGAGCTCGCGGGCGGCGATCTCGAGCGCCCTGGCCGCGGGAGGCTCGTCGGTGCGGAGCATCCGCTGCCCTCCGAGATCGAGGTGGAGCGACTCCCATCCTCCAAGCCAACCGACGACCTCTGCGCACAGACGGGTGTGGCGCAGCTCGTCTCCGATGATCCGGTGGACGGCCGCGAGCGCTGGGTACGGCGCCTCCGCCTCGACGAGGGCCGAGAGGAGCTCGGTGTAGATCACCACCCCGCGGTACTCGCCCATGACACGGTGACTCCAAGCGAGCTGGGCGTGCTCGATGTCCTCCGCGGTGAAGCGATCGAGATCGGGCCTCGCTCCGGGCGCGTCCCCGACGCCGATCGAGGCCTGTGCGTCGAGATCGCGCGCGAAGCGGGCGAGGATCGGATCGTCCGTAGCGAGCTCGATCATCTCTTCTCGATCCGATTGTGCACGCCCAGGGTGAAGAAGGCGCCCATGTACTTGAAGTGGGGTCGGAGCTGAATTTCGAGCCTGTACCAGTCGCTCTCGTGCTCGGTGTTCAGGATGCGCACCTTCACCTTGCGCAGGGGTTTCCGGCCGCGCGACGCCGCGGTCACCACGTTCCGATCCGCAACGTACTGAGCCAGCCAGTCGTTCAGCTCCTTCTCGGCCTCCTCCGGCGTCTCGAAGGCATGCTGGTAGGAACGATAGATGACCTTGAGGTAATGGACGACGCGGGCGACGATGAAGAAATAGGGGAGGTGGCTCCCGAGCATGTAGTTCATCTCGGCGGCCCTGGCTTCCTCGGTGTCGCCGAAGGATCGGGGCGCACGCAGGGAGCTCGCCGAGAAGAAGCACGCTTGCCCAGGAGCGACCGCCACGAGCGGGATCAGCCCGCGCTCGGCGATCGCGGCCTCCTGGGGGAAGGACAGCGCTACCTCGGTTGGGGCTTCGATCACGCCCTCGCGCTCGGGCTGCGGCAGCCCCTCGATCAGCCCGCCGCCGCCGGGGCCGATGATGTTGGGACACCACCGGTAACGCGCGAAGCTGTCGGTGAGCCGCGTGGCGAAGGCGAAGATCGCGTTGCCCCAGCAGTAGCTCTCGTGGTCTTCGGTGCTCTCCTCGTACGCGAAGCTCGCCTCTGTGCGCTCGCCGCGCCCGAACGGCGCGCGCAGCAGGAAGCGGGGCAGAACCAGCCCGAGCGCGCGTGCGCCCTCCTCTTCTTCGCGCAGCCGCCGCAACACGTCGGGCTCTCGGCCACCGTCCGTGGCGCCGAGCGCGCGATAACCCTCTATCCCGAGGAGACGCGGCGAGGCCGCCGCCACGAAGGGCGCCTGCGCGAGCAGCGCCACCGTCGCGCATCGCTGGAGCAGGGCCATTTCCTCCGGCTCCGGGCCGAACTCGAAATTCGCGAGGATCGCTCCATAGGGCTCGTGCCCGCTCCCGATCGCGCGCGCGTAGACGATCGCGTGCAGCCCGCCCTTGTCGGCCGGGCCTGTGGCATCGAAATCGAGCCGCAGGTCCTCCTTGGAGCAGTTGAGCAGGTCGATACGGATGTTCTCGTCGAAGAGCGTCCTCTCGACGACGAACCAGAGCCCGCGCCAGGCCCGCTCGAGCCGTTGAAAGGTCGGGTCGTGGAGGATCAAGTCCACCTGCGCCGCGATACGCCGGTCGATGCCTGCGATCACGTCGTCGAGCCTCTCCGGGAGCAGCTGGAGGATCCGATCGTCGTCGATGGGGCGATGAGGCATCGTGGTCATGGTGAACGAGTAGAGCCGCATCCGTCGCGATCCGCAACTCCACGATCCCACATCCGACATCGTCCCGGCGCTCAGCTGGGCGCGCTCCGATCGCCTCGAAGCCTTTCCTGGAGAGGAGCGCTGCACGAAGGGAGCGCTTGACCGCGCCATCGCGCTTTACGAAGAATGATGGCCGAACATGAAGCCAAATAACCTCCTCTGCCGGCAGCTCGCCGCCCGCGCGGCCGCCGAGGGCGGCGGCGCGCCGCTCGTCCTCGTGGCCTGCGGACCCGACGGCGCGCCCGAGCCGCTCCGCACCTGGGACGACGCCACGGGCGAGCCGGTGTCCTGGGGCGTCCACTGCGTCAACGAGGAGCCCGGCGGGCGCATCGTCGACTACGCCCAGGGCCTCGTCTTCGACGACCGGCGGCAGCTCGTCGCCGCGCTGTTCGAGAACGCGCGCGTGCTCGTCGAGCAGGAGGATCTCGACTGGTGAGCTCCCCCGCCCAGCCGCACCCGCTCCACGTCGCCTACTACACAGGCCCCGCCGGGAGCCCCTACCGGCTCCTCCGGCACCTCGCCGCCCTCGCCCGCTCGGCCTCGATCGAGGCCGGCCCGACCCCGGCGCGGGCCGAGCTGCTCTGGCCGCGCGGCGCCGCCGTGCTCCCGCTGCACCTCTCGCTGATCGTGACGCGCGGGGTCGCCTGGCACGCGCCCATCGACGCCCTCGCGGCCGAGAGCGACGAGGTGCGCGGCGAGCTCGACGCCCTGAGGCGCGCGCAGGTCGTCGTGCTTCCGATCGACGGCCGAGCGCGCCGGCTCGCCCTCGGCGTGCACCGCGCGGCCACGCTGCGCGCCGACCTGATCGCGGCGGGACGACCGCCCGAGCAGGTGCCGGTGCTCTTCCAGGTGCACCGCTACGCCGACCCGAACGAGCCGCCGGCGGCGCTCCCGGACATCGCGCGCGCGCTGGCGTGGCCTCGGTGGGATCACGTGGAGGCGTTCCCTCGGGAGAAGCGCGGGGCGCGGGAGGCGCTCGATCGCGCCATCGCCCTGCACGAGGAGAGCCGCGGCGCCTCGGCCCGCGGCGACGCTCGCTGACCGCTCCGTCGATGACGCTCATCGTGCTCCGTGGTGGATCGACACACCCGCATCGCCTACGCTCCGCAGCTCGCTCATGGTGCTCGATCTGGAGACGTACGCGCGGGTGATGGCTCGGCTCGCCGAGTCCGGCGGCGCGCGCGCCGAGGTGCTCGCGCGGCACGGGGTCGACGAGGCGCGATGGGACGCCGCCGACGCCCACTGGCAGGCGCGCCTCTCCGGCGCTCTGGCCGACGAGGACGAACCGGTCCCGGCGCTGCTCGCCGCGTATTGCGAGGCCTACCAGGCGGCGTCGCGCGCGGCCGCGCCGCCGGTGTCGCTCGAGCAGTTCGCCCGGGTGACATCGCTGCTGCAGTCGACCGGCGACGTGCAGGCCGCGCTCGCCCAGGTGGGCGTGACCCTGGCCGACTACGTGCGCGGGAGCGAGCACTGGAGCCGTCGGATGGCCGAGGACTCCGGCATGGAGAGGCGGTTCCACGCGGCGCTCCGCGGCGAGACCGGGGGCGCCCCGGAATGAGGGCGTCGACCTCGGCGCCGCTCGCCGCACGGTCGACCTGGAGAACCATGGTCGCTCATCGAGGTCGCCGCGGTCGCGCGCTGCCGCCACAGGGAGTCTCGGAGGCATGATGGGAGCTCACGACAAAGGCGCCGACGCCGCCGGCGGCGCGACCGTCGCGCTGGAGGAGGCCGCGCCGGCGTCGCGCCTCTCCATCGACGATCTGCTGCCGGATCCCACCTCTCCGGAGCCGCAGCCGGCGCCGCGCCGGGCGAGCGTCGCGCCGGCGGCCGGCACGCGCACCGCGCGCGTGCTCGCGGTGGCCGGCCGCAGCGCGACGATCGTGCTCCGCGGCGCGCCCGCGGCGGTCGAGGCAGAGCTCGCGCCCGAGGTGGATCCCGAGGTGATCGCCGACGCCCTGGACAACGGCGATTCGGTGCTCGTCGAGTGCTGCGAGGGCGAAGCGCCGCTCGTGGTCGCGGCGCTCGCGACGCGCAAGCCCCGCGAGCTCCGGCTGCAGGCGACCACGATCCACATCGAGGCCGAGGACGAGGTGCTCCTGCGCTCGGGACACGGCGCGGTCCGCATCCGCCAGGACGGGGACATCGAGGTGATCGGCAGCCGCATCAGCGCCGCCTCCCGCGGGCTGTTCCGCCTCGTCGGGCGGATCTTGAGGCTGAATTGAGCCCGCGCCCGCGCCGGTGCGCCCAGCGCCCCGAGGAGATCCCGCGGGCCCCGCGCGAGCCGCGTTGCCAGGGGCGGCGAGCACGGGCGCTCCCGAGGGGGCGCGATCGTGGAGGGCTCGCTTGATGGAGGCCACGCTCGGCCACCTCCTCCTCGCGGGCGACGGTCTGCCCGGCGATGTGCGGGTGCATTCCTATGAAGCGCACGAGGCGATCTCGCTCCCGTACGCGGTCCGCGTCGAGATCTCGACCAGCGACCCGTCTTTTCGCGTCGATGCGTGCCTCCAGCGCCGGATGCTGCTCGAGGTCGATGACGGCCACGGGAGCGTCCGCCATTACGACGGCCTGCCCGACCGCGTCGGCTTCCTCGCGCACCGGGCCGGCGAATACGTCTTCGAGCTCCGGCTCCGGCCCGCCGTCGCCGCCCTCGAGCACCGCGAGGGCTCGCGCATCTTCCAGGACAGGAGCCCGGTGGATGTCGTCAAGGCCGTCCTGGCCGACGCCGGTGTCGACCGCGGCGTGGAATGGCGGCTCCGCCACGGCTACGCGCGGCGCGAGCTCCTGTGCCAGTACCGCGAAACAGAGCTGGATTTCGTCCACCGGCTCCTCGAGGAAGAGGGGATATTCTACTTCTTCCTCCACGGCCCCGACGGGCACAGGCTCGTCCTCGCCGACGACCCGGCGGCGTTCGCGCCGCTGGACGGGACCCCCGAGGTGCGGCTCTCCGTCCGGCAGGGCGCTGGCGCGCACGCCCGGCCGGTGATCGATCTGCGCCGGAGAAAGGCCTTGAGGCCCACAGAGGTCGCGCTGCGCGACCACGACTTCGAGAAGCCCGAGGTCTTCCCCACAGCCTCGGCGGCGGCGCCCGGCAACCGGGCGATTCGCCACTTCGACTACCCCGGCGGCTTCACGGCGGCCGCCGAGGGCGCACGGAAGGCCGCGCGGCGGCTGAGCTCCCTCCGCGGTGACGTCGACCTCTGCCGCGGCAAGACCGGCGCGGCGGGGCTCCTGTGCGGCGCGCCGGTGGCGATCGCGGGGGCGGCCGAGCCGTTCCTCGAGGGAGAGTTCGTGGTCGTCGAGCTCCGGTCGCGAGGCCGGGCGGGCGCAGCGGCGTGCGAGAACGAGTTCTCCGCCATCCCGAAGGGCGCGCCGTTCGCCCCGCCCCGCCGCACGAAGAAGCCGAGAGCGCGCGGCGTCCAGACGGCCATCGTGACCGGGCCATCGAACGAGCCCCAGGCCGTCCACGTCGACCGGTACGGCCGGATCAAGGTGCGATTTCTGTGGGATCGCTCGGGCAGACAGGACGACACCTCGAGCGCCTGGCTGCGCGTATCGCAGCTCGCGCTCGGCGGCTCGATGATCCTGCCCCGCGTCGGCTGGGAGGTCTCGGTCGGCTTCCTCGACGGCGACCCGGACCGCCCCCTCGTGCTCGGGCGCGCGTTCAACGCCGAGGACACCCCTCCTTACGCCCTGCCCGGCGCGGCGGCCAGGAGCGCGCTGAAGAGCATGTCCACGCCGGGCGGCGCCGGGCACAACGAGATCACGATGAGCGACACGGCGGGCGGTCAGGGGTTCTCGATCTCCGCCCAGCGGGACCTCCACATCGCCACCGGCCACGACAAGGACGAGACCGTGGGGGTCGACGAGGAGCACAGCGTCGGGGGCAACTACGCGGTCTCCATCGGCGCGAGCGAGTCGACCACGGTGGGCGCGAACCAGTCGATCGACGTGGGCAACGCGCTCCAGAACAAGGTGGCCGGCGCGCAGACGATCTCCGTGGGCGGCGACGAGCGGATCCACGCGAGCGCCGATCTCGTGGAGAAGGTCGGCGGGGCTCGCGACTATGCCGTGGGCGGGGACCACATCACCCTCTCGTGCGGCGTCCGTCAGCAGATCGCGGGCGCCTTCACGCGCGACGTCGGCTCGGTCCAGACCAGCCTCTCGCTCGCCTCGATCGATGACGACATGCTCTCGACCTACGATGAGTCGGCCGGAGCGCTCATCGCGCAGCTCGTCGCCGGCGCGAGCGTCGAGAGCGTCGCCGCGAGCAAGGACCAGACGTCGTCCGCGGGCGAGATCCACAGCGTGGGCGCGCTCTCGACACAGGCGGGCGAGGTGAAGCAGCTCATTGGCGGGCTGCACCTGCGCAACGTGGGCGGCGATTGCGTCGTCGAGGCGCCGCAGATCGTCCTCGCGGGCGGCGCGGCGAGGCTCATCGGCGGCGGGAGCGCCATCAAGCTCGACGGGGGCCCGATGACGCTGGAGGGCCCGAAGATCGCGATCGACGCGGCGCTCATCGTCCGGCAGGCGGCGAGCCTCAAGATCGGGTGAACGAGGCCAGGCGTGGCAGACCTCATCGAGATTGGACACGAGCTCACGATCGACGGCGCGCCGTTTCCCCTCCTCTGGCTCGAGGCGCGCGAGGCGATCGACGACATCGGCGCGCTCCGGTGCGAGATCGCGGGCGGCGCCGGCGGGCCGGACCCGGCGACCCTCGTCGGCAAGCCGCTCGTGCTCACGCTGTCGCGCCGCGGCGGCCGCGAGGAGCGCAGGCTGGCCGGCGTCGTCGTCGAGGCCGAGCGCGGGACCTCGCGGGGCACGGAGGAGCCCGGGACGCGGCTCGTCGCGCGCCCCCGCCTGTTCCGCCTCACCCAGCGCGCCGACTGCCGCGTCTTCCAGCACATGTCGGCTCCCGACATCGTGAAGGAGGTCCTCGCGGGCGCGGGCATCCCCGCCTCCGCGCAGCGCTGGCGGCTCGTGGACAGCTACCCGGCGCGCGACATGGCGGCGCAGTACCGCGAGACGGATCACGACTTCGTCCGTCGGCTCCTCGCGGAGGAGGGGATCGCCTTCTTCGTCGATTCGAGCACGGGCGCCGACACGGTCGTCTTCTTCGACCGCGAGCCCGAGGACATCGAGGGGGAGAGAGAGCTGGCTTTCCGCCCCGCGGACGGGCTCGACATGGCGCATGACGCGATAACCACCCTCTCGTACGAGAGGACGACCGCGCCGGGGCGCGTGCGCCTGCGCGATCACGATTTCGAGCGACCCCGGGTGAAGCTCGACGCCACGGCCGAGGGGGACGACGCGCCGGAGAGGGCGCTGGAGGTGTACGCGCACCCCGGCCGGTTCACCGAGCCCGCCGCGGGCGATCGCCGCGCCAGGGTGCTCCTGGAGTCGCTCCGCGCCCGGCGCGAGCTCGCGAGCGGCACGACGAACACCCTCCGGGTGCGCCCCGGGCGCAGGTTCTCGCTGGTCGACCACCCGTACGAGCCGCTCAACCAGGAGTACCTGGTCGTGGAGGTCGACATCGCGCTGGAGGCGCACGCGACGGCCGAGCCGCGCGGGCACGCGATGGGGCGCGGCGCGCGCGTCGCCTTCCGCGCGATCCCGGCGTCGACGACCACCTATCGGCCCCCGCGAGCCCCGCCGGCGAAGACGGTGGCAGGCGCGCAGTCGGCCGTCACGACGGGACCGCCGGGCAGCGAGATCCACCCGGATCGGCATGGCCGCGTGAAGGTCCTGTTTCCCTGGGACCGCCGGGGCAGGGCCGACGACGCCTCGAGCCCGTGGATCCGTACGAGCCAGCTCCCGCTCGGCGGCGGCATGCTGACGCCGCGCGTGGGCTGGGAGGTGTGCGTCGCCTTTATCGAGGGCGACGTGGACCGGCCGTTCGTGGGGGGGCGGCTGTACAACGCGGCGTCTCCGCCGCCGTATCCGCTGCCGGCGCACAAGACCCGGACGGCCCTTCAAACCGCCACGACCCCCGGCGGCGGCTCGGTGAACGAGATCCGCATGGACGACCGGGCGGGCGCCGAGGAGGTGCTCATGAGCGCGTCCCGGGACGCCTCGGTGCGCGCAGGGAACGACGCGACCGAGAGCATAGGAAACAACGAGTCGCGTTCCATCGGGGCCAATCATACGCTTGCGGTGGCCGACAGCTTGTCCGCCGCGGTCGGAGCGAACCAGGACCTCGCGATCGGCGGCGACCAGAGCGTGCGCGCCTCGACGTTCATGGTGGATGACGTCGGCAGCCATTCGCTCACCGTCGGGGGCAACCGCGATCTCGCGGCGGGCGGAGATCACAAGCGCACGGTCACCGGGAGCTCGACGCTGACCATCGGCGGCATGCAGGTCGAGGTCGCGGCCGGCTCGGTGGACGAGGCGACCCTGGCCACGATGAACGATACGGTCGGCGCGGCGCTGATCGAGATGACCGCCTCGGATCGGACCGTGACGGTGAAGGGGAGTCGGACCGAGACCGCGGGGGCGGCCAAGGTGATCCTCGCCGGCGGCGGCCGCTCGGTCGAGGTCGGTACCAGCTTGAGCCAGAAGGCCGCGGGCGCGATCCTCAACCAGGTCGCCGGGGACCGCCACGACGTGAGCGAGGCGGATTTCCTCGAGATCGCGGGGGGCGCGCAGATCGTCAAGGCGACGAACGTCGTGTTCGAGGCGCAAACCCTGCTCAGCGTCGTCATGGGGGCCTCGACGATCACGCTGACCCCTGCGTCGGTGTCGATCGCCGGCGCCGCGATCACGTTCGACGGCGACTGCGAAGAGCTGGGCGTCATCAAGGAGAACTGAGCCGTGGCACCCCGGACGCTGAGCACGTTCTTCCGAGCCCACGCCATCGCGTCGCGGGACGTCCTCGGGTTCCGGGTCGAGCGCCGGCTCGGGCTCGTCACCAGGGCGGAGGTCGAGCTGCGCTCCGGGGCCTACGTCGATCCGGACGAGCTGCTCGGCAGCCCTGCCACCCTTGCATTCGGCTGGGAGGGCCCGGAGCACGAGGTCCACGGCGTGGTGACGGACGTCGAGATCGCCGCCACGCCGGCGGACCAGGACCTCCAGGGCGCCTTGTACCGGATCCACGTCGCCTCGTGGATGGCGCTGCTCGAGCGCGAGGTCGACTGCCGCATCTTCCAGGACAAGGACGTGAAGGAGATCGTCTCCGAGGTGCTGCGGCGCGCTGGTATCGACGACCGGCGCCAGGCATGGCGGCTCGTGAGCAGCTATCCGAAGCGCGTCCATTGCGTGCAGTACAACGAGAGCTCGCTGGCCTTCGTCTCGCGGCTCCTCGAGGAGGAGGGCATCTACTTTCACGCCGAGTCCGGCGACGCTGGCGAGGTCGTCGTCTTCGAGGACGACAGCACGTCGAGCGATCCGATCGACGGAGACAAGGAGGTGCCCTATCGGCTCGACGCCGGGCTCGCCGGCGCCGAGGCCGCGATCGGCGTCCTCACGCGGCGGTGCCGAACGGCGACGGGCAAGGTGGTCTTGCGCGACTATGACTTCGAGGCGCCGACGTTGGACCAGACCGTGACCGCGGCGGCGGATACGGACGCGGACCTCGAGGTGTACGACCATCCGGGGCTGTACACGGATCGGCGCGAGGGCGAGCGGCTCGCCCGGGTCCGGCTGGAAGCCCTGCAGGCCGAGCGGGCGCTCCTCGAGCTGGAGTCCGGATGCCCGCGGCTCATGGCGGGCCGGTGGCTCAAGCTCGTCGATGCCCCCGACGCTCTGGACGGCGATCACTTCATCACCGCTGCCGACCACGAGCTGCGCAACGGGGTGTACCTCGCCCGCGCCACGACCGTTCCGAGGAGCGTCCGCTACCGCAGCCCGCGGCGGACGCCTGCGCCGATCATCGAAGGCCCGCAGACGGCGGTCGTCGTCGCGCCGCGCGGCGCGCCCGCCGAGGACATCCATACGGACGCGCACGGCCGGTGCAAGGTCAAGTTCCACTGGGATCGCCACGGCGAGGGCGATGACACGGCGTCGTGCTGGATCCGCGTGGCGCAGCCGCAAGCGAGCGGGGCGATCCTCCTGCCGCGGGTGGGATGGGAGGTGATCGTCGAGTTCCTGGAGGGCAATCCCGACAGGCCCGTCGTGACGGGGCGCGTCTTCAACGGGCGATTCATGCCGCCTTACGCGTTGCCCGAGGGCAAGTCGCGCACCGCGCTCCGGACGAGCTCGTCGCCTGGCGGGTCGGGCGCGAACGAGATCCGCCTGGAGGACAGGGCTGGGAGCGAGGAGATCAGCATCCGGTCCCAGAGGAACACGACGCTCGCGACGGCGAACGACAAGACGCGCTCCACGGGCGGCCATGAGTCGAAGAGCGTCGAGGTCGACGCGCGGCTCACGGTGGGCGCGGATCAGAAGATCCAGGTGACGAACGGTACCCTGAGCACGGTCGGCGGCGCGCAGACCGCGACCGTGGGCGGCGACCGCGCGGTGCAGGTGAGCGCCGCCTTCGGGCTCACGGCCAGGGGGGCGAGCGCGGCGACGGTGGGCGGCACGCACAAGGAGATGGACGGCAATCCGGCCAGCGCCCTGCTGTCCCTCTCCGGCAAGGCGCCGACCGAGGCGGCGACAGCAGAGGCGCGCCGCGCGCTCATGGCGCTCGACGGGGCCGTCGCGGCGAAGGTCCATCAGGTGATGGCGCCAGTCCATGCGCTGGAAAGCCAGCTCGGGGATCTGGGAGCTGCCATGGACGCCCTCGGGGCCGGGAACCTGGGCGCCACGGGGAAGGCGCTCGACGCGGCGGCGAGCCTGCCTTCGCCGGCGGCGTTCGGCGCGTCGCTCGGAGCGATCGCCGGCGGGCCAGCGCCCCCGGGCGGCGACGCTGGCTGGCTCGACGCGCTGCTCGGGGGCGGAGGGGAGGCCGGCTCGGGCCGCCCCGGCGATGCGTCGGGCGCCGGCTCCGGCGCCTCGGGCGAGAGCGAAGCGGGGCCGGACGGCGGCGCGGCGAGCCCCTTGGCATCGGACAGCGCCACCGGGCCGGGGCACTCCGTCAACGTGTGCGCCTCGACGCACGACGAGAAGGTCGGCGGCATGAGGGCGACGATCGCGGCGGCCGGCATCCACACGACGGTGGGAGGCGCACGCGTGCAGCGCGTCGGGGCGGCGCGGGTCGAGCTCGTGGCCGGTGCGCGGGTCGAGACGTGCCTCGCCGACAAGACGGAGAAGGCGGCTGGCCTGGCCGTCGTGAGCGGCGCGCCGGAGGCGGAGCGGGTCGGCGGCAGCCGGACGACGATGGTGGGCGGCGCCGTGATCGACAGGATCGGCGGATCGCACACCGTCGTGGCGGGCGGCAAAGGCATGTTCATCGGGGCGTTTCACAAGGTGGACGCCGCGGGGGCCATCCTGCTCAAGTGCGGCCCGAGCGAGGTGGTCATCGACGGCGGGGGCGTGACGATCAAGGCCGGGCTCGTCACGATCACGGCGCCCAACGTCAGGCTGAAGCGCAACGTGTCCTTGATGTGAGGCGGTATGGATGCGCCGCGTGTGGACAACAGGACCGATTTCGCCGCTGCGCCGTTCCTGCTCATCGGCAAGGACGGCGAGCGCCTCGTCGTCGTGGTGAAGGCGACGTTCGTGCTGGTGGCCGGGCAGGGCGAGCTCGAGCTCTCGGACAGGGCGGAGCAGCGCCGCATCCGCAGCGCCGACGTGCCGTGGGGCGATCCGGAGAAGAGCAGCATCAAGTATCCATCGGACCTGTGCATCGCGAAGCCGGGCACGGACGTCATCGTGGTGGCGGCGGCGCACGCGCCCGGCGGGGAGGCCGTCCCTTTCTTCGATGCCGGCGTGCGGCTCGGCGCGCTGGAGAAGGTCGTGCGGATCTTCGGGCTGCGCGTCTGGCAGGCGAAGGGCGCCGGGCTCTCCGAGCCGCGCCCCACGACCGGGATCGAGGTGCGGTACGACCACGCGTGGGGCGGGCTGGATCGGAGCGATCCGTCGCGCCCCGTGGAGGAGCCGCGGAATCCGGTGGGGACGGGGATCGCGCGGGATCCGGCGGCGCTGACGCACAAGCCTGCTCCGTTCATCGAGGATCCGGCGGATCTCATCGCCTCGGCGAGCACGCGCCCGGCGCCCGCGGGGCTCGGCGCGATCGGCCGGCACTGGGAGCCGCGGCGGCGTCATCTGGGGACCTACGACGCCGCCTGGCGCAGGCAGCGCGCGCCGCTCTTGCCCCTGGATCACGACGACCGCGCCAATCTGTGCGCCTCGCCGGGGCTCATCGCGGCTCCGTCGCTGCGCGGGGGAGAGGACGTGGCCCTGCTCAACCTCACGCCGGGAGGGGGGACGACGCGCTTCCGGCTCCCCAGCACCGCCGTCGAGATCGCGATGAGGGCGAGAGGGCGAGCGCCTGAGGTCCTTTGGCCCGAGGTCGATACGGTCCTCGTCGACGCGCTCGCGCCGGCGGGCGTCGTCGTCGAGCTCGTGTGGCGAGCGGCGTTCCAGCCCCCGCGGCGCATGAAGGAGATCGAGATCGTCGTGACCGAGACGGGGGCAGGGTGAGCGAGGTCGGGGTCGTGAGGGTCGGGGCACGGACGCCGATCGGGCTGAACGCCCGGCAGACGGGCTTCTTGCTGCGCACGGGCTTCCCGGCGGTCTCCGAGGCGCCGCTCGCGAGCTCGGCGGGCGAGGCGATCTCCATGGGATTCATCCCGGTGATCGATCCGCGCATCGTGGGGCCCGAGCGGCTCGTCCTGCTCGCGGCGCCGGCGTTCGAGGAGGCGGCCGCGCCGATCCGCGACGGGAGGACGGTGGTCCAGCTCGCGCTGGACGAGGGATATCCCGACGCGCTGGCGGCGACGCAGCTCCTCGCGGCTGCCGTGAAGCGCTCGATGCCTTCGGCGACCGTGGGCATCGTCGCCGGAGGCGAAGCGGCCCTGGGACCGCTCCTCTCCGAGGCGCTGAGCGCCCTCTCGTCGAGGCTCGTCGACGCGGTGATCCTGGGCGGCGTGCACAGCGATTACGACCCGCGTGCGATTGCGGCCCTCGAGGAGAGCGGGCGGCTCTTCTCTCCCGACAACCTCGACGCGCGCATCCCGGGGGAAGCTGCGGTGTTCCTCGCGCTGATGCGCGACGCGGACGCGGAGCGCCAGGGCCTCCGAGCGCTCGCGCGCGTGCTCGGCGTCGGCGCCGGGCGGGAGCGCGCCCGGCCTGGCGACGACGCGCCCGCCTACGAGGCGCTCGGGCTGACCAGCGCGGCGCAGCAGGCGGCCGAGCCCCTGGCGCGGGCCGGGAGGACGGCGGGGTGGATGTTGACCGATCTCACGGGGGAGATGCGGCGGCTCCGCGAGTGGCAGGCTGCGTTCGTGCGGATGCAGG
Organism: Sorangium sp. So ce385; assembly: GCF_051474135.1. Taxonomy (NCBI): domain Bacteria; kingdom Pseudomonadati; phylum Myxococcota; order Polyangiales; family Polyangiaceae; genus Sorangium; species Sorangium sp. So ce385. The sequence goes on along the minus strand of NZ_CP150337.1, from coordinate 9,476,349 downwards.
ACGTGCTCGGTCGCCCTTATGTCATCGATTCTCCAGCGCAGCGCATCGGCTACCTGGGGGCCGCGGCGCTGCCGCTCTTGATCGCGATGGCGGCCACAGGGTGGGAGCACGGGGTTGCGCCGTCGCCTGTGGCGATCGCGACGGCGGGGAACGACGGCGGGGAGCGGGCTGCGGTGCTGCTCGCGAGCGCTGCGCGAGGGGCCGAGAGGGAGGAGCAGGCATGAGCATCACGGCGTGCAGCATGGATTGCATCACGGCCAGGTCGGGGCACCAGATGGTCCCGCTGGCGGCCAGCGTTTGCACGACGCCGGCCGCGCCTGGCCCGGTTCCGGTGCCGTATCCGGTGTTCGCGAGCTCGGCCGAAGGGATCAAGAACGCGCCGGTACGAACGAAGATGGGCGGCGCGAAGATCCTGACGGTGGGGGGGAGCTTCAAGGCGTGCCACGGCAACGAGCCAGGGACGCTGAAGGAGGTGGTCAGCCTCAACACCGGCGGGCCGTCGTTCATCGTGATGGGGGCGCCGATCGTGTTCGTGGAGCTCGGCATGGTGGGGATCACCGGCAGCCCCGGATTCTTGAACAAGGGAGGGCTCTGACTCATGTCGATAGGCGCTGGGCGCCGCGGTCCCGCCGGGCGCGTGCGCACGCAAGGCGTCGGGTGAGGCGGCCCGCCATGTCCGACGAGCTCTCCGCCTTCGACGCTGGCGCGCCCTGGGTGCAGCACCTGGAGCGCGCGCACGCGCTCCTCCACGCGGTCGCGCGCTTCATCGAAGCGCAGCGTGAGCCGAGCGCCCATCTCGCGCCCGCGGCGCGCAAGCTCGAGAGCGGCCTCGGCGCGCTGTACGACGCGTTCGATGGCCGCGCCGACCGCGTCACGGCCATCGGTCGCGCGCATGGCCATGTCTGGGCGGCCGCTGTGCTCGTGGCCCGCGCGGGTCACCCTCGGGAGCTCGCTTCCCTCCGGGACGCGTGCGCAGCGCTCGTCGCGGCCGAGGAGCGATTCCCCGGCGCGCCGCTCGCCGGGCCCAGCGCCGCCGTGCTTCGCGCGGGCGTCGACGGTCCGCCGCTGCACGTCGTCGAGCGGGCGTCGCTCGTCCCATCGTTCCGCGCGCCGAGGGTGCCCGAGCCTGAGCCCGCAGCGCGAGAGCTCACGCCTTCGGAGCCGAAGACGTTCGATGAGCTGGCCGCCATGGCCGAGGCGATGCGCCGCCTGGCGCGCGAGCGGACCGAGGCGCTCGTCCGTCCAGCGAGACCCGCGCCGAGGCTGGCGAAGCCGGCCTCGGCCGGGGGAGAGGCGCCGCCCGGCTTTGCGTTCGCGCCGCCCGCCGCGATCTCCGACGGGGACTTCGTCCGTCGCTGGTCGCGCGTGTGCTTCGAGGAAATCGGGATGCTGGGAGTCCAGCGGGCGCCGCTCCCGGGGGACGACTGGCGTTCATGTCAGGCGCTCGAGCTACGCATGGTCGCTGCCATCGACGCGCTGGCCGCGCTCGGTCCGACGGCGATCGCGCACGTCGAGCCGATGGCGATGGATGCGCCGGCCGCCGATCCCATGCGCGTCTTTGCAGCCGCGATGATCGCCGGGTGCCTCGAGGGGCGCGACGTGCTCGCCTGCGCCGAACGGGTGCTGTTCCGGTTCGGCCCCGGCAATCCGGTCGTCGCCGAGGCGTTCGTCTCGGCCATGAAGCTCGCCCGGAACCCGTTCTTGCCGAATTGCCTGCGGGCCTTGTCCGCGTCCTCCGAGCGAGGGTGCCGGGCGATCGCCGTGGAGGTGCTGGCGCACCGCGGCTGGCTCACGCCCGCGGAGCTCGAGGCGCTGAGCGAGGAGGAAGACGCGCGCGTCTTTGCGCTGGGGCTGTCCGCGCTCGCCGCGGCGAGACATCCGCGCGGTCGACACGCGATGGAGCGGGCGCTCGCGCACGGGGATCTCGACGTCCAGGCGGCGGCGCTCGATGCCATGCTCCTCGCAGCGCACCGGGGTACGGCCGAGGCCGCGCGCAAGGCGGCGCAAGGGGCGCTCGGGGATCGGGCGCTCGTGCGCCTTGCGCTGGCCGCCCGCGAGGAAGATGCCTTCTGGCTGCTCGAGCGCATGCAGCGCTCGCCGACGCCCGCCGCCGTCGAGGCCGTGGGGTGGGCCGGGCTCGTCGAGGCGATCCCGAGCTTGCTGGATCTGCTGGAGTCGGCGGTGGAAGAGGTGGCGCGCGCCGCCGGCGCCGCGCTCGAACGGCTGCTCGGCGCCAACCTCGTGAAGGAGGTGGAGGTCGACCCGGAGGCGCTGGAGGATGGGGTGGTGATCGATCCGGACCCCGAGCCGTCCCGGGGGCGTCGCCCGCTCGGAGAGCTGGTGAGCGATCCGCGCGACCGCCCGCCGGTCGGATCCAAAGAGACGCTGGAGGTGCCATCGACGGATCCCGCGCAGTGGCGGGCGTACTGGTCGGAGCACAGGGGGCGCTTCGACCCGAAACGGCGGCTGCGGCGCGGGCGAATGTACTCACCGTCGGTGTCGCTTCACGAGCTGTGGACGCTCTCGCTCCCGGTCGAGGATCGGAGGCGGCTATGCAGGGAGCTTGCGGCGCAGACAGGGAGATGGGCGCGCTTCGATCCGCACGATTTCGTGACGGAGCAGGAGCGGTGCCTCGGGGCGTGGCAGGCGATGCTCCAGGGGACGCGCGAGGCGCCGGGGGCCTGGGGGCATCAGCTCGGAGAATAGGCTACCGCTTGGCGGTGTCGCCGGAGCAGATGACGAACTGCGTGGCGCCGTCCTGGGCGTCGCCGTCGCCGGTGAACCGGACCTGCCGGCGCTCCGTGGACGGGCATTTCGCGACGACCTCCTCTCTGCCCAGGCCGAGCTGCGGGTCGACGTAGCACCATCCGTGCACCTTCTCGCCGCCGACCTCGACGGGCGCCGGCGGCACCGTGTCCTGGCAGGCCTTCAGCTCGGCCGGATCGCTGAGCTGCTCGACCTCGCAGACGCAGTTCCAGCCGTTCGCCGTCGCGACCGGATCGTCGAGCACCATCTGCTCCGCCCCGCGGTTCTCCGCGGGCACCTTCCGCCGCGCCGCGAGCCCGTCGCAGCTGCACTGCCCGTCGGCCACGCTCCGCGCCTCCAGGACCAGGCAGCTGACCTGTCCTTGGTCGTTCGGCTGGAGGGCGCGGGGCAGGCACTGCCCGGCCAGCTTCGTCTTCAGACGATCGACGATCGCGCCGATCGCCGGCCGATAGCCGTAGTCGAGCGCGCCCTCGGCCGCGTTCTTGAGCTGCGCCGGGCACACCGATCCGACGATGCCCTGGTCCCCGAGGCTCCGGATGAGCTCCAGCTGCCGGAGGCCCGGATACGCCTTCGCGTTCACCTGGAGGTTGCTGTCGGTGCCGTCGGGGTTGTCCTGGCACAGGGGGCTATTGTAGTCCGTCTTGTCGGTCGACTTGTCGCAGTCTCCGTTCATCACGGGGTTCTCCAGCGGAAAGACGCAGGCGAACTGGAGGTCGCCGAAGGTCGTCTTGGGCTCCCACTCGTGGCCGTTGATGACGTTGGCGTCGTCCGGCGAGCTCACGCCGGCGATGGGCGTCCCGGTGATCGGGTTCACGCCCTCGCGGGGGGCCGGCGACTCGACCATGTGTGGATCCGCGGGGGGGCGGCGCGCCTTGGGATCTCCGAGGATGATGTCCCAGGTGCTCTGGAAGCCAGCGATCGGGGCGCTCAGCTCCTCGGCGCTCTTGAAGCCGCCGACGGGGTTGCCGTCCTTGTCCTTGCCTTTCTGGAGGTCGGGCTGGCCCGCGTCGTTCTGGCGCGCGATGTCCTGCCAGGGGACGCCGACGAGGCCCGCGAAGAACACGAGCTCCGGCGATCGAACCGTGCTGAGCTCGTCGGTCGGGTCGAGATCCGAGAAGAGCGGGTTGTCGACGATATCGCCGTCGTGATCCTCGAGCTGCGTCTTCGTGAGCGCATCCGTGTAGCGGCCGATCGGGTAGAGCAGGTCGATCCCGAACCGCTCCTTCTGGTTGAAACAGCGCAGGTTGGGCGGGTCATGTTCCAGGTCGAGCACCTTGACCTTGCCTCCTTCGCTGCAGGTCTCATCGACCGGGCACCCGCGAGGGGCGTCCACTCCGCACGACGCGCAGCACGGATCGTCCGGGCCTTTCTCCGTGCACTCCTTGCGCGGCTGGAACATCCGGAACGGGGACGGCCGCGCGACCCAGAAGTCCGTCCCGCCCTCCCGGATGGAACAGTCGTTCTCGTCCGACAGCATGATGATCGCGAGCAGCGAGTCCGGCCGGAGGAACGCCTTGCGCTGATCCAAGAGCGCCTTGTCCAGCCCTGTCCGGATCGCCTTGCCGTCCACCACCTCGAGGGTCTCGTAGGGCGCTGGGTCCACGAGGAAGCGGTACCAGCTCTCCAGCTGCGACTCGTAGCCGCACCCGACGTCGCCCACCCCTCGGACCATGTTCGTCAGCGTCGGCACGAGGCCGTGCCCCGCGCCGTCGTCGAGGATCGACTCGCCGGCAGGGTTGAGCCTCTGCTCTGGATCCCAGGCGAGGAACCCCTTGTTGTCATACGTCGGCGGGGCGTCGTCGCCGTCGCTCCGGGCGATGAGGTGCCCCATGTCGTTGGTGGAGAAGTGCACGCTCGTCCCGGCGCACGCGCTCTTCCCGTCACGGGTCATGGCCGCAGCGCCATGGTCGCCGAGGCTCGTGCTGATGATCCCGATGTGGATGTCGAGGACGGGCTCGAACTCGCGCTCCATGCCGCTCTCGCAGGCGCCGTTCTTCGGCGGCGACGATCTCGCGGGGTCCAGCGGATCGACGCACTGGGGGTTGACCAGGCGCCTCACGAGGTCCGGCACGGCCAGCGCGAGGATCTCCTGCTTGTCCTTCATCGACGACGAGTTGTCGATGGTCAGGAGGAGATCGATCTTGTCGACGTGCTGCGGGAGCCGCTCGACGACGGTGCCCGTCGTGCGCGTATCCTGCTCGGCGATGGGTCGGGTCAAGCACCCCGAGATGAGCGATGTACCGCCCACGACGAGGGAGCACCAGAGCAACGCGGCTGCGCGGGCAGCGCGGGACGGAGGGCGATCGGCCATGAATCCTTCCTTGCGCGAGAGATGGAGTGGTCCCTTCGCGCGTCGCACGCGGCGCGCGCGCTCTGCCGGCGCGCCTGTCTCGCGCGGAGTGGATGACAGGCCGCCTGGCGATCGCGAGTTCAGACGCGGAGAGGGGGTGTTCTCTTGGCTGCGTGGCAAGAGCCGCGCGGCGCCATCACGAAAAATGCAGGAAGCACGGGAAGGGCGGGCCGGCCGTCGCGTCGCGCAGGGGTGGTGCGGTCGTCGGGTCGCGCAGCCTCGGCGCGGCCGTGGCGCGGCGTGGGACGGCGCGACCGTCGCCGGGTGTGGGGACGGCGCGACCGCCGCCGCCTGGAGCGGACGAGGCTCGCGCCAGGGGATGGCTTCGTAAAATTAAAATGAAGGCGGAAAAGGAGCGCCGGGCGCCTGGGCCGCCGTCGGCCGGCGACCGCGGGTCGGAGCTCAGCTCTCGGCGGGGGCGGCCGTCTCGGCGCCGGCGATGAGCGGCGCGTACTGCGCGAGGAACTTGTTCCAGCGCTTGGCCTTGCGGCCGGGCTTGCGGGAGCTCTGGGAGCTCCTCTCCTGCTTCTGGGTGACCTTGAGGGTGAGGTGCTGGTGCTGGCGCGTAGGGCGATGCATGGCGGCGGATGCTGCTCGAAGGCGCCGCGCTGCGCAAGCCTCAACGCGACGGAAGCCGCGCCCGCTCGTCCCGCTCCGGCCCCAGGCGGCCGAAGCTGTGGATCCCGTAGATGAGGACGACGAGCGCGATCAGCGTGAGCCCCATGCCGGCGTCCGACGGCCCGACGCCGACGAGGGCGAGCCCGGCGACGAGGAGCATCCCCCCGCCGCCGAGCGCGCGGCGCGCGCGCGCCTCTTCCTCCGTCCGCTGCCCCCGGCGGCGCGTCGGGCGGCGCGCCGCCTCGCCCTGATCGACCGCGCTCACGGGAACTTCTGCGTCCGCGCGTAGGTGATGAAGTCCTGCACGTCGCGCGTCAGCTCGCGCTCGGCGGTGATCGTCGTGCGCTCGTGCGACTCGCCGACGAGGTCGTCGTAGAGGTAGTTCTGCTGGTAGAGGAGCACGACGCGGACGGCCCCGTCCGGCCCGCCGCGGACGATGCGCAGCTTCTCGTCCCGGCCGTTGGGCGGCGGGATCGCGGCGCCGAGCGCCTGGGCGTCCTCCTCGGTCACGTAGACGACGCCGTACGAGCGGTTCTGCACGCCGACGTCGACGCGGACCTTGCCCCCGCTGACGAGGTCGACCTCGCGCCCGAGCACCGGCCGCGCGCCCTCCTGCACCATCGCGCGGCGGATGACCTCGATCGCCCGGCGCTCGTCGAGGGCGCGCAACGGGTTCGGCGCGCGCGCTTCACCGCCGCCGCAGCCGGCGAGCGCGAGCGCCGCGGCCGCGATCCCCAGCGCGGTGCGCGCCGCCCCGCGCGCGCCGCCGAGGAGACGGCGCGCGCCCCGGGCCTCGCCGGGCGGGGCCTCGCGCGCTGAAGGCCGATGCTGAAGGGGACCGAGATGGCGGGCCCCCGACCCGCGTTGAAGCTTCCTCCACATGAGCGGCATGAGAGTAGCCAACCGCCCGGAGCTTCGCTACTTCTCCCGACATGGCGCGGCTCGCTGCCATCGACATTGGATCCAACGCCATCCGCCTCCGCATCGTCGACGTCGATCCTCCGGCGCTCGGGGCGTTCGGCGGCGGCCGGGAGCCGGCGCTCGCCGGGGGCCCGGCCGGGGCGCACGACGCGCCGCGCTTCCACCCGTTCCGCGACGTCCACGCGGACCGCGCTTCCGTGCGCCTCGGGCACGACGTGTTCACGAAGGGCCGGCTCGAGTCGGGGGTGATCGGCGCCGCCTGCGAGGCGCTCCGCCGCTTCCGCACGGCGATGGATGCGGCCAAGGTCGACCGCTACCGCGCCGTGGCGACGAGCGCCGCGCGCGAGGCCCAGAACGGCGACCTCTTCGTCGAGCGCGCGGCGCGCGAGGCCGGCGTCCACATCGAGGTCATCGAGGGCGTCGAGGAGGCGCGCCTGGTCCAGCTCGCCGTCCTGGAGCGCGTCGCGCTCGGCGACCGGACCGCGCTCCTCGTCGACATCGGCGGCGGCTCCACCGAGCTCACGCTGCTCCGCGGCCGCAGGGCGGTCTTCTCGCGCTCGCTCCCCGTGGGGACGGTGCGGATGGTCGAGACCTTCCTCGAGGATCGCCGTCCCGTCGACGCGGGGCACCGGCGGCTGGTCGAGGAGTACGTCGACCGCGTCATGGTCGACGCCACGCGCGAGATCGTGGAGCTGCTCGGCGAGGGCTCGGGCTCGGGGATCGATCTGCTCGTGGGCACGGGCGGCAACATCGAGACGCTCGCGGACCTCTGCCCCATGCCGGGCGCGCCGGTCGAGGGGCGGGCGATCGACGTGGCCGCGATGTCCCGCCTGCTCGACGAGCTGGTGTCGAAGACGCCCGAGGAGCGCGCGCAGATTTACGGCCTGCGCCCGGACCGCGCCGACACGATCGTCCCCGCCGCGACGATCCTGGGCCGCGTCGCCCAGTCGTTCGTGCAGCCGTTCATCGTCGCGCCGGGGGTCGGGCTGAAGGAGGGCGTGCTCGTCGACCTCGCCCACGCGCACTTCCTCGGGCCCGACTTCCGCGGCGAGGCGGCCGCCGTCAGCGACGCCTGCATCCGGCTCGGCCGCCGCTACCACTTCGACGAGCAGCACGGCGCGCTCGTGGCGCGCTTCGCCGAGCGGCTCTTCGACGACCTCGCGCCGCGCCACCGCCTCGGCCAGCGCGACCGGATCCTCCTGCGCGCGGCGGCCCTGCTCCACGACATCGGCGACTTCGTCCGCTACGAGGGGCACCACAAGCACAGCTATTACATCATCGCCCACAGCGACCTCATGGGGTTGACCCCGGAGGAGCGCGCGATCGTCGCCAACATCGCGCGCTACCACAGGAAGTCGCCGCCCAGCATGGACCACGACAACTTCCGCGCGCTCTCGCGCGACGCGCGCGCCAAGGTGAAGGCGATGGCGTCGATCCTCCGCATCGCCGACGCGCTCGATCGCGAGCACCGGGCGAAGGTCGCGGACGTGAGCGGCCGCATCGAGGAGGACACGTTGGTGCTCGAGGTGCAGGGCGCGGAGGACCGGGCGCTCGAGGAGTGGACCGTCGTCGCGAAGGCAGGGATGCTGCGCGACGCCCTCGGCCTGGACGTGCGGATGGTCGACGCCACGCCGAGATCGCACCCGCCGACCTCCGGCGCGACCTCCGGCGGCTGATCCGCGGAGCCGGCGCGGCCTCCGAAAAAATCGCCGCGGCGTTTGCGCGGAGCCCTGCGCGTCCCCATGTAGGTCAGCACGGGGGAAACTGTGCCTCCGGGAGGGAGCGCGGCGACGCCGTGCCACCGAGCGCGGCCGTGCCGCGAGCGAGGGCGGCAGCGCCGTCGCGGAGAACGAGGGCGAGCGACCGTTGACGCTGAAATCTCCAAAGCTGATGGAGGCCCGCCGCGCTGCCGGCGTCCTGGAGTCCGCCCTGCGCGGGCACACCGGCGATCTGACGCTCGCCGACGCTTCGGCGAGGAGCGGCTTGCCGCTGCGCGACGCCGAGAGCGGCCTGCACCTGCTCGTCAGCGAGTACCGCGGGCACCTCAAGGCGACGTCCGAAGGCGAGCTGCTCTTCCGTTTCCCGCACGGCTTCACCAAGCCGTGGGAGACCCGCACGCGGCTCGAGCGCGCGCTCGGGTTCGTCCTCCGCGGCGCCGCCGGCGTGGCCCGCTTCGTCGTGCGCGCGTGGATCGCGATCGTGCTGATCGCGTACGTCGTGATCTTCGTCGGGATCCTGATCGCCCAGCTGCTGGCGCGGTCGAGCAGCGACTCGCGCGATCACGGCAGCTTCTCCGGCTCGTTCGCGGGCTACGTCCTCTTCCGGATGGTCTTCGACGCGATCTTCTGGACGTTCCACCCCTTCTCGCCGTTCGTGTGGACGGCCGAGCCGCCTTGGTCCTCGTCCTCGTCGTACGAGCGCCGCGGGGCGTTCGGGCAGCCCAGGGACGAGACGCCGTTCTACGAGAAGGTCAACCGGTTCTTCTTCGGCCCGACGCCGGCGCCGCGCGATCCGCTGGAGAACGAGAAGCTCATCCTGGCCGAGATCCGCGCGCAGCGGGGCCGGATCGGGCTCGCCGACGTGATGCGCGTGACCGGGCTGTCGCGCGACGAGGCGGACCCGATGATGGCGCGGCTGATGCTCGACTACGACGGCACGGTCGACGTCTCGGAGGAGGGGGGGATCGTGTACCGGTTCGAGGCGATCCGGCGGACGGCGGCCGAGGCGCCGTCGCGGGCGCCGGCGCCGGTCTGGGCGAAGCGCGAGGAGCTGCCGCCGCTCACCGGCAACGGCCCGGGGGTGAACGCGCTCATCGTGGCGCTCAACGGGTTCAACCTGATGATGAGCCTCTACGCCCTCGGGGCGCACCTCACGCTGGACAACCTCGGTCTCCTGGCCCGCGGGGTGCCGATGGCGGAGCTGCCCGCCACGGGGACGGCGGTGGCGCTCGGGGTGGTGCCGCTCGTCTTCTCGCTCGCGCTCTTCGCGCTGCCGCTCGGCCGCGCGCTCCTGCGCCCGCTGAAGCGGCGGCGGCTCGCCCGGCGGAACGCCCGGCGGGCGGTGCTGCGGGCGATCCTCACCCGCATCGGCGCGCGGCAGGCCCGGGAGCCGATCACGGAGGCGGTGCTCCAGCGGGCCTGGCAGGACGCGGCCGGGGAGGCGCCGCGCTCGGACTCGGAGGAGATCACCCGCGAGGTGGTCGCGCTCGGGGGTGACGTGGACCTCGAGGCAGGCGACGGGATCCGGTACCGCTTTCCGGATCTGGAGACGGAGGCGAAGGCCCTCGAGGCCGAGCGGGAGGCCGCCTCCGAGGACGAGGCGCGCCCCGGGAAGGTGATCTTCTCGTCCGGCGCGTGAGCACCGTCTCGGGCGGTTTTGTTTCATCGAGGCGGTTGCCGACAAAGCGTCATTGTCGTGGGCGCGCGTACGGGGCCGTACCGCACGGATTCGCCGTTGATTGACGCGCTCTGGCTCAGACGTCTACGGTAGGTTTAATTTCGCTCATGTACTCCGTTGACAACAGAGCCGGTCGTCTCATCGAAGTGAGGCTGGCCTCACCGCTCCCGGCTGGCGAGGTCGACGCGTGCATCGCCAGGATCCAGGGCATCGTGACCCAGAACCGGCACGGGGCCGTGGTGTGCATCGAGCTGCTCCAGGTCGACGTGCTCGCGCCCGAGAGCGCGGAGAAGTTCCTGGAGATGATGCGGGTGCAGAACGCCACGGTGCATCGGACCGCCTACCTGCTGCCGGTGGCGAACGCGATCCTCGGGCTCCAGGTCGAGCGGCTCATCCGGGACGCGCACAACTCGAGCCGAAAGGCGTTTCGCGACACCACGTCGCTCGAGGCCTGGCTCGTCCCGGTGATGACGATGGTGGAGGCGCAGCAGCTCCGGAAGTTCCTGTCGCAGCTCGGCTGAGGCGCCGGCGAACATCGAGGAAAACGGGCCGTCGAGGAGGCTGGCCCGGCCGGCCGCGCGCCGGGCACAAAAGGCATCCTGTGGCGCGGCCCTGAAGCGCGCGATCCGGTGCAGTGGACCTCCGGGGGCGCGCGGCCGAGCGCGCCTCTCGGGGCGCCGCCGCGTGGTATACGGGGGCGATGCGACGCGTCGCCATCGTCGGAGGCGGTCTGGCCGGGTGCATCGTCGCGTTCAGGCGGGCGGCGGCGGGCGATCGGGTGACGCTCGTCGAGGCGGCGCCGCGGCTGGGCGGGCAGCTCTGGACCGAGCGGACCGCCGGTTTCGTGGTGGAGCACGGCGCCGAGGGGTTCATCGCGCGGAGCGAGGCGGTGCCCGCGCTGGCGGGCGCGCTCGGCATCGCCGGCGATCTCGTCGGCCAGGAGACGCACAGGTCGTTCGGCTTCGACGGCGCTGCGCTGCGGGAGCTCGCGCCGGGCGAGGCGGCGGCGTTCCTCGGCTTTCAGGTGCCGCGCGACGAGCTCGGCAAGGGGATCCGGACCTTCCGCCTCGGGATGGCGCAGCTGACCGAGACGCTCGCGCGCGCGCTCGCGAGCGACGGGTGCGTCGACGTGCGCACCTCCGCCGCGGTCGCCTCGCTCGAGCGGGCGGCCGGCGGCGGCTTCCGGCTCGCGCTCGCCGGCGGGGCCGAGGTCGACGCCGACGCGGTGGTGGTCGCCACCCACGCCGCCGGCGCGGCCGCGCTGCTCGGCGAGCCGGCGCGGCCGCTCTGCGACGCGGAGACGCTCTCCAGCGTGACCGTCTCGCTGGCCTACCCGCGCGCCGCGATCGATCACCCGCTCGACGGCACCGGCTTCGTGGTCGCCGCGGGGCACCAGGAGCACGGCTTCCGCGCGTGCACGTTCACGACCTCGAAGTTCGCCGAGCGCGCTCCCGCCGGCCATGTCGCGCTGCGCCTCTTCTTCCGCCCCGAGCCGGCGGACCTCGAGCAGATGGGCGACGACGCGTGGGCGGCGCGCGCCGAGGCCTCGCTCGCGCGGGTGCTGCGCGTGCGCGGGCCCGCCGAGCGCGCCTGGGTCTCGCGCTGGTCGAGCGCGCTCCCGGTCTCCACGCCCGCGCATGCGGCTCGGGTCCGCGAGGCCGAGCGGGCGCTCGCCGGCAGCGGCGTGCTCCTCGCCGGCTCGGCGTTCCACGGCTCCGGGATCGACGCGGCCGTGCGCTCCGCCGAGGCGGCCGCGGAGCGCGTCGGCGCCCTGCCGTGACGCCCCCGACCCGACGCGAGGAGGATGGGCGCCATGACCACACACCTCACCGGCAGCTTGCTGCGCGCCGATCGCGTCGGCCACGACGGGGGGAGGCGCCCGGCGAGGCGACGACCGAGGTAAGGCCGCGTGGTGGTCTCGGGGGCCGGGCGCAATGAGCGATTCCGGATCGAGGCCGTTGTCCGATAGGGCACGAGGTGTGCATTGCGCAGCTGCCTTCCGCCGCCCTCGGCAACTCCAGGGCAATCGCCGTCGATCCGCGGTATTTCCCGATTGCGCCGACCGGCGCTGGGGTCCTGCGAGCCCTTGTCTCGAAGGCGAAGAAAAAAGAATCGACTCGAACAACTTTTCTGTTGCGCGGCCCCTTCAAGGGGAGTACTCATTCGGCACACAGGGATTCGTTATGTTCAGCCGCCGCGACAACATGCAGCTCATCGCCAACCAGCCCAAGGCGGGGACGCCTGAAGCGATCGTGGCATGGGACCATCTGCTGGGTGGCGATTCCTTGGCGCACGATCACGGCTACTCCTGCGGCATCCGCCCGTCGCGGAAGCTCGGTAACCCGGAGAATAGCGCCTAGAGGCAGCTAAGCACGCGTCGATCGACGACGTTCGCGAAGGCCGCCTCGGGAAACCCAGGCGGCCTTCGGCGTTTTGGGGTTCGTGAGCCGTAGGTCCGATGTGGACTGCAGGCCTGTCGTGGGCCGTAGCTGCCTTGTGGGCCTCAGGCCTGCTGTGGGGCGCGGGCGATAGGCTCGTCGAGGAGAGGGATTGTCTTGCTTGTTGCGCGCGTGCGAGGCCGCCGCGCGCTGCGGCGGGGGATTGCGCCCATGGAAAGGAGGCGCGGTAGAGAATGCGCTGGAAGCATTCGATTGGATAGCGAATGACATTCGGGGGGCAGGATGCGCGCTCGCGAGGGCGCGATGGGGATTCGTGTGCGTCGGCGCTGGGCGCGGTAGAGCTCGAGCGGCCATAGGTCGCCGTCTCTTCCAGCCCGGAGGCTCGAGCTCTTCAGATCGTGACGGCCTGCCGGCGCGGCAGGCGATGCGGAGGTGCGTCCTCCGCGCGGACCCGTAGCTCAGCTGGATAGAGCAGCCGCTTCTTAAGCGGACGGTTGGAGGTTCGATTCCTCCCGGGTCCACCCGGCGCACCGCTCGGCATTCCATGCCGGCGGGGCGCGCCGTGAGAGCGCAGAGATCGTCGAAGCGCTCTGATGGATCCCTTTGCGGAGGGGTCGCTCGTTCTGTGACAACCAGGATGTGCAATGTAGATGGAGGCGCGCTGCGCTTCCATGTTCCGGTGTAGCTCAATGGTAGAGCGCCCGCTTGTTAAGCGGTGGGTTGGAGGTTCGATCCCTCCCGCCGGAGCCGCGCCCCCGGCGCTCGGAGGCAGGTCCCGCCTCGCTCACGCGAGGCCCGGGCCCGCCGCCGGCCGGAGGCGCATCGGCGCCTGCCGCGAGCAGGCGCTCCGGGATGTAGCCCAGTGGAAGGGCGCCTCATTGGGTGTGAGGAGATCCGCCGGTTCGAATCCGGCCATCCCGACGATAGCTTGCGTGGGTGTTGCTCTTCTGGTGAAGAGGGCAGGTTGTGACCCTGCGGAGACGGGTTCGATCCCCGTACGCCCACCCAGGACGGGTCGATCGCGCTCGGTTATCTTTGGGAGATCCTCCGAGCGCGCCGCTTATCCGTCCTCTTTTGCCCGGGCTCTCGGGCCGGAGGTGGTGTCATGGCCAATTATCTGAAGCACTTCGCCGCGCTGGTCACCCCGCAGCGGCGGAAGGCCCGCGCCGATCAGGTGCAGAACAGCGCCGGTGGCTTCGCCTTCGCCCTGGACGAGTGGGCGAGGCTCGACCGCTGGCTGATCCTCGGCGCGGAGGGGGGAACCTACTACGCGACCGAGCGGAAGCTCACCGTGGAGAACGCCCGCGCCGTCGAGGCCTGCCTCGCCGCGGACGGGCCCCGCGCCGTGCAGCGCATCGTCGACGTCAGCGGCTCGGGGCGAGCGCCGAAGAACGCGCCTGCGATCTTCGCGCTCGCCATGGCCTCTGCCGACCCGAAGCTCGAGACCCGGAAGGCCGCGCTCGCGGCCTTGCCCGAGGTGTGCCGCACGGGGACGGACCTCTTCCACTTCGCTCGCGACGTGCAGGGGTTCCGCAAGTGGGGCCGCGGGCTCCGGTCCGCCGTCGCTGCGTGGTACAACGGCAAGCCCGCCGACAAGGTCGCGTATCAGGCGATCAAGTACCAGCAGCGCGACGGCTTCAGCCACCGCGATCTCCTGCGGCTCGCGCATCCTGTCGCGTCGACCCCGCAGCACGACGCCCTTTACCGCTGGATCGTCGGCGGCATCGAGGCGCTCGGCAAGGAGTCGGCGCGCGGCAAGGCGCTGCCCGTCGGGGAGCTGCCGGACGCGGTGCGCGCGTTCGAGTCGCTCCGCGCGGCGACGAACCGGAAGCAGGTCACGGCGCTGATCCGACAGCACCGCTTCACGCACGAGATGCTCCAGACCGAGTGGAAGAACGACCCCGCGGTGTGGGAGGCGCTGCTCGAGCACATGCCCCAGACGGCGCTCATCCGGAACCTGGGGAAGATGACCGCGATCGGCCTGCTCGCGCCCATGAGCGACGCGTCCCGCAGGGTGGCGCAACAGCTCACCGACGCCGGCCGCCTGAAGGCGGCGCGGGTCCACCCCGTCGCCGTGCTCTCGGCCCTCAAGGTCTATGAGCAGGGCCACGGCGAGCGCGCTCGCCGGCGCGAGAACGCGCTCGCGTGGACCCCGGTCCGCGAGATCGTCGACGCGCTGAACGAGGCGTTCTACCTCGCGTTCCGGTCGGTCGAGCCGACCAGGAAGAAGCACCTCCTGGCGCTCGACATCTCCGGATCCATGACCAGCGGCTCTATCGCTGGCGTCCCTGGCCTGACGCCGCGCGTGGCGAGCGCGGCCATGGCCATGGCGACGGCGCGGATCGAGCGTGAGTACAGCGTGGTCGGCTTCTCGGCGGCGTCGGGCGGGTACGGCGGCAAGTGGGGCGGGGGAGCTCCCGGCCTCCTGCCGCTCTCGATCTCGCCGGAGCAGCGGCTCGACGACGTGCTGCGCGCGGTGGAGGGCCTCCCCTTCGGCGGCACCGACTGTGCTCTGCCGATGATCTGGGCGAAGCGGAACCGGGTGGAGGTCGATTCGTTCGTCATCTACACGGACAACGAGACCTGGGCGGGCGGCGTTCACCCGTTTCAGGCGCTCAGGGAGTACCGGCAAACGATGGGCCGACCGGCGAAGCTGATCGTCGTCGGGTTGACGTCGACCGGCTTTTCGATCGCCGACCCCACGGACCCCGGCATGCTCGATGTCGTGGGGTTCGACGGGGCGGCCCCCCAGGTGATGGCGGATTTCACCCGGGGTGTCTCGTGACAGACAGCGTTACGGACGGGCTCCGCCGGCCCGTCCGTCCGACGCCGGGGCGCCGCGCGAGCGCCCCTCCTGCGGGACGCCGCCATGATGGATGGCACCTGTTCTTCATGCTTTGCCCGGGCTCGCCCGGGCCGTCGAAGGACAGTTCTCGTGGTTCGACTCCAGCGTCCCGCTCCCAGGAGCTGCCCCCGAGCCCGATCGGATAGGGGCCGGCCTACGAAGCCGGTCGATGCGGGTTCGAGTCCCGCCGGGGGCGCCGGGATCCCGCCCTCCGTCGTTCGCTCCATTGCCCGACCCGGGCCGAAGGACGACGGTTCTCGGATCCCGACCTTGCCGCTGTAGCTCAGCCTGGTAGAGCACCTATGCCGTTCTCCGCCCGCTTGCCCGACCCGGGCCGAAGGAGGACGGTTACCGTAACCTAGGATGTCGCGGGTTCGAATCCCGCCGGCGGCGCCGCGTTGCCCTCGTATGCATCTGGTGAAGCAGCCTGATTGTCGATCAGGTGAGGGGAGTTCGATCCTCCTCGGGGGCGCCTCGGGAGCTCTCCAGAGCTCCTGCGATACGACTCGATTCCTTCATGCCCGGCTCCCTCCAAAAAGAGCGAGCTCGGTCCAAAGAAACCGACAGCTCGCTGTCCAATGCACAAGGAGATGACGATGAAGATCTGACGCGATGATCGCTGGTCCGGGGTGATAGTTCAACCGGGAGAACACTGCCCTCGCACGGCAGGGATCGAGGTTCGACCCCTCGTCGCTCCACCGGACGGGCCGAAGCTCGTGGGTTACCATACCTGTTCTGTGTGCCCCCACGGCGTCTCTTGCCCGTCCGTTCGTCTCGTCGCCGAGGCGGGCCGCCGGCCGGCGTGCCGCACTTCGTGCGGGCGCGCGCGGCGCCCGGCGGCCCGCCTCCTTTTTTCGTCGTAACCTGCGGTGGTAGCTCAAAGGTAGAGTGCGAGCGTGCCAAGCTCGCGACGGGAGTTCGATTCTCCTCCACCGCTCCATCCCTGTGCTGCGCAACGACAGATTTCTGGGTGTGGCTCAACCTGGTAGAGCACCGGCTTCGGGTGCCGGGGACTGGGGGTTCGAATCCCCCCACCCAGACCGCGGAGAGGCGAAGCCTCGCCGCGACGCGCGACGGAGATCCCTGGGTGTGGCTCAACCTGGTAGAGCACCGGCTCGGGGAGCCGGGGGCTGGAGGTTCGAATCCTCTCACCCAGACCGCGGCGCGCGGACGTCACCGTGACGGAACGGCATACGTGGCAGGCTGAGATCCTGCGCCCTTCGGGGTATGTGGGTTCGAGTCCCACCGGTGACACCCTGCCCGGGTGGCGAAACGGCAAACGCTGCTGGCTTAGACCCAGCCTACTGGGGGTTCGACTCCCTCCCCGGGCACCGATCGCACGTGACCTGGAGCGACATCATGAAGAGAAAGAGACGCTAACGAGGTGGGCCATGACCGCGCAGACGCTGCTTTTGACGCCATGGATGGTGCCCCATAAGGTCATCCCGTGGCAGACCGCTGTCACGATGAGCTTCCTGGGCAAGGTGGAGATCATCGAGGAGTACGACGACGTCATCCGGTCGCCGTCGCTTTCCATCAAGGCGCCCGCGGTGGCGCGGCTGAAGCGGCCGACGCTTGGGATGAAGCGCGGCGTGAAGTTCTCGAGGATCAACGTCCTGCTGCGCGACGGCTTCCGCTGTCAGTACTGCGGCGTGAAGAAGGAGGCACGCGAGCTCAACTATGACCACGTCATCCCGCGCGTGCAGGGCGGTAAGACCGTCTGGGACAACATCGTGGCCTCGTGTTACGCGTGCAACACGATGAAGCGGGGCCGGACGCCGGAGCAGGCCGGCATGAAGCTGCTCCGCGCCCCGGTGAAGCCGAAGTGGCTGCCCCCGGCGCCCGTTCTGGGCCTGAGCGAGCGGCGTATCCCGGAGGTGTGGGCAGGCTACTGCGCGAGCGCGGGATGACCCGAGCCCAGCGCGCCGGCGCGACCATGACGCCGCCCCACGGGCGAGTCGTCCGGCGCGCCGGCGCGCCTCGGGGCTTTCGCCGCCGGGCGGGCAGGTGCAGGATGGTCGGGCATGGTGATGCGTCCGACGTCCGACCGCATCGAGGACGAGCTCGCGCCGTTCCCCGCGGTCCTGCGCGGCTGGCTCATCGAGGGCGAGCTCGGCCGCGGCGGGATGGGGCGGGTCTTCCGGGCGCGTCACCCGAAGACGCGGGCGCGGGCGGCGATCAAGGTGCTGCTCGGCGATTACGCCCGCCGGCCGGACGTCGTGGCCCGCTTCCGGCAGGAGGCGATCGCCGTCAACATCATCAACCACCCGGGAATCGTCCGCGTCTTCGACTCCGGCGAGCTCGAGGACGGCTCGCCTTACATCGTGATGGAGTACCTCGACGGCCGGGGGCTGCGCGACTGGGTGCAGGCCGTGCCGCCCGCGGATCGGCCGCGGCAGGTGGTGCGGCTCGGCTACCAGATCGCGTCGGCCATGGCCGCGGCCCACGCCTCCAAGGTCGTCCACCGCGATCTCAAGCCGGAGAACATCATGGTGGTCGACGACGAGCTCGCGCCCGGGGGCAGCCGCGTCAAGATCCTCGATTTCGGCATCGCGAAGGTCCTCTGGGGGGGTCTGCCCGAGGTGCTGGAGCTCGAGGGGAGAGGCTCCCTGTCGCCCGCGTCCGTGCCCACGATCCGCACCGAGCTCTCGACGCGGCCGGCGCCGACGGTGGGCGCGGCGACCGGCCCAGCGAGCGCCCTGGGCGGCGCGAGCGCCACGTCAGAGAGCGCCCTGGGCGGCGCGAGCGCCACGTCAGAGAGCGCCCTGGGCCGCGCGAGCGCCACGCCAGCGAGCGAAGGCCACGAGGACGACGCGCTCCGGAGCCTCCCCATCGTGAGCATCGGCAGGCCCGCGATCAATCCCGCGCCGGTCGAGGTCCCGCCCGAGGCGGCCTCCTCCGCGGCGCCGCGCGGGTCGCGCGCGTCGATCGAGCCCGGCGCGCCCGCGCCGCAGAGCGAGGGCGCGGGACAGCCCACGATGCCGTTCACGCAGGAGGGCGTGTGGGGCCTCGGGACGAGGAGCTACATGGCGCCGGAGCAGGAGCGCCACTCCGGGAGCGTGGACGTCAAGGCGGATGTCTACTCCCTCGGCGTCATCCTCTATGAGCTGCTCGAGGGGCGGACGCCCGACGCGCCGAGCGCGGCGTGGCCGCCCCCGATGAGCGCCGCCACGCCGCCCGATCTCGTCGCCCTCATCCACCGGGTGCTGGCGTTCGATCCCGAGGCGCGGCCGCGCATGGCGGAGGTGGCGAGCGCGCTCCACCGGCTCGGCCGGGCGAAGAAGGAGCTCGACGAGGCGCTCTCGAGGTGGGTCGCCGGCGGCAGGGCGCCGGGGCTCCTGCCGCGCGGCAAGGCGCTGCACGAGCTGTCCGCCTGGGCCCGGGACATCGACGATCTCTCCGGCCTGGAGCGCAGCTTCCTCGACGCGGCCGTCGCCGCGGAGGCGCGCCGCGAGCGCCTCACGCGGGCGTTGCTCGCCCTCGGCGTGGTCGTCCTGATGGGGATGGTCGCGACGACCACCCTGTTCTGGATGCACGCGACACGAGCGCGCAAGGCGGCGGAGGCCGCCGAGCGCGCGGCGCGCGAGCACAGCCGCCTCGAGGCGGCCGCCAACGCCTCGGCGCAGGAGGCGCTCGCGAAGATGAGCGAGGCGCAGCGCGCGACCGAGGAGGCGCTCGCCCTCGCGATGAAGGCGAGCGACGACGCGAAGAGCGCCAACTCTGCCAAGGAGTCGATGACCGAGGCAAAGCGCCTGGCCGAGAGCGCCGAGCTCCGGGCGAGGCGCGCGGCCCAGGCCGCGGCCGCCGCGAAGGCCGAGGCCGACGCGCGCTACGAGCAGTCGAAGAGCGCGCTGGAGCGCGAGATCGCCGGCCTCGAGATCGACCGCGAGCGCCTTTCGGCGCGGCTCGATCAGGCCGAGAGCGAGCGCGAGCGGGTGAGGGCCGCGCTCCGGTCGAGAGATCACGATCTCAGGACGGCGCTCTCGGAGCTGAGGCGTGAGTCCGCGCGCGTGGGCTGGCTCGAGCGCAAGCTCGACGAGGCCTCCGAGCGGATCGACGCGCTCGAGCGGCAGCGCGAGGAGTGCGTCATGCGGCAGCCCAGGGCGCAGCCGCAGCCCGATCCGCCCCGGGACGGGGACGCGGTCCCTGTACAGGAAGAGAAGGAGGAGATCGCGACGCCGCCCGCCGAGCCCCCGCTGGACTCGACGCCGCCGCCGGCGCCTCTCCCGCCGTTGCCGCGGGGTACGACGATATAGCCGCTCGCTGGGGGAACGAGCGAGAGCGGGGCTCGCGCGCCGCGCGAACGAGCCCCGCGACCTCTTCGCTCTGGACTAGCTGAGCGTAGGGATCTCCTCGCGACCGCGGTTGCCGCCGCGCGCGTCCACGATCCGCACCGTGCTCGCCTGGGGCCCCTCGTCGCCGTCCTCTTCCGTGTAGGCGACGCCCATGCCGATCTTCAGCTCGGAGAACGGAGCCGACACGATGCTTCGCTCGTGAAAATAGATCTCCCGACCATCGATCGTCGTGATGAACCCGTAGTCGTTGAACAGCTTGGTAATGACGCCTGCCGTGTCTTGCGCCGGGTGGGACTTCACCTCGCTCCGCTGCTCGCTCGCGAGCTTCTTCAGCTGGCGGCCGGCGCGCTGGAAGACGTCGCGCACCGCCGTGGGCAGCAGGTTCCTGGCGGCCCGCTCCTCGCTCACGATCTCGTGCTTGCCGGCGACGTGGAGATCGACGCGCACGCGGTACTCTCCGCCCGTGCCTTGGCTCGCATGGTCGCGCTCGACGACCACGGCGCAGCTGTTGATGTGGTCGTTGAACCGCTGGATCTTGTTCGCTTGCTCCCGGATCAGCTCCTCGAGCGAGGGGCTTTTGTCGATGTGTCGGAAGGTGAGCTCCACTTGCATGCTCGCTCCTTTCATCCTGCGTCGCTGGGACGCATCACTGCAGTCGATGTGAATCGCTGATTCGTACCAGCCGATTCCAGTACATGTGCGGGGTGTCTGATCTGGGTACCAGGTACTGTCCGGACCTCGCGAGCATCTGTGCGGTCGCCCGGAGCTCGCGCCGCTCCGGGTCTGCCAGGTCGACGTAGACGGCGTCCTGCAGCAGCCGGGCCCCCTCGGGCAGGACCGGGATTTCCCGGAGCTCGTCCGAGGTGAAGTCCTGAAGCTGGCGCGTCAGCTCCTTGATGTCCGACGCGAGCTTCACGCTCGGATCCAGGATGGAAGGCCCGCCCCCGAGGTTCTGCCCGGCCATGTGGTTCGGGTTCAAATCGCGATGCAGCTCATCGGGATGCTTCTGCTTCGCCTGAGGCGCAGGTTCCGAGTGGTTGTTCTTCGCGACCATGAACACCTCGTGTGTGCTTGAAGTGAGCAGGTAGCAAGTTCGCTGCCATGGTCGCTCCGGCGTGCGGCAGCCGCGGGCGGCGAGCTCCGCGGTCGAGCCGCGCCGGGCCGGGTCAGGGCGGCGCAGGCTCTGCGCGACAGGCGCAGGTTCTTGCGTCCGTCGTGGATCTCCAGGCTGGCGCGGGGGGCGTGGCGATGAGCGACGGAGCGTCCTCCGCTGGGGCAGTTTGCGACACGCGGGGCGTCTCGGGTCGTTCCGTCACATCTCCTCGGAATGCCACGCGCCTGTCCGGTCCGGGAAACCGAGGCAGCACGAGTCGAGCGAGCTCGACCGCTCCCGGCGGCGGGCATGACCACCGCGGCGGGCCTCGGCCGCGCCGAGCGACTCGGTGGTTCGCCCGCCGCGCCGCAGCCGTGCCGATCGGGAGCAGGTGCGCACGGCGCGTCGCGCCGGGGCCGGGCGGCACCAGGGGAGCGAGCGCGGCGCTTGCGCGGCCCCGCATCGGGCCGGCCGCCAGCGCGCCGGCCGCGCCCGAGCGCCGCTCAGCGGATCTCGAAGACGTAATCCGTGTCGTAGGTGCGGACGAAGAGCTTGCCGTCCTTCTCGACGAGGAACGCAGGCCCGCTCTTCAGCGAGAGCTTCGAGACCACCTTGCCGGTGGCGCGCTCTAGGACATAGAGGAAATCCGGCTCGGCCGTGAAGCCGTAACCGCAGAGGAGATGATCTCCGCGCAGGACGAAGTTCTCCGCGTTGCAGACGAGCGGCGCGCTCTGCCAGAGGAGCTGCCCGGAGGCGAGATCGATGGCTGACAGGAAAGCGTTCTTGCCCTTCGAGGAGGCCGCGTACGTCCTGTGCCCCGACGAGACGTAGAGCACGCCGTCCTTGACGACGGCCCAGCCGACGTGGCCCCGCACGAAATCGGCCTCGTTGGGAGCGATCTCGGGCGGCATGAGGAAGCTCTCGAAATCGAAGAAGGCGGCGACCCTGTGCGCCGCGTCGAGGATCGCGACGAAGCGCGCCTCGGCGAAGCTCGGGCCGTAGAACAGGGCGAGGTGGTCGCCGTGATCGATCGCCTTGACGAGCGGTTGGTCGCGGTAGCTCTCGGGGACGAAGGAGGGGAGGGGCCGGGAGCCGCTCGCCTCGCCCGCGGCCGCGCTCGGCACCTGCAGCGTCGGCAGCGACAGGCCGTTCGCGGCGAACCACGCCGCCTCGTCCGTGATCTTGTTCTTCTGCTCGGCGATCTTCACGAGGCGCGGGGCGGCGGAGCTTCCGGCCGGCGCGGGCCGGAAGAGCGCCTGGCCGAACGGCGGCGGCGCGAGCTTCACGGGGGACCTGCCGTCGAGCGACGATGCGCGCGCCGCGCCGGCGCCCGGCGCGCGATCGCCCCCGGCCTCCTGCGCGCGCTGCGCGGCGCTGTCGCCCGCGGCCGCTGGCGCGGGCCGTGGGGCCGGGTCGGCGACGCGAGACGGCGGCGTCGCGGCGCCGGGGTGCAGCGGGGCGTCCTGGGAGGTGCGGGCCGGCGGCGCGGCGGCCGGCTGGCAGGCGCACACGGCGAGCAGCGCGGCGGCGAGCAGGCGCGCGCGGCGATATGGCTGAGCTGAGGGAAGGGCGGCAAGCACGCGCGCAGCGTACCTCATCCACCGGCCCGGCGGGCGCTACGCCGTGCGGCGTCAGAGCTCAGGGAGAGGGGGTGAAGGAGAGGCGGAGCGAGTAAGGCCCCACGTCTGTCAGGCGGTACGCCTCGACGAAGACGATCAGGGGCACGCCGCCCTCGACGTCGATCGAGCGCCGCTCGTCGTTGCCGGCGATCTGGTCCTCGACGCACGCGAGCTGGCGGCCCGAGCAGCCCGTCCGCACGTAGAAGCCTTGGTCGGTCTCGGAGGACAGCACAAGCCTGAGCGTGCCGTCGCTCGGCGGCGTGAACGCGTGGAGCCTCTCCGGCGTACCACGGCCGGTGCAGGTGCCCTCGAACACCATCGTGCCGCCCGTGGTGTCGCCCGCGTTGTTCCCCAGGACGGCCGCGGGCGCGTCCGCGCAGACGTCGTCGATCTCCAGGGTGCACGCGGCGGAGCAGCCGTCGCCGTCGGCGGTGTTGCCGTCGTCGCACTCCTCCGGCTCGCTGACGATCCCATCGCCGCAGGTGGCCGGCGAGAACACGAGGTCCAGCGTGTACGGCCCCGCGTCGGCGGGCGTGCGGGCGTCGACGACGATCGGCACCGCCTGGTCCTTGTGCACGACGACCTCGAGCTCCTCCTCGTCGGGCTCGGCGCCCGAGGCGGCGTGCTCATCCTCGCACGCGGTCTCGGTGGACGCGTCCGCGCACGTCGCGCGGGTATAGAGGCCGTGGTTGCTCTCCGACTGGAGCACGACGAGGAGCGTGCCCGACTGGCCGGCGGGCGGCGTGAACATGTGGATCTCCTCCGGCCCGGCGCCGGTGCAGCTGCCGTGGAGCACGCGCGTGCCGCTCGACGTGTCGCCCTCGATCGTCGTCGTCACCGGCGCGGCGCCCGCGCAGGCTGCGTCGACGAGCGGACGGCAGGTCGCGGCGCAGTCGCTGTCCGCGCAGTCGACCTGGCCGTCGCCCTCGTCGTCCTCGCCGTCGGAGCACTCGAGCTCGCCGAGCTTGCAGAGGCCGTCGAGCCTGTCGCACAGGCCGAGCTCCGCGCACTGCGCGTTCTCGGTGCACGCCGGGATGCACGCCGTGATCTCGCCGCCGATGTCGCTGCACCTGTAGCCGTCGCGGCACTCGTCGGTCGTGCTGCAGCGACGGATGCACAGGCCCAGATCGCCGAAATCGACACAGACGCCGCCCTCGTCGCAGGCGCCCACGATGGGATCGCAGAGGCCCGCACAGGAACCAGCCGGCCAGCCCCAGTCGGTCTCCCGGATGCAGTACTCGCCGTCGCACGCCCCATCGTAGGTGCACGCCGCGCCGTAGTTGACGGGCGTCCCTCCACCGCCGCCGGTGCCGGTGGGCTCGGCGCCGCCGGAGCCGCCGGAGCCGCCGGTGCCGGTGGGCTCGGCGCCGCCGGAGCCGCCGGTGCCGGTGGGCTCGGCGCCGCCGGCGCCGCCGGTGCCGGTGGGCTCGGCGCCGCCGCTGCTGCCCGTGCTGGTCGCGCCCGATGCGCCGGCGCCGCTGCCCGTGACGCCGGCGCCGCCAGCGCCGCCGGCTCCGCCCTTGCCCCCTTCGCCTCCATCATCACCGCATCCGGCGGTCGCCGAGAGCGCGAGCACAAAGAGACCTGCAACGAGTCGTACGTTCATCCACCCGCTCCACCACAAGAGAGATCATCGACACGCGGGGTGCACCCCACCCCACGGCGCAGCTACGCCATCTTCAGCGCAACGGCGTGGCCTGCCAACCCCCCGGTTCATGTCGCCGGCGCTCCGTGACTGCCGCTCTCGGCCGCTGGATCCGAGCGGGACAGCCGTCCCTTTCACGAAAAGAGGGCCCATGGAGGCGGCGGGCGGAGCATGCGTGCACACCGGTCCGCACGTGGGAACGCGTGCGTTCGCGCTCGGCGTCGCGTACGGTCGCATCGGATGAAGCCCGAGAAAACATTGCTCCTCTCCCAGTCCGATGTGGTCTCCCTCCTCGCGATGGACGCGGCGATCGCCGCCGTGGAAGCGGCGTTCGCGGCGTACGGCCGCGGCGAGGCCGCGATGCCGCCGAAGGTGTACCTGGGGCTGCCTGCCCACGACGGCGACCTCCGTGCGATGCCGGCCTACGCCGAAGGGGCGGCCGGGGTGAAGTGGGTCAATTCGC
Source organism: Sorangium sp. So ce385 (assembly GCF_051474135.1). NCBI lineage: Bacteria > Pseudomonadati > Myxococcota > Polyangiales > Polyangiaceae > Sorangium > Sorangium sp. So ce385. The sequence goes on along the minus strand of NZ_CP150337.1, from coordinate 9,451,939 downwards.
ACCCGAAGAACCCGGCCCGCTTCGGCCTGCCGTCCGTCATGGGGCTCTACATCCTCAGCGATCCCGCCACGGCGGTGCCCCTCGCCGTGATGGACGCGACCCGCCTCACGGCGGTACGGACCGGCGCGGCCGCGGCGATCGCGTCGAAGCACCTCGCGCGGCAGAGCGCGAGGACGCTCGGCTTCATCGGCTGCGGCGTGCAGGCGCGCTTCCTGCTCGACGCCCACCGCGCCGTCTACGGCGATCGGCTGGAGGTGCTCACCGCCGACGCGTCGCGCGAGGCGAGCGAGCGGTTCGCGGCCGAGGCGGGCGGGCGCGCCGTCTCGGTGGAGGAGGCCTCCGGCTGCGACATCCTCTGCACGTCCACGCCCGCGCGCGCGCCGGTCGTGCGGCGCGCGTGGGTCCGACCGGGGGCGCACATCAACGCGATGGGCGCCGACGCGCCCGGCAAGCAGGAGCTCGATCCGGAGATCCTCCGCGACGCGCGCGTGATCATCGACGACTGGGCGCAGGCGACCGAGAGCGGCGAGGTCAACGTGCCGCTGCACGAGGGCGCCATGCACCGCGAGCACATCCAGGGGACGCTCGGCGAGGTCGTCGCGGGCAAGCTGGCGGGGCGCGGCGACGCGGCCATCACGGTGTTCGACTCGACCGGCCTCGCGATCCAGGACGTGGCGCTCGCGCGCGTCATCTACGCCGCCGCGCGCGAGAGGGGCGCCGGGACTGCGTTCGACTTCTTCGGCTGAGCGCGGCGCCTACGGCCTCCTCGCGCACCGCACGCCGAGGCTGTAGTACGGGGCCGACGGGGCGACGCTGACCCGCGCGGACGTCAGCAGGTAGCTCGGCGCGCCGAAGCTGCTCCCGCCGCGGACCACCCGGTTCGAGGTGTCCGTCAGGTTGGCGCAATCGACGCACTCCGCCGGATAGGTCCCGTATCCATCCAGCGCCCACTCCCGCATGCTCCCGCCGAGATCCGCCTGCGTCCACCGCCCATCGCCCTTCGGCGAGCGAGATCCGACGGGCACGATGTCGCTGAAGTCGCTCTGGAACGTGCAGCCGGGCGCCGCGCTCTCCCTGCAATCGTAGGACGCGTAGGTGGCGTCGATGGTCGTCGACTCCGGTGGATTCGACCACGGATACTGCCGCTGCTCGCCCCCTCCGGCCGCAGCGTAGTTCCACTCGGCCTCGGTCGGGAGGCGGCCCCCGTCCCACGCGCAGAACGCGAAGGCGACGTACCAGCTCACGCAGTTCATCGGCAGGTGCTCCTGACCGCCTGCCTCCTCCGTCCACGTCCGCATGTCCGGGTTGTCCGGATTGCACATCACCGCGGCGCGCAGCGCCGCCGCGTCTGCCGGCAGCTCGCCGTTCCAGGCCGGGTTCCATCCGCTCCCCGGGATGCCCGGGTGCGCCCCCGCGTCTGCCGCGGGCTGGCTCCCGGGGTACGCCTCCACGAACTTCCGGAACCGCCCCACCGTCACCTCGAAGCGATCGAGCCGGAGGTCGCTCACCGTCGCCGGGGATGCGGGATCGTTGCCGCGGTTGAACGTTCCCCCGGGCACCACCGCGCTCGCGCAGCAGCTCTCGGTCGCCCCGGGACCGCACGTCGACGGCAGACCGTCGCAGCTCGGGGGGGTCGTGCACGCGGCTCCGCGGCACACGGGCGCCTCCGAGGGACACGGCTCCGGGGCGTTCCACTGGCCGTCGTCGTTGCACCGCGCGAGCTGGTTGTCCGAGCACCGCGCGTCGTCGGGGGTACACTCTCCGGCACCGCCGCCGCCATGACCGGCGCCACCGCGGCCCGAGCTCGCGTCGCCGCCGCCGGAGCCGGCGTCGCCGCCGCTCGAGCTGGCGCCGCCGCCCGCGCCGTCCAGCGGGTGATAGTCCTTGTCGAGCCCCAGGAGCGCCGTACAACCGCTGGCCACGAAGGCCGATGCTGCCCACCACCATCCAGCGCGCACACTTCGCATCTCTTCTCCTTAGCTCGCTCACGGGTCCGTTCGGCGCCGAGCGCGTACGCCTCGCACCAGCTCGGGCAGCTCATCGACGGATGCCCATGGTCCCAGGGTTCCTCGGTCGATGTCGAGCCATGTCGAGCGCGGCGAGCCCAGCGCGCACGTCGCCGCGGCCCGCAGCGCGGCCGGCTCCGCGGGCGAGCGAGGCGGCGTCGCGGTCGATGCTGGGCGCGATTCCATGAAGAAGGGAAGGTGGCAAGAGCATCGAGCTTTCTTCCCGCCTTCTCGAATCCGGCCACCTCCGAGGTCCTCGCCGCAGGAGGAGGTGGCCGAGCTCGGGGGCCGTGGATTCAGGTGGGCGCCGGATCGCCGCCGGCAGGCGCTGCCGTCTGAGCCTCGTGGGCTCGCGGGAGGCGGCGCCGTCCCACGGTCCGCGCCCGTCCGCTTGGCGTGTGTTCGGCCTGTGGCGGATGAGAGGCCGTGCCCACCCCGCCGCGGCCGGCCCTCGCGCGGCTCCGCGGCGCTCCGCGGCCGGCCCGATCGCGCGGTGCGGTGTCGCCCCTGGCTCCGGGCCACGGTCACCCGCTCTCACGCACTTGCGCGCAGGCACGCGAATCCATCTCTCTTTATCTGCCGTGCAGAGCGCTTATTCGAAGTGCATTGCCGCAGGTGAGCTGATATCAACGCCCCCGTGGGCAAGCTGGACGGGTTCGCGAAGCTGACCTTCGCCGAGGTGACCCCGAGCGTCACCGCCGGCTCCGCCGCATGGCACCGGCCGCCCGAGGTCCGGCTCGAGCGCGTCCAGGCCGACGGTTATCTCCGCGTGGTGCGGCCCGACGGGCTCGTTCCCCTTGCCGCGCCCTGGCCGGAGGCGTGCGGCCATGACGAGGTGGTCGTCGAGATCAAGATGGCCGGCGACCACGTCGACATCGTGGAGCTCAAGCGCGCCACGCTCCGCCGGCTCGCGCGCGAGATCGAGCGCATCGAGGAGCGCGAGCCGCCCTGGATGGGCGAGGAGCCGCTCTGGGTCGTCGCTCCCCACCTGCCATCGTGGCTGCACACCGTCCGGGCGCTGGAGCGGTTCGCCCCCGGCTGCTACCGCGTCGGGCCCTCGCCATTTCTGTTCCTCTGGATCGCGGCCAACGAGCTGCCGCTGCGCGACGAGCTCGTGCCGTTCCTGACGGCGCGCTCAGGACAGGCCCTCGACGACTTCGCCCGGTGGGTCGCACCGCGGCGGGATGTGGAATGGGTGATCTCCATGCTAGAATACCTGCCGATGTCACCGAAGACCCGTGAGGACTTGCTGCGACGGTTCGCCCGCGTCGACGACCCGGAGATCGAGGCGCGCAGGCAGTGGATCCTCCAGGCCCTGCTCGCCCACAGCCCGGAGGTCAAGGAGCAGCTCATCGAGGAGGGCCAGCTCACTGAGGCGCGCGCGCTGCTACGCAGGTTGCTGGCTCGCCGCGGCTTCGCGCCGACCGCGGCGATGGAGACCCAGATCGACGCCTGCTCCGAGCTGGACACCCTGCACCGATGGCTGGACCAGGCCATGACCGCGGACAGCGCAGAAGACGCGCTGGCATAGTCCCGCGCCGTTGGCGCGCCTTGCGGCCACCTGCCCGCGGACGTGCCGCTGCCAGCGTCAGGAGCTCCGGCGCCGCCCCTTCACACCGCCAGAAACTCCCTCGCGATCTCGTCGTTGAACTCCGCCACGCTCCCCCGCCGCACGATCCCCCCGTTATCCATGATGAAGTACTCGCTCGCCGTCGAGAGCGCGAAATCCAAGAACTGCTCCACGAGCAGGATCGCCATGTCGCCCTTCTTCCCGAGGTCTTTGATCACCTCCCCGATCTCCTGCATGATCGACGGCTGGATCCCCTCCGTCGGCTCATCGAGCAAAAGCAGCTTCGGCTTCCGCAGCAGCACGCGCGCGAGCGAGAGCTGCTGTTGCTGCCCGCCGCTCAGCGTCCCCGCCGCCCGCGCCTGGAACTTCTTCAGGATGGGGAACATCGACATCATCTCTTCGAGCGCCGCCGGGCTCGGCGTGGCGTCGCTCCTGGCCTCGAAGCCCATGAGCAGGTTCTCTCGCACCGTCAGGTACGGGAAGATCCCGCGCCCCTGCGGCACATAGCCGATGCCCGCGCGCGCCCGGTCGCTCGGCGACCTCGAGGTGAGATCCGCCCCGTCGAGCGCCACCTTCCCGCGCCGCGGCTTCAGCACGCCCATGATCGCCTTGAGCAGCGTCGTCTTGCCGACCCCGTTCCGCCCCAGGAGGCACGAGACCCGGCCGGGCGCGACGTCCAAGCTGACCTGCGACAGGATGCAGCTCTCCTCGTAATAGACCGCGAGATCCTCGACCACCAGCATCTCTCTACCGCTCCTCCGCCGCGACCGCGGCCCGAGCGCCGCCGCGCGCGCGCCCGGCGTCGTGCGCCCGACCGAGGTAGACCTCGACCACCTGCGCGTTGCGCTGGACCTCCTCGACAGGCCCCTCGCACAGCCTCCGGCCGGCGTGCAGCACCGTCACCGTGCTCGCGTACCGCCGGACGAACTCCATGTCGTGCTCCACGACCAGCACCGACCGCTCCTTCGCGATCTCCTGGACGAGCTCCCCGGTGCGATCGCGCTCGCGCCGGGTCATCCCCGCCACCGGCTCGTCGAGCAGGAGCAGCTTCGGCTGCTGCACGAGCAGCATGCCGATCTCCAGCCACTGCCGCTCCCCGTGCGCGAGCACCGCGGCCCGCACGTCGGCGCGCCGCCGGAGCCCGATCCGATCGAGCGCCTCGGCGATCTCCTTCTCCTGCGCCGCGGACAGCCCGCGGAGGAGCCCCGGCGCGCTCTCCCGGAAGCCCATCGCCGCCTCGAGGTTCTCGAGCACCGTGAGGCTGCCGAACACCGCCGGCGTCTGGAACTTCCGCCCGATCCCGAGCCGGACCAGGGCGTGCTCCGGGAGCCGGTGCGCCTCGACCGCCTCTCGCCCCGACTCCCCACCTCCGTGGAACACCACACGCCCGCTCGACGGCTTCGTCTTCCCGGTGAGGATGTCGAGCAGCGTCGTCTTCCCGGCGCCGTTCGGGCCGATCAAGAACCTGAGCTCCCCGCGCTGGATGGAGAAGTCGAGCCCGTCCAGCACCTTGAAGCCGTCGAAGCTCACCGTCACCTGCTGGACCTCGACGATGTTGCCGCGGCTCATCCCATCGCTCCTCTGCTCGCTCTCGCGCTCATCTCCGCTCATGTCCATTTCCTCCCCCTCAGCGCCCGGACGTCGCGGGCGCCTCGGTGCGCGCCTCCACCTCGCCCACGCCCACCGGGTCGTCCACGGCGGCCTCGCCGCGCGCGCGCGCCGGGCCCGCCGCGCCGCCCGCGTCGCGGCGCACGAGCCGCGACGCGTGGCGGCGCAGGAAGCCGGCGATGCCCGTCGGCAGCAGCATGACCGACGCCGCGAAGAGCGCGCCGAAGCCGAGCTGCCACACCTCGGGGTACGACTCGCTCAGCGCGCTCTTGCCCAGGCTCACCAGGATCGCCCCGACCACGGCGCCGATCAGCGTGCCGCGCCCGCCGACCGCCACCCACGTCACCATCTCGACCGACGGCATCACGCCCATCGAGGACGGCGAGATGAGGCCGACCTGGCAGACGAAGAGCGCGCCGGCGATGCCGGCCATGCCCGCCGACAGCGCGAACACCAGCGTCTTCAGCGTGACCGGGTTGTAGCCGAGGAAGCGCACCCGGTTCTCGTCGTCGCGCGCCGCCACGAGCAGGCGCCCGAAGCGCGACTGGGTGAGCCGCCGGCACAGGAGATACAGCGCCCCCAGGCAGAAGAGCGTCACGAAATAGAGCACCGTCTGCGTCGAGGCGGCCCCCCGCGCGAAGCCGAAGATCGTCTTCAGGTTCGTGATCCCGTTCGTGCCGCCCGTGATCGCCTGCTGGCCGACGAAGAGGATCGACGCGATCAGCGTGAGCGCCTGGGTGATCAGCGAGAAATACACCCCCTGGACGCGGCTCCGAAAGACGAGGTAGCCCACCGCGGACGCGATCGCCATCGGCGCGAGGACCACGGCGCAGAGGGCCACGACCGGCGAGCGGAACGGCTCCCAGAAGAGCGGGAGCGCCTCGAGGCCGCTCCAGCTCATGAAGTCGGGGAGGCGCGAGCCCGACGTCTCCAGCTTGAGGTACATCGCCATCGCGTAGCCGCCCAGGCCGAAGAAGAGCCCCTGTCCGAGGCTCAGCATCCCGCCGTAGCCCCAGATGAGGTCGAGGCCCAGGGCGACGATGGCGAACGTGAGGAATTTGCCGAGCAGGTTCAGCCGGAAATCGGAGAGCACGAGCGGCGCGACGAGGAGCGGCAACGCCACGGCGAGGGGCGCTCCCCAGGTCCAGAGGAAGGTGCGAAGGGCGGAGTCTCGAGGGGCCATGTCCGTGTCCTCTCCTATCGGGTGCGCAGGGCGAGCAGGCCTGTCGGCCGCCACTGCAGGAAGGCGATCACCAGCGCGAACACGAGCGCCTTGCCGAGCGAGGCCGTCGTCGACAGCTCGAGCAGCGTGTTCGCGACGCCGATCACGAGCGCCGCGATGGCCGTCCCGGGCAGCCGCCCGAGGCCGCCGAGGATGACCACCATGAAGGCATCGACGATGTAGTTCGTCCCGAGCGACGGGCCGATCGAGCCGAGCTGCGTCAGCGCGCACCCGGCGATCCCGGCGAGCCCCGCGCCGAGCGCGAACGTCGCGGCGTCGACCCGGCGCGTGCGGACGCCGAGGCACGAGGCCATCTCCCGGTTCTGCATCACCGCCCTGAGGCGCCTGCCGCCCGCGGAGCGGTGCAGGTACGTGTAGACGGCGGCGATGCACGCGATCACGAGGGCGATCAGGAAGACGCGCTTGTAAGGCAGCTGCACCCCGCCCGACAGCGCGACGCCGCCGCTCAGCCACGACGGGCTCGAGACCTGCACGTTGGACGCGCCGAACAGGCTGCGCGCGGCCTGCTGCAGCACGAGGCCGACCCCCCACGTGGCGAGCAGCGTGTCGAGCGGCCTGCCGTAGAGGAAGCGCACGATCGAGAGCTCGAGCACGAGCCCGAGCACGCCGGCCACGAGGAACGAGGCCGGCAGCGCGAGCAGGAACCAGAGCCCGGCGTCCGTCCCCCCGACGAGCGGCGCGACGTGCTGCCCGACGACGTACGTCGTGTAGGCCCCCGCCATGATGAACTCGCCGTGGGCCATGTTGATCACGTTCATCAGCCCGAACGAGAACGCGAGGCCCATCGAGATGAGCAGGAGGATCGAGCCCAGGCTCAGGCCGTTGAAGGCGTGGAGGAGAACTTCGTTCATGCTAGAGCACCGAACAGGGTTGAGAGGCCGCGCAAGAGAGGTTCGAGCCGCAGAGGCACAGGGGGGCTCACGGCGATTCCCCCTGTGCGCTCCGCGCGGCCGGCCGCGCTACTTCGCGGCCAGCTCCTTCGCCCAGGGGTATGCGGTGAGGTACGGATCCGGCTGGATCGGCTTGCCCGTGCTCCAGACCTCGTCGATGAGGCCGTCCTGCCGGACCTTGCCGATGCGCACCGTCTTCCACGTGTGCTGGTTCTTCCCGTCGAGCCGGACCAGCCCCTCGGGCGCGGCGTACTCGATGCCCCCGGCGTTCACCGCCTCCTTCACCTTGGCGACCTCGGTCGACTTCGCCTTCTCGACGGCCATCTTCCAGAGGTAGACCCCGAAGTAGCCCGCCTCGATGGGGTCGTCCGTGACGCGCGCGGCGCCGTACTTGGCCTTGTACGCCTCGACGAACTTCTTGTTCTCCGGGGTGTCCGTGGTCTGGTAGTAGTTCCACGAGACGAGGTGTCCGGCGATGTTGTCGGCGCCGATGCCGCGCACCTCTTCCTCGGCGACGCTCACCGAGAGGACCGGCAGCTTGTCGGCGGTGTAGCCGGCGTCCTTGAACTGCTTGAAGAACGCCACGTTGCTGTCGCCGTTCAGCGTGTTGAAGATCGCGTCCGGCTTGGCGGCGCCGATCTTGCTGATGATCGTGCTGACCTCGGTCCCGCCGAGCGGCAGGTACTCCTCGCCGGCGAGCTCGCCGCCCTTCGCGGCGAGCTGGGCCTTGATGATCTTGTTCGCCGTGCGCGGAAAGACGTAGTCCGAGCCGAGCAGGTAGATTCGCTTCTTGCCCTTCTCGAGCAGGTAGTCGACCGCGGGGACGATCTGCTGGCTCGGCTCGGCGCCGGTGTAGAAGATGTTGGGCGACTGCTCCAGGCCCTCGTACTGGACCGGGTAGAAGAGCAGGCCGTTCAGCTCCTCGAACGAGGGCAGCATCGCCTTGCGGCTGGCGCTGGTCCAGCCGCCGAACACGACCGCGACGCCGTCCTGCTGGACGAGCTTCCTGGCCTTCTCGTTGAACGTGGGCCAGTCGCTGGCGCCGTCCTCGATCACCGGCGTGAGCTGCTTGCCGAGCACGCCGCCCGCCTTGTTGATCTCCTCGATCGCGAGGATCGTCGCGTCCTTGACGGCCACCTCGCTGATCGACATGGTGCCGCTCAGCGAGTGGAGCACGCCGACCTTGATGGTGGCGCTGTCCGAGGCGGGCGCCGCCCCGGGCGAACCCCCCGGCGCCGGCGCCTCCTTGCCCTCGTTGCCGCAGGCGGAGAGCAAGGCCGCGCCGGCGAGGGCCGCCGCCGCGACGCAGAGCGACCGCCGCCGAAAGGAGCCCGCCGCCGGCCGCTCCTCAACGCTTCGCCCAGACGTGAACATATTCAACGCATCCTCCTTGGGGTGCCGGTGCGCGTTCGATGCCCTGCATCGACGCGGCGCGGCGGACCGACTGCACAAGAGCCGTTGGGAAGCTCGGGAGTCGGCAACTCGAGACTCCCGGCCGGACACCGAAGGACCGCCCCGCACAGCGAGGCTCGGCCCTCGGACAGGGGCCAGCGACACGACGTCGTGGTGAAATGTCTTATGCCGAGCGCCATGTTTCCTCGAGGTTTCGTCGAGATGAAATGTCGACCGGCCGGGGGACGAGGCGCGCTTTCCGCAGCGCCAATCAGGGTCCCCGATCACAAAGCGAGTCTCGGCCGCGCCGCGGCGATGGCCTGGCGGTACCGCGCCGCGGAGAGGCGGGGCAGCGCGCAGGCGGAGCCGTCCCAGGCGCCCGCGCGGCCGGGTGGTCGACGATGGCTCCGGAGCGCCGGCCCGGCGTCCGACCCGCCGCGCCGGTGTCGCTGGCGCCGAACCGGTGTGGGGCGCTCTGTCCTCGGCGCGCACGAGCGCTGAGCGCTACGGCCCTGTTGCGATGAGGTGCGCTCTCCAGTGCAGCGAAAAACTTGTATCAAGAGCGGAGGAGTCCACGTAGATTGGTGGATGCTGTCTGCGCCCTGTGCTCGGACGACACGGAGGGCAGGCGGGGTGGAGCGTATGGGAAGCACGAAATCCATGTCCGGTGATGCGGATAAGCGATCCTCGAGCGGCGGCGCTGCGCCGGACGGCGCGGCGGCCGGGCCGCGGGACGAGAACTCGGTGGTGATCTCTTTGAGCGCGCTGCTCGCGGTGGAGGCCGCCGCCGCGAAGCCAGCGGGCGCGCGGGGCGATCAGGGGCCAAAGGGCTCCGGGATGGTGGATATCCAGGGGCTGGCCGCCGGCGATGATCAGCAGCGCAGCAGCTATCTGGATCTCTTCCCGTTCGGCGGGCCGGAGCTGCCGGCGTTCAGGCCACCCGATCTCACGCCGGTGCCCTCCGAGGTCCCCGTCGATCTGCGTCCGCCGCGCGCGCGGCGGGCGGCGGGCGTGCGGGTTGGGGTGATGGCCGTCGCCGGCGCCGCGGTCGTGGCGAGCGCGGTGTGGCTCGGCGCCCCGCGCGAGGCGCTGCGCGCGGCCGCGCAGCCCGGGGTGCGCCCGGCGGCGAGCGCGGCGCTCTCGCGCGTGCCGAAGGTGGAGGCGAAGGCCCAAGCCGAGAGCGAGGCGGCGACCTCGCCGAAGCGCGGCGACAAGGCGAACGAGCGCGCCGCGCGCGGCGCGAAGGCCCGGCCCGCTGCCCCGGGAGGCGCGGGCAAGGCGGCGGCGAGGCGCGCCGAGAGCAGCGGACCGGTCGGCGGCGGCGCCGCCCCGCCGAGCCAGGGCGGCGCGCGCGCGGCGGGCGATCCCTGCAACGGCGATCTCGACTGCGCCATGCGGCGCGCGACGGGCGGCTCGTAGCGCCGCGCGAGGAGCCCGCGATCTCCCTGCTTCGTGGGAGCTCAAAGCACTTCGTCGAAGCGCAAAGCAAGCTGCCGAGGCGTCGCGCCGACGCTCTGGAGCTCACGGCTCAGCCCGGCTGAGCCGCGCGGTCGTCCGGAAGCCGCACCGCTTGCATCAACAGGGCTGACTCCCCCGTCCGCTCGCCTGTAGGGCGATGTCACACGGGCGGGCTCTACCGCCTCCATGTCTTCGCATGAGCCGCTGAGCCCGCCTCCGCTCGTGGTGCGCCTCGCCGCGGTCCCGGAGAGCAGGTTATCTGCGCAGCGCGCTCGATCCCGCGCATCGCGCCCGTGGTAGGGTCTGCTCCTGCTTCACAAATTCACTGATGTTCGATCGCGCACACACCATGGCGGGCGCGTCTCGCGGAGGCGCATGCCCTCCGAACGACCGCCAGGTGGCGCCCCCAGGGCGCAGGTGTGAGCACGCAGCGGATACCATCGCGTAAATTTCTGGTGTAGGAACAGAACCCGGCGCCAACGGCGGCGCTGAAGTGCACAGGGAGGGCTGCCGGGCGGCGTCGCCCGACGCGTCCTTCCCCATCAGCAGCGCAACTCTTCTTGTCGGAGGATTCAGGGATGAAAGCTTTCAACTTTGCGGCGATCCTGGTCAGCGTGTGTGCGATGGCGGCCTGTACGGTCACCGACGGCAGTGGCGACGGCGGCGAGGGCGGCACGGGCGGCGAGGGCGGCGCGGGTACCACCACGACGACCACCACGTCGGGGACCGGCGGTGAAGGCGGCACGGGCGGCGAGGGCGGGGGCGGCGTCTGCGCCGAGGAGAGCGCGGCCACCTGTCAGACCTGCTGCGATGAGGAGCTCCCGGATGAGAGCGCGATCATCGCGGGTTACCTCTTCTCGCAGTGTGGCTGTATGGCGGATTCGCCGTGCGTCGACGTGTGCGACACGACCGATGCCACGACCGACTCCTGCTCCGACGAAGGTGGCATGACGGACGTGACGAACCCCGACTGCGTCGCGTGCCTGAACGGCCTCGATGGGGACGCTCCCTGCTACGATGCCGCCACGGCGGACTGCGAGGGGGATGAGGACTGCAACCCGTACCTCGAGTGCTTGATCTCCTGCAGCGAGTGAGATCGCGCGAACGCTGAGCGAGCGCCGCGCGCCAGAGATCCTGGGGCGACCGGCGCTGGCCGGGCACGACAGGCGACCACCCGTGGGTCGCCTGTCCTGTTTTGTCGGCGCGCGGTCGAGCCAGCCGGCCGGGTCTGTGCCGTGTCGGCGCGCGGTCGAGCCTGTGGGGCCGGCGCTCGGTCGAGCCAGCCGCCGGGGACCTACGGCGCTAGCCGGACCAGCAGGATGTCGGCCGCGCGCGCCTGCGCCGCGACGCCGTCGAGGTCCACGCTCCCCTCGACGGTCCCCGCGAGCAGGACGTGGCCGCGGTCCACGAGCGCCGCGACGCCCGCCGCGGACCGGCTCCCGCCGCTCTCCCCGGCGCCGGGGCCGAGCCGCTTGCTCCACACGTGGCGCCCCTCGGCGTCGAGCCGCGCCACGACGATGTCGCTGCCGCGGCCGGCGCCGTCGAGCGGCCCGCCGCCGAGATCGGTCGGCCCCTCGACGGTGCCCGCGAGGACGAGCCCGCCGTCCGTCTCGAGCGCGATGCGCGGCGGCTGCTCCGCCGCGTAGGCCCGGCTGAAGCGGTGCTCCCGCGCGGACCCGAGCTCGACCACGAACGCCGAGAACCCCTCCGAGAACAGCGCGCTGCCGCCGCCGAGGCCGAGGAGCCCCTCGAACGTCCCGCTCAGCGCGATCTCGCCGCCCGGGCCGATCGCGATGTCGCCCCCGTGCTGGCGGCGGCCGTCGCCGAAGGACTGCGACGCGACGTGCTGGCCGCCCGCGTCGAGCTTGGCCAGGAACAGGTCGCTCATCCCCGCGGACGAGAGGTGGGGCGCCCCCTCGCCGAAGCGGAGCTCGCCCTCGAAGGTCCCCGTCAGGAGCACGTCCCCGTGCGCGTCCACGGCGACGCCCGTCGGCTCCTGCGTCCCCGGCCCGTCGAAGACCCGCTCCCAGAGCTGCTCACCCTCGGGGTTGTACCGGGCCACCGCGACGTCGCTCCCGCCGTGCCCGAGGAGCGCCGACGCGACCACGACGTCGCCCGCCGCCGAGGTCGCGACGTCCTGCGGCTTGCCCGGGAGCAGCTCGCTCCAGCGCACCAGCCCGCCCCCGGCGTCCAGCTTGATCACGAACCCTTGCAGCCGGTCCGCGGTGAGCTCGGCGCCCATCATCCCCTCGAGTTCGCCCACGATCGCGACATTGCCCTCGGCGTCGACCGCGAGCGCCCGCAGCGCGCCGTGCCCCTCGTCGACGAGCCGCCGCACCCAGGCGATCGCGCCGTCCGCCTCGATCCGCGCCACGAAGACGTCCCGATCGGCGCCGGTCGCGATCGGGCCGGCGCCGAGGTCGAGGGAGCCCTCGAACTCGCCGCCCAGGATCGCGAAGCCCCGGCCCGCCGCGAGCGCGCGCGCCCGCTGGTGGCCGGAGCCGCCGAGGAGCGCGCCGAGGACCCCGCCGGGGATCACCGCGCCGCAGTCGCCTCCGCCGCTGCAGTCCTCGTCGGCCGGGGTGGCGCAGTCCTCGGCCCGCGGCGTGACCTCGCCGGTGCACGCGCCCCACCGGCCGTCGCTCCCGCACGTGCGCCGGCCGGCGCTGCACGCGCCGACGCCGAGGGTCCCCGGCGGGCCGCCGTAGGGGCACGCCTCGACCGCGCCCGGGTCGCAGGCGCAGACGCCGCCGGCCGCGGGGCCGCCTGCGCCGCCGGCCGCCTCGTCGACCGCGCCGTCGCAGTCGTCGTCGGCCGCGTTGCCGCAGCGCTCCGGCGCCGGCGTGACCTCGCCCTCGCAGGGGCCGTAGCCGTCGCCGTCGGCGTTGCACCGCCGGAGGCCGGTCCGGCAGGCGCCGACCCCCTCGGTCGCCGGCGGCCCGGTGTAGCAGGCGACGGTCGAGAGCGGCTCGCAGCGCTCCTCCACGAGGATGCCGTCCTCGAGCTCGAGCAGCGCGTTGCAGCCGGCGCAACCGTGCGCGATGAGCGCCACGAGCGCCACGCGCGAGAGCCGGCCGACGATGGGGATCGAGCCGCGCGCGCGCATGTCAGTAGCTCCCGCCCACGACGAGCGAGAACGCCCCGGGGCCGGCGGTGGCCGCCGCCGTGGCGCGGCGCGCGGGCGGGGCGGCGGCCTGGGGCGGGGCGGTCCAGAAGAGCAGGCCGGCCGCGAGCAGCGCGGCGGTGCCGGCCGAGAAGGCGATCGTCGAGGCGGTGCCGGCCGCCTGCGCGTCCTCGCGCAGCGCGACCCCGGCGGCGTCGCAGCGGCTCCGCGCGTCGCAGTGGCCCCGGTTCGAGGCGTCCCGGCGGGCGATGGCCTCCAGGCCGAACGCGGCGCCGAGGCCGAGCCCCACGAGGCCGGCGCCGCCGCTCGCGAGCGCGATCACCCGCTGCGCGCGCCCGCCGCCGTCGCCGTCGCTGCGGCCGGCGCTCGCCAGGAGGCGAGGCGCCTGCCCGCGGGGGCCGGGCGGCGCCGCGGAGAGCGCGCGCGGGGGCGGCTCGTGCTCCAGGGAGGGCACGTGGACGAGCTCGCGCGCGCCGTCGGGCGGGACGGCGCGCACGGTGGACCAGCGCCTCCTGCCGGGCGCGCGGGCCTCGACGGTGTGCGTTCCAGGATCGACCGGGAGCGCCCGTCCCCACTGCGCGGGCGGGATCAGCTCGCCGTCGCGACGGATCTCCAGGCCCGGCGCGGCGCTGGCCGCGGGCACGTCGATGGTGATGCGCGAGAGCCGCGGCTCGAGCGCGGACGCGATCGCGGCCGCGCGCGCGGCGCGGGGGTCGCCCGCGCTCTTGGCGACGGCCGCGGCCTCGCTGAAGACGTTCCAGGCGCCCGCGGTCCTGCCCGCGCGCGCGAGGCACTCGCCGAGCCGGAGGAGGAGGTTGATCGCCGTCGGATCCAGGGTCCTGCCCTGCTCGAGCACGGCGCAGGCCTCCGCGACGCGCCCGGCATCGAGCAGCTGCCTCGCTGCCTGATACAGCGCGAGCACCTGCTCCTTGTGCGCCCCGCCGAGCTGACCCGGGTTGGGCTGACCCGGGTTGAGGTGCGCCCCGCCGAGCTGACCCGGGTTGGGCTGACCCGGGTTGAGGTGCGCCGAGCCGGACGAACCCGGGTTGGGCTGACCCGGGTTGGGCTGACCTGGGTTGAGGTGCGCCGAGCCGGACGAACCCGGGTTGGGCTGACCCGGGTTGAGGTGCGCCGAGCCGGACGAACCCGGGTTGGGCTGACCCGGGTTGGCGTGCCTCACGCCGGGCGCGGCGGCCGTGCCGCTCGCCGGCGAGAGGAGCAACGACAGCGCCGCGAGGACACAGGCGAGCTCGCGCGGACGCGAGCAGCTGACATTCGGGAGAGCTCCTCGGCACATGGCGATCACCAGGGGCTGTCCTGCCCGCCTGCCGACGGCGGGGCTTCCGCGCCGCGGCCGGGCGCCGCCACGGAGATCGGCGCGCCGGCCGCGCTACCCGGACCCGACGGCGGCGCCGGAGCCGCCGGCTCCGCGGCCGCCGTCTCCGCCTCCCCCCCAGCGGCGACGGGGCTCACCGCCGGCGGGCGCACCTCGGTCGGCCCAGGCCGCCGCGACGTCCCATCGCGCCCTCCCGAGGGCGCACCCCCGGAAGCCGCCGGCGGCTCCAGTCGCTCGGACCGCCCCTGCGGCGCCGGGCCCTCCCACGGCCCCGCCACGACCCCCGTGCGCGGGGACGCCCGCGGCGGCCTCCCTGCGCCCGCCCGCGCGTGCGGCGCGCCCCTCGCCGGAGCGACGGCGCCGGCCCCGCCGCACACGTCCGGGGGCACTGCCCTGACGTCGGCCTCGGGCGCGCCGGACGCCGCGCCGGCGCTGCCGTGCAGCGCGCCGTCGGCGGCGCCGCCGGGCGCGTGGAGCGACCCGTCCGCCGCGGTGGTCTCCAGGGGCCCCGCGGCGAGCCCCAGCGGCATTCCCGCAAGGCCCAGCGGCTCCGCGGCGAGCCCCTGCGGCACCCCGGCGAGGTGCTGCGCGCTGGCGCCGTCGGACCACGCGACCCCCGCCGAGCGCGGCCACCCGGGCGGCGAGACGGTCGCGGCCAGCGCGGCGCTCGCGGAGAAGGCGCCGGCCGCGAGCCACGCCCGCCTCGGGCGGCGGACCCCGGATGCCGGCGCCTCCGACGGCCGGACGGCGGTCGTGGGCGGCCGGGCGGCGGTCGTGGGCGGCCCCTCGTCCAGCCACGTGTACGTCGCCTGGCTCCGGTGGACCGTCGTGGGCAGCGTCGCGTCGGGCGGCCCGCGCAGCGCGAACGGCGAGAGCGCGGCGGCGAGCTCGCGGGCCGAGGCCGGACGGCGGGCCCGGTTCTTCTCGAGGCAGCCCATCACGATCTCCTCGAACCCCTCGGGCAGCTCGGCGCACGCGCTCCGGAGCGGCCGGGGCGCCTGCTCCGACACGACGAGCACGAGCTGCTCCATCGTCTCCGCGCCGAACGGCAGCGCGCCGCTCACGAGCTGGTAGAGCACCACCCCGAGCGCCCACAGGTCGGCGCGCAGGTCCACGTCCTTGGGCGTGAGCATCTGCTCGGGCGCCATGTAACGGCGCGAGCCCATGACCGACCGCGCCGTCGTCATCTCGAGCCCGTCCTCCTCGGGCCTCGCGCACGTGAACTTCGCGACCCCGAAGTCGAGCACCTTGACGAGCGGCGTGCCGTCGGTCCGGTACGTCAGGAACAGGTTCGCGGGCTTCAGGTCCCGGTGCACCATCCCGAGCGCGTGCGCCTCCATGAGCGCGACGCAGGCCTGACGGACGTACTCGGCCGCCTCGTCCACCGGCAGCCGCCCGCGGCGCTCCACGATCGAGCGGAGATCGTTGCCCGAGAGGTGCTCCATCACGATGTACGGCACCGGCAGCGCGATGCCCGCCCGCGGCGCGAGCGCGCCCAGGTCGTAGACCCGCGGCACGTGCTCGGTCTTCAGCCGGAACATCCCGCGCGCCTCGCGCTGGAAACGCCTCAGCAGCGCCGCGTTCCCGCAGTGCTCCGCCCGCATGAACTTGATCGCCACGAGCTCGCCCAACGACAGGTGCCGCGCCGCGACGACGGCCCCCATCCCGCCGATCCCGAGCAGCCGCTCGACCCGATAGCGGTCCGCGATGACCTCGCCGCAGTGCACGGGCACCACTCCCTCTTCATCGCTCACCACGCGCCCCCCCACTCCGTCGCTCTGAGATTGCAGACCGGCCAGCCACGATCTCGGACCGGATGGTTCCTTGCAGGGCCACGCTCGTCGCGCTTGCCGCAGGCTCTGGTGAGATTCGATTCTCCGGAGAGGCAATGCGTCGCGTCGCCTGTCGAATTTTCCGGCGCTCCTGTGGGCACGTGCGGGCGCGCTCCGTGCGCCGCGGGCGATGTGGAGCGCGCCTCCGCCCGGCACGCGCCGTCCGCGCCGTCCGCGCGGTCCGCGCGGTCCGCGCATGATTGCAGCCGGGTGGTTCCGTTTCGGCCCTCCCCGCGATACATGCGTTCCGTGTCCGCTCCTCCCGCCCTGGTCTGCCGCGGTCTGGTCAAGCGTTACGGCGACGTCACGGCCGTGAACGGGCTCGACCTCGAGGTGCGGCGCGGCGAATGCTTCGGCCTGCTCGGCCCGAACGGCGCGGGCAAGACGACCACGGTGGAGATCCTCGAGGGGCTGACCCGGGCCGACGCCGGCGACGTCGAGGTGCTGGGCGAGCGCTGGACGGGCGACGGCATCGCGCTGCGCCAGCGCCTCGGCATCCAGCTCCAGGAGACGCGCTTCCCGGACAAGCTCCGGGTCCGCGAGGTGATCGCCCTGTTCCGCAGCTTCTACCCGCGCGGGCTCGACCCGGAGGAGGCGCTGCGCCGCGTGTCGTTGCAGGAGAAGGCGGGCGCGTTCGTGCGCGGGCTGTCGGGCGGGCAGAAGCAGCGGCTGTCGCTCGCCTGCGCGCTCGCGGGCGACCCGGAGGTGCTCTTCCTCGACGAGCCGAGCACCGGCCTCGATCCGGCGTCGCGCCGCGAGATCTGGGACATCGTCGAGGACCTGAAGGCGCGAGGCCGCACGATCCTCCTGACCACGCACTACATGGAGGAAGCCGCGCGCCTCTGCGATCGGGTCGCGATCGTCGACCGCGGGCGGCTGCTCTCGCTCGGCACGCCGGCGGCGCTCGTCGCCTCGCTGGGCGCCGAGCACGTCGTGGAGATCGAGGTGGACGGCGCGCTCGACGAGGAGGAGCTCCGGGGCCTGCCCGGCGTGGAGGCCGTGCGCTCGGCGCAGGGGGCGCTCCGGCTCACGGTGCGCGACGTGGCGCGCGTGCTCCCGCCGCTGCTCGCGCTCTGCGCCGCGCGCGGCGCCGCGCCGAGGCGGCTCGCGACGCACCACGCGAGCCTGGAGGACGTGTTCATGGCGCTCGCCGGCCGGAAGCTCGCGAGCGAGGAGGCGGCGTGATGGCAAGGGGACTCCGCTCCCTGCGCGGCTCGCCGCTCGCGCTCCTCATCCGGGCGCGGGTGGTGGAGTTCCTGCGCGAGCCCGAGGCGATCTTCTGGATGCTCGTGTTCCCGATCCTGCTCTCGTCGGCGCTGGCCGTCGCGTTCGGCGGCCGGGCCGAAGCGCCGCTGCCGGTGAGCGTCGAGGCGGGCGCCGGGGCGGAGGCGCGGCGCGCCGCGCTCGAGGCCTCGGGGCAGATCGCCCCCCGGGTGGTCCCGCGGGACCAGGCGCAGCGGGAGCTCCGCACCGGCAAGGTCGCGCTGGTCGTGCTGGACACCGATCCGCCCACGTACTGGTTCGATCCGACGCGGCCGGAGAGCCGCGCCGCCCGGCTCGAGGTCGACGAGGCGCTCCAGCGCGCGGCGGGGCGCGCGGACGCGTTCCAGCCGGCCGCGCTCGAGATGACCGAGCGGGGCTCGCGCTACATCGACTTCCTCGTGCCCGGGCTGCTCGGCATGAACGTGATGTCGACCGGGATGTGGGCGATCGGCTTCTCGATCGTGCAGCAGCGCATCGGCAAGCTCCTCAAGCTGTTCGTCGCGGCGCCGATGAAGCGCTGGCAGCTCCTGGTCGCGCACCTCGGGGCGCGGCTCGTGTTCCTGGCGATCGAGGTCGTCGCCCTGCTCCTGTTCGCGGTCCTCGCCCTCGGCGTGCCGATCGCGGGCTCGCTCGCCGCGCTCGCGCTGGTCATCGTGGTCGGCGCGCTGTCGTTCGTGGGGCTCGGCCTGCTCGTCGCGGCGCGGCCGCGGACGCTCGAGGGCGTCTCGGGGCTGACCAACCTGGCGATGTTCCCGATGTGGATCTTCTCCGGCGTCTTCTTCTCGACCGAGCGCTTCCCGGCGGCGATGCAGCCGTTCATCCAGGCGCTGCCCCTCACGGCGCTGAACGACGCGCTCCGCGGCGTGATGCTCGAGGGCGCGCCCCTCGCCGCGCTCGCGCCCGAGCTCGCCCTGCTGGCCGGCTGGGGCGCCGTCTGCTTCGCGCTCGCCCTCAAGCTCTTCCGCTGGCAGTAGCCCGCGCGGCCGCGGCCAGCGGAGGAGCGGGGCGGTTCGCCGGCACCTTCGTCGCACCACGCTCCTGGGACCCCGCCAGCCCGCCACCGGGCCCACGGTGCGCGACATTGTAAAATATCAACAATTTAACTAACTTGGGACAATGCTGCCATCACGCGCTTTGCGCTGCCTTCTTGCTGTGAGCTCCAGTGTTACAGCCATGCTCCTGGTCGCCGCTCTCCCCGCGGCGGCCGCCCCGTCGTTCACGACGTTCGAATCGGGCCAGGTCCGCCCCCTGGCTCTCTCTGCGAACGGCAAGCTGCTCTTCGCGGCGAACACCCCCGACAACCGGCTGGAGATCTTCCGCGTCCAGGCCGGTCGTTTGCGGCTCGCGGCGTCGGTCCCCGTGGGCCTCGAGCCTGTCGCCGTGGCTGCCCGGGGCGACGAAGTCTGGGTGGTGAACCACCTGTCCGACAGCGTGAGCGTCGTCGATGTTCGAGACGCCGCGAGGGCGCGCGTCGTCCGCACGCTGCTCGTGGGTGACGAGCCGCGCGACATCGTATTCGCCGGACCGGAGCGCTCGCGGGCCTTCATCACCACGGCCCACCGCGGGCAGAACGTCCCCTTCGATCCGCAGATCACGACGCCCGGCGTGGGGCGCGCGGACGTGTGGGTGTTCGATGCCAGACAGCTCGGGACCTCGCTCGGCGGCGCGCCGCTCTCCATCGTGACGCTCTTCAGCGATACGCCGCGCGCGCTCGCGGTGACGCCGGACGGCAGCCGGGTCTACGCCGCCGCCTTCCACTCGGGGAACCGCACGACCTCCATCGACGAGAGCCTCGTGCCGAACGGCGGGGAGGCCGCGGGCGGATTGCCCTGGCCCAACACCAATGTCGAAGGCGTTCCACAGCCCGAGGTCGGGCTGATCGTCAAGTTCGACGGGGCCCACTGGGTCGACGAGCTGGGTCGCCCCTGGGACGACATGGTGCGCTTCTCGTTGCCCGACAAGGACGTCTTCGTCATCGACGCGACCGCCGACCCGCCGCGTCAGGTGGACGGGCCGGGCGGCTTCTTCACGGGGGTGGGGACCGTCCTCTTCAACATGGTCGTGAACCCGGTGAACGGGAAGGTCTATGTATCCAACACCGACGCCCGAAACGAGCAGCGCTTCGAGGGGCCGGGCCTCTTCGCTGGCCACAGCGTGCGAGGCCACCTGCACGAGAGCCGGATCACCGTCCTCGGCCCGGACGGCGTCGTCCCGAGGCACCTCAACCAACACATCGATTACAGCAGCTGCTGCGCGCCGGTGCCGAACGAAGAGAGCGAGAAGAGCCTGGCGCAGCCGGTGGAGATGGCCGTGACGAGAGACGGCGCGACCCTGTATGTCGCGGCGCTCGGCTCGGACAAGATCGGCATCTTCGACACCGCGAGGCTCGAGGACGGTACGTTCGTGCCCAGCACGGCGAACCAGATCCCCGTCCCCGGAGGCGGCCCGACCGGCCTCGTCCTCGACGAAGCCAGGCGCCGGCTCTATGTGCTCACGCGCTTCGACAACGCGATCTCGGTCATCGATACACGGACCCGCCGCGAGGTCGCGCACGTGCCGATGCACAACCCGGAGCCCCCGAGCGTCGTCCGGGGGCGCCGCTTCCTCTATGACGCGTCGCTGAGCTCGAGCCACGGCGACTCGTCCTGCGCGAGCTGCCACATCTTCGGCGACTTCGACAGCCTCGCGTGGGACCTCGGAAACCCGGACGGCTCGGTGCTGGACAACCCGGGGCCGTTCTGCACCGAGCTCTTCGGCCTGGATCCGAGCCTCCATCCGATGAAGGGGCCGATGACGACCCAGAGCCTGCGCGGCATGGCGAACCACGGGCCGATGCACTGGCGCGGCGACCGCACGGGCGGCCATGACGAGCCCACCTCCCAGCCGGACACAGGGGTGTTCGACGAGCGGGCGGCGTTCAAGAAATTCCGTGGCGCATTCGTCGATCTGCTGGGGCGAGACGAGGCGATCTCAGAGGAGGACATGGAGGACTTCACGGACTTCATCCTCCAGATCACCTATCCGCCCAACCCCATCCGCGCGCTCGACGACGCGCTCACGCCCGATCAGCTCGCGGGGCGCGCCTTCTTCGGGGGGCCCGTCTCGAGCATCCTCGGCACCTCGTGCATCGGGTGCCACGTCGTCGACCCCGGCGCCAACCCCGACGACTTCGCGCCGGGCTTCTTCGGCAGCGACGGCGGATCGGCCAACGCCAACGAGTCCCAGGTCTTCAAGGTCCCGCACCTGCGCAATCAGTACCAGAAGGTCGGGATGTTCGGCATGGCGGAGTCGTTCGTCTTCCCGTTCGGCGGCTCCAACGCGCACATGGGCGACCAGGTCCGCGGCTTCGGCTTCCTCCACGACGGCGCCGTCGATACGCTCTTCCGCTTCAACTCCTTCTCCGATTTCGTCCAGACCCCGGAGAACCCCGGCGGCTTCGCCGTCGGCCTCGAGGGGGACCTCCTGAAGCACCAGGTCGCAGCGTACATGCTGGCGCTGGAGTCGAACCTGAAGCCCATCGTGGGCCAGCAGATCACGCTCACGTCGTCGAACGCGGCGGCGGCCGGCCCGCGCGTCGACCTGCTCGTGGCGCGCGCCGACGCCGGCGATTGCGATCTCGTGGTCAAGGGCTGGTCGCAGGGCGCCGAGCTGGGCTTTCTGTACCTCGGGAACGGCTGGTTCGACCCCGACCGCGCGCGCGAGCCGTGGAGATCGGACGCCGAGCTCCGCCTGCTCGCCACGGGGCGCCGCGGCGAGCTGACGTATACCTGCGTGCCGCCCGGGTCGGGCGAGCGCATCGGCATCGATCGCGACGGCGATGGCTTCCGCGACGGCGACGAGCGGGACGCGCGCAGCGACCCGGCCGATCCGAATCGGGTTCCGTGATGGGGGTGGCCGCGGCGTGACAGGCCGTGCGGGGGGGGCGAGCACGCCAGCGGGAGGACGACCGTCGACGGCGGGCTGGCCGCGGCCGGGTGCTTCCCTGACAGCAATGGTTCCGCAGCGCGGGCGGTCCAGTGCTGCTCTCGCAGCACAGCCCCGTTGCCGGGGAGGGGAGGTGCCTTGCTCCCGGCCGGTGTGCCCGTGGCGCCGTCTCCGGGCACGACGCTTGCGGTGCGCGGCGCGGCTGCGGCGCGGCTGCGGCGCGGCCGCGCGGCGGCACGCGCGCGCGCCCACGCGCGGACGCGAGGACCGAGGACATCCATGAGCGATCATCAACGAAAGATCCGTCTGGGCGCCTTCTTGCCCGGCGCAGGGCACCACGTTGCAGCGTGGCGGCACCCGGAGGCGCAGGCGGACGGGGGCATCAACTTCGCGCATTACAAGCGCATCACGCAGACCGCGGAGCGGGCCAAGTTCGACGCCGTGTTCCTCGCGGACGGGCTCGCGCTGCAGAACCGGCCGGGGGCGCAGGGCCGCACCGCCTATGGGGCCAGCTTCGAGCCGGTCACGCTGTTCTCCGCGCTCGCGGCGGTCACCGAGCGCATCGGCTTCATCGCCACGGCGTCCACCACGTACGAGGAGCCTTACCTCCTGGCCCGCAAGTTCGCCTCGCTGGACCACCTCAGCCAGGGGCGGGCGGGGTGGAACGTGGTCACCACCGGCGGGGGCGAGGCGGCGGGGAACTTCGGGCTCGACGCCCACCCCGACCACGCGCAGCGGTACGTCCGGGCGCGGGAGTTCGTCGACGTGGTCACCGGCCTCTGGGACAGCTGGGAAGACGACGCCTTCCTCCGCGACAAGGCGTCGGGGGTCTACTACGACCCGGAGAAGCTGCACACGCTCGATCACAAGGGGAAGTTCTTCTCCGTTCGCGGGCCGCTCAACATCCCGCGCCCGCCCCAGGGGCACCCGGTGATCGTGCAGGCGGGGTCCTCGGAGGCGGGCAGAGAGCTCGCCGCGGAGACGGCCGAGGTCATCTTCACCGCGCAGCAGACGCTCGAGGACGCGCAGGCCTTCTACGCCGACGTGAAGGGGCGGATGGCCAAGTACGGGCGCCACCCCGACCAGCTGAAGATCATGCCGGGGGTATTCCCGGTGGTCGCCCGGACCGAGTCGGAGGCCCGGGCGAAGTACCAGGAGCTGCAGGACCTCATCTTGCCGGAGGTCGGCCTGTCGCTGCTCTCGGGGCTGTCGGGGGGGATCGATCTCTCGGGGTACCCGGTGGACGGGCCGCTGCCCGACCTGCCGGAGACCAACAACAACAAGAGCCGGCAGGCGCTGATGTTCGACATCGCCCGCAAGCGCAACTTCTCCATCCGGGAGCTTTACCTCTGGGTGGCTGGGGCGCGCGGGCACTGGACGATCGTGGGCTCGGTGGAGCAGGTCGCGGACCAGCTGGAGGCCTGGTTCACGCAGGGCGGCGCCGACGGGTTCAACGTGATGCCGCCGTGGCTCCCGGGCGGGCTGGACGACTTCGTCGAGCTGGTGGTCCCGGAGCTGCGGCGGCGGGGGTTGTTCCGCACGGAGTACGAGGGCCGCACGCTGCGCGAGAACCTCGGGCTGGCCCGGCCGGCGAACCGCCACGCGAGCAAGGCCGGGTCGCGGGCGTCGGCGGCCTGAAGGCGCGCCGATCCACGCGCTGGCGGTCGCGTTCGACGGGAAGGTGGTCCGCGCGGCGCGCGTCCCTGCGGCGGTCGCGCCGTGAAGCTCGGGCTGCGCGGCGCGCCTCAGCCGCCGTCGATGATCTCGATGCGGTTCCCGAACGGATCGTCCGTGTGGAACCGCCGCACCTCGGGCAGCTCGTCGCTCCAGCGCACGGCGTGGCCCGCGGCCTCGAGCGCTGCTGCGATGTCATTGATGCCCTTCACGACGAGCCCGGGGTGCGCCTTGCGCGCCGGCCTGAAGTCGTGCTCCGCGCCGAGGTGGACCGCCACGGCGCCTGCGCGGAACCAGGCGCCGCCGCGCGACGCGAGGGGCTCGGGCTTGGGGACGTGCTCCATCCCGAGCACGTCCCGGTAGAACGCCACCGCGCGCGATTCCTGCCCGGGCGGCATCGCGAGCTGCACGTGATCGATGCAGACGAACGTGAACGGCATAGGCCACGTATACAAGAAAGCAGGGCAGCTCGCGAGCGGCGCCGGGCGCGACGCGCGCCGATCGAGCCGCCGTTCGGTGGATGGTTGTCGCTGGATTCGCGCGAATCCATTCGTCCTTTGCCGCCTCTCTCGACGCTCCGCCGCGATTGACGAGCTGACTGTGTCATCCAACGTGGTCGGGGCTGGTCAGCTGTGTCGCGGCGACTCTGTCGGTTTTCAGGGCAGCGGTCGAGCGATCTCGTCTCGCCCTTCAATCAGGAGATTCCACATGGCTGAATCGAGGAAGATCGTCGTGCTGATCGCGGCCTCGTTGTCGGCGGCGATCGCCGGCTGTATGGCGGCGACGGACGAGGGGGATGGGCGGGAGGACCCCTCTGCCGCCCTGGCGCCGGCGGACGTCGAGGAGAGCGTGGGTGAGGCGCCGGCCGCTCAGCACTGTCACGGCTGTCCGCCGGGGACCACGTACGTCGCCGTGGTGAACACCTGTGTCACCGAGCCTGCCAGGTTCGATGCCACGCCGGGGGCCTACGGGTGCCGTTACGGCGCCATCCTGACGGGTCGCGGCAACGTCATCTGTTTGCCGGGCTCGGAGTGGGGGCCCGTGCCTCCTCCTGTCGTCGCGATAGCCGGCGGTCTCCCTGGCCCGCAGCCTGGCGACTGGCCCCCGCCCGGCGGCGGTCTCCCTGGCCCGCAGCTCGGCGACTGGCCCCCGCCCGGCGGCGGTCTCCCTGGCCCGCAGCTCGGCGACTGGCCCCCGCCCGGCGGCGGTCTCCCTGGCCCGCAGCTCGGCGACTGGCCCCCTCCGTCCGGAGGCCTCGGCGTGCCTGTCCCTCAGGATCCGCTCGCCCCGTTCCCGTGAGACTCCACCCCTCGCGCTCGTGAAGACGGCAGGCCCCCGGAGAGGGGGTTCGCCGCTCAGCCGCGCCCCGCCGGATCCACCCCCATCGTGCGCAGCCGCTCCTTGATGTCGTCGGACAGGCACATCCGCGACACCAGGTCCTCGAACGTGTCCCTCCGCCGGATGAGCCGGCTCTTCCCGCCGTCGACGAGCACCTCCGCCGGCCGCAGCCGGCCGTTGTAGTCGTAGCTCATCACGTGCCCGTACGCGCCCGCATCCATCAGCACGACGACGTCTCCCTCGGCCACGTCCGCGGGGAACTCGCGCTCGCTGATCCACATGTCCGTGTTCTCGCAGACCTGCCCCGTCATCGCCATCGGGGCCGTCTTGCCGCGGCGGCCGTTGATCCGCACCTCGTGATACGCGCCGTACATCACCGGCCGCGCCATCGTGTTCATCGAGATGTCCGTGCCGATGATCGTCTTGTACCCCTGCTTGATCGAGATCACCCGCCCGAGCACGTAGCCCGCGTCCCCGACGAAGTAGCGCCCCGGCTCCATGACGAGGCGCGGCACCTTCAGGCCGTGCTCGGCGCACTTCCGCTGCACCACCGCGGCGATCTCGCGGGCGACGGCGTCCACGTCGAGCGCCGGCTGCTCCCTCCGGTAGGGGATGCCGAGCCCGCCGCCGATGTCGAGGAACGACAGATCGAAGCCGAGCTTCCGCGCGACCGGCCCGATCAGGTCGAGCAGCTTGGCCGTCACGTGCGCGAAGCTCTCCGGCTTGTTCGCCTGCGAGTGCGGCATCATGTGCACCCCGAGCCGCTCGACCCCGTTCTCCAGCGCCGTGCGGTAGGCGTCCTCCACGTGGCGCGGGTGGATCCCGAACTTCGCCGACGGCCCCGCGAACGGCTTCAGATCCGGCGTCGCGATGTCCTCGCCGCTCGGGTTGATCCGGAAGGACATGCAGCGCGGCCGCCCGAGCGCGAACAGGCGCCGCAGGATGCCGTGGTCGTCCACGTTGAAGATCACCCCGGCGCGCAGCCCCGCGGCGAGGTCCTCGTCCGAGAGGCTGTTGCCCGTGTAGATGATCTGCTCGCCCGAGAGCCCGAGCGCCTGCGCCAGGCGGATCTCGTTCGGGCTCGCGGCGTCCACGCCGGAGCCCTGCTCGACCAGGAGCTTCGCTATCTCCAGGTTGTTGCACGCCTTGATGGCGTAGAAGACCGACACCTCCGGGTAACAGCTGCGCAGCGCGCGCGTGAGTCGACGGAAGTTCTCCCGGATGCGCTCGGCATCGTAGGCATAGAGCGGCGTGCCGTACTGCTCCGCGAGGTCGCGGACCGAAATGCCCCCGATCTTGATCTCTGCCTCTTGCATACTCCTCGTCGCGTCAACGCTTCAGAAACGCTTCAAATTCGAGAGAACACCCGAAGGAACCGTTTGCAGGTTACCAGTACACCAGCATACCATGTGCCACCGGCGGCCGGCAACGGCGCGCGCGGCGCGGGCCTTCGTGCGGCCCGCCCGTCGGCAAGCGCGGAGCGCCGCCTGCCGGCTACGTGGCGTCGGTGCGGCTCGTGTCGCTGCGGCCGGCGTCGGTGAGGCTCGCGCCGGCGTGGCTCGCGTCGGTGAGGCTCGTGCCGGCGTGGCTCGCGTCGGTGAGGCTCGTGCCGGCGTGGCTCGCGTCGGCGTGGTTCGCGTCGGCGTGGCTCGCGTCGCTGCGGCTGCTGAAGAGGTGGCGCCAGAGCGCGCCGAGCCCGCCCACGAACAGCGAGCCGTTCCGCTTGTCGATGTCCTCGGTCGCGGCGGGGTCGAACGGCAGCTGATGCGGGTCGATCACCTCGAGCAGGGCGCGCTCGTCCGCCGTCGGCGACGGGTGGAGCCTCAGCCGGCACGAGCTCCCGGGCGTGCGCGGCCCGGTCGGGGGGCTCGCCAGCCCGTCGAGGTACGCGACGAGGTCGTCCACCCGGTCGAACTCGGTGTCGCCCAGGTGCTCGCCGATGAGCGACGCGCGCACCCTGCGGATCGAGCGGCCCAGCGCGTCGCCCGGGTCCTCGGTCTCGACCGAGGCGTTGATCTCCGTGTCGATCGACAGGCTGCGGTTCGTCAGGTTGGCGGAGCCCACCGTGAGGAAGCGGTCGTCGACGATCATCAGCTTGGAATGGATGTACGTGGCGCGCTCGGCCGTCTCGTCCTCGCCGCACGCCGGCAGGGTGTAGTAGATGCCGAGGCGGTGGCCGGTCTCGGCCGCCGCCGCGCGCAGCGCGCCGAGCACCTTGGCCTGCGAGAGGCCGACGGCGATCTGCTCCTTCATCGTCTCGGCCTCCATGTTCAACATGAGCACCACGTCGAGCAGCGGCCGGCCCTCGGCGCGCATCCGCCGCGCGATCCCCTCGGCGATGACGTGAGAGCTGAAGTACTGCGTCTCGATGTAGATGAAGCGCTCGGCGGCGTCGATGGCGTCGAGGTAGAGGTCGCGGATCTCCGTGCAGCTCGGGGCGCCGGTCGGCGCGCCGTGCGGATCGGTGCGGCTCAGCGTCACGCGCCGCGCCGCGATGGGGAGGCCGCCCTCGGGCCGGTAGTCGGGGAACGTCGGCTCGGCCCCCTCGAGGTCCGGCAGCGCGATGGGCACGCCGCCGGCGCGCCGCCAGCGATCCGTGAAGATCTCGGTCAGCGCCCGGGCGACCTCGCGGCCGCGCAGGTAGGCCTGCACGTCGTGAAACGGCTTGTGCGGCTCCCCGCGGCTGACGCGGAACGGGTTCTTGTTCGCGTGGCTGCGGTCGTCCCAGCGGTGGTCGCACAGGTCGAGGCCGCCGAGGAAGGAGAGCTCGCCGTCCACCACCACGAATTTCTGGTGGTGCGAGGCGCGCTCGACGTGGGTGGAGTCGAAGAGGAAGTGCAGCCGGTGGTTCGTCCACTCGAAGACGAGCTGCTGCAGCCACTCGCGCTCGAGCGCGAACACGAGGTGGAAATCCCAGGCGAGGATGAAGATCTGGAGATCGGGGTTGATCTCGCAGAGGTGGTTCAGGAACTTGAGCAGCGTGATCGGGCTCGACACCTCCGCCTCCCGCCCGCCGCGGAGCAGGGCGACGTCGCTGTCGAACTGCCAGCCGGCGAGGAGCAGGTAGCGCCGCGCCTTGGCGGCGACCCGGTAGAACTCGGGGTAATACTCGTCGGCATCGACCAGAAGGCCGAAGTCGTCCACCGGGGTGCTACACCACGTGTGACGTCGAGGGTCGATGATCTTCGCCATCGCCCCATCCTTAGCGACGCGCGAGGCGCCCCGCCAGGGCGCCGCGCACGCCGAGGGCCGGAGCCGCCGGCGCCACGCGGAGGAAACGGCGCGGCCTCGCCGCCGAGACGAGGGCGTCAGACGCATGACACCACGTCATCACGTTCGCTCCGCGGCATCCTTCTCGGGTCTTTGCCTTCATCTGTCGTTCGCGTCGTTCGCGTCGTCGCGCCTTCACGTCGTTGCGCCCGGGCGCTCCGCGCCCTGCGGCGCTGGCCTCGCGTGCGCCGCGATGAGCCGCTTCAGGCCCGCCACGTCCGGACGGTCTCCGCTCGCCTCGCCGATGTCGGCGAGGCGCTCCGCCTCGTCGCGCGAGAGGTCGGGGCATATCCACTCCAGCAATGCCGCCCAGTCCGGCGAACCGTCGCAGCTATAGCAGTCATCGGGGATCGGCGTATCGTCGGGGAAATTCCGGAAAGCAAAGTACGGCATCGCATCTACCTTTGTGCCGAGATCCCGGGCATGCCCTCATCCCGGCTCGCCGCGCCGGCGCGACGGCCGGTCGGCTATGGAGCCGGCAGCGCGGGGGAGCAAGCGCATCCATGCACGCCTCGCCCCGTTCGCCGCCGGTCGCCGCCGGTCGCGCCCGGAGGACGCGGCGAAGCGGGCCCGCCACGCCGCCGGGGGGGCGGCCAGGGAAGAAAAATCCACCATGATTGAAGCCGTCTACCTGAGTGCACGGGCGCTGACGGTTGAGCTTGTCCGGAGCGCCCCGCTGGGCTGATCTCTCCGCCGGGATGCACGACCTTGACTTGAGGGCGCTCGCTGTCCGCGGCGCGCTGGCGCTGCTCGTGAGCCTTCCGGCGGCGGGATGCCAGCTCGTCTCGGGCATCGACGCGATGGACGTCGACCAGTCGGCGGGCGGCGTCGTCGGCGATTGCGGGCCGGTGGGCGAAAGGTGCGGCGGGACGTGCAAGGACGGCGTGGTCACGCCTCCGGGCACCTGCAGGGATGACGGCACGTGCTCCGCCGAGCCGAGCAGCTGCGGGTCGTACGACTGCGACCCGAGCGGGACCGCGTGCGCCACGATCTGTTCGATCTACGACGGCTGCGTCGAGCACGCGGTCTGCGACACGATGAGCGCGACGTGCATGGCGTGCGGGGCGAGCCCGCCCGATCCGGCCCCGTGCGACGGCTGCGAGCGCTGCGAAGGTGGCAAGTGCATCACCCGGTGCGACACCGAAGGCGAGTGCGTCCGGGACCGGATGCTCGACGCCAAGGAGCACCCGGCGCGGCTCGAGTGCAACGACCAGTGCAACAACATCCGCGTGGTCTGCATAGGACCGTACCCGTGCGAGGTCGTCTGCGGCGACGGCGGGTGTCAAGGCCTGCTCATGCGGTGCAGCCATGACGGCCCGTGTTACCTCGAGTGCAGCCGTTCGGGTTGCGCGAGCAACGTAAAATTGGAGTGTGGGGCGAACCGCTGCGTCGCTGCTTGCATCCTCGAGACCACCATCGTCGATCAGGTGTGCGGGAGCTCGTGCTCGTGCATGCCGCAGTTGTGCCGGTGATCCGCGCGGTCGCCGCGCCGCGCGGCGCTCATGGCGGGAACGCGAGGGAAAGCAAGGGAAAGCGAGGGAAAAACAAGGGAAAGCGAGGGAAAAACAAGGGAAAGCGAGGGAAAACGCGGCGGATGCGGCGGCGACGCGACACCCGCGGGACGCGCTGGGCGGGTACCTGGACCCCGGCACCGCCCGGGATGGGGTAGCCAAGACCGCGCGACCCCGATATTCTAGGGCTTTGCAACGACTTGCCCCGCGTGGGGCAGCCAGGACCACGCGACCCCTAGCTTGCATGGCTTCGTATGGCGACGTGCCCCCAGTGCGGTGCGGTGTACGATGAAGACGTCGAGGCGTGTTCGGCGGACGGCAATCCGCTCCTGCCCGCGGGCCTGAGCCTAGCCGCCGAGCCGCTCCTCGCGCCGCACACCATGGTCGGCGAGTACCGCATCGAGCGGAAGCTCGGCGCAGGCACCTTTGGAGAGGTCTATGCCGGCGAGCACCCGCTCATCGGCAAGAAGGTCGCCATCAAGGTCCTGAACCGGCGGTTCGCCGCGCAGCCGCAGGCCGTCGCCCGGTTCGTCGCCGAGGCGCGCGCGGTGAACCGGATCCGCCAGCGCAACATCATCGATATCTTCTCCTTCGGCGTGCTCCAGGAGCAGCAGCGGCACTACTTCGTCATGGAGCTGCTCGACGGCCTCACGCTGGGCGAGCTGTGCCGGCGCAGGAGGCGGCTGCCGTTCCCGACGATCGTCCCCATCCTGCGGGGCATCGCCGACGCGCTCGACGCCGTGCACGAGTCGGGGATCACGCACCGGGATCTCAAGCCCGACAACGTCTTCCTCGCGGCGGAGCGCGACGGGACCTGGTTCCCGAAGCTGCTCGACTTCGGGATCGCGAAGCTCGCCGACGGGTCGGAGGAGACGAGCACCGGGGTCGTGCTGGGCACGCCGCAGTACATGGCGCCCGAGCAAGCGCGCGGGGAGCGGATCGGGCCGGCCGCGGACATCTATGCGCTCGGCGTGATGATCCACAAGATGCTGACGGGAAAGTACCTGTTCACCGGGGGGTCCGCGATGGCGGTGATGTACAACCACGTCTTGCATCCTCCGCCGCGGATGTCGAGCGTGTGCCCCGATCTTCCGCGCGAGCTCGATCTGCCGGTGCTCGCGATGCTCGAGAAGCGCGCGGGCGACAGGCCCGAGACCGCGAGCAAGGCGGTCGCCGCGCTGCTGGACGCCGCGCGGCGGATCGGGCTCACGCGCGCCAGCGCGCCGGACGAGCCGGCCTCGGCGCGCCGGAGCGCGACGTGGGCGCCCGGAGAGGGGAGCTCGGGCACCGAGGACGTCGCGCGGGCGAGCGCGATGTGGGCGCCGAGAGAGGGGAGCTTGACCGCGGAGGGGGTGGGGACGGTGAGCGCGACGTGGACCCCGGAAACGGCGCCCTCGACCGCGGAGGGGGTGGGGACGGTGAGCGCGACGTGGACCCCGGAAGCGGCGCCCTCGACCGCGGAGGGGGTGGGGACGGTGAGCGCGACGTGGACCCCGGGGCTCTCGCCCGCGGCGACCGAGGACACGGTTACCCTGGAGTTCGGCGCTTTCTTCGAGACGGAGCCCTCGTCGACCGACAGGAGCCGGGCGCCGGACCGTCGCTCGGACGCCGGGACGGGGCCGACGCCGGAGCCCTCGATTGCGCTCGAGGGCTCGACCCTCACGGTCGTCGAGAGCGCGTCCGGGCGGAGGGCCGGCCCTGGAGGCGCGAGCTCCCGCCCCGCTGGGTCGGGCGCCGGCGCCGCGGATCCGGCGCGCGGCGCGGAGGCGGGCGGCCGGTCGTCGCTGCGCGAGCTGGCCGCCGTCGAGGCGCCGCCCAGCGTTCCGGCCGCGCGGGCGGCGGCGCGGCGCTGGAAGCTCCTGGTCGCGGCCGCCGCGGGGCTCCTCGCCGCGACGTGGATGTGGGCCGCCGGGCGTCCCTCCGGGCTCCCCCCGCTCGACGGCCCGGGCGCCGTGGCGCTCGCCTCGGCCGCCGCGCCGCCGGCGCCGCTCGCCTCGGCCGCCGCCGCGCCGGCGCCGGGGGGTGCCGTGGCGCTCGCCTCGGCGGCCGCGCCCGCGCCGGAAGGCGCGCCCGCGGAGGCCGGGGTGCCCGCGCCGCGGCCCGCCGCGCCGGCGGAGGCGCCCGCGGCGCCCGCGGGGACGGTCGTCGTGCGGCTGTCGGCCCGGCCCGCGGACGCCGACGTCTGGCTCGGCGAGACGCGGGTCGGGAGCGCCCGCGACCCCATCGCGCTGCCGCGCGGGAGCGAGCCCGTCGCGCTGGTCCTGAGGAAGCCCGGCTTCGAGGACCGGAGCGTCGAGCTCCGCCCGGACCGCGATCGGGAGGTCGCCGTGAGCCTGTCGCCGCTGCCGGCGCGGCCGCGGCGCGCCGCGGCGCCGGGCCAGGGCAACGTGGAGAGGCTCCTCGATCAGCGTGAGTGAGCCGGGAAGATGAAGCGAGGGATCTCGTTCCTCGGCGCCGGCGTGCTGCTCGGGGCCGTCGCGCTGTCGGGCGCCGCCTCCGCGCAGCGCGCCGAGCGCGCGGTCAAGCCCGTGGCCGAGGCGCTCTTTCGCCAGGGGCGCGAGCTCTTCAAGCGGGGGCAGTTCGCCGAGGCCTGCGACAAGTTCCAGGAGAGCCAGCGCCTCGAGCCGAAGCCCGGGACGCTCCTCAACCTCGCCGTGTGCCACGAGAAGGTGGGGAAGCTCGCGACCGCCTGGGCCGAGCTCGGCTCGGTGGAGGAGGTCGCGCGGCGCGAGGGTCGGAAGGACCGCGAGGGCTTCGCGCGCGCGCAGCGCGAGGCGCTGGAGGAGCGGCTCGCGCGGCTCGAGGTCAGGATGGCCGAGCCGCCCGCGGGCCTGCGCCTCACCCTCGACGGCGAGCCGCTGAACGGCGCCGCCCTGAACGCGCCGTTCCCCATCGATCCGGGCCGGCATCGCGTCGCCGCCGCGGCGCCGGGCAAGAAGGCGTGGTCGACCGAGGTCGAGGTGCCGGCCGAGCGCGCCGCCATCGTGGTCGCCGTCCCGGCGCTGGAGGACGCGCCGCCGGCGGCGCGGGGGTCCGCGGGGGCGGCGCCGTCGCCGCGCGCGTCCGGGCCGGCGTCCGGGCGGGATCCGCGGGCGGGGAGCGCCGGGATGGTGGTGGCCGCCACGGGGTTCAGCGTCGGCGCGATCGGCCTGGGCGTCGGGGCCGTCGCGGGCGCGCTCACGCTCGCGAGGTCCGGGGCGCTCGCCGAGGCGTGCCCGAACGACCGCTGCCCTCCGAGCCGGCGCGACGAGCTCGACGCGGCCAACACGCTGGCCAACGTCTCCAACGCCGGCTTCGCGGTCCTCGCGATCGGCGCCGGCGTCGGCGTCGCCGGCCTGCTGATGCTGCCGGCGCAGGGCTCGACGCCGGGCGCGCGCGCGGCGCTGACACCGGTGCTCGGGCCAGGCGTGATAGGTCTGCGAGCCACGTTCTGAGGGGGCGAGCGGAGGCGTCTAGATCCACCGGCCAGGGATCCTGCGAGAGAGCTCGACGCAAAGGCGTAAAGAGCGCAGCGCCGCAAAAATGCATCACATCTTGTTCTGCTTGCGCCTTTGCGCCTCTGCGTCGAGGTGGAAGAGCGAGCCCGGGACGGGGCGCTGAGCTCCCAGGAGCCGATGTTGGAGTACCGGCGCCGGCATCCCTGGCCTCGCTCCAGCCTTCATCTCTCCACGGGCGTGCCGCGGTGTCGCGACGCACCACCGGTGTCGCTCTGGCGGGCACGGCCGTGGCGATCACGAGCCGCGGCGCGGACTACCTCTGCGGATAGAGCGGCGGAGCCGTCGGGAACTGAGCGGGGCCAGAGTACTGCACGGGGCTCGGGTACTGCACGTAGCTCGGGAACTGCACGTAGCTCGGGAACTGCTTGGTGCACTGGTGCTGCGTGAACACCGGTCCGCACTTCGACGGCGGGACGAACTTCGACGGCGGGACGAACTTCGACGGCGGTGCGCACTTCGACGGCGGGACGAACTTCGACGGCGGCGCGCACTTCGACGGCAGTGCGCACTTCGACGGCGGGACGAACTTGGACGGCGGCAGCTGCCCGATCTGCGGAATGTAGGACTGCCCGGGTCCCGCGACGAGGCCGAGCTCAGCCCCGGGAGCCGCGGACGGGGGAGCCGCGATCGCCGACTCGCCAGGGTCGTCGTCCATCCCGATCGCGGCAGCGCTCGAGTCGACCATCTCGGTATCCTCGCCCATCGCGTCATCGGACATGTCCGCCTGCTCGATCGCGCAACCGGTCATCGACGCCGCGATCACCATCAAGAACGTCGCTCCACAGAAAATCGATCTCATATTTCCTCCATCGATGCCCCGCGATTGGACCGCCTGGTCCGTGGACATCTCGCCTTCGATGTTAAGCATGTGGTGTGCCCGTGTGCGTTTGTGCGCAGGCCGCATAGGATCACCCGGCGCGTCCTGGGCCGTGTCTGCCAGCAGGCATTCGTGGAGGCAGGATGGCACCGGTGATCTCACTGGGCGGCCGTCTCGGTGCAGTGTTGTCCGTGTGCCTGTCGTGGGTAGAACGGGGTTTGCCGGCCCGCGCCGGCGCGGCGGCTGCCAGGCGCACCGTCGCGGCGCAGGTGAGATCTGGAGTGAAGGATCGAGATCGATGGCGCGGAGGACCCCTGGTCGAACGGACGAGCGCGGTGCGCGAGCTCGTCGGTCGACGCGAACCCGCACGAGCGGTCTTCCGCGCGCCGGGGTCCCTGCGCGTCGGCGCGCCGCTCGGGGTGCGCCGCCTGGGGCGCGCGGCGATAGGCCGACGCGCCGCGGGTCCTGTCGTTCGCTCGGCGAGCGTGGTTTGGCGAGTCGCTCTTGGTCGTCGCGCGCTGCGGCGCCAGGAGCATCCCATCATACAGACGTCCTCCCGGAGATGCAGCGCAGCCACGAGCGGCTGGCGTTACTGGGATTCCATGCAATCAATAGGCTTGCCATCCCATGATGACCCGGAACGTCTTGCGTCCGGGCGCGAGTTGACGCTGGACGAAACGGCTGCATTGAAGGTGTGTGATCGCCGGCATTGCTCTGAGGCGGATCAGGGCTCGAACCGGCATCAACGCGCCGCGAGGGCTGCCTGCGCGGCTTCTCACGACCATCTCCATGAAAGGGAAAAATCATGAAGTTCGCAGCCAAAGGTCTGGCCGTGTGCGCGGTGACCGCGGCCTCCATGCTCGCGCCGGCGTGGGCATCTGCTCGCACCCCGCTGCCGCTCACCTATGCTCCAGTGGATTTTCTGTACTATTCTCCACAGCTAGGCGCGTCCCTGCTGCCGCCCGCCGGCTTCGGCCAGGTCGGCGCCCAGATCGGGTCCATCGCCGCCAACAGCCCGCTGCGCGCCATGTGGTCGCCGAGCATCGGTCGGTTCCATGCGGACCCGGGCGACACGATTGTCAGCCTGAGCCATATTCCCATCTGGAACAGCGGCCACCTCACCAAGATAGCCTCCCAGCTGCGAGGCTGCGTGGCCATCACCATTCGAGACGGGGTGACCGGGGTGCTGTATAGCGGCTCGGTGGATCTCCTCCCGGTGTATTATCCTTAGCCGCGCGCTGCGATCGCGAGGAGCCGCGCCGCCCGGGGGAGTGACGGGCGGCCGCGGCCCCTCGCGATCGTGGCGAGCAGGTGCGCTGGCCTCGATCAGCCTTCACCTCTTCAGGGGCGCGCCGCGGCGCTGCGACGCGCGACCGGTGTCCGCCGCGGCGGCCACCACCTCTGGCGACCTCGACTGCTGTCGCGGACTACAGCTGCGGATAGATCGGCGGATTCGTAGGATACTGCCAGATACCAGGGTACTGCGTGGTGCCAGGGTACTGCGTGACCGTCGGGACGAGCTTCGTCGGCAGGCCGTGCTTCGACACGAAGATCTCCTTCTTCGGCGCCAGCTGCCCGATTTGCGGAACGTAGGACTGCCCAGGTCCCGCGACCAAGTCGATCCCGACGCGGGAGCTCCCGACCTCGCTCTCGATCGCGGCGGCGCTCGAGCCGACAATCTCGGCGTCCTCGCTCACCTCGCTGTCGTACGTGTCCGCCTGCTCGACCGCGCACCCGGTCGCCGCGGCCGCGATCACCATCAAGAACGTCGCTCCACAGAAAATCGATCGCATGGTTCCTCCAGCGATGCCCTGTGACCGGACCGTCTGGTCCGCGGCATCTCGACTCGGGGGTAAGCGAATGGCGTGCCTGCGTGCGTATGTGCGTGGGACGCCTGTATCGACCTGTATTCGCGCTGCGGTGTCACCAGCACACCCACCGAGCATCCGTGTGAGAGTGATGTCATCTGTGTTCCTTCTTCGAGTGAACGGACGTTTTCTGGCGAGGCCGGCCCGGCGACGTAGAGCGCGTTAGTTCGCGGCGCGTCGCCGTGAGCGCGCGAGGCGCGGGTCGCTCCAATGTGCGGGGGGCTCGTGGTGAAGGAGATCGAGCGAGGTGCGTGAGATGGTCAGTCCAGCGATCCTCACACGCAGCGTATTGCTCGTCTGGTCGCCTGTGCGCGCGGCGCTACGCTGGCGGTCTGCGTCGCTGTGCTCCGGCGCTTACCGGCGCCCGGCGCGCGCAGCGAGCGCCGCCGTGGAACCGGCTCCTCGCCGCCGCGCTTGGCTGCTCTCGCACCTCGCTCCACGCGTGCACGTCCTCCGCGCCGCTCCGGACACAATTTCGCGTCGCCTTGCCTCGACGCGCGGTGCCGCATTCCGCCTCGGACTGTGCGCTGCTCGCGCTGCTTCGTGCTCTCCAGCGACGCTCGTCATATGCTGCGAACAGCATGGGTCCGGCGTGGCCGATCCGCATCTCCCCTTGCCGTCGCTGTTCTTCTCGCGCGCCACGGGTGATGAACGTCGGGAACGTGACGCAGGGACCGAGCACGTCCAGTACGTGTGCCGATCTCGTTCCGTGGCCGTCCGCACTGCGGATTACCTTCCCCTGGTCCTGAGATGCTGCTCGGAGAGCTTCCCAGAAAGGACGCGCTCGTACAACTAGACGAACATGAAGTTCACGGCGCGCCTCGACGTCCTCACCGCAATCTTGATGTCCGCGGCCTCCGGGCCCGCGAGCGGCGCGGAGGGCGCGCCCGCCCGTTCTGATCTGCTTACGCAGGAGCAGGTTCCGTCTCGCCATCCCGGTCGCGATTGACAGTCACGCTCCGGCGGCGGCTCGATATCGATCGTCTTCTTGGGGGCGGGATTTCTTCCCGCGGTGCTGACGAAGTCACAGGAAGGGGGGAGGGTGAGAAGAGAGCGTCCCTCTTCTTCCCGACGCCCCGCCTTCCTGCCCGACCGCGCGTGTCAGTCGGCGCAGCCGATCCGCTCGGGCGCGACCGCCACGTCGTCGTACCACATCGAGCGCGCGGGGCCGTGGAAGCCGAGGTAGCCGAAGCTGAACGTCTTGAAGTCGAGCTTCTTCCAGCCGGTCTTGTCGATGATCTTGGTGCCGTTGGCGTAGACCTGGACATCGCCCTTGGTGCCGTCGAAGTAGGCCTCCATGCAGTGCCACTGGTCCTTGGGGAGGCTCGCGCCGCCGCTCCCGCACCGGAAATCGCCGCCCGTCGGCAGGACGACATCGTCGCGCAGGTTTAGGACGATCTGGCAGTACTGCTCGGCGACCTCCACGTTGTCCCCCTCGTTCGGCTCGCCGGTGCCCGTCATCGCCTGGAAGTAGGCGTTGTGGTCGGACTGGCCGAGATCCACGCTGCTGCGCACGTAGAGCCGGACCCAGAACGTCGGGCCGGGCGCCGGGACGGAGAGCATCCTCCAGTCGTAGCCGCTCATTCCGGGCTTCACGTGCAGCGAGCGCGCGCCGGCGTGGACGATCGAGGCGTCGATCTCCATGTTCTTCAGCGCGTCGGCCGCCTGGTACGACGGGCGGTACGTCGCCCCCTCCGGGAGCCCGTCGCCCTCGAAGTCGGCGCAGAACGTCGCGGTCGCCGGGCACGCGCCGGTCGGCGTGCCGGCGGCCGTGCTCGACGTGGTGCTCGTCGTGGTCGGCGTCCCGGTGCTGCTGCTGGTCGTGGTGCTGGTGGTCGTGGTGCTGCTGCCGGTCGTGGTGCTGCTGCTGGCGCCACCGCCGGCGCTGCTGCTGCTGGCGACGGGGTTGCCCGTGCCCGAGCTCACGCTCGAGGCGCCGCCGGTCCCCGCGCCGGCGCCGCCGGCGCCCCCCGCGTCCGAGCCGCCGTTCCCGTCGTCCGAGCACCCCGCCGCCGCGGCGGACAGGGCCAGACAGGAGATCCCAACCCACGTGAAGCGTGCGATGTCGCGATGCAAAGAAGAAGTCATGTCGATGCCCGAAAGGTGATAGGCCCGCTCGCCGGAGCTGCGCGCTCCCGCAGCGCGGCACGTTCGCCGTCGTCTTAAGAATTTGCCGCTCGCGTCGGGGCGCGATCCGCGCTCGACGCGGCTCACAGCTCTAGCAGAATTCGCCGCACTCCGGGAGACGTTCTTCCTGATCTAGTCTTGTTGTAACTCTATGCCGCCCGTCATCGTCACCGAGCCGCGATCGCCTCGCGCAGGCGCGCGAGCGCGCGCTCGTGCTCGGGCGACGCGGTGGACGTGCGCCGCCCCGCGCCCGGGTCGCCGTCCCATGCGTCGTCCGTGCCGAGCAAGGTGGCGCTCACGGTCGGATCGACGCTGAAATCCAGGGGCAGGATCCGCTCGGTGCACGACGTGTCGAGGGGCGCCTCGGGATCGGCGATGAACTGGAGCAGGATCTCCAGGTCGCACGAGGTGCCGCTGCTGGTCGGGCTCTCGAGGGTGTGAGGGGCCCGCGGCAGCATCACGAAGGTCTGGTTCGGGCCGGTGAAGCGGCTCTCGACGGCCTCCGGTACCGCGCTCGGGACGAAGTCGAGCTCCCCCTGGAGGAGCAGCAGGGGGACGCTCGTCGTGGCCCACTGCCCTGCGTAGGCGTCGGGGGTGTAGCGCGGCCAGCTTTCGCGGATGGCGACTCCATCGTCCATCTGCCCGAGGGCGATGTTGGCCTCCGCCAGGAAGGCGTCCACCTCGGCGGCGGACGGCGGCGGGTCGGCCCAGAGCTCCGACAGCGTGATGTTGTAGCGGAGCACCGGGGAGGAGAGCCGCTGGCTCGGCGGGAGCGGCTCGGGAAAGCGCGCCTGGAGGATGTCCTTGAGGTGGTCGAACGCGGCGACGTCGGCGGGAGAGCACCGGTCCAGCCGGTAGACGAGCGCCGGCATGAGCGACCAGTGCGGCCATTGGAGAAGGAGGAGCCGCGCGAACGCCAGCTGGAAGAGCGGCCGATCATAGCCGAGCGCGGCCACCTCCGGACAGGCCCCCTCGTCGAACGCATCCAGGGTCTCCGTCATCGTCGCCCACGGGTCGGCGCCGAGCTTCTCCGCGCAGGACGGGTTGGCGCCGCAGAGGGCCATGTAGCGCTGGCCGAGGTCGTTGAGCCAGAACTCGAGGTTCGAGAGGTGCGCGTTGACGGCCAGCCCCGTGAGCGCCGCGGCCGTCGGCTGGTCAGGGTAGAGCTGGAGGTAGCGGTGACCCCAGATCGTGCCGTAGGAGCGGCCGAGGATGAGGACCTCGCCGCCCGGGGCGCGCGTCCGCGCGATGGTCTCGCCGACGTCGCGCGCGGCGTTCGTGATGGTGTAGCCCTTGATGTCGTCGCCCAGCTCGGCCTCGATCGCCGGCAGACAGGCGGCGACCTCGGCGTCGGTGAGGTTGCTGCCCGCCTCGCTCTCCGGCGTCTCCCCGTCCGCGCAGCCGAGGCGGCTCGAGCGGCCCGTGCCGCGGTGGTCCGGGATGTACAGGTCGAGCGTCGGGTCGACGCTGGCGAGGAACGGCACGAGCGGCTCGAAATCGACGCCCGAGTTCCCCGGCCCGCCGTTCAGGAGCCAGAGCTGCCCGCGGCTCGGCTGCGTCGCGGCGAGCTTGCGCTTGACGAAGAAGGTGATGGTCTTGCCTTCCGGCTGGTCCCAGTGGAGCGGGACGGGGATGTGGGCGCACTCGGCGTCCTTGGCGTCGCCGTCCGTGACGAGGGAGCAAGGTGCCCAGGCGATGGCGTCGACACCGCCGCCGCTGCCCCCCGCGCCGCCGTCGCCGCCACTGCCGCCGCCGCCGTCGCCGCCGCTGCCGCCGCCGCCGTCGCCGCCGCTGCCGTTGCCACCGCTGCTGGCACCAGTGCCACCGGTGCCAGCGCCGCCGGTGCCACCGCCGCTCCCGCCGCTGCCGGTCGCCGAGGAGCTCGACGACTCGGTTCCACCGGGATCCGTATCGTCACCGCATCCCAGCACGCCCTGGGCAAGCAAGATGACCATCGCGCCGCAAGCCAGATTCGCTCTCATG
Source organism: Sorangium sp. So ce385 (assembly GCF_051474135.1). Lineage (NCBI taxonomy): Bacteria > Pseudomonadati > Myxococcota > Polyangiales > Polyangiaceae > Sorangium > Sorangium sp. So ce385. The sequence goes on along the minus strand of NZ_CP150337.1, from coordinate 9,412,208 downwards.
CTCAGCACTCCTGAAGAATGGGTGCAGCCCCGCACGGCTCGTGAAGGGCAACCGTTGGTTTCTCGACACGCCACCGCGGCTCCACCGGTCCGCGGCGCGCCGAAGGCAAGAACCGGTGCATCCGGTGTGGCGCCGCGCTCGCGGCCCTCCGCGCCTCGGCTGTCCGCAGCCTCGGCGCGCTGACGCAGGGAGGTGAACAGCGGCGACCGCGCCCTGGAGCCAAGCGGGAACCGAACGACGAGAGACGGGCGCGCCGGCGACGCGGCATGTACGCTGCCGTGGCGCCGCCGCGGGCGACCCGGGGCGGCCCACCGCGAGCCCCGGCACCCCGTGCGATCTCGACGCCCAAGCCTCACCGCCTCCCTCGTCGCCGCCCTGCGGGCGCTCTACACCGAGATGCCCGAGCCCTACCGCGTGGCGCCCGACCCGCTCGCGGCCCGCCTCGTCCCGTGGCCGCTCGCGCTGCCGGCGCGCGCGCTCCCGCGGGCGGCGGGCTCTCCTGCCGCCGCCGGCGCCCTCCACCGCGCGATCGGCGTCGCCACGTTCGGCGTCGGCTACCACGTCGCGCTCCGCACCCGCGCGATCGACGACGCGCTCCGCGAGGCCGTCGCGCGCGGCGCATCGCAGCTCGTGCTGCTCGGCGCCGGCCTGGACAGCCGCGCGATGCGCCTGCCCGAGCTCGCGGGCGTCCAGGTCTTCGAGGTCGATCACCCGAGCACGCAGCGCTACAAGGTCGAGCGCCTCGCGTCGCTCGCGCGCGGGGACGGCAGCGGCGCGGGCGCGCCGGGCGCAGCGCCGGAGCTCAAGGCCCGCGGCCTCGCGCGCGTGCCGGTGGACTTCGAGCGAGACCGCCTCGACGAGGCGCTCCTCTCGGCCGGCTTCCGCCCGGCCGAGCCCACGTTCTGGATCTGGGAGGGCGTGACCGTCTACCTGACGCGCGAGGCGATCGAGGCGACGTTGCGCCTCACGGCGGCGCTCTCCGCGCCCGGCAGCCGCATCGCGCTCACCTACGGGATGCTCCCCGACGCCGAGCTCCCCGCCTGGGCGGAGCGCGTGATCCGGGGCATGTTCCGCTCCCTGGGCGAGCCCGTTCGCACGCCGCTCGCCCGCGAGGAGATGCGCGAGCTCCTCGCGCGCGCCGGCCTCCGCGTGCTCTCCGACGGGTCGACCGTGGACTGGGCCGCGCGCTACTGGCCCACGCATCGCGGCGTCCGCACCATCGAGCGGCTCGCCGTCGCGGAGCGCTGACGCGGCCTCGTCGACGGCGGCCGATCACCCGATGCCCGGCCGCGCTGGCCTCGAGTCATCGATTCCCGCCGTTTCCGCCCTTCCCGCCGTTCCCGCCATCCTCCCGCCGGATCCCGAGCTTCCGCATCTTGCTTTGCAGCGTCGTCGGCTTCAGCCCGAGCGCCGCGGCCGCCCCGTCCTCCCCGTAGATCTTCCCGCCCGAAGCCCGCAGCGCGTCCTCGATGCAGCGCTGCGCCGCCTCCCGGTACGTCATCGCGCGCCCGGCCGCGCGCGGCGCCGCGGCGAGCGGCGCGGACAGGATGAGCTCGTCCCCGGTCGACATCACCATCGAGCGCTCGATCACGTTCTCCAGCTCCCGCACGTTGCCCGGCCAGCCGTGCGCCCGCAGCCGCGCCATCGCCTCCGCGCTCACCCGCGGCGGCCGCCGGCCGAAGCTCGCCGCGACCTTCTCCACGATGCCCCGCGTGAGCGGCTCCAGGTCCTCGGGCCGCTCCCGCAGCGGGGGGACGACGATCGGGAACACCTGCAGCCGATAGTACAGGTCCTCGCGGAACGCCCCGCTCGCGACCATCGCCTCGAGCGGCCGGTGCGTCGCGGCGATCACCCGCACCGACACGCGCACCGCGCCCTCGCCGCCGACGCGCTCGATCTCGCCCTCCTGGAGCACGCGCAGGAGCTTCGCCTGCGCCGCCCTGGGCAGCTCGCCGATCTCGTCGAGCAGCAGCGTCCCGCCGCTCGCGCGCTCGAACGTCCCGAGGTGCCGCGCCGCGGCGCCGGTGAAGGCGCCGCGCTCGTGGCCGAAGAGCGCGCTCTCGACGAGCCCCTCGGGCAGCGCGCCGCAGTTCACCGCGAGGAACGGCCGCTCCGCGCGGCGCGAGAGCGCGTGGATGCGGCGCGCGATCACCTCCTTGCCGGTGCCGGTCTCGCCGCGCACCAGCACGGTCGTGTCCTGCCGCGCGACGAGCGGCACCATCTCCAGGAAGATCGCCCGCATCGCCGGGCCCCTCGCGACCACCTCCCGGGGCAGCGCGACGCGGTCGAGCTCCTCCTGGAGCGCCCGCTTCTCGCCCTGCGCGCGGCGCGCGATCGCCGCGACGCGCCCGAGGACCTGCACCTGCCGGAGCGCCACGGCGAGCAGGCGCCCCAGCGCCTCGAGCAGCGCGGGCGAGAGGTCGAGCGCCGCGCCCTCGCCGAGCTCCATCGCGGCGCAGCCGACGTCGCCCTCCGCGTCGCGGAGCGCGAAGACGGCGGTCGCCTCGCCGCCCGCCCCGCGCCGGATCTCCGGCGCGCCCGGCGCGGCCGCGCCGCGGCGGAGATCGAGCCGCCGGAGCGGGAGGTGGCGCGCGAGCACGGCGCTCACCGCGGGGACGAGCGTCGCCTCCGTGTGCGCGCGCGCCGCCGCCTCGCCGAGGTCGGCGAGCAGGAGGAGGGCGCGATCGGCGGGGGCGGTCATCGGGCGGGGAGCGACGCCACCGAAATGGCGTTGCGCGGCACCGTAGGGGCGTTGCCAGGGCCGCACAAGGCCGGCGCAGGCCCGAGAAAGGGCCGTTCGGGCCGCGGGTATGCGCCGTGCACATGCACAAAGGAGCGAGGAGAGCGCGGGCGATCGTTCCGCGGAAAGGACCCCTTCATGGCTTACGTCATCGCCGAGCCCTGCATCGCCACCTGCGACACCGCGTGCGTCTCCGTCTGCCCCGTGGAGTGCATCCACGGCCCGATCCCGGCCGACGAGATCGCGCGCATCGCGGACCTCCCGGAAGAAGAGCGGAAGACGCGCCTCGCGCGCCTCCAGCTCTACATCGATCCCGAGTCGTGCACCTCTTGCGGCGCCTGCGAGGGCGAGTGCCCGGTGGACGCCATCTTCGATGAAGACGAGCTGCCGGCCGAGTGGCGGCACTACCGGGAGATCAACGCCCGCTTCTTCGCCCAGCGCGCCTGACCTGCCGCCCGGCGGCGTCGTCGAGGCGGCCCGCCTCGCGGGAGCGAACGGACGACGCGGCGGGATCGATGATCCGACGGAGCCGTGTCCGGGTTCCCGCGGACAGCGCACGTCGTACGACCAGACGAGTCGACCAGACCGGCGCCGAGAGCGCGCATGAGCCTGCCGGAGCTCCTGTCGGGCGATCCGCGGATCCGCGCAGAGCGAGCCTGTCCACCGCGCGCGGCGCACGGTCTCGCGAGGTCATGGCCTCGCCGAGGAGGCTTGACGTCCGCCTCCCGGTCCACCTTGTTTTGCCCATGCGAAAGCCCGACGCTCGCCGCTTCGAGCCGGATGACCTCTTGGCCTTCAAGCTCGTCTCCGAGGTGGTCCTCTCGCCCGACGGCCGGTGGATCGTCTACGTCCTCGAGGAGGTCGACGCCGAGGCGGACACCTATGTCTCCAACCTGTGGCTGCTCCCCGCGGGCGGCGGCGCCCCCCGGCAGATCACGTTCGGCTCGGACACGAACGAGAGCCCGCGCTTCTCGCCCGACTCCTCCCGGATCGTCTTCCTCTCGGATCGCGGCGGCGGCCCGGCGCAGCTCTACGTGATGCGGATCGACGGCGGCGAGGCGAGGCGGCTGACCGACCTCGCCTCGGGCGCCGGTCTCGCCGCCTGGTCGCCCGACGGCGCGGCCCTGGTCTTCTCGGCGAAGGTCGCCTCCGGCGCGCCGCCGGGCGCTCCGCGGGTGGTGACGAGGGCCCTCTACAAAAGCGACGGAGAGGGGTTCGTGCTGGACCGCCGGACGCACCTCTTCGTCGTCCCCGCCGACGGGGGCGAGGCGCGGCAGATCACGCGCGGCGACGCGAACGAGAGCGACCCGGCGTGGTCGCCCGACGGGCGCCACATCGCGTTCAGCCGGACGCGGACGGGCCCCCGCGACGCCCACCGGAGCGACCTCTGGGTGATGACGCCGTCGGGCGAAGGGCTCCGGCAGGTGACGCGCGGCTGCCCGCTCGCCGCGATGCCATCGTGGTCGCCGGACGGCGGCGCCCTCGCGTTTTACAGCCCGCGCGAGGAGGGCGGCTCGCGACAGCACGTCTGGGTCGTCGACGCGCGGGGCGAGGCGGAGCCGCGCATGGTCACCGCCGAGGACACGGAGGTCGCGAGCTTCCCGCTCGGCAAGGTGATGCCCCCGGCGTGGTCCGCGGACGGGCGCGAGCTCGCCGTGGTCCTCGCGACCGAGAGCACCTCGGAGGTGGCGCTCGTCTCGGTCGAGCAGCGCACGCTCCACAAGGCGATCTCGGACGAGCGGCAGATCACGCAGATCAGCGCGGCGCCCGGCGCGGGCACGTTCGCGTTCCTGTGGAGCACCATGCACCTCTGCAGCCTGCTCGGGAGCGCGCGCTGGGACGGCTCGGACGCGCGGCTCCTCGTCAACGTCAACGAGGCGTGGGGCGAGGGCCGCGCCTGGCCCGACGTCGTGCTGCGGGAGTTCCGCGGCGCGTCGGGCACGAAGAACGCCGGCCTGCTGCTGCTGCCGCCGGACCGCGACGGGGAGCCAGCGCCGCTGCTCGTCCATGTGCACGGCGGCCCGCACGCCTATGTCGAGTTCGGCTTCACGTACCGGCCGTACTGGCATGCCCTGGTGTCCCGCGGATGGGCCGTCCTGTCGCTCAACCCGGTCGGCTCCGGTGGGTACGGAAAGGAGTTCGCCGATCGCCTGCGGGGGCGCTGGGGCGAGCGCGACCTGCCGGAGCACCTCGCCGCCATCGACGAGCTGGTCGCCGAGGGCACGGTCGACGGCGATCGCGTCGCCATCGCGGGCAAGTCGTACGGCGGCTTCATGGCGGCCTGGGCGATCGGCAAGACGAAGCGCTTCCGCGCCGCCGTCTCGAGCGCGCCGGTGGCGAACCTCGAGTCGCATTACGGGACGTCCGACACCGGCTATTACGTCGATCCGCACGACATGCGCGGAGAGCCGTTCGACCGGCGAGAGCTCTACCGCAAGCTCTCACCGGTGTCCTGGGCCGGGGAGGCCGCGACGCCCACCCTGATCCTGTGCGGCGAGGAGGACCACCGCTGCCCCATCGGCCAGTCGGAAGAGCTCTTTGCGGCGCTCGTGCGCTCGGGCAAGGCGCCCGTCGAGCTCATTCGCTTTCCCGGCGGCGACCACCACCTCGCCGAGCGCGGCAAGCCGAGCCACCGGGTGTTCTACAGCCGCCGCATCGTCGAGTGGATCGAGCGCTTCTGCGCGAAGGGGCGCGCTCCGGAGGGGGCGTGACCGCGCGCTGCGCTGCCGCCGTCATGGCCCGATCTCCGCGCGCACATCGGCGGGAACGCGGGGGGCGAGCGGTGGTAGGATGGGGACCGAACGGAGGACGTCATCCATGAAGGCCGCGACCGCGCTGGTGAAGGACATCCGCGAAGAGCTCCGCAACATCGACGATCAGCTGAGGGATCACCCCTATCCGGGCGCGCTCTCGCGCGGCGAGATCACGCTCGAGGGGCTGAAGGCGTTTCCGGGGCACCAGCACCACGTGGTGCTCAGCGACATGCGTTCGATGGCGATGATGCTCCAGCGCTTCGCGGACACGCCCTTTCGCGATTTCTGGAGCGGCGTCCTTCAAGGCGAGCTCGCGGCGCCCGCCGCGATCGCCGCCATGGGTGAGAAGCTCGGCATGACGAGGGGCGACCTGGATCGGTACGAGGTCACCGCGGAGGGGTTCGCCTACGCCACCCAGATGGCCTGGGCGGCGGCCAACGCCTCGGCGGCCGAGATCGCGTGTGCCCTGCTCATCAACTTCCCAGCGTGGGGGTTCAGCTGCGGCAGGATGGGGAAGGCGCTCCGCGACCGGTACGGCTTCGGCCCGGAGCACACGGCCTTCCTGGACGCCTTCGCGAACCTGCCGTCGTTCGAGGACACCGCGGTCGCGATCGTGCAGGACGGGCTCGACCGCGGCGTGGAGCCCCGGGCGATCCGCCGCACGACCCGGCTATTTCAGGCGTACGAGAAGATGTTCTGGGACGCGATGCTCGATCTGGGAGCGCAGAGGGTGGGCAGATAGGCTTCTGACACGATCCTGTCGAATCCGTCGGTGCTCGTCGTTCCCGGTCTCGGGAGGGGCGCCAGACGTTCCCGGAAGGCGCATCGCGCGCTGATCTCCGTGGGAGGACGCTGGAGGCGCAGGCACGGCCGATGATACGGCGGTGTCTGCTGTGGAGAGCCTGCGCACAGACAAGGGCGGCGCGCGGCGCCTCGCGACGCGTCAGGACCAGGTGGTGCTGGTGTGCATCGGAGCGTGCCTCGCCGCCGTCCTCCTCGCCACGATCCTCCTGGCAGGGTGTCCCCCGGGCGTCGCCGTCGTGTCCCTAGAGTTCGACGATACGCTGGCGAATCAGCTCTCCGCGCGCTCCATCCTCGCCGAGCACCGGATGCATGCCACGTTCTTCGTGAACAGCGGTCGACTCGACCGTCCCGGCTACCTGACGGTCGCAGAGCTCCGCGCGCTCGCGTCCGATGGCCACGAGATCGGCGGCCACACCGTCGACCACGTGCCGCTGCCCGGGCTCCCTGCCGGAGAGCTGCGCCGGCAGGTCTGCGACGATCGCCGCGCCCTCCTCGCGCTCGGCCTCGACGTGAGCGACTTCGCGTACCCCCGCGGCGACCACGACAGCGTCAGCGCCGAGCAGGTGCGCTCCTGCGGTTACGACAGCGCCAGGAGGGCGGGCGGGCTTGGCATACCCCCGTGCATCCTCTGCGCACGCGCGGAGATCATCCCGCCGCGCGACCCCATGGCCACCCGCACGCCCGGCTCCCTCCACCTCGTTCACCGCCTCTCAACGATTCAGGCGCTCGTCCGGCGCGGGCAGCAGGATGGCGGATGGATACAGCTCACCTTCCACCATATCTGTGACGGCTGCGACGACTACAGCATCTCCATCGAGGACCTCTCCGCGCTCCTGGGCTGGCTCGCGGAGGAGCGCGAGGCGGGCCGCGTGGTCGTCCTGACGGTACGGCAGGTGATCCGCGGGGAGGCGCCTGCGCCAGCAGGCTGGCTGTGGCGTGAAGGCGGCCCCGTCGATGCGTCGACGCATCCTTGATGGAGCGTCGGTACACCTCTCCACCAGCCCCGACGGCGAGGACGTCGCTCGACCGAACGGCAGAGCTCGACGAACCCGGTCGAGGAACCCGCGTCTGCGAGCGCATCCACTGAGCTTCATCGGGCACAGTGGAACACGCACTCCGGAGCGCAGGCCCGCCGCGCCCATGATCTCGTCTCGTGAAAATGTTCTGCTGAATGCGGTATTGATACGATCGGCGAGTCCGGGTGATCAAAATTCGGAGCCGCGGGAATGTCAGGGGTGGGGTGGTCCACGGCGAGGGCGCCGTGTGCTGCCTGCGTAGAGCTTAAGGAAGGCAGGTTTTGATGTCCCTGAAGCGCGAGCGTTCTTCAATCCTCCACGGATGAGCCTGTCGCGCAGAGGAGCCCGGGCCGATCCTCGAAATCGGGGCTGGCTCCACCTGAAGACGGCTGGGGAGGCAGAGCTCGCCACGCGCGCTCAACACCAAAGCTCCGTTCCTGATGGGCGTGACGCGCATCTTCGATGCATGGGTAAGTTCTTGATACAGCATCACTTTTTCAAGAGGGAGGCGGATCGCGTAAGGAACCTTCTGTCACCTGAGGCGAGCGTGGCGATTCGCCCTTGATATCCTCGGAGTCGCTTCGCTCTTCCTTTTCCCTCGGTTCATCCAACGACGGCGACGCTCTCTTTCAACAAACTTTCATTCGCCTTTCTGCTCGGAGGCCTCGTGCCAGTCGATGCGACCAGCCCCTGCCTGACGTCCCCCATCCGGCGTCTCGCCCAGCGGCTGCGCGGGAGCACGCACCCGGCGTCCAGCGGTACCTAGGAGCACCATGCGAATCAACGATCAGGCAGGCTTGTCCACCGTGTCATTCGGCAAGATCTCGCAGCGCACGTTCTGTCTCGTCTCGTGCGTCACGGCCCTTCTGCTGGGAGCCTGCAGCAGCGGAGACCCCGACGCGGAGGGCACCGCTGGGGGAGGGGAGGGCGCGGGCGGAGCGGGCGGCGCGACCTCCGTCGCCAGCGGCAGCGGCAGCGGCCCGTCCAACTCCTCCTCCGCGACCGCGACCTCCTCGTCCGCCGGACCGGGCGTCGGCAGCGGCGGCGGCGGCGGCTCGAGCGGGACCGGCGTCACGCACCCGAAGGATCATTGCGTGGACGGCTTCGACCCCCATCCCAGCGACGCGACGATCAAGGACGGCCCGGCGGAGTTCGTCAAGAACGGCCAGACCGATCTCACGGTCCAGCCGGAAGTGATCGCCTGGATGCAGGAGAACGAATGGCAGGCCGCCCACTTCGAGTGGCACAGCATCCGGCGCTGCGGTCCCGGCGGGCTCGGCGGGATGAGCAGGGTCGATATCTGCAACTCGTCGGTCCCGGTCCCGTCGGACCAGGAGTGCAAATCCACGGGCGACGGCTTCCAGTTCCTCGCCATGCATCGGCACATGATCCAGTCGCTGAAGCAGCTCTGGCCGAATCACTCGGAGCAGTTCGAGGGCTTCGACAAGTTCCCCACGAGCGCGGAGGAGCTGCCCCAGCAGTGGAGGGCGGACTTCAGGCCCTGGAGCGCCACGACGATCGCCAACGCGAAGATCGCCGACGAGATCGACAAGCCGGAGAACCTGAGCCGCTTCCCGGACGAAGGCGCGTTCGGCATGTGGCTCCAGTGCTTCGCCGGTCAAGCCATCCCGGGTGCGAGCGTGACGGCCAGCGGCCTGCACGGCGAGCTCCATTTCAAATGGGTGCGCAGCAACAACACCGACCACGGCCTCGGCAACCAGTTCACGAACATCGACAACTACATGTTCTGGAAGCTGCACGGCTGGATCGACAAGGTCTGGGAGAAGTACCGCGTCGCCAAGGGCCTGTCGCCCGACGACCAGAAGCTGAAGGACGCGATCGCCGCCCAGTGCTACGAGATGGACGCGATCGCTCGGGTCATCAACCCTGAGCTGAATCCGGACCCCGTCGACCCCCTGCCCACGGAGTCGGGCGTGTTCCACACCACGGTCCGTCCGATCTTCGAGAGCATGATCAACAAGTGCAGCGGCTGCCACGCCGCGCCGTCGACCGGCCCGCAGGCCGGCCTGTCGCTCGGCGGCGAGATCAGCTCGACGGACATCGTCGCGGGCCTCGTCAACAAGCCGGCCAGGGGCGGTGGGCAGTTCAAGCTCGTGGTGCCGGGCGATCCGGAGCAGAGCTGGCTCTACCGCAAGGTCGCAGGGACGGCGGCGAGCGCCGGATGCAGGCCCAGCGCCACGGCCAGCTGCAACACGGGCGTGATGCCGCAGACCGCGGACAACAAGCCGACCCTGACGAGCGCCGAGCTGGCGACCCTCCGTCAGTGGATCCAAGACGGCGCGCCCGCGCCGACGAAGAACTAGGCCCGCCCCATCTGCATCACCCGCTGTTCGTCCCGGAGCCCGCCTGCTCGCCGTGGATACGGCGCAGGAGCGCGTCCGCGGGCTCGTAGCCCCGGCCCTCCGCGCGGGCGAGCTCCGCCTCGGTGGGGACGAGCTCTCCAGAGAACGCCCGGGCGAGGATCGCCTGCGGGAGCCGGTCGGCCCGGGCCGCGGCGGCGGTCACGCGCTCCTCGATCGCGCCGGCGAGCGCGAACAGCGCCCGCGCGCGGCGGACGATCTCGGCCTGCTCCTCGGTCGGGGGGACCGGGGCGGGGATGGCGTTGAGCGCCGCCTGCGTGAGCTTCGGCTGCGCGGAGCCGGTCACGTGGTGCTGGAGATCGAGCGAGTTCAGGAGCAGCTCGAGGTACCCGAGGACGACGCCGGGCTTCGGCTGGAGGACGTGAGCGTGGTTGTTCACCCAGAACCGCCCGCTCGCGGCGAAGGCCACCGCGGTGCTCCTGGACAGGAGGTTCGCGCCGTCCTCGGCGACGAGCAGGTAGTCTCCGTCGAACCGATAGCCGTCGATCGAGTCGATGATCCCCGAGGCGCCGTAATAAGGGTACGGGCCCCGGCGCCGCTCTCGAACCGTGGAGTTCAGGGGGACGCGCTTGCCGTCGTGGTTGTCCACCAGGGCGCCGAACGGGCAGAGGGCCCACGACGCCGGCAGGGGCCGCGCCCCGCCGCCGTCGCTCGCCGTGAGAGGCGCCAGCGGCCACGCGCGCACGAGGGTCTCCGCGAGCTCGGCGGAAGGCGGCGCGGCGGCGGCGAGCGACGGCGGCGGGGCGCGGAGATCCTCGGTGAGCCTGCCCGAGCACGCCGCCGAGAGCACGGCCTGCCGGAGCCGCCGGAGGACGAGCGACGCCCTGGCGAGCCGCGCCTTCGCGGCGTCCACCTCGGCGAGCAGCGCCTCGACCTTGGCGACGATGCGGCGCTGCTCGGGGAGGGGAGGCAGCGCGAAGGGGCGCTCGAAGCTCTCGCGCACCTTCACGAACGGCTGCGCGGAGCCGCCCTTCACCCAGAAGCCCTCGTCGTTGAGGTGGAGGAACAGGTAGTCGAGATCGATGGCTCGCCCGTCCGGCCAGACCACGTGGGTGTTCGCGATCGCCGACCACCGCCCGCGCGCCTTGAACGCCTTCCCGCACCGCGTCCCCACGGCGGAGACGACGATCGCCTCGCCCTCGTGCTCCCAGCGGTCGCACCACACGTCGGGGCCGGAGGCGCTGAACGCCTGGTAGCGCCCGGGCCGCTGCTCGGCGTGGAGCTTGCCCTTGATGAGCTTCGAGCTCCCGGTCCGGTGCGCGCAGATCGACGCGAGCGTCGTCTCGGCCCACGCTTCGGGCAGGCGCAGGCGCCCGCTCACGCCTCGGCCGCCTTCGCCCCGCCCTCGAGCAGCGCGAGCACGCGGCCGAGCGCGGCCACCGCCTCTTCCAGCTCCAGGATCGCATCGGTCGCCAGCTCCTCCGGCTCCGGCAGCTCGCCGGCGTCGTCGGGCGACTCCTCCCGGAGCCACTTGAACCCGTCGAGCTTGAACTCCCGCTCCTCGATCTCGCGGAGCTCGAAGCTGCGGAATCGGCCCTCGCGGGAGCTCGCCGCCTGGCGCTCCGCCCGCCCGTCGGGGTCGTCGCCGTAGCACCGCTCGAACTCGGCGAAATGCGCCGGCGAGAGCGGCCGATCCTTCTTGGTGATCGACGGGACGCTCGTCCGCGCGTCGTAGATCCAGACCTTCTCCGTCGCGCGGCCCTTCGTGAAGAAGACGACGTTGGCCTTCACGCCGGGGCTGTACGGCGTGAAGGTCCCGCGCGGCAGGCGGAGGACCGTGTGCAGGTCGCAGCCCTCGGCGAGGATCTCGAACACGGCGCCTGCCTGGTCGGCGAACAGGCAGTTGTCGGGCAGGACCATCGCCGCCCGCCCGCCGGGCTTCAGGATCGTCAGCACGTGCTGGATGAAGTTGAGCTGCTTGTTCGCGGTCGCGATCGCGAAGTCCTCGCGGCCCGGCGTCTGGCGCGCCCCCTTCGTGCCGAAGGGCGGGTTCGTCAGGATCACGTCGAACCGCTCGGCGGGCGGCGGGGCGTCGATCGAGTCGCCGAGGGCGATCCTCGGCTCGATCCCGTGGAGGACCAGGTTCATGAGGGCGAGGCGGCGGGGGCGCGCGACGAGCTCGTGACCGAAGAACGCCGTGGACTTGATCCGGTCCGCCGTCTCCCGGTCGAGCGCCCCTCGCGCCTCGGCCTCGAGCCACTCCCAGGCGGCGACGAGGAACCCCCCGGTGCCGCACGCCGGGTCGCAGAGGGCGAAGCCCGGCTGTCCCCGCGGATCGGGCCGCATGCACCGCACGATCGACTGGATGAGGACGCGCGGCGTGAAGTACTGCCCGGCGCCCTTCTTGCCCTCGGCGGCGGCCTTCTCCAGGAGGCCCTCGTACGCCGCTGCCTGGATGTCCACGCCGAGGCCGGTCCACTCGATCTCGTCGATGAGGTCGACGAGCCGCTGGAGGTTCGCGGGGCTCTTGAAGCGCGGCTGCGAGCCCGCGTAGATCTCGCCCAGCACGCCGGGGGCCTGCTCGAGGGACCGGAGGACCTCGGCGTAGCGGTCGAGCAGCGCCTGCCCGCTCGCCGCGCGCAGGGCGGGCCACGAGCAGTCCACCGGATCGAGCTCGCCGCCGGGCGCCCTCGGCGCGGCGCGCGAGAGGTCGAGGCCTCGCTCCGCGGCCATCTTCAGGAAGAGCAGGTACGTGATCTGCTCGATGTAGTCGCCGTGGTCGATGCCGTCGTGGCGGAGCGTGTGGCAGAACCCCCAGAGCTTTCCAACAACATCGGTCATGCGGCGATGGCTTCGTTCGGGTCGAGGAGGCGCGGGCCGAGCCGCCTTACCACGGCCGCGCCCCCACGGCGGCGGCGGCGCGCCCCGCGGGGCGATGGCGGCGCGCCCCGCGGGCGATGGCGGCGCGCCTCGGCGGTCATCGCGGCGCGCCTCCACGCGCTGGGACGCGCCGCCGCCGATGTACTAGGCTCGCCCCGTGCCGCGCGCCCTCCCCTCGCTGCTCGCGCTCCTCGTGCCGCTCGCCGGCTTCGCCTGCGCGTCGCCCTCGCTCCCGGATCCGAACGAGGCGGTGCGGGCCTACGCGGACGCGGCCGCGCGGGGCGACGCCGACGCCATCTACGGCATGCTGAGCGAGCGGAGCCGCACCGCGATGTCGCGCGAGGAGGTGCGGCGGCGCGTGGCCGAGGCGCGCGCCGAGCTTGCCGAGCAGGCCAGGAGCGTCACGGCGCCCGGGGTGGTGATCAAGACCCGCGCCCGGGTCCGCTACCCGGACGGCGAGATCGCGACGCTGGAGCTCGACGACCGCGAGCGCGCCTTCCGGATCTCGGCCGCCGACGCGCTGCCCGCGGGCGGCCGCACGCCCGAGCAGGCGCTCGAGCAGCTGCGGCGCGTCCTCGCGCGCCGCAGCTACGCCGGCCTGCTGCGCGTCCTCATGCCGGCGACGCGCAGCGCCATCGAGAGCGACCTCCGCTCGCTGGTCGAGGGGCTCGCCCAACCCGAGGGCCTCGAGGTCCGGATTGCGGGCGACTCCGCGACGGTTCAGATCCCTGGTGGGCACGAGGTGAAGCTCCGGCGCGAGGCGGGTGTATGGCGGGTGGAGGACTTCGATTGACACGGCAGCTCGGCGCCGCCGGCGGATCCGGGCGCCGCCGCCTGGCCGCGGCGATGCCGCCCCGCCGCCTGGCCGCGGCGGCGCTGGTGCTGGTCTCGGCGCTGCTCCTCGCGGCGGTGCCGCGCCCCGCGCGCGCCTTCGGCGAGGAGGGGGCGTGGAACCCGCGGCCGCTGCTCACGGGCAACGCGCGCTGGGAGGGCGTCCGCGCCACCGCGCCGGCGCGCTGGTCGTTCGAGCTGGAGCGCCGGACGAGCGCGCCGGCGCGCCGCAACCCGACCACGGTCCGCGCGGACGACCCGGCGCTCCTGGCCGAGCCGTTCGCGCTCTGGGGCGGCGAGGGCGACATCCCGCCGCTCACCGAGCGCGAGGTCTTCGGCCTGCGGCGCTTCCTCGCGCTCGGCGGCGTGCTCTTCGTCGACGATTTCGCCCCGGGGAGCGGCGCCTTCGGCCGCGCCGCGCGGCGCGAGCTCGCCCGCGTCCTGCCGGAGGGCTCGCCCATCCCGATCGGCACGGAGAACGTCGTCTTCCGTTCCTTCTATCTCCTCCCGCGCGCCGTCGGCCGCGTCGAGGGCCCGCAGAAGCTCTCGGCCATCGTGCGCGGCGGCATGCCGCAGGTGATCTTCTCCGACCACGACCTCGCCGGCGCGCTGGCGCGCTCGGACGGCGGCGGTCCGAGCGTCGAGGTCACGCCCGGGGGCGAGGCGCAGCGCGAGCGCGCGTTCCGGCTCGCGGTGAACATCGCGATGTACGTGCTCTGCTCGAACTACAAGGACGACCAGGTGCACGCGCCGTTCCTGATGCGCCGCCGCGCCGTCGACGACACGCGACCCCGCACCGCGCCCCGCGGGGCGCCCTGAGCCGATATGCCGGATCACCTCGTCCCCGCGCCGAAGCTGGTCTGGCAGAACGACTACTACACGGTCCTGGTCGACGCGCAGCTGGGCATCGTGTGGAACGTGCGCAGCAGCAAGCCGTTCGCCTCGCTCGAGGAGCTCGACACCATGATGGGCGGGGTCGTCCGTTACATGGAGGGGATGGACCGCCCGCGATATTCCCTCCTCCTCGACATCCGCGCCGGCCCCGGCCGGAACGATCCCGAGTTCGAGGCCGCCATCAGCCGCCTCCGGCCGCGCTGGTTCCACGGCTTCCGCAGGATCGGCATCCTCGTGCAGACCGTCGTCGGCGCGATGCAGGCCCAGCGCTATGCGCGGCAGGACGGCATCCGGCGGATGATCACGAGCGACGAGGCCGCGCTCCTGCGGTACCTCACGCAGCCGTGAGCCTGCCCGGCGGCGCCGCGAGCGCGCTCCGCGGCCCGGCATGATGGTTGCTGAGACACCTCGGGACGAGGTGACCTCATGAGGCACGGTTTTCTCTTTCTCGGAGCATCCTTTGCGGCGATCGCGCTGCTGAGCCGTCCAGCGATCGCATCGCCCACGCTGTCCGGAGACGTCGATGTCGGCCACGCCGTCGGGGAGGCCGCCGACTGGAACGGCGCGACGTTCGGTATGACAGCGCGAGCAGGGTACGAGGTCAATCTGGGCAAGGGCCTCTTCCTCGCCCCCGAGGCCGGCGTGGGATTCCTGCACATCGCGCAGGGAGACGGCGTCGCCGACGGCTCCGCGATCCTGCCGTCGAATCCGTCGGTCTTCCGTCTCCTCGGCGGCCTGCGCCTCGGCGTCGGCGAGCGGATTGTCCCGTCGCTCTTCGTGCGCGGCGGGTACGCGTGGATCACCGGAGAATCCGACGGCCACACGCGCGCTGCGCAGGCTCCGCTGATGGATGTCGGTGTGGCCGTGGATGCCGCGGTGACGCCCCTGTTCCGGCTCGGCGGGCACGCCGGATTCGACGCAATGTGGGCCAGAGAGTATGGCGGCGCCTTCACGTCGCTTCACCTCGGCTTCACGGGCACGCTCGTGTTCGACGCGCACGACGGACGGAGCCCCGAGATGACCGCGGCTCGCTAGGAGCTGCCGTGCGCCGGGTGCCGTGAGCGCGGCGCGTCGCCGGGCTCATGGCATCCCGTTCGAGGAGCTCGACGTCACCGCCGGGCGTGGCGCATGGCGTGCGCGATGCCGCTCTGCAAGGTGCTCAGCGTGGTGATCCCGGAGAGGTCCACGCCGAGCGTGACCAGCGTCTGCGCCACCTCGGGGCGGACGCCCGTGAGCACCACGCGGGTGCCGAGCAGCTGGGCCGCGCGCGCGGTCCGCGTCAGCGCGTCCGCGACGTGCGTGTCGACCGCGCGCACGCCGGTGATGTCCAGGATCGCGGTGTGGGCGCCCTGGCTGCTGATGCCGGAGAGCAACGTCTCCATGATCTGCTCCGCGCGCCCGGTGTCGATCGTCCCGACCAGCGGCATCGCCACCACCCCGTCGGCGAGCGGGATGAGCGGCGTCGACAGCTCCCGCAGGGCGGCCTGCTGCGCGGCGATGATCTCCTCCTGCAGCGCGGCCCGCTCGGCCTCCGCGCGGCGCAGGGACGTGATCTCGGTGACGATGCCGCCGAGGCCGATCGGCGCGCCGCGCTCGTCGAGGATCGGGAACTTGACCGTGAAATAGTGGAGCAGACCGTTCACGGTCTGCAGGGCCTCTTCGAAATGCATGACCCGCCCGCCGGCCATCACCTCTTGCTCCTTCGCCGCGAGCATCTCCGCGATACCGGGGAACAGCGCCTCCCTGTCGTCCCTGCCGATGAACTCGATGGCGTGCTTCTCCACGGGCTGGGACTGCGCATAGGCGCGGTTGGCGAAGACGTAGCGTCCCGCGATGTCCTTGACGAAGATGAAGCTGCGCGCGTTGTCCACGAGCTGGAGGAGCATCTGGTAGCGACCGTGCACCGTCCGCTCCCTCCGTCGCTGGTCGCCCGTGTCGTCGACGATCGCGGCGATCTCGCGCGCGTCGCCCCGGTCGTCGCGCAGCACGGCGTAGGTCCACCGGCAGCGGAGCGCGTGCCCCTCTCTCGTCCTGGCCTCGCTCGATGCCGCGGCGAATCGGCTCTCCGCCCGCGGGGAGTCGAACGCCCGCACCGCGGCGGGGGACACGGGATCCGCGGCGACGAGGTCGGCCAGCCTGCGGCCGAGGGCCTCGCCCGCGCTCCACCCGAAGAGGCGCTCGGCGCCGTCGTTCCAGTGCGTCACCGTGCCATCCGGGCGCCAGTAGATCACCGCCGGCACCGCCGTGGGCAAGCCGTCGAGCGCGGCGTGATCGCCCGCGCTCGCCGCGCCGTCCAGCGCCGCGCCGTTCGACGCCGCGCCGTTCGACGCCGCGCCGTTCGACGCCGCGCCGTCCAGCGCCGCGCCGTTCGACGCCGCGCCGTCCAGCGCCGCGCCGTTCGACGCCGCGCCGTCCAGCGCCGCGCCGTTCGACGCCGCGCCGTCCAGCGCCGCGCCGTTCGACGCCGCGCCGTCCAGCGCTGTTCCGTCCGGCGCGCGCCCGTTGGATCGCTCTGCCAGCGCCTTCTCCAGCGCCGCGACGCGCGCGCGTAGCTCCGCGTTCTCTTCTCTAAGCCGCCCAGCCTCGCTCAGATCTTCGCGCACCATCGGCCAGATTCGAGCCTACGCGGGGCATCTCCGGCGTTGCAAGGTTGCTGTAGGCCGTTTGACGTTGCCTCTCAGGTCGCAGAGATGGCGCTGCGCTGGGGCGCCCGGCGTCGATGTGAGCGCCGGGCTGGGACACCCCGGCCCGATGTACTAGGCTCCGCCCGTGTCGCGCGCCCTCGACTCGCTGCTCGCGCTGTCGCGCTCCCACGCCGCCGGCGCACCCAGCGGGCCTCCCTCCTCGCCCTCACCCGCTCTCGCTCCCTCGCTCCCGGAGCGGCCGTGACCCAGCGCCTCGCGCCCTCGGGCGATCTCTCCTCGCCGCTCGTCGCCGTCGCCTGCGTCGTCGCCGCGCTGAGCTTCGGGCTGCTCGTGCTCGAGCTCGTCCGCGCGCGGGGCCGGACCGCGGCGGGGTCGGGCGGCTTCCGCGGCGCGGCGCTCGCCACCGCGATCACGGGCGCGTTCGCCGTGCTCTGCCTGCTCGCCGCCATCCTCCGCCCGGTCGCGGTCACGTCGCGCGGGAGCCTCGTCGGCCCGAAGGTCGTGGTGCTGGTCGACGGCTCCCGGTCCATGGACCTGCCCGGCCTCGCGGGGACCCGCCGCGACAGCGCCGAGCGGGCGCTCGCGGAGCTCGGGAAGCGCGCCGACGTCCGGCTCTCCCGCTACCTGTTCGGCGAGGGGGCGCCGCTGCCGGCCGACGGGCAGGCCGGCGATGGCGTCGGCCCCGCGCCGGCGTCGACGCCGGGCGGCAGCGCTGGCCCCGCGCCGGCGTCGACGCCGCGCGCGGACGCAGGCGCGGCGGCGCCCGCCGCTCCGGCCGCGCCGCCCGCGCGAGGCCGGCCGCAGCGCCGCTCGGACCTCAGCGCCGCGCTCGAGGCGCTCGCCCGCGCCGCCGACGAGCGGCCGTCGGCGTTCGTCGTCGTCTCGGATGGCCGCCTCGACCGCCCCGGCCCCGAGGACACCGCCGCGGCGACGCGGGCCGCGCTGGAGGGGCTCGGCGTCCCGGTGCACACGGTCGCGACGGCGACCGAGTCCCTGCGCGACGCCAGCGTCCGCGCGGTCCGGACCTCCGGCGCCGCCGTCGCCCACCAGCCGCTCTCGCTCCGCATCGACATCGGCTGCAGCGGCGGCCTCGCGTGCGACGCGGTCCCCGTCGTCGCGCGCGAGCTCCGCGAGCAGGGCGCGCCCACGACGCTCGCGACGGGCACGGCGCACGTCGAGGGGGGCGTCGGCACGGTCGAGCTCGGCGTGACGCTCGATCGCGCCGGCACGCGCATCCTGGAGGTCGCGATCGACGCGCCGGACGGCGACGAGCTCCCCGAGAACGACGTCCGCTACGTCACGCTCGACGTCGCGCGCGATCGCATCCGGGTGCTCCACGTGGCGGGCCGGCCGACGTACGACGTGCGCGCGCTCCGGATGTGGCTCAAGGCCGACGCCTCGGTCGACGTCGTGGCGTTCTTCATCCTGCGCACCCCGGGCGACGAGGTGAACGCGTCCTCGGACGAGCTCGCGCTCATCCCTTTCCCGGTGGACGAGCTCTTCAGCGTGCACCTGTCGAGCTTCGACGCGGTGGTCCTGCAGGACTTCGACGCCAAGCCGTACGGCCTGACCAAGCACCTGCCGGCGCTGGCCCAGTACGTCGACAAGGGCGGGGGGCTCATCATGGTGGGCGGCCCGAACGCCTTCGTGCCGGGCAACTACGCGCGCACGCGGCTCGCCCGCGTGCTGCCGGTCGATCTCGACATCGGCAGCGCGCCCGGCGTGGATCTCGGCGCCTTCGTGCCGCGCATCACCGCCGCGGGCCGCGCGGCGCCGGTGCTCGCGCCGCTGCTCGCGCTGATCGGCGACGAGATGCCCGAGATGCCGGGGACCAACGTGGTCGGCGACCCGCTCCCCGGGGCGACGGTGCTGATGACGCACCCGACCCGCACGACGGCCTCGGGCGCGCCGATGCCGGTGCTCTCGCTGGGCGAGCACGAGAGCGGCCGGACGATCGCGCTGACGCTCGACGGCAGCCACCGCCTGCTCTTCAGCGCGTTCGCCTCGAGCTCCGCCGGCCGCGCGCACGGCGCGTTCTGGGACGCGTTGCTCGGCTGGCTCATGCGCGACCCCCGCTTCGAGCCCGCCGCGATCGAGCCGCGCGGCGGCTGCCTCGCGGGCGAGGAGACGACGCTCGTCCTGCGCCCGCTCGCCGGGCAGCGGGGCGAGGCCAAGGTGACGATCGCCCGCCTCGGCAGCGGCGCGGTCGTGCGGACGCTGAGCGCGCGGATCGGCGAGGGCGGCGAGCCGGTCGAGCTCGCGGCCGGCCGCCTCGAGCCCGGCGGTTACGCGGCCACGGTGGAGATCGTCCCGGCGGAGGGCGCGGGCGACGCGAAGGGTGCGACCACGCGGCGCGACTTCGCGTGCGAGCGCGGCGGCGACGAGTGGGCGGATCCGCGCCCCGACGTCGCCCGCCTGGAGGAGATCGCGCGGGCCACGGGCGGCGCGTCGGTGCTCCCTCCGGACGCTGGCTCGCTGCCGCTGCCGGCCGCGACGCAGGTGGCGGCCGAGCGCCACGTCGCGCCGCTCCTGCCCCCGTGGGTCTGGACGCTCGCGGCGGCAGCGGCCCTCGGCGCGCACTGGATCGTGCGCCGGCGCGGGGGGCTCGCCTGAGGCGCGACGAGCCCCGTTGCGCGGGGCGGCCCGCGCGCGGGCTACCCGCCTCGCCTCACGGCAGCCACGGCTTCTCCAGCGGATCTGCCTTGTCGCCGACCCAGACCCTCAGCACCCCGAAGTTGTCGGGGTTCCCGGTGAGGAGCGCGTGGTTCACGATGAGCAGCGTCTTCGCCGCGTCGTTGAAGGCGACGTTGGCGGGCGCGTCGAGCGGCACCTCGTCCCAGGGCGAGCTCTCGATGCGCGACACCTCGTCCCCGTCCTCGTCGAGGATCGAGATCGCGTTGGCCGCGGCGAGCGTGACATAGAGCTTCCCCGACTTGCCGAACGCGATCCCGTCGGGCGCCTCGCCGGCGGCGTAGTCGTGGACCAGCTCCAGATCGACCTCCTCGGGGGCGTCGACGAGGGGGAGCCGGTAGATGGACCCGAGGCTCGGATCCGCCAGGGAGAAGGTGACCGCGAAATAGACGTGCTCCCGCAGCGGATCGAGCCTGATCCCGTTGACGCCGAACGGCTGGGGGCCCCCTCCGACGAGCGCCATGCTCTGGAACCAGATCTCCGGCGCGCCGCCGCCGGGCGCATAGCGGAAGATCGTCGCCTGGAGCGAGTCGGTCACGTAAGCGTAGCCGTCCTCGTCGAAGACGATGTCGTTCGGGATCGGCGGCGTCTCGAAGGGCACCGGCGAGCACGCCTCTCCCGGCGTGGCCGTCGCGCACGGCGGGAGATCGGGCAGCGGATCGCCGTAGCTCTCCTGGACATATTGATGTCCAGCCTTCGTGAAGCGCAGCAGCCCGAGCTGCGTGCTGAGCGCGTAGACGCGGCCCGGGCCATCGACCGCGATGCAGCTGAGCGCATGCTCCGCGTCGAGCGCCTCGCCCGCCACCGTGATCGTGCTCTTCAGGGCCCTGCTGTCCCTGTCGTAAACGACGATCTTCGACGGCCCCGATCCCGCGGTGCCGAACGTCGCCGGACCCGACACGAAGACCCGATTGCCATCGACCGCGATCCCCTCAGGGAACCCGGGAGGCGTCGGGAACGTCGCGAACGGCCTGATCGGACCGTGCCATGGCGCCATCGCCCAGGCCGGATCCGAGACCAGCGCCGATGCGACGGAGAGGAGCGACAGCGCGCCGCAAACAAGCCCCGTTTTGCTGGAGCGGGATAGTTTCGACTGCATAAAATGCGACATGATCCCTCCTGGGTCCGTGGCTCACGGACCGGGGTTGTCGAAGTGGACGCTCGAAAGAGACGCTGATGAACGCTATCGAGAAGCCAAGGTGCGATCGGCCCGGCCTCGTCAGGACGAAGACGCGTCCATGATGGCTGGAGTATATGCCGATAAGCCAATCGGCTGTCGAGATAATTTTCTTTGGTCTCTGAAGTCTCGGCAGCCTCGGTGATGCCGGCTGCGCGGCACGGTTAGGTTACAGTCTTTACTATGAATGCATCTGCGCACTTTCGCATTCATGTTTTTTGCGCCCCCGCTGAACCACGTGCCCCCACGTGCTGACACGTGTGTGTAACAGGCGGATGTCGCCCTGTTGCCGGCGCCGTTGGACAGCCGCTGGATTGCCGCCGGATTGCGGCGAGTTGCCGTTGGATTGCGGTTAGTTGCCGCCCGATTGTCCGATTGCCATTGAATCGCGCGCCGAGCACTGTTTCGTCGGCGCGGGCTCGGCGCGATGCGCCGGCGTCGGTCACGCGCGCGCGCCGGTCACGCGCGCGCGTCGGGCAGGCCGCGCGACGGGGGCAGCGGGAGCGCGGCCCCGAGCCGGGCCAGCTTGTCGGGATTGCGCATGAGCCAGATCGCGTCGATGCCGGCGGGCGAGGCGTCGAGGCCGACGGCGGTCGCGAGCCGCGCGCCCTCGTAAACGAGGAGGGCGGGCGCGCCGTTGACCGACGCGACGCGGGTGACGATCGCGCCGGCGCCCTTCCGCCACAGGCCGATGATGTAGCGCGTGATGCGATCGCGGCCGCTCAGCACCCGGCGCGCCGCGCTGGCCTTGCCGCCGGAGTCCGGGGTCACGCTCGCGCCCTCGGCGAGGATCGCGGCGAGGGCGCCCGCGTCGCCGCGCGCCGCCGCGTCGAGGAACGCTTCGAACAGGCGCCGCCGCTCCGCCTCCGTGGCGCGGAACCGCGGCTGGCGCGCGGCCACGTGCTCGCGCGCCCGGTGCACGAGCTGCCGGCACGCCGCAGGCGAGCGGCCGAGCGCCCCGGCGAGGGCGTCGAACTCCCAGTCGAACACGTCGCGCAGGATCAGCGCGGCGCGCTCGAGCGGCGACAGGCTCTCGAGGACCACGAGGAACGCCATCGAGATCGACTCGACCCGGTCCATGCGCGCCGCCGGGCTCTCCGCGCCGGCGCGCTCGCCCGGGTAGCCCGCCGCGGCCCCGCCGACGTCGAGCAGATCGCCGGTCGGCACGGGCTCGGGCAGCCACGGCCCCACGTACGCCTCGCGCCGCGCGCGCGCCGACTTCAGCACGTCCAGGCAGAGGCGCGTCACGATCGTGGCGAGGTACGGCCCCGGCGCCTCGGGCACCTCCCCGGCGGACCGCGCGCGCAGGTACGCCTCCTGGACCACGTCCTCGGCCTCGGCCGCGCTGCCGAGCATCCGGTAGGCGAGGCCGAAGAGGGAGCGCCGGTGCGCCGTGAAGCACTCGGCGCTCACGCCCGCGGCGGCGCTCATGTCGCGGCCCCGGACGGGAGCCGCTGGCCGGGAGCGGCGGCGCCGAGCGATCGCGCGCCCCGCGGCCGTCGCGCCTGCCCGGGCCAGCCGTGACCGCCGGCGCGGAGCGCCTCGAGGCGGATCGCCGCGACCGTGAAGCGGCAGACGAGCTCCTTCGCCCACGCGCCCAGGCGGCCGGTGATCACCCGATCGAGCGGCCTGTCCCGGGGATCGACCCGCTGGATGAGCCCGCGCTGCCGGCCGAGGCTGATGCACTGGATGAAGAACGCGAAGCGGAACGGCGGCGGCGGCGCGTCGCCGGCGAGCGCGGCGACGACGCTGTCCGCCGCGTACGCGGCCTGCGGCATGGCGGTGGCGCAGCCCATGCGCAGCGGCGCGCCGTCGCCGTCGAGCACGGCCGCGGCGTCGCCCGCGCCCCAGATCTCCGGGTGCGCGGGCGCGCGGAGCCACCGGTCGACGGCGAGCCGCCCGCCGGCCACGGTGGCGAGCCCGGAGCTCTCGGCGAGCGCCGCCGGCCGGAAGCCCGCGGCGAGGACGACGATGTCGGCGGCCAGGCGCTCGGCCGCGCCGGCGCCCGGGGCGGCGCCGCTCGCCTCCGGGGCGACGGCGAGGCCGCTCGCGTCGACGGCGACCGCGCGCGCGCCCTCGCGGATCGCGACGCCGAGCTCGCGGAGCGCCCGGCCGACGTACGCGCGCCCGCCGACCGACAGGCCCTCGCCGACGCGCCCGCGCGTCGCGAGCGTGACGCGGAGCGCGGGGAACGCCTCGGCGATCTCCGCCGCGGTCTCGATCGCCGTGAGCCCGCCGCCCACCACGACCACCCGGCCGCCGGGCGGCGCCGCGCGCAGGCGCTCCTGGAGCGCGCGCGCGCTCGCGGCGTCCGCCACGGAGAGCGCGTGCTCGCCGCCGCCCGGCACGATCTCCTGCGCCGCCCCGCTGCCGGGCGCGTACACGAGCGCGTCGTAGCCGAGCCGCCGCGTCTCGACCCCGGCGTCCCCGCCGCCGGCGAGCTCCACCTCGACCGCGCGCGCCGCCGCGTCGATCCTGCGGGCGCGGCCGAGCACGAGCTCGATCCCCCGCGCCCCGAGGAGCCGCGCGAGCTCGATCCGGCGAGGCGCCTTGCCGGCGGCGAGCTCGTGCAGCCGGATCCGCTCGACGAAGAGCGGCGACGGGTTCACCAGCGCGACCGAGACCGGCACGCGGCGGCGGGCCGCCTTGCCGGCGATCCGCAGCGCCGCCGCCACGCCCGCGTACCCGCCCCCGATCACCACGACCCGGGCGCCGCCGGAGACCTTCGTCCCGCCCTGCTTCCTCTCGTCCATGAGTTCCTCCCGCCCCGCAGCCCGGGGCTCGGCGGCAAGACGAGAGGGGGGACCCGGTTGTGACATGGCGGTCGCCGGATTCGTCCGGAGCCCGCGCCTACGGCCGCGACGGCCACTTGACGGGCGTCGGCACGAGCCGCGGCTCGTTGGTCCCGTCGCCCAGCTCGCCGTTCCGGTTGTCGCCCCAGCAGCGCATCTCGCCCGTGCGCCTGAGCGCGCAGGTGTGGTCCGCCCCGAGGGCCAGCTCGACCACGTCGGTCAGATCGAGCGGCTGCGGGGTGAAGGCGGGGTCCTGCGTCCCGTTGCCGAGCTGCCCCTTCGCGTTGTCGCCCCACAGCAGCGCCTGTCCGTTGGCCAGCACCGCGCCGGAGTGCTTCGCGCCGAGCGAGAGCCGGCTCACGTCCGCGAGGTCCGGGATCTCGCGCGGCGCCGCCTCGACGTTCACGGTGCCTGTCCCGAGGCGGAACTGCGCGCCCTCGCCCCAGCAGGAGGCCGCGCCGGTCGCCGGCGCGGCGCACGTGTGCAAGGCGCCCGCGGCCGTGATCGCGACGCTCGTGAGGCCCGCGATGGTCACCGGGACGCTCGACGGCTGGAAGTTGCCGGAGCCGAGCTGACCGCTCTCGTTGTGGCCCCAGCAGCTCATCAGGCGCTCGCCCATCCGCTCGATCATGCCCGCGCAGGTGTGCGACAGGCCGGCGCTCACCGAGGCCACGCCGTCGAGGACCACGGTGGGCTCGAACTGATCGGCCTCGTCCCCGTACCCGAGCTGGCCGGAGCTGCCCTCGCCCCAGCACCAGAGATCGTGCGACGTCGTGACCGCGCAGGTGTGGCTCCCGCCGACGGCGACCTGGGTCGCGCCCGCGAGGTCCTTCGCGCGCACGGGGGAGAGGGCGTTCATCGCCTCGCCGTCGCCGAGCTGCCCGCTGTTGCCTGCGCCCCAGCACGCCACGGCGCCGTCGGTCAGCACCGCGCAGGTGTGCGAGCGCGCCGAGGAGATGCTCGTCGCGACCGTGTCGGCCTCGCCGCCGAGGCCGACGACCTGCCTCGGGATCGGCCGATCCTGCTGCTGCGTGCCGTCGCCGAGGTTGCCCCAGGTGTTCCTGCCCCAGCACCAGACCGTGCCGTCGCTGAGCGCCGCGCAGGTGTAATCGGTGCCGGCCGAGATGTGCTTCGGCACGACGCAGGCGCCCCGCACGCACTGGCCGCTGCACGGCTTGTCGCAGCTGCCGCAGTGGGAGAGGCTCGTGAGGAGGTCCTCCTCGCAGCCGTTCTCGGGGTCTTTGTCGCAGTCGCCGCGGTCCTCCTCGCACGCCGGCGACTGGCAGACGCCGTCGTTGCAGCTCGGCGTGCCGCCGAAGGCCGAGCAGACGACGTCGCACGCGCCGCAGTGCTCCGCGTCCGTCTTCGTGTCGACGCAGGTGTCGCCGCACACCTCGCCGCCGCCCGGGCACCCGCCGCCGCTCCCGCCGCCCCCGCCGCTCCCGCCGCCGGTGCTCGAGCTCGTCGACGCGTCGGGCGGGCGCGCCGTGAACTCCTTGCCGCACGCGCCGGAGGCGACGGCGACGGCGACGGCGGCGGGCACGTACGCCGCCGCGAGGGGCAGCGAGGCGAACGGGAGCCGGCTGGCCCGAGGTCGATGCGTGGAAGCCATGGAGGGCGGTGTTTCCCTTGCGTTGTGGCGCGGCGGCGCCGTGGGGGCGCGACGCGCGCGCGCCGCATTCTAGACGAAGTCGCGCGCCGAGATCTCGCCTCGCGCTGCGCGGGAGGCGCGCCTGCCGCGTCGATCAGTGCGCGGCGACGAGCAGGTCGTCGATCGGCGGCACCTTCTCCAGCACGCCGAGGTCGGCGAGCTGCTTCGCGAGCGTCTCCCAGCGCTCGCGGGTCATCACGCCGATGCCCTTCTCCTTGGTCTCCGGGGTCTCGATGAGCGGCCGCTGCGCCTCCGCGGCGGCGACGAAGGTCTCCGCGTCCATCGACGTGTTCAGCTTGGCCATGACCTCGTTGGCGCGGGTCGGATCGTGCAGGTAGGTGCGCCAGCCCTCCCGCGTGGCGCGGATGAAGGCGCGGACGCGCTCCGGGTTCTCCTTCCAGAGCGCCGCGCGCGTGATCACGACCACCACGTACGGGTTGAACCCCTCGCTGGCGACGAGGAACGCGGCGGGATCGCTCCCCTTGCGCTTGGCCGCGATCGGCTCGGCGGTGATGAAGCACTGCTGCGAGAAGTCCTTGTCGGCGACGAAGCGGGCGACGCCGCCGTCGTACGGCACCACCTTCACCTTGTTGAAGCCGTACTTCTTCTTGAGGTACGCGGCGTACGGCAGCCCCGGCTCGATGGCGAGCGTGCCGCCCGACGTGAGGATGTCGGCGATGCCCTTCGCGCCGCGGCTCTCGTGGGTCATGATGGCCTGCGGCGAGGTCTGGAACACGGCGAAGAGGGGGAGCACGTCCGCCCCGCGGGCGCGGGCGGTGAGCACCTCGTCGGCGCCGGAGAGGCCGAAATCCACCTGCCCGCCGGCCACCATCTGGACGACCGGCACGCCGGCGCCGCCGCCGAGGATCTCGACCTCGAGCCCCTCCTTCGCGAACGCGCCCGACTCGCGCGCCGCGTAGAAGCCGCCGAACTCGGGCTCCGGGACCCAGTTGAGCGCGAGCTTCACCTTCGCGGCCGGCGCGGCCTGAGCCGGCGCTGCCGACGCGCCCTGGGCGGGCGCCGCAGGCGCGCCCTGGGCGGGCGCGGCCGGCGCGCTTCCCTGCGGGGAGGGGGCCGAGGAGCGGCCGTCGCCTTCGGGCGACGACGAGCGCGAGCAGGCGGGGGCGAAGAGGGGGACGGCGACGAGGGAGGCGAGGCGCTGGAGGGCCAGCCGGCGGCTGTCACGGGAGTGCATCAGCGATTGATCTCCGAAGGATGCCAGCGCCGCAAGAGCCGCTTGCCGGCGAGGTCGACGGCGCCGAAGAGCGCGAGGCCGAGCGCGGAGGCGAGCAGCACGGCGGCGAAGAGCAGATCCGTGCGCAGCTGGCGGTAGGCGGAGAGGACCAGGATGCCGAGGCCGGCGGCGTCCTCCGAGAAGCCGGCGACGAACTCGCCGACGATGGCGCCGATGACGGCGAGGCCCGCCGCGATCCGGAGCCCGGTCACGATGTGGGGCAGCGCCGAGGGGAGCTCGAGCTTGCGGAGCATGGCGAAGCGGCGGGCGCCGTAGAGCCGGAAGAGATCGCGCAGCGCGGGCTCGACGGAGCGCAGTCCGGTGAGCGTGTTCGCGATCACCGGGAACACGGAGACGATGAACGCCGAGACCGCGACCGCGCGCAGGCCGGGGCCGCACCAGAGCACGAGCAGCGGGGCGATGGCGACGATCGGGACGGTCTGCAGGAAGACGGTATAGGGGTAGAGCGCCCTCTCGAGCGGGCGCGACGAGGCGAGCGCGATGGCGGCGAGCACGCCGACCGCGGCGCTGAGGCAGAAGCCGGCGAGCGCGGCCTTCGCGGTGGTGGCGGCGCCCGCGAGCAGGGTGGCGGCGTCCCCTGCGCCCGCGCGGGCCACGTCCGAGGGGGGCGGCAGGAGGTAGGCGGGGATGCCGAGCGCGCGGGCGAGCACCTCCCAGAGCACGAGCACGAGCACGAGCGCGGCGAGCGGCGGCGCGACGGCCTGGAGCAGAGTGGGTCGCACGGCTCGAGCCTCATAGCGCGGGGTCGCCTCGCCAGGAAGAGGCCTGGCGGAGGAAATCCGGCCGGCGCGCGGGCGCGGCCCAGGCACGACGGCCCGAGCGCGCAGCGGAGAGAGCGACTCGACGCGAGGAGACGCAGAGGCGGAGACGCCGAGAGCACAGCGCGGAGGGGCTGCGTCGAGGGCCCTCTGCGATCGAGGAGAGATGGGGTGGAGAGCGACGCATCGTGTGGCCGGTGCTCGCCCGCGATGGCGCTCTATGCGTCCGGAACACCCGCGGCTGCGGGAGGAAGGAGGGGCTCTGGTGAAAGGGGGCTTTGTCGAGACGGGGCGTGAAGGGCGCTGAGCGCGGCGCCTCCCCGACTACTTGCTCTTCTTGGCAGGCGCGGCCGGAGCAGGCGACGCCTTGGCGGTCGCAGCTACCTTCTTCTGGTTCTTCTCCGCCGCGTCCTGCTTCTTCTGTCGCTCTTTGGCCTTCGGAGATTTGTCACCCATGGGAGCACCGCCTCGGTGGATGCGTTGTTAAAAATCCACCTTGAGCGAGGCTAGCACCAACTCCGGTGGCGGCGTCACGAACTTTGTACTTCGCGATCGTTCACGTCTCGCCGTCTCGCTGCCTCATCGCCTCCGCCGCGTGGATAGGCAGGACGGTCGGAATACGGCGAGCCCTTCAGCATGGCCGCCTGCTTTCTCCGCGCGAAGCGCCGCTGGCGCCGGTGTCCACGCCGTGGACACCGGCCGTCTACCGGCTGGGCGCTGGCGGGGCCTCCGGCCCCGAAAGTCGCCAAATACCAGGGCTTTCGACCCGGCACCGGGCTTGCTGAACCGCCCGAG
Organism: Sorangium sp. So ce385; assembly: GCF_051474135.1. Classification (NCBI taxonomy): domain Bacteria; kingdom Pseudomonadati; phylum Myxococcota; order Polyangiales; family Polyangiaceae; genus Sorangium; species Sorangium sp. So ce385. Next base: position 9,384,205 of record NZ_CP150337.1, on the reverse strand, counting down.
CGAAGGGCACCGGGAAACCGCCGTGGTCTGCCGGCGTTCACCGGGCCCGAGGGGAGCCTGTCATGAGAGCCACGTACCGAAACGATGAGGACGTCGCGCGTTTGCATATCGAGTCGCTCCTCGCGCGCCACCGCCGTCAGGTCGACGCCATCCCGGAGCACCTCCGTCGCCTCTACGCCCGCCGCGTCGCCCGGTCGCTGGCCGGCCAGGTCGCCCTCGGCGGCGCGGTCCTCGTGGCCATGGCCGCGGCCGCGCCCCCCTTCCTCGGCGTCCTCGACGACGGCGCCGCCACGATCACGCTCCTCGCCGCGTGGGCGACGTCCGCGCTCGCCTACGTCGTGGGCCGGGAGCTCGCCGACGGGAGGCTCCGGCGGGCGCTCTCCCGCGAGATCCAGCAGAGCGGCGACGTGCACGCGGATCGCGCGAGGCTCGAGGCCGCGGCGCCCGAAGCGTGCGTGCGCGCCATGATCGACGCCGAGGAGCGCCGCAGCGTCGCGCTCCCTCTCGCCGGCGTCGTGATGCTCGCGCCGCTCACGCTGCACTTCGCGCTCTACTGCTGCTTCGGCGGCTGGTTCGCGACGTGGCGCGAGATGATCGAGGACTTCGACGGATGGGTGCGCCTCTCCCTGGTCCTCGTCGGCCACGTGCACGCCGTCGTCGCGTACCTCGCGTTCCGTCACGCGCGAGAGATCCACGCCGCGTCGACGCCCGATCTCGCCGCCGGCGCTCCCCGGGGCGCGGTCCGCGCGCTCGGCTACGCGGCGCTCGCGAGCCTCTTGCCGGGCGGGGTTCTCTACCTCATCCCGCCGCTCATCGTCCTCGCCACGGGCGCCGTGATCCTGCCCGTCTTCGCCCTCGCCCGCCGCCTCGCCCTCGCCGAGCGGCAGCTCATCGAGGCGTGACGCGCGCGCTCCGCGGCCCTCTCTTGCCGGCATGCAGGGGCGGCGCTAGGAACGCCCCGCGTGTTCAAGGCGATCCTCTGGGACAACGACGGCGTCCTCGTCGACACGGAAGGGCTCTACTTCCAGGCGACGCGCGAGACGATCGCGTCGGTCGGCGTCGAGCTCACCGCCGAGGACTACCGTCAGCTGTTCCTCGTCGAGGCGCGCGGCGCCTGGCACCTCTGCAGCGCGCGCGGCGTCGACGAGGCGGGGGTGCGGCGGCTGGCCGACGAGCGGGATCGCCGGTACCTCGAGCTCATCGCGCGCGGAGATCCCCTGTTGCCGGGGGTGCGCGAGGTCGTCTCCGCGCTCGCCGCGCGCTTCCGCATGGCCATCGTCACGAGCAGCAAGCCCGAGCCGTTCCACCGCGCGCACGCGACGACGGGGCTCCTCCGGTGGTTCGAGTTCGCGCTCACGCGGGAGCAGTACGCGCGCGCAAAGCCGGATCCCGAGCCGTACCGGGTCGCCTGCGAGCGGCTGGGGCTCGCCGCGCGCGACGTGCTCGTCATCGAGGACTCCGAGCGCGGGCTCCGGTCGGCCAAGGCGGCGGGCCTGACGTGCTGGGTCGTCCCGTCGCCGCTCACCGCGCCGTCGGACTTCACCGGCGCGGACGCGGAGCTCGGCTCGCTGCGCGAGGTGCTCGAGCGACTCGGGGGGGCTCGAGCGTGATCTCACGCGCGCACGATGAGGTAGCTCACAGCGCCAGCCCGCTCACCCCCGCCGCCGCGCGCCGCGACCCGCGGACGAGTGGATTTTTGCACGACCCCGCCGAGGAGCGCAGGAGCTTCTGGCGGTTCGTGAGCGGTTCGTGGCACCTTCGGGCCCGTGGCTTCCGGTGACGGCATCTCGTTCATCGAGCTCGTCGTCCTCGGCTGGTCCTCGGCCACCGCGGCGCCGACGCCGATCCCCATCCGCGTCGACTTCGACGCGCCGGCCGACTGCGCGACGGTCGACGATCTCTACGAAGCCATCCACGCCCGCTCGGATCGCGTGCGGAAGGCGGAGGACGGAGAGGGCGGTTGGGGCCTCCGCGTCCGGCTGACGCGCGCCGGGTCCGGGGTCCACGGCGAGCTCCGTGTGATCCACGAGCGCGGCGAGACGGATACGCGCACCGTCGATGCGACCTCGTGCGAGGTCGTGGTCCAGGCGCTCTCGCTCACCGCGGCGCTCGCGCTCGACGAGGCGGCCGAGGAGACCGCGCCCCTGCCGCCGCCCCCGCGGCCCGCGCCGCCCCCGCCGCGGCCCGTCCCACCGCCGCCCGCGGCCCCGCGCCTGTGGCCGCCGATCACGTTCGGGGTCGGCGCGCAGCTCCTGGTGACGCAGGTCGTCTCTCCCTACGCGAGCTTGGGCGGCGCGCTCGTCGCGCGCGCGACCGCGCACACGGGCGGCGCGCTGAGCCCTTCGCTCGGGCTCTCGCTGAACTACGCCCGAAACGACATCCTGCAGGGCACCGACAACGCCTTGATACATTGGGCGGCCGCTGCCCTCACCGCCTGCCCCCTGCGCTGGCAGATCGCCGATGTCCTCAGCGCAGAGCCGTGTGTCGTGGTCACCGGCGGTTGGTTCACGGCGACGGGGCAAGACCTGTCGCACCCGCGCTCCGCCGTGCGATCGTGGTGGAGCGCCGGGGCCCTCGCGCGCGCCGCCGTGCCGCTCGGCGGGGGCACCGCCATCGAGATCGAGGCGGGGGCCGGCGTGCCGCTCATTCGTCGGAGCTTCACCATTTCCCTGCCGGCGGAAACCGTCGCCGAAACTCCTGCGATTTCGCCGCTGGCGGGCGTCGGGATCGTGCACAGCTTCTGAGGCTGGACTTCCGTGATCACTTCGATGCAGCCTGGGAATTATGGGACATGGACGTCATCTGGAAGCAGCGCGTCGCGGAGGCTGCCCCTCGCAACCCGGGGCACCTGGTCCGCTCTAGCTGCTGCCGGGCATCGTTCCTTCGGAACTCTCGTCCACGCGTCTCAGGCCTCGCCTCGCGTTGAGCGGAAACATGGTCGTCGAGGTCATGACATCGCCTGCTTTATCTGACCTGGAGCCGGCGAACGTGAAGCCTTCGGCAGAGAGCTTGAGACAGCGGGACGCGCGGCTGCGCCGGATGGTGGACGCCCATCTTGACTTCATCGGGCGGGTGCTCCGCAACGCGGGGACCCCGGCCGCCGAGATCGACGACGCGGTGCAGCGCACCTTCATCGCCGCAGCCCAGCGGCTGGACGACGTCCGGCCGGGGGCGGAGAAGAGCTTCCTTCTCCAGACCGCGCTTCATGTGGCAGCCCACGCGCGACGCAGCGCTGCGCGTCGGCGGGAGTTTCCGGCGGCCGAGCCGCCGGAGGTCGTGGACGCTGCGACACCGGAGCAGCTTACCAGCCAGAAGCACGCGCGGCAGATGCTAGACCAGGTCCTCGACGAGATGGAGTCGGACCTGCGGACCGTGTTCGTGCTGTACGAATTCGAGGAGATGAGCATGGTGGAGATCGCCGGCGTGCTGGGGATCCCGCAGGGTACCGTGGCCTCTCGGCTACGAAGGGCCAGGGCCGATTTTCGAGAGCGCGTCCGAGCGCTCGAGCTCGTTTCGACGAGCGAGGTGAGACGATGAGCGAACCACGCCGCCTGCTGGAAGAGAGCGACAGCCCGCTCGAGCGCGCGCTGCTGAGCGCCGGCGCGTCGTACCAGACTTCACCGGAGACGCGCGCGAAGACGCTGGCCGCGCTGGGGCTCGCCGGCGCCGCCGCGCTCTCGGCCAGCGTCGCAGCGCCCGCCGCCGTCTCCGCGGCGGGGACGGCCGTCGCGTCCTCGTCGGTCGCCGTGAAGCTCGGCTGGACCAAGATCCTCGTCGCGCTCTCGACGGTGGGCGTGCTGGCCGGCATCCCCGCCGGCTACCTCGCCTGGCGCGGGTATCAGGCGCCGGAGCTCGTCGCGGTCCACCGCTTCGGCGGCGCGCTCGTGGGTCCGGTCGAGCGGGCCGCGGCGCGCCCGGCGCCCGTGGCGGCCGAGCCGGCGCCCGTGGCGCCGGTGGAGGCTCAGCCGGAGGAGATCCCCGCCCCGGCGCGCGCCGGCAGCAGCGGCGGCGCGGCCTCCAGGGTCGACCCGAAGCCCGCCTCCTCGAGCGCGGCCCTCAAGGCGGAGCTCAGCGCGCTGGACGCGGCGCGCTCGACGCTGGCGAGCGGGAACGCGCAGGGCGCGCTCACGCTCCTCGACGCCTACTCCAAGGAGCATCCGCGCGGCCGCCTCGGGCTCGAGGCCGAGGTCCTGCGGATCGACGCGCTCGCGAAGAGCGGCCGGCTCGACGCCGCGTCGCAGCGCGCGAAGGCGTTTCTACAACGACATCCGAACAGCGTGCTCGCCTCCAGGGTACGACGCTATGTAAACGATTAAACTCCGGGTCATGCACTGTCCCGTCCTCCTCCGCTTGTTCCGCGCAGCATCGGGCATCGCCTGTGGCTCGTTGGCGCTCTGCGCGCTGCCCGCGTGCGGGAACACGGTGGACTGGCTCGGCCACGACCGGATGTCCAGCGACGAGCTCCGCCCGCTGACCGGCCCGCAGGACTACCCCAACGCGCTCAGCGACGTGCTGGGCAAGTCGGACGAAGAGATCGCGTCGAAGATCGAGGCTACCTTCCAGCAGCTCTTCTACGGCGACAAGTTCAACGAAGCCATTTTCTACACGGACGCCTACGACGCCGATCGGGCGTACATCTGGGACACCCTGCACGGGCAGGTGCGCACCGAGGGCATGGGCTTCGGGATGATGATCACCGTCCAGCTCGACAAGCAGGACGAGTTCGATCGGCTCTGGAGATACGCCAAGGAGTGGCACGAGCACACGTCCGGCCCCAAGCAGGGCTATTTCGTCTCGTTCTGCGACGTGCCGTGGAGCGAGAAGCCGGTGTTCTGCTCCGATCCCTTCGGTCTCCAGCAGCTCGCGATGGCGCTGCTGTTCGCCCACGGTCGCTGGGGGAGCGACACCGGGACCATCGACTACGGAGCGGAGGCGATCGCCTTGCTCGAGGTGATGCAGCACAAGGAGGCGCTGAACGGGGGCGTCGATGACGGCGTGACGAACATCTTCGACCCGGAGACGAAGCTCGTCTTCGACGTCCCGAACGTCGAAGCCGCGGACACGACCCGCCCCTCCGTCGAGATGCCGGCCTACTACGAGCTCTGGGCGCAGGCCACGGGCGACCCGTTCTGGTCCGAGGCCGCGGAGAGCGCGCGCGAGCACTGGAGGCGGACCGCGCACCCGATCACCGGGCTCATCCCGGTGCGCGCCCACTTCGACGGCACGCCGGTGACCGGCTCAGCGAACTTCGATTCGGAGTCCTACCGCACGCTGCTGAACCTCGCGCTCGACCAGATCTGGTTCGGGGTCGACCCGTGGCAGGTGGAGGAGGCCAACCGGCTGCTCGCGTTCTTCTCGCGGCAGGGCATCGACTGGTACGGCGGGGCCTACACGCTCGACGGCGTGCTGATCGAGGCCAGGGACCCGGCGCTCGTCGTCACGAACGGCGTCGTCGGCCTCGTCGCGACGACCGAGGATCGCGCCGAGTACATCGAGGCGGCGTGGGCGGCCGAGCCGGCGACCGGACTGCCGCGCTACTACCCGGGGCTGCTCCACCTGCTCTCGCTGATCACGCTGAGCGGGCAGTTCCGCGTCTACTGACCGAGGGCGCGTCCTGCCCCGCGATCGCGCGGGATCGCTCGTGACCCAGGCCTCGACGGGCACATCGCGGCTCGGGTGCTGCGGCGTCGCGCTCGGCGGGCTCATGCGAAGCGGAGGTGGAGGACGGGCGGCGCACCTCCGTCCTGGGACAGGCGAGGCACCCGGCTCGCGTCGCGCAGCGCTCGCCCGAGCGCGGTCGAGGCGTCGCCCCCGCAGAACGGGCGGAGCCGCGGATAGCGCGCCACGGAGCCGTCCAGCGAGGGGAGCTCCAGGCAGGCGCGCGACCGCGGCGGGATCCGGAGCGGCGGCGGCGCCTCGCGATCGAGGATGAGCTCCGTCCCCGGCGAGAGGCGCAGGGAGGCCCGCGTGAGGAAGGCGTCGACGACCTCGGGCGCCTGGCGGACCAGGGCGCCCTCGGCGATGAGGAGCGTCGGCACGTCGCCCGCGCCGCGGAGGCAGTCCATCCAGCCCGTGCACGCGATCGAGCAGCACCGCGCGACGGCGTGGCGGTCCGACGCGTGGCCGAGGCGATGCGCGCACTTGAACTCGGCCAGGGGGGGCGGGTCGAGCTCCACCCAGCGGAGCGTCCCGTTGTCGACGCGCGAGAACCGCGTGCAGAGCCCGGGGTCGAGCGCGATGACGAGGCCGAGCGGGTTCCGCGCGACGTAGTCGCGGACGAGCCGATCGATGGCCATGGTGCGCACGGTCGAGGTGCGGAGCGCGCGGGCGTCGAAGCCCGCCGGGTCCACGTCGAGCGAGGCCAGCATCGCCTCGGCCCACGGGTCGGCGAAGCCGAGGTCCGGAAAACGCACCCGCGCCTCGGCGCGCCCGACCAGCGAGAGCACCGCGTCCCTGGAGACCGGCGTGGAGATCATGCGCCCTCCGCGCGGCGCGGGGCGCGAGGTCGCGCGAGCGCGCGCGCCCCCCGGGGCCGGCGCGTCACGACGGCACCCCGCCGCTGCCTCGGACGACCTCGGCGACGAGCGCGCGCTCGAGGCGCAGCACCGCGGCCTTCTCCGGGAGCTTCGCCGCGAACAGCCCGCCGAGGAGCGTCACGAGCTTGTCGTAATCGGGCGCCTGCGCCTTCCAGTTCGCGATCGGGTACGCCTCGTAGAGCCCGCACGTGAGCCGCGAGGGCGTCAGCACCGAGACGCGCGCCTCCGGGTGCCAGAGCTGGAGGTGCCAGAAGCCGCGCGCGACGAAGTACTCGAACATCCGCCCGACGAAGAGGCGCACCTCCCAGCCCGCGACGACCAGGGCGAGCTCGCGCTCGCGAGGATCGTGCGGCGGCGGCGGCCAGCCGTCATCCCGCGCGCGCTCCGCGAGGCGCGCGGGATCGGACCGGAGCGGGGGATCCACGGCGAGCGGCGCGCGCGAGCTCACGAGAGCTCCGCCGGGGGCGCGTCGGACCCGGGGAAAGCGGCGAGCGCTGCGCATGGGGACGGGCTTGGGGCAGGGGGCATCTCTTGGCTCACGTGGGCTCCGTTGTTGATATTGAAAGTGATGTTCAACTTCGATAGATGGCCGCCTTGTTGGTGTCAAGTGAAAACGGCGCCGGCTAGAATGCGCGCCGATGGCACAGTTCTGTCGTTTCTCCGGCGCTTCGCGGTCCTTTGCGGTCCTCGCCCTCTGCGCGTTGCCGGCCGTTGCCTCGGGCGCAGGCTGCGGTGTCGCGGACAGCGTGACGCCCCCCTTCGACGTCGCGCCGGAGGGAGCGGGCGGACGCTCGAGCGGCGAGGGCAGCGGTGGCGCGCCGAGCGGCGCCGCGGAAGACGGGGGCGCCGAGGTCGACGGGGGCGCCGCGGTCGACGGCGCCGTGGGCGAGCCGCCCAGGGTCGTGAGGATCATCGCGATCGGCGACACCGGCGAGGGCAACCTCGCGCAGCACCAGGTCGCCGATCGCATGAGCGAGAAGTGCCTCGCGGTGGGGGGCTGTCACGCCGTGATGATGAACGGCGACAACTTCTACGATCACGGCGTGCTCGATACCGGCGACGCGCAATGGGGGCCGAAGTTCGAGCAGCCCTACGATCGACCGGGCCTGAACGGCCTCCCGTTCTACGCGGTCCTCGGCAACCACGATCACGGCCCCAGCAGCAGCGGCGTGCGGCAGGCGCAGATCGATTACTCGCTGCTGCCGGTGGGCGACGGGCCGGGAACGCGGATGACCGACAAATGGCGCATGCCCGCCGCGTATTACGATGTCCGCGTGGGGTTCGTTCATCTCTTCGGGATCGATACCGTCGACTTCACCTCCGATGAACAGGCGGTCGACATGAGCGCGCGGGTCGCCGCCTCGGACGCCCGGTGGAAGATCGTCTTCGGCCATCACCCCCGCTACACGTCGGGCGCTCACGCCGCCGACAATCAGCTGCTCGGGCTGGACGGGATGTTCGCGATGCAGCGCGCGATCTACTGCGGGGCCGACATGTACATGTGCGGCCACGACCACAATCTCGAGCTCATCGACAAGGGGCGCGACGAGCTCTGCCCGGATACCTATTTCGCCGTCAGCGGCAGCGGCTCGAAGACCCGCCCGAGGCTGGCCTCGGCCGCGAACGAGCCGGGGCAGCTCTTCTATAACGACGAGACCGAGGCCTTCGCTTACCTGGAGTTCGAGGAGAACGTGCTGCGCTTCGAGTTCATCGACAAGCAAGGCGCGTTGATCTACGCGAAGACGATCACCAAGTGAGCTGGCGAGGCGCGCGGCCCCGGCCGGCCGGCGGCGTCAGCGCCGCTCGCCCTCGCGGGGCGCGCCGGCGCTCGCGCCGCCGTCGGGGCGCTTCCCGAAGGAGAGGGTGCTCTCGGTGCCCGCGAGGATCCGCCGCAGGTTCGGGATGTGCTTCAGCCAGATGAAGGCGCAGAGGAGGAGCGAGAGGCACAGCACCGGGGCGCCCCGCTCGCCGAGGAGCCAGAGGAGCGCCGGCAAGGCGAGCGCGCCGGCCAGGGAGCCGGCCGAGACCATGCGGGTCGCCCGCACGACGATCGCGAAGACGGCGAGCGTGGCGAGCGTGGCCCGCGGCGCCAGCACGAGCAGCACACCGCAGGACGTCGCGACGCCCTTGCCGCCCCGCATCCCGAGGAACACGGTGTAGTCGTGCCCCAGCACCGCGGTGAGGCCGCCGGCCGCCGCGACCCACCCGCCCGGCGCGGCGGAGACCCAGGACGCGAGGGGACCGACGACGAGCGCGCCCTTCGCCATGTCCGCGGCGAGGACGGCCAGCCCGGGCCCCCAGCCGAACGCGCGAAGGACGTTCGTGGCGCCGATGTTCCCCGAGCCCATGGTGCGGAGTTCGACGCCTTTGACGAACCGCGCAAAGAGGTAGCCTGTCGGGATCGCTCCGAGGAGGTAGGCAAGGACGAGGTAGATTGCCGTCATCGGGCGCCTCCGTGTCCGCGCGCGCCACGGCCACAGCCAGGGCCATGGGTGTGTAGCATGGCGCCGCGCGAGGCGCGCTTTTCAGGGTCGGTGTCGCGCGGGCGATCGTGGTACTCTGCGACCATGGTGCGTCGTGACGAGACCGAACCCGGACCCCGCTCGCGGGGCGAGGGAGCGGTCTCACGCTGCACGTCTCCAGCGGGTGCGAGTCCCGTCCGGGTAAGCGCCGGAGCGCCCGGTAGCAGGCCCCAGGTTCGCGGGGGAGACCCCGCGGCCCGAGCGGGGCGTCGAAAGCCTCCACGGAGGGAGCAAGAACGCGGGCCGCAACATGAAGTGAAGCCTGCCGCCTCGACAGAGAAACAACGAGGGAGCCGAGCCGCGCATGCCACGGCGAAGGCCACGTCCGCCGCGCCGCAGTCCGGAGCAGAACGCGCGGCGGGTCCCTCCGGGGTACGGGGAGCAGCACGCGTTCAGGGAGAGGTGCGGAACACGGGAGACCCGTCTGCGTTGCCGTCGTCGCGGCAAGGTGGCTCGTATAAGCCGAAGGTGAAGTCGAGCGCTGCGCAGCGGGAGTCCGAGGGGGCCGTAGTACCGTCGAGGGCCGCGACGAACAACGCGGTCGGAGGGAGAGGCCCCTGCGGTGGTCGCGTCGGTCGAGGAGGTAAGCGCGAGGGCATGGCCGGCAAGACCGGTCCCAACCACCCCCGCGGGCGCGAGCCCGAGGACAAAGTGCGACAACTCCAACGCCGGCTGTGGGTCGCGGCCAAGCGGCATCCGGGGCGCCGGTTCCACGCGCTGTATGACCGCATCGCGAGGCGTGACGTCCTCGCGGAAGCGTGGAAGCGGGTCAAGCGGAACCGAGGTGCGGCGGGCGTCGATGCCCAGACGCTCGCCGACATCGAGCAGCACGGCGTGGAGCGCTTCCTCGAAGAGCTCGGCGTCGCGTTGCGAGCAGGCACGTACCGGCCAGCAGCGGTGCTGCGCCGGTACATCCCGAAGGCGGACGGAAAGAAGCGGCCGCTGGGCATCCCGACGGTCCGGGACCGGGTGGTACAGATGGCGGCGAAGCTTGTGCTGGAGCCGATCTTCGAGGCGGACTTTCGCCCGAGCTCGTACGGCTTCCGGCCTCGTCGCAGCGCGACGCAGGCGCTGGAGACCCTCCGCAGGCTGGGAGCTCGCGGAGGCAACCACGTGCTGGACGCGGACATCCGCGACTACTTCGGCAGCATCGACCACGACAAGCTGATGAAGCTGGTCGAGCGACGCGTCTCGGATCGGCGGGTGCTCAAGCTGCTGCGCCAATGGCTCCAGTGCGGGGTGATGGAGGAGGGTCGCGAGGTAGCGACGCTCTCGGGTACACCGCAGGGCGGCGTGATCTCGCCGCTCCTGTCGAACATCTTCCTGCACGTGCTCGATGCGGCGTGGGAGCGCCACGGTGCCCATCTGGGCACGCTGGTGCGCTACGCGGACGACTTCGTGATCGTGTGCAGCACGAGGTTGGCATGCGAGCAGGCCGAGAAGCGCGTGCGCGAGGTGCTCGCGCGGCTCGGGTTGGAGCTGCACCCGGACAAGACGAGGCGGGTGGACCTCTCCTGGGGCAAGGAGGGCTTCGACTTCCTCGGCTGCCACCTGCGCAAGCGGCTGAGCGGGCGGATCTGGGAGCAGTCACGCCGACGCGTGTACTTCCTCCAGCGCTGGCCCTCTCAGCGCAGCATGAAGCGGGTGCGGCAGCGCGTGAAGGAGCTGACCGGTCGAGCCAGGAACGGGGTGAAGGACGTGCGGGTGTTGATCCGCGACCTGAACCCGGTGCTGCGCGGCTGGGGCAACTACTTCCGCACCGGGAACGCGGCGGACAAGTTCAACCAGGTCGACGGCTACGTGTGGCGGCGTCTCCGCGGCTTCCTCGTGAAGCGCAAGGGGCGCAACCTGCGCGCGGCCGAGGCCGAGGGGTGGACGAGCGACTTCTTCGTCGAAGGCCACGGGCTCTACCGCCTGCGCGGGACCGTCCAGTACCCGGAGGCTGCGTAATGCAGCGGCCCGAGAGACCGCCGGTAAGCCGTGTGCGGGAAATCCGCACGCACGGTTTGAAAGGGGGTCTTGCCCTTCATCGCCCGGCTTCGCAGCCGGTCAGGAGAAAGTAGGATCTACCAATGGCCAATGTCGCGCCCGTTTCGACCCGGTATGGCCGCGCCCCCAAGATCGCGCTCGTCCTGGCCGGCGGCGCTGCTCGCGGCGCCTACGAGGTCGGCGTCGTGCAGCACATCCTCGAGGAGGTCTCGCGCGACCTCGGCCGCGAGGCGCCGCTCGACATCCTGTGCGGCACCTCGGTGGGCGCCATCAACGTGTGCGGGCTCGCCGCGTTCGCGGACGAGGCGCGGAGCCGAGCGCGGCGGCTCGCCGCGGTGTGGACGCGCCTGCGCATCGACGACCTCGTGCGCCTCGACGTGCGCGGCGTGCTCGCCGTCGGTCACGACCTGCTCCGCGGCGGCGCCGCCGGCGCGCCCGCGAGCGGCGGCCACGCCGCGCTCCTCGACACGTCGGGCCTCGAGCGGCAGATCGCGGAGGCCGTCCCCTTCGAGCGGATCGACGGCCACCTCGAGCGAGGGCTCCTGTCGGCGGTCACCGTGTCGACGACGCTGGTCAAGAGCGGCCGCACCGTCGTCTTCGTCCACCGCCGCGAGCCCGGCCTGCCGCCCTGGAGCCACGACCCGACGATCTCCCCGCGCGCCACCGCGATCCGCGCCGAGCACGCGCTCGCCTCGTCGGCGCTGCCCATCCTGTTCCGCCCGGTGAGCATCGACGGCGAGCTCTACTGCGACGGCGGGCTGCGCCAGAACGTCCCGCTCTCGCCGGCGCGGCGCCTCGGGGCCGACGGCGTGATCGTCGTCAATCCGCGGTACATCGAGCCCGCCTCGGCCGCGCCCGAGCGCGACGCGCCGGGCTTCCCCGGGCCGCTCTTCCTGCTCGGGAAGACGCTGAACGCGCTGATGCTCGACCGGATCGACAACGACCTGGCGCGCCTGGAGAGCATCAACGGCATCCTGGAGGCGGGGCGGCGCCGCTACGGGGAGGGCTTCGTCGACGCGCTGAACGACGAGCTCGGGCTCCCGCCGGGGCGCACGCTCCGGCCGCTGCGGTCGCTGCTCATCCGCGCCTCCAAGGACATCGGCAGCCTGGCGGCGGAGTTCGTGCGCTCGCCGGCGTTCCGCGCGCGGACCACGAGCGTGCTCGGCCGCGTGATGCGGCGCCTCGCCGAGGGGGACGAGCAGCGCGAGGCCGACTTCCTGTCGTATCTGCTGTTCGACGGGGAGTTCGCGGGGCGGCTCATCGAGATAGGCCGCGCGGACGCGCGGGCGCGGCACGAGGAGCTGTGCGCGTTCTTCGAGCGGGCGCTGAGCTTTGGCGGGTTCGAGGCGAGCGCGCGCGAAGGGGGCTGAGGGACACAGGCCTCCTCCGGAGCGTCCGCACCTCTCGGGCGCTGAAACGCGATGAGGGCGACGGAGGCCTCCGCGCGCGATCTCCGCGCGATCACCGCGCGATGACGGCACGATCTCCGCGCGGCCGCAGCGCCCGGTGTAGACTCGCGCCGCGAGATGGCACCTTCGGATCCCTTCGGCTGGGTGGGCGCGACGATCGGCGGCAAATACCGGCTCGACGCCGTGGTCGGCGAGGGCGGGTTCGGGGTCGTCTACCGCGGCCATCACCTCGGGTTCGACGAGCCGGTCGCGGTCAAGTGCCTGAAGCTGCTCGGATCGCTGGCGCCGGCCGAGCGCGAGGCGTTCCAGCGGATGCTCCTCAACGAGGGCCGGCTCCTCCACCGCCTCTCCCGCGCGAGCGCCGGCATCGTGCAGGCCCTCGACACGGGCGCCGCGGTCGCGCCGTCGGGCGAGTGGACGCCCTACCTCGTGCTCGAGTGGCTCGACGGCGCCCCGCTCGACCACGACATCGCCGCGCGGCGCGCCCGCGGCGGGGCGGGGCGCCCCCTCGCCGAGGCGATCGCCCTGCTCGCGCCCGCGGCGCACGCGCTCGAGATCGCGCACGCGCAGGGCGTCGCCCACCGCGACATCAAGCCCGCGAACCTGTTCCTCACGGACATCGGCGGCCGGCGCACGCTGAAGGTCCTCGACTTCGGCATCGCCAAGGTGCTCGGCGAGCTCTCGAGCATGACGCAGGCGATGGCCGAGACGGGCAGCGCCCTCCGGGCCTTCACCGTCCACTACGGCGCGCCGGAGCAGTTCCACCAGCGCTTCGGCGCGACCGGGCCGTGGACCGATGTCTTCGCGCTCGCCCTGGTGCTCATCGAGGTGGCGTCGGGCGACCGCGCCCTCCTCGGGAGCGACGTCACGCAGCTCTACATCGCCGCGACCGATCCGGCGTTCCGCCCGAGCCTGCGCGGCGCGGGCGTGAGCGCGCCCGAGGCCGTCGAGGCGGTGGTGCGCCGCGCGCTCGCGGTCGAGCCGCGCGAGCGCTACCGGACGGCGGGCGAGCTCTGGGGAGCGCTCGAGGCCGCCATGGCCGGGGCGGCCGCGTCCGTCGGCGCGGTCGCACCTGCGGCGGGCAGCTCGCTGGCCGGCGCGGCGCCGGCGGCTGCGGCGCCGGGCCTGGCGGATACGGCGACCGCGAGCGCCGACGCCGCCGCGCTGGGTCCGGCCGGCGCGGCATCCGCGCTGGAGGCGCCCCGCGGCCTTGCGGGCGCGCCGTCCGTTCTCGCCTCGCCGCTCGCCCCCGAACCCGCGCCACCGGCCGCGCCCCTCACCACGATGCGCGGCATCACCGCGAGCGCGCCGCCGCCGGGAGCGCTGCCTCCGGGCTCGCTTCCGGCCGCGCCCGCGCCCGCGGCCGCCAGGTCCGCTCGGCGGCGCGGCCTGCTGCCCGCGGTTGCCTCGGCGGTCGCGCTGGCCGCCGTCCTCGGCGCGGGCGCCGTCGCGTTCTTCCAGCACCGCGCCCACGACGACGCGCTGCCGGCGCGCGCGCGCGGCGGCCTGACCGCGCCGCCGTCCAAGGCGCCGCCCCCGCCGGACATGGTCCGGGTGCCCGCGGGCCGGTTCACGATGGGCAGCGCCAAGGGCGGCAAATCCGAGCGGCCGCCCCACGAGGTCACCCTGACCCGCGCGTTCGACCTCGATCGCACCGAGGTCACGGTCGCCGCCTACCAGCGCTGCGTCGACGCGGGCCGGTGCACGCCGAGCGGCCTGCACGGCCCCCGCGCCAGCGACGCGGACGTGGAGCAGCGCGGCGCGCTCTGCACCGCGGCGGATCCCGCGAAGGCGCAGCACCCGATCTCCTGCGTCGATCAGGCGCAGGCGGCCGCGTACTGCGCCTTCGTCGGCAAGCGGCTCCCGACCGAGGCCGAGTGGGAATACGCCGCGCGCGGCGCCGACGGGCGCGAGTACCCGTGGGGCAACGAGCCGCCGGGGTGCGCGCACGCGGTCGTGTCGCGATCTCCCGGGCAGGTCTGCGGCGCGCGCGGCAAAGGCACCCAGGAGGTCGGCTCGGCCACCGCCGGGGCGAGCGCGTCGGGCGCGCTCGACATGGCGGGCAACGTCTGGGAATGGGTGGCCGACGGCTGGGACCCAGGCGCCTACGCGAAGGGCGCCCAGACGGATCCCCAGGTGCCGGCGACCGGCAGCAAAGGCGTGCTCCGCGGCGGATCGTGGGACTTCTCGGCGAGCACGGCGAAGTCGACGTTCCGCTTGGCGTTCGATCGCGAGGCGGGCGACGTCTCGACCGGGTTCCGCTGCGCCCGCACGGTCGATTGACGGCGGGCTGCCGGGGATGCGCGAGCTGCCACGACGCTGCCGTCCGGGTGAGCAGGTTCCTTCCAGCCGAGATGAAGATGGGCTATCTGTTTGACCTTGGTCGAAGGTAGATTCACACCTCGAACGGCGAGATAGGATATCTGGACAGGTGTGGTCGTGTGGTCCAGCGCGCGCTGACGTCGTTACGAGCTCGTCCGCGCGCAGGCCGCCGGCGACGCCCGCGCCGCGCCTCGACGCAGCGACATCGCACCGAGGCCCCCCGGTCAACCTCTGCTGAGCGCACAGGAGCCCATGCAAGAATCCGAGAACATGATCTCTTTCGAGGAGCGCCGGATGCAGCGCGTCATCGATGCGGTCGCGCTCGCGTCGACGGGAGAGGTCGAGCTCGCCCTGAAGCAGCTCGGGGCCGTCGAACAGGATGCCTTCGGGGTGGTCGAGGAGGCGCTGCGGGTCTTCCTCTCCGAGCTCTCCGCGACCGCGGAGCAGAACGCGCAGGCGCTCGCCGCGCTCGCGGCCTCCAAGCGCGAGCTCGAGAGCCAGCTGGAGACCATCCAGCGCCAGGAGTGCGCCATCCGGGAGCTCTCGGTGCCGATCATCGATATCTGGCACGGCATCCTCACGCTCCCGCTCGTCGGGCTCATCGACTCGGTGCGGGCCGTCGAGGTGACCGAGCGGCTGCTCGCCCGCGTGGCGGACGACAGCGACGTCGAGTGGGTGATCCTCGACCTCACCGGCGTCACGGTCATCGACTCGATGACCGCCCAGCACCTCGTCAAGCTCGCCCAGGCGGTGCAGCTCCTCGGCGCTCGCTGCGTCCTCACCGGGCTGGGCGGCCACGTCGCCGAGACGCTCGTGACGATCGGCGTGTCGTTCGACGAGCTGAACCCGATGCGCAGCCTGCGGGAGGGCCTCAGGTTCTGCCTGGCGCAGCGCAGGGCGGGCGCCGCCGCCCTGGCAGCGCACGGGGAGCACTCGGCACCCCGCACGCAGCCCTAGCGTCGGCGCGCGGTCACCTCGCCAGCGGGCGCGCGCGCGTTGGCCTCGGGGACAGCGGGGCGGCGCCCACGGCCGACTGCCCGGAGCGGCGGAGCGCATAGGCGATGCCGCTCTGGAGCGTGCCCATGGTGACGATCGCGTTCATCTCGATGTCGAGGCTCACCATCGCCTGCGCCACCTCGGCGCGTATGCCGGTGAGCACGGCCTCCGTGCCGAGCAGGCGCAGCGCGTTCGCGGTGCTCACGAGGGTCCCGGCGATCTGGCTGTCGATGTGCTTCATCCCGGTGATGTCCAGGATCACGACGCTCGCCTGGTGGCGCTGCGCGCCGTCGAGCGCGACCTCCAGCACCTGGGCGGCCCGCGCGGCGTCCATGGTGCCGATGAGCGGCATCACCATGATCCGGTCGGTGATCGGGATGAGCGGCGTGGAGAGCTCCGCCAGCATCGCCCGCTGCGCCTCGAACACCTGCCGCTGCAGCGCGGCCCGCTCCCGCTCCGCCTGCTCGCGCTGCGTGAGCTCGATCGTGAGCCGCTCGTTGCTCGCGCTGAGCTGCGCGTTGGAGCGCTGGAGCTCCTCGGTGCGCTGCGCGACCTCGGCCTCGAGCCGCCGGTTGGCGTGCTGGACCTGCTCCTTCACCGACCGCATGCTCGAGAGGAGCACCGCGTTCTCGATGGAGATCGCCGCCTGGGACGAGAGGAGGACGAGCAGCTCCACGCGGCTCTCGTTGAAGGCCTTGCTGACCGCGTTGTTCTCCAGGTAGAGGATGCCGCTCAGGCGGCCCTGGTGGAGCAGCGGCAGGCAGAGGACGGACCTCGTGCGCCGCGCGGCGATGCAGGGGTCGTCGGAGAACCGGGCATCGGCGCCGGCGTCGTCGAGGACCAGAGGCTCGCGGGTGCGCGCGACGAGCAGCGCCACGCTGTGCGGCAGGTCGGCGCGCGTGTCGAGCGGCTCGCTCGGCCCGAGCGCGAGCGCCTGCGGCTCGACCCCGAAGGTCGCCTCGACGAAGAGCCGCCCGTCCCGCTCCAGGAGCAGCGCCCCCCGCTGCGCGCCGGCGTTCCCGAGCACGAGCATCACCAGGCGCTCGATCACCCGCGCGAGCTCCGTCTCGCCGGCGATGCCCTGCACGGCGCGCACGATGAGCGCAGCGTCCCGCAGGTCGCCGACCGTCGTCCGGCCCAGGAGGGTCCCCGCGTGCGCCGCGCCCGACACCGCCGACGGGATCGACGAGATCTGCGCGCCGTCCTTCGACGAAGGCAGCAGCGCGGCGTGCTCGCGCGCGAGGGCGTCCGCCTTGGCCGTCGCTCCCCAGTGGCGATAGCCGAGGTACGCGTCGACCATGTACGCGCGCGCCACCTTCGCCCTGCCCTCGCGGAGGTGCAGCTTCGCGCACAGCTCGTTCGCGAGCGCCTCGTCATGAGGAAACTCGTTCTCCCGGGCCAGGCCGATCGCCCGGTCGTAAAGGCCCATGGCCTCGAGCTGCGCTCCGGAGATGCGCGCCTCCTCGGCCTGGATGAGCAGCAGCGCGTGCTGGAAGTTCATGGGAGCGCTCGCGGCGCGGCTCGCGATCCGCTCCTTGTGACGGGCGATGGCCCGCGCGCGGCGCTCCGCCTCGTCGGGCGAGGCCGCGGCGGGCAACGCGAGCAACGCCAGGCACGTATAGAATTGCAGACGTACCGGGCAGTACAGGCCGAACATGCCCGCGCTCTTGGCCTCGGCGTCGTCCGCGATCGCCGCGGCCGCCTCGCAGTCTCCGGAGAGATAGCGGAGCTGCAGCTTGAGCATCGCGTGCACGAAGAGGGCCGCGCCATCCTCCCTATCGATGAGGCTCGCCAGGAGCTCGTCTTCGTCGAGCTCGTCGTCGCTCAGGCTGTCGCGGCCCCGCGTCCGTCCTTGCAGGCACGCGATCGCCTGCTTCACGAGCGTGAGCACGGCCGTGCAGACCGTGTCCCGGATTCGCCGTGCCACGACGAGGCCCCGCTCCACCTCCTCGCGCAGCTCCTCGAGCGGATAGCCCGCGGCGAACTGGACGCAGACCGCGGTGCTCCATGCGGCGCTGAGATAGGCGAAGTCGCCTGACTCCAGCGCTTCTTGTCGCGCCTTCACCAGATAAGGGACCCCGGCGCGCACCGGCTCGAACACATAGGAGTACGAGGCGAAGACGTTGTGCACCTTGGCGGCCAGGCTGGGGTTTCGGAGCTTGTCGCTCAAGGCGAGGCCGACCAGGCCGAACGCACGGCCGTCCGCGGGCCGCCCCTGCACGGCCGCGAGCAGGAACCCGTAGGCGTTGTACGCGAAGGCGGACACGTCCGAGTTCCCGTACCTCAGCGAGAGGCTCACCTGCTTGAGGACGAACAGCGGGTACATCTCCGGCGTCGCGCAGAAGACCGGTACGACCATGTCGCACAGGAGCTGGAGCAGCGCCTTCTGCTCCGGGTCGTCCATCATCGGCGCGTCGATCAGGTCTTCCATGCGCCGGCCCGCCAGGTTCGCGTCGACCTCGGCGAGCTCGGCCTGGAAGCATGCCTGTAGCTCCGCCTCGGTGCTCGGCAGCGCGAAGCCGAGCAGGCCGAGGCCCTCGCGGCCCAGGCGCACCGCGTCGGCGAAGCGCCCCAGCGTCGCGTAGAGCAACACGCGGAGGCTGTAGATCTGCGCCCGCTCGACGTTCGACCTCGCTCGGGGCAGGAGCGACGTGAAGAGCGCCTCGGCCCGCTCGGGCGCGCCGCTCAGGTACACGCACTCCGCGTCCTCGCGGCCGAGCGCGAACGAGAGCTCCTCGTGGCGCTCCCACCCCGCGTCGCCGAGGAGCTCGAGCCCCGCGCCGAAGTAGCCGGCGGCCGCGCGATAGGCTGTCCTGGTCTTGGCCGCGCGGCCTGCCCGCAGGTTGAGCCGGGCCACGGCCGCCCGCTCTGCCTCGTTCGCCAGATGCCGCGCGCCCAGGTTGAGGTGGCGGACGATGTCGAGCAGGTGGTCGTCGTGCGGCGCCTCGCCGGCGCGCGCCCACAGCAGCCGCCCGATCTGCAGGTGGAGCGCCTCCTTCTGCGCCGGGTCGACGAGCGCGTAGGCCGCCTGATGCACCCGGTCGTGCAGGAACCGATACGACACGTTGAGCTCGCAGGGGACCCCCGGCGGCTCGCCGCAGGCGCTCTCGTCGAACCAGCGATAATCGCTGTCGAGCGGCACGATCAGGCCGCCGCGCAGCGCGTCCCACAGGTCGGCGGCCGCCATGAAGGGCGGCTTCTGGAGGATGGTCGCCAGCGTGGTGAGATCGAACCCGTGCCCCAGGCACGCGGCGCGCTCCAGGGCGCGCTGCGTCGCCGGCGGGAGCCGGTGCAGCTTGTCGAGCATCAGGTCGATCACGTTGTCGGCCGCGACCGCCGCGCGGACGCGCGCGACGTCCCACGCCCAGGCCTCCGAGGACGCGTCGAACCACAGCGCCCCCGCCTCGTGGAGCGCGCCGAGGAGCTGGCTCAGGAAGAACGGGTTGCCCTCGGTCTTCTCGAAGACCAGCGCCGCGAGCGGCGCGACGGCCTCCGGTCGCGCGCTCAGCGCGTCGGCGACGATCTGCGCGACGGTCGGCGCGTCGAGGGGCTCGAGCGCGAGCTCGGCGATGGACACGCCCGCCTCGCGGAGCTCGCCCAGCGTCGCGAGCAGCGGGTGGGCGGCGTCCACCTCGTTGTCCCGATACGCGCCGATGATCAGGAGGCCGTTGCCCTCCACGTCCGTGAGCAGGCGCTCGAGGATCCTGAGCGACGCAGGATCGGCCCACTGCAGATCGTCGAGGAAGAGGGTCAGCGGGTGCGCCGGCGCAGCGAAGACCCGCGCGAAGCGCTGCACCAGGAGATCGAAGCGGTTCCTGGACTCCGTCGGCCCGAGCGTCGGCACGTCCGGCTGAGGCCCGAGGAGCAGCTCGAGCTCCGGGATCAGCTCCACGAGGAGCCGTCCGTTCGCGCCGACCGCCGCGAGCAGCTTGCGCTTCCATTCCTCGACGGCCGCCGCCGGCTCCGTCAGGACCTGCCGGATGAGCTCACGGAGCGCCTGCGCCACCGAGGCGAGCGGGACATCCCGGTTGATCTGATCGAACTTCCCTTTCGCGAAATACCCGCCATGGCGGGCGATGGGCTTGTGGATCTCGTTCACCAGCGCGGTCTTGCCGACGCCGGAGTAGCCCGAGACGAGCACGAGCCCGGGCGCGCCCCGGCGAGCCCGCTGAAACGCGGACAGGAGCGCGCTCACCTCGCGCTCGCGGCCATAGAGCCGCTGCGGGACCCGCAGATCCAGGGGCCGGTCGCGGTGACCCAGCGGAAATGGATCGGCCCGGCCCGCCGCCTCCCACCGCCGGAGGCACTCCTCGAGATCCGATTTGACCCCGCGGGCGCTCTGGTAGCGGTCCTCCGGCGTCTTGGCCAGGAGCTTCATGACCACCTCCGACAGCGCGCGGGGCACCCCCGGCGCGCGCTCGTGCGGCGGCGTCGGGGTGCGCGCCATGTGGCTGTGAATGAGCGCGGTCGGATCGAGCTCCTGGAACGGGAGGGCCCCTGTCAGCATCTCGTAGAGCGTGACGCCGAACGAGTAGAGATCGGCGCGCAGATCCACGCTCCGGTTCATGCGACCCGTCTGCTCGGGGGCGATGTACGACAAGGTGCCTTCGAGGGCGTCGGGGAGGGCCGTCTCCGGTGTCTCCCTCGAGAGGCGCGCCGCGATGCCGAAGTCGACGAGCCGCGGGCTGTGCGTCTCCTCGTCGATCAGGATGTTGTGCGGCTTGATGTCCTTGTGAATGATCCGGAGTCCGTGGAGCGCGTCGAGGGTGCCCGCGAGCGCGATGGCGATACGGAGCGCGGTGTCCACGTCGAGCCTGCGCGCCCTCAGCAAGGCGTGCAGCGAGGAGGGGCCGAGATCCTCCATGACGAGCGCGAGGCCCCTGCCGCATTTCTCGATCGCATGGACCCTGACGACCCCGGGCACCTCGCCCGCGTCCCGCAGGATGGCGAACTCGCGCCGCAGCCGCGCGAGATCCCTCGCTGTCGGGAACTCGGACCGAGGGACCTTGACAGCGACCGGCGCGCCGTCCTCGTCCCGGCGGCCGCGGTACAGTACAGTCTCGGAGCCCTCGTACACCGCTTCAAACAGCGTATGACCCGACAGATCGATCATGGCAGCAAGGTCCCCTCCATCCCGTGCCAGCCATCCGAAGAAGCGCGCTCCCCCGCCCGAGCACCGCTCGTAGCTCCTTCGGACAGAAGCTCGTGAGGCCGGGAGAATACCGACCAAGGTATAGAAGTCCAGCGTTACAGGAACGGTGCACCGCGCGGCCTCGCGCCTCGCCGTGGTGTCCCGCGCTGCATTGCGTTCGCCGAGACAGCCATCGTCGGCGCTCGCGCGGCCGTCGCCGGGCCGGGAGCACCGTTCCGAGGGGGCGCTCGGTGTCGCGGAGCGCTCCAGGCGGACCCGGCGGCGGTCGAATCGACGGCGCGACGCCGGAGCTGAGCCGTCGCGATGGGGACCGGCCATCTAGAGGTTACCGCGATGTCCGCGCACCTCCGCGTCGTCCGAAAGCCCCGCTCGCCGGATCCCCCTGTCGACGCGCAGCCCACCTCGTCGGAGGTCCTGCGCGGCCTGCACGCCCGGAATCCCGCGGCGGAGCGACGCCTGCTCGATGCTTACGCGGGCCTCGTCGAGCGGATGCTGTTTCGCATCCTGGGCGATGTCCGGACCCTGGAGGATCTCGTGCAGGACGTGTTCGCCCGGGTGTTCTCCCGCATCGACGACGTGCGTGAGCCCGAGTCGCTGAGGCCGTTCATCACCAGCGTCACCGTGTTCGTCGCGCGCGAGGCGATCCGCAAGAAGCGGCGGCACCGATGGCTCGCGTTCTTCGCGAGCGACGAGCTGCCGGAGATCGCGGCCAGCGTCGATCCAGAGGCCCGGCAGGGGGTGCGCGCCTTCTACCGAGCCCTGGAGACGCTCGATCCCGACGAGCGGCTGGCCTTCACGCTGCGGATCGTCGAGGGCCAGGAGCTCGCCGAGGTGGCCGCCGCGTGCAACGTGTCGGTGGCGACCGTCAAGCGCCGGCTCCAGCGCGCGGAGACGGCGTTCGTCGAGCGCTGCAAGAAGGATGACGTGCTTGCCTCCTGGCTCGCGGAGGGCGACCGATGGACGTGAGGACGAAGGACATCGCGGCCCTGGGGCGCCGGGTCGCCGCGCACCAGGACGCCGCGCTCGAGCGGCTGGCGCGGCCCCGTGCGGCGGATCGGCTCCAGGCGATCTACCGCAAAGAGGCCGCGCTCTCGCTGCGCGCGAGGGCGGCTCCCTCCCCGCGGCGGCTCGGCTTCGCGCTCGCCGCAGCGTGCGTCGCCGCTTCCGCCCTCTTCTTCTTCGCGCTGTCCCGGCCGCGCGACCCGTTGACCTACCGGGTCGACGGGTCGCCGGGCGCCGTGGGCCGGTGGGTGGCCGCGGACGCGTCGCGCGTCGGGCTCGATTTCTCGGACGGGTCGCGCGTGGACCTCGCGCCGGGGACGCGCGCCCGTGTGACCGAGGTCGGTCCGCTGGGCGCCGGGGTCCTCCTGGAGCGCGGATCGCTGCACGTGCGCGTCGTGCATCGCGACGACACCCGGTGGGTGGTGGCGGGAGGGCCGTTCGAGGTGCACGTGATCGGCACCGAGTTCGACGTCACGTGGGACACGGAGGCCGAGGAGCTCGCGGTCTCGATGAGCGCCGGCCGCGTGCGCGTCCTGGGCCCCTGCGTCGAGCCGCCGGGGCGCGCCGTCGCCGCGCCCGAGTCGATCCGGCTGACGTGCGCGGCCCCGCGCGCCGCCGCCCCGCACGCGCCGCCTCCGGCGCCCGATCCGAAGGCGAGCCCGCCCGACGGCCCGCCGGACCTCCCCCCGCAGGCGAGCGCCGCCGCGCCCGCGCCGGCCGCGCCTCCTTCGCCGCCGGCCCGCGCGGAGGCGCCCTCGGCCGCGGCCCCGTCCGGCGGCTGGCGCGCGCACCTCGCCGCGGGCAGGCTCGCCGAGGCGTTCGCGGACGTGGAGCTCCTCGGCGTCGACACGGTGCTCGAGCGCGCCGCCGGCGCGGAGCTCGTCGAGCTCGGATCCGCGGCGCGGCTCGCGCGCAAGCCGGACGTCGCGGCCCGGTTCTACGAGACGGCGCGCCATCGGTTTGCCGGGAGCGACGCCGCAGCCGTGGCGGCGTACCACCTCGGCCGCATGGCGTTCGACGGGCGCGGCGCCTGGGCGGAGGCCGAGCGCTGGTTCGCCGTGTACCTCGCGGAGAGGCCGCGCGGCGCGCTCGCGCCGGAGGCGCTCGGCCGCTCCCTGGAGTGCGCGAGGAACCTGAAGCTCCACGCGCGCGCCCGCGAGCTCGCCGCGCGCTACCTCGCGGCCTACCCGAACGGCGCCCACGCCGGCCTCGCGGCGACGATCGCCGGTGGGGCCGATTGACGCTGCGCCCGCGCACGTCACGGGGGTCGGGCCGGCGCCGGCGGAGCCTGTCCGGAGCGCGCGCCGCGGCGCGCTCGATGGGCGGCGCGCTCGTCGCGCTCGTGGCGTCCCTGGCGCTCGCGGCGCCGTGTTTCGCCGACGATCGCTCGCCGATCACCGTCGTCGCCGGTGCGCGCGGCGCGCTGGCGCACCGGCTCTCGCAGGAGCTCGAAGCGGCGGGCTTGCCGGTGCGGGTCGAGGCGAGCCCGACGGCGGTCGCGCCCGGCGGGCTGCTCATCGTCGTCCCCGAGGGGGATGAGGGGGCCATCGAGATCTGGTCGGCGTCGGGCGGGCGGGCGGACCTCGTCGCGAGCGTGGCGCCCGACGGCCCGCTCGACACCCGGGTGCTCCGCGCGGCGGAGCTGGTGCGGGCGCTCCGGTCGCCGGCCAGCGCCCCCACCGACGCCACGCCGGCGGCCGTCGCGCCGGCGCCGCTCCCGCCCGCGCCCGTCGCGCCTCCGGCCGTGGCCGTGGGACCGGGCGAGGCGTGGCGGAGCCCGCCGCTCGGCGCGTGGGCGCCTCCGGCGCCCGCGTTCCCGGTGCCCGCGGCGCCGAGGTCCGCGCTCGTCGATGTGGGCGTCGCGATGGCCGTGGGGTGGCAGGCGCCGGGGGTGTCGCTGGCGCTCGATGCCTCGCTCCGGATCTGGCCTTCGGCCCGGGTCGGCGTCGGGCTCCTCGCCGACCTGCCGCTCGTCGGCCCGACGGTCGACGCGCCGGAAGGCGAGGTCGGCTTTCGCGCCACGCTCCTCGGCGCCGAGCTCGTCCTCGCGCCCGTCGCGAGGACGGGCCGTTTTGGGCTCGTCCTCTCCCCTGGCGTGGGCCTCGCGCACGTGAGCGCGTCGGGCGAGGCGAGGCCGCCCTACCTCGACAGCGACGAGTCCACGATCACCGCCCTCGTCTACGGGCGAGGCGAGGCGCGACTCCGGCTCATCGACTCCCTGGCTCTCACGGCGGGCGCGCTCGGCGGCGCGGCGATCCCTCCTGTCGATATCCGCTTCGTGGGACGGGTGACATCGACCTTCGGCCCGCTCGCGTCGTTCTCGCTCGGCGTCGTCGTCGAGCGGTGAGCCGCCGGCGCGGCAGGCGGCCATTCCTAGGAGCAGGTCGCGCAAGTCCTCAACCGAGATCGGAGAGTGCTCCTTGAAACAGCTCATCGTACCTGGATCCATCGCGCTCAGCGTGCTCACGGCGGCATGCGACACGATTCCGCTCGATCCGATTCGCGGCGATAACGCCGGCGGCGATGCAGCTGGAGAAGGCGGAGCCGGCAGCAGCGGCGGCAGCGGCGGCAGCGGCAGCGGCAGCGCCGCTGGCAGCGGCAGCAGTGCCGGCAGCGGCGCCGGCGGCGTCGATGCGCCCGGCGCCGGCGATTCCCTCTGGAGCCTGCACTTCGGCTCGACGGTACGCCAGGCCAGCGTCTCCGGGGGCCGCATCGCCGTGGACGGGGCGGGCCACGTCATCCTCGCGACCGAGGTCGCCGATGGCGTCGACCTCGGCGACGGCCCGCTCTCGACCGAGGGCCGCTCGGACGTCAGCCTCGCGAAATTCGACGGGGAAGGACAGCTCCTCTGGCACAAGCGACTCTTCGACGCGGGCTACGTGCAGGATGTCGCCGTCAATCCGGCGGGGCTCATCTCCATGACGGGACGCACTGGCCAAAGCAGCATCGATCTCGGAGGCGGTCCGCTCGTGGGGCAGGGGGAATCGCTCGACGCCTTCGTGGCCGTCTTCACGGCAGACGGAGAGCACGTCTGGTCGGCTCGAAACGGCGCAGGATCTTATGTATTGTGGGACCGCATCGCCGTCGACGCAGCCGGGAGCGTGGTCGTGGCCGTGAGCTTCACGGGCCAGATCAGCCTCTGCGGGCGCTCGCTGACCAGCGCCGCCGTGGACGACTCGTACGTCGCGAGATTCGATCCCGCGGGGCATTGCCTCTGGGTCAAGCAGCTCGGCGCCACGGAGATGCACGACGTCGCGCTCGATGCGACGGGCAACGTCGTCCTCGCCGGGAGCTTCGGGTACGGCGACGTCAAGACGATCGACCTCGGCGGCGGGCCGCTGACCTCCGCCGGCGGCGAGGACGTCTTCGTGGCGAAGCTCGACGCTGCCGGAGCGCACCTCTGGAGCAAGCGGTTCGGCGACGAGGCGCTCCAGAGGGCGTACGGCGTCGCGATCGACGGCTCCGGAGCCGTGGTGATCGGCGGGACGTTCCTCGGGAGCGTGGATTTCGGCGGAGGCGCTCTGGTGAGCGCGGGCGGGTTCGATTTTCTCGAGCCCGGCTCGGTCACGTGGGGCGGCAACATGTTCGTGACCAAGTTCGGCCCCGCGGGCGAGCTCCTGTGGGCCAAGCGCTTCGGGGAGCACGGGCCCCAGACGGCGCTGGACGTCGCGGCGAACGTGGGAGGCGACATCGCCATCACGGGCTTGCTGTACGGCGATGTCGATCTGGGCACGGGCCTCATGGACTGCACCTATGGCGATGCCTTCGCCGCGAAGCTCGACGCGACGGGCGCGGTGCGCTGGGCCAAGCACACCGGCGACAGGGGGCGCCAGTACGGCCAATCCGCCGCCATCGACGGGACCGGCAGCGTGTTCGCCGCCGGGCCGTTCCTGGGCACGATCGACTTCGGCACGGGGCCGCTCGTGAACCCGCCGTCGGAGTCGGCCTTGGATTCCTTCCTCGTGAAATTCGGGCCCTGAGGCCGCGAGGTCGGTGGTGTGACGGGAGCAACGAACTCGTACTCAGTGGAGCTCTTTCTATGTCGCTCATCCATAGCTCGATTCGTCTGATAAGCTTCGTGGCGCTCGGCCTCTCGTGGCTCGGAGCGACGTCTTGCCTGCCGCGGTCGGAAGAGGACGTGGGTCCCGGCGCTGGCGGCGCCGGCGGCGGCGGCGGCAGCAGCAGCAGCAGCGTCGGCAGTGCCAGCGGCAGCAGCGTCGGCAGTGCCAGCGGCAGCAGCGTCGGCAACGGCAGCGGCGCCGGTGGACGCGACTCGGAGACCGGGAGCGGCGGATCGCCCGCCTGCGTGAACGACGCCTACGAGGAGAACGACGCGCCCGCCTCCGCGGCGCCGCTCGCCTACCGAGAGGGAGACACGTGGTTCTCGAAGATCGATTTCGTCCTCTGTTCGGGCGACGAGGACTGGTACCTGCTCGATACCACGATCGGGCTCGAAGAGGTCAACTGGAGCCTCCGCGTCCTGGCCGCCGGGGCGGAGCTGTGCGGCGCAGCGTGCGAGCAGTACACTCCGCCGCCCGGCCCGGAGAACACGGTGATCGTGGAGGTCTACAGCGCGGACACGATGGATCTCATCGGATCTGGGCAGAGCGATCACGGACGGGTGTGGCTCGACGGCGGCGGGCTGGACTCGGCGAACGATCTTCTCCTCCGCATTTATGGTCCTCCCGAGGCGGCCTACCCGTACGACATCACGTTCTCCGCCGGGTCCGATGTAGGCGGGGACGAGTGCGAGTGCTGAGCGTCGCCGAGAGCGCCGAATAGAGCGCCGAAGCGGTCGCGCCGCCGGAGCGCGAGAGCCAGTCGGGCTGGTTCACGGGCTGACCGGCGCGGCCGCGCTCCTCCTCGTCCTCTCTGCGGTGTTCGCGCGCTCGGAGGCGGTCCGCGCCCTGTTCCTCCTCGGGTTCACGGCCGGCAGCTCGCTCGCCATGGCCGGCATGACCGCGCTCCTGTCCTGGGCCATGACGCGCGCCCCTGCGGCGCGTCCGTCGTCGGCCGGCGAGATCGCGCCCGCCGAGAAGCTCCGCCTCGCCGCGTCGGCGCTGTCGATCGGCCTCGGGGCGTGGCGGCTCCTGCACGCGTGGTGCCCACCGGGCGGGCGGTCTCCGCGTTGCGCGATATCGGCCATGTGCCAAAGAACTCGACCCCACACCCGATGAAGAACGCGACGATCCCTGCCCGGTTCCACGAGACCGCGGACGCCCGCCGTCGCTTCGGCGATCAGCTCGATCGCCTCGCCCCCTTCCTGCTCCGCGTCGATCCCGCGGCCGACGCCGTCGTGGAGGCGTTCGCGTCGATGCCCTCGGGCCAGGGCTTCCGCCTCCTCGAGGCCGCCCTCGCGCGCGGCATCGACCACGTCGCGACCGAAGCCCCGCCCGAGCTGCGGGCGCTCTTCGCGGAGGTCGATCACGTCCCGGTCTGGGTGGACTGGGACGCCGTGAACCGCGGCGGGGCCGCGTTCCTGCGCACGGGCGTGCTCGGCGCCGTCCTGCTCGCGATGCAGTCGCTCATCCGCGGCTACGCCTCGCCCGGCGGGAACAAGCCGCTCGTCTTCTCGGGGAGGCTCCGCGAGCAGGCCGGGCGCCGCCTCGGCGAGACGAGCCGCTTCGTCTACGCCGTCAGCCAGGCGAACGGCATGCGCCGCTACGGCGAGGGCTTCGCGATCACCGTGAAGGTGCGCATCATGCACGCCCAGGTGCGGCGCCTCATCCGCGCGAGCGGCCGGTGGCAGACGGCGCTCTGGGGCGAGCCGATCAACCAGCACGACATGGCCGCAACGGCGCTGCTCTTCTCGGTCGAGGTGCTCGACGGCCTCGACAAGCTCGGCTACCACGTCCCGCCCGGCCAGCGGGAGGATCTCGTCCACCTCTGGCGCTACGCGGCCTACGTCATCGGCGTCGAGCCGGAGCTCATCCCCGGGTCCTACGCCGAGGCGAGGCGCCTGATCGAGATGATCTTCGCCACGCAGGGCGCGCCGGACGACGACTCGCGCATGCTCGTCGACGCGCTGGTCACCCACGGCATCCGCAGCGCGCGGACCGACGGCGAGCGCCGGCGCGCCGAGCAGGCCATGGCCGTCTTCTGCTGCGTCTCCCGCGCGGTCCTCGGCGAGGCGCTCGCCGAGCAGCTCGGCATTCGCCGGCAGAGCTCGCTCCTCGCCGTGCCGCTGCTCCGCGCCGTCGCCGCCGCCTCGAGCCGCGCGCACGCGCTGCCGTCGCTGCAGGACCTCGCGCTCGACCTCGGCGGCCGCTACTGGCAGCGCACCATCGCGGTCGGCCTCGGCGGCCGTCCGGCCGACTTCGCCCCTCCGGAGCGCTTCGCCGACGGCCAGCCGTGAGCGCGTGCGCGCGCGCCCGCGGCAGCGCAGAGGCCGAGCGCCCCCGCGCGGCCGGCGGCGGCGCTCAGCCGCGGAACGGGCCGCGCACCTCGAAGGTGATCCCGAGCCCGGCCCCGCCGAGCCCGCGCTGCGAGCTGAAGTAGAGCCGGTCGCCGGCGGGGCTGAACGCCGGGCCGGTGATCTCGGAGCCCGCGTGCCCCTCGATCTGCAGGAACGGCGCGACCACGCGATCCGGCGTGATGAGACACAGCTGCATGTCGTCCCCGTCCTCGGCCACGAAGATGTCGCCGGAGCGCGAGACGACGAGGTTGTCGACGCCGCGCAGCGGCGACTCCGGGTAGAGCTCCGCCGTGTAGATGCACTCCAGGCTGGCGCTCGCCGGCGAGTAGGCCCAGACCCGGTTGTCGCCCTTCGTCGTGAAGTAGACGATCCCATCGTCGTACCAGCAGCCCTCGCCGCCGTTGAACGCCGTGGTCCGCCCGGACGTGAGGGGGTTCAACGCCGCCGAGATCCATTTCTCGACCCGGACCCAGCTGACCGTCCCGCTCAGGCCGTCCGTGCTCCACTGGACGCGCGCCGCCTCGAGGCGCCCGCTGGACAAGGACGGATAGGCGTCTGGGGTGAAGCGGTAAAACCTGCCGTTCGGGCGATCCTCGGTCAGGTACAGGCGGCGTCCCGAGGGATCCACGGCGACCGCCTCGTGGGCGAACGTCCCGAGGTCGTGGCGCCGCTGCGCCGCGCGGCCGTCGAGGTAGCACTCGAACACGTTGCCCCCGTCCCACTCCTCGCACGACAGCCACGTCCCCCACGGCGTCGGGCCGCCCGCGCAGTTCGAGGTGGTCCCGCTCAGGATCGTCTTCGCTCCGGTGACGCGCCCGGCGGCGTCGAACCGCACCATGGCGGCGCCGCCGATCAGGGGCACCTCGCTGTTCGACGTGTAGACCCAGCCCCCGTCGTCGAGCGGGAAGCAGGCTCCGCCGTCCGGGGCCACGTGCCAGGTGTGCGAGGTCCCGACGACCGGCAGCCCGGTCATCGCGAGGATGCGCGAGGTGAAGCCAGCCGGCAGTCGAAGCCCGCTGTCATCCGGGGTGGAAGCGACGGGACCGTAGGGGCTCGTCCCCGGGTGGGCGGGCGCGGCAAAGGCGTGTCGCCAGAACCCCGAGCCGAGGGCGAAGGCCGCCGTGGCGGCCGAGGTGCGCAGCAGATCGCGACGTTTCATGCGCGCGATTGTCCGCGGCGCGTGTTCGCCTCGCGTCACGCCTCGCCGGAAGTTCGATGACGCGCCACGGACGGAGCGGCGGGCCGCCTGCGCCGCGTCTGCCCGCTGCGAGCGCGCCGAGCCGAGCCAGGTCGCGGCCCGCCGCCGTGCGAGGCCGTCGCCGCCGTCCGGCGGGCCCCGCTCCGCGCGCGCGCCCGGCGGTCGGGGTTGAACCGCGCTCCCGTTCTGCGGTACGAGCGCGATCATGGAGATCATCCCCTACGGCGGTTGGAAGCGCGCCGCGCGCATCGTCTGCGGCGACACGGAGGTCGTCGTCACGCTCGACATCGGCCCGCGGATCATCCGCTATGGCGTCGTCGGCGGCCCGAACGAGCTGTCCGAGATCCCCGAGGATCAGGGCGCGACGGGCGGGACCAAGTACAGGTTCTACGGCGGCCACCGGCTCTGGATCGGCCCGGAAGACGAGCAGCGGACGCTGCAGCCGGACAACGACCCGGTCGAGCACCGCGAGGAGAACGGCGCGCACGTGTTCCGGTCCGCCGCGGACAAGCACGGGATGCAGAAGGAGATCCGCATCACGGCGGACGCCGCGGCGGGCAGGTTCGTCCTCGATCACGCGATCGAGAACCACGGCGCCTATGCGGTCGAGTTCACGCCCTGGGCGCTGACCGTGATGGCGGGCGGCGGAGAGTGCCTGTTCCCGCAGGCGCCGTTCTTCCCGCACCCCGAGCGCGTCTTGCCGGCGCGGCCGCTCGTGCTGTGGCCGTACAGTGACATGACCGATCCCCGGTGGACCTGGGGCAAGCGCGTGCTCCGCCTGCGGCAGGTCGCCGGCCAGGGCCCGCAGAAGGTGGGTATGCTCGTGAGCCAGGGCTACGCGGCGTACGCGAACCACGGGAACGTGTTCCTGAAGCGGTTCCCGTTCGTCGAGGGCGCCACGTACCCGGACATGGGGGTCAACTTCGAGACCTTCACGAACCAGGACATGCTCGAGGTGGAGTCGCTCGGCCCGCTCCAGCGCGTGGAGCCCGGCGCCCGCGCGCTGCACCGGGAGGCGTGGTACCTCCTGAAGGGCGCGCAGCCGCCCGCCGAGGACGGCGCGTGCGCGGACTGGCTCGAGGCGGTCGCGAAGGATCGGCCGCTGTAAGACCGCGCGCGCCGAGCCCGCGGCGGGCGCGCCCCGTCAGCGCCGCGCGGCGATCTTCACGTCGCCGGACACGACGCTCCGGGTCAGCGGCCGCGCCAGGAAATCGTGCGGGAAGCCGAGCTCGACCGCGCTGGCCCGGTCGAGCCGGGCGCGCTGGTCGTCCGTCAGCCGCACGTCGAGGGCGCCCAGGTTGTCCTCGAGCTGCTTCAGGGTCCGCGCGCCCAGGATCGGCGCGGTCACCGCCGGATTCAGCAGCGTCCAGGCGATCGCGATCTGCGACGGCGTCTTGCCGCTCTCGGCCGCGACCGATCTCACCACCTCGGCGATGGCGAGGCCCCGCTCGGTCAGCGCGCCGTTGGCGACAGCGATGTTCTTTCGCGTGCCGACCGGATCCGCGGCGGCCTCGCCCGCGGGCAGATCGGCCTTCGAGTACTTCCCGGAGAGCACGCCGCTGCCGAGCGGCGCCCACGGGACGACCCCGAGGCCCATCTCCTGCGCCATCGGGATGAGCTCCCGCTCGACGGTGCGCTGGATCAGGCTGTACTCGATCTGCAGCGCGATGAGCGGCGCCCACCCGCGCAGATCCGCGATGGCCTGCATGCGGGAGACCTGCCAGGCCGGCGCGTCGGAGATGGCGACATAGACCACCTTCCCCGACCGGACGAGGTCGTCCATCGCGCGCAGGACCTCGTCCACGGGCGTCGTCCCGTCCCACGCGTGCAGGTACAGGATGTCGATGTAATCGGTCGCGAGCCGCCCGAGGCTCGCCTCGACCGAGCGCACCATGTTCTTGCGGTGGTTGCCGCTCGAGTTGGGGTCTCCCGGCCGCATGCTCAGCGTGTACTTGGTGGCCAGCACCAGGCGCTCTCGCCGGTCGCCGGCGAACTCGCCGACCAGCCGTTCGGACGTGCCGTTCGTGTACTTGTTGGCCGTGTCGATGAAGTTCCCGCCGCGATCGACGTAGGCGTCGAAGATGCGCCGCGACTCGTCGCGGTCGCTGCCCCACCCCCAGTCGTCGCCGAACGTCATCGCGCCGAGCGCCAGCGGGGAGACGCGCAGGCCCGAGCGCCCCAGCAGCCGGTAGGTGTCGAGAGAGAGTGCGTTGGTCATGGTTGGCTCCACAGGTGCGGCGGGCGCGTCAGGCGCCCTGCCTGGATCCGGACGTTAAGGCCTTGGCGCCCTGCGAAGAATCCGACATGATCGAAGGAGCCTGTTTAGCCAGGGGTACATAATGCGCGGCAGGGAGTTCGCCGATCTGACAGCGTTCGCGGCCATCGTGGAGCACGGGAGCTTCGCCCGCGCGGCGGCGCACCTGCGGGTCTCGCCGTCGGCCCTGAGCCAGACCATCCGGGGGCTGGAGGAGCGGCTCGGCGTGCGCCTCCTGAACCGCACCACGCGCAGCGTCGCGCCGAGCGAGGCGGGGGCGCGGCTGCTCTCGCGGCTCTCGCCGGCGCTGACCGAGCTGGAGGCGGCGGTCGCCGACGTAAGGGCGCTCCGGGACCGGCCGTCGGGCGTGCTCCGGATCAACACGGCGCGGGTCGCGGCGGTCTGGTGCCTCGCCCCGCTGCTCGGCCCGTTCCACGAGGAGCACCCGGAGATCGTGGTCGACGTGGTGGTCGAGGACGCGATCGCCGACATCGTCGCGCGCCGCTTCGACGCCGGGGTCCGCCTGGGCGAGCGCCTCGAGCGGGACATGGTGGCCGTGAGGCTGAGCGGCGATTTCTCGATGATGGCGGTGGCGTCGCCGGGCTATCTGGCGCGCCACGGCGTCCCCGCGACCCCGCGCGATCTGCACCGGCACCGCTGCATCAACACGCGCTGGCCGACCGACGGCAGCCTGTACCGGTGGGAGTTCGAGAAGGGGAAGCAGTCCCTCGAGGTCGCCGTCGAGGGCCCGCTCATCGTCAACGACGTCGACCTCGCGCTGCGCGCCGCGGTCGACGGCGTCGGCATCGCGTACGTGTTCGACGAGCAAGCGAGGCCGCTCGTCGAGGCCGGGAGGCTGACGCGCGTCCTGGAGCCCTGGTCGCCGTCGTTCCCGGGCTTTTACCTCTACTACCCGAGCCGCCGGCAGACGCCCCCCGCGCTGCGGGCGTTCGTCGACTTCCTGCGCCGCGCGGTCCCGCCGGAGAAGAAAGCGCGACGCGCCCGTCCGGCCGCTGGCGCGAAGAACCTTGAATGAGCTCGGAATTTTCTTCCGGACTCCGATGTCCTCGTGCCCACATCGTTGAGGCTGTGGACTTGGGGGGGAGCGTCCGCTCTACTGTCGCTTCGGCACCCCCATCGGGGGCCGCCCGTGCGCGGTGTGACCCGGCGATGATCACGGCGCCGCTTCGCGGGAATAAGGACGAGATTTTTCCTTCGGAGGATGCGAGCATGAGGTCAGCACCCCTTACCCTTCTACTCTCGGCGTTCCTTTGTGCTCTCGGCTGTTCGGACGGCGACGGGGGAGGGGAGAACGGCGGCGCGGGCCCGACGAGCGGCCCCGGCGGCACGACGAGCGGATCCGGCGGCACGACCGCCACGACCGGCGGCACGACGAGCGGCCCCGGCGGCACGACGTCCACGACCGCGGGCCCGACGAGCGGCTCCGGCGGCGCGGGCGGCGACATGGCCGGCTCGGGCGGCATGGGCGGCGCCGGCGGCTCGGGCGGCAGCGGCGGCGCTGACGCCCGGATCCCTGCCGCGAGCGCCAGCTCGCTCCGGGAGGCCGGCTCGAAGGCGAACCCCCCCATCCTCATCGGCGCGGCCATCTCCGGCTCCGGGCTCAACGACGGGAACTACAAGCGCGTCGCCGCTGCCGAGCACGACTACGTGACGGCGGAGAACGAGATGAAGTGGGACGCGCTGGAGCCCCAGCCGGGGAGCTTCAACTACGGCGCCGCGGACAACATCGTCAACTGGGCGACGAGCAATGGAATGAAGGTCAAGGGCCACACCCTGGTGTGGCACAACCAGCTGCCGGGGTGGGCGAACTCCCTGTCTGGGTCGGCCGCGGTGGAGCAAGCCATCCGCAGGCACATCGAGAACGTCATGGGCCACTTCAAGAGCAAGATCAAGCACTGGGACGTGGTCAACGAGGCGGTCATCACCGACAGCGACACGGGCGT
Source organism: Sorangium sp. So ce385 (assembly GCF_051474135.1). NCBI lineage: Bacteria > Pseudomonadati > Myxococcota > Polyangiales > Polyangiaceae > Sorangium > Sorangium sp. So ce385. The sequence continues at coordinate 9,350,446 of NZ_CP150337.1, read as the reverse complement.
CGGCAATCCCCGCATGAGGCCCTCGGTGTTCTTCAACGCGATGGGGGCGGAGTTCATCGATTTCGCTTTCCAGGTCGCGAGGGAGCAGGACCCGGAAGCCAAGCTCTATTACAACGACTACAGCATCGACGCGCTCAACGATAAGGCCGATTACGTCTACGAGATGATCAAGGGGATGGTCGATCGGGGCGTCCCGATCGACGGCGTCGGGTTCCAGATGCACATCGGACCGCCGAACAACGAGGCCGGCGGGCCGGACGTGGCGGCGAACCTGAAGCGCTTCTCCGATCTGGGCCTGGAGGTGCTGATCTCCGAGATGGACATCAACCGTTGCGGTGGTGTGGTGACCGCCGAGGAGCAGCTCACGTACTACCACGACATCGTCGAGGCCTGCTTCTCGCTGCCCAAGTGCGTCGCCATCACGTTCTGGGGGATCAACGACGGCAGGTCGTGGCTCAACAGCTGGAGCGGGGCCCTGTGCAACGGGCAGAGCTCGCAGTCGCTGCTCTTCAATGATCAGTACCAGAAGAAGGAGACCTACAACAGGGTGCTGGAGGCCCTGCTCGGCCGTTAGCGACTCCCTCGCGCCGCGCGGCGCGCTCGGCCGCGCGGCGCCCGACCCCGCACGCGCGGCGGTGGTCGCGATGATGGGCGCCCCCACGCGCATGCGTGGGGGCGCGCGTTGCACGTGCGCCGAGCGTGTCGAGCGATGAGCGCGAGCGCGAAGCGCGCGCCTCGCCAGCGGGACAGGGGGCGACGTCAGCGACGCGCGCGCCGCCCTTCCAGGATCACGGCGCCTCCAGGGGGAGCTCCTCGTTGGGCAGGCCGACCGACCAGTGCCCCTGGACGATCTTCCACTGCCCGCTCTCCTTGCGGAACACGAGGCTCAGCCGGGTCGGGACGTCGCCGCCCAGGAAAGCGAACGTCGGGTCGTCCGCCACCCAGGCGACGTTGCCCTCCTGCTGCAGCTGGAGGAGCCCTCCGGTGGCCTCGATCGGGAGGCCCCCGTCGTTCGGGTATCCCAGGCCATCGAGGAAGATGAACATGTCCTGCCACCATTGAACGATGGCGTCGTGGCCGGCATAGACCTCCCCGGGCGCCGTGCCGAGGAACAGCGCGTTCGGGCTGGTCGAGATGATACCTTCGATGAAATCGAGATCACCGGTGGTGGACGCCTGGTAGAACTGGTTGACCAGGCTCGCGATCTGGGTGTGCTCCGGGACGGTGAGGCAGGTGGGCACGGCCTCGGCGCTATTCATCGTGCCACCGAGCGCCAGCATGGCCGCCGACGCTGCGGCCACATGAATGACTTTGCTCATCAAACCGTTCTTCATGTCCATTCTCCTTCGCTGGATTCACCACGAGGGCGCGGCATGTGTCATGGATGCCGCCTTGATTGCGGCGAGCAGACGATGCGTCCTCACGCAGCGCGAAGCTCGTGGCAGCGGCGATCGTCCTCTCCCCTCTGCCAGCGGCAGAAGGGCGCAACCAGGTGCGTTGGGAAGGTCGACGCCGCTGCTCGGCCTCGCTCCGGGGGGCAAAGCACCCGACGTGCCAAGCGCAGAAACGGCTCGATTTCTCGATCCGTCGCTCTCCATGCGCCGGACGGCGCGCCGCTCGCCGCGAAATGCGGCCCATTTCACCGTGACATGTCACGGATCGCGCCGTGACATGTCACGGATCGCAGGATTATGGCGTGACACTCGTCGGCCGGGCTTCGGGCGAGCGAAGGGGCGCCCGGCTCGCGCCGCACCAGGCCGGCGCGGCGCTGCGCCGGCGGGGTGCAGGCCCCGCTCCTCCGGCGTCGGCTCAGTTGGTGCCCGTGTACTTGAACTCCAGGATCGCTCCCGGGTTGCTCAGCGCCGATGTGGCCCCGCCGGTCGGCCCGCTGGTGCTCCCCTGGCTGTCCGTGATCACGTAGACCGTCAGGCCATCCGGGCTCAGCGCGAGATCGCGGTAGCGGTTGGTGGTCTGGAAGTGGACGACCGGCTCGCCCGCGACGGGGGCTCCGGTGGAGCTCATCTTCACCCGGTACACCGCGCCCTTCTTGAGGGTGGTCATCAGGAGCGAGCCCTCCCACCCGGGGATGCCGAGCCCGGCGGCATAGGTGTGGAGCGAGGAGGGCGCGATCGTCGGCCAGCAGATGTAATCGTTGCCCCCGCACGCCGGATCCTTGAAGTTGTAGCCGTTCGGTACGGTGTAGAAGGTGGCGAGCGGCGGCGTGAAATCGGGGTGGCTCCAGGCGCTCTCCTGCTGCCGGGGGACCGAGGAAGGGGGCGTGTAGTCGTTCCACGCGAGCGACGAGCACGGCGTCGGGCTCGACGCGGACCAGTTGTCGTACGTATAAGCCTGGCTGTCCTTGTAGCCGGCGACGTGCGGCCAGCCGTAGTTCTTGCCGGGCTGGATGAGGTTGAGCTCGTCGTCGCTCTTGGGCCCATGCTCGGCCGCGTAGAGCTTGCCGTCGAGCAACGTGAGGCCCTGCGGGTTGCGGTGGCCGTACGAGTAGACGTGGCTGCGGACGCCGGCGATCTGCGGGTTGTCGCCCGGGATCGAGCCGTCGAGGTTGAGGCGCAGGATCTTGCCGGCGTACTTCGACCAGTCCTGCGCCGCGACCTCGGTCGCCGTGGGCAGGTCCTGCGCGCCGACCGGCAGGCACTTCCTGTTGAACTGGTTGTTCCCCTGGTCCCCGACGGTGTAATAGAGCTTCTGATCGGGGCCGAACAGGAGCCGCGCGGAGTTGTGATCGTCGCTCCCGGGCAGGCCCGTGATGATGTCGACGGGGCTGCCCAGGGTCTTGGTCGTGGCGTCGTACGTGTAGCGACGGATCTTCGCCCTGCGGCTCACCGATGAGTTCGGATCGACGTCATAGGTGTAGGAGACGTACACATAGTCGTTGCCCGTGCCCTGGAGCAGATCCGGGTGCAGGGCGAGGCCCAGCACCCCGTCCTGTCCTCCCGACTGGTACGCTTCCGTGATGGTGACCGCGGTCGTCTTCTGGCCGTCCGAGGGTCTGACGCGCACGACCCGCTTCCCCACGCGCTCGGTCAACCACAGATAGCCGTCCGGCCCCCAGACGATCCGCATCGGAAACGACAGCCCGCGCACGATCTCGCGCGACGTGAAGCCGGCGTCCAGGCCCGCGCGCGCCTCGGCGACGGGCTCGTTCTCGGCAGCCCCAGGGTCGTGCGCTCCGAACGGACCGTCCAGGGGGGCCTCGGAGCCACACCCGATGAGACTCCACGAAGCCGCGGAGAGCAAACCAACCTGAGCCAGAAAGACCGTTGAGCGACGTGAGAGAGATGCGGACATTGGATTACCTCGCTGTTTGTTTCAAAGGACGGCGCTGACCACGTCCCACCGTTCCAGGGCCCGGCGGACGGGTTGAGCGGGCTTCCGACGTGAAACCGCGGATCGCAGGGCGTCCGTTGCGTCGTGCCCTGCCAGGCAGAGGTCTTTACTATGGGCGGCGATTGTCAAGTTGAATCTGCAATGCAACGTGAATGGCCCGGCGTACGCATGTGGCGACTGCGACGCTGACGCAAGGACCAGTCAGGCGATTATTCAACGACAGGTCAGGTGAACCATGTAGCAATGGCAGGTCGGTGAACATGCGATTGGCAGGCTCAGGTGAACCAGGTAGGCGGCAGCAGCTGCGCTGCGAAGCGGATGTCCCACGATCGGAAGCTCCCCGCCGAGGCCGCCGCTGCGCGCCGGCGCGCTCGCAGCTGTCGGCTCGAGCGGACGCGCCCGAAGCGATCGCGGGCGCCGGGCGGCTCCACCGGACTGGACAGGCGCCGGGTCCCCGGCCTCCGCGGAGGCCGCGCCACGAAGCCCGGACCATCGGATCGAAAACCCCGCCCTGCCGGCAGCACGCGAAGGGCGGTACTCCTTCGCTGCAGGCGGTCCGAGCGACCGTCGGCCGAGGAGAAGGCGAGATGGGGACGCACGAACACGAAAAGAGCGCGGTGGCCTTCGGGCGCGAGCGCGCGTTGGGCTACGACGACCAAGTGAACCGCTTCTGGCCGGGTTACGGCGTCCTGCTCCAGGTCGCCGCCGAGGTGATCGCCGCAGCGCTCCCGGACGACGAGGCCGCGTCGCTGCTGATGGTCGGCATCGGGACCGGGAGCGAGGTGAAGCCGTTCGCGCGCTACGTGGGGGCCGGCGTCCGTTTCACGGGCGTCGATCCCTCGCCGGAGATGCTCGCCGTCGCGAGAGAGAAGCTCGCGGCGGAGGGCCTCCTCGAGCCGACGAGCCTGCACGCCTGCGAGCTGCGCGAGCTCGCGCGCGGGCCCTTGTTCGACGGCGCCCAGATGATCGGCGTCCTGCACCACCTCCCGGGGGATGAGGCTCGCCTGGAGCTGCTCCGGGAGATCGCCGGGCGGCTGAAGCCGGGGGCGCCCTTCGTGATCGGCTGCCGGACCGGGGACGATCCGCGGCTGATGGCCGTCGAGGAGCGTCGGGCCTCCGCGGGGGGGTGGCCCCCCGAGGCGGCGGAGCAACGGCGCAAGGCCATGGCGTCGCTGAGGGTCCCGGCCTCGGATGAGGAGGTCTTCGCGCTCCTTTCCCGAGCAGGCTTCGTGGAGCCTTGTTTGATCTTCGGGGAGCTGCACATCAAGGTCTGGGTGACGCGCTACGCGCCGTCCACGATCGGCGCGTGACGTGGCGGGACGCGGAGCCACGGCTCCGCCGGATGAGCTCGACGCGCTCTCCTAGCGGCGGGGCGACGCGGTCTCCAGGCCGCCCACCTTCGCGGCCGCGCGCCTCAGGAAGCCCGCGATCGCCCGCGCCGACGCCTCCGGCGCGAGCTGCAGCACGAGGTGCGGGGCGTCGACCGTGACGCACTCCAGGTCGGGCCGCAGCCGGCGGAGCTCGCGCAGCACGCGCGGCGGCACCAGCGCGTCGCCCGCGGCGCCCAGGTAGAGCAGCGGCGCGGCGCAGCGCTGGAGCGGCGCGCGCGCGTCGACCGAGAGCACCTCGCGCACGCGCGCCGCCATCACCGCGGGATCGACGGTCTCGACGTTCGCGGCCACGCGCTCGAGCCACGCGGCGTCGGCGCGCGCGCCGACGAGGTAGCGCCGCGCGACGAGCTCCGGGGCGCGGCGGCGGAAGAGCCACGGGCCGACGAGGTGCCGCGCGAGCGACGGGACGAGCCACACCGGGTTCGTGACGAAGGTGGCGACGAGCGCCACGCCGACGAGCTGGCCGGCGCGCCGGCAGGCCAGCCGGAGCGCGAGCGGCCCCGAGAACGACTCGCCGAGCAGCGCGTACGGCCCGTCCGCGGGCAGGCGCGCCGCGACCAGCGCCTCGAGCGCGTCGTAGTCGAGCGCCCGGTCGGCAGGGTAGGAGACCACCTCCGGCGCGATGTCGGCGGACTCGGCGGACAGCGCCTCGACGAACGGCGCGAAGAGCGCGCCGGTGCCGTCGAGGCCCGGGAGGAGCAAGAGCCGCAGCGGCGCGGTCACCGGCGCGAGCATCGCCGAGCCTCGGCCGGGCGGCAATCCAGCGCGGCGGCCGCGCGCGGCGCCCGCGGCGTCGCGTCGGCGCCCCCGCGCGCCCCGCGGCGTCCCCCGCGCGCCCCGCGGCGTCCCCCGGCGCCTCGTGGAAGGGTTGGCTCGTCCCGCGCGCTCGGCTATGCGGGGGCCCATGGCGCTCCACCCCCTCGCGGGCCGTAAAGCCCCGCCCGATGTGCTGATCGATCCGGACAAGCTGCGCGCGCAGTACTACAGCGAGCGCCCCGACCCGAGCGATCCGCAGCAGCGCGTCGCCTTCGGCACCTCCGGCCACCGCGGCTCGGCCGCGCGGCGCAGCTTCAACGAGGCGCACGTCCTCGCGGTCGCGCAGGCCATCTGCGACTACCGCGCGAAGCAGGGCACCACGGGCTCGCTCTACCTCGGCATGGACACCCACGCGCTCTCCGAGCCGGCGCAGCGCTCCGTCATCGAGGTCCTCGCCGCCAACGGCGTCGACGTCCTCATCGCCGAGCGCAACGGCGTCACGCCGACGCCGGTCATCTCGCACGCGATCCTCACCCAGAACCGCGGCCGCACCTCGAAGCTCGCGGACGGCGTGGTGATCACGCCCTCGCACAACCCGCCCGACGACGGCGGCATCAAGTACAACCCGCCGAACGGCGGGCCCGCCGACACCGCCGTCACCGGCTGGATCGAGGACCGCGCCAACGAGCTGCTCCGCGCCGGCAACGCGGGCGTGAAGCGCATGCCCTACGAGGCCGCGCTGCACGCGCCGACGACGCACCCCTACGACTACATCGGCTCTTACGTCGCCGATCTCGGCAACGTCGTGGATCTCGAGGCCGTGCGCGGCGCGAAGCTGCGCCTCGGCGTCGATCCGCTCGGCGGCTCGAACATCGCGTACTGGGCGCCGATCGCCGAGAAATTCGGGCTGGATCTCACCGTGGTGAACCAGGCCGTCGACCCCACCTTCAGCTTCATGCCGCTCGATCACGACGGCAAGATCCGCATGGACTGCTCGTCTCCGTACGCGATGGCGAACCTCATCGCGCTCAAGGACGACTACGATCTCGCGTTCGGCAACGACGCCGACTCGGATCGCCACGGCATCGTCACGCGCAGCGCCGGGCTGATGAACCCGAACCACTACCTCGCCGTGGCGGTGTCCTACCTCTACCAGAACCGCCCCGCGTGGCGGGCCGACGCGGCCGTGGGCAAGACGCTCGTCTCGAGCAGCATGATCGACCGGGTGGCGAAGCACCTCGGCCGGCCGCTGCGCGAGGTGCCGGTCGGCTTCAAGTGGTTCGTCGACGGGCTGCTCGACGGCTCGCTCGGCTTCGGCGGCGAGGAGAGCGCGGGGGCCTCGTTCCTGCGGCGGAACGGGCAGGTGTGGTCGACGGACAAGGACGGCATCATCCTCGACCTGCTCGCCGCCGAGATCCTCGCGCGCACCGGCCGCGACCCGGCCGAGCACTACCGCGACCTGACCCAGCGCTTCGGCGCGCCGCTCTACACCCGCATCGACGCGCCGGCGACGCCGGCCGAGAAGAGCGTGCTGAAGAAGCTCTCCCCCGACGCGGTGCGCGCCCAGAGCCTCGCGGGCGAGCCGATCACCGCGAAGCTCACGCGCGCGCCGGGCAACGGCGGCGAGATCGGCGGGCTCAAGGTCGTCGCCGAGAACGGCTGGTTCGCCGCGCGGCCCTCGGGCACCGAGGACGTCTACAAGATCTACGCGGAGAGCTTCAAGGACCAGGCGCACCTCGACCGCATCCTCGACGAGGCGCGCGCGATGGTCGCCGACGCGCTGTCGGCGAAGTGAGCGCGGGCGCGCGGGCGGCGCTCGCCGCGCTCAGAAGCGCTTGCCGAGCCCGGCGAGCGGCCGCACCGCGAACTCGGCGCTGACGGGGCCGCTCTCCCCCGACCCGCGCCTCGCCCGCTGGAAGAAATAGGTCTGGGCGTCGACCTGGCCGAGCAGGTAGAACCCCGCCGGCAGGTCGACCGTCAGGCCGAGCCCGCTGCCGAGGAAACCGACGAAGCTCGTCCGCGGCGCGGCCACCCCCCGCGTCTCGAACTCCTGACGGAGGAGCCCCGCGCCCAGGCTCACGCCCACGTCGAGCGTCACCCAGGGAAAGTCCCACGCGTGGGCGACCCGGACCTCGAGGTCGAGCTGCTCGCGGCTCGCCCGCAGCGCGTCGTTCTCGAAGCCGCCGCGGCAGGCGCCCAGGCGCGGCATGACGCTGAGCTGGCGGAGCTCGAGCGTGTAGCCCGCGAAGACGCCGTGGCACGGCGACTCGCCCTCGTCGAACGCTGTGCGCAGCCGGTAGCCCGCCTGCACGCCGTGCGTGGCGTCCGCGCCCTCCTGGCCCTTGCGCACGAGGCGCGCGTACTCCGCCCGGGAGAGCATCGCGTCCTCCACGCGGATCGCCTTGCCCGCCTCCACCGCGATCTCGCCCTCGAGCAGGTGATCCTGGCCGCGCCCCCGCACGAAGTAGCGCCCCGGCTTCACGCTGAGCCGGCGCGACACGTCCGTCGCCGCGACCTCGGCGACGACCGGGCCGTGGCTGCCGCCGTCCAGGAGCAGGTACGTCCTGCCCGCGGGCAGCTCGACGGTGCCCCGGTGCGCGGCGCTCGCGGGCAGCGCGGTGAGGGCGAGCTTGCCCTGGCCGCGCAGCTCGTACCGGAACGTCGGGTGCTGCGTCCCGGCCAGCGTCCGGCTCGTGGCGCGGATGGTCGCCTCGGAGACGTGCCGGTAGGCCTCGTCGAGCGTGACCACGCCGTTCCGGTCGTCGTCGGCCGCGCCCAGGAGCCCCGAGGCGAGGTAGTGCGTGAAGAACGAGCCCCCCAGCGCATCGGACTCCTGCGCATCCTCGTTGGCCGAGCTCGCCGTCAAGAACACGACCCCCTCGCCCGCGAGGCGCGCGTCGGTCCTGATCGTCAGCGGCGGCGCGGCCGTCCCGCCCTTCACGCGCGTGAGGGCGCCGGAGCGGCAGGCGTCGACGACGACGAGCCGGAAATGCGCCGCGGAGCCGCGCGCGAGCTGCTCCAGCTCCGGGAGATCCAGGAGCGTGTTGCCCAGGTGGAGCGCGCGGGCGTCGCCGTGGCCCGAGTAGTAGACGACCAGCACCGCCTCGACGCCCCCGCCGGTGATGTCCTGGCGGATGCGGCTGTTCATGGAGATCAGGGCGCGGCGCATCGCCTCGGCGTTGCCGCCGCGCAGGAGCGTCACATTGGCCGGCGAGAAGCCGCCGAGCCCCACCAGCACGTCGTGCATCTTGAGGGCGTCGGCCTCGGCGTACCGCAGCTCGACCTCGCCCCGGAGGCCCGCGTTGTTGCCGGCGATCACCGCGTACCGCTCGACCCGCGCGAGCGCGGCCTGCGCCGCGAGCAGCGCCGCGCAGGCGAGGGCGAAGGCGGTGATCCTCGGCGCCGAGGCGCGGCTCACCGGGCCGCCCGCTTGTCGAGCGAGACGCGATCGACGCGGCAGCCCTCGGGCGCGGGAGGGCGCTCCGGCGCGGCCTCGAGCGCGGCGCGGAGGGGCTCGAGGGCGACGGGGGTCTCGCAGAACAGGCCGTAGACGGTCTCCGCGCCGAGCGTCTCGTCGAGCACGACGCTGCTCGGCAGCGGCACCTGCTCGCCGGGCTCGATGGGCGCCGCGACGTCCCCCGCCGGGAAGTAGACGCTCGCCTTGCGGGCGCCGTCGACGCTGAGCAGGGCGAAGAAGCCCGCGTCCACGGTGGAGTAGGTGAACTGGAGCCTGTCGTTCGGGTGGACCACCTCGCCCGGCCCGCCCGGCGCGAGGGCGTCTCCCCGCGCGACGTAGAACCCGATCCGGCCGCTGCCCCCCTTGATGCGCGCGCCCTGCGCCGCCGGCGGAGGCCGCGCGCCCCGGTCGTCGCCGCGCTGCTCCTCGCGCGGCTGGACGCCGACGTTCAGGGCCACCGCGAGGACGGCCGCGGCGCCGAGCGCCGCCGTGACGGCGGGGACGAGGGCCCGCGCGCGGAGCCCGGCGGGGATGAGGGCCCGCGGCCGGAGCCGCCGGACCGCGGGCGCTGCGGCCGGCGGCGCCGGAGGGGCGCGCAGCGGGGGAGGAGCGGCGAGGAACGCGGCGCGACCCGCCTCGATCTCGGCGAGGCGCCCCGCGCACCGCCCGCAGCCGTCGAGGTGCGCGCGGGTGGCCTGCTCCTCGGCCGCAGCGAGCTCGCCGGCGAGCAGGCGGTCGAAGCGCAGATCCGACGGACAGCCCTCGGGGCGAGATCTCTCGAACGGGATCATGCAGGCCTCCTCTCCAGGGCTTCCGCCCACCGCTTCACGCGGGCGAGGAGGTCGCCCACGTGCCGCCGTGAACAGCCCATGATCGTCGCGATCTCCTCATGAGTGCTCTCGTCGATGTAGTAGTAGACGGCCGCCTGAGCCAGCTCGTCGGGGAGCTCGGCGAGGAGCCGCGCGGCCTGCACCGTCTGCTCCGCGCGCGGGGCGCCGACGTCGCTCGACGGCATGCCCGACCCGAGCAGGCGCGCGCGGTTCTTGCGGTCGCGGATGCGGTTGAGGCAGCGGTGCGTCGTGGCGCTGTAAAGCCACGTCGCGGGCGAGCTCCGCTGCTCGAACTGCCCGGGGGACTGGACGAGCGACAGGAACACCTCCTGCAGCACGTCGCGCGACTCCTCCTCCGAGCCGAGCAGCGCGCGGGCCCGGCGGAGCACGTGGTGCCCGTGGGCCCGGTAAAGCCGCTCGACGTCCAGCTCGCCCTGCACCGGGCCCGACGCTACCATCGAAACCACATTCGCGACATGACCTGACCCGCTGGGCGCTCACCAGAGGTTCGCGGCGGCGAACTGTCGGGGTGGCGCGATCCTGATGGTCACCTCGGAATCGAACTCCTCCGGGTTGGGCACGAGGCGGTCGTCTGCGTCTCCGCCGTCTGCGACTCCGCAGCTCCTCGGGTCTGGCGTCGCCTTGCAGGCGTCGTAGGCCTGCAGCTCGGCCTCGGTCATGGGGGCCCACTTCATCAGGTGGTATCCGGCCGAGAGCGCGCCGCCCAGGAACCGCTCCGACTGGGTCCCCGGCTGGACGTCGGTCTCGACATAGACCAGCATGTACTCCTCGGCGAGGCCGGCAATGGAGGCGGGGTCGACGTTCGGGTCCAGGCCCTCCCTGAGGACGGCGATGTACCCGGTGCTGAACCGGCTCTCCGACGGACGCGTCCCGCCCAGCGTGAAGTCGTTCAGCGCCTCGGCGGGGGGCGGTACGTTCAGATCGATCCTGAACTCGGCGGGAAAGCTCCCGACCACCGGTGCGAGGTCGACGTGCCCGAAGTCGTCGACCAGGAAGTTGTAATTGAGGATGGCCGTGCGCAGGTGACCCCCGGTCGAGCCGCCCTCGTCGACGATGGCGCCCTGGATCGTGGCGAGCGGCTCGCCGCGGTACTCGGGATCGACCTGCGCGTCGCAGGCGAGGAGCAGGAAGGACGAGGCGGCGACGGCGGAGACGAACGGCAACCTGTTCATGAAGGGACTCCCTTGTTGAAGGACCGCCGTTAGGAACGCGAGCCCCCGGTTTCGGGCACGCTGCGCGCGTCGAAATCCTGCTCCCCGCCGCACGGAGCGCCGGCCGCGCCGCTGGGCTCTTCCGGCGCGGCGCGCCGCGCGGGCGCCGCCGCGCCTCAGAACAGCGACAGCTGCCGCTTCGCGCCGGTCATCGCGTCGAAGTCCGCCCCGCCCAGCCAACGGAGCACCGAGTCCGCGATCGGCTTGAGCTGCTGCGACACGTAGTGATCGTAGTCCGGCGGCGCCGTCGTCTGGCCGACCGGCTCGGGGCCCGCGCGCGTGATCACGTACGCCACGATCCGCCCCGCGTCCCCGCCCAGCTTGCGCGCCGCCTTCACGTGCGGCGGCGTCGTCTTCGTGTACGCGCCGAGCGGCTTGCGCAGCGCCTTCTTGTAGACGAGCTCCGCGTCGAACCGCCCCGCGCGGAGCTCCGCCACGAACGTCCGCACGAAGCCCTCGACCGGGCGATCGTGGAACACGAGCTCGAGCAGCTCCCGCTGGAAGCGCCGCGCGACCGCGCTCGCGTCGCGCCGGACCGCCTCGAGCCCGACGATCTCGAGCTTGCCGCCGCCCTCGCCGGCGACGAGGCCCGCGTAGCGCTTCTTGCTGCCCTGCGTCGCGCCGCGCAGCTCGGGCAGCAAGAAGCGCGCATAGACCTTCTCGAACTCGAGCTCCAGCCGGCTCTCGCACCCGAAGGTCCTCGCGATCTCGGCGGCGACCTCTGCCGAGACCGCGTCGCGGAGCTCCTCGGCGCGGGCGGCGGCGAGCGCGGCGTCCGGCTCGCCGATGTCGACGAAGAGCGAGTCGGTGTCGCCGTAGAGGACCCGGTGCCCGGCCCTCCGCACCGCCTCCGCCGTCAGCCGGATGACGTGCTGGCCGGCGCTCGTGATCGCGTTCGCGACGGCCGGGGAGAACAGGCGCGACGCCGGCGAGCCGAGCACGCCGAACAGCGAGTTCATGAGGATCTTGATCGCCATGGCGCCGCGCTCGTCGCCCGCCCGTCGCGCCTCGGCCCGCTCGTCCCAGAGGCGCGCGACGAGCTCGGGGAGGATGCCCGGCTCCCCGCGCCGGAACGCCGCGCCGCCCGGCGTCACGATGAGCGCCTCCGGCGGCGCCCCGTCCCCCGCCACGAACGTGAGCGGATCGATGTTGAACGTGCGGATGAGGCTCGGATACAGGCTCTTGTAATCGTAGACGACGATATTGCGGTACAGCCCCGGGATCGACTCGAGCACGAGGCCGCCGGCGATCTCGACCTCCTCGTCCGGCGCCCCCTGCGACACCGACGGCGCGACCTTGCCGCGGGCGCGGAGCGCGGGCAGGTACAGCGAGTCGATCGCGGCGATCTGCGCGCCCACGCGGTCGAGCTGCATGCCCGTGAGCAGGCTCCGCCGGACCGAGAGCTCGATGAGGCCGGTCTTCTCCAGGAGGTCCCGGACGAGGCGGGCGTCCTCGAGGTTGTACGCCGCCAGCAGCGCCGGGTCGTCCCGGTACGACGCCTCGATCTGCGCGCCCCGGTCGTCGGATTTGAACAGCTTGCCGCGCCCGAGGATCGTCTGCGCGGCGGTCTCGAGGCGGTAATCCTCGAGGCGCATGAAGGCGCTGCGGAGCAGCGCGAGGCCGTCGAGCACCACGCGCCCCGGGAGCACGGCGCGCGCCTCGCGCGAGAAGCCCGGGTCGCGCAGGATCGAGACCTCCTCGGGGCCCCGCCCGAGCGCGCACGAGAGCCCGGCGCGCCGGCAGTAGCGCTGGAGCGCCGGCAGGTCGAAATCCGGGATGTTCCAGCCGGTGAGGACGTCGGGATCCGCGTCCGCGACGTGCGCGAGGAACCGCTCGAGCAGCGTCCGCTCATCGGGAAAGCGCTCGACGTAGGCGGGCAGGCCGGACGGGACGGGCTCGTCCCGGACCAGCAGGCAGCGCTCGCCGCCCGCGCCGGCGACGGCGATGGCATAGAGCTGCTCGCCGTCGAGGCTCGTCTCGATGTCGAGCGACAGCACGCGCAGCGCCGGGACGAAGCTCGCGGGGAAGAGCTCCGGGTTCTTGTACACGCGCCCGACGCCCGGGCGCAGCTCGAACGGCCCGGAGACCGCGAACGCCCCGCGGATGCCGCGGTCGATGAGGAAGCGGTAGGCGAAGCGCACGTCCGCCTCGAGGGCGTCGGCGCCGGCCTCGGCGAGCTTGTCGCGCAGCGCCGCGACGTCCCGCGGGAGCGCGGCGAAGACGCGCAGCACCGGCTCGCCGTCGAGCGTCTCGAGCGCCTCCGGGGAGACGCGGTTGCCCGCGAGCCGCCGCGCGATGTCCGCGTCGCGCTCGCGCACGAAGAAGTACGGCCTGAACCTGTCCTCGATGACGAGCGCCGGCGTGCCGTCCTCCATCACCGCATACAGATGGACTTCCGGGCATCCGGCGACGACCCGGTACGTGGGCGTGAGGATGAAGCCGCGGTCGGGCATGTGCGGGTGCGCTGAGGCCTCCGGGCGAGCTCGTCGCCGGCGCGCGGGGCGGCCCGGGACCGCTCCGCGCCACGCCGCACTTGACCACCGGGACCGGCCCCCCGCAAGCCCCGTCTCACCCCCGGCGCCACGGATTTCCCGGAGGAGCGCGGCGGCCCCGGGAGCCGGGGCTCGCCGGAGAGGGTGCCTTTCGCGGAGGCGACGTCCCGGGGAGGGATGACGGCAGCCTATCCATCGCTTCCCGCGAAGGCATGAGACATGGCGCCGGAGGCCAGCCCGGGTGCGCGGCGACTGCCCTCGCTGTGCGCCCTCGCGCGCCGCGGTGAGCAGCGCTGTCCCGGCGATTCCGTCGAGAGCGGGTCCGCTGCTTGCTTGATGTTGGAGACGTAGTGACCCGCGGGTGTTCCATGGATCGGTCCGTGAGGCGCGCCGCGGAAAACAAGGAAGGGAATCCACCATGATGCGCCATCATTTCAGGCATCGGGTCGCGGTGATCGCCGCGCTCGCCGCGAGCGTCGTCGGCAGCTCTGCGCACGCGACCGGGCGGGGAGGTTACGCTCAGCAGCAAGGCGCGCAGATCTCCCAGCAGCAGCGGCCGCAGCAGCAGCGGCCGCAGCAGGCGATCCCGAAGCGCGCGCAACCACAGGTGTCGGACGGCGCCATCGCCGGGGTCGTCTCGGCGAGCAACCAGCTCGAGATCTCCATGGCGACGATCGGCCGCAAGCAGGCCCGGTCGAGCGAGGTCAAGGATTTCGCCTGTGAAATGCTCGAGGCCCACACCCAGGCGGAGCGCCGTCTGACCGCGCTCCTCCGGCGCCACAGGATCCAGGTGCAGCCGACGCGGGTGAGCGCGATGCTCGTCGGGCACGCGCCGCTCTTCGCGGCCTACCTCCGCCGGCAGCCGGCCCAGAAATTCGACCAGGCGTTCATGAACGCCCAGGTGATGACGCACCGCTATCAGCTGCGCATGCTGGACGAGCAGCTCATCCCGAAGGCGAAGGAGCCGGCCCTGAGGCAGGAGCTCCAGAGCGTGCGGGCGCAGGTGGTTCACCACCTGGAGCGGGCGCAGGCGATCCAGGCGAAGCTGGCGAAGCAGCAACAGGGCCGCTAGAACGCCGATCACGTCGAAATCCCCCGAAGGTCCGTTCATGGGGAGAGGACCGCGAGGGCGCAAGGCACGCAAGGGGAAGAGAGGAATATGATTCCAACTCTGTTCCTTTGCGTCTCTTGCGCCTCTTGCGTCTCTTGCGCCTCTTGCGCCTCTTGCGCCTCTTGCGCCCTTGCGTCTCTTGCGCCCTTGCGGCCTCTCCTTTCACTGCATGCGGGCGTCAGGGCGCGAACACCGCGCGCATGCACCCCTCCGCGCGCTCCTCGAACAGCCGGTATCCGCGCGGCCCGTCCTCCAGGCACATCCGGTGCGTCACGAGGTACGACGGATCGATGTCGCCGCGCTGGATGAGATCGAGCATCCTCGGGATGTACCGCTGTCCGTGCTGCTGTCCGGTCCTGACGATCAGGGCCTTGTTCATGAGCGCGCCGAGCGGGATCTTGTCGGCGAACCCGGAATAGACGCCCATGATCGACACCGTGCCTCCCTTGCGGCAGGCCAGCATCGCCTCGCGCAGCACGAGCGGGCGGTCGTTCTGCAGCCGGAACGTCTGCTTCACCCGATCGTACGCGTACTGCAGGCCCACGCCGTCGGCCTCCATGCCCACCGCGTCGATGCAGGCGTCGGGGCCGCGCCCGCCCGTCATCTCGCGGAGCGCCTCCTGCACGTCGACCTCGGCGTAGCTCAGCACCTCGGCGCCCCCGTGCGCCTTCGCCATCGCCAGGCGCTCCGGGACCCGGTCGATCGCGATGACGCGCTCGGCGCCGAGCAGATACGCGCTCTTGATCGCCATCTGACCGACCCCGCCGCACCCCCACACGGCCACGACGTGGCCCGGCCGGATGTCGCAGAGCTCGGCCCCCATGTAGCCGGTCGTGAGCGCGTCGGACGCGAACAGGGCGCTCTCGTCCCGCACCCCGTCGGGCACCTTGAACGCGCCGTGATCCGCGAACGGCACGCGCACGTACTCGGCGTGGCTCCCCGCGAACCCCCCGAAGGCGTGCGAGTAGCCGAAGATCGCCGCCGTCGTGTCCCCGAGGATCCTGTCCGCCACCACGTGGTGAGGGTTCGAGTTCTCGCAGAGCGACCACAGCTCGCTCTGGCAATACGCGCACTGCCCGCACCCGATGATCGACGACACCACGACCCGATCGCCCCGCCGCACCCGCTTCACCTCCGCGCCGGTCTCAACGACCTCGCCGAGGAACTCGTGCCCGAGGATGTCGCCCTCCTTCATCGTCGGGACGTACCCGTGGAGCAGGTGCAGATCCGAGCCGCAGACCGACGACAGCGAGACGCGGACGATGGCGTCGTGCGGGCTCAAAATCCTCGGCTCCCGCACCGACGCGACCGCGACGTCATTCACCCCGTTCCAGCAGATCGCTCGCATGATCACGTCCTTTCGCGGCCCGTCCGGCCGGACGGCTGCCCCACCGTCGTCGGGATCTCGCCGACCTCGATCCATTGCCTCAGCCGCCGCAGATCGCCCCTCAGCCGCCGCCTCGGCTCCTCCGCGAGCAGCTTGCCGGCCGCCCGCGCGAGCCACCCCTTCGGCCGCGCGCCCGGCAGGACCGCCCGGATCTCCGTGCCCCGCTCTCCCGGCGCGTCGGCGAGCGACACGATCCCCGTCCGCATGCGCTCCCGGCCTCCCACGCCGGCCGCCCAGATCGTCGAGGTCGCCTCGGCCACGCCCATCTCCACGCGCGCGATCCGCTGCAGGTACCGCCGCACGCCCTCCGCGTCGCGCAGCGCGCCCAGCACCGCCGCGCGCGCCCTGCTCACCGTGACGCTGCTCGCGACCCGCGGCGCGGGGACGCCGAGCGCCCGCAACACCGGCGCCGCAGCCAGGATCCCGAGGGCCGGCCGATCCTCGGACAGGCCGGAGATCCGCTCGTAGGCGCGGTAGGCCGCCGTCTCCACGCGGCTCCAGAGCCGCCTCGCGATTCCGCTCCTCCCCGGCAGCGGCGCGCACGGCGCGGGCTGCCCCGCGGCGAACCCCTGCTCGCCGGGCGCGGCCCTCTCCTGCGCTGCCGGCGGCGCGCCCGCGCTCCTCTCCCGGCCCGCGCTCTCTTCCGCCCGCTGCGCGCTCTCTTCCGCTCGCTGCGCGGTCTCTCCCGCCCGCTGCGCGGTCTCTCCCGCTCGCTGCGCGGTCTCTCCCGCCCGCTGCGCGGTCTCTCCCGCCCGCTGCGCGGCGGCGTGCGCTCGCAGGACAGCCTTCCTTTTTGCCATCTTTCCCCCCTCGAGCCTCGTCAGAGAGCCCGCGAAGGCGCGTTGCAAGCAGGCGGCCACTTGCGATGATCCAGCCGCTCACGTCTCAACGGTCCTCCGGACACGCCACCGCCGTTGCGAGCGGCCCGAGTCGGGAACTCCGGGCGAGCGGCCCCATCGCGGCGCGCGAGAGGAAAGAGGAAAGCAGATTGCAGCGTGGAAAGAAGAAGGTTGCGGTGTCAGAAATTCCGGGCGATACTCGGCGCGCCCGGACGTCGTTCATTCACACGTTGTCCGGACTTAAGGTACGTCCTGATTAGCCTAAGGTAGATTACGGAGACGCTATGAAGAATCGAATTTTCCTGCGTAGCTTGAACTTGGCGTTGTGTGGTCTTGCGGTCGCGGCCTTCGCGGCGTGCGGCGACGACGGGGACGGTGGCTCGGGCGGCGCCGGCGGCGGCGGCACCAGCACCACCACCTCTTCGGCCAGCGGGAGCCCGTCGACCACGAGCACGGGGAGCACGGAGCCCTCCACCACCTCGACCACCACGGCCGCCTCGACCACCTCCGCGACGACCGGCTCGGGCGGCGGTCCCCAGACCCTCGAGATGATCGATGACATGGAGGACGACGACAACGCCATCGAGGCCGCGGGGGGCCGGCTCGGTTACTGGTACACCTTCAATGACAAGACGGAGGGGGCCACGCAGAACCCTCCGCCCGATCCGACGGGGACCGGCGAGACGCCTTTCACCATGACGGCTCTCGAGCCGGCGCGCGGGCAGAGCAAGTTCGCGGCGCGCTCGTGGGGCTCGGGCTTCACGGGCTGGGGCATCGGGTTCGGCTTCGATCTGAAGAGCGATGCCGGAGCGAAGACGCCCTATGACGCCTCGGCGTACACCGGAATCACGTTCTGGGCCAAGGTCGGCCCGGGCGCCAGCACGACCGCGAGCGTCCTGATCACGGACCCGGGCACGGATACCGTCGGCGGCGTCTGCACGGACGAGTGCGACGCTTGGCAAAAGTCGCTCGCCGGCATCTCCGAGGAGTGGCAGCAGTTCACCATTCCCTTCGCGGACCTGAAGCAGGGCGGCTGGGGCACGCCGGCGGGCACCACCGAGATCGACGCGACGAAGCTCTACTCGATCCAGTTCCAGGTCGGCATGGCGGAGTCGTTCGACATCTACATCGACGACCTCGCCTTCTATAACTGAGCGCCCTCGCGCCGGCCTCCCCCCCGGGCGCCCTCGCGCCCGGGGGCCTTCATTCAGTCTGCGCCTTTCGCGCTTCCCCGGGCCGCCCGAGCGACCGCCCGGGCCGCGCTGCCCCTGCGCGCGCAGGCAAAATAAGTGCTTGCATCGCGGGCGCGTCCCGGGCAAACGTGGCCGCGCTTCTGCACCTGCGCCAGGACAATGCCCCTCCTCGAGCTCGCATCGATAACGAAGCAGTTCCCCGGCGTGAAAGCCCTCGACGGCGTGTCGTTCGACCTCGAGGAAGGCGAGATTCACGCCCTCTGCGGCGAGAACGGCGCGGGCAAGAGCACGCTCATCAAGATCCTGTGCGGCTACTACCCGGCGGGCACCTACGGCGGGGAGATCCGCTTGAACGGCCGCGTCGTCGAGTTCAGCGGAATGCGCAGCGCCGAGGAGCACCGGATCGCGCTCATCGCGCAGGAGCTCGCGCTCGTCCCCGAGCTCACCGTGGCCGAGAACCTGGTGCTCGGGCGCGAGCCGGTCCGCGGGGGGCTCATCGACTGGGACGCGGTGCGGGCCGACGCGCGGCAGGCGCTCGCGCGCGTCGGGCTCGAGGTCGATCCCGAGCGCCCGATCAAGGACCTTGGCATCGGCCAGCAGCAGATGGTCGAGATCGCGAAGTCGCTGCTCAAGGACGCGAAGATCCTCGTCCTCGACGAGCCCACGGCGGCACTGACCGACTCCGGCGTGAGGACGCTGCTCGGCCTGCTCCGCGACCTGCGCGCCCGCGGCGTCTCCTGCATCTACATCAGCCACCGTCTCGAGGAGGTCTTCGAGATCGCCGATCGCATCACCGTCCTCCGGGACGGGAAGTCGATCACGACGCAGCCGCGGACCGCGCTCACGCCCGACAAGGTCATCTCGTACATGGTCGGGCGCGAGGTGACGAACCTCTACCCCTGCCCGCCGCCGCCGGAGGGCCCGGTCGCGCTCTCGGTCGATCGCTGGTCGGTCGAGGACGCGGGGCACCCCGGGCGGTTCGTGCTGCGCGACGTGAGCTTCGAGGTGCGCGCCGGCGAGGTGCTGGGCATCGGCGGCCTCATGGGCGCCGGGCGCACCGCGCTCGTCTCGACGATCTTCGGCGCGGCCCAGAGCCGCGTCACCGGCACGATCTCGGTGCGCGGCGGGCCCGTGTCGCCGCCGTTCAAGTCGCCCGCCGAGGCCATCGAGGCCGGCATCGCGCTCGTCAGCGAGGATCGCAAGCGCTACGGCCTCGTGCTCGAGTCGACCCTCCTCGACAACATCACGCTCGCGACGCTGCGGCGGTTCGTGAAGGGGCTCTTCCTCGATCACGCCGAGCGCGAGGCGACGGCGGTCGAGCAGATGAGGGCGCTCAGGACCAAGGCGCCGGGGCCGCTCGCGCTCGCGAACCAGCTCTCGGGCGGCAACCAGCAGAAGATCGTGATCGGCAAATGGCTGATGGCGGGGCCGCGCGTGCTCCTGCTCGACGAGCCGACGCGGGGCATCGACGTCGGGGCGAAGGCCGAGATCTATCAGCTCATCCACAAGCTCGCTTCGGACGGCCTCGCCGTGGTGCTCATCTCCTCCGATCTGCCGGAGCTGCTCGGCATGAGCCACCGCGTGTTGGTCCTCTCCCAGGGCAGGGCCACCGCCTGCCTCGACCGGAACGACGCCACCGCCGAGCGCGTGATGCTTGCAGCAACGAGGAAGGTGACGGAATGAGCGAGGCGAAGCTTCGCGTACGCATCCCCTGGCGTGCCCTCTCGATGGTGGGCTCGCTCATCGCGATCTGGATCGCCTTTTCGATTACCACCGACGGGACGTTCGTGACGCCCCGCAACCTGACGCTGCTCGCGCGGCAGATGTCGGTGACCTCGATCCTGGCCATCGGCATGGTGATGGTCATCGTCGCGGGGCAGATCGATCTCTCGGTGGGCGCGATGGCCGGCCTGCTCGGCGCGGCGTCGGCGATGATCTACGTGAACCTCGGCTGGCCGCTGCCGGCCGCCTTCCTCCTGCCGCTCGCCCTCGGGGCGCTGCTCGGCTTCGTGCAAGGCACGCTCGTGGCGCGGCTGCGCATTCCCCCCTTCATCGTCACGCTGGGCGGGATGCTCATCTTCCAGGGGTCGATCCTCGGCACCACCGGCGGCGTCTCGGTGTCGCCGGCGCGCCCCTACCTGTTCGTCGGCCAGGCGTACGTGCCGCACACGCTCGGCTGGGCGGGCGCGGGCCTCCTCTGCCTCGTGCTGCTGTACAAGGCCGTGCGCGCGACCGGCACGGCGCGGTTTCCGTGGATCGGGCTCGCCGCGTTCGCCATCGCGTTCACCGCGCTGATGAACTCCTACGAGGGCATCCCGTTCCCGGTGCTGCTCGTCCTCCTGCTCGCGACCGTGTTCACGGTGCTGGCGAAGCACACCACGTTCGGGCGGCACCTCTACGCGATCGGCGGCAACCGCGAGGCGGCCTTCTACTCCGGCATCAACATCAATCGTCACCTCATCGCCGTGTTCACGCTGATGGGCGTGATGTGCGGCATCGCGGGCATCGTGCTCACCGCCCGCGTCGGCTCGGCGACCTCGGACGCCGGCCGCATGATGGAGCTCGACGCCATCGCGGCCGCCGTCATCGGGGGCACGTCGCTCCTCGGCGGGCAGGGCACCATCTGGGGCGCGCTGCTCGGCGCGCTGGTCATGGCCTCGCTCGACAACGGCATGAGCCTGATGAACACCGAGAGCTTCTGGCAGCCGATCATCAAGGGCGTCATCCTCATCCTCGCCGTCGGCATCGACATGGCGAGCCGCAAGGGCCGCGGCCACTGAGCCGCGCCGCCCCTGCGACGCGCAGGGGCGGAGCCCACCGACGCTTCCGCCGGCGTCACCCCCCTTCCGCCCGCGACTCCACCTCTCTGCCGCTCCCCGCCGCTCCCCGGCGCGCACCCCCCCGGTGCGACGCGCGCCCGGCTCTCGCATCCAATCGCCACCTGCGCAGGCGGGAGCCGGCGGGAAGGATGGGGAGGACGCATGGCCGAGCAAGGCGAGAAGGGCGCGGGCCCGGAGATCAGCGCGCACAGCAAGATCGATAGCCTGGAGCCTCACCGAGAGGACCTGGCGGGCACGGTGCTCTCGACCGACCAGGGCATCCGGATCGACAGCACCGACGATTCGCTCAAGGCCGGGGCCCGGGGGCCGGCGCTCCTGGAAGACTTCCATCTACGCGAGAAGATTACGCATTTCGATCACGAGCGCATCCCCGAGCGCGTCGTGCACGCGCGCGGCTCCGGGGCGCACGGCTACTTCCAGGTCTACGCGTCCATGGCCGAGGTCACGAGGGCGGCGTTCCTGCAGGACCCGAGCGTCAGGACGCCGGTCTTCGTGCGGTTCTCCACGGTGGTCGGCTCGCGCGGGTCGGCGGACACGGTCCGCGACGTGCGCGGCTTCGCGACGAAGTTTTATACCAGGGAGGGGAACTTCGACCTCGTCGGCAACAATATCCCGGTCTTCTTCATTCAGGACGGCATCAAGTTTCCGGATGTGATCCACGCGATCAAGCCGGAGCCGGACCGGGAGATCCCGCAGGCCTCGTCCGCGCACGACACGTTCTGGGACTTCATCTCGCTCATGCCGGAGTCGACCCACATGGCGATGTGGGTGCTCTCGGATCGCGCCATCCCGCGGAGCTTCCGCATGATGGAGGGCTTCGGCGTCCACACCTTCCGCCTCGTCAACGCGCAGGGCAAATCGCGCTTCGTCAAGTTCCACTGGAAGCCGCTCCTCGGCGTGCACGCCCATGTCTGGGACGAGGCGCAGGAGCTCGCCGGCAGGGATCCGGACTACCACCGCCGCGATCTCTGGGACGCCATCGAGCGGGGGGATTACCCCGAGTATGAGCTCGGCGTGCAGATCATCGAGGAAGAGGACGAGTTCGCCTTCGACTTCGATCTGCTCGACGCGACGAAGATCGTCCCCGAGGAGCTCGTGCCGGTGCGCCGCATCGGCAAGCTGACCTTGAACCGCAACCCGGACAACTTCTTCGCCGAGACCGAGCAGGTCGCGTTCCATACGGCCAACGTCGTGCCCGGGATCGACTTCACCGACGATCCTCTGCTCCACGTCCGGAACTTCTCGTACCTCGACACGCAGCTCCTGCGGCTCGGCGGCCCGAACTTCCCGCAGATCCCCATCAACCGCCCGCTGGCCCCGGTGCACAACCAGAACCGGGACGGCTTCATGCAGCAGCGGATCAAGCAGGGTCGGGCGCACTACGTCCCGAACTCGCTCGCCGGCGGCTGTCCGGTGACGGCGTCGTGGGAGACGGGCGCGTTCGTGCACTACGCCGAGCGGGTGCTCGGGCTCAAGCAGCGCGTGCGGAGCGATAGCTTCAAGGATCACATCACCCAGGCGAGGCTCTTCTGGAACAGCCTCTCGGCGCCCGAGAAGAAGCACCTCATCCGCGCGGCGCGCTTCGAGCTCGGCAACGTGGCGAGCCGGGACATCCGCGAGCGCATGGTCGCGCGGCTCGGCGAGGTCGACACCGAGCTCGGCCGGCAGGTGGCCGAGGGGATCGGCGTCGCCCCGCCCGCCGGCCAGCCCCACGTGCCTTCGAAGGGCGGCAAGGCCGCGGGCAAGCGCTCGGTGGACGCCTCGCCGGCGCTCAGCATGGAGAACACGGTGAAGGACACGGTGAAGAGCCGGCTCGTCGCGCTGCTCGTGGCCGACGGGTTCGTCGTCGCCGAGCTCGCTGCGGTGAAGGCGGCGCTCGAGGCGGCCGGCGCGCACGCGCAGGTGGTGTCGACGCGGCTCGGGCCGATCCTCGGCGACGACGGCAGCGCCGTGGAGGCGGACAGATCGCTGCTCACGGCGAAGTCCGTCATGTTCGATGCGGTCTACGTCCCCGGCGGGCGCGCCAGCGTCGCGACGCTCGCGGCCTCGGGGGAGGCGGTGCATTTCGTCAACGAGGCGTTCAAGCATTGCAAGGCGATCGGGGCGACGGGCGATGCGGTCGATCTCCTCGTGGCGACGGACATCCAGGGCGTCGCGCTGGCCGACGTGCAGGCCGGGGCGCCGCCCCTGTCCGACAAGGGCGTGATCACCTTGCGCGACCCCGCGGGCCTCGCCCTGTTCACCCAGGAGCTCCTCCGCGCGATCGCGCAGCACCGCCACTGGGACCGCGAGGACATCGCGCAGATCCCCGCGTGACGAGCGGTTAAACGACCACCGGGGCCGGGGGCATCACTGCGCTGTCCCCAGCTCCGCGATCTCCTGCTCCAGCTGCTCCCATTCGGCCATGAGCGCGTCGATGCGCGGCCCGAGCGCCTCTTCCTCGGCCTGGAGCGCCGCGATCTCCGCCTTCCCGGTGCGCTCGAAGAACCCGTCGCTGCAATAGAGGTCGTGGATCGCCTTCTTCCGCGCCTCCGCCGCCTCGATGGCCGCGAGCACCTTGTCGCGCCGCGCGGGCAGCTCCTTCTGCCGGTTGCGCCGCCGCTTCTGCTCCTCCCACGAGCCGCCCGCCTCCGGCGCGGCGGCCGCCCTCTGGTGCTCACGCTTCGCCTTGAGCACCACCGTGTCGGCGTCGAGGTGATCGTCGCCGCAGCCGGCCAGGTACTCCTCGTACGTGCCCGGGAAATCGCGCGGCCCGGCCGGCGTGACCTCGAGGATGCGCGTCGCCAGCTCGGACACGAAGAACCGATCGTGCGACACGAAGAGCACCGTCCCCTCGAACGCCTTGAGCCCCTCGACGAGCCCCTGGATCGCCTCGAGATCGAGGTGGTTGGTCGGCTCGTCCAGGACGAGCACGTTTGGCCGCTCCACGATGATCCTACAGAAGATGAGCCGCGCCGCCTCGCCGCCCGAGAGCGAGCCGACGCTCTTCTCCACCTCGTCGCCCGAGAACAGCGCCTTGCCGAGCTGGCCGCGGACGTAGCTCGGCGACTCGTCGGGGCACGCCGCCCACAGGAAGGAGAGGGGCGTCATCGAGCCGTCGACGAGCAGCTCGCGGTGGTCCTGCGCGAAGTACCCGACGCGGACCTCGTGCCCCCACGACGCGCCCCCGGCGTCGGCCGCGAGGCGGCCCACGAGGATCTTGAGCAGCGTCGACTTGCCGAGCCCGTTCGGCCCGATCACCGCGACCCGCTCGCCCCGCCGGACCGACAGCGACACGTCGCGCAGCACCTGCTTGTCGCCGTACGACTTCGAGATCCCTCGCGCCTCGAGCACGTCGCGCCCGCTCGGCCTCTGGATCGCGAACCGGAACACCGGCGTGCGCCGCGACGTGTCGGCGAGCTCCTCGACCTCGATCTTCTCGATCTGCTTGAGCCGGCTCTGCGCCTGGCGCGCCTTGGTCGCCTTGGCGCCGAACCGCTCCACGAACGCGCGCTTGTCGGCGATGATCTTCTCCGCGCGCGCGATCTCGGCCTGCTTGCGCTCGCGGATCGCCTGCTTCTCGACGACGAACGCGGCGTAGTTGCCCGTGTAGAGCGTGATCGTCTCGTAGTCGACGTCGAGGATGTGCGTCGCGACGTTGTCGAGGAAGCGCTGGTCGTGCGAGATGACGACGGCGCACCCCTTGTAGCCGGCGAGGAACTTCTCGAGCCACCGGATCGACAGGATGTCGAGGTGGTTCGTGGGCTCGTCGAGCAGGAGCACGTCCGAGCCGCCGAGGAGCACCTGCGCGAGCAGCACGCGCAGCTTGAAGCCGCCCGACAGCGTCGAGAGCGGCCTCCTGTGGGCCTCCACGGGGATGCCGAGCCCCTCCAGGACGGCGCTCGCGCGCGCCTCCAGCGTGTAGCCGTCGTGGGCGCGGATGCGGTCCTCGAGGTCGGCGACCCGGCCGGCGTCGCCGCCCTCCTCCGCGAGGCGGCGCGACTCGACGAGCGCGTCCCAGACGACGCGATCGCCCATCATCGCGAGATCCAGGATGATCTGGTCGTCGCTGAGGAACCGGTCCTGCCGGAGCACGCCCACGCGGGCGTCCTTCGGGAAGCTGACGCTCCCCTCGGTCGCGGGCTCGTCGCCGGCCACGATCTTGAGGAAGGTGGTCTTCCCCGAGCCGTTGGCGCCGACGAGGCCGTAGCGGGACCCCGCGTTGAGCTTGAGCGAGACGCCCTCGAAGAGGGTCCGATCACCGAAGGATTTCGCGAGGTTGGACGTTCCGAGCATGGCGGTTGGGGGCTTGGGTCGAGGGATCGGCGTGGCGCGCGGCGCGCGGCGCGAGGCGCGCGGCGAAAGGAGCCGCGCGCCGCGCCGCGCGCGGCCGGAAGCGGCGCGGCGGGGGCCACAGGCATAGCACTGCGCCCCGGGGGAGCGGGCCGTTCGTGCGCCGCCGCGGGCGCCTCAGGGGCGCGGCGCGCGCCCGGCCGCCGCGGGGGCGGCGCGGCGCGCGCCCGGCCGCAGGCGGGAGGCCCCGGCGGCCGGGCGCCGGCGGGTCAATCGACGCGCTCGCACACGACCTTGTCCGAGGCGGCGTCCTTGTTGTTCCCGTCGTTGCACTCGTCGATCGCGCCGTCCGGGTCGACGACGCCGTAGATCAGGATCGAGAGGTTCCACGGGAACTTGTCGATGGTGGCGACGAGGTTCACGCTTTGCCCCGGCGCGATCGGCCCCGGGACGACCTCCTCGTGGAGCGCCGTCCCGCCCTGGCCGGGATCGCCGGCGTAGTACCGGACCCGCACGTCGCTGGCCGGCGCCGAGCCGGCGTTCCTGATGACCGTCGGCACGTCGACCTGCTGCAGCTCGCACTTCGCGTCGGTCACCCGGCCGATCTCGATCTGGAGGTCCGGCAGCGCGTCGCCGTCGTCCACGACCACCGTCTCCTCGTTGTTGTCCTCTTTGCACTCGCGCTCGGTGGCGCCCTCGTCGACGACCGCGCGCAGCCGGGCGGGCAGCGTCCCCTGCGCGTTGTTCGCGGCGCTGTAGCTCACCGTGAGGAGCAGCGAGCTGTGCGGCTCGATGCTGGTCTGGAGGACCGCCTGCAGCGGCGCGCCGGCCTCGTCGTTGAGCGCCTCGTCGACCTCCGGGGCGTCCCACTTGCCGTAGAAGCTGATGACGACGCCGGGGCCGACGCGCAGGTCGCCGAGGTTGTCGACGCGCACCGTGATCTCGACGTTGTCGGTGAGCTCGCCGCAGGCCGCGTCGGGCGACGAGATCTGGATGCCGCTGAGCGCGAGGTCCGGCGCGATCCCGTACGACCGCGGGTTCGAGCGGTAGGTGTTGTAGACGCGGCCGCTGTACGCCTTCCAGCTCTCGGGCTCCTGCAGGGGGATGCCGCCGCTCTCGAGCACGTTCGTCACGTGGTAGCTGTGCTGGTTCCAGATGCGGCGGGCCGAGACCCAGAGGTCGTTGGGATCGCCCCAGACCTCGAGGCCGTTGTTGTAGTCGACGCCCTCGTCGCAGTTGGTGGACTCGTTCGAGGTGGCGAACACGATCTCGGCGTTGCCGTCGTTGTCGACGTCGGCCACGACCGGGTACTCGGTCCGGGTGCGGCTCGGGGAGTGCTCCTTGAACAGGACGCTCGCGGCCACGCCGTCGTAGATGCGGAAATAGCACTCGTCGTTGTAGATGACCTCGGCGGCGCCGTCGCCGTTGAAGTCGAACACGCTCGACCCGGTGGAGCGGCTGGAGTTGTCCTCGATGACGCGCAGCCAGCTGTTGTGGTAGCAGACGCAGGTGCCCCGCTGCGTGTTGCAGGTCGCCGCGCCGGTGGCGCTGCAGTCCTCGTCGGTGGTGCACGCCTTCCCGTTCGGGGTGCGCGGGGGGTTGGCTGCGCCCGAGCCGTTGTCGTTGAGCGGGTTGGGCCACGCCGGGCACTCCGCGGTCGGCTCCTGGAGGTCGATCATCACGTAGCGCCCGCCGAACGCCGTGCCGACCTCGGGGAAGCCGTCGCCGTCGAAGTCGTCCACGTTCGGCGCCCCGCCGTCGAACTCGGCGCCCACGCCCATCACGGTCCGGCGCTTGATGGTGCCGTCCTGCCCGTTGAGCACGAAGAGGTACCCGTTGTTGAACAGGATCACTTCCGGCTTCTGATCGAGCGGGTTGTTCGGCCCGGGGGCGGCGGTCTGGTCGGCCCCGAGGATGTCGGCCACGGCGCAGAACCCGTCGCGGCGGGTGTCCGGGATCTGCGTATTGCCGTCGCCCGCGCCGTTGACGGTCTGCCCGTCCCAGACCACGAGGAGCTGCCCGTTGCAGAACGCCGTCGCCTCGGCGTCGGCATAGGGGGGCGCGCACTCGGTCCTGCGCGTCACGCCGGTCGGCGGGCGGGGCAGCGCGTAGACGGTGCTGCCCGCGACGATCTCCAGCCGGTGGTCGTCCTTGAGGTTCGCGATGCACGTGATGGGGCCGAGCCGGTTGGGGTTGGTCGGCCTCGTCGCGTCCCCTTGGACCCCTTTCATCAGGCCAACGCCGCCCTTGAAGCGGTCGAGGATCGAGAGCTCGCGGGTCGTCGGGTCGGAGCGCAGCGTGAACACGTGCTGGCCGACCACGATCTCCGGGAGCCCCGCGCCGTCGATGTTGGCGATCGCCGGCGCCGGCTCGTTGTAACCGTCCGCCTCGGCCCAGAGGTTGTTCGCGAGGACCCGGGTCTCGCCCGTGTTGCTGAAGATCTGGAGCCCATACGACTCGGTGACGGCGACGATCTCCGGGACGCCGTCGGCGTCGAGATCGCCGACGGCGAGCTGGGCGGTCGGCAGCAGCGTCGCGTCGCTGCAGGTGTAGGGGGCATCGATGGCGTCGCCCTCGTGCCATACGAGCGGGCCGAGCACCGCGAAGTAGTTGCGCCCCTTGTTGGGGCCGCCGCCGTGGATCGCGCGGAGGACCCCGCTATTTTGGTACACCGAATTGCAGAACGTGGTGAAGATGATCTCGGGGAAGTCGAGCTCGTTGATGAGCCCGTCGCCGTTGTCGTCGTCGAGGTTGGCGACGAGCGGCGTCATGACGTTCTGCGCCGAGGTCGGGAACGGGCTGCCGGCCGCGTTCGAGTTGGCGCGGTTCACCCCTCCCCACTGGATCTCGATCTGCGGCAGGACGCGCTCGAACGGCACGGGGTCGAGGAGGCACGTGGGCGCGTCGCCGGTGCCGGTGCAGGAGCCGACCTCGCAGGCGGCGAAGGTGGGGCAGTCCCAGTCGTCCTCGCACGGGCAGCTCGCGTTCCCCGCGGCGCCGTCGGTGCACGTGCTCTCGAAGTACGCCTCTCCGCCGCACGTGAAGAGCTCGCGGGTGGTGCTGCCGTTCGAGACGCAGACGAGGAGGCTCTCGCCGTCGCACGTCCGTTCGCCGGCGGTGCAGGTGTCATCGACGCAGATCGTGCCGTTGCAGTACTGGTTGAAGGGGCACTCGAGGTCGCTCTGGCAGCTGATATCGACGCAGGTGGCGCCCCCTTCCGGGGTCATCTGGCATTGCTCGGTCGGGTCGCAGCTGAGGTCGTCGCAGGTGTTGTTGACGCAGGTGCCTTGTCCGTCCTCGACCTCGCAGTGCTGATCGGGCCGACAGCTGACGCCTTCACAGCCGCTCTCGACGCCGCCCGCGCCGCCGCTGCCGGTGGTGGTCCCGACGAACCCGGTGCCTTCGCTCGTGCTGCCGCCGCCGCCGCCGCCCTCGCCGCCCTGGCCGGGGTTGTTCACGATCTCGGGGTTGCTGCAGGCCGCTGCAGCGAACAGGAACCAAGGAAGCGCGAGGGGAATTATCCGCCGGGGGCACGTGGGCATGAGGCGATTGTACGGGCGCGCTGTCGCCATGGAAGCGCGTTCGCGCGCGGGTTCGTGCGCCGAGTGGGAGCTCTGCCCACGGTGGGCGTCGCCCGCGGCGGAGGTCCGCGGCGCAGGGGAGGGCGCCGCGCGGGCCGTGCGGGACGGCCGCGGCGGGGATGAGGACGGGCTCAGCGGGGGCGCAGCCCCGGCGGGTCGATCGGGCAGCAACCGGGGTGCTGCACCATCACGACCCGGCCCACAGCAACGTGGCGCTGTACCGGGTGAGCAGCTCGTCCACCGTGACGAGCGCTGCGCCCTCGCAGAGCGCCTGGGCCACGAGGAGGCGATCGAACGGGTCTCGGTGATGGTACGGCAAGGCCGCGGACGAGATCGCGTGGCGGGCGGTTACGGGGAGCTCGATCGCGTCGAGCGCGACGATCGCCCGCGGGACGAGGACCTCCGGCTGCTCGGGGAGCGGGAGCTTGCCGCTCGCGTGCTTGACCGAGATCTCCCAGGCGCTGGCTGCGGAGATCAGGAGGGTGTTGTGCGGATCCTCGATGGCCTGGCGCGCCGTCCTCGCGATGCGCTCCGGGGCGAGCACCGCCCAGAGCCACACGTGGGTGTCGAGGAGCAGCTTCAACGCTCGCCATCTCCCTCGAAGGCGCGCAGCATGTCCTCCGGCAAGGGCGCGTCAAAGTCTTCCGGGACGTCGAACAGGCCTCGGAGCGCTCCTAGCTTGCGCGCCGGCGGCGTGGGCCTGCGCGGGGCCGGCTCCTCCTCGAGGATGATCACCTCGACGTTCTTGCCCACGAGGGCCGAGAGCTCCGGGATGTGGAGCGTCTCCGAGGTGACCTGGGTGTGAATGCGGATCGCGTTGGCCATGGTCGACCAGCGAGAGTCTAGCGCGGACCAGGCGTCCCGCACCGCGCTGGCCGTGCGGGACGGCCGCGGCGGGGAGAGGACGGGCTCTGCCGGGAACGGTGCTGCCGGGCCGCCCGTCGCTGCTCGACGTCGGGCGGTAAGGCCGCGAGGCGCGGCTTCGCGGCGAGCGCCGCGGCCAGGCTTCCTTCGCCAAGGTGTTCCTCTACGCTCCGCGCATGACGGTGACCCTCAAGGAGATCCAGCACGAGCTCGCGCTATTCAGCGACGCCGAGAAGGCGCAGCTCGCACGCGCGCTCTTCCCCGGCCTCCCCGGCCTCACGCGCGGGGTCGCGGGCGTCGAGAAGAGGCCCGGCGTCTGCGGTGGAGACGCCTGCATCGTGTGCACCCGTATTCCAGTGTGGGCACTCGAGCGACGCCGCCGCCTCGGTCATGTCACTCCGCAGCAACAGAGCGTACGCGCGATGTGCGGCGAGACAGCTTGACCAGAGGAGCATTTGACCACTTCTTTGCTTCGCGCTCCACGTCGTCGACGAGTGTCAAGCGTGACGCTCGGTCGGGGATCGCCGCGACCTGGCGCGGGGGCAGCGCATCGTACGTCCGGTCGTTGAGCGTTCTTCCGCTTTTGCTCTTCTGGACGCCTCCCCATTGTTTGAAGAAGAACGGTACGCGAGCTTCGTCGCATTGTCGCCTGATCGACTCCACCCACGAGCTCAGCAGCGGTCGTGCGCCAGGTCCGCTCTCTCCACCCACGATGACCCAGTTGATGCCGGAGAGGTCCATCTCTCCGATGTCCTCGAGCAAGGGTTCGATCGAGAGAAACCGGACAGCGCCCGGTGCCGCGCGAAGATGATCGACGCGTGGCAGGCCGTATTGCTTGTCCTCGACGCTGACTCCCCACCATATGTGGGGCAGCTGGGAGGCGAATCGCAGGGGACCCAGGAGCAGATCTCGCAGCCTCTCCGAGCGCTTTGTCAGTACTTGAAAGACGTGCCAAGGCGCTCGCTGCATCACGCGAGCGACGTCGACGATGTATTCGGTTGGTATTCCATCCTGGAATAGATCGCTCATCGAATTGACGAAGACGCTCTTCGATGCTGGCCAACGAAGAGGCTCGGCGAGCTTGTCGGGGATCAGCCGCAAATCGAAGCCGTGCTCATAAGGATGCCCCGGCACGTTGCGGAATCGTTCGGCGAACGTCTCGGCGTAGCAGTGCTTGCAGCCGGGGCTCACCTTGATGCAGCCGCGAACGGGGTTCCACGTGGCATCCGTCCATTCGATCTTCGAGTGCTCGCTCATGCGTCGGGTCGCTATGATGGTCTATGTTGTCACATCACTGTACGCCATCTCAGGTATGGGGGCCAGGTCCCCCCCAAGGCTATCCCTCGCCCATCTCGGCGCCGTTGTAGGCACCGGCGGCGTGGGCCTGCGCGCGTCATAACGGCCCTCTCGCCCCCCTCCGCCCCTCACGCCCCGCCGCTCTCGAGCGCCTCCTGCAGCGCGCGCACCTCGCGCGCGAACGCCGGCTCGGTGCGCAGCGCGGCGGTCCGCTCCGCCGGCAGCGCCAGCGTGCGGTCGGCGACGATGCGCGCCGGGCGCGGGGACAGCACGACCGCGCGCTCGGCGAGGTAAGCGGCCTCGGTGATCGAGTGGGTCACGAAGAGCACCGTCATGCCGAGCTCGGCCCACAGCGCGCGGAGCTGATCGTCGAGCCGGCTGCGGGTGAGCTCGTCGAGCGCGGCGAACGGCTCGTCGAGCAGCAGCAGCCGGGGTCGCGTGACCATCGCGCGGGCCAGCGACACGCGCATGCGCATGCCGCCGGAGAGCTCGGCCGGGTACCGCGCGCCCGCGTCGGCGAGGCCGACCTGGAGCAGCGCGGCTCGCGCGGCGGCGCGGCGCTCCTCGGGCGGCACCCCGGCGAGCTCGAGCGGCAGGGCGGCGTTCTCGAGGACGCTCCGCCAGGGCAAGAGGTGCGCGTCCTGGAAGACGTACGCGATGGGCGCGCGCGCGCCGCCCGCGCCGCCCGGCCCCTCCTCGACCTCCACGACGGCCGTGCCCGCGTCGGCGCGGTCCAGCCCGGCGACGAGGCGCAGCAAGGTGGATTTGCCGCACCCCGAGGGCCCGAGCAGCGCGACGAAGGCGCCCGGCGCGACGTCGAGGTCGAGGCCGTCGAGCGCGACAACGCCGGAGCCGCTGCCCCGGAGCGCGCGGCCGGCGTCGTCGAGCACCGGGAAGACGCGCCGGATGCCGGCCAGCCGCACGCGGACCCCGCCGCTCGCCATCGCGTTCTTCATCTGCGCCCGGCGTTCTATCCGCGCCGCCGCCGGTTGGCCAGGCGCTCGTGAGCGCCGCGCGGAGCGCCGCGCCCGCCGGTCAGCTCGACGAGGCCGTGCGCACGCAGCGGAAGCCGCCGCCGGCGAAGCGGTAATGCGCCTCGAAGCTCGTGCGCGCCCAGGTGCGGAGCGACTGCGCGCCGTACATCCACGAGCCGCCGCGCATCACGAGCAGCGCCTTGTCCGGAGGCCGCGTGTTGCGCGGGTTGTGCGAGGGGCCGTCCGCGTAGAAGTGCGGATCGTCGTAGTCCTCGCACCACTCCCACACGTTGCCGGCGAGGTCGAGGATGCCGTAGGGCGAGGCGCCCGCCGGCAGCGAGCCGACGGGCACCGTCCCGCCCTCGCGGTTGTCGTAGTTCGCGCGCGACGGCCCCGGCTCGGCGCGCCCCCAGGGGTACTTGCGGCCGTCGGCGCCGCGCGCGGCCTTCTCCCACTCCGCCTCGGTCGGCAGGCGCTTGCCGGCCCAGTTGGCGTAGGCCCGCGCGTCGTCCCACGACACGTAGACCACGGGGTGCTCCTCGAGCCCCGGCGGGATCTCGCCGCGCCGGAAATGGGAGAGGAACCGGCTCGCGTCGGCGTCGTCGGGGCGATACCCCGTCACGTCGACGAACGCCTTGAACTGCCGGTTCGTGACCGGCGTGCGATCCATGTAGAACGCGTCGACGTGGACCTTCCTGCGCTGCTGCCCGCTCAGGAACGGCCCGCCGGGGACGAGGATCATCTGCTCGCCGGTCTTCTCGCGGACCGTCGGCGCGAGCTCGCGCGTGTCCGACGCGAGCCGCGACGGGCCGGGCGAGAACTCCGCGAGCGCCTCGTCGAGCCGCGCCCGGAACTCCGCGCACGACGCCGGCCGCCCGGCCGGATCCTTCGCGAGCGCGTCGAGGATGAGCCGGTCGAGCGCCGGCGGGATGTCGGGCCGCAGCGACGACGGGGGCGCCGGCGGATCGGCGACGTGGGCCATCATCACGGCGAAGTGGTTGGGGCTGTCGAACGGCACCTGCCCCGTCGACAGCTTGTAGAGCGTCACCCCGAGAGAGTAGATGTCCGAGCGCGGGTCCGCGGCGTGGGGGCTCTTCACCTGCTCGGGCGACATGTAACAGCAGGTCCCGAGGAACGCGCCGCTCAGCGTATAGGTCGTCCCCTCGAGGATCTTGGCGATGCCGAAGTCGACGATCTTGGGCATCAGGCCGTCTTTGCCGGCCGTGACCAGGATGTTGTCGGGCTTGAGGTCGCGGTGGATGATGCCCATCCGGTGCCCCTCGTCCATCGCGTCGAGGACCCCGCCGAACAGCGTGCGGATCTCCTGGAAGGGGATGCGCCCGCGCCACCGCTCGAGGTGCCGCACCAGCGTCGACCCCTCGACGTACTCCATCACGATCGCGAGCAGGTGCTCGCGCTCCACGAAGTCGTAGACGGCCACGACGTTGTCGTGGCTCCAGGAGCGGAGCACCCGCGCTTCCCGGGCGAAGCGCCGCCGGATCTCGGGGTTTCCGGAGAGGTTCGAGTGCAGGCATTTGACCGCCACGACGCGCTCGCGCGCCCGGTCGTGGGCCCGGTAGACAACGCCCATGCCGCCCTCGCCGAGCGTCGCCTCGATGCGGTAGACGCTGATCTCCGTCCCGGGCAGGAGCCGCACCGGCGGCAGCGGCAGCGAGGGGGGCGGCGGCGACTGCCCTCCGGCGCCGAGCTGCGTGGCGGGGAACGCCGTCGCGGCGAAGCCGGGGTCGAGCGCGGCGACGGGGTGGCCGCACGAGGGGCAGAAGCGGGCGTTCTCCGGGAGCGGAGAGCCGCAGCCGGCGCACCGGGAAGAGGTGTCCTGGCCCATCGGTCGCGGGGAGTTTCGCACAGGTCGAGGCCGTCGTGGGCGGCGAATGTGGGGCGCGCCGGGCGCGTCGGCCCGCGTCGGCGACGGCTCAGGCCGCGCGGCGGCGCGGGATTCCTGCGCTTCGTCGCGGCGCGGCGGCGCGGCGGGCGCGCCGGGGCGGCGGTGTGCCGAGCTGTCGGCCTCGGACCGCCGCTCTGGGTGGGCCGCGCGGCGTGGTAGCGTCGCGCGGTGGGCGCTCCCGGGGACGACACAGGCCGGCGCATGCGCGCGATCCACGCGGCGCTCGTCGCGGGCGGCGCGATCGCGCCGCTCGCCCTGGACGACGCCGAGACGCGCGCGTGGATGGATTGCGAGCTCGCGTCGCTCGTCGAGAACCGCTTCTTCGAGCGCGTCGATCCGGTGGCGCGCGGCGCCGAGCTGCGCGCCGTGTGGGAGCCGCGGGCGGCGCGCGACGGCGCGCAGCTCGGCACGCCGCACGCGGGCGCGCGCTACGCGGCCCCGTACTGGCTCATGCGGGGCGGCCGCCGCGTCGGCACCGTCGCGCTGTCGACGGGCGCCCGCGGCGAGCCGCTGCTCGAGGTCTCGAGCCTCTACGTGCTGCCCGCCCACCGCGGGCGCGGCGTCGCGGGCGCCCTGCTGCGCCGCGCGGACGGCGTCGCGCGGGCCCACGGCGTGCCCGGCCTGCGGCTCAAGACCCCGTGGTCGTGGCAGCCCGCCGTGCGCTTCTATCTCGGCCTGCGCATGTGGGTCGCCGGCTGGTCGGACGCGCTCGCGTTCGTCGTTCGCGCCGGGCTGCCCGCGCACGACCTCGAGATCGGCGCGCGGGAGGCCGCGTTCGGGGTCGTGGTCGACGGCCGGACGGAGCACCTCATCCGCGCCTCGCGCGAGGGCGATCGGCTCGGATGGGTGGAGTCGCCGCGGATGGAGGCCTATCGCGGCGACGGCTCCGACGTGGGGTGTCTCGCCCCGGGGACGTTCGCCGTCGCCCTGGCGACGCGCGGCTACCCCCTCGTCCGGTCCGAGGCGCGCTGGCGCGAGCGCCACCGCGCTTCCGGGTGCGGGGAGCCCGAGGGGCTCGCGCACAAGATCGAGCTCTTCGAGGCGGTCGATCGCAGCTTTGGCTTCGACGTCCGCACGCCGCGCATTCCGGGCCTCCGATACCGGGAGTACGACGACATCGACTGAGGTGGTGTAAGCTGCCGGCGCATGGATGACTGGCTCCACCGCGCCCCCACCGCGTTCCGCGGCAAGCGCCTCTTCCGGCTCGGCCTCGCGGCGAACTACGGCATCGACGAGGATGGCGTGCGCGCGGCGATGGATCGCGGCGTCAACCTCTTCCTCTGGACGATGCGCGCGCGCGGGCTCGGCAGCCCCCTGCGCGAGGCGCTGAAGCGGCGGCGCGACCAGGTGGCGGTGGTCGGCTATGCGCAGGTCGGCTGGTTCGGCTGGGGCGTGCGCCGCGGGGCCGAGAAGCTCCTGCGCGAGCTCGGGACCGATCACCTCGACGTCTACCTGCTCAGCTGGCTCGGCGTCGGCTCCGCGTGGACGGGCGCGACCGAGCGCGAGCTCGTGCACCTGCGCGAGAGCGGCAAGGTGGGCGCGCTCGGGGTGAGCATCCACGACCGCGTGCGGGCAGGCAGCCTCGCGGCGTCGTCGCCGCTCGATCTCTTGATGATCCGCTACAACGCCGCGCATCCCGGGGCGGAGCGCGACATCTTCCCGCACGTGCGCGACGCGCGGCCGAGCGTCCTCGCCTACACGGCGACGGCGTGGCGGCGCCTGTTGAAGAAGCCGAGCGGCTGGTCGGGCTCGGCGATGACGGCGGGCGACTGCTATCGATTCCAGCTCTCCAGCCCGCACGTGGACGTCGCGCTGACCGGGCCGAGGAGCCGCGCCGAGGTGGAGGAGAACCTCGACGCGCTCGCGAAGGGCCCGCTCACCGCGGACGAGGACGCGTGGATGCGCGAGTTCGGCCGCGCGGTGCACGGGTGAGCGGGGCGGCCATGGATCGGAGGGTCATCGCCTGCACCATGGTGTTCCCCGAGGAGGCGGCGCGGAGGCTCGCCGAGGGCGTCGCGCCGCACGAGCTCGTGCTGTCCGGCGCGCGCTCGGCGGAGAACCTCGCCGAGGTCGGGCGCGATCCCGCCGTGCAGG
Organism: Sorangium sp. So ce385; assembly: GCF_051474135.1. NCBI lineage: Bacteria > Pseudomonadati > Myxococcota > Polyangiales > Polyangiaceae > Sorangium > Sorangium sp. So ce385. Next base: position 9,314,583 of record NZ_CP150337.1, on the reverse strand, counting down.
GCGCCGACGTGGTCTTCGGCCAGCCGCACCCGGACGATGTGTGCGCGGCCCCGCGCCTCCGCTGGGTGCACCTCAGCACCGCCGGCTATGCCCGTTACGACGTGGCGGCGGTGCGCGCCGCGCTCGCGGCGCGCGGCGCGGTCCTCACGACGAGCAGCGGCGTCTACGCCGACCCGTGCGCGGAGCACGCGCTCGCCTTCATGCTGGCCGCGTCGCGGCGGCTGCCCGAGTGCCTCGACAACCAGCGCGGCCCGCGCGGCTGGCCCGACGCGGCCGTGCGCTCGACGAGCGCGCTGCTCCGGGGCCGGCGGGTGCTGCTCCTCGGCTTCGGCGCCATCGGCCGCCGCCTCGCCGCGCTGCTCGCCCCGTTCGAGGTGGAGCTCCGCGTCCTACGCGCCCATCCCCGCGGCGACGAGCCTGGCCGCGCCGTCGCGCGGGAGGAGCTCGGCGACGCCTTCGCGTGGGCGGACCACGTGGTCTCGAGCCTGCCCGAGGCCGAGGGCACGCGGCGGCTCGTCTCGGCCGCGCTGCTCGCGCGGATGCGGCCGGGCGCGTGGTTCTTCAACGTCGGCCGGGGCGCCACGGTGGACCAGGCGGCGCTGCTCGAGGCGCTCGAGGCGCGCCGCCTCGCGGGCGCGTACCTCGACGTGACGGATCCCGAGCCGCTGCCGCCGGATCACCCGCTCTGGCGCGCCCCGGGCTGCTTCATCACGCCGCACACCGCCGGCGGGCGGCGCGAGGAGCCGGTGGCGCAGGTCGAGCATTTCCTGGCGAATTTGAGGCGGTTCGAGCGGGGGGAGGCGCTTCTGGACCGGGTGATCTGAGGCCGCGCCGGCGAGCCGGGCTCGTGGCGCGCCATCCGAGCGGGAGGTGGTGGCGCGTCACTCCAGCGGGATTCGATACCGTGGCAGCGGGTCCTTGCCCGTCCCCTGCAGCCACCTGGCGTCGGGCCTCCACGCGCCGTTCACCTCCTCGCGGCAGCGCGTCTCGACCGTCATCGTCCCCCCTGAGAACAGGAGGAGATTGTACTGGAGCGGGTACCCCGGCACCCATTGCCGCGCGGGCGCGCCGAAGGTGCCGGCGGAGACGAGCTCGATCCGTCTGCCGCTCGGGCTCATGTCGTACCGATAGAGCTGGTTCTCGGCCCGGTGGACGTGGCCATGGAGCGCCACGCGGAAGCCAGCCACCGCGAGCTGCTGGAGGAAGCCCGCGTCGTCGAGGTGGTCCGGCTCCTCGCTGGTCACCGGGTGATGCCAGACCGCGATCCGCAGGCTATCTCGCGAATGACGATCGAGCTGGATCAGCGCGCGCGCGAGCGCGCCCGTGTGGACGCCGGCGCGGGCGCGGTGGTGGTGATCGATCTGCCACGCGGAGTTCAGACCCAGGAAGAGCAGGTTGCTCTCGGGCAGAAGATGGATCGTCGCTTGCTGCTCGTAGTCGAGCGGATACTCCTCCCCCTTCACCTGCCGATAGAACTCCGCGAAGTGCCGGAAGCGCAGCTTGTAGGCCTCCTCGTCCCGTACCTCGATGACGTCGGCGCCATGCGCGATGAACGTTCCGTCCTTCAGCTCGCCTCGGTAGCGCGCGCGCCGCTCCAGCCGATAGGCGTCCTGCGACAGGGCCCAGTTGAGGTCGTGGTTCCCCGGGACGAGGACGAGCGACCGCGGCGACAGCCCGAAGCCCCCCATGACGTGATCGAGGAAGAGCCGCGCGGCGGTGTATTCCTCTGGGATCGACACATTGCCGACGTCGCCCGAGATCACGAGGCCGTCGAGGCGCTCGCAGCCCTGCTGCCGCAGATCGGCCGCGAGCTGCGCGTACCAGAGCGTCGCCTGGTCCTGAGCGTCGAAGTGCAGATCGGAGAGGTGCAGGACCCGGACGCATGTTCCGGCCGGGGCGGCCGCCGGAGCGCTCGCCGGCCTGGGCGGCGTGCCGCCCTGCGGCGCGCCTGGGCGGCTGGAAGGGGGCGCGAAGAGCGGCCCGTCGATCGGGTGGAACTGCACGCTCCTGTGCCCGCTGGCCCGGGCGAGCGCGCGCCAATCGAGCTTCCTGAGATAGAACCTGAGCAGCGGATCCTCGAGGCTCAGCGTAGCCGCGGCGCGATTGTAATAGAGGAGCTGGCTCAGGCGCGGCTTCTCCTGGAAGCAGCGCTGCAGGTTGCTGGACCTCAGCCATTCCAACGCGGGCGCGAGATCGGGATAGCGGTGGACCGCCTCGCCGATCGACACGTCCCCGTCGTCGGTCTGGGACAGCATCCACAGCAGCGCGAGGCAGGCGCCTCGGGGCGGTGGGGCCTCGTCATACGCCGCGAAGTCCCGGAGATCTCCGTGGTAACGGGCGCGGAGCTCCTCCTGGATGGACTCCATGACGTCGGCCGGACCGAGCGTGACGTCCCGGTGCCGCTCCTGTGCGGAACGGATCCCGGCGTTCACGGCGGCCTGATAGCAGAGGAGCTGCGCGATGAAGAAGCTCCCGCCGGCCTCCGTGATGAGCTCGTCGCGACGCGTGAACCGGATCTTCGCCGCCTGCTCCCCCTTGAAGATCAGCTCGGCGATCTTGACGTCTTTCTGGCGATCCATCCGGATGATCCGGAATCGGCCGGAGAGGTCGGGCAGCGCCTCCGTGAGCGAGCTGCCGATCGGGTTGATCCCGATGAGCGTCACCTTCGCCTGCGGCCGCTCCTGATCCGCGAGGATCTTCATGCGGACGGCGAGCTGTCGCTTCAGGGCGTCCTCGAGGTGGTGGACATCGTCGACGATGAGGTGCCCAGAGATCTCGCCGCGCACCACGCCGTCCAGGACCGCCTCGAAATCGCTGGGCGGCAGCTTCCCATCCATCCAGCGCTGCGGGCGTGCCGGCAGCTGGAGCGCGAGCACCTTCCTGACGGCCGTGCTCTTCCCGACCCTGGACGGCCCCTCCACGATCAACCCCGAGCCCAGGGTATCCAGCTCGACCTGCAGCGCAGGGAACTGCGACGGCTCCACGAACGTGATGTCCGGCGGGCCGTTCAAGCGAAAGATGCTCTGGATCGGCGTCGGGGGCGTCACAGGCGCGCTACCCTGCGGCGCCTCTGCGGCGATGTCGTCGGGGGGAGGGCTGGGCGCCGCGGGCGCGGGCTGCGCGGCCGGCGCGAGCGTGGGCCGATAGGCGAGCGCGGTCCGGACGCCGTCGACGACCTCCAGGAGCGCCTCGTCCCGATCGGCCCAGGTCGAGATCGCTCGCCGGTTGCGCGGCAGCGGCGCCAGCTTCTCGAGCTCGTCGGGGAGCACCGCCGGCCGAAGGAGCACGGGGATGACCCGGGTGCCCTCGAGCCGGCGCCGCTGCTGCGCGAGCTGGATCCACGCATCTGTGTCCTCCGCAGCCAGGAAGTCCGAGCTGATCAGCAACAAGATGATGTCCGCCCGCTGGATCTGCTGCAGGGTGGCGGACATGACGTCCTGGCCGGCCGGGATGCGGCGCGGGCTCCAGGTCTCGACCATGCCCTGCCGCTCGAGCACCGCGAAGAGCCGCTCGATGTCCTGCGCGAGGGCGTCGTCGCGGGAGGAGTGCAGCAGGACCAGACGTGCCGGAGCTGGGGACATGCGGACCACCGGTCGAGCAAGGTAGCACAGCGAGGCAGGCGGCTGGAGATCGCCGGGCGCTCACGCGTCCTGGCCTGGCCATCCAGGAGGATGCGATCCAGCCCTTCTGAGCTCCTCTATCTCGGTCCGCGGCGAACGCGGAGGCAGGCCGCCAGCTCGCGCGCCGGGTTTGCCAGTTTCAGCGCCGCGGCCGGCCGACGGTCTCCGTCGACACCAAGAAGAAGGAGCTCGTTGGCCATGTCAAGAACGCCGGACGGGAGTGGCAGCCGAAGGGAGAACCCGGGCACGTCAACGCCTACGACACCGCCGGCCGCGGCGCGTATCCACAGCCCGAAGAAGAGATCCTCCGGATCGAGCGAGAGGCCGCGTGAGGGCGAAACGGCGAGTCAGAGTCCGTTCGGGATCACGGTGAGGGTGCCGGAGCCGCGGTTGGTCAGGACGAGATCGTCGTACCCATCGCCATCCAGATCCGCGGCGGCGATGGCGTTAGGGCCGGGCGAGGTGCCGGTCGGGACGACGGTGCCCGAGGTGAAGGCTCCGTTGCCGTTGCCGGTCATCGGGCGGACGCCGCCCGAGGCGGTGGTGACCAGGATGTAGGCGTCGAGCTTGCCATCGCCGTTGAAATCACTGGCCACGACCCCCAGCGCCGAGTTGGCGACCGCGGTGGCCGCGGCGGTGGACTGAACGCCGCTCGCGACCGTGCCGTCGCCGTTCCCTCGGAAGAAGAAGAGGTACCGGCCGGCCGCGCCGTTCGAGAGGATGTCGAGCGTGCCGTCGCCGTTGGCGTCGCCAAAGGCGATGCCCGCGGTCTGGCCGCCGGCGGAGTTGGTGTAGGCGACCGGCGCGGCGAACGAGCCGTTGGCCTGGTTGATGAGGATCGAGAGACGCGCGGTGCCGGGGCTCGTCACCACGAGATCGGAGGAGCCGTCGCCGTTCAGATCGCGGCAGGCGATGCTCGACTGCACGCCGCCGGTGCCCGAGATGGAGATGAGCGTGGGCGCGCCGAAGCTGCCCCCGCCGGTGCCCAGGAGCACGCTCACCCGACTCAGGGTCACGCTGGTGGTGGCGATGTCGGCCACCCCGTCGTGATCGAAGTCCCCGGTGCAGAGGTGGACGGAGCCCGGGGTGCCGGTGGTGAAGCTCGTCGGCGTGTCGAAGGTCCCGGGCGCGCTCGGGCCCAGGTTTCGGTAGACGCTGATGCTCCCGTTGATGAGGGGCAGGTTGGTCTGGCCGTCGACGGTGACGGCGTCGAGCCACCCGTCGCCGTCCACGTCCACCGCCACGACCGCGTTGCTGGAGAGCGGGGCGCCCGTGGTGTAGAGCTCCGGCTGGACGGTCGCGTCGCCGTTGCCGTGGAAGACGGAGAGCGACCCGGAGGGGAACAGCAACGACCCCGATTCGGCGTTGGCCACCAGGACGTCGAGCTTACCGTCGCCATTCACATCGGCGACAGCCGGAGCCAGCGGGTTGTGGGGAACCGAGGTGTTGATCGGCGTGCCGGGGACCTGGCCGGAGGGCGGGGTCTGGCAGCCACCGTTCGAGCAGATTTGGCCCGACGCGCACGCGCTGTTGCAGGCGTTGCAGTTGGATGCGTCGCTCTGGAGGTTGACCTCGCAGCCGTCGGACGTGAGCCCGTTGCAGTCCGCGAGGCTGCCTTCGCACGCCTCGCAGTGGGTCCCCTCGTAGGTGGGCAAGCACGCGCAGGTATAGCTGTCGATGCCGTCGACGCAGGTCCCGTCGTTCTGGCACGGGCTTTCGGCGCACTCGTCGATGTCGGTCTCGCAGCTGGCGCCGGTGAAGCCGGGCAAGCACGCGCAGGTGTAGCTGTTGATGCCGTCGGTGCAGGTCCCGCCGTTCTGGCACGGGCTTTCGGCGCACTCGTCGATGTTGGTGCAGGTCACGCCGTCGCCGGAGTACCCTGCGTTGCAAGCGCAGGTGAAGGAGCCCGCCGCGTTGGTGCACGCCGCGTTCGCGTCGCAATTGTCGGTGCCCAGGGCGCACTCGTCGATGTCCGTGCACGTCACGCCGTCGCCCGAGTAGCCCGCGTTGCAAGCGCAGGTGAAGGAGCCCGCCGCGTTGGTGCACGCCGCGTTCGCGTCGCAGTTGTCGGTGCCCAGGGCGCACTCGTCGATGTCCGTGCACGTCACGCCGTCGCCGGAGTAGCCCGCGTTGCAAGCGCAGGTGAAGGAGCCCGGCGTGTTGGTGCACGCCGCGTTCGCGTCGCAGTTGTCGGTGCCCAGGGCGCACTCGTTCACGTCGGTGCACGTGCCGCTCTGGCAGGTGAGGCCGTCGCAGCACGGCACCGTGGGGTCGCACGGCGCGTTCACGGCCAGACAGCCCTGGCCGCCGCAGGTCGGGTCGTAGCTCGGCGAGCTCGGGTCGAGGCTGGTTACGTAGTCGTCGACGTGGGCGCTGTGCGCGTTGATGCACGCCTGCTCGCTGACGCGAACGATCGTGTACGGCTTCGTCGCGGAGCTGGTCTTGTGGCAGATCTGGACCGTACCGTTGACGTCGAAGTAGTTGCACTGCTCGGGGGTGAGCGCGTCATGGGCCTCGTCCACGGTCTCGTCGTCGTGATCGCCATCGGCCGCGGGGGGGCCGGCGCTGGTGCAGCTCGCGACCAGCAGGGTGGAGAACGCCGAAATCGCCAGGCAGCTGAAGAGAGAGCTCTTGCGATAGCTCATGGTTTGTCCTCTGTTTTTGTTGAAGCGGGGAGTGCCGCGCGATGTTGAGCCTGCGCTGGCGGAAGAAATGTCAGGTCGTCCAATTCAATCGATCCAAGATCGATGCCAGTGTGAATGCGTCCTTTGCGGAGGTGATGTCGATGCAGGCCCCTGCGCGTCTTCCGCGTTTCGCGCGCGCCGCCGCGCGAGCCACCGGCTCCCGTGCTGAGCTCGCGCTGAAATCAGGGCACACCGCCTCTTCGGGCCCGTTTGCCCGGCACCGCGCACATCACGATACCGGGCACGAGCTGCCCCCGGGTCCAGCCGCGCTCCGCCGCTGCTGCTGCCTGAATGCCTCAGCTGAAGAGTGCGCCCCTCACCGCCCTAAACCACCGCGGACGCTCCGCCGAGATCGATGACAGAGTGCCAGCGCGGCATGATGCTCCAACCAGGCGAGCCGCGGAAATCGAAAAATTGCGTTCGCACACGTTCTTGCCGTTCGCGGACAGGCGCTCAACCGCGGCCACGCGCTCCTCCGCCCTGGGCACGCCCGCGCGCGCGAAGGCCGTCAGGGGCTCGCCGTCGCGCGCCGGCCGGTGAAGGTGTCGGAGGCGATGGGATCGCCGGTGTCGCTCGAAGGATCGAGCGGATCTTCCCCGTCCTCGAAGGTGCGCACGACGAGAGAGCCGGCGATCTCGTCGCAGCCCTGGCCGACCGTGTCGAGGACGATATCGATCCGGGCCGTCGTCAGCAGGGTGTTGTCCTCGTCGTAGACGAACGCGAACAGGGCGCCTCGAGCGCCGTCGTCCCCCACCTTCTCCCAGCTCCCCTGCTGGTTGGAGAAATTGTAGAGGGGCTGCGTCGAGGTGGTCCCGAAGAAGGAGCCGTCGGCCGCGAACGTCCAGAAATCCCTCGCGCCGCCCGCCTCCGAGATCAGGTACGTCCCGGCGCAGGCGGAGGGGAAGCCGCCGGCCAGGGTGGGCGCCGGCCGGAGCGCGAGCCCGAGGGCCGCGAGCGGGAGCAGCGAGAGAGCGAACAGAAGCCTTTTGCGCATACCGGTTTCGATCCTTCTCCACGGACCGGTGCCACGTGCTCTCGGCGCGTCCTCGCGCCAGTACGCCGCGACAGGTCCGTTCAAACGAGCACGGAAAAACGATTTCTTATCTCACGGCGGTGACGCCGTCGGAAGACTCCTCGCTGCGGGGAGCTACGGCGCCGGCGACCGATGGTAGAGATACCCATTCAGGTACGCGCAATCGAACTCCGTGACCGGGGTGGCGCCTGGATCGAGCGGGTCGACGCCCGTGGCGAAGATCTTGCCCTGACAGCTCGCCGTGAACGTCTGCTTGTCCGGCGCGAACACCAGGACGTAGTCGACGACGGCGATCCCGGAGAACGCGGGCGCTGCGCCGGTCAGATCGAAGTTGAGGTTGAGCATGCGCACGGAGACCGTATGGCTCCCCGCGCGCCTCCAGGAGCCCAGGCTGTCGCTGAACGTGAACCCTCCGGCGCCGAACGTGACCTGATCCGAGAGGGTCATCCCGGCCGTGCCGTCCCGGTGAAGGTGCATGATCTCCGCGCGATCCGGGAGGCTCGCCACGTAGGCGCCGGCGAAGTCGTTGCCCTCCGCGAAGGCGCCCCCGGCGCCGGCGAAGAGCCCCCCGAGCGCTGCGGCGAGCGCCGTGGCTGCAAGATGAATTCGAGAGATGCGCATCGTTGAACGCTCCTTTGTGGTGAGACCTTCATCCAGTCACGCCGTGCACCGGCTGGACGGACAGTGAAGAGCGCGGACGCGCCTCTCAGGAAGCTCGAGGTGCTCATGATGGAGAGGTCCTCCCTGGCGGCCTCCCGGCGGGGACGCCGCCCCCGGTGCGATCCGTCGCAGGCCCCGCGTTGCCCCCCGACGGGGCCGAGGCGCGTGTGCCCTGACCGCGCACGGTAAACGTCAGCGCAGCGGCCCCACACGCGTTTTTACCGTGAATTCGCTGTGAATCACATCGCCCGATCCGCGGCTCGCGCCGATCCTCGCGCATTCCGCGGCGGAACGGCCGGGCGTGGGGCAAGGCCACACGCCCTCCTCCGGGAGGGGAGAGCGCTGCGATTCACGCTGTTGCATCCGGAGGGGCACCTAGGTGAGCATGCTGACCTGAATGGAAAGTTCTCCGCAGACCGATCAGCGCGCGGCCATCGTGGCCGAGCTGGAGCGGGTGGTGACGAGCCCGGTGTTCGGCGGGTCTGCGCGGCAGATCCGCCTGCTCCGCTTCCTGGTCGGCGAGGTGCTCGCGGGGCGCGGCGCCGAGCTGCGCGCGCCCCTCCTCGCCACGCGCATCTTCGAGCGGCCCGAGGGCTTCGACTCCACCGAGGACTCGATCGTGCGCGTCGAGATGAGCAAGCTCCGGCGCGCCCTCGAGCGCTACTACGCCGCGAGCCCCGCCGCCGCGGTGCGCATCGAGCTGCCGCGCGGCCGCTATGCCCCCGCCTTTGTCGCGGGGCCAGCCGCGCCCGACCCCGCCCAACCCTCCGTCTCCCGGCGGCCCTCGCTCGATTCAGCGCCCTCCGACCGGCCGGGCCCACCGTCCCCCCGAGGGCCGCGGCTCCCAACCAGCGCCGACGGGCCCGTCATCGCGATCCTCCCCTTTGCCTCGATCACCGCCGTCTCCGCCTCCTTGAACGCGGACGGGTCGGAGAGCGAGCCGCTGGTGCCGGGCTCGACCGGCACGCGGAGCCGCGCCTTCGCCCACGGCCTGACCGACCGGCTCGGCGACCTCTTCGTTCGCGCCCCGCGCGTGCGCGTGCTCTCGCGCGCCGCCACCCTGGAGGAGGCCGAGGCGCGGGGCGCGCGCTACGTGGTCGAGGGGAGCGTGCGCCTCATCCCCGGCGCGCTCCGCGTGGCGGTCAAGCTCCACGACACGACGCGCGGAATCCAGGTGTGGAGCAGGACGTTCGACCGCCCCGACGTCGACAACCGCCTGTTCGCGGTCGAGGACGAGATCGCCCGCGACATCACCATCTTGCTCGTCGCGCTGCCCCTCGGCGCGGTCCATGCCATCGAGGCCGAGGAGCGCTGCGTCCACCCTCCGCGCTCGGCGTACGAGGTGCTCCTGCGCTTCCCCCGGTGGCTCGCCACCTTCGATCCCCGCCTGCAAACCGAGCTCGCGGACCACTGCGCGCGCTTCCTCGAGCGCGACCCCGATGACGGGGGGCTGCTGGCCTATTCCTCGTTCTTTCATGTGCTCTCGTCGTGGACGGCCGCCGGCAGGGATCACGACCGTTGCCGGTCCGAAGGCGATGCGCGCCGGGCCGTGGCGCTCGAGCCCAAGCTGGCCAACCCCCACCAGGCGCTCGCGTTCGTGCTGCTCGACGCCGGCGACGGCCCGGGGGCGCAGGCCGAGGCCAAGGTCGCCCTGAAGCTCGGCGGGCCGCTCATGTTCACGGGCTTCCTCCTCGCGCTCGCCGGTGACTGGGAGCGCGGCACTGCCATCCTCCGCAAGCATCGGGGCTTGACGAAGCGTTATCCCGGCACCGTCCACCACGCCCTCGCGTTCGACGCCTGTCGCCGCGGCGACTACGCGGCTGCCCTCGTCGAGGCCGAGGCCATCACCCCCAACCTCGCCTGGAGCGCGCTCGACCGCGCCGTTGCCCTGGCCCGCCTCGGCCGCGTCGCCGACGCCCGCGCCGCCGGCCGCGAGCTCGCCGCCATCCTGCCCGAGGTCGAGCGGGATCCCCGGGCCGTCGTCAGGCGCATGACCGCGGACCAGGCCCTGGTCGACGACCTCGTGGGGGCGCTCGCGCTCGCAGGGGTCGGCTGAAGCGGGGAGAGGTCGAGGCGGTCGGCCGTTGTCGTGGCAGTCGCCGGCGCGGCTCATGCTCGGGATGAGCCCATGCGCTCCGAGCACCGCGCGGTAGTCGTCGCTGTCAACGGGGCAGGCTCGTACAGCGCTGCGCGGCGTCCAATTGGCAACGCCGTCCCAACTAGAACGACTGGTTGATCAGCACGCTCACGCTGTTTTCGAAGAGGTTGGTCGTGGCGAGGTCGAGCTTGCCGTCGCCGTCGAGGTCCACCTCCGCCACGCCGTAAGGCCTGTTGTTGCCGGTGGAGACGAAGGTGACGGGCTGGAAGGCGCCGGCTCCGTCGCCCAGCAGCACGCCCACCGCGTTGTTGTTGAAGCTGGTCGTGGCGATATCGAGCCTGAGATCGCCGTTGAGATCCGCGATCGCTACGTCGAGGAGGAAACCGCCGCCGACGGGATGAACGACGGGGGTCTGGAAGGTGCCGTCGCCGTTGCCCAGCAGCACGGTCACGTTGGCAGCAGAACTCTGGTGGGCCGCGGCGATGTCGGGCGTGCCGTCGCCGTTGAGGTCCCCCACCGCCACGGCTCCGGGGAAGCTGCCGCCGGAGGGGAAGACGATGGCGGGCTGGAAGGTGCCGTCGCCGTTGCCGAGCCACACGCTCAGGCTGCTGCTGTTGGCGTTGGCCGAGACGAGATCGAGCTTGCCGTCCCCGTTGACGTCCGCCACCGCCACGTCGTTGGGGGTGCGGGCGCCGGGGTCGGCGTAGTTGACGGCGGGCTGGAGGGTGCCGTCGCCGTTGCCCAGCAGCACGCTCAGGCTGCTGCCGACGAAGTTGGCCGTGACGACGTCGAGCTTGCCGTCGCCGTTGAAGTCCGCCACCTGCACGCTGACCGGTTGATTGCCCACGTCATAAAGGACGGGGGTCTGGAAGGTGCCGTCGCCGTTGCCCGGCAGCACCCGGAGCCCGCCGGTGCCGGGGACGTTGAAGCCCCCGACGAGGAGATCGAGCTTGCCGTCGCCGTCGAGGTCCGCCAGCGCCACGCCGCCGGGGTTCGTGCCGATGCCGCCGACGGGGGCGGCGGCCGTGAGGGTGCCGTCGCCGTTGCCCAGCAGCACGCTCGCGTTGGCACCGCTGACGTTGACCACGATGAGGTCGGGCTTGCCGTCGCCGTTGACGTCCCCCGCCGCCACGCCCTGCGGGCGGTTGAAGCCGGCGTAGTCCTGATTCGCCTGGAAGCTCAGGGTGGGCATGTAACATGCCCCGGTCTTGCAGATCCCCGTGCTGCAGTAGATCCCATCCGGAGCGTTGGGATTGGAGCAGACGCCGCTGGAGGCGTCGCAGGTGCCGGCCACGTGACACTCGTCGCTCGCGGTGCAGGTGACGGGGTTGCTGCTGGTGCAGGTGCCGGCCTGGCACGTGTCGGTCTGCGTGCAGGCGTCGCCGTCGTCGCAGCCGGTGCCGTCAGGGGCGACGGGGTTCGAGCAGAGCCCGGTCTGCGGGTCGCAGGTGCCGGCCGCGTGGCACGGGTCGGACGCCGTGCAGGTCACGCCCTCGCAGAGGTCTTTGCAGACGCCGTCGATGCACTGCGTGCCGTCACAGCACGGCAGGGTGGCGTCGCACGGCGCGTTCACGGGGAGGCACCCGCCGCCCTGGCAGGTCGGGTCGTTCACCGCGACGTAGTCTTGCGCGTGCACCGCGTGCCCGTTGATGCAGCCCTCGTCGCTGATCTTGAGGACGGTGTAGGGGTGATTGGCCGAGCCGGTGTAGTGGCAGATCGTGACCTTGCCGTTGACATCGAAGTAGTCGCACTGTGCCGCGGTGACGTGCTCGTCAGCCTCGCCGACCTGCTCCGCGCCGGCGGAGTCTGACGAGGCCGCGCTGCACCCGGGACCGAGCGCGAAGACGCCCAGGGAGGCGACGCAGAGGATCGAGCCGAACGTGGCACGGCGGTTCTTGGGAAGCGTTCTCATGACGAAACGTCTCCTCGGGCAATGGCCCGTAAGGGGCATCGTGGAAGGGTGCGGTATATCCTTGCGATGGTGCGCGCTTGGTAGCTTCGAAGCGCATCTCGACCGCAACTCCGTCTTCTACTGCGCCGGTGAAACCTCATCGTGTGAATTCACGCGCGAACGATGCGATTCACGTGTTAATGGCTCGGCCCGAAGCGGGGGTGAGATCTCGTCGCGTTCTGCCCCGCGTGCAGAGAGGCCACCATCATCGTCGCACCCGCTGCGATGCAGAGCTCCGAGGCTCACTTCAGGCCGGTCAGCACCTTGTCGTGGGCGGCGATGGCCTCCAGCTGCCTGACATCGGGCAGCTGTGCCCAAGTCGAAACTAGAGCGCCGATCAGCTTGAAACGCCCGAGAATGAAGAGATTGGAACCACAGAGGGCACAGAGGGCACAGCGGGATGAAGAAGAGATTCTGAGCTCTCTCTTCTTTCTTCCTCCGTGTCCTCTGTGCCCTCTGTGGTTCATTTTCTCGGGGTTTCAACCCGTTCGGTGTCCTAGAGGCGCTCATCCATTCCGGCTCCACGATGCTGTCCGCCCAGGGCAAAGGCCAGCGCGGCCGCGAGCGCGGTCAGCGGCGCGACCTGCAGGGCGCCGAGGAGGCCGATCCGGTCGGCGAGGACGCCGGTCACGAGCGGCGCCGCGGCCATGCCGAGCAGGTTGTTGGCCACCGCCAGCGTCGCGAACGCGGTCGCGTGGATCGACGCCCGGGTCATGCCGGCGACCATGGCGCTGGCCGGGCCGGCCGTGCCCCCGGCGAACAGCGTCCCGGCCCCGATGAGCGCCAGCTGCATGGGGCCTGCTTCGAGCCGGAAAGCCACGCCGAGCAAGGTGCAGCAGGTCAGGCTGTACGCGACCGCCATCCGCCACGGGCGAGCCGGCTGGCCGCGACTCAGGCGATCGGTCAACACACCGCAGGCGATCATGCCGGCGCCGCCGATCAGGACGAAGACGGCCGCGGCGGCGCCCGCCCGATCGACGGTCATGCCGTAGTAACGGTTCAGGTAGCTGGGCATCCAGGACAGCACGGCCCCCATGACGAACAGGTGCAGACCGCTGCCCACGTAGACACAGACGATCGAGGGCGTCGGAAACAGCGACTCCAACACGGAGCGGAACGTCATCGGCTGGCGCGCAGGGGGCCGTGCGACGGCGGCGCGCTGGCCCTCCTCCAGCGCTGGTCGCAACCGCTGTTCGGTGATGGCGAAGCGGTAGATCGCAGCGAGGACGAGGCCGAAGAGGGCCATGACGCCGAACGACCAGCGCCAGCCCAGCCTCGCCGCCACGTGGCCGCCGAGCGCCATGCCCAGCACGGCGCCGAAGGCGCCGCCGGCCGCGAAGGCGCCGCTCAGGCTGGCCCACTGGTGGCGCGGGAACACCGACAGCACCACGGCGATACCGACGCTGCCATACGCGGCCTCCCCGACGCCGACCATGAAACGAGCGACGAGCATCTCGCCGAAGTCGGCCGACAGCGCGCACCCCAGCGTCGCCACGCTCCACAGCGTCGCCATGAGGGTCAGGCTCCGGACGCGGCCCAGGCGATCGGCCAGCAACGACAGCGGAATGGCGAGCACACCGACCGTCAGCGCCACGACGCCGCTCAGGGCCCCCAGCTCGGTATCGGAAAGGCCCCACTCCAGCTTCAGCGACGGGAAGACCGCGTTGAGGACCTGGCGCGACATGTAGTCGGACAGCAGCAGGCCGAAGCTCAAGGCAAAGACCAGCCAGGCGTGAGCGCGCTGCGCGACGGGCGTCTCGGGGAGCGCGTCCACCTCGGACTCGCGGGAATGTGGTCCCAAGAAGGTCTCCTTTCGCGCCGAGGCGCAGCCCTCCCCGGCGCGCGGAGCGTAACCGAGAGCGACCCATGCGGCGACGACGCGAGCGTCGCGTCCATCGACGAGCCAGGCAGCCCGATGGTCGGGGGTGCTGACGGACCACGCCGCGCGGCCGCGGGCCGACGCGCACGCGCAGGAACGTCCGCGGAGGAGCGCCCGCGCTCCGCTCCGCGCGGGCCAGAAGTGAGCGCGCTGGAGCGACGCCGCCAGCCATCCGGACCGGCGCCGACCGGGCGGGACGTGGCTCGCCTGATTGGAGCGCCCTGCGTGCGCTGAAAACTCACCATCGACGGCGGAGTGCGCGCGGTCGTTCCGCACGATGAGGAGCGGACTCCGCAGCTGAGGCGTTCAGGCAGCAGCAGCCGCAGCAGCGGAGCGCGACGGGCCCGCGGGCTGCTCGTGCCCTGTACCGTGATGTGCGCGGCGCCGGGCCAACGGGTTCGATGAGGCGGTGTGCCCGGATCTCGGCGCGCGCTCAGCGCGGGAGCCGGCGGCTCGCGCGGCGGCGCGCGCGAAACGCGGAAGACGCGCAGCGGCCTGCCTCGACATCACCTCCGCACAAGGACGTCCTCGCGCTGGCCTCGAAATTGAATTGGCAGATGTGGACGACCTGACATTCCTTCAGCCAGCGCAGGCCGAACATCGCGCGGCGCCCCCGCTTCAAGAAAAACAGAGGACAAGCGATGCGCTATCGCAAGGGCTCTCTTCTCGGCTATCTGGCGATCCCGGCTTTCTCCACCCTGCTGGTCGCGAGCTGCACCGGCGCCGACCCCTCCGCGGCCGACGGCGACGACGACGAGGCCGTGGGCGAAGCCCATGGCGCGCTCACCCCAGCGCATTGCGACGACTTCGACGTCAACGGCACGATCCTGATGTGCCACAGGAACGGCTCCACGACGTACCCCTACACGATCCTCAAGATCAACCTGTTGTGCCTCCCCGCGCACTTGCTGCATCTCGGCGACTACATCGCCCTGGGCGACCCCACCTGCCACGGCGACGGCTGCCTCCCCGAGGGCGCGCCCTGCGACGCCGCGGTGCCGTGCTGCGACGGCCTCACCTGTCACAACGGCGTGTGCACCGAGAACGACGAGTGCGCCCTGGGCACCGACGACTGCGACGCGAACGCCGTATGTGCCGATACGCCGACCTCCTTCACCTGCGCTTGCAACGCGGGGTACGAGGGCGACGGCGTGACCTGCACCAATATCGACGAGTGCGCCGAAAGCCCGTGCCAGAACGGCGGGACCTGCACCGACGGCATCGACGGCTACACCTGCGCGTGCCCGCCCGGCTTCACCGGCGCCGACTGCGAGACCGACATCGACGAGTGCGCCGAAAGCCCGTGCCAGAACGACGGGACCTGCGTCGACGGCATCGACAGCTATACCTGCGCGTGCTTGCCCACCTACGAGGGGACCCGCTGCGAGGCGTGCGAAGGCAGCCTCGCGGACTGCAACGGGCTCACGTCCGACGGCTGCGAGGTGAACCTCCAGAGCGACGCCTCCCACTGCAACGCTTGCAACAGCGCGTGCGCGGCGGGTGAGATCTGCTCGAACGGCGGCTGCCAGGCCCAGCCCTCCGGCCAGGTTCCCGGCACGCCGATCAGCGTGCCCGCGCCCCACAACCCGCTGGCTCCGGCGGTCGCCGATGTGAATGGCGACGGTGAGCTCGACGTCCTGGTGGCCAACGGCGAATCCGGATCGTCGCAGACCCCCGCCGGGTCGCTCTCCGTGTTCCACGGCAACGGCGACACGACCGTCCAGCCGGAGCTCACCTACACGGGCGCCCCGCTCTCCAGCAATGCGGTCGTGGCGGTGGACGTGGACGGCGACGGCTGGCTCGACGCCGTCACCGTCGACGGCCAGACCAACCTGCCCACCAGCAACGGGAGCATCAGCGTCTACCGCAACCTGGGCCCGAGCGCGCCCGGAACCTTCGGCATGTCGACGACCTTCACCACCGGAACCCCGGGCTCCGTCCACCTCTGCACCGGGGATTTCGACAACGACGGGGTGGCCGACATCGCCACCACCAGCGTGACCCAGAGTCAGGTGAGCGTGATCATGGGTACCGGCGGGGGCAGCTTCGCCGCGCCCGCGCTCATCCCTATCCAGAACACCGGCGGCGTCCAGTCGAGCATCGCTTGCCGCGATCTGAACGGCGACGGCTCCTCCGATCTCGTGGTGACGAGCCCCGGCGCCGCGCGCCTGTCGATCCTCATCAGCCAGGGCAACGGCTCGTTCGCCGCGCCGGTCGCCTACACCAACTCGGCCGGCGGCCAGACCGCGGGCATCGCGTTCGGCGACGCCGACGGCGACGGCAGGCTCGACATCCTCTCGAACGGCGCGGCCGGCCGGTTCCTCTTCTTCTTCAAGGGGAACGGCAACGGCACGTTCGCGAGCGGCGTTTCATCCACCGCTGCGCCCACCGCGATCGCCAACTCGGCGCTGGGGGTCGTGGCCAGCGATTTCAACGGCGACGGCAAGCTCGACGCCTACATCCTGGTCACCACCTCCTCGGGCGGCGTCCGCCCGATGACCGGCAACGGCGGCGGAGGCTTCGCCTCGGGCCCGGTCGTCCCGACCGGCGCCTCGCCCGGCCCCAACGCCATCGCCGTCGCAGACCTGGATGGCGACGGGTACGACGATCTCGTCCTGACCAACCGGGGCTCCGGCACCCTCACCGTGATCCCCAACGGGCTCTGACGCGCGCCCTCGCGCCGCAGTTCGTCCGGGAAGTCGGCGGACGAGACCGGCCGGACCGGCGCGCAGCGCTCCCCGAAGCGCGACGGGGCGACCGAGATTGCCTTGAGAGCGCCTTCCCCGGCGCGCAGTCACCCGCTTCAAGGCGTGAGATGGTGACTCGGCCGCCCAGCCGGCGATTTCATGCCATGAGATGGCCCCCTGGGCAGCCCAGCTGCCCATCTCATGCCCTGATCCGCCCCGCTGGGTCCCCGAGTCGGCCGTCTCACGCCTTGGAATGGCCGACTCGGTCCCCGAGTCGCCCGTTGCAACGCTTGCATCGCGCGTTGCAACGGGACCGCCGGCTCACGCGTCCGGCGAGGCCTCCGGCTGGCCGGCCGGTGCGCCCGCCGGCGCTGGCGGCGCTGCCGGCGCTGCCGGCTGGTCGGTCGGGAGCGCGTCGCTCACGCCGCTCGTGCGGTGGATCTCGGCGAGGTCGTCGAAGATGAGCGGCAGGAGCTCCGGCTTGCCGAGGTGGGCGAGCAGCCCGCGCACGAGGCTCTTGTTCGCGTTGTAGACACCCAGCCAGGCGTCGCGCGCGGTCGACACCTCGGGGCCGAGCTCGAGCCGCTCGACGCGCGAGGCGCGCTGCTGCCGCTCGATGATGCCGAGCTTCTCGTGCGCCTCCCGGAGCTCGGCCAGCCACATGTCCGCGCCACGGACCTTGTCGCGTTGCCTCTCGAGCTCGTCGGCGATGTGCCCGACCGCGGCCGTGAGCTTCGTGAGCCGCCGGCGCGCCAGCACGCTCGGCGCCTCGCCGCGGAAGAACACCTTGGGATCGACCGGCCTCCCCTTGAGCGAGTCGAGGTACGCGGAGAACCGCACCACGACGTCCCGCGCCTCGTCGAGCACCGCGCCGCTGTCGAGCTGCGGCGCCGGCCTGGGCTGGCGATCGAGGACGTCGGACATCGCCTGATCGGCGACGAGCTGCTTGCCGATCGCGAACTCCACCATGCCGTCGAGCGGCGGGAGCTTGCCCATCAGGACCGCGGCCATCTGCTCGCGCGCGAACTTCCCGTAAATCTTCGTCTCGAAAGGATCGATGTAGGGGTCTGCCACAGGCGCCTCCTTGGGTTGAGCAAAACGGGGCCATGTTGGCGGGCCTGGGCGGATATGGCAATGCCTGGAGGACTCGCCAGGAGGGGATGGCACGAATCGGGCGCGTTGCAGCCGAGCAGCCCATTCGTTTCTCCATCGCTGCTGATCTCTTCCACCCTCCTTGTTGCGCCGTCGCGCCGCTCACCGCGATCGCGGCGGAATGCTGCTCATCGGCCGGTGGCCGTGTCCATGGCGATCGACGTCCGCTCGCAGCCGTCGCAGGAGCTCCTCGCGGTCCGCTGCACGAGCACCCCGGGGGAACTCGCGCCGGTGTCGCTCGAGCAGCAGGCGCGCTGCGTCGCTTCGACCCGAGGTGAGCGTCGCGATCGCCTGTCGCCATAGGCGCTCTTCGCTCGTGGACAGGGCGCCGCCGCCCTGAAGCGGGCCATGCGCGTGCCGCGGGCTCGACGGCCTGCGACCCGTCGCCCTGGGACCGCCGCCTGCGGCGCCGGCGGCCGAAGGGACGGTGGAAGCGCCCGAGCCCAGTGACGATCCAGGCCGCGCGGAACGGCCGTCATGAACGTCGGCAAGCGCAGCGCGACCGCGTCGGCTGGCGGTGCCGCCACGTCGCTGCGCCCAACCGGGGTGAGCAGGACGAGCGCACCTGCCACGGCGCCAGTCGCGGCGCTGGCCATCGATCGCCGGACCCCCCGTGTCGGCACGAGTGAACTGCGCCGCGAGCTCGCCGCCGGGCTGGCCTCCCCGCGGGACGGCGAGCGCCGGAGAGCGCGGCGAGCCCAGCCGAGCAGCCGCTGCAGCGGGCCTCGGTGGAGCGACCCCGACGAGGCACGCGCCTCGCCCGCGCCGAACGCGACGGCGAGCGGCGCGAGCAGCGCGCCGCGGCCGCGGTTCCGCGCCCGCCACCGCCGCGCGACGGCGCCGAGGCTCGCCGCGCCGTGGAAGATCTCCTGGACCAGGTCGTCCCGATCCGCGCCCCGGAAACCCTGCCGCTCCACGTAGCGGCGAATGTCCTCCAGGGGACCCTGCGCCGGGTTTCTCGCTCGGCAGCCTGCGCGCGACGTGGATCGTCAGCGAGCCTGGCCGCTGCACGCCAGAGGGGGGCACGCTGGTCGGCGACGGAGAAGGAGACGGGGCGGTGATGATCTGCTGCCTGCCCCGGGAGCGGTGATGCTGCCGGCAGAGCGCCGGCGCCGGGGCGCTGGGTGCGTCGCGCCGGGCGCAGCCTCGATGGCGGAGGACGTGCGCGGGCTCGTCGCGGGCGGGCCGAGGGAGGCGGTGAGGTGGAGATGAGATCGCGAAAAAGGTGGTGGATGCTGAGCGCGCTCGCGCTGGCCGGCCTGGCCGGCGCCGGCGTCCAGAGCGCGGGGGGCTGCGTCGTCCGTGAGGACACCTGCGGCCACCCGTGGGACCCCTGCCTGGTCGTCAACCCCGACGGCACGAGCAATGGCGTCTGCTGGGGCAAATGCGTGCCCCTCCCACCGTCCAATTTCGCCGATCCGATGCTCGTCTGGATGGGGCCCGAGGAGTCCGAGCCGTCGTGCGAGGACCTCGTGGCCCACGACCAGTTTACGGGCGAGCCTGAACCCATCGCCCGGACCACATTCACGACACTCCGCTCGATCCAGCCCGGCGAGACGGTCTGCGGCGAGTGCAGCTGCGGCGAGGGCGCTTGCTCGTTGCCGCGGATGGTCGCGGCGAACTCCCTCTCGTCCTGCGAGCAGATCCCGGAGGCGACGAACACGCCATTCAATCCGCCTCCCAGCTGGGGTGGGGACTGCATCTCGTCAGGCACCGTGCCGTCATCGCAGGTCGGATCGATCTGGATCGGGCCGGTGGTCGAGTCGTACTGCAAGCCCAGGGTCCGCGAGGTGCCCCCGATCCCGGAGGGGCCTTCCCAGGTCGCGGTCGTGTGTGTCGGCGGCGTGGCCCCTGTCTTCTGCCCGGGGCCCACGGAGCTGTGCATGCTGAGCCAGCAAGAGGCCCATGTGCCCCCGGGGTGGCGCTACTGCGCCGTCGCGCAAGTCCGAGGTGTCCTGGACTGCCACCCGTCTGCCCCACCGGGCGAGCCACCGCTGTTCTCGGAGAGGTTCCTCTTCTATCAACGCGATCTGTCCGATCCTCGAAACTGCGAGCCGTGCGGCTGCGCGTCCGATGGCCTGAATCGGTGCGAAGCGCGGGTGAGCGCCTATGCGGACCGCGCGTGCAGCGACAGCGCGCTCATCGGGACCGCGGACCTGGCCCGCGGCGAGGAGGATGCCTGCCTGCACTTCGAGTCCGGGCCGGCGCTCGGCAGCCTGAGCGCGGAGTGGGTAGCAAGGGAGGGCCCGCATTGCACGCCGTTCGGCGGGGAACCGCGTCCGCGCACCGTCTGCTGCCTGCCGGAGCCCGAAGAATGACGATGCGGCGTGTGTCCAGATCGAGGGAGCGGCACGCCCCCGGAGCGGGTGTTCGTGGGGCGGCGTGGGGGACGGATCGTGTTTGAGCCCGACAGGAGCAGCGGCTCGACGCCGCCGGCCGGGCGCCGCGGATGCGCTACCCCGTGCCAGGTTCCACGCTGGGAAGCCTGAGCGCGACGTGGATCGCCGACGCGCCCGGGCGCTGCGCGCCGGAGGGCGGCGCACGCTTCGACCCACCGGCGCGGCCGATCGCGCTCCGGCTTGCAGGTGCAAGGACGGCACGGAGCTGGCGTGTGCGAGATCGCCGTTGACGCCCACCCCCGGTGGGAGGACCATCCGGAATCAGGGGAAGGCATGGGGCACGGGCTCAGGGGGAGGGCGAGCGCGCTCGTGCTATGCGGCTGTGCCTGTGCGCTCGTCAGTGTTCCGGCGCCGGCACATGCACTCGAGTTCAGCGGCGGTGTGAGCGTGGGCGGGATCCAGGTCGGGATCGAGCCCAGGCTTGCCGTGAGCCCTTTCGCCGGGTGGCTCTGGCGCAGCGAGGGGGACTTCCGGCTCGAAGTCCACAACATGCTCAGCATCGTGCCAGGGGCAGGCGTAGGGGTCTACGATCGAACGGCCGTCACTCTCGGGTACGGCACGAAGACAACCACGGTCAGCCTCGGGCCGTCCCTGGCGATCTACTCGATGCCGGTGTGTGGTGCCGTGATCTGTGACCGCGTGGTGGGGGTTGCTCCAGGCGGCCGTGCCCAGTCCGATTGGTACTTCGCGGGGCCCTTGGGCTTGTCCACCAGCGTCCATGCGGACTGGGCCGGCGGCAGCAGTCGCGTTCTTCCTGGAAGTCTGGTCGTGATGGTGACCACTGGACCCATTTGGAGATTCGAGGTGAAGCCGAGATGAAAAAGCTCGTGGTTGTTCTATGTTTCGGTCTCGCGGCGTGCAATTACGATGTAGGGGAATGCTATGTCCGGGGTTCGGGAAACGAAGGCGCCGGAGGCAGCATCATCACCCCGACTGGAGGGGTCGGCGGCTTCGGGTGGCATGTGCCGCTGGAGCCGCAAGAACACATGGGCTTCGATGCGGATCCGTGCTCGCAAACCGTGGAGTGCACGGTCACGTGGAAGGCGGGGTCGGCTGTTTGCAATAACCAGGGCGCGACCGGTAGCTGCACCACGCGGTACCAGGGCGAGCACGCGAGTCTGGACGAAGCCAAGGAGCGATGTGAAGAGGCCTCTGGGGTTCGAAGCGGCCTCGGAGCGCAGTCGTGCGACTCGTGCCGGTGGGCGACAGGCTCAAGCTCGTCCGACTGCAAAGAGGCATGCAAGGAAAAGTGCGATCGGGTATTGGATCTCTGCCACAAAAACTGCCCAAAGGGGGACAGGAACTGCAAGAACGAGTGTATGCAGGAATACGGGAGATGCCTGAGAGACTGCGACAGGAGGTGCAAGTGATGATCGAGCTGACGTTCAAGGTGACGCCAGACGGCGACGAACCGCGCGACATCTTCGTTCGGATCCACGAGCCGACACGAAGCCCTCCGGAAGAAGAGTGGCCTTGGTCCGTCACTGTAGATCTCGATGGGCGCCCATTTACTACACACGGAATGGATCCTCTCGATGCGGTCGAGACGGGGGCCCGGCACGCCGCGATCGTGTTGCGCGAGATCCATGGCGATGCGCTCGACCCGCCCCTCGAACCGCGAATGAAGGAGGGCGAATGAGCGACCCACGAATACGCCAAGCCTGCCCATCGTCGGGACCGAGGCGTACTCGGCTTCAGCCCCCCGGGTGCGGCTCGACGACGAACGCCTCGCTCGGCTGGAAGAGCTTGCGTGATCCGTTAGGCGGGATCGCCGTCGTCTCCTCACGCCACGCGATCCGCTACGCGCCGATGCCTAGCCAGTGTGCAATCGCACGCCGGAGAAAGAACGTCCAACGCGAGTTCGGTAGGGCCCCCGCGCCGCCCCACGAACATCCACATCCTGGGGCCGGGCAGCTCGGAGTGACGTCCTCGAGGCCCAGCCCCGCCCCGTGAAAGTAAATTCCCTCGCTCGGGCCAGGACGGTTATTCTGTGCTCCCATGCCCCCGTCCTCCGACCCGCCGCGCCGCTTCCCCGAGACCTCCTGGGGTCTGGTCGGAAAGGCCGGCGAGCCGCTCACCCCCGAGGGGCGGCAGGCGCTGGCCACGCTCTGCGAGCTGTACTGGTACCCCGTCTATGCCTTCGTGCGCCGTCGCGGCGCGCCGGCCGACGAGGCGCGGGACCTCACCCAGGGTTTCTTCGCGCGCCTCCTCGAGCGGAACGACCTCGCCATGGCCGACCAGAACCGCGGCCGGTTCCGGTCGTGGCTCATCGCCTGCGTCAAGCACTACGTCGCCAACGAGCGCGAGCGCGCCCGCGCCCAGAAGCGCGGCGGCGACGGCGCGCTCCGCGGCTTCGACGCCGAGCGCGCGGAGCAGCGCTATCAGGCAGAGCCGGTGCGCGCGCACGCGGCGGGACACCTGCTCACGCCGGAGGCGCTCTACCAGCGGCGCTTCGCCATGGACCTGATCGAGCGCACGCTCACCGTGCTGCACGATCATTACGCGCAGACCGGACAGGCGCGGGTCTTCGAGGCGCTCAGGGGACGGCTCACCGGCGAAGAGGAGGAGCGGCCGCACAAGGAGGTCGCGGCGGCGCTCGGCATGAGCGTGGAGGCGGTGAAGACCGCGACCTCCCGCCTGTACGATCGCTATCAGCGAACCTTCCGCGAGGAGGTGGCGCGCACGGTCGCGCGCGTGGAGGACGTGGACGACGAGCTGCGCGCGCTGCGCCTCTCGCTGAGGGGGGATCCATCGAATGACGGGTAACCTTCACGGATGGATCCGGAAGGACGGGTGATGGATCGTGGAGCCCACACCGCTGCCGCTCAGGTCCTGACGGTCCGCGTCTGCCCGACATGCCGGGAGGCCATCGAGCCCGACGCGCCGCACGGCCTCTGCCCCTCCTGCTTGATCGCCCGCGTGCTCGACCGCGCCGCAGCGCCGGCCGCGCCCGACCCGCCTGGCCAGGACGACAGCCCTCTTCCGTCGTTGCGCCTCGGCGCGTACGAGATCCTCGACCGGCTCGGCGCCGGCGGGATGGGCGTGGTCTACCGGGCCCGGCAGATCCGCGCCGACCGGATCGTCGCCCTCAAGATGCTCCCGGGCGGCCCCTTCGCGAGCGCCACCGCGGCGCGGCTGTTCCAGCGCGAGATCGAGGTCGTCGCCCGCCTGGATCACCCGAACGTCGTGCCGATCTACGACGTCGGCGAGCACGAGGGCCGCGCCTATTTCACGATGAAGCTCATGGCCGGCGGCGCCCTCTCCGCCCGCCTGGAGCGCTACCGCGACCCGCGCCGCGCCGCCGCGCTCGTCGCGAAGCTCGCCCGCGCCGTCCACGAGGGGCACCGCCAGCACATCCTGCACCGCGACCTGAAGCCCGCGAACATCCTCTTCGACGAGGCCGAGGAGCCGTACGTGGCGGACTTCGGCGTCGCGAAGCAGCTGGGTCACGAGTGCGGCACCGTGACGGGCGACCGCGTGGGAACGGCCGGCTACATGGCGCCCGAGCAGGCGATGGGCCACGCGAAGCGGGTCACGCCGGCGGCCGACATCTTCAGCCTCGGCGTGATCCTCTACGAGCTGCTCACCGGCCGCCGCCCGTTCGACGGTCCGACGCCGCACGAGACGCTGCAGCGCACGGCCGAGGAGGAGCCGACCCCGCCGCGCTCGGTGCGGCGCGACCTGCCGCGCGACCTCGAGACGATCTGCCTGACGTGCCTGCGCAAGGAGCCCGAGCGGCGGTACGGCTCGGCCGAGGCGCTCGCCGAGGATCTGGAGCGCTGGCTGCGCGGCGAGCCCGTCGCGGCGCGCACGCCGGGGCGGGTCGAGCGCGCGCTGCGATGGTGCGCCCGGCACCCGGCCGCGGTGGCGCTGATGCTCGCGGCGACGCTGGCGTTCGGGGGCGCGGTGGCGACGGCGCGCGCCCAGGAGGAGGCGCGGCGGCAGGAGGTGCTCGAGGGCAACGTGTACGCGGCGCGGGCGGTGGCCGGCGCGGTGCTCGCGCAGCTCTGGCACTACGGCGTGCTCGTCTCCCGCGCGGCCGCCGATCCGCGCGCCGCGGCGCTCGTCGAGCAGCCGCACCTGCCGGCGCTCGAGGCGCTCCGCGAGGCGTACGTCGGCCAGCACGGAGGCCCCTCGCTGGTCACCTGGTTCGTGGTCGACCGGAACGGCGTGCTGCTCCTGCACTGGCCGCGGGCGTCGGCGCCCCGGGGGACGTACGAGTTCCGCAACTACTTCCAGGGCGCCCGGCGCCTCGCCGAGGGGCCGGATCCCGGCGTGGCGTACGTCTCCCGCGCCTTCCAGTCGGAGACCGACCACAACCACAAGTTCGCCCTCGCGTCCCCGATCCGCAGCGCCTCCGGGGAGTTCGCCGGGGCGCTGATCGCCACGATCGCGACGGACTCGCGGCTCGGCGCGCTCCAGCTCAGCGATGGCCGCCGCTTCGCCGCGCTCGCGGCCCGCCGCGATCAGGAGCGCGGCGGGCCGGCGCCGGCGAGCGATGCGTTCACGGTGCTGGTCCACGACGGCCTGGAGCACGGCGAGGGCGCCGCGCTCCGCAGCGCGACGCTGAGCGGGCTCCTCCCGGCGCCGGTCACCGGCGCGCCCGCGCTGGAGCAGCTCCGGCTGCCGCCGCCCGAGCTGGTGGCCTCGGTGGACGACTTTCGCGATCCGCTCGCCGAGCGCGATCCCGTGAAGTACGGCGGCGCGTTTCTCGCCGGGATCGCGCCGGTCGGCCACACCGATCTCGTGGTCATCGTCCAGAGCCGCGCCGACGAGGCCGTGGCGCTCGACGCCGACCCGCGCCTGCGGCTCGTGTCGTGGAGCGGCGTCGCCCTGGCCCTGCTCGGCCTCGCCTTCGCGGCCGCGTCGGCGGCGCGGCGCCGTCGCCGCCGGCGCATGGCGGACGAGCGGTAGGCGCCGGCCGCGCCCGCCGTCACGCGTCTTCGGGTCGGGCGCCGAGCCGAGCGCGGATCTTCGCCTGCACGTCCAGCGGAAGCGAGCGCAGGTAGTCCTCGGGGAGCAGCCGCAGCACTTCGTCGGGAACCAGGAGGAGCCGCTCCTCGGGGGTGAGCCCCGCGACCCGCTGCTCGGGTGGCAGGCCGGCGAGCCGCTGCTCGGCGCCCTCAACCTCGGTCACCGTGGGGCAGCTCCGGCGCAGGACAAGAACCATGAGCGCGCGAGCGGCGTTTCAACGACGCCGCTCTACCGCATTGCGACGATGCGTAACCTTTCATCTCGGATTCTTCAGGAGCAGGCGAGTCGTGTCGATACCGGGGCTGCGCGGACGCGCTGCGCCCGAATTCCGCCAACATCCGGGTTGCGCGCGGACACTGCCGCGCGGCCCCGAGACCGGAGATCCCATGAACCCGCAGCAGGCCGAGATCTGAGCGCGCCTCGAGGTCCTCCCGCTCGACGCGGAGGGCGCCTCCTTCCCGTTCACCGCCCGCCTCGCCGCGGACAACGGCTGGCCCGCGCCGTTCGCGCGGCGCGCGGTCGCCGAGTACCGTCGCTTCCTGCTCCTCGCTGCGACCGCGGACGACCCGGTCACACCCTCGGACGGGGTCGATCAGGCCTCGGTGAGGCCGCGCAAAGTTTGGGCAGGATGCCCGGATCACGGCGAGGGGCCCCGCCCGCCAGGCGCGGGCGAGGCTCCGCCGTGCCTACATCGGCCGAACGCGGGTTACCTCGCACGCGTCAGAGCACAGGTCCACGCCGGCGTGAGTGCCGCCGCACACCAGCCGCGACAGCCGAGGTCTGGATCAAATGGCTTGGCAATGCTGGGCAGACCATGTAAGGGTCCGGCATATCATCAAATACCCTTGACGTGATCGCGATGGCCATTCGCGAGCTGACGGTGCAGGCACGATGACCCGGGGGGCGCGTGGATATCGAGGGAATGCAGGCTGAGCTGGAGCGGCTCCGCCGTGAGATCAAGGCGTTGGAGCAGCGCGCCGAGGCCGCGGAGGCGCAGGCGGCCCTGTACCAGGGCGTCTTCGAGCATCTGCCCGTCCCGTCGGCTCTCTACCGCGCCGACGGCGTCCTGGCGGACATCAATCGCCGGAACCGCGAGATGCTGGCCGTGCCGTCGAAGGAAGCCATGGTCGGCAAGCACAACATGTACGAGGATCCGGTGGCCGTGGCGGGCGGATACACCGCCCATTTCGATCGGGTGATCCGGAGCGGCGAATGCGCGATCATGCCGCCGACCCCGTATGACACGGCCGACGCCGGCCTGGAGCGCGCCGAGGACCGCACCGTCTGGACCGAGACCAGGATGTCGCGGGCCGACGTGGGCGGCGCGCGCTACGTGATCGGGATCAACCTCGACGTGACGGACAGGATGCGCGCCGAGAAGGCGTACCAGGACGGCGCGGCGTTCGTCACCGCGATCGTCGAGCACGCGCCCAGCGCCGTCTACGTCAAGGGTCTGGACGGCCGCTACGTGCTCGTCAACAGGCACTTCGAGCGGCTCATGGGCCTCTCCCGCGAGGCGGTGCTCGGGCGCGTCGCTCGCGACGTCGTGCCGTCGGAGCTCGCCGAGCGTTTTGCGCAGTCGGAGCGGCAGGTCATCGCGACGGAGGCGCCGCTCGTCGTGGAGGAGCAGCTCCTGCTCGAGGGCCGTACCCATCACTTCGTGACCACGAGGTTCCCGCTGCTCGATTCACGAGGGAGGCTGTATGCGGTGTGCGGCATCTCCGTCGAGGTCACCGAGAGCCGAGCGGCCGAGGCCGAGGCTCAGCGGCTCCAGAACGAGATCATCCAACTGCAGGAGGCCAGGCTGCGCGCCCTCTCCACGCCGCTGCTGCCGATCGCGCGCGGCGTGGTGGCGATGCCGCTCATCGGCAACATCGACGCGCCCCGGGCGCAGCAGGTGCTCGAGACCCTGCTGGAAGGCGTCGTCGCCCACCGGGCCTCGATGGTGATCCTCGACGTCACGGGCGTGCCGACCATCGACACCCAGGTCGCCAGCGCGCTGGTGCGGACGGCGCGGGCGGTGAATCTGCTCGGCGCGCAGGTGCTCCTGACGGGGATTCAGCCCGCGATCGCGCGGGCGCTCGTGGAGCTCGGGGCCGATCTGGGCGGGATCCTGGTGCGGTCCACGCTCGATTCGGGCATCGCGTACGCCCTCGCGCGCGGCGCCGGGCGCGTGAGCGGGCAAGCCCGCGGGTCGTCGAGCGGAGGCGACCCCTTCGATGGGCGGCTCGAGCACCGAGCACGCTGAGCGAGCGAGAGATGAACCGCCAAGGCGGACGCGCCGGCCGCGTCCACCGCGGCGTTTCCCCTCCGCAGCCGGTGCGGCGCGCGCACATCCCGAAAGGCGATGGGCGCGTGCGACCCCGCGTGGCCCGCGGCCCGCCTACTTGGCGAACGTCGACCCGTTCCAGACGTAGCGCACCGGCTGCGCTCCGCCCCACGGCAGGAGCAGCGGCTCGAAGCCGCCGACAGGGCCCTTGTCCTGGTTGAACGGATACGTCTGCTCCGTCCACTCGACGGCCCGCCCGGGGGCGAGCTCGATCCCCACCTTGTCGTCCGCGCGCACGAACTTGAGCTCGCCGACGATCTTCTTGTCGCCGATGCTGCGCCCGACCTCGGCCGCGAAGACCCGCTGGATGCCGTCGCCCTCCAGCCGGAAGATGAGCACCACGTCGCGGTCCACGGTCGCGGCGCCCGCCTCCTTGGGCGCCGCCGCGCGGACGGTGCCGTGGACGATGATCTCCGCCTTGCCGTCGCCGGTGAGATCGAGCGCGCGCACCGAGCGGATGTCGCCCGGAGCGGCGAACTGCGCCAGCGTCATGAACGCGTACCCCGTGCCGCCCCGGAAGCCCTTGCCGAACACGACGAGGTCGCGGTCGTGCAGGAGCACCCGCTCGGGCTCGCGACCCCCGGCCACGTCGGCGCCGAGGTCGAACCGCGGCTTGCTCGACGACGCCCCGCGGTCGCGCCGGTAGAGCGCGTACACCTTGTCGAGCATCTCGGCGGGCGACAGCCCGGCCGGCTTCGCCGCGCCCCGCGGCTCCTCGGCCCGCGCCGCCGCCGGGCGCGCGGCCGCGGTCGGCGCCTGCCGCTGCTCGCTCGCCTTCGTGAACACCCCCCCGGTCAGCTTGTAGAGCTGCGACTTGATCGGCCCCCACGGCAAGAGCAGCGGGTCGTACGTCTGCTCCACCCCCTCCGCGTAGTTGCTCGCGTCGTACCGGGTCGCCTTGCCCGGCTCGACGCGGATCGCCATCTTCGCGCCGTCGGGCACGAGCTCGACGTCGTTGACGACCGAGCCCTTGTCCGTCGAGATCGCGACCTCGTGCTGGAAGATCGGCTTCGGCGTGTCGCCGGCGCCGAACTGCAGCACGTGCATCACCTCGCGGTACTTGGCGCCGGTGCCCGTGCGCTTCCTCAGGATGAGCTCGGCTTGGCCGTCGCCCGTCAGGTCGCGCGCCGTGAGCGACGGGACCATCCCCTCGCTGGCGTCGACCCCGAGGTCCTCGAAGTAGTACTGCGCGCCCTTCCGGAACCCGGGGCCGAGGACGACCAGGTACCGCTCGTACACGGTCACCCGCTCCCGCATCGCGTCGCCGGCGACGTCGGCGACGAGGTCGTACTTCGGGGCGCTGCGGATGCCCTTGCTCCTCAGCAGGCCGTCGATGACCGCGAGCTCGGGCTCGGTCGCGAGCGGCGACAGCGACGTGTACGCCTCCGAGGCGGCGCTGCCGACGATCGCGTCGACCCCGCCGGCGCCGTCGGCGTCGTGGACGAAGAGCCCCGCCCGCAGCCCGACCCGGGTCGTCGCCGCCTCGGGGAACGCCGACCAGGGGATGCTCGCCTCGAGCGTGTACCCGCCGCTCCGCGGCGCCTCGATCACCTTCGCCCCCGCCGCCGTCTTGCCGCCCGGCAGCTTTACGCTCCCCGCGGTCTTGCCCGGCTGGCCCGGGTAGAGCGCGACCTCCTGGACCTTCCCGCCCGGGAAGCCGAGGACGAGCTTCACGTGGTCCGCGCCGCCGCGCAGCGCGTCGTCGGTCACGTCGGCCGCCACGTAGACCCGCGCGTCGTCGTAGGCGATGGCCACCTGCGCGGCGAGGTCGGCCTTGCTCGGCTTGCCCTTCACCTTGACGCCGAGGGAGGTGAGCGCCACCGGCCACTCCTTCGGGATCCCGTCCAGCTTGAGCCATTTCGACTCGACGAGCGGCGCCGCGATCGGCGCGCCGGCGGCGAGGGCGGGGGAGGGCGCCGCGGCTGCCAGGGCGACCAGCGCGGCGAGCGCGGCCGGCGCGAGCGCGGCGAGGCGGGATCCGAGGGCAGGCGCCCCCGGCGCACGGAGGAAAGGTGTTCTACGTCTCATAAGCTCGGGTTTGGACGCCTCTCCGCGCCCGCTTGTTCTTACCACGGGCACTTTGTTTCCGGATCGCTCCGCGCGGGGGGCCCGCGGCCGCCGCGACGCTCGAAGCCGCTCCGCCGCCGCGCGAAAACAGCGCCCGGCGGCGATCTCGGGGCGGCGGGGCGGCGACCTCGCGCGGCGGGGCGGCGACCTCGCGCGGCGGGGCGGCGACCTCGCGCGGCGGGGGAGAGGCCGGCGGCGCCGGCCCATGTCGGCGAATCAGCGGGGGCCGGCGGAGGCGGGGAGACGGGCGGGGCCGGCGTCGACCGGCCGGATCCGGCGGTACACGAGCTTCGCGATCTCGACCGCCGGCACGATGAGCGCCGAGAGGACGAGCAGGACCATCCACTCGTGCGACGACATCGCGTACGTGCGGAAGACCGGGCGCAGCGCGGGCACGAGCAGCGCGATCAGGTGGATCGCCGCGCTGGCCGCCACCGCCACGAGGAGCGGGAGGCTGACGAGCGGCTTCGACGCGAAGATCGAGATCACCGGGCTGCGGCAGCTCCAGGCGTGGAAGAGCGGCGACAGCGCGAGCAGCGAGAAGGCGACGGCGCGCGTGCGGAGCAGCGCCTCCTCGGTCTGCTCCGACGTGGCGTAGAGCGCCACGGCCGCGAGCCCCATGAACGCGCCGACGTACAGGATCCCGAGGTAGTCGCGCTTGACGAGCAGGCCCTCGTCGCGCGGCCGCGGCGCCTCGGACATGAGCTGCGGATCCGGCGGATCGATGCCGAGCGCGAGCGCCGGCAGGCCGTTCGTCACGAGGTTGATCCAGAGGATCATGAGCGGCGTCAGCGGAGGCCACTTGCCGAAGAACGAGACCACGAACACGGCCACGAGCAGGCCCATGTTCGACGAGAGGAGGAAGAAGATGAACTTCTGGATGTTGCGGTAGATGGCGCGCCCCTCGCGCACCGCCTCGACGATGGTCGCGAAGTTGTCGTCCGCGAGCACGAGGTCCGCCGCCTGCCGCGCCACGTCCGTGCCGCCGCGCCCCATCGCCACGCCGATGTGCGCCTCGCGGAGCGCGGGCGCGTCGTTCACGCCGTCGCCCGTCATCGCCACGATGTGGCCGTGCGCCTTGAACGCCCGCACGAGCCGGAGCTTCTGCTCCGCCGTCGTCCGGGCGAAGACGCGCAGGTGCATGATCCGCCGCGCGAGCTCCTCGTCGCTCATCGCCGCGAGCTCCGCGCCGCTGAGCGCCTCGTCGCCCTCGTCCCAGAGCCCGATCTCCTTGGCGATCGCCGTCGCGGTGAGCCGGTGGTCGCCCGTGATCATGACGGCGCGGATGCCGGCGCGGCGGCACTCGGCCACCGCCTCCTTCACCCCCTGCCGCGGCGGGTCCATCATCCCGACCAGGCCGAGGAACGTGAGCTCGCGCTCGATGTCGTCCTCGTCGTGGCTGACCCGCACGCGGCGGCAGATCGCGAGCACGCGCAGGGCGGCCTCGCTCATGCGATCGGCCTCGGCGATGATCGCGCGCCGATCGTCCTCGGTCAGCGCCCGCACCCCCTTGTCGTCCGCGAACTTCACGCAGAGAGGCAGGAGCACGTCGACGCTCCCCTTCACGTGCGCGATCTCGCGGCCGCGCTCGTCCCGCGTGATCACCGTCATCCGCTTGCGATCGCTGTCGAAGGGCAGCTCGTGCACGAAGGCGTGCGACGGCGCCACCGACTCGCGCGACTGGCCGCCCTTCGCGGCCAGCGTGAGCAGCGCCCCCTCGGTCGGGTCGCCGACGATGTTCCAGCGGCCCGTCGCCTGGTCCTCGTTCAGCGACGCGTTGTTGCAGAGCGCGACCGTCGCGAGCAGGTAGCTGAGGGGCGCCGACAGATCGACGACCTCCGCGCCGGCCTCGTCGCGCAGCGCGCCGGCCGGGTTGTACCCCTCGCCGGACACGGCGTAGCGGTGGCCGCCCGCGTACACGTTGCGCACGGTCATCTCGTTCTGGGTCAGCGTGCCCGTCTTGTCCGACGCGATGATCGTCGCGGCGCCGAGCGTCTCGACCGCGGGCAGCTTGCGCACGATCGCCCCGCGCTTCGCCATGCGCTGCATCCCGAGCGCGAGCGTGATCGTCGTGATCGCGGGCAGCCCCTCGGGGATGGCGGCCACGGCGAGGCTCACGCCCTCGAGCAGCAGCTCGTGCCACGGCCGCCCGCCCCGGATGAACCCCCAGCCGAGGAGCACCGCGGAGAGCGCCAGGCACACCCGCAGGATGATCGCGCCGAAGCGATCGAGGCGCTCCTCGAGGGGCGTCTTCTGCTCGCCGACCGAGCGGATCATCTCGCCGATGCGGCCGAGCTCGGTGTTCACGCCGGTCGCGGTCACGACCGCGCGCCCCTTGCCGCGCACGACGCTCGTGCCGGTGAAGATCATCGTCACGCGGTCGCCGAGCGGCGCGTCGCGCGCGACCGGGGCGAGGGCGTCCTTGACCGCGGCCGCGCTCTCGCCCGTCAGCGCCGCCTCCTCGGTCGCGAAGCTGATCGTCTGCACGAGCCGCGCGTCGGCCGGGACCGCGTCGCCCGCCTCGAGCTCGAGGATGTCGCCGGGCGCGACGTCCTCGGCCGCGATGACCACGGTCTTGCCGCCGCGGCGCACGCGCGCGCTCGGCGCGCTGAGCTTCTGGAGCGCCTCGAGGGCCGCCTCCGCGCGCCGCTCCTGGTAGTAGCCGAGGAACGCGTTCAGAATGACGATGAGCAGGATGGCGATCGCGTCGCCGAACCTGTGGAGGAAGCTCTCGTGCTTCTCGGCGGTGAAGCCGAC
This sequence comes from Sorangium sp. So ce385, assembly GCF_051474135.1. Classification (NCBI taxonomy): domain Bacteria; kingdom Pseudomonadati; phylum Myxococcota; order Polyangiales; family Polyangiaceae; genus Sorangium; species Sorangium sp. So ce385. Next base: position 9,282,293 of record NZ_CP150337.1, on the reverse strand, counting down.
GACCACGGCGATCGTCGCCGCGGCGAGCAGCGTGAGGACGAGCGGGTTCGCGAACTGCTCGAGGATCCGGACGAGCGCGCTCTTCTTCTTCGTCTCGGGCAGGAGGTTCTTCCCGTGCTCCGCGAGGCGCTTCTGCGCTTCGGCCTCGGAGAGGCCGCCGGACGAGCTGACGCCGACGCGCTCGAGGAAGGCGCCGACCTCTTCGGCGTGTACGGGGATGGGAGCGGCGGGGGCGGCGTTCGATTCGGGACGGCGGAGCGCCGTAGCGGCTTGGCTCATGGGCGGGCGTGCTCTAGCGCTTCATCCTGGCTTGTTCACGTTGTTCTTCGGCCTCGAGCTCCGCGATGGCCGCCGCGAGCTCGTCCTGCTCGGCCTGGGGCATGGCGGTCGGCGCGCCGCCCGCGCCGCCCGCGCCGGCCACGCGCACCTGCGGCGGCGTGGCGGCGGGCGGCGGCTCGGGCGGGAGCACGCCCATCTTCCGCTTGAGCGCGAGCAGCTCCTCGTCCGCGCCCGCCGTCGCCTCGAGCTGCCCGAACCGGTGCGCCAGCGTGTCGCCCGTGTACTGCTCGGCGATCTCCCCGGCGGCCTCCGCCTCGGCCTCGATCTGATCGATCTTGTTCGACATCCGGTCGAACGTCTCGAAGGCGGAGGCGTTGTTCAGACCGCTCATGGTCTCCTGGATCGCCTTCTGCGCCTCGGCCCGCTTCTTCCGGGCGATGAGCACGTTCTTCTTGCGCTTCGCCTCCTCGATCTTGTTGTTGAGGAGGCGCAGCGCCGTCTTCAGCTGGTCGACCGCCTGCTTCTGCTTCTGCCACTGGTCCTTGTAGGTCGCGGCGAGCTGGTCGTGCTCCTTCTTGCGGTTCAGCGCCTCCTTGGCCAGCGCGTCGTCGCCCGCCTTGATGGCGAGCATCGCCCGGCGCTCCCACTCCGCGGCGTTGGCCGCCTCCTGCTCGGCCTGCTTCGCCAGCCGCTTCTCGTCGGCGATCGAGACGGCGACCTGCTTCTTCGCCTCGATCAGCTGGTTGGCCATGTCGATGACGACCTGGTTCAGCATCTTCTCGGGGTCCTCCGAGCGGCTGATGAGGTCGTTCAGGTTCGACTTGATGAGGGTCGCAAGGCGCGCGAAAATTCCCATAGATCAGCTCCAACTCTCGGGTAGCGCAGGGTCGAAAGGCGCGGCAGGTCAGCTCAGCGCGAGATCGTGCAGCACGGGGACGTGGCGGGCGAGCGCGAGATCGATGTCGCTCAGGATCGCCTCGAGCTCGTTCATGTCGAGGTTCTCGAGCTCCAGCGCCGCCGACAGGACGATGGTGCCGGCCTCGATCCCGTACGAAGCATGCATCAGGTCGGTCGCGTTGTACTCGAGCAGGCGGCGGAAGAGCTTGGTCTGGTGGGCGTCGTCTGCGGGCACGGGGCCGATCGAGACGCGCACCGCCACGATGGGTGGATCGATGCGGATCGCGATCGGCGGCGCGCCAGCGCCCCCCGAGACGAGGTAGGTACCGGCGTCGTTCTCGAACCGGCGATCGAGCTGCAGGAGGTAGGTTTCGACGTCCTCGGCTGTGCGCGGCATGGCGCGGCGAGCCTACAGAATCATGGCGCATCGGGCTAGTGCCGCCGCCCCTCGGGTTCTCCCGGGATTCCGCGCTGCGGCGCGGGCTCGGGCCGCGCCCGCCGAACGCGCGCCGCGCGGCCGTGGTCCTCCGAACCGACGTGCGCCCCGGCGCCGGCTCCCCTGGACGCGCCCGCCGGCGCGGCGCCTCGTCCGTTTCGTGCTTGCTCGGCGCGCCGCCGCGCCGTCCCGTGCCGCGCGCGGGCCCCCGCTTCGTGCTTGCTCGTCGCGCCGCCGTGCCGTCCCGTGCCGCGCGCGGCCCCCGCGCCGCGCGGTCGCCACGGCCGCTCCGCTCCACGCGCCGCCGCGTCGTCGGGAGCCGCCGGCGCCGCCGGCGCCGCCGCGAGCCGCGCGCCGCTTCACGCGCCGCCGCTTCACGCGCCGCCGCTTCGCGCGCCCGACGTGATCGGTTCCGCTCGCTCCGGGAATCACGGGGTTTACCTGGACGCTCGCTTTTTTCTCACCTGTTTGGGATTGGCGGTGGTACGGTCCCGATCCAGGTTACGTGGCGATCCACCCGGGCGACGTTGTTGCTGGCTACCGAGTCACCCGCTTGCTCGGGCGGGGGGGCATGGGCGAAGTCTGGGCGGCGACACGGGAATCGGACATGCAGCAGGTCGCCATCAAGGTCCTGCTCGCGCGCGCCGCGATGAAGCCCGACCTCGTCCGGCGCTTCGACCGCGAGGCCAAGATCGCCTCGGCGATCAAGAGCCCGTACGTCTGCCAGCTGCTCGAGGTCGGCGAGACCGAGGACGGCGCGCACCTGCTCGTGTTCGAGCAGCTCGACGGCGAGTCGCTCGCGGACCGGCTGAAGCGCGAGCAGTACCTGCCCTTCAGCGAGGTCGGCCCGATCATCGACGACGTGCTCCAGGGGCTCGTGGCGGCGCACGCCGCCGGCGTCATCCACCGCGACCTCAAGCCCGGCAACATCTACCTCGAGCACCTCGGCCTGCCCGATCGGCGTGAGCGCGCGAAGATCCTCGACTTCGGCATCTCCAAGCTCACCCGCCGCGAGAAGGAGGAGCCGACGCTCACCGCCTTCGACGCGACGCTGGGCTCGTTCGCGTACATGGCGCCGGAGCAGGTGCGCGGCGCGGCGCGGGCCGACGAGCGGGCCGACATCTACGCGGTCGGCGCGGTGGCCTTCCGCGCCCTGTCCGGGCGGCTGCCCTTCGAGGGCGCGACGGCCGCGGTGCTCGTCGCGATGAAGCTCGACCGCCCGGCGCCGTCGCTCGCCGAGGCGACCGGCGAGAAGTGGCCGGTGGGCATCGAGCGCTTCCTCGAGCGGGCGCTCGATCGCCGGCGCGAGGGGCGCTTCAGCACCGCGGCCGAGGCGCTCGCGAGCTGGCGCGCCATCCAGCCGGCGAACATCACGCGCGCGGTGCGCCGCTCGCAGCGGAGCCGGTACCCCTCGGAGCTACCCGACGCGTTCCTGGAGGACAACCCCACGGTCGTCGACGGCCCCCCGACGATGACCGAGAACGGCGGCTTCGCCGATGTCGGCCCGAGCTCGATGCCGCCGCCGCCGCCGAGCAGGACCGGGGGCTCGATGCCGCCGCCGCCGAGCAGGACCGGGGGTTCGGTGACCCCGGCGCCGCCGAGCAGGACCGGGGGCTCGGTGCCGCCGGCGCCGCCGAGCAGGTCCGGCGCGGTGCCCCCGGCGCCGGGCAGGTCCGGCGCGGTGCCGCCGGCGCCGCCGAGCAGGTCCGGCGCGGTGCCGCCGGCGCCGCCGAGCAGGTCCGGCGCGGTGCCGCCGGCGCCGCCGAGCAGGTCCGGCGCGGTGCCGCCGGCGCCGCCGAGCAGGTCCGGCGCGGTGCCGCCGGCGCCGCCGAGCAGGTCCGGCGCGGTGCCGCCGGCGCCGCCGAGCAGGTCCGGCGTGGTGCCGCCGGCGCCGCCGAGCAGGTCCGGCGCGGTGCCGCCGGCGCCGCCGAGCAGGACGGGGGCCGCAGAGATTCCCCGGCCGGAGGGCCCACCTTCGCGCCGCAAGACAGAGAGGCATTGAGTTGCTCGACGCCACGGTAGGCACGAAGAACAGGGTCGAGGTGCGCGGCGGGCGCATCCGCCCGACGAAGTCGTCGGCCGCTCGCGGCGGCGGATGGCTGGAGATCGGCACCGATCCCGTCATCGTGGGCCGCAACGCGGCCTGCCAGCTGGTCCTCGACGACGCCAAGGTGAGCGCGGTGCACGCCGAGTTCGTCGCCACCGAGCAGGGCGTCCGCGTGCGCGACCTCGACAGCAGGAACGGGACGTTCGTCGGCGGCGTGCGGGTCGGCGACATCTACCTGCTCACGAGCACGAAGCTCCGGCTCGGCGAGACCGAGATCCAGTTCGAGCCGCTGCGCCCCGAGCGCATCACCGTCTCGGCGATCCCGTCGTTCGGCCCGCTCGTGGCGAGCAGCCCCGGGATGCGCGCCATCTTCGAGCGCCTCTCCAAGATGGCGCCGACCGATCTCACGGTGCTCATCACGGGCGAGACCGGCACCGGCAAGGAGCTCGTCGCCCAGGCGCTGCACCAGGCGAGCGCCCGCTCGAAGAAGCCGTTCGTGGTCGTCGACTGCGGCTCGATCCCGCCGACGCTCGCCGAGGCGACGCTCTTCGGCCACGAGCGCGGCGCGTTCACCGGGGCGGTCGACAAGCGCCTCTCGCCGTTCATCGAGGCGGACGGCGGCACGATCTTCCTCGACGAGCTCGGCGAGCTGCCGCTCGAGGTGCAGCCGAAGCTCCTCCGCGCGCTCGCCGAGCGCCGCATCAAGAGCGTCGGCGGGTCGAGCTACCGCGAGGTCGACGTGCGGGTGCTCGCGGCGACGCGCCGCGACCTCGTGCGCGCGGTCAACGGCGGCAACTTCCGGAGCGACCTCTACTTCCGCGTCGCGCAGATCAAGATCGAGCTGCCGGCGCTCCGGCAGCGCGTGGAGGACATCCCGGTGCTCGTCCGCCGGATGCTGAAGGATCTCGGCGACGAGAGCGCCTACGAGCGCGTCTCGAACAGCACGCTCGAGCGGCTGATGCGGCACGACTGGCCGGGCAACGTCCGCGAGCTCAGGAACGCGGTCGCCGTCGCGTTCGCGCTCGCGGGCGAGGGCGAGGAGATCGACATCGCGGCGCACCTCGGCGCGCTCACCGAGACGCCGGTGCACGGCAACTCGTCGCCCTCGATCCACCCGTCCGCCGGCGGCGGCGGCGCGTTCAACGGCTCGTTCGCGTCGCTGAAGGGCCGCCAGTTCCAGGAGGCGAAGCGCGACGTGCTCGCGCGGTTCGAGCGCGACTATTTCGCCGCCCTGTCCGAGGAGGCGAAGGGCAACGTGAGCGAGATGGCGCGGCGCGCGGGCATGGAGCGGGCGCACGTGCGGGCTTACCTTCGCCGCCACGGCATCGGCGCGAAGCAGGAACAGGAGTGAGCGACGCGGCGCGGCGCGGCGCGGCGCGGCGCGCTGCCGGCCGGCGCTCCGGGTGAGCCGGCGCAGCGGGAAGGTGCGTTGCGCGGCGCGCTACGATGACCGCTGTGTGCGTCGTACGAAGGCGCAGGGGCCGACTTAGTTAGGCTGACGAACTTGTTCGTGGCCATGAGGCTCAGGCCGCGGGGAGGCCCTGCCGGCTGCTGCGTGCGTCTCACGAAGAGCGGTACGCGACTTAGTTAGGCTGACGAACTTGTTTGTGGCCATGAAGCTCAGGCCGCGGGGAGGCCCTGCCGGCTGCTGCGTGCATCTCAGGAAGCGCCGCGGGCGACTTAGTTAGGCTGACGAACTTGTTCGTCGCCATAAGGCCAGCCGCGAGGAGGCCCTGCCGATGACTGCGTGCGTCGCACAAAGCGCGGGGGGAGGCATTAGTTAGGCTAACGAACTTGTTCTGGCCACGAGGCGCAGGCCGTGGCCACGGGGCGCAGGCCGCGGCCGCGCGGCGACCTGCGTCACACGGCAGCGGCTTTGTCGTCCCTGCCGGACGGCGCGCTCTCGTCGGTCTCGAACAGCCCCTCCAGCTCCTGCGCGGCCTGCCTCGCGGCCTCGATGAGCTTGGCCTCGTCGTTGTGGACCGCGTGCCCGCGGAGGAGCACCCGCTCGTCGTGGGCCCTGAACCGCTCGACGATCGCGCGGGCGTCCGGCGCGCGCATCCCGAGGCCCTCCAGCACACGCGCCGCCACCTCGAGCGACGACCGGAACGTCTCCCGCTCGAGCAGCTCCACCCCGATATCCATGAGCTGGTACGCGTGCTGGCGGTTGCGGGCGCGCGCGTAGATCTGGAGCTCCGGGAAGTGCCGCTTCACGATCTCTGCCGTCTTCACCGAGGACGCGACGTCGTCGATCGCCAGCACGAAGATCTTCGCCTTGTCGGCGCGCGCCGCGCGGAGCAGGTCGAGCCGGGAGGCGTCGCCGTAATAGATCTTGTTGCCGTACTTGCGGACGAAGTCGACCTGCGTGGCGCTCGCGTCGAGCGCGGTGAAGGGGATCTTCCTCGTGCGGAGGACGCGGGAGACGATCTGGCCGAAGCGGCCGTATCCGGCGATGATGACCTTGGGGTCGCCGTCCTCGATCGCGTCGAACTCCCGCGCTGGTCCGGCCCGCCGCCACCGCTGGAGGAGCAGGTCGCCGAGCGCGATGACGAGCGGCGTGATCGCCATGGACAGGGTGACCACGACGACCAGGAGGTCGGCGAGGAGCCTGTCCATGATGCCCTGCCCCGCGGCCAGACCGAAGAGGACGAAGGCGAACTCGCCCCCCTGCGGGAGCGCGAGCGCGAGGTCGCGCGCGGAGCCCACGGCGTGCCCGCTCGCCCTGCCGAGGGCGAACAGGACGGCGGCCTTGAGCGCCATCATGCCGAGGACGAGCCCGAGGACGAGCAGCGGCCGCTCGATGAGCAGGCCGATGTTCGCCGACATGCCGACGGCGATGAAGAAGAGCCCCATGAGCAGCCCCTTGAACGGCTCGATGTCGGCCTCGAGCTCGTGGCGGTACTCCGAGTCGGCGAGCAGCACGCCCGCCATGAAGGCGCCGAGCGACATCGACAGGCCCACCTGCACCATGAGGAGCGCCGTGCCGAGCACGACGAGCAGGGCCGCGGCGGTGAAGATCTCGTGGGCGTGGGCGGCGGCGATCGCCCGGAAGACGGGGCGCACGAGGTAACGGCCGCCGGCGACCACGGCGAGCAGCACGGCCACCGCCTTGATCGACGAGGCGAGGGCGCTCCCCTCGGCCGGGGACCCGCCCCCCGGGCCGAGCAGGGGGAGCAGCGCGAGCAGCGGGATGACGGCGAGGTCCTGGAACAGCAGGATCGCGAACGCGGAGCGGCCGTGCTGCGCCTGCATCTGGCCCTTCTCGGCCAGGATCTGCAGCACGAACGCCGTGGACGAGAGCGAGAGCCCGAGGCCGGCGATGGCCGCCGTGTCGGCGCGGTGACCGAGCGCGACGCCGATGAGCGCGATGAGCGCGCCCGTGACGGCGACCTGCGCGCCGCCGAGCCCGAACACCGCGCGCCGCAGCACCCAGAGCCGGGACGGCTGGAGCTCGAGGCCGATGAGGAAGAGGAGCAGCACCACGCCGAGCTCCGAGAAGTGGAGGATGTTCTCGACGTCGGTGACGATCCGCAGGCCCCAGGGGCCGATGAGCGCGCCTGCGACGAGGTAGCCGAGCACGGCGCCGAGGCCGAGCCGCTTGAACAGCGGCACGGCGACCACGGCGGCGCCGAGAAAGACGGCGGCGTGAGAGAGCAGACTCATGCGTCGTTAGGTCTCCTTGGGCTCCGCGTCCGGAGCGCGGCTCCGCGTCCGGAGGGTGCGCCGGACGAGGCGGCGCGCCTAGCGCAAAGCAGGGAGGCCCTGATGCGGGCGGGGCGCCGCGGCCCTACCCTTTGTGGATGACGACGCGCGACGAGATCCGCAGCGCCGGCGGGCCCAGCGGCGCGACCGCGACGACCGCGATCACCCCCGAGGTCCCGTTCCAGCCGGTGCCCGGGCCGCCTGCGGAGCCAGGGCAGCCCGGGCCAGGTCTCCCCGGCAGGCCGGCGCCGGAGGCGCCAACCCCGCCGGGGAGACCCGGGCCGGAGATCGTGCCCCCGACCGAGCCGGGGCGAGAGGTGCCGCATCACCCCGAGCCGCCGCGGCCGGAGCGTGAGGTGCCGCACGAGGTCCCGCCCGCCCCGCACGCCCCCGACAAGGGACCGCCGGCGAGCCCCGAGGTGCCGACGCCGCCGGGTCAGCCGCGGCCGGAGATCCTCGTGCGGCGCGCCTCGGCGGTACGGGCCGGCGCGGCCCCGTGATAAGCACGATCCGCCATGCAGATCGAGCTCATCGCCACGGCAAGCGAAGATTCCGCGTACCTGCCCCGGGTGGGGCTCGGCACCCTCGCGGCGCTCACGCCCCCCGAGGACGAGGTCATCTACACCGACGACGTCGTGCAGCCCTTCGATCTCCAGCGCGACGTCAAGGACGTCGATCTCGTCGGCATCAGCGTCGACAGCAAGACCGCGCGCCGGAGCTACGATATCGCCGCCGCTTACCGCAGGCGCGGCGTCAAGGTGGTGCTCGGGGGCATCCACCCCACGGCCTGCCCCGACGAGGCGATGCAGCACGCCGACGCCGTCGTGGTCGGCGAGGCGGAGGACGCGTGGCCCGTCCTGCTCGCGGACGCGAAGCGCGGCGAGCTCAAACCGATCTACCGCCCCGAGCTGCCGAACCTGGCCGGCAGGCCCCCGCCGCGGCGCGATCTGTTCACCTCCAAGAAGTACATCCCGTTCCAGGTCGTGCAGACGATGCGCGGCTGCCCTTACCCGTGCGAGTTCTGCAGCGTGTCGACGGCGAACGGCACCACGATGCGGTTCCGCCCGACCGACGAGGTGCTGAGCGAGCTCAGGTCGCTCGGCAAGCTCATCATGTTCGCGGACGACAACGTGATGATCCACCGGGCCTACTCGAAGGAGCTGTTCACCCGGATGGTGCCGCTGAAGAAGCACTGGATAGGCCAGTGCTCGCTCGCCGCGGTCAAGCGCCTCGAGAACGTGAAGCTCATGGCCGAGAGCGGGTGCAAGGCGCTCTTCATCGGCTTCGAGAGCATCGACGAGGAGACGGTCAAGTTCACCGGCAAGCGGCAGAACCGGCCCTCGCAGTACAAGGAGACGATGGCGATGCTCCACGATCACGGCATCTCGGTCTGGGGGAGCTTCGTCTTCGGGTTCGACACGGACGATCCCGAGGTGTTCGATCGCACCGTGGAGTTCGGCATCGACATGAAGCTGACGATGGCGCTGTATGCCATCCTCACCCCGTACCCGGCGACGCAGCTGTACCGCCGCCTGAAGGCGGAGGGGCGCCTCACCGACGAGCGCTGGTGGCTGCGCCGCGACCACGACGCCGGCTCACCGTATTTCGTGCCCAAGCAGATGTCCCGGGAGCGGCTCCGGGAGGGCTGGGTGTCGGCGTGGACGAAATTCTACGCGCCGTCCTCGATATGGCGCAGGTTCACCCTGACGCGACAGTCGAGCTGGATTCAGCTGGCCGGCTTCTTTCCGCTGAACTTCATGCAGCACACGCTGGCGCACCGGAAGATCGCGGGCGGCGAGCAGCGCTTCCGGTCCGGCGTGCACATCGAGGAGACGGCCGCTCCGCCCGCGGCGCAGCCGCAGCAGGGGCCGCAGCCGCCGCAGCCGGCGAGGACCAGGGGCGGCCGGCAGCTGCCGATCGTCGGATAGCCTCCGCCGGCGGCCGGCGCGCGTCCGTCCCGCATTCGCCGCCTGCAAGCGGCAATGCAAGGCCACAGCGCTCTCCAGGGTCGCGGTGACGCGGTGTTCCGGCGCGGCGCTCCTCGGCGTGACAGGACGCCGCGCGTCGGCGGCGGGAGCGCCCGCGGCCTTCGTCGAGCGCCCGCGGCCTTCGTCGAGCGCCCGCGGCCTTCGTCGAGCGCCCGCGGCCTTCGTCGAGCGCCCGCAGCCCTCACCGAGCGCCCGCGGCTCGCGATCGCCGCAGCTCGCCTGACATGTGAGCCTGTCGACGGCGTCTGGATCAGCGGCCGCGCACCATTCGCGGGCCGCGTTTCCCCGCTGCGCTACAGTAAAGTTGTCGGTTGCTGATTTTGCTACACTCGCGTGAGCTCTGGAATGCCGGGGTGGCGGGCGGGGGTGGATCCGCTTGGTCACTGCATTGCCCTCGAATGGAGGTCTCATGGGTCGACTTCGTTTCTCGTCCTCGCTCCTCATCCTCGTGGGCGCTGCGGTGTCGAGCGCCGGCATCGCGGCTGGCTGCAGCGCGACGGGCAAGCCCGGCGCGTTCAACCCGAGCGGAGGTGGCGACACCGGGGTGGGGGCGGCCGGCGGCCTGGGCGGGGCCGGCGGCGAGGCGGGAGAGGGCAGCGGCGTCGGCGTCGGCGGCCTCGACGGGCTGGGCGGGCTGCTCAACACCGATGGAGGGCAGGAGGGCTCCCCCGACGTGACGGTGAACCCGTGCGGGAGCGCGTGCGGCGACCAGGAGCTGTGCGCCGGCGCGAACCTCGGCCTGGACGACGATTGCGACGGCGAGATCGACGAGGAGTGCCCCTGCGTCCCCGGCCAGGCGCACTCCTGCTTCCGCGGGGATCCGTCGTTCCGGGACGCCGAGGGCTGCTACCCCGGCTCCCAGCTCTGCGACGAGACCGGCACGTGGGGCCCGTGCGTCGGCGGCGTGCACGCCGACGATGGCTGCTATTCGAACAGCTCCATCGCGTGCCACCCGATCCAGTCGCCGCCGTTCGCCGACGTCGATCTCAAGCCCGGCACGGGCATCTTCAGCGCGGATGCGGTCCCGGGGTCCGAGGTGTGGACGGTGGAGTGCCCCGAGGGCGTCGACCCGTGCCCCGGCGTGGGCGGATCGGACCCGGCGGACGATTTCAAGCCGCTGCAATCGGGCGAGTATACGGTCACGTACACGAAGCGCGTCTCGAGCGGCGAGACCCAGAGCTGCCAGTACCCGCTCTTCGTCGGCGCGGGCGGCCTGCGCGTCGAGCTCCAGTGGGAGCACGACTTCGGCAACGTCGATCTCGACCTGCACCTCCACAAGCCGAACAACACGCAGCCCTGGGCGACGTCGGGCTCGCCCGCGGACTGCGGCTGGAACAACTGCACCATCGAGCACTTCGTGGACTCCTCGGAGATCCGCTGGTTCAGCAACACCGCGACGGCGCCGGATCCGGTGAACTGGTACCTCGACCCGGTGGAGAGCAACAACACCTGCTTCTTCGCGCCTCGGGGCGTCGGGGAGGAGTGGCGCGATCTTGATCGCGGCTGCCACAACCCGCGGCTCGACCTCGACAACCGAGAGTGCGATCCCACGGTGAGCGATCCCGACGACCCGGATTTCTGCGCGCCCGAGAACATCAACATCGACTTCCCGCCGAAGGGCCAGTGGATGCGGATCGGCGTGCATTACTACGGTGGCCGGGTGACCAAGGATATCCACCCGCGGATCAAGATTTTCTGCAACAGCACCCTCGGCGCCGACCTCGGGCCCACGGGGTTCTTCAGCCCCGAGCGGCCCGTCACCTTCACGCCCGAGGACTCGGGCAGCAGGTTCTGGCTCGTGGCCGACGTGCTCTTCCCCGAGCCCGACGAGTGCGGTCAGGCGAACTGCATCGTCCAGCCGATCTACCGGAATGAGGACACGAAGACGCCGCTCCTCACCACCGAGGCGTACGTCGAGTCGAGCTTCGGTCCCGACTACCCGTCGCTCCCGTGACCGGCGGGCGCGCCGCGCGCCCCGCGGATGGCCCCGAGCGGCCCGATCCCAGCGAACGAAAGCGAGGAGCCCTGTGCAGGCCTTCGAGCGAGCTCGACCGGTCGCTCGACCGCTCGACCGCGTAGCACCGCGGCTCGTCGAACCGAGCCTGCCCCCGTGTCCCGCGCGCCGGCGCCCCGAGGCGCACTGCCGCGCTCGCCGGGCCGATGGGAATCTGTAGTGGTTCGCCTGATAGTGATTTGCCTGACTCGAAGGCTCGGGAAAACGCTCTTCGCTGGCTCTCGTCGGTTCGTTGTCGCCGACGCCCGGCGGAGGCCGTGCTAGGGAGCGCTGCGCGTCGCCTGTTGAGCCCGCAAGCTGGTTTTATCTCTCACCGATGAAGGCCGAGGCATCGTGGGCTGCCAGCCCTGCGCGCGCGATCGCGCGCGCCCTCGGGCTGCAGCGTCTCCGCTTTGCTAAGGTACGGTGCTCTTCGCTGTGGCGCTGAGCGGCCGCAGTCTCGCTGCGGCCGCGTGTCGAGGTCCCGAGTGGAGGTCTCATGTTTCGTCTTCGTGTCCTCACCGTGTTCCCGGTCGTCATCGCAGCCGCGGCGTCGGGCGTCGGCGTCGCGGCGGGCTGCAGCGCCGAAGGCATACGATTCGATTTCGACGGGAAGCCTGGGGGCAGCGCGAGCGCCGGCGGGGCGAGCGGCGCCGGCGGGGCGGGCGGCGCCGCCGGCGAGCCGGGCGCCCAGACGGGCGGCTCCGACGGCTTCGGCGGCATGCTCAACATCGATGCAGGGGCGACCGAGGAGGCGCCCGACGTGGCGGTCAACCCGTGCGGCAGCGCCTGCGGCCCCGTGGAGCTGTGCGGCGTGGATGAGCTCGGCGTGGACCACGACGGGCTCGACGACGACTGCAACGGGATGATCGACGAGACGTGCGCGTGCATCGCCGGCCAGGCGCACTCTTGCTTTCGCGGCGACCCGTCCTTCCGGCACAGCCCGGGGTGCTACCCCGGCACCCAGCTCTGCGACGAGACGGGCACGTGGGGCCCGTGCGTCGGCGGCGTGCACGCGGACGAGAATTGCCACATGAGGGATGTGACGGGGTGCCACCCGATCCAGGCGGCCCCGTTCGCCAACGTCGACCTGAAGGAAGGCACCGGCTCGTTCAGCGGGGATGCGGTCCCGGGCTCCGAGGTCTGGACCGTGACCTGCCCGCCGGGCGTGGACCCGTGCCCCTCGGTCGGCGGCTCGGACCCCGCGGACGATTTCAAGCCCCTGCAGTCGGGCGAGTACACGGTCACGTACACGAAGCGCGCGGCGGGCGGCGAGACCGCGACCTGCGCTTACCCGCTGTTCGTCGGCGCCCGCGGCCTGCGCGTCGAGCTCGAGTGGGAGCACGATCCGTACAGCGTCGATCTGGACCTCTACCTCCACAAGCCGAACAACACGCAGCCCTGGACCATCGGCGGCTCGAGCGTCGCGTGCGGCTACGGGAACTGCACGCTCGATGGCATCGTGGAGGGCTCGTCCATCCGCTGGTTCGGCGACGACGCGGCGCCGCCCGAGCCGGTGAACTGGTACCTCGATCCGGAGGAGACCAACAACACGTGCTTCTACGCGCCCCGCGGCGTGGGGGACGCGTGGCGCTCCTACGGCCAGGGATGCCATAACCCGCGGCTCGACCTCGACAACATCGCCTGCCTGCACCGCGTCACCGACCCCGACAACCCGAACTTCTGCGCGCCGGAGAACATCAACGTCGACTTCCCGCCGAAGGACGGCTGGATGCGGGTCGCCGTGCACTACTTCGGCGGCACGGCGTCGTTCGATGTGCACCCGCGGGTCAAGATCTTCTGCAACGGCGAGCTCGGGGCCGATCTCGGGCCCACCGGCTTCTACGACCCCGAGGAGCCCGTGGCGTTCACCCCGGAGGACTCCGGCGACAGGTTCTGGCTCGTGGCCGACGTCATGTTCCCCAAGCCCGATCCGGGGCAATGCAGCAACCCCACCTGCGTCGTCCGGCCGATCTACCAGGACGAGACGATGAAGACGCCGTTCCTCTCGGACGCGCGGACCGTGGTGAGGCAGTTCGGTCCGCCTTACCCCAACCTGCCCAGGCCCTGACGCCGCAGCCGGGGCCGGCGGCGGGCGCGCTCACGCCTCGACGCCGGCCCGCTTGAGGAACGCGAGCGCGGGGCCGAGCGCGTACGCGGGCGCCCTGCCCAGGCGCAGCTGCTCCCCGGTCGACAGGTGAAGCAGCAGCCAGCGCGGCGTGAGGCCCGGCTCGTCGACGTCGGCGTCCGAGGCCGGCGGGGTCGACACGCGGGCGATCGCCTGGATCGGATAGGTCCGCCGGAAGCCGCGGCCTTCCTGGACGATCTCGGCCCGCTCGAAGTCGAGGCGGAACAGGCCGTGGAGCCGGCGGCGCCGGCGGACGACGAGCAGCGCCGCGGTGGCGCCCGCGGTCCACGTCCCCGCGATGAAGAGGATGGGAGAGGGCGCCGCGCGCGCGGCCACGATGCCCACGATGATCAGCGAGGCGGTCAGCGCGAACGCGGCGACGCGGCGCACGGCGAGGTCGAGGCCGTCGCCCGGGCACTCGCAGACGAGCACGGCGGGGCCGAGCGCCCGGATGGCGCCGTCGGCGTTCGAGAGCAGGACGTCTCCCTCAGGCACTGCGTTCCTCCCGATCGGGTGAGGATGTCGATACCGCAGCGGGGCGGGGGAGGCCATCCCCCGCCCCGCGAGACGAGCTCCCTCGCCGGGTGCCTACCGTGGACGCCCGGAACAACCGGGCTTCGAGGATCGATTCGTGTCCTGAGCTCCGTTTCCGCCCGAAGCAGCCCGAGCGGACCGGGGATTCGGACGCGGGCGGGCGGAGGCGTCAGTCCACTAACGCTGGCGTCGCCGCGCGGTCGCGGCGGAGATCGACAGGACACCACCGCACGACCGGAGATTTGCCGCGAAGGGGGGCGATTGGAGGTGTGTGGCACGCGATGTGCCGCTGGCTTGATGGGGCGACTCGATGGGGCGACTCGATGGGGGAGCAGAGACGCCGATCGCGCAATCAGGGCGGCCGTCACGCAGATCGCGTGGGGACGCCGAGGCTCTCACGGGGGCATGCGCGCTCGGGCCGAGCTGCAGGAGGAGGACGCTGCGATGAGTTGGATCGTGAGACTGGCACTGCTCGCGGCGGCCGCGGGCTCGATCGCGGGCTGCGCCGAGGAGCGGAGGCCGCTCAGCCAGGTGCAGGCGAACGCGCTGGCGAAATCGTTCTTCGTGGGGGCCGATCTGCAGAGCAAGGAGGACGATCCGGAGTTCTGGACGCGCACCACGGTGGTCGACGTGGGCTACGGCGCCTCCCAGGACGGGCTCTTCTCGTCGTCGTACGCGCAGGCGGAGGTCGCGCGCATCAAGTGGGTCATCCAGGAAGACCTCCTGATCGGGCGCCTCACCTACGAGCGCGTGAACGACACCGACGGCAAGGGCGCCGGCGCCGCCACGGACGACGGCGTCGTGGCCGTCGCGTACAAGATCCTCTCGCATTTCGACGTCCAGCGCGATTACAACCGGTCGACGGGGGAAGAGACCAACGTCGTCGTCGAAAACACGACCGACCGCCCCTGGTACGCGCGGGAGTACATGCGCGTCGACTGGTCGAAGAACCTGAACGTCGACTCCTACGACTTCGACACGCTGTCGCTCATCGGCGTCTACGGCGGCGTGCAGTACGAGCCGCTCTCCTATTACGTGAGCGACCCGAGCCACCCCGACGCGCCCCACTTCGACGCCGAGGAGGGATATTTCGACGTCACCAACAAGGCCTTCGCGATGCCCCAGCTCATCGATCTGAGCCACCTCGGGTGGGGCATCGGCAGCTTCCCGGCCTGCATGCTCGACGCGGATTTCCCCGGCGGCACCGCGCCGGTCGGCTCCTGCAACCCGGTCGAGGTCACGCTCCGGCAGTCGTTCCGCCGCGTCGTCGACCGGGACTACGAGCCCGCGGAGTGGGACGGGTACCGGTTCCAGGCGTTCGGCCCCTTCGTGCGAGAGCGCTTCGGGTACGCGCGCAACTACGGCATGAGCGACGCCAAATGGCACCGGATGATCACCCGGTACAACCTCTGGGAGCGCAGCCACTACTACGCCGATCCGGAGCGCATGACGGGCGAGATCCGGTGCTTCACGCCCGAGACGACCCCGCCGCTCGCCGACCCGCACCGCGACGACGACGGGAACGGGACCGAGGACGAGTGCGAGGCCGTCACCGGGGCGACGATGGACGTCGATGGAGAGCGGGTGACGGTGGGCCCCGGGTCGCGGTGCGACACGTTCAAGCAGCGATGCACCCTGCCGTACCAGCGTCGCGAGGCCGTGCCGCAAGCCTGGTACGTGACGTCGAACAGCAACCCCGACTATTTCGACGCCACGGCCTCGGCGGCGCACGAGTGGGACGTGGCCCTGCGCAGCGCCGTCGTCACCGCCAAGCACGTCGAGTGCGTCCGGACGACGGGCGACGCGGCGCGCTGCGGCGCGGCGTTCCCTGTCTACGACGGGCAGATGGACGACAGCGCCGACGCCGTCGCGCTCGCGCGCGAGGTCGACGCGTGCCGGCGCGACGCGGCGCGCGCGGGGCAGGGGTGCGACGCCCTCGCCGACGAGCTCGGCGCGCGGCGCGGCTACGCGCCGGGCGTCGTCGCCCTCGCCAAGATGCCCGAGATGATCGTGCTCTGCCACAGCCCGGTCGAGGCCGCCGACCCGGAGGCGTGCGGCGGCCCCCGGCTGCCGGAGGGGGTGACCGCGAGGATGTGCAGCGACGAGCGCCGGAAGGAGGCGGGGCGCGATCCCGCGCTGATGAAGGCGTGCGGGGCGGCGCTGAGCGCCCGGATCGGCGACCTGCGCTATCACCAAATCAACAACTTCGAGGCGCCGCAATCGCCCTCCGCCTGGGGCATCTACAGCGACTCGGAGGACCCGCTCACCGGCGAGAAGATCGCGTCGAGCATCAACGTCTGGACGCACGTCAACGACATCTGGAGCCAGGGCATCGTCGACACGGCCCGGTACATCAAGGGAGAGCTGAAGACCGAGGAGGTCACCGACGGCGACTACGTCCGGGACTGGGCGCAAGCGAGCGACGGCGCGTCGAAGGGCGGCGCGCTGCCGCGGCTCACGCGGGAGGAGATCGCCCGGCGGATCGCCGGCGCCGCCGGGGCTACCGCGGAGGACGCCGCCGGGGTCTCCGGCCAGCTGGCGCGCGATCCAGCGCTGCGCGAGGACCTGCGGCGGCTCTCGAAGGAGGTGCGCGCCATCGCGGCCGACGCGACGGCGCCGGACAGCATGCGCGCCGTGTACGAGGCGCGCCGCAAGTCCGCGGTGGGCACCGAGCTCGAGGCCGAGCTCACGACGAAGACGATCCAGCAGCTCACCGGCGTGGAGGCGCTGCCGCTCACGGACGAGGTGATGCGCTTCGCCTCGCCGCTCCGCGGGGCCAACCCGAGCGTGCAGCGCGAGCTCAGGAACCTGAAGGAGGTGGCGCTGGCCGAGCGCGGCGCGTGCGTGATGCACGAGGCGCCGGCGCCGCTCGCGACCGCCAACCTGGCGGACATCCTGGAGGAGAAATTCGCGAGCAAGCACGGGCGCTTCGGCGAGGGGGACGCCGCGCAGGAGCTGCGGCGCGCCGAGGCCATGCGGCGCTACCTCGCGCAGCGGGCGCACTACGCGGTGATCCTCCACGAGATGGGCCACTCCGTCGGCCTGCGCCACAACTTCGTGAGCTCGTCCGACGCCTGGGGCTACCGGCCGCAATACTGGCAGCTGCGCACGAACGACGGGCGGGTGAAGACGCCGTGCGAGACGCTCTCGGAGGACGGCGAGGCGTGCGTCGGGCCGCGCTACTACGACCCCGTCACCGAGAACGAGCGGAAGCACCTGATCTGGATGTTCATGCACTCGTCGACCATGGATTACGCCGGCGAGCCCACGCAGGACCTCATCGGGCTCGGCGCCTACGATTTCGCCGCGGCCCGCATGTTCTACGGCGACGTCGTCTCCGTGCACGCCGACCCGAGCTACAGGGCGGCCACCCCGCGCGGCAAGGGCATGCTCGCCAAGATCGACGACTTCGGCGGCATCCTCGGCATCCAGCCCGAGTACGACGACGAGGATATCCATTACTCCGACCTGCAGAACAAATACGAGCTGATCCGGCCGGGCAGCTGCGTCGAGGTCGACCCGAGCGCCTACAGGCCGTCGGACTGGGACGAGGAGCAGGGCGGCGCCTGGCACCCCGTGCTCGACGGGCACATCGTGCCGGTCGACGGCAAGTACACGCGGTGCCGGCAGCAGAAGGTCGATTACGTGCCGTGGCGCGCGCTCGAGACGCCGAAGGGCGTGAAGGGGCCCTCGGTGGACCCCGCGGGGCGCACCCGCGTCCCCTACGGCTTCGCGACCGACCGGTGGGCCGATCTCGGCAACCTGAGCGTGTACCGGCACGACAGCGGCGCGGACGCCTATGAGCTCTTCAACTTCTTCATCACGCAGCAGGAGGTGAATCACATCTTCGACAACTACCGCCGCGACCGGCAGGCCTTCAGCGTGCGCGCGGCGTCGGAGCGGACCTTGAATCGGTACAACGCCAAGATGCGCGACGGCGCGAAGGGCCTCGGGCTCGTCGCGAACATCTACCGCGAGTTCGCGCTGGACCGCGGCTACGACTTCGACACGTTCTGGGTGCACGCCGCGGGCAACCTCTTCCAGCAGAACATCCTCGCGGCCGGGATCGCGTTCGATCACTTCGCGCTCCAGATGGCGCGCCCGCAGCCGGGCGAGCACTTCCTGCCGGAGGGCGACACCGTCCTCCGGTCGTCGAGCGACGTCTTCGGCGATCCCGGGGATACGGTGGTGGTCGTCCCGAACGGCGCCACGGGCTATTTCGGCGACGTGGCCTTCGGCGGCAAGCCGCTCGAGAACGCGCTCGCGGAGGACAAGGGCGAGTACGACTCGTCGTACACGATGAACGCCGGCTCTTATTACGACAAGGCGTGGGTGGCGATGCTGATGACCGAGTCGGTCGACAACTTCGTCAGCGACTCGCGGCACGACTTCCTCGACGCGCGCTACCGCGCGGTCTCGCTCGCCGACGTGTTCCCGGAAGGGTACCGCCGCTGGCTGGCCAACAACCTCACGGGCGACGACGCCATCAAGGGGGTGCGCATCGAGGCCGACGATCGCGGCCGTCCCGTCAGGGACGCGAGCGGGTATCCGGCCAGCGCGCTCGGCTGGACGTCGTGGTGGAGCGAGGCCGGGCCGGAGAGCTGCTTCCCCGGCGCCGGGAGCACCGTCTGCAGCGCGTACGGCGCGGTCGACAGCGCGCCGTGGAACCCGCGGGCCCCGGCGAAGGTCGCCGTCCTCGACCCCCAGATCGGCTGGGAGCAGCAGAAGTTCCTGATCGCCTGGACGCTCCTTTACCTGCCCGAGAACCAGAAGCAGAGATGGCTGGACATGATGCACATCTGGGAGACCGGCGCGGACACCGATCCTGGCTTCCCGAACCGGATCGAGCTCCACCATCCGTCCGGGAAGGTGTTCGTGGCGAAGGCGTACGGGACCGAGACCATCTTCGGCAAGGTCGTGCAGAAGGGCATCGGCGCGCGCGTCCTGGAGTACGCCAACGAGCTCCTGGCCAAGGCGTATGTCACGGAGCCCGGCCCCGACCTCGACGGCGACGGCAAGGCGGACTGGCACAAGGTGAAGCTGAGCCCGGAGAGCGGACAGCCGATCGTGCGGTGGGATCCGACGGTCGCCGCCATCACGCCCGACGGCGAGGTCTTGCGGGACGGCGTGCCCGGATGCGAGGAGGACGCCGACGCCGCCGACGACGACTTCAGCGATTTCCATCGCTGCACGTGCTCCTCGAACCGCGCCTGCGTCGCGCTCGAGGCCTACGTCTCGGTGCCGGTGTTCATCCGCCAGGCGCTGTCGGCGTTCAAGCTCGGCGACCCGACGATGAGGGGCCTCCACTGACCTCGCGCGCGAGCGGGCCCTTCGTCAACGATATGCGCCGCGCGAGGACACGCGCGGCGCGCTCGCCCCACACCCAGCGATGCCGAGCGATGCTCGTCCCCGTGATCACGAGTGCAGCGGGCTCATCGAAGGAGGCGTCGCCATCGTGTGGACGCCCGCTCCACGAGGACCCGAGCGACCCGTGGCGGCGCAATGGTCGTGGCATCTTGCCGCAGGGAGGCGATTCGCCCCATGCGGGCTGCCCGTTCGCCGCGGTCCTGGACGTGGGGTCTCCGTGGCGCAGCTCTTGCTGAACTTTTCCATGAAATGACGTGCTGTTGGACACCGCCCACCCCAGGCGTCTCCTGGTTCGGTGACGCAGGACGGCCGGACAGGTCGCGGTTCCGACGAGTTGCACCCCAAGCCCGCCATCGTGGAGCTCCGATTCCGCCGTAGCGCCGGTGCATGACACCGGGAACGTAAAGAAGACAGCCGTTCTTGCGTCGCGAGCGTTGAAGCGTCGGTTGCCCGAGGGCACACAGAGAGAAGCAGCCATGGACTTCGAGAATGTCACGCACGTCCAGAAGGCGCAGGCACGTGTAGGGGCGGTGCTCAACGGCGCGTGGCGGCTGGATGCGCTGATCGGGCTCGGGGGGATGGCGGCCGTCTATGCCGCGACGCATCGGAGCGGCGAGCGGGTCGCGATCAAGCTGCTGCACCCCGAGCGGGCGCGCGACAAGGTGGATCGGGCCCGGTTCCTTCGCGAGAAGGCCATCGTGAACACCGTGAATCACCCCGGGGTCGCGGCGGTGCTCGCGGACGACGTGACCGAGGACGGGTCGCCCTTCCTGGTGATGGAGCTCCTGGAGGGCGAGACCCTCCTCCAGCGCTGGAAGGCGCAGAAGGGCCCGCTCCCTCCGGCGGAGGTCCTCGCCCTGAGCGAGCAGATCCTCGAGGTGCTCGCGGCCGCGCACGAGAACGGGGTCATTCACCGGGATCTGAAGCCCGACAACATCTTCCTCACCCGCGAGCACGGGGTGAAGATCCTCGACTTCGGCATCGCGCGCCTGCGGGTCCCCTCGTCGCAGACGTCGCTCGCCGGGCTGCGGGCGATGGGGACGCCGGCGTACATGCCGCCCGAGCAGGCGCGCGCGCGCTGGGATCTCGTCGATGCGCGGACCGACATCTGGGCGCTGGGAGCGACGATGTTCTCGCTGCTCACGAACCGGTACGTGCAGGACGCGCCGACCGTCAACGAGCTCTTCTTCCTGCGGATGACGTGTCCGATCCCGTCGCTCGCGCGGATCCAGCCGTCGATGCACCCCGCCGTGGTGCGGGTGGTGGACCGGGCGCTCGAGTTCGCGCAGGCGGATCGCTGGCCGGACGCGCGGTCGATGCTGGCAGCGGTGCGCGAGGCGCAGGCTGCGGTCGGGGTCGCGCCGCCGTCGCGGGCCACCCTCGCGCCGCCGTCGCGGAGCACGATCGTGCCGCCGTCGCGGAGCGCGATCGCGCCGCTGCCCCGGAGCACGGTCGCGCCGCCGCCGCCGCGGGGAGTGCTCGCGCCGTCGACGGACGTGCGCGACCTCGGCGCGCTGGAGGCGCGGCCGCCGTCCGGTCGCGCTCAGGCGCAGCCGCGGTCCTCCCGGACCTCGGCGCTCTCGTCGCCGGCGTCGCTCGCCACGGTCCCGCGCGCGCTCTCGACGATCCCCCGCGCGCCTTGACCGCGAATCCGCCGGCCGCCCTGACCGAAAAGGCACGGAGGGCGCAGAGAATGGGTGCACTCTCTGCGTCTTCCGTGCCTTTTCGGTCGCCCTCGGCGCGGCCTCGACGCCCGCGCAGGGGTGGGCCGCGCCTCGCCCGGGGCGTGCGGCTACGCGCTCAAGCCGGCGAGCAGCTCGCTCGGCCGGAGCACGGCGCGGCGCTCCGACTCCCGCCGGGCCAGGAGCGTCTCGTAGATATCCATGTAGCTCGCCATCATGCGCTCCGCCGAGTAGCGCCCCAGCGCGAGCTTCCGCCCCCGCTTGCCCATCGCCGCGGACCGCGCGGGATCTGCCTTGAGCTCGGCGAGCTTCGCGGCGAGCGCGCCGACGTCGTCCGAGGGCACGAGGAAGCCCGTGTCGCCGTCGGTGATCAGGGCAGGGATGCCGCCCACGGCGGTCGAGACCACGGGCAGGCCGGTGGCCATGGCCTCGACCATGGAGAGCGGCAGCCCCTCCGACGTCGACGAGAGGACGAAGACGTCGCTCGCGGAGAGGAGCTCCGGGACGTCGTGCCGCTCGCCGGCGAACACGACGCGGTCGCTGATGCCGAGCTCCTCGGCGAGGGCGCGCAGCGAGGCGGCCTCCGGCCCGTCCCCGACGAGGAGGAGGCGCCCGTTCTCCGACAGGACACCCGCGTTCGCGGCCGCGCGGAGCAGGAGGGCGTGGTTCTTGACCTGGGACAGGCGGCCGACCGCGCCGGCGACCCACGCGTCCTGGGGGATGCCGAGCTCGGTCCGGATGCGGCGCCGGGCCGCGGAGTCCGGCCTGAACCGGGAGAGATCGATGCCGTTCAAGACGACGTGCAGCTTCGAGCTCGGGACCTCGTTGTGCTTCAGCATGAAGTCGGCCGTCGGCTGCGACACGGCCACGTGCGCGTCGGCGAGCTTGGCCGCCATGTGCCGCAGCCACGCCCGGCGGCCCTGATCGAACATGGCGCCGTGCAGCGTGTGGCACACGGGCACGCGGTGGAGCCGGCCCGCGGCCGTCGCGTAGATGAGCGGCAGCTGGTTGTGCGAGTGCACGATGGAGACACCATGCTTGGCGAAGAACGCCGCGAGCTTCCCGGGCAGCTTGACGTCGAAGCCGGGGCGCTTCGGGAGCATGTGGACCGAGACGCCGCGCTCCCGGAGCTGCGCGGCGCGCGGCCCGTCGGGGTTCGTCTCGATGCCCACGACCATCACCTCATGCCCCGCCTCGCGCTGCAGCCCGGCCAGATCCACCACGACCTGCTCCGCGCCTCCCACCTGGAAGGAGTTCAGCACGTGCGCGATCACAAGACGGTTGTGGCGCGCGCGGGTCATCGGTGCATGCTGGGTCGTCTTCATAGGGTAATCTACGCTCATGGTTCCCCTCTAGGATGCGCTCGGAGGCATGTAGTCTGACCTGAGAGAAACCCCTCCTTCGTGTCCTCGTCCACTGGGGGAAGTTACCACAGAGTCTATGAGGCAAGGAGGATTCTCTGTGAATCTCCTCAGCACGCCTCGTACCTCTGGGTTGAAGTGAGGGGATGCCTTCACCAGCCGGTGAGTTGACTACGTGAAAGCACTGCTGTGGCACATGACGACAGCTGTGACAAAGGGCACCGCCGCGGCGTCGCGCGCCGCGGCCTCTCCCCCGAGCACAGCGGCCATGGCGCCCCGGAATTCCGGCAGAAGTCGCCGCGGTCGCGCATTTTTTTCGGTGCCGAGGAAGAGCCCAGTGTTCACGATGTCACCGGCCAGGCTCCTTGCGAAAAGCGTGCGAGCTGCGCCACGGTCCGGTCCGGCATCTGGATCGAGGTGGGTCAATGGAGTGAATTGACCTACACGGTGGGAGTTTTGGCGGCGCGTGGGGCACCTCGCCATCGTGGCGCGTTGCAGCGCGTCCGTCTCCGCGCGGTGGGGGCGGGGCTGCGAGCTCGTGACCGGCGGGCTCGCGACGGGTGGGGGGCTCGCGGATCCCGCCATGCTGGGCGGCGGGGCGGGCTCGTCATGCTGGCGGCGGGGCGGGGCGGGGCGGCTCGCCGTGCGTGCGGTGTGCGGGGAGCAAGGCTGAGGGGCTGGACCAGCTGCCCCCTGTCCTCAGGGCTGTCGTGAAGGGGGACAGGGGGCGAGCTGGTCGAGAGGTGGGGCTCACGGGCCCGTGAGCATGACCCTGCGGTCGATCGCCGTCAGCGCTCGGGCACCTGGGCGCAGACTGCGAACGTGGTCAGCGCCACCGTCTGCCCCTTCTTGCCGTAGCCGCCCTCGAACACGGCGGTCGAGGTCCAGCCCGCGCGGCCCTCGTCGGCGGTGTCGAGCGGCGAGTTCTCCACCACCCTGCTGGTCGCCTGGGCTCCGCCGGAGATCGAGAATCCGCCGCTGAGCACGACCTCACCCGCGTTGCAGAGCGCCTTGACGTTGACGAACGCGCTCGTCGGCCCTGCCTCGCGCGTCACCGAGACCACGTGGATCTTGGCGATGCCGGGCGACCCCATGGGCCCTTGCGGGCCGCGCTCGCCCCTCGGACCCTGCGGACCCTGCAGACCCTGCAGACCCTGGATGCCCTTGGCGCCGTCGGCGCCCTTGTGGCCCTGGGGACCGATGGCGCCCGCGGGACCCGCGGGGCCCTGCGGCCCGCGCTCGCCGCGCTCGCCCTTGGGGCCTTGCGGACCCTGCGGACCCTGGGGACCGCGCTCGCCCTTGGACCCTTGCAGACCCTGGGTGCCCTTGACGCCGTCGGCGCCCTTGACGCCCTGCGGACCGATGGCGCCCGGAACACCCGCGGGGCCCTGCGGCCCGCGCTCGCCGCGCTCGCCCTTGGGGCCTTGCGGACCCTGCGGACCCTGGGGACCGCGCTCGCCCTTGGACCCTTGCAGACCCTGGGTGCCCTTGACGCCGTCGGCGCCCTTGACGCCCTGCGGACCGATGGCGCCCGGAACGCCCGCGGGGCCCTGGGGACCGCGCTCGCCGCGCTCGCCCTTGGGGCCTTGCGGACCCTGCGGACCCTGCGGACCCTGGGGGCCGCGCTCGCCCTTGGGCCCTTGCAGACCCTGGGTGCCCTTGACGCCGTCGGCGCCCTTGTGGCCCTGGGGACCGATGGCGCCCGGAGCGCCCGCGGGGCCCTGGGGACCGCGCTCGCCGCGCTCGCCCTTGGGGCCTTGCGGACCCTGCGGACCCTGGGGGCCGCGCGCGCCGTCGGCGCCCTTGAGGCCCTGGGGACCGATCTCGCCCCTGAGCCCCTGGGGACCCTGGAGGCCCTTGACGCCGTCGGCGCCCTTGTGGCCCTGGGGACCGATGGCGCCCGGAGCGCCCGCGGGGCCCTGGGGACCGCGCTCGCCGCGCTCGCCCTTGGGGCCTTGCGGACCCTGGGGACCCTGAGGACCGCGCGCGCCGTCGGCGCCCTTGAGGCCCTGGGGACCGATCTCGCCCCTGAGCCCCTGGGGACCCTGGGTGCCCTTGACGCCGTCGGCGCCCTTGAGGCCCTGGGGACCGATGGCGCCCGGAGCGCCCGCGGGGCCCTGGAGACCGCGCTCGCCGCGCTCGCCCTTGGGGCCTTGCGGACCCTGGGGACCCATCTCGCCCTTGGGGCCTTGCGGACCCTGGGGACCCTGAGGACCGCGCGCGCCGTCGGCGCCCTTGAGGCCCTGGGGACCGATCTCGCCCCTGAGCCCCTGGAGGCCCTTGACGCCGTCGGCGCCCTTGAGGCCCTGGGGACCGATGGCGCCCGGAGCGCCCGCGGGGCCCTGGGGACCGCGCTCGCCGCGCTCACCCTTGGGCCCCTGGGGCCCTTGAGGACCGCGCTCGCCCTTGGGGCCCTGAGGGCCCATGTCGCCCTTGGGGCCTTGCGGACCCTGAGGACCCTGAGGACCCATCTCGCCCTTGGAGCCCTGGGGACCCTGGGGACCGCGCGCGCCGTCGGTGCCCTTGATGCCCTGAGGACCCATCTCGCCCTTGGGACCCTGGGCACCCTGGAGGCCGTGGACGCCGTCGGCGCCCTTGAGGCCCTGGGGACCGATGGCGCCCGGAGCGCCCGCGGGCCCTTGGGGACCGCGCTCGCCCTTGGGGCCCTGGGGACCCTGAGGACCCATCTCGCCCTTGGGGCCCATCGGCCCCTGAGGCCCACGCGCGCCGTCAGCGCCCTTGAAGCCCTGAGGACCCATCTCGCCCTTGGGCCCTTGAGGGCCGCGCACGCCGTCGATGCCCTTGAGCCCCTGCGGGCCGACGAGCCCCTGCGGGCCGACGAGCCCCGCCTGCCCCGGCGCGCCCGGCTCGCCGCGCTCGCCCTTGGGCCCCTGCGGGCCCGCCGGCCCCTGCGGACCGCGCTCGCCCTTGGGCCCCTGCAGCCCCATGGGCCCCTGCGGGCCCGGCTCACCCTTGGGCCCCTGCGGCCCCTGCGGACCGCGCTCGCCCTTGAAGGCCTGCTGACCCACGAAGCCCTTGCCCCCGCGGGGCTGGGACACCAGCTCCTCCGAGGCCTGGCACTGGTCCGGGCTGTCCACGCTCCGGAGCTGTCCAGTGTGCTGGTGCTTGCATGCGTAGCTCAGATGGGCGTCAGCCGTGCCCTGATCCGAATCGGCGGCCCAGACCGCGCCTGCGCTGGCCATCACGCCCGCAAACCCGGCGATGATTCCAGCAGAAACCGCACTCGCTCGATACTTTCGCATGTGAGTCCGCCTTTCTATCGATTTCGAGCTTTGATGCGCTCGATTCCCGCAGACAGCCGTGTTCAGATCAGGTGGAGCCCACAGGCGAGCGAATCGGGCGAAGGGCGACTCCAGGGCGGATCTCCGCCCTGGCCCTGCGCCGACCTCTCGACGAAAGTCCCACCAATTGCCGGCACGAAAAGCCAGGGCGATGCGTCGATACGACACCCTGCGGGCCACGCCACGACGCGTGGCGCAATCAGGTGCCGCCAGCGCTCGAAGGCTCCAGTCGCCAACCCGCTGTGTCTGGAGCGATCCTAAGTTGATGGGGGCGGCTCACCAACCCCCCTGCCGAGGGCTTGACGACCAGGGCTCCTGTCGATCCGCGGCCGCGCATCCGCGGAGCGCTGGGCGGCGGCCGCGCCCGCGAAGCCCGGGCGCGTCGCGGGATCAGAACGAAGGGCAGCGCGCGGCGAATGCCTGGAGAAGCAGCGGCCCGCGCCCGCGCAATGGCGCCTGGAGACCATCTCCGCGAAATGAGGAGACGGCTTCAGCGTCCCGCGCGCGGGCCAGGTGTTCGAAGAGAAAAGAATGAACCACAGAGGCGCAGAGGGCACAGAGGAGAGAGGAAGAAAGAGCTCCTTCTCCTCTTCTTCTCTGTGCCCTCTGTGGCTCTGTGGTTCGTCTTCTCTTGTTTTCGGGATTTCTGGGTTGATGAAGGAGGCCTCTGGCGAACGCGAGAGGCACCGCGGGTGCGCTCGGGGCTAGCCCCGCTAGGCGCCGACGCCCGCGGCGCTCGCGGCGATCGCCTCCGCGAAATTCCGCGAGAGCCTCCTCGCCGCCTCCCGGCCCGGCATCCCGGCGTGGACCACGAGCGCCGGATCCACCTCGCGCCGCGCCTCCTCCTCGAGCGCCGCGAGCGCCCCGCGCCGCGCCTCCTCGACGCGCCGCCGCTCGGCCGCCGAGAGCCGCGGCCGCGCCCAGACGTCGATCGCCCACGAGAGCTTCGCGTGCCGCGCCTCGTCGCGCGCGACGCGCGTCATCACGCGCCGGACCAGCGGATCCCGCGCGAAGCGCCCCTGCCACATGCCGACCAGCGCCCCGTACGTCTCCCGCACGCACCCCTCGGTCGCGTTGTCGATCGCGATCTCCTCCAGCGATCGGACCGGCCTCGGCTCTACCCGCGGCGGCTGCCAGCGGCCGCCGTAGCGCGCCGACAGGCGCCGCATCACCCGCGCGTGCCGCACCTCGTCGCGCCCGGCGGCGCGCGCCCGCTCCACGAGCGGCCGCGGCGCCCCGTGGTGGACCAGCTCGCGCCCGAGCACATCGAAGGCCCAGACGCTCGCCGCCTCGAGCCGCGCCACGTTCGCGAAATACGCCCCCACCGGCGTCGCGCCCCGGCCCGCGGCCCGCAGCAGCCCCGCCGGCCTCCGGCCGACGCAGGCGCCGGACTCGGACTCGATCACCTCGGTCTCCAGCTCCAGCACGCCGCCGCCCGCGTCCACCCCGAGCACATAGAGCGTGCGCTCGATCGGAGCGCAGATCTCCGTGTACCGCGTCGCGAGGACCTCGTACGCGTCGCCGTCAGGCCGGACGCCGCCCTCGTCGGGCTTGTCGCAGCGGACGGTGTAGCCTGCCAGCGACGCGGCGAGCACCGCGTCCGCGGGCGCGTCCACGGGGCCGAGCCACGCCCTCACCGCGTCCCGCGTATCGAGGACCGTCACCTCGTCGCCCGTGTTGACGATCAGGATGTGATCCGGGCAAAAATCCACGCAGTCCCCGAGGCGAAACCCCTTCGTCGACGTGGCCGCCGCGATCTTCTCCTCACATGCGGTCCTGTCCGCCGCCCCGGAGCACTTCTCGCCCACCGACTCGAGCGCGATCGGCGTCGCCGCGCCCGACGGGCTCGCTATCACTCTCAGCTCTACGTAATCGGCAGGAGCCCCGGGCTCGGCGCCCGCCAGGTACGGCGTGCGCCCCTCGCTCCCGCAAGGGATGGGCTCGAAGACGCTGGTGTCGATCCCGCATCCGCCGACGAGGGGCGCGAGCGAGAGCGACAGGACACGAAGCAGGATTTTGTCGATGGGGTTCGAAGAGGCCATATGCGTCCTCACCCAACAAGTTCTGTGCCGCCGAGAACGGCGCGGCGGACTGGCAGGCTCGCGCGGACGGCGAGCGCTCCCTGGCCTGACATCGTCGTCGCACCGGGCGACCGCGGCACAGCCCGACGAAGGCGACGGCCGTCGAGCGCGCGCCGCGCGCCGGCCGCGCAGGCTCGAGGAGCGACCGCGGCCGCGCTGTGCCACGCGCGGGCCGGAGCCGACGCGATGCTGCGCCTGGCCGACCCCGCCGTGCATCGCCGTGGCGGACCCGGTAAGATGGCGAGATGGTCGCCCTCGACAGGAACGAGCCTGACGAAACCCCCGCTGTCCTCGTGACGGAACGCCTGAGCCTCCGCCCCCACCGGCCCTCCGACGTCCCGTTCATGATGCAGCTGAACGACGATCCCGAGGTGATCCGCTACACGGGGGACCCTGCGTTCGCCAGCGAGGACGAGGCGCGCACGGTGGTCGCGCGGCTCGCGCACCAGTTCGAGGCCTTCCGCATGGGCCGGTTCGTCGCCCTGAGCCGGGAGACGGGGGAGAAGCTCGGCTGGTGCGGGCTGAAGTGGCACGAGGATCTTGGGCTCGCGGATCTCGGATATCGCTTCTTCCGGAAGCACTGGGGCAAGGGCTACGCGAGCGAGGCGGCCGCGGCGTGCATCCGGTATGCGTTCGAGGATCTCGGGCTCCCGCGCCTCGTCGCCCACGCGATGCTCGAGAACACCGCGTCGGTCCGGGTGCTGGAGAAGCTCGGGTTCCGCCGGACGGGGCCGACGGTGTTCAAGGGGCTCGCGGCGGAAGAGTTCGTGCTGCCGAGGCCGGCATGACGGCGAGGATGTCCGGCCTCCGGCGGCGGACGACGCGGCTCACTCGGGCAGCAGGTAATCGAACGGCTCGCCCACGTTGCCCACCCAGTCCGTCGGGCGCACGCAGAACCGGGCCGGCAGGTCGCGGGGGTCGAGGAAGATGGGGATCCGCCGGTACCTGCGCCACTCGGCCGCCGGATCGTCGCAATCGGTCGTGTCCGGGGGGCCGAAGCGGTACTCGAAATCCGCGTGCTCCGGCAGGGAGAAGATCGGCTCGACGCGCATGCCCTCGGCGGCGTCGCCCCCGCGCGAGAGCGCGGGCCGGCGCGACGGCGGGGTCGTGTCGATCGTGGTGAGGACGACCGTGGGGAACGAGAGCGGCTGCCACGCGGCGTCGGGCGTGGCCGTGGGGCCGGCGAGCGCGCAGAGCAGGTGGACCCCCTCGGCCTCGGGCAGCGCGATGGCCGACAGGTCCTGGGAATCGAGCTTGAGCGGCGCCGAGTAGCCCTCTTGCCGGCGGCAGTCGACCTCGCCGGCGCGCCCCAGCTTGTAGCGGAAGAACCCGAGCGCGTCCCGCGCGCCCAGCGTCACCTCCCAGGTGTTCGTCGCGCCCGTCGCCGGATCGCTCGGCCGCTCGCGGGGAGCGGGGTAGGTCAGCACGTCGAGCGCCCGGCCGGCGTCGAGGGCGCAGCCCTCGCGATCCAGCGCGAAGCGGCCGTCGTCCCCGAAGCAGGCGCCCACGCCGGTCACGTCGACGGCGTAGCTCGCGCCCTCGACCGACGCGCCGGGGGGCGCGCCGACCTCGCAGGGCCTGCCGAGGAAGCAGTCGCCGTCGGGCGGGCTCCCCAGGGTCGTGGTGTTGACGACCGCATAGACCCGCTGCGCCTCGTCCAGCACCGGCGAGCCCGAGCTGCCGTTGGCGATGTCGGCGCAGCGGTTCCGGTGCGCGCCGAACCAGTGCCAGCGATACTCGACGATATCGAAGGTGCCCTCCTCGCTGCAGCGAGCGCGCCGCAGGAACTCCACGTCGAGCTGCGGCGCGCCCACCACCGACACGCGCGCCCCCGGCGGCGGCGCCGAGGGCGCGAGCCCGAGCGCGACGACGCCGCGCTCCGCGAGGGCGCCGATCGTGGTGTCGAGCTCGACCACCGCGAGGTCGGTGCCCTTCATCGTCGCATAGCGGATCGCCTTCGCCGGCACCTGCACCTGCGCGCCCTCGGTGTCGCGGAAGTAATTGAAGATCATCCGCAGCTCCGGGGTCGCCTCGGTGTCCACGAACACCGCGTTTGCCGCGGTCTCCGCGGCCCACTCGTGGGTGCAGTGAGCGTTCGTCAGGACGTGGGCCGGCGCCTCGGGGCGCCCCGCGGGGTCGACGAGGAACGCCGTGCAGGCCCCGGAGCCGAGCCCGCCGCTCAGCCGGCCCACCGCCCTGAGAGGCGCGCTGGCCTCGTCCCGGCCCGAGAGGAGCTCGGACTCCCCGTCCCCCGGCCCGCTCCCGCCGGCGCCGCCCGCGCCGCCCGCGCCGCCCTCGCCGCCCGCGCCAGCCTCGCCGCCAGCGCCGCCGGCGCCGGCCTCGCCGCCGGCGCCAGCCTCGCCGCCACCGCCGGCCTCGCCGCCGGCGCCGGCCTCGCCGCCGGCGCCGCCCGCCCCGCCGCCCCCCTGGCCGCCCGCGCCCGCGCCGGCGTTCCCCTGGCCGCCCGCGCCGCCGGGGGGCGACGACGGCGCGCAGGACGCGGACACGAGGCCGGCGCAGGAGAGCAGCCCTGCGATCATCAGCGAGAGAGGACGCGACGTCATCGATCGAGCTCCTTGATGGCGAGACGCCGTAGCTTACCCGCCGCTCCCGCTGCTCGCCCGGCGTGATCCTGCTCGAGCGCCCGAGCCCCTCCTTGACACGCGGCCGAGGCCGCTTCATAAGTTGGTTGTACAACCAACCAATAAACTGGCGCCAGCGAGCGCAGGAGCGGCAGGATGCCTCGCCCCTCGAACACCGCGGAACGTCGAGCCCAGATCGCGCGCGCTCTCCTGGAGGTCATGGCGGAGCGCGGCTACGAGGGGGCGTCCATCGGGGCCGTCGCCGCGGCGGCCCACCTCGCGCCGGGGCTGGTCCACTACCACTTCGAGAGCAAGCGAGAGATCCTGCTCGCCGCCGTCGAGCTGCTCGCGCGCGACCATGAAGGCCGGATCGAGCGGCGGCTCGCCGCCGCGGCGGGCGATCCGGAGGCCGAGCTCCGCGCGTTCATCGACGCGCACCTGCGGGTGGGCGAGGGGGCCGACCCGCGGGCGCTCGCCTGCTGGATCTGCGTGAGCGGCGAGGCGCTCCGGGACGCCGACGTGCGGAAGGCGTTCGCGGGCGCGCTCGAGGGCGCGGTGAAGAAGCTCGCGGCGATCGTGCGGCGCGGCGCGCGGGAGCGGGTGTTCTCCTGCGCGCGGGGCGACGTCGACGCCGCGGCTGCGGCGATCGTGGCCGCCATTCAGGGGTACTTCGTGCTCGCGGCCACGGCGCGCGATCTCATCCCCCCGGGCTCGGCCGCCGGCGCGACGTGGGCGATGGCGTCGGGGCTCCTCGGCCTCGCTTCCGCCGCCAGGAAGGCGAGCCGCTGATGCGCACTCCCCACCTGTCCTGGCGACGTCTCGGGCTCTTGGCGTCGCTGTACATGTGCCAGGGGCTCCCGTTCGGCTTCTTCACCCAGGCGCTCCCGGTCCTCCTGCGCAAGCAGGGGATCTCGCTCGAGGGCATCGGGCTCGCCTCCCTGCTCGCGCTCCCGTGGGCGCTCAAGTTCCTCTGGGCGCCGCTCGTCGACCGGTTCTTCTTCCCCCGGCTCGGGCGCCGCCGCTCGTGGATCCTCCCCTTGCAAGGGCTCACGATCGCGGCGCTCGGGCTCCTCGCGCTGCGGGACCCCGGGGAGGGGCTCTCCTCGGTGCTCGCGGCGGTGCTGATCGTCAATCTGCTCTCCGCGACGCAGGACATCGCCACGGACGGCCTGGCGGTGGACCTCCTGGCGCCGGGCGAGCGGGGCCTGGCCAACGGCATCCAGGTGGCCGGGTATCGGGCCGGGATGATCGTGGGCGGCGGGGCGCTGCTCGTCCTCTTCGACCGGCTGGGCTGGGGGCTCACCTTCGCGCTCATGGCGCTGTCCATTGCCCTCCTGAGCATTCCCACGCTGCTCGCCCGCGAGGCGGGGGGTGGGCGCGAGGGCGCTCGGTCTTCCTCGGTGATCGCCATCGCCACCTCGTTCTGGAGGCGCCCTCATGCCCGGCAGGTGCTCGCGCTCATCGTCGTGTACAAGCTCGGCGACGCCTTCGCGGTGGGCATGCTGCGGCCGTTCCTGACCGATCTCGGCCTCTCCCTCGCGGACATCGGGTGGCTCGTCGGGACGGTGGGGTTCGTCGCGGGGCTGCTCGGCGCGCTGGCCGGCGGGGCGCTGGTGCTGCGGCTCGGGCGGCGCTCGTCGCTTGTCGGCTTCGCCGTCCTCCAGGCGGCGAGCGTGCTCGGGTACGCGTACGTCGCCCGGGCCGAGGCAGGGGTGCCGCTGCTGGCGGCGCTCTGCGCGTTCGAGCACTTCGCCGGGGGGATGGCCACGGCGGCGCTCTTCACGTGCATGATGGACTGGACCGATCGGGAGAGCGCCGCCACGGATTACACCCTCCAGGCGAGCGCGATGGTGATCGCCACGGGGGTCGCCTCGGCGGCGAGCGGCTTCTCCGCGGGGCGCCTCGGCTATCCGGCGCACTTCAGCCTGGCGGCCGTCCTGGCGGCGCTCTCGCCGGTCCTCGCATTCCTGCTGTTTCCGAGCGCGCGCTTCACCTCGAAGCTCGCGCTCGAGGGGGCATCCCAGGGCTAGGGCGACAGGCTCCCTGCTGAGGCGCCTTGTTTCACGGGCCGGTGTACGATACGCGGTAGATGATGCCGCTCGTGTCGTCGCTCACGAGGAGAGACCCGTCCGGCATCTGGAGGAGCCCGGCGGGGCGGCCGAAGGTGGCGCGGCCGTCCTCGATCAGCCATCCGGTGATGAAGTCCTCGAAGCCCGTCGGCGTGTGGGTCGCGTCGTCGAAGAGGACGCGCACCACCTTGTAGCCCACCGGCGGGTAACGGTTCCACGAGCCGCGCATCGCGACGAACGCGTCGTTCTTGTACTCGGCCGGGAACTGGTCGCCCGTGTAGAAGCGGAAATCGATGGGCGCGCTGTGCGCGTCGTAGACGAGCACCGCGGGGTCGGTGGCGGCGGCGTATTCCTGTTTCGTCGTGCCGGGCGGGTCGTCCATGATCGGATCGATCCCCCGCTCGCCGGGGCCGCTCGAGTACACGTAAGGCCAGCCGTAGTTGTTGCCCTCGAGGAGCCGGTTGAGCTCCTCGGGAGGCAGGATGTTGCCGCGCTGGTCGCTGCCGTGATCCATGCCCCAGAGCTCGTCGGTGCCCGGGTACCAGTCGAAGCCGATGGTGTTGCGCAGGCCCTTGGCGAAGACGGTGCGGTCCTGCTGCGTCTGGGGGCCCAGCGATGGGTCGATGAGCAGCAAGGCGGCGTGCTCGGGGTTCGTCTCGGCGCACGCATTGCAGCTGCTGCCCACCGAGAACAGAAGGGATGTCCCGTCGGGGGTGAGGCGCATCGTGCGCTTGCCGTGCTGGCCGCCGTCGGGCAGATCGGTGATCAAGGTCGACGCGTCGCCGAGGCGGCCGTCGCCGTCGATGGGGGCGGAGTAAAGGCTCGTCGCGGTCGCCAGGTACATGGTGTCGCGCTCGGCGTTGAGCGCGATGCCGTGCAGGGTCTCGAAGCCCGGACCCCCCGAGAACACCTTCGTCGACTCGTCCGCCGCCCCGTTGCCGTCGGTGTCGCGCAGGAGCAGCACGTCCCCTTTCGTCGGCCGCGTGACGTACACCCCGCCGCCGGGGGCGAGCTCCATCATGCGCGCATGGTCTGCCCCTCTCGCGAACACGCGGATCGTGAACCCCGGCTTCGTCTTGAGCTGCTCGAGCAGCTCGTCGGAGAACGGCCGCTCCTCGGGCCGGAAGGTGTTGTCGTCCTCCGGGCTGTACCCCCCGGCGCCGCCGCTGCCGCCCTCGCCGCCGCTGCCGCCGCTGCCGCCCTGGCCGCCGCTGCCGCCCTCGCCGCCGCTGCCGCCGCTGCCGTCCTCGCCGCCGCTGCCGCCGTCCGCGCCCTGGCCGCCCCCTCCTGCCTGCGCGCCCTGATCCGTCGGCGCGCCGCCGCTCCCCCCGGAGCCGGACTGGACGTCGGCGGGCTGAACGCCGCCTTCCTCGCCGCACGCCGCGACGAGCAACAGGATGAGCAAAGGCGCAAATTGCCGTTTCATGCGAGCGACCCTTTCCGCAAGAGAGGCCACCGGTGCGTCGGGGAGCGCCCTCCGTCCGGAATCCTCGCTGGATGACCTTGTTCCGGACGAGGGCCGAAGCACGCCGCGTACCGGTTGGGAGCCCGGCGGTTCAGCAAGGACCACTTACAAACAGGCCACCCGTGCGCCGTGGCACGATGGCTCGGCGCCGGCCTGCGCGTGGCAGAAAGGCACGCTGGTGCGGGTGCGAGGCGCCATGGGCCGCGAGGTGGCGCGGCGCGGCCCGTCGCGCCGCGCGCCCTGCTACAGTGCGGCCCATCGTGCACGCCACCACGAAGCTGATGCTCATCCGGCACGGGGAGACCGACGACAACCGCGCGCAGGTGTTCCAGGGACAGGCGGGGCGCGGGCTCAACGCGCGGGGGCGCGAGCAGGCCGCGCGGCTCGCGGAGCGGTTCGCCGGCGCGCGGCTCCGGCTCGCGGCGGTCTACTGCTCCGACCTCGAGCGCGCCGAGGAGACGGCGGCGCGCGTCGCCTCGGCGCTGGGCCTCCGGGCCGTCGCGGACGCCGCGCTGCGGGAGGTGAGCCTCGGCGCCTGGCAGGGGCTCAGCCGCGGCGAGGTGCAGGCGCGCTTCCCGGAGGAGTGGGCCGCATGGCGCAGCGGCGTCGATGTCCGGCGCGGGGGCGGCGAGACGTACGCGGAGCTCGGCGATCGCATGATGCGCGCGCTCGACCGGATCGCGGAGCGGCACGCCGGCGAGGCGGTCGGGGTCGTCTCCCACGGCGCGGCCATCAAGACCGCGGTCGGGCGGATGCTCCAGATGGACGGAAGCGGGCTGAAGGCGCTCCAGGTGCCGGCGAACACGGGCGTCTCCCTGATCGAGCACGACCCGAAGAGCGGTTATCGCGTCGTCGTCTGGAACGACGCCGCTCACCTCGGCGACGCGCTCGTCGAGGCGCTCTCCGCGCCTCCGGCGTGAGGCGCGGCGCGGGCGGCCCGGGGACGACGCGGCGCTCAGAGCGCCGGGGTCGATCGGAGCGCGGCCGCCTGGCGGGCGGACATGCAATGCTTGATGCCCTCCTTCAGGCTGCGCAATGGCCGGAGGTCGTCCAGCTCGACGCCGAGCGCGACGAACGTGCGCGCGATGTGAGGGCTGATGCCCGTCACGATGCAGGCGCAGCCGAGCAGCCGCACGGCCCTGGCCACTCGGGCAAGGCGCGCCGCGACCTCCTCATCGATGGCCGACAGCCCGGTCACATCGAGGATGATCCAGCGGGCCTGCGCCTCGACGATCCGGCGGAGCAGGCCTTCCATCATCTCGGCCGCCCGGTCGGCGTCCACGGGCCCGACGATCGAGAGCGCGAGGATCTCGTCCCAGACGTCCACGATGGGCAGCGACAGCTCGCGGATGGTGATGCGCTGGCGCTCGATGGTCTGGAGCTGCTGCTCGAGGTCGAGCTTGGCGGCGCGCAGCTCGCGGAGCGCCTCCTCGCGCTGGGCGAGCGACTCCGTCTTGGCCTGGGACGCGGCCGCGGACGTGCCGAGCGCCGCCTCGAGCTCCTTCTGCGCGACCTTCCTCTCCTCGATTTCCTGCTCCAGACGCTCCTTGGCGCTGTTCAGCAGCGCCGACCGCTCCCGGAGGGCCCGCTGGATGCGGCCGAGGAGGACGTGGAACATCGCGAGCAGCACCGCGCTCACGCCGGCGAACGCGGCGCAGCCCGCCGCGAGCTGCGTGCGGGCGGCGGCGGCGATGTTCGTCACATCGCGCATCACGAGCAACTTCGCTGTTTCGAGGGCCCGGACGTCATCGATCGGGAGCAGCATGCACTGCAAGACGCGGCCGTCCGCCCGGATGGTCGCGGTCCGCTCGTCGAGGGCCAGGCCCTGCCGCGACAGCAGCGCGGAGAGCTCGTCGGGGATCGCCTGCACCGTGCTGAAGACGGAGACGATCGAGGGGAGCGTGTCCCAGGGCGGCAGCCTCTGTTTCTGGGCGGTCGGCTCCCAGAGCTCTCGCTGCACGTACCGCTTGTCGACGAGGATAACGAGCTCGACCCCCGGGACGTCGCGTAACGAGGCGGCGACGTGCTCGAACTCCTTGCCGAGCTCGATGTATCCGAGGAGGCGCCCCCCGGAGCGCCAGGGTATCACGTAGCGGAGGGTGTATGTGCCGAGGGGCCCCTGCTCGTTCCCGAAGCTCGGCTGTCCCGTCCGCTCCGCTTCCAGGAGCGTGAATCGAGAGATCGTGTCGCCGAAACGGGTGGGCTCGTGAACCCGCAAAAAGCTCACGCGGTCGGGAGCATGAAAGTAGAGGTGGGTGATCCCGGCGCGCGCCTCGATCTCCTGCAGGAGCGGCGCCCCCCGCGCGAGGAGCGCCTCGCGGTCCCCGCGGAGCATGGCATCTTCGAGCACCGGATCCCGCTCGATGGCGCTCATCAGCGAGCTCAGGGTCCCGACGTTGTCGACGAGCGCCCGCCGGAGGAGCTCCGTTGTGTGCTCGGTGTCCTGCCGGATCGCCTCGTCGCGCCGTGCGGTGAACACGCTGTACGTGGTCGCCACATAGAGTGCGAGCAATATGGCCAGCGCGAGCGCCAGAGGGATGAGCACTCTGAGACGTACGTTGTGGTCCGTGTCCTCGCGGACTGCGCTGCGATCCTCCATGAGCCTCCTCCCACGTCCCGGGCCTCGCCGGGGTCGGCGCTCGCCTGCGATGCGCCCCAGCCGGGGCCCCCGCAGGCCGGTGGACACATGCGCCCGTCACCTGGAACGGTTCTACACCTCCCGGCGCGATGAAGATACTGCTGTCAGAAAGAGACGACGAGATCTCCCGGCGCGCGTCTATCACGCTCACCTGGGGTAGCTCTCTCGGCGTCGATGACGTGGAGATGGACGGAAATGTCTGCCGAAATCCCGGAGGCGTCCGCGAGAGAGCGCTTTCGATCCGG
Source organism: Sorangium sp. So ce385 (assembly GCF_051474135.1). Classification (NCBI taxonomy): domain Bacteria; kingdom Pseudomonadati; phylum Myxococcota; order Polyangiales; family Polyangiaceae; genus Sorangium; species Sorangium sp. So ce385. The sequence continues at coordinate 9,245,497 of NZ_CP150337.1, read as the reverse complement.
ACGGGTAATTGTCCGGCGTTGTATGGCGAAGTGGACCTGCTGAGATTGAACGAGGCGTAACGCGGCGATAAGCCTCTGGTAAATCCGTCGCTGAGGATCGCCAGAGTCGTACCTTCTTAGGATCCGGCCTGGCCCCCGAGCGTCACGGAAGGGGCAGCGCAGCAGGTCGAGCCCCCGCAGAGGCTCCAGGTGAATGACTACGCCGGCGGGCGCGCGGCGCCAAGGCCGCCCGCGTCGGTCTCCGCCTCGGCCGCGTTCAAGGGGAGCTCCACGATGAACGAGGCGCCGGCGCCCAGCTCGCTCTCCACGCGGATGGTGCCGCCATGCGCGGTCACGATCCATCGGACGATGTAGAGCCCGAGGCCGAGGCCACCGAAGTTCCGGACCGACACCGCGCGCTCGAAGCGCTCGAAGATCCTCGCCTGATCGGCCTCCGCGATGCCCATGCCGTGATCGCGGACCACGAGCAGCGCCCGATCGGAATGCCCCCGCACGATGACGTGAATGGGGCCGCCGGCGCCATACTTCATCGCGTTCGACAGGAGGTTGATGAGGACCTGCTCCATGCGCGACGGGTCCCAGCGCCCGACCACGGGCTCGTCCAGATCGAGCTGGACGCCGCAGCGGGCATCGGCGAGCTGCTGGCTCATCCGCTCGACGACCTCGCGCACCAAGGCCGCCAGATCGACCGGCGCGCGCGCGAGCGTCAGCCGCCCGGCGCTCAGCCGCGTGACGTCGAGCAGCTCGTTGACCAGGTGCGCGAGCCGAGCGATCTGCCGATTCAAGACCTGCAGCGCCGCGTCGAGCCGCTCCGGCGCGAGCTCGGAGCGCTGGTAGCGGCGCAGCAGCCGCTCGATGAGGTGGGCCTGCATCTTGAGCGAGGTCAGCGGGGTCTTGAGCTCGTGCGAGGCGACGAGGAGGAACTCGTCCCGCCGCTCGATCGCCTGCTGGGCCTCGGCGAACAGGCGGGCGTTGTCGAGCGCCAGCGCCGCGCGGGCCCCCAGCTCCCCGGCCAGCCACAGGTCGGCTGGGCCGTAGCCGCGCCGGGGCGCGGTCGACAGCAGGATCATGACCCCGAAGCAGCGGTCGCGCGCGAGGAGCGGAACGCGGATGAAGGCGTGGACGCCGAGCTGCCCGAGGAGGGGCGCGGCGCCGATGTCGCCGACCTCGGGCCGGGCCGGCGACGGCGTCGTCAGGGGCCGCGCCGCGTCCTTCACGGCGTCGACCAGCTCGGCGGGCACGCCGGCAGCGGCCGTGTGCCCCGGGGCGTCGGGATCGAGGCGCATGTCGACGATGCACTGGTCGGCCAGCTCGGGGACCGCGAGCTGGGCCACGCTCTCGAGGGTCGCGCTGTAGCCGAGGGCCATCAGCCTGCGGCTCGCCTCGGCCAGGAAGCGCTCGGCGCGCTCGGCCCGCTTGCGCTCGGTGATGTCGGTGGAGATGCCGCACAGCACGCCCGACATGACCCCTTCGCCGAGCGGGAACTTGACCGCCAGGAAGGTGCGTGGTCCGTCCGCCAGCAGCAGCTCCTCCTCGCACTCCAGCGGCTCGCCCGCGTCGAGCACCTTCCGGTCGTTGTTCTGGAGGGTCTCGACGGTCGGCCCAGGAAAGAGCTCGGCGTCGGTCTTTCCGAGGATCTCGTGGCGCGGCAGGCGCACGAGATGGCCCGCCTGCCGGTTGACGAGCACATACCGGCCCTCGCGGTCCTTCAGGTAGATGGCCGCGGCCGAGTTGTCGACGATCGCCTGGAGGGTGGCCTGGTTGGCCTGGAGCGCCTGCTCCGCCCGCCGGCGCTCGGCGTTCTCCTGCTCGACCTGGGAATAGAGCATGGCGTTTTCCAGCGAGATGGCCGACTGCGAGGCCAGCAGCTCAAGCACGCTGAGCCGCGCTGGGGTGAACGCGCCGGCGACGAGCTTGTTCTCCAGGTACAGCAGGCCGAGCAAGCGGGCCTGTCGCACGATGGGCAGGCACAGCACCGACCTCGGCTGCTTCTGGGCGAAGTAAGCGTCCTCCGGGAACGGGTGCCTGGCGGCCGCGTCGTCGAGGAGCACGCGCTCATGGCTGCGACGAACGTAGTTGAGGATGGACCGCGGCAGCGCCGCCGCCGCCGCCTCGCCCGCGTCGAGCAGCCGCGCCGCGCCGCCGGACGCCGTGAGCGCCGCCGCGGTCGACAGGCGATCTTCCCGGACCAGGAGCACATAGCCCTCCTCGGCGCCCGCGTGCTCGACCACGATGCGCAGCAGCATCTCGAGCAGGCGCGGGAGCTTGAGCTCACCGGAGATGCTCTGCGCGGCCTTGACCACCGACAGGACGTCGAACTGCTCGGCCCGCACGGCGAAGGTGACCGTGGGCGCGATCGGCTTGCGCTCGACGAGGAAGGGATAGCGCTGGTCGAGCTGCTCGACCTTGGCGTGGGCGCCCCAGCGGAAGTAGGCGGCGCGAGCGTTTCGCAGGTAAGCGTCGGCGGGCGTGGACAGGCCGCGCGCGCGGTAGAACCCCGCGGCGAGCTCGCAGGCGATGGCCTCGTGCTGGACGAAGCCGTGCTCGCGCGCCGACGCGATGGCCTGCTCGTAGCGCCGGATGGCCTCCCCCTCCTGCCCGCGGAGCCGGGCGATCTCGGCGCAGACGAGGGCGTGCTTGTGGAGGAAGTTCGGAGGACAGCTCTCCGCCCACTCGCCGAGCTGCCGCTCGCAATCGAGCAGCGCTCGGGGGAGCTCCTCGGGCGGCGACGCCTCGCCCGAGACCGCGGCGAGCGCGAGCGCGTGGACATAGAAGCTCTCGATCACGAGCGCGTGCGCGTCGTTCCTCCAGTCGTAATCGACGACCAGGCGGGACGACGCCGCGAGCGCCTCGACCGGAGAGCCGACGACGAACAGCGCCTGCGCCTTCAGGCCGAAGTAGATGCTGTGCGCGCTGCCCGCGGCGCCCGAGAGGAGCCAGCCCTCGAAGGCCTGCTGGTCGAGCTTGGACCCGTCCAGCATCGGAAAATCGACCGGCCGCCCGCGCAGCGCCTGGATGACGTACCGGACGCCGAGCAGGGCGCCATGAACGAACGTGTAACCGGCCCTGCGCACGAACCCGATCCGGTCCTCGGTCTGGTGGAGGACGTCCTCCAGCGGCTCGCCGCAGAGCAGCGGGAACGCCGCCGCCCAGATGCAGTTGTAACAGGCGTTGTTCCAGTCGCCGCACTCGACCGCGGCGTTGAAGCCGAGGCGAGCATACGAGAAGGTCTCCCGGTAGTGTCGCGTCCAGAAGATCACCTGCTGCGCGAGCAGCGTGAACACGGAGGCCTTCGTGGCGAGGACGGGGCTCCTGTCCGCCAGGTCGTAGGCGAGCTTGCCGAACAGATACGCCTCTTCGTACCTCCCGAACCTCGGGGCGAGCACCCTCGCGAAGGCGGCATACGCCTGGGCGGACGTCTCCGCGTTGCCGTGGCGGAGGCTGAGCTTGACCATGCGCACGACGAGCAGATAGTGCAGGTTCTGGTCGACGAAGAAGGCAGGGATCATGACGCCCCGGAGGACGCCCATCGCGACCTTGATCTCCGGGTGCGTCATGGAGGGCAGATCGAGCAGGCCCTCGATGCGCCGGTCGCCCAGGAGCTTCCAGACGGCCTCGGTCTCCTCTTCGGCCTGCGCGTCGGTGACGGGGAGCGACACCTCGATGTTCCAGGCGCGGAGGCACGAGAGCCCGAGCTCCACGGCGCGCGCGGGTCGCCCGCGGGTGGCGTTCAGCGTGACGGCGAGCTCGACCACCGCGGCCCGTTCGGCCCTGCTCCTCGCGCGCTCCGTGAGCTCCGCGAGCAGCCGCTCGGCCTCGTCGAAGCGGCCGGTGACGTACGCGGCGTGCGCGCGCTCCAGGCCGAGGTCGTAGGCGAGCTCGTAGTGCGTCTCCCAGCGCTCCTCGGGGAGGAGCGCCGTGCCCGCGGCGAAGAGGGACGCGGCGGTCTCGTGCGCCGCCGCCGCCTTGGCCCTCCTGCCGGCGCGCAGGTTCAGCGCGGCGAGCTCGGCCCGCTCTGCCGGAGAGCGGATGAGCGCGGCGCCGCGGTTGAGGTGGCCCACGATGTCGAAGAGCGTGTCCTCGCGCTCCGCCGCGCTCCGCCCCTCCAGCAGCAGCCGGCCGATGCAGAGGTGCACCTCGGCGAGCTGCGCCGCCGGGATGAGCGCCTGGGCGGCCTGCTGCACCCGGTCGTGGACGAACCGGTACGCGCCGTTCCGGCGGAGCAGCAGCCCCTCCCGCGCGGCCTCCGTGAGCGCCTCGGAGAGCTCCGCCGCGGGGCGCTTCGCGACCACCGCGAGGGTGTCGAGCGTCGGGCTGCTGCCGAGGCACGCGGCGAGCTTGAGCGCGTCCTGCGCCGGGGCCGAGAGCCGCTTCAGCTTGCCCACCATCAGATCGACGACGTTGTCGCTGAAGCCCTTGTCGCGGATCGCGGCGATGTCCCAGCGAAAGGCGCCCGCGTCGGCGTCGAAGGCGATGAGCCTCTCCTGGTGCAGCTCCATCAGGAACTGGATCGCGAAGAAGGGGTTGCCGCCGGTCTTCTCGTGGACGAGCTGGGCGAGCGGCTCGACCTGCTCGGCCGGGGCGTGGAGCGCCCCGGCGACGAGCGCTGCGACGTCGGACGCGGAGAGCGGCGCGAGGACGATGTCGGTGACCAGGGCGCCGCGCCGCTGCGCGTCGGCCAGCATGAGCGCGAGCGGGTGCGCCGGGCCCACCTCGCTGTCCCGGAAGGCGCCGATCAGCAAGAGGTGCTCGGCCTCGGCGTAGGTGACGAGCTGCTCGAGCAGCTGGAGGCTGCCGGCGTCGGCCCACTGGAGATCGTCGAGGAAGAGCACCATCGGGTGCTCCTCGTGGACGCACGCCGCGACGAAGCGCTGGAGCGTCGCGTGGAACCGGTGCCGGGCCTCGACCGCGGGGAGCTCCGGCGCGGGCGGCTGCGGGCCGAGGAGCAGCTCGAGCTCGGGGAGCACGCCGGCGAGCAGCCCGCCGCCCGCGCCGAGCGCCTCCCGCAGGCGCTGCCTCCAGCGCTCGATCTCCTCCTCGCTCACGCACAGGATCTCCTGCACGAGCCCGCGGAACGCCTGGAGGAAGGCGTCGTAGGGGACGTCCCGCCTGAGCTGCTCGAACTTGCCCGAGAGGAAGAAGCCCCGCTCGCGCACGACCGGCCGGTGCAGCTCGGCCACGAGCGACGACTTGCCGACGCCGGAGTAGCCCGACACGAGCACGAGCTCCGGCCGCCCGTGGGCCACCACGCGCTCGAAGACGGCGAGCAGCGCCTCGACCTCGCGCTCGCGGCCGTAGAGCCGCTGCGGGATCTGGAACCGATCCGAGGCGTCGCGCTGCCCGAGCGGGAAGGCCTCGACGGCGCCGCGCGCCCTTAGCTCGGCGAAGCACCGGTCGAGGTCGTGCTGCAGGCCGAGCGCGCTCTGGTAACGCTCCTCGGCGGCCTTGGCCAGGAGCTTGAGCACGATCGCCGACAGCTGCGGGGGGATCGAGGGGACGAGCGCGTGCGGCGGGGGCGGCGTCAGGGCGATGTGGCAATGCACCCACGCCACGGGGTCGCTCGCCTGGAAGGGCAGGGTGCCGGTCAGCAGCTCGTAGAAGGTGACGCCGAGGGAGTAGAGGTCGGTCCGCTCGTCGATGGAGCGGTTCATCCGTCCGGTCTGCTCCGGCGCCATGTACGCGAGCGTCCCCGCGATCAGCGCGTCGTGGGCGAGGTCCTCCGGCCCGCGGGGCGAGGGGCAGGCGATCCCGAGATCGGTGATCTTCACCTCCCCGGTGTCGGGGTTGTAAAGCAGGTTCTGGGGCTTGATGTCCCTGTGGACGACGTGGTGCCGGTGCAGCTCGGCGAGCGCGGCGGAGAGGCGCAGGGCGAGGGGGAAGAAGCGCTCGAGCGGCATGGGGCCGCGCTGGAGCTGGTCGAGCGAGCGGCCGCCGAAGTCCTCCAGGACCAGCGCCACCTGGTCGCCGAACGCCTCGATCGCGTGCGCCTTGACGATGACGGGCGCGTCGAGCCCCCTCGCCACCTCGTGCTCGTGGTGGAGCCGCCCGAGGGCTTGGGGGCTCGCGTGGTCGCGCCGCAGGACCTTGAGCACGACCGGCCGGCCGTCCTCCGCGCGCCTGGCTCGGTAGAGGATCGTATCTGCCCCGGTGTGCAGGACCTCCAGCACGAGGTAGCGTGAGCTCTGGGGCATAGGGAGATTTTCGAAAGCCGGGCGGCCCCCGAGGCGCCGACGTGGGTCCTGATGTTGCCAAAAGTGCGGCGCTTCGCCACGGACAAATGGCGACGCGCCGCCGCGTCGGCTCGCTTGCTGCGCGCTCCCGTCAGGCCCCGCGGTCCGTCCCGTTCGTAACGATGCTGCGGGAGAGGACCCGTGTGCGGTCGAACGCGATCGCGAGGACATGGCCGGAATCGGCCCCGGCGGCGCGGTGCGCCATGGGAAGCCATCACGAGGTGCACCACGGACATCGACGCTTGGACCAACCACTGCATTGTTGGGATCAGACCACTCGCCATCGTGACATGGGGTATCTGGGCCGCCTGCGCCAGGTCATGTGATCTCTCAGGCATACGGACCGATGGCGCCGCGCCGGCTCGCCTGCGGCGCCCTCCCCATCAGGACTGCGGAGAGCGGCCGTCTCGCCGCGGGATTCCGTACCTGGACAGCACCTCACGGACGCGATCCAGCGGAATGGCCTCCACCGTACGGCCGTTTCCCGCGGTGGTCTCGGCCGTGAAGAGCGAGTTGTAGATGGCCTCTTCGGTCGCCTCGATCACGGCCTGGAACGGCGCGGAGGTCTCCTCGTTGGCGAGCTCCGTCGTCACGAGCCGCCTCGCGCCGGAGGGGCGCCGGACCGAGGCGCTCGTCGAGAAGGCGACCGCGTAGTCCCCGGAGCCGTTGGCGGCGGAGGAGCCCGTGCGCGCCAGGCCGAAGAGCGCGCGGGCCGCGAGGCGACCGAGGTTGCGATCCGACAGCGGCGCGTCGGTCGCGACCACGATGAGGATGGACCCGCCGCCCGGGTCCGGATCGAGCTCCGCGCGGAAGGCGTGCCGGCCGAGCTCCTCGCCGACGGGCGCGCCCATCACCTGCAGCACGCCGCCGAAGTTCGACTGGACGAGCACGCCGACGGACGCGCCGCCGAGCGACGCCGGCAGCGCCCGCGAGGCGGTGCCGATCCCGCCCTTCCAGCCGAACGCGACCGTCCCCGTGCCCGCGCCCACGCACCCCTCCGCCACGGGCCCCTCGCGCGCCGAGGCGAGCGCCGCGCGCACGTGCGCGGCGGTGATCGGCCGGCGCCGGATTGCGTTGAGCACGCCGTCGTTGGTCTCGCCGACGACCGGGTTGAGCGAGCGCACCTCCTCCATCCCCGGCTGCTCCAGCATCCATTCGACGAGGGCGTCTGCCGCCCGGAACACGGAGAGCGTGCTCGTGAGGAGGAGGGGAGTCTCGAGCTCGCCCAGCTCGCGGACCTGCGTCGCGCCGACGAGCTTGCCGAACCCGTTGCCCACGTGGATCGCCGCGGGGACGCGGTCGAGATAGAGATTCTCTCCGTGCGGGAGGACGGCGGTGACGCCGGTGCGGATCGCGTCGCCTTCGACCACGGTGGCGTGGCCGACGCGCACGCCGCGCACGTCGGTGATCGCGTTCAGCGGGCCCGGGTCGAAGATCCCGGGCGCGACGCCGAGATCACGGGCGCGCACGGCGCCCCCTGCCGGATTCATCGAGCGGGGCGCGAAGGGCGCGCGGCCTGCCTCGTCCGGACAGCAGGCGCTCGCGCCCTGGCGGGGAGATGTGGTGAGCCGCGACGTGCGCCCGGGTGACGGGTGGCGGCGAGCAGCGGTGTCTGGCGCTCATGGGGAGAGGTGGTTCAACCTCCGTGCCAGGTGCGCAGCGGCGCGGGAGGTCCAGCGTCAAGGCGCCGGCACGAGGACGCGCGCGCCGCGGGCGAGCGTCACGCGATCCACGTGGCCCATCAGCGATCGCTCCGGCAAGACGACGTGGAAGTGCGTGTTCGACCCCATGTGCGTGAAGACGCCGTGGTGGCGCTTCGAGAAGAACCCCACCAGCGTTCCCTCGGCGTCGGGCAGCGTCCCGCTGACCGACGCCCGCACGTGGTCGGCGTGGCCGCCGCCGGGGGCGAGCTTTCTCCCGTCGATGACATGCCAGCCGAGATCGCGGAGGCCCCCGCGCACCTGGACCGGGACGGCGACCTCCGCGTCGAGGCCGCGCTCCCGCAGCAGGGCCTCGATGCGCGCGTCGATCTGCCCGTCGGGCACGTCGGCGTCGAGCGTCGCCTCTTGCCACCGCGCGACGTTCGCCATCACGAAGAGCGTCGCCTGCTCCTCCGCCCCGCTGGGGCGCACGTCGAGCGTGCCGTCGTCGCGCGCGTACGACGTCCAGATCGCGTCGTCGACGACGGTCACCTCCCCGCGCAGCTCGCTGAGCGCCCCGACGCCGAACGCGTGCGGGCCCGGCACGACGTCGCCGACGCGCACGGCGGGCCCGGTCTGCCCCTCGTGCATGATCGCGCGGAGCGCGCCGAACGAGCGGACCTGCACCCCCGCCGGCGCGCCCTGAGCGGGCTCGGCCGCGGGCGCGCCCTGAGCGGGCTCGGCCGCGGGCGCGCCCTGAGCGGGCTCGCTCGAGCGCGTGCAGGCGAGGGCGGCGGACGCCAGGAGGGCGCCGAGAAGAACGCTGGAGACCTTCGCTCGCATCGCTCGCATGGGGCTGCTCCTCGGTCACGCGCGAGAGCGCGCAGTCTCGGGATACATCGTTGCGCCCGCAACCCTCTTCGGCGCCGGAAGGTTGCTCCGCGCAGCCGCCGCCGGCGCGCGGCCGAGGCTACCCCGTGAGCCCCGGGACCGGCTGCGTCCGCGCGAGCTCGTCCGGGTAGCGCTGGAACCACGACGACAGCAGCAGCACCTCGTCGATCTCGCTGAGCGGCACCGGCGCGGCGGCGGGCTCCGCGGGGCCGTAGACGTCGGCCGTGAGCCGCGCGAGCGCGCGGCGGTCGTCGTCCGAGCGCGGCGCCGCGGCCTCGGCGCGCACGCTGCCGCGCCGGACGAGATAGACCCGATCGTCGCCCTCGTGGCCGGGGACGGTGTAGAGGAACGAGAGCGATTCGATGGCGAAGCGGAGCCGCCCCAGCTCGCCGCGCAGGGCCGTGAGGCGCTGGATCCGGTCGCGCAGCGCCGCGGCGCGCTCGAACTCGGCGCGCTCGCGGCAGGCCTCCATCTCGTCGCGGAAGCGGCCGATCGGGCCGTCGCTCCGGCCCTCGAGGAAGGCGCGGGCGAGCGCCACGCGATCGCCGTACTCCCGCGACGAGCAGCCCGCGACGCAGGGGCCGAGGCAGCGCTTGATCTCGTAGCGGATGCAGCCCGGCGTGCGGCGCTCGAGCGAGAAGAGCGTCTGCTGATCGTTGAAGAGCACCGGCACGTCCTCGGCGCAGTCGCGCATCCCGAGCGCGTTGGAGAGCGCGCGCACGGCCTCGCGGACGCGGCCCGCGCCCGTGAACGGCCCGTAATAGAGCGCGCCCGGATCGCGCGCCGGCCCGCGCACGACATGGAGCTTCGGCGCCGGCCCGCGCGTGACCTTGATGAAGGCGTAGCGCTTGAGGTCGCGCTTCATGGCCACGTTGAAGCGCGGCCACAGCCGCCGGATGAGCCGGAGCTCGGCGAGGAGCGCGGCGAACTCGCTCGGGCAGTACTCCCACGCGACGTGGCTCGTCTCGCGGAGGATGCGGGCGCCCTTCTCCTCGGGCTCGCAGCGGAAATAACCGAGCAGCCTCGTGCGCACCCGCTTCGATTTGCCGACGTAGAGGACGGTGCCGTCCTCGGCGGCCATCTGGTAGACGCCGGGCCGGTTCTCGGCGCCCGTCCGCACGAGGCTGCGGAGCCGCGCGAGCCGCTCTTCATCGCCTGGGCCCTTCCGGGCGGGGAGCAGCGCCGCGCGCGACATCGTCCGATGTTCTTGCGAACCCGCGGCGGGCGCGCAAGCCGCGCCGCCGAGAACCCGCTCTAGCGTCGAGGCCGCCAGCCCGCCGCGGCAGCGCAGCCCGAACGCCGGCCGCTCGGCGCCGGCGGCTTCCGGGCGTCCTCGGCCGCCCTCGTGGACACCCTTCCTTAGCCCCACCCGGACGGCGCGGCGCGAGACCGCGGGCATGACGGGACGAGCTCAGGGCGACCGACGCCTACTCGCACGCGGCGAGGTCGACGGTATCAGGAGCGAAGCACGTCACGCGCTCACCGGATCCTTCTTCGCCGCAGGACACGTAATATTCACGGATGAACCCGAATTCCGCATCGAACGAGAGCTCCGAGAGCTCGCAGTCCTCTGAGGTGGACTGGGCCACATCGAACATCCACGCGATGGGCTCGTCCACGATCGTCAGATCGTCGATGTCGCTCCAAGGCGAGTTGTCGTTGGGGAATTTCTCGCGCGCTGCGACGACCTGGCCATCCTCGACGGCCACGCGCCGGCAACCGGCGGAGAAGCCCGTCGCGCACATCTCGACGACGTAGCTCGCGACGTGCTTTTCGTTCCACGTCTCACGTTGCCGCTCGATGCGCTCCGCGTCGCCGTCGCCACACCCCGAGAGAAGGGCCATGAGAGAAAGAGGAATCATGAATTTGTAGATTGCCGTCATGTCGAGCCGCAAGTGCAAGGCTCATGCCTGAGCGGCTGTGCCACCGGCGTTCCGGGGATCGCTGCCGGAAACCCGCGCAGTGGCACACCCGTCAGCTCCTCCGCGACGGTCTTGTCGCCCCTCACGGCGCAGCGCGTTCGTCGGCGCCGAGATCGTGCGCGCCGCGCCGGGGCTCGCCGCCGATCGCGCCGGCGATCTCTCCAGCAGACGCGGCCGCGCCGCCGTCGATCGCCGAGCCCTGCCCCGCGGCCAGGTGCAGCTCGGTGCCTTGGGCATCGGCGAGCAGGAAGGCGGCGCCTTCTCCAGGTTGCCAGCGAGCGCCGGGCGGCCGAGCATGCGGGAGGCGGGTATGACCTTCAAGGCGTGTGTCGAGCATCGGGGCGACGGGCTCCTCTTCCCACCGAAGCTCCGCGGAGAGATGGAGGTCTCCCTGAGAGGTCAGCCGCTGGAGCACTACCGTGAGAGCCTCGTCGAGGTGCCAGGCCTCGAACGCACGATGCCGTTCTTTCGTACGCTCGTCTGCTCCATGCCGGACGGGAGGGCCGCCGAGCACCTCATCCTCCAGGCGACCGATCCGTATTTCAGCGAGCGGCGCCTCGTCTCCTTGACTCCCTTGCTCGCTGACTTCGCCGGGAGCGCGTCGCTGTCGTTTCTCGTGATCAGCCGGACCGGATGGGCCAAGGTGTTCCCTGGGCCAGCCGCGCCATCGATCGCGATCGCGGTCGCGGCGGTGAAGAGCTACCACGGGTGGGACGAGAGCGAGCCGATCGTCGTGAAGGCCGGCCGCCTGAGCTACGCCGTGAGCGGGCCATCGGACGGCTGTGCATGGAGCGCCGAGCTCTCGGCGGTGTGACCTGGCGGCGGGCCGAGCGGCCGCGGGGACGCGCCGCCCCGGTCAGTGGTCGTCCGGGGGCATGAGCCCGCGCACCAGCTTCTGCGCGCTCGCCATGCTGGAGACCACGCTGTGATGCTGGACGGCCTTCTCGACCGCCGCCTTGAGCCCCGACACGTCGCCGTTCTTGTCGAAATAGCCGAACGCCTTGTGGGTCGAGAGCAGGTCTTGCTTCTCGAGGATGTCCTGGAACGCGGTGTAGAAGATGATGGGCACCTTCGGGTACAGCGCCTTGATCTTCAGGTAGGCGGTGAGCCCGTCGATCCCCGGCATGCGGATGTCCAGGATGACCAGGCTGGTCATCTCCGTCACGCCGGCGATGCCCTCCTGAGCGTTCGCGTACAGGCGCACGTCGTAGTCGTGCCGCAGCGTGAACGCGAGCGCGGACCGCATCCTCGGGTCGTCGTCGATGACGACCACGATCGGCCGCTCCTTCGGCGGGTCCTCCGGCGTGACGTCCGAGGCTCCGCGAAAGCGCCTGGTGAATTTCGCCGTTGTCATCTTGGCGCCCCCTTTCAGTTCCCGGCGAGGTTGAGCTCGATTCGGCCAGCGGTGGTGACGGCCGGCTGCGGCTGCCCGCGCGGCACCGCGCGCGGGAGCCGGACGACGAACGTCGTGCCGCGCCCCGCGTCGCTGTCGACATCGATGGTCCCGCCATACATCGCGACGATGCGAGAGACGAAGCTGAGCCCCAGGCCCACGCCGGTCGTCGGCTTCGTCGAGAAGAACGGCTGGAAGATCTTCGCGAGGTTGTCGGGGGAGATGCCGTCGGCGTTGTCGCTGACGGTGAGGACCTGGAAATCCCCCTCCTCGGCCGTCTCGATCCGCACCCGCCGCCCGCGGCCGTCGCCGACCAGGAGCAGCGCGTCGCGCGCGTTCAAGACGATGTTGTTCACGATGGAGTCGAAGTGCGACTCGTGCCCCACGACCGCCGAGCCGCCCCGCAGATCGAGCTCGACCGACACGCCCTGGCGCGCGAACTCGTCGCGGTGCCGCGCCGCGACCGACTCGACGATGCGGCGGAGGCTCACGACCTCGTTGCCGGCGAGCGCGACGCCGAGCTTCGAGTACTCCAGGATGCTGTTCGTGACGCTCAGCGCGCGCGCCGTGCAGTCGCCCACCATGCAGAGCACGCTGTCCAGCGTCTCCTCGGCCTCCTCGATGTCGCCCAGGCGCGCCAGGACCGAGCCGAGCTTCCCGTCGGGGATGTCGTCTTTGAGCAGGTCGAAGAGCTCGCCGAGCCGGGCCGCGTTCTTCGCGCACACCGTCTCGCCGCCCTGGCTCACGGTCCCGAGCACCATCGCCGCCCCCGAGAGGGCGTTGCGCATCTCGTGCGCGAAGCCGCCCGCCATCTGGTTCTCGACCGCCTCCCGCTCCAGCCGGACGATCGTCGCGTGGGCCTCCTCGAGCTCCGCCGTGCGCTCGCGGACCTTCTGCTCCACGCCCGTGTAGAGCTTCGCGTTCTCGATGGATATCGCCATCTGCGAGGACAGCATCGTGAGGAGCTCCAGCCTGTCCTGGGTGAACGTGCCGGTCGCCGTATTGTTCTCCAGGTAGATCGCCCCGTACAGATCGTTATGGTGAACGATCGGCGTGCAGAGCACCGATCTCGGGCGGCGCTGCGCGACGTAATCGTCGCGCTGGAACTGCCGGTCCGCGGAGGCGTCGGCGAGGACGACGCTCTGGCCGGTCCGCGCGACGTACTGCACGATCCCGGCCGAGACGAGCGGGCGATCGTCGGCCGCGGCCTGGGTGAGCGGCAGCCCCGGGAAGTGCGCGTCCTCGCGGCCGTCGGTCCAGTCGACCTCGGCCTCGACCCGCAGGCCGTCGCTCTCCCGGAGCACGAGGCAGCCGCGCTGGGCGCCGGCGTTCTCCATGGCGACCGCCATGAGCTTGGTGAGCAGCCGGTCGAGCACGATCTCCCCGGAGATCGCCTGCGCGGCCTTCAGCACCGTCCGCAGATCGAGGCGGGACGCGCCGAGCGAGGTCGTCGTGACGAACGTCCGCGAGGGCGCGACCTCCGTCGATCGCTGCGAGAGCGGCTCGCGCGGGGCGAGCTGCGGATACCGCTCCTGGAGCTCCTGCGTCTTGCGGACGGCGCCCCAGAGGTTGTAGTGATAGCAAGCGTCCGCGAGGTACACGCGCGCGAGCTTCTCCTTGCCCTGCGCGAGCCAGAACCGGCCCGCGAGCTCGCAGGCCACCGCGGCCTCGTTCACGTAATCGTGCTCCGACGCGGACGCGATGGCGCGGTCGTACAGGTCCAGCGCCTCGGCCACGCGGCCGTCGATCCGCGCGAGCTCGGCCTCCACGAGCAAGACCCTGTGCAGGAAGTTGCTGGCGCACGTCTCGGACAGGGCCTTGAGCTTCGCCTGGTTCTCCGACACCTTGGCGCGGTAGCGCTCCTTGTCTTCCGGCGAGGCCGCCGGGTAGAGCGCGGTCATCGCGAGGGAGTAATAGAAGTTGTGCAGCGGCGTGAACACCTTGCCCGTGCTCGCGCCGAGGGTCGGCTCGGTCTCGGCGGCGTGCTTGTACGCGAGCTCGTAGTCGCCGAAGACGAAATAGAGCATCGCTTGCGCCGTGTGGATGTAATTGACGGTGTTGAAGTTCTTCGTCGCGTACAGGCCGGGGAGCACCTGCTCGGCGTCGAAGAACTCTCCCTTGATCTTGGCCGCGTGCTCGGACCTGCCGGTGAGGTTCCGGATCACCTGGCGCCACACGCTGAGCTGGTTGATGACCTGCTCTTGCTTGAACTTGAAGACCTCCTCGATGTACCGCTCGAACGCCGACTCGAGCTCGAGGAGGTTCTGCCCGGAGACGGCGCCGCAGACGAAGGCGTTGATGAGGCAGTACGCGGCGCTCTCCGCGTCGCCGTTCTCGGCGTAGCTCAGGTATCCCTCGATGAGCGGCGCCTGGCTCTCGCGCGCGGGGCGGTAGAAGTGCCGCGAGAGCCCGTAATAGAAGTTGTAGACGCTCGCCTTGTAGAGCGGCTCGTCCCGGCGCCGGTGCGCCTCGATCGCCAGCTCGCCGAACCGGGACCCCGTCGCGATGTCGCCCACGCCGGCGTTGACGAGGACGCTGAACGCCGCGAACGCATACGGCGCGAGCGGCGACTCGCCGTGATCCATCGTCAGGTCGAGCGCGCGGCAGATGAAGAGCCCGAGCATCTCCGGCGCGGCGAAGTACGACGCGTGGATCGCGCGCCGGAGGATCACGAGCGCCGCCTGCTTCGGGGCCGCCGTCATCGGCGGGAGCCGGCCGAGGCGCTCGAAGCCCAGCTCGGCGACCTGCTTCGTCGTCTTCGTGTAGGCGTCGAGGAAGTCCTGCATGCCCGGGCTCGCGGGGAACGTCTCGCCGAGCTGCGCGAGCGCCTCCACGGCGGTGTCCACGGCCTGCCGGAACTCGGCCTGGGTGTGGTGATAGAGGATGAGCAGCTGGTAGAGCTTGCTCCTGTCGATGACGTCGTGGATCTCGCTGAGCGCCGCGTCCACGAGCTCCTTCATGGCGCCGAAGTCGGCGTTCATGCACGCGGCCTCGGCGGCGCCGATGTGGAGCGCGCTCGTCAGCGCGTGGTCGCGTCGCCAGGCGCCCGCGGGCAGCAGCGCGAGGCCCTCGGAGAAGTAGCCGCGCGCGGCGTCGAAGGCGGCGGAGAGCAGCGCGCGCCGGCCCGCGAGGAGGTTCAGCTCGGCGAGGCGCCGGCGCTCGGCGGCGTCGCTCAGGCGGTCGGCGCCGCGGTTCAGGTGGTGGACGAGGTCGAAGACCTCCTCCTCGGGGGCGCGCCCGCCGAGGCTCCGCAGGAGGAGCCGGCCGATGTCGGCGTGCAGGCCGCCGCGCTCGCCCTCGTCGACCATGGCGTAGGCCGCCTGCTGGACGCGATCGTGGAGGAACCTGTAGTCCGGGAAGACGAGCGGCGCGGCGAGATCGTCGGGGACCGCGGGCTCCATCGGGGACAGCGGGACGATGAGGCCCTCGTGCAGCGCGGGCAGGAGGCGCCGGTGGGCGTCGCCGCGCGTCGCCTCGAGGATGACCGCGAGCCTGCCCAGGTCGAAGCGGTTGCCGAGGCACGACGCGGACATGAGCGCGCGCTGCGTGTCCGCGGGGAGCCCGCGGAGCTTGTCGATCATCAGCTCGACGACGTTGTCGGTGATGTTCCTCGACTCGATGTGCTCGACGTCCCACGTCCACGCCGCGCGGCCGGCGTCGTACCGGAGGCACCCGGTCTGGTGCAGCGTGCGGAGGAACTCGTTGACGAAGAACGGGTTGCCGCCGGTCTTGCGGGCGACCAGCGCGGCGAGCGGCATGACCGCCGCGGGGTCGGCGCGCAGCGCGTCCGCGAGCATCCGGCAGACCATCTCGGTGCTGAGCGGCCCCGGGGCGATCTCGCGCACGATCGCCCCTTCGCGCCGCAGGGACGCGAGCGCGGCCGAGAGCGGGTGAGCGGCGCCGACCTCGTTGTCCCGGTAGGCGCCGATCACGAGCAGGCCGCGCAGCCCGGCGTCGGTCATCAGGAGCTCGATGACCCGGAGCGACGCCGCGTCGGCCCACTGGAGGTCGTCGAGGAAGACGGCGAGCGGGCGCTCGGCGTCGCAGAACACGCGGACGAAGTTCTGGAGGACGCGGACGAAGCGGTTCTGGGACTCGGCGGGCCCGAGCGCCTGGACGGGCGGCTGCTGGCCCACGATGAGCTCGATCTCCGGGATGACGTCGACGAGGACCTGCCCGTTCACCCCGAGCGCGGCCTTGATTTTCGCGCGCCACTCCGCGAACTGCGCCTCCGGCTCGGCGACGATCTGCCGCACGAGGTCGCGGAACGCGCTGGTGATCGCGGTATACGGGGTGCTCCGCTTGAGCTGGTCGTACTTGCCGGCGA
Organism: Sorangium sp. So ce385; assembly: GCF_051474135.1. NCBI lineage: Bacteria > Pseudomonadati > Myxococcota > Polyangiales > Polyangiaceae > Sorangium > Sorangium sp. So ce385. Next base: position 9,229,094 of record NZ_CP150337.1, on the reverse strand, counting down.
CGAAGTACCCGCGCACCTCGGTGATCGGCTTGTACAGCTCGTGCGCCAGCGCGGACTTGCCGACCCCCGAGTACCCGGCGATGAGCATCAGCTCGGTGCCGCCCCGCGCGACGCGGCCGAACGCCTCGAGCAGCGCCTTCACCTCGCTGGCCCGCCCGTAGAGCTGCTGCGGGATGCGGAGGTCGCCGGAGGCGTCGGCGCGGCCCAGCGGGAACGGCGCGATCTCGCCCGCGGCGTCGAGGCGGCTCTGGCACGCTTCCAGGTCGTGGAGGAGGCCCGCCGCGCTCTGGTAACGGTCCTCGGCCGTCTTCGCCATGAGCTTCATCACGATGTCGGACAGGGCCTCCGGCACGCTCGAACACCGCGCGCGCGGCGGGGCGGGGTCGCGCGCGATGTGGCAGTGCACGAGCTCCATGGCGTCCTTCGCGTCGAAGGGCGGCGCGCCCGTGAGGAGCTCGTAGAAGGTGGCGCCGAGCGCGTAGAGATCGGTGCGATGGTCGAGCGACCGGTTCATGCGGCCGGTCTGCTCGGGGGAGATGTAGGCGAGGGTCCCCTCGATCACCGCGGGGCTCTTGATCGACAGCTCTTCCCGCGAGAGCCGCGTCGAGATGCCGAAGTCGATGATCTTGACCGTTCCGGTCTCGCGGTTGAAAACGAGATTGGACGGATTGATATCCTTGTGTATAATTCTGCTCTCGTGGACATCGCGGAGCGCGCGCGTGATCGCGATGGCGAGCGGGAGGAATGCCGCGGTGTCGAACCTGCCGCTTTGCAGGTGGTGCGCCAGCGCGTGGCCGCCGAAATCCTCGAGCACGAGGAGGAGCCCCTTCTCGTGCCGGCAGAGGTCGAGCGCCCGGACGACGCCCGGCGCTTCCAGGTTGCGGAGCACCGCGTATTCATGCCTGTAACGCGTGAGCTCCGTCTGGCTGGGGTAGTCTGAGCGCAGCAGCTTGAGGACGACCGTGCGCCCGTCGCCGGCGCGCCGGCCCCGGTAAACGACCGAGTTTCCGCTCTCGTAGATCTTGGCGATCGCTTGATAACCCGAGATCGTCAGCATCGCTCCCCTCGACGGACGTGGACGTGTTCTCGAAGCACGGACGGCCCACGGCGCAGCGTGACCGGCAGTGGTTGTGTCCGGGATGATACCACGACGACACTTTGCGGCCGGACGAATCTCGCTGTGGGGTGTGCGTGGATGTCTGTCGTGGATGTCTGTTCTGGTCCCAGGTGCTGCGGCGGTATCCAGGCCAACGACGTCTCCGGACAGGCGCCTCGCGGCCCGAGGGCGATGGGCCGCGCGCGGCTGAGGGCCCGCCCACATCGGCTGACGGTTCGCCAGGGCGGGCGCGCGCTGCTCGAAACTTCCACGCTGCGCGGAGGGAGGGGCACGACGTAGGTGAACCTGCGCGCCCGGCGCGTCTGGCGACCGCGTCCGGCGGGGAGCTGCGACTGCCCTTGTGTCGCGGCGCTCCGGAGGGGTTCTCGTAGGTCTCTCTGACGCGGTGGCGAAGCAGGGAGTCGCCGGAACATTTACGCTCCCTATGGAATGCTTGCGCCGCAAAGCATCCGGCAAGTAGCTTGATGCCATGTCGACGCGATGCGTGGGAGTCGCCTGGTCGCTGCTGTTCGCCACCCTGACCGCGGGCTGCACGGGAGAGTCGGGGTCGGCGGCGAGCGGCGGGACCGGGGCGTCGAACGCGAGCGGCGCCGGGGCGGGAGCGTCGAGCGGCGGCGGCGCCGGGGCGTCGAGCGCGAGCGGCGGCGGCGGCGGTGGAGCGTCGAGCGCGAGCGGCGGTGGAGCGTCGAGCGCGAGCGGCGGTGGAGCGTCGAGCGCGAGCGGCGGTGGAGCGTCGAGCGCGAGCGGCGGTGGAGCGTCGAGCGCGAGCGGCGGTGGAGCGTCGAGCGCGAGCGGTGGTGGGGCCGGGGCGTCGAGCGCGAGCGGCGGCGGCGCGGGCGGCGATCCGGGCCCGGGCGCGTGCGCGGTCACGCGGGACCGAATCCGCATCACCGAGATCGACGTCGGAGTCCGCGTGATCAACAACGAGGACGAGGCCGCGCTGATGCCGCTCGTCATCTCGCCGATCCCGTCCGGGGCCGGCGGCTCGCGCCTCGCGTGGATGAGCGACGACGACCGGGTCCACGTCGCGGAGCTCGACGCGGACGACCGGGCCGTGGGCCCCTCGTTCGGCTTGCCGGCGAACGATTTCTCCGACCTGTACGCCGACGCCGAGGGCGGCGTGCTGCTGCTCACCCGCGACGCCGAGGGCGGCGGGACCTTGAATTGCGGCGCGCCGGAGAACCTGTGCGGCACGCCGCCGTCCCCGCCGATCCCCTGTCACGACATGTACATGGTCCGCTTCGACGGCGCGCGCGAGACCTGGGCGACCAAGCTCACCAGCTCGAGCGCCGCGCTGCCGCCGTACTCGATCGGCCCCACCGGCCCCAACGTGTTCATGATCTGGTGGTATGCGCACCACGGCCGCATCGCCTTCGACGGCTCGCGCTACGCCGGCTATTTCGGCGCCGCGCTCAGCGTCTCGCAAGGGGGGTGCATCAACATCCATCAGGGCGACCGCATGCAGGTGGTCGACGCGAGCGGTGAGCTCCAGAGCGGCGGCTTCGACTGGGGCTGCAGCCACAGCGGCTACGAGCGCATCCTCTGGGACGAGAGCGCCCGGAAGTTCGTGACGGTGTGCAAGACCGACAACAACAACCGCATCGCGTTCGCGCCCGATTACAAGACCATCTATCCGGTCGATCTCGCCTACTCGAACCTGGGGAACCTCGTCGCGGCGTCCGGCGGCGGCTACTGGCTCACGGCGAGCAACATCCGCCCGGGCCAGCCGGCGGGCTCGAACGGGCTCGCGGACGTGCGGCTGCTCCACTTCACGGGCGGCGCCGCGGACAAGGACCTCGTCATCGCCAGCGCTTCCGGCCTGAACCACCGGGCGCCGCACCTGGCCGCCTACGGCGGCTCCCGCATGCTCGCGGCCTGGGAGACCACCTCGCGCGCCGGCGACATCGCGCGCAACGACCCGGAGCGCACGCTGTACGTGCAGACGCGCGATCGCGCCACCGGCGAGGCCGAGGGCGAGCCGATCGAGATCGACCTGCTCGGCAATCGATACCAGGATTTCGTCGCCTTTCCCGACGGGAGCGTGGCCTTCGCGGCGCCCGGCAGCGCGAGCACCAAGATCCGGGTGCTGCGCGTCCTGCCCTGCGAGTAGCGCGCCCCCCCTCGGACGTCGCCGCGCGCCCCCCTCGGACGTCGCGGCGCGGGCCTCGGCGCGGGGCGGCGGCTCAGGCGGCGCTCTCGACGGGCCGGAGCTTGCCGCGCTCGACGCCGGCGCTCGCCGTGGCGCCGGCGTCGACGCGCGCGGCGAGCATCGGGCGGAACGCCGCGCGGTACGCGAAGGCGAGGTAGACCTCGAGGGCGAGGACGAGCCAGGCGACGGGGTTCGGCGGCGTCAGGAAGGTGTGGAACGCGACGATGTTCACCACGATGGGCGCGAGGAGCGCCAGCGCCAGCGGGACGTAACGGTTCGAGAGCAACAGGGCGCCCGCGACGACCTCGGTCCCCTTGATCAACGGGAACATGTAGCCGGTCGCGGCCAGCGCGGCCCCGAAGCGGGCGGCGGCCTCCGGCGCCGGGGGTTGCGGCAAGAACTGCAAGAAGCCGTTGAGCCCGAAGACGAAGAACACGAGCCCAAGGAGGATGCGGGCGGCGGAGGGGGCGAAACGCTTGACGGTGTTCATGGCAAAGCCTCGCTGAGGTGAGGCGGGCCCTCCCGCTCGGAGCGCCCGCCCCCTTTCTATGAGCGCTCGCCGAGACCGGTGCTATCGTGCAACGGCTCAACGCAGCGTTGCGCCTGCGCAACCTGGCGTGAGCGAGCGACGACGCCCAAACCCTCGTGAGGTCCCTCGATGCCCAGCCCCCGCGCGGCCGCCCGCGCGCAATCGCACAGGGCGCCCCAGCTCGACGAGATCGCCGCGTTCGCCAAGGTGGCGGAGCTCGGCTCGTTCACGGCCGCGGCCGCGCAGCTCGGGGTCCCGAAGTCGACGGTGAGCCGCGCGGTGACGCGGCTGGAGGAGGGCCTCAAGGTGCGGCTCCTCCACAGGTCGCCGCGCGCGGTCGCGCTGACCGAGGCGGGCCGCCGCTTCTTCGGCGACGTGGCGCCCCACATCGCCGGGCTCCGCGACGCGGCGCTGGCGCTCGACGCCTACCAGGGCCAGCCGCAGGGGCTGATCCGGCTCAGCGCGCCCCCCGACGGGGGCGAGTCGTTCGTGGGCGACCTCCTCGTCGATTTCTGCGCGCGCTATCCGCTGCTCTCCGTGGAGGTCGACCTCTCCTCTCGCCAGGTCGACCTGCTCCGCGAGGGGTTCGATCTCGCGATCCGCGCGACGCGCGAGCTCCCGGACTCCTCGCTGGTCGCGCGCAAGCTGTTCGACTCCGACGTGCAGCTCTTCGCGGCGCCCTCGTACCTCGCGCGCCGCGGCCTGCCGCGCGCGATCGACGACCTGATGGACCACGAGCGGGTGGTGTTCCTCCCGAGCTCCAGGCGCGGCCAGTGGCCGGTCGGCGACGCGCGCTCGGTGCGCGACGCGCTGTCGACCGGGCGCATCGCCACCGACAACTTCCAGCTCATCCGCTCGGTGCTCCGCGCGGGCGGCGGCATCGGGCCGCTCCCGCGCGTCCTCGCCGCGCCCGACCTGGCGAGCGGGCGCCTCGTCCACGTGCTGCCCGAGTGGTCGCAGCGCGCCGGGACCGCGTACCTCGTCTATCCGAGCGCGCGGCACGTGGCGCGGAACGTGGCCGTGTTCCGCGATTTCGCGCTCGCCTGGGTGAAGCGGCTCGCGTGAGCGGGGTTCTTTTTTTTGCGCCTTTGCGCCTTTGCGCCTTTGCGTTGAAATCTCTCCCGGATCCCCGGCCGGACCTCTGATACGAGGAACTATCCCTCTTCCGGAGGCGGCCCGCGGAAGGCGTCGAGCCCGGCGACCGGCTCGAGCTTCACCGGGCGCCCCTCGCGCGCCGACGCGTAGATGGCCTCGATGAGGCGCATGTCCTGGAGCCCCTCTTCGCCCGGCGTGTGCGGCCGCTTATCGTCGAGCACGCACCGGGAGAAGTGGTCCATCTCCAGGGCGAAATGGTTCTTCTCGGGGAGCTTCCACTCGCTCGCGTCCTCGATCGGGCTGTCGGGCACCTTGCGCGACACGCGGATGCGGAGGCCCTGGTACGGGAACGCGGGGTCCATCTCCGCCCAGCCCTCGGGCCCCATGACGCGGAAGCGCTTCGACTGGTGGCAGCTGTAGCTCGTCGAGCAGACCGCGCGCGCCCCGCTCGGGAACCGCAGGAGGAAGTCGACGGTCTCGTCGACCTCGCGGAAGCGCGGGTCGTCGGGCGTGCTGTAGGCGGACCCGATCACCTCGATCGGCTCCTCTCCCGTGAGGTAGCGCGTCGCGTTCAGGCAATAGATCCCGATGTCCGGGAGCGCCCCGCCCCCGGCCAGGGCCCGCTTCAGGCGCCACTGGTCGGGATCGCCCTGGTGCTGGGCGTTCACCGCGGTGATCGTCTTGATCGGGCCGAGCGCCTTCGACCGGCAGAGGCGGATCATCTCGCGGTGATGGGGCTCGTACTGGAGGCGGTAGGCGACCATCAGCTTGCGGTTCGCCCTCTTGCACGCGTCGATCATCTCCACGCACTCGGCCGAGGTGTTGGCCATCGGCTTCTCGCAGAGCACGTGTTTGCCCGCCTGGGCCGCGCGTATCGTGTACTCGCGGTGCATGCTGTTGGGCAGCACGACGTAGACGACATCGACGGCCTTGTTGTCCTTGATGCGGTCGAACGTCTCGTAGCTGTAAACGCTCTTCGGGTCGATCCCGTACTGCCCGGCCACCTGCGCGGCCTTCTGCGCGTCTCCGCTGACGAGCGCCGTGGGCCGCGAATATTTGCACTCGCCGAACGCCGGGAGGAGCTCCTCCAGCGAGAGCCGCCCGAGGCCCACGATGGCGTACCCGACGCGCTTGTCCGGGGCCAGCGGGGCCGGCATCTGCTCGGATTCGCGCTCGGTGGGCGCCATGAGGCGAGGCAGCTTGACCGCCGCGGGCCGGTCCGGAGACGCGCCCACGCCGCTCTCGGCCCTGGCGCACGCGGCGCCCAGCTTGGCCACGACGCCCGCGACCGCGACGCCGCCGGCGGTGCGCAGGAGGCCGCGGCGGGAAACCATGTCTCGAGAACCACCCATCGAATCGCTCCTTGCCGAAGTGCCACGGGCGTTCCGCCCCATGGCGTGACACGCTGGCCACACGCCGCGCGGCGGCCGTCCTGGCCGACTCACCCGCGGCGAGGCCGCCCTTGCCGCCTCACCCGCGGCGCGTGGCCTCGTAGACGCCCGCGCACGCCGTGCCGAGGGCGATGCCGGCGAGGTACCCGCCGAGCGAGTCGGTCGACCAGTGCCGGTCGAGCACCAGCCGGCCGAGGCCCGACGCCGCCGAGGCGAGCGCGAGCGGCGCCGCGATCCACGGGCCGGCGACGTCCTCGCGCACGAGCACGTAGCCGCCCGCGATCGCCACGGCGGTCGTCTCGAGCGCATGGCCGCTCGGGAAGCTCTGCTCCCAGGGCTCCTGTCGCCCCGGGGGAGGGGCGCGGTGCTTCACCGCGCGGTCGAGGATGCGGCTCAGCGCCGCGGCCCCGATCGAAGCGCCGGCGATCGTCAGGGCGCCGCCCGTCTTGCCCTGCCGCAGCAGCGCGCCGGCCGCGAACAGCGAGAGCGGGACGTGGACGTACCACTTGCCGAGCGGGCCCGAGAGCTCCGCCGCCTTCTTGCGCGCGCGCTTGGCGCGCTTCTTCGCCTTCTTGCGCGCGCGTTTGTCGAGATCCCACGTCTCGCGATCGGCCACGCGATCGGCGAGCACGCCGAAGCCCAGCGCGGCGGCGGCGGCCGTACCGAGCAGGGTCGCCGCGGCGACGTCTTTCTTCCGCATCTTTGCCCTCACGCGAGCCGCTCGCCCGCCGGGGCGGCGGGCCGGCTCGATGCCCGTGCCCGGCCGCGATGCAGCGGCGATGCCACGCGGCGGGCGGGCACGCCGGAGATGGATAATGACGACGGCTCTGGCGGAGCGCGCGCCGATCGACCGCGCCGGCGCACGGCCGTGTTTCGCGGACGTCCCGGCTTGGATACGCTGTCTGGCGCGCTCGCCCGTCTCGCGCGTGGATCCGGTGCCGAGCACGCCGCTCTTCGAGGCCCCGCACCCGCCATGTACCGAACCGCCGCCACCCTGCCGCCCGAGCCGCCGCGCGAGTGGCAGCTCATCGTCGAGGCTCACCTGTACGAGCACCTCTCGGTGCCGGAGGCCTGGCTCGCGCGCGCGGGGGGCACGGTCGCGCTGCTCGTGGGCGCGCGGATGCTCGCGCCCGAGCACCACGGGGAGAACCGCGCCTGGCTGTTCGGCGATCTGCGGCGGGTGGAGGGCCAGCGGCCGCCGCTCGTCGCGCCCACCTCGTTCGGCCTGGAGCGCGTGTGCGCGCCGGGCGAGGCGGAGGCCGCGCCGCGGCACGTCGCGGTCTGCCCCTGGCCCGACGCGGCGGGCATGACGCTGGCGGGCATCGCGCGCTACCTCCCGGGGGCGCGCTTCGAGATCGGCGCGGCGGCCGAGGTCGCCGCGCAGCTCGCGCGCGTGCGGCTCGCGGTGCCGCACGCCGGCTTCACGTACGCGCGCGTCGTCGTGTTCGAGAGCGGCGAGGTGCGCGTCGCGCCGCCCCTGCCGGACACGGAGCGCTCGGCGATGCCGAGCTACACGGGGCTCGAGTACCTCGACGACCTGGGGATCGGGGGCTTCCTGCTCCAGGGCCGCGAGGGCCTCGAGCCCGGCTTCGGCGTCGCGTCGGCGCTCTTCGAGCTCGCCGTGGGCTTCGGCGAGGCGGGCGCCGTGGCGAAGCGCCAGTTCCTCGCCGCCGCGCTCACGGCGCACCCCGCGCACCCGCTGCCGTCGGACTTCGGGGTGCGGAGCCGCGAGCTCGACGCGCTCGTCGCGCGGGGCACGTCGGGCGAGGCGTCGCTCCCCGAGCTCGCGCAGGCGCTGGCCGCTCTCAGCCAGGCGCTCGACGGCGCGGCCGCGCTCGGGCGCGCCGTGCGCGCGAGCGTCGCCGCGGCCGCGCCGTCGCCGCCGTACGGGCAGACGCGGGATGGGAAGCGCGTGTACATGCTGTTCCCCGACGTGCAGGCGCTGCCCGTCGGCGCCGGCTGGCCGGCGGCGGCGCCGTGAAGCGGCCGCGCCGGCGCGGGGAGGGGCGCAGCGCCGCCCCGCGTACGCGGCGTGAGGGCCCCTATCGGCAAGCCGCCCACGGAAGAAGCCCACCCGAGAGGAGCCCTCCCTCGACGAGCGGCGATTGCGCATAAGGCCCCTTGCAGCAGGATGCAGAGAGGACCCTTCACGATGGATCTCGGACCTGCCCGCCCCCCTGTCCAACCCGACGGGCGACGCTTGACCGCTCCTGTCCCCGCGTGCTGCGATGGCGGTCGACGAGCATGAGCGCAGAGGCCGATTTCCTCAAGACCTACGTGGAAGCGTTGGAGCAGGGGACGGGCGCGGCCTTCATCGGCGCGGGCCTGTCCATCGCCGCCGATCTCCCCGACTGGCGGAAGCTCCTCCGCGGGCTCGCCGGCGAGCTCGGCCTCGACGTCGACCGGGAGCACGATCTGCCAGCGGTGGCGCAGTTCTACTTGAATCGCTTTGCCAACAACCGGGGCCGGCTGGCGCAGCTCGTGCGCAGCACGTTCCGGCGGCCTGCGACGCCCACCGAGAACCACCGGCTGCTGGCGCGCCTCCCCCTCGAGCACCTCTGGACCACGAACTACGACGATCTGCTCGAGCGCGCATGGGAGCTTCAGGGCAGGCGTCTCGACGTGAAGTCGCGCAACGCCGACCTCACGACGAGCGACCCGGAGGCCCACGCGGTGCTCTACAAGATGCACGGGACGGCGTCGCAGCCGGACGAGATCGTCTTGACCACGGACGACTACGAGCACTACCGCATGAATCGTCCCGGGTTCCTGCAGGTCCTGGGGAGCGACCTGATCACCCGCACGTTCCTCTTCCTCGGATTGAGCTTCACGGATCCCAACCTCGCGTACCTCATGGGCACCTTGCGGGCCTCGTTCGAGAGCGTACAGCGACAGCATTTCACCATCCTGAAGCGCCCGGTCGCCGACTACGACGCCAGGCGCTTCGACCATTTCACCACCGATCTCGAGCGGTATGGCATCCACACGGTGGTTGTCCACGACTACGCCGACATCACCAGGCTGCTCGAGAGGATCGGCCGCGCGTCCGCGCAGCGCAACGTGCTCGTGTCCGGCACCTATCCGGACGACGGCGACGCGGCGGAGCGTGGCTTCATCGAGGCCGTGGCCCGCGGCGTCGGGAGGGTGATCGCCCGCCGCGGCATGAACCTCGTCTCGGGCTTCGGCAGGAGCGTCGGGAGCGGCGCGATCGTCGGTATGCTGGACGAGATCAAGGGCCGGAGCGATGTCCCCATGTCCACGCTGGGCCGCCGTCTGCTCCTGCGGCCGGTGCCGAAGGCGGGCCCGGACGGCGACGAGCTCGGGGAGCTCAGGCGACGTTATCGGGAGGAGCTGATCGCGCAGTCGGGCGTGGTCATCGTGATTGGTGGTATGAAGGACGGCGCCATTTCACCGGGGGTGCTCCAGGAGTTCGAGATGGCGGTGGCCCAGCGGAAGCTCGTGCTCCCGATCGCGGCCACGGGCCACGCCGCGCGGCAGATCTACGAACGAATCCTCGCGCGGCCCAAGGATTATTTCGCGGCGGAGATGGATCTGGGGCTGTTCCGGCGCTTCGGACCAGAGACGGACACGTTGGACGGGATCGTCGCCGCGGTCGATGATTGCCTGGCCCTGAGCGTCAACGCCGCTCCCGTGGGATAACCGCCAGGGCAACGAGCCTGATGCTTCGGGCATCGCCTGGGCGCAGGGCGAGAGCACGGTCTACAACAGGCAGCTCATGCTCAACAACCCGCATCCTGCGCCGGCACGTCGAGGGTCGCGACCTGGATCGTGATCCAGCTTTCGTAGGCCCAGGCTCTCGTGGTAACCTCAAGGGCTCTCCGGCGATCTGCTCCACCGAGCCCGCCGTTGCCTGGAACAAGGAGGTTGCTCGGATGACGCGCAGGGTTCACCTTCGGATCTTCCTCGTCGCTTCTTTCGCTCTCTTGCTCTCGTTCGCCGGGATCCGCCCGGGCGCCGCCCAGTCGAGCTTGCCCTACTGGACCGAGGTTCCGCAGGGCGGCGCCGTCCCCGACGCCGTCTGGGACGGCGCGAGCGCCTATCACGAGGGCCTCTTCTACATCTTCGGCGGGTTGAACGGGACCTACCCGGATGACGAGCCCGTGGCCGCCTTCAGCGCCTTCGACGTCGACACGCTGACCTGGTACGACCTCGGCCAGTACCCGGGCGGGCCGTCCGCCAGGGCCGAGTCGATGATGTGGTGCGTCGCCGAGGAGGACGCGCTGATCGTCTCCGGCGGGAGAGGTCCTTTCCGGCGCGGGCTCGACCTCACGCACCAGGACACGTTCCGGTTCGATCCGGTGCACGGGTGGACGCAGATCGCGCAGAGCGCGGCCGAGCTCGGGCGCGCCAACCGCTCCACGGAGGCGGTCGCCGTGCGCAAGAAGGGGAAGCACAAGACCGTCGCGTACGCCTTCTCGGGCTCTTCGTCGACGCTGCCGGCCTTCATCAACCGTCCGGACGGCCTCCAGCACGACCTGGTCCGCTACAAGAACGGCTGGAAGCAGGTCGCGACCGGCTCGCCCGCCCCGCGCGCTCGCGCCCATCATCCGCTCGTCTACGCCGAGGGCTGGAACGCCCTGCTCGTCTACGGCGGATACACGAACGACGCCGTGAACGGGACCGGCCTCTTCACGCCGGAGAACTACCTCGGCGACCTCTGGATGTTCGACGTCGACACGGAGACCTGGGATCAGCTCGTCTTCGACGAGGCAGGCGGACCGGGCCGCCGCGACAACGCGAAGCTGATCGCCGATGAGCACAACGACCGCATCTGGCTCTTCGGAGGCAGCCAGTTCGACGGTGCCACCCTGTCCGATCTCTGGTACTTCGATCTCCACACAGGGACCTGGACGCGCGTGGACACCGCGATGACGGGGCCCGCGCCGGCGCCGAGGTTCGGGCAGTTCTACTTCACGCGCGAGACCGCCACGGCCTACGAGCTCTACATCTTCGGGGGAGCGACCGCGGAGTTCGCGCCGGTGCTGCTCAACGACATGTGGAGATTGACGATCCCCCTCGGCTGCGGCGGCTGATCGCGGGCGATCCCCGCGGCCGTCGGCGATGTCCGCCGCGCCGTAGCGCAGCGCGAGGTCACCCGCGCGCTGCTCCCGCCGGGCTGGCGGAGCCCGGCATCTACGACCCAATCTCTGGCGGCCGGAGCTAGAGCGCCGATCAGCTTGAAACGCCCGAGAATGAAGAGATTGGAACCACAGAGGCACAGAGGGATGAAGAAAGGATTCTGAGCTCTCTCTTTCTCTGTGTCCTCTGTGCCTCTGTGGTTCATTTTCTCGGGGTTTCAACCCGTTCGGTGTCCTAGCCGCAGCTCGGCACCTCGTCGAAGCTGAAGAAGACCTGCTTGCCCATGGATCGGGACAGCTCGACCATCTCGTCGGCGCCCTTCGAGGGGCCGCCGATCCGCAGGCAGGCGTCGCAGCGGGCGACGAGCCGGCGGGCGACGGGGTGGAAGATCTCGTTGAAGATCTCGTCGCCGATCTGGCGCGACCCGGCGTGCTCGATGAGCGGCAGCGCGAACCACTCGCCCAGGACGGGGAGGTGGCCGGCGCGGAACAGGCGCACGGCCATGTCGTTCATGGCGCGAACGTTGGCGGCGATCAGGGCGGGGTCGTCGTTGGTGCCGGAGCGATAAGGCCCGGCGACGAGGATCATGAGCGGCTGCGCGGTCGTCATCGTCTTGAGTCCTCCAGGGGGTGAGAGCCGACAGAAACGCAGGGGGCGAGGAGCGGTGTCGGGGGGCGGGCCGTCGGCCCGCGAGATCGGGTGAGGCCCGCGCCATGGCGGCCGTCGTGGCGGTTCACGCCCGTCCGGGTCACGCCCGTCCGGGCGCGCCGGTCACGGGGCCTGCAGGTCCTGGTCGGCGCTCTTGAACCAGCGCGTCGCGATGCGGACCGCGTTCGTGGCCGCGCCGAGCCGGAGGTTGTCGCCGACCACCGTGATGCACACGGTCTTCCGGTCGCGGTCCCGGGCGTCCGGGCGGATCCGCCCGACCAGGGCGCGGTCGCGGTCCTGCACGCAGTGGAGCGCGCTCAGGCCCTCGCCCGCGGCGCCGGGGAGGTACTTCACATAGGGCGACTGCGCCGGATCGCTCAGGATGCTCGCCGCGCGCTCGAGGTCCACCGGGCGCTCGAACGTCACCCACGCGTTCTCGTAATGGCCCACGGCGACCGCGACCCGGCAGCACTGCGCGGACACGCCGAGCTCCGGCATCGCCAGGATCTTGCGGCTCTCGAAGATGAGCTTCCGCTCCTCCGAGGAGAAGCCGCTCTCGTCGGTGCCGCCGTTGTGCGGGACGACGTTGCCGGCGTAGCCCGACTGCTTGAACGGGAGGCCCAGCCGGTCGGCGGCCTGGTAGCCGTCGCGCGCGTCCGCGAGGAACGTGTCGAGGGCGGCGATGCCGGCGCCGCTGACCGCCTGGTAGGTGCTCACCGTGACCGCGCTGAGCCCGAACTCCCGGCGCAGGGGCGAGAGCGCGAGCGTCAGCGGGATGGTCGTGCAGTTCGGATTGGCCACGAGCCGGACCGAGTCGTCGATGATGCTCGAGTTCACCCCGGCGGCGACGAGCGGCACCTTCGGGTCGGTGCGGTACGTGTTGCTCTTGTCGATGACGCGGTAGCCGAGCTCCAGGAGCCGCGGGACGTACCGCTTGCTGTGCTCGTCATCCAGGGCGACGAACGCGAGGTCCCCGCGGGGGGCGTCCTGCGCCTCGAGCCGCGACGCGCCGAGCACCTCGTACGACTTGCCGTCGAGGGTGAGCTCCTGGTCCCGGCTCGCGAACAGGGCGAGCGTTGCGCCGGGCCAGGCCCGCGCGATGAGGGTGATGGTTTCGCGACCGACGAGGCCCGTAGCGCCGAGGATGCAGATTCGCATAGGGGCGCTCTTTACCAGACCGGGGCCCTTCCGACGAGGGGCCAGTGGTCGGGCGCGGCGGGCCGCCCGCGGGGGCATCCGCGCGGCAGGGCCGCCGGCGCCGGAGGCAGCGCGCCGCCGCCGCCGGCACCGGGGGCGGACCGGCGCCCGGGACCGACGGAGGGCGCGGCGGCCGCGGCCCCGATGGCGCAGAGCGCCATGGCCGGCGGCCTCGGGTCGGCCTGTCCGGGACGCCCGGGCGTCCCGGCGCCGACCTGCGCGGGCGAGCTCGCCGCCGGCCCCGCGCGGCGCGCGGGCGGCCTGCTCAGATGACCGTGCCCGGGGGGACGACGGCGTTCTTCGGGACGACGACGATGCCCTCGCGGGCCGCGTAGTACTCGGCGTCGGTGTCCTCGCGATCGGGGATGTTGCGGATCACCACCCCCTCGCCGATGCGCGCGTTCTTGTCGATGATCGCGCCGTCGATCCTGCACCCCCGGCCGATGCCGATGGGCGGGAGGCCCCTCGTGCTCTCGGGGGCGTAGCCCTGGAACAGGACCTCGTAATCCGCGCCCATCATCACCGTGTTCGACATCGTGACGTTGGGCCCGATCGACGAGAGCTGCCCCACGACGGACCGGGAGATCTTCGACTCGATGATCCGGCTGCCCTCGGCGAGGAGCACCTGGTCGAGGACCGAGCCGGCGCTGACGTGGGCCGGGGGGAAGAACTGCGGGCGGGTGTAGATCGGCCGCTGGGGATCGTAGAACGAGAACGGAGGATTGGAGTCGGTGAGCGCGAGGCTCGCCTCGAAATAGCTCCGGATCGTGCCGATGTCCTCCCAGTACCCGTCGAACGTGTAGGTCACCATCCGGTGGGTGTCGAGCGCGCGCGGCAGGATGTGGTGGCCGAAGTCGGAGGCGTTGTCGCGCTCGAGCATCTCGTAGAGCGCCTTCGCGCTGAAGATGTAGACGCCCATCGAGGCGAGCCACGGGTTCTTCGGATCGGGGAGCCGCCGCACGCCGTCGAGCAGCTTCATGTCCTTCGGCTTCTCGACGAACTTGACCACCCGCCCGTCGTCGTCGGTGTCCACGATGCCGAGGCGCGACACCTCGGCGGTCGGGACGGGCCGCACCGCGAGCGTGACGTCGGCCCGGGTCTCGCGGTGGCGCGCGAGGAAAGGCTCGTAGTCCATGCGGTAGAGGTGGTCGCCCGAGAGGATCATGACGTCGCGCGGGTTCGGCGACTTGACCTCGACCAGCTGCTTGCGGACCGCGTCGGCGGTGCCCTGGTACCAGTCGCTGTGCGTCGGCGTCTGCTCGGCGGCGAGGATCTGCACGGCGCCCGCGGAGAAGACGTCGAATCGATACGTCTGCGTGATGTGGTTGTGGAGAGAGACCGAGTTGTACTGCGTGAGGATGTGGATGCGATTGAAGCCCGAGTTGAGGCAGTTGCTGATCGGGATGTCGACCAGGCGGTATTTGCCGCCGGTCGGGACCGCTGGCTTCGAGCGCAGCTTGGTGAGCGGGTAGAGGCGGCTTCCGACGCCTCCGCCGAGGATCAAAACCACCACGTCGTTGTGCTTCAAGCGGACCTCCGCAGGTGAGGGGGACGGTTCGACGCCCGGAGCGATGGGCGCGACTAGACTAGCCGATCCTCGGGACCGGTCGAGCCGAATACCATGTTGCGCGAGGTGGTTGCAACTGCCGCGACACCTGGTGATCTCGGGGCAGCCCGCGCGGGAAGCGCGCCGGCCCCGGGGCTGCCGCCGCCGCGCCGGGCGGTGAGCAGCCGCCGCGCCGGGGCGGTGATCGGACGAAAGGGAGAGACAGACAAACCGCCAAGGCGCCACGAGAGCGAATTCTCCGCGTCTCGTGGCGCCTTGGCGGTTTCTTCGTTCAGCGCCTGTCTCGCCCGGCGCGCCGACGTCGCGGGCGACCGCGGCGCCGGGTCGCTCGTGGGCGGGCCCGGGCCGCCGGGCGAGGACGGCGGCCGCGGCGCCGGATCAGCGCATGCCGCCGGAGCCCGGCGTGGTGCCCGTGGCGCCGGGGCTCGTGCCCGGGCTCTGCGTGCCCGTGCCGGTGCCGGTCCCGGTGGTCCCACCCTTCTTGTTCTGCTGATTCCCCTGCTGCGGGCTCGTGGTGGGCGACTGCGTGCCGCTGCTCGTGTCGCCGCGGAAGCCGCCGGGGACCCCCGCGCCCGTGCCCGCACCCGGCGTCCCCGTGCCCGTCGCGCCGCTGCCCGTGGTGCCGGTCGTGCCCGTGGTGCCGGTCGTGCCGGGCGTGCCGGTCGTGCCGGGCGTGCCGGTCGTTCCGGTGGTGCCCGGGGTGCCGGTGCCCGTCATCCCGCTGGTCCCGGTGCCTGTGGCGCCGGTGCCCATGCCCGTCCCGGAAGCCCCCTGCCCAGCGCCCATGTCGCTCGTGCCCGAGCCCATGCCCCCCGTCGAGGGCTGGCCCGTGCTGCTGCCGGTCCCCGGAGCGCCCATGGCGCCGCTCGTCCCCGTGTTCGTCCCGGCGCCGCTCGCGTCCGAGCCCCAGGGCGACTGGGTCCCTTCCGTGGTGCCCGGGGAGCTGGCGCCAGCAGGGCTCTGCGGAGGCTGCGAGTTGCTGGAACAGCCGAATCCGGCGAGAGCGAGCACGGTCGAGAGCGCAAGAGAGTGAACGAGAGTTCGCATGTGATCAGTCTCCTCGCTACCGCCCAAGACGGGCGTGATAGCGCTGAAGCGAGCTCCGGTGTCCCGGAGCCTCGGAACAACGGCAAATCCGTTGGTGTGAGCGGTGGCGGCCCAATGCACGGCGCGAGCCAGCCGCGCGGCAGCCCCGGAAAACAGGCCGCTTCCGGACGTCGCCGTCACGCCGTCATCGCGAGCTCAGCCGCGCGTTGGTGTGGGGGCGCTCTGCCACAGGTGTGGCGCGATGGCCGGCCGCCGGCGGGCTCAGCGGCAGGGAGCCGGGCGGGCGCGCGCGCGGAGGCCCTCCCACGCGATCGCCCCCGTCTGCTCCTCGACGCTGAGCGAGGTGATCCGCGGGTCCGGCGAGGTGTCCACGCGCACGGCCACCGAGAGCGCCCCGCGCTCGCAGCGCAGGCCGAAGCGCGCCGCCGTGGCGCTCTCGACCATCGCGGAGCCGTCGAGCGCGCACGCGCCCACCCTCGCGCCGACGTCCCGCAGCTCCTGCCGCAGCGACGCGAGGTGATCCTCGGGGAACCAGCCGGGCCGGAGCCTGCGGTCGAGCGGTTCCATCCGCGCGCGGCCGATGACCGAGGCGACCGTCTGCGCCGCGCGGCGCACCGACGGGGAGGGCGGGACGACGCGCGCGACCATCGCGCCGGTCGCCTCGAGCTTGCCGAGCACCTTCGTGCTCAGCGACTCGAGGGCGGCGCCGGCCACGTTGGCGAGCGCGACGACGCCGACGCCGCGCTGCGGGAGGAGCATCACCGAGGCGGAGAAGCCGTCGATGAGGCCGTTGTGGAAGACCACGTGGCCGAGGTCGCAGTCCTCGCGCACGTGCCAGCCGAGCCCGGGGCCGTCGGCGCCGCCGGCCGCCGGGAAGGCCGAGCCGTTGCGCGCCATCATGTGCGACTCGCGCAGCGTGCTCCGCCGCAGGGGGCCGGTCTCGGGCGCGTCGCGGGCGGGCCAGGCGGCGAGCTCTAGCCCGATGAACCGGCCCATGTCGGACAGGCTCGCGTAGAGCCCCGCGGTCGACTCGGAGGCCCCGAGCCGCCACGGCTGGATGGGCGTCACCTCGTCGCCCGCGCGCACGTGCGGCGACGCGAGCGCGTCGGGCGGCACCTCCGCGGCGTCCCACGCGGCGTCGCGCATGCCGAGCGGCGCGAGCAGCGCGTCGTTCATGTAACGCCGGTACGGGACGCCGGCGGCGCGCCCGACGAGCAGCCCGAGGAGCGAGTAGCCGAGGTTCGAGTAGGACGTCTCGGTGCCCGGCGCGCTCTCGAGCCCGAAGCCGTCGAGGGTGGCCAGGATCTCGCGCTCGGTGACGTCGCGCGCCGTCGACGCGGGGGAGAACACGCCGAGCCGGGGCAGGCCGGAGCTGTGCGTGAGCAGGTCGCGCACCGTCATCGGCCGCGAGTCGCGCGTCGGATAGACGACGCCGGCGAGCGCGGGCAGGTAGCGGGCCGCCGGGGCGTCGATCGACAGCCGCCCCTCGTCGCGGAGCCGCAGGACCGCCGCGGCGGTCAGCGCCTTCGTGATCGAGCCGATGCGGAAGCGCGTGTGCTCGTCGACCGCCCCGCCCCGCGCGACGTCGCGCACGCCGACCACCTTCTGGATCGCGAGCTCGCCGTCGATGACGACGCCGAGCGCCAGGGCGGGCAGGCGCTCCCGCTCCGCGGTGCGCTGCGCCAGCGCCTGCACCTCGGGCGCGGCCGCGCGGAGCTTCCGCCCGCGCTCCGGATCGAGGAAGCGCGGCGCCGGCGCGGGCTCGCTGGCGAAGCGCTGGAGGAGCGGCGCCGGGGCCGCCGGCCGGGCGGCGCGCGGCGCGGGCGCGGTCTTCGCGCACCCGCCGAGGAGCGGGAGCGACGCGGAGAAGACGGCTGTCGCGAGGCGTGCGGCGAAGATGCTGCCCATCGTCTTCAAGGCGGAACCGTGATTTTCGCTCCTCCATCACGGTCCGACAATCGAAAGCAGCAATCGCGCGATTTCCGTTCTCTACTTTTCCATTGAAGCCAAACGTAAAAAGCGACCTCGGCGCAGCTCGGGCGTATGTCTCCCACGATGTGGCCTGCGCGCGGGCGTCATCGTGCCCGTGAGGGCGCGCTTATGCCCCGGCGAATCGATCCCGGAACGCCCGGTAGTTCGGCTGATCGGCGCCCCGGTCGTACACGGCGAACACCACGCGCGAGAACGCGCCGCGGAAGCGCGGGTGCTCGAGGCAACGGGCGAAGACGTCGGCGACCTCGCCCGGGTCGTTGCGGAAGACGCCGCACCCCCAGGCGCCGAGGACCAGGCACCGGTGCCCGTGCGCGCCCGCCGCCGCGAGCACCATGGCCGCGCGGCGCTCCAGGGCCGCGCGGATGTCCTGATCCACCCCCTCGTCGCGCTGGAGCGCCTCGCCGGCGTTCGGCGCCGGAACGGTGATGATCGACAGCGCGAAGGGCCGCTCCAGGAGGTTGTGCTGCTCGTCGCGGAAGAACGGTATGTCCGGCGAGTAGATGAGGTGATCGGTGTACAGGAAGCTCCCCGAGGCGCGGTTCTGGTCGTAGTACTCGCGCTGCTCGACCAGGCACGCGTACAGCGCGGAGCACCTGGCGAGGTCCTCTTCCTGGGCCTTGGCCCCGCGCAGGAACCCGCCCCCGGGGTTCTTGCCGGAGGCGAAGTTGAGGGCCGCGACGCGGGCCTCGCCCTCCTGCTCGACGAGCCGGCGGCCCGCCGCCCCCGTGGTCTCGCCCGTGACCTCGATGGCCGCCGGCCGCTCGAGGCGCTCCTTCGGCTCCCAGGTGTCGAGGGATCCGGGCCGGTAAAGCGCGGTGCCCTTCACCGCGGCGAGCACGCGGTCGCGGATGCGGACCGTCGCGCCCGAGGGCGCGGTGTACTCGCCCCGGCCCACGATCTGCACGGTCTCTGCGGCGATGCTCGTGAGTTTCATGCGTCCAAAGATTGGCGAGCCGCGGCCGATCGTCCAGCGAAACACGCGCCGCCGCGGGCGCGCGGGGCGCTGCTCCTCCGCGGCTCCGGCGGGCCGGCGGCGTCGTCTGCCCGCGATCTCCCGCGGGTCCGCGCCGCGGCGAGGCGCCCCGCGCTCCGGACGGAGCGCGCCGGCCGCGCGCGCCGCCGGCGGCAGGCTCACTTGGCGCGCTTCATCACGCGGCCTGGATTCGTGTTGTTCGTCCAGTAGACGCTGGCCTCGTCGACGGCGATCTCCCAGGGCATCACCTGCCCCTCGGCGAACGTCTCGGCGATGCCCCCGTCGAGCGGGGTGCGCCGCACCGCCCCCTCGTCCGGGGCCGTCCAGTAGACGTGCGTCGCGTCGACGGCGACGCTGCGCGCGTGCACCCCCGCCGAGGCGAGCGTGACGTCCCGCCCGCCGCCGCCGCGCGCGGTCTTGTGGACGTCGCCGCCCTCGTTCACCCAGTAGACGTGCGTCGCGTCGACCGCGATGCCCTGCGGGCTCCGCTGGCCCGTGGCGAGCGGCTCCGCTTCGCCCCCGGCGATCGGGATCCGCAGCACCACGCCCTGCGAGACCGGATCCACGTCGAGCGTCCAGTAGACGTGCGTCGCGTCGACCGCGACGTCGAACGGCGCGTCCTGCTCGGTGGCGAGCAGCACGGCGCCGCCGCCGCCCGGCTCGCCGATGCCCTCGAGCGGCATCCGGTTGATGGTGTGCCGCTCGGCGTCGGCCCAGTAGAGGTTCGCCGCGTCCAGCGCGAGCGCGACCGGCTTCGACTGCTGCGCGATCTCGACCGGATCGGGCCGGTCGATCGGCGAGCGGCTCAGGGTCCCGATCACGTAGCTCGACCAGTAGACGTACCCCCCGCCCACGGCGAGGCCCCACGGGCTGTCCTCGCCGGTGGCCAGCGCCGCCGGCTCGCCCCCGCGCTTGGGCACGGCCATCACCGAGCCCTCGACGCCCTGGTTCGTCCAGTACACGCGCTCCGCGTCGAGCGCGATGCCGGCCGGGTGCTGGAGCCCCTCGGCGAGCGCGAGCGGCTGGCACGCCGCCGCCTCGCACGCGCCGCCCTGGCAATCGTGGCCGCAGGCGCCGCAGTGCCGCGGATCGGTCGCCGTGTCGACGCACGCCCCCGCGCAGTACGCCTCGCCGGGCGGGCACGCGCACGCGCCGTCCTCGCAGGAGCCGCGCCCGCCGCAGGGCGTGCCGGCGTCGGCCGGCGCGAAGCCGCACATGCCGTCGACGCACGCGGGGACCCGACAGACGTCGCCCAGCGGGCACTCGTCCGCCGAGGTGCATGTCGCGGGCGGCCCGCCGCCGGCGCCGCCGTCGCCCGCGCTGCCGCCGTCGCCCGCGCCGCCGCCGCCGCCCGAGCCGCCTGCGCCCCCGTCGCCGCCTGCGCTCGCGCCGGCGCCTGCGCCGCCGGCGCCGACGACCTCGTAATAGTCCTTGTCCCCTCCGAGGAGGGCCGTGCATGCCGACGAGAGCGCGAGGCCCGCGGCGAGCATCCAGCGCACGCGCACGCTTTCCATCGGGATCACCATGCCCCTCGCACGTCGATCGCGGCGCCGCTCGCCCCGACCGGCGCAACGCCCGCGGCGACCCACGCCCCGCCGGACGCGCTCGCGCCCGTGGCCTTGGGCTCGGTCAAGAGCAGCACCGCCGCCGCGCCGGCCCCCGCGATGCCCACGCCGAAGGCGATCGTGCTGGCGAGCCCGAGCGCCTTCATGGCGTCGGCGGCCGTCTTGCCCTCGTGATTGCACGCCGCGCCGACGCAGTTCCTGTCGACGACGCCCTTCCTCTCCATCGCGAGCGCGCCGGTGACGCCGCCCGCCACGAGCCCCGCGAGCCCCAGCCCACCCGCGAGGTAGACCGCGGCGCGGCGCCCGCCGGCGCCCGCGCGGTGCGTCGTCGCGTCGGGCGGCGCGCCGGCCCCGCTTCCGCCCGCCGCGCCGGCCCCGCTTCCGCCCGCCGCGCCGGCCCCGCTTCCGCCCGCCGCGCCGGCCCCGCTCGCGCTCTCGGGCCGCTGCTGCTGCGGCGGCGGCGACGGCGGCGGGCCCGTCACCTCGAGCGCCACGGTCCGTTTCTCGCCCTTCTCGACGAGCACGGAGCGCTCGAACGCAGGACCTCCCGGCACGTGCGCCCGGACGACGTGCTTTCCTGGATCGACCGGCAGCAGGGCTCCGATCGCGGCGGGGGCGAGGGGCTGGCCGTCCAGCTCGACCGCCGTGCCCGGCGGCGCGTCCGGCGGCAGCTCCAGCCGGAGCCCGGGCACGTCGCGCGCGAGCGCTTCCCGCTGCTTGCGCGCGCTCTGCGCGCGGTCGCCCTGGTTGCGCTGCTGTTTCGGCGCGAGGGTGGGGTAGAGCGCGAGGTACTCGTCGAACCGGGCGATCGCCGTCGCGACCCGCCCCCGCAGCGCCTCGCACTCCGCGAGCGTGAACAGGGTGCCGGGCCGCGGGTCGAGCTTCTGGCTCTGCTCGATGGCGGGGCAGCCCTCCTCGAAGCGCCCCGCTTCCATGAGCGCGACGCCCTGATCGAACGAGGCCTGGGCGGGATCCGGGGCGTCCGCCGAGGCGGCGCCCGCGGCGGCGAGCGCGCTCGAGAGGCATGCGGCGGAGAGGGCGAGTCGCGCGGTGTTCATCGGGCGGGCGGTCCTGACGTCGTCGGGGGCGTTCGGGATCGTCGCGCGCGGCGAGCCCATCTCAGTCGCGCGTCCATCGCTTCTTCTTCGCGGTCGAGCCGCTCGCGGGCGCCACGGTCGAGCCGCTCGCGGGCGCCTGTGCCCCCTGCGCGGCGGCGCTCGGCGAGGGCGCGGCGGAGGCGCCTGCCGCGGGCGCGGCGGGGTCAGCGCCCGCCGTGGGCGCAGCGGCGCTCGGCGAGGGCGCGGCGGAGGCGCTCGGCGAGGGCGCGGCCGAGGCGGCGCCGAGCGGCGTGATGCCCGGGGTGGCGGCGGCCGGCGCCGGCGGCTCCGCGGCCGGCGCGACGCTCGCGCCCGCCGGGTCGCTCCCCGTCGCCGCGGGCGGACGCTCGACCTGCGTCGCGTAGACCGCCGCGCCGAGGAGCCCGCCGACGGCGAGCGCGATCGCGATGCCGGCGACCCGCCCTGCCCGCGACGGCGCGCCGGCGGCGCGCTCGGCGCGCTCGGCGCGCGAGGCCCCCGGGGGCAGCGGCGTCTCGTCGGGCTCGCCCTGCGGATCCGGCGGCGCCTGGATCGGCGTGCCCGCGGGCACGGACGCGACCGTGGCGCTCGCCGCGAGCTCGGCCATCCACGCCGGCGACCGCGCCGCGCTCGGCGGGGGCGCGACCTCCAGCGCCTCCGCGAGGGCGCGCACCGCCTGCGTCGCGACCTGGAACCGCGCCTCGGGCCGCAGGGCGGTGGCCTTCTCGAACCACGCGTCGAACGAGGGCGGCAGCGCCGCGCCGCCCGCGGCCGCGCGCGCGCTCGCCGGCTCGGGACGCCCGCGCGAGGCCGCGGTGAGGAGCGCGAGGAGGTTGCCGGCCTTCTCCTCCTCGACCCAGTACGAGGCGCCGACGAGGAGCGTGTACGCCACCATGCCGAGCGCGTACATATCCGTGGCGCTGCTCAGCGGGGAGCCATCGAACTGCTCCGGCGCCATGTAGATCGGCGTGCCCACCCCGTGCGTCGCGCGCCCGGCGCTCGCGTTCTCGGCGACGAGCTTGGCGATGCCGAAATCGAGGATCTTGACGTGGGGCTGCCCGTCCTCGCGCTGGGTCAGGAAGATGTTCTCGGGCTTGAGATCGCGGTGGACGATCGCGGCCCGGTGCGTCCTGTCGAGCGCCAGCGCCACCTGGTGGAGGTACGTCACGACCTCGAGCGGCGGCAGCCGGCCGAGGCGCTCGACGCGCTGGCCGAGGTCCTCGCCGCGGAGCAGCTCCATCACGAGGAACGGCATGCGCGTCTGCTCGTCGATGCCCGCGTCGAAGACCTCGACGATGAACTCGCTCTCGATCTCCGCGCTGATCTTGGCCTCGCGCTGGAAGCGCTCGCGCAGGCTCGGGCTCTCGAAGAGCGTCGGGTGCATGATCTTGAGGGCGCGCCGCCGGTTCGTCTCGAGGTGCACGGCCTCGTACACGGCGCCCATCCCCCCGACGCCGATGACGCGCCCGAGGCGGTAGCGTCCGGCGAAGACGGAGCCCTCCGCGAGCGCGAACGACATCAGCGCGCGCCCCCAGCGGCGGCCGCGCGCCGCCGCGCGAGCGCGCGCCGCCACGTCCCTTGCCCCGACATGGACGCCACGATTTTCCGTTCGCGCCGTGCCGTCAAGCCTCGATTGCGCGCCATTCCACCGGATCGGCCGGGCGGAGCGCCGCACCCGACGCGCATCGCGCGCGGCGCACGATTGCGACGCTCGGCGCTGCGCGTGCGAGCCAATCCGCAGGAGGGTGGGAACGCGCGCTGAGGGAGTCCCTCCTGCTTGGAACGCGCTGCCTCCTCGCCAGCCGGCGCTGCGCAGGCCGCGGCGGCGCCCCGGCGTTCGCCGGGAGCGCCGGCAGGGCGACGAGCCCGCGAGCCATGGCGCGCGGGCGGCGCGCGTGAGATCATGGCGCGCGATGGGCGAGGTCGAGCTCAGCGTCCAGCGTTACTCGGCCGAGGTGGTCGCGCACCGGCACGCGCACCACCAGCTGGTCTTGCCGGTCGAGGGCGCGCTCTCGATCTCGATGGCCGGGCGCGAGCTCCGGGCGGCGGGGCGCTCGGGGGTGCTCGTCCCGTGCGACGCGCGCCACGCCTTCGCGGCGTCGGACCGGAACCGCTTCCTCGTCATCGATGTGCCGCCCGCCTCCGCGGAGGCCCTCGGCGCGGCGCCGTGGTTCGAGCGGAGCGCCGGCGGGCCGGTCGCCCTCGACGCCGCCGGCGCGCTCCTGGTCCACGCCGCGGCGGCCGAGCTCGACGGGGCCGGCTCGGTCGCGCTGCGCCGGCAGTGGGCGGGGCTGCTCGTGCTCACGCTGGCCGAGCGCGGCGATCGCGGCGCGGCGCGCGGCCCGGAGAAGCTGCGCCGCGCGCTCCGCTTCATCGAGGAGCACGCGCACGAGCCGCTCACCGTCGCCGACATCGCCGCCCGCGCGGAGCTCAGCCCCGGGCACCTCCACCACCTGTTCCGCTCCGTCCTCGGGACGACGGTGCAGGCGCGCATCGCGGACGTGCGCCTCGCGCGCGCGACCGAGCTCCTGTCGCGCACCGATCTCGGGATCGCCGAGATCGCCCTCCGCTGCGGCTACGCCGATCAGAGCTGCCTGACGCGCAGCCTGCGGCGCCGTCACGGCGTGACCCCGGCCGCCCTGCGCCGCGGGGCCCGGTCCGGGCGGCCGGCCGAGCCGCGGCGCGGCGGCGCGTAGCCGGCGGCCGCATGCGCGGCGCGAGCGCGCGCCGCAGCCCCGGCACAGGACCGCGGAGCCCGGGCCAAGACGGCGGCCTGCCGGCGCGGCATTCTCCGCGCCATGTCGGACACGACCTCTCCCGCGCAGCCGGAGGCGACATCGGCGACGCGCCCCTCGCGGCGCGCCGCCACCCTCGCGGGCGTCGCGGCCATCGCCCTCTGGGGCAGCTTCACGGTGCTCTCGACCTCGGTGCGCGGCCTGCCGTCGCTCCAGGTGCTCGCGTCGACCTTCGCGATCGCGGCGCTCCTCGGCGCCGCGCGGCTCGCCCGGCGCGGCAGCGGCGGCCTCGGCGCGCTCCGCCAGCCGCTCGGGTGGTGGCTCGTCGGCGTGGGCGGCCTGTTCGGCTATCACGCCCTCTATTTCTACGCGCTCTCCGTCGCGCCGCCCGTGCAGGTCAGCGTGATCTCGTACCTGTGGCCGCTGCTCATCGTCCTGCTCTCGGCGGCGCTCCCCGGCGGCCGCCTGCGCCTCCGGCACGTGGCCGGGGCGCTGCTCGGGTTCGCGGGCGTCTGGACGGTCCTGGCCGCCGGGGGCGCCGTCCGCCCGAGCGCCGCGCACGCGCCCGGTTATGCGGCCGCGCTCGGTTGCGCGCTCCTCTGGTCGACGTACTCCGTGCTCCAGCGCCGCTTCGCCGAGGTGCCCGTCGACGCCCTCGTCGGCCCCTGCGCCGCGACGGCCGCCCTGGGCCTCGCCGGGCACCTCGCGTTCGAGCGCACGGTCGCGCCCACGGCCGGCCAGGCGCTCGGCCTGCTCGCGCTCGGGCTCGGCCCCGTGGGCGTCGCGTTCTTCGCCTGGGACCACGCGACGAAGCACGGCGACGTCCCGCAGCTCGGCGTGCTGGCCTACGGCGCGCCCGTCCTCTCGACGCTGCTTCTCTGCCTCGCCGGCCACGCCGAGGCGAGCCCCGCGCTGCTCGCCGCGTGCGCCCTCGTGGCGGCCGGCGGCCTCGTGGCCACCGCTCGCGCGGTGTGAAAGGCGCGGCCGCGTCCCCCATCACAGGCGTCGTCGCATACGCCCTATCCCAGCCTGTCGCCTGGTGATGCGGCGTCGAATCGGCTCAGGTAAGGCGTGCCTCGCGCATCGAATCGGCATACCCATGGGTGGTCGGGATCATACGCGGTAGCGCCTCCAATGGATACAGGCGGGGCCGTTCGTATATTCGGCAGCGCCTCCAGGATCTCCTCGCTCCCCGCGCGCCAGCGAAAGCACCATCTCGTCATCTCGGAAGGTCTCGGGTGATGCGCGTTTCGACGTTCGATGATGCGGCCTCGCGTATGGCGATACCAATCATTGAGCCGTTCGGCGACGTACAGATCCCCCGTGTGCGAAAACCATGCATCGAGCTCGGATTTTGCGTTGATCGCGTTGGCGAAAACTTTGACCGGCGAGAGCCACTCTTGCGATAGCTGTCGCAGGAGGAGCTCGTCGAAGCGCGACAGGTAGAGCCCGTGGCCTGCCCGTCGGGGAAAGAGTCCGGCATGATAACGCCCGAGGTTGGCCAGCTGCGGGTGGAACGTGCTCCCAGATGCACAGAACCTGGAAAAGGCGACGGGCGAGCGGCGGCACCACAATTTCCAGAACGTAGCCGCGAGGGCTGTCTCGAGCTTCGACCATTGGACCACGGGCGGCTTGCGCAGCAGAGCATCCGCGACATTGAGGTAAATGGCCCTGCCCGGGCCGGGCCCTTGCGGAGATGCTCCGGCGGCGTGCGGGCTGAGATCGACGACGAACACCGCGCGCCCGCGCTCGACGACGGCAGCGCAGATCCGACAGAGGCTCATCAGGCCGCCTGGTGTCGGCGGAAGCGCCACGCAGATCGGCGGCCCATCAGGACGCGCGAGCTCTTCATTGAGATCGGTGGACGGCTCTCCACCCAAGTATCTGACGCGCGCAGCGCGATGACGTTCAGGATCGAGTCTTGATGGTCCCAGCAGGAGCTCGTCATCGTCGACCACGACGGGGGATGCAACCTTGGCTAGAGCCGCTCCGGCAACCCTGCCCATGGCAACGTAGACTGCGCCCTGTGTCGACTCATTCGTCATCTGAATCCGCACGATCTGCATTTGCATGCTGGCGGGTATGGTGTGCCCGATTGGCAGGCTTCAAAGCAGCTCCTGCACGATGTGTGGCGCCATTTGTCGCAGCCTGGATATCCCGTGATGCACTTGCCGCCGATCTCTTGGCAATCGACGAACATGTCTGTGCATGTCTTGTCGGGCGTGCACCCTGCCATCTGCTCATCGGCTCCGCTCCCCACGTCGTCACCGTTTCCGAACCGGTCCCCCGTAGCTGCTGACCCCGGTGGGTATGGTTCTCCGGCCCCCGTGCCTTCCGTCCCCCTAAGATAGCACTCGCCCACGTCGTAGTTGCACGCCCACACCGTGAGGCCGAGAGGAATAAGAACAGGGATCGCCTTCAGTTTCAGCCTGCGGCGCATGCCTATCCTCCAGGTCGTTCCAGATGCGCGTGCGGAGGGGCGGTGTCAACTGTGATTCAGGGCACGGATTGCGTCCCGGCGGCTACGGCTCGTCGACCTCGCCCTGGGCGGAAGCCGAGATCGACTGCCCGCACTGGCCGATCGTCGCGTCACCCACCTCACGGCGCCGCCGTCGCGACGGCGGCCGGCGACCTATCCGCCGAGCAAGCTACCGAGGCGGGGCCTTCCAGACGCCGGGCGTCGAGGTTCTTCCGGCCGATTCATCGCCGCCTCGAAGTCAGCGCTTGATCTGGGCATCGGGCCAGAGCCCAAGGATCTCTTGCAGCTGGTGCTCGGGACCGAACTCTTCCCAGAGAATGCCATTGCAATCCCGGGCCTCGGAGAAGGCGCTGGCGTCATCGTCCTCCCACCCCAGATGACGCAATCCCGGAGCCCCGCCATCGGGGAGCTGGCGAATCGAGAAGTTCACCGCGTCGGTGCGCCAGAGCGCGTACTGGCCCGGCACGATCACCTGCGGCTGGGCCGCCAGGCGCCGCGTGTACTCCGTGATGGAATCCGCCAGCGAGCTCACACCCAAAGCAATATGAATCTTTCGCATCCAGGACCCTCCGCACAGCGCCGACGTCGGCGCCGCGAGACACGTCATGATCGAGCTCCGAACAGAGGCCGATACCATGGGCGAGGCAACGACACCAGCCTCGGCGTGCGAGCCCGGCGCGCGTGCCGGCTCGAGCTCGGACACGCCGGCGCACATGGCGCCGGAGCTCGATCCCGCTCCCTCGCTCAGCAGCAGGACTTCGCTCAGCTTCGACTAAGCCCCCTCGGACCCTACTATGGAGTCCACGATAGGAGCGAGCCCGACGAGATATCGGCGGTGGTCGCAGAAGAGATCGAGGCCACGTACCCGGGCTACCCGCTCGAACTGCCGTTCTCCACCCCGCAGAGGTAAGCCATCTTCCTTGTTTTGCCGCCTGCCAGGGGGTGCGAGGCTGTCCACGGGCGCCGATCGGTGGTCGGTGGCGATCTCGAGGAAGATGTCTTACGCCGAAGCGCCTCCGGGCGGCGATCGCCGAGAGTTAGTTTGCGCCGAGCGCCGTCGGGCGGCGATCGAAAGCAAGAAGGCTTACATCCGAGCGCCGTCGGGCGGCGCTCGCCGGCAGTGGGTTGGCGCCGAGGAGCCGCCCGGCGGCGCTCGCCGGCAGTGGATGGACGCCGAGGAGCCGCCCGGCGGCGCTCGACGGAGCACGGCGACGTCCCGCAGCTCGGCGTGCGGTCCTGCGGCGCGCCCGTCCTCTCGACGCTGCTCCTCTGCCCCGCCGGCCACGCCGAGGCAGGCCCCGCGCTGCTCGCCGCCTGCGCCCCCGTGACCGCCGGCGGCCTCGTGGCCACCGCGCCGGCGAGGTCCGCGCGGCGCGCCACGCAATTGATTGCATTGACAACTAATTCTTCTGCGCTACGCTCGGCCCATCATGCGCGACCAGTTCACGGCCGAAGGGGGGATCATCCTCGACAACGCCCTCGGCTACTGGATGGCGCGGGTGTACCTCGCCTCCCGCGCCGCGATGTACCGGCGCTTCCGCGCGCACGGCGTCGAGATCACGCCGGAGCAATGGATGGTGCTCGTCCGCCTGTGGGAGCAGGAGGGCGTCACGCAGACGCACCTGGCCGAGCGCACCTTCCGGGACGTGCCCACGATGAGCCGGATCCTCGCGCTCATGGAGCGCGACAGGCTGGTCGAGCGGAGGCGCGATCCGACGGACCGGCGCGCCCGCCTCGTCTATCTCACCGCGCGCGGGCGGACGCTGCGCAAGGCGCTGTCGAGCGAGGCCAAGGCCCTCGTGGACGAGCTGCGCGCCGGCATCCCGGAGGAGGATCTCGTCACGACCCGGCGCACGCTGCAGCGCATCCTCGCGAACCTCGAGCCCGAGGGCTGAGCGCGGCCCCGCCCCCCGCGCCGGCCTCTTCATCCCCAATTGATTGCATTGACAACCAATTCAGGAGACACCCGCATGACCCAGACCGCTGCTTCCCCTGGCCAAGCCGCTGCTTCCCCTCACTTCCCCGCGCACACGCTCGACACGGCGCCCGCGGCGGCCCGCCCCGCGCTGGAGCGGACCTCGCGGAAGTTCGGCTTCCTCCCGCTGCCCTCCGCCCGCTTCGCGACCTCGCCGCTCCTCGTGCGCGCCTTCGACGAGCTCCTGTCGGTCTTCGAGGGGGCCACGCTCGCGCCGGTGGAGCGCGAGGTCGTGGTGATGGTCGTCGCCGGCGAGAACGGCTGCGACCTCTGCCGCGTGATGCACCGCGGGCTGCTCCTCCGCGCGGGCGCGTCCCCCGAGGTCGCCGCGGCGCTGTTCGAGCGGAGGCCGGCGCCCGACGCGCGCCTCCAGGCGCTCGCGGCGTTCACCCAGGCGACGCTGCGCGAGCGCGGCCAGGTCTCGGACGCCGATCTCGACGCCTTCCTCGGCGCGGGCTTCACCGCCGAGCAGGCCCTCGAGGTGATCGTCGGCATCGGCACCTACACGCTGTCGACGTTCGCGAACCGGATGACCCGCACCCACGCGCTCCGCTGACGCGCCCGGAAGCGCGGGCGCTCGCCGGGATCGCGCTCGGCCCCGGCGCTCTGCCCGCGGGCTCTCCGCGCGCGGATCGCGGGCGGCGCCCGCGATGGATCACGGGCCGCGCTCGCGATGGGTCACGCGCCGCGGAGCGGGCGCAGCTCCTCGCCGAGGAGGCCCGCGGTCGCGCTCGGCGTCGCGAAGACCCCCGGCTCCTCGCCGGCCGGCGCCCACTCGCCCGCGCACATCAGCGCGCCCCCCAGGATCTCGGGCTGCGCCGCCGGGCGCACCTGAACGTCGTCCGCGTGGACGCTCACGTTGACGTGCACGCGCGCGTCCGCTCCCGCGCGGCGGACCACCGCCTCGTGCAGCGCCGCCGCGACCCGGAGCGCCGCGCGCCGCTCGTCGCGCTCCGCGTCCGCCCCGGCGGGCAAGAGGCGCACGCCGAGCACCTCGTTGCCGGTCGTCGAGGCCAGGATGAACCCCGCGCGCTCCAGCTGCGACTCGGCCGTGTCGAGCACCTGCCCGATGTCGGCCGCGAGCGCGTCGTCGAGATCGTCGGAGCCGCCGCGCGTCCTCACCTCCAGGTACACGCCCACGGCCGGCTGCGTCGGATCGGGCCCGCCCCTCGTCCCCGACGCGGGCTCGCCGATCGCCTCCCGGAGCGCCCGCACCAGCTCCTCGACCGAGCCGAACCGCCGCTCCCGCCGCTTCTCCATGCAGCGCAGCACCACCGCGTCGAGCTCGAGAGGAAGCGGCACCCGCAAGCTCGGGGGCATCGGCGGCTCCTCGAGGTGCTTCCGCACCATCTCATCCATGTCATGTGTGTGGAATGGTAATCTTCCGACCAGCATGCGATGGAGAAGCACTCCGAGCGCATAAACATCCACCCGCGCATCGATGGGGCCGCCCAGGATCTGCTCGGGCGCCATGATCGATGGCGTCCCGGGCATTCTTCCGGCGGTGGTCAGCCAGGTCGAGCCCTCCTCGGGTCCCATCAATTTCGCGATGCCGAAGTCGAGCAGCTTCACGGTCCGTGGTTTGCCGGAGCAGATGAAGATGTTGCTGGCCTTCACGTCGCGGTGAATGATGCCGGCGGCGTGCGCGGCCCCGAGCGCCGCGCAGATGGGCTCGAACAGATCGAGCGCCTCCCGCGGCGCGAGCCGGGTTTCGGCCCGGATCAGCGCATCGAGCGTCTGCCCCTCCAGGCGCTCCATCACGTAGAACGGCTGGTAGTTGTTCAGCTCACCTACTTCGTAAATTTCTACGATGTTGGGGTGGGAGATCAGGCGTAAAGCCTCGACCTCGCGGGCGAATCGCTCGACCACGCGGCGCGAGTGGGCTACCGCCTCGCTCAGCACCTTGACCGCGGCGGGCCTCCCTGAACGGGCGTGCCTCGCTGCATAAACGACCCCGCAGCCGCCGCGCGCGATGAATCCTTCGAGGATGTATTCGCCGGCCGGGGTCCCCGCCGGGAGCTCGCCGCGCGCGCTGGCCCGCTCGACCTCGGAAAACGGCCTGGTCTCGTCCTCTTTCGCCATTTTGCCCCACCGTGCGGCGCGTCACGGGCCGCGGCGCGCGCTGCTGTCCCCTTCGAGGATGATCTTCGATGAACCGGTATACTCAGGAGCGTTTCTAAATGGTAACTTAAACTTGGCCGCACCTCGACACTGAAACGCCGGCCGGGACCCGTCGCTGAAAGGGGGAACAAGATGTTCCTTTGCTGGACACGGACTGTTGCGCTGCTCGCAATACCTCTGGTTACTACCGCCTGCATCGGGGCCGAGATCGACGACGAGACGGACGAAGACCTCGAGGAGCCGATCGGCGAGGCGGAGGGCGCCGTCGTGGCTGGGAACGGCGCCCTGTCCAATTACATCAACCGGAACGCGCTCCTCGCCGGTGCGCTCACTCCGAGCCAGCTCGGTTCAAACGCGCTCAAGCCCAGCGCGCTCAGCTCGGCCGCGCTCGCGGCCATCCGGGATCCAGGACCTCCGGGCGCCTTGTCAAGGCAGCTCCTCCAGTACGTCGTGAGCTGTGCGCTCCGGCCGGACCAGTCGTTCTCGTTCACGTGGACCGACAGCGGCGGGGCGAGCCGCCAGGAGACGTACAGCGGCTACCTCGGGATCGCGGACTGGTGGGTGTACGGTCCGCTCACGGATCCCTTCTACCAGCGCTACATCTCCGCGTGCCTCGCCGCGCGCACGAACTATTACGGCGTCCCGGTGATGATCTCCCTGCGCGCGAGCCAGGTATCCATGGGCTCGTCGTGGAACGAGCGCTCGAGCTACTCGGTCAGGGAGGGCGCGTTCTGGGGCAACCTGTTCACCTCGACGCCCTACCTACGGGCCTGCCATTCGCCGGCAGGCGTCGCGCGCGCGCGGGCGCTGAAGCGTGACTGTGCGGCAGGTCACATCGGGGTCGACCCGGCGACCGGGGCGGCGATCACGGAGCCGTGCGGCCCCATCGCGCTCGCGGGGTCGTGCGATACTGTGTGCGAAGCGGTGGTCGCCGACGGCGGCTTCTACTCCCAATGCCTCGACAACCCGGCGATCTCGTCCTCGGCGCGCACGGATGTGGTGATCACGTCCTTCCTGCCGCCGTAAAATGCGGCATGGGCTCCGAGGTCCAGCGGAACCAGGATCCCGAGCGCGCACCTCCGGAACATCGGCGCTGCCCCTCGTGCGGGCGGCGGAACCTGGGCGCGTGCCCCGAGTGCCCGCCCCAGCCGCATCGCGATGAGGCGAGCCCGCCGGACGTCACGGAGGTCGTCCCCGTCTCGCTGCCGCGCTTTCCGGGCTACCGGACGCGCAGGGTCCTGGGGCAGGGCGGCTTCGGCACCGTGTTCGAGGCCGAGCCCGAGGGCGGCGGCGCGCCGGCGGCGATCAAGCTCGCGCGCGCCGATCGCCGCGGGGCGGCCGCGCGGCTCCGGCGCGAGATCGAGGCGCTCCTCGCCGTGGGGCCCCCCCACGTGCCGGCCGTGCACGCGCGCGGCGCGCTGGACGACGGCTCCCCGTACGCCGTGCTCGATCTCGTCGCCGCGCCCACGCTCGCCGCCCGCCTCGCCGCGCGGCCGGCGCCGCGGCTCGACGAGGCCGCCCAGCTCGGCCTCGCGACGCTCGCGGCCCTCGAGGCCGTGCACGCGCGCGGCTACGTGCACTGCGATCTCAAGCCCGAGAACATCTTCGTCGATCGCTCGGGGAAGGCGACCCTCATCGACCTCGGCATCGCCCGCGTCGTGGGGCGGCGCGACGGCGCGCAGGACGAGGATCTCGCCCTGGGGACCGCGGAGTACATGGCGCCGGAGCAGTCCGCCGGGCGCGCGGATCTCGACGCGCGCGCCGACATCTACGCGATGGGCGTCATCCTGTACGAGCTCTTCGCGGGCCGGCCTCCGTTCTGGGGGCCGCGCGCGGTGGTGCTGGAGGATCACCGGAGCCGCAGGCCGCCGCGCCTGTCGGCGCGCGCGGCCGTGCCGCGGGCGATCGAGGAGGTGGTGCACCGGTGCCTGGCCAAGGAGCGGGGCGAGCGGTTCGCGAGCGCGACCGAGCTCCGCGCCGCGCTGGAGCGCGCGCTCGGCGACGAGCTGACGGCGAGCGAGCACGGCGGGCCTCGCTCCCTGGCCGGCGCCGAGCGCCGCGCGGTGGGGCTCCTGTTCTTCGAGGGCGCGGCGGATCGGATGGCCGTGCAGCGCAGGGTCCGGGCGCTCGGCGGCGAGCTCGCGCACGCGTCCGGCGCTCGCTACGCGGCGGTCTTCGGCCACGAGGGCGCGGCGAGCCCGGCGCGCCACGCCAGGCGCGCGGCCGACGAGCTCCTGCGCGCGGGGCTGTGCGAGCGGGTGCTCATCGATCTCGCGCCCGTGTCGGTCCAGTCCCGCCCCGGCGGGGCTCGGCGCTTCCTGAGCCCCCTCTTCTCGCGCGCCGAGCGGTGGCCGGCCGCCTCCGGGCCGCCGGGGCCGTTCCTCACGCCCGCGGCGGCGGCCGCGCTCCCGGAGGCGTCCCTCGCCGCGCCGGAGGACGATCGCGCGGGGGATGGCGAGCCCCAGCCCGGCGACGACGCGCGGGAGACGACGGGCCCCGGCGGGCTCGTCGGCCGCCGCGACGTCCTCGAGCACCTCGTCCACAGCGCCGAGGAGGCGCTCCGGCTGCGGCAGCCCACGGTCGTGTCGGTCATCGGCGAGCCCGGCTACGGCAAGAGCCGACTCTTCGTCGAGCTCGGCAAGCAGCTCCGGGAGCGCCTGCCCCAGGCCAGGCTGATCGATCTGCGCGGGCGGGAGCCGACGAGCGGCGTCGCGGACGCGACGCTCCAGGAGCTCGTGCGCGAGGCGCTCGACATCCCCGAGGCGCCCCCCGAGAGCGGCGTCCGCGCGGCGCTCGCGGAGCGGCTCGGCTCCGCGCTCGGCGAGGAGCTCGGCTCGGGGCTGGCGATGGCGCTCGGATGGGTGGACGAGCGGACGGGCGGCGAGTTCTTCCGGGACGTCGAGGCGCTCAAGGCCGTCCCCGGCGCGCTGCGCTCGGCGTGCGTGCGCGCGGCGGGCGAGTGCCTGCGCCGGTGCGCCGCGGCCGCGCCGGTCGTGATCATCCTCGACGACGCGCAGTTCGCGCACGAGGTGACGCTGGCGGCGCTCGAGTACGCGGCGCTCGGGGACGGGGCCACGCCGCTCTGGGTGTGCGCGATGGGGCGCCCCGCCTTCGCCGAGGCGCAGCCCTCCTGGGGCGAGCGGGCGGCGCGGCGCGAGGTCGTGCGGCTCGACCCCCTCGACCCCGACAGCGCGCGGGCGCTCTGCCGGCGCCTGCTCCTGCCGGCGCGGGACGTGCCGGAGCCGGCGATCGATCGCCTGGTCGAGCGGGCGCAGCGGGTGCCGCTGCTCCTCGTGGAGCTCGTGCACGGGCTCAAGCGCGAGGGGATCCTGCGCCGGCATCCGCGGGGCGACGCGTGGTACCTGGCGACCGACGAGCTCGAGCGCCTCCCGGCGCTGCCGCTCCTCGATCCGCTGGCGCAGGGGGAGATCGAGGCGCTCGGGCCGGCCCTCGGGGCGCACGCGCGGCTCGTCTCGCTGCTCGGCGCCGAGGTGTCGCCCGACGAGATCGCGGGCGTCTTGGGCCACCTCGATCGGCGCGGCGAGGGCGCGGCCTTCCCGCTGGACGCGCGGGTCGGGACCGAGCGGCTGCTCAAGGCGGGCGTGCTGGTCGCCGATCGGAAGGGCCGGCTCGGGTTCCGTCACGCGCTGATGCGGGAGGCGATCGCGCAGGGGATCGCCGAGGCCGAGCGGCGGCGGATCCACCTGGCTGCCTACGAGCACCACCGCGAGGCGGCCCACGAGAGCCGGGAGCAGCGGCGGTTCAAGATCGCCTACCACGCGGCGGAGGCGGGGCTCTCGGCGGTGGCGGAGGACGCCTACCTGGAGCTGGCCGAGCGGGCGCGGGCGCGGCACGCCTACGTCGAGGCGGAGCTCCACTACAGCCGCGCGCTGGCGCAGCCGGTTGAAGATCGCGGCGCGCGGCGGAGGGCGGCGTACCGGGGCCGGGGGCTGATGCGCTACCGGCTCGGCCGCTACCACGACGCGCTCGGCGATCTCGATCGCGCGCGTGCGATGGCGATCGAGGAGGGGGAGGCGATCGAGCAGATCGAGATCCTGCTCGACGAGGCCATCACGCTCGACTGGATGGACGACTTCGGGCAGTC
Organism: Sorangium sp. So ce385; assembly: GCF_051474135.1. Taxonomy (NCBI): domain Bacteria; kingdom Pseudomonadati; phylum Myxococcota; order Polyangiales; family Polyangiaceae; genus Sorangium; species Sorangium sp. So ce385. The sequence goes on along the minus strand of NZ_CP150337.1, from coordinate 9,194,233 downwards.
GAAGGAGCGGGTGGAGCAGGCGAAGGCGCTCGCGAGCGGCGAGCTGCCCCCGGCGCTCTCGGCGCGCCTGTCGATGGGGGTGGCGCTGTCGCTCCATCGGGAGAGCCGGGAGGAAGAGGCGGCGCGCGAGTTCGAGCGCGCGGCGGCGCAGGCGGAGGCGCTGGGCGACGAGGGCTACGAGACGCTGGTGGTGTCGCTGCTCGTCCTCGGGTTCATCTACCAGGGGCTGGGCAAGCTGGACGAGGCGGGGGCGGCGCTGGATCGGGCGATCCGGATGTGCGAGTCGCGCGGCGATCTCCTGCACCTCGGGCCGGCCATCAACAACCGGGCGCTCCTGCGCGCGTGCCTCGGCGACAACGAGGGCATGATCCTGGACATGTGCCGGCTCCTCGCCCTCTCGCGCGAGCTGGGCCTCGGGGCGATGGAGCTCATGGGGGAGTTCAACCTCGGCGAGTACCTGTACATGGTGGGCAACCTCGAGATGGCGATGCCGCACGTGGAGCGGGCCGCCCACCTGGAGCGCCAGCAGCGGGGGGAGGAGGCGCGTCCGCTGGTGCAGCTCCTCCAGGCGAGGCTGCTCCTCTATCGAGGCGACGAGGACAAGGCGCGGGAGATCATCGAGACCATCCGGGTACAGCAAGCGAAGGCGAGCGCCGAGGGGCGCGGGGGCCTGGAGATGGCCCCCGCGGAGGAGGTGCTGTGGTCGATGATCGACCTGGCGACGCGCGACGCCACCGACGAGGAGTGGGATGAGCTCGAGGGGCGGTCCGCCCGCTTCTCCGTGGGCCATGAGCAGATCGAGGTGATCGAGGCGCGGGCGCGGGCGCGCGCGCGCCGCGGCCGCCACGCCGAGGGGAAGGCGGCGCTCGCGCGGGCGATCGAGGCGGCCGAGCGGATCCCGAACTCGATGAGAGAGCGGCTCGAGCGGCAGCGAGGGAGCTAGGAGCCCGGCGGGCCGCGAAGTACATAGGGAGCGCCGATGCGCGCTTCGGACGTGGTGGAGGGGCGGTTCGAGATCGAGCGCCTCGCGGCCTCGGGCGGGATGGGGGACGTGTACCGCGCGCGCGACCGGGCGTCCGGGCAGGCGGTGGCGCTCAAGGTCTTGCAGGGCGCGAGCGCGAGCGCGACCGATCTGCGCCGGTTCGCGCGGGAGGCGGAGGCGCTCGTGACGCTCCGGCTGCCCGGCGTGGTGCAGTACGTGGCGCACGGGGTGACGGGCGCAGGGCGGCCGTACCTGGCCATGGAGTGGCTCGACGGCGTGACGCTGGAGGAGCGGCTCGCCGCCGCGCCGCTCACGCTCGCCGAGAGCGTGGCGCTGGCCGCGCGCGTGGCGGCGACGCTCGGCGCCGTGCACCGGCTCGGCGTCGTTCACCGCGACCTCAAGCCGAGCAATCTGATGCTCGTGGGCGGCGCGGTCGAGGGCGTCACGCTGCTCGACTTCGGCATCGCGCGCGACCTCCGGCTCGCGCAGACCCTCACGTCGCCCGGCGCGGTGCTCGGCACGCCCGGGTACATGGCCCCCGAGCAGGCGCGCGGCGAGTCGCCGGTCGACGCCCGCGCCGACGTGTTCGCGCTCGGGTGCGTGCTGTTCCAGTGCCTCGCGGGGCGCCCGCCGTTCCTTGGCAACGGCGCGCTCGCGCTCCTGATGAAGGTGGTCCTGGAAGAGCCGCCGCGGCTCGGGGAGCTGCGCGGCGACATCCCGGAGCCGCTCGAGGGCCTGGTGGCCCGGATGCTGGCGAAGGCGGCGGGGGAGCGGCCGCGCGACGGCGCCGCCGTCGCGGCGGAGCTCGCGGCCGTAGCCGGCGCAGGGCCGTCCGCCGGAGCGGGCGCGATCGCGGCGCCGGCCGCGCCGGGCGAGGCGATCACGACGGCCGAGCGCAAGGTGATGTGCGTCATCCTGGCCGAAGACGGCGGCGCCGAGGCGGGCGCCACGCTCTCGACGCTCACCGACGCCGGCGGCGCCGCGCGGGCCGAGGCGCTGCGGGACATCGCGGCGCGGCACGGCGGGCGCCTCGATCGCCTGCAATCGCGCTGGCTGCTGGTCGCGCTCTCCGGCGCCGAGCCCCCGACGGATCTCGCCGCGCGGGCGGCTCATTGCGCGCGCGCTTTGCGGGCGGTGCTCGGCGCCGTGCCCATGTCCGTCGCGACGGGGTTGACCGAGGTCGAGGGCAAGCTGCCGGTCGGCGAGCTGGTCGATCGGGTCGCGCAGCTCATCGCCGGGCGCGAAGGGCCGTCGGCGCTGGAGATCCGGCTCGACGACGCGACGGCCAGCCTGCTCGCGAGCCGCTTCGAGACATCGCGAGGGCCCGGCGGGAGCTGGCTTCGCGGCCCGAAGGAGGAGCCGGACACCATCCCGCGGCTGCTCGGCAAGCCGACGCCCTGCGTGGGGCGCGAGCGCGAGCTCTCGCAGCTCGCGACCGAGTGGCGCCACTGCGTCGACGAGCCCTCCGCGAACGCGGTGGTCGTCGTGGGCGCTCCTGGCCTCGGCAAGTCGCGCCTCGCGTGGGAGTTCCTCCGCGCCCTCGAGGAGCGGGGCGAGGCCGCCGAGGTGTGGATCGGCAGGGCCGACCCGGTGGCCGCCGGGTCCGCGTTCGGCCTGCTCGCGCGGGCGCTCCGCCGCGCCATGGGCATCCGCGACGGCGAGCCGCTGGAGGTGCGGCGGCGCAAGGTGCTCGCCCGCGTCGAGCGGCTCGACCGGCTCGGGGACGAGGGCGCGCGCGTGGCGACGTTCCTCGGCGAGCTCGTGGGGGCGGCGTTCCCCGGCGACGGCGATGCGCAGCTCCGCGCTGCGCGGCAGAGCCCGATGCTGATGAGCGACCGCCTGCGCGAGGCGTTCGAGGACTTCGTGCGGGCCGAGTGCCAGCGGAAGCCGGTGCTGCTGGTGCTGGAGGACCTGCACTGGGGCGACCTGCCCACGGTGACCCTGGTCGACGCCGCGCTCCGGCACGCCAGGGACCTGCCGTTCTTCGTGCTGGCGCTCGCGCGCCCGGAGGTCGACGGGCTCTTCCCGTCGCTGTGGAGTGAGCGCAACGGCCTCCGGCTGCGCCTCGCGCCGCTGCCGCGGCGCGCGAGCGAGCGGCTGGTGCGCGAGGTGCTCGGCGACGGCGTGGGCGCCGAGCAGGTGGAGGAGCTGCTCGCGCGCGCCGAGGGCAACGCGTTCGTGCTGGAGGAGCAGATCCGGGCGGTGGCCGAGGGCCGGAGCGCGGGCATCCCCGAGACGGCGCTGGCGATGGTGCAGGCGCGGCTGGAGGCGCTGGACGTCGAGGAGCGGCGCGTGCTGCGGGCGGCGAGCGTCTTCGGCGAGACATTCTGGGAGGGCGGGGCCAGGGCCCTCGTGGGCGGCGCGCCGGTGGCGCCGCGGCTCGGCGAGCTCGCGCGGCGGGAGCTCGTGGTGCGGCGCCACGAAGGGCGCGTCGCCGGCGAGGTGGAGTACGGGTTCCGCCACGCCCTCGTGCGGGAGGCGGCCTACGGCATGCTCACCGAGCGCGATCGCCGGGTCGGGCACGCGCTCGCGGGCGACTGGCTGGAGCGCGCCGGGGTCGCGGACGCCATGGCGCTGGCGGAGCACTTCGAGATCGGCGGCGCGCCGGCGCGGGCGGCGGACGCGTACCTGCGCGCGGCCGAGGAGTCGCTCCGCGGCAGCGATCTGGCCACGGCGATCGCGCGGGCCGACCGCGGCATCGGCTGCGGCGCGGCCGGGGACACCGCGGGCCGGCTCCGCGGCGTCCAGGCCGAAGCTCATGGATGGCGCGGCGAGCCCGCCCTCGCCGTCGAGCGAGGAACGGAGGCGGTCGAGCAGCTCGATCGCGGATCGAGCGCGTGGTTCTCGGCCATCGGCCAGGTGGCCATCGCCGCGTCCAAGCTGGGATGCCTCGACGACGTCGAGCGCTGGATGACGACGGCGGTGGACGCGCCGGCGGCGGACGGCGCGCAGGGCGTCAAGCTCACCTGCGTGGTCGAGGGCGCGACCGTGCTGATCCTGGGGGGGCGCTATGCCGAAGGGCTCGCCCTCGTCGAGACCGTCGAGCGCGCCCTCTCGCAATCAGACGCGCAGGACGAGGCGCAGGACGTGAAGCTGCGCACGCACCTCGAGGAGGCGCGCTGTTACCACGCGATGTGCATCGGCGATCTGAGCGCCGGCGCGAGCGGCCTGGAGGCCGCGGTGCTCGCCTTCGAGCAGGCGGGCGATCGCCGCAACGCCTGCAGCAACCGCGCGAACCTCGGGTATGCCTACGCGGAGCTCGGCGATTTCGAGCGGGCGGAGCTGACGCTGCGCGCCGCCCGTGAGGAAACCGACCGGCTACAGCTGCAGGATCTGATGCTCATCGTGGAGGCGAGCCTCGCGAGCGTCCTCGCGTGCCGCGGTCAGCGGGTCGAGGCGCGGGCGCTCGCCGAGGCGTGCGTCGCGCAGAGCCGGCAGGCGAGCGGCGCGCGCGTGGAGATGATCGTCCACACTTGCCTCGCGAGGGTCGCCCTCGCCGCCGGCGACCTCGAGACCGCCGAGCGCGAGGCGCGCGCCGCCGCGGCGCTCTCGCCCGCCGTGCCGACGCTCGGCGTGCAGGCCTCCGCCGTCCTCGCGCGCGTGCTGCTCGCGCGGGGCCGCGTCGACGACGCCGTCGAGACGGCCGCGGAAGCGAGCGACATGCTGGAGTCGTTCGGCGCTATCGAAGAGGGCGAGTCGCTCGTCCGCCTGACGATCGCCGAGGCGCTCGCGGCGCACGGTCGCCGCGACGAGGCCGCCGCCGCGATCGCAGCGGCCAGGGCGGCCCTGCTCGCGCGCGCCGAGAAGCTCCGCGACCCGATCTGGCGCGAGCGCTTCCTCCGGGACGTCCCGGACAACGCCCGCACGCTCGAGCTCGCGCGGCGGTGGCTCGACGGCTGACGCAGCGCCGCGCTTACGCGCGCCGCCGGCCGCACGCGAGCCGCAGCATGCCGCCGAGGAGCGCGAGCCACGGCGCGAGCGGGCCGCCCGCCGGCGCGCCGCCCGCGGCGTGGCAGTCACAGCCGGGTCCGCCGCCGCCGAGCCCGCCGCTGCTGCCCCACGACGACGACGACGCCTCGCCCGACGAGCTCGTCGCGCTCGAGTCCGCCGGGCCGCCGCCCTCCCCCCCTGGGCAACCCTGGTTCGAGGCATGCCCGGCCTCGGTCGGGCACTCGTCGTGGACGTCCCTCACGAAGTCGTTGTCGTCGTCGGCGTCGCACGCGTCCCCTGCGCCGTCGCCGTCGGTGTCGGCCTGATCGGCGTTCTCTCGAGCCTCGCAGTTGTCGCACGCGTCGCCCACGCCGTCGCCGTCGGTGTCGGCCTGGTCCCGATTCTCGACGACAGGGCAGTTGTCCATGCCGTCGAGCGCGCCGTCGCCGTCCGCGTCGGCGAAATCCTCGTCGCAGGCGTCGCCGGTCCCGTCGCCGTCCGAGTCCTCCTGGCCGGGGTTCTCCGCCTCGGGGCAGTTGTCCGCGTCGTTGTTCACGCCGTCTCCGTCGTCGTCGGCGTCGCACGCGTCGCCGACGCCGTTGCCGTCCGAGTCCCGCTGATCGGCGTTCTGCGTCCGAGGGCAGTTGTCGTCGGCGTCGAGGACCTCGTCGTCGTCGTCGTCCGGGTCGCAGGCGTCGCCCGCGCCGTCGCCGTCGGTGTCGCGCTGGGTCGAGTTGGCGGTGGAAGGGCAGTTGTCCGACCCATCCGGCGCGCCGTCGTCGTCGTCGTCCGGGTCGCAGGCGTCGCCGGCGCCGTCGCCGTCGAGATCCTCCTGACGCGGGTTGTCCGCATGAGGGCAGTTGTCGCCCGCGAGCACGCCGTCGCCGTCGAAGTCGATCGCGCCGGGCGTCGGGACGCCGCACGCGGCCCAGGTCGACGACGCCGGCTCGCCGGTCTCGTTCGCGCCGGTCACCCCGTTCCCCCCGCTCGCGCTCTGGGCGCCTTCGGTGAAGTCCTGCCGGCAGCTCCCGTTCGCGGTCGACAGCGGCGCGTGCAGCGCGGCGTCGTCCGCCGCGTCGTCCAGGTAGGCGCTCGGCGCGGCCCCGGGGTCCGGCCCGTCGATCGATACACCCGTCTTGTTGACAGGCGTGTTCGCCCCCGTCACTCCATAAAAGACGTAATCTACGTCCTTCACGAGATCGCTCACGCCGTCCCAGTAAAAGAGGATCAGGAGCTCATGATCGTTCGTCAGCCCGCGCGTCTCTCCCACCGATCCCGGGATCGGCAGCCGCATGTCGGGCACCGCGGCGGCCGACTTGCCCTCTGCGCCGTCGCTGTGGATCTCGTAGGTGGGGGGCGCGCCCCAGCCCTCGAACGCCCTGCTCTCGTTGCACCCCGTGCGGTAGCACTCGGCGCCTCCGAGCGACACGGTCTGGACCTCACCGGGGCCGATCTCGGCGCCATCCGGGAAGCGCACGAGGAAATCATTCGTATTCGGGAGCGTCGGGGCCGGCGTGACGAGCTGGTAATAGAAGCGGTAGTCCGCGAGGTAGTAGTCCGACAGATCGACCGGCGCGCTGCCCGGGTTGTAGATCTCGACGAACTCCGCGGCCGTCGGGTGGACGAGGAGCTCCGTCAGGAGGAGCTTCGCGGGGCTCGACGCCTGCGCGCGCATCCGGCCGTGGAGCGCGTCGAGCTCCAGCGTGACGACCTGCCCCGCCGCCGCGCTGAACGCGCCGTTCGAGGAGTCTCGCGGGGCGTAGCTCCAGCCGTTCGCCCCGAGCCTCGTGCTCCAGGGGCCCTGCGCCGCGAACTTGAAGGACGCGCCGGAGAGCGCCGTCCGGGCCACGAAGCGGTACGTATACACCCCATCGCCCGCGACGCGATCGCCGAGGTTGCCGTCGTCCCGCGCGACCGTGAGGGAAGAGGACGGGTTCCAGTCGGTGTCGCCCACGGAGCTCTGCCAGTCTCCGACGGCGACCCACACCTGCGGTGCGCCGCCTTCGTCGAGCGAGGCGCTGCGCGAGTCCGAGGCCGACTCGGTCGCCGGCAAGAACCCTTGTGCGGTCAGGTCGCGCTTGTCGTAGTAAAAGGTGACATCGTAGGGCGGTGTCCCGCCGGCCAGCGTGAAACGCAGGCTCTCGCCGCTGGCCGCCCCGGCGCCGCCGTCCGCGAGATCGACCCCGTTTCGCGAGATCTTGTACTCGACGTCTCCCGGCGCCGCGAACGAGACCGCCGCCGTGAAGACGCCGTCCCCGGCCACCCTGTCCGGGGCGATCCCGTCGTCGCGGAGCGGCGCGCCGCGGCGCGCATCCCACGTTCCGAGCTCCGGCGTGGAGCCGGTCACCGTCGGCGAGGAGAGCGCCGCCCTGGGCAGGAGCGAGAGCAAAGCGAAGCTGATACCGACGAAGGAGCGGCGTCGTCGCACGGGGCCACCTCGGTGCCGGGGCGAAATATCCGGACAAGCGGAACCCTAGCGCAGGACGGACGAACAACGAAGTCACAAAGCAGGAACGATCCAGCGCTCGTGACGCGGCGTCACGCGCCATCCATCGGTGAGCGACGAGTCCCGACTCGCCCGCGTCGAGCGGCGTAAAGGTGCCTCGATGTCGCGGCCCAGGCGCGCGGGTCGCTCCAGCGACCCGCGCGGCGCCGCGCCCTCAACGCGGGACAGCCGCTGTGGCCGGGCGAGGCGAGTCCTCGCGATGCGAGATGCTCGTGGGAACGCCCTTTACGCTCGTCTGACCGGCGGGGTCGCCCGTCGCGTCGAAGAGGGCGAGCGCCCTCGTGTAGTCGAGCGCCGCGCCGGCGGTGTCGCCCCGCTCGCAGCGCAGGTCGGCGCGCGCCTTGAGCACGGCCGCCTGGCCGGCGCCGTCCCCGAGCGCCTCGAAGAGCCGGAGCGCATCCTCGTAGTCGCGCTCCGCGCCCGGGAGCGCGCCCCGCTCGCGCCGCAGGTCGCCCCGGGCCTTGAGCGCGGCGGCCTCGCCGCGCCGATCGCCGCTGTCCCGGTAGAGCAGGATCGCATTGCCGAAGTCGCGCGCCGCGAGCGCCGTCTGGCGCTCCCGCAGCCGGAGGTCGCCGCGGGCCTGCCACGTGCGCGCGTGGGTCTGCTCGCACCCGAGCGCCCGGAGGAGCTCGGCTTGCGGGAGGATCTCGCGCGCGGCGCGGGCGCTCGCCCCGCGGCGCTCCTCGGCGCCGCTCTGCGGCGAGCGGAGCTGGCTGAGGACGCGCTCTTCCACGCCCTCGAGGATGTAGAGCGCCCGGTCGTAGTCGCGCGCCGCGCCCGCGAGATCCCCCTCGCGGAAGCACAGATCGCCGCGCGCCTTCAGCACGTTGGCCTCGCCCGAGCGATCGCGGCAGGCCCTGAGGAGCGTGAGCGCGCAGCCGTAGTCGCTCGCCGCGCCCTGCGCGTCGTCCTGGTCGAGCCGGAGGTTGCCGCGGGCGAGCAGCCCCATCGCCTCTCCGGTCCGGTCGGACGCCGCCCTGAACACCGAGAGCGCCCGCTCCAGATCGCGCGAGGCGGCCGCGAGGTCCCCCTGCCGCCGGCGCAGGTCGCCGCGGAGCAGGAGCGCCGTCGCCTGGCCGCGCCCGTCCCCAGCCGCCTCGAACGCGGCGAGCGCCTCGCCGTAGTCGGACGCGGCGGCCTCGAGCGCGCCCTCGCGCAGGCGCAGGGCGCCGCGCGCGAGGAGCTCCTTCGCGGCGCGGAGGGCGTCGTCCTCGACCGGCGCGCTCCGCGCCGCGGCGCGCTGCGCGTTCGCGCGCACCGCCTTGCGGAGGACGTCGCGGTGGCCCGGGCGGCCGCGCTCGCGGGCGGCCGGCGTGGCCCGGAGCGTCCCGAAGGTGCCCCGCCGCTTGCTCGCGAGCTCGGCGCGCCGCGTCCCCTCGAGCGCCGCCAGCGCGCGCGCGCCGAGCTCGGGGAGCGCGTCGCCGGCGAGGCGCGCCGCCTCGTCGAGCAGCCGCTGCTGGACCTCGGTCGGGAGCCCGAGATCGATCACCGTGCAGGCGTCGACGAGCGCCCGCGCCAGCACGTCGGCGCCGCGCGCGCCGTCCCGGAACGGGGCGATGTCGAGGGCCGCGAACACCTCGCCGGCGACGCGCCGGCGCATCGCCGCCTCGGGCCGCCCCTCGACCGCGGCCGTCCAGAAGAGGAGCGCCTGCATCGCGTCCGCCGCCCCGCCGTGCAGCGCGTCCCAGCGCTCCGCGTCGCCGGCCACGTCCTTGCGGGCCACGGCGCGCACGAGCGGCGTCACCCGGTAGGTCTGCGTGGCCTGATCGAGCGACGCCAGCCGGCCATGCACGAGCAGCTGGAGCGGCCGAGCGGCCGAGGGCGCGGGCTTCCCCGCCGCGGCGGCGACCGCCTCCAGCGGGACCCCCGCCGCGGGGAGCACGGCGAGCGCTTGCACCACGCCGCGCGCCTCCTCGCCGAGCGACTCCAGCGCGTCACCGAAGACCACGCCCAGGATCTCGTCCCCAGGCCCTCCCGGATCCAGGTGTGTTGCATTTTTCCGCAAATACGCCTCGGCCGACATCCCCGTCCGCCGCAGCGTGGCCGCGGCGATCTCGATCGCAGCCGGCAGGTACCCGAGCGCGGCGACGAGCGCATACGCCCACTGGACCTCTGCTGCGGGCGGGGCGTCCGTCCCCCATGCACCCTGAGAGAGGGCGGACATCGCAGCGGATACCGAGAGCACCGAGACCCTGAGCTCAGCTGTCTTCCGATCTCCGGACGTGGAGCGGAACCTCAACATTTCGCCTCTGTCATTCCCGAAGAGCTGGTTATCCGAGCAGGCGCCGCCGGGCTCTCGGCCCGTGCCGACACGCCTGCTGGCTCCCGTGAGCCTGGAGATTGCTGCTGTTTCGAAGAGCTTAGCGCGGCGCGGGACGGGCTCAACGACCTTCCAGGTTTTCGCATGCGGCGGCCTGCGCTGCACGCGCTCCGCGCCGCCACTTCGCACCGGCGCCGCGCGCGCGGTGGCACGCGCCCGGCATCGGCTTGCGGCTCATGAGAAAGCGCGCCGGACGAGATGGAACGATGGAACCCTGCGCTGGACACCCGCGCGGCGCCGCCGAAGCGTCTGTCCTGTGGCCGGATCGAAGAGAGGAGAGCCCGCGCCTCTCGGCGGACTCCGCGGCGAGGCGAGCTTCGCGGGAGGAGAGCCGCGGACGGGAGATCCGGGTCGGCGATGAGGTCGTTTATGTGACCGAGACGGGCACCGGGGCGCCGGTGGTGTTTCTGCCCAGCATGCTGATCGCCGGGATGACCTACCGCCCCACGGTGGACGCGATCGCGCGGCGCGCCCGGGTGCTCGTCGTGGAGCTGCCGGGCTCGAGCCGGGGCTCGCGGCTGCGCGCGCCGTGGTCGCTGGAGCGGTACGCGCGCTGCGTCGACGACACGCTGCGAGCGTTGCGGCTCGATCGCGTGACGCTGATCGGCCACTCGCTGTCGGGCGCTGCGGCGCTGGTCACCGGCGCCCTGTACCCCGAGCGGTTATCCGGGCTCGTGCTCGCCGATACTGTCGGCGTCAACCCGCCGCGCTCGGTCTTCTCGCTCGTGTGCGCGCGCGTGGCCGACGCGCTGCTCGAGCCGCGCTTCTCCGTGCGGGCGGCGCCCGCTCTCCTCTACAACCTGCTCGTCCACACGCGGAGCACGCTGAGCCTCGTGCGGATCGCCGCGACGGCGGAGCTGAGCGGCTACGCCGCGCGCGTGCGCGTGCGGACGCTGCTCGCGTGGGGCGCGCGCGATCGCACGGAGCCGCTCGGCTCGGCCCTCGCCATCCAGCGCCTGATCCCGGGCTCGACGCTCGTCGTCTCCGCGAAGGGGAGCCACGACTGGATCGTGGGGCGACCCGCGGAGTTCGCGGATGCGGTGGCGAGGTTCATGGCGCGCGGCGGCTGAGCGCCGGGGGTTCGTGGCCCGCGGGCGTGCGCGATCGCCGTCGAGGGCGAGCCGTCGACGCGGCGAGCCGGGCCGTCCTGCGCCCGCGCGACGCAGTCCGGCTGCGCGCGGCGCTCCTGCGACCCACCGAGCTCGACCTTAGCGCCGTCGCGCGCGGTCGAGCCTGCGACTGGCACACCGGCCTCCGTCTTCCGTCTTCCGTCTTCCGTCTTCCGTCTTCCGTCTTCCGTCTTCCGTCTTCCGTCTTCCGTCTTCCGTCTTCCGTCTTCCGTCTTCCGTCCCCCTCTTCGTGCGCCTGCGCGTGCGCGTGCGCGCTAGATCCGGAAATTCGCGCACGAGCACGAGAGACGAGCACGAGAGACGAGCACGAGAGACGAGCACGAGAGACGAGAGCGAGATGATAAGGAGGTCTATCGCTCTATCTGTCTCTTCATGTCCTGATGCCTTGGCGCTCCTGCCGTCTTTGCTCCGAGGCGCCGTATCGGGCCGAGCACCGCGCCGTGACGCGAGCGCCGCCGCCGGGTGCAAGCTCTTTCCCCTCGGCCTCGGGGCCGCCATGCGGTTCACGCTGCGCACGAGGACGGCCGACGGCGGGGACGGTACGCTCGACGGCGTCGATGTGTTCGAGCTGAACGAGCAGCGCAAGATCGCGAAGATCACGAGCTACCTCGACGCGCCCGGCGCCAGCGCTGCGGCGTCGGCGCCGCAGGCAGGCGCGCTCGAGGTGTGCTGGGCCAGCGGCAGCCCGCGCGCCTGGCGGGTCCTGCTGCTGCTCGCGGTGAAGGGGTGCCTTACACGTCGAAGATCGCGCGCGTCGTCGCCGAGCACGAGGGCTACCTGTACCCGGCGCTCGGCCCGGTCGCGCGCGCGGTCTTCTCCGGCGTCCCGACCGCGCTCGCCGACGAGGACCCGTCCGTGCGCGCGGCGGTCGCCACGCTGCACGAGGAGCGCGCGCGGTTCGAGGCGTCGCTCGCGCAGCGCGACCACCTCGCAGGCCCGCGCCTCTCGGCGGCCGACCTCACCGTCTACCCGTCGACCCAGCTCGCCGTGCGCGCCGCGACCCGACCCGCCGCAGCGCCGCTCCCTTTCACCGTCGCGCCGCTCGCCGCGCGCTACCCGAAGCTCGCGGCGTAGGGCGCGCGCATCGAGGTGCTGCCCGGCTACGACGCGACGTCCCCGCCGCACTGGCGCGCGGCATGATCCGAAGCGCACGCGCCGCCTCGTCTCGTCTCGTCGGCGGCGACGCGCGCTCGTGCGCGCGGGACGGCGGCGCGCTCACACGCGACGCGCTCACACGCGACGCGCTCACACGCGGCGCGCTCACAGGAAGCGCGCGGCAGCGGCGCGGCGCGCGCGCCGCGCGGATCAGAGGGCGTCGAGCTCGGCCGCCGCCTGCACCGGGTGGGCGGCGTGGATCGTGGGCGCGCGCGGCGCGGCGAGGCTGCCCGCCGCGAGCAGCGGCAAGGGCGCGCGCGGCGGGGCGAGGCTCTCCGACTGGAGCTTCATGAGCTCCTCGCGCTGGTACTTCCACACGGTCCGGTAGCGGAAGAACGGCACCGCCGGGTAGAGGTGGTGGATCAGGTGATACGTCTGCCCGAAGAGCAGCACGTTGAAGAGCGCGCTGTCGACCGCGCGCGTCGCGCGATACCGGTTCTGCGCCGCCGTGATGTCGTGCGGGTAGTGAGGCAGGTAGTCGAAGGCGAACGCGAGGAAGAAGATCGCGAGCCGCGCCGGCACGATCCAGTAGAGCAGCGCGAGCTCGCCGTGGCCGAGCCCGAAGGCCAGCGCCACGATCGCGAACATCGCCGCGAGCGTCGCGATCGTCTCGATCCGCTCGCTGCGCTTCTGCGCGTGGTACGAGCGCAGGAACAGGTAGTAGTAGTGGAGATCCTGCGTCGCCCAGCGCAGCGGGAGCAGGTACCACGGGCCGCGCCCGCTCCAGTGGTCGGGATCCCGGTCCGCGTCGTTCGTGTGCTTGTGATGCTCGAGGTGGAAGTGACGCACCGCCAGGAACGGCGCCATGAGCAGCAGCCCGGACAGCCGTCCGACCACGGCGTTCAGCAGCGCCGAGCGCGCCAGCGACCGGTGCGAGGCCTCGTGCATCGGCGTGAACACGGCGTACGCCGCGACCGCCGCCCCGAGCACCGCCGGCACCGTCGACACGAGGCCCGCGACGCCCGCGTAGACCGACGCCGCGAACAGCGCATACGACCCCGCGAAGAGCGCCAGCGTCGGCCACTCGATCGGCCGGGTCTGCAGCAGGCCGCTCGCCAGCGGAAGCACGCTCCAGACCGCCGGCCGCCCGGAAGGTCTCCCCGACGGCCTCCCTGAGGGCCGCCCCGACGGTCGCGCCGAGGGCCGTCCCGAGGGCCGGCTGGAGCGAGGCTCGTCGTTGTTCATCGTGAAATTCCAGACCGCTGGCCGCCCCGATGGACGACTGAGTCGATTCTCGTCGTTGTTCATGGCGTTCAACACTCCCGGGGGAAGCTTCGGTTCTTCACTTTGGTGACAGCGGACGACGGACGCCGGATCAAGCGCAAGCGAACGTTCGACCACCCGGGACCGCGCTCCAGGGATCGCGCCGCGAGATCGTCAGCGGCCGGCGATCTCCAGAGCGAGGTCCTCCACGGCCACTCTCTCGAATGAACAGGGGAGCGCCGTGGGCGTTTCCGCTGCGAGAGAAGGCGGGAGTTGCTCGCAGACGAGCACGAATCCAATCTAGCAGCCTCGCAACAAGAGCACAACGAGACTTTCGGAGCGATGCGTTGGGCTTCTGGTTAGCTGGATTTCAGGAGCGAGCTCTTCTGCTCCACCTTCACGGCTTCACAGCTTTCTCACGGCGGCGCGGCGGTTGCAGCCGTTGCGGCGGCCACGCGAGCGCGGCTTGACGGCGTGTCCGGGGCCAGCCCGGAGGCGAGGTGCTGAGCTCGCCGACGCCGTCGGAACACTGCGGGCGCGCTTTTTCTTTCTCTTTCCTGCGAGTTCCTCACGCGACGCAGCCGTCCGCCGGAGCGCCGCCGTGCCGCAGCATCGCGCTCACCTCGCTGGCACAACCCCACGCGAGCGTGTACCCCGCGCCACCATGGCCGTAATTGTGGATCACGCGGCCTTCGCGCTCGAGGCGCACGACGCTCCGGTACGGGCGCAGGCCGGCGCGCGCGCGGAGCAAGGCGCCTGGCCGAAGACCCGCCGCCCGCACCCGCTGGAGCATTGCGTCAGTACGCTCGGGGTCGGGCGTCAGCGAGCGGTCGTCAGGGGACGGAACGACGCAGCCGCCAATCACGATCTCGCGACGCCGCGGGACCACGTAGACGAGCGCGGATTCGTCCCTTTCATCACCCAATGCGACATCTAGGTGAATCTCGCCTGGCTCGACGATCGCTACCTGGCCGTAAAGGGCGAGGAGCTCGCCGTCGCCGGTGAGGGCGCGCGCCCCGAGCCCGGTGCAATTCACGACCACGTCGCCCTCGACCTCGGCGAGCGATCGCACGCGCTCGATGCGCACCGGGCGGTGGAGCTGGGACTCCAGCCAGGGCAGGTGCAGCGACGGCTCGATGCGCGGCGCCGTGAACCGGAAGCTGTGGGGCGCGCCCAGCGGGTGCGGCCCAGGCTCGAGCGCGAGGTCCGGGACGCTCGGGGCCCACCAGGGCAGCTGCACGACGTCCGACGCCTCGCGCGTCGTCAGGAGATCCACGCCCGCCTCCGGGTGCTCCGCGGCGATGCGCGTGAGCTCATCGAGCGTCGCCCGCGACCACGCGTTCACGCGCTCGGGCGGGTTCGTCGCGAACGGGTGCCACAGCGCGGCCGCGACCGCGGACGTCGTGTGCTCGCCGCGCTCTGCCGCGATCACCTGCACGCGGTGGCCGTCGCGCTGGAGGACGACCGCCGTGGTCAATCCGATCACCCCTGCGCCCACGACGGTGATGTCCAGCCCCGGAGCTTGCCTCGTCGATGACTCCACGATCGCGCGCTCTAGCACGCTGAGCTCCTGCGTCGAGATCGCGCGCCGCGCGCGTGATCGAGCCCGATCGGCGAGGCCGAACGGCGGGCGAGGCCGGACGGCAGGCGAGGCCGATCGGCCGGCCGCCCCGGGCGCGCTGACGCCGTCGCGCCGGCGGTGCTACGCAGTCGCGGATCCGCAGCGCCGGATCGCCGCCGTCGTGCGGCTCGGCGCGCGACGCGAGGGACCATGTCGAGCCACCGCTTCAACGATCCGGAGATCGCCGCCGTGTACCGCGCCATCCACGAGCGGCGCGACATGCGCCACTTCCTGCCCGGGCCGGTGGACCCCGACGCGCTCGCCAGGCTGCTCGCGGCCGCGCACGCGGCGCCGAGCGTGGGCATGATGCAGCCCTGGCGGTTCGTGCGGATCACGGCGCCGGAGCTCCGGCGCGACATCCACGCGCTCGTCGAGGCGGAGCGCCTCGCCACGGCGCGCGCGCTCGGGGAGCGCGAGGACGAGTTCATGCGCCTCAAGGTCGAGGGCGTGCTGGAGTGCGGCGAGCTGCTCGTCGCCGGCCTCATGGCGGGGCGCGAGGCGCACGTGTTCGGCCGCCGCACGCTGCCCGAGATGGATGTCGCGTCGGTGGCCGCGGCCATCCAGAACCTGTGGCTCGCCGCGCGCGCGGAGGGGCTCGGCGTGGGGTGGGTGTCGCTCTTCGACCCGGACCGGCTGGCCGCGCTGCTCGGCATGCCGCCGGGCAGCAGGCCGCTCGCCATCCTCTGCGTCGGTCACGTGGAGGAGTTCTACGGTCGCCCCATGCTCGAGGCGTGCGGCTGGGCAGCGCGCCGCCCGCTCTCGGAGCTCGTCGCCGAGAACGTCTGGCCCGAGGAAGCCACCGCGTCCACGCGCCGCCGCCCGTGAGCGCCGCGAGCGAGCCGATCGCGGCGCGGGTCTACGGGTCCCGCGCGCAGCGGGCGCCGATGTTGTTGACGCGGTCGAAGGGGTAGCTGAAGTCGCGGTTGCCCGCGCGCAGGTCCGCCGCCGGCGCGCGGTAGCTCCCGCCGCGCGTGACGCGCGTCGCGTCGCGCTCGCCGTCCACGCGATGCACGCAGTCGATGCACGGCGTGGGGAGCGCGTCGCGCCACCAGTCCATCGTCCACTCCCACAGGTTGCCGGCCAGATCCGAGTGCCCCCATCGCCCGTCTCCGCTCGTCTTCGACCCCACCGGCAGGATGTCGCTCAGCGCGCAATCTCCCGCGGCGCTCCCATCGCCGGTGCAGCCATAGGCGGCGCGCTCGCTCTCGAGATCGGCGCCCCACGGGTACGGCCGGTGCTCGTCGCCGCCGGCCGCCGCGTAGTTCCACTCCGCCTCGGTGGGCAGGCGGCCGCCGTCCCACGCGCAGAACGCGAAGGCCTCGAACCACGTGATGCAGTTGATCGGGAGCTCCTCGTTCGGCCCCGGCGCGTCGGTCCATGTCCAGAGCCGATCACCATTGCATTGCAGCGCCGATTTCAGCGCCGCGGTGTTCGGCTCGAGCCGCTGGTTCCACCCCGCGATCCATCCGCTGCCGTCGACGTGAGGGTTCCGGCCAGCCCCGATCGCGGGCGGGTTCTCCTGGACGCCACGCCCGGCCTCCACGAAGGCTCGAAATCGACCCACCGTGATCTCGAACTTGTCCAGCCGGAAATCGCTGACGGCCGCAGGGAACGAGTCGTCCGTGCTCGAACCGCCGTCGTAGCTCCTCAGGTACGTGCCGCAGGGGACCAACCTGTTGCCGCAGCAGCTCGCGTCGCCAGGCCCGCAGCTGTCCCCGGCGCCGGGCGCGCCGCTCGCGCAGCTCGGCGGCGTGGCCATCACGTCCGGCGAGCCGCACGCGTTCGGGCAACCCGGGGCCCCGCACTCGCCGCATCCATCGTCGCCCTCGCACGGCACGCAGGCCCCGGCGGCATCGCACTTCGCGCCGCCGTCCGGCCCGCAGAGCGTCCCCGCCGGCAGCGGCCGCTCCGCGCACGCGCCCTCGCTGCACACCGCTTCCATGCACGCGCTCTGCGCCGGCGGGCAATCCTCCGCCGGATCGACGCAGGCCCCCGGCCCGCCGCCGCCGCCGCCGCCGCCGCCGCTGTTGCCGCTGCTGACGGCGCCGTTGTCGCTGCCGCCGCCACCGCCGTCTCCAGGCTCGTCTCCGGAGCCCCCGCCGCCTTGATCGGCGGGGAAATCGCGGAGCCGCGGGTTGCAACCCGACACGAGAGAGATGGACACGAGGAGCGCCAATTGTCTCATGTACGGCATGATACGCCACGGCGCGCGCCGCGTCGTCGCGTCGAGCGCGGGGAGGATCGACCCGGGCGACGCGGGCCGTCCCTCCGGCGAGCGCGCGCGGGCGCTCTCCGTCGGCCGGGGCGGCGACCGTGATGGCGGCGCCGCCCTCGTCGCTGCGACGTGTGACCTCGGCCGCGCCGTGACCTCGTCGGGCGGGGCGGCGACTCGACGGCTCGGGATTGGCTACTTGCGCTGCGCGGCGCCGCCTTCGCGCCGCCCGGGCTCGATCTGGCCGACGTCGCGGACAGCGCCGTTGGCGGCGCTCGTGGCCATGAGCGCGTAGGCCCGCAGGGCAGGGGAGACCTTGCGATCGCGGTTCGGCTTGAACGCATCGGCGCCACGCGCCTCGGCGTCGCGGCGGCGGCGCTCGAGCTCCGCGTCGCTGACGAGGACGTCGATGGTCCGGGCGGGGATGTCGATCCGGATGCGGTCGCCCTCCTCGATGAGCCCGATGTTCCCGCCCTCGGCCGCCTCGGGCGAGACGTGCCCGATGCTCAGGCCCGACGTGCCGCCGCTGAACCGGCCGTCGGTGATGAGCGCGCACGCCTTGCCGAGGCCCTTACCCTTCAGGAACGACGTCGGATAGAGCATCTCCTGCATGCCCGGGCCGCCCTTCGGGCCCTCGTAGACGATGACGACCACGTCGCCCGAGCGGATCTGGTTGTTCCAGATCGCGTCGCACGCCGCCTCCTGCGAGTGGAACACCCGCGCGGGCCCCTCGAACTTCCAGATCTCGGGATCGACGCCCGCGGTCTTCACGATGCAGCCGTCCGCCGCGATGTTGCCGTAGAGCACGGCGAGGCCGCCCTCGCGGCTGTACGCGTGAGCGACGTCGCGGATGCAGCCCTTCTCGGCGTCGTCGTCGGTGTCCGCGAAGTACTTGTCCTGCGAGAACGCGACCGTGGTCGGGACGCCGCCCGGCGCGGCGAGCGAGCGCTTCTTCGCGGCCGCCGTCGCGGTGGGGCGGCGGATGTCGTTCTCGTCGATCGCGTCGCCCAGCGTGCGCGCGTGGACCGTGCCCACCTGCCGGTGGATGAGCCCCGCGCGATCGAGCTCCCCGACGATCGTCAGCACGCCGCCCGCGCGGTGCACGTCCTCGACGTGGTGGTGCGACGACGGCGCCACCTTGCAGATGTTGGGCACCTTGCGCGACATCCGGTCGATGTCCGACATCTTGAAGTCCACCTGCGCCTCGCGGGCGACCGCCAGGAGGTGGAGCACCGTGTTCGTCGAGCCGCCCATCGCGATGTCGAGCGCCATCGCGTTCTCGAACGCCTCGAACGTCGCGATGCTCCGCGGCAGCACCGAGGCGTCCCCGTCGACGTAATACCGCTTCGCGAGCTCGACGACGCGCTTCGAGGCCGCCTCGAAGAGCTCCCAGCGCGCCGCGTGCGTCGCGAGCAGCGTGCCATTGCCGGGCAGCGCCAGCCCGAGCGCCTCGTTGAGGCAGTTCATGCTGTTCGCCGTGAACATGCCGGAGCACGAGCCGCAGGTCGGGCACGCGGACCGCTCCATCGCGGCGAGATCCGCGTCGCTCACCTTGTCGTCGCTCGCGGCGATCATCGGATCGATGAGGTCGAGCTTGCGGATGAGCGGCTTGCCGTCGCGGTCGTGCGTCCCCACGATCTTGCCCGCCTCCATCGGACCGCCGGAGACGAAGACGGTCGGCACGTTGAGCCGCATCGCCGCGAGCAGCATGCCGGGCGTGATCTTGTCGCAGTTCGAGATGCAGAGCAGCGCGTCGGCGCAGTGCGCGTTGACCATGTACTCGACGCTGTCGGCGATGAGCTCCCGGCTCGGCAGCGAGTACAGCATGCCGGCGTGGCCCATCGCGATGCCGTCGTCGATGGCGATGGTGTTGAACTCGACGCCCCACCCGCCCGCGGCGTCGATGACCTTCTTCGCCCGCTGCCCCACGTCGTGGAGGTGGACGTGCCCCGGGACGAACTGCGTGAAGCTGTTGGCAATGGCGATGATCGGCTTCTCGAAGTCCGCGTCCTTCATGCCGGTGGCGCGCCACAGCGCGCGCGCCCCTGCCATGTTGCGTCCCTGGGTGGATGTACGACTGCGGTATCCGGCCATGCCCGGAACCTACTCCGTTCCAGCCGTGGCGCCTAGCCGACAGGCGGGGCCGGCGTCAGGGTACCACCTCGACCCACGCGGACACCGGCGCGACGTCGCTCGACGCCGGATCGACGGCGGCGAGGCTCGCCCCGTACGCGCCGACGCGCCGGTTTCTGCCGAAGGTGATCGCCGGACCCGGGCCGGGATCGAAGTCCCGGAGCTCCTCGAGCGCCGCGATGAGGGCGGGCCGGGTCACGTGGGCGCCGGCGCGCTTGAGCGCCTCGACGAGGACGCGGGCGGCGGCGTACGCGCTCGCCTGGAAGGCGGTGTGCCGCGGCGGGACGCGGTGGCGATCGAGGAACGACGAGAGCGCGCGCAGGCCGAGCCGCTCGGCGTCGTCGAGGGGGCCCGGGTGGAGGAGCAGGAGCCGCGCGGCGGCGGCGCGCCGGAGCGACGCGGGATCGCGCGGCAAGAGCGACGCGGGCGCGTAGAGGGCGGGAGGCGGGCCCGCCGCGGGCCGCGGCGCCGCGAGCCACCGCGAGAGCTCGTCGCCCTCGCCGGCGAGCAGGACGGCCCGGGGCCGGAGGCGCGCCACGGCGTCCGCCGCGGCGGCGGCGTCGAAGCGGCCGGGCTCGAAGGAGAGCGAGGCCGGGGCCGGCAGGCCGCGCCGCTGCGCCTCGGCGCGCGCCCCGCGGAGGAAGGCGTCGCCGCGCGCGTCCGCCGGGTGGACGACGAGCAGGGCCTCGGCGCCGGGGGGCGCAGGGGCGCCGGCGAGGTGCGCGACCGCGACGCGCGCGAGCGTGTCGAGGCCGGGCCGGAGGTGGAACACGACGCCGTCGCCCGGATCCGAGGCGGGGAGCCCGGACCCGAGCGGGCCCACGAGCGGCACCTCGTCGGCGGAGAGGCGCGCCATCGCGCCGGCGTCGCCGCCCCACACGCTGCCGACCAGCGCGAAGACCCGCTGGTCGAGGAGGCGCGCGGTCGCGGCCGCGCCGTCGAGGGCGTCCCCGCTGTCGGCCACCACGAGCTCGAGCCGCCGCCGGAAGACGCCGCCCTGCGCGTTCACCTCCGCGAACGCCGCGGCGAGCACGTCGCGCGCCGCGGCGCCCGCCGCCGCGAAGCGCCCGGTGAGCGGGAGCGCGGCGCCGAGCCGGAGCGCATCCGGCGAGACGCCGGGATCGGCGTCGCGGCCGACGCAGCGCAGGTACGCGACGAGATCGTCGATGTGCGCGCGGTCGAGCCGGTAGCGCGGCATGACGAGGTGGAGCTCCCGCGAGGCCGGCGTCCTCCCGTCGCGGACGGCGGCCGCGAGCCCCTCGGCGGTGTAGGGGCCCCCCGCGCGATCGGCCGCGAAGAGCCGCTCGGGGGTGAGCGGCGGCGCCGCGACGCCGCCCTCCGACGTGCCGTCGCCGCTCCGGCCGTGGCAGCCGGCGCACGCCGCCGCCTTGCCCTGCAGCGCGGCGCCGCTCGCGCCGAGGCGCCCCTCGACCGGCTCGCCCGAGGCGAGGGTCCCGTGGTGGAAGATGCGCCTGCCGCGGAGCGCCGCCGGGCTGAGCTCGGCGCACGAGGCGTCGGCGGCGAACGCGCGCGCGGCGCCCGCGCGGGGCGCGGCGCCCTCCAGCGCGGCGGAGAGGGCCGCGGCGCCCTCCAGCGCGGCGGGGAGGGCCGCGGCGCCCTTCAGCGCGGCGGCGAGGCCGAGCGCCGAGAGCGCGGCCGCGAGCGCGCGGCGCCGCCGCTTCGTCACGAGATGGCCCACATGCACCTCACGGCTTGTCGTTGATGTGATCCACGAGCTGCACGATCGTCTCGGGGCGCTCGGTGGCGATCGTCTTCACCCACATACCGGTCGTCGTGTCGCCGATGAGCAGCGTCGAGGTGTGCTCCTCCGGCTTCTTCGTGAGCCCGCCGAGGCGCCCGAGGACCTTCTCCACGTTCTCCGGCGTCCCGGTCAGGAAGCGCCAGCCGTCGCCCGCGTTGAACTTGGCGGCGAACTGCTTGAGCACCTTCGGCGTGTCGTTCACGGGATCGACCGTGATCGTGAGGATCGAGACCTCCTTGCCCGCGCGCTTGCCGAGCAGGGCCTGCACGCGCGCGAGGTTCGCCGTCATCGTCGGGCACGCGCCCTTGCACGAGGTGAAGGCGAAGTGGATGAGGACCTTCCGGCCGCGCAGGAGGTCGGTGTAGAAGCGCCGCGCGCGGCCGTCCTGATCGACGAGCTCGGTGTCGGTGAAGTACGCGGCGGCCGCGGCGTCGTCGCCGGCGGGCGAGGCGGCGGCCGGGGCGCGGGGCCGCTCCGGCGCCGGCTCCGCGGCCGGGCTCGCGGGCGCGAGCGCGAGCGCGACCGCCGCCGCGAGCCAAGGCGCGGCGCGCCTCATCGCGCGCCTCCCGCCGCCGGCGCGGCGCCGGACGAGCCGGCGTGGAGATCGACGTACGGCAGCGCGCCGAGCGGAGCGTTGCGCGACTCCGCCTCGAGCATGAAGCGGTACTGGCCGGGCTCGGGGGGCGTGAACGTCACCGAGAAGGCGCCGTCCGGCTCGGCGCGGGGCACCGCGACGTCGCGGAATCCGACCGGGAATCGAAAGATCATGACCTTCATCTCCTTGGCTTCGAGGGGAGGCGCAGGCGCCTTCGGCGTCGCGCGGAAGCGCAGCGTCGCGGGCTTCTCGACCTCGATCGCGACGCTGCCGTCGAAGAGCGGCTCGACGGTGAGCCCGGGCGAGCGGTCCTCGACCGGGACGGCCGACGGCGCGACCGTCGCATCGAGGCACGCGGCGACGCGGCGGCCGCCGAGCAGGAGCTCGACGTCGTACGCGCCCGCCTCGCCGAGCCGGACCGTGGTGGCGTACACGCCGGGCTGCACCTCCTTGAGCGTGCGATCCTCGATGACCGCCGCCCGGGGCTCTCGCCCGTAGTTCGAGAGCGTGCCCATCGGCGCCATCATGCCTTCGACGTAGTAGTAAAGGGCCTTGTCGGCCGGGCTCGCGATGACGGCGCCGTTGCCCTCCGGCAGGAGGGCGAACGGCGCGGCGCTCCTCGCGCTCTTCGACGCGCGCGGCGCCTGCTGGCCGACCTGGACCTCGACGATCGCCAGCTTGCCGGGCCGCTGTAGCGAGGGCAGCTCGATGAGCGAGACCCGGCTCTCGCCGAGGTTCCTCACGTAGGCGTACGTGTTCGTGAAGGCGATCGCGTCGGGGCTCGCGAACCCGGCGAGCGAGTGCGCGAGCGCGCCCGTCGAGGCGTCGAGGATCGACACCTCGCCCTTCGCCGGGTTGAGCGCGAAGGCGAAGCGGCCGCTCGGCTCGAACTGGACCGCGCTGACGCCGGGCTTCACGGCGACGCGGCTGGAGAGGGCGCGGCGCCCGGCGTCGAGGATCGCGATCTCGCCCCGCTGCTCGTTCGCGACGTAGACGGCGCCGGAGGCGTCGCTCGCCGCGACGGCGGCGGCGCCCTCGCCGATCTCGATCTCGGCGACGGGCTCGAGCGCGCCGGTGTCCACGGCCGTGACGGAGCCGGCGTCGCGGCTCGTGATCCAGGCGGTGCGCCCGCCGTCCGAGAAGGCGATCTCGTGGTGCCCGGCGCCGACGTGCAGCGTCTTCAGCACCTCCGCCACGCGCGCGTCGACGACGCTGACCGTCCCGTCGCCGTCGTTGCCGACCCACACGGTGCGCCCGTCCGGGGCCACCGCGACGCGCATCGGGTCCGCGCCGACAGGCACGTTGGCCTCCACCAGGCTCCGCCTCGTGTCGACGACGGCGAGGCCTCGCCCGTTCTGGAGCGTCACGTAGAGGCGGCTCCCGTCCGGGTGGAGCGCGAGCGACGTGGAGCCGGCCGCGAGCGTGACGAGGCTGCGCAGCTTGCTCCGGCTGAACGCGATCTGCGAGTTGATGACCGACAGCGTGTTGTCGTCGTTCTGCGTCCACAGGAGGGAAGCGTTCATGTCGACGTCCGGGCGCACGGAGATGAGGCCGGCCATGAAGCTCTTGATCTTCTCCTGGCACCCGGCGTCATCGGGCGGCGCCCCCGCGCGCCTCGTCATCCACGCGAGCGGCGACAGGTCGCGCGCGGGCGCGCCCGTGGCGGCGTCGGTGATCGTGAAGACGGCGGTCGCGTCGGAGCGCGCCTCGAGGCGCCCTCCGGCGCCGGGGATCGGCCGGAGCTCGAAGGCGATCGACAGCCCATCTCGCTCGACCCGGCTCACGGCCGTGCTGGGCTCACCCCCGATGGCGGCCTCGGCGGGCGCCGGGACCGCCGCGGCGGGCAGGGGAGGCGGCTCCCGCCGGCTGCAGGCCATGGAAGCGGCGGCGCCGAGGAGGCCTGCTGCCAGCGAGAGCCGGCGCGACGCGACGGCGGCCCTCACGGCAGCACCCGGAAGAGGCCCCAGAGCCCGTCCGCGAGCATGGGGAGCGACTGTTCGTTGTACATCCGGTCACCGGGGACGAGGAAATCCCCGCCTGCCGGGGCGAAGGGGACGAGATTGCGGTGTGTCATGGGTCCTATTGGGTTCTCCACGGCGATGCTCAGCACCTCGTGGTTCTCGCCGATGCGGCGGGAGCGCGCTCCCTGGGCAAAGGGGTTGTGCGGCCACGACGTGCTCCAGAAGCTGAAGGCGTGCTGGCGATGGTGGCCGGACGGCTGGACGATGCGCACGCGCACCGGCTGGGCGGCGTTGGCCAGGAAGATCGGCGTCGCCGGGTCGCCGTGGACCTTGGAGCTGAAGATATCGCGCAGGTCCCGATCATTGAGCTCGTCGCTCGCGATCTCGGGAGGCACGCCGATCCGCGCCCAGAGCGGCTCGGTGCGGTAGTTGAAGGCGTCGTGGCCGGTGTCCTCGGCGTCGTCCTCGCCGTCCATGTTCCGCAGGGCCGTGCCGCAGTTGAGCCCCCGATCGAGGCACTGGAACCTCGGTAGGCTCGAGTGCAGGCCGATCTCGTCCTGGTAGACGAGCACGATCTCCCGGAACGAGCGCGCGGCGCCGTGCTCGTCGGTGAAGACGACGTCCGCCTGGGCGTGGGTGCCCGGATCGCTGCGCCAGACCGCGCCCTCGGGCTCGATGATGAGGGCGCCGACGGCGCCGTGCATGCCGTGGTTCACGACGTCGGCCATGTCCCTCAGGTTGATGGCGCCGTACTCGACGGCGCGCGGCTCGATGGGGCCCGACATGCCGTCCAGCTGGGAGAGCTCGCCGGCATACCAGGTGTACTCGCGGAGCTCGCCGGGCGCGATCGTCTGCGGCTCGTTGAACCCGACGTTGGCGCCGTCGTCGGTCTTGACGTCGTAGGTGACGAGCTGCGGGTGGAGCGAGACGTGGTTCGAGGGCCGCACCTGGTTGGTGTTGAAGCCGTCGATGATCGGGGGGCTATAGTTGAAGTGTGGCGTCTTGGGCAGCACGAAGGGCAGCTCGTTGACGAGCGTGACCTGGATGCAGTCGCCCGCGGCGGCGCGCAGGATGAGCGGCTCCGGGGCGCGGAGCCCGGCGCGGAGATCGGGCAGATCCTCGGCGCGGACGAACAGGATGGCGTCGGGATCGAAGAGCTCGAACTTCTCGTTGTAGATGAGGCGGTGACCCGGCAGGTTGCCCTTCGCGGTGATCGCGTGGACGACATACCTCGTGACGGGCGCGCTCGCCGGGCAGGTCTCGAAGCCTCGCTGCGTGGGCGCTGGCGGGCCTGGGGGCGGGGGCAGCGGCACGAGGCCCGGACCGCCCGGAGCGCCCGGAGCGCCCGGAGCGCCCGGACCGCACGGAACGCCCGGATCGCACGGCGGCATGATCCTGAGGATGCCCCAGACGCCGTCCCAGAGATCGTCGGTGGGCGCGCCCTGGTAGAGGTAGTCGCCGCTCGGCGTGCCGCCCGACGGCGTGAGCGCAAAATCGAAGTGCTCGGAGAGCCCGATGGGCTGAGCGTTCGAGTAGCCGCTGTCCGGATCCTCGTCCGAGTTGTGCCATTTCTGGCCGTGGACCGAGAAGACGTGCTGCTCCTCCTGCGCGCCCTGGATGAGGCGCAACCGGACGGCGTCTCCCTCCTGGGCGAGGAGCACGGGCGTGACGGGATCGCCGTGGACTCGCGAGCTGAACACGTTGTGCATCTCGCCCTCCTCCCCGGGCTTCTGCTTCACCCGTCCTGTCCTGCAGTCGCGCTCGGCGATGCGGAGCGGGATGGGCTCGTTGCGATAGTTCATGAGCTGGCCGCCGGGGTCGCGCGCCGAGATCACCTCCGGGGCGAAGACGTCGCGGTGATCGACCGCGAGCGGGAGCGGGGCCTCCTGCGCCGTCGGCGGGTTCACCGGCTCGCCGCACTCGTCGAAGAGGAGGGCGAAGTCGGCGATCGCGAGGTTGAACTCGCGGAACGGCGGGTGGTCGGAGCCGCTCGGAGGGAGGATGTCGGCGCGGAAGCTCGTGGGCCCGCCGTCGGTGCGCGTGCCGAAGACAGCCCCGGTCTCGGGGTCGCGCCAGACCGAGCCGCTCGGCTCGATGACCAGGCCCATGTAGAGGCCGTGGTGCTGGTGCGACGAGGGGCCGAAATGGTCGTGGGAGAAGGCGGTCTCCAGGGTGCGGTCCTGGTTCTGCTGGGTCACGACCGGGTCGGCCCACCAGCGCTGCACCGTGGTCTGCAGGCCGACCCGGCCGTTGTGGATGCGCGGGTGCGGCTGCGCGATCAGCGGGACGCGGACGCCGCCCTCGTTGACGGTGCCGTCCGGCAAAAAAGCGCCGCCGAGGTTGTTGGCCGCGTCGATGCGCTGGACGACCTCCTCTGACGAGAACGTCCCGTCCTCGTAGTTGAAGCCGTTGGCGGCGCCGTCGGAGGAGGTGACGTCGAACTTCACGAGGTGGATGTGCTGGCCGACGATGTCGGTGGGCGTGAAGATCTGGAACGGGTCCTCTTCCAGGGCGTCGGGGAGCAGGTTCGTGGCCTCGGAGACGACGCACTCGCCCGAGTTGGCGCGGATGAACAGCGGCTCCGGCGGTCGGGCGCCCGACAGGGTCGCCTCGACGTCGTCCTCGAGGACGAGGATGCGCATCTGCGGGTCGTGCCAGCCGCGCCGGTTGACCACGCCGTCGACCTGGAGGAACGCGCTGCGGTACCTGCGCTCCGGTGTCCCCACGGGGCACGGGTTCGTGTACGGCGCGCCCGGGGCCGCCGGCTGGCCGTTGACGGCGAACACCGACAGAGCGCCCTCCGGCGTGAACGCCGGATAGACGCTCGAGGGGAATCCATCGGTCGCGAAGGGGCGCGCGCCCGGGAACTGGCCGGAGTGGAAGGCCCGGGCCGCAAGCTCCGGGGGCGTCCCTTCCGGGGGGAGCAGCTTGAGGTTGGCCGCCAGGAGGTCCACGTCGAACCTGCCTTCCACGCCGAGCACCGCGCCGTCCGGGGGCACGCTGGTGACGAGGTGGCGCTGCAGCCCGCCGTCGACGACGAGGTCGAGCGGCGGCTGAGGCGGCCTGCGGCCCGCCAGGGCGGCGATGTAGAACGGATACCCCGGCATGGGCGGCCGCGTCGCGACGGTGCCGTCGGGGAGCGCTACGACGGTGGGCTCGTAGGTCGGTAGGGGCGGCATCCCGAGCTCCGGGATCGGCACGACGGCGGGCGTGGGCGTCCCCTCCTTGATCTCGCCGTCGGGCAGGAAGCGATCGCGCGTGCCGGCCTCGAAGACGTCGTGGGTGCGGAAGAGCTCCCACATGCCCTGCGCGAAGTGGGGATACAGGTGGCAGTGAAAGATCGAATCGCCCGGGGTCAGGGCCCGGCTGCCCGCTCTGGTGACGTTGTAGGTGTAGGCTCCGCCCGGGCCGATGCTCTGCGCGTCCACGGTCGTGCCGGTGTCGTTGTTCGGCGCCCGCTGCCACTGGTGCGCGTGGAGGTGGAAGACGTGCGTCTCCTTCGGCCCGGCGTGGAGGTTCCTGATCCAGACGGGATCGCCGAGGTACGCGTGATGGACGTTCGACGGGTCATCAGGGAATAGCGCCTTGATCGCGTCGCCGTTCCTGTCCCGCTCGACGTTCATCGCCGGGTCGCCGTTGGGCCATGAGGTCAGGAAGAACTCCTCGAATTTGCACTCGATACATTCCTTGCTCGGGCCGATCCTCTGCCGGTTGGCGAGGAGGATGGCGCCCATCCCGGAGGCGCCGTAGTTGATGCCGAATCCGTCGCGCACGCCCTGGAACGCCTCGTTCACCTCGAGCTCCCGGAACGCCTGGACGACCTTGAGCTCGTCGTGGAACACCGCCGTGAACTCGCGGAAGCGGCCCCGGATCGGCGGGTCCGGCGGATCGAGCTGGCTCTCGTCGTAGCCGGTGATGACCGCGTTGAGGTCGCCGTGCACGATCTCGTCGCGATCGTTGAGCATCCTGAGGATCGGCTCGCCCCACGCGTCGAGGGCGTCGTAGTCGATCCTGGGTGTCCCGTCGGGGTTCGGCGTGGGCAGCGAGGCGGCCGCGAGCTCCTCGGCGGTGACCTGCGACCGGTACGCGACCGCCCCCGCGGGCTCGACGTTGACCGAGCCGAACAGCCCCTGGACGATCTGCCCGCCGCTCCCTTCGCCGCCGACCATGGCGCCGGCGCTGTGCATCAGGAACGGCCCCTCCCGGTCGGCGAACAGCTCGTAGAAGCGCGTCTCGCCGGGCTCGGCGAGGGAGTCGGGGCTCAACCCGACGTTGCCGCCGAGCGACTCGATGTTCTTGATCTGCAGCCCCGTGACGTGGATGCCCGCGCTCCGTGTCTTCGGGGAGTCGTCCGGGCGCTGGCCGGGCGGCGTGAGCAGGTTGGTGAACCTGATCTGCAGGGTGTCGCCGACATTCACGCGCAGCACGAGCGGCCTCGGCCGCTTGCCTGGCCGCAGCATGGCGTTGCCCGGGCCGAGCGGCTCGTCCTGCCGGATGGGCACGACGTCCCGCGCGAGCGCGTAGATCATGCCGGCCGGGTTGAAGGACCCGAATCGGTTGTATACGTAGACCTGATCGAGCGCGACGACATCCGCGAACACGACTCTGGAGTTTGCCCGCGCGCCGTTATCTCCGGATTTGCCGGACAGATCCTCGGTCCCATCGTCGTCCTGCGCAGCGTTCTCATCGGCGCAGCCTGCGAGCGCTAGCGCTACGGAAGCCCAGACGAGAGCTCCAAGCGGCCTGTTGTTGATCAAGGTGTCCTCTCCTCCGAATGCCACACCTGCACGTCCATCCCTGGATGTCGGGCGCGCCCACGCGCCCACAGGAGATCGGAGCGTGGCAGTCCGCCAAGCATCGGCCGAATTTAATTGGCCGTGATCCGGATCACAAATCTGTCTGGATGCCTCATCTAGGTCAAACGGTTTTTGCAGCGCTCTTGGGCTGGTCTCTTCCGTGGACAGAGTGATATCGATTCGATCGCGGGCGGAGACGGGAGGTCCGGCGCGTACGAAGGCATGTGTCGTGGCGAGAGCTCGCTTGAGCCCGAGCGCGGGCTCCCCTCGTCCGCGCCTCGGATGCGCCGGCCGTGTGCCGGGGTGCAGGACGCCACCCCCGCCGCTCGCCGACCGGCGCCATGGCGGCGCCGAGCGGGTCTGCGAGCGGCGGGAGCCGGCGTGAGGACGGCGGTTACCGCGTCACCCGGAAGATGCCCCAGAGGCCGTCCGAGACCTTGAAGCTCGGCTGATCGAGGTAGAGCCGGTCGCCGGGGACGAAGAACCTCCCGCCGGCCGCGGAGAACGGGACCACGTTGTGGTGAGTCATCGGTCCGATGGCGTTCTCGATGCCGATGTTCAGCACGTCCCTGTTCTCGCCGATGCGGCGGGAGCGCTCCCCCTCGGCGAACGGGTTGTTCGGCCACGCCGCGCCCCAGAGCCCGAAGGCGTGCATGCGCCGGTGGCCGGACGGCTGCACGAGGCGCACGCGGACCTTCTGCGCCGCGCCGGCCGTGAAGATCGGCGTCGCCGGGTCGCCGTGGACGCGGGAGCTGAAGATGTCGCTCAGGTCCTTCTCGTTGAGCAGCTCCCTCGCGAGCTCGGGCGGGATCCCGAGCCGCGCCCAGAACGGCTCGGTGCGGTAGTTGAAGGCCTCGTGGCCCGTGTCCTCCGCGTCGTCCTCGCCGTCATAGTTCCGGATGGCGGTGCCGCAGTTGAGACCCTGATCGACGCACTGGAACCTCGGATCGCCCGAGTGCAAGCCGACCTCGTCCTGATAGACGACCACGAACTCCCGGAACGAGCGCGTGTACCCGTAGTAATCCTGATAGGTGACCTCCGCCTGCGCGTGCGTGCCCCGATCGGCGCGCCAGGTGGCGCCCTTGGGCTCGATGACGAGGGCGCCGACGGCGCCGTGCATGCCGTGGTTCACGACGTCGGCCATGTCCCTCAGGTTGATGGCGCCGTACTCGACGGCCCTCGGCTCGACCGGGCCCCACCTGCCGTCCTTCTGGGCGAACTCGCCGGCGTACCACGTGTACTCGCGGGACTCGCCGGGCGCGACGGTCTGCTCCTCGTTGAGCCCGACGTTGGCCCCGTCGTCGGTCCTGACGTCGTAGGCGACGAGCTGCGGGTGCAGCGAGACGTGGTTGGACGGCCTGACCTGGTTCGTGTTGAACCCGTCGACGATGGGCGGGCTATAGTTCCAGTGCGGCGTCTTGGGCAGCTCGAAGGGCAGGTCGTTGACGAGGGTGACCTGGATGCAGTCGCCGGCGGCGGCGCGCAGGACGAGCGGCTCCGGGGCGCGGCGCCCGGCGCGGAGGTCGGGCAGATCCTCGGCGCGGACGAACAGGATGGCGTCGGGATCGTAGAGGTCGAACTCCTCGTTGTAGACGAGCCGATCGCCCGGCAGATTGCCCTTCGCGGTGATCGCGTGGACGACATACTCCGTCACCGGCGCGCCCGCCGGGCAGGTCGGGAAGCGGCGCACCCCGCGGGGCTCGCCGTCCGGCGACCCGGTCAGCGGCAGCAAGGCCGTATCGGTCCGCGGCCGCACCCTCATGATCCCCCACATGCCGTCCCAGAGGTCGTCGGTGGGCGCGCTCTGGTAGAGGTAGTCGCCGGGCTCGCGATCGCCCCGCGCAGAGGCCGAGGGCGTCAGCCCGAACTCGAAGTGCTCGGAGATGCCGATGGGCTGGCCGTTCGAGTAGCCGCTGTCCGGGTCGTTGATCTCGTTGAACCACCGCTGCCCGTGCATCGTGAAGACGTGCTGTTCCTCCTGCGCGCCCTGGAGGAGGCGCACCACGACGTTGTCGCCCTCGTGGGCCGAGAGCAGCGGCGTGAACGGATCGGGGTGGACCCGGGAGCTGAACACGTTGTGCATCTCCCCCTCCTCGCCCGGCTTCTGCTCGACGCGGCCGGTTCTACAGTCGCGCCGGGCGATGCGCAGCGGGATCGGCTCGTTGCGGTAGTTGATGAGCCCACCGCCCGGATCGGCGGCCGCGATCGCCTCCGGCGCGCGCACGTCGCGGTGGTCGACCGCGAGCGGGAGCGGGGCCTCTTGCGCGGTCGGCGGGTTCACCGGCTCGCCGCACTCGTCGAAGAGGAGGGCGAAGTCGGCGAAGGCGAGGCCGAACTCGCGGAAGGGCGGCTGCGCGGAGCCGCGCGGCGGGATGATGTCGGCGCGGAAGCTCGTGGGCCCGCCGTCGGGGCGGTCGCCGAACACGACCCCGGTCACCGGGTCGCGCCAGACCGAGCCGCTCGGCTCGATGATCAGGCCCATGTAGAGGCCGTGCTCCTGGTGGGAGGAGGGGCTGAAATGGTCGTGCGAGAACGAGGTGTTGAGGGTGATGTCATCGCCGCGCCGGTTCTGGACGGGGTTGGCCCACCAGCGCTGCACCGTGGTCTGCAGGCCCTTCCGGTCGTCGTGGATGCGCGGGTGTCGCTGCGCCTTCAGCATGACGCGACGGCCGCGCTCTTCGACCGTGCCGTCCGCCTTCAGGGCGCCGCCGAGGTTGTTGGCCGCGTCGATGAGCTGGACGACCTCCTGTGGGGCGAACGTCCCGTCCTCGTAGTTGAATCCGTTCGTCGATCCATCCGAGGCGGTGACGTCGAACTTCACGAGGTGGATGTGCTGGCCGACGGTGTCGGTGGGCGTGAAGATCTGGAACGGGTCCTCTTTCAGGGAGTCGGGGAGCAGGTTCGTCGCCTCCGAGACGACGCACTCGTTCGAGTTGGCGCGGATGAACAGCGGCTCCGGCGGCCGGGCGCCCGACAGGGTCGCGTCGATGTCGTCCTCGAGGACGAGGATGCGCATCTGCGGGTCGTGCCAGCCGCGCCGGTTGACCACGCCGTCGATCTGGACGAACGCGCTGCGGTACCTGCGCTCCGTCGTCCCTTGCGGGCAGGGGTTCGCGTAGGGCGCGCCGGGGGCAGGCGGCTGGCCGTTGACGGCGAACAGCGCGGGCTCCCCCTCGGGCGTGAACGCCGGATACGCCTGCGCGGGGAAGCCGTCCGTCGTCGTGACGGGCGTCGCTCCCGGGAACTGGCCGGCATGGAACGCCTGCGCCGCCAGCTCCGCGGGTGTCCCCTCGTTCGGCAGCAGCTTGATGTTCGCTTCCTCGATGTCCACGTCGAACGTGCCGCGCCTACCGAACTCGGCGCCGCCCGGCGGGACGCTGGTGATGACGTGGCGCGGGAGCCCGCCGTCGACGAGCAGATCGAGCGGCGGCTGAGGAGCCCTGTGGCCTTCCAGGGCAGCGATGTAGAACGGATATCCCGGCATCGGCGGCCGCACCTTCCTGCCGCCGCCGGGCAGCTCCACGACGGTGGGCTTGTAGGTCGGCATGGGCGGCATCGCGATCTCGGGGACGGGCACGAGGGCGGGCGTGGGCGTCCCTTTCTTGATCTCGCCGTCGGGCAGGAAGCGATCGCGCGTGCCAGCTTCGAAGACGTCGTGGTTGCGGAAGAGCTCCCACATGCCCTGCGCGAAGTGGGGATACAGGTGGCAGTGGAAGATCGCGTCTCCGGGCGTCAGGACGCGGTTGCCGCCCCTGCCGACGTTGTAGGTGAAGGCCGCGCCCGGGCCGATGGATTGCGCGTCCAGGGTGTTCCCGTTCGCGTCGTTCGGCGTCTTCAGCCACTGGTGCGCGTGGAGGTGGAAGACGTGCGTCTCCTTCGGCCCGGCGTGCAGGTTCCTGAACCAGACGGGGTCGCCGAGGTACGCGTGATGGACGTTCGAGGGGTCGTCGGGGAACAGCGCCTCCGTCGCGTTGCCGCGCCGGTCCCGCTCGACGATCATCGCCGGATCGCCGTTGGGCCAGGAGCTCAGGAAGAACTCCTCGTACTTGCACTCGACGCATCTCTTGCTCGGGCCGAGCCTCGCCCGGTTGGCGAGGAGGATGGAGCCGAACCCGGAGGCGCCGTAGTTGACCCCGAACCCGTCGCGCACGCCGTGGAAGGTCTCGTCGTTCTCGAGCTTCTCGAACGCCTGGACGGCCTTGAGCTCGTCGTGGAACAGCACCGTGAACTCGCGGAACCGCCCAGGGGCCACGGGGGTTGGGCTGTCGAGCTGGCTTTGCTCGTAGCCGGCGATGATCGCGTTGAGATCGCCGTGCACGATCTCGTCGCGATCGTTGATCATCCTGAGGATCGGCTCGCCGTGCTCGTCCAGCGCGTCGTAGTCGATCCTGGGCGTACCGTCGGGGTTCGGCGTGGGCAGCGAGGCGGCGGCGAGCTCCTCGGCCGTGACCTGCGACCGGTACGCGACCGCCCCCGCGGGCTCGACGGTGACCGCGCCGAACAGCCCCAGCACCGTCTGTCCGCCGTCCCCCTCGCCGCCGCCGGCCAGGGCGCCGCCGCTGTGGAACAGGAACGTCCCCTCCTTGTCGGCGAAGAGCTCGTAGACGCGCGTCTCGCCGGGCTCTGCGAGCGAGTCGGGCCCCCGGCCGACGTTGCCGCCGAGCGCCTCGATGTTCCTGATCTCGAGCCCGGTGACGTGCACCGAGGCGCTCCTCGTCGCGGTCGAGTCGTCAGGGCGTTCGTCCGCGGGCCGGAGGAGGTTCGTGAACCGGACGCGGAGCGCGTCCCCGACGTTCACGCGCAGCACGAGCGGCCTCGGGCGCTTGCCCGGTCGCAGCATGGCGTTGCCCGGGCCGAGCGGCTTGCGCCGATCGATCGGCACGACGTCCCGCTTGAGCGCGTAGATCATGCCGGCCGGGTTGAACGACCCGAACCGGTTGTACACGTAGACCTGATCGAGCGCGACGACATCGGCGACTACGGTCCTGCCGCTCGTCGGATGCTCGTTCAGCTCCGATGCTGCAATTTCATGACTTTCTTCCTCGAGCGCATCGACGTCCGAGGCTCCACAGCCCGCGACGCCGAGCGCCACCGCGGCCCAGCCGACAGCTTCGAGCAGCCTACTTCTGATCAAGGTTGTCCTCTCCTCGGTACGCGCGCAGGCGCGCGCCTCGCACGGCGCGCCGACCGCGCCCCGTGCGTCTCCACTGCGCCGGATCGCGGCCGTCCGCCGTGGACTGGCCGCGATCCGGAGAGCAATCCGGGTGAGCGACTTTGTGACTTTGTGAGATCGCCGTCAATTAGAATTGCTCGCGTCCGGCCGGCGCAGTCGACCCGCGTGGATTGCGAGCTATCCAGGGATCGTGTCGTCGGCGCGGCCCGGGGAGAACCGACAGCGCTGGAGGACCCGAGTGCGCGATGCGCGGTGGAACGGCGTCGCGCCCTCTCGGTGCCTCGGTCGAGGCGCCCGCGTCGGGGCTGGAGGAAGGGGGTGTCAGGGACGTCGAGCCGCGTGGACGCGCCCGTCGGTAACGTACCGGCCCCGCAGCGGCGCGAGGGGCCTCGCTGGCGGGGTGTTCAGCCTTGCGGCTTGGACCACCGGTCCACGGCGACCATCGCGGCGCCGAGCCCGTCGATGTACGTGCCGTGCCGGAACGTCGCGCGCTTGAGCGCCGTCACCAGCGTGATCAGGATCTGGCGCGCTTCGTCCCGCTCGCGCCGCAGGTCCTGGACCTCATCCCGCGACGGCCGGCTCACGGCCGCCGCTTGCCCGGCGTCCTTCGTGCCTGTCTGCTGTGCTCTCTCGGACATGGGTCTCATCCTCCCCTATCAAGGTAGCGCCGCCGCGACCTGGCCATCAACCTCCTGTGCAGGGTTTTGACCCGGTGTTCGTATCCCGGCCCACCCCGCCTCCGGAGCGCGCGACGAGGGTGACGAGGCCGCGCGCGATCTCGCGGTGGGTGACGCGGAATCCGGCCGCTTCGAGCCTGTCGCAGACCCAATCGGGGGAGAGCCGCAGCTTGCGATAAAAGCTCGCTGACAGCCTCCACCGTCCGTCCTCGGGGCCGCGCGTGTGGACGAGATCGTGCACCTTGACCGTCTCCGGTTCGTATTCGAGGAAACAGGTCATGATCACATCCGCCGAGTCGTGCACGGGGATGAACCGGTCGGCGCCCTCGAGCTCTCGGGTGAGATCGCGGAAGGTGAGCACGAGCTGGCCGCCGGGCGCGAGGCGCCGCCTGCAGCCGGCGAACATCCGCTCTACGTCCCCCTTGCTGCCGAGGTGCGGGAGCGTGTCGCCCATGCATACGGCGAGCGCGCAGGGGGGACCCGGGCGCTCCAGCGCGTCGAGGAGATCGCCTCGGGCGAGGTCGACGGGGAGCTGCCCGCGGCGCGCGTCGAGCTCGGCGAGGAGCTTGTCCGAGGCGTCCACCGCCGTCACCCGGAACCCGAGCTGCGCCAGCGCGAGGGACTGGAAGCCCGAGCCGCACCCGAGGTCGATGGCCTCCGAGGCGCCCTCGGGGCGAACGCCGAGGCGCTCGAAGAGCGCTCGCTGCTCGGCGACCTTGGCGTCGTAGTCCCCGAACATCCTGGAGTAGTGCTCGGCGAGGAGCTTGTCGTAGTGATCGGTGACGGTGGGCATGGGCTCTCTTCCTCCGCGGCCATCCTACAGCCGCGCGGCCGTCCGCCGTACACCGCCGCACGCGCGCAACGTACGCGACCACGCGACCACGCGACCATGCAACCACGCGAGCACGCGAGCACGTGAACCAGGCGCGTACATGGACGCACGAGGGCGCACCAGAATCGCTTGCTCTCGAAAATTTCTGTTCTGCTTTGACGAAGGCGTGATATCTTGGTTGGAACGCGACTTTTACTCCGACATCGATGTTCGCGTCGGCGATGTTGGAAGGCAACGGGGATGTCCCGGGGCGATGTTGACGAGGGAGAGGTCGCGGTGTTGTGCGCAGCTGGTGTCGTCGGACGGGTCAGAATGAGATGCGGCGAGCTTGGACCGAGCACGCCGGTCGCTCGCGCGGGCCTCTCGCTCCTCGAGAGCGCGCCTCGCGCGAAGCGCGCTGACCTACCCGTGGGCGGAGCCAGCCAGGCGAGCCGGAGAGCCCAGGCGAGCGGTCGAGCCGGGTAACCAGGCAGCCAGAACGACAGCGCCGAACGGCGGGCGAGCCAGAACGACAGGCGAGCCGCAGGCGCAGGTGACAGGTGAGCTCGGGCGAGCCGCGACGCGCTCTTGCGCGCGCCGCTCCTCCAGGGCCGGTCAGCCTCGCCGAGCAGCCAGCGCCGGAATCGGAATCTGGAGAATCCGGCGATGCGGTGACGGCGGCGATGCGGGATGACGCGATGACCGCGACCGCGAAGCCGAAAAAAGAGTTGCGAAGAGTGGCAGTCTCGGGCAGGATGAGAAGTTTTGGTACTGGGGTGTTTGCGGCCTCGCCGGGTGGACGCGGGCCGTGGGGTCTCATTGAAGCGAAGGAGCGGAGTGCATGAAGACGTTGGGTGTTGGACTCTCCAGGTACTCGCGATCCCTCGTCGCGGCGGGTGCGGCCGCGCTCCTCTCTGCCACGCCGTTCACGGCCTCGGCGGAGCACCCGGGGGCGACGCGACCGGCCGCGCCCGGGGGCGCGCCGGCGGCGGCCCCGGGCGCGGAGAGCGCGCCTGCGGCAGAGCCCGCTGCCACGCCCGGTGCGGGCGAGTGGGACAGCTACTCCGTGGAGGTCTACGGCATGCTGGTCTCCCGCGCCGGGAAGGTCGCGACGCTGCGGCCGCTCGTCGCCACCAGCGCGACGCCGGTCGCCGCGGGGACCAAGGCGGTGCTCTTCCGCAGGATCGAGGATCCCAAGGGCGCGAGTCCCACGAAATATGTCGAGATCGCCAGGGTGACGATGAAGAAGATCGAGGCCACCGGCAACATGCAGCTCACCATCGACTCGGAGCAGCAGGCGCCGGCCGCGGAGAAGGGCAAGGCGCCGGGCCACTTCGTGAAGGGCGCGCGGCTCAAGCTCGCGATCCAGTAGCCCCGACATCGCCTCTGCTGAGCACGCCGCCCGCGTGAGCTGCGCCGCCCGCGCAGGGGGCCGCGGCCGCCGCGCGCCGTCGCGGCGCGGCGGAGGGGGGCGGCGCGCCGCCAGCGCCAGCCCGCGCAGGCCGCGCAGGCCGCGCAGGCCGCGCAGGTCGCGCAGGCCGCGCAGGCCGCGCGCGGCCCGGTGAGGCCGCCCTCCGGATCTCGCCGTCCCCGCACGACATTTTGAAACACCGCGCCTCATCGTTGATAGAGTCGGCTTGCGGAGACGAGCGACGACGATGAACGCCCTTCGATCCTGGCTCTCGCAACTGAATCGCCCCGAGGTGACGGAGTTCGCCGTGGCCACGGGGCGCATGCCCAGCGTCAAGATCTCGGGCGCCTTCCAGGCCGTCGATCCCGGCGCCCTCACCACCGAGGACATCCTCATGCTCCTCAGCGCCCTCGGCGGCGGCCGCCACATCGAGGCGCTCGGCGCGAAGCCGTCGCAGTGGCACATCCGCATCGAGGGCATCGGCGCCATCTCAGTCGTCGCCGCGCGCCAAGGCGACCTCGTGCACGCCCGCATGACGCGGATGCAGCCGTCGTCCGCCGCGCCCGGAGCCGCCGCGGGGCCCGGGGCCGCCGCCGCGGCGCCCGGGGCCGCCGCCGCGCCGATCGCCCGCCCCTCGCAGCAGTTCTCCATGCGGGAGCACCTCGCGCCCGAGGAGGCGCAGCGCCCGCCGCCGCGCGACCCGGACGCGAAGCGCCCGAGCTCCTCCGAGCTCGCCTTCGACCTGCGCGGCGGGCCGCCGCCGCCCGCCGAGCCCCGCGCCGGCCGCCCCTCGACGCCGCGCTTCGATCCGCGCGGCGAGGACGCGCCGCCCGAGCCCCGCGCCGGCCGCCCCTCGACGCCGCGCTTCGATCCGCGCGGCGAGGACGCGCTGGCCGAGCCCCGCGCCGGCCGCGCGTCCGCGCCGCCGGCCGAGCCCCGCGCCGCCGCCCGGCCGGCCGCGGCGGGCCCGCGCGCGCGGCCCTCGTCCGCCGACGTCCCGGCGGGCGCCCTCGACGGGCTGCTCGCCATGGCGCGCGATCAGGGCGCGAGCGATCTCCACCTCGTCGCCGGCCGCCCGCCGCTCCTGCGCATCGCGGGCGAGCTCGTGCCGCACGGCGATCCGCTCGACCCGGCGGCGGTCGAGTCGCTCCTGCTCCCGCGCGTCCCCGCGCGGCTCTCGCCGGTCCTCGAGGCCGAGGGCTCCTGCGACTTCGCCCTGGAGCTCGCCGCGCTCGGCCGCTTCCGGGTGAACATCGCGCGCCACCGCCGGGGGTACAAGGGCTGCTTCCGCCTGATCGCGCGCACCATCCCCACCCTCGCGTCGCTCGGCCTGCCCGACGCGATCGGGCTCGCCGCCCGCCACCATCAGGGCCTCATCGTGATCACCGGGCCGACGGGCCACGGCAAGACCACGACGCTGACCGCGATCGTCGACATCCTGAACCGCGAGACCAGCCACCACATCATCACGGTCGAGGATCCGGTCGAGTTCGTCCACGCGCGCGGCAAGGCGATGATCAGCCAGCGCGAGGTCGGCACGCACACCCGCTCGTTCGAGAACGCCCTCAAGGCCTCGCTGCGCGAGGACCCCGACGTCATCGTCGTCGGCGAGCTCCGGGACACGGCGACGGTGCGCATGGCGCTGTCGGCGAGCGAGACGGGCCACCTCGTGCTCGGCACGATGAACACCCCGAGCGCGGCGAAGACCATCGATCGGCTGATCGACCTCTTCCCGCCCGGCGATCAGCAGCAGGTCCGCGTCACCCTCGCGGGCGGCCTCCGGCTCATCGTCAGCCAGCGGCTCCTGCCGAGCGCGGACGGCAAGCGCATGGTGGCCGCCGCCGAGGTCCTGCCCGGCTCGGTCGCGCTGTGGAACCTCATCCGCGACTCGAAGACGTTCCAGATCCCGAGCCTCCAGCAGCGGGGGAAGGGCCTCGGGATCATCCGCCTCGACGACTCGCTGGCCGACCTCGTCCGCGCCGGGAAGACGACGCTCGAGGCCGCGCTCGCGGTGGCCGAGGCGCCGGACGAGCTCGAGGCGGTCCTCAGCGGCAAGCGGCAGCCCGCGCTCGCGCCGGACAGGAAGCCTCCCGCCCCGCCGCCCGAGGCGTCGCGTCCCGGCGCCCCCGAGGCGGGCAAGGGCCTGTTCGAGCGCGCGGGCGCGCTCTTCGGGAAGAAGGGAGGCTAGCGTGGCCAGGATCGATCGCCTCTTCGACGAGCTCCTGATCAGGAAGGGCAGCGACCTGCACCTCGGCATCGGCTATCCGCCGCTCGTCCGCGCCCGCGGCGAGCTCGTCCCGCTGCGCGACACGCCCCTCGACGCGGCCGAGATGGAGGCGCTCCTCTTCGAGATCACGACCGCCGAGGAGCGGCGGCGGATCGTCGACGAGCTCGACCTCGATTTCGCCTATTCCTACGCGGACAAGGCCCGTTTTCGCGCCAACTACTTCTACAAGACGACCGGGCTCGCGGCCGTCTTCCGCACCATCCCGAGCAAGATCCTCTCCCTCGACGATCTCGGGTGCCCCGAGATCATCCGCCGGCTGTCGGAGCGGCAGAGCGGGCTCATCTTGATCACGGGCCCGACCGGCTCGGGCAAGTCGACGACGCTGGCGGCGATGATCGACCACATCAACCGCTCGCGCGCCTGCCATGTCCTCACGATCGAGGATCCGGTCGAGTTCGTGCACAGCCCGATCAAGGCCCAGATCACGCACCGCGAGGTCGGCCCCGACGCGGGCAGCTTCGCGAGCGCGATCCGCAGCGCCGGGCGGGAGGACGCCGACGTGATCCTGATCGGCGAGCTCAGGACGAACGAGACGATGAAGCTCGCCTTGCAGCTCGCGAGCTTCGGCGTCCTCGTCTTCGGCACGGTCCACACGAACAGCGCCGCCGCGACGATCGACCGCATCATCAACGCGTTCCCTGCCGACGAGCAGCTCCAGGTCCGCGGCATGCTGGCCGAGAGCCTCGCCGCGATCATCGCCCAGCAGCTCCTCCGCACGAAGGACGGCACGGGCCGCGTCGCCGCGCACGAGATCCTCGTCGGGTCCAGCGCGCTGTCCGCGATGATCCGCGAGGGCAAGACGTTCCAGATCACGAACCTGATGCAGGCCGGCCGCTCCGCCGGCATGCAGACGATGGACATGGCGCTGGAGCGGCTCGTCAAGAAGGACACCATCTCCGTCCAGGCGGCGCTCGAGAAGGCGATCGACAAGGACAACTTCCAGCGGCTCTTTCCCGACGCGCAGGGGGCGTGAGGGGAGCTGCCAGGGCGGCAGAAGATTGGATGATGATGAAGAGGGAGAATTTAACGCAGAGGCGCAAAGACGCAAAGATGCGAAAGAGAATTGATGTTCAATATATCTCTCTCTTCCTTGCGCCTTTGCGTTAAATTCTCTCTCCTGTTCCAGCAGATCACGACGCGGGCCGGCGCGGCAGATCCACGGTGAAGCAGGCGCCCTCGCCCCGCTGGCTCGCCACCTGGATCGTGCCCCCGTGCGCCCGGACGATCTCGTTCGCGAGATAGAGCCCGAGCCCGAGCCCGCCGTAGAACCGCGTCGAGACCGCCCGCTCGAAGCGCTTGAAGATGCGCTCCAGATCCTCGGGCGCGATGCCGATCCCGTGATCGCGCACGGCGACCCGCGCCGCGCCGCCGCGCCCCTCGACCGTCACCTCGATGGGGCGGCCGGCGCCGAACTTGATCGCGTTGTTGAGCAGGCTCCTCAGGACCTGCGCGACGCGGAGCCGGTCGAAGCGGCCGAGCACCGGGCCTCGCGCGTCGAGCTCGACGCGACAGCCCGCCCGCGAGAAAGCCTCGCCGAGCAGGGCCACGACCTCGCGCGCCAGCGCGGCGAGGTC
This sequence comes from Sorangium sp. So ce385, assembly GCF_051474135.1. Lineage (NCBI taxonomy): Bacteria > Pseudomonadati > Myxococcota > Polyangiales > Polyangiaceae > Sorangium > Sorangium sp. So ce385. The sequence continues at coordinate 9,153,994 of NZ_CP150337.1, read as the reverse complement.
GACCTCCGCGAGCTCCAGGTCGAGCCCGCGGCGGGCGACCCGGTCGACGTCGAGGAGGCTGTCGAGGAGCACCTCGATCCGCTCGACCTGCCCCAGGCTCGCCGTGACCATGCGCTCGAGCGACGGGTCCGCGGCCTCGGTCGCGAGCTTCTTCTGCAGCAGCCCGAGCTTCAGCTTGAGCGGCGTGAGCGGCGTGCGGAGCTCGTGGGAGGCGACCGAGAGGAAGTCCTCGCGGACCTGGATCGCCCGCTGCGCCTCGCGATAAAGCCGCGCGTTGTCGAGCACGATCGCCGCCCGCCGCGCGAGCTCCTCCACGAGCTCGGCGTCGGCCCGGCCATAGGGCGGCGCCGCCCCCGTCCGCACCAGCGAGAGCACCCCGAGGCAGCGATCCCGCGTCAACAGCGGCGCGTTCAGGTACGCCGCCGGCGCGAGCGCCAAGAGCGCCTCGGGGCGCGCCGCGGCCGCGGCCCAGCGCCGCAGGACTCCATCGTCCACGCGGCCGAGCTCGGCGCGCTCCGCGCCCAGCGCGCGGCGAGGCGCCCACGGCGCGCTCTCGGGCGAGGCGAGCGCGCGCAGCCGCTCGGCGCTCTCCGGCGAGCCCGCCGCCACGGCCGAGAGCTCGAGCGCGCCCGCCTCGTCGAGCACGTAGAGCGCGGCGCCCTCGGCGAGCTCGGGCACCGCGACCTGGGCGATCGCCTCCAGCGTCGCCTCGTAGCCGAGATCGGCCACGAACCGCCGGGTCGCCTCCGCCAGGAAGCGCTCGGCCATCGCCGTCCGCTTGCGCTCGGTGATGTCCGTGGAGATGCCGCAGACCGCATACGCGGCCCCCGCCGCGTCGCGCAGCGTGAACTTGAGGGTGAGGTACGTGTGCGGCCCGTCCTCCTGCGGGACCACCTCCTCGAGATCGAGCAGCGTCTCCATCTCGAGCGCCCGGCGATCGTTCGCGGCGAACAGCTCCGCGGTCTCCGGCGGGAAGAGGTCGTGATCCCTCCGGCCGATGATCTGATCCCTCGGCCGCTGCGTCGCCCGCTCGTAACACCGGTTGACGAGGAGCAGGCGGCCCTCGAGGTCCTTGACGTAGATGACCGCCGGCGAGTTGTCGACGATGGCCTGGAGCTGCTCCTGGCTCTTCTTCAGCGCCGCGTAGAGCGACGCGTTCTCGAGCGAGATGGCGGCCTGCGACGAGAGGAGCTCGAGCACCGCGAGCGTGCCCTCGGTGAACGCGCCGCGCATCGCCGCGTTCTCCAGGTAGAGGATCGCGGAGGCCCCGGAGCGCCGCGCGATCGGCATGCACAGGACCGATCGCGGCCTGGCCTGCGCGACGTACTCGTCCGCCGAGAAGCGCGACTCCCCCGCGTCGTCGAGGACGACCGGCTCGCCGGTCCGGAGGACGTAGTTGACGATCGATAGCGGCAGCGCGGCCGAGGACGCCGGCGCGCGCGCCTCGCCCGCGAGCGCCTCCGCGAACGGCCTGCCCCCCTCGATCCTCGCCCTCGCCCGGATCGACGCGGCGCCGCGGCCGGCCTCCAGCAGATAGCCCTTCTGCGCGCCCGCGTGCGCGAGCACGACCCGGAGCAGCGCCTCCTCGAGCCGGGGCACCAGGATCTCGCCGGAGATGCTCTGCGACGCCTTCACGACGGCCAGCCGATCGAGCTCCTCGGCCGGCATGGTGACCGTGCTCGTCGCCGCGAGCGGCCGCGCCGCGAGGTGCGGATACAGCTTGTCGAGCTGCTTCACCTTCGCGTCGGCGCCCCAGCGGGCGTACGAGGAGCGGGCCGCGCCGAGGTAGGTGTCGGCGATCAGGTCGAAGCCGCGGTCGCGGTAGAACGCGGCGGCGAGCTCCTGGGCGAGCGCCTCGCCCTGGACGAAGCCGTTCGCGCGCGCGGCCCGGATGGCCTGCTCGTAGAGGCGCATCGCGGCGAGCTCGTCGCCCGCGATGCGCGCGATCTCGGCCGACACCAGCGCGTGGCGGTCCTCCTGGTTCGCGGGCGCCACCTCCGCCCAGCGGCGGAGCTCCGCCTCGTGCGCCCGCAGGGCGGGGAGGAGCGCGCGCCGCTCGGCCTCGGGCAGCGCGCGGGCGCGGCAGGACAGCGCGAGCGCCGCGATGTAGCCGTGGTCGGCGGCCTGGATCTGGCCGGTCACCAGGCCGAGCAGCTCGCCCGCCGCGGCCGCCGCGTCGACGGCCTCGCCGTAGCGCCCGAACAGGAGCGCCGCCAGGGCCGCGTACAGGCGCTCGTAGAAGCGCGTGAGCGGCGACGCCGCCTCGCGCGGCCGGGCGCCTTCGTCCTCCGCGCCCTCGCCCGCCCGGCCCGGCTCGCGACCGCGCAGGCGCTGCACGAGCCGGTGCAGGACGGCCACGATGTCGTGGATGGCGTCGTACCGGGCCCGGCGCGTGAACTCCAGGCGTCGCTCGGCCTCGGCGGCGACGTCCGCCAGGGGATCGCCCGACGCGAGGCGCAGCGCCACGATGTGAAAGCAGCAGTACGACGCGTAGATGAGCGTGCCGGTCTCGATGGCCTCGTCGAAGGCCTCGTGGAAGAGGCCGACCACGTCCCGGAAGGGGCGGATCCAGGGGTCGATGAAGGTGCTGATCATGTGGAGGATCTGCGCCCGGCTCCCGGCCTGACCGCCGGCGTCGAGCAGCGCGCGGGCGAGCTCGCCGAACCGGTAGCTCTCGCGGTAGAGCCCGAGGACGCGGCCGAGCGTCCCGCCGAACGCGACGTAGCCGGGCGGCGAAGCGTCCGAGTTGCCCGCGCGCAGGCTGAGCCGGACCATGTGGCACGCGATGAGGCCGTAGAGGTCCGGATCGGTGTAGTAGGCCGACGGCAGCGCGGTCGACAGGGTGCTCATGAGGGCCGCGGTGTCCGGATCGGCCATGCGCGGCAGGAGGGCGAGCGCCTCGGCGCGGCGATCGCGGATCTCGCCCCACACCTCGCGCGCCGCGCGCTCCACGGCGTCGCGCGCCGGGTGGAGCGGGAGGTCGACGCCGAAGCGGCGCGCGCAGGCGAGGGCGCTCCGCGCCGCCCGCTCGAAATCGGCCCGGGTCGTGTGCAGATCGATCTCGATGCGGTGGACCTCCGCCAGATCGAGCCGGCTCCGGGCGCGCTCGACGAGCGCGCCGACGAGCCGCTCGGCGGCGGCGAAATCGCCGCTCAGGAAGGCGCAGCGCGCGCCCTCGCCGTGGAGATCGAGCGTGAGCGCGTACTCCTCCTCCCACGCGTCGTCCGCGAGCAGCGCCATGCCCGCCGCGAGGTAGCGGGCCGCCGCGGCGAAGGCGGAAGAGGCCTTGGCCCGCCGGCCCGCCATCAGGTTGAGCCTGGCGATCCGGTCCCGCTCGCGGCGGTCCGTCACCAGCGCCGAGCCCAGGTTGAGGTGGCCGGCGATCTCGAAGATGCGCGGATCGGCGGCGTCGGCCGCCGCGCGGGCGGAGAGCAGCCGGCCGATGCGGAGGTGCACCGCCGCGCGATCCTCCTCCGGGATGAGCGCATAGGCCGCCTGCTGGACGCGGTCGTGGAGGAACCGGTAGGTGTCGCCGGACCGGAGGAGCAGCCCCTCGCGCACGAGCTCCCGGTGGTCCTCGTGAATCGCGCCCGTATGCCGATCGCGGATGACGGCGAGGGTGCCGGCGTCGACGGTGTTCCCCACGCACGCGGCGAGCGTGAGCGCCTCCTGGGCGGGCTCGGAGAGGCGCTTGATCTTCGTGATCATGAGATCGATCACGTTGTCGGCGAGGCCCTTCTCGCGGATCGCGCCGATGTCCCACCGGAAGGCGCCGGCGCGCAGATCGGCCTCGAGCAGGCCGTCCTTGTGGAGCATGGCCAGGAACTGCGTGGCGAAGAACGGGTTGCCGGCGGTCCGCTCGTGGACGAGCCGCGCGAGCGGGGCGCTGTCCTCGCAGCTCGCCTGGACCGTGTCGGCGACGAGCCGCTGGACGTCCCCGGTGGAGAGCGGCGGGATCTCGATCTCGCGGACCGGCGCGCCGGCGCCCCGCGCGCGCTCGAGCATGCGCGCGAGCGGGTGGAGCGGCCCCACCTCGACGTCGCGGTAGGCGCCGATGGCGAGCAGGTGCCGCGCCTCGGGGTGGGTGACGAGCTGCTCGAGGAGCGAGAGGCTCTCCGGGTCTGCCCACTGGAGGTCGTCGAGGAAGAGCACGAGAGGGCGCTCCGCGCGGCAGAAGACGGAGGCGAGCTGCCGGAACACCGCCTCGAACCGGCGCTGCACCTCGCTCAGCGGCAGCTCGGGGACGGGCGGCTGCTCGCCGAGGATGAGCTCCACCTCGGGGAGGACGTCGATGACGAGCTGCGCGCTCTTGCCGAGCGCCGCGGAGAGCCGCCTCCGCCACTCGCCGACGACGGGCTCGCTCGCGCCGAGGACGCCGAGCAGGAGCTCGCGGAGCGCGTGGACGAGCGTGGCGTAGGGGACGTGCTGGTGCCGCTGGTCGAATTTGCCCGCCGCGAAGAGGCCTCGCCCGCGGACCGACGTGCGGTGGAGCTCGTGCACCAGCGACGTCTTGCCGGCCCCGGCGCCGCCGGCGAGCAGGACGAGCTCGGGCGCGCCGCGCAGGGCGACGCGCGCGAAGGCGGCGAGGAGGGCGGAGGCCTCGCGCTCGCGGCCATAGAGCTTCTTCGGGATCCGGAAGAGGCCGGAGAAGTCGTGCTCTCCGAGCGGAAATGGGTCGATGTGCGCGACCGTCGTGAGCCGCTCGAGGCAGCGCTCGAGGTCGCGCGTGACGCCGCGCGCGCTCTGGTAACGGTCCTCGGCGGCCTTGGCCAGGAGCTTCATGACGAGCTCGGACACCGTCGGCGGGATGCCGGGGACGAGCTCCGAGGGCGGCCGGGGGAGCACGGCGGCGTGGCAGTGGACCCACTCCAGGGCGTCGCCGGCCGAGAAGGGCAGGACGCCCGTGAGCATCTCGTAGAGCGTGACGCCGAGCGAGTAGAGGTCGGCGCGGTGATCGACCGCCCGGTCGAGGCGCCCTGTCTGCTCCGGCGCGATGTAGCCGAGGGTCCCCTCGATGACGCCCGGGCTCCGCCCATCGCTCTGCTCCTCCGGGAGGAAGGACGCGAGATCGAAGCTCACGATCTTCACCTCTCCCGACTCCGGATCGAGCAGGATGTTCTGGGGTTTGATGTCCTTGTGGACAACCCCCTTCGCGTGGATGTCCGCGAGCGCGGCGGAGGTTCGGGCGGCGATCGTCAAGAACCGCCCGAGCTCCATCGGCGCGCCGAGCATCCGGTCGAGCGAGCGCCCGCGGAAGTCCTCCAGGACGAGCGCCGGCCGGTCCCGGTACGTCGTGAGCTCACACGGCCTGATCGCGGTCTTGTCGCTGAGCCTCCGCCCGATCTCGAGCTCGTGGCGCAGGCGCGCCACGTCCCGGCGATCGAGGCGCTCTGCCCGGGGAATCTTGAGCAATACCGGACAGCCGTCCTCGTTCCGCACGCCGCGGTGGACGACATACCTGGTCTCCTCGCGCAGGACCTCCGTCAGCGTGTAGCGATCGGGCCCGGGCATGGCCCTCAACCGGCGGTCAGGCTGCGCCGCGCGAGCCGTCGAGTCCGCCCGCGCTCGGCGCGGCGCGCGCCACGGCGTTCTACCGGGCGGCTCGGCGAACGGCTTGGCAGGCGGCTTCGCGCAGAGCGGCACCGAGCGCTCTCTGCAGCAGAGGGCGACCGAGCACGCCGCGCGCTGGCCCGGTAGATCGGCTCCACTGTCGGGAGTGTGCTGGCCGGTGCAGTGGCGGTCAAGCCGCGGGGGCGAATCGACGTCTGCGGTCCACCGCAGCTCGGGCCGAAGGCGCGCGGCGCGCGGCGCGCGGCGCAGAGATGCGGGCCCGAGCGCGCGCGACGACGGCCTCGCGCCGGCGGCCCCGCGAGCTTCCGTCTGGCGCGGCCAGGGGCGACGCGCGTATCCTTGAGGGCCCAATGCATCCGCCCGCACCCGATACCGCTTCGCTCGATCTCGACGCCTACCTCGCCCGCATCGGCTACCGCGGGGCGCTCACTGCCACGCGGGAGGTGCTCGATGCGCTGCACACCGCACACGCCTACTCCATCCCTTTCGAGAACCTCGATGTCGTCCTCGGCCGTCCGATCCGCGTCGACCTGGCCGGCGTGCAGGCCAAGCTCGTCAAGGCGCGCCGGGGCGGCTACTGCTTCGAGCAGAACACCCTGTTCGTCGCGGCGCTGCGCCGGATCGGGTTCAAGGTCACGACGCTCATCGCGCGGGTGAGGTTCCGTCGGAGCGAGATCGGCCCGCGGACTCATATGGTGTCCCTGGTCGAGCTGCCCGAGGGGCCGTTCATCGCGGACGTCGGCTTCGGCGGTCCGGGCCTCACGCAGCCGATCCGGCTCGTGGAGGGGGAGAGCCAGGCGCAGGCGCACGACGTGGTCGGCCTGCGCCGGGAGGGCGACACGTGGGTGCTCGAGTCGAGGGGGCGCGATCCGTGGCAGGATCTCTATGCGTTCACGCTCGAGGAGCAATTCCCGGTCGATTACGAGGTGGCGAACCATTACACGTCCACCCACCCCGACTCGCTGTTCGTGAGCAATGTGCTCGCGGCGATCGCCTCGCCGGAGGGGCGCGTGACGCTGCACAACCGCCAGCTGGGGGTGCTCCGGGGCGGCCAGTTCGAGTGGTTCCAGCTCGGGGATGACGAGCTCCTCGACGTCCTGAAGACCCGCTTCGGGCTGGAGCTCCCGGCCGGAGCGCGGCTCTCCTGCGCGGGCCTGAACGGCTGAAGCGGCGCCGCGAGCGTGGATGTCCGGCGCGCGCCGCCTCGGGCGCGGGCCGTCGCGGGGGTGAGGCGGCGACGGGCCGGCGGGCGCGGCTCCCCGGCCGCGCCCGCCGCCCGTCGCGCTGCCGCGTCAGTGGACGCGCCCGATGCCGCGGCGGATGAACGCCGAGCGGCTCGCGGCCGCGCCGCCCCGCCCCGCGGCGCCTGCGAAGGTCGGGGCGGGCTCGCAGACCAGCGCCTTCAGGTCCTGGTTCCGGCGACCGAGGTCGTTCAAGAAGCGCAGCTCGCCGGTCACCGGGTCAGGCATGTTGATGCCGGTCATGAAGCCCGACAGCGTCGCCTCGCTCCCGAGCGACCTCGGGTTCACGTGCAGGAACGGCGTCCCGGTCTCCGCCGCCCCGTGGCACCCGTTGCAGGTGTTGAGCGAGAACTTGTGCCGCGCCTCGTTGTTGAGGATGCCCGGGGCCGTCCACGCCGTCAGGTTGTTGAACGACGAGCCGCCGAGGAACGGGCTCCCCTGGAACGAGTCGGGCACCGTGTGCTGCTCCGCGACGATCGCCGCCTCGTTCTGGTTTATGAAATCCGCGAGCGTGGCCGAGCCGTCGAAGGCGATGTCCGGCGTCAGCTTGACGGTCTCCGGGCGCAGGAAGCCCGTGTCGGGCGAGAGGACGAACTCGCGCAGCTCCCACGGGCCTGCCAGCGCGATCTCGTTCGTGCGGAGCTGCCCGAGCGAGCTCCCGTTCGGCCTGCCGGGCGCGGCGTTCCGGCCCGCGAACCGGGAGGTGATGTCCTGGAGGGCGGCGTTGTACTCCTCGGACGGGAAGGGCAGGCTGCCGAGGGCGTGCCAGTCGTTCGCCCAGTCGAGCACGTCGGCCTCGGTCGACGCGGGGAGCTTGTACTCCAGGATGATGGTGAACTGCTGCGGGAAGCCTTGGCTCACGACGCCGAACACGAAGCGCCCCTCGCCGGCGTGACCTTCGGCGAGGTTCCGCACGTCGATCCTGTTGACGATGCCGAGCAGCAGGAGCGGCGCCTGCGTCAGGTCGAGCGACCCGTCGGGGCTCCTCGGCCACTCGTCGAGCACGATCTGCTGAATGGCCGGGCGCGCCGGCACCGTGAAGCCGTTCACGACCTGGTCGGTCAGCCAGGTAGTGAGCATCTGCTCGACCATGGCCGGCGCCTCGGCGGGCGTGGGGGCCATGTCCTCCATGAGGCGCGCGAACGTCCACGTGCCCGTCCGGGGGTCTTCCGGCGGCCCATTGAAGGTCGTCCGGATGGGATCCTCGACGACGCTGAGGTGCTTCACGAAGATCTCGCGGCTCGTCCGGACGAAGCAGCCGGTGGGTGCGGTGAGCTCGAAGTTGAGGGCGCCCGAGCCGACGAGGAGCTCGGTCGAGCTGAAATTGAGCACGTCGAAGGGGATCTCGTGGACGCCGGGATCCGCGTCCTCGGTGCCGTTCACGGTGACCGCGAAGGTCGCCGTGCTCCCTGACGGGACGCCGGGGATGAACGTGGTATCTCCGGAGACGTTGATGCCCGGCGACGGGCTGAAGATCTGGAGGGCGTAGTCCCCCGGGGCGCACGCGCCGACATCGTTGTTGGCGACGGCGACCTCGTAGGCCACCGGCGTGTTCGGGGGTACCGGCCCGCTGCTCGCCGGCGTGACGGTGATCGTCCCGGGGCGCCTGAGGCAGGAGAGCTGGGCGATCCCGCTCCCGCTCGTCGGGCTGGCGGAGAGCCAGACCTCGTCGATCAGGCCCGTGAAGCGCTGTTGCTTCTGCGCGTTGCCGCCGACGTGGATGGGCGCGTTGACGTCGCGGATCGTGCCGGCGGCGCTGAGCTGGCCGACCTGCTCGCCGTTCAGGAACAGCCGCACGAACCTGCCGTCGTAGATACCCGCGACGTGCGTCCACACGTTGGCCTCGATGGGGGCGCGGGAGGTGATGGTCCGGCCGTCGGTCAGGGTCACGGCGAACCGCGCCTCGTCGTTGCGGATGCCGAGCGAGAAGCTCGTGTCTCCGCCGTCCCGCTCCGTCGCGATCGTCTGCAGCGTCGACCCGGACACCGAGGTCGGCTTGACCCACGCCGCGACCGCGAGGTTCTTTCCGAAGGTGAAGCGCGGATCGTCGTCGGCGCTGACGGTATCGTTTTTGTGGTCGAACGAGATGGCGAGGCCGCTGATGCCCTGCGCGCAGGCGGCGCTGGCCGAGCGGGTGGCGGTCGCGTCGTTGCCTGACGAATCGAGCAGGTCCGTCGTCGCGCTGCTGCAGTCGTCGAACTGCCAGAAGCCGACGGCCGGAGGCCCGACCGGGGGTGGATCGACCGGCCCGCCGCCGGTGCCCCCGCCGACGCCGGTGCTGCTGCTGCTGGCGACTCCGCCGCTGCCGCCGGTGCCGCTACCGCCGCTGCCGCCGGCGCCGCCGACGCCGACGCTGACGGCGATCGAGGCGCCTTCCGCCGCGTCGAGCGCCAGCTCTGCGTTGTCGAGTGAGCCTTCATCGACGCCATAGCTTCCGCATGCGGCGGCGCCCAGGGCGAACAGGGCGAGGACCGCAGCCGAGCTGGTTTTGATTGCGAGAGGGTGGGCGAAGCCGAAGGAGAGGTTCCGCATCTGCGTTCTCGTTGGGTAAGAGTTGACTGCACGAGCGTGGTCCGGCCGCAGCGCGATCTGCGGCTGGTGACGCGAGCAGGCGATGGTCAGACCCGACCGGGTTGTTCGGGCTTGGGCGCTGGTGCGGAGCGCCGCTTTCACTTCTTTGGCAATCGATATGCCCGCTGTTGGACCGCGATTTCCCCCTTGTCGCGTCGATCCCGGCCTGCCTGCCCATGTCGCGGGAGGCCGACACTGGCACATCTGGCACACCATTTTTACGATGGCAGGCGGGTGCTCGATCCCCGACAAGCACGCTTTCAACGCGTCCTCATCGTGCGCCGCCTCGCCGCGCCTACGCCAAAGCTCCTCTCTGGGGCCGCGCGTCCGTCGCTCTTCGTCCCGAACGCCGCGCCTCTGCCGTCCGCCGCCCTGCGTGACGTCGTTATGCGGAGCGGCGCCCGTCGCGCCGCGCTTCATGGCCGGCGTTCCGCCCTCGCGCCGTCCCCCGCTTCTATATGCTGCGCCGCCCCAATGCCTTGCGCCGCGTTCTCCGAGCATCGTCCCGCGCCGCCGTCTCTCTCTTATAAGGAGGGGGGCGTCGATAAGGAGCGGGCCGGTCGTCCCGGCTCCTATAAGGAGGGGCTTGCCCTCTCAGCTCCCCGACGGTTCGTCGGCCTTATGTCGTCGCGGTCGCAGCTCGTCGTTCTCTGGCGAGGCCACGGCGTTCGGGTCGAATCCCGGCAAGTTTCCGCCGCTCCCCCCTCTACAACCTTACCCTTGATCTCTGATACACGTCAGCGGAGCCCTCTCTCACAGGAGACGGGCCTCACCCCTCATCTCTGAACCACGTCAGCGGAGCCCTCTCTCACAGGAGACGGGCCTCACCCCTCATCTCTGAACCACGTCAGCGGAGCCCTCTCTCACAGGAGACGGGCCTCACCCCTCATCTCTGAACCACGTCAGCGGAGCCCTCCCGCACAGGAGACGGGCCTCACCCCTCATCTCTGAACCACGTCAGCGGAGCCCTCCCGCACAGGAGACGGGCCCAGAACGGCGTTTTCGGCGCGGAGGCGTACTCTTGTACGCCGAGCACCGAAAACGTCGAGATGGGCCCGTATCCGAAGCGGGAGGGCTCCTCAGGACGGAGGGCTCCTCAGGACGAGGTCCAGCGGGGGCCTTGGGGGGTGTCTTCGAGGACGACGCCGGCCTCGGCCAGCAGGTTGCGGATGGCGTCCGCCTTGGCGAAATCCTTCGCCTTCCGCGCGGCCTGGCGCATCGCGATCAGCCGGTCGATGGCGGCGTCGCCCCCGCGCCCCGCCGCGCTCTCGGAAGGGGCGACCGCATAGTCGGCCACGAGCGCCGGATAGAGCGCCGGGTCGGCCATCTCCACCCCGAAGACCCAGAGATGGCGCGCCACCGCCCGGTACACCGCGAGCAGCGACGCGCGGTCGTCGCACTGCTCGATCCCCGCCGAATAGAGCGCGCTCACGTAATCGAAGAAGGCCGCCACCGCGTTCGGCGTGTTCAGGTCGTCGTCCATCGCCTCGACGAAGCGCGCGATGAACCGCTCGGTGTGCTCCTTGAACTGGCCGTGGACGTACTGGTGGCGCATCCTCGGGAACCGCTCCTCCTCGGGCCGCTGCGACGCATACGCGCCCGGCGCGAGCGCCTCGTCCCCCGCGCCGCGCAGCTTCTCGGCGAGGACCGCCGCGAGCTTCTTGATGCGCGCGTAGCCCTGGGCGCTCTGCTGGAGCAGATCCCAGCCGAACGGGAGCTTGCACCGGTAATGGTGCGTCACGAAGAACCACCGCGCCTCGTCGTGGCCGTGCCGGGACAGGAGCTCCTCGACGGAGATGACGTTCCCGAGGCTCTTCGACATCTTCACCTCCTTGAGATCGAGGTGCTCGGGGTGCAGCCAGTAGCGCACCCAGGGCCTCCCGCAGAGCGGCTCGCTCTGCGCGATCTCGTTCTCGTGGTGCGGGAACATGTTGTCGATTCCGCCCCCGTGGACGTCGAAATGGTCGCCGAGCAGCGCCGTGCTCATCGCCGAGCACTCGATGTGCCAGCCGGGGCGCCCCGTCGGCCACGCGCCCTCCCCGGTCGGCCAGCTCGGCTGGCCCGGGGAGGTCGGCTTCCAGAGGCTGAAATCCGCCGGGTGCCGCTTCCGCGCGAAGTCCTCCTCGACGCGGCCGCTCGCCCCGACCTCCTGCTCGTCGACCTTGCGCCCCGAGAGCTCACCGTAGGAGGGGCACGTGGCGACCTCGTAGAAGACCTCGCCGTTCACCGAGTACGCGTGGCCCTTCTCGATGAGGCGCTTCACCATGTCGACCTGCTCGTCGACGAAGTCGGTGGCGCGCGTGTAGACCGCGTAGTCCTTGATGTGGAGCTTGCGGCAGTCGCGCCGGAAGGCCGCGATGTTCCGCTCGGCGACGTCGACCGCGCCCTCGCGCTCGTTCGCGCGCTGCATGATGCGGTCGTCGATGTCCGTGTAGTTGATGATGCTCAGCACGTGATTGCCGCGGTACTCGAGGTAGCGGCGGAAGACGTCCCAGAAGCAGTAGGTGCGCGCGTGACCGATGTGCATCGGCGCGTAGACCGTGAGTCCGCATGTGTAGATGCGCACGATCTTCGGCTGGGCGGAGACGAATGGCTCCTTCTTCCTCGTGAGCGTGTTATGGACCTTGAGCGGCATCGGCCACCTGCGTGAATGTGCGAGCTGCCCCCCGGACCGCGTACGCTACCCTGGCGCCGCTCCCCGGTCAACGCGGAACATCGCCGCCGTTCCCGCCCGTTCCCGTGGTTTTCCGCACGTTTGCGTAACGTTTGCGTATGCTTGCGGCCGTCCTGTCTTCGATCTACGCAGGCGTGCATGCACATCACTTCAAGGACCTTGCTGTTCGTCCTCACGGGCGCGCTCGCCGCCTGCGCGTCCAACCCGCCGCCCGTCGAGACCGCCCCGCCGCCCCCGCCGCCGGCTCCGGCTCCGGCCGCCGAGCCGGCCCCGCCGCCCGAGGCGGCGGCCCCGCCCCAGGTGGATCCGGCAGAGGAGAAGAAGAAGGCGGAGCTGGCCAAGCTCGCCGAGGACATGAAGGCCATGGAGGCCAAGGCCGACCAGGAGGCCGCGCGGTTCGACGACGCGCTCAAGGCCGAGGTGAAGGCGCTCCTCGCGGCCAATCACCCGAGCGCCGGCGCGGCGCTGCGCGCGGCGCTCAAGAGCAAGCACCGCGTCCCGGGCAACGCCGAGCGCGACGCGGCCCGCCACCCCGTCGAGACCCTGGAGTTCTTCGGCCTCAAGCCGACGAGCACCGTCGTCGAGCTCGGGGCAGGGGAGGGCTGGTACACCGAGCTGCTCGCGCCCGTGCTCGCCAAGAAGGGCAAGCTCATCGTCACGTCCTTCGACCCGAACGGCCCCGCGGACTCGCGCAACACCCTCTATGGCAAGCGGCTGAAGCGCACGCTCGACAAGTCGCCCGACCTGTTCGGCAAGGTCGATGTCGTCGTCATCGACCGCGACAACCCGAAGATCGGAATCGACGGCAAGGCCGACCTCGTCCTCGCCATCCGCGAGGCGCACGGCTGGCATCGGAACGGCAAATTCGATGTCTACGTCGCCGAGGCGTTCAAGGCGCTCAAGCCGGGCGGCGTCTTCGGCATCGTGCAGCACCGCGCCAAGCCCGACGCGAACCCCGACGAGAGCGCCAAGCAGGGATACCTCCCGGAAGCGTGGGTGATCCAGAAGGTCGAGTCGGCCGGCTTCAAGCTCGGGAGCAAGTCCGAGGTGAACGCCAATCCGAAGGACACGAAGGACTATCCGGAAGGGGTCTGGACGCTGCCGCCGAACTTCCGGCTCGGCGACAAGGACCGCGCGCGCTACGCCGCCATCGGCGAGAGCGACCGGATGACCCTCAAGTTCGTGAAGCCCGCCCGCTGACCCCCGCCCGCCCGGATCCCACCCGCGCCTCGCGCGCCGCGCCGACCCGCCGCTACGCGGGCGCCGCGGCGCCGTCCGAGGGCGGCCGAGCGACCACCCGGCGCATCGGGATCACGGCGCCCGGGGCCCCCGTGGCCCGGTGCGACGTGAAGCCGAGGCCGTCGAGCATGGCCGGCGACGCGTAGACGCCCGTCGCCGCCGTCTCCGGGAGGCACGAGGAGAGCTCGAGCACGTTCCCGCCCACCACCGAGCCGTCCTCGGTGACCACCACGTCGCCGGCGTGGAGGCAGAAGCGCACGCCGACCCGCAGGTCGCGCCGCTCCGGCTCGGCGAGCCGCTCGTACAGCGCGAGCGCGGCCGCGATCGCGCGGCCGCGCGCCTCCTCGGCGCCGCGCTCGTCGCGCGGCCAGTCCGCCGAGAGCAGCACGCTGGTGCTCGTGACCGCGAGCGGCGAGAACCCCGCGGTCGCGAGCTCGGTCATCGCCTCCGGGAGCACCGCCTCGAAATCGGTCAGGAAGGAGTCGGTCGGCGCCTCGAGCGCCCGGCTCTCGGCGAGGACCTCGACGAGCATCCCGATGGCGAGGCGGCGGACGCGCCCCGCCTCCTTCGCGTCGGTGCGGAGGACCCGCGCCGTCGCGGCCCGCACGTCCTCCAGGAACGCGGTGACGTCCGGGTGGCGGCCCGCGGGGTCCTTGCTCATGGCCCGCACGACGATGTCGTCGAACGCCGGGTCGACCGGCGCGTGCAGGCTCGGGCGGGGCGGCGCCTGGTGGAGGTGCAGGTGGCGCAGCACCGGGTACGCGCTCGCCGAGAAGGGCATGGCGCCCGCGATCATCGTGTAGAGCAGCGCGCCGAGCGCGTAGACGTCGGTCCGCATGTCGACCGGCCGGTTCAGGAGCTGCTCCGGCGACATGAACGCCGGGGTCCCCACGACGTGCCGCGACGAGGTGAGCGAGAGATCCGTCGTGCCGAGCAGCTTCGCGATGCCGAAGTCGAGCAGCACCACCCGGAGCCCGCCGCCCTGCTCGCACAGGATCACGTTCGAGGGCTTCACGTCCCGGTGGATGATCCCGAGCGCGTGGACCGCGGCGAGCGCGCTGCAGAGCGGATCGAGGATCGCGAGCGCCTCGTCGGCCGGGAGCCGGCCGCGCGAGAACAGGTGCTGCTCGAGGCTCCTGCCCTGCAGCAGCTCCATCGCGTAGTAGGGGCGCCCGTCCTCGAGCTGCCCGACGTCGAGGATCTCGACGACGCTCGGGTGTCGGATCCGCCCGATCGCGTCGACCTCGCGCTGGAACCGGAGCACCACGTCGGCGCGCGAGATGAGCTCGGCGTGCATGATCTTGACCGCCGCCGGCGCCCCGCTCGTCGCGTGCACCGCGCGGTAGACGACGCCGAACCCGCCCTCGGCGATCACCCCGTCGAGGAGGTACGCGCCCGCCCGCGGCGCCGCGGCGATGGGGATGCCCGGGCCGTCGCCCTCGCGATCGCGCGTATCGAGCGTGCGCTGGTCCCAGGTCGGCGCCGTGCCGGCCGCCGTCGCGCCCGCCGCGGGCGCGTTCGCCGCCGGCGCGACGGGCGCGTCCACCGCCGGCTTGGCGAGGGACCGCTCATCGTCTCGAGAGGAGGTCTTCATACATGACAGCCGTCGAGTTCCTGCGTTACTGTAGGCGTAAGCCGGTGTCCAACGCGACCGTCGGCTGCCCGAAATCGAGCCGATCATGCACCGCTGCGCCGTATGTCACGGGCGGCTCGCCGACGGCGCGCCGTGCGCCAGGGATGGCTTCACGCCGCCGCCCGGCGAGCCCGACGTCGTGGCGGGCGCGGCGCCCGCGATCGACGGCTTCTCGGTGCTCGGTCCGCTCGGGCGCGGCGGCTTCTCGGACGTCTGGGCCGCGGAGCGGGACGACGACGGCGCGCCGACGGCCATCAAGGTGGCGCGGCAGGCGGCGTCGAGCCTCCGCGAGCGGTTCCGGCGCGAGGCCGCGCTCCTCGAGCGCGTGGGGGTGCCGCACGTCGCGCAGCTGTACGCGCAGGGCGAGCTCGCCGACGGCCGGCCTTACCTCGCGATGGAGCGGCTCTTCGGCCGGACCCTGGCCGACGAGCTCGCCGCGCTCCGCGCCCCGCTCGACCCGGACCGCGCCGCCGGGCGCGCGGACGCGATCCTCGCGGTGCTCGAGGCGGCGCACGCGCGCGGGGTCGTCCACCGCGATCTCAAGCCGGAGAACCTCTTCCTGCTCCGCGCGAGCGGCCGCGCCGTGCTGCTCGATTTCGGCCTCGCGAAGCTCGCCTCGGGCGACGACCAGCCGGCATCGTCGGTCCGCGCCACGCGCGCCGGCGACGTCGTCGGGACGCCGGAGTACATGGCCCCGGAGCAGCTGCGGGGCGCCGCGCGGATCGACGCGCGCGCCGACATCTACGCGTTCGGCGTCATCCTGTTCGAGCTGCTCACCCTGCGCCCGCCGTTCGTCGGGAACGAGGACGCCGTCGAGCACGGCCACCTGGCGCTGCGCCCGCCGCGCCCGAGCGACCTCGCCGACGTCCCCGAGGCGCTCGAGGAGCTCACGCTCGCCTGCCTCGCCAAGGACCCGAGCCGCCGGCCCGACAGCGCCGCCGCGCTCCGGCGCACCCTGCACGCCCTGCGCGCGCGCCCGGCCGGCGACACCCTCCCGCCGCCCTCGTCGCCGCGCTCCGGGCCGCGGTCGTCGCGGCCGGGCGACGGCGTCGCCACGGCCGCCGCCGAGGGGCGCCAGCCGGTCGCGCTGCTCCTCGCCGAGGCCGGCGCCGGGCCGGTGATCGCGGCGGTCGGCGGCCGCCGGGGGTTCGTCGCGCGGCAGCGGGGGCAGCGCTGCCTCGCCGTGTTCTCCGCGCGGGACGTCCACGACCCGGCCCGCGCCGCCCTCGCCGCGGCGCGCGACATCGCGGAGCGCAGCGGCGCGCGCGTGGCGCTGCACCTCGCCAGCGTGCGCCTGCGCCGGGTCTCCGGCGGCATGCACGCGGCGTACGGCTCCCCGGTCGAGCGCCCCGAGACGTGGCTCCCCCCCGAGCCGTGGCGGGGCCTCGTGATGACCGAGGAGTTCCAGCGCGCGCTGCCCGAGGAGGAGCTCGCCCCCACGCCGCCGGACGACCCGGAGAGCCTGGGCGAGCCGCCGCTGCTCGGCCGCGACGACGTGCTCTCGGCGCTCGCGGGCAGCGCGACCGAGGCCTTCGACGGGACGTGCCCCGGCCTGTTCACGCTGATCGGCGACGCCGGCCTCGGCAAGTCGCGCCTCACGGCCGAGGCCGCCTGCATCGCCGGCGTGCCGGTCCCGGACGTGCGCGTGGTGGTCGTGCGCGCGCTGCACCCCATCCACGGCGGCGCCGCGCAGGCGGTGCGCGCGCTGCTGCGCGTCGCGCTCGACGCGCCCGACGACGCCCCCGACGACCCGCGGGGTTTCTGCGTGGCGCGGCTCGGCGAGGCGCTCGGCGGCGCGACGTGGGAGGCGGTCGCGGCGGCGCTCGGCTGGGTGGACCCGGGGGGCGGCCGGCTGTCCGGCGCGGCCCGCCACGGCCTGATGCTGGCGCTCGCCGAGGCGCTCCGCCAGCGGGCGCGCCGCGGCCCCCTCGCCGTCATCCTCGACGACGCCGACCAGGCGGACGACGTGCTGCTCGACGCCCTGGAGTACGCCACGCTCGACGGCGAGGGCGTCCTGCTCTGGGCGCTCGTGACCGCGCGCCCTCGCTTCGAGCAGGCCCGCCCCAGCTGGGGCCAGCGCAACCAGCGCCACACCCGCGTGACGCTCGCGCCGCTCGCGGAGGAGGCGGCGATGGACCTCGCGTCGCGGCTGCTCCTGCCCGCCGAGTTCCCGCCGGCCGAGACCCTCCGCCGCCTGGCCGACTGGGCGGGGGGCAACCCGGACTGCCTGCGCCAGATCGTCCGCTCCCTCAAGCACGCCGGCGTCGTGCGCCGGCGCGCCGGCGGCGGCTTCTACCTCGCGACCGCGGAGGTCGAGGCGCTGCCGCCCGCGCCGGCGTGGCAGTGGCTCGCGGCGCGGCAGCTCGACGAGCTCCCGGCGGAGCTCGCGGCGTGCGCCCGGGTCTGCTCGGCGCTCGGCATGTCGTTCGATCGCGCCGAGCTCGAGGCGGTGCTGGACGGCCTGGAGCGCGCGGGCGGCGCCGGCTCGATGGTCGACGCGGGCTTCGGGCTCGCGGCGCTCGTCGAGCGGCGGATCCTGCTGCGCGACAGCGAGGGCGGCGGCGGCGCGGACGACCGCCACGCCTTCCAGAACGCGGTCTTCCAGGAGGCGGTCTACGAGATGCTCGACCCGGCGCACCGCGCCGCGATCCACCTGAGCGCCCTCGCGTACTGGCGGGCGCAGGTGGCGGCCGGCTCGACCCACGGGCTCCGCGCGCTCGCGCGCCACGCGGCCGCGAGCGGCGAGTGCGCCGAGGCCGCCGACGCTTACCTCGCGCTCGGCGATCTCGCGTCCGCGCAGCACCACGCCGTCGAGGCGGACCAGCGCTACGGCGCCGCGCTCCAGGTCGTCGGGCCGGGCGACGCGGGCCGGCGCGTGCGCGCCCTCGCGGGGCGCGGGAGGAGCCGGTACCGCATGTGCCGCATCCAGGAGGCGCGCCGCGATTTCGGCGAGGCGCTCGCGCTGGCCGAGGCGCTCGGCGACGCCCACCAGAGGGCGAGCCTCCTGCTCGAGGACGCGACCGCGCTCGACTGGGACTTCGACTTCGAGGCGTCGGCGCGCCGGGTGGACGAGGCGCGGCCGCTCGTCGACGCGGCGCGCTCGCCGGAGCTCGCGCTGCTCCTCCGCGTCGCCGAGGGCCGGACCTCGTGGCGGCGGGGGAAGCTCGATGAGTCGATCGCGGAGCTCACCGACTGCGCCGAGCACGCCGGGGCGTCGGGCGACTACGACGCGCGCGTCCTCGCCCTCATCATGCTGTCGTTCCAGCTCGCGTCGGCGGGCCGCCGCGAGGAGGCCGAGCGGGCCTTCGGGGATCTCATCGCCCTGCTCACGGCGGCCGGCGATCGATTTCACCTCTGCGCCGCGTACATCAACCGCATCGCGCTGTGGGCCTGGAGGTGGTCGCTGCCGGGCGCGGTCGACGACCTCCGCCGCGCGGTCGATCTCGCGCGCGAGATCGGCAATCCGTGGCTCGAGAAGATGGCTTCGTACAACGTCGCCGTGCTGCTTCACTGGAGCGACAGGCAGCGCGAGGCGCTCGCGCTCGCGCGGCGCGCCCGGTGGCTGGAAGAGCAGGCCTCGGAGCGCCCCGTGCCGCACACGGCGATCCTGCTCGCGCAGATTCACCTCGTGCTCGACGAGTACGAGCAGGCCAGCCAGCTGGCCCTGTGGATCGCGCGATCCTGCGTCCTCGAGCCGGGCGACGTCCGGGACTACGCCTTGCTCGAGCTCGTGCTCTCCGAGGTCGGCCTCCGGCCGGCCGGGTCCGCCTCTCTGTCGTGGGACGAGGCCATCGCGCTCGCGAGAGACCAGCCCATCGTCGAGAACACGCTTCAGCTCTTCTACTGGCGTGCTCGAATGGCGCTGCGTCGAGGACATACCGGTGAGGCGGAGGCGTCGCTCGCGAGCGCGCGGGCGCTCCGCGCGGCGAGCCCCATGTGGCTGTCTCGCTTCGACGAGCTGGAGCGCAGGCTGGAGGAGGCGTCGCGAACGGACATTCATCCAACCCTGCCGGCTTGATTCGACAAGCCATGTCCTCGCGCCGCGTTCGGGCGAGCACGGCTATCCGCGCACGCAGTGTATACCAGTTTTCAGTATTGCGCGTCTTCCTGGAAAATGAAATAGTGTGGGATTAAGAAAACAGCGCTTGTAGTCTTATGTCCGACGCTGTAATGACCCAGGAGGAAAGCGGAATGTCCTCGACTCGCTTCGTCGCAGTTGGTGTCCTCGGCGCCTGTGTGCTCACGATGGGGTGCATCGGGCCATCCGATGTCGAGCCGGCCGAGACGGCCGAGACGGCGGAGGCGCCGATCATGCGCCGCCCGGTGGCGCCCATCGGCGCGAATGGCCTGGATCCCGCCCACTTTTGGGCGCCGGAGAACCGCGCGGCCTTCCGGACGCTCGGCGGCGCTGCGCTCGCCGGCGGCGGCGCCGTCCTGACCGCGACGGCGCTGCTCGGCACCGAGGGCGGGAAGAGCGTGCTCGACTATGCGATACGTTGCGCGCTGTCCGAGGGTCAGGTCGTCTACGCACCCAACGGCGATCCGTATTACGGCTCCTTTGGATTCGCGCCGGCCTGGACAGGTCGTGCGCTCAACCTCTCGGAGCAGCGCTGGGTTTCGGCGTGCATCTTTCAGCACCTGAACGGCTCCGGCGCGCATGTGGACATCCTGCTGAGGGGCGGCCATCCGGCCCTCGCGTGCTCCCCGGACGCGGCGCCCTTTCTCGATTTCATCGTGCGGGACGCCACGATGTTCGGCAACGCCTTCCTCCCCGGGCCCATTGCCGGGTTTGCCTGCATCGATCCCGATCTGACGGGGGAGCTCTCGAGGATCTCGCTGAGCTGCCCGCTCGATCTCAACCTCCTCGAGCTGGACAGGCTCTGCGGTCATGTGCCGACGTGCGGGATCGCCTTCGTCGGGCTCTGCAACCTGGCCTGCACGGCGGACACTGCCGGCAACAAGACGTGCAACACGCTCCCGCTGCTCGGGCCGCTGCTCGGGCCGATCCTCGGGCCGATCCTCGGACCAAGCTACGCGGAGACGATCCGGACCCAGCTACGTGACGCCGATCTCCTCCCGCTCTACCCAGGTTGCGGCCTGCTCTGACCGGCGCCGGTGGGCGGCCAGGGAGCTCGCCGCGCGCCGGCCGGCGGGCGTAGCGCTTGGCCTGCCCGCGCGCGTCGCGCACCTCGTTACGTCCCGAGGCGCGCCTTCAGCTGCTGGATGGCCTCGGCGATCGCCTTGTCGTCGCGGAAGCAGCACGGGTCGTTCCGCCTGCACCGGGCGCCGTGCAGCACCTGGAGCTCGAAGAGCGTGCGCTCGTCCCCCTCGGCCGCGGCGCGGCCGAACAGCGCTCGCTTGCCGTTGCACGTCGCCTTGCGGAACGCGAACGTGACGCGGAGCGCGGGGGTCGCGCGCGCCATCACCTCGGGCCGCGCCAGGATCTCGCTGGCGCGCCGGGCCGCCTTCGTGCCCCCCCGGGCGCGCACGATGTCGAGCAGCACGTCCAGCCCGCCGGTGCCGAGCCGGTTCGTGAGCAGGTCGAAGACCTGGTCCGCCGCCGGGTTGTCCTCCTCGAACGCGATGCCCGCCACCGTGGAGAGGACCTCTTCGCGCAGGCCTCGGCTCAGGACGAGCTCCGGGTCGGCCTCGGCCAGGGCCAGCATCGACTGCGCGCCGAGCACCCAGTTCCTGGTCGCGACCGCCTTGCTGAGCTGCGCGCGCGGCCCGGCGGCGCCCCGGTCGTCCTCCTCGGGCGGCGCGCTCGCCGGCGCTGCCGGCGGCGGCGCTATCGGCGCGGGCGGGGTGACCACGGCGGCGGCCGCGGGCGGCTCCGCGGCCGGCTTGGGCTGCCGGAGGACGAGCCAGAGCGCGACGCCGATCGGGAGCGCCGCCGCGGTCGCCAGCGCCACCGCGAGGGGCACCCAGCGCGCCGAGGGCGCGGGCCGGCGGTGCGCGTGGGCGAGCAGGGTCTTCCGGGGGCCTGACCAGGCCGGCGGCGCCGCCTTGGGGGCGCCTTGCGCGGGCTGCGCCGCCCGCGTTCCCTGCGCGGCCTGCGCGGGCTGCGCAGCTGGGGCTTGCGGCGCGGCCTGCGCCGTCTGCGCTCCCGGCGCGCTCTGCGTTCCCGGCGCGGCCTGCATCGCCTGCGTCGCCTGCGCCCCCTGCGCGCCGCTCCCGACCGCCGCGTGCGCCGTCGCCCGCGCGATCGCCGCCAGCGCCTCGTCGAGCGCCGCGACCGCATCGGCCGCCGTCTGGTAGCGGAACGACGCGTCGTGCTCCATGAGCCGCGCCACGGCCTGCTCCACCTCGTAGGGCACGACCAGATCCGGCGCGCGCAGGCCGAGGGACGGCGGCCCCGCCGCGCCCTGCTGCTTGAGCCGCGCCACGATGTTCTTCGTGTCGAAGGGGTGATGCCCGGTGAGCATCTCGTAGAGCACGAGCCCGAGCGCATACAGGTCCGCGCGCGCGTCGACCGCATCCATCCCGCGCAGCGCCTCCGGCGCCAGGTACGCGAGCGTGCCGAACACCTCGCCCGCGTTCGTGAGGGCCGGGGTCGGGCCCGCCGTCTTCCGGCTCTGGCTGGACAGGAGATCGACATTCACCTTCGCCAGCCCGAAGTCGATGAGCCGGACCTGATCGTGCGCGTCGAGCAGGACGTTCAGCGGCTTCACGTCGCGGTGGACGATGCCCTTCTCGTGCGTCGCCGAGAGCGCCGACGCGATCTGGCGCGCGATGCGGAGCGCCCGCGCGGGCGGCAGCCGCCCCTCGGCGATCACGTCCTTGAGCGGCGTGCCCTCGACGTACTCGAGGACGAGGAAGAACGACGCGTCGTCCAGCTGACCGAAGTCGATGGCCGCGACCACGTTCGGGTGCCGGATGTGGGCGCCCGCGACGGCCTCGCGCTCGAACCGGGCCACGAGCTCCGGCATCCGCCGGGCGAGCGGCCTGAGCACCTTGATGGCGACCCGCTTGCGGAGGTGCACCTGCTCGCCTCGGTAGACGGCGCCCATCCCGCCCTCGCCGATGAGCGCGTCGACGCGGTACCGCCCCGAGATCAGGCTCCCGACCAGCGCGTCGCCGCCCGCGCCGCCGGCGGCGGCCGCCGCCTCGATGTCCTCGGCGAGCGCCGAGCTCGAGAGCTCCTCCAGCGGCACGGCGGCCGGCGCTCCGTCCTTCGGCACCGTGAGCTCCTCGATGTAGGCCGAGCCGAGCGGCTCTTCGGCCGAGCCGAGCGGCTCTTCGGCCGAGCCGAGCGGCTCTTCGGATCGCGGCGTCTCCGGCATGCGGCGCAGGATATCAGGTCGGCCGGCGCCGCGGGGAAGGGGCGCGCCGCCCGGCGGCCCACCTCACAGGAGGAACGACACGCCGAGCGAGAACGCGGGATACCCGAGGCGCATCGTGAGCGTCACGTTCTCGGTGAAGTGAAAGCGCCCTCCGATGAACACCACCGGTGAGACCCCGGGGTACGGGTCGCGCCCGAGGTCGCCGAGATAGAACGACAGCCCCGGCTCGCCGAAGACCGACCACCGCCGGTGAAGCCAGAAGTTCCACTGCATCACGACCGAGCCGAACGCGTAGTTCGACGCGTCCCCGTACGCGTCCACCTCGGTGCAGATGCGCGTGCCCGCGGGCCCGTCCTCGAAGTGCGTGCAGTCGCCGCGGTAATTCCCGTTGCCCGCGTAGTGGAGGCCGTCGATGCCGAAGCCGAGCCCCACCGAGTCGTTGATGCGCTTGATGAAGCCGTCGGGCACGATATCGATGGTGGCGCGGAAGCCCGCGCCGACGCCCGTCCCGACGCCGGGGCCGAGCGGCTCGAACGGCGCGAAGAGCAGGTGCGGCTCGAGCTCGACCTTGTAATCCGGGCGATCCCCGGGGCGCTTGATCGTCATCTGCGCTTCCCCGACCTCGGCCCATCCGACGGTCAGCGCCGCGAACGAGAGCGCGGCGGCCAGGAGGCGCGGCGCGCGAAGCTGCGATGTCATCGCTCTCTGCATGGATCTCCGTCTCCTCAGCATCCGCCGCACGCGCGCGAGCCGTCCGGGCAGCTGACCGCGGCCTCGCCGTCGGGGCAGCGGATGCGGCACTCGCCGCTCACGTTCTCGCAGAACACATGGCACGAGCCCCGGCACTCGATCTCGCAGGTCGCCACGTTCCGGCAGGTCACGACGCTGCTCGACCCGACGCTGACGCCGCACCGGCTGGTGTCGTGGCACTCGTAGCGGCAGCCGCGGTCGCAGATGGCGCCGCACGACGCCGTGTTATGACAGTTGAGATCGCAGTCGTCGCCGCACGAGGCCGAGCAGTCGTTGACGTCGAAGCACTCGAACGAGCACCCGTGCTCGCAGACGGCGCCGCAGTGGACCATCTGGAAGCAGCGCTGGTCGCAGAAGTCACCGTCGCAGCCGAGGTAGCAATCGTCTCCGTTGAAGCACTCGCACGCCTCTCCCTCGACGCAGGCGCCGCTGTTCCAGCAGCTCGCCAGGCAGAGGCCCGCGAAGAGCATGAGCAAACACAGTGCATAGAAGCGCATGGCCGGGTCAGCATACTCGAGCCGCCCGGAAATTGTCACCAAATCCGCGGAGGTGCGCCCCGAGGTCGGCTCACCACCGCGTCCAGCGAGAGATTCGCCGAACGCGTGTAAATCGTGTGTCGTCGCTGGCGAGCCCGAGCCGCTCCGCGAGGTGGGTCCCGAGGTGGGGGCCCCAGCCGCCGTCGTCCCGCGGCTCGTCCCCGTCCGCGCCGAGGTTGTATTCCCAGCACTGCGCGTAGTGCTGCGTGACGTTCTGGTTCTGGAGCGCGCAGTTCCCCGGGTCGGGGTCGGCGTCGCGGTCCTGTGACGACCACCCGGAGAGGAACTGCGAGACGTAGATGTCGGCGTTCCCGGAGACGTGCGCGGGGCGGAGGAGCTTCATGGTCGCCGAGTCGATGCCTTCGGCGGTCGCGCGCATGACCGTCTTGGCGGTCCCCTCGATATCCTCGATCTCGTCGCGGTACTCTCGACCGACGAAATAGAGCGAGCCTCGGTAATAGTTCTGCGAGATCGCCGGCTCTCCCCGGGTCGCGAGCCGCTCGGCGTAAGGGATGTTCCAGAAGGGGAGCGTCGCTCCCGCGTCGGATCCGACGCTGTTGTAGACGAGCGCCCAGCCGCCGCCGTCCGTCGTCAGATCGCAGTAGACGGGGAGCTCCGGCTCCGGGCCGGTCCCGTCCAGATCGAGGAGGACCACGCCGCTCGGCTGGCCGGGGGGAACATCGGCGCACCGGGCGTAGGTGCACCCCTGGTTGACCACGCCGTCGCAGTCCTCGTCCTCGGCGGTGTCGCAGCGCTCGGACGCCGGCAACACCTCTCCGACGCAGGGGCCGTATCCGTTCCCGTCCTCGTCGCAGGTCCTCACGCCGCCGCGGCAGACGCCGCGGTTCAGCGTGTCGCGCCCTCCGCTGTAACAGCCGTCCTGGGTTCCGGGATCGCACGGCCCGCCGCTCGCCGTGGAGCCGCCGCCGCTCGCCGTGGAGCCGCCGCCGCTCGCCGTCGAGCCGCCCTCGCCGGCGCTCGCCGTGGCGCCGCCCGCGCCGCCTCCGGCGCCGTCCTCCCCGAACCTCCGCACCTTCGTCGTGCAGGCCGGCGCGGCGGCCAGCCACACGACGGCCGCGCAGCAGGCGCCTGCGGCCGGACGTCGGCCGAGCACCGTGCGATGTTGGGGGGACTCCTGGGAGGACCGAGCGCGCGCCACGCTGCCTTATACACCAGCCGCCTCGCCCCGCCCATCGACCGAGCGCGACCGGGGCGAGCCGGGGGCAGCGCCGGCGCAGGGGGGGGGCGCGGCGCCGGCGCGGCCGCGGCGCCGGCGCGGCCGTCAGGGCGAGAGGGCCCGGGCCGGGGTCTGCCCGCTTTGCAGCGCGAACGAGATGGCGCTCTGGAGGGTGCTCTTCGTGATGAGGCCCGCCAGGTCGAGCCCGAGCCCGACGAGCGTCTGCGCCACCGCCGGCCGGATGCCGGTCAGGATGGTCCTTGCGCCGAGCAGCTGCAGCGCCCTCGCGGTGTCGACGAGGGCGGAGGCGACCCGCGTGTCGATCTCCTTGAGCCCCGTCACATCGAGGATGACCATCTGGGCCTGGCTGGACTGGACTCCATCGAGCGCGACGGTCATCACCTGGTTGACGCGATCCGTGTCCATCTGGCCCACGAGCGGCATGACCACGATGCGATCGGTGATCGGGATGAGCGGCGTCGACATCGCCTGCATCGAGTCGCGGAGCCGCGCGAGCGTCCGCTCGAACTCGCCGAGCAGCTCCCGGTACGACGTGACGTCGTGGGCGGTGCCATAGACGAGGCGGTTCGCCGGCTCCTCGGCCGCGTCCAGGTGCGCGGTCCACGCGAGCCACTTGTACGAGCCGTCCTTGCACTCGTAGCGGTTGTCGAACCGGATGGTCGTGCGGCCCTGGAAGAGGGCGGCGGCCTCGGCGAGCGTGGCCTCGCGGTCCTCGGGGTGGACGAACTCGATGAACGGCCGCGACGTCATGTCCTCGGGCGTCCACCCCAGGGTGCGCTCCCAGGCCGGGTTGGCGTGCCGGAAGTACCCCTCGGCGTCCAGGGTCACGAGCAGGCCCACCGAGACCTGGAACAGCCGCTCGTACACCTTTGCGAGCTGCGCCACATGCGCGAACTGAGCCGCCTGCTCCCGATCGTTCGTCACGTCGAGCGCCGTGGCATAGATGAGGCGCGCCTCGGCGGGCTCGGCCATGTCCACGCGGGCGGCCCAGCCGAGCCACTTGTACGACCCGTCCTTGCACAGATAGCGGTTGTCGAACCGCGATGTCGTGCGACCGTTGAAGAGGGCGTTGGTCTCGGCGAGCGTGGCCTCCCGGTCGCCCGGGTGGACGAACTCGATGTACGGCTTCGCCTTGAGCTCGTCGAGCGACCAGCCGAGGGTCCGCTCCCAGGCGGGGTTCAGATCGTGGAAATGGCCGCGTGCGTCCGCCGTGGCCAGGAGCCCTGACGCGACCTCGAACAACTTTTGGTGGCTCAAGCCGATGTCCTCCCCTGCGCGGGCACGGCGCGCTCCTCGTCGCGTCCGGCCGCTCCGCTCGACTCCCCTGTCCCGATGCAGGCGAGCGCCGCCGCCGTCCGGCCGGAGCGCGCGAGCGCCCGCGTCCACACGGCGGGAGGTCGAGCCCACCCATGCTTCGGAGCTTGCTTGTCCACGAGATCGACTTTTATGTCAAGAGTGTTTCGTGGGCTCCGCCGGGTCGCGCGGAGGCCGCGGGGAGCGGCCGGAGCCGGGTGTGCGTGCTCGCCCCTGGCCGGCATCCGCTGTCAGTGTGAGCGAGGTTGCAAGGCCATGATGAGGCGGGTAGGGTCCGCGCCACAAGGAGTGGACCATGACCGTCTCTGCGATTTTCAACCCGGCGCGCTGGCGTGAGGTCGAGGGCTTCTCGTTCGAGGATCTCACCTATCACCGCGCCGTCGATCAGGGCACCGTGCGTATCGCGTTCAACCGGCCGGAGGTGCGCAACGCCTTTCGTCCCCGCACGGTCGATGAGCTGTACACCGCGCTCGAGCACGCGCGCACGACCTCCGACGTGGGTTGTGTGCTGATCACCGGCAACGGGCCTTCTCCGAAGGACGGCGGCTGGGCGTTCTGCTCGGGCGGCGATCAGCGCATCCGCGGGAAGGACGGTTACAAGTACGAGGGGGAGAGCGCGGGGCAGGCCGATCCGGCGCGGCTCGGCCGGCTCCACATCCTGGAGGTGCAGCGGCTCATCCGGTTCATGCCGAAGGTCGTCATCGCCGTGGTGCCCGGCTGGGCGGCGGGCGGCGGCCACAGCCTCCACGTCGTCTGCGACATGACCCTGGCGAGCCGCGAGCACGCGATGTTCAAGCAGACGGATCCGGACGTGGCGAGCTTCGACAGCGGTTATGGCTCGGCGCTGCTCGCGCGGCAGGTCGGGCAGAAGAAGGCGCGGGAGATCTTCTTTCTGGGGCTCGATTACACGGCGGAGCAGGCGGCGGCGATGGGGATGGTCAACGCCGTGGTGCCCCACGCCGAGCTCGAGGAGGAGGCGCTGCGCTGGGGGGCGATCATCAACTCGAAGAGCCCGACCGCGATGCGGATGCTGAAGTATGGTTTCAACCTGCCTGACGAGGGGCTCGTCGGACAGCAGCTCTTCGCCGGCGAGGCGACGCGGCTCGCCTACGGTACGGAGGAGGCGCAGGAGGGTCGGGATGCCTTTCTAGACAAGCGCCGTCCGGATTTCAAGCGCTTTCCCTGGCACTACTGACGGCGCCGCGCCGCGCGCTCTCTCCGGGACCCCGGCGGACTCCCGTAAGTCCTCTGAAACATGAAGAAAAATTGATGCAGAACCGGGCGGCCGGGCGCCGTCACCGCGGCCCACAGGTCGGATCTGACCTGTAAAATTGCATCGTGGACGCACGGATGCGGCATGTTTGCGACGCCGCGATGCGTGATCTCGAGTCAACGAGGTCGGGTGATCGTGGGGCGCCAGGGGCGCCTATCTGCGCTTGACAATCACACCGTATCCATCAATGGTGTCGCTGCCGCGCCGTGACGTGACGTTCGCATCGTTCACCGCTGCGCGGCTCTCAACTTCTTCTTCTTCCGGAGATGCTCATCATGCTTTGTGCTGCTAGGTCGGCTGGTTGGAAGCGTTCATGGCTGTCCCTGGGAGGGTCGCTTCTCCTGGCGCTCGTGGGCGGCCTCACCGCGGTTGGCTGCGGCGACGACGGCTCCTCGAACGGCGCGAACAACGGTTCGGGCGGCGCGGGGGCCTCGGGCGGCGCGGGCGGCGAGGGCGGCGACGGCGGCGTGGGGGCCTCGGGCGGGGGCGGCGCGGGCGGCGAGGAGCCGGTCGAGACGGTGCCGCCTTCCGGCTCGGAGCTGATCCGCGTCAATCAGGTCGGGTACCTGCCGGCCGCCGCCAAGGTCGCCACGGTCGTGGCCGCGGCCGACAAGCCGCACGCGTGGGAGCTCGTCGACGCGGCCGGCACGGTGGTCGACAGCGGGGCGACCCGCGTCGTGGGCGACGACGCCGCCTCCGGCGAGCACGTGCACACCATCGACTTCAGCGATTTCACCACCGTCGGCGAGGGCTACACGCTCCGCGTCGGGTCGGTGTCGAGCCACCCGTTCGACGTGAGCCCGACCATCTACTCTCAGATGAAGTACGACGCGCTCGCGTACTTCTATCACAACCGCTCCGGCATCGAGATCCTCGAGCAGTACGTCGGCCCGGACCACGCGCGCCCGGCGGGGCACAAGCCGGACGAGGCGCCCTGCGCCGACGGCATCGGCTGCTCGTACACGCTCGACGTCACGGGCGGGTGGTACGACGCCGGCGATCACGGCAAGTACGTGGTCAACGGCGGTATCTCCGCCTGGACGCTGCTGAACCAGTACGAGCGGTTCGTCGCGCTCGGGACCACGGCGGGGGACTTCGGCGACGGCAAGCTGAAGATCCCCGAGAACGCGAACGAGATCCCCGACCTCCTCGACGAGGCCCGGTGGGAGATCGATTTCATGCTCAAGATGCAGGTGCCCCAGGGCGAGACCAACGCGGGCATGGTGCACCACAAGATCCACGACCTCGCGTGGACCGGCCTGCCGCTGGCGCCGCACGAGGATCCGCAGCCGCGCTTCCTGCGCCCGGTCACCACGGCGGCGACGCTCAACCTGGCCGCGACCGCGGCCCAGGCCGCGCGCATCTGGAAGGAGCTCGACCCCACGTTCTCGGCGAAGTGCCTCGAGGCCGCGACGCGGGCGTGGACCGCGGCGAAGGCGAACCCGAAGGTCACCCTCCCGAACGAGGCGATGGTGCCGGGCGGCGGCGCCTACGGCGACGAAAACCTGGGCGACGAGTTCTACTGGGCGGCCGCCGAGCTGTTCCTCACCACGGGCGACGCCGCGTACAAGGCCGAGCTCGCGGCGTCGGACTACAGCAAGGAGCTCATCGGCGTGGACGGCACGTTCAGCGCCATGACCTGGGGCCAGGTCGACGGGCTGGGCGCCATCTCGCTCGCCGTGGTCGAGGCCCAGCACGCCGCGGCCGAGCGCGAGGCGGCCCGCACCCAGCTGATCGCCATCGCCGACAAGTACCTCGAGGGCGTCGCGACGGAGGGGTACCGGGTGCCCTTCACGGTGGGCGCGGGCGGGTATCCCTGGGGCTCCAACTCGTTCGTGCTCAACAATATGCTGGTCCTGGCCCTGGCCCACGACTTCACCGGCGAGCAGAAGTACTTCGACGGCGTGGCGTCGGGCGCGGACTACCTCCTCGGGCGCAACCCGATGGACAAGTCCTATGTCTCCGGCTACGGCGAGAACCCGCTCGAGAACCCGCACCATCGCTTCTGGGCGGCCCAGGTCGACCCCGAGTACCCGTCGGCTCCGCCCGGCGCGGTCTCCGGCGGGCCGAACTCCGGGCTGGAGGATGAGGTGGCGCAAGCGGCGCTCGACGAGACGGCCGAGCGCGCGAAGTGCGCCCCGCAGAAGTGCTACCTCGACGACATCGGGGCGTGGTCGGTCAACGAGATCACCATCAACTGGAACAGCCCGTTCGCGTGGACGGTGGCCTGGCTCGACGAGAAGGCCAAGACCGCCCAGTGACCCGAGAGCGCCGCGCGCTCGCGTGATCGCGTGATCGCGTGACACGCGGCGCGGCCCCCCCGGGGCGCCGGCAGCCCCCCGGCGCCCCGCCGGGCGATTGGCCGCGACAACCGTCCAGGTTCTGCTAGGTTGCGCGGCTTTCATGAATCCAGACTCATTGCACGACGCCTTGCCCGCGCCGCTCGCGGGCGCGCTCGCCCGCCGCGGCTTCACCTCCCTCACCCCCGTTCAACACGCCGTCCTCGCGCCCGAGCTCGCCGGGCGCGACCTCCGCATCTCGTCGCAGACCGGCTCCGGGAAGACCGTGGCCATCGGCCTCGCGCTCGCCCCCCGCCTCGAGCGCGCCCTCGCCGGGCGCGCGGCCGCGCCCGACGCCGCGGCCGCGCCCGACGCCGCTCCCCGGACCGCGGCGGCCCCGGCCGCGGTGATCATCGCGCCGACGCGCGAGCTCGCCGCGCAGATCGCCGGCGAGCTCGGCTGGCTCCTGTCGCCCCTCGGCGCGCGCGTCGCGTGCGTCACCGGCGGCACCAGCTTCGGCGCCGAGGCGCGCGCGCTGCGCCGCGACCCGCTCGTCATCGCCGGCACGCCCGGGCGCTTGCTCGACCACCTGGAGCGCGGGACCCTCGATCCGCGCGGCGTCCTCGACCTCGTGCTCGACGAGGCGGACCAGATGCTCGACCTCGGCTTCCGCGAGGAGCTCGAGGCGATCGTCGGCAAGATGCCCGAGGACCGCCGGACCCACCTCGTCTCGGCCACCTTCTCGCGCGAGGTCCGCGCGCTGGCCGACCGCTTCCAGCGCGACCCGGCGAGCGTCGAGGGCACGCGCCCCGGCGCGGCCAACGTCGACATCGCGCACGTCGCCCACCTCGTGCTGCCGGCGGAGCGCGACGCCGCGCTCGTGAACCTGCTGCTCCTCGCGCCCGGCGAGCGCACCCTCGTCTTCGTGCGCACGCGCGAGGGCGCCGCCGAGCTCGCCGACAAGCTCACCGCGCTCGGCCTCCCCGCGCGCGCCCTGAGCGGCGACCTCGAGCAGCGCGAGCGCACGCGCACGCTCGACGCGTTCCGCTCGGGCGCCGTCACCACCCTCGTCGCGACCGACGTGGCCGCGCGCGGCATCGACGTGCCCGAGGTCGGGCGCGTCATCCACGCCGATCCCCCGGGCGACCCCGAGGTCTTCACGCACCGGAGCGGCCGCACCGGGCGCGCGGGCCGCAAGGGGACGAGCGTGCTGCTCGTCGCGCCGCCTTCGCGCGAGCACGCGCTGAGGCTGCTCCGGCGCGCGCGCGTCGAGGCCACGTTCCGGCCCGCCCCGTCGCCGGAGGACGTGCTGCGCGCCGCCGACGAGCGGCTCGCGGCCGAGCTCGCCGGCGCCCGCCGGGCCGACGCGGCCGACGCGGCCGCCCCGGCACCCGCGTCGGGGGCGGGTGAGGCGCAGGAGCCCCGTGAGGCGTTTTGCCACGCGCCCGACGCGCGGCTCCAGCAGCTCGCGGCCCGGCTGCTCGCCGACATGGACGCGACCGAGCTCGTCGCGGCCCTCCTCGCGCGGGCGAAGCACACCGGCCCCTGCGCTCCGCAGCCGGTCACCGCCGTCGCGCCGCCGCGGTCCGAGCCCCCGCCGCGCGGCCGCCCCGCGGGGCCGCCGTGGTCCGGCGCGCCGTCGCGCGGCCGTTCCGCCGAGGCGCCGTGGTCGGGCGCGCCGTCGCGCGGCCGTTCCGCCGAGGCGCCCTGGTCCGGTGCGCCGCCGCGCGGCCGCTCCGCGCCTCGCCGCGGCGACGGCGAGCAGCCCCCGCGGCTCCCGTTCGTGCCCTTCCAGGTCAACTGGGGGGAGCGCCACGGCGCCGATCCCCGGCGCCTGCTCGCCCTCGTGTGCCGCCGCGGCGGCGTCTCGAGCCGTCAGATCGGCGCGATCCGGATCGGCTCCACCGCGTCGGTCGTCGAGGTGGCGTCCCCCGCCGCGCCCGATTTCGCGCGCGCGGTCAACCAGCCCGACGCGCGCGACGCGCGCATCCGGATCGTCCGCGCGAGCTCGATGCGCGTCGACTAGCCCCGTCGCCGAGCGTTTCGCCGAGCGCCGGCGGCGCGCGCCGCCGCGCCGCGATCGATCGCGCTCGCGCCCTGCGGCGACAATCGCCAGCAAGTGCAGGGGTTTCCTGATTTCTCGACGACCTCAGGTGTTGTACAAAGGCCGGGTGAACCGACGCCCGAACAACAAGCCAGCCCTACGCCGTCTCGCGAGCCCGGTTGCGGCGCTCGCTGCATTGCTCGGCCTCGCCCTCGCCGGTTGCGGTGGCTCCCTGCCTCCGCCGAACGACCAGCTCGCCGAATCTCAAGCCGCGATCCGCGCGGCCGACGAGGTGGGCGCCGAGGCCGACCCCCAGGCCACCCTCCACCTGAAGCTCGCCCGCGAGCAGCTCGAGAAGGCCAAGAAGCTGATCGAGGCCGAGGAGAACGAGCCCGCCCTGCGGCTCCTCGAGCGCGCCGAGGCCGACGCCGAGCTCGCGCTGGCCATCGCCAAGGCGCGCGCCACGCAGGCCCAGGCGCAGGAGGCGCTGAAGCAGGTCGAGAAGCTGCAAGAGGCGGGGGTCCAGTGAAGCGAGAGGTGAAGGAGATGGCTTCTTTCGTGAACAACGTGTCGTCGCGGGGCTGGTCCCTCGCGCTGTGCGCCGCGCTCGTCGCGGCCACGGGGTGCAGCGCGGCGATCCCGCCGAAGGAGCTCGTCGACGCCCGCACCAGCTACAAGCGCGCGGCCCAGGGCTCCGCGGCGAGCCTCGCGCCCGCCCAGCTCGACACCGCGAAGCAGGCGCTCTCCCGCGCCGAGGGCGCGTTCAACGAGGACCCCGAGGCCCAGCAGACGCGCGACCTCGCGTACATCGCCGATCGCAAGGCGCGCGAGGCCGAGGCGGCGGCGGCGCTGCAGCAGGCGCAGCGCGACAAGGCCGCGGCCGAGGAGGACTTCAAGGAGCTCTCGCAGCAGCAGCTCGCCACCGCGAAGGACGCGCTGCAGAGCGGCCAGCAGCAGATCGAGCGCGAGCGCCAGGCGCGCGCCCAGGCCGAGAGCGCGCGGCTCCAGGCCGAGAGCGCGCGGACCGAGGCCGAGAAGGCCCGGCAGGAGGCCGAGGCGGCGCGGCGGGAGGCCGAGCGCGTCGCGAACGCGGCGCTCGCGAGCCTCAAGGAGATCGCCGCGGTGAAGGAGGAGAAGCGCGGCGTGGTCATCACGCTCTCCGGCGCGGTCCTCTTCGCCTCGGGCAAGTCCGAGCTCCTGCCGATCGCCAAGGAGAAGCTCAACCAGGTCGCGACCACCCTGAAGGATCAGGGGTCGCCGCCGCTCCGGATCGAGGGGCACACCGACTCGACCGGCTCCGCCCAGGCGAACCGCAAGCTCTCGCTCGCGCGCGCCGACTCCGTGAAGGCCCACCTCGTCAGCGTGGGTCTGCCGGCCGACAAGATCGCGACCGTCGGCCACGGGCCGGATCGCCCGGTGGCGGACAACGCGAGCGCCGAGGGCCGCGCCAACAACCGGCGCGTCGAGATCATCGTCAATCCCACCTCGGCGCAGTGACGCGGCCGGAGGGGGCTCGCGGGGAGGCGGGGAGCACGTTCGTCGGCTCCTCCCGCCTCCCTGCCTTTCTCCGATCCTCACCTCACGGCGAGCGGCGACGCGGCGTCGGTCATCCGGGGCTACCCCCATCGCCCCGGGGAGCGCGCCGCGCGAACGGCCTCAGGCCCGGCGTCCTCGCGACGCGGAGCGCCGCCCCTCGCGCCGCCTCTCGCGTCGCCTCTCGCGTCGATCGAGGCCTCGACGGGGCGAGCGCGGGGCGCGCCGCGCCGGCCGCGATCTGCGCCTCGATCGCGTCGAACATCCCCGTGAGCTCGCGGTAGCACCGGTCGATCAGCTGCAGCGCCTCGGTCCGCGTCTCCTCGTCGAGGGCGATGGCCTCGATGTGAGCGTCGGTGTCTTCCTCGAACAGGTCGTGGGCCTTCTCCACGTCGAGGTGCGTCTGGGAGAAGTAGCGCAGGCGGCGCCGCTCGCCGATGCGCTCCAGGTAGCGCGCGACGCGCTCGAAGAAGACGTGTCCCGCCGACTCGAGCGTCAGGAGCAGGGTGAGCCGGCACGCGTCGTGGCGCGCGCGGAGCGCCTCCGAGAGCAGCGCCAGGCTCGCGTTGCGCGCGGCGCGATGACGCTCGCCGAACAGCTCGGCCGCGGTGGGGGGCTCGAGGCCGAGCGCCGCCAGATCGCCGAGGAACCAGCGGTCGTGCCCCGCGTCCTCGAGGCGATGGCGGTGCACCATGCGCTTGTACCCCGGATCCGTCGCGCCCTCATCGCAGATGCGCAGGATGTCCTGAAATGTCATCACCCAGAACGTCAGACAGACCGGGAAAGGCGCGAGCCGCTCGAAGGGCGGATCCGTCGAGAGGCGCGCGAAGAAGGGGTGGTCGCTGAACTGCTCCTGATGACGCACAATGTGCTGCTGAACGGTTTTCATGGGCTGGCTTTCTCCGAGAGCCCGTAAGAGTGCAAAACACATACCGAAAACGGAACGTCCGGTGCGTCGCCAACCGCTTTGAGGAGCGCTGAGGAGCCCTGCGGCCGTCGGCCGAGGTGGTTCTGGGTGGGCGTGCGTGACGCGCAGGACGAAAGACACGGAGGAATCGGTGCACAAGCTCGATCGACGTACGTTTCTGGATCTCCTGGGGCTGAGCGGGCTCGGTCTGGCCCTGGGCCCGGGCTGCGTGCTGGGCGATGCGGGGCGCGGGCCTGAGGAGGACGGCGAGGCGCTGTCGGACGGATTGCGCCCGGGGCCGGCGCTCTCGCTCCGGACCCGGCTCACCGTGGATTACGGTGTTCCGTTTCCGCTCGTCAGCGCCGGCATGGCGTTCGTCAGCCTTCCTCCGCTGGTCGCGGCGGTCTCGAACGCGGGTGGGATCGGCGTGCTGGGGTCGGCGACCGAGCCGCCTTCCGTCGTCGAGGCGCGGATCCGGGCGACCAAGGCGCTCACGGCGGGCGTGTTCGGCGTGGATTTCATCGTCGCGACCGGGCCCGCGGGCGCGTTCGTCACGCGGGATCACATCGATGTCTGCGTCGCCGAGGCGGTGCGGCTCGTGGTCTTCCACTGGAACGCGCCGGAGGTCGCCTGGGTCGACGCGCTCCACGCGGCGGGCGCGAAGGTCTGGGTCCAGGTGGGCTCGGTCGCGGCCGCTCGCGACGCCGTCGCGGTCGGCGCCGACGGGATCATCGCGCAGGGGTCGCAGGCCGGCGGGCACGCCCGGGCCACGGTGACGACGAAGGCCCTCGTCGATGCCATCCGCAGGGACGTGAAGCCGGCGCTGCTCCTCGCGGCGGGCGGGATCGCGGACGGGGCCGGCGTCGTGCGGGCGCTGCGGGACGGCGCCGACGGCGTCGTCGTCGGCACGCGGCTGGTGGCCTCCACGGAGGCCTACGCCCATCCCGACTACAAGGCTCGCCTCGTCGCGGCGGGCGCCGGGGCGACGGCGGTACAGACCTTCTTCGGCCCGGAGTGGCCGGGCCAGCGCCAGCGCGTCCTGCGGAACCGCGTCGTGCGGCAGTGGGCCGGGAGAGAGCCGCGGATCCCGGATCCGCCGCCCCCGCCGGCCACCATCGGCACCACGGTGCTGTTTCCCGGGGTCCTGGACGTCCCGTACGAGATGCCGAAATTCAGCGCGTTCGTGCCCACGCCGGACACGGTGGGCGACCTCGAGGAGATGGATATGCCCGCCGGCTCGGAGAGCGTCCTCTCCATCGCCAGCGTCAAGCCAGCAGCCGAGATCGTGGCGGAGATGATGACCGAGGCGCAGGCCATCCTCGGTGTGCGCCCGACCGGCGTGCTCGGCGCCGCGCCGTCGGGAGGTGACGCGGACGACGACGACTCCGACGATCGTGCGTTGGACGACTGACGGGCAGCAGAGCGGCCCGGCCGGAGCGCCGTGCGGGCTCGGGCGCAGGCCTTCTCGATTGTGCCGGGGGCGCCCGCGGTGATAAGGCACGGCGCGTGATCGGACGTTTTTTTCGCGGGATCTGGCAGGAGTACGTCATCGACCTGCGCGATCGGCTCGACGCCGAGGCGGCGCTCCATCGGGCCGAGACTCCCGCGGGCGAGGTCACCCGCCGCATGGTGAGCGTCTTTCTCACCGTGATCGGCGTGCTCATCTTCGTCCGGTTCGCCGGCAACGAGAACGACACGCGCTGGATGGTGGATGGCCTGCGCGCCGTGGGCCTCGATGACGTCGCGGCGCGGCTCCACGACGCGCTGAACACCTCCCCGGACCGTCGCTTTCACCAGCGGATCGTCTGGGCGGTGGGCCGCCTCGCCGGTTACCTGCTCCCGACCCTCCTCGTCGCGCGCTTCGTGCTGCGCGTGCCGATCCGGACCCTCGGCCTGCGCGTCCGCGGGACGGCGCGGCACATGTCCATCTATGCCTTGTTCTTCGCGGTCATGGCGCCGGTCCTCTACGTCGCGTCGCTCTCGCCGGCCTTCCAGGCGAAGTACCCCTATTACAAGCTCGCGCGCGGCGAGGACCTCTGGCCGTGGTTCTGGGCGTGGGAGGCCCTTTATGCAGCGCAGTTCGTCGCGCTCGAGTTCTTCTACCGCGGCTTCTTCATCCACGGCGTCCGCCGCGCGCTCGGCTACGCCTCGATCTTCGCCATGATGGTGCCCTATGCGATGATCCACTTCGGCAAGCCGTTGCCCGAGGCGCTCGGCTCGGTGCTCGCCGGGTTCATCCTCGGCACCGTGAGCCTGAAGAGCGACTCCATCTGGGGCGGCTGCGCGATCCACGTCGCCGTCGCGACGTCGATGGACCTGCTCTCCCTGTGGCATCAAGGGCTTCTATGACCCCGCGCGCGCCTCGATCCCCGCTCACCCGCGCCGCGTGACGCGGCTGCCCGGCGTCCGGCCACGCGGTGCTCACTTCGGCCGCTCACCGCGGCCGGCGGCCTGCGCGACGGAGCCAGCGCCGTCCAGCAGCACCGTTTATTTACGGAAAGAAAAATTTGAACATGCGCCGGGGACGGGCAATTGTTAAGGACCATGACAAAGTCGCCCCTCCTTGCCCTCGTCGTCGCCGCCGCGGCTTCCCTCGTGCAACTTGGCTGTGCCGTCCTCCCGGAGGATGCGGCCGAGGAGCCCGTCGATGCGGAGGAGCAGGCCGCGATCATGGGGAATGGGCTGACCCTCAACGGGCTGACGTTCAACGGGTTGACGTTCAACGGGCTGACCTCCAACGCCCTGACGTTCAACGGTCTGACCTTCAACGGGTCTGTCATGGCGGCGCTCTCGGATCCGCTGGGCCGCCAGCAGCTGTCCACCATCGTGGGCTGCGCGCTCCCCAAGGGGCAGGTCATCCGCCTGAACATCGAGGGCGCCGACTACGCCTTCGAGGGCTCGACGGGCCTCGCGCCCGAGTGGGGCAAGCCCGGCGGCGCGTGCGGCGAGAGCTGCAAATCCTGGGTGTCCGCGTGCGTCATCTCCCGGGTCAACTACCTCGGCGAGACCGTCCGGATCTCGATCCGGGGGAAGGACAAGGCGCTCGCCAGCACGAGGGAGGAGCGCGAGGGATACACCAAGCGCGAGGGCGCCTATTTCGGAGACATCTTCGCGACCCCACAGAAGCTCTACGCCTGCGTCGCGCCCGGCGCGTCGCAGATCCCGCGGGTGTGCGGGCCCTCCATCCGGGACTGCTCCTCCATCGAGGTGCTCGGGGAGTGCGATGACGTCTGCGGCCACGAGCTCAGCGACGGCGCTTACGACAAGTGCAGGGATCCCTCCGGCAAGGTGCAGCAGGGCGCCGTGACGGTGTTCCTGGCCCGATAAACCAGCTCACGCTCCGCGCGGGCGGCGGCCTCGCTTCCCTCGGGGGCCGCCGCCGGGCAGAGCGCGAGATGAGCCCGGGCGGCGCGGCGCTCGCTCAGCGATTCCGCACGAGCTGCGGCTCGGTCTCTTTGACGCTCTCGCGGGAACGGAGGCGCTCGCACCACGCGCGCAGGCGCGGGTGGGGCTCGAAGAGCGACGCCTCCGGGGTCAGCTGGAGATAGCGGACGATCGGCAGGACCATGATGTCCGCGATCGTCAGCCGATCGCCCGCCAGGAACTGCCGGTCTCCGAGGAAGCGATCGAGCTCGGAGAGGGACGTCCGCACGACCGGGACCGCCGCCTGCACGACGGCCTCGTCCTGCGCGAGGCCGCGCGCCGCCGCGAACAGCCGCTGGCCCACGATGCCGGGGCCCGCCGCCCTCCAGAAATACCAGTCGAGGATGCCGACCGCCTGGTTCATCCGCGCCGCGTCGCGCGGGTCGCTCGGCTGGAGCGGCGGGGAGGGGACCACCTGGTCGAGATACCGGAGGATCGCTTGCGTCTCGTACACCCTGAAGCCGTCGTGCTCGAGCACGGGCACCTTCGCGAACGGATGCCGCTCCCGGTGCGCCGGCAGGAGGTGCGCCCCGAAGGCGACCTCGACGAGCTCATAGGGGATCTTCTTCTCGACCAGCGCGATCTCCACGCTCCAGGTGTAGGTCGAGCCGGGGGTGCCATAGACGATCATGCGCGACATGACAGCTCCTTTGACGAGAAACGGGGGCGCGGACGCGCGGCGCGAGCAGGCATGGAGCGCCCCCCTAGCCGCGCCTCCGGCGGTCCGCGCCAGCGCGCGGCCGAACCCCGCGCGCCGTAACGCGTAAGCCAATACTTACCGGTTCGAGGGGTCCGGTCAAGCGGAAGATCGTCCTTGCGGCTGCCTCTGCGCCTGCGCCATGCTGGCTCCATGGATCCGGTCGGTGCGGTGCTGGCGGCACTCGCTGATCCGACGCGCCGGCAGATTCTCGAGCGGGTGCGCGCACAGCCGCTCTCCGTGGGAGACATCGCCAAGACGGTGAGCGTGAGCCGCCCCGCGGTGTCGCAGCACCTCCGCGTGCTGGAGGACGCCGGGCTGCTCCGGTGCCACAGGCGCGGTCGCCACAACTTCTACGAGGTCGACCGCGAGGGGCTCAGCGCGCTGCGGGCCTATGTCGAGAGCTTCTGGGACGACGTCCTCGGCGCCTTCCACGCCGCCGCCGTCGAGGAAGCCGAGCGCAAGAAGCGGCATTGAGGGAGGCGCGCCGGGCCCTCGGCCGCGGGCCTCCCCCCGGGCCGGGTCAGGCCAGGGTCCTGCCGCCGTTCACGGAGAGCTTCTGGCCCGTGATGAAGGTGGCGGCGTCGGACGCGAGGAAGACCACGGCGTCGCCGATCTCGTCCGGCGTGCCCAGGCGCCGGAGCGGGTTGCCGGCCGCATAGCCCTCCATGGCCGCCTGGCTCGCGCCCTCGCTGAGGTGGCGCTCGACCGGGACCCAGCCGGGCGCCACCAGGTTGACGGTGATCCCGTGCGGGCCGAGCTCCACCGCCCACGAGCGCGTGAGCCCGAGCTGCGCGCCCTTGGCCGAGACGTAGCTGGAGAACGCGGGGACGCCCTGCTCGAAGACCTCGGACCCGATCTGGATGATCCGGCCCGCGCGGCGCTCCTTCATCCCGGGGACCACCGCCCGCGCGAGGAGGACCGGGCTCTTCACGAAGAACTCGAGCTGATCGAGGCAGTGCTGCCAGGTCAGCTCCTCGAGGGGTACGTGCGGCTGCGGGCCCGTCGCGTTCAGCACGAGCACCTCGATCGGACCGAAGCGCACCTGCACCTCGTCCACGAGGCGCGCGACCTCCCGCTCGTCGCGCACGTCGGCCTGGAACGCCTCGGCCTCGCCGCCGCCCCGCCGGATGTCCTCGACCACGCGCCCCGCCCCGTCGCGGCCGGCGAAGTAGTTCACCGCCACGCGCGCCCCGGCGGCCGCGAGCCGGCGGGCGATGGCCGCCCCGAGGCCGCGGGAAGCGCCGGTGACCAGGGCTACTCGTTTCGACAGATCGTGCGCCATTCAGGCCTCTCCTGGGGATGGGTGACCGCGGACCGCCCGGCGCCGCAAGGGAGATCGGCCGCGCAAACGCGCCTCCGGGAGCCCCCCTCCCGCGCAGCGCC
Source organism: Sorangium sp. So ce385 (assembly GCF_051474135.1). Classification (NCBI taxonomy): domain Bacteria; kingdom Pseudomonadati; phylum Myxococcota; order Polyangiales; family Polyangiaceae; genus Sorangium; species Sorangium sp. So ce385. The sequence continues at coordinate 9,114,442 of NZ_CP150337.1, read as the reverse complement.
GCTCGCCGCGCGCCGTGGGCCAGGGTCGGTCGCCGCAGGTGTAGTAGTCGACTGGGATCCAGCAATACAAGATTTTTCCGTCACCTTGTCGTGCTGCTGCATCGGATGTTGGTTTTCTCACCCGTAGAAGTGAAGTTTTTCAACGCAATGCGCTACTGGGTGACCTCCGCGCATCGTACGCTGAAACACATGAAACCACGAACGATGCGACAAGCCCTGCGCCCTCTCGTGATGCTCGCCATGGGGCCGGTGTTCTGTGCGGCCGTGGGGATCACGCTGATCCACGCCTGGCTCGACGTGCGGCGCCGGCCGCGCGAGCGGCGCCGCCTCGGCCGCGCTGCAGTGCGGCATCGCCTCCAGCGGCCGCGGGAGCATGCGGGCTGTGATTGACACGGCGCTTCCTCGGCGTGACCGCGGCGCCCGCGCTCCGGCTCAGCGCACGAGGAGGAGCCAGAGGAGCGCCGCGGCGGTCGAGGCCAGGGTCACCGGGACACCGACCTTGGCGTAGGAGCGAAAGCCGATCTCGCGCTCGGCGCCCACGGTCTCCACGACGATGATGTTCGCCACCGAGCCGAGCAGGGTGAGGTTGCCGGCGAGGGTGGACACGACGGCGGTCGCGATCCAGGCGAGGTGCGGATCGGGCTGGCTGCGGATGTACGACTCCGCGAGCAGGATGAAGGGGACGTTGGAGACGATCTGGCACCCGACGAGCATCGCGATGCCCAGCCCGAGCACGCCCATCGTCGGCCCCGCGGGGAGGTAAGGGCTCGCGGCGCGCAGCGCCTGCTCGGGCATGCCGGTCTTCTGGAGGCCCGCCACGACGATGAAGAGGGCGCCGAAGAAGACGAGCACGGTCCACGAGACCCGGTCGAACAGGCCGTTCGCGTCCCGCCGGTGCAGCAGGATCGCCGCGGTCGCCCCGCCGATCGCCGCCCACGCCAGGTTCGCGCCCAGCACGAACAGCACCGACACGACCGCGATGCACGCGAGCGGCACGAGGGCGCTCGGCCGGGCGCCCCCCGCCGGCGCGGGCGCGGCGGATTCGGGCGCGGAGGCGGGCGCCGCGGATGCGGCTGCGGGCGCCGGGGAGGCAGCTGCGGGCGCCGGGGATGCGGCTGCGGGCGTCGCGGATGCGGGCGCGGGCGTCGCGGATGCGGGCGCGGGCGCGGGCGCGGGGGCCTGCACCGCGATGCGGCGCCGGAGCAGGAGGTGCAGCATCACGGCCGTGACGGCGAGCCCGATCAGCGCGGCGGGGCCGGCCTCCAGCAGGTACGTGCGGTACGGGATGCCGGACAGGTGACCCACGAGCATGTTCTGCGGGTTGCCGGCGAGCGTGAGCGCGCTGCCGGCGTTGGCGCCCATCGCGAGCGCCAGCAGGTACGGCACCCGGTCGAGCCCCGCGCGCCGGGCGGTCCGGTCGACGAGCGGCGCCAGCATCACGCAGACCGAGTCGTTCAGCAGCACCGCGGAGGCGAGCCCGGCGCCCACCGTGACCAGGTAGAGCAGCCGGACCGGCGAGAGGTTCTGCCGCGCGACCCACGCGGCGGCGCGCTCGAACACCCCCGCCACGTCGAGCGACGCCGAGAGCAGCATCATGCCGAGCAGCAGGCCGATGGTGTTCGGCTCGACCGCCGCGAACGCCTCGTGCGGCGTCAGGCCGGCGCCGGGCTCGATCGCGCTCAGGAAGACCATCGCGCACGCGCCCGCGAGCGCGCCGGCCGGGCGGCCGATAGGCAAGATCGACAGGCGGCGCGCGGCGATGAGGATGTACGTCGCGGCGAATACGAGCAGGACGGACCACACGGCGCGGCATCAGAGCGGCCGGGCGCGCGCTTGTCAAACGGAGCGGCGCGGGGTGGTGGGGTCATTTGACCGAAAGTGGGGTCATTTGACTCCGGGGCCCGCGTGAGCGGGTAGGTTCGGCCGGAAGTAGTGCAGCCCGCGGGTGTACCCCGGGCTGCCTCGGGGCACCTACGCGCGTGGGACTTGCCTCGCTCGGATGGATTCAAAAGCGCACGCGACCCCATGTGACCAGGCAAGACGGCCTTCCAGCCCGGAATGCAGCGCCCATGCGCACCTTGCTCGGCCGCGCGGCGACTGTCGCGCTCCCCTTTGCCGCGCCGCAGCCAGGGACGAGCAGCGCCAACCCGAGCAGCGTAGTCCATGCCCAAGAGCCCATCGACGCCTCCTGTCGGTGCGCCACTTCGACCCTGCTCACCCCGAGACCTTGGGGTGCGAGGTCGAAGCCTTCGCCACGGCTAGGGCAGAACGGGCACTCGATGGTGGCCAGGAGTCGACATCGGCCCCCGACTGCCCAAGAGGATCCGTGGACGGATCCAAGGTGTCTGGAGCGTGCTCTCGCGCGGAGAGCGCCCACCTCTTGGATTCGATGGAATCGAGGAGAGGAGAACAGGACCATGAGCTCTTTGCTGAATATCACCACCCTTGCGCTCGCAGCAGGCCTCGTCGCAGACGCCTCGCCCAACAACACGGTCGACTTCGCCGCCACGCAACGCGTCGACACCGGGTCGTTCGTTGCCACGTTCTCCAACTCGTCTTATTCCCGCACCAGCGTGGCCTTCAAAGTCCCCTTCTCGTCGCCGCCCCTCGTCTTCTGCTCGGAGTGGAACAACCCGGGCAACTGGATCTTCTGCAAGACCGACAGCGTGACGAACAAGGAGGCGATTATCGCGGCCACGACGCTGAACTTCGCCGCGACGAACTACTCGACCAGAATCGCGTGGATGGCGATCGGGGATTGACCCGCCCTGCCCTGGCTTCGATGGAGCCCGGGGTCATGTCCTAGGGCTGGAGCATCACCTCGGTTTTTTTTTTATCCGACATCTCTCGGCAAATTTGCGGCGCGGACTCGCGACCATGCTGTTGATAGCGTAGCTGCGGTCCCAGATCCGTTTCGCCGGCGGCGCGCTCGGGTTATCCTCATACAGCGGTGCCTGATGGAGCTTCCACGCCTGCTCGTAGTCGGGCAGGGCGACATCCGCTCTCCCGCTATGCCATCCTGGATAACGCCCATGACCCGCCGGTCGGCTCGCGGTAGAGGAGAAGGCCGTCGCCCAGTATGGTACGCCTTTCATCGGTGCAACAAAGCGTAATACAGGCGTTTCAGGCGTGTCCGGCCAGCATGATCACATCATTTACCTTATGTATTCCAGCGTAATTGGACGACGCAATCGCCGCAGCGAGAAGCCTGCCCGTCGGAAAGCGTTTGGGTGACCTAGCACAGCGTTCCCGAAGTTCGTCCCTTGATCGACGACGCGCCGGCCCGTTCACGATCCGGGCCAGCCGGGCTGGTGAACGGAGCGAGCTCGTCACAGGACGCGGATGCAACGCCCGGCGGCGCAACGCGACGGCGGGTGAGCTACTCGATGGGCGCAAGCGTCCAGGGGAAGTCCGCCATCAGCAGCTTGAGCAGGTCCTGCCACAGGCCGCGGAAGCCGGTCTTTTCCCACCGTCCGGTGTGGGTCGCGATCTCGAGTGTCCAGAAGTGGACCGTGTCGCGGCGCAGCCGGGCGTCGCCGATCGGGTCGGCTTCAGGACCCAACTCGATGAACACCATCTGCCCGTACTTGCGGGCCCGCAGATGAGAAAGCGCCTGGAGCCACATCGGGAGCTGCCGGAGCTGCTCGACGCGCTGCTCTCCGTGCCCGAGACGGCAGCGCCGAGCGCGAAGCCGCTTGCCCCGCGCAAGCCCGAGGGCACAGCACGCGAGCTGCCCGGCGGACGCGGGTTCTTGCGCGTGGTCCAGGGCGGCGCCGCGCCGAGCCCGCTCGCTGCTCCCGTGCCGCCTCCACCCGCTCCCGTGCCCATCGCTGCGCCGGGTCACGTCGAGCCCTCCGCGCCGTCGGCGGAGCAGCCCCGTCAGCTCGACCTGTTCGCCTGGCGTCCGAGGCCGAGGACCCCCGTCCAGATGTCCCTGTTCGGGGATCCGCCCACCGACCCGACGACCGAATCGTGGGGTTGTTTGCGCCCACAAAAGTGGGGTCGTTGCAAGCAGGCTGGGGTAATTACGCCAGCACCCGGTGCGGGCCGGGCTCGCCACCGGCCTGCATTCCGGCTAAGCAGCGGCGGCCGCGGATCGGCGCGCGGGCGGGGCGCTCTCCCGGGCTCCGCGGGAACGCCAAGGCATGAGCATGCAGCTCTCGACCCCCACCGCGATCCTCCTCGGCAGCGCCATGATCGCCGCCGCGGTCTACCTCGGCCTGCGCCACGGCCCGGCCGCCGTCGCCCCGGATCCGCGCGCCGCCGCGGGCGACGCCTCGCACCGGGGCGAGCCGGCGCCGCCCGCCGGGGCGGCGGAGCGCGCGCCGGGAGAGGGCGCGCCGGCGCCGCAGCGCGCCGTGCCGCGCGAGGAGGTCGCGCGGCAGGCCGCGCGGGCGCTCGACGCGCGCCGCCCCGCGCTGGTCGAGCGCTGCTACAAGCCGGCGATCGCTGCGCAGCCGGCGCCGCGCGAGGTGAAGTACGTCTTCAACCTGACGTTCGACGCCCAGGGCCGGCAGATCGCGCGCGGCATCGTCGAGGACCGCGAGGCGTCGCGCCCCGACGTGACGGCCTGCCTGGTCACCGCGCTCCCGCCGATCGCCGTCGAGCCGCCCGGCGCGAGCGTGCGCGTGGACGTCCCGTTCTCGCTGCCGTGACGGGGGGCCGGGCCCGCCGGGGCCGGGGCCGCGCGCGTTGCCCTTGACGCACCCGCCTGAACGCCCGATGCCGGAGCGGTGACGCCCGACCAAGCCTTGAAGGAAGCGACCAGCGGCGCCCTTCGCCCGGTCTACCTCGTGATGGGGGAGGAGCGCTGGCTGGTCGATCGCGTGGTGAGCGCGATCCGGGAAGCGGCGGCCAAGGGGGGCATCGCCGGGTTCAACGAGGACAAGTTCACCGCGGGGGACGCGCCCGTCGAGTCGATCCTCGGCGCCGCGCGGATGCTCCCGATGATGGCCCCGCGCCGCTTCGTGCTCGTCCGCGGCGTCGAGCGCTGGGAGAAGAAGGACGACGCCGACGGCGACGACGGGGACGACGAGCGCGGCGGCGCGGGCGGCAAGCGCGGCGCGTCGAAGCAGGCGAGCCCGCTCGACGCGCTCGCCGAGTACGCCAAGGCGCCGTCGCCGAGCGCGGTCCTCGTGCTCGTCGCGGCGAAGCTCCACGGCCAGCGCCGCCTCGTCACGTCGGCGAAGAAGGGCGACTTCCTCGTCTCGTGCGAGCCCTTGAACCGCCGCGCCCTGCCCGGCTTCATCGCGTCGATGGCCCGCGAGAAGGGCAACCCGATCTCCAGCGACGTGGCCGACCAGCTCGCCGAGCTCGCCGGGCCCGAGCTCGGGTACGTGGTGGACGCGATCGAGCGGCTCTCGCTGTACGTCGGGCCGAAGCAGCCGATCACCGAGGACGCGATCGCGCAGGTGGTCATCCGGGTCCGGCAGAGCACGGTCTGGGAGCTCATCGACGCGCTCGGGCGGCGCCGGCTCGATCGCGCGCTCGCGGCGCTTTCGGACGCGTACGACCCGCGCGACGGGGGGCTGCGGCTGCTCGGGGCGGTCTCGTGGTCGGTCCGCCAGATGGTGAAGTTCGAGTCGGCGCTCGCCGGGGGCGCGAGCCAGGCCGAGGCGGCCCAGCGCGCGGGCGTGGCCCCCTACAAGGTGAACGACGTGGCGCAGACGATCCGCCAGCTCCCGAAGGGCGCGCTCGGCGGCTGGATGCGCCTGCTCGCCGAGGCCGACCTGGCCTTGAAGAGCAGCCGCCGCCCGGCGCAGGCGGTGCTGGAGACGATGCTGATCGAGATGTGCTCGCGCTGAGCGGGAGGCCGCGGCGGCGGGCGGCGCGCAGCATGGTATGGCACGCGCCATGAGCTCGACCGACCCCTCCGGCACCGCCCCGGGCCGAGCCAGCGGCTGCCCGGTGAGCCAGCTGGCCGCTGCGTTCGACCCGCTCAGGGACCCGTACCTCTCGGACCCGTATCCGATCTTGCAGCTGATCGGCGAGGCGTTCACCAGGACTTCCGGTACGTGGCGAACACCTCGTTTCGAGGGCCGGAGCACGTGTGGGTCCAGTGGGATCCCGCGAAGAACCCCGATCCGAGGGACCGGATAGCGGCGCGGGAGGGCCAGGCGGCGGCGCCGTGACGGCGTGCGCCCGCGCGCTGCCACGGCGTTCGTACGTGGTTCCGCCATGAGAAGAATTTGAACCACCGAGGCACAGAGGGCACAGAGGAGAGAGAAGAAACGATTGATGTATCTTCTCTTCCCTCTGTGCCCTCTGTGCCTCGGTGGTTCCTTCTCTCATGAGCCAGGGACGAGCCTGGGCCAAGCGGTATCAGGCAAGCTTCCGGGCCCAGGCGCCGAAGACCATGTCGCTCACGTACGTGGCGTTCGCCTTCGTCCGCTCGTCCGCGAGGCGTTCTTCGAGCGTGTCGACGTCGATCTCGGCCTCGGTGGCGACGCCCTGCTGCACGATGCGCGGCAGCATCGCCCGGATGATCGCGGCGGTGCGGTGGTACGCCCGCGGCGTTTGCACGATCGCCTCCGCGCGCACGCGCGCGACGTCGAGGCCCGCCTGCTCGAGCACGGCGGCGAGGTGGAAGCCGATGTGGATGTCGGCGCCCTCGCGCTCCACCGTTCGCCACATCCATTGATGCGCGCGCTCATGAAGCGGCAGCGGCGTCAGGCTCGCAGGCACCATGGTGGCGTCGTGCTCCTGAAAGACGACCAGGCCGCCGGGGCGCAGGGCGCGGGAGAGGCCCTTCACGGCCGCCGCCGGGTCGGGCTGGTACATCAGGACGCGCCTGCCCACGACGGCATCGAAGAGGCCGTGCTCGGGCGACAGCGCGCCGAGGTCCCCCTCGGCGAAGGTCACGTTCGGCAGCCCGAGCTCGCGCGCCCGGTCGCGCGCCGCCGCGAGCGGGCGCGCGTCGCGGTCGATGCCCACGACCTGCCCCTGCCCGCCGACGCGCTGCGCGATCCGGAACGAGACATCCCCGGCGCCGCAGCCCACGTCGAGCACGCGCATGCCGGCGCCGATGCCCGCATCGGCCAGCAGCCGGTCGGTCATTTCTCCAACCATGTCGATCATGGGTCCCACGCTCCTCCGCTTCGTTCGCCCCCTTCGATGCGTAGAGCGAGCGGCGCCGCCGCTGAAGGGCGTCGTTTGTTGGCGGATCGGCGGATCTTTCGATCGGGGGAGCGGGGCTAGCCGAGCAGCGCCTCGAGCACGCCCCTCTCCCGGAGATCGCTGAAGCTGTGGGTCGGGGCGCAGGCTTCGAGCTCCGCGAGGGCGTAGGTGCCGGTGGCCACGGCGATCGACTCCGCGCCGATCGCCCGGGCCGCCGCGATGTCCTTCGGCGTGTCGCCGATGACCACGACGCGGCACGCCTCGAGCGGCGCCTCGAGCCTCGCCGCCCCGCGCGCCGCGCCGATGCGCAGCAGCTCGTCGCGGAGCTCGTGGTCGCAGCCGAAGCCGCCGAACGCGAACCGCTCGTAGATGCCGACGCGCGTGAGCTTCGCCTGCGCCCCCGCGCGGACGTTCCCCGTGCCGAGGCCGACGGCGCACCTTGCCCGCCGGGCGGCGGCGTCGAGCGCGTCGAGGACGCCGTGGTGGACCCGGGTCTCGCCGGCGAGCGACATCTCCTCGGCGAGGATCTCGACGTAGAGCGCGAGGAGCGCGTCGATGGCGCTTTCGGTGACCTCGCGCCCGAGCGCCTCGAGCCCCGCCCGGATGATGGCCCTGTCGGTCATGCCGGCGAACGAGAACGCCTCGCACGCGTCGGGCCGGCCGGCAAACCGGTCGAACGCGCGCTCCATGGCGCGCCGGCCTGCGCCGCCGGTGGAGAGCAGGGTGCCGTCGATGTCCCAGAGGAGGACCGTGGGGCGCATGCCCCCATGGTAGATGCCGCGCGGGCCGAGGGCGAGCGCGGAGGCGGCGGCCCAAGGGCGAGCGCGGAGGCGCGGCGCAAGGGCGAGCGCGGAGGCGCGCGGCGGGTGGCCGTCAGAACGCCCCTCCGACAGGGCGCGACGGCGCGGATGAGCACGCCTCGCCTCCCGTGCCGGCCCTCGCAGGGTCCGGAGCTCTCAACAGGGGTGCCGCATCCGGATGCATCGTGGTTGCCCGGACAGGGGAGGCGGTCACCCGGACACCTCGCGCGCCGCCCGGACAGGGGAGGCGGTCACCCGGACACCTCGCGCGCCGCCCGGACAGGGGAGGCGGTCACCCGGACATCTCGCGCGCCGCCCGGACAGGGGAGGCGGTCACCCGGACATCGCATCGGCGCGACCGGCAGCGTGCGGCCGCCCGGCCAGCGCGGGCGTCCAGGCGGCTGTCCGGAGGACGCCTCTGCGCGCGGGCTACCAGGAGCGCGCAGGCGGACACCGACGTGACACACCACGCTTCTGCCGCAAAGGCTGTTTCTGCGCGTCGATGCACGAAGATAGAGAATTGGAGAGCGTTCGACGTAATGCGTTGCTCGTGCGGCGCCTGCGTGCCTGTCGCGCGCTTCGAGCGCAACCGTGCGGCGATCTCTGCTAAGAGGGGCCCGTCGAGGGCGGGAGATCGCGTTGCTCGGGCTCTCGTGCAGGTCGCCGACGCCGGTCGAGGGACAGGGCGCCTGCGAGCACCTCGCGAACTGCACGGGGCGCCGGTTGCGCGGAGGGTGCCCGGGAGACAAGACCATGCGACGCTCGCCACGAAGCCCGATCACCGCGGTCCTGCTGCTGCTCTCGTGCGCGGCGCCGGCGGCGGCGGAGCCGCTCCCGCGGCGCCGCCCGTCGACGGGACCGGAGCAGGAGATGCTCGACGAGGCGAAGCGGCTCGTGGACCAGGGGCGCATCGCGGACGCGCGCGACATCCACCTGACGCTGTGGCGGCTCACGAGGAGCGCCTCCGACGCGTTCCGCGTGGGGATGCTGTCGTTCCGGCTGCGCGACTTCCAGATGGCGGCGGAGTTCCTCGCCATCTACTTCGACATGGTCGGCACCCCCGAGGCGCCGAAGATCTGGGTGCCGCCGGGCTTCAAGGAGGGCTACGAGCTGGCGCGGGCGAACTTCGCGGAGGCGCGGCGGCACGTCGGGGCGATCGAGGTGCGCGTGAGCGAGCCCGGCGCGGCCGTGCTCGTGGATGGGCGGCAGGTCGGCGTCTCCCCGCTGCCGCGCCCGGTGTACGTCGCGCCCGGCCAGCACCGCGTGGGCGCGCAGCTCGCCGGGCGGCAGGTCGAGGTGCCGGCCGCCGTCGACGCGGGCGGCGAGCGGACGGTGTGGCTGGTGCTCCGGCGCGCGGACGCGGAGGAGCCTGCGCGTCCATCGGCGAGCAAGGCGGCGATGAGCAAGGCTGCCGCCCCGCCGGGCGCGGCGCCGCCTCGGGCAGCGCGCGATCCGGCGCTGCGGTGGTGGACCGTGGGCGGGCTCGCGGCCACGTCGGTCGCGCTCGCCGTGGTCGGGGGCGTCTCGGTCGCGGAGGCCAACGACGCGGCCGGCGACCGGGACGCCGCCTTCGTCCGGGCGCGCTGGGAGGCGTTCCGCTGCCGGCCGGGGCTGCCCGCGTGCGACGCCTACGCGGAGGCCGACGGGCGCGCGAGGACGTTCACGGCGCTGTCGGTGGGCGCGTTCATCGGGGCTGGCCTTGCGGCCGGCGGCGCCGTGGCCGCGGGGTTCCTGCTCGCGCCGGAGGCGACGGTCCGCGTGGGGGCCATGGGGGGCGCCCCCGGCGCGGCGCTCTCGTTCGGGTGGTAGGGGCCGGCCTCGCGCTGGCGTGTTCCTGGGGGTGGGGGCCGCTCTCGCCCTCTCCTCTGCGTGCTCGTTCACTTCAAGTGAGAATTCGATGGCGATCGTCGTAATGCGATGTGCACGCGTGATTCGACGCTTGCCATGAATCTCTGTGATCCCGAGAGCGAGCAGGCCTGGTAGCGTGCCGCGCATGTGGAAGCGGCGGCTGTGCGCCTCCTGCGGGGTGCTCCTCGCAGGTCTCCTCTGGGCGGCCTGCAGCGGTGACGCCTACGTCGACGTGGAGCGGGAGCCGACGTGCGAGTCGACGGAGGAGTGCGATCCTGACAGGACAGGAACGCAATGCATCGACGGGCGTTGCCGGTGCGCGGATCCCGCGGAGGAGAGCTGTTGCGAGCCTGGCGCGAAGGAGGACGAGGGAGAACGCTGCGAGCGGCAGTGCCGGCCTATGGACGAGTGCAACGCCATGCGTTGCGAGGCGCCTCGGGACTGTCCTAAGCCCGTGGACCCTCGCTGCGGCGAGGCCGTGTGCGTCGACGGCGTCTGCAGGCTGGCCTTGCCGGAGCAGCTTCAGAACCAGCGGATCGGCGACTGCGTGACCCTCAGGTGCGACGAGTCGGGGCGCGTGGTTGCCGAGCTCGACGACAGCGACGTATTCAATGACGGCAACGAGTGTACGGTCGATGTGTGCGCGCAGGGCGTGGGCGTTCACCGTCCGAGCGAGGCGGGGAGGGCCGAGGAGAGCTCCGGACGCTGCGACGGCAAGGGACATCTGGTCGAGTGCCTGACCGACGAGCATTGCGGGAATCCGTCTTCCGTAGCTTGTTCGCAGCGCGGATGGTGTGTCCCACAGTGGTGCGTCGATGGGGATTTTGACGCTCCCTTCGGGGAAACGGCGACCGACTGTGGGGGGGCGTGCGACCCGTGCCCCGCAGGGCAAGCATGTCTGACCTCGGAGGACTGCCACGATCATGTATGCACGGCGGAAGAGAAATGCGCGCTGCCCACGTGCCACGACGGCGTACAAAACGGCGTTGAGACAGATATCGACTGCGGTGCGCCATCATGTCCTGCTTGCGATTTCGGCAAATGGTGCAACTCGCACGAATCCTGCAAGAGCGGTGTATGTGTAGATGGTTTGTGCCGCGCTGCGACCTGTGGCGACGGGGTCATGAACGGCGAGGAGGCAGGCGTCGACTGCGGCGGACTCTGCGCCGCGTGCCCACTCTATATCGACCCCTGGACGTCTGATGCGAGGGCCTATGAATAAAAGGAGAAGCTTCGCCGCCACTCTCGTGGCGCTCTTGGTTGCATCGCTCTGGCTCGCTTGCTCGGACAGCCCGCCGCTCCCCTACATTCCGCCGCCGGAGTGCAGGACCGCCGCGGATTGCGCGCTGCCATATGACATGGACCCGAGATGCAGCCAGATGGACTGCCTCGAAGGTGCCTGCGAGATCGAGTTGTTCGAGGTGTCGAGGAGCCAGTATCGAGGCGACTGTGAGCTCGTCCTGTGTCGTGACGGGCGCCGCGTCTTCGAGCGCGACCTGGATGATGTATGGGACGACGGCAATCCGTGCACGGACGACGTCTGTGAGCCGACGGGACCCATCAACAAGCATGTGGCACCCTCCCCTTCGCCTTCTGGTTCCGGGTTTTGCAACGGCTATGGAAAGGAGGTCGCATGCTTATACGATGCGGACTGCGCGGACGCGACGCTGTACTGCTCTTCTGATGGCAACTGCACCCCTCTGAAATGCAAGAACGGCGACCTTGATGCCGATATCGGTGAAACTTCCACGGACTGCGGCGGCCGCTGCGATCCCTGCAGGGTGACCCTGCCGTGCAACGACAAGTACGACTGCATCACGCGCGTGTGCGGGCCTGATGGCGTATGCTCGGTGGACAGGTGTCTTGATCGAGTGCAGAACGGCAACGAGACCGACGTGGATTGCGGCTACGGCTGCTACCCGTGCGCAGATGGCTACAAGTGCAAGGGGGACGAGACCTGCAAAAGCGGCGTTTGCTTCGCTGGCACGTGTCAGCCAAGAACGTGCAGCGACGGCCGGCGGAATGGGGAAGAGGAAGACGCAGACTGCGGCGGGGACTGTCCTCCCTGCAATTAGCTCTGCGCCCCGCGCCAGGCGTTCGACGCGTGACGGTGGCGTGAGCCATCAGAGGCGAGCGAGCCGTCCGTCTTCGAGGAGCACCCAGGGAGATGATGCCGCGTACGCCTCGGTTCCGGCCATGGGCAGACGTGGCGCATTCGTGAGGTGAACGAGCCCCTTGTCTCGGATCTGCATCCCACGTTCGGTGAGACGGTACACGTTCGAGAGCATCGGGTGGCCAGGTGGCTTCGGGCCAGGAGCGCGCTCGACGGCGGCGCTCAGATCGTGTTTTGCCCATTGTTCTAGGCGATCTTGCAGGAACACGTCGCCTGTACAGGAGAGTAGATGCCACAGGTGCATTCGCATTTCCGATTTGTGAGCGGCCAATGCCAAGGCGGTCTGCCACTCAGACGACAGGAGGGTAAATACAATCTCGTCAAAGCGGCTGAGACGCAGCGCTCCTTCTGAGGTTTTTCTTGGGAAGAAACACGAGAGGAGCGTCCACAAGGGAGCGAGTTCTGCAAAGCCTTCGACGCCGGTGATGCAGTTCTCGACGAACGGTAAGGGGTTCTCGTCGACGTAGTTCTCCCAGAGGCGAATGGCTCGTTCGTGACGTTCCCTCGACCAAGGCTGCGCCTTGCTAAGGCGGCCCAGGAGAACCTCGTCATCGTGATCAGACACGGACTCGGAACAGGTAAACGGGCGAGTTAATGCCTCTCGGCTCGCTGAACTCGATGGTGGGATTGGTTCGAAGTCGAGAACAAAAATGTCGTGATGCGCGAACCCAAGGTGACGCAACCAGCTACAAGTCCTCCAAAGGTTCACCCGTTCGTGAAGGCTCGCCGATACCCACAAGACGATGGGAGGGGCCCAGTGGACATCCGACGAATAGACTTTGTCCCATTCTTCGGTCGAATCCCACCAGGTGCGACGTGCTCGGACATGCTCCAGTGCATCCCGACGACTCGGACCGATGATAAGGCGGTCCGACGCGCGAACGACATTGGTCGCACCAATCTGCAATAGATGTTCCGCGGTTATGCCGTCGAAGGCAACATGGGTAGCCCCGCCGATTTTTATAGAGTTTCGCATCTCAATAGAACCCACACTTGTAGCACTGACGGAATTTGTAATCGTGGTTCTTTATACAATTCTCCTGGCATATGGCACAGAGTGTTATTCCTACGTCGACAAAGCGCGAGCAAGGCCAAGGCATACTTGTGCAATCGACATACATGTCGGTGCATGTCTTGCTCGGCAAGCACGACCCGGCCATCTCAAGCTGTGCGCTGCCCACATTTTCGTCTCCGCCCGCGCCTTCTCCTTCGCCTTCGTCGTCACCTCTGAGGAAATCTCCCGCTCCTACGGATTCTGTTGGGTATCCAGCTCCTGCGCTCCCTGGTTCCACTGTGTCGCAGGTGTACGACAAGTCGCATGCCGACGCGAGCAACATCACGAACCCGCCGCACAGCACGAGCGCGCTCGACTTCTCCACCAAGCCGTGCTCCATGTCTTCCTCCAATTCGGACGCTCGCACCGTTCTCTCACCGGAAAGGCGGCGTCAAGAGGTCGTCTGGGCCGAAACTACGTCCATGTTACATAGCCGTTGCGAATCGGGTTGCGGCCGGTGCGCCGCCGGCTCGAGGAGCGCTTCGGCGAACTCGACGTCGTCGCTGCTGCTGCCACTCGCTGGCCGACGCGGACCGACCTGCGCGGGCGGGCCCCCCGATGCCTAAGCTGCGAGGGCCGCGTCTGTCCGCGCGTGTGACCTGAAGAATTTCGGCTCCGCTGAACTGCCCCCGCGGGCTCGACAGCACGTTCGCGACCCCTCAAACACCTTTCCAGACCCTCTCCCTCCGGGTAAGCCTCGTGCTTATGCCCAAGAAGCAGAACAATACGCATTACGACCGCTGGCGCGACCTGGCCAAGGCCGCCGCACAGACGGAGAACCCCCTCAAGGTGCCTTACGATGTCGCCCTCAAGGAGGCAGGTCAGGTCGCCGGATTCTTCAACAAGCACTGGAATCCCACGGACACGCTGCCGGGCCTCAGGCGCGTCAAGGCGCGCTTGCCCGAGAGCACCGGTGAGGAGATCGTCTCCCTGGTGTACGCGGTCCAGGAGGCGCAAACGAAGCTGCTCCTGCTCGTCGATCCCGTCGTCGTCGACCACGGCGAGCGCGCGCGCCTCGTCCTCGACGAGATCGAGTCCGCCCTCGAGTTCCTCCTCGACGACGGCGTCGAGGAGCCCGCGGACGCGCAGCTCACGGCCATCCAGGAGTTCCACGCCGACATCGGCCAGCGGTCCAGCGCGCTGCACCAGGCGCTGAGCGACTACGCCGGCCTCGCAGGCTCGCTGAAGGACCGGCTCGTGGAGGTGGACGAGGAATTCGACGTCGCGCTCATCACCGAGGCGAAGGAGCTCGCGCGCGCGCTCGCCGCGGCGCCGGCCGCGCCGCCGGCGGCCGACTCCGAGGTCAAGGAGGCGACCCGGATCCGCAACGGGCTGCTCAGGCTGCTCCAGGAGAAGATGGCGCTGGTGCGGAAGGCCGCAGCGCGGGTGTTCCAGCGGAATCCAGAGGTGCTGCGCGAGGTGACGAGCAGCTACGAGCGCCGCCGTCGCGCCGCCGCGCGCCGCGCCAAGGCCGCCCGTGAGGCGGCGAAGCCCGAGAGCCCGCCCGCGAAGGGGCCCGGAGAGAGCCCTCTCCTCGGCTGAAGCGCCGCGCCCCGCCAGAGCGCCGCCCCTCCGCAGCGCCACGCCCCTCCGCAGCGCGCCCGCGGCCCTCGTGACGCGGCCCGCCGCCCGCGCTGAAGCACGCGCACACCGCCGCGAGTTGCGCTACTCCTCCAAATCGATGGCGCTCCAACCTTTCCGCGTCGCCGCGCTCGCCCTCGTGGCGGGCCTCGTCCTCCTCGGATCTCCGGCCTGCAAGAAGGGCGAGGAGGCCTCGCCCGAGCAGGGGCGCAGGCCAGGGAAGCAGGCGATGAGCTTCCCGGTCGAGGTCGCGCCCGTCGCGGCGGAGCGCGTCGAGTACGCGGTGCCCGCCGTCGGCTCCGTCGAGGCGTTCGAGCAGGTGCAGCTCACCGCGCGCGTCGCCGGCGTCGTCGAGGCGGTGCGGTTCATGGAAGGCGACGAGGTCAAGGCAGGGCAGGTGCTCGTCGAGATCGACCCGGCACGGTACAACCTCGCCGTCCGCGCCGCGCGCGCGACGCTCGACCGCATGACCGCCACCCAGGCCGAGGCCGCCGCCGGCCTCGAGCGGCGCGAGGCCGAGGGCGCCGAGGGCGTCTTCAGCAAGGAAGAGGTCGCGTCGTGGCGCTCCAGGGCGGCGACGACCGCCGCGCAGGTCGCCGAGGCGAAGATCGCCGTCGACCAGGCGCTCCTCAACCTGCGCGACGCCTACGTGCGCGCGCCCATCCCGGGGAAGATCCAGACGCGCACCGTGCAGACCGGCCAGCACGTCGCCGTCGGCACGGTGCTCGCGACGCTCCTCCGCCGCGACCCGCTCCTGCTCCGCTTCCAGATCCCCGCCGCCGACGCCCCGCGCGTCCGCCCCGGCATGGAGGCGCGGTTCACCGTGAAGGGCGACGCGGGGACCTACACCGCGAAGCTGACGCATGTCGCCGACGCCGCCGATCCCGCGACGCGCATGGTCGCCGCGACCGGCGAGGTGCAGGGCGAGGGCAAGGACCTGCTCCGCCCCGGCACCTTCGCCGAGGTGACCGTGCCCGTGGGCGCGAGCGGCGAAGCGCCCGTGATCCCGCAGACCGCCGTGCGGCCGAGCGAGCGCGGGTTCCTCGCCTACGTGGTCGACGGCACCACCGCGCGCGAGCGCGTGCTGTCGCTCGGGCTGCGCACGGCGGACGGGCGCGTCGAGGTGAAGTCGGGGCTCTCCGTGGGCGAGCGCCTCGTGGTGCGCGGCGCCGAGGCGCTGCGCGACGGAGCCCAGGTCCGCATCGCGACGCCCGGCAGCCTGCCCGGCGGCCAGGCCGCGGGCCACGCCGGGGAGGGCGCCGGCGCCGCGCCGGGGGCACCGGCCGGCGCCGCGCCGGGGGCCCCGGCCGGCGCCGCGCCCGGAGCACCGGCCGGCGCGCCGCCGCCCACGTTGCCCGCCGGCTCATCGCCGGCGACGTCCCCCGCCAGCTCGACGCGGAGCGCGCCGTGAGCCTCACCGAAGCGTGCCTCAGGAAGCCGGTCTTCGCCTGGATGCTGATGGCGGCGACCATCGTCTTCGGCCTCGTGGCCGTGTCGCGCATCGGCATCAGCCAGTTCCCCGACGTCGACTTCCCCACCATCACCATCTCCGCCTCCCTGGAGGGCGCCGCCCCCGAGATCATGGAGCACGACGTGGTCGAGCCGCTCGAGGAGGCGGCCGTCCAGGTCGAGGGGATCCGGTCGATCACGTCGACGTCGCGCCAGGGCAGCGCCTCGGTGACCATCGAGCTCGACCTGTCGCGCGACGTCGACGTCGCGCTCCAGGACGTGCAGACGAAGATCTCCCAGGCGCAGCGGCGGCTGCCGCTCGACCTCGACCCGCCCGTCGTCTCCAAGACGAACCCGGAGGACCAGCCGATCATGTGGGTCGGGCTCTCCGGCCCGTTCTCCCCGCAGATCATCGCCGACATCGCGCGCTACCGGCTGAAGGAGAAGCTCCAGACGGTGCCCGGCGTCGGCGAGCTGACCCTCGGCGGCTACCTCGAGCGCAACGTCCGCATCTGGATCGACGCCGACCGCCTCGCCGCCAAGGGCCTCACCGTCGCCGAGGTCACCGAGGCCCTGCGCCGCCAGCACATCGAGCTCCCCGCCGGCCGCATCGAGACCCAGGGGCGGGAGCTCAACGTGCGCGTGATGGGCGAGGCGCTCGACCTCGCCACCTTCAAGAAGATCGTCATCCGCGAGGGCGACCCCGGCGCCGCCGCCCCGCCCGGCGCCGCCGCGCAGCCGGCGGGCCCGCCGTCGTCGGCGCGCGCCACGGTGTACCTGGAGGACGTCGCGCTCGTCGAGGACGGCTTCGAGGACGTCCGCCGGCTCGCCCGCGTGAACGGCGAGCCGGCGCAGGGCCTCGGCGTGCGCAAGCAGCGGGGCTCGAACGCGGTCGAGGTCGCGCAGGGCGTCCGCGCCGCGCTCGCCGAGGTCCAGAAGACCCTGCCCGAGGGGATGGAGGTCGGGGTCAACTTCGACTCGACGAAGTTCATCGAGGAGTCGGTCCACGAGATCGAGCTCGAGCTCGGCATGGCCATCGCGCTCACGGCCCTCGTCTGCTGGATGTTCCTCGGCTCGCTCTCCAGCACGATCAACGTCGTCCTGGCGATCCCGATGTCGCTGCTCGGCACGGTCGCCGCGATCTACTTCCTCGGCTTCACGCTGAACACCTTCACGCTGCTCGGGCTCTCGCTCGCCGTCGGCATCGTCGTCGACGACGCGATCATGGTGCTCGAGAACATCCACCGGCACGCCGAGGGGGGGAAGGACCGCGTCCGCGCCGCCCGCGAGGGCACCGCCGAGATCACCTTCGCGGCGCTCGCCGCGACGCTCGCGGTCGTCGCGATCTTCATCCCGATCATCTTCATGGAAGGGGTGGTCGGCCGCTTCTTCCTCCAGTTCGGCGTGACCCTCTGCATCGCCGTGCTGCTCTCGTACCTGGAGGCGATCACCCTCGCGCCCGCCCGCTGCGCGCAGATCCTCGACGTCTCGCGCGAGGGCCGGGGCCGCCTCGGGCAGCTCGTCGACCGCGGCTTCGAGGCGCTCTCCCGGGGCTACGGCTGGCTGCTCGCCCGGGCGCTGCGGTTCCCGGTCGTGGTCGTCCTGCTCGGCGCGCTCCTCTTCGCCGGCGCGATCGTCACGATGCAGCGGCTCCCGACGGAGTTCGTCCCGTCGCAGGACCAGGGGCGGCTCCTCGTGCGCCTGCAGACGGCGGTCGGCTCGGACATCGAGGAGACCGACCGGCTCTTCCAGCGGGCGGAGACGTTCGTGGGCGAGCACCCGGCGGTGTCGCGCGTCTTCGCCGTGGTCGGCGGCTTCGGCGGCGGCGCCGTGAACACGGGCGTCCTGTTCATCACGATGAAGCCGCCCGAGGAGCGGTCGCTCTCGCAGGCCGACCTCCAGGGCGTGCTCCGCAAGGAGCTGAACGGCTACCCCGGCCTGCGCGCCGTGGTCCAGGACCTCTCGCAGTCGGGCTTCACGGCGCAGCGCGGCTTCCCGGTCGAGTTCTCGATCCGCGGCCCGGACTGGGGCGAGCTCACGAGGCAAAGCGAGCGCATCCGGAGCGAGCTCGCGCAGAGCGGCCTCGTCGTCGACCTCGACACCGACTACCAGCTCGGCATGCCCGAGCTCCGCATCGTGCCCGACCGGGCGCGCGCCGCGGATCTCGGCGTGAGCGTCGAGTCGATCGCGACGACGCTGAACACGCTGGTCGGCGGCGGGCGCATCGCCAAGTACAACGACAACGGGCGCCGCATCGACGTCCGCGCGCGCCTGCTCGCGGAGCAGCGGAGCCGGCCCGAGGACCTCGCGCGCATCCAGGTGAGGAGCGCGTCGGGCGCGCTGGTGCCGCTCACGTCGGTCGTGAGCTACGAGGAGCTCCCGGCGCTGCAGGCGATCACGCGGCGCGACCGGGAGCGCGCCATCTCGATCTTCGGCAACATCGCGCCCGGGCACTCGCAGGGCGAGGCGGTCGCCCGGGTCGAGGAGCTCGGCCGGGACCTGCCGGCCGGCTACCGCCTGGTGCTGGGCGGCGCGAGCGTGACGTTCCGCGAGTCGATGGGCGGCCTCATCTTCGCGCTCGTGCTCGGGATCCTGGTCGCCTACATGGTGCTGGCGTCCCAGTTCAACTCGTTCCTGCACCCGGTCACGGTGCTGACGATCCTGCCGCTGTCGATCGCGGGCGCCGCGTTCGCGCTGCTCCTCTCGGGGCACACGCTCAACATCTTCAGCATGATCGGCATCCTGCTGCTCATGGGGATCGTGAAGAAGAACTCGATCATCCTCGTGGATCACGCCATCGAGGTGCGGCGCGGGCACGGCGAGGGGGAAGGGGAGGCGATGGATGCGCGCACGGCGATGCTCCGCGCCGGCCCGGTGCGGCTGCGGCCGATCCTGATGACGTCGATCGCGACGCTGATGGCCGCGGTCCCGTCGGCGCTGGCGCTCGGCCCCGGCGCCGAGATCCGGGCCCCGATGGCCGCGGCGGTCATCGGCGGGCTCCTCGTCTCGACGGCGCTGAGCCTCCTCGTCGTGCCGGCGTTCTACGTGGTCGCCGACGACGTGCAGGGCCGCGTCGCGCGGCTCCGGGCGCGCCGCGCAGGGCGCCACGCCCCCGCCGGGCCGGCGCACCCGGCCGCGCCGGAGGGCTAGGGCCGGTCGTTGGATGCGCGGCGGATGCGCGGCTCTGCCCAGGCAGCAGGGCTTAGCATGATGCCGATCGTTGCCGTGTACTCAAATCTGAACCACTTCATCATGCTCGCGAAGCTGCGGCAGGCAGGGACAGTTTCATGACGACCTGGATCCGTGGAGTCTGCGAAACGAACGGCATCGACATCCACTACCTCCGAACTGGAGGCGCCAAGCCCCCCGTCGTCCTGCTCCATGGATTGATGGGGAGCGGCGCCAGCTGGACTCCCTTGGCGCGGGCGCTCGAGGGTGAGTTCGACGTCGTCATGCCCGACGCCAGGGGGCACGGCGATTCGAGCGCGCCGCACCATGGATACCGGTACGACGATCACGCGAGCGACGTCGTGGGCCTCATCCGCGGCCTGGGGCTCTCTCGCCCGGTCCTGCTTGGCCACTCGATGGGCGGCATGACCGCCGCGGTGGTGGCGAGTCGAGGGGCGGGGGTCCTCCGCGGCCTCATCCTGGTCGACCCGACGTTCTTGAGCCCCGAGCGTCAACGCGAGGTGCGCGACAGCGACGTCGCCGATCAACACCGCCAGGCCCTCGGCTTGCGGAAGTCTGACCTCGTCGCGCAGGCCCGCGCCCGAGACCCGCGTCGCTCGCCCGAGATCGTCGAGCTCCAAGCCGAGGCGAGGCTGAAGACCCGCATGGCCGCGTTCGACGTCCTCACGCCGCCCAACCCCGAGTTCCGCGACGTGGTGGGCGCGATCGACGTCCCGAGCCTGCTCGTCATCGGTGACAGCAGCCCCGTCGTCACGCTCGAGATGGCGACGGAGCTGCGGAGTCTCAACCCACGCCTACGCATCGAACAGGTGCAGGGCGCCGGCCACGGCCTTCCATTTCAACGACCCGAGCGCCTGGGAGAGGTGGTCCTGTCGTTCTTGCGTGAGCTGGCTTAGCCGCTGCGCGCAGCGCCCGGCCCCTGCACGCACGCTCGCCGACATGAGCGAGACGTGCAGCCCGGAACCCGTTCCCCGTCGCGGTTTGATCGGCTGACCTCACCATGGCCCGCCGCTCCAGCTCTAGGGGGCCGGCGACGTTCGCCCCTTACTTGCCGCCCTCGACCGGGAGCCCCTCGGCCCGCATCGCCCCCTGCACCGCGGGGCGCGCGGCCACCCGCCGCTGGTACGCGAGCAACGTGGGGAAGGCCGACAGGTCGACCTTGACGAAATTCGACCAGTTGGTGACCGTGAAGAGGTAGGCGTCGGCCACGGTGAACTGCTCGCCGAACAGATAGGGCCCCTTCGCGAGCGCCGCCTCGATCAGGCCGTAGCGCTTGCGCAGGTACGCTTCGCGGTCTTGCCGCTGCTCGGGCGAGGTCTTCGGGCTGAAGAGCGGGCCGTAGGTCTTGTGCAGCTCAGAGTTGATGTACCCGAGCATCTCTTGCACGCGGTAGCGCGCCATCGTGCCCGGCGGCGGCACGAGCTTCGCTTCGGGCTTCTGGTCGGCCAGGTACTGAACGATGGCCGGCCCCTCGGTCAGGACCTCGCCGCCGTCGAGCTCGAGCGCGGGGACGTACCCCTTCGGGTTGATGGCCCAAAAGTCACGGCCCGACGACGTCTTCTTGGACGCGGTGTCGACCTTGTCGAGCGTCAGCTCGATGCCGATCTCGCGGGCGACGATGTGCGGAGACAGAGAACAGGCACCGGGAGAGAAATACAGTTTCATAGAGGCATCCCTCGAATCATGTGGTGTTGGTGAGAACCCCGGACGACCCCGCCCCGGCGACGCGCCGCCGGGCGTCCGGGGCGGCGAAAGGCGGGCGGGCGCGGGGGCCGGCAGAGGCCCCCGCGCGCCCCGGCGAAGCCCATCGCTTCGGCGAGGGCCGCGGCGCGCCGGCCCCGATCGCTCGGGGCCGGCGCCATCGAGACCCCAAGCTAGCGCGCGAAGTTACTCTTGGATACTCGCGAGGTGCGAGAACGCTGAAAAAGGGGTATCTTCGGGGTTACCTATGGCGCTGCCGGTGCGAAAAAATCCCGTCCCCCCGCCGCCCCTCTGCCCGCTGACGGTGTGCATGGCGCTCTTGCGCGGGGCCTGGGCGCCGAACGTCCTCTGGTCGCTGAGCGGGCAGCCGCGCCGGTTCGGCGAGCTGCGCGTCGACATCCCGCAGATCTCGGCGCGGGTGCTGAGCGCGCGCCTGCGCGAGCTCGAGGCCAAGGGCGTGGTCAGCCGCCGTGTCATGCCCACCTCGCCGCCCTCGGTCGAGTACGAGCTCACCCAGCTCGGCCAAGAGCTGGTGCCCGCGCTCCGCTCCATCGTCGAGGTCGGCAGAAAGCTCAACGTCCGAGGGCCTCACAGCGTGCCGGGGCCCGGGGCACGCGCGCGCAGGCGCAGCGCCGGCCGACCGGAGGCGCCCGGACAACCGGCGACTGGGCGGTAGAACGGGCATTCGACGTCCCAGCCTAGCCTCCTGCAGCGCCGGCCAGGTGGGCGTACCTCGACGGGGAGGTTGGGGTAGTGATCAACTTTGCCCAGAGAGAGTCCACAGGAAGGCGGGAAGATCATCAAGGTTTCCTTCCCGCCTTCCCGCCTTCATGTTCGAATTTGACCACTATCGAGGTTTGGCACCCCCGACGTCAGGCGGCGCGGCGCGGGGGTGGCTGGCGGGCGCGGCGTGCGGCCGGGCGGGGGCGGGCGCTCACGCGGTCCGCTCCGCCTCGTGGAGCTCCGTGGTGAACCGCTCGACCAGCCGGTGGGGCGTCTCGTTGAACAGCAGCCGGAGCACGTCCGGGCGCGCGTAGTGTCCCGTCGGGTCGGCCGCCGCCTTGGCGAGCCGGATCAGGCCGAGATCGACGTCGGCGTAGATCAGGCCCTCTGCGCGCTCGTCGAGCGGCTCTGCGAGCGCACGGCCATCCGGGCCGTAGATCATCGCGAAGCCGCCGCCGGCCAGGAGGAGCTTGGCCCGCTCCGGCGAGTCGCAGAGGAGCGCCGTCATCTCCTCGGACACCGTGGCGCACGCGGCGACGACGAAGCACTGCCCCTCGACGGCGTACATCCGGCTGGCGGCGGTGTTCACCTCGGGGCCGAACGCGTAAGCCATGTCCCGGTAGACCGAGAAGCTGGGCCACGAGGCCGCGTGCACCTGCTCGCCCTGGATGAACATCGCCTGCTTCACGAGCGGCTGGAGGTGCTCCCAGCAGTTGAGCGCCCCGAGCCGCCCGATCTCGGTGGCATGCACCTTCAGGTCGCCGCCGTCGCCCTCGCCGAAGACGGTGCGCTCGGCGTGCGTGGGCTTGAGCTTGCGCCGCGCGGCGATGAGCCCGCCGTCGGGGCCGAGGAGGGCCTGTCCGAGGTAGAGGCTCGAGCCGGCGCGCTCGCTGTAGCCCATCACCACGTAGATGCGGTGCCGCGCCGCGGCCTCGCGCAGCCGCGCCAACTGCCGCCCGCCCACCTCGAGCGACTGGTCGGCGTAGCGCTGCACGAACTGCATGCCCCAGGCCGGTGATCCGAGCCAGATCCAGAATGGGTATCCGGGCAGCCACGCCTCCGGAAAGGCGATGAGCGAGGCGCCGTGGCCAGCGGCCTCGGCGATGAGGCGCAGGGCCTTGTCCACGCCGGCGTCGAGATCGAGAAAGGCAGGGGCGGCCTGGACAGCCGCGGCCTTGAATCGGGGATGGGCCATGGTCATGGCCCATCTATAGCGCCCTCGCCGCCGTGCGGATGGGCCGAAGCGCGCGCCAGGCCCGCGCGGCGCGCGGCGCGCGGCGCCTCGTGTCCGGCGACGTCAGCGCTTCTTCTCGAAGGACACCTCGGGGTACTCGGGCGAGGGGCCGTCGAGCAGCGGCGACGCGCCGCCGCGCACGTGCGCCTCGACGAAGGCGCGCGTGTACGCGTTCGTGATCTCGACCGCGCGGGCCGGAGCGATCGTGCCCAGCTGCTCGGGGAGGGCGCCTGCGCCGAGCAGGTGCTCGATGACGACGGGCAGGTCCGAGAACGTGAGGTGCGCGGCGCCCTCGACCCGCGCGAGGTAGCCCTGGCCCTTGAGCGCGCCGTAAGTCTCGTCGACGCGCGCGTCGTCGACGTGGCCCTCCGCGAGCATGATCAGGAACGGCTGCGCGAGGCTCCGGCCTCCGGCGCCGCTCTCCGGCCCGAAGAGGCTGCCGTCGAGGTTGAGCCCGGCGTCGAAGCGGTCGTCGACGGCGCACGCCTCGGCGGCCATCGCGCCGCCGAAGGAGTGGCCGAGGACGCCGACCCGATCCAGGTCGAGCCGCCCGGTGAGCAGGCCCTCGGGGTCGCTCTGCGCGGCGGCCGTGAGCTCGTCGAGCACGAAGCGCGCGTCGTCGACCCAGACCGCGACGTGCTCGTCCATCAGCTCGAAGAAGGCCTCGATCTCCTCCGGCGTCGCGTCCATCGCCGGCGTCGGCCCGACGACCGGGCTGAAGGGCACCGCGCGGCCGTCGGGGAACAGCGCCAGCTCGGTGTCATAGGTGTGGCTGATGGCGGCGACCACGAAGCCGTGGCTCGCCAGGTCCTCGACGAGGCTCGTGTAGTCGGCGCGGAGCATCCCGAACCCGTGCGAGAAGAGGAGCACCGGGTGGGGCGCGCCCTCGTCGGCGAGGGGGACGCCGGTGCGCGCGTGCGTGACGAAGCTCGCCTCGAAGCCGTCCTCGACCGGGAGGCCGGTGCTCGCGCGGCGGCTGTCGCCCTCCTCCGGCGCGAGGTACGGCGCGAGCTCGCCGGCGCCGCAAGGATCGGCCGGATACCAGAGCTGCACGAGCAGCTCCCGGCGGTCCTCGGGATCCTCGGTCGCCTCCTCGCCGCGCGCGCTGTCGGTCAGCGCGCGGACCTGCGTGCCGACCGGGTGCGGGCCGGTCGGGCGGGAAAGCTCGAAGAGGCCGTCGCCGGGCGGAGCGTCGCCCCACGCGGTGCAGACCGGATCGCCGTCGCGCGGCGGCGCGGCGCCGTCGTCGCCGCAGCCGGCGAGGAGCGCGCAGGCGGCGAGGGGAGCGAGCAGCCAGGAGGCATGTCGAGAGAGGCTGTGATGGACCATGTGCGGAGCGTGTTCATACCGCGATCGAGACCGGCGCGGCGAGCCCGATTGTGGCGGGGTGGCCCATCACCCGGCACGGCCATCTCGGTCCCCGACGGCCGCATCGCGACTCGGCTTCGGAGGCCACGGGGCGCGCAGGTCGCGGGCTCATCTGTGGAGCGCTCGGCCTCGATCCCGCGAGGCGGCGCCGCCCCGTCGCCGTCCAGAGATGTGCCTCTCCTCCAGTGATCGTGCTCACCTCTCGGTCGAGCCGACGTGAACGACGTACGGAGACCCCGGCCTTCAGGGGTGGATGCGGGGCACTTGTGTGTCCACATGCTGCTCCATGTGAGTTTCCCATCGAGAACTGATTATCTGTCATGCCCGCCACCTTGACAGGCCAGTCCTCGATATGATGGCCTATACTGACGGCCGCGCATGTACTTTACATCTCCTTCCGCGCCGCGTCGTTCCGGTGGAGCGGGGCGATCCCGTCCTCCGCCTACGCGCTGCGGGACGGGAACCGCGCGCGACCGAACGAGCCACGTGACAGGAGGGGTCTCATGACGACGAATGGACGATGCTGGGCGGCGGCCTTCGGGCTCACGCTGATGACGGCGGCCTGCGGCGCGAACGATGCCGACGCGGGGCCGGAATCCACACCCATCGAACGGGCGCCGGTTCCCCGGAGTGAGTTCACTCCGGAGGAGATCGAGGAGACGGTCGACAGGCTCGTCGCCGAGATCAACAAGACCTCGTTCCGGCCGACGCAGCTGACGGTGTTGCTGAAGCAGCTTGGCGGCTTCTTTGCTCCGATCGCCACGGGCGCGAACCGAGCCATGGGTGAGCTCGGGGCCGCGGGGAGGGTCACGGGGAACGTGCTCGGGACCAACCGTGCTTCGACCGAAGCCATGGCGGACCAGACTCGACAGATAGAACAGGCGGTGACGGAGGGCACCGAGGGAATTGCCATTACGCCCTTCGGCGAAGTCAATATGAACGCTATCGACGATGCCGTCGCGGAGGGGATCCCCGTGGTGACGCTCGAGACCGACCTGGCGCGCTCGAAGCGCTCGATCTACGTCGGGATCGACAACTCGTCTGCCGGGACCACGGCCGGGGAGACCCTGCTCCCGATGCTGCCCCGCCCGCCGGGTACGGTGATACTCCACGGCACTGTCGAGCCGACCTGGGTTGACGGCGTCACGCGAACTCAGGCTGCCCAGAAGGTGCTTGAGGACGCGGGGTACGACGTCCTGGTACAACCGATCGACTATCTTCACGAAGCTCCAGACGTCGAAGCGCTGGAGGCCGCGATCGATGCCGCGGACCTGCCCGTCGTGGGCCTGATCGGCGTGTTCAGCGTCTCGTATCGGTGCGCGATGGCCGCAGACGCCGCGGGCCTGCCGCCGGACCTCCCCATCGTCGCCTTCGATTTCGAGCCGCAGACCGTCGACTACATGCGCCAGGGTCGCATCAAGGCCACGCACGTCCAGCGGCAGTACTACACCGGGTATCTGGCGCCCTATATCGTCTACGGCATCAAGGCCATCGGCCTCGGCGCGACCCAGCGGATGCTCGCGCCGCAGCTCGCCGGTGGCACCTGGTTCGACCTCGGCGTCGACGTGGTCCCGGCGGACAAGGTGGACGACTTCTACGACTTCCTCTACTCGATCGGCGCGGAACAGTAGCGCTGTCGTGGCTCGAGGGAGGCCTCGCGCGGCGCCGGCGAGAGGTCGAGCCCTGGGGACCCCGCGCGCCCGCGGCGCTGCCTGCGCCACAGGTCCGGGGCAAACGCGCTCGGTCGCGCAGCGCCGACGACCCGAGGCGCCCCGACGACCAGCGGCTGGGCGGTAGAAGGGGCTTGTGTTTCGGCCAGCCCGCCTGTGGCCGAGGGCGCGAGCGGGCAGGAAGACCAAACGCGTTTGTGGAAGTCAAGAAAATTTACCCCCTCCAGCCTCGGGACCGGAGCGCGTCGACATCGTCTGCCGCATGCGATCCTGCTCGTCCGAGGGAGATGTGAGCAAGATGACGGCGCTGCAGGCGGACGTGCTAGCATGTCACCTGCATCGAGCAGCGGAAGCACTGCAATCGAAGGAGCGCGCGCCATGACCACGTTGCCCAAAGGCCCCACCAGCAACATCCTGGTGAACATTCAGGGGATCCTCGACCCAATCGGCTTCACGCTGCGCATGCGGAAGCGCTACGGCGATCCGATGTCGTGCCCGAAGATGAACGGCAAACCGGTGCTGGCCACCGGCAGCGTGGAGGGGCTGCGCTCCGTGTTCGCGGTGCCGCCGGAAAACCTCGACCAGATGCTGGGCGAGAGCTTCACCGCGGCGATGGGAGAATCGTCGCTGTTCGCGCTCTCGGGCGCGCGGCACACGGCCATGCGCAAGCTGCTCATGCCGCCGTTTCACGGGCAGCGCATGCGACTGTATGGGAAGCAGATATGCGACCTGACCCTGCAGCACTCCCGGGACTTCAAGCCGGGCCTGCAGCTCGTGGCGCAGGACTTCATGCACACGATCTCGCTGCAGACGATCATCCACCTCGTGTTCGGGGTCACCGCACCGGCGGAAGCGGAGCGCCTCGAGAAGCTGCTCGAGGAGCTGCGCAAGAGCTTCTCCTTCGGCCTGAACATCACCCTCTTGATCCCCTGGCTGCGCCGGGAGTTCGGGGGCTTCGGCCCGTGGGCGCGCAGGCAGCGCGCGACCCAGAGCCTGCGCAGCTTCCTCGATCAGGAGATCGCCCGCCGCCGCGCCGAGCCCGCCGAGCGCACCGACATCCTGAGCCTGCTCCTGGAAGCCCGCCAGGAAGACGGGACGGCGCTCGACGACCAGCAGATCTTCGAGCAGATGCACACGCTGCTCTTCGCGGGGCACAGCACGACCGCGGCCGCGCTCACCTGGGTGCTCTTTTTTCTCGGACACGCGCCCGCCGTGTTGCGCCGGCTTCAGGACGAGCTGACGGCGCTGGGCCCGGATCCGGAGCCCGAGGCGCTGGCCAAAGCGCCGTATCTGGAGGCGGTGTGTAACGAGACGCTGCGCCTGCGCCCGCCCAGCCCGGGGGTGGGACGCAAGCTGAATACGCCGATGAAGATCGCGGGCTACGAGTTGCCGGCCGGATCAGGCGTGTTCGCGCAAATCATCTGGGCCCACCACGATCCCGCGGTATTTCCGGAGCCGGAGGTGTTTCGTCCCGAGCGATTCCTGGAGCGAACCTATTCCCCCTTCGAGTTCCTGCCGTTTGGCGGCGGGAATCGGCGCTGCATCGGGGCCGCCTTTGCGCTGTACGAGATGAAGCTGATCCTGGGCACGCTGCTGCGGCGCTACAGCTTCGAGCTCGTGTCCAAGAAGCCGGTGCCGGTGGGGCTGCAGGGTCTGCCCGGCTCTCCGGTGCGCGTGATCGTCCGTTGATCCCCGCCGCAGCGAATTCTACGGAGCTGCGCCGAAGCCGGTGCGCTACGCCGCGGCAGGCGGTCCGAACCACGTGGTCAGCGCGTCGGCGAGCCCCGCCTGGGTCGCCTGTCGCGGTACGGACGGACAAGTCGCTCGGTGGAGCGGCGGCTCGGCGGGCGTGAGCTTCAGCCTTGCTTGCTCTCGTTGCTGCAACTCGGGGTTGCGGTGAGCCCGAGGACGGCCTTCGCGGCGCGGAGGCGCCGCTCACCCGCCGAGAGCCGCAACGAGCGCATCGATCGCGCGCTCGACGTGTCGGAGCCTCAAGCCGGACGGCCCGCCGTCGAGGCCGCGGCCTCGAGGCTGTGCGCGAGCACCTGGGCGACGGCGCGCGCATGGGGCTCGGCGAACATCGTCATGTGATCGCCGGGCACCCAGCGGAGCTCGACGCCGGCGCGGGCGTGCTTGCCCCAGCCCCAGGCCGGGTCGTCCGCCGCGCGCGCGAAGAGGCCAAGGTCCACGAGAGGGTCGAAGCGGCTCGGCTCGGAGGCTCGCAGGAGCACGATGCGGTCCACCATCGCGTGGGCTGGATCGTAGCGGCCGTACGCGAGGTCGCTCGCCTTCATGACCTCCGCGATGCCGCGCGCGCGATCGGGTCCCGCGTCCGTGGGCAGGACGCCTGCAGCCCCGAGCCGGCGCGCCAGGAGCTCGAGCTGCGCCTCCGGGCTCCTCGCCCGGAGCTCCTCGTCGAGCGAGCGCAGCGCCTCCGAGGACATCGGCTCGAAGAGCGCGAGGATGGCCGTGAGCCAGCGGGCATGGTCCCACCGGAAGCCGATCCAGTCGCTCTCGGCGACGGGCGCCGGGACATCGAGGATCGCGAGCAGGGCGACCTGCTCGCCTTCGCGCTCGAGCTGCCGGGCCATCTCGAAGGCGACGGCGCCACCGACGGAGTGGCCACCGAGAGCATAAGGGCCATGAGGCCTGAACGCGCGGATCGCGGCGAGGTGATGAGCGGCGAGCGCCTCGATGGTGGCGAGCGGCGGCGACTGCCCGTCAATGCCGGGGTACTGGAGGCCGTAGAAGGGCTGATCCGCGCCGAGGTGCCGCGCGAGCGCGTGGAAGTAGACGACGTTGCCGCCGGAGCCGGCGACGCAGAAGAAGGGCGGGCGCCCGCCGTTCGGCTGGATGGGGACGAGGGGCGTCCAGGGGCGCGCACGCGCGGGCGCGCGCAGGGCGCTCGCCACGCGCTCGACCGTCGAGCCTCCGAACAGGGCGGCGAGCGGGAAGGCCTGCCCGAACTCCTGCTCGATGCGCGCCGTCAACAGCGTGGCAAGGAGCGAGTGGCCCCCGAGGTCGAAGAAATCGTCGGTCGCACCGACGGGATTGACGCGGAGGACCTCGGACCAGATGCGCGCGAGGCGGAGCTCGATCTCATCGCGAGGTGCGACCCATGCGCGGCCGGCCGGGGCCGCGAGCGCCTCGGGCTCCGGGAGCGCGCGCCGATCGGCCTTCCCGCTCGGCGTCAGCGGAAGCGAGCTCAAAGGGACGATCACCGCAGGGACCATGTAATCAGGGACGGTGGCCCTCATGAACTCGCGCAGATCACCGACATCGCAGCCGTCCCGCGGGACGACGTAACCGACCAGCCGCTTGCCGCCGGTCGCGTCGTCCCTGGCGGCGACGGCCGCGGCCTCGACGTCAGGATGGCGGGCCAGGACGGCCTCGACCTCGTCGAGCTCGACACGAAAGCCGCGGATCTTGACCTGCGCGTCCGTGCGGCCGAGAAACGCGATGTTGCCGTCGGGGAGATACCGCGCAAGGTCGCCGGTGCGGTAGAGGCGAGCGTCGGGAGCGGCGGAGAAGGGATCGACGAGGAACCGCTCCGCCGTGAGCTCTGGCCGATCGAGGTAGCCGCGCGCGAGGGCGGCGCCGCCCACGTAGAGCTCGCCGGGGACGCCGATCGGGACGGGGTGCCCCGCAGGGTCGAGGAGGTAGATCTGGGTGTTGTCGATCGGTCGGCCGATCGACGGCAACTCCGGCCATGCGCTGGCCGGGCCAGAGAGCGTGAGCGCGGTCACGACGTGCGTCTCCGAAGGACCATACTGGTTCTGCAGCACGCAATGGGGGAGCTTCTCGAAGAAGCGGCGCACCGCGGGCGTGATCCGGAGCTGCTCGCCCGCGACATAGAGCTCGCGCAGGCTCTCCGGGGCCGGGGCGCCGCGGTCGACGGCCACCGCCATCTGCTGCAAGGCCACGAAGGGGAGGAACATGCGGGCGACGCGGTGATCCGCGATGACCCCGAGCAGCGCGAGCGGATCTCGGCGCGCCGGCTCCGAGAGGAGGACCAGGGTGCCGCCCGTCCAGAAGGTGGCGAACAGCTCGAGGAAGGAAGCGTCGAAGCTGATCGGCGCAAACTGCAGGGTGCGGTCGCCCGGACCGAGCGCGGTCTGGCGGAGCTGCCAGGCGAGGAGGTTGACGAGGGGCCCCTGCGGCATCGCGACGCCCTTGGGCGTCCCCGTGGAGCCCGAGGTGTAGAGGACATAGGCAAGCTGATCCGGTGAGGCCTCGTCGTCCAGGTCGTGATCGGGCTCGGCCGAGAGGAGGTCCTGGGCGGCGTCCATGCACAGCGCCTCGGCGCCGTGGTCCGGCAACAGGTGGAGGAGCCCCGCGCGGGTGACGAGCACGCGGACGCCGGCGTCGGCGCACATGAAGCGCAGTCGCTCCGCGGGGTAGCTGAGATCGAGCGGGACATAGGCCGCGCCGGCCTTGAGGATCCCGAGCACGCCGACGATCAGCTCCGGCGTCCGGTCCAGGAGCAGGGCGACGCCGGTATCGCGGCGGACCCCGAGCCGGCGCAGGCGACGCGCGAGCTGGTTGGCGCGGCGGTTCAAGGCGTCATAGGTGAGCTCCTCCGCTCCGAAGACGACGGCGGCGGCGTCCGGGGTCCGGCGCACCTGCGCCTCGAAGGGCGCCACGATGGAGCAGGAGGGGCGCTCGATCGCCGTCGCGTTCCAGTCGTCGAGGAGCTGCCGGCGCTCCGCGGGGGTGAGCATGGGCAGCTCGGAGATCCGCCTCGCGGGGTCCTCGGCCATCGCGGCGAGCAGCACCTCCAGGTGGCCGGCCATCCGCCGCACGGTCTCTGCCGCGAGCAGATCGCTGCGGTACTCGATCCGACCGAGGATCCCCTCCGCGCGCTCGTCGATCTCGATCATGAGGTCGAACTTCGCGGTGCCCGTGTGGACGCCGAGGCGGTCGAGCGTCCACCCGAGCGGGCCCGCCGCGAGCGGCGGCTGGGAGATGAACGCCACCTGGAAGAGGGGATTCCGGCCGGCGTGGCGCCGTGGATGGAGCGCCGCGACGAGAGCCTCGAACGGGAGCGCTTGATGCTGGAGGGCCTCGAGGCTGAGGCCGCGGACCCGCCGCAGGAGCTCGCCGACCGTGGGATCGCCGGAGAGGTCGGCGCGGAGGACGAGGGTGTTGTCGCAATAACCCATCACGCGCTCGAGCTCCGGCCGGCCGCGCTGCGCGATGACCGTGCCGAGCGCGAGATCGCGCTGGCCGGTGTAGCGATGGAGGAGAACGTAGATGGCGGCGGCCACGGTCATGAAGAGCGTGCCCCCCTCCCTGCGACCGAGGCGCCTCAGGGCCTCGGTGAGGTCGCGCGAGAGCGCCATGCACGCGCGCTCTCCGCTGCAGCGCGGAGCGCTCGGGCGGGGCCGGTCGAGCGGGAGCTCGATCTCGGGCAAGCCGCGGAGCCGCTCGATCCAAAACGGGAGCTCGACCTTCGCGGCCCGCTCGGCCTCGGCCCGCTGGTAGGCGACGAAGTCCGCGTACTGGGCCGGGAGCTCGGGCCACGGCGGCGCCGCCGCGCCGCGGGAGAGGGCGTCATAGGCCACCTCGAGCTCCGCGAGCAGGACGCGGTACAGGGAGATGCCATCGACGATGAGATGGTGAAGGACGAGGTGGAGCTCCTGTTCGTCGTCGGCGAGGCGCACCAAGGTCGCTCTGAGGAGGGGAGGTGCCCCGAGGTCGAAGGAGAGCCGGGCTTGCTCTTCGGCGAGGCGCTGCGCCTGAGGCGCGCGGTCCGCCGGAGGGACCGCCCGCAGATCGACGACGCGCAAGGAAAAGGAAGGGGTGCGAACGAGCCGCACCGGCCGACCCTCCCTCTCGACGAACGCCGTGCGCAGGATCTCGTGACGGCGGATGAGCTCGACCAAGCACCGCTCGAGGACGCCCTCATCGACGGGGCCGCGCATGCGGATCGCGCAAGGCTCGTTGTAGAGCGGCTCTCCGGCGTGGAGGCGGTGCAGGAACCAGATCTGCTCCTGGCCGGGAGAGAGCGGGAGCTCGTGCTGCGGCGCCGTGAGCGCGGTGGCGTCGTCCGCCGGGCGCGCCGCGAGCTGGCCGCCGGCGTCTCCCTCCCGGAGGGCGTGCTTTGCGTCGATGTGCTCGGCGAGCTCGGCGATGCTCGGCGCGCTGAAGAGCGCGTCCACCGAGAGCTCGACGCCGAGCGCGCTCCTGATCCGCGCGGCGGTCTGGATCGCGAGCAGCGAGTTGCCGCCGAGATCGAGGAAGTTGTCGTGAACGCCGACCTCCGCGCCGAGGATCTCCTTCCAGACGGCGGCCAGGGCGCGCTCGGTGGCGGTGCGCGGGAGATCCGCCGGATCGATGCCCGTGTCCCCTGCGGGCGCGAGCTCCGCGGGCAGCGACGCCCGCGAGAGCAACGCCTGGCGATCGAGCTTGCGGCTCACCGTGCGAGGGAGGCAGTCCATCGCGTGGAAGGCCGAAGGGATCATGTAGGCGGGCAGCCGCGACGCGAGGAAGCCGCGCAGCTCCTGCGGAAGGTTCGACGAGGGCGCCCGGGGTACGACGAAGGCGACGAGGCGGCGCGAGCCGTCGGCGTGCTCCGGGGCGACCACCGCGGCGTCGCCCACGAGCGGGCTCTCGGCCAGGATGGCCTCGATCTCCTCCGGCTCGACGCGGAAGCCGCGGATCTTGACCTGATGGTCGGCGCGTCCGACGAACTCGAGGTGTCCATCGGCGCGCCAGCGCACGAGGTCTCCTGTCCGGTAGAGGCGCGCGTGCCCTGACGGATCGAAGGGGCTCGTGATGAAGCGCTCCGCCGTGAGCTCTGGCCGGCCGTGATAGCCGCGCGCGAGGCCGGCCCCGCCGAGGTAGAGCTCCCCTGCGACCCCTCCGGGGACGGGCTCGCCCGCCGGGCCGAGCACGTGCGCCTCGACGTGCGGCATCGGGCGCCCGATCGGGACCTCGGCGCCGAGGTCGTCGACGGCGGAGAGGTCGCAGGCGATCGCGACGACCGTGGCCTCGGTGGGCCCGTAGGTGTTCACGAGGCGCGGGGACGGCCCGCAATGCGCCTTCCACGCGAGGACCCGCGCGAGCGACGCGCGCTCGCCGCCGATGATCACGAGGCGGACGCAGGGCGGCAGCTTCAGGCCGGACGCGGTGAGCTCGGCCGTGAGCTGGTGCCAGTAGCCGGTCGGCAGGTCGAGGACGGTCAACCCGAGCTCCGCGCAAGCCGCGACGAGCGCGGGCGCCGAGCCGATCATCGCCTCGCTGCGCAGCACGAGCGTGCCGCCGGAGGTCAGGCTGGTGTAGATCTCCTCGACGGCAGCGTCGAAGCTGATCGCGGCGAACTGGAGGACCCGATCGCCCGGGCCGATGCCGTACTCGACGCATGCCGAGCGCGTGAAGCGCGACAGCGCGGCATGCTCCACGACGACGCCCTTCGGTTGGCCGGTGGATCCCGACGTGTAGATGACGTACGCGGCCTGGCCGAGGCCCGCGACGGCGGCCGGCGCGGCGGTGGGACGAGCCTCGATGGCGGCGCGGTCGGCGTCGAGGCGCACGACGTGCGCCGCTTGCGACGCCACCCGGCAGGCGAGCGCTTCCGACGTGAGGACCGTCACCACGCCCGCGTCCTTGAGGATGTAGGCGCGGCGAGGCTCCGGCTCGGCGGGGTCGATGGGGACGTACGCGCCTCCCGCCTTCAGCACGGCCAGCATCGCGATGATCTGCTCGATCGAGCGCTCCAGGCAGATGCCGACGAGCGCCTCGCGGCCGACGCCGAGCGCGGCCAGGTGGTGCGCGAGCTGGTTGCTGCGGGCGTCGAGCTCGGCGTAGGTGATGGAACGGGCGCCGGAGACGACCGCGATCGCGCCCGGAGCTCTCTCCGCCGCGCGCGCGAACAGGTCGTGGACGCAGGCCGCGTCGTCGGAGGCGCCGCGGGGGTGGGCAGCGCCGTTCTCGCCGGTGCGCGCCGGGCGCGCGCCGCCTGGCCAGAGATCCGCTGCGGGCGTGGCGAGCGCGATCCGTGGCGCCTCCGCGCGACGCGCGCGCGAAGGCGGCGTCCAGTAGGCAAGATCCTCCTCGAACCTGCGGCGCAGGTAGGGATCGAGCGCGTCGCTGGTGCCCGGCAGCCCCTGCTCGACGTCGCCGACCGCGGCGGCGTAGCGGGAGATGCGGAGCGCGAGCGCGTCGCGGCTCATGAGGGCGGCCTCCTCCCGGGATCCATCGCACGCCGCCGCGAGCGCCGCGTCGAAGCGTCCCCCGAGCCACGCGGCGGCCGCGCGCAGGGACGACGCATCTCCGCGGCTGCTCTCGACCGCGGCGAGGAGGAGCGCGTCGGTCGCGGCATCCCCGAGGAGCGCGCTGCCCCAGTAGAGGGCGGTCGACCGGTCGTCGAAGGGCGTCGCGGCATTCCCCGCGCGGGCCTGCACCCGTGCCGCTGCTTCCTCGAGGCGGCGGGCGATCGCCGGCGACGCGCACGTCTCGGCGAGGAAGCGGTACAGGCTCCGGTCCGCGTGCAGCGCGCTCGAGCCGAGCACCATGTTCAAGGCCTCGGTCGGGCCCTCGAAGATGCGCCATGGGCGCGCGTCGCGGTACATCTGCGGCACGAGGTTGCTCTCCTCGTAGCCGCGCGCCCCGAGGAGCTGGACGAGCTGATCGACGGCCCAGCCCAGGGACTCGGCGCCGGCGTTCTTGCAGGCCATGTACGCCTCGGCGGGGACGCTCCGTCCCGCGTCGCGCAGCTCGGCGATCCGCGTGGCCAGCGCCTCCACCGAGGTGATCCGGGCTGCGAGCTCGCTCATGCGGGCGAGCGTCACGGGGTTGTCGAGGAGGTTGCCTGTCAGGATCTGCCGCCGCTCCGCGTAGCGGAGCATGAGCTGCGCGCAGCGCTTCATCCCGCCGACCGCCATCCCGCCCAGATAGAAGCGGATGAGCATCATCGTGTCCCGGGCTCCCTCCATCCCGCCGCCCGGCGCGCCGAGCATGTCGGCCGTGGTCACGCGGACGCCGTCGAGCACCACCGTGTTCTTGGTGAACCCGCGCAGCCCCAGGGTGAGCGCCTCTGGCCCGATATGGAGCCCGTCCGCGTCCTGGCGGACGATGAAGCCCGTCAGCCCACGAGAGCGGCCGCGCTCGTCGAGGAGCTGGGCATACACGTGGATGACGCTGGCGGCGGAGCCCGCGCCGACCCAGAGCTTGCTGCCGTGGAGGCGCCACGCGCCCCTACCATCCGGGACCGCCTTGGTCTCGATGGCGCGGAGGTTGGACCCCGCCCTGGGCTCGGTCATCGCCACCGCGGCGAAGACTCGGCCGCGCGCGACGAGCGGGAGGAACTCGCCGCGCACGGCCTCGGTCGCGTGGTGGCCGAGGGTGTGCGCGCCGAGGATGCTGTCCAGAACGACGATCGCGAGCGTGAGATCGATCGCCGAGAGCTGCTCGAGGACGCGGAGGGCGTCGCCGCAGCGGAGGCCGAGCCCGCCATAGCGCTCGGGCACCTGCATGCCGAGCAAGCCGCGGTTGCCGAGGTCCAAGATCACGTGCGGCGGGATGCAGCGCCGCTCGTCGATCAGGCGGGAGTTGATCCGCCGCTCGGCGTAATCGCGCACCCACTGGATCAGCTCATCCGCGCGCCGCCGGCTGGCCTCCGGAGAGGCAGCCCAGGGCTCGGGCCGTACGATGTTCGAGTGCTGCTCGACGTGATGGAAGGTGTCGGTGTGCATGTGCAAATTCCCTACGAAGGCGCGGCGCCGCGTGCGCCGGTCGGAAATGTCTCCTGGTCAGCCGATCCGCTCGTGGGGGAGGTGATCACTCCGTGAGGATGCTCTCGGGGCCGGCGATGACAGGGGTGTAGTCACGGCTCGCGAGGAACTCGGGCCGCGGCGTCGCGACCGGGTGCGCTCGATTGAGGACGCTGTTGTACGTGACCAGGATGAGGCACCGGTCGATCGGCGTGATGTTGTTGCTCGACCCATGCACGAGGTTCGGGTGGAACAGAAGCACGGAGCCGGCGGATCCCAGCGCGGTCCGTACGGGGTAGCGAGCCGCGAGGTAGCGCACCTGCTCGCGGCTCAGCACGTACTTGAGGTCCGCGGTCAGGTTGTGGATCCACGCCGGTTCGCCCGCGTAGGCCCCGCCTTGGCTCGCGGACGGGCGCACCTCGATGACGCCCTCGCGGTGCGAGCCGGCGAGGAACATGAGCGGGCCGTTCGACTCCGTGTTGTCGTCGACCATGACAGCGACGTTGACCAGCCGGGGCTCGGGCAAGCCGTCCTCTTCACGCCAGAAGATGAAGTCCTGGTGCCAGGGCCAGAGCTCGCCGGCGAACGCCGCCTTGAGGTTGATCTTGAACTGATAGACGAACACCTCATCTGCCAGGATCTGGCGGCACGGCTCGATGAGACGAGGGTGACGGACCAGCCTGGCGAAGCTCTCGAACGTCTTGTGCTGGCCGTGAACACCGCGCACGGTCTGCCCGTCCCGCTCGAGGACGCGGCGCGGCGACTCCTCGGCGAGCGCGACGCGGGTATCGGCCCGGATGCGCCCGAGCTCGGCGTCGGACAGCACGTTCGGGATGATCACGAACCCGTCTTGATTGTAGGCATCCAGCTGAGCCTTCGTGAGCTTCATGAACGGATCTCCTCCAGTGGTCATGGCTGCCATCAAAGCGACGGCGAGCCGCGGATACAGCGTCGTGGAACGACTGCGACGCAGCAGCGAGCGCATGCGCGGCCATCCCCCGGCGCATAGCGATGCTGCTGTGCCCGACAGACAATGCACGTGGCAGGCCAATCGCGTATTCTCGCTCACAGAGCGCCGGCCGTGTCGAGCGCCCGGCGGTGGTCCCGGAGGTGGAGGGCACGGCGGGGCGCGGAAGGCGCGCCTGGCGCGGAGCGCAGGTCCGCGGAAAGGCTCCGCTTTCGCGCGCCACGCGGCCGGCGAGGGCGCCGCGCCCATGGGGGCGCCGTCACCGTGACATGTCACGGGATCTGTCACGCTGCCGCCGTGACATGTCAGGGGGCCTGTCACGCTGCCGCCGTGACTTGTCACGTGGCCTGTCACGCTGCCGCCGTGACATATCACGGGCGCCGAGCCCGGGCCGGCGTCCCGGGACTCGCGAGCGTCGTCGTGCTCTCGGGGCTCGTCGCCGCGTTCCTCTACGGGGGCTGACGTTTCCGCCAGGGCAAGACTGGCCTTCCTCGCCCGCGTCTACAGCGCGCCGCCGCCGCCTGCCAGAGTCCGGGCGTGGGCTCAGAGCAGGTCGGAGAGGTCCGGGGCGTGCGTGTTCAGGAACGCGATCAGCTTCGTCAGCCGGCCGGGGGTCAGGCGCCGGACGCGTGCGCGGCCGTCTCGGCGGAGGCCTCGGCCGCGCGCACGGCCTCGCGCGCGGGCTCGAGCAGCGCCTCGCCGGCGTCGGTGAGGGAGATCGCGTGCGTCGAGCGACGGAGGAGCCTCACGCCGGCGCCGTCCTCGAGCCGCGTGATCGCCTTCGAGACGCTCGCGGCGGACATCCCGAGCCTGCGCCCGGCCTCGGCGACGGAGCCGGCGTCCACGACCGCGAGGAAGCACCGCAGCTGCGGGACGGACACCTCGACGTCGATCGCGGCCAGCGATCACCGATCCAGCCGATGCGGAGGCGGAGACGGAGCTCGCCGTGCTCTCGGCGGTGGCGCACGGCAACGGGCCGAACGGACTCGCCGTGGTCCAGGCGGCGCTCGTTGCCCTCGGCCGGCTCGACCAGCGTTGCCGCCGGGAGAGGCCGTCTAGCGGGAGGGCGAGCGACGATCCGGGGCGCGCAGCAGGTTTGCCGACACGCTCTACTCGCTCACCGACACCACGTCCAGGTGCAGCATCTGGCCGGTGGTCGGCGCCGTGTCGTACGGTGGCAGCCCCTCGAAATAGTCCTTGGTCCAATTGGCGATCTGGCGTTCGTTGCCGTCGTTCATCACCACCTTGACGGTGGCGCCGCCGTTGACCTGGATCGTCGCCTCGTAGTCCTCCTTGTGAATGTCGTGAGCGCGGTACTGATAATTGTTCAGCCAGTACGTCTGGCGCGGCTCGCTCACCTCGATCGAATATTGCTGGTAATTGATGGAATCGTTGGGGCCAATGCTACCGCCGATCATGAACGGCTTCACGGGCATCTCCCCCCCCTCGATGTCCGTCGGCTCCCAGATCCCGCGCACCCGCAGCTTGACCGAGTACGTCGTGTTCGGATCGCCGCCGAAGGTCACCTGCTTCTCGATGTGCTGGGTGTTGGGCGGATGATTGCACGTCGCCATGGACGCCAGCGGCAAGGGCGTCGACGGGTCGCACGGGGCATCGATAAACAGCTTGTCCAACCCGCTCGCATAGCTTGCCAGATCTGGAGCGGCGCCGCCGCCGCCTGCCTCTACGGCACCACCGCCGCCACCCGAGCCCCCGCCGCCACCCGAGCCCCCGCCGCCACCCGAGCCCCCGCCGCCACCCGAGCCCCCGCCGCCACCCGAGCCCGACGCGGCGTCATGCGTACCGGCATCGCCCGGCGCTGCTCCCGCGGTTCCTTCCATGCCGCCCGTCTCGGTGCTGCTGCACCCGGCGACCGTAAGCAGCAGCGCAAGCAGGGCCATCGCCGGCGTTGCGCAGATGCTCCGCATCCCTGCGGTATCGGGACTCGGACCGGGGTCATCGATGGCGGTGCGGTTCGCGCAGACGAGGCGCGCTTTAGGGAACGGATAAATCCAGCTCATAGAACCAGTATCCTATGTTTACGACGCGCCTGCAAGAGAGGGTAGGCCAATCGAGGGTAGGGCAATCGTGGACCGGCGTCATCACCAGATGCGTCGCGCCGTTGCGCCTCGGCTTGCGGAGGAGGTGTCCCACGCGGCCATCGGCCAGGATCGAGAGGCGCTCCAAGCTGAACGGCCGGCGCGCGCCGTGCCAGCACAATCGCTCGAGCCCTTCGCGATCCCCCGCGCGCCCGGTGCTCGAACAGCCATGCTGCAATCCTGCACGGGTCGTTCGAGTGTCCTCGCCGCTGAATTCGGTCGCGCTGACGCGACGGTCTGCGGCCTCTGCCAGCGTGGTGTAGGCAATATTGAACAGCCGAGTGAACTCGTTGGCTCTGTTGGTTTTGTAGGCGGAACGGTGGATCGTACTTTATTATATGTACGTTATGTCAACTGCCGGTCGGCGCCGTGGGCGGTCCGAACCAGGTGGTAAGGGCGTCACCAAGGCCCTGGTCCGTGCCTTCTCCGACCCACGCGACGTAGCCGTCAGGGCGAATCAAGACCGCGGTGGGAGCAGCGACCGCGCCCAGCACCGGGAGCTCCCACGCGCCGGCGTATCGCGCGTCGACTCGCCGGACCCGATCCGCCCACGGCGTGATGTCGAAGGCGCCGGGCTCGCCGAGGTTTAGGAACACCGGTCGGGCATCGTGCAGCAGGGCGAACACGCGCTGCGGGCTGTCCGTGGTGACCACGTCGAGATCGGGCATGCGACGCCCGAGCAACGGGTGTCCCTCGCCGAGATCGTAGTTGATGTCCACACCAGACATCATCGCGACGTATTGCTGGCGAGGCGCGTCCCTCTGCATCAGCTCGGACATCATCCCGCGCAAGGCCTCGATGCGATCGTCGCCGCGATCGAGCGCGGTGAGCGCCATGGTGTTACGCAGCACGCGGGCACCGACTGGGTGCCGCTCGGCATGGTACGTGTCCAGGAGGCTCTCCGGCGATGTCCCGTGGACCACCTGGGCGAGCTTCCATCCCAGATTTACCGCGTCCTGCACACCGATGTTGAGCCCCTGTCCGCCCATCGGGGAATGCACGTGCGCCGCGTCGCCCGCCAAGAGCACGCGGTTGTTTCGGTAGGACGCCGCCTGCCGAGCCATATCGGTAAACCGGGAGATATAGGTGGCGCTGCGAAGACCATAATCCCTCCCGTAGACAGCGATGAGCGCCTCGCGGACGTTGCGTAGGGTCGGCTTGTCGCCCTGGGCGAGGGGCGGTTCATTCAACACCATGCGCACGCTCTTGCCGTCCTCGAGCTTGCCTATCGCATTGATGCCTTTTTCACCACGGCGGACGCCCCACTCGGGCTCTTCGGCCATCTCGACCTCGGCGATCAAGTAGCTGGTCGACGGATCCCACCCTGGGAAGTCGATGCCTGCTTTCTTGCGGATCAGGCTGCGACCGCCGTCGCACCCGACGAGATACTTCGCTCGCAACGAGCGGCCGTCGGACAGCTCGACATCGACGCCGGTGTCGTCCTGCGCGAAACCCGTGACCTCACTTCGGCGATAGATCGGCACCCCCAGCTCGGAGACCCAGTCGGCCAGGATGCGCTCGGTGCGGTACTGCCAGAGCCCGAGATAGTAGTTGTGGCGAGCCGGGATGTCGCTGATGTCGAGAGTGCCCCGCGCGAAGGGCGCGCTCCGAAACACCTGCCCTTGCGAAATGAAGCGATCGGCGATTCCTCGCTGATCGAGCACCTCGATCGTGCGTATGTACAGCCCGCCTGCGCGCAAGCCCTCGAGGTCTTGGCTCTCACGCCGCTCGACGATGGCGACGTCGACCCTCGCCAACGCCAGCTCGCCCGCCAACATCAGCCCTGTCGGACCTCCTCCGGCGATCACAACCGCGTGCTTTGTCATGGCGACACCGCGTCCGGATTCGTCGTGCATTTCGATCCTCCTGTGCATGCCATCTCTGGCTTGCGGCCGGCGACCGTACGGCACGACCCGGGGCTTGCCGCAAGCCCCCGTCTCTGGCATACGTTGGTAGTGGAGAGAGGCGGGGGTTGCTCTCCCCGGAGCGTTTTGTGTGTGCCCTCTCACAGAACGACGGCGCGCAAATTTCAGCGAGACCCGCCTGCTCCCGCCGGCGTTGTGAGTCAGCGGATCCGCGGCGAAAAGCTGTCCGTCCTCCGGTGGCGCACAGCTGGCGCCGGTGTCCCCTGCGCGGGAGCACGGCCATCAGGACAGCCGCGTTCCCGGCGAAGTAGAGACAGGCCGTCCCGATGCGGCGGGCTACCGTGCTTCACCTTGGATGACGAGGAGCGCCACGTCGGCTGACGACGGGTTCCTCCCCGGCCGACGACACCCGCCGCCGCGATGCCGACGGCGTTGCGCGCCGCGCCGTCGTGATCCGCGCGCGCGTTCGCCCACGCTCGCCGGCCCTATCGCCGCGAGAAGCCCCTCGACATCCCGCTGCGTGCGCGCCTAGCGTGCGCCAAGCCCGGCAAACGACACAATGACCGCTCCTCAGAACCCGCTCCTCAACGACCGCGACGTCGAGTTCCTCCTCTACGAGGTGCTCGACGTGCCCCGCCTCTGCGAGCTCCCCTATTTCGCCGATCACACGCGCGAGACCTTCGACCTCTACCTCCAGAGCTGTCGCCGGTTCGCGCGGGAGGTGCTGTTCCCGACCTACCGGCCGGTCGACGCGTCGCCGCCGCGCTTCGAGGGGGGCGCCGTCGCGGTGCACCCCGCCCTCAAGCAGGTCCTCCGGCCGATGATCGAGCTCGGCGTGCTCACCGCGGCGCGGCCGGCCGACGTCGGGGGTCAGCAGCTGCCGCTCGTGGTCGCGATGCTCGCCGGCGCGTACCTGATGGCGGCCAACCTGAGCGCGTGCGGCTACCTCGGGCTGACGACCGCGGCGGCGCACCTGATCCAGACGTTCGGCGACGAGGCCCTGAAATCCACCTTCATGACCCGGCTGTACGCCGGCGAGTGGACCGGGACGATGGCGCTCACCGAGCCGCAGGCGGGCTCGAGCCTCGCCGACGTGCAGGCGCGCGCGGAGCGGACCGAGGCGGGGCACTACCTCGTCCGCGGGTCCAAGATCTTCATCTCGGGCGGCGATCACGACCTCGCCGAGAACATCGTCCACCTCGTGCTGGCGCGCATCGACGGCGCGCCGCCGGGCATCAAGGGGGTGAGCCTGTTCGCCGTGCCCAAGCGGCGTCCCGAGGGCGGGCGGCTCGTCCCGAACGACGTGGAGGTCGCCGGCGTGATCCACAAGATCGGCTGGCGCGGGCTCCCGAGCCTCGCGATGAGCTTCGGCGAGCGCGGGGACTGCCACGGCTACCT
This sequence comes from Sorangium sp. So ce385, assembly GCF_051474135.1. Lineage (NCBI taxonomy): Bacteria > Pseudomonadati > Myxococcota > Polyangiales > Polyangiaceae > Sorangium > Sorangium sp. So ce385. The sequence continues at coordinate 9,072,494 of NZ_CP150337.1, read as the reverse complement.
CGTGGGCAACCCGCACCAGGGCATCTCCTACATGTTCCAGATGATGAACGAGGCCCGGATCATGGTGGGCGTCAACGCCGCCGCGACCGCCTCGGCCGCCTACCACGAGGCGCTCGGCTACGCGCTCGCCCGGCCGCAGGGCCGGCCGCTCGGCTCGAAGGATCCGAGGACGCCGCAGGTGCCGATCGTCGAGCACGCCGACGTGCGCCGGATGCTGCTCCGGCAGAAGGCCATCGTGGAGGGCAGCCTCGCGCTGGTCTCCACGACGGCGCGGTACGCCGACCTCGCCGCGCACGCCGCGGACCCGGCGGAGCGCGAGCGCGCGCAGCGGCTCCTCGACCTGCTCACCCCGATCACCAAGACCTTCCCCGCCGAGAAGGGCTTCGAGTCGAACGCCCTCGCGCTCCAGGTCCACGGCGGCTACGGCTACTCGAGCGAGTACCTCCCGGAGGCGTGGCTCCGGGACCAGAAGCTCAACTCGATCCACGAGGGGACGACGGGCATCCAGGGCCTCGACCTCCTCGGCCGCAAGGTCGTGGCCGGGGGCGGCGCGGCGCTGATGGCGCTCGGCGGCGAGGTCGAGCTGGCGATCGGCCGGGCGCGGCGGGCCGGCGTCGAGCCCGCGTGGTGCGAGCGGCTCGGCGCGTCGATGTCGCTGCTCGGGGAGCTGACGATGCACCTCGCCGAGGCGGGGTTGCGCGGCGACGTCGAGCGGATGCTGCGCCACAGCGCGGACTACCTCGAGCTCGTCTCGATCCTGGTGGTCGCGTGGCAGTGGCTCGCGATGGCCGCGGCCGCCCGGGAGGGGCTGGCCCGGGGCGCGTCGCCCGCCGGCTTCTACGAGGGCAAGCTGTGCGCGGCGCAGTACTGGTTCTCGACGGAGCTGCCGCGGGCCCCGGCGCTCGCGGCGCTCTGCCGGTCGGGCGAGGACTCGTACGCGAGGATGCGGCCGGAGTGGTTCTGAGGAGCGCGGGGCGCCGCGGCGCCTCGAGGGAGGAGCGATCGAATGAAGAGGGCGGTCATCCTGGTCGGGCACGGGGCGCCGGCGGCGGATTGCCCGCGCGAGCTCGTGACGCGCCTCAAGGCGCTGGAGGGCCGCCGCGCGGCGGGCGGGGGCGGGGCGCCGAGCCCCGAGGAGCGCGAGCTCGAGGCGAAGGTCCGCGCCTGGCCGCGCACGCCGGAGAACGACCCCTACCGCGCCGGCCTCGAGCGCCTCGCCGCCGAGCTCGCCCCGATGCTCGACGGCGCCGAGCTCCTCGTCGCCTACAACGAGTTCTGCGCCCCGACCCTGGCCGAGGCCGTCGCGACCGCGGTCCAGCGGGGCGCGACCGAGGTTCGGGTGGTCCCGTCGATGCTGACCCCCGGCGGCGTGCACGCCGAGGTGGAGATCCCCGAGGCCCTCGCGCGGCTCCGCGCCGAGCACCCGTCCGTCACGCTCCGCTACGCCTGGCCCTTCGACCTCTCGGCGGTGGCGCGCCTCTTCGCCGCGCAGCTCGCGCGGGACGTCGCCTAGGTCGGCACCCGCTCCCGCACCTGCGCACCGCCGCGCCGGCGCGCCGCTGAGCCCGCGGATCTGCTCCCGCCATGTCCGCGGAGCAACATCTTGGACAGGTTACCTTGTTCCTGTCCGGTGCTTACGCTACTTGATGGACGCCACCTTCAGGGGTGGCCGGACATGGGCAGGGTAAGCGGGCAAACTCGACGCATCGCTCCTTGCTTGACACGAGACCCAGGACTCCTTCACCAGGAGAGCGAGATGTACGTCCCGACGACGGCGATCCGGCCTCAGCTCGATATTCGCGCGCAGGCGCCCGTGCCGACGAAGCACGGTGTTTTTCAGATGCTCGTGTTCCACTGGGGGGGAGCGACGAACCCCGAGCAGGGGCTATCGCCCGACCACGTCGCGCTGATCATGGGCGACGTGCGCGGCAAGTCGGACGTCACGCTGCGCGTGCACTCCGAGTGCCTCACCAGCGAGGTGTTCGGCTCGCTGAAGTGCGACTGCCGCGAGCAGCTCGAGGCGGCCCAGGCCGAGATCGGCCGCCGCGGGCTCGGCGTCGTGCTCTACCTGCGGCAGGAGGGGCGGGGCATCGGGCTCGCCAACAAGATCCGCGCTTACCAGCTGCAGGCGTTCGGCCACGACACGGTCGACGCGAACCGCATCCTCGGGCTGCCCGACGACGCCCGCGGCTACGAGCCCGCGGCCGCGATGATCGATCACCTCGGCATCGAGTCGATCCGGCTCCTCACGAACAACCCCGACAAGGTGGAGGGGCTCCGCGACCTCGGCGTGCGCATCTCGTCGCGCTCGCCGGCCGTCGTCCCGGCGAACCCCTTCTCGGCGCCCTACCTCGAGGCGAAGCGCCTCCGGATGGGCCACGCCATCCCGTCGCTGCGCGACGGCGCGCCGGCCAGCGGCGCCGCCGCCGGCAGCGACGCCGAGTGACCCGATCGCGGTCCCCGCGGTCGTCTTTCGCTCACCCCCGGCTCACGGCGCCTCGTCGCCCTTCCGCGCGGTCGCGCCCATGACCGCGCGACGGTGCATCTCCTGCAGCGCCTCGCTCCGATCCCGCCGCTGGACCAGCTCGTCGAGGTCGCCGGGTCCGATCAGCACGACGAGCAGGCCCTTCTCCGCCTTGCGGAGCTGCAGCTCGGGCACGGTGTCCGCAATGCCGCCCGGGGCGACGAGCAACGCCAGCCGGCAGCGATCGAAGCGGCCTTCCATCTTGGCCCAGAGATCTCGGAGCTCCTTGCTCCCGACGTGCTTCGACCAGTTCTTGCACTCGACCAGGAGGTAGGGCGACTCCTTCTGCGAGAAGGGGTCCGTGGACCCGTTCTGGACGATGATGTCGATCTCCTCGACCTCGTTCCGGAGCCGGGTGTCCAGCCGCTCGAAGCCTGGGAGCGTCTTGAGGAGCAGCGCCATGAGGCGCTCGAGCTGGATGCCCCGCCGGTTGCGATCGCGTTCCTGCTGCGCGTCCGCCCATGTCGCTCGGATCGCCCGCTCCGTCTCGTTCATGTCGAGGGTCGCGAGCCACCGTTCCCGGACGGCCTCCGCCGCGTTGCGCACCTTGACCCGCAAGAGCGCCTCGAAGACGGCGGTCTTCTCGAGGTAGTCGTACGCGCCCTCGCGGAAAGCGCGCTCGACGGCTTCCGTGGAAGCGTAGGCGGTCACCAGGAGGACCTTGGCGCCGGGCGCGCGCCGACGGGCCTCGCCGATGAGGCCCAGGCCGGTGTCCGGGCCGCCTGGGCCCTGGAGCTTCTGTCCACCAGCACGACGGCCCAGCCTGGCTCGTCGAGCCGGCGCAGCGCCTCGGCGTGCGAGGTGGCGGTCTCGACGGCGTAGCCCTCGGCCGCGAGGATGTCCTCGTAGGTCTCCAGGAAGGCCGGATCGTCGTCCACGATGAGGATGCGTCCGTCGCCGCTCATGGTGCCCTCTCTCGCCGCAGCGGTATCACGATCTCGAAGCGGGCGCCTCCGAGCGGGCTATCTCCGCACGCGACGGACCCGGCCAGTTCTCCGTCGATGACCTGTCGGACCAGCGCCAAGCCCTGCCCGCTGCCGCCGGCGCGCAGCGCCACCCCGGGGTCGAAGATGGCGCGGCGCTGGTCGGGCGGCACGCCGGGGCCGTCGTCGTCCACGCGGAGGATGAGCGCGTCTTCTTTCAGATCGAGGGAGATCTCGACGATCCCCTCCCGCCCGGCCACGGCCTGAGCGGCGTTTCGCAGTCAACCGACGTCCGCGGGCCGCCAGGGTCGAGCGGCGAGCCTTGCGGCGCCCCCTCGCGGCCCCGCCTTCGAGCTCGCCGAACCAGGACCTACTTCTTCGCCGCGTCCTTCAGCCGCGCCTTCAGCTTCCCGGCGTAGCCCTCCTTGTTCTCCTGCTTCACGCGCCCGATCGCCAGCGCGTCCTCCGGCACGTCGCGGGTCACGGTGGTGCCCGTCGCCACGTAGGCGCCCGCGCCGACCTTCACCGGCGCGACGATCTGCGAGTCGCTGCCGATGAACGCGCCGGGGCCGATCTCGGTCCGGTGCTTCCGGAAGCCGTCGTAGTTGCAGAAGATCGTCCCCGCGCCGACGTTCGCGCCCTCGCCGATGTCGCCGTCGCCGAGGTACGCGAGGTGGTTCGCCTTCGCGCCCTTGCGGACCACCGTCTTCTTGGTCTCGACGAAGTTGCCGATGTGCGCGTCGGCCTCGATCTGGCTGTCCGGGCGGAGGTGCGAGAACGGCCCGATCTGCGCGCCGGCGCCGATCGACGACTGCGACGCGACCGTGTACGGCTTCACCGAGGCGCCCGCCTCGACGACCACGTCCGTGAGCACCGACCCCACGTCGACGCGCGCGCCCGCGCCGATCCGCGTCTGGCCCCGCAGCACCGCCGCGTGCTCGATCACCGCGTCCGGCTCGACGACCACGCCGGCGTCGACGCGGGCGCTCGTCCGGATCGTGACGCCGCTCCGGCGCAGCCGGTCGGCGATGCGGCCGTAGAGCACCTCCTCGGCGGCGGCGAGCTGCGCGCGGTCGTTGATGCCCACGAGCGAGCCGACGTCCCGCGCCACGACCACCGCGGCGCCGCCGGCCTTCGCCGCCTGCGCGACGATGTCGGTCAGGTAGAGCTCGCCCTGCGCGTTGTCGGTCGTCAGCCCGGCGAGCGCGCGCTCGAGGAAGGCGCCGCGGGCGAGGTACACGCCCGGGTTGACCTCGGTGATCGCGCGCTCCTCCGGGCTCGCGTCCTTGTGCTCGCGGATGCCGATCACGCGCCCCGCGCCGTCGCGCAGGATCCGGCCGTAGCCCGTCGGATCGGCGACCTGCGCGGTGAGCATCGCCATCGGCGCGTCGCCCGCGCCGTCGAGCGCCCCGCGGAGCTGCGTGAGCTGCTCCGGATCGAGCAGCGGCGTGTCGCCGCACAGGATCAGGACCGCCTCGGCGGTCGCCTGGAGGTGCGGCATGGCGCAGCGCACCGCGTCGCCGGTGCCGCGCTGCTGCGGCTGGAGCGCGGTGCGGACGTTCTTTCCCTGGGCGCCGAACGCCTTGTCCAGGTAGGCGGAGACCTCGTCGCGGCCGTGGCCGACGACGACCACGACGTCCGAGGCGCCGGCCGCGAGGGCCGCGTCGACGACGTAGTGGATCATCGGCCGGCCGCAGAGCTCGTGGAGCACCTTCGGTCGGGCGCTCTTCATCCGAGTCCCTTGTCCGGCAGCGAGAACGACAGCGGTGAGCGGGGTGGGTTGGGCGGTCGCCATCGCCCCGCAGCCTATCACCCTCCGCCCCGCCGCCGTCCCCATCGCGCACGACGAGCCTGGAAAACGCGCACTATGTCCGCACCGCCCTTACGCGCGCGGGCCGGAAGCCCTACGCGCCTTCGGCGGAATCGTCTACCCTGGCGGCGTCTCGGGGAGGTTTCCTCATGCGCGCGCGTACGCTGCGTTCCTCGGCCGCTGGTGTGCTTCGGCTGGCTGCGCTCGCCGCGTCGGGCGCGGTGGCCGTCTCCTGTCACGAGCCGCTCGACACGGCGCGGGAGGCGCCCCCCAAGGCGACGCTGGGCGACGACGTCTTCGGCGTGCTCTGCGACCGCGTGGGGGCGTCGAGCCTCTACGAGGACCACACGGGCGCCTCGTACCAGCGCGTCTGCCACTACGACAGCGCGGGCGTCTACCTGGACGAGGTCGACGTCTCGCTGCTGCCGCCCGTCTCCGGCGAGCGGGCGGAGCGGGCGCGCCGGCTCGGCGTGGCCAAGGTCGAGGCCATGGCCCGGTGGCGCAAGGACCTCGTGCGCGCCGTCAACGCCGCGGTCCCGGACGTCGAGATCGACAACGTCGCGGCCGGCGAGGGGGGCGGCAAGATTCGGCTGCACGACGCCTTCCTGAGCCTGTCGCAGACGATCGCGCCGCTCTACGACGCGAACCCGTTCGATCCGAGCCCGGAGGCCAGGGCGGTCCTGCCGGCGTCGACGCAGGGGATGGGGCGGCTCCTCGACGCGCTCATCCACGGCAGCGAGGAGAGCGCGGCCCGGGTCGAGGGGGAGGAGAAGGCGCGGCGAGAGCGGGCGCCGATCGACTGCGAGCGGGAAACGGAGGGGGAGGCGGAGAGGAGCGCGATCGCCTGCGCCCTCTCGAGGATCTGGGGACGCCAGGGGTATCGCTCGGCGGACGCGGGGCTCGGCGCGGCGCGCGCGGCGCTCGCGTACCCGGGCCTGCGCCCGATGACCGTGGCGGCGCTCGACGCGATCGGCCCCGGCGGCCCGGGGGCGCCCGCGCTCCAGGCGCTCTTCGCGGCCGGCAAGCGCGAGCTGGCCGCGCTCTCGCCGGAGGAGCGGGCGCCGCTCTCGGTCGACGCGCCCACCGCCCAGCCGAACCGCCCGCGCACGCTCCTGGAGCTCGCGCAGGCGGCGCTGCTCGCCGAGGACGACGCGTTCGCCTCGCCGCCGTCGAGCTTCGTCGCCCGCCGCGACCGGCGCGGGTGGGTCCTCCCGCAGGGCGACGGGGTCCCCGCGCCGTTCGCCGACGCCGACGGGGACGGGCTCGCCGACGTCGACGCCTCCGGCAGGTTCGTCGACGAGCGCGGCGAGCCGCTCGCGGTCGACCCGCCGTTCGCCATCCCCGGCGTCACCTCGCCGCCGCGGGACGACTTCGGGCGCCTCTCGCCGGAGCTCTACGCCTACGTCGACACCTCCAGGACGCTCCTCGGCGCGGCGCTGCGCGCGATCGTGCCGCTCGTCGACGGGACCCGGTACGCGAGGAAGGACGACCCCGAGCCGTGGAAGACCGAGCACGAAGGGCTCATGTACGCCCTCGCCGGCTCGACCGTGCTCTTCGGCGACCGCGAGGAGGCCTGCTACGACTTCCGGACCGACACGGTGTTGCCGGCGGACTCGGCGTGCGAGGAGCGCGATGGCCGCCTGTCGTACCGCCGCTTCCGCGGCGAGGATTCGCCGCTCGCCGATCTCGCGCACGCGGTCGGCCAGGTGCTCGCCGACAAGGACTCGGACGTCCTCCTCCTCACGCTGATCGATCTGCTCGAGAACCACGAGGCGGAGCTCGCCCGCATGATGGGCGCGGCGCTGCGCATCCGCGATCTCGCCCGGGAGCACGACCGGCTGGCCGCCGAGGGCAAGGAGCCGGCGGCGCAGATCGACGGCGAGGCGCCGCTCTGGGACGAGGTGGCGGCGGTGCTCGACCGGGCCGTCGAGCAGCCGGGGCTCGTGCCGCGCCTCGTCGAGGCGCTCGCGAGCGACGCGCTCCTCGCCCCGCACGGCAGGGCGAAGCACGCGGGCGACGCGATCGCGGCGATGCTCAGGTACCGCGATCAGTACGCGTACGACGCGGAGAACCTGAACGGCCCGGCGATCAACCTCACGGTCGGCGCGCCGTCGACGTCCGATCCGAAGACGCCGGTGGACCCGGCCAAGCCGAAGATCGGCGACAACCGCTCGGCCATGGAGCGGCTGATGCACCTCATGCACGACACCGCCGGCGTGCGGCAGTGCAACAAGAGGGGCACGGAATTGAGCGTGTTCGGCGTCTCGGTGTCCTGCCCCGGGTGCGACGCGCCGTGCGAGCTGTTCCAGATCGACAACCTGGCGGCCTTCTACCTCGACTCCCTCCTCCCCGAGGGGCATGCGAAGAAGGCAGAGCTCAAGATCAAGCCCTCGGTCCTCTCGGCCCTCGTCCCGGATTCGGTGCTCGAGTTCTCCAGCGGCATCGACGGCTTGACGAGCCACCCCACGCCGGCCGCGCTCAGCCGGCTCATCTACTTCGGGGCCGATTCGGACGAGTTCCCGAACCTCGTCGATCTCGACCCGCTGCGCGAGCTGACCAACGAGACGACGAACGATTTCATCTCGGGGACGCTCGAGCCGGCCGGCACGATCCACTGCCCGAAGAACGAGCTCGGCGTGAACGAGTGCAGCTCCCCGGAGAACCTGATCCGGATCCGCCACCCGGGGACGACCTTCCTCATCGAGCGGCTCGGGCTCGGCGCGTACCTGAGCCCCATCGTGGCCGCGTTCGCCGAGGTCGCCCCGGACGCCACCGGGGAGGAGATCCTGATCGATCTCTTCAGCACGGCGTACCGGCACTGGCCGGGCAAGGAGCACGGGCCGGAGTGCATCAAGGCCGGCTCGCCGGCGACCAACACGGCGTACTGCTCGGAGGCGGGGGTGAGCACGTACGAGCCGCTCATCGCCGACGCGCTCCAGGCCGAGGACGTGATGGCATCGTCGGTGGCGTTCGCCCGGACGCTGGCCGACCGGTCGGCCCCGGTGAAGGTGCAGCGCGGCCCCGGGGCCGCGGCCGATCCCCCGCAGACCTGGACGAAGGCGCAGGCGATCGAGAAGCTCGCGCGGATCTTCTTCAGCACCCGCTACGCGGCCAACGTGGGGATGGCCGACCGCCACGGAAACAAACAGGCGACGTGGGCCGACGGTCGGACCCAGGACCAGCTCACCGGGTTCACCCTGCTCGCCGACGCGCTGAACGGCATCGACGCGCGCTTCGCGCAGAGCGCCGCGCCCGACGCCGCGGCGCGGAAGAGCCAGTGGGAGCGGGCCACGAGCGAGCTCGTCGACGCGCTCCTCGCGGTCGAGGGGTCGGGGCCGGAGACGCGGTTCAAGAACCGCGCGCTCCCGAGGATGGGCGCCGTCGCCCTGCGCGTCCTCCGCGAGCAGCTGAACGCGCGCTGTCCGGATCGCGAGAGGACCGGGCGGTGCGCCTGGGCCCAGGAGGAGCTCGGCGCGAAGGTGAGCGACCTCGTGAGCCACCCGCTGTTCGCTGCGGCGGTCGACGTGTCGGAGGCGATCCGCGCCCACGAGCCGGCGCGGCGGGAGCTCGAGCGGTTCCTCACCTACCTGCTCGACACCGGCGCCGACGACGCCCCGCTCCGCGCGCTGCTGCCGGCGCTGGCCGACGTCCTGCAGCTGCTCGGCGACGAGGACACCCTGCTCCCGGTCCTGAAGGCCGCGTCGACCGCGCTGACCCCGGAGGGCGACCGCGGCGGCCCGGGCGCGGCCGACGCGGGGCTCAAGGCGCTCAAGGCGCTCAACGACGACCGGTACGACCGGTACCACGCGATGGATCACGTCCTCCCCGCGCTCGTGACGCCGATGAAGGACGACGGTCGCGCGCCGCTCGAGGTGTTCATCGACGCGTTCGCGGACGTGCACCGCGTGGAGGCCGCGAGCGGCGAGCCCCTGGCGGCGGAGGACTACCGGCAGGTCCTTGTCTCGCTCCGGGACTTCCTTACCGACGAGACCCGCGGGCTCGAGCAGATCTACGCCATCCTCCGGAAGCGGCCCGTCGAGTGAGCCGCGCGCACGCGACCACGATCCGCGCCGCGCTCGCCGCGGCGTCCGCCGCCGGGGCGCTCGCGCTGCTCCCGGGCGACGCCGGCGCGGCCGGGCTGTACTTCACCGACCGCGGCGTCCGCCCGCTGTCGCGCGGCGGGGCGTACATCGCCGGCGGCGACGATCTCGGGGCGATCGCCTACAACCCCGCGGGCGTCTTCGAGGCCGGCACGCAGATCCTTGTCGACGCCGGGCTCTTCGAGTGGCGCGGCGAGCACACGCGCCAGGCGATCGTGCGGCAGGTCGACCCGAACACCGGCGAGCCGACGGGCGCGAGCTTCGTGCAGACGATGGAGCCCGTCACCGGCAGCGCGCCCGTGCTGCCGATCCCCACGCTCGGCGCGTCGTTCCGGGTCGATCCGCGGTGGGTCGTCTGGGGCGGCGTGTGGACGCCGTACGCGGCCCTCTCCAGCTACCCGGAGCAGGTGAAGGGCGCGCCGGCGCCGCAGCGGTATGCGCTGATCACCCTCGAGGGCTCGGCGCTCGCGTTCGTCGGGGTCGGCGCGGCGTACGCGCCGTCGCCCAAGTGGCGCCTCGGCGCGGGGATCGGCGCGGTGGTCGGCACGTTCAACAGCCGCGTGATCGTCTCCGGGTGCGTCCCGGAGCGGATGTTCTGCGCGCCCGAGGATCCGGAGTGGGACATCCAGTCCGAGCTCACGGTCGGTCCTATCGTGGCGCCGACGGGCCAGCTCGGGGCGCTCTTCATCCCGAAGCCGTCATGGCGCATCGGCCTGGCCTTCCAGCTGCCCGCCTGGGTGCGCGCGCCCGCCACCTTTAGGGCGCGGCTCCCCGCGGCGCCCGTCTTCGAGCGCGCCGTCCAGGAGGGCGAGGACGCCGACGTCTCGTTCGATCTGCCCTGGATCCTCCGCGCCGGCGTCGAGGCGCGGCCCGTGGAGGACCTGCGCGTGGAGCTCGGGCTCGGCGTCGAGGGGTGGGGCATGCACGACGAGGTCGTCGTCGAGCCCGACGGGGTGGTGCTCCGGAACGTCGCCGGCTTTCCCGAGGAGTTCCGCGTGCCTCCGGTCACGCTCCCGCGGCGGTTCGAGGCGTCGTTCTCGGCGAGGCTCGGGGGCGAGTACGGGTTCGAGGCCGCCGGCAAGCGGTGGGCGCTGCGCGCCGGGGTGAGCCTCGAGCAGAGCGCGGTCCCGCCGGAGTACGTGTCGGTCCTCACGATCGACGCGACGAAGCTGACGACGGCGCTCGGCGTGGGCGTGCACCTCGGTCGGTGGCGCCTCGACGCGACCTACGCGCACGCCTTCGCCGCGGACGTGCGGGTCGATCCGAGGGAGGCGCGGCTCCCGCAGATGAGCCCGGTGCAGGGCAATCCGCCGGAGAACCCGAACATGATCAACGGCGGCGCGTACAGCGTCCGCGCGAACGTGGTCGGGCTCGGCGTGGCGTACACGTTCGAGGGCGCGGCGGGGGAGCCGAAGGCGCGATGACGCGGCGGGCGCTGCGCGCCCAGCCGGATTGCCGCGGGGCGCGCGGGCCCGGCAGCGCCTTCAGGCCGCCGCGGGGACGGCGGCCTGAAGGCCGGATCTGCCTGCGTGAGCGCGGGCGGCGGCGCTAGACGGCCCGCAGCTCGCGCAGGCGCTCCGTGAGCCGGGGCTCGTCCAGCCAGCTCAGGTCCTTGTCCACGCTCGTCTCGATGCGGTTGCTGACCTGCTTGCTCACCGTGCCGCGGAGCAGGCCGAGGAAGTGCGGCGGCGCGATGAGCACCAGCGAGTCGTAGGCGTGCTCGTTGAGACCCTTCTCCAGCACCTCCGCGAGCTCCTGGGCGAACTTCTGCTTCTCGACCTCCTTGGGATCGGTGTCGGGCGCCGCGCCGGGCCGGCCGAGGTACGTGCCGCCCCCGCCGCCGCTGATGTTGCCGTTCCCGCCCGGGGTGCCGTTCGGCTTCCGCCCGTGCGCGTCGGCCATCAGATCCCGCACGCGCGCCCGGCTCTCGTCATGACTGTAGGACTCGAGCAGGGTAAAGCCCTTGCCCGCAGGCTCTTCACGATAGAGCTGGGCACGGCTTGCGTCGGAGACCAGGATCCACGTCTTCCGTGCTGCCTTGCTTGCCATAAGCCTCCACAGGGAATCAACGCTTCCCTTGGGTTACGTTAAAGACCGACCCCCCCCATCGCAAGCGGCCGGAGAGCCCAAACCGACGAGATTCGACCGGATTGCACGCGAGGGGGCCGGATCGAGCGGGCTCATCCACGTTGATGTGCGTGAATTCGAGGAGAACGGGAGAGGGGGAGAGCGGCTCAGGAAGTTGTTGAGTGAGAAATACGGTCTTCGGTGTACGAGCCGAGGCCGCAGCGGGGTGGCTGGGGTTCTCGCGCGACAGAGGTGCTCGCCCTCACGCTGCACGCCGGCCGCGGCGCCGAGAAGCTCTGTCCGGCCGGGGGGGCCGGGCTTCGACAGCTTCGCGGTGGCCTCGCGCCGGCGGCCTCAGCCTTGTTTCCTAGGACCTCCGCCCCGCTCTGCACCCCGGCGTCCGCTTCGCCGCCGCCGCAGCTCCGCGCGCCAGCAATCCCCGGCGGGGCTGCTCGGTCTGGTGCCAGCACACGGGGGGCGAGCACGGGTTGACCGGGCGCCCGGTGACCGGGCGCCTGGGCGTCGTAGTAGCCGTCGTTTGGATCCGCTCTCCGCCCTAACCTTCGCCCACCTTGACCTTCTCCATCCAATCTCCCATCGTGATGACACCCCCCGATTGCTCGGGCCGTCCGTGGTCTTTGGGCGGCAGGACGTCCTGCATCAGGTCGATGCGCTTCCACTCGGCGAGCGGCGTCTCACACGCGTCCTTCGGCACGTACCGGGACTGGGCCACCTTGGTGTACCGGTGAACATACCGCGGGCAGTTGATCCATACGTCCGACACCGTGACCCGCACGATGAGCTCGGCCTCCTTGTACTCCGCGAGCAGCGGATCGTCCGTGTGCACCGACGCCACCCCTTGCAGGCGCAGGCGCAGCGGGTTCTCGAAGTCGATGAACAACATCCCGATCTGCGCGTTGCCCGCGATGTTGCCCATCGAGAAGAACATGCCGTTGCCGTCGAAGCTGGGGAACACGACGGTCTTGGGATCGATCACCTTCACGAACCCGGGCGCCCCCCCCCTTGTACGAAACGGTGGGCCGGCCTTGGTGATCGATCGTCGACAGGAAGAACATGTCGCGCGCTTCGATGAAGGCCTTGTTGTCGCCCGTGACCTCGGGCTGGACCACGAGCTGTTCGACGCGGTCCGCCAGCTTGCTGGTGTTGAATCGCTCCTGCAAGGCGCGATGCTGCTCACCGTAGAATCGGCTCATCGTTCTCTCCTCTTTGTTTGGTTCTCCGTCCCGATACGAAGATGCATACGCGATCTTGCGCCTCGTCTCATTCGATCTCCACGGCGACACGCCGCGCGTCGGCGCGCGCATGATCGCGCTCCGAGCCGGCGCCGCTCGCGGCGGCGTTCGCCGCGCGCACCATCGCGCAGAGCGCCCGGTTGATCGCCCGTGTCATGTCCGGACGTTCGCTGAGCAGCGCATAGAAGTCGCCCTGCTCCAGCCGGAAGAGGCGCGTCCTCTCGACGGCGGTCACGCTCGCGGCGCGCGGGCTCGCGTCGAGGAGCGAGAGCTCGCCGAATACCTGGTGCGTGCCGAGCTGCTGGAAGGTGCGGTCGCCGTCGTGCACGCGCACGCGCCCCGACGCGATGACGTAAAGGCAATCGCCGAGCTCGCCCTTCTCCACGACGCGCTCGCCGGGCTGGACCTCCCGTTCGGTGAGGAGCGCCGCCACGCCTGCGAGCACCTGGTGGGGAACCGCGCGGAACAGGTTCGCCTGATGCAGCACCATGACCTTGTCGATGGTCGTGTAACCGGCCGTCTTCAACGGGGCGCCGAGCTGCGCGGCCGCCGTCTCCGCGACCAGCGGGTCGGGGTCGTTCACGGCCCGCTCGATCGCTCCCCGTGCCGCGCCAAACGCCGGGTCGAGCGCGCGCAACGCGCAGGCGCGAAGCCACGGGCTCACCCACGCGTAGCGGCCCATCGCGAGCTCCACCAGGCGCTCGGCGCGCGCGCGCTCGGAGAGCGTCCGACCGCGCAGCAGGACCTCGGGAGAGGCAAAGAGTCGAGCGACGAGCTCGTTGTGCTCGGAAGAGAGCGCCGGCGCGAGGGTGTCGAGCGCATGCGAGCGCCATCGCGGGTCGCCCACCTTCATCGGCAGGCTCGCGCGATCCAGGACCTCCGCGGGATACGAGAACGCGCCGAGGAGCGACATCACGCGCCGGCAGCAGCCATCGCGCAGGTGGTCGAGCGCGGCGTCCACGAGCGAGCCCGGATCGTCGGTCCACACGTCACAGGCGGCGGCGAGCATCTCGGCGCCCTGCGAGGATACGTCCCGCAGCCGCGCATCCGCGACGTGCACGCCGTGCTGCTCGTCCATGTAGTACTCGGTGAGCACCGGGCCCACCACGCCCTGCTCGGTATTCCGCGTGACCGAGAAGAGATGATAAAGGATATGCACGCTCCTCGCGATCATGACGTGCTCGAAGCGCCGCGCCCTGGAGAGCCGCGCCTCGCCCGCGAGGTCCATGCCCTGCGCGAGCAGCGTCGCTCCGGCGAACGCGTCGTCCACGCCCACGCCGAAGCGATACCAGGCGTTCTGCAGCGCCTCGCCGATGACGGCGTATTCGATGGCGTCGTTGCCCGGAACGGTCCCGCACCAGATGGGCTTTTCGCCGCCCAGGCGCAGGCTCTGGAAACCGCCGACCCACGTCGCGACGATGTCGGTCGCATCGCTGCTCGAGCTCTCCTCGTGGTAGAAGTCCACGAGCCTGCGGCGATCCACGGCGTCGAACGGCACGCCCATGGCGTACAGGATCTTCAGCAGCAAGCTCACGGGGCTCAGCTTCGCGAGCACGTCGCGCGTGGCGAGGCGCTTGCCGCCGAACTCGAAGGTCTGTGGCAGCGGCCCCTCGATGTGGTAGCGCGTGATCGACTGGTCCGGGAGGCGGCACTCCACCACGATCCAGTCGTGCGGAATGGCGAGGTCGCGGTCGCCCATGCGCCAGGCCAAGACGGGCGAATCGCTCAGCTCGTCTTGATCGTGAGCTCGTTGCCTCGCCCCGCCTCGAACGGGAGCGACTGGGAGAGATAGCCGTTCTGCGGGTTGCGCACGTAGTCGATATAGCCCGAGGCCTGCTCGAACGCGTTCTCGCCGATGATGACCGCGCCAGGCTTCAGGTGCGGCTCGAGCAGCTTGAGGAGGTCGAGATAAAGGGTGAAGGCGCCGTCGAGCAACACCATGTCGATATCGCCACCGACACCGGTCTTGAGGGTCTCCCGGGCGTCACCGACCCGGAGCTCGACGATCTCGGACAGCCCGGCGGCGGCGGCGTTCGCCCGCGCCCGCTCGACTTTGCTGGCCACGAGGTCGGTCCCGATCAAGCGGCCGCCGCCCATATCGCGGAGCGCGGCAGCCAGATAGATCGTGGAGATCCCCATCGAGGAGCCGAACTCCACGATGCGCTTGGCCTTGCACGCGCGGGCGCACATGTAGAGGAAATGTCCGAGCTCCGGGGAGACATTGAGGAAATTCTCCGCGAACCCGTGATACGTGCCTTTCAGATCGCTGGCTTCGTGCTGGAGGACCTGGGTGATCCTCTCTTCTCGGGTGGCCGCCTCGCGCCCGGCGTCATCGGCCAGCGGCGCGTCGGCCGCCTCCGCTTCCTGATGAAGGCGCTCGAGGACCTCTGCGACCTGGCCGTTGCTGATTGAATTCATGTCTACGATTCCTTTCCTTCTGAATGGACGGCCATGCGCGCGGCGCTTGGCCGTCGACGGGGTGATGGGGACGAGCCGCGCGGGCCGAAGAGGGCCCACGAGCTTGCGGGACGGGGCCTGCGAGGAGATTCCTCGCGACCGTCATGTCCATGCGTGATGGGTACCGTTTGACAACCGAGTCGTCCAAGACAATATTAAGCTCGTTTTGAGACCTGCTGAGCATCGATGACGGGCTGCGGCCAGCCCGGGGATCGAGGAGCATGCCGATGGAACTCCGTCACCTGCGCTACTTCATCGCCATCGCCGAGGAGGAGAGCTTCAGGCGCGCGGCAGAGAAGTTGCACGTATCACAGTCGCCGTTGAGCCGTCAGATGCAGCAGCTCGAAGAGGAGATCGGCGCGGAGCTCTTCGAGCCATCGGGGCGCGGCGTGAAGCTCACGCCCGCCGGGCGGCTGCTCCTGGACAGAGCGAAGGCGATCCTCTCCGGCGTGGACGCCGCGGCCAGAGAGGTGAGGGAGACGGCCGAAGGCCAGATCGGGACCGTCACCATCGGCTTCGAAAGCGGCTCTGCGTATGTAGGCCCGCTGTCGACGATCCTCGCGCGGTTTCGGGAGCTGGCGCCTCGAGTCAATGTGGAGCTCGTGCCCATGAGCAGCGCCCAGCAGTGGGACGCCCTGCGCGCGGGGCAGATCTCGCTCGGCTATGGGAACTACGTCCCGGATGACTCCTCGCTCGAGAGCGTCGTTCTTGCCCGGCATCGCCTGGGGATCGTCGTGCCGAAGCAGCACCCTCTGGCGACCGCATCCATGATCAAGGTCAAGGACCTGGCGACCGAGCCCATGCTCATGGATCCGCGGAAGAGCAACCCTCGTCTGTATGACGACATCATCGCCGCCGTCCGCGCGCGCGGCGTGACCCTGAACGTGGTTTCGGAGATCCTCGACGGAGAGGCCCTGTTGACGCTCGTGGCGAGCGGCTTCGGATTGACCTTCGGCGCGGAGCCCGCGGCGCGCTTCCTCGCGGTCGGCACCGCGCTCTGGAGGCCGGTCAGCGATCTCGGTCTGGAGATGCGCAACATCGCGATGTGGCGGCCCGACGCGCAGCCTCTCCTGCTAGGGCCCCTGGTTGACTTGGTGCGCGAGTTCGGCACGGCTGCTCGCGATCGGGAGATGGGAGTGCGCAGACATGAGCGCGAGCGCCAGCGGCGACCGCGACGCGGGTAGGTGCGGTGAGCCATGCCAGCCCCCGCGCCTCGTACCGGAGAACCCGCCCCTCGTCTGGCAAAACCCCTGCCTGGTCATCCGTCGCTCGATCTCGCCACCTCGTCTGGCAGCATCGGTGCCCTATGACATCCCGTACACGACGAGATTCCCTGTCGATGGTCGTCGCCCTCACCGCGCTGGTCGTTCTCAGCCCCGCATGCGGATCGAGCCCCGGTACGCCGGACGCGCCCGACGACCTCCGCGACGAGCTGGAGCGCCGCCTCGATGCCGCGGCGATGGCCGGGTTCTCCGGATCGGTGCTGGTCACGGTGGACGGGCGCACGGTGCTGGCGCGCGGCTACGGCCTCGCGGACCGAGACAATGGCCGGCCCAACGTCGCCGACACCGCGTACGATTTCGGCTCCGTCATGAAGGACCTCACGGCGGCGGCCATCTTCAAGCTCGAAGGCGAGGGCAAGCTCAAGGTGACGGACGCGCTCGCGACCCTCTTCGACGACGTGCCGGCCGACAAGGCCGAGATCACCGTCCTGCAAGTGGTCCAGCACAGCGCCGGGTTCGACGAGTACCACGACACCGAGGGAGACTTCGAGCCCATGGCGCGCCTCGAAGCCCGCGAGCGGATCTTCGCGCAAGAGCTGCGTTTCGCGCCGGGAAGCGAGGTCGAGTACTCGAATTCGGGCTACACGTTGCTGGCCGACGTCGTCGAGACCGTCTCGGGACGAGGGTTCACCGAGTACGTGCGCGACGAGCTCCTGACGCCGGCCGGGATGCAACACAGCGGCTTCTTCGGCGACCCGGTGTGGGAACGGGTCGACACCGCGATCGGGTACGGCGACTCGACGCTCGGGAGCAACGACCCGGCCGCGTGGCCGTACACGTGGTCGCTGGTCGGCAACGGCGGGCTGGTCACGACGGTCTCCGATCTGGAGCGCTGGCTGGTCGCCGTCTGGCGCGGGGACGTGCTGGACCCGGCCGCGTTCGACGCCTACCGGACGCTGTACCTTTCGGGCGGAACCTTCGAGGGCAAGACGGTTTACGGCTACGCCGGGGGCAGCGACTACGGCTTCGGGGGTTACGCGGCGGACTGCCCGGAGGCGAACACCCGCGTGATCCTCGGGACGAACGCGTACGACGCGTTCGATATCGATCCGTTCGGGGGCGAGCTGGCCAAATTCGTTCTCTCGGCGAAATAGGACGAGCTCAGCCTGGCTGACGGATGCCCACGGTGTTCGCCAGCAGCTGCTGCCGGACCTCCCGCGCCCGATCGCGCGACACGGGGACGCGGAGCGTGGGGCCGACCTCGACGATCAGCTCGCCCGCGAGCCGGCTCAGCCCGTGCACGTGCGCGGGGGCGATGAGCCAGTTGCGGTGCACGCGCAGAACGCGGGTGCCCAGGGCGGCCCCGAGCGCGTTGAGGGAGAGGTCCATCGAGAATACACCATCGACGTGGTGAACGTAGGTGAGGCGATCGACGCTCTCGAATGCCCATATGCCGTCGAGATCCAAGAAGACGAGGCTGTTGCTCTTCCGGGCGACGAGGCGCCGCGGCGCGGCGCCCTGGGCCGGCGGCCGGCGCCGCTCGAGCAGCCGTGCCGCGCACGTGGTGATGCGATCGAGCGTGAACGGCTTCAGGAGATAGTCGACGACGCCCAGCTCGAACCCGTCGAGCGCATGCTGCGCCGAGGCGGTGGCGAGCACCACCGCGGGGGGGCTCGGCAGGCCGGCGAGCGATCGGGCGAAGTCGAGCCCCGAGCGATCCCCGGGCCGATCGACGAGGCGGACGTCGACGAACGCGACCTCGATGCCGAGCTCAGGGCGCTCGAGCACCTCTCGGGCATCCTCGACGCTCGTCACCGCGGCGATGTCCCCGAAGCTCCCCGTGTCGCGCAGCAGCTCTACCAGGAAGTTGCGAGCAGGCCATTCGTCGTCGATGATCAGCGCGGACAGGGGCTTCATGCGCTCCTCTTCGGCAACGCGATCTCGACGCGCGTCCGGCCGGGCCTCGCGTCGATCCGCAGCGAAGCGTGGGCGGATTCGAGCGCGATGCGGCGCCGCACCAGGTCCAGACCCCGGCCCTCGGGGCGGGCGGAGCCCGGGTCGAAGCCGGGCCCGTCATCCTCGACGATGCAGCGCAAGCGGTCCGCGTCGTGGGCGATCCGCAGGGCGACACGGCCGCCGCCCGGCCGACGGAGCGCGCCGTGATGAACCGCGTTCTCCAGCAGCGGCTGCAGCAGCAATGCCGGAAGGACGCAGTCCTCCGCCGAGCGGTCCACGTCCCATTCGAACGCGAGCCGCCCGACGTGCCGAGACTCCAGGATCCGCGCGAAGCCCCGGAGCCAGCTCACTTCCTCGCGCACCGTGTGATGGTGGCGTCGCGACTCCTGCATGGCGTCGCGCAGCAGATCCCCGAGCGTCCCGATGAGGTTGCGGGCTTCCCGCGGCTCTTCGGTCACGAGGCCTGCGATCGTGTTGAGGGTGTTCAGCACGAAATGAGGCTCGAGCGCGGCGCGGATGCGCGCGAGCTCGGCCTCCTGGCGGAGCGCGTGTCGCTCCTGCTCCAGCCTGCGCTCGGCGCCGATCCGGCGCGGCAGCTCGACGAGCAGGGCCCAGAAGCCGAACAGCGCGTCACCGTCGAAGAAGCCGACGACGGCGGTGGCCCCGAACGTCTGCCGCGGGCCTTCGGCGAAGGACTCGGGCAGCGCTTGGACGAGCAGGAGGGCGGCGAGGTGAATGAGCGAGCTGGCGATCCCGGCCGTGAGCGCGAGGGTCAGCAGCTGCCGCCAGACCGGCGTGCGCTGCGTGTCGAGCCTGTGCGCCACCGCCGTGAGCGCGCCGAGCACCGCCGACACCCACGCCGCGATCCCCAGCGCTTCCCGGGCGTCGAGCCGGCTGGTGCTGACCCAGTCGAGGAGCCAGAGCACGGCCGTCGTGATCAGCACGGCCTTGCCGAGGTGGGCCTCCTCGTGGCTTTGGGGTTCGTGCGCCGCCGCCGCCGCGCCACCCGTCTCGGCTAGCATGGTCCGGGCTCGGCCATGACGCGCCCCTCAGCGCGATCGCCGGCGCGCGGGCGCGGCCGATGTCCGCCGCGGGGCGCCGGACCCGAAGAGATAGCCCAGCGCCAGCGCCGTGGCCTCGGCCTCGAGCTGCGCCGTGCCGACGAGCTCCGGCTGCTCGAAGACCGCGCGGTGCGCGAGCGCCTCGACCGCGGTCTCCACCACGGACGCCGCGCGCCGCACGTCGGGCACCGCGAGGTGCGCGCGGTGGGGCGCGAGCGACCGCTCCAGCAACGCCGCGAGCGCGCGGCGCGTCTCCGTCACCTCGGCGTCCCGGCCGACGCGCGGCGCCTGCTCGGTGAGGATCTTGTGCAGCGCCGGAGGGAGCCGCTGCCCGTCGAGGCCGGCGCGCACGAAGGCGCGCACGGCCGCCTCGGGGTCCGCCGGATCCGCCGCGGCCAGCGCGCCCTCGACGCGCGCCACGAGCGCGGCGACGTGCCGCTCGACGAGCGCCGCGACGAGCGCCTCCTTGTTCGGGAAGTATTGATACAGCGACCCGACGCTCACGCCCGCGCGCGCCGCCACCGCGATCGTCGTCGTGTCGTCGTACCCGCGGGCGACCAGAACGCGACTCGTCGCCTCGACGATCGCGTCCACCAGCGCCCGCGAGCGCGCCTGTCGCGGTGATTTGCGCGGGTTTGTCTCGGGTGTGCCCATCGCAGGACGCGCCTCCGGGAACGCGAATACCGGACACGGAGGAGCCTTCGCATACTGACTCGACCCCAACCAGGAGGCAACAGGCATCATGGAGACCACGACCCAAGAGACCCACATCCCCGTCGCGCCGGTCACCGGCGCTTCATCGGGCCTCGGCGGCGCGACCGCCGCGCTGCCCGCGGCGCGCGACATGCGCCGCCGCGGCGCGGGACGGATCGTCGACATCAGCTCGATGGCGGGTGCGGCATGAGCGTCCTCGATATCGAAGCTGCCCTCGCCTCTCCCGCGGACCGAGGCGCGCCGCGCATCCTCGGGTCGTACTCGGCCAGCGGCCCCTGCATGGTCGGCACCTTGACGATTCCGGCGGACAGCAGGGACGACGCCTGGGAGCGGCACGACGGTGGCGACGAGCTCATCGTGATCCTCCGCGGGCGCGTGACGTTCACCATCCGCCTTCCGGACGGCACGACCGAGGTGGCCGAGCTCGGTCCGGGCCAAGCGGTGCTGATCCCGCGCGGCGCGGCGCATTCGGGGCACATCGCCGAGGATGTGCAGGTGTTCTTCGTGACGCCCAGCGACGGCAACGTCACCTGGACCGACGCGGAGACAGGCGCCCGCCGGCCGTGACCTACAGCGCCCGGTGGCGGCCCGGGTCGTTCACGAGGCGTTTGGTGCGCGTCACGCCGCATCGCGACCTGCTCGGCGGCCGCTTCGCGACGCGGCTCCTCGCCTGGCATTCGGGCGTGGCCGCGAAGCCGCGTCGCGCGCTTGTGGTCGCGCGTCCTGGTCGGTACGCTGTGGCGGTGCGTCTCCTCGCTTGTCTGCTCGTCGCCGCGCTCGCTGGGTGCGGCGGATCCGTGATCACTGTCCCGGAGGCTGGCAGCTCCGAGGGCTCCGGAGGCAGCGGTGGCTCGGGCAGCACCTTTAGCGGCGCGGGCGCTGCCCAAGACGCTGGGCCTGGCGACGCCGGGCCCAGCTGGACGGTTCCACCCGGCCAGACCTTCTCCTACACGAGCTGCGAAGAGGGCGGGCTGCTGCTCTTCGTCGAGATCTGGCCGGACGCCGGCGCGGCCTGCGTGCCGGCACCCGATGTGGACGGCGTCCTCGTCATGGGGATCACGGGATGGGACGGCCAACCGGGCACCTTCATCGTCGGCGTCGAGATGCCTCAGGGCACCGCGCACGCGCGGTTCGATGTCGGGCTCGACGAGGCCAAGGGCAAGATCACGGTCGAGCCATTCGTCGGCACCCCCTCGGGCATCTCGTGGGATCTCTCCGTCGGCTCCGGCCGCACGGACCTCGCCGCGTGCGGGCGCTTCGAGGTCACCTCGTGCGTTCCATCCGGCTGAGGTCGGCCTCGCGGAACGAGGGCAGGCGGGGGAGGGTGTGGCGCGCGCCGGCGCGAGGAGCCCTTCGGTCGCGCCGACGAGCCTCAGGCGGTACGCCCGCGCGTCTTTGCCAGCTCCTTGAGGCCGGCGGTGCTTCAGCCGTCGAAGCGGGCGCGCGTGCCCGCCCGCAGGCTGTGGCTGTGGAGTGAAGGCGGCCCCCTCGATGCATGGATAGGCTGCTGATACAGCGTCACTTTTTCAGGAGGGATGCGGATCGCGTAAGGTTCTCTAGGTCAACCAGCGCGTGCCGCGTGGCTACACGGTGGGACCGGTAGTGCCGCCGGCTCTTCACCGCGGGCGACGCGGCGGCGAGGGGCGCCCCGTTGGGCCATACCGGAGCCGCCCTCGGTGGCGAAACAGGCGAAAGCTATGAAAATCGCTACTGTTTCCGGCGGTCGCTCGCTATCGATCGGTGTTCCTGGCGGAACGATTCCGTGGGGGCGAACCGTCGCGATCCGTCACATTCGCCGAGGTTTTCGAGAGCCGTGAACCCGGATCGCACCGGTTCGAAGGGCATGGACCCAACCCGGGCCCAGCCGCCTCGAGCCCGGGGAGCTCGCGATGGTCGATCCGTCGCCTCGGGCGGCTGTCGTCGCCTCGCTCGCCGGCACTCTGAGCCGAGCCATTGCTCTCGGGGATGTGGAGGCAGCCCGGGTCGTTCACGAGGCAATCGGTCAGCTGCTCGGGTTGCCGATGGCACCGGAGGGCCGAGTGATGGCGCGCCGACAGTAGCCTGCCGCATCCGGACCGCCTGACTTTACTCCGCCGGGAACGCGGCTGCCCTGGTGGCAGCGCTCCCGCGCAGGACACCGGCGCCAGTTGTGCGCCGCTTCAGGAAGCGGCAGCTTTTCGCTGTGGCTCCGCTGCCCCACAACGCCGGCGGGAGCAGTCGCCCTCGCCCACGGGGAGCTCCGGAGTGCTCCCTCTGGATCCGCTATGGATTTAAAAGGCGCTCTGGGACGGGTGAACCGTGCGAAACGATATAAAACGCCCGGGAAATCGAGCGGGCTGACGACGGATCGGCTCCGTTGCCTCCGGCAGCTAGCTATTCAGGTGCCTCTGCTGGCCATTCGATAGGCGCCGGCGGACCCGCCGCTTATGGGCCGGCCGAGCTGCGGTGGGCGGCTCGCCTGCGATTCTCGGAGCCGTCCCTGACTGGTGGAGTCCGACTGGACGAGCTCATTGACAGAACGGGCCTAATGCGATTAGCCAGGTCTTCCACGCCTGAAACGCCTGGGATTACCCCGACGTAGCACCAAGCGGTAGGCATCCTACGTAGTTCTGTACCCTGCTGACACTCGCGGACGACAGCGGACGACAAGCCGCACTGCGCCGCGCCCGATGCCGGTGGCCTTTTCGCGGCCGACCTGGGACGCCGCGTCGAGCTGCGTGCTCATCAACCCGTCGAGCGATATCGTCTCCGAGACGCGCACGCAGCTCCCCGGGGACGAGGACTACTACCTCGGCAACACCTTCCTGCCCGACAAGGGCGGCATCATGACGTCGGGGCATATGGCAGTCGACGTCCCGGGGAGCCCAGGCGAGGCCGACGCGCGCGCGCCCGCAAGCCAGCGCCGACGTCGGTGGTCACGGACCATCAGCGCCCGGGCGAGGCGGCTTGCGTCTGGACCTCACGGACACGACGCTGGCAGCGCTCGTGGTCGGCGCGGGACTGATCCTCCGGGAAGCCGAGCAGGCGCTGGCGGATGTCGAGCGGCATGCAGTAGTTGGTCGCGGTCCACAGCTTCGGGTCGTCGGCGCCCGAGAGCGGCTCGAGGTCGCTCCACACGATCACCGTCTTGTCGTCCGAGGCCGTGACGATGCGCCTTCCATCGGGGCTCCACACCGCCGTGTTGACGGCATCGTCGTGCCCAAGGAGCACGAGGGGTTGTCCCGTGCCGTCGGCCTTCCACACGCGCACAGTCTTGTCCTGCGACGCGGAAACGATGCGCTGGCCGTCTGGGCTAAACGCCGCCCCATAGACGCTACCGTCGTGACCACGGAGCACGAGGGGCTGGCCCGAGCCGTCGGCCTTCCACACGCGCACCGTCCTGTCCTCGGACGCGGAGACGATGCGCTGGCCATCGGGGCTCCACGCCGCCCTATAGACGACACCGTCGTGACCACGGAGCACGAGGGGCTGGCCCGAGCCATCGGCGTTCCACACGCGCACCGTCTTGTCTTTCGACGCGGAGACGACGCGCCCGCCATCGGGGCTCCACGCCGCCCCATAGACGACAGCGTCGTGACCACGGAGCACGAGGGGCTGGCCCGAGCCATCGGCGTTCCACACGCGCACCGTCCTGTCTTCGGACGCGGAGACGATGCGCTGGCCGTCAGGGCTCCACGCCGCTGGATTGACGCGACCGTCATGGCCACGGAGCACAAGGGGCTGGCCCGAGCCGTCGGCCTTCCACACGCGCACCGTCCCGTCCCACGACGCGGAGGCGATGCGCCGGCCGTCGGGGCTGAACGCCGCCCCATAAACGATATGGTCGCAACCACGGAGCACGAGGGGCTGGCCCAAGCCGTCCGCCTTCCACACGCGCACCGTCCTGTCAGAAGCGGCGGAGACGATGCGCTGGCCATCGAGGCTGAACGCCGCCGCGTTGACGCAGTCGCTGTGACCACGGAGCACGAGGGGCCGGACCGAGCCGTCGGCGTTCCACACGCGCACCGTCCTGTCTTCGGACGCGGAGACGATACGCTGGCCGTCGGGGCTCCACGCCGCCGTAGGGACGCGGTCTGCGTGACCACGGAACACGAGGGGCTGGCCCGAGCCGTCGGCGTTCCACACGCGCGCCGTCTTGTCAAAAGACGCGGAGACGATGCGCTGGCCGTCGGGGCTAAACGCCGCCCCATAGACGCTAGCGTCGTGACCACGGAGCACGAGGGGCTGGCCCGAGCCGTCGGCGTTCCACACGCGCATCGTCCTGTCTTCGGACCCGGAGACGATGCGTCGGCCGTCGGGGCTCCACGCTGCCGTATGGACGAAATCGTCGTGACCACGGAGCACGAGGGGCTGGCCCGAACCGTCGGCGTTCCACACGCGCACTGTCTTGTCCATCGACGCCGAGACGATGCGCTGACCGTCGGGGCTGAATGCCGCCGCATAGACGCGGTCGTCGTGACCACGGAGCACGAGGGGCAGTCCCGAGCCGTCACTGTTCCACACGCGCACCGTCTTGTCCCACGACGCAGAGGCGATGCGCTGGCCGTCAGGGCTAAACGCTGCTGCATAGACGACAGCGTCGTGACCACGGAGCACGAGGGGCAGTCCCGAGCCGTCAGCGTTCCACACGCGCACTGTCTTATCTGCCGACGCGGAGACGATGTGCTGGCCGTCGGGGCTGAACGCCGCCGCATAGACGTGGTCCTCATGACCACGGAGCACGAGGGGCAGTCCCGAGCCGTCACTGTTCCACACGCGCACCGTCTTGTCCCACGAAGCGGAGACGATGCGCTGGCCGTCGGGGCTGAATGCGGCAGACCAGGCCAGATCCTCGTGGAGGAGCACCATCGTGGCGACGCCTGCACCCCGTGCCCACCGCGCAAGCTCGCCCCATCCCGGCGGCGCCGGGCCCGGCTCGATCTCGCGGAGTAGCGCGAGCATCGTGGTGGGGTCTCCCTGGCACTCGCGGGCCGCGGCCATCCGCGTGGCATTCCGGGCGCTCGCGGCGCTGCGCTCTGCCTCGGCCCTCTCCGCCTCGGCCCTCTCCGCCGCCCGCTTCGATTGGACCGCCAGAGCGGAGACCAGGAGCACGACCAGGCTCAGGGCACCGAACAGCACCGCGACGACCTGCCTCCTCCTCCGTCGTTCCCGCTCCCCCAGCGCCACCACCGCCGCGAGGTAGCGCGCCTCCCGCGCGCCCTGCTGCGCGCCCGCCGCCGGGCCCTGCCGCTTCTGCCAGCGCCGGGCTTCCGCCGCCGCCTCGCCTCGCCAGAGCAGGCCGTCGGCGCAGCCGCTCGCCTCCCATTGCTTGGCCGCGGGGCGCACCCGCGCGAGGAACTCCGCCGCCTCCTGGTTGTCGTCCAGCCATCGCCCGAGCTTGGGCCAGCTCTCGATCAGCGACTCGTGCACGAGCTCCACCGTCGGGAACGCGCGCTCTTCGGCGGTCTCGATCAAGAGCAGCCGCGCCTCGCAGAGGCGGAAGACTACCCGGTCCACGGCGTCTGCCTGTTCGTCGAGCTCTCGCAGGTCGGGCAAGCTCACCACGGCGCGCGTCCGCTCGGGCGTGACCAGGCGGAGGAAGACGGCCCGGCAGAGGCTCTGCTCGATCCCCGAGAGACCTGCGAGCACCGCGTCGGCATGGGTGGAGAGCGCCCCTGCGACCCCCCCGAGCTTCTCGTAGCTCTCCTGTGTCAGGAGCCGGCGCCCACGATCGCGCGCCTCCCACAGCTTGGTCGCGGTGAACTGCAAGAGCGGCAGGGGGCTCGCCGCGCTCTCCAGGGCGCGGAGCATCGCTCGCGTCATCTCGGCGGTCTCGAAGCGATAGCCGAGAGCCTCGACCGGCCGCATCAGCGCCGCCACGAGGCCGTTCGGGTCGAGGGGCGGCAGGAACCAGAGCCCGCGGGTCACCTCGGTCATGAGCCGGCGATCTTCGGCCAGCCGGTCGAGGAAGTCCGAGCGCATGCAGAGCACGACGCGGAGCGGGGACAACGCGTCGTCGGCGACGCCCTCCAGGCACGCGACGAACGCGGCCCGCTCCGCCGGATCGATGCCCTGCGTGTAAAGCTCCTCGAGCTGATCGACGAAGACGAGAATCTTGTGCTCGGCGCTCTGGCTGCGGCAACGCGCGCGCAGCCGGGCGCCCAGGAGGCCGGGCTGGGCGCGCAGGGCCGCGATGAGCGCATCGGGATCGCTCGCCGAGGAGAAGGCGTGCGAGCTCGACGCGTCGGGTGGAGCTCCCGTCGTCACCGGCGTGGCCGCGATCTGCGCGAGCAGGTCGGCGAGCGCGTGGAGCGGCCTTCGCCCCGGCCTGCGCGTGAACGCCTCCCAGGGCTCGCCCGAGCGCTTCAGCGCCGGGATCACGCCCGCGCGCACGAACGACGATTTTCCCGCGCCCGACGGCCCGGCGACCATCACGAGCGGCTGGCTGCGAAGACGTCCGACGAGCGCGGCGACGTCGTGATCGCGCCCAAAGAAGCGCCCGGCGTCCACCTCCTGGAACGCGCCCAGCCCGGCAAAGGGGCTCTCGTCCTCGCGGAGCGCCGGCGCCTTCGCGCCCGGCAGCAAGGGCTCGAGCGCCGCGATGAGCTCCTCGGTTCCGCCGAAGCGCTCGTCCGGGCGCTTCTTCAGGCAGCGATCGATCACGTCGCCCAGCGCGCCCAGGTCGGGACGCGTGTCGCTTGCGCGCGGCATGGGCACGTCGAGACGCCGAACCTGCCCGAGTTGCCCCACCGCGAACGGCGCGAGCGGGTGCGTCCCGGTGCAGAGCTCGAAGAGCATGATCCCCACGGCCCACAGATCCGTCCTGGGATCGACCTTCTCCGCCCGCCATTGCTCCGGCGCCATGTACGGGACGGTGCCGACGAGCGCTCCTTCCTGCGTCAACGCCGGTAGCCAGCGCGAATTCTCGCCCTGGGCCGCGAGCCGCTCGATCTCGTCGGCGTCGAGCTGCTTGGCGATACCGAAGTCGAGCACCTTGATCGGCCCCGCCTCGGTCAAGAAGACATTCTCCGGCTTGAGGTCACGGTGCACGATCCCGAGCGCGTGGGCGCAGCCCAGCGCGCGCACCACCGGGAGCATCAGCTCGACCGCGAGGCTCAGCGGCAGCGGCCCTCCTCGCTCGACCAGGAAGGCGCGCAGCGTGCGGCCCTCCAGGTGCTCGAGCACCATGTAAGGAACGCGGTCGACCTCGTCCACTTCGTGGATCACCACGATGTTCTCGTGCTTGCAGCGCGCCGTGGACCGCGCCTCGGCGAGGAGGCGCTCGGCGCTCCGGCCGTCGGACTCGAGGAGGACCTTGACGGCGACCAGTCGGCCCAGCTTGGTGTCGCGGGCCAGGTAGACCACGCCCATGCCACCCTGGCCCAGCTTGCGGATGATCTCGTAGTGCTTGAGGGTGGAGTCCACCTGCGGAGCCGCGACCGCCGGGTGCAGGGGTCGCGACCGCAGGGCTGCGGTGGCGCTCCGCGCGCGACCGAGGGCGCCCGTCGCGTCGTCCAGATCGCTGGTCTGGAGGACCTCCCCCGGCGGCGATCCCTTGGCGACGCCACGCAAGGATTCTCCCGGAGGCACCACCACGCTCCTGAACTCCAGCTCGGCCAGCTGAGCGACGATGACGCGGCAAACCGCACATCCGTCGATGTGGTGCGCGATCGCCTCGAAACCTGACGGATACGCGGCGTACTCTGCGAGCTGGTTGTCCGTGGGGCAGTGCGACGTCGGCTCGATGGTGCCCGACTCTACCACACGGAGCGGGACTGTCAGGCGGCACGCCTTCTTGACGGCGCGCCGACATCAGCCATTCTCCGCAGGTGGATCAAGCGAGCGGTCTCTCCTCTGCGTTCGTGGCGGGCTTCGGCGGGGGCGGGGTGATGCCCGAGGCCGATCCCGGCGCGACGATCGCGGCGCTCTTCGAGGCGGGGCAGGCGGCCTTCCCGGCCATCGCCGTCGAGGCGACCGCGCTGGCGCGCTACCTCGGCGAGCGTTGCTCGGCCGCGGGCGGCGCGCTGCCGCCTCCGTCGCTCGCGGCGGACGTCTACCTGGCGTGCGCCTGCGTCCTCGGGGTACCGGGTGCGCACGCCGCGTTCGAGCGGGAGTTCTCCGGGGTGATCGCGCGCGCGGCGGCCCGCGTCGAGCCGTCGCCCGCCTTCGCCGACGACCTCCGGCAGGTGGTCCTCGAGGGCCTCTTCAGCGCGCCGCCCTCGGCCACGCCGAAGATTGCCGGGTACGCGGGGCGCGCGCCGCTCCGGACTTTCCTGCGCGTGATCGCGGTACGCACCGCGATCAACCTGCGGCGGCGCAAGGCGGACATGGCGAGCACCCCGCTCGACGAGGAGCGGGAGATCGCCGCCTCCGTCGACGTGGAGGCCGCCTACCTCGAGGCGCGCTACAAGGCCGAGTTCGAAGAGGCCGTGCGCGTCGCGATGGGGCGCCTCTCGCCGAAGCAACGCGCGCTGCTTCGCCTCCACCTGCTCGACGGCCTGAGCATCGACGTCCTGGGCGCGCATTACCAGGTCGGGCGCGCCACGGCGGCGCGCTGGCTTGCGGCCGCGCGCGAGGCGCTGCGCGAGGGCACGCGCGCGGAGCTCGTCGCCAAGCTCGGCCTCACCGAGTCGCAGTACGCGAGCCTGGCCAGGTTGATCCGGGGCCGGCTCGACGTGAGCGTCGCCTCGCTCCTCCGCGAGTAGGCACACCTCGCCAGACTATTTTTGAGACTTCGTCCGCCTCACGGTGACTTCCCGGTAGGCACGCGGGTGTGAGCCCCCGGCCCTCCTGGCGAAGGAAGGGCCTGGCACCACCGCGAAACGCCGTGGACCGTTCGGCGACGTCGCACGTCGCACGTCGCACGTCGGACGTCGCCGATAGAGCGTGACGAGAAAAATGCACCCGAAAAGGATCAAGAAGGACGCGATCACCCGCACGCCGCGTCCTCCTCGCAGCCGACCGAGGGGCGCGCCGCCAATCCCTCCTCGCCCTCGCCTCGCCTCTTTCCTCGCCACCGCCGCCCTCCTCGCGTCGGCGCCCCTCGCGTGCGCGCCCCCGGGCGATCCGAGAGGGGCAGATGGCTCGGACGCCGCGAGCGCGGGCGCGTGCGCTCCAGGCTATCCGGTAGGATGCCTTCCGCTTGGTGCGACGTCGCGGTAATCGCAGGCGTTTCACGAGTGGAAGGCCTGTCCAAGTCGGGCGAGCCACGGCGGCGCGTTGGCTTGCGGGCGCGCGCGAGGCGCTGCGCGAGTTCACGCGCGCAGAGCTCGTCGCCAAGCTCGGTCTCACCGAGTCGCAGTACGCGAGCCTGGCCAGGCTGATCCAGGGCCGGCTCGACGTGAGCGTCGCCTCGCTCCTCCGCGAATAGAGCTCCTTTCGCAAACGTACGGCGGGAGGGCTGCGCTTCGCGTAGCGCACGTGGGGTGCCGCCTTGTCTCGGGAGACAGAAGCTAGCCCCGCGCGCGCGAAGGACGTTTGCGGCCGTCGGGGTAGCCATGCCCTCGCCAAACTATTTTTGAGACTCCGTCCACGTCGCAGTGACCTTCACGTGGGCAGAGCGATGTGGGCCCCGGTCCTCCTCCCGAGGGGAGGGATCTGGCCACACCGCGGGGGGGAGCGCTGTAGACGAATCGGCGAAATCGCCGAGAAAAACAACGAGAAGCATCATGCAATCGAAGAGCATCAAGAACGACGCAATCACCCGCGCGCCGCGTTCTCCTCGCTGGGTACCGATGGGCACGCCTTCACGACCTGCTCGCCCTCGCTTCGCCTCCTTCCTCGCCACCGCCGCCCTCCTCGCGTCGGCGCCGCTCGCGTGCTCGCCCGCCCACGATGCGACAGGATCAGATAGCTCGGACGCCGCGAGCGCGGCGCCTTCATGCAGTCCGGCGGAGGCCTCGTGAGCGCCGGCCTCGCCTGGTGGTGGGGCACTTCGCACACGCAAGCCGCCGAGAACTACCCTGGCAACAAATACCTGCGCACGGCGGTCGCTGAATACGATCCGCTAGACAGAAACGTCGCTGAAATGGATTTGAACAGCGTTGAACACCGTTGGACAGCGCCAGGCAGCGCCAAGCAATGACGATGGAAGCTCTCGCCTCTCGGCCAGCCGTGATTGCCCACGCGAGCCCTCACATCGTGCGAGAACACACGCCTCGTAAAGGAGACACCATGAGAAATACATTCGCCTTCGCCATGTTCGGAGCCACGCTTCTCGCCGCCACGGCGAGCGCCCAAGCGAGCACAAAGACTGTTCGTGTCCTCTACGTCGTGCCGAGCGACGCGCAGCGAAGTGACCGCGCGGCTCTCGTCGCGAACGCCGTCGAGCACAACCGTCAGACATGGCAGAACTACGGCGCCACGATGACCACGGACGACGTCGTGACGGTTCGAAGCCATCATAACGTGAACTGGTTCCTGACCAACCCCGACGGCTTTCACGGCGTGGCAGAGTGGTACTGGCTCGGAAACGCCTGCAACGCGGCCAGGGACGTGTACCCTGACGCCTGCACGGAGGACGTCAACCACAAGTACATCATCTTCCTGGAGGCCGACATCTCGAGCGTGAACCGCAACTTGGCGGCCGCCAACTTCGGCGCAGCCGTCATGCCCAAGGGGATCATCGATGGAGCCGAGCAGGGGGACCTGCGCAGAATCGGAAGCATCGGCCACGAGCTCGGGCATACGTTCGGCATGCCGCATTCCGACTGCGCGTCGCAATGGCCTACGAAAAACATCATGTGCAATGGCGACTACTACCCGCACAACCGGCTGAACCACCTCGACTACCCCTACCTGTTCAGCGCTGAGAGCAGTGCCTATTTCGAAGAGACTCCATCTGATCTGTTCTACGTCAGCCAGGGGAAGTACCTCGACGGAGAGATCTGGAAGACCCAGCTCGGGCTCGACCTCGAGGGGTGCGCGCTCTCCTGCCTGAGCGACCCTGACTGCAGCTCCTTCGTTCACTTCGGCACGACGTGCGAGTTCAAGGGAGATCACCTGAGCCAGGCCTGGGGTGCCTCTGGGTATACCTCGGCTCAGATCAAGATACCCGCCGACGGCGCCGTCCAGAAGAAAGCTGGGCCGATCTGGAACCAGCATCACGCGACGCAGGTGTGCCCGCAGGTGTGCGACATCTGGAGGGACGTCCCCTGGACCGCGTCGAGCTGGACGGGGTTCTGGCGGGCCACCCCGGCGAATGAATGGTCAGTTTGCTTCTGCGACTACAATCCTGACTACAATCGGTGAAGCGATACGCCGGGGCATGCGCTCGCGCATGCCCCGGCGGTGGCCGAGCTCGGCGCGAGCGACGTTGGTATGAATCCCGCTATCCCCCGGTCCGCCCTACTCCACAGGAGTGTTCATGCACCTTCATTATGCCTCCAGGTTCCCGTTTGCCGCGGCGGTCATGTGCGCCGCGGCGTCCGCCTCTCTGGCCGCGTGCGGCGACGCGGGCGCGCCCGGCGAGGTCGCCGGCATCGACGCCGAGGAGCGCGCCGCGGAGCGCCGGCAGGCGCTGTCGGCCCCGCTGGATATCGAGCCGCTGCGATCGCTGATCCTCACGAAGGTCACCGACCCGCAAGCCATGACCCGGTTCCCGCTCCAGTTCGTCCTCAATCAGCTCATCATGAGGGCGGGGACCTTCGATGAACAGACAGCCCTCGATCTCTACCGGCGCTGGTGGGACTTCTTCAACCTCTCCGCTGGAGCTCAGTTCCCCGACGCCATCCATTGCGACGACCAGACCAACAGCGAAGGTTTTGCCGCGCTCAACGGCTACCCGATCTCGTGCGCCCGGTGGGAGGGCCGCCTCGCCACGAGCGATCCGTTCGACCAGGATTCGCCGGACTTCGTGGAGCCGATCGCGGTCGTGAACCGCTTCGATCTGGCGCCGCTGGACGGTTCGCACTGCGGCGAGTACCGGATCGTCTACGCCAAGAAGACGGCCGGCATCGCCGACCGCAACCTGTTCATCTTCGAGGCCCAGCTCCCGAACCCCCACCCCGAATGCGGCCTCGCCGCATGCCTCCCGGTGGCCGAGTTCTGGGCGCGCCTCTCGACCCTGGACGCGGCCGAGCGCGCCAACGAGCTCGAGACGTTCTTCACCGTCGGCCTGCTCGACGCCGGCTTCGGTCCGGTGCTCCACCCGGACAACTTCGCCGACGCGGTCCACGGCCCCGGAGGCCGCCGCGGCACGGGCCAGATCCGCACCAACCAGTTCATGGGCCCCCCCGGCGCCCCCGGGCAGGCCCAGCCCGGCCAGATCTGGCAGCTCCGTGAGTTCAAGATCGCGAAGACCTCCGACGGGCCGAACGGCGGGGCTCGGCTCACCTTCAAGCCGGTCACGGTGAAGGAGAACCCCTTCGGCGAGCTGTTCGGCACGAACTTCGACCAGAGCGACTTCCGCTACACGTGGTTCATGGACGACTTCCTCGAGTCGGTCGACAAGCTCACGACCCTCAGCGGCGACATCAACGACATCCAGCTCAAGAACTCGAGGGAGGCCCTCTACAACGCGGGCCAGAGCACCGTCGAGGACAGCAACGACTACCTGAATCAGCTGCTGCCGAACCTCGATCTGCGCGACCGGATCCAGGCCGAGCTCGTGCGCCTCGGGCGGGACAGCGTCTTCACGCCCGCGGACGTGGTTAACCGCGCCACCACCCAGTCGTGCGCCGGGTGCCACCAGCTGAGCGCCGGCGACTCGCTCGGCAACAACGTGACGTGGCCCGTGGAGGATACGGCGCTCCGGTTCGTCCATGTCCGGGAGGACGGGGAGCTCTCGACGGCGCTCACCGATTTCTTCCTCCCGCACCGCGAGGGCGTGCTCGAGGATTTCCTCGCGGCGCACGCGGACGGGAACACGTGCTCCACGCCGACGACCTCGGCCGCGCTCGCGGTGGAGAGCGACGAGGCGGTCCCCACGCTCGGCGGCGCGACGACGCACTGAACGCTACGCGCGTGTCAGCGCGACGACGAACTCCAGGAACGCGCGGACCTTGACCGACATGAGCTGCGCGGAGTGATGGTACGCGTAGAGGGGATACGTCTCCTCGGCCCACTCCGGGAGCACTTGAACCAGCCGTCCGTCGGCCAGGTGCTCGCGCACGTAGAGCTCGATCACCTGCGCGATCCCTTGGCCTGCGAGGCACGCCGCGAGGAGCGGAGCGGTCGGGTAGCCCCGGGTCGTCACCTTCCCGGGGCCCCCACGGATCCGGACGTGCAGATTTCCCGCATCCGGCTCTTCGAAACACGGCTTCGCTACACGATTCGGACGGCGGTCGGCTTCAGAAGCGGGTAGCGCTTCAGGAGCCGATTCATTGCCGCCCAGGAGAGACCACGCTGGGAGCGGCGATGCAGCCACCGCCACCACACCCGCGTGGCCCAATGCAGAAGAGTCCAGAGCCTCACCCGATTGCCAGGGCGGCCATAGTAGCCGTAGTGGCCTCGGAGCTTCAGGTTCAAGACGTGCTGCTGCCTCTCGAGTGGTTCATGGCGATGGGCCTTGCACCACTGCGAGATACCCTTCAATGCCCGTTGGAAGCGATCCGATGCCGTTCGCGTCTTCACTGCCCACTTGCCCGCAAGGCTCTTGCCCCAGTGGATGGTGAAGCCGAGGAAGTCGAAGGTGGCCGGCTTGTACGACCCCTCGTCAGCGTCGCGTCGACGCATCATCCGGTCCGGCCGCTCGAACGGCAGGAGGCGCCGTGACCCGACCGAGGTTGGGGAACCAACAGCCGGTGGCTCCGCGTGCTCCAGCGCGTTGTGCGGCTGCCGGAGGCGACGGAGATGCGGGCGGGGGCGGTGCGCTGGAGGCTTTCGGCCCGATGCGCAGGGGCGCAGCGCCCATCGGAGGGGCGCAGCGCCCCGCGATGGCTTACTCGTGGACGGCGGCGTAGCGGCCGCTGGGGGTGACGATGACGTGGGCCGTGAGCGGCACGTGCAGCTCCGAGCCGAGATGGCGCAGCTCCAGGGTCATGTCTTCGTCCTCGCGGGTCGGCGTTGGGTCGCCGCTCGGGTGGTTGTGGGCCAGCACGAAGCTGTGGGCCGCCATGTCCAGCGCCGTGCGCAGCACGGTCGCGCGGTCGATGTACAGCACGTCGGCGCCACCGCGGGCGAGCAGGCGCGTCTCGCGGACGCGGCCGTGGGTGTCGAGCGCCGCGATCCAGAGCTCCTCGTGGACCAGGGAGGCGAGCCTCGGGCCGAAGTACCGCGCCACGCGGGCGGCGTCGGTGAGGAGCGCGCCCCGGCGCGCGCGGGCGGCGTGGTAGCGGCGGCCGAGCTCGAAGGCGGCGGCGAGCCGGGTGGCGTCGAACAGCGCGATCTGGGTGCGCTCAGCCAGCGCCGCGGGCGAGAGGCGACCGAGCGCGGGGAGAGCGGCCGTGCCGAGCAGGCGCGGCCCGACGCCGGGCAGGCCGAGCACCATCTCGAGGAGGGCGGCCTCGGTCGCGGTCGGCAGCTCGGCCGCGGTCTCGGCGGGGGCGTCGACGGGGGCGGGGCTCATCGGGCTCATCGGGGCCACCTCCGAGCGCGGGTGAGGGCGCGGGCGAAGAGGCGGCGCGCGAGGCGCAGGCGGGTGGCGACCGTGGGGCGCGGGAGCGAGAGGGAGGCGGCGATCTCGAGCGAGGAAAGGCCGGTGGCGGCGAGCGCCAGGATCTCGCGCAGCTCGGGGCGGAGACGGTGGAAGGCGCGGAGCAGGCCGCGGGCGACGAGGCGGGCCTCGGGAGAGGGGGCGGCGAAGGCGGAGAGGCGGTCCGGGTCGACCGCGGGGAGCTCGTGGCGGCGGTGGGCCTTGGCGCGGTAGTGCGAGGCCTGCCGCGAGGCGATGCCGGCGAGCCAGCGGCGGAGGGCGTCGGCGGGAGCAAGCGCGGGGGAGGGGCGGAAGCGGCCGGCGCGCAGGCTGCGCCAGGCGCCGAGGAGGGTGTCCTGGGTGAGGTCGTCGAGATCGGCGGGGAGAACGCCGCGGGCGCGGAGGGTGCTGCGGATGAGCGGGCGCTGTTCGAGGAGCGCGGTGGGATCGAGATAGACGGCGGGGTGCGGTGGCTGCTGAGGGGGCTTGGGCGGGCGGGCGAGCCGGTTGAGAGCAGCGGGACGGGGGCGGCGACGGGAGGGCGGATCGATCTCTTGGCCCTGGTCAGGGCGTAGACGTACGGTTTCCATGTCGGACCTCGTGTCAGCGGGGTTCGGCCACGCCTCCGGACGGTGTCAGCCGTCGCGGGGGCACTTTGTGTTTTGTTCAGGGTACGTGCGAGGCGAGATCCGAGTCAAGGGAAGCCGTCGTTCACGACCATTTTTTAGCCTGCCCAGGTTCAGCCAGCGGCGATGGAACCCATCGAAACTGATACGGTTTTTCGGTACATCGCGGCGAACGTGCAGCGGCTTCGGGTCAGGCGAGGGCTGACCCAAGACGAGCTGGCGGCAGCGGCGGACGTGAGCCTTACCCTTCTGCATCGCCTCGAACGCGCCAAGACCAACGTCAGTGTCGCGGCTCTTGTAGCGATCGCCAACGCCCTCGGCGTGACGCCAGCAGCACTGTTTCGGCCGGCCGCGATGCCGGAGACGACGCGCGGGAGGCCCCGCAAGCGTCCCGCCGGCCTTTGACGGCCATCCCTCGCTGCCCGCAGCTCGCCGCCTGCGGCTATCGCCGGTGCTCCTCACCTTGACGCAGAGCTGGCGCGTGCTTTGCGCAGACGCTGCACAGCGCCGCGGCGAACTCTACAGACCGTCGCAACTTGAGGGTCCCAGCCGATGACTGGCCGGGCCATTGCAGGGCCACTTCTTCGCTTCGGAGGGGTAGGGCATCGAGGAACCGCTCGCGCCTTCGTCCGTTGGAGAGCCCGCTCGGTCCTGCGCTGGCCTCCTTGACAAGGTGGGCCAGCCGTCGGCTAGGCTAACTTTCCACGATGCATGGGGGCGGCACGAGGGGGTGGGGGCGGAGTTCAAGGCGCTCCACGCGGAAGTGGCGATCAACGGTCGAGAGGGCTGATCACGCCGAGAGGGCCGCGGTCGACGATGTGGGTGTAGATCATCGTGGTCCGCACATCCTTGTGGCCGAGCAATGTCTGGATCGTCCGGATGTCGGTGCCCGCCTCGAGCAGGTGGGTCGCGAAGCTGTGGCGGAGGGTATGGCATGTCGCGCGCTTGGTGAGCCCCGACGCCCGTCCGGCATTGTTCACGGCCCTTTGCACCGCCGATTCGTGCAGGTGGTAGAGGACCTGTCGACCCGTCGCTGGATCGGTGCAAGGGCGAGAGGCGGGGAAGAGGTACTGCCAGGGGAGGCTCGTGGCTGCTCCTGGCATCTTCGCTCGCAGAGCGTGGGGCAGGTCGACCTCGCCGCGGCCAGCCGCGAGTTCCTTCTTGTGCCGTTGCGCCACGGCGTCGAGCTGGGCCTGCAGCTCGCCGCGCGCCCGAGCGGGGAGCAAGGCCGGCCGGTCGTGCTGTCCTTTCCCGCGGCGCACCATGATTTGCCGTCGATCGAGGTCGACGTCTTTGACGCGAATCGAAAGCGCTTCGAGGAGGCGGAGGCCGCTTCCGTAGAGGAGCTCGCCGATGAGCCGAAAAGGTGGGATCAGGTGCTCGAGCAAGGTGAGAGCGTCCTGTCGCGAGAGGACCGTGGGGAGGTGCTCCGGCCGGCGGGCACGCTCGAGCGCTTCGAGCCGGGGTATCTGCAGGTCGAGGACCCGTTTGTAAAGGAAGAGGAGCGCGCACAGCGCTTGGTTCTGCGTGGACGCCGCGCTGCGGCGCGCGACCGCAAGATCGTTGAGGAAGGCCGTGACCTCTTCCGCGCCCATCTGCCGTGGGTGCTTGCCGTGATGAAAGCGAATAAATGCCCGAATCCAGTAAACATACGCCTCTTCGGTACGCGGCGAGCAATGCAGGCGCCGGATGGTGGCGCGCACGGCTTCGATGAGGGTCATGGGGGTGCTTCCCAGTGGTTAGGGCCGGTTCGTCGGACCCGCATTGACCCTTATCGGCGCAGGACGGGCGCGAGTTGCGGCGGCCAGCGGATATTTGGGCCGCACATCAGTCGCTCGAGGCAATCAATTACAGGCACGCATTTTGCTTCTCGGCGCACCGTCGCCGTCCGAAGCCCCTCAACGGCGATACGTAGTTGTGCAGCGGCGGCCTATCTCCGGAGATGCGCAGATAGCCTGCGGAAGATCGCGACCTATCCGCGGGGATATCTAGATATGCTGCGGGGTGCCGCGACTCATCCGCGAGAACACGGTGATCGGGCACCGCGGTTCGCAGCCTACATGCAAAACCGCGAAGATATGTCGCGCGGCACAGATGATTGCGACGTTGGACCGACCGATGTCCTCCATGCGCAAGTGCTACGTGACACCACGAGCAGCAACCCGGGGACGCGCAGCAAAAGCGTCGCCCACGATCCAGTTGACCGCCCGCGCATGTCGGGATCTACTCCAGGACCGAGCTAACGATGACGCTGCGTGCCATGTTCAATCTACCGCCACCAACGGATGCGGAGGAGTTCGATGCGAAGGTTGAGGATGTTCTTCGCATCCGCCACGGAAACGTTCACCTGATTCGGTATGGACGGCGCGGTCAGAGACAGAGCGGAATTGACGGCTTCGACCCCGTCGCTCCGCCGGGAGACGACATCGTCTGGCAGTCGACAATTCGCAACTCGAAGGTGTGGTCTAAGCTGCTCGTTGATCTCAAATCGATGGACGCGTCCGAGCGACGTCCAAGACTGCTGGTGTATGCCGTGGGGTGCGAGCGCGACACGCGCATCCAGGATGACGTAGCAGCATTGTCCGCACAGCGCAAAAAGGTTGGCCTGTGCGCGGTCGAGGTACTCTTTTGGAACGAGATCAGGCAAGCGATTTTGGACCACGCTCGCCTGGGACCAAAGTGGTACCCCGAACTATTCCCTTCCGGCAGACGGCCTTCCGTGGTTAGGACCCGATTCGTTGCGGGCCAAGCTGACGGTGTCCCGGCGGACGGGCATTCAGCACATCGTCGTGTCTGGCAGATGTTGCACCTCGCGCGGATCTCCGATGTGCTCTCAGGCGCAGAATATATGGAGCTGGAGGGCGCTCTCGCCGTAGTCTGTTCCGGAAGCAATGACTTCAGGTACTGGTCCAACGGCAAGGTGGCGTCAATTGGCAATAATTGGTACTATCCCAATGGCAAGCACGCCTGCATCGGTGATGGCTGGTACTATCCCAATGGCAAGCACGCCTGCATCGGTGATGGCTGGTACTATCCCAATGGCAAGCACTCCTGCATCGGTGATAACTGGTACCATCCGAACGGAAAGCCCGCGGGCAAAGAAGCCTCCGTCTTGGCGGTCGCGCTTGGCATGATCGAAAACGATGAGCGGCAGTTGATCGTTGCGGGTCTCCGTGAACTGGAAGGGCAGCGCCGTCGTCTTGCAGTCGTGGACCTCGCGTGGGCAGGCTACCTGTTTCAGGTTCGGGGAGAGAATCAATGAGTGCGCGTAATTCGACGTGATCGACGCGTTATCTTTAGGCAAGGAGCACAGCCGACGTGATCAGTTGACCGTGCGGTCCAACTCAGCGCTGCACGCCGACGGTGCGCCCAGCCTCCCTCGGGTCGGCAGGGCGCCCTGCGGGTGAGCGCCGCTCGATAGACCGAAATGACAGACGCTGGCGAAGAGGCATCCGGCATCCCCAGCGCCCCCCTGAGCGGCGAATCGATGCGATGATCGCGATGACAATTGCAGAGTAGGTGCTCATCCCATGATAACGACCAATTCCGCAGAAGAGCCGGCGCTGGAAGAACTTCGGAACAGCTACGCCCAAGGCGAGATCGTCCTTTTTGTCGGCGCTGGCGTCTCGGTGGCTGCAGGACTACCTTCTTGGACGGCACTCGTGCGGACACTCGTAGATCGCGCGTGCCAGTGTGGCATGTCGCCAATCGAGCTGCAGGAAATTGAAGACTTCATGGCCAAGCGCAAGTTTATCGACGCGCTTTCGGCCGTCCGCGAATCGCTCGGGCCACAAGAGTTCGGGGTGGCCGTTGAGCGGTGTCTCGACGATCGTGACCTTCCTATTCCCGATGTAATCACGGCGATTGCGCTACTGGCGCCAAGGCTCCGAGCGGTTCTAACCACGAATCTCGATCGTCTGCTCGAACGCGGTCTCGGTGCCGATTGGGAGGCGACCGCTCGTCCGACTGCTGATATCGCGCAGCGCAGGAAGCTTATTTTGAAGCTTCACGGTACTCTGACAGATCATTCTACCTGGGTACTTACACGGGAAGCCTACGATCATGTCATGTATGCGGACCACAAGTTCCAGGGGGTGTTCTCCTCCCTCTTCTTCTCACGCACTCTTCTATTTATTGGGTATGGTCTTGCTGACGATGATTTTGATCAGTTGCTGGGTCGTGTGCGCGCCTTGTCCGGCCAACAGGCTCCTAGGCACTTTGCTCTCGTAGCCTCCGAAGAGATCACTCCGTATCGTCGGAGGCATCTTCAAGCGTCCGGAATTCAAATCATATCATACCCAAATCCAGATGGAAGGCACTCGGCCCTTGCCTCTATTCTGCGTAGCGTCGCGAGCGCGGGCGCGCCTTCGGAGACGAAACAGCAGAACCCCCGCGTGCTGGATCTCCTCATTAGGGTACAGGCTCGTACCGAACCGCTCTCGATCCTCCTCGCGGAAGCACTGTCGATTGCGACCGGTCTTGGCGACCACGAGTTGCAGAGCTTTTGCAAAGTTGAACTCGGTGGATATGTTTCAACCACAATAGCGCATAAGCGAACAGACTCCCACTTCCCGATACATCGTAACGTCGACGGCTACCTTTCACTTTCCGAAATTGAACCGGACTACATCGGCTGGAACGGCGATTTGTCTAGGGCTCTCGACTACATGGCGAACAAGTCGGATGAATTCATCAAGATCACCATGTTTTTTCCTGTCCCGATGCTAGAACTCGAGCGCAAAGCCAACGAGAGCCATAGGCGCAAGTTACTAAGGGCGAGTGGTCCAGCCTCAGACTTTTCGCCCGGCATGCCGCCTGAAACTAGAGCGCATTTCTACGCTCCTGGCGATGCGCTGTTTGACGTGACGGAGAAGGTGCGCGCGTTGTTGACACGACGGTTGATTGCGATTCTCGGGAGGTAGCGTCGTCCGGCGAAATCGGTCTAACTTTCGCATGGATCTGACAGCCAGGTGCGCGGCGCGCACCTGGCTGCAGCTCATGCGAATGTTCGGCGCCGGAGAGCGTAGCCGACGGTTGTTGTCGCCCGACGTCCGATGCGGGGCGGGAACGCCGCGGGGCAAAGTACGTCGTGGCCGATGTCACCGCGCAGCGCCACGAGGTCGCCGGCCGGCGACGGTC
Organism: Sorangium sp. So ce385; assembly: GCF_051474135.1. Lineage (NCBI taxonomy): Bacteria > Pseudomonadati > Myxococcota > Polyangiales > Polyangiaceae > Sorangium > Sorangium sp. So ce385. Next base: position 9,032,090 of record NZ_CP150337.1, on the reverse strand, counting down.
GTGGTAGCGCTGCTCCTGATGGCGAAGGGCAACCGCATGGCGACGACGCGCGAGGTTCGCTCCTCGCAGCGACAGCGGCGTGTTCGCGTCTACACCGCCTGGCACCCGGTGCTCGTCGCGCTCCTGGAGCACGTGCTCCCCGAGGGCTGGTACCAGTGCATCTCGGAGTTCCAGCTCGCCCGCGAGCCGCTCCGCGTCGACATCGTCATCCTCCGTCGCAGCCGTCGCGGAGCCCCACCCAGGCCGCGCCTGCTCACGAGCGTGGTGGGCGAGCTGGCCGAGCACACGCTGGTGCACTTCAAGGGGCCGACCGACGAGCTCGAGCGCGACGACGCGCGCATGCTCCTCGCGTACGCGCTCCAGTACCTCGTGGTTGCCGAGATCGACGATCCCGGCGCGGTCGCCCTCCGCGTGCTCGCGCCCCGCCTGACCCCGCGCTTCACCGAGGCGCTGAGGTCGCTGGGCTGCACGCTCACACCGACCGGGCCGGGCACGCAGGAGGGGCGGCTCGGGGTCTTCCCGCTGCGGGTGGTGGAGACGGTGGCCGCCAACGCTCGCGAGGGCGAGCATCTGCTGTACACTGTGACCCCTGGGATGGTCGCCGACCCCGGCGGCATCCCGGCGCTCTCCCCGGCGGAGGTCGCGGTGTTCTGGGCGCTCCTGGAGCATGTCGAGCAGGTTCGACACCCCCTCCCGGGGCAGAGGAAGCGGCACATGAAGGACGAAAAGCGGGTCGTCGAGAGCTTCGAGCAGGCGCTGGCACGCCTCGTTGCGCGGCTGCCGCCCGAGCAGCGCCTCGCGGGGCTCGCGCCCGAGCAGGTGCTGCAGGCGTACGCGCCCGAGCAGCGCCTCGCGGGGCTCGCGCCCGAGCAGCGCCTCGCAGGGCTCACCGAGGCGCAGGCGGTGCTCGCGTTGCCGGACGCGATGCTTCGTGCGTTGTCGGAGGAGTACCTCGCGACGCTGCCCCGCCAAACGCAGGCTGCGATTCAGAAGCGCCTCGGGGCGGCATCGGGGCGGCAGCCCGCGCGCCGACGAAGGACGCGCGGCCCTTCAAAATGACGACGGGAGAACGCAAGCTGCGGTGGCGGTCGCGTGATTCGTTCTTCCTGACCGGGCGCCGAACATGCCAATGCGGCTGACGGTTCGGGCAACCGCGCTTCGCGCGGCAGCCCGCCCCGCAGCAGATTGGCAAGGCGTTCGGCGGGCCGGTCTCGTGCCAAGGGGCCAGAGATGCGCCAGTGCGTGGCGCGGCTCGCGATGAGCAGGGCGACGGAGCGAGCGCCTGCGTAGCCACGGCGGACGAGCGCGGTCGACGGTGCGTCGACAACCACGACAGCCCCGAGGAGCCGGGGGGTGTCAGGGACCGGCCTATTGGATCGCGACCGGGATGGCGAAACGGATCGGCCTCGGGCCGGCCAAGTGGATCGGTGTCGGGTCGGCCAAGCGGATCGCGATAGGTAGGCGCCTGACCGCAGGGAGGGCCCTCGGAGGGAGAGAAATTGGGTCGAGTTTCCGGAATGCGTCACACGCACTGTCGGAGACGGCGATCGTAGGAGCGGGATCGGCGAAGTGGATCGTAGCCGGGTCGGCCAAGCGGATCGCGACCGGGTCGGCCAAGCGGATCGCGACCGGGTCGGCCAAGTGGATCACGGCTGAGACGGCGGAAGTGCCGGTTCTCGGGCGTCAGACAGCGATGAGGCATGTACACCCGAGCCTGATAGGGCCGGGCATGGCTCCCGGCTTCGAGGAGGCCGGGATGAGCGCGAGGAGGACGGAGATGCACAGGCTGCAGGAGCTCGTGCGCCTGCACCGCAGGGGCGAGGACTGCCGGGAAGTAGCGCGGCTGCTGGGGATGGGGCCCAACACCGAGAGGCGGTATCGCACGGCGCTGTCGCAGGCTGGCCTGCTCGAAGGCAGCGCGGAGGAGATCCCCGCGCTCGAGGAGCTGAAGGAAGCGGTAAAGAAGCACGTGCCGCCGAAGGTGGCGCCGCAGCAGCAGTCGAGCGTGGAGCGGTGGCGAGCGTACATCGCGGCGCGCGTCGAGGAAGGGCTCAAGCCGGCAGCGATCTACGACCGGCTGCGGCTCGAAGAGCGCGACTTCAGCGGCAGCCGCTCCGCGGTCAAGCGCATGGTCGCGACGCTCCAGAGGGAGCAAGGGATCAGGCCCCAGGACATCGCCATCGTTGTGGAGACCGATCCCGGGCACGTCGCGCAGGTCGACTTCGGGTACGCGGGGCGGCTGTGGGACCCTGAGACCAAGAGCCTGCGCAGGGCGTGGGTGTTCGTGATGGTGCTCGGCTACAGCCGGCATCTGTTCGCGCAGATCGTGTTCGACCAGAAGACCGAGACATGGCTGCGGCTGCACGAGGAAGCGTTCCGCGCCTTCGGCGGGGTGCCGTCGACGATGGTACCGGATAACCTCAAGGCGGCGGTGGTGCGGGCCGCGTTCGGCGTGGACGAGGACTCGGGGTTGAGCCGCAGCTACCGCGAGCTCGCGAGGCACTACGGCTTCACCGTGGACCCGACGCCGCCGCGAGCGCCGCAGAAGAAGGGCAAGGTCGAGGCGAGTGTGAAGTACGTCAAGCGCAACGCCCTGGCGGGTCGCGAGGGGCAGGACGTGGGCGAGGTACGCGCGGCGCTCGGTCGATGGATCGTCGAGATCGCGGGCACACGGCAGCACGGCACCACGAAGCGAAGGCCGCTCGAGGTGTTCGAGGCCGAGGAGAAGAGCCGGCTTCAGCCGCTGCCGCTGCGCCCGTACGAGCTGGTGACCTGGAAGCGGGCGCGGGTGCATCGCGACTGCCACGTCGAGCTCGGAGGAAGGCTGTACTCGGTGCCCTGGCGGCTGGTGGAACGCGAGGTGTGGCTGCGCGCGACGCCGTCGAGCGTGGTGGTGTATGCCGACGACGAGGCCGTGGCACGGCACGATCGGCGCGGCGCCGGCCTGCGCAGCACGCTCGATCGGCACCTGCCCGAGGAGCGCGCGGCGCTGCGGCACCGGAGCCGCGCCTACTGGGAGCAGCGCGCCGACCAGATGGGCCAGGACGTGGGCAGGTTCGTCCGCGAGGTGTTCGACGCCGACGACGTGCTCTCGCAGCTGCGCAAGGTGCAGGCGATCGTCACGCACCTGGAGAAGTTCCCCAAGGAGCGCGCGCAGGCCGCGTGTCGCCGAGCGAGCCATTACGGCAACCTCAGCTACCAGGGTGTTCGCGACATCCTCCGGCGCGGTCTCGACTTCGAGCCGAGCCCGCAGAGCGCTGCGCCGGCGGCGTGGGCGGAGGCGCCTCCGCGGTTCGCGCGCGACCTCCGGCTGCTCGCGGCCTCGCGGCTGTCGTCGACAGGAGGGGACCATGGGCCTCACTGACGAGCTCGTGCCGGTGCTCAAGAAGCTGCGGCTGTCGGGCGTACTGCAGTCGCTGGAGGTACGCGTGCGGCAAGCCGTCGACGAGCAGCTCTCGCACGAGGAGTTCCTCGTGCGGCTGCTGTGCGACGAGGTCGATCGCCGTGACGGGCGGCAGTTCGATCAGCGCATCCGCCGAGCGGGCTTCGACAGCCTCAAGACGCTGGAGGACTTCGACTTCCAGTTCAATCCGAGGGTGCCGAAGGCGAAGGTGATCGACCTGGCGACCTGCTCCTTCGTCGAACGCCGGCAGAACGTGCTGCTGGTCGGCCAGGCGGGGGTCGGCAAGTCGCACATCGCTCAGGCGCTCGGTCACCGCGCCTGTCGCGCGGGCTACCAGGTGCTGTACGCGGGCGCCGGCGACATGCTCAAGCAGCTGCGCGCCGGCCGCGCCGACGGCAGCCACGACCGCCGGCTAGCGCGACTCGTGGGGGTCGACCTGCTCATCGTCGACGACCTCGGTCTCCGCTCGCTGACGGTCGAAGAGGCGGCCGATGTCTACGAGGTCATCCGGCTGCGTTACCAGCGCGGGGCGATGATCCTGACGTCCAATCGCGCCGTGGAGGAGTTCGGTGGACTGTTCGGCGACCCGCTGCTCGCCAGCGCTGCCATGGACCGGCTGCTCCACGACGCCCACGTCCTCGTCCTCGAGGGCGATTCGTACCGCAACCCTCCCCCGGGCCGGCGACGCCGGGCGGCGGAGGCATCGAAGGAGAGCAAGACATGAGCACGTCGAGCGGGTGGCAGGATCCGCTTGGCCGACCCCAAGCGTCGATCGCCCGGGTCCTGATCGCGGTGCTGGCGGCGCTCGCGATCACAGGATCCGCTTGGCCGACCCAGGCGCGATCCATGAGGCCGAGCTATGACACGGGGGGCAAGCCCAGCCGCGGTTCGTTCAACGGCATCCTATCCCTCTCGGCGGCCACGCCGGTGCCGCTGGCGCGAGGCCCGGCGCTACGGTACGCTTCGCCGCCGACGAAGTTCTCATGAAGAAGCAGAAGACGTGGACTGAGACTCAGGGGCCCATTCCTGGCAACGGGAGACAGCAAAAAACCGTCTCGACACGGCCTGACGATCCTGGGCTCGTCAGTCGCACGCAAATGAAGGAACTGGTAGGCGTCTCGAACCCGAAGGTCATCACCAAGGCACTCGAGTGCTTGTCTATTGCCCCGACAAGTGTGGGCTCCTGGACCCGCGATACGTACAACAACGGTGGCAGTGGCAATCGCGGCGCTGATGTGCCTTGTTACTCCGTCTCTGCGGTGCAGACTGTACGCGAAGAGCTCAAACTTCGCGCGAAGCCGACCGGCGACGGGCGGTTCTTGTACGAGGGTGTCACGTTTCGTTGGGAAGGGGCGGATTGATGACTCCCGTGCCGCCCAAGATATATGTGGAGATCAGTGTCATCAGTTACCTCACGGCCTGGCCCAGCCTATTTCTCTTTAAGGCTGCCCACCAGCAGATCACGCGGGAATGGTGGCCGCCCAACAAGGGCTTGATGACCGACGCGCCCACGCGCGGCAGAAGCCCAAGCCATTGGGCAGCAAACAGCCGCGAGCGTGTCCACGTGAGGTACCGAACGAACCTGACCGGAGGGTGCGCTGATGGACGATAAGTCACTGCGTGCGATACAAAACTTCGTACAGGCGTTCGGAGCGGATTCGCGCCCAGTCACGTTCTTTCGAACTCTCGCCGAGATAGGCTCCAGAGCGATCGAGTCAGCCGAGTTGCGCAATCTGCTGAGTGAGGCGCTCATCGCGTTTCAGGCTGCCGAGGCGGCTGTTGCGCGGTTTGAGAAGAAGGGCGCCGAGATGGCCGAGGCAGCGCATGCAAGGGGATTGATCGTTCCTTCCTCCCAGATGAACTTGCACGATCTCACAAGACTTACGGATGTGTACGAGACGCAGGGGGCTACCGCTGTTGTTAGCGCCATCGAGACGGAGTACGAAAGGATTTTTGGCGCCCCTGAATTCTTAGGTTCGCTTCGCGAATCTTGGATGGCCTCCAATCTTCTGGCTCCACGCTGGCCGATACTCAATGACGCGCTGAAAGCCCACACGTACGGGCTCTTCGGGGCCTCAGTTCCAGCGCTCATCGCCCAGGCCGAGGGCATTATCGTGGATCTCCGCCAATACACGGGCAAGGTCAACGGGCCTACGCTTCAGACCCTCTTGAAGGAAACGGTCGACGGCGATCCGTTCACCGGCCCGCTCGTCACAAGCTTCTTCAGGAATGTACTGCACGCAGCGTTTCAACACGGCGCGGCCGCGGGGCTATTTAGCCGACATGCCATTCTCCACGGAGGGGACCTGCAGTATCCTAGCGAGAGGAACTCGCGGACGTCTATCTTGCTCATTGATGTCCTGCTTGGATATGAAGCAGACACACTGACGAGCCCCACGTCAGGATCCGCAACGACGTAGTGGTATTATGAATGAGCCACTCCACGCCTGCAGGGATGCCCAACTCGCCGCTGGTGCCGGGCCTCGCTTCGCTCGGCACCAGCGGCGCAGCACAGCGTCAGTCGTTGGGCAGACCAGCCGTCGCCACACACCAGGGGGATCATGCCTATCATCCATGACTTCACGACATCGATAAGCCAACTCACGTGGGTCGCCGGCAAACGCGCGTACCATGCTCACGCGCGGAACAGTCTGATCGGGAAGAACGGAACGAGCGCCGACGCACTGACACGAGGGCTGTACCTCTACCTGTACAGCAACCACGGACAGCGACATCCCATTCGGAACAAGAACGGCCAGGGCGTGATCATTTGCCCAGAAGACCAGCACTGTCTTAAGAGCGGCAAGTTTCAATACGGTCTTCATGAACACATCAGAAAGAACGTCCACGGGCACCTCTGGCGTCCCGACGCGACGCCCCCCGAAGATCACATTGCACCAACCGCGATGTGCTGGTTCCTGGCTTTTGAGACGGACCCCATCGCGAAGGCACCGGACACCGCGACGCAAGGGACTCGCGAGAAGTACTACAATTCTCGCATTCGCGACTGGCTGCACGGTCTCAACTTGCACACGCCGGGCCAGCCCGGAATGCTGGAGCATCGCTGGATTCCGTCGAACAACGGCGCTCCGCCGATCACCGCGGCTCAGGGCAAGCAGTTCTTGTCGACGCTACTCGCATCCCATCCGAGCTGGTGATCCTTCCCTATCTAACAGGAAAGCTGCCCAACAATGGCTTGCTGCTGACGGGCTGGGGGGCCGCCCCCCAGCCCGCAGCAGAAGCCCAAGCCGTTGGGCGGACAGGGGCACACGACCGAGATGCTAACTGAACTGCAAGCCGAATCGCTCCTATACAAGCTCTGCGTCGACCTGGGCTTCTGCCTCCGTCCCGAGGCTCAGGGGCGACTCATCAACGATCCTCCCGCCGACGTCGGCGGTTTCGTGGACGCGGTATTTGTCGCGGAGGGGTTGGATCCGCAGACCGCCGACCGTCACCTCTACAGGCGGGTGCGAGTCATGGTCGCGGACGCGTTTCGAGAGAGCGACGAGGAGCGCGAGCATGGGGACGCTGATGGCACGTGAGGTCTACGAGAAGTGGGGCTTTGGAATGGCGCCTCCGAAGCCAGCGACACAGGCAGCGCGACTTCGCGAAGCACAGTCTGTGCTTGCCGAGCTCGAGGCAGATTCATCAAACAACGTCGATCCCTCGTTCCTTGAGGACCTCAGTGGAACGAAGGGCCTGTTCAATCGCGTGCGCCGACAGGATCAATGGGACTGGTTCACGGTTGCCGGGCAGCTGGGCTATCCCTCCACGGGCCTCGCTGGTGTGATCGCTGATGAGTTCGGCCGCCTGAGGCGTGCACTTCGGGACGGGGAGCACACTGAGGCGACCGAGGCGCACGCAGGCCTGCGCCGATTGCCTACGCGCCGCTGCCTCGCCGTGTTCCTCGGACGACTTCAGCTCGCCGACGAGCCTGGCGCAGGCTGGGTCTACATTCTTTCCACACGAGAATCGCCCAACCTGCTCAAGATCGGGATGACGGCGCGTTCCGTTGAGCAGCGCGTCAAAGAAATCAATGCCGCAACCGGAATCGCGATCCCCTTCGGGGTACGGCATTGCTGGCGAGTCTCCGATCCCGCCGCGGCTGAAAGACTTGTGCACGGCTGCCTCGTGCAACACCGACTCCGAGCAGACCGAGAGTTCTTCAGGATCGACTACTTCGAAGCGAGAGGCAAGATCCACAACGAATTGAGCGCTGCCGGGCTGGAACTCCGCACCCTCAACCACCTGGCAGCACTGCACGATGTCCGCTGAACCGCGCACAGTGAGTCTCGCCGCCACCCAACAAGGCGCTGCACACCGACGGTGCACCTGTGCCGCGCTCCGCGTGGCACGGCGCCCCGCGGGTGAGCGCCCAATCGTTCGATGGATCTACCCCATGGCGGCGGACAGCGCTGGGCCCTTGTGGCGCAGAGCCTATCCGCTAGACTTACCTGGGGAGGTCACAGGGCGACGATCCAGACAGACCTGGTCCGGCGGCCTCGATCGGCCGATCGACGGATAGTTGGGCCGCCTCAGGTAGGCGATCGATGTATGTCGCTCACGAGGAGGGTTGATGTTGGACCGGTCGCCGTCGTGGAGCAGGGTTCGAAAGCGAGCCGCGGGAGCGTTGCTCTTCCCCGCGCTCCTCATCGTGGAGGCCTGCTCGAGCCCGCAGGCCCCCACGCCAAAGCCAGGGCTGCTCCCTCCGGGCGGCCCGGCGCCCGCGGGCCAGCCCGCTCGCGGGCCGGCGGGGCCAGAGTCGGCGGGGAGCGACGAAGCCGAGCCCGACGTCCTGCGCTGCCCGGCGCAGGACAGCGATCATAGCAGGGCGGGCGAGCGGAAGATGGCCAGCGGTGGGCGCCTCTGCTGCCTGCCGCGGTCACCCGCACCGGGCTTCGTGCCGTTCGACTACAACGAGTGTCTCCGGTCGGCGGCGCCCGCGCTTGCGCCGGTGTTGGTCCCCGATCGCTCTCTGGATCTGGAGCCCCTCCTTGACCGCGTCGCGTTCGACCGCGGCTCGGCCAAGCTGGGGGGTCCTTTGACCGGCCTCGCGCGGAGGCTCACGGCCAAGCCAGGCCTGCAGCTCTACCTCCACGGGACGACGCGCTGTGGCGAGGCCCGCTCCGAGGCCGCGGCCGCGCGGCTCGCGGCGGACCGGGTCGCCGCCGTTCGAAACGAGCTCACGCAGCACGGTGTCGAGGACTCGCAGCTCGTGAACCAGGACCGAGCCGATTTCTTGCGCCAGCGGGACGATCTCCGGCATGACGAGGTGCTCACCGAGCTCGATACGTCGTCGGTCTTGCTCTACGGGCCGCGCGGCAACATCGCCCCGCGCTCGACGCCGCCGCATTCCCAATGCATACCGGGGGCCGTTGCGAAGCTCCTCCTCCCGACGGCCGAGCTCCAGGGGAGTCGCCTCGCCATCGAGGCGTGTCACGCCGCCCGATGCGCCGGCGCAGAGCTCGCGCTCGACACCCTTCGCGAGGGCGACACGGTCGCGCTCGCCCTGAAAGGCGGGCTCTCCGCGGGCGCGCAGCTCGCCTGGAACCAGCCGGACGGCGCGGTCCTCGAGGTGGGCACCGCGATGGCGGACAAGGCGAAGCTCGCCTCGGGCGACTGGTTCTCTCTGCGCGTGCAGGTCGACGGGCGCGTCGTCCTGCACGTCGAGGAGCCGCTGAAGTATACCCAGGAGAAGAACCTCACCGCTTCGGGCGGCCCGTGCCTGCGCGCGCAGGTGCGGGGCGACGTGCCGTTCCTTTGACCGGAGGCGCCGGGCCCCGGGGGACCGTGGCGCCTCGTCGCGGCGCACGCTCGGGCTGCGGGAGCTCGTGGCGACATCGGCCCGGCATCAAGTTACGTGGTTCGTGAGAGCAGGAGAGCGCTTGATCCAGAAGCCATCGTGGAACCCATGCCGAGCGCGCATCGCCGGGGCGTTCGGGCTCGCCGCGCTCCTCGCCGTGGGGGCGTGCGGGAGCCCGCAGCCCTCCGCGCCGAAGGCGGGGCTACCGCCCTCGGGCGCCGCGCCGCGCGCCGAGGCGTCCGGGCGCGGCTCGGCGGGGGGCGACAGGCCAGCGAGCCCGGCGGACGAGGCGAGCGCTGCCCCTGCGCCCGCCGGCGCCGGCGAATCCGGGCTGCTCCACTGTCCGACGCCGGGCGGCGATCCCGCCGGTGCGGGCTGGGTCATGGGCGACGAGGGCCGCATCTGCTGCGCGTCGCGCGCGCCTGTCCCGGGCTGGAAGCCCGCGACGCTGGAGGGCTGCCTCGATGCGGTCGCGAAGGGGCTCGCGCCGCCGAACTATGTCGTTTATCCCGTCGAGAGTACGCCGGTCCAGGCGACCATCCCCTTCGCGCGGGGCTCGTCCAAGCTCACGCGCCCCGCGCCGCTGGAGAGCCTGGCGCGGCTGCTCGCCGAGTATCCTGACGGCAAGGTCGTCGTCCACGGGACGACTCCGTGCGGCGAGTCTCCCTCCGAGGACGCGGCCGCGCGCCTGGCGGCGAGCCGGGTGGCCGCTGTCCGGGGAGACCTCGAGCGGCGCGGCGTCCCCGCCTCGCGGCTCGTGACGATGGATCGGGACGCGTTCTTCTCGTTCCGTGGGGAGATCCATCACGAGGAGGCGGTCGTGCTCGCAAGCTCGCCCGCGGTCCTGCTCCGCGGGTTCCCGTCGAAGCCGAGGAAGACGGAGCTCACCGGAGATCGCTGCCTGCCAGGCGCCACCGCGGCGCTCTCGCTCCCGGCGGAAGAGATGGAGGGACGCGCCCTCACGATCGAGGCTTGTCACGCCGCCCGATGCGCCGCCGCGCAGCTCTCGCTCACCGCGCTTCGCCCGGGGGATCGCGTCGCGCTCGCGCTCTCGGGGCAGCTCTCCGCGGGCGCGTTCCTCGCGTGGAAGGAGCAGGCGCGCTGGGCGCTCGACGTGCGCACGGTGGTGGAGGACGAGCAGGCGCTCGCCCCGGGCGACGTGTTGTCGCTGCGCGTGCAGGTCGACGGGCGCCCCGTCGCGCAGGTACAGGAGCCGTTGACGTACACCAGGGAGAAGCAGCACCCCGGCTCTCGCTACACCTGCCTTCAGGCGCGGGTGCAGGGCCGGTCGCAGGCCGCCGGCTCGGCCACGCGCCGGTGAGCGGCCCTCGCCGGCCGCCGCGACCCGTCAGGGCTTGACGACGCTCACCCCTGCGACGCGTAAACGGCCCTCGCCGGCCGCCGCGACCCCTCAGGGCGCGTAGGTAAAAGAAGCCGGATCGCAGCGCGAAGAAGTGTGTAGATGATCTCGTCAACCCGCGGGATTTCGGTGAAGTTCACCGGTGAAACCCGCAGCCGGTGCCGGTGAAGACCATGCCGGATGCCGATGAAGTTCACCGGTGAAGACCAGGCCGGGTGCCGGTGAAGTTCACCGGTGAAGAGGCCGCTCAGTGCTTCTTGGTGCGGCGCTGCTTGATGCGGGTGGCGCTCAGCTCCTTGGCTTCCTTCAGCCGGTAGCTCTCGGCCTCGATCTCGATCACCTCGGCGCGGTGCACGAGCCGGTCGACGAGCGTGACGACGCACGCGGCGTGCGGGAAGACCTGGCCCCAGTCGGCGAAGGCCTTGTTCGTGCTGAGCAAGAGCGGCTTCTGCGCGTCGTAGCGACGGGTGACGACCTCGAAGAGCAGATCCGCATAGCGGCTGTCGTAGGAGAGGTAGCCTACTTCATCGATGCAGAGAAGAGCGGGGACTGTGTAGCGCCGGAGCCGGCGCGCGAGCGCGGCCGAGGACTCTTGCCCGGCGAGGTCGGCGAGCATGTCGCTCGCGGTCGAGAAGCGGACCGTGTGGCCGCGGACGACGGCCTGGTGGGCGAGGTTCTTGAGGATCATGGTCTTGCCGACGCCGTTGGGGCCGACGAGCACGGCGTTGTGGCCGGTGGCCAGGAATCCCAGGCCGAAGAGGTCGTCGACGGCCTCGCGGTCGATCTTCTTGGGCCAGGACCAGTCGAAGTCGGTCATGGGCTTGAAGGCGGCGACGCGGGAGTTCTTCAGGCGGCGTTCGAGGCTGCGCTTGTGGCGCTCGCGCTCCTCGATGGCGAGCACCTCGCGAAGCCAGGGCTTGTCGGCGAGCTGCTCCCAGCAGGCGAGCAGGCCAAAGAGGCCGAGGCTCTTGAGGCGGTCTTTGGTCTCGGTGGGCGTCAGGTCGGTCATGGCGTCGGGTCCTTCTTCAGGGCGTCGTAGGTGGCGAGGGAATGCGGTGTGACGACGAGGGCGGCGTGCTGGCCGCGGGTGACGGGGATCGAGACGGGGGGCGGCAGGTGGCGCTCGGAGCGGCGGCGGTCGATCACCTGGCGGACGGCACCGATGTGGATGGTGTCGCGCTCAAGCACCTCGACCAGGGCCTCTTCGAGCTCGGCGGCGCCGACGGCGTCGAGCAGTTGCAGAAGCCGGGCGATCGCGCTGCCGACGTTATCGCCGCGCTCGGCGACGATGCGCAGGAATGCCTGGCTGCTGCGGGCGGCGCGCGCGAGGCGATCAAGGCCGCGGTGCTCGCGGGCGCGGCGCTTCTCGTCGACCAGGCGCTGGAGGTGCTCGGGCTGCTCGATCTGCTGGCCGCGGTCCCACGAGCGGACGTGGGCCGCGACGACCTCGTTGCCGTCAGCGATGCGCACCTGATCGAGGTCAGCGAGGACGACCAGCGTGCGGCGCGTCCGGTCGTGGGGGACCGAGTAGTCGTTGAGATCGAAGCGTGCGTAGGGGGTCTTTCCGACCTCGACCTCGACGCGCTCGTGGTCCGGAAAGGGCGTGTCGGGGTGTCGCAAGAGCGCGCTGCGCTCGTCGTCGAAGGCCTGACGCACGGTGCGGGTGCGGTCCTCGACCCAGGAGCGATCGAGCGCCGCGGAGTTGGTCCACTCGGTCGCTTGGCGGTTGAGGTCTCCGAGGTCGGCGTAGGCCCGGGCCTCGAAGAAGGCCTCGCGGACGTAGCGGATGGCGCGCTCGACGCGGCCCTTCTCGTTGCCGCGGGCGACGGCGACGGGGCGCGGGTCGAAGCGGTAATGCGCCGACAGAGCCAGCAGCGTGGGGTGGAACCGGATCGCGTCGCCGTGGCGCTCGACGACGGCGCTCTTGAGGTTGTCGTAGAGCAGCACGCGCGGGACGCCGCCGAAGTCGGCAAACGCCTCGACGTGCCCGCGCACGAAGAAGGGCATGGCCGCGCCGGGGAAGAAGCGCAGGAAGATCCGCCGCGAGTAACTGAGCACCATGACGAAGGCCCAGAGCGGACGCAGTGCCCGGCCGACAGCCAGCTTGCCGAAGTGCGCCCAGTCGACCTGCGCTTGCTCGCCGGGGAGCGTGCGCAGCCGCTGGAAAGCTTCCGCCGGCTTCTTGGGGCGGAGACGGCCGATCACCCGGCGCAGATGATCGGGACCGCCCGGATAGCCGCGCTCCTTCAGCATGACGAAGAGGCGACTGGAGCGCAGCGAGGGATACTTGCCGAGCTGCTCGACGATGAAGGGCACGAAGGGGTCGACCATGGACGGGCGCGGCGCGACGGCCTTCGGGTCGACGCCCGCTTGTCCGAGCACGCGCTGCACGGTGGTGTGGTGCAACCCGAGCTGGCCGGCGATGGTGCCGATGGGCCACTTCTCGCCGTGGTAGAGGCGCAGGATCTCCGCCTCCTTCTCTTTGGTGATCACCGCCCCCTCCCGTCACGGCGCAGGCCCGCGTGGGACGCGGGGAGCGCGTCGATGAAGAGCTGGCCGCGCGCGTCGCTCACGCAGGGCCCAGGGCGAAAGCCGCGCTCCGCAGAGCGAGCAGCGGCTGACATCTCGGAACCGATCGTCATGGTCGTCCTTTCGGCCGGAGGAGAGCTCCGGCGCGACCTGGGACATCGACGCGGCCGCGGCTTGCGTCACCCCGTGATGCGTCACTTTCTGCGCGGAGAACTTGTCCCGCTGCCGGTCGCGGTAGCGGGCCTGACGAGCGGCCTGGAGGCGGCGAGCGCGAGGCCGGGCCCGGTAGGCGGCGCCGGCGCGACGGAGCGACTCACGGCGCCGGAGCGGGCGGCAGTCGAGGCAGAGGCGCTGGCCGCGGTCGCAGCGACGGCAGAGGCGAAGCTGGACGCGGCAGCCGGAGCAGAGGGCGAGGCGATAGACGGACGAAGGCAACAGGCTCCATGCCGCCGTTTTCTGGACCTGGAGCCCGGCTTGTGGTGAAGGTGGGGGACTCCGAAGGCGGAGCTCCAGAAGGCTCGAGGGTGGCAGCCCTCGGGCCTTCGACTTTTCGGCGGGCGCAACGTCTACGCCGCGGAGGCGAGCGCGGCCCAGATCGGCGCGGGGGCCGGCGGTGAACGGTGAACGCCAACGATCACGTCGCCGCGGTCTTCACCGATCGGACGCGGGACGCGAGGATCACCGACAAAGTGTAGCGCAGCAAACCGAAAGGGTGGGACCGCGAGCGTCGTGATGGCTCGGTCCTGGGTCGAAAGAGCGTGGTCCGGGCGGCGCCGAGCGCGCTAGGGGCGCATCGGCGTGCCGTGGGCACACGTGTCCGTCCGGGCGTTATCGAGTGAGCGCTGGCCCGACTCGAAGCCGCTGAACGTCGCTGTCACGTGTGTCGTTGCGCCCGGCCATGCAGCCGGTATGCGCTGATTCAGCGCCGCGCGCCTGTCCCCTCGTCACATCGGCCGGCCGCCGCTCGCGCGGATGATCTCCCCGGTGACCGCGGTGTTCGCCGCCGAGCACAGGAAGACGATGGTCGGCGCCACCTCCTCGGGCCGCAATAGCCGGCCCACGGGGTACGCCTTCCCGCGCTGCGCCATCACCTCCGGCGATATCACCCCGATCATCTTGTCGGTCACGGTCAAGCCCGGGACCACCACGTTGGTCAAGATCCCGTGCGGCCCGAGCTCGCGCGCGAGCACCGCCGTGAGCCCGTGGAGCGCCGACTTGGCGGCGGCGTAGGGCCCGGTGCCCACCACGCCGTCGAGCGCCACGCCAGAGGAGACGTTGACGATCCGGCCCCAGCCCCGGGCGCGCATGGAGGGCACCGCGGCCTGGATCGCGGCGAAGGCGCCGTCGATGTTGTCGTGGAGGGTGCCCTGCCACTCGGCGAGCGGGATGTCCTCGAAGCGCGGCGCCTCCCAGGGCAGGCGCTCGCTCCAGCGGACCGCGTTGTTGACGAGGACATCGAGCTGCCCGAAGCGCGCCAGGGCGGCCGCGACAGCCGCCTTGATCGACTCCGTCGATCCGAGGTCGAGCTCCAGCGCCAGCGCCTCGCCGCCTTGCCGCTCGATCTCCCGGACGACCTCCGCGGCCTTCTCGCGCTCGCTCCGGTAGGTGAGCGCCACGCGGGCCCCCTCGGCCGCGAGCTGCAAAGCCACCTCCCTGCCGATCCCCTGCGAGCCGCCGGTCACCAGCGCGGCCCTCTTCTCCAGTCCCAGCTTCATGCGACACCTCGCTTTCGAGTGGAAGGTAGCCTGAGTGGAAGGAACTTCCAACAAAAAATTGGAAGAATCTTCCATCTAGGCCGGCTGGTCAGCGGCGCGCAGCTGGGGTAAGGGAGGGGGCATGGCCGTGGCTCGACAGAGCGGCGTGGCCCGCCGGGAGGCGCTGCTGGACGCGGCGCTCCGTTGCTTCGAGCAGCGAGGCATCTTGCGCACGGGCATCGAGGACGTCCGCAAGGAGGCTGGGGCGAGCCCTTCGAGCGTGTACCACCTGTTCGAGGATTTCCCGGCGCTGGTGGCGGCGCTGCTCGGGCGGACCTTCGAGCGGCTTGTCGGGTACGTGACCGCGCGCGTGCTCGCCGCCAGGACGGCGCGCACGGCGGTGCGGGCGCTGGTGGAGGCGCACCTGACCTGGGTGTTCGAGCACGAGGCCGAGGCGCGCTTCATGTACCAGGCCCTCGCGCTGGAGCTGGACGGGCACCACCGCGCCGCGCTCCGGGACGAAAAGGCGCGGCTCAAGGCGGAGGTGACGGCGCACCTGACGGAGCTCGGCGTCTTCTCCGGGGCGCGCTCGTCCGAGGTGGTGCTCGACGTGGTGCTGCTCGGCCCGGCGCACCAGGCCTGCCGTCTGTACCTGTCCGCGCGCGGCGCCGTGGACCCCGCGTGGATGAGGGCGACCCTGCCCGACCTCGCGTGCGGAGCGCTGGCCACGGTCGAGCCCGCGGCCCGGGCGGCGCGGACCGGCAAGGGCGCGGGCGCCGCGGAGCCTGCTCAGGAGCCCGGCGGGAGAAGAAAGAGCAAGCCGAGCCGCGGATGACACACGGGTGAATCGCGGCGCAACTCGCCGCAGCGCAGACACAGGGCGCGTAGGTAAAAGAAGCGGGATCGCAGCGCGAAGAGCGCGTAGGTAAAAGAAGCCGGATCGCAGCGCGAAGAAGTGGTGCGCAGCAAACCGAAAGGGTGGGACCGCGAGCGTCGTGAGGGCGCGGTCCTGGGTCGAAAGAGCGTGGTCCGGGCGGCGCCGAGCGCGCTAGGGGGCGCATCGGCGTGCCGTGGGCACACGTGTCCGTCCAGGCGTTGGTCTGGCCCGGGAGGCGCGTCGCGAGACGCTATGCGGCCTCACCGGGCGCCTTGCGGCGCAGAACGGTGCTCTTCAACGCTCGGGGCTCCGGGTCGCCTGCGGCGCCCTGCGCCCCGAACCCCCAGTACGGCGGGCGCAACGTGGGCGCTGGGAGAGCGTGCTGGAACATCGGTCGGCTCGGCGAGCGCGGAGACGAAGCGGGCGATGTTCCTTGGCTCGGTCACCACGGCGACGAGCTTCATCCGCCCCTTGCAAGCTGGGCACTCGAGGACGTCGATCGCACATGTGCGGCGCAAGAGCTCGGCGCGGTTTGTCGACCGCCCGATAGCCGCCACGCTTGCGTTTCGAAGCGGCGTCTTCGTCCGCCTTCGTAGGCTCTTCTGGCTTCGCAGGGCGCGGTCCGATGCGCTTGCGCGCCAACGTGGGCGACTTGCCGAGGCGAGCACGCCAGCGTACTTGACGGTGTGAAAGCGCGGCGGCGGGACGCTGGCGGCGAGCCGGCACAGCAGCGAGAGCGGATCCATGTCCACCGCGACAGTCCCGTCAGCGAAGGCTCGTCCATGCGCGGCGCGTCGAACTCGGCGATCAGCAGCAGATCGCAGCGCGCGCGCGCCCAGCGGAGCAGCGCCGGCCGCTCGGCCGGGGCGATCGCGTGCAGGCAGAAGGTCGCCTGCGCGACCGCCCAGCTCCGCGACGCCATGGCGGGATCCGCGGCGAGGTCCTGGAATCGCCCGCTGAAGGCCTCGAAGCCGACGCCCCGCGCCGAGAGCGCCGCGGCGCACCGCTCGAGCAGCGGCGCCGCCGGCTCCACCACGGTCACCCGCCGCACCGCCGGCGTCAGCGCGGGCAGCAGGGCCATGCCGTCGCCAGCGCCTATGTCGAGCAGATCGAAGGGCGCCTCCGGGTACTGGCCGGCAAGCGCCGCGCTGGTCTCCCGGTAGAGCGGCACATTGCCGCCGCCGCGGATGAAGGCGGCGAACCCCTCCGCGGACACGTAGACGTTGCGCTTCCCCTCCCGGGCGACCCGCTCGAGGTGCGCCGCGGCCGCGCGGAACAGCGGGTCTCCCGGCGAGGCCTCCGCGGCGCGGGCGGCGAAGGCCGCGGCGTCCGCGGTGCGCTCGTCGGCGAACGCCAGCATCGCGAGGTAGCAGAGCTCCTCCGGCGACGGCGCCGCGGCGGCGGCCGCAGCCTCGTCGAGCCCGGCGGCGCGATGACGATCCCAGATCCGCTTCAGCATGGTTCTCCTTTTCCTGCGCGTTGCCTCGCTCGTCCGGCGCGCGAGCGGAGCCCTCATCTCATGATCGGGAACGAGCCCGAGCGGCGCGGCCCGGACGCGCCGTGCTGTTCGCGAGCGAGCTCTCCTCTGCGGCCGCTGCAGCAGCGCCGCCGTGACTGACGCGCCTGGCCAGCGACCGCGTCAGCGCTTCGTGGTGGGCTGCTCCCAGCACACGACCTCGTCGGTCGCGACCCCCTCGCCGGCACCGCCGCCGGGGTGCGCGCAGGCCATGAACACCTCGTGGCCGCAGCCCTTCACCTCGAAGACGTCGAGCTCGTCCAGACTCTCCCGCGTCGCTGCGTCCTCTTCGGCCCGGTCCTTCTGCCATTTCGCCAGCCGGCCGGGGTCGTTCTTCACCTCGTCGGGCGGCGCCTCAGCGGGTCTTTTCGCGAGCACGATCGAGCCCCATTTCACGTCGTCGCGTGAGCGGACCGTGATGCGGTCCTCGGGACAGCTGTGCTTTCTCCCGAACTCCTCCCGCGCGCCGGTCTTGAGCCGCTTGCACCCGATGGAGAAGACGACCGCGAGGAGCATGAGGAAGGACAGACGGACAAGCGAGCGATAGGCGGCGTTGGTGTTCATGGATTCCAATCGCATGTCAATCCGTGTGCAGAAGAGCGCCTGTTCTGTGGATATGTTACAGGTTTTCATGCCGCTGTCGAGGTCGCGGAGCACGAGCGTGGTCGAAGGCGGAGGTCGCGAAGCTGCATGAGCTGCTGCTTCGTAGGCCGGCCGCGGCTAGCTAGAACAGCTTGTCGCTCGCTCCCGCCTTGGCGCGCATCTTGATGATGTTGATGTAGGCTGGCTGCTGCTTCAGCATCTGTGGTCGGGAAGTCTCGTCCTCGCCGCTCGAGCGTGCAACGGTCCGGCGATTCCAGATCGACGCCCCCGCACAGATGAAGCCGACCATGATGGGATAGACGGCGCAGCGTTCGACGAGGCCGATGAGGACGTTGGCCCCCGAGCTGGCGACCACGAGGAAGGCCACCATCGAGGCGAGCCCGAACACGCCGAGGACGACCATGGCCCTCCCGGCTTTGGGAGTGATTCCGACTTGTTGACGCTGGCGTCCAAGGAGCATCGCGAGCACGTTGCCTCCGACGATAGACGCGAAGGCGCCCAGGGCGTGATAGTCGACTGCGCCGTCGGGCGGCTCTCCGGAACCGGGGTTGAACGCCAGCAAGACGCCGCCAAGCGCGACGAGAGCTCCCAGGATGAGCGCTGCCCAGCGGCGCCAGCTTCGCAGGCCCTTGAGCGCGGCGACACCGATGAAGAACATGATCCCGAAGAGAAAGAACCCGGTGTTCATGACCCACGCGAGTGGCGATTTCATGAACTGGCCAAGAGCCTCGAGGGGGCCACGGACTCCCAGGTTGCTGATGTAGTGATGCGTGTAGCTGTAGGGAGGATCCGTCCATGCCGCGGCGGCGATGAACTCGGCGAGGAAGAAGATCACTGCCCCGGCGACGAGCAGCGCGCCGGCGGGGCGACGTTGCATCATCTGGTTCGCCTCGGGTGCGGGCCTCGCGCGCTCCTTTGGTTCCGAGCTGGAGGTGGGGTTGTTCTCGGTCATGTTCGGGTTCTCTCGGTTGTCGGTCGCGAGGCTCAGCGAAACAGAAGCCCCAGCGTGTGCTTTGCGTCGGCGCTCGAGCAGTCGACGCGCGACGCCCAGCCGCGCGCCAGCTCAGCCGGCCCAAGAAAGCCGGGCGACAGCTTCTCGAACGTCTCGTGTCGCTTCACGTTGAACAGCCTGCACCGTCGCGCTCAAGACCACCAGGACATTGATCGCAACGGTTTCAGACCCTATACGTCTGAATCATGGAGCTACGTCACCTGCGGTACTTCATCGCCGTCGCGGAAGCGGAGCACTTCGGAAGGGCGGCCGAGCGGCTTCACGTCTCGCAGTCGCCCTTGAGCCGGCAAATCGCTCAGCTCGAAGCTGAGATCGGCGTCGAGCTCTTCGTGCCCTCGGGACGCGGGGTGAAGCTGTCCGCCGCCGGCCGGAGCTTCCTCGAAGGTGCGCGCGCGACCCTGGCTCGCGCCGCGCTCGCGGTCGAGGACGCCCGCGCGACGGCGCAAGGCCGTATCGGGACGGTCGTGGTCGGATTCGACGGGGCCCTGGCTGACACCCTCCTGCTGCCGAGGATCGTGCAGACGTTCCGCGCGCGTCATCCGCGCGTCGAGGTGCGCCTTCGGCCGCTGCCGAGCGAGGAGCAGGTCGCCGCGCTGCGCGATGGCAAGATCTCGGTCGGGTACGGCTACCATTCGCCGGAAGACAACCCGCTCTTCCGCTTCCGCGTGCTGTATCGCGAGCGCGTCGGCGTCGTGATGTCGAAGAGCCATCGCCTCGCTGCACGGCGCACGCTGAGGGTCGCGGACCTGAAGCAGGAGCGCTTTCTCTGGCCTCCGCGCAAGGAGGGCCCGCGCCTCCACGACGACATCATCGCCGCCTTCCGGGCGCATGATCTCACGCTCGAGCTCGCCCACAACGAGGCCAGCAGCGATGTGATCCTCATGCTGGTGGCGAGCGGCGAAGGTCTCAGCTTGTGTCCCGAGAGCGCCGCGTCGACGCTCCTTGCCGGAGTGGTGTTCAAGCGGGTTCGGGACCTCAACGTCGTCATCCTTGGCCGCTCGGTGTGGCGCGCCATGGACGACAAGGACCCGCTCGTGCGGTCGCTCCTCGATATCACGAATTCGGTGCATGGATCCTCACGATAGGCGTGCGCCAGGCGGGACTGGAGGCGGGCTCGCCGTCGCCGAGCGGCGGGTAGGAAACCATAGAGCTCTCGCCCGTGTCGAGCCCCGCGGGAAGCGGATAGGAAACCATAGAGCTCTCGCCCGTGTCGAGCCCCGCGGGAACGACGCCGGGCGAGCCGTCTATCGCGCATCAAACACCCGCTCGCCCCGTCGCGGGGCCCGCGCGCCGTGCATTGGGTGCAGCTCTGGCTCGACGACCGCGACGTGCGTTCGCCATGACGGGCTCGGGCCGGGTGCCCACCTACGCCGCGTCGAACCCGAACGCCATCGGTTCCCACGTTGGATCGCGCGCGGGTGCTGCCGTTCGGGGCTGCGAGGGCAAGTTCAGATGATCGAGGACGCGGCGCACCACCGCTGAGTCGGTGATCGTGGAAAGCACGCGCATCCTCCGTTCGCATCTCGGGCAGCGGAGCGCATCGAAGCCGAACGAACGCTTCATGAGCGCGACCCACTCGACGTAGCGCGACGTTGCCCAGTCGCGTCCATTGCGGGCCAGGCGCGAAGCTTCCAAGCAGAAGAGCGCGTAGGTAAAAGAAGCCGGATCGCAGCGCGAAGAAGTGGTGCGCAGCAAACCGAAAGGGTGGGGCCGCGAGCGTCGTGATGGCTCGGTCCTGGGTCGAAAGAGCGTGGTCCGGGCGGCGCCGAGCGCGCTAGTGGACTGTTCGATAAGTTTTTGAACATATTCGTGGCGGTGGCAAGCTCCACGGATGCGGGGGCGACTACCACGACTGATCGAGCTGTCCGCGGACGACGCGGCGTACTTGGAGCAGCTTGTCCGCGATGGACGCACGGAGCAGCGCGTTGCGCGTCGTGCGTGGATCTTGCTGGCCATGTCGGATCCAGCGACCGTCGTCCAAGATCTGGCCGATCGTCTCGGTGTCGCGAGAACGACCATCTGGAATCTGTGCAGACGGTACGAAGAGGTCGGGGTCCAGGTCGTCGAGGACGCTCCTCGCGAGGGGCGACCCCGGACGTTTTCCCCCTCTGCAGCGCGTTGGGATCGAGATGCTCGCCTGCTGCGAGCCCGCCGGGGTCGGCCTGCACATGACACACTGGTCGACGCGCAGCTTGGCGATTGCGGCGGCGGCGCGTGGACTCGTCCCGAAGATCGCGCATTCGACCGTCTCGCTGATCCTGCGCACGGCCGAGCTCCAACCCCACCGCTCGCGGTACTGGAAGACGCCGAGGATCGACGCCGATTTCGAGCAGAAGGCCGCGCGCATCCTGTGGTGCTACGAACAAGCCTCAAATCTGGCCGCCCGCGGCGAGGTCGTGCTCTGTCTCGATGAGAAGCCGAACATCCAGGCGCTCGAACGCCGCTGCCCCACGCGCGCGGTGCGCCCCGGCGAGATCGAGCGCCAGGAGTTCGAGTACATCCGGCACGGGACCGTGAACTTCGTGGCGGCGCTCATCGTCCACACCGGCCAGATGCACGGCTGGTGCATCGAGCACAACGACAGCGAGCACCTGTGTGCGATCCTCCCCGAACTGCTCCAGGAGCATCGCCACAGGCGACGCGTGCACCTGATCTGGGACGGTGGCTCGTCCCACACCGCCGAGGCGACGCACACGCTCCTGCGCAACCACTACGCGCACGTGCGTGTGCTCTTCACGCCGGCGCATGCTTCGTGGCTCGATCAAGCCGAGCTGCTGCTCCGTGCGTTCACCGAGCGGTACCTGAAGCGCGGCGACTGGAAGAGCCGTCAGCAACTCGTCGAGCACCTCGAGGCGAGCTGGCAGGAGTACAACAAGCTCTACGCGCACCCGTTCCGGTGGTCCTGGACGCGCCAGAAGATGCACCGCTGGGTCGCGCAGCATGCTGCGTGAAAATGTTCAAAAACTTATCGAACAGTCCACTAGGGGCGCATCGGCGTGCCGTGGGCACACGTGTCCGTCCGGGCGTTGGTCTGGCCCGGGAGGCGCGTCGCGAGACGCTATGCGGCGTCACCGGGCGCCTTGCGGCGCAGAACGGTGCTCTTCCAGTACGGCGGGCGCAACGTGGGCGTTGGGAGAGCGTGCTGGAACATCGGTCGGCTCGCCGAGCGCGGAGAGGAAGCGGGCGATGTTCCTTGGCTCGGTCACCAGGGCGACGCGCTTCATCCGCCCCTTGCAAGCTGGGCACTCGAGGACGTCGATCGCAAATGTGCGGCGCAAGAGCTCGGCGCGGTTTGTCGACCGCCCGATCGCCGCCACGCTTGCGTTTCGAAGCGGCGTCTTCGTCCGCCTTCGTAGGCTCTTCTGGCTTCGCAGGGCGCGGTCCGATGCGCTTGCGCGCCAACGTGGGCGACTTGCCGAGGCGAGCACGCCAGCGTACTTGACGGTGTGAAAGCGCGGCGGCGGGACGCTGGCCGCGAGGCGGCACAGGAGCGAGAGCGGTTCCATGTCCACCGCGACAGTCCCGTCAGCGAAGGCGCGCCTCCGCGACAGCCGCACCAGGCCGTCCTGCTGCGGCTCGACGCGCTCCTTTGCGATCGGGGGTCGCAGCACGTAACGCAGCAGCGCCTCCCTCGCCGCGGCATGGTGCGCACCGGCGCGCGTCGCTGCGTGCAAGGTGAAGCCATCGAGCGCAGCGCACAGCGGCTTGTCGTACGCGAGCGCGCTCGGCGACGCGAGCGCGCTCGGCGAAGACGGCGAGAGCCCGCGGAGCCATGGCGGGGCGACGACGTGTGGCGCGACTCTCGTCCCGAGACGGCGGAGGCACAGAGCGCTGCCTCGGGCTCGCCGTCCTCCTCGACGTCGTGCTCGATTTCGAGATGCCCGTGCCGCCGAAGGTAACGGAGCATCCGCCCGACGGCGTGCTCTATGACCTGACCGACCGCGCGAGTTGGAAGGTGACCGAGTTCGTTCCACACGAGCTCGGTGCCGTCTTCGTGATAAGCCCCGTCGAGGAAGACCACGTGCAGATGCGGATTGAGCCGCATGTCGCCGGACGTGCGTTGCACGGCGGTCACCGCGCCGCTCTTGACCGCGCCGCACGCGCCTCGGCGCGCGGCGCGTTTTTCGTAGAACCGCTCCACGCTCTCGACGAAGAGGCGGGTCAGCACGCCGAACAACGCCCCGTCCTGGGCGAGCCTGCGCCGCCACGGAAACGGAAACGTCAACACCCACGGACGGTGCGCCACCTCGGGCAGGATGTCCTCGATCAGGTTCGCCGCCGTGGAACACATGCGTCGGCCCAGAGACGACGGGCAGAAACCGCGTCCTTCACAGCTGAAGGCCACCAGCCGACTCTCTTCGCAGCGCTCGCACCGGAGCCGCGCGAACCCGCGGCAGAGCAGCCCGCAGTCGAGGTAGGCTTCGATCTCCTTCTTCGCGTGCTTGGGTATCCGGACCGCGATGGCGCCGCCTCGCGCTCGATATGTCGGCGCGCGAGAACGCGAGAGCGCGAGCGCACAGCGTTGCAGGAGGAGAGCATCCGGGTGCAGCAGAGCCGGCTAGCGGAGCTGTGCACGCGATGATCCCGATCACCGAGCAGGTGATGATCATGCCTCTCATTGGGACCATGGATGAGCAGCGTGCCAGGCACGTGCTTGCATCTGCGCTCTCTGGCGCCGAGGCGCATGGTGCGCGTGCCGCCTCCGCGCCAGCATGCAGGAGCCGCTTCGCCACTCGTTTTCCCACCGCTCCCCGTGGCGTCCGCAGTTCCGCCATGGCGTCGCCATGCAGCATCGCGGCGAGAGGGTCGTCGCCTGCGCACGCCGCCGCGCTTGCCTCCCGGCACAGGCCTGGTGCTTGCCGGCATCACTTTCCGGATGCCTCCGGGGCGCTTCGGCACGCAACCGCCGCGTGCGGGCGATCCCAGGTGAGCCTGCGGGCACTGGCGAGCGGCAAGGCTCCGGCAGCAAGTCGACGCGAGCGGCGGGCTCGACGTTCGGCCCAAGCTTGCTCACCGCTTCGGTGCCACCGGCAGCCCGAGCAGCTGACCGATCGCCTCGTGCACGACCCGGGCCGCCACGTCATCCCCGAGGGCGACGGCTCGGCTCAGGGTGGCGGCGAGCGACGCAACCACGGCGGCTCGAGGCGATGGATCGACCGTCGCGAGTTCTCCGGGCCCAGGGCTCGGCGGTTGGGCCGGGGTTGGGTCCATGCCGTCCGAACGGGTGCGATCCGTCGTCACGCCCTCCCGAAATCCCGACGAAAGTAACGGATCGCGACGGTTCGACGCCGCGGCGGAATCCTGGCGGGATTTCTGACGCACGGAGCTCGGCGCGTTCAGCCTACCGCAGCGCGGCGAGCAGCTCGGCAAAGCCGCGCTCGGGATCGTCCGGGAAGAAGCGGAGCTCCAGCGTCCCCTTCGGCAGCGCGCCGAACGCGCGCCACCGGCCGCGGAGCTCCTCGAGCGCGGCGTGCGTCGAGGCCACCCGCTCTTCGGTGATCGCGACCGGCGGCGCGATGCCGGCCCCGGCAGCGCCCTCGAGCATGGAGGCGCGCCGCGCCTCGTTGGTCGCGAGAGGGTCGTACCAGCCGGCGTTGGCGAGCGCCTCGGCGAAGAGCAGCTCCCGCTGGTCCTCGCCGAAGCCGCGGTACTTGTCGGCCCCGCCGGCGCGGGTCGCCTCGGCGTTGATGCGCGCCGGATCCATGCCCGCGTCGACCCGACCCCAGAAGCCGTGTCGCAGGCCGAACGCCGACTCCACCACGAGGTGGATGAGGTCGTGGGGCAGGTGGTCCCCGTAGGTCGGAAACACCCAGGAGGTCTCGGTCCCGTCGCGGCGATGCACATAGATGCGATCGCGCTGGCCGGGGACGCGGACGAAGGCGGCTCGCAGGAAGGGCGCTCCGGTGCTCATGCCGCGAGCGTACCGCACGCGCGCGCGTCAGCGGAACCGGTCGGTCGCCTCGATGAGCTCGTGCAGGATGCCAGGCTCCATCGCCGAGTGCCCCGCGTCCGCCACGATGCGCAGCTCGGCCTCCGGGAACGCGCGGTGCAGCGCCCACGCGCTCTCCGGCGGACAGACGACATCGTAGCGGCCTTGCACGATGACCGTGGGGATATGGCGGATCCGGTGCACGTCGTCGAGCAGCTGCGTCTCCGACGTGAGGAACCCCTTGTTCATGAAATAGTGGCACTCGATCCGGGCGAACGCGAGGGCGAACTCCTCTCCTGACGTCTTCATCACGAGCTCCTGGTTCGTGAACAGGCAGCTCGTCCGCCCCTCCCACACGCTCCACGCCCGCGCCGCCTGCTGCCGCAGCTGGGGATCGGGGCTCGTGAGCCGCCGGTGGTAGGCCGTGAGCAGATCGCCCCGCTCGGCCTCGGGGATGAACGCGAGGTACTCCTCCCACGCGTCCGGGAAGATCGCGCTCGCGCCGCGCTGATAGAACCACTCGAGCTCCTGCTTCCGCAGGAGGAAGATGCCGCGCAGCACGAGCTCCGTCACCCGCTCCGGGTGCTTCTCGGCGTAGGCCAGCGACAGCGTGCTCCCCCACGAGCCGCCGAACACCAGCCAGCGCTCGATCCCGAGGTGCTCGCGGAGCGCCTCCATGTCCGCGACGAGGTGCCAGGTGGTGTTCTCCTCCAGGCTCGCGTACGGCGTGCTCTTGCCGCAGCCCCGCTGGTCGAAGAGCACGATCCGGTAGGCGGCCGGGTCGAAGAAGCGCCGCTGCTTCGGCTCCGTGCCCCCCCCGGGGCCGCCGTGCACGAAGATCACCGGCTTGCCGCGCGGATTGCCGGACTCCTCGAAATAGATCTCGTGAAGATCGGAGACGCGGAGCCTGCCGGCGCGGTACGGCTCGATCTCGGGATACAGCGTTCGCCTCTGGATGCCTGTCATCGTCATGCCGCTCCCGTCCGTTGACCCGGCGTCCTGCCCGCGCCAGCGCGCGCCAGCGTACGCCAAGGCGCGCCGGGAGGGGAGAGGGCGTGGACGGGAAACGGCGGAAACGGCGGGGAACAGCGGGGAGCGCGGGCGCGCCGGCCTCGGGGCGGCGGCCGCTCAGCGGGCCGGCGCGGCCTCGCGGGGCTCGGCCTTGGACGCGCCGCCGTAGAGCGCCTCGAGCGCGGGTCCGTACTTCTGGAGCGCCACGCGCCGCTTCAGCTTCAGGGTCGGCGTGAGCATCCCGTTGTCGGCGGTGAAGTCCTCGGCCGCGAGGGCGACCTTCTTGATCTTCTCGAAGGACTTGAAATCCGCCGCGTACCGGTCGACCTCCTCCTGGACGTGCGCGACCACGCGCGGGTGCTTCAGCATCGCGTCGGGCGACTCGAACGTGAGCCCCTGGCCCCGCGCCCACTCGGTGAGCGCCGTCATCTCGGGCACGACCAGCGCCACGTTGAAGGGGCGGTTGTCGCCGTAGATCATCGCGCTGTTGATCAGCGGAGACAGCTTGATCTTCTCCTCGAGCGGGGCCGGCGCGACGTACTTGCCGTTCTCGAGCTTGTACTGCTCCTTGATGCGGCCCGTGACGAAGAGATAGCCCTCGTCGTCGAGGTAGCCCAGATCGCCTGTGCGGAAGCCGCCGTCCTCGGTGAAGACGGCCTTGTTCTCCTCGTCGCGCTTGTAATAGCCCATCATGACGTTCGGGCCGTAAATGACGATCTCGCCCTGCTTCGGATCGTGCGTCTCCGACTTGTCGATGACGACCCGTACCCCCGGGATCGCCTTGCCCACGCTGCCGAGGCGGCGGGCCCCCGGGTAGTTCACGCTGGCGACGGGCGACGTCTCGGTGAGGCCGTAGCCCTCGTAGACGGTGATGCCGAGCGCGTCGACGAACTCGGCCACCTGGTACGAGAGCGCCGCGCCGCCGCTGATCGCGTACTTCAGCTTTCCGCCGAACTTGGCGCGGATCTTCGAGAAGATGACCCGGTCCGCCACGGCCAGGGTGAGCCGCTCGACGAGGTTGAGCGGCTCGCCCTTGTTCTGCTTCGTCGCGGCGCGCAGCCCGGCGCGGAACAGGCCCTGGATGACCGCGGGCTTCTCGGTCATCTGCTTCTGCACCCCCTCGTAGATGCGGTTGAAGATCCGCGGGACGCTCATCAGCACGGTCGGGTGCACCTCGGCGAGGTTCGCGACGATCTTGTCGACCGACTCGCTCAGCGCCATCGACGCGCCGACCGTGATCATCACGTGGAGCTCGCCGGTGTGGCCGAACGAGTGGGCCCACGGGAGGAACGACAGGCTCCGGTCGCCGCTGCCGAACGGGATGAGATCCACCACGGCGCAGACGTTGGAGGCGATGTTGCCGTGAGAGAGGATCACCCCCTTGGGATTGCCGGTCGTGCCCGAGGTGTAGATGAGGCACGCCGTGTCCTTCGACGTCGGCTCGATGGAGGGCGCCGGGCTCTTCTCGCCCGCGGCGAGCAGCTCCTTGTACGAGATGGTCCGCGCGCCGGGGACGCCGTCCGCCGGCCCAGCGGGCTCGAACAGACAGACGACGTGCTTCAGCGAGGGCGCCTTCTCGGGGAGGTCCTTGCATTTGCCGTAGATCTGCGGCGTGGCGACGATCGCGGCGACGGCCTCGCAGTCGTTGATGATGAACGCCCACTCGCTCGGCAGCTGCGCCTCGTACATCGGCACGACCGCGACCCCCATGCTGAAGCAGGCATAGGCCGAGACCGCCCACTCCACACGGTTGTTGGAGATGAGGGCCACCCGATCGCCCCGCTGGACGCCGAGCGACGCCAGGCCGCCGCGAAACCTGGCGACGAGCTGCCCGAACTCCGCATAGGTGATCCAGTCCCAGCGGCCCTCGGTCTTCGTGCCGAAGATCGGCTGGGGCCCATGCTGCTTCAGCGAGCGATCGAGCAGTTCTACCAGGTTTTCCAGTTTCGCCATCGGGTCTCCTCCCGGGGCGATTTTTACCATGATGCCCCGGCGGCTCTGCGTCCTTTTGGCGGCGCGCGGCGCCGGCGTCGCTCGGGCCAGCGCCGGATCTGTCCCGCCCGTCCGCACCCGTCCGCGGATCCCGGCCGCGTTGCCGCGCGGGATGGCCGTGTCGCGCCGCCCGCGGGCGGCAGGAGCGGGGGCGCCGGGCGCGCGAGGTGGCGGCCTCGGGCCCCTTCTGTTAGAGGGTGCATCGCTTCGATGCCCCGGTATTCGATCACGACGTTCGGCTGCCAGATGAACGTGCACGACTCCGAGCGGATGCACGACGTGCTCCGCCGCGCCGGCTACACCGAGGCCGGCGGTCCGGACGAGGCCGACGTGCTCGTGCTGAACACCTGCAGCGTGCGCGAGAAGGCCGAGCAGAAGCTGCGGAGCGAGGTGGGGCGGCTCGCGCGCTGGAAGCGCGAGGGCGAGGGGCGGGTGGTCGTCGTCGCCGGGTGCGTGGCGCAGCAGGAAGGGGAGCGCCTCCTCAAGCAGATGCGGACGATCGACGTCGTGGTCGGGCCCGACAACATCCCGGAGCTGCCGGGCCTGCTCGGCGACCTCGCGATCGGCGGCCTGCCGGTCGCGCGCACGGTGTTCGACCTCGACGCGCCCCGGTTCCTCGTCGCGTCGCCGCCGCCCGCGTCGCGCGCCGCGCCGACGGCGTTCGTGACCATCATGAAGGGCTGCGACGAGCGGTGCTCGTTCTGCATCGTCCCGCACACCCGCGGGCCGGAGCGCTACCGGCCGAGCGACGAGATCGTCGCCGAGATCGCCGCGCTCGTGGCCGCGGGGACGCGCGAGGTCACCCTCCTCGGCCAGACCGTGAACAGCTACCGCGACCCGCTCGGCGCGCTGCCGCGGGCCCCCGGCGCGAGCGCGGACGACCCGGACGAGAGCGAGTTCGCCGCGCTGCTCCGGCGCGTCGCGGCCGACGTCCCGGGCCTCGCGCGGCTGCGCTACACGAGCCCGCACCCGCGGCACCTCACGCCCTCGCTCCGCCTCGCCCACGCCGAGCTCGCCGTGCTGCCGCGCCACGTGCACCTGCCGGTGCAGTCGGGCTCGGATCGGGTCCTCCGGCGGATGATCCGCCGCTACACGCGCGCCGAGTACGTCGCGCGGACGCGGGCGCTCGTGGAGGCGGTCCCGGGGCTGACGCTCTCGACCGACATCATCGTCGGCTTCCCGGGCGAGACCGAGGACGACTTCGCGGCGACGCTGTCGCTCGTGCGCGAGGTGGGGTTCAAGGGGCTGTTCGGGTTCAAGTACTCGCGCCGCCCGCACACGCCCGCGCTGAAGCTGCCGGACGACGTGCCCGAGGGCGTGAAGGGCGAGCGGCTCGCGCGCCTGTTCGAGGAGAGCGAGGCGCTGCTCGCCGCCCACCTGTCGGGCCTCGTGGGGACGACGCAGGAGGTGCTCGTCGAGGGGCGCGACAAGGAGCGCGGGCACGGCGGCCAGGGCGGCGCGCTCTGGTCGGGCCGGACGGGGCGCCACGAGATCGCGCACATCGAGGGCGCGGCGGAGCTCGATCTGCTCGGCGAGGTCGTCGAGGTGTCGATCGCGCGGGCGAACAAGCACTCGCTACAGGCCGAGCTCACGGAGGCGGCGCGCGCCGCGGCCCGGCCGCGGCCGCGGGGCGGCGCGGAGCCGCGGCCGGCCCGGCGCTCGCTGCCGGTGGTCGCCGCCGAGGGGGGCTGACGTGGCGCTCGTCCTCGACTTCGGCGGGGCGTCGCCGCGGCTCGGGCGCGACGTGTTCCTCGCGCCGAACGCGACGGTGATCGGCGACGTGGAGCTCGGCGACGAGGCGAGCGTGTGGTTCGGCGCGGTGCTGCGCGGGGACATCGGCGCGATCCGCGTCGGCCCGCGGACCAACGTGCAGGACCTCGCGTGCCTGCACCTGACGAGCGGCGTCTCGGAGACGATCGTCGGCGCCGACGTGACCATCGGCCACGGCGCGATCCTGCACGGCTGCCGCGTCGGGGACGGGTGCCTGATCGGGATGGGGAGCATCGTGCTCGACAACGCGGTGATCGGCGAGGGCTCGGTGATCGCCGCGGGCGCGGTGGTGCCGCCCGGGAAGGTGATCCCGCCGCGGTCGCTGGTGCGCGGCAACCCGGGGCAGGTGATGGGGGAGGTGCGGCCGGATCAGGCCGAGCTCGGCCGGCTGGGCGCCGCGAGCTATGTGGAGAACGCGCGGCGCTTCCGCGCGGCGCTCGCCGCGGCGGGCGAGCCGGGGGCCGCCGCGGCGAGGGGCGATGGTGGCGCGATGCACGAGGTGAAGAGGCCATGAACATCACGGTGAACGGGGAAGCGCGCGAGGTGCCGTCGGCGGTCACGGTGCGGAAGCTCGTCGAACTGCTCGGGCTGACCGAGGGGCCCGTGGCGGTGGAGCGCAACGGCGAGGTGGTGCCGCGGGCCGAGCACACGGCCGCCGAGCTCGCCGAGGGCGACGTGATCGAGATCGTGCACTTCGTCGGCGGCGGCTGAGCCCGCCTCGTGATCTAGCGTTCTTCCAGTTCGTCCGCGATCCGGGTAGCATGGCGAGCTGCCGTGGATACGAGGGCCCTCGCTCTGGTCTTGGCGCTCGGCAGTTCGGCGGGCGTGGGCGCCGCCCTGGCGGTGCGCGACGCGCTGCCGGCGTCCCCGGTGGTCCGCGGCCTCTCGATCGGCGAGCGCTTCGTGCCGGACGGCGCCGCGCCGGAGGCGTGGCTCGAGGCGAGGCGCGACGCGCTCCGCGGCCGCCTGGTCCGGCTCCGCCACGACGACGTCGACCTGACGGCGACGCTCGGCGAGGCGGGCGTCGAGGTCGACGTCGGCGAGACGCTCGCGGGGGCGCGGCGCGTCGGCCACGAGGGGCCGTGGGCGCGGCGGCTCCGGGAGGCGCGGCGGGCGCGGCGCGGCGAGATCGACGTGCCGCTCGTCTGGGCGGTCGACGAGGCGCGGGCGCGCGCCTTCCTCGAGCGGCTCGCCCCGCAGGTCTTCCGGATCCCGGTGGACGCGCGGCTCGATCTCGCCAACCGGCGCAAGATCCCGGAGCAGGCCGGCCGGGAGCTCGACGTCGACGCCTCCCTCGCCGCGCTGCGCGCCGGGGATCACGAGGACGAGGAGCTCATCGAGCTCGCCGTCCGGTACACCACCCCCAAGATCACCGTCGACGACCTGGTGAGCGTCGACGTCAGCCGGATCGTCGCGGCGTACGAGACGAAGTTCAAGCGGCACGGGAAGGAGGCCGGGCGCGCCGTCAACATCAAGACCGCGGCGTCCAAGATCGACGGCACCATCCTGGCGCCCGGCGAGACCTTCTCGTTCAACGCCCACGTCGGCCCGCGGACCCGGAAGAACGGCTTCACCATCGCCCCGGAGATCCTCGGCGACGAGACCGTCCCCGGCTACGGCGGGGGGACGTGCCAGGTCTCCAGCACGCTCTTCGCCGCGTCGCTCTTCGGCGCGCTCGACACGCTGGACCGCCAGAGCCACTCCCGCCCGAGCGCCTACATCCCGATGGGGCTCGACGCCATGGTGACGTACCCGGAGTCGGATCTGAAGATCAAGAACACGCTCCCGTTCCCGATCATGATCCACGCCTACCTGCCGACGCCCACGGTGCTCCGCGTCGAGATCCTCGGCGGCGACCCGGTGGCGGAGGTCGATCACCGCATCTCGGCCGAGCACACCGACGACTTCATCCGGCGCATCTACGTGAAGTCCGAGCTCTCCGAGGGCGAGGTGAAGCGCCACCAGAAGGGCTCGTGCGGGTACGACGTGAGATCGTATGTCACCGTCCGTTACAAGGACGGCCGGGCCTCCGAGCGCAGCTATACGAGCGAGTACAAGCCCGCGCCCGAGGTGTTCTGGGTCGCGCCCGGATACGACCCTTCCGCGCTGCCGGAGGTCCCCGAGCACGCGAAGGCGGTCGAGGAGCTCCAGGAGGGGGAGACCCCCGCGGGCGAGGCCCCCGCGGCCGAGACCCCCCCTGCGGAGGCGCAGGGCGACGGCTTCTCGATGTGAGCGGGGCGCCTCACGCGGGCCGGGCGCTCCGGTCGAAGCGCAGCGGCAGGCTCTGCAGCCCCCGCAGGCTGAACATCGTGCGCCACACGACGGGCCCCGGATCGCGCGAGAAGGGCGGCAGTCGGCGGAAGATCTCCTCGAACGCGATCTTGCCCTCGAGCCGCGAGAGGGGCGCCCCGACGCAGAAGTGGATACCGAAGCCGAAGCCCACGTTGCCGCGCTGCTCCCGGGTGATGTCGAACCGGTCCGGATCGCTGAACTGCGCCGGATCCCGGTTCGCGGAGGCGATGATCGGCATGACGATCGCGCCCTTCGGGAGGGGGACGCCGGCGAGGGTCACGTCCTGGGTCGCCCGCCGCATCAGGATCTGCGCCGGCCCCTCGTAGCGGAGGACCTCCTCGATGAAGCCCGGGATCAGCGCCGGCTCCTCGCGGAGGCGGCGCAGCGCGTCCGGGTGCTCGAGGAGCGTGAGGGTGCCATTGCCGATGAGGTTGGTCGTGGTCTCGTTGCCCGCGACGAGCAGGAGGACCACCATGCCGAGCACGTCGTCCGGCGAGAGCTGGCCGTACTCCACCTCGCCGCGGATGAGGTCGCTGATCAGGTCCTCGCGCGGCCGTCGCTTCCGCTCCGCGATCATGTCGTGGAAGTAGGCGCGCATCTCGCGGCGGCTCCGGAGGATGCGCTCGACCTCCTCGTCGGGGATCCGCCCCATCCCGGTGCTCACGGAGTCGTCCGACCAGCGCTTGAAGTCCGCGCGGAGCGACGGATCGACGCCGAGCATCTCGGAGATGACCGTGACCGGCAGCGGCACGGCCAGGTCGTCCATCATGTCGAAGGTGTCCTTCGCGAGGATCCGATCGATGTACTCGGTCGTGATCGCGCGCACCCGCTGCTCGAGCCGCGCGATCGCCCGCGGCGTGAACGCGCCGCTGACGAGCTGGCGTATCCGGGTGTGGACCGGCGGATCGCTCATGAGGACGTTCACGTCGCTGACGACGAGCGGCTCGCGCTGGAGCCGCTCGTCCTGCGTGCTCTGCCGCGCCGCGAAGGTGTCGGACGAGAAGAGCTCGGGGTGCTTCAGGACATAGACCACATCGTCGTAGCGGCTCACCGCCCAGAAGCCCCCCGGCTCGACCTGACACACCGGCGCCTTCTCGCGGAGCTCGGCGTACACCGGATAGGGGTTCTGCGTGACCTCGGGCCCGATGAGACTGAACGCGTAACTCATGATGTCTCCTCCGTGTTGGTGCGGTCGAAGCGTAGGGGCAGGCGCCGCAGCCCGCGCAGGCCGAACGATCGGTTCCACGAGAGCGGCCCCGGCTCGCGCGAGAAGGGGGGCAGCCGCCGGAGGATCTCCTCGAACGCGATCTTGCCCTCGAGCCGCGAGAGGGGCGCGCCGACGCAGAAGTGGATGCCGAAGCCGAAGGCCACGTGGCCGCGCTGCTCCCGGGTGATGTCGAACCGGTCGGGGTCGGGGAAGTGCGCCGGATCCCGGTTCGCCGCGGCGACGAGCGGCAGGACGGTCGCGCCCTCGGGGATCGTGACCCCGGAGAGGGTCACGTCCCGAGTCGCCCGCCGGGTGAGCAGCCGGACCGGCCCCTCGTAGCGGAGGACCTCCTCGATGAAGCCCGGGATCAGGGCCGGCTCCTCGCGCAGGCGCCGCAGCGCGTCCGGGTGCTCGAGGAGCGTGAGGGTGCCATTGCCGATGAGGTTGGTCGTGGTCTCGTTGCCCGCGACGAGCAGGAGGACCACCATGCCGAGCACGTCGTCCTCGGTCAGCACGCCGTACTCTACCTCGCCCCGGATGATGTCGCTGATGAGGTCCTCGCGCGGCCGTCGCTTCCGGTCCGCGATCATCTCGTGGAAGTAGGCGCGCATCTCGCGGCGGCTCCGGAGGATGCGCTCGACCTCCTCGTCGCTGAGCGGCTGGGAGCCCGCGGGCACGTTGAGGGTGTCGTCGGACCAGCGCTTGAAATCGGCGCGGAGCGACGGATCGACCCCGAGCATCTCGGCGATGACCGTGACCGGGAGCGGGACGGCCAGGTCCTCCATCATGTCGAAGGTGTCCTGCGCGAGGATCCGGTCGAGGTGCTCGGTCGCGATGTCGCGGACCCGCGCCTCGATCCGCGCGATCGCCCGCGGCGTGAAGGCGCCGCTGATGAGCTTGCGCATCTCGGTGTGGTCCGGCGGATCGCTCCTGAGGAGGCTCGTGTCGCCGACGAGCAGGGGCTCGCGCAGGAGCCGCTCGTCGAGGAGGCTCCGCCTCACCTCGGCGGTGCGGGACGAGAACAGCTCGGGGTGCTTCAGGACGTAGACGACATCGTCGTAGCGGCTCACGGCCCAGAAGCCGTTCGGCTCGACCTGGCAGACGGGCGCCCGCTCGCGCAGCTCGGCGTAGCGGGGGTG
Source organism: Sorangium sp. So ce385 (assembly GCF_051474135.1). NCBI lineage: Bacteria > Pseudomonadati > Myxococcota > Polyangiales > Polyangiaceae > Sorangium > Sorangium sp. So ce385. The sequence goes on along the minus strand of NZ_CP150337.1, from coordinate 8,997,953 downwards.
CGGGTTCTCGATGACCTCGGGCGCGAGGAGATTCAACGCGTGACGCATGGTTCCCTCCGTGGCTTGATGCTCGGGCGCGGCGCGGCGCGCCTCCTGATGAATCCGCGGTACGGCGGGCGACGGGCGGTGAGCTTCCGGCGCGCTCGGCTCAGTGCCCCGCGGACACGGGGCCGCCCCGGCCCCTCCCGAGCAGGAACACCAGCGGGAGCGTGGCGACGACGAGCACCGCTGTCACCCAGAACGTGTCGTTGAACGACATCACGGCGGCCTGCAGGTTCACGATTCCGTCGAGCACGTGGAGCGCCTTGTCGCGCGCGTCGGCCAGATCGAACCCCTTCGCGGCGAACGCCGAGGTGTACATGCCGACGCGCTCCAGGGTCGCCGGGTCGCTCGCCCCCATGTGGCTCACCAGGACCGCGCGGTGGAACGCCTGCCGGTCGGCGAGCACGGTGGTGAGCACGGCGACCCCGACGCTGCCCCCGAGCTGCCGCGTCAGGCTGTAGATGCCGGTCGCGGCGGCGATGTCGCGCTTGGGGAGCGGCCCGAGGGTGGCCATGCTGAGCGGCAGGAACATCAGGGTCGTGCCGAACGACCGGATGATCAGCGGCCAGAACAGGTCGCCCGCGCCCGTCACGGGCGTCAGCTGGTGGAGCTGGAAGAGCGCGACGAGCAGGATGAGCCCCCCCGCGACGAGGAGCGCGCGCGGGTCGAACCGGTTCACGAGCCGCGCGACGAGCGGCATCGACAGGGCGGAGGCCAGCGCGCCCGGCAAGAGGAGCATGCCCGTCTGCTGCGACGTGTAGCCGAGGATCGACTGGGCGAAGATGGGCACGGCGAAGAGCGCGCCGTAGAGGCCCATGCCGATGACGGCGGAGAGGAGGCTCCCCGCCCAGAGCGAGCGGTGCCGGAGCACGCGCAGGTCCACGATGGGGCGCTCCGACGAGAGCTCGCGGTGGACGAACAGGGCGAGGCTCACGGCCGCGATCGCGGAGAACGCGACGATGAACGGCGAGCCGAACCATTCCTCGGCGTGGCCCTCCTCGAGCACGGTCTGCAGCGAGCCGACGCCGACCGCGAGCAGGGCGATCGCGATCCAGTCGACGCCGCCGCGCTCGCGCTCGCCCGCGGCGTCCGGCGGCAGGAAGGCCAGGCACATCAGCACGGCCGCGATGCCGAGCGGGACGTTGATGAAGAAGATCCACCGCCAGTTGATGTTCGTGACGATGTAGCCGCCGAGCGTCGGCCCGATCGTCGGGCCGGCGATGACGATGGACGAGAAGAAGCCCTGCGCCATCGCCTGCTCTTCCTTCGGGAACGTCTCGAACAGGATCGACTGCGCCTTCGCGAGCAGGCCGCCGCCGCCGAGCCCCTGGAGCACGCGGGCGACGATGAGCATCGGCAGGCTGCTCGCGACCCCGCAGAGCACCGACGCCGCGGTGAAGGCGACGAGCGAGAAGACGAAGTAACGCTTCTTTCCGAAGCGGTGCCCGAGCCACGCGGTGAGCGGCAGGATGATGACGTTCGCGATGGCGTAGCTCGAGACGACCCAGCTCACCTGCGTGAGCGTGGCGCCGAGCGAGCTCTGCATCTCGGTGAGCGCCACGTTGACGATGCTCGTGTCGACGATCTCGAGCAGCGCGCCCAGGGCCACGGCCGCGGCCACGAGCCACCGGTTCGCGTTGACGGGCGCGACGGCGTGCGCCGGCGCGGCCGCGATAGCCGCCTCTGCCATGGCTCCTCCTCTCCTCCTCGATGCTCACTTGCTCGCGTCGACCGTCAGCTCGACGCTCATCCCGGGGCGCAGCGCGAGGTCGGGCGGCGCGTCGTGGAGGCGGATCCGCACCGGCACGCGCTGGACGACCTTGGTGAAGTTGCCGGTCGCGTTGTCCGGCGGCAGCAGGCTGAAGCGCGCGCCGGTGGCCGCGGAGAAGCTCTCGACCTCGCCGTGCACGGTCACGCCGGGGTAGGCGTCGACGGACACGCGCGCGGGCTGCCCGACGCGCATGTGCGCGAGCTGCGTCTCCTTGAAGTTGCCGGTCACCCAGACCTGCCGCGCCGGGACGAGCATCCCCACGGGCTGGCCGGGGGAGACCAGCTGCCCGACGGAGAGGGTCTTCTTCGACACGATCCCGTCCTGCGGCGCGACGATGCGCGTGTACGACAGCTCGAGGGCGGCCAGGTCCCGCGCGGCCTGGGCCGTCTCGACCTGCGCGTGCGCCACGCGGGCGCGGGCGCGCGCCAGCGCGATGAGGGCGTCGACGTTGCTCGCCTGCTGGACCCTCGCGCTCGCCTCCTCGACCCGGCTGAACGCCTGCGTGGTCGTGGCCTTGAGCGCCGCGAGGTGCGCCTTCGCCTGCTCCAGCGACGCGCCGGCGACGTCGACGGCCGCCTCTAGCTGGTCGAACTGGGCCTGGGCGAGCGCCCCGGTCTCCACGAGCCGCTTCGCGCGGTCCCGCTCGAGCGTGGCCTGCTCCAGGGTCGCCGTCGCCGAGGCGACGTGCGCCTCGCCCTCGGCGATCTGCTGCTTCGACGCGCTCGCGCTGCTGGCCGCGCCGTGCAGCGACGCCTCGGCCACCGACTTGTTGCTGCGCGCGTCGGTCTCGGCGATGCGCTCGTCGGCGTCGGCCGCGTCGGCGCTCGCCCTGGCCGCCGACAGGCTCGCCTCGGCCTGCGCGAGCCGCGCGCGCGCGGGCTCGGCGTCGAGCTCGGCGAGCACGTCGCCCGCCTTCACCGCCTGGTTCTCCGCGAACAGGACCTTCACCACCACGCCCGGCGCGCGCGCCGGGACGGACACCACCTCGGCGTCGATCTGCGCGTCGTCCGTGGTCTCGAGCCCGCGGTGCGCGACGTACCAGCCCGCGCCCGCCGCGACGGCGAGCGCGAGCGCCGCCGCGGTGATGCCGACCGCCTTGCTCGGCTTGCCCGTCTTGACCGCCTGGGAGGCCGCCTCGGGGGGAGCCGCCGCCTCTCCAGGGAGAGCGCTCGTCGTCGTGGACATGTCGCCGCCTGCTCCTCGTCGCCTCGACGGCGGGCGCAACCGGCGCCGCGTACCTAAGGCAACCTGTGGTTGCGATAGAGATACCACGAGGATCGCCAAAGACAACTGCTTGTTGCCATAACCCGGACGCGCCATGCTCCACGGGTCGCGCCGTCGTGGTTGAATGGAGCCCCTCGGGATGCGGAGCGTCACCTCGTCCCCTCTGAAAGAGCCTTCTCCGGCCCAGTCCGGTGGCGCGGCGGGGCGCCGCCGGACCGGCACGCACGGCGCGCGGCACGGGGGTCGCAGCGAGCGCGTGGTGCGGGCGGTGATGCAGGCGGCCGCGGCGGAGATCGCGCGCGCGGGCTACGCGGCGCTGCGGGTGGAGGACGTGGCGGCGCGGGCGGGCGTGAACAAGACGACGGTCTACCGCCGCTGGCCCACGAAGGCCGAGCTCGTGATGGCGACGCTGCGCTCATTCTCCGACGACCGCCAGGCGCCGCCGGACACCGGCGCGCTGCGGCTCGATCTGCTCGAGCTCCTGCGGCGCGTCGTCGCCGCCGCCTCGACGCCCGAGGGGCAGGGCATCTCCCGCATGCTCATGGCCGAGATGCACATGCCGGAGGTCGAGGCGCTCGTCCGCGCGCTCCGCGAGGAGCGCCTCGCCCCGTGGCGGGACGTGCTCGAGCGCGGCGTCGCGCGCGGCGAGCTGCCGCCGGGCACCGATCTCGACCTGATGGCGGAGATGATCCGCGGCACCGTGACGAACCGCCTCTTCCGCCTGCGCGCGCCGGTCGACGACGGCGTCCTGGCGTCGATCGTCGACGTCGTGGTGCTCGGCGCGAAGGCCGGCGGCGCGCTCCGCCGCGCCCCCGGCGCGCCGTGAGATCCGGCAGCGCCGGAGGCCGCGCCGCCGCGCGGCCGGGACCGCCTCACTTCTCCGTGAGCACCTCGACGCCGGTCCAGTCGGGGGGCGCGCCGTGCGCCATCAGGTGCGCGATGCGCTGCTGGTAGACCTGGGCGGCCTTGTCGGTCGGGTGCTGCAAGAGCACGTGGGCGATCGCCAGGTTGGCCTCCGCGAACCGCCGGGCGCGGTAATCGGACAGCGCCTGCTCGAAGTGGCGCCGCGTCTTCTGCTTGCGATCGATCGTCTCCGGAGGGTCGCCGTCGAACACCTCGACGACCGATACGGGCTCTCGCTTGCCCTTGAGCCGCACCTCGTCCAGGAAGCGATGGCCGTAGCCCTCCCGGGCCCTCAGCGCGCTCATCGTCTGCTCGCTCAGCACGATGGCCACGCCGTAGCGGGCGGCGAGCCTCTCCAGGCGCGACGCCTGGTTCACCGTGTCGGAGATCACCGTGGCTTCCATCCGCTCCGCCTCGCCGATCGTGCCCAGCATGAGGCTGCCGGTGTGGATGCCGATGCCCATGCTGATGGATGGCAGCCCCACGCTCCGCCGCTCCTCGCTGAACTCCCGCACCGCGCGCTGCATCGCGACGGCCGCGCGCACGGCGTCGTCGGCCTTTCCCGGGAAGAGGGCCATGATGGCGTCGCCGATGTACTTGTCGATGAAGCCCCCGCAGCGCCGGATGATCGGGCTGAGCCGGCCGAGGTAGGCGTTCGTGAAGGCGAACGCCTCGCCGGGCGTCATGCGCTCGGTGAGGGCGGCGAAGCCGCGCATGTCGGAGAACAGGACGGTCATGTCGATCTGGACGTGGTCTCCGAGCCTGACGTCCACCACCCGGTCCCGACCGAGCAGCCCGAGCATCTCGGTCGGCACGAAGCGGCTGTAGGCCTGGTTCGTCGCGAGCAGCTCGTCGTTGAGCCGCGCGAGCTCGGCGGTGCGCTCCGCGACGCGGCGCTCGAGGTCGCTGTTGGCCCGCTGCAGCGCGCGCTGGAGGGCGCGCAGGGACAGGTGCGTGGTCACGCGGGCCAGGAGCTCTTCGTTCTGAATGGGCTTGGTCAGGTAATCGACCCCTCCGACCTCGAAGCCCTTGACCTTGTCGGTGGTGTCGGTGAGGCCGGTCATGAAGAGGACGGGGATATCCCTGGTCGCGGGGTCCGCCTTCAGGCGGCGGCAGACGTCGAAGCCGTTCACCTTCGGCATCACGACGTCGAGCAGGATCAGGTCGGGGGCCTCGTAGCGGAGCAGCCCGAGCGCGCTCTCGCCGTCCTCCGCGGCGAGCGTGTCGATCTCGGCGCCGCGGAGGTGCTCGACGAGCAGCTTCAGGTTGGCCGGCGTGTCGTCGACGACCAGCACGCGGGGTCTCGTCGCCTCGCTCACGATCGCTCTCCTCCGGCCCTCCCGGTCGGGCCGCCGACGAGGGTATCCAGGGCGGCCGGGCGCCCATACCGCCCGGAGATCCGGCGCGTGGAAGGCCGCGCCGCGCGTCGCCCCTGCACCTGCACGTCGATCATGCGGATCCGTCGTCTCCTGCGGCGGCGCGGTCCGTCCCGAGGAGCTCGCGCAGCTCGCGGAGCTTATACGCCTGGGCCAACGCGCGCACCTGCGCCATCCATCCGGCCAGCCGAGGCTCGGCCTGCTCGAGCTTCTGCGTCTCGGCCAGGAGCTCCTCCACGCGACCCCTCCTGAGCAGCGCTTGCAGCGCCGAGATCTGCTCGGCGGAGGGCCGCGACGATCTCCCGATCTCCTCGCCGGGGGAGCCGGGGCTGGGGCGCCCGCCGCGGCGCGAGATCCATGTCAGGCCGAGGTGGCGCTGGATCTTGTCGAGCAACGCGCCCACGTCGACCGGCTTGGGCAGGAAGTCGTCGCAACCCGCGGCCGTGCCCCGCCGGCGGTCCGCGTCGGACACGCTCGCCGACGAGCCGATGACGACGACCTCGCCGAGCGCGGGGAGCTCCCGCAGCCGCCGCGCCGTCTCGAAGCCGTCCAGGCCGGGCATGGCGTGATCCATGATGACCAGGCCGGGTCGGTGCTCTGCGGCCATGGCGAGGGCCTGCGCGCCGCTCTCCGCCTCGCGCAGCGCGAACCCGAGCGGCGCGAGCGCGTCGCGCAGCAATGCCCGGTTCTCCGCGTTGTCGTCGACGACGAGGATCGTCCGCCGCTCCCCCTCGTATCCGGCGATGTCCTCCCACGTGGACGCAGCGCGCGTGGAGGCCTGGTGGGCGGCCTCCTCCAGGGGCAGCGCGACCGTGAAGACGCTGCCCCGGCCCGGCGCGCTCTCCACGTCGATCGCTCCGCCCCAGTGCTCGACGATCCGCTTCGTGATCGCGAGCCCGAGGCCGGTCCCTTCCGACCGCGCCGCCTCGTCTCCGACCTGCTCGAAGCGATCGAAGATCCTGGAGAGGTGCTCCGGCGCGATCCCGGGTCCGGTGTCCGTGACGCGGAACCGCACCGTGCGGAGGCGCGGGCTCCTCGGCGACGGCGCGGGGGCGTCGTCGAGCACGGCCACGTCGAAGGTGACGCCGCCCCGCGAGGTGAACTTGATGGCGTTGCCGAGCACGTTGAGGAGCACCTGGGTCAAGCGCTTCTCGTCCGCGCGCAGCGCGAGCGCCGGGCCGCGGTAGCTGGTCGCGAGCGAGATCCCCTTCTGCTCGGCGCGCACGCGGCACAGATCCGCCACCGCCTCGATGAACGCGGGGAAGCGCACCTCGCCTGGCCGCAGGTCGAGCTTGCCCGCCTCGATCTTGCTGAGATCGAGCACGTCGTCGATGAGCGCCAGCAGGTGCTCGCCCGATCTCCGGATGACGCGCAGGCCGTCCCGCGTCTGCGCCGTGAGCTCCGGCGCGCGCTCGATGAGCTGCGCGTATCCCAGGATGCCGTTGAGCGGCGTGCGGAGCTCGTGGCTCATGCTGGCCAGGAAATCGCTCTTCGCCCGGCTGGCGGCGTCGGCGGCGTCGCGCGCGCCGATGAGCTCGGCCACGAGCCCCTCGACCTCCTGCGCCATGTTGTCGAAGGCGCCGGACACGACGCCGATCTCGTCCCGGCTCCGGATCCTGCTCCTCTGGGAGCGATCCCCGGCGCGGAAGCGCTCCGCGGCGGTGGCGAGCCGGTACAGGGGGCGGACGACGATGAGCTGCAGGATCACGCCCGTGAGCGCGCAGAGGAGCACGCCGCTGCCCACGGTGATGCCGAGCATCCGGAGCGCGACGGCGTAGGCGAGCGCCTCGGCGTCGCTCGTGTCGAGGACCACCTGCACGACGCCGGAGACGCCGCCCTCCAGGCTGCTCGGGAGCCTCGCGCGGTTGAGCGGGGAGGTCACGATGAGCTCGCTCCCGCGGCGCTCGTGGATCGGGCTCGTGAGGTCGCCGCGCGCGAGGAGCGCGAGGAGGGGAGGAGCGTCGACCCGATCGCCGGCGCTCTGGTGGCTGCCGGCGATCACCTCGCCGTCGAGGGACGCGACGAGCACGCTGCGGACCCCCGGCAAGAACGCGGCGTTCGAGGCGATGCGCTGCGCGTGGAACGCGTCGCCGCCGTCGAGCAGCACCACGAAGGTGTAGTTCAGCGTGCCCGCGATCGCGTCGCCCTCGCGCTCCAGCGCCATGAGCGCGGTCTGGCGCGCCTGCCTGAAGGTCAAGACCGCGACGACGCCCGCGAGGGCGAGCAGGAGCGCCCCGACGCTCAGGGCGAGCTTGATGGTGAGCCGGAACCGCAACCGCTGTCCCGGAGGGCTGGGCATCGCCGAGAGCTCCCCGTCCATCGATCAAGGCCGCGCCTCGAGGGCGCGCTCGATGAGGCGCGTGTCGATGACCGCGCTGGCGTCCGGCGGTGCGCTCTTCACCATCCTGTGCTCGACCATGAACCTGGCGGTGAGCTCGTACGCCCTCCAGAGCGAGGCCCCTCTGCTTCCGCGGTCGAGGAGGCGGCGGTTCTGCTCCAGATCGGCGATCTCCACCCCGGCCAGGCTCGCTCGGAGCGCCTCCTCGCTCGTGCCGAGGTACCGCAGCGCCGAGCGACGCGCCTGCTCCTGCCGCTCCGGCTGCTTCATCGCCTGCGCCGCCCGGTGCCAGGCCAGGAGCACGCCGGCCACCTCCTCGCGCCTCGTCTCCGCGGCGTCGCGCTGCGCGAGGAGGACATCGACGATCTCGCCGGGGATCTGCCTGCTCGAGAAGACCAGCGACATGCCCCTCTCGCGAGCGGTGGACAGGAACGGCTCCCAGAGCGCAGCCGCGTCCACCTCGCCCTGCTCCAGCGCGGCGATGCACGCCTCCGGGGGCATGCTGACGACCGTCACGTCATCGATCGAGAGCGCGCGGAGCGACAGCGCGCGGATCAGCAGGTACTGCGCCTCGGTCCCGATCTCCACCGCGATGCGCTTGCCTTTCAGATCGTCCACGCTGGAGATCCCCTGTCGCGCGACGATGCCATCCGCGCCGTTCGAGGTGTCGGTGATGAGGACGATCTTGAGATCGGCGCCTTGATCGAGGAAGCGGATCGCCTCGGTCAGCGAGCCTGCGGTGAAATCCGCGCGCTTGTGGAGGAATGCGTGCGTGGCGTCGACGCCGGAGCTCAACCGGACGATATCGAGCCCGGGCGGGGGATAGAGCTCCAGGTCTCTGGCGACGTAAAAGGGGGTGAAGCCAACCCACTTGACCGTCGTGAGGCGCAGCGGCCGCGGCTCGGCCTTGCCCAGGTCACAGGCGGTGGCGAGGAGGAACAAGCCGCACAGGAGCCAGTGACGCAAGAGGGGAGTCTGCATCGCGCCTCCTCCGGGAACTCGAAGCCGGCCGAGAGCACCGTCCTGGCATCATCGCTTCTTTCGGCGGGTGAGCGCAATGACAATCGGGGGCCTGCGATCCGAGGTATGGCGATGGTGGTGAAGGTGGGCTGGTAAATCGCGAGCGCCGCGAGCGCCGCGCCCCGGCGGAGGTGCGGGCGCGATCGTGCGCTCCGTCGCGCTCCTCGATGCGGGCGCGGCGAGCGGCCTCGCCCGCTGCGACATGCCCGCTGGATGCGCCCGTCTGTCCGGCAGCATCCCTGTCGTCGGCGATAAGCCTGGATGAAATATCCCATCGAAAAGGGGAGATCCACGCAATCTGGGATCGACGCGTGAGCGCCCCTGCTCTCCGGGAATAATTCGCTGGACGGTGCGTGGCACCGGTGTAGATCGCCGTTGCAGCCGGGGGACCGGGGGTGAGCCGTGGCTCAGCTCGGTCGCGGGCAACGAGCCGAAAGCGAGCCCTCCGCGGTGCGATCGTGCGCGGAGGGCAGATGCAGAGGGGGCGAGCACCGAGGGAGCGGGGAGATGCCGGTCGGCCGCCGGGCCGCCGCGAGCTCCTCGCCGGCATGGGGGCGACTGCAGGCCTCTTGCTGCTCGGCTGTCGCGGCGAGCCGGTCGACCTGCGCGCCCAGGCCGCCATCGCCGCCGGCGGCAGCCGGGGTTACGCGGGCCCGGCCGTCGATCTCGCGTTCTGGACGGGCTTCACCGGGGGCGACCGGCCGCCGATGGAGCGGCTCATCGCGCGGTTCAACCGCGAGCACGCCAACATCACGGTGCGGATGAGCGTGACCCGGTGGGGCGATTTTTATCAGAAGATCCCGGCCGCGGTCGACAGCGGCCATGGCCCCGACGTGGCCGTCATGCACGCCGATCAGCTGGCCACGGCGGCGGTCCACCGCACCATCCTTCCGCTCGACGAGGTGACCGAGGCGCTCGGCCTCGGCGCCGGCGATTTCTCCGAGACGCTCTGGCGCGCGGGCGTCTATCGGGGGCGCCGTTACGGCGTCCCCCTCGACGTCCACCCGCTCGGCCTCTACGTCAACCGCGCCGTGCTGGCCGGCGCCGGCCTCGACGACGCCGCGCTGCCTCGCTCGCGGCGCGACTACCTGGCCGCGCTCGAGCACCTCAAGCGACGGGGGATCCAGGGATCGTGGGTGTCGCCGGTCCTGTTCACCGGAGGGCTGATGTTCCAGTCGCTCCTGTGGCAGGCGGGCGGTCAGCTGTTCTCGGAGGACGGGGCCCGGGCGATGTTCCACGCCGAGGCCGGCGTCGAGGCGCTGAGCTTCATGGTCGAGCTGATCCGGCGAGGCTACAGCCCGCGCGACGTCGGCCAGGACGCCGACAGCATCGCCTTCATCAACGACCGGAACGCCTTTCTCTGGAACGGCGTCTGGATGATCAACCATTTCAAAGCGGTCCCCGGGCTCCGCTGGGGCGTGCTCCCGGTGCCCGTGATCGGCGCGCAGCGGGCGGTCTGGGGCAACGCGCACCACCTCGTGCTCCCGCGCCAGCCCGGGGCCGGCGCTGGGCATCGCCGCCTGCAGGCGGCGGTGGTGTTCCTCGCCTGGCTGAGCGCGCACTCCCTCGACTGGGCCGCGGCCGGCATGGTGCCGGCCCGGCGGGAGGCCCGGGAGAGCGCCGCGTTCCGGCGGATGACGGAGCAGGCGATCGTCGCCGAGCAGCTCCCGGCGGTCCGTTTCCCGCCCGCCATCGCCGGGGCCGACGCGGTGCGCGCGTCCACCCTCGATCTCGCGGTGAACGAGGCCGTGCTGCTGAGGGCGGCGCCGCGCGAGGCCCTGAGCCGCGCGGCCCGCGAGGCCGACGCGCTGCTCGCGGGCAACCTGAAGAAGTTCGGGAGGGCCCTGTGACGACGGTCGACGTACCCCTCGTGGAGCCCGGCCAGGCCGAGGTGGACGGCGGCGCGCAGAGCGCCCCCGGCGTCGGCCGGCTCCGGAAGCGCGGCCTCGCGCGGTCGCGGCGGTGGGCGCCCTACCTGTTCCTCGCGCCGTACCTCGCGCTGTTCGGCCTCTTCGTCGCGACGCCGATCGCCCTCGGCGTGTGGCTCAGCCTCCACGACTGGGACCCGTTCCTGCCGTCGCGGCCGTGGGTCGGCCTCGACAACTACGCGGATCTGTTCCGGTCCGGCTCGCCCATCCGCGGCAATTTCTGGCGCGCGCTGCGGGCGACCGCGCTGTTCACGGCGCTGAGCGTGCCTGTCCTGGTGACGCTCCCGCTGCTGCTCGCCCTCGCGCTCAACCAGCGCTTTCCCGGCCGATCGTTCTTCCGGGCCATGTTCTTCGCGCCGTATGTGCTCGGCGTGGCCGTCGTGGCGATGATCTGGCGGCTGCTCCTCGATCCCCAGGTCGGCGCGATCAACCACCTGCTGGCGAAGGTGGGTTTGCCTGGAGACACGGGCTGGACCACGGCGGTGCCGTGGGTGTGGGTCTCGCTGGTGGGGATGACGGTGTGGTGGACCCTCGGTTATAACGCCGTGATTTACCTGGCGGGGCTGCAGAACATCCACCGGGAGCTCTACGACGCCGCCCGCATCGACGGCGCGACCCGATGGCAGCAGTTTCTGCACGTCACGATCCCTGGGCTCAGGCCGGTGTTCGTGTTCGTCGTGACGATGACCGTCCTCGCGTCGGCCAACATGTTCGGACAGGCCTATCTGGTCACCGGGGGCGGGCCGGGCAGCGAGACGCGCACCACCATCATGTACATCGCCGAGGAGGGTTTCCGGAACTTCCGCCTCGGCGCCGCGGCGGCCATGAGCTACGTCCAGGCGTTCTTCCTCGCGGTCGTGAACCTCGTCATGTTCCTCCTGTTCTTCGGCCGGGGCAGCGACGAGGACGCTCAATGAAGCTCCGGCTGCTCGAGGACGGCTGCCCTGTCCGTCGCCGGCAGCTCGGGAGGGCCTTGTCGTATGCGGCGCTGCTCCTGCTCGCCGTGGCGTACCTCGCCCCGGTGATCTGGATGGCGCTCACGTCGCTCAAATCGCCGACCGAGGCGACGGCGGTGCCGCCCACGCTCGTGCCCGCGCGGGCGACGCTCGAGAGCTACGAGGCGCTCGCGGGCTCGAGCGCCGGGGCGCCGGTGCTCCGCTGGCTCCTGAACAGCCTCCTCGCCGCCGCGGCGCACGCGCTGCTCGTGCTGGCCACGGCGGCCCCCGCGGCGTACGCGCTCGCGCGCATGGAGTTCCGCGGCAAGCGGCTCGTGCTCGCCGCGGTCCTCTCCACGCTGTTCATCCCGCCGATCATGTTCCTGCCCGCGAATTACCTGATCGTCCGGGCCCTCGGCTGGCTCGACAGCCTCTCGGCGCTGGTCGTGCCGCCGGCCGCCTCGGCGTTCGGCGTCTTCTTCCTGCGCCAGTTCTTCCTCGGCCTCCCGCGGGAGCTCGAGGAGGCGGCGGCGCTCGACGGTGCCACCCGGCTCCAGGTCTTCTGGAGGATCGTGCTGCCTCTGTCCAAGCCGGCCCTGGCCACGCTGGCCGTGCTCAGCCTGCTGAGCAACTGGAACGATTTCCTCTGGCCGATCTACGTGCTGTTCAGCCCCGAGAAGCTCACGCTGTCGCCCGGCCTCGCGCTGCTGCAGGGGGCCCACACCACCGATTACGCGCTGGTCACGGCGGGCGCGGTGGTGGCGAGCGTCCCGATCCTCGCGCTGTTCATCGCCGCGCAGCGGTATGTGATCGAGGGGGTCGCCCGCACCGGCTTGAAGGGGTGATCGGCGGCGCGACGCGTGGCGTCACGGCGGCGCGACGGCAAGGACATTGGCTGTCCGCGCGCGCCTCGCCGTCGCTTGATCCGGAGTCGCTTTCGGGGGAAGCTCTCTGTCCACGGCGGCTGCGGTGCCCCTCTCGCGCGCGGCCGAGGCGCCGAGATGTGCCTGCTGCCACGGATGACGGCTGGTGTGCGCTTGGCTTATCTTTGCTTGGATCTCATGAGCGGGGCTGGGCCTCGTCCTGTTGACCGAACCAGCGGCGCTGTGGGGGGTGGTCAGCCTGACGAGGCCTCGCTGGTCGGCACCAGGCGCGTGTCAGGGACCGGCCTATTGGATCGCGACCGGGATGGCGAAACGGATCGGCCTCGGGCCGGCCAAGTGGATCGGTGTCGGGTCGGCCAAGCGGATCGCGATAGGTAGGCGCCTGACCGCAGGGAGGGCCCTCGGAGGGAGAGAAATTGGGTCGAGTTTCCGGAATGCGTCACACGCACTGTCGGAGACGGCGATCGTAGGAGCGGGATCGGCGAAGTGGATCGTAGCCGGGTCGGCCAAGCGGATCGCGACCGGGTCGGCCAAGCGGATCGCGACCGGGTCGGCCAAGTGGATCACGGCTGAGACGGCGGAAGTGCCGGTTCTCGGGCGTCAGACAGCGATGAGGCATGTACACCCGAGCCTGATAGGGCCGGGCATGGCTCCCGGCTTCGAGGAGGCCGGGATGAGCGCGAGGAGGACGGAGATGCACAGGCTGCAGGAGCTCGTGCGCCTGCACCGCAGGGGCGAGGACTGCCGGGAAGTAGCGCGGCTGCTGGGGATGGGGCCCAACACCGAGAGGCGGTATCGCACGGCGCTGTCGCAGGCTGGCCTGCTCGAAGGCAGCGCGGAGGAGATCCCCGCGCTCGAGGAGCTGAAGGAAGCGGTAAAGAAGCACGTGCCGCCGAAGGTGGCGCCGCAGCAGCAGTCGAGCGTGGAGCGGTGGCGAGCGTACATCGCGGCGCGCGTCGAGGAAGGGCTCAAGCCGGCAGCGATCTACGACCGGCTGCGGCTCGAAGAGCGCGACTTCAGCGGCAGCCGCTCCGCGGTCAAGCGCATGGTCGCGACGCTCCAGAGGGAGCAAGGGATCAGGCCCCAGGACATCGCCATCGTTGTGGAGACCGATCCCGGGCACGTCGCGCAGGTCGACTTCGGGTACGCGGGGCGGCTGTGGGACCCTGAGACCAAGAGCCTGCGCAGGGCGTGGGTGTTCGTGATGGTGCTCGGCTACAGCCGGCATCTGTTCGCGCAGATCGTGTTCGACCAGAAGACCGAGACATGGCTGCGGCTGCACGAGGAAGCGTTCCGCGCCTTCGGCGGGGTGCCGTCGACGATGGTACCGGATAACCTCAAGGCGGCGGTGGTGCGGGCCGCGTTCGGCGTGGACGAGGACTCGGGGTTGAGCCGCAGCTACCGCGAGCTCGCGAGGCACTACGGCTTCACCGTGGACCCGACGCCGCCGCGAGCGCCGCAGAAGAAGGGCAAGGTCGAGGCGAGTGTGAAGTACGTCAAGCGCAACGCCCTGGCGGGTCGCGAGGGGCAGGACGTGGGCGAGGTACGCGCGGCGCTCGGTCGATGGATCGTCGAGATCGCGGGCACACGGCAGCACGGCACCACGAAGCGAAGGCCGCTCGAGGTGTTCGAGGCCGAGGAGAAGAGCCGGCTTCAGCCGCTGCCGCTGCGCCCGTACGAGCTGGTGACCTGGAAGCGGGCGCGGGTGCATCGCGACTGCCACGTCGAGCTCGGAGGAAGGCTGTACTCGGTGCCCTGGCGGCTGGTGGAACGCGAGGTGTGGCTGCGCGCGACGCCGTCGAGCGTGGTGGTGTATGCCGACGACGAGGCCGTGGCACGGCACGATCGGCGCGGCGCCGGCCTGCGCAGCACGCTCGATCGGCACCTGCCCGAGGAGCGCGCGGCGCTGCGGCACCGGAGCCGCGCCTACTGGGAGCAGCGCGCCGACCAGATGGGCCAGGACGTGGGCAGGTTCGTCCGCGAGGTGTTCGACGCCGACGACGTGCTCTCGCAGCTGCGCAAGGTGCAGGCGATCGTCACGCACCTGGAGAAGTTCCCCAAGGAGCGCGCGCAGGCCGCGTGTCGCCGAGCGAGCCATTACGGCAACCTCAGCTACCAGGGTGTTCGCGACATCCTCCGGCGCGGTCTCGACTTCGAGCCGAGCCCGCAGAGCGCTGCGCCGGCGGCGTGGGCGGAGGCGCCTCCGCGGTTCGCGCGCGACCTCCGGCTGCTCGCGGCCTCGCGGCTGTCGTCGACAGGAGGGGACCATGGGCCTCACTGACGAGCTCGTGCCGGTGCTCAAGAAGCTGCGGCTGTCGGGCGTACTGCAGTCGCTGGAGGTACGCGTGCGGCAAGCCGTCGACGAGCAGCTCTCGCACGAGGAGTTCCTCGTGCGGCTGCTGTGCGACGAGGTCGATCGCCGTGACGGGCGGCAGTTCGATCAGCGCATCCGCCGAGCGGGCTTCGACAGCCTCAAGACGCTGGAGGACTTCGACTTCCAGTTCAATCCGAGGGTGCCGAAGGCGAAGGTGATCGACCTGGCGACCTGCTCCTTCGTCGAACGCCGGCAGAACGTGCTGCTGGTCGGCCAGGCGGGGGTCGGCAAGTCGCACATCGCTCAGGCGCTCGGTCACCGCGCCTGTCGCGCGGGCTACCAGGTGCTGTACGCGGGCGCCGGCGACATGCTCAAGCAGCTGCGCGCCGGCCGCGCCGACGGCAGCCACGACCGCCGGCTAGCGCGACTCGTGGGGGTCGACCTGCTCATCGTCGACGACCTCGGTCTCCGCTCGCTGACGGTCGAAGAGGCGGCCGATGTCTACGAGGTCATCCGGCTGCGTTACCAGCGCGGGGCGATGATCCTGACGTCCAATCGCGCCGTGGAGGAGTTCGGTGGACTGTTCGGCGACCCGCTGCTCGCCAGCGCTGCCATGGACCGGCTGCTCCACGACGCCCACGTCCTCGTCCTCGAGGGCGATTCGTACCGCAACCCTCCCCCGGGCCGGCGACGCCGGGCGGCGGAGGCATCGAAGGAGAGCAAGACATGAGCACGTCGAGCGGGTGGCAGGATCCGCTTGGCCGACCCCAAGCGTCGATCGCCCGGGTCCTGATCGCGGTGCTGGCGGCGCTCGCGATCACAGGATCCGCTTGGCCGACCCAGGCGCGATCCATGAGGCCGAGCTATGACAGGCGCGCCCTGAACCCGAGCCTGTCGCACCACCACGCGAGATGATGGCGGCGGCCCTCGCACCAGGGAGCCGCCGGCGTCGAGCGTGCCGCCGCGGAGCGCCGCCCAGACGTTGGGTGAGAACGTCACCGGCCCGAGGCTCGGGCCCCCCTTGCGGGCCCTCAGCGCCACGTAGGCATCGCGCCTGGCCCGTCTCCGGGCCCTCGTGAAACGGCTTGGGAACATCGGCGAGCTTCCTGGCTCCTCACAGCGCAGGATTTGCGTTTTTCACGAGATCAACGAAGTGTTCGTGGAACCACTGGCCTGGCCTAGGACCTTTCCGCGGGGGTGTGCCGCAGTAATCTTCGTCGTAGTAGCATCCATCTGACGAGCCTGTTTGCTTCATGAATAGATTAGCGTCGAGCCTATCGGCGAACCTGGCGAGGCTAAGCTCCAAAGGGCGAATGCCAAGTCCCGCTTCGCGGAAGTTGTACCACGCATACCGATAATCTTGGGGACCGATATCACCGTTGCGACCGGTATCAATTATGAATTTGTTAAAGTCGAGGGGGCCGCCTGTAACCGACCTCCCCAGGAGTTCAACGTAATCAAGTTCGCTAATCAGGCAAGGGCTAGTGGAAGAACTGCAGGCGGACAAAACGAGGTCCTCGTCTGTGTATTGAAGCTTCCCATAGCCGGAGACATTCGTGGCGTAACCGCGAACCGACGCCGGAGAGCCGGCGGACGCGACTGTTGCTTCAATAAGGCTACTCATTGATAGGATATCGGACCACTTCGGCCCGATATGCAGACCGCTTCCACCATCCACGTACTGATAAACATGCGGCATGTCTAAGTGCTGGAGCGCAGCGACCACGCCGTCGCGGTACCCGTCCGCAAAGTATGAGCAACCCTCTCGACCTTTCGGGCGAACGATGTTCGCCAGTGAACGTGGCTCAACAATTGCCACGATGCGCTGGTGTGCGTGTTCTGCAACGACACTGGCCAAGGGCTTCAAGTACTCGTCCACGTATCGTTCATGGCCGCCGTTTTCTGTATTGATTTCGGTGTCGTTGGGTAAGTTGTTGCAATCCTTGTCTGGCAGATTGAATAGCACAATAGTGGACACAACGGGTTTCTTTTGGATCTTCTGCTGCATGAACGCGCCATCGAGATACGCGTCGAGGTCGTCTATTGCAGCGATACGATCGACCCAGAACCCAGTGGAGAACTGCTTTGCTTTCTCCATTTTCTCGACCAGGGCAGGATCGGTGGTGCGCTCGATCGAGCTCTGCACCCTGGCGACGTAGCCGGGGTCGACGTAGAGCACCGCGTTGCCGAACGGATTGCCGTCCGGGGTTGAGATGTCGACGGTTACCTCTTCATCGCTGCTTGCGTCCCCGCCTGTCCCCAGTGCGGCGCCACTTCCTGCGGTGGCGGCATCACTGGTCGAGTTGCCACCGCCGTCGCCGGAACTGGTCGAGGTTGCCGCGCCTGCCCCGGAGCTGGTTGAGGTTCCGGCGCCTGTGCCGCTGCTGGTTGCGGCGTCAGAACACGCCCACAGAATAGCGGCCCCGATGACGAGCAGAGGACGCGAACGTCCTTCGCCTCGACGCGTGTTCGTTACCATGCTGATCCCTCCGTGATCCTTGTTGAAGATGAGGCCATGGCTGCGTGCTTTCCGTGCGATGCAGCGTCGCCTCACGAGTCTGCGCGGCTCGTTCGTTCGTATCGAGCCAGCTCCGAGGGTGCCGGAAGGGCACCAGCGGCGAGCGGACTTGAAATAGTGACTCACATTCGAAGGCTCATGATCAGCGCTGGCGCCATCCCATAAATCGTGTGCATGCCGACGTAGTCAAGCTCGCTCTGCCGATACCCTCCGGTGCCGCTGGGACGGCACTGTGGGTAGTGCATAACGGAATTTACGTCGTATTCAGTGATCTGACGCACGGAATCTGGCAACTCCCTCGTGCAGGAGGGCGTGAGCCAGATGTGTTCGTGTGGCGCGCCAAGCACATGTCCGAGCTCGTGGCTGAGGATACCGAGCAGATCCCGTCCTCCCGACGTGTTGGTGAACGCCGTTGGCGCGAGCAGCAACTCACGAGATGACCGTGGCCAGCTCGGATAAAAGGCCGCTGCGTTGACACCTGTCGGCAGAGTTGTCTGTCGTACGTTGAATGCAACATCGATTGTTGTGTTGTCACATGTGGCTAGGTCGATGCATTGGAATGAAACGCCAGTGCGCCGGGACCATGAATACGTCGCCTGTTCGAGTGTTTCGATTAATAGGTTCGCGTTTGTCCCGAAGCTGGCTGCATTTACGCAATACGTGAGTCCCATCTTCTGAGGATGCGCCCAGACGTCGTCCGCTTCGTCGACGACATGCACGCTGAGCGGAAGGTGAGCTATTCCAAGTCCGGACGGAGCCTCTGGGGCATCCAACAACCGAGCCGACCGATTCATCTCTCTCTCGTGGTAAGCCCGTGCCATAGCTTCGTTCTCCACGAGGATGTCTTGATCGACGATCAGTCGTCCGCCCTCAAGCACCAGCCCTCGCCCGAGAAACTCTTCGAAAGTTGGAGGCCGAGACCCATCTGGCAGTCGCAGGTCAGGTAGGGCGGACTCGTCTGATGGAGCGCCGCCAAGCCCGCATCCCGGCGCGGCGACCACGGTGAGCCCGACTATTGCGAAGCGGGTGACGATAATAGGCGCCAAGCGGTAGGAATTTGTTGACATGGACTGCCTTGGATTGATGATGTTGTTTGCGGTGTGTAGATTGTGAACCGTCTCTGTGTGCTCAGTTGGCTACGTGTTCGAGGCCGTTTATTGCATCGCCACACCGAGTCGTTTGATGTAACAGACGCGGTCGGTTGGCTCGTACCATACCCATACGGTTCGACCTGAGAGACCCGCAATGTTCAGCGATTCCAGCATTTCCTTGAAGTTTGTCCGGCCTCGCGCCAAACGGAGCGTTGCTGAACCCCCGCAGATCTCTGCGCCGGAAGCGTTCGGCCAGCGGTTGCGAATCGTACCATCCGCGTTGCGGAACTGCACGTAGACATCATTGTCTCCTCCATGGCCAATGTCGGCGACGCGCAATGGGCCCCATGACCACGTGGCGTTGCCATCGATCGGAGATGCGCTGGCGGAGCTGGATACAACGATGGTGGCGAGCGCCAGCGCAGATGTCAAAGAGAACATTTTGAAAATTTTCATGATTCTTCCTTTGTTATACTGAGTGGCCAGAGTGTCACGTGGTTGCGCGTGGTGACGCCGGGTTAGGTGCTTCGTTCATCGCCAATGCCGCTGGGCGACCCAGCGATGGCAAACATCAAGGATGCCCGCCCCCGGCGCCTACCGGTTGATCCTCCTAGAAGATGGCAGCCGTGCCAGTGAACCCGGGCGGGACGCGGCGGATCGAGGGCAGCGCCGCGAGGAGACCAGTGACGAGCATCACCACGCCTCGTCGAGGAAGCCGGCTGGCTTGGAGTTACTCCGGCATACGAACCGTGCCCTCAGGATCGGACAACGAAAATGAAGAGAAGGAGGACCGCGCGCGATTGGTTCAGGGACTCGCCTAGGCGGCGTCAAATCCTGCGCTTTCCGCCGCAGCCAAATCTGGCCGGAGAGCAGTGTCTGGGTAATTACGTCCAAGATGTAATGTTGCCACTGTGCTCTCCTTTGGCATCGGACTCCTTGGAGAGCGCTCCGGCCACGGGGCGGCGAGCACAGCGCTTGTGGCCCGCGTCGGCGATGCTCCCGCTGGGGGGCAGACGGGGCCTTTTCGGCGCAGGCGCAGTCCGTGGTATGGTAGAAGACCACGTCGATATGCCAGCCAAGGCGAATTGCGCACCCCGTAACGCGAGGTTTGGCCAAGCCTCCGCTTCGCGCAGCTACACGCGGCGCGAGAGAAGGGATGACGTGCATGATCTCCCGCGGCCACCCAGGAGAACCGGCGCGTGTGCCGTATCATGGCGCTCAGCGGCTCGGAGGGCGTGGGCATGCCTTTCGCTTATCTGATGAGTTCATGGCCGACCGGCTGCGCGTTCTGCCTGCGCGCGTACACTGCTGCGCGCATTGCGGCTTCATCAGACGAGGCATCTGCTCGACGGCTAGGCGCCTGCGTGCTTCTTCCCGAGACGGATCGAGGTGCCAGATGACGAACTGGTACCAGACGCTGGTGGTCCAAGCACAGACGAGAGACCGACGCGCAGTGCACACACTAGTCAAAGACCTGGAGCCCGTGGTCCGTGCCCGGGTTGCGCGTGTGTTGCTTCGACGGGGTGCTGGCCGTGCGCACGATCTCAGGGAAGAGGTGAGAGACCTCGTTCAACATGTCTTTGCCCACCTGTTCGCGAAGGATTGTCATGTGCTCCGTCAGTGGGACCCAGAGGGCAGGGCCTCGCTTCATAACTTCGTCGGCCTGATCGCTGAGCGTGAGGCGATCACCCTGCTGCGCAGCAGGCGCCAAAGCCCATGGCAGGTGGAGGAGCCGACCGTGCCTGAGGACTTTGAACGGGGCGCCATCGACGCGGATGGGCCGGAGGACATCTCCGCCTCGCGGGAGGTGCTCACCGAGCTCCTTGCGGCGGTACGGGCGCAGTTCAGCGAGGAGGCGCTTGAGATGTTTGAGCTTCTCGTAGTCGAAGAGCGCTCCGTGGAAGAGGTGTGTGCGCTTACCGGCAAGAGCGCAGAAGCTATTTACAAATGGCGGATTCGACTCGGGCAACGCGTTGCACAGCTCGCCAAGAAAATTCTGTCTGACCGCCAGCCTCCTGGTCGTATCGCCAAGCACATGCGCCTGAACCCCGTCGAGCCTGAGGAGCGCCAATGAAGAACTCCCATGCGTGGCTGGATGCGCTTGCGCGAACCGCACGCGAGGAAGACGTTGTGCAGGATCCTCGGTGGGACATGCTAGCGGCGGGGCAGTTGGATCCGGAGGGCGAGGCGGCACTCCTGCAACTCGCGCAGCAGTCATCGACAGCGGCAGCGGCATACGAAGCGTTCCGCCCGTCGAGTGATGCGCAGATTGACGGCATCGTCGAGCAGATTCTTCAGGAGCCGGGCGCAGGAGCAGGGGAACAGGACGCAACGGGCTCGGCGGGGGCGCATGGCACGGAGCTCATCGATGTTCCAGCTGCTGGCGCCGCCGCAGGGCCCCACGAGCAAGCGCCAGCAGCAATCATTCCGCTTTTGAGGCGACGCCGCGTGCTCATCACGCTGACTGGGGCCGTAGCCCTTGCGTCGGGCATTGCGGGATGGATTTATTTGAATCGCACTGTGATTGTCGACGCGAACTCATTGGCGCCTGCGTTGACTAGTGGTGATGCTTTGCCAGTGTATACCATGGAGGTTTACCGCAGTAGTGGCAGTCGGGGTGCGGGGAAATTGTCTCCCGATGGGTACGACGTTCCCGCTAAATCGGTATGGGATCTTGGTCCTGGCTCGGGCTTGGGTATCATTCTGCGACCGGTTCAGGCGGTTCAGGGCGAAGTCGTGGTGAGTGGTGTTCTTGTGAACAGGGAAGCTTCAGGGGTACGGAAGGTGCTCATGTGGCTGCCTCAGTTCGGTCGAGGCGATGGAATGTCTGGAGTGGTCGGTCGCGATCGTGTGCGGTTGCAGAGTCGAACAATATTGCCGGATGGATCGATAAGTGTTTTTGGGTCGCGTGAAGTGCTCTTTCCCAACGTGCCCGATGGTTTGTGGGAGGTCGTCATCGCTGTCGGACGTCCTGAAGCGCTACCATCGGACCCCGAAGTGCTCGCCACGATGGATCCGCTGTCCGGCTCGGAAATCAAGGTCTTTCGCGTACAGGTTCTACTCACCGCGGGCAGCGGAGTCCCCGCACAAAGCTCCCCGCAAATTGCACCTGGCCCAAGCGCCGGCGTTACTCCAAGTGCCGGACGCGCTGGTTCAGCCTCCAAGCGTTCGTTGCCGAATATCTTCACCATCCCACCATCGCCATCATCCAAGATTGATAGCGGTTCGTTCGATTCGTGGGATTGACGTAGCGTTCCTGCGTCCTGGAAATCGAATGCCGCCGTTGACGGACACCGCGCGCGTCTGGCGCGGCAGATGTTTGGGGTACGGCGTGCGCCCGCGTCGTTCTCGCGTCGGCTTCGGTGGCCAAGTGGTGAGCATCAGCCCGTGCCCCCGCTTCTTCTGCAGACCTCAGCGCGCCCTCCGCGCCAGCTCGGCCATGAGCCCGAAGAGCTCGACCACGCCTGGCGGATTGAGCTTCCCTCCGCTGAACTCCAGGTAGAGCGTGTGCACGTTCACCGCGATGCGCTCCGCGTCGCTCCAGCTCGCGTAATCGGCGAGCGCGATGTCGCGGGCGGCGTCGGCCGGCGGCATGCCGGCGTCGTAGCGTCGCCGCGTCTCGTCGCGGATGTACACGAGGTAATCGCGCACCGCGCGGACGCCGGCGCGATCCGTGATCGGGCCGTGCCCCGGCACGATGACGTCGGCGTCCAGCGCGAGGATGGTGTCGCACGCCTTGATCCAGTTGCCGACGGGCCCCGCCCACATGATCGGCGTCACGTCGATGAAGAGGATGTCTCCCGTGTAGACCGCCCGGTCCGCGGGCACGTGCACGAGCAGATCGCCCTTCGTGTGCGAGGGGCCCACCTCGAGGAGGCGGACCTCCTTCGCCCCGACCGTGACGGTCAGCTCCCCCTCGAAGACCCGGGTCGGCGCCGTGGGCGCGATCCCGTCGAAATCGAAGGCGCCGAAGCAATGGACGAGGTAATCGCCCAGCGCGCCGGCGGCGCCGCTGCGCGCCTGTCGCATCAGCATGGCCAGCATCGGCGCGGGGACCTCATCCATCTCGGCGGCGCCGGCGCGCGTGGCGATGATCGTCGCGCCCTCGACGAGCGCGTTGCCGTAGCAATGGTCGCCGTTCGCGTGGGTGTTCACGACCGTGCCTATCCGCGCCGCCGCCGGGGTGGCCGCGCGCATGGCGCCGAGCATCTCGCGCGTGCGCTTCAGGTCGAAGAGCGTGTCGACGAGCAGCGCCTCGCCGTCCGAGGTGACGAGCCCCGCGTTGCTGAGCCCCCAGGTGCCGGCCGGCTGGAGATACGCAAAGCAGCCATTGCCGACCTCCTGCAACCCTTGCTCATAGCGCCATCGGCCCATGCCCATCCCCTCTCGCGCGCGCGTCGCTGGACGCGCCTCCGGCCTCCGGAGCGTAGGCCACCCGCTCGACGCCGGGGAATCGAAATCGACCCGCCCCGCGGCGCGACTCCCGCGCACGGCGCCGGCGCGGACGTGGAGCCGAGTGTGCCGGGCGGCGCCGGCGAGCGCCGCCCGGCGCCGCGCTACCAGGCGAAGGCCTCGGGCGCCTCGCCGCCGGGGCCGGGGAACACCTCGTCGAGGCGCTTCAGGTGCTCCGGGGTCAGCTGGATCTCGAGGGCGCGCAGGCTGCCGTCGAGCTGCTCGGCCGTCCTCGGGCCGATGATGGGCGAGGTCACGACGGGGTTCTTGAGCAGCCAGGCCAGGGCCACGTCGGCGGGCTTCTCGCCGAGCTCCGCGCAGAGCGCCTCGTAGGCCT
This sequence comes from Sorangium sp. So ce385, assembly GCF_051474135.1. Classification (NCBI taxonomy): domain Bacteria; kingdom Pseudomonadati; phylum Myxococcota; order Polyangiales; family Polyangiaceae; genus Sorangium; species Sorangium sp. So ce385. The sequence goes on along the minus strand of NZ_CP150337.1, from coordinate 8,974,820 downwards.
CCAGCCTGGGGCGGTTCTTCTCGATGCGCGCCTGCGCGTCGGCCGACGCGCGCCGGCCCTCGCGCGCCTTCTGGAGGGCGCCGCCGAGCAGCCCCCCGGCGAGCGGGCTCCAGGGCAGGACGCCGAGGCCGAGGGCGCGGCACGCGGGCAGGACCTCCAGCTCGACGGTGCGCGCGTTCAGGTTGTACACGCATTGCTCCGAGACGAGGCCGAGGAAGCGCCGCTGCGCGGCGAGCCCGTTGGCCTGCGCGATGTGCCAGCCGGCGAAGTTGCTGCTGCCGACGTAGAGGACCTTGCCCTCGCGGACGAGCTGCTCCATCGCCTGCCAGATCTCGTCCCAGGGCGTCTCGCGGTCGATGTGGTGCATCTGGTAGAGGTCGATATGGTCCGTCTGCAGGCGGCGCAGGCTCTCGTCGCAGGCGCGGCGGATGTGATAGGCCGAGAGCCTCCTGTCGTTCGGCCCTTCGCCCATGGGGCCGTAGACCTTCGTGGCGAGGACGATGCGCTCCCGCCGCCCGCCGCCCTGCGCGAGCCAGCGCCCCACGATCTGCTCGGTGATCCCCTCTCCGCGCTTCCGGCCGTACACGTTGGCGGTGTCGAAGAAGTTGATCCCGTGCTGGAGGGCCCGGTCCATGATGGCGAAGCTGTCGGGCTCGCTGGTCTCCGGGCCGAAGTTCATCGTGCCGAGGCAGAGCGGGCTGACCTTCAGGCCGGTGCGTCCGAGATTGCGGTAGTTCATGGTGCCGGGGAGGGTAGCAACGCGCCCCGCGCGCGGTCCATGCCGGCATGCTGAACGCGCCGTAGGGTTCCGCCGGAGTCGCGCGTCCGTGCGCCGGCCGGCCGCTTCCTTGATGCGCTGCCGTGCTTCCCATAGGCTCGTTTCGTCGGACGAGGAGACGACCATGTGGCAGCAGGAGGACACGGAGCTCGAGCACGCAGAGGACGTCCGCGACGAGGCGCAGGGGCTCTCCGGCGTCCGGTTCACCATCGATATCGGTCACATCGACCCGTTCGACGCCGCCGCCGTCTTCTGGGATCAGCACGGCCAGGCGCGGGAGCTCTTCCCCGGTACGGAGTGTGCGATGCAGTCGGGATCGTACCGCGAGCCGAGCTTCGTGCTCCGGATGAGCCTCAACCTCCCGGGGATCGGGCCTTTCACGCAGACGGCGCGGTATTCGGCCCAGCGCGTCGCGCCGGAGGCGTTCGCCATCCGCGTCGATACGATCGAGGAAAACATGCTGTGGAAACGGGGGCTCGCGGTTCACCGCTTCTCGCCGGGCTCCGGCGCGACGACGCTGCTCGAGGTGACGAGCCTGTACGCGCCCAGGGTGCCGATCAAGATCCTGAATCAGGCGGCGATCGGCGCGGCCCGCGCGCACCAGCGGCGCTACCTCTCGGGCCGGCGCCCGACGGCCGCGGAGCGGGAGCATTTCCTGGCGGCGCTCGGCGCGGGCGGGCAGGGCGGCGCCTGAGGCGCGCGTGCCCGCTCGCCGCCTTCGCGGCGGCGCGCCTCAGACGGGGCGCGCGGGGCGCGCGCGGCGAGGGGCGGCCGGCGGCGCGGCGCGCGGCGTCGCCGCGGCCAGCACGGCGGCCTCGTGGGCGGCGAAGCGCTCCGCCAGGAAGTCGATGAACAGCCGCGCCCTGGCGGGCTGGAAGCGGCGGCTCGGATAGAGGACGTTCACGGCGGAGACCGGCGAGGGCAGGTCGGTGAGCAGCGGGACGAGGCGCCCGGCGTCGATGTCGGCGGCGACGTCCCAGATCGATTTGAAGGCGAGGCCGTGGCCGGCGACGGCCCAGTCGCGCACCAGATCGCCGCTGTCGGCCACGAGGCGGCCGGCGGGGCGGACGGTGTGGAGCCCCTCTCCGGTGCGGAAGGTCCACGAGAGCGCGCGCATGCCGGGGCGCTGCAGCACGATGCACGCGTGGGTGTCGAGGTCCGCGAGCGTGCGGGGCCACCCGCGCCGCGCGAGGTAGGCCGGCGCGCCGCAGACCACGCGGCGGCTCCGGGCCAGCCGGCGCGAGACGAGGCGCGAGTCGCCGAGCGCGCCGATGCGCACCGCGACGTCCACGCCGGCGTCGAGCAGGTCCACCACGCGGTCCGACAGGCTGACGCGCACGCGGAGCGCTGGGTGCGCCGCCGCGAAGTCGGCCGCGGCGGGCCCGACCCACTGGCGGCCGAGATCCACCGGCGCCGACACGTGCAGGAGGCCGCGCGCCTCGGCCTGGCCGGCGGTCACCGCGAGCTCGGCCTCGCGCACGTCGGCGAGGATGGCGACGCAGCGCTCGTGGTAGGTCGCGCCCTCGGCGGTGAGCGTGAGGCGCCGCGAGCTGCGCTGGAGGAGGCGCACGCCGAGCGCCGCCTCCAGCCGCGTCATGCGCTTGCTGGCCACCGCCGGCGAGAACCCGAGCTCGCGCCCCGCCGCCGAGAGGCTGCCCCGCGCGACGGCGCACACGAACAGCTGCATGTCCTCCAGCTCGACCATGCGCACCCCCGGCGAGTGACGGGCAGCGAAGCGGGGCCACGGTAGCCGCTCCGGGGGCGATCTTCAACATTTCCGAAAAGATGGTTCGTCGATCGCCGCCGTTCTCCTACGCGCTGGAAAGGATCAAGGTGGCTCCTGTCGCCGATCGAGCCGATCGGCTGTCCGAGATCGCTTGTGCCGAGGAGACACGCCCCATGAAAAAGACCCTGTTGATCAGCGCCCTCTCCCTCTCGCTCTTCGCCGCCGCGAGCGCCTGCTACGTGCAGGGCGCCGGCGCGGAGGACCTGCCATCGCCGCGGTCGACCGTCGTCGACGGTAGCCTGCCGAGGGAGCAGGCCGACGCGGAGATGCTCGCGGCGCGCCGGTTCTACGCGTTCTGGAACACCGGCGATGAGCGCTACCTCGACGCGGCGATCGCGCCGACCTTCACGGACCGCACCTTGCCCAAGGGGCGCCCGCAGGGCCCGGCGGGCCCGGCGTTCGCGTCGAAGAGCTTCCGCGCCGCCGTCCCGGACCTGAGCTGCGAGGTGGAGCAGCTGATCGTCGCCGGCGATCGCGTGGTTGCGCACCTGCGCTTCCGAGGCCACTTCACCGGCACGTTCGGCGACAGGAAGGGCGCCGGGCAGGCCGTGGACTTCATCGCCACCGACATCCTGCGCGTGCAGAACGGACGTATCACGGACAACTGGCATATCGAGGACAACCTGACGCTGTTTCAGCAGCTCGGCGTCGTGGCGCAGTGACGACGGGGCGGGTCCGGTGGAGCCTCCGCGCCCCGGACCCGCCGGCGAGGAGCGTTGTCTCGCCTCGCGGCGCGCGAGATCTCCGGGCGAGTCGGGCGTGCTTTTTCGCGCGGCTCGTGCGAGCGTCGATCGGATGCAGATCCGAACCGCTTCTTCTCCTCGTGGGTATGCGAGCGCCCTTTGCGCCGCGATGCTCCTGGCCTTCCCGTTCGCCGCCGGCTGTGACGACGGCGACGGCGGCGGCGACGGGGGCTCGAGCGCCTCGACCAGCAGCGCTGGCGACGGGGGCGCCGCCGCGGGCTCGACCACCTCGACCAGCAGCGCGAGCGCGGGGGGCGGTGGCGCCGCCGCGTGCGGCCCCGACGTCGACGCGCCCGAGGAGGTGCTCCCCGGCGCCGCCGATCCCGAGGCGGGGGTGTTCACCCTGGCCGAGGCGCTGGCCGAGCTCCCGGAGGGGCCTGGGCCGCTGCGCGCGATCTTCGACACCGACAAGGGCGAGATCACGTGCGAGCTCTTCCCGGAGCAGGCCCCGAACGCGGTCGCCAACTTCGTCGGCCTCGCCCGCGGGCGCCGGCCCTTTCGGGACGCGGCGACCGGTAGCTGGGTGAAGCGGCGGTTCTATGATGGGCTGACCTTCCACCGGGTGATTCCGGAGTTCATGGCGCAAGGCGGCGACCCGCTCGGCACCGGCGAGGGCTGGCCAGGGTACGAGTTCGACGACGAGATCTCCGCGCTGAAGCATCGCGCGGGGACGCTCGCTTACGCCAACGCGGGGGCCGACACCAACGGAAGCCAGTTCTACATCACGGAGGTGGCGACGGACTGGCTCGACGGCGACTACACGATCTTCGGCCAGTGCGCGCCGGTCGAGGTGGTCACCGCGATGACGCACGTGGAGACCGACGAGAACGACAAACCGCTCGTGGAGCTGCGCCTGCGCGAGGTGACGATCACGCGCTGCGCGCCGTGAGGAGGGCGCGGGTGCGCCGGGCCTGCCGCTCGCTCGGGGCGCCGCGGCGCTGGGCACCCGCCGTGGAGGATGTCACCGGGCGAGCGGCTTCCTGGCGCTGATGAGCGAGTACCCCGCGTACGCCGGAACGACGGACACGTCCGTGAACCCGCACCCGCGGACGAGCTCGTCGAGCTCGCCGGCCGTGAACTGCTTGCCGGGGGTCATGTACACCATGTTCATGGAGAACAGCGCCGCCGTGAGCGGGCCGTCCTGCCCGTCCGAGAGCAGGAGCTCGTAGATGAGGACGCGGCCGCCCGGCGGCAACGCATCGAAGCTGCGCTGGACCAAGTGCCGCTGGCGCGCGCTGTCCCAGTCATGGAGGATGTTGGCGAAGAAGATCGCGTCGTGACCCGAAGGCCACGCGCCGCGGAACATGTCGAGCTCCAGCACGTCGATGCGATCCTCGAGGCCGTGCTCCGCGACGTACTTCCGCGTCGTCTTGCACACGGGCGGCAGCTCGGCGACCGTGAACCGCACCCCGGGGTTCTGCTGCGCCAGGGCGATGCTGAAGCAGCCGGAGCCGCCGGCGACGTCGAGGAGGCGCGCCACGCCCGAGAGCTGGGCCCGCTGCGCGAGCCCGACCGCGGTCGCGAACGAGTGGCTGTGCATCGCCCGGGTGAAGACGAACGCCCGCTCGTCCGACAGGTCCGCCGCTGCCCACTCCTCCGAGATGACCTTGCCCTGGCCCTCGCCCCACGCGACGGCCCCGTCCCGCCGCAGCGTCTCCAGCAAGGTGCCGTGCGTGATGGGAACCTGGCAGATGAGCCGCAGAAAGTAGCCCCAGTAGAACGGCTTGGTCGGGATCAAGAAGTTGCGAGACGTCTCGGTGAGATGGAACTTGCCATGAGTCCGCACCAGGAGCCCCATGCCTGCCAGGGAGGCCAGGAGGGCCTCGGTCGCGCGGAGGCTGAGGTGAAGCTTCCCGGCCATCTCCGCGATGCCCGCGGGCTCCTGCTCGAGGAGCGAGAACACCCCGAGCTCGTCGGCAACGCTGATGATGGGCAGCTGGTAGACCGAATACCCGAGCTGCCGCATCAACGAGTCGTCACAGGTAGGTTTTTCGAGATTCATGGACGTCAATGCATTCCTCCGCTCGCTCAAGAAGGGGGGGATGCCGGCGCGGCCGGCGAGCGATCCGTCTGCAACATAGCTGAGCTCGGTCGGAGCTGACCAGGTGCTGCTCGCTGCCTCGCGGGTCCTCCCGCGCCCTTGCCGGCCGCCGCGAGCCCACGCCTCCCGGCGGGCGCGATGGACGACGCTGCTCGGCGTGCGGCTCAGGCGCGTGCGCGAAATGAGGCGCCTGCGCGAGACGTAAGCGGCTCTGGTTTCGGCGCGGCGCGTGGGCTGGACTGAGAGAGGGTGCGACCGTCTCCGCAGGGCGCGCAGGCCACCGGCAAGCAGACCCCGCGTTGACGACCGCGAAGGCCGGCCCCGTGCGCCGGCCCCCGGCGGTTCACTTGGCCAGCTTGAACACCGAGGCCGGCAATTCCTCGGTATGCCATGTCGTCCAGTAGATGGCGCGGCAGTCCTGCGCGAGGCCATTGATGTACGTGCTGTCGGCGAGCGTCTCCGGGGCGCCGCCCGAGGTGCGCACCCGCTGGAGCTGCTTCGCGCCATCGCTGTACCAGTAGACGAAGGTGGCGTCCGCCTGGATCCGGGTGGGGTAGCTCGCCGCCGCGAGCACCCCGGCGCCGGAGCCGTCCTTGTTCACGGCATGGATGGTCGCGCCGAGGATCCAGTAAATGCGATCGCTCGCCGCGATGTTCCCGGGCAGCTCGTCGTCCTCGACGCGGACCGACGCGACGATCTCGGGCGCGCTGGGCTCGCCGATCGGCATCCGTCGAACCGTGCTCTCCGTGCTGCCGGGCTCCAGCTCGGTCCAGTAGAGATGGGTTTCGTCCAGCGCGAGGCCTCCGACGTACGTGTCCCGGTCGAGCACCGGCAGGCCCGTTTGATCGGTCTGGTCGACCCGCGCCGCCCAGATGCGCTGCGGGGCCTCGGGCGCGTCGGCCTCCTGGTCCGGGTTCTGGCGTATCCCGGTGATCCAGTAGACCCAGCCGCCGCCGGCCACGGGCGCCCGGAAGCGCGCCTGTCCCTCGGCGCTCGCCACCGTGGGGACAGTGATGTTCCCGTCCAGCGGCATCCGGTACACGTCCGACGCGCTCCAGTCGGTGATGAACAGCGAGCGCCCGTCGCGCGCGAGCATGGTCACGAGCGAGTCGAGGACCACGAGCGGCTCGGTCGAGCCGGAGGCCGCCTTCTCCGTCGCGAAGACCGTGCTCCCGTAGCCGCTCGCCCACAGCACGCGCGCGTCGTCGCCGTCGCCCTCGACCGCGACGCCGAGCGTCTCGTGGTCCTCGGTGATCGAGGTGAGGAGGACCGGCCGGCACCGGCCCTCCTCGCAGGCGCCGCCGAGGCAGCTCCTGCCGGGAACACAGCAGTTGTCCGGATCGGAGAGGTAATCGTGATCGGCGTCGGACGCCTGGCACGCGCCCGGCGCGCGCCCGGTGAACGGCGCGGAGGGGCACTCCGAAGGAGGATCCCCGGCGCCGCCGCCGCCGCCAGCGCCGCCGCCCCCGCCAGCGCCGCCGTCCCCGCCTGCGCCGCCCGTCGCGGAATCATCGCGGATCTCACCCTCGGAGATCCCCCAGATCGCATTGCAGCTCAGCGCCGTGCTCGAGGCGGCGCACACCGCGAGGCAGGTCCATTCGCTCTGTCGCATCGCGGTACTCTAACGCCGCGCGCCTCCCGCAGAGAAGCCGGAGGCGCCCGACGCGGGGCGAGGGCGGGGCGCTCGATCGATGCACGAACGCGCTGTCTCGTCAGCCCGGGACGCGGGCGCCTCGTGTCCTCTCCTGCACGTGGTTTGCGGTCGCCGCGCCCTCGACGCCGGCGAAGATCCGGAGGGCGCCGGTGAGATCGGGATAGACGACCACGTCGCGCGCGGGCTCGTCCGGACCATAACGCAGCCACAGCAGCGGCCATGCATAAGCGCGCACCGCCTGGGCCACGAGGCGGCCCCCGGCGGCGAGCGCGGTGAGGCCGGACACGGCGCGCTCGATCGTGCCGGCGAAGCGGTGGCCGTGGAAATCCGGCTCGACCGTCCGGTCGCTGCCGCCGCGGTAGGCGCTGCTCCTCGCGCGGGGGCGGAGGTCGTGGCAGCGCAGGGGCTCGGGAGGGGCATCGGCGCCCAGGCGGCGCTCCAGGGCGCCCTCGAACGAGAACAGCGACGGCACGAAGGTCATCTCGGGCGGCGCGTAGAGCTCGCGCATCTCGAGCGGGCGGTCCTGCAGATGGCGGATGCGCACCCGCCGGACGCGGCCGGCGCCCATGCAGGACGGGCAGCGGACGTATCCCGCGCGGCACGAGCAGGCGTACGGCCGGGCCCGGCCGCCGCAGCGGGGGCAGCGGGCGCGCCCCGCGGCGCCGGCGCACCCGGTGCAGGGCACGAGGCCGAGATCCTCGACCAGGCGCCGGTAGGCGCGGGGCTCGAAGGACAGCGGACGCGGCGGGTCGCCCGGCTCGAGCTGCGCCGCGGCCTGCGGGCTGAGGTCGACGACCTCCGTCCAGCCCTCGCGGCGCACGATCGACGCGAGGACGACCAGCGCGGCCACGCGGCGCTCCTCGGCCGGCGCGCCGGGCGGAAGCGCGAGGCCCTCGTCGCGGGCGCGAGCGACCGTGGGCAGAAACGGGGCCACGGGATCGGACGGCGGCACCATCGCGGCAGCATGTCCACGAACCGGAGGGCGCGCCATCGCGCCGCACGCGGTGGGCACGAAGGCGCCGTGCGGCGTCCCACGGCGGCTGGGACGCGCCGGATTCGGGGGCTGCGCGTCGCTGCCGAACAGCGGCGGTCGCGCGCTGGGCGTTCCCTCCTCCCGCCGGGAGCTCAGGCGTTGCGCATCGGCTCCGCGAGCCATCGAACCAGTGCCTCGCGCTCGAGCTCGAGCAAGGCGACTTCGACCTCGTCTGGACCGTTCACGCGAGCGCGCTCGATGATCGAGCGCTCTTCTTCGGCCGTCAGACGTCGCCCGATGCGCCGCGCGAAGAGGCGGCCGAGGAGCTCTGCGATCGCCTTCTGCCCGCGCTCCTCTCCTCGTTGCTCTCCCCGTTGCTCGCCGCGTCGCTCGGCCTCGATGATCATCTCCCCGATGATCGGCGTGCGCCGGAGCAGCCCCTCTTCCTTGTCCTCTACCATGATGATGAGCTCCTTCAGCAGATTATGCCCCCAGGGATCGATGGTCGCCATCACCAGGAGCGCTGTATACAGGTCGGCCCGCTCCTCCGCGCCCTTCGCCCCCGCGTGGATACCTCGATGGGGCGGCTTTCAGGGACGAGGGCGCGCACCAGGTCCTCGGGGCGCCGTCGGGCGAGGTGGCGCAAGGTGATGTCGGCGTCTCCCATGGCGTGGCGCCCAACGCAGATCGCGTGCCGGGCGGTCGAGAGGCCGAAATCAAGGGATTGGGGGTGTAGCGTGCGCATCGGGCGGGTGGCGGCGCCATGGCGGAGCGACCCGCGCCGGAGCATCCGATGGAGCGACCAGCGACCCGACCGGGGTTGAGGGACCCGACCGGGGTTGAGGGACCCGACCGGGGTTGAGGGACCCGACGTCAGCGGCCCGACCCGGGTTGGGGTGGTGCCCCCTTCAGGCCCTGACCAGCTGCGCCTCGTACTGGCCACGATCGAACACGAACGGCGGCCAGTCATACCTCCAGGGGCGATGGAACTGGCAAAAGTCCGACCAGACGACGGTGTCCTCGTTCACCGTGATCGTGGCGAGCAGGAACCAGCAATCGGTGATCCCGCACGTGCACTGGAGCAGCAGAGATTTTCGATTCCGGGGATCGCCCGGTTTCGTGCCGAACCCGTGCCGGTACGGTTCGCCCAGCAGGTTCCTCGACGGGAGGAAGACATGGCAGCCGGCCGGATACAGGTAGCTGCCGGCCAACGCGCCCCTCGGGCCGCGCTCCTCTGCCGTTTCGCCGGCGGCGATACGGTCGTCGTGCTCGCGCTCGGCGTAGGGGAGCTCCACCTCGCGGACCCGATCGATGAGCCCGCGCCCGTTGACCCGCAGCTCGACCGGCTGGAAGCCACCACCGCCAGGCCAGCGGACGTAGCGCGCGGGATCGACGCAAACCTCGAACCGATCGAGCACCATGGCGTGTCCTTCCAGCCGCTTCGCGCTTGCCCCCGCTCGGGGAACCCCGTTCGATCCCGCGTTACGTCCCCGCCCCCGGATCCTTGCAGCAGCGAAACCCGATCTCGTAAAACCGGAACATCGGTCCATGCGAGTCGTTGGTCCCGCGGCACCCCGCCCACGGCTTGGACCAGTAGCCGCCCTTCAGCGACGAGCGGTGCGGCCACTCGGGACGCGACGTCGATACCCACTCTTCCACGTTGCCGACCAGATCGACGACGCCGTACGGGCTCACGCACGCCGGATACGAGCCCGACGGCTCGCCCTGCCACAGCCGCTGCGTCTCCGCGGCCCGCACCGCCGGGTCGTCCGACGCGAGCCGCCGCTCGCTGATGCCCCGGTAGGGCTTGCTCACGTTGCAGGCGGCCGGGTCCTGCGCGTAACCGTAAGGGAAGGGGAGCGCGGACGGCCCCTCGCACGCGAGCTCCCACTCGAACTCGGTGCAGAGGCGCTTGCCGACGGCGGCGCACTCCCGCTCGGCCTCGACGAAGCGGAGCATCACGACCGGCAGCGCGCCCGCCCGGTTCGGCCACTCGTGGCGATCCATGCACGTGCGCACCGGCGTGAAGCGCGGCTCGGCGGCGAACAGCCCGGGGAAGAAGCTGAAGCAGTGGCCGCCGCGGTAGCTCGTGCACATCCGCTGCACGTTCTCGTGGTGCGTGCCCTCCACGAGCACCATGTCGGGCGGACAGGACGCCGGAGCCCCGGGCCGGGGCAGCGCGTCGGCCTGGGCGAGCAGCGGGGCGAGCAGGAGGTCGAGGAGCACGCGGCGGCTCTCTATCGCAAAGCCGCGCGCGCCGCACGAGAGGCCGCGCGGCGGCTCGCCTCGGCGGACCTCGCGCGGCGCTCGCGCCCGCGCCCGCGCCGGGCTAGTACAGCGTTCCCGAAGTTCGTCCCTGGATCGACGACATGCCGGCCCGTTCACGCTCCGGGCCAGCCGGGCTGGTGAACGGAGCGAGCTCCGTCACAGGACGCGGATGCAACGCCCGACGGCGTAACGCCACTGCGGGTGCGCTACTCGATGCGCGCAAGCGTCCAGGGGAAGTCCGCCATCAGCCGCTTGAGCAGGTCCTGCCACAGGCCGCGGAAGCCGGTCTTCTCCCACCGTCCGGTGTGGGTCGCGATCTCGAGCGTCCAGAAGTGGACCGTGTCGCGGCGCAGCCGGGCGTGGCCGCTCGGGTCGGCTTCAGGACCCGACTCGATGATCACCATCTGCCCGTACTTGCGCGCCCGCAGGTGAGAAAGCCCCTGGGCTGCGAGGAAGGAGCTGATCGCGGCGGCGTGCTCGGGGGCGGCGTGCTGCTTCGGCATGGGCCCGCACCGAAGCTCAGGCTGCGTACGATGGCAAGGTCGCCCTCCACTGGCCGCGGAACTTCCAGCGGAAGGGCCGGGCTTGGTGCTCGTTCCAGCGGCGCACGAAGCCGAGCACGCACCGGCTCAGCTCCTCGGCGGAGGCGAAGGAGGCGTGCTTGAGCACCCGACGGCTCAGGATGCTGAACCACAGCTCGATCTGATTGACCCACGAGGCGTGGATGGGCGTGTAGACGAAGTGGAAGCGCCCGCCGTGCCGCGCGTTGAACTCGTTCCACCTGGCGCCGTGGTGGATGTTGAGGTTGTCCCAGATGATGTAGACCTCGCCCGTGGGGTAGCGCTTCGCCACCTCGTCCATGAACGCGAGCAGATCGGCGGCGGTGCGTGTCGGTCCACAGCGCGACACTACCTCGCCCGTCTTGACGTTGAAGGCGCCGATCAGCGCGAGCGTGCCGTGGCGTTGGTACTCGAACTCCCGGCGCGCGGCTTTTCGGCTGCGGCACGGCTGCATGGGGAACCGATGCTCCAGCGCCTGCATGCCGGTCTTCTCATCGACGCACAGCACGGTCGCGCCTGTGGGAGGCTCCAGGTACAGCTTGCAGATCACCTCGACCTTAGACCGGAAGTCCGGGTCCGGGCTGTGCAGCCACGGCCGGACCCGATGCGGTCGGAGGCTGGCTCCCTGCAGCACGCGCCAGACCTCGGTGCGGCTCAGCTCCACCTTGGTCTCGAGCTTCAGGGCCTTGGCCAGCTGGTCCAGGGTCCAGACCTGCTCGAACGGAACCTTGTGCTCATCGGGGCGGCTGCAGGCCAGCTTGATGAGCTCGTAGTGCACCGTGGTCGCCACGCGCGGCGGTCGGCCCGTGCGCGGCTTGTCCTGCAGCACCGCCTCGTCGGCAATCGCTGCGACCCGGTTGCGCCACTTGCGCACCGTCTTGATGTCGCAGCCTACGGCGCGCTGGATCTGCTCGTTGCTCCATCCCTCGTCGGCCAGCAGCACGATCCGGACACGCTGCGCGTCGCGCTGCGAGGTCTTGGGCGAGCGCGCCGTCAGCTGCAGCTTGTGGCGCAGCGGCGCGGGCAGCAGGACGGGTTTTGCGCGAGCTCGGGGCACCTACGCGCGTGGGACCTGCCCCGAGCCGAGGGCTTCAAGAACGCACGCGATCGCAGATGACCCGGCAACCTCGCCTCGCAGACCTCAATGCGCTGCGCATGCTCGCCACGCTCAGGCTGCGCACGACCCCGATGGGCTCGGCTGGCTCACCTCGGATCCAGGGATGAACTTCGGGAACGCTGTACTAGTCTCGCGCCATGGTGCGTCGTGACGAGACCGAACCCGGACCCCGCTCGCGGGGCGAGGGAGCGGTCTCACGCTGCACGTCTCCAGCGGGTGCGAGTCCCGTCCGGGTAAGCGCCGGAGCGCCCGGTAGCAGGCCCCAGGTTCGCGGGGGAGACCCCGCGGCCCGAGCGGGGCGTCGAAAGCCTCCACGGAGGGAGCAAGAACGCGGGCCGCAACATGAAGTGAAGCCTGCCGCCTCGACAGAGAAACAACGAGGGAGCCGAGCCGCGCATGCCACGGCGAAGGCCACGTCCGCCGCGCCGCAGTCCGGAGCAGAACGCGCGGCGGGTCCCTCCGGGGTACGGGGAGCAGCACGCGTTCAGGGAGAGGTGCGGAACACGGGAGACCCGTCTGCGTTGCCGTCGTCGCGGCAAGGTGGCTCGTATAAGCCGAAGGTGAAGTCGAGCGCTGCGCAGCGGGAGTCCGAGGGGGCCGTAGTACCGTCGAGGGCCGCGACGAACAACGCGGTCGGAGGGAGAGGCCCCTGCGGTGGTCGCGTCGGTCGAGGAGGTAAGCGCGAGGGCATGGCCGGCAAGACCGGTCCCAACCACCCCCGCGGGCGCGAGCCCGAGGACAAAGTGCGACAACTCCAACGCCGGCTGTGGGTCGCGGCCAAGCGGCATCCGGGGCGCCGGTTCCACGCGCTGTATGACCGCATCGCGAGGCGTGACGTCCTCGCGGAAGCGTGGAAGCGGGTCAAGCGGAACCGAGGTGCGGCGGGCGTCGATGCCCAGACGCTCGCCGACATCGAGCAGCACGGCGTGGAGCGCTTCCTCGAAGAGCTCGGCGTCGCGTTGCGAGCAGGCACGTACCGGCCAGCAGCGGTGCTGCGCCGGTACATCCCGAAGGCGGACGGAAAGAAGCGGCCGCTGGGCATCCCGACGGTCCGGGACCGGGTGGTACAGATGGCGGCGAAGCTTGTGCTGGAGCCGATCTTCGAGGCGGACTTTCGCCCGAGCTCGTACGGCTTCCGGCCTCGTCGCAGCGCGACGCAGGCGCTGGAGACCCTCCGCAGGCTGGGAGCTCGCGGAGGCAACCACGTGCTGGACGCGGACATCCGCGACTACTTCGGCAGCATCGACCACGACAAGCTGATGAAGCTGGTCGAGCGACGCGTCTCGGATCGGCGGGTGCTCAAGCTGCTGCGCCAATGGCTCCAGTGCGGGGTGATGGAGGAGGGTCGCGAGGTAGCGACGCTCTCGGGTACACCGCAGGGCGGCGTGATTTCGCCGCTCCTGTCGAACATCTTCCTGCACGTGCTCGATGCGGCGTGGGAGCGCCACGGTGCCCATCTGGGCACGCTGGTGCGCTACGCGGACGACTTCGTGATCGTGTGCAGCACGAGGTTGGCATGCGAGCAGGCCGAGAAGCGCGTGCGCGAGGTGCTCGCGCGGCTCGGGTTGGAGCTGCACCCGGACAAGACGAGGCGGGTGGACCTCTCCTGGGGCAAGGAGGGCTTCGACTTCCTCGGCTGCCACCTGCGCAAGCGGCTGAGCGGGCGGATCTGGGAGCAGTCACGCCGACGCGTGTACTTCCTCCAGCGCTGGCCCTCTCAGCGCAGCATGAAGCGGGTGCGGCAGCGCGTGAAGGAGCTGACCGGTCGAGCCAGGAACGGGGTGAAGGACGTGCGGGTGTTGATCCGCGACCTGAACCCGGTGCTGCGCGGCTGGGGCAACTACTTCCGCACCGGGAACGCGGCGGACAAGTTCAACCAGGTCGACGGCTACGTGTGGCGGCGTCTCCGCGGCTTCCTCGTGAAGCGCAAGGGGCGCAACCTGCGCGCGGCCGAGGCCGAGGGGTGGACGAGCGACTTCTTCGTCGAAGGCCACGGGCTCTACCGCCTGCGCGGGACCGTCCAGTACCCGGAGGCTGCGTAATGCAGCGGCCCGAGAGACCGCCGGTAAGCCGTGTGCGGGAAATCCGCACGCACGGTTTGAAAGGGGGTCTTGCCCTTCATCGCCCGGCTTCGCAGCCGGTCAGGAGAAAGTAGGATCTACCAATGGGAATGACGCTGCTTAGGATGCGGTTCGCCGCGCTCGCGGTCCTGGCCTGGGGGACCGCCTGCGGTGGCAACGTCGTGGTCGACGGGATGCCCGGCGAGGGGTCGGGAGGCGCCGGCGCGACCAGCAGCAGCGCGAGCTGGACGAGCAACGTGGGGGTGACCTCCACCGGGGGCGGCGGCGGCGGCGACGCGCGGTCGAAGTGCCTCGACTACTGCGAGATGTTCCTGCCGGTGTGCGGCGCGGCACCGGGCAGCTGCGACGACGTCTGTGACGAGCAGCTGTCCACCGCGCCCGCGTGCAACGATCGGCTGGCGCCGTTCTTCGATTGCGCGATCGAGGCGTTCAATTGCGATGTCATCCCGTCGAGGTGTCAGCCTTTGCTGGATGAGTACGACGCGTGTGCGTTCGGCGCCGGTTCCGGCTCCGGCTCCGGCGCCGGCGCCGGCGCCGACTGTGGGGGGCTGGAGTGCTTCGGCGGCGGGGACAGGGTGTGCAGCTGCAAGGGCTCGTGCCCGGGCTGGGATTTCGCCGTCGAGTGCAGGCCGGTCGGGCGCTCCGACATCTCCTGCTCCTGCCTGGTCAACGGCTCGGAGGTGGCCACCTGCACGCAGGTCGGCTCGGGGTGCGGGCTCGCCATCGACTGTTGCGAGCCGAACTTCGACAGTTTCCGCTGAGAGGTACGAGCGAGCGGCGTTCGCCATGGAGGACGATCGAGGGAGCGCAGCGCGCGGCGGGGCGCTCGCCGAGGCGATGGCGAGCTGGGTAGGGGCGCGGATCGACGCCGCGCACGCGAACCCCGCGACGGGGCTCGTCGCGCTGGCCGTGTATGCCGGAGCGCGGCGCGTGCTCGGCGCCGGCATCGGCCCGCGCGTCGCGGGGGTGGGGGTCTTGCCGCGGCTGCCGCGGCTCCGCGTCGGCGCGTCGCATCCGCTCCTGGCCGCCATGCGGGCCCACCTGGTCGGCCGCCGCGTGCTGGCGATCGAGGTGCGGGGGGACGGCGTCGTCGTGATCGCCGGCGATCTGCCTTCGGTGGAAGACTGCCAAGAGAATGAATTGCGTGGTGAGGCGGGGCCGTCGGCGGCGGCGGCGCCCGCACCCGGGTTGAGCCCGGCGGCGCCCGCACCCGGGTTGAGCCTGGCGGCAGCGGCGCCCGCACCCGGGTTGAGCCCGGCGGCGCCCGCACCCGGGTTGAGCCCGGCGGCGCCCGCACCCGAGTTGAGCCCGGCGGCGCCCGCACCCGGGTTGAGCCTGGCGGCAGCGGCGCCCGCACCCGGGTTGAGCCCGGCGGCGCCCGCACCCGGGTTGAGCCCGGCGGCGCCCGCACCCGGGTTGCCCGCACCCGGGTTGAGCCCGGCGCCCGCCGCGGCGGCGCGGCTGGAACTCGCCCCGGGGCGCCGTGGCGAGGTGCGCCTGCTCGACGGCGCCGGGAACCTGATCCTCCGCTGGCCGCCTCAGGGGAGCGCCCCGCCGGCCGAGATCGCCTACCCGGAGGATCCGCTGGCCGCCGGCGCGGCGCTGGTCGAGGCGAGCGACGACGCCGCCGCCGGCCAGGAGAAGGCGGCCCTCGCGCGCGCCGTCAAGGCGCGGCGCGCGGCGCTCGAGCGCAGGGCCGAGGCGGTGCGCGGCGATCTCGGGCGGCTGGGGAGCGTCGCGCGCCTCCAGAAGACGGGACAGCTCCTGCTCGCGCAGGGCGCGCGGGTGCCGCGCGGCGCCGCGAAGGCGCTCCTCGACGACTGGGAGACCGGCGGCAAGATCGAGGTCGCGCTCGACCCGGCGCGCCCCGCGAAGGCGCAGGCCGAGGCGTTCTTCGCCAAGGCGCGGCGCTACCAGCGCGGCGAGGCGGTGATGCGCGCGCGCCTCGCCGAGACCGAGCGCGCCCTCGAGGCGATCGCCGCCCTCGAGGCCGACGTCGCGGCGGCGGAGGCGCGGCCGGAGGCGCTCGAGCCGCTCGCGCAGCGCGCGCGCTCCCTCGGCGTGGCGCGCGCGGAGATCGCCGGGGCGGGCGCCGCCGCCGAGCCCGGGGCGGCCGGCGGAGCGCGCGGCCCGCGGGCCGCGCGGGCGGCCCCGCGCCGGCCGTTCCACGCCTACCGGAGCGCCTCCGGCGCGGCGATCCTCGTCGGCCGGGGCGCCGAGGACAACGACGCGCTGACGACGAAGCACGCGCGGCCGCACGACCTCTGGCTGCACGCGAAGGGCGTCGCGGGCTCGCACGTCGTCGTGCCGCTCCCGAAGGGGGCGAGCTGCCCCGCCGACGTGCTCGTGGACGCCGCGACCCTGGCGGCGCACTTCAGCGACGCGCGCGGCGAGGCGGTCTGCGAGGTGAGCTACGTCCCGCGCCGCTACGTGCGCAAGCCGCGCGGCGCGGCTCCGGGCGCGGTGGTGTTCGATCGGGAGAAGGTCATCGCCGTGCGCATCGAGGGGGCGCGCCTGTCGCGGCTGCTCGCGACCAAAGAAGAGGGCTGACGAAGGGGCGCTCGCGCCGGTGGCCAGGCGCCTCGCGCGCAGGCCGCGCAGCGCCCCGCCGCCGGGTCGCGACGCCCCTCGGGCCCAGGCTCCGCGACGCCCTGGCTCCGCCTGCGGCGGGCCCGCCCTCAGGCCGTGAACGCCGCCCGGACCTGCTCGTTCAGCTGATCCAGCCGGCGCGCCGGCAGATCCGCCGCGCGGGCGAGCGACGCGATCACCGCGCGCTCCGCGTCCGAGATCCCCTCGCTCGCGTGGGCCACCGCCAGCGCGACGATGATGCCCTCCTCCACCGCGTCGCAATCCATGAGGATCTCCGCGAGGAGCCGCACCCGCGGCTCGACGCCCGCGGCCGCGATCACCTTCAGGCTCGCCTCGATGAGGTAGCGGACGAGCTCCGCGTTCAGCTCGGCGCCGAGGATCGGCTCGATCAGCTGCCGGAGGGCGTCGATCTCCTCGGCGTCCACGTTGCCGTCGGCGTTCGCCACGAGCGCGCCGAGGTCGACGATCGGGGTCGGGTTGTACTCGTTCAGGTCGAAGCGGGCGCGGAGCAAGCCGGCCGCCTGGTGGACCAACGCGGGAGGCTTCATGTCGCCTCCGCTCCGGCGATTCGCCTCATGACTCACCACCTTTCGGCGCGCGGCGCCGCACGGTCTCGGACTCGCTGAGCCCGAGGCAGAGCTGCGCCCGGAGCGCGCGCAGCCCCGCGAGCACCTCGGCCGACGCCTTCTCGGCCTCGGCCCGCTCGATCGCCGCGTCGAGCGTCGCGAGCCGCCCTGTCTGGAGCGCCTTGAGCGAGTAGGTCATCTGCACGAACGTGTCGAAGAGGTCTCCGAGCTCATCGCCCTTGCGCAGCCCCTCTCCGATGGTGAGCCGCGTCGTGCCGACCTGGCGGCACAGGCGCTTCATCTGGTGGACCGGCCCCACGATGCGCTGGGTGATGAAGATCCCGAGCACCCCGAGGACGACGAGGAGGAACGCGCCGCCGCCGACGAGGATGTTGAGGAGGCGCTGGCGCAGCGCCTCGACCTCGGCGCGCCGCCTGCCGACCTCCGCCAGGTTGCGCTCGTACTCGCGGTTCGTCTTCTCGAGCTCCTCGTCGAGGGTAGTGCCGAGCTCGGCGCCGTCGCCGCCCAGGGCGGCGGTGCTCATCCTCAGGATCTTGGCGCTGTTGGCGGCCTCTTTGAGCGCGAGCTCGGCCTGGGACGCCGCGTAGTGCGCCTGCTCGTTGGCGACGCTCGCGGTCTGCCAGATGACGAGTCCGAGCACCGCCATGACGGCGAGCACCACCGACACCAGGAGCCCCGTGTACTTGAGCTGGAATCGCGGGTTGAGGAGCAGCTTGCGGCGCGAGGCCGGGCGGGCTGTGGCGCGATCCTGGGCGGGAGAGGTCATGAGGTCTCGTCAGCGGGCGGACGGCATGACCGCCTGCACAGGACATGTGCATGAGCGGGGCCGCCCCGGTGCGACCCCCCGGAAAACGCACTGCGGTCTCACTGGTACCCCATTCCCGGCGCCGGTCGCAAGGGTCATTCAGAGGTCGAACAGCGTCCCCTGCCGGCTCGGCCGCCGGAAGGTCGAGCGCTCGTCTGCCGCTTCGCGCTCGCGCGCGGCGTTCAGCCCGAGGCGCTGGCAGTGCACCTCGAACAGCCGCTGGATCGCCGCCCAGCGCGCGCCTGCGCCCTGGAAGCGCGCCCCGAAGGCGGCCTCGTTCATCTTGCCGCCGCGCATCTCCTGGATGCCGCGGCGCACCTTGCCGGCGCGGTCCGGGAAGGCCTCCTCGAGGCGCTCGTCGAAGACCGGCAGCACCTCGCGCGGCAGGCGCAGCGGCATCATGAAGGCGCTCTGCGCCCCGGCGTCGCGGGCGCGCTCGAGGAGCTCGGGGACGTCGCTGTCGTTCAGCCCGGGGATGAGGGGCGACAGGGAGATCCCGGTCGGCACGCCCGCGTCCGAGAGGGCGCGCATGGCCTCGAAGCGCAGCGACGAGCGGCTCGCGTACGGCTCCATCTTGCGGGCCACGGCGTCGTCGGCGAAGGGGATGCTGAGGTGGACGCGGGCGCGGGCGCGCCGCGCGAGCTCGCCGAGCAGGGCGGCGTCGCGCCGCACGAGCGCGCCCTTGGTGATGAGCCCGACGGGGTTCCGGAACGCGAGGCAGACCTCGAGGCAGCGGCGGGTGAGCTCGTAGCTCGCCTCGAGCGGCTGGTAGCAATCGACGTTGCCGGAGAACACGATCGTGTCGCCCTGCCAGCCCGGCTTGTTGAGCTCCTTCTCGAGCAGATCGGGCGCGTTCGCCTTGACCACGATCTTGCGGTCGAAGTCGGTGCCGGCGCCCCACCCGAGGTACTGGTGCGAGGGCCTGGCGTAGCAGTAGGCGCAGGCGTGGATGCAGCCCCGGTACGGGTTGACGCTGTACTGGAACGGCAGATCGGGGCTGTCGTTCGCGGTGATGATGGAGCGGGCCTGCTCCTCGAAGACCTGCAGCGTCGCCGGGGGCGCCTCTTCGAGGTACTCGACCTGCGTCGACGACCACGGGTTCGGAGGGTTGTTCACGGGGCGCGGCATGGTGCGGGTCAGCGCCGGGCGAGGGGGCGGGCGCTGCGCGCGCAGTGTAGCGCGTCCTCGTCTGGGTGGGAGCGTTTGTTCAGTAGAGCCCGGTGGGCGCCGTCGTGCATCGCGGCGGGCTGGGCGGCGGGCGCGGCCTGGGAGGGGGCTGCGGGCGGCGGGCGCGGCGTAGGGGGCGGCGGGGGGCGCGGCGGGGGGCGGGGAGAGCGGATTGACAGCCGAGGGGGCGCCTGCTGGCATGCGGGCGCTCAGGAGCGAGGTGAGGGACAAGATGGCCAATCCGAGACAGCCAGGGTTCGATCTCCGCAGCACGTACCTGCACCTCGCGGACGGGGGCGATGCGCTTCCGATCGAGGTGAGGCCGACGTTCTGGCAAGAGCTGATGTCCGGCGAGTCGAAGGCCGCGGACATCCGGCGGATCACGGACGAGGGAGGCTGGCTGGTGATACGGTATCCCCTGACCGAGGACACGCCGCAGTGGGAGATGCACCCGGCGGGGGACGAGATCCTGGTCCTCCTGTCCGGCGCGAGCGACGTCGTGCTGGAGGAGCAGGGCGCCGAGCGGGTCGTCGCCCTGCTCGCGGGGGCGGCGTGCAAGGTCCCGCAAGGCGCGTGGCACCGGATCCTCGTCCGCGAGCCGGGGGACCTCCTGTCGATCACGTACGGCAAGGGGACGCAGCACCGGCCGCTGTAGCTGCGCCGCGGAGAGCCCTCTCCAGCGCTCATGCATGGCGCTCGCGGCGCCTGCGCGCCAGGACGGCATGGGAGATGGCGGAACAGAAGATGTGGCGTTCTGTGATTGGGGAAAAATTGAACCAAAGAGCAGCCGTGTTCTTTGCCAAGCAGCGGCTGCTCTTTGGTTCATCACCATTCCATCGACGGCGCCGGAAGCTCGGTTGCGTCGCTCGGACAAAGCCCGAGCCGAACGCGGGTACGCGGCTCGCACGGAGGCGATGAGCCCGCGCTGCCGGCGTCCTGGCGCCCTGAGGTAGGAGCCAGCGCTCAACGCGGCGTCCGCGTCGGGCCTCAGCCCCGCCCGGCGAAGCGGCGGTGGTCGACCATCAGGCAGCGGTCCTGCACGACGAGGATCCCGGCCTCGACGAGGCGCTCGGCGACCTGGTCGTTCCGGATGCCGCTCTGCAGCCAGACGGCGCGCGGCCGGGCGGCGAGGAGGTCGTCGAGGTGCGCGGCGACGTCCTGGCCGCGCCGGAAGACGTCGACGATGTCGATCGGGCCCGGGACGTCCGCCACGCGGCGGTAGACCTGCTGGCCGAGGATGGTCTTCACGTCGGGGTAGTAGACCGGGACCGGGATCACCTCCACGCCCGCGCGGTGCAGGTAGCTCGGGACGTAGAAGGCGGGCTGATCCGCCTGCGCCTCGGTCTTGATGCCGAGCACGGCGACGCGCCGCGCCCCGCGGACCAGCTCGGCCACCCGGGCATCGTCATCGCTGATGTCGCGAATGTCGTTCATGCGGGGAGCATACGTCCGCCGAGCCGGCGCGGCACCCGGGACGGCGCGACGCAGAGCCGGCGAGCGGGGGCGGCGCGCCCGCAGCGGCGCGACGGTATCGAGCTCAGCACAAGCTCCCCGTCCGCCGCTCATGGCAGACTCCGCCGCGTGAACCTCGACCGGCTCCCGGCGGATTCCCTGCGCATGACGAACCGCGGGCGCCGCATGCTCAGAACCCAGGCTGCAACCGGCCGGCTCGCTGCAGCCATCGGGCTCCTGTACGCCGCCGCGATCCTGCTCTGGCCGAAGGCCGCCCTCGCGAACGCCGGCATCCCGATGCTCGTCTTCGCGTGGCCCGCGTCGTGGGTCGCCTTCGTTCCCGTCGTGCTCGTCGAGGCCGCGGTGGCTCGCCGGGTCCTGCGCCTGCCGACGCGAGAGGCGATCAAGCTCTCTCTGGCGGCGAACGCATGGTCCACGCTCGCGGGGATCCCGATCACGTGGGCTCTCCTGACGGTCCTCGAGATGACCGTGGCGCCCATCCTGTCGATGGTTCCCGGCGATCCGGGAACGGCCGCCACCCTGCTCATGCTGCCGATCTCTGCTCCCTGGCTGGGCCCCGTGAAGGAGGGCTGGCGCGTGCTCGCCGCCGGCGCCTTCCTCTGTGTGCCCTTCTTCTTCGCCTCGGTGTGGATCGAGGCGCGGAGCGCCGGACGCCGCGTGCCGGCGGCCGACGCGCTCCGCTGGGCGCGGAGGGCGAACGCCGCCACCTATGGCTTTTTCCTCGTCGCGCTCGCGCTGTTCGCGCTGATCTCGTGGATGAGCCACGCGGGCAGCGCCGGCTAGCCCCGGTCGCCGGCGTGGCGGCGGCCCTCCTGTGGCAGACTCCCCGACGTGAACCTCGACCGGCTCCCCGCGCCCTGGGCCGACCTCTTCCGCCACCCCACCTCGCTGCCCGTCGCGCTCGGCGCGGCCATCGCCGTCCTCGCGCTCGGGTTCTTCGCCTACCGCCTGCTCTTCGCCTTGCTCTCGCGCGTCGCCCGCGCGACCCAGACGTCGCTCGACGACCTCCTCATCCGGCGCATGCGGCTGCCGGCGCGCCTGCTCGTCGCGCTGCTCGCGCTGCACACGTTCATCGCCCTGCGCGGCGGCGAGCTGCCCACGCTCCACAAAGGCGTGCTCCTCCTGGAGCTCGCGCTCGCGTCGTACCTGGCCATCGAGATCGCCGAGACCATGGTCATCGACTACTGGCTCGCCGAGCGCCGGAAGGTGCAGCTCCCGGCCCTCGTACGGCACCTCCTGCTCACGATCCTCTATCTCGTCGCCGGCCTCTCGATCGTCGGCGCGGTCACCGGCGTCGACCTCGTGCCGCTGCTCGCGACCTCGACCGTCATCACGGTCGTCCTCGGCCTCGCGCTCCAGGACACCCTCGGCAACCTCTTCGCCGGGCTCGCCCTGCACTCCGAGCGCTCGTTCGGCGTCGGCGACTGGATCCTCGTCGACGGGATCGAGGGGCAGGTCGTCTACGTGGGATGGCGCTCGACCCGCCTCCGGACGTTCTCCGGAGACATCGTGATCCTGCCGAACTCGATCATCGCCAAGGCGCGCGTGCAGAACTTCTGCGCGCCGGATCGGACGTGCGCGCGCAACATCGAGATGCTCGTCGCCCTCGACGCCGCCCCCGAGGCCGTGGAGCGCGCGGCGCAGCGCGCCTATCCGCAGGTGCCGGACATCCTCCGCGAGCCGCCGCCCAGGCTCTGGCTCGCGGCCGTCACTCCCCTCTTCCAGCGCTACGTCATCAAGTTCTGGATCGCCGACTTCGAGCGCCACGATCTCCTGGAGTCCGAGCTGATGAGGGCGTTCTTCCGCGCCTGCCGCGACGAAGGCGTCGCCCTCAGCCCCGCCGCAGCGCAGCCGGGGCTCGCCGTCGATCCGCGCATCCTCGACCCGCGCGCGGCCGTCGATCCGCGCGCCGAAGGCCCGCGCGCGGCCGTCGATCCGACCGCGGCGCCGGTGGTCCTGCCGGCGATCGTCGCGGTGCCGGCCGCCCCGGCGCCCGCCGCCGCGAGCGGCAAGCCCGACGCGGGACCGCCGCGCCAGCAGGGGCGCCCCGCCGAGCCGCTCCCGGAGCCCTGAGCGCGCGATCGGCGCCAGCCAGCGCCGGGCAGCGCTTCGGCGCCTCGGCCCGCCGCGGCCGGCTCCGCGGCGGTCGGGCGCCTGCCGTCACCCTGATTTGGCTTGGTCCGGTCGCGCCGCTGCGGTAGCCGAGCGGTATGCCTGACAACCAGCCCGTCTCCCCCAACAAGGTCGCGGTCGTGGGCGCTGGCAGCGTCGGCGCGACGATCGTTTACGCGTGCCTGCTCCGCGGCGTGGCGAAGGAGGTCGCCCTGTTCGACGTGAACCGGGCCAAGGTCGACGCCGAGGTGCTCGACCTGAACCACGGCCTCCAGTTCGTCCCGGTGGCGACGCTCGAGGGCAGCGATGACGTCGAGGTCTGCCGCGGGGCGCACGTGGTCGTCATCACCGCCGGCGCGAAGCAGAAGCCCGGGCAGAGCCGGATGGACCTCGCCACCGCGAACGTCGCTATCTGCCGCGAGCTCCTGCCGCGGCTCCAGGCCGTCGCGCCCGACGCGCTCTACCTGCTCGTCACCAACCCGGTCGACGTGATCACCTATGTCACGCTCAAGCTGACCGGCCTGCCGCCCGCCCGCGTCCTCGGCAGCGGCACGGTGCTCGACAGCAGCCGCTTTCGGTTCCTGATCGCCCGGCGGCTGAACGTCGCCGTACAGAACGTCCACGCGTACATCGCCGGCGAGCACGGGGACAGCGAGGTGCCGCTGTGGAGCAGCGCGAGCGTCGCGAACATCCCGCTCGACGCGTGGTCCGTGCCCGGCCACGGCAAGCTCACCGCTGGCGACCGGGCGGAGATCTTCTCGAACGTGAAGAACGCCGCCGCCCAGGTCATCTCCGGCAAGGGCGCGACCAACTACGCGATCGGCCTGGCGACCGCCAAGATCCTGGAAGCCCTGCTCCGCGACGAGAACCGCGTGCTGCCCGTCAGCAGCCTGCTCGGCGGCTACCGCGGGATCGACGATGTGTGCCTGAGCGTGCCGTGCGTCGTGAACCGCTCCGGCGTCGAGTCGCAGCTGCCCATCCCGATGAGCCCCGAGGAGGAGGCCGGCGTCCGCGCCAGCGCGGACACGATCCGCAAGGCGATCCGGTCGCTCGGCTTCTGACGCGACCTCGTCCCGCATCGCCTGTGCGCGTTTCTGGCTCGGCGATGGGAAGAATTTGAACCACAGAGGGCACAGAGGGCACAGAGGAGAGAAGAAGAAGCTGATTGTCTTTCTTCTCTTCCCTCTGTGCCCTCTGTGCCTCTGTGGTTCATCTCTCATGAATAGGATCCGGTGAGCACGACCGTGCGCCGGAGATCGTCGCTGCCTCCATCGCTCCGCCGATGATGAAGTGCTAAGCTGGCAGCGGAGGGGCGCCCATGCCGGATCCGTACGACTTGCAACGATTCGTGGACGCGCAGGCTCCGGTCTATGACCGCGTCGTGGCCGAGCTGCGCCGAGGACAGAAGACCAGCCACTGGATGTGGTTCATTTTTCCGCAGCTGCGGGGCCTGGGCCACAGCGCCATGGCTCACAGGTTTGGCATCGCTTCGAAGGCCGAAGCCGAAGCCTATCTGCAGCACCCGACGCTCGGCCCGAGATTGATCGAGTGCACTCGCCTCGTCAACCAGATCGAGGGGTGCTCGTTATATGATATCTTCGACAGCCCCGATGACATGAAGTTCTGCTCGTCGATGACCCTGTTCGCACGCGCGGCTCCCGACAATGAGATGTTCCTCGCGGCGCTCGAGAAGTATTGCGGTGGCGAGCTGGATCCGCGGACGCTCGCGCTTCTCGAGTAGCGCGGGGAGTAGCGCGGGCTGCCGTCGGGGCGCCGCGGGGGCGGGCGCCTGCACGGCGCGGAGACGCTGATGACAACCGCGGTCGGGGCGGGGGTAGGGGACCCAGGGCTCGATCCCACCGTGTGTGGGTACATGGGCGGGCAACGCCACGATGGTCTGTCGGTGTGCCACAGCGCGTGGTGGTCCAGGTGACGCCGCGTCGGCGGCCCCCATGGTCCGGCGGTCCAAGGGCTCGAGCTTGGCTGCCTGTGGAGGTGCCGTGTGGTCACCGAGGCCGACACGCTGAGGAGATCTTGCTCTACGCTACGCTCCACCCGATGCCTAGCGACGCTCCTGTCGATCTCTACTCGCTCGCCTTCACCTGCAGCGTCGACCCGCTGCTCTTGCTCGACGAAAGCGGTCGGATCCTGGCGCTGAACCCCGCCGCCGAGCGCCTCTTCTCCACGCCCGGGGCGACGGTGCGCGGAGGTCCCGTCGATGAGGCCCTGCGGCCCGATCCGCCGCTCGGCGCGCTGCTCGATCAGGTGATCCGCGATCGCGCCCCGCGCGCCCTGCCGCCCGACTTCACCCTTCACCTCGCGAACGAGCGCGCCGTCCTCGCCGAGGGGAGCCTCAGCCCGCTCGTCGACCCCGCGGGCGCGTGCGCCGCCGTGCTCCTCGCGCTGCGCGACGTGACCGAGCGACGCCGGGCCGAGCAGGCGGCGCGCGATCAAGGAGCGCGCCTGAACGCGGCCATCGAGGCGCTCGACGTCGGCTTCGTCGTCTACGACGCCGAGGAGCGGCTCTGCTTCTTCAACACGGCGTACAAGTCGCTCTACCCCGAATGTGCCGCCGCCATTCAGATAGGCAATACGTTCGAAGACGTCGTCCGCGAGGGCTGCCGGAACGGGATCCACCTCCACAGCGGCCTCAGCGAAGACGAGTGGGTCGCCGGTCGCCTCGCGGACCATCGCCGCTCCGGAGAGGTCTACATGCGGCGGTTCGGGGACCGCTGGCTCACCCTCAAGAGCACCCGCCTCGCCGACGGCAGCTTCGTCGGTCTGCGGATCGATACCACCGAGCTCAAGCAGGCAGAGCTCGACCTCGAGCGCGAGCGGCAGTTCATCCGCCTCGTGCTCGACACCATCCCGATCGTCGTCACGGTCAAGGATCGGGAGGGCAAGATGAAGCTCGTCAGCAAGAGCTACGCCCAGCTCTACGACACCACGCCGGAGGCGGCGGTGGGCAAGACCGTCGGCGATCTGCCGTCCTCCCACGCCGAGCTCTCCACCATCGGCGAGATGGACCGGGAGGTGCTCGCGCGCATGCAGCCGGTCTCGAGGGTTCAACCCGTCGCGCGCCCGAACGGCAAGGTGCGGTGGATGTCCATCGTCAAGGTGCCCCTGATCGAGCAGGACGGCACGGCGCACATCCTCGCCATCGGCACGGACATCACGGCGCAGCGGGAGCACGAGGAGCACATGGCCGCCACCATCGCCGAGCTCGAGCGGCAGAAGCAGGCCATCGCCGATCAGCTCTCGGTCATCCAGCGCCAGCAGGCGCTCATCCGCGCCCTGTCCACGCCCGTCCTCCAGGTCGCCGCGGGCGTGCTCGCCGTGCCCCTCATCGGCGCGCTCGACGACGCGCGCGCCGACGACGTCACCAGCAAGCTCCTCGACGAGGTCGTGCGCACGGGCGCTCGCTTCGCCATCATCGACGTCACCGGCATCGAGAGCGTCGACGCCGCCACGGCCGACCACCTCGTCCGCATCGTCCGCGCCATCCGCCTGCTCGGCGCGAGCGGCGTCCTCACCGGCATCGGACCGTCCGTCGCCCAGTCGATGTGCGGCCTCGGGGTCGACCTCTCCGGCGTCACCACGCACGGCAACCTCCGCGCCGGGATCGAGGTCTGCCTGCGCGCGCTGCCCGGGCGGCGCTGAGCGCCGCCGGCGCGCGCGAGGGCGACGAGGGGAGTCACGCCGCGCAGGGCCGGGCGCGAGACCCAGCCGAACGCCGAGCGTGGGAGGTGCGAGCGCTCACGCGACCCGGCTCGGGCCTCAGCTCCAGTGCGCGGTCAACTCGAGATGATCGTCGTCGTCGCCGCCGCCGGCGAGGATGCGCTGGCGGACGTGGCTGGCGCCGCCGATCTCGAGGAGCTGTTCGCAGGAGCCGATGACCTCGGTCCACATGTTTTCGTCGAATCCGTAGCAGCCGCTCCAGCGAGCGTGGGTGAAGCCGCGGCGGGACTCGAGGACCTGCACGCGGCCGACGGAATAGTAGTTGGCGAAGACGCGCTGGCCCAGGGAGAAGAGGGTGGAGGGGGAGATGAGGGCAGCGATGACTTTGTAGATGCCGCTCATGTCGTCGCGGGTGCATTGGCGGCCGATCTGGTGGACGAGGTCTTTGCCTTCGCCGCTGGCGCGCCGGATGGCCTGGAAGAGATCCTTGTACCAGGCGATCGGGTACCAGCCGGTGGAGACGATGCTGCCGTAGCGCATGCCGGCGCGCAGCGGCTCGGGCATCTCGTCCAGGCTGAGCTTCTGGAGGGGCTCTCCGCGCAGCTTGCCGAGGCTCACGTACACGGAACGAAACGCCACTCCCTTGACCTTGGGTTCGTCGGTCATCCAGCCGCGCCAGCGCCCTCAGCAGCGAGGGTACCGCGCACCCCGTGAGTAGGCCAGGGAGCAGCCGCTGGCCCACGCATGGCCAGGGCCAGAGCCCTGGGCGAGCAGCGACGAGCCCGTCCGGTCGCCGTCGCCGCTGGACCCTTCGGTGGGGCGGCCAACGGCGCGCTCGATCCGGGCGCTCCGTCGTGGAGCGGGACGCTCACGGGATCGTGCAATAGGCCGGGAAGCTCGACGGGAGGCCCGACGCGTAGGGCTCGGGGCGCGCCTTGTACGGGTGGTCCTTCAAGAACTGCCAGCTCGAGGCGGCGATGCCCGACGGGATGCGGTGCCCGCCGCCGCTGTCGCAGTCGATGGCGAATCCCCCCTTCGCCTTGATGTCGTTCTCGAACGCCGCGCTCGCCCGCGCGAAGTCGATGACGACCACATCGGAGCCCTGCGCGCCATGGACCGCCATGACGGCCGGCGGGTTGCTGGGGTCCTGGAGGGGCGGCGCGCCGAGGCCCGTCGTACCGCCCGAGTACGTCACGACGCTCGCGACGTAGTTGGAGCGCGCATAAGCCATGTACGCGGTCTGCAGGCCGCCCGCGCTGAAGCCGAGCGCGTGAACGCGGCGCGTGTCGATGTTGCGCTGCTGGATGGCGCACGCGAGCGCCTCGTCGGCGGTGTTGAGGTCGCCCACGTACCACACGTTGTTGCCCGTGGTCCGCGTGCCGTCCTCGCCGCCGTGGCCATCGTACGCGTTGGGCGCGAACACGACGCCTCCGCGGCTCGTGATCTCGTCGATGGCGGCCTGCCCGAGGCCGGTCACCGCCTCTTGCGGGCGGGAGCCCGTGGCGTGCCAGTAGATGACCACCGGCGCCGGGGCGGCGGACCTCGCGCCGGCCCACACGCGCACCTCGCGGCCGAGGAACGTCATCGTCCCGGTGGCGATCGTCGGACACGCCTCCCGGGCCGTCGGCAGGGCGCTCGGCGCGCTGCCGCCGCCGCTGCCGCCGCTGCCGCCGCTGCCGCCGGAGCCGCCGCTGCCGCCGCCGGAGCCGCCGCTGCCACCGCTGCCACCGCTGCCGCCGGAGCCGCCGCTGCCGCCGGAGCCGCCGCTGCCGCCGGAGCCGCCGCTGCCGCCGCTGCCGCCGCTGCCGGTCGTGCCGGTCGTGCCGGATGCTTCGCCTCCGGTCACGGACGAGATCGTCGGACGCGTGGTGCCCGTCGCGCAGAAGTTGAACGTGACCGAGGCGCCGGGCTCGATGCGCGCGCTGCCCGCGGCCGGCGTCGCCGTCAGGAGCGTGCCGCTGCTCGAGAACACTGCGCCCCAGGACCTGGTCACCGTCGCGTTCTTCACGTCGGTGACGACGCTCCACGACGTGGCCGCGCTCGCGCCGCCGTTCAACACCTTGACGGCGGCGCAATAGCGGCCCCCCCAGAGCGGCTGATAGCTCAGCTCGGCCGAGAGGCCGCTCTCGGCCGCCATCAGCGATTCGCCGCCCAGCTCGGCGTCGCCGGCCTCTCCGGCGACGCACGCGCCCAGCGTCCCGAGCAGCCCGACCAGCGCGAGCCGCGCCAGGCGGTGAGCGCCGGCGACGCCCGCCTCGATCGGGCGCGACGAGCCGACGAGCCGCTCCTCCCTCGCTCGACGCCGCTCATCGCTCCCGCTCCGGGACCGTGAGCGCCGCTGTGACGAGCGCTTCAGCCAGGGGGCAACGTTCATGAGACCTCCTCCGTGTTCGTGATGCCAAGAGCGCGCGGCTGCGCCAGGCGCCGAATGCCCGCGCGCGAGGAGCGACACGGGCACGGCCAAGGGCAGCGGCGAGCTTCCTAAGAAAGCTGGCTCGACGGCCGCAATAAGCGGATTGTAGCAAACGCCGAATCGTCGGTAAAACGAAGATGTGTTTGGATGAGTCGGAATTGTCCGCAGCTTTGCTCGAAGTTTCCGCGGCTCGCGCAAATGGCTCGCACGGTGTGAGACGCGGACTCCGGTGGCCGTCTTCGTGCGTTTGGAGTCCCGCTCACGGCGCAGGTGTACGCTCGTCTTCGAGCCCGCGGCGAGCTACGCTCACCGGATGGGCCTTATCTGACGATGAGCGGCGACGATGCGCTTCACGACCACGAAGAGCCGATCTCGTTCGTGATGAGGGGAGAGCGGTAGACCCCCGGAGAGGGAGCCCGCCGCGCGGCGCGGGGGAGGGTCGATGTCTGAGCCCAATTGACGTAGCTCCTCCGGCGCGGCCGGATGCGCTACGTCTCAGGCGAGCTCGGCGGGGCCCCCACCCCGCGCGGCGAGCTCCCTCTCCGGGGCCGCGCAGCTCGGCGAGCCCCCACCCCGCGAAGGCCGTCACCCGCTGGCCGGCCCCGTCCCCTGGTCCGACTCGCCCCACGCCACCATGACCGCGCTCGTGTTGTGGAACCCTTCGACGCTCCCCCCGAACTTCGCGATCTGCCCGTAGCACGCCAGCCCGAACATCGGATGCGGCGCCGCGTTCGGCGACAGGAACGCCCGCACCTCGTCGCGGTACCGCTCCCCCAGCAGCCGGAACCGCGACGCGCAGTCGAACACCAGCGCCCCCGACACCGCCGGCAGCGGCCCCAGCACCTTCGTCGACAGCCCCTTCGCCGCCTGCAGCAGCGCGTCGGCCGTCGCGCTCACCACCCGCACCACCTGCCCCCGCGAAAGCCCCCCGGTCAGCACCACCGCCCCGTCCCCCCGGATCGCGATCGGCGACCGGATCTTCAGCGCCTCGCCGAACGGCGTCTTCGCCCCGAGCGCGTGCTTCGCCATCGTCTGGAGCAGCCCCTCGCCCGTCGACCGCAGCCCGAGCCGCGACAGCTCCTCCTCGTACACCCGCGCCGCCGGCTGCCCGTCCAGCGTCCGGAGCACGTTCCGCTCGATGTCCGTGATCGTGAAATCCCGCCCACCCTCGGCCGCCCGGAACCCGTGCACCACGTCGAGGTTCACCCGGTGCCGGTGCGTCAGCCGCACCAGCACCGCCGCGTCCGTCAGCGCCTTCCGGCCCAGGAACACCCGCGCCCCCTCGAACGTCCACCCGTCGCCCGCCGTCCCGCCGAACACCCGCATGTGCGGCGGCACACCCTGCCGCAGCGCGGCCACCAGCTCGTCCCCGTCGCACGCGAACGCGTCCGCCAGCACCAGGATCGAGCTCGGCGCGCCGCTGCGCGGGCCGTTGCTCGACACCGCCTCGTCCATGTCGCTCAGCGCCGCCCGGATGCTCTTGCCGTGATCGGCCCGCAGCTCGCGCGCCGCAGCGCACGCCACCTCGACGCCCGCGCCCCCGAGGAACGCGCACGACACGCCGCTCCTGCTGAAGCCCCGCTCCGTGAACGACACCCCGCCGGTGGTGGCCCCGACCACCGGGACGCCCGTCGCGTCCTCGACCGCCGCGAGGTACTCCTCGTGCTTCGTCCCGCTCGGCAACGCAACGATCGCGAGCCGCGCAGGCTCCTTCCACTCGGCGACCGTTCGCTCGATCTTCCGTCCGAGCAGCCAGGCGTTCCCATCAAAGGGTCCGAGGGTCATCATCTTCATGCGCCGAAGCTCCTGCCTGCCCGGCGCCGGAGCGCGGGGCTTCGAGTCCAGGCCATCGCTGACGATACGCGTCGCGGCTCGGTGATAACACGCACGAGGGACGCCTCTCTACTCCTCTTGCAGACTTCTGCCCCGTGCGGCCGCCCGCCTGGCGCGGAGCCCGCGGCCGCGCGTCGGCAGAGCTCGTGCGCTGTGATCCGCTCACGCACCTCCGCGCCCGCGCGCGTGATCTGCTTCACCAGGCCGCTCGCCCGGCGGCGGCTGGGCCTCGGGCCGCGCCGCCCCGCGGACCCTCTCGTCGAGCGACCGGAGCGCCTGGCCGAGCTCCGCGATCTGCGCCTCGATCGCCCGGATGCCGAACGCGCTCTGCGTGGTCGCCTTCGCCAGCGGCGCGACGAGCCGCTCGACCAGCGAGAGGTGGTGGCCCACGAACTCCGACACCGATCGATCGGTCTCGACCTTCACCTCGACCTTCGGCTGCGCCACCCCCTTGAGCGCCGTGGAGAGCCGCTCGAGCTCCGGCGCGAGCCACTGCTTCACCTCCCGCGCCCGCCCGTCCCCCGCCTGCGCCGCCGCGGCCGCCTTGCCGATCGCCCCGCGGATGCCCTCCAGCTGCTCGCCGAGCATCGAGAGCGTCCCGGTCACGCGCACGACGGGGTCGTCCTCCTTGCCGCCCATGCGCTTGATGCGCTGGTACCCCTTCTTGATCTCGTCCCACCGCGCCTGCCGCTCGGGCGAGAGCCGCCCGCGCAGCTCGCCGAGCTTGAGCAGGTTCTGCTCGGCGCCCGTCGTCAGCGTCTGCGACTCGCTCACGTAGTGATCGTCGATGAGCCGCTCGATCTCCTCGGGCGTGTGCGCCGACACGACCTTCTCGGCCAGCTTGTTCATGTTGCGGTAGCTGCCCTGCAGCTTGAACGGCGGCTCGGTCCGGAAGGCGTCGTCCTGCGACGCGCTCCGGATGTACTCGAGGTTCACGGACAGGAGCGCCCTCTGCACCCGGAAGAGCCGCTCGAACACGGCGACGATCTCCGCGACCTCCGCCGCGGAGTAGGCGTGCTCGAGCTCCGTCGCGGCGATCGCCTCGCCCCGCGCCATCCGGATGAGCTTGTGCGTGTCCCCCGGCGCCCGCCCCGAGAGCGGCGCGAGCGTCGGGTTCGAGGTGAGCGCGTTCTCCAGGTAGCTCAGCGCGAAGAGCTCCTCCTTGCCGTCGAGGATGTCGCCGAGGTTGTACGTGTCGGCCCGGTTCGACAGCATGTCGGGGATCTGGAAGCGCGCGCCCGACTCCGTGTACGGGTTGCCCGCCATCACCACGCAGAACTTCTTGCCGCGCAGGTCGTACGTCTTCGTCCGGCCCCGCCACACGCCCTCGACCCGGCGCTGCCCGTCGCAGAGCGAGATGAACTTCTGCAACAGCTCCGCGTTCGTGTGCTGGATGTCGTCGAGGTAGAGCATCACGTTGTTGCCCATCTCGAACGCCAGGTTGATCTTCTCGACCTCCTGCCGCGCGGTCGCGTTCGGGGCCTCGGCCGGGTCGAGCGACGTGACCTCGTGGCCGAGCGACGGCCCGTTCACCTTCATGAACACGAGGCCGAGCTTGCTCGCGACGTACTCCATCAACGTCGTCTTGCCGTAGCCCGGCGGCGAGATCAGCAGCAGCATGCCCATGAGGTCGGTGCGCTTCACGTCGCCCGCGGCCCCGAGCTGCTTCGCCAGGTTCGCGCCGACGAGCGGCAGGTACACCTCGTCGATGAGCCGGTTGCGCACGAACGACGTGAGCACCCGCGGCGCGAACTCCCCGAGGCGCAGCCGCCGCCGCTCCCGCTCCGCGATCTCGCTCCGCACCTTGCGGTAGGCGCGGTAGCGCGGCGCCCGCTCGCGCAAGAAATCCTCGATCCTGCTCAGGAACTCGTCGAGCCGCAGCGTCAGCGCGCGCTCCTTGATGCGCGGGTGCTGACCGAGCAGCCCGTCCACGCGCGCCTCGGTCACGGCCCCGCTCGGCTCCCGCTCGAGGTGCCGCTCCGTCACCAGCACGACCGCCGCCTCCAGCGCGAGGTGGCCCATCCGGGCCCACGCGGCGTCCCGCGCGGTGAGCCCCCGCAGCCAGGCCAGCGCGAGCTCCAGCCGCTCGGCCGGGTGCTTCTCGAGCTGCCGGAGGTCGTCGTCGAACGCCGCGCGGCTCCCCTCGAGGTCGAGGCGCGCGAGCAGCGCGTCGCGCAGCGCGAGCGCGGCGTCGCTGGTCACGAACCGGGGGCGCTCCGCCGCGAGCTCCTCCACGAGGTACCGCGCCGCGACGCGCACGGTTGCCGCGCCGCTCACGTCCGCGCCGAGCCGGTGCGCCGCCGCCGTCGCGGCCACGCCCGCCGCGAGCTCGGCCGCGAGCGTCGCCCGCGCCTCGCCCTCGCCGAGCTGCGCCGCGAGCCGGCCGAGGCTCCGCGCCCGCCGGTGCGCGAGGTCCCGGGCGCGCGGGTCGAGCCCCGCCCAGTGGAGGCAGGCGAGGGCCCGCGGCGCGCTGCCGAAGCGGAGCAGCCCCGCCGTGGCGCGCAGCGCGAGCAGCTTCTCCAGGACGAGCGCGGCGTCCGCGTCGTGGACGCCGCGCTCGTAGCCCTCGTCGTGCCGATCGGCCGCGTACGCGCGCACCGCCGCGAGCAGCCCGCCCGGGCCGAGCGACGCCTCGCGCAGCCGCTCGATCGAGAGCCCGCCGCGCCCCGCCTCGGCGTCGAGGAGCATCGAGCCCGCGAGGAACTCGCCCCGGTAGACGTCCGCGGCCTCGCTCACGAGCTCCTGGCCCCAGAGGTCGCGCGCGCTCTCGAGCGCCGGATCCTCGATCGGCTCGAAGAAATCGGTGCCGGTGAGGTGCAGCGCGAGCCCGTCGCCGTGCGGGACCAGCGTGAGCTCCAGCGCCTGCGTGCTCACGTTGAAGCGGTGGCGGCCGAGCTTGATGACGTCGCCGCCGCCCTCGAACAGGTCCTCGCGGTCGCGCAGCGCCCGGAGCGCGTCCTGCCGCGCCGACTTGAGCCGCGCCTCGACCTCGTCCCCCTTCACGCTGTCGCCGAGCGCGTGAAGGCTCGCCGCGAGGTCGCGGATCTTCGCGACCATCGCGTCGGACGCGAAGTACGTGTTGAGCTCGTCCACCGTCGCGAACGTGCGCGCCCGCCGCGAGACCCCCTGGACGATCCGGTCCGCCGCGGCGACGAGGTTCGCGACGCGCCGCTGCCGCTCGTCGAGCAGCGCCTGCCGCCGCGCGGCGATCGCGTCGTTCACCTCCTCGCGCTTCGCCGCGAGCTCGCCCAGGAACTCGTCGAACTCGCCGAACTTGCCCTCGAGCTCCTCGAGCTGGACGAGGAGCTTCGAGAGCTCGGCGTCGCACCGCTCGGGCGAGTCGCAGACCGCGAGGGCGCTCGCGACGCTCTGGCCGAACACCTTGAACTGGGCGCCGAACTCGGCGCGCCCCTCGGCGCCCCGGAGGTCCTTGCCGCGGGCGCCGAGCGTGGCGCGCGCGCGGTTGAGCTGCGCGTAGACCTCGCTGATCCCCTCCAGGATGCGGGTCCGCGCCGTGGGGTCGTCGACCTTGAGGCCCGCCACGATGTCGGCGAGCACCGAGAGCCCCTCGCTCACGGCGTCGAGGTCCGCGGCGAACGGCGCGAGCTCGGATGATTTCGCGACCGCCTCGATCTTCGCGATGAGGCCCGCGAGCCGGTCGGCCAGCGGCCGGAACGCGTGGTCGCCGAGGAGGAACGTCACGCACGCGCGGCTCACCTCGTCGGACCGCCCGACGATCTCGGCCTCGAGGGCGTCGACGCGGCCGAGGTCCATGTACTTGAGCTCGCGGAGCGTGATGAGGTGCCCCCGCTGCCGCCGCAGCGCCGTGAGGGCCTTGAGGAACGCGTCGACGCTCGCCGCGTCCTCCGGCCGGACCCCGCCGAGCAGCTGCCGCTGCGCCGCCTCGGTCTCGGCGAGCGCGCTCGCCGCGCGCGCCTTGATGGCCTCGACCTTCTCGAACTCGTCGACGATGCTCTCGGAGACGGCCCGGAGCTCGTTCACGGTCGACAGGAGGTCGCCCGCCTCGGCGTGGCCGAGCCAGTAGAAGGCGTCGGTCATCCGCTCGGCGGTCCGGATGAGGTCCTCGTACGTCTGGCGGGTCGGCGACGCCTCGAGCGCGGCGCGCCGCATGCTGAGCGCGTCCGAGATCCCGCGCACGAGGTCGGCGTTGCCCACCTTGGCGAGGTACGAGCCGTCGGTCGGCGCCGACGCCGCGAACTCCGCGGTCATGAACGGCGTCTGCCAGATCTGCATCGGGTGGACGCGGGTCGGCTCGTCGCTCGCGGCGCGGAAGATCACCATCTTGCCGTCGTCGAAGAGGCTGTACCCGTGGCACTGGATCGGGGTCGCGATCTCCTTGCGGATCAGGTTGTACGGGAAGAGCACGTAGCGCCCCTCCACGACCTGGTGGAAGACGTAGAGCACGTCCTCCCCGTTCGGCGAGCGGATGACCCGCTCGAAGACGAGGCTGTCGGTGCTGCCCTCGAAGCGCTTCGTCTCGCCGGTGACGAGGTAGTAGCCGTTCGGGAAGACGATGCCCTGGTCCTCGGGGAGGCTCAGGCAGGCGAGGCCGATCGCGTCGATGCGCGCGACCTTCCGGGTGCGGCCGTTGTAGACGAGGTAGCGGTACGACGGCTCCCGGAACGGCTTGATCTTGAGCAGGATGAGCGGCCCGAGCCGCGCGTACTGGATGTCGGCGTCGTCGAGCGCCTGGCCCGCGTCGTCGACCGGCTCGCGGTAGATGCCGAGCCCCGTGGCCGTGTTGTTCTCGACCTTGACCGTGAGGTCGCCGCCCACGGTCTCGACGAAGATCTCACCGAGGATGGCGACGTGCGGGTGCTTGCCCTGCACGTGGTCGTCGCGCGTGGTCTGCGTCCAGGCGAAGTCGTGCGCCCGCGGCCGGACGTTGTCCTCGTCGCCGCGGGCGTCGAGGTAGCGGGTGCGCCCGGTCGCGTCGATGCTCCAGCGGAACACCTTCACGTCGCGCTCGGTCGCGCCGACCTGGAAGATGGCGAGGAGCCTGCTGTCGCTGCGCCGGAGCTGGAGCAGCCGCGGCTCCTTGACGTAGCGGTGGAGGTCCTTGAACTCCTTGACGAAGGCGGGGTCGCCGAGGAACGCGTCGCCCTCGTCGAGCGGCACGTGCGACAGGTCGAAGGCGCCGCCGTCCTTGGCGAAGCGGTGGAGGCTGAAGACGTCGCCGACGTTCACCTCCTTGAGCCCCATGAACACGAGGTAGCCGACGAGCAGCTTGCCCCGGATGCTCACGATGTCGCGCGGCAGGCAGTTGTTCTCGGTCCGGACGCGCGCGTTCTCGAGGAGCGCGAGGTCGGCGCCGCCGAACACCTGCTTGCGCCGCGCGTTGAGCGCCTCGGCGCGGCGGCCGAGCTCCTCGGCGCGCTCGACGAGCCGCCGGCGGATGACCTCGTAATTGCCCCCATCCAGCGACTCTGCCGCCTGCGGGGGGGCAGCCCCCGCGGTCTGGGCCGCGCCGTCCAAGGCCCCTGTCGACACCATGCATGCTCCGTGTGGTCAGGCTCGAGGCCCGCCCCCGCATCGAATCCGCGCGGGCCTCGGCTCGCCAGCGGCCAGGTTACCGCCGTTCGCCGCGCCCGGGGGGCGAGATGGCGATCGCGCGCCCCGGCGGGGCGGCCGCGCCCACGACGCGCGCCGTGGACGACCGCGCCGCCGGGCGCGCCGGGATGTCAAGCCCGCTCTGCCCCCCGCCGGCCCGCGCGCCGCCGGCGGATTTCATCGCGTCCCGGCGACCGGCGCGTCGCAAAGCCGCTGCGGCGTCAAATCCGCTTGCCGCACGGGGGGTGTTGAGTTGCGATGTGCCGGTAACGAGGGCGACTTACGCGTGCATACGTGCGCGAGCGCTGTGCGGCGCGCGCCCACGCCGCCTCCGGCGGCGCACCCGAAGGCCGGGGCGCCTGGCGGCGCGGGTTGAACAACACGACGCTCTTCAGCGAGTTGGGATGGTGGCATCAATGCGCTTTGGAAAGAGACTTACTTCTTCCGTGCTCCTCGTCCTGCTTGCCGGTCCGCTCGCCGCCTGCGGGGACGACGGCGGCGGCGGCAACGGCGGCGCGGGCGGCGGCGTGGGCGGCGCGGGCGGCAGCGGCGCCTCGGGCACCGGCGGGACCGACGACAGCTCCGGGGCGTTCGGCGGGTTCATCGTCGGGCCCGGGGGGACGAGCGGCAGCGGGGGCGATCCGTGCGAGTCGCCGGATCCTCCGCCGGAGTGCGACGCGGTCGACGCGGCGTGCGGCGACGGCGAGATCAACCAGGACACCGAGGCGTGCGACGACGGCAACAG
Organism: Sorangium sp. So ce385; assembly: GCF_051474135.1. Lineage (NCBI taxonomy): Bacteria > Pseudomonadati > Myxococcota > Polyangiales > Polyangiaceae > Sorangium > Sorangium sp. So ce385. The sequence goes on along the minus strand of NZ_CP150337.1, from coordinate 8,937,846 downwards.
CCTGCCCGGGGACTGTTGCTCCGGCGCCTGCAAGGTGGAGCCGTACTGCGCGTGCCCGCCGGGGGAGCCCTGTCACACGACGATCGCCTGCGGCAACGGCGCGATCGAGCCCGGGGAGAGCTGCGAGGACGGGAACACGGCCTCGGGGGACGGCTGTGACGATCGCTGCCAGCGGGAGCCGGGCGACTGGATCTGCCCGAAGGCGGGGGAGCCGTGCTTCCGGCTGCACTCGTGCGGCGACGATCGCGTCTCGGGCGGGGAGACCTGCGACGACGGCAACGCGGTGGGCGGAGACGGGTGCTCCGAGGTCTGCGCGCTCGAGGACCCCGGCAACATCACCTGCCCCCAGCCGGGGCAGCCGTGCAGGCCGGTCGAGCGCTGCGGCGACGGCCTGCTGCGGCCGAGCGAGCAGTGCGACGACGGCGGCGTGGCGCCGGGCGACGGCTGCTCGCCGAGCTGCCAGGTCGAGGCCGGCTGGGTGTGCCCGGACGGCGTGAACTGCGTCTTCACGGTCGTCTGCGGCGACGGCCAGATCGGCGTCGGCGAGGGGTGCGACGACCGCAACACGGTCTCCGGCGACGGGTGCTCCGCCACGTGCCAGACCGAGCCCGGGTTCGACTGCGCGCGCGCCGGGCGCCGCTGCACCGCGGTCTGCGGCGACGGGATGGTCGTCGGGCGGGAGGAGTGCGACGACGGCCGCACGGACGACGGCGACGGGTGCAACGCCGCGTGCAAGTGGGAAGAGGGCGTCGTGTGCGAGCCCGCGCCCGGCGGCTACATCTGCCGCGACACCGTCTGCAACGACGGGGAGCACGAGGGCTCCGAGCCCTGCGACGACGGCAACAGCACGATGGGCGACGGCTGCACGCCGTTCTGCCAGGTCGAGCCGGACTGCGGCGACACCGGCTGCACCTCGGCGTGCGGCGACGGGCTGCGCCTGGGCGGCGAGGCGTGCGACGACGGCAACACGGCGGACGGGGACGGCTGCTCGTCCACGTGCACCGTCGAGCCGGGGTACAGCTGCACCAACGACGTGGCGCTCGGCGACGAGCTCCGCGTGCCGATCGTGTACCGCGACTTCAAGGAGAACGCGCCGAACTTCGAGCCCGACACGAACCCGCCGAACGCCGTCGTGACGGGCATCGTGCAGAACCTCCTCGGCGCGGACAACAAGCCGCAGTTCGCGGCGGCGCGGCCCAACGCCTTCCTCACGAACGCCGCGGACTTCAACCGGTGGTACAACGACTCGACCCTCTCGAAGACGGTCGTGGACTGGCTCACGCTCGAGCGGATCGGGACGTCGGAGGTGTTCCTCTTCGAGGATCACGTCTTCTTCCCGCTCGATGACCGAGGCTGGCAGGACCCGTCGGTGCCGGTGGCGCAGCGCGAGGCGAGCCGCGCGGCGGGCGATCCGTTCAACGACTGGGCGAACGCCGGCAACCACAACTTCTACTTCACGAGCGAGGTCCGCTACTGGTTCGAGTACCACGGCGGGGAGCGGCTCGATTTCTACGGGGACGACGACGTCTGGGTGTTCCTCAACAACCGGCTCCGCATCGACCTCGGCGGCATCCACGCCCCGATGGGGACCGGCGAGATCGGCGGGGTGGCGGACAACCGCGGGACGCTGCTCATGGATGAGCTCGGCCTCACGGTGGGGGGCGTCTACGAGGTCGTCGTGTTCCAGGCGGAGCGCCACGTCACAGGGTCGAGCTACAAGCTGACGCTCGGCGGCTTCAACGCGGCCCCGTCCCGGTGCGAGCCGGTGTGCGGCGACGGGATCGTCACGCAGGACGAGGAGTGCGACGACGGGAGCGAGAACGGCGCGGGGTACGGGAAGTGCTCGACGCGGTGCGAGCTCGGGCTCTACTGCGGCGACGGTGTCCGGACGACGCCGTACGAGATCTGCGACGACGGCACCAACCTGGGCGGTTATGGCTCGAACGCCTGCGCGCCGGGGTGCGTGGCGGCGCCTCGCTGCGGCGACGCGGAGATCGACAGCAAGTTCGGCGAGACGTGCGACGACGGCGTGAACGACGGCCGGTATGGCGGCTGCTCGACGGACTGCCTCGTCGGGCCGCGGTGCGGCGACGCGGTGGTCCAGATGCCGGACGAGACGTGCGACGACGGCGTGAACGACGGTCGCTATGGCGGCTGCACGCCGGAGTGCGGCGACGCGGGGCAGTGCGGCGACGGGGTGACCCAGGACGAGTGGGGCGAGGAGTGCGACGACGGCGTGAACGACGGCACCATGGGGTGCCTCGGCTGCCGGATCGGCGCGGTCTGCGGCGACGGGGTCCCGCAGGGGGACCTCGGCGAGCAGTGCGATGACGGCACGAACGACGGCGGCTACGGCGAGTGCGCGCCGGGTTGCGTGTACGGCCCGCGCTGCGGCGACGGCGTGACGCAGATGCCGGAGGAGGAGTGCGACGACGCGGAGAACGACGGCGGCTACGGCGAGTGCGCCGCGGGCTGCGTGTTCGGCCCGCACTGCGGCGACGGCGTGCGGCAGCAGCCGTACGAGGAGTGCGACGACGGCAACACCGCGAGCGGCGACGACTGCAGCGCGACGTGCCAGACCGAGGTCAACTGATCCGGGTCGCCCGGTGACGGCGAGGAGCGCGCGGCGGCTCGGCTGAGCCGCCGCGCTGCGCGCCGGCGGGGATCACACCGTCAAGGATGTCGCTGGTTGGGAGGGAGGCCTTCCCGAGCCGCCCGGCGCGCGAGCGGCGGCCAGGAGAGATCGACCCGGGGGAACGGGCGAGCGCTCAGCTCTGTTCGAGCGGAAGCCCCGCCTTCACCCAGCCGCTCGTGCCCCCATCCAGGTTGTAGAGCTGGCTGAACCCAAGCCGCTCCGCGAGCTTCGCCGCCGTCAGGGTGCGACGATCCTCAGGCGCATCACCATCGGCCACGGCTCGAGCATCGGCGGCAACGTGTGGCTCACGCGCAGCGTCCCGCCGAACAGCCGGATCAGCCAGGCCAAGGTGCGGAGCGACGTCTTCGAGGACGGCGGCGGCAGCTAGGTAGGGGGAAGCGGCCAGAGCTTCCAGAGCGCGCGCGATACCCCTTCCCAAGATATGATCGGGCCGGCCATGGCTTCGAGAGCATGCATCACCCAAGTATCTGCCGCCATGTCCCAGTTTGGCGCCGCGCCCCCGCGAGCTATGACAACGCGGTAAGAGCGCGGCCCGGCCACTTCCGCGCGCACGTCGAGGAGCGCTTCGTCGGCGGCGCCTCCCGCATTCTGGTCCGCGAGGCATCGCCGGTACTGCTCCAGCGCTCGATCGCGGAGCTGCGACGAGAACTCCTGGCTTACCGGAGAAGTGCGCGCCTTCATCTTCGCCCTCCACACGCGCTCCCGAAGACCGTCGGCTCGTAGCCGCAGCTCGGGGATCGGTGGCGAGAATTCGCGGGAGGCAAGCTCTTCGACCACCGCGTCCATCTTCTGGCGCGCCGGATCCTGCGGATCATGCCACCGGTGCCGGCATCGCGAGCACGCCCAATCCGGCCATCCAGCAAAAATGATGGAACCGCCGAGGAGCGCTTCGCCGCGCTGGACGAGCGCCATCGCCTCGGGGAGCGGCCGCCCGTAGAAGATACGGAGAATGCGCGGACTGGCGCAGACTGGGCAGGCATCTGGCCGGCGAAGCGGTGACATGACTACGTTCCCTCACGCCAGGTGAGCACGTCGAAGGTGAGATCGGCCGGATCGCCGATCGAGCGCCCGCTCCCCCGCAGGTCGACGTAGACGAACTTGAGGCGGTCGCTCAGCTGCGCCGGCATCTGCCGCTCGTAGGGCCGCGTGCCGATGCTGGACAGGACGAGGCACGCGGGCCCATGGCCCTGCACCGAGTAGACCAGCTCTGCCCCTTCGACGGAAACGAACACGGTCTTCCCTCCCGGCGGTCCTCGGCGGGGCTGCGCACCCCCACCAGGGAGAGACGCCGCAGGATACCAGAGCTCCCGCGCGGAACGCGAGCATGACCGGGCGGACGAGCCGGCGGCCACGTGAAGCGCCACGACGGTGCCCGATGGGCAGGTGAGGGGGCCGAGCGCCAGCGGCCCACGATGCCGTCTACCCCGGCTGTCCGCCCAGCTGCGTCACCACCGTCGATCCCGCCTCGATCCCGCGCTGCAGGCGCGCCGGACGCCAGCCCGACCGACGGCTGAGGCGATCTCCTCAGCAGCCGGGGTCGGATTCGGTCCAGAGACCGCCGGTACAGGTCAGATCGCCGACGCACGCGCCGCCCTCGTCGTAGCGGCACCCAGCCCCTTCGTCCGAGCACGAGTCGCCGGCCGTCAACCCTTCCCGCGGGCACGTCTTTGTGGCCGAGCAGGTGCGGATGGTGGCCCAAGAGCCGTCCTTGCAGTAGCTATCGAAGTCGCATCCGGCGTCGTGGAAGCTGCATTCTTCACCCGCGCTACACGGCCCCGTGGGCGGTCCTTGCAGGATTCCGCATTCAGGCGCGCCGCCGCCGGCGGCGGCCCCTTCATCACCGCCGGCGGCCGCTTCATCACCACCATTGGCTTGGCCTGCGCATCCAACGAGCACATGAGCCGTCAAGATCGCTGTCGCAAGTCGAATCATCATCGCCTCCGATCGTGCCGCTGTTCAACAAGCGTGCCGTTCTTGAACGAATGAAGCGAAGGCGCTTTCGGGCCGACTCTACCGCGAATGTGCCGCAGTGTGCCCACGGCGATGTGTGCCAGCAGCGGCGGCATGACCGGATTACGCCGTCCAGGAGGCAGCGCGGATCTCGTGCAGCCGCTGATCCCGGGACGCTGGGTCGTGCGATCGACGCCGCTGGTTGCGTCGGGCCGCCGCATGATCTAAGGACAAGAGCTCGCCCCTTCCGGGCACTCCGTACTTTGTTTTTGTTTTGTTAAGGAGGTCTTATGAGCTCTTTCACCACGCGCCATCGGTTTGCCTTCTCTGTGCTCCTCCTGTGCGCCCCGCTGCTCGCCGGGGCGAACGACGACGGCTGTAGCCAGGCTGTCCCCGAGGTCGACGGCGTGGACAGCGCGCCCGCCGAGCTCGTCTCCGCGGCGGCCGGGGGGATCAAGCCCGGCCGCTGTAGGCCGACCGGCTGCAGCGGGCAGGTCTGCGCGGACCAGGTCGTGTACACCACGTGCGAGTGGCGCGAGGAGTACGCGTGCTACGGCGACTACGGCATCTGTGAGCGCGACGCGTCCGGCCAGTGCGGCTGGCGACAGACGCCGGAGCTCACCGCGTGCCTCGGCGGCGGGGGCGAGCTGGAGGCGGCGCCTGGCGGCGGCCCCGGGCGCTGCGTGGTCACCGGCTGCAGCGGGCAGGTCTGCGCGGACCAGGAGGTGCTCACGACGTGCGAGTGGCGCGAGGAGTACGCGTGCTACGGCCAGCACGGCGTCTGCGAGCGCGACGCGTCCGGCCAGTGCGGCTGGCGGGACACCCCCGAGCTCGACGCCTGCCTCGCGTCGGCCTCGGGCATCTGAGCAGCGCGCCGGGGGGGGGGCGCTCCGTATCCGGGCGTCAACGCAAGGGGGCGCCCCCGGCCATGGCCTCGCCGCCCCGAGCGCCCGCGCGCTTCAGGAAGGCGCCCGGCGTGAGCCCGACGAGCTCCCGGAAGTCGGCAATGAGGTGCGCCTGGTCGTAATAGCCCGCGTCCGCGGCGATGCGCGCCCAGTCCTTCGAGCTCGCCGCCGTCCGCAGGGCGCGCTGCAAGCGAACGGTCCGCGCGAAATCCTTCGGTCCGATACCGACGCTCTCCGTGAAGGCGCGGCGAAGATGCCGGGCCGTGACGCCGAGCCGCTCCGCCACGCGCTCCACCCGAACCTCGCCTCCCTCGAGCAAACGAACCGCGCGGCGCGCGAGTTGTGCCGACGCAGGCTCGGACGCCTGGTGGGTACGCAGGGCGATCGCGTGAGAGAGTCGGTCGAGCACCTCCGGCACGCTTCGCGCCTCGAGGAGATCGAGGTAGAGGTCGCCGCCAGAACGGCCCCAGATGTCTTCCAGCGGGACGATCCGGTCCGTCAGCGCGTTCGCTGCCACGCCCAGCAGCGGCCCGGACCAGCCTGGCTTGAACTGAAGCATCACCGCCCGCGCGACGCCGGTTGCGTTCTTGAACAGCGCCCGCGTCCGCGGGCCCGCGACGGCCACATCCCCTCTCCGGCCCTCCTCGAACACTCGAAACACGAGGGTCGTTCTTCCGTTGGGCAGCCATTCGACGTCAAGCGCGCGTCCAGCGACCGGTGCGACGGCGCGAACCTCCTCGACGAAGCGGGAGAGCGAGAACGTCGAGGCTGCAGAGTCCATCGCGCGCGGCACCCTCGTAGTCTCGCGCGTGCACGGCGGCCGGTCAAGCCGGCGGGGAGGCGCCGAGGAAAATGTCCGGTCCTTCCAACCGGAGGGCGGCGGCGGGAGGTACGAAGGCGGTGGAGGTACGGCATGAGCAACCGAGATTTTTCAGACCACGTCGTTGTCGTCACCGGTGCGAGCGGGGGCGTCGGCGCTGCTGCCGCCGAGGAGCTCGCGCGACGTGGCGCGTCGGTCGTGCTGGCCGCGCGCCGCGCCGGCCCGCTCGACGAGGTGGCCAAGCGCTGTGGGGACCGGGCCCACGCCGTCGTCGCCGACGTGACGAAGCGGAGCGACGTGCAGCGCATCTTCGACGAGGCCGTCGCGAAGTTCGGTCGCGTCGACATCTGGATCAACAACGTGGGTCGAGGCATCGGCCGCCCCCTGCTCGAGATCACCGACGACGACATCGACGCGATGATCCGCGACAACACGAAGTCGGCGCTCTACGGCATGCAGGTCGTGACGCCGCACCTCAAGGCGCGCGGTACGGGCGCGATCGTGAACGTGTCGTCGCTCCTCGGCCGCACGCCGCTGCCCCCGCGCGCCGCCTACGCGGCGTCGAAAGCCGCGATGATGTCGCTCTCGGAGGCGTTCCGCATCGAGCTTTCGGGCTCGCACCCCAATGTCCGCGTGGTGGTCGTCTACCCCGGCCGGATCGCGACCGACTTCGGTCAGAACGCGCTGGGTCAGCGCACGGCGGACGGCGGGAAGCTCCCCGATGAGGTCCTCGCCGTCCTCGGCGGCGCGACGCAGACGGCGGAGGAGGTCGCGCACGTGGTGTGCGACGCAGCCCTGAGCGGCCGCGGGGACGTCTATACGCAGCCGAACGCGCTCGCGCGCGTGCGGGAGTACATGGAGAAGCAGTCGGGGTGAGGCTGGGGTGTGTACCGATGGCGCCAGGGCCGTTGTCACGGCGCCGAGATCACGAAAGGAAATCGACATCATGAGCAAACCGACTCCCGCAGCAGACATCCCCCGCGCACCCACGCCCGTCCTCTCGGTCAGCCCAGTCGTGCTGCCAGCACCCGGCCGCGCCGTCGATCTCCAGGTGCGCGTCTCCGCGCCCGTGACCGGAAGCGAGCTGCCCATCCTCTTGCTCTCGCACGGCCACGGCCCCTCCAACCACCTCTCCTCCTTGAACGGCTACGCCCCGCTCGCCAACTACTTCGCGGCGCACGGCTTCGTCGTGATCCAGCCGACCCATCTCGACTCGAAGACGCTCCCCTTCAGGGACTCCGATCACCCCGAGGCGCCGCTGTACTGGCGATCGCGGGCCGAGGACATGAAGCGCATCCTCGACCAGCTCGACGCGATCGAGGGCGCCGTCGCTGCGCTCGCCGGGCGTCTGGACCGAAGCAAGGTGGCCGTCGTCGGGCACTCGATGGGCGGGCACACCGCGAGCGTGCTGCTGGGCGCGCGGCTCAGAGATCCCCACGACGGGACGGAGGTGAACCTCGCCGAGCCTCGGATCAAGGCGGGCGTGCTGCTCGCCGCGCCCGGCAGAGGCGGCGACGCCCTCAGCGAGCTCGCGGCCAAGAAGTATCCTATCTTCTCGACCATCGACTTCTCCACGATGACGGCGCCCGCGCTCGTGATCGCCGGCGATAAAGACGCCTCTCCCCACCTGACGGTCGCGGGCGCCGACTGGCATGCCGATCCCTACTTCCTCTCCCCGAGCCCCAAGTCCCTGGTCATCCTGTTCGATGCAGGGCACGGGCTGGGCGGCGTCTCGGGATATGACGTCGCCGAGACCACGGACGAGAACCCCGAGCGAGTGGCTGCCGTCCAGCGACTCACCTGGGCCTACCTCCGCACCGAGCTCTACCCCGGAGACCCCGCTTGGCAGGAAGCGCAAAACGCGCTGGCTGGCGCAGCCAACCCGCTCGGACGGGTCGAATCCAAATAGACGTCCTGTTCTCGGCCGGGTAACAGCCGGGCGGCGTCGATGCGCGGGTCGAAGGAGCGCATGCGGATGGGCAGGTGAGGGGACCGAGCGCCGGCGGCCCACGATGCGGTCTACCCCGGCTGCCCGCCCAGCTGCGTCACCGCCTTCGATCCCGCCTCGACCCCGCGCCGCAGGCACGCCGCCTCGCCCGCGCCCTCGAGCTCCGCGGCGATGAACCCGGCCGCGAACGCGTCGCCGGCCCCGGTCGTGTCCACCACCGCCACCAGCGGCGCCGGCGCGTCGAGGCGCACGCCGTGCCGTCCGCCCAGCGCCGCGCCCCGCGCGCCGCGCTTGATGATCACCCGCTCGAAACAGGCCCCCAGCGCGATCATCTGCCCGGCGAGGTCGCCGGTGCCCGAGAGCGCCTCCGCCTCGTCGGCATTGGCGAGCAGCGTCGACATCCCCCTCGTCCACTCGAGGAACGCCTCGACCCCCACCTCCCGCAGGAACCCCACCGACGCGGCGTCGATGGCGACCGGGATGCCGCGGCGCCGCGCCTCTCCGGCGAGCCACAGCACCGCCCGCCGAGGCCCCTCGGCGAAGAGCGAATACCCCGAGACGAGCACCAGCCGCGTCTCGTCGAGGAGCCATAACGGCATGTCCGAGGGCTCGAGCGCGAGGTTCGCCCCTCGATCGGTGAGGAAGCTCCGCTCCCCGTCGGCGTCGACGAGGACGACCAGCACGCCCGAGGGCTCCCGCGGATCGGCCGCCAGCATCGCATCGACATGGAAGCCCTTGAAATAGGCTTCGAGATGCGGCTTGTCGCTGGCCCCCACCCGGGCGACGAACGACACCCTCGCTCCCATCGAGCCGAGCCACACCGCCTGGTTCGCCCCCGAACCGCCCGGCCGGCTCTGGATCTTGGCGCGACGGTCCGAGCCGCGCACCAGCGGCCCCTCGGGGCGGACGATGACGTCCGTCATCACGTCGCCCACCACGAGCACGCGGCCGGCCTCCCTCATGCCCTGGCCTTCGGCTTCGCCTTCCGCTTGGCCCCGAGCTGGCTCAACGCCACCGCGATCTCCGCCGCCACCGCCGCGTTGTTCTCGACAAGAGCGATGTTGGCGACGAGGCTCTTGCCGCCGGTGAGCTCGACGATGCGCTTCAAGAGGAACGGCGTCAGGTCCTTGCGGCTCACGCCCTCGGCCTCGGCGCCCCGGATCGCCTCCTCGATCCGCGCCTCGATCTCCCGCGCGTCCAGGGCATGGCTCTCGGGGATCGGGTTGGCCACCAGGACGCCGCCCAGGCCGAGCTCGAACTGCAGCGCGATAACCTTGGCCGCTTGCTTGGCGCTCTCGATCCTGTGGTCCACCTTCTGCCCGCTCTGCCGCGCCCAGAACGCCGGGAAATCCGCGGTCTTGTAGCCCAGGACCGGCACGCCCTTGGTCTCGAGCGTCTCCAGCGTCTTGGGGATGTCGAGGATCGACTTGGCCCCCGCGCAGACCACCGCCACCTGCGTCCGACGCAGCTCCTCGAGGTCGGCGGAGATATCGAACGTCGTCTCCGCCCCGCGATGCACGCCGCCGATGCCGCCGGTGGCGAACACCCGGATGCCGGCCCAGGCCGCCGCCATCATCGTGGTCGCCACCGTCGTCCCGGCGACGTCGCCCGACACCAGGAGTGCCGCCACGTCGCGCCGCGAGGCCTTGGCCGCCTTGCCCCCCGCTTTGGCCAGCCGCTCGAGATCGTCCGCCTTCGCGCCCACCCTGAGCTTGCCGTCCATGATGGCGATCGTGGCCGGCACGGCCCCGCTCCGGCGGACCACCGCCTCCACGCGCTGCGCCATCCCGAGGTTCTGCGGGTAAGGCATGCCGTGGGTGATGATGGTCGACTCCAGCGCCACCACCGGCCGGCTGGCCGCGAGCGCCTTCCTGACCTCGGAGGAGATGGAGAGGTGGTCCTTGATCGACACGCTGAAATCCTCCGGCTGCGAGGGGTTGGCGATTGGGGAGGCCCCGGGCGACGCGGCCCTCTACCCCTTCGGCCGCAAGGTATCGGCCGTATAGACGATCTTCCCCCCGACCATGGTCATGAGCACCTGAATCTTGCCGAGATCATCCTCGGGGATCTGGAGAAAGTTCTGGTCCAGCACGATCATGTCCGCGAATTTGCCCGGCTCGATCGAGCCCACGACCTTCTCCAGCCGCAGCTGGTAGGCCGAGTTCATCGTGATCGCGCGCAGCGCGACGTTGCGCGGCAGGAGCGGGTCGTCGTTGAGCCGGCCAGCATAGGACGGACCGAAGCTGGCCGGATGCGTGGGGTCCCCCCTGCGGGTGACGCCGATCTTGAGGGCCAGGAACTCGGCGAACGGATCGATCGGCCAGTCGCTGCCATAAGCGATCCTCGCGCCGGCGTTGTGCAAGCTGCCCTCGGGCTCCAGGCGGGCATAGCGCTCCGGCCCGAGCTGATGCTTCATCGCGTCGACGGAATAGGGGGCCTCCTGCGCCCACTGGAACGACATCACCGGGATCACGCCGAGCGCCTTGAAGCGACCGAAATCCGCCGGGTCGACGGTCTCGCAGTGCGCGATCGCCGCGCGAACGTCGTTGCCCGGCAGCCGGGCGCGCACGGCCTCGTAAGCGTCGAGCGTCTGCCGCACGGCGCGATCGCCGATCGCGTGGACGTGCGGATCGAGCCCGGCCTCGACCGCCGCGAGGAGCAGCGCTTTCAGCGTGTCCGGCGGGTAGTACACGTCGCCGCTGTGCTTGCCCGGGACCCATTGCGGCGCGCCGTCCGTGCCCACGTTGACGTGGTACGGCGCGAGCATCGCCGCCGTCTGGGCCGGCGCCTGGAGGACGCCATCCAGCATGACCTTGATGTGGCGAGCGCCGACGCCAGGGGCCGGCGCCGCGGCGGGTCGATCGTAGGAGGATGCCAGTGCCTTGGCCGCGGCGATCGCCTTTTCCGGACCCTTCGCCACCTCGTCAGGATCGATCATGATGGCGAAGAGCGCCCTCGCCGTCAGCTCGCCGCTGCGCTGCACGGCCGTGAACGCCCTCAGCGCGCGCTCGTCCGACCACGCATCCATGAAGGTGGTCACGCCCTGGCGGCGGATCGCGTCGAGCGCCGCCTTGGCGCTGCGCACGTCGTCCTCCGGCGTCGGCGGCGGCATGGCCGCCGATACAAGCGCGATGCCGGCATCCTCGAAGATGCCCGTCGGCTGGCCGCCTGCGTCGCGGCCGATCTTGCCGCCGACCGGATCGGGCGTCTTGGCGGTGATGCCCGCCAGCGCCATGCCGCGCGAGTTGGTCAGCGCGCTGTGGTGGTCGGTGGAGTGCACGAGGATCGGCCGCTGCGTCCTGAGCGCGTCGAGCGCGGCCCGCGTCGGGTCGGCGTCCACCGAGACCGTGCCCTGCCGATCCCAGCTCGTCACCTCGAGCCACTGGTCGGGACCCTTGGCCGGCTCGCTGTCGAGGCAAGCCTGGATCTTCTGCTGGAGCTGCGCGATGGTGTGCGTCTTGTACTCAAGGCTGCACATCAGGCGCTGCGCCCCGCCGGACATCACGTGCAAATGGCCGTCGACGAGGCCCGGCATCAGCATGCGGCCCTTCAGATCGACGACCTCGGTCCGAGGACCCACATACCCCTGCGCGCCGCTGTCAGCGCCGACATAAACGATCTTGCCGTCGCGCACCGCGACCGCCTGGTGCACCGAGTCCGCGCCGTCGACGGTGTACACGAAGCCGTTCCGCAGCACCGTGTCGGCGGCCGGCGGCATGGACGCGCCGCAGGCGACCTGCATCGCGAAGAGGGCGTGCGACGCCGCCCACGCGGCGCCGAACGCGCGACGACGGCGGGGGGGAACGCGGCTGTCCCCGGCAGATCGAGACCTGTTCCTCATGAGCGCTCCTGGGCCCATTCGGCGTCACCTGCGACACGGCGTCGCCGTGATCCGATGGGCTCGCTTGTCATCAGAGACGGAGATGTTCGTCGTCGCGGCTCATGAGAGCTCCGCTCTGGCCATGCCTGCGTCGCTCGAGAGGTCATGAGTCGAGCCGCCATCCTAGCACCCTCGCCGCGGCGGGAGGGGCGCCGGTCGCGGCGAAAGCGGCCGCCGGAGGCGCGGGGCCCCGAGCGCGAGGGCGGCGGCGCACGCGAGCGCGAGCATGGGCACGTAAAGCCGCGGCAGCGCCGCCACCGCCTCCAGGTGGTGCCGGCCAGGGCCGACGCGCACCGCGAAGAAGCCCGGGGCGACGCGCCGCGGGACCAGCTCGGCGCCGCCGTCGCGCACGCGCCAGCCGCGGTACGCCGTGGCGCGGAAGACGACGTCGACCGGCGCCTCGGCGTCGACGATCGCCTCGTACGCGCCCGGCTCGCGCGGCGCCTCGCGCACGCTGGCGCGGGACGCGTCGCAGCCGTCGTCGGCCGCGGCCAGGCGCTCGAGCGGGCCGCGGGTCGCCTCCAGCGCCACGAGCTCGCCGGGCGCGTCGAGCACGGTGCGCGGCTGCGCCAGGTGCTCGAAGAGCGCCGTGAGCAGGTCGGCCTCGCGGCCGCGCCACACCTCGCGCACGCACCCGAGCCCGACGGTGTCCGTGCCGCCCACCCGCCGCGACAGCTCGACCTGCCCGCGCCTGTCCACGAGCGCCCACGCCTCGGGCGGACCCGGCCGCTGCGCGGTCAGGTGGATGAGCGTGCGGACGCCGAGCGCCTCCGCGCGCGCGGCGCTCCCGGGGCGCTCGGGCGCCAGCTTGAGAAAGGCGGCCATGTGGACGCCGACGTGCGCGCCCGCGCCGGTCGAGAACGCCATCGGGACCGCGCTGCGGAGATCGGCGGCGTGCACCATGGAGCAGGCCGCGAACGTGTCCTCGGCGCCGTAGCTCGCGCGGCCATGAGGCGCCTCGGCGAGCCAGCGGGCGATGAGATCGGGATCGAAGCCCTCGACGTGCGGCCGGCAGCCGCGCGACGCGATGAGCGAGGCCTGGTTCTCCGCGAGGACGTGGAGCTCGGCCGCGCGGGCGGGGACCTCGAGCGCCGCGACGACCGCGAGCGCGGCGGGCAGGAGCGCGGCGAGCGCGGCCGGGAGGAGCGCGGCGAGCGCGGGGCGCGCGGCGAGCGCGGGGCGCGCGGCGAGCGCGGGGCGCGCGGCGAGCGCGGCGCCGATGCGCGCGAGCGCCGTGGTCGCGAGGTCGAGCGCGGCGACGATGGTCGCGGCCGCGACGAGCGGCAGGAGGGCGAGGGCGCGCATCGGCTGGAACACGGAGAGCAGCGCGCGGCCGAGCGGGCCGGCGGAGGCGATCCAGCCGCCGCTCATCGAGAGGAGCAGCGCGGCGGCCGACGCCGCGAGGAGGGCCCGCGACGCCGGGGCGCGGAGGCGCGTCGCGTGCAGGAGGCAGGCGGCGATCCACGCCGAGCCGATCACCGGGGCGTGGTCGTAGTCGAGCAGGTCGCCCTCGAGCGTCCACGGCAGCACGCGCTCGGGCCCGAAGCCGATGAGCCGCCACCCGAGGCCGGCGGGCCAGCCGAAGGGCACGGCCATCGACGCGATGCCGGGGCCGTAGAGCGCGGCCGCGACAAGGCCGCCGCCCGCGAGCGAGCGGAGCACCCGCGCGCACAGCGGCCGATCCCAGGCGGCGATCGCGGCGGCGGCGAGGACGGCGGCGCTCACCGTGAAGACCTGCGGGTGCGTCGCCGCGCAGGCCGCGGCGAGCGCCGGCCCGAGCTCGAAGCGGGCGGGGCGGATCACCGCGGCGGCCCAGGCGACGACGAGGGGGATGACCAGGATCTGCGAGAGCAGCCCGAGGAGGAAGAACGACGGCCACCCGCCGGCGAACTGCACGTACGGCGCGACCCACGCGAGCGCCACCGCGCCGGCGGCGGCCGACGCGGGGCGCGCGCCGGCCGCGCGGGCCGCGGCGAGGGCGACCAGCGGGGCGCCGACGAAGGCGGCGAGGCCGAGCCCCTTCGCCGCGACCACCGGCGCGACGCCGAGGCGGATCAGCGCCGCCGTGAGCAGCCAGCCGACCGGCGGGTAGTGCAGCGCGACCGGGAAGCCGCCGTTGTTCGTGTCGATCCACCCGTGCGGCAGGCCGCTCGTCGCGATGTCGTAGGCGATGGCGAGGTGCGAGCTCGCGTCCTTCCACAGCGCGGCGCCGGGCCCGGCGAGCGCGCGCGCGTCGCGCAGCGCGGGCAGGAGCGCGGCCGCCACCGCCGCGGCGGCGGCGAGCCAGGCGAGGCGCGGCGCGGGCGAGGCGGGCGCGGGCGCGGCGGGCGCGGGCGCGGGCGCGGGCGAGGCGGGCGTGGCGGATGCCGAGGCCGCGTCGGCGCGGAGCTCGGCCAGCCGGAGGACCAGGACGCCGAGCGCGATCAGGAGGAGGAGCATGGATAGAGCTCGCCGGCGCCCGCGTCAGCCCGGGGCGCGCCGCCAGGTCCCGAGGAGCGACCAGCCCGTGAGCGTCCGCCGCACCGACACGAGCCGCATCCGCTCCCCGACGTCGAGCGCCGCGAGGCGGCGCGCGTCGAACTTGCTCGGGTGGATGTGCTTGCGCGAGAAGCCGTCGCGGCGCGCGATCCACTCGAGCACCGTGGCCTCGAGGAGCGGCAGCGTGGACAGCCGGCCGTAGTTCGGGGTCGTGAGCAGCAGGGTGCCGCCCGGCGCGAGGCGCGCCGAGAGCCCGCGCGCCCAGCGCGACGGATCGAGGGTGTGCTCGACGACCTCCTTCGCGAGGACGACGTCGAACGGGCCGTCGAAGCCGCCGCCCGTCGGCAGCTCGTAGGGCCCCGGGCAGACGGCGAAGCGCGCCGCGCGCGCCGGGTAGAGGCGCCGGCACGCCTCGATGGCGCGCGCGTCGAGATCGCAGCCGTAGAGCTCGGTCGCGGGCGGAGCGCCGGGGATCTCGCCTTCGAGGCCGCAGCCGACGAGGAGCACGCGCGGCCGCGGGCCGCGCGCGGCGATGGCGCGCGCGAGGGGGCGGGTGAGCGCGCCGTGGTAGAGCGACCACGGGAACCGCTCGCGGCGCCGGTGGTTCGAGAAGTAGTCGCCGGGCGGCGCCGCCGGGTCAGCCATCGGGCCGCGCCCGCGCCACGAGCAGGTACTCGGCGGCCGCGTCGCCGCCCGGGGCGAGGCGCCCGACCGCGTTGACCACGGCGCGCGCCAGGTCGGCGGTGAGCGGGCGGAGCGCTGGCATCGCGATCCACCGGCCGGTGAGCTTGCGCATCACGTAGCCGAGCAGGCTCGGGTACAGCATGACGTCGAACGCCCACGAGGTCGGCCTGCCCGCGATGGGGCGCGTCTCCGTGAGGTCGAAGCCCGCGCGCGCGAGGTGATCGCGCCAGCCCGCCTCGTCGTAGAGGTGGACGTGCGAAAAGACCCGGTCGAGCGCGTCGCCGTACGCCCGCGAGAGGCCGACCAGGCCCACGGCGCGCATCGCCTCGGGCAGCGCGAGGTGGAACGTCCAGTCGGGCGTGGGCACGATGAGCACGAGCCGCGCGCCGGGCTTGAGCGCGCGCCGGATGTTCACGAGGGCCCCGTGGAGATCGGGCACGTGCTCGAGGCTGCAGTTGGCGATGGCGCTGCCGAAGAACGCCTCGGGCAGGTGGACGCTGACGATGTTGCCGCAGATGAGCGTCCGGTACGACGCGGTCCGCTGCGCGCGCTGCACCTCGGTCGGGTTGATGTCGATGCCCCACGCCTGCTTGTGCGGGTAGGCGAGGCGGGCGAACAGGCCGTCGCCGCAGCCGACGTCGAGCAGCGGCTCCGGCAGGTCGAGCTCGCGCACGGCGCGCAGCCGCACGCACTCGCGGATGGCGAGCGCCGCGGGCGCGAAGGCGTAGTAGGCGAAGAAGTCCTCCGCGTCGAGCGGCCACTCTCGGTCCATGGGAGCGTTCTTCACCCGTGGCGGCGCGCGGGGCGCCGGCGCGCGCGGAGCGCTTTCGTGGGGTGCGGCTCGTCGGTCGCTGCGGCGAGCGCGGTGAGCGCTCCGGGCGCGGGGGGCGGCAGGGGCATGCGCGCCATCCTATCATCGGCGCGGCGCTTCCCGAGCGCGGCGGGCGCCTGATGCTGTCGGCGGAGCCGATGCGCGGCGTCCCGCGGCTCCGGCGTGCGACTGCTCCTGGCTCGGAGAGGGCAGGCGGCGCGCTCCTGTCGAGCAAGCTCGACGTTATGGCCCGGCTCGAACACTTCGACCTGTCGCGCGTGGCCCTCCTCTTCGGGCCGCTTCGCTTGCGCGCCGCTTCGCTGGCGCGACGCTTGTCGGCCATCCTGGAAAAAGACACTATATCAATCGTTTGTCTATGCGTCGAAGGGGCCGCCTTCACGCCACAGCCTGCGGGGATTGAGCCCGTCGCGTTCATCCAGTCGCCCGCTCTTCATCAGCTCCGCCATGTCTCTCTTGATGCACACAGAGCCTGGTGTACACGGCGGGAGCCGACGCCTTCGGCTCAAGCGTCACGACAACGCTTCAGCTCTGCCGCCGGCTACCACCCGCCATGGCGCGCGAGCGGACGATGCGGCTCATGGCCAGCGTCCCTTCGCTCACTAGAGGTTTCCGCCCCGCTTTTCCAGCGCGATCCGGTTCCCTGCTTAGCCGTCACCGTTGGCCGTCGACGAGAACGATTTTTGCGTACAACGTGTCGTGATACTCCTTTACGGCGACAATCTTCCCGTCTTTGAACGTGATCACGGAATGATAAAGGTTGTCGTAGTTGCGGCCATCCGCCGTCACCGCGTGACCAGCCAATTCCACAGCGACGCGGTCGTCTTCCGCGACCAAGCCGGTGGGAACGAGGTTCAGTCCTCTTGGAAAAATTGCGCCGACGGCGTTCATCGCCTCAATAAATTCGGACTTATTCTTGACGCCGGAAAATGGAAGATGTTCGCCCCCGGCGCTCCACCAGGCAACGTCGTCATGGATCATCGCGAATGCGCCGGCCAGGTCATTCTTGCTAACTTTTGCGAAGAACTCTTCAACAAGACGCTTATTCGTTTGATTCGTCATGTTATTTCCCTTTCGAGTGGCCGACGCCAAGCAGGCGTCGCCATTGTTCTTGCAAGTGAGAATCGAGCAGTGGGGCGATCGCGTCCGATCCGCACATCGGCGTCGCGCTGCGGTGTATTCACCGCGACCCGGCGTCCTCGATCGTCGTGGGCGAGCTCGCGCGCGCGGCCGGGATGTCGCGCACTGCGTTCGCGGCGCGCTTCAAGGCGCTGGTGGGGAGACCGGCGTACGACTACGCGATCGCGTGGCGCATGAGCCTGGCGCGGGACGCGTTGGTCCGTGATCCGGCGCGCTCCATCGGCCAGATCGCGTTCGACCTCGGGTACAAGTCCGAGAGCGCGTTCAGCACCGCCTTTCGTCGCGAGGTGGGGATGGCGCCGCGCGCCTATCGGGCGGCCGCGTGGATGCGCGCCTGACGCACGGAACGAGGCCAGATCAGCATCGATCCTGCGTAGCCGAATCGTGCTCGCCGCTTCAGGGTCGTCCGCCGCTGCTGAGCGGTCCTTTGTCCGGGTCGCTCGCGCAGATTCGGCGCACGCTCGACTTCACGCAGGACTTCACCCCGGTGAGGTCCAAGGCTGCGTTCACGCTCGCGCTGTCGGACCGTTCGGCGTTCGTGCCGTAGGCTGTGGAATATTGGAGGACCGCTTCGATCGAGGTTCGCCGCGTACGCCCTCGACCCCGCCTGTTGCGCTGCCGAGGGCGGCTCCGGTGTGGCCGAGCGGGGCGCCTCCACCGCCGCGTCGCCCGCGGTGACGGGCCCGCGGCATCAGCGGTCCCACCGTAACGAGGAGATTGACTTTCGGATCGCGTTTGGATTTCCTAGCCCCTGAGTCTTCCGGGTGCGCGATCGCGCGTAGTTGCGCGTACTTACTTGGGCCGGAACTGCAGTCGCTCCGCTCCGTAGACACGAACGCGAGCGCGCTCTACTCTGCTCCGTGAGGGACCCATGCGTGAGCGAAATCGTTCGTGGTGCGTTTTGATTGCGAGCGCGAGCCTCGCGCTCGGCTGTGGCAGTGAAGCGCTCGAGCCCGAGATCGAGGACGTCGAGAGCGACGAATCGGCGATCATTGCCTCGGCGTCGGCCCGGGCGCGAGAAGGGACGCAGATCCTACGCGGGCTCGTGCGCGTGCAGCACTCCGGCGGCTCGTGCTCGGGTGTGTTGTATCGGAACAACTGGGTTTTGACGGCGCAGCACTGCACGGGAGGCTCGGTACAGGTGACGCTCGCGGACGTGACGCAGACCGCCGTGCAGAAGGTGAACGCCGGAAACAACATCGGTATGCTCCGCGTTCCTGCGAACTTCGTCGTTCGCGACGGGACCACGCCGTACTCCAACACGAACCTCCTTTCCTCGGCGTCGGCATCGACGCTGCCGGGTACGGCCGTGCGCTGCTACGGGCGCGGCGACACGTATTACGTCGACGGCGGTCCGGACACCGACGGCGGTGGGCTCTGGCGGTACGCGTCGCTCTCGATCGCTCGGGCGAACTCAGAATTTTACACGATCGTCCCGAACTCGCTCGGACAGATCACGGCGCCGGGAGACTCTGGCGGCCCATGCTACAAGGTGAACGGTGACTCGTACGTTCTCACCGGCATCGTCGAGGGCGGGCGTTTCTGCTTGGTGGGCGGAGAGTACCACATTTGCGAATCGGACCACAACCTGGTCTCGACTGTGCGGAACACGATCAACAGCGTGAGTGAGTAACGGCTGAACGAGCCGTTCCGGAAGATCGCGCAGGCCGAGGTCGGCGGCGCCCGCGCGGCGCCGTACGTGATGCCGTACGTGATGGAGGACGACGACCGCTTCACACGCGACGTCTCCGTCGTCGGTCTCGACAGCGCGCTCGGGCTCCCCGTCGGCCGCGCGGTCTCCCCAAATCGTCCTCCGGCGCTCACCGACCTTCGATGACCAGATCGCGGAGCGTGTCGTCGAGCTCGGCGCGCGCCATGGCCGCGTCCTCGACGCGCTGGGTGATCTTCGCGCCGATCTCCTCCGACTGTCGGGCCACCTCGGCGAGCCGGTCGAGCAAGGTTTGGCGGAGCTTGCCGGCCTGGGGCGTGCGCTCGATGGTCCTCAGGCTCTCGCGCAGCTCGGCGGCGCGGTCGATCAGCTCGGCGCGCTTCCGCCGCAGGGGGTCGAGCTCGTCGTTCGCCGCGTCGAGCGCGCGCCGGAGCGCGAGCGCGCGGTCCAGCCTCGCGCGGAGCTCGGCCGGGAGGCTCGAGCCCTTCAGGTACAGCGAGAGCCGCTCGCTGTCGGCCTGGACGAGCGGGATCTCGCGCTGGGACAGCCGCGTCTCCTCGACCACGACCTTCTGGGGCGCGCCGGGCGCGAGCTTCTTCTCGACGAGGCAGGCGTGCGGCGTCGCGTCCGTGCACCCGGGGAGGCCCAGCGGCTCGAACCCGGACGCCCTCGCGTGGCGGATGAGCAAGGTCTCCGGCACGTCCCGGCCGGGCCTCACGTCGTAGACCGTCACGCGCCGGTACCGATCCTCCACGCGCAGCGCGCCGCGGGACAGCGACACGACCCGCACCGGCACCTCCGTGGTCATGCTCGTCGCGCGCACCTCGGTCGAGCTGTCGATGGCGTACGGGATCGTCGCGCTCTGCCCGGGCAGAAGGCGCGTGAGCACGCCCTCGCCCACGAACGTCCCGCCGGAGAAGATCGACACGGATCCCGGCTGGAGGCCGAGCGCGCTCCGGTTCTCGATCTGCGCTGCGCGGAAGGGGTGGGTCGCGCTCGCGGGCGCCGCGGGATCGGGGCGGAACAGGAGGACGTCCTCGCCCGCGACCGGGCGGTTGATGAGCGTGATCAGCGCCGACGACTTCTTCGGGAGCGTCACCGGGTTCGCGATCGCGTACCGGAAGGCCCCGGCCACGGCGTCCACGCTCGCCGCGCCCTCCGGCAGCTTCGCCATCGCCTCGGGCGTGACGGCCGGCGCCTCGCGCCCCGGGCTGGGGACGTGCGCCTGTCCGACGTCCGCAGCGCGCAGCGAGACGCGGCGGTTGCGCTGCCGGTTTTCCTCGGTGTCGTTGGCGGCGAGGGGCATCTCGGCGCCGTGCGAGCGCGTCACGAGCTCGGCCGTGACCCCGAGCTGGAGGAGCGCCGCGCGCACGGCCGCGGCGCGCCGGGCCGCGAGATCCGCCGCGCCGGCCTCGTCGGCCGACGCGTGCCCCTCGACCTCGAACGCGCGGATGTGCGGGACGCCCTTGATCGTGCGCGCGATCTCCCCGATGAGCGGCCTCGCGCGCGGCGGGATGACGTCCGAGCCCCTGTCGAAGGGCACGGCGGTCAGGATCTGGATCTCGCTGCTGCCGACGGCGCGGACCGACTTCGGGCAGCCGTGATGGCCGGGCAGCGGGCTCGCCGAGCCGGGCTCGCGCGGGCAGGCGTCCTCGTGGTCGAACACGCCGTCGCGGTCGGCGTCGGGCCCGGGCGAGCTCTCCGCGAGCACGGGGGCGAGCGCGCCGCCCTCGCCGTCGTAGACGCCCTTCAGCTCCGGTCTGTCGAGCATCGCCGGCGTGCGCAGGTTCGAGGCGTAGGAGAGCGGCGCGCCGGTCGCGAGGGTCACGTTCACCTCGCTCCAGTCCTCGTCGCCGATGTTGCTGATGAGCGCCCAGGCCTGGAGGAGCGCCCGCTTCTCCTTCTGCCCCTTGGCCGGCAGGATCACCCGGTAGGTCGCCTTCCAGGCGGCGGTCGGCACCGCATACGCGATCGACACGGGCCTCTTCGCGGCCGGCGAGAAGACGAGCTCGACCTCGGCGGGATCCTCGGGCCCGCTCGCCTGCCCGGAGCGCGGCAGGAGCGCGCTCACGGTGGAGGGGGTGTCGTTCGGCCCGAGGTCCTGCTCGACGACCACCATGCTCTTCAGCACGTCGTCGACCTCGCGCTCCCGGAAGCGGAGTGAGAGCCGCTCGCCCGACATGACGCCGGTGCGCTCGAAGTAGCCGAGGCCGTTCTGGTACAGGACGACGTGCCGCAGGCGGAGATCGGGCGACGGCCCTTTCGCCAGCGGTCCGGCGCACGCGGTGAGGGCAAGCGAGAGCGCCGTGAGGAAGGCGTGCTTCATGGGGGCGAGCTTTCCGTGAAGAAGGAGGTGGAGGCGCGGGTGCGGCGGCAGTGTACCCGACGCGGATCGACGGCAGGCGGTGGAGCACGACGGCGGCGCGGCGGCTCCTGGTCTCGAACAGCTCGGGTGCTTCTGCGAGGCCTCCGCGGGCGAGGCTCAGGTTGGAAGATCGCGCGTTCGGGGAGGCGCTCGTCGCCTTCAGGGCGAGATCGGTGGCTCGAGCGTGCCACCCTCGTCTTCCGCTCGGCCGCGGATGTACTTGGATGCAAACTGACAAGCCAGCTCCACAGCGTGGAGCGGATCCGCACCGGCGAGCGGGCGATCGAACGCGATCTCCGCTCCCCACACGATCGTGACGTTGATGCCCCAAGGCGCGGGATCCTCGGCGTCGCGCACCTGCCTGACATCGAACAGCCGCACGGTGATATCCCGAGGTGCGTCGCCCTTGAATTGATACCTTAGCTCGATCATGCTCATCTGCGCTTTCTGTCGCATTCGCGACTGCAAGCGGCGGTTTGTTGGTGACCTCCGACAGGCAGTTTTTTGTTTCCCTTGGCCGCTGGCGGCCGGCATCTTCATGGCCGAGGTCGATATCCCCGGCCTGCCCGAGCCCTCCCTCGCCGGCTGATCATTTCTGCCGCACCACGCGGTTGCGCAGGACGCCGATCTTCTCGACCTCCAGCTCGACCACGTCGCCATCCTTGAGATAGCGCCCGTGCTCCAGGCCGCAGCCGTCGCCGACCGTGCCGGAGCCGAAGAACTCGCCAGGATGGACGGTCTCGTCCGCCGAGACGCGCGCCAGGAGATCCTCGAATTTGTGGTGGATCGTGCTGGAGTTGCTGTCACACCAGGTCTCGCCGTTCACCCGTGCCTGCATCCGCAAGTTATAAGGATCGCCGATCTCATCGGTCGTGACAAGGAACGGCCCCATGCTGTTGCCGGTGTCGAAATCCTTGCCTTTGCAAGGGCCGAGCATGCTCCGCATCTCGATGCTCTGCGCATCGCGGGCAGAGAAATCGTTGAAGACGGTGAAGCCGAAGATGTGGTCGCGCGCCTCCGACGGCTGGATGTCCTTGCCCTTCTTGCCGAGGAAGAAGCCGAGCTCCAGCTCGAAATCCATCACCTGGCTGTAGCGCGGCCAGATCACGTCGCCGTCAGGACCGATCACCGAGAAGCGATTGGATTTGTAATAGATCGGCATCCGATACCAGGCCGGCGCGACCTTGACCATCCCCAGCTTGACCAGCCATGGACCGAGCACGGGGTGGCGCATCCTGGCGATCTGCTCCATCGCCTGCTGCACATGCTTCTCGAACAGCATGCTGTCGCGGATCTGCTCCGGCACCGGCACCGGTGCATGCAGCGCGGCCTCCGACAAAGGCACGCGGATCTCGGCCTTGGCATGCAGGTCGCGCACCCGCGCCATTGCCGCCTCGCCCCCCTTGAGGATCGACAGCATCTCCGGGAAGGCATCGCCCAGATCGACGATCACCGCCCCATCGCTGGTGAGGACGCCCGGGCGCATGGTCCCGCGCGCCGGATGGCTGAACGTGCAGAATTTCATCTGAGCTCTCGCTTGTCGTGCGCTTCGATGACGGCGACGGCGCGGGTCCAGCCGGCGGAAGCGCCGCGGATCTCGTGCGGAGAGCAGGAGACGGTGGCGCCGAGAGACGGCAGGGCCGCCGTCCTGGCCTCTCAGATCGAGTTGCCCGAGACCCCCGCGGTGCCCGGGAACCCCACCGAGGTGCCGCCGGCGCCCCCCGAGCCGTGCGCGAGGACGTTGCCCCCGAACGTCACCGAGCTGCTGCCGACGCGGTAAAGGCCGTACGAGACGCCGCCCGCGCCGCCGCCGCCGTACCCACCCTGGCCGCCGTTGCCGCCGTTGCCGCCGCGGCCGCCGGCGCCGACCTCGCTGGTGCACACCGTCCCGCCGTTGCCGCCGTTGCCGCCGGCGCCGCCGGCGCCGCCGACGCCTCCCGCGCCGCCGTTGCCGCCGTTGCCGCTGGAGATCTGGTTGGCGATGAGCTGGAATCCGTTCGAGTTCACGAGGAACAGCCCGAACGAGCCGCCGCCCCCGTTGCCCCCGAGGCCTCCGAGGCCGCCGCAGCCCCCGGCCCCGCCGCCGCCGCCGCCGTTGCCGGCGCCGTCGTTCGCGATGATGCCGCCCTGCCCGCCGCCGCCGCCCCCGCCGCCGGCCCCGTTGCCGTGCACACCCGTTCCGCCGGTGTTGCCCGCCCTCGCCCGCCAGAGGTTGCCGGTGACCGCCCCGCCGTTGCCGCCGGTGCCGTTCAGCCCGGCCCCGCCGTTCTGGCCGTTCTGGCCGTTCGCGCCCGGCTGCCCGGCCGAGTCGCTTCCCGCCCCGCCCCCATTCCCGCCGAGCGACCCGCCCACGCCGTTCTGACCGCCGCTGCCCGGGTTTGCCCCCTCGGGGCCCCCGTTGCCCCCATTGCCGCCGGCGCGCCCGCAGGCCGACGTCCCCCCCGCGCCGCCGGTGCGCGTGCCCGGGTTGTCGCAGCTGCCCGCCCCGCCGGTCGACCCGTTGCCGCCCGCCTCGCCGACCACCCCGCTGCCGCCCGCCGCGCCCGGCGCCCCGTTGCCGGCCTCCAGCCTGCTGTTCTTCAGCGTCACCGCCGTGCAGTTGACGCACCGCATGGCGTAGTTCGAGGTCCCCGCCGACGACAGCCCCAGGTCCAAGGTCATGATCGTCAGCCGATCGATCGTCGTGGGCGCGTTGATGTTCGTCCCCTCGACCGCCGCGGCGTAGCCGCCCTCCGTGCTCCCCGAGCGCAGGGTGGCGATCGACGTGGCCGAGCGCGCCCAGCCGAGCGCCCGGTTGTAGCCGCCGTAGAGCGACACGCCGCTCGTGAGGGTGACCCGGCCGTTGTACGTCCCCTGCGAGATGTAGACCTGCGTCTTCCCCCGCAGCACCGCCTCGTTGATGCCCCCCATGACCGTGAGCTTCGGCTGCGCCATCGTGCCCGGGGTGGTGCTGGCGTCGCTCCCGTCCGTGGCGACGAAGATCGCCTGGCTCGCGTCGCCGTCGATGCCGTCGCAGTTCGCGTCGACGAACGCGTCGTCCGGCAGGTCCACGTCGCTCAGGAACGTGCACGCGTACTCGCAGCCGTTCGCGAGCGACCCGTCGACGTTGTAGTAGCCCGGCAGGCAGCCCTCGAAGGTGCACGCCCCCGCGCCGCACCCGACCGCCGCGTTCGGGATCGCCGCGGCGCAGTTCATCCCGCAGGCGCCGCAGTTCGCCGGATCCGTCGCGGTGCTGATCTCGCACCCGTCGGCGTCGATGCCGTTGCAGCTCGCGTACCCCGCGTTGCAGGCGATGAGGTCGCAGGTCCCCGCGACGCACGCCTCGGCGGCGTTCGCGAGCTCGCACGCCGCGCCGCAGGCGCCGCAGTGCGCGGCGCTCGTGCGCGTGTCGGCCTCGCAGCCGTTCGCCGCCTGGCCGTCGCAGTTGGCGAAGCCGGCCTCGCAGGCGCCGAGCACGCAGCTGCCGGCGAGGCACGACTCGGCGGCGTGCGCGAGGTCGCACGCCAGGTTGCAGCCGCCGCAGTTCGCGAGATCGCTCGCCGTGTGGACCTCGCAGCCGTCCAGGGCGCTCGCGTTGCAGTTGGCGAACCCCGGTGCGCACGCGCCGAGGACGCACGTCCCGCCGAGGCACGACTCGGCGGCGTTCGCGAGCTCGCACGCCACGCCGCAGGCGCCGCAGTGCGCGGCGCTGCTGTTGAGGTTGACCTCGCAGCCGTTCGCCGCTTCGCCGTCGCAGTCGGCGTACCCCGCGGCGCAGGCGCCGAGCACGCAGCTGCCGTCGACGCACGACTCGGTGGCGTTCGGGAGGTTGCACGTCGCGCCGCAGGCGCCGCAGTGCGCGCTGCTGGTGCTCGTGTTGACCTCGCAGCCGTTCGCCGGGTTGTCGTCGCAGTTGGCATACCCCGCCTCGCAGGCGCCGAGCACGCAGCTGCCGGCGAGGCACGACTCGGCGGCGTGCGGGAGCGAGCAGGCGATGTTGCAGCCGCCGCAGTTCGCGAGGCTCGTGCCGGTGTTGACCTCGCAGCCGTTCGCCGGGTCGTTGTCGCAGTTGGCGAAGCCTCTGTCGCAGGCGCCCATCACGCAGACGCCCGAGAGGCAGGCCTCGGCCGCGCCCGGGTAGCTGCACGAGGCGCCGCAGGCGCCGCAGTTCGCGAGGCTCGCCCCGAGGTTCGCCTCGCAGCCGTTCGTCAGGTCTCCGTCGCAGTCGGCGTAGCCGTCGTCGCACGCCCCGAACTCGCACGCGCCGGCCACGCACGCCTCGCTCGCGTGGGCGAAGTCGCAGGCGACGTTGCAGCCGCCGCAGTGGGGCGCGCTGGTCAGGAGGTCGGTCTCGCAGCCGGTCAGCGGGTCGAGATCGCAGTCGGCGTGGTCCTCCGCGCACCCCATGATGTTGCAGTTGCCGCCGTTGCAGAACGCCGTGGTGTGCTCCTTGAGGCAGCTCGTCCCGCACGCCCCGCACGACCCCACGTCGGTCAGCAGGTTGGTCTCGCAGCCGTTCGTGGGGTTGCCGTCGCAGTCGGCGAAGTTGCTGGTGCACGACGAGACCGTGCAGACCCCCTCGATGCAGCCGGTGGTCCCGTTCGGGGAGACGCACAGCTGGTCGCACGCGCCGCAGTGGCCCGCGCTGGTCAGGAGGTCGGTCTCGCAGCCGTTGTCCGGCTCGTCGTCGCACGCCGCGGTCCCGACCGGACAGCTGCCCGACCGCCCGATGACGGGCACCACCACGTCGGGCGCGGCCGCGCTGCCGATCTCCGCCTCCACGGTCACCCGATCGGCGGGCAGCGGCCCGGCGACGCCCCTCGAGGTGAACGTCACCTCGAAATAGAGCGCGCCGCCCGGCGCGCTCTCGGCGGGCAGCGTCTCGGCGGCGCGGATCCACGCGCCCGGGCTCGCCGGATCGGGCTCGTAGCGCACCGGCTCGACGGCGAAGTCGGCGCTGGGGATGCCGGCCTCGGTGAAGACGACGTCCTTCCCGGTCTGGTTCTCGACGCGGAACATGCGTGTCCGCTGCCGGCCGGCCGGCACCGACTCGAAGTCGAGGACCTCGGGGCTCGCGCAGGCGCCGGTCGGCCCTCCGTCGTTGAGCACGCAGAGCTCGAGCTTCCCGCTCCAGGTCCCGCCCGTGCCGCCGCTGCCGCCGTCTCCGCCGCTGCCGCCCGCGCCGCCGAGGCCTCCGCTGCCGCCCGCGCTGCCGGTCCCGGTCGGCCCCGTCGGGACCTCCGAGCTCCCCGCGCAGCCGGTTGCGGCGAGCGAGGCGACCAAAGCGAGCACGGGGACGAGCGGCGCCACCCGGACGAACTGCGTGGCGAGGTTCGGACGCAGAAAATTCCTATCGCGCGCCATAAGGCCAGTGGAGCTCAGAGGCCTTACGCTGTCTACAGATCTCGCGGCCGCCGGAACGAGACCTGGCGCGGTGGCCGAATGGGCCCTCCCCATGGATGGAGGCCGGTATCGCACCTCGCCGCATTGCGCAGCGTCACCCCGCTGGCCGCGTGGACGCGCCGCGTTCCTCGGGCGGCGGGGCGCCAGCGGCAGTTTGACGCACGCGGGGCCGAACGGCGCGTCGCCGGCGCCTGCCCAGCTCGACCGGCTCTCCGGGGTCGCGCCGGATCGTCCACGACGCCAAGGGTGGTCGGGTCCTGACCTCTCTTCAGCGGCAAGGCGCGCGGCGCGTCCTGCCCAACTCCGCGGGTCGAACCTCATCGGCGCGGGCGACCGCCTCCACAACGTCGGTGTCTCCGCGCGCCACCACGGCTCCGGGACGCTCGCGCGGCGTGCGCTCGCGCAAACCCGCTGTCGGCCGAGCGTGACCCGGGTCCGTCGGGAGCGCTCCGTCGCGATTCATCACGCCGTGAAGCTCTCCTCAGGCCATTTCAGCAGCACGAGCGAGCCGCGGGTCCCCTGGACCGAGGCGCGTCCGGACGCCGCCCTTTACAACGTTTTGCCCAAGGGGATTTCGGCGCGGAAAACAAACTTGCGCCATAACGAAAATGCGAGAAAAGGAGTGATCTGCAGCCCATGACAAGGCATTCTATGTCTGGGCGATGGCCGATGTAAGCGCCCCCCGGACGAGGTGAGTGCTATGTTCACGTGGGCGAGGCGATTCATCGTTCCTGCGCTGTTCACGACGAGCTGCGCGGCGATGCTCGGTTGCATCGCGAACATCGGCGGCCTGGATGACGAAGAGGAGAGCAGCGGGCCTGGCGCCGGGCCTGGCAGCGGGCCTGGCGCCGCCGGCGGCACCGGCGGCACCGGCGGGAGCGGCGGGGCGGGCGCCGGCCCCGGCGTCGAGCCGACGGTGTGCGTGCCGGGCGTCCCGCGGACGTCGGCGCTGCCGCGCCTGACCAAGGCGCAGTACGACAACACGGTTCGCGATCTGGTCGGCATCGACAGCCAGCCTTCGTCGATGCTGGCGCCGGACGGCGTCGGGAGCGTCGATCAGCGCGCGTGGGACGGGTACAAAACTGCGGCAGAGACGGTGGCGGCGGCGGTGATGGCGGACTCGGGCGCGCGCGCCAAGACCATCCCCTGCACCCCGGAGGGCGACGGCACCGCGTGCGCGCACCAGCTCATCGATACGCTGGGACGGCGCGCCTTCCGGCGCCCGCTCACCGACGAGGAGAGGGGGCGCTTTCAGGCCCTCTATGCCCGCCGCGCGGAGCTCACGGAGACCGGCTCGTTCGAGGAGGGCGCCCAGCTGCTCATCGAAGGGTTCCTGGTCTCACCCTCCTTCCTGATGCGCGCGGAGATCAACGAGACGCCCGACGGCGAGTACTTCGCGCTGAACAGCCACGAAGTGGCGTCGCGCCTCTCGTACCTGCTGTGGGGGAGCATGCCGGACGACGAGCTGTTCGCCGCCGCGGACGCCGACGCGCTGCTCACGCCGGAGCAGATCCTCGCGCAGGCGCGGCGCATGCTGGCGGATCCCAAGAGCCGCGGCATGGTCAAGGCCTTCCACGAGCACTACCTGCACATGGGCCCTGGCACCCGCTGGTCGAACATCCAGCGCGATCCGGCCGCCTTCCCGGACTTCGACGCTTCGATGGTCCCCCTCTTGTCGGAGGAGACCGAGCGCTTCATCGAGCACGTGGTCTTCGACCAGGCCGGGACGTTCCAGGAGCTCGTCACCACGCCGGTCGGCTTCGTCAACGCCTCCCTGGCGCCGCTCTACGGCCTGGATCCCGCGCAGTTCAACGGCGCGGAGCTCGTGCCGGTCGAGCTCGACCCGACGCAGCGCTCGGGGCTCTTCACGCGCCTCGGCTTTCTGGTGTCGCACTCGGGGTACGACCGAACGTCGCCCATCCTGCGCGGCGCGTTCCTGCAGAAGGAGGTCCTGTGCGCGGACATCCCGCCGCCGCCGCCGATGGTGGAGGGCACGCCGCTGCCCACGGACGAAAGCCTCACGACCAACCGCGCTCGCGTCGACGCCCAGACGTCGCCCGACGCGTGCAAGTTCTGCCATCACACGTACATCAACCCGACGGGCTTCGCGCTCGAGGCGTACGACGCCGTGGGGGCCTACCAGCAGACGGAGTCGTTCTCGGGCGCGCCCATCGACACGCGGGTGAGCGTCGACATGGGCGAGAGCGTCGTGGAGCTCGACGGCCCGGTGGCGCTCTCCGAGGCCATCGCGAGCTCGCCGGAAGCGCAGAAATGCTACGTGAGAAAGTGGGTCTCGTTCGCCTACGAGCGCGAGGTCAACAGCGAAGACGCCTGCACCGTGGACGAGCTGACCGCCAAGCTCACCCAGGGCGGCTACACCGTGCTCGACCTGATCGCGGACCTCACACAGAGTCAATCGTTCCGAGTTCGTGCACTACAGACGGAGGTGGCGCCGTGAACCGAAGGCTATTCCTACGCGGAATTGGTGGCGCAGCGCTCGCGGTCCCCTTCTTGAATTCGCTCGTCCGCTCTGCGCGAGCGCAGGAGGTCCCGTCGCCGCGGCGCCTGGTGATCTTCTACACCAACAACGGTTGCCTGACGAACCGCTGGTTCCCGACGATCGAGAACGGGTCCGGGAGCGTCACCGCGGCGTCCCTGGAGGCGGTGCAGGCGGACGGGAAGCCCCGGACCCTCGCGCCGCTCGCCCCCTTCGCGTCGAAGCTGCTCTTCCCGCGCGGGCTCGCGATGCCCCTGAACGGCTTCAACAACAAGGTGGACGGGGTGGTGCATTTCGATCCCCACGATCAGGGCATGGGCAGCAAGCTGACCTGCGCCCCGCTCGATCCCGCCGGGGAGCACTGGGCGCTGTCGCACTCGCTCGACCACGAGATCGCGCAGCGCTTCAACCAGGGCACCAACAAGTCCCCGCTCGTGCTCTCCGTCGGCAACGCGTTCACGAACGTCAAGGGCATCGTGTCGTACTCGGCGTCGAAGACGCCGTACGCTCCGGTGACCAACGCTCGCACGGTGTACAGCAGCCTGACCGGGCTCTTCACGAGCGGCGCCGAGACCGAGGCGGATCATCGCGTGGCGCGCGGCGAGAGCATCATCGATCTGGTGAGCGCCGACCTGAACGCCTTCAAGGCCCGCAAGATGAGCGGCCCCGATCGGAGGAAGGTCGACGACTGGCTCTCGCTGCTCCGCGAGACGGAGCAGCAGGTCGTCCCCTCGGCCTGCACCGAGGAGGCCGCGGTCGCGCTCGGCGTCACGGACGCCGCGCTCACCGAGGCGGGCTATCCTGCCCGCGGCGGCGGCTTCCCCAACAGCGAGAAGGTGTACACGCTGGGCAGCGAGATGATGATCCGCCTCATCGCCCTCACGATGATGTGCGACAGCAACCGATCCATCGTGCTCCAGTGGCCGGGCTACGTGACGTTCAATTGGGATGGCATCGCCCACACCCACGATCATCACGGGCTCTCGCACCGGAACGGGAGCGCCGCCACCGGCGGCCAGTGCGTGAGCGGCGTCCTCGAGCAGATCCACGAGATCGACCGCTGGTACGCGGGCCGCTTTGCCAGGCTGGTCAAGACCATCGACAGCATCGAGGAGGGGGACGGCACCATGCTCGACAACTCCGCGGTCATGTGGCTGCCGGAGCTCGCCGACGGCAACGCGCACAACAACAA
Source organism: Sorangium sp. So ce385 (assembly GCF_051474135.1). Classification (NCBI taxonomy): domain Bacteria; kingdom Pseudomonadati; phylum Myxococcota; order Polyangiales; family Polyangiaceae; genus Sorangium; species Sorangium sp. So ce385. Next base: position 8,907,451 of record NZ_CP150337.1, on the reverse strand, counting down.
CAACCTGCCCATCGTGATCGCCGGGAGCGCCGGCGGCTACCTCAAGCAGGGCGTCTCGGTGAACCTCGCGGGCGGGAACCTCGCGGTGGGCAACAGCGAGGCCAGCTGCGCGACCGGCGCGGAGGGCGAGGACAACAGCGGCAACACCGGCTCGTCGGGCGGGACCGTCCCGTTGAACAAGCTCTACACGACCTTGATCAACGCGCTCGGCGCCGGGATGCCCGACTGGGAACCGGTCGATCGCTTCGGCGTGTCGGATGCGGTCTCGGCGGGCTTCGGCGGCAGCGCTCCGTCGTTCACCACGGACGGCGCAGGCAAGGTCGTCGACGGGCCCGGGATCAGCAATCCGGGGGAGCTCGACGCCATCAAGGCGTGAGGCGAGGGGGGCCCTCGCGGCGCCGCTCGGGCGCGCGGGCCTCGCGTGGCGAGCTCAGCAGGACCGGGCTCCCGCGCCTCCTGGGTCGGCGCCGCGGGCACCCGCGCGAGGCCCTGCTTCTCCTCGCCGACGGCGGCGGCGTTCCTCGTCTCGAGCGCCACGCGCGCCTCGGCAGGCCCCTGCTTCTCCAGATCTCCGCGGCGCGCACGTTTTCGTCGGGGCCTCGGGTCTCGTCGGGAACTATTCTGCGCCCCCCGTGGTCGCCTTCCGTCTCCGGACATGCCGCACCGATCGTAGGCTGCCCTACGATTCTTCGTCGGCTGCTCCGGCCCAGCCGGCGCGCCGCTGCGCGATGAGGCCATCACGACCCCGACGGCGCGTCTGCGCGGCGGACGCTGTTGAGAAGGAGTTTCATGCGAAAGTCGATGTCGTTCGTGCTCACGTCGCTGGCGTTCCTGCCGGCGCTGCTCCTGGGTTGCTCCGGCGAGGAGGCGCCGGGCTCGGCGGGGACGTCGCCGACATTCCACCGCGACGTCGAGCCGCTCTTGCAGAAGCACTGCATGAGCTGCCATTCCCCGGGGAACATCGCCCCGTTCGGGCTCACGACGTACGAGGAAGCGCGCGCGGTGGCGGGCCTGATGGCGCACGCGACGCGGGAGCGCACGATGCCGCCGTGGGGGGCGGAGGAGACCGACGAGTGCCAGCCCCCGTACGGCTGGAAGGATGATCTCCGGCTGAGCGAGGCCGAGATCGCCGTCCTCGAGGCGTGGTCTGCGGCGGGCAGCCCCGAGGGGGATCCTGCCGACGCCCCGCCGCCGTTCGTCCCCGGCGCCGGCGGGCTCAGGGGCGTCGAGCTGGAGGTCGCGCCGGAGGAGCCGTTCGTCGCGAGCGGCGATGCCGACCAGTTCCGGTGTTTCGTGATGGACCCTGGTCTCACGGAGACGCGTTACATCAACGGCGTGCACATCGTCCCTGGCAACAGCAAGGTGGTGCACCACGCGCTCGTGTTCCTCGACCGGGAGGGCGCGGCGGACGAGCTCGCGGACGAGCACGGGGGATACGATTGCTTCGGCGGCCCCGGCTTCTCGGGCGAGCTCGTGGCGGCGTGGGCGCCGGGGGGCGTCCCGCTGGAGTTCGAGCCGAACATCGGCGCCGAGCTCCCGGCCGGCGCGCGGCTGGTGATGCAGGTGCATTACCACCCGGCGGGGACGACCGCGGACCCGGACACGACGCGCCTCCAGATGCGCTTCACGAAGGGGGTGCCGGAGTACGCGATGGGGGTCGCGCTGATCGGCAACTTCGAGTCGTCGGAGGAGGGGAACGGCGGCCTCTTGCCCGGGTCGAACGACGCGAACGGCGTCGAGTTCTTGATCCCGGCCGGCGCGGAGGATCACGTCGAGACCATGCAGTTCCGGATGCCCGAGTCGGTGTCTGCCGCGGAGATGTACCTCTATGGCGCCGGAACCCACATGCACTATGTGGGAACGGACATGAAGGTCACCCTGGAGCACACGCGGGGCGATCCCGACAACGCTGACAAGCTGTGCCTCGTGCAGACGCCGAGGTGGGATTTCTCGTGGCAGCGCGGGTTTCTCTACGACGCGCCCATCGAGGAGCTCCCGCGCATCCACGGGGGCGATCTGCTCACGATGCGCTGCACGTACAACAACTCGAACAGCAATCCGTTCCTCGTGAAGGCGCTCCAGGAGCAGAACATGCCTGGCCCGGTGGACGTTCGCCTCGGCGAGAGCACGCTCGACGAGATGTGCCTCGCCGCCCTGACCTACGTGACCAAGAGACAATAACCCGCGCGAGCTCCGCCCCTCGCGAGCGCGGAACCTCCGTCTTCCGTCCTCCGTCTCCCCTCTTCCGTCTTCCGTCTCCCCTCTTCCGTCTTCCGTCTTCCGTCTTCCGTCTTCCCTCCTCGTGCGCGTGCGCGTGCGCGTGCGCGTTCCCGTGCTCGCTCCGGTCCGTGCACGAACGAGCACGAACACGCGCACGCGCACGCGCACGCGCACGAAGACGAGCACGGGGGACGGGAGACGGAAGAGGGGAGACGGGAGACGGGAGACGGGAGACGAGAGACCGGGACGCCACACGTAACCCACGCGACGCCGAGCGCCGCGTCGGCCTCGGCTCCCCTCAGGTCCGCGGGGGCCGTTGCGCCAGCTGATCGAGCCCCAGCTCCCGCGCCTTCTGCGCCAGCGCCTCGATCTTCTTCTTCCCGTCCGCGTCCGCGCTCGGCAAGAGCGACGTCAGCATCCCCGACAGCGTGCCGTCCGCGGACCTCGCGAGCGGCGAGGGGTGCGCGACGAGCTGCTTCAGGTCCTCGGGCAGGCTCGCGTTGCCGTTCAGGTAGTCGCCGACCAGCGCGCGCACCGTCGCGCTCTGGTCGACCATCCCGTCGACCGACTGGCCGAGCGTGACCGCCTTGACGAACCGATCGAAGAACGCCCCGTCCCCGCCCACGATGTTGATCTTCGCGTGCTCGAACGCGCCCCGCAGGACCTCCGCCTGCGCCCGCGCGATCTCGGCGCGGATGCGCAGCGACTCGAGCTCCACCGCCCGCTCCTTCTCGAGCCGCAGGCGGAACTCCTCGTGCTCCCTGCCGACCCCGTCGAGCGCCTTCATGGCCGCGGCCTTCTCCGCCGTGCCGGCCGCCTCGGCCAGGAGCCGCTGCTTGATCGCGGTCGCCTCCGCCAGGCCCGTCTTCTCGAGCGCCAGCGCCTCCGCCTCGCGCGTCCTCGCGGCCGCGAGCCCCTTCTGCTCGATGCCCGCGGCCTCGGCGAGCAGCCGCTCCCGCGCGACGAGCGCCTCGGCCCGCCCCTGCTTCTCGATCGCCTGCGCCTCCGCCTCCTTCACGAGCACCCGCGCGAGGCCCTGCTTCTCCTCGCCGACCGCGGCGGCGTTCATCTTCTCGAGCGCCACGCGCGCCTCGGCGAACCCCTGCTTCTCGATCGCCTGCGCGTCGGCCTCCTTCACCCGGATGCGCGCCAGCCCCTCGGCCGCCGACTCGGCCTGCACGCCCTCGGCCAGGCGGATCTTCGCGCGCGCCGCCTTGTCGCTCGCCTCGAGCTCGGCGTCCGCGATGACGAGCTTCTCGCGCGCCCGGAACTTCGCCGCCTCCTCGCTCGCCTCGGCCCCCTTGATCTGCTTGACGAGCTGCTCCTGCGCCTCCGCCTCGGCGTTGATGCGCGTCACGTCCTTGAGGCGCGTCGCCTCGGCCACGGCGCGCACGTCCTTGATCCGCTCCTCCTCCTCGGCCACCGTCTTCTCGACCGCGATCCGCGCCCGGACCACGTCGGCGATGTCCTTCTTCTGGAGCTCGATCTCCTTCTCGCGGGCGATCTTCTGGAGCGACACGTCGCGCTCGCGGCTCACGATCTCGAGCTCCCGCGCCTTCGAGACGCGCTCGGTCTCGACCGCGACCTCGCGCTCCTTGTTCTTCTGGGCGACCTGGACGCCGCGCTCCTTCGCCTCGCGGGCGACGAACGCCTCCTCGTCGTTCTTCTCCTGGAGGAGCACCGTCTTCTTGCGCTCGTCGCTCGTGATGCGGGCGGCCTCGTTCTGCTCGCGCGCCTGCGCCACCGCGATCTCCTTCGCCTTCTTCGCCTCGGCCTCGGCCCGGCGCTGCTCGAAGCGGAAGATCGCCTCGTCGGAGTTCAGGTTCTGGCTGCCGATCTCCATCCGCTCCTTCTGGCGGAGCTCGTTCGTCAGCACGTTCTGCGCGACCGTGAGCTCGGTGATCTTCCGGATGCCCTCGGCATCCATGATGTTGTCCTTGTCGAGCAGCTCGATGGGCGTCTGCTCCAGGTAGTCGATCGCCGCGTCCGCGAGCACGAACCCGCTCAGATCCTTGCCGATGACGTCGATGATGTCGTCCTTGAACTTCTGCCGCTCCTTGTAGAGGTCCTCGAAGTTCAGGCGCTTGCCCACGGTCTTGAGCGCCTCGGAGAACTTCGCGGCGAACAGCTGCTCGAGCGTCTCCGGGTTCGAGGCGCGGGCGCAGCCGATGGTCCGCGCGACCGTGCGCACGTCGTCCTGCGTCTTGTTCACCTGCACGAAGAAGGTGACCTTGATGTCCGCGCGGATGTTGTCCTTGCAGATGAGCCCCTCCTTGCCGCGCCGGTCGATCTCGATCGTCTTGACCGAGATATCCATGTACTCGGCGCGGTGGATGATCGGCAGGACGAGGGTCCCGGTGAAGGTGACGATGGGGTCCTGGCCTCGTGTGTTGATGATCAGCGCCTTGCCCTGATCCACCTGGCGGTAGAACTTGGCGTACATGACCAGCATCCCGAGGGCGACGAAGGCGAGGACACCGACGAGGACGAGGATGAGGGGGACGGTCACAGTGGGCACGCGCATCTCCTTCGCGGTTCGGCGGAGGGGAGGGCGCTGATCCTCGCGCCAGCGAGGAGCGACGCCCGGGCCCGCTCCGAGCCGGGTCGGGGGCCGCACGATGCCCCCTCGGGGGAGAGCGTACACGAAACCAGCAGCGCGAAAGCGGCGTTCAGCCGCCGCGCCGGTGCTCGTTCCTGGCGCGCGCCGCGGGGATGGCCTCGTCGTCGGCCCCGTCCGGGGGAGCTTCCACGCGGGACGCAAGCCGCTCGGCGAGGGGCGGGGGTGGGCCCAGCAGGCCGTCGAGCGGCTCGACGCCGAAGACCTCGCCGTCGGGGTCCCAGCTCACGAGCAGCGCGCGGTCGCCTCGGCGGAGGGCGCCGGGCGTGTCGCACCGGACGTCGAGGATGTGGCTCGCGCCGCCCTCGTCGATCACGGCCTGGCCGAAGCGCTCGTCGACGCGCCCGGTGGAGACGACGCACACGCGGCCCACGAGGTCCTTCTTCGACGTCGCGTGCCGGGTCACGAAGAGCGGCGCGAGGGGCCGCACCGCGAGCGAGGTCAGCAGCACGGCGACGACGAGCGACCCGGCGAGCGCGGTGACGCCGAGCGCCCAGCGGGGCAGCCCGGCGCCGGCCCAGAGCGGCGCGGCGAGCATCGTCGACAGGGCGCTCGTGAACCAGCCGAACGCCGCGATCAGCGTGAGCGTCACGGTCGCCGGCACGCGGTGGAGCTCCAGGGCGACGAGCAGCGCGCCGACGCCGTGCGCGCCGTCGGCGCCTTCGAGCGAGCCCTTGGCGGTGCCTTCGAGCGAGCCCTTGGCGGCGCCCTCGAGCGCGCCCTTGGCGGCGCCTTCGAGCGCGCCCTTGGCGGCGCCCTCGAGCCCGCCGAGGTCGGGCGTCGCATCGCCGTGGGCGCCGCCGAGCAGGTCGAGGTCGAGCGCGCCCAGGACGACGAAGAGCCAGTAGATGAGCGCGAGCGCGAGCAGGACCGTGAAGATCACGGCGGGGAACGCGAGCGAAGCGGCGAGCACCTCGGCCATAGGAAGACGCGGGCAGGGCGCAGGCGCAGGCGGAGGGGAGACGACGCGCGATGCGGCGCCCGCGACCGGCGCCCCTGATTGGATCACAGGGAGGGGAGGGATGGGGTCAAATTCGGCCGGCCGGGATGCCGCCGAAAACGCTTGACACGGCCGGACCGGCGCCCGTGGCGAGTCGCCCGGATCCGGGAGCGCTCGGCGGCGAGCTGGATCCGGCTGGCCCAGATGACGCGCTGGGCGAGCTTGCCGGCGAAGAGCAGGTGCGATCGCAGAGCGACTCGACCTCTCGGAGGAGCTCGGTCTAGAGCGCCTATCAGCATGAAACGCCCGCTGCGCGAGCCGCGCGTCTATGAAGCCTTGTTGATCCTGGATGACCTGGCGGTGGCTGCCTTGGTTGCCATGGTCGGGATATGCCTCCTTGTCGGGACCAGCGCCCCTCGGAACGAGGGGCCGGAGGATCGGCGAGGAGATCGACGGGTGAAGGCACGAGCCCGGGGAGAGCACATCTCGCTCACGTCGCTAGGGAAATATCGGGCTTGAGGGTGGAGAGAGGCAGCGAGCTCGACGAGCTCGAGACGATCGAGGTCGCAATCGAGACGAAGCACGTTTGTGGGAGCCGCGCCGATCGCTCCGCCCCGGAGGGCGCCATCGCCGAGAAGAGCGAGGCCGTTGTGCGCCATGTCCCACATCGGGGACGCTCCTGCGGCCCGCGGCATCCGCTTCCCCGGTTCCCCGGGCATGCGGGGGTTGCCAGGGAGTTTCAGGGCGGCGGCGGGCGCGCGAGGCCATCAAGCGGCGCTTGACCTCGCGGAGCCGCTGAGACCACATGGGGAGCCATGCGCACCGTCCCGGTCCAGCCCGGCGACATCCTGGCGGGCAAGTACCGCGTGGAGCGCCTGCTCGGCACGGGGAGCATGGGGGTCGTCGTCGCGGCGGTCCACGTCGAGCTCGACCAGCGCGTCGCCGTCAAGTTCATGCGCTCGGCCCACGACGTCGCCGCCGGCGCGCGCGCGCGCTTCCTGCGCGAGGCGCGCGCGGCGGTGCGGCTGCGCAGCCAGCACGTCGCCCGCGTGTTCGACGTCGGCACCCTCGAGGGCGGGGCGCCGTACATCGTCATGGAGTTCCTCGAAGGGCGCGATCTCGCCGCGTTGCTCAGGGAGCGCGGGTCGCTCTCGCTCGACGACGCCGTGGAGTACGTCCTCCAGACGTGCGAGGCCGTCGGCGAGGCCCACGCCGCCGGGATCGTGCACCGCGACCTGAAGCCGGCGAACCTCTTCGTCACGCACGACGTCAGCGGCTCGCCGTGCGTCAAGGTCCTCGACTTCGGCATCTCGAAGATCAGCGGCGCGGACCTCGCCCTCACCGACGACGACCAGACGCTCGGCTCCCCCTACTACATGTCGCCCGAGCAGATGATCTCGTCGAAGGACGTCGACGCGCGCAGCGACCTCTGGGCGCTCGGCGTCCTCCTGTACGAGCTCATCGCCGGGCAGACGCCGTTTCACGCGGACAGCTTGCCGGAGTTCTACGGGCGCATCCTCGCAGCCCGGCCGACGCCGCTCCGCGAGCGCCGGAGCGACGTGCCCCCGGAGCTCGACGCCGCAATCCAGCGGTGCTTGACGCACGATCGCGAGCAGCGCTGGAGCGACGTGGCAGCGTTCGCCCGCGCCCTCGCGCCTCACGCGCCCGCGCGAGCGCGGGGCTATCCGGAGCGGGTCTCGCGCGTGCTCGCCACGCAGCGGCTGTCTTTGTCGGGATCCACGGCCGAGCCGGGGGCGCGCCGCATGGAGCCGCCTCCGCCGCCGGCCAGCGCCGAGGCCGCCAAGGAGACCGCGCCGCTCCCGCCGAACGCCGTGGAGGAGACGGCGCACACCCTGTCCCCGCCGCGCAGCACCTCGTCGTCGTACGAGCTGCTGGGGGCGAAGCCGCGCCGCCGGGCGCTCCTCCTCTTCGCCGGCGCCCTCGTCGCGGGCGCTGCGCTCGCGGCGCTCGTCGGGGGGAGGCAGGAGGGGGCGCCTCCCCCCGCTCCGACAGGCTCGCCGGCGGCCGCCTTGGGGGCGCCGGACGCGGCCCCGCCGGCGCCCGATGCGCCCCAGGCTCCCCCCTCCACGAGCGCCTCTCACGGCGCGAGCGCGACGGCGCAGGCGGAGCCCACCTCGCCTTCGGCGACGGCGACGGCGAAGGCCACGCGGAAGGCGACGAAGCCCCTCGTGCGGGCGAAGCCCCCGGCCGAGGGCCCTCGCGCCCCGAAGCCTGAGCCGACGTTTTCGTACGATGAGCGGCGCTGACACCGGGACAAGGGCGAGGGGGGCCGATATCCTCCGGGCGGTGCGTGGCCCAGGCCCGATGCGTGTGAAGCGCAGCGTCATCGCCGTCAGTGCGCTGGTCCTCTCGTTATCGCTCGCGCCGCGCGCCCTCGCGGACCCGACCGCCGAGGACCGGGCGGCCGCCGACGTGCTCTTCCGCGAGGGGCGCGCGCTCATCAAGCAGGGCAGGTACGCCCCCGGGTGCTCGAAGCTCGTCGCCAGCCAGAAGCTGGATCCGATGGCCGGGACGCTGCTCGCCCTGGCGGATTGCTACGAGCTCAATGGGGAGACGGCGAGCGCCTGGGCGACCTTCAACGACGCCGAGGCGATGGCGCGCAAAGCGGGCGATCCGCGGCGCTCGAAGGAAGCGGCGCGGCGGGCGGGGCTCCTCGAGCCGCAGCTCTCGCGGCTCGTCATCGAGGTGGCGCCGGAGGCGCGGATCGAGGGGCTCGAGGTGCGGCGCAACACGAAGCTGCTCGACGCCGCGCTGTTCGGCTCGGCGATCCCGGTCGATCCGGGCGAGCATACGATCGAGGCGGCGGCGCCCGGCAAGAAGGCATGGAGCGCGAAGGTGCTGATCGCGCCGAAGGCAGGGCAGAGCACGGTCCGCGTCCCTCGGCTCGAGGACGCGCCCCCGCCGGAAGCGGCCACCGCGCCCGCGCCGGAGCGGCCCTCGCGCGCGCGTGCGGCCACGAGCGCCGCGCCCGCGGCGAGCTCGTGGAGCGCGCAGAAGACCGTGGGGCTCGTGCTGGGCGGGGTGAGCTTGGCCGGGATCGCGGTAGGCGCCGTGTTCGGCGTCGATACGCTCTTGAAGGTCGGTGAAGCGCGCAGCCAGCACGGGTGCACCGACGACGACCCTCCCCGTTGTGACGCCGAGGGGATCGAGCTCCATCGAGCCGCCAATACGACCGCCAACATCTCCAACGTGGCGTTCGCGGCGGGAGGCGCGGCGCTCATCGCGGGCGTGGTCGTGTTCCTGACCGCGCCCTCGAGCGAGGCCGCGCCGAAGGCGGCGCTGGAGGTGCGCCTTCAGCCCGCGGTCGGGGTGGGAACGGCGGGGATGTCGTTGCGAGGTAGTTTTTGAGATGCGAGAGATGCGACCATGGAAGCTCGTCATCGCCGGGGGCGCTCTGCTCGTCGGGGGCTGCCAGCTCGTCGCGGGCGTGCGCACCGACGCGGAGCTGAACCAAGAGGGGAGCGGCGGCCAAGGGTGCAGCGTTCCTTCCGACTGCCCGGGCGGCGTCTGTCAGGACGGCGTCTGCAAGCCGGCCGAGGCGACGTGCGTGCTGGACCTCGACCCGTTCGACATCCTCACGTCCGAAGACCTCGGAGGCCATGAGGTCGACGCCTCCTCGCTCGTGCTGGCGAGCGGCCCCGGTCGCGTCTTCGTCTCGGTGATCGACAAGGCGGCGAGCCGGCTCGTGATCGGGACGGTGCACGAGCTCCGGGACCCTGTCGGATCCAAGGCGGATTTCCCGCTCGCCGACGGAGCGGCCTTCGTCACCGGCCGCGAGTCGGGAGGGCAAGTGACCCTGCTGGGCAGGATGGGGTCCGACATCGGGCAGCTCGTCTTTCCCACGACCGCCGGCGGCGTCTCGCCCGAGGGGACGTTCCAGCGGTTCCCCGCGCTCGCCCCGGAGTGCTCGAGCCCCAGCGTCGCCGCGTCGATGGCGTTCGCCCGAGCGGGCGATGAGATCTTTTACGCCGCGACCTGCGAGGCGCCGGGCGGCTCGACGCGATCGCTCGTCGTCGGCGGGTCGGCCGCGCCTGCGCCGACCCTGGTGGCCCAGGGCCCGCGTACCGACGCCTCGCTCAACGTGCGCTTCTACACGGTCACGAGCGGCCGGCATCTGCTCTTGCTGGACGACGGCGCGACCGGGGAAGCGTTCTTCAGGACGGGCGCCGCCGCCGCCGATCTCGGCGTGGCGCGCCAGATCCAGTTCAGCCCATCTCCTGAAGAGGTGGAGTCTTTCTTCGGAGCGTTCCCGCTGCCCGAGGGCGATGGGGTCACGCTCTTGATCGCGCACATCGTTCCGCCGCCGAGGCTCGCCGTCTCGGCGGAGGTAGGCGTCGTGAGGGACTTCTCGTCGCTCGCCGAGGTCCCCCCGCCCGGCTTTACCCCTGTCTTCGAGCTCCAGAACGTGAGCCAGTACAACCCCCCGGGCCCGCCCATGAGCGACGGCGAAAACGTGTATGTGACGCTGGTGCCGCACCCTGGGAAGACCGTGAATCTGGGCTGGTTCACGCGGACGGGTGAGTCCTTGCTCCCGCAGGAGCATGTCTTCTCCCTCCCGGACGGCAGCAGCGCGCAGATCCTCGGCTCGACCGTCGCGCAGCTCGGCACCAAGCTGCTCGTCGCCTGGATCGAGCAACACGACGGCGCGACCTCCGTGCGCGGCCAGCGGCTTATCTGCACGCTGTGACAAGCGCCGACGCGCTGCGCGCAGCACGTCGGCCCACGCTCGCCCCTTGCGTGTTTATTGGCTATTTATTTGCAACTGGCGACGCATCTGCCGTAGGCCTCGTTGCATCCGCTCCAGCATCGTTGACGAGCCTCTTTTTCTGTCTCAGGTATCTCGCGACATTTGGATTCGCACGTCGACGCATCTTGGTCGCACTTTTCTCTGCATTTGTTGCCGATCGGGCTCGTCGGCGACGACAGGGACCGCACGACCGCGCTCCCGGATTCGCCTCCGGCGAGATCGGCTCTCTCTCGCTCGGACTCGGCTTCGTCCAGGGGCGCGTGTTCGTCGACGACAGCAGGTTCCTCGCCAAGAGGCAAGTGCTCGCCCACGTCGTAGCTGCACGCGATGAGACCGACGAATAGTAAGGCACAAGCTCTGTTCATTCTGACTCTCCTCGGATTCTCCAGACGGGTCCAGGGATAACCAGCGCAAGCTTGGGCTCGGTTCCGATCTGGATCTCGCCCGGCGCCTGCAGCGTTCCCGCATCTGGGCGGCGGCGTCAACCCCGGGCAGACGCCGCCCCGCGCCCGGCATCGTCGAGCCCGGCGAGAGCCGCAAGGGGTCGCGCCCATGGCAATGGCCGGGCGCTCACGATTGAACGAGCGCGCTGCCGCGCGCGCCGCGGTTTTACCCGACGCTGGTTCGTGCCGTGCTGCGCTGGCTGGCGAGGCTGGATCCCGATGGCTCAGCAGCCGGCGCAGGACTACCGCTCTTTATGCCCTGGAAGCGACGGAGAAAGTCCATCGGCGCGTCACACGACGCTAGGAGGATTCCTGGAGCCAGGGAAATCTCCACGTGTGGAGCTGGGCTTCAGGTGCGCAGGAGCCCGGCCACCGCTGGCCGGACTCCTGGCGGGCGGAGCTACGAGGCGTTCCGGCGCGACTCGTTGTTCTTCGTCTCCGACGTCGACGTGGCGCCGATCGAGGTCGCGCTGCCGGACGTGCCCGCGGCGGCGCCGGTCGTGCCCGTCGTCGAGCGCTCGCTCGACGACAGCCCGCCCGTCTTCGCCTCGCCCTGCTGCTGCTGCTCGCGGTACAGCCGGATCTCGTTCCGCACGTCGGTCACGCCCGAGATCCGCTCCGCGAGCGTCTCGAGCTGGTGCTTGAAGCGGCGCTCGCGGACGGTGCCGGTGAGGACGACCTCGCCGTTCTGCACCTTCACCTCGACGTCGCTCGCGTCGAGATCCGGGTGATCGGAGATCTGGTCGCAGATGTCCTCCCGGATTCGCTCGTCGGAGCGCTTGTATCCCTTGGGCGGACGACCGCGCGAACCCCCGACGTCTCCGCCCACGGTGCTGAGGAAGCTCCGGCCGCCGGAGCCCTGTCCGCCGGACTGGTAGCCTTGCCGGCCGGACTGGTAGCCCTGCCCGCCGGACTGGTAGCCCTGCCCGCCGGACTGGTAGCCCTGCCCGCCGGACTGGTAAGGGGAATGGCCCTGATCGCGGTAGCGGGGCTCCTGGCCCTCGTACCCGCGCCGCTCGCTCCAGCCGCGCTCGTCGTCGGCCCACTGCCGGAGGCCGCCCCGGGCTCCGTAACCTTCGTGCTGGCCGCCGCCGAAGCCTCCCTGACCACCGAAGCCGCCCTGGCTGCCACCAGATCCACCCTGGCTACCGAATCCACCCTGGCCGCCGCCGAGACCGCCCTGGCCGCCATAGCCGCCCTGGCTGCCGCCGAATCCGGCCTGACCGCCATAGCCGCCCTGGCCGCCGCCGAAGCCGCCTTGGCCGCCGCCATAGCCGCCCTGGCCGCCGCCGAATCCAGCCTGGCCGCCGAAGCGCCCCTGATCGCCGTGGCCGCCCCGGCCGCCGCCGAAGTCGCGATCGCCGCCGACGTGGCCCTGACCGCCGTGGTAGCCATGGCCGCCCTGGCTGCCTCCGAATCCGCTCTGGCCGCCGCCGTAGCCGCCGAGTCCACCCTGGCCACCGAAGCTGCCCTGGCCGCCACCGTAGCCGCCCTGGCCGCCGCCGAATCCGCCCTGGCCGCCGCCGTAACCGCCTTGGCCGCCGCCGAAGCCGCCTTGGCCGCCGTAGCCGCTCTGGCCGCCGCCGAAGTGACCTTGGCCGCCGTAACCGCCCTGGCCGCCGCCGAAGCCGCCCTGGCCGCCACCGAAGCCGCCCTGGCCGCCGCCGTAGCCACGCCTGGAGCCAAGATCGTCGCGACCTCCTCGCTGGAAGTCATCGCGGTAGCCGCCCGACGCCTGGCGCTGGCCTCCAGCGTCCTCGCGCTGGGACCAGCCGCGATCCTGCCGGCCCTCCCAGCCGCGCTCGCCGCCGTAGCCGCGCTCGCCGCCGTAGCCGCGCTCGCCGCCGTAGCCGCGCTCACCCTCGTGACCGCGGCCGCCGAACTCCCGCTGATCCCATCCGCCGCGGAAGTCCTCCTGGCCGCCTCGGGCATGGCGCTGATCGTCTCGCTGGACGATTTGCTCGTAATTGCCACGATGCCCGTAGCTAGCATCGCCAGAGGCTCCACGCTCGCCTCGATACCCCTCATCGCCTCGCTGCCCCTGGTGTCGCCCAAACCTCTCCTCGTCGCGCCCCCGGCCGTCGTTATGTTCCTCGTCGATCCATCCCTGACGATTCGGCATGACTCCTCCGCCTTTCTTGCGACACGAGCGACACGGCAGCGAAACCGCGTCGCCCCTTTCGTGGTCCAGTCGACGCTCGAGGGCACGAGGGGCAACCGTGATCGGGCCGCCCGCTCGGGCGCGCCTGTCCGTCGCCGCGTGACCTGAAGAACCGAGGCCTCCATGCCCCAGCGCGGCCCCGCGTCGCAAGGGGTATTCCAGAACGGGCAGGGCGGTGTTTCGGTCCGTTTTCAGGAAGATCACACCCGCCGCACACGCGTCGAGGTGCAAAGTGCCTCATGTCAGAGCGGCAAAGCGTCCCATCGAGACGTTGTGCCACAGCGACATCGCGAGTTAGGGCTCCTCCCGAGAGTGCCTAGGGAGCCCACGGATGCTCTCTCTCGCAGCGGCGCGAGCTCTGTCGATCGGGCCATGGAAAGCCGCGGGCGACGACCCCGAGCAGCTGCCCCGGACGCCGGTTCGCGCCGTCGACGTGCTGTCGAGCTCGGTGCCCGATGCCACGGCTCGGGCTGCCCGGTCTCTTCCCAAGCTCATTCCGTGCCGAGCCGCTGCTGCGGCAGAGCCCGGCTGCCGTGTCCGGCACGCCCCGCGACCTTCCGGACCGGGCGCGATGTTGCCGGCGCGTTGACATCCGGGCGTCCGGACTCGAGCATGCCGCGCGCATGGGCCAGCAGCATCAGTCGTCGAAGGATGTCCTCGATCGCCGCACGCTCGCGGGCGATCACCGCCGCCTCGCCGAGCTGCTCCGGCCGGGCCAGTCGGTGCTCGACGTCGGCTGCGGGACGGGCGCCATCACCGCGGGCATCGCCGAGGCCGTGCAGCCGGGCGGCGAGGTCCTCGGCCTCGACCGGGACGCGGACCTCCTCGCGCGGGCGGCGGCGCGCTTCGCCGGCCGGCCCGGCCTGTCGTTCGTGTGCCGCGACGTGCTCGCGTTCGACGCCGAGGCGCGGTTCGACGTGGTGACCGCGGCGCGCGCGCTCCAGTGGGTGCCTCGCCTCGACGAGGCGCTCGCGCGCATGGTGCGGGCGGCGAAGCCGGGCGGCCTGGTCGTCGTGCTCGACTACAGCCACGAGCGCCTGCGCTGGGATCCCGAGCCCCCCGCGTCGATGCGGCGGTTCTACGCGGCGTTCCTCGCGTGGCGCGCGGGCCTCGGCATGGACAACGCGCTCGCCGACAACCTCGCCGGGCGCTTCGCGGCGCACGGGCTCGAGGCCGTCCGCGTCACGGACCAGGACGAGCGCTTCCGGCGGGGCGACCCGGGCTTCGGGGCGGCGCTCGACATCTGGCTCCACGTCATCGACGGCTGCGGCCCCGCGATGATCTCCGCCGGCGCGCTCACCGAGCCGGAGCAGGGCGAGGCGCGGCGTGATTACGCGGACTTCTGCCGCGACGCCGCGGAGGGCCTGGTCATGGTCCTCCGCGCGGTCGAGGGGACGACGCCGGGCGGGTGAGCGCCCCGAGCCCCGCCGGCGCTCACCTCGGCGCGCGCAGCGCCTCGAGGATCGCGTCGAGCCGCTCGACGATCGCCCGGTCCTGGTCCTGCGCGCCCTGCGGCGCGCCGAGCGCGGAGGCCGCGAGCGCGGGGCCCATCGTCATCGCGAAGGAGGCGATCGCCTTGCCCGCGGCGGTCTGCGCGACCCGGTCGGCGTAGCCGCCGGACGCGCAGGTCGCGACGAAGAGGAGCGCGTCCAGGAAGCTCGCGCACCGCGGGTTCTCGCCGTGCTCGGCCTGGTAGAACAGGGTCGAGCACCCGACGAGCATCACCGCCAGCGCGTCGAGGGGGTCGCGCGTCATCGCGCTCCGGAAGCGCTGCTTCAGCCCTTCGTACGAGAGCTCGCTCGCGCCCCCGGCGGCGAGGCCCAGCGCGAGCAGGGCGACCGCGCCGCGCAGCCGCTCGTCCCGGCCGAGCAGAGGGGCCGCGGCCGCGGCGTCCTCCGCGATCTTCCTCGCGGCGAGCGCTGATCGATCTCCCAAGGCGTGCCCTCCCGGCCGCGCCGCGGGTCACGGCGCAGGCTCCATGTCTCGCACGGACGCGGGCCGGAGGGAACCGGCCGCGCGCATCACCGAAAATTCATGCGCGCGACGCGCACCCGCGATTACCCTCGCGCCTCCTTCGGAGCTCCCATGCCGGCCCAGAGAAGCGTGACGAGATGGCTCGAACGGGCGCCCGCCCCGGTGTTCACGGCCTTCGCCGTGTTCGCCGCGTTCGCGACCTACTTCTGCATGTACGCCTTCCGCAAGCCGTTCGCGGTCGGGACCTTCAAGGGCGCGGTCGCGCTGCCGCTGCTCCCGGACCTCGATCTGAAGAGCCTCTACATCATCGCGCAGGTGCTCGGGTACTGCGCCTCGAAGTTCCTCGGCATCAAGGTCGTCTCCGAGATGCGGCCCGAGCGGCGCGCCCTCGCGATCCTCGCGTGCATCGGCGTGAGCGAGGCCGCGCTCGTCCTGTTCGGGCTCGCCCCCGCCCCGTATGCGGCGCTCTTCCTCGTGCTGAACGGGCTGCCGCTCGGCATGGTCTGGGGGCTCGTCTTCGGCTTCCTTGAGGGCCGGCTCGTGAGCGACCTGCTCGGCGCCGGCCTGTGCGCCAGCTTCATCGTCGCCAGCGGCTTCGTGAAGACCGTCGGCAAGCTCACCCTCGGCTGGGGTGTGCCGGAGGTCTGGATGCCCGCGGTGACGGGCGCGCTCTTCTTCCTGCCGCTGCTCGTCTCGGTGTGGATGCTCGCGCAGATCCCGCCGCCCACGGCGACCGACGAGGCGCACCGGACCCGGCGCGCGCCGATGGATCGCGCCGCGCGGCGCGCGTTCGTGCTGGCGAACGCGGGCGGGCTCGCGACGCTGGTCCTCGGCTACATCGTGCTCACCGCGTACCGAGATTTCCGGGACAACTTCGCCCGCGAGATCTGGGACGCCCTGGGGTTCGCCGATCAGCCGGCGATCCTGACGACGGCCGAGATCCCCGTGGCCATGGGCGCGCTGCTCTCGGTGGCGGTGATGATGGGGATCCGGAGCAACCGCAAGGCGCTGCTCGCGGTGCACGGGATGATGCTGGCCGGCGCGCTGCTCGCCGGGCTGAGCACGGCGCTGTACCAGGCGGGCGTCATCGGGCCCGTGGGCTGGATGATCAGCGTCGGGCTCGGGCTCTACGTGGGGTATGTGCCGTACAACTGCGTGCTCTTCGACCGGCTCATCGCGGCGGTGGGCTCGGTGGCGACGGCGGGGTTCCTGATCACCGCGGCCGACGCGTTCGGGTATCTCGGGAGCGTGGTGCTGCTGCTCTACAAGAGCTTCGGCCAGGCGAAGCTGTCGTGGCTCGAGTTCTTCCTCGGCTTCAGCTACGCGACCGCGTTCATTTGCGCGGCGCTCTTCGCGGCGTCGGCGGGGTACTTCTGGCTGCGCACGCGCGCCCCGGCGCCGGTCGCGCGGCCGGCGCTCGACGCCTGAAGTTCAGCGCGGCCGGTGCGTGGCTGCGGGAAAGGAGGTAGAATGGAGGGGCCATGTCGGTTGTTCTGATGACAACTTCACGACAGGGTGACACCAGGTGGAATCGCCTCGTCCCGGTCGCTGCGCAGAGCACGTTCAAGGAGATGTGGGTACCGGCAGCCGAGGCGCTCGGGCTTCAATGGGTCCCCTTGTTCGAGGCCGGATTCCCGCTGGAGCGAAGCGACCTGCCGGACGTCATCCGAGAGCTCGAGGCGCTACGCGCCTGGTGCGCCTCGTCAGAGTCGCATCGCAAAGGGATCCTTGAGCGCCTCGATCGGCTTATCGATGAGCTCAACGAAATCAGCGGGTCTGACGAAGATATAGAGATATTCATTGGATAGCCGTCCAGGCACGGCGAGCACGCAACGAGTGGCATCATCGATTCTCGGTCTGTCGCTGCGTGGTGCGAGCGAAGACGAGTGGTTTGTCCTTATCTGCTACAGGGCGGACTCTCGTCGCATTCGGTGGATGTGTCAGCGGATCTGCCTGAGCAGCGCTTCGCGCTCGCGGGTGAGGCGGCCTCGCGGGAATTCACGCGCGTGGACCTCAAGCAGGCGGCGCGCGTCAAGGTCGGCGATCGCGTTATGCGCGTCCAGCGCGCTCCGGGCGTCGCGGATCAGGTTCCACTCGCGTTCGCTGACGGTGCTGCGCGCGGCGCTCCCCGGATTTGAGGCACGACGAGCGGCCGCGATCGGCTGGCCGACGGCGGCATCAGCGCGCACGTCTGCCCGATACGGTAACGTCGACTCCTCGCGCGCGGCGGATGCAACGGGCGCCGTGGCGGAGCTCGTGCCGCCCTCCTGGGCGGGCGCGGCTACCTCCTGCCCCATTTGCGTGGTCCCCGGAGCGCGTACCGCTGCAGGCAACAGCCACGGCTCCAAGCGGGGCGAGACCTCGGCGACGAGCGTGCCGGTCAGAACGACGAGCGCCCCCTGAACGATGATCCGCAGGGCCCAGCGGCGCAGCGTGGTTGGCCACGATTCGCGACGGTGCCACTCGAACGCGAGCGGCACGCACGCATCCCCATCCCGCCCGCGCGCATGTTCCTCGGCGATCCAGCGTAGCTTCTCCTCCCTCAAGCGCTCGAGGGCCCGGCGGTGTCGCGTCTTCACCGCTTCCGTCGTGAGGCCCAGCTCGGCGGCGATCTGCGCGAGCGGGATCTCCTCGAGGTCGTGCCTGATCAAGAGGTGCCGGTACTTCGGGTCCACCCGGTCGATCAGACTGCGCACGCGCGCGTGCCGCTGCCGCCCGCGGAGCAGCTCCTCGGGGTCCGGGCGCTCGGTTCGGATTTCGCTCTGGTCGAACGACGTCAGGACCTCTCCTTGACGGCGCGCCCTGCGCACGTGGTCGCGCGCTTGATTGGCGGCAATCGCGATGCGGTAGGTCGCCGGATCCCCACCCGGCTCGATCCGCCGATCCGCGTCGAGCCCGCGCAGCAGCGCGTCTTGCGCGACGTCCTCCGCGTCGCGCGCAGGGACACCAAGACGCCGCGCGATGCGACGGAACAGCTCGAAGCTGCTGGAGAGGCTCGCTGGCTTGTCCACGCCGGTAGCACGTCTGAGCCGACCCCTCGGGGTCAGCAAAATGCACGGTTGAGATGATTTTGGTGAGACGATGTGGGTGCTGATGCTACCCTGTCAGAGCCGTGGTTGGCTACAGGATGACCAGCAGACGGGACGACCGGACCCCTTCCGCCATCTGTCCAAAAATTCTCGCCCATGGCGCTGCTTTGCAGCACTGGGTCTCGGTTGACGGACGGAGCGCAACCGGCGTAAGTACCGTCTCTGCATGCGTTGCGGCGGGCACCTGCCGTTCCTTCTTCTGGCGTTTGCCGCTGCAACGGGGTTGGCCAGCTCGGCCGACGCGGAGGAACGGCGCCCGACGCCGGCGAGCACCGATGGATCGACGGTGAAGGGCCTTGTTCACCGTGCTCGGAAAGCGCACAGATCAGGAAAGTTGAACGAGGCCTGCGACGCCTACAAGGCGGCTTTGGACGCTGCAGAGGCGGTGCGCGGCACAAGCCAGGAGTGCGCGGAGATCGCCGGCGAGCTCGGCCTCTGTGAGCTCGCGCTCCGCAAGTACCGTGACGCGGCGGAGCACCTGACCTGGAGCCTCGAACAGGGCCCTGCGCTCACGGACGACGTTCGGACACGATTCGAAGCCGGACGGGCGAAGGCAGCGTTTTACCTCATTCGAGTCCTGCTATCCGTCGATCCGCCCGACGCCGAGGTGTTCATCGACGGCAAGGGCATCGGTCGGACCGCGCGGACCTACAGGCTGTTCCTCGATCCCGGACGCCACATGGTGCGGGCCCGCGCGCCTGGCCGTGAAGAGGCGCTGCATGTGGTGAGCGCTGACGCGGGCACGGAGATCGAGATCGCGATGCAGCTGCCGCGCGTGGCGGTGAGCATGGTCAAGGAAGCGCCGGCGACGCCGAAGGCCTTGAGCGCTGCGCTCGCTGCCCGCCCGCGGTCCCCCAACCCGTGGGCGTCCTGGCCGGGAACGCTGCGCATCGCGGGAATCGCGGCCGCGACCGCTGGCGTGTCGGTGGGCGCCGTCCTCATGGTTCGTGCGGGCAAGCTCGACGACGACCTGAGCGCCCGGCGTGACCTGCTCCTGAGCGAGCCGTCGTCGAGCTCGTCGATGTGCTGGCAAGCGCCTCAGGACTCGCCATGCGGCGAGCTGGCGCGCCTGCAGGACGCGCGCAATGTGTCGGGTCGCGCGGGCCTGGCGATGGTCATCGCCGGCGGTGTGGTCGGCGCGGTGACCGCCGCGTCCCTCTTCACGGACCTCTCCTTCCTGGGATCCTCGCCGGCTCGGGGCCGGGTCCATGTCTCGCCCGTGGCGAGCGGGAACGAAATCGGTGCACGAATCGAGGGGCTGTGGTGAGCGCGCGGCGGGCCGAGGGGATGGGTTCGCTGGCAGGCCGAGGCGCGGTGACGTCGGTCGTCGCTGTCGCAGTGTGCGTGTGGGGAGCGAGCACGCTGGCAGCTTGCACGTCCTATTCCGACGATTGCGGGGAAAAGCTGGCGTGTGTTCCCGATGCGGAGCCTCCGCCCGACCCGTGCGCGGGAGAGCCCGGCAGGGCGCCGGCGCTCGATCAGTGCGGGGTGTTCGTCAGCGCGCGCGGCGACGACAGGAACCCTGGCACGAAGCGCGCGCCGGTGAAGACCTTGCAACACGCGATCGGGCTCGCCGCAAGCGGACGAGGCAAGGGCGAGGCGCCGACGCGACGCGTGTACGCATGTGGCGGGGAGTTCGAGGAGGCGGTCACGCTGCCCTCGGGCGTCGACCTGTGGGGCGGCCGTCGCTGTGAGGCCGGCGAGTGGTCGTACGGGTGGTCGTTCGACGGGCCGAATCACCCGACGACCATCGCTCCTCCGGTGGGGATCCCGCTGCGGGTGATCGCGGGAGCGGAGGACGTGACATCGACGATCGCCGGCGTGCGCGTCGTGGCGGCGGATGCGTCCGCGGTCGATGCTAAGTCGTCGATCGCGATGATCCTCAGCCCGGGAGCCAAGGCGAAGGTGGTGTCGAGCGAGGTCATCGCGGGCAACGGCAAGGACGGGGAGCCCGGGGACGATGCGCCTCAGGAGCGGGCGCAGGATGGCGAGGAGGGGAACGATGGCGCGTCGGCCTGCACGGCGGACTTCACGGTCGGCGCCCGGCCAGCCGTGACGGCGTGCGACGATGGCACCGAATCCATCGGCGGATACGGCGGCGATGGCGAGCTCGATAGGGGTCGCGACGGTGCTCCAGGACAGCCGGAGCCGGCGGAGAACCCCGAGGGCAACGGCGGCCTAGCAGGCAGCGGCGCGGACAGCGCGAGGTGCACGGACGGGGCAACCGGCGCGCAAGGCGCCGACGGAGGTCGCGCTGCCGGCGCTGTTGGCGCACGCCAGCTGACCGTCAATGGATGGATCGGCGTCCGGGGTGACGACGGCAGGAGGGGCGGCGTCGGCCAGGGCGGAGGCGGCGGTGGCGGCAGCAAGGGGCGAGGCGACATGCTCGGGTGTCCGACGGGTCGCCCCCAGGGCGGTGCCGCCGGCGGTTCCGGGGGGAGCGGCGGCTGCGGCGGCCAGGGAGGGCAGGGGGGTGGATACGGCGGCGCGAGCATCGGCATCGTGGCGTTGCAGGGGAGCGCGTTGATGCTCGAGGCCACGGTGGTCACGGCGGGACGTGGCGGCCGCGGAGGGGTCGGCGGAACGGGCCAGCCGGGCGGCATCGGTCGACCGGGTGGATACGGTGGACAGGGCTACGACGGTGCATGGGATGCGTGCCACGGCGGTTTCGGGGGAGATGGCGGCCACGGGGGGGATGCCGGCGGTGGCCTCGGGGGCCCTTCGTACGGCGTGGCGTCCATGGCTGCCTACGTGAGCTTCGCGCCGGACGCCTTTACAACCACCGGAAGCGCGGGGGACGGTGGTCCCGCGGGCCACGCGTCTGCCGATGACCCTGTGGGCCGGGGAGCCGCTGGCCAGTCCCTGCCCTACGTTCAGTTCGCTGCAGCCGACGCTGGACCGCCCCGCTGAAGAGCCCGAGATACGTCGCGTAACATCGAGGGAGAGCCATGCGAATCACAAGAGCGCGCTACCTGTCCCCTGCGCTGCTGCTCATCGCAGGCGGCTGCGGCACCGCACCGGGCCCCAACGACGCCGGTGGAACGGCGTGCGACGGCGCGTCGTCGTGTCAAGGCGAGGCGCCGCCGGAGTCGGTCTGCCTCGAGCGTGTCGCCGCCGGTGTGCTGGAGGATGGCTGCGGGGTGTTCGTCGGCGGCTCCTTCGGCGGCGGGGACGATGCAAACCCCGGCACGCGGGACAAGCCGCTGCGCACGTTGCAGCGCGGCGTGGAGCTCGCCCGTACCGGACGAGGACGCGTCTTCGCATGCAATGACGGGTTCTTCGAGCCCCTCACGTTGCCGTCGGGTGTGGACCTGATCGGGGGATTCCACTGCTTGAACTGGCAGCGCTTCCTCGCGGGGCGCCCGCTGCTGCAGGGTAGAGATGAAAATATCCTCCTCACCGTCGTACCTGCGAGCGCCGATGACACGGGCGCCGCGGACGGGGTGTCGGTGATCGTCGACATGGGGCTGCAAGCGCATGGGCCGATAACCATGCTTGTTCAGTCCAACACGGTGGTGGAGTTCATCCGTAGCACGATTCATAGCTCCTCTGCATGGGGTGGCCGCGATGGCGAGGAATGGCCCTGGCCATATCAGGCAGCGACTGGCGTCGATGGTGTGTACGGTGGGGACGCGTGCTCCGCGGCCACCGTGCCCGGCGGGGCCGCGGCAATGCGCTCTTGTGACGATGGGCTCCCGAGCATGGGCGGCAAGGGCGGGGACGGAAAGCCGGAGGATCCCGAGCGGGGAGACGACGGTATGCCGATCCCGATGCCGAACCCCACGAACTCCGGACGGGGTGGGAGTGCGGACCGCGAAAACGTTGGCTGCTCCCATGGGTTCAATGGCGCCCCCGGGGATTTTGGAACGCGCGGCGCGGCCGGCGAGGGCATCGGGCGCATCAGCGAGGCGGGATGGGAGGGCGGTCGCGCAGGCGACGGCAGCAGGGGCATGCCGGGCCAGGGCGGCGGCGGAGGCGGCGGCCGTCGAGGCGGGCTCGCCGCGTGCGGCGTGGCCTCGAAGGGAGGCGCGGGCGGCGGGTCCGGAGGCGCCGGCGGCTGCGGCGGGCGGGGCGGCCGAGGGGGCGAGAACGGTTACCCGACGATCGGCATCATTGCGCTGCACGCGAAGCTGACCGTGCGCGACAGCGAGATCATGACGCTCGAGGCGGGTCCGGGCGGCGACGGTGGGGAGCCCGAGCGAGGCGGCAAGGGTGGCCGAGGCCAGCTCGGCGGCGCTGTGGGGGACGGCACGTGGTCCTGCCGCGGCGGCAACGGAGGCCTGGGAGGCGACGGCGGCTACGGCGGCCCCGGCCGCGGCGGCGACTCGATCGGCATCGCCTACCTGGACGAGGACCAGCTCACGCTCGAGAACGTCACCTACGAGCTCGGCCCTCCGGGCAAGGGCGGCACCAGCTGGGAGTGGTCTGGCGCCATGGTCACGGGGGAGGACGGGATCGCCGTCGAAACGCTTAGTTTCCCTAACTAAATATCGCGCTCCTCGCGCGCCCGCCCAGCGCCCAGGGCCTCGGCCCCAAGCTGCGCTGGCGAGCGGCGTGAGCCTGCGTACCCCACCACGCTGCAGGCCCTTGCTGGGCGGCGTACCTGGCCATCGCCGTCATTCGAGAGGCGTGTCCGACAGAGTGCCGCTGTGGGGAGCGGTCAGCTCCTCGATCGTGCAATTGCTGCGAATCCACAGCGCAAACTGGTGGTTCAGTCTTCGCAGCTCCCGGAGGTTCCCCAGGCCGACCTCGCGCAGCTCCGCGATCACGGTCCGGTCCGAGATGTCTCGCTTCGTGAGGGCGACGATCGCCGGCGTCGACGCCGGCGGATCGGGTTGATTGACGACGTTCATGAACCTATGTGATCCCGGCTCTACCCAGCCCATGAGGCTGACGGTCGAGAGCGTCAGCGAGGGCTCCTCGCGGCTCACGACGCAGCTGGCGTATTGCGTGTATACCGAGTGAAACCAGTGCCAAGCGTCCTTCCTGCTCCGATCGGGTTCAAGATAACCGACAGCCTCTTCATAAGCTTTCCATCCCGCGAGGACGACGCGACGTGCGCACGCGTCGAGCATGCTGAAGTCCTCGTTCGTGAATCTGGCCCACTTCTGGTAAGGGCTTCCGAGGCTGGAATTCTGAAGGAACGGCTCGGCCAACGTGAGCGGGAAGTAGTGGCTCAGGGCGTGCTCGGCAGCGTTCACCATGTCCCCGAGCAGGTGGTGGGCGACGACCGCCAGCGAGCCGCAAGGACGCTTCTGAGCTACCGTGCTGATGCAAATGACGTACTCCGACAGGGTGGAAAGCCCTTCAAACATCATTTTCTCCTCGCTTCCCGCGCCCCCCACCCCAGGCCGCCCCGTCACCAGGTCCCGCTGCACCCCTCGAACCCCTCTGCCGCCTCCGGCTCCGGCGTCATCGCCCCCTCGCCGCCGTACGCCGCCCGCAGCGCCCCCGTGAGCGCGCGCCCCCGCGCGATCTCGCCCAGGACCGCGGCGCCCTCGGTCGCCGTGCGCTCGTAAGACCCGTAATCCACGGTGTAGAGCCCGAACCTCGGCGCGAACCCCTCCGCCCACTCGAAGTTGTCGTAGAGGCTCCAGTGGTAGTAGCCCCGCACGTCGACGCCCTCGCCGCGCGCGCGCTCGATCTGCTCGAGGGCCCGCACGACGACCTCGGCCCGCCGCTCGCCCGCGCGCGTCGCGATCCCCGACTCGGTGACCACCAGCGGCAGGCCGGGGTAGCGCGCGCCGAGGTCCGTGAGCGCGCCGTACAGGCCGGGCGCGTGGTGCTCGTAGCGCATCGCCGGCACGCAGAACGTCTCGTCGACCGGCGGCACGCACGCCCCGAAGTCGAGCCCGTTCACGCACGGCGTGAGGTTCAGCACCGGCACGAGGCCGCCGTCGCCCGTCACGCCGGCGCGGAAATAGTACTGGACCCCGAGCCAGTCGAGCGCGCCCCGCAAGCCAGGCAGCTCCACGTCGGGCGCGCCGTCGAGATCGACGTCCAGCCGCCCGCTCAGGACGGTGTCGATCACGAGGTGGTTGTAGACGTAGGCCATGCGGTCGCGCGCCGCGACGTCCTCGGGGTCGTCGCTCACCCGGTGGCTCCGCGCCGGGACCCACTCGCCGACCGAGAGCGACAGCCCGACGTCCGCCGCGCTGCCGTCCCGGTCCGCGTCGACGGCGTCCGCCTCCTTGATCGCCCGGTACGCCGCCGCATGCGCGAGCAGGTAGTCGCGCAGCACCGGGACGAACTCGCCGAGCAGGTCGCCGAGGAGGGCCGTCTTCCCCGGGGGAAACACGCCCACGCCGTAGGCGGCGAGCAGGTAGTTGAACGGCTCGTTCAGCGTGCCCCAGTCGTCCACCCGGTCGCCGAAGCGCGCGGCGAGCAGGGCCGCGTGCTCGGCCATCTCCTCGATCACGAGCGGCCCGCCCTCGGGGTGCCCGAGCCCGCACAGGTTGTCGTCGCCCGGCCCGCCCGCGCAGTCGGTGCGCCGCGGATCGTCCACCCAGACCGGGTTCGAGAAGTGGTGCAGCGTGATCACGGGGCGGATCCCCGCGGCCACGAGCGCGTCGAGGAGCCGGTCGTAATGGGCGAGCGCCCCCTCGTCGATGACGTCCCGCTGCGGCTCGACCCGGGCCCACTCCACGCTGAACCGGTACGAGTCGAGCCCCATCTCCTGGAGCAGCGCGACGTCCTCGATCGCCTTCGAGAAGCCGCGCGAGGCGTCGCCCACGAACTCGGCGCCACGGCCCAGGCCGCCCTCGCCCTTGGGGAGCGTGAACACGTACCAGTCGGTGGTCGGGTTCCGGTCCTCGATCTGCGTCGCGGCGCTGGCGGCGCCCAGGCGGAAGCCGCCCGCGCCGGACGCGCCGGCGAGCGGCCCGGGCGCGGCGTACGCGATGTCGGGCAGCGGCGGCGGCGCCGGCGCCACGGCCTCCTCGGACGAGCAGGCCGCGGCGGCGAGCGCCAGCACGGCGAGGGCGGGGAGCCCGCGGGCGCGGCGGGCATGGTGGGCGCGCGTGCCGCGGGCGTGCATGGCGAGGACGGGGCTCAGTTGACCGGCGGGATCTCGGTCTTGCAGCCGACGTTGAGCTGGACCTGCCCGCCCGCCTGGAACCGGGTGCAGGTCGCGGGGCACATCACGATCTTCGTCGGCGTGCCGCCGGTCGCGGGGTCGACGTCGTAGTACCAGCCGCCGGCGGCCGCGTCGCAGCGCGCCTCGTCGGCCACGTAGAAGATGGTCGTCGCGGCGCCGCCGTCCGTCGGCGTGTGCTGGACGTTGAGCGTGTCGTAGTCGAGCGTCTGCCCGGAGGACGGCGCCGGGACCTGGTACTCGCACGCCAGGCTCTTGCCGCGGATCTCGGTGAGCGCGTCGAGGAAGGCCTGCGTCACGTCCGAGCTCGTGTCGATGAAGAAGGCCGACTCGGTCCCGCCGCCGACGGCGATGCGGTCCAGCGTGGCCTGGGCGCCGTCGTCGTTGCCGTCGAAGACGCCGATCACGAAGGTGGAGATGCTCGGCGAGCCGTTCACCGCGCCGGCCGCGAGCTCCGCCAGGCCGTCGGCGTCCTTCGGGCTGCACTCGGTGGGCATGCCGTCGGTGGCGAGCACGGCGACGACCCGGTGGGTCGGGTTCTGCTCGGCGTGGGCGCGGGCCTGCGCGAGCGCGCCGGACAGGGCGCCCGCGGTGGGCGTGCCCCCGTCGGGCGTCTTCCGGTCGATCGACCGGACGAGCACCTCGGCCGACGCGGCGTCGAGCGGCGTGATCGGCACGGCGGGCGTCGCGTAGTCCTCGACGACGCACGAGTCCGGGTTCGCGCAGTTGCTCCGGGTCACCTTCATGCACGTGCCCGCGGTGCCCTCACAGCTCTCGCCCACGTCGGCGCAGAGCCGGTTTCTCCGGGAGCAGACCCCGAGGTCCACGCACGTGTCGCCCGCGCCGCAGTCCGCGTCGGTGACGCAGACCTGGACCGTCGTGGAGAACGAGTCGTGACAGACCCGGAGCGCGCACGGCCCGTTGTCGCCGCACTCCTCGTTGCTGGTGCAGCTCAGGGGCACGTCGTCGTCCGGCAGCGGGAAGTACTGGAGCCCGACGCCGAGGCCCACCGACTGCTCGTCGGTGAAGAACGCCTCGAGCGCGTCGGTCACGGCGTCCCACTTGGTGATGCCCCGGCTGAGCTGCTCGTCCATCGACCCCGACGCGTCGAGCATGATGTAGAGGTCGAGCGGCACGAGCTCCGCGGTGCTCGTCTCGCCCGCGCACGAGGCGTCGCCGCCGGCGCCCTCGCCCGCGCCGCTGCTGCTCGCGGCGTTGATCCCTCCCGGCTCGTCGCCGTAACCGGTCGACGCGCTCGTCCCCGAGCCGTTCTCCGAGCTCGTCCCCGAGCCTGCGCCGGCCCCCGTCGACGCGCCGCCGGTCCCGCCGCCGGAGACCGAGCCGCCATCGGCCCCACCGCACGCCGCGAAGATCACGCAGATCCCCGTCGCGGCGAGCGCCACCATCGTTGAGCGGTTCTCCATGAGCAGAATCCAAACACCCTGACCGGCCCTTGTCGAGCGCATCGATCCGACCCTCGTCTGGAATCTGGCCCAATGTGGTGCAGGGTGAGACGTCTTCCGGCGAGGTGCGTGGAACCCCGCAATTCAGGGGTGGTTCAGCGCGCAGGAGGGCTCTGAAGCACAGCACGGCTCGAGGCCAGCGTGCTTTGGAGCACCAGGGGTGCTCTGGCGCAGAGGCGGGCGCCCGAATCGGGGCTGCTCCGGAGCACAGGGGTGCTCTGGAGCGCTGGGGTGCCGGCGGCTCAGGGCTGCTTGTGGCTCAAGGCTGCTCGTGGCTCAGGGCTGCTCGTGGCTCAGGGCTGCTCGTGGCTCAGGGCTGCTCGTGGCTCAGGGCTGCTCGTGGCTCAGGGCTGCTCGTGGCTCAAGGCTGCTCGTGGCTCAGGGCTGCTTCTTCGGGCCCACGAGGCTGCGGAGGACGGCGCGGGCGACCTCGGCCCCCGTCGCGTCGAGCAGGCTCACGGGGATCGGGTACTCCCTGCGTTCGCTCGTGTCCGGGACTGGGCACTCGCAGACGGCGCGGATCGTGCCGCGCGCCTTCTTCAGGTACTCGATCGAGAGGCCCGCGACGATGAACCGGGCGTCGTCGGGCAGCGCGTAGGCCAGCGCCGTGTTCGCGGTGAGCTCGGCGAGGTTGACGAGCGCGACGGCGTGCACCGAGCGGAGGTGGTTGCGCAGCCCGGGCACGTCGCGCATCCACACCTCGGCGCGGCCGCGCTCGAGGACCTCGACGTGGGCCCGGATCGTCCCGGTGTACGGCGCCATCGCGCCGATGAGCCGGCTGAACAGGCGCTTGCCCCCGGGCAGGAGGTGCAGCTTGTCCCAGAGGTCGCGGATGGTGTTGCGGCGCGAGGTCGCCGCGATGGCTGCGAGAGAGAAGTCGGAGAGGTTCATGCGCTGGACCCGCGTGGCAGCGGCAGAGTGCCTCAAGTCGCCCGCGCACGCACCCGGAATGTTGCTCCCCCGCGCTCCCGCCGCACAGCGAGGCGACAGGCCGTCCGACACACCACGGGCCACGCCACGAGCGGCGCAAAGGGGCCAGGAGCGCGGCGCATTCGGCGCCACGAACGGCGCAGTCGCCGCGTAATCACGCCACGAGCAGCCCCGCGCCGCGGTGAGGCTGCCGCGAGCGCGGTGGGCAGTGCCACCCTCGAGCGAGCGGCCGCGCGGCCGCGGCCGTCCGCCGCGCCCCGCGCCGGATGGCGGTCACGAGGAGATCCGGTGGCTCCCGCCGGTGGACGC
The DNA here is from genome assembly GCF_051474135.1 of Sorangium sp. So ce385. Taxonomy (NCBI): domain Bacteria; kingdom Pseudomonadati; phylum Myxococcota; order Polyangiales; family Polyangiaceae; genus Sorangium; species Sorangium sp. So ce385. Next base: position 8,879,444 of record NZ_CP150337.1, on the reverse strand, counting down.
TCACGTCCCAAAGGCCTCCTTCTGACCGCCCGAATCGGGCAGGAGGTTCAATTCTCCGGGAGAATTGTACGACAAATTTGTATTCAAAATTCGGATGGGCCACGGGGCGCCTCGGCGCGCCGCCGGCGCGAGGATTTCGCGCGATCGTGAGCTCCCCAGGCGCCGGAGAGCGGCCGACAGGCCCGTGCGCCCGCCGCTCGCGGCCTGCGGCGGGCGGCAACCGCTCATCTGCGCCCGGAATTTTTCTTGTGTATGACGCGACCTCGCCGCCCGGGCCAAGGTGGTCCACCCGAGAAAGAGCGGGCCTTCGAGCTGCTCTTTCGCGAAAAGACATTCATGCTCATCTGGCGCTGGCTGACGCGCCTGGGCGTTCCTTTGCGCGACCGCGGAGACCTCGCGCAGGACGTCCTGCTCTCCGCGTACCTGAGCTTCGACAACTACAAGCCCGAGATCTCCCGTCCGGAGCGCTGGCTGAACCGGATCGCGGTGCACACCGCCGCGCATTACCGGGAGCGGGCCCAGCACCGCTACGAGGAGCTGGTGCCCGAGGAGGAGTTCCCGACCCTCGTCGACCAGTCCAAGACCCCGGACGAGCTGATGATCTCGGACCAGGAGCGCCTCATGGTGCTCGAGCTCCTGCACCACCTCGACGTGGACGCGCACTCGATCCTTGTCGCGCACGACCTCGACGGCATCCCGATGGCGGATCTCGCGCAGCAGCGCGGCATCCCGCTGTCCACGGCGTACAAGTGGCGCGCGCGCGCCCTGGCCATGTTCCACGACGTCGTCGCGAAGCGCCGGCGCGAGGAGCGGAAGAAAGAGGGCCCGCGCTTCGTGCTGCCCCTGGATCTGGCGGCGCTCTTCGCCACCGCCCGGCTCGCGCCGCGCGTGCCCGACGACGTGCGGCTGTCGATCCTCCGCGGCGTGCACGAGTCGGCGCGGGCGCTCGAGGAGGGCAACGTCGGGAAGGCCGCCGCCGGCGTCGGCAAGGCGCTGAACGACGCCGCGGCCTGGCTCAAGGGGGTGGTGAGCCTCGTCAAGCAGGTGCTGCCGACCGCGGGCGCGGGGACCGTGGTCGCCGCGCCGATCGCGGCCATGGCGGCCGCGGGGGCGCTCTGGCTGGCGCTCCGGACCCCGGACCCGCCGCCACCGTCGGCGGTGAGGCACGTCGCGCCGGCGATCATCACCGCCGTGGCCCCGCCGCCGCCCGCGGAGCCGGCGCCGCCGCCCGCGGAGCCGGCTCCGCCCGCGGCGCTTTCGCCGCCGGACGCGGAGCCCGCGGCGCCGCCGCCGAGGCGCGCCCCGGCGGAGCGGCGAGCGCCCGACCGGGAGGAACGCGCGCCGGCGCCGGTCGCGCCCGAGATGCCCGCGCTCGAGATCGGGGTGCCCGGCAGCAGCCGGGACATCGACCTCTTCGAGGCGTGCAGCGCGGCGGTGCGGCGGCGCGACCCCGACCGGGCGATCGCGGCGCTCGAGCGCTACGAGCGCGAGGTGCCGCAGAGCGCCTTCGCGGTGGAGCGGAAGGTGCTCTGGCTCCGGGCGCTGGTGCTCGCGAGGCGCTTCCCGGAGGCGCGCGCCCTGCTCGACGAGGCCCGGCTCGATCCCGCGATCGACCGGCGCCTGCTCGACGAGCTGGACGACTCCATGCCCGATCCGTGAGCGCGCGGCCGCGGGAGCGCGCGGCCGCCGGGGGCGCGCCAGAGCGGCGCCCGGCGGCTCACTCGCCGGCGTACGTGCCGAAGCTCGCGCGGCCGCTGGTGGAGACCTGCGGGGCGGCCTGGCCCACCTGCACGACCGCGGAGAGGAACGCGGCCGGCTTGAGCCCTTCGTCGGGCCCGGCCTCGTTCGTGATGTACTCCAGCCCGAGCCCCGCCAGGAAGCCGAACGACGTGGTGTTGCCGCCCGAGCCGAGGATCGGGACCGTCGGCGCGACGCCCACGTAGCCGAGCAGCCCCACCCGCCCCTCGCCGAGCGTCTGCACGAAGCCGCCGACCTGCGCCGCGACCGGGAAGGCCCGGCGCTCCACCGGATCGTAGCGGTCGATCGCGAGCGCCACGCCGACCGCGCTGAGCACGCTCCGCGTGACGAGGGGCTTCTCGACCCACGGCGCGCGGGTGACCTGGAGGGTCGCGAGCATCGCCGGGACGGTCAGGTAGGCGCGGAAGCAGCTCCCCGCCGCCTCGAGCGTCTCGAAGTTGTCCTCGCCGCACAGCGGGACCGAGTGGATCGCCACCGAGCCCACGAGCCGCCGGGCGCGCTCGGGATCGCCGGGCTCGTTCGAGCGGAGCGAGCTCGCGACGCGGCCGGCGTCGGAGAGGAGCACCACCTTGCCCTGCGGGCTCAACGGGTCGCTGTAGACGGCCAGCCGGAGCCGCGCGTCCCCGTCGAAATCGTCGGCGAGCGGCGGGAGCGGGAACTCCGCGCTGCTCGGCGTGACGATCCACGTGCCGTCCTGGAGGAGCTCGATCGGCGCGCCGCCCCGCATCTGGTCGGTGCGGGTCAGCGAGACGTGCAGCGCGAGCGGCGCCACGAGCCGGTGCTTGGTCTGGCCCGTCAGCCGGATCCGGCAGTTGCCCAGCCGGAGCGGCGCCGGCGAGATGACGACCGCGCCGTGCGCGAGCGGCTGCGGCCCGGGGCGCGATGGATCCACGGCGGGCGCCCGCCGCGGCAGGGCGGCGCGCGGCGGCGCGGGGGAGGGGGCCTGCGCCGCGGCTTGCGGCGCCGCCGGGCCCGCCGGCGGGGCGGCGGCGGGCGGCCGGGGTCCGGGTGGGCGGGGGCTCCCCGGCGGCGGGGCGCTCCCGGGTTCGGCGCGGGGCGCGATCGGCGTGGGGCCGCAGTCGACCTTCAGGTCGTCGGCGAGCGGATCGGGGAAGAGCAGCCGCGCGGGGTTCGACTCGACGAGGTTCTCGAGCGGCGGGATCGTGACCCGGTAGGTCGCATTGACCACATTGCCCGCCGCGGGCGCGTGCAGGTTGAAGGCGGTGACACGGAGCCAGCCGCCGCCCGGGAACACGCGGAGCACCTTGCCGTCGGGGCGCCCGCAGGCGCCGGAGGCGACCTCGAGGGCCGGCACCGTGAACGTGCGCTGGAACGGCTGCACCCGGGCGTTGCCGCAGCTGTCGACGATGGCGAGGTAGTGGAAGTCGGCCATCTCCGACTGCTTGGGCCACTGCATGCCCAGCGTGAGCTCGCCCGCGTCGGCGGGCGGCGGCTCGGGCCGGCCGTCGCGGCACGCGTCGACGCGCTCGGGCGACGGCGCGGCCGGCGCGCCCGAGGGGGACCTCGCGGGCTCGGCGACCGGCCGGTAGGCGCAGACGTGCCGGTACGAGCGGCGGCCGAGGAGCACCGGATCGAAGTCGAGCAGGCGCTGGCCGTCCTCGCTGAGCCGCCCCCAGACCGTGAGCGGGAGCGGCAGCGTCGGGGTCTGGAGCTTGATCGAGCGCAGGATCTGGTCGCCGACGGGGCTCTGCCCGGGGTCGCCGGTCTGCGCCGCGCAGCCGCCGCCGCTGCACAGCCAGCGGCCGCCGCGGCGCGCGGCCTCGATCGGGACCGGATCGGTGTCGCGGACGGTCATCCACACGCGGCGCGCGTCCGGGAAGATCTCCGGCCCGCCCGCCGACGCGGTCGCGGCGCCGACCGCGCCCGCCGGGGCGCGGACGACCTGGAGGCTGCCGCCGAAGTCGGCGGGGACGGCCATCGGCGGCGCGGAGGGAGCGCTCCGCGCCGAGGCCGGCCCCCCCGCGGGCGCGCCGTCCTCGGCCTCGCCGGCGTCCGCCTCGGGCTCGTCCTGCGCCGGCGCGGCGGCGGGCGCCGCCAGCGCCAGCGCGAGCGCGACGGCCGACAGGAGCGTCGCGGGCCTGCGCGCGCTCACGGCGAGCCCTCCTCGTCTCCCGCCTCGGGCTCGGGCTCCGGCGCGACCACGGTGATCGGCTCGGACGAGCACTCCGGGCTCGCGAGCAGGCGGGGCGTCACCCGGAGCGCCGTCGTCCCCGGCGCCACGGCGACGCCCTGGATGATCGTCGCCTCGCTGTCCTCGCCGCGCAGGGTCACGGACGCCTCGCCGAGCGCGATCACCTGGTCGTCGCCGACGGTGAGGTCGACGGGGACGGCGATGCGCACGCGCTCGGCGTTGTAGGCGCTCACCTCGAAGAGATCGCCCGGGGTCCCCGCGGTCACGGCGCTCCGGAGGGCGCGCACGCGGAGCAGGCGCGGCTCGGGGTCGACGGTGAGGGCGGGGTTCGGCTCGATCGCCTTCTGCCCCGAGCTCACGGCGAGCGTCACCTCGCCGCCGAGGTCGCTGAAGCACAGGGTGAACGGCGGGCTCTCCCCGGTCGCGCCCAGCAGCACGCGCAGGCGCGTGGTCCGCTCGCGGCACTCGGGGTCGAGCGAGAGGGCGGCCTCGCTGTGCAGCGACTCGATGATCACGGGGGCGTGCTCCACCACGCCCGGCGCGTTCTGGGGGGGCGACGCGCGGACGCGCGCCTCGCGCGACCGGATCGCGCCTGGCCGCCAGGTGGCGCCGAGGTCGTCCGGCAGGGGCCCGATCGTGCACGTGAGGGGCACGTACGTCGCGAGCACCCGGTCGCTGTCCCCGAGGCCCCCGGCGATGAGCGCGAAGTTCGTGGCGTCCTCCGGCAAGCCCGCGGGGAGCACCGTGATCGGGAGCTCCTCGGTGCGGTCGGCCCAGGCGACGACGAGGCGCGCCTCGCCGGACCAGTCGCCCTCGGAGGCGGCGGTGAAGCGGGCGTAGCCCTGCGTGCCGGCGGTGCAGCGGAACGCGCCGTCCTTCACGCCGCACGAGTCCCCGTCGTCCTCCGCGCCTTCGGCCGGGCGCAGCGCGAGCGCCTCGCTCGGGGCCACGCGGACCTCGACGTAGGCGCCGTACGCCGGCTCGTTCGCCTCGGTGAGCTTGAGCGAGACCTCGGTGCGCCACGGGCTCTGGCGGGGCGGCACCGGCCTGCCGGCCGCGTCGAGCGTGTCGGCCGCGAACAGCGGCCCGGCGACGTCGGCGCGGAGCTCGACCTGCCCGCTCCCGGCGAGCGGGTAGCCGCGCTCGATGCAGGCGGCGGAGAGGGCGAGCGCGAAGGCGCCGGCCGCGAGGAGCGGCGCTCCCGCTCGGCGTGGGCGGCGCGGGCGGCGCGTGGAGGAGCGGGGCGCCCGCGGAGAGGAGCGGAGCGCGCGCGGGGAGGAGCGGGGCGCGGCCGGTCGGGGCGCGATCACTTCTGGTAGATCTCGGTGTACTCGGTGCCGAGCGGGTGGCGGTGCCAGGCGTAGGCGCTCTGCGGGAATCCGCTCTCGTCCGTGTAGTCGCAGGGGCCGAGCTCCCATTCGGTGTGCCAGACGCTCGCGCCCGTCGCGGGATCGACGGACATCCCGTGGGCGGTCACGTCGCTCTCCGGCTCGGCGGGGTCGTGCACGGCGCGCGTCCCCTCATCGACATAGCGCTCCAGGACCGCGACGGGGACGCGCGCCACGCGCTTGCCGGGCATCGGGATGAGGAACACGTCGCTGTCGTCAACGGTGCTGGTCATGGCGCTCTCTCCTGCGAGCGGCGGGGGCGGCGCTCCGGGGCGCGGGGCGCCGGCTCCCGGCATGCGCGCCGCGCTGGATGGAGCGCGGGCGCTTCCGGGGGCTCGGCGCCGTCCCCTCGCGCTGTCTCGAGCATACCCGCTTCGCGCGGCGCGCGGGAACCTTCCGCAGCGCGGGCGCGCGCGAGCCGAGCGTGCCCGCCGCGCTCGTGGCGGCCGCGCGCGCGCCGAGCGCGCCCGCCGCGATCGTGGGCGCGCCCGCGTCCACGCAGCGGCCCTGCTTCGCGCAGCGGGGGGCGACCGAGCTCGAGGTCCCGTCGATCGCTCGACGTCGCGCTCATGATCGCCGCGCCCGCCGACACCGCACCGTCGATCGGCGGCGGCGCCCGACGGCGGGGCGCGTGCGCCGTGTGGTAGGCTGCCGAGGCCGCGGCCCTCGCGAAATCGTCCCCACCGCGGCCGCCCCATGCGCTCCCCAGACCGCCTGACCGTCCTCGGTGGCCGCTACCGTCTCCTGAGCGAGATCGGCCGGGGCGGCGCGGGCGCGGTCTACATGGCCGACGACCTCGACGGAGGCGGCCGGGTCGCGGTGAAGGTCCTGCTCCGGACGCCCTCGGCCGGCGAGGCGGCGGCCTCCCGCTTCCAGCGCGAGATCCGGGCGATGCGGCTCCTCGACGCGCCCGGGTTCGTGCGCATGCTCGACGCCGGCGTCGCCCCCGAGCTCGACGGCGCGCCCTTCCTGGTGATGGAGCTGCTCCGGGGCCACGACCTCGAGCACCTCGTCACCACCCGCGGCAGGCGCTCGCCCGCCGAGGTGCAGCGCTGGCTCGGCGAGGTCGCCGACGCCCTCGAGGTCGCCCACGCGCAGGGCCTCTTCCACCGCGACCTCAAGCCCGCGAACCTCTTCCTCGCGGTCGGCGACGACGGGCGGGAGCGCGTGAAGATCCTCGACCTCGGGCTGGTCAAGGAGGTCGACCCCGGCGCGCTCGGCGCGTCGGGCGGGCTCACGGCGACGGGCACGGCCATCGGCACGCCCATCTACATGGCGCCCGAGCAGGCGCGCGGGCGCTCGGACCAGCTCGGCCCCGCGGCCGACGTGTGGGCGATCGGGCTCATCGCCGTGCGCCTCCTGACCGGCGACATCTACTGGACCGCGAACAGCATGGCCGAGCTGATGGTGGCGCTGCTCGTCATGCGGCTCTACCCGCCGTCGTCGCGCTGGCGGTGGCTCCCGCCCGCGTTCGACGCGTGGTTCTTGCGGTCGTGCGACCGCGACCCGGCCGCGCGCTTCCCTTCGGTCCGCGAGCAGAGCCTCGCCCTGGGCGCCGCGCTCGCGGAGGCCGGCGCGCCCGCCGCGCCGCCCGGCGCGGGGGAGCCGTGGTCGCCGGGAGGCCCCGCGGCCACCGACATGCTCAGCACCGACACGATGGAGCTCGCGGGGACGGTCGAGGCGCCCCCGGAGCCGCTCGCCGGCGGCACGCGCCGCGAGGCCGCCAGCAACCCCCGGGATCCCGGCCCGCCCTCGCCGCCGCTCGGCGCCTCGCCGGCGCTGGGCGCCTCCCCGCCGCTCGGCGCCTCGCCGGAGGCCGCGCGGCCGCGCCACAACCTGCCGGTCCAGCGCACGCCGTTCGTGGGCCGCGCCCGCGAGCGCGCCGAGATCGCCTCGCTCCTGCTCGAGCCGAACGCCGGCCTGCTCACCCTCACCGGCGTCGGCGGCACCGGCAAGACCCGGCTCGCCCTCCAGGTCGCCGAGGACCTCGTCCCCGCCTTCTCCGGCGGCGTCTGCTTCGTCCCCCTCGCGTCGCTGCGCGAGCCGGCGCTCGTCCCCTCGGCGATCGCGCAGGCGCTCAGCCTCGGCGAGGGCGGCGCGCGGCCGGATCTGGAGCGCGTGGCGCACTTCCTCCGCGACCGGCGGCACCTGCTCGTGCTCGACAACCTCGAGCACCTGACCGCCGCGGCGCCGGCGATCGCGCACCTCGCCGCGAGCTGCCCGCGCCTGTCGCTCCTCGTGACGAGCCGCGCCGCGATGAACCTCTCGGGCGAGCGGCGCTACGTCGTGCCGCCGCTGGAGGTGCCCGAGCCGCGCGAGATCACCACCGACGCGGCGCTGGCCAGCTCCGCGGTGAGCCTGTTCTGCCGCCGGGCCGCCGCGATCAAGCCCGGCTTCCAGCTCGGCCCCGACAACGTCGCCGACGTCGTGGAGATCTGCGCGCGCCTCGACGGCCTGCCGCTCGCGATCGAGCTCGCCGCGTCGCGCCTCAAGGTCCTCACCCCCGCGGCGCTGCTCGCGCGCCTCCGCGACCGCGGCGCGGCCGGCCGCGCCTCGCCCGCCGCGGGCTCGTTCCGCCTGCTCACGGGCGGCGCGCGCGACCTGCCCGAGCGCCAGCAGACCATGCGCGCCGCCATCGACTGGAGCTACGGCCTCCTCTTGCCGGAGGAGCAGCTCGCCTTCCGCACGCTCGCCGTGTTCGCGGGCGGCTTCTCGCTGGCCATGGCGGACCAGATGTGCGCCTTCCGCGACCCGGCGCTCGACACGCTCGCGATCCTCGAGTCGCTCGTCGACAAGAGCCTCCTGCTCCCGGTCGCGGGCGAGGAGCCCCGGTTCCAGATGCTCGCGATCCTCCGCGAGTACGGCCTCGATCGGCTCGCGGAGGAGGGCGCCGCCGCGGCGTGCAACCGGCGCTTCGTCGAGCTCTCGCTGGAGCTCGCCGAACGCGCGGCCGAGGCGCTCCGCGGGCCCGAGCAGGCCGCGTGGCTCGCGGCCCTCGAGCTCGAGCACGACAACCTCCGCCTCGCCCTGGAGCTCGCGCTCCAGCCGGGCGGCGCGGGCGACGCGGGCGCGCCGGTCCGCCTCGCGGCCGCGCTCTCGCGGTTCTGGTACATCCACGGGCACTACCAGGAGGGCCGCGCGTGGCTCGCCCGGGCGCTCGAGGGCGCGGCGGGCGTCGCGCCCGAGCACGTCGCCGCGGCGCTCCGGGGCGCGGGGACGCTCGCGCTCCTCCAGTGCGACTACCGCGAGGCGCGCGCGCTGCTCGAGCGGGGCGCGGCGCTCTACCGCGAGCTCGGGGACGAGCGCGGGCTCGCCTCGGTGGTCCAGATCCTCGGGAGCGTCGCCCGCGAGCAGGGCGACTACGAGCGCGCGCTCTCGCTGCACGGCGAGAGCCTCGCGCTGGCCACGCGCCGCGGCGACACGCTCGAGGCGGCGCGCGCGCTCGGCTACTCGGGGTTCGCGGCGTGGCTCTCGGGCGACACCGCGCGCGCGGAGGGCGCGTGCCGCCTGGCGCTGCCCGAGCTCCGGCGCGGGGGCGATCGCGAGGGGACCGCGACGGCGCTGCTCTACCTCGGCTGCGCGGCGTTCTACCGCGGGGATCTCGACGAGGCGTCCCGCCTCTGCGAGGAGAGCGAGGGCCTGTCGCGGGCGGTGAAGTTCAAGGAGGGGATCGCCTGGACGAGCAACATCCTGGGCCTCGTCGCGATCGAGCGCGGCGATCTCGCCCTCGCGGGGCGGCGGCTGCGGGCGAGCCTCCGGCTGCACCGGGAGCTCGGCGACCTCTGGCGGTCGGCGAGCGTCCTGGAGGCGCTCGCGCGCGCGGCGGTGCGGGCGGGCAAGCCGGATCGCGGCGCCCGCCTGCTCGGCGGCGCGGCGGCGCTCCGCGAGGCCATCGGCACGCCGGTGCCGCCCATCGAGCGGCCGGCGCTCGCCGCGTGCGTCGAGGCCGCGCGGGCGGCGCTCGGGGCCGCCGTCCACGACGCGCGCTTCGCGGAGGGCCGGGAGGCCGGGCTCGACGCGACGGTGGCGGCGGCGCTCTCGGACTGAGCAGGAACGCGCTGCGCGGGCGAACAGAGATTCACATCGCGGGCCTGAACAGGCCTCCTCGACTCGGAGCGAACAGGGGTTCGCTTCATGAGGTGGATACGACCTCGCATCGCGAGCGGCGCCCTCGGGCCGAGCGGGGCTGGCGTCGCGGAGTGAACAGGGCTTCACGTCTCGTGTGCGAACAGGATTGTTATGATGCGGGATGAGCAAGAATTCGCGTCGTGAAGATCGTGAAGTTCGATTTGGCGATCGAGCGCGGCGTGCTTTAGTGGCGGGCATGAAGAGAACACGATGGTTGTTCGCTGGCTTGGTCGGGATGATGTTGGCGTTGCCCGCGTGCTCCGATGACACGTCGGACGGTCCGGGCGGCAGCACCAGCGCGGGAGAGGGGGGCGGCGGCAGCACGGGAGACGGCGGCGGCGGCGGCGGGACAGCGGGATTTACGGTTACCGGACCGATCTCCGGAGACGCCGTCCCGCAGGACACCCAGGTGATCGTCGCCTGGGTGGTGAGCTCGGGTAGCCCCGACTATGCCTTCAGCTTCGGCGAGGGGAGCGTCTCCGGCGTGACGTTCACCGTCGGCTTCGGGTCGGCGCCGCCGAGCGAGGCGATCAACAGCCACGGTGTCGGCGTCGGCGTCGTCTTCCTCCTGGAGCCGGGCACCGACGTGGCCGAGGGCGTGCTCGACGAGGAGGTCATCGAGGCCGCTGTCCTCGGCGCGAGCCCGCGACACGCGATCATCTGGCGCGATCCCGCCGGGCTGGGCACCCGCTGGTCCGGCGGCTTCCCGGACGGGTTCGGCTGCGGCAAGTGCGTCGCGGCGCCGGAAGGCGAGACGTTCGACGCTTACGAGCCGGTCGACTGCTCCGAGGTCGAAGTCCAGGCAACCTCGGACTTCGAGTCGCTCGAGTTCTGCAACTGGACCTGACGCCTCGACCTGCTCACGGGCGCCGACCGCAGAGGCCCCCCGTCGCGCGCGTCGCGCCGCGGAGGGCCCGGCGCGGCCGCCTCACCGCGCGCCCGGGTCCTCCGGACCGCGCGCCCCTCCGCCTCGCGCCGCGGCCCGGCCGACGCGCTCGGACAGGCGGCGGAGGAGGTCGACGAGCTCCTCCGGCTCGTGCACCTCGAACTCGAACCCCATGAACGCGAGGTGGAACGCGAGCGCGTCGAGGGTCGCGCCGCCGGTGTGGACCACGCAGCGGTCCGGCCCGAGCGGCTCGACGCGCCCCGCGACGCCGGAGAGCTGCGCCGAGGCCACGTCCGCGGGGGCGTGCACCGTCACGCGCGCGCGGAAGCGGTACACGTCGGTCGAGACCGACTGCGACACGTAGGCGGCCACGTCCTCGGCGGGCAGCGGGCGCGGCTTGAACCGCCCCCCGGCCCTCGGCCTGCCCTGGACGCGATCGACGCGGAATGTCCGCCACTCCGCGCGATCGAGGTCGTACGCGAGGAGGTACCAGCGGTGGCTCGTGTGCACGAGCCGGTAGGGCTCGACGGCGCGCGCGCTCGCCGCGCCGCTGTAGCTCATGTAGTCGAAGCGCAGGACCTCGGCGTCGCGGCACGCGTTCGCCAGCGCGGCGAGCGCGTCCGCGTCGAACGTGGGCCCCCCGTCGCCGAGCCGCACGCTCACGGCCGAGAGCGCGCTCACCTTGCGCCGGAGCCGCTTCGGGAGCACCTGCTCGAGCTTCGCGAGCGCCCGGACCGCCGCCTCCTCCAGCCCCCTCACCGGGCCGGTCGCCGCCGCGCGCAGCCCCACGGCCACGGCGACGGCCTCGTCGTCCTCCAGCGGCAGCGGCGGCAGCTCCTTGCCGGCGCCGAGCTGGTAGCCGCCGCCGATGCCCGGGGCCGCGTGCACCGGGTACCCGAGGCTCCGGAGCCGATCCACGTCGCGCCGGAGGCTGCGCTCGGTGATCTCGAGCGCGCCGGCGAGCTCCCCGCCCGTCCAGAAGCGCCGGGACTGCAGGAGCGACAGCAGCTTCAGCAGCCGCGCGGAGGTCTGGATCACGTGCCGCACCTCATCGTTCAACGTCGCGCACAACGTCGCGCAACCTCGCGCGACATTGCGGACCGAATCTGTCCGCAATTGAGTGTAGCTTCCTCTCATCCCGCGGGCGAGGCGCTCGGAGGCGTCCCGCCCCCCAAACCCCCTGGAGCCATCGCCATGAGCAACGCCGCTTCCGAGCACACCACGACGACCCCCCGCATGGGCACCTACCGGGGGAGCTGCGCCTGCCGTGCGGTTCGCTTCGAGGCCGACTTCGACCCGAGCGCCGGGACGACGCAGTGCAATTGCACCATCTGCACGAAGACGAGGTGGTGGGGCGTCATCGTGAAGCCGAGCGCCTTCCGTCTCGTCGCCGGCGAGGAGGTCCTCGGCGACTGCTCGCGGTCCGAGGCCGGTCACGCCCGGTTCTGCAAGACCTGCGGCATCCGCGTCTTCGGGCACGGAAACCTGCCGGAGCTCGGCGGAGAGTACTGCTCGGTCAACCTGAACTGCCTCGACGGCGTGGACCTCACCGGGGTGCCGGTGATGTATCTCGACGGGCTGCACGACACATGGGAGCAGCTCGCCATCGCGCCGTACGTGGATCCGGTGACGGCCGCGAAGAGAGCTTGAGGCGAAGCGCGCCCCGGGGCTCGTCGGGCGCTCGCTTCAGGTGCCGTCGTCGCATCGTTCCGACGCCGGGAGGCCGCGGATCGTGAAGGTATGCTGCTCCCCCTTGAAGTCGACCGAGATCGAGTCCTCTTTGCGGCCTTCCCCGAACGCCCTGTCGTAGGTTCGCTGCTCGAGGAGCTCCTCCGACTTGACCATCATCCCGTCGTACTCGGTCACGACGGACACCCGAACGCGGTAGACTTGATCCTCGGGGGCCGCTTCTTGGTAGATGGAGAGGTGGGGTAGCTCCTCGTCGATCTCGAAGATCGTGCCTTGCCCGCCTTCGTCGCTCCCTGCATCTTCACATAGCTGGTACGTGGGCTCTCCAGGAGACAGGCTGATGGAGAGACCGAACTCCATCAGCTTCACTTCCTCGTGACTGCACGCAGCGAGCAGCAGGGCGGTGGCCAAGAGAGATGCTTTTTTCATGTTCCGTTCTCCTCGAAAAATAAGGACCATCGAGCGTGGCGACGACGAGGACGCGCAGGCGACCCGCGCCGAGCGTCCTCCAGCGGGAGCGCAGGGCGGCGCTGCAGGTCGGATCGCCGGCGGGCCCATGGTGTGTCCCGCGCGGCGGCCCGCCGGCGCGCCCGTCCGGGCGCCGGCCTTCCTTCGCTTTGCCTCGTCGAAGATCCTATTCCGCGCCCGCCCCGCGTTCCTTTAGGCTCGGCCGGCGATTTTTCGCGCGGGGCCCCGCGCCGCAGGGGTTGCGACGACCGAGGGCGAGGCGCCGGAAGACGGCGGCGGCGGGGGCGAGGTCGACGCGCCCGGCGGAGCCGCTGCTGGTGATGGGGGGGAGGGCGGCGCGGTGTTACGGCGAGGTCGCCTTGACGACGTCGCCGATGATCGCGTCCAGGTTCACGGCGTTGGCCATCGCCTGGTAGCCGGCGTCGTTCGGGTGCAGCTTGTCCGCGTCGTAGGCCGGGAGCAGGCGGCTCGGGTCGGCCGGGTCTCGCACCGCCTTGTCGAAGTCGATCACGCCGTCGAAGGCGCCGCTCGTCCGGATCCAGGTGTTCAGCTTCTGCCGCTCCTGCTCGCCCTTGGCGGTCCCGTAATCGCTCTTGTAGGTCCCGGTCGAGCCGGCGAACGGCACCAGGGTGCCGCCGTAGATCTTCAGCCCGGCGGCGCGGGCCGCCTGGATGATCTGCTGGTAGACCGGGATCAGATCCGCGGCCTTGGCGGAGCGATCGCCGATGTCGTTGATGCCGGCGAGCAGGATGACGGCGCGCGCGCCCGGCTGGGTCAGCACGTCGCGCGCGAGGCGGGCGGGGACCGGATAGCCGAACTGGAGCTGCGGGCGGACGGTGAGCAGCTCGTTCCCGATGATGCCGGCGTTGACCACGGAAAGGGTCTGACCCTTCCGGCTGGCCAGGCGCTGCGCGAGGAAGTCGGGGTAGCGCTGGTTGGTGTTCTTGGTCGAGAGGTATCCGTCGGTGATCGAGTCGCCGAGCGCGATCAGGGTGCCGACGACGTTCGGCGGGGCCTTCACCTCGACGCCCGACAGGAACATCCAGCACGAGATCTTCCGTGTGAACTGCTTGTCGGCGCCGGCGCCGGTCTGATTGCCCGCGGCGAGGAAGTTGTCCTGCGCCGCGAAGTAGTGCTGCGTGGCCGGCCCGGTCTTGGCCGGCAGGTGGATGTTCACCGCCAGCGTCTGGAGGGCCTGCACGTTCATGGCCACGGGGTCGCTCACCGCCTCGCCGCCGGCGGCGATGACGATCGAGGCCTGGCCCGCGAAGCGCAGCGGCTTCGACGATCCGGCGACCGTGGCAGCGCCGCCCGCGGAGGCGGCGATCGACGCCGCGCCCACCCTGAGCGGCTCGCTGCCGCCGGCGTTGGAGATCCGCACGCGCACCGAGCTCCCGCCGGCGCTCAGGCGGACGATGTTCCGGACCGTCTGGCCGGAGAGGCCGACGTCCGAGGGGCAATCCTGCGAGTTGAACGTGCCGCCCGGCGTCGCGCTGGCGTGCCATGAGGAGACCCAGCGCCCGTCGGTCGCCGGATCGGCGGCCAGGGCGGGGCGGCTCCATGCTGCCGTGATCACCGCGATCACCGCGGCGAGGAAGGAAGCGCGCGTCGGGCGGCCGAGCGTCGGGCTCGGCGGCTTGAGCGAGGAACGCGCGGGGTTGCGGCGCTCCGGGGTGACTCCGTGGGGGGTCTGTCGATCGGCCATCGGTTCTCTCTCACTTGTTCGCGTGGAACGCGGCACGCTCCCCCTGTTCTGGGGGGATGCAGGCTCATTGGCCCGGATCTGCACGAGCTGTGTCGGAGCTGTCGCCATGGGCGGGCCAGGGGGGCAGGATGCCGGCGCGGCGAGAAGGAAATGCAAACGTCTCGGGGGCGTCAAGCCCGAGCTGGGCGAGCTACCCCGGGGGGGCGGCGCGCTCTGCCGATGGTTCGCCCCCTCCTGCAAAAGTGGCGCTGCATCTGATGAGCTCTCCGTGATCGTCGCCGTGGACGCGCCGCGCGACGATCGCGTCGCCGAGCGCCACGTCGCCGCCCGCGCCCGCGCAGATGACGCACACCGCGAGGCACGCAGGGTCGAGGTGGCTCACGATGCGCGGTCGTCCGGGCGTCGACGCCGTCGACCGTCCTTCAGGTGGGAGCAAGCGCTACCTTTGTTTACTCATGGTCGATGTGCATTGCGATTAGCCGATCGAATTTCCATATCGTGGTCAAAAAAAGTCGCCATGCGTCGTGGGCTCTCGATGGCTCACGCCTGAACGCCTTGCCTCGTGAGGCGAAGATTTCCCAAAAAAAAGTGCGCGAGGCGATAAAAAAATCGATGAAGAGGGAAGGTAAAGAGGGGAGCAAAGGGGGAAGCAAAGGGAGAAAGAGCGTCTGCAGGGGCAAGCCCAGCGTTGCGTCTTGCGCCTGCCGTGATTCGATGCCTAGATAGGCTCACTCTCGCAGGTGAGCGATTCGCGTGAAACGCTACGAGACGGTCACCGGACGGCTGCTTCCCGGCGCGGATCTGCTGGATCCGCGGTGGCCTGGCAAAGACGCGCTTCGCGCGCCTCTCCGCCCTGAAGCGGCGGCGAAGGATTGGCTCGGAAAGCAGGTCGGGCGTCCCTGGCCATCCGAGGCTGGCCTGGAGGGCCGGCGGTCGCCAGGGGGTCTCGAGGTGGCTCTGCCGATGCCCGCCACCGGGCAGAGCTCTCGGCGGGGCACCGCGGCCGGCTTCCGCGATCGCGGAGCCGCCGCGGGCGGCTCGACGGCCAGGTCGACGCGTGACAGCGGCTTTGTCAAAGAGTTCGACCTGCGCCTCGAGTGCGAGGTCGCGAACATGCGCAACAAGGCAAGGCACAACTTCGAGCTGGGGGACGGCTTCGAGGTCGCGCTCTGCCACGTCCTCCGGGCGCTCCTCCCGGAGCGCGTCGGCATCTGTCGCGGATACATCGTGGACAGGAACGGCGACGCCGCGGGCAACGACATCATCGTGTTCGATGCGACGCGCTTCCGGGCGCCCCGCGCGCCCGAGTCCAACGAGGAGGTGCCCGTCGAGGCCGTGTTCGCCCGCATCGAGGCCAAGCATACCCTCTATGCGCATGCGAAGGCCCACGACAGCAACCCGGGCCAGTCCCTGGTGAAGGCGTGTCGCCAGGTCGCCGACGTCAAACGGCTGGTGCGCGCCGAGGTACCGCTCGACATGGACGCGCCGCGGTTCGGCCGGCCAGCGGGGTCCGTCGAGCGGCGGCCTGGGTTCCCCGTGATTCGGAATCCCTTGTACGGGGCGGTGTGGGCGTTGAAGCTCGAGACAGGCGAGCCCGAGCAGAGCGACCGGGCGCGGGCCATGTCGCTCCGGCTTCGGGAGATCGAGGACGAGCTGGTGGGGTCGGGGCGCCCGCGCGTGCTGCTCCCCGACGCCATCGCCGCGGGCGATCTCCTGGTCGTGCAGGCGGTCGCCGCGCCCGGCGGCGGCGAGCGGCGCGTGCGGCCGTTCATCGCGCCTGACACGGAGCGCGCGATATTCTGCGGCGTGCCCGCGCTCGCCACCGCCGCCCTGCACCTCCGCTGGGCCATCGAGGACATCGTGCTCGGCGAGGTGCCGTGGGTGGATTGGCTCGACGCGCAGCTCCCGGCAGCCGAGTGACATCGGACGATCGCCTCACGGCAAGCCCCGGGCAGCGTCCCTGACGCTGACACAAGACCACCTTTTCGGAGGAAGTGATCTGCACTACCACCAAAGATGGGTCGAAGGACCGAAATCGGTGCTCCTGGTGGTAAACGCTTGCGGGAAAATACAAAGGCGAGATAAAACACCGCTCCGTGGTGGACGGTTCACCCTTGAAGGGCAACCCCGACGAGCGGCCGGCGCTGAGGGGGGGGCCTCGCGATGCTGGCAGCGGTGTGGTTCTCGACTCCTTCGAAGCTTGGATCCGCGGGAGCGCGCTGGTCGGGGCGTGGCGCGAGCTGGGTCGAGCGCTCGGCAGTCGAGTCGACGCCGGCGCGGAGAGCCGCGGGGAAGAGCTCGACTACACCGTTAAGTTCTTCGCGCTCCCGGACGCCACGGACCCAGCTCAGCTGCTCGTCTCTGGCCTCCTCGGCCAGGCCGTGGGGGAAGCGCCGGAGGAGGGGCTGCTCCACCTGCGCTGGGAGCTCTTGTCGGACGGCCCGCCACCGGAGTTCATCGTGAGCTCGAGCCACCGGGTCGGAGGATCGCTGGCGGTGCTGGAGAGCATCGCGGCGCGGTGGCCTGGCCAGAAGAATGTCAAGGCGCAGGTCTGCGCGACGTTCGTGATCGAGACGGCCGTGTACAAGCTGGGTGCGGGGATGGAGCTCTCGCCGGACCGGTCGTCGTGGCGGGGATACCAGGCGACGCAGACGGTGGCGGAGTGGAGCATCGAGCCGCCCAGCGGTCCGGTGAGCCGGGTATCGCTGGCACGCATCAGCGCGGAGGAGCTCGTCGTCGCGACGTTCGGGGATCATGAGCTGACCCTGGGGTCGAACCTCGGAGCCGAGCTGGGTGGTGCGGTATGGGAGGGGCTGAAACCGCTCCTCGTGTCGCTGTGACGCCAGCGGGCCCCAGGGCCTCGCTCCGTCGGCCGAACGGGTCGTGGCCTGCCCCGAGGTCGACGTCCGGCGCGCTGGGCCGTCACGACCGGTACTTCCACCTCATCCGCCGGGCGAGCGAGAGGGCCAAGGTCTGGATGGGCACGGCCCCGCAGCCGCCCCTGGCCCCGGAGCCGCCCCTGGAGGAGTGCGTCCTCGACCTGAAGCGGCAGGTGGAGCGCCTGCAGGGCCAGATCGACCAGCTCGTCCGTGACGACCCGCGGGCCGCCCGGCGCCAGCTCCTCTCCACCTTGATCGCCTATCTGAGGGAGCACGTCGCACCCCTGGACGAGGTCGACGCCGTCTTCCTCTGGCCCGAGAGCGAGCCGCTGCGGATCGTGGTCGTGGTCGGCGACCCGGGGGCGAACGAGCAGCAGCTCTACGATCTCCTGACCAAGTGCCTGTTCACCTTTCCCGAGCTGGATCTGGACTCCACCGTCCTCTACCGGCGAAACATGCCGGAGCTCGCGCCTCCCGAGGGCGCCCTGCGCATCACCCAGGAGGGTTGTCATGGCTGACGAGGCGACCCATCTCTCGCAAGCGGCGCACAACACCGCGTTCCTGGACGCGCTCGACAAGGAACGTTATCCCGACTGGGCCGTCACGGTGGTGTTCTACGTGGCGCTCCACTACCTGGACGCGTTCCTCGCGCGCAAGGGCCGGATCGAGCCCGCGACCCATGAGAACCGCGAGCGGCTCGCGAAGACGTTCAAGGAGCTGAAGCGGGTGGTCCCGCAGTACTTGCGGCTGAAGAGCGCGAGCGTCCGTGCGCGGTACTATGGCGACAAGCCGTCGGCGCAGGACGTCCAGCGTCTCATCGACTCGCCGCTCTCGGAGCTGAGGAGCCACATCGAGGCGCTGCTCCAGCAGCCCTGAGCCGGGACGGACGTCGCGATCTCGCGCCGGGGCTCGGTACGCCCGGCGCTCGGAACACGCCGTCGTGGCCGCCCCGACACACGCCGCGGCCGCTCCTCGAGCCCGCAACGGCACTTCGCAGCGCTTCCGGGCTGGTACGGAGGGTGCTAAAGCGGGAGGCCGCGGCCATGAAGACATTGAGCGCTTGCGTTCTGCTGGGGATCCTCATCGGTTGTCAGAAATCGGAGGAGGCTGGCCTGCCGGCGGCGGGCTCGGGACCGCGCTCCGACTCGAGCGCACCGGCAGCGGTCGCCGCGGAGGCAGCTTCATCGGCTGCCGCGCCCGATTCACCGGCGGCCGCGTCCGCGGCTCCGGCGCCCGCCGAGCCGGTCTCGTCATCGACCGCGCCGGCGTCTTTCAAGGGCGGCCGGAACGAATCGATCGCAGGTGCCGTCGGCCTCGGTTGCGAAGCGAAGGGCCTCGACGGTTGGCTCGAGCTCCTTTGCCGGAAAAAGAACGGCACCGGCGGGCACCCGGTCCGCGCGGTGATTCACGATCCGAGCGCGGCGGCCGCCGCCGAACAGCCGAGCGAGCCTGTTGCGGCGGTCGACGCCGGGGAGGAGCCCGACGCGGGGCCGGCGAACGAGGTTGTCGCCGACGAGCGCGGCGAGCTCCGGCTCGTCGTACCGCTCCGGGACGGCGCCAAGCAAAGCGTCACGCTGGAGTGGACCGATACGCGCTACGAGCTCCAGATCGACGGGACGAACGCGAAGCTCGAATGGGCCGGCTCCGTCGTCTCGCACCGGCGCGCTTGCCAGACGTTGCTCGATCAGAACCGAGCGCTCATCGCCGACGCGCAGAAGCTCGAAGGGCCCGCGAAGATCTCGGCGGCCGAGGCGACGCGCCTGCCGAAGCTCGGGGTCTGCCAGCCGGCGGGGCTCGGTTCCTGGGCGCTGTCGCTTGCGCGCCTCGCGGCGGCCGGCGAGGGCGCGGCGCGGGCGCTCGCCTTCGACCTGGAGATCGTGCGGATTGACCTCGAAGGAAAGCGTTTTGCCGCCCCCTTCGGAACGATCGAGGCCGCGCCCGGCGGACTCGCGATCTCCTCGCTGACGGCCTATGACTTCGACGACGACGGAAGCGACGAGGTCATCGTCCCCTATGAGCTGAACGCGCTCGCCGCGGGCGCGAAGCCGGCCGCGCCGAGCCCGGTCTGGACCTTCTCGAACGGAGCGGTGTCTGCCTATTCGAAGGCCCCGAGCATCTCCGGCGGGCTCGGCATCGAGCACCTCGACTTCGACATGCGGCCGGACATCGGGAGCTACGGTCCCTTCGTCGCGTGGCTCGGCGCGGACTGCGGCGCGAAGAGCTGCCCGCCGCGCGTGACCGGCCCCAAGTTTTACTTCCACTCGGAGCAGGACGGCTCGTTTTCGGCGACCGCCGCGGGCGCGAGAGCGGCGCTCGGCCGCGCGTGCGGCCAGAAGCCCGCGGCGGTCGTCGCGACGACCGGGAGCGGCGTGAACGTCGCTCAAACGGCGAAGAACCTCGTCTGCGCGCGCGTGCTCGGGGCCGCGCGGGACGCGCTCGCGAGCGAGCTTGCGGCGAAGCGCGCGGACCTCTGCGGCGGCGCGACGACCTGCGCGCTGTCGAGCACGTTCGAGGCCTGGCTCGACGCGGAGCTCCCGGCCGAGCTCGGGAGCGCCGCGAAGCCGTGACGGCGCGCGCGGAAGGTCGAGCCCAGGCGCCGCGGGCGGCCCCCCTCCACCTCCCTCAGCGGGCGCGGCGCGCCAGCGCCTTCTCGTAGGCGGCCTGCAGCTCGCCGAACACCGAGCGCGCCGGACGCGGCGCGCCGAGATGCAGGTGGCGCAGCTCGTCCATGAAGGCGTTCCAGAGCGGAGCTCCGCCCTTTTCCAGCAGCTCCGCGCGCACGGACAGTTCCCTGCTCGGGCGCGTGTGGCGGCGGCCCCAGGCGCCCATGTGCGCGAGCAGCGGCACCAGCTGAATGGCCGCTTCCGTGAGGCTGTAGATCCCTTTCTGCCGGTGTCTCGGATCCGGGCGTCGCGTCAGCAGGCCGGAGGCGGTCAGGCGCTTCAGCCGGTCTGCGAGGATGTTCGAGGCGATGCCTTCCTCGCTCTGCGCGAGCAGCTCGCCGTAGCTGCGCCTGTTCCCGAACATGACGTCGCGGATGACGATCAGGCTCCAGCGGTCGCCGAGCTGCTCGAGCGTCAGGTTGATCGGGCAGCCGGATCGTCCTGTCTGCGGCACGGCCATGCTCCGGAGACTAGTGCTTGCAAACCGCAAGCGGTAGGCGTAGGGTCCGGACCGCTTGCAATTTGCAAGTGGTTCGAACCAGGAGCCTCACGATGTCGCTCGTGCTGTACGGTCATCCCTTCTCGTCGTACACGCAGAAAGTGCTCATTGCCCTGTACGAGAACGGCACGCCCTTCGAGTTCCGTTGCCTCGGGCCGGATACGCCGCAGCACGCGGCCGAGTGGCTGCAGCGCTGGCCGCTGCGCAAGTTCCCGCTGCTGGTGGACGGCGAGCGCAACATCGTCGAGACCAGCATCATCATCGAGTACCTGCAGCTCGTGCATCCCGGGCCGGTGCGCCTGCTGCCCGCAGACCCGATGGCCGCGCTGGATGTGCGCTTTCTCGACCGCTTCTTCGACTTCCATGTCATGACGCCGATGCAGTACGCGGTCGACGGTGCGCTGACGGGTGATCCGGTGAAGCGCCAGGACGGGCTGGCCCATGCTGCGAAGAAGCTGGATCTCGCCTACGCCTGGCTCGAAGGGCAGCTCGCCGGCAGGACCTGGGCCGCTGGCGCGGACTTCACGATCGCGGACTGCGCGGCCGCGCCTTCGCTGTTCTACGCGGACTGGACGCACCGGATCTCCGAGGCGTTTCCCGTGCTGCGCGCCTACCGCGCGCGGTTGCTCGCGCGCCCGTCCTTCGCCCGCGCGGTGGAGGAGGCGCGGTCGTTCCGGTCGCTCTTTCCCCTGGGAGCGCCGGACCGGGATTGATGCTCCGCGCCGCGAGCGCCGGCGCAAACCGCGGTCGAGGCGCCTCCAGCGCGTCAATCGCAGTCGAGGCAGCCGGCCGCCGGGGACGATGCGGGCGAGCGGGCGAGGGGCGGGCGGCGCACGAGGAATGCCCGTCGGCACATTTGCGTTGAATTTGCCGTGGCGCGGTGCGGTAATCGCCCGAAGGGCCCGCCGGGCGCTCGGACGGCGCGGCCCCCGGGCATCCTCATGGACAGGCACGCGTGACGGGCGCACGAGACAGCGGCTGGGGTCTCCCGGCGGGGGCGACCAGCCCGCCCGCCGACAGCCTCCCGCCTGCCGACAGCCTCCCGCCTGCCGACAGCCTCCCGCCCGCCGACAGCCTCCCGCCTGCCGAGAGCGCCTCGCCCGCCGCGCCGAGCGCCCCCGACGGCGCGCCCGGGGCCGAGCTGCGCTCGGTCGCCGCGGGCGGCGCCACGCTCTGGCTCACGCAGTCGCCCGGGTTCTCGCTGTGGCGCGGCGAGGTGGCCGCGCCGGATCGGCTGCGGATCGAGGGGCGCGACGGGTACCTCCACGAGCTCCGGCTCGAGCCGGTCGGCGTGCTGCGGCTCGGCCGCGCGGAGCGCGTCGGCGACGAGCGCAACGAGCTCGTCTACCCCGACGTCGCGTCGCGGCTCGCGGCCACGCTGCGCCACGACGGCGTGCGCTGGTGGCTGCGCCGCCGCGAGGAGTGCAGCGTGCCCGTGCAGGTCGGCGCGCGGCACCTCGCGCGCGGGGAGGAGTCGCCGCTCGTGCACGGCACCTTCGTCTGCGTCGGCGGCATGCGCGCGACGTTCTTCGACCGCCGCTACGCCGCCCTCTCGGTCCCCGCCGGCGCGGTCGACCCGGCGACGGGCCTGCTCGCGCGCGCCGGCCTCGAGCAGGAGTGCGCGTCCCTGCTCGCGCGCAAAGGCCAGGGCGCGCTCGTCCTGCTCCGGCCGATCGGGGCGGGCGCGCCCCCGCGCGCCGCGGCCGCGCTGGTCGCCCTGCACCGGCTCTGGCCGGACCTGCCGGTCGGCGACGCGGACGGCACCGCGGTCCTGCTCGCGCGGGGCGGCGCCGCGGAGGCGGCGGCCGCGGCCCGGCGCGCGCTGGAGGCGGTGGAGGCCTCCGGGCTCGGACCGTTCGCGTGCGGCACCTTCGCGATCGCCGGGGAGGCGGACGTCGCCGGCCGCGAGGTCGAGCTCGGCCTGCACGCCGTCGCCTCGCTCGCGGCGGAGCGCGAGCGGAGCGCCCCCGGGGCGTCCACCCCCGTGACGGAGCTCCGCGACGGCGCGGCGAGCGCGCGGTTCGCCGCGCCCGTCGAGGTGCTCGAGGCGTCGCGGGGCGGGCGCCGGGCGACGGTCCTGTTCGGCATCGAGGAGCAGAGCGCGCTCGCCGGCGTCGGCCCGCACGTCATCGGCGCGCTCGCGCAGGAGCTCGCGGCGGTCGTCGCGAGCCACGCGGGCACCGGCGCGCTGATCGCGCCGCTCGCGCCCGGCGTGGTCGCCGCGTGCGTGCCCCGGAAGGCGGATCCGGCGGCGATGGCGAGCGCGGTGCAGTGCGACTGGCACGCTCGGCCGCCGATCCTGGACGGCCGGGTCGAGCACGCGCGGACGCTGTCGTGGGAGCTCCTGCACGGCGCCGACGCGGGCGCGCGGGCGGCGGAGATCGCGCGCGAGTGCGGCGATCCGCACGGGGTGCTCTCGGCGCTGAGCGGCGGGCTGCCGTACCCGATCGCGGGGCGGGTGCGGGCGGCGATCGGGGCGTCGAGCGCGATCGAGCGGGTGAAGATGCTGTTCGACGTGCTGGAGGGCACGTGGCGCTTCATCGCGACGGTGCTCGTGTCGGCCTTGTTCAGCGGCGGCAGCGCGCCGCCCGGGTCGGGGCGCGGCGCCGGCGCGGGCGGGGGTGCCGGCGCGGGCGGGCCGCCGCCCGGGTGGGGCGCGGTGCTCGACTTCTATGGCCGCACCCGCACGCGCGACGGCCTCGCGCTCGGCGCGTGGCGCGAGCTCGCGCGCACGGCCGCGCGGGCGTTCGGGGACCGCGACGATCCGATCGGCTCGATGGCGAGGGAGGTGCTCGACGTCAAGCTGTCGCACAACCAGACGTTCGAGACGCTCTCGAACCTGATGCAGGCCGAGCGCAACCAGTTCGCGCACGGCCACTACACCGAGGCGCGCGCGGCCGCGGATCTGCCCGACTTCGAGCAGATGACCCGCGCGCTCCTGCGGGCGCAGCGGCCGCTCTGCGCGTGGACCCTGGTGACGGTCGAGAAGACCGAGCCGGATCTCTATGGCGATCTCCAGACGGTGGAGTTCATCGATCACACCGGGCCGTTCGCGTCGGGGACGCGGCGGCGGATCGGGCTGAACTCGCCGGTGCGGCTGTCGAACGTGGTCTATCTGGCGCGCTTCCGGGAAGGGTTGATGTTGCCGCTCGAGCCGATGGTGCGGCGGGTGCTGCACGAGGACAGGTTCGACCTGTACTGGATGGATCACCTGCCGCGACAGGGGATGTGCCAGATGAGCGCGGTCGTGGCGGGAAGGGCGGTGAAGGCGCCGTGCGATGCGCGGAGGATGCCGCCGCTCCTGCGGGCGATGGTGGACGCGGCGGGCGGGTGAGGGCCTGAAGGCTCAGGGCTCCGCCTGCGTCAACGCGCGCGGGCTCCCTTGGGCGCGCGCTCGATCACGCGGGCGAACCCGTCGAGCAGGGCGCGCAAGCCGAGGGTGAACAGATCATCGAAATCCAGGCTGAAGCCCCCGGTCCCGGCGAGCTCGTCGAGGACGCGCGCGAACGCGGGGTAGCGCCCCGACGCCGCGAGGGCATGAAACTGCGCGACCCGCCCCTCCATCCACTCGTCGTCCGTCATCCCCGTCGCGCTCGTCGCGTCGACCTCGGCCTCCAGGTTCGTCGCGATCCCCTGGAGAAAACCGTAGAGGATGATGTGGAGCTTCATCCGCTCCGCGGCGTCGAGGCCGTGGCCGTCGAGCGCCCGGAGGATCCACTCCGCGTGCGCGATGGCGTTCGGGAGCGGCTCGGGCCGGGTCATGTTGATGACGCGCGCGAGCCAGGGGTGCCGGCGGAAGGCGGCCCACTGGACGCGCGCCGAGGCCTCGAGCTGGGCCCGCCAGCCGAGCGGCACCGTCGCCGGCAGCGCCGCCTCGCCGAACGCGGCGTCGGTCATGAGCGAGACGAGCTCCTCCTTGCTCGCGACGTGGCGATAGAGCGACATCACCGGCGCGCCGAGCTTCGCCGCGACCCCGCGGATCGACAGCGCGCCGAACCCCTCGGCGTCGGCGATCGCGACCGCGGCCTCGACGATGCGCGCGCGCGTGAGCTCGTGCTCGCGCGGGGCCCGCTGGCGGACGTGCGCGACGACGGTGCCGACGCGCGCGACGCCGCGGACGAGGCCGGCGTCGGCGAGCTCCTTGAGCGCGTGGGCCGCGGTCGCGGTCGCGACGCGGTGCGCCCGCGCGAGCTCGCGGGTCGACGGCACCCGATCGCCCGGGCGGAGCTCGCCGGATTCGATCCGACGCCGGAGCTCGGCGGCGATGCGGCGGTACGGAGGCTCGGCGCCTGTTCGTTCCATGGAGCGCCTGTTCTAGTACAGATCGACCGAGGACGCATGAGCTTCTGCGCGCGAGCGAGCTGCGTATGGAGCGCTGATCTAGTACAAATCCGGCAAATCGACGCGTGAACCGCACATGAGGCTGGCGGAGTCGAGGGCGATGCGCACAGTGTACCGGCAATCTGGTACAGCGTACGCGTGTTGGAGGAACCACGATGAACAGGCCTCATGTCCTCATCTCCGGCGCCGGGATCGCCGGCCCCGCCCTCGCGCTCTGTCTCGATCGCTTCGGCTTCGCGGTCACCGTCGTCGAGCGCGCGCCCGCCCTCCGTGAAGGTGGGCAGGCGGTCGACTTTCGCGGCCCGGTCCACCGCGCCGTCCTCGAGCGGCTCGACCTCTGGGCGCCGATCCACGCCCACCGCACCCGAGCGAGCGCGGTCGTCCTCCTCGATCGCGCCGCGCGGCCGCGCGTGACCCTGCCGGCGGTGATGACGGCGGGCGACGTCGAGATCCTGCGCGGCGATCTCGTGCGCATCCTTTACGAGCGCACGCGGCAGGCGGTCGACTACCGCTTCGGGGATCGGATCACCGGCGTCGAGGCGCGCGGCGACGCGGTCGCGGTGGAGTTCGAGCGGGGCGCGCCGGCGACGTTCGATCTCGTGATCGGCGCCGACGGCCTCCACTCGAACGTCCGCGCGCTCGTCTTCGGCGACGAGTCGCGCTTCCTCCGCCATCACGGCTATCGGATCGCGACGTTCGCGCTGCCGAACGTCCTGGATGGGGCGCGCGAGGCGCAGATCTTCAGCGTCCCCGGGCGCGCGGTCGGCGTATTTCCGACATCGCCGGAGGAGGCGCGCGCGCTCCTCATCCACGCGGGGGGGCCGCTGACGCGCGCCGAGCGCCGCGACAGCGGCGAGCTGAAGCGGTCGCTCCGTCAGACGTTTGCCGGCATGTCCTGGGTGGTGCCTCGCGTCCTCGACGCGCTCGATCGCGCGACCGATCTCTACGTCGACGGGATCGCCACCGTCCACGTGGAGAGCTATTCCAGGGGGCGAGTCGCGCTGCTCGGCGACGCGGCCTACGGCGGCACGCTCGGCGGACAGGGGACCTCGCTCGCCATCGTCGGCGCGTACGTCCTCGCGGGCGAGCTCGCCCGCGCCGGCGATCCCGGCGCCGCCTTCGCGCGATACGAATCGATGCTCCGCCCCTACGCGACGGGATGCCAGACCGGCGCGCGGCGCGCCGGCTCGTTCTTCGCCCCGCGGACCAGCGCCGGCCTGTGGCTCCGCAACACCCTTTACGGCGTGCTCACAGGGCCGCGGTTGGTCGACTTCTTCGAGCGCCTGGTGAAAGACGCGGCGACCGACTTCGTGCTCCCCGAGTATGCAGTCCGGTGAGCGCCCGGGAGTTCGCCCTAGGGGCCGCCCGCGGCGACTACCGCACTGCGTCGCGGAGCGTCGGCGAACCGTGGCCATTCCGGTGAGAGCGTCATCCTC
Organism: Sorangium sp. So ce385; assembly: GCF_051474135.1. Classification (NCBI taxonomy): domain Bacteria; kingdom Pseudomonadati; phylum Myxococcota; order Polyangiales; family Polyangiaceae; genus Sorangium; species Sorangium sp. So ce385. Next base: position 8,853,452 of record NZ_CP150337.1, on the reverse strand, counting down.
CGCACCCTGCGGCGCGCGCGCACCGCACGACCCCGGCCATGGATCAACTCCGGCGACGGCCCAGCGCCGCGCCATCCCCCGCGTCATCCCCCAGGTCGCCCCCCCGCGCAGCGTTTTGCGGGATCCGGCAAAACCCTGACGCAAGAACGCGTGCCCCCCTCCGCCAACCCGCGCACAACCCGCGCACCAGGCCGGACATTCCCGCAGCGTTTCATGGCACACACGGTGCTTTCAGCTGCGCCGGGCGTCCCGGCAGCGACGAAGCCGCCCCGAGCCGCCCGCAGCCCCGGGGGACTGCGGCGCTCGTCTTAAGTCGATCATCCTTGGACAAGGAGAGGCCATGGCACAGCGGTTTGATGCACGCGCAGGCGCGTGCGGATCGATGGTCATTGCGCTGGCATTAGGAGCTTCCGCGTGCGACGCGGACAAGGGGGGTTCCACAGCGAGAGAATCGGCCGAGAGCGGATCCATCCAGGCCGCGCTCACCGTCGGCGGCGCGCGACACGACGTCACCGCCGTCCACTACAAGGTCGTGAGCGCGAGCAGCTCGTGCAGCGATTCGGCCATCGCCGAGACCACGAGCCCCCTCGAAGAGGAAGCGCTCCCCGGCGGCGCGCTCCCCCCGGGCTCGGGGACCCACGCCGGCGCCGACGGCCTGTTCGTGGTGCCGCCCGGCGACTACCGCGTCTGCGCGACCCCGATGGGCGACGCCGGACCGTCGGTGGAGTGCGGGCCCGCCGAGGGGATCGCGACCGTCATCTCCGAGGCCACCACCGAGCTCTTCCTCGTCTCCCAGTGCCTCGGGGCGAGCAACGGCGGGCTCGACCCGGTCGTCGCGCTGAACGATCCGCCGGCGTTCCAGGACCTCGACGTCGCGCCGAGCAAGTTCATCACCCAGTGCGAGACGGCCACGATCACCGCGGTCGCGGAGGATCCCGACGGCGACGCGGTCTCGTACACGTGGGAGCTGGCCGCCGGCGCCGGCTCGATCACCGGCGACGGCAACACAGCGACCTTCTCCCCGGACGGCCCCGGCGACGTCACCGTGCGGGTGCGGGCGACGGACGCCCTGGGCGGCAGCGCCTCGCTGACCTTCCCCATCCACGTCTCGGCCTCGGACTGCGGCTCGACGGACTGCCAGGTCTTCGGCTCCGATGCCTTCGGGTACGTCGGCTGCTCGCGCGTCGAGGAGGTCCCGTCGTGCGATGACATCTCGTTCACCGGAAACTTCGCCTGCAACGAGGACGACTGCCTCAGCAGCGTCGCGCTCCCCTTCGAGTTCAATTACTACGGGACCCCGCAGTCGACCGTGAACATCGTGTCGAACGGCAAGCTCGGCTTCCCGGGCACGACGTCGTTCGGCAACAGCTGTACCCTCGAGCAGCAGACCATCGCGCCGTTCTGGGACGACCTCTACCCGCCGGTCGGCGGCGTCTGGTACCAGACGCTGGGCACGGCCCCGTCGCGCCGCTTCGTCGTGCAGTGGCTGACCCCGCACATCGAGGGCGGCGACCAGCTGGACATCCGCGCGGTGCTGTTCGAGGGCTCGAACGACATCCGCTTCTGCTACGCGAACACCGCGGTCAACAACCCCTCCGTCGATCACGGCGCGAGCGCGACCGCCGGGATCTCGGGCGATACGAGCAGCCTCGTGTACTCGTGCCAGAGCCCGGCGCTCACGAACGGCCTTGCCCTCGAGTTCGATTACCCGGGCGGCTCCGAGACGTGCAGCGACGGCATCCAGAACCAGGGTGAGACCGGCGTCGACTGCGGCGGCCCCTGCGCGCCCTGCGGCGGCACCGCGGTCGAGTTCTCGGAGGACTTCCGGCAAGGCGAGCCGCCGACCGACCAGTGCGGCGCCTGGGACACGTTCCGCGCGTCGCTCACGGGCACGTACTCGGCCGTCACGCTCCGCGGCAGCCTCGACCCCGACGGCGTGACCTGCAGGGGCGCGGCGGCGAACACGCTCTGCCAGGCGCTCCGCAGCGGGACGCCCACGGGGCCGGTCGATTGCGACGGCCGGATCTGGACCGTCGGGACCAACTGCGGCCCCGACGGGGTGGTCGAGCTCACCGCGGACGGCGCGGAGTGCAGCTGCGGCAGCAGGTACGCCGCGCGGCCGTGCATCGGCAACGAGAACTGGGGCGGCGTGGGCAGCGACTCCTGCTTCCCGCCGAGCCAGACGATCTCGGTCGTGTGCGAGGGCGAGGGCGGCGCCGGCCCGACGTGCGATGACGGCGTCCAGAACCAGGGCGAGACGGGCGTCGACTGCGGCGGCCCCTGCGCGCCCTGCGGCGGCGCCACGGTCGAGTTCTCGGAGCAGTTCACGCAGGGCTCGACGTCGGCCGAGCAGTGCGGCGCCTGGGACGCGTTCCGCGCGTCGCTCACGGGCTCGTACTCGTTCGTGACGATCCGCGGCAGCCAGGACCCCGACGGCGTGACCTGCACGGGCGCGGCGGCGAACATGCTCTGCCAGGCGCTCCACAGCGGGACGCCCACGGGGCCGATCGATTGCGACGGCCGGAGCTGGGCCGTCGGCACCGACTGCGGCCCGGCCGGCGTGGTCGAGATCTCCGCGAACGGCGACACGTGCGCGTGCAGCGACGGGTACATCGCGCGGCCGTGCATCGGCAACGAGAACTGGGGCGGCGTGGCCGGCAGCACCTGCTGGGCGCCGAGCCAGACGATCTCGGTCGTCTGCGGGGGCGAGGGCGGCCCCGTCCCCACGTGCGATGACGGCCTCCAGAACCAGGGCGAGACGGGCGTCGACTGCGGCGGCCCCTGCGCGCCCTGCGGTGGTGGCACCACGGTCGAGTTCTCGGAGCAGTTCACGCAGGGCGAGACGCCGGTCGAGCAGTGCGGCGCCTGGGACGCGTTCCGCGCGTCGCTCACGGGCACGTATTCGTCCGTCACGCTCCGCGGCAGCATGGATCCCGACGGGGTGACCTGCACGGGCGCGGCGGCGAACACGCTCTGCAAGGCGCTCCACGACGGGACGCCCACCGGTCCCATCGAGTGCGACGGCCGGGCCTGGACCGTCGGCAGGGACTGCGGCCCCTGGGGGGTGGTCGAGCTGACCGCGGACGGCTTCGCGTGCAGCTGCGAAAGCTCGTACGTCGCGCGGCCGTGCGTCGGCATGGAGGCCTGGGGTGGGGTGGGCACCGACTCCTGCTTCCCGCCGAGCCAGACGATCTCGGTCGTGTGCGCGGGCGAGGGCGGCTCCGCCCCGACGTGCAACGACGGTATCCAGAACCAGGGTGAGACGGGCGTCGACTGCGGCGGCCCCTGCGCGCCCTGCGACAGCGGCCTGTGCGACTCGGCGACCGAGGTGGAGTTCGATGGGCGCTGCTATTACCTGGATGGCTCGGGCGCCGCGTGCCAGCCCGGCTACACGCTGGCTCCGCAGAGCGTGCTGAACAGCATCGCGAACCGCTTCGTGGGCAAGACGTACAAGACCCAGCCGTCGGGCAACTGCTGCATCGCGCACAGCGAGCAATCGACCGAGCTCCAGGACTGGGGCATGGACTGGGATGCTTGCAACGCGCCAGGCCCGTTCTCGACGGGCCCGATGCTGGCGGGCGCCGGCTGCTCCGACGTGCTGATCGAGAGCGCGAACCAGCTCACGCTGTGCATGAGCCTGTGAGCGGCTCGTGACCGGCTGACGCGCGGCAGAGGGCGGCGCGGGGCCTCCGGGCGCCGCGCCGCTTCGCCGCCGGCGCGGTCGACCGCGGCCGGGAGCGCGCTTGAGACGTGCGCGTTCGGGTGAGGGCGACCTGGATCGTCAGGGGACGATCCAGGTCGCTTCAGCGACGACATCCGGTACACTGCGGCGTCGAACGCCGGAGGACGGATGGCGCAGCTCGTTCTGGACAACCTGGAGCCGGAAATCGTGGAGAAGCTCGAGCTCCGCGCGAAACGGCTCGGCACGACCCCGGAGAAAGAAGCCTCGAGGCTGCTTCGCGAGCGGCTCCGCGCCGAGCCGGACCCGAGCGTCGTCGAAGGGCGCGACCCGGGAGCGGGAGAGGCAGGATTGGATCCGCGGTTCGTGCGGCTGCACGGGTTTCTCGTGTTCAACGGCGAGATCGCGGCCGAGGACATCCCCGATCATCGCTCGGCACGCGACGAGCGCATCGACGCGATCGTGAAGGGCTCCGGTGAAGGTCGCCTTTGACACGTCGGTGCTCGCCGCGGCCCTGGTCGCCTCGCACCGGGATCATGCGCGCGCCATGGTGTGGCTGAGCGCAGTGTCCGAAGGGACACTCGACGGTGCGGTGAGCGTGCACGCGCTCAGCGAGCTGTGGTCGGTCCTGACGAAGCTCCCCGTGTCCCCGACCATCTCTCCGGTCGTCGCCTCGGAGGCGATCCGCGCGCTCTTGGACCGGTTCGAGGCGGTGCCGCTGACCGTGCAGATCCAGATGGCGGCTATCGAGCGCTGTGCCTCGAAAGGGCTCCGGTCGGGCGCGATCTTCGACGCGATCCATCTGGCGACAGCAGAGGCAGCCGGCGCGGCGGCGCTGCTCACGTTCAACGAAAGGGACTTTACGCGGCTCTCGGTGGCCGCCGCTCCGCAGATCGTGGTGCCGCCCGATCCTCCCGCGGTCGCGTTCTGATGCGTTGGTATGGTGGGCGCGGGGCTTCCGGGGCCGCGCCGGCTGCGCGCTACCCGGCGAGCGCGCGCCGGCCCCCGCCGCACGGCGCGCTCGCGGAGCGCCCGCCTGCCTCGTGGAGCCCATTCCTATCTCGTCGAGCGCCGCGTGCAACGGTCGGGAGCACAGCAGGTATCGCACCGAGCCCAGGAATGGAATCATGGGTTCGTTGTCGTGGCCCGCGTGCGCGCAGGTGAGAGCACCACGGACGGGGTGGGTACCAACCACGAACGAGCTCGGATCGGACAAGAACTAGGCGGCAGGCGCTCCGGCCACGGCCGCGTTCCCGGCGGCGATCGCTGGGGGTGGGTCCCACGCGTGCTCCCGCCTTGGATCGTTCGATCGATCGGATCGATCCATGCGATCCATCCGCTCGGCGCCGCCCGCCGCGAGCCCCCTCTTTCGCGAGCTCCGCCGTCGCCGCGGGGACTCCGCCTTCCTGGCACGCGCGGTGCTCGGTTCGCCGACGCGCGAGGAACGACGCGAGACGAACGCCGCGCGAGGCCCGACCGTGGTTGGGCCTCCGGCGCTCGCGCGAGCGCGAAACGGTCGGCTCCGGACGCGGTGTGCGTGGAAAGGCGAGGGTATCATCGATGATCGTCAAGAGCATTCTCGGCGTGATCTCCCTGGCGGCGGCGCTCGCTCTCGGCGCGGGGTGCAGCTCCCCCTGCAGCGACGTCTGCGAGACGTTCATCGACAGGACCCAGAGCTGCGGTCTGGGCGGTCCCTCGGGGGACGCCGAGATCGACGCTTGCGCGGAGGCGCTTCAGGAGACGTATACGGACGACGCCTGCGACATGATGTCGAGCTCCATCGCGTCCCAGAGCTGCGAGAGCTTGAAGCAGAGCCTCTGCAGCGATTCGAGCACGGCCCAGCATTACAACTGCAACTGAAGCGCGCGAGCCGCAAGGAGGGATCGATGGAACGAGGGTATTTGCTCGGCTCGTGCGCCGCCGTGCTCTGCGCGCTCTGCGCGAGCGCCTGCGGCGGCGCCGCGTCGAACCTCAGGCCGGGAGCGATCGCCAAGGACAGGGGCGCGATCTGCGGGCGCGTCCGGGTGGTCAACGAGGGCAAGGACATCACCGGCGACTGCGATGTCGACTTCGGCGGCGACGACGAGGCGCGGAAGAGGTCGCCGACGCAGCCTCGCGCGGGGCGCCCCCGCCCGCCGACCTCGCGGTGGCCGATCGCTTCGGCGACGCCGTGCGCGAGCTCATGAGCCGATATGGCGAGGAGGGCGGGGCGCTCAAGCCCTACCCCTCGCTGGCGGGCGGGGGCTTGTTCGCGGGCGGGGGCGAGCCCCCGAGCGCCGACCCGCCCACGACCGCCGCCGGATTCACGCTCGGCCAGGACGTCGGCGCCGCGCAGGCGCGCTGCACGGGCGCCGGCCTCGAGTGGCAGGACCTCGGTGAGGGGCGGCTCTGGTGCAGCGGCGCGCCGGTCGACCCCGGCGTGCCAGCGACGGTGAAGCTCACCGCGTGCGCGGGGAAAGTCTGCGAGATCTCGCTGGACGCGGGCGCCGACGGCGCGGCGTGGGCCACGCTCGCGCAGCGGTTCAACAAGCTCTCCCGGAGCTTCGACGCGACGTTCGGCACCCCGCACCAGCGCCGGCTCGATCCGATCGACGGCTGCACCGACGGAATCAAGGCGTGCTTCGACGCGGGCCGCGCGCGCAGGGGAGCGGCGTGGAGCTGGCCGGGCGGGCGGTTCGTCTCGATGTCGCTCCACGGCGAGGCGGGCGGCGACGCGCCGCGGCTCGTCGTCGTCTACGGCACCGCCGCGCAGGCCGACGGGAAGCGGTAGACACCGCGGGTACGGCGCTCCTCGGCGACCTCCTCGAGCCTCGCGCGCGCCGCGCCCGGGCCGCAAGCGCGGGCTGGCGCGGGTCGCGACCCTGGGCTCGGGCCGGTGCGTCCGGGACCCGACGACATCGAAGAAGCGCCTGGCCCTCCGGCGCCCTCGTCCGGATGGGCGTGCCTCACCGGACCTCCTGCACCTCAAAAGACACCTGGAAAGACGTGGCTGCACACGGCGCCCGACCCCGGGGCCGAGATCGTGCGCGAGCCGGACCAAGGTGCGCCCGACCGGACGAGGCGCTCGCGCGCTGCCGTGCCTCGGCTTCCGCGGGGGCGTGCGCTTCCATCCCGAGGTCGGCGCGCCGGCGCGGCCCAGGTCCCGAGGAGCGGCGGGCGCGGGCGGAAGTACGGATGCATCAAACGGATCGACCTGCTTGATCAAGTGATCACTCCCTGAGCCCACGCGACGTCCCTCTCCGCGCCGCGACCGAGGCTGGCAGCCGCCTCCGCCGGCGCGCGTGGCGCGCAAGGCGGGTCGGGACGAGGGGTGATGCGCCGCGACGGCTGCGCCGCTCGCCCGAGGAGCTGGCCTGATCTGCTGATGGCACCGCTCGTGCTTTGAAGAAGGGCAGAGCGCGACGGCGACGGGGGGAGCCGCTCGGACCGAAGCCTTGGCGAGCGACGCTCACGTCGATGCGCACCGGCGTCCGCCGGACGCTGAACCTCTACCTCACTGAGCACAAAGGAGCATTCATCATGAAGAGCTATGCAATGGTCTCGATCCTCTCTGCTTCGCTGGCGTTCCTCGGGGCCTCGACGGGCTGCGCGGTCTCCTCGTCCGCCCCTGCGTCGGAGAACGATTCCGAGACGTTCGTCGTGAACGAGGAGGGCCAGGCGGCGCTCCCCGGCGCAGCGCTCTCCATCGAGCGCCGCGCTGGCGCGTCGAGCTTCTCGCTGGCGCAGGGCGCGGGCTGGCGGAGCGTGGCGCCGGGGGTGTGGGAGGTGCCGTCCGAGGCGGGGAGCGCGGAGCGCATCGTCGTCGGCGAGGACGGCCACCGGTGGCTGCTCGAGAAGACGGAGGCGGAGCTGAAGGAGCTGGTTGCGGCGCTGGACGGCGAGGAGGCGAGGCCCGGCCTCGCCGAGCAGATCGCGGCGGCCGAGGAGCGGCGCGAGGCCGCCGAGCGGTCGATGTTCGAGGCCGCCGGCGTGTCCTCCGCGATGGCGTTGAGCTGCGACATCTACCGCTACACGGGGGCGAGCAGCCTGGTGACCAGCCCGCCGACCTTCGGCGCGGCGGCGCTCGCGCAGATCGTGTGCACCGGCGGCTGTGCGACGTTCACGGTGACGTCGACGGCGTGCTGCTCGACCGGGTGCTCCAGCGCCCCGGCGGCCACGAGGACGGTGTGCTCGACCCCGTGGACGGCGGGCACGATCCGCCAGGGCTCCGGCATCGGGTCCGCGTCGGTGAACGTGACGCCGCCGAACATCACGCAGTCGAGCTCGAGCTTCGTCTGCAATTGATGGCGGCCTGACGCCTCTTCCACCTTCGCCTCCTGCGGCCTCCGGGGATCGTGCCCGGAGCCGCAGCGAGCGCGTGCGTCGCGGCCCGCCGGGAAACCTCGCATGAGGCGCGCCGTCGCCCCGAGCGGAGGTCACGCCGCGTGACCTCCGCTCGGGGCGACGGGCCGGTTCAGCGCATCGATTCCATCGATCTCCCAGCACAGCAACGGGCGGCCGGGTGCCCCGGATCTCACCGCATTACCTGGAGGCGCTCGGGCCGATCACGCCGCGGAGGGCTATATCCCCGGCCCGACGCCGATGCGCGCGCCGCGCGGTGCCGCGCGGCGCGCGCATCGGGCCGCGCGGGGCGGTCGTGGTAACTTCGGCCAAAGGCCATGTCCGCCATCGAGCCCACGGCCCGCCCGCCCGCTGCGCCTCGCGAGCGCACGCGGGCGCACGTCTACTGCCGCCCGCCCGAGCCGGTGGTCTTCCCGGAGGCCGAAGAAGCGCCCGAGACGAATCTCCACCTGGAGCTCCGCACCGCGCTGTACCTGAGCCTCAAGCGTGAGCTCGCGCAGGTGGCGACCCTCGGGTCGAACCAGTTCGTCTACTGGGATCCGACGACGTCGAGGAAGCGGCTCGCCCCCGACGCCTTCGTTCGGCTGGGCGTGCCCCACCGGACGTTCCGCACCTGGAAGACGTGGCTGCACGGGGCGCCCGACCTGGGGGTCGAGATCGTGAGCGAGTCCGACGAGGGCGAGCCGGACTGGGACGAGAAGCTCGCGCGCTACCGCGCCTCGGGCATCCGCGAGGTCGTGCGCTTCGATCCAGACGATCGGGCGCGGCCGATCCGCATCTGGGACGCGCTCGACGGCGACCTCGTGGAGCGGTCGGCGGACGACCCGGATCTCCGCGCGTGCGAGGCGCTGGGGCTTTGGTGGACCGTGGTGGAGGACCCGTCGATCGGTCCGATGCTCCGGCTCTCGCGCGACCGGGAGGGCCGTGACCTGCTGCCGACCCCGGACGAGGCCGAGGCCCAGGCGCGCAAGGCCGAGGCCAGGACGCGCGAGGCCGAGGTCAAGGCGCGCGAGGCCGAGGCCCAGGCGCGCGAGGCCGAGGCCCAGGCGCGCGAGGCCGAGGCCCAGGCGCGCGAGGCGAACAAGACGCTGGAAGCCGAGGTGGCGGCGCTGCGGGCACAGCTCGCGGAAGCCAAGGGGAAGCGGCGGACGCGGGCGACGCTCCCCGGGTTGACCGGAGGGGGCGAGCTCCGTCCCTGCAGCGCGCGGCGCTCCGCCGGAGGCGGCGAGCCACGCCCCCGCGACGCCGCGCGCCGCGCCGCAGGGGGTCGACCCCCTGCGCCGGCGCCGTCGGGCTCGCCGTCCTCCCCATCGACTCCGAAGAGCGCGCGCACGACATCGCCTCCCGAAAGGCGCGCGCACGGCGAGCTCGCTCGCGCCGCGCGGCTCGGCCCATAAGCCCCCTTCCTTCCTCGGCGATCCCACCCAGTCCAGACTCACGGCGACGGGGACTCCACCCTCCCTCCCCGGACGCTGCGCGCGCTCTCGGCCGCGCGCGCAGCGCTGCTTCTCACTTTGCGCAAATCGCTAGCTCACTTTGCGCACCGGTCGAGTAACAGCGCATCTCCGCAGCCGTGGAGTCGCCGGATCGCGCGCCTCCTCCGGTCGATGGCTCGCTGGTAAGTTCTCGTTTTTGCTTAGTATCCCGCCGCCTCTCACGTGACACGCGCCTCCGCGCGCCGCGCCCAGGGCCCGCGGCGACCCCTTGGTACGGCACATGCGATATCCGCCTGCGAACGGTCGACGCCGCTCTCACGAGGGTTCCGGCAAGCGCTCACGAGGAGCTCGTCCTCAAGGGCGATTGCCGCCGGCCAGCGTGGGCCCGGACTGCCACTCATGATCTCATGATCGGCAGTCCGGCCGACGAGCGGATCGCCCGCGAAAATCCCTGCAGCAGCAGCCCTCCGGCTGCTCGATGGAGAGGTGCGATCATGACTCATCACGCCCTGAAGTCTCTCGGTCTGTCTTCGCTCTTCCTCGCCGGCCTCCTCTCGATGCTCTCCGCGACGGCGTGCGTCGCGTCCGGCGAGGAGAGCCCCTGTGAGCTCGGCGATGCGGCCGAGGGCGAGCACGGCGAGGGTGCCTGTGATGACGCGGACGACGAGGAGAGCGCGGGCGAGGAGGCGCCCTCCGACGAGGAGGACGCCCCGCGCCCGAAGGCGCCCGCGAGCACGCCGCAGGCGCTGCCGGTGTGCTCGCCGTTCTGCGATCGCATCTGAGGCTCGGTGAGACCGGCGCGCGCGCGCCGGTCTCACCGCGCTCAGGGGGACAGCCGCGACCGTAGCCACGTCGCGCAGGCTTGCTCCCACCGCTCGGACGGCGCGCGCGCCGCCAGCGCCGCGCGCGCCGCGGCGTGCTTGCCGGCCATCCGGTAGGCGAGCGCGCGGTGGTACGCCTCCCCGAACGAGCTCGGCGCGCCCACCCGGCCGAGCCAGTCGGCGGCGGCGTCGGGATCCGTCCACAGGTACGCGCCGGCCACCGCGGTGGCCACGTGCGGGTTCTTCGCCGCGCCGTCCTGGAACTGCCGCTCCAGCACGGCGAGGCGCTGCTCCAGCCGGGCGTTCGCCGGCTCCCCCTTCTGCCGCGCGACGCGCAGGAGCCCCCGGATCGAGGCGGCCTCGAACGGCCTGTCGGCCCTGGCCCCGGCGTCGGCGGCGAGCTCTTCCGAGAGCTCCCGCCGCGCCTCGTCCAGCCGATCCTGCCGCAGCAGCACCGCCGCGCGGAGCAGGCGGGCCCCCGGCTCCGGCAAGACGCCCATCCGGCGGCTGACGCCGCGCGCGCCGAGCGTCCGCTGCTCGTCCTCGAAGGCGAGGAGCCGGAGCGACGCCCGGTCCGCGACCTCCCACCGGTCCTCGCGCACGGCGAGCATGATGCGAAGGCGCAGGACCCGCCCCGACAGGCTGCGATCCAGCTCGATCGCCTGCTCGGCGACCTGGTCGATCAGCTCGTTCTGGCACGTCTCGTCGTAGAGGCGCGCGAACACGAGGAGCACGTCCGCCGAGCCGGGGTCGGCGTGGCGCGCGGCCTCGCAGGCGTCGAGGGCGGCCTGGTTGTCGGCGTCGGTCGCGTGGCCCTGGGCCTGGCGCTTCACCTGGAGGACGCGGCAGCGCATGACGAGCGCCTGCGCGTCGTCGGGCGCGCGCGCGAGGGCGCGATCGAGGTCGCCGAGGGCCGAGGCGTACAGCGAAGGCTCGCCCTCGGCGTAGGCGTGCAACGACTGGAGATAGGCCCGCTCCGCGAGCGCCGGCACGTACCCGGGATCGGCGGCGAGCGCCTCGTCGAGCAGGCGCTTGCCCTCGGCGTGGTGATGAGGCCGCGGCGCGGGGCCGATCAGCGTGTAGTACTGGAGCAGCCTCGCCCGGGCCGCGGCGTCGCTCGTCCCGCGGGCGGCGCGCTCCCGGCGGTGATGGTCGCGCCACACGAGCCGGACCTCGTCCTTGGCGCGGTCGCGCAGCACCTCGAGCAGCCGCGGCAGGTCACCCGGTTCGCCGTCGATCTCGATCGGCTCGCCCGCGACGGGGCCGTCGGTCGCGCGGAGCTGCGCCGAGAGGCGGAGGCTCGCCCCGACGCGCTGCAGGGTGCCCGTGACGACCCAGGCCGCGCCCCGCCGCAGCGCCTCGGCCGCCGGATCGCCGGGCCGGGCCGAGTCGAGCGCGCGCACCTGCGGCAGCGTGCGGAGGCCGCCGAGGATCGTCTCCGCCGCCCCCTGGCCGAGCCCGTCCCAGGAGGGGTCGTCGGTCAGGTTGTCGAACGGCATCACGACGATGGCAGGGCGGGTGTCCTCGGCAGGGGCCGAGCGCGCGCCCTGCGCCCGCTCCTCGGGCGGGGCGACCCGGAGCGAGGTGGCCTGCCCGCCCGCGCCGGCGCGAAAGGCCAAGGCGGCGAGCCCGAGCGCCGACGCCGCCGCGACGGCCGCGCCCACCCGCCGCCAGCGGGGCTTGAGCGACGCGCGGCCGCCCGCGGAAGCCGCGTCCGCCGCCGGCACCGACGGCCGGACGCCCACGGTCGTGGAGTCCAGCGTTGTCGACAGCGCTGCCCGATCGCCCTGCAGCGTCGTGTTCATCGCGCCGGCCGGCGCGGCCTCGCGGCCGAGCGACAGGGTCGTGCCCGCCGCGTCCAGGGGGGCGCCCGCCGCGTCCAGGGGGGCGCCCGCCGCGGCCAGGGGGGCGCCCGCCGCGGCCAGGCGGGGCTCCGCGTCCAGATCGGCGATCACCGCCCCGAGCGCGGCCACGAAGCTGCCGGCGGTCGGGAAGCGCTCTTCGGGGCGCTTGGCCATGGCGCGCGCGAGCAGCGCGTCGAGCGCGCGGACGGCGCCGGCCGGCAGCGCCAGCCCCTCGAGGCGCTGCGGCGCGTCGCGCAGGATGGCGCTCATGAGCGTGGCGGGGGCGCCGCTGCCGAAGGGGGAGCGGCCGGTGAGCAGCTCGAAGGCGAGGATGCCGAGCGAGAAGATGTCGCTGGCCGGGCCGAGCGGCTCGCCGCGCAGCTGCTCGGGAGACATGTACGCGAGGGTGCCGACGATGCTGTCGGTGGACGCCTGGGCGAGCGCGCCCCGCGCGAGGCCGAAGTCCGCGACGAGCGCCTGCCCGTCGCGCCGCACCAGCACGTTCTCGGGCTTGAGATCGCGGTGGATGATGCCCTGCTCGTGCACCGCGGCGAGCCCGCTCGCCACCTGCTGGAGGAGCGAGAGCGCCCGCCTCGGCGCGATGGCGCGCTCCAGGAGGACGGCCCGCAGCGTCTTGCCCTCGACGAGCTCCATCGTCAAAAAGCGCAGCCCGTCGGCCTCGCCCAGATCGAAGACGCGGCAGACGTTGGGGTGGGAGATCTTCCGCGCCAGCTTCAGCTCACGGCGGAAGCGCTCCACCACGACCGGCTCGCACGACCCGCCGGCGAGGAGGACCTTGACGGCGACCTCCTCGTCCACCGCGCGGTCCAGGGCGCGCCACACGGCGCCCATGCCGCCCGCGCCGAGCTGGGCGCGGAGCTCGAACCGGCCGGCGATGACGTGCCCCGGGACGAGGGCGGCGACGGCGGCCGCGCCGGGGGCGGGGGGCGCGTGGGGGGCCGTCGATGCGCTGAGGACCGGCGGCGCATGCGGGGCGGTCGCGATGTCGGACGACTTGTGTCGCACCATGATCAACGACACAGCCTATACGAAAACTCCGCGCGTCGGTGGGGATCGTGCTTCGGGGGCGGGGATCGTGCGGCCTTCGCGCGGGAAGGGGGCGGAGGGGGCGCGAGGTGTGCTGCGCTCGGGCCTCCACCTACCCACCAGCGCCGCGCTGGTACCGCGTCGTCCAAGGACGAATTTGCGGTGCCGAACCGTCGCGATCCGTGGAATCCGCCGGCATTTCAGGGAGGTGAGCAAGCCTGGGCCGAACGTTGATCCTGCTGCTCGCGACGCCGACGCGCCTGCGTCACCGGGCGCCTTGCGGCGCAGAACGGTGCTTTTCCAGTGCGGTGGCCGCCGCGTGGACGCTGGGACAGCGTGCTGTGGAACATCGGTCGGCTCGCCGAGCGGAAGCCGCGTCGTGCTGCCATTCGTTCTCGATACCAGGCGAGGTGATTGCGCCGGGGCGAACCAATAGCCGGGGTTGCGCCGCGAGCTCCTCAATTTCGGCTCGAACGGCGTGCGCCGCGAAGCTGCTCGAGCGTTGGTGGCGTTCGCCTTTCGATTTCAGCGGAGATACGGACTCAACGCCTGGAACCAAACATCGGCCATGCGGTTATACCCTGCCTGGTTCGGGTGGAGATTGTCGGCGAGGAGGGACTGCTTGTAGTTCGTGTCGTTGGTGAACGCTGTGTACATGTCCACCAGCACGATGTGCTGCCCCTTGCTGACGCGCGTCGAAACCAGGTCGGGCATGGCCGCGTTGTAGGCCTTGACGGCGTTGTTCGTGCCGTCCGTTCTCGTCGGCACGATCTGCGCGAGCACCACGAGGATGTTCGGATCCTGCATGAAAATCGAGTCGAGCAGCTTGCCCAGGCGATTCGGTGCGTCCGCAAGGTTGATGTTACCGTTGATGTCGTTCGTTCCGATCATCAACGTAATGATGTTGGGCTGGTAATTCGGAATGCTGGTGCCCACGAGCTTCGCGATGCCGTTGTTGCCCTCGATCGTCCAGCCGCCGTGACCCTCGTGGTTCCTCGGGAACGTCACTCCGTCCACCATGGGCACGCTGTAATCACTGGCGGAACCGACGAAGGTGATGTCGCGGTCCGCTTCGAGCGCGAGGTGGAACAGCGGGGCGCGGTAGCCGCCGGCGACGTTGAAACCCTGCGTGATTGAATCGCCGAAGGGCATGATCTTACAGGGGCCGCTCGCCGGGCAGGGCTGGAATGCCGGGCCGCCGCCCGCGCCAGCGCTGCCCCCTGCACCGCCGTCGCCCCCTGCACCGCCGTCGCCCCCTGCACCTCCGTTGCCCGCGGTACCTCCGCCACCGTCGGATACGCCGTCCATGCCACCCGAGCCCGCTCCGCCGGCGCCCCCGCCGGCCGCGCCCCCGCTGGTTGCGCTCGAGACGGAACTGCCGGGCGAGCCGCCACCCGACGCTGTACCGCTGCCGCTCGTGGTCCCCGTCGCCGTGCCCGGCGAGTCGGCGCCGTCACTGCACGCTGCGACGAGCAGCACCACACACGTGAGGACGGCGGAAGAAGAGAATTTCAGGCGGTGTATGAGCATCTGCTACGCATAGCACGATCGCGTACTCCACCGCGATTGTGGAGCGCAGCTTGTCGAAGCTGCCGTCGTCGTTGAAAAATTTCATCGTGAAGGGAAGTGCGTCTGGATGGCGGCGCTCTTCGCGGCCACGCGGCGCCCGAGCGCGAACGGCGGTTACACCGGCGCACCTCGTATTCGCAGGAAAGAGGAGACCGACTGCTGGGCGCGCACCTGGCGCCGCCGCAGGGGAATCGGGGGATCAGGGGAACAGGACGAGCCGCGCCCCGAGGCTCAGCCAGGCGTGAAGCGCCGTCTCGGCGATCTGCCCGCTCGCGCCGGGCACCTCGAAGCCGTTCAGCTCCATCGTCATCGACGAGTATTGAGCCACCGACAGATCGAGCACCGGCCCGGCGCCGAGCGCGCTGCTGAGCCGGAAGTCGACGCCCGCCATGAGGTGCGCGAGCTCGACCCCCATCAAGGACATGCTCGCGCTCCCGCCCGGGCCGCGCATGGAGACCGTCGAGATCTCCAGGCCGACGCCGTAGCCGAACCAGGGATTGACCTTGCCTGCCGGATTCAGGTGCACCTGCACCTCGGGTCCGAGCCGGAAGGTCTGGGCGTCGCAGGAGAGACCGCTCGAGCTGCACGACGCGTCCGCCGCGCTGCCCGCCCCGCCGAACCCCAGGCCCGCATAGAGCCCGAAGAAGAAGCTGTCGCCGGATTTGGCGCCCACTTCGATCAGGACGGGCACCTGCCCTCCGAACGAGCGCGAGAGCTCGTCCGCGCCGGCGCCCGTCGCGTCGCCCATCGGGATCGCGTAGCCCGAGCGGACCGCCATCTGAAACCCCCTCGCCGCCGGCGGGGCGCCGCCCGCGGGCTCCTTCACGGGGTGCGCGTCGTACGCGGGATCCTCGATGGATGGAGCGTCGTACCCGAGGGTCATGACGGGCGGAGCGCTGCCCGTCGGCTCTGCAGCGGCGGGCGCGCCCGTCGTGGGCGCGGCCGGCGGAGGAGGCGGAGCCGCCGCGACGGGCGCCGCGATGTCGGCCTCGCGATCCGGCGGGAGCAGGTCAGCGGAACCCAGGGCGGCCATCTCCTGCGAGCGCGGGCCCTCGTGCGGCCCGACGCCCGGCGGCGGCCGGGGCGCGGGCGCCTGCGCGAGGACCGGGCCCGCGAGGAGCAGCGTGAGCGGGAAAGAGAGCGCGGCGAGCGCCATGGGACCCTGCACCAGAGTTGCCATCGGAATACCTCCAGGCCAGCGCGGCGAATGACCGTCAGCAGGTAGCGTCAGCAATCCGCACGCCAGCGCGCCGCGACATGCCACCTCGAGAGGTCCGCGCGTGTCGCCGACGCCGGTATCCGTGCGCGCCTCCGGCGGCGCTGCAGGCGCGGCCCGGCGGAGGTGATCGTTCGATCGATCGGATCGATCGTCCGATCCACCGCCCGGCACGCCGGGCGCCTCCCCGCGCGGCGCCAGTCCCGGCGCGGCAGCGGGCTCCGGCGCGCGCCATCTCGCGCGAAGACCGGCGAGCGCACGGCGCACGCCGGCGGCGCCCCCGGGTCACGCCGGCGGCTCGGCGCAGGATCTCCCGCGCGTCCGCGCCGGCATGGTCGTTGCCATGATGGGACGAGGATGGCCGGACGCCGATGCGCGACGCTCTCGAGCGCGTCCGCAGCTGCGGCGCTCCGCGCCATCGCAGTCAGCGACCGCCACACGCAGGCCTGACGGCGACGGTGATCTCGCCACCTCGTTCGGCGCGATCGACGTCGACGCCGGGCCGCGCTCCCCGCGCCGGGCAGGCAGAAGGATGGATGATCGGATGAAGTTCACGTGGTTTCCTCTCGGATTGGCGCTCCTCTTCTCCGCGGGAGCGATGACGACGATCGGATGCGCGTCGCCCGTGAGCTCGCACGACGAGCAGGCGGTCGGGATGGTCAGCCTGCCGCTCGTGACGTCGGCGGGAGGCGAGTTCCGCCTCCATGGCGCCGTGTTCACCATCCACTCGACGAACGGCGCCCACGCCGCCACCCTCGACTCCGAGAGCGAGCCGGGCGCGGAGACGCTGACGGCGACGCTGTTCCAGGGGCCCTACACGGTCCGCCTGGCCGACGGCTGGGAGCTCGCGCGGAGCGAGCCGGACGGCACGGAGTCCCCCGTCTCTGCGGCCCTGCTCTCGCCGAACCCGCAGGCGTTCGAGATCAGCGCGTCGGCGATGACCGACATCTCGTTCACGTTCACGACGGGGCAGGGCGCCATCACCCTCGGCGACGGCTCGGTCGGCATCAGCTTCGATGTCGCCCCGAACGAGGATCGGGGGGAGTGCAACCTGGTCTCCTCCTATTACTACAACTACTGTCCGTCGGGGCAGACCTGCCTCCTCGCCGACTCGAGCGGCCGCACGTTCTGCGCGTCGCCGGGATCGCTGCCGGTGGGCTCTCCGTGCACCTCGGACCAGTGCGTCGCGGGCGCCCAGTGCCTCAAGGTGGATCAGGCGAACCCGGATCAAGGCACCTGCGTGAAGTTCTGCCGCGTGAGCAGCGCGACGTTCGGCGTCAACTGCCTGAGCCTCGGCCTCCCGGACAGCGACATCGGCTTCGAGGGGCCGGCGCCGGAGGGGACCTGCGATCTCTTGACCCAGACGGGCTGCGCCGAGGGCGAAGCGTGCCAGTACACCGCCGGCAGCTTCGCGAGCTGCGGTGTCCCGGGCTCGACCCCTCCGGGCGGGGCCTGCTCCGGGGAGACCTGCGGGGCCGGGTACGACTGCTACAACGGCACGTGCACGAAGATCTGCGACACCCGCACGGGGTATGGCGGCCAGCCGGGCTGCTACTACTGCGATCACGTGGGCACCGGCATCGCCGGGCGCTGCTACAACTACTAGCCTCCTCGGCGCTGCCCCGCGCCGCGTCCGCGCCGCGGCGATCGAGCAGCGCCGGCGCGCCGGTCGAGGCCGCCCGTCGCCGGGCGCCGAGCTGCGGGGAGGCCCGCGGCTCGGGCTGGCCGATGGTGAGCGCGATCGCGCCTCGTCCCCGATCGTTGCGCCGCTCCACGATCGTGGGCGACAATGCCGCGGCTCTTCCCCCGCGCCCATGCCCTACCTCGTCGTCCGCGAACCCGGCCAGGTGTCGTACTCGGTCCCGCTGCGGGACGGCCTCCGCCTCGGCCGGAGCGAGCAGAACGACGTCGTGCTCGACGACCACCAGGTCTCGCGCTTCCACGCCCGGTTCACCCGGTCGGAGCAGGGGTGGCTCGTCGAGGATCTCGGGTCGACGCACGGCACGCTGGTCAACACCGTCCGGATCACGACCCACGCGCTCAAGGCCGGCGACCGCATCCAGGTCGGCAACATCCTGCTCGCGTTCCGCGACGACGAGGAGCCGGAGCTCGTCCACCAGCAGGCCACGGCGGCCTTCGCGCCCGTGCGCGACGACACGGGCCGCCGCCTCCAGCTCGTCTACGAGCTGAGCCGCGCCGCCTTCGACCTCGCGGATCGCGACGAGCTGCTCGGCAGGATGCTGCAGTCCCTCCTCGACGTGCTCGGCTGCGAGCGCGCCCTGGTCGGCCTCGCGGAGCCGGGCGCGCGCGGCTTCCGCCGCCTCGCGCGGACGCGCGGGGGCGGCCCGGGGGCCGACGACATCGCCGTGAGCCGCACGCTGCTCGAGGCGGTCACGGTCCGGCGCGAGGGCGTCATCGTCCACAACAGCGGGGATCGCGGCGCCCCGAAGACCCTCGTGCGGGAGGGGATCCTGATGGCGATGGCGGTCCCGCTGCAGGCGGGCTCGCTCCTCCTCGGCTTCCTCTACGTCGACGCGCGGCAGCCGACGTCGCCCTTCACGCCGCAGGATCTCGATTTCCTGACGGCGATCGGGCACCTCTCGGCGGCGGCGCTCGAGAGCGCGCAGCGCTACCGGCGGATGGAGGCGCTCGCCGAGGCGCTCGGGCCGGGCGGCCCGGCCGGCGAGCTGATCGGCGCGAGCGAGCCGATGCGGCGGCTCAAGGCGCAGATCCAGAAATACGGCGCTTCCTCGGCCAACGTGCTCATCCAGGGCGAGAGCGGGACCGGGAAGGAGCTCGTCGCGCGCACGCTCCACAGCGTGTCCCCGCGCGCGGCGGGCCCGTTCGTGACGCTGAACTGCGCCGCCATCCCGGAGTCGATGGTCGAGAGCGAGCTCTTCGGCTACGAGAAGGGCGCGTTCACGGGCGCCGCCGGGAAGAAGCGCGGCAAGTTCGTGCTGGCCGACGGCGGGACGCTGTTCCTCGACGAGATCGGCGACCTCGACCTCGCGGCGCAGGCCAAGGTCCTCCGCGCGCTCCAGGAGGGGGAGATCCAGCCGCTCGGGGCCGAGAAGGCGGTGCACGTCAGCGTGCGGGTGGTGTCGGCCACGCACAAGGACCTCGCCGAGGAGATCGCGAACAAGCGGTTTCGCGAGGACCTGTATTACCGGCTCAACGTGGTGGAGCTCTCGGTGCCCCCGCTGCGCGAGCGCGGCGAGGACATCGAGCTCTTGGCGGGGGCGCTGCTCAGGGCGGCGGCGTCGAGCATGGGCAAGCGAGAGCTGGAGTTCACGCCGGCCGCCCTCGAGGCCCTGAAGGCCTACGGCTGGCCCGGCAACGTCCGGGAGCTCCGCAACGAGATGGAGCGCGCGGCCATCGACGCCGAGCTCCCGATCGTGGACCTCTACAACCTGAGCTCGCGGATCCGGAAGGGGCCCAGGGCGGCGCCGGCGCCGCGCGAGGGCGCGTCCCTCGCCGAGCGGTTCGCGGCGCTCGACGTGACGGAGCGGCAGCTCATCGAGGAGGCGCTCAAGGCGGCGCGCGGCAACCTGTCCGAGGCGGCGCGGCAGCTCGGGATCACCCGGGTGATGATCAAGCGGCGCATCGACCGGTTCGGGCTCGGCTTCCGCGACGAGCTCTAGAGCAGCGATCAGCTTGAAACGCCCGAAAATGAAGAGGTTCGAACCACAGAGACGCAGAGGACACAGAGGGAAGAGAAGAAATATAAATTATTATTTCTCTTCCCTCCGTGCCCTCTGTGCCTCTGTGGTTCAATCTCTCGGCGTTTCAACCCGTTCGGTGCCCTAGTACTACAGCCGCACCTCGACATCGCTCGGGTTGGATCCAGGATCGGCCCATGGATCCGCGGGCAAGCGAGCTGCCAGCAGCGGCCGCGTGGGACGCGCTGGCAGCAGATTTCGAGGCATTTCACGCGCGATTCGCGACGCTGTTCGCGCGCAGCGAGCCGCGCGAGCAGGCGATCAAGTACGTGCGCTCGCTGATGGGGCCGGCGGCAAGGCGGAACGGTTGGCAGCTGGCCGAGGCCATCGGAGATCCGACGCCCGATCGCGTGCAGCGGCTGCTGTACAGTGCGGACTGGAGCGCGGATGCGGCACGCGATCTGCTGATGGACTTCACGATCGAGCAGTTCGGCGACCCGCAGGGCATCGGTGTACTGGACGAAACGGGCTTCCTCAAGAAAGGCACCAAGTCCGTCGGCGTGGCGCGGCAATACAGCGGGACGGCAGGCAAGATCGAGAACTGCCAGATCGGTGTGTTCCTCAGCTACACCAGCCCACGTGGGCATGTGATCCTTGATCGTCGTCTTTACTTGCCAGAATCGTGGTGCAGCGATCCGGAGCGGAGGCAGGACGCTCACGTTCCGGAGGATGTCGCGTTCCGGACCAAGCCGCAGCTGGCGATGCAGATGCTCCATGGCGCCTGGCAGCGTGGTGTACCGATGGCGTGGGTCACCGGCGATGAAGTCTACGGAGACGATCCCGTGCTTCGCGACGGCATCGCCGCGCAGGGCCATCGGTATGTTCTCGCCGTCATCTCGAGCACGCCGGTATGGCCCCGGCGACCCGCGGTCGCGGAGCCCCCTACCGAGCGCGAACACCCTCGTGGCCCGCGCCGCACGCGCACTCGTCTTGCACCGGGCGCGCCGCACGCCTCCACCGTGGCCAAGGTGGCGGCGCAGTGGTCGCCGAAGCAATGGCATCGCCTTGCCGTCCATCAAGGCGAGAAGGGGCCCATCGAGTACGACTGGGCCCGCGCGCGCGTCGTCGACAGCCGTCGGCGCTTGCCCGCCGACGAGCTCTGGCTCCTGGCCCGCCGCTCTGTCTCGAAGCCGTCGGAAGTGGCCTACTACCTGTCCAACGCCGGAGCCGCCACGCCGTTGGCAACGCTCGCGCACGTGGCTTCCACGCGCTACACGATCGAGCAGTGCTTCGAGGAAGCGAAGGATGACGTCGGCCTCGACCACTACGAGGTCCGCTCGTGGCCAAGCTGGCATCGGTACATCACGCTCGGGATGATGGCCCTGGCGTGGTTGGCTTCCGTGCGCGCGAAGCTTCCCGCGGAGGGCGCCTTCCCGTATGCCCCGGCCATGAACCCCGAGCTCGTGCCCAAAACGGCGCGCCCGAGGCTGGGGAAGAACGTCGAGCGCATGCAGAAGACGGCGCTTGACACGTCGGGGAAAAAAAGCCCACGGCGCCCGCAGAAAGCGACGGTCCGTCGACGCTGGCGCCCTGGAGCATTCCCGAAGTCCGCCGCCTGATGGAGCTGGTGCTTCCGCTGCCCGCCCATTCGCCCGAGTTCCGCTGGGCATGGTCGAGGTGGCGGCGCCGAAAGCGCGCCCAGGCTCGCGCCTGTTGCTACCGGCGCCGCCGCAACCGGCCGCGCGCCCGCGCCCGGGCTCCCTAACCGCGGCTGTAGTACTAGGCATCGATCACGTCGATCGACCGAGAGATGAACCGCCAAGAACGCCAAGAAGAGAACAAGATCTTGGCGCCTTCGCGGTTCGACGTTCTGCTCTGTCGAGCGGTTTCAACCCGCTTGTCGCTCTAGGGCTTCTCTCTCGGCTTCCGTGGCCTCGGGAGGCCGTATTCCTTGATCCGCGAGACCAGCGTGCGCCGCGAGATGCCGAGCAGCTCCGCGGCGTAGGTCTGGTTCCCCACGCACTTCTCCAGCGCCTCGATGATGCGCTGTTTCTCGCTCGGCTCCCCCTGGCGCAGGGGCGGCGCGCTCGCCTCGGCGCCGCGCGGAGCCGCCGGCTCCGGAGGGCCGCTCGACGCCGCGGCGCCCCGCGGGGCTGCCGGCGCACCCCCGGCCCTCATCTTGGCCGGCAGGTGCTCCGGCAGCAGCGTGTCGCCGGCGCAGAGCATGACGGCGCGCTCGATCACGTTGCGCAGCTCCCGGATGTTGCCGGGCCATGCATAGCGCTCCAGGAGCGAGAGGGCCTCGGCCGAGACGGCGGGGACGCGCGGTCGCTCGAACGACCGGCTCGCCTTGATCGCGAAGAGCTGAACCAGAGGCGCGATGTCCAGGGCGCGCTCGCGCAGCGGCGGGATCGTGAGCGTGACCCCGTTGAGCCGGAAGTACAGGTCCTCCCGGAACGCCCCCCGCGCGACCTCGGCCTCCAGATCGCGGTGGGTGGCCGACAGAAAGCGAACATCGATGCTGCGCGGGACCCGGCCGCCGACGCGGAGCACCTGGCGCTCCTCGAGCACGCGCAGCAGCTTGACCTGCGTGGCCTTGGGCAGCTCGCCCACCTCGTCGAGGAACACCGTGCCCCCGTCGGCCGCCTCGAACAGGCCCGGCTTCGCCTGCAGCGCCCCGGTGAAGGCGCCCTTCTCGTGCCCGAAGAGCTCGCTCTCCAGCAGCGTCTCCGACAGGGCCGCGCAGTTGAGCCCGAGGAAGGGCCCCCGCGCGCGGGCAGGCGAAGAGCGGCGGTGGATGGCCCGGGCCAGCACCTCCTTGCCGGTGCCGGTCTCGCCCAGCAAGAGGACGCTGATGAGGCCCGGGGCGGCGAGGTAGGCCTGCTCGTAGAGCGCGCGCATCGCCGGGTCCCGGAGGACGAGGTCACCGCCGTCCGGCGGCGCGGCGGGGCGGCCGGGGCCCGCCGGAGGCGCGCTCACGGCCGCCTCGGCCAGGCGGACGACGATCAGGGCGGAGCCCAGGGTGATGCAGTCGCCCGGCGCGATCTCGATGGTCTGCCCGGAGACCTGCCGCATGTCCTCCGTCTTCCCCGTCTCGATGGGCAGGCGCGCCTGGTCCGCGCGCGCGGCGCGCACGGAGATCGGGTTGGTGCCGCCGAGATCCTCGATCCGGAGCGGGGGATCGAGGTGCAGGACGGCGTGCCGGCGCGAGACGGAGGCGTGGTTGATGCAGACGCCGTTCTCGGAGGACCGGCCGATCGAGACCGAGCCGCCCGGCGGCAGCGGGTGGACCACGACGGCGTCGCCGGCGAAGACCACGAGCTCCCGCGCCGCGGGAGAGCGCGGGCCCAAGGCCGCGGGGCGATCGCCCGCGGGCGCCGCCCCGGCCGGTGAATGACGGCCTGAACGATCCGATGTCACCGGGTCGTTCTACCACCAGCGGAGGCGCGCCGGGACCGGCGCGCGCTCGCGAGGCCCGTCGCGCGCGGGGCGGCCTCAGCGGGCCACGCCGGCGGCCTCGAACACGCCCCGGTACGCCTCGTCCACCCCGATGTCGCACCCCACCGACGAGAGCGCAGCGCGATCGCCGGGGCCATAGACCCGCAGCACCCAGCTCCCGTCGGCCTGGCGCGCGAAGACCTCGATGCGCGGCGCCTTCTGCGACGCCAGGACGACCTCCCGGATCGACGCCACGGTCTGGTAATGCGCGAACTTGTCGCCGCGGTCGTACGCCTCGCTCGAATCGGAGAGCACCTCGAGCACGAGGACCGGATTCAGGAGCGTGTCGCGCCGCTCGTCCTCGAACTCGGGGCGGCCGCCGACGACCGAGCCGTCCGGGTAGACGTACCGATCCGCGGACGGGATCTTGATGCGCATGTCGGAGCTCAGCGCGATGCACCCGCCCTCGCCCAGCGCATTGCCGAGCAGCCGGCCGATGTTCGCGGCGACCGCGCTGTGCTCGAAGGTGCCGCCGGACATCGCGAAGATCTCGCCGGCGGCGTACTCGTGCCTCACCTCCGATGCGCGCTCGAGCTCGAGGTACTCCTCCGGCGAGAGCTTCCGTCGCGGTGCCGCCACGCCCATGTGCGACAGTGTCGCGTGGCGGGCCGGAGATGTCCACGCGCAGCCGGGCGAGCCGCCGCGGGGGCGCCGGGGCGCAGGGAGCGGGACCGTCCACCTCTCCCGCCGCTTTTGATACCGTCGTCCGGCGATGGACCGCACGCTCGTCGACGAGGG
The DNA here is from genome assembly GCF_051474135.1 of Sorangium sp. So ce385. Taxonomy (NCBI): domain Bacteria; kingdom Pseudomonadati; phylum Myxococcota; order Polyangiales; family Polyangiaceae; genus Sorangium; species Sorangium sp. So ce385. Next base: position 8,829,604 of record NZ_CP150337.1, on the reverse strand, counting down.
CAGCTCCTCCCGCGACCCGGGCGTCGTGCCGCTGCCCCCGGGCGGGCTCGCGCACGTCCCCGGCGACGTGCTCGACCGCCGCTACCGGCTCCGCGTCCGCCTCGGCCGCGGCGGCTTCGGCGACGTGTGGCGCGCCGAGGAGCTCCTGCCCGACGGCGCCCCGTTCCGCGAGGTCGCCCTCAAGCTCCTCGTCTCCGACTTCGCCGACGCCGCGGACTGGGCCGACGAGGCCAAGCTCCTCGCCTCGTTCCGGCACCCCTCGCTCGTCACGATCTACGCCGCCGGCATCCTCCACGGCGCCCCGAGGACCCCGTTCGTCTCGATGGAGCTCCTCGAGGGCAGGAACCTCGCCGACCTCATCCGCTTCCGCCGCCGCATCCCCTGGCGCCGCGTCGTCGCCTGGGCCCGCGACGTCGCCGGCGCGCTCGACGTCATCCACGCGCGCGGCGTCGTCCACCTCGACCTCAAGCCCGCCAACCTGTTCCTCACCCAGGACGGCGCCCTCAAGGTGCTCGACTTCGGCATCTCGCGGCGCGCAGGCCCCTCGCCCGGCGGCCCCCTCTCGCGCGCCCCCGGCGCGCCCCCGGCCGTCAGCGTCGGCGGCGGCAGCGGCCGCGCCGCCGGCAGCGGCCGCGCCCCCGGAAGCGACGGCGGCAGCGGCGGCGCCCCCGGCAGCGACGGCGCCAGCGGCGATCTCGGCACCGCCGCCTTCCTCGCCGAGCGCGACGTCTACGCCTCCACCCGCCGCGCCTTCGTCGGCGCGGACAGCCCCGCCGCCGCGCGCAACGTCATCGGCACGCCCGGCTTCATGGCCCCCGAGGTGCTCGAGATGGCCGAGCCCTCCGCCGCCACCGACGCCTACGCCCTCGCCGTCTGCATCGCGCAGCTCACGACCGGGCGCCTCCCGCACGCCGTGCCCGACGAGCCGGCCGATTGCTCCGACGCGGCGAGCGTCTCCGCCTGGTGGACCGAGCTCCGCGCCGCGACCCTGCGCGGCGCCATGCGCGACCTCGCGGCCGACCCTGCGCGCCTGCCGCGCGGCCTGCTCGCGCTCCTCCAGCGCCTGCTCTCGGTGGACCCCGCGCACCGGCGCGTCGCGCCGGGGCGGCTGAAGCAGCTGCTCGACGAGGTCTGGGAGCGCCCCCACGGCGTCCCGGACCGGCCGTACAAGGGGCTCGCCCCCCTCTCGGCCACCGACGAGGGGCTCCTGTTCGGGCGCGACGACGACATCGCGCGCCTCGGGCGCGAGCTCGAGTTCGAGCCGTGCCTCGTCCTCCAGGGGCCCCGCGGCTCCGGCAAGTCGTCGCTCGCGTCCGCCGGCCTCGTGCCCCACCTCGCCCGCCGCCACGCCGACCACAAGGACGACTGGATCGAGGCGCGCGTCAGCCCCGACGGCGACCCGGACGGCGCCCTCGCCCGCGCGCTCGCCGCCGTCTCGCCCGAGCTCGAGACCGCCGACCTCGCCGCGCTCACCCGGTTCTGCATGGCGTCCGCCGTCGGGGTCGCGCTCGTCGTCGACCCGATCGCGCCCCTCGGCGACGGGCGGCTCGCCGCCCTCGTCGGCGCGCTCGCGACCGGCGAGGCGCGGCGCGGGCTCCGGCTCATCGGCGTGCTCGACGAGGCCGACGAGCGCGCCGCCGCCCTCCTCGCCTCGCCGGCCGGCGAGGGCCTCCGGGCGGCGCTGCGCTACGTGGGGCTGCCCGCCGCCGCCGCCGTGAAGGACCTCGTCGCCGGCCCCGCCAAGCTCGCCGGCGCCGAGGTGCGCGGCCTCGCCCAGGTCGAGGCCGAGGTGCAGCGCGAGCTCCGGAGCGGCGGCGCCGCCCTGTCGTTCGTGGCGCTCGCCCTCGCCGACTGGTGGACGACGGCCGCGCGCGACGAGCGCGGCGCCCTCACCGGCGAGTCGTGGCGAGCGCTCGGCGGCGTGCGCGGCGCCCTCGCGCGGCACGCCGACGCCGCCACCCTGGCCCTCACCCCGGAGGACCGCGCCATCGCCGACGAGGCGCTGCTCCGCCTCGGCGCCGTGGACGGCTCGCGCGTCCGCTGGGTCGAGGCGGAGCTCGTCGAGGCCGTGGGCGCCCCGCCGGCCGACATGGACCGGGTCCTCGGCGCCCTGGAGCGCGCGCGCCTGCTCATCCGGCGCGCCCTCCGGGTGGAGCTCGCCCACGAGGCGCTCGTCGCCGGCTGGCCGCACCTCGCGTCCACCCGCGCGCTGCACATGGACCGGCTCATCCTGCTCGAGCGGCTCCGCGAGGCCGCCGAGGTGTGGGACCGCTCCGGCGAGAACCCCGATTTCCTGCTGCGGCGCGACCTGCTCGACCAGGTGAGCGCGGGCGCCGCCCTCGCCTCGCGGCTGCCGCGGCGCGAGCAGGCCCTCGTGCGCGAGAGCCTCCGGCGCGCCCGCCGCCAGCGCGCCAAGAAGCTCGGCGCGGCCGCGGCGATCGGGCTCGCCGCCGCGGCGGCGTTCGCGGCGGAGCGGTGGGCCTCGGCGCGCCAGGCGAGCGCCGAGGCGGCGCGCCGCGCGGCCGAGGAGCGCGCCGACCTCGCCGAGCTCATCGGCAAGGCGCGCCGCACCGAGGACCCGTACCACCGCGCCGCGTGGATCGCCGCGGCGCTCTCCCGGCGCGCGGACGACGCGGCGCTGCCGCTCGACCTCGCGACCGCGGCCATGGGCCTGCCGCGCGCGCACTTCCTGACGGTCGACCCGGTGGTGGGCCCGGCGCTGCCGTGGGACGACCGCTGGGTCGTCGCCGGCGGCCCCGGCGGCGCCCTGCTCGTCGCCGACCTGCGCCCGCCCGACCCGGACGTCATCGACGACGTCGCGCTCGACGTCGACCCGGAGAGCGTCGACCGCGCCAAGACGCCGCGCGTGATCGCGCTCAGGCCGCACGACGCGCCGCATGTCGAGCGCGTGCCGTTCGCGTTCGACACGGCGGTGGCGACGCGCTCGGTCACGGGCGAGGTCCGCGTCTTCCGGCTGCAGGAGGGCGGCACGGTCGCGCTCGCCGCGATCGCGCCGGTGCGGTGCAGCAGCGCCGTGCACGCGGCCGAGGCGGCGCCCGTCCTCGCCTGCTCGACCGACGGCGGGATCGCGCGCTGGGACCTGCGGCGCGGCGGCGGCGCCGACGCGGTCGACCGCCACCCGTTCCGCGGCAACGTGCTCGGCGTCTCGCCGGACGGCGCCCGCGTGGCGGCGGTGCTCGGGCGCCGGGCGCTGCTCTGGGGGCCGGAGGGCGGCGCGGGCGCCGAGATCACCCTGAGCGCGCCCGCCGTCCTCGGGCGCTTCAGCCCGCGCGATCCCGCGATCGCGCTCGTGCAGCAGAGCAGGACCTCGATCTACGCCTTCGACCGGCCCGAGGCGCCGCTCCTCGAGCTCGACACCGACCCGGCGCCCGCGTCGGCGCGCTGGGACGCGGGCGGGCTCGATCTGGGCGTCTGCGGCAGCGGCGGCAGCGTCTGGCACTACCTCCGGAAGGGCGGCCGCGCCCCGGGCGACCGGCCGCCCGAGGGCTCGCCGTGCGAGTCGCCCCCGGGCCAGCGCGCGCCGCGGCCGCTGCGCGCGCGCGGCGACGCGGCCGACATCGCCGAGCGCGGCGTCGGCCCGCACGGGCTCGTCGGCGGGTGGCGGCTGCCGGACCGCCGCGTGCTCACGCGCGACCTCATCCTGTTCAGCCCGGGCCCGCCCGCCGCGGAGCGCTTCCTCCGGTTCGAGGGGCAGGGCCCGGCGGGCGGCGCGGAGGGCCGCGAGCCGGGCGCCTCGGCCGTCGCGGTGCTGCGGCGCGGGGGCGCGGTGGCCTTCCAGATCGGCGGCGAGGTGCGCCTCTACGACGAGGGGTCGCGGCGCCGCACGGGCGCGCAGCGGGGCCACCTGCTGCGCGCCTGCGACGACGGCCGCCTGCTCGCGTACCGCAAGGACGAGGGGGTGTGGACGCTGTTCGACGCGGCGACCGGGGCGACCGTCGAGGCGGTGCCGAGGGCGCCCGCGCTCGTGCTCGGCGTCGACGCCGCCTGCCGGACGCTGTTCACGCAGGAGCTCGACGGCAACCTCGTGGCGACGTCGCTCCGCGACCTGTCGTCGCGCACGATCGCGGTGACCGACGGCTACGTCTACGAGGCGCGCCCGAGCCCCGCGCGCGGCGACGTCGGCCCGGGGCTGTGGCTCGCGTTCAGCTCGGGCGCGGTGGCGCGCGTCGACGAGGCGCGGGGGGAGGTGCGGGTGCTCGGGTACGCGACCCCGCGGGCGACCGCGATCGCCGACGGCCCGCTGCCGGGCGACGTGGCGTTCGCGGACGCGACCGGCGTCGTCCTGGTCCGCCGCGCGGGCCTCGCGGAGCGGGTGCTCGAGGGCGTGAGCGGGGCGGAGTGGGAGGACCTCTCCGTGGCGCCGGACGGCAGGACGATGCTCCTCGCGTCGGCGGACCGGATCGCGGTGCTCGACCTGGAGCGGCGCGAGATCGTCGGCGCCATGCCGTCGGACGGCCGCGAGCGGCTCGCGGCGTGGGACGCCGAGGGCTCGGTGCTCTCCTGGTCGTTCGGCCGCGTGGGCGGGCCGGTCGGCGTCGTGGTGCCCCGGGGGCTGCCGCTGGCCCAGCGCGTGGGCGAGGTGGTGTCGAACCTCAGGGCCGAGGGCAAGCGGCTCGTCGCGCGCCACGAATGACCGTGACCCACGAATCACGCATGGAGATGAGGCCTTTGGAACCTCCAAGGCACCAACCTTGTAGGGCGCGCGCTCACCTCCGGGGCCGCGAGGGAGCAGAAGGGATTGGCTCCCGTCCGCGGACGCCGTACGCTGCGCCCATCGTGCCCGCGTCCGAACCGAGCCAGGGTGCCTCGCTTTTCCTCTGCATCACCTTCTTCCCGAGCGAGCGGATGGCCACCGCGGTGCTGCGGCTGGTGTCCAGTTTCTGCGCCATGGTGCTGGACGACGCGAACGTGAGCTCGCGGTTTTACATGGCCGCGCACGAGCTCGCCGAGAATATCACCAAGTATTCGACCGGCCCCCGGGTCAGCCTGGAGCTCGTGATGGAGGAGGGCGAGAGCTCTTGTATCCTGAAGATCCGCGCGCGCAACGAGGCCTCTCCGGAGCGGCTGCGCGAGGTGGAGAGGCGGCTCTTCGCGCTGAAGACCGCGAGCGACCCGGTGAAGCACTATGACGATCTCATCAGCGAGACGGCGATGCTCGAGGGGGTGTCGGGGCTCGGCCTCGCGCGGGTGCGCGCCGAGGGCGGGCTCGACGTGGACTACAAGATCGAGGGCAACGAGCTGACGATCACCGCGCACGCGCCGGTCGAGAGATGGAGGGCAGATTGAGCAGCTTGAAGGTTGAGTCGGTCGTGACGGACAGCTTCGGGATCGAGCCGAGCCTGAGGGAGGACACCCTCAGCGTCAGGCTCACCGGCACGGGCGACATGGCGGCCGCCGCGCCGCTCGGCTCCTACTTCAAGACCCTCCAGGCGGAGGTGATACGCCTGTCGGTGAGCGCCGTCGAGTTCGACGTGCGGGCCCTCTACTTCCTGAACTCGAGCTGTCTCAAGGCGTTCATCAGCTTCATCTGCGGGCTCGCGGGCCAGGGGCTCAAGTGCAAGATACAGTTCCTCACGGACGCGAAGCTCGGCTGGCAGCGGCGGAGCCTGACGGCGCTCGAGCGCATGTCCCCGGAGCTCGTCTCCATCGCCGATACCTGAGCCGAGAGCCAGAGGCATGAGCAAGAAGCGCCGGACGATCGCCCTCTTGATGGATTACGTACGAGGCGAGTACCAGTCCGAGGTGCGCTTCGGGGTCGAGCGCGCCGCCGAGGCGCACGACGTCAACCTGGTGATCGCCTTCGGCGAGACGCTCGCCCTGCCCGGGTCGTCCGGCGCGGCCCAGAACAGCATCTATCACCTCATCGGCCCGGAGACGGTCGACGGCGTCATCGTCGCCTCGACCACGCTGTGCCATCACGTCGGCGTCGACGGGATGCAGCGGTTCTGCCGGTCCTACGCGCCCCTGCCCGTCTGCAGCATCGGGGTGGCGATCGACGGCGTCCCGAGCCTCGTCGTCGACAACGCCCTCGGGATCGAGATGGCGGTCGGCCACATGGTCGAGCGCCACGGGCTCCGGCGCGTCGCGTACGTCGCCGGGCCGGCGAGCAACGAGGAGGCGGACGTGCGCTCCGGCGCCTACTGGCGGGCGCTCGCCGCCCGATCGCTGCCCGCCGACGAGCGCCTGTTCGCGTGCGGCGCGTTCACGATCGACTCCGGGCGCGCCGCCATGCGCGAGATCCTGGATCGCGGGGTGGAGCTCGACGCCGTGATCGCCGCCAACGACGCCATGGCCCTCGGCGCGATCGACGCCCTCCGGGCGCGCGGCCTCGGCGTCCCGGAGGACGTCCTCGTGTGCGGCTTCGACGACGCGGTCATCGCGCGCTTCACGAAGCCGTCGATGTCCACGATCCGCCAGCCGATCAAGCGGCTCGGGGCGCGCGCCGTCGACACGCTGATGCGCATGATCGACGGCGCGCCGGTCCCGGACTGCGACCTCTTCCCGGTCGAGCTCACGCTGCGCGAGTCCTGCGGCTGCGGCAGCCCGGTGGACGCGGCGGGCGCGCCCCTGAGCAGGGCGCCCCGCGCGGCGCCCCCGCCCGCCGGCGAGCGCGACGCGCTCTCGCGCGCCCTCGAGAAGAGCGTCGCGATCCCGGCGGGCTCGCTCCACGGCTGGGCCGGCGAGCTCCTGTCGGCGCTGGACGGCGAGATCGCGGGCCAGGAGGGCCGGTTCCTGCGCGCCCTCGAGGCGATCCTCGACGCGGCGGGGCGCGAGGGCGCGAACCTGGAGCACTTCCAGGGCGTCGTCACGCTGCTGCGCGAGCGGCTCGGCCGCCGGCGCGACGGGGCGCTGGAGGAGACGCTCGAGCAGCTCTGGCACGCCGCGCGCGTGCTCGTCGCGGGCGCGTCCGTGCGCGCCGAGGGGCAGCAGCGGCTGAGCGTGGAGCTCGCGTCGCTCTACCTCAGCTGGAGCTCGCGGAGCTTCTCGACCTGCCTGAGCCTGCCCGTCCTGCGGCGCATGATGGCGTCGGAGCTGCCGCGGATGCAGTTCTCGCGGGTCGCGGTGTCGCTCTACGACGACCCGCACCGCGCCACCATGGTGCCGCTCTTCTTGATGAAGGACGGCCTCGAGGTCGAGCCGCCGCCCGCGAGCTTCCCGGCCCGCCGCCTCGCGCCCGAGGGGTTTCTGGGCGACGGGGAGCGAAGGAGCGTGATCGCGCTGTCGGTCGCGTTCGGCGACGCGGAGAAGTTCGGCGTCGCGGTGCTCAACAGCGGCGCGAACGAGCTCGTCTATGACGCGCTGCGGCTCCAGATCGGCTCCGCGGTCAAGGCCGCGGCGCTGCACTGGGAGGTCGTCCGGCAGGTGGAGCTGCGCGAGCGGCTGGAGCAGGAGAAGGTCCGTCAGGAGAGCGCCGTCGCGGCGCGGATCCAGACCACGCTGGTGCCGGCGCAGCTCGCGGTCGAGGGGCTCGAGCTCGCCGCGGTCATGAAGCCGGCGGCCACGGTCGGGGGCGACTATTACGATGTCATCGCCACGCCCGAGGGCGGGTGGCTCGGGATCGGCGACGTCGCGGGGCACGGGCTCGCGGCGGGGCTCGTGATGCTGATGATCCAGAGCATGATCTCGGCCCTGACGCGCACCGACCCGAACGCCAGCCCGAGCGACATCCTCTGCGCGGTCAACGCGGCGGTGTACGAGAACGTCCGCAGCCGGCTGAAGCGGGACGAGCACGCGACGCTCTTGCTCCTGCGGTACGAGCGGGGCGGTCGGGTGACGTTCGCGGGGGCGCACGACGACATCATCGTGTGGCGCGCGCGCACCCGCCGCTGCGTGTGCATCCAGAGCTCGGGCGTCTGGATCGGCGCGCTGCCCGCCATTGACGCGATGACGCGAGACGCCGAGTTCTCCCTGGAGGACGGCGACATCCTCGTGCTGTACAGCGACGGCGTGACGGAGGCGCGCAACTGCCACCGGGAGCAGTTCGGCCTCGAGCGGCTGTGCTCTACCATCGAGTCTTCCCAGCACGCCCCGTCCGACGCGATCCGCGACAGGATCCTGAGGGAGGTCGAGGGCTGGTGCCCGAGCCCCGATGACGACATCACGGTCGTCGTGGCGAGGTACAGCGCGCCCCGGGCGCTGTCGCTCCAGGCCGCCGGCTTTCCTACATGAGCGCTACCCCGCGCGAGGGCGGAAGGGATTGGATTCGGCCCGGGAACCACGTAGGCTGCGCGAATCGTGCCAGTGTCCGAACCGAGCAGCAGCGGGTCACTGTTCCTGTGCATCACGTTCTATCCGACCGAGCGCATGGCGAGCAGCGTGCTCCGCCTGGTGTCCAGCTTCTGCAGCATGGTGCTCGACGACCCGAACGTGAGCTCGCGGTTCTACATGGCCGCGCACGAGCTCGCGGAGAACGTCATCAAGTACTCCTCCGGCCCGCGGGTCAGCCTCGAGCTCGCGCTGGAGGAGAGCGAGACGGCGTGCGTCATGAAGATCTGCGCGCGCAACGAGGCCTCTCCGGAGCGGCTGCGCGAGGTGGAGCGGCGGCTCTTCGAGCTGAAGACAGCGACGGATCCGGTGAAGCATTATGATGACCTCATCTGTGAGACGGCGATGGTAGAAGGGGTGTCGGGGCTCGGCCTCGCGCGGGTGCGCGCCGAGGGCGGGCTCGACGTGGACTACAAGATCGAGGGCAACGAGCTGACGATCATCGCGCACGCGCCGGTCGGGAGGTGGAGGGGGGATGAGCGCCTTGAGGGTTGAGCCCGTCGTCACGGACAGCTTCGGGGCCGAGCCGGTCCTGAGGGAGGACACCCTCAGCGTCAAGCTCACCGGCACGGGCGACATGGCGGCGGTCGCGCCGCTCGGCTTCTTCCTCAAGGAGCTCCAGTCCGAGGCGCTGCGCCTGCGCGTCGGCACCGTCGCGTTCGACGTGAGGGCCCTTTATTTCCTGAACTCGAGCTGCCTCAAGGCGCTCATCAGCTTCATCTCCGGTGTCGCGGGCCAGGGGCTCAGGTGCAAGATAGAGTTCCTCACGGACGCGCGGCTCGGGTGGCAGCGGCGGAGCCTGACGGCGCTCGAGCGCATGTCTCCGGAGCTCGTCTCCATCGCCGATGCCTGACCGAGAGCCGCGGGCCATGAGCAAGAAGCGCCGGACGATCGCCCTCCTGATGGACTACGTGGGCGGGGACTACCAGTCCGAGGTGCGCTTCGGGGTCGAGCGCGCCGCCGAGGCGCACGACGTCGATCTCCTGGTCGCCTTCGGCGAGACGCTCGCGCTGCCCGGGGAGACGGCCGCCGCCCAGAACAGCATCTATCACCTCATCGGCTCGGAGACGGTCGACGGCCTCATCATCGCGTCGGCCACCCTGTGCCATCACATCGGCATCGAGGGGATGCGGGGGTTCTGCCGCGCTTACGCGCCGCTGCCGGTCTTCAGCATCGGGATGGCGATAGAGGGTATCCCGAGCCTCATCGTCGACAACGCCTTCGGGATCGAGCTCGCGGTCGCGCACATGGTCGACGCCCACGGGCGCCGGCGCGTCGCGTACATCGGCGGGCCCGCCAACAACGAGGAGGCGAGGGCGCGGGCCGACGCGTACTGGAGCGCGCTCGCGGCGCGCGGCGTGCCGCTCGACGAGCGCCTCTTCGCGCTCGGCGCGTTCACGATCGACAGCGGCAGGACCGCCATGCGCGAGCTGCTCTCGCGCGGGGGCGACCCGGACGCCGTGGTCGCCGCCAACGACAAGATGGCCCTCGGGGCCATGGAGCTGCTCAAGGAGCTCGGGATCCGCGTCCCGCAGGACATCCTCCTGTCCGGCTTCGACGACGCGGTCATCGCGCGCTTCTCCAAGCCGTCGCTGACCACCGTCCGCCAGCCCATGAAGCGGCTCGGGGCCCTCGCGGTGGACAGCCTGGTGCGCATGCTCGACGGCGACGAGGTCCAGGGCGTGGGGCTCCTGGAGGTCGAGCTGACGTGCCGCGAGTCCTGCGGCTGCGGGGTCCAGGCGAGCGCCTCGCTCCCGCCGCCGGGCAGCTCGACGCGGGGCGGGGCGTCGCTGATCGCCGGACAGCGGGAGTCGCTGGAGCGCGCGCTCCGGCGGAGCGTGTCGATCCCGACCGGCTCGCTCGACGGCTGGCCCGGCGACCTCCTGTCGGCGCTGGAGGACGAGCTCGCGGGGAAGGAGGGCCGCTTCCTGTACGCGCTCGAGGCGCTCCTCGACGCGGCGGGGCGGGCGGGGGCGATCCTCGACCACTTCCAGGGCGCGATCGAGGTGCTCCGCGAGCGGCTCCGCCGGCCGATCGAGGACGGCGGCGCCCTCCACGACACCCTCGAGCGGCTCTGGCACGCCTCGCGCATCGTCATCGGGAGCGCGTCGGTGCGCGTCGAAGGCGAGCGGCGCCTCACCGTGGAGCTCGCGTCGATGTACCTCAGCTGGAGCGCGCGGAGCTTCTCGACCTGCCTGAGCCTGCCGGTCCTGAAGCGCGTCATGGCGTCGGAGCTGCCCGCCCTCGGCTTCTCGCGCGTCGCCGTGTCGCTGTACGACAGCGCGCCGGACGAGCAGGAGACCACCATGAAGACGCTCTTCCTCATGGAGGGCGGCCGCGAGGTGGAGCCGCCGCCCGCGAGCTTCCCGGCCTGGCTCCTCGCGCCCGAGGGGTTCCTGAGCGGGGGAGAGCGCAAGACCATGATCGCGCTCCCGGTCGCCTTCGGCGATCTCGAGAAGTTCGGTGTCGCGGTGCTCAACAGCGGCGCGCACGAGCTCGTCTATGATGCGCTGCGCCTCCAGATCGGCTCCGCGGTCAAGGCCGCGGCGCTGCACCGGGAGATGGTCCGGCAGGTGGAGCTGCGCGAGCGGCTGGAGCAGGAGAAGATCCGCCAGGAGAGCGTCGTCGCGGCGCGGATCCAGACCACGCTGGTCCCGGATCGGCTCTCGGTCGAGGGGCTCGAGCTCTGCGCCGTCATGAAGCCGGCGGCCGCGGTCGGCGGCGACTATTACGACGTGCTCGCGACCGCCGAGGGCGGGTGGCTCGGGATCGGCGACGTCGCGGGGCACGGGCTCGCGGCGGGGCTCGTGATGCTGATGATCCAGAGCATGGTCTCGGCCCTGACGCGCCGGGACCCCAGGGCGAGCCCGGCCCGGCTGATCTCGGCGGTCAACGCGGCGGTGTACGAGAACGTCCGCGGCCGGCTGCTGCGGGACGAGCACGCGACGCTCTTGCTCCTCCGGTACGAGCGGAGCGGTCGGGTGACGTTCGCGGGGGCGCACGACGACATCATCGTGTGCCGCGCGCGCACCCGCCGCTGCGTGTGCATCCAGAGCTCGGGCGTCTGGATCGGCGCGCTGCCCGCCATCGACGCGATGACCAAAGACGCCGAGTTCTCCCTGGAGGACGGCGACGTCCTCGTGCTGTACAGCGACGGGGTGACGGAGGCGCGCGACGCCCATCACGAGCAGTTCGGCCTCGAGCGGCTCTGCACCGCCGTCGAGTCGGCCCAGTCCGCGCCCGTCTCGGCCATCCGCGATCGGATCCTGAGCGAGGTCGAGGGCTGGTGCCCGAGCCCCGATGACGACATCACGGTCGTCGTGGCGAGGTACCGCGCGCCCCGGTAGCCCCGCGCTCGCGGTCGCGGGTTTGGTCACAGGATCGTACGGCGGACCCATGGGGATTGGCTCCACTGCGAGAACCACGTACGCTGGTCGGGCCGTGTCAGCCTCCGGACCGAGCCAGGGCCGCTCACCGTTCTCGTGCGTCACGTTCTCTCGGGGTGAACGGATGGCCAGCGCGGTGCTGCGGCCGATCATCGCGCGCGCCGGTCGGGAGATGGAGGGTCGATGAGCAGCTTGCGGGTTGAGCCTGTCGTCACGGACAGCTTCGGGATCGAGCCGAGCCTGAGGGGCGACGCCCTCAGCGTCAAGCTCAGCGGGACAGGCGACATGGCGGCGGCGCCGCCGCTCGGCTTCTGCCTCAAGGAGCTCCAGGCGGAGGTCGTGCGCCTCGCCATCCCCGCCGTCGAGTTCGACGTGAGGCCCCTTTATTTCCTGAACTCGAGCTGTCTGAAGGCGTTCATCAGCTTCATCTGCGGCCTCGCGGGCCAGGGCGCGAAGAGCAAGGTGGTGTTCGTCACGGACGCGCGGCTCGGCTGGCAGCGGCGGTGCCTGGCGGCGATCGAGCGCATGTCCCCGGAGCTGGTCTCGATCGTGGACGCCTGAGCCGGGGGCCAGAGGACATGACGAAGCGCCGGACGATCGCCCTCGTGATGGATTATGTGCGCGGAGAGTACCAATCCGCGATGCGGGTCGCGATCGAGCGCGCGGCCGAGGCGCACGACGTCAATCTCGTGATCGCCGTCGGCGAGGTGCTGACCGGCCACAGCCCCTCCGAGGTCGCCCAGCGGACCATCTATCACCTCGTCGGCCCGGAGGCGGTCGACGGCGTCGTGATCGCCTCGGCGACGCTCGGCAATTACGTCGGCGTCGAGGGGGTGCAGCGCTTCTGTGACTATTACCGGCCGCTGCCCGTGTGCAGCATCGGGATCCCGATCCCCGGCGTGCCCAGCATCCTCGTCGACAACGCCCTCGGGATCGAGCTGGCGGCCGGCCACCTGCTCGACGACCACGGCTGCCGGCGCGTCGCCTACATCGGCGGTCCGGACGGCAACGGAGAGGCGCGGCTCCGCGGCGAGGCGTTCCGGAGGGCGCTCGCCGCGCGCGAGCTGCGCTGCGACGAGCGCCTCGTCGCGGCCGGCGAGTTCACGATCGAGACCGGCCGGGCCGCGATGGCCGAGATCCTGGCCCGCGGGGTCGAGCTCGACGCGGTGGTCGCCGCCAACGACAACATGGCCCTCGGCGCGATCGAGGTCCTGATGGCGGAGGGCCGCGCCGTCCCGCGGGACGTCCTCGTGTGCGGCTTCGACGACGTCGGCGTGGCGCGCTACGCGAAGCCGTCGCTCACCACGGTGCGCCAGCCGATCAAGCGGCTCGGGGAGCTCGCGCTCGAGACGGTCCTGCGCATGCTCGACGGCGAGCGCGTCCCCGAGCGGACCACGCAGGAGATCGAGCTCACGCGGCGCGAGTCGTGCGGCTGCTCGTACCAGGCCGTCGTTTTCATGCGACCGCTCACGGACCCGCCGCCGCGCCTCGGGGCGCGCTCGCTCGGCGGCCGCCGCGACGAGCTGGAGCGCGCGCTGGAGCGCGCCGTGGGCGTCTCGGCGGCGTCGCTCACCGGCTGGTCCGGCGAGCTCCTGTCGGCGCTGGAGGAGGAGCTCGAGGGGACCGAGGGGCGCTTCTTGCACGTGCTGGAGCGGCTCCTCGACACGGCGGCGCGCGAGGGGGTGTTCCTCGACCTGTTCCAGGGCGTGATCAGCCTGCTGCGCGCGCGGCTCCGCCGGCCCGCCGTGGACCCGGCCGGGGCCGCCGCGAACGAGACCCTGGAGCAGCTCTGGCACGCGGCCCGCATCCTCATCGGGAGCGCGTCCGTGCGCGCCGAGGGGCGCCATCGCCTCGACGTCGAGGTCGCCTCGATCGGCCTCAACTGGAGCGCGAGGTGGTTCTCGACGTCCCTGAGCCTCCCGCTCTTCCGGCGCATGCTGGCCTCGGAGATGCCGCGGCTGCTCTTCACGCGCGTCGCCGTCTCGCTCTACGACGACGCCCAGCGCGACACCCTGAAGACGCTCTTTCTGATGCAGGACGGCCGCGAGGTGGAGCCGCCCGAGGAGAGCTTCCCGGTGCACGCCCTCGCGCCGCCTGGGTTCCTGAGCTCGCGCGAGCGCAGGAGCACCGTCGTGATGCCGATCATCTTCGGCGACGCCGACTATTTCGGGATCATCGCGCTCAACAGCGGCGTGAACGAGATGGTGTACGACGCGATGCGGCTCCAGGTCGGCTCCGCGGTGAAGACGGTGTCGCTGCACCGGGAGATGGTCCGCCAGGTGGAGCTGCGCGAGCGGCTGGAGAAGGAGAGCGAGCGGCAGGAGACCGCGCTCGCGGCGCGGCTCCAGACCACGCTGGTGCCGGAGCGGCTCGAGGTCGAGGGGCTGGAGCTCAGCGCGGTCATGACGCCGGCCACCGAGGTGGGGGGTGATTACTACGATGTCATCCCGACGCCCGGGGGCGGGTGGCTCGGGATCGGCGACGTCGCGGGGCACGGGCTCGCGGCGGGGCTCGTGATGCTGATGATCCAGAGCATGGTCTCGGCGCTGACGAGCCGGGAGCCTGGCGCGAGCCCGAGCGAGCTCCTCGCGGCGCTCAACAAGGCGGTGTTCAAGAACGTCCGCGACCGGCTGAAGCGGGACGAGCACGCGACGCTCTTGCTCCTGCGGTACGAGCGGAGCGGCCGGGTGACGTTCGCGGGGGCGCACGACGACATCATCGTGTGCTCCGCGCGGACGCGGCGGTGCGTGTGCATTCCGAGCTCGGGCGTCTGGGTCGGCGTGCTGCCCGCCATCGACGTGGCGACGCGGGACGCCGAGTTCTTCCTGGAGGACGGGGACGTCCTCGTGCTCTACAGCGACGGCGTGACGGAGGCCCGCAACGCGCACCGCGAGCAGTTCGGGGTGGAGCGGCTCTGCGCCGCCATCGAGGCCGCCCAGGCCGCGCCCGTCGAGGCGATCCGCGACCGGATCCTGCGGGAGGTCGAGGGCTGGTGTCCGAGCCCCGACGACGACATCACGGTGGTGGTGGCGCGGTACCGGGCGCCCGCGTAGCGGCCCGGGGGGACCGCCGCGGCGGCGCTGTCGCCGGGCGAGGGCTCTGTGACGGCGCTGCGGAGGGGCGGCGACGGCCCGCGGTCGCCGGCGCCGCGCGGGGAGGCGGCGCTGGACGGCCTCGGGGCGCGGTGCTGGACTCGCCGGGGCGCCGCGCGGTGCGGCGCGCTGCAGCGGACGCGAGGATCCGCGCACTTTCGCCGAGAGATCGCGACATGGCTTATCCCGACCCGCAGGTAGTTGAGCAGGCCCTCGCCGCCGTGGAGGCGCTGCGCGCGAGCGCCGTCGAGCACGAGGAGCGCTACCGGCCCCTGCTCGAGGCGGTGCACCCGAAGCACCGGGCGGGGGCGACGAACCTGCTCCACTACCTCGCCGTCCGGCAGCAGGACATCCGCGGGCTCCAGCGGCGGCTCGCCGCGCTGGGGCTGAGCTCCCTGGGCCGGCTGGAGAGCTGCACGCTGGCGTCCCTGGACGCGGTGCTCGGCGCGCTCGACGCGCTCGCGCGGCGCCCCGAGCCGCGGGCGCCCGGCGAGTGTCCCGCCTCGTTCGAGTCGGGGGCCGCGCTGCTCGAGGAGCACGCGCGGGCGCTGCTCGGCGAGGGGAGGGAGGGGCGCCCGACGCGGGTGATGGTGACGGTGCCCGAGGACGCGCGGAAGGGCGAGCTGAAGCGGCTGCTCGAGGGCGGCATGGACATCGCGCGGATCAACTGCTCGAAGGGGGACGCGGACGGGTGGGCGGAGCTCATCGCGCGGCTGCGGAAGGCGGCGCAGGAGACCGGGGTCGCCTGCAAGGTGCTCTGCGACATCGCCGGGCCCAACCCGCGCGCGCGCAAGATCGGCGGGGGGTCGGCGCGGGTGACGCTCCCGGAGTCGGGCGAGCGGCCGAGGTTCTGGCTGTGCAAGGACGTGAAGGACGTGAAGCGGGCGCGCGCCGCGGCGGGCGACGCCGACGTCGAGGAGGCGCTCGCCGTGAGCTGCACGATCCCGGAGGTGATCGACGATCTCCGGCCCGGGCACCGGGTGTTTTACGACGACGGGCGGCTGGGCGGCACGGTCAAGCTGGTGACCGAGGGGGCCGCGCTCGTGGAGGTGGATCTCGCGCGGCAGGGCGGGGTGAAGCTGAAGCCGGGAAAGGGGCTGAACTTTCCGGACACCGAGCTCGGGATTGCCTCGCTCACGCCGAAGGATCTCGAGGATCTCGATTTCATCGCGCGCCACGCGGACATGGTGGGGCTCTCGTTCGTCAGGTCTCCTTCCGATGTGGAGCGGCTCCAGGAGGAGCTCGCCGCGCGCGGGGCGGCGCACCTCGGGATCGTGCTGAAGATCGAGACGACCCCTGCGTTCCGGCAGTTCCCGCGGCTCCTGCTCGCGGCGATGCGCAGCGAGGACGTGGGGGTGATGCTCGCGCGCGGCGACATGGCCGTCGAGATGGGGTTCGTGCGGCTGGCGGAGGTCCAGGAGGAGCTGTTGTGGCTCTGCGAGGCCGCGCTGGTCCCGGCGATCTGGGCGACGCAGGTGCTCGAGAGCCTGAACAAGACCGGGGTGCCGACGCGCGGGGAGGTGACGGACGCGGCGATGAGCTCGCGGGCGGAGTGCGTGATGCTGAATCAGGGGGAGAACATCGTGGCGACGGTGGCGTTCGTGGTCGACGTGCTGAAGCGGATGCACGAGCACCAGGACAAGAAGCGGGCGCTGATGCGGCCGCTCAGCGTGTCGCGGCTCGACTGAGGAGCGCGGCGTCGGGGGACGACGTTGAGGGGTGAGGCGGTGCGATCCGTCGGTGAAGCCCCGCGAGCGGAAGGTGCTGATCCTTGTCGGCCGAGGTTCCGTGACATGCCTTCGGCCGACGAGCTGAATCCATACGTCTTCTCGGCGACGACGAATCGGCTACTGGGTCGCGGTCTGCGACGTCCCCTGCGACGGCCTCGCCTCGTCCTTCACCGTGTCTCTTGCACATGCGCCACCATGTCACCGTCTCTCCCCATAGCGACGTACGCGCGGGATCTTCTCTCCCGCTAGGTGGATTTACTCCGTCCTTGATGTAAGAATTGCGTGCATGCAGCGGTGCTGTACCGCTCCGGGAGACCGCACGAGAAAGCAGACGAGGGTGACGCCGTGACGGTGTGACCTTAGCGGCATGCGTCTTGCGCGAGCCAAGAGATGGCAGCTTCCTGGAGCTCGACCCTCGGCCTGCTAGGTCATCGGTCATCGCTGCGCCCGTCCACGAGGCCGAGGGAGGGGCTGCTCGGGCGGGGAGGGAGCTGCTCGGGCGGGGACCAAGACAGGGGGCGGTCGCCAGCTGTGGCAGCAGGTTTCTGCCCTGTGGTCGCGGTGTGGTCCATGATACAGGATGGTGGCACATCCGCGGCCACGCACAGATCGTGCGGTTGCAGGAAGGGGGCAGCATTCCATGGCGTCAGGTCTAAGAGCAGCGCTCGCCGCTGGGGTGATGGCGGCGTCGATTCTTGCCGTTCAGGATGCTCCTGCGGAGCCAAAGGATGATGGGCTCAAGGCGCAGGCCGAGCTCTGTGACGGGAACGTCAAATACTTCCAGTCGAGGGTCGATAGTGTCGTCACGTGGTCGAACGTCTTCATGATCGCTGGCGCAATCATCTCCGCGACCGGAAGCGCTCTTGCAGGCTTCCTCAATAGCGCCTCGCGAAGGAAGGCGGCGGCGATCGTTGGCGCGCTCGGCGCTGTCCTGACAGTCACGCCGAAGGCGCTCCCTGACAAGGAGAAGTTGTTGGCCTCGCTCGGCGCCGCCGAGAAGCATCGCTTGGTTGGGGTGAAGATGCGAAACCAATTCCAGTTTGCGAGGCCGGGAGAGTCTTTGGTCGAGGCGCAAAAGTATGTGTCTGCCAGATTTACCGATTGCGCGAGCCTTGATCCGCCCCACAATGTGCCGGAGCTGCCTTCCCTGGCGTCCGTCTCGCCCATCGAATCGTCCGTGCCGGTGGCGGAGCCGCGGCCGACGACGGTGCCATCGGCTGTCTCGGTGCCGTTCGTTTCCACAACGTCGACAGCGCCCTCCACCGCCGCGCCTACACCCGCCGGGGCCTCTGCTGGCTCAGCACCGTTTGTTGCCCAATCCCTGGGAGCGGACAGCGCGCCACCCTCTCCTGCGAGAAAACCTCCCATTGACCTATTTGATGTGAAGGAGCGTGCGCGTTGAATCTGGAGACGATACGGATCGCGGCGACTCGTCCGAGTTCACCCGACGGTCCACTCGCTAGTGCTTCGACACGGTTCTGATGAACCGTCGACATGCTCGGAGCCAGCCGTTTCGTAGGGGTTCCGAGCGACAGGATGGCGCACCAGGGCCGCGGTGCGGCACTAGCGGTAGGCATGCGCCGCGGCAAGCTTGAATCAGATCGGCTACTCGAAGATCGAGAGGGGCACGGCGTTCGCCATCGCCTCGTGGCCGGCGTCGTTGGGGTGCAGGTGATCGCCGCTGTCGAACGAGGCGAGGATCTTCGCGGGCTGCTCCGGGTCACGCACGGCGGCCTCGAAATCGATGACCCCGTCGTAGGAGGTGTTGCCGCGGATCCACGCGTTGACCTCCTGGCGTACAGCCTCCCCCTCGGGCGTATAGTAGGGCGGGAACGCTTCCTCGAACGGCAGGAGCGTGCCGACGAACGCCTTGACCCCCCTCGCTCTCGCCTTGTCGGCGAGCGACTCGAGCCCGTCGATCAACTGGGCGGCGGTCACCTCCTCGGCTTCCTCCAAGAAACCCGGCATGCCGATGTCGTTGATCCCGATCAAGACGATGGCGTGCGTCACGCCCGGCGTCCCCAGCACGTCGCGCTCGAAGCGCGACACCGCGCTCGGACCGATGTTGTCCCGGAGCAGCCTGTTCCCGCCGAGGCCCTGGTTGACGACCGCGACCGTCCGCGTCTCCGGATCCGCCTGGAGGCGCGCGAAGAGCCGATCCGAGTAGCGCTTGTCGGCGTCGATCGTCGATGTCGAGCCGTCCGTGATCGAGTCGCCGAACGTGACGACGACCTTCTGGGGCTCCGTGGACTCGACGTCGACGCCCGCGAGCCAATACGTGGACGTGATGTTGGCCGATGACGTCAAGGTCTCGCTCGCCGCCTGGTTTCCCTTGGCGACCGCGTGTGTCGTGAAGGAGAACGGGTGCCACGTCGCGGGCTCCGACGTCGCCGCGCTGTAGATGCTCACGATGAGGCGGTCGCCCGTGCTCACCGCGAGCTCCACGCCGTCGCTCACCGCCTCGCTGGCCGGCGGGATCGACGCGCTCGGCTGGCCGGAGAACTGGACCCGCCGGTCGGTGCCCGGCGCCGGGACGAAGGGCGAGGCCTCTTTCGCCACGCGGACCTCGGCGAGCTCCAGCGGCTGGGTCCCGAAGAGGTTCGAGAGCCGCAGCCGGACCCGATCGCCGGAGGCGGTGACGACGAGCCGCTGGCGCAAGGTCTCGTCGGCGAAGCTACGGGGCGTCGTGTCGGGGAACGGCGAATCCGGCCCCTGCATCGTCGTCCCCCACGCGGCTGTCCAGCTCGCGACGGGCACCTCGTCGTCGTCGCCGCCGCAGCCGGCGGCGGCGAGGGCCAACACAAACGCTCCCAGGGTCGCCCGACGGGTCAATTTCAAACCGATCATCACGCATCTCCTCCACGCACGAGCAGGTCATTTACCTCGGGTTGCGGCTCTTTGCCCGCGCCATATGCGCCACGCGAAGCCGGGCTCCCGGGGGTGTTCGACCGGGTTGACGACCCTGGCCTCACTGGCGCGACGAACGACCGCCGGCGGGATCGACAGGGCGAGACTTTTTTTCGCGACCCCGCGCGGCGCACCGCCGGGGCCTGGCCCGGCCGCCATGCTCCCGGCCAGCGGCGGTTGGAGCCGTTTCGCTGTAGGTGTACGTAGGTCCCTGGGATTCTGCCTGCCGCGAGGCGCTCTGCGCGAGCGACGTCATGCTGCGGGCATCGACCTCGGTGAGCGCCTCGGCGAGCTCCGCGTCGCTCGTGCCCGCGCGCGGAGCAGTCTCCGTCTGCGCAGCCGCGGTACGCTGGCCTTCAGGAGCCGGTTCGGCCATGGTGCTGGTCGCGGCGGCGTCGGTGGCGGCGGCTCGCCTGCGTCCGCCGCCGAGCGCACGTCCGCGGGTCGAGCGCTCCATGGCTTCACACCACCTCCCGTCCTCAAGAGAGCGAGCCAACCTGGACGATATGGCACATAATCCTCCCGGGGCGCCGCGCGCGCGACGCCTCGTGACCACCGCCGAGCTCGCGGCAGTCCTGTGCGCGTTCATCGGCTGCAGCGCCGCGCAATCGACAGGCTCATCCGAGAAGGTCGATTGTCGGCCAACCATCAACGCGGGCCTCGACCTCGTCGCGAGGTCCTGCTGTCCTTATGGGCAGGGGTCCTTCGCCTGGGATGGCCACGGATGCAGGCCGCTTCCGTGTGGCTGTTACGTGTGCCGCGAGAGGCCCTGCGAAGAGATGATGTTCAAGAGCCGGGAGGCGTGCGAGGCCGCTCATGCCGCCTGCCTGAATCGGGTGACCACGCCGGACGCGGCCGCGTCGCGCTGAAGGCTGAGGCGGGCGTTCCCGAACGGCTGGGCCACCGGCCGGGTACCGTCGCCCCGTGGAGGGCCGAGGCGCGCCGAGGTGACCTCGAGGCCCGCAGGCCCAGGAGGGCGAGGAGTAACCAAGCGGCGCCGTCGCTCGCTGGCCTTGTCGGACCGCCCGCCGCGCACCCGTTGCCATGCAGGCGCGTCACGCCTCGCGATTCAACCGATGAGGGATCGTCGGTGCCGGCTGAGGCCGTGCCGCCCGCGCCGCCCTCCGCCGGGGCTCCGCCCGCGCCGCCGCCGGCTGCGCTCGCTGCACCGCCGCCGGCTGGTGAGCCGCCGCCGGCTGGTGAGCCGCCGGCGGCGCCATCGTTTGTCTCCGGATCCATCAAGCATCCGCCGGCCAGGCAGATGCCGCCAGGGCAGGGTGTGCCCTCCAGCTCAGGTGCTATCACGCAGGCGCCGTTGCGCGGATTGCACAAACCGACCTGGCACATGATGCCGGGAGGATCGGGACAGATCACCTCGGGCCCCGGGGTGCAGACGCCAGCCTGGCAGATGTCATCCAGCGTGCACGGATTGCCATCATCGCACACCACTTGCGCCGGATCATCGCAGTCGCAAGCATCGCCGATGCCATTGTCGTCGACATCGAGCTGGGACGTGTTCGGTACGAGGCGGCAATTGTCCTGCAGATCGATGACACCATCGTCGTCGTCGTCGGCGTCACATGGATCGCCGATGTTGTCACCGTCGTTGTCGGATTGGACCAAGCTGCCTGGCTGTATGGGATTCGAGAGGTCCGGGCAGTTGTCGAGAAGGTCGGGGATGCTGTCCCCGTCCCGGTCACAAGCGTCGCCTATGCCGTCACCGTCGACGTCTTCCTGCCCGGCGTTCGCTAAGAGCGGGCAGTTGTCGTCCTCGTCGCCGACCCCGTCACCGTCCGAGTCGGTGTCCGAGTCGACGTCCGGATCGCACGAGTCGCCTATGCCGTCGCCGTCGGCGTCTTCCTGCCCGGCGTTCGCTAGGAGCGGGCAGTTGTCGTCCTCGTCGCTGACCCCGTCGCCGTCCGAGTCGACGTCCGGATCGCACGCGTCGCCGATGCCGTCGCCGTCGGCGTCTTCCTGCCCGGCGTTCGCTCGGAGCGGGCAGTTGTCGTCCTCGTCGCTGACCCCGTCGCCGTCCGAGTCGACGTCGCAGGCATCGCCTTTGCCATCGCCGTCCGTGTCGGTCTGGTCCGGGGGCAACGTTTGCGTATAGGGGCAGTTGTCGTCGGCGTCGAGCACGGAGTCGTCATCGGAATCCACGTCCCGGTAGTCTGGAAGTAAGTCATTGTCGGTGTCGACCGGCGGCGTGTCCAGCAGGGCATCCCCTGCCTCTTCGACGTCGAGAAATCCGTCGTTGTCGCTGTCCGGGTCCAATGCGTCGATGGTCGCGTCACCATCGGTGTCGTTGGCCACGTCGAGCGGATCAGCAGGGTTCGCCACCTCCTCGATGTCCGCGATGGTGTCGCTGTCGGAGTCGACGCTGGTCGGGTCGGTCCGGAGCGCCGCCTCCTGGGCATCCGTGAGGCCGTCGTTATCGTCGTCGTCGTCGCATGCGTCGCCGAGGATGTCGAGGTCGTTGTCGCGCTGATCCAGATTGGAGACGAGAGGACAGTTGTCGGCGCCGTCGTCAACGCCATCGTCGTCGTCGTCGGGGTCGCACGCGTCGCCGAGGCTGTCGCCGTCGGTGTTAAGTTGGTTCAGGTTTGACGCGAACTGGCAGTTGTCTACGACGTCATCCAGGCCGTCGTTGTCGTCGTCGGCATCGCATGCGTCGCCGAGGCTGTCGAGGTCGTTGTCGCGCTGATCGAGATTGGAGACATGAGGGCAGTTGTCGGCGGCGTCGTCCACGCCATCGTTGTCGTCGTCGGGGTCGCACGCGTCGCCGAGGCTGTCGCCGTCGGTGTTGAGTTGGTTCAGGTTCGGCGCGAACTGGCAGTTGTCTGCTTCGTCGTCAGAGCCGTCGTTGTCGTCGTCGGCATCGCACGCGTCGCCGAGGCTGTCGAGGTCGTTGTCGCGCTGATCGAGATTGGAGACATGAGGGCAGTTGTCGGCGGCGTCGTCCACGCCATCGTTGTCGTCGTCGGCGTCGCACGCGTCGCCGAGGCTGTCGCCGTCGGTGTTGAGTTGGTTCTGGTTCGGCGCGAACTGACAGTTGTCTGCTCCGTCATTCAGACCATCGTTGTCGTCGTCGGGGTCGCACGCGTCGCCGAGGCTGTCGAGGTCGTTGTTGCTCTGAGCGAGATTGGAGACACGAGGGCAGTTGTCGGCGGCGTCATCCACGCCATCGTCGTCGTCGTCGGGATCGCACGCGTCGCCGCGGAGGTCGCCGTCGGTGTTGAGTTGATCGGGGTTGTGGGTACCGACGCAGTTGTCGAGTGTGTTCGGAACGCCGTCGAGGTCCGTGTCAGTAGGTTGCGCATGCGCAGCCCTCGCGCAGAGCATGACTCCAAGGAGCATCCAAGGAAAAAGTCCGACGCGCGCTCGGCGGAGCCGCGGCATCGATGCCGAAGCCGGAGCTGAGGAACGAGGCTGGCACCGAGCGGGTGATGTGCGATGACGCATGGTAGGTTCTCCGCGACGGACACGTTGGATCCGTAGACCCCGGCCAGCGCTCCCCCTCGGCACGGAGCATCCACCGGGACAGATGCCGGGCGTGTCACTATATCCAGCCTGCCGCTGGTTGGAAATGCTCATCCGGCACGCGACCGGCTGGTGGCTGAAGGCTTGCCGCCGTCAGTTCCCGAGTCTCGGCGTTTGACATGCTGCCGCGGGCAGGCGTCCGGAGGTAGCTCTCTGGTCCTCGTCACTACTCCTGCTACCCCGTCACTACTCCTGCTACCTGCATAGCCACCACCCTAGGGGATGCCAGCGGAGACACCGTCCCGTGTCAAGGAGGCGCATGCGCTCGGCAGGGGCCCGGCCGGAGTAGGGAACGGGTCGGCCGCCGCAAGGCGAGGATCCCGCTCGCTGCCTGGATCCCGTGCGGTGGGGCCCGCTCGCTCGTCTCCGAGCTGCCGGAGCATCCAGCTCGGACCCGGGGTCGTCCTCGCCGGCCTCGTGCTCGCCGTGGAGCTTCGTGAAGCCCCGTACCCTGGCGTCATCTGCCATGCCGGCTGAGGGTGGTCCCGGTCACATCGAGCCGCAAGTCCAGCGTCGCCGAGATGTATCAGGTCACACGCAGGGCACACGAGAGCAGGAGCTACGGCTCTCGTCGTGTCTTCTTGGGGGAGGCGTCGGGAATCGAAACCCGGAGACGAATCCGAGGGGCGGATGCGCGAGAGATACAACAGACGCCGCGTCGAATGCGTCGGAGCGGTATCAGATGCCATCGAGGGCTCAGTTCCTCCCGTATACCCGAGTGCCCTCTCGTGGAGCCCCCGCCGGGCGGACGTCAGCGTCGTGCTGCTGGTCGGCGAGCAGGAGCGGCCCGCGATGGCCATCGTCGTCGAGGTCGAGCTCGGCCCGGACCCGGACGAGCCGCGCGGAGCGCCGCGCCTTGTACGGGGACCTGGTGCTCCTCGCTGAACGAAGCGGCGAGGCGGACGTTGGAGGCGATCATGAAGAGCGGATACGAGTTTCAGAGCGAGTTCGCGCGCAGGTACGTGACGAAGGGCGTGGAGAAGGGCCGGGGGCCGTCCCCTCACGGGGAGGTCCGGAGCCTCGGGCTGCCCATCGGGACGGCGTTCTCACGGCTCCGCCGGGGTCGGAAGCGTCTCGAGCGCTGGCGGCGCTTGCGGTAGGGGCCCACCTTCCTTCCGCAGGTACGAGGCACGCGAGCTCCAGCACGAGGCCGGCAACGGGTAGGCGGCAAGCTATGGTGGGCTCCGTGAGAGCGGCGTCGGCGAGGGCGGTGAGGTCGTCGGAGTCGATCGTATCGAGCCGGTAGGTTACTGGGTCTCGCCTCACCAAGGCACGTTTCCGATAAAGCCAAGCGTCAGCCCAGCGACGAAACATATCACCCCGATCCAGGCGGTGATGGCCAGCTCACGGGCCATCGACGCGGCGTCAGTGATGAGTTTAGTCTTCACCCTGAATTTCCAGGTGGGTATCGACCATACACATACGAGGCTGCATAGTATGGATATGAGCAAGAGGACTAGTGCTATTGATAGAATCGTCTGTCCGATGTCGCTGAAGCCTGGCTTGCTTCCGAATGCTGTAAGGACGACGAAGCTACCCGTGATCAGAGACGTGAGCCAGATGTGAAACTGGTTGCGGTCGTTGAGCCAAGTCATGACCGCGTCCATGTTCTGTTCGTTGATGGCTCCAAAATCTTTTCTCATCGCCCGCCTCTCGCACGTGGGGGCGGGAGGACACGTAGCTGCTCCAGGCAGGCGTCCGGAGGCATCTCTCTACTCCTCGCCGCCGCTCCAGCTGCCCCCATGGCCGCCCCACTCCGCGAGGCCAGCGGAGATGCCGTCCCGTGTCAAGACGGGGCTGCCTCCGGCAGGAGGCCGCCGGCAGGCGGAGGGGGGAGGCCGGCAGGGCAGGGACCTTGCCCACCGCCTGCATCCGCGCCGTCGCGTTCGCTGGCTCGGCTCGCTGCCTGGCTTCGGCGTCGCAGACTCGGACCCGGAATCCGTCCCGTCGGCTCGGTGCCTGACGTGGAACTCCGTGGAGCCCCGTACCCTGGCGTCACCGGCGGCGCCAGCTTCGGGTGGCCCCGCTCACGTCTAACTGCGCAGCAATCCAGGAAGCGGCGCTCGCCGCGGGCGACGTCGAGGCGGTTCGCATCGCCCACGAGACCATCGGGCGGCTGCTCGCGGCAGCAAGGCGTACGGTCCACTCTGGAGTCCCGTTCGAATGCCGTGCGAAGTGCGTCCTCTCTGGTCAGCATGTTCCGAAACGTCCCTCCACGTGCAACTGCCCAACGCTCGGCTCACCCGCGAGCGACGGAGGGGCACCGCAGGCGCCACGGAATCGCTCATCGGTGTGCAGCCGTGAGTTGGGCAGCTTCGTGTCCGCTTTCGGAGCCATTACTTCTGCCGGGACTGCGGATGGGTGCCCATGCCGAGTTCTTCCCGTAGCCACTCTTGGAGATGGCCGGCCTCTAAGCTGGAGTTGCGAGTCTCATAGCCGCCACTGCTGCCGAGCTCAACTTCCCGGTACGCGTCGGATCTCTCCCACAGGTAGGCCTCGCAGCCGGCGCTGCCCGCATCACGCGCCACGTGCTTCTTCTCGATTCGACCGCCTAGAGCGATCTCCGCCTTCTTCCGCATGTCGGCCAGCTGCGCAGGAGGAACGCGGCGCGACTGGAGGACGGGATTTCTGAATCGCTCTCTCAGCCCGGTCTCCAGATAGAGTCCGTCCCCGGCGGGTTGGGGAGACCAGGTCCTTCCCAGGTCGTAGAACCAAATTCGGCCCTGATCATCAAGGACGTGCCCGTAGGCCTTACTGCCTCAGGCAAAATTCGCGTAGCCGCAGGAAAAAGCGGCTTGCCCAGCCTCACGCCCTTCGGATTCGGGTCCGCCTCGAGGATCGGAGGGGAGCGAGGCGTAGGTTGAGGTAAGTCGTTCGCGGCTCGTGGCTGAAGCGTGGGCTCCGGGCTTGGTTCCACCTCGCTGGAGGACCTCTCGGGATCCTTGTTCGCGGACTTCGCTACAGAAGGCGCGTGCGACGGAGCAGCTGGTTCGCCACTTCCGGACTCCGACTGTTCCAGTCGCGCGCAGGAAGCCGATACAAGACTCGGTGCAAGAGCCGCTGCGATGTAACCGAGGAAAATCTTGGTGCGAGTCATGCGTCTCCCGAAGTAGATAGCTGTCCCATTGCCTGCCCAACGTCGCAATCAGTTGTGTCGCAGGGTCTAGCGGCGGATTGTAGCATGTAGGCGGCGAGGCGCCGCGGCCAATCTCGGTATTCCCGTGAATAGGTCGCGAAGCTCCGCGGTATATCGGTGTATTCCCGTGAATAGGCAGCGACTTCCGCGACCTATCTGCGCAGCTCCGAAGATAGGCCGCCGCTCCGCGTCCAGCATCGCCGACCCCGGCGCGCGCCGCGAGGGGCCACGCCCATGGCGACCGATGGGCGGTTACCCCGGCGCGGCGGGTAGCCCAGGCTGAGGCGGCGTTCGCGGCGACGTTGAGGCGGCGCGCATCGCCCACGAGGCCATCGGCGTCTGCTCGACACGCCCGGCGTCGACGCCGGCTGCGTCATCGACCTCGCCGCCGAGCGCACCCGGCGCGGCGGGTAGCGCTGGCTGGAGCGGCGCTCGCGGCGGCGCTGTACGCGCGCCGGCCAAGCACACCGCGAGGAACGACGAGGAGCACGGCGCCGCAGCCGAGGCAGCGGTAGCGACGGGCGGTGACCGAGATCACCTCGGGGCGGTGGTCGGGGCTGGCAGGACCCCAGACCTGCCGCTCGCGCCTGCCGTGACCGTGGAGCCGGATCGCGCCTCCGAGCGGACAACTCGCGGCGCCGCAGGCGGGGCAGCGAGCAGGGCGCGCTTCGACAACCGAGGGGGGTTGCTGCTGCCAGCGCTTGATGTCGATGGCACTCTGGATAACACTGCGACCGCTTCGATTCCTGGGCAAGAGAATCGGAGCACGACGAGGAGACTGTCGGCCAAGATCAGGTCTCCTCGTCGCCTATTTGTGGCCGGCACCGCGCCGCTGCTCCGCTCCGCTGGTGGACCTACCCCGTCGTGATGCGGGCGTGGGAGCGACGATGGGTGGGAATTCTCGAGCGGTGACCGGAATGCACACAACCACGGGCCGATAGCTTTTTCGATGAGAATTCGTGGCAGCTATCCGGAAGGTAGGTGCCGCGGCTCCACCGGCGTCGTCCTCCCTCGTTGCGTACGCGGGGCGAGCGCCATCCATGGTGGCCATCTTCGCTGCGTAGAGCTCCTCACCATCACGCAGCCTGCTCGATGCGAGGGGCGTGAGCAGCAACGAGACCGGGCGGTAATAGCGATGCGCTCGCACCTCGCGCAGGTCTCGACGGCGCCGAGCATCAAGGTCCCGGCCGCAGAACGGCACGGGCGGCGCTCAACGCAGGCTGAGCTCTCGTTCCCACCGCTCCTGCTCCGCGATCGCGTCGTCGGCGGCACGCACGCCCTCCACGAACAGGGCGGCGAACTCCGGGTCGTTCAGGTCGAAGCCGAGCCGGCGCATGATGAGGCGGTCTTCCGGGGGGACCGAGCGGAGGATCGCAGCGGCGGAGCGGGGTCGGCGGGCGGGGCGCATGCTGCGAGCGTACCAGAATGTGCAGGCAGACCGTAAGGCCGCGAGGTCGGTTCTAGCCTTGCCTTTTACAAACGGACGAGAGCGCGTCCGCGTAAGCGCCCTGTGCCGCGGCCCGTGCGGGCGGCTGCCGGGCGGCAAGGCGCGCTGCTCGCTCGGTCGGCTTGGGACCCTTCGGCGTAGCGCCGTGCTCCTCGGCAAAGCCAAGGAGCGTCCCGACCCCGCGCGCCACGGAGCTCAGCCCGCGCGGCCCTGCCTCTCACCGCCGGGGTACCTCATCACGCGCCAGCGGCGGAGCGCTTCGCGAAACCGCCTTTGGCCGCGGTGGAGCCGTCGCGCGCATGAAACCCGCCTGCCTCGACGGTTCGCCATGCAGAGATCGGAAATCGCCTCCTGGACGTGATCGTCGTTGTTCTACACACGGCGATCTCAGCATCGGACCATCGGTATCATCGCGCTCCACGCCGAGGTGACCGACCGTGCGGGACACCGTGATTACGACGCTCCCCGCCCGCCGACGCGTCAGTCGACCGACGGCACGGTCGCGTCGACCCGGGTCGGCAGCCCGCGCGCGCCCGCCGGCGCGCGGAACGTGGCGCCGGACAGCTCCCGCCGCATGCACGTGGCCGCCTCGTCGTAGCGGGGGTCGGAGGCGCTCCCGATGATCGTCGGCACCACGATGTAGCCCTCGGCGTCGACGTTGAACTCCACCCGGACGGCGTCGGGCGGGAGGATCTTGCCGTCCGGGCCGCGGCAGCGCTGCACGAGATCCCAGTAGAGCTGCGCCCGCGCCGCCTTCTCGATCGCGGGGCTCGACATGTCGGCCTGCACCATGGGCGCGCCGATCTCGACGCGCGACCGCGGGGCGGGGGCAGGGGAGGGCGCCGGGGCCGGCGGGGGCGCGGAGGGCGCCGGCAGGCCGGTCGTCGTGCCGATCTTCGCGAGGCTCGCGCCGTCGCCCGGCCTGGGCGCGGCCTGCCGCGCGGCGGCGAGGATCTCCTCGAGCGCGCCCGGCTCGGCGGAGCTCGCCGCCGGCGGCCCGCCCGACCGGGGTTGAGCGCCGCGCTCGCTCAGGGACGCCGCGGCGCCGCGCGTCCAGGGGGTGTGCGCCCCGGCGTCGGCCTCCGCCGGCGGCGCGGGCTCGGGGCGGCCGCAGGACGCGAGCAGCGGGAGCAGGACCACGAGCGCGGTGCGCACGCCGAGAGGGTCGATCGGATGGGCGTCGCGCGCAACGGCGTCGGCGGTGTAGCGTGACCTCGCACGTCGATGCGCGCGCTCCTCGCGATCCTGCGGATCGGTCTTCGCTCGCTGCGCGAGGGGCGCGGGTCGCACCTGTCGGAGGGGCTGGCCGGTGCGCCCGGGGCGCGCCTGGCCCTGGTCGTGGCGCTCTCCTCGCTCTCGGGCGCCCTCTCCGGCCTCCTGCCGGCGATGGCCGGCGCGGCCCTCGGCGCCGTGGCCGGCCGCGCGGCGTCGCCCGGCGGCGCGGCGCCCTCGAGCGGCCTCGGCGGCGCGCTCGCCCGCCTGCTCGACGGCGCGCCGGCGGCCGCCGTGGTGCTCGCCGCGCTGGGCGCCACGCTCGCTTCCGCCTCCGCGGCGGTGCTGTCGGGCCGGAAGAGCTCCGAGCTCGCCGGCGACCTCACCGCCGCCCTGCGCGTCGCGCTCTTCCGCGCGGCGCTGTCCGCCTCGCCCCGGGACGTCGACGCCGCGGGGCGCGCGCTCCTCGACGCGCACGCCGCGGGCCCCGCGGGCCCCGCGGCGCCCCGGCCGCCGGCCGGCCCCGCGGGCCCCGCCGGCCCCGCGGCGCCCCGCCCGCCGGCCGGCCCCGCGGCGCCCCGGCCGCCGGCCGCCCCCGGCCCGCGGCCCGCGCCGCCCGCGCGGGGCGCCGAGGTCGTGCGCCTCGCGATCGCGCGCGACGCCGGCCTCGTCGCCGACTTCGGCGTCGCCTTCGCCGCCGGCCTGCCCCAGGCCCTCGCGACGCTCGCGGTGCTCGCCGCGTCGCTCGTCTCCAGCGGCATGGCGCTCGTCCTCGCGGGCGGCGCCGCGCTCTTCGCGATCTCGCGCCTCGCCGCGGACCGGGCCTCGGGCCGCGTGGCGCGCGCGATGCGGGAGATGCAACACGCCGACACGGCCGTCTTCAGCGCCCTCGGCGAGGCGCTCGCGGGCGCCGAGGACCTGCGCCTGCTCGGCGCCCGCACCCAGGTTGAGGGCGAGCTCGCCGGGGCGGCCTACCGGGTCGCGGACGCCCGCCGTCGCTTCGGCCAGGCGCTCGCGGTCTCCGGCCAGATCAAGGGGGTGTTCGCGGCGCTCTCGCCGCTGGTCATCGTCGCCGCGATCGCCGCCTCCCGCGGGGACGCCGGCGCGGGCGAGGTCGGCGAGCTCCTGCTCGTGGTGCCGCTCCTGATGGCGCGCCTGGAGGCGCTCGACGCGCTCCGCGCCGGCTTCCTCGAGCGCGCCCCGCTGCTGCAGGCGACCCTCGCCTTGCTGCGCCTGCCGGCGTACCCGCCGCCCGCGGAGGACGTCCCGGCCGCCGCCGGGCCCGCCGGTGCCTCGGGGGTTCAAGGGCCGGGCGGCGGCCTCGTGGCCGGTCTGGATGGCGACGCGAGGCGCCCGCTGGCGATCGTGTTCGAGCGCGTCACGTTCACGCCGAGCGGCGCGACCCGCCCGGTCCTCGACGACGTGTCGCTCTCGATCCCTGCCGGCGCGGTGGTCGGCATCTGCGGCCGATCCGGCAGCGGCAAGTCGATGCTCCTGCGCCTCCTGCTGCGGCTCGACGAGCCGTCGTCCGGCGCGATCACCGTGGGCGGCGTGGACCTCCGGCGGATCCCGCCCGGCGAGCTCCCGCGGCTCTTCGGCGTGGTGGGCCAGTCGGCGCGGCTGTTCGAGCGGAGCCTCCGGGACAACCTCGCGCTCGGCCTCGAGCCGCCGCCGTCCGACGACCGCATGCGGGAGGCGCTCCGCCAGGTGGAGCTCGACGAGCTCGCGGGCTCGCCGGTCGCCCCCGGCGCGCCGCCGACGACGGCCGGCGCCGCGGGGGCGGCGGGGCCCGCGGGGGCGGCGGGGCTCGCGGGCGCCGCTCCGGGCGCGGCACGCGGGCTCGCGACCGAGGTGCGCGCCTCACCGCCGAGCCTGTCGGGCGGCGAGGCGCGGCGGCTGCTGCTCGCCCGGGTGCTGCTGCGCGATCCGCGCGTCTTCGTCCTGGACGAGCCCGAGGCGGGCCTGCCGGGCGCGACCGCCGAGGCGCTCCTGCGCACCGCGTGCGAGGTCGCCGGCGGGCGCACCGCGATCGTGGTGACCCACGCGCCGCACCTCCTCCGGTCGACGTTCAACGTGCTGCTCGACGGGGGCAGGGTCGCGGCGGTGGGCACGCACGAGTCGCTCCGCGAGAGCTCGCCGCTGTACCGATCGCTCCTGGCGGAGGCGCTGCAGCGGTCCGCGGCGAGCCCGACGCGCTCGCCGGACGCCGCGCGATGACGCCCGGCGACGCCGCGGGGGACGCGGACACCGGTCAGCACCCGGAGCCGGCGATCGGCAGGCGATCCTGCACGGGCAGGCACCGGAGCGGCTGGCCCGAGCGCAGCTGCTCCGTATCCACGTCGGAGCCAATGGCGGGCCACGCGCGGCGCTGCGCGGCGCTCGGGTGCCAGAACGCGGGCGGCGCCTCGAGGAAGAGCGACGGCGGAAAGCGCGGGATCGCGGCGCCGCGGCCGACCGCGTTCTCGGCGAGGGTGGTGCCGGGCGCGTTGCTCAAGAAGTAGGCGCCCGCGGCGAGCGGGTTCGACGTGCCGCCCGAGACCTTCGGCTCGATGAACGCATTCTTCTCCGCCCACGTATCCGCCGCGTCCACGATCGTGAGGCGACCGTCGAGCACGGTGTTGCCGATGAACGTTTGCCGATCGCTCCAGCCGGCGACCGCGAGATCTTCCACCCATCGATCGGCGTAGTCGGGCGGCTGCGGCAGCGGATCGCCCTGGTTGCTGTAATTGGTGAAATAGGCGCGCAATCGGTTGCGGAAGTACACGTTGCGGGGGCCGTTGCGACCGCCGCGATCGTCGACGAAGCCGAACGTCGCCACGTTGCCCTCGAAGAGGTTGTCGTACGGGTAGGTGCCATGCAACGACATGTCGGCCATCGAGGGGCGCGTGGAGCGGTTGTAGGCCAGCACGTTCCCGTTGGCGCCGAGCGACAGGATCATCGCGTGCCGCAGCCGATCGAACGAGTTGTTCATCACCAGGCACGAGGTGCTCCGAGCCGTCAAGTTGACGCCATAGGCCCAGCCGCCGCCGGTGAAGCGATAGGCGTCGTGCACGGAAGAATCGAGCACGGAGATCCACCCCGAGCGCCAGATGTGAACTCCGGCTTTGGCCACGCCGGCGAGGTCGACGTTGCGCACCCAGGAGTCGACGGCATACCAGAAGTTGACCGACCACGACGTCGCGTCGGCCACCACGGCGATACGTACGTTCTCGAGCCCCGCCTTGCTCACCGGGCGGAACGGAACGATGACCGGCGCCGAGGCGGCGGAGTAGGCGAGCGCCACCGGGGTCTCCACGGACACCGTCTTGCCGCCGCCCGCGCGAGCCGTCACCGAGAGGACACGCAGCACCTGGCCGCGCGCGCGAGCGTCGTACCACTGGTACTTGCACTTCGGGCTCGGCATCGCTGCGTCCATTTCGGAGAGCACGTTGTCGCCGAGCAGCAGCACGTGGCCGCCCGCCGCAAGCCCCGGTGTGTCGTCGGTGACATCGAAGCTGACCGCGCCTTGCGGGATGGGAGACGCCACCTTGATCGCGCGCTGGACGTAGGCGGCGTCCGCGGCGCCGAAGGCGAGAGGCCGGTGCCGCGAGAGGCCGATGGTCGCGCCGTCCACCCACGTCACCCGGGCCAGCTCCGTCGGCTCACCGGCCGGGAATGCGTCGGGCCCGCCCGCGACGCCGCATGACTTGCCGCTTCCGCGGAAGACGACCACGTGGTTGCCCTCCGCGAGAGGCTCGTCGACGGCGTCGTAGGCGCGGCTCAGGGTCACCGACGCGGCGGTGGCCGGCAGCGCTCCGGCGATGGGCACGCGCGGATCGGCGATGCCGGCGAAGTCGACCACGGCGAGGGACGGGTGATCGTCGGGCAAGCCGGGGCCGGGCTGCCGGGAGTCGGGCGCGAATCTCGCGCCGAGGACGGCCGGTGTCGCGCCCGCGCCGCGCAGCACGACGCCTGACCTCATGCGGATCGGCGCGTGCAGCGTGTAGGTCGCGCCGGTCAGCCTGACCACGCCGCCCCCGGCGGCCTCGGCCTGGAGGATGGCGGCGTTGATCGCGCCCGACGCGTCGCCGGCGACGGCCCCTACGGTGGCGCGCACGGGCATGCTGGCGACATCGGGGATGCCGCCGCGTACGCCCGGGTTCCATCGGGGCAAGCGCCCGCTGCTCGCCTCGGCGCCGATGGGCGATTCTCGCGTGGCCAGGACCACGCGGTGGCGGCCCCGCTGCGTGGTCGGAAGCGCGGTGGCGGTGTTCAGGCCCCACGCCGTGAAGCCCGACGCGACGGTCATCACGTGCACCTCGGTGCTGCCGCTGGCGCCCGCGCGCTGGATGGCCCACAGGTCATCCCGGCCATCTCCGTCGTAGTCGCCCACGGCGAACTCGAACGAATCGGCCGTGGTGGCGCCGAGCGCGGTCTCGGTCTGGGTCGCGAAGCGGCTGAGGTTGGCCGCGCCGTCGAGGACGTGCACCTCCGTGCGGCCGCGAGCGCCATTCCGCTTGATGGCGTAGACGTCGAGCGCGCCATCGCCGTTCACGTCGCCCGCGCCGAACGCCCATCCGCTGGCGTCCGTCGCGTGGAGCGCGGTGCCGCCCGTGCGAGCGTAGGCGCTGAACTGGCTCGCCGCGGTGAGCACCCGCACCTCCGTCGTGCTGCCCCCGTTCATGCGGATCGCGATGAGGTCGTCGCGGGCGTCGCCGTCCCAGTCGCCGGCCACGAAGGACCACGCGGCCGCGCTGGTGAAGGGCAGCGGCGTGCGCAGCTGGGCGTTCCCGCCATCGCTCGTCCTCGCCCAGCTCTGGTATCCCGTGGCGCCGTCGAGCACGTGAAGCTCGGTGCCCACGGCTCCGACCATCTTCACGGCGTAGAGATCCAGCTGGCCGTCACCGTTGACGTCGCCGTGCGCAAACTGAAACGCGTCCGCGCTGGTGGCGTGCAAGATCGACGGCGCGCGCAGGTTCACGCGCCCGAAGAGCCCGCCTCCCGCCGCGGGCCCGACGCGGGTCACCGTCGTGGCCGCGGTCGAGCCCTGCATATCGACGAGCACCGGCTCGAGCGGCCCGGCGGCGCTGAGCGCCATCGACGCTCGCCCCACGTCGAGATCGGTCGCCTCGGCGCAACCGATGGATACAGCCATCAAACCAGGGATTGAGATCCTGAGCCGAGCGATCATCGCTTTCATCGTGTGTTCCTCGACCGCGAGCGGGGGTCACCGGCATGGTAGGGAAGGCACGATGAGAAAACCACTGCTCCCAAGCCCCCGCGGCTCCAGGTCTTGACCACGGGGTCGACATCACCTCCGCGACGTCGTTGATGCCGGTCCGGTCGGTCGACGGAGGCCGTGGAGCCCCGGTGTAAGCTGACTCACAGCGGCACAAAACGTCGCGTGCGCTCGGGCAGAGCGCCCGGTGCAGCTCACCGGAGCGGACCTGGAGCATCACGGCGCGATGCGCGTCGGAATGAGGCG
Organism: Sorangium sp. So ce385; assembly: GCF_051474135.1. Classification (NCBI taxonomy): domain Bacteria; kingdom Pseudomonadati; phylum Myxococcota; order Polyangiales; family Polyangiaceae; genus Sorangium; species Sorangium sp. So ce385. Next base: position 8,795,407 of record NZ_CP150337.1, on the reverse strand, counting down.
CTGATTGCGGCGGCTGGCGCCGGCGCTCGGCGCGACGCTGCCGCGGTGGCTTCGGCCTGCGCGCCTCGCGCGCCGCGCGCCGCGGGGGCGCCCTCCGCTCCTGGAGCGCCCCCGCGGCCCGTCCGGCGCGCGTCGCCAGCGCCGATCGGTGTCGTTTCCCTTCGGTCTTGGCTACGGATCAGGTCGGGCCCTGGGCGCCGTCCAGGATCCACTGACGCAAGATCTCGAGCTGCTGCGGGCTGACGGTCGGCCCGGTCGTGCTGGGCGGCATCACGCCCGTGATGCACTGTGCCATGTCGGTTTGCACGCAGCCCGCGTCTTCCGCCTTGCCAGAGGCCTTGAGGTAGAGCCAGCTGCGGTCGGGATCGCCCGGGACGACGAGCCTGTACTGGCCGCCGCCGATGGAGGGCTGGTTGACCAGACCGTCGACGATCTTCTTGGAGCTGATGTGGCCGCCGAGCGTCAGCTTCGCGTTGGGGCCCGTCTCGGCATGGCAGCCGCTGCACAGGTTGGTCCGACTCTCGAAGATGGGCCGCACCTTCTCGTGGAAGAACCCCGACTCCACCGGCAAGGGCTCGTTGGGATTCACGACATCGTCGGGATCCAGGTTCTGCTGGATGATCTTGATCTCGGTGTCCATCTCGCGGCACTGCGCGACGAGATCCGCCTTGAGCTTCGGGTCTTCCGGCGTGAGGCCCTTGGCGCGGCGGTACTTCTCCCACACGTTGTCGATCCAGCCGTGGAGCTTCCAGAACATGTAATTGTCGATGTTCGCGTTGGTGTTGTTCACGCCGTGCGTCGTGTTGCCCGGCCGCGCCCACTTGGCGTGCAGCACGAAGTGGAGGCCCACCCACGGCATGTTGGTCGCCCCCGCCAGCCTCTGGCCCACGTTGCACTGGAGCCAGAAGCCGAGCGTGCCTTCGTCCGGGAACCTCGCGAGGTTCTCGGGCTTGTCGATCTCGTCGCCGATCCTCCCGGCCTCGAGGGCGGCCGAGTCCCAGTCCTTCCATTGGTTGCGCCACTGGGGCGGCACGTCCTCCGCCTTGGTCGGGAACTTGGTGAAGCCCTCGAACTGCTCGCTGTGGTTGGGCCAGAGCTGCTTCAGCGCCTGGATCATGTGGCGGTGGAACACCAGGAACTGATAGCCGTCGCCGGCGGTCTGGCAGTTCTGATCCTTCGGGACCAGGTTGGTGAACGAGCAGATGTTCACCTTGCTCAACCCGCCGCCGCCCGGGAGGTTACAGGCGCGGATCGCGTGCCACTCGACGTGGGCCGCCTGCCAGGAGTGGTCGTACATCCACTTCAGGACCTCGGGCTGCACCGTGGTGTCGACGATCTCCGGATCGTTGTTGCCGGGCGGGAAGAAGTCAGCGGGCCCATCCTTCATGGTGGGGCTCGAGTCGCTCGGGTCGGGCATGTAGCCGTTCACGCAGTGGTCGTACGGATGGTCGTCCGTGCCGCCTGCGCCCGTGCCGCCCGAACCCACGCTCGCGTGGTCGCCCGCGCCCGAGCCCGAGCCCGAGCCCGAGCCCGCGTGCGAGCTCGAGCTGGCGCCGCCTGCTCCGACCGTCGCACCGGGCCCCCCCGCGCCGCCCTCGGGCTCGCCGGTTAACGAGTTCCCATCGTCACTGCCGCACGCGCTCAGCGACAACGCGGTCAGCGCCGCGAGCGCGGCCAGGCACTGTCGAGATCTACGGCGGTCGGTTGCAGAAACGTGTAGCAGGTCGTTGAATCGCATGTCGCTCTCGCGCTCCGGTAAGCTTCATCCGTCAGGTGCGACCTGCTCCCACATCGGAGCAGCTGACCGCACACTATCAGCGGCATACCTGCTCCTTCCGCGGAGCGAGCATGCAGCAGGGATATTGGATGTTACTGGATTTGTATGTTCTCTCGGCCTCTGAACGAGCTCATGCTGGCTGGCGATGGAGCGAAGACGGCCCTTCCGACGTGTAAAGTTGCTGATAGGGTGTCGCTCTTCCAGGAAGGGCGGATCGGGCAAGGCGTCTTCGGAACCTGCGCCTGACCAGTCCCGGTATATGCCCTTCGTCCTCGTATTTGATCTCGAGGACGAGCTCAGATTCGACGTGAGGCTGAAGGACAGAGTCGGTGCGCGAGGGCACCTTCCCGCGACGGCCGCCGATCGCGCGCCGCCGACGGTGCACATCGCTTCACCCTCGATCGAAAAGTACGACGCCTATTTCCTACCAGCGTCCGGTGATCGCCATTGGGAAATAGTGTTGACAAGCTGAGGCGGTCATGACGCCAACGCTTCCCCCCCCGGGGAGGCAGCGCGGAGATCAGACAGCGGGACGTCGTCGGCGTCAAGCCGTCAGAGGGCGGACATCGCATCGACGAGGACTCCGCGTCTCGGGTGCCGAGCCCGTCAGACTCGGTGCATTCAGCGACGGCGGCCGGGAGCACCCCGAGCAGAATCTGCTGCGCTGCGGGAGCGGCGTGTCGACGAGCCCGAGGCGCTCGCCGCACGAGTGCCATCGACCGCTTACCCGTGCGACCCCGGTACCCAGCGTCTGGCTGCGGAGTGAAGGCAGCCTCTTCGATGCGTGGGTGAGTTGCTGATATACGTTGCTGCGCGCCGCGATCTCTTCTTGCCCTCCTAGGTGGTCCGATCCCCTGCTCGTTGCAGCGGCCTGGATGCACGCTCGCTCGCGTACCAGCACGCGCGTTGTGTCGTCCGGCTCAACGTCGTACCGTGGACGCGAACGACGTCGATGGCCGGAGGCCTAGGCTGGCAGCGAGCCCGTGCACGCGACGTTTAGGACACGGACGATGCGCTCTCCGGTAATCGTCGCCTCTGCGCGCAGATCCAGCAGCGCGAGGAGCTCCGCGGGGACACCCCGGGCCATGAGCTCCTCGTGAAGCTTGCCGGAGACCGCCCGGGCGGCTCCACCCGTGAACGCGACGGCGACGACCGGGAGACCTCTCTGCATCGCCATCGTGCACTCTTGCCATGTCCCGGCGCCGCCGCCGATCGCGATGGCGCACACTGCTTCCATGATCAGGTGCCTGCGCATCGCTGTGAGATTCGCGAAATCCGCCGTTCTGTAGAGGGTGGCCTCGGCGGACGATGGACCGGCGCGCCGGAAGCCGTTGACGACCTCTGCGCCGACGTTCGCGCCGTTTCCCGCGATCACGCTCCACCCGTGCGCCGCGAGCCGTTCGCCGAGCGCGCGGCATACGTCGATGTGTTCACCCGCGGCGTCGCTTCCGAGGACGACCACGCGTCGCCCCTTACCTTGGTGACCGGCGCCTGCGTCGATCCATCGCCGCAGAGCGGCCGGATCGTCCGTCCCGCGGAGTCCCACGCGCTGCGCGAAAGCCGCCAGGATCGGTGGGGTGAGCAGGCGCCGGCTCGGGTCGTGCGGCTGGTTGAGGAGACTCTCGGGGTCCTCCAGCTGTTCGAGCAGCGCTGACACGCATGCCTCGGAGGCCAGTGGGGACGCGGCAAGGACCGTGGATTGTGCGGCCAGCACGGCGGTCCACTGCTCGAACGGCGTCCGCGGCGCGCGGATGGCATCGGCGATCACACTCCCCGGGGCTATCTCCGGCATGGCGCGGCAGCACGCGAGCGCCACGACCCTGGCCCCGTCTCGCCCGGTCCGGTAGAACCGCAGGACGAAGTCGCCGTCCACGTGCCGACGTCTTGCTTCTTGCGCGACGTCGTCGATCAGGGCGTTCATGTTGCGCGTGCGTGCTGGGCCTGACGCCCTGCTGCGAATCTCCTCGTAGCTGGCGGCCATCTCATCGAAGAAGTCGAGCGCCTGCTTCGGGACGTCTCCGAGATCCAGCTCCAGGCGCGTGCGTCCCTCGTCGCACTCGGCTCCCACGACGAACCAGCCCCAGACGAGGAGCGTGAGGACAGCGCGCCCGCGCTTGACGGCGATCCGTTCCTCGGTGCGCGCGAACGTCGGGTGGAGATGGAACACGACATCTCCTTCGAGCTGAGGAGCCCCGGGCATCCCTTCCACGACGAGGCGCACGCGATGACGGCCTTCCTTGACTCGCTCGATTTCGGCCGAGAGCAGCCGCCCGTTCCGCTCGGGCAGGCCTCCCCAGACGCCCTTCTGCGGATCGGCGTCGTCGCGCGGCGGCGAGTCCTGGGCGATCCACCGGATCCTCATGCCGAGAAGCTCGCTGAGCGAGCCCGCCCGCCAGAGCTGCATCACCGCATTGAAGACAGCTTCGGTGCTCCGAACGCGAAGGTGAGCCGCGCCGTCCATGCGGGAGCCTAGCCTGCTCCGCTCCGCGCCGGCCAAGCGGCGGAACACCTCGATGGCTTCGACCTCGAACCGCGGATGGACGGGCGCCTCGGCCAGGGCGATGACCCAGGTGATGAGATCTGCGTCGCGCTCGAGCACCTGGTCGAGAACGCGGATGACCGCCGTTGACGCAAGCGCCTGGTACAGGAGCCCTCCCTCCGACCGGACGAGGTGCCCCACCAGGCGCTTTTCGACCATCACCGGTGCTCCGGCGGCGCCCCTTTCGACGACGGTCTCGGATCGCAGCAACAACCGGCTCTCGAAGGTCGCTGGCGAGGCTGGGCTCTCCACCGTTCCGGAGTACCAGCGCGTCTCTGCGAGAGGCTTGCCTGGCCTCATGACGATCGCCTCCCACGCCGCCCCGGTCTCCACGACCGGCGATGGACGGAGCGGCTCGACGCCGGGCACGGGCGCGTCGAGGCCGAGAAGCACGCAATCACCGTCCTCGACGGCTGCCACGACTCGAGCGCGGTACTCGCTTCCGTCCAGCTGGACGTGGACCTCGCCATGCTCCCCGCGCGGTTGCTGCGTGAGCGTTGCAGCGCACGTGACTACCAGGTGCGGTGCCACGAGGTACCCCGTGAGATGCTGCTTCCCCGCGAGGATCAACGCGCAGGCCCGGGACCACTCGCGCAAGGCTCGCCCGCGGATGATCGCCACGTCCGAGGCCCCGATGATGCTCAGCTCCGGCTGCCAGGACGCGCCTCTCGATGACAGATCGCTCCGCATCAAGGCAAACAGCTCCCTCACGCCCACGACGTCGCCGCGCCTCGCAGTCGCGGCGGACAGGGCGCGCAGTAGAGCCGCAGCGAACTCCTTGTTCGCAGGCGCGTTCTCCTCCACGGGCGAGACATCGCGGTCGAACCCCGCGGAGAGGAGCACTCGCGCCCCGGCATGCGGCGCGCTGAGCCGGGGTGGGAAATACGCCGTCACGCCAGCCGAGAAATAGGTGTCCAGGATGAGGATCACGTTCCATCTTGCTGGAACGCCGGCAACGACCTCGTGCGCTGGGATCAAGCCGGCAACCAGGCTTCGCTCCGAGTACGTCGAGGTGACGAGGTGAATCGGGGATTCCCGTTCAGAAGAGAGGGCGTGGCCGCTGAGATACATGGAGTGACCACTGAAGAAGACAACGAGCGTGCCCCGAGGGTGCGCGCGCGTAGCCTCCAAGATCGCTCGGGCGATGCCCTCGCGCGTCGCCGCTTCATTGAGGAGCACGTGAACGCCTTCGGGATCGTACCCGCCGTCGACGAGCGCCGACGCCATCGCCTGAGCCCTGCGAACGGCGTCTGGGAGATGTTGGATGAGACCAGATTCATAATGACCGATGCCGATCAGAACGGCGGCGCCGTACTCCAGGCCGATCACGCCCGCCCGCGTTGGCGCAAGCGGTTCCTCCGAAGGGCGCTGCTCCGGAGGGCGGGGGACCGGCTGGCGTGGGGCGAGGCGCGAGCTGCGGGTGACCGCGAAGAGCGCTTCCGAAACGGAGGCGAAGGGGCGCCGCGGCGCCGCGCCGGGCGCCTCGGCGGTCCCGTCGTCGAGCACTGCGGCGAAGTTGTACTCCGCCCCGCGTGCCTTTGCGAAGTAGGCACCGATCCGGCGGGCGATGCTCTCGATCTCACTCACGCCCAGCGCCGCGAGCAGCCGCTCTCGCGCGCCTGGGATGAAGTCGTACATCTCGTCGTCCGGGGTTCCGCGCCAAACGTCAGGCAGCCGCTGCACGACGAGCCCGCTGGTGATGACCTCGACCAGGTGCTCCGAGCGCGCTTCGGGTACCAGCGTATGCTGCACGATGCGGATGACAGGCATGGTCAGCGGCACCGCAGCCAGATAGGCCGCGAGCTTGCGCGCCGTCGGACTGGCGCCCAGGAAACGATCTACGATGTCGCCGACCGGCAGCCTCGCGCGGCCGGTGGCAGCGCCCGCAGGGGAGGGTTGCGCGGCCTCGAAGCGAAACCCGGCGGCGCTCCCCTCGGGATGGCCGACGAGCAGGCGCGCCCACGCGGCGAGCGCCTCCGGTTCCAGCGTGACCACCGGGATGGGAGGAACCTCGGCGCGGGCCGCGTCGTCGGCGTCGTCCACGTCGACCGGCGTGGCGGCGAGGCGGTGCGCGGGCGCGCCCGGCGACGCAGATTGCAGGGAGTACCGCTCCAGCCGGCCAAGCGCGGTCCGCGACCAGAGGTGCGGCGGGAGCATCTGCAGGAGAGCGAGCGGCCCAGCCTTCGCCTGTTCCGCCAGGAAGGCCCGAATGCTCTGCGATTGCCATAGCGGCGCGATGCAATCGGTGGCGATCAGGACGAGACGGCGACTGCGCACCTCGTTCAGCTCCGCCGCGTCGCGCGCGATCCACGATCGCGTAGCGTCCGCGGGGGAAGCAAGCTCGGGACCCTTGTCGCCTTTCCCCGGCAGCATGTGCCAGACACGCACGTTGCGGAATGCGCCAAGCCTGTGAAGGAGTGTCTCCCATTCCTCCAGCATGCGCCGCCAGATCGCCATCGTCTGCGAGCGATCGATCAGGAGCACGGCATCGAGCCAGCGCGCCCGCGTCGGCCGGAGTACGGGCACGAGGGGCGCGTCGCGCCAGGCGATCCGCAGCCTCGCGGCATGATGCGCCGTGGACGCCTCGTCGAGCTCGAGGCGCGTGCGGCTGTCCACGCGCCGGCGGAGCGGCCGCAGCGCACGGCCGAGCTGGAGCTTCTGCGGGAGCGCCGCGGCGTCCGGCAGCACGACGGTCCGGCCTGCGCGCGCCTCGGGGCCGCGCGGGTAGAGGTCGCGGGTGCATTCCGGCTCTGCCGGCTTGCTCGGTAGGGACGGATTGGTCTCGAGCGCCGCCGCCTCGACGGGTGAGGGCAGCTTGATCTCCTCGCTCGTTGGCTTGTCCGGGGGGGGGCCGCCTGCCGTCGTCTCCTCCCTGGGTGGGGGTAGATGACGAGCCAGCCAGAAAGCATCCGCGATGTCGAGCGCGTCGAGATCGAGCCCCGCCCCGCGTAGGGCGCCTATCCAGCGCTCGAGATCAGGATACATAGACTTCGATTCGCTCACGATGCGCCGGTCGAGATGAGGCCGCGCAGGACCGCGTCGAGCACGACCGTACGCTTTTCGGAGAGGAGGTCGACGTCGCTCCGCACGAAGTGGAGAGCGTTCAGGAGCTGATCGGTGGCGATCATCTCGTTGTTTTGGTCCCGGAGTTCCAGGAAGCGCTTGAGCATCGCATTCACGCCGTCCACCCACTTCGCGTCCTTGACCTGCGCACCCCGGAAGTGTGCCTCGACGATGCGACGGAGCCTCGTCTCGTCGGGCAGCCTCATGTCGAGCCGCAGGCAGCGACGGAGAAACGCGGGCGGAAAATCCCGCTCCCCGTTGCTCGTAAGGATCACGATGGGAAACTCTCGACACCGGATCTCGCCGCTATCCAGCACGACCTCCACGTCGGAGTCGCAGGGGCTGACGGACAGACGCCCCTTCTCCTTCGCCACGCGCGACAGCTCGGGGATCTCGAACCGGCCACGCTCGAAGACGTGAAGCAGGTCGTTCGGCAGATCGATGTCGCTTTTGTCGATCTCGTCAATCAGGAGGACGCGCGGCCGCATCCGCGGCAGGAGCGCCGTGCCCAGGGCGCCGAGGCGCAGGTACTGCCCGATGGAGGTCGACTTCTCGTTGGAGCCGCCCTCCTCCGCTCGTCGACGCGAAGCGTCTTGCAGCCGGGCGAGCGCGTCGTACTGGTACAGCCCCTCCTGCAGGGTCGAGCGCGAGTTGATGGGCCAGACCAACACCCGGCCAAGGCCTAGCTCGCGGGCGATCGATCCGGCGAGCGACGACTTGCCCGATCCCGGGCGACCCGTTACGAGGAGCGGCCGGCGCAGATAGAGGGCAGCGTTCACCATCGCAATGTCAGTGTCGTCGGGCTGGAACGTGTCGTCCGCGTCCGCCGGCGGGATCGGGTACTCAACGACCGGCGTGTCGTACGAGCGCCATGGAGGTGCGGGCGGCAGCGGCTTGCCTGCAGCCCCTTTATAGACGTACCACGGCGGCGTGCTCTGCGTTGTCTCGGCGGCCGGCTTCGCATTCTCGATCATTTCGTCCTCAGGGGGCGATCTCCGGCGTCACCAGGTGGAGATCGGTCAAGTCGATGGGATCCACGTGCCAGATCAGCGAGAGGTGATCGCGGAGCTTCGACCCCGGGCCGCCGCGCGTCCGCCTCGCATCCAGCACGCGCTCCGGCGCGTGGGGCAGCGGCTTGAGCAAGCATTCGAGATAGGCCCTCCCCTCCGCGGAATCCACGCTCGCAGGTGCTCCGGCGCGCACCCACAGGACCGCGAGCACCCATGTCTTCAAGCACTCGAGCAGGATGGGATCCCCCTTTCCGGGCGCGGCCGCACCGGCGGGGTCGAAGGGGAGGACGAGCCCGACGAGGGCGTCGTCGTCCCGCACGTTTCTCACTTCGTCGTCGCCCCAATCCGCGGGACAGGCGAGCACACGAAGCTTGGCGGTTTCAGCCCGTCTCGCGCGCTCCCTCTTGCGAGCGAACAGATTGAACATGACGGCTCGAGCGTTCGCGGCTTTGGGACGGCACCAGTTCTGCGGACGGATGACGACGGGGTGACTCGATCCGATGCGGGTCGGTGGGTTCTCATCGTCCCCGCCCACCATGAGCTGATCCACGGGCAGGCTAATCCACTCCCGCGGCAGGACGAACTCGAAACGGACGATCTTCCCAGCTTCGAACAGCGGCAAGACGAGCCGCTGCGCGAGGCAGTCATCGACAATGTCCGATAACGCCGTGCAGAGCTTCTCCGCGTCCGGTTTGGCCGGCAGCGTCCTCTCCAGCAGTTGGACGGGGCGCCCGCTCTCCGCGCCGAGGAGCCAGGCCACGGCTGAGCACTGCGGGCCGACCACGTTCAGCTCGATGACTATGCCCGGCGGCCGGTCCGCCTGCGGGCGCTCGTCCTGCTCTCTCGGAATGTCAAAGTTCGCGCAGGTCCGGTCGAGCCATTCTCGCAGCCAGTCCGCGCCGGCTGGTTCCTCGGGGCGCCACTCCACCTCCAGCCGCTCTAGAACCCTGAGCAGCGCCGGACGCGAGTCCGATCCCGGGAGGTCGTCGAGCCAGATGAGCGTGTCAAGCCATGCGGCCTTGTCATCGAGCCCCTGGTAGAGATCCCTGTATCGTTCGCGAACGGCCGGCTTCAGCGCGTTGAGCATCAGTTTCCGCAGCGACGGCGTACAGCCTAGGCGCGCCAGCCCGTTCGCGAGCGCGACCAGCGGCTGAGCGCCGAGGCGCGACCCGACCCGCTCGACCACGCTCTTGTTCCCCGCGCAGTGACGGGTGGCGGCGATGAGGATGCTTCGGAGGGACCCCTCCTTCGCCGCCCCGAGCAGGAACTCGAATAGGACCGAGCGGAGCGCCTCGTCGGTGGCCACGACCTGTTCAAGGCTGATGTTGATATCGTGGCAGAACCTCCTGAAGGTCTCCGCGGAGAATGCCTTGAGCAAGGCCTCGCGATATTCCGCGAGAACGTTGCCTTCATCGGGAGCGTCGCTCTGCAGGAACATGGCCGGCTAGGCTCCTGACCTCACGGTGGATCACCACCGAGCAAGCTCGCCTTTCCCCGCTTCGCCAGGCGGGCCTGGACAGCCGTGATGGGGATGCCCTGGTTGTACGCGGGCGGGCGGTTGTGCGGATCGCCGAAGTGGTGCAGCGCGACGAGCCCCCAGCTCACGTTGAAACACGGCGACCCCGACGATCCATCGTCGGTATTGGTCGCGTACCGCACCCGCGTCCGGCTCTCGTTCACGGACAGGACCGACTGGGTGTCGAAGGTGAACTTCACCGGCTTTCCCTTCGGGTGCTGGAGGATCGCGAGCGCCATCTTCGGCGTCAGCGCGGGGGCGGTGCTGGGGACACGGATCCAACCGCGCCTCGGACCGCCGGAGGCGCCGAAGATCGGGTCGTCGCCGAACCGCCTTTCGAGGCGTACCAGCGCGTAGTCGAGGTTCTCCTCGGTGGGCTCGGGGATGCCCTTGTCCTCGGCTGGGCTGGGCAGCTCCGGGCTGGAGTCGACGTGCCAGTCCTCCCATGCTGACGCCGCTCCCACGCGCACCCCTTCGGACTCCATGCCGTCGAGCCGCTTCATGTAGTCGAAGAGGAACTTCAGCCTGGTGCCGGCGGCGCGCTTGTCGATGAGCTCCGCGACGACATGGTGGTTCGTGAGTACCGTCTCGGGCCCGGCCAGGAAGCCGGTCCCGAGCGGGATGTCGTCCACCTCCACCAGGCACACCCGGCGCGTCTGCATGAGGAGCTGCATCGACCAGACATACGCGTCGAGCTCCGGCAACGTCTCGTTCACCTTTTTCTGAAAGCCGGCGTCGCTCAAGGAGAGAGGCGGCGTCTGCGCGACCTTGCCGGCGAGCTGGAGATCGACCGGCGGGAGAAGGCCGTATCGATCCAGCGCTTCGAGCTGCCTGGCCTCCAGTCGGCGCTTCCACGACTCGCTGATGAGCCTCTGCGCGTACTTCCGGTATACGGCCTGCACGTCGGCCTTGAGCGGACGGACGGCGGCAATCTCCGCGATCAGGTGGGCGGCACGCCCCTCGTTTTCGAACTGCTCAATGACGTTCTGAACCACGACTTTGAACGGACCATCGCCGACCTCCGCCGCCCGGTCGAAGTCGAAGCGATCGCTCAGGAAAATATCGAAGTCCGGTTGCTTAAATGCCCGCAGGATGGCGGACCGGACCTCGGCAATTTCGACGCCTCTCATGCTCGCCTCATCACAGCTTGTCGCCGATCCGGACGCCCTCTTCGGTCCCGGTCTGGTCGAAGGACTTGAGATCGTCGAGCTTCACCCACCCGCGGAGCAGCTGCTCAATCTCGTCGATGCTCTTGATGTACGGCGTCCAGCCCACAGGGACGATGAGCTCCTCGCGCAGTGGTACGCTCCGGAGATCCTGCTCCAGCACGAAGCCGAACGCCTTCGGGCCCGACTTCCCCTTCGTCACGACGATCTTCCAGAAGCGCCACGGGATCTGGATCGACACCGGGCCTCGCTCGCCGCGGCCATCGAACCGCCGATCGCCCTCATCGAGCACCGGTCCTGCGAAGGCGCACGCCTTCTCTGTCTTGGTCTCTCTCCGAACAAGATCCTCCAGACTTTCCCAATTGTTTTCGCCGGAGGTGGAGCGGTTGAGCGCAGCGATCTGGGGCGAGCAGTTGGTGATATGGTAGGTGTCCCCGTTCGCTTTCTGCATGTCCTCAAACGAGTCGCCCCACGCCACGTCGCTGCGGCGCACCACGTGACCCTTGTCGAATGCGCCTCCATCCTTCGCATAGAACACGTCTGGAAGCTGGCAGCTCTCGGGGATGCGCGGATCCGTGACCCACTGCTCCTGCGCCCATTCCTCCAGTCCGGTGAGCTGGCGCCGCGTCGGCTTGCGGCCGTCCACACACCTTGATTCCCGTCGCCAGTCGATGTTGGAGGCAGTGAAGAGCGCCAGACGGCGCTTTTTGTGCATCACCACGGAGAAGTGATGGTACTTGAGCTCAAAGCTATCGTCGTCGAGTCTGGCCACGATCCTTTTGCCAGCGGCCGTCAACGCGGGGAGCGGAACCTCTGCGCCGTCATCGAGTTCCAAGAAGCAGGCATCGTAACCAGCGCGGGACTCAAGATCGTCATAGATGACAGGCGCCTGCAAGCGCGGCGCCTCCGTCGGCATAACGGCGGGAAACGCGCCGGCAGCCGGCGTCGCCCCAGACGCGACCAACGTCGGCTGCCCGACGGAGATTGCCACCTGGATGGGGATCGTCCAGATTACGGCGCCCCGGTCGACAGCAGGCGGCGCTAGGGGGAGCGGAGCCGCAGGCCCTGCTGCCGGTCGCCGCATCTCCTGACCCTCGATCTGGCGCCAGGCGGCATCGTATATTCCGCTCTGTGGGACGCTACCTGCGAAATTGATGCCCAGGGCGACGACGCGTGCGTCGCTGGCCAACTCGTAGGTCGGCACCGCATAGTTGGCCTTTAGATACTCGCCGGCGAAATGGAGGCCCACGACCTCGCCGGTGGCGATGTCGAGCACCGCTGAGCCCGAGTTGCCGCCCAGCGTGGAGCTGTCGTGGACCAGCGAGGAGACAGTCGACTCGAAGCTGCGTACCGCAGCGCGCTTGCGGATCTTCCCGGGTTGGAATCGCTTTACGTGATAGCTGCGGTGGAAGATGCGGTCTTGCAGCGCGAGATCATTTCGATCGTCGCGCGCCGGGTATCCGACGACCACGATATCCGCCCCTTCCAGGTCCTCCGGTGTCCGGACGGACAGCCTCAGCGGCTCGCGTGCGCCCCGCAGCCCCTCGACGCGCAGGAGCGCCATGTCCCAGTAGGGGTGGATCATCTCAACGCTGCGTACTTCGAGCAATCCGCTCTGATCCGTCGGATCCGTCTCCACCTCGCGATTGAAGTCGATTCCGGCGTCGCCGGGCGTGAAGCGCAGCATCCGAACGCCAACGCCGTCGGTGAACACCTTGGCCACGTGCCGGTTCGTCATGACGAGGTCCTGGCCGACAACGAAGCCCGTGCCGCCGTACGGGATGCGGGGATTCGTCGGCAGTTCGATCCGACCGATCGAGCCCAGGAGCGGCTGGATGCGGGCTCGGACGGCGTCGTCGTTCAGACCCGACCAGGGCTCCGTCAGGGCGTCGTAGGCGCCCTTGCGGATGAACGCGACCGGCCGGAAGCGCGCCATGACGATGGCCTCCAACCCCGACGCCTCCTCGGGCGATACCGCTTCGACCTTGCCCGTCACCAGCTTCTGGAGCCCGCTCCGGGCGCGGACGCTCTCCGCATCGTTCTCGAGGCCTTCCAGCATGGATGCCGTGGCGACCTCGGCAAGCGCCCCCAGACCCAGGCCTTGGTCTGCTGCGACTTGCTGCAACATGGACTTCAACCGCAGCACTTTGGACGCGGTCATCAGACGCCCTCCAGAGCCCGAGCCTAGATCTGTCCAGCAGCAGCCGTCCAGACGAGATTGCGACGCTCTCCGCGCGTTCTCCGATACCTCAATGTAGCATATGTGCACACAATGTGAGTGTTGGTGCGCTGGTTGCTGCTCGCCTGGTCGCGAGGGAAGCTTCACAGGGCGGACATCGTCACTGCCGCGTGCGGAGATGGCGCGACGGAGACGCAGAACATCGTGTCATGAAGCGATGACGACGTTCACGACCGAGGTGGGCAACGTGAATGGAACAACGATGGTCGGCAGCGGATCGGACGCCTCGAGGGGGTCCTCGTCATGCTCGGAGTGGTCCTCGTCATGCTCGGAGTAGATGTCCACGGACAGCACGTGCTGGCCATCCTCGACGAGATGGGCTTTCGAGCGGCTCGCGAGCCCTCATCGATGTGCCCATCACTCGGCGTCAGCAACCGACACCATCCGGGGGACCTTTCGACGAACAGCGTTCCATCGCGCCGCACGGCGCCGCGGACCTCTGGTCAGTGAACCGTGTTCTCGTCGATGTCCTCAGCGCATGAACGTGCTCACAACGAGTCGCCGTGTGCCGTGGTGTGTCAGAAGTGGCCGATATGTTCGTTGTCGATGTGCCGGTGCCGCGGGGGAGCTCCGCGGCACCCCATCCGATCAGGTCGATCGCACGTAGATGACGAAATCGACCGTGGCCGTGGCGCCGCGGTACTCCACGGATGCGGTCACCGTGGCCACGCCGGGCGCCTCGGTGCGGATCGTCCCGTGGCGGTCGACGGAGACCACGCGGGGGCGGTTGCTGCGGAAGCTTACCCGCATGCCCGCGGGGAGCGGGCGGCTTTCGCCCTTGGTGATGTAGCCGTAGAGCGTCTCGTCGGTCAGCGAGACGGTGAGCTGCGGATCGATCTCCGCACCGACGGGGAAGAAGACCCGCTGCTGGATGCCGAGGTCGTGATCGCCCACGAGCTGCGGTTTGGCGGTCACCACCGCGGCCGTCGGGCGGAGCGCGCCGGTCACGGTCACGAAGGTCTGCTCCTCGATGTCCTCGTCCGCGGCGGAGCGCGCGATCTGGATCGCGTAGGTGCCCGCGTCGACGGTATAGCGACCCTGCTCCTGGTCGAAGAAGGCCAGATCGGCGACGGGCAGCTCGAAGCTCACGCGCCGGGTCTCCTTGGGGCGCAGCGAGATCTTCTGGAACGCGCGCAGCCGCTTCCTGGGGCGCTCGAGCGAGGCGGGGGCGTCGGGCGTGCTCACGTAGAGCTGGACCACCTCGGCGCCGGCGACGCGCCCGACGTTGCTGACATTCACGCTGACCCGCAGCGTGCCATTCGCGTCCACGCGCTGCCGATCCGCGCGCAGGCGCGCGTAGCGGAAGCTGGTGTAGCTCAGGCCGTGACCGAACGGATAGGTGACCGGGCCCTGGAAGTACATATAGGTTCGTCCAAGGCTGCTCGCCGTCGGTCGAACGGCGTAATCGTCGATCGGGGGCAGGTCGGAGGGGTTTGTGTACCAGGTGAAGGGCAGGCGGCCGCTCGGGGTAGCGGCGCCGAGCAGGACGTCGGCGAGCGCCTCGCCCTTGCGCTGGCCGTTGTACGAGCTCCAGAGCAGCGCCGCCACGCCCGGCTCGAAGCTGCCGACGTCCATCTGGCCGACGGTCTCCATGTAGACGATGGTGCTCGGGTTCTGCGCGGCCACCTGTCGAATGAGCTCGGCCTGGGCGCCTGGGAGATCGAGGGTCGTGCGGTCCACGTCCTCGCGCGCGTGGCGCCCGTCGGTGCCCACGTAGACGACCACGACGTCGTAATCGGCGGCGGCGGCGACGGAGGCGGCGTCCACCTCGGCGAGGGTCTCCGGCGTCACGCCAGGGTAGAAGTCGACGGCGGCGTCGGGGTTGATGGCCTGAACGGCGGACTTGATGCCGCTGTAGCCGTTCACCGTCTTGGCGTTGCCCGCGGGGCCCTGGTCGCTGGAGTAGCCGCCCAGGAAGACCTCGGCGGGGTTCGCGTAGGTGCCGATCACGGCGAGGCGGAACGCGCCGCGGCGCGGGACGCGGAGCGGCAGGAGCTTGCCGGTGCTGCCGTCCTTGCGCCGGGTCTCGCTGTTCTTGAGGAGCACGATCGCCTCGGCCCCGACCTCGCGCGCCATGGCGAGCCGCTCGGGCGTCTCGGTGATCGCGCCGTTGTCGTCGCTGTTGAGCCACGTCCCCGGCGCGACGCGGGCCCGCGCCTGCGTGACCCAGGGGACGAGGGCGTCGTCGTCGAACTCGCCGAGGCGCATGCGCGCGGCGAAGAGCCGAGTGACGAGCGGGTCGACGTCGTTCTCGTTGAAGATGCCCGTCGGCGTGGGGATGGCGCGCGCGACCGCGTCGGGGAGGGTGTTCGCGTAGCTGAAGCGGTCGTGATAGCCCCAGTTGCAGTTGAGGTCCTCGCCGGCGACGGCGGCGAAGGCGTGGCGCTCGACGGCGTCGAGCGGGTGGGGATAGCCGGGCGGCTGCCAGCGGTGCCCGGCCTGGATCTCGCGGATCGCGTCGCAATCCGAGGTGAAGAAGCCCCGGAAGCCGAACGTGGAGCGCGCGAGCACCTCCTTGAGCTGGATGCTGGCGGCCACGGGGACGCCGTTGACGCGGTTGTAGGCGCTCATGATCGACGCCGGATCGGCGGCGCGGATGACGTCGCGGAACTGCGCTGTGTAGTACTCGCGCAGGGTGCGCTCATCCATGTCCGAGCTGCCTCTGCGGCGGTTGAACTCGCTGTTGTTGGCCGCGTAATGCTTGAGCGTGGTGTTCACCTTGAGGTAGCCGCGGCCCTCGGGCAGGAGGCGGCCGCGCTGGTCCTTGCCCTCCATGCCGTTCACGAACTGCGCGGCGATGGCGGCGGTCAGCACCGGGTCCTCGCTGAAGGCCTCGTCGTTGCGGCCCCAGCGTGGGTCCCGCGCGAGGTTGATGGTGGGGGCGTAGACGTTGAGGTCGAGCTTGTTGTCGCGGAAGATCTCGCGCGCCTCGTCCGAGATCATGCGCGCCTCGCGGTACATGAGCTCGGGGTTCCAGGTCGAGCCGAGGGAGAGATCGACAGGATAGGAGGTGGTGTTGACGGTGTTGGGCGGGTTGCCGCCGTGGTTGACCTGCTCGCGGGCGACGCCGTGCGCGGCCTCGTTCCACCAGCCGTAGGCCGGGATGCCGAGCGACGGGATGGCCGCGGCCTGGCTGCTGACCATCTGGCTGGCCTTCTCGGCGAGCGTCATGCGCGAGACGAGATCCGCGGCGCGCTCCTCGGGGGAGTAGCGGCGGTTCAGGTAAATGGGGGTGTCGGCGGTTCGCTCGGTCGAGAGCTCGGCCGGGTCGAGTGACGCCGGCGGGAGGGGCGCCGCGGGCTCGATCGCGTCGGGAGGGGCATGGTCCGATGAGCAGGCCGCGACCGCGGTCAGCGCGAGGGCGCCGCGGAGCGCCGAGAGCGCGCTCGTGAAAGCCAGGTGCTTGAAGGTCATTCGTTGGCCTCTTTCCGTGGTGACAAGACGGTGGAAAGGCTCCTACCTGATGCCCTGTGCTGTGTGACGCGCGTTACATATAGGAAACACGGGCGAGCGGCAACGGAAGGCGGGGGGCGGGGGCGGCGATCTCAACCTGGGTGGGTCGGTGGGGCGGCGACCTCAACCTCGGGGCGACCTCAACCTGGGTCGGGTCGGCGGGGCGGTCTCAACCTGGGTGGGCCGGCGATAGCGTCGGCGACCTGAACCTGGGTAGGCGACCTCGGCGGCGACCTCAACCTGGGTCGGGTCGGCGGCGACCTCAACCTGGGTCGGGTCGGCGACCTCAACCTGGGTCAGTTCGGCCGGCGGCGACCTACCTCAACCTGGGTCGGGTCGGCGACCTCAACCTGGGTCGGGTCGGCGACCTCAACCTGGGTCGGGTCGACGACCTCAACCTGGGTCGGGTCGGCGACCTCAACCTGGGTCGGGTCGACGACCTCAACCTGGGTCGGGTCGACGGGTCGACGCGGGTCCCGGGGGGGGGTCGCGCAACCTGGGTCTGGGGGCGGGAGCACGATTTCAACCTGGGTCGGGTCGCCGGTGGCCGACCCGGGTCGGGGCGCGGCGCGGGGGCAGAGGCGCCACCTGGGTCGGGTCGTGGGATGCGGCGCAATGTCGGAACGGAACGCCTCGGGATAGGCTACGCTCCGAGCCGGTCTATGATCCATCATCCCGGACACCGAATCTGCCTCACGTCGTGGGAGCTGCTTCAGGTCTTCCACGGAGCGGTCATCCCTCGCCAGGGAGAGCTGCTGCTCATCGAGAAAGATGGATGCGAGTCGAAGTACCGCGTGGAACGGGTCATGTACAAGATGACCAGCAACCACGAGCTCATCGCCACCGTCTTCGTGGAGCCAGCGTGATAGCCTCCGGAATGCATCAGAGATCGACCGTGAATCGTCCCTGATGCCTCGTCTGGACGACGAGCAGGCGATGCACGGGAACCACGGCGGCTCCCGCGGTTCCCCCGGAGGATCACAGGGACGAGCTCGAGCGACGCGCTGCGCGCCTCTCGGAAATCCCAAGACGGGAACTCGATGGGCGGGAGGTGAAGGAGAGGCCTACGCCTTGCCCGTGACCTTGTCCCATGCGTGCCGGACGGCGGACTTCATGTGGTCCCAGGTCCCGGGGTTGCGCTCCTCCCAGGCCTTGCCCGCTTCCGCCTCGATGGTCGTCCAGTCGTGTCCCTTGAAGTTCTGGGACGTCCCGAGCTGATAGCCGAACAGATACGCGGGCGCGATCTGCTCGTAGCCATAGCCGTGCTTGGAGTAAGGGCCCGCCTGGTAGTGTTGCCGGAAGTCCGTGTCGTAGTGCTCGTACGCCGTCATCCCATTGCTGCGCTCCGCCGCGCTGACCGGCTCGACGTGGACCTCCGTGTGACGCAAGGTCTCCCGGATCTGCTCGGTCCTCTGGGTCACCGCCTTGCTGACGACGACCTCCTCGATGACGCGCGCCTTCTTCGCGACGACCGCCTCCTCGTCGGTCTCGACGAGCTCCACGGTGCCGGACTGGAAGGTGTCGAGCGCCGCCGGCTGAACCGGCCGATCTACCGGGTGCCGCTCGACGTGGACGTGCTCCTCGCGCAGCCTCACCGACTCCTGGACCGGCTGCTCGACCAGCTGGCTCGATACACGCACGCCGCCGCGGTTCACCTCGCGCTTGCCGACCTGCAGCTCTTCCTCGATCACGGGGACCGCGATCTGCTCCTGCAGGACGTCGGCCCGGAGCTGATCCGTCTTCGCCGTCGAGGTGGCGGCCTTGGCGGTCTGCTGGGACTTGCTCAGCTGCTGAGAACGCTGGGACGGGGACATGGAACGTTCGCTGTGATTCATGATGTGACCTCCATGATGTCGTGGTCCATGCGGACCGTTGTCCCCTCGCGCCACGCGCGAAGGTGGGGTTCGTGACTCGAGAGCCGGGGCGCCGGAGACCGTCCGAGAATTCTTATTTCTCGCCACGATCGTCCGGGGGCAGGCGCTCCACCCGCACGTCCTCGCGCCGGAGCGTGACGCGCTCCGGCGGGCTCATCTCTACCGAGCGGACCCGCGTGATGCGGAGCTCCTCCTTCAGCACCAGGCGCTTCTCGACGAAGAGCACCTCCTCGACGACCGGTACGATCAGGGTGTCACCCTCCTGCCGGGTCGCCGGCGGCTCCGTGACCACCCGATCGATGGCGACGCGCTCCACGACCACGCGCTCGCTCACGAGCGGCTCCTCGACGGCCTCGACCCGCTCGTGAACCTGCTTCGTGATGCGGACGCGTCCAGACTCGACCGTACGCTTCTTCACCTCGAGCTCCTGCGCGACGACAGGCACGATGAGCTCGTCGGTGATCTCCGCTCTCCTATCCGCCGGTTCCTGGCTGCTGCTCGAGTCCTGCACGGTGCCCCGGTGCGCGCCCCTCCACGGAGCGCGGTCGATCGTGGGTTGAGTCGCTCCCCATGAGCGCTCCCCGGCTGGAGCACGGTCCGGGCCAAGCGCGATCGCAGGCGCCGAGGCGCGGTGGGGAGCGCGATCTCCTCTGCCGCGCGCCGCGCCTCGCGAGGCATCGCGCCACAGGCCTGCTGCGAAGGAATATTTACAAAGTGCCTGTTGCCGGAGATCGCGATGCCAGAGGTGATGACCAGAAGGCCACAGGTGAGGCTGCAACGCGGTTCAGCTCTGGGCACATCGTGAGCCGCGTCGATCGCGGATCACTGGGTCGCTCGCCGGTCGACCTTATCGTGTGCCGATTGGCCGCTTGCCCGGGTTTCCTGGCGCGCAGGGGCCGCCCGCTCGCCTGTACGCCCTCACGGGTCGCAGGGGCCGCCCACCCGTACGGGCGGGCGGGCGAGCTGCTCCGAGTCGTGTCCGGCGCGGATCGCCTCCTCGGGCACGTCCGCCGAGATGTCGGGCGGGCGGCCCGCGAGGCCCCGCGCGAGGTAGATGAGGATGGACGCGGTCCCCCAGGCCAGCGCGAACGCGACGCCCGCGTCGACGATCGCGCGGTACGGCGGGGACATCCGCCGGACAAGCAGGATGAGCGCCACGATGCCCGCGATGAGCACCCACGTCGCGATCAGCCGGCGGCGCGTCGTGTGGAAGAGCGCCATGCAGTAGAGCGGCGCCAGCGCCACGTGCAGCGGCCGACGATGCTCTGCGAGGTAGAGCGCGCGCGCGACCACCCGCGGCGAAAAGCGCTGTTGAAAGCCGCGGTATCCCTCGAAATAGGCGATCACGACCGTCCAGGCCGCAAGCAGGACGAGCTGGCCTGTCGTGAGCTCGTGGGCTGTCAGGATGCGAGCCGCCGTGGTGCCGAGCCGGTAGATGGCCTCGACCAGGACGGCGACGACGCCGAGGACGCCCCAGAGGACGATGGCGACACGACGCCGATGCTCGCGGGCGGGCGAGCTCATCGCATCCACGCCGGATCGAGGGGCCTCACGGCCGTGGACCGCGAGCCGTCTGCCGCGTGCGCGGACGATCGTGTCGGACGGGGCGCCGGGCAGCCGAATCGCCGCATGCCCTCGCCATGCTAGGAGAGGAGCGGGGCACGTCAACCGGAACTTCGCAGGGCGGAGGCCAGCCCGCGGCGTCCTGCCGGCTGCGTGGTTGCGGTTCGTTCGGCGGCCGTCCGGCGGTAGCATCGGCGCCCCATGCCGATCGCCGACCGCTCTGCGCCGGGCGCGCCGCCCGCCCCGGCGCGGGCCCTCCCGCCTCATCCGCACGCGCTGCGCTCGCCGCTCGCCCCCTTTACCGCGCGCCTGCGCGACCTGCTCTCGACCGTCGAGTCCGCGGCGCTCCTCGGCGCGGTCGAGGCGCGCGTGCGGGGGCTCGGGGAGCACCTGCGCTTCGCCTGCCTCGCGATGCCGTGCTCGGAGGCGCTCGTGGCGCTCGAGATGGAGGCGCTCGGGCGGCTCACGGTGCCCGTCGTCGCCAACGCCGCCGGCCATCGCACGGAGGGCGCGGAGCTGCAGCCGAGCGGCACCCCCTTCGCGTACCTGCTTGGCGGCGGCGGCGGGCACGCGGTGGCGCTGGTGGACGGCGATCCGATGATCGCGCCGCTCCGGCCGCTTCTGAACGCGGCGCCGGTTTGCGCAATATTTGTGCCGATTCGCGTCGGCGCGTCGACGGTGGGCGGCGCGGCGCTCTTCTCGCACGACGCGCCCCTCGGAGGGCGGGAGCTCGACATGGCCGAGCGGCTCGCGGAGGTCCTCGCGCTCACCGTGGAGTCGTTCCGCACCGAACGGGTCGTCTTCGAGCTCTTCGCCCGCGCGATGCCAGACCTGCTCGGGCAGACGCCATGCCAGGTTGGGGCGGCAAGCACGAACCAGGTTGGGGCGGCGGCAGGCACGAACCAGGTTGGGGCGGCAAGCACGAACCAGGTTGGGGCGGCGGCAGGCACGAACCAGGTTGGGGCGGCGAGCGCGAACCAGGTTGGGGTGGCGAGCGCGAACCAGGTTGGGGCGGCAAGCAAGGTTGGGGCGGCAAGCACGAACCAGGTTGGGGCGGCGGGGCCCGGTCGGCCGCTTCAGGAAGAGGCAGCCCCACCGCCGACCTCGCTCCGCGCCGCCCTGGAGCGGCACATCCATGCGCTCCGCCTCACGCCCGAGTACCGCCGCCGTCTGGAACTCGCGGCGGTGGTGGGGAGGCTCGCCGAGCACGGCGAGGTCGAGGCTCGCCTCGCCCTCGACCTCCTCGCGCGGATCGACGCCTACGCGCGCGGCGGCGGCGTACAGGGGCCGCTCGGCGAGGGGGAGGGGAGCGCGGCGTGACGACAGCCTCTCCGGTGGGGCCGGGCGGCGATCTCCGCGACGCCGCGCGCCGGGACGCGCGCCGCGGCGCCGGCGTACGTGTCGCGCTGGTCGACTCCGGCGTCGACGCCTCGCACGCCGCGCTGCGCTCGGCGGCGCTGCGCCACGTCGCGCTGAGCCGCCGCGGAGCAGCGCACGAGGTAGCGCCGTGCGCGCCAGGAGACGTCAGCGGGCACGGGACGGCGTGCGCGGGCATCCTCCACCGCATGGCGCCCGGGGCCGAGATCACGAGCGTCCGCGCGCTCGGCGAGGACGGACGATGCTCCCGCGACGGGCTCATCGCGGCGCTGCGCTTCTGCGTCCGCGAGCGCTTCTCCGTGGTCAACCTGAGCCTCGGCATCGATATCCCGAAGAGCGCGCCGCTCCGCCCCGGCGACTACCGGTCCCTCGTCGAACTCTACGAGGTCGCCGACGCGGCCTACACGGCAGAGGTCGTGCTCGTGGCCGCCGGCCCGAACGCGGCGGCGTTCCGCACCTATCCGGGCCGCTTCAAGTCGCTGATCGGCGTCGGTCGAGGGCCCTTCCAGGACCCAGAGGCGCTCCGGAGCGAGCTCACGCACGACCACGAGATCCTCGCGCCCGGCGACGAGGTGCTCGCGCCCTCGCCCGGCGGCGGCGAGCGGCGCTGGACCGGGACCTCGTTCGCGGCGCCCCACGTGACCGCGCACGTCGCACGGCTCCGCGCCGCCCGGCCGGAGCTCTCGATCGAGGCGGTGAAGGCGGCGCTGCACGAGCTCGCGCGCAGGGCGGAAAGCGGGGCAGGGAGCAGCGGCGAGGAGGGCGCGACGGAGGTCGGCGCTGGCGCCGCGGCAGCGGGGCGCGGGGCCGCGCCCGGGCGCGCGGCCCCGGAGGCGCCGGAGGATGGCCGTGCGCCCGCTTGATCCGCTCGACGGCGTGTCGCCCCTGCCGCGGCTGCTCCGGAGCGCGCCGGGCGCCGAGGTCCGCGCTGAGCTCGACCGCATCGAGGCGCTCCTCGGGGAGGGCGGCGCTCCTGCGGCGGCGCCGGCCGCTCCGCCGCTTCCAGGAGGCCCGCTCCTCGCCGCGGCGCTCGTCTTCGGGCGGGGCGCGCTCGCGTTGCGCGAAGGCGCGCTGGACGCCGCGGTCCGGCTCCTCGACGGCGCCGCCGCGGCGTTCGGTGAGGAAGGGGAGGCGGAGGCCCGGGACCTCGCCCGGTGCGAGGCGGTGCTCGCGCGCCTGCGCCGCGACGCGCGGTCGGCTTGCGCCTCCGCCGTCGCGGAGCTCGATGCCATCGCGGGCGCAGGCGACGGCCGTCGCTGCGCGGCGGTCGTGGCCGCCCATTACCGCGCCACGGCCGAGCGGATCGCCGGCGACGCGGCGGCCGCGCAGCGCACGCTGCTGTCTGCGCTGCGCGGATCGGAGCCGTTCCTCGACGAGCGGGCGCAGATCCTGAACTCGCTGGGGACGCTTTATGTGACCCTCGGCGCCCACGGGGCGGCCGAGGCGCTGCTAGAGCACGCGGCCGAGCTCCACCGCCGCCGGGGAGACGCCGTGGGCGAGGCGATCGCCTACGGTCAGCTCGGCGCGGCGGCGCTCGGCCTCGGCGCCCTCGACCGCGCCCGCGCGGCGCTCCAGCGGCAAGAGTGGCTGTGCGCGCGCCTCGGCGATGCGTTCGGCCGCGCCCGCGCGCTCACGTTCCTCTCGGAGCTGGCGCTCGAGCTCGGACGCGCCGACGACGCCCTCGCGCTCGCGACCGCCGCGCGCGATATCGCGGCGGGCGCCACGCCGCCGCTGCGGACCTGGATCGCCTATGCGGCGCGGGCGATGGGGCGCGCGCGGCGGGACCTTGGCGATCTCGGCGCCGCGGCGGCGCTCGAGGAGGCGGGGGCGCTGTTCCGGGAGCTCGGTCATCCGCTCGGGGAGGCGCTCGCCGCGTGGGACCGCGCCTCGGCCGAGGCGCTCGCGCCCGTGAGGTCCTCAACCCCAGTCGCGCCGGTGCGCGCAACCATGGTCGACTGGTTCTCCGCCGCCTGGGCGCTCGGCTCGCTGGGGCTGCCGTCCCGCGTGGCGCTGCTCCTTCGTGAGCGGATGGAGATTATTGAGGAGGCCGCGCTCCGGCCGGAGAACGGCGAGCCGGTGTCGGACGGCGGGATCCGTGAGCGGGCGCTCGCCGCGGCGGCGCAGACCTCGCCGCACGTGGCCGTTCAGCGCGAAGTCGAGCTCGTCTACGACCGGCCGGATGACCTCACCATGGTTGCCGCCCACAGGGCCGCGGCGCACCGCAACCTGGGTCGCCTCGCAGCGCTGACCCTCGCCCCGCCCGGCCTCGTCGTCGCCGCGATCGCAGCCTCGGGCGTCAACGTCCGCGGCCTCGTGCTCCCGTCCGAGCGCGCGGCAGCCGCCTGCATCGCCCATCTGCCCGGGTTCGCGGTCTGGCTCTGGCCGTCCGCCACCGCGCCCGCCGCCATCGGCAGCGATCTCGCCGACCTGCGCACGGCGCTCGGCGAGCCGCTGCGCGCCGCGCTCGCGCTCGCGCCGGCCGGACGCGTGGTCTGCCCGCCCTTCGCGGGCGACGTCGGCGCCGAGCTCGAAGCGGTCGAGGTCGGCGCCCTGCTGGCATTGGCAGAATCGCTCGCACCGGGCGAGCTGCGCCTGGATGCACAGCTGGGCTGGAACGGGGAGGTCGGCGCGAGCGTCGAGGCCCTGGGGTTCGTCGTCACGCGCTGAGAACGTCCGCTGCCACGCTCGCGCCGTGGAACGTGCGCATCCACCACGTTCCTATTGGGAAGACGACACTGCGTATACCAGAACGCCAGCGTTCGAGCGCCGCTCGGTAGGACGCGCGAAATGCCCGTACGGCGTCCCCGGCGATCCTCCATGCATCACCCTGATTGCGGCCCACTGCGAACGTCGGATTGCGCTCGCGGAGTGCTTCCGTGCTCGTGGCCCGCTCGTGAGGGGAGACACTGCTGGCTCGCTCGGCGCCCAGAAAGCGGAGTCCCTGCTCCTGCGTCTTGGCATGAGCCTGCGCTTCCTGTCGCTCGAGCTCGGCGGCGACGTCGCGGCGAAACCCTTCCGCGCTATCCTGCTCTACGGTTGGGGGAAGTGCGAGCGGGAGCGTCGCTTCCTCGGGCCACTGTGGGTTCTCCGGATCGAGGTATACCGAGGGCCGCACCGCGTGCAGGACGCCGCGGCCGAGCTCGCGCACGTCGACCTTGGCGCCGGGCCATTCATGCGCATGCCGGACGAGGCCAGCGGCCACAGGGTTTGCGAGGACGTATGCGATCTTCTCTACCAATGCTGTGTGGGTCAGCAGCCGTACCGCGCTCGTGGGCTCGTGGTCCCACACCGGCCCTTCCCACGCGCGTAGCACCTTCGTCCCGAGCGCCGCGATACGATGGAAGAACTGTAGGAAGCGCGGCAGAACGCCGTTGACGTCCGTTACGACGAGGTGAAGATGCGTCGACATCGCGCAGAGTGCGTGGACCTCGATGCCGTAGCGGCGGCTCGAGACGGCGAGGGCGTAGATCAAGAGCTGGGTGATGGCTGCGTCTGGGCGGAGGAGGTGATGCCGGCGCAGGATGCGGCGGGTGATCAGGTATGTGGCGCCGGGGATGATCACGCGGGGCTGGCTCATGGCCGGCGTACATTAACAAATGCCATGCCAGGTTTCTGGTGACGGATTTTAAGGGATCGATGTGCGTCGGGGGGGTGGCGGCCGCCAGGCTATCCGCCACTTCTGCCACCGTAACGTGGGTAGGCACCGCCAGCCC
This sequence comes from Sorangium sp. So ce385, assembly GCF_051474135.1. Classification (NCBI taxonomy): domain Bacteria; kingdom Pseudomonadati; phylum Myxococcota; order Polyangiales; family Polyangiaceae; genus Sorangium; species Sorangium sp. So ce385. The sequence goes on along the minus strand of NZ_CP150337.1, from coordinate 8,770,117 downwards.
CGGTCAGCCGGACCTAGGTCGATTCATCCCCCAACCTGGGTCGATTCATCCCTAACCTGGGTCGGTTCATCCAACCTGGACCGGCTCATTCCGGTAATCCTCCTCGCCTAACTGCGATGCCCTGAGTGCCACCCCCAGGCGCCAACCCACCTGCCTCGCCTCGCGGGAGCAGGCTGCCGTCGCGGCTCACCTGGAATGCCGCGATCGTCCCGGCCCCGGCATGGAGGGTATATAGAAACCGCCCGTCGCGCGTCATCGTGAGGTCGATCGGCGCCGTCCCTGCGGGGAACGACGCCGACACGCCGCCGTCGAGCAGCGTCAGCGCGCCGCGCGCGTCGACCTGAAGCTCGGAGACCGCGTCGCTGCCCGTGTTGGCCGTGAATACATTCCGGCTCCCAGGCGCGCCGGCGATCCAGCTGGTCGCCCGTTGGCACAAACTCGCCGCACGGGTCCACCTCGACGCCGGCGATGTTGCCGTCGCCACCCACGTTGAGGACATGGAGCCGCTGACCGGAAAGTCGCCGCCCGAGTCAACCACGTCGAGCAGCGTCAGGCCGTGCGGCCTCACCCGGAACGTCGACACCTCGTCGCTGCCGGCGTTCACGGCGAACAGCAGCTTTCCGTCCTCGCTGAGGACGAGCGACCCTTACGATCCGAGCGGGTTGATCGGCCGGCTCGGGGCGCCGAGCCCCCGCTCGCCTATGTCCCTGCGTACGCGAGCGGAGAGGCCGCTGCGGTCCGCGAACCGGGAAATCGTGAGCGCGCCGCGGATTTCTCCTTGAGCTTCAACCTGGTTCAAGGTGAAGGGTTCGAGCGTCGCTTCCAAGGACTTCCAAGGAGAAGAGCGCATGAACGTTTCCGTCGTGACCCGGGGCGAGCTCCGGCTGGCCGGCATCAAGGTGGTCGGCCGCCGCAGTGAGCTCAACCACCGGGTGCCCCTCGCGTGGCTGGAGCTCGTCGACCGCCTCGACGCCATCCCCCACCTGGTGGACCGCAGCGTGCTTTACGGGGCCTTCCCGGAGAGCGATCACCGGAAGGCCAGCCACGACGGCGTCTACACCTACTGGGTGTGCGCCGAGGTGAGCGCGAACGGGGCGCTCCCGGAGGGCGTGCGGCCGCTGGTGCTCCCAGCGCGGACCTACGCGGTCGCCCGGGTCGAGGGGACCGCGGAGACCATCGAGGCGACCTACCTGGGGCTGTCGCGCTGGATCGAGGCCCAGGGCAAGCGCGTCGACGCGCAGGCCTGGTGCCTCGAGCGGTACGACGAGCGGCGGCAGAAGGTGACGCCGCCCTACGAGCGGTTCGACTACGACGTATGGAAGCCGCTGGACGGATGACGCGCCGGAACCCACGCGCCACGCCGGTTGCGCGCCACGCCGGTTGCGCGTCACGCGTTGCTCGATCGCGCAAGCGCCGGCGTACCACGAGGCGCGCGTTCCTGTAGACCTTGGAGAAGTGCGGCGCAGAATACCCGCGAGCGCGACGCGGCGATCGCCTGCGCTCGACGGCGCCCTCGCTCGGATCCTGGGCGAAGGACCCTCCGGCGGGGCGTGGGCGCCTGGCATCGCGGATGCTTGGGCGTCCAGGAGACGATCACGAACGACCATCCATCCTCGAACGGGGCTCTCGCCATGTCCGCTCTGAACCCGCAGCGCACTGGAACCCTCGACGCACGCCGGCCCGCTCGCGCCTCCGAGCACGACGGGGCGGACTGCCTTCGGGACGAGTTCCTCAAGCTCGCATCGCATGAGCTCAAGACGCCGCTGACATCGCTCGCGCTGCAGGTGCAGCGGATGAAGCGCATGAGCGAGCGGCACGCCGAGGACGCGTCGACGTGGGTCGCCTCGCTCGAGGTCGTGGGCCGCCAGGTCAACCGGCTCGCCCGGCTCTGCGACGACATGCTCCAGGCGATCTCGCTCCGGGCTGGCCAGCTCGCGCCCGATCGCCAGAGCGTCGATCTCGGGGCGCTCGTCCGGGAGGTGGTCGCCGGGCTCCCGGTCGAGCTCCGCGCCCCGTCCGCCGCCATCTCGGTCGACGCGCCCGAGGGCGTGGTCGGCCTCTGGGACCCCGAGCAGATCGGGCGACTCGTGTTCCACCTGGTCAAGAACGCCATCACGTTCGGCGAAGACCGGCCGGTCTCCGTCGAGGTCAAGGCCTCTCCCGGCGGGGCGCAGCTCCTCGTCCGCGACCGCGGCACGGGCATCGCCGAGGAGGACCAGGAGCGCATCTTCGCGTGCTTCGAGCGCGCGGGCGACGTGGAGCACTTCGGCGGCCTCGGGCTCGGGCTCTACATCGCGCGCGAGATCGTGCACGCCCACGGCGGTCGCATCGGCGTGGAGAGCGCCCTGGGCCGAGGCTCGACGTTCGTCGTCGACCTCCCCCTCTAGCCCCGCCCGACTGCCAGCCGAGCGCCGCGCGCGAGATCCGCGAGCGCCCGCCGCGCGGGGCGCGCAGCGACGGAGGCCCTGGGCGGCCTGCCCGACCGGCAGGCCGCCCAGGCCCGCGCTACGGATCGCCGGGCGGCGCGTACCCGAGCCGCTTGATCCCGAGCGCCTTCAGCTTGTAGACGAGCGTGCGCAGCGGCATGCCGAGCGCGCGCGCCGCCTCCGTCTGGTTCCCGCCCGCCTTGCGGAGCGCCTGGACGATCAGCTCGGCCTCGCAGCGCTGGAGCCGCGCCTTCAGGAACTCGGCGCCCGGCGGCCCGGACGCGAGCTCGACGCCATCGCACGGAAGGTCGCGGTCCACGGCCGGCGCGGCCGGGGGCGCCGCTCGCGCGCGCTCGGGCAGATCCTCCTCCGCGATCCACTCCCCCTCGGCGATGACCACCGCCCGCTCGATCGCGTTCCGCAGCTCCCGCGCGTTCCCCGGCCACGCGTACGCCCGGAGGCGCGCGAGCGACCCGGCGTCGAAGCCGCGAATGGAGCGGCCGTTCGCCTGGTTCGCCTGCTCGAGGAAGCGGCGCGCGAGCGGCTCGATGTCCTCCGGTCGCGCCCGGAGCGGGGGGATCGTCACCGTCATCGCGTTCAGCCGGTACAGGAGATCGCAGCGGAACGCGCCGGACGCGCACATCGCCTCGATGTCGCGGTGGGTCGCCGCGATCACGCGCGCGTCGACGTCGATCGGCTTGTTCGAGCCGACCCGGGTCACCTGCCGGGTCTCCAGGACGCGCAGGAGCGCGGCCTGCGCCGCGGCCGGCAGCTCGCCGATCTCGTCGAGGAAGACCGTCCCCCCGTCCGCCGCCTCGAACACCCCCCGCTGCTGCTGCCACGCGCCCGTGAACGCGCCGCGCTCGTGGCCGAAGAGCGCGCTCTCGACCAGCTGCTGCGGGATCGCCCCGCAGTTGACGCACACCATCGGCTTCCCGCTCCGCGGGCCGCGGTCGTGGACCGCGCGCGCCACGACCTCCTTGCCCGTCCCCGTCTCGCCCAGCAAAAGCACCGGGATCGACGATCGCGACACCCGCGTGACGATCTCGAAGACGCGCCGCATCGCGGGGCTCTCGACGACGAGATCGGCGTGCGGGGCGCCCGCATGGCTCTTCCACGCCCCGCCCGGCGCCGACCGCACGGGCTGATCCTCCGTCGCGCTGCGCACCGCGTTCCAGCACCGACAGAGCAGGTCCTCTGCCACGGTCCCCGCGTCGGGGAACATCGCGAAGCCCGAGAGCACGGCCGGCGCCCCGTCCGCGCCCGTCGCGGCGAGCGCGCGCGCCAGATCGAGCGCCGCGTCGGCCCCGGCCTCGGGGAGCAGCGCCGCCACCACGTCCGAGCTGTACAGGGCGATCCGGTCCACGGGGCGCAGCAGCGCCCGCACGCGTGGGAACAGGTGGCTCACGTGACCGCCCTGCTGGCGCGCGGGCCGGGCCATGACGATGGCGAAGCTCCGCCCGAAGAACCGCGCGCGCCTCACCTCCTCCTCGAGGGCGACGCGGAGCTGCTCGTGGCTCATCAGGCCCGGCAGCTCGCCCTCGTCCGCCGTGATCGAGCGGACGGCGACGACCACCTTGCCGAGGATCACCTCGTCGCCCGGCTTCGCCTCGCCGCGCGCGACGCGCGCCCCGCCGAGCCAGGTGCCGTTGGTGGAGCGCAGATCCTCGATGAGGACGCTGTCGCCGGACGCGGTGAAGCGGGCGTGCTCGCGCGACAGGCTGACGTCGCGGATCTGGACCTGCGACGGCGGCGCGCGGCCGATGACGACCGGCGCGCTCGGCCGCAGCACGACGCGCTCGGCGCCGTCGCGGTGATACACGAGCAGGGCCACGCGCCGGTCGTCCTGCCTGACACGCTGCATCGCATCGATGAAGCTGCTCGACAGCGGCGTCGTTTCCATTCCGCTGTCCTCGCGAATCACTGACACTCTGTTAACCCCCCTCTCACAAGATCCTGTCCCGGGTCCGGGCGCCGCGCCGCCCGCGTCCGCGACGCGCACCGGGCGGAGCCCGCCCGCCCCGCGGGCAGGCGCTCGCTGACGCTGAATTGCGCACCGCCACGGGCGTCTCCCGCGCGCCGCGACGCACCAGATGGTTCACCGGGGTTGGGTGTTCATGTCGCTCCAGTGGCGCATCTTGCAATTCAAGCACCACCTCCGCGTCGAGCCCGCCGGTGACAACGACGCCGCGCTCCCGATCGGCGAGCGCGAGCGCTTCAGGCTCCGCGGGCGCCACGCTCCGGGCCGGGGGCTCCACGATGTGCCGGTCCGCCTCGGGGGCTCGACCGGGCGAACCGGGAAGGGGGCCTGAGCCCGGTGCCCCTCTGCATCCAGGCCGCGCTCGGCCGAGGAGACCTCCCATGCGCGACGGCTATCGCATCCTCGACGCGGATCGCCACGTCACCGAGCCGCTCGATCTGTGGCAGGCCCACCTCGAGCCGGAGTTCCGCGATCACGCGCCGTACCTCGCGTACGTCGGCGAGGGCGAGCCGCTGGCCGACCGCGTGGCGTATCCCGGACCGGAGGGCCTGCTCTCGCTCCCGCCGCAGCCGATGATGGACGGGCGGCCGCTCCTTCACCGGACGAGCGCGCGGACGTGGCGCGCGGTCGCCTCGGCCAGCCGCCGGCGCTCCGGGCAGCTCGCGCGGCTCGGCCCCCTGGAGCTGCCCCAGGCGCACATCGAGGACATGGACCGCGAGGGCATCGACGTGGCCTTCCTGTACCCGACCCTCGCGCTGATGCTCCTCGGCATGGCCCCGCTGGAGCCGGCGCTCGCGAGCGCCTTCGCGAGGGCCTACAACACCTGGCTCCGCGGCTTCTGCGACCACGAGCCCCGGCGCCTCCGGGGCGTCGCGCTGATGAGCCCCCACGATCCCGCGCAGATGGTGGCCGAGCTCGCGCGGGCGGCGGCGCTCGGCTTCCGCGCCGTCGTGCTCCGGCCGAACCCCGTCGCGGGCCGGACCCTGGGCGACCCCGCCTACGAGGGATTCTGGGCCGAGTGCGAGCGGCGCTCCATCGCGGTCGCCGTCCACGAGGGCGCGCACGCCTCCCTTCCGGCGGCCGGCGCCGATCGCTTCCGCAGCCGCTTCGCCCTGCACGCGTGCTCGCACCCGATGGAGCAGATGATGGCGCTGCTCGCGCTGATCGAGGGCGGCGTGCTCGAGCGCCACCCCCGCCTGCGGGTGGCCTTCCTCGAGGCCGGCTGCGGGTGGCTGCCCTACTGGCTCTATCGCCTCGACGAGATCGAGTATCGCGGCCTGGCCGAGGAGGTCGCGCCGCACGTCCGCCGCGAGCCGTCCGCGTATTTCCGCCGCCAGTGCTTCGTCGAGATCGAGCCGGACGAGCCGCTCCTGGAGCAGGCGATCCCGTGGCTCGGGGAGGGCAGCGCGATCTTCGGGACGGACTTCCCGCACATCGACCACGACGCGGGCATGGTGGAGCGGGCGCTCGCGCTCCGCGGCAGGCTCCCCGGCGACGCGCTCCGCAAGCTCCTCTGGGACAACGGCGCCCGGTTTTACGGGATGGAGGAATGACTCAGCAGATGAGGACCGAGAGCTGCGCGTCGCTCGCGAGCTCGGCCAGCGCGACCGGGCGATCGAGCAGCTCCGGCGCCGGCGGGACATGGAGCGTGATGACGCCCGCCGACAGATCCCAGCCCTTGCGCTGCTCGCAAAAGCGCCACCCCTCGCCGCTCGGCGCGCCGGGCTCCCGCGCCTCGCGGACGGTGAGCTCGATCCCCGGCGGCAGCGCGTAGCCGCAACAGACCCTCAAGAACTCCCGCGGATCCCTCTTCAACCGAGCGAGCTGCGCCGGGTCCTCCCAGCTGAGCGCGACCGCGCGCAGCCACGCCGACTCCAGCGCCTGGAGCTCGTCCTCCGCCGCGCCTCGCTCGCCCCCGGCAGGCGCCTCGACGGGGGCGCCGCCGAGCTGCGCGGGGATGTTCTCGGTCTCCGAAGTCCTAGGCAGGTAATTGGAGGGTTGACGGGAAAACATGGCTGCCTCCATCGCGGTGGCGGGCGCTTCTGGCACGCATGGTTCATGGAGCCGCCGCCCCGCACCGTCGAGCCCCGGCGCGGGATTCGCGTCGAGAGGGCGCCGCGGCAGCTCAACCGCCGAGCTCCTGGTGCAGCGCTCGCGCCTCGGCGAACTCGGGCAGATCGGCGCACTCGGCGGGCCAGCCGCTGCTCTCCGGGAGCAGGGCGCGCGCCTCGTCGCGCCGGTCCTGCCGCGCGAGCGTACGGCAGAGCGAGAGCGTCGAGCGCAGCTCGATCGTCCGCGCGCCCTGCCCGCGCGCGATCGCGATCGACTCCCGCAGGCAGCGCTCGCTCTCCTGCTCCGCGCCTCCGCCCAGGGCGCGGAGCGACAGCGCCTTCAGGCGGTAAAGCTCCGGGACGTAGTAGACCTCGCCCAGCTCCGCGGCGAGCCCCAAGCAGCCCGCGAGCCGCTCGACCGCGGCCTCGTGCTGCCCGCGCTCGGCCTCGATCTCCGCCACGAGGGAGAGCCAGTAGGGCAACCCCATCGTCTGGCCGGTGTGCCGGATCGCCTCGACGTCCTGCCTCAGCTTCTCGAGGTCGCGCTGCGCCCAGGAGTGCAGGGCCCAGCAGAGCTCCTTGAACCAGAGGTGATGGCTCCTCGTCAGCTCCATGAGGGCGTCGGTCAGCGCGGCGACCTTCTCCCGCTGGCGGCCGTAATGATGGACGCCTGCCAGGTGGAGCAGCGCCATCCCGAGGGTGTTCGGGTGATCGAGCTCGCGCGCCCACGCCACCGCGGCCTCCCCGTGCGCGAACGCCTGCGCCGGGGAGCCCATCAGGTAGAGCAGCAGCGCGAGCGTGTACTGGCCGCAGGCCTTCGGATCGAAGCCATAGAGGGAGACGTGCTCCCGATTCGCGGGATCGTAGAGCTCGACGCCGCGCGCGAGGTGCGGGCGCGCCTCCGCGAGCTTTCCTTCGAAGAACAAGCAGGTCCCCAGCACCACCATGGACGCGGCCCGCTGGCGGGTGTCCTGCGATCGCGTCGCCATCCCGAGGATCCGCTCCGTCAGCGCGCGCGCCTCGATGCGATGGCTCCGGAAGTTGTGGTACCAGAACATCGCCCACAGCGTCGGCGCGGTCATCGGGCTGTCCCCGAACGCGTCGATCAGCTCCTCGCAGCGCTTCACCGCCGCCTCGAGCTCGCGGGGCATGTACCCGAGGCGGTCGAGGAGCGCGATGATCAGCAGGCTGTTCAGCCGCAGCTCGGCGAGCGCGCGCTCCCGGTCGTCCGCGATGGCCGAGAGCCAGCCGAGCGCCTGCCTCACGTGGCCGATGGCCTCGGTGTCGTCGGCGTTCGCCGGCCGCTTCAGCGCGCGCTCCGCCGCGATCTCCGCGTAGGCGATCGCCTGCTGCTTCTGCTCGGCGGCGGCGTGGTGGTGCGCGAGCAGATCGGGCCGCGCCGCGACGAGCTCGGGGAAGCGCTCCTCGATCGCCCGCGCCACGCAGGCGTGCAGCCTCCGCCGGCTCCGCCTCGAGAGCGACTCGTAGGCCGCGTCCCGGATGAGCACGTGCTTGAACAGGTACGTCGGGTGGTTCAGCCGGCGCTTCCTGTGGATGAGGTCCGCGGCCATCAGCCGATCGAGATCCTCCTGGACGAGCTCGCCGTCGAGCGTGGTCACGGCGCTCAGCACCTCGAGGCTGAACTCCCGCCCGAGCACCGCGGCGATGCGGGCGGTCTCCTTCGCCCTGCCGAGCCGGTCGAGGCGCGCCATCAAGAGGCCCCGCAGCGTCGAGGGGATCGCCAGCTCCGAGATCGGCTCGGAGAGCGTGTAGTGGTCCCCCTCGTCGACGAGGGCCCCGGACTCGAGCACCATCCGCGTCAGCTCCTCGACGAAGAGGGGGACGCCGTCGGTCCGGTCGACCACCTGCCCGAGCAGCGGCTCGGGCAGCGAGCGGCCGCCGGTGAGCCGCGCGACCATGTGCTCGACGTGCTCGCGATCCAGGCGGCCGAGCTGGATCTGGAGCATGCCCGACGTCGACCAGGGCGGCGAGAACTCCGGCCGCGCGGTGAGCAGCATCATGAGCCGCGCCGAGGGCACGTCGACGATCAGCATGCCGAGCCACTCCAGGCTCGTCGGATCGGCCCAGTGCAGGTCCTCGATCATGAACAGGACGGGCCGCTCCTCGGCCATGGCGAAGAGCATGGTCACGAGCGCGTTGAGCGTCCTCTCCTTCTGCCGCGGCGGCGGGTCCTGAGGCGCGGAGTAGCGCGCGTCGAGGGGGATCGACAGGAGCGCCGCGAACAGCGGCACCGTCTCCGCCAGATCGAAGCCGCGGCGGGACAGGAGCGCCTCGAGCCGGGCGAGCCGGCGCCCCGGCGCGTCGTCCCGGCCGGGGTCGATCAGCCGCTCGAGCAGCTCGATGAGGGGGTGGAGCGCGCTGTTGCGCCGGTCGGGGGTGCAGCGGCACTCCAGGCAGCTGTGGCCGTCGCCGTGGAGCCGCCGCGCGAGCTCCCAGGTCAGGCGGGATTTGCCGATCCCGGGCCCGCCCGTGACGAGGATGCTCTGCCCGATGCCCTGCCGGACCTGGCTCCAGCGCTGGAGCAGGAGCTCGAGCTCCTGGCTCCGGCCGATCAGCGGCTCCGTGTCGCGGCCCGCGGTGTCCTGGTCCTGCGTCGAGCGCGGGATCTCGCGCCCCATACGGTAGATGGCGCTCTGCCGGTCCGCGCCCGAGAGGTCGCGCGACGCCATCGGCTCGAACGTGAACCGGCTCCGGAGCAGCCGGAAGGCGTCGCCGCTCACCGCGATCGTGCCCGGGGCCGCGAGCGCGCTCAGCCGGGCCGCGATCCGCGGCGTCGTCCCGAGGTGCTGCGTGTAGCGTTGCGGCTGGCCGGCGACCACGAGGCCGGTGTGCAGCCCGATCCGGACCTCGAGCGCGAGGCCCCGCGTCGCCGTGAGGCGCGCGCTGCGCGCGCGGACGTCCTCCGCGATCTCGAGCGCCGCGCGCGCGGCGCGCCGGGCGTCGTCCTCCTGCGCGGACGGATAGCCGAAATGCAGCAGGATCTGATCCCCCAGCGCGCCGGCGAAGCGCCCGCGGTGGCGGCGGGCGATCTCGTCGCAGACGTCCTGTTGCTCGCCGAGCAGATCGTCGAGCTCCTCGACGTCGGTGCCCTCCAGGCCCGGGCCCGAGGTCGTGAAGGCGCAGCAGACCACGGTGAGGGGCCGCCGCTCGGCGTCGAGGCACCCGGCGCCGCCGGCGCGCTCCCCGTCCAGGGGAGAGGGCGTGTCCTCCAGCCGGGTCGTCGCCGGAGAGGGCAGCGTGTCGGCCGCCGCGCGGTCGCTGCGCGTCGACCGACCCTCCCGCGGGGGCCGGTCGAGCGGCGTCGTCGCGCTCGCGCCGTAGGCCCACCGGCCCTCGTCCGGCGCGCCGGGGTCCGGCTCCGGCGCCGACGCCAGCCCTCGCGCGCGCGCCACGAAATCTTCGCGGCTCAGCCCCTCCACGTCGCAGGCCTCGAGCTCGCGCAGCAGGCCGGAGGCGGTGGCGACGCGCTCGGCCACGTTCTTCAGGGTCGCGCGCCTGAGGAGGGTGCCGAGCGGGTGCCCGAGGAGCGCCGCGGGGATCGGGATCGGCTCGGAGCTGGCCTGTCGGAACAGCACCTCTTGCAGCGACCTGCCGGAGATCGCCGGCCGCCCGGTGAGGCACTCCAGGAAGACGAGCCCCCAGGCGTACAGGTCCGATCGCACGCTCACCGGCTGTCCGAGGAGCTGCTCCGGCGCCGCGTAGGCGGGCGTGCAGAGGATCTCGTTGCTCGGGGTGAGCTTCGCGTCGACGCCCTCCATGGCGCCGGCGATGAGCGCGCCGATGCCGAAGTCGAGCACCAAGGCGTTGCGGCGCGCGCCGGTGGAGACGATCATGATGTTGCTGGGCTTGAGGTCGCGGTGGACGACGCTCTGCCCGTGGGCGCAGCCGAGGGCGTCGAGGACCTGGAGCATCAGGTGCCGCGCCTCGGGCGGATCGAGGGCGGTCTCCTCGGCCAGCACCTCTGCCAGGTTCTTGCCGGGCACGAACTCGAAGATGGTGTAGAGCGTGCCCTCGTCCGTCTGGCCGGCGTCGATGAGCCGGACGATGTTGGGGTGGTGGAGCTGCGCGCAGAACCGCGTCTCCTGGTGGAAGCGGGCGGAGCGCCGGGCGACGTCGGCGGGCTTGCCGCCCCGGGCCGGCCGCATGACCTTGATGGCCACCATCTGTCCGGTGGCGAGCTGGCGCCCCTTGTAGACGTCGGCGAACCCGCTCTCCCGCAGCGCGGAGACGATCTCGTAGCGCTCCTGGAACACGGCGCCCGGGGCGATCGCGGTCGGGGTCATCGCCGCTCCCTCCGCCGGGCGGCGCCGCGGGACCGGCCGAGCGGGCGCGCCCCGGGAGGCGCGGAGCGCGGCGCCGAACGGCTCGCCTGGCCGATGGAGCGCTCGCGCACGGCGGCCGTCGACCTCGTCGTTGCGGCTGTCCCACGGCCGACCTCGCTGTTCACGGTAGCTCATATAAGGTGTGGACCCGTGGACGTCCGTCGATGGCCGTCCGGTTCCGGTGCGCCTGGTGAACAAACTCTGGATCTCGCCCGCGCCCGTCCGGCGCCTCGGGGCGGAGATCGCGGAGAGGCGGCACGCGGAGAGGCGGAGAGGCGGACGGGAGCGCGCGCAGCGCCGCTCGCCCGGCGGCGGCGGAGCTCGTTCGGCGCTGTCCGAGGTCGCGAGAATGTTCTGCTGGAGCTATCGAGTCCATCGCTTCGATCTGCAGCGAATTGACCCCTGACGCCGCCGGTGAGAGGGCGATGGCGCCGGCTCCGCCGGCGACCTGTCGCGAGGTGCGCCGCGAGCGCCCCACGGCCGGTGAGCGACGGCGCGAGGTCCCTTGAAGGAGTGCGAGGCATGCTGAGGCAACTGGCGACGAACATCGTTTTGCTCGCGTTCGCGGCGGCTCTTCCGATCGCGTGCTCGGGATCCGGGGACGGCCCTGGGGCCGCCGGCGGCAGCGCCGTCGCCAGCGGGAGCGGCGGCGCGGCGGCGTCCGTCGGGCAGACCTCGGCCAGCAGCGGCGCGGGCGGCGACGGCGGCGCGGGAGCCGGCGCGGACGGGGGCGGCGGCGCGGGCACGGGCGGCGCGGGCACGGGCGGCGCCGGCGCGGGCACGGGCGGCGCGGGCGAGGGCGGCGCGGGCGGGGGCGAGGGCGGCGCTGGGGACGGCTGCGTGGGGATGGGCGGGATCACCTACACGCTCGCGATGGCCCCCGCGCCGACCGCAGAGCAGCAGTCCGCGTACGCCATGATCACGAGCGCCATGGATGAAGCGCTGTCGCACTACAACTGTTACACGAGCATCGAGAAGAGCCTGTCGGTGTCCTACGTGCCGTCGGTCGCGACGGCCGACGGCAACGTCAACGGATCCATCCGGTTCGGCGCGTTCAGCTCGATGAATTACATCACCGCCATGCACGAGATCTCCCACACGCTGGGGGTCGGCAGCTTCGAGTTCGCGGCGATGGTGAGGGACGGCGTCTTCACGGGCGAGGCGGCGACGAGCCAGCTCAGGGCGATCACGGGGAACGACAGCGACGTCGTGCACGCGGACAACCAGCATTTCTGGCCGTACGGTCTCAATTACACGAGCGAGGTCGAGACGACGGACGATCTCGTGAACCACTGCAAGATGGTGGTCGCCATCCGCGAGGACATCGGCTACTGAGGGCGCCCCGCGGCGCCGCGCCGCGCCGCGGCCCGGGCGGCGCGGGGGCGCCCCGGCGCGATCCGGCGCGGCGGCGCCGATTCAGCGGAGGTACGCGGCCAGGCCGAGCCCCTGATCGCGGATGGCGTCGGCGACCACCCTGGCGATCCGCTCCGCGCCGGAGCGCGAGAAGTGCGTGTGATCATCGCAGAAGAACTCGCCGACCGGCCCTCCGGTCGTCGCGCTCACGTCTCCCCCGGGCACCGGGCAGAAGCCGAGCTCGTTGTAGAGCGCGACGCTGCGCTCGTGGAGATCGATCACCGGCACGCCGTGCTCTTCGCCCGCCTCGTGGGTCGCGGTCACGTACTCCCCGCGCGTCCCCCGGGCCGTGCTGCCGCTGCAGGCGATCGCGCTCACGGGCGTCACGAACACGGGATGCGCGCCCCGCTCCTGCGCGGCGCGCGCCATCATCCCGTAGCTGCTCTTGAAGGCGTCGAGCCCCACGTGCCGATCGCACGTGCGCGATCCGTCGTTGATGCCGAACTGGATGAACAGGGTGTCGCCCGCCTTCATGCCGTCGAGCATCCGAACCCACCTGTCCTGAAGCACGGGCTCGCCGCTCGCGTCGCGCTCGAGCGCGCACTCCCCCGTGCTATCCATGGTGCTCTGCACGTGGTAGAGCCACGTGCGCACGCTGCGGCCGCCGACCGCGCTGTTCACCACGGTGACCCGCTCGTCGAAGAGCGCCGCGATCTGGCCGCCCCAGCCCGCCGGGCAGGGGGTTTGCCCGTTGGCGACCGTGGAGTCGCCCGCGATCCAGATCGTGGTGTCCGGCAGCGGCTCCATTCCGCCGGCGCCGCCGCCTCCGGGCGCGCCGCCCGAGCCCCCCGCGCCGTCGGGCGCGCCGCCGCCGGTGCCGCCGCCGCCAGCGGCGCCCGACGAAGCCGCCGTGCTCCCGGCGCCCGACGAAGCCGCCGTGCTCCCGGCGCCCGCGCTCGCGCTGCTCGCTCCCGGCGGCTGGCCCCCGCCCGCTCCTCCCGTCCCAGCGCCGGGGTCGCCGCCCGAGCCCTCCGCATCCGTGCAACAGGCCAGGGCGAGCAGCGCGACCCCCGACGCGCGGGCCGCCCGCCGACGAGCGGCAGATCGTAAGTCCAAGTGCATGAACATGCCTTCCTCCTGCATCCCTGTGTCCTGGACGCCTTCCAATCAATCACGGACGGGCGCTTTGACGGGCGCTTTTTCCTCGGGGCTGCCCACCAAGGCGCGCTCCAAGGGCCTCGTCGCCGCATTTTTGAAACAGCGTCGGAATCGAGCCCGTGCGAGCTCCGGCGCTCCGCGGCCGCCCCTCGACATGGACGAACCGTTGCGCTGCGGGGAGAGACGAGGTGACGAGACGTGAGCAGACATCGAGAGCGCCGGGGTTCGTTCCCGACGCACGGCGGTGCACGGACGGAAATGGGCCAAGTCGCTGGCGCTCCGAACAGAATCCACGCTTCCGCCGCGAGCCGTAAATGGCAGTATTATGCCGTTGACTGACGCGGAATTTGTCACGTAGCTTTACCAAGGGGTGACGCTGGCCGAAGGGGGGCGTCGCACGGGACAGCAGGAATCACCAAGCGCGCTCTCGTACGCCCGCGACGCAGCGGTACGAGGCTTCGCCGCGCGATAGCCAGAGGAGACGGTAGTTGTGCCCATGTCTCTAAGAGCTCATCGCACACTCTCGCAGGGGCCGGACGAGAGCGACGTCCATCTCATCTCGCGACGAAGGTATCGAGTGCTCGTCGTCGACGACGAGGAGAGGGCGCTGCGCAGCATCGCCGCTGTCCTGTCGACGGACGTGGATGTCGTGACCTGCTCGTCGGCAGAGCACGCGCTGAAGCTGCTCGAGGCGAGGCGGTTCCACCTCGTCTGCTCCGACTTCTTGATGCCTGGAATGAAGGGGGACGAGCTGCTCCGGCGGGTGTCGGGCATGTCCGTGTACACGAGCTGCCTCCTCGTCACCGGGGCCGACGAGTACATCCGCTCCATGAACGGCAGCCACAACTATGTCATCCTGAAGCCGTTCGACCCTGACCGCCTCATCGGGATCGTGCTGCAGCTCTCGCGCCTCGCCGAGATGAAGCGGTCGGTCCACTCGATGACCGACTCCCTCGGATCGTCGGGCCCGACGGGGGCGGCCGCCGGGGGCGAGATGGTCTCCTGCGAGCCTCCCGACGCCGGCTCGCCGCCGGACTCCGCGCCCGCGCCCCCCACCTCGAGGTTCGGCGCCCGCGCGGCGGTCGGGTCCACGGCGCGCGGGCCGCAGCAGGGGCCGGAGGTCACGAGGGCCGACCCCGCGGCGCTCGGCGCCCCGGGGCGCTCTCGCCGATGAGGTCGCGCCCGGCGCCGAGGGCGGAGGGACGAGGAACCGTATGATCAGCTGGGATCCCCTGGGCGCAGCAGAGCAGGCCGCGGTCGCGGACGAGATCCTGTCCGTGCTGCGCCACGACCTGCGCAACCGCTTTGCCATCGTCCGCAATGCGTCGTTCTACATCAAGCGAAAGGTCGCGGGAGACGCGGCCTACGCCGCGGATCCGAGGATCGCGGAGTTCTTCGGGATCATCGACGAAGAGGTGATCGCGGCGAGCGCGCGGCTCGACGAGTCGGTCGACGCCGCGCGGGTCTTCACCCGCCGGAGCGCGCGCGTGAGCGCGGCCGATTGCGTGCGGCGCGCGGCGGCGTGCGCGCGCGTCGGCGCGTCCGGGGCCCGCATCGAGCTCTCGGCCGACGACGGCGACGTCGAGGCGGACCCGATCGAGCTCGCCGTGGCGGTGAGGTGCCTCATCGAGAACGCCGTGGAGTCGACCCCGGGGGACGGCGTGGTCACGGTGCAGGGCGCCGCGAGCGGCGCGCGGTACCTGATCGAGGTCACGGACGCCGGGGGCGCCGCCTGCGAGGTGGACGGCGAGGCGATCCTGCGCCCGTTCTACACGACGAAGCCGGGTCATTTCGGCCTCGGGCTGAACATCGCGAGGCGGGTCGCCCGGCGCTACAGCGGCACGCTCGCCCTCGAGCCGCGGTCGCGCGGCACCTCGGCGGTCATCGATCTGCCGCTCGCCGCCCCGCCGGAGCCCGGCGGCGCCAGCCCGGAGCCGGCGCCGTGAGCGCGGGCCGAGCGCGCCCGAGGCGCCCGCCGTCCGCCTGGAAGCCGGCGGCGGCGACCGCGTCGCGGCGCGCGCGCTCCGGGATCGCGCTGGGCCTGCTCCTGGCCGCGTCGACGGCGGCCGCGCCGCCGGAGCGGGAGCGGGCCGAGGCCGCGGGGGGGCGGGCGCAGCCCCCGGTCGAGGAGCTGTTCCTCGGCGAGGCATCGTTCCCGCAGGAGGCGCTCGAGCTGCAGGTCACGAGCGCGCCGGCGTGGGAGCGCGACGGGCGCCGGGTCCGCATCGGCGTCCCGCTGCTGCTGGAGCTCGGCATCACCGAGCGCCTCCAGGTCGGGGCCGAGCTCCCCCTCGAACTCGTGCGCCACGACCGGGGGGCGACGGCCGGGCTCGGCGCCGTCCAGGCGGGGGCGATGGTCAACCTCGTCGACGACGGGGCGCTCGGGCTCGCGCTGTCGGCGGGGCTCGAGGCCGCGCTCCCCGCCGGCGCGCGCGAGCTCGGCCCGCCGGGCTACGCGCTGGAGCCGTTCGTGAGCCTCGACAAGGCGATCGGCGGCGTCCACGTGGGCCTCTCCGCCTCGGCGGAGGTCCGGCTGCCGGCCGCCCGGCGCGACGCCGCGGAGCTCAGCCCCGGCGTCGCGCTGGCCGTGATCCTGCCGGTCGGCTCCGTGGCGCCGACCGTGGAGCTCGCCGCCGAGCTCGACGACGCCGCGTCGCTCGCCGTCGCGTCCGGCGTGCTCTGGCACCCGGCGCCCGGCCTGGAGCTCGGCGCCGCGCTCGAGCTCGGGCTCGCCGGGGAGACGCCCGACGTCGGGCTCCTGCTCCTCGTCACGACGGAGATCGAGCTCGCCGGCGGCGGCGATGAACCCCTGGAGCACGGAAGCAGGAGCCGCTCCCCATGAGCATTCGAGCCAGACTGGCCTCCATCTTCGGCGTCGCGCTGGCAGCGGTCCTCGTCGCCGGGGGAGCGTTCTACTTCACCATCGCGGAGATGCTGATCTTCCAGCGGCGGGCCGAGGCGTCCTACGAGGACCTGACGCTGCACGTCACCCTCGCGAGCGACGCGAGCCGCTACATGAACGAGGCGGCGAAGGCCGCGCTCGTCGGCGGCGTCACCGCGGAGCTCGCGGACGCGGCCGAGGACGCCGCGCACGACCTGGCCGCCATCGAGGCGCTCAAGCGGCGGATGATCGCCGACGAGGAGGTCAGGGAGAGCGACGAGGAATCGACGGAGGAGCTCGGCCACATCCGCTTCATGCGGGAGAGCCTCGAGCACATCGTCGCGAGCACGGCGGGGCTCGCCCGCGTCGCGGACGACCGCGCGGGCGATCGGCACGCCATGTTCGTGCGGCTCTCCGATCGCGAGTACAAGGAGCGGTTCCTCCCGCACATCAACGCGGCGGTCCACGACGCGGAGCGGGACATCGCCAGGGTCCTCGCCGACGAGCACCGCCTCCGCGCGCGGGTGGCGGCGCTCGGGGCGGCGGCGATCGGCGGGGCGCTGGTCCTCCTCGTCGCGCTGCTCGGGCGGCTCCTCCGCGCGATCGATCGCGGCTTCAGCGCGCTGGTCGAAGGCTCCCGGCGGATCGCCCACGGCGATCTCGATCTGCGCCTCCCCGAGCTCGATGAGCACGAGTTCGGGCGCCTGAGCGCCGCGTTCAACCACATGGCGCAGAGCCTCCAGGCCGCCCAGGAGGCCAGGCTGCGCATGGAAAAGCTCGCGGCGGTCGGGCAGCTCGCGGCGAGCGTCGGGCACGACCTCCGGAACCCGCTCGGCGCCGTCCGGAACGCGAGCCATTACCTCGGCAAGCGCCTCTCCGCGACGGAGCTCGGCCGAGAGCCCCGCGTCGCGCAGTTCCTCTCGATCATCGACAAGGAGCTCGCGGCGTGCGCCCGGATCATCGGCAACCTGCTCGACTTCGCGCGCGAGCGGCGGCCGCTGCTCTCGGCGTGCGCGCTCGGCGCCCTCGTCGACGACGCCATCTCGGTCGTGGAGCTCCCGCCGCACGTGCGCGTCGAGAACGACGTGCCCGCGGCGTTCCCCGTGGTGGAGCTCGACCGGGACCAGTTCCGGCAGGTGCTCGTGAACCTGATCCAGAACGCGGCCGAGGCGATCCCGGCCGGGCGCGAGGGGCGCGTGCGGGTCGCCGCGGCGTGGGGGAGCGACGGGCTGACGCTCTCGGTCGCGGACAACGGGACGGGCATCCCTGCGGACACGCTCGCCCACATCTTCGAGCCGCTCTTCAGCACCAAGCTGAAGGGGACCGGCCTCGGCCTGGCGATCAGCGCCGGGATCGCCCGCCGGCACGGCGGCACGCTCGAGGCGACGAGCGAGCCCGGCGGCGGCGCGACCTTCGTCGTCCGGGTGCCGGCGCGCGAGGCCGCGACGGCCGCGGAGCCCATCGCCGCGCCCTCCGGGGCGCAGGGCACATGACAGGGGGGTCGAGCCATGCAGGGGTCCATGCAGCAGGTCAAACGCGTGCTCGTGGTCGACGACGAGGAGGGCATGCGCATGACGCTCGCCGCCAACCTCGAGCTCGAGGGGTACGAGGTGGTGGAGGCGAGGGACGGCGTCCACGCGCTCGAGCTCGCGGAGCAGCAGGCGTTCACGCTCGTCCTCAGCGACGTCCGCATGCCCGGGCTCAACGGCGTCGAGACGTTCCGGGAGCTCAAGCGGATCCAGCCGGAGCTCACCGTCGTGCTGATGACCGCGTTCGCGCTCGAGCAGCTCATCGAGGAGGCGATCACGGAGGGCGTCTACACCGTGATCTACAAGCCGTTCTCGATGGATCACCTGGCGCGCGTCGTCGCTCGCGCGGTCGACGCGCCGGCGGTCCTCGTGGTGGACGACATCCCGAAGGTCGCCGACTCGATCGTCGCGGTGCTCCGGGCGGCGGGGCTGTCGGCCCACGCCGTCCATGACGGGCGGACCGCGGTCCAGCACGTCCTCGAGCGGCGCGTCGACGTCTGCGTGCTCGATCTCGTCATGCCCGACCAGGACGGCGTCGCGACGTGCGCGCAGATGCGGGGGCTGAAGCAGCGCGTCACGGTGATCGCCATGACCGGCCACTCGGTCCCGGAGATGGTGGGCGCGATCATGAGCCAGGGCGGGTACACGTGCCTGCGCAAGCCGTTCGACGCGCGCGAGCTCATCCACACCATCGCCCGCGCCCGGGGCGACGCGGCGCCCGGGTGAGCCGCCGCGGCGCCGCCCTGCCAGGCCGGCGGGCGGCCCGCGCACGGGGCCGCGGGCGTGCCCGGCGCCCGCGCCGGCCCGGGGCGCGGCCCCGCGTCACCCCGCCGGCCGGCCGGACGGCGGCGGCGCCTCGGGGGCTTGCGCCTCGGCGGCCGGCCTGCGCTGGAGCTGCTCCTGGAGGAGCGGCATCGCGCCGTATCCGGCGCCGACGAGGCGCTCGTCGAGCCGGGCCAGCCCGCAGCGGAACTCGTACGCCCTGAGGTGCGCCTCATTGTGGAAGTACCTGAGGTTCAACCCGGGGCCGACGGCGGCGTCGATCTCCATGGCGACGATGCGGAACCCCGCCTTCAGCTTGGCGATGAGCACCGCGTTGTTGCTCGGCGCGTGCTCGCTGACCACGTAGTCGAAGCCGAGCTCGCGCGTGTAGGCGAGGATGCGCTGGACGATCTCCCCGTAGAGGCCGCGCCGGCGGTAATCGGGGTGAACGATCGAGTGCCACATGCGGTACGTCTCGGCGTCCTTCTGGTGGCCCGCGAACATCGCCGCGACCCGCTCGCCGTCGCGCGCTACCCAGAAGTCCTCGAGGCGCCGGCCGCCCTCCGACGACGCCAGGCGGGCGCGGGCGCGGGTCCCCTCCTCCCCGGACAGCGCCGCGAGGTTGAAGTAGAGCTCGGGCGGGAAATGGCGGCGCATCTCGGCCTCGTGCAGCGCCCAGTACGCTTCGCCGCCGTCGATCCGCTCGAGCGGGTAGCGGCCGCCGAGCGGCGCGCCGAAGTGCTTCCGTCGGATCGGCTCGGCCCAGTCCCACCCTGCGCTCATGCGACGCCCCTACCACGGCCGTCGCTCCACCCCAACGACCGATCCGGGCTCCTCGGCCCGGTCTCGCGGCTCCGCGCGAGGTGCTCGGCGAGGACCTCCGCATCCTCCTCGCCGGCCCTGACCAGCCACGCGCCGGCGAGCTTGTGGCCGAGCTCCCGGTCGCGATCGGTGAGCATCGCGTACGCCGCCTCCCGCAGGAGCGCATGGCGAAAGGCGAGCTCCTCCTCATCCGGGAACCGCGAGCCCGGCCGGCGCTCGAGGATCTCGCGATCGAGCAGCTCGGCCCACGCCGCGCGCTCGATCGGCCCCTGCGCCGGCGCGCCGAGCAGCGCGCGCACGCCCCCGGCCCAGCAGACCTCCCCGAAGACGCTCGCCGCCCGCAGGAGCCGCCGCGCCTCGGGCCCGAGCGCGGCGATGCGCGCCTCCACGAGCCCCAGCGCCGCCTCCGGCGGCGCGCGGCGCCCCTCCGCCGCGGCCCGGACGAGCTCCTCGAGGCAGAACGCGTTGCCCGCGGCCCGCTGCACGAGCGCGGCGACGTCCTCGGGCGCGAGCGACGCGCCGAGCGCGCTCCGCACCAGCTGCTCGGCCGCCCGGGCGGGCAGCTCGCGCAGCCGGAGCTCCGAGAGCCCCCGCTCGGCCCAGAGCTGCGGGAACATCCCGTGGACCTCGGGCCGGGCGAAGGCGAGCACCGCGTAGGGCCGATCGCCGAGCTCCCGCAGCGCTCGGTCGAAGATCCCCACCGACGATGCGTCTCCCCCATGGAGATCCTCGAGCACCACGAGCATGGGGCGCGCGCCCGTCACCGCCCGCGCGTAGTCGACGTACGCGCGCTGGATCTCCTCGGCCATCCGCGCCGGGTCGCGCCGCGCGGCCTCCAGCGCCGCCGGGGGCTCGTCCGGCGGGGGGAGGCCGAGCAGCTCGCCCAGGAACGCGGCCGTCGATCGCCCTTCCTCGCCCTCGAGCAGCGACCCGAGCGCCTGCGCGAGCCTGGCCCGCAGCGCGGCCGGCGCCTCGCCGGGGGCGCTCCCGAGCGCGCTCCGCAGCGCGGCCGGCGCCTCGCCGGGGGCGAACCCGAGCGCGCTCCGCAGCGCGCCGGCGAGCAGCGCGAGCGCGGCGCCCCCGGCGAGGGCGTCGCCGCGGGCGACGCTCAGCGCCACGCCGGGGTGACGCTGGCGCAGCGCCTCGACGGCCTCGCGGCGCAGGCGCGATTTGCCCATGCCCGCCGCCGCGGTCACCAGCGCCGCCGCGGAGCGCCGCTCGGTGAAGCTGTCGTCGACGAGCTCGAGCAGCTGCTGCAGCTCCCGCTCGCGCCCGACGTAGGGGCTCGGCCCGCCGAGGAGCCGGCGCGCTCCCTCGCCGATCTCGCGCTCCGCCTCGAGCCGCGCGAGCCCGCCCTCGGCCACGACCTCGAAGCGCGCGTCGAGCAGGGCCTGCGTCGCCGCGTCGACGACGACGCCCTCGCGCCGGCCTTCCGCGCGGGCGGGCGCGGCGGCCGCGTCGAGTAGCGCGGCGGCCTGGGCCAGCGCCTCGCCGAACGGCGACCCCCCCATGGGCTCGCCCCGCGCCGTCACCACCGCGACCGCCGCGCCGGGGAGCAGCGCGCGGACCTGCAGCGCGCAGCGCGCCGCGAGCGCCGCCTGGTCGGTCGCGCTGCCCGCGCTCGCCGCGACGGCCGCCACGATCCCGTCGCCGAGCTCGACCACCTGAGCGCCGAGCGTCAGGGCCGCGCGGCGCACCGCGGCGAGCGTGCCCGGCGGCGGCGCGTGCGCGTCCAGGGACTCGGTCGTCGCGGAGAACGAGGGCTGCGCGGACCGGACCGCGACGACCGAGGCGAGCCGCCTCTCCCGCAGGGAGATCGCCGCGGGCGGGGGCAGGGCCGAGGGGGCGCCGCTCCCCTCCAGGGCGCCGAGCGCCTCGAGGCAGCGCACCACGGCCGCGCCGTCCTCGGGTCGCTCCGACGGATCCTTGGCCAGCATCCTCGCGAGGAGCGCGTCGAGGGCCTCGGGCAGATCGGGCCGCAGCTCCCGCGCCCGCGGCGAGTCCTCGAGGAGCAGCTTCCACACGACCGACAGGTGCTGCCCGCGGAACGCCCGCTGCCCGGTGAGGCACTCGAACAGCACGCAGCCGAGCGAGAAGACGTCGGCGCGCCCGTCGAGCGCCTCCCGGTCGCCCCGCGCCTGCTCCGGGGCCATGTAGCCCAGCGTGCCCACCACCGCCGACGTCCCGGTCAGGCGCGACGTGGCGTCCGCGAGCAGCGCGATCCCGAAGTCGAGCAGCTTGACCCCATCGAGCGCGCCGTCGACGAGGAAGAGGTTGCTCGGCTTGATGTCGCGGTGCACGATCCCGCGGGCGTGCGCCGCGCCGAGCGCGTCCGCCACCCTCCGGGTGAGGGCGACGCTCTCGTCGACGCGCAGCTCCTGCCGTGACAGCCGGTCCGCGAGGCTCTCGCCGGAGAGCCACTCCATCGCGAGGTACGGCTCCCCCGTCGGCGCCACGCCGTGCGTGACGTACCTCACGATGTGCGGGTGCGAGAGCCGGGACAGCGCCGCGGCCTCGCGCAGGAAGCGCGCCTCGGCGCGCGCGTCGAGCCTGCGCAGCAGCTTGACCGCGACGACCTCGCCGCTCGCGCGATCGAGGGCCCGGTAGACCGTGCCCATCCCTCCGGAGCCGGCGACCTCCGCCAGCTCGAAGCGGTCGTCGAGCAGCCTGCCGGGCAGCATGAGTGGGCAGGATGCACCGTCACCCGAGGGGCTGGCAAGGCGGAGGGGCGGCGCGATCGTGTCATGGAGCCGGCGCGGCGCGCATGGATGACTTCGTTAGGCATCCTTATCAATGGGTATCTCGCGCCGAGGGGCGGCGCGAGGGGCGGCAGGCGCTCACCTGGGCGCGCTCGGGCGCGGGCTCCGGGACCGGCCGCTTTTCGGAGCCGCGCTCGCCGGTGATTGGGGCTCGTATCCTTGCCGCCGCCGGCCTGGCGCCGGTGCTCGTCGGCACCGGCTGCTTCATCGATCTGGAATCCGCCGGTGGGCAGCCTCCGGTCATGCCAGGGCTGGTGGCGGTCGACGGCCTCGACCGTGGCGGAGCTCAGCGCGGTCCGCTCCGGGCCGGACAGCTCGGCGTCCGTGCCCGACGTCGAGGCGCCGGTGGTCTAGAGCGAGGAATCTCACGTCGATGCGCTGATGCACTGATGCGCTGATGCGCTGATGCGCTGATGCGCTGACAGGCCCGCACCAGAAAGCCGCGCTTTCCCTTGCGCGATGTCTGCTCCGACATATACTCGCTTTCCTGATAAACATCAGGCTTCTGTCACTGGCGACTCACGTCGACGACATCGACGACGTGAACGACGCGAATGACAGGGCCTGTCGTTGCCACGCGGCGTACCCCGTGCGTTCTCTCATGAATTGAGGCCTCTCGGCCCGGCGCTCCTTCGCGCCGGAGCCAGCGCCGGGGCCGCGCTCGTCGCTGGCGTTTTCTCGGTGTCTAGAACGGGATCGAGGGGGTGGCTGGACGTGGCCGGCGCGCTCGATCGCGCCGTGATCTGCCGAGCGGCCGGCGCGCCTCGACGCGCGATGGCTCTCGCCGTCGCGACCGGGGTGCGCGCGGGACGTCCGCGCTGGGCGTCGAGCGCTGTTGATCCAGGGGAGGGGGACCCTATGCGGTATCAGACACGAATCCTGTGCAGGAGGGCGGAGCTCGCCGAGCTCGCGGCCGTGTGGGAGCGCTGCCGTCACGCGCAGGCGCAGCGGCAGCTGCAACATCGACTGGAGCATATCGCCATCGAGGCAGAGGAGATGGCCCGGACACGCTCGTCGGGGGGCGCGGGGTCGGGGGGGGCGGGGGAGGAGGGCATGATGGTCGCGGCCCTGTTCGACCTCGAGCGCGGGACGCTCGTCGGCGCGGCGCCGTTCCTCCTCCAGGAGTGGACCTGGCGCTGCCGCCTCGGTTACCTGTCCGTGGGCGCGTTCCCGGTCCGGCGGGCGGTGCTCTGCGGGACCGACTGGCTCGCGCCGGACGCGCCGGCCGAGCAGGAGGCGCTCCTCCAGGCGTTCCTCTCCGCGGAGGTGCCTTACCAGATGATCTTCATCGAGGGATTGCCGGTCGCGTCCGATCTCCTGCGGCTCCTCCAGAGCTCTCCGCAGGTGCGCCGGGAGTTCTGGGTCGACACGCTGGCCGGGGTGACGCCGCGCCGGCTCGTCGACCTGCCGGGGAGCTTCGAGGCCTACCTCGCGAAGTTCAGCGGCCGCACGCGCCGGACGCTGAGGTACAAGGTGAAGCGCCTCCGGGGCGCCATGACCCACGGCCTGAGGCTCCAGCGCGTCACGCGGAAGGAAGAGCTGCCGCGCTTCCTCGAGCAGGCGGGGATCGTCGCGGCGCGGAGCTGGCAGGGCCGGTGTCTCGGACAATCGGTCGATGAAGAGGCCGCGCTGCGCAAGCTCGAGGCGTTCGCGGAGCGCGGCTGGCTGCGCGGTTACCTCCTCTTGGACGGCGACGCTCCTGTCGCCTTCGTCATCGGGCTGCTGGACGAGGGCACCTATTATTACGAGCGCGTGGGCTACGATCCCGCGTGGGCGGCGTATCAGCCAGGCACCGTCCTGCTCCTCATGATCCTCGAGGACCTGTGCGCCGACGGCGTCCCGAGGACGCTCGATTTCGGCTACGGAGACAGCGAGTACAAGCGGCTGTTCTCCACGCGCTCCTACGACGAGCTGACCGTCCGGCTGGTCCGCAAGTCGGCCTCCATGGTCGTCCCGTACGTCACGCACGCGGCCTGCTGGTCCGGCGCCGCGCTGATCAGGAAGGGCCTCGATCGCTTCGCGCTGAGGGAGAAGGTGCGGCGGCTCCTGCGGGGAGAGCCGGCCCCGGCGGCGCAGGTCGAGGCGCCGAGCGCGGCATTCGACGAGGCGGAGACCGCGCACCCCGGCGGGGCCGCGCGCCCCGGAGCTGCCGCGCGCCCGGGCGAGGCCGCCCGCCGCGGCGAGGCCGCGCGCTCGGTGCACGCCCCGGCCCCGTAGCGCGCCGCGCGCCGCGGCGCCTCCCTAGGGCCTCCGGAGGTGCTGCAGCAGATCGACTGGCCGCTCTGCGCGCCCTCCGCCGCCCATGGCCGCGCGGTACGTCTCGCGGAGGATCTCGTCGACGTCGAGCAGCCGCTCGAGGTACTCCGCGGTGGCCGTTCGATACGTCACCTGGTACCCCTCGTTGAAGAGGATCTCCTTCTCGAGCTGCGAGATGTCCCACTTGAAGACCGGGACCGCCTCCGTGTTGACCTCGATGGCCCTCGCCCACTTGAGCTCGTCCACGGCGTTGCGCGAGACGCGGTAATCGTGCGCCTCGACGGCCGTGGAGGCGAGCGCGTAGACCGCCCGCAGCGCTTTCCCGGGGTACCGGATGCTGTGGTACCGGTCGCGAAGGATGCGGATGCCGACCGTCGCGGGCCGCTCCAGCGGGAGCGGCTCGTCCCGCGCGATGCTGGGATCGAAGACCTCCAGGGGGAAATTGCTGAGGAGACCGCCGTCGACGAGGTAGCTGACGACCCCGTTCTCCCCGATCGTCGTCACGGGCCGGAACACGAACGGCACGCCCATGCTCATGCGCACGGCGAGCGCCACATCCATCTCGTCCGGGCTGACTCCATACTGCCGCCAGTTCAGGTCGGAGGGCAGGAAGAGCATGCGTCCGCGCGTGATGTCCGACGCCGTGACGTAGAGCTTGTATCGCCGGAGCGACCCCTCGGGCTCCTTGTAATCCGCGAGCAGGTCGCCGAACGTCCTCACCCCCTTGTCGCGCAGCTTGGATCGCAGAAAATCGAGGAAGTAGTCTCCCTGGAACATCCCGAGCTTCCACAGCACCCCGTGGACGATGCTGAGCGGCCTGCCGACGATCGGGATCCGGGCGAGCACGCCGTGGTCGGCGAAGCGCGAGAACTCCGTGCTGGCGATGATGGTCTCGAGCTCCGCGGGCGTGTAGCCGGCCGCGAGCAACGCCGCGACGACGGCGCCGGCCGAGGTCCCCGCGTACTGGGACTCGTCGAGCGACAGCGTGAGCCCGCGCGCGTTTTCCCGGTTGAACTCCGCGATCCGCGCCTCGAGCGCCTTGAGCGCGCCGACCAGCGCGATCCCCTTCACGCCGCCGCCCTCGAGCACGAGGTTCAGCTTCTTGTTCAGCGCTCGCGCCATCCCGGCCCCCGGAGCGGGCGCCTGCCCGGCGCCGCGCTCCTCGTCCACCACCGCGCTCTTCATGTGGTTTCCCCCTCCCACGGCGCTCGGCTCCCCGGCGGGCGCTCGCTGCAACCACGGCCCCTGTCCAGCCGGGGCTGACGACGCACGTCGACGCGCCTCGACGCGTGCGACACGCTTTGCAAGCCGCGTGCGAACGGCGGCTGCGCTGGAGGGGACCACCGCACATTCCCGCGCCGTCCCCCGGCCTGGACATGTCGTAAAACGGATTTGACGCGACGCGTTGTCGCCGCGCTCTGCGCCTGGGGAACCGCCATGAGCGAAAGCGCGGCGTCGATTGAACGTTCCGCGGGCGTCCGGGAACGGAGGTTCGTTCGGCCAACGCAGCGGCGGCCCCGCGGAGGGGCGCCGGGGCGCGCCCACAAGGAGTCACCGATGACGCTCGTCTCCTCTGCCCCTCTGGCGCGGAGCTCTGCGCCGAGATCCGCCTTTCGCCGGCTCGTGAAGCCGCTCCTCGGTCTCATGGTCTTCGCGGCGCTCTTCCTCGCGCTCGCGTGGGCGCTGGACGACAGGCCTTCCACGGCGGCGGGGCCCCTCGCGGCGGTGGCCGCGAGCCCGCTCGGCCAGCTCTCCCGGTCCGCCGCCGATCGCGCGCTCCTCGTGGGCCGCGTCGAGGAGCGCCTCCCGGCCGGCTCGTACACCTACTTCGCCGTGCGCGCCGGCGAGGCCCTCACGTGGGCGGTCACGGTCGGCGATGCCCCGCCGCCCGGCACCCCGGTGCAGGTGCGGAGCATGGGACGCAGGACGAACTTCCATTCAAGCCGCCTCGCGCGGACGTTCCCCGAGCTCGTCTTCGGGGTCGTCTCGCGCGCCGACTGAGCCCCGCGCAGCGCCCGAATCAGAAAGGACCCTGACCATGACCACGACGACACGTACGTTGAACGAGACCCACCAGCGCCCCTCACGCGCGCTCGCCGCCGCGGTCCTCGCGGCGCTCCTTGTGGGGTGTGGATCCGACACCGGCGCAAAGCCCTCCGACGCGCCCTCCGACGCGCCCCCCGCCGGGTGCACGGGCGGCGTGCTCGAGGCCGACCTGGAGGCCGACCCGCTGAGCGGGCCTGGGGTCGATCCCGCGACCGGGGAGCTCCAGCCTCCTCCGGAGGGCTCGTCGTACACGGTCAGCGCGACCTACGGGATCCCGAGGCCGGGAGACGCCGTGATGGAGAAATACGTGCAGTACTTCGGGGCGATCCAGGCGCAGCTCGCGTCTCAGCCCGGCCTCGTGGCGATCCAGCTGGCGCAGTCGCCGTCCTGCGGCTCCGGGCGAACGCTGGCCGTCTGGTCGTCGGCCGAGGCGATGTACGAGTTCGTCATGAGCCCCGCTCACCTGGCGGCGATGGACGCCGTGAACGAGCTGGTCCAGCCGAACTATGCGGTCACCCACTGGGAGGCCGCCGGGACCGACGAGGTGACGATGGAGGAGGGGGCCCGCCACATGCACGAGAGCGACGCCCGCGCGCGGTAGCTGACGCCGCCGGTCGCGCCCGCTCCGGTCCAGGGTCAGCGGGCGGGCGCGATCGCCGCGCGCTGCGCGCCGAGGCGGCTCATCGCGAAGGCGAGCCCGCCCTGGAGCGTGCCCTGCGTGGTGATCCGGCTGAAGTCGATGTCGAGGCTCACCAGCGTCCTGGCGATGTCCGGGCCGATGCCCACCATCACGCTCCGACAGCCGAGCAGCTCCGCCGCCTGCACGGCGCGAATCAGGTGGCGCGCCACGGCGGTGTCGATCACCGGCACGCCGGTGATGTCGAGGATCACGAACTCCGCGCCTCGCTCCCCGATGGCGACGAGCATGCTCTCCAGCGCCTGGGCGGCGCGCCGGTCGTTGATCTCCCCGACCAGCGGCATCAGCAGGATCCCCTGCCAGATCTGGATGACCGGCATCGCCATGCGATCGAGCAGCTCCGCCTGCGCGTCGATGATCGCGCGCTGCTCCCGGTTCTCGGCCGCCATCCGCTCGGCCTCCATGTGCCGCCGCTTCAGATCGGTGATGTCCGTGATCAGCCCGCAGAGGCCGACGACCTCGCCTTGCGCGTTCTTCATGGGGAACTTGCGGGTCCAGATCGTGCGCGCCACCCCGTCCGCGCCCGTGGCGTGCTCCTCGTTCTCGCTCGGCTCACCGGAGTTGAAGACGAGATCGTCGTAGCTCCAAAAGAGATCGGCCTGCTCCTTCGGCCAGTAATCCGGATCGCTCCGGCCGAGCAGGTCCCCGTAGCGCTGCCCGATCAGCCGGCAGAAGCCCGGGTTGCACGCGATCCAGCGGTGTTGTCGATCTTTGACGAAGATGGGATCCGGGATGGTGTCGATGACGAGCTGGAGGAGCTCGAATGTCTTCCAGTCCGAGACGTCGATGCAGGGGAGCGTGAACGCCATGCCGATAAGCCGATCTCCCCCCGGCTAGCCTCTCGTTATCAGCCATCGGGGATGGCTGCGCAAGAACAGAATCGGCCAGGATCATGCGCCGAATGGCGAATACGTAGTGGCGCACGCCATAACGGCGTGGACGTACTTCTTCTTTCTAACGCCCGCTACATATTTACGAGAAGGCTTGACGCGGTGCGAGCGCGGGAGCACGCGCGCTCGAGCTCCGCGCCCGCTCGCCGCTGCGTCGAGGGCCGCCGGGGCGAGGGCGGCGTCGACGAGCGCCGCGAGGTGGGCGTGGGGGCTCGCGCGGCAGCCGTCGTTCGTCCCGGCGATCGGGGCGAGGACCCGCGCGCAGCTCGGCGCCCTCGACCGGACGCTGCCGGGGGGCGACCTCGAGGTGCTCGCGGCGTTCTCCGGCGATCGCTGCGCCGCGGAGCAGGGGCGGCGCCCGAACTGCGAGCGGTGTTGAGCGCTCGCCGGCGCGAGATTATGAGGACGAGGGAGGTGCTCATGCGAATCCTGGTCACCGGGGCGACGGGATACATCGGATCGAGGGTGGCGCGGCGGCTTCATGCGAAGGGGCACGCGGTCGTCGCGGCGGTGCGCGACGAGGCGAGCGCGCGGCGCTTGCGGGAGATGGAGGTCCCGGCCGAGCCGCTCCTCGGGTCGCTCGACGACGTGGAGATCCTGGCCGAGGCGGCCCGCTCGGCGGACGCGGCCGTGCACATCGCCTTCGAGATGCGGGGGGGCGATCTCCGGGCGGCGGTGGCGCAGGAGCGGCGCGTGGCGCAGGCCTTCATCGAGGCGCTCGCCGGGACGGGCAAGTGCCTGATCGGGACGACCGCCACCGGCGTCGTGGGCAACACCGGGCCGGTGCCCGTGGGGGAGGACCACCCGTCGGAGCCCGGCCACCCCGGGGCGCTGCGTCGGGAGGCCGAGGGCGACTACGTGGCCGCGGCGCAGCGGGGGATCCGCAGCGCGGTCGTCCGCCCGTCGATCCTCACGCACAGCGACACGCCTCACGGCGTCGCGTCGAGGCTCGTTTCGGCCGCGCGCCAGCAGGGCGCCGCCCACCACATCGGCGCGGGCGAGAACCAGGTCACCTGCGTGCATGTCGACGATCTGGCCGAGCTCTACGTTCTCGCCCTGGAGAAGGCGCCGCCGGGCCGGATCTACAACGGGAACGGGGCGAACGTGGCGACGGGCGATGTGGCGCGGTGGGTCGGCCGCGCCTTGAAGGTGCCTGTCGCGAGCGCGTCGCGCGAGCAGGCCGGCGCGCTGTGGGGGCCGTTCTTCGCCATGCTGCTCGCGCTCGACCACCGGATGTCGAACGAGCGGGCGCGGAGCGAGCTCGGCTGGCAGCCGTACAGGACGACGAACAGCCTCGAAGACGACATCGCGCGCCTCGCGCTGCCGCCGCGCGACGAACACCCTCGCTGAGGGCCTACCCCATCTCCGCGAAGCCGGGGAGTCGACGTCGAGAGGTTAAAAATTTCTTCTCTTGGCGTCCCTGGCGGCTCCTCATCGCACCGCCGCAGAGCGCCTCCCGGAGAGCTCTTCGCGCGCTGTCGCCGGCGAGGTAGCGGAGCTCGCACGTTTCGGATAAAAGCGTGATCAAACCTCCGAGGTCAGGGAATTCACCGGCGCCCCGCAGCAAGCCTTCGTGAATCACGGGTTCGTTGCAATTTTTGCCGTCATCGCCGCCGATCGGGTCGCTCTACGCTTCCGCCGATCGGGCGATGCCGGGTCATGCAGGTGTCACTGACCCTCGAGAGCTTCTAGTCCAACCCATCGAAACGCTGGGGCCCCGGGAGCCCCGTCCTGCATGAGAATCGTCGACATTCGCGCCACCACCGTCACCGTCCCCCTCGAGGCGCCCCTGCGCCACGCCAACGGCTGCCACTGGGGCCGCTTCGTGCGCACGCTCGTCGAGGTCGAGGCGGATAACGGGCTGGTCGGCCTCGGTGAGATGGGCGGCGGCGGCGAGTCGGCCGAGGCCGTGTTCCGCGCCATGAAGGGTTACCTCGCGGGCCACGATCCGGCCCGCCTCGAGGAGATGCGGTTCAAGATCGCGAACCCGACGGCCTCTCTCTACAACAACCGCACCCAGATCCTCGCCGCGCTGGAGTTCGCTTGCCTGGACTTGCTCGGACAGGCCTACGGCGTGCCGGTCTACGACCTGCTCGGCGGCAAGCTGCAGGACGAGGTGCCCTTTGCGTCCTACCTCTTCTTCCGCTACCCGAACGCGGACGGCTCTGGCGAGGTCCGCACCCCGAAGCAGCTGGTCGAGGAGGCGAGGGCGCTGAAGAAGAAGCACGGGTTCACCTCGCACAAGCTCAAGGGCGGCGTGTTCCACCCGGATTACGAGCTCGAGTGCTACCGCGCGGTGGCCGACGCCTTCCCGGACGACCGCGTCCGCTTCGACCCGAACGCGGTCTGGTCGACGGAGCAGGGCATCCGCTTCGGTCAGGCGATCGAGGACCTGAACAACGATTACCTGGAAGATCCCGTCTTCGGCCTGCACGCGATGCGGCGCACCCGCGAGAAGGTGCGGATGCCGCTCGCGACGAACACCGTCGTCGTGAACTTCGAGCAGCTCGCCGCGAACGTGCTCGACACGGCGGTGGACGTCATCCTGCTCGACACGACGTTCTGGGGCGGCATCCGGCCGTGCGTGAAGGCGGCGGGCATCTGCGAGACCTTCGGGCTCGGCGTCGCCGTCCACTCCTCGGGCGAGCTCGGCGTGCAGCTCGCGACGATGCTGCACCTCGGCGCCGTCATCCCGAACCTCTCGTTCGCCGCCGACGCGCACTACCACCACCTGAAAGACGACGTGATCCGCGGGGGCCCGCTCCCCTACCAGAACGGCCGTATCCGCGTGCCCGACGGCCCCGGCCTGGGCGTCCGCCTCGATCGCGAGAAGGTCGCCCGCTACGCCGAGGAATACCGCCGCCTGGGCCCCTATCCCTACGACAAAGATCCCCTGCGCCCGGCCTGGTGCGCGACCGTGCCGAACGAGCGCTGGGCCGATCCCAAGGACGACCGGATCCCCGAGGTGCCGAGATGACCCTCGCCGAGCGCGTGACCAAGGCGATCGACGCCGCGCCCATCATCGATCTCCACACCCACCTCTTCGCCCCCCAGTTCCAGGCGCTGAACCTCTGGGGCGTCGACGAGCTCCTGACGTACCACTACCTCGTCGCCGAGACCCTGCGCGCCGAGCCGAAGGTCACGCCCGAGGCGTTCTATGCTCTCGACAAGAAGGCGCAGGCCGACCTCGTGTGGGAGGCGCTCTTCGTCCGCCGATCGCCGCTGTCCGAGGCGACCGCGGGGGTCGCCACCGTGCTCGACGCGTTCGGGCTCGACCCCGCCGCGCCGGACCTGCGCGACGCGCGCGCCTTCTTCGCCAGCCGCAAGGCCGAGGATCACCTGGAAGACGTGCTGCGCCTCGCCGGGGTGAGCGCGCTGGCGATGACGAACGACCCGACCGACCCCGCCGAGCGCGCGATCTGGGAGGCGGGCGTCGCGCCCGATCCGCGGTTCTACACGGCGCTGCGCATCGACCGCCTCGTCTCCGCGAACGACCTCGCGGCCGAGCTCGACCGGTGGATCGCCCGCATGCGGCCGCGCTACCTCGCGATCTCCGTCAACGAGGTCGCGCCCCCGCCCCGGGCCGTGCTGGACGCGTGCCGCGCGCACGGCCTGCCGTTCGCGATGATGATCGGCGTGCGGCGCGCGGTGAACCCCCGCCTCGGCGTGGCCGGCGACGGCGTGAGCACCGTCGACCTCACCCCGCTCGAGCGGCTCGCCGGCGACAACCCCGACGTCCGCTTCCTCGTCACGACGCTCTCGCGCGAGAACACGCACAGCCTCTGCGTCGTGGCGCGCAAGTTCGCCAACGTCCTCCCGTTCGGGTGCTGGTGGTTCATGAACAACCCGAGCCTCATCGAGGAGACGACCTCGATGCGCCTGGAGATGCTGGGGCCGACCTTCGTGCCGCAGCACTCCGACGCGCGCGTCCTGGATCAGCTGATCTACAAATGGCGCCACTCGCGGCGATCGATCGCGAGCGCGCTTTCGCGACGCTATGGGGCGATGCCCGTCCCGCCGACCGACGCGCAGATCGAGCGCGACGCGCGCGCGCTCCTGGGCGGCATCGCCGGGGAATGGCTGGGAGCATGAGCAACCTCTTCGACATCGCGGGCCGCAGGGCCGTCGTGGTCGGCGGCACCTCCGGCATCGGCCGCGCGATCGCCCTCGGCCTCGCCGAGGCGGGGGTCCACACCGTCGCCTCGGGCACCCGGGCCGATCGGGCCCGCGCGGTTTACGGCGAGATCTGCGAGCGGGGCGTCCGCTCGCTCGAGGCGACGTGCGACGTGAGCGACCGGGCGTCCCTCGACGCCCTGCGCGACAGCGTGGTGGAGGCGCTCGGCGGCGTGGACATCCTCGTCAACTGCGCCGGCAGGACGTTCCGCACGCCCACGGCCGAGGTCGGAGACGCCGAGTGGAACGGCCTGCTCGACACGAACGTCACTGGCATGCTCCGCGCCTGCCAGTCGTTTTATCACCCGCTGTGCGAGAGCGGCCGGGGCCGCATCGTCAATATCGCCTCGCTGTCGAGCTTCGTCGCCTTCCACGAGGTGGCGGCCTACGGCGCGTCGAAGGCGGCCGTCATGGCGCTCACCCGGAGCCTCGGCGCCGAGTGGGCCAAGCACGGTATCCGCACGAACGCCCTCGTGCCCGGCGTCTTCGTGACCGACCTCAACCGCGCGCTCCTCGACGGCACCCCGCGCGGGCGGGAGCTGCTCGCCCGCACGCCGCTCGGCCGCTTCGGCGAGACCCAGGAGCTGATCGGCGCGGCCCTCTTCCTCTGCTCTGACGCGGTGAGCTTCATCACCGGCACGAGCATCGCAGTCGACGGTGGCTTCTTGGCTTCGGGGGTGAACCAATGACCGCGGCCTCTCCCGTGGTGCCGGCGAGCGGCGGCGTGATGACGCGCACCCGCTGGACCATCTGCGCGCTCCTCTTCTTCGCGACGACGATCAACTACCTCGATCGGCAGCTCTTCTCGCTGCTGGTCCCGTTCTTCGAGAACGAGCTGCGCCTCGGGCCCACGGACCTCGCGCTCATCAACGTGAGCTTCCTGCTCGCGTACGGCTTCGGCATGGTCTTCGTCGGGCGCTGGATCGACCGCGTCGGCACCGGCAAGGGGCTCAGCGCGACGTTCCTGCTCTGGAACATCGCCTCTGCGGCGCACGCCTTTGTCGGCAGCTTCGGCGGCTTCGCCGCGATCCGCTTCCTGCTCGGGGTCGGCGAGGCGGGCAACTTCCCGTCCGCCGTCCGCACCGTCGCCGAGTGGTTCCCCAAGAGGGAGAGGGCGCTCGCGACCGGCCTGTTCAACTGCGGCTCGAACGTGGGCGCCATCCTCGCCCCGCTCCTCGCGGTGCGCATCGCGGAGGCGTACGGCTGGCGGGCCTGCTTCCTCGTCCTCGGCGGGATCGGCGTCGTGTGGATCTTCTTCTGGACGCGCCTCTACCGGCGGCCGGAGGAGCACCCGAAGGTGTCGCCCGAGGAGCTCGCGCACATCCGCTCCGACGCGAAGGAGTCGACCGAGTCCCTCGGCGTCAGCGAGGTGTTCGGGATGCGGCCCGTCTACGCGGTCGCGATGGCGAAGTTCTTCACCGACGCGCCGTGGTGGTTCTACCTCACCTGGCTGCCGAAGTTCCTCGTCAGCGAGTTCAAGCTGACGCCGACGTTCATGGCCTACGCGATCCCGGTCGTGTTCATCGTGGCCGACGTCGGCGCGATCGGCGGCGGCTGGCTCTCCTCGAAGCTCATCGCGCGCGGCCGCTCGGTCGGCACGGCGCGGAAGCTCGCGATGCTCGCCTGCGCGCTCGCCGCGGTGCCGGTCATGGCCGTCGGGCAGCTCGTCGACGTGCCGAGCGTCGGCGGCATCCCGTCGGTGTACGTCGCGGTCGCGCTCCTGTCGCTCGCCGCGGCGGCGCACCAGGGCTGGAGCAGCAACCTCTACACGCTGGTCTCGGACACCCTGCCTCGCCCGGCGATGGCGACGGTGGTCGGCATCAAGACCGCCTTCGGCGTCGTCGGCGGGGCGATCTTCCAGATCTTCGTGGGCCGGTCGCTCACGCTCACCGGCTCGTACGCGCTGCCGTTCCTGCTCGCGGGGAGCCTGTACCTCGTCGGGCTGCTCGTGCTGCACCTCCTCCTGCCGCGCGTCGAGCCGGTCACGCCCAAGCGGCGCGTGCCGCAGGCGGCGATCGTCGCCGGCGGCCTGGCGATGCTCGCCAGCATCGCGGGCCTGCAGCTCGCCCTCAACCGTCCTCCGTACGCTTCCGTCGACGACTACCGCGCGACGCGGGCCGGCCAGCTCGGCGCGACGGGCGCGCCGGTCGAGGGCCCCGCGGCGCACGTGGGCTGGATGGACGCGCGCTGGTACCTCTGGCCGACGGCCCAGGGGACCAAGGCCGAGCTCGTCAAGCTCGACCGCGACGGGCGGCCCATCGTCGAGTCGAAGGGCGCCAACGCCAAGGGGTACATGGGCCCGTCCGCCACCGAGGTGCAGTCGACGCGCGCGCCGGGAGGCAGCCCGTGATCACCGCCCTCGGCGCGCCTCATCGGCCCTGCTCGGCCCCTCGGGTCCACCTCCTCGATTTGGCCCTTCCGTCGCGGGGCCAGCCCTCCTAAACCGGTAAACCATGTCCTTCACGCTCCGCGATCCTGCCGACTGCCGCTGGGACCTCGTCTCCCTCGGCGAGGTCATGCTGCGCCTCGATCCCGGCGACGGTCGGATCTCGACCGCCCGTGGCTTCCACGCCTGGGAGGGCGGCGGCGAGTACAACGTCGCGCGCGGCCTCCGCCGGTGCTTCCGGCTCCGGTCGGCGATCGTGACCGCCCTCGCGGACAACCCCGTGGGGCGGCTCATCGAGGACCTCATGCTGCAGGGCGGCGTGGACCTCTCGCACCTGCGCTGGGTGCCCCACGACGGCGTGGGGCGGACCGTGCGCAACGGCCTGAACTTCACCGAGCGGGGCTTCGGCATCCGCGGGGCGGTCGGCGTCTCGGACCGCGGCAACACCGCCGCGTCGCAGCTGAAGGCCGGCGACATCGACTGGGACGCGATCTTCGGCCGGGAGGGCGCGCGGTGGTTCCACACCGGCGGCATCTTCGCCGCGCTCTCCGAGACCACGCCGGGCGTCGCCAAGGAGGCGATGGAGTCGGCCCGGCGGCACGGGGTCGTCGTCTCCTACGATCTGAACTACCGCCCTTCGCTCTGGAAGTCGATCGGCGGCCAGGCCCGCGCGCGGGAGGTCAACCGCGCGCTCGCGCCGTACGTCGACGTGATGCTGGGCAACGAGGAGGACTTCACGGCGGCCCTCGGCTTCGAGGTCGAGGACCTCGACGAGGGGCACAAGAACCTCCATGTCGGCGCGTTCGAGGCGATGATCCGGCGCGTCATCGAGGCGTTCCCGAACATCCAGGCGGTCGCGACGACCCTGCGCGTGGCGACGTCGGCGACGCGCAACGACTGGAGCGCGGTGCTGTACCAGGGCGGCCGGCTCTACCAGGCGCCGGAGCGCAAGGATCTGGAGATCTACGACCGCGTGGGCGGCGGCGACTCGTTCGCCTCCGGCCTGATCTACGGCTTCCTCGCGGGCAAGGGGCCGCAGTGGGCCGTCGACTGCGGCGCGGCGCACGGGGCGCTGGCGATGACGACGCCCGGCGACACCACGATGGCGTCGCTCGACGAGGTCCTCAAGGCGATGAAGATGGGCACGGCCCGGGTGGATCGATGAACAAGCAAGACGTGCTGGGGTGGATCGGTCGCACGCGTGTCGTGCCCGTCGTGCGCGCGGGCTCGGCCGAGGAGGCGCTCCAGGCGGTCGAGGCCCTCCTCGAGGGGGGGATCGACGTCCTCGAGATCACGATGACCGTGCCCGGCGCGGTCGAGGTCGTGCGCGAGGTCGCGGCGCGCCACGGCGAGCGGGCCCTGGTCGGCGCGGGCACCGTGCTCGACGCCCGCACCGCCGAGGCGTGCGTCGAGGCCGGGGCGCGCTTCGTCGTCAGCCCCGCGCTCGACGAGGGGACGGTGAAGGCGTGCCTCGCGATGAACGTGGTGAGCGCGCCCGGCGCGCTCACGCCGACGGAGGTCGTGGCGGCGCACCGGGCGGGCGGGGACGTCGTGAAGGTGTTCCCCTGCGACGCCCTCGGCGGCGCCTCGTACCTCAAGTCGCTCAAGGCGCCTCTGCCGCACATCCCGCTCATGCCCACCGGCGGCGCGACGCTGCAGAACCTCGGCGCGTTCCTCGCCGCGGGCGCGGTGGCCGTCGGCGTCGGCAGCAACCTCGTGGATCTCAAGCTGCTGCGCGAGGGGCGGCGCGACGAGCTCGTCGCCCGCGCCCGCGCGTTCCGCGAAGCGGCCCGCCAGGCCTGAAGCGGCAACAGGAAACGTAAGCGCCGTTCGCCGCGTCGAGCTCTCCCGCGCTGCCGGGCAGAGATCGACGCGACGCCGGGCCGTGATCCGTCCGGTGTAGTTCAATAAAAATGTCAATAAAATCAATCACTTGCGGCGCCAGTGAGGATTCCCGGCGCCGTCGAACACCAGGGGCTTCGGACATGAACCAATCGAAGGTTGCGAACCTGTTGGGTGCGTCGATTCTCTTCGCGGCGGCGGCCGCGCACGGCCAGGCTCCCCCGCCGGCGCCGCCGCGGGGCGCGGCGCCTCCGCCCGCTGCGCCTGCTCCGGGTGCGCCTGCTCCGGCGGCTGCGCCCGCGGCGGCTGCGCCCGCGGCGGCTGCGCCCGCCCCGGCGGCCGCGGCTGCTCCGGCGGCGGCGGCTGCTCCGGCGGCGGCCGCGCCGGCAGCGGCGCCGGCCGCTCAGCCGCCGGACGCCGGCATGACGCAGCTGCCGACCGGCACGCAGGCGCCGGCCACACCGCCGCCGATGCCGGGCACCGGGCCTGCGGCCGCGGCCCCGCCGCCGGCTCCCCCCGCGGACCTGGCGAAGGCGCCTGCCGCGACGCCCGTTCCCGTGACCTCCAAGTGGAAGGCCACGATCTACGGGATGGCGGAGTTCGACATCATGCACGACTCCACCCAGAGCTTCGGCGAGTCGGTGGGGGCGACGGTGATCCAGCGCGAGGACACCTATGCGGGCAGGCACGCCCGCACGCATTTCACGACGCGGAACTCCCGGCTCGGCGTCAAGGTGAGCGCGCCCGAGTACGAGGGGTTCAAGACCACCGCCGCCCTGGAGCTCGACTTCTTCGGCAGCCAGCCGCCCAACGTCTCGGAGGCGGCGCTGGTGAGCAGCGGGACCTTCCGCCTGCGCCAGGCGTACATCAAGGTGGAGTCGGATTACGTCGACGTGGTGATTGGCCAGACCTATCACCTGTTCGGGTGGCAGCCGTTCTTCTTCCCGGCCACCACGTCGTTCTTCCCGGTGATGAACCAGGTCTTCGGCAGGATGCCGCAGCTGCGCGTCGGCCACACCTTCAAGTCGGAGCCGTTGAACTTCGAGCTCGCGGCGGCGGCCGTCAAGCCGCCGCAGCGCGACTCCGAGATCCCGGACATCCAGGCGGGGATGCGCTTCGGCGTCAACGGCTGGAAGGGGATTCACACGCTGGGCGCGGGCGGGATGTTGATCGATCCGCTGTCCCTCGGCGTCTCCGGCACGTTCCGCCATTTGAAGGTGGCCGAGCACACCGCCGCCCCGCTCCACTCGAGGTCGGCCAACGGATACGCGATCTCGGTCGACGCGCTGATCCCGATTATCCCGGCGAGCGCGCTCGATGATCCGGGCAATGCGCTGACGTTGACCGGCTCGTTCTTCTCCGGCACGGGCATCGCGGACATCGTGGGCGTCGCGAGCAACGTGCCGAACCCGCCGCTCCCGGACGGCGCCGTGTACACGCCGGACATCGACAACGGGCTCGCGGTGTACGACGCGAACAACAACCTCA
Organism: Sorangium sp. So ce385; assembly: GCF_051474135.1. Taxonomy (NCBI): domain Bacteria; kingdom Pseudomonadati; phylum Myxococcota; order Polyangiales; family Polyangiaceae; genus Sorangium; species Sorangium sp. So ce385. The sequence goes on along the minus strand of NZ_CP150337.1, from coordinate 8,732,274 downwards.
AGACCATCGGCTGGCGCGGGATGATGGTCGGTCTCCAGTACTATCTGCCGCCGTCGGGCCGCGTCTCCGTCTCCGCCAACTATACCCAGGGCTGGTCGGATCGGATCACGGCGGAGCACGGCTACAGGGACCTTCGCACCGCCTTCCGCGAGTCGCGCTACATCGATGGCAACCTGTTCGTCGACATCATGCCGGCCCTCCGCGCGGGCCTCTCGTTCCAGCGCTCGGAGCAGACCTTCGCCGACGACGTGACCGCGACCAACGAGCGCTTCAAGCTGTCGCTCTACAGCTTCTTCTGAGCGCCGCTCGGGCGCGCCTGGGGGCGGCGCTAACGCTCGCCGTGAGCTGACCTCATCAACCCGTCGACGCACGCTGGCCATGCGGAGGGGTCGAGGAGCTCCGAGGGATCGTACGATCCCGCGCCCGGCGCAGCTCCTGCGGGCGTGCCCAGGGCCTCCATGAGGCCGCGCAGGCCCGCGTCGGTGCCGCGCACGAGGCAGGCCACCATGGTGGCCGATTGCACGTAAAACAGGACCGCCTGATCCGGGAGGAGCGTGTACGGGATCGATTGCTCCATCACCTCGAGGGGCATGGGGGCATCCCTCACCTGTTCGAGTCGGGCCGGATCGAGCCACCAGGCTTCGCGCGCGACGAGCATGGCGATGCCTTCTTGCGCCCAGGCCGGCCCCAGGATTCCTTGGCTCATCAGGGCGTGGTGCGTGTATTCGTGCACGACGCTGGCCTGCACGTCGTCGTTATCGAGGACCACGTGCAGGGCGCCGTCGTAGTAGGCGACCACGTTGCGGTTGGTGCACGCGGCGGCCACGAGCAGCTCCTTGTCGAAGTACGCGAAGACGTCCGGAGGCTCGGGAGCGAGGCCCAGCTGCGCGAGCACCTCGCGTTCCGCCTGCTGGAGGTGATGCAGGAGAGGGAGATGCGCGCCTTCCGGCAGCCTGGGATCGACGTACAGCCGGCCGGCGCCGGGCAAGTCCGCGTTGCGGAAGCGCGCGATCAACGTCTGTCGGATCTGGGCTGCCTCGGTCGGGTCCGGGCACAGGCCAGGCTGCAACCGCCGCCGGAACACGGACTGGTCCAGCCGGCGTGCGCGGTGTGGGGCGGCGCTCGCGTGGGCGGGGGCTTCCGTGAGGGGGCGCTCGGACGAGCCCTGATCGACGGGCGCAGGCGGGGGTCCGGGCGGGATGGGGGGCTCCGGCCCCGGCGCCGTCCGCGCGGGGGGCTCGACGGAAGGGGAGCCGGGGGCTGGCCGGATCGGTGTCAGCGTGGGGATGGGGTGGGGCCGGTGCGCGCGGAGGGGGGGCGGCACGGGCGCCGGAGCGCCGGAGCTCCCGGCCGACGGCGTCGACCGAGGTTGGGCGGAGGCGCCGGCAGCTCCCGAGCGTCGCGCCGTCCACGCGACGCACACGGCCAAGGAGAGGACGGCGATCAGGCCCAGGCAGAGAACCAAGCGACGGCGAGCAAGAGTCACGGATGGCGGCAGCGCAAGGGTTGTGCCGAGCGCTCGGTGAGCGCCTCGTGGCGCGTGCGAGCGGCCGTCCTGCGTCACCTCTGTCGAAGGTGTCACACGCGGGGGGCATCGCCAGACGATCTGGCACCAGCGCTGCGCAATGAAGCGGGGGCGGTCCGCCGCGGTCGAGGGCGCCGGCGAGGGCTCAACCTGGGTCGAGGGCTCAACCTGGGTCGGGCGCCGGCGAGGGCTCAACCGGCGAGGGCTCAACCTGGGTCGGGCGCCGGCGAGGGCTCAACCTGGGTCGGGCGCCGGCGAGGGCTCAACCTGGGTCGGGCGCCGGCGAGGGCTCAACCCGGGTCGGGCGCCGGCGAGGGCTCAACCCGGGTCGGGCGCCGGCGAGGGCTCAACCCGGGTCGGGCGCCGGCGAGGGCTCAACCCGGGTCGGGCGCCGGCGAGGGCTCAACCCGGGTCGGGCGCGCCGAGGGCTCAACCCGGGTCGGGCGCCACATGGCGCGGCGCCTGCACCAACGAAGCAGCGCGGCGCTGACCGACCGACCGGCTGCAGGCGCAAGTCCGCAGGCGCGAGCAGGCGCCCACCAGGCGGGTCACTTGCCGTCCCGACGGGCTCGCCGCTCACGCTTGCGTGCGTTTCTGGCGACGCTGCTCGTGTTCGCGACGAGGCGCTCGGACGGCACAAGGCCGGGCTGGATCGCCCGAGGCGCCGTGGGAGACGCGCGCGCCGGCTCGCTCCGCGTCGCTGCGGGCTCGAAGAGCCTCTCGCCGCACGCCCATCGCGCGCTCGCCTCCGGTTCGCGGAGGGCGACGTCGACCGCGGTCGTGAGCTCGAGGGAGCGCGCGTCGAGCCCCGCTTCCAGGCACGCGACGATGATCGCGGACTGGGCGAGGCCATAGAGGATTTCGAAGGCAGCATGCCTGGGGACGGGCGTGTTCTGCGTTGCGTCCTCGGACGCGCGCCGGCACTGATCCCGATCGACCGAGTTGTGGAGGCGGCAGACCAGCGGGCGCACGGGGTAGATCGAGCACTCCGCGGTGCCGGCGTTCAAGAAGAAGCAAGGCGTCTGTTCACGCCAGCGCTGCGCCTCGTCGAGCGCGCGCGTCCCGTGCGACGCGCGGGCGATCTGGGCCTGCAGGCCCGCCAGGTCGTCGGCGGATCGGGTCCCGGCCAGGAAGGCTGCGATCGCGACCGCCTCGGGAGCCAGGACTTCGACCGCGCGCCCGCGACAGCACCACGAGCAACCGGGAGCGCATGCCGGCGCGTTGGCCACGGCGAGCTGCTCCAGATGGTGCGCGACGCGTGCCGCCGCGTTCACGCCGAGGACGCTGGGGGGTGCCGCGCCGCCCGCCAGCACCTCCTTGGCCCGCGCGAGCTCGGCCTGGAAGAAGGCCTGGAGGGCCGGGGAGGTCTGGGCCACGTGGGCGCGAATCGCCTCGCTCTCACGCCGTCCGCTCGCGGTCATCTTCACCTCCATGGGACTGTGGTGACGCGCGTGCGCTCTGGGGACAATAGAGATTTTTCGGATCTTCCAGGTCGAGAGGGGCCGGGTTGGGCGGGGCGACCGACCCAGGTTGAGGCGACCGACCCAGGTTGAGGCGACCGACCCAGGTTGAGGCGACCGACCCAGGTTGAGGCGACCGACCCAGGTTGAGGCGACCGACCCAGGTTGAGGCGACCGACCCAGGTTGGGGTGGGGGGCACCGATCCCGACGACCCAGTTCGCGATCCGGCACAGTACGTGCGTCCCCCGGGCCACCCCACGCGTCGACACGGCGTCGCTTTGCCATGACGGCGGATCGCACAAGGCTCGATCTTTCAACCTGCGTGTCTGCGACGCGCCCTTTCGGTGGAATGGCCACCACGATGAGCTTGACTTTCGGAACGCATCTGACTTCCTGGATCCTGCGGCTCTGTCCAGAATAGCTGTGTATTTTTGAAGGACGAGCAGGGAAGGAGACTCGCAGTGTCAAGGAAGCTTGCTTATGTCGACTCGGTCCGCTTCGCGCTCGCGCTCGCGCTCGGCCTGGCTGCGCTGGCGCATCCAGGGCTCCCCGGCACGGCCCACGCCGCGCCCCAGACGATCACCAATGGTACGCAGTTCCGGGACACCTCCGGCAACGTGGTCCACGCGCACGGCGGCGGCGTGATCAAGGTCGGCGATTACTACTACTGGTTCGGCGAGAACCGCGCCACCAAGTACGTCGACGTCTACCGCTCGACCGATCTGAAGAGCTGGCAGTTCCGCAACCACGTGCTCACGCCGAGCGCGCACGCCGAGCTGCGCTCGGCCAACATCGAGCGTCCCAAGGTGATCTACAACAGCTCGACCGGCCAGTATGTCATGTGGATGCACAAGGAGAACGCCACGGACTACGGCGAGGCCCGCGCGGCCGTGGCCACCTCCAGCACGGTGGACGGCAGCTACACCTACCGCGGCAGCTTCCGCCCGCTCGGGCACATGTCGCGCGACATCACGCTGTTCAAGGACGACGACGGCACCGCGTACATGATCTCGGCCGCGCGCGAGAACGCCGATCTGCACATCTACCGCCTCACGTCCGACTACCTGAACGTGAGCAGCCTCGTCCAGATCCTCTGGCCCGGCTCGTGGCGCGAGGCGCCGGCCATGTTCAAGCGCAATGGCGTCTACTTCCTGCTGACCTCGGGCGCGACCGGCTGGGACCCCAACCAGCAGAAATACGCCACCGCCACCAGCATCGGCGGCACCTGGAGCGCGCTCCAGAACATCGGCGACGCGACCGCCTACGGCTCGCAGACGGCGTTCGTGCTGCCGATCCAGGGCTCGTCGACCACCTCGTACCTGTACATGGGCGACCGCTGGGCCGGGGCGTGGGGCGGGCCGGTCAACGACTCGCAGTACGTCTGGCTGCCGCTCCAGTTCCCCAGCAACACCAGCATGACCATGAGCTACTCGGACCAGGTGACGATCGACGCCGCCACCGGGGTCGTCCAGGGCTCGGGCGCCACGTACGACCGGTTCGCCGCGCGGCACAGCGGCAAGTGCCTCGACGTGAACGGCGCCTCGACCGCCGACGGGGCGGTCGTGCACCAGTGGACCTGCAACGGCGGCAGCAACCAGGAGTGGCTGCTCCAGAGCGCCGGCGGCGGCTACTACCGCGTCGTCGCGCGGCACAGCGGCAAGTGCCTCGACGTGGTCAGCGGCTCGACCGCCGACGGCGCGGCCGTGAAGCAGTACACCTGCAACAGCGGCAGCAACCAGCAGTTCCAGTTCCAGGACGCCGGCGGCGGCTACTACCGCATGGTCGCGCGGCACAGCGGCAAGTGCCTCGATGTGGTCAGCGGCTCGACCGCCGACGGCGCGGCCGTGAAGCAGTACGCCTGCAACGGCGGCAGCAACCAGCAATGGGAGAGCTGGTGACGCAGCGCCGCGCGCCGCGCAGGCGAGGCACGACCCCCCGCGTCCGCGAGGGGCACGGCCCTCCGCCGGCGGGCGCCATCCGCTCGCTCCGCCCATGGAGAAATCTCCTGTGGGAGGACAGCTGCCGTGCCGCGTCGAAGCGCTGCTCAGGGGTCTTCGAGCCGCGTTCCCCGCTCGATTCCTGAGTATGCTGGCCGCCGGGACGGCGGGCTCGCTCGCCGGCCACGCTGGCTGCGAGGGGCGCCGGCGGAGGCCGGAGGGCGCCCGTCTCTGCAGGCGAAGGAGCGACGATGATGACGCCGAATCAAGCCGCCAAGGGATGTCCGGTGCTCCACTTCAAGCCGGACGCGCCCGGGTTCGACGCGAACCCTTACCCCGCATACACGGAGCTGCGCGAGTCCGCGCCGGTGTATTTCTGGCCGGACGCGCAGTCCTACGTGGTCAGCCGCTTCGACGACGTGGCGGCCGTGCTGCGCGATCCGCGCCTCGCGACCGACCCCGCGGCGGCCGGGCTGCCCGCGCCGGACGCGGCGCTGCCGGAGGCGATCCGCGGGCCGTTCGAGCGGTCGCTGTTCCGCCTCGCCCCCAAGGACCACGCGCGCGTCCGCCGGGCCGTGAGCCCCGCCTTCACCCCGCGCGCGTGCGACCGCCTGCGGCCGATGATCCAGCGCATCGTCGACGAGGCGCTCGCGCCCTTCGAGGGCAAGGGCGAGATCGAGGTCGCGGAGTTCGCCGACTTCATCCCCCTGCGCGTCATCTCCGCGATGCTCGACATCCCGGGAGACCACGAGAAGACCTTCCGGGACTTCGGCGAGGCGCTCATCAAGACCGTCGATCCGCGCCTCACCCCCGAGGCGTATGCGGCGGTCGTCGCCCCGGTGCCCGCGGGCATGGCGCTCCTCCGCGAGCTCATCGCCGAGCGGCGCGGCCGCCTGGGCGACGATCTGCTGAGCACGCTCATCCGCGCCGAGGCCGAGGGGGACCGGCTGAGCGAGGACGAGATGCTCGGGCTCGTCGCCGCCATCATCGCTGCCGGCTCGGAGACCACGGTGCATTTCATCTGCTTCGGCGTCATGTCGCTGCTCTGCGTGCCCGAGCGCGCGGCCGCGGTGCGGGCCGAGCCCGCGCTCCTGCGCAGCGCGATGGAGGAGCTCCTGCGCTTCGACAATTTCGGCAAGGGAGGGGTCGTGCGGTACTGCACGGAGGACGTCGAGATCGGCGGGGTGAACATGGCCAGGGGGTCGATCATCGTCGCGATCCTCCCGGCGGCGCTGCGCGATCCCCGCGCCATCCCCGATGCGGATCGCTACGACCCGCGGCGGCAGCACGAGGAGATCCTGAGCTTCGGCCTCGGGCCCCACTACTGCCTGGGCGCGTCGCTCGCGCGGCTCGAGGGGGAGGTCGCCGTCGGCACGTTGCTCCGCCGCTACGCGGCAATGCGGGTCGTCGGCGAGCCGGCGTACGCGGGGCATCCGACCCTCCGCAAGCTCGCGTCGCTGCGCGCGGCGGTGACGCCCGCGGCGCGGCCCGAGGTGGCCCGATGAGCCGGATCGTCGTGGACCGGGATCTCTGCGAGGCCAACCAGGCCTGCATGCGGGCCGCGCCGGAGGCCTTCCGCGTGGACGAGGAGGACCGGCTCCACGTCCTCCTGACCGAGGTGGACCCGGCGCTGCGCCCGAAGATCGAGCGCGCGGTGCGGGCGTGCCCGAAGCGAGCGCTCGCGATCGTGGATTGAGGGGCAGATTTTCCGAAGGAACATCGCCTCCGGCGGCATTCAGCCTGGCAGCGTGACTCCTGGGCTTCTCCCGGAACATGGCTGACGAAGCGGAACGGCCCTGCGCCGGCCGTTCCATCGCGTTCGCCGCCGCTCACGCTGTCGTTTCGGACAACCCTTCTCCGATCGGAGGCTGCTTCCATGTTCATGTCACCCTCGACGGTCTCATCGTCACGACGGACCGGAGCGTCGAAGCGGGCCCTGCAAGGGCTGACGCTGAGCTTGCTCTGCATCGCCGGCAGCGCGCACGCCCAGAACCACCCGTTCGGTAGCCACCACCAGGCCTACCACGCGTCGACGTTGCGCGTGTCGGCCGGCCAGGCCACGGCCGACAGCGCGACATCAGATTTTTACTGGCAGTGGAAGAGTCGCTACGTCGAGCCCGGTTGTCGGCCGGACGAATACCGCATCCGGGCCAGCACGGGCGACGGCGCTCACGTCGTGTCCGAGGGCCAGGGATACGGCATGCTGATCGCCGCGATGATGGCCGGGCAAGACGCCCAGGCTCGGACGATCTTCGACGGCCTGCACCGCTACAACCGCCGTCACCCCAGCCAGAACAACCCCGACCTGATGGCGTGGGCGCAGGACTCCAGCTGCAGCGACATCCTCGACCACGACTCGGCCACGGACGGCGATCTCGACATCGCCTACGCGCTGCTGCTCGCGGACGCGCAATGGGGCTCCAGCGGCGCGGTCGACTACGCGGCCGAGGCCACCCGCGTGCTCAAGGCGATCGCGGCGAGCAACGTCAACCCGACCACGCGGCTGGTCAACCTCGGCGACTGGGCCAGGTGGCCGGACGATCCGACGTATTATTACGCCACGCGCAGCTCCGACTGGATGCTCGGCCACTTCCGCAGCTTCATCGGCCGCGCAGGCACCGACTGGTCGCAGGTGCTGAGCGCGCACCAGACGCTGATCGAGACGATGCAGAATCGGTACGCCAGCTCGACCGGCCTGCTGCCCGACTTCATCGTCAACACCCACACCACGCCTCGCCCCGCCGACGCCAACTTCCTCGAGGCGCCGCACGACGGCAGCTACTCCTGGAATGCGGCCCGCGTGCCGTGGCGCCTCGGCATCGACGCCGCCATCAGCGGCGACGCGCGCTCGCGCAACGCCGCCAGCCGGATCAGCCGCTGGATCCGCGGCAAGACCGGGGGGAATCCGAGCAACATCCGCGCCGGATACACCCTCGCCGGCCGCGCCATCGAGCCCTACAACGACATGGTGTTCATGGCCCCGTTCGCGGTCGCGGCCACCACCGACGCCGGCGGTCAAGCGTGGCTGGACAGCCTGTGGAACGAGATCGTCTCCACCGCGCCCACCGAGGACTATTACGGCGACACGCTCAAGCTGCTGTCGATGCTGTGCGTCTCACGCAACTGGCTGACGCCGTGATCGAACGGAGCGCCGCGCCCGCGGTCGCGGCGCAGAGGGCCTCGACCCGCATCGGCGGCTGCGCCTCTTCCTTTTTCTAGCGCGGACCGATGAGTCTCGCCCGGCGGCCGGGTCTCTACCTCCGGACGGCTTCGACGCCGCCCTTTTCCGGAGGCCACCATGTCCGCTGTCTCGTCCGTCGCTTCGCCCGTCCCCGCCGAGCTCTCCCCCCGCATCGCCGCGCGCGGGATCGACGTCCTCGTCCTCGCCGCCATGGACGTCGGTCTCGGCCAGCTGATCGGCTACGGCTTCGACTGGTTGCTCCTCGGCTCCGCGCTCGTCCTCGCGTACTTCACCCTGCTCGACGCCGCGGCGGGCACGACGCCCGGCAAGCTCGCGCTGGGCCTCCGGGTCGTCGGCCCGGATGGCGGCCGGCCGTCGCTGAAGCAGGCGCTGATCCGCGAGGCGTTCACGCTCGTCGGCTCGATCCCGGTCCTCGGGCCCCTGCTCGCGCTCGCCGTCTGGACGTGGATCGCCAAGACGATCCGCTCGAGCCCGCTCCGCCAGGGCAAGCACGACCGGCTCGCGGGCGGCACGCGGGTGGTGCGCGTCCGGTAGGCGCGCCCCGAAGCCCGTCGAGGCCGGTGAGGGCTCCGTACACCACAGCACATCATCCCAGAGCTCCCGCTCTGCCGCAGAATTGGTATTGGGCCATACGCATGTGGCTCACGGCGCGTCGCCGGCGCGCCCTTCCCTCCTCGTCGCCGGTTGGTCCCGCGAGCCGCATGCGATAGAAGTGGCGAGACAGTGATCCGGAAGGCGCGGGGGGCAGAGGCGAAGCACCTTGTTCCGTCATCTCCTGGGCCTTTTGCGCTCTCTCGTCGCGCCGCTCGACACCTCACGAGACCGCTTGTCCGACGCGAGCGGCGCCTCGTGCGCACCCCCGCCCCGGCAGAGCTCCTCAGGCAGAGACGATGGCCCTACTCTCCCGATACACGCTCGATGAGCCGATCCACGAAGGCAGATCCTCCATTCTGTACAGGGGGCGCCGCAGCGCCGACGGCGTCCCGATCGTGGCCAAGGTCCTGAGGAGCGAGTACCCGGAGCCGCGGGAGATCGCCAAGCTGAGGCACGAGTTCGCCATCCTGAAGCAGCTCGTCCTGCCGGGCGTGGTGCTGGCCCACGCGCTCGAGAAGCACCACCACGGCGTGGCCCTCGTGCTCGAGGACACGGGCGGCCGCTCGCTGGCCCAGGTCATCGCCCGGGAGCGCCTCGGCCTGGAGACGGTCCTCCGGATCGCCGTGTCGCTCGCGGACACCCTCGGCGCGGTGCACCAGCGCAACGTCATCCACAAGGACATCAAACCTCACAACATCCTTGTCCGGATGGACGAGCCGCGCTCGGTCAAGCTCGCCGATTTCGGCATCGCCACGCGCCTGTCGCAGGAGATCCAGCGCGCCCAGGCGCCCGACGCCCTCGAGGGCACGCTGCTCTACATGGCGCCGGAGCAGACCGGGCGGATGAACCGCGTCGTCGACCGGCGGACGGACCTGTACTCGCTCGGCGCCACGCTCTACGAGCTCCTGACCGGAAAACCGCCCTTCCCGGTCACGGACCCGCTGGAGCTCGTGCACAGCCACATCGCGAGGACGCCGCCGCCGCCGCGCGCGCTCGCGCCGGAGGTGCCCGAGGTGGTCTCGGACATCGTGATGAAGCTCCTGTCGAAGGCCGCGGAGGACCGCTACCAGAGCGCTCAGGGGCTCGAGCACGACCTCGCGGAATGCCTCGCGAAGCTCGAGTCGACCGGGCGCGCCGCGCCGTTCTCGCTCGGCCAGCGGGACGCGTCGGGCGAGCTGCGCCTGTCGCAGAAGCTCTACGGCCGCGACGCCGAGCTCTCGACGCTCGCGTCCGCCGCCCTGCGGGCCGCCGCGGGCGCGCCCGAGCTCGTCCTGATCTCGGGGCACGCGGGCGTCGGCAAATCGGCGCTCGTGGGCGAGCTGCCCAGGATCCTCACCGGCGAGCGGCGCTCGTTCCTCCTCGCCGCCGGCAAGTTCGAGGAGCTCTCGCGCGGCACGCCGTATGTCGGCGTCGCCCGCGTGCTCCAGGACGTCGTGCGGCAGATCCTGGCGGAGCCGGCGGAGGCGATCGCGCGGCAGCGGGCGGCGCTGCTGCGCGCCGTCGGCCAGGGCGGCCAGGTGCTCGTCGACCTCGTCCCGGAGCTCGCGCTCCTGCTCGGCCCCCAGCCGCCGGTCCCGGAGCTCGGCCCGACCGAGGCGCAGAACCGCTTCGCGCTCGTCGTGCAGCGCTTCTTCCAGGCGCTCACCGCCGAGCGGCCGCTCTGCCTGTTCCTCGACGACCTGCAGTGGGCCGACCCGGCCTCGCTCAAGCTGCTCCCGCTCCTCCTCGCGGGCCGGACCAGAGGCCCGTCGGAGCGGGACGGCGGGCACCTGCTCGTCATCGGCGCGACCCGCGCCGGCGAGGTCGACGCGGCGCACCCGCTCGCGGCGGCGCTCGAGGCGCTGCGCGAGGCGGGCGGCGCCGTGCGCACGATCGAGCTCGGCCCGCTGCCGCTCTCCGACGTCACCCGGCTCGTCGCCGACACCCTGGCCTGCGGCGAGGAGCGGGCCGCGCCGCTCGCCGCGCTCGTCTTCGAGCGGACCGGGGGCAACCCGTTCTTCCTGAGCCAGCTGCTGCTCGCGCTCCACGAGGCGGGAGAGCTCGCCTTCGACGAGCGCGAGGGCGCCTTCTCCTGGGACCTCGATCGCCTCCGGGAGCGCGGCCCCGCGGGCGACGTCGTGGCGCTCATGGCGAGCAAGATCGAGCGGCTCGCGCCCGAGACGCAGCGCGTGCTGAAGCTCGCCGCCTGCGTGGGCCACGAGTTCACGCTGAAGCTGCTCGCGACGCTGCACGGGAAGTCCCCGGTCGAGACGGGCCGCGATCTCTGGGGAGCGCTGCGCGAGGGGCTCGTCCTGCCGAGGGATCCCGAGTACCGCCTCCTCTACGACGATCGCACCGCGGCGTCGTTCGACGTCTCGTACCGGTTCTTGCACGACCGGATCCATCAGGCCGCGTACGCGCTCATCGAGGGCGATCTCCGGGAGGAGGCGCACCTCACGATCGGCCGCCTCTTGCTGGCGAGCGGCGACCGCGAGGTCGACGAGGACCACCTGTTCGCCGCCCTGCGCCACCTGAACCTCGTCGCGGCGCGGCTCGACGCGCCGCACGAGCGGCGGCGCCTCGCGGCCTGGAACCTGACGGCGGGGCGGAAGGCCAAGGCGGCGACCGCCTACCAGGCGGCCGCCGCTTACCTGCGCGCCGGGATCGCGGCGCTGGGGGAGGCGGGCTGGGAGGCTCAGCCCGACCTCGCGTTCGCGCTCCGGCTGGAGCGGGCCGAGTGCGAGTACCTCGCCGGCGATCACCGCGCGTCGGAGCGCCTGTTCGAGGAGCTCCTGCCGCGCGCGGGGACCCGCGTCGAGCGGGCGCGCGTGCTCAGGCTCCGCGCGGTCCTCTACCTCACCTCGAGCCGGTTCGCGGACGCCGTGAGCGCCGGGGTCGAGGCCCTCGCGCTCTTCGGCATCGCCGTGCCGAACGGCGAGGGCGCGCTCGGGGCCGCGTTCGCCGCGGGCCTCGAGGAGGTGAGCCGCAACCTCGCCGGCCGGAGCCCCAGCGACCTCGCCGCTGCGCCGGAGATGACCGATCCGGACGCGCGCGCCGCCTGCGAGATCCTCTCGACCCTGATCCAGCCGGGGCCCCTCATCGGCCCCGTCCTCTACGGGTTCCTCAACGTCACGCAGATCAACCTGTTCCTGAAGCACGGCCACACCGAGCTGTCGGCGTACGGCGCCATCTCCTTCGGGTTCATGCTGGCGATGGTCCTGGAGCGGCACGACGAGGCCCGCGCGTTCAGCGAGCTCGGCCTGGCGCTCCAGGAGCGCTTCAGGAACGACGGCCTCGCGTGCAAGCTGAACGAGCTCATCGGCGTCTTCAGCCACTTCTTCCGGCCCGTCCGCGCGTCGCTCGCCTACCTCGATCGGGCGCAGCAGGCCGGCCTGGAGTCCGGAGACTTCCTCTACCTCTCGTACGCGCTCTTCCACGCGGTCGCGATCCGGCTCTGCGCGGGCGACGAGCTCGGGGCGGTGCGCACGGACGCGGGCAGGGGCGTCGAGCTCACGCGGCGCACGCAGGTGGCGATCTGCGCGGCCGGGCTGCTCCTCATGAAGCAGGCGGCCGCGAGCCTCGCCGGGGAGACCGAGGGGCCCCTCAGCCTGAACGGCGACGGCTTCGACGAGGCCGCCTTCGTCGAGGCGCACCGGGGGCCGGACGCCGAGTTCATCGCCTGCGCCTACTACCTGCTGAAGGCCGAGCTCGCGTACCTCCACGAGGAGCACGAGGCCGCGCTCGCGATGGCCGCGGAGGCCGAGGCGCGGAGCGCGAGCGGCAACAACCTCTACCTCCTGACCGAGCTCTCGTTCTACGTGTGCCTCGCGATCCTCGCGGCGGGCGCGCCCCCCGAGCCGGCCGCGCCGGCCGAGCGCGCCGACGCGCTCGCGCGCCACCGCGCGAAGGTCGCGGCGTGGGCCGCGCGCTGCCCCGAGAACTTCCAGCACAAGCACGCGCTCGTCCGCGCCGAGGCGGCGCGCGCGTCGGGCGAGGGCCTCGACGCCGCGCTGCCGCTCTACGACGAGGCGATCGAGGCGGCCCGGCAGAACGGCTTCGCGCACCACGCGGCGCTCGCGAGCGAGCTGTGCGCGAGGCTCCTGCTCGAGCGAGGCAGGCCGAAGCTCGCGCGCGTCTACATGACCGACGCCTACTACGGCTACCTCCAGTGGGGGGCGACGGCCAAGGCGGCGCGGCTCGCGCAGCGCCACGCCCACCTCCTCCTGTCGGGCGAGCCGGCGGCGCGCTTCGTCCCGTCGGCCACCGTCTCCAGCTCGTCCAGCAGCACCGGGGGGCTCGGCTTCGACGCCCTGTCCGTCCTCCGCGCGGCCCAGGCGATCTCGGGCGAGATCGTCCTCGACCGGCTGCTCGAGCGGCTCGTCGAGATCCTCGTCGAGAACACCGGCGCGCAGCGCGGGATCCTGCTCCTCCAGCAGGGGGGCGCGCTGCGCGTCGAGGCGGTGATCGCGGTGGCTCCGGAGGAGCGGGCGGTCGGCCCCGACGCGGCGGCGCGGGTGGGCGACGCGCTGGCCATGAGCGTCGTGCGCCACGTCCAGCGGAGCCGGGAGCCGGTCATCACGGGGTACGCCGCCGCCGGGCGGCGCTTCGCCGACGACCCTCACATCGCCGCGAGGCGGCCGAGGTCGATCCTCTGCCTGCCCCTCGCGCACCAGGGCCGCCTCGCGGGGGTGCTCTACCTGGAGCACGACGCGCTCGGCGACGCCTTCTCGCCGGCGCGGCTGGAGATCCTCCGGGCGCTCTCGTCGCAGGCGGCGGGCGCCATCGAGAACGCGCAGCTCTATGCCCGCGTGGAGGCGATGCGAGAGGAGCTCCAGCGCTCGAACGCGTCGCTCGCGCGGGAGGTCGCGTCCCAGACCGAGCAGCTCCGCGCGTCCAACGAGCAGCTCACGCGCGAGCTCGCCGAGCGGGAGCGGGCCGAGCGGGAGCGGGCCGCGCTCCAGGAGGAGGTGCTGCGCGCGCACAGGGCCAGGCTGCTCGAGCTGTCGAGCCCGATCATTCCGATCACCGACAGGATCCTGGTCATGCCCCTCATCGGCCAGATGGATGCAGAGCGCGCGGAGCAGATGCTCTCGACGGCGCTCGAGGGAGCGGCGGCGCATCGGGCCGAGGTGGTGATCATCGACATCACGGGGATCCGAGCGGTCGACACGGGCGTCGCGAGCACGCTGCTCAGGGCGGCGGGGGCCCTCCGGCTGCTCGGCACCCGGGTCGTGCTCACCGGGGTGCGCGCCGAGGTGGCCCAGGCGCTCGTCGCGCTGGACATCGACCTCGGCGACCTCGTCACGATGGGGACGCTGCGGAGCGGCATCGCGTACGCGCTCCGCCGCCCGGGCGGCTAGCCTCGAGGGAGCGGCGGCCGCAGCGGCTTCGCGAGCGCCGCGCGCCCCCTCGGCGCCGCCGAGAGCGCGTCCTCATGGCTGGGGGACGACCTCGTCCGTGGGGTTGCCGTCGATGTCGCCGACCACGTTGTTGGACCAATCCGCGTACGTACACGTCGCGCACGACGTCGTGTAACCCCAGTGGCTCGGGCCGAAGACGTTGTTGCGCAGGATCATGTCCTCGCCGTTCTCGGGGTAGAAATCGTAGGCGCCGAGCGAGACGAAGTTGTCGTGGACATCGTAGTTCCGCAGCGTCGAGCCATCGACGCTCTGGGTGAAGAGCACGGCGGTGATCGCTTGCCAATAGTTGGGCACTTCGTCGCCCGTAGCGGCGTCGACGCCCGGCTCGAGCCGGTTGTGGCCGATTTCGAGCGGCCCGCTGCCCCCGTACGGGAAGACGCCGCCCGTATGCGCGAGAGAGGGGTCCGCCAAGTGCGCGATGTAGTTGTCGTGCAGCCAGCTCTGCTCGATGACGGTGTTTTGGCCGCAGAGGCACATGCCGCCGGTGTTGGCCACGTCCACCCGGGTCAAGCGGATGGTGCACGTCGCACAGGCGTTCACGGCATGCTCGGTGAGGGCGGCGTTCGTACCTCCGAGGCCGACCGGCTCGGGGCGAATGGTGGTATCGCTGATGTTCAAGGTGAGCGGCGCGGACTCGTCGGCGTTGACCAGGATGCTGCGGTTCGTGGAGCCGGGCGGCGGCGCGATGATCGAGTTGGTGATGTTGACCGTGCCGTGGCAGCTGGTGCCGATGTAAATGAACGCGTGGAAATACATGTGGTCCAGATTGACGGTGCCGTCGCAATCGTACAGATCCCACTCTTTGCTTTCGTCGTCGCTGGGCCACACTTCCGTGTACCCGGGCGGCACCGGGAGCTGGGGATCGGATTGGGCGTAGGGGCCCACGCCGGGGGCGCCGACGGTGAAGCGATCGGGGTAGCGCTTGGCGCTCGGCGCGCCGCCGCCTCCTGCTCCACCACCGCTTCCGCCGCTCGTGCCTCCGCCGCCGCCTCCGGTGCCTGAAGACATGGACGAGGAGCTGGACGCCATCTCGCCGTCACCGCACCCTGCGAGGAGGGCGCACAGCAAGACCACCCCCGGCGAGCTCGGTCCGAGGCCTGCTGCAGGACGATTGGCCGCTCTCTTCATGAGATCTCCTTCGCTTTCGGGGACGTCGCGTCGCTCGTGATCGGAGATGTCGCCCGAGCGGTCCGCGGCCTGTTGCACGCCGGTCCTCACCCGCATGGGCCGCTCGTTTTCAGGGTCATGGGTCCGGAGGACGTACCGAAACGACCGTCGGTGAACGTGCCGCGGTTCGAGGGCGGCGTCGAGCGAATTTGTCGGCGCCTGGTGCCTCGCGGGGACAAGGAAGTCGAGGGCGGCCGCGGAGCGGACGCCGGGGTGCGGAGCGGGGCGGAGCCCCGAGGAGACGAGGCGAGGTCCGCCCGCGCGAGGCCGCCGCGAAGCGGCGCCGATGTCCGGCTGTCTCTGACCCGGCTTCGGGCGGGCTGAGCTGGCGCGTCCTCGCGTATGCTGCCGTCATGAGCTGGAAAGAGAGCTGTCGCTCGCGCCTCCGCGAGCACCTCGACGCGCGCGGCGATCTCGCCCCGCCCTGGGCGCGCTTCCCCGGTTACGAGCGCCACACCCTCGGCTGGCGCATGGGCGCCGGGGAAGACTGGATGGGGATGTGGAGCGTCTTCCTCGAGCAGCTCGCCCCGGAGCCCGAGACCCGCATCGCTTATCTGCGGCGTCACCCGCCCGCTCCCATCAGCTGGGCAGACGCCGTTCACGAGGTCCTCTACCCCGCGGCGCGGGGCGACGACGACGGCGACGAAGATGACGGCGACGAGGACGACCCGAGCGCGGCGGCCGAGCGCCGCTCCGCGCTCCTGGAACAGGGGCTCATCGCGTCCGACGTCGCATTCACCACCTGGCTCGGCCAGCAGGGAGGGCTGCGCTGGCCGTGGGAACGGCAGCCCGTCCCCGAGGAGGCGGCCCGCTACGACACCCGCGAGCTCTGGTTCTGGTCGCGCCAGGTCGCCGAGCTCCGGAGAGACCGCGGATGGGCGCCCCCCGCCGTGCCGGCGTCCTGGAGAGCGTGCGCGCGGGCGCTCGAGACCGGAGACGCGGGCGCGATCGACCCGCAGCGCGGGCTCCTGTCGCTCGCCCAGCTGCTCTGCGCCGGGCACGTCGACGCGCCCTGGCAGCTCGGCCTGTCGCTCGCCGACTTCGCCGACTCCTTCGAGGACGACATGGGCTATGTCGACGCGTTCCGCCTGTGGGGAATGTCCGCCTTCGACGACGCCGAGCAGCTCCGCCGCTACCTCGAGGCCACGCGCATGCCGCCGGGCTGGCAGGGCTGGGTCGCGGAGCAATTCCCCGTCAAGTGAGCCGCCCGCGGCGCTCGCTGCCCGCGCGACAGCGAGGGTGCGCCGACCCGGGCAGGGCAGACCCTTCGGGCGGGCGCGTTGAAGCGCCGTCGACCGCCGGCGCCGGCTAGAACAATCCTGTCCTCTTCGTCGCGCCATCACCGGCGATCCCGAGCGCGCCGGCCGATCGAGCTCTGGCACGTTTGTTCAAGACGGCTTCACCACGGGCGCGTAATGTTCCACGCGTATCGGCCCGAGGGGGGCGCATTGCTCGCGGTCGGCGAGCTCGCCGACGCGATCGTCCATGGCAGGAGCGATAGGTAAGACATGAACCCGTATCACAAGCTGTACACGCCGCAGGACACCGCCGTCGTCTTCATCGATCATCAGCCGCAGATGACGTTCGGCGTCGCCAGCATCGACCGCGCGACGCTGATCAACAACGTCACCCTGCTCGCGAAGGTGGCGAAGGAGTTCAACGTGCCCGCGGTCCTCACGTCGGTGGAGACGGAGTCGTTCAGCGGCTACGTGTGGCCGCAGCTCCTCGACGTGTTCCCCGGTCAAGCCGTCATCGAGCGCACCTCGATGAACTCGTGGGACGACCCCGCGTTCCGGGCCGCCATCGAGGCGACGGGCAAGAAGAACATCCTCATGACGGGGCTGTGGACCGAGGTCTGCGTGACCTGGCCGACCATCGAGATGCTGGGCGCCGGCTACAACGTCTACGTCGTCGAGGACTGCTGCGGCGCCACCTCGCCCGCGGCCCAGGAAGCAGCCTTGTCCCGCATGGTCCAGGCCGGGGCGGTGCGCCTCACGACGATCCCGGCGCTGCTGGAGTGGCAGCGCGACTGGGCGAAGCGCGAGCACTACAACAACCTCATGGGCCTGCTCAAGCAGCATGCCGGCGCCTACGGCGTGGGCGTCGAGTACGCCTACAGTATGGTCCACCGCGCGCCTCAGTCCGCGGCGAAGCCGCAGATCGTGCCGAAGAAGGGCGGTCACTAGGCGGCCGCCCATGAGTCCGACCATCCACGTCGCCATCACCCGGCGCGTCCGGCGGGAGCACGCCGAGGCGTTCGAGCGGCGCCTGGCGGAGTTCGCGCGCCGCTCCGTGGCCGAGCACGGAGCGCTCGGGGTGCACCTCTTGCGCCCCGCGCCGGGCTCCGGCTCGACGGAGTACGGCATCCTCCGCAGCTTCGCCAGCGCCGCCGATCGAGAGGCGTTCTACCAGACGCCTCTTTACAAGGAGTGGCTCGCGACCATCGAGCCGATGGTCGAAGGCGAGCCCCAAACCCGGGAGCTGGGCGGCCTCGAGGCCTTCTTCCCGCCGCGTCACGCGGCGGGCCCGCCCCGCTGGAAGATGGCGCTGCTGACGTGGATCGCGGTCTGGCCGGTGAGCATGGCGGTGCCGGCGGCGCTCTTGCCCCTGCTCGGAGCGCGCCTCCCTCGCGCGCTCTCGGCGGGGATCATCGCGGCCGGCATCGTCGCGACGCTGACGTGGGCGGCGATGCCGCTCCTCGTGAAGCTGGCGGCGGGGTGGCTCCATCCGGACCAAGGAGATTCACGATGATCGCCGATCTCATCCTGTTCAACGGACGCATCACCACCCTCGACCCGCGGCGCCCCGAGGCGCGGGAGGTCGTCGTCGTCGACGGGCGGATCGCCGGCGTCGACAACGCCTCGGACTTTCACCGCGGACCGGAGACGAAGGTCGTCGATCTCGGCGGCCGCAGGGTCATCCCCGGGCTCAACGACTCCCATCTCCACGTCATCCGCGGCGGCCTGAACTACAACATGGAGCTGCGCTGGGAGGGCGTGCCCTCGCTGTCGCTCGCCCTGCGGATGCTCCGGGAGCAAGCGGCGCGCACGCCGGCCCCGCAATGGGTGCGCGTCGTCGGCGGCTTCAGCGAGTTCCAGTTCGCCGAGCGCCGCCTGCCGACGCTCGACGAGATCAACGCCGCCGCCCCGGACACCCCGGTCTTCATCCTGCATCTCTACGGCCAGGCCCTGCTCAACCGCGCGGCCCTGCGGGCGTGCGGCTACACGAAGGAGACGCCGGACCCGCCCGGCGGCGAGATCGCCCGCGACCGGGCCGGCAACCCCACCGGCCTCCTGATCGCCCGGCCGAACGCGACCCTCCTGTACGCGACCCTGGCGAAGGGGCCGAAGCTGCCGCCGGAGTATCAATACAACTCGACGCGCCACTTCATGCGGGAGCTGAACCGCCTCGGCGTGACCAGCGTGTGCGACGCCGGCGGCGGGTTCCAGAATTACCCCGAGGACTACGAGATCATCCGCCAGCTCCACGAGCGCGGCGAGATGACGTTGCGCATCGCCTACAACCTCTTCACGCAGAAGCCCGGCGCGGAGCTCGAGGACTTCGTCCGGTGGTCCAAGGCCGTGAGGCCGGGCGAGGGCGACGACCTCTACCGCTGCAACGGCGCCGGGGAGATGCTCGTCTTCTCCGCGGCCGACTTCGAGGACTTCCTGGAGCCGCGCCCGGATCTCCCGCAGACGCTCGAGGCCGAGCTCGAGCGCGTCGTGCGCTTCCTGGCCGAGAACCGCTGGCCGTTCCGGCTCCACGCCACGTACGACGAGTCGATCCAGCGCTTCCTCCGCGTCTTCGAGCGGGTGAACGCCGATGTGCCGCTCGGCGACCTTCACTGGTTCTTCGACCATTGCGAGACGATCTCCGACCGCAGCATGGAGCGCGTGAAGGCCCTCGGCGGCGGCATCGCGGTTCAGCATCGGATGGCCTTCCAGGGGGAGTACTTCGTGGATCGGTACGGGGCCGAGGCGGCGGAGCGCACGCCGCCGATCCGGCGCATGATCGAGATGGGCATTCCGGTCGGGGCAGGGACGGACGCCACGCGCGTGGCGAGCTACAACCCGTTCGTCGCCCTGTACTGGCTGACCACGGGGAGGACCCTGGGAGGGCTCTCCCTCTATCCCGAGGAGGCGCGGCTCACGCGGGAAGAGGCGCTGCGGCTGTACACGCAGGGGAGCTCGTGGATGTCGCGGGACGAGGGCAAGCGCGGCGCGATCGCGGCCGGCCAGCTCGCCGACATGGCCGTCCTGAGCGGCGACTACTTCCGTGTTCCCGACGAGGAGATTAAGTGGCTCGAATCGGTGCTCACGATCCTCGGCGGCGAGCCGGTGTATGCCGCGGGCGAGTTCAAGCCGCTCGACCCGGGGGACCTCCCCGTGATGCCCGACTGGTCGCCGCTGCACCGCTACCCCGGCGCGTATCGGCCCTCGCCGGCCGGCGCGCCGGCCGCGGCCCGGGCGCAGGCGCGAGCCGCCGCCGGCCGGTGCTCGACGGAGCTCCCGCGGTGGCTCTCGGGGCTGCGCGGGCTGCTCGACGGCGGGTGCGAGTGCTTCGCGTTCTGACGATGGGCGCGCGCTTCGGGTCACGCCGGGGAGGCGCGGGGAGGGCTATCCCGGCGCCACGCGCTCGGTAGCGCAGGTACAGGTTACGTTCTGAGAGTCCCTTCAGGACGTCTGGAGGTGGGCGTTCTGCTCCGATCGGGTATTCTATGGCCACGCTCCGTAGAAGCCAAGAGCGAAGTCCCGCCTACCCGTTGGCAGGTCGGCCTTGCGCGTTGCAAGTTGCGCGTTGCAAGTTGTCCGTGTTTCGGTCGTGTTTCGGTGTCGCCCGCCTGGCGCGGGCGGAGCGTACAAGGAGTCCACCATGGCGACGATCACCACCCGAGATGGCACGAAGATCTTCTACAAGGACTGGGGCAAGGGCCAGCCCATCCTGTTCTCCCACGGATGGCCGCTCAGCGCGGACGCGTGGGACGTCCAGATGGCCTATTTCGGCCAGCAGGGCTATCGCGTCATCGCCCACGATCGGCGCAGCCATGGTCGTTCGGACCAGACCTGGGACGGCAACCACATGGATCAGTACGCCGACGACCTCGCGGAGCTGATCGAGGCGCTCGATCTCCGCGATCTCGTGCTCGTGGGCCACTCCACGGGCGGCGGCGAGGTCGCCCACTACGTCGGGCGCCACGGCACGCGCCGCGCCGCCAAGGTGGTCCTGGTCGGCGCCGTCCCGCCGCTGATGCTCAAGACGGCGGGCAACCCCGAGGGCACGCCGATCGAGGTGTTCGACGGCATCCGCAAGGGCACGCTCGCGAATCGCTCGCAGTTCTTCAAGGACCTGACGATCCCCTTTTACGGCTATAACCGCCCTGGCGCGCAGATCTCCGAGGGGCTGCGCGAGTCCTTCTGGCTGCAAGGCATGATGGGCGGCATCAAGGGTCAGCTCGACTGCATCCGCGAGTTCTCCGAGGTCGACTACACCGAGGACCTGAAGAAGATCGATGTGCCGACGCTCCTCGTCCACGGCGACGACGACCAGATCGTGCCGATCCAGGCCTCCGCGATCAAGGCGGCGAAGCTCGTGCCGGGCGCGACGCTGAAGGTCTTCCAGGGGGCCGACCATGGCCTCGCGCAGACCCGCGCGGATGAGTTCAACGCCGAGCTCTTGGCCTTCCTCAAGCGCTGAAGCGCGACGGCCGACCAGCGGCGAACCACGCCACGAACCCCGCCCGCAGCCGCCCACGTTCTCGCTTGCCCGGCTGGATTCCGCCATGTTAAATACCATTAACTAATGGCCTGTGGGAGGAGGTGGCTGTGTCGGCTGCGACACAGTCGAGGTGTGCTCTCCTCCTCCGTGCCTCCTGAGCAGCCCGCCTGCCAGCGTCAGCTCCCCTCGTCGCAAGGCCGTTGCTCTGCTCCACCGTGAGCCTGTACGGTTCCAGGAGGGGCGCTGTCCCGCGTGGGCCTCGTTGCCTTCGCGACGCTCTCTCGAACCCATCGATGCTCAACCTATCCAGCTACCACTCCGTCATCCATTTCGATCCCACGGGCGACACCGCCCGCTATCGCGCCGTCCGTGCGAGCGACGGCGCCCCCGTGGTGCTCAAGGTGCTCGGCGCGGCCGAGTCGCGCGTCGTCGACCGCGCCCGGCTCAAGCATGAATACAAGCACATCGCGCGGATCGAGTCCGAGCGTGTCGTCAAGGTCCACGGCGTCGAGGAGCACGAGGGGAACCTCGTCGTGGTGTTCGAGGACGCCGCCGGGGAGGAGCTCGGGAGCTTCCTCGCCGCGCGCGGCAGGCTCGAGCTCGGCCTGTGCCTCGATCTCGCCATCTCGATGACCGAGGCGGTGCGCGTGCTGCACGGGCACGGCGTCGTGCACGGCGCCATCCGGCCGAAGAGCTTCGTGGTCTCCAGCGCTGGAGAGGCGCGGATCCTGAACTACGGGGTAGACGCCGCGGTCACCCAGGAGGGCGCATTGCTCTACAGCGATGCCGTCCTGTCCGACGTGCTCCCCTACACCTCGCCCGAGCAGACCGGTCGGATGAACCGCAGCGTCGACCACCGCTCGGATCTGTACTCGCTCGGCGTGCTGTTCTACCGGATGCTCACCGGGAGCCTGCCCTTCGAGGCGATCGACCCGCTCGAGCTCATCCACGCCCACATCGCCCTCATCCCCGAGCACCCCACGGAGCGGAGCGCCGGCGTGCCCGCCCCGTCCGGCGATGTGGTCATGAAGCTGCTCGCCAAGAACGCGGAGGACCGTTATCAGTCCGCGCTCGGCCTGCTCGCCGATCTCCACGAGTGCCGGCGGCGCCTCGCGCAGGGCCGCCTCGATCGCTTCGAGCTCGGCCAGCGCGACGCCGCGTACCTGCTGCAGATCCACCAGCGGCTCTACGGCCGCGAGGAGAGCATCCAGCGGCTCACCCAGGCCTTCATGGGGGTCCTCGGCGGCGCGCGCAAGGTCGTCCTCGTGTCGGGCTACTCGGGCATCGGCAAGTCGTCCCTCGTGCAGGAGATCCTGAAGCCCCTCGCGCGCGAGAAGGGCTATTACATCAGCGGCAAATACGACCAGTACAACCGCGACCGGCCCCTCGGCCCGGTGCTCCAGGCGTTCGACGCCCTGCTCCGGCAGATCCTGTCCGAGAGCGAGGAGCGCATCGCGCGCTGGCGAGCGGCGATGATCCAGGGGCTCGGGAACAACGCGCAGGTGATCTGCGAGGTCCTCCCCGCGCTGGCGTACCTCATCGGCCAGCAGCCCCCCGTGCCCTCGCTGGGCCCCGTCGAGGCGCAGAACCGCCTCAACCTCACCTTCCAGCGCTTCGTCTCGGTCTTCACGGGGCAGGGGCGCCCCGTCGTCCTCTTCCTCGACGATCTCCAGTGGATCGACGCGGCGAGCCTCAGCCTCGTCAACGCGCTGCTCGAGGGCGACGGGCTCGGGGCCTTCTTCTTCTGCGGCGCTTACCGCGACAACGAGGTGAGCTCCGCGCACCCGTTCATCCGCGCCATGGAGGACCTCCGGAAAGGCGGCCTCGAGACCGAGCCGATCGTGCTCACCCCGCTCGAGCTCCCGCACGTCACGGCGCTCGTCAACGACAGCCTCGGGCGCTCGGACGGCGAGCAGCTCGCCGCGCTCGTGCTCAAGAAGACCGGCGGAAACCCGTTCTTCATCAAGCGCTTCCTCAAATCGATCCACGACAGCGGCGCGCTCTCGTTCGACCAGGCCGGCCGCTGGTCGTGGGACCTCGCGGCGATCGGCGCCCTCGAGTACACCGACAACGTCGTCGACCTCATGGCGAGCAACATCCGCCGCCTGCCCGCGCCCACGCAGGAGGCGCTCCGGCTCGCGGCGGCCATCGGCAACCGCTTCGATCTGGGCACGCTCTCCACGATCAGCGGGTGCTCGATCGACGAGTTTTACGCGCGCGTCGAGCCGGCGCTCAAGGAGGAGCTCATCACGAGCGACGGCGCGAGCCACCGCTTCGTCCACGACAAGATCCAGGAGGCGTCCTATTCGATGATCCCGGCCCCGGAGCGGCCGGGGCTTCACCTCCGCGTCGGGCTGCTCTTGAGAGCGGCGCTCGGGGCCGACGCGCGCGGGCTCTTCGACGTCGTGAACCACCTGAACCGCGCGGGCGACCTGATCGGCGACCCCGCGGCGCGGCTCGACCTCGCGCGGATGAACCTCGCCGCGGCCGAGCGGGCCGAGGAGAGCTCGGCCTTCGAGGCGGCGCTCAAGTACGTGGCCGAGGGGCTCGCGCGGCTCCCCGACGACCCGTGGGCGGCGGAGTACGAGCTCATCTTCGCGCTCACCACGAAGATGGGCCTCATGCAGGTGCTCGCCGGCCGCCCCGACGACGCCCTCGTCACGCTGGAGCGGGCCGTGGCCCACGGGGCGAGCCGGCTCGACAAGACCCGGGCGTACGGGCTCAAGGTCAAGGTGCATGTCCTCAAGGGCGATCTGCACGCCGCCCTGACCGAGGGGCTCGTGGCCCTGCGGCTCTTCGGGATCGATCTCCCGCCCTTCCCGTCGGACGAGGCGGTCGCCGGCGACGTGGAGGCGACGCTGAAGCTCCTCGACGGCCGATCGATGGAGTCGCTCCTCGATCTGCCGCGGCTCGCCGACCCCGAGATCGCCGCCCTCCACAACGTGCTGGAGGAGATGATCTCGGCCTGCTACTTCCTCGCCAGCAACAACTTCGGGTTCTGCGTGATGCGGATCCTGCGGGACACCGCGCAATACGGCGTCTCGCAGAGCTCGGTCTTCTCCTACGTCGTCTTCGGCCAGATCCTGTGCGTCAGCGGCCGCATCCCGCTCGGCTACGCCTTCGGCGAGGCCGCGGTCGAGCTCCTCCGGCGCTATCCGGACAAGCGGAACGAGCCGATCCTCGCCTGCATGTGGGGCGCGTTCGTCATGCACTGGCGGACGAGCTACGCGAAGGGGCGAGAGATCCTCCACACCGGCATCCACGCCGGCCTGGAGACAGGGCAGTACGTCTGGGCGTTCTACTGCATGGTGAACGCGAACACGAGCACCCTGCTCCTCGGCCTGCCCCTCGCCGAGATCAAGGCGGAGTCGCGCTCGCTGCTGCCCCTGCGGAAGTTCGACAGGTGGAATTTCATCACCTGGATGGTCAGCGCCATCGGCCAGCTCTGCGAGAACCTCATGAGCCCGGATCCGGGCCCGAGCGACCTCGCCGGCGAGTGGATCCAGATCGACGAGATCATCGCGGCCGCGGCCGCGATCAACAACCAGGCCTCCCTCTTCTTCGCCCTCTTTTATCGGCTCGTCCTGCGCCTCTTCCAGGGCGACCACGCGGGCGCGGCGTCGCTCGCGTTCGACGCCAACGCCAGCATCATCGGGATCGCCGGCTGGCAAGGCAACCCTCCGTTCCACTTCTACGGAGGCGTCGCCCTGGTCCTGGCCGCCGAGGGCGCGGATCCGGAGACCCGGGAGAAGTACCTCGAGAAGGCCCGCGCCTTCGGCGAGAAGGTGGCTTTCTGGGCCAGCCACGCCCCCGACAACATGCGGCACCGCCACCTCCTGCTCGCGGCCGAGCTCGCGCGCGTGGGCGGCGACAGGCGCCTCGCGCTCGACCTCTACGACGAGGGCATCCAGGCGGCCGCCGAGGGCGGCTACCTGCACGACCTCGCCCTCGGCAACGAGCTCTGCGCGCGCTGCTATCTCAAGCTCGGGAGGACCACGCTCGCGCGCGCCTACATGATCGAGGCGCACGCCCAGTATGCGCGCTGGGGCGCCGCGAGCGCCATGGCCCGCCTCGAGCGCGACCATCCCGATCTCCTGAAGCGCGATCTGCCCGCCATCCCCAGCGCCCCGGTGCGCGTCCGGGAGGACCTCGATCTGCGCAGCGTGCTCAAGGCCTCTCAGGCCCTCTCCGGGGAGATCGTCCTGCCCCGGCTGCTCGAGGCGCTGATGCGCATCATGATCGAGAACGCCGGCGCGCGCCGCGGCTTCTTGATCCTGAAGGGCGAGGGGGGCCTCACCATCGAGGCCGCCGGCGACGTCGTGGGCGATCGCTTCGAGCGGGTCGCCTCGGCCCCGCTGGACTCCCGCTCCGACCTGGCCGCCGGCGTGATCAAATATGTCGAGCGGACCGAGGAGAGCGTCGTCATCGATGACGGGCCGGCCCATCCATCGTTCTCGTACGACCCTCATATCCGGGTCTCTCAGGCAAAGTCGCTGTTCGTCTCGCCGATCGTGCACCAGGGGCGCGTCATCGGCATCGTCTACCTCGAGAACGCGCTCGCCAGCGCCGCCTTCACGCGCGATCGCGTCGAGCTCATCGGCCTGCTCTCGTCGCAGATCGCCGTCTCGCTGGAGAACGCGCGCCTCTTCGCCCAGCTCGAGGACAAGGTGGCTGCCCGCACGGCCGAGCTCACCGCGGCGCACGCCGAGCTCAGCGCGGCGCACGCCCAGCTCGGCGAGCTCTACGCCGCGCGGGAGCGCGAGCAGGAGGAGCGCATGCTGGAGCAGCGCGCCCTGATCGAGCAGCAACGCCAGGTGATCCACGCCCTCTCCGCGCCCATCCTCCAGGTGTGGGACGGTGTCCTGGCGGTGCCGCTCATCGGCATCCTGGACCGCGAGCGCGCGGACGAGATCATGAACAGCCTGCTGAACGCGGTCGTGCGCGGCAGCATCCGGTTCGCCATCCTCGACACCACCGGCGTCGAGGCGATCGACGAGGCGGTGGCCGATCATCTCGTGCGCATCGTGCGCGCCCTGGCGCTGCTCGGCGTCCGCGCGATCGTCACCGGCATCCGGCCGGCGGTGGCGCGGACCATGACCTCGCTCGAGCTCGACATGCGCGCCCTCGGCACGCATGCCACCTTGCGCGAGGCCCTCAAGTTCTGCATGAGGAGCCTCACCTCGGCGCCGCGCGCGACGCGTTGACCCGCGCGTTGACTCGCGCGTTGACTCGCGCGTCGACCCGCGAGGCAGCGCAGCGCAGCGAGGCGACCGGAGCATGGCACTTCGACCTGGGTCGCGGCATTGCGATGAAGGTCCGGCGCCGGCGCTCGAACATCCCTCGACGGGTGCTTGGCGTGCGGCGTGTCCTTCGATAGTTAGCCAAACTAAGTGATGTGCTGTGCCTGCGCAGGGGTCTCCGGCGCTCGCCGGAGAGCCGGCGCGAGCGGTGGCGCTTCTCCCCGCCGAGCGCGGCGGCGCGCCGTGGAAGCGCGCGCCGCCGTCCGTCGACTCGAAGGATTCGAAACAGCGGTCCCGTGACCGCGAGGACCCGGGCCTCCGTCGAGGCCCGCTGTCGCTCGTCAGGGCGGGGAGGCGTTGGACGTGCCGGTGAGCTTCGCCTTCGCCAGGTTGTTCGCCTCGAGCTTGGTCTCGGCGTCCTTGACCGCGGCGGTGCCCGAGCCCGCGATCGTGACCGACTCCTCCCCGAGCGCGTAGATCGTGAACTCGTAGGTGTCGGTGTTGGCGCTCCCGCCGCCGAAATTCGGGCAGGGTCCGAGGTAGTTGCTGTTCTGCTTGGCGCCGATCGACGCCGCGTCCTTGAACTCCTCGGGCAGCGAGGTGACGTTGGCCGGAATGTTGTAGATGACCCAGTGATAGCCGTTCATGTTGGGCGGCGTCTTATGCGCCAGGGTGACGTCGATGAAGGTGATGGCGTAGCTCTTCGTGCCCGGAGGCCCCGCGGTCCAGTTGAGCTCCGGCAGGAGGCTGCCGTTGAAGCCGGCCGCCGCGCAGGTGTACTTGTCGGCGAACTCGGCGCCTTCCTCGTGATTGGGGCTCGTGAGCTTGAATTCGGCGGAGGACTCGCCGCCGCCGCCGCCTTCGTTCGCGCCGCCCGCGTCGCCGCCGCCGCCGCCGTCGCCCGCGCCGCCCGCGCCGCCGGTCCCCGTCGTCGCCGCCGTGGTCGTGGAGCTCGCCGAGGTCGTGCTGCTGGTGCTGCCGGGGCCGCCCGTGGTCCCGGTGCTCGTCGCGGAGCCCCCGCCGTCGCCCGAGGGCCCGGTGTCATCGTCGGAGCAGTTCAATGTTGCGAGCGGAACGCTTGTGAGGATGAGAATTCCTATGCTGCGAGTGAGCCTATCCGTGATGGTTCGCATGCGCGGGATGATGTCACGTCCAGGTTTCTCTCGCGATGGCAGTCGCTTCGCTCCACGAAAAAAAGAATCTCAATTCAGTGGCACATTTCCCGGGACTTCGTCCGGTGTCGACACGCTTCATCTCTACAGCTCCGGCGCACACGTTGAGCGTTAACATGCTTCATCTCTACAGCGCCGGCGCACACGTCTTTGTGTCGACACGCTTCATCTCTACAGCTCCGGCGCACAGGTCTTGCGTCGGAGGAGATTTGCAGAGAGGGCCGTCGTCGCCGAGCGCCGCCCGTTCCTCGCGGCGTCAGATGGCGACGAACCGGTCGCGGCAGATCAGCGGCCGGTACAGCGGCGCGATCAGGCTGGCCCCGGCCGCGCCCTGCAGCGCCGCGGGCGTCATTCCGGCGTAGCGGCGCACGGTGCGGCACAGGTGGCTCTGATCGGCGAACCCGGCGTCGGCGCTCAGCGCGGCCCAGGGCAGGCCCTCGTCGAAATGCTCCAGCGCGCGCTGGAAGCGCCGGATGCCCTTCATCTCGCGCAGCGTCACCCCGTGGTGGCGCAGCAGCAGCCGCTCGGACTGGCGCAGCGAGACGCCGAGCGCACGGGCGAGGGCAGCCGCGTCCCGGTCGGCGAGCCGCGCGTCGCGCAGCGCGGGGGCCGGCGCCGCCGCGCGCGGCGGCAGCGCGGCCGCCCAGCGCCGCACCGAGAGCAAGCGGCCGTGCGGCGTGCCCTCGCGCCGCACGGCCGAGAGCAGCGCCGCCACGGGCGCCGCGCCGATCGCGTCGCGCAGATCGATGCGGCGGTCGACGAGGCACCCGGCGTCGAGGCCGAACCACGCCGGGAGCACCCACGGCTCGAGCAGGACGATCACGGCGTGCAGCTCGGCGGGCAACCGGTAGCCGAACGGCCGCGTCGCGACCCCGGACAGCCAGACCGCGCCGCCCGCCCGGTCGTCGCGCTCGCTCTGGATCTCGCCGACCAGGCCGATGCTCAGGACCGCGTGCAGCGACGGCAGCGCGCGCGGCGCCGGTGGCCCCCACGACGCGACGCTCCCCGCCACGTCGACGAGCCCGGTGATCCCGGGCTGGCCGGCGCCGGGCGCGGCGTGCGCGAGGAGCGGCGACGCGCGGCGTTCGCGGGCGGCGGGGGCGAGCCTCGATGTCGACATCGTTCAATACGCGCGGGCCGCCGGTGGTCACCTTGCGCCGGCGCCGCGGACGTCGGCGCCGATCGTGAGGAGCGAAGCGCATGAAGGCAATCGGAATCCATCGCCACGGCGACGCCTCGCAGCTCGTGCCGCTGGAGCTGCCCGACCCGGCGCCGGGGCGGCATCAGGTGCGGGTGCGGGTGATCGCGTCGTCGATCAACCCGGCGGACGTGCGGGCGCGCTCGCCGTCGCCCGGGCCGCGCCGCATCGAGCGGCAGTTCCCGCTGGTGCTCGGCTACGACATCTCCGGCGTCGTCGACGCGGTCGGCCCCGGCGTCGAGGGGTTCGCGGTCGGCGACGAGGTGTTCGGCTCGCCCAGCCTGTTC
The DNA here is from genome assembly GCF_051474135.1 of Sorangium sp. So ce385. Taxonomy (NCBI): domain Bacteria; kingdom Pseudomonadati; phylum Myxococcota; order Polyangiales; family Polyangiaceae; genus Sorangium; species Sorangium sp. So ce385. The sequence goes on along the minus strand of NZ_CP150337.1, from coordinate 8,703,377 downwards.
GGGCAGGGCGCGAACGCCGAGCTGGCCGTGGTCGACGGCCGCACCCTCGCCCGCAAGCCGCCGACCCTGTCGCACGAGGAGGCCGCGTGCCTGTCGCTGGCCGGCGTCACGGCCTGGGAATGCCTCGCCCGCGCGCGGCCCGCGGCCGGCGCCACGGTGCTGATCACCGCGGGCGCCGGCGGGGTAGGGCACCTGATGCTCCAGCTCGCGCGGCACCTCGGGCTGCGCGCCGTGGCGACCGCCAGCCGGCCCGCGTCGACGGCGTTGTGCCGCGAGCTCGGCGCCGCGGTCGTGCTCGATCACGCCACGCAGGACGTCGGGCAGGCCTGCCGGGAGCTGACCGGCGGGGCGGGCGTCGCGGCGGCGTTCGACAACGCCGGCGGCAGCGCGCTGGATCAGGCGCTCGACGCGGTGGCCCCGATGGGCACCGTGGTGAGCATCGTGCCGACGCCGGCGCCCGTCGCGGATCGGCTCTTCCTCAAGGCGGCGTCGCTCGTCTATCACGTGATGGGGGCCGCCTCGATGTGGCGGCTCGACCCGCACGCGCAGGGCCGCGCGCTGGCCGCGGTCGCGGCGCTGGCGGCGCAAGGCCACGTGCGGCCCGTCGTCAGCGCGACCTACCCGGTGCGCGACCTCGCGCAGGCCCACCGCGCCATCGAGTCGGCGCGCACCGTGGGAAAGATCGCGATCCGCGTGGAAGACGGCTTCTGAGCCGCGGGGCCTTTGGCCTTTGCCCCGCGTCGCCGGACGTCGAGCCATGAGCGGATTCGTGACATCGACGCGGTCGGCGCTGGACGCTCGCGGTCCCGAGCGCCGGGCCAGCGCGAGGCAGCGCTCCCGGCTCCGCGATCGGCCGATTCGTTAGGCACACTTATGGATCTCGGCGCCGGGGGCAACGGCGCGTGGACAGGTCTTCCGCCGTTCGGCTGCGGTTCACCCTGAGCTCCACGGCGGCTTCGCCGGGGGCGCCCGCCGGCGCCCCCTCGCGGAGCTGGCCCGGCGGGCGCGAGCGACGCCGGCTCAGTTCGGGGGCGGAATGAAGACGCCCGGACAGGGCTCGTCGCCGAAGACCCTCATGCCGAGCCGATACATCGTGATCTTCGGGTTGGGCGCCCAGTTCCAGCTGGCTCCGGCGTACGAGTAGTCGTTCGACTCATTGAAGTCCTGCCAGCTGGACGCGTGGAACGCGACGCGGAACTGCTCGGTGGTGCCCGAGGGCGCCAGCGTCACCTCCGGGATCACCACGTCGACGTAGTGGGTCGCGTTCGCGCACCCGCCGCCGGGCACCTCGTGGAAGGTCATCGCCGGCGTGGTCGAGCAGCCCCAGCACTCGGCCGCGAGCGTGCCAGGCGGCTCCTTGGTGAAGTAATACCGCACCGTCGTGTTCCAGAGGAGGAGGCTGTCGGTCCCGGTATTGCGCACCTGGATCCCCGGCGTCACCCAGTTCGGCTGCGGCGTGTGCTCGTCGTACAGCACCTCCAGCCGGCAGTCCGCCGGGCAGGACGAGGTGCTCTCGCCGGTGCTGCAGACGCCGTCGCCGCAGGAGCAATCGGTCGCGCACGAGGCCGGGCTCTCGAGCGGGCCGCAGGCGCCGTCGCCGCAGGAGCACACGTCGGACACCGTCATTTCGCACATGGCCTGGACCGCGAGGTGGGCGTAGGTCACGTCCTCGCCGCGGCATCCGTCGTCCGCGCACTGCTTCGGGCGCACGCAGGCGGCGCCGTTCGGGTCGGGCTCGAAATCCGCCGCGCCGCGCACCAGGATGCCCACGAGCTCGTGCGTGGCGAGATCGAACACGCCCGAGCCCGAGTTGCCCACGAACGTGTCCAGGTTCGCGACGAAGAACTCGGGGTCGCTCGCGTCGCGGATGTTGGCGCCGTCGGCCAGCTTGAGCGGCAATCCGCGGGGGAAGCCGTGCACGATGAGGTCGATGTCCTCGTCCAGCGGCGCGCTCGACGCGCGCACGTCCGCGGGCTGCCGCCCCACGACCGGCCGGTCGAGGCGCACGACCGTGTAGTCCGCGCCGCTCGGGTCCCGGTACCAGGTGAGGAAGTCCACGCAGCGGTAGAGGTCGTCGCTGGTGATCTGGTTGAGCTGGCCGGTGGAGGAGTTGATCGCGTAATCGAAGACGAAGCGGCTGTCGTTGCAGTTGTTGATGCAATGCCCGGCCGTCAGCACCAGGTCGTCGTCGATCAGCGTGCCGCTGCAGTCGGCGAGCGCCGGCTGGGTGGCGAAGCGCTCGTCGGGGCACACGTTGTCGCGCCCGATCCAGTTGGGTCCGGCGATCTGGATGTCGTTCGGGTCCGAGGCGTCGACCGCCGAGGTGGGGACCAGGGCCACGGTGAAATCCAGCACGCGCTGCGCCCACACCGGATCCGAGTACGTGAACGGCTCCTCCCGGTCGTCGTCACCATAGATGACCTCGGAGCGGATCTCCCCTGTGGCCTCGTCGTCGGCCGGCGTCCCGCAAGCCACGCCGGCCCCGGCGAACACGAGACCCGTGCAAGCGATCAATCGGAATATCTTCATGGCAAACTCCCGAGTTGTAATGCAAGGACATCGAATGCGCTGCGAGGCGCCCTGCGCGGCCGTGCCGCGGGGGGGGGGCGCTCCTCGGCAGCGCGCGTCGACCCGAGGCGCAAGGAAGCGAGTCGAGCCGCCCTGTGCGCCCGCGCCAGGGGCGATGCGGCGCGGGATCAGCTAGCGATCTCGAACGGGTGGTTCAACGCTCGATCCGGCCTCGAGCACGAATCTGACATCTGATGGATACTGACGCGCTCAAGCTTCGTGAAACACGAGAGCTGGTCAGCGTCGGACTCTAGTTTCCCGGTCGACGGGGTCCCAATGGATAGTCGGCATGAGCCTCATGCACACCGTGCATCGGGTTTGCCCTCACGCCGGCCGGAGCCCGCGCCGGACCCCGCGGAGGCCTCGCGACTCGCTACGTACGGCTCCGGGCGTCGCAGAGCCGAGCCGCCTGCGACAGGAGGTAGTTCTGCTCGGGGGTGTTCGTCGTGCGGCCGGCCGCCCTCCGGTAATGGGCTATCGCGGCCTCGCGATCCCCGGCCCGCTCCAGGAGGTGCGCGCGGGCGGCGTCGAGGCGGTGATGTCCCTGGAGGCGCGGGTCGGCGTCGAGCGATCTCAGCAGCTCGAGCCCCGCCTCGGGGCCGCGCACCATGGCCGTCGCGATCGCGTGGCTGAGCGCCACCATGGGGTTGTCGGACATCCCGAGGAGCACGTCGTACAGCGCCAGGATCTGCGGCCAGTCCGTGTCCTCGGCGCGCGCCGCCTCGTCGTGCACCGCCGCGATCGCGGCCTGCACCTGGTAAGCGCCGATCGAGCCCCTGGACAGCGCCGCGGTCACGAGCGCGACGCCCTCGGCGATGGCCCCCTGATCCCACAGGCTCCGATCCTGGTCGGCGAGCGGGATCAGCTGGCCCTCGGGCCCGGTCCGCGCCGCGCGCCGCGCGTCGGTCAGGAGCATCAGCGCGAGCAGGCCCGCGACCTCGCCGTCGTCCGGCAGGAGCGCGTGCACGGCGCGCGTCAGGCGGATCGCCTCGCTCGACAGATCGTCGCGGTGCAGCGCGGGGCCGGAGCTCGTCGTGTAGCCCTCGTTGAAGATCAGATAGAGCACGTGCAGCACGGCGCCGAGCCGCGCCGAGCGCTCCTCCGACGTGGGCGCCGTCGGCATCTGGAACGGCACGCCGGACGCCTTGATGGTCTGCTTGGCGCGGCTGATCCGCTGCGCCATGGTCGCCTCGGGGACCAGGAACGCCCTGGCGATCTCGGCCGTCGTCAGGCCGCCGACGGCGCGCAGGGTCAGCGCGATCGCGGAGGGCGTCGACAGCGCGGGGTGGCAGCACATGAAGAGCAGGGCGAGCGTGTCGTCCTGCTCCACCGCCTCGTCGCTGTCGGCGGCGAGGGCGATCTGCTGCTCCGGCGGCACGAGGCTGACCACGAACGCCTCGCGGCGCCGGCGGGCGGCCTCGCTGCGGACGTGATCGGTGATGCGCCGCGCCGCCACCTGGATCAGCCAGGCGCGCGGCTCGTCGGGCACGCCGTCGCGCGGCCACTGGGTGGCCGCCGCGACGAGCGCCTCCTGGACCGCGTCCTCGGCGGCGCCGAAGTCGCGGAATCGACGGAGGATGGCGCCGAGCACCTGCGGCGCGAGGTCGCGCAGCAGGCGCTCGGCCCCGGTGTCCCGCGGCCGTGAGGTCAAGGCAGCTCTTGGGGGGGCGGCGCGCTCATCACCTCTCGCACCTCGATCGCCAGGTTGAGCGGCGCGCCCCCGGGGCCGGGCGCGGCGGACGCCTGGGCGGCGAGCTCGTAGGCGCGCTCGGGGCTGTCGACGTCCACGATCCAGTACCCGGCGAGGAACTCCTTGGTCTCCGGGAACACACCGTCGGTGATGGGCTTGCCGTCCTTGCCGGCGCGCACGAGCTTGGCCTGCTCGGGCCCCGCCAGGCCCTCGGCCGCCACGAGCTCCCCCGACGCGCTGAGCTGCTGGTGGAAGCGCTTCATGAAGGCGATATGCGCCTGGAAGTCCTTCTGAGGCCAGCTGGCGACCTGGTAGGGACCGCCGTGCGGGGTGTGCATCATCATGATGTATTTCATGGCCGACTCCTTCTCATCGCGGGCGCCCCGGGCATCGGGGCGCGTTCCTGGGGAGGTCGGAGCCGAGGGCGGGGTCTCGACATCCCGGGCGACGATAGCGAAGAAATTGTGGGACCGACACAGGGTCCAAGGTGGGTGAATGTGGGCATCGTGCGCGGCGGCGGGCGTTCATCGGCGGCGCTCGCCGCGCCCGCGATGGGGCCTCGCGCTTGCGTGGACGACGTGATCGGCTCCGCCCGCGTCGTGCGACGGCGAGGGGCGAGCGACGGTACGTCCTCGAAGCGCGTCCGGGCTCTCCCGCGGACGGCAGGATGGGTGACGCCGTGTGCTCGGCAGTCGCAGGTACCCGGCGGATGAGGGGGTGTGTGCTCGGGCTTCGCAGGTTATAGCCCGCCGGCCTCCCATCGCGGGCGGATTCCGCGGCCCTGCGCCCCCTCGCGGTCCCCGGCGGCTCCCCTCGAGGTGAGGCGCCTCCTCGTGGTGAATCCCGTCGCCGCGGGGGGCCGCGCCCGGCGAGGCGCTCGCGTGGCGCCGCGCTCGCCGGGCCCGCTCCTCGGTTCGGGCGCGGGACATGCACCCTCGCGCTCGGTTCTCACCGCTGATCGGACCTGGAGGAGTATCGATGGAGAAGCGTGCTTTGCAAGGGAAACTTGGACGCAGGCAATTCGCGGGCAGGGCCGCGGCCACCGCCGGCCTATCGCTGCTCGCCACACCGGGCCTCGCGCTCGGGGCGGGCAAGGGCGCAGACAGCGAGTCGGTCGGGCCGATCCCCCTGCCGGAAGGGGCCGCCTTCACGCCCGGCGTCGCCGTCGATCATCGCGCGAGGAAGCCGATCTACCTGCCGGGCGCGAACGCCGGCTACGCCGCGCACGCCGTGTCGGAGGTCCTCTTCTGGACGGACCAGCTGATGGAACACGCGATGTTCATCGCGCTGCTGATGCCCGGCGACCGCCTCCGCGGGCCGCGGAGCGAGGCGCGGCAGTTCCAGATGACCTTCGCCGGGCATTTCCTCTCGGCCCGCGACAGCGGCTATCGCGATGACGGGCTCGCCGCGCTCCTCCTCTCGACGCGGGCGGACGTGCTCCAGTTCATCGAGTACAAGCGCCGCATGCAGCGCGCGCAGGAGGCCGGCACGCTCAAGAGCCTCGTCTGGCCGCTCTTCTTCGACCACATCGCGCGCGAGGCCGAGCGCTTCGCCGCCCGGCTCGATCTGCTCGCGCAAGGCAGCGCCGCGCTCCAGAGCGACGAGGTGGCGTCGTTCTGGACGACGATCATGGCGGATCACCTCGAGTTCGTCGCGCACCTGCTCGACCCGCAGGAGCGCGCGCTCGTCGCGGACGCGAAGGCGCGCGCGGAGCAGCTGTATCAGACGCACGCGCACCGCGTCGGCAGCGGGCAGCTCGCGACGATGGCCGACGAGATCATCGACTTCAAGACGGCCGCGGAGCACGGCATCGAGGCGGGGCAGATCAAGAGCATCATCGATCCATCGCTCGCCGATCACGTCCTCCGCGAGGCGGTGCGGTTCTCCGACGAGGTGAGGCGCGCCCCGTGAGCGGAGGCGTCCGCGGGCGGAGCCGCGCGGGGCCCGGCGCGCCGTCCTGTCAGGTCACCTCCGCTCTCCGGGGGATGACGTCGCCGCGCGATCAGGTCCGGTCGCGCTCGGCCTGCCGCGGGGCGGCCGAGCGCGGCCTCGGGCCTCTCGAGCAGCCCGGCGTGGCCTCTGCGGTCGCGCGGAGCTAGGCCCCTCGCGCGACCGCCGCGGCGGCGCGAGGAGGGGACACCGATGTTCGTGCTGATCTCGATCGACCTGGAGGGATGCGCGGGGGTGGTGCATGTCGACCAGACGCGCCGGGGCGGCGGCGACTACGAGCGCGCCCGCGCGTGGATGAGCCGCGAGGCGAACGCCGCCGCGCTCGGCGCGTTCGAGGCGGGGGCCACGCGGGTCGTGGTCAACGACAGCCATGCGGACATGCGCAACCTCCTCTTCGAGGAGCTGGATCCCCGCGTCGAGGTGATCTCGGGCGCGCTGAAGCCGCTGTCGATGGTGCAGGGGATGGACGCCGAGCAGCCCGCCGCCGCGTTCTTCGTCGGCTATCACGGGGGCGCGGGGCTGCGCGCGAGCGTGCTCGACCACACCTATTACGGCGCGGTGGTGGGCGAGATCCGGCTGCACCCCGCGAGCGGCGCGGCGGACGATGCCGGGCTGTGGGTCGACGAGGCCGCCATCAACGCGCTCGTCCTGGGGGAGGCGGGGGTGCCGGTGGCGCTGGTCACGGGGGACGAGGCGGTGACCGCGCACGCGAGCGAGCGGTTCCCGGGGGTGACGACCGTGGCCGTGAAGTCGTCGATCACCCGCTACAGCGCGCGGTCGATCCACCCCGACGAGGCGTGCCGGCGCATCCGGGCCGCGGCGAGCGAGGCCCTGCGGGGGCTCGCGCGCGTCAAGCCGTACACGCTCCCGCCGCCGATCGGCGTGACGTTCTCGCTGCTCAACACCGCGTACGCGGACGCGGCGGAGCTCGTGCCCGGGGTCGTCCGCCTGGACGCGCGCCGCGTGCGCTACGTCGCCCCGAGCGCGCGCGAGGTGCTCCGCGCCGTCCTCGCGATCACGAAGATCGCCGGGACGGTGGTGGTCTGAAGGAGCGGTGTCCACAGAAGGGCGGTGCTCGGTCGCGTCTGGCGCAGCGATCCGGAGGAAACCCGCCAAGCACCCGAGGACGCCAAGATGAGGATCTCTCGGTTCTCCTGGCGTCCTGCCGGTTCATCTCCTCACGGTGGCAATGTGCTCGCCCAGTCGCCGATCGCCGCGGCGATCTCCGCGGGCGAGTCCTCCTGGACGTAGTGCGCGCCGCGCACCGTGACCTCGCGCTGGTTCGGCCACCGCCGGCACGCATCGCGCAGCGCGCCGATCAGGATGCGCCCCGGATCGGCGTTGATGAACAGCTTGGGGACCGCCGATGTCGCGAGCCAATCGGCGTATTTCTGTACCTCGACGCAGACCTGCGCGGGGTGGCCCTCGATGGGCAGCTGCCGCGGCCACGACAGGGTCGGACGGCGCGATTCGCCGGGCGCCCTGAACGGCCGGCGATACTCGTCGAGCTCGGCCTCGGTGAGCCCGCGCAGGACGCCCGACGGGAGGATCCGCTCGATGAACGCGTTCTCCTCGAGGATCAGGCGGTCACCCTCCGCGGACCGGAGCCGCTCGAACAGCGCCCTCGACATCGGCGGCCAGGCGTCCCACGTCATGACGCCGACGATCGCCTCCATGTACGCGACGCCGCGCACGCGCTCGGGGTGCCGGCGCGCCCAGTCGAAGCCGAGCGCGGAGCCCCAGTCGTGCACCACGAGGATCACGCGGCGGTCTGGCGCGAGCTCGTCCAGGAGCCCGTCGAGGAGCGCTCGGTGCTGGAAGAACGTGTACGAATCGGGGGTGCTCGGCACGAGCTTGTCCGAGTCGCCCATGCCGATGAGGTCGGGCGCGAAGCAGCGGAAGCCCGCCGAGAGCGGCGCGACGATGTTGCGCCACAGGAACGACGAGGTCGGATTGCCGTGAAGAAACACCATCGGCTCGCCCGCGCCGCGGTCGACGTACGCGAGCATGTGCCCGCTCACGCGGGCGCGCTTCTTTTCGCTCTGGGTGATCATGCGTCCTCCGGCGCTCGAACCGAGCGCTCGGAGCCGTTAGGGACCGCGTCGCTCCCGCGTGTGACCGAAAATCGACCGCCCGCCGGCGCGTCCGACAGCGAGCTCGCCGAGGCGATCATCGAGCGCACGCGCGCCGCAAAATCTTCTGTAAGTGGAAACTTCGGCTGCGCGCGGAACAGCTCCAGCGAACGCCGGATCTCGCGGATCTCGCCCTCGGCGCGGAGCACCTCGAGGCTCGTCCTCGTCGATGCCACGGCGTAGTTGAGCTGCGCCGGATTCACGCAGCGCCGCGCGACGTTCAGGTTGACCTGGTATGCGCAGCGGCAAGGGTTCGCCGGATCCGCCACGCCGCAGTGCCTGGCCAGGAACGCGTCGAGCGTCGCCCGCGCGCGCGAGAGGCGCTTGCGGAACGCCGCCTCGGAGATGCCGAGCACGTACGAGGCCTCGGCGGCCTCGAGCTCGCAGATGGCCCCGAGCACGAGGGCGATCCGGTGCGGCCGGTCGAGCGCCTGCAGCATGGCTTGCGTGCACCCGATGAAGACCTCCTCCTCGAGGAGCCGCTCGTCGGCGGCCGCGAGCGTGCCGGCCTCGATCGCGTTGGGCGGCTGTCCGAGGTCCTCGTCGGCGAGCGCCTCGAACGTCCAGCGTCGCCCGCGCTTCCTGTGCCGGAGCAAGAGGCGCGTCGCCACGCGATAGGCCCACGTCCCGACCGAGCTCTCGCCGCGGAACGTCGACAGCTGCGTCGCGATCAGCAGGAGGATCTCCTGCGTCGCGTCCCGGGCCGGCTCCGGGCGGCCGAGGAACCGCAGCGCGAGGCGGTACATCGGGTCCTGGAGCGCGCGCACGAGCTGATCGAGGGCGTCGGGGTCGCCCTCGCGCGCGCGCTGCGCGAGGGCATCCAGGGAGTCGGTGCGCGTGTCGAGGGGTCGCATGTTCGATGCTGGCGAGTAGATCTGCGGGCGCGCCGGCGGCGCTTTCTTCTCTTCCCGACCTGAGCTCCGAGGTGTTTCCCTGCGGTGAACCGGTTCGCGGCGCTGAGGCTACTGCACGGACGATCGCTCCGGCACGCGAACGCCCATCACCCGGGCGCGGCTTCGGAGGGAACGCCGCGCGTGTCAGCGCGGGCTTGCCCGCTGCATCGATGTCTTTTGCCACATGCAGAGGAGCTCGTCATCCCGTGGGGGTCGACGATGACGGCCGGCGGCGCCGGCGAGGCCCACGCCCACGGCATGGCGGGGCTCTGGGCCGCATCGACGTTGAACGGCCCGTCCTCCGGCCCAGCGCGCGGCGTCTGTACAGCGAGCGCCTCCCGGGGTTACCCTGCGCGGGCCCGGCGGTCGTCGAAGCCGCCGGGCGCGCGGCGTCGAGGCCGCAGGCGAGGCAGCGATGGAACTGACGTTGACGAACGAGGGCGGTGTGACGTTCGTGGAAGGCGCGCCGGACGAGGCCTTCCTGTCGAGCGACCGCGACGTCAATCGCCTGCTCGAGGCCTGTTTCTCGGACGGCGTGCGGTGCGCCCTCCTCTACGCGGCGAACCTGCCGGCCGCCTTCTTCGACCTGAGCTCGCGGGAGGCCGGGGAGATCCTGCAGAAGCTAAGGAATTACTGGGTCCGGCTCGCGGTGGTGTGTCCGCCGGGGGGACCGGGCTTCAGCAGCCGTTTCGGTGAGATGCTGGCCGAAGAGCGCCGCGGCCCGCATTTCGGGGTGTTCGAGACGCGCGACGCCGCCGTCGAATGGATTCGCCGGACGTCGGATGAAGAGCAGGTCTGACGCGCGGCGATGAATCCGGGCGGGCGCCGCGCGCGCGCCCGGATCATCGCGCCGATCCGAGATCCATGCCGGTGTGGCCCATCGTCCCTTCACCGCCTCCGCAGCAGGCGGACGTGGACCGCGCGCTCGACGGTGCGACGGCGGCGTGGCTCGTCGCGGACAGTGGTCGTCGCGCTCGCATCCCTCGTTCGGGGATCGAGGCCCTCCGCCCGCTGCTTCGCCTGCGAGGGGAGGGGGCCCCGCGCAGCGAGGGCGCCGGTTCCGAAGAGCCCGCGCTCGCGCCGGTGACGCTGGAACTGGAGCGGCATGGGCGGCCGTCGGCCACGGTCCGCGTGGCGGCCGACCTGTCGATCCAGCTTGCGTGGGATCGACCCGCGCCCGTCGAGGCGCCCGCCGCGCTCCGCGCCTGGCTCGCCGGCCGCGGCGCGGCCCTGCGGCCGCCCTCGCCCGAGCGCGGCCATGCGCCCGCGGCCTCGGCCGACGCAGGGGAGATCGCTCCTCCGGGGACGACCCTCGTCGCCGCAGCGTCATCGACCTACCGCCGCCTTTGCACGGATGGCGCGCGTGTCTTCGCCCTCCAGGGCTGGACGCTGGTGCGCCTCCAGAAGGGCCAGCACGCGCACGAGATCTGCCCGGTCTTCAGGCCGGACACGCCCATCGCGATCCGGGCCGGCGGGGTGCTCCTGCTCGAGCCGAGCGGCAGGCGCCGGCTCGTGACGGAGGACGGCGAGGCTCGGCCTGACCGGCGCCCGCTCTTCGGCCTTCCGGCGCTGCGCCTGCGCCGCGCGCTGCCGCGCTTCGTGGCGGCGCGCGACGCCGCGCTCGCTCGCCTCGTCCCGGACGACGCCGATCTCTTGCCGCTCGACCCCGGCTACGACGCCTGCGACGCGTACGAGGCGTTCGGCGGCGCGTTGCCGGCCGCGCTGCGGCTGCGCTCGTTCTGGGGTTGCGACGTCGCGCGCGGGCTCCTGCACGAGGTGCCGGCGCGCGGCGCCCCCCGGCAGATCGCGCTCGGCGGCCGCCCTGTATGGCTGGGCGCGACCGGCACGGGCGTGCTCGTCGTGGTGGCGCGCGACGGGGGCGAGGTGGCCGTGCTCGCGGTCGACGCCGGCGCCCCCGCGCGCTCGCTGGGCGCGTTCCGCGGCCGCGCGGACGGCGTGCTCGCCGCGCTGTGCGTGGGCGGCGAGGCGTGGCTCCGGCTCGCGGGGCCGCCCGGCGGCGTCGTGGTTGCCCTGGACGGCGCCGGGGGCGCGTGAGCCCGAGCCGAGGACGCGGCCGTCGGCGCTACGGGACGGAGGTGAACTGGAGCCGCGCATACCGCAGCCCGAGGTGGCGCAGCTCGTCCTCGATCTTCCTCCGAAAACCCGCGCACCGCGCCGGGGTCGCGATCTGCGCGCCGGTCCGGTCGGCGATCAGCGCGGCGTGGTCCTCGTCGTGCCCGTCGTCCGGGCGCGCGTAGTGCACGTCGATGCCGCTCCCGAGCTTCGCCGCCGGAAGCGCGCCCTCGATCCGCTCCGGAAGGGCGGCATGGACGAGGATCTTCTCGATGAAATTGAGCTCGTCGGCATCGCGCGGGAGCTTCTCGTGAACGTAGCGGTCGGTCGACCGGAGCTCCGTGCGCACGTAGCGATAAAGCTCTGCTTTCTGGCCATACTGAAGCGGCAAGATCGTGAATCCGCTGGCCGCCTCCCTCTGGATCTTCGCGCGCGGGATATCCGCGTTGAAGGGCGTGAGCAGGATCCCCTGGAACTTGATCATGCCCCTGCATGCGCCAGGGAGATGGGCCTCGATCTCCTCGCGGAGCCGATCGCGGAGCGCCTTGATCTGGTCGATTCCGTGCTCCAGCTTGTGCCGGTCCGTGCCTTTCATCTCGATGATCGTGACGAGGCAGCGCTCGCGTGAGGCGTACAGGACCAGGTAGTCCGGCCTCGCGACGCCGCGTCCGCGCATCAGCGGATCGCGCTCGCGATCGATGCCAAAGAGGACGCATACGCCTTCGTCCTTGATCTTGGAGCTGATGCCGAATTTCACCCTGCTCTCGGGAGGGACGCTGCGTCGCTCCTTCGCGCAGAAAATGAGCAGGTTCTCCAGGAACCCGAACCGCTTCCAGTCCAGCCTATCCTGCTTCTGAGCGAGGAGAGCGCGGGGTGTCTTACCTCTCGCCACGGCCGGCGCGCCCCGTCTCGCTGATCTCGAAGTACTTCTGCTGGAGCGCCGAGGAGACATCGCTCAGCGTGTCCCATCGGATCCCGTAGTCCTCGTCCTTGAGCGAGCGCAGCTCGTTGTCCCGCATCTCGTAGGCGCTCACCTTGTCCATCGGGACGAAGGCGCGCGGGTCGCCCAGGTAGAGCGACGCCGCCTGACGCTTCAGGACCTCCGGGTCGGAGGTGTCGCCCGCGGCCAGATTGTTCAGGTGCGACATGAAATACGGGCTGTGGGTCGTGAGCAGCACGTGCACCCCGAGGTTCACGAGGATGCCGAGGATCTCGAGCAGCTTGGCCTGCGACTCCGGGTGCAGGTTCATCTCGGGCTCGTCGATGATGAGGAAATCGTTCGGCTTGGCCCGGTAGCGCAGGTAGAGCAGAAGCGGCGTGAGCTGCTTGATGGACGAGGAAGCGTTGTAGAGATCGATGCTGAGGCCCTTCTTTACGTCGATCTGGATCTCGCGCCCTCCGAGCGCCGTCCTGCGGAACCTGGTCTTGTTCTTGTTCTGGATGCTCTCCTCGATGTCCGTGGCGAGCGCCCGGAAGGGCGCTCTGGCCGCCGGATCGCCGTGGTCTTCCCCTTCGGAGAGCTCGATATCCGTCAAGAATTCCAGGAAGTCCTCGACTGGCTTCGGGTAGCGGATGTCTCCCTGCTCGCGCAGCAGGTCGAGCTGACGCTTCGAGACGCGGCGCTTGCCGATGAGCGAGCGCTGCGCGTCCCGGAGGACGGTGTAGCGTCGATTCTGGAGCATCCTGTAGGTCATGATGAAGGCGTTGCGCTCCGCGGGAAGCAGGAGCGGCTGCCGAAACAGGAACGCTACTGCATTGGCTAGAATGGCGTCGGCGTACAATTCCGCTGTGGCCATGTCGATGCCGCGATCGGGCTTCTCTTTTCGCCCCTTTTGCGGCGATGCGCTGATGAGGATCTGCTCTCCACGCTTCGACACAGAGCCGTCGCGATGGTTCAGCGCAATCGCTTTCTCGATAGCGGCATCGAGTTCGATTGGTGTGATCTCGGCCTCGATTCTGCTCTTGGAGAACAGCTTGCCGCTTGAGTCCTGGAAGAAACCGCTCAGATCGTCGCGGAACGACGCAGTCACCTTCTGCAGGTGCCCATTCATTCGCTGAAACAAGCCAGCGTCGATCATGAAGGACGATCCGGCTCCTGATTTCTTTAGTGATGCAAGCTCGTCATAGTCGATGTCGCCAATACCCTCGATCTGCGCCTGCCAGAGCCCGTAGAGGGAGTAAGCCACATACGTCTTGTTCGAGTTGTTGGGCCCGATGATGACGGTGAGCGGGCGGAGATCCAGCTCGGTCTTCTTGATCGTCCCCAGGTTCGAGAACGTGATCTTCATCGCGCGCTCGCCGCCGTCGCCGGCTGCTCCTCGGTCAGGCACCGGGGCTTCCGGCACGCGACGGGCCGAGGACGCCGGAAGGGCGGCCCCATGCTCTCCAGGTGCTCGGGCTTGGACCACTTCCGGGCGGCGAAGCGCGGCATGAAGTCTCTCCGCTCGCCGAGCTCCATAGCGGACACATCGCGGTGTCCGCAATCCTCGGAGCTCGACAGGCCGGCCATGCGTCCGTACGCGGCGGAGAGCTCGCGGGCGGCGGGCAGGTGAGGGGCCTCGGGCAGGAAGTCGAGCATGGGTCGGCGCCGGAGCGGCTCGCCGAAGATAGCGCCGACGCCCCGGTGTTCGCCAGCCTGCGCACCACGCGAGCCGCCGCGAGGGCCAGCCGAGGCCCGCGCCGGCCCGCCGGCAGGCTCATCGCTGCTGCAGCTGGGCGACCAGGTCCTCGAGGCGATCGTAGCTGAGGGCCGCGCCGTGCTCCATGCCGGACGCGATGACAGCGTCGCGCACTTCCTTCGACGGATAGCGCGTCGTGGTCGTGACGCGCGTCTTGCCGCCCTCCTCGGTGAGGACCGATGTCACGAGCGAGACGGTGTCCGGGTACATCTCGAAGATCTCGGTGTACACGAGCCGGCTCGGCGGCGTGATCTCCTTGTACTCGCCGTGGAAGGCGGCCTCGCCGTGGGGGTGGCGGTTCACGAAGCGCCACGCGCCGCCCGGGCGAAGGTCGATCTCGCAGACGGACACCCCGTAGCCCTCGCCCAGGCAGCCCCACCACCGCTTCACGTGCTCGGGCCTCGTCATCGCCTCGAACACGAGGTGCCTCGGCGCGTTGAACAGGCGTGTCATGTGGATCTCCTGTTCCGACGGCGTCGTGACCTGGAAGCTGTCCTTGTTTGCTGCGCTGGTTGCGACCATGACTCTTCTCCTCCTGCGCTGACCGTCCCTGAACGTGGTGCGCCGCAGATGGGGCGGCACCCGTATCTAACCGAAAGGTTAATTAACCTTTGGGTTAAGTACATCGCCGCACCGTGCTTGTCAAGGCGGAGGAACGCCGAGCGCGGCGCGCCCGGGAATCGGTCTCGATCGTGGGAGATCGTGCAGCGCGAGAGGGATGGAGCTCGCCGTTCCGGAGGGCGGGCGCGCTGGCCCGGGGTCGGGACGGCGCCCATCACCTGTCGAGGAAGCCGCCGCCTACCGCGATGCGCGCGGGGACGGCGACTCTCGCTCCTCGTCCGCGGCCGCGCTCTCCCCCGCCCCGAGGAGCGCCCGCGCCGCGCGCTCCGTCTCCGGCGCCGTCAGACCGTGCGCCGCGCCGGCCCCCGCCACCGCCCGCCGGAACCTCGCCCGCGCTTTCGTGTGCTCCACGCTGATGAGCACGAAGCTCAGGATCGCGAGCCCGGCGCTCGCGCCCGGGCTCGGCACCGACCACGCCAGGCACCCGATCGCCACCGTCAACAGCACGCTGCACAGCACCATCGACTCGCCCAGCGCGCGCGACCCGTCCTCCATGGCCTGCGCCAGCGCCCGCGCCGCCCCCGGCGGGACCTCCTCGCCGCCCTCGCGGCCGCCCTCCAGGGCCGCGCCCGCGTCCGGCTCGCTCGACGTCGACCCGCTCCCCGCCGGCGGCAACGCAGCCGCCCCGGCGACCAGACCCCCCGCGCCGGGGCCGCCCTCCGCTCCCGCGTTCATCATCGTGCTCGGGCCCCACGTCGACATGCTCTGCTCCTTGCTCCGGCGCGCGGAGCGCCTCTGACCTTCGTCCGTGGCTCGGTCCACCGGTCCGTGCCGGGCGCGCGGCGCCGAGCCGCCCGCGCGCCCCGCCGCCCCGCGGTCACGACGCGCCCGCCGGCGCCTCCGGCCGGAGCAGCGGCGACGGCGGCTGCTGCCTCCGCGCCTCGAACACGCTCGCCCTGGCCGCGGGCTCGTCCAGCGACGCCAGCGCCTCGGCCACGGTCGAGAACACCCGGCCGCCGATGAACGCCTGGAGGAGCCCCGCCTCCTGCAGCCGCTCCGCCACGCCATCCGACGCCCGCGACAGGAGCGCCCGCGTCCCCTGCTCGCGCAGCTTCCCGAGCAACGCCCGGAACGCCTCGATGCCCGTGCAGTCGATGAGCGGCACCCCGGCGAGATCGAACACGAGGTGCCGCGGCAGCGGCCCCCCCTCGGCCAGCGACCGGATCTCCGTGTGCGACGCGAAGAAGATCGGACCCTCCACCCGCACCACCGCGACGGGCGGCGTCGGCCCGAGCGACCGGCGCGCCGGCAGCTCGAGCAGCCGCGGCATCTCCTCCGGCTCGTCGGTCGCCGTCACCAGCGACACGTCCACCCGCCGCTGCATGTGGGCGAAGTGCACGAGCGACAGCACCAGGCCCATCAGCACCCCGCCCACGAAATCGGTCGCGACGATCGACGCGGCCGTCGCCACGAACACGAACGCCTCGAACCGAGAGACCCGCCACATGAGCCGCACCTGCTGCCAGTTGATCAACCGGTAGCCGACCACGAGCAGGATGCCGGCGAGCCCCGCGAGCGGCAGCCGCTCCACGAACGGCCGCGCCAGGTACAGGAGCCCGAGCAGCGTCACCGACTGCGTGAGCGCCGCGAGCCGCGTCGTCGCCCCGCACTGGAGCGCCGCCGACGACCGCACGATCGCGCCCGCGACCGGCATCCCGCCGATCATCGAACTCGCCATGTTGGCCACCCCCTGCGCCATCAGCTCCTGCTCGCTCGAGTGGCGCTTCGCGTTGCTCTGCGCGTCGATCGCCACCGCCGACAGCAGCGAGTCGATCGACGCGAGCAGCGCCAGCGCGATCGCCTCCGGCAAGATCGCGATGAGCTCGAGGCGGTCGAACGCCGGCAGCGAGGGCGCGGGGAACGACGCCGAGATGGGCCCCACCGACGCCGTGCCGGCGCCGAGCGCGCTCACGGCGAGGATCGCCGCCCCGAGGCCGATGAGCCCGCCAGGGAGCCGCCGGTGCAGCTTCGGCAAGAGCACCGTCGCCGCGACGACCAGCGCGCCGATGCCGACGGCGAACGGATCGACGTGCGCGAGCCAGCTCGTCCCCGGCAGCGAGGACACGAGCCGCATCTCCGCCGGCAAGCCGAGGAGCCGCGGGAGCTGCGAGTTGAAGACCAGGAGACCGACCGCGGCCATGAAGCCGCCGATCACCGAGACGGGGATCATGTGGATGAGCCGCCCCACCCGGGCGACCCCCATGAGCACCTGGAGGACGCCGCACAGGAACGTCGCGCATAACAGCCCGTGCGGCCCGTGCCGCTGCAAGATCTCGAAGGTCAGCGGCACCAGCGCCACCTCGGGCCCCGTGACCTGCAGCCGCGATCCGCCGAAGAGCGCCGCGATCACGCCGGTCACCGCGCCCGTGATGAGCCCGGCGCTCGCGGGTAATCCGCACGCCAGCGCGAGCGCGAGGTTCAGCGGCAGCGCCACGAAGGCCACGGTCAGCCCGCTCAGCAGGTTGTCCGCGAGGCTCCTGGGAGCGACCATCTCCTTCCAGGAGGTCACCGTGTCTGCCCACATCGAACGCCAGAAGTTCGGTTGAGCCGTCGTTGTCAGGGTAGGCGAGGGGTTCATGGGGCGCCGCAATTCACGCGATGTGCCAGGCGCCCGCCTCGCTCGAATCCCGCGTCTCCGCGCGCCGCCGCCGTCAGGCGTCTGGATTCGCCGACACTCGCTTGGGGGGCCCGGCCGACGCTGTCGGCGGTCTCCCACAGGGGCGCTCCTGACGTCCCGTGTCCTCGAAAAAGTGTGGAATGTCGGCGGCTCGTGCGTTCGATGACGCGCGAGACCATAGTCGGGGTCTCGCATGCGCCTCTTGACCCGACTCGTGCTGTCTCACACCGCCCCGGTGCTCGTGATGCTGGTCGCCCTCGGCGTGGTCCTCGGGTCGCTCGCCCAGATCACCTCGTCGCTGCAGAACCTCTTGAGCGACGAGACCGAGGAGCTCCGGCGCGAGGCGGCGCTCCACCACGCCGCCTGGGCGATGGGGCTCGCGATGCGGCGCGGCCAGGAGGCGTGCTCGCGCGGCGCGCCCTGGGACGAGGTCGCCCCGATCCTCCGCACGCGGATCGCCGCGCTGAAGGCGGAGGTCGGCGACCCCGCCTTGCTCCCCTCGGACCCGATGCTCCCGTCGATCGACGGCCACCTCCAGCTCGCGCAGGGCGCGCTCGACGGGGGCACGTGCGGCCACCTCACCGACCCCGACGTCCAGCACGAGCGCGTGCGCCTCGACGAGCAGCTCACGGACGCGTGGGTCCTGCGCATCGGCGAGCTCCAGGCCCGCGTCCGCTCCAAGGAGGAGGACGCCCGCGGCGCCAGCGCCTCGGCGCTCTCGAACGGCCTCGCCATCTCCATCGCCGCCTGCGTCATCGCCGCGCTGCTCGCGCACCGGATCGCGCGCACCGTCACCGAGCCGCTCGCGGCCATCGCCACGCAGGCGCAGCGCCTCGGCAAGGGCCAGTTCGACGCGGCCGCCGAGGTGCGCGGCCCCGCCGAGGTGCGCGACCTCGCCCTGGAGATCGAGACCATGCGCAGGCGCCTCGCCGAGATCGAGACGCTCAAGCAGGGCTTCCTCGCCTCCGTCTCCCACGAGCTGCGCACCCCGCTCACGAAGATCCGCGAGGCGATCGCCCTGCTCGAGGACGGCGTCGGCGGGGGCGCGCTGAGCGAGCGTCAGGCCCGCATCCTCCACATCGCCCGCGTCGCCTGCGAGCGCGAGATCCGCATGGTGACCACCCTGCTCGACCTCTCCCGCCTCAGCGCCGGCTCCCCCATCCGCCTCCAGGACGGCTCCTCCATCGACGATCTGATCCGCAGCGCCGTGCGCGACGAGGAGGCGGAGGCGCGCGAGCGCGGCGTCACCATCGAGGTCGAGACGCCGGGCGACGTCCCCCCGTGCAGCCTGGATGTGGCCCTGGTCGAGCGCGCCGTCGCGAACCTGGTGCGCAACGCGACCTCCGTCTCCAAGCCCGGCCAGCAGGTGCTCGTGCGGCGCGAGCTCGTCGAGGACACGCGGGGCGGCCGGGGCGGCCGCCGGGTGATGATCAGCGTCACCGATCAGGGCCCCGGCGTCCCCGGGGAGATCCGGCAGTCGCTCTTCGAGGAGTTCAAGACGCAGCCGGTCGCGAACTCCCCGAAGCGCGTCGGCATCGGCCTCGGCCTGGCCCTCTCCCGCAAGATCGCCCGCGCCCACGGCGGCGACCTGGAGCTCGACGATCACGCCGCGAGCGCCGCCGCCGGCGCGGCCCAGGGCGACCGCGCCGCGGGGGCCACCTTCCGCCTGTGGCTGCCGCTCTCGACCGAGCGATCTTCCGAGCAGGCCCCCGCTGCGCTACACCCCCTCCCCGCGGTTCCATGAGCCCTGCCCGAAAGCCCCACGTGGTCATCGTCGACGACGAGCCGCACCTCTGCGAGCTGCTCGCCTTCCGCCTCGAGCACCACGGCTACCGGGTCACCACGGAGCTGACCGGCGCCGGGGGCATCGCCGCCCTCTCCCGCGAGCCCGTCGACGCGATGATCGTCGACCTCCGCCTCGACGACTGCGACGGGCTCGACGTGCTCAGCGAGGTGCAGAAGCGCTCCCCCGACGTGCCCGTCGTCATCCTCACGGCCCACGGCACCATCGAGATCGCCGTCGAGGCGATGAGGCGGGGCGCGTACGGCTTCCTCACGAAGCCGTTCCACGACCTCGATCTGCTCCAGAAGCTCGCGCACGCGGTCGAGAGCAGCTCGCTCCGCCGCGAGGTCGCCGGCCTGCGCCGCATCATCGGCGCCCAGAGCGACGAGCTGCGCCTGCTCGGGACGAGCGACCGCATCGCCGCCGTCCGCGAGATCATCTCCCGCGTCGCCCCCACCGACGCCACCGTCCTCCTGCTCGGCGAGTCCGGCACCGGCAAGGAGCTCGCGGCGCGCTCGCTCCACGCCCTCTCGCAGCGCCGCGGCAAGCCGTTCGTCGCGGTCAACTGCAGCGCCCTGCCGGCCGAGCTCCTGGAGAGCGAGCTGTTCGGCTACGTGCGCGGCGCGTTCACCGGCGCCACGCGCGACAAGGAGGGCCTCTTCGCCTCCGCCAACGGCGGCACCCTCCTGCTCGACGAGATCGGCGACGCCCCTCCCGCGGTCCAGGTGAAGCTCCTCCGCGTGCTGCAGGAGCGCCGCATCACCCGCGTCGGCTCGCTCAACGAGGAAGAGGTCGACGTCCGCGTCGTCGCCGCGACCAACCGCGATCTCCTCACCGAGGTCCGCGACGGCCGCTTCCGCGAGGATCTCTTCTATCGCCTGCACGTCGTCCCCATCGTCATGCCCCCGCTCCGCGAGCGGGTGGAGGACCTCCCCCTGCTCTGCGAGGTGTTCCTCTCCCGCGCCGCGGCCCGCCACGGCCTCTCCGAGCCCAAGCTCACCCCCGAGGCCCTGCGCGTGCTCCTCGCGCACCCCTGGCCCGGCAACGTCCGCGAGCTCGCCAACGTCATGGAAGGCGCCGTCCTGCTCTGCCGCGGCGAGCGCCTGCAGCCGCAGGACCTCAGCACCCTCCTCGTCCCTCCCGCCCGCAAGCTCGACGGCTGGTCGAGCGGCTCGGAGCCCGAGGACGCCGAGACCCCGGCCATCCCGGACGCCGCGGGCGAGATCCTGTCGGTGGCCTTCGGCGACCCCGGCTCGGCGCTCCCGTCGCTCAAGGAGGCGCGCGACACGTTCGAGCGCGCCTACCTGGTCGAGGTGCTCCGCCGCGCCAACGGCAACGTCAGCGCCGCCGCGAAGCTCTCCGGCAGGAACCGGACGGACTTCTACGACCTCCTCCGCAAGCACGGCCTCTCCTCCGCCAGCTTCAAGGAGTGACGCCCTTCGCGGACGTGGCGCGCGGCGACGGGCGGCGCTGCTACCGGGGCGTGTCGTCGCCGGCCGGGTGATCGATGAGGTAACGCCAGGTCCCGTCCGGCTGCCTTCGCACCACCTCCGCCGAGCGCGCCGTCTCGGTGACCTCCTCTCCGTCGGGGCCGACGAACGACAGGCGCCATTCGCCCTGCAGCAGGGCGATGTCCCCGGCCTGCATGCAGTAGTTGTTCTTCGACGCCATGCGGCCTCGCAGCGCGAGGAGGGCGCCTATCGCCTCCCGGATGGCGGGCGCGCCGGCGGCGCGCTGGCCCGGCGCCGGCGCCAGCACGGCCCCGGGCTCGTAGAGCGCCATGATCCGGTCGAGATCGCCGGCGTTGAAGGCCTCGGCGAAGATCGCGTTCATCTGCTGGGGTTCTCTGACGTCCATGCGTCACCTCCAGCGCTGACCGTGGCCCCCGGAGGCCGTGGCGTCCATGCACGAATCCTCAATTCACTCGTGCACCGGTGGAACGATCGGGTGGTACCGTCGACCGGTGATCGATCTCAACGAGATGGTCTGTTTCGCGCACGTCGTGGATCAGGGCAGCTTCGCCGCGGCCGCGCGCCGGCTCCGGATCCCGCCGTCCACGATGAGCCGGACGATCGCCGCGCTGGAGCGGCGCCTCGGCGCTCGCCTGCTCGAGCGCACCACGCGCAAGCTCCGGCTGACCGACGCCGGCGCGCAGTACCACGAGCGCTGCCGGCGCATCGTCGCCGAGGCCGAGGAGGCCGATCGCCTCATGGAGGCGCGCGCCTCGCGGGCGCAGGGCACGGTGCGCGTCTCCGTCCCGGAGGTGTTCGTCGAGCGGCTGCTCGCGCCGGCGGTGACTCGGCTCCTCGCGACCTACCCCGATGTCCGCGTCGAGTGCCTCACCGACGATCGCTATGTCGATCTCGTCGGCGAGCGCATCGACGTCGCCCTCCGGGTCCTGTCGCCGCGGGACCGCTCCGCGCAGGGGGCGCGCCGCCTCGGCGAGACGAGCCCTGTCCTGTGCGCGTCCCCGGCCTACCTCGCGGCGCGCGGCGCCCCGCGGGCGCCCGAGGGCCTGTCGTCGCACGACCTGTGCGCGTTCGGCCGGGATCGGAGCGCGTTCTCCCTTCGCCTCGTCGATCGCGCCGGCCGCGCCGTCCGGGTCCGCGCCGTGCCGCGCCTCTTGACCACGAGCGACGCCCACCTGCGCGCGGCGTGCCTCGGCGCCGCGGGCATCGCGCTCCTCCCGCCGTTCGTCGTCGACGGCGATCTCCGCGCCGGGCGCCTCGCGCGCGTCCTGCCTCGCTGGACCGGCCCGGCGCTCCGCCTGTTCGCCGTCACGCCGAGCGCGCGCGCCGTCCCGGCGCACGTCCGCGTCTTCCTGGACCTGCTCTACGAGCACGTGAGCCTGCACCCGCGGCTGCTCGACGCCGCCGCGTGATGCGCCGAGCCCATCATCACCGCTCCGCGGCGGCGATGGACATGCAGGGATCGTGTCGAGCAGTGTACAGAGCCTTGAACGGACTCATCCGCTGAAGCCCGCGGGAACCGCGCGACGCAGCGGCGCCGGAGGCCGGGCCGTGGGGGGTGTGGTACAAGCAAACGGTCGCCATGACGGGACAGCGCGCGAGCCACCTCGATCGCAGCGGGGAGCGGAGGCCGGCATGAGCCGGGTCGAGGCGGCGAGCGCCGGAATCGGGCTAAACCCGGCCGGCGCCGCGCTCTCGGGCGGCGGGGAGATGGGGGCGCTGATTCGCTCGATCGACTGGTCGCGGACGGCGCTCGGCCCCGTCGAGGCTTGGCCCCAGTCGCTGCGCACCGCGCTCTCCATCCTGCTCTCGTCCGAGCACCCGATGTTCCTCTGGTGGGGCCGAGAGCTCATCCAGTTCTACAACGACGGCTACCGCCCCATCCTCGGCTCCAAGAAGCACCCGGCCGCCATGGGCCAAGCGGGGCGCGCGTGCTGGAAGGAGATCTGGGACGTCATCGAGCCGATGATCGAGAAGGTCTTCGCCGGAGGGGCCACGTACCTCCGGGACGGCCTGCTCATCCTCGATCGGAACGGCTTCCTGGAAGAGTGCTATTTCAACTACGGCTACAGCCCCATCCGGGATGAGAGGGGCGCTGTCGCGGGCGTCTTCGTGGCGTGCTCCGAGAGCACTGGGCACATCCTCGGGCAGCGCCGGCTGAAGCTCCTCGCGGCGCTCGGGGCGAGGGTGGCCGACGCCAAGAACGTCGAGGATGCCTGTCGCGTCATGATGGGCAGCGTGGCGGAGGCCGGGCGCGACCTGCCGTTCGCGCTCCTCTACCTCGCCGACGAGGGCGGCGCGCACGCCCGCCTCGCGGCGACCGCCGGGCTCGACCCGGGCCACGCCGCCGCGCCGGCGACGGTGAGCCTCGACGCCGCCGCCGGCGGCGCGGTGTGGCCGCTGCATCGCGCGCTGCGCGAGGAAGCGGAGGTGGACCTCGCCGAGCTGCCCGCGGGTGTCGGCCCCCTCCCGGGCGGGCCGTGGCCGGACGCCGCGCGCCGGACGGTGGTGCTGCCGCTCCCCCGCGCCGGCGCCGGCGGGCGCGCGGCCGGGTTCCTCGTCGCCGGCGTCAGCCCGCGGCTCGTGCTGGACGACGACTACCGCGCCTTCCTGCGGCTCGTGGCCGGCCACTGCGCGACGGCGATCCAGAGCGCCCGGGCCAGCGAGGAGGAGCAGCGCCGGCTGGAGGCGCTCGCCGAGCTCGACCGCGCGAAGACGGTCTTCTTCAGCAACGTCAGCCACGAGTTCCGGACGCCGCTGACGCTGATCCTCGGGCCCGTGGAGGACGGCCTCTCGGACGCCGAGCAGCCTTTGCCTCCCCGCCAGCGCGAGCGCCTCGCGATCGTCCACCGCAACAGCCTCCGGCTCCTCCGGCTCGTCAACACGCTGCTCGACTTCTCGCGCATCGAGGCGGGCCGCATCCAGGCGAGCTACCAGCCGACCGATCTCGGCTCCCTCACCGCGGACCTGGCGAGCTCGTTCCGCTCGCTCCTGGAGCGGGCGGGCCTCTCGCTCACGGTGGACTGCCCGCCGCTCGCCGAGCCGGCCTACGTCGACCGGGAGCTCTGGGAGAAGATCGTCCTCAACCTCGTCTCGAACGCCTTCAAGTTCACCTTCACGGGGGGCGTCCGGGTCTCGCTGGAGGCGGCCGGCGGGCGGGCCGTCCTGTCGGTCGCGGACACCGGCACCGGCATCCCGGAGGCCGAGCTGCCGCACGTCTTCGAGCGGTTCCACCGCGTCGAGGGGGCCAGGGGCCGCAGCTACGAGGGCAGCGGCATCGGCCTCGCCCTGGTGCAGGAGCTGGCGAAGCTCCACGGCGGCGCCGCGGCCGTGGAGAGCCGCGTGGGTGAGGGCAGCCGCTTCACGGTGTCCATCCCGCTCGGCAAGGCGCACCTGCCCGAGGACCGCGTCGCTCGGGCCCCGTCGCCGGCCGCGGGGGGGCGGGACGCCGCGCCCTTCCTCGACGAGGCCGCGCAGTGGCTCCGCGGCGAGCAGGCGCCGGCGTCCCGGCCGGCGGGCGAGGGGCCGGCCCCGAGGCTGCCGGGGCGCATCCTCGTGGCCGACGACAACGCGGACATGCGCGAGTACGCGCTGCGGCTGCTCGCGGCGCAGGGGTGGACGGTGGAGGCCGTGGCCGACGGCCAAGCCGCCCTGGAGCGCGCCCGCGCCCACCCCCCGGACCTCGTGCTCACCGACGTGATGATGCCGCGGCTCGACGGCTTCGGCCTGCTCAGGGCGCTGCGCGCCGACGAGCGCACCCGCGGCGTGGCCGTGGTGATGCTCTCCGCGCGCGCGGGCGAGGAGGCGCGCGTCGACAGCCTCGAGGCCGGCGCCGACGACTTCCTCGTGAAGCCGTTCTCCGCGAAGGAGCTCCTCGCGCGGGTGCGCGTCCACGTGGAGCTCGCGCGCCGCCGGCGCGAGGCCGAGGGGCAACGCCAGTACCTGAACGACCTCTTCATGCAAGCTCCGGGGCCCATCGCCATCCTCCGCGGGCCGGAGCACGTCTTCGAGGTGGTCAACCCGCTCTACCAGCGGCTCGTCGGCGGTCGCGCGCTCGTGGGCGAGCCCATCCGGGCCGCCCTGCCCGAGCTCGACGGACAGGGCATCTGGGAGCTCCTCGACGCCGTGGTCCGCACCGGCGAGCCCATCGTCGGCAAGGAGCTCCCCGTGCGGCTCGACCGCCGGGGCGACGGCACGACGGAGGAGGTCTTCTTCAACTTCGTCTACCAGCCGATGCGCGATCGCGACGGCGCGGTCGAGGGCGTCTTCGTCTTCGCGTTCGACGTGACCGACCAGGTGCGCGCCCGGCGGGGCGTGGAGGCGCTCGTCGAGGCGCTCAAGCTCGCCGATCAGCGCAAGGACGAGTTCCTCGCGATGCTCGCGCACGAGCTCCGGAACCCGATGGCCTCGATCAGCCTGTCGCTGACGCTGCTCGACGACGTGGACGGCGACGGGCCCACGTCGGCGCGCTTCCGGGAGATCGCGCGGCGGCAGATGGGCCACCTGGTGCGGCTGGTCGACGATCTGCTCGACGTGTCGCGCATCACGCGGGGCACGGTGGAGCTGCGCCTCGGGGACGTCGATCTCGCGGCCGTGGTGCAGGACGCCGCCGCCGCGGTGAGGCCGGCCCTCGAGGCCCGGCACCACGCGCTCTCGGTGTCGGTGGGGCCCGGGGGCTTCGTCATGCGGGCCGACGCGACGCGGCTGGAGCAGGTGGTGACGAACCTCCTGACCAACGCGGCGAAGTACACCCCGCCGGGGGGCTCGATCTCGGTGCGCCTCACGCGCGAGGCGGCGGGCGGCGCGCCCGAGGCCGCCGTGCTGCGGGTGCGCGACACGGGCCGCGGCATCCCGGCGGCGATGCTCGAGAAGGTGTTCGATCTGTTCACGCAGGTCGACCAGACCATCGACCGGCGCACGGGCGGGCTGGGGCTCGGGCTCACGCTGGTGCGGCGGCTCTTGGAGCTGCACGGCGGCAGCGTCGTCGCGGCGAGCGCCGGGCCGGGCGAGGGCAGCGAGTTCACCGTGCGCCTGCCGCTCGGTCCGGGCGCGGCGCCGCAGCCTGCGCCGAGCGCCGGGCCGCTCGCGCCGCGCGAGGGGCCGCCGCCAGCGCCGCGCGAGGGGCCGCCGCCGGCGCCGCGCGAGGGGCCGCCGCCAGCGCCGCGCGAGGGGCCGCCGCCAGCGCCGCGCGAGGGGCCGCCGCCAGCGCCGCGCGAGGGGCCGCCGCCGCATCCGGGGCAGCGCGCCGAGGCGCCGGACGCGGCGGCCGACCGGCGCCGGGTGCTCGTCGTGGAGGACGCGGAGGACGTGCGCCGGGTGATGCGGGCGTACATCGAGGCGCTGGGGCACGAGGTGACGGTGGCGGTGGATGGGCTGGAGGGCGTGACGAAGCTGCTGGAGCTGCGCCCCGAGGTGGCCTTCGTGGACATCGGCCTGCCCGGCATCGACGGTTACGAGGTCGCCCGGCGGGCGCGGGCCGCGCCGGGCGGCGAAGCGCTCTACCTGGTGGCGCTCTCGGGCTACGGCGGGCCCGACGATCAGGCCAGGTCCAGGCGGGCCGGCTTCGATCTTCACCTGATCAAGCCCGTGGGCGGCGCCACGCTGCAGGGCGTGCTCACCGCGCCGCGCACGTAGCCGCGCGGCGTACGTGACGTGAGACGCGAGCGGAGCCTCCCGGCCGAGCCGCCATCGCCTGGGGCTTGACCGTCCGGGCCCTGGGTTGTATAACTAATTGGTTTCTATACCAAGGAGTTATGAAATGACCCCGTCCGAGCGCCTCGACGCAACGTTCGCTGCGCTCGCCGATCCGACACGGCGAGCGATCCTCGCGCGCCTCGCGTCCGGCGAGGCGTCGGTGAACGAGCTGGCGAAGCCGTTCGCGATGAGCCAGCCCGCGATCTCCAAGCACCTCAAGGTGCTGGAGCGCGCGGGCCTGATCTCGCGCGGCCGCGACGCGCAGCGGAGGCCTTGCCGGATCGAGGCCAAGCCGCTCGCGGACGCCAGCGGCTGGCTCGACAACTACAAGCGCTTCTGGGAGGGCAGCTACGAGCGCCTCGACGACCTGCTGGAGGAGCTGAAGGAACGAGAGAGCAAGGGGGAGCGCCCGAAGCGTTAGCTCCGGGCGTCAGAAACCCCGCCAGAGAAACCGGTCGATGACGAGTAGTCGCCGAAAACAGTAGCAATTTTGATAGCTTCCGCCTGTTTCGCCGCCGAGGGCGACTCCGGTGTGGCCCAACGGGGCACCCTCCGCCATTGCGCCGCCGACGGTGAAGGGCCCGCGGCGTCATCGATCGGGGTCGGCGCCTGGCCCGGCGGCGCCGCGCCGAGGGATTCTCCTTCGCTCGCCGCCCCGTTTCCGGGCGCTTCGATGCGCTGCCGCCTGTTTCGGGCTCGTGCCTGCGTCCCCGCGCTCTGCCGGTCCAACGACTGGCGTCAAGCTGCGTGGTCCCGAGCGCAGCCAGGGGCGGCGCCTGGGGCAGACGCTTCCCTGGTTCCAGGACGGAGGAGGGTGCGCCGGGGCGCTGGTGCAGGTCGGGCTCGGCGACTGGGGTCCCGGGCGCCGACGTGTAAGGTGCAACGAGGCATCCGCGTTCCTGCCTGGCCTCACCAAGGAGAGGGAGATGCTTGAACGGACGATCTGCATCATTCTTGCCGCCTTGCTCACCGGATGCGGCGCCGCGTCCCCCGGTGCGGGGGTGAACGGCGCGGAGGCGAATGAACCGCCCGGAGGGCTCGAGGAGCGGTATATCTACGACGGCGAGGTGGCCATAGAGCCCGTCGCGCTGGATGTGATGCTCGATCGGCTGCTCCGGATCGGTTGCGTGCGCGCGCCGGCAGCGAACCTGTGGCATCCCCTGGATCCTCGCCGCGCACTCCCGCCGTTGAGCCCCGGTCCTGCCGGGTCCGGGGACCAGATCCTTCAAAACAACCCGGAGAGCCCGCCGAAAAACGAGGGGACTCCTCAGGCAGCGAACAGCGGGTGCACGGTCAGCGTCGACGAGTTGCCCTCCCAGAGGCGCCTCACCATCGACCTGAATGGCCCCGGATACTTTGGGCCGTGCTGCTTCTGGGTCGATGGGCGCGAGCTCCACGCCACGAAAGACATCCGGGGTGAGCGCGACGACGAGAAGTTCAAGGCAGAAGTCCGAGCGGACGTGGCCAAGTTCGGCGGCTCTGTGAAGATCGTCGAGCGGACCTGGAGGATCAGATCGCGCGACGCTGGAGGCATCATGTACTGATGTCAACGCCGTCGATCCAGATCGAGGCGCGCTCCGCCTCGACGAGGGCGCCGAGCGCGTAGGCAAATCAAGCCGGAGCGCAGCGCGAGGAAGTGTATCGCAGCAAACAGAAAGGGTGGGACCGCGAGCGTCGTGATGGCTCGGTCCTGGGTCGAAAGAGCGTGGTCCGGGCGGCGCCGAGCGCGCTACGGGGCGCATCGGCGTGCCGTGGGCACAGGTGTCCCTCCGGGCGTTGGTCTGGCACGGGAGGCGCGTCGCGAGACGCTATGCGGCGTCACCGAGCGCCTTGCGGCGCAGAACGGTGCTTTTCCACGTGGACGCGCCGGTCGACCCGACGATCCCACCTCCCGAAGCGCCGCGTAGCGACGGCGCGTCGGCGGTGTCCGTCGACGCGTTGCCGGTGGCGCGCCCCGGCGCCACCGCCCCGCCCCGCCCCGTGGCGCACGCCACGACGCCGTCGCCGGGCCCGACCCGCGGCGTGAGCGAGCGCGAGGTCACGCACCTCGTCGAGCTCCGTCGCGTCGCCGTTACCGACGCCGCGGCCGCCGTCGAGCTCGCGCGCGCGGGCCACGCCGAGTTTCCGCGCGGCATGCTGTATCCGGAGCGCGAAGCGATCCTGAACGACGCGCTCCGGCGGAGCGGTCGCCCCGACGAGGCGCGGGCGCACGCGGCGCTGTTCGTCGAGCGCTATCCGACGCACACCGCGACCCCGCGGATGCGAAGCCTCGTCGATCCGTGAGGCCATCGCCAGCCTCGAGGAGGCAGCCGCGCGCGGCTGCGTGTCGGCGCATCTTCCTCCTCTTCGGACAGATGCACCGAGCCTCATTCATCGCCGGCTTTCTGGAGCAGCACCCGGCGTGGTCCTCGACCTTCGCCAATCCGACGAGTTGTGAGTCTCGCGGACGAAGGGACCGGCGAGAGACCGCCGTTCGATCAACGAGGCCCCGCCGCTCGCGTGCCGCGCTTGTCGACGTCGCGTCCGATCGCGTGGACGATATCGCGCAACCATCGGGCGGCCCCATCACCGTCGCGATGCCGCGGATAGAACAAGAATTCCTGATACGGCCCCGGATCGAGCGGCGGCTTCACGATCGCGAGCGACAACGGCGCAGCCAAGGCCTCCGCGAGACGTCGCGGGACGAACGCGACGAGATCGCTGGCCGCCGCCGCGTGAAGGGCTTGCAAATAGCTCGGTACGGTCAATCCAATCCGGCGCTCGACGCCTTCCTTCATCAGCCAGGCATCGAGCGGATCTCGCGTCACGGCGATGTGGCGTGCCTCGGCGAACGTGCGCCGTTTCCCGATCCGCGTGACGAGCGGGTGATCGCCGCGGACGACCACCACGTCGCGATCGGTGAAGAGCGGACGGCGATCGAAGCCCTGGAGATCGACCGCCTCGCACGAGGTGAACAGATCGAGCGAGCGTAGGCGTTCGGGCGTCATCGCGAACGGACTCTCCCACGGCAACACTTCGAGCCGAGCACGCGGCGCCTCGCTGCTCATCCGCCGCACGATGGCGGGCACGACCAGATCCGCGAGGTGGTCGTGGATCACGACCTGGAATCGCCGCGAGCTCGTCGCCGGCACGAACGACTCGACCGCGAGGAGGCTCCGAACGCGCTCGAGCGCATCGGGCAACGACTCGCGAAGGCGAAGGGCGCGAGGCGTCAGCTCCATCCTCGATCCGATGCGGACGAGCAGCGCGTCGCCGAACAGCTCGCGCAGCCGCCCGAGCGAATGGCTGACCGCGGGCTGCGAGCGTCCGATCCGGCGAGCCGCGCGGCCGACGTGAGCTTCGGCGAGCAACGCGTCGAGGGCCACGAGGAGATTGAGGTCGACCAACGCGAGATTGACCATACGAATGATCCCGATTCTAGCAATCGATTGGACGAATCGACAAGCACGCGCGAAGAAGTCGACGAGCCAACGAGGAGCAAGCCATGCAGAATCGATCGTCCGTCGTCCCGCGAGAGATGCAGAATCTCCATGAAAAGTTCCGCTACTCCCCCGGCGTGAGAGCCGGAAATCTTCTCTTCATCGCAGGCCAGGTCGGTCGCGACCAAGACCTGAACGTCATCGAGGGCAAGGAGGCCCAGTTCACGCAAGCCTTCGAGAACGTGAAGAAGGTGCTGGCCGCTGCCGGCGCCACGATGGACGACGTGGTCGACATGGTGAGCTACCACACGGACATGCGCGACTTGCCGCTGTTCATCCAAGTGCGTGATCGCTACGTCACGAACTCCGACCGCTACCCGGCGTGGACGGCGCTCGGTGTCGCCGCGCTCGCGATGCCAGGATTGATCGCCGAGATCAAGTGCACGGCGCTCTTGCCGTAGGCCGTCCGCTCCGGCCGCGCCCGACGAAGCGAACATCGGCGACGAGGAGCGCGCTCGCTACGCGGCTGCGCGACGCTCGCGATAGAATCGTGTCTCGCACGTCGCCGCCTGAGATAGAATCCGTCTGGCCTTCAGCGCTCGCCAAGCCGGAGCGCAGCGCGAGGGCGCGTAGGCAAATCAAGCCGGAGCGCAGCGCGAGGAAGTGTATCGCAGCAAACCGAAAGGGTGAGACCGCGAGCGTCGTGATGGCTCGGTCCTGGGTCGAAAGAGCGTGGTCCGGGTGGCGCCGAGCGCGCTACGGGGCGCATCGGCGTGCCGTGGGCACACGTGTCCGTCCGGGCGTTGGTCTGGCCCGGGAGGCGTGTCGCGAGACGCTATGCGGCGTCACCGAGCGCCTTGCGGCGCAGAACGGTGCTTTTCGAGTACGGTGGCCGCCACGTGGACGCTGGGAGAGCGTGCTCAAACATCGGTCGGCTCGCCGAGCGCGGAGAGGAAGCGGGCGATGTTCCTTGGCTCGGTCATCATGGCGACGAGCTTCATCCGCCCCTTGCAAATTGGGGACTCGAGGA
The DNA here is from genome assembly GCF_051474135.1 of Sorangium sp. So ce385. Classification (NCBI taxonomy): domain Bacteria; kingdom Pseudomonadati; phylum Myxococcota; order Polyangiales; family Polyangiaceae; genus Sorangium; species Sorangium sp. So ce385. The sequence continues at coordinate 8,672,760 of NZ_CP150337.1, read as the reverse complement.
CATCGATCGCCCAAGCTTGCTCACCCCTCCGGTGCCACCGGCAGCCCGAGCAGCCGACCGAGCGCCTCGTGAACGATCCGGGCCGCCACCTCATCCTCGAGGGCGACGGCGCGGCATAGGGTGCTGGCGAGCGAGGCGAATACCGCAGCCCGACGCGACGGATCGGTCACGGTGAGCTCCCCAAGCCCGCGGCTTGGCCGCTGGGCCCGGGTTGGATCCACGCCCTCCGAACGGGTGCGATCCGTCGCCACGCTCTCCCGAAATCCTCGCGGAAGCGACGGCTCGCGACGGTTCGCCACCACCGAACAGTCCCGCCAGAGAAACCGGTCGATGACGAGCGGTCGCCGAAAACAGTAGAGATTTCGATGGCTTCCGCCTGTTTCGGCGCCGAGGGTGGCTCCGGTGTGGCTCAACGGGACGCCCTGCGCCGCCGCGTCTCGTCTGGTGGAGCCGACGGTGCTCGCCCATCCAGAGACCCCTTACGCGGTATTCAAGAAAAGCATACGAGTGGTCAACCTCGAGGTGGGGATCCGGCCAGGCCGGCCGCGCCTCCCGGCGGCGCCGCGCCTCCCGGCGGCGCCGCGCACCCGGCGGCGCCGCGCACCCGGCGCCGCGCCGGCCCGGACGCGCGCGAGCCGTTGAGGGCTCATTGAAGCATGGCCCTCTCGACGCATCGCCGGGGCTCGCTCGTCGACGACGCGGGCGCGACGCTCGAGGTCCATTGAAACGCGCCCGTCAGGCTGCCGATCCGCCGCTCTTCATTGCGAGGGAGTGACCACCGAGAACGCGGCGTCGTCGACCGTCGCCTTCGCCGTGCCGGTCACGACCATACCGACCGCGAGGGACTCGACGTCCGGCGCGACGTCGACCTCGACCGCCGTCTCGCGCCACGCCTTCGAGGCGCTCACCTGCTTCGAGGACGTGCGCCGCTTCGCGCCGCCGTCCGCGATGATGGCCACGAACGCCTCGTCGCCGACGCCCTTGCCCTCGAGCCTCGTTTTCGCGGAGAAGCGCACCCGCTTGCCTCGCAGCGGCCGGGCGTCGATGCGCTCCATGAACGAGCCCGCGCCGAACGGCGCCGGCACGGGCGTGGGCGCGCGATCGATCTGCACCGCGAGCTTGCCGCCCGCGGGCCGGTCCGTGACGAGCTTCGCGCGGTAGACGAGGTTGCGAGGGGAAGCGTCGACCTGCCACTCGAGCGGCGCCGCGCCCGCGGTCCCCTCCTCGAAGCCGCCGTTGGCGAGCGCGGGCCTCGACGATCGATCCTTGCGAGGGCGCTTGCCGTTCGGGGTCGAGCGAGCCGCGGTGGTCTGCGAGAAGAAGAAGAGTGCGTCGAACATCTCGGCCGGCGGCTCGACCTTGAAGGGCTCCTGGTCGTCGGTGCTGAAGACGGAGCCGATCGTGCGCGAGGTCGTCGGGGTGTGCAGCCATGTGGCCGCGGGGCCGGTCGCGGCGCGAAGATCGAGCGCGAACGCCGGCACGCCGGCGCGGGCGAGCGCTCCGTCGAGGCTGCCCGGCGGCGCCGCGCCGACCGTGAAATCGCGCAGGCCCCGCGGCTCCTTGTCCAGCTGCAGCGCCTGGAACGAGCCGCGATCGAAGGCGAAGCCGAAGACGACGAGATCCTTGCCGAGCCTGTCCGCGAGGACGCGGCCCATCGACATCGGCATCGGGCCCGGGCGCCTCTGGACGTGGCCGTTGTGCGCCCAGACCACCATCTTGCTCTTCGGCCCGAGCATATCCATCAGGCGCAGCGCGTTCGCCCCCATCGCCCGATCGCGCACGGAGGAAGCGGAGGCGCGCTTTCGCGACATCTCGCCGAAGTCGGCCAGCACGTGCGCGTGGATGCGCGCGAGCGAGAACCGCTCCTCGCCGAGCTTCTTCACGTCGGCGTCGCGCGGCTCGTCGAAGCGCTGCGCGACCTTCGCGGCCGCGGCCGCGGCGGCCTCCTGCTCCGCGGCGGGGATCTCGTCGAACCGCGCGGCGCTGAAGTCGTCGTCGATCGGCTCCAGCGCCGCCGCGACCTCGCTCCACAGCTCCTTGTCGATCGCGCCGAGGGCGTCCGCCACGGCCTGGGCGCTCGCGGCGGGGAACTGCATGTCGAAGCCGAAGAAGCGCAGCTTCTCCTTGTGCGCCTTGTCCTCGTTGTAGCGGCGCATCCACCGCACCATCTCGACCACCTCCTCGGTTTCCCACGTCCAGAAGCGCATCGCGGAGACGGCCGCGTACGGATCGCCCTTGCCGGTGCGCACGTACTCGTCGACGACGAGCGCCTCGGGGAAGTTGGCCTCGATCGCGAACGCGCGGAAGCCCATCTGCTCGACCAGAAATTCGAGCATGCGGTGCTTCACCTGGAAGAACTCGCGCGTGCCGTGCGTCGCCTCGCCGAGCGCCACGACGCGCGCGTCCCCGACGATCGCGCGGAGCGGCTCGAGGTCGGCGAAGCCGTGGCCCGCCTCGGGCGTCGCGATCGGGATCGCCTTCTGCTGGAGCCACGCGACGACCTCCTCGGGCGGCGGGCGGTCGCGGGGGTTCTGGGGGGTGAGGACCAGGTCGGCGGTCCTGTCGCGATCGAGCTGCACGCTGCCCGTCCGGGCGACCAACGCGTCGGCGGCGACCTCGAGATGGTACGTCGCGGGCGGGAGCTTGACGGCGTAGCTGCCGTCGGCCGCGCTCTCGGTGACGAACAGGTCGGCGGCGAAGTTGCTGAGCCGCGCGAGCCGCACGACGCGCTTGCCGGCGGCGTTCCCGCGTTGATCGGTGAGCCGCCCGCGCAGCGTGAAGCCGCCGCCGCCGAGGCGCACGTCGATCGCGTGGCCCTTGCTCGCGCCGTCCGCGGCGAACACGTCGACGTACGCCGAGGTCGCGTCCGCCGAGGTGATGGTGAGGCCGTAGTCGCCGGGCGCCAGCCCTTCGAAGCAGAACGCGCCGTCCGCGGCCGAGCGTACGATCGCGGCCTCCGTGGGAGCCCCCTCGCGCACGGCGGCCACGAGCGCGCCCGCGACCGGCGCGCCCGTCGGGCCCTTCACGAGGCCGTCGATCATGCAGCGAGCGGCGGGGGCCGGGGTGGGCGCCGCGGAGGCCAGGGCCGAGGGCGATGGCGCGACTGGAGCGGGCGGCGCGGATGGCGCCGCGCTGCACGAAGAGGCGAGCGCGGCGATGGCCGTCAGGGCGGCCGCGACCGTGACCGGGGGCAACGCACGCAGATGGCCAGACGCACGCAGGTGTGGAGCGCTCATGTTCGAAAATCCTCCGGAGGCGCTGGCGAGAGAGGAGCCCGCGGCCCCGCCCGCGCCTGCGGCGTCCCATCGTGGGGCCGCGCCGCCTCGTCGTGTGGGACGGGAACATACCCGATCCACACCGTACGAAGTTATTTTCTTCTTGCGGCTGGTCTCCTGTCCGCGCTCTACCATCGTGCGCCACGAGCGTCGCTCTCGGCCAGTGGAGGTGAAGAAATGAAATATCGAGTTTTCCTGATGGCGTTACCCATCGCGATGATGCAGGCCTCGTGCGCGTTGCCCGTCGACGAGGTGGACGAGGCGGGGGACGTGGCGCTCCCGATCGTCGATGGCACCGAGTGGCCAGCCAGTGTACACAAGTGGATGGCCAGGCTCAGCGTGTCAGGCAACGACGTGTGGTGCGGCGGTACCCTGTTGAAACCGGAGTGGGTGGTCACGGCCGCCCACTGCGTCGACGCGTTCGTCGCGACGCCCTCCTCCGTGACGGTGACCCTCGGCGACCATGATCGAACGAAGAATGAGGGAACCGAGGTGGTACGGCGAGCCGGCCGGATCGTGGTGCACCCGAACTGGAACCCGAGCACAAAGAGCAGTGACATCGCGCTGATCCAACTCAGCTCGCCGGTCGTCCTCGGCGGCGCGCTGACAGGAAACGCGATAGAGCCCCCGAACCTCAGCATGACATGGGATTTCTACGGCTGGGGCAGCACGTCAGCGGCGAGCGGACCATCCGCCGTGCTCAGGTACGCGCGGGGGCACACGGTCGGCCGGCCAATGCTCAGCAATGACGTCTGCGCTCGGGCGCTCGGGCGGCCGCTCGACGAGACGATGATCTGCGCCGGGGGTCCAGGGGATTCAGCTTGCAAGGGTGATGGCGGCGGTCCGCTGATGAAGTGGGGAGGCAGGATGCCCCACAAGCTGATCGGCATCGTGAGCTGGGGCTCGCCGAGCTGCGACTCGTACACCGTGTTCACGAACGCGCCCTATTTCGACGCGTGGGTGAACTCGATCGTGGGCGGCGGCGTCTAGCCCTCCGGCCGAGGCCGCGAGAGACAACGTGTCGAATGAACCGCCGCGCGCGCCAAGATCCCCTCATCTTCTCGGCGCGCTCGGCGGTTCGAAATCTTGCCCTGGACATCGCGCCTCGCCGGGTCGCGCGGGATCTCGCGTCGGACCGGCCAGCGCGGCGGCGCCCGGCGGCGCGCCGCATGGCGTCGCGCTCAGGCGCGCGGCGGGCTCTCCTGGCCGCGGCACCTCGCGCGCGCGCGCGCGAGCGCCGGCCGCGCGGCCATCCGCTCCTGGTAGGCGGCGAGCTCGTCGGGCAGCGCCTTGCCGAGCGCGCCGCGGTAGATCCCGATCGCGGTGCTCACCGAGATGTCGGCGAGCGTGAGGCGCTCCCCGGCGAGAAACGGCCTGTCGCCGAGCAGACCGGCCGTGAAGCGCAGGGCCCGCTCGACGTTCGCCTCGTGCGTGACGACCGACCAGTTGCGCTTGTCCGCCTCCGGCGCGCCGAAATGCGCCGTCAGCAGGGCGTTGACGCCCGCCCCGATCGCGGCTTCGCCGAACACGGTCATCTGCAGCACGCGCGCGAGCGCCGGATCGTCCTTGTCGGGCAAGAGGGGCGTGGGCCCGTACTTCTGCGCCAGGTAAAGCATCATCGCGACGGACTCGTGGATCGCCGCGCCGCCCTCGTCCTCGAGGAACGGCACGTTGCCGAGCGGATGCAGCGCGCGATAGGCCTCGCTCGGCGGATACGAGACCATCTCGACCTCGTAGGGCAAACCCATCTCCTCGCACTGCCACATCACCCGCAGGCCCCTGGCCCCGCGCGCGAAGTTGTAGACCTTGATCATCGGTGGCCTCCTGGATCGCGACCCATGGCTTCGAGAGGCGGGCTGGCCCTGGGTCGGCCTGGGGCATGGAGGCGGGGAGGCAGGGAGCACGATCGATGCTCTCCCCACCTCCCCGCCTTCATGGGGGCTCTTCCAGGCGGCGCGCCCGCGGCCCGCCGGCTACGGCTGCGTCGCCTTGGGATCCATCCACACGACCTCCCAGTGGTGGCCATCCACATCGTAGAAGCTCCATCCGTACATGAAGCCGTGATCCTGCGGATCCAGCGCGTGCGACCCGCCCGCCGCGATCGCCTTCTTCACCATGTCGTCGACCTCGGCCCGGCTGCTGCACGAGAGCGCGAAGAGCCCTTCGGTGTGCGTGCTCGTGCTGCAGATCTCCTTCTTCGTGAACGTCTTGAAGAACGGCTCCGCGAGGAGCATGACATAGGCCTCCTCGCTGACGACCATGCAGGCGGCGTTCTCGTCCGTGAACTGCGGGTTGAACTCGAACCCGAGCTTGCTGAAGAACTCCATCGATCGCTTCAGGTCGCGGACGGAGAGGTTGACGAAGATCTTGCGGGGGTTCTTTGTGGTCATGGCTCGCTTCTCCTTTACCGGGATGGACCTTCGTGAAACGTGAAGCTCATCGGCCCTGCGACGACGGGCTCGCGGTCAGCGCGCGCACGCGGCTGTCGCGCAGCCAGAGGCCCGCCCAGAGGAACGCGGCCACGTAGATGGGGAAGAGCGTGTGGCTGAAGAGCGGGTTCTCGACCCGCACGTGGATCGCGATCGCGCCGCCCAGGTAGCCGGTCCACAGGATCGCGCCGAGCACCGCGGTGCGCGGGATCAGGTAGGCCACGAGGCAGGCGATCTGGAGGTAGCCGAGGGTGGGGACGAGGTGCGCCGGGAACCCGAGCTCGCTGGTCGACGCCTCGGCGGGGAACAGCTTCAGCACCTTCACCGCGGCATCGAACGTCAGGAACAGCGTGGCCAGCCCGCTCAGGACGCGGCCCGCCCACACGGCTCGCCTGGACGGCGCCGCGTCGGGCGCCGCGGCGCGGGCCGTCGCCTTGGCCTGGGGCCCGGTCACGAGATCCTGGTCACGATGAGCGATGCTGGCGGTGGTAACGGTCATGGGTGCCTCCGTGTTGGATTCACCCCCGTAGACCCCCGGCCCCGTCAGGACTCATCGGTCGCTCAGAAAAAAATCGTCGCTCCGTCGCTGGCCGGGCGCCCGCGGCTACGGCCGGCAGGGCGCCCGCGGCCAGGCCGGCAGGGCGCCCGCGGCTACGGCCGGCAGGGCGCCCGCGGCCAGGCCGGCAGGGCGCCCGCGGCCAGGCCGGCAGGGCGCCCGCGGCTAGGCGGGCAGGGCGCCCGCGGCTAGGCGGGCAGATCGAGCGGCAGGCCGAACCGCGGGAAGAGCGTCTCGGTGTCGAGGAAGGACGTCATGCTGACGATGCGGTCCCCCGCGACGTCGAGGACGATGAGCGCCCAGGCCCGGTGGCCGCCCTCCGGCGCCGGGCGGTACTGCGCGAACGCGGGTGAGCCGCTGGCCGCCGTCGGGATGAGCCGCGACCCGCGGCAGCCCGCTCCCGGGCCCACGAGCCAGGCGCGGATCGACTCGTGGCCGCGGAGCCACAGGGTGAACGGCGGCATCGACAGGGTCGCGTCCTGGTGCAGCAGCGCCGTGAGCGCGTCGACGTCGTACCGCTCGAAGGCGTTGACGTAGCGGTCGAGCAGCGCGGACTGCGGCTCCGGCAGCGAGGGGCGCGCGTCGCCGAGATCGCGGCTCGCGAGCGTCGCCCGCGCGCGCTGGAGCGCGCTGTTGATCGCGGCGACCGAGGTGTTGAGGCTGTCGGCGACCTCCGCGGCGGACCAGCCGAGCACCTCCGTGAGCAGCAGCGCGGCGCGCTGCTTCGGCGGCAGGTGCTGGAGCGCCGCGACGAACGCGAGGCGGATGCTCTGGCGGAGCATCGCCCGCTCCGCGGCGTCGATGTCCGCCGGCAGGGCGTGCGCGTCGGGGACGGGCTCCAGCCAGTGGGTGCGCGGGCGCGTCTCGAGCGCGTCGTCCACGGTGCCGACCGGGCCTTCCTCGATGGGGCGCGCCCGGCGCGCGCGGTCGGCCCGCAGGTCGATGCAGACGTTCGTCGCGATGCGGTACAGCCAGGTGCGCAGCGACGAGCGCCCGTCGAACTTATCGAGGCTCCGCCAGGCGCGCACCATCGTCTCCTGGACGGCGTCGTCGGCGTCGACCACCGAACCCAGCATCCGATAGCAGTGTCCGGTGAGCGCCGCGCGGTGCTCTTCGAGTTGGGCTACACTCTCCGACATCGGCCGGACCGTATCATCGGCTCTCCGGCGGGTCCACGGCCAACCGCGCTCGGCGCGGAGCATTCGTGTCTCGGGTGTGGGCCAAAGGACGCTCTCGGGCCAGCCCCGGAACACCCTCGCTGCCTGCAACAGCGCCTGAGCGCCGGAGCCCGCAGACGAGCGCTCTGAAAAGCGACAGAGGGTGGCAATCGTCGCCTCGTCGAGGGAATGACGGTTCCCGCGCCTCGCGACTTCGGCGATCCTGCGATCGATGACCATCGACCGCGCCGTGCTGGAGCAGCTCGATCGGGTCGGCGGCCGCCTGGCGGCGGGCAAGGCCCTCAAGCTGCTCGAGGACATCGCCTGGCCGCGCGAGGTGGAGGAGCGCTTCTTCGCCGCCGGCGAGGACCGCCTCCCCGAGGTCGAGCACCGCGTCGATCGCGACGGGCTCGCGCGGCGCGTCGCCGAGCTGCGCGAGCTCCTCGGGTCCATCGACGGGGACGCGCCGGCGCTCGACTGGCTGCGGGACAACGTCCGCGCGCAGATCCAGGCCGCGGAGCTGCTCGAGGCCGCGGGCACCCGCGCGTTCTCGGCGCGGTCGCGGGAGCTCTACGGCGGCGCGCGCTCGCGGTTCTTCGGCGGCCCGCTCAGGAACATCGATCTCGCCGAGCACCTCACCGAGCGCCTGCGCGTCCACGGCTGGGACGAGGCCAGCGATCCCGAGGAGGAGCCCATCGACGCCGGCGCGCTCCGGGACATGCTCGCCGCCCGCGTGGCCGGCCGGGCGCCGCGGCTCGACATCGAGGTCACCCTCGACCCGCGCGTCACGGCCAAGGTGGTCGCCGGCATGAGCCGGGTCCGCATCCGGCCGGAGGCGACCTTCGCGGCCTGGGAGGCCGAGGGGCTGTGGCACCACGAGGTCGAGACGCACGCGCTCACCGCGCACAACGGCGCGGCGCAGCCGCGGTGCGCGTTCCTGCGCTCGGGCGGCCCCCGCACCACGCGCACGCAGGAGGGGCTCGCCATCTTCGCCGAGCTCTACAGCCGCTCGCTCTCCATCGGCCGCCTCACCCGGCTCGCCGAGCGGGTGCGGCTCGTGGACATGGCCGAGCAGGGCGCGAGCTTCCTCGATCTCTACCGCCACCTGCGCGAGCGCGGGGCCGAGCGCCGCGACGCCTACTTCGACGCCCAGCGCGTGTGCCGCGGCGGGCTCGTCGAGGGCGGCGCGCCGTTCACCAAGGACGCCTGCTACCTGGCCGGGCTGCTCGAGGTCTACGCCTTCCTGGCCGCGGTCCTTCGCGGCGGGCTGCGCGACGAGGTGGAGCTGCTCGTGTGCGGCCGGATCGCGCTCGACGACATCGCGGTGCTGGCGGAGCTGCGCGCCGCCGGCGTGCTGGAGCGGCCTCGCTATCTCCCGGGCTGGCTGCGCGCCTGGCAGACGCTGCTGCCGTACTTCGCGTTCACGTCGTTCATGGACGGCATCGATCTCGGCCCGGTGGAGCGGCACTTCCAGGCGCTGCTCCGCGTGGCCGCCGACGCGCGGCCGGCCGGGGAGGGGAAGCGGCGTCGCGGCCGGCCGCGCGAGGGGTGAGCGGCGAGCCGCCGCGTGGACCGCCGGCGCGCCTGTTTCCTGCGGAGCGGAGGTCTCGTGCTCTCGGGCTCCCGCGCCTTGACCCGGCCCTGTCGAGGGGTGAGGCTGCGCGCATGAAGCAGGCCCACCTCCGCTTCGCGCGTCCGCGCGCGGCTGCGGCGCGCCGTCGTGTCGTCGCGTGGGCGCTGGGCCTGGCTGCCTCGGCGGCCGCGCTTTCCGTGGCCGCGGAGCCGCCCGCGCCTCCTGCGGCGGCCGCGCCCTCCGTGGCCGTGGAGCCGCCCGCGCCTCCTGCGGCGGCCGCGCCCGCCGTGGCCGCGGAGCCGCCGGCGCCTCCTGCGGCGGCCGCGCCCTCCGTGGCCGCGGCGCCGCCCGCGCCTCCCGCCTCGACCCCGGCGCTGGCGCCCCCTGTCGCGCCGGCCGTGGCGGGGGTCCCGCCCGGGGCCACGTGGGAGGCGACCGCCGCCGCGCACGAGGCGCGCATCGCGGCGCTGGAGCGCCAGGCCCGCCGCGTCCACGAGCTCGGCTCCGCGGACGAGCGGCGCGCCGAGCAGCGCCGGATCGAGCTGGAGCTCGCGGCGGCGAGGGCGGCGTTCCGCGACTTCGAGGAGCGGACGACGGAGTGGAACAGCCCGGTGATGATGATCTCGGGGCTCGTCCTCACGACCCTGGGCGGCGCCGCCATCCTCGGCGGCGCGGCGCTGGTCTTCGCGAGCCACGACGACAGCAGCGCCGCGCGCACCGAGGCGTCCGAGGTGGCGATCGCCACCGCGCTCGGCGGCGTGGCCGGGGTCGCCGTCGGCCTGCCGCTCTACGTGTTCGGCAAGCGGCGGGTGCGGCGAGACGACGCGCCGAGCGCGCCTGTCGCGCGGCTCCTCGTCGGTCCGGGCGCCGTGGCTGCGTCGCCCGGCGCAGGCCCCCTGAGCGCGGGGCTGCGCGTCGCGTTCTGAGCGCCGGGCGCGATCACCACCCGCCGAAGCGCTCCCGCACCGCCTCGATCGCCGTCCCCCCGGCCACGACATGGTGCCGCGCGTGCTGCGCGGCGGTCGCGCAGGCGTGGTCGGGCAGGACCCGCAGCGGCGTGCGCGTGCCGATCGAGCACGAGCGCCGGTGTCTCCAGCTCAGCGATATCCATGTTCGATGTGCGCGGCCTGGGGGAGGGCCGCGAGCCAGCGGCAGGCGGCCAAGCGCGAAGCCGGCAAGCCAGCAAGCCAGCAGGAAGACAGGCCTCCTCCACAAAAATTCCTGGGCAAGACCGACGTCGAGTGCTAGTGTCCCTCTCGACGCGTAGCCCGCGTCCACCATGCGCATCTCTCGCTGACACCACGCTCCGTCGCGCGAACCCTCAGGGGCCTACTCACGGTAGCACTCATGGCAGTGCTCGCCGTGGTAGAAGATGAGCGCCTGTTGCCCAGGTAGGCACGGCGCCCCCTGTCTTGTCGCGCATGAGCTGCCACGACGGCGACCCGCGGATCCCCGCGCGAGCTCGCGTCGTGCGCGCGCTGGGACGGAGCGGGGTGACGAGCGGACGAGCCGGAGGCGCTGGAGGCCGACGTCCGGGAGATTCGTGATCTCCTGGCGATCGTCCCTCGCTCGCTGGCCGCGCGCTCGAGGCACCGAGCCGGAGGGTTCGTGGCGCGACGGGCCGAATCGTCCTCTCTCCTGATGTCGAGACGCTGAGTCGTCTCGACGGGGAGCGTGCGGCGAGGCGGACCGTCCCGCCCCGACCAGCGGCGGAGTTGCGTCGAGAGAGCGCCGGTCGAGCGAGCAGGGAGAGGCCCAGACAGACAGCGTCCCTCGGGTTCGATCCGTCCAGAGTCCGGGGACGTACGATGAATGGAGGGTGTATGAGAGTCGGTTCTTCGAAGGTTTCGTTCGGCGTGAGTGCTCTTCCCGATGTGTTGATGACCGATTCCATGGAGGATTCTATGCAGCGACGCGCGCATCTCCCCGTCTCCGATCTCGTGTCGGGCTCGGCCAAATCGCCCGACCGGACGCCTGCGCAGCGAGGGCAGCTCCCCGCGCCGAAGCCCGCGCACCGGGATCCCCGCCCGCCGCGCGGGCTCCCCAACCTGGATCGCTCCCGGCCGGCGGTGAACATCCCGCAGCGCCGCCGCATGGGCGTGCGGTAGAGCCCGCGACGGCTCCCCCGCCGGAGCGCGGGCCCGGGCGGCGGCCCGGCCGCGCGCTCCGGCGGCGCGGGGCGGAAGCCCGCGATTCCGGCGATTGCGCGCCCTCCGGCGGCGCCCTCCCGGCGGCGATCGCGATTGGGCCGGGGCGCAGGCTGCGGTAAGACCTCGCCACCCGCGCGGTCTCGCAGCCGAGCCCCGCCGGGCCCCGACCATGATCCACGCCGAACCGTTCGAAGCCCGCCTCGTCGCCGCCCGGCCTCTCAGCCCTTTCGTGCGCGAGCTCTCGTTCGAGCGCGCCGACGGGCGGTCGTTTCTCTTCGAGGCGGGCCAGTGGGTCAACCTCGTCCTCCCGCTCCCGGGCGGCGAGGTGAAGCGCGCCTACTCCATCGCATCCGCCCCCGACGGCTCCCCGCGCTTCGATCTCGCGGTCACGCTCGTGCAGGGCGGGGCGGGCTCGGAGCACCTGCACCGGCTCGAGCCCGGCGCCACGCTCCGCGCCATCGGCCCGCACGGGCTCTTCACCCGCGATCCCGCGGATTCCGCGCCCTCCTTGTTCGTCGCGACCGGCACCGGCATCACGCCGCTCCGGAGCATGCTGCGGGCCTCCCTGCGCGCGGGGCTGGCCGCGCCCCACCTGTGGATCCTGTTCGGCGCGCGCTTCGAGGAGGACGTCATCTACCGCGACGAGCTCGAGGCGCTCGCGCGCGGCTCCGACCGGATCCGCTACGAGATCACGCTCTCGCGCGGCGGCCCGTCGTGGGCCGGCCGCCGCGGCTACGTGCAGGCGCACGTGCCCGAGCTCTACCGGGAGCTCGCGGAGAAGAGCGGCGATCCGGCGCCGCACGTCTTCATCTGCGGCCTCGATCGGATGGTCTCGTCCGTTCGCGAGCTGGCCCGCGGCGAGCTCGGCGTCCCCCGCAAGCACGTCCACGTCGAGCGCTACGACTGAGCCCAGGCCCCGCCGCGCGAGGCGCCCGCCTCTCCGCGATCTCCGCGGCGGCGCCGCCGGCATCGCGGATCGCCGCCGCGCGGGCGCGGCGCGCCTTGAGCGGTACCCTGGGTACGACGTAGGATGCCACCCCCGCGGGCGGTTCCTGCGGGGTCTGTTCTGCAGGTGACCACGTGACGACCAAGAAGACGTTCCGCTCCATCGATCCCGCGACGCTCCCGAAGCATTTCGACTCGCCCGTCGCCGAGCTGCGCCTGGCCGACGTGTGGGAGGCCGACGGGACGTACCGATACGACCCGTCGCGCCCCCGCGAGGAGACGTTCGTCGTCGACACCCCGCCGCCGACCGCCTCGGGCTCGCTGCACATCGGCCACGTCTTCAGCTACACGCACACGGACGTCGTCGTCCGCCAGCGCCGGATGCGCGGCTTCAACATCTTCTACCCGATGGGCTGGGACGACAACGGCCTGCCCACCGAGCGGCGCGTGCAGAACTACTTCCACGTCCGCACGGACGTGCGCACGCCGTACGAGCGCGGCCTGACCTTGCCGCAGGCTTCGCCGGAGACGATCAAGAAGGAGCCGCCGCGCATCGTGTCGCGCCCCAACTTCATCGAGCTCTGCCACAAGGTCACGCGCGAGGACGAGCAGGTCTTCAAGGCGCTCTTCCGCCGGGTGGGCCTCTCGGTCGACTGGCGGCACGAGTACGCCACCATCGATGATCACTGCCGCAGGACGGCGCAGCTGTCGTTCCTGGATCTCCACGGAAAGGGCCACCTCTACTCGGTGTTCGCGCCGACGATGTGGGACGTCGATTTCCAGACCGCGGTCGCCCAGGCGGAGGTCGAGGATCGACCGCAGTCGGGCGCGTTCCACGACATCGCGTTCGCGGTGGAGGGGACGGGCGAGGAGCTCGTCATCGCCACGACGCGCCCGGAGCTGCTCGCGGCCTGCGTCGGCGTCACGGCGCACCCGGAGGACCCGCGGTATCAGCACCTCTTCGGCAAGACGGCGCTCACCCCGATCTTCCGCGCGCCGGTGCCCATCTTCCCGAGCCCGCTCGTGGATCGCGAGAAGGGCACGGGTATCCTGATGGTCTGTACCTTCGGCGACGCGACCGACGTGATCTGGTGGCGGGAGCAGAAGCTCCCGCTCCGGCAGATGCTCGGCAAGAACGGCCGTGTCCTGCCGGTGACGTTCGGCGAGGGCGCGTGGGAGAGCCGCGACCCGGCCGCGGCCAACGCCGCCTATGCGCCGCTCCAGGGCAAGGGGGTGAAGCAGGCGCGCGCGGCGGTGGTCGAGCTGCTCCGCCGCGAGGAGCACGCGGCGGCGCCCGGCAAGGGGCCGGCGCTGCGGGGCGAGCCGAGGCCGATCGAGCGCGCGGTGAAGTTCTACGAGCGGGGCGACCAGCCGCTCGAGTTCGTGCCCACGCGGCAGTGGTTCGTCCGCCTCGCCGACAAGAAGGCCGAGCTCCTCGACTACGGCGAGAAGATCAAGTGGCACCCGGACTACATGCGCCTCCGGTTCCGCAACTGGACCGAGGGGCTCCAGGGCGACTGGTGCATCAGCCGCCAGCGCTATTTCGGCGTGCAGTTCCCGGTCTGGTATCCGCTCGACGCCGAGGGCAACCCGGACCACAGCCGGCCGTTGCTCGCGACGCGCGAGATGCTCCCGGTCGACCCGACGGTCGACGTGCCGCCCGGGTACGAGGCGTCGCAGCGGGACCAGCCGGGCGGCTTCACCGCCGAGTCCGACGTCTTCGACACGTGGTTCACGAGCTCGCTCACGCCGCAGATCAGCTCCCACTGGGGGGACGATCCGGCGCGCCACGCGCGGCTCTTCCCGGCCGATCTGCGGCCGCAGGCCCACGACATCATCCGGACGTGGGCGTTCTACACGATCGCGAAGGCGATGCTGCACGAGTCGTCGGTCCCGTGGCACCACATCGCGATCTCCGGGTGGATCCTCGATCCGGATCGCAAGAAGATGTCGAAGAGCAAGGGCAACGTCGTCACGCCGATGCACCTGCTCGACACGTATTCTTCGGACGCGATCCGCTACTGGTCGGCGAGCGCGCGGCTCGGCACGGACACGGCGTTCGACGAGAAGGTGTTGAAGATCGGCAAGCGGCTCGTCACGAAGATCTGGAATGCGAGCAAGTACGTGCTCAGCCAGTCGGCGGAGGTCCACCCGATCTCCGAGGAGCTCGACCGGGCGCTCTTGCACAAGCTGTCGGCGGTGGTGGAGGACGCGACGCGCTCGTTCGAGGAGCACGAGTTCGCGGCGGCGCTCGAGCGGACCGAGGATTTCTTCTGGCGCTGGTTCACCGACGCGTACCTGGAGCTCGCGAAGGCGCGGGCGCGCGGGGAGGGCGGCGCCGGGGAGGCGGCGCGCGGCTCGGCGGTGGCGGCGCTGCGGCTCGGGCTGTCGGTGCTGCTGCGGCTGTTCGCGCCGGTGCTGCCGTACATCACCGAGGAGGTCTGGCGCTGGGTGTACGCGGAGGAGACGGGCGAGGCCTCGATCCACCGGGCGAAGTGGCCTTCGGCGGCGGATTTCGCGGAGGTCGCGGCGCCTTCGGATCCGGGGCTCCTGGATCTGGCGGCGGCGGCGATGGCGGCGGTCAACAAGCGCAAGAGCGAGCTCGGCGCGAGCGTGGGGCGCGTCGTGGCGGACCTCGCGCTCGGGGCGAACGCCGCGACGCTGGCGCGGCTGAAGCCGGCGCTGGGGGACGTGCTCACGGCGGTGCGCGCGAGCGCGCACGAGCTCGTGGAGCGGCCGGAGCTCGCGGACGGCGAGGTCCTGGTGGTGCGCTGCGAGGTGGAGGCGGCGGCGGCGGCGGCCGGGGCGGGGGAGGCGGCGGCCTCGGAGGCGTAGAGACCCTGTCCGAGGTGGCCCGGCCCTCGTGGAGGGAGCTCGCCGCGCGGGGCGGGCCATCTGGACATCCCCGGCAGCCATCTGGACATGGGGGTGGCCATCTGGACATCCCCGGCGGCCATCTGGACATGGGGGTGGCCATCTGGACATCCCCGGCGGCCATCTGGACATCCCCGGCGGCCATCTGGACATCCCCGGCGGCCATCTGGACACCTCGCGCGTTCCTCTGCGCGTCATTCAGTGCAACACAGCTCGTGTCGCGCGCGTCCTCTGGCCCTGCGCGGTCGGGGCCGGAAGGCACGTCGAGGGCGTGCCGGGACAGCTCCTGAACGACGAGCGCGCTCAGGCGCGAATGACGGCGACCTCGCGGCCGGCGGGGGAGAGCGCGCGCTCGCGGCGCGTGCGCTCGGCGATGGGGGGCTGTCCGGAGCGCTGGTCGAAGAGGAGGAGCCAGCCGCGATCGAGGCCCAGGCCGGCCAGGTACTCGTCGAGCAGGGCGAGCCCCTCGGCGAGGGGATCGGGGCGGCCGTCTCGCCAGACCTTGAGCTCGAGCGCGAGCGTCTCGCCCGCATAACGAACGCAGAGATCCATCCTGCCCCGGCCGATGGCGTACTCGCGCTCGACGGTGCCGCCGCCGTTCACCACGCGGTGGCACGCGGGCGGTCGGGATAGCCGCTGCGGATCTGGCGCACTAGGGAGACGAGCGTCGCGTCGCGCAGGGCGTCGGCCTCGTCGAGGAAGACGACGAGCGGGCGCGGCGCGGCCTGGGCCCAGGCGCGCAGGGCGGCCCCGATGCGCTGACCGGCGGGCGCATCGGGGAACGGTGGCGGCCGCAGGTCGGCGGGGAGCTGCGAGCCGGCGGTGCCGCGCCATTCCGCGAGCATCGCGAGCTCGGCCGCGCCGGGATCGTCAGGGAAGGGCGCGCCGACCTCCGCCGAGACGAGGACGGCCACGTAGCGCCCTTCGGCCGTGAGATCCTGGGCGAGCGTACGCAGCGAGGTCGTCTTGCCGATCTGCCGCGGGGCGTGCAGGACGAAGTAGGCCTTGCGATCGACCAGGTCGCGCACCGCGGGCAAGCGCTCCTCGGCCGGGAGCATGTAGTGATCGGCCGGGTTGCAGGGACCTGCCGTGTTGAACCAGCGCGGCATCGCGGAGGTGAGCCTAAGGGCGGCAGCGCCGGGGGGCCAGCGCGGCGATGCCGGCTGCGTGCGCCCGGTGGCGGCAGATATGCCCGGCGCCCATCTGGGGAGCATGGGCTCGATCACGGCGCGGATGCGCGGCTCGCGCAGCCGCTCTCCCAGGCTGTCGAGGTGCGTGTCCTGCCGCTCGGTGGGATGGCCTCCGCGCGATCGATGTTCGCGGCCGTGATGGATTGCGCGTGACCATCGATGTGCCTGGCCGCTCGTCCACCTCCACGCGTTGAGCTTGGCGCGTGATCCAGGTGCCTGCGATCAGATGGCTCTGGGGGATCGACGTGAGAGGGATCCGGTTGGATCCCCTGGCATGGCGCTGCGGCGCCGCGGGTGAGGCGCTGCGGTGCCGCGAGTGACAGACGTAGGGGCCCGAGGCTCGCGCGGAGTACATTGGAACGGCCATGCACGCTGGCGACGTGGTCGAGGATCGTTTCGAGATCGAGCGGCTCGCCGGCTCCGGCGGCATGGGCGACGTGTACCGCGCGCGCGACCTGGTCTCCGGGCAGGCGGTCGCGCTCAAGGTCTTGCAGGGCGCGAGCGCGACCGATCTGCGACGGTTCGCGCGGGAGGCGGAGGCGCTCGTGACGCTCCGGCTGCCCGGCGTGGTGCAGTACGTGGCGCACGGGGTGACGGGCGCAGGGCAGCCCTACCTGGCCATGGAGTGGCTCGACGGCGTGACGCTGGAGGAGCGGCTCGCCGCCGCGCCGCTCACGCTCGCCGAGAGCGTGGCGCTGGCCGCATGCGTGGCGACGACGCTCGGCGCCGTGCACCGGCTCGGCGTCGTTCATCGCGATCTCAAGCCGAGCAACCTGATGCTCGTGGGCGGCGCGGTCGAGCGCGTCACGCTGCTCGACTTCGGCATCGCGCGCGACCTCCGGCTCGCGCAGACCGTCACGTCGCCCGGCGCGGTGCTCGGCACGCCCGGGTACATGGCCCCCGAGCAGGCGCGCGGCGAGTCGCCGGTCGATGCCCGCGCGGACGTGTTCGCGCTCGGGTGCGTGCTGTTCCAGTGCCTCGCGGGGCGCCCGCCGTTCCTCGGCAATGGCGCGCTCGCGCTCCTGATGAAGGTCGTCCTGGAAGAGCCGCCGCGGCTCCAGGAGCTGCGCGGCGACATCCCGGAGCCGCTCGAGGGCCTGGTGACGCGGATGCTGGCGAAGGCGGCGGGGGAGCGGCCGCGCGACGGCGCCGCCGTCGCGGCGGAGCTCGCGGCCGTGGCCGGCGAGGGGCTGTCGATCGGAGCGAGCGCGGTCGCGGCGCAGGCCGCGCCGGGCGAGGCCATCACCACGGCCGAGCGCAAGGTGATGTGCGTCATCCTGGCCGAAGACGGCGGCGCCGAGGCGGGCGCCACGCTCTCGGAGCACGACGGCGCCGCGCGGGCCGAGGCGCTGCGGGGCATCGCGGCGCGCCACGGCGGGCGCCTCGATCGCCTGCAATCGCGCTGGCTGCTCGTCGCGCTCTCCGGCGCCGAGCCCCCGACGGATCTCGCCGCGCGGGCGGGCCACTGCGCGCTCGCGCTCCGGAAGGTGCTCGGCGCCGTGCCCATGTCCGTCGCGACCGGGTTGACCGAGGTCGAGGGCAAGCTGCCGGTCGGCGAGCTGATCGATCGGGTGGCGCAGCTCATCGCCGAGCGAGGTGGCTCTCCGCCCGGGGAGATCCTGCTCGACGACGCGACGGCCAGCCTGCTCGCGAGCCGCTTCGAGACGGCGCAAGGGCCAGGAGCGCGATGGCTTCGCGGCCCGAAGGAGGAGCCGGACACCATCCCGCGGCTGCTCGGCAAGCCGACGCCCTGCGTGGGGCGCGAGCGCGAGCTCTCGCAGCTCGCGACCGAGTGGCGCCACTGCGTCGACGAGCCCTCCGCGAACGCGGTGGTCGTCGTGGGCGCTCCCGGCCTCGGCAAGTCGCGCCTCGCCTGGGAGTTCCTCCGCGCCCTCGAGGAGCGGGGCGAAGCCGCCGAGGTCTGGATCGGCCGGGCCGACCCGGTGGCCGCCGGGTCGGCGTTCGGCCTGCTCGCGCGGGCGCTCCGCCGCGCCATGGGCATCCGCGACGGCGAGCCGCTGGAGGTGCGGCGGCGCAAGGTGCTCGCCCGCGTCGAGCGGCTCGACCGGCTCGGGGACGAGGGCGCGCGCGTGGCGGCGTTCCTCGGCGAGCTCGTGGGGGCGGCGTTCCCCGGCGACGGCGATGCGCAGCTCCGGGCGGCGCGGCAGAGCCCGATGCTGATGAGCGACCGGCTGCGCGAGGCGTTCGAGGACTTCGTGCGGGCCGAGTGCCAGCGGAAGCCGGTGCTGCTGGTGCTGGAGGACCTGCACTGGGGCGACCTGCCCACGGTGACCCTGGTCGACGCCGCGCTCCGGCACGCGAGGGACCTGCCGTTCTTCGTGCTGGCGCTCGCGCGCCCGGAGGTCGACGAGCTCTTTCCTGCGCTGTGGAGCGAGCGCAACGGGTTGCGGATCCGCCTCGCGCCGCTGCCTCTGCGCGCGAGCGAGCGGCTGGTGCGCGAGGTGCTCGGCGACGGCGTGGGCGCCGAGCAGGTGGAGGAGCTGCTCGCGCGCGCCGAGGGCAACGCGTTCGTGCTGGAGGAGCAGATCCGGGCGGTCGCCGAGGGCCGGAGCGCCGGCATTCCCGAGACGGCGCTGGCGATGGTGCAGGCGCGGCTGGAGGCGCTGGACGTCGAGGAGCGGCGCGTGCTGCGGGCGGCGAGCGTCTTCGGCGAGACGTTCTGGGAGGGCGGGGCCAGGGCCCTCGTGGGCGGCGCGCCGGTGGCGCCGCGGCTCGGCGAGCTCGCGCGGCGGGAGCTCGTGGTGCGGCGCCATGAAGGGCGCGTCGCCGGCGAGGTGGAGTACGGGTTCCGCCACGCCCTCGTGCGGGAGGCGGCCTACGGCATGCTCACCGAGCGCGATCGCCGGGTCGGGCACGCGCTCGCGGGCGACTGGCTGGAGCGCGCCGGGGTCGCGGACGCCATGGCGCTGGCGGAGCACTTCGAGATCGGCGGCGCGCCGGCGCGGGCGGCGGAGGCGTACCTGCGCGCGGCCGAGGAGTCGCTGCGCGGCAGCGATCTCGCCACGGCGATCGCGCGGGCCGACCGCGGCATCGACTGCGGCGCGGCCGGGGACACCGCGGGCCGGCTCCGCGGCGTCCAGGCCGAAGCCCATCTGTGGCGCGGCGACCTCGACCTCGCCGTCGAGCGAGCCCTCGAGGCGAGCCAGCGCATCGAGCGCGGCACGACGGCATGGTTCTCGATCATCAGCCAGGTGGTCATCGCCGCGTCCAAGCTGGGATGGCTCGACGAGATCGAGCGCTGGATGAGCGCGGCGGCGGAGACTCCGGCTGCAGGCGACGCGCAGCGCGTCAGGCTCATCTGCCTTGCCGACGGCGGGGCCGTCCTGATCCTGGGGGGGCGTTATGCCGAAGGGGGTGCTCTGATCGAGACCGTCGAGCGCGCTCTGGCACGCGCGGAGATACGAGATGTCGAGGTGGATGCGCACCTCCATCAGACGCGGTCCTACCTCGCCATATGTGCTGGTGATCTGGGCGCCGGCGTGAGCGGCCTGGAGGCTGCGGCGCCGGCGTTCGAGCGAGCCGGCGATCATCGCAACGCTTGCAACACGCGCGCGAATCTCGGGGCCGTCTATGCGGAGCTCGGCGACTTCGAGCGGGCGGAGTCGATGCTGCGCGCCGCGCTGGCGGAGGCCGATCGGATGCACCTGCACGACATGAGGTTCGCGGCGGAGATGAACCTCGCGCAGGTCCTCGCGTGTCGCGGTCAGCTGGTCGAGGCGCGGGGGCTCGCCGAGTCCGCCGCGACGTCGAGCCGGCGAGCGGGGGTGGTGCGCACCGAGCTGATTGCCCGTTGCTACCTGGCGAAGATCGCCCTCGTCAGCGGCGATCTCGACGTCGCCGAGCGCGAGGCGCGCGCCGCGGTGGCGCTCGCGCCGGGCGCACCGACGTTCGCAGTGCAGGCCTCTGCCGTCCTGGCCCGCGCGCTGCTCGGGCTCGGGCGAACCGACGAGGCGATGCGGGCTGCCGCCGAGGCGAGCTCGCAGCTTTCGGAGTTCGGCACCCTCGAAGAGGGCGAGTCCCTCGTCCGCCTGACCTATGCCGAGGCGCTCGCAGCGAGCGGCCGGCAGGCCGAGGCGAGCGCCGCCATCGCGTCGGCCAGGGCCGCGCTGCTCGCGCGCGCCGACAAGCTCAGCGACCCGACCTGGCGCGAGCGCTTCCTCCGCGACGTTCCGGACAACGCCCGCACGCTGAAGCTCGCGCGGCAGTGGCTCGGCGGCTGAGCGGCGCGCAAGGGCTCACGGGTCGACCTCTCCGTGCGCTCGCCGGCGGTGGTGATTGCCAGCTCCTATGTCGTGTTCACGGGGTTACGTCGTGCCTGCGCGTAGGACGTTCGGTGCCGCCCCGAGAGAACACACGCGGGGGCTCACACGCAGTACATAAGCACGGCGATGCGCGCAGCGGACGTGGTCGAGGATCGGTTCGAGATCGAGCGGCTCGCCGGCTCGGGCGGCATGGGCGACGTGTACCGCGCGCGCGACCGGGTTTCCGGGCAGGCGGTGGCGCTCAAGGTGCTGCAGAGCGCGAACGTGCGCGACCTGAGCCGGCTGTTGCGGGAGGCAGAGGCGCTCGCCGCGCTCCGGCTGCCGGGGGTCGTGCAGTACGTGGCGCACGGGGTAACCGGCGCCGGACGTCCGTACCTGGCGATGGAGTGGCTCGACGGCGTGACGCTGGAGGAGCGGCTCGCCGGAGGGCCGCTCTCGATCGCCGAGAGCGCGACCCTGGCGGCGCACGTGGCGACGACGCTCGGCGCGGTCCACCGGCTCGGCGTCGTTCACCGCGACCTGAAGCCGAGCAACCTGATGCTCGTGGGCGGCGCCATCGAGCGCGCCACCCTGCTCGACTTCGGCATCGCGCGCGACCTCCGGCTCGCGCGGAGCCTGACGGCGCCCGGGGCGATCCTCGGCACGCCCGGCTACATGGCCCCCGAGCAGGCGCGCGGCGAGTCGCCGGTCGATGCCCGCGCCGACGTGTTCGCGCTCGGCTGCATGCTGTTCGAGTGCCTCGCGGGGCGCCCGCCGTTCCTGGGCGACAACGCCCTCTCGCTGATGATGAAGGTCGTCCTCGAGGATCCGCCGCGGCTCGGTGAGCTCCGCGACGGTATCCCGGAGCCGCTCGAGCGCCTCGTGGCCCGGATGCTCTCGAAACCGCCGGGGCACCGTCCGCGCGACGGCGCCGCTGTCGCCGAGGAGCTCGCCGCCCTGGCGCAGGTAGGGCTCCCCGCCGGCGCGCACGACGCCGCAGCGGGCCCGCACGAGGCCGCAGCGTCGCCCGCGCCGCGCGCGGAGATCACCACCGCGGAGCGCCGGGTCATGTGCGTCATCCTGGCCGCCGAAGGCAGCGCGGAGGCGGACGCCACGCTCTCCGAGGCCGAGGGCGCCGCGCGAACCGAGGCGCTGCGCCAGGTCGCGGCGCGCCACGGCGGGCGCCTCGAGCTCCTGCAGTCGCAGTGGCTGCTCGTCGCGCTGTCCGGCGCCGAGGCCCCGACGGATCTCGCCGCGCGCGCGGCCCAGTGCGCGCTCGCCCTGCGCGCAGAGCTCGGGGGCGTTCCGGTGTCCGTCGCCACAGGGATGGCCGAGGTCGCCGGGCGCCTGCCGGTCGGCGCGCTGATCGACCGCGTCGTGCAGCTCTTCCCGAAGCGCCCCCCAGCGCCGGAGTCCGGCGTCCGGCTCGACAGCGCGACGGCGGGCCTGCTCGCCAGGTCCTTCGACATGGCGCAGGTGGACGAAGGCGCGTGGCTCCGTGGCCCGAAGGAGGAGCCGGACACCGTCCCGCGGCTCCTCGGCAAGCCGACGCCGTGCGTGGGGCGAGAGCGCGAGCTCGCGCTGCTCGAGGCCGAGTGGCGCCACGCCGTGGATGAGCCCTCCGCGAGCGCCGTCGTCGTCGTGGGCGCTCCGGGGATCGGCAAGTCGCGCCTCGCCTGGGAGTTCCTCCGCGAGCGGAGCGAGCCCGCCGAGGTCTGGGTCGGCAGGGCCGATCCGATGGCGGCCGGCTCCGCGTTCGGCCTGCTCGCCCAGGCGCTCCGCCGCGCCATGGGCATCCTCGACGACGAGCCGCTCGAGGTGCGCCGTCGCAAGGTGCTCGCCCGCGTCGAGCGGCTCGGCGCGCTCGGGGCCAAGGCCCCGCACGTCGCGGCGTTCCTCGGCGAGCTCGTGGGGGCGAAGTTCCCCGACGCGGGCGATGTGCAGCTGCATACGGCCCGGCAGAGCCCGATGCTGATGAGCGACCGCCTCCGCGAGGCGTTCGAGGACTTCGTCTGGGCCGAATGCCAGCGGAAGCCGGTGATCCTCGTGCTGGAGGATCTGCATTGGGGCGACCTGCCCACGGTGACCCTCGTCGACGCTGCGCTCCGGCGCGCCGGGCGCCTGCCGTTCTTCGTGCTGGCGCTCGCCCGTCCCGAGGTTCACGAGCTCTTCCCCACGCTCTGGAGCGAGCGTCACGGTCTCCGGCTCCGCCTTGCGCCGCTGCCCCGGCGCGCGGGCGAGCGGCTCGTCCGGGAGGTGCTCGGCGACGCCGTCGACGCCGACCAGGTCGACAAGCTCCTCGCGCGCGCCGAGGGCAACGCGTTCGTGCTGGAGGAGCAGATCCGCGCGGTCGCCGAGGGCCGGAGCGCGGGCCTGCCCGAGACGGCGCTGGCGATGGTGCAGGCGCGGCTGGAGGCGCTGGACGTCGAGGAGCGGCGCGTACTGCGGGCCGCGAGCGTCTTTGGCGAGACGTTCTGGGAGGGCGGGGCCAGGGCCCTGGTGGGCGGGGTGCCTGTGGCGTGGCTCCTCGCCGAGCTCGCGCGCCGCGAGCTCATCCGGCGGCGGCCCCAGCCGCGCATCGCGGGCGAGGTGGAGTACGAGTTCCGGCACGCGCTGGTGCGGGAGGCCGCGTACGAGATGCTCACCGAGCGCGACCGGCGCGTCGGTCACGGCCTCGCGGGCGACTGGCTGGACCGGGCCGGAGGCGCCGACGCCATGGCGCTGGCGGAGCACTTCGAGATCGGCGGCGCGCCGGCGCGGGCGGCGGAGGCGTACCTGCGCGCGGCCGACGAGGCGCTCCGGGGCGGCGACCTCGCCGCGGTGATCGCGCGGGCCGACCGCGGCATCGGCTGCGGGGCGGCGCCGGAGGTCGCCGGCAGGCTCCGCCGGGCTCAGGCCGAGGCGCACCTCTGGCGCGCTGATATCTCCAGGGCCCTGGACCGGGGCCTCGAGGCGGCCGAGCGGCTCGAGCGCGGCTCGACGGAGTGGTTTTCTGCCGTCACGCAGGTGGTCTTTGCGTCGTACAAACTGGGCAGGTTCGACGACGCCGAGCGCTGGATGAGCGTGGTCGCGAGCACTGCCGCCATGGCCGACGCGGAGAGCGTCAAGCTCATCTGTCTTGCGGACGGCGCAGCGGTGCTGTCGATGGTGGGTCGCTACGCAGAAGGGCGCGCGCTGCTCGATATCGTCGAGCGCGCCTATGCGAGCACCGACGCGCTCGACGTCGAGGCGGCCGCGCACCTTCACGAGGCGCGCGCTGCTCATGCCGTCTGCACGGGCGATCTCGTCGCCGGCGCGGACGGCATGGAAGCCGCGAGCCGTGCCTACGAGCAGGCCGGCGATCACCGCAACGCATGCAGCACACGCGTCAACTCGGGCAGCATCTACGCCGAGCTCGGCGATCTCACGAGGGCGGAGTCGATGCTGCGCGCAGCGCTGGCGGAGGCTGACCGGATGCACCTGCAGGAGCTGAAGCTCTTCGCGGAGGCGTGCCTCGCGCAGGTCCTCGCGTCGCGCGGTCAGCTGGCCGAGGCGCGGTCGCTGGCCGAGTCGGCCGCGGCGTCGAGCCGGCAAGCGGGGCTGGTGCGCATGGAGCTCTCTGCGCGCTGCTACCTTGCGAAGATCTCCCTCGCCGCCGGCGACCTCGAGGCCGCCGAGCGCGAAGCGCGCGCCGCGGCGGCGTCGTCGCAGAGCGCCCCGACGCTCGGCGTCACGGCGTACGCGGTCCTGGCGCGCGCGCTGCTGGGCCTCGGTCGCGTCGACGAGGCGGTCACGACGGCCGCCGAGGCGAGCTCCATGCTGGAGTCGTTCGGCACCCTGGAAGAGGGCGAGTCGCTGGTCCGGCTGGCGTACGCCGAGGCGCTCGCCGCGAGCGGCAGGCGCGCCGAGGCGATGGCGGCGATCGCGTCCGCCAGGGCCGCGCTGCTCGCGCGCGCCGACAAGCTCAGCGACCCGACCTGGCGGGAGCGCTTCCTCCGCGACGTTCCGGACAACGCCCGCACGCTCGATCTCGCGCGGCAGTGGCTCGGCGGCTGAGCTGCACATGAGGGCTCACAGGTCGACCTCTCCGTCTCTCCGTACGCTCGCCGGCGCTGGTGATGTCGAGCTCCTGCCCGTGTCGTCACGAGACCGCTGTTATCGGCGGGCGAGGCCGAGGCCGGGCAGAAAGCGCCCCACCTTCGCGCAGTAGGCGGCGTAGGCCTCGCCGTGGGTGCGGAGCAGATAGGGCTCCTCGACCACGCGGACCTGCAGCTCGATCGCGGCGACCAGCGCCACGAACGAGGCGAGCGCAGCGGCGTTCGGGAGGATGAGCGCCATCCCGAGCGCCGCCAGCATCATGAAGCTGAAGATGGGGTTCCGCACCAGGGCAAACGGCCCTCGGGTCACGAGGCTCGTGCGCTCCGCCTCGCTCACGCCGATGCGCCACGACGCCCCCATCGCCCCCTGGGACCACAACGTGCCGAGGATCCCCGCGAGGGTCGCGACGGCCCCGAGCCCGACGACGACGAGGCCAGGCGCGGCGAGCGGCCCGATCCAGCCGGCGAGCTCCGCGACCGGGGCGGCCAGGCCGAGGAGCATCGCGACCGCGAAGAGCACGCCGCCGATCCAGGGCAGCGATCCCGGCGGCCCCGAGATGCCGCGGAACCCCGTCGATCCAGTCGCGCGGCGCTGCCGGAGCGACCGCCATCCGAACGCGAGCGCCATGTAGACGCCGTACAGAGCGAGGGCGAACCAGGGACGACTCATCTCAAACTCCCATCTTGCCATTCAACCGGGTTGCAGAGGGATGGCCACCGAGGGCGGACAAGGCCCGCGTGGAGGTGGCTTAGCTGAGATCAGGCCCTGATGACGACGACCTCGCGACCGGCGGGGGTCGACGCGTGCTCGCGGCGCGTCCGCTCGGCGATGGGGGGCTGTCCGGAGCGCTGATCGAAGAGGATGAGCCAGCCGCGCTGAAGCCCCAGCCCGGCGAGGTACTCGTCGAGCTGGACGAGCCCCTCGGCGAGGGGATCGGGGCGGCCATCGCGCCAGACCTTGAGCTCGATCGCGAGCGTCTCGCCGGCGTAACGGACGCAGAGGTCCATCCGGCCCCGACCGATGGCGTACTCGCGCTCGATCGTGCCGCCGCCGTTCACGACGCGGTGGAGGAAGGCCATGACGACGAGGTGCGGCGCGATCTCGTGATAAGGCGCGGCGCCGAGGAGCGGCTCGCCGTGCTGGCGCCAGAAGGAGAGAAAGGCGTCGAGGAGGCGATCGGCGTCGAGGCGGCCATCGGGGGTGAGCCAGGTCGCCGGGATACGAGGTAGCGAGTCGCGCACGCCGCTCGCGAGCTGGCGTACGATGATCTCGCGGTAGATGGGGTTGGCGATGACGAGGCCGCCCTCCGCCGCGCGGCGCAAGAGGCCCAGATCGACGGCGAATCGCCGGTCGTCTTCGGGCACGTCGCCGAGGGTGCCGCCGGCGAGCATGGGCTCGATCACGGCGCGGATGCGCGGCTCGCGCAGCCGCTCGACAAGGCTGTCGAGGTGCGTGTCCTGCCGCTCGATGAGGATCTCCTTGGCGCGATCGACGTCCGCGGCGGTGATGGGCTGCGCGCGATCCTTGACCAGGACATCGACGAGCTGGCGGGCGAGCGCGTTGACGAGCCACGGCTGGCCCTGGGTGAGCTCGAAGGCGCGATCCACCGCGCTCGAGTCGAAGCTCTGGCCCGTCTCGGCCGTGTGCTGGGCATAAAGGGCGGCGACCTCGTCGCGGGTGAAGTTGCGCAGCGTGAGCGACTCGACCTTGATGTTGAACGGGCTCGATGTGCCGAGTCGGTCGCCGCCGCCGGAGGCGACCTTGTAGTCGCGCACGTCGCGCAGGCCGACGAGCGCGAGCGCGTGCGGGAAGCCGTGCGGGCGACCTGGATAGCCGCTCCGGAGCTGGCGCAGGACGGAGATGAGCGTGATGTCCCGCAGGGCGTCGATCTCGTCGAGGAAGACGACGAGCGGCCGCGGCGCCGCCTGAGCCCAGACCCCGAGCGCGGCGCCGATACGCTCGCCAGGGGGCGCGTCCGGGAAGGGGGGCGGCTGCAGCTCGGACGGAAGCTGCCAACCTGCGATGCGGCGCCACGCCGCGAGCACGGCGAGCTCTGCCGCACCGAGGTCGTCCGGAAAAGGGGCTCCGACCTCCATCGTGACAAGGATCGCCACGTAACGCCCTTCGCGTGTGAGCGCCTGGGCGAGCGTCAGCAGCGAGGTCGTCTTCCCGATCTGCCGCGGTGCGTGCAGAACGAAGTAGGCTTTGCGGTCGATGAGGTCGCGTATCCCCGGCAGGCGCTCCTCGGGCGGGAGCATGTAGTGATCGGCCGGATCGCAGGGGCCTGCCGTGTTGAACCAGCGGGGCATCGCAACGCGAGTCTAGAGAGCGGAGCGCGAGGTGGCCAGCGTGCCCCGGCGGCGGCGTCCGCTCGTCGTTCGCGCCGCCGTCACTTCGTGGCGAGCTTCGTCAGGTCGAGCATTTCGTCCACGTCCGGCAGCACCACCAGGTCGCACCGGCGGTTCTTCTGCTTGCCGGCCGGCGTGGTGTTGTCCGCCACGGGGTCCGTCTCCCCGAACCCGGCCGCGCTCCAGTGCCGCGTCGGCAGCCGGCCCTCCTTGCCGATGAGGAACAGCAGCACGGACCGCGCCCGCATCAGCGAAAGCCCCCAGTTGTCGAAGAACGGGCCGTTCTTGTACGGCTGGCTGTCCGTGTGCCCGGCGACCTGGTAGTCGCGATCGACCAGCGACTTGTCGCCCCGGATGACGTCCGCGATCTTCTTCAGGATCTCCTGGCCCTCCTTGCTCAGGGTGTCCTTGCCAGAGTCGAACAGCACGTCCCCGGGCAGCGAGATGACCATCCGGTTCCTGCGGACCCGGACCTCCAGGCCGAGCTTGGTCAGCTCCTCGAGCTTCCTCCGGAGCAGGTCGAACCGCGCCTGGATCGCCTCCAGCTGCTTCGCGCGCGCCTGGTACTCCGCCAGCGCCTTCTCGCGATCCTCCAGCGTCGAGCTCATCTTCGAGATGTCGGCGCCCTGGTCCGCGAGCTTCTTCTCGAGCTCCTCGACGCGCTGCTTCGCGTCGGCGAGCTCCTTCTCGAGCTCCGCCTCCCTCTTCTGGCTCCGGTTCTGGAGGTCGTTGTACTTGGCGAGCTGCGCCTTCCACTCCTGCTCGGAGTGGCCGCAGCCCGCGGCGAACAGCGACGACAGCACGAGGGGTAGTGCAATGAGTGTCCGGTTCATGAGCGCTTTCTCCATGGCTCCGTCCCGCGGAGCGGGATGCTGCGGGCAGGAGCCTCGCTCAGCTCCGCCGAGAGATCCAGAGGAGAGGACGGCGAGATCCGCCCGTCCACGCGGCCCTCTGCCGCAGGACAGGCCGGATCAGGGCTTCGGCGGCGGAGGGGCGAGCGGCAGCGGTGCCGCCGGCGACGGCGCAGCCCGAGGCGGCGCTGCCGGCGCGGCGGGCGGCGCTGCCGGCGCGGCCGGCGACGGCGCCGTCGCCCCCGGATCCCCGGGCGCCTGCTGCGGCTTCTTCACCGAGTGCACGATGACGAACTCGACGCGCCGGTTCTTCTGGCGGCCCTTGGCGGTCTTGTTGTCGTCGATCGGCTTGTCCGGCCCGTAGCCCCGCGCCGCGAGCCGCGCCGGGGCGACGCCCTTGCTCGTGAGGTAAGCGACCACCGCCTCGGCGCGACGCTGCGACAGCGCGCGGTTCATGTCCGCCGGCCCGGCGTCGTCCGTGTGGCCAGCGACCTCCACCTTGAAAATTTCCGGGTGGAGGCTCAGCGCCGACACCACGGCGTCGAGCACCGCGAAGCTCTGCGCGCCCTGGATCTTGTCGTTGTTGAGCGCGAACTCGACCCGCTGGAGGATCTTGATGTCCTCCTCGCCGACCTGCACCAGGCTCGCGCCGCGGTCCGGGCAGCCGTCCAGGTCCTCGACGCCGTTCAGGTTCTCCGGCTGCTTCGGGCACCGGTCCTTCTCGTCGGGGATCCCGTCCCCGTCGCTGTCGGGGAGCTCGTCGGGGCAGCCGTCCTCGTCCTTGAAGCCGTTCTTCACCTCGGGCTGGTCGATGCACTCGTCCTGCTGGTCGAGCACGCCGTCGCGGTCGTTGTCCGGGTCGGGGCAGCCGTCCTCGTCCTCGAACCCGTCGGTGTCCTCGGGCGCGTCGACGCACTTGTCCACCGGGTCCGCCACGCCGTCTTCGTCCTTGTCGGGGCAGCCGTAATGCTCGGGCAGGAGCACCCGGCCCGCCTGATCCGGGCACTTGTCCTGCGCGTCGGGGACCCGATCCTTGTCGCGATCCGCCACCTCGTCGGGGCAGCCGTCCTTGTCGTCGAGCCCGTTGATGACCTCCGCCTTCGCCGGGCAGCGGTCGCTCTCGTCCGGGATGCCATCCCCGTCGCCGTCGTCCTCGGGGCAGCCGTCCGCGTCGGCGATGCCGTCCCGGTCCTCGGGCAGCGCGGGGCACTGGTCCGCCGCGTCGCCGACCCCGTCGGCGTCCCCGTCGCCCGGCTCGTGCACGAAGAGGATCCCCGCGATGCCGCGCGCCACGGGCACGCCGATGCCCTCGACCACGCCCGCGCCGCCGCCGACCGTGAACACGAGGCCGAGGTCGCGCGGGGCGATCTGGAGCGCGCCGTCCACCTCGAGCGAGTTCGTCCCGCCCTGCGCGCTGAACTGCGTCGCGCCGTACCCCTCGGCGAGCACGCGGAGCACCGGGGTGATCTGGTAGCCGAGCCCCCCGCCGTACCGGAACTCGACCGGGCCGACCTCGGTCGAGGCGATCCGCGCCGCCTCGGGGAGCAGCTTGCCGCGCAGGTTGAGCCCGAACGACAGCGGCCCCGCGCTGCCGTCCACGATGAGGCGCAGCCCCGCGGTCACCGGCGACGAGCTGCCGAGGTAGCTCCCCTCGCTGGTCGCGTGCCCGAGCGGGAAGCTCACGTCGGCCGCGGCGCCCAGCACCAGCGGATCGCGCGGCCCGCCGAGGAACCGCACCTTGGCCTCGAGCGTCGGGTCGCCCGCGCCGAACGCCTTCAGCCCCTCCGCGGCCGCCGCGCCGGTGGCGGCGTCGACCCCCTGGCCGCTCACGTAGGCGACCGGGAAGCGCAGGCCGGCCTGGAGCCACGACGTCGGCGTGATCGAGGCCAGCAGGTTCCAGGTCAGCATGTCCGAGATGACCGGCAGCTCCCGGTGGTCCCGGGCGTCCGGGGAGGAGCAGTCGGTCGTCGAGACGCAGCTCTCCAGGACGAACGGCTCCCGCGCGTAGTCGAACATCAGGCCGGCCGTGATCCCGAGCGACGCCTCCATCCGGGCGCCCTCGACGCTCAGGTAGTTCCTCGAGCCCGGCGCCGGCTCGAACCGCTGCACCGAGAACTCCCCCTCGCGGACCGCCTCCTGCGCGCGCGCCGCGCCCGAGGCGAGCCCCACCCCAGCGCCCACGATCGACAGCAGACACAGCGCTCGCAGCGTTCTCATCGATCCCCTTTCACACATCTTCCCGGTCGGTGAGCCTCCGGCAGCGCACGGCCGTTCCAGGATGGACGTTCGCTGGGACGGAGGCGCTCCGCGCGGACGGTGAGGCGAGTACGGCAGCCGGCGCGCGCGGCGGCATCCAACGCAACGCGGTGGATCTTCCCGGATCATGCGCAGAATTCCAAGAGGGCTTCAAAGAAGCCGCTGCATGCGGTCGGGGACGGCGGGACGGGCGCGGTCGGGGGCGCGCGGTCGGGGGCGCGCGGTCGGGGGCGGCGGGACGGCGCCGGGCGCGCGCGCAGCGGGGCGCCGGCTCGGGGGCGCCCGGGGGCGTTCCGGGGGGCGGGTTCCCGAGGTCGGGGCCGAGCGGCGCCTTGACCACACAAGCCGGGCATGAGACATCGGCGCCCGGCCTCCGGGCCACCGAGAGCTCGGAACATCAACCTCATCCTGCGCGCGGGGCCAAACGCGCGAACGAAACCAAGCAGATGCCCATCTCGTCGCGGTCTCCGGGAACGTCGTGCAGCCCTGGCACCCCTCGCCGTCGCCTCCGGTCGGGCCTCGCGCTCGCGCTCGTGCTGGGCGCGTCCTCCGCGTCCGCCCAGCCGGCGCGCCGGCCGGCCCAGCCGCCGGCGGCTCCAGCGCAGCCGCCCGCCGGGCAGGCCGGCGCTCCTGCTCCGCAGCCCGGCGCCGCACCCGCCCAGCCCGGCGCGGCCACCGCGGCCCCGGCGCAGCCCGGGGCGGCGCAGCCTGGGGCGGCGCAGCCCGGGGCGGCCACCGCGCTGCCGGCGCAGCCCGGCGCGGCGCAGCCCGGCGCGGCGCAGCCCGGGGCGACCCCGGTGCAACCCGGCGCGGCGCCGGTCGGCGGCAGCGACGTGGAGGCGCTCGAGCCCCCGGCGCCGGCGCGCGAGCCGCTCATGCCGCCGGCCGACACGGCCGCGCCGGCCGCGCCCCAGCCGGCCAGGCCGGCCGCGTCGGAGGGGCCCTCGGCGGCCGCCGAGGGGACGGAGCGGAAGGCGACCCAGGGGGAGATCGGCGCCCGCCCCAGCGAGGTGTACGCCGAGGACTGGTGGTCCCACGCGCGGCCGACGTTCGAGTTCCACGGCTACTACCGGCTCCGGTGGGAGCTCTTCAACAGCTTCGCCCTCGGCCGCGTCGACCCGCGCAACGCGGCGCTCTGGCCGCAGCCGGCCGACAACTCCTACGACTCGGCCCACGCGGTCAACCTCTGCGACCCGAGCGAGAGCACGAGCGGCGGCTCGCGCGATTTCCACTGGTGCAAGAGCGACACCCAGGCCGGCGCGAACATGCGCTTCCGGCTCAACCCCGAGCTGCACATCAGCGACAACCTGCGGATCCTCTCGCAGGTCGATCTCCTCGACAACGTCGTGCTCGGCTCGACCCCGGAGGGCTACACGAACCGGCCGAGCGCCCGCGGCGGCTACGAGGTCGCCCGCCGGGGCGGGTACTCGCCGCTCGGGGTCTTCTCCAGCACCCAGTGGGCGCCGAGCGCCGGCGTCAACGCGCCGAAGGACTCGATCTCCGTCAAGCGGATCTGGGGCGAGTACATGACCCCCGTAGGCCTCCTGCGCTTCGGCCGGATGCCGAACCACTGGGGCCTCGGCATGGTGGCGAACAGCGGCGATGGGCACGACTCCGACTACCAGTCGACCGTCGATCGGCTGATGTTCGTCACGGGGATCAAGAAATACGACATCTACTTCGCCGGCGCGTGGGACTGGGCCAACGAGGGCGCGACGAGCGCCTCCCTCCAGGAGCTCGAGGGCCAGCCCTACGACCTCGCCCAGTCCGATGACGTCGATCAGTACGTGTTCGTCGCCGTCCGGCGCAAGAACCCGGAGCTCCAGAAGCTCGAGCTCGCCCGCGGCAACGCGGTCATGAACGGCGGCGTCTACTTCGCTTACCGGAAGCAGACCCTGGCGAACGACGAGACCGTCGATACCGGGAACCCCGACCTGTCCGCCTCGCTCGGTCAGACGGCGGACAACGTCGCGAGCGGGTACGTGCACCGGGGAGCGGAGATGGTCATCCCCGACGTGTGGTTCCAGCTCCTCTACAAGAAGTTCCGCTTCGAGCTCGAGGCGGCGATGATCTACGGATCCCTCGACCTGCGCGGGCAGAACGAGGCCGATTACGCGAACTACCTCTCGTCGGAGGACACGGGCTGGGGCGTCCGGCAGTTCGGGATCGCGACCCAGGCCGAGCTCACCGAGATGGAAGGCCGCCTGCGGATCCATTTCGGCTTCGGCTACGCGACCGGCGACGACGACGTGCCCTCCCTGAAGCCCGCCGGCGACGGGTTCATGGACCCCCAGAACTCGACCGATCGCACCTACTCGACCTTCCGTTTCCACCCGGATTACCGCGTCGACCAGATCCTGTTCAGGAACATCCTGTCTCGGGTCCAGGGGGCCTATTACTTCCGCCCCGGCGTGGACTGGGACTTCGCTCGTGACAAGAACGGCCAGCGCGCCGGCCTCGGCGCCGCGGTCATCTGGAGCCGCGCCTCGGAGTTCGTGCAGGCGCCCGGGAACGCCAGGGATCTCGGCATCGAGCTGAACGGGCAGCTGTACTTCCAGTCGAAGGACGGGACGCTCAACGACGATCCCGACAAAATGGGCGGCTTCTACACGGCGGTGCAGTACGGCGTGCTGTTCCCGCTCGGTGGGCTCGGCCAGCTCGCGGGGGAGAAGGCCATCCAGCCGATCGACCTCGAGACCGCACAGACGGTGCGCTGGTATCTCGGTATCCTCTTCTGAGCTGGTCAGCCGATTTCTGAGCTGGTCAGCCGATCCAGGCTCAACCGTAGCAGTGTGTCTGGAAATAAGCGCTCCGGGCGGTAAACCGGGGCGCTCCGGAGCGTGACGACGACGTCAACCGGGCTCGTCACGCGTCCTGCATGAGGCATCGCGGGCCAAAGGGGCCTTGATCTCGCGACCGTCCTGGCCAAGGATAAGACCGTCTGGACGCCAGGCGCGTCGCGAGATTTCCGTGGTTTACCGAGGAGAGCGAGGGGCGAGAGCCGCCGATCTCCGGAGGGACGTGATGGTTCGTCGTCTCTTCATTGCGATGTTCTTGGCGACTTCGATGGTTTTCGGCTCGACGTCCCTGTCGAGCGCGCAGGACGCCGACACCTCCGCTTTCCGCGACATCGCCGTCGGCAAGGACTACCGGCTGAGGGTCGCGGCGGCGCTGGCGCTCGGCCGCTCGAAGAGCCCGGGCGCGCGGCCCGCCCTCGAGAAGGCGCTGAAGGATCCGCACCCGGCGGTGCGCGCCTCGGCCGCGGCCGCGCTCGGCGCGCTCGGCAACCCCGCGGCGGTCCCGGCGCTCAAGGCGGCGCTCACCGTCGAGTCCACCCCCAGCCAGAAGCGCCCGATCCAGGCCGCCATCGAGCGGCTCTCCAAGGCGTCCGCGAAGGCGCGGTTCCTGGTCAGCCTGGGCAAGTTCGAGAACCGCTCGGGCGTGAAGGACGCGATGCTCGGGTCGCTCCTCAAGCAGCAGACGCGCAACCGGGTGATGCAGTTCGCCGACATCGAGATCGTGGCCGACGGCACGGACGTGGCGGCGGAGGGCAAGAGCCGCAAGCTGCCGGCGTTCACGCTGGACGGCTCGGTCACGCACCTGAGCAAGCGCCACGGGGCCGACGGCATCGGGTATTCGGCCAAGGTCGAGTTCGTGATCCGCGAGATGCCGAGCCAGACGCTGAAGGGCTCGATGACCGGCTCGGCCCAGGCGGTCGCCGAGGCGCGGCGCGCCCGCGGCCGGCAGGAGCTCGCCCAGCTGCAGACCGACGCCGTCGCGGGCGCGATCGAGAGCGCGCTGCAGCGGGCGCCCCTCGCCCTCGAGGCCGCCTCGGGCAGCAGCGTCGTCCCCGCCGGCCGCTGACCCGGCGGCGCCGCGGTCCTCGACGGGCGCGCCGCGGCGCTCGACCAGCGCCGCGGCGCTCGACCGGCCGGCGCCCGCGCCCGGCGCGGGTCGACCCGGGCCTCCCCAGTCCGCGCGCGGGCGCCGCGGCGGCGGCCGGGCTCGCCCCCTCGAGCGGGCGGATGCCGCTCTCCGGTCGTGCTAGACCGCGCCTCCTCCTATGCCCATCGCAACGCCTGCCAGCTCCGATCTGATCCGACGCACGTTCCTCGAGTTCTTCGCCCAGCGCGGGCACGAGGTCGTCCCGAGCGCGCCGCTCCTGCCGCAGAACGATCCGACGCTGATGTTCGTGAACGCGGGTATGGTGCCGTTCAAGGACGTCTTCACAGGCAAGGACAAGCGCCCCTACCAGCGCGCCGCCTCGAGCCAGAAGTGCATCCGGATCAGCGGCAAGCACAACGACCTTGAGAACGTCGGCGTGACCGCGCGCCATCAGACGTTCTTCGAGATGCTCGGCAACTTCAGCTTTGGCGACTACTTCAAGGAAGATGCGATCGCCTTCGCGTGGGAGCTCCTGACCAAGGTTTACGACGTCTCCCCGTCGCGGCTCGTGGTCACCATCTACAACGGCGAGGGGGGCTTCCCGGCCGACGACGAGGCCGCGGCGATCTGGCGCAAGGTCACCGGCTTCGGCGACGACCGGATCCTGCGGCTGGGCCTCGCCGACAACTTCTGGACGATGGGCGACGTCGGCCCGTGCGGCCCCTGCTCGGAGATCCACTTCTTCCACGGGAACGAGCCCGACGTCTCGCGCTTCGGCGAGGAGCCGCGCATCGACGGCACGGGCTGGACCGAGATCTGGAACAACGTGTTCATGCAGTACGAGCGCGCCGAGAAGGACGGCCCGCTCGTGCCGCTGCCGGCGCCGAGCATCGACACCGGCATGGGCCTGGAGCGCATCGCGAGCGTGCTCCAGGGCGTGACGGCGAACTACGACACCGACCTGCTCCGGGGGCTCGTCGACAAGGCCGCGGAGCTCAGCGGCAAGCCGTACACGGGCGGGAGCGCCGATGACGACGTGTCGATGCGGGTCATCGCCGATCACGCGCGGACGACCGCGTTCCTGATCGCCGAGGGCGTGATGCCCGATCGGCAGCTGCGCGAGTACGTGCTCCGCCGGGTGATGCGCCGGGCGATCCGCCACGGGCACCGGCTCGGGATCGACCGGCCGTTCCTGCACGAGGTCGCGCTCGAGGTGGTCCGCCGGATGGGCGAGACGTACCCGGAGCTGCGCGACCGGCGCGAGCTCATCGCCCGCGTCACCGAGGACGAGGAGGTCCGCTTCCGCTCCACGCTGAAGCGCGGGATGAAGATCCTGGACGAGCGCTTCGACGAGATGCGCTCGTCGGGCGAGAGGACGCTCCCGGCCGCCGCGGCCGCCGATCTCTACACCACCTACGGATTCCCGCTGGATCTGACGCAGGTCATCTGCGCCGAGTCGAACTTCGACGTCGACGTCCAGGGGGCCAAGGCGGTCATCCAGGGCGCCGCCGAGGCGGACGGCCCGATCGATCCGACCGCCGCCGTGGACGCCGCGCACCGCGAGGCGCGCGCGAAGCTCGCGCAGCCGGTCGTCTTCACGGGCTACGAGCGCGAGGAGGGCGACAGCGAGATCGCCGCGATCATCCGGGTGGAGGTGCAGGGCGAGGGCGACCGGGCGCGCAAGGTGCGGACGCTGGTGGAGCGCGCGGAGGCGGGGGAAGCGGTCGAGATCGTCGTCCGCGAGACGCCGTTCTACGCCGAGTCGGGCGGCCA
The DNA here is from genome assembly GCF_051474135.1 of Sorangium sp. So ce385. Classification (NCBI taxonomy): domain Bacteria; kingdom Pseudomonadati; phylum Myxococcota; order Polyangiales; family Polyangiaceae; genus Sorangium; species Sorangium sp. So ce385. Next base: position 8,637,159 of record NZ_CP150337.1, on the reverse strand, counting down.
GGTCGGCGACAGCGGCGAGGTGACGGCCGACGGGGCGCGCGTGGAGGTGAAGGACGCGCAGAAGCCGGTCGCGGGGCTCGTCGTGCACGAGGGCGTGGTCCGCGAGGGGGCGATCGCGGTGGGCCAGCGCGTCCACCTCGAGGTGGACCACGCGGCGCGGTCGGCGACGCGCCGCAACCACTCGGCCACGCACGTGCTGCACTGGGCGCTGCGCAAGGTGCTCGGGGAGCACGCGCAGCAGAAGGGCTCGCGGGTCGGCCCGGACATCCTCCGCTTCGACTTCACGCACAACCGGCCCCTCACCCGCGAGGAGATCGCGCGGATCGAGGACCTCGTGAACGAGAAGGTCCTCACGAACGCGAAGGTGACGACCGAGATCCTGCCGATGGACGAGGCGCGGCGGCGGGGCGCGATGGCGATCTTCGAGGAGAAATACGGCGACACCGTGCGCATGCTCACGATGACGCCCGAGGTGGTGGAGCTCTGCGGCGGCACGCACGCGCGCGCGCTCGGCGACATCGGGCTGTTCAAGATCACGAGCGAGGGCGGCGTGGCCGCGGGGGTGCGCCGGATCCTCGCGTCGACGGGGCTGAACGCGCTCGCGTACGCGCGGGGCGTCGAGGCCGAGCTCGCGCGGGCGCGGCAGGTCGCGAAGGCGCAGGGCGGCGATCTGGCCGAGAAGATCGGGAAGATCGTGGCGCACGAGCGGGAGCTCGAGAAGAAGGTCGCGGACCTCGAGCGGCGGATCCTCGAGGGCGGCGCCGGCCCTGCGCAGGGCGGCGGCGGCGGCGGCATCGACGCGATGCTGGAGGACGCGCGGGAGATCGGCGGGATCAAGGTGCTCGCGCGCCGGGTGCCGGACGGCACCAACCCGGGCGCGCTGCGCGACCTGGCGGAGAAGCTGCGCGACAAGCTCGGCGATCGCGCGGCGGTGCTGCTCGGCGCGGCGGTGGGCGACAAGGCGCAGCTCGCCGTGATGCTCTCCAAGTCGGCGACCGAGCGGCTCAAGGCCGGGGAGCTGATCAAGCCGATCGCCCGCATCGTGGGCGGCTCCGGCGGCGGCCGCCCCGACATGGCGCAGGCCGGCGGGACCGACGTCGCGCAGCTCGACGCGGCGATCGCGGCGACCTACGTCGAGGTCGAGCGGGCGCTCGCCTCGTAGCGCGCGGCGCCGCGCGAGGAGCCCCCGCCGGCGCCCTCGCCGGGCCCGCGAGGGGAGGGCGGCGCGCCCGGGGGAGGGGGCGCGCCGCAGCGATCAGGAGTCACGCCATTTGGTGCGGGCGAGCGGGAGCAGCGTCGAGGCTTTCCCGCGCTTGCCGTGGCGCGTCGGCAGGCGCACGGGCTCGCCCGGCGGGGCCGCCCGCGGCCGCGCGCCGCGGGCGTGCGCGCCGATGGTCGCGCGCACGATCGGCGGCAGGAACACGGACTCCAGGTCCACGCGCGCGAGCGCGGCCGCGACCGTGGCGATGCGATCGGGCAGCGACGCATTGGCGTCGACCAGGATGACCCGGCGGCCGAGCACGGTGCAGAGCCCGCCCCGCGGATTGCGCGCGTCCGACAGGTGCGGATCGAACGCTTCCATCCGGACGGCGATGCCGACCCGGTTGGCCGCCAGGGTGAGCTCATCGAGAAGCCGCGAAAGCTCCACCCACGCAGCGTAACCCCCTTATCCGGGAGATGGCAAAGCGCAAAAGCGATGTTGTCGCCGCTCTGTCTGGCCGCGCCGCCAGCGGCGCGGTGTCGTGGCCGCGCCGCCAGCGGCGCGGTGTCGTGGCCGCGCCGCCAGCGGCGCGGTGTCGTGGCCGCGCCGCCAGCGGCGCGGCGCGGTGTCGTGGCCGCGCCGCGCCGCGGCGCGCCCCGGCGAGGCGCGGCGGCGGCGCCCTGGCCGGGAGGGCTCTCCCGCTCTCGGCGCGCCTCATTCCCGTCCTCGGCGCGCTCCTGCTCTCGCGCTGGCCGGCGTGGCGCGCCACGTCCAATCGCGTTCTCCATCATCGCAGTTCGCGCCGCGGCCGCGCGGGACCGCCGCGCCCCGCGACAAGCGCTAAGCGCATCTACCGCTCGCGTATCCCGTGCTCCGGACTGGCCGACAGCCGCTCACGGACGACATCGATGCTCGCGCGCCGCCGCCGCGTCCCGCGCCGCGCTCTCGTCCGCGCCGCACGCCCGCTTTCCCGGCTTTCGCGCGGTAGGCGCGGGCTTCGCGCCGGCCGCGCCCTCGTTCCAGCCCCAGAGGTCGGCCAGCGGCTTATCTTGAGCCAGATCGCGCGGCCCGTTGACCGCGGTGCTCGAGCATGCTACGAGCAGGCCGTTCCGCGCGTCGTGGCCGAGTGGGAGCGAATGTGCGTTTCCCGGCTGCGGTGGGGTATCCCGCGCGCTTCGTCAGCCACTGTGGACGGGGCGGCCGCGATGGGGACGACGAGGGCGCCCGCCGGGCGGCGCGCCCGAAGGGCGAACAAAATGACGTTCACGGATGCAGCCGCCGAGGTGCTTCGCCTCATCGGTAGACCGCTTCACTATAAAGAGATCACCGATATCGCGATCGAGAAGAACCTCCTTAGCCATGTTGGCAAGAGCCCAGAGGTCACGATGGGCGCCCGCCTGGCGGCGACGCTGAAGAAGGACACGGCGGACAACCCCCTGGTGCGGGTGAAGCCGGGCGTCTTCGCGCTGCGCGAGTGGGACGAGAAGACGATCAAGTCCGGGCTCGACGGGAAGAAGGGGAAGCGCGGCGGGAAGCCCGAGGCGGCCAAGGCGCGCAAGGACGAGGAGCAGCCGACCCTGTTCGAGACGGCCGCGGACGACGAGGCGGTGGAAGAGAGCGATTCGGGGGTCCTCGCGGCCGAGCCCGAGGTGGAGACCGAGGCGGCCGACGTCGAGACCGAGGCCGCGGGCGAGGCGGCGCAGGCCGCGCCCGCGCTCGACGACGAGGAGGACGACGACGAGGAGCTCGTCGCCGCGCCCGCCGCGGCCGCGCTGAACGGGGTGGAGATCCCGGCCGTGCGCGAGCCCGTGCCGCCGCCGGCGCCCTCGTCCCCGCGGGCCGCCGGCGCGTACCTCGACGAGGAGGAGGGCGATCTGGAGGACGCCGAGCCGCCGGGCCCGGACGAGGCGATGCGGGCGGAGGCCGTCGCCGGCGCCGCGGAGCTCTTCGACGAGGAGGACGACGACGATCAGCCGATCCTCGGCGGTGAGGACCGCGCCACCCCCGGCTCGTCGGGCGAGCAGGGCGAGGGCCGCCGCCGCCGCCGCCGCCGCCGGCGCGGCCGCGGGACCGCGGAGGCCACCGCGAGCTCCGGCGGGCTGCCTTCGTATGTCGCGACGCCGGTGTTCGAGGCGCGCCGCGAGAACGGCCGCGAGCCGCCGCGCTCCGACCGGAGCGAGCGCTCCGACCGGAGCGAGCGCTTCGACCGCGTCGAGCGCGTCGAGCGCGTCGATCGCGTCGAGCGCGTCGAGCGCCCCGAGGGCTTCGGCGCCGAGCCGGTCTACCGCGGCCCGCAGGTGATCGAGCTCACGGGCGGTGAGGGGCACGCGCTCGACGACCTGGCCGGCCGCGATCTGGCCGATGCCGTCGCGGGCATCCTCTCGACCTTCGATCGGAACGCGGGCGCGGTGTCGCTCCGGCAGATCGCGGAGACGGCGCAGCGCCGCGGCCGGCTCGCCGGGGACGTGCAGCTCGTGCAGTCCCAGGTCGCGGCCGCCGTGCGCGCCGACAACGCGCGCCGCACCGCCGCGGGGCAGCGGCCCCGCTTCCGCTTCGCCGGCGGCCGGATCGCGCTGACCGACTGGCTGCTCCCGGGCGACCTGGCGCGGCTGGAGCAGGAGGCGCTCGCCGCCGTGGAGCGCTACCGCGACGCCGCGCGGCGCGCCTTCGCGCGCAAGCTCTCGGAGCTCCCGGGCCACGCCTTCGTCGAGATCTGTGTCCTCGCCCTCGAGCGCATCGGCCTCGGCCAGCTGCGCGCGGTGCGCCGCGCCGGGGCGCCGGGCGGCGAGAGCCACTTCTCCGGGGCGCTCCGCACGGCGGGCGACGAGATCAAGCTGGCGCTGGTCATCCGGCGGGACGGCCGCGAGGTCGGCCGCGAGCGGGTCACCGAGCTGCGCGGCTCGCTCCACCACTACGGCCCCGCGACCGCCGGCTGGATCCTGACCGCCGGTCAGATGCTCTCCGGCGCGCGCGAGGAGGCCGCGATCCCGGGGACCGCGCCCATCTCCCTCTTCGACGGGCTGGCGGTGGCTCGCCTCTGCGAGGACAACGACGTCGCCGTCCTCCGCGCCCGCCTGCCGGTCGCGATCCCCGACGTCGATCTGCTCGAGGCGCTCCGGGCGTCCTGATCTCGGCCGCGCGCGTCCGGCCGGGGCTCGCTCCGGCCGGGCGCGCCGCGCCCCTCTTCGCCTCCCTCGTCGCGCCCCTCTTCGCCTCCCTCGCCGCTTCCGCGGTTGACGGGCTCCGCGATCCTTGTCAGCGTCCGCGCCCATGCGCCATCGCGCGATCGCCTGGGCCGCGACCCTCGCCGTGCTCGTGAGCGGCTGTGCCGCCGTGGATCCGCCGCCATCCCGGTTCCCGACCGCCGACGCGGCGCTCGACCGGATGAAGGACACGTATGCCTGCGTGAACGGCGTCCAGGGCACCGCCAAGATCGACCACTTCTCGCGCCAGGGGAGGATCCGCGGTGACGTGTACATCCTGGCGGTCAATCCCGATCGGGTCCGCTTCGATGTGGTGAGCCCCTTCGGCGCGACGCTCTACACGCTCACGTCGAATGGCACCCTGTTCCAGATGCTCGATGTCGGGGAGAAGCAGCTTTTGCATGGGCCCGCGAGCGCGTGCAACCTGGCGCGGCTCACCCAGGTGCCCATCCCCGGGCACGCGCTCGTCTCGCTCCTCCGCGGCGAGGCGCCGGTGCTCGCGCACGAGCCGCACGGCGCCTCGATCGCCTGGGACGGCGACGGCTTCTACCGTGTGCTGATCCAGAGCACCCGCGACGCGGTGGAGGAGATCCACCTCGAGCCGCGCCCGGACGACTGGCGCCTGCCGTGGAGCCAGCAGCGCTTGCGCGTCCGGCAGGTCCGGGTCGCGCAGCGGGGGATGGACCTCTATCACGCCGAGCTCAGCAATCATGGGGTCGTCCGCACCGCGCCGCCGCGCGTCGACCCGGAGGGGATCGACGATCCGATCCCGCCGAGCGGCGGCGCCTGCGAGGCCGAGATCCCCCGCTCGATCCGCATGCGGGTGCCCAACACGGAGGACGACGTCATCTTTCAATACAAGGAGGCGAAGTGGAATCCGCCCCTCCTCTCTGGGGCGTTCACCCAGCCGATCCCCGGCGGCGTCGTCCGCCGTTATGTCGACTGCCGGGACTGAGTCCGCGCGCTCAGGCGATCCCTGAGGGAGCTTGAGCGCGAACTGCGCAGCTCGCGGGGGCGCCGGCCGCCGATCTGCTGTGCTCGCCGGACGGCATGGACGCCGCTCGCTCGAACGTCTAGATCTGCCCAATCCACCTCGCCTCGGCGGGAGGAGTCGGCGATGGACGTCGAGCCCGGAACGATCGTCGGCGAAAAGTACCGCCTGGAGAAGCCGCTCTCGCGCGGGGGGATGGGCTCCGTGTGGGCGGCGCGGCACGTCCAGCTGGGCGCGCCGGTGGCGATCAAGTTCATGGACCCGGAGCACGCGGCCTCGCCCGAGTTCCGCGCGCGCTTCTACCGCGAGGCGCGCACCGCGGCGAACCTCGAGAGCCCGCACGTGGTGAGCGTGCAGGACTACGGGATCCAGGGGAGCGTCCCGTACCTCGTCATGGAGCTGCTCCGGGGCGAGGACCTCAGCCGCCGCCTGAGGCGGGTCCGCCGCATCTCCCTCGCGGACGCGGCGCGCATCGCCGTCCAGACCGGCAAGGCGCTGCGCCGCGCGCACGAGTCCGGGCTCGTCCACCGCGACCTCAAGCCTGGCAATCTGTTCCTCGCGCGCGTCGATGACGACGAGGAGATCGTCAAGGTCCTCGACTTCGGCATCGCCAAGCAGCTCGCGGGCAAGCTCCTCAGCGGCGAGACCACGAAGACCGGCGAGCTCCTGGGCTCGCCGTTCTACATGAGCCCCGAGCAGGCGCGCGGCGACAAGGACCTCGACGCGCGCAGCGATCTCTGGTCGCTCGGGGTCATCCTCTTCCGCGCCGTCACGGGCAAGCTCCCGTTCGAGGGCGACGTGCTCGGCGCGGTCCTGTCGCGGATCCTCGTCGAGCCGATCCCGCTGGCGACGCAGCTCGCGAGCGATCTGCCCGCCGAGCTCGACGGGTTCTTCCTGCGCGCGCTCTCGCGCGAGAGGTCCCTGCGGTTCCAGTCGGCGCAGGAGATGGTGCACGCCTTCGTCGCCGCGGCGGGCGACCTCGGCGTCCCGCTGCCCGCGCCGTCTGCGCCGCAGCCCTCGCCGGCCGCGTCGCGCACGGGCACGCTGCTCGGGCTGTCGCCGGCCGGCGCCGCCGAGCGCTCGGGGCCGGGCGACGGCGGCGCGCTCTCGTGGTCCGACGCGTCCGAGGATCAGGGCGCGGCCCCGCGGAAGGACGCGCTCACGCCGCTGCCCGATCCGTCGCAGCCCGGCACGCTCACGGCCGCCGCGGCCGGGGAGGTCCGCGACGCCCGCAGGCCGCGCGGGAGCGCGACGCGGCGCTGGCTGCTGGCGTGCGGCGCGCTCTTCGTGCTCAGCGGGACGGCCGCGGTCACGGCGCTGCGCCCCGTCGGCCAGGAGGGCGCTGGCCCCGTGATCGCGCCGGTCGAGCCCGCGCTGGTCGAGCCCGCGCCGGCGATCACGGCCCCGCCGCCGGTGGAGGTCGCCCGCGCGTCGACGCCCGTGGCGGATCGCCTGCTCGTCCCCGAGAGCGCGCCGGCCGTTGACCCGGCGCCGCCCTCGCCGGCGCCCTCGGGCACGGCGGAGCCAGCGGCGTCCGCGGCGAGGAAGGACCCGCCGGCGCGCTCGGCGCCGCGCCGGGCCCCGCACCGGGCGCGCGAGATCGTCGATCCCTGGCAGCGACGGTAGCCGCCGCCTGCGCCGAGGCGCCGAGCGCCCGCGGCCGGCTGCGCCCGAGGGCGAAGGTCGCGGACGCTCGGCGGCGGCGCCGGTCACGCGAGCGCGTCGCGGATGCGGCGCGGCACGTCGGTGATCACGCGAGCGCGTCGCGGATGCGGCGCGGCACGTCGGTGATCAGCCCGTCGACGCCGAGCGCCGCGAGGTCCCGCGCTTCCCGCGGGTCGTTCACGGTCCACACGTTGATCACGCGCCCCTGCCGCTTCAGCAGCGCGATGCGCTCGGGCGACGCGATCGTCCGCTCGATGTGCGCGGCGAGCGCCCCGAGCGCCGGCGCGAGGCGCACGGCCGTGTCGTGGTAGCGGCTCCGGTGCACGAGGAGCGCGCGCGGGACGGCCGGCGCCATGACCGCGAAGGAGGCCAGCATGACGGGATCGAACGACGAGACGAGCACCGCGTGGCGGGGATCCCAGGCGCGCAAGAGGCGCGCGGTCGCGAGCACGACGGCGGCGCGGTCGGGCACGTCCCGCTTCATCTCGACGTTGACCGCGAGCCGCCGCCCGCGCGCGAACGCGAGCACCTCGGAGACGAGCGGCACCCGCTCGCCGCCGAGGTCGACCTGCCGGAGCTCGTCCCAGCGGAGCGCCGCGGCGGCGCGCGGGTCCGCGCCCTGGGTCACCCGCTCGAGGTCCGGGTCGTGCAGCGCCACGAGCTCGCCCGACCCGCACACCCGCACGTCGAGCTCGATCCCGTCGGCGCCCTGCGCGGCCGCCTCCTCGAAGGCGGCGAGGGTGTTCTCGGCGGGGGCGCCCTCGCCGCGCACGCCCCGGTGCCCGAAGAGGAGCGGCGCGCAAGGCCCGAGCGCGCCGGCCTCGCCCCGCGGCGCCGCCCGCCCCGCCGCGCGCGCGCTCCGGCGGAAGCGCTGCTCGGCCCAGGTCACCGCGCGGGCTCCTCGTTGAGCTCCTCCGCGATGGTGCGGGCCGCCTCGCGCGCGCGCTCGAGCGCGGAGAGCGGGAAGGACGCCGCGCCGACGGCCGGGTGCCCGCCCCCGTCGTAGCGGCGGCAGATCGGGGCGATGTCGCGGTCGCGCGCGACGCCGCACCAGGGGTTGTAGCCGACCGAGAGCTTGTAGTGCTGCTTCTGCCGGGAGAGCGTGACCGAGTACACGCAGTCCGGGTACATCGCGTACGTCATGAACTTGCCGACCGCCTCGAGCGGCGCGTCGGAGAGATCGACGAGCACGACGCGGCCGAGCTTCCGCGCGCCGCGCTCGATGCGCGCGACGAAGGTCTGCCGCGAGAGGGAGAGCGGCCGCCAGAGCTCCTGGATGTCGGGCGCGCGCGCCACCTCGCTCACGGGCCGCTCGACGAGCCGGGGCACGACGGAGGCGAGGAAGGGCCCGTCGCCGTGGTGCTCGACGACCGACGCGAGCTGCATGATCGGCTCCTCGCGGCTCACGGCGGCCTCGGCCGAGGGGAAGCGCGCGGTGTCGATGAGGTCGGCCCAGCGGATGAGCTCATCGACGCCGGACATCTCGACGCCGAAGTGATCGCGGCTGACGTCCGCGATGAGCTTGGTGCACGAGCCGTAGGCGGCGTCGTAGAAGACGTGCGGCGCGTCGCCCGCGACCGTCCCGCGCGACGCGCCGGAGAGCGCCGCGTCGCGCTCGTCGTCCGAGCCGAACCCGGTGATGTGGTGGTCGAAGTACCACGTCAGCTTCTTCGTCGGCGTGTACCGGAAGTCGAGGATCGCGTTCTCGTCGCCGTCGAGCCACGAGGGCGGGATCATCGTCATGCCCGGGCCGTACCCGCAGGAGCGGTAGCGGAGCGCGAGCGGCTCGCCGGGGCGGAGCGCCTGCATCAAGCGGGTGAACAGCGCCGCGCTCGCCATGCCGTCGAAGCAGTGGCCGTGCGTCGCGACGACGATGTCCCTGGGCTTCATCGGGCGAGGGGGTAGCACGCCTCACGGCCGGCCGCTCGCGGACCGAGCATCGCGCGGCGGTTCTGATAGGCTCCGCGCCGTGCGGCGTGCCCTCGTTCCCCTCGCACTGCATCCGTTCAGGCCGGCGCGCCGCTTGGCCGCCGCGCCGCTCGCCGCGCTGCTCGCCGCGTCGGGCTGCGGCGGCGCCTCCGCGCCCCGCGCCGAGGTCCTGCAGCCGAGCCCTCCGCCCGCGCCGGCGCCCGCGCCCACGCGCGAGGTGCGGAACCCGCCGCCGCCGAGCGATGCGCCCGAGCCGGACCCGGAGGCGGCGCGGCTGTTCTTGAGCCGCGTGGGGCAGCAGCGGCCCGCGGCGAGCGCGCCGGCGCCGCGCGTGACCGCGCTCGCGCTCGCCAACACCGCGCGCGGCGAGGCGAGGGGGATGACGCCGCTCGGCGACGTCGTGTCGCTCGCGATCGGGGAGGGGGAGAGCAGCGCGATCCCGGTGCGCGTGGCGCCGGGGGAGTGCGCGGTGTTCATCGCGCAGGGCGGGCTCGGCGTCATCGAGGTCGATCTCTTCGTCACGAAGGGCGCTCCGCCGTCGCACGAGATCGTCGGACAGGACGCGGACAGCGGGCCGATCGCGGTGATCGGCGGCCGGGGCGCGTGCTTCACCTCGCCCGGGGGCGCGCCGTTCGCCGGGAGCCTGCACGCGCAGGTGCGGCGCGGCGCGGGCGTGGTGCTCGTGCAGGGCTACCGCGGCCCGCGCCCGGCCGCCCCTCCCGGCGCCGGGCCGCCCGGCGCGACCCCGCCCGACACGGCGCCGCCGAGCGCCGCGCCGCCGAGCGCCGCGCCGCCGAGCGCCGCGCCGCCGAGCGCCGCGCCGCCGAGCGCGCCGCCTTCCAGCGCCGCGCCGTCCTCCAGCGCCGCGCCGCCAGGCGCAGCGTCGCTCCGCGACCCGCCCCGGTAGCGCCGCGTCGCCCGGGCGCGCCGCGCGCGCTCCGCATTTTGCGCAACTCGGTCCGGGCGCCGGTCGACACGCCGCGTATGGCGTCGATCGAGATCCAGCCCGCAGATCCCTCCTACCCCGCGCCGCTCTGGGCCCTCGTGACCGAGACCGAGGCCGCGCCGCCGACGCTCTACCTGCGCGGCGCGCTCCCGTCGCGCCCCGGCGTGGCGATCGTCGGCACGCGCGCCGCGAGCGACGACGCGCTCCGGTTCACCCGCGCGCTCGCCGCGTCGCTCGGCGAGGCGGGCTACTCGATCTGGTCGGGCGGCGCGCGCGGCGTCGACGCGGCCGCGCACGAGGGCGCGCTCGCGGCGCGCGCGCCGACCGTGGTCGTCAGCGGCGGCGGCCACGCGCGCCCCTACCCGCGGGAGCACGCGCCGCTCTTCGATCGCATCCTCGCCGCGGGCGGCGCGCTGCTCGCGCGCGTCCCCGACGACACGCCGCCGCTGCCGGGGCTGTTCCTCCAGCGCAACGCCGTGCTCGCCGCGCTCACCCTCGCGACCGTCGTGGTCGAGGCGGGCATCGAGAGCGGCGCCCGCTCCGCCGCCGCCGCGGCTCGCCGCCTCGGGCGCCACCTCTGCGTCGTCCCCCACGCCCCGTGGAGCCCGCGCGGCCTCGGCTGCGCGCTGGAGCTCGTCTCCGGCGCGCGCCCCGTCACCCGCGCGGCCGACGTGATCGACGTCCTCGGCGGGCCGGCGCCGCCGCCCCGCCGGCGGGCGCGGCGGTCGCCGCGCAACAGCCCGCCCGCCGCCGGCACCCTGCCGCTGCCGGACCCGGCCGTCGCCGCGCCGGCGAGCGCTCCGGCCGCGGAAACCGCGCAGATCCCGGCGATGAGCGCGGTCGAGCGCGCGGTTTTCGACGCCCTGGACGCCTGCCCGGCGCACGTGGATGAGGTCTGCGAGAGGACGGGGCTTCCGCCCAGGCGCGCCGTGGAGGCACTCTTGACGTTGACGCTCCAGGCCGTAGTAGTAGAGGGGCCCGCCGGGTTGTTTCGGCGGGCTCTTCGTTGAAGGGGCGCGCCGGCTCACCCTGCCCAGTGCGGTTCCGGGTGGCCGCCTCCTCGCGAGGGGGGCCTCCCTCGCACCGAAGGTCGCCCTTCAATCCTCTCACAAGCCCCGATCGCGTTGCTCAGAAGGTGGTGATGGCCAAGACGCTCGTCATCGTGGAGTCGCCGGCGAAGGCGAAGACCATCAAGAAGTATCTCGGCAACGGGTACGAGGTGTTCGCCTCGAAGGGGCACGTCAAGGATCTGCCCAAGAAGCAGAACGCCGTCGACGTGCAGAACGACTTCGCCGAGACCTACGAGGTCATCGAGGGCAAGGAGAAGGTCCTGGAGGAGCTCAAGTCCGCCGCGAAGAAGGCGGACGAGGTCCTCCTGGCGACCGACCCCGATCGCGAGGGAGAGGCGATCGCGTTCCACATCTCGGAGGAGATCAAGAACCCGAAGCTCAAGGTGGCGCGGGTGGAGTTCCACGAGATCACGAAGAAGGGGGTCGACCACGGCGTCCACAACCCCCGCAAGCTCGACGAGAACCTCTACGACGCCCAGCGGGCGCGGCGCGTGCTCGATCGCATCGTCGGCTACGACGTCTCGGCGCTCGTGTGGTCGAAGCTCGCGTTCGGCCTGTCGGCCGGGCGGGTGCAGTCGGTCGCGCTGCGGCTCATCGTCGACCGCGAGCGCGAGGTGGAGGCGTTCGTCCCGGAGGAGTACTGGAACATCGCGGTCGGCCTCACCGCGGCGAGCCCACCGCAGCGCGCGCCGTTCGTCGCGAAGCTCGCCTCGGCCGACGGCAAGAAGCTCGAGGTGACGAACGGCGAGGTCGCCGCGAAGGTGCGCGCCGATCTCGAGACCGCCCGCTACCGGGTGGCGAAGGTCACGCGGCGCGAGCAGAAGCGCAACCCGCCCGCGCCGTACACGACCTCGAAGCTCCAGCAGGACGCGACGAACTACCTGCACTTCGGCGCCAAGCGGACGATGCAGATCGCCCAGGCGCTCTACGAGGGCATCGACCTCAAGCGCGACGGCGGCCCGGTCGGCCTCATCACGTACATGCGTACCGACTCGACGCGCGTGAGCGACGACGCGATCGCTGAGGTGCGCGGCGTGGTCGCGAAGCGGTACGGCAAGGAGTTCGTCCCCGAGCGCCCGAACGTCTTCAAGTCGAAGAAGAACGCGCAGGACGCGCACGAGGCGATCCGGCCGACGAGCGTCGAGATCCACCCGGACTCGATCAAGAAGCACCTCAAGGACGAGCAGTACAAGCTCTACAAGCTGATCTGGAACCGCTTCGTCGCCTCGCAGATGAACCCGGCGGTGTACGACCGCACGACGGTCGAGATCGACGTCGCGCCGACGGTGGCCGAGCCCGCGCACCGGAGCTACCTCGCGCGGGCGAGCGGGCGGATCCTGAAGTTCGCCGGCTGGCTGCAGGTCACGGAGGGCCAGCAGGAGTTCGCCGGCGAGGAGGAGAGCGCCGGCGCGGCGGCGGACGGCGGCGGCGGCGCGGCGGCGCCCGCCGAGGCGAGCGCCGCGGAGGCGGAGCGGGCGGCGCCGGGGCCGTCGGCCGAGGAGGACTCGGAGGCGCTCCTGCCCGACATGAAGGAGGGCGAGGCGCTCGCCGTGTCGCCGCCGGGCGTCGTCACCGACCAGAAGTTCACGCAGCCGCCGCCCCGCTACAACGAGGGCTCGCTGGTGCGCGAGCTGGAGAAGCGCGGCATCGGCCGCCCGTCGACGTACGCCGAGATCATCAGCAAGGTGCAGCAGCGCGCGTACGTGGAGAAGCGGGAGGGCGGCGCGTTCCAGCCGACGCTGCTCGGGAAGTTCGTGGTCGACGGCCTCGTCCGGTCGAACCTCGACATCATGGACCCGAACTTCACCGCGCAGATGGAGGAGGAGCTCGACGCGGTCGGCGCCGGCAACCTGAAGCGCGAGCAGCTGCTCAAGCGCTTCTACAAGAAGTTCCGGGAGCAGCTCGACAAGTCGAAGAAGCTCGCGCCGTGGAAGCCCGAGGCGGAGAAGACCGACATCGTCTGCGACGAGTGTGGGTCGATGATGCTCAAGAAGTGGGGCAAGAACGGCTGGTTCTTGAGCTGCGAGCGCTACCCGAAGTGCAAGGCCACCCGCGACCTGTCCGACGCGCGCGGGACCGCCGCCGTCCGCGAGACCGACATCTCGTGCGACAAGTGCGGGAAGCCGATGATCATCAAGACGGGGCGCTTCGGCGACTTCCTGTCGTGCACCGGGTACCCGGCCTGCAAGAACACGCGCCCGGTGCCGCTCGGCGTCGCGTGCCCGAGCTGCGGCGGCGATCTCATCGAGATCCGGCCCCGCAAGAAGGGCGGGCGCACCTTCTACGGCTGCTCGAACTGGAACGCCGAGCAGAAGTGCGACTTCAAGCTCTGGCAGAAGCCGGTGCCGGTCCCGTGCCCCCAGTGCGGCGCGAAGTTCGTCACCCGCACCGCTGGCAAGAAGGCGATGCTCGTCTGCGCGACCAAGGACTGCGGCTTCAAGCAGGAGATCGTCGAGGGCGAGGGGGAGGACGGCGCCGCGGACGGGTCCGCCTCCCTCGACGCCGCGGCGATCGTCGCGAGCGCGGCGGCGCCGGCCGACCGGCCCGAGCCGCCGAAGCCCGCGCCGGCCGACCGGCCCGAGGCCCCGTCCAAGGGGGCCGGCGCGCCGAAGGGGGAAGCCGAAAAGCCCGCGCGGCCCGTGCGCGCCCGGCGCACGGCGAGCTAAGAAGGCCGCGAGACCTCCCACCCTGGTGAGCTGCACATGAACGGAGCGGAGAGCCCGCGCGACGAGGTCGTCGTCGTCGGAGGCGGCCTGGCCGGTTGCGAGGCGGCGTACCAGCTCGCCCAGCGCGGGCTGCGCGTGCGCCTCGTCGAGATGAAGCCGCACAAGCGCACGCCCGCGCAGACGAGCGATCGGCTGGCCGAGCTCGTGTGCTCCAACTCGCTGCGCGGCGCGGCGCTGAGCAACGCGGTCGGGCTGCTCAAGGAAGAGCTCCGTCGCGTGGGCTCGCTCGCCCTGCGGTGCGCCGACGAGACCTCGGTGCCCGCCGGCGGCGCGCTGGCGGTCGACCGCGAGCGGTTCGCCGAGGCGATGACGCGGGCGATCGAGGCCCACCCCCGCATCGCCGTGGAGCGGCGGGAGGTGACGGAGATCCCGGCCGAGCGCCCGGTGATCCTCGCGACCGGCCCGCTCACGTCCGACGCCCTCGCGGCGAGCCTCGCCGCGGCCGTGGGCGCCGAGCACCTCGCCTACTACGACGCGATCGCGCCGATCGTCAGCGCCGACTCGATCGACTGGTCGCGCGTGTGGAAGCAGTCGCGCTACGGCAAGGGCGGCGCGGTCCGGGGCGAGCGCGCCGCGCCGCCGGAGGGCGCCGCGCGACCCGAGCAGACCGCGCCGCCGGAGGACGCGGCCGAGCGCCGCGACGACGCCGAGGCCGGCGACGAGGCGTACGTGAACTGCCCCTTCGACGAGGCGCAGTACAAGGCGTTCGTCCGGGCCCTCGTCACGTCGGAGAAGGTGGAGGCCCGCGACTTCGAGGAGGTGCGCTACTTCGAGGGGTGCCTGCCGTGCGAGGTGATGGCCGCGCGCGGGGAGCAGACGCTCGCGTTCGGGCCGATGAAGCCGGTCGGCCTCACCGATCCGCGCACCGGCAGGCGGCCGTACGCGGTGCTCCAGCTGCGCCCCGAGGACGAGGCGGCGACGGCGTACAACCTGGTCGGCTTCCAGACGCGCATGAAGTACGCCGAGCAGCTCCGGGTGTTCCGGATGGTGCCCGGCCTCGAGGAGGCCGAGTTCCTCCGCATGGGCTCCGTGCACCGGAACACCTTCGTCGACGCGCCGGCGCTCCTCGGCCCGGCGATGGAGCTGCGCGCGCTGCCGGGCGTGCACCTCGCCGGCCAGATCTCGGGCGTGGAGGGCTACGTGGAGAGCGCCGCGGCCGGGTTCGTGTGCGCGATCCTCCTCGCGCAGCGGCTGCGGAACGAGCCGCTCCGGCCGCCGCCGCCCACGACGGCGCTCGGCGGCATCCTCACGCACCTCGGGCGGAAGCAGCCGACGTATCAGCCGTCGAACATCACCTGGGCGCACATCGCGCCGCTCGATCCCGCGCACGGCAAGCTGCGCAAGCGCGCCCGCTACGAGGCGATGGCCGAGCGCGCCCTCCGCGACCTCGACGCGTGGTGGGCCGCGGGCTGACGGGCGGCCTCGGCGGGCGCGCGCTCGCGCGCGTCCAGGCGAGCCCTCGGGAAGCTGTAAGTCTGGAAGAACATTGAAGTTTCTTCCAATCTGCCCGGCTCCCTGCGAGCGCTGACGCGCGGCGCGCGGCGCGGAGGTCGCCGGCGGCGCGCCAATCGTGCGCGGTCTGCCTGCCGCGCGCGGGCTTGGGTAGCCTGGCGGTGGTGCGCCGCGCGCCGACCGCGCGCTCCGGGAGCCCGCCCGCGCGGACCCGCGCCCATGGAGGTACCCGATGAAACTTCGCTTGCTCGCGCTCCTCACGCTCGCCGTTCCTGCCGCGACGCTCCTCTCGCCGCGCGAGGCGCTCGCCTGCGGCGGGTGCTTCGCCCCGCCGACCGAGACCACGGTCGTCAACGCGCACCGGATGGTCCTCTCCGTATCCCCCGTCCAGTCGGTGCTCTGGGATCAGATCCAGTACTCCGGCGATCCGCGCGAGTTCGCCTGGGTGCTCCCGGTGAAGCCCGGCGCGACGATCGAGGTCGGCTCGGACGCCTGGTTCGAGACGCTCGACGCGGCCACGTCGGTCCGCATCACGGCGCCGAACTCCTTTTGCGCCTCGAGCGGTGGCGGCTGCGGCACCCTGGCCTCAGCCGACTCGGCGGGCGGCGTGGCAGGGGGGTTCGGCAACGACCAGGTCACCGTCCTTCACCGCGGCACCGTCGGTCCGTACGAGACCGTGACGCTCACGACCGACACGCCCGGCGCGCTGAACACGTGGCTGGAGAGGAACGGCTTCGGCGTCGACGAATCGACGCAGCCGGTCATCGACGCCTACGTCGAGGAGCAATTCGACTTCATCGCCCTCAAGCTCCAGCCCGGCAAGGACGTGAAGGAGATGAAGCCGGTGCGGGTCGTCATGCCGGGGGGGAGCGCCACGCTGCCGCTCCGGATGGTGGCCGCCGGCACGGGCGCGAACGTCGCGATCACCCTCTTCACCATCAGCGAGGCGCGGCTCGCTCCGGAGGGGTTCGCGGCCGCGGCGGTCCCCGTCGACCTGCTCGCGTGGGATTTCGCCTCGCAGGACTCGAACTACGGCGAGCTCCGCGAGAAGGCGCTCGCGGCGCACGACGGCGGCCGCGCGTTCCTCACGCCCTACGCGCAGCAGGGCTCGCTGTTCTCGCCCGTGTCGAGCTCCGCGGCGCCGTTCGGCGTGCAGTACACGACGAGCGGCTCGACCACCCCGGTCGACACGATCGCCGCGGCGTTCGCCCAGCAGGGGCTCGCGAACGGCGAGACCCAGGACACGGAGTGCGCCGTGCGCTTCGCCGAGATCGCGACGGAGAGCCGCGCCGTGGCGAGCCCGTGTCCCGCCGGCGTCCTGCTCTCCGACCCGAGCTGCGGCGAGGTCGCCTCGGGCCAGATCGACGCGCGCGAGCTCGCGTGCGGGCCGCTCGACGACCTCGCCGTCGCCATGATCGGCCTGCACCCGAAGGACGTCTGGCTCACGCGCCTTGAGGCGAACCTGCCGCGCGCGGCGCTCGACACGGACCTCGTCCTGAGCCCCGCGAAGCAGGAGCGGGTCGACAACTGGATGCGCGCCCGCCTGAGCGTCCACGCCGAGGTGCTCTGCGGCGCGGCGCTCCCGCTCGTCGACGGCGACCGCGCCTCGCGGACGCGGGGGCAGGGCACGCTCGTGGGCATGACGCTCGGCGCCCTCGCCCTCGCGGCGGCGATCGCCCGCCGCGGCGCGCGCCGCTTCGCCTCCCGCCCGGCCTGACCGGACGCTCAGGCGTCCACGTCCGGCGTCTTCTTTCGCGCGACGGGCAGGGGCTGGCCGTGCTCCGGGATGATGGTGAGATCGCCGTCCGCCTCCAGGATGGCCCAGCGCACCTGGGAGAGGTGCGCGAGCCCGCTCTTGTGCATCTCGGACACGATCTCCTCCGGCTGGATGCGCTGGCGATTGCACGCCTCTTCCAGGATACGGCCGTTCGCGACCAGGACCGTCGGCGTGCCGTCGATGACCTTGGCCGCCCGCGGGGAGAGGTGCGTCAGGACCGACGTCAGGAACACGAGCACGAGGAGGGTGGACACGCCCGCGAGCGCGTTCGCGAGGGACGCCTCGCGGACGAGGGCCTGAGAGACGATCTCCGGGATCAGCATGAGCGTGACGAGCTCGAAGGGGGACAGCGCGTTGAGCTCGCGCTTGCCGAGCACGCGGAACGCGATGGCGAGGAACACATAGACGAAGGCGACGCGGGCGACGGTCTCCATGGCGGTCAGGGGAAGATGAACGTGCGGAGCGGCACCACGGCGCCGCGCTCCCCATCGCACGAGAGGGTTGCGTTGCCCGAGGCGAGCCAGGAACGCTCGCCCCGGAGCTCGAGGACGATCCGGCGTTGCTCGCCGGGCGCGAGGCCGCCCAGCTCGAAGCGCCCGATGGCCGTCTCCTCGGGCGTGGCGCGGCGCTCCTGGAAGCTGTCCAGGTAGGCCTGGTCGATCGTGAGCGCGGCGGCCCGGCAGGGGGCGTCCGCCGTGCGCGTCACGTCGAAGGTGAGCTGCTCCGTGTCGCGGAAGCGCATCCGCTCGGGGTACGCCACGCGCAGCGCGAGCCCGGGCGCGGCCGCCTCGCCCGTCTCGCGGGCGTGCATGAGCAGGGCGCTCGCGGCGACGCAGGCGAGCGCGAGCGCGCCGAGCGCGTGCTTCGGGCTGAGCTCGAGCCGGCGCCGCATGTCCGGCGCCGGCGGCGGCTCGGAGGCGGTCTCGAGCGGCGCCGCGGGGGCGCGCCCGTTCGCCTGGCCGGGCCGAGGAGCGGAGATCTCATGACGGGACGGGACCATCGCGCACGACGCCGTTCAAATCTGATGCCGCGGGCAGCGCGCCCGAGAGCTGGGCTGCGCCGGAGAGACCGCTTGCCCCGGCGGCGCTGTGGCGCCGTGGCGTTGCGTGGCAAGCTGCCACGTCGCGCCTCTTCCTCCGCGGGCATCCCTGCGCGATCCTGCGTGATCGCGACTTCGCGAGGTGGCACACGGGCTGCTTGAGCCGTTGTGGTGAGGGCGTGCGGGCCACTGCGGCAATCGAGCTGCAGCCGCCCCGCGTCGGGACTCGACATGACCTGCTCGGTGCTGACTTTTCCAGGCTCCAGGGCGAACTCCAGGACCAGCCACGCGGTGTCGGACAGGGGGAGCGCGCTCCACGCGACGCGCCTCCTGCCGGGGATGACGGTGGTGCTCGAGTCGCTCCTCGACGACATCGCGCGCGCCCGGGAGCGGATCTGGATCTCGACGTACATCTACCGCAACGATCTGATGGGTCATCGCTTCGCCGATGCGTTCGCGGCCGCCGTGCGGCGCGGCGTCGACGTGCGGCTCCTCTACGACGCGCTCGGCAGCCACACGACGCCGGCGCAGTTCTTCGAGGACATGCGGGCTCGCGGCATCCGCGCGCGCGCGTACCGGCCGCTCGGCACGGTGCTGCGCCGGGGCGTCCTGTTCCCGCGGGAGCACTCGCGCATCGTGGTGATCGACGGCGCCGGGTACGTCGGCGGCGCGGCGTGGGCCGACGAGTGGCTGCCGCGCGATCAGGGCGGCGACGGCTGGCACGAGGTCTGTAGCCGGGTGGTGGGGCCCTGCGTGGGCGACATGCAGCGGGCGTTCGAGTGCCGCTGGATGCTCGCCAACGAGGCCGACGGGCGCTCGTTCGACTACTGGACCGGCGGCGTCTACGACGACGTGGAGTTCATCACCGACGCGCCCAGGCCGCCGGCGATCATCTACGAGCGCCACGTGGAGCGGGTGCGCTCGGCGCGGCGGCGCGTGTGGATCGAGAACGCGTATTTCTGCCCTCCCCGCGGGCTGGAGCGCGAGCTCATCGACGCCGCGCGCCGCGGGATCGACGTGAAGATCATCGTTCCGCGCAACTCCGATCTACCGACCATCCGCAACGCGAGCCTCGCGCGGTACAGGTGGTGGCTGGAGAACGGGCTCCAGATCTACGAGTTCCTGCCGTCGATGCTGCACTCGAAGTTCGCGGTGATCGACGACGACTGGGCGACCGTGGGGACCTTCAACGTGAACCCGACGAGCCTGCGGTGGGTGAGCGAGGCGAACCTCATCGTCAAGCAGCCCGGCTTCGTGAGGGACGCGGCGAACCTGTTCGAGCGGGACCTCGGTCGGAGCGAGGAGGTGTGCCTCAACAACCTGCCAAAGCTGGGGGCGCTCGCGCGGATGCGAAACGCGCTGTGGAGCCTGGGGCTCGATCTGCTGGAGCCACGGTACGCGTCCGGGAGAGGGCGCGGTGCGCTCCCCGAGCCGGAGCGGGAGGGCGGCTTCCTGCCCGCTATCGGGGTCTAGAGCGGTTTTCAGCTGCGACTGACACCGTTCGTCGTCTCTCGTCTCTCGTCTCCGTCTTCCGTCTTCCGTCTTCCGTCTTCCGTCTTCCGTCTTCCGTCTTCCGTCTTCCGTCTTCCGTGCTCGTCCTTCGTGCGCGTGCGCGTGCGCGTGCGCGATTCCCCGGAGTCGGCGCGCACGTGGACGCGCAGGGGCACGCGCACGCGCACGAAGACGTTGCACGGAGACGAGAGACGAAAGACGAAAGACGGGGACGAGAGACGAAGGCCGGAAGACCCCTGCACTGAACCGAGCGAAACCGCTCTCTGTTGCGGGGGACGGGGGCCTCTTGCGGGGGACGGGGGCCCCACGGGCGGCGGCGCGGCGAGGTGGAGCCGAGCCGCCCGCCCGCGACGAGCTCCCTCCCGGCGGGTTTACCGCTACTTGACGGGAGTGAGCACTCTCCGAGCGCCAGGGCGAATGGCCAGTACAGCCATCCAGCTCACGAAGCCGCCAGGCAACCAAGAGAAAGAATCAAATTGCTCCTGATCGCCCCGGCCGCCCCGTGAGCCCGAGCCGCTACGGCGCCGCTGGCGGCCTCGGGGGCTCCTCGGCCGCACCCGCGTCCGCGGCCGGCGGGGCCGGCTCGGCCGCTGGCGGGGGAGGGGCGGGCTCCTGACTGGCCGCCCCCGCATCCGCGTGGCCCTCGACGGCAGGCGCCGAGGCGTCGGCCACCGGCGGCGGGCAAGCCGACCCCCCGCCCTCCTGCCCACCAGCGCAGGCCGTAGCCCCCGGCTCCGGCGACGCGCCGGACGGGGACGCCTGCGCAAGGAGCACCGGCGCCTCCACACCCGCGTCCGACGCGGGCAGCTCCGGGAGCGGCGCGCTCGCCGTGGCCGCCGGCGACGTGGCGGCCGCAGCGGCGGGCGCCGGCGCAGGGGGAGCCGGCTTCGGAGCCCGCGTCGGGCGCGGGGCCACAGGCTCGGCCGGGGGCGCCGGGGGCGCCACGACGCCGCGCGCGATGCTGGCCGTGAGGGAGCTCGCCTCGGCCGCAGGGCGCACCGGCGACGGCGGCTCGGCGACCGGCGCCGGAGGCGTGGCCAGAGACGCCGGCGCCGTCGGCGTCATCTCGACCGCAGGGCCCGTCGCGACCGGCGCCACGCTCCACGCCGCCGCGCCCGCCATGAGGACGAAGCCCGCCGCCGCGACGCGGCGGAACGGAAAGCGATCCCGCAACGAGGGACGCTGCGACGGGGACACCCCCACCGGCGGATTCACCATCGCCGTCGCCTCGGACCACGCCCGCTCGCCGCTCTCCTCCAGCGATCCGCGCCGCACCACCACCGCGGCGCGGCGGCTCGGCTCGCCAGGCGCCCGCCGCGCGGACGCCATGGGAAGCTGCAGCTCCAGCGCGTCGTCGGAGCGCCGCGAGTGCAGCGTCGGCGCAGCGCTCACCACCATCGGCCGCGGCGACGGCGCGGGGACCTGGCTCGTCCGCTCGTCCAGCCACTGCGCGCGGAGCGACGCGCCGCACACGTCCTCCGAGACGCCCCGCGAGAGGAGCCACGTCGCGAGCGCGACGCCGAGCTCGCGCATGCTCCCCCAGCGATCCGCCGGATCCTTGCGCAACCCGCGCTCGATGATCGACCACAGCGCCGGATCCGTGCCGCACCGCTCGACGAGCGACTGCACCGGATCCTGGATGACCGCCCGCAGCGTCCCGAACCCCTGCTCGCCGGCATAGGGCGTCTCGCCCGCGATCGACTCGTACAGCATCGTGCAGAACGCCCAGATGTCCGCGCGATGATCGAGCTGACCCTGCCCGAGCGCCTGCTCGGGCGGCATGTACTGCGGCGTCCCGATCACCGCCGCGCCCGTCGAGCCGGACTGCGGTTCGGTCCACGTCACCTTCGCGATCCCGAAATCGACGACCTTCGGCTGGATCCTCCCGTCGCCCTGCTCCGCGAGCATCACGTTGTCCGGCTTGAGATCCCGGTGGACGACGCCGCGCTCGTGGGCGGCGTGCATCGCGCTCGCGACCGGCAGCAAGACCGCGATCGCCGCCTCGGGCAAGAGCCGCTGCTCGCGGCAGAGCAGGTCCCGGAGGGCCTCGCCCTCCAGGAGCTCCATCACGATGTACGGCGTGCCGCCCGCGGTCTTGCCGAGATCGAAGACGCGCACGATGCCCGGATGGCTGAGCTTCGCCGCCGCCCGCGCCTCGCGCAGCAGGCGCTCCGCGATCGCGGGAGAGCGCATCTCCGGGCGCAGCACCTTGATGGCCACGTTGGCCTCGAGCGCCGTGTTCGCAGCGACCCAGACAGAGCCCATCGCCCCCTCTCCCGCCTTGCGGAGGAGCTGGTACTTGTCGCCCACCACCGTGCCGACCTCGAAGCGCTCCCCTAAGGTGTGCTCGAAACCCTGGGTCAAGTTGCTCGACATGCGCTCTCCTGCCGCCTGCTCCGGCCATCCGCCGCCCACGACGCCACGCTTCGCCACGAATCCAATTCTGGAGCATCGCTCGTGCCAGGCGCTCCGCTCGGGGAACGCCTGAAATCCCGGACGAGCGCGTCGGCGGCAGCGCGCCTCAGCGAGGCAAGTTGCCACGCGCCGGGCGCCCCGGCATCCCCAGCGCGCTCACCCCCGCGAGCTGCCTAGATGAAGCTGTCGTAAGGACGTCGCTGCACGCACTCGCTCCGGACGTTCTCGGCGCCCGAAACCTCGAGGATCAGCTCCAGGATCTCCGCGTCTCGCTCCGAGGTCGCGTGGACGCCCACGAGGACCTCGCCTTGCCGCAAGCCGCTCTCGTACACGCGGGCGCGGTGCTCTGGGACACCGGCGCCGACGAGCGCGCCGACGAGCCCGCCGGCCGCGCTGCCCGCGCCCACGAGCGCGGACTCCAGGGGGCCCGTCACCACGAGCCCGAGGCCGGGCAACGCCACGCTCGCGCCGGCCGCCGCGAAGGCCGCCCCTACCGCCCCGCCGACGCCGACGTCCGCGATCGCCCGCGCGCCGGTTCCGCTCTCGACACGCTCTCCGCGCGCGGCGCCGCTCATGACAAGGCTGATGGCGTCGCGCTTGTATCCACAGCTCATGACGCGCTCAACCGCTCTCTCGGCGTCGAGCCGTGTCCTCACAAGACCGGTCACCAGCTTTGCCCTCACCGACAGCTCCTTTCCCGAAGAACGTCCTCGACCGGGCGCGTCCCCTCTCTGTATTCTGGAATCCCACACCGGCACAGCAGGCGCCGTGCCAACGAAAGATGCCCCAAATGCGCGCTCTCCTGCGCTGTCGGCTGTGGACGGTCGACGCCTGAGCCTGCGGAGAGACGCCACACTGAGGCGTCATTGCAGCGAAGACGAACCGCCGCGTGCACGCGGGCACATCCGCGCGGGGCGGCGGCGAGCGGGGTGGAGCGAGCTCAGCGGTGCAGCCAGATGCGGAGCAGCGCGAGCAGCTGCTCCGTATCGACCGGCTTGGAGATGTAGTCTGTCGCGCCGGCCTCGAGGCATTTCTCGCGATCGCCCTTCATCGCCCTGGCCGTGACGGCGATGATCGGGAGCGTCTGGAAGGCGGGCCGCTGCCGGATCGCGCGCATCGTGTCGTATCCGTCCATCTCCGGCATCATGATGTCCATGAGCACGACATCGATGCCGCTCGTCCTCTCCAGACGGTCGATGGCGGCCTTGCCCGTATCGGCGGCCAGCGTGGTCATCCCCTGGCTCTCGAGGACGGTCTTCAGCGCGTAGATGTTGCGGAAATCGTCGTCGACGATCAGCGCGCATTTGCCGGAGAGCGCGGCGGTCGACTCGTGGAGCTGCTCGATCACGAGCCGCTTCGGCTCCGGCAGATCCGAGAGCCGGAGGTGCAGCGCGAGCGTGACCTCGTCGAGCAGGCGCTCCCTCGACTGGACGTGCTTCACGGGGAGCCGCTGCGCGAGGCGGCCGAGCTGCACCTCGTCGTCCCCGGCGACGTCGGCCGGCGTGTACACGATCGCCGCCAGATCGGCGAAGCGCCCGGCCCGGTCGAGGTGCTCGATGAGCTCGAGGCCGGGCATGTCGGGCAGGCGCAGCCCGAGCACGATCGCCTCGTACGGCTCGCGCTCGAGCGCGACGAGCGCGGCCTCGCCGGTCGCCACGCTGGCGATCGTGACCCCCTCGTCCCGGAGCAGCTCGACCACGGGATCGCCCGACGCCTCGTCCGGCTCGACGACGAGCAGCCGGCGCCGCGGCGAGCTGACCAGCCCGTCGAGCCGCGCGAAGGCCTCGTCGAGCGCCGTCCTGCTGCTGAGCGGCTTGTTGAGGAGCCCCACCGCGCCCATCCGCCGCGCGCGGCACCGCTCCTCCTCCGTCTCCGTCGTGATCACCTGGACCGGCACGTGCCGCGCCGACAGATCGCGCTTGAGGCAGTCGAGCACGCGCCAGCCGTCCATGTCGGGCAGGTTGATGTCCAGCGTGATCGCCGCGGGCTTGAGCTCGCGCACCAGCGCGAGCCCCGTCGCGCCGCGGACGGCGACGACCGCCTTGAAGCGGTGCTCCCGCGCGACGTCCACGAGGAAGCGGGCGAACACGGTGTCGTTCTCCACGATCACGATCGCGCGGTCGCCGGGGCGGACGCTCTCGCTGTCGTCGATGACCTGCGTGTCCGGGCCCACGGCCATGCGGTCGGACGGCCGGCTGCTGTGGACGGTCTCCTCGATGGCGGTCGGCGTGTCGAGGACGTGCGTCGGCGGCCGCCGCGCCGCCCGTACGGGCCGGTAGGTGCGCGGCAGGTAGAGCGTGAACGTGCTGCCGCGGCCCGGCGCGCTCACCAGCGCGAGGTCGCCGCCGAGCATCCGCGCGATCTCCCGGCTGATCGCGAGCCCGAGCCCGGTGCCCCCGTACTTGCGGCTCGTGCTCCCGTCGGCCTGCTGGAACGCCTCGAAGATGATCTGCTGTTTGTCCGGCGCGATCCCGATGCCCGTGTCGCGGACGGAGAGGGCGATCACCGAGTCGGCCCGGCTGAGCACATCGTTCTCACGGCTCCAGCCGTCGCGGGCCACTGTCACCTCCAGGACCACCTTGCCGCGCTCGGTGAACTTGAAGGCGTTCGAGAGCAGGTTCTTGAGCACCTGCTGGAGCCGCTTCGCGTCGGTGAGCATCGAGGACGGCAGCGCCGACGAGAACGAGAGCTCGAAGTCGAGCTTCTTCGACTCGGCCACGTGCCGGAACGTACGTTGTACGTAGTCCGCGAGGTCCTTGAAGTTGATCTCGCCCACGTCGACGACGACGGTGCCGGACTCGATCTTCGAGAGGTCGAGGATGTCGTTGATGAGCGCCAGGAGATCGGTCCCCGACGCGTGGATCGTCTTCGCGAACTCGACCTGCCGCGGGGTGAGGTTCTGGTCGTTGTTCCTGGAGAGCTGGTCCGAGAGGATGAGCAGGCTGTTCAGCGGGGTCCTGAGCTCATGGGACATGTTGGCCATGAACTCCGACTTGTATTTCGACGTGAGGGCGAGCTGCCGCGCCTTCTCTTCGAGGGCCTGGCGGGCCTGCTCGACCTCGTGGTTCTTCCGCTCGACCTCGTGGTTCTGCTCGGCCAGGAGGCGCGCCTTCTCGCCGAGCGCGGCGTTCGTCTCCTGGAGCTCCTCCTGCTGGCTCTGGAGCTCGCGCGCCAGCGACTGGGACTGCTTGAGCAGGTCCTCGGTGCGCATGTTCGCCTCGATCGTGTTGAGCACGATGCCGATCGACTCGGTGAGCTGATCGAGGAACGCCTGGTGGGTCGGGCTGAAGCGCTCGAGCGACGCGAGCTCGATGACGGCCTTCACCTGCCCCTCGAAGAGCACGGGCATCACGATGATGTTGACCGGGGGCGCCTCGCCGAGGCCGCTCGTGATCGTGATGTAGTCGGGCGGCGCGTTGACGAGGAGGATCTTCTCCTTCTCGAGCGCGCACTGCCCGACGAGCCCCTCGCCGAGCTTGAACTGGTTGTCGACGTGCTTGCGCTCCTTGAACGCGTAGCTCGCGAGCAGCTTGAGGACGGGCTCCTCCCGGGCGGCGTCCATGATGTAGAAGACGCCCTGCTGCGCCGTGACCACCGGGGCGAGCTCGGACAGGATGAGGCGGCCGACGGTGAGGAGATCCTTCTGCCCCTGGAGCATGCGCGAGAACTTGGCGAGGTTGGTCTTGAGCCAGTCCTGCTCGCTGTTCTTCAGCGTCGTGTCCTTGAGGTTCCGGATCATCTCATTGATGTTGTCCTTCAGCGCCGCGACCTCGCCCTGCGCCTCGACCTTGATCGACCGGGTGAGGTCGCCCTTGGTGACGGCGGTGGCCACCTCGGCGATCGCGCGGACCTGCGTCGTGAGGTTCGCCGCGAGCTGGTTCACGTTGTCGGTGAGGTCCTTCCAGGTGCCGGCCGCGCCGGGCACGCTCGCCTGGCCGCCGAGCTTGCCCTCGACCCCGACCTCGCGCGCCACCGTGGTCACCTGATCCGCGAACGTCGCGAGCGTCTCGATCATGCCGTTGATCGTGTCCGCGAGCGCGGCGATCTCGCCCTTCGCGTCGACGATCAGCTTGCGCTTGAGATCGCCGTTGGCGACCGCGGTCACGACCTTCGCGATGCCGCGCACCTGGTTCGTCAGGTTGCCGGCCATCGAGTTCACGTTGTCGGTGAGGTCCTTCCAGGTGCCGGCGACGCCGCGGACGTCGGCCTGTCCGCCGAGCTTCCCCTCGGTGCCGACCTCGCGGGCGACGCGCGTCACCTCGGAGGCGAAGGAGTTGAGCTGGTCGACCATCGTGTTGATGGTGTTCTTGAGCTCGAGGATCTCGCCCTTGACGTCGACGGTGATCTTCTTCGAGAGATCGCCGTTGGCGACGGCGGTGGTGACGGCGGCGATGTTGCGCACCTGGGCGGTGAGGTTGCCGGCCATCGAGTTGACGGAGTCGGTGAGGTCCTTCCAGGTGCCTGCGACGCCGCGGACGTCGGCCTGCCCGCCGAGCTTGCCTTCGGTGCCGACCTCGCGCGCGACGCGGGTGACCTCGGACGCGAACGAGCGGAGCTGATCGACCATCGTGTTGATGGTGTCCTTGAGCTCGAGGATCTCGCCGCGGACGTCGACGGTGATCTTCTTCGAGAGATCGCCGTTGGCGACGGCGGTGGTGACGGCGGCGATGTTGCGCACCTGGGCGGTGAGGTTGCCGGCCATCGAGTTGACGGAGTCGGTGAGGTCCTTCCAGGTGCCGGCGACGCCGGTCACCTCGGCCTGCCCGCCGAGCTTGCCCTCGGTGCCGACCTCGCGGGCGACGCGCGTCACCTGCGCCGCGAAGGCGCTCAGCTGGTCGACCATCGTGTTGATGGTGTTCTTGAGCTCGAGGATCTCGCCCTTGACGTCGACGGTGATCTTCTTCGAGAGATCGCCCGTGGCGACGGCGGTGGTGACGGCGGCGATGTTGCGCACCTGGGCGGTGAGGTTGCCGGCCATCGAGTTGACGGAGTCGGTGAGGTCCTTCCAGGTGCCGGCGACGCCGCGGACGTCGGCCTGGCCGCCGAGCTTGCCCTCGGTGCCGACCTCGCGGGCGACGCGCGTCACCTCGGAGGCGAAGGAGTTGAGCTGATCGACCATCGTGTTGATGGTGTTCTTGAGCTCGAGGATCTCGCCCTTGACGTCGACGGTGATCTTCTTCGAGAGATCGCCGTTGGCGACGGCGGTGGTGACGGTCGCGATGTTGCGCACCTGGGCGGTGAGGTTGCCGGCCATCGAGTTGACGGAGTCGGTGAGGTCCTTCCAGGTGCCGGCGACGCCGCGGACGTCGGCCTGGCCGCCGAGCTTGCCCTCGGTGCCGACCTCGCGGGCGACGCGCGTCACCTCGGCCGCGAGGGAGCTCAGCTGATCGACCATCGTGTTGATGGTGTCCTTGAGCTCGAGGATCTCGCCCTTGACGTCGACGGTGATCTTCTTCGAGAGATCCCCCTTCGCGACGGCGGTGGTGACGGCGGCGATGTTGCGCACCTGGGCGGTGAGGTTGCCGGCCATCGAGTTGACGGAGTCGGTGAGGTCCTTCCAGGTGCCGGCGACGCCGCGGACGTCGGCCTGCCCGCCGAGCTTGCCCTCGGTGCCGACCTCGCGGGCGACGCGCGTCACCTCGGAGGCGAAGGAGTTGAGCTGGTCGACCATCGTGTTGATGGTGTTCTTGAGCTCGAGGATCTCGCCCTTGACGTCGACGGTGATCTTCTTCGAGAGGTCGCCGTTGGCGACGGCGGTGGTGACGGCGGCGATGTTGCGCACCTGGGAGGTGAGGTTGCCGGCCATCGAGTTGACGGAGTCGGTGAGGTCCTTCCAGGTGCCGGCGACGCCGCGGACGTCGGCCTGTCCGCCGAGCTTTCCCTCGGTGCCGACCTCGCGCGCGACGCGGGTGACCTCGGACGCGAACGAGCGGAGCTGATCGACCATCGTGTTGATGGTGTCCTTGAGCTCGAGGATCTCGCCCTTGACGTCGACGGTGATCTTCTTGGACAGGTCGCCGTTGGCGACGGCGGTGGTGACGGTCGCGATGTTGCGCACCTGGGCCGTGAGGTTCGACGCCATCGAGTTGACGGAGTCGGTGAGGTCCTTCCAGGTGCCGGCGACGCCGCGGACGTCGGCCTGCCCGCCGAGCTTGCCCTCGGTGCCGACCTCGCGGGCGACGCGCGTCACCTCGGAGGCGAAGGAGCCCAGCTGCTCGACCATCGTGTTGACGGTCTTGGCCGTCCGGAGGAACTCGCCGTCGAGCGGCCTGCCGTCGACCTCGAGGGCCATCGTCTGCGAGAGATCGCCCTTGGCGACGGCCCCGATGACGCGCGCCGTCTCGGCGGTGGGGTGGACGAGATCGCCGATCAGCGCGTTGATGCACGCGACCTCCTCGGCCCACGCGCCGTTCACCTCGCCGATGAAGGCGCGCTGCGAGAGCTTGCCTTCCTTGCCCACCACGCGGCTCAGGCGGTGGAGCTCCTTCGCCATCCGCTCGTTGAGCTCGACGACCTCGTTGAAGGTGTCCGCGATCTTCCCGTCGAGACCCAGCCAGTCGACGGGCAGCCGCACCGAGAACTCGCCCTTCTTGAGGCTCATCAGCGACGTCAGCAGCGTCCGCCGGTCGAGCCCGTCGCGCCCGTCGCGCTCGAGGGGCGCCGCGGCGCGGGGGCGCTCCGCCGCGGGGGCCTTCCTCGCGCGCGGGGCGCCCTGCGACCCCTCGCCGGGCGCGCCCTTCTTGCTCTTGCCATTGCCGGCCTTCGCTCTGCGGGCCTTGTCGAGGTCGCTACGCTGCTCCATGCCGCTGTTCTCCTGGCCCTGCATTGCAATCAGGGTCGATCGGTGAAGGGAAACGAGAGCGCGCCCCGGGCGCGGAGGGAACTTGGGGCGCCGAGAGCGGTGGGATCGGGCGCCCCGGCGCGCCCCTCGGGCGCCGGGGTACCGTCGCGAGGCGGCGAGAGGGCGAGAGGAGGACTGGCCCTCTCGTCCGGGGGGCGGGATCGTCGGCCGCCTCGGGCTTCCGCTGGACGCCGCGCGCCGCCCGGAGGCGGGGCTGTCGCTGCCCGACCGCGAAGATTCCGTCGGGTCCCATCGGGTTCAGGCTTCGAGCACGGTGGCCATGCGCGACTGCGCCCACCGCGCAGCAGCATGGGTTCGTATACTACGCAGGCGCGCAGCCGGGCAAGCATCGCGCCGCGCTCGCCGCGCGCTCCTCGGGTCGCTTCTCGTGGGATTCCGTGGCAGGCAGCGCGGTCGGGCCGCGGCGATGTGGCGAGGGGCGGTGCGGCCAGGGCGAGGAGCGAGGCGGGGATGTGCGCTCCGTGCCGGCGCGGGTGTTGCGCGCGGGCGCGGGTGTTGCGCGCGGGCGCGGCCGTTGCGCGCGGGCGCGGCCGTTGCGCGCTCGCGCGGACATCGTGGGCTGGTGCGGGTCGCGGGTGTTGCGCGCTGGTGCGGGTCGCGGTGGTGCGGGTCGCGGGTGTCGCGCGCTGGTGCGGGGTTGGTCGAGGGGCTGCCTCAGGCGACGTCGGCCTTGGGGGGCCGGCGTCTCGGCAGGAGAGCGCCGGCGGGCTGCTTCCGCGGCGTGACGATGCAGTAGCGCCCTGCCTCTCCCACGCGCTCGTGGATGCCCGATTCCGTGATCTCTCGCGCCGGCCTCAGCGGCGGCAGCCATCGCGACACGTTCGCGAGGCACGAGGTGCGCTCGGGGAACGGGGAGTGACGGGGCCGCGGCCGCTCCGTCGCGGCCCCGTGCGGCCGCTCCGTCGCGGCGTCGTGCGGTCGCTCCGTCGCGTCATAGGCGCGCTCCGGGGCGGCGTCATAGGCGCGCTCCGGGGCGGCGTCGTGGGCCCGCTCGGCAGCGAGGTCGTGGGCCCGCTCGGCAGCGAGGTCGTGGGCCCGCTCGGCGGCGTCGTACGGCCGCTCCGAGATCGATCGGTACACCCGCTCCGAGAGAGAGCCGTGCGGCGGCCGCTCCGAGGGCGACCCGTGGGGCGGCCGCTCCGAGGTCGGCCCGTGGAGCGGCCGCTCCGCGGGCGAGCCGTGAGGCCCCTCGATGGCGGCAGCGCTCTGCGCGGGCAGCATGCCGGACGATGCGCGCCGCTTCGCGGTCGTCGCCGCGATCCGGAGCCGGAGATCCTCGACGTGCCTCGCGAGCCGCTCCGTCTCCTCGGTGAGCCGCGCGAAATCATCGACCTGGCTTCTGCGCTCTGACATAAACGAGTCCTTTGCCGCGATTCTTCAGCCGATCTCGATTCTCTGGCCCGTTCAGCTGCACACCGCATGCCGAGCGAGCGCGGGCCGCTTGAACGGACCGTGAAGGGCGACGTAGAGCTGCGGTGTAGCGATTTGTCGCAGCGTGGCAACGCTGCCTCCACCGTGCAATCGCGATCGCGGCGGTTCGAGGCGGAGCGTGCCGGACATCCCGCGGAAAATGGGGGGAGCGGACTCGGCGGCATGCCCTGTGCCGTGCGACGCCGCGCACAAGATGGATGAGCCCGTCGCGCCTCGCTGCGTCACGGCCTGATCCCGCCGCGCTCGCCGGGCGCGGCGGGGTGTTCGGTGCCCCAGGGGGCTTGGCCTGACGGCGCGCGGCGCTGGTCGAAGGAGCAGACCCATGCAGAACTCGAACTTTGAATCGCTCGGCGCCCGGCTGGGGCTCCCGACGGATGGCGTATGGCAGTGGGTGATCGTCGCGGCGAGCGTTCCGGTCGGCTTCGCGCTCGCCCGGCTGGCCGTGGGCCTGTTCCGGCGCGCCGGCTCGCTCGTCGTGCGACGGACGGCGACGCCATGGGACGAAAAAACACTCGACGCGGCAATTGGCCCCGTGACGCTTTGTCTCGGGATCATCCTGACCGCCGGCCTCGCCAAGATGACGCGGCTCGGGCAGGAGCTCGTGGCGGATCTGCGATCGCTGCTCTCGGCGCTGTTCATCGGCGGCGTGGCGTGGCTGCTCATGCGCCTCGTCGGGATCCTCACCGAGGTGCTGGACGCGCGCGCCCTGCGGCACCTCGAGGAGGGGAGCGAGTCGTCCCGCGGGCTGCGCACGCAGGCCCGCGTGCTCGAGCGGGTCGCGCGGGTGGTCATCGTGATCGTGGCGGGCGCGCTCGTGCTCCTCAACTTCGAGACGGTGAGGAACGTCGGCGTGTCGCTCCTGGCCTCCGCCGGCATCGCGGGCGTCGTGCTCGGCCTGGCGGCGCAGAAGCCGGTGGGCGCGATCCTGTCGGGCCTCCACATCCTGTTCACCCGGCCGATCGATCTCGGCGACAAGGTCGTGGTGGACGGTGAGTTCGGGACGATCGAGGAGATCCGGCTGACCCACGTGGTCATGAAGATCTGGGACGAGCGGCGGCTCATCGTCCCCACCGCGCGGCTCCTCGATCAGTCGTTCCAGAACTGGACGAAACACGGATCGGAGAAGCTCGGCACCGTCGAGATCTACGTGGATTACCGCACGCCGGTCGACGCCGTGCGGCGGCACTTCGAGTCCATCCTCCCGAACAGCGAGCTCTGGGACAGGCGGGTAAAGGCCGTCCAGGTCACGAACGTGACAGAGCGCACGATCGAGGTGCGTTTTCTCGTCTCTGCCCGCGATTCTGGGCAGCTGTTCGATCTGAGGTGCTGGGTTCGCGAGGAGATGCTCCGGTGGGTCCAGGAGCTCGACGAGGGGATGTTCCTGCCGCAGGAGCGCTTCTCGCGGGCGGCTCCGGTCGCCGAGGCGGTCGAGCGGCGTGGTCCAGCATCGGGTCGGGCGCGGCGGGCTGGAGCGGTCGACGGGGTGGCCGATGTGAAGTCGTGACGGTGCGCGCCCGCTACGTAGCGGAACGCCACACCGCGACGCCGAGGCTGGGGCGATGGACGTCGGCGCGCTCTTCCGGCGCGTCACCGTCGCGTGCGCGTCCCGCCTCGCTCCTGTCGACGCGATGACACCTTCGAAGCGCGGAACAGGCCTCCACGCCTGTCCGCGCGCGCCGTCGCGCGCAGGCGCCCGCCCGCTGCGGCGGGGTCGTGCCGCTCGCCGGCAAGCGCAGGAAAGCGGCATGTGATTTGCAGCGAAAACAGAAAGATCCGGCACTTGGCCCGTCAGCCGTCGACCGCGCGACGAGGTTTCGCCACGCCCCTGGGGGAGAGGGGGCGTGGCAGGTCGTAACTGCCCCGACCGCTCTGTGCAGCTGCCTGCGCGGAGTCCAGGAGCAACGCGCCATGAATTGGGTCATCAGGATCACGCGGGTTGGCGGAATCGATGTTGTTGCGCACGCGGCGTTCGGCCTGCTCATCCCGATCGGGGCGCTCCAGTGGGGGGCGCGGCACGGCGGGGGCGGCGCGCTCTTCGGGTGCGCGCTGGGGGCGGCGTTGCTCGGGTGCGTGGCGCTGCAGGCGCTCGTCCACGGGCTCGTGGCGCGGCAGCTCGGCCTGCGGGTGAGCGAGGTGCTGCTCTCGCCGATCGGGGCGATCGCGAGGCGCTCGCGGCCGGACGCGGGGTGGGCGCAGGGCGGGGTGCTCGGCCTGGCGGCGAACTTCGCGCTGGCGGTGATCGTCTTCCTGGCCGTGGGGGCCCAGCACGGGGCGGGGGAGCTCCGGTGGGCGTCCGTGCTTCAGGCCGTCGACGCGCCGTCGCGCGATACGGCGGTCGTGTGGATCGCCAGCGCGAACCTGGGGATCGCGATGCTCGGCCTGTTGCCCGCGCTGCCGCTCGAGGGGGGGCGGGTGCTGCGCGAGGCGCTCTCGCCGCTCACCGGCACCTGGCTCGCGACGTCGCTGGCGGCGACGCTCGGGCAGGCGATGGCGGCCGTGCTGTTCTTCATCGCCCTGATCGGCGGTCAGCTCTTCATCGCGCTGCTGTCGGCCCTGCTGTTCGTCGGGGCACGGCGGGAGTGGAGCGCGGCGCAGGCGGTGAGGGCGCCCGTGGCGTCGTGCGAGGCGCGTCGGCTCGAGGGCCGGGCGGTCCAGCTGTGGCCCGGCGAGCTCGTGGGCGATGCGGCGCGGCGCATCCTGGCGAGCCACGAGCCCGATTTCCCGGTGGTCTACGAGGATCGCGTGATTGGGATCGTGACGCGCACGGACGTGATGCGCGCGCTGGCCGCCGGCGAGGAGGGGGCGTTCATCGCGTGGATCATGCGCTGCGACGTGCCGCGGGTGGCGGCGGACGTGTCGCTCGACGAGGTGGGGCGGAAGATGGTCGAGAAGAACACGCCGGTGGTCGCGGTGTTCGACGGGGAGAGCTACCTGGGGCTCGTGAAGCACTCGGATATCGCGGGGGCGCTCACCCGGGGGCGCGGGGGGAGGCTCGGGAGGATCCGGCTGGCGGCGGCGCAGGCGGGGTAGGCCAGAGGGCTTTGCCGGGCTGAACGGCCCCCTGAGGGGGTGTTGGTGGGGCGGCCCGGCGCGGGGGCCCCGCCGAACTCGCCCTGGATGTTACCCCTCCGGCGCAAGCGCCGGAGAGGTAACATCCAGGGCTCAGACATCGGCCCATCCCCCGCGCCGGGCCGCCCCACCAACACCCCCTCAGGGGGCCTGGGGTGATCGGCGGAGTCGCTCGCGGGCCGAGCTCCAGGAGCTGCCCACCAGCACTTTTTGTCGGGGATTGCGGTTGAGCTGCGAGCCGCGCCTCGCGTCGCGGCGAACGAAAACGCCCCGCCCACCGGAGACGGGGGGCGGGGCGTCGGGGATTGTCCCTGAGAGGCGGAGCCTCAATCGTTTCGCACGAAATTGAGCTTGAAGGAGACCACGAGCACCAGCGCGTCCTGACTGATACGCCGCTTGCCCCAGGCGACCCCGATGTGCAGCCCCTCGATCGGCTCGAGGTTGGAGGGGAGACCTACGGTGTGCGTGAGCGTCTTCGTGAAATTCCACTCAGGCTTCTTGTTCGCAAGCGCTGAGTTGACGGCCCTCATGATGGTATGGTCGATGATCGAGGGGATGCCGCGGATGTCGGCCTCCTCGAGCTCGACGTTGAACGCGAGGACGTTCCCCTTGTTCCTCTCGATGATCTCCGGGGTGATCATCACCCTGAGCTCGTCGAGCTTGATGGTGGGGTTCACGCCAACGATGGACCACTTCAGCTCCGCGGGACAGGTGACGCGCAGGCCCATGTCCTCGACCAAGGTGATCTCGGTCGCCTTGCCGAGGTAGAGCCAGCGGTCGGTCTTCTCATCGTCGTCCAGGTGGATCTTCACAGGGAGGAACTCGCCCAAGACCTGGGCGAGATCCTCCCGCGTGATGATGGCTTCGAGCCACACGGCTGCCGCCTCAGCTCAGGTGGTGACCGCTCTCGCCGCCCTGGGCTCGCCCGCCCTCCATGCCGTAATGCGAGTTCCCGGTCTCGGAGGAGACCGCGCCCTTCACCGCGTCCACCGCGCCGCCGACCTTGTCGTGGACCGTGCGCTCGGCCTGCTCGACCCCGCGCGTCGCCTGGCGCTTCAGGCCGTCGAGGCGGTTCAGGATGTCACGGCGCAGCGCCTCGCCGGACGTCGGCGAGAGCAGCATGGCCACGCCCGCGCCGACCGCGACGCCGGCGCCGAAGAACGCGAGCGTCGTGAGCGGGCTCCGCTTGCGCGCGAGGCCGACCCAGCCGAGCACGTCGTCGAAGCCGAGCGCCCCGATGGTCGCCGCGATCCCGGCGACCGCCTTCGCGACGTCGAACGCCGTCGTCTTGGCCGTGGTCGCGGCGACGCCCGCCCCGGCAGCCGCCGACTCGTACACACCCTTCGCAGTCCCCACCGCGTCATTCAGTCTCGTCATGGCTCTTGTCTCCTTGTGACGGACATGACGTCCGCCGGTTCGTGAGGGGATGCATTGCAGGCCCCGGACCAACCAGCAGACCGCGCTGTACGGCCCGCTTGTCCCCGGCAGCCGCACCCCCTCACCGTGACGCCTCCGTGACGAAATGCCACATCTGTCGTGCCGCGCCTCGCGCGCCCGCACGCCCAGGCCGCGCGCCCCGCGAGCCCCCCGAGGCCCGCACGCCGTCCGCCGCGCTGCCGCGCCAGCCCGCCGCGCCCGTCGCAAACGGAAGATGGTCTATCGGGAAACGTGACCAGGAAGGTAGAGCCCCCGCCGCCCTTGATCCATGTCCGCCAAGCGGGGCACGCCCTTGATCCACGCCCGCCGAGCGGGGCACGCCCTTGATCCACGCCCGCCGAGCGGGGCACGCCCGCACAGGAGACGGGCCCAGATCGGCGTTTTCGGCGCGCAGGCGTACTCCAGTACGCCGAGCACCGAAAACGTCGAGATGGGCCCGTATCCGCAGCGGGCGCGCCCCGCTCAACGGGCGTGCTCCGCTCAACGGGGGGCGTGGGTGATGCCGATGAGCACGACGTCGACCCGGCGGTCGTAGCCGTAGGAGTACATCGGCTGATTGCCGACCGCCTCGGACGCGCCCGTCGCGCGCACCGTGACGCGGTCCGCAGGGATGCCCTCCTTCACGAGGATCTCCTTCACCCGCGTGGCGCGGCGAAGCGAGAGATCCTGATTGTAGGCCTGCGCACCTCGCGGATCGGCCCGGCCGATGAGCTCTATCCTCGCGTCCTTGAGGTTGGAGGTGACCAGACAGTCGACGATCGCGCGGAGCTCCAGGTGGTCCTGGGGCAGCGGCTCGGACGAGTCGAAGGCGAAGTTCGTCTTGGGCAGCCGGCAGACATCGGCGATGTCGTCGCCGAGGGTGAGCCGGATGAACCGATCTTCACCTTCCCGCAGATCGGGCCAATCGACCTTGTAGACCCCATCGGGGCCCGGGTTGGGCAACCTCGGCTCGGCCCGCGCCTGCTCCACGGGCGGGGCCGCTGCGCACGCGGAGAGCAGTGAAATCGCAAGCGCGCCCAGGCACAGCCTGGGCAGATGGACTACCGACGGCATGAGAACCCTCCTTTCGAGGTCGCGGCCCGAGAGGTAACGACACGGCGCCGAAGAAGGAGCGGTGCCTTCCTCGTCCCGCCATCCCCGGCGCGCATCGTCTCGAGCCGCCTGTTGTACCGCGGTGGGGTCTTCAAACTCCGTGCCGAGCCGGGAGCCGCGGCGCGCGGCCGAGAGGGGCGCCCTCGGGCCGCGCGCGGCGCTGCGTCACGCGCGGGCCGCGGGACCCGGCCGGATCAGCTGGGCGAGGAGGGCTCCCTGGCCTCGAGCTTCGGCCAGGTGAACCGGAAGGTGGCGCCGGCGCCGACGGCGGACTCGACCCACGCGCGCGCGCCCTTGCTCTGGACGATCTTCTGCACGACCGACAGGCCGATGCCCGTGCCCTCGACCTTGTCGCGCGCCTTCAGCGTCTGGAAGATGCCCCAGATCCGGTCGTGGTACTCGGGCGCGATGCCCGACCCGTTGTCCGAGACCGAGAACTCCCAGAACGGGCCGGCGTCCCGCGCGCTGATCCGGACCTCCGGATCGGCGCGCCCCGCGTGCTTCAGCGCGTTGCTGATGAGGTTCAGGAACGTCTGCTGGAGCGGCGCGCGCTCGGTGACCAGGACGGGCATGTCGGGGGCGATCTCCACCCGCGTCTCGGGCGGGGGCGCGAGCAGCTCGACGATCTCCCGGAGGAGCTTGCCGACGTCGATCGCCTCGGGCTTCTCCCGGACACGGCCCGCCCGCGAGTAGCTCAGGATGCCGTCGATGAGGTTCTCGAGCCGGTGGACGCGCCCGCGGAGCAGATCGAGCTGCTTCCGGCTCTCCGCCGTCATCTTGTCGTTCAGGTCCTCCTCGATCCACTGCGAGAGGTTGGCGATACCGCGGAGCGGCGCCTTGAGGTCGTGGCTCGTGACGTACGCGAACTGATCGAGCTCCTTGTTGCTGCGCTCCAGCGCCTGCACGAGCCGCTGCCGCTCCTCCTCGGCGCGCTTCTGATCGTCGATGTCCGTGTACGTGCCGAACCACCGGACGATGCGGCCCGACCCGTCGCGCGCCGCGACCGCCCGGCCGATGAACCAGCGGTAGACCCCGTCGGCGCGCCGGAGCCGGCACTGGCTCTCGTACGGCTCGCCCGTGCGCAGCGCCTGCCGCCACGTCTCGATCGCCCGCTCGTGCTCCTCGGGGTGGATGATCCGGCTCCAGCCCTCGCCCCCCGTGTCCTCGGCGGTGAGCCCGGTGTAGTCGTACCAGCGCTGGTTGAAGTACTCGTGGTGGCCGTCCGGGCGGTTGGTCCACACGAGCTGCGGCATCGTCTCGGCGAGCAGCCGGAACTGCGCCTCGCTGTGCTTCAGCTCCTCCGCGAGGGTCTCGACCTCCTTGCGGACCGTGACCTCGCGCTCGAAGAGCAGCGCGTTGTCGACGCTGAGGGCGGCGCGCCGGGCGAGCTCCTCGGCGAACTGCACGTCGGCCTTCGTGTAGCGCCGGCCCGACTCCGCGTGCGCGAGCGTGATCGCGCCGAGGACGCGCCCGCGCGCCGCCAGCGGCACGACCAGGTACGACCGCAGGCCGAGATCGCGCGCCATCCGGAGGTGCTCCTCGTCCCGCGCGTTCTCGACGAGCAGCGAGTCCGGGATGTCGGAGGACCACTCGGTCTCGCCGGTCCGGAGCACCTTCGGCACCCCGCGGCTCGCGGCGGGGTCCACGGGGTACTTCTCCTCGATCTGCCGGACGAGCGTCACCTTCTCGGGGTCGGTGTGCTGGACGGCGACGCGCTGGATGGCGCCGTCCTGCGCCTGGATGTCCACCGCGCACCAGTCGGCGAGGAGCGGGACGACGAGCCGGGCGAGCTGCCCGAGCGTCTCGCGGAAATCGAGCGAGGACGAGAGGATCTCCCCCGCGCCCGCGAGGAGGCTGACGTTGGCCTCGGCGCGCTTGCGCTCGCTGATGTCGAGCACGTAGGTGAGGTTGCGCTTCTGCGTCTCGATGCGGGCGGAGCCGACGAGGACCGCCACGCGCTTGCCGTCCTTGCGGATGTACTCCTTCTCGAACTGCTTCGTGGCCCCGCGGAGGCTCAGCTCGTTCACCGCGTCGTGGTGCACGTGCTCGTACTCCGGCGGGGAGAGCTGCTGCCAGGTGAGCAAGCCCGCCTTGATGTCCTCGCGGGTGTAGCCGACCATCGAGAGGAAGCAGTCGTTCGCCTCGAGCACGCGCCCTTCGTAGTCGCTGAAGAGCAGGCCCATCATGCTGGTGTCCATGATGCGCCGGAACACCTCGTCGCTCGCCTGCCGCTCGAGCTCGCGGAGCGCCGCCTCCTGCCGCTTGATCTGCTCGGCCCTGCGGTGCAGCTCGACGAAGACGGCCACCTTGGCGCGGAGGATGTCGGGATTGAACGGCTTGACGACATAATCGACCGCGCCCTCGCGGTAGCCGCGATACAGTCGATCCTCGTCCTCCGGCAGCCCCGAGATGAAGATAATCGGCGTGTGCCTCGCGCGATCGAGCCCCCTCACGCGCGCGGCCGTCTCGAAGCCGTCGATACCGCGCATCTTCACGTCCATGAGGATCAGCGCGAACTCCTCGCGGCTCAGGTGCTCGAGCGCCTCCTCGCCCGATTGCGCGGTGACGAGCCGCTGCCGCAGCGGATCGAGCACGGCCTCGAGGGCGAGGAGGTTGGGGCGGTGATCGTCGACGAGCAGAATGCTCGCGACGGGCTCGGACGGCGTCGTGGGAAGGGGGGCGCCAGGCTGGAGAGGGGCCTTCATCTCGTAAGGGCTCTGCCCTGGCCTTCGGTCGGGCATAACGATGACGGTTAACGGCGCGCGGACCGTCTGGCAAGCGAAAGCGGCGCTCGCACGGCCGCGCCGGAGGGTCGAACGTTGGTTCACCGGCCGCGCGGTCGCTGGCCGCGGCGCTGCACAGACCGGGCGCCTCGGGGGTCTCGCGCCGCATGCCTTGTACGACTTGCACCACGTTGTGGCGATCCGTCACGCGCGGCGAGCGGAGCGGACAGCGCCGAGGGGCGCCGCGCCGCGGCGGCGGGCCGCGCGTGGCTGGCATGGCGCCTGCTGGATGCCTCGCCGAGGGAGCACCTATGCGATTCGGACTCAAGCTGGCTTCGTTCGCCTTCGCGCTCGCGGGCGCGCTCGCGAGCGCGCCGTCGCCGGCGAACGCGGGCGACGGGGCGGGGCTCTTCGCGCTCCCGCCGGGCCGGCCCGACGCTTCGGTGCGCGCCGCGATGCCGGCGCCGGAGCCGCCCGCGACGTCTCGAGGGACGTTCGTGGCGCTGCTCGAGCGAACGATGCTGGCCGCCTTCGCGCCGCCGCCGGCGGAGGTGCGCGTCGCGCCGCTCGTGAGCCAGGGCGGCGGCGGCGGGCTCCGCCTGGTGCTTCCCGTGTGCGAGGATGGCTGTTCGCGCTACGCGACCCGCGGGGTCCTCCTCGTCACCCCGAGGACGCCCGACTCGCCGATGGCCTGGCTCGCCGCGGTGAGCAACGGCAGCGCGCGCTCGCCCGAGGGGCCGCCCGGCCTCGCGGCCCTGCGGGAAGAGGCCCGCAGCGCCCGCGCGAAGGTGCCTCAGGAAGAGGAGAGCGCGCTGCCCGAGTAGGCGCGAATGCGCGCGAGGCGGCGAGCGCGCGCCGGCGGGAAGCCCGCCTGTCGCCCGCGACCGCCGAGCTGGCCTGAGGGCGAGGGGCCGAGTCGGCGGAGCACGGATGTCGCGCGACGGCGGCAGACGGGGCACCACCTTTCGGGAGAACGGAGTCGGCGCGCGCGGCGGCTCACGGCGAGACGGCGGCGGACGTGACCGCGTCGTGCAGGGCGCGGAACATCGCCGCGAGCTTCTCCGGCTGGTAGCTGGCGTTGAGCCCGCTCGGGTTCGGCAGCACCCAGAGCCTCGTCGCGTCGAGCGTCTCCGGCTGCGGGCCGGGCGCGGCGTGGGGCCTGCCGAACGCGCTCCGGTAGGCGCCGATCCCGAGCACGGCGAGGAAGCGGGGGCGGTAGCGCCGCACCTTGGCCGCGAGCCGCGCTCCGCCGGCGGCGAGCTCGTCGGCCGAGAGCTCGTCGGCCGACGCGGTCGCCCGCTCGACCACGTTGGTGATCCCGTAACCGAGCTTCAGCAGCTCGCGCTCCTCGAACGGAGAGAGCACGCGATCGGTGAACCCGCCGGCGTGCAGCGCCGGCCAGAACCGGTTGCCCGGGCGGGCGAAGTTGTGCCCGACGGCGGCCGTGTAGAGGCCCGGGTTGATGCCGCAGAAGAGGACGCGGAGGTCGGGGGCGATGACGTCCGGCACCGTCTTGCCGGCGGCGGCGAGGATCTCTTCGCGGGTGGGCCTTCGAGGTCGGTGAGGGGTGGGCACGGGCTTTCGGGGCGAGCGCGGGGCGCGGCGGGGCGCAGCTTACGACGGCGGCGCGAGGGGAGAGCGCGGCTGTCGGCGGGAGGAGGTGAATCGGCGCTGGACGGGGACGGTACAGCGGATACCGTCGTGCTTTCCCCGATGCTGGCGCGCTCGCTCGGTCTGCTCACGGCGCTGCTCGCGGCCGCCTGCGCGCGCGCGCCCGAGCCGGCCCCCGCGCGGGGCGCTGCGGGGCCCGCCCGGCCGGCGCGCGTGGCGCGCGCTGCGGGCGAAGGTGTGTCGCGCGTGCCGGGCGCGCCGGGCGCGTGGGGCGCCCTGGTCGCGGCCGGCGCCGGGCCCCGCTACGTCCACGGGCTCGCGGACGTGTTCCGCGTGACGCACGGCGGGCCGGACGCGGCCGTGGTGGATCGCGTCGTCGCGGCGGGCGCGCGGCTCGAGCTCGGCGGGGGCGGGCGCGTCGTCGCGGCGGCGTGGGAGCCCGATCTGTGGGCGTCGGGCGATCCCGTCGTCGGGTCGCTCGCGATCGCGCCCCACCTCGGCGGGGGCTTCCTCCACTGGACCCGGCGCCGGGCGTTCCGGTCGCGCGGCTTCACGGGGCCGCTCGCGGAGGTGGCGCTCGGCGGCGGCGCCCGCGCGGTGCGGGGCGCCAGGAACGGCCTGGGCGGCGTCGTGATCTTCACGGAGCAGGGGCCGCGCGTGCTCCCGCCGGGCGAGGACCGCGGCCGGGCGCCCGAGGCGCCGGCGATCCACGATCTCGCCGCGCTCGACGCGGAGCGGGCGGTGCGCCTCGACGTCTTCGGCCGCGCGGCGACGACCGCGGACGGCGGCAGGACGTGGACCGACGCGGGCCGGAGGATCGGGCTCGGCGCGCGCGGCCTCGGCGCCGCGCCGGACGGGCTCTGGCTCGCCACGGCGCTCGGGCGCGTGGCCGTGCTGCCGGACGGCTCGCTCGGCCGCCCCGACGGCGATCTCCGCGCGACGCCGGCGGCCGGCGCGTTCCAGCTGCTCTTCGCGGGCGGCCGGGCCGGCGAGCGCGAGGCGCTGGCCCTCGAGGAGCGCGCGCAGCTCGCGCCGCTCGAGGCGGCCGTCTCGGCCGGCGCGCTCCTGCCCGACGGGACCGCGCTCGGGGTGTTCGAGGGCGGGGTCGCGCGGATCGACGCGCGCACGGGCGCGACGCGCGAGCGGCTCGCCGGCTGGCTCCCGGACGGGCTGGACTGCGCGCCGATGCGCGCGGAGGACGGGCTGCTCTTCCTGTGCGCGTGGGACGACTACGAGGGCTACGGCAGCTACGTGCTGCGCTCGGAGCGCGGCGAGGCGCCGCGGGTGGAGCGCGCCTTCAGCGACGAGGGGTTCTTCGCGGCCGACGACGGCGGCGCGGTCGGCTACGTCGGCGGCTGCGCGGCGTCGCCGCGGCTCGTGGGCGACGAGGAGCGCGATCGCCGCTACGGCGAGGTCGTGGTCCACCCGCGGATCTGCGTGCGGCGCGGCCCGGGCGCGTGGGTGGAGCGCGCGATCGAGCTCGGCGAGGCGGAGTCGCTGGTCGGCTGGGCGCCGCGCCGGGACGGGAGCGCGGTCGCGCTGCTGCAGGGCGAGGGCGGCGCGCTGCCGGCGCCGGTCGGCGCGCGGCTCTGGCGCGACGAGGGGGGCGCGCGGGTCGTGCAGCTCGGGGCGCGCCCGGCTGGCTGGTACTGGACGCCGCCTCCGCGCGACGGGGCGCGGGTGCTCGTCGACCGGCGCTTCCGCGCGCGCGAGGACGGCGGGGTCGACGGGTGGCTGTCGTCGATCGAGTGGCCCGATCCCGTGGGGCAGGCGAGCCTCGGCGTCACGATCGCGGCGGACGGGGCGATCTCGCCGCACGCCTTGCCGCCGGAGCCGGCGGGGATGGTGGTGACCGGCGATCACGGCGTGCTCGTCACGCGCGGCGCGGAGCTCCACGAGACGCTCGATCACGGCCGGACGTGGCGCGCCGCGGGGCGCTCGCCGCTGACGCCGTCGTCGTTCCAGGGCGCCTGCTCGGCGCTCGGCTGCGCGCTGGTCGGCGTGGTGCGGCTCGGCTGGGGCGCGGGCGAGCCGTCGCCGGCCGTCGCCGCCGCGCCGGCGCCCGGATGCGCGGGAGCGGAGGCGGGCGGGGCGGGCGCGGCGGCGCGCCCGGGCGGCGGCCGGCCGCAGGAGGCGGCGGGGCTGCCGGTGCTGTCGTGCGCGCCGGTCGGCCTGCCGGCGCCGCTGCCGGACGCGGCGCCCGCGGCGGGATCGGAGCGGTGGACCGTGGCGACGCCGTACGGCGATACGCTGGAGATCGTCGCCGACGCGCCGGAGCCCGAGCGCGCTGCGGGGCCGGACGACGGCGCGCCGCCGCCGCCGTCCGACGAGGCGCCGCCGGAGGGCGCGGCGCCGGGGAAGGGCGGCGGCACGCGGGGGCGAGGCGGCCCGAGGGCCGCGGCGCTCCGGACGCACAGCGCGGTGGTTCGCCTGCCGTTCGATCTGCGCGGCGAGGCGCTGCGGCTGAACGCGACCGAGCTCGCGCCCGGCGGCAGGCGCGGCG
This sequence comes from Sorangium sp. So ce385, assembly GCF_051474135.1. Classification (NCBI taxonomy): domain Bacteria; kingdom Pseudomonadati; phylum Myxococcota; order Polyangiales; family Polyangiaceae; genus Sorangium; species Sorangium sp. So ce385. The sequence continues at coordinate 8,594,505 of NZ_CP150337.1, read as the reverse complement.
CGCAGCGGGCCGCCGCGGTGCCGCTGCTCGCGCCGGGCGGCGAGGCCGCGCTGCTCGTCGTCGCCGAGGCGGGCGAGCTGCTGCTCGGCCCCGAGGGCGCGCGGGCGCTCCCCGCGCTCGATCCGCGCCGGAGCCCCGTGGACGGGTCCGCGGGGCGGGCCCCTGGTCTCCTGCTCGGCCCGGGCCGCGCCCTCGTGCTCGGCGAGCACCGGCGCCGCGCGGCCATCGAGGAGCACGGGCCGGAGCCCCGGCAGCCCGCGCGCGTCGTGGGGCTCGATCGCGAGGAGCTGCGGGGCCGGATGGCGCTCGCCCGGCGCGACGACGGTGAGGCCGGCGTGCTGGTGCTCGACGGCCCCGCGCCCGAGACCGCGGGGGCCGCGGCGCTCGATCGCCTGGCCGGGACGGCGGGCGAGGTGGCCGCGCTGGCGCCCTGGTCGACGCTGACCGCCGCGAGCGACGCGCGCTGCCGCGCCATGCGGGGCGCGTGGCGCGCGCTCGTGGCGCTCGATCCGGAGCGCGCGCTGCGCCTCGATCGGGGGGCGCTGCCCGCGATCGCGCTCGGCAACCAGGGCATCGCGGCGGTGCGCTGGGGGCGCGAGCGCGTGTGCCTGGAGGCGCTGCACCTCGCGGTCGCCGACTCGAGGCGGCGGGGCGAGGCGGCGGCGGACGCGGCGCTGATCGCGCGGTGGACGGCGCCGCGGGGGCAGGGGGGCGGGGCGGGCGGCGGCGAAGGGGTGCTGCGGACCGCGTCGATGATGCAGCGGCTCTCGTGCGCCGCGAGCGCCGCGGGCGCCGCGAGCGCCGCGAGCGCCGCGAGCGCCCAGTCGAGCGACGAGTGACGCCGCGCGCCCTCGGCCGGCTCTCGCTCCTCGCCGCGCCGGCGCTCGCGGCCTGCGGCGCGGCCGAGCCGGCGCCCGCGCCGCCCGGCGCGCCGGAGCCGCCGCGCCGCGCCCCCGCCGTCGTCGCGCTCGGCCCTGCCCGGTACGTCGCGCAGGCGGCGCAGGGGCTCGTCGAGCGCGTGGTCGTCGACGGCGAGGAGATCGACAGGGCCGTGGTGAGCGGACGGCGCGTCGAGCTGCACGGCCTCGCGCGGATCGCGCCGCTCGGCGCCGGCGGCCCGGAGCTCGCCGGAGGCGCGGCGTTCCCGGCCTGGGCGCAGGCCGGGCCGCGCTACGTGTTCTGGAGCGGCGGCGACATCTACACGGCGACCACCTTCGCCGGGGAGCTCCAGGCGCGCGCGACCTTGCCGGGCAGCGTCGCCGCCGTGTTCCCGTGGCTCGACGGCGTCGGCCTGATCACGTCGGCCGGGAGCTTCGCCGTCCAGGGCGCGACCGGCGCGCTGCGGCCGCTCGGCCTGCCGTCCCTCGTCACGGCCGTGGCGGCCAGCGACCGCCGCGCGCTCGGCCTGACCGTCTTCGGGCGCGCGCTCCTCACGCTGGACGCGGGCGCCTCCTACCGCGACGTCACCGCGGAGGTCGGCGGCGCGATCGCGCTCGAGGTCCGCGGCGAGGAGATCGTCGTCTCGCTCCGCGGCGGCCTCGAGCGCGCCGTCGACGCGGGCGGGCGCCTCGGCGCGCCCCGCGCCCCGCGCGCGCGGCCGCCGGCCGACGCCTACGCCGCGTGGCTCCCCGGCGCCCCCTTCGAAAAGCTCGCGGACGCCGTCGCCTCGGGCCTGCCGCTCGACGACGGCGGCGCCGTGCTCGCCGCGGACGGCGGCGCCGGCCGCGTCGATCTCGCGACCGGCCGCACCTCGTCCGTCGCGCCGCTCCCGCCCGGCAGCGGCGCCTGCGCGCCGTTCCGCGCGAGCGACGCGCTGCTCGCCGTCTGCGCCGGCCCCGATCGCGCGAGCGTTGTGGACCTCGCGAGCGACGCGCGGGGGCCGCGCGCGCTCCGGCTGGAGCGCGCGTTCGAGCTCCGGCCCGAGCCGGAGCGGGAGGGCGGCCGCTTCGTCGGCGTCGACGGCGAGGCGCTCGGTTACCTCGGGCCGTGCGAGGGGCTGCCGAGGCCGCGGCTCGACCTCGGCGCGATCGCGCGCGCGGCGTTCGCCGGCGGCGCGGCGCCCGAGAGCCCGGTGCTCTGCGTGAGGCGCGGGCCGGGCGTCTGGGTCGAGCACCGCCTCGATCCAGAGGACGCGACCGACGTGATCGCCTGGATCCCGCGCGCCGGCGGGGGCGCGGTCGCCCTGGTCGCGCGCCCTGGCGCGTTCCTGCCGGACCGCGAGCGCGTCGAGGTGCGCGGCGCGCTGCGCGTCGTGCGGTTCGCGCGCAGCGAGCCGCCGCTCCACCTGCCCTCGTACGGCGAAGGGCGGCCCGGGCTGCTCTCGCGCGCGCTCGCCGCGCACGCGGACGGCGCCGTCGAGGGCTGGCTCCCCGCGCAGGGCGCGGTCGGCCTCGCGCCGATCGCGATCGACGCGGCCGGCCGGCTGCGCCGCCTCCCGCTGCCGGCGCGCGCGAGCTCGCTCGAGGCGTCGGGCCCGTTCGCGCTCGTCGAGACGGAGGACGGCAAGCTCTTCGAGACGATCGATCGGGGGAGGCGGTGGACGCCGGTCGCGCCGCCGCCGGGCGGCGCGGCGGCGCGGCTCTCGGGCTGCTCCGCGGTGGGGTGCCGCCTCGGCCCGTTCCTCCGGATCGGGTGGGCGTCGGCCGCGAGCGGCGGCGGGGCGCGCGCGGCGTCGACGCCCGACGCGGCCGCGGAGGAGCCGCCCCCGCGGCGCGGGCGCGACGCGCCGCCGCGGCCGCCGCGGCCGCCGCCCGTCGCGCGGCTCGCGTGCCGCTTCGCGGGGCCGATCGCCGCCGCGCGCGTGCCGGAGTCGCAAGGGTTCGGCGCGGTGGCCGCGCCGCCCCTGCGCGCGGCGAGCCCGCTGCGGCTCGGCACCCTCGGGGTGCTGACGCTGCCGCCCGCTGGCGGCGCGCTGCCGGCGGCCCTCGCCGACGCGGAGCTCGCCTGGATCGCCCCGCTCGATCTGCGCGCCGAGATCCGCCGCGCGAGCGTGCAGGTCGCGGGCGCCGAGCTCTCGCAGCTCGCGTACCGGCCCTACGAGGCGCAGGTCGGGCTCGCGATCGATCGCGACGGCCGCGTGGCGCCGGTCGCGGTCGGCCCGAAGGAGGCGTGCCTCGCCGGCCTGCTGGACGCCGCGCGCGTGACGCGGCCGATCGGCGGCTGCGCCCCCCAGCCCTCGGTCGGCGTTGATCTCGGCGATCGCGCGGTGTTCCTGAGCCCTCGGTACGACGGCCTCGCGGTGAGCGCGGTCGATCTGCGCGGAAAGGCCGGGGCGACGCGCGGCGCGCCGGCGAGCGCGCGGCCGTCGTCCGTCAGCGGGGCGCTGCGGGAGCTCTCCGTGCAGCGCGCCGCGCCGATGGCGGGGCCGCAGGCGCGCTTCGCCTTCGGCGCAGGCGCGCGCGGGGGCGCGCCGGTCGTGGTGGCGGTCGCCGGCGACGGCGGCGCGGTGCTCTCGCCGGTCGATCCCGAGCTCGGCGAGCTGGGGCCCGAGGAGGCGCTCGCGCCGCTCGGCGAGCTCGCCGCGGGCAGCGCGGCGTCGTGCGCCCCGCGCCGCGGGGAGGCGCGCGTGGTCCTGCCGTTCGACACGGAGATCGGCCTCGCGCCCGGCGCGCTGCCGGGGATCGCCGAGGCCGGGACGGCGGGCGTCGCGGTGATCCGGTGGTCGCGCGATCGCGCGTGCCTCGACGCCGTGGAGCTCAACGTGCGGGACGAGCGCTACGAGGCCGACCTCGGCTTCTACGAGCCGCCCGGCGTCGTGAAGAAGCTCGTCGCGCGCTTCGCGGGGCCGCCGCCCGCCGCCCTCGCCGCGCGCGGCGAGCCGGCGCGGGAAGCTGGCGGCGGCACGCTCGTGCTCGTCCAGCCCGGCCAGGAGGTGCGGCAGCCGGTGCAGTGCACGGCGGTCGTGCGGGGGCGCTGAGGCGATCGTGCGCTGAGGCGGGCGCGCGGCGCCCGGCGGAGCAGCGCCTTGGCGAGAGCGCAGGGCGGTGGTCCCGGCAGGACGGTGGACCTTCGCGAGACCGCAGGGCGGCATCCGACGGCGCTCGAACCGTTCGACCAGGACCCCACTGCCGTGTACGTTTCGACCGCCCACCCGATGCACCGCGCGACCGCCGCCGCCGCGATGCCCTCCCGCGCAGGCGTCCTCCTCGGGCTCGCCCTCGCGGCTGCCTGCAGCGCCGCCCCGGATCGCCCTCCGCCGCCCGCCAAGCCCCAGGCCGCCGCCCCCTCGGACGTGCCGCCGCTCTCTCCGGCGCGCTACGCGCTCACCGAGGGCGTCGGCGTCCTCTTCGACGCCGCCGCGCCCGGCGACGATGGCGCGCCCGCGCCCGGCCCGCAGCCGGCGCTCCACGAAGGGGTCCGCGTGCGCCTCGACGGCGGCGTCGTGCTCGCCGCCGCGCCCGCGTCCGAGCTGCTCCGCGGGTTCCGGTCGATCCCGGCGCGCCTCGGGGGCGGGTTCGTCCTGTGGTCCGAGGGCCGCGTCTACCGCGCCAGCGACTTCCTCGGCGCGCTCGCGCCCATCGCCGACGTCGGCGCCCCCGGCGGCGCGCGGCCGTACCTCGACGCGATCCTCCTGCGCAGCGACCGCGGCCTCCTCGAGATCGACCCGTCCTCGCTCGCCCTCCGGCGCTTCGGCGCCGCGGGCGTCATCGACGCGGTGGCCGTCGACGCGCGGCGCGCGGCGCGCCTCGACCTGTTCGGCCGCGCCTCGGTCACGCTCGACGCGGGCGCCACCTGGGTCGACGTCCTCGAGGCCCACGGGCTCGCCACGACGCTCCTCCAGGAGGGCGGCGGGGAGGTCGCGCTGCTCGGCCCCTCGGGCAGCCCCGCGCTCCGCGTGACCGACGCCGGCCTCGTGCCCGCCGCGCCCGCGCCGCCGCGCGACGGCCCGAGCCCCTCGCTCCACCTCCCGCCGGCGCGGGACCCGCTGCCCGGCGCGTCCTCCACCCGCGGGCTCGCCCCGGAGGCCCTCGCGCTGGCCGCGGCGACCGGCGCCCTCCTCCCCGGCGGCAGGCTGCTCGTCGCCCGCGACGGCGGCCTCGCCGTGCTCGCCGCGGCGACGGCCCAGCCCATCGCCGACGCGGAGATCGCGGGCCTCGACCCGCGCTATGCGCGCTGCCAGCCGTTCCGGGCGGGCGCGGACGTCCTGCTCGCGTGCGCGCACGACGCCGCCCACGTGCTCCGTCTCGAGACGACGCTCTCCGCGCCGCGCCTGGAGGCCACGTTTCCGCCCCGCGGCCGCGACCGCGATCCGATCGCGGCCTCGCGGGGGGCGTTCCTCGGCGACGATCGCGGCCGCCTCGCCTTCGCCGGCCGGTGCGGCAGCGCGCCTCCGGGGCTCCACGACTTCCAGGAGAGCCCGGACGGCGCCGCCTCGCCGGACGGCGAGCGGTCGCCCTGGCCTCCCGCGCTGCCGCCGCTGGACGAGCCGCGCTCCGAGACGGCGCGCCCCCCGCGCGGCGAGCCCGCCGAGGACCGCACCGCGCGCGTCTGCGTGCGCACCGGCGGCGGCCGCTGGGTCGAGCGCCGGCTCGAGGGGGAGGACGCCGCGCGCCTCTACCGCTGGATCGCCGGCGAGCGCGGGACCGTGACCGCGCTCGTGCTGGAGGCGCCTCCCGCCGTCGCGCGCGATCGGGAGCGCCGCCCCGCGAGCCCGCCCGAGGGCGTCCGCGTGATCCGCGTGCGCGAGCGCGACCCGGCGCTCGCCGGCGGCGTCTTCCCGGCGCTCGCCGACCCCGCCTCGCCGCGCCTCGTCGACACCGATTTCTGGGAGGACGACGACGGCGCCGTGCGCGGCTGGCTCCACCTGCCCGACGCGGTCGACGGCGCCTCGCCGGCCCCCGCCGCGCCGCCGGACGTGGACGCGCCCGCCGCGCGCCTGCTCTCGACCCGCCGCGGCGGCCGCCTCGCCGGCCTGCGCATCGACGCGCGCGGCGGCGTCACCGTCCATCCCCTCCCGGCCGCCGTCGCGCACGTCGTCGCCGGCGGCCGGTTCGCGCTCGCCGCCACGGGCGACGACCCGCCGGCCTACTTCGAGTCGACCGACGGCGGCCGCTCGTGGCGCCCCGTCGAGGGCCCGCCCGCTCGCCAGATCGAGCCCCCGCTCGACGAGGGCGCCCCCTTCGCCTGCTCGCCGATCGGCTGCGCCATGGGCGAGCACGGCCTCGTCCGCCTCGGCTGGGGCGGCCCCCCGCCGCCCCCGCGCAGCGCGCCGCTGCCGTACGCCCCCGCGGCGAGCCCCGCGCCCCGGACCGCGCCTCCGCCGCTCGTCTCCTGCCGCCTCGACGGCGACCCCCCCGCGCCCCCGCCCCCCGCCGCGCTCCCGGCGCCGCGCCCCCCGGCGGGCCGCGCCGGCCGGACCGCGCTCGCTGCGCCGGGCGCCCCCGCGGCGGCCCGGCTCCTCGGCGGCGCGCCCCCGGCCGTCTCGCTGTGGACCGCCGCGTCCTCCCCCCTGGGCGCGCTCCGCGACGGCGTCTTCACGGCCAGCGTGCTCCCGCCGTTCGCGGGCGCGGCCGCGCCCCGCCGCGTCTCCCTCCGCGACCGCTCGCTCGCCGTGGCGACCGGCGAGGCGGTCCCCGTGCTGCTCGCGCCGGGCGCCAAGGCGCCCGCGGATCTCTTGCTGCTCCTCGACGCGGACGAGCCGCACGGGCGGCGCGCCCTCCGCGTGCCCGCGGGCGCCGCGCCGCTCGCGCTGCTGCCGTTCGATCACGCCGGCGCGATCGCCGCCGCGGCCGAGCTGCCGGGCGGCGACCTGCTCGCCTTCGACGCCGGCAAGCGGAGCCTCCTCCTGGTCACGCGGCAGGCCACCCTCGCCGTCGCCGGGCTCCCGCCCGTCCCCGACGTCGCCGGCGCCCGGCTCACCCTCGGCCGGCGGCTCGACGCCCCCGGCTTCGCGCTCGTCGGCTACGCCGTCGCCTCGGGGGAGGTCGTCGCCGCGCCGCTCGACGTCGCCCGGGGTGAGGCCGGCCCCGCCGAGCCGCTCGGGTCCCTCGCGTCCCTCGCCGAGATCGGCGCTGGCGGCTGCGGCGGCGCTCGGCCGTCGCACCGGTTCATCGCCGAGCTGCCGGTCACCCTGCGGCTTTCGTCGAGGAGCGGCGCGCCGCTCCTCGAGGAGGACGCGCCCGCGGCCGCGCTGCTCGCCGGCGGCCGCGGCGCGCTGTGCGTCGAGGCGATCGAGATCCGCGCCGCGGCCCGGGGCGCGCAGGATCTCGGCGCGGTCTTCGGCCCCGGCGGGGCCGCGGCCCTCCGCGGGGGCGCGCGGCTCCGCTGCGAGCTCCTGTCGAACCGGACCTGACGATCGGCGCGTCCCGGAAACTGCGCCCCGCCGTGCCTACGTGCTAGGGTCGGCCCATGCCCGCCCTTCGATCCTTGGCCCTGCCGATCGCGGTGGCTGCGTCGATGCTCGGCCAGCTGGCCTCTTGCTCCGAGCGGCCCACCAACTTCCCGGACCGCGACGGCGTCATCGCCGCCCAGGCCGAGTGGTGCGCCGCGCTCGCCAAGCTCCAGCGCGCCGGCGCGTCCTGGGAGCACCTCAACGCGTGCAAGGCCGCCTACCCGACCTCCTCGCCCACCTACCTCCGCGCGATGACGAGCTGCTTCTCGCGGCGCATGGAGGCCGCCACCGAGAGCTCGCCCGACCGGAGCCAGATCATCCTCGAGTGCAACGACGAGATCGCCGTCAAGATCAACCCGGACGAGCCGACGGCGAAGCCCGTCATCGACGCCCGGTGCGCGCGCATGTCGCGGTGCGAGAAGATCCCGGTCCCCGACTGCCAGGCCGCGTTCACCAAGCTCGAGGCGGCCCAGCGCGCGATGTTCACCACGATCTACAACGCCTCCGGCCGCTACGAGATCATCGACTGCCTCGAGAACGCGAGCTGCACGGACAACGAGGAGGCGGGCCGCCAGGCCTGTTACAAGCCCACCTCCGACGCGCTGCTCTGGTTCCCGGACTGAGCCCGCGCTCCCCGGCGGGCGCCGCGCCCCCTCGGACGCCGCGCGTCGGCGCGGCGCCTCGCCCGCCGTGAGGCCCCGCGCCCGCGCCGCCTGCCCCCTCGTCCGCGCCTCGTCTCCATGAAATCCCTGGTAGCGTGCTGCGCATGCGAACCGCCCGACCTCGAACCGGTCCTCTGTCTCAGCTCGGCGCGCGACGTCAGCGCGCCGAGCGTCCTCACGCTCGCCCTGCCCACGCGCGCCCCGGAGCGGCGTCCCGCCTCGCCGGAGGCGGCCGCCGGCTCCTGCTCGCGCGCGTCGTCGCCGCCGCGCTCGCCCTGATCGGCGCGTGGCTGCCCGCGACCGCGGCGCACGCGGCGGGCACCGTCACCATCGCCGATCGCTCGCCCAAGGAGGACGACGGCCGCTGGAAGCTCAAGATGACGATCAACTACGGAGGGACCCCGCACCTCTCGCACATCCCGATGCTGTTCTCGTTCACGCCGACGGTGCACTACGAGCGCGCGCTCACCGACCAGTCGCCCGAGAAGCCGATCCTGAACCGCATCCCGCTCCAGAACCAGCAGTCGATCAACGAGAGCATGGACGTCGGCTTCTCCGACGGCAGCGGCAAGGTCTTCTCGATCACCAAGTTCGATTTCGTCCTCCGGCGCGATCGCGGCTTCGAGGCCGGCGAGTACGAGCTCGTGATCAAGCGCGCGAGCGACGGCGTGCAGATGGGGCAGAAGCAGAAGATCACCCTGCAGGGCGAGAACGAGATCATCGATCGCCGCGCGATCGTCTTCACCGGCGAGAAGAAAAAGAAGGACGACAAGGCGGCGGACAAGGCCGACGCCGAGAAGAGCGGCGAGACCGAGAAGGCGCAGGGGTCCGAGGGCGAGCCCGCGTCCGAGCCCGCGGAGGCCGAGGCGCCGTCCGACGCCGAGCTCCCGCCCGACGAGGCGCCGCCGCCGGTGGAGCCGAAGCAGGGCGGCTGCGGCTGCCGGCTGTCCCCCGAGGAGGCCGCGACGCCCCTCGCCTTGCCGCTCGTCGCCCTCGGCGCGGCGGCCGCCGTCGCTCGACGGAGCCGCGCGCGGCGCCCGCGCCGCGGCTAGCGCCGCCCGCCGCGCCGGCGCACGCCGCAATCGGGCGTGGCGCGCGCGTCCGGTCGGGCGCGGCATGTGCGCCGGTCGCTCCCGCCCGCGCCCGCAGCCAGGGCGGACGGGTCCTCTTCGAGGCGACCTCTGTGCTGGACGGCGCGCGCAGCCTCGGCGCGGCGCCCGCCCCGCGTGATCGCGCTTGCAGGGACCACCCGAGCGCGCAGACAATCCCCCGCCGACGCCGACTGCCCGCGACTCCCTCGCGGGCCCGCCGTCCCCAATCCAATCGATGAGCTCCCTAGTCCCTGCCCACCAGCACCCTCTGCTGTACGCGATCTTCGTGCGCGTCTGGCTCCATGAGCTCTCGCGCGCCGCCAAGGCCAGGGTGACGCTCGCCAGCGTGCCCGACGCGGCGCTCGACCGGCTCGCCGCGCTCGGCGTCGACTACGTGTACCTGATGGGCGTCTGGACGCTCGGCCAGGAGGGCCAGCGCCTCTCGCTCGCGCACCCCGACCTGCGCGCCGAGTACGACCGGGTGCTGCCGGACTGGACCGAGGCCGACGTGGTCGGCTCCCCGTTCGCCGTCGCGCGGTACGAGGTGAACCCCGCGTTCGGCGGCGACGCCGGGCTCGCGGATCTGCGCCGGCGCCTCGCGGCGCGCGGCATCGGGCTCATCCTCGACTACGTCCCCAACCACGTCGCGCGCGACCACCACTGGGTGAAGGAGAAGCCCGAGTGCTTCATCGTCGGCGACGACGGCGCCCCGCTCAGCGGGCGCGACCCCTACATCCCGCCGTGGCCCGACACGGCCCAGCTCGACTACCGCCTCGCGGCGACGCGCGCCGCGTCCACCGAGGCGCTCCGCAGCGTCGCGTCGCGCTGCGACGGCGTCCGCTGCGACATGGCCATGCTCGTGCTCGACGACGTCTTCCGGCACACGTGGTCCAAGCGGCCGCCCGCGGCGCGAAAGGCCGAGGCCACCGGCGAGTTCTGGGCCGAGGCCATCGACGCCGTGCGCCGCGACCACCCGAGCTTCGTCTTCATCGGCGAGGCGTTCTGGGATCTCGAGTGGCGCCTGCAGATGCTCGGGTTCGACTACACCTTCGACAAGAGCCTTTACGATCGGCTGAGCCACGCCTCGGCGTCCTCGGTCCGCGGCCACCTCGCGGCCACGCCCGACTACCAGCGCCGGAGCGTCCGCTTCATCGAGCACCACGACGAGCCGCGCATCGCGGCCGTGCTCCCGCCGGACCGGCGCCGGGCCGCGGAGTTCATCGCGGCGACGGTGCCCGGCATGCGGTTCATCCACCACGGCCAGCTCGAGGGGCGGACGGTGCGCGCCTCGCTGCACCTCGCCCGCGCCCCCGAGGAGCCGGTCGACCAGGCGTGCCTCGCGTTCCACGAGCGGCTGCTCGGCGCGGTGCGCCGCCCCATCCTGCGCACCGGCAGCTTCGCCACGCTCACCCCGCGCGGCCCGGGCGCCGACGCGTTCGTCGCCTACCGGTGGGAGCCGCTCCCGGCCTGCGGCGCGCCCCGCAGCGCGGCGCCGCTCGTGGCGGTGGTCAACTTCGCCCCGTCGCGCGGCGGCTGCCGCATCCCGCTCGACGTCGCCGGCGTCGCCGGCCGCAAGGTGCTGCTCGCCGACCTCATGACCGGCAACGAGCACCCGCGCGACGGCGACGAGCTCGTCGATCTGTCGCGCGGCCTCGGCGTCGAGCTCCCCGCGTACGGCATCCACCTCTTCGAGATCCGGCGCTGAGGCGAGCGCGGGCCCGAGCCCTGGGAGGTCCCCATGTCTGATCCCGGCGTGGGCGTGCCCCTTCGCCTCATCACCATTCCCTGGAGCCACTACTGCGAGAAGGCGCGGTGGGCGCTCGATCGCGCCGGCGTGCCGTACCGGGAGGACGCCTACCTCCCGCTCGCCCACGCGCTCCCGTCGCTGCGCGCCGGCGGGCGCCGCTCCGTGCCGGTGCTCGTCACGCGGGCGGGCGCGGTCTCCGACTCCACCGACATCCTGCGCTACGCCGACGCGTTCGTCCCGTCGGAGCACGCGCTCTTCTCCGGCGAGCCCGGCGCGCGCCGCGACGACATCGAGGCGCTCGAGGCGCGCTTCGATCGCGAGCTCGGCCCCGCGAGCCGCCGCGTCGCGTACTTTCACCTCCTACCCGACGAGGAGGGCGCGTTCGACCTGATGGGCGGGTCGTTCCGCTCGCTCGAGGGCGCCGGCGCGGCGCCGCCCTGGTGGTTCGGGCGCGGCGTCTTCCGCGCTTACTACCCGATCGCGCGGGCGGTCATGAAGCGCGCCATGCGCATCGACGCCGCCGGCGCCGAGCGCTCGCGGGGCAAGCTCCGCGCGGTCTTCGACGCGGTGAACGAGCGCCTGCGCGACGGGCGCCCGTTCCTCGTCGGCGATCGGTTCTCGGCCGCCGATCTCACGTTCGCCGCGCTCGCCGCGCCGCTGATCGTGCCCGAGCGCCACCCGGTGCCCTTCCCGTTCGCCGGGCTGCCGGCCGTCCTCCGCGAGCTCATCGAGGCGCTCCGCGCCGAGCCGGCCGGCGCCTTCGTCCAGCGCCTCTACCGCGAGCAGCGGCACCGGAAGGCCGGTCCCCCCGCCGGCGGGTGACGCTCGGCGCGCGCTGACGGTCGCCGCGCGCTCAGCCGCGCGCCGGCACGCTCGCGAGCAGATCCCGCACCGCCGGCCCCGCCTTCAGCGGCTCGCGGCGCGCGCCGAAGTGCCGCGCGTGATCCCGGATCACCCCGATCGCCGCGTCCGGGGCGAGGCCGTGCCGGGCGCGCAGCCACGCCGCCAGCACGACGGCCGCGCGGCCCGCGCCGGACGCGCAGTGCACGACGATGGGCGCGCCGCCGGCCTCCGCGCGCCGCAGCGCGGCGAGCGCGCGCTCCAGGGCGTCGGGCGAGGGGATCGCCCCGCCCTCGAGCGGCACGTGCGTCACCCGGAGGAACTCGCGCTGGTAGCGGCCGAGGAGCGGGACCCGATGGAGCGCCAGCTCCCCCTCGTCGAGCAGGCAGAGCACCTCGCGCATGCCCTGCCGCGCCATGAAGCCGAGCCACGCCTCGACGGGGGCGTCGCTCGGATCGGGGTGCTGCGCGGCGCCCGGCGGCGCGACCACGGACGAGCGGATCCCGGAGGCCGACCAGAGCGCCATCCCGAAGCCGGGGCGCTCCGCGCCGTGCACGACCCGGTCGAGCGACGACGCGGGCGCGAAGTTGAAGGGGGCCGACGTCGACGTCTCGCGCCCGCTCCGGTAGAAGAGCTCGAACTCCTCGACGGACGCCTCGAGCTCGGGGTCGTCGATCGAGCCGGGCCGCGCCCGCCGCACCTCGTGGATGGCCTCGGTCGACGACCGGCCCAGCGCCACGAGGCGGCAGGCGAGCACCACGCCGGTGCGCCCGATGCCGCCCTCGCCGTGCACGACGGCGGGCCGCGGCGCCCGTTCGAGGAACGCCACGGCGCGCAGGAGGTCGACGCTCGGGATGCGCGTGAAGTCCGCGAGCGGGCAGTGCAGGTGGACGAGCGAGCCGAGCGCGTGCGGCGAAGGGGCCCGCCGCGAGAGCGACACCATGCTGCGGAAGCCGAGCTCCACGAGCTCCTGCACCGCCCGCGGCGCGTGGGGGTACGCCATGCCGGCGAGCTCGCCGGGCAGGACGAACGAGAAATTCTCGAGCTCACTCATGGCCGCCGCCCGGTGCGCACACGGTCGTGACCTGCGTCGCGCGGTGGGGCACCCGCCCGCACCGGCCCGGGAGGTCGCAGCGCGCCGCGCCCCCCGCCTCGTCGCGGATCGGCGCGGCGGGGCGCTGCGCCGGGCCGTCGCCCCTCGGTTGCGCGCCGGGCCCGCGGGCGGGCGGGGCGGCGGGGGCGGCGAGGCCGAGGACTGCCGGGAGCGGGGGCCTGGGCGCGAGCGCATTCCTCATGGTGGGTCCGCATTGTAACGGCAGTTCACGGCCGCTTGGCAGCCGTCACGGCGGGCGGGGTTCGTCCTGGTCGCGGGGGCCGAGCCGCGGGGCCGAGCCGAGACGATCGCACGTCGCTCCTGGTTCCCTCGGCACGGTCCGGCGTGTATGAAGGGCGCGTGGTCCGCTACGCCCTTGCCCGGACACCGATCCTGCGCCCCCTGATGCTCGTCGCGCTCGGGCTCGGGTCGGCGTGCAGCGGCGCCGCCTCGCCGGCGCCCGCGCCGCCGGCCCCCGGCGGGGAGGCGCCCGCGCCCCCGGCGGCGCCCGCGGCCCCCCGGCCCCAGGCCGCCCTCCCGGCGGAGGCGCCGCCCAGCGTGGCCGAGGCGCAGGCCTTCCTGGCCGGCGTCGACCGGGACCTGCGCCGGCTGCGGCTCCAGTCCGCGCGCGCGGGGTGGGTGAACCAGACCTTCCTCACGGACGACACCGACGCGCTCGCCGCCTCCGCCGACGAGGCGAGCATGGAGTACCTCAACCGCACGATGAAGGCGGCGAGGCGCTTCGACGGCCTCGCGCTGCCCGCGGATCTCGCCCGCCAGCTGAAGCTCCTCAAGATCTCGACCACCCTGCCGGCCCCGAGCGACCCGGCGGAGCGCGCGGAGCTCGCCGCGCTCGCGGTCGAGATGACGAGCCTTTACGGCAAGGGCAAGTACTGCCCGAAGGGCAAGGCGGCGCGCCCGGCCCCGGCCAGTGCCGCCGCGGCGGCGGGGGCTCCGCCGGCGCAGAAATGTCTCGCGCTGGACGATCTCTCCGAGATCATGATGACCAGCCGAAAATGGGATGAGCTGCTCGACGCGTGGACGGGCTGGCACGCGATCGCGCCGCCGCTCCGGCCGAAGTTCGAGCGGTTCGTCACCCTCGGCAACAAGGGGGCCGCGGAGGTCGGCTTCACGGATCTCGGCGCGCTCTGGCGGGCCGGGTACGACATGCCGCCGGAGGCGTTCGAGGCCGACACCGAGCGGCTCTGGGGTCAGCTGAAGCCGCTCTACGACGAGCTGCACTGCTACGTGCGCGCGCGGCTGCGCGCGACGTACGGCAAGGACAGGATCGGCGACAAGGCCCCGATCCCTGCGCACCTGCTCGGCAACATGTGGGCCCAGGCGTGGTCGAATGTCTACGGCCTCATGGAGCCGTACAAGGGCCAGCCGTCGCTCGACGTGACGCGCAAGATCAAGGCGAAGAAGCTCGACGAGAAGCAGATGGTCGCGCTCGGCGAGCGGTTCTTCACCTCGCTCGGGCTCGACCCGCTGCCGGCCACGTTCTGGGAGCGGTCGCTCTTCAAGAAGCCCACCGACCGCGAGGTCGTCTGCCACGCGAGCGCCTGGGACGTCGGCTACAGGAACGACCTCCGCATCAAGATGTGCATCCGGCCGAACGAGGAGGATCTCATCACGATCCACCACGAGCTCGGACACATCTATTACTATAACCAGTACTACAAGCTGCCGATTCTGTTCCAGGAGGGCGCCAACGACGGCTTCCACGAGGGGATCGGGGACACGCTGGCCCTCTCCGTGACGCCGAGCTATCTGAAGACGCTGGGGCTCGTCGACAGGGTGCCTGAGGACGAGAAGGGGCTCATCAACTTCCTGTTGAAGACGGCGCTCGACAAGGTCGCGTTCCTCCCGTTCGGCAAGCTCATCGATCAGTGGCGGTGGGACGTCTTCTCGGGCAAGACGAAGCCGGCCGACTACAACAAGGCGTGGTGGGCGCTCCGGCTCAAGTACCAGGGCGTCGCGCCGCCCGTGCCGCGCAGCGAGGCCGACTTCGACCCGGGGGCGAAGTTCCACGTCCCGGCGAACGTCCCGTATACGCGGTATTTCCTCGCGCACATCTACCAGTTCCAGTTCCACCGCGCGCTCTGCAAGGCGGCCGGGCACACGGGGCCGCTTCACGCGTGCTCGATCTACGGCAGCGCGGCCGCGGGCGAGAAGCTGCGCGCCATGCTGTCGCTCGGCGCGAGCCGGTCGTGGCAGGAGGCGATGAAGGCGATGACGGGGGAGACCGAGGCCGATCCGAGCGCGATGCTGGAGTACTTCGAGCCGCTCCGGAGGTGGCTCAAGGAGCAGAACAAGGGTGAAGTCTGTGGGTGGTAATCGAGCGTAGGTGAGCTGTGCGCGTCTTCGTCGCCGTTGATCCGGGAGCCGAGCTCCTCGCCAAGGTCGGAGAGCTCCTCAGGGAGATCTCGCCCCGGGCTCCGTCCGCCAAGTGGGTGGAGCCTGCCGGGCTGCATATCACGCTCGCCTTCATGGGCGAGATCGGAGAGGAGCGCCTGCCGCTCGTCATCGCGGCGGCCGGGAGCGTCGCCGCCTTCCACAGGCCGCTCACGCTGCGCATCGAGAAGGGCGGCGCGTTCGGCACGCGGCGCCGCCCGCGCGTGCTCTGGCTCGGCGTGGGCGGCGCGGTCGGCGCCCTCACCGCGATCCACCGCGATCTCGAGCAGACGCTCTCGCTCTCGACGGGCTACGTGCCGGAGGACCGGCCGTTCGAGCCGCACCTCACCCTCGCCCGCTCGCGCGACCCGCGCGGCGATCCGGCGCTCGACGCGTGCGCTCAGGCGATCGGCAACGTCGACTTCGGCGAGACGCGCGTCGAGGAGATCGTCGTCTACCAGAGCGAGATGACCCCGAAGGGCGCGCGCTACACCGCGCTCGCCCGCGTCCCGCTCGAGGGGATCGGCGCCCCGGAGCAGGGGCGCTGAGCGCCGCCCGCCCGGGCGCGAGGGCGGGAGCGCTTCAGCGCTTGCGCGGCCCGGGCGCGGGGATGAGCCCGAGGCGCACCGCCTCCTTGTAGGCGAACGATCGGCTCAGCCCGAGCAGCCGGCCCGCCGTCGCCGCGTTCCCGCCGGCGGCGCGGAAGGCGCGCGCGAACGCCTCGCGGCGCGTGCGCTCCAGCGTCTCGGCCAGCGTCTCGACGGGCTCCTCGGCCGGCGCGCCCCCGAGCAGCAGCCGCTCCCCGGCGGCCTCGACCCGCGGCGCGCCCCCGAGCAGCAGCCGCTCCCCGGCGGCCTCGACCCGCGGCGCGCCGGACCGCTCCGGCGCGCCGGAGGCGGTCGTCTCGGCGGGATCGACGTCCTCGCGCCGCACCACGAGCCGCCGGCCCGCGGCGCCGTTGCCCTCCGCGAGCGTCCGGCGCAGCGCGGCGCGCTCCACGGTGTTCTTCAGCTCGCGGACGTTGCCCGGGAAGGCGCCCTGCGCGAGCGCGCGCAGCGCCGCCTCGGTGAAGTCCACGCGCTCGGCGCCGAGCTCGGCCGCGACCTCGGCGGCGAAGCGCTCGCAGAGCGCCGGGATGTCCTCGCGCCGCTCGCGCAGGGGCGGCACGCAGATCGGGTAGACCCAGAGCCGGTGGAACAGGTCGGCGCGGAAGCGCCCCTCCGCGACCTCCCGCCGGAGGTCGCGGTTCGTGGCGGCGACGACCCGCGCCTCGACGCGGCGCGGCCGATCCTCGCCGACGGGCTGGATCTCCCCCTCCTGCAGCGCGCGCAGCAGCTGCGCCTGGGCCGAGAGCGGGAGCTCGCCGATCTCGTCGAGGAAGATCGTCCCGCCGCGCGCCGCCTCGAACCTGCCGGCGCGCGCCGCGGTGGCGCCGGTGAACGCGCCCTTCCTGTGGCCGAAGAGCTCCGACTCGACGAGCTGCGCCGGGATCGCCGCGCAGTTGACGATCACGAGCGGCCGGCTCGCCCGGGGCGACCGCTCGTGCAGCGCGCGCGCGACGCGCTCCTTGCCGACGCCCGTCTCGCCCGTGACGAGCACCGGCACGGACAGCGGGGCGAGCATCGCGATCTCGCGCTCGATCCGCTGCATCGCGGCCGACCGGCCGGGCAGCGCCGGGCCGCCGGGCGCCCTGCGCGCCTCGGGGTCGAGGACCCGCGCGGGGCCGGCGTCGAGCCGCAGCGCGCCGGCGCAGAGCGCCGCGAACACGCGCGCGTCCTCGTCGCGCAGATCGCGGAGGCCCTGGGGATCGCAGGCGTCGAGCGTGAGCAGCCCGGCGAGGCGGCCCTGCACGCGGAGCGGGACGGCCATGCAGGCGTGGATCGGGTGGATCTCGCCGGCGTTGCCGAGCAGCCAGCCGCTGTAGGGGTCGGGCTCGCTCGGGTCGAGGAACCGGATCGGCCCGGCCGCGAGCGTCGCCCTGCGGAGCCGCGGGTGCTCCGCGGGGCGGAAGCTGAGCCCCAGGGCGGCCGGCGACAGCCCGATCTGCGCGGCGACGCCGACCGAGCCGTCCTCGGCGGCCGCGAGCACCGAGAGCGCGTCCGCCGCCGTCACCTGCGCCAGGGCGCGCAGGATCCGCTGCAGCGCCTCGCCGCTTTCGGGCGCTTCGGACAGGCTGAGCACGGCGTCGAGCAGCGTCACGCGGGTTCCTCGAGGAGACAGGTGCGGCGGCGGTTTCCTTCCGGAAACCACCGCAGGAAACACCGAGGGGACCGGCGGGGCAAGCGGCGCAGGGCCTCTCGCCGCCAGCGCCGCTGCGCGCGATCGGGCGCCCGGTTTCCTGGAGGAAACCGCCGCGGCCCGCGGCGCGCGCCGAGCCGGCGGGATCGGCGCGATCGGCCGGAGAAACGCGGCTGGCATGGCCCGTGCGATTCCCTGGGCGCCGGCGGGGGAGCTCGACGGCGAAGGCGACTGGCGCGCGGGCACGGCGCCCGGGCTCGGAGGTTTGTCATGGGATTGAACGTGGGTCTGCTGCGGGAGAGCTTCGAGCTGGTGATCGAGAGGGAGCCCAACCTCACACACCGCTTCTACGGCATCCTGTTCTCGCGATATCCGCAGGTGAAGCCGCTCTTCGGCCGCAACAGCGGGGAGCACCAGGAGAAGATGCTCGCCGAGGCGCTCGTCGCGGTCATCGACCGGCTGGAGGACGCGTCGTGGCTCGAGGAGAAGCTCATGGCGATGGGGGCCAAGCACGTCGACTACGGCGTCACGGACGCGATGTATCCCTGGGTCGCCGACGCCCTGATCTCCGCGATGGCCGAGGTCGCCGCCGACGACTGGACCCCCGCGCACCGGGAGGCCTGGTCGGACGCGCTCGGCGCCATCGCCTCGCTCATGCAGCGCGGAGCGCGGGCGTACTGCGCCGGCCGGCCCGAGGCGCAGGCGCCCGCGGCGCAGGCCGGCGGCTAGAGCGCCGGGCGCGTCACTCGCCCATCGCCTTGACCACGACGCGCTTGCGCCGCTTGCCGTCGAACTCGGCGTAGAAGATCTGCTGCCAGGGCCCGAGATCGAGCTTCCCCGCGGTGATGGGCACGATCACCTGGTGGTGCACGAGGATCGATTTGAGGTGGGCGTCGCCGTTGTCCTCGCCGGTCCGGTGGTGGTGGTAGTCGGGCCCCTCGGGGGCGAGCTGCTGGAGCCAGGCCCAGATGTCCTCCCAGAGGCCCGGCTCGTGGTCGTTCACGAACACGCCGGCGGTGATGTGCATGGCGCTCACGAGGACCATGCCCTCCCGGATGCCGCTCGCGGCGACGACGGCCGCGACGCGATCGGTGACGTTGATGAGCTCGCGCTTGGCCTTCGTCTCGAAGTAGAAATACTCGGTCTTCGACTTCATGGCTCCTCCCGCGCGCGCGTCACGGGGCGTGACGGAGCGCGCAATCAACGACCGCGCGGCCACGCGACCGCGCCGCCTGTCGCCGCGGGCGCGCGCCGGCTCCGGGGCTGCATAGCCCACCTTCCGGCGCGGCGCGAACCGCGTGCGGGCCCCGCGCCGAGGGGCTACGCTCGAGCGCCGTGAAGGCCGCGCGGCGACGGTTGATCCTCGACATCGTGGCGACCGACGCCACGTTCGAGCGCACGGAGATCCGCGGCCAACCGGCGTGGGTTGGCAAGTGCATCCATTGCCTGTCGCACGTCGTCGTCGGCCTCGACGGCGAGCCGATCCAGCGCGCGACGATCGAGCACATCGTCCCGCGCACGCACGGCGGGACGGACGCGCTCGACAACCTGGCGCTCGCGTGCGGCCGGTGCAATGCGCTGAAGGGAATGCGGCTCGACGTGCGGCGCCGCGACGACCCGAAGCTCCTCGCGGTCATCGAGCGGCTCCGGGAGCGCAAGGCGAGCCGCCTCCGCGGCGCCGGGACGTAGCGCGGCGACCCCGGGCGCGGGGGGCAGGGCGCTCGCCGCGCGGAGCTCAGGGGTAGAGGCGCTCGACGCGCCAGCCGTCGCCGTCGCGGAGGTAGACCACGCGGTCGTGCAGGCGGCTCTCCTGGCCGCGCCAGAACTCGATCCGCTCCGGCACCACGCGGTAGCCCCCCCAGAACGGCGGCCGGGGCACGGGCCCTCCCTCGAAGCGGGCCTCGATCTCGCGCACCCGCTCGAGGAGCGCCTCCCGGGAGGGCAGCGGCGCGCTCTGCCGCGACGCCCAGGCGCCGATCTGGCTGCCCCGCGGGCGGGTCTCGAAGTAGGCGTCCGACTCCGCGTCGCTGACCCGCTCGATGCGGCCCTCGACGCGGACCTGCTCGGCCGCCTTGGCCCAGTGGATGCACAGCGCGGCGAACGGGTTTGCCGCGATCTCCATCGACTTGCGGCTCTCGTAGTTGGTGAAGAACACGAACCCGCGATCGTCGATGCCCTTCAGCAGCACCATCCGCGCCGAAGGGCGCCCGGACGCGTCCGCGGTGGCCAGCGTCATGGCCGTCGCGTCGGTCGGTTCGGTGGTTTGCCGCTGCTCGAGGAGCTCGCGCGCGAGGACGAAGGGATCGGTCGGCTCGTTCGTCATGGTGAAATTGCGGCATTGATATACAAGCAGCGAGCGCGCGTGGCGAACTCGAACGGCCAGTTTCGGCCGCGCGGCCGCGCCGCTTCGGGGTGATCGCCGCGCGCGCCGGCGACGCCGCTGCCAGCGCGTCGAGGCGACGAGGCGCGCGCGGGGGGGATGAGGACGCGCGGCGTGAGGGCGCGGCGGCCATCCTTTCCGGGAAGGCCCGCGTTGTCGCGCACTCGGCGTTTTGATACTAGCGGAGATCCAGAGCGAGGGCGTGCATGGTCGCACCGGTCAACGTGGGGGACGTCCTCGCGGACAAATACGAGGTCGAGCGCGTCCTCGGCGAGGGCGGGATGGGCGTGGTGGTCGCCGCCCGCCACCGCCTGCTCGGCGAGCGGGTGGCCATCAAGTTCCTGCTGCCCCAGGCCCGCGAGCGCGCCGATCTCGTGGCCCGCTTCCTGCGCGAGGGGCAGGCCGCGGCGCGCATCCGGAGCGAGCACGTGACGCGCGTGTTCGACGTCGGCACGCTCGCGCGGGGCGAGCCCTACCTCGTGATGGAGTACCTCGAGGGGACCGACCTCAAGGCCCTCCTGCGCGATCGCGGTCCGCTCTCGGTCGAGCTCGCGTGCGACTACCTGCTGCAGGCGTGCGAGGCGCTGGCGGAGGCGCACGCGCTCGGCATCATCCATCGGGATCTGAAGCCGGGCAATCTGTTCCTCAGCCAGCGGGCCGACGGCAGCCCGCTCATCAAGGTCATCGACTTCGGCATCTCCAAGATGGCGCTCGCCGCGGAGAGCGCCGCGCCCAAGGCGCACGACATGACCGAGAGCTCGGCGATGCTGGGCTCGCCGCTCTACATGGCGCCCGAGCAGATGGTCTCCTCGAAGAGCGTCGACGCGCGCGCCGACGTCTGGTCGATGGGCGCGATCCTCTACCAGCTGCTCACGGGCGCCATACCCTTCGGGGGCGACTCCGTGATGCAGATCTACGACCGCATCCTGGAGGGGCCGCCGCGGCTCCGCGGGCTGCGCGCCGACGTGCCCGAGCGCCTCGAGCGCGCGGTGCAGCGCTGCCTCCAGCGGAACCCCGCCGATCGGTTCGGCAACATCGCCGAGCTCGCCGCCGAGCTGGCCCCGTTCGCGCCGCCCCACGCGCAGCACCTCGCCGAGCGCGCGGCCCGCGTGCTGCGGGTCCGCCTCGACGCGATCGGGGAGGGGGGCCGCGAGCTCGGGCGGCGCCCCCTCTCCACGGCGCCCGGGCCCGCCAGCGCGCCGCCGCCGCCCGGCGGCAGCTCCGGCGGCCGGGGCGTGCCGGCCGGCTCGGCGTGGGGCGCGCCCACGGCGCTCCTGACGGACGGCGCGGCCACGGATCGCTCCTGGGGCGGTACGCGCGCCTCGCCGGGCAGCGGCCGCGCCGGGGCGCGCGCCCTCGGGATCGCGGCGGCCATCGCCGCGGCGCTCCTGGGCGGCGCCGGGCTCGCATGGGTGTTCGCACTCCGCGCTCCGCCGGACGCCGCGCCCGGCGCGCCGACGGCCTCGTCGGCGCCGGAGGCATCGTCGCCGGGCGCCCCGGCGGAGCCCGCGACGGAGCCCGCGGCCGCCGGGCTCGCCGAGTTCCCCGACGGCGGCGCCGCGCTGCTGCCCGGGGCAAGCGCGACCGTGACCGTCAGCGCCCTCGGGACGGCGCGGCCGGCGGCGAGCGCGGCCGTTGCGCCGAAGCCGAGCGCATCGGCGAAGGCGACGCGGCCGCCCGGGCGGCCTTCGCCGTCGCCTCGGCCCGCGCCGTCCCGCCCGGACGATCTGTTTTCCGATCCGCGATGAGATCGCGTGCGCCCAGGAGAGGTCCCGTCTTGCTCTGCCATCGTCGTCCCCCGAGCACCTGTCCCGAGGCCGGCTGCCGTGCGGCGGCCTCCAGCGCGCCGCGGACCGGGGGCGCGCGCCTCCGCGCGCTCGCGCTCCTGTCGGCGCTCTCTGCGCTCACGGCGCTCGCGCCGGCCGCGCGCGCCGCGGAGCCCACCCGGGAGGAGCGCGCCGCCGCGGTCGCGCTGTTCGACGAGGGGCGCGCGCTGATGGCGGCGGGCAAGCACGCCGAGGCCTGCCCGAAGCTCGCCGAGAGCCACCAGATCGATCCGGGCATCGGCACCCTGTTCAACCTCTCCGACTGCTACGAGCGCATCGGCCGGATCGCGACGGCGTGGATCGGCTTCCGCGACGTCGCGGCCGCCGCGCTGTCGGCCGGCCAGACGGAGCGCGAGCGGGTGGCGCGCGGCCGGGCCGCCGCGCTCGAGCCGCGCCTCTCGCGGCTGCAGATCGTGGTCCCGAAGGAGGCGGCGATCTCCGGGCTCTCGCTCACGCGGGACGGCGTCGCCGTGGGGCGGGCGCTCTGGGGGACGGCGGTGCCGCTCGACCCAGGCGAGCATCGGATCGCCGCCGCGGCGCCCGGGCACACGCCGTGGGAGACGACGGTCGCGATCGACAAGCCGGGCGTGGTGAGCGTCGCCGTGCCCGCGCTCGAACGCGCGCCCGAGCCGGAGCCCGCCGCGCGCTCGAGCGCCGCGCCGGGCGCGACCGTCGCGCCGCCGCCGGCCCGTCCGCCGGCGGACACGCCGCCTCCGCCGCAGGGCGGGAGCCTCCGCAAGCCGATCGGCATGGTGGGGGTCGGGCTCGGCGTGGTCGGGCTCGGCGTCGGCACGGCGCTCGGCTTCGTGGCCAAGTCGACCTTCGACGAGTCCATCGAGGGCGGCCACTGCGACGAGGAGGGCCGCTGCATCGACCAGACGGGGCTCGATCTCCGCGACGACGCGGTCCGGATGGGCAACATCGGCACGGTGGTGTTCATCGCGGGGGCGGTGCTCGCGGCCGGCGGGGCGGTCCTCTGGATCACCGCGCCCTCTGCGCCCGACGCGGCGACGGCGTCCGGGGGCGGGCGCGGGCGGACGGACGGCGTGCCCTTTCGCGCGCGCGTCGGCCTCGGCCCTGGCAGCGCGTGGATCGCGGGATCGTTCTGAGCGGCGCGCGGGACGAGCGAAGATGGCAGATTCGTAATTGTCTGTCTCCGCGCTGAGCTCCGACGTACGGAGAGCCGTAGTGGCCCACGACGGCCGGTGAGCCCGGGCGGCGGCCCTCGCCGGCGGGATCCGTGCGTGCGGTGATCAGAAGAGCGGTGGGCGGGAATATAGCCCTGGCTTCGACCAGAAACGGATTCACGCGTACCGCTCTGCTTCAAATGTCTGCCTTGGAGAGATGGCCGTCGCACTGCCGGAGTGCCTCGGCCTGTCAGGCGCGTTCCGCCTGAACGGCGGATTGACCCCATGAGCAGCGCGATGCCGTTCGATACCGATCGATCGGCGCGACGCCCCTTCACTTCATCCCGGCGGCGACCCGTCGAGCGGGCTTATCGGCGGTCTTCGGTCCTGCGGGTGATGACCGCTGGGACTACGGGCCACGCTCTTTCGCCCGGGCAGTAGATCATGAGTGCGCCACGGCGCCTCTCATGTAGAATGCGCCTCATGAAAAAACAGCGTACGACCTTGGCTTTATGGATGGCTTTGACGCTCGGTGGCGGCGCGTGTCTCGCGCTGGGCACCGGCGCATGCGGCGATGACGGGGGGGACACGGGCTCCAGCAACGCGACCTCCGGCCCGGGGGGGAGCCAGGGCTCCACCGGCACGACGGGAACGGGGGCTGGGAGCGGGACGGGCGCTGGGCCTGCGACGACGACGAGCGGCTCCGGCGGCGCGGGCGGCGGCGCGACGACGGCGACCGGGACCACCACGACGGGACAGGGCGGCTCGGGCGGCGACGAGCCGCCGGCGTGCGACGCCACCGCGGCTCCCGATGTCGGGAAGCTGGCGCTCGCTCCCATCGTCACCAACTTGGACAAGCTGGTTTATGCCGCGCAGCCGAAGGGCTCGGACGACTGGTACCTCGTGCAGCAGACCGGTCAGATCCGCGTGTTCTCGGGCGGCGCGCTGCGCCCGGGGGTCTTCCTCGACGTGAGCAGCGAGATCCGGCTCCAGAGCGGCGCCTTCGACGACGAGCGCGGGCTCATCAGCATCGCGTTCCCGCCCGACTACGAGAGGAGCGGCAAATTCTACATCATGCTGACGCCGACCACGGGCACGAACATGAACCGCGATACGGTGCTCGAGTTCAAGCGCTCCGCCGGCGATCCCTACGTGGCCGATCCGACGCCCACGAAGACGATCCTGCGGCTCGACAGCTCGCAGGTGAACCACAACGGCGGCCATGTCGTGTTCGGGCCTGACGGCATGCTCTACGTCGGCACGGGCGACGGCGGCGGCTCCTGCAACAGCGACAAGCAGGGGGCACCGCAGGATCCGAACTCGCCGTTCGGCAAGATTCTGCGCCTCGATCCGAACGCTCCCGAGCCGTACGCCGCGGCCGGCAATCCCTTCCCGGGCGACGGCGCGCGGACATGGCATTATGGCCTGCGCAACCCGTATCGCTTCGGCTTCGATCGCGCGACGGGCGACCTCTACATCGGCGACGTCGGCCAGGACTCGTACGAGGAGGTCGACTACGTCCCCGCGGGCGTGTCGGGGCTGAACTTCGGCTGGGCGAAGTTCGAGGGCGACCACGAGGATACCTGCCGCGGGCGCACCCTGCGCGAGGGCTCGACGCACACCCGGCCCATCGTCGACATGGACCGGAGGGCGAGCGCGACGGGGCCGTTCCGCGATTACAAGTCGGTCATCGGCGGCTTCGTGTACCGGGGCACCGAGGTGCCTCAGCTCAAGGGCGTGTACCTGTTCGGCGATTACACCGGAGGGCGCATGGGCGCGCTCGTCCAGTGCGGGGACAAGACGTCGCCCCTCACGATCATCCTCAAGAACCCCGATCCGAACACGCCCAACGCTCCTGCGTTCGCGCGTCAGGGCGGGCTGCCGACCTTCGAGGGGCTCACCGCGATCGTCGAGGACAACGCCGGCGAGCTCTACTTCGTGGCGAACCGCAACAGCCTGGTGAAGATCGTCCCCGGGACGTGAGCGATCCCGATCACACCGCGGGCGCCGGATCTCCGGCGCCTCGCGTCGTGCCCTGCCTCTAGCGCGCGCCCGCCTCCGGGCGCGCGTCCCCGCTTCCGCGCGCCCGCCCATGCGCGCCCGCTGCGCCACCCTCACGGCAATCCGCCATCGTTGCAGCCGTCGTGCCGCGTCCGATCGCTGCCGGCGGAGCGCCCCCTACCGAGCGCCCAGCGGATGTGCTTCGCTTGCGCCGCTCATTCAGGAGGCTCCCCATGAAGAATGTCTTGACCGTGCTTGCGGCGCTCGGCGCCCTGTGTCTCGTCGGCTGCGAGGACAAGCCCCAGCAGGTGACGCCCGAGCCGCCGAAGGGCGCGACCACGACCGAGGCGGCGAAGGCCGCGCCCAAGGCGGCCGAGCCCGCGAAGGCGGCGCCGGTCGAGAGCGCCAAGCCGGCGAGCACCGGCGGCTGGTGATCGGCGCGGGGGCTCGGCCCGCTGCCCCGTGGCATCGACCCATGGCCGCGCGCCCCCTCGCGCTCGCGCTCTCGCTCGGCCTCGCCGCCGCGGCCTGCGACAGCCGCCCCGCGGCGCCGGCCCCCGGCGGCGGCCCCGATCCGCTCGAGCCGCTGCGGCGCTTCGAGGCGGCCCGTCGCGCCGCGGCCGACTTCTCCCGCCTGCCCAGCTCCGACCGGCTGCTCGGGCCCGATCCGATCGCGCTCCGCCCCGTGGATCCGCTGGGCCGCCCGGCCGCGCCGGGCGCGCCCGCGCTGCTCTCGCCGCTCCGCGGCCGCGACGCGCTCGTCTTGCTCGACGCCTCGCTGCGCGAGCTCTCCCGCGCCCCCGCGCCGACCTCGCCGACGGGGGTCGCGGTCATGCCCTCCGGCGAGTTCTTCGCGAGCGGCGAGGCGTCGCCCGCGCTCTTCCGCTACGTCGTGCGCGGCGCCTCGCTCGAGCCCGCGGGGCGCATCGAGCTCGCGGGCGTCCGCGGCGTCCGCGACGTCGCCGCCGGCCCCGAGGGGGTCCTCTACGCGCTCGACGAGCGCGCCGGCGCGCTCCTCACGCTGCGCCCCGGCCCTGTCCGCGCGGACGGGCGCCTCGAGGTCGAGCGCTGGGACGAGCCGATCGGCGCCGGCCCGTTCCG
This sequence comes from Sorangium sp. So ce385, assembly GCF_051474135.1. Taxonomy (NCBI): domain Bacteria; kingdom Pseudomonadati; phylum Myxococcota; order Polyangiales; family Polyangiaceae; genus Sorangium; species Sorangium sp. So ce385. The sequence goes on along the minus strand of NZ_CP150337.1, from coordinate 8,568,675 downwards.
CGTCGTCCGGCTCGCGCGCCACCTCATCGTCGACTGCCTCCTCGACCACACGCTTGTCGTGCTCCCGGTCGGCGCGGACGGGCGCCCGCTCCCGGGCGGCGCGGCGCGCATCCGCCACGACGGCCCCATCTGGAGCTTCGACGCGGTCGAGACGGACGACGCCGGAGGCGGGCTCCTGCTCGCCGCAGGCGGGGTCGAGGATCGACCGCTCGACCGGACCGGCGGCTCGTTCGGCTACATCGACTCGTTCGTCTTCCTCTACCGCGTCGCCACCGGCGCCCGGCCCGAGGCGGCGCTGCTCTCGGCCGTGAACGTCTCGGAGCACGGCGTCCTCACCCCGAAGGCGATCGCGCTCTCGGCGCTCCCGTCCGGCGTGCGCGTGGTGGCGACCGGCTACGGCGGCGACCGCCGGGCCGAGCTCCTCTTCCGCGCCACGGACGCCGGCCTCTCGGCCGCGCCGGAGGTCTCCACGCGCCCGCTCGCCCCCGGCGTCGCCGCCATGGCCGCGCTGGGCGGCGGCGCCTTCGCCTACGCGAACCCCCTGCTCGACGCGTGGCTGCTCGACGCCGGCGGCGAGGGCGCCGCGGTCGCGAAGCGGCCGGTCCAGGACGGCGGCGAGGACGCCCGCGCCGAGGAGCTCCGCCTCGGGGAGGCGCTCTTCTTCACGTCGCTGATGGCGCCGTGGAACCGGACCGACGGCCCGCTCAGCCGGTTCACCTGCGAGACGTGCCACTTCGAGGGCTACGTCGACGGCCGCACACACCACACGGGCCGCGGCGACGTGCGCGCCACGACCAAGCCGCTGCTCGGCCTGTTCAACAACCGCCCCCACTTCTCCCGGGCCCTCGATCCGGACCTCACCACGATGGCGGACAACGAGTTCCGCGTCGCCGGCGCGCTGAGCGGCCACGACCCGTGGTTCTCCCTCTCCGCCGCCGACGCCCCGTGGCTCGCCGATCTCGGGCTGTCCGACGCCGCGCGCGCCGGGCTGCCCCCCGAGGCCCTCCGCCGCGCGCTCATGAGCTTCCTCATGGCGTTCTCGCACCGCGCGAACCCCGCGGTCCTCGGCCGCTCGAGCTTCACCCCGCTCGAGCGCGAGGGCGCCCGGGTGTTCCGGGACCGCTGCGCGCGCTGCCACGCGCCCGTGCTCCGCAGCGACGATCCCGGCTCCGCGGTGCCGTTCGAGCGCTGGGAGGAGCTCGTGCTCGCGCCCGAGGGGGCGATCGTGTGGGGCCGCGCCGGGTACGAGAAGACCGGCGTTGTGCCGTACGTGCACGAGGACGGCGCGCGGGTGCCGTCGCTGCGGCGGCTCTACAAGAAGCGGCCGTACTTCACGAACGGCTCCGCGAAGAGCCTGCGGCAGGTGCTCGAGCGGGCGCGCTTCCACGACGGGGGCGGCCGCGCCGACGCGCCGGTCGGCGCCGCGCCGGGCGCCTTCTTCCACGACGGCGCGCCCGCGGGCGAGGGCCTCACCGCGCTGGACGCCGCGGCGATCGAGGCGCTGCTCGCCTTCCTCGACCTGCTCTGACCGCGGCGCGCGCTGCGCTGACCATGCCGCGCGCGCCGGCCCGGAGCGCGCGGCACGCAGGCGCGCCTGTCCGCCTTTTTCGCGGCCGGCCGAGCCCCGGGCCCGCCCGCGCGGATCCCGCAGCATCGCCGCGCGATCCGCGGTAAATAGGCGAGATGCGACTTCACCCCACGTTCCCCCGCCCGTCGGCGGCGGCCATCGACAAGGCGCGCCGGCTCCTCGAGCGCGCGCTCGGCCCCTCCAAGGTCATCACGTCGGCCGAGGGATGCGCCGCGTACGCGGGGGACGAGTCGGATCAGCCGCCGGTCAGCCCGGACGCGGTCGTGCTCGCCTCCTCGCCGGCCGACATCGAGAAGGCGGTGCGGGCGGCGAGCGAGGCCGAGGTGCCGGTCGTGCCGCGCGCCGCCGGCAGCGGCAAGTCGGGCGGCGCGGTCCCCGTGGCGGGCGGCATCGTCATCGCCACGATCGGCATGAACTCCATCAAGGAGATCAGCCGGGAGGAGCAGGTCGCGGTCGTCGAGCCGGGCGTCATCCTCGCCGACCTGCACGCGGCCGTCGAGGCCGAGGGGCTCTTCTACCCGCCCGACCCGAACTCGCTCAAGATGTGCGCCCTCGGCGGCAACATCGCCGAGAACGCCGGCGGCCCGCGCGCCTTCAAGTACGGCGTCACGCGCGAGTACGTGCTCGGGCTCGACGCGATCCTCGTCGACGGCACGCGCCTCCGCACCGGCCGGCGCACGGTGAAGGGCGTGACGGGCTACGACGTCACGGCGCTGCTCGTCGGCAGCGAGGGGACGCTGGCGATCACGACGGAGGCGACGCTCCGGCTCATCGCGAAGCCCCCGTCGGTCATGACGCTGCTCTGCCTGTTCCCGGACGTGCGCGCGAGCGGGCGCGCCGTGAGCGCCCTCGTCGCCGCCGGCGTCGTGCCGCGCTGCCTCGAGCTGCTCGACCGCTCGACGCTCGACGCGGTCCGGGCGCGCGGCGTCGGCGTCGACGAGCGCGCGGGCGCGATGCTGATCATCGAGGTCGACGGCGAGCCCGCGGACTGCGAGGTCCAGACCGAGCGGGTGGGGCAGGTCTGCATGGACGCCGGGGCGCTCGACGTGCTCGTCGCGCAGGACAAGGCGCAGCGCGACCGGCTCTGGGAGGCGCGCCGCCAGCTCTCGCCCACGACGCGCGCCATGGCGCGCCACAAGATCTCGGAGGACGTCGTGGTCCCGCGCGACAAGATCCCGGCGCTGCTCGACGAGGTCGCGGAGATCTCGGCGGCGACCGGCGTCCGCATGCTGACGTACGGCCACGCCGGCGACGGCAACCTCCACGTCAACCTGCTCTGGAACGATCCGGAGCTCGTCCCCCAGGTGGAGACGGCGCTTTCGCGCCTGTTCCGCGCGGTGATCGGCATGCGCGGCACGCTGAGCGGCGAGCACGGCATCGGGACGTCGAAGGCCGAGTTCCTCGCGCTCGAGCAGTCGCCGGAGCTCATCGCCATCGAGCGCAGGATCAAGGCGGTGTTCGACCCGAAGGGCCTGCTCAACCCGCACAAGATCTTCCCGCGGCGCGCGCTCACCGCGGCCGAGCGGGGCGAGCGCGACGGCGCGGCCGAGCGCGCGCCGGGCTTCCCGACCCACGTCGCGGCGCCGTCGCACGGGGCGTGCTGAGCCGATGCGGGTCCTCGGCATCGATCCCGGGTCGCGCCACCTCGGCTGGGGCCTGCTCGTCCGGCAGGGCACGCGCGTCGAGCACGTCGCGCACGGCGTCATCGACATCGACACGAGCGGGACGTTCGCCGGCCGGCTGGTGGAGATCGACGACGAGCTCGGGAAGGTGATCGCCGCGCACGCGCCCGACGCGGCGGCGGTGGAGAGCCTGTTCTTCGCGAAGGACGCGCAGAGCGCGGCGAAGCTCGGCCACGCGCGCGGCGTCGTGCTGCTCCGGCTGGCGCGCGCCGGCGTGCCGATCTCGGAGTACCCGCCGGCGCTGGTGAAGCGGACCATCGTCGGCCGCGGCGCGGCCGAGAAGGCGCAGGTGGCGCAGGTGATGACCGCGGTCCTGCGGCTCGCCGCGCCCCCGCGGCCGGACGCGGCGGACGCGCTCGCCATCGCGATGACCCACCTCAGCGCCGCGGGCTTCGCGGCGGCGCTGGCGGCGTCCGGCGCGCCCGCCCCGTCCCGGGCCCGGCCGCGGCGGGCGCGCCTCGGCTGAGCGCGGCCCGGCCGCGCGCGGCGGCCCGGCTCGACGCGGCCCCGCGGGCGCGACCGAGGCGGTCCGGGCGCACACACCGTGTGCTATGGAGCCTGCATCGGACGCGCCCGCGCCGCGTCCAAAGTGAAAAGTTGCGGCGCGCCCCGGCTTCAGCGAGGGCGGCGGTCGCCGGGGGGACCGGCGGTGATCACCGGTGCCCCTGTCTCACGAAGCGCGGAGGCGACACGCCTCTGGACATCAAAGGAGATCGGGAAGGATGACGCGAACCTCACTTTACCGCCTGGTCGCCGCGTGCCTCATCGGGCTGGCGGCGCCTGTCACGGCCGTGCTCGCGACGCCCGGCGAGTCCCAGGCCGCGGGCCCCACCGCCGAAGAGCTCGGCAGGCGCGTCCAGCAGTTCTACGACTCCACGAAGACCTTCAAGGCGAGCTTCACGCAGACCTACACGATCAAGGTCCAGGACGTGAAGAAGGTCTCCACCGGCAAGGTGATCTTCGAGAAGCCCGGCAAGATGAGCTGGGTCTACGACGCGCCGAACGGCAACCGCGTCGTGTCCGACGGCGAGACGATCAAGGTCTACGAGAAGGACAACGAGCAGATGTTCGAGACGCCGGTGAAGGGCTCGCAGTACCCGGCGGCGCTCGCGTTCCTGATGGGCAAGGGCCAGCTCACGAAGGATTTCTCGCTCCGCCTGCTCGACCCGGCGCAGATGAAGTTCGAGGGCGGCTATGTCCTCGAGGGGACGCCGAAGGAGGCGACCCCCGCCTATCAGAAGATGCTCCTCTACGTCGACGGGCAGACCAACCAGGTGCGCCGCGTGCTGATCCTCGACGCGCAGGGCAACCGGAACCGGTTCGACTTCGCATCGCCGGTCGTCAACCAGCCTGTCGCCAAGAACGAGTTCGATTTCTCGCCCCCTCCCGGCACGCGCGTCGTCCGCCCCTGACGCCATCCCGGCGCGCGGCGGTCGCCGCCGCGTGCCGCCGCCGACAGCTCGAGGAAGCGGAGCGTCACGGCGCCCGCGCTCCTCGCCGAGCGCTCCTCGCCGAGCGTGCCGCGCCGGATGCCCCAGGGAGGTATGCCCGGCGCGTCCCGGCGTGGTAGAAATATCGTGTGATGCTTCGATCCGGCGGGCGTGAACGACAGCTCCGAGACTGCCGTTGCCCGCCGCGGATCGTCGCCGCTCCTGGCGGCTCCATGCGTGCGGTGGGGGTCCGTCTCGGCTGAGCGGTCACCCGCTGTCACGAGGATTTCGCGAGAGCGCTCAAGCCATGGACAACGCCCACGGACACCGTCCCGATTTCCGCGGCCCGCCGCAGCAACCCCGGCCGGCGGAGCGCCCGAACGAGCACGCCCAGCCCGGCGGCGGGCAGGTTCGCCCGGGGTATCCGGCGCACGGCGCGGGGCAGCACTCCCCGGGACAGCCGCCGCACTGGCCGCAGGGGCATGGGTCGGCGCCGCAGGGGCATGGGTCGGCGCCGCAGGGCTACGGGCCGGCGCCGCAGGGCTACGGGCAGGCGCCGCAGGGCTACGGGCAGGCGCCGCAGGGCTACGGGCAGGCGCCGCAGGGCTACGGGCAGGCGCCGCAGGGCTACGGGCAGGCGCCGCAGGGCTACGGGCAGGCGCCGCAGGGCTACGGGCCGGCGCCGCAGGGCTACTGGCCCCCGGCCCGTGCGCCGATGCCAGCGCACGGCCCTGGCCCGCAGCACGGCGTTCCCTCTCCGCACGGCCACGCGCAGCCTGCGCCCGCGCATCCCCACGCTGCTGGCTACCCTGCGGTCATGCGGGCGGCGCGAAGGCCCGACCCGGACCGGCGGCGGCGCATCGCCGGGCTGTGGCTGTGGGCCAACGGCATCATCGCGGGCGCGGTCCTCAACGTGATCTTCACGCTCTTCGGCGTGATCGAGTCCGGGGGGAGCATGCTCGGCGCCATGGTCGTCGGAGCGCTCTTCGCGTTCCCGCCGCTCGTCCTCTACCTCTTCGTCCCGATGGTCATCGATCGGTACGATCCGGAGCCGTGGTGGTGCCTGCTGATGGCGTTCCTGTGGGGCGCGCTCGCGGCGACCGGCTTCTCGATCCTGATCAACACCGGCGTGCACGTCGGCGTCTCCAGCAGCTTCGGCGAGCCGATGGGCGAGCTCGTCAGCGCGTCGGTCAGCGCCCCGTTCGCGGAGGAGCTCTTCAAGGGGCTCGGCGTGTTCGGCTTCTTCTACTTCTTGCGCCGCGAGTTCGACGGCATCGTCGACGGCATCATCTACGCCACGTTCTGCGCGCTCGGCTTCGCCGCGGTGGAGAACGTGCTGTACTACGCGCGCGCCTCGATGCAGGGCAGCGACGTGCTCGCCGGCACCTTCGTCCTGCGCGGCGTGTTCACGCCCTGGCTCCACCCGCTGTTCACGTCGATGACCGGGATCGGCTTCGGCCTCGCCCGGGAGTCGTCGAAGACCTGGGTGCGCGTCGCGGCCCCGATCGGCGGCTACCTGCTCGGCGTCGCGCTGCACGCGGTGTGGAACTTCCTCCCGACCGCGCTGGGCCGCGCGATGGGGGATCTCTTCATGCCGTGGCTGCTGCTCTGGCTGTGCTTCGTCGCGTCGTTCTTCGGGATCATCGTGGCGCTCGTCATCCGCAAGGGCTGGGTGATCCGGGATCATCTGCGCGACGAGGTCGCGCTCGGCATGCTCACCCAGGACGAGCTCGAGCTCGTCTGCTCGCCGATCGGGCGGCTCCGGTGCACCCTCGGCTGGCGCGGGGCTACCGGGCGGAGCTTCATCCGCGCCGGCGCGCGGCTCGCGCTCAGCAAGTGGCACACGGCGCGCGCGCTGGAGGGCCGCAACCGGACGCTCAGCGCCGACTTCATCGGCCCGCTCCGGCACGAGATCGCGCAGCTCCGGCAAGAGCTCCTAGCCCGCGCCCCCCGCTGAGCGGCGGTCCTCCGCTTCGGATACGGGCCCACCTCGACGTTTTCGGTGCTCAGCGCACTGGAGTGCGCCTCCGCGCCGAAAACGCCGATCTGGGCCCGTCTCCTGTGCGGAGGACCGCCGCTCTGGATCGCCGGCTCCGGAGTGCGCCTCCGCGCCGAAAACGCCGATCTGGGCCCGTCTCCTGTGCGGAGGACCGCCGCTCGGGAGCGCGGCTTGCGGTCAGCTCTGCGAGCCGTTCGTCTCGTCTGCGCTCGGCCGCGCGGCGGCCTGGGCGGCGCGGTCCTCGCGCCGCTGCACGGGCTTCGCGGGGATGCCGACGACCGTCGTGTTCGGCGCGACGTCGTGCACGACCACGGCGTTGGCGCCGATCCGGGCGCCGTCGCCCACCGTGACGCCGCCGACGATCTTCGCGCCGGCGCCGATGAAGAGATCGCTCCCGAGCACCGGCGTCTGCCGCCGATCGGCGCCGATCGTCACCTGGTGCTCGATGAGCACGTTCGAGCCGCCGCGGACGTTGCCGTTGATGACGACGCCGTTCGAGTGGATCAGCACGAACCCAGGCCCGAAGTCCGCGCCGCGCCCGATGACGCAGCCGCCGGCGAGGTTCGTCGCCTTGTTCAGCAGCATCTCGACCACGGGCATCCGGTGGGTCCGCGCGGCCTGCGTGAACCGGTAGAGGACCATCGCCGCCGTGCCGTCCGTCGCCAGCGTCTTCAGGATCGTCGGCCATGGATCGCTGCCGTAGCACCATGTCGCCTTCTTGCGCACGTCGGCAGCGATGAGTCGCAAAGTCCGCAGCATCCCCGCGAGACTAGCGCATCTCGCCCCGCCGGTGCGACCTTTCGCCGCGCGCCCGCGCGCGTGGCCGGCTGGCCCCTTCACGACGAACTGCGGCGCATTCTCTCCGGAGAAAGCGACGCACCGCGCTGTTGCCATCCGGTCATCTGCCCGTCACATCGCTCGGGTACACGCGCTATTCAGCATGGCGCGGATTTTGGTCATCGAGGACGAGCCGGCGCTCCAGAAGGTGCTCGATTACAACCTCAGGCAAGCCGGGCATGAGGTGCTCCTCGCGGGGCAGGGCGGTCAGGGGGTCCGGCTGGCCGTGGACCAGCGGCCCGACCTCGTCTTGCTCGATCTCATGTTGCCCGACATCTCGGGCACCGAGGTGTGCCGCGCTCTCCAGCAGAGCGAGGGCACCCAGCGGATCCCCGTGATGATCGTCTCGGCGCGCGGGGACGAGGTCGACCGCATCGTCGGCTTCGAGCTCGGCGCCGTCGATTACGTCGTCAAGCCGTTCAGCGTGCGAGAGCTCGTGCTGCGCGTGCAGGCCGTGCTCCGCCGCGCGAAGTCCTCCGGGGACGGGGAGCGGAGCATCGAGTTCGGCTGCCTCCGCATCGACGAGGGCGCCCATCGCGTGTGGGTCGATCGCGAGGAGGTCGAGCTGACGCTCCTCGAGTTCAAGCTCCTCGTCGCGCTGTACGAGGCGCGCGAGCGCGTGCAGACCCGCACCGCGCTCCTCGACGGCGTCTGGGGCATCGACGTGAGCATCACGACGAGGACCGTGGACACCCACGTCAAGCGGCTGCGCGACAAGCTGCGCCGCGCCGGCGATTACATCCAGACCGTCCGCGGCATCGGCTATCGATTCGCTTCCTCGCCCGACGTGCCCGAGAGCCGCAGCGCCTGATCGCCATATCGGGAAATTCCCGGCAATCGTTGCCACCACGTCATTCTGACGTAACGAAAACTGCGTACCGTGTGCGTGTTGGTTCACAGCATGGGCCAACCCATTGAAGCCGGCTGCGCTTGCCTGAGCTCAGGTGGAGCTCTGGCTTTTTCGCCAGCCGGCGTCCGGAGCCTCGATGCACCTGGAGACGTGGAATGCGGGGGAGGTCGACCCTGACCGAGCGAGGCGGCTCGCGATCGGGTATGCGGCTGGGCTCCTGCTCTTCGCGGGCATTGCGCTCCTCGCCGCCCGCCTGAGCGGCGCCATTCAACCTCCTCCGCCCGAGGAGGAGGTCGTCGACGTCAAGCTCGCTGCCCGGGTCCCCGAGGCGCCGCCCCCCGCGCCGGCGCCGGCGCCCCCGCCGCCGGCGGCCGAGGCCCCGGCGCCTCGCCCCGCGACGCCCCGGCGCCCGGCGCTGGTCGCGCCGACCGCCGTGCCGAAGGAGGCGCCGCCCGAGGCCGACCCGAGCGAGGCCAAGGCGAGCGACGATGACACCTACGGAGAGCCGGGCGGCGCGCCGGGCGGCGTGCCCGGCGGGGTCCCCGGCGGTACGGGGACGGCCGCCGTGACGGCAGCGCCGCCGCCGCCTCCACCGCCGCCTCCACCGCCGCCGCCGCAGAGGGGGCCCATTCACCTGCCCGAGAACGCGACGCCGCCGGTCGCGCTCTCCTGCCCGCCGTCCGTCCCCCCGGAAGCCGCGCTGAGCGCGGGGGTGGAAGCGACCGTGGCCGTCCGGTTCGTGGTCACCGAGACGGGCGAGGTCACGAATGTCTCCATCGTCCGCGGCCACCCCCTCTTCAACGACGCGGTCCTCGCGGCGATGAAGACGTGTCGCTACAAGCCGGCGATCTCCGAGGGGAAGCCGGTGTCCGTCTGGAGGACGATTCCATTCCGCTTCAAGGCGAAGCGGTGATTTCCAGCGCACGGCCGCGGAGGCGGCCTCTCGCGAGAGGAACGAAGGAGTAGAGTCATGATGCAGTTCGATCTCGGGCACATCTGGGCGAGCATGGGCCTCCTGAGCAAGCTCGTCGCGTTCGCCCTCGTGCTCATGGCGCTGGCGAGCGTCGCCGTCGTGGTCGAGCGGCTCATCGCCCTCGCCCGTCAGGCGTCCGAGACCCGACGCTTCGCGACCGAGGCGCGGCCGGTGATGGAGGCGTGGGACACCGCGCGGCTCGTGCAGATCGCCGGCCAGTACGAGCGATCGGCGCTCGCGCGGATCGTCGCGGCGGCGGTGCGCCGGTTCCAGCGCGCCCTCGACGCCGGCGAGGGCGGCGTGCCCCCGGTGGAGCTCGCGCGCCGCGAGGTGTCGCGGCGCCGCGAGGCGATCTCGGCCGATCTGCGCCGCGGCCTCTCGGTGCTCGCCACGGTCGGCTCCGTGGCCCCCTTCGTCGGGCTGCTCGGCACGGTCATCGGCATCATCACCGCCTTCCAGACCATCGCGTCGACCGGCTCGGGCGGCCTCGGCGCCGTGAGCGCCGGCATCGCCGAGGCGCTCATCGTCACCGCCCTCGGGCTCGGGGTCGCCATCCCGGCGGTGCTTTGCTTCAACTACCTCACCACCCGCATCGCAGCGGTGGAGCTCGCGCTCGAGCGCAGCGCGGGTGAGCTCATCGACGAGATGGAGAACGAGCATGGGCGTTCAAGTGGAGAGCAAGCGTTCGAGTCGGCAGCAGCCTGAGCCGGAGATCAACGTCACGCCGCTCGTCGACGTGGTGCTCGTGCTCCTCATCATCTTCATGGTCATCGCCCCCCAGATGGAGCACGGCGAGCGGGTCGAGCTCCCGGCGGTCTTCCAGCCGGATCCGAAGTCGAAATCGAAGCTCGACCCCATCTACGTGACGATCACCGGCGCCGGCACCGTGTTCCTGGAGAAGGAGGCGGTCGCCGATCTGCCGGCGCTCGGCGAGCGGCTGCGGGCCATCCGCGCCGCGGAGCCGGAGCGCCGGGTGGTCATCAAGGGCGACTCCTCCGCGAAGTACGGCCGCGTGCGGGAGACCTTCGCGCTGTGCCAGGAGGTCGGCTTCGCCGGCATCTCGCTGCAGGTGAGCCAGCGCGGCGGCGGGGCCTCCCCGGCGCCGGAGGAGGGATAGCGCCGTGGGGATGAGCGCTCCGCAGGGCGGCGCCAGGAAGGGCGGCGTCGCGCCGAGCATGAACGTGACGCCGCTCGTCGACGTGGTGCTCGTGCTCCTCATCATCTTCATGGTCGTCACGCCGCTGCTCGCGAAGCAGCTCTGGCTGAACCTGCCCAGGAAGGACGACACAGCGAGGCTCTCGCCGCCGCCCGACGACGCCGCGAGGCCCGTGGTGCTCACGGTGGATGAGCGCGGCGTCATCCGCATCAACCAGACCGAGGTGCAGCGCGGCGAGCTGAAGGAGCGGCTCGCCCGCATCTTCGCGGCGCGCTCGGACGACGTGCTGTACTTCGACGCAGAGGACGAGGCCGCCTACGCGGTCGCGGTGGAGGCCATGGACGCCGCGCGCATGGGCGGGGCGAAGACGATCGCCGTCCTGACAGAGAAGACCGGGCGCTGAGCCGGCGCGGCGCGCGGCCCGGATGAAGCGCCGAGCGGGCGCGCGGGGGCAGACGCCCCGCGGCGCGCTCGCGGCGCGGTGCACAGGAGAGGGTGGCGGGGAGCTGGCTCTCCGCCGTCCTCATCGGCGGGCGCAGGTGCGCCCAGACATCGGATCGGAAGGCGCGCCCGAGCTCGGGGCGTGAAGGGACAGGTGCATGATTCGCAGGAGGATCTCGGGGGTAGTCGCAGCGCTCGTGGCACCGCTTTGCTGGGGGGCAACGGCGCTCGCCCAGGGCGACCCCGGCGCCGCCGCGCCGCCGCCGGACGCCGCGCCGCCGCCGGCAGGCGCGGAGACCCCGGCCGGCGCCGCGCCGGCCGAGGACGCCGCAGGACTCGACGAGCCGAGCCCGTCGCGCCCGCCGCCGGCAGGGAAGGGCGTCGTGTGGGGCGTCGTCACGGACGCCGCCACGAAGGAGCCGGTCTTCGACGCCCAGGTGTCGATCGTCGGGACGAAGCTCAAGGTCATCGCGGATCTCGACGGCCGCTACCGCCTGGAGCTCCCGCCGGGGAGCTACCAGCTGCGGGTCTGGTACGAGGCGTACGAGCCCCAGCGCGTGCAGGACGTGCGCGTGACCGCCGGGCAGGTGAGCCAGGTCGACGTCGGCCTGGAGCCGGATCAGCAGGTCGAGGACGTCGTCGAGGTCGAGTTCGAGCCGGAGCGGGCGAGCGTCGCGGCGCAGCTGCTCCTCCGGAAGAACGCGGCCCACGTGGGCGACGCCGTCGGCGCGAAGGAGATCGCGAAGACGCCCGATCGCAACGCCGCGGAGGCCGCGAAGCGCATCGTCGGCGCGACCGTGGTGGACGGCAGGTACGTGTACGTGCGCGGCCTGGGCGAGCGCTACACCAACGCGCTCCTGAACGGCGCCCCGCTGCCGAGCCCCGAGCCCGACCGGCAGGCCGTCCCGCTGGATCTCTTCCCGTCGCTGGTCCTCAGCGACATCACCGTCGTCAAGACGTTCACCCCCGACATCCCCGGCGATTTCGCGGGTGGCTCGGTCCAGATCAACACGCGGGAGCTCCCGACCAAGTTCCTCTTCCAGGCCTCGCTGTCGCTGGGGCTGAACACCCAGGCGACGTTCCGGGATCGCGTGAGCTACGACGGATCCGGGACCGACTGGCTCGGGATCGACGGCGGCGCCCGCGCGCTGCCGGACGAGATCCCCGACTACAAGGTGGTGCGCCTCGGCCCCAAGCCGGGCGGCGGCACCATCTCCAGGGACGAGATGACGGCCTACGGCAGGGCGATCAACTCGTCCATGGCGACGACGCGGTCGTTCACCCCGCCGAACGGCAGCGGCAGCGTGGTCGTCGGCGACACCCTGAAGCTCGGCGGGGAGCGGCGCCTCGGCTACATCGCCACCCTGAGCTACGGCCGGAAGTTCTCGCCGCGCGCGAGCGAGATCGCCGGCATCTTCGATCCCGACCCTCGAACCGGCGATCCCGAGCGCATCGGCGACATCGCGACGGGGAACATCCGTGATCAGGTGTCCTGGGGCAGCTTCGGCAGCGTCACCTACAACCCGGATCAGGACCACAAGGTGACGCTCACCGGGCTCCACAGCCGTTCATCGGACGACCAGGTCAGCGTGGCCGACGTGGACCCGAGCAACGGGGACAGCGCGATTCGCGACACGATGCTGCGGTTCATCTCGCGATCGCTCACCCTGGGCCAGCTCCAGGGCGAGCACCGCTTCGAGGCGCTCGACGGCGGGACCGTCGACTGGAAAGCGTCGCTCTCCCTCGCGACCTCGGACGAGCCCGACACCAGGGAGACCGTCTACGTCCGCGACGACGCGAGCGGCGCCTTCTCATGGGACGAGGGCACGCTGAGCGGCGCGCACTTCTTCAGCGACATGAGCGACGTGAGCTACGGCGGGCAGCTCTCCTACACCCAGCCCCTCGTCCGCGGCGACACCCCGACCCGGCTGAAGGCGGGCGGTCTGCTCAACTTCCGAGCGCGCGAATTCAACGCGCGCCGGTTCCGGTTCAAGCAGCGCCCGGGCGCGGACCCGGCGCTCCTGCGCCAGGGGCCGGGGCAGCTGTTCTCGGACGAGAACATCGGCTCGGTGCTCGAGCTCGAGGAGATCACGCGCGAGACCGACTCCTATACGGCGAACGACGATCTCTACGCGGGTTACGTGATGACCGACGCCTCCGTGACGCGATGGCTCCGCGTCGTGCTCGGCGCCCGGGTCGAGGCCTCCTCGCTGTCGCTGAGGGCGTTCGACCGGTACTCCGCGGCGAACCCCGAGATCAACGTCGAGAGCGACAAGGTCGATCTCCTGCCGGCGCTCAACGTCATCGTCAAGACGACGGCGAGCTCGAATGTCAGGCTCGGCGTGGCCAAGACGCTGGCGCGGCCCCAGCTCCGCGAGCTCAGCCCGACCCTGTATCAGGAAGGCTATAGCGGCAGAGAGGTGCAGGGCAATCCCGAGCTCCGGCGGACGAGCGTCGTGAGCGGCGATCTCCGCTTCGAGATCTTCCCGACGGCCGGAGAGGTGGCCGCGGTCAGCGTCTTTTACAAGCACTTCCAGGAGCCGATCGAGGAGGTCATCCTCCCGAACGGCGGCAGGGGCAGGCTCACCTACGTCAACGGAGAGGCCGGCTATCTCGCCGGCGTCGAGCTCGAGCTCAGGAAGGGCCTCGGCTTCATCTCCCCGCTCCTGCGGGAGGTCACCGCGCTCGGCAACCTCACCTTCGTGACGTCGGAGGTGACGATCGATCCCGAGGTCAGCGCGGGAGGGATCACCATCACGAGCAGCCCGACGCACCCGCTCCAGGGGCAATCCCCCTTCGTCGTGAACCTGGGGCTCGACTACACCGGAGAGTCGACCGGCACGAGCGCTCGGCTCCTCTACAACGTGTTCGGCGCGCGGCTCAGGAGGGTTGGGAGCAGGCTGCCGGACGAGTACGAGCAGCCGCGGCACCAGATCGACCTGACCGTCGCCCAGCGCCTCGGCGAGCACGTCGAGCTGAAGCTGGCCGGCGAGAACCTCATCGACGCTCCCGTGCGCATCACGCAGGGGAGGGAGAACGACGAGGACAACATCGTCAATCAATACAGCAATGGGACGACTGTGACGTTGAGCGCCTCATATACCTATTGAGCGCGTGCCATTGAATCGTCACGCGTCGATCGTTGCGATTTCGCGCGCATGATTCATGGTGGCTCGTCAGGAGGTAAATAACATGCGTACATTCGGAATTGCCTTGGCTTGCGTCTCGGCGCTCTCCGTCGCGGTGCTCGCCGCCTGCGGCGACGACGACTCGATCTCCCCGACCACGACCGGCACCTCGGCCACGAGCGGCTCCGGCGGCGGCGATGGCGGCGGCGGCGGCAACGGCGGCGGCGGCAACGGCGGCGGCGGCAACGGCGGCGGCACCGCCGATTGCTCCGCTCCGGTGGAGGTCTCCGACGCGATCGACGCCGACGCGACGTGGACCGCCGACAAGTGCTACCTGATGAAGGGCATCGTCTTCGTCGAGCCGGGCGCCACCCTGACCATCGAGCCCGGCACGACGATCATGGGCGAGAAGGTCAGCCTCGCGACCCTCGTCGTGAAGCCCGGCGCGAAGATCAACGCCAAGGGCACCGCCGACGAGCCCATCGTGTTCACGAGCCAGGGCGAGAAGGGCGACCGCGCCGCGGGCGACTGGGGCGGCGTCATCCTGCTCGGCGAGGCGCCGATCAACGTCGAGGGCGGCAAGGCCACGGTCGAGGGCATCACCGGCGAAGGCACCGAGTACGGCGGCGACGAGCCGGAGGACGACAGCGGCGTCCTCGAGTACGTGCGCATCGAGTTCAGCGGGATCCTGCTCTCTCAGGACAACGAGGTGAACGGCCTCACCCTCGCCGGCGTGGGCTCCAAGACGACGATCGATCACGTGATGGTGCACCACACGCTCGACGACTGCTTCGAGTTCTTCGGCGGCACCGTCAACGCGAAGCACCTCATCTGCGCGCAGAACGGCGACGACGGCATCGACTGGGACCTCGGCTACGTCGGCAAGCTCCAGTTCATCGCCGTCCAGCAGGACCCCTCGGTGGCCGACGACACGAACGGCTTCGAGGGCGACAACGACGCCGACGCGTCGGCGAGCACGCCGGTCAGCGAGCCGACGATCTACAACGCGACCCTGTGCGGCAAGAACAAGGACGTCGACAAGCAGCAGTACGGCATGCTGCTCCGCCGCTCGACGAAGGCCCATATCTTCAACACGATCGTGACCGGCTTCGAGGCGGGGGTGGACCTCCGCGACGAGCTCACCGAGGTCGAGCTCGCGAGCTCGATCTTCTTCGGCAACGTCGAGGCGAACATCGCCTACGACGAGACCGACGCGAACGAGACCACCGAGTCGAAGCTGGACGACGACGACGACGACGGCGCGGACGAGATCGCGTGGTTCGAGGGCGAGGCGTCCAACAGCGCCGAGGATCCGGGGCTCGCCGGCTGCTTCGCCGCGAAGCCCGACTTCCGGCCGGAGGCCACGCTCGCCGAGGGCGCGGCCACGCCGCCCGACGACGGCTTCTTCGACGCCGAGGCGAAATACATCGGCGCCTTCAAGGCGGATGACACCTGGGCGACGGGCGCCTGGGTCTCGTTCGACGCGAACTGACGCCGCGCCGTCCGCGTCGGCCCCTCGTCGCGTGAGGGGCGGACCGGATCCGTGGCGAGAGAAATGACGAAGGCCGGCGCATCCGCCGGCCTTTATCGTCTCCAGCGTCGCGGCTCCGCCGCAGGCGCTCAGCGCACGCGCGGCGTGAACCCGGACACATGGCTCCGGTGCTCGCTGCATACGCCTCGCGCGTCCGGGGTGTCCTTGAATGACACCCTCCCGCACACCTCACAGATGCAGAGGTGTGCGCGATAGAACTCGCGATCGAGCAGGATGTCGGCAGCGAGCAAACTGAGCACAATGTCGCCGAGGAAGTCGATCTCTCGCGGCGAGGCGACCCAGACGGGACGGCCGCCCACCGCGGCCCGGCGGACCCTGCCCCCGTAGATCGCCGCGTTCAGGAACCGATCGTCGGCGACGGGCGCGATGAGGCCCCGCAGCGCCGTGATGACGCGCCCGCGGGCCTTGTGGATCAGCTCCTCCAGGTTGCTGCCGCCGTCGGCGCGCGGGTCGAGCATGACGGGCGTCGCGCCGGGCTCGCGCACGATCTGGGGGCGCTTCATCAGGCCCGGGGTCACGAGGTGATCCACGAACCAGTCCTGGAGGTCCTTGAGCGTCCACTCGGAGGCCGGCCACTCCAGGAACTCGAGCGCGCCGCGGAGGCCGCTGATGCTCTGGAGGCCGGGATGGGTCGGGAAGCTCGGCAGGGTGCGGGCAGTGTGCAGACGCCGGGGTGAGCGGCGGCCCGCTTCGTCGATGGTGCGGCCGGAACCCATGTTCACCTCGAGGGCGGTCCCCCGGTCCCGATGGATGCGAGCTCTTGCAGAGGCCACCATACCGACCAGACAAGCACAACTCGTGCCGAGCCTGGCGAACGGGACGACGTTGATTTCCCAGGAGTTCTGCCCAGCTAGCTCGAAGCGACCGGTGGCATGGCCGGCCACTGGCCGGCCAGGTTCTTGAACAGGTAAGATAGATCCTGATGGACCACTCCACCGTCCGCGTCTCGGTCCCGCCTGAACCCTCGGTCGCCGAGCCCGTTCCCGGGATCGTCCTGATTTTCTCGGGGGATCAGCCGCGATGCGCGCCGATCCCCCTCGATCGCGGCGCCGTGGTGCTGGGTCGCGGGGGCGTGGCGGGCGTGCCCCTCGTGGACGATTCGCTCATGTCGCGGCGACACGCGCGCATCGCGTACGACGGGGCCGCGTGGACGGTGGAGGACCTCGGCAGCACCAACGGGACGTCGGTGAACGGTGAGCCCATCCGCGGTGAGGTGCGGAGGGACGCGATCCAGGTCGTTGGCGCGGGGACGTCGGTGTTCCTCGCGCTCGCGGACATCCGGACCTTCGCGCGCGGCGCGGTGCGCATCGAGAAGGAGAGCGTCCTCGGGCCCAGGCTGCAGCTGGTCTACGACACCATCATCCGCGCCGCGGCCGCGGGCGACAGCCTGCTCGTGACGGGCGAGAGCGGCACGGGCAAGGAGCTCGCGGCGCGCGCCTACCACGAGGCGGGGCCGCAGGCGCGCGGCCCGTTCGTGGCCGTCAACTGCGCGGCCATCCCGGAGGGCCTGGCCGAGCGGCTCCTCTTCGGCGCCCGGCGCGGCGCCTACTCCGGCGCGACGCACGACACCGAGGGCTACGTGCAGGCCGCTCACGGGGGCACGCTCTTCCTCGATGAGGTCGCCGAGCTCGACGCGGCGGTCCAGGCGAAGCTGCTCCGGACGATCGACACCCGGCAGGTGCTCGAGCTCGGCGCGGTCGCGCCTCGCCCGGTGCAGATCCGCATCTGCGCCGCGACGCACGACCTGCGCGCGCGCGTCGCCCAGGGCCGCTTCCGGGACGATCTCTACTACCGCATCGGTCGGCCCGAGGTCCGGCTCCCGCCGCTCCGGGAGCGCCTCGAGGAGATTCCCTGGCTGCTCACGCAATGCGCGAAGGCGGTCGGCGCGGCTTTCGGCAAGGCGCCGCCGGCGATTCACCATTCGATGATCATCGCGTGCGCGATGCGCCGCTGGCCAGGGAACCTGCGCGAGTTCGTCGGGGAGGCGCGGCGCGCCGTGACGCGCGCGCTCGACGAGGGGCGGCGCACGGTCGAGGCCAAGGATCTCGATCCGCTCGCGGGCGTCGGCCTGGGCCCGGAGGCGACGGACTCGCACGCCCGTCAGACAGGGAGCGACGTCCGGCCGGGCCCCTCGCGCTCGAGCCAGGCGCCGCCCGAAGATGAGATCGCCGAGGCGCTTCGCCTCGAGCGAGGCAATGTGTCTCGCGCCGCCAACAGGCTCGGCGTGCACAGGAATCGAATTCGACGCTGGCTCGAGAAGAATGGCGTGGATCGCTCCCATTTCGCCGAGGGGAGCGAGCTGTCCGATAACGACTGATCCGCACGCCGAGCGCTGTATGCACAAGTACAGGAGTACGTCAATGGCGGCATTTCATCGCAGGGAAGCGCCTGCCCGCCGCGCTCCCGCGTCGCTGCCGGCCTCGCTCCGGGCGTAGGCGGCTGAGGCCGATAGGGCGGTCGTTCCATACATTGCCTCCACCAAGCGCTCTGACCTTCAGGGCGATTGCGGGCCGAAGCGCCGCTCTCCGCCGGAAGCAGGCCCGGCCGGTCGAGGAGCACGGTCGTCGCAGGGTTGCCTCCATCCGGCGACGGATCGCGGGCTCGATCGACCGAAGACCCATGTATAGGGACTTTACAGACCTGGATATGCAGGTTGTAATGTAGTGTGTAAGCCCCGTCTCCCAGCGAGGTGCTGTCACGACCACGGTCAAGTCAACGAGTCCGGCGCGCGCGCGCCGGGTCGGAGGGCGCGATGCGCTCTAAAGAGAGCAGCGGTGAGGTGTGCCGAGCGCTGCGTCCGCGTCCGGCGGCGACGCCGCGGCGCGCGCCGCGCGTCCTGCGCCGACGGCGCCGTGCGGCGCGCGGTCCGCTCGCGGCCCGCGGCGGGTGGGGGACGCCCCCTGCGGGGCGGCGGCGGTCGCCTCGTACGGTGCCTACGAAAGCCTACGTCTGCCGCTGGAAGGTGGGTTCGGACGTCCCGGGGCGCGCGGGGGAGGGGGCGCGATGCACAATCATGATCTTGGACTTGACCGGACGAGCGGCTTCATCGATGTACAGAGAGTTGTCTGTCGGGCCCTCGTGCGAGCTCAGGTCCCGTCGCGTCATGGGCGGGCGCTCGGCTTCGCGGCGTTGCCGCGGGCGCGCGGCTGCCTGGCGCCTGTCCCCGGCTCGCCATCGGGCTCTCCCGCAGCGACATCAGCAAACATTGAACCCCCCGGCTCCTGCGAGGTAGTCGACGTCATGCGTTCGCGCTTGAAATCGCCCCCTCGTGGAGAGCCCAGCCAGGACGGCGGGCTGCCTGGTTGAACAGCCCTGGACACCATGAACGCGATCCGTAGACACGCATCGGCCGAAGAGGCGTCTGTCAGCCTACGAGCGCACATCGAAGGGCCCACCAGCTCGGCCGCGTCCGGCCCGGGGCTCGCACAGCAGCCGAGCTCGGGCACCCGGCAGACCCACTCGCGCCGCCGCCCGTTCCTGAGCCGCCTCCTCTCGGCGGGCGAGGCGATCGACGCAGGGGACTTCGAGCGCGCGCGGGCCCTCGTGGAGGGCATCCTGCGGGCGGAGCCCGATACCGGTGACGCCTCGGAGCGCATTTCAGGCGTGTTCGGCCGGGCGTTGCTCGCCCGCCTGGACGGAGATCGCTCCGGCGATGGCAACCTCTACCTGCGCAGCGCTGGGCCGCGGGACATGCTCGCGGCGTTTCAGCTGCTCGTGCACGCGACGCCGCTCATCCGTTTCGGGTACCTCAGCGCGAACGCGGCGATCGTCGAGGCGTTCCAGCACGAGGAGGAGATCCACGTCATCGACATCGGCGTCGGGGGCGGTACGCAGTGGCCGTTCCTGCTACACCGGCTCGCGACGCGGCCCGGCGGCCCGCCGCGCGTCCGGCTGACCGGCATCGACCTGCCTTGTCGGGGCCCGGATCCCGAGCAGCGGCTGCGCTGGGCGGGCGCGTTCATCGGCGGATGGGCGGAGCGGCTGAAGGTCCCCTTCGAGTTCCACGGGGTCGCGTCCTCGGTGGAGCGCGTCGACTGGAGCCGTATTGCGTCCCGCTCGACGGCGCCCATCGCCGTCAATGCGGCGTTCGCATTGCACCACGTGCCCGACGCCTCGGTGCACCCGACCGCGAACCGCGACACCATTCTCACGAGGATCCGCGCGCTGTCGCCGCGCGTGCTGACGCTCGTCGAGCCGGACGTGGAGCACAACGCGCTCCCGTTCCTCCCGCGCCTGTCCGAGGCGATCGGCCATTATTATGCGGTCTTCCAGGCGCTCGAGGCGCTGCTCCCGCCGCACATCGCCGCCCGCGAGACGATCGAACAGGTCTTCTTCGGGCAGGAGGTGATGAACGTGGTGGTGGGGGAGGGGGCCGCGCGGGTCGAGCGACACGAGCGCCGCGGCGCCTGGCAGCGCCGACTCCGCATGAACGGCTTCGAGCCGCTGCGCGTCTCGCCGCACGAGTCGATGGTCCGCGGAGCGCTCCGCCTGAACACGGGGTTCGACGTGCGGGCCGACGAGCCGGCGCTCCTGCTCATGCGCAACGGGGTGTCGATCGTGGCAGCGTCGGCGTGGCGGCCGCGGCAGGTGCCGCCGCCGTCGCGGTTCATCTCCGGGCTGTTCCGCCGGACCGGCTGATCGCCGCCTCGCCGGGGACGCCTGCGACGCGGGCGGCCCCTCGCCTCAACGCCTCAGGCCGGCGAGCGCCGCCCAGAGCGTCAGCGCGCCGATCGCGAGGCTCGCGAGGACGAGCCACAGCGCGCGGCGGCCGCGCGGCGCGAGGGCCCGGAGCTCGCTCGCGAGCTCCGCGAAGAAGCCGAGGCAGCGCCACGCCCTGGGCCGTACGCCGCGAGGGGGCAGTGGGCTCAGCCCATGACGTCGGACCATATCGAACAGCACGGAGCCGCGCTCCTGGGCGCGCGCGAGGCGCTCCAGCATCTCGCGACGGCAATGAGGGCAGAACGCCGACGCATCCTCCTCGATGCCGTCGAGGCCGAGCTCCCGCAGCTTCTGCTGCTCCCAGCTCTCCCTGGCTTGACGGGCCTCGTCCGAATCGTCCGTCGGGCGGTGGTGATGGTGTGGGCTGTCCTTGGCGCTCATCGATGCTCCTGATCCCTGCCGCAACCTGCGACTCCTACGAGGATCTATTCCAGTCAGCCGGGGGGATTTCTCAGGCGTCGTGCTCGGGGGAGCAGCCGCAGCCCGGTCGACAGCGCCGAGCTGGCGCCGTTCACGAGAGGGGCGCTCGCGATCTCCTCTTTACGGATGCTCTGAGAATTTCGTTTCGAAATATCGAGGATCTCCGAGCGTGATCCTGGGGTGTCCTGGGGCGCGTCGTTGCAGCGCGATCTGTGGCCGCAGGCGCGCACCTCGGGAGTCGGGGAAGCCGTCGAATCGCAGCAGCGCCCGCCTGGACGCGCGCGGCGCGCGGCGCGGTCGGGCCCGCGCCGGAGGCATTGCGGCCGATCGGGCGGATCCCGAGTCCCCCGCCGTCGCGGAGGAGCACGACCGGCGGCGCGGGCGGCCCCTGGGGCAGCCGGGCCGCGGCTTCACGGGCAGGGGATGCAGGCGGACGCGTACCGGGTTGGGGTCGGCGCCCTACCGGGTGGAGGTGGGCCGGGGAGAGGTTCCTGCGAGGTGTGTCGATGTCGTGTAATGTAAGCGTCGCCGAGCTCGGGACCGAGCTCAGCGGGTCACGAGCACCTTAAGGGCGCCTGGCGCGGCCGCGGCCCGCAGCGCCTCCTCGGCGCGCTCCAGCGGGAGGCGAGCCGACACGAGCGAGCGCACGTCGACGGTCCGGGCCGCCAGGGCGCGCAACGCGGGCTCGAACAGCCCGCAGCGCGAGCCGACCACGGTGATCTCGTGGATGACGAGCTCCGCCAAGTGGACGCTGGAGAGCCCGGCGACGGTGCTCTTCAGCACGAGCGTTCCGCGCGGCCGGGTCGCGCGGACCGCCCTCATGAACCCCTCGGCGGTGCCCGTGGCCTCGACCACGAGCTCGGCCGGCTCGCCGGCCCAGGCGCCCTGAGGAGGCGCGCCTCCGCCGACGTCGGCGGAGGCCAGCGCGGCCGCGCGCACGAGCTCGGTCGCGATGCCCCGCGCGCGCAGCAGGGCGAGCTTCTCCTCGTGCTTGCCGACCGCGAGGACGCGCGCGCCGGCCTGGTGCAGCACCTGGGCGATGAGCAGGCCGAGCTTCCCGTCGCCGAACACGAGCGCCGAGGTGCCCGGCGCCACGCGCACCTGCTCCAGGATCTCGAACGCCGCCGCGAGCGGCTCGGTGAACACCGCCTCCTCGTCGTCCACCCGGTCGTCCACGGCGTGGAGGTTCGCCACGGGCACCGCGACGCGCTCCGCCAGCGCGCCGTCGGCGCCGGCGATGCCCATCACCGTGCGCGTCGGGCAGTGCCGCCCCAGCCCGCGCGCGCACGCGTCGCAGCGGCCGCACGCGAAGTTGATCTCCCCGACCACGCGACGGCCGCGCCACGCGGCGGGGCCCTCCACGACCTCCCCGACGAACTCGTGGCCGAGCGTGCCGCGGAAGTCCATGTAACCCTTGGTGATTTCGAGATCCGTGTTGCAGATCCCCGCGCACCGCACCTCGACCACGGCCATGCCGGCCGTGATCGAGGGCGGGGCGCGCTCGGTGACGCGCGCCGCCGTGCCGTCCCAGACCAGCGCTCGCACGGACGGGCCCTAGCCCGCCGCGAGCGCCAGCCGGCGCTTCGCCGGCTGCATCAGGTACGCGTCGACCGCATCGGCGGCCTTGCGCCCCTCCGCGATCGCCCACACGACGAGGCTCTGGCCGCGCGACATGTCGCCGGCGGCGAAGACGCCCTCCACGCTCGTGCGCCCGCCCGGGGCCTTCACGTTGCCGCGCTGGTCCATCGCGACGCCGAGCTGCTCGAGCAACCCCTCGCGCTCGGAGCCGACGAAGCCCATCGCGAGCAGGACGAGCTCGCACGGGATCTCGAACTCGCTCCCCGGGACGGGCACGAACCTCCCGCCTTCCAGGCTCACCCGCGTCGCCTTGAGGGCGCGGACGTTCCCGTGCTCGTCCCCGACGAACCCGGTGGTCGACACCGACCAGTCGCGCTCGCCGCCCTCCTCGTGCGAGGACGAGGTGCGGAGGATGAGCGGCCACGCGGGCCACGGGTTCGTGAGCGAGCGCTGCTCGGGCGGGCGGGGGAGGAGCTCGAGCTGCGTGACGTGCGCCGCGCGGTGGCGATGGCTCGTGCCGAGGCAGTCCGAGCCGGTGTCGCCGCCGCCGATGACGACCACGCGCTTGCCCGTCGCGAAGATCGCCTCGCTGTCCGGGATCACGTCGCCGGCGACCCGCTTGTTCTGCTGCGTCAGGAAATCCATGGCGAAGTGGATGCCCTTGAGCTCCCGGCCCGGGACCGGCAGGTCGCGCGGCCGGCGCGCCCCGCCGCAGAGCACGATGGCGTCGTACTGCTCGCGCAGGGCGTCGCCGGTGACGTCGACGCCGCAGTGGACGCTCGTGCGGAAGGTCACCCCCTCGGCCTGCATCTGCTCCATGCGGCGGTCGATGAGGTGCTTCTCCATCTTGAAGTCGGGGATGCCGTAACGGAGCAGGCCGCCGATGCGATCGTCGCGCTCGAAGACCGTCACGTCGTGCCCCTTGCGCGCGAGCTGCTGCGCGGCCGCGAGGCCGGCCGGCCCCGACCCGATCACCGCGACCTTCTTGCCCGTGCGCTGCTTCGCGATGACCGGCGCGATCAGGTTCCGCTCGAAGGCGCGATCGGCGACGCCGCGCTCGACGTTCTTGATCGTGACCGGCTTGCCCTCGATGTTCAGCACGCACGCCGCCTCGCAGGGCGCCGGGCACACGCGCCCGGTGAACTCGGGGAAGTTGTTCGTCGCGTCGAGCGCCGCGATCGCCTCGGGGAGGCGCTCGCGGAACATGTGATCGTTCCAGTCGGGGATCAGGTTCCCGAGCGGACATCCGTCGTGGCAGAACGGGATGCCGCAGTCCATGCACCGCGCCGCCTGATCGCGCAGCTCGGCGTCGGGGATCGGGAGCTCGAACTCCTGCCAGTCGTTCAATCGCTCGGAGACGGGCCGCTTCTTGATGTCGACCCGCTGGATCTCGAGGAAGCCTCGTACCTTACCCATGGGCGGCCGACCTCTCTCCCGTGCTCGCGGGACCCGCGTTGGCGGGGATGTAACGTCCAGTGGAAACGTAGGGGGTGGAGGGTGAAAGGAGGGACACGATCCCGCTCGACGCGTCGGCCCCGTTCGTCGCGGGCGACGCCGCGGCCTCGAGGGCCCGCCGGTACTCGCTCGGGACGACCTTCACGAACTTCGGCAGGACGGCCTGCCAGGAGTCGAGCAGCTCGGTCGCCTTCCGGCTGCCCGTGCGCCGTACGTGCTCCTCGAGCAGCGCCCGCACCGACTCGGCGTCGGCCGCGGTCATCGTCTCGAGCTGCACCATCTCCTTGTTGCAGCGCGCCTCGAACAGGGCGTCCTCGTCGAACACGTAGGCGAGCCCGCCGCTCATGCCGGCGCCGAAGTTGCGGCCGGTCGTGCCGAGGATGATCACGGTGCCGCCCGTCATGTACTCGCAGCCGTGGTCGCCCACGCCCTCGACGACGGTGGTGGCCCCGCTGTTCCTGACCGCGAAGCGCTCGCCGGCGCGGCCGTTGAAGAACGCGCGGCCGCTCGTGGCGCCGTAGAGCACGACGTTGCCGACGATGACCTGGTCGTCCGGCTTGAACGGCGCCACGCTCGGCGGGCGCACCGCCACGACGCCGCCCGACAGGCCCTTGCCGACGTAGTCGTTCGCGTCGCCCTCGAGCTCGAGCGTCATGCCCTGCGAGGCGAAGGCGCCGAAGCTCTGGCCGGCGCTGCCGGCGCACTTCACGACGATGCTGTCCTCGGGCAGCCCGGCGCTGCCGTGGCGGCGCGCGATCTCGCCGCTCAGCATGGCGCCGATCGTCCGGTCCGAGTTCCGCACGCGCGTCTCGATGACGACGGGCGGCCCGCCGTCGATCGCGGCGCGCGCCTGCTCGATGAGCTTGAGGTCGAGCACCCGGTCGAGCTTGTGGTCCTGCGGCTCGACGCAGTGGTTCGGGCTCGTGAGGGCCTCCTTCGGGCGGTAGAGCACCTCGGAGCAGTCGATCTTCCTCGCCTTCGCGTGGAGCCCGGTGCGCCGCTGCACGATGCAGTCCGAGCGCCCGACCATCTCGGTCAGGGTGCGGAAGCCCAGGCTCGCCATGATCTGCCGGAGCTCCTCCGCCACGTAGAAGAAGAAGTTGATGACGTGCTCTGGCGCGCCCGTGAACTTCTTCCGGAGCTCCGGGTCCTGCGTGGCGATGCCCACCGGACAGGTGTTGAGGTGGCACTTGCGCATCATGATGCAGCCCGCCGCGACGAGCGGCGCCGTGGAGAAGCCGAACTCCTCGGCGCCGAGCAAGGCGGCGAACGCCACGTCCCGGCCGGTCATCAGCTTGCCGTCGGTCTGCACGATGGCGCGGCCGCGGAGCCCGTTCATCACGAGCACCTGGTGCGCCTCGGCGAGCCCGAGCTCCCACGGCACGCCCGCGTGGTGGATCGACGTGAGCGGGGAGGCGCCGGTGCCGCCCGAGTCGCCGCTGATCAGCACCACGTCGGCGTGCGCCTTCACCACGCCCGCGGCGATGGTGCCGACGCCCGCCTCGGCGACGAGCTTCACGCTGATGCGCGCCTTCGAGTTGATGTTCTTCAGGTCGAAGATGAGCTGCGCGAGATCCTCGATCGAGTAGATGTCGTGGTGCGGCGGCGGCGAGATCAGCGTCACGCCGGGGGTCGAGTGGCGCACCTTCGCGATCACCGCGTCGACCTTGTGGCCCGGGAGCTGGCCGCCCTCGCCGGGCTTGGCGCCCTGCGCCATCTTGATCTGCAGCTCGTCGGCGTTGACGAGGTACTCGGCCGTGACGCCGAACCGCCCCGACGCGACCTGCTTCACCGAGCTCCGCTTCGAGTCGCCGTTCGGCAGCCGGAGGAAGCGCGCCGGGTCCTCGCCGCCCTCGCCGGTGTTCGACCGCGCGCCGATGCGGTTCATCGCGACGGCGAGGGTCTCGTGCGCCTCCTTCGAGATGCTCCCGAAGGACATGGCGCCCGTGGCGAAGCGCTTGACCAGCGAGGCGGCGGGCTCGACCTCCTCGATCGGCACCGGCGGGCCCGCGGGCTTGAAGTCCCACAGCCCGCGGAGCGACATCGGGTGCTCCTGCTGCTCGTTGATGACCGCGGCGTACTCGGCGTAGCTCTTCGCGTCGTCGAGGCGGACCGCCCGCTGGAGCGACGAGATCGACTGCGGCGTCCAGAGGTGCCGCTCGCCGAAGACGCGGAAGTGGTGGTGGCCGCCGACGTCGAGGTGCGCGCGCGCCCGCTCGCCGTACGCCGCCTGGTGGCGCGCCAGCGCCTCCTCCGCGATCTCGCGCAGGCCGACGCCGCGGACGCGCGACGCCGTGCCGGTGAAGTACGCGTCGATGACGATCTGGTCGATGCCGATCGCCTCGAAGATCTGCGCGCCCTGGTAGCTGGACAGCGCGCTGATCCCCATCTTCGACATGATCTTCAGGATGCCCTTCTTGAGCGCCTTCACGTACCGCGAGCTCGCGGCGGACGGCGACAGGTCGGGGCCGAGGGTCTTGTCGCGGCACATCGCCGCGATCGACTCGAACGCGAGGTACGGGTTCACCGCGCCGGCGCCGTAGCCGATGAGCAGCGCCATGTGGCCGACCTCGCGGGCCTCGCCGGTCTCCACGATGATGCCGGCGCGGGTGCGCGTCCCCTCGTTGATGAGGTGGTGGTGCACGGCGCCCATGGCGAGCAGGCTCGGGATGGGGGCGAGCGTCTCGTCGATGCCGCGGTCGCTGAGGATGAGGATGCTCGCCCCGTCGGCGATCGCGCGGCTCGCGTCCTTGCAGAGCTTCGCGAGCGCGCTGCGCAGGTTGTCCTCCGGGTCGCCGTCGACCGAGAAGTACATGGGCAGCGTGGCCGCGCGGAAGTCGGGGAAGACGTTCTTGCGCAGCTTCGACAGGTCGTCCTGCGTGAGGATCGGGTGCGGCAGCTCGAGCATCCGGCACTGGCGGGGCGTCTCCTCGAGGAGGTTGCCCTCGCCGCCGACGCAGCTCACGAGCGACATCACGATCTCCTCGCGGAGCGGGTCGACCGGCGGGTTCGTGACCTGCGCGAACAGCTGCTTGAAGTAGCGGAAGAGCAGCTGGGGCTTCTCGGAGAGGACGGCGAGCGGGATGTCGATGCCCATCGAGCCCACCGGCTCCTCGCCGAGGGTCGCCATCGAGGCGAGGATCATCCGCTGGTCCTCGTCGGTGTAGCCGAACGCCTGCTGCAGGGTCCGGAGATCCGAGTGCGGGATGGTGTAGAGGCTCGGCACGTCCTCGAGGGCGCGCAGGTCGATCTTGTTCTCGGCGACCCACGCCGCGTACGGCTTCTGGGTCGCGACGCGGCGCTTGATCTCGTCGTCGCTGACGACGCGGCCCTCGCTCGTGTCGACGAGGAACATCTTGCCCGGCTGGAGGCGACCCTTCTGGATCACGCGCGCCGGCTCGATGTCGAGCACGCCGAACTCGCTCGCGAGCACGACGAGGCCGTCGCTCGTCACGACGTACTTCGCCGGGCGCAGCCCGTTGCGGTCGAGCGTCGCGCCGATCAGCCGTCCGTCCGTGAAGCACAGCGCCGCGGGGCCGTCCCAGGGCTCGATGAGGCAGCCGTGGTACTCGTAGAACGCCTTCTTCTCGGCCGACATGTCCGGGTCGAGCGCCCAGGCCTCGGGCACGAGCATCATCATCACGTGCGGCAGCGACCGGCCGCTCGCGAGCAGGAAGTCGACCACGTTGTCGAGCGCGGCCGAGTCGGACCCGCCCGGGCGGATGATCGGCTTGAAGTCCTCGATCGCGTTCGCGAACACATCGCTCTTGAGCAGCGCCTCGCGCGCCGACATCCACGCGGTGTTGCCGCGGAGCGTGTTGATCTCGCCGTTGTGCGCGATGACCCGGTACGGGTGCGCGCGCTCCCACGTGGGGAAGGTGTTCGTCGAGAAGCGCGAGTGCACCATCGCGAGCCGCGACACGGTGCGCTTGTCGGACAGGTCGGGGTAGAACGCCGCGACCTGCTCCGCGAGCATCAGGCCCTTGTAGACGACCGTCCGCGACGAACAGGAGGCGAGGTAGAAGTCATCCGAGTGGGCGGTGCGGCCGGCGCGCTTGCGGATCGCGTAGAGGACCTGCTCGAAGGACTGGCGAGGCGCGACCCTCCCGATGAACAGCTGGCGGATCGCGGGGCGCGAGTCGCGCGCGACCGGGCCGATGGCGCCGTCGTCGATGGGGACGTCGCGCCAGCCGAGGACGCGCTGGCCGTGGTGCACGACCGCCGCCTCGAGGATCGCCTCGCACTGGCGGCGCCGGGACGGGCTCTGCGAGAAGAACGCCGTCGCGACCGCGTAGTCGCCGGGAGGAGGCAGCGCGATGCCCAGGGAAGCTAGGGAGGCGGCGTACAGCTCGTGCGGGATCTGGAGGAGGATGCCCGCGCCGTCGCCGGTGCAGGGGTCGCAGCCCGCGGCGCCGCGATGGGTTAGATTTTCGAGGATCTCGAGCGCTTGGCAAACGACCTCGTGCGTCGCTTCACGGCGGAGCGTGGCGACGAATCCGAGACCGCATGCGTCGTGTTCGAAAGCCGGATCGTAAAGACCTTGTCGTTGGGGCAGAGGCATGGTGCTGACTTCACACGCGCGTAGCACATGTTGCACAAGGATTGGAGCCCTAGTTAATGCGGCGCGCCAGCTCCCCCGGAACCGGGCGCAAAACCGGGGGGAGCGGCCCCCCTCTCCCGGGGCCGGATGGGCCGCGGGGGGCGGCGCTCGGCAGTGGACGCCCGTCGCCGCCCGTGATGAAGGTGGGGATGGCCGGCCTGCTGGCCCGGCCGCCGGTGATGTGTCATTAGCATGAAGCTCTTCGCACTCAGTGATCTCCACGTCGGCTATGCGGAGAACCGCTGGGCCCTCGAGCGCGTGACGCCGCGCCCGAACGACTGGCTGATCCTCGCTGGCGACCTCGGGGAGACCGAGCAGCACCTGCTCTACGTGCTCGACACGCTGGGCCCCCGGTTCAAGCAGCTCGTGTGGGCGCCGGGCAACCACGAGCTCTATACGATGCCGAGTGAGCGGGGCGGGCCGCGCGGTCAGGCCCGCTACCATCGGCTGGTCGAGCTATGCCGGAGCCGCGGGGTGATTACGCCCGAGGACCCGTACGTGCTTTGGGAGGGTGAGGGCGGGCCCCACGTGCTGGCGCCGATGTTCCTGCTCTACGACTACAGCTTCCGGCCGGCCGGCGTGGCCGAGCTCGACGCGGTGGCGTGGGCGATGGAGAGCGGCGTCCTCTGCAGCGACGAGGAGCTGCTCGACCCGGCCCCGTACGCGAGCCGGCCTGAGTGGTGCCGCGCCCGCCTCGCCGAGACCGAGGCCCGACTCGCCGCGATCGAGGCGCACCCCACGGTGCTCATCAACCACTTCCCGCTGCGAGAAGAGCTCGTGCGCCTGCGGCACATCCCGCGCTTCTCGATCTGGTGCGGGACGCGGCGCACGCACGACTGGCACACGCGCTTCCGCGCGCGGGTGGTCGTCTCAGGGCACCTCCACATCCCCCGCACCGACTGGATCGATGGAGTTCGTTTCGAGGAGGTTTCGTTCGGCTACCCGCGCCAGCGGCCCATCGGCCTCACCGCCGACAGCTGCCTTCGGGAGATCCTGCCGGGGCCCGCGGCCGCGGCGCCGCTGCCGGGGACGACGTAGATGCTCGAGATCGGCCCCGGCGCCGCGCACCTCTGGTACGTCTTCTGCGAGCCGGTCCGCGACGAGGCGCTGCTCGCGGCGTACCACCGGCTCATGGCGCCGGACGAGGCGGCGCAGCAGGCGCGCTTCCTGTTCGCCGAGAACCGGCACGAGTACCTGCTCACGCGCGCGCTCGTGCGCACGACCCTCTCGAGGTACGCGGACGTCGCGCCCGAGGCGTGGACGTTCGTCCGGAACGAATTTGGTCGGCCGCAGATCGCGGGGCCGCCGGGGGTGCCGCCGCTGCGGTTCAACCTGTCGAACACGCGGGGGCTCATCGCGTGCCTGGTCGCGCTGGACCGCGACGTGGGGGTCGACGTCGAGGACACCGAGCGCTCGAGCAGCGCGGTGGACATCGCCGACCGCTTCTTCTCGCCCGCCGAGGTGCGCGCGCTGCGCGCGCTGCCGCCCGAGAGGCAGCGCGCGCGCTTCTTCGAGTACTGGACGCTCAAGGAGTCGTACATCAAGGCGCGCGGGATGGGGCTCGCGATCCCGCTCGACCAGTTCTCGTTCCACCTGGACGAGGGGCCGTCGATCGGCATCTCGTTCGATCCGCGGCTCGGCGACGATCGTTCGGCCTGGCAGTTCGCGCTCTACCAGCCCTCGGCGCGGCACACGATGGCCGCGGCCATCCGCACGGGGGGCGCGCCTCCGCTGTCGATCGAGCTCCGGGAGACGGTGCCGCTCCGCGACGGATGAGCGCCGGCCGAGGCCGCTCGCGCGGCGCCGTCAGTCCGGCCGCGCGATCGAGAGCTCGACGTTGCGCCACGAGGGCTCGCCGCTGCCGTCGCTGCCGAAGCCGGAGGTGACGTCCACGACGGCGCGGCGGCGCCCCTCGGCGGCGACCGGGTCGCCGTCGACGGCGTAGTCGAGGGCGACCCCGCGGATGGCGACGGAGCCGTTGTCCTCGTCCCAGATCTCGATGATGCGGACCTGGTGGGGGTAGTCGGCGAGCGCGGAGGTCTCGAGCTCCCAGTAGGCGTGCCCGCCGCTCGGCGTCACCGGGGTCACCCGGTGCACGTGCGTGTGGCCCGCGAGGTGGAGGAGCACGTTGTCGTAGCCGCCGACGAGCGACTGCCACGCCTCGACGGTGAGCGCGCCGGGCACGGCGGCGGTGCCCGTCGCGGCGAAGGAGCCGTCGCCGAGCAGGCGCGACGCGTGGTGGGACGCGAGGACGACCCACCTGCGATCGCGCCGCGCGCGGTCGAGGGCCGGGCGGATGAACCGGTCGACGTCGTCCTGGAGGATCACGCCGCCGGGGCCGCCGGTCTCGGCGGCGGTGTCGAGCACGAGGACGCGCACGGGCGTGTCCTTCACGTCGAACTCGTAGAACGCCTTCCCGTACGCCTGCTCGTCGGGCCCGATCCCGTGCCCGTCGCCCGACGCCGCGAGCTGATCGAGCAGCGCGGGGCGGCTCAGGAGCGCCCTCCTCGGGTCGGGGACGACCTCGCCGGTGACCACCGGACCGCCGGGGAGCGCCCAGTTGCGCGTCCCGCCGTCCGCGATGTTCCCCGTCGCGATCGCGGCGCGGGTGTCCACCGGGAAGTTCCCCTGGTGCAGGACGTCGTGGTTGCCGGTCACCCAGCGCCACGGCACGAGCAGCCCCTCGGCGACGAACGGATCCTTGGGATCGTTGTCCGGTCCCTGGACGGGATCGTCGTCGTCGCCCGAGTCGCACTCGACGCGCTCGGCGCCGTCGAGGATGGCCGTGAACCACGCGATCTCGTTGGTCTGCGCGCTGTCGGCGTTGTCGCCGCCGAGCAGGACGAAGTCGAGCGGCGTGCTCCGGTGGAACGCGTTGATGGTGCGGACGGCGGCGTTCAGGATCCGGCACTCGTGCCCTTCCTGCGGGCGGAAGGCCGAGCCGATCGCGGGCGAGTCGAAGATCGCGAGCCGCGCGGGCGACTCGTCGTCGGCGAGCTGGGTGTCGGCGAGGTGCACGAACCGCGTGAGCAGCCTCGGCCGCGGGCCGCGCGGCGGCGGGGGCGCGCCGTCGAGCGTCGCCGGCGCGAGCGGCAGCCCCGGCCCGATGTCGACCTCGCCGTAGCCCTCCGCGAGCATCTGCTCGATCTCCGCCGGCACCGCGGGGTTCCTGTCCGGCGGATCGACCACCGCGGCGCGCGGCACCAGGGTGCGCTCGGTCGTCAGCGGCGGCGCGTCGGC
Organism: Sorangium sp. So ce385; assembly: GCF_051474135.1. NCBI lineage: Bacteria > Pseudomonadati > Myxococcota > Polyangiales > Polyangiaceae > Sorangium > Sorangium sp. So ce385. The sequence goes on along the minus strand of NZ_CP150337.1, from coordinate 8,537,027 downwards.
GAGCGCCGGCAGCGGCGTCGGCGCGGGCTCGACGGGCTCCTCCGCCGCGCAGGCCGCGACCACGAGGGAGAGGACCGCAGCTGGGCCACCTCGGCGCGCGCGCGTGCCGAGCGATCGGGCGAGCCCCGCCGTTACCGTGCTCCCTGCTCGTGTCTGGCTCATCGCTTCCTTACATGACAAGACAACAGCGCCTGATCAAGAAATGTTCATTCGAGCGGTAGCGCTCGTGCGTCGGTCATCATCAGGCAATGAAAAGAGACTTTCCGGAATGCGGGTTAACCAACGCACGTGACGCCGGCGGCGCCGCGCGGCGTCACGTTGATGCGCACGGACGGGCTGAACCGTGGTAGGGCGGAGCCGCGGCCAGCGCGTCGGCGGCTGCTAGGATGCGGCGCGTCCGGGCTCCGGGCGCTCCTCTCGAGGTCATCACATGGTCCTTTCGCGATTTGTGGGCTTCGCGCTCGCGGCGGTGGCGCTGGCGGGCTGCGGTGAGCCCGATCCCATCATCGAGACGCATTACGGTGCTTACGAGGGGGACGCCTATCCGGATCGGCGCCCGAAGATCACGATTCCGGAGGGGGGCATGGGCGTGGTGACCGATAGCCGCTCCGACACGCTCTCCCTGATCTCGCTCGCGACGGGGGAGCGGATCGGCGTTTACCCGGTGGGCCGCGATCCGGTGACGGTCGACGGGCCTCACCATGTCGCCGTGGACGCTCCGGGAAACGCGGTCTATGTCGCGCTGTCGTACCCTGTCCTCGCCGGCACGATCGGCCCCCACGCGAGCCATGGATCGAGCGCGATGGCCGGCTATGTCCAGAAGCTCGCGCTCGACGACATGCGCGTCCTCGGGCAGGTGCGCATCGAGCCCAACCCGGGCGATATCGTGATCTCCGAGGATGGCGGCCGCGTGGTCGCCTCTCATTACGATCTCAAGCGCGCGATCGACAACCCCCAGGACATCGAGGCGGCGCGCTCGTCCCTGGCCGTGATCGATCCCGACGAGATCTCACGCTCAGGCTCGGCCCAGCCGGTGCTCATCCCGACCTGCATCGCCGCGCACGGGATCGCCCTCTCGCGCCCGGACGGCGCCCGCGCCTACGTCGCCTGCGAGGGCGAGGACGCCCTCGCGGTCGTCGACCTGACCGACCCCGGCGCCGAGGTGAAGCGCGTGCCCGTGGGGCCGAGCCCGGCCGTGTGGGAATCGTCCTATGGCCCGTATGCCGCGGTCATGTCCCCGGATCAGAAGACCATCGCCGTGAGCAACACCAAAAGCCGGGACGTGCGCTTCTTCGACGTCGCGTCGGAGTCGTTCAGGGAGCCCCAATCGATCTTGACGCTGATCGGCGCGCCATACTTCGTCGCGTGGACACCCGACGGGAGCCGCCTCTACGTGCCGACCCAGGTGCCCGACGCGATCGCGCTCATCGATGTGGCGAACGGCAACGCCGAGCTCGCCTACCGCGATCTCTCCGGGGTCTGCGAGAAGCCGCACGTCGTGGATTACGACGGGGGAGACGGGCTCTTCCTCGTCTGCGAGGGCGATCAGACCGAGACCCCCGGCAAGGTGCTCCGGCTCGATCCCGAGACGCTGGAGACGCGCAGCGAAGCCGAGGTGGGCCTCTTCCCCGACGCGTTCGCGCGCGTCGCTGCGGAGGCGCCATGAGGCCGCGCTCCCTCGCGCTCACCGCGCTCGCCTGCGCGGCGCTCGCCGGCGGCTGTACGGGAGACCCGGCGACGAAGATCGTCGACGCGACGGCCGTGGAGCACGGCGCGGCGCTCTTCCGGGACCCCTCGATCGCGGAGACGCGCTTCAATCGTTATTCGTGCTCGACGTGCCATGAGGCGATCGCCGGCGAGGCGGGGGACGCCATGCTCCCCGGCGCCCCGCTCGCCGGCGCCGTGGATCGCCCGCATTACTGGGGTGGTCAGGAGGTCGATCTCCTCGGCGCGATCAACCATTGCCTCTATTACTTCATGACCAAGGACCTGCCCTGGGCCGCGGACGATCCCGCTGCCCAGGCCATGTACGCCTACCTCGAATCGCTGCCCAGCGACGGCGACGCGGCCGAGGCCGTCCCGTTCACGCCGGTCTACGGGCTCAAGGAGCCGCCGCCCGGCGATCCGGGGAAGGGCGCGCTCATCCACGATCGCGCCTGCGCCTCGTGCCACGGGCGCGCTCGTTCCGGGGAAGGGCGGCTCGTCGAGCGGGCGCCGGCGCTGCCCGATCAGACCCTCGAGGAGCACCCGCTCGGCGAGTACACCGAGCGCGAGCGGCGGCTCGTCTTCGTCGAGAAGGTCCGCCACGGCGGCTTCATCGGCTACGGCGGGCAGATGCCGCCCTTCTCCCTCGAGGTCCTCTCCGACGAGCAGTTCGGCGACCTCCTCTCGTTCTACGAGCTGCCCTGACACCGCCCGTGAAGCGCCCCGAGAAAGCCGCGAGGATCGCCGAGATCCTCGATCGATTGTACCCGCAGCCGGCCATTCCGCTGGTCCACGAGGACGCGTATTCGCTGCTCGTCGCGGTGATGCTCAGCGCGCAGACCACGGACAAGATGGTCAACGCGGTGATGCCGGCGCTCCTCGCGCGCGCCCGGACGCCCGCCGAGATGGCGGCCGTGCCGACCGAGGAGATCGCCGAGCTCATCCGGAGGATCGGGTTCGCGCCCACGAAGGCGAGGCACCTGAAGGCGCTGAGCGAGCGGATCGCGGTCGAGCACGGCGGCGTCGTCCCCGCCTCGTTCGAGGCCCTGGAGGCCCTGCCGGGGGTCGGTCACAAGACCGCCTCGGTGGTCATGGCGCAGGCCTTCGGCCACCCCGCCTTCCCGGTCGACACCCACATTCACCGGCTCGCGGCTCGCTGGGGGCTGTCGTCCGGAAAGAACGTCGTCGAGACGGAGCGCGACCTGAAGCGCACCTTCCCGCCCGAGCAGTGGAACAAGCTCCACCTGCAGCTCATCTACTTCGGCCGCGAGCACTGCCCGGCGCTGCGCCACGACACGGCCGGCTGCCCGATCTGCAGCTGGGCCGCGCGCCGGCGTTGAGGCGCCGCGCTCGCCGCTTGGTGATCGGCGCCGCCCGGCCACCGCTGCCGGCCGGACCGGCTCGGCGACAAACCCAGCGCGCCCGGGAAGGCGGGAGGCTATCCGGAGCGCCGGCGGCCGTCAAGCAGGGCGCACCGCTCCGGCGGCGGCGTGAATGCGGCGGCGGCGGCGTGCGGCTCGCCGCGTTGCGCCGTGGGGGGTTCGGGCGCGGTCTCGTGCGGTTCCCGGTCGCCGCGGGCGTGCGGTTCGAGTAAGGCAGCCCTGTGGCAAAGATGGGATTTGAGATCATCGGGACCGGGCACTACGTGCCCGGCGAACCTGTCACCAACGACGACCTCGCGCGGGTGATCACGACCTCCGACGAGTGGGTTTACCAGCGCTCCGGCATCCACCAGCGACATTACGCGCCGGACGGAGTCGGCGTGAGCGATCTGGCGTGCGAGGCGGCGAAGCGCGCTATCGAGTCTGCGCGAATTTCACCGTCGGAGATCGATTACATCCTCTTTGCCACGATGACGCCGGACTACATCTTTCCCGGCTCCGGGGCGCTGCTCGGCGCGAAGCTGGGCATCCCCGGCGTTCCTGCGCTCGATATCCGGCAGCAGTGCGCCGCGATGCTGTTCGGCCTCCAGACGATCGACGGGCTCATCCAGACCGGGGCCGCCAAGACCATCCTGTTCGTGGGCGCCGAGGCGCACGCCGGCTTCATGCCCTGGGAGGACTGGGGAGCGCTCGACCCGAAGAACGGCCGGTCCGCCACGCCGGAGGCGCGGGCGCGCGCCGACCGCCACCGGAACCTCGCGGTCCTGTTCGGGGACGGATCGGGCGCGCTCGTCCTTCGCGCGACCGACCGCGACGCGGGCCTGCGCGGCAACAAGATCTGTTCCGACGGACGCTTCGCCGAGCTCCTCTACGTCCCCGGGGGCGGCTTCCGCTCGCGGCCGTACTGGAAGCAGAGCTCGTTCGAGGACGACGCCCACATCCCCCGCATGGACGGCCGCGAGCTCTTCAAGTTCGCGGTGACCAAGCTCCCGGCAACGGCGCGGGAGCTCTGCGCCTCGCAGGGCGTCACGCTCGAGCAGATCGACGTGTTCCTGGCGCACCAGGCGAACGGCCGCATCAACGAGCACATCCGCAAGGACCTCGGCGTGCCGGTCGAGAAGCTCCCGAGCAACATCGACCGATTCGGCAACACGAGCGGGGCCACCGTGCCCATCCTCATCGACGAGGAGATGCGCGCCGGCAGGGTGAAGAAGGGGCAGCTCGCCATGGTGCTCGCGCTCGGGACCGGCGTCCACTGGGGCTGCGCGCTCTGGAAGCTCTGAGCTGAGCGGCTGTACATAAATCGCCGGCCCGGCGCCCTGCTGGGCCTGGCATCGTTCTCGCTTCGCCTCCGGGCCGGCGGAGGGGTGCGCCGGTCTGAACCGTCGGTCCCGCCGGGTCCTCTGGATCCAGCGCGCCTCGGCCGCCTCAGCAGGGAAGGAGCGCGGCGGGGGTGCACAGCGCGAATCAGCTGGTGCGGTCGGTGTACGACCGGATCGCGGAGCGGTACGACGACCGATGGGGGCGCCACATGAGGGAGCCTCAGGATCGGCTCACGGCGGGGCTCGGGCTCGTCCCCGGCGCGCGGTGCGCCGATCTCGGGTGCGGCACGGGGATCGAGACCGTGGAGATGCTCCGGCGGGTCGCGCCCGGCGAGGTCGTGGGCGTCGACTGCTCCGAGGAGATGCTCCGGGCCGCACGGGCCCGCGCCCGGGCCGCTGGGCTCGCGCTCTCGACGAGGCGCGCCGAGGCCGAGCTCTTCATCCGCCGCGCGGAGGCGTCGAGCTTCGATGTCGTCACGCTGCGCTTCTGCCTCGCCTATCTGGACTGGCGGTCAGCGCTGCCGTGCCTCGGGCGGATGGTCCGGCCCGGCGGTCGCGCGGGGATCCTGACGAACCTCTCGAGCAGCACGCCGCAGGCCTACGCGGTCTATTGCCGGATGGTCGACGAGCTCGACCTGGGACGGGTGGAGCTGCCGGTCCCGGACGGCCCCGGGCAGGTCAGCGAGGCGCTCCAGCGCGGCGGGCTCCGCACCGTCGAGGCGTGGACCCACCGGTTCCGGCTGTGGTTCGGCTCCGGGGCGCAGGTGGCGAGCTGGCTGCAGGAGAGCGGGTTCGTGACCCACGCCGCCCTGCGGGAGTTCCCTCCGGAGGTGCTGCAGCCGCTCTGCGACGAGTTCGCGGCCCGGCTGGAGGCCTACCGGGAGCCCGACGGCATCCCGCTCGACTTCGAGCTCGCCGGCGTCATCGCAGCCCGGCGGTAGCGCCGCAGCGCGGCCAGCGCGCTGTCGCGCTCGGCAAGGAGCGCTGTCAAATTTTCGACCGAGCGCGCCGTGGCGCGTTGCACGCGGCGTTGTCTTTGTTACGTTTGAATCACCGCCTGCGGCGATCCTCGCGTCGGCAGCGCGGTCCACCTGGCGCCGTCGCCGGCAGGGGAGCCACATCACGGCTCGGCTGCACCGGCTCCCCTCCGGCGAGCGTCCGTCGAAAGAAGCGCGAAGGGGTCGCACGAAAGCGGCCCACGAGCAGCGATCAACGGGGAAAACGCGGCGGCTGCGCGGAATGCGCGGCCGTCGAGCAGCGCGGGTGCGCGACACGCGCTGCTCGCGGTGCTCGCGGTGCTCGCGGTGCTCGCGGGCCGCACGCGTGAGTGCGTGTGCTCGGATGTCGTTTTGCATCTCTCTCGACCACACGGTTCCAGGTTTTTCACTTCACCCGGCGCTGGCGCGCCTGTTGGCCCCGATGACGACAACGCAAACTCTTCGTATTGACTCGGACGCACAATTAATGAATTTTGCATACTGAGGTGGGTGTGATCGGAGAACACGGAGCGTCGATCCTCAGAGACACGCCGACCCAGCTTGGGCTCGGCCGATATCGTCCGATTGCGAAGCTCGGCCGCGGGGGGATGGCGGACGTCTTCCTCGCCATGGCTCACGGGCCGGCCTCCGTGAACAAGCTGGTCGTCGTCAAGCGCCTCCGCAGCTTCGCGGACGAGGAGGATCGTCAGGTCCTCATGTTCATGGACGAGGCCAAGCTCTCGGCGCGCATGAACCACCCGAACGTGGTCCAGACCTACGAGGTCGGCAGCGACCAGGAAGGGTACTTCATCGTCATGGAGTACCTGGAGGGCCAGCCGCTGAAGCGCGTGATGAAGGCGGCCATGGATCGGGCGTCCGGCACCGGTGGGCTGGTGCGCGGCACGTGGATCCGGATCGTCGCCGAGGTGCTGCGCGGCCTTCATTACGCGCACGAGCTCTGCGATTTCGATGGAAAGCCGCTCGGGATCGTGCATCGCGACGTCTCCCCGCACAACATCTTCATCACGTACGACGGCGCGGTGAAGCTCGTCGATTTCGGCGTGGCGAAGGCCGCCGTCAACTCCTCCAACACGGAGAGCGGGACCTTCAAGGGCAAGCTCACCTATATGGCGCCCGAGCAGGTCACGGCGGGCAAGACGGTGGATCGCCGGGCGGACATCTTCGCGGTGGGCGTCGTGTTCTGGGAGCTCCTCGCCGGGCGGCGGCTGTTCGAGGGCGATCAGATCACCGTGATGCATCAGCTCCTCTTGGGGAAGATTCCGCGCCTCTCGACCGTCGTGCCGGGGATCCCGATCGCGCTCGACCAGATCGCCGCGAAGGCGCTGGAGCGCGATCCATCGAAGCGCTTCGCGACGGCGCAGGAGATGTGCGACGTGCTCGAGAGCTACCTGCAGTGGTCGGGCGAGGACGTGCGCGGGGAGTTCCTCGGCGCCTGCATGCGGGGCATCTTCGCGGAGAGCAGGGCCAGCATCCGCCAGCAGATCAAGGCGCAGATCGAGCGGGTGACGAGCTCGATGGTGATGAGCGATGGCTCGAGCCAGGTGACGCTGAGCGGAATCGGCCTCTCGGCGGGTCCCACGAGCTCTCGCTCGGGCAGCAGGCTCCCCTTCGTCGGCGAGCCCAGCAATTCGGGCGTCGAGCGGGGCTCGGGCATCGAGCGGGGCTCGGGCATCGAGCGGGGCTCGGGCGTCGAGCGGGGCTCGGGCGTCGAGCGGGGCTCGGGCGTCGAGCGGCCCAGGACCCCGGTGAGCGACTCGGTCAGCCTGCGCGCGACCACGTCGGTGCCCTCGACGCCCACGAGGCGCGGCTACCTGCTCGGCGCCTCCGGGCTCGCCGTGCTGGCCGCGGTGGCCGGGGGCGCGCTGCTCGTCGCGAGCAAGCGCGCGCCCGCGGTCGAGCCTCCGGTGGCCGCCGTCGCCGCTGCGCGCGGCGCGGAGGCCGTGGAGGCCGTCGAGAAGAAGCCGGAGGAGGCCCCCAAGGTGAGCGTGGTGATCGCGAGCGACCCGCCCGACGCCACGGTGAGCTGGAAGGGGACGACGCTCGGCAAGACGCCGCTCAAGACCGAGCTGCCCGTGGGCACGCAGGTCGTGGTCGTGTCCCGGTCCGGCAGCTTCGATGAGACGATCATGCTGACCCTCACCCCGGACGAGTCGGTCGAGCGCGCCGTCAAGCTGCGGCCCACGAATTGAACGGCCGCGCCCAGGCGGCGCTCTACGGCCGAGCGCGCCCCTGGGGCGAACGCGGGTAGGGCGTCGCCGAGCCAAGGAGAAGAGAGAAGGAACCACGGAGGCACAGAGGGCACAGAGGAGAGAGAGATAGCCTTTCTCTCTCCTCTGTGCCCTCTGTGCCTCTGTGGTTCAAATTCTTCCCCTCTCAGCGTGCCCGGCGCTCACGGCGGCTGGAGAGGCGAGGTCACGGCGATGATCCGTAGCGGATCTGGGAGATCACCTTGGTGACGCCCTTGGCTTCCATGGCCTCGTTCACCGCCTCGGTCGCCTCCTTCACGTTGGCGACGTTGCCTTGCAGCGTGACCACCCCGTTGCGCACCGTCACGCTCAGCTTCTTCACCGTTTCGTGGTCGCTGCCCGCGAGCTTACCGCCCACCTCGTTGCGGAGCGCGTCGTCGGACAGCCGCTCGCCCGAGCCCTTCGCCTCCTTGGTGGCGACGACCGAGCCGTCGCGGTTGAAGCTGACCTGGTAATCGTTGTCCTTCGCCTCCTGCGTCCACGCATCGCGCGTGCTCGCGACGGCGCCTCCAGCCTGATCCTTGTCCCTCGCGCCGCCGGTCTGCCCCTGCGCCTCGCGGCCTTGCGTCTGGCCCTGCGCCTCGCGGCCCTGCGTCTGGCCCTGCGCCTCGCGGCCTTGCGGCGCGCCCTGGTCCCTGGGAGCCGGCGTCGGCGCCGCCTGCTCGCGCGCGCCCGAGCCCCGATCGCCCTTGAGCGCGCCGGTCTGCTCGCCGACCCGGTTCATCTGCTCGTTGGCCTCGCGGCCCACCTCGCGCCCTCGCTCGGCCAGCTGCTCGGCCTTCTCGCCCACGCGCGCGGCCTGCTCGCGCGCCTCCCGGCCGAGCTCCTGGCCCTCGCGCGCGAGCTGCTCGGCCTTGTCACCCACGCGCTCGGCCTGACCGCGCGGCTCCTGGCCGGGCTTCTGGCTCTGGCCTTCGGGCGGCGCGCTCTTGTCGCTCGTGGTCCGATCCCCCGGCTCGCGGACCGCTCCCTCCGCTCTCTCGCTCTCGCTCCTGCAGGCGGTGCCGACGAGGGCGATCGCAAGGACGGTTGAGCCGGAGAACCAGCGTATTCTGCTCATCGTGCAGCGATAGCTCATGGTGCCTCTCCGGCCGCACACCCAGGCAGGCGCCGTGCCATGAGCGCGGTCGATCCCGGCCGCTCGGGAACAACCGCGCGGCGCGCGTGTCGGGACCGCCATGCCGAGACCTTCCCTGGCCACCGCAGAGCGGCGGCGCCGGACGCCGGACGAGCGCTCCGGCCCGACCCATCGTAGGCTCGAGATCGTGAGCGCGGCGCCGCCGGAACCCGTCCTGCCAGACGCCTCGCCCGGTCAGCGCGCCGCGCCCGACCTCCTCTGCCACCGGCCGGCGCTCCGGGTCGACGCGCGGGCCGTCAAGGAGTCGCTGACGTTCGCCTTCGCGGGCGGCGCGCCCGCGGGGGCGCTCGACCGGCACGTCGAGTCGGCGTCGCTGCCCGCGTCGACCTGGGACCCGGCCCGCTTCGCGCAGCACGTCTTCCTCCAGGAGCTCATCGTGGGCTGCCTGCACTTCACGAGCGAGGGGCGCACGCGCATCCCGAGCCCAGCGCTGCTCGGCCGCGCCCTCTCCCAGCCTCCGAGCGACCGCGACACGGTCGAGCTCCGGCGCGAGATCTTCCGGGAGCTCACCGGCTCGGAGGCGCTGCGCCGCGACCTCGCGCGCGCCTACGCGGCGCTGCGCCGCTGGGTGAGCCAGCTGGAGACGATCTCCATCTCTCGCCGGGAGGGCAGCCGCCGCCGTCTGGACATCCTCGTCGCCGCGAAGGAGGCGTTCGACGCGCTCGCCGACGGGTTCGCGGGCGCCCGCTCCGGCCTCGCGCGCCTCCCCGCGTTCGGCGCGGCCGTGCGCGAGACCGAGGCGTACCGCCGCCTCGCCGACCTGCTCGCGTACGACGAGGAGCTCGCGACGCTCGAGGTCCGGATCCGCGTCGGCGCCGACGGTCACGTCCGCGATCTCCGCGCCCTGTCGGTCCGCGAGAACAGCGAGAACCGCTTCTACCAGTCGCCGATCGGGCGCGTGATCACGAAGCTCGTGATGCTGTGGCGCGGATACAGGTTCAGCGACGACGAGGTGCTCGCCCGCTACGTCAACGGCGTGTTCGAGGGCATCGAGGACGATCTCGTCGCGCTCGTCCAGCTGGTCGGAGATCTCGAGTTCTACCTCGCCGGCCTCGCGCTGCGCGAGCGCGCCCGCGCGGCCGGGCTCGCCGTCTGCCTGCCCGATCTCGCCTGGCCCGGCGCCGCGCGCGACGAGGCCCCAGGGCGCGCGCTCAAGGGGCTCTTCAACCCGCTCCTGCTCGCGACCTCGGCGAGCATCGTCGCGTGCGACATCGCGACCGAGCACCACGACGCCACCGTCATCGTGACCGGGCCGAACTCGGGGGGAAAGACGCGGCTGCTCGAGGCGCTCTCGCTCGCCCAGATGCTCGGGCAGGCGGGCTTCTTCGTGCCGGCCGCGGAGGCCCGCCTGTCGTCGTGCCACGGGCTCTTCGTGTCGCTGATCGAGCAGGCGCAGGCCGACCAGAGCGAGGGCCGCCTCGGGATGGAGCTCCTGCGCATCCGGTCGCTCTTCGAGGCGATGCAGGTCGGCGACATGGTGGTGCTCGACGAGCTCTGCTCCGGCACGAACCCGTCGGAGGGCGAGGAGATCTTCCAGCTCGTGATCTCGCTGCTCGCGGAGCTCCGCCCCCAGGCCTTCATCACGACGCACTTCCTGGAGCTCGCGGCGCGGCTCGAGCGGGAGCGGCCCGTCGATCGGCTCGTGTTCCTGCAGGTCGAGCTCGACGCGCAGCAGTGGCCGACGTACCAGTTCGTGGACGGGGTCGCCCGGACGTCGCTCGCGCATCGGACCGCGGCGCGGCTCGGCGTCACGCGCGAGGAGCTCGTCGCGCTCGTCGAGCGGAGCAAGCGCGCGCACCGCCGTCGCGGGGTCGAGCCCGCCTGAGCGCGCGCGGGCCGGCGGAAAGGCGCGCTCGCCGGGGGCGGAAAAATCTGGTTGTATGCGCCGCCATGGAATATCGACCTCTTGGCAGGACGGGTCTCCGCATCTCCTCGGTGAGCTTCGGCGCCTGGGCGATCGGGGGCACCTGGGGCGACGTCGACGACAAGGAGTCGGTCGCGGCGCTGCACCGGGCCGTCGATCGCGGCGTGAACTTCTTCGACACCGCGGACGTGTACGGCGACGGCCGGAGCGAGCGGCTGCTCGCGCGCCTGCGGCGGGAGCGGCGCGAGGAGATCGTCATCGCGACGAAGGCGGGCCGGCGGCTGAGCCCGCACACGGCGGACAGCTACAGCGAGGGGAACCTCACGGCGTTCATCGAGCGCAGCCTGAAGAACCTCGAGACGGACGTGCTCGACCTCGTCCAGCTGCACTGCCCTCCGACGGACGTCTATTATCGGCCCGAGGTGTTCGACGTTCTCGATCGGCTGGTGAAGGCGGGCAAGGTCCGCTTCTACGGGGTCAGCGTCGAGCGGGTGGAAGAGGCGCTCAAGGCGATCGAGTATCCCGGCGTCCAGTCGGTGCAGATCATCTACAACGTGCTCCGGCAGCGCCCGGCGGATCTCTTCTTTCCCGAGGCGAAGCGCCGTCAGGTCGGGATCCTGGCGCGGCTGCCGCTCTCCTCGGGGCTGCTCACCGGCAAGATGAGCGCCGCGACGACGTTCGCGGCGGACGATCACCGCAACTTCAACCGCGAGGGCGCCGCGTTCGACAAGGGCGAGACGTTCTCCGGGGTCGACTTCAAGCTCGGCCTCGAGGTGGTCGAGGAGCTCCGCCCGCTCGTGCCCGCCGGCGTGAGCATGGGCGCGTGGACGATGCGCTGGATCCTCATGCAGGACGCGGTGACGTGCGTGATCCCCGGGGCGAAGCGGCCCGATCAGGTCGACCAGAACGCGAGCGCGGCGGACCTGCCCGCCCTGCCGCCGGAGACGATGGCGAAGATCCGCGAGATCTACGATCGCCGGCTGCGGGCGGCGGTTCACCAGCGCTGGTAGGCCCTCGACGAGGAGCGCCGCGGCCGATCGGCGCCGCGGCGCGGCCCGCTGGCCTCGCGGTCCGTGTCGACCGGGAGGTCGGGGCAGCTCAGAGGATGCGCGGCAGGAGCCACCCGGCGAAGGAGACCAGGGCGGCCGTGCCGAAGAGCGACCCGAGCCCGCGGATCTCGAAGTCGTCGATGAGCTTGTCCGTCGCCCAGAGCAGCACGGAGTTCACGACGAGGCCGAAGAAGAGATAGGCCAGGCCGAGCGTGAGGATGGCGGCGGGCAGGAGCGCCACGGCGACCAGGAACTTCACGAGCCATCCGAGGAGGAGGTTCAGCACCGTGAACACGGCGGCGACGACGAGCGCCGTCTGGGTCCTGCGAATCCGCACGCCGGGCATGAGCTTCGCGCCGATGAGGACCGCGATGCCCGCGGCGATCGCCTGGATGATGAGCGTCTTCATGACCACCTCCCTGGGCCGGCACCGCTCGTGGCGGGCCGGCGTTCGCCCGTTCTTGGTGACCCAGGTGCGGACCGAGCGCAACCCCGCCCCGCACGGGAGGGGATCACCCGGACGCTTCTTCCGGTTCGGGTGAATAGCTTCAGGTGAGCAGCTTCAGGTGAGCTGCTCCGGGGAGCAGCCGGGCAGCTCCGGCGACCAGGCGTCGCGCGCGCTGGTGAACACGCGCGCGCCCGGCGACGAGAGAGGCGGCGCGCCGCCTCGCCCGATCACTCCTTCGGCTTGTCGCCGCCGAGCAGCTCGCCGATGGCGGGGGCGCCGCCGGGGCCGAGGGCCTGGGTGCTCTCGATGAGGTGGATCAGGAACTGGCGGTTGTCCGTCACCGACAGGTTCTGGAGCTCGAGCGCGCCGATGCGGTCCTCCGGGGTGAAGTAGGCCTCTTCGACCTTCTCCATCGAGAGCTTGTGCGGCGCATAGGCCATGTAGTCGGCGCGCGTGCTCACGATGCTGTAGTCGTCGCCGCGGCGCAGCTCGAGCGTCACCTCGCCGGTGACGCCCGGCGCGATCCAGCGCGAGAGCGCGTCCTTCAGCATCATGGCCTCGGGGTCGTACCACTTGCCCTCGTAGAGCAGGCGCCCGAGGCGACGGCCCTGGGTGAAGTACACGTCGAGGGTGTTCTCGTTGTGGATGGCGGACAGGAGCCGCTCGTAGACGGCGTGGAGCAGGGCCATGCCCGGCGCCTCGTAGATGCCGCGGCTCTTCGCGTCGATCACCCGGTTCTCGATCTGATCGCTCATGCCGAGCCCGTGGCGCCCGCCGATCCGGTTGCACTCGACGAACAGCTCGAACAGCGAGCCGAAGCGCTTGCCGTTGATCGTCGTCGGGACGCCGCGCTCGAACCCGAGGGTGACCGTCTCGGCCTCGATGGCCACCTCCGGCCGGAAGGAGGCGACGCCCATGATGGGCTGGACGATCTTGATCCCGGTGTTCAGGTGCTCGAGATCCTTCGCCTCGTGCGTCGCGCCGAGCACGTTGGCGTCGGTGCTGTACGCCTTCTCCGTCCCCATGCGGTAGGGCAGGCCGTGGCGCTCGAGGTACTCGCTCATCTCCTTGCGCCCGCCGAGCTCTCCCACGAACTTCGGGTCCAGCCAGGGCTTGTAGATCTTGAGCGAGGGGTCGACGAAGATGCCGTAGCGATAGAACCGCTGGATGTCGTTGCCCTTGTGCGTGCTGCCGTCGCCGAAGACGTGGACGTCGTCGTCGCGCATGGCGCGCACGATCGCGGTCGTGGTCACCGCGCGGCCGAGCGGCGTGGTGTTGAAGTATTTCTTGCCGCCCGTCGAGAGGTGGAACGCGCCGCACTGGATGGCCAGGATGCCCTCGCGGACGAGGGCGTCGCGACAGTCCACCAGCTTGGCGGAGACGGCGCCGTGCTGCAGGGCGATCGGCGGGATGTCGCCGGGAGAGTCCTCGTCCGGCTGCGCCAGATCGGCGGTGTACGCGTGCACCTTGAGCCCGTTGCGCGAGAGCCACGCCACCGCGCACCGCGTGTCGAGCCCGCCCGAGAACGCGATCCCGAGGTGGGTGCCGGCCGGGGGAAGTGAACGGAAGATCCTACTCATGGCGGCGCAGCATAATCGCAACGCCCGCGGAGGCGCGAGCGGAGATCGCGGGGCGGCGGCGCGCCGCAGGGGGCGGGCCGCCTGGGCGGCGAGGTACTAGGATGGCGGGCGCCGTGTCGCGCGAGCCCTTCTCATCCTTCTCCGATTCCGATGAGGTACACGCCCATGCCGAAGCTTTCGTACGTCGAGATCGCCCGGATCGAGGAGCGCCGGCTGGCGATCGGCACCTCCTCCGTGGTCGCCTGCGCCGAGCCCATCGCGGGCGGGTGGATGGCCTTCGATGGAGACGGCTCCTGGGGCAACTTCGCCGCGGGGCTCGGGCTCGCTGGGCCCGTCTCCGACGAGGACCTCGATCGCCTCGTGGCGTTCTACGCGGCGCGGGACATGGAGCCGCAGATCCAGGTCTGTCCCTTCGCGCACGAGTCGCTGGTGCGCGGCCTCGCCGAGCGCGGGTTCGTGCTGCGCGAGTTCGAGAACGTGCTCGCGCGCGAGCTCGCGCCGGACGAGGATCTCCGCGCGCTGGTGCCGCACAATGGCCCCGCGGGCCTCGAGATCGTGCGCGTCGATCCGGGCGACGAGGCGCAGGTCCGGGCGTTCATCGAGGTGTCGACGAGCGGCTTCCGGGCCGAGGACGAGCCGATCACGCCGGCGCTCTTCGAGATCACCCGCCGCGTGGTCGCGCAGCCCGGCTGCGACTCGTACCTGGCGCTCGTGAACGGCGAGCCCGCCGGCGGCGGCAGCGTGGAGATCGCCGGCGACGGCGCCGCGCTCTTCGGCGCCTCGGTGCTCCCCCGGTTCCGCGAGCGCGGCATTCAGCAGCTGCTCATCGTCCGCCGCCTCGAGCGGGTGCGCGAGCGGGGCCGCCGCCTGGCGTGCATCAGCGCGAGCCCGGGTATCCCCACCGAGCGCAATGCCCTGCGGCTCGGGTTCTTCATGGCCTACAGCAAGGGTGTCTTTGTACAGCGAAAGGGGAGCCAGCGATTGCCGACCTGAGCTTCCCCCGGCGCCGCAAGGCTCTCCTCGCGACGCCCCGTGTTTGCAGGCGTGCAGCGCTGCAATTGCAGAAGCGAAACGATCGCCCCGGACGACCCTGCGAAATGCCCGACGACGACGGAATCACGCCATGGCACGGTCGGTGCTCTAAGGGAGCCCAGCGTCGCTGGCGTGGCCTTTCCCCCCCCCGAGGCCCCGGCGGCGCTTTTTCATTTTGTGGTCTGAAACGGTTCAAAACGGTTCAGCCAACCCGCGAGAGGGAGTGCGCCGCGCGGCTCACTCCCTCTCGCGGGGCCGGGTGATCGAGGGGCCCGGCCCGGCGTCGCCCTATCGCTTTACCGCTTCAGCGCGCGCCCCCCGGCGCAGCTCGGCCACCGCGTTGCGCACGAGCCGCAGCCCCACGTTGTCGTCCTGCGAGAGGATCGACTCGGGGTGGAACTGCACCGCGGCCATCGGCAGCTCCGCGTGCTCGATCGCCATGACGACGCCGTCCTCGGTCTCCGCCGTGATCTTCAGGGACGAGGGGAGCGCGTCGCGCAGCGCGTAGAGCGAGTGGTAGCGCCCCGCGTGGAACTCGCGCGGCAGCCCCTCGAAGATGCGCCCGCCCAGCACGCGCACCTTCGAGGCCTTGCCGTGCATCGGGTAGTCGAGCACGCCGAGCTTGCCGCCGAAGTGCTCGACCATCCCCTGCAGGCCGAGGCAGACGCCGAACACCGGCAGCCGCCGCTCGAGCAGCGCCGAGAGCGTCCCCGAGAGATCGAAATCGCTCGGGGTGCCAGGGCCCGGCGAGAGCACCACCAGATCGGGCGCGTAGGCGTCGAGCTCCTCGTGCGGGAAGCCGGCGCGAAGCGTCATCACCTCGGCGCCCGTCTGCCGGAGGTAGTTGGCCAGCGTGTGCACGAACGAGTCCTGGTGATCGACGAGCAGCACCTTGAGGCCGCCCCCCGGCACCGGGTTGATCGCCGCCGGCGCCGCCGTGGGCACCCCGCGCGGCCTCCGGATCGCGTCGATGAGCGCCGACGCCTTCACGTGGGTCTCGCGCTCCTCCTCGTCGGGATCCGAGTCGTAGAGCAGCGTCGCGCCCGCCCGGACCTGCGCCACGCCGTCCTTGATCCGGATCGTGCGCAGCGTCAGCCCCGTGTTCATGCTGCCGTCGAAGCCGATGAGCCCGACCGCGGCCCCGTACCACGCGCGCGGGGAGCGCTCGTGATCCTCGATGAACTGCATGGCCCAGGCCTTCGGCGCCCCCGTGACCGTGACCGCCCACGTGTGCGCCAGGAACGCGTCGAGCCCGTCGAACCCGTCGCGCAGCCGCCCCTCGACGTGATCGACCGTGTGGATCAGCCGCGAGTACATCTCGATCTGCCGGCGGCCGATCACGCGCACGCTCCCCGGCACGCAGATGCGGGACTTGTCGTTGCGATCGACGTCCGTGCACATCGTCAGCTCCGACTCGTCCTTCGCGGACGCGAGCAGGCGCGCGATCTGCGCCGCGTCGGCGATCGGGTCGCTGCCGCGCGGGATGGTGCCCGAGATGGGGCACGTCTCGACGCGGTTGCCCTCGACGCGGACGTACATCTCCGGCGAGGCGCCGACCAGGTACTCGGCCTCGCCGAGGTTCATCAGGAAGCCGTAGGGCGCCGGGTTGCGCTCGCGCAGGCGCTGGAACAGCTCGGTGGGCGCGACGGGGCACGGCTCGTAGAACGTCTGGCCCGGGACCACCTCGAAGAGATCGCCCCGCTTGAACGACTCCCGCGCGACCCGCACCAGCGCGGCGTACTCGCCCGGCGCGTACTCGTTCGGCGGCGCGCTGTGGGCGCCCACGTAGGGCCGCGTCGCGCCGTCGCGCGGCAGCCCGTCGGTCGAGCGATCACCGAACGTGAGCTCGTAGCGCGTGCGCGTCGCCCGCTCGCGGCGGTGGTCGACGGCGACGATCTCGTCGGGGAGGTAGAGGACGAGATCCCGCTGGTCCGCCGGGCGCTCGAGGCGGAGCCGGATGGGCTCGAACTGGAAGGCGAGATCGTACGCGAACGCGCCGTAGAGCCCGAAGAGCGGATCGCCCGGGACCCCGAAGAGCTCGATCATCCGCCGCAGCACCGAGAAGATGGACGGCTGCCGGCTGCGCAGCTCCTCCGGCACCCGCTCGCCCGCCGGCCGGACCGCGCCGGCCACCTCGTCCGCGCGGCGCTCGACGGCCTCGAGCGGCTCGTAGCCCCGGAGGGCCTCCTCGATGGCCGGCAGGAGCACGCGCCCGCGCTCGTTCAGCGCGGTGAACCGGAAGTCTCGGCCGCGCGAGACGAGCACGAGCGGAGGATCGACGAAGCCGATGTCCCAGCGCGTGTACCGGCCCGGAACCTCGTAGCTCGACGCCAGGACCACGCCGAGGTGGCTGTCGAGCGCCTCGACGATCGGCTGGATCGCGCCGTCGACGGCGAGGTCCTCGACCTCCCGCCGGACCGCGACGCCCCTCCGCGTAATGTTGCTCTCTCGTTTCACGACCACGTCTCCTTCTGCGCGGCGAGTATACGCGGTGCGGCATACGCGCCGCACCCGCTTCTTCTTCGCGCGCACGGGTCCGTCGGGCACGTCATCCGCGTGCCGCGCGCGCCGCGCGCGCCACGCCCATCGCGCGCGCGCACGGCGCGGTCGCTCGGCCAGCGTCCGCGACGCGCTCCGCGAGGTAGACGGCGCGGAGCAGGGGGAAGCTCTTGACGAGGACCTCCTCGTACTCGGCCTCCGGGCTCGACTCCGCGACCACCGCGCCGCCGCTGCCGAAGCTGACCCCCTCGCCGTCGGCGACGAGGGTGCGGATGGCGATGTTCATGTCCATCGGGCCCTCGTAGGCGAGGTACCCGATCGAGCCCGTGTACACGCCGCGCGCGCGTCGCTCCAGGGCGTCGATGATCGCGATCGTCCGGTGCTTCGGCGCCCCGGTGATCGAGCCGCCCGGGAAGCACGCCTCGAGCGCGTCGAGGGCGCAGCGGCCCTCGCGCAGCGCGCCCGTGATCACCGAGGAGAGCTGGAGCAGGGTCGCGTGCTCCGTGATCCGCAGGAGCTCCTCGACCTCGATCGAGCCCATGGCGCAGACCCGACCGAGGTCGTTGCGGACCAGGTCGATGATCATGAGGAGCTCGGAGCGGTCCTTGTCGCTGGTCGCGAGATCGCGGCGCAGGGCCAGCGTCTCCTCCTCGGTGGCGCCCTTCGGTCGCGTCCCCTTGATGGGCTCGCTGCGCACGCGCCGCTCCCGGTCCACCGAGAGGAACCGCTCGGGCGAGGACGACAGCACAGCGCCGTCCGGCAGCCGGAGGTAGGCCGAGAACGGCGCGGGGTTCGTGCGGCGCAGGACGCGGTAGAGGGCGAACGGGTCCACCGAGGTCCGCACGCGAAACTCGTTCGTGAGGCACACCTCGTACGTCTCGCCCTCGCGGATCTCGCCGAGGATCGCCTCGACGGCGTCGAGGTGCTCCCGGCGCGAGAGGCGCGGCGCGTGCGCGACGCGATCGGCGAAGCCCTCCGGGACGGGCGGGAGGGCGAGCTCCGGGAGGGCCGGGAGGCCCTGGAGGCGCGCCGCGATCTCGTCGAGCCATTCTTGCGGCGAGGGCGACGGCGGCGGCGGAGGCTCGTCCGTGACGAGCGCGCACGCGTACACCGCGCGCTCGACGTGGTCGAAGGCGAGGAGCCGCCGCGCGATCATCATCGCGCTGTCCGGGAGCGCGCGGCGCGGGTGGGCGGACGCGCCGAAGCCGAGGTGCTCCTTGAGCTCGTAGCCGAGGTATCCCACGAGGCCGCCGGTGAAGTGGAAGGGCAGGCCGCTCGGCTCGAGCGACACGGACGCGAGCTCCCGCCGGAGCACGGCGAACGGGCTCCCCTCGGACATGGCCGGGGTGAGGAGGCCCCCGGGGCCGCCAGCGCTCCACCGCGTCACGGCCGCGCCGCGGCTCTCGATGGCCTCGGTCGCGCTCCCCATGAACGAGAAGCGCCCGTCGCGGCCCGCCGCGCTCGAGTCGAGCCAGAACGCGTACGGCGCCGCGGCGAAGAGGCCGGCGAAGGCCCGCTCGGGGTCGACCCAGGGGAGCCGGAGGTGCCGCACGCGGCCGCGCGCCCGGGCGTCCCCCGGCGCGGAAGGCGCGCGCCCGCCGGCGCGCGGAGCTCTCCGGCCGCGGGCTGCCTTCATGGCGATGTCACGGAAATTGCCGAGGATCTTCTTGCCGTGCTCTGTGCCGATCGACTCGGGGTGGAACTGCACGCCGTAGAGCGGCCGGTCCTTGATCTTGAGGGCCATGATGAGCCCGTCGCCGCGCGTCCGGGCGGTCACCTCGATCTCGGGCGGGAGCGCGTCGTCGCCGACGATCAGCGAGTGGTAGCGCACCACCTGGAACGGGCTGGGCACGCCCTCGAACAGCCCGGTGCCGTCGTGCTCGACCTCCGAGACCTTGCCGTGCATCACCCGCGGCGCGTGCTGGACGCGCCCGCCGAAGCGCGCCGCGAGCCCCTGGTGGCCGAGGCAGACGCCGAGGATCGGCGTGTCGGCGAGCGCCTCGATCACGTCCGTGCAGACGCCGAAATCGGCCCGCCGCTCGGGGCGGCCGGGGCCGGGCGAGAGGACGATGCCGTCCACCTCCAGGTCCCTGATCTCCGCGAGCGAGAGGCTGTCGTTCCTGACGACGATCGGCTCCTCGCCGTTCACCTCCCAGAGGTACTGCCCGAGGATGTGGGTGTACGAGTCGTAGTTGTCGATGAGGAGTGTCTTCACGGCGAAGCTCCCCTCCGGGCCCGCGCGGCGGCCGAAAGCGCGACCCCGCCGGCGCGGCGCGCGGCGCGGGTGAGGCGCC
Source organism: Sorangium sp. So ce385 (assembly GCF_051474135.1). Lineage (NCBI taxonomy): Bacteria > Pseudomonadati > Myxococcota > Polyangiales > Polyangiaceae > Sorangium > Sorangium sp. So ce385. The sequence goes on along the minus strand of NZ_CP150337.1, from coordinate 8,517,471 downwards.
CGGGCGGCGGCCCTGGCGTCAAGGGCGGATGATGGCGGCGAGCATGGCCTGGAGCTTGAGCTGCGTCTCGACCAGCTCGGCCTCCGGGCTGGAGCCGGCGACGACCCCGACGCCCGCGACCATGCGGGCGCGCGCGCCGTCGACGGTCGCGCTCCGGATGCCGATGAACCAGTCGCCGTCGCCGCGGGCGTCGACCCAGCCCACGAGCCCCGCGTAGAGCCCGCGGCGGATGCCCTCGTGAACGCTCAGCCAGGCCTCCGCCGCGTCGCGCGGGGTGCCGCACACGGCGGGCGTCGGGTGCAGCCGCGCGGCGAGCGTGAGCGCGTCCGGCGCCGTCTCCTTGAGGTGGCCGTGGATCGGGGTGCCGAGGTGCATCACGTTGCGGAGGCTCAGGATCGACGGCTCGCTCGGGACGTCGAGCGACGCGCACTCCGGGGCGAGCGCCGCGGCCACGGCCTCCACCACGAAGCGGTGCTCGCGCTGGTCCTTGGCCGACTTCCGGAGGACCTCGGAGAACCGGCGATCGGCGTCGACGTCGGCCGAGACCGCGTACGTGCCGGCGAGCGGGTGCGAGGAGACGGCGCGGCCGCGCCGCGAGAGCAGGAGCTCCGGGCTCGCGCCGAGAAAGCCGTCGACGTGGAAGATCGCGCACGAGGGGTAGAGCGCGGTGAGGCGGCGCAGGACCTCCTCGACGACGATGGGCCGGTTCGCCTCGACGTCGACCGCGCGCGCCACCACGACCTTGGAGAGGTCCCCGTGCTGGATGTCGGCCACCGCGCGCGCGATGCGCCCGCACCACTCTTCGTGCGGGAGCGCGGATTTGAGGGTGAAGCTGTCGGGCGAGCGCCGGTGGCTCTCGGCCCGCTCCAGGTGGGGCGCGGGGGCGGCGCCCTCGCCGACGGTGGTGACCCACGCGGTCCCGTCGGGCGCCACGCCGACGACCTGGGCCGGCACGACGAGCGCCGCCGGCTCGGTCCGGTCGAACGGCAGGGCGCCGAGCGCCACCGGGCCGCAGCCCGGGCGGCCCACGGCGTCGGAGGCGGCGATCGACGAGAGCGCCTCCTGGATCCACGCGACGCCGCCCTCGATGCCGCTCGGCAGCTCCAGGCGGGCGGCGACCCCGTGGGCGATCAGCTGCGTGCTGGGGTGCATCCAGACGCGCGCGCCGTCTCCCGCGAGCGACGAGATGCCGCCGGGCATCCGCGCGAGCGTGTCAGCGTCGAGCCGGACGGTGCGGGCGACGAGCCGTGCCGCGAGGCGGGCGGCATCGGCCGGAGAGGAGAGCGTGAGGGGGGTCATGCACAGCCGTGCGCAGGTCGGTTCGGGCTCGTCCTGCCCGGCAGGACCAGCCTGGAACCGGCAGGCCGAGAGCCCGCGGCTCCATGCCGGATCGCGAGCGCCGGCCGCGCAGCATCGGCTCTACCGCCTCCGGAAAGGCTCCGCAAGCGCAAAGCAGCCCGCGCCGAGGGGGCGAGGGCGCGGCGTTCGGCCGCTGAAATGGCGCTTTCTGCTTCGCGCAAACGATGCGCGCTCGCGTCGCGAAGCCCTGCGCACCTCGCTCCGCGTCTCATCTCCGACTGTCGCGCTCGCCAAACGCCTTGTCGCGGCCGCGCCACCCGCCGTCAGCACAGAGAGCGGTGCTCCGTCCTTTCTGTGATCCGAGGGCGCTCGCCCTCGGCGCCGCCGGAGCGACGCGGTGAGATCCCTTGCCCCGGAGCGCGCAATTGTTCGATGCTTCCGCAGGCTTCACCTTCGCGGCGCTCGGGAGCGGCGTGTCTCGATAGCTCCGAGGCCCCGGGCATGTCGAACTTCTTCAGGACTGAGCTCAGAAAGGATCCTGCGATGGACCCCACTCGGCAACATGACCCCCGCGCGTGGCGAGCCACAGCGCTCCTCCTCTTCGTCGTCGGGCTGTGCGCCTGTCGCGGCGACAAGAGCCCGCCTGCCGGCGAGAGCCGCCCTCCCGCCGCCGCCGCCACGACCGCGACAGCGGCCGCGGTCGCCGAGGCGCCGGGCGACACGGCGATCAAGGCGCAGCCCCCCGCGGTGCCGAACGCCGCCGAGGCGAAGAAGCACGCCGGCAGCAAGCTCAAATATTACAGCGAGCCGCTGGGGGTGGGCGCCGAGCTCGACAAGGTGATGGTCAAGCAGTTCCAGCAGGACACCGGCATCGAGGTGACCATCATCCCGAGGCCCAAGGACGCGACGGAGACCTACGCTGTCTACCAGCGCCTCTTCCAGGCGCAGTCCGGGGACGTCGACGTCATGATGCTCGACGTCATCTGGCCCGGCGCCTTCGCGCAGAACCTCGTCGACCTGAACGAGAAGCTCGGCGAGGCCGCCAAGCAGCACATCGAGAGCATCGTGCGGAACAACACGGTGGGCGGCAAGCTCGTGGCGATGCCGTGGTTCACCGACTTCGGGCTGCTCTACTACCGCACCGATCTGCTGGAGAAATACGGCTACAAGAAGCCGCCGGAGACGTGGGACGAGCTCGAGCAGATGGCGAAGAAGATCCAGGACGGCGAGCGCGCGAGCAATCCGAACTTCCTCGGCTTCGTCTGGCAGGGCAAGGCCTACGAGGGGCTGACCTGCAACGCGCTGGAGTGGATCGCCTCGCACGGCGGCGGCGCGATCATCGAGGACGGCAAGATCACCGTGAACAACCCGGGCGCCCAGAAGGCGCTCGCGCGGGCCAAGGGCTGGGTGGGCTCGATCTCCTCCGCCGGCGTGACGAGCTACGAGGAGGAGGACGCCCGCAACACGTTCCAGGGCGGCCACGCCGCCTTCATGCGCAACTGGCCTTATGCCTACGCGGCCGGCAACGCCGACAAGTCGCCGATCAAGGGCAAGTTCGGGGCGGGCCCGCTGCCGCACGAGCCCGGCCAGAAGAGCTCGGGCACGGTCGGCGGGTGGCAGCTCGCCGTCTCGAAGTTCTCGCCGAACAAGGACGCGGCCATCGAGTTCGTCCGCTACATGACGAGCCCCGAGGCGCAGAAGTTCCGCGCGACCGCGGGCTCGTTCATCCCGACCATCCCGTCGGTGCAGCAGGACCCGGACGTGGTGAAGTCGCTGCCCTTCCTGGCGAACGCGAAGGACATCGCGCTCGTGCCGCGCCCCTCGAACAGCACCGGCGCCCGGTACAACGAGGCGTCGATCGCGTTCTTCCAGGGGGTGAGCCAGGTCCTCCAGGGCAAGGAGCCGAGGGCGGTGCTCGGGCAGGTGGAGCAGCGCCTCACGCGCGCGCTCCGCTGACCCGGCTCCGTCGCGTCGCCCGGGTTTCGACGCCGCGCCGCGGCGCGCGGCGTGCGTCGTCGAAACCCGAGATCTCCCGGCCACACCACCTCGCGAGAACGGATCATCCCATGAGCACGCCGGAGAACAGAGAGGCCACGAGCGCGGCGCCCCGCGCGGACAACGCGTCGTTCGAGAGGCGGCGCCAGCGGCGCGCCTGGTTGTTCCTGCTGCCGACGCTCGTGGTCGTCGCCTTCGTCGCCCTCTATCCCCTGGCCCAGACGTTCTACCTGAGCTTCACGAACGCGCGCCTCGGCACGGGGGAGCCGGCCACGCTCGTCGGGGCGCAGAACTACGTCGACCTCGTGCAGGACAGCTACTTCCACGACGCGGTCCTGCTCACGGTCTTCTTCACGGTCGTCACCGTGCTGAGCGAGCTCGCCCTCGGGCTCGGCATCGCGCTCCTCGTCAACTCCCAGTTCAAGGGGCGCTCGGCGGTGCGCGCGGCCATGCTCATCCCCTGGGCCATACCGACCGTCATCTCCGCCCAGATGTGGAAGTGGATGTACAACGACGTCTACGGCGTCTTCAACGATCTCCTCGTCAACCGGCTCGGCGTCCTCCCGCGCAACGTCGCCTTCGTCGCCGACCCCGACGTGTCCTTCTGGGCGGTCGCCATCATCGATATCTGGAAGACGACGCCGTTCATGGCGCTCCTCCTGCTCGCCGGGCTGCAGCTCATCCCGAGCGATCTCTACGAGGCCGCGCGGGTCGACGGCGCGACGCCGCTCCAGCAGTTCACCCGGATCACCCTGCCGCTCCTCAAGCCCTCGATGCTGGTCGCGCTCATCTTCCGCACGCTCGACGCGCTCCGGGTGTTCGACGTCTTCTTCGTCATGTTCGGCAACCGGCCGGACATGCAGACCATGGCGACGTACGCCCAGCAGACGCTGGTCAGCGTCTCGAACATCGGCTACGGGTCGGCGATCTCGGTCGCCCTCTTCCTGATCATCGCCGTGTTCATCCTGATCTATCTCGCGGTGTTCCGCACCGAGGAGGCGTGAGATGAACGGTCCTTCAGGTCCTTCGCTGGGCTCGGGGGTGCAGCGCTCGCCGGCGCAGCGCGCGTTGCGGGCCCTGTTCTACCTGCTCGTCGCCGCCGTCGTCGTGTTCACCGTCTTCCCGTTCGTCTGGGCGTTCGTCTCCTCCATCAAGCCCGACGACGAGCTCTTCACGACCCCGGTCCGCTACTGGCCCGGGCGCCCGACGCTCGAGAACTACCGCCTCGTGCTGGACAACGGCGAGTTCCAGACGGCGCTGCTGAACAGCGTGATCGTCGCCGTCTCGGTCACGGCCCTCTCGCTCGCCGTCGGCTCGCTGGCCGCCTACGCGCTCGGGAGGTTCCAGTTCCGCGGGCGCAGCGCCGTGCTCTACGTCGTCCTGGCGATGACCATCTTCCCGCAGATCGCCGTCCTCGGCGCCCTGTTCGAGATGATCAACTTCTTCAAGCTCTACAACCAGCTGCCGGCGCTGGTCCTGACGTACCTCATCTTCACGCTCCCCTTCACGGTCTGGGTGCTCACCGGCTTCCTGAAGGCGATCCCGCGCGAGATCGAGGAGGCGGCGTACGTCGACGGCGCGACGCCGTGGCAGGTGTTCACCAAGATCATGCTGCCGCTGTCGGTCCCCGGGATGGCGACGACCGGCATCCTCGCCTTCATCGCCGCCTGGAACGAGTTCCTGTTCGCGCTCTCGTTCACCCAGACGCCGGACAAGCGCACGGTGACCTACGCCATCCAGGCGTTCTCGACGACGACCAGCGGGCTCTACGAGATCCCCTGGGGGCAGACCATGGCGGCGTCGATCGTCGTGACCGTGCCGCTGGTCGTGCTGACGCTGGTCTTCCAGCGCCGGATCCTCGCGGGGCTCACGGCGGGCGCGGTGAAGGGCTGACCGGGCGGCGCGCGGCGCGGGCGACGGAGCACGTCACGCGCGCCCCCAGGGGAAGCGGAGCCAGCGAGGCCCGTAGACGGCGCCGAGATCGCGCAGCCCCGAGAGCAGCACGCCGGCGGCCATGAGCGGCAGGATCACGCGGAGGGCGAGCGGCGCGTCCCAGCGGGAAAAGCCGGTGGGCGCGAGCGACCAGCGCCGGAGCTCGGGGAGCAGGTGCGCGAGGGCGGCGCCGTAGACGATGCCCATCACGGCGTGCATCGCCCGCTCGCCCGGGTAGACGCCGCCGAGCGGCCTCCGGACCTCGTCCTCGACGATGAAGTCGCGCAGCGTGATCGCGATCTCCACGAGGAGGAGCGCCGCGAGCGCCCACGCGGCGAGCCCCTCCCAGCGCACGAAGGGCAGCGAGGCGAAGAGCACCGCGTACACGAGATCGCGGGCGCCGTGCAGCACGAGCTCGGGCGCGGTGCCGGGCACGCCGCCGGGCAGGCGGGCGCGCCACTCGTGGTAGTAGAGCGTGTCGAACGCGCCGAGCGCGCCCTGCACGGCGAGGAGCACGAGCGCCGTGATCACGCGGCGCCCTCCGGCGGCGGCGCGCCCGGCGCCGGCGGCGGCGCGACGGCGCGCGCGGAGGGCGCCGCGCCTCGATCCTCGCCCGTCACGCGGCCCTCGTACGCGACGAGCAGCCCGGCGATCGGCGCGAAGATCCGCACGTCGACGCGGACCTCGTCGCGCGAGGGCTCGGCCCGCCCCTCGACCCGCGGGGCGAGCCACCGGGGCAGCGGCAGCCCGAAGCCGCGGAGCCCGAACGTCGACCGCGCCTGCTCGAACACGAGCGCGCCGCCCTCGGCCCGGAGCCGGAACCAGCACTGGATCAGGCCGAGCGCCTCCACCAGCAGCTCCCCCGAGCGCCACTGCGACGAGCAGAGCAGGCGGCCGCCGAAGCTGCGGATCCACCGCTCGCCGTCGCCCGAAGGCTCGACCGCGAGCGTCACGACGACGTCCTCCGCCGCCGCGGGCATGCGCAGCAGGGCGGCGAGCAGGCGCGCCGCGAGCCCGCGGCCGCGGCGCACGCGGAAGCGGCCGCGGGCGCGCGCGCCGCCCGCGTGGAGCGCCTGGACCGGCGGCGCGAGCGCCGCCCACGCGGCGCCGAGGAGGGCAGGGTAGAGGGCAGGCATCGGGGCACCGCGCGTCGCGATCGAGCAGGAGCGCGAGGGCGCCTCGCGCGAGCCATCGCCTGTACGGTGGGGGCCTCTCGTCAGCCGTCCTCGGGGAGCATCTCGCGCGGCAGCGAGGGGCTCCTCGGCGCGACGACCGCGTCGGCCAGGTCGCGGATCTTGACGAGGAGCGCGCTCTCCGCGTCGCCCTCCGTCTCCTCGCAGAGCGACCGGATCTGCCAGAGCAGCTTGCGCGTGCGCCGCAGCTCGAACACGAGCCACCGTGTCTCCGGCCGCGCCTCCAGCGGGTGGCGCTCCAGGTTGACCTCGATCTCGCGGATGCGCTCCTCGATCTGCTCGCCGGTCGGAAAGATGCGGCCGTTCCCGTGACAGTCCTTGCACAGAAAGGGGCCGGCGTCGGTGTTGATCTCGCCTTCGCCGTAGCAGCTCGTGCACGTAACCAGATCGTAGGAGTTCATGGGGCGCCACTCTATCCGATCCTGCGCGCGCGGTGCTCGCGGCCCGCTCCGATCCTGCGCGCGCGGCGCTCGCGGCCGCGTCGCCGGTCCCCTCGATCGCGCAGCGTGTCGTCGAGCGCGGGAGCGGCGACGACGCCCTCCTCGGACGCGCGCGGCGCCGCGAGCGCCGCTGCATTCTTGCTTCGTCACGCCAGCCTGGCCGGGGCGGATCGGGCGGCCTTGGCCGTTCGAGATCGCGACGCGTCGGCCCAAGGCGATCGCGGCCGGCGCGTCCTAATTCCGCTTACGCCGTTCCTTGCGGTAATGGGAGGCCCCGTGACCTGCCCTCATCCCTCGCGCCGGGGTGCGCTGTGCGCCGTCCTGGCCCTGTGCGCCGTCTCCGTCGGCTCGCCGCGCGTCGCCCTGGGCGCCCCGCCGCTCCCTCGGCTCGCCGTCCACCGGGCGCCCTCGGCGGCCGACTGCCCCGATGCGGCGTCGCTCGCCGCCGCGGTCGAGCGCGTGATGAACCGGCGCGCCGTCGAGCCCGCGAGCGCGAGCGGCCCGGTGGACCCAGGCGGCGCCTCCGCGGGGGCCGACGACGCCGCAGGTCCGGGCGGCGTTCAGGCCGGCGCTGGCGGCGCGCCGGTGGGCCCGGGTGAAGCGCCGGCAGGCCCGGGCGGCGTTCCGGCCGGCGCAGGTAGCGCGCCCTCCGGCGCAGGCAGCGCCCCGGCAAGCCCTGGCGGCGCGCCGGCGGGTCCGGGTGAAGCGCCCGCAGCCGCCGGCAGCGCCCCCGCGGGCGCCGGCGTGCCCAGCGGCGCCGGCGCCGCCGCCGCGCCGGCGATCGCCGGCGTTGCACCCGAGTTCGAGGTGCACTTTCTCCGCACCGATGCCACCTACACCGCCGTCCTCCAGGCGGGAGGCCGAGCCCGGCAGCTCTCGTCCGAGGCGGGCGCGACCTGCGACGAGCTCGTCGAGGCGGTGGCGCTGACCGTCGCCATCCTGCTCGACAGCCAGCCGGCACCTCCTCCCGCACCGCCCCCGGCCGCGCCCGCCCCCCCGCCGGCCCCCGTCGCCGTCCCGCCGCCGCGCCCTGCGCCCCAGGCGCCGCGCGGGGACGTCGCGCTGGAGCTCGGCGCCGCGGGGACCATGGGCATGCTCGATCTGTTCCGACCGGCCGCGGTCGCCGACGTCTCCCTGCGGCGCAGCGCCTGGTCCGCCGGGCTCGGCGCGGTGTGGCTGCCGCGTCAGGACATCGAGATCGCCCCGGGCGCCGTCTCCGTCGGGCTCGTCGCCGCGACCGCGCGCGGCTGCGCGACGCTCCTCGGCGAGCTCGACGGCTTCCGGCTCTCCGCCTGCGCCGTGTCGCTGCTCGGCGCCGTCCACGGCGCAGGCAAGGGGTTCGACCCGGACCGCGAGGCCGCCGCACCCTGGTTCGCCCTCGGCGCCTCGGCCCTCGCGGAAGGGCCCCTCTTCGGCACGCGCGCGTTCGGGTGGGCCGCGCGCGCCACGCTCCTCGCGCCGGTCGTGCGGGCGCGCGTCACGATCGAGCGCCGCGCCGGCGCCGAGGCGGGCGCCGCCGTGACCGAGGACCCCGCGCTCGACCCATCGCCGGTGGGGCTGCTCGTCGGCCTGAGCGCCCGCGTGTCGATTTTCTGATGGCGAGGCAGGAGACCCTCCACAGACGGGGTGAGCATGGCGAAGAGCGGCAGGACAGAATGACCTTCGGAGAGGTCTATGCGCAGCATTTTCGGTTCGTCTGGCGCTCGCTGCGACGCCTCGGCGTGCCCGAGAGCGACGCCGCCGACGCGGTTCAGGACGTCTTCCTCGTCGTCCATCGGCGGTTGCCCGAATTCGAGAACCGCTCAAAAATTACAACTTGGCTTTATAGTATTTGCTTCCACGTCGCCCGCGACCGGCGCAAGCTGGCGCACATGAGGCGGCGTGCTCACGATGACGAGCCGCTGCTCGACTGCGCGGACGACCGGGCCGACGTGGGCGCGGAGGCGGAGCGGCGCCAGGCGATCGAGCTCCTGGAGGCCATCCTCGACGAGCTGCCCCTCGAGCAACGCGCCGTGTTCACGCTCTTCGAGCTCGACGGTATGGGCGGCGAAGAGGTCGCCGAGCTGCTCGACGTCCCGCTGGGGACCGTCTACTCGCGCCTCCGCCTCGCGCGCGACGCGTTCCGCCGCGCGGTCGTGCGCCTGAACGCGCGCGATCAGTTCCGCGTGGGTGGGGCCACGCCGACGAAATCGCAGCCGGTGCTGAAGGCGGCCGCCGTCGACGCCGGGCTCCCGGCCCTCGAGCGGGGCCCGGCGCCGCCGGGGTCTTCCTCGATCGTCCTGCCCCTGCCGGGGGTCGAGCGGCGATCCCTCTGGAAGCGCGCGGGAGGGGAGCGATGAGCGATCCGGTGCGCTGGCTCGATGCCGAGGTGAGCGCGCTCGACACGGAGCGCGATCTCCTCCGTGCAGCTCCACCCGTGGACCCGCCCGACGGCGCGCAGGAGCGGGTGTGGGCCGCGATGGCCGCGCAGCTCGGCCTCGCCGGAGCCGCCTCGCTCGGCGGGATCCAGGGCGCCGGAGGAGGGGCGCTCTCCGCGAACGCGGGGGGCGCGGCGAGCGCTGCCGCGAACGCGGGGGGCGCGGCGAGCGCTGCCGCGAGCGGCGCGGGCAAGGTCGCCGTCGCCACGTCGGCGGGCAAGGTCGCCGCCGCGTCCGCGGGCAAGATCGCGGCCGCATCCGCGGGCAAGGTGGCGTCGGCCGCAGGGGTCGGCGCTGCCGGCGCGGTGGGCGCTGCGGGCGGCGTCGGCGCTGCCGGCACCGCAGGCGCGGCGGCAGCGGTCGCCGCCGCGGGCGCGGCGGGCGCTGCGGGCATCGTGAAGTCGATGCTCCTCGGCGCCGCCTGCGGGGGCCTGTTCCTCGCCGGCTATGCCGTCGTGGCCCCGCCGAGCGCGGCGCCGCCGGCTCAGATCGTGGAGGTCGCGCCGGCCGTCGCGCCCGCGGCGGCGCAGCTGGCGCAAGAGCCGGCGACGTACGCCGAGGCGGTGCAGCCGGCCGAGGCGGCGCAGCCGGCCGAAGCGCCCGCGCCGGTCGAGGCGGCGCGGCCGGCCGAAGCGCCCACGCCGGCCGAGGCGGCGCAGCCGATGGCGGACCGGCCGCTCGCGCCGGCCAGGCCCCGCACGGCCGCGGCCCCCGCGAGGCCGGACGCACCGCGGCGGGAGCGCGCCGCGAGCGCGCCGCCCGCGGACGGGGCCGAGGTCGCCGAGGCAGCACCCGCGGAGGCGGAAGGGACGCCCGCGCCGGAAGCCGCAGGCGCCGCCCTCGCGGACGGCGCCGCCAGCCCGGCGGCCTCGCGAGAGAGCCGGCTGCGCGAGGAGCTGACGCTGCTCGCCGACGCGCGCGCGGCGCTCCGGCGCGGCGACGCCGCCGGCGCGCTGCTGATCGCCGAGCAGGCGCGGCTCCGCTTCCCGGGCGGCGCGCTGGCCCAAGAGCGAGAGGCGCTCACCATCGAAGCGCTCTGGCACAGCGGCCAGCGCGCGGCCGCGGCGCAGCGCGCCTCGGCGTTCCTCCGCGCCTACCCGTCCAGCCCCCACGTCTCCCGCCTCCACTCCTTCACCCACTAGAGGGGGGCGATTCCGCTTCGGATACGGGCCCATCTCGACGTTTTCGGTGCTCGGCGTACTGGAGTACGCCTGCGCGCCGAAAACGCCGATATGGGCCCGTCTCCTGTGCGGAATCGCCCCCCTCTGGATGCGCTGGTTGGAAGGAGGGGAGGGGCGCGCGATGCGCGGCAGAGAGATGGCGGGAGCAATGCGCGGAGGCATGGAGAGCGCGGGGGGCTGCGTGCTTAGTGTCTGCGCGATTTGAATCCTTGGATCATGGGGCTCGGTTTTTGCGGGCGGGGCGACGTCTGGGGCGCAGGTGGAGGGAGGGGGAGGGCGTGGGATGTTTGTTGTGCGGGAGATGCTTTTTTGAAATGGGGAGCGGGGGGAGCGCCCCTTCACGCTCTGTCACAGCAGGCTTTCGGCGGCGGCTCTCGGGGCCGCTCATGGAGGAGCCATGTCATCGAGGCTTTTGAGGACCGTATCGCCCTTTGTCGTCGTGAGCGCCGTGTCGCTCGCCGCATGTCAAGTGGAGATCTCGCTCGGAGGGGCGAACACCAGCTCGTCGTCGAGCTCGGGAGTCGGCGGCAGCGGCGGAGGCGGCGGAGGCGGAGGCGGGGTCGACGTCACCGTCAGCTCCAGCAGCGTCGTCACCAGCAGCGCCTCGGGGTTGGTGAACGTGGATTGGCCGGAGTTCACGCCGGACAAGGTCGACGTCCTCTTCGTGATCGACAACTCCGGCTCGATGGCGGACAAGCAGCAGATCTTGCGCCTGGCGACCGCCGACCTCGTGTCCAACATCGTCAACCCGATCTGCGTGGACCCGAGCGGCGAGCCGGTGAGCGACGCCGAGCAGCCCGCGACCGGGTTCGACGCTTGCCCGGCGGGCACCGCGCGCGTGCGCAACCCGGTGCACGACATGCACATCGGCGTCATCAGCAGCAGCCTCGGCGGCCACGGGTCGGGCGCCTGCCCCGCGACGACGTCGCCCTCGAACGTCGATATGGCCCACCTCCTCGCGCGCTCCAACGAGTCGAGCTCGAACGATCTGCCGACCTACCAGGACAAGGGCTTCCTCGTGTGGGATCCGGCCGGAGCCCACGATCCGGCAGGGGACTCCGATGTCACGACGCTCCACAGCAAGCTCAGCGCCATCGTGGCCGGGGTCGGGCAGGCGGGGTGCGGCTTTGAGGCGCCGCTGGAGAGCATGTACCGCTTCCTCGTCGATCCCGAGCCGTACGAGCGGATCGAGATCCAGGGCGACATCGCCACGCCGGTAGGCGTCGATGAGACGCTCATGACCCAACGGCGGGACTTCCTCCGGCCGGACTCGCTCCTGCTCATCGTGATGCTCTCCGACGAGAACGACTGCTCGATCAGGGACGAAGGCAGGAACTACCTCGTCGCCGAGACCAGAAACGGCTTCAGGCTCTGGCGGCCGCGGAGCGAGTGCGCCATCGACCCGAACGACGCGTGCTGCAGGTCCTGCAGCCAGAACCAGAATGGGTGCCCCCCGGACCCGACGTGCGTGGGCGCCGACGGCTTCCCCGCCAGGCTCTCCGCGGCCGAGGACCCGGTGAACTCGCGGTGCTGGGACCAGAAGCGCCGCTTCGGGTTCGACTTCCTCTACCCGCTCGAGCGGTACACCAACGCGCTCTCGTCGCCGTACGTGCCCACGCGGGCCGGAGACCTCGTGCCGAACCCGATCTTCACCCACCCCGACGACGGCAACACCCTGACGCGCGGGCCGCAGCACGTCATCTTCACCGGCATCGTCGGGGTGCCGTGGCAGGACCTCGCGCGCCAGAACGCCCTCGGGGTCCCCGACCTCGACGCGGGCCTCGACGAGCAAGGCAATCCAGTCGGCGGGCTCAAGAGCGCCGCCGAGCTCGGCTCCACGTTGCCCGGCAGCTCCTACAACGTCTGGGACCTCGTCGTCGGCGATCCGGCGAACAACGTCGCGCCCGCGGACCCGTTCATGATCGAGTCGACGGCGCCGCGCTCGGGCGCGAACCCGATCACCGGCGACGCGATCGTCCCGCCGAACGCCACGGGGTGGAACGCGATCAACGGCCGCGAGTACACGATCCCGGCGGGGAGCACCGGCGACCTCCAGTACGCTTGCATCTTCGACGTCGAGGAGCGCAGCTGCGAAGGAAACGCCCAGAGCTGCGACTGCAGGAATATCCAAGGCCAGGCCAACGACAACCCGCTGTGCGAGCCGCAGGAGGGGAACGCACCGGCGGATCCCAGCCCGCGGACGACGACGCAGGTCAAGGCCAAGGCCTATCCCGGCATCCGCGAGCTGCGGGTGCTCAAGAGCCTCGGGGACCAGGCGATCGCGGGCTCGATCTGCCCGGCACAGACGAACGATCCCGACAGCGAGCTGGGCGACTTCGGCTACACGCCGGTCATCCGGGCGGTGCTCGAGCGGCTCGACGCGTCGCTCTGATCGCGACCGCGACCGCGCCGCGCGACCGCGTCTCGTGACCCGCGCCCGGGCGCCGCGCCTCCTGCGCGCGCCGCCCGGGCGCGCCACCCATGCCCCCCAAGGCAAGGGCCTCCGCCCTGGAGGCCCCGAGATCCTCCCGTCAAGCCGTTGGCACAACTGCGACACAGCAAGACATCCCGGTCGCGGTGAGCGCGCTCGACGCCGAGAGCTCCGCGCGGAATTCAGCGATTTCCAGTGGCACCGATGCTGCCTCAGGGCGGGCGCATGGTGGGACGCGGCCCCTCGAACGACGCGCTGCTCGAGAACGCAGACCGCAGCAGCGCTACAGGTGGCCCGGACGATCACACCGGGGGCGTCATCGTCGGCAGCGCCCGCGCGAGAGGCTCGCGGCGCGGCCGATGCGCTGGTGGCCGCGCCGGATTTCGGACAAGCACAACGCGGAGGTTCTGATGCGCCACAAAGGACTAGGGCTCTTGCTGATCGTGATCGGGCTCGTGGGCTGCGACCCGGGGGGAGGCGGCGGCGACACCGGAGGAACGACGGACCCGCCGGGCCCTCAGGCGTGCGGCGGGTTCCTCGGGACGGGCTGTCCCGATGGGCTCGAGTGCGTCGATGATCCGGCCGACGACTGCGACCCGGAGCACGGCGGGGCGGACTGCCCTGGCGTGTGCGTCGAGCCGAAGCCGCCGGCGCCGGCGTGCGGCGGCTTCGCGGGGCTACCGTGTCCCGACGGGCTCGTGTGCATCGACGACCCGAGCGACGACTGCGACCCGGAGCACGGCGGGGCGGACTGCGGCGGCATCTGCGTGGAGCCGAAGCCGGCGCCGGCGTGCGGGGGCTTCGCGGGTCTGGAGTGCCCCGACGGGCTCGTGTGCATCGACGACCCGAGCGACGACTGCGACCCGGAGCACGGCGGGGCGGACTGCGGCGGCATCTGCGTGGAGCCGAAGCCCGGGCCGGCGTGCGGGGGCTTCGCGGGGCTCGACTGCCCCGACGGGCAGCTGTGCATCGACGACCCGTCGGACGGCTGCGACCCGGAGCACGGCGGGGCGGACTGCGGCGGCATCTGCGTGACGCCCGAGCCCACGCCGGTGGCGTGCGGCGGCATCGCGGCGCGCCCGTGCCCCGAGGGGCTGGTGTGCATCGACGACCCGGGCGACGACTGCGATCCGGCGATCGGCGCGGATTGCGGCGGCATCTGCGTGAAGCGGTGAGCCGGCCCGCGCGGGGCGCGCCGTCGTCACGAGGCGCGCGCCCCGCGCCGGATCGCGCTCAGTACCGGTGCTTCCAGAGCAGGTCGAGCGTCGTCGCCGGGCTCTCGCCCGTCGCCATCCCGGCCCGCAACGACCAGTCCCGGCGGAACCGCCACTCGAGGCTCACCTCGGTGCGGGCCTGGGCGGCGGCGGGGCTGCTCGGGGAACCGGCCCCCTGACCCTCTCCCCCCGTGGGCCCCGCCTCGTAGCTCGCGCTCGCGGTCACCCGCTGCCCGAGCTGGTAGCCCACCGTGGTCTTCAGCGCGCCCTCATCCGTCGTGTCCAGCTGCGTCTCGAAATTCCGGAGCGGGCCGATGCTCTGCAGGACCATGTTGATCTGCGCCGACGCGAGCCCCGTGCCCACGCCGGCCGCGACCCCGCCGGCCGCGTTGCTGCCGCCGCCCGAGCCGGGCTCCTCGGTGGACGTGCCGCCCGCCAGCGTCCCTTCCGCGTACTCCTTGCCGAGCAGGAGCTCCGCGATCACCTCGTTCTCCGGGCGCGGGGGCTCCGAGCGGAAGGTGACCTTCTCCTCGGTGATCGGGTTGAGCTTCCCCTCGTAGTCGATGTAGATGCGGGTCCCCTCCGGCGTGTCGTGGAACGCCGTCACGTTCAGGTACGGGTTCGAGGGATCCCCCTGCAGCGCGACGACGCCCGGCTCGATCTCGAACTCCTTGCCGATCACCTCGAGCTTGCCCGAGAGGATCTTCACGTTGCCCTCGATCTGGGTCTCCCCCGCGACCTTGATCCGGATCGGGTGCTCCGGATCCCCGGACAGCGAGGCCTGCACCATGTCGCCCTCGACGCCGATCCTGCCGAGGCGCACATCCATGAGCAGCGGCGTGCCACCCTCGCGCTTCTTCGCCTCCTCGGTCGGCTCGGCCGGCGCCCGCCGCGCCTCGTACTCTTCCCGGCTGAGCGGCGCCGACGTGACGATGTCCTCGTTCTCGTCGAGCGGCTGCACGCTCCGCCCGATCGTGGGCGGCAGCGTCAGGTTGAGCGTGGGCACGTCGACGCGGACGGCGATCTGCTCGTCCCGGTTCTCCGCCGCGAGCACCACCCGGCCGCGCACATCGCCCATGGGGACGCCCTCCAGCGCGATCGGGAGATCTCGGTCCTCCGGGATCTCGAGCTCGGCGCGGGCGCTCCGGAACGCGAACCCCTCCATCTGGAGCGTCGCCTTGCCGCGGACCTGGCCGCTGCCGGCCTCGGCGCGGATGTCGTCGATGCGCAGCTCGCCGGAGGGGCTCGCCGTGACGCGGAACGAGGCGTTCTCGAACGGCTGGCCGAGCGTGGCCACGTGGACCAGGCCGTCGGTGAGCCGCATCTGGCCGGAGAAGCCCGCCTGCGCGCCGAGCCCGAGCCGCACCTCGCCGTCGAGCGTGCCGTCGAGCCGGTTCACCGAGCCCTGGACGAACGGCTCCAGCGCCGCGAGGCGGAAGCGATCGACCGCGAGCGACACCTTGGCGTTCTCGTCGTCCGTGAGGGTCGGGATCGCGTTCGCCTCCCACCTCATCGGCGCCTCTGCCTTGGCCTCGAGCCGGCCGCCGTCGCGCCCCACGAGGCGCACGTTCGCCACCGCCGCGGTGCGCCCGGCGTCGCCCGGCGGCGCGATGTCGAGCGACACCTCGGCGGTCTCGTACCGCACGTCGGGGCCGAGCGCGAGACCCGGGAACTGGAGGCGCGCCTCGACCTCGGGGGCGGCCTCGAACAGGCCCCGCACGGCGACCTCGCCGCGCGCCTGACCGCCGATCTGCATGTCGGCGAGGACGGGGATCTCTGAGAGCGGCAGGTCCGCGATCTTCGCCTCGAGGCTGCCCTTGCTGAGGAGCGGACCGCCCCCCGCGCCGCCCAGGAAGGCGGCGGCGTTCGCGCCGACCTTCGCCTTCGCCGTCATGTACGTGCGCGAGCCGCGGAACGCGAACGCGTCGAGCGCGGCGTCGCGCCCGTCGTAGACGAGCAGGGTGTCGAGCCGGAGCTTGCCGAGCGGCGAGCGGCCCCCGTTGCCGCCCACGTTCGTCGCGGTCGCGCGGGCCACGAGCCGGGGATCGGCCATCGTCCCCGCGAAGTACACGTCGAGGCCCGCGGAGCCGGAGAGCACCGGGGTCCTCTTCCCGAGGGCGGCCAGCTCGGCGAGATCGTTGAGCCGGCGGCGCGGCACGCTGAGGTGCGCCGCGACCGGCATCCGCGGGAGCGCCGCGACGGGATCCGCCATGAGCGCCGGGAGATCGGCGTCGAACGCGGCCGAGAGCTCCGCCACGAGCTGGCGATCGAACACCGACAGCGTGACGTGCGCGTCGCCCGTCTTCGCGTCGAGATCGCCGGCGATCCGCGCGTCGAGCTTCCTCGACACCCACGCCGGCGCGCCCGTCGTCTCGTCGATGGGGCCCGCCGCGCGCAGGCCCTCGGTGCGGATCAAGAGGCTCCGCACCGACGGGAGCCGCTCTCCCGCCTCGCGCGCCACCGCGAGGCGCGCGGTGAGCCGGCCCGCGAGCTCGCTCAGGGCGAGCTGGACCGGCGATGCCTGGGCCAGGCACCCGAGCTGCCACGCGTCGGCGTCCATGCGCGCCGAGCCGGTGACCGTCTCCCAGGTGCGCCCCGAGAGCAGCGGCCCGCGCAGCGCCTTCGCGTCCCCGTCGATCAGCACCCGCGCGATCGCGCCCTGGCACACCGGGGGCGGCGGCGTCTTCGGCCGCCGCGCCAGGTCGCCGACCGTGGCCGACGGCTCGCCCGGCGTCGCGCCCTGGCGCAGGGCCTCCCGCGAGCGGGCCTGAGGGGGCTCGGGCGGCGCGATCAGCCGGACCAGGCCGTCGGCCTTCAGCGCCTCGCCCTCGACGCGCGCGGTCATGTTCATCGACAGCCGCGGCGCCACGCCCTGGATGGAGCCGTCCTCGAGCTCGATGAGCGCGTGCCCCGCGCGGCGCTTGCCCCGGCCGTGCATCGACACGTCGATGTTGGCGAGGCCCCCGACCCCGAGCGGCACCCCGGCGATCTCGGCGATGCGCTCGAGGTGGATCGCGGTGCCGCGGAGGTCGCCCTCGATCTCGTTGCCGACGAGCGACAGGTTCCCCTCGAGCTCGCCCACGCCGTCGCCGCGCAGCTCGAGCCCGCGGAGGGCGATCCCGCGGTCCCACGCGACGCGCGCCGCCTGCGCGGTCATCTCGTCCTCGCCGCGCGCCACCTCCACGCGGATCCGCCGCGCCTCGCTCCGCTCGATGTCGAGATCGGCCGAGGCGGAGATCCGGCGCTCCGCGCTGGCCAGCGACGCGCGCACGCGCGGCGCCGTGACGGGCCCCGCGACGCTCGCCGCGACGCTGCTGAACGCGTACTGCTGCGCGCGGAGATCCGCGCCGCGGAACGTGCCCTCGATCGTGAGCTTGTCGAGGGGACCTCTGGCCTTGGCCCGGACCTCGCCGCGCCCGAGCCGCAGATCCGACCCGACGCGGAGCCCGGCGACGCGCACGGTCGCCTTGGCGTCGAGCTCGTCGTTCTTGAGCGCGCCCTCGACGTGCAGCGCGGCGCTGCCGTGGATGCCGCTCGGGACGTGCTGCACGGCGCCGAGGGACGGGATCTCGCTCTGCGCCTCGAACTGGATCTCCCCTTCCTTGGAGAGGGCGACGCTGGCCTCAATGGGCGCGCCGGGCTCGTGGATCGTCGCGGCGGCGCGCAGCGCGCCGCGCTCGAAGGTGGCGCGCGCCTCGGTCGCCGGCACGCGCTGCCCCACGACGAGGAACGGCTCCGTCTTCGCCTCGGCGACCACGCGCGGGCCGCCCTCGTCGTCGAGGTGGATCTCCCCGCGGGCCTCCGCGCTCACCCGCGCGGCCGGGGCCGCCCCGGCGAAGGCGCGCGGGTCGAGCTCGGCGATCCGGATCTCGGCCGTGATGCGCTTCGGATCGAGCGCGTCCAGCCGGGCGCGGGCGGTGATCTCGCCGGTCACCGCGTCGTCGGTGACGAGCGGATCGAGGACCGCGACGCGCGCGGTCACGGCGAGGTCCGAGAGCGGTCCGTCCGCCGTGACCAGGACCGAGATCGGCCGCGCGAGCGGCGCGCTCGGGTCGATCGCGAGGACCGCCTCGGGGGTCACGCGCGGCGACGCGACCCGCGCCGAGAGGCGCTCGTCCTTCAGCGCCCCCTCGGCCGTGAGCGGGATCGCGCCGACGCTCCCCTCGAGCTTCGCGGTGAGCGCCATGGGCGCGTCCGTGGGGACGTCCACGTCCCCGGAGACGCGGGTCACCTCGATGGGGACCGGCAGGAGCCGCCGCTCGGCGATGCGCACGCGCTCGAGCGCGTACCGGCTCCGGTCCGCGACGACGATGCCGCCGGCGAGGTCCTCGATCGTCGCGTCGATCGGGCTCTCGGGGGCGACCGTGCCGTGGACCGCGGCGCGATCGAGGACGACGCGCGAGAGCTCGAGGCGGAGCGGGCGCCCCTCCTCGGCGGGCGGCTCCTCGGACGGCTTCGGCGTGAACGCCTCGGCGAGGGTGAGCGCGCCCTGCTCGTCCTGCTCGAGCAGGACGTCCGCGTCGGCGACCCGGACGAGCGGGATCGTGATGGCGAGGTCGCCGTCGCCGAGCAGGAGCTCTCTCACGATCGAGAGCGCGTTGAACTCGGCGTGGACGCCGCTCACGCGCAGGAGCTCCGTGCCGCTGGGGTGGCGCACCGTCACCGTGGCGACATCGGTCGCGAAGATGCTGAGGTGGTCGATCCGCGCGATCTCGATCTGCCCTTCCAGGCTCGAGCGCAGGACGTCGTTGACGAGCTGCCGTGTCAGGTTGCGGGTCGCGGCGGTGTTCAGGTGGACGACCGCGCCGACCCCGACGGCAGCGACGAAGACGCCCCCCAGGCCGATCACGCTGGCCGTCACGGAGGCCGCGCGGGCGAGCGCCCGGCGGAAGCGGCCCTGCCGGTGCGGGACGGCTGCGCTGGGCACGGGAGGATGGGTGGGCGGGTCGGGCATAGGGATCTGCTAGGGATGGACCGCGGGACCGCAGCTCTGGGAGGCCGACGAACCGACAAATCCGGGGAGACCCGACGGCCTCATGCAGATCTCCCCGAGGGGGCGACGGCCGTCCAGCCGGCGGCGCGCGAGGCGCGTCATCCGCCATGCGCGCGCGCCCGCCGTCGGCTGGACGGCGGGCGCTCGCGGCTTGCTGAGGCCCGCCCTACGCGCGCGGGAAGTCGTGGCGCGGGACCTCGTAGGGGGACGGGTCGGGGACCTCGGGCGTGTGCGTGGGCGCCGGCACCTCGGGCTGGTGCGTCCTCGGCGCCGGATCCCCGCCGGGCCGCTCCGTCCCGGGGAGCTGGATCTCGCGGTCCGGCGAGGTGCGGCCAGGCGATCCTGGGTTCTCCGGCTTCTCGCCGGGAGGGCTCACCTGCGGCGCGCCGGGCCGGACGGGCTCACCGCTAGATTGCTGCGAAGCGTTCTTCATGGCTCCACCTTTCCTTGGATCACGCCGGGACGCGGCGGATCACGACGGGACGCGGCGCCCCAGCGCGAGCGAGATGACGGCGAGCACCAGGAACGCGACGAACAGGATCTTCGCGATGGACGCGGCGCTCGCGGCGATACCGCCGAACCCGAAGATGGCAGCGATGATCGCGATGATGAAGAAGGTGACAGTCCAGCCGAGCATGATGTCCTCCAAGGGGTCTCAGGGGTCGACCCGTTGTGTTCGTGGGGACGACCTCAACGTGATTCTGTTTGGAGCTGATTGCAGCCCCCGTGCCGATGGGCGGCAGCGGCCGGTCCGAGGCGTCTTTCCCGGGGTTCTACGCGGACGCGGCGGCGCGGCGCCGAGCTCGGCGCCGCCGCTTCCGTCCTGGGGCCCGCGCGGCTGCCTCTGCCGTGGGGCATGATGCCCCGACCGTGACACCTGTGCGGGCGCAGATCCGGGGCGCGCGCCGCGCCGCGCTGCTCCGCGCCGGCCGCGCTGCACGGAGCCTCCACAGGGATCCCCCGCAACTTCCCGGATCGGGCGACTCGGGACGAGCTATAACGACCCGGCCATGCCGAAATCGAAGGTTGCTGTGATCCGCACGTCCCCTGCGACGGTGCTCTCGGACTACCACCGGCTGATGAACCTGGCCGGTTACCAGGATGTGATCGCCAAGGACGCCGACACGGCGCTTAAGGTGAACATCTCCTGGCACTTCTTCTACCCGAGCTCATCCACGACGCCCTGGCAGCTGGAGGGCGTCATCCGGGCGATGACGAAGGACGGGTACTCGAAGGACCTGATCCACGCGTGCCACAACCGCACGGTCGTGATCGACGCCCACCTCGGCGAGCGCGAGAACAAGCAGATCGACGTGGTGCAGGCGCAAGGCCTGCGCAACGTCCACCTCTACGAGGGGGAGGAGTGGATCCCGATCGGGGACGCGGTCGGGGATCTCCGGAAGAAGTTCCTCTGTCTGAACGAGGTGTACCCGAAGGGGTTCTCGATCCCGAAGCGCTTCATCGGGGAGAACATCATCCACCTGCCCACGGTGAAGACGCACATCTTCACGACGACCACGGGCGCGATGAAGAACGCGTTCGGCGGCCTGCTGAACGAGCACCGGCACTGGACGCACCCGGTGATCCACGAGACGCTCGTGGACCTCCTGATGATCCAGAAGAAGATCCACCGCGGGGTCTTCGCGGTGATGGACGGCACCTTCGCGGGCGACGGCCCCGGGCCGCGCTGTATGGTGCCGCACGTGAAGAACGTGCTGCTCGCGTCGGCGGACCAGGTGGCGATCGACGCGGTGGCGGCGAAGCTGATGGGGTTCGACCCGATGCGCGACTGCAAGTTCGTGCGCCTCGCGCACGATCTCGGCCTCGGGACGGGCGACGTGCGCGACATCGAGCTCGTGGGCGACCTGGACGCGGCGAACGAGAACTGGAACTTCGACGGGCCGTTCAAGGAGATGACGTTCGCCTCGCGCAACCAGCACCGCATCTACTGGGGGCCGCTGAAGAAGCCGGTGGAGTGGTCGCTCAAGACCTGGCTCGCGCCGTGGGCCTACGTGGCGTCGGTCACGTACCACGACATGTTCTGGTACCCGCGGTACGCGAAGGAGAAGATGGCGCCCGTGCTGGAGAGCCCGTGGGGGCGGCTGTTCGCGAACTGGGGCAAGGTGCAGCCCGACGCGGAGGGGCGAGGCTACCCCGACGTCGGGTCGGCGAGCCCGGATCTGGTCCGCACCGGGGTGCGGCACTTCCTCGAGGGCATGCGCCTCGTGGGGATGGCGGTGGCGGAGTCGCCGGAGATCCAGGTCCGCAAGCGGGCGCGCGCGCAGGCGGCCGGCGGGGGCGGGGCGGCGGCGGTGTAGGGGAGGCGGGGGGCACCTCCACGCACCGGGAGTGGCAGCGGGCGCTGACGGGCGCCCGCTCGCCGACCACCAGGCGGGCCTCTCTGCGCACCACTGGACCGGCCTGTGCGTACCGGGGTCGCGCTACGCTGGGCCT
The DNA here is from genome assembly GCF_051474135.1 of Sorangium sp. So ce385. NCBI lineage: Bacteria > Pseudomonadati > Myxococcota > Polyangiales > Polyangiaceae > Sorangium > Sorangium sp. So ce385. Next base: position 8,495,922 of record NZ_CP150337.1, on the reverse strand, counting down.
CGGTGGGCTTGAGCAGGAGGCCGACCGATGACCGATGTGGAGCGAATTTTTCAAGAACTCCAAGGTCTGCCGGTCCAGGAGCGGCTCCGGCTCATCGAACGCGTGGTCCATGAGCTCGCGGACGGCTCTGCAAGCGAGGAGCTAACACGCGAGGCAGAGGCAGCGCCGTTCCTGATCGGGCTCTTCGCCGACGACCCCGAGGCGGTTGACGCCATGATGGAGGTCGTCCGGGAGAATCGTCGCTCCTCCAGGTTGCGCGACGTGGAGGGAGCGGGTGAGAAAGGCGCTCCTTGACACGGATATCCTGTCCGAGATCACCACGGCCAAGAGCCCGGCTGTCGTGGCGCGCGCGCTCGTAAATCGGCTTCCATGGCCGTTTAACCCTGCTTGACGCATCTGCCACCCTGCGCTTTCATAGGGGTGTCGAAAAAGGCGGACCGGTTCGGTGAGCCCGGTCGCTTCCGCAAGGGAGCTCTGTCCGACGCACAGCGCGCCAGGACCCACGACGAGCAGGACGCAGTCTGCGCTGCGCCTGGTCGGGGCATCCATGGGCGAACACATCCATCACCAGCATCCTGCGGGAACGCGCGCCGGCACGCGACGGCGCCGGACGGGCCGCGCATGGTGGGTCCCGACCTTTCAACCCCCTGAAAGGACCCGACATGCATCTCAACCACCTTGATCTGTGCGTACCCGACGTCCGAGAGACCAGCGAGTTCTTCGAGCGGTTCTTCGGCTTCCGATGCCAGCGGGAGAAGGGGCGCGACGCCCTCGCCATCCTGCGGGACGAGGCCGGCTTCACGCTCGTGATCAGCCGGCTGCGCGCCGGGGACCCGACCAGCTATCCGGCCCAGTTCCACGTGGGCTTCCTGCTCGAGAGCGAGGCGGCGGTCCAGGAGGCGTATGACCGGATGAGGGAGGCGAACGCGGAGAACGTGTCGCCGCTGCGGGACGTCCGCGGCGGGCCGGCGTTCTACACGCGGGCGCCGGGCGGCGTGCTCGTCGAGGTGAGCCACCGCCGCTGACGGCCCGCGCGGCGCTCAGCGCGCCGCGCTGGCCGCGTGCGACGGCCGCCGCCCCGACGTCACGGCCGGCGCGGCGCCCGCGACGAACCTGACGCGCACCGGCCTCGGCCGGAGCGGCGGCAGCGAGCGCGCGAGCCGCTCGTAGGCGTCGCGCCCCACGCGCCGCTCCTCGTGGACGAGCGTCGCCCAGATCTCCGCCTCGCGCGCCTCCGCCTGCTCGGCCGCGCGCGGATCGAAGCGCAGCCCGCGCTCGATGGCCGTCGCGCCGGGCACGCCGCCCTCGGCGCGCCGCGCCGCGCGCTCCCGGAAGACGCCCGGCCCGAAGCGGTCGTACTGGAGGATCGTGTGCGCCGTCGACACCGCGCCGGCCCACGGATAGCTGCGCAGCGTCCAGCCGCGCGAGAGGTCGGCGAGCCGCTCGTCGACGTCGGCGCGCTCGGCGTCGGTCTTCCACGGCTCCCGCGGGACGAAGAACAGGCCGAGCCCGAGCTCGTCGCCCTCCAGCTCGAACACCTCGTCGATGCCGAACCGCTCCGGCGCCTGCGCGACCAGCGAGCCGTGCGTCAGCCCGAACTCGCCGACGATGTACACCGCGAGCGCCTCCCGCCGCTCGCGCAGGAAATCGAGCGTCGCGACCGCCTCGGCGTGCGTCTCGGTGGGGAAGTCCGTGAAGCACATCGCCTCGGCGGCCACGCCCGCGGACGCGAGGTGATCGATGACGTCGGAGACGACCTCGACCGGCGCGCCCTTGTCGATGAGGCCGAGGACCCGCGGCGACGCGGACTCGACGCCGAGCGCGCAGGCGACGGCGCCCGCGCGGCGCAGCACGTCCGCGCGCTCCCGCGTGAGGTACTTCTCCGGCTTGAGGTCGGTCGCCCACCGCACGTCGAGGCCGGCGTCGAGGATCGCCTGCGACATCTTCACGAGCGTCTTCGGCGCGACCGAGTCCTGCGACAGGTAGAAGTGGCGGGTGCCGTGCCGCGCGGCGAGCGCCCCGAGGTGCGCCACGATCGTCTCGACGGCGCGCTCGCGGTACGCCGCGGTGCCGACCTCCGCGAGCCCGTAATGGCAGAACGTGCACTTGCCCCAGTAGCAGCCCCGCGTCGGGTCGTACGGGAGCACCAGCGTCGGCGCGAGGTACGCGCCGACCGGGAGCCCGTCGAAGTCGGGCGCCGGGAGCGCCTTCAGGTCCTCCATGCCGTGGCCGGGCATCCAGCGCGCGCCCATCAGCCGGTCGCGCGCCACGACGTTCGGCACGTCGCGCAGCGGCCGGCCCTCGTCGAGCGCGCGCGCGAGCGCGAGCAGGGTGTGCTCGCCCTCGAAGAGGCACGCCGAGTCGAACGGGCCGAGGGCGCGCGCGAGCCGCTCGCCCGAGAGCCGGAGGAGCAGCTGCGTGACGCCGGGGCCGCCGCACGTGACGTGCGCGCCCGGCAGCGCCTCCTTGATCTTGCGCGCGAACGCGTACGCGGGCTGGAGCTGGCCCGGGAAGCACACGGAGAGGCCGACGATGTCGGCGCGCGCGTCGCGGAGCCGGGGCACGAGGACCTGCTGCACCCAGGCGTCGAACGGATCGTGCTCCGGGAGGCTCGACCGGGCGATCTCGTCCATCGACATCAGGCCGAACGGCGTCCGGTACGCCGTGAAGTCGAGCTTGAGCGGGTGGTGCGTGGCGGACACGACGCCGAGCGCCGCCTCGATCGTCGCGACCGCGCGGGCGTAGGCGTCCGGGTCGTAAAAGGCGCCTTCGGAGCGGAGCGTGGCCTTGGCGCCCTCGACCGCGCCCGGGACGGCGTGCGCGTCGCCGCGCGCGCGGGCGAGGGCCAGGTACTCGAGCTGCTCGGCGTGCGGGAGCGCGGCGCGCCGGTCGAGCTCGACGAGGCGCCCCTCGAGCCGGTCGAGGAGCCCCGCCATGCGGTCCTGCGTGAGGAGCGCGTCGAACGCCTCGACGTTCGCGTCGACGGGCAGCACCTCCACGCCGTTCGCGCGGAGGAAGCCGGTCAGCATCGGCACCGCGAGGTACGGCGCCGTGGGGTCGCAGGTCGGCGGATAGACGAGCGCGATGCGCATGCGGGCGGCGGTCTAGCACAGGCCCGGAGGAGCGTCCGGGCCGGTCGACCGCGTCATCCGTTCAATCGGTTCGAGGACAGAGCTCGCGCCGAGCTGCTCACGGCTGCTCCGTGTAGGCATACAGGCCGATGTAGGTCCCGACGAAGCCGCCGGCCTGCTGCGTGCTCAGGATCTTGCCGTCGACCTCTTCCAGGAGGCTGACCCACGCCCCGGGCTCACGCGCGTAGGAGAAGCTGTAGGCGGGGCCCTGCGCCTCGATCTTGAGGTGGATGGGCGCGCCTGCGGAGAGATCGAGCGGCGCCGAGGCGATCACCTGGGGTTCGCCGTTCGCGCTGCTCCCGGCCTTCTTCTCCAGCTGGATGACCGGCTTGCCGTCCGCCAGCGTGACGCCCAGGAAGTAATAGAAGTCGTCGTTCTGGAACGCGACGAGCCCCGCCGCGTCTCCGGGCGCTGACGGCAGGTACTTCATGGCCGTGGAGGCGGTGGCCCAGCCGTGCTGCTGCCGCCGGCCGACGAACGACGGTCGCTCGCGCCGCCCGAGGTGAGCAGAGCGCGCCTTCAAGGTCAGCCACCCGGGCGACGCGGTGAGATCGTGCCATCGCTCGACGGGCGTGCGGATGAAGTTCCAGGCCGGGGCGAGCTCGTCGCCGTCGAAGTCATCCCGGTACGTGAAGTTGCCGCTCGTCGGGGTGGCCGGCGCCGGCTGCGGCGGCAGGGCTGGGGCGTCGTGCACGTAAGGCACCGTCTCCGTGCCTGCCGTGATGACCGGCCAGCCGTCGACCCACCGGACGGGCATCAGGAACGTCTCGCGGCCCGTGTTGTAGAGGTCGCCCTCGTAGGGCCGGGTGCCCAGAAAGACGGACCACCAGTCGCCGTTCGGCAGCTGAACGAAGTCGGCGTGGCCGGTGGAGGTCACCGGGAAAGGCCGGTTGCGATCGAGGTGGCGCTGCGTGAGGATCGGATTGCCCGCGTAGGGCTCATACGGGCCGGTCGGCGACGCGCTGCGGAACACCACCTCGGAGTGCTGATCGCCCGTGCCGCCCTCGGCGGCGATCAGGTAGTAGGCTCCATCCACCTTGAAGATGTGGGGGCCCTCGATCCAGATCGGCTTCTTCGAGATGTCGACGCCGCCGTCGACGATCACCGAGCGCGGGCCGACCATCTTCTGCGTCGCCACGTCGAACTCCTGGATCCAGAGCGCTCGGTGGCCGTCGTAGAGCGACGCGCCAGCCGGCGGGCCGTTGTTGACGACATAGGCCTTGCCGTCGTCGTCGAAGAAGAAGGAGGGGTCGATCCCGTCGACGCTGTTGAGCCAGGTGGGGTCCGACCATGGCCCCGCCGGGTCGGTGGCGGTCACGAAGAAGTTGCCGCCGCCGCCGACGAGCGTGGTGACCATGTAGAACACGCCGTCGTGGTGCCTGATCGACGGCGCGAAGATGCCCTCGGAGATCGCCTGGCTCTCGAGGTCGAGCTGCGAGGGGCGGTCGAGCACGTGCCCGAGCTGCGTCCAGTGGACGAGATCGCGGCTGTGGAAGATCGGGACGCCGGGGAAGTAGGAGAACGACGAGTTGACGAGGTAGTAGTCCTCCCCGACCCGGCAGAGGCTGGGATCAGGGTAGAACCCTGCGAGGATCGGGTTCGAGTACTCGCCTTCCCCGGCCGTGAACTCCTGATAGACCGGGTCCTTGCCCTCGTACTCGAACCAGCTGAACTGCGGGTTCTTGCTGGGGGGCATCGAGGTATCCGGGTCGCTGCCGCCGTCGCCGCCGGTGCCGCCGTCGCCGCCGTCGCCGCCGTCGCCGCCGTCGCCGCCAGTGCCGCCGTCGCCGCCGGTGCCGGAGGCGGGGCCGGTGCCGCCGTCGCCGCCGGTGCCGCCGGTGCCCGAGCCGGGGCCTTGATCGCCGCTCGTACCCGGGGGTGCATCCTCGCTGGTGCACGCGCTCACGAGGAGCGCCAGCAGAACGAAGGCGACGCGCGCAACGCGCCGATGGGAGCGCCCCGCCAGCCGTCGGCCTCCATCGACAGACACGAGCTTGCCAGAAACCCCGGACGACCGGGCCTGACTCGGCTCGCTCTCACGACCCCCCAGCGCGTCCCCGCGCCTCCATTCGCTTCCAGGAGGGGCACCGATCGCGGACAAGCTCTTCATGAAGAACACCTCGCTGGTCAGGCTGGACCCGACCACGTCAAGAACCTCGGCAAGCCTCGGGACTCGCCACCAACGACCAAAGGTCGCCCGGAGAGTACTGAAGCCTCCGCATGAGGAAAACTTACGAATACGTTTGAGCCAGGGTCGGGTCACCTGGCGGCTCGAGCAGCCGGCCGATGGCCTCGTGAACGACCCGGGCCGGGGCGCGACTCGTCACTGGATGCCCGGGGGCGTCGTGAGGCATGCTGCGTCGAGCTTCGATGAGCCCATCCACGCAGCACGTCGCGATCTCCCCCGTCGGTCCTGCCGAGGCTGCGACGGTCACCTGGCTCCTGCGCGGCCAGCTCCATGTCACCGTCGTCGTGAAGGCGACGTTCGCGCTCGTCCCGGAGGGGCGCATGGCCCTCGTGAAGCCGGAGCCCATCGCGCCGGACGAGCAGCCGGATCCGTCGGGCCGGGGGCTCCGCACCGCGGGCGACCTCGCGCCGTACCGCGCGCAGTGCGACGTCGTGGTGACCGGCCACGCGGAGCTGCCGCCGGCGTTCTCGTCGCCGGAGGTCATGGTCCGGCTCACGGTGGTGCAGGGCGGCCAGGTCCGCATCGACAAGCTGGCGCAGCTCGACGGCTCCGCGCGCGTCGGCGCGCGTCGATCGCATGTTCGCATCGAAGGCATGGGGCCGCTCTCCCGCTCGTCGCCGCCGCGCAGCCGGCTGCTCGGCGGCGTCGACGCGCGCCGCCTCGCGGGCCTCGGGCTCGACATCCCCGAGGGGCTCGACGCGAGCTACTTCCAGGCGGCGCCGGCAGATCAGCGCCTCGGCGCGCTGCGCGGCGACGAGTGGATCGTGCTCGGCGGCATGATCGCGCAGCGGCCGAAGCTCCGGACGCAGCTGCCCGAGGCCCGCGGCGCCGCGCGGCTCTACCGGAGGCAGGGCGCGGCGCCGCGGGCTGGAGAGCCGATCGCGCTCCGCGCCGACACCGTGCACGTCGACGTGGATCGGCGCTGCTGCTCCGTGGTGTGGCGTGGCCATCTGCCCGTGGAGGCCGCGGAGCTCGCGTCGCTGCGCGTGCTCGCGGGCGTGGAGCTCCCGGGGCAGCCGGTGGCGTGGGCCGATCCGTTCGGCGCTGGCGGCGCTTCCGCCATAGGCGCCGCGCCGCCCGAGGCGGCGTCGCAGCGAGGCGACAGGGGCGGCGCGCTGGAGGGCACGAGCCACCTGAGCCTCGAGGAGGCGGCCAGGGTGGTCGCGGCGCCCGTGACGCCGTTCGATCCGTGGCGCGCTCCGGCCCGCGCGGCGCGCTCGAGCGCCCCGCCGCCGGCTGCGCCTGCTGCCGCTGTCGCTGCACATCGCTCCGAAGGGCCCGCGCCGCGCGCCCGCGAGAGCGATGCGCCCGTGGAGACCGGCCCGGCCGCGGAGGCGGCTCCGCGCGGGGAGGCCGCGCCGCGCGGTGAGATTGCGCCGCATGGCGAGACCGCGCCGCCCGGCGAGGCCGCCGTGCTTGCGGGGACCAGCCAGCTCAGCCTCGAGGATGCGGCCAGGGCGGCCGCCGCTGCGGCGACGCCGTTCGGGGCGCGCCGCGCGCCCTCCGAGCCCGCGCGCGCGGCTGCGCCTCGCCCCGCCGCGCCGGCGGCGTCGCTGCCGGCCGCCGCCCCGCGCGCGGCGGCGCCCTCGCCCGCGCGGCACGGCGCCCGCGAGCTGCTCGGGGAGACGAGCGCCCTCACCGCCGAGGATGCGGCCAGGGTTGTCGCCTTCGCGGCGACCCCGTTCGACGCCCGGCGAGCGCCGGCCGCCGCCGCTGCCGAGACCGCGCGTCGCCCCGCCTCGTCGAGCGCGCCGCCGGCCCCGCCCGCGCCTCTCGCGCCGGCGCCTCCCGCCGTGGCGCACGCCCAGGCGGCGCCGCCCTTCGTGCAGCCACCCGGCCTCGGCGATGCGCGCGGTCGACCGGAGGGGCTTGGCGCGCAGTTCCTCGCGGCGATGGCCGACGCCGATCTGGCTTCCATCTAGCGCGGGACCGGTCGTGGCGGGCGGCGTCGTCCCGGCGCGCGGCTCGACCGGCGCGCGGCTCGACCGGCGCGCCCGCGACCGTCCCGGGGTCGTACCGGATTCGAGGGCCGTCATCCATTGCGGTCGAGCGGGCGCCGCACGTAGGATGGCATCCGGCTGAATGCTGCCCGCGGTCCGTCCGCGCATCCGCTCGGCTCACGTCGGTTCAAGGGAGAGTCCATGCACTTGTTTCAGGTCGACGGACTGGAGCACGAGCTCCGTGTGACGCGGTTCGAGGGGCGCGAGGGCATCTCCGAGCTCTTTCACTTCGATGTCCTCGTCGCCTCGCCGGAGAAGGACATCGCGTTCACGGACGTCGTCGGCAAGCCGGCGCTGCTCACCGTTCAGATCGGCGAGCAGCCCCGGCTCGTCCACGGCGTGGTCGCGAGCTTCGAGCAGGGGGAGGAGGGCAAGCGGCTCACGGCCTATCACGCCACGATCGTGCCCGACGTCGCGCGCCTCAAGCACCGCCGGAACAGCCGGATCTTCCAGGCGCTCACCACCCCGGAGATCATCGAGAAGGTGCTGCGCGCCGCCGGGATCCCGAGCGAGGGCTACCGCTTCTTGCTGAGCGGGGTTTACCGCGCGCGGGAGTATTGCGTGCAGTACCGGGAGAGCGACTTCGCCTTCGTGTCGCGGCTGCTCGAGGAGGAGGGCATCTGTTACTACTTCGAGCACGGCGAGGGCGGCCACGTACTCGTGTTCGCCGACAGCCCCTCTGCGCACGGGCCGATCGCGGGGGAGGGTACCGTCGTGTTCCGGCCGCAGCTCGGCGCGCTGTTTCAGGGCGAGCACGTCTCCCGTTTCCGGTACGTCGAGCGGGTGCGGTCGGGGAAGGTGACGCTGCGCGACTACAACTTCAAGAAGCCCGGCCTGTCGCTCGAGAGCAACGCCCAGGCGGACGCGGACGACGATCTCGAGGTCTACGATTATCCGGGCGACTACGACGCGCCCGGCGCGGGCTCGGGCCTCGCCAAGATCCGGCTCGAGCAGCTCCAGACCTCGCGCAGGACGGGCAGCGGCGAGAGCGCCTGCCCGCGCTTCGTCCCTGGCCAGACCTTCACGCTCGCGGAGCACGGCCGCGACGCCTTCAACCGCGAGTATCTGCTCGTCTCCGTGCACCATCACGGCCACGAGCCGGTGGTGGACGCCGTCACCGACAGCGACGTCCCGGCTTACGGGAACCGGTTTCAGGTCATCCCCTCCGACGTCCCCTATCGCCCGCCGTCGGTGACGCCGTGGCCGACGATCAAGGGGATCCAGACGGCGATCGTGGTCGGTCCTCCTGGCGAGGAGGTCTATACGGACGAGCACGGCCGCATCAAGGTCCAGTTCCACTGGGACCGGGAGGGCAAGAAGGACGCCCAGAGCTCGTGCTGGATCCGCGTGAGCCAGATCTGGGCCGGCGCCGCGTGGGGCGCGGTGTTTCTGCCGCGGATCGGCCACGAGGTGGTGGTCGATTTCCTCGAGGGTGATCCGGACCGGCCGCTCGTGGTGGGGAGCGTCTATCACGGCACCAACGTGCCGCCGTACGCGCTCCCTGCGGAGAAGACGAAGAGCACCATCAAGTCGAACAGCTCGACGGGGGGCGGCGGGTTCAACGAGCTCCGGTTCGAGGACAAGAAGGGCTCGGAGGAGATCTTCCTGCACGGCCAGAAGGACTGGAACATCGCGATCGAGCACGACAAGAAGCAGTGGATCGGGAACGACGAGATGCTCGAGGTCGCCCACGACCGGAGCAAGGTCGTGGGGAACGATCAGAGCGAGGAGATCGGCGGCCACAAGCGCATCGACGTCGCGAAGACCCACACCGAGACGATCGGCGAGGACGAGAGCCTCTCGGTCGGGGGCGACAGGGACGTCAGCGTGGGCGGGGATCACACGGAGTCGGTCTCGGGGAGCCAGTCGATCGACGTGGGCAAGAGCCAGAGCGCGTCGATCGGCGAGAACAAGAGCGAGTCCGTGGGGGGATCGAGCTCGGAGAGCGTCTCCAAGGGCAAGTCGACGAACGTGGATGAGGGCTACACCTTGACGGTGGGCAAGGACATGACGGTGACCATCGGGAAGAGCGCGAAGGAGGAGGTGAAGGAGAAGAAGACGATGATCATCGGCGAGAAGCTCGCGATCCAGTGCGGGGACGCCACGATCACGATCGAGAAGAACGGCAACGTCACCGTGCAGGGGAAGAAGATCACGGTGAAGGGCGAGGGTCCGGTCCGGGTCGAGGGGAAGAAGCTCGACGTGAAGAGCGAGGGGGCGGTGAACGTCGAGGCCTCGGGCAACGTGAAGATCAAGGGGAGCAACGTCGGGATGAACTGAGGCGGGCGGTGGAGCGCGGGCGCTCCGAGGCGAGCGGGAGCGGAGGAGCAGGGCGATGAGCGACGATGGGCGGGCGCCGGCGGCGGAGCAGGGCGGCGAGGTGATCCTGATGGAGGAGGAGGGCGGCGAGGCGGCGGCCTCTGGCGAGGCGGGGGTGGACGAGGCGGCGGGCGAGGCGGACGCGCTCGAGGGCGCGGAGGGGCTGCTCGAGCTCGTGGTCGCGGCGCACGAGGAGCGCGTCGCGGCGGAGGCCGCGCAGGCCGGGCCGATCGACGGCGTCGTGGTGGGGCGGATCGTGGGGTTCGGGCAGAACGGCGATCCGCTCGTCGAGGCGGCTGTCCTGGGAGGCGGCGGCGGCGTCCCCGCGCGGTCGATGACGGCGCTCGGGCCGGAGGACGAGGGGCGGGAGGTCGCGCTGCTGTTCGAGGGGGGGCGGCGCGACAGGCCGGTGGTGATGGGGCGGATGCACGTGGCCGGGGATGGCGCGAGCGCGGCGAGGCGCGACGGCGCGACGGCGACGGCGGACGGCGAGCGGCTGGTGTTCACCGCGGAGAAGGAGATCGTGCTCCAGTGCGGCAAGGCCAGCATCACGCTGACGCGGGCTGGCAAGATCCTGATTCGCGGCGCGTATTTGCTCACGCGGTCCTCCGGGGTGAACCGGATCCAGGGCGGCTCGGTGCAGATCAATTGATCTCGACGATAGAAGCCGAAGTCTTCGAGCAGCACGCCTCCGAGGCGGCGTTCCTGTGGTCGTACCGGGACGCGGCGGTGCTGGACCCGGTGTATGATCTCGAGAGCCTGGGTGAGCTCGACGAGCGGCTGGAGGCGCACGTCGACGGCCTCCGGCTCGCCGGCGACGCGGGGTGGGAGGTCTGCAGGGCGGCCATCGACGACGAGGAGCCGGGGAGCCTGTTTGCGCCCATGGTGCTCGCGGTCGAGCGGCGGGATCTCAAGGGCATCGCCGAGGTGCTCGACGTGGGCGGGGCCGTGCCGGCGCTCGCGCGGGCGCTGGTGTCGGCGCTGGGCTGGGTGTCGTTCTCGAAGGCGCGGTCGATCCTTCCGGGGCTTTTGTCGCACCGGGTCGGGCCGGAGCTGGTTGCGATCGGGATCGCGGCGTGCGCGGTGCAGCGGCAGGATCCGGGGGCGGCGCTGGGATACGCGGTGACGTCGAGCGATCTGCGCCTCAGGGCCAGGGCGTTGCGCGCCGTGGGCGAGCTCGGGCGGGCGGATCTCCTGGACGAGGTGCGGGGCGCGCTGGGCAGCGAGGACGAGGCGTGCCGCTTCGCGGCGGCGTGGTCTGCGGCGGTGCTCGGCGACGCGGCGGCGCTGCGGGTGCTCGGGGCCATCGCGGATCATGGCGGGCCGTTCGCGGAGCGGGCGTGCGCGATGGCGATGCGGCGGATGGAGCCGGCGCTGGCATCGACGTGGCTGCGCGCGATCGCCGGGGCGCCGCGGGGGGCGCGCGCGGCGCTCGCGGGGGCGGCGGCGCTCGGGGATCCGGCGCTGATGCCGTGGATCCTCGAGTGCATGGGGACGCCGGAGCTCGCGCGGATCGCGGGCGGGGCGTTCACGATGATCACCGGGGTGGGGCTCGAGGAGGCGAAGCTGCGGGGGGCGCGGCCGGCGGGGTTCCAGAGCGGGCCGAGCGACGATCCGGAGGACGAGGACGTCGCGATGGATCCGGACGAGAGCTTGCCGTGGCCGGATCGGGAGAAGATCGCGGCGTGGTGGGGGAGCCGGGGGAAGGAGCTGAAGCGGGGGACGCGGTACCTCCTGGGGAGGCCCATGGAGGTGGCGTGGCTCGAGGAGGCGCTGCAGCGGGGGAGCCAGCCGGCGAGGGCGGCGGCGGCGGTGGAGCTGGCGCTGCGGGGGGCGCGGCGGGGGGTGGTGGAGGTGCGGGGGCCGGCATGGGCGCAGGAGAGGGCGCGCACGGGAAGCTGACATTGCGCGACCGGTGAAACTCGGCGATCCTGCGCCCCTTCAGACGGATGCTGCAGCTCCAGAATGAGACTCCATTCGCGGCGACGATCGGGCTCTTCCCGGATACGGACGGCGTCGAGACGCTCTACGTCGTGGTCCGAGCGACGTTCGCGCTCGTCGGCTCGGCGCTGAAGATCGCGGAGAAGCAACGCCCCATTCGGCTGGTGGACGAGTACAGCGGCGACCCGGCTCGCTCCAGCCTGGCGCACGCCGGCGAGATGCACCTGCAAAAGCCGTCGACAGACGTGGTGCTCCTCGGCGACGCCTGGGCACCGCAGGCGCGGCCAGCCTCCGAGTGTGACGTGATGCTCCGGGTCGGCGAGGTGCGGAAGGTCGTCCGCGTCTTCGGTGATCGCGAGTGGAAGGGCGCCCTGGGGGAAAAGGTCTCCTCTCCGGCGCCGTTCACGCGGATGCCGCTCGTCTACGAGCGAGCGTTCGGCGGCGTCCTCGAGCTGGATCCCGAGACGAAGCGGGCCACGATCGATCCGCGGAATCCGGCGGGCGTCGGCTTCGCGCGCCGGGGCAAGCAGGGGGAGCCCGCGGCCCGTCAGCTCCCCAACATTGAGGATCCGGCCCACCTCATCGCGCACCCCGCCGACACGCCGCCTCCAGCGGGGTTCGGTTACATCGCGCCGTCGTGGGAGCCGCGCCGCTCGTTCGCTGGCACGTACGACGAGGCCTGGCGGAAGACGCGAGCGCCGTATCTGCCGACGGACTTCAATCCTCGCTTTTTCAATGTCGCGCACCCGGACCTGGTCTGCCGGCGTTACCTCGAAGGCGGAGAGCCGGTGGAGATCGTCAACGCCTCGCCGACGGGCATCTTGCGTTTTCGCCTGCCGCGCTGTCATCTCGGCGCCGAGGTGCGGATCGCCGCGGCGATCGAGCGCCCCGCGCTCCGCCTGGAGACCGCCGTCCTCGAGCCGAACGACGGCGCGATCGGGCTCCTCTGGCGTGGCGCGGTCCGCTGCGACAAGCGCTCGTTGAAGATCGACAAGGTCCGTATCGGGCTGAACGCGCTGGATCTCGGGGCGAGGTCGGGATGACGCCGCAGCGCGCAGTCGAGATCCTCGGCCTCGGCATGACCACCGCCGTGGGGCTGACGGCGCCCACGACGGCCGCGGCGGTCAGGGCGGGCGTATCGCTCAGAAGGGAGACCTCGGTCCTCGATCGGCGCTTCAAGCCGATCGTGATGGCCACGGTGCCGGAAGCCGATCTGCCGGCGCTCACCCCCGCGCTCGACGCGACGCCCGGCCTGACGGCGCGCCAGCTGCGCATGCTGCGCCTCGGCGGAGCGGCGCTGCGGGAGAGCGTGGCCGGCGTGGATCGCGTCGCGCGCATCCCGGTGCTCCTGGCGGTCCCAGAGCCGCACCCGGGGCGACCGCCCGTCGTGGGTCCCGGCTTCCTCCAGCAGCTCGCCGCGCAGGCCGAGGTCCCGTTCCACCTCGAGCGGAGCCGGGTCTTCCCGCAAGGGCGAGCCGCCGGCTTCGCCGCGCTGGAGGAGGCGATCGAGCGCCTCGCCTCCGGGAGCGACGGGTACGTCGTCGTGGGCGGGATCGACAGCCATCTCGACCTGTACCTGCTCGCCGCGCTCGACAGCGAGGATCGCATCCGCGCCGAGCGCGTCTTCGACGGGTTCATCCCGGGCGAGGGCGCTGCGTTCCTGCTCCTCTCGTCGGCCGGCAGGGGGGAGCGCGTCGGGCGTTCGCCGACCGCTCGCATCGACGGCGCGGCGTCCGCCGAGGAGCCCGGACACCGGTACAGCGAGGAGGTGTATCGAGGCGACGGGCTCGACCTCGCGTTCCGCCGCCTCTTCGCCTCGACGACCGGCACCGTCCAGACGGTGGTTGCAGGGCTCAACGGAGAGAGCTTCAACGCCAAGGAGTGGGGCGTCGCGTACATCCGGCATCGGGAGCGGTTCGCCGAGCGGTTCATGATGGAGCACCCGGTGGACTGCCTGGGGGACACGGGCGCGGCGCTCGGCCCGATGCTGGTGGGGCTCGCGGCTGTGGGGATCCAGAGAGGGTATCGACGAGCGCCGTGCCTTGTGTGGTGCTCGTCGGACTGCGCGGGGCGGGGCGCTGCGATGGTCTCGGGCGCTTAGGGGAAAGAGGCGAGGTGAGGGATGGCACAGACGGTGTTTGCGAACGGGCGCGGCGTGGTCCACCAGAGCAGCGGCGGGCTCAGCACGGTCTTTCCCGACGTCTGCAAGACGCCGTCCCCCGGCGGGCCGGTGCCGATCCCGTACCCGAACGTCGGGAAGGCGTCCGACACGTCGAAGGGGCCCAAGAAGGTGACGTGTGACGGGCAGATGCCGATGGTGAAGGGCGCCCAGTACAGCATGACCAGCGGCGACGAGGCGGGGACGGCGGGAGGGGGCGTCGTGAGCAACTCCACGAAGGGCGCGGCGGAGTTCATGATGTACTCGTTCGATGTGAAGTTCGAGGGAAAGAACGTTTGCCGGCTCGGGGACCCGCTGTTTCACAACAAGAAGAACATCATGGGGTGACGTATGACCCAGCTCGGTGAGTCGGTCAGCGTGGGGGAGATCGACCAGGATGAGTTCAAGTGCCCCTTCGAGCACACGAAGCCGGGGCAGGTCGACAACTCCCTGGGGAGTGACTCCGCCGCCCTAGGCTCGCGCCTCGCCGAAGGCTACAGCACGCAGCTGTGGGCCGACGACGGGGCCCGGATCGTCCCGAAGACGAAGCAGAAGCTGATCGCCGCGCGGCGTGACGACTGCCCGGAGCCGCCGGCTATCGTGGATGGTCAAGAGTACCCCTACTCCTCCTCGGCGCACCACCTGATCCCCGGCGAGGCGTCGCTGCCGAAGAGCGCGCTGATCAAGTTCATCTCCAAGGGGAGCAAGATCTGGGGAGACATCGGTTACGACGTCAATGGCGGCGAGAACGGCATCTGGTTGCCCACCCACCATGCGCTCTCGGCGGAGATGAAGGAGGGGCTCGTCCTGCCGGGAGAGGACCGTGCCCTCAAGTACTCGGAGCTCACCCGGCGCGTGAAGCAGCGGAACGAGGAGAACCAGGTCGTCGCGACCTTTCAGGAGCGGTTCACCTCCGCCATCATGGAACGAGCCAGGCGACAGTTCCACGACGCCCACCCTGACTACAGCGCGTTCGTGATCAAGGTCCTCGACAAGATCCAGGTGAACCTCGTCAATCAGAGCTCGGCGTGCAGCCAATGCGACGAGGCGAAGAGGCAGGGGGGCAAGCTCCCTCCTCCGCATGGGCTCGTGGCGCGGCTGAACAGCGTCTCTGCCCGCCTCTATCAGTTTCTGGTAGGTCCCCCGCAGACCTGGAAGCCGCCTCTTTATACGTCGCGCTTCGCGGCGAGCCTGGCAGAGCTGGAGCGCGCCTGGTTGCAGAGGCGAAAGTAACATGTCGGACTACTACATGCTGGAGTGCTACGCGTCCCCCGAACAGTGGGAGTACACCAGCGTCGACGGGCCCCCGCCCAGCATCGAGGGCGTCGAGAGCTGGATTTCGGGGAGGCCCTTCGGCGTCAAGGTCCGCGAGCCCATCGAGCTGTCCTGGGACCCTGACACCCGGGGCTCGCGAAAGTACCTCTACGACGCGGGCATCCCGCTCTACCACCGCGCGCTTTGCGCGGCGTTGAACGACGCCGGCGTCGACAACCTGCAGACCTACCGCACGTCCATCGTCGACCCTCGAAGCGGGGAGATCTGCAGGGATTACCTGGCGGTCAACGTCGTCGGCCTCGTAGCCGCCGCCGATCTCGGCAAGTCCGTCTATCGGGCGCACAGCGACCCGCCGCTCGTCGACTCGGATTTTGACTCCCTGGTGATCGACCCGGCGCGGGCCTCGGGGCTCCTGATGTTCCGGCTCGCAGAGTGCGTGTCCGGCGTGGTCGTTCACCGGCGAGTCAAGGAGGCCCTGGAGGCGAGGGGCGGCTTCGGGCTGACGTTCGTGCCGCCCCAGGAATGGATCGGGTGACGGTCGCGAGAGCAGGCGCGAAGGCATCCGGTCCGCGCCCGTCGCTCCGTCGAGGGGCGGCCCCCGCCGCTCGCCTCACCGCACCACCCGCAGCGCCCCGCCGCGGCTGCCGACAACGATCGGTATCTGCATCGTGCTCTCGTCCGCGTCCGGCGGCGTCTCTAGCAGCGGCTCTCCTCCGGGCCGCCGCAGCTCGCAGAGCCTCCCGCCCGCGCACGGCGCGAGCTCCACGTCCTCGCGCTCGAAGTCCGTCACGAACCCCCGCGGCGCGTACTCGGCCTGCAGGACGCCGCGCAGGCTCGCCCGGATGGCGCCCGCGTCGTCGTCGTAAGCCGCCGCGTACGCCTGCACCTTCGGCTCCATCTCGGCCACGAGCCCCTCCACGTCGGCCGCGCGCGCGAGGTCGCGCAGCCGGATCGCGTAGTCGCGCAGCGCCTCCTCGCCCGGGAGCGGCTCGCCCCCGGCCAGCTCGGCCGTGAAATCTGGCCCCGCGGCGTCGAACGCGAAGCGAAACGCCTGCGGAATCGGAAGCTCCTCGCCGCGCTCGTCCGCAACCTGCATCCGCCGGGCGAGCTCGCGCATCACGGCGAGCTCCAGCACCACTGGCCCCTCGCCCGGCGCCACCGCGTCGCCCTTGCCGTAGACGCGCACCGCGCCCTCGAGCTCCACGCCCCGGAGGTCGCCGGGGGAGCCGTCGTCGCGCGGCAGCGGAGAGACCTCCACGTCGAGCCGGTTCGCGCCCGCGACGAGGACCAGGTTGATCGGCGGAGCGAACCACTCGGGCTGCTCGCCTTCGGCCGAGAGCTCCACGACGGGCACGTCGTTCAGCCGCACGCGCACCCGGCACCGCTCCGCCTTCGTCTCGAGGTGGTAGATGGGAAAGCTCATCGTTAGTTAGGATAACTTATCGTTCGAACGGGCCTCCACCGCGTCGCGCCCTGTCGCCCCGCGCCCCGGCGGGCTCAGCCGGTGAGCTTCCGGAGCGGGCTCGCGCCGTCGTCCAGGTGCTTCTGGAGGCCGCGGCCGTCGATCGTGCCATCGACGTACGCCTTGAACCGATCCGCCTCGATCCAGTCGCGCCCCCAGCGGTCGCCGAGCGCGTCGAGATCCTGGCGGACGGCGTTCGCGAGCGCGTCGACCATCTCGGGCGTGCGGTGGAACGCGCGGTCGCGCTCGATGCGCGCCGCGAGCGCCCCGGCGACCTCGTCGACGGTCCACGCCTTGTCCGCGACGAACGCGCTCCCGGACGGCGTGAAGACCCGGATATCCCAGCTGTTCGAGAGCACCTTCGCCAGCGCCGCCTTGATCGCGTCGCGGCTCATGAACGGCGGCTTGTACTCCTTCGGGCTGGGCCACTCGACGTGGAGCCGTTCGCTCTTCGGGACCAGCGTGCCCTTCCACTTCTTGGTGCCGCCGATGCCCCACATGCCGACCGAGCCCGTCGCGGTGCACTCGATGCCCGTCCACACGAACCCACCGTCGATGCTGACGATCTGCGAGCGGTTCGGCTGGTTGATGCCGAGCGTGAGATCGACCTCGAGCGCCGTCTCCATCTTCGCGTTGAACTTGAAGAAATAGCCCGCCTCCGCCCGCGCGCCGAGGGCGCCGCCGATGCTGCCCTTGCCCTGCAACGCGGCCCCCGGCGCGCCGTCGGGCTTGTACCGGGTGCCGCTCACCTCGACCCCGAGCGAGCCCGAGACCTGGCCGAAGACCTGGAGCTTGAAGCTGTAGGCGCTGACGCCCACGCCGATCTCGAACGTGACGCTGAAGATGTCGAGCGCGGCCTTGATGTCGATGTAGCGGAAGACGCGGTGATCCTCCCACTCCTGCCAGGTCCACTCGGCCGCGAGCCCGCCCTGCATCACCTGGATCTCGAGGTCGACATACCAGCCGACCTGCGGCGCGTAGCTCTTGATCGTCTTGATGATGTCGAGCCCCTCCTTGATGAACTCGAGGAGGCTCCCGACGATCTTCGCGGCGTCGATCGACAGCGCCCCGCCGTCGCGGCTCAGCACGATCGAGTCCGCGAGCTTCGTGCTCGTCTCGGACTCGGGCTTGTGCTCGTGGGTCGTCTTCCCGCCGGTCGTGGTCGCGGTGTGCGACGACTTGCTCGAGGCGATCGTCAAGGTCGACGGCCTCCAGCCCTCCTCGCTGATCTCGAGCTTCTCCTTGACCGTCTTCTTCTTGGTCATCGAGAGCTTCGACAGCGAATCTCCCTCGATCGACCGCGACGACGCGGTGTACTTGTAGCCGGCCTTGAAGCTCTCGAGCGGAGGGAACTTGAGCTCCAGCTTGAACTGCCTCGGATTGTAGACCTCGACGCTGACCGGCCGCGGGCCCGCCCCGAACGTGTACGACGTCTTCTCGTTCAGCGCCCGCCAGAAGGGGGGGAAGGGGAAGCGCAGCTCGTTCAGCTCGCCGAGGTACGCGACCTCGCCCTTGTACGCCGTGTACCCCGCGCTCGCGCCCGACTGGCTCGCCGTGACCGCCGGGTGCCCGGGCGTGGTGAGCGCGAGCGAGGGGGGCATGCTGCCGAGGTAGTCGTCGCGCCAGTGGACGGTGACCGTGTCCTTGGTCTTGCCCTTGTCGGGGACGACCTGGATGAGCGCGCCGCGCTCGAAGAAGGGCCGGGAGCCGGCCGCGTGGTGCTTGCACTCGATCTTCCAGTCGCGGATCTTGACCTCGGCCTCCTTCGGCTTCGGCTCGGGCGGCTTCTCCTCCTTGACCGCCTGGCGCTCACCGCTCTGCGCCGGGGGCGAGTCGAGGCGCGCGATCTCGCGCCGGCGGACGAGCACCATCGTGCCCAGCGAGAGGCGCCGCGTGACCAGCAGGCAGAGCTGGTGATCGTCGGGCGGGAAGGCGAGCTCCAGCGCGTCGTCCTCGAGCGCGCGCAGCAGCCGGTGGCGGTTCGAGGGATCGTCGAGCAGGAGCCGCACGTGCCGTTCGATCGCGTCGGGATCGGTCACGGCGATGCCGTCGCCGGGGTCGGCCATGTCGAGCGTCGAGCGCAGCTCCAGCGGCTCGTGGAAGGAAGCGAGGAACATGCGGCTCAAGGGTTCACCTATGCGGGGCGCGGCGCGGCCATCGGACAGGAGAGCGAGGCGTGCTTTTCCTGTCAAGCAGGACCCGCGAAATCGGGGGCGGGCCGCTCTGTCGCGTAGGGGGCGCGTGGGGTGAGCGCGTCGCAAGCGCGTCCGCTGCGCGTTTCCTTTTCGAACCCGATCGGTGTACTACCGCGGCCGCCGTCTCCGTCGCCGTCCGTTTCGCCTTCGCGAGCCGTGGTGTGACTACGGCAGCCCAGCAGGTGCCCATGCGCAAGATCGTCGTCCACGAGCCCGGCAGCCACGACAAGCTCCGCGTCGAGGAGCACCCGGACCCGGTCCCCGGGCGCGGCGAGGTGCTCGTCGACGTGCAGGCGGCGGGCGTCAACTACGCGGATTGCGTCGTCCGCATGGGCCTTTACGAGTCGGCGAAGAAGTACGTCGGTTGGCCCATTACACCGGGCTTCGAGGTCGCGGGCACGGTGGCCGCGGTCGGCGAGGGCGTCTCGGATCTCGCGCCCGGGGCGCCCGTCGTCGGCGTGGTCCGCTTCGGCGGCTACGCCTCGCGCGTCGTGGTCCCGCGCCACCAGGTCTTCCCACTGCCGTCGCGGCTCACGCCGGAGCAGGCCGCGGGCTTTCCGGCGGTGTTCATGACGGCGTACTACGCGCTGTTCGAGCTCGTGCGGCTGCGGCCGGGCATGGCCCTGCTGGTGCATTCGGCCGCCGGCGGCGTGGGCAGCGCGCTGGTGCAGCTCGGCAAGATCGCCGGCTGCCGGGTGGTCGGCGTGGTGGGCGCGGCGCACAAGGTCGAGCCGGCGCGGCGCCTCGGCGCCGACGCGGTGATCGACAAGAGCAGCGAGCCGCTCTGGGCGGCGGCGGAGCGGCTCGCGCCCGACGGCTACGACGTGGTGCTCGACGCCAACGGGGTCGAGACGCTGCGGCAGAGCTACCGGCACCTTGCGCCGGCGGGCAAGCTCGTCGTGTACGGCTTCCACACGATGCTGCCGCGGCAGGGCGGCCGCCCGAACTACCCGAAGCTCGCGCTCGACTTCCTCAAGATGCCCCGCTTCAACCCGCTCGATCTCTGCAACGACAACAAGAGCGTGCTGGCCTTCAACCTCTCGTACCTGTTCCACAAGGCGGAGATCCTGCGGGAGGCGATGGACCGGCTCGAGGGCTGGCTGGAAGAGGGGCGCCTCTCGGCGCCCCTGGTGACGGCGTTCCCGCTGGATCGGGCCGCGGACGCGCACCGGGCGATCGAGTCGGGCAAGACGGTGGGCAAGCTGGTGTTGACGATGTAGCGCGCTGGCGCTGCCGGCGCGTCATCATCCGCTTTTCTGGATGGGCATCACAGGTCAGGGGAGAATCTCTTGTTCTCGTTCATCGCCGCCTTCAACATGCCGGACGCGAGCGATCGCGACCCCGCCGCGTTTCTCCGCCGCACGGCGGTCCTCGTCGGCGAGCGGATGCCCTCCGTGGGCCCGGAGCCCCGGATCGCGCTGGAGGTCTTGCCGGAGGTCGGCGGCGGGTGGGCGCTCCTCGCGCCGGAGCCGCGGCCGCGGCTCGACCTGCTCGATCAGGTGGTCACCGACACGCACGCTGTGCTGTTGTTCGGCGATCTGCAAGGCGAGTCCAGGGCGTCGCCCGCGAGCGCCGTCCTCCGCGCCTACAGGTCGGGCGGCGGGGCCGCGGTGGCCGCGCTCGACGGCAACTTCTCCGCCATCGTCGTCGACCGCGCCGAGCGCACCGTCGCGGTGATCTCGGACCTGCTCGGCCGCCGGGCGCTGCGCACCCTGCACGCGGGCGGGGCCCTCTACGTCTCGCCGCACGACATCGCGCTCGTGGCGACCGGGGCGTGCCCCGTCGAGATCGATCACGCCTCGGCGTGCTCGATCGTCGCCGCCGACTGGTCCATCGGCGGGCGGCCGCTGCTCGCGCGCGTCGAGCCGTGCGAGCCTTCGCACTGGCTGCGCTTGCGGGGCGGCCGCCTGGAGCGGCTCGCCGCGCCGCTCGGGCTGTTCGAGGGCCGCGTCGATGCCCGCGACGCGGCCGCGGTCAGCGAGCGAATCGACCTGATCGTCGACAACATGCGCGACAACACGCGCTTCGCCGCGGCGGGCTTCGACACGGTCCGGGCCGACCTGACCGCGGGCATCGACAGCCGCGCCATCTTCGCGCTGGTCGCGTCGGTCGTGCCGGCAGAGCGCATCGTCGCCAAGACCTCGGGCGCGCCCGACAGCCTCGACGTGCGCGTGGCCAGGCGCATCGCCGCCCTCTCGGGCGTACGGCACGAGCACCGTGAGCTGGATCTGCCCATCCATGATGACTTCAGCCGTCACGCGGATCTCATCGCGTTCCACATGAACGGCGATTCCAGCGCCAAGCGCGCGATTGACAGGTATCCGAGCTGGGACGACGAGCGCCCCCTGGGCTTCGACGGGGGAGGGGGCGAGATCTTCCGTGGCTATTACTATGCTCGCCCCGGCCAGTACCGGCGGGTGGCCGGCGCCAGCGCCGGCGACGTCGCGGCCTTCCTCGCCCGGAAGTGGCGCCGCCTTGCCGCGCCAGGCTTCCGCTCGCCCGAGCATCCGGCCGCCGTCCGCGAGCGCACCCAGGCGGTGGTCGAGGCGATGTTCCGGCGCTCGCCCGACGTGCACGACGTGCTCGATCAGTTCTACCTCTTCGAGCGGTATGGCCGCTGGGGCGCGCTCACGTCGCGCTTCTCCTGGTGGAGGAGCTTCAGCCCGTACGCGAGCCCGTCCGTCGTGCGGCTCGCGTTCGGCCTGCCCTCCCCGATAGGCATGCACGCGGGCCTGCACGACGCCATCGTGCGCCGCTTCTTGCCGCCCGCGCGCGGCATCCTCGTGAACGACAACGCCCTGCTCCGGCTCCAGGGGCCCGGCCTCGGGCGCATGCTCGCGCGCGATCTGCTCTATGTCACGAGCGAGGTTTGGCGAGCGGCGACCGCGTGGCGGGGCCGCTCGGCCAAGCAGCGCCGCTCCGTGGACGCCATGCGCGCCGACATGGTCGCGGGGCCGCTCCACGACTACGCGCGCGACGTCCTCCTCTCGCGAGACAGCATCGCCGTGGATCTGCTCGGGCACGAGCTCGCCGCTCGCCTGCTCGACGAGAACAGGGCGCGCCGGCAGCACCTGGAGACCCTGTGCAACCTCCTCGGCATCGAGCACTTCCGGCGGCTCGCCACGTCCACCGCCGCGGCGGCAGCCGGGCGTTGACCCGGGTCGATGGGGGCCATCGCCGGCTGCGCGGGACGAAGCCGCTCCCGACCTCGGCGCACTCATCGTCCCCCGGCTTCTCCGAGTTGGAATGGATGCCGAAGGTCCAGTGGTGTCTCTGAGGCGATACGGGCCGCCCGAGTCGCCGCTGCAGACTCGGATGTCGTCCGCGTCCCCGTTACAAGGCCATCGGGGAGCTGGCGGACCACGACGACCGCAACGACCCTTGAGGGAGAGCTTCGTCGCGCTGCGCGACACGCTCTCTCTCGATGGTGCCCAGAGCGCTCGGCGCCGGCGAGTTCCGGCTGGTCAACGAGCCGCATCCGCAGAGAAGCGGGTATGCTCGCTGTTCTTGATCTGGAGCCACCTTCGGGATTTGAACCCGAGACCTACGGTTTACGAAACCGTTGCTCTACCACTGAGCTAAGGTGGCACGCCTCTCGTCGAGGAGGCGCGCAGATTACCCACTCGCCCCGCCGAGTCAAGCTCTTTTATTCGCCCCTCGGCCGGCCTCTCTGTCTGCGCGGCTTCCGCGGCTTCCGCTGGCTCGCCGTCACCGCCGCCTCCACGGCCTACCTCGCTTCCCCGCTCCTCGTCGGGCCCGTCGCGTCGCCGGCGCTCCCTCTCGCGAAGAACTCGCCCAGCCGCTCCGAAAGCTCCGCGGCCGCCGACCAGTGCATCATGTGCCCGGCGTCCGGCAGCTCGACGTGCTCCGCGCGCGCGAGCTTCGCCACCCGCGCCGCCTCGTCCGGCGGGCGCCACCCGGTCGGCCCGCCGCTCACGATCAGCGTCGGGCACGCGATGCGCTCCAGGAACGCCGCGAACGCCTCCGCCTGGAACCAGAGCGGCGACGTCGTCCGGTGCATCGGATCGTACGCCCACGCGAGCTCGCCGCCGGGCTCCTCGCGCGTGAGCAGCGGCGCGCGCGTCGCCAGCACGTCGCGCGGCACGCGCGGGTGATGCGCGGCGAGCCGCGCGATCGCGTCCTGCATCGACGCGAGCCGCCGCGGCGCCCGATCGAGCCCCTTCATCTCGCGCAGCCACGTCTCCATGCGCGCGACGGCGATCTCGGGCCCGCGCGCCGGCGGCCCCAGGCCCTCGAGCAGGGCCAGGCGCTCGACGCGGCCGGGGCTCGCGCCCGCGTAGTACACCGCGACCGCGCCGCCCATCGAGTGGCCCACCACGCCGAGCCGCGCCGGCGCGAGCGCGTCGACGAGCGCCGCGACGTCGGCGACGTAGTCGGGGAAGTAGTAGTAGCTGCCCGCGCCGACGCGGCCGCTCCGGCCGAAGCCGCGGAGGTCGGGCGCGATCACGTCGTGCCCCGCCCGCGCGAGCGGCTCGGCCACGAGATCCCACGTGCTCCCCGCGTCGAGGAAGCCGTGGAGCAAGAGCAGCGTGAGGCCGGACGGCGGCGCGGCGTCGTCGCGAAAGCGATGGACGCACAGCGTGAGGCCGTTGGCCCTCCAAGGTTCTGACGTCCTACGCACCACGCGCGTGCTCTCGCGTGCAGGCGCCCACGTCAACCCCCCGCGCGCGCCGCGCGCCCGGCGCCGTCACCGCTTCGCCGGCGGCGCCGCAGGAGCCGCCGGGGGGAGCATCGTCCCCGTCGCCACCGGCGCGGCCGATCCCGCCGCCGCAGGCGGCGCGCCCGCAGCGCCCGGCGCGCCCGCAGCGCCCGGCGCCGCGGCGTCGGACCCGGCCGGCGCGGCGCTCGCCGACGCCGCAGGCGCCGCCGGGAGCGCGGCGCCCGTGAGCTGCGCGGCGTCCTTCAGCACCTCGTCGGCGTGCACGCCGGGATCGACGTCCGGGTAGACCTTCGCGACCTTGCCGTCGGGATCGATCAGGAACGTCACGCGCGCGATCGACCCGAGCCGCGTCGGCACGCCGAACGCGTTGGCCCACGTCTGGTCGGTGTCGACGAGGATGGGGAACGGCAGCCTGTGCTCGGTCGCGAACGCCTCGTGCGACTCGCGCGTGTCGGGGGAGACGCCGAAGACCTGCACGTTGGCCTGCTTGAAGCGGTCCCACGCGTCGCGGAACGCGCACGCCTCCTCCGTGCAGCCCGGCGTCCCGTCCTTCGGATAGAAGTACACGACCACGGCGCGACCCCGCTGGTCGGACAGCCGCTGGATCGCGCCGTTCTGATCGGCGGCGAACACGTCGGGCGCCGTCGCGCCGACCGGGAGGAGCCCCTGTCCACCGTCGGGTCGCTCGGCCGCGCCACACGCGAGCAGCGAGACAAAGGCAAAGACGACAGCAACAACGACAAAAACGAGGGCAGTCGGGAAGCGTCTCTTCATCAGAGCGCCACGTTAGCACGCACTCGGTAGGATCGATCCGACGCTTCTGGTACGTTGCGCCGACAGGAGACCAGGCCGATGGCGATCTACGGAAACGGCAACGGCGCCGCACCCGGCGCGGTGCGCCAGGGCAGGGGAATCACCTACCCCGATTTCTCTTCGCCTACCGTGGATAAGGTCATGGTGGAAGAGCGTGCAGCCGGGCTCGGCAAACGAAGCATCAAGGGCCCGGCCAAGGTCGCCGGCCTGAAGCTGGCCATCTCCATGATGGACCTCACCACCCTCGAGGGGAAAGACTCGCCCGGAAAAGTCGAGCAACTCTGCCAGAAGGCGCTTCGCCCTCACGAGCGCGCGGACATCCCGCCGTGTGCGGCGGTGTGCGTCTATCCGAAGCTCGTGCCCGTCGCCAAGCGAGCGGTCGCGGGCTCGACGGTCAAGGTGGCGAGTGTGGCGACCGCCTTCCCGAGCGGGCTGTCCACGCTCGAGGTCAAGCTCGCCGACGTGCGCCAGGCGGTCGAGCTCGGCGCCGACGAGATCGACATGGTGATCGACCGCGGCGCGATGCTCGCCGGCGAGGTCAACGCCGTGTACGACGAGATCGCCGCGACCAAGGAGGCGTGCGGGCGCGCGCACCTCAAGGTGATCCTGGAGACCGGCGAGCTCGGGAGCTACGACCGCGTCCGCAAGGCGAGCCGCATCGCGATGCTCGCCGGCGCCGATTTCATCAAGACCTCGACGGGGAAGGTCACCCCGGCGGCCACGCCCGCGGTGACGCTGGTGATGCTCGAGGCGATCCGCGATCACGCGCACGCGACCGGCCAGCGCGTCGGGATGAAGCCGGCCGGCGGCATCCGGACCGCGAAGCAGGCGCTCCACTACCTCGTGCTGGTCAAGGAGACCCTCGGCGACGCCTGGCTCACGAGCGACCTGTTCCGCTTCGGCGCGTCCACGCTCCTCAACGACGTGCTCATGCAGCTCGAGAAGGAGCGGACCGGCGCCTACCAGGGCGGCGACTATTTCAGCAAGGACTGACCGCGCGCGGCGCGGCATGACGTCGCGCGGCGTGGCGTCGCGCGGCGTGGCCGGGTCCGATGTTCAACGCGCGGCGGCCGGCGTAGAGTGCGCGGCATGAGCGACAAGAGCACCGCCCCGGCAGGCGGCGACGGGGGCGCGCCCCGCGAGTCAGGCGTGGAGCGCGCCGCGCGCGACGCGAGCCCCGCGCGCGAGGCGGCCGTCGTGTTCGGCGACGCGTGGCGCTACGCGCCGGCGCCCGAGGGGCGCGACCACGTGAAGATCGCGCCGCGGTACGACCTCTTCATCGGCGGCGCGTGGCGCGCCCCGGAGTCGGGCCGCTACCTCGACAGCGTCAGCCCGTCGACCGAGGAGAAGCTCTGCGAGTTCGCCGAGGCCTCCGAGCGCGACGTCGACCTCGCCGTGCAGGCGGCCCGGGCCGCGTACGAGAAGCACTGGTCGCGCCTGCGCCCGCTCGATCGCGGCAAGTACATCTACCGCATCGCCCGCGCCCTCCAGGAGAAGTCGCGCGAGCTCGCGGTCGTCGAGTCGCTCGACGGCGGCAAGCCCATCAAGGAGTCCCGCGACGTGGATCTCCCGCTCGCGGCCGCGCACTTCTTCTACTACGCGGGCTGGGCCGACAAGCTCGAGCACGCCTTCCCCGGGCGGGATCCGCGGCCGCTCGGCGTCGCGGGGCAGGTGATCCCGTGGAACTTCCCGCTCCTCATGGCGGCGTGGAAGCTCGCGCCCGCGCTCGCGGCGGGCAACACGTGCGTCCTCAAGCCCGCCGAGACGACGCCGCTCACGTCGCTGCTCCTCGCGAAGATCATCGAGGAGGCGGACCTGCCGCCCGGCGTCGTCAACGTGGTCACGGGCGCGGGCGCGACGGGCGCCGCGGTCGTCGGCCACCCCGGCGTCGACAAGGTCGCGTTCACCGGCTCGACCGAGGTCGGCAAGCGCATCCAGCGCGCGCTCGCCGGCACCGGCAAGCGGCTCACGCTGGAGCTCGGCGGCAAGGCCGCGAACATCGTCTTCGAGGACGCGCCGCTCGATCAGGCGGTCGAGGGGATCATCGGCGGCATCTTCTTCAACCAGGGCCACGTCTGCTGCGCGGGCTCGCGCCTGCTCGTCGAGGAGAGCGTCCACGACGCGCTGCTCGTCAAGCTGCGCGAGCGCATGGCGACCCTGCGCGTCGGCGATCCGCTCGACAAGAACACGGACGTGGGCGCCATCAACTCGCGGGCGCAGCTCGAGAAGATCCAGGAGCTCGTGGCCGCGGGCGAGCGCGAGGGGGCCGCGCGCTTCTCGGTGAGCTGCGCGCTCCCGGAGCGCGGCTACTGGTTCGCGCCGACGCTCTTCACGGGCGTCGCGCAGTCGCACCGGATCGCGCGCGAGGAGATCTTCGGCCCGGTGCTCTCGATCCTGACCTTCCGCACGCCCGAGGAGGCGATCGAGAAGGCGAACAACACGATGTACGGGCTGTCGGCCGGCGTCTGGACGGGCAAGGGCTCGAAGAGCTTCTGGGTCGCGCAGCGGCTGCGCGCCGGCGTCGTCTGGGCGAACACCTTCAACAAGTTCGACCCCAGCTCCCCGTTCGGCGGCTACAAGGAGAGCGGCTTCGGCCGCGAGGGCGGGCGCCAGGGGCTGCTCGCCTACCTCGAGGTGGACTGATGGCGCTCGGCAACGGCGAGGCGGGCGCGCGCGTGGGCGTGCGCAAGGCGTACAAGATGTTCGTGGGCGGCGCGTTCGTGCGCTCGGAGTCGGGGAGGTACACGCAGGTGCGCGATCACGGCGGCGCGGGCGCGGTCGAGAACATCCCGCGCGCCTCGCGCAAGGACGGGCGCGACGCGGTGCTCGCGGCGGCCGGCGCGCTCGGCGGCTGGTCGTCGCGCTCGGCCTACAACCGCGGGCAGATCCTCTACCGCCTCGCGGAGATGCTCGAGGCGCGGCGCGCGGAGCTCGCGGCCTCGCTCGAGCGCGGCGGCCTCGACGCGGGCGCCGCCGAGCGCGAGGTCCTCGCGTCGATCGATCGCGCCGTCGCCTACGCGGGCTGGGCCGACAAGTACCAGAGCCTCTTCGCGAGCCTGAACCCGGTGTCCGGCCCGCACTTCACCTTCACGGTGCCCGAGCCGATGGGGGTCGTCGTCATCGCGGCGCCGCCGCGCCCCGCGCTCCTCGGCCTCGCGGGCGCGCTCCTGCCGGTGATCACCGCCGGCAACACCTGCGTCGTGCTCGCCAGCGAGGCGGATCCGCGCACCGCCCTCGTCTTCGGCGAGGCGCTCGCCACGAGCGATCTCCCGGGCGGCGTCGTCAACCTCCTCACCGGACAGCTCGCGGAGGTGCTGCCGCATCTCGCCGCGCACATGGAGGTCGCCGCGCTCGATCTGCACGGCGTGGACGCGGCCCTGGCGAAGCGCCTCGAGGAGGCGGCCGCCGCCAGCGTCAAGCGGGTGCGGTCCCGCGCGCTCGGCGAGGCGGAGTGGTTCGACGACCGGGCGGCGACGTCCCCGCGCTGGATCGAGCGGTTCGTCGAGCTGAAGACGATCTGGCACCCGGCCGGGCCGTAGCGCGGGGCGAGGTGCGCCGCGCGCCCCGCGCCGCTCAGCGGCCGAGCACCATCCCCGTCTGCAGCGTCCGTCCGGCGACGAGATCCGCGGCCGCGAGCGGCTTCCGCCCCTCGGCCTGCGCCCGCAGGATCTGGATCGCGCCGTCGCCGCAGGCGACGATCACGATGTTGCGGCCGGCCATCACCACGGTCCCCGGCGGCGCCCCGTCGCGGTCGGCCTCGCGCTCGACGCGCGCGGCGAGCACCTTGAGCGCCTTGCCCTCGATCGTCGTGAAGGCGCCTGGCCACGAGGTCATCCCCCGGATGTGGTCGTGGATCTGTCGGGCGCTCCGGTCCCAGCGGATGCGCCCGTCCTCCTTCTTGAGGAGCGGCGCGTGCGTCGCCGCCGCGTGGTCCTGCGGCGTCGCCTGGAGCTCGCCGTCCACGGCGCGGCGGAGGTCCTCGCGCACGACGCGCGCCGCGAGCGCCCCGAGATCGACCGCGAGCTCGTCGGCGGTCGTGTCGGGGCCGATCGGGATGCGATGGATCGCGTAGACCGCCCCGGTGTCCATGCCCTCGTCCATCTGCATCAGCGAGACGCCCGTCTCGGCCTCGCCCCCGGCGATCGCCCAGGTGATCGGCGCGGCGCCGCGGTAGCGCGGCAGGATCGACGCGTGCAGGTTCATGCAGCCGCGCCGCGGCGCATCGAGCACCGCCTTCGGCAGGATGCGCCCGTAGGCGATCACGAGCGCGACGTCCGCGGCGGCGTCCTTCACCCACGCGGCGAACTCGGGCGTGCGGATCTTCTCGGGCTGCACCACCGGCAGGCCGAGCTCTCCGGCCTTCACCTTGACCGGCGGCGCCTTGAGCTCGAGCCCGCGACCGGCCGGCCGGTCGGGCTGGCAGACGACGCCGACGACGTCCGCGATCGACGCGAGCGCCTCGAGCGAGGGCACGGCGATGGCGGGGGTACCGAAGAAGAGCGCGCGCACGCCCTAGCTTCTAGCAGGAGCGGCGCCCGGCACGGCGCCTTCTTCGTCGCGACCGCGCCGGCGCCGCCGCGCGGAGGTGGCTCAGGGCTGCGCCGCCGGCCGCCCGCCCTGCTCGCCGTCGTTGGCCCCGCGCGCCGCTGCGCCGCGCGGATCGGCGCAGCAGCGGAAGCCGGTCTCGTAGAACACGAACTTCGGGTCGTGCGCGTCGTTCGTCCCGCGGCAGCCCGTCCACGGCTTGGCCCAGAAGCCGCCCATGAGCGCGCCCGGCCACCGCCGGCCGCGGCGCGACGCGACCCACTCCTCGACGTTGCCCATCATGTCGAAGATGCCGAACGACGAGGCGCAGCCGGCGTAGGACCCGCTCGGGGCGCCTTGCCAGAGCCGCTCCACCTCGCGCCGCGCGATCTCGCCGGAGGCGCCGAGCTTCCGCTCGTCGACCGGCCGCCACGCCTTGCCGCTGTTGCAGACGGCTCTGTCCACGCGCCAGCCGTAGACGAGGGGGCGCCGCTCGGGGCCCTCGCACGCGAGCTCCCACTCCTGCTCGGCGCACACCCTCTTGCCGCGCGCCGCGCACCACGCGGTCGCCATCTCGAACGACTGCATGACGAGCGGCTTCGCCCCCCGCTGGTTCGGCGCCTCGAACTGATCCATGCACACCGCGATCTCGGTCGTCGGACCCTCCTCCGCGGTGATGCCCTCCCAGTAGGCGAAGCAGTGGGTGGCCTTGCCGCTCTTGACCGGCTCGACGCAGACGTGCTGCACCTCGTCATGGTGGGTGCCGGTGACGAGCCGCATGTCCGGCGGGCACGCCGGGCTGGGCCCTGGATCGAGGGACGGCGCCGCTGGCAGGCTGAGCATCGCGAGCGCGAGCGCGCCGAGGCCGAGCAGGGGATCGATCATCGTTCGCGAGGGCTCCGGTGTCGCTCCGCGCCGGGCGCCGCTGCGGCCGAGCCCTCGTCGCGGCGCGACGTCGGGGAACGGTGGGGAGACGATGCGCCTCTCATCTGACGCGGTGGGCGCCGCGGTGGGCGCCGCGGCGGACCCTGCGCCGCGTCGCCGCGCCGCCCGACAAGCGAGCGCTGCAGGTCGGAGCTGACCCGCAGAATATCCCCATTCAAAAAAATGGCCAGGGCTGTGGCACGCGGCATGCGCCGTGTCTATGGTGAGTTCCCGTAGCCTCGCGGGCTGTCTTCCACCAGAGCTGCCAGCAGGGCTCCGCGTCGCACCGTTCGCATCCGTCTGGATGCAAGCCAGGATGACCGGGGCGCGCGCCCGCCGCGCGACCCGGGCTCAGGTTGATGAAGGGGTTTACCTCCCCCGGTCGGGTGCCTAGAGGAGATCGCCATGTCCGAGAAAAAGAACCCGCCGATGCCGCCGCGCTCCGAGGAAGAGGTCGTCTTCGGCGACGAGCTGCCGGTTCTGCCGATCCGCAATGCGGTCCTGTTCCCGGGCGCCGTTGCGCCCTTCGATGTCGGCCGCGAGAAGTCGGTCGCGCTGGTCGAGGATGTCGACAACCTGCCCGGCCCGGTCATCGCGATCTTCGCCCAGCGCGATCCGTCGACCGACGATCCCGGCGCCGAGGATCTGTACCCCATGGGCTGCGCCGCGCGCGTGCTGAAGGCGCTCAAGCACAGCTCCGGCAACTACTCGCTGATCCTGCAGGGCCTCACGCGGATCCGGCTCGACACCGTCACGGCCCACACGCCGTACCTGCGCGCCAAGATCCGCCGCATGGACGAGCCGGCGACGGAGGACGTCGAGGCGGAGGCGCTCGCGATGAGCCTGCGCGACATCGCGAAGCAGGTCATCCAGCTGATGCCCGAGCTCCCGCGCGAGGCTGGCTCGCTCATCGACTCGATCCAGGCGCCGGGCGCGCTCGCCGACCTCGTCGCGGCGAACCTCGACGCGCCGGTCGAGGAGAAGGCGCAGCTCATCGAGACGATCGACGTGAAGGAGCGCATCCGCAAGGTGCTCCGGCTGCTCACGCGGCAGCTGGAGATCCTCAAGATGCGCGAGCGCATCAACTCCCAGATCAAGGAGGAGATGGGCAAGAACCAGCGCGAGTACGTGCTCCGCCAGCAGCTCAAGGCCATCAAGGAGGAGCTCGGCGAGGACGACGGCGATCAGGGCGATCTCGACGGGCTCGAGGATCGCATCGCGAAGGCGAACCTGCCGACCGAGGCGGAGACCGTCGCGAAGAAGCAGCTGAAGCGGCTGCGGACGATGCAGGTCGGGTCGGCCGAGTACACCGTGGTGCGGACGTACCTCGACTGGATCCTGGACGTGCCGTGGACGCAGTCGACGCAGGACAACCTGGACATCGGCAGCGTCCGCAAGGTGCTCGACGAGGACCACTACGGCCTGGAGAAGGTCAAGAAGCGCATCCTCGAGTACCTCGCGGTCCGCAAGCTGAAGCAGGACAAGAAGGGCCCGATCCTGTGCCTGCTCGGGCCGCCCGGCGTCGGCAAGACGTCGCTCGGCCGGAGCATCGCGCGCGCCCTCGGCCGCAAGTTCCACCGCGTCTCGCTCGGCGGCGTGCACGACGAGGCGGCGATCCGCGGCCACCGGCGCACCTACGTCGGCGCGCTGCCCGGCCAGATCATCCAGGGCATGAAGAAGTCGGGGACGATCAACCCGGTCTTCATGATGGATGAGGTCGACAAGATCGGGCACGACTTCCGGGGCGACCCCTCGGCGGCGCTGCTCGAGGTGCTCGACCCGGAGCAGAACAACACGTTCGCGGATCACTACCTGGAGATCCCGTACGACCTGTCGCACGTGATGTTCGTCGCGACGGCGAACGTGGCCGATCCGATCCCGCCGCCCCTCCGCGACCGCATGGAGATCCTCGAGATCCCGGGCTACACGCGGAAGGAGAAGCTCGCGATCGCGCGGCAGCACCTGCTCCCGAAGCAGCTGTCCGAGCACGGGCTGACGACCGAACAGCTCGAGGTCACCGACAAGGCGCTGGAGGAGATCATCGATCACTACACGCGCGAGGCCGGCGTCCGCTCGCTCGAGCGGCAGATCGCGGGCGTCATCCGCGGCGTCGCGGTGAAGGTCGCGGAGGGCGACACGCAGAAGCGGCGCGTCGACAACGAGGACGACCTGCACGAGTTCCTCGGCCCGGCGAAGTACACGAGCGAGGTCGCCGAGCGCACCGCCGAGAGCGGCGTCGCGACGGGCCTCGC
This sequence comes from Sorangium sp. So ce385, assembly GCF_051474135.1. Classification (NCBI taxonomy): domain Bacteria; kingdom Pseudomonadati; phylum Myxococcota; order Polyangiales; family Polyangiaceae; genus Sorangium; species Sorangium sp. So ce385. The sequence goes on along the minus strand of NZ_CP150337.1, from coordinate 8,464,059 downwards.
GTGGACGAGCGTCGGCGGCGAGATCCTCTTCATCGAGGCGACGCGGATGTACGGCACGGGCAAGCTCCAGCTGACCGGCCAGCTCGGCGACGTGATGAAGGAGTCCGCGCAGGCGGCGCTGTCCTTCGTGCGCAGCAACGCGGCGAGGTACGGCATCGCGAAGGACTTCCTGGAGAAGAGCGACCTGCACATCCACATCCCCGCCGGCGCGATGCCCAAGGACGGGCCGAGCGCGGGCGTGACGATGTTCACGGCGCTCGTCTCGCTCCTCACCGGGATCAAGGTCCGCCACGACGTCGCGATGACGGGCGAGATCACGCTCCGCGGTCGGGTGCTCCCGATCGGCGGCCTGAAGGAGAAGGTGCTGGCGGCGCACCGCGCCGGCATCAAGCGCATCATCGTCCCCGAGCGCAACCGGGCGGATCTCGAGGAGGTCCCGAAGGAGGTCGTGGACGAGCTGCAGTTCTTCTTCGTCAGCCGGATGGAGCAGGTCCTCGAGGCCGCGCTCGAGCGGCTGCCCGAGCCCGCGCCCGCGACCGAGGAGTCGAAGGACGGCGAGAAGAAGGACCTGGAGAAGTCGGAGAAGAGCTCGATCGCGAGCAACTGATCCAGGGCTCGATCGCTCAGCGATCGGTCTGCGAGGCGCCGCGCGGCTTGAACGCGCGGCGCCTTTTTCGTCAGCTCTCTCGTCAAGAGGAGCGAGCGGCTCGTCGCGCGCCGCGCCGGGAGCCGCGGGCGTGCGCGCGCTCGTCGCCGGCTTTCGTCTCGACGGATGTCAAGCGAATCGGTAGCCTCGTCGTCGCATGAGGCCGTGCCCGAACTGCGCGTGGATGCTCAAGGAAACCGACGCTGCCTGCACGATGTGCGGCGCGAGCGTGGCGGGTGCCGCGCCTTCAGCCTCCGGACCGGTCGCGCCTCCGCCGCCGGTGCAGGGGGGCGCGGGCGCCTACGCTCCGCCTGGCCCACCGGGCTATCCGGGGCCATCGGTCGCCTCCGGCTACGGCGGTGCGGCGCCGCAGGGGTATGGCGCGGTGGGCGGCGCGCAGGGGGCCTACCCGCCTCCTCCTCAGGTCGGGGTGGGCGGTGGTCTCGCGGCGTCGCCCGGAGGCGTCGCGTTCTCGAGCGGCGCGGACTCTCCGTTCCCGGTCTCTCCCTGGGCGCGCGCGGCTCCTTCGACGGGGCTCACGTCGCAGCCGTCGTCGCCTCCGATGAACCAGCCGGGCGTCACGCCCGCCCAGCCGCCGCTGGCGTCGCCGATCCCGGGCATCGTGCCCGGCGCGTCGATGGGCGGCGCGATGGGGCAGCCGGCCGGGTCGCCGGCGCCGGTCTTCGGCACGCCCCCGCAGATGGTCGCGCAGCCGCCGATGGTCGTGCCGACGGCGGCGCCGGGCATGGTGGCGCCGCCGCCGCTGGTGCAGGGCGGCGGGGTGGCGCCGCCGCCGCTGGTGCAGGGCGGGGGGATGGCGCCGCCGCCGCTGGTGCAGGGCGGGGGGATGGCGCCGCCGCCGCTGGTGCAGGGCGGCGGGGTGGCGCCGCCGCCGCTGGTGCAGGGCGGCGGGGTGGCGCCGCCGCCGCTGGTGCAGGGCGGGGTGCCCGCGGCGGCGCAGGGGCGGGCGCCGGCGATCGTCGCGCCGCCGATGGTTCAGGGCGCGATGCAGCCGGCGGCGGTGCAGCCGGTCCCGGGGCAGCCGTCGCGCGTGCTCGTCGGCTTCCTTGTGACGTTCCAGAACGACCCGGGGGGCAGCTTCTGGCCGATCTACAGCGGCCGCACCCAGGTGGGGCGCGCCGGGGCGGATCCGACGACGGAGATCGGGCTCCCCGACGCGAGCGCCTCGTCGCGGCATGCGTCGCTCCACGCCGACCCGACGACGGGCCAGGTCTTCATCGAGGACGACGGCTCGCGCAACGGCACCTTCGTCAATGAGCAGCGCCTCGGGCAGGGCGAGCGCCGTCAGCTGCGCGACAACGACCGGCTGCGGCTCGGGAGCACGACGTTCGTGGTGAAGGTGCTGGTGGCGTGAGCGGAGCGGGGCCGGGCGCTGCGTGACAGGCCCAGCCCCACGAAGCTTACTGTCCGCCGGTGCCGCCAGCCCCGCCCGTGCCGTCGGTGCCGCCTGCGCCGCCCGTGCCGTCGGTGCCGCCTGCGCCGCCCTCACCCTCGGCAGCCTGGCATGTCTTGAAGCCGGTTGAGGGATCGACTTCACATATCCCGGACGTGCAGTCGTCCTCGGTGACGCAGGACTGTCCATCCCCGCAGTCCCTATCGCAAAGCGTGCCGCCGCAGTCGATATCGGTTTCTAGGCCATCCTTCTCACCGTTGAAGCAGAGCGGCGCGGCCGGTGGAATCAGGCAATTGAAGTACTCGACTACCTCGGCGGGCGTCTCCTTCACGATACCCTCGCTGTCGGTCTGCGGATCGATCGGCGGGTAGTGGACGCGGAAGCTGATGAATCCGGCGTATTTCTCCACCTCCTCAGCGTCCGTCAGGTCGGCCTTCGGCGGAGGCTGAAGGCCAGCGCTCGACTCGAGCACCGCCCTCGGCAGCAGCTGGTCGAAGCCGCCACACTCCCGTTCGGCGGCGTCGATCCGGTTGAAATGGTGCGAAGTCCCGTCGGCGCAGCTCACATCGAGGATGCCCCGGCCCTCCGGTGTCGTGATCGAGACAGTCCCTCCGTTCACGCTCAGAACCTCGGCGCTGCTGCCGCCGCCGCTGCCGCCGGTGCCGCTGCCGCCGCTCCCGGCGTTGCCGCCGCCACCGTCGCTGCCGCCACCCTCGTTGCCGCTGCCATCGTCGCACTGCGGGAGCATGGCGCTGCCGCCGGTGCCCCCGGCGCCCCCGGCGTTCTCGGGCTCACCGCACGGGTTGATCGTCACGGAGTAGGTGAACTCCCCCGCATACGTGAACGAGCCGCACTCCTGCGCCTGGGCGTCGATGCGCTTGAACGAGACGCTCGTCGGGGGGAACGCCGCGATGTCGAGCGGCGGATCGAAGACGACCTGCCCGCCACCCTCGAGGAAGCACACGTCGAGCTTCTCACGGGTCGCGAAGCTGCCTTGAGGCCCATTCCCTGCGCCCGGAGCGCCGCACCTGTCGTTGATGTCGTCGTGGAAGGTCGCGTAGCAGCTGTTCTGATCCCTGAGGAACGCGCAGATGTTCTCGAACTCCTCGCCGCAGCCGGGCACGGTGACGGCTGCGGCCACGAGGAGCGGAGCGACGGCGGCGGCGAACAAGACGTAACGGCGCATGGGCGCAGTCTACGCGGACTTCCCGCAGGTGGGCCAGATCCGCAGAGGTCGCCAAGCGGCGGCGGCGCCGGGGCGCGCCTCGCCTCAGGCGCGCGGTCGGCTCGCCCTACAGCTCGGCGTAGGGCCCGGGGACCACGTACGCGTCGTCGTTGCCGGCGTACGTGAACACCCCCCAGCAGACGAGCTTGTACTTGATCGCGAACGCCATCGCCTCCCGCAGGCTCGCCTTCGGCGCCAGCACGGCCAGGTTCGAGCGGCGGACGCCCCACCAGCCCGGCCCGTGCTGCAGCACCGCATCGTGGAGATCCTTCGTCGCGTGCTCCGAATCCTCGAGCACCGCAAGGCGCAGCCGTACGAACGACTTGTCGCTCGAAGGGAAGTCGAACCAGTACAGGTTCGACCTCGCCTGCTTCGGGGCGATGCTCCCGGCGCCCTGCACCGACAGGAAGCGCGTGAGGTCGTCGGGCGCGAGCTTCTGCGTCACCGGGTGCGTGTCGACGCCCTGGCACGTCTCGGGGCCCACCTTGAACTCCCCGAGCGTGAGCGGCGGCTCGCGGCCGTTCTCGGGCGTCAAGAGGTACCTGTCGATCTCGGGCAGATCGTCCGGGTACTCCACGCCGGCGTCGATGCCGCTGCACGCCGGGACCGCCAGCGAGAGCGCGAACGCCGCCGCGAGCGCGGGGCGCCCTGGCGCGTGGCGCGGCGCCGGACGCCCGCGGGCGGGGCTCATGCTGCAGGGGGGGCTCGGCGCGCTCGGCGCCGGTGCTCCGGCGGGCGCGCCCTTGCGGCTCGGTTTGCTTTCGTTCGACATGGCTCTCTCGCGGCACCTGGGGCGTCGCCTCGATCGGCGGGCGCAGCGCTGCCCGGGCCGGGCAATCATTCAATGCCGGACGCCCCGAGGGCAAACTCCTCTGCGAACATTTGGCTGGCGCGCCCCCGCTGGCCTAAAGTTCGCCCGATGAGGCACCTCGGAACGCCGATGCTCGCGCACGTCCCCGCCCTCCGCGCAGGGCTCGCGGCCGCCGCGGGGCGCGCCGGAGCGGCCTGCGCCGCCGCGGCCATGATCGCGCTGCTCGCCGGCTGCGGCGGGTCGCCCACCGCCCCCAGGCAGGACGAAGTCTTCTACCTCCACGGCGCCAGCGGGCTGCTGAGCAAGGACCAGAGCTTCGAGGTGTACTTCCCGCCGCTCGACGCGCCGGCCACCGACCGGGTGCCGCGCCGGATCGGCGTGGGTCTCATGAACGGCGACGTCCGCATCAGCCGCCCGATGGACTGGAACGTCGGCGGCGCCGACTACACGCCCGAGCGCCGCTTCATCACGTACCAGTCCCCGCGCCAGTTCCTGTTCTCGATCTACGAGCGCATCGACAGCCCCGAGGACCCGTGGCCCGACGTGCTCAAGCGCTACGAGGCCGACCTGGAGGAGCAGGGCGCGGAGATCCTCTCCGGCCGCGCCCCGGTGGCCACCGCGAACACGCAGGGGCGCAGCTACCTCGTCAAGGCGAAGATCCCCTCGAAGCCCGTGTCCGAGGCCTTCGCCCACGAGATCCTCGTCCGGAGCCCCCGCCGCGTCCTGCTCGTGCAGATCGTGCACCACGAGAACATCGACGCGAACGCCGACGAGATCACGGCCGCGCTGCAGAGCCTCACCGTGTACTGAGCGCCCGCCGCGCGCCGCCCGTCACATCGGCGGGGGCTCGCCCCGATCCTCGTCGTCCTCGTCGTCGCCGCCCGCGAGGTGCTTGTCGTCGAGGGGGATCGTGATCACGAGCCGCTCCGCCGCGGAGCCGCCGATCCACGCGGTGCGCTTGAGCGTCGAGGCGCGCGGCGAGCCGAGCTGGAACCGCGGCGCCTCCTCCGTGTCCACGTGGATCTCGAGCATCACGTCGTGGATGCCCGGCGTGAACGTCTCGATGATGCCGCGGACGAGCTCCTGGCGCTGACCGCCGGGCAGGAACGAGAGGTACTCGTCGTAGCCGACCGGCCCGAGCACGACCTTATAGCGGCCCGACCCGTCGAACACGTAGCGCCCCAGCGTCAGGCTCTCGCCGAGCTGGTGGTTCATCACGCCGAGCTTGTTCCTGAACGGCTTCTCGATCTTCGTCCAGTGGCCGACGAACTGCTCGATCTTCACGCCGATGTCCCCGAGCATCTCGGAGAGCACCGTCTCGAGGTTCCGCGCCGAGCGCGACTTCGAGGCGAGGATCGGCGCGTAGCGGAGGAAGAAGAAGCGGTCGAGCGGCGTCTCGTAGTCGCGGAACCCGTCGAGGCCGACCGCGCAGAGCATCCGTCGCGAGAACGGATCGGCGCCCTGCTTGCGGTACGTGACGGGCAGCCGGTACTTGGTCCACGCGCGGTAGAGCAGCGACAGGAGCCGGTGGTGGAGGACGTCGAGGAGCTCGCGGACCGGCTGCGGCCCGCCCTGGTAGTCGGCCAGCGCGATCTGCTCGATGAAGTACGCCGGCAGCGGCGACACCGAGCCGTACAGGCCGAGGAACGTGGTCGAGACGCGCGCCCGCTGGACCCCGTCCGCGTACTTGACCGGCGCGAGCTCGCTCACGTCGCTCGGCGCGAAGACGAGCGACGGATCGCCGCGCAGCCGGATGCGCTCGTCCTGCACCGGCCCGAGCTGGCCCACCGGCGGCGCGGCGGGGAAGAGCCGCTCGAGCAGGTAGACGAGGCGGTAGTACGAGAAGCGCGGCGCGGTCTCCGCGAGGCGCCGGAGCGCCTCCAGCGCCGCGGGGTCGGCGGCCGCGGCGCCCCTCGGCGCGGCCGCCCTCAGATCAGCGTCAGGCTGCCGCTCTTCGGGTCCCATTTGTGCACCACGCGTGTGTTCGTGCCGGTGACCGTCAGCTGCGTGAACGAGTTCAACGAGACGTAGGACCCGAGCATCTCGTTGAGGATGCTCGCGAACAGGTACATCTCGCCCTCGCCGACGAACCCGCCCTCGTCGAGCTCGATGTCGACCGCGACGCCGCGCACCGGCGCGCCCCGGTACAGCCGGTCGGTCGGCCGCACCCGGATCGACTTGATCGCGGCCAGGCGGAGCTGGTTCGCGCGCGCCGCCTGGCGATCGACGATCGCCTGGAAGTTGTAGAGATCGACCGTCGCCCGGAGCACCTCGAGATCGGTGATCGAGCGGTAGCTCATCGCCATGTGGGCCAGCACGCGCCACTGCAGCTCGCGCCCGATCGGCGGCGGGAGCGGCGCGGTGACGCCCGTGAGGTTCGTGAAGCTCGCCACCGCGGGGGAGGTCGCCGTCGGCACCCGCAGATCGCCGAGCTTCAGCTGCGCCGGCAGGCGGCGGTTCGTGCTCGTCGCCTCGATGCTGATCACGTCGAACTCGGGGAGCGCACCCGCGTCCTGCGGCGAGCCGAACGACAGGTACATGTCGATGCCGTCGCCGATCGCGGCCGGGCGGAGGTGCGTCTGGTAGAAGATCGTCCGCGCGGCGGCCTCGGGATCGAGCTCGTGCTGGAAGCTGAAGAACGAGGGGATCTCGACGCGCTGGCTCGTGCGGCGGGCGATCCCGACGACCTTGTCGATGCTGTGGATCTCGAAGGCCGCGGGCGTCGCGCCCGCGGGGCGGCACAGGTACTCGTGCTTGGTGGCCTCGGGCTTGATCGGATCGCTCGTGTGCTCGAACAGGTTCACGACCGGCGAGCAGAACAGCCGGAGGTTCTCCCGGCTGACCCGGGTCCCCGGCGGGAGCCCGTCCCTGAACTGCAGCAAGATCGCGAACCGGTCAGAGATCCGCTCCGCCGAGAGCGCCTGGAGGCCGGTCACCTCGAAGAACGCGAACTTCTGCGGGAGCGTGAAGAACTCCTGCAGGAGCCGGAAGCCCGGGTAGACCGTCTTGGGATACGGGATCAGCGCCTCTTCGTCGGTGAAGCCGGTGAGCCGCACGGCGCGCCCCGGGAGCGACGCGATCGTCGTGTCGCGCCCGGACGCGTCCACGGCGGCGAGCGCGACGGTGTCGACGTGCGCGCCGACCCAGAGGCGGAGGTCGTCCTGGAGCCGGCGCTCGCCGTGGATGTAGAAGCGGAGCGACGAGAGCGACAGGCCCGCGAGCGCGGCGCCCCCGGTCAGGCGGAGCTCGATGCGGAGCGTCTGCGCGAGCTGCGCGCCCGTGTCGACGCGCACGTCCTCCACCGCGAGCGGGACGAGCTCGACGTCCTGCGTGGTGCGGAACCGGCACGAGACGCCGTCGACCGGCACCGACCCGACCTCCGCGTGCCGGGCCACGACGAGCTTCTCGCGCACGACGTTCGGGAGCGGCGTGAACTCGATGATCGACGTCGCCGGGATCTGACGGAGGTAGTGCGGAAAGAGCAGCGACGCGACCGAGTGGATCACCTCGGGGAGCTCGTCGTCGAGCTTCTGGCGGATCTTGCCCGTCAGGAAGGCGACGCCCTCGAGCAGGCGCTCGACGTCGGGGTCGCCGCCGCGCTCCGCGAGCATGGGCGCGATCCCGGGGTAGGCCGCGGCGAACTCCCGCCCCAGGTCCCGCAGGTAGGTGAGCTCGTCCTGGTAGTACTTGTTGAACATCCTCTCGCCACCGCCAGTCGACCGCCTGGGCCGAAGCGTGTCAACCGCCGTGAGCTCGGCCGCCGGACAGAAGCTACGTCATCCGGACGTTGCCGCTCTGGTCCACCGCGGCGCCGAGCCGGAGCGCCTGGCGCCGGCCGTCGGGGAACTGGATCTGCGCGGTGATCTCGAACTCGAGGATCATCGACTGCAGCACCGAGTCGTTGCGCACGTGCCGGACCTGCACGTTCTTCAGCCGCGGCTCGTAGGCCTGGATGCAGTTCTTGAGCGAGCGCTGCACCAGGCCGATCGCCTCGGGGAACTCGTGCAGCACCTCGGAGACCTCCATGAGGCCGTAGTCCGGGCAGGTCAGCGAGCTGCCCTGGCGGGTGTTCAGCATGTGCCCGAGGTGCGTCAGGATGGCCGACTCGAGGTCGTGATCCCGGTAGGTGTGCCGCTCCGTCGAGTGCGGGTCGGCCGCGTGCTGGATGCGGGTGAGGAGCGATGCGCCGGCCACGGGCGCGGATCGTAGCTCAGCTCGCGCCTCGAGCGGAAGCCCGGCGTTTCAGCGCGGGGTGAGCCAGTCGTCCTCGGCCGAGAGGCCGCCGTCGTTCCAGAGCCAGAGGACCTTCTGGTACGTGAACGCGACCTCCTCCTGCTCGGGCACGCGCGCTTGCGACGGGTGCCGCACGTTGAGCATGTGGAACTGGATGCTCGAGATGGTCGCGTTCGTGAGCTGGACCGTGAAGACCGGCTTCTCGATGCCGATCGCGACCGACCGGTAGAACTGGAGCTCCCAGCGGGGGATGCTCTCGTTGTGGCTGAGCATGCTGAGGAGGAGCGGGGTGGACCGGTCGAGGTCCTTCGTGACGATGAAGGGCTTGTGCATCCGCTTGCCCGTCGGGCGGCCGGTCACCGGGTCGCGCGGTCCCACCAGCGAGTGGAACACCTCGGTGACCAGGATGCTACCTTCTCGCCCCTTCTGGGTGACGGAACCCCTGACTTCCCCTTGTTTTGCGCCGACGAGTCTGAGGTAGGCGTTGAGGGGCATGCCAACATTCTGATCCGAGGACGCCGTATCGCCATGCCTGAATTCGAGCGGCCTCCCGGCCGGCTCGATCTCCAGGACCACAAACGCGACCGGGCGACCCGAAGGCCGCCCGGCGCGACGAGACCCGAAGCCCGGAGGCTAGGGGTTACTGGTTCGGCGTCTCCCAGTCGTCGTCCGCCTGGCGGGCGCCGCTGCCGTCGTCGTACGACCACTCGATCTTCTGGTACGTGAAGGCGACCTTCTCGTACTCCGGCGTCTGCGCGTCCCGCCGGGTGTTCTCCATGTGGAAGTCGATGCTCGCGACCGTCGCGTTCGTGAGCTTGACGGTGTAGTGGTTCTTCTCCTTACCGTCGTTGTTGATCGCCTTCGCGCCCGGCGTGTAGAACTTGAGCTCCCACGTCTTGATGCTCTCGTTGTTGACCAGGGCGTTGTAGAGGAGCGGGGTCGCCTTATCGAGCTCCTTCGTGATCACGAAGGGCTTGTGCTGCCGCTTGCCGCTGGGCAACCCGGTCGCCGGATCGCGCGGGCTCACGACCTGATGCTGCACGGAGATGACGGCGATCGTGTTCTCGCGCTTAGCCTGGGTGACCGAGCCGTGAATCGGGCCCTGCGTAACACCCTCCAAGGTGAGATGAGCTTGCAACGCCATGGTCAATTGCCTCTTCCTTCAAGGTCTCGCCGCCTGGGCTCAGTCTACGCCCCATTGCGCGCTGGCAGACGGTTCGTCCCATCGGGAGTAAGAGCCTGAGAGATACGACTCTCATCGTATCTCTATCCCTGTTCATCCCAGGGAGCCCAGAAGGTAACTCCCTATATGGGAGCGTCAAGACTTTTGTGTCCCAGGGCAGCCGGCGCTTGCAGGTTTCTTGGTTCTCGATGTTCTCGATGGCCGCAATATTCCGTCCGCTGGGCCACCGCTTCGATAGGGCGGCGCTCGTGTGTCGAGCCCGTTGCGGAGGTTGTGGGCGACGTGACGAGGCGTGGCGCAACGGCTCGATCCGACGGTGGGCACGACCGCCGACATGGAGAACAAGGTGGCCTGGCCGGCCAACAGGGCTGGCCGGCCAGCGTGCCGGCCAGCGTGGCCGGCCAGCGTGGCCGGCCAGGGCGTTCGGTCGCGAACTCGCCTCGGCGGCGCCTTGCATGATACGAAGGGCGCGTGAGCATCGTTCGCTTCGGCTCCGTCGCCGGCCTGTGGCTCGCCGCCGCCCTCTCGGGCTGCGGAGCGTACCCCGAGCAGCCGCACGGCGAGCTGCAGACACGCAAGCAGAACCCGATTCCGGTCTGCACGACCCAGCTTCCGCCCGCGCGGCGCGCGGCGGGCAACAAGGCCGCCGTCCGTACCCTCGATCACGACCAGTGGCTGGGGGTCGTCGTCCCCGCTTACAACGAGGAGCGCGGGCTCGGGCCGACCGACGTCGACTGCACCGGGCACTACGTGTTCGCCAACGAGACGCTGCGCGGCGGCGTCTCCAAATCCGGCTGGCCGCGCAAGATCGATCCGGACGAGGTCGAGATCCGCTCCGGGCCGGAAGGGCTGCGCGCCATCTGGGTGCGCGTCCTCAAGTTCGAGAACGGCGACGAGGGCGGCCTCGTGGCGCTCGTGCGCGCGGCGGGCGACCGGGCCGACGTCTACGGCGTCGGCAGCTTCCGCGCGCCCGCCAAGGGGACCAAGCTGTCCCCGGTGCGCCTCGGCAACGACAACCTCGTCGTCGCCGAGACGAAGAGCTGCCCGGATCCCGACGACTGCCGGCAACGGGCCCACTTCTACCTGGCGCGACGAGGACGCCTGATCGAGGCGGCCTCCGTCGACCTGGAGCGGACCGCCGTGGTGCCCTCCGTCACCGAACGCGGGCTCTACGCGCGCTACGTGCTGCGCACCGACGTGTCCTACAAGCCGAACGGCATCCAGCTGCTCGAGCAGGTGCGCGTGAAGATCGTGAAGTACGACGACGGCAACCGCGACAGCGACCGCGAGCTCCGCCGCGTCGAGTTCCAGCGGTTCCTCCGGGTGGAGCGGGATACGCTCTTCTCGTCGAATGATCCGCTCTGGGAGCGCGTCGTCGGACAGGACTAGAACTGCAGCGGCGGCGCTGGGGGGAGCGCCGGGGGGGCGGGCGATGGCCCGCCGAGCGCGCAGGACGCGCGGCCCGCACGCGCAGGGCGCGGACGAGCCGGGCGTGGATCTGCTCGGAGGACGGCCAGAGTGGAAATTGCCGTCATGACGGCGAGGGAGGCCCGCCGTCACGGAAGGCTCGCCGGCGAGAGGGGCTCGCCGGCGAGCTGCGGCGGCTACCAGCAGAACAGCGCGTTGCCGTAACCGCAGTTCGGACGCTGGAACATCGCGTAGGCGGTGCCGATGGCGAGGCCGCTCAGGAAGCCCGTGACGCCGCCGATCGCGATCTGACCGGCGTTCTCGTGCGGCCGCGTGCCTTCCGGGGCGACGCCGCGGGCGATCGTGGTCACGACCGAGGCGGTGAGGGGGAAGGCGACATTGCCGATGAAACCGCCGGCGTTGAAGCGGCCCGACGAGTACCGGAACGTGTCGACCAGGAAGATGCCGGTGCCCGCGCCCGTCGCGCCCCACGAGGCGAACGCGTGCGTCGAAGGGCCGCCGAACGACTCGCAGCCCGAGTCGGGCAGCGCCGTCTTCGTCTCCTCGATCTCGCATCCGGGGCGCGTCGACTCGATCGCGCCCTTGATCGGCAGATCCACGAGCAGCGTCAGCGCGGTCATCGTCATCGCAGGCGCCAGGACCGAGAAATGCCAGCGCCCCTTCCAGCCGACCGTGGCCTCGGGGTCGCTGTAATAAACGCGCGGCATCAGGAAGACGACCGAGGTGCCCAGCGCGAGGCTCACGTCCGAGACCGTGGCCCAGCCCTTATCGCGCTCCGCCTCCGCGGCCGCCTCGCGCGGGGCGAGGAGGCACGCGGCCACCGAAAGACAACCTGCTGCTACGACTTTCTCCCTGATTCGCATGAACGGCGCCTCGCGTTCGGCCGCGCCACCGGCGAAGGGCGGCGAGCTCAAGGCGCGGCGCGCCGCGCGAAGCCCCGCCGTTTTGGGGCGCTACCGTTTGTTCGAATTCCCAGAGACGGGGAAGCGGACGATGCTCCTGCCTCCCGACTCGCCGGATGACCCGTAGTCCTCTCCGGCGGTCGCAGCGTACGCCCGAGAGAACTGCTCGCCAAATATTTCCCTAAACGTCTCCTTGTCCTCCCCCGAATAGTCGCCGTGGCGGCGCTCGTAGAGCTTCCAGAGCTCCTCGTACTTGCTGGAGAACAGCCCGCCTTTCTTGCCCTCGCGCTCGAGCTTCTCTTCGAGCGTCTTCGGCGCGAGCTTCACGAGCAGCGACCTCACGCCCCCCATCACGCCGTTCAGGAGCGCGATCTGGTGGCTCATGACATCGACGAAGATCTCGTGGAGGTGCCGCGCGGCCTCCGGCCCGCCGACCGGCGTGAGCAGGACCGTGCCGAGCTCCTTCGCGTCCTTCGCGTTCGCGACCTTGTCCGTCTCCGCAGTGCGATCGCGGGCCAGCACCTCGGCCTCGAACTCCTGGTAGCCGTCGCGCAAGCTCACGAAGCACTTCAGGAAGACCTCCATCGTGTCGCGGAGCCGCCGCGCGAAGTTGACGATGCCCGCCACGTCGTCCGGGGGCTTCGCGCCGGGCGCGAGCGCGCCCGCCAGCTCGGACAGCGCAGCGAACGCGGCGTTCGCCGGCGCCAGCTCGCCGAGCGTGCGGTAGTCCACGCCGTAGTACTGGGAGATCTTCTGGAAATCCCGCTCCGCGAGCACGCTCGGGTGCTCCTCGCCCAGCCGGCGCAGGTAGCTCTGGCGCGCGTCGGGCGGGAGGCGCGCGAGGTGATCCCAGATCATCCGGTACACCGCGGCCCACGCGGTCCGGTACGCCTCCAGGTACGGCACCACCTGGCGCAGGTACGGGTCCTCGCCGCCGGGCGCGGCGCGCTTCTGCGGGTGGAGCAGCGCGGAGAGGTTCTCGCCGCCCGTGCCGAGCAGCGTGCCGTCGCCCGGGCTCTCCGACTTCAGCGGCGCCTCGACGATCGCCAGCCGGATCTGGATCGGGCCGATCGTGATCTCCGGCTGGCTGCTCACGTCCACCGAGGTGTCGCGCGCCAGCCGGTGCCCACCGAACATCGTCCCGTTGGTCGAGCCGAGGTCGCGGACGAGGATCCGACGATCGCGCACGTCCACCGCCGCGTGGAACTGGGAGATGTACGGCCGGTCGATGTGCAGGTCGTTCAGCTGGTTCCTGCCGATCCGGACAGGGAAGCGCTCGAACGAAGCTTCGAAGCTTTGGTTGGCCTGGGTGTCGGACACGCGGGCCGAGAGCGCCGCCGGCATGGGTGCAGAGTAGCAGACCCGCTCCGCCGCACGGGAGTGCCTGACGCCCCTCCGCGCCGGCCAGCCCGCCGACGCGCGGTCCGCCCACCCCCCGCAGCGCACGACGAAAGCAAGCCGGTCGCTTTCTTGACTGGTTTGCCTACATGGTGCGACCTTAAACCACACATGAGCCTCGTCCATAAGATCCCTCCCATGGTCTCCGCCCTGGCGTTTGGCTACGGGGTCGGGATGGCGGCGCCCCAGTCGGCGATCTCGTCGGTCCAGTCGGCGGTGTCGACCTACCAGCTGGGCGGAGCGCGGGCCGGGGCGCCGGTCGCGGCGCTCGCCGCCGCGCCGGTGATCGCCGCGCCGGCGCCGTTCGCGCCGCCCGCGCGCGGGGTCGACGCGCCGGCGCTGCCGCCGGGGGGCGAGTCGCGGGAGCTGCTCCGGCTGCGCGACGCCGCGGCGCGCGACGCGCGGGAGGGCGCGTCCTGCGAGGTGGATCGGCCGAGCTTCTCGCGGCCGCCGCGCGCGTTCTCCGCCGAGGGCAGCTACGCCGACGACGTGGACGACCTCGACGCGGCCGGCGCCGAGGCGCTCTCGAAGCTGCAGCTGCCGGACCTGCGGCTCGCCGTGTCGCGCCGCACCCTGAAGTACGTCCGCTTCTTCACGCGGACCGACCGCGGCCGGGCGATGTTCGAGACGTGGCTGAAGCGGAGCGGGCGCTACCAGGAGATGGTCCAGGCCGAGCTCCGCGACCGGCGGCTGCCGGAAGATCTCATCTGGGTCGCCATGATCGAGAGCGGCTTCGACCCGCGGGCGAAGTCGCCGGCGGGCGCCGTCGGGCTCTGGCAGTTCATGCCCGCCACGGGGGAGGTGTACGGGCTGCAGCAGACGCGGCACCTCGACCAGCGCAAGAACCCGCGCCTCGCCACGCAGGCCGCGGCCCACCACCTGCGCGATCTCTACATGCGCTTCGGGAGCTGGGATCTCGCGCTCGCGGCCTACAACATGGGCTACGAGCAGCTGCTCGACCGCATCGATCGGTACGGCACGTCCGACTTCAACGAGCTGGCGCGCCAGCAGGCGATCCCCTCGGAGACGGCCGCCTACGTGCCGAAGATCGGGGCGGCGGCGATCGTGGCGAACAACCTGGAGCGGTTCGGGTTCGATCAGGTCGAGGTGAGCCGGCCGCTCGACGCCGCCGAGATCGCGGCGCCCCCGGGGACGCCGCTCAAGACCCTGGCGAAGGCCGCGGGCGTCGCGACGTCGACGCTGCGGTCGCTGAACCCCGACATCCTCGGCGACCGCGTGCCGCCCGGCCGGGGGGACTTCATCGTGATGATCCCCTCGGACACGCTGGCGCGGGCGCAGGCGGCCCTGCCCGCGATGCTCTCCGCGGAGCAGCTCGCCACGGACGACGCGTCGGTCCTCGATCCGGTCGACCTGCTCGGCGGGCGCGACTTCGCGCCGCGGCGGAGGAGCCTCGACGACGAGAGCCTGCTCTCGCTGCTCCCGAAGCCCGCGCGGCGGCGGGCGGCGGACCCGGCGGACGACGACGACCGGCCCTCGAGCGGCAAGCGGCGCTCGATGCGCGATCCGGTGGCCGCACTCGACGACGGCCCGGAGAGCCCCTCCGACGACGACGACGCGGCGTACGCCCCGGCGCGATCGCGGGCCGCGCGCGCGGGGCGACCTGCGCGCGAGGTGATGCTCTACCGCGTCGGGCCCGGCGATACGCTGATCGGCGTGGCGCGGCAGTTCGTCATCGACGTCGAGGACGTCGCGCGCGATAACGGGATTGACGCGGACCAGAAGCTCCGCGTCGGCGCCCTGCTGAAGCTGCGGGTACGGCCCGACAAGGTGGACCGCGTCGCCTCGAGCGAGGCGGCCGTCGCGCAGGCGAAGGACGAGAGGGCCCAAGACGGGGCGGCGGCGTCGCGCGGCGCCGCGCCGCGCGTCGAGGCGGCCCGCGGCGGGGCGAGGCCGCCCGCGCGGGAGCGCGGAGAGGCCGGCGGGGGCGAGGGCCGCGCCCCGGAGGCCGCGGAGAAGAAGCCCAAGGGGCGCGGCTGACGACGGCGCTTTCGGACGAGGGCGCGCCTCGGTTAGCATGCCTCGCATGCAGCTCGTCGACACCAAGGCCATCGTCAAGCGACTCACCAAGAACTGCACTTCAGCCCTCGAGGCGGCGATTGGCCAGTGTGTCAACGCGCGCCACTACGAGGTCACGCTCGAGCACCTGCTCCTCGCGCTGCTCGACGACGCGAACTCCGACATCGCGTTTCTCGTATCCCACTATGATCTCGACCCGTCGCACCTCCGCGCCGCGCTCCAGCGCAGCCTGGAGGAGCTGAGGAAGGGCAACGCCGGCAGGCCGGTGCTCTCTCCGACGATGCTCGAGTGGATGCAGGACGCCTATCTCGTCGGATCCATGGAGTATGGCTACCAGCGGGTGCGGAGCGGCGTGCTCTTCCAGCGCCTCGTCCAGCAGCCGACCCGGTACTCGGTGAGCGGCATCGGCGCTTACCTCGAGGGCATCTCGAAAGACGATCTCAAGACCAATCTCTCCAAGATTGTCTCCGGCTCGAAGGAGGAGGCCGAGGCCGCCGCGGCGTCCGCGGGCGCGCCCGGGGCGGGGAAGCTGCCGGCCGGCATGGCGAGCGCCGGGCCCGACTCGGCGCTGGCGAAGTTCTGCGTCGACTACACCGGCAAGGCGCGCGCGGGGCAGATCGATCCGATCTTCGGCCGCGAGCGGGAGATCCGGCAGGTCATCGACATCCTCGCGCGGCGCCGCAAGAATAACCCGATCATCGTCGGCGACGCGGGCGTCGGCAAGACGGCGCTCGTCGAGGGGCTCGCGCTGCTCATCGTCGAGAGCACGCCGGAGAACCCGAAGGTGCCGCCGCTCCTGCAAGGGGTCGACATCCTCGGGCTCGACATGGGCCTGCTCCAGGCGGGCGCCGGCGTGAAGGGCGAGTTCGAGAACCGCATGAAGCAGGTGATCGCCGAGGTGAAGGGGTCGCCGAAGCCGATCATCCTCTTCATCGACGAGGCGCACACGCTCATCGGCGCGGGCGGCCAGCAGGGCGGCGGCGACGCGGCCAACCTGCTCAAGCCGGCGCTCGCCCGCGGCGAGCTCCGGACGATCGCGGCCACGACGTGGAGCGAGTACAAGAAGTACTTCGAGAAGGACGCGGCGCTGGAGCGGCGCTTCCAGCCCGTCAAGGTCGACGAGCCGAGCGAGCCGGCCGCCGTCGTGATGCTCCGCGGGCTCCGGCCGAAGTTCGAGCAGGCCCACAACGTCATCATCCAGGACGAGGCGGTGACCGCCGCGGTGCGGCTCTCGGCGCGCTACCTGACCGGCAGGCAGCTGCCGGACAAGGCGGTCGACCTGCTCGACACGTGCGCGGCGCGGGTGAAGGTCGCGCTGCAGCAGCGCCCCGCCGCGGTGGAGGACGCCGAGATCCTCATCGTGAACACCGAGACCGAGCTCAAGGCGCTCGAGCGCGATCGGGACAAGGGCGTGCACATCGACGCCGAGCGGGTCGCCGAGCTCAAGGCCCGGCTCGCCAAGGCGAAGGCCGAGCTCGAGGAGGTGCGCGCCGCCTACGCGAAGGAGACGGCCGGCACGCAGAAGGTCATCGACGCCCGCAAGAAGATGGACGAGGCGAAGTCGAACGAGGACCGCGACGCCGCCCGCCGCGAGGTCGTGAAGGCCCTCGACGAGCTCAAGCAGAGCCAGGGCGAGGTGCCGCTGATCCGGCCGGACGTCGACGAGGCCATGGTGGCGAGCGTCGTGGCGGCGTGGACGGGCATCCCCGTCGGCAAGATGGTCCAGGACGACGTGAAGGCGCTCCTCGAGATGGAGGACCGGCTGACCCGGCGGATCAAGGGGCAGACGCACGGCATCGTGACCATCTCGAAGGAGCTCCGGAGCGCGCGCGCGGGCCTGAAGCCGCTGAGCACGCCGCAGGGCGTGTTCCTGCTCGTCGGGCCGAGCGGCGTCGGCAAGACGGAGACCGCGCTCGGCATCGCCGACCTCATGTTCGGCGGCGAGCGGATGATGACCGTCATCAACATGTCCGAGTTCCAGGAGAAGCACACGGTCTCCCGGCTCATCGGCTCGCCGCCGGGCTACGTCGGCTACGGCGAGGGCGGCATGCTCACCGAGGCCGTGCGCCAGCGGCCCTACACGGTCGTGCTCCTCGACGAGGTCGAGAAGGCCGATCCCGACGTGCTGAACCTGTTCTACCAGGTGTTCGACAAGGGCATGCTGAGCGACGGCGAGGGGCGGCTCGTCGACTTCAAGAACACGGTCATCATCCTGACGAGCAACCTCGCGACCGACAAGATCACGAACATGACGATCGCCGCGCGGGAAGAGGACCCGGCGCGGCGGCTCGACGCCGACGGCGAGTTCATCAAGGAGGTGGTCGAGGCGATCAAGCCGACGCTCTCGGCGCACTTCAAGCCGGCGCTGCTCGCCCGCATGACGACGGTGCCGTACCTGCCGATCTCGCCCGACGCGCTCGGCGAGATCACGCGGCTCAAGCTGGACGCGCTCGTCGATCGCCTGCGCAAGAGCCAGCGGATCGAGGCGTCGTACTCGGACGCGCTCGTCGACACGATCGCCGCGCGCTGCACCGAGGTCGACACGGGCGCGCGCAACATCGATCACATCCTCCGGGCGTCGCTCCTGCCGCAGCTCTCGGTCGCCGTCCTCGAGAAGATGGCGGAGGGCCCGCTCCCGAAGCGGCTCCAGATCGGGGTCGACGCCGAGAAGAACTTCACCGTCTCGTTCTCGGACTAATCGACCGCGCCGGCGCACCGAAAGTTGTACGGGCCGTGAGACTCCGCATAAATTGGGCGGAGCATGGTCGCGTTCGCCAAGCTCCTACAGCGTTCGATGTGGCTCGGGGAGCCGCGTTCGCCCTCCCCCGCGGGGGAGGGCCCGCCGCGCAGGCCGGCGCCTCGGCGCGGGGCGGCCCCGGGGAAGGTCGCCGCTCTGGTCGCGGCGGCGACGCTCGCCGCCGCCGCGCTGCCCGCCGCGGTCGCGGGCTGCACGTCCCCCGCGCCGCCGCCCGCCGCCCCCGAGCCGTGCGACGTCCAGATCGTGACGCTGTCGATCTACGCGTCCGACAACATCAACCCCAACGAGAACGGCAACCCGCGGCCCGTCGTCGTGCGGCTCTACCAGCTGAAGAGCAGCGCGCGCATGGAGAACGCGACGTACGATCAGATCCTGCTCCGGGACAAGGAGACGCTCGAGGACGACCTCGCCAAGGTCGACGAGGTCGAGGTCTTCCCGAACGACCTCGTCGAGGTGAAGTTCGAGCGCCTGCCGGACGCGAGCCACCTCGTCGGCGCCGCCCTGTTCCACAGCCCGAAGGGGAGCAGCTGGAAGACGTTCTACGAGTTCCCGCTGCCGCCCGGAGAGGCCCAGTGCGGCGGGCGCGAGAGCGACGCGGGGCCGCCCGTGTCCGACCCGCGGGTCGCGTTCTTCATCGACTCGACGAAGATCGACAACGGGGTCGAGATGGACGAGTCGATGTTCCCCAACGCGACCGCCGTCCGGCGGCTCAACCTGCCGAAGAAGGCGGCCGCGCCGGAGGCGCCGTCCGCGCCGAGGAGGTAGCGGCCATGGTGCGCCCCGGTCGTCCTCGATGCGGTGCTCGATCGCTCGCGGGAGCGGCGAGCGGCGCTACGCGCCCCGCCGGGCATCGAGGCGCCCCGCGCGCGGCCAGCTTTCGCGCCGCGCTGCGCGGCACATCTGATAAGACTGGACGGGCGACATGATCCACCCGCGTAAGCCTGTCTGGACCGAGGGGCTCTTCATGACCCCTCAGCATCTGCAGCAGTCGGACGTCTACCACGAGACGCTGCTCCACGCGCGCCTCCACGCGGTCGTGGGCTACGACTGGGGCATCACGTCCGCGCAGTTCGACGAGCGAGCGCTCTCGGCCGGGCAGTTCAAGGTGGTCAAGTGCCACGGCGTCTTCCCCGACGGGACGCCGTTCTTCATCGGCGATCGCGGCGAGGACCAGGTCGAGGCGCGGCCGCTCGAGGGCGTCTTCCCCGCCGCGCTGCAGGATCTCGACGTCTACCTCGGCATCCCGAACCTGCGCGAGACCGCGGCGAACATCAGTCTCGACCCGGCGAAGGCGGGGCCGGCCCAGCGGTTCGTGGCGTCCCAGGCGACGGTCCCGGACGTGAACTCCGGGCGCAACGACACGTCGGTCACCTGGGCCCGCACCAACCTGCGGCTCATCTTCGGCACCGAGCCGCGCGACGCCTACCAGACCGTGCGGATCGCGCAGCTCACCCGCGACCGCTCCGGCGCGATCGTCCTCCGGAAGAGCTTCATCCCGTCGGTCCTCCGCATCAACTCGTCCGACCACATCATGTCCGGCCTCCGGCGGGTGCTGTCGGCGCTGGTCGGCAAGCAGAAGTCGCTCGTCGAGGGGCGGCGCATGCGCACCGCGGCCTCGGTCGACTTCCAGGCCTCCGACCTCACGAAGTTCTGGCTGCTCCACACCCTGAACTCGTACATCCCGGTCGTGTCGCACCTCGTCGACCACGGCCGCGCGCACCCGGAGCAGTGCTTCGTCGTCATCGGCTCGCTCATCGGCGAGCTCTGCACCTTCTCGGCGTCGGACAGCGATCCGACGACGATCCCCAAGTTCAACTACCTCGAGCTCGAGGGCGTCCTCACCCCGATGTTCGACCGGGCGGTCGCGCTCATCAGCGGGGTCGTCACGGACCAGTTCGTCATCGTGCCGCTCGAGAAGCGCGAGGACGGCATGTACCTCGGCAGGTTCGATGACCCGAAGCTGCCGCGCACCCACGAGATGTTCCTCGAGGCGAAGGGCACGGACGAGGCCACGCTGCGCGAGCGGCTCCCGCGTCTGCTCAAGATCGGCTCGTGGACGCAGATCGGGCACATCCTGCACTCCGCGACGCCCGGCGTGAACGTCGCCATCGAGTACCGGCCGCCGGGCGCGATCCCGGTCAAGCCGGGGCTCGTCTACCTCCGCGTCAACCAGTCCGGCGATTACTGGAACGACATCCTCGGCTCTGGCACGATCGCCATCTACCAGCCCATCGAACCGCAGAAGGTCGACCTCCGGCTGATCGGGGTCCCGACGGGGAAGTGATCGTGCCTGGCCGCCCCATCCGGGTGAGGAGCCCATGAGCCTCTCGCAGACGATGTACTTTGTTTGCTCCGACGTGCTGTCGCTGATCCTGCAGCTCAGGAACTCGCGCGACCTGCCGGCGCCCGACATCCTCCAGCGGCGCGTCCTCGGCCTGTTCGACACGATGATGCAGAACGGGCGGGAGGCCCGCATCCCCGAGCAGGACATGATCGACGCGAAGTTCGCGCTCGCGGCCTTCGCCGACGAGGTGATCTTCAACTCGAACTGGCCCGGCAGGACGCAGTGGCTCCAGAACCCGCTGCAGTTCCAGTTCTTCCAGCTGAACACGGCCGGCGACGGGTTCTTCACGAACCTCGACAACCTCTACGGCCAGCGCGGCAGAAACCACGTCGCGCAAATCTACTTCCTGTGCTTGGCCCTCGGCTTCCAGGGGAAATATCGTCTCCGGCAGCAGGAGGGCCTCGGTGCGGTCATCGAGGGTGTGGGCAACTACGTCGCCGTCGCCGAGGGCGGCGGGGACGCCCTCGCGCCGAACGCGGAGCGCAAGGACGGGGGCGCCGGCGCGGTGCGCCGCGAGCTGCCCTACCTGGCGATCGCGCTCGGCCTGCTCGTGCTGGCCGTCCTCGTGGTCATCGTGCTCCGGCTCGTCGTGGCCTCGGACGCGGAGGGCGTGGCCGACCAGATCAAGAAGCTGATCAGCACAGGGACCTAGGCGACTCCGCCCGTCCTCTGTTGTTCCCGAGGGAGACTTCCGATGTGGCTGTGGATCCTGAGCGCCCTGTTCCTCGCCGCCGTGTGGGGAGTATGGTTCATGCTGCGCCCCGCGGGAGGGGAGGGGGCCGAGGTGCTGCCGATCGAGATCCCGATCGCGGCGACGGCGGCCGTCCTCTTGCTGCTGGCGGGGCTCGCGGTCTACCGGCGGATCCGGGCGGCGCGCGCCGCGCGGGCGCTCGAGAAGGCGATCGCGCAGCAGGCGCAGGAGCAGGTGATCAACGCGAAGCCGGAGCGGCGCGCGGAGATCCAGGAGCTGAGCCGGCAGATGCAGGAGGGCATCGCCGCGCTGAAGGCCTCGAAGCTCGGCGGCGGCCGGCGGGGCGCCGACGCGCTGTACGTCCTGCCCTGGTACGTGATGGTCGGCCCGCCCGGCGCCGGCAAGACCACCGCGCTCCGCCACTCGGGGCTCGTGTTCCCGTACATCGACCCGGAGCGCACCGGCGTGCGCGGCGTCGGCGGCACCCGGAACTGCGAGTGGTGGTTCACGAACGAGGCGATCCTCCTCGACACCGCCGGCCGGTACACGACCGAGAGCGACGACCACGACGAGTGGATGGCGTTCCTCGAGCTCCTGCTCCAGTACCGCGAGCACAAGCCGCTCAACGGCGTCATCGTCGCGGTGAGCATGAGCGAGCTGCTCGACGCGAGCGACGACCAGATCGACCAGACCGGCAAGAAGATCCGCGCGCGCATCGACGAGATGCAGCGGACGCTGCACATGATCCTGCCGGTCTACGTGCTCTTCACGAAGACCGACCTCGTGGCGGGCTTCACCGAGTACTTCGGCGACCTGAAGAAGAGCGAGCGCGCCCAGGCCTGGGGCGCCACCGTGCGCCTCGACGAGGGCAAGTCCGAGCCCGGCAAGATCTTCGATCGCGAGTTCGACGTGCTCATCGAGCGGCTCCACGCGCGGCTGACGAAGCGGCTCATCGGCGAGCGGAGCCGCGACGTGAAGGAGAGGGCCTACCAGTTCCCGCTCGAGTTCGCGGCGGTGAAGCGCAACCTCTCGGACTTCATCGCGGCGGCGTTCGCGCCCGGGGCCGGCGCGGCCCCCACGCCGATCCTGCGCGGGTTCTACTTCACGAGCGGCGTCCAGGAGGGGCGGCCGCTCGATCGCGTGGTCGGGGCGATGGGGCGGGCGTTCGGGCTGCGCGCGGCGCTCGGCGAGGGCGAGGAGGAGGCGGCGCTCCCGAAGGAGTCGAAGAGCTTCTTCCTGCACGACGTCTTCACGAACGTCGTCTTCCCCGATCAGGATCTCGCGGCGCGCAGCGAGGCCGAGCTCCGGCGGCGCCGCTTGCAGCGGATCCTCGTGGCGGCGGCGGCGGCGTTCGTCGCCCTCCTGTTCCTGCTCCCGGCGGTGATCTCGTACTTCAACAACAAGGCGCTCGTCGCCGAGACGAGGCGCATCTCGGACGAGATCGCGTTCGTGGACTGGTCCGGGCGGAGCGGCGCCCCGCCGAACGTGCCCGCGAACATCGACAAGCTCGACCGGCTGCAGGGGCACGTGGGGAAGCTCGATCAGTACGTCGAGAACACGCCCCTCGACCACGGCTGGTTCATGTTCCAGGGGGACAAGCTCTTCCCCCCGACGATGGGGCAGTACATCAAGAGCCTGAAGCAAGGGTTCGTCGGCCCGGCGAAGGCGCAGCTCGAGGCGAAGCTCGAGCGGGTGCGCGACGGGGAGTTCCTGGACGGCTACAACGCCCTGCGCAGCTACCTCCTGCTCGGCAAGGGCTATCAGGACCACATGGATGAGCAGGCGGCGCGGTGGCAGACCGGCCGGCTCGTCCAGGTCTGGGCCGACATCCTGAAGCCGTTCACCGACATGCCCGAGAGTGACCTCAAGGAGCGGCTCACGCCGCACGTCGCCTATTACATCGACCTCGTGCGGCGCAACAAGCTCGAGGCCGAGGAGCTGAACGATCCGCTCGTCGCGAGGGCGCGGGCCGATCTCCTGCGGGTCGACCCGACGAAGCGCTACTACGACCAGTTCGTGACGAGCCTGATCGACCAGAAGTACGACGAGTCGGGGCCGAACACGCCGGAGAACCTGAAGTACCCGCCGGTGTCCCTGGACGAGATGTTCGCGGACCGGCCCGAGGTGCTGACCGTCATCCACAGCGCGCAGAAGAACCGGGGCGGGCCCTGGTTCAAGGTGGAGGGGCCCTACACGGCCAAGGGGCACGCGCAGGTGCTCGAGTCGCTCAAGGAGGGGAGGAAGAAGCTCGAGCGCGAGCTCTGGGTGCTCCCGCTGTCGAACGACGAGAAGCGGAGCGGCGACCAGATCCAGAAGGAGCTCGACCGCGTCCGGCAGGACTACGACAACGCGTACATCGCGCAGTGGGAGGCGTTCTTCCGCGACATCCAGGTCGACATCCCGAAGACGAACCGGGACGCGATCCACGAGTTCCGGGTCCTCTCCACGCCCGACTGGCCCTACCGGCGGCTGCTCCAGCGGCTCCACGACGAGACGCAGTTCCCGGTGGAGAAGCCGAACGTGCTGACGGCGGACGGCGGCATCATCGACAGGGCCAAGGACATGATCGCGCAGCGGGTCGAGCGGCGGACGAACGTGCAGATCGGCTCGATGCTCCAGGGGCAGGGCGGGCGCGAGCACTACGACCCGGTGCCCGACAAGTTCGAGTCGATGGCGGGCTTCGGGGTGCCGGCGGCGCCGGCGGAGGAAGGGCAGCCCCCGCCGCCCCCGCCCAAGCTGGGCCAGTACGTCGGCCACCTCGAGCGGCTCGCCGGGGAGATGAGCGTCGTCGAGGACGGGCCGCCCGACACGGACACCTCGAGGGCGACGGAGGCGTTCCAGGACGCGGTGAAAGAGACCCAGACGCTCCTGCTCTCGATGGACCAGACCGGGCAGCGGCTGATGGAGCCGCTCCTCATGAACCCCCTCCGGCAGGCGTACAAGGCGGTCGTGCGGCGCGCCGGCGGCGCGGCGAGCGGCATCTGGGAGGTCGAGGTCTGGCCGCACTACCGCGACAAGATCAAGGACCGGTACCCCTTCAACCTCGCCTCCTCCCGCGACGCCTCGCTCGAGGACGCGATGGCCTTCTTCAAGCCGAAGGACGGCGTGCTCTGGGGCTTCTACGAGACGTACCTGAAGGGCTTCCACTACCAGGTCGGGCACGAGTACTTCCCGAAGTCGCACCTGTCGGGGCAGCCGCAAGCGGCGAAGCCGTTCACGCCGTTCAACGCGAACCTGTACAACTGCCTGAGGCGCTCGGACGAGATCACCGACGCGCTCTTCGGGGGCGGCGGCGCCGAGGGGCCCAAGGTCGTCTTCCACATCAACATGAAGACGGTCAGCCCCATCGTGAGCGAGGTGATCTTCGAGGTCGACGGCCAGAAGAGGCTCTATCGCAACGAGAAGGAGTTCTGGCACACCTTCAACTGGCCCGGAGAGGGCGCGAAGGGCGCGAGGATCCAGGTGCGCGGCGCGGGCGGGCTCGACGAAGAGCTCGTGCGCGAAGGGCCCTGGGGGATCTTCCGGCTGTTCGAGGCCGGGACCACGACCGCCCAGAAAGACAACGACGCGCTCTTCACGGTGACCTGGCAGATGACCGCCCCGCCAGTGACCGTCACCATGGAGATCCGGCCGACCCGCGGGAACCATCCGTTCCCGGCGAGCTTCTTCCGGGCGACCAACTGCCCGCCCAGCATCGGTGATCGCTTCGGCAAAGGGTGATCCGGACAGCAACGGAGCCGGCGGGGGAGGGGGTGTCGTGCGGGGGGCCGGCGGGGGCCCCTCCCGCGAACTCGCGCCTTTTGGTGGCTATGGCCGTGGGAACGGGAGAGCTGAGCTATGAGGTGGACGCTGCGATGCGGGCCGGCGCTCGGATTCGCGGGGCCCTCCCCCGCCGGCCCCCCGCACGACACCCCCTCCCCCGCCGGCTCTTTGTGACGGGGGAGAGAAAAGGGGGGGCCGCGATCGCCGCGGATGAGCCGCGATGCCGGGGGATAGGCGATCGCCGTCGCCATGATTGCTGCGGGCCTCGATTGCCGCGGGGGCGGCGACTGCCGGCGCGGAGCCTGAGGCGATCGTCCTGAGCCTGCCGGCCGGAACGGAGCGTGCGGGGAGGGGGCCGTGCGCGCGGGGGGCGGCGGGGTAGGGCCCCGCGAATCCGAGCGCCGGCCCGCGGCGAAGCGAGTCGCTCGTGATCTCGGCGGGTCCGCGCATGTGGCAATTGCCACCACAAGGCGCGAGTTCGCGGGAGGGGGCCCCGCCGCCCCCCGCGCGCACGGCCCCCTCCCCGCACGCTCCCGCCGCAATCGCGAGCTCGCGGGAGGGGGCCCCGCCGCCCCCCGCGCGCACGGCCCCCTCCCCGCACGCTCCCGCTGCGACCACGAGCAACCGGGAAGGTGGTAGCGCTCGGTGAGCAGTTCGTGGTTCACTCCCAGGCCGTCATGTTCTGGCGCCGCAAGAAGGGCCCTGCCGCTCCGCCGCAGGTCGGCTGCTTCGGCAAGCTGCCCGCCACGGGCGACTTCATCCGGCTGAACGCAGGAGGCGAAGAGCTCGCCGCCTTCGACCGATGGCTGGGCGCATCCATCGACTTCGCCCGGCGCGCCATGGGCCCCCATTTCGATGCGTATTACCAGCCATCGCTGGGCCTCTTCGTGTTCCACGGCGACCCGAAGGGCGACGAGCCGCCCGCCCGCGGGCTCGTGGGCGCATGGGCCGCGAGCGGCGACAACGCCGGCCGGCTGTACCCGATCGTCGTGTTCGGCTCGTACGACTACGACCAGCTCCTCGCCGCAGGGCCGTCGCTCCCCATCACCCTGTTCCCGCTCCTCGCCGCCGCCCACGACGCCGCGACGAACGGCCGGTCCATGCCCGTCGACGCCTTCCTCCACCGCGTCTCCCAGATCGCGCCGCCCTCGCTCGACGACCCGGACGCGTCGAACGCCGCCTACCGCGCCTGGCTCAAGACCCAGCCGATGAAGGCGCTCTGGGACGCAGGCTTCGGCACCGACGCGAGCCGCTTCTGGGTGCTGCAGAACATCCTCGACTCGGTGATGCCGTTCCGCGGCCAGGAGCTCCCCAAGACAGGGCTCGCGCTCCGGCTGCCGCTCGGCGCCGGCGACGCCTACGCCGCCGCCGTGTGGATGGACATGACCCTCCGCCTGTCGAAATGGGGACGCACGCTGATGAACGCGTTCTGGACGCCCCAGCGCACCCTGCTCCTCCACCTCGGCCCGCCCCACGTGGGCTCGTTCCGCGAGATGATCGCCCCCACCACCCAGGCCGAGCACATCGCCGACCTCTGCGGACCCCCGCCGGTCGAAGAGCACGTTTCCCGACACGCGCTCGGGCCGGAGCTCGACGCCCTCGTCGCCCGGACCGACCTGTCGCTCGACAGCTTCCTCGAGGCCCTCGGCTGAGCCCGTGCCCGAGCCCACGACCCCCGATCCGCCGCATGCGCCGCCGCTCCGGCGCGCCGCCATCGATGCCCTCCGATTCGCCGTCCACGCTCGGGACGTCTTGATATCCTTCGCGCCCCATGGCCGCTGAAGACGCCATCCAGAAATCCAAAGCGCGGATCGAGACGCTGTTCGCCCCCATCGACGGCGGCGTCGGCGCCGACGTCACCTACGACGAGGCGTTCGAGGCCCTCAAGAACGAGGTCGATAAGCTGCAGTCGCTCGCGGGCGGCAAGGTCGACTGGTCCCGCATCGCGACCGGCGCCGACGAGCTCCTGAGCGAGAAGTCCAAGGACTTCCGCGTCGCGCTCTACTACGCCGCGGCGAAGGCGCAGCTCGACAGGCTCCCCGGCCTGCTCGACGGGCTCGTGCTCGTGCAGGAGCTGAACAACGCGTTCTGGGACACGATGTACCCGGCGCTCCGGCGGCCCAAGGCGCGCGGCAACCTGTGCGCCTGGTTCGGCGACATCGCGGCCTCGTCGCTCGCCGGCGTGACGCCCTCCGCCGCGGAGCGCGACGTGGTGAACGCCATCGACCAGGTGAGCCGCGCCCTCGACGCCGACCTCGGCAACCGGCTCGGCGACGCCTACGGCGGCTTCGGCCAGCTCCGGAGCGCGGTCCGCAGCCTCGTCGCGGGCCTCCCGGCCGAGGCGCCGCCGCCCCCGCCGCCTCCGCCGCCGCCGCCCCCGCCGCCGCCGAAGGCGGCCGAGGCGGCGATCGTCCAGGCGCCGGCGGCCACCCCGGTGATCGTCACCCCGCCGCCGGCGCCTCCGCCGCCGCAGCAGGTCGTCGTCACGAGCAGCCCGGGGCTCAGCCTGGAGGCGATCGTCGACGAGGACTCCGCGCTCACCGTCCTCGGCCGCTGCGCGCCCCTCATCGCGCGCGCGGGCGACGCGCTCCGGGCGACGAACCCGAAGCGCGCGGCCGCGTACCGCGTCCTCCGCATCGGGCTCTGGATCGACATCCTCGACGACCCGGGGGCCGGATCCCCGAACAGCACCACGGGGCTCCCGCCGCCGCCCGATCACGTGCAGCGGGCGCTCCCGGCGCTGACGAGCCAGAGGGCGTTCGCCGACATCCTGCCGCTCGTCGACGAGTACGCGCAGACCTACCCCCTCTGGCTCGATCCGCACCGGTACGCGGCGAACGCGCTCGAGCAGCTCGGCGACGATTACGCCGAGGCCCGGCGGGCCGTGATCGTCGAGATGGGCGTCCTCATGCTCCGCGCGCCGCTCCTGGCGACGCTGAAGTTCAACGACGGCACGCCGTTCGCGGACCCCGAGACGCAGACCTGGCTCTCGAACGACGTGGCGGCCGCCTTCGGCTCGGGGGGCGCCGGCGCCCCCGCGCGGCCGCGGAGCTACCTCGACAAGCCGCTCTCCGAGGCCCGCGGGCTCGTCGCGAACGAGCAGCCCGTCGACGCGATGGTCCTCCTCGAGAAGGCGGCGGCGGCCGCTCCGTCGGCGCTGGACCGCTTCCGCGTGCGGCTCGCGATGGCGCAGATCAACATCGATCTGTCCCAGTTCCTCGTGGCGCGCGCGCAGCTCGAGGCGCTGGAGCACATCGTCGAGCACCACCGACTCACCACCTGGCAGCCGGAGCTCTGCGCGGAGCTCTACGCCGCGCTCCACACATGCTACCGGGCCCTGAACGAGCGCGACGACGCCACCCCCGAGGCCAGGGCGAAGGAGGTGCTCTGCTTCGAGCGCGTCTGCCAGCTCGACGCTGCGCTCGCCCTGAAACTTTCGCTGGGGGTCTGAGGGGCCTGACGGGGGGGCGAGGCGGGGACGAGGGGGCGGCCGAGGACGATGAGAAGGCGGATGCGCGTCGCGCCGAGAAGCTTGCCCGGGGGGCCGGGGTTTTGGTCTATGCTCGTACGGCCTGCGGGCGCTCCGCCCGCTGCTGACGGGGAAAGGAGCCTGCGATGAAAGAGGGATCGGTCGCGCCGAAGGAGCGCGTGAACATCACGTACAAGCCGGCCACGGGGAACGCGAAGGAGGACGTCGAGCTGCCGCTGAAGCTCCTGATGCTCGGCGACTACACGCAGCGGCCGGATCCGCGGCCCCTCGAGGACCGCAAGCCGATCAACGTGGACAAGGACAACTTCCAGAAGGTCATGAGCGAGCAGAAGCTCGCGCTCACCTTCAACGTCAAGGACGTCCTGTCCGAGCAGGAGAACAGCGAGCTCACGGTCAACCTGAAGTTCCGCCGGCTGAGCGACATGGAGCCCGAAGCCATCGCGACCCAGGTGCCGGAGCTCAAGAAGCTCCTCGACCTGCGCGCCGCGCTGACGGCCCTCAAGGGGCCGCTCGGGAACGAGAAGGCGTTCCGCAACAAGATTCAGCAGATCCTGAGCGACCCGGCTCAGCGCAACAAGATCGTGAGCGAGCTCGGGCTCGACAAGGAAGGGGAGTGAGCGATGGCGACAGAGACACAGGCCGCGGGGAGCGCAGGCGTCCAGACCCTGGAGGGAGGGTCCCTGCTCGACGAGATCCTCGCCGAGACGAAGATGACGCCCGGCGACGAGGGGTACGAGATCGCCAAGCGGGGCGTGCAGGCCTTCATCTCGGAGCTCGTCGCCCCGCGGCGCGAGGGTGAGAAGGTCGACAAGGCCTTCGTCGACGCGCTGATCGCGGAGATCGACGTCAAGCTCTCGCGACAGATCGACGAGATCCTCCACCACCCCAGCTTCCAGAAGCTCGAGTCCGCCTGGCGCGGCCTCAAGTTCGTCATCGACCGCTGCGACTTTCGCGAGAACGTCAAGGTCGAGATGCTCAACTGCTCCAAGGAGGACCTCCTCGCCGATTTCGAGGACGCCCCCGAGGTGCCGAAGAGCGGCCTGTACAAGCTCGTCTACTCGGCGGAGTTCGGCCAGTTCGGCGGCAAGCCGGTCGGCGCGATCATAGCGAACTACGAGTTCGGCCCCGGCCCCCAGGACATCGCGCTGCTCCAGAAGTGCGCGGCCGTCGCGGCGATGTCGCACGCGCCGTTCATCGCGGCGGCGGGCCCGCAGTTCTTCGGCCTCAAGGACTTCATCGGGCTGCCCAACCTGAAGGACCTGAAGGCGCTCTTCGAGGGGCCGCAGTACACGAAGTGGAACGCGTTCCGCGAGACCGAGGACTCGCGCTACGTCGGGCTCGTGATGCCGCGCTTCCTGCTCCGCCTCCCCTTCGGCGCCAACACCGTCCCGGTGAAGGCGTTCAACTACGAAGAGGACGTGGTCGGCAAGCACGACGCGTACTGCTGGGGCAACGCGACGTACGCGTTCGCCACCCGGCTCGCCGACAGCTTCGCCAAGTACCGCTGGTGTCCGAACATCATCGGCCCGCAGGCGGGCGGCGCGGTGGAGAACCTGCCGCTCCACCAGTACGAGGCGATGGGCGAGATCCAGACCAAGATCCCGACCGAGATCATGCTCACCGAGCGGCGCGAGTTCGAGCTGTCCGAGGAGGGCTTCATCGGGCTCACGTTCCGCAAGGACTCGGACAACGCCTGCTTCTTCTCGGCCAACTCGGCGCAGAAGCCCAAGTTCTACGGGCAGAGCGAGGAGGGCAGGGCGGCCGAGATGAACTACCGGCTCGGGACGCAGCTGCCGTACATGTTCATCATGTGCCGCATCGCGCACTACCTGAAGGTGCTGCAGCGCGAGCAGATCGGGACGTGGAAGGAGCGCGCCGACCTCGAGCGGGAGCTGAACGAGTGGATCGGCCAGTACGTCGCCGATCAGGACGTCGTCTCCGCGGCGACCCGCGGGCGCCGGCCGCTCCGCAAGGCGCGGATCATCGTGACCGAGGTGCCGGGCAACGCCGGCTGGTACAAGGTCGACATGCAGGTGCGCCCGCACTTCAAGTACATGGGCGCGTTCTTCACGCTGAGCCTCGTCGGCAAGCTCGACAAGGAGTGAGCGGCCGGCCACGGCACCGCGCTGCCGGCGCGGTGCCAGGCCGCGCGGCCCTGCCTGCCTCCCGGATCGCCGCTGGAACGAGCCCGCCCGCCGGCGTAGGCTCGGGCGATGCGGAAACTTTCAAGGATCTGCGTCTATTGCGGATCGAGCCCCGGCGCGTCGCCGGCCTACCGCGCGGCGGCCGTTCAGGTCGGGGAGCTCCTGGCCGCGCGAGGGATCGGGCTCGTGTACGGGGGCGGCCACGTGGGGCTCATGGGCGCGGTCGCCGACGCGGTGCTCGCGGCCGGCGGGGAGGCGATCGGCGTCATCCCCCACTTCCTCAACCAGCGAGAGATCGAGCACCGGGGCCTGACGGAGCTCCACGTGGTCGAGACGATGCACGAGCGCAAGGCGAAGATGGCCGCGCTCTCCGACGCCTTCATCGCCCTGCCGGGAGGCATCGGGACGCTGGAGGAGCTGTTCGAGGTGTGGACCTGGACGCAGCTCGGCTCTCAGGAGAAGCCGGTCGGGCTGCTCGACGTCGCCGGGTATTACCGGCCGCTGATCGCCTTTCTGGATCACGTGGTGGCCGAGAAGTTCCTCAGGCCGGGCCACCGCGCGATGCTCCAGGTCGAGAGCGACGCCGAGGCGCTCCTGGGGCTGCTCGCCGCCTGGCGCCCGAGCGTCGAGTACAAGTGGATGGCGCCCGACGAGCGGTAAGCGCGTCGCTCGACGCGATACCGACGGAAACCCGAGGACCGCCCCGCGCGCCGCCGGGCGAGCGTGAGCTCAGCTCGGCTTCCTCTCGTCGTCGTCCAGCTGCCCGTAGGCCTTCATGACCTCCTGCGGACCTCCGAACTCGTCCTGCGGCAGGCTCTCGAGCACCTCGATGATCTCCTTCGGCGCTCCGTTGCTGCGCGCCGTGGCGACGAGATCGTCCTTGCCCGTCGGGTAGTGAGCGCCCTTCAGGTAGTTTTGAACGTTGGCCGGAGCCGTTCCGCCGAGTCCGCGTGTCATGCTGTCCTCCTGCCCGCCCTCGCTGGCGGCGCCCCGCTGGTCAGCAACGCGCGCGCCAGGACCGCTGGCCCGCGCCGCGGCGGCGCCCGCCGGGCCGCGAGCGGCCGTGTCCGGAAGGTCGTTTTCGCGGCAAGCGCGGGGCATCAGGCGCAATGTCCTCCGCCGCCGTGAGCCGATGTTCCGCCGAGACCCGCGCGAGGGTGGCGGCCGGACTCGAACATGAAGGCGGGAAGGCGGGAAGAAAAGAACAATAATCTTCCAACCTTCCCGCCTTCATGGGAATCACACCGGACAAATTGGGCCGCACCCTGGCAGCACGGTGCTCCAACCCTCCAGGAGCGATGTCCATTCCGTCAACTCGAGCGGTTTTCTCATCCGCTGGACGGAGCACCGAGTCGTCGTGTGCGTGAGTCGTCGGCGTGCGCGGTCCTCTCGCCGACGAGGAGCCCAGTCGAGCACGAGCGCCAACCCGGCGCGGGAGTTGTGCACCCCGTATCCACCGCGTGGATCCGCAGCCTCGTGACGTGCGCCGCTTCCGCCGAGCTCCAGGGGGCGGGCGTGCCCTACCGGCGGGCGCCGTCGCGCGGCGAGCCTCTTTGCGACGCTTTTCTGCGTTTGACCACGGCGCGCACCACGCTGTCAAGGACCCGGCCGCGCGCGCTCACGAAGCGCGTCCGCAATGCGATGGTCGATCAGGGGATACCCTAGCTCGTATCCGGATCTCTCCTTAGCTTCGCGGCATCGAGGGGGCACTCCCGTCCACCGCTCGCCGCGCCGCGCGCTCATCGCGCGCGGGAGCAGGCCTACCCGCGTCTCGCCTCGCCGCGCGCGTGGAACCGGAACGCGTGGACAGCGCTCTTGCCGGGAGAGCGCTCCGGCAAGCATCGTGCATCTACGCCCCTGCGCTCGCGTCCGGAGGCGCATCGAAGGGCGGGGCGCAGATTGCATCTTTTGTGAAGGGCCCACAGGAAACGCCCGAACGCGGCGCATTTTGCCTCATCTGTGGCAAGTTCGCCCGGTCTCGCGTCCAGCGATCGTGGCGCCGGCGAGCGTACTTCGATGTTCAGCGCTCTGCCCAGCCCATGTAGCGGATTGCCGCGCGCTTTCACGGCGGCCGCCCCGCCCGGCCGCGACGTCCCCGTCAATGGGTTCATCCCGTCGTCGGCCCGTAACTTGCTAAACAGCCCGGCGCGTACGTTCCTAATTTCACAGAAATCGGAGACAAGATGAAGCAGGTCGGGCCCGATCTCATCTGTTTGTCGCACCTGCGCTGGAACTTCGTCTTCCAGCGACCGAACCACTTGATGAGCCGCTTCGCGCAGGAGAGGCGGGTTTACTTCGTCGAAGAGCCCGTGTTCGAGGACGGGCCCCCGAGGCTCGAGGCGAGGCACATCGAGGCCAATCTCACCGTCGTCGTCCCCCACCTCCGCCACGGCACCGAGCCGGAGGAGGCCCTCGCGCAGCAGCGCCGCCTGCTCAACTCCTTCGTGCGGGAGCAGGACATCCGGCAGCCGATCCTGTGGTTCTACACGCCGATGTCGCTGCCGATCGCCGCGGACGTGGAGCCGTCGCTCGTCGTCTACGACTGCATGGATGAGCTCTCCGCCTTCCGCGGCGCCCCGCCGATCCTCCGGGAGCGCGAGCGCGAGCTCTTCGCGCGCGCCGATCTCGTGTTCACCGGCGGCCAGAGCCTCTACGAGGCGAAGCGCGCCCAGCACCCGTCGGTGCACGCCTTCCCGAGCAGCGTCGACGCGGCCCACTTCGCGAAGGCGCGCGAGCATGCCGCCGACCCGGACGACCAGCGCGACATCCCGAGGCCGCGGCTCGGGTTCTTCGGCGTCATCGACGAGCGGCTCGACGTCGAGCTCGTCGACCGCGTGGCCAAGGAGCGCCCCGACTTCCAGCTCGTGATGCTCGGGCCCGTCGTGAAGATCGACCCGGCCACGCTGCCCCGGCGGCCGAACATCCACTGGCTCGGCCAGAAGTCATATCAGGATCTTCCGGCCTACCTCGGCGGCTGGGACGTCGCTATCATGCCTTTCGCGCTCAACGAGGCGACCCGGTTCATCAGCCCGACGAAGACGCTCGAGTACCTCGCCGCGGGCAAGCCGGTCGTCTCCACCGCCATCCGTGACGTGGTCACGCCCTACGGCGACAAGAGGGCGGTGCACATCGCCGACGCCGCCACGTTCGTCGCCGCGGCCCTCGCAGCGCTCGCGGGGCCGCGCGAGGAGCACATCGCGATCGCGGACGAGATGGTGAGCGCGACGTCATGGGACAAGACGTGGCGCTCGATGTCGAAGCTCATCGCTGACGCACTCCAATCCAAGCGTCCGGCGGCCGTCCGGGCGGAAGGGAACGTACCGTGTTCGACTATTTGATCGTGGGTGCTGGGTTCGCTGGCAGCGTGCTCGCGGAGCGCCTTGCCTCGCAGATGAACAAGTCGGTCCTCCTGTGCGACAAGCGTCCGCACATCGGCGGCAACGCGTACGACTACTACGATGACGCCGGGGTCCTCATCCACAAGTACGGCCCCCACATCTTCCACACCGCGTCGCCGCGGATCTTCCGCTACCTGTCGCAGTTCACGGAGTGGCGCCCGTACGAGCACCGCGTGCTCGCGCACGTCGACGACAAGCTCGTCCCGTTCCCGATCAACGTGGATACGGTCAACGCGCTGTACGGGACCAACTACTCGCCCGCCGAGGTCGAGGCGTTCTTCGCCCGCGTCGCCGAGCCGATCAAGCACTGCCGCACCTCCGAGGACGCGGTCGTCAGCAAGGTGGGCCGGGAGCTCTACGAGAAGTTCTTCCGCAACTACACCCGCAAGCAATGGGGGCTCGACCCGTCGGAGCTCGACGCCTCGGTCGCCTCGCGCGTGCCGGCGCGCACGAACTACGACTCCCGGTAT
Source organism: Sorangium sp. So ce385 (assembly GCF_051474135.1). NCBI lineage: Bacteria > Pseudomonadati > Myxococcota > Polyangiales > Polyangiaceae > Sorangium > Sorangium sp. So ce385. The sequence goes on along the minus strand of NZ_CP150337.1, from coordinate 8,429,725 downwards.
TTCACGGACGAGTTCCAGGCGATGCCGCTGCGCGGCTACACGCGGATGTTCGAGAACATGCTGGATCACAAGAAGATCCGGATTCTCCTGAACACAGATTACCGCGATATTATGAACGAGGTGAGCTTCAAGGAGATGATCTACACGGGACCGGTAGACGCCTTCTTCGACTTCCGCTACGGGAAGCTCCCTTACCGCTCCCTGGAGTTCAAGTTCGAGACGCATGACACGGAGACCTTCCAGCCGGGCGCGGTCGTCAATTACCCGAACGAGCACGCGTATACCCGCATCACGGAGTTCAAGTACCTCACGGGGCAGCAGCACCCGAAGACGAGCATCGTGTACGAGTTCCCGAGGGCCGAGGGCGACCCTTACTATCCGGTGCCGCGGCCCGAGAACGCGGAGATCTACCGGAAGTACAAGGCCCTCGCCGACGCGACGCCGAACGTGCATTTCGTCGGGCGGCTCGCGACGTACCGGTACTACAACATGGACCAGGTCGTGGGTCAGGCGCTCGCCACCTTCGACCACATCCGCGAAGCCAAGCTCGACGGAGCAGCGGTGACCGTCGCTGCCTGAACGGACCCATGCCTCGACAGCACCTTGCACAGATCGGTATCCCAGGTTCGGTGCCGCCGCCGGCCGACAGCGGCGGCGCCCGCGGCTACCCGCGGCCGCTGCTCCGGCGAGAAGGCTGGACCTCGCTGAACGGGGCGTGGGAGTTCGCCCTCGACCCCCGGGGGGAGTGGAGCTCCCCGGCCGACGCGCGCTTCGACAGGACGATCGAGGTGCCGTTCGCCCCGGAGACGCCGCGCAGCGGGGTCGGCGAGACCGGCTTCTTCAAGGCCTGCTGGTACAGGCGGCAGGTCAAGGTGCCGGAGCTCGACCCCTCCGAGCGGCTCATCCTGCACTTCGGCGCCGTGGACTACCTGGCCAGGGTGTGGATCGACGGCAGCTTCGCCGGCGAGCACGAGGGCGGCTACACGCCGTTCGAGCTCGACATCACCGAGCATGTGAAGGGGCGCGAGAGCGTCACGATCGTGGTGCAGGCCCACGACGATCCGAACGACCTCGCGAAGCCCCGCGGCAAGCAGGACTGGAAGCTCGAGCCTCACTCCATCTGGTACCCGCGGACCACGGGGATCTGGCAGACGGTGTGGCTCGAGCGCGTGCCGCGCATGCGCGTCGAGTACCTCCGGTGGACCCCGAACCTCGAGCGCTGGGAGATCGCGGTCGAGGTCCGCGTGGCCAACGCGCCGGTGGAGGGCGCGCGCGTCGGCGTGCGGCTGCGCGTCGGCGACATGACGATCGCGAACGACCAGTACACGGTCGTGGCCGGGGAGGTCCACCGGCGCATCACGCTCTCCGACCCCGGCATCGACGACTTCCGCAACGAGCTCTTGTGGTGCCCCGAGCGCCCGACGCTGATCGAGGCCGACATCGTCCTCTACGACCAGGCCGGGATGACGATCGACCGCGTGAAGAGCTACACGGCGCTGCGCTCGGTGGCCGTCCGCGGGGACCGCTTCCTCCTGAACGGGCGGGCGTACGTCCTCAGGATGGTGCTCGACCAAGGCTACTGGGAGGGGACCGGGATCACCGCGCCCGACGACGAGGCGCTGCGCCGCGACGTCGAGCTCACGAAGCAGATGGGCTTCAACGGCGCCCGGAAGCACCAGAAGATCGAGGATCCGCGGTACCTCTACTGGGCCGACAAGCTCGGCCTGCTCGTGTGGGAGGAGATGCCGAGCGCCTACCGGCACACGCGCAAGTCGATCGAGCGGCTCGCGCGGCAGTGGCTGGAGGCGATCCGGCGGGACATCAGCCACCCGTGCATCATCGCGTGGGTGCCGTTCAACGAGTCGTGGGGCGTCCCGAACCTGCCGGACAACCCGAACGAGCGGCACTACGTGCAGGCGCTCTACCACCTCACGAGGTCGATGGACTACACGAGGCCGGTCATCGGCAACGACGGGTGGGAGAGCGTGGCGACCGACATCATCGGGATCCACGACTACGATCCGTCGCCCGAGCGCATCGCGCGCCGCTACTTCGCGCACGACGTCGTGCCCAAGCTGCTGAAGCGGGAGAGGCCCGGGGGCCGCGCGCTCGTGCTCGACCCTTCGGTCAGCCACGAGACCGCGATCGTGCTGTCGGAGTTCGGCGGGATCGCGGTCGCGCCCGGCAACGGCGACGGCGGCACGTGGGGGTACTCCGCGTGCCGGACGCCGGAGGAGTTCGCCGAGCGCTATACGAAGCTCATGAAGGTGATCAACTCCCTCGAGCTGCTCGCCGGCTTCTGTTACACGCAGTTCGCCGACACGTACCAGGAGGCGAACGGCCTGCTCTACGCCGACCGCACGCCGAAGTTCCCGCTCCACAAGATGGCGGCGGCGACGCAAGGGATCCCGTTCGTCGGCCCGAACGAGACGCCCTCGACGCTGAGCGACGGGGGGCTCGCGGACATGCCGGCCCTGGCGGACATGCCCGGGCTCGTGGACATGGGTGCGCCGCGATGAACGCGCGCGGGCAGGGCTTCGAGGCCGTCTTCGGCCGCCCGGCGAAGCTCCTGGCCGAGGCGCCGGGTCGCGTGAACCTGATCGGCGAGCACACCGACTACAGCGGCGGGTACGTGCTGCCGACGGCGATCCCGCAGAAGACGCGGATCGAGATCGCGCCGCGGGACGACGGGCTCATCCAGGTCGCCACCGAGAACGTGGACGGCGGCGTCCAGCTCTCCTTCCGCGCCGGCGAGGAGGCGCGCCGCGGCCTGTGGCTCGACTACGTGCAGGGCATCACCGCGGTCCTCCGCGGCCGGGGCGTGTCGATCCCCGGCTTCGACGCGAGGATCGCGTCGTCGGTGCCGCTCGGCAGCGGCCTGTCGTCGAGCGCCTCGCTGCTCGTGGCGCTCGCCCGCGCCCTGCGGCAGATGCTCGACCTCTCCATCGACGACGTGGAGATCGCCCGCGTCGCGCACGCGGCGGAGCACGACTTCGTGGGCGCGCCGGTCGGGAACATGGATCAGATGGCCGCGAGCCTCGCCGACGAGCACACCGCGCTGTTCATCGACACGAGGACGCTCGCGTTCGAGCGCATCCCGCTGCCCGCCGAGGCCGAGCTGCTCGTCGTGAACTCGGGGGTGGCGCACCAGCACGCGAGCGGCGACTACAAGACGCGGCGCGCGGAGTGCGAGCGCGCCGCGGCGCTGCTCGGGGTGCCGCAGCTCCGGGACGTCGACGCGGCCGCCGAGCGGCGCATCGCGTCGCTGCCGGCGCCGCTCGACCGGCGCGCGCGCCACGTCGTCACCGAGAACGCCCGGGTGCTCGCCGCCGTGGCCGCGCTCCGCGCCGGGGATCTCGGCCGCCTGGGCGAGCTGTTCGACGCGTCGCACCGGTCGATGCGCGACGACTTCGAGGTGTCGGTGCCGGCGGTCGATGCGCTGGTGGAGAGCGCACGGGCGCAGCCGGACGTCTTCGGCGCCCGGCTGACCGGCGGCGGGTTCGGCGGCTCGATCGTGGCCCTGGTGAAGCGCGGCTGCGCGGCACAGGTGGGCCGGGCGGTCGTGGAGGCCTACGCGCGAACGCCGGGCCGACGCGCGACGGTGCTGGTGGGAGGCGGCGACCCGTGAGCGAGCGCGCCGGGATCGCGCTCTGGGCCGGCGTCGAGTGCACGGTCAACCGCGTCGGCGACCAGTACTTCAATCAGCTGGAGCGCACGGGGCACCATGGCCGCATCGCCGACCTGGACCTGCTCGCGGAGCTCGGCGTCAAGGCCGTCCGGTACCCGGTCCTGTGGGAGCGCACGGCGCCGGACGGCCCGCGGAGCGCCGACTTTTCGTGGGCCGACGAGCGCCTCCACCGGCTGCGGGAGCTCGGCATCGACGTGATCGTCGGGCTGGTCCACCACGGCAGCGGGCCGCCGTGGACCAGCCTGATGGAGGACAGCTTCGCGCGCGGCCTCGCGGAGTTCGCCGGCGCCGTGGCGGAGCGCTACCCGTGGGTGCGCGACTTCACGCCGGTGAACGAGCCGCTCACGACCGCGCGCTTCAGCGCGCTCTACGGGCACTGGTACCCGCACCGCCGGGACTCGGCCTCCCTCATGCGCGCGCTGCTCGTGGAGACGCGCGCCACCGCGGCCGCGATGCGCGCGATCCGGCGGGTGCGCCCGGACGCGCGGCTCGTGCAGACGGAGGACCTCGGCGCGGTCGCCAGCACGCCCCGGCTCGCCTACCAGGCGGAGTTCGAGAACCACCGGCGCTGGCTGAGCCTCGATCTGCTGTACGGGCGCGTCGACGCCGCGCACCCGCTCCACCGGCACCTCCGCGACTGCGGCGTGACCGAGGAGGAGCTCGCGCGGCTCGCGGCGGAGCCGTACCCGCCGGACGTGATCGGCGTGAACTACTACCTGACGAGCGATCGGTTCCTCGATCACCGCCTCGATCGCTACCCCTCGTGGACGCACGGCGGCAACGGGCGCGACGCGTACGCCGACGTGGAGGCGGTGCGCGTCCGGGAGGAGGGGATCTTCGGCCACCACGAGGTGCTACGCGAGGTGTGGCGGCGGTACGCGACGCCGATCGCGATCACCGAGGTCCACCTCGGGTGCACGCCGGAGGAGCAGATCCGCTGGCTCGTCGAGGCGTGGGAGGGCGCGCGCGCGGCGCGGGCGGAGGGCGCCGACGTGCGGGCGGTGACGCTGTGGTCCGCCTTCGGGGCGTACGACTGGGACAGCCTGGTCACCCAGGCGCGCGGCCACTACGAGCCGGGGGTCTTCGACGTGCGCGGGCCCGCGCCGCGGCCCACGGCGCTCGCGGTGGTCGCGAAGGAGCTCGCGTCCACCGGCCGGACCGAGCACCCGCTCGCCGAGGCGCCGGGCTGGTGGCGGCGCGACGAGCGGCTGCTCTACGGGGCGCCGCGCTCGACGACGCGGAGCATCTGCCGGCCGCGCGAGCGCCCGATCCTGATCACGGGCGCGGGCGGGTCGCTCGGCGCGGCGCTGGCGCGCGCGTGCGAGGAGCGCGGCATCCACGTCCGGGCCATGACGCGGGGCGAGCTCGACATCGCCGACGCGTCGGCCCTGGAGCGCGCGATCGACGAGGTCGACCCGTGGCTGGTGATCAACGCGGCGGGCTACACGCGCGTGCACGACGCCGAGGACGAGATCGAGGCGTGCCGCCGCGTCAACGTGGTGGGGCCGATCCTCCTGGCGGGGGCGTGCCGGCGCCACGGCGCGCGGCTCTTGATGTTCTCGTCGTCCTTCGTGTTCGACGGAAGCAAGCCCGACCCCTACGTCGAGGATGATCCGGTCGCGCCCATCAACGCGTTCGGCGAGGCGCAGGCGCTGGGGGAGAAGGGCGTGCTCGACGCGCTGCCGGGCGCGCTGGTCGTCCGCACGGGCAGCCTGTTCGGTCCGTTCGAGGCGCGCAGCTTCGCCGCGCTCGCGCTATCGGCGGTGAAGCGCGGGGAGCCGTTCCACGCCGCGGACGACCTCTTCGTGTCGCCCACGTACCTGCCGCACCTGGCGCACACGTGCCTGGATCTCGCGATCGACCAGGCCGAGGGCATCTGGCACCTGGCGAACGACGGCGTCCTGAGCTTCGCCTCGTGGGCGAGGATGATGTGCGACGCGTTCGGCCTGCCCGCGCGCGCGGTGCACGCATGTCCGGCGCACACCCTCGGCCTGCGGGCGAATCTGCCCCGGCAGGGGGGGCTCCACAGCCGCCGCCGCGCGACCTTGCCGACGTTGCCCGAGGCCGTCGAGCACTACGTCAGGCACCGCGCGGAAGCGGCGCCGGCGGCTGCCGGATAGGCCGGCGTTCCAGCCGTGCTCTCCGCTCAGCGTGAACACTGAGCCGAGGCGCGAGAAGCCGTCTCTCCGCATGCCTGTGGGCGTCCAACGCCACGGGACCGCTGCTCCGTCTCGGCACGACCGGTCACGTTGGCAAGAATCGTCGTTAACAGGCAAGCGTGCTGACGTCGCGCAGCCCATCGCTGACAGGCTCGCGTTGGTTTGCTTGATCACTCCTCAACATGAGCGCGCGCATCCCGGCGGGTCTGAATGATCACGACAAGATTCGTACCTCCCACCGGTGCGAATGCCGCAAGCCACCGATCTTCTGTCGAGCCTTCCAACGGATCCACGTACTCACTGTCGGTCTCGACGATGTCCATGAACTCTGGATGCGCTTCGGATGAGCGGAGTCGTGACCTCAGCATGCGTAGCTTCCCGTTTTGGCCCGAAGGAAACACTTGGCTGTGGTTCACGCCATTATGAATCAGGAACGCGTGTTCGTCGTGCGGCGAAGGAGGATCCGCGGTGTCCGAGTCACGGTCGCGAAGCGACACGAGCGTGGCGCTACAATAACGGATTCGTCTGAGGATGTCGAAGCTCGATTCGACGGATATGGTCGCCGCTACGACGCCGAGGAACGAGCCGTCCTCATGGCGAAGAGGCGCTGAGATTGCGAGCACAAAGTCTCGCCCAGGTAACTGCCTGAAGGCTCTGGATACATACACGTCCTGCGCCTCGGCTGCGGCGAGCTCGTGAGCGCCGCGGAAGTAATCGCGCCACGCGTGGTTCGTACTCCTGCGGGACGGCGGTGGAGGAGGCCACTCGGCCCTCAATGTCCCCTCTTCATCCAACACGGATAAGGCGCTGAATCCATACAGTGATTGCTGATCCTGACAATAGCTCTCGAGGCCTCGCCAGTCCATATCTAGCAGCAGCCAGCGTGGGAGAGCCTCATTCGCGATGGCTCTAACGATGCGGCTGTGCGATGCGATCTCCGCTCGTAGCGAGTCCGCCATTACCTCTGCGATGATGGCGTTGTTCGCCAGTGCGGCCGAGCGCGCTTGTTCCTGTGTCTGAGCGTGAGTTAGTCTGAACCTCGCCGAAGCCATGAGCGCGAAGGCGCCGACGACGCCGAGAACTGTTCGGTGCCGGCCGCACCAACGGAGCATGCGTCGCGGGAGACTGCACGGTCGCGCCAAGGTCGGTTTGCCATCGAGCCAGCGCCTTAAGTCGGCGGCCAGCGCCGCGGCGGACGGGTATCGGAGCGTCGGTTCGTTGCGCAGGCAAGTCACGCAGATAGCGCTCAGGTCTCGCGGTAGATCCTTTCGGATCTTGACGGGCGAAGGCGGCTCCTCGTCCCTACAGCGTCGCAGTACCTCGGTGGCCTCCCCTGCAAACGGCGTTCGCCCGACGAGCAGCTCGTAAAGGATCACGCCGAGGCTCCAAACGTCCGCTGCCACGCCGATCTGGTTGGAACGTCCATTTGCCTGCTCCGGTGCCATGTAGCAGGGGGTGCCCACGATCATGCCCGTAGCGGTGCCGCTGTCCGTGTCCAAGCGCTTGGCGATCCCGAAATCGGCGAGATGCGGCTCTCCGTTCTCATCGAACAGAATGTTCGATGGCTTCAGATCACGGTGCAGGATGTTCCGCTCGTGGCATGCATGGACAGCGAGCGCCACCTTTTCCAGGAGACGCGCCGCGTCTCGCGGGTCCTTGAAGTCTGCCCGGCGCTCGGCCAGCGTCTTCGCTGCCATAAGCTGCATCGTGAAGTACATAGAGCCATCATATACACCGACATGATAAACCTTGACGATGTTCGGGTGCTCGAACGTGCATTGAGCACGAATCTCGTTCTCGAACCTCTTTCGCGCGCCCCTGCTGGCAAACGAACGGTCGCGGATTATCTTCAGCGCCACGGCGCGGCCGGAGAGCGAATCGAACGCTCGATATACGATGCCCATGCCACCGCGGCCAAGCTCACCCTCCAACCTGTACTGCTCGATGCTGTCCGGCGCATCGTCAGAATCGTGCGCGGCGTCGGGCCCGTTGAGGCATCTGTCGATGATGCAATGGGGGCACAATCCACCTGGCGCGTCGAGGGGGATGTTCTTGTCGCATAAACGACATGTGGGTGGCATCGCCGACATTCGTCAATGGTTTCTCAGGTGGCGCTACATGGGTCGACTAAATTTGTTATTGTTTGACGTGTTGTAAGCTCGCCATCATGGACTTGAGCTCGTCGTCGACCTCGCTCTCGTGATTGACGAGGCTGCGGGCCTCTCGTCGAGCGAATTGCTTGAACCGGGAGCGCATCCGCGATAACGCTGTTTTTGTTGCGTCGACGCTCATCCCTAGCGTGTGGGCGACGTGCTTGTGCTCAGGAGCGTCATCGTCTACGAGCCGCGGTCTAAGCGCGTCGAATAGCTTGCCTTCTCCATTTTCGTGGTAATATCGCTGAAGTTGAACGAGTACCCGGTCGATAAAGCTTATCGTGAAAGTGTGTTCGTAGATTTCTTCCGCGGAAGGCGTGTTGGAAGGCAGCGAGCGAGCTATTGGTTCAGAGCCACTCGCGTCGATATACTCGTGCAAGCAGCCCCCGCCGCGTTTTTGAGCGCGAATGCGATCGCGCTCGTTTGCTACGTAATTCTTGATGCATCTACATAGCCAATTGCGGAACCTGCCGCGTGAGGGATCTACAATGGCTATGTCGTTGCTCGCTGAGAGTTGCTGCAGGAAGCCCTGCGTCATATCCTCAGCATCTTCGGCAGAGAAGCCGGACGCTCTGACGAAACTGCGAATGGGCGATCTGTAGCGTCGACAGAGCTCATTCAGGGCGTTCATCCCCTCTTTGGTGAACGGATGTCCAGCACGGGTGATCATGTCCCATGAAGTGTCCGGGAATTTGGCTCTCCACCCATCACGGGTCATAACTGTACCGTAACAGATGCGACCGCGTGTGGGAAGCCCGAGCAGGGCCCCACCATTGCCGCCGCAGCGCGCGTCGCGTGACCTACGCCGGGTATCCCGGTGCAGAACTCTCCTGGCGTAGGGCGGCGCGCGCGCGTCATGCCATTCACCGAGCGCGCATCGTCAAGTGCTCGAGCTCGCTACCGGCGAGGGCCGACGGCGCTCTGGGGTAGGCTTTGCTCGCCACCAGCATAGGCTGGCGAGGTAGTTCAGCATCGCGTCGCCTCGTCGGGGTGCCGGATCGTCGGGGTGCCGGAAACGGCGCGCCTTGAGCCTCGGCGAGAGGCTCGCGCTCGCGCAGGGACGGACAATCGCCGAACTGGAGCGTCCCGCCCTCGGTGCCCGAGCGGCCCTGGCCATCGGTACCCCCGGCCGGCTGCGGACGGCGCTGCGGGGCACCTGACGATTTTCTGTCACCTTCGAGCAAGATTCCTTCAGGAAGCGGGAGAAAGGAGACATGAGCGATGCCGCTCTGCGGCATCGTACACGTCGCCTCGACCACGCCCGATCTGCTGGTGGAGGCGAGCGGTATCCCAGGTTCTGTAGCACATGCGAACTCGGAATGTTGAGCTGGATGGCGGCGCGAGACGCTAGCGCGCGCAGTACCACGCCAAGCGGTGTGTCAATGTCAATACATCGAGGTGCGGCGCTGCTGATCGGGGCGATCGTGATGAGATTTTATTTGGTGGGCGCTTTCGGTTGGTGCTCAGCGATGTCCCGTTCATCTGAGCAGTGAGAGCATTGCTGGCGTTGGATATTGATGTTAATGCGGCTGGCTAGCCAATCATAGTCCGAAGACCGCCGGTCGTGCGGATTTGCGATATGTGCTGGTGCTTAATCGGCGGCGGTCGCGTTTGCGTCGCAGATACCGGAGAACTGGCAGGTCTACTCGGGAAAGAGGGTGTTGTGTTGAATGGAACGAACGCTTGTTAGTTATGGCTGTTATATTTCCAGGAGGATTGCGCTATGGTGAAGCGAACTACTGACGTTGGTCTGAGCGGTTTTCTGCTCGTGGTGCTTTCTGTTTCTGTTTTCGCGTGTGTGGGCACGGTGGAGGAACAGGAATACGACGAGCAGATCGGAGAGGTCGAGTCGGAGCTGGTTTATCAAGCTGTGGCCACGGCTGCGCAAGCGACATTCGATTCCTACGGCGAGCGCATGACGGTTGTGGACACCCTGGGTGATGGTTATAGCACTGTAAGTGAAATTCGCTATTGGGGTCTCTTTTGTTGGGCATCGGGCGGCGCCGGAACAAGAAGTTATTGTAATTATGATTTTCCTGAGGGGATTGGTATCGAGTTTCGTGTGTGTAGGGCCCATAGGGGTGAGGCTTTTCGCGATTGCTCGGGCTGGGTTTGGGCTAACACCGCGGACTAGGATTGCCTAACAGTAGCCCGCTGACTCCGCTCGATGGAAGGGGTCAAATCTGCGGCAAAATGCGGCGTGGGCAAGGTCTTGGTGCCGGACGAAATACGGGGACGAATCGAACCGCTACGTTCGAAGCGTGCCCCTTGCAGCGGTTCCGCATGGCTGGCAGCGTGAGAGCACCGGTGTCTGAGCGAAAAGAGCCACCCTGGGGGTCACCGTCCGGAAGCTCGACCTCGACCGCGAGACCCCTCACGTTTGAATCGCGTCCGGACCGGCTGAGCGGTTCGTGGGAAAACGCATCTTGATCCCCCTCAGTGTAAGGCAGGCACGGGATCTCTTCTCCGGTGACTCGATGCCCTGGCGAGCGATGCGGGGCACGATGTGGAGCAGATGGCAGGCCAAGCGTATTCGCCCACTCAACGCCATCGTGATCGTCGGAACGGCGTTGGTTACCTGTTTCCATCGCGAAGGAGGAAGCGATGATGTTGGCTGGGCGTATACGCGTCGGCTCCGTTCTCGGCAGGGGGGCCCGCCGCACGGCAGCAGCTCGCCCCGGAGTTCCAGCGAGTTCTCTAGCGGCGCCCGCTTGGGGAGATGCACGCGACCTCGCTGACCCGCCGAGCACACGAGCCGCTCACGACAACCGCGGCCCGGGGGGGCGCTGGACGGTGCCCTGCGAGGCAGTTTCGGTCCGCGTCGAAACTCGCGGCCCGCGTCGCTCCGGACGCGGCGGCATCGCCGGTAGCCGGAGCAACGAGCGATGATCCCGCCCAAGGTCGGCGGCAGCGCATCGAGACGCTCGCGCGGCCACCCCGCCTGCAACTCGCCGTGCGCGCCTGCAGCTGCCGCGCCGCCGCGAAAGCGGCTCGGGCCGCGCTGGAGCGCTCGGGGGCGCTGCTCGCGTGCGCGGCGCGGATCGGCCGACGGAAGCGCTCATTGCGCGCGCTTCCGTGCGCTCCCGAATGCGACGAGGTCGACCCGTGGCTGGTGATCAACGCGGCGGGCTACACGCGCGTGCACGACGGCGAGGACGAGATCGAGGCGTGCCGCCGCGCCAACGTGGTGGGGCCGATCCTCCTGGCGGGGGCGTGCCGGCGCCACGGCGCGCGGCTCTTGATGTTCTCGTCGTCCTTCGTTCGACGGAAGCAAGCCCGACCCCTACGTCGAGGATGATCCGGTCGCGCCCATCAACGCGTTCGGCGAGGCGCAGGCGCTGGGGGAGAAGGGCGTGCTCGACGCGCTGCCGGGCGCGCTGGTCGTCCGCACGGGCAGCCTGTTCGGTCCGTTCGAGGCGCGCAGCTTCGCCGCGCTCGCGCTATCGGCGGTGAAGCGCGGGGAGCCGTTCCACGCCGCGGACGACCTCTTCGTGTCGCCCACGTACCTGCCGCACCTGGCGCACACGTGCCTGGATCTCGCGATCGACCAGGCCGAGGGCATCTGGCACCTGGCGAACGACGGCGTCCTGAGCTTCGCCTCGTGGGCGAGGATGATGTGCGACGCGTTCGGCCTGCCCGCGCGCGCGGTGCACGCATGTCCGGCGCACACCCTCGGCCTGCGGGCGAATCTGCCCCGGCAGGGGGGGCTCCACAGCCGCCGCCGCGCGACCTTGCCGACGTTGCCCGAGGCCGTCGAGCACTACGTCAGGCACCGGGCGGAAGCGGCGATGGCGGCTGCCGGATAGGCCGGCGTTCCAGCCGTGCTCTCCGCTCGGTGGGGAGCGGCGGGGCGATACCCTGGCGTCATGAACCATGGTTCGTGGACTGCTGGGATCATCGCGGCGCTGGCCTCTACCCTGGCGATGGAGGCGAGCGCGGGAGCGTGCGGCATGCCGTATCCGGGCCTGACGGAGGTCTTCCCGGCGAGCGGCGCGACGACGCCGGGGAACGCCGCGCTCTTCTTCGCCGGCCACGCCCTCTCGCTGGACGCGGTGTCGGTGACCGTCGACGGCGAGCCGGCGAGCCTCGTGGCCGCGCCGGGCGTGCCCGCGGCGGGCTACGACCTCGTCGCGCGGATCGAGCCGCCGCCCGGCGAGGGGCAGGCGGTCGTGATCGAGGGCAGCTTCTGCCCGGGCGAGGGGTGCGAGGCGACGCGGATCGAGCTCACGGCCGGCGTCGCGGACACGGAGGCGCCGCCGACGCCGAGCGGGCTCTCGTTCGACCTCTACGATTATGCCGACTCCCGGCCGAGCAGCGGGGGCTGCGAGTCGCACAGCCACCTCGCGTGGTGGGTCACGGCCGAGGGCGAGGCCGCGGGGACCGGCGCGTCCCCCGTGATCTACACGGTCGAGGCGTTCCGGGACGTCAGCTTCACGGAGCCGGTGTTCTCGACGAGCCGGCTCACGACCGACGCGTCGGTGACCATGGCCATCCATCAGACCGTGGACGTGCTCGCCGGCGTCGACGCCCCGACGGCGCTCTGCTTCCGGGCCACGGCGATGGATGCGGCCGGGAACGTCGCCGCCGAGGCCGTGCACGCCTGCAGGCCTTGCTTCTACAGGAAGGACTCGGAGACGGCGCAGCCGAGCTCCTCGCGGCCGTCCGAGCCGGAGTGGACGGAGCAGGACGTCTATCCCGGCGGAACGTGCGACTCAGGGGTGGAGCCGGGCAGCGGCGGCGGCGCTGGCGACGAGGACGCCGCGGTGCGCGGCTGCAGCTGCCGCGCCGCCGGTGAGCGCGGCCCGGGCGGCGCGGGAGCGCTCGGGGGAGCGGCGCTCGCGCTGCTCGCGTGCGCGACGCGGGCCCGGCGAAGGAGGCGCTGACGGCGAGCGCCCCTGCGCGCTCGGGGCGCGCGCCCGCCGCTCAGAGCACCCGCGCGAGCACCACGACCGAGTAGCCGACCGCCGGCTGCTTGCCGGGGTTGTTGTACGAGTGGCGCTGATCGCCGCGGAACACGGCGACGTCGCCGGCGCCGAGCGTGAACCGCTCGCCGCTGACCACGAGCTGGAGCTCCCCCGACTCGCACGTCAGGTACTCGCGGGTGCCCGGGGTGTGCGGGACGCCCGTCATGCGCCCGCCCGCGGGGAGCTCGATGCGATCCATCTCCATGCCCGGGATCGGATCCGGCAGGAGCTTGCGGACGAGCGCCTGGCCGGGGGAGCGCGTGGGCAGCGCGTCGCGCGCGTAGAGCTGGCACGTGGCGCGGGGCGCGGAGAGCATCTCCTCGATCGAGACCTGGAGCGCGGCGGCGGCGCGGTGGAGCACGCCGAGCGTCGGGTTCGCCGCGCCGGACTCGAGGTGCGCCCAGGTCGCCCGGGGCACGCCGGCGAGCTTGGCCAGCTGCTGCTGCGTGAGCCCGCGCGCCTCCCGCAGCTGCTTGATGTTCTTCGCGAGCCGCCCCGCGAGCTCAGCGTCGTGATCCATGACCGGAGATTAGCACGATTCCAAGATACTGGAGGTGGCTCCAACCTATGGTCCAGCGCGGATTAGGCTCTGGTCGAGGAGGCAGCACCATGAACGACGAATCGACCGGAAGCGAGTCGCTGATCCAGGCCGGAGGCATCTCCCAGGCGCCCTCGGCGCGTGCCGCGCAGGGCGCGCCGTTCGCGCCGCGCGCGGCGCTGGTCACCGGGGCGAGCCGCGGGCTCGGCGCCGCGCTCGCGCGGGAGCTCGCCCGGAGGGGCGCGAAGGTGGTCCTCGTCGCGCGCGAGCGCGCGCCGCTCGAGGCCGTGGCGGCCGAGATCGCCGCGCAGGGCGGGGTGGCGCACGCGCTCGCGGCGGACATCGGCGACAAGGGCCAGACCCACGCGATCGCCGGCGCGGCGGCGGCGCTGGTCGGTCCCATCGACCTGCTCATCCACAACGCGAGCACGCTCGGCAGGACGCCGCTGCCGATCCTGCTCGACACCGAGTGCGAGGATCTCGGCCGCGTGCTCGAGGTCAACGTGGTCGGCCCGTTCCGCCTCACCAAGGTGGTCGCGGGCGCGATGGCGCTGCGGCGGCGCGGGGTGGTCGTCCACATCAGCTCGGACGCGGCCGTGAACGCCTATCCGCGGTGGGGCGCGTACGGCGCCTCCAAGGCGGCGCTCGATCACCTCAGCCGCACCTGGGCCGCCGAGCTCGAGGGCACGGGCGTCGCGTTCTACGCGGTGGATCCCGGCGAGATGAACACGCGGATGCACGCCGAGGCGATCCCCGACGCCGATCCGAGCGCGCTGGCCGACCCGGCGGACGTGGCGAGGCGCATCGTCGCCCTCATCGGCCGCGCCGGCGAGGTGCCGAGCGGCGCGCGCGTCGAGGCGGCGCGCATCGAGGAGGCGCCATGAGCCCCGCCGCCTGGCCTCGCGAGAACCCCCTCGACGAGCGGCTCCTCCACGTGGATCCGCGCCTCGGGCGCCTGCGCGACGGGCGCATCGCGGATCTGCCCGCGCTCCTCGAGCCGGGCGATCTCCTGGTCGTGAACGACGGCGCCACGCTGCCGGCGTCGCTCCACGGCGCGACCGGGGGCGGCGCGGCCGTCGAGGTGCGCCTCATCGGCGAGCTGTCCGAGGGGCGCTACGCGGCCCTCTTGTTCGGCGCGGGCGACTGGCGTACGCGCACCGAGGATCGCCCGGCGCCGCCCGCGCTCGGCCCGGGCGACGCGGTGACGTTCGGCGACGACCTGTCGGCCGCGGTCGAGCGCGTGTCGCCGGCCTCGCCGCGCCTCGTCGAGATCGCCTTCCGCGAGCGGGGCGCGCCCCTCTGGTCGGCGCTCTACCGGAGAGGGCGGCCGATCCAGTATGCGTACGTCGCGGCGCCGCTCGAGCTCTGGCACACGCAGACGCGCTACGCGAGCCGGCCGCTCTGCGCAGAGCTCCCGTCGGCGGGACGGCCGCTCGCGTGGGGGCTCTTGCTCGAGCTGCTCCGCCGCGGCGTGCGCGTCGCCTCGCTGACGCACGCGGCCGGGATCTCGTCGACCGGCGAGCCGGCGCTCGACGCGCTGCTCCCCTTGCCGGAGCGCTTCGAGATCCCGGAGGAGACGGTGGCGGCGGTGCGCGAGGCCAAGGCGAGCGGGCACCGGGTCGTCGCGGTGGGCACGACGGTGACGCGCGCCCTGGAGGGCTGCGCCGCCCAGCATGGCGGTGAGCTCCGGGCCGGCCCGGGCGTCACCGATCTGGTCCTCCACCCTGGCTTCCGGCCGCGGGTGGTGGACGGGCTGCTGACCGGCGTGCACGACCCGACCGAGAGCCATTTCCGGCTCCTCGAGGCGTTCGCGCCGGCCCCGCTGCTCCACCGCGCCAACGCGTACGCCGAGCAGGCCGGGTATCTTTGCCACGAGTTCGGCGACTCCTACCTCGTGCTCAGCTGATCTCCGCCTTCGGTGAGCTCGTGGGCAGGCTGCGCGAGGAGGTCGCCGCCCCCCTCCGCCATGGCGCCGCCACCCCCTGCGGTGGCCATCTCTCCGGGTTTTCCCGTCGTTTCGCGCCGGCATGGGGCGTGCTCGAGGCCGGCCGTCATGCCGACGCTCGAGCACAACGCCCTCGTCGAGATGTTCCGCGATCAGCCGGCGCTCGCGCCCCGCTTGCTCGCGACGCTCTTCCACGTCGAGGTGCCGCCGCACGCCTCCGCCGCGGTGGTCGAGTCGTCGCTCGACCAGCTCATCCCCGTTGAGTTCCGCGCCGACCTGGTGCTCGAGCTTCGAGACGCGAGCGGGACGCTCGTGCTGGCGATCGTCCTCGAGGTCCAGCGCGAGATGGATCCCAACAAGAAGTTCTCGTGGCCGACGTATGTCACGGTCGTGCGCGCCAAGAGGCGCTGCCGCACGGTCGTGCTCGTGGTCGCGCCGGACGCCGGCGTGGCTGCCTGGGCGGCGGAGAGCATCGACCTCGGCCTGGGCCTCGGCCACGTCGCGCCGCTGGTGCTCGGCCCGGCCGTCGTCCCCGAGATCACCGATCCGGCCGACGCGGAGGCGGAGACGGAGCTCGCCGTGCTCTCGGCGGTGGCGCACGGCAACGGGCCGAACGGACGCGCCGTGGTCGAGGCGGCGCTCGCTGCCCTCGGCCGGCTCGACCAGGAGCAC
Source organism: Sorangium sp. So ce385 (assembly GCF_051474135.1). Classification (NCBI taxonomy): domain Bacteria; kingdom Pseudomonadati; phylum Myxococcota; order Polyangiales; family Polyangiaceae; genus Sorangium; species Sorangium sp. So ce385. The sequence goes on along the minus strand of NZ_CP150337.1, from coordinate 8,413,606 downwards.
GCGATGGTCTACTTTCAGCTCATCTGGAACGCGTTGCGTGAGCCGATGCGGCAGGCTCTGGAGGCGTTGGTCATGGAACGGCAGATCGAAGGCGAGGCGACGTTTCCCCCGTTCGTGCAGAAGCTCATCGAGCGCGGCAAGCTCGAGGGCATGCGTGAGGGCAAGCTCGAGGGCATGCGTGAGGGCAAGCTCGAGGGCGTCCGTGAGGGCGAGCTCAAGGGCAAGAGGGATACGCTGTTGCGGCTGCTCGCGCGCGCAGGGATCGTGCTCAGCGAGGACGAGAGCGCGCGCATCCAGGCATGCACGGACATCGCGACCCTCGACCGCTGGATCGATAACGTCCTCGGGGCGAAGATTGCCGCCGAAGTGCTCTCCTGACGGTTGACGGGTGCGGCTACAGAGGTCGTTTGCGGATGAGCCCGCGTCTGCGCTCCAAGTCGTGCTCGACGAACCTGGAAGTTGGCAACGCTCGACTTCATTCGTGACCTTGTCGAGCGGATCGAGAATTCTATCCGATGATGGCTTGATGCCGGCGGCGCTTCGCCCCGCGGCAGAAGCCCGGCCATCGGGCGGACGAGAACGAAGGTGGACATGGCCCGATGCCTCTCCGAGGAGCAGCCTGGGATTCGCGTCACGACCGACGCGCTTCGGCTGGTGCCCGTCGTGGAGCTCGAGCCCGGCCGCTTCGGTTCGGCGCCCCATCCGAGCTCGGGGCCGTGGACGGCAACCGAGAGCGACAGCTACTGGCGGGCGTGCCTTCGTGGGGGCGGCCTGGTCGGCGTGGACCCCATCGTGCCCGGCTCGTGGTTCGTTGCGATCGATGCGCTGACGTCCCAGGACGCGCTGATCACGGTCCTGCGTGCGCACCTCGGCGACAGCGTTCCAGCTGACGACGAGGTTGGCGCCCTCAGCGGTGGCCTCGCGCTCGTCGACGACGTCGAGGTCCTCTTGTTACCGACCTGTTGTGGTGATTTGGGCGATCTCGAACATTGGCGGACAGCCGCCCATCGATCGGCCGAAGCCCCCGAGACGCTCTGGATCGGCCACCCGTGGCTGACGGCCTGGTATGATGCCCCGATGCTCCACCTTCGGGAAGAGTCCGAACACGGCATACCCGCTCAACCAAGAGAGCTCGTTGTCAACCCAGAGCTCCTGCAGCGTGCGGTGCGCCTCGCCGCGCAGGAGCTCGATGTCTTCTCCGAGCGCGTCGCGTCAGCGCTGCGGCACATCCCTGGCGTCATCGACGCGCGGGCGACCGCCAAGATCCTTGTCGGCAGGAGCGCTCGCGACCTCCGAGCCGTCGAGGCCGCCGCGGCCCGGCCGAAGGAAACCTCCTCGTAGGAGCCCAGCCTATGTACATCTCGCTAGATAGCATCGACGTGGAGCTCGAATCGAAGGACGGTCGTGAGCGCGTGATTCAGACCGACCACCGAACGGCAGCCGAAATATCGGCGCGCCCAGCCCTCTCGACCATCATCGCGCTGATCCGGTGCCTCAACCCGCGTCGAGCCTATGGTGAGCTCGAGCTGTTCTACAATTGCCAGCACGAGCCGCCCGCGTTTCTCCGCGATGCCGTCGCGGCGTGCGGAGCTCGGCTCTGGGTCGGCGATGACCCTGCGATCCTCGCCCAGGATCTACCACAGGCCGCGATCGACGAGGGCGCGGTCGATCGACGCGTCAACGGCGCGATGCAGGAGCTCGCCCGCGAGCTCGTGGAAGGATCGGCCGCGTCCGAGCCTCTCGGAGCCCTTGAGCTGCTGGAGCAGGAAATGGCCAGCTCGGGGTTCCCCGAAGAGGAGGAGGACGTCACGGCGTTCTGGACCGCCGTCTTGGAGCTCGGTGCGCTCGCTGGCGCCGCGGTCGGCGCGTCGAACGGAGGCGCATGGTTCCACGACGTCACAGGCCAGGGGACGTTGCCGCTCAAATACAGGTGCTCCTTTCGAGGAGAGATGGCCACAGCGAACCCCCTCGGGAAAGCGCTCAAGTTCATTCGTGAGAAGGGAGCGGGAGAGGAGCCGAGCTTCCTCGTCAGAACGCTCCGATCGAGCTCGTGAACGGCTCTCGCGTGCCTCGCGTCACCTGGGCCTCGTGGCGGCCGCGCGCGCCGCCTCGACGTGGCGCACGCAGGCCTCCCGGCTGGCCCTGGCGGCGGCCTCGGGCACGCGCAAGAGCTCCATCCGCCGCTCGACCGGCATGCAGTAGGTGGTCGCTGCCCACAGCTTCGGATCGTCGACGCTGCGGAGCTCCTCGAGATCGGTCCACACCCGCACCACCCTGTCGTCCGCCGCGGCCACGATGCGCTGGCCATCCGGGCTGAACGCCACGGCGTTGATCGGCGAATCGGAGGCGCGGAGGACCAGCGGCTCGCCCGTGCCGTCGGCGTGCCACACCCGCACGGTGTTGTCCTGCGATCCGGTGGCGATGCGCGCGCCGTCGGGGCTGAACGCCACCCCGAGCACCCAGTGCTCGTGGCCGCGGAGGACGATCGGCTCGCCGGCGCCATCGGCGCGCCACACGCGCGCGGTCCGGTCCCAGGACGCGGTGGCGACGCGCCGGCCATCGGGGCCGAACGCCACCGCGTTGATGCCGCCGTCGTGTCCCCGCAAGACCGTCGGCTTGCCGGCGCCGTCGGCGCGCCACACCCGGGCGGTGTTGTCCGACGACCCGGAGACGATGCGCTGGCCGTCGGGGCTGAACGCCGCCGCGTAGACCCGATCCTCGTGGCCGCGGAGGACGAGGGGCTCGCCGGCGCCGTCGGCGCGCCACACCCGCACGGTCCGGTCCCAGGACCCGCTCGCGATGCGCTGGCCATCCGGGCTGAACACCGCCGCGTAGACCTGATCCGTGTGGCCGCGGAGGACGAGGGGCTCGCCGGCGCCGTCGGCGCGCCACACCCGCACCGTCTTGTCGGCGGACCCGCTGGCGATGCGCTGGCCGTCGGGGCTGAACGCGACCGAGTTGACCTCGTCGTCGTGACCGCGGAGGACGATCGGCTCGCCGGTGCCGTCGGCGTTCCACACCCGCACCGTCCTGTCGAGCGACGCGGAGGCGACGCGCCGGCCATCGGGGCTGAACGCCACCCCGTAGATGCGATCGGTGTGGCCGCGGAGGGCGATCGGCTCGCCGGTGTCGTCGGCGCTCCACACCCGCGCGGTCTTGTCGTGCGACGCGGTGACGAGGTGATGGCCGTCCGGGCTGAAGGCCACGGAATAGACCTGATCGTCGTGACCGCGGAGGACGAACGGACGCCCCGTGCCGTCGGCGTTCCACACCCGCGCCGTCTCGTCCTGCGACGCGGTGGCGATGCGCTTGCCGTCGGGGCTGAACGCCACCCCGTAGACGCGATCCGTGTGGCCGCGGAGGACGATGGGCTCGCCGGCGTCGTCGGCGTTCCACACCCGCACCGTCCTGTCCCAGGACGCGGTGACGATGCGCTTGCCATCGGGGCTGAACGCCACCCCGTAGATGCGATCGGTGTGGCCGCGGAGGACGATGGGCTCGCCGGCGCCGTCGGCGCGCCACACGCGCGCGGTCCGGTCCTGCGACCCGGTGACGATGCGCTCGCCATCGGGGCTGAACGCCGCCGAGTAGACCTGATCCGTGTGGCCGCGGAGGACGATGGGCTCGCCGGCGCCGTCGGCGCGCCACACCCGCGCCGTACGGTCGGCGGACGCGGTGACGATGCGGGCGGCGTCGGGGCTGAACGCCGCCGCGTAGACCCGATCGTCGTGGCCGCGGAGGACGATGGGCTCGCCGGCGCCGTCGGCGTTCCACACCCGCGCGGTCCGGTCCTGCGCCCCGGTGACGACGCGTCGGCCGTCGGGGCTGAACGCCGCCGACTCGACCTGAGCCGTGTGGCCGCGGAGGACGATGGGCTCGCCAGTGCCGTCGGCGTTCCACACCCGCGCGGCCCTGTCGGCCGACGCGGTGACGATGCGCCTGCCGTCAGGGCTATAGTCCGCGTCCAGCACCCCGTCCGGGTGGACGAGCACCGCGCGCGAGAGCCTGCTGTACAGCGCCCAGCGCGCGAGGACGGCCCACCCCCGCGGCTCGTCGCGCGGCTCGACCTCGCGCAGGAGCGCGAGCACGCTCGTGGGATCGGCCTGCAGCTCGCGCGCCGCGGCCACCCGGGTGGCGTTGCGCGCGCGCAGCGCCTCCCGATCGGCGCGCGCGGCCTGCTCGTCGGCGCGGACCGCCAGGTACGACACCGTGAGCGCGAACGCGGTGAGCGCGGCGATCACGCCCGTGGTGAGCCGCCGGCGCAGGCGGCGCGCCCGCTCGCAATGGGCCACGACGGCCAGGAGATAGCGCTCCTCGCGCCGGCCGAGCCCGGCGCGCCACTCGGCCCCCTGCTCGGCGCGGCGGCGCTCGTACCACGCTCGGGCGTCGTTCGCCGCGCGATCGCGCCAGAGCAGCCCCTCGGCCTGCCCGCTCGCCTCCCAGGGCTCGGCCGCGGCGCGGAGCCGGGCCAGGAACTCCGCGTCCTGCTCGCTCTCGGCGAGCCACTGCCCGAGCTTCGCCCACCGCTCGATCAACGATTCGTGCACCAGCTCCACGGTCGTGCCCTCGCGCTCGCCCCCGGTCTCGATGAGCAGGAGCCGCGCGGCGGCGAGGTGCTGGACCACCTGCGCGATCGCCTGAGCGCCGTCGCCCTGACCGTCCCGCGCGAGCTCGCGGAGCTCCTCCAGGCGCACGACGGCGCGCGTGCGCTCGGGCGTCACCAGGCGCAGGAGCACCGCCCGGGCCAGCCGCTGCTCGTGGGGCGGCAGCGCCGAGAGCACCGCGTCCGCGTGGGCGGACAGGGCGCCGGCCACGCCGCCGAGCCGCTCGTAGCTCTCCCGCGTCAAGATCCGGCGCTCGCGATCGCGCGCCTCCCACAGCTTCGCCGCCGTGAACTGCAGCAGCGGCAAGGGGCTCCGGGTGCTCTCCAGCGTGCTCAGCATGTGCTCGACCATGGCCGGGGTCTCGAACCGGTGGCCGGCCGCCTCGGTGGGCCGCGTCAGGGCCTCGCGCACGCCGTCGCGACCCATGGGGGGGAGGAACGAGAGCCCGCGGGTCACCTCGGTCATGAAGTGGTGGTCGTCGGCGACGCGATCGAGGAAGTCCGAGCGGATGGCGAGCAGGACGCGCAGCGGCGAGGAGGCGTCGTCGGCCACGCCCGCGAGGCACGCGATGAACGCCGCCCGCGCCTCGGCGGCGGCGCCGAGCGTGTAGAGCTCCTCGAATTGATCGACGAAGAGCAGGATGCGGTGCCGCTTCCCCACCCGGCGGCAGCGCGCGCGCAGCCGGGCGCCGAGGCTGCCCGGCTGCGCGCGCAGCGTGGCGACGAGCTCGTCGTGGTCGGGGAGATCGGGCGAGCCCGTCGCGCTGGCGGGCTCCGCCTCGGCGACCTGCGCGAGCACGTCGACGAGCGCGGACAGCGGGCGGTGCCCCGGGCGCAGGATATACGCCTCCCAGCGATCCCCCAGGCGCTTCAGCGCCGGGATCACGCCCGCGCGCACGAACGACGATTTGCCCGCCCCCGAGGGCCCGGCGACGGCGACGAGCTGCTGGTTGCGGAGCCGCGTCAGCAGGGCGGCGATCTCGCGCTCGCGGCCGAAGAAGCGCGGGGCGTCCGCCTCCTGGAACGCGGCGAGGCCGGCGAACGGGCTCTCGTCCTCGCTCAGCGAGAGCGCCGTTCGGCCGGGCAGGAGGTCCTCGAGCTCGGTGAGGAGCTCCTTGGCCGAGCCGATGCGCTCGTCCGCGCGCTTCTTCAGGCAGCGGTCGATGAGGGCGCCGAGCGGGCCGACGTCCGGGCGCCGCTCGCCGGCGGCGGGCATCGGCAGCTCGAGGTTCACGATCTCCACGAGCCGCGCCGCCGAGAACGGGTCGAGCGGGTGCGCCCCGGTGACCAGCTCGTGGAGGATGATGCCCACGGCCCAGAGGTCGGAGCGGGCGTCGATGTCCCCGCCCCGCAGCTGCTCGGGGGACATGTACCGGGGCGTGCCCAGGATCGTGCTTTGCGCGCTCGGCCGAGGCCCTCCGGCGAGCACCATGCGCACGCCCGTGAACATCGAGATCCGCTCGGCCTCGATCTGCTTGGCGATGCCGAAATCGAGCACCTTGATGGAGCCGGTGTCCTCCAGGAGGATGTTCTCCGGCTTGAGGTCGCGGTGCACGATCCCGAGCTCGTGCGCGCAGGCCAGCGCGCGGACCACCGGGATCATGATCTCGACGGCCAGGCTGGGCGACAGCGGGCCGGGCGGCGTGTGCGCGATGGGCGATCCGGACCCGCTCGGGTGCTCGCGCTGCGACATCCACTCGCGCAGCGTGCGGCCCTTGACGTACTCGAGCACGAGGTAGGGGTGCCCGTGGATCTCGTCCACCTCGTGGATGACCACGATGTTCTCGTGCCTGCAGCGCGCCGTGGCCCGCGCCTCGGCGAGAAAGCGCCCGATGCCCCGCCGGTTGTGCTCGCGGAGCAGCTTGATGGCGACCAGGCGGCCGAGCCTCGTGTCGCGGGCGAGGAACACGACCCCCATGCCGCCCTGGCCCAGTTTGCGGATGATCTCGTAGTGCTTGATGGTGTCGCCGACCTTCGGGGGCGCGTAGGCCGTGAGGGCGTCCGCCGGCGTCGTCGGAGCCTCCTCCGGGGGCGGCGTGGCGCCTGACATCTCCGGCGTCTCCACCTCCTCGGGCCGCGCGCCCGCCGCAGGCCGCGTCGGAGGCCCCGAGGCCGGGCTCTCCGCCGTCTCCGCGCCGCCGGGCGCGCTCTCCGCGCCGCCGGGCGCGCTCTCCGCGCCGCCGGGCGCGCTCTCCGCGCCGCCGGGCGCGCCGAGGTCGACGAGGGCTGCGCGGCGGAGCCCGCCCGGCTCGCAGGCGTCGAGCTCGCGCAGGAGGCCCTCGGCCGTGACGAGCCGCTCGTCGGCCTCCTCGCTCGTCGCCCGCCGCACGAGCGCGCCGACCGGGTGCCCGAGGAGCGCGGGAGGGATCCGGACCGGCCCGCGGCGCGCCTGCTGGACATCATCCCCGTCCGGAGAGCTGCCCCGGTCCGCGCGCCTGCCCGTGAGGCACTCGAGGAACATGAGCGCCCAGGCGTACAGATCCGAGCGCGCCGTCGGCGCGGGCCCCCAGATCTGCTCGGGGGCTGCATACGCCAGCGAGCCCAGGGGCTCGGTCCCCGAGGCGGGCGCTTCGCCCCGGCCGCTCCGCAGGCTCGCGGCGACCGCGGCGACGCCGAAATCGAGCACGCGTGCGTCCCGACGCGCCGCCGAGGGGGCGATCATCACGTGCGTCGGCCGCAGCGCCCCGTGGACGATGCCCTGCCGGTGCGCGCAGGCCAGCGCGTCGAGGACCTGCCGCATCAGGTGCCGCGCCTCCTGCGGATCGAGCGCGCCCTGCTGCGACAGCAGCTCGGCCAGGCACTGGCCGGGCACGAGCTCGCTGACCGTGAAGACGTGCCGCTCGTCGGCCTGCCCCCAGTCGATGGGCTGGGCGATGTTGGGATGGTGGAGCCGCGCGCAGCGATGCATCTCTTGCAGGGAGCGCGCGAGGTCTTCTGGATCCGCGGGGTCGCCGTCGCAGCCGAGGCGCATGAGCCTGAGGGCGATCGGCTGCCCGGTCCCGATCCGTCGACCCTGGTAGACGATGCCGAGGCTGCTCTCCCGGAGCACGGAGAGGAGCTCGTAGCGGCTCTGGAACACCATCCCTGGAGCGAGAATCTCCCGGTTCATCCCAACCCCTCCGGTGGCAGCCGCCTCCCCGCGGCGGCCTCGGGCGGAAGGCCCCACGCCACGAGAGCATCGCGACGACTGCGGCCGTCGAGCCCGTTCGGCGCGTGCGCCGGAAGAGCTCGACGAGGTGGCCGGTCCGATGCTCGGGCAGCCGATGTCGCTGCCCACCATTTCATAAAGTGGCCACCGCGCGTCGTCCGGCGCCGGGGCGCCGCCAGCGCGTCGAGCGCGGAGCCGGGCGGACGACCCGACCCACGCCGGAGCGGACGGCCCGGCCCACGTTGACGGCACCGCGGCGGATCGCTAGACGGCGTGCGAATGGTCGATGCGTCCGACACCCCTTTCGCTCTGCTGGGCGGCGAGCCGGCGGTGCGCCGGCTGGTCGAGCGCTTCTACGACCTCATGGGCCGCGACGAGCCGGCGCTCGCGCGCCTCCACGTGTGCGACGAGCGCGGCCAGGTCGCGCGGGAGAGCCGCGATCGGTTCGCGCTCTTCCTGATCGGCTGGCTGGGCGGGCCGCAGGACTACATCGCGGCGCACGGCCACCCGCGGCTGCGAATGCGCCACGCCCGCGTCCCGGTCGATGTGGCGATGCGCGACGCGTGGCTGCGCTGCATGCGCGCGGCGATGACCGAGCTCGGCGTGCCCGCGCCGCTCCACGCCTTCCTCGACCAGCGCTTCGGCGAGGTGGCGGACTTCATGCGCAACCGACCGGGCTGAGCCGTTCCTTCCATGTCCGGTGAGCGCCCGCCGCCGCTGGTGCGGAGCTTGCACTCAGGCTCACCATGAAGACGCAGAAGAAGAGCCAGCCAGCGAAGACCGCGACGACCGCAACCCGGCAGGAGAAGCCAGCCCCGGTTGCCGAGAGGGAAGCGAAGGAGTCGACGGAGGGCGATCTCGTCGGTGGGGCTGCCGAGGGCGCGCTCGTCGGAGGTCTGCTGGGAGGCGGCGGCGGCGCGGCCGTGGGCGGCGCGGCCGGGCTGATCGGCGGCGCGCTGGGCGAGGACGACGAATCCGGCTGGTGAAGGGCGCCGGTCCTCGGGCGCCGCGCGCGAGAGCGCCCTGGATCCACGGGCGTGAACGGCGCCTCTCCGGAGCGCACCGGGTCAGGCGCCCGCGGGGGTCGCGGGCGGCGCGGCGTCCGCCTGCCGCTCGTGCCACGCCGGGCCGTCGAGGAGGCGGGCCACCATCATGCTGCTCACGTTGTCGCCGACCGCGTTGACCAGCGTGGCCGGCGGATCGACGAGCGCGCCGACGGTGGAGATGATGGGCAGCGCCTCCATCGGAAACCCGAAGAGCGAGACGATCACCAGCTCTCCGATGAATCCCCCGCCGGGGACGCCGCTCATCACGGTGCCGCTCAGGAGCGCGACCCCCAGCACGGCCAGGTATGTGTCGGCTCCGCCGAGCTCGCGGCCGAAGACGCCGAACAGCAGCGCCGTCTTGAGCACCGCCGAGAGGCACGAGCCCTCCATGTGGATGGTCGCGCCGATCGGGATGACCACCTCCGCGATGTCGTCGGGCACCCTGGAGCGCCGCGCCGCCTCGAGGTTCGAGGGGATGGTCGCCATGCTGCTCGAGGTCGCGAGCGCGGTGAGCGCCGGCGCGGGGATGTTCTTCCAGAACGCCCTCGCCCCGCGGCCGCGGCCGGCGAGCCACGCGTACAGCGTGAAGGCGAGGAAGAAGTACGCGGCGGCGAGCGGGTAGAAGAGCCCGACGGCGCGGACGTACGACTGGAGCAGCGTCGGGCCGAAGGCGCCGACGAGGTGCGCGAAGTAGGCGCCGAGGCCGATCGGCGCGTAGTACATCACGAAGTCGACGAGCTTGAGCATCACCTCGTTGGCCGAGGCGAGCAGGCGCGCGACCGGCTGGCCGCGCTCGCCGGCGGCCGTGGTCCCGAGGCCGACCAGGAAGGCCATCACGATGAGCGGCAGCACGTTCCTGCGGGAGAGCAGGTCGCCGAAGTCGGGGACGCTGACGGTGCCCACCAGCTGGTCGCCCAGGCTGACCGGCGCGACCTCCGGCTTGCCGGGCAGCGTCACCTGCAGGCCCTCGGCGGGCGGGTAGAGCGCGACCGCGGCGAGCATCAGCGCCGACGCGACCAGGCCGGTCGCGACGAAGACGCCGAGCATCGCGGTCACGATGCGCCCGAGGCGCCGCAGGCTGCTCATGCCCGCCACCGCGGAGGAGATGGAGAAGAAGATCAGCGGCACGACGAGGGTGAACAGGAGGTTGAGGAAGAGGTCGCCGAGCGGCTTGAGCACCGCCGTGCGCTCGCCGAGGGCGAGGCCGAGGCCGGCGCCGGCGGCGATCGAGGCGAGCAGGAGGAGGGTGAAGCGGTGGGACGTGAGGAGGGTCCGCAGCGTTCTCGTCATCGCGGCGGCCAGCATGGCGCGGGGAGCGCGCGGGCGTCGCCGCTGGCCGCCGCCGGGGCGCACCCAGGTTGCGCCGAGGCTGCCCGCCGCCGCCGCACCCGGGTTGAGCCGGAGCGGGCGGGCTCACCCAGGTTGAGCCGAGGGGGGCCGGGCCTCACCCAGGTTAAGCCGAGCGGGCCGAGCCTCACCCAGGTTGAGCCGAGGGGGCCGGGCCTCACCCAGGTTGAGCCGAGCGGGCCGAGCCTCACCCAGGTTGAGCCGAGGGGGGCCGGGCCTCACCCAGGTTGAGCCGGGCGGGCGGCCCCGCCGGGCGGCCCCGCCGGCTGCGTCACTCCGGCCTGAGCGCGGAGAGTGCCGCCCTGGTAAAAATTTCCGCGATGAGCCCGATCGCGCGCTCATCGAGGTCGAACGCGTGGTGGTGGTGCGGCGCCGCGGTCGGCCCGCCCGCGCCCACCGTGAAGAGGCATCCAGGAACGCGGCTCGTGAACTCCGAGAAATCCTCGCTGACCGTGAGCGGCCCGGGATCCATGACCTCCGCGCGCTGCGTCGCCCGCGCCGCCGCCGCGACCAGATCCACGGGCCCCACGGCGTTGGCCGTCACCGGCGAGCTCGACAGCACCCTGAACTCGCACGAGGCCCGCAGCGCCGAGCACACCCCCGAGGCGATCCCCTGGATGCGGTCGAGCGCGTGCTCCCGGCTCTCCTGCGAGAACCAGCGCACCGTGCCCTGGAGCGCCACGCGCTCCACGACGACGTTGGCCGCGTTCCCGCCGGAGATGGCCGAGATGCTCACGACGAGCGGCTCGCCCGGCTTCGTCTCGCGCGACACGATCGACTGCAGCGCGGTCACGACCTGCGCCGCCGTGTAGATCGGATCGACCGACAGGTGCGGCAGCCCGCCGTGGCCCGCCTTCCCGACCACGGCGATCTCGAACGTGTCGATCCCCGCGAAGAACGGCCCGGGCCGCGTCGCCACCACCCCGAACGGCAGGGGCGAGATCACGTGCGCGCCGAGCGCCTGATCGACGCCGTCGAGCGCCCCCGCCTCGATCATCTGCAGCGCGCCGCCCGCGAGCTCCTCCGCGGGCTGGAAGAGGAAGCGGACCCTGCCGGCGATGCGGTCCCGGCGCGCCGCGAGCAGCGTGGCCGCGCCGAGGAGCGCGCTCACGTGGGCGTCGTGGCCGCACGCGTGCATCACGCCCCTCGTCTCGGACCGGAAGTCGTGCCCCGACTGCTCCTCGACCGGCAGCGCATCCATGTCGGCGCGCAACAGGAGGGTGCCGCCGGCGCGCTCGCCCTCGAGGTCGGCGATGACGCCCGTCCCGGCCACGCCGGTGCGCACCGACAGGCCGAGCTCGCGCAGGCGCTCGGCGACGATCTGCGACGTGCGCACCTCGGCGTAGCCGAGCTCGGGGTGCCGGTGCAGATCGCGCCGCACGGCGACGAGATCGCGATCGAGGAGCTGCATGTCCCTGCTCAGGTCATCGGCCATGCCGCGATGGTACCACCCGCCTCGACGCGCCGCGCCGGCGACCGCTGCCCCACGGGCGCGCGAAGCGAGCCTCGCGCAGGTGACGATTTCCTGAATCCTTCGCCCCGCGCCCAGGCTTCTCCGGGCGAAAGAAGGAGGAGCGCATGAGACGCAATGTGGGAAAGATGGATCGCCTGTTCCGTGGTCTTTCGGCGCTGGCCCTGCTGGCGTGCGCCTGGGCGGCGCCGCTGCCGCTCGCGGCGCGCCTCGGCGCGCTCGGTCTGACCGGCGTGTACCTGCTGTTCACGGCGCTGTCGGGCGCGTGCCTCGGGTACGCTCTGCTCGGCAGGTCCACCTGCCCGCTCCGGCCGGGCTGAGGCGCTCGATGGACCCGTCGACGTCACACGATACGGTCCTCACGGCGGCGGCGCGCGGCGACGACGGCGCGCTGGAGCTGCTCGTGCGCGCCTACCACGACCGCGTGTACCGCTTCGGCCTGCGCGTGTGCCGCGACGCCTTCGACGCGGACGACGCCGTCCAGGAGGCGTTCGCGAAGCTCGCGCGCCGCCCGGAGGTGGCGCGGGACCCGGGCGTCCTCTCGTGGCTCATGACGGTGGTCCGGAACGCGTGCCTGCGCATGCTGCGCCCGTTCGCGCGGGAGCGCGCGCGGCTCGGCGAGCGGGTGGACGACGCCGACGCGGCGCCCTCGGGCGAGCTCGACCCGCAGGCCGCCTTCGAGCGCTGGCGGCTCGTGCGCGCGGTGCACGAGGCGATCGCCGCGCTGGAGCGGCCTTACCGCGAGGTGCTCGTGCTGCGCGACGTCGAGGGCCTGACCGGCGAGGAGGTGTGCCGGATGCTCGGGCTCGGCGAGGCGGCCATGAAGAGCCGGCTCCACCGGGCGCGGCAGCTCGTGCGGGCGGAGGTCCTCCGGCGGGAGGGCGCGCCTCCCGCGCCTCCCGCGCGCAACGGAGGAGGGTAGGGGCATGTTCGCGAGCAAGAGCCTCGCGGCGCACGCCGCGCGCGGGGTGATCGGCCTCGGGACCCTCGCGGCCTCGGCGCTCCTCGCGCGGGATCTCCTCTGGGCGTCGATCGCGCTGCTGCCCGTCGCGCTCGTGGCGCTGCGCGGGTGCCCGATGTGCTGGACGGTGGGGCTGATCCAGGCGGTCGTCGCCAGGGCGCGCGGGGAGCGCCCCGACGGGGTGTGCGACGACGGCGGGTGCGCTGGAGGGCCGGCGGGGCGCGGGTGAGCTTTCGTGTTGCCTCCGGAGCTCGGCCCGCACCCGCGCCGGGCGCCGATCCGGCTGCCCCACGGGCGCGCGAAGCGCTGGTCCCGGGGGCGCGCTCGGCGTATGGAAGCGCCCACCATGCATCGGGTGTTCATCGACGGTCAGGAAGGAACGACGGGGCTCCAGATCCGCGAGCGGCTGCAGGGCCGCCGCGACCTCCAGCTGCTCGAGATCGATCCGGAGCGGCGCAAGGACCCGGCGGCGCGCCGCGCGATGATCAACGAGGCCGACCTGCTCATCACGTGCCTGCCCGACGACGCCGCCCGCGAGTCCATCGGGATGATCGAGAACCCGAGCACGCGCGTCATCGATCCGAGCACCGCGCACCGCACCGCCGACGGCTGGGTGTACGGCTTCCCGGAGCTCCGCTCCGGGCAACGCGAGGCCGTCCGGCGCGCGCGGCGCGTCGCCGTCCCCGGGTGCCACGCGACCGGGTTCCTCGCGCTCGTGGTCCCGCTGGTCGACCAGGGGCTCCTGCCCAGGGACGCCCGCGTGGTCGCTCACTCGCTCACCGGCTACAGCGGCGGCGGGCGCAAGATGATCCAGGCCTACGAGCAGGCCGACCCGGCCCGCCGCGAGCAGCTCCGCAGCGCGCGCCCGTACGGGCTCACCCTGCAGCACAAGCACCTGCCGGAGATGCGCGCCGTCGCCGGGCTCGAGCGGGCGCCGCTCTTCCAGCCGGTCGTCGGCGATTTCTACAAGGGCATGCTCGTCTCGGTGCCGCTCTTCGTGGACGCCCTGAGCCGACCGGCGACGCCCGCGTCGGTGCACGAGCTCTACGCGTCGTACTATGCCGGCGAGCCGTTCATCCGGGTGATGCCGCTCGGCGGCCAGGGCGCGCTGGACGACGGCTACCTGGGCGCCCTCGAGTGCAACGACACGAACCGACTCGACGTCTTCGTGTTCGGCAAGCCCGATCAGATCCTGGTCGTCGCGCGCCTCGACAACCTCGGCAAAGGCGCCTCCGGCGCGGCGGTGCAGAACCTGAATCTGATGCTGGGCACGCCGGAGGACACCGGCCTCGGCTGAGCCTGCCGCGGGCGCCGGACGCCGCTGCGCCGGCCGGCGAGCGCCCTGCGCCCGCCGGCGCGCTGCGGTCGACGCGTCACGCCCCCATGCGCTGCGCCGGCTGCGCCAGCATCTCGGGGAGCCCGGCCACGGCCTCCAGGACGTCGGGGGGGAAGTCCGCGAGCTCCTGGACCTGGCGAACCTCGATGATCGCGTCTTCCGAGCCGGGGCAGCGCGAGGCCCACGCGATCGCCTCTTCCCTCGACTTCACCTGGATGATCCAGTAGCCGCCGAGCACCTCCTTCGCCTCGGCAAAAGGCCCGTCGACCACCTGGGGCTTCCCCCCGGGGAACGAGATGCGCGCGCCCATCGAGGGCGGGTGGAGGCCGTCGAGCGCGAGCAGCACGCCCGCCTTCTGCAAGGATTCGTTGTACTTCATCATCGCAGCGACCGCCCTGGCGTCCGGCATCGTGCCCGGCGCCGCGCTCTCGTACCCCTTCGGGATCATCAGCATCATGAATCGCATCGTCGTGTCTCCCTTCTCCGGGCCGGGCGCGGCACCGTCTCGACCGGTGTGAGCCCGCGCCCTGTCGACACGACGAACGAGGGGACGCGAGATCGACACGGCCGGCGATTTTTTTCTGCGTCGGCCCGAGGCGGCGGCGCCCGCGCCGCCCTCACCCGTCCGTCCGGTCCTCAGCGCCCTGGCTCGGCGCCTCCGTCATCACCGCACGTCCCGAGGAGCAGCTCGCCGACCGTCGTCTCCGCGTCGTAGTCGTTCCCGCTCGCCCGGGCGAAGACGTCCGAGTTGCCGGCTCCCACCGCGCAGCAGGCGAGCCCCATCGCGGTCGCCACGAGGTGGAACGTCTGGAAGAGGACGCCAACGTTCTTCAGCGTGAGCGCATAGGCGACGCCCTCGTAGCACCACGACACGCGCTGGAACCGGCTCGTCACGCAGACGAGCACCTGGGGCGCCGAGGACGATGCGCTGCCGGTCGCCTCCGCGGCCTCCACCAGGAGCGCCTCCACGTCCGGCGTGCGGCCCTGCCGTAGAAAGAGGCGGTGCCCCTCGGGGTCGTAATGGTAGAGCCCCGAGGCGAGCCCCCGGCAGCGGTTCACCGCCAGGTAGATCTCGAGCTCGTAACATGCGCCCGCCGACGGATACGGCCGGCTCGTCACCTCGTCGGGCTGCCCTGGCGCGGGCGGCAGGCGCGCGCGCACCCGCGACGCGCGATAGAGCAGCTCCCCCAGCGCCTCGACGCCGATGGGCTCCGCGCCGTGGGCGCGCAGGCTCCGCCGCCGCTCCAGGACGGCCGAGAACGGGAGATCGTCGGCGATCAAGGCGTCGAGATCCGGACGGTACAGCGGAATGGGCTGACCGTCCGCGCCGGTCGGGCGCAGCGCCGGCGGCGCCGGGATGCGCTCCCGGAATCGCGAAGACCTGCCGAGGGGCTCGGCGTGCCGTCCGGGCCGGCTCCGCGCGTGGAACAGGAGGTCATGAAAGGCCCACGGGGCGAGCTGCGGCGCCAGATCCTCCTCGGTCTGGCCGGCTTCGTCGGCCGAGAGCGCCAGGCCTGCCGCCGCGAGCAGCCCGACGAACGTCTCCGCCGCCTCCCGCGGCAGCGCGTGCGCGGCGGCGAGCGCGTCCGAGGTCGACGGGCGCGCCAGCGTCACGCACATCGCGGCCGCGCGCGGGTCATCGAGCCGCAACAGGGCGTGGCAGCGCGGCGACTCGAGCACCATCTCGTGGCCGACCCGGCGCTGGTACGCGAAGCGGGACAGCACGACGCGCCGCCCGGCGCCCGGGTCGGCGGGGCGCAGCTCGAACCACGGCGAGATCGGGTGAAGCGTGGCCAGGAGGCGGCCGCCGGCCCGCGCTCCGTACGCGAGCAGCCCGAGCTCGCGCAATCGGTCGAGGTGGCGCAGCACGATGGCCCCGAGGTGCCATGACCCGCCCGCGCGGACGGCGCCGGCCGCGAGCTCCTCGCCGGTCGCGCCCTGATCGACGAGGCGCGCGAGCGCCTCCAGCACCGCGGGCGAGAGGCCGCCGAGGGCCACCGGCGGCAGGGGCGGGGCCGACAGCCAGGGCCCGCCCTCTCCCTCGGTCGTCCAGCGGACGCCTCGCCGGAAGCAGAGGACGAGACCTTGCTGCCAGGCGTCCACCCGTGGGGTCAAGACACACCCCGTCGACAGCGATCCATGATCGACGATATCTCCCCGCCGCGACGTCGGGAAGCGAGCTCGAATGCGGCGCCGGCGCCGGCTTCCCGGCGATCGGGAGGGCATGTACACTGGCGTGCAACGAGGACGAGGTCATGCACACGGACACGCGCACGCTCGAGGACAGCAAACCGAACACCCAGGCCGAGAGCGGCCTCGACGAGTGGCTCGCCAGCTGGCTCAAGGCCGTGCAAAAGGCCTGGACCGACGACGGCTACAAGGCGCGGCTCCTCGACGACCCGCGGCGCGCGCTGCGCGAGATCGGCTATACGCTGCCCGACGCGCTGGAGCTCAGGGTCGTCGAGGTCGCGAGCGCGGACGACGCGGAGCGGATGCCCCCCTCGAATTTCGAGCCCGGCGTGTTCGAGCGCGGCGCGAGCCCGGGGCGGCAGGAGATGACGATCGGCCTCTTCCCGCCGCCGGCGGACCTCGCCGAGGGGCTCATCGCGCTCGGCAAGCACTCCGGGCTCGCGACGCAGCGGTGCTTCTGCGGTTGCGGCTGAGCGACGCGGGCGCGCTCACGACGGGAACAGGCGGGCCGGGTTGAGCTCGGGCTCCGCCAGCGGCCGCTCGCGCCAGCCGAGCCGCACGGGGACGTCGTACAGGCGCCCCGGGGCGAGCTGCGGCCGGTAATGGCGTAGCCCGGGCACCACCACCTTCACCGCGCACAGCCCGGTGTCGGGCCGGGTCTGATCGAGCACCAGGGTCTCGAGGCCGGCGCGCCGGGCGAGCTCCACGCAGGCGATCACGTCGTCCCGCACGTCGTCGCGGCTCGACTCCGGGAAATCGCGCGCGCGCCGCGCGGGCGCTCGGTCGTCCGGGACCAGGAACGAGGCGTCGTCGAGCTCCGCCGCGTCCCAGGGGAGGGGCGCCTCACCGCTCGGATCGAAGAGCTGATTCAGCTCGGTCAGCGCCCTCTGGACGCCGAGGCGGGCCTCGAGGTGGCAGCCGAACCCGACGCAATGCCGGCCGCTCTCCGCGCTGCGGGCGATCGCGACGAACGTGGGGATCTGGAGATCGTGGGTGATGTCCAGCACCCACAGGCTCCATCCCATGGAGCGGTAATGCTCCTCGAGGACACCGAAATAGGGCTCGCCGAACCCGTCGAGCGCCGCCGCGGGGCGCCTCACGCGGTTGTACCAGTAGATCGCGAAGGCGTCGCGCTCCACGAGCTCCAGGAAGCCTTGCAGGATCGCCTCTTCGAGGCAGTTGCCGGCGGAGTGCCCGTTGCTGTTGAAGGAGAAGAACCTCTTCTCGTCGGGCGTCGGCGGGTCGACATAGCAGTACGCGACAGGCAGGTAGCGGCGCCGCCCGCTCGTCAGCGACCAGGCAGGCGTCCAGTCGATGGAGAGGCGCTCGTCGAAGGGGAGCGGGATATGGTAGGCGGGATCCTTGATCCGCGCGTTGAGGGCGTCCCGCGCGCGGAGCTGCGCCTCGCTGAAGTTGAGCAGGGAGGCGGGGTGCAGGCCCTCGTCACCGAGGTCGGCGAGGCGCGCGCGGCGGAGCGGCTCGTCGCCCTGGAAGACCGCGCTGTAGCGCTCGACGGCCTCGCACAGCGCGCTGGCGTGGGCCTGGGCGCGCGTGCGGCCCTTGCCGTTGGCGCGCCGCTCGAAGCCGTCCGCGGAGGGCGCGCCGTCCGCCGGGCACGCGGGGAAGGCGGCGCCGTACACCGGCCGGAGGGGGTGATCGATCCCCTCGACCGGCCCCGAGGCGCTCAGGACGCCGGTGATGGGGCTGATCTGCGGCGCGAGCAGCGAGAGCGTCTCGTCGGGCGTGCGCGTGCGGTGCCCACCGTCATCGGTGAAGCGCTTGGGGCGGGGCGAGAGCGAGGGCGGCTCGCTCGCGCGGCGGCGCAAGAGCTCGGGGTCTCCGCACACCGGGCACTGGGGCCGCCGCGTGACGGCGTGCGCCGCGGGCTGGCCGGCGAGCGGCAACGTGAGGAGATGCGCGTCGATCGGCCCTCGCTGGCCCTCCGCGATCCACCGCGCGAGCGTGAGCGCCGCGAAGCGAAGGGCCAACCCCACGCTGGCGGGCGACGCCGCGCGGGGCGGGGTCAAGGGGCGCGCGACCCCGGCGCGCCGCTGGACGAACGCCTCTGCAGGGCGGTTTCCCCGGAGGCGGTGCGCGAGGCAGGCCCAGCACGCCCCGCCGTCCGGCCGGAAGATCGGCCCCACCCACGGCACGGCGCCGGCAGGCTTGACGAGCGCCCAGCGCTGCCGTCGAGCCCGCGCCTCACGGCACCAGGCGTCGAGCGCCGGATCCAGGTAATCGCCCGCGGCCACGACGTGGAGCGCGGCCTCGGCGCCGGCGTCGGTCACGACGATGCCCGCCTCGGTGAGGGCCTGCGCGAGCTCGGTCGGGTCTTCCGCGCCGAGCGCCCGCACCGCGACGGGCGTCGATCGGAGCTGCGCCGCGGCCTGCGCCGCGTCGAGGCCCGCTGCGTGCCAGAGGGCCGCGATCTCCGGCGCGACGCCGGGCGCCGCCTCGACGAGGTAGCCGCGCTCTTCGAGCCGGGTCAGGGCATAGTGGACGTCGGTCGGCGGGGCCTGGGCCGCGAGCGCCGCGATCAGCTCGCGCCTGGTGCGGACGCCGTCGATCAGCGGCGCGAGGAGGGCGTAGACACGGCCCTTCAACAGGAACTGCTCGCGCTCGCCGAGCAACACGACGAGATCGTCGCCGGCGCGCTCGGGGCGCAGATGGGGTTTGAATTGCAGGACGCGATGCATCGACTCACCGCCCGCGCGCGGCGTGGAATGACGTGGAGTAACGCGGCGTGACCTGGACCGCGCGCTCGGGCCGCGTCCGAGGGAAGCCCGCCTGGACCGCCGACGCAAGCCGGTTCGCGCCCGGAGGCTTGCTTCTCTCGAGCGGCGCGCCTACGCTCGCCGCGATGAGCGCGTCCACCGGGAGCGAGCCCATCGTGCTGGCGTCCGGCCAGGATCACCCTTACGGCATCGTGGCGGAGGGCGATTTCCTCTACTGGACCAATTACGGGGAGGCGCCCAGCTTCGATGTCGGGGGCGAGCTGCCCGCCGGCCACCGCGAGGACAGGGGCGCGGTGATGGCGATGCGCAAGGATGGGACTTCGCTCGTCACCCTGGCCCCGCATCAGCACCAGCCGAACGGGATCGCCGCGACGTCGACGCACGTCTTCTGGACCAGCTACGGTTTGCGCGGCGGCGGCGCGGTGTGGAAGGTCGAGCGCGGCGGCGGCGAGCCCACGCGCCTCGCCGCCGGTCTGCGGACCGTCGGGGCGATCGCCGTCGCCGGGCGCCACGCGGTTTTCGTCTCGTTCTTCGACTTCATGGACGATGACGTGATGCGGGTGCCGATCGAGGGGGGCGAGGTGACGACGCTCGCCTCCCGGCAGAACCCGGCGGGCATCGCGCTGTTCGGCGCGGAGGTCTACTGGACCAACTTCGTCGGCGGCCAGGTGATGAGGGTGCCGGTCCAGGGCGGGCAACCCCAGGAGGTCACGCGCCCCGAGGCGGCGCGCAGGGGCATGACCGGCATCGCCGTGCGCGACGGCGCCCTCTATTGCACGAACGCGGGAGACGCCGGCGGCAGCGGCGGGACCGTGCTGACGATGCGCACCGACGGCACCGGGTCGAGGATGCTGGCGCGAGACCAGCGCCTGCCCTTCCGCATCGCGGTGGACGAGCGCTGCGTCTACTGGACGAACATGGGATCTGCCGACAAGGCGGACGGCGCCATCATGAGCGTGCCGATCGACGGCGGGACGCCGGCGGTGCTGGCGTCGGGGCAGCGTCAGCCGATCGGCATCGCGGTGGACGATGCCGCCATTTACTGGGTGAACCTCGCCCACGGCAGCAAGGAGGGCCAGGTGATGGCCCTGGCCAAGCCCCCTCACCCGGCGCGGGTGTAGAGCCGTGGCGCCGAGCTCTCCAGCGCGGCGCTCAGGCGCTCGGCGGCGTCCTCCGACGCGCGCCGGCAGGCGATCCGCCACGGCCGGCGCAGCGGGCCGGACGAGAGCCGCTTGACCGTCAGATCGCCGTCCCCGAGGTAGCCGTGCGCCATCCACTCCGACAGGACCGCGATGCCCATGCCGGCGCGCGCCGCGTCGATGACGGCCTCGGTCAGCGGAAAGCGCAGGAACTCGAGCCTGGGCCGCTTTCGCCCGAAGACGGCGCTCATGAACCAGCGCGCCTCGGCCGGCGGCGTGTTCGACGTGATGAGCGGGCCCTTCCGCAGGTGATCGCGCGTGAGCGACCCCCGCGCGGCGAGCGGGTGCGAGGTCGAGACCACGAACACGACCTCGTCCGAGAAGAGCGGCCGCTCCGCGAGCGCGCCGCCCCCCTCGCGGGGGCCCGGCAACGGAGCGGTGGTGAGCAGCGCGACGTCGATGTCGCCCCGGACCAGCGCGCCCACCGGATCCTGGGTGTGCTCCACCGCGAGCTCCACCTCGAGGCGGGGCAGCCGGCGCCGGAGGCTCGCCATCGCCGAGGGGAGCCAGCGGTACGCCGTGTAGCACTCGCACACGAGGCGGACGCGCGTCGTCGGGGCCGCGGGCGCCGCCACCTCCCGCTCGAGCTCCCGGAGCTGCGCGAGGATGAGCCCGGCGCCCGCGATGAGCCGCTCGCCCGCGGCGGTCGGCGTGACCCCGCGCGCGGTGCGCTCGAACAGGCGCGCGCCGACCCGCTCCTCCGCCTGGGCGAGCGCCCGGCTCACGGCGGACTGCGTGATGTGCATCGCGGACGCCGCGCCCGCCGTGCTCCCGGCGGCCGAGAGCGCGACGACGAGCTCCAGATCGCGGATCTCGAGCTGGGGTCGCGGGCCGATGCCCGGGGGCGCGGGGAGAGTGGCTATGCGTGACACGCATAGATCCTATCACGACGATGCGTTGGACGCACAGCCCCTCGAGGCGCACCTTCCTCGCCGTCAGGAGGTCTTCATGAAGCTCTATTTCTCCCCGCTCGCATGCTCTCTCGCCACGCGCATCGCGCTCTACGAGGCCGGCGCCGAGGCCTCGTTCGTCGAGGTCGACCCGAGGACGAAGCGGACCGAGGAGGGCGCGGACTTCCGCGCCGTCCACCCGCTCGGGCTCGTGCCCGCGCTCGAGATCGAGGGCGGCGAGCTCCTCACCGAGAACGCGGCGGTCCTGCAGCTCGTCGCGGACCGGTTCCCGGAGGCGGGGCTCGCGCCGCGGGATCCGCTCGGCCGGGCGCGGCTCCAGCAGTGGCTCTGCTTCATCGGCACCGAGCTCCACAAGGCGGTCTATGTGCCGCTCCTCGACAAGGCGGCCCCGGCCGAGGTCAAGAGCTACGCGCTCGCCAAGGCGGACGCGCGCCTCGGCTGGGCGGCGGGGCGGCTCGAAGGGCGGGAGTTCCTGCTCGATCGCTTCTCGGTCGCCGACGCCTACCTGTTCACGGTGCTCAACTGGTCCTCGGTCACGCCCATCGACCTGAAGGCCTGGCCGGCGCTCCGCGCGTACCAGGCGCGCCTGCGGGCGCGCCCCAGCGTGGCGCGCGCCTTCGACGAGGAGTGGGCGCGCTACGTGCGGGAGACCCAGCGGCACGGGGAGAGCCTCCCCGCCGGCGCCCAGCGCGCCGTCGTGTGACACGTAGGCCGCGACCTGCGCGCGCCGCACGAAATCGACGGCGGCGCGCGGCTCCGAGGCGAGCCGCCCGGGAGCGGGGCTGACCATCGCGCCGGGCCGGCGCCGCGCGTCGCCGCGGCGAACCGTGCGGCGACGCGCGGCGCCGCGGCGCGTGATGAGGTGTATTTCCTGCTTTGGCTTTGAGGGCGGATTCGGCGTCCTTTATACCGAGCTCCCCGGCTGGCGCTGAGAGGCGTGCCGCGCGCGGCGCATGAGCGAGCGTCGACCACAGCGCCGGCCAGAGCGCCAACAGGAGCGCCAGCGACACCTCCAGGAGATCAGCTCATGCAATCGCGGTCGGTTCTGCTCAGCGTCATCATGTGTGCTTCCGTCTTCACGCCCAGCTGTTACCTCGCGGACGAGGGCGCCTCCGAGGAGGTCGGCGAGGTCGCGTCGCCGCAGCTGCAGCCGGAGCGCTGGTCCTGGCGGCTCTTCAAGCTGTCGCTCGGCGGGGTCCCGTTTGCGAGGGCGCTGGCCATCGGCGGCGCGAACATGGGCAATTACACGGCGGACACGGAATACTGGTACGTGGATCCGGCGGCCCTCTCGGGGCTCGGAACCAAGAGCATCGTCTTCACCCACAGCGCCGGCGACAGCGCGCCGCCCTCGCAGCGCGGCCCGCAGAGCTTCGAGCTGCCCAGGGAGGTGCCCTGGGAGGCCTTCCAGACGGACCCGGTGAGCGGCGGAGCCCTCTACAGAAAGGACAACGTTTACCTCCGGATCACCAAGAACCAGAGCGGCATCACCCGGCTCACGTGGTACCAGGTCCTCGCCGACGGCGTCCCGACGAACATCGTGCCTGCCGGGACGTTCGTGCCGGTGCGCGGGCCGGTGAGCGTGCCGAGCGGGCACGTGGGCTATCACATCGACCAGCTGGTCGAGTAGCGCGGCCGCGCGTCCCTGGCGCGGGGACCGGCGCGCCGCGCTCCGGCCAGCCCTCGAGGCCGCGCGCGTACGGTCGGGCCGCCGCGGGCGACCGGCAGCTCATGACTCGCGCGCTCGGGGGACCTCGCGCGCTCGGGCCCAACCGCGCAGCGGCGTACGTCTTGCGACATTCCCCGACACGGAGCGGCTCTCCCCGGTCGTGAAGCGGCTCGCTCGCGCGGCACGCGTCCACGAGATGCGCGGCACGCGGCGCGAGACGCGGGGCACGAGCCGCCAGACGGCCGTGCGCCGTCGTCGCGCGGCCGCCGAACGCGCTTTTCGTGCGCGAGCGTCTCTGATACGAAGTCATCATGAGATACTTGCGACAACTCTTCGTCTGTTCGGTTCTTTCGGCGCTCACGATCCCGGTCGGCTGCGGACCGGAGGCGCCGGACGGCGCTGAGCAGGTTTCCGACGTCGGGTCGATCAGCCTCGCCCTCGTCGGGACCAGCGCCACGGGCGCGACCTATCGCCTATCCCAGGCGTGGTTCAACCTTTACGGTCCGACGCACCGGCTCGTCCATGGAGACGGCGACACGGCGGTGCTCACGGAGGTGCTGCCGGTCGGCCACTACGACGTGTACCTCGAGCCCGGCTGGATCCTCGAGCGGTGGACCGGCGGCGGCTACCAGCAGGTCGAGGCGGCGCTGACGTCGCCGAACCCGACGCCGGTCTATATCTACGAAGGTGCGGCGTCGACGGTCGTGTTTCAGTTCCGGTCGGACGGCGATGTCATCTCCGTCGGCCAGGGGACGCTCGACATCGCCATCGGGGTCGACGACACGCCGGCGCTCAGCGAGGACACCGACGTGGCGTGCAGCAACGGCTACGACGACGACGGGGACGGGTACACCGACTGCAACGATTGGGACTGCCAGTGGCAGCCCTTCTGCGGGTCAGGGCGCGAGGACACCGACGTGGCGTGCAGCAACAACTACGACGACGACGGGGACGGGTACATCGACTGCGGCGATTGGGACTGCCAGTGGCAGCCCTACTGCGCGCAATGGCGCGAGGACAACGACGCGGCGTGCAGCAACGGCTACGACGACGACGGGGACGGGTACACGGACTGCAGCGATTGGGACTGCCAGTGGCTGCCCGTCTGCGTGCCCTATCCCGAGAACACCGACGTGGCGTGCAGCAACGGCTACGACGACGACGGGGACGGGTACGCGGACTGCAGCGATCCGGAGTGCCAGTGGCAGCCCTACTGCCAGCCGGTGCGCGAGGACAACGACGCGGCGTGCAGCAACGGCTACGACGACGACGGGGACGGGTACGCGGACTGCAGCGATCCGGAGTGCCAGGGGCAGCCCGTCTGCACGGTGTGGGGCGAGAGCACCGACGCGGCGTGCAGCAACGGCTACGACGACGACGGGGACGGGCTCGCGGATTGCAGCGATCCGGACTGCCAGTGGCTGCCCTTCTGCGCGACGCCGGCCATCCTCATCGAGACCTTCGATGATGGAGACTTCTTCGGCGGCGCGCCGTACGCCGGCATCTCGCCGCCGTTCACCGGGCCGTGGGTGCCGATCAACGACCCGACCATCCCGTACCTCGATCTGGTCCCGTCGGCAGGGCCCGGCACCGGGACGGCGCTCGGCGTTTACTCTCCGGCGATCCCCACCGAGTGGGGCGCCGGCGTCATGCTCGACTTCGACCCGTGGTCGGTCAGCGTGGCGAGCTTCCAGGGCATCCGCTTCAAGATGCGCTCCCTGTCCTACCCGATCCGCTTCGAGGTCAGCTCGGTCCTCACCGTGCCCGAGGGCGGATACTGCTCGAATTGCCTCGACTACCATGGAACCGAGCTCTGGTCCGGATCCGATTGGATCACCGTGGAAGTGCGCTGGTCGGAGCTGCTGCAGCGGGGGTGGGGCACGCCGGCGGCGCTCGACCCGTGGAACGTCATGGCCCTGATCTGGCGCACGCCCGCGGGGCAGGCGGCGTCCCTCGAGCTCGACGACATCGAGCTGTTCTGAGCCCAGGCGCCCGGCCGTCCGCGGCGCCGGGCGTTCGCGCGGCGCCAGGGCTGGTGTCGCTCCCTATGTGGCGCCGCGGGGCGGCGCGCCGGTCACGGGCTCGATCGCGGCGCCGCCGAGCGCCGGCTCAGCCGCTGCATGCAGTGCGTGAGGCCGGCCCGCAGGTTGGCCTTGGTCACGATGGCGCTGAGGTCGAGCCCCAGCGCCACCATCGTCTGCGCCACGTTCGGCCGAATGCCGCAGATGATCCCCTCGGCGCCGAGCAGCTGGATGGCCCGCACGAGCTTGATCAGGTGATCGGCCACCTTCGTGTCCACGACCTGCACGCCGGTGAGATCCAGGACCGCGAAGCGCGCCGAGCGATTCGAGATCGCCTCGAGCAGGCTCTCCATCGCCTCGGCCGTCCTCGCGCTGTCGACGACGCCGATCATGGGCAACGCCAGCACGCCGTCCCAGACCTCGATGATCGGCGCGGCGAGCTCCCGGATGACCCGCTGCTGCGCCTCGATCACGTCGAGCTTCGTCTGGAGGGCCTCGTGCGCGCGCTGGCCCTCCGTCACGTCGAGCGAGAACCCGACGACGGAGCGGACGTGCCCCGCGGCCTCGGAGAGCGGGACCATCCAGCTCTCCCAGACGCAGCCGTGGACCTCCGACAGCCCGTGCACCGCCTCGCCGGCCAGCGCGCGCTCGATGCCGCCCGCCATGGCGCCGTAAAGCTCGAAGATGTTCTGTCCAACGAGCTGTCCAGGCCGATGACCGGCGGCCGCGAGCCCCTTGCCATCGTGGTAGGTGTACGTGCCATCGGCGTCGATGGCCCACACCGCTATCGGGAGGGCGTTGATGAGCGCGCCGAGGATCCGGTCCCGCTCCCTCAGCCGGGCCAGCTCGCCCTGGGCGCCGTCGCCGGGGGGCGCGTCGCGGAACGAGCCGTAGACCAGCCCGTCCGTGCGCGCGCCGCGCACGACGCACGAGAGCGGCCTATAGCGCTGCTCCGCGCTCAGGATCCGGCCGTGGAGCTCCACGGGGGCTGTGCCCCCGCGGACCTGCTCCCAGCGCGTCGTGAGCGTGCAGCGGTCCTCCGGGTGGAAGAGGTCAGTCAATGTGGTCCCTCGTGCGAGCGCAGGTCCCACGGCCTGGCCCAGCGCGTCGCTCCATCGCAACAGCGCGCCGTCGCCCCTCGCGACGAACAGCATCTCCGTAGAGTGGGCGATGAAATCGTCCAGCGAACCAAGCGATCCATTCGCTTCGGTCATCGTGCTCCCCTCCGCAACCGGACAGGCGAATCGCGGTTGCGGATCCAACGTTACATCGATGACCGCACGTCGATAGTAGGGGGCAATCCGGAACGCGCGCAAGGGCCTCGCCTTAACCCGACCTCTCGACTCCACGACAGGGACGCGGCGCCGCTGCCGCCGCCGGCGAGCGCCGGTCGCCGTACGACCGGTACATACCGGTTCGTCCGCGTCGGAGCCGCTCAGTCGCCGGCGGTCTGGGTGGGAATGCCGAGCAGGTAGATCTTCTTCATCCTGCCGCCGATCACCCCTTTTTCCCACCGGTACCCTTCATCCCCGAGCCCTCGCAAGAGCTCGTCCAGGTCGTCGAGCGTGTAGGTCCTCGCGTTCGAGACCGCCCCGTCCCAGGCGAAGCACAGCGGGATGATCGGGAGGAGGTAGGTGAAGACGAGCTGCCGCGCCGTCACGGGCCTCGCCAGGGGCGTCATGAGGAGGCACATCAGGAAGTTGGCCGGCAGGGCGGTCCACCAGAGGAACGCCGGATAGCTGTTGTCGCTGATCTCGAAGATGCAGATAGGCTGTCTGCTCCTCTGGGCCGTCTCCAGGATCTTCCTCGCGCTCTCCGGCCTCATGTGGTGGAAGCTGCTGATCATGGTCCTGAGCCCCGCCGTCTCGCGGCCCGCCTCGGTGGCGTCCAGCGGCGTCGTCCGGTACGACACGTTGGTCCCTCCCCGGGCGTTGATGCGCGCCGCCGCCTCCGTGTTGGGATAGAGATCGGTGAGCGTCAGCGTGACGCCCTCGAACCCCGGCTTCTGGTTCAGGCGCTCCAGGACGTCGAGCATCGGGCCCCCGCTCCCGGAGCAGAGGTCGACGATGCTCGTGGAGCGCGACTCACGGAGCGCCCGGGCGATCAGCTCGGCGAGCTCGTCGCTCGAGCCGAGCGCCTTGTGCACCGTCACGATCATGCGTGTCATGCAGGACCTCAGCCACCCGGGAAACCAGCTGAAGTCTTCGAGCTCGAACAGATGTATGCGCTTCATTCGCTCCTTGGGGGCGCGCGCCGCTTGCGGGTCGCCCGTGCGCCTGGAGTCTACTCAACGTCGCGCCAGGTGGTAGAGCGACGGCGCGAGCGCGCGTGGGTCGACGGGGGGAAAGGGGCGCAAAGCAAGGACGAGCGCAGCCCTTCGGGCGTTGCTCGAGCGAGCCCTTGACAGGGGCACAGGTGTTTGAAATGGATGGTTTTCGAGGGTAAAACTCATGAGGATCGAAGCGAGCGAGACGACGCCGGCGGCCGTGCATCCAGCGGCGATGACCCACGAGGAGGCGGTCGAGCGGGCGCGCTGTATGGCGGAGGACGTCCGGGCCCGGGCCGCCGAGGCCGAGGCCCTGCGACGCATGCCGGAGGCGACGATCCGTGGGTTCATCGACGCCGGTCTCGTGCGGCTCTTGACGCCGCGCGCGTTCGGCGGGCACGAGCTCTCCCTCGACGCGTTCGCGGACGCCACGATCGAGATCGCCAGAGCCGACGGCTCGTCGGGGTGGTGCTTCTCGTTCCTCAACATCCACTCGTGGCTGCTGGCGACGTTCCCCGTGGAGGCGCAGCGGGACGTGTGGCTCGAGAACCCGGACGCGGCGCTCGCCAACGTGAATGTCCCGGCGGGGCAGGTCGCGCGGGTGGAGGGCGGTTACCGCCTCTCGGGCGACTGGCCGTGGGCGAGCGGCATCCATCATTGCGACTGGGCGATGCTGGCCGGGGTGGTCCCGCCGGAGCCAGGCGCCGAGGCCGGCCCGCCGGACGTGCGCCTGTTCCTCGTCCCGAGAGAGGACTGGGAGATCCGGGACACATGGCGCGTCGCCGGGCAGCGCGGGACGGGCAGCCATAACGTCGTCGTCAAGGACAAGGTCGTGCCCCAGCACCGGACCGCGCGGATGGCGGCGCTGAGCGTCGGGCAATCGCCCGGCGCCGCCGTTCACGCGAACCCCCTCTACCGGCTGCCGGTGATCACCGCGCTCGCGTCGTCGCTGGTGGCGTCGATCCTCGGCACGTCCCAGGGCGCTTACCGGCGGTGGTGCGCGGCGACCCGGGATCGCTGCACCATGTACAGCCGCGAGCAGGTGGCGTCGCTGTCCCATCAGCAGATCCGGCTCGCCGAGATCGCGGCCGAGATCGACGCGGCCGAGCTCCTCTTCCGGCGGGCGCTCGAGACCGTCCGTCCCGGCGGGCCCCTCTCGACGGAGCAGCGCGTGCGCACCCGCAGGGACTACGCCTACAGCGCGGTGCTGTGCGTGCGCGCCGTGGAGAAGATCTTCAACGCGAGCGGCGGCGGCGCCCATTACGAGTCGAGCCCGCTCCAGCGCGACTGGCGCGATGTGCACACCATGGCGGCGCACGCGGGGCTCAACTTCGACGCGGCGGCGGAGAACTTCGGGCGCATGACGCTCGGGCTGCCGCTGAATCCGAAGGACCCTCTGGCGTAGCGCCGCGGCCTCGCCGGGCTCCGCGGGACTGCCGTCCTCGGAGCCGGAGACGCGCCGCGGCGTCAGGGCGCTCCCGCAGGGCCGCACCAGCGGGCGAGCGCGCGCCGGAGGTCGTCGAGGCGCGTCGCGCGCCCCGACCCGTCGCTCGCCCAGGCGATGTGCCCGTCCGGCCGCACCAGGAGGGCGTCGACGCCGGCGAGGTCGCCGGGCGGATCGACGATCGCCGCCTGGACGACCTCGACGCGATCGCGGTAGGCCCCGCCCGCGGCCCGGAGATCGGCGTCGCCGGCGAGGTCGAGCAGCGCGAACCGGCCCGCGTGGAGCAGCTCGTGGAGGCGCGCCGGGCCGCGCCCGGTCTCGAGGGCGCGGTCGGGCGCCCGCCTGCCGACCGAGGCGTGCGCCGGCGCGCCCTCGGCGGGGGGGTACGCGACGTCGAGCGCGCTGATCTGCCCGGCGAGGCGCCGGTTCACGGCGTCGATCGCGAGCAGGTCGCTCAGGAGCTCGCGGAGGGCCAGGCCGGGCTCCGACAGATCCATGAGCTGGGTTTGCGCCTCCGTGTTGCGCGACAGCGCCCGGCCGACGGGGTGGCGCTCGTCATGGTAGCTGTCGAGCAGGTGGGGCGGCGCCCAGCCCTGGACCGCGGCGGCGAGCTTCCAGCCGAGGTTCATCGCGTCCTGCAGACCGACGTTGAGCCCCTGGCCGCCCATCGGAAAATGGATGTGCGCGGCGTCGCCCGCGAGGAACGCGCGCCCGACGCGGTACCGCTCGGCCAGCCGCGTCGCGTTGCCGAACCGCGACAGCCAGCGCGCGCCGCGCATGCCGAAGTCCGTCCCGAGGATCCGCCGCACCGAGCCCCGCAGCTCGTCCAGGGTCACCGGCTCGGACCGATCGGCGTGGGCCCGCAGCGGATCGTGCACGACGAAGCGGTGGAGCCCGTCGCCGAGCGGCACCAGGAGCACGGCGCCGCGCGGGCCCGCGAGGGAGACGGGCCGGGCGGGGCGCTCCGCGAGCTCGACGTCGCCGAGGAACGCCGTCCGCGTCGTGTCGCTGCCCGGGAAGCCGACGCCGAGCGAGCGCCGCACCACGCTCCCGGCCCCGTCGCAGCCCGCGACGTAGCCGGCGCGCGCGCCGTAGCGCCCCTCGGGGCCCGCGACCTGCAGCGAGACGCCCCCCTCGTCCTGCGAGACATCGACGACCGCGTGGCCGCGCAGGACCTCGACCCCGAGCTCGTGGGCCCGCTCCTCCAGGAGCTCCTCCGTCTGGACCTGCGGCAGGAACAGCGTGTACGGGTGCCGCGTGTCGAGGCGCGAGAGATCGAGCCGCGGCTCGAGCACCGCGAAGTGCGCCGCCGGCACCGGGGCGCCGCGGCGCAGGAAGCGGTCCACGAGCCCGCGCTGGTCGAGGATCTCCAGCGTCCTCGGGTGCAGCGTGAGCGCGCGCGACTCCTGCATCCGCGCGGGCCGCTGCTCCAGCACCCGCACCCGGACCCGCGCGAGCGCGAGCTCGCAGGCCAGCATCAGGCCGACCGGACCTCCCCCCACGACGACCACCTCGGCATCCATCGCCATCGAAGCCTCCATGTCCAACAACGACTTGAACGTTGTTAGAGTGACTCGAACGATGTTAGAGTCAAGGCGCTGGCCCGATTTCCGGGCGCGAGGAGCCGGGGAAGCCGGGGAAGGGGAGAGCGAGGCGCGGACATGGGGCTGACACGCGAGCAGGTGGTTTCGACGGCGCTGCGGCTGCTCGGCGAGGTCGGGCTCGACGCGCTGACGATGCGCCGGCTCGGCCAGGAGCTGAACGTGCAGGCGGCGACGCTGTACTGGCACGTCAAGAACAAGCAGGAGCTGCTCGACGCGATGGCGGAGGCGATGCTGGAGGGCTGCGTGGCCCGCGCGCCGGAGGGGGCGACGTGGCGGGAGCGGGCGGCCGAGATGGCCGAGCGGCTCCGCCGGGCGCTCCTCGCGCACCGGGACGGGGCGCGGGTGTTCGCGGGGACCTACGTCACGCAGGAGAACACGCTGCGGTTCTCGGACCTGCTGCTCGGCGCGCTGGGCGACGCCGGGCTGTCGCCGCGCGCCGCCGCGTGGGGGGCGTGGACGCTGGTCTATTACACGATCGGCTTCACGCTCGAAGAGCAGGCGATGACCCCGGCCGGCGGGGCGGGCGGCGGCAAGGCCGACCCGGCGCACCTCCGGGAGGCGATGGCGCGCGGGGCGTATCCGCACCTCGCGGCGGCGTTCCCGCACATGGCCGACGCCGATCTCGACGCGCGGTTCCGCTACGGCGCGCGGCTCATCCTCGAGGGCCTCGCGGCGGCGCCGGGCGGCGCGCCGCCGAGCCCGGCGCCCGAGGCCCCGCCGCGCCCGCGCGCGGGGCGGCGGCCGCTCCGCCGGAGCCGCTGACGGCGGAGCCCTCCCCACGGATCACGGGGCTGCGCAGGTCCTCCGGAGGGCGCGCGCCTTGTCGATGCACGCCGTGAGGGCGTCTTCTGCGGGCTCGTCCGGGCACGAGACCTCGAAATCGCGGATCGCGTCGCGGAGCCCGCGCAGGCGCGGGCCGCCGGCGCCGAGGTCGAGCTTGCCCTTGCGCCCGTCGTCGTCGTCGTCGTCGCCTCCGACGAGCAGCAGCGTGCCGACCACCGCGCCCACGACGACGACGCCGGTGAGGACGCCCGCCACGATGACGCCGGTCTTGCCCTCGACGTCCGGGGGCTCGGCGTCCGGGACCGACGGCGTGCCCGCCGGGATCTTCGGCGCCTCGAGGCCCGCGGCCAGCACCGTGGTGGTGATGCCGCCCGCGAGCCCGAGGCCGCCGATGACGAGGCTCGACACGGTGAGCGCGCTCGGCCCGGCGCTGGCGCTCGCGTTCACGTCCACGCTGGCGGAGAGGCGCGCCTGCGCCGCGTTGCACACGGCGTAGGCGTCGAGGCGGTGGATCTCGAGCGACGCGCGCGGCGCCGTCTCCGGCGGCAGCTTCGCCGCGAGGATGATGTCGTCCGCCGAGCGCCGGAGCGTCAGCGTCGCGGGTCCGGCGTCGGGCGCGGCCGCGGCGTCGGGGGCGGCCGCGGGTCGCGTGGAGGCCTTGCCGCACCCGGCCAGTCCACATGCGATGAGCAGGAGCGTCGTGCAGGAGAGGACATGATCGCGTCGCAGGGTCATACTGCCACGCTACGCTGAATTGCCGCGGTTTCGTCGAGTGAAATCGGCCTCGCCGCAGATCGGATATCGGCCGACGAGCGGGCTCTGCGTGGGACAAAGCCGCGGTGTGTACGGCGCGTGGAGGAGCTCAAGGCGCGATGTAGGTCGGCCCTGCCGCGGTGTTGCGCGGTCGGCGACGTCGGCCCCGGGCCGCTCGGCCGCGACCTTGGCGACGCCGTTCGTCGCGCCGGTTGTACGCGGGATCGTTCGTTGACTGCCGGCCTCCGGACGCCGTCCCGATCTCTGGATACCGGGGTGGCGCGCGCCCGGAAGACGCGTTGTGTACACCACCGATGTACGCATGACCCCGCGCGATCCTGCCGCGTGAAGAGAGCCTCCGACGAGCGGCGCGCAGCGGCCGGATCCACCTCGCAGCGCGCCGGACGGCGATCTCGCGGCGCCGTCGCGAGCCACGGTGGTCGAGCCCGCGCGGCCTCGCGCGCGAGGCGCGCTCGATCAAGCCTGGATCCGGGCCGTTCCGAGCAGCTACGCTGAGATGCCCCATGCCTCCGCCCCGACCGCCTCGCGACCATGGCCCGCGCCACGCTCCGTTGCCCTCGTCCGCGGTGTCCGCGCTCATCCGCCCCGGCAGGCTCGACGCGCTCCTCGCCCCCTGGATGCCCGACGCGGAGGAGCGCGACTTCGTGGTCCGGTGCATCGTGGGAGAGGGCCCCATCCATCACCGCGGCGCGAGCTACACGCTGCTCTGCCTGCTCGGCCTCCTGCTCGAGGAGCTCGGCCCGGACGAGGGCGGCGCGCCGCGCGGCGAGGCGCTGCCCGTCCCGATCCGCCTGCCGCCGCACCTCGCGCGCGGCAGCGAGCACGACTACCCGCTGGCCATCCCGCTCGCGCCGCTGGCGCGCCTCGCCCCGAAGGGCTCGCCGGAGCTCGCCGCGCTCGTCGACTGCCTCACCGACGGCCCGCCGCACCACGCGCTCGCCAACGCCGCCATGATCTGCCTGCTCGACGCCCTCTTCGCGCGCGCTGGGCGCGCCCGCGTCGGGGCCGGGGTGGAGCCGGCCTGATGGCGCTGCCGCCGGCGCTCGGGCAGGCGTTCCGGATGGTGGCCGCCGAGCTGGGCATGCGCTCGGCGGCGCGGCTGTTCCTGCGCGAGCTGATGGCGGCCGGCGGCGCACCGCTCGTCGGCGAGGCCCGCGACCAGCTCGGGCGCGAGTTCCCCGTCCTCGACTTCATCGCCGAGCAGTGGCTCTCCGGCGGCGCCGAGGCGCCGCTCGACCCCGCGGGCGTCCTCGACGCGCTCCGCGGCGTGACCCGGCTGCTGGTCGTGGGGCTCGAGGCCGACTGCCTCGACGCGCTCGTGCCGCGGCTCTCCGGCGTCGACGCGGGCCTCGTCACCGACGGGGGCGGGCTCGACCCCGACTTCCGGCGGGTGCTCGCGAACTACGACGGGCTCATGACGCCGGTGGAGCTGTCCGAGCTCCACCGCTGGGCCGGGCGGAGGAGCGCGCTGCTCACCTTCGTCTACGGCACCGACGGGCACGCGGCGCACGTGAGCCCCTCGTGGCTGCGCGTCTCGGGCCCCGACGTGCGGACCCAGTTCCGCTCGCTGATCGGCTGGGACATCCTCGGGCGGCCCATGACGGTGTACCCGCGCTGGATGGTGGAGACGAGCCCGGCCGATTTCTCGTGCCTCGTGCGGCCGGCGCCGCCCGGGCACGAGGCCGCCGCGGCCGTCACGTCGCCTCGCCCGCGCGCGCCCACGCCCGCGCGCGAGGCGACGTGACGGCGCCCCAGGCCGCGCTCCTCGTCGTCCTGCTCGGCGCGCTCCTGCTCCAGGCGCTCCTGCCGTCGCGCCGCGTGCTCATCGTGACGGGCGGCGCGGCCCTCGCCTCCCTCGCGTCGACGCTGCTCGGGGTCGCGACCACGCAGCGCCTGCTCGCCGAGGTGCCGTGGGACGTGCTCGTCATCCTCGTGACGCTGGGGCTCCTGTCCCAGCTGCTCGCCGCCTCGCGGCTCTTCGACCGCCTCGCCGTCGCGGCGACGCGGCTGAGCGGCGCCGAGCCCTTCCGCGTCGTCCTGGTGTTCTCGATCGCGATGTACCTCGTGAGCGGCGTCGTCAACAACCTCACGGCGCTCGTGCTCGTCCTGCCCGTGCTGCACGTGCTGCTCAAGCTCATGGGCACGCGGCAGCGGTACGTCTCCTGGCTGCTCGGCCTCCTGCTCGTCGCCTGCAACCTCGGCGGGGCCGCCACGCCGATCGGCGACTTCCCGGCCATCCTGCTGCTCGGCCGGGGCAGCATGACGTTCGGGGCCTACCTCTCGCGCGCCGCCCCGGCGACGCTCTTCGCGCTCGCCGTCCTGCTCCTCGTCGTGGGCGTCGTGGTGCGCCCGGCCGCTGGCGTGCCGCGCGATCCGGTCTCGGCGCGGCTCACGCGCGCGGCGATGGAGGCGCTGCACCGGCGGGTGCGCGCCGATCGGCGCCTCCTCGTGCCGGCGGCGGCGTCGCTCTCCGCGATGGTGGTCGCGTGGCTGTTCCTGCCCGCGGAGCTCGGCGTCGGCCCGGAGCTCGTGTGCTGGCTCGGCACCGGCGCGGCGCTGCTCATGGCGCGCAGGCTCGGCGAGCGGCTCGCGAGGACCGGGCTCGACATCGAGGCGGTGCTCTTCCTCCTCTCGCTCTTCGTGATGGTGGCGGCGGTGCGGCGCACCGGCCTGTTCGAGGAGGTCTCGCGCTCGCTGGAGCGGCTGCCGGTCGCGCCGTCGCTCCAGCTCGTCGCGTTCCTCGTCCTCGCCGGCGCGCTGACCGGGCTGTTCTCGGCGGGCCCCAGCATGGCGGCGCTGCTCGACGTGGCCGAGTCGCTCGCCGAGCGGCTGCCCGGGCCCGCCGTCTATGTCGGCCTCGCCCTGTCGGTCTGCGCGGGCAGCTCGCTCTTCTTGACCGCCGCGACGTCGGGCCCGCTCGCGCAGGCGCTCACGGAGCGGGCCGACCTGCGCGACCTCGACGGCAAGCCCATCCGGTTCGGCTTCTTCGACTTCCTGCCGGCCGGCCTCCTGAGCTTCGCGGTCATCCAGGCCGTGGCGATCGCGTACGCGCTCCTCGCCGTCTGGACGGGGCGATGAGCCGACCCCGCGCTGGCGCCGGGCGGCGCGGCCTTGACACCCGGAAACGCGTTCGCGTCTCCTGGCCGCCCCCCTGCCACCCTGCGGCGCGACCCCAGCGCGCCTGTCCCGAAAGGAGCGGATCATGACGTTGCGACGCCCCGAACATTTCACCCACCACCACGCCCAGCTCGCGGATATCCGCCTGCACTATGTGCGCGAGGGGCGCGGGAGGCCGCTCATCCTGCTCCACGGCTGGCCGGGCTTCTGGTGGGAGTGGCACAAGAACATCGGCCCCCTGGCCGAGAGCTTCGACGTCATCGTGCCCGACCTGCGGGGTTACGGCGACTCCGAGAAGCCGGATCTCTCGCGCATCGATCTCTTCCACCTCGATCGCGTCGTGGAGGACATCGCCCAGCTGCTCGACCACCTCGGCATCGAGCAGGCCCTCCTCGCGGGCCACGACTACTCCGCGCTGGTCCTGCACAAGTTCGTGCGCAAGCACCGCGACAAGGTGATCCAGGCCGCGATCATCAACCCCATCACGCCGGGGTTCGAGGGGCGATACCTGAGCCCCGGCCATTTCCCCGAGTCGTGGTACTCGCAGTTCCACCAGCTGGACATGGCGGTCGAGCTGGTCGGCTCGAGCCGCGAGGCGTGCCGCACCTACTTCCGGCACTTCCTGAACCACTGGTCGTACGACAAGGGCCTCTTCCAGGGGGAAGAGCTGGAGATCTACGTCGATAATTTCATGAAGCCCGGCAACATCCACGGCGGCTTCAACTTCTATCGCGCCAACCTGTCCATCACGAGCCAGCCCTGGACCCCGCTCGACCGGACCATCTCCGACTGCCGCGTGACCTTCCTGCAGGGCATGGGGGATCCGGTGGTCCCCTCCGCCTGGACCGACCTCGTCACGCCGTGGTACAGCCGTTACACGATTCATTACGTGCAGGATGGCGGTCACTTCTTGATGCGGGAGAAGCCGGCAGCTGTGAACAAGCACCTCCGGGATGCGTTCCTGAAATAGGCGTCGGACTGCCGTCCGTCCCGAGCTCGATGGCGCCCGGCGCCGCCCGGATCCGGCTCACGCAAGGCGGCCGGGGAGTCGACCCCGGCCTACCCGGCTAGGCGGACTGGTCGATTTCCCGCAGCGTCTCACGGAGCGCCTGGGCCTCCGCGCCCTCGAGGATCACGGACGCCGACAGGGGCGTGGGCGCGTGCTCGCGAAACTCCACGGGCTGGAATGCGGCGAGGGCACCGGACGCGGTGTAGGCGAGATCCAGGCGCACGGCGGAGGTGTCCGGGTCGCCCTCCGCGTCCAGCGCGAAGGGGAGCTTCGCGATGGCGGCGAAGTCCCGCCTCGCCAGGGCGGCGGTGAGGGCTTCGACAGGGCAGGTGAAATAGCGGAAGCCCTCCTCCACCTTCTCACGTGTAGGGAGATAGACGAGCTCGCTCAGGATCAGCCATTTGCGACGGGTGGTGAAGCGGGGGTCGGCGCGCAGGGAGTCGGATAGATCTTTGATCTCCATGAGACCGTTCATATCGCAAGCGGGCCCAGGAATCTTCCCTTTGTCGTGCTCGGGCACGTCGTGATGGTGATTGTCGCGGGTCGGGAGGGAGATCCGCCATGGGTCATGGCCTGGGCTCCCCGGCGGTCGCGTCAGCGCGCCCCGGGGACGAGGAGCTCCTCAAGGACGGCCGTCAGCTCGTCGACCCGCACCGGCTTGGTCAGGTAGCGGTAGAACCCGGCCTGCTCGGCGCGCCGGGTGTCCCGGGGCATCGCCGCCGCGCTGAGCGCGATCACGGGGATGTCGCGCGTCTCCGGCCACTCCTCCAGCTTGCGCGCGGCCTCGTAGCCGCTCATCCCGGGGAGGTTGATGTCCATGATCACGACCTCGGGCCGCCGCGACCGCGCGAGCTCGATGCCGATCTCGGCGTTCGGCGCGGTGATCAGGCGGACGCGCTCGAACTCGGAGATCAGCTCCTCCATGAACGCGATGTTCGACGGGTTGTCCTCGACGTAGAGGACCGAATGGCGGACGCCGCCGGGCCCGGCGAGCGGCGACGCCTCCGCGCGCGCGTCCGCCTGCCCCGGGGCGGCGCTCTCCGGCGCCTCCTCGTGCGCCGGGAGCTCGATCCAGAACTCCGACCCTTCGCCCGGCACGCTGCTGAAGCCGACGCCGCCGCCCATGAGCTCCGCGAGCCGCTTGGTGATGGCGAGGCCGATCCCGGTCCCCTCGATCGGCCCCGTCTCCTGGCCGGCGCGCTGGAAGGGCTGGAAGATCTTCGCGTGCTGCTCGCGCGGGATGCCGATGCCGTTGTCCGCCACGCAGATCCGCACGACGCCGCCCTCCGGCATCGACACCGCGATCGTGGCGCGGCCCCCCCGCCGGCCGTACTTGATCGCGTTCGAGCCGTAGTTCATGAGGATCTGCGCGAAGCGGGTGCGATCCGCGGTGATCTTCGGGAGCTCCGCGGGCAAGGGCGCGAGGTCGATCTCGATGCCGGCGCGCTGGGCCATCGGGTCGAGCGTCGTCTTCACCTCGTCCAGCACCTCGGGGACGTTCACCGGCTCGATCGACACCGTCACGCGGCCGGCCTCGATGCGCGAGAGGTCCAGGATGTCGTCGATCAGCTTGAGCAGGTGCTCGCCGCCCTTCAGGACATGCTCGATCCGCTCCTTCTGGCGATCGGTGAGCGGCGTCTTCCGGTCGCGGTGGAGGAGCTGCGCGAAGCCGAGGACCGCGTTGAGCGGCGTGCGGAGCTCGTGGCTCATCGAGGCGAGGAACTCGCTCTTCGCGGAGCTGGCCGCCTCGGCCAGGGCCCGCGCCTTGCGGAGCTCCTCCGCGCGCTGCACGTCGCCGGTCATGTCCCAGAGGGTGCACACGGTCCCGCCCTCGGCCGTCCGGCGCTCGGTCGCGCGCAGGCTGCGCCCGTCGCTCGTGCAGAGATCCAGCGTGCCGCTCGGCGCCGCGTGGTAGGCGAGGAGCCGCGCGCGGAAGGCGGCCGGCGGCTCGCCGCCGAGGGAGAACAGCCCCGCGGCGATGCCCGCGTCGATGAGCTCACCGTAGCTCCGGCCGACGATCGGGCCGCTCACCCGCGCGCCGAGCCAGTGCCGGTACATGCTGTTGCAGAGCGCGAGCCGATCCTGCGCGTCGAACACGGCGAACGCGCCCTGGAAGCTCTCGACCGCGCTCCTGAGGAGGTCGCTCGTGCGCTTCGCCTCGGCCTCGAGGCGCTTCCGCTCGCTGATGTCGCGGGCCACCTTCGAGGTGCCGACGAGCTTGCCCTGGGCGTCGTGGATCGGAGAGGCGGTGATCGAGACGTCGATGTCCCTGCCGTCCTTGCGCCGGCGCACCGTCTCGAAGTGCTCGATGTGCTCGCCCCGCTTGAGCCGCTCGAGCGTCCGCAGCACCTCGCCCTCCCGCCCCGGCGGGGCGAGCACGGTGAGGGGCCGGTCGATCATCTCCTCGGCGGTGTAGCCGAAGATCGCCTGCGCGCCCCGGTTCCAGCTGACGACGCGCCCGTCGAGCGCCTCGCCGATGATGGCGTCCTCGGACGAGTCGACGATCGCGGCCAGCCGCCGCATCGCGAGGTCGACCCGCTTGCGGTCGCTGATGTCGCGGATGGCGCTCGAGACGAGCGTGCCCCGCTCGGTCGTCAGCGGGCTGAGGCTGATCTCGACCGGGAACTCGCTGCCGTTGCTCCGGCGCCCGAACAGCTCCAGCCCCGACCCCATCGGGCGCGCCTTGGGCGCGGCGGTGAACGCCGCGCGGTTCCCCACGTGCGCCTCCCGGAACCGCTCCGGGAGGAGGAGCTCGATGGGCTGCCCGACGAGCTCGCCGCGCGCATAGCCGAACAGCCGCTCGGTCTGGACGTTGACGAACACGATCCGCCCCTGCTCGTCGACGACCACCATGGCGTCGGGCGCCGCGTCGATGAGCAGGCGGAACGTGCCGTCGTCGAGCGCTGGGGCGCCGGGCCCGCGGGGCGCCTGGTCGGGCGGAGGCGGGCGTTCGCTGGAGGAGGGTTCACGGGTCATCGGGGAGCCTCACGCAGAAGACGGCGCCGGGCGCGTTGTCCTCGATCCGGATGGTCCCGCCGTGCGCCTCGACGGCCATCTTGCAGAAGGCGAGCCCGAGGCCGCGGCCGGCGCGGTGGCCGGCCTCGTCGCCGCCGCCGAGCTGGACGAAGCGATCGAACACCCGCGCGCGCATCTCGGCGGGGACGCCCGGCCCCGCGTCCGCCACGCGGATCTCCACCGCGGCGCCGTCCTTCGCGGCGCTCACGGTCACCGCGGTGCCGGCCGGGGCGTGGTGGATGGCGTTCTCGAGGAGGTTCTCGAGCGTGCGGCGGAGCAGGTCCGGGTCGGCGAGGACGGCGGGCGCCTCGACGGCCTCGCGCAGCGCGATCGACCCGGAGCTCGCGCGCAGCTCGAGCGCGGCGAACGCCTCGTGGACGAGCGCGCGGAGGTCGACGCGCGCGCGCTCGGGGGCGAGCCGCCCTTCCTCGCTCTTGCTGATGTCGAGCAGGTCGTAGATGAGCCGCAGCAGGGAGCGCGCCTGATCGCGGATCTGCCGCGCGGAGTCGCGCGCCGGCTCCGGGAGCGCGCGGTCCCGGAGCAGGAACTGCGCGTGCAGGTCCATGCTGCTCACGGGGTTCTTCAGATCGTGGACGACGAAGGCCGTGAGCTGCTCTTTCTGGAGCTGGAGGCGCATGAGCGCGTCCCGCTGCTGCCGGACGAGCTCGACGTGCTCGCGCAGCTCCGCGCCGAGCCGGCGCAGCCGCAGCGCGGCCTGCACGCGCGCGAGGAGCTCCGACGGGCGGACGGGCTTCGTCAGGAAGTCGTCGCCGCCGGCGCGCAGGGCGCTGTCGAACGTGTCGACGTCGCGCAGCGCCGTCAGGAACACGATCGGCGTGCTGTCGCCCCCGGGGAGGGCGCGGATCCGGGCGCACACGGCGAAGCCGTCCATGCCCGGCATCCGCACGTCGAGCAGCACGCAATCCGGCCTGTGGCGCTCGAACTGCTGGATCCCCTCCTCGCCCGCGACGGCGAGCACGACCTCGTAGCCGTCGTCCTCGAGCGTGGCCTGGGCCAGGGCGCGGTTCTGCTCGTTGTCATCGACGACGAGCACCCTGGATCTCGGCTCTGGCTGCTCCATGCGCCCCCGGCTCTGGGCGCGAGGGTACACGAAGGTCGCGGGTCCCACCAAGCGCGCCCCCGCCCGTCGGCCGAGCGGCTGCTTCCAGCGCTCGGCGCCGTTCGCGGACGCCGCCGTGAGGCCTCGCCGAGATGGCCAGGCGCGGCGCTGGGCTCACCCGTCCGGGGCTCCCGGCCGGCCCTTGCCGAGCTTGCGGTACCCCGGGTGAACCCCGGGCGAAAGCTGCTGCTCGGCCGCGATCCGCCCGAGGAGCGCCGCGAGCTGGGCCTGCTCTGCGGCGTCGAGCGCCGCGCAGAGCGCCCGCCGGTGCTCCTGGGCGACGCGCCCGATCCGCTGCACCATCTCCTGTCCTGCCCGGGTGAGGTGGAGCGCGTGGGAGCGCCGGTCTTCCGCGCTGCTCCGCCGCTCCACGAGCCCGCGCTCCTCGAGCGCGTCGATCAGGCCGACGAGCCGGCTCGGGAACATGCCGAGCTTCTCGCTGAGCGCCGTCTGGCTCATCCCGTCCGACTGGCGGAGCGCGCGCAGGATGCCGGCGTGCGGCGGGAGCAGCTGGAGCGGCGAGAGCCGCTCGGCGAACTGCGCCGCGGCGTGGGCCCCCACCTGCGCGAGCAGGAAGGCCACGTCCGCCGTGGGGGGCGAGGGCGGGTCGGAAGGTCGCGCCGAGGTCATTCGTGCTCCTCTGAAATGATTATTGACATGAACGATTCACGGATATAACTTTAACGCATCGGTCCGGGGGGTCAATGCCGGAGCCGCCCTCCTGCGCCTGCGCTGGTGCAGCTGCAGGGGCGGAGCGGACAGCGCCGGCGCGCCCGTTGGATCCACGAGAGGCACCCGATGACGGACTTGAACGACCCGAGAGCAGCGAGCGGCGGCGCCCACCGCGGGCCGAACCCCGGGGCGGTCGCGGCGGTGTTCACGCTGCTCTTTCTCGCGAGCCTCGTGCCGGTCACCCTTCTTGTGAGCGACACCCACTTCCCGTCTCCGCTGCAGCCGCCCGAGGAGGTGGTGGCCTATTTCCGCGGGGACGTCGGCGCGCGGCTGCGCGCCTGCGCGTTTCTGCAGTTCTCCGCCGCGATACCGCTCGGCATTCTCTCGGCCACGATGGTGAGCCGCCTGAGGTTCCATGGGACGAGCGCCGCCGGCCCGTCGATCGCGTGGTTCGGCGGCCTCCTGGCCTCGGCGGCGATGGCGCTCTCCGCGCTCTTCCAGTGGTCGCTCGCCCAGCCGGGCGTCGCGGACGACGCGGCGCTCGTGCGCGTCCTTCATTTCATGATCTTCGCCGTCGGGGGCCCAGGCTACACGGTGCCGCTCGGCCTGCTCCTCGCGGGGATCTGCGTCCCTGCGCTGGTCATGAGGCTCCTGCCGCGCTGGCTCGCCGTATCTGGCCTGGTGCTCGGCGCAATCGGCGAGCTCAGCGCCTTGAGCCTCCTCGTGCCAGGTGCCTTGTTCCTGATCCCGCTCACGCGCTTCCCCGGGTTCCTCTGGCTCATCGCGGCGGGCTTCACGCTGCCGCGAGCGCGGAGAGGGCAGCGCGTGGCGCACGCCTAGCGAGGTGTCGCCGCGCGTCGGTCACCGGTCGGTGCCGGTGCGCCGCGCGCCGTGCAGGCCGCGGAGCCGATTCCAGAGCTCGTAGTCGGTGTGCTTCTTCGGCACGATCAGGTCGTCGGGCCTCGTGACCTTCTCGCCGGTGGTGGTGAACTCGCCCCGCTCGCGGTCGTTGAGATCGATGTACGTCGCGTTCTGCTCGAGGCGCCTGCCCGGCCGGACGACGCGCAGGGCCCTGAGCTCGTCGGACGTGAGCTCGGGGAGCGCGACGTGCGTCTCCTTGAGATCGTAGGCGGAGATGGTGTCGTCCGCCGGCGAGGGGGCGCCGATGTTCTGGCCCGCCATGGCGTTCGGGTTCAGGTCGCTCTCGTACTCCGCGGGGTGCTTGTCCGGGGTCTCGGCTTGGTGTCTTGTCATGGTCATCCCTCTCCGCGGCCGTGTGGTGCCCGGAGGGGCCGATCGCAAGCGCCCCCGGCGCCGGGGAGCCACCGCCGCCGCCCGCGCGCAGCGAGCCCG
Organism: Sorangium sp. So ce385; assembly: GCF_051474135.1. Classification (NCBI taxonomy): domain Bacteria; kingdom Pseudomonadati; phylum Myxococcota; order Polyangiales; family Polyangiaceae; genus Sorangium; species Sorangium sp. So ce385. Next base: position 8,371,815 of record NZ_CP150337.1, on the reverse strand, counting down.
AGCGCGCGCCGCGGGGGCTTCGGATCGCCAGGGTGCACGGAGGTGCAGCGCGCAGAGGAACGGTCCGGCCGACGCCGCGATCACCCCGGGTCATCCTGGGGCGCGGCGAGGGTCCGCAGCAGCCGCTCGCGCTGCGCTCGCAGGTAGCGGATGTCCTCTTCGTACAGCGCGGGGTGGCCGGCGGCGATGTGCGCCTGGGACGCGGCTTCGCCGGCCTCGGCCCGCTGGCGCAGGGTGGCGAGGAGGGCCGCCAGCCGGTCGACCACCGTGTCGAGCAGCTCCGCCCCGGGCGCGACGCCGTAAGCGCGGCAAAACGCGGCGGCCCGCCGCGCCTGCTCCTCCGGGCTGCCGGCGCTGTCCGGGTTGGTCGGCGCGTGCAGCGGCGCGAACCGGTAGACGGCGTAGGCCAGATCCCACGCGCGCGGCCCCGGGTGGGCGTTGTCGAAATCGATGAAGCCGACCACGCGGCCGGCGCGGACGACGCAGTTGTAGGGCGCCAGGTCGCCGTGACAGACCACCTCGGCCGGCGACCGGGCCGGCAGCTGCCACCGGTCGTCCGGCCCCGGCGCGAAGGTCGCGCTCGCGTCGTGGAACCGGCGCAGCAAGGCGGCGGCGGACGTGAGGAGCTCGGGCGTGCGCAGCTCGTCCGGGAGCGCGTTGTGCACGTCGCCCTCGAGGTAGGACAGCACCTCGTTCCCCTCGTCGTCGTAGCCGAACGGCTCCGGCGCCGCGTCGAAGCCCGCCGCGCGCAGGTGCCGCAGCAGCCGGTGGATGGCCGGCGCCGCCGCCGTCGCGGGCCGGTGGACCCGGTCCCCGCGCCGGCGCACGGTGTTGACCCCGCCCTGGAATACCGTCTCCTCGACCATGCTCCGTCCTCTCAGCCCCGCGCGCGCTTGCGTGCCGTCGCGCGGCGCGCCTCACCGCCGACGAGCGACGCGACGCCCCCGGCCCAGGAGACCTCCCCGAACACGCTCGCGGCGCGCAGGACGGCCCGGGCCCCGGGCGGCAGCCTCCCGAGCCGGGCCTGCACCATCGCCAGCACCCCGTGCGTCTGCGGGCGACCTTGACGCGGGCGGCGACGTCGGCGTCGACCGCGCCTTCCCGGTCGCTGTTGCGCCCAGCCACCCGTCGTCGCAGGCCGCTCTTGCTCTTGCATCGTGTCGCGAATCTACGGCGACGGCGCGCACCTCGCGAGGATGCGGTCTACAGAACGGATATCGGTGTTCGCGCCGTACACCCACGAAACGTTTAGGAGTGCCACATTTTTCGATTAGGGCGTCTCCTCCCAAACGCGACCCGATGCAGTTCCATTGCTGCCGGGGTTGAACACCTCGACGGCCATGACCTGATAGGTGGGATCGTCACTCGCATCCAGATTGTTCATGTTCGGAACAATCCAGCCGGTATCGGCCCATGCCTTCACGTGATCGGCGAATATGATTTTGTGGTCCTGTCCGAGGGCCTGCGGCCGAGCAGGCTTACTCCAGTACTGGTAGAAGGTGGAGCGACCATTGATAGAGGGCTGCTGCTGCCGCGTTGAGCGGTACGTGGAATACTCAACCCCATCGCTCACGAAGGTCTTGCCAGCGGTAGCGCCTTGGCTGGGGTCATAACTCCATCGTTGCAGGATGTAATACTCCACCAGGTGTGCCGGGTTTGAGGTAGGCATACTCTTGTCGTACCCCCAGCCGTACAAAGCGATATAGCTCGCGCCGCTGTCGTTGTTCAAGCGGTAGCCGATCACCCTGTTCTCATCTCCGTAATGCCATCCTGGACCACCGACATAGTTATAGCCGCCGCCCTGCCAGGTCACGCTGAATTCGCCATTCGGGTCCACAGTCAAAGATGTCGAGCCGCCATCTTTCCAGTGAGTGAAGAAAAAATCACCGACATGGCCCGTTGCGTGATTTGAAGTGATCACGGTTTTGTCAGTGTATTTCTCAGTGTAGGCTGAATACTTGGAGAAATCAGGGGTAGGCGTACCCGTTGGATCCCCGCCTCCAGCAGAACCAGAAGAGCTAGAGCTGCTCGAAGACGAACTAGCGCTGCTCGAAGACGAACTAGCGCTGCTCGAAGACGAACTAGCGCTGCTCGAAGACGAACTAGCGCTGCTCGAAGATGAACTAGAGCTGGAGCTGGAGGAGGAAGAGCTGCTAGAAGACGATGAGCTGCTCGAGGATTCTGTGGTGTCGGCACCGCCGTCGCAGCCTGCTAGCGCGACTGACGCGAACGCCAGTATGAACCAACGAGAGGACCGATTCTGCTGTAAGTTTTTCATAGACGCTTTCCAGAATTGCTTGCTGACGATTGTTATCGTATGATGTTTCACGGCTTATGTCTTCGCCCATTCTCGGGCAAATTGTGCCCTGGGCCATGCTCTCTCTGGAAGATGAATCGGCCCACGCTGCGCGCGCCGCTCCCCGCTCTCGCCGGAGGCGATGAGCTTCTCAGCGAGCGCGAGCTTCTCCTCGAGGCGCGCCGAGCGCTTCTCGAGCTCGGCATGCGCCGGTCCTTCGCGTCCTGCTTCGGCTCGTGACCGGGCTTGCGCTCCGCGAGAGCCTCGCTGCCGTGGAGGGCGAGCTGCTTGCGCCACGCCGCCAGGAGGGAGCTGTAGATGCCCTCGCGGCGCCGCAACGCGTCGATGTCCCCGCGCTGGGTGCACGCAGCCGCCTCGCGAACGATGCGCAGCTTCTCCGCCGCCGAGAACTTCCGCCTCTTGCCCGGCTTCGCCACGCTCTCGACGGCGGCGCCGCTCGGGCGGGGCGCAGCGCCCTGCGCCGCTGGGGCGGGGGTAGGATCGACGGATCGGAGATGGGAAGGCTTCGGCACGGGTCAGGTCCATTCTCCTCCCTCTCACCACAGATTTCCAGGGGCAGTTTGTCTCACCCGACGTTGGCACAGAGGGGAGCGCACTGGAACGTCGGTGGGCTCGCCAAGCGCGGTGAGGAAGCGGGCGATGCTCCTTGGCTCGGTGAGCATGGCGACGAGCTTCATCCTGCCTTTGCAAGCTGGACACGCGAGGACATCGATCGCAAGCGTGCGGCGCAGAAGCTCGGCCCACGGCCGGTAGGCGCCCCGCTCGCGTTCGGGAGGCCGACGATCTCTCCCAGGAGCTCTGCGACGCGATCTCGCTGGGCACCTGTGACCCGGGCCTGCGCGCGCCCTTCCTCCGCGGTCTCGGCGAGCAGTGCTCGGAGCAGGCCGAGCTCCTTCTCGCGCCCGACGCAGGGCGTCGCCCATCCGCGCGAGGAGCGCGTCGAGCGGCGCCGGCACATCGGGCCGCAGCGCCCGTGCGCTGGGCGTCTCCGCGAAGCGCACCTTGGCCAGGATCGCCGCCAGGTGGTCGCCCCGGAACGCCGGTCCGCCGGTGAGGCACTCGAACAGCACGCACCCGAGCGCGAAGACATCGACGCGCGCATCGACGTGCAGCTCGCCGCGGGCCTGCTCGGGCGCCCTATAGGCGGGTGTGCCGATGAGCCAGCCGGGACGCGTGATGCCCGTCGAGCGATCCGCGCGCGCGATGCCGAAGTCCAGCACCTTCACATCGCCGAGACGCCCCGCCACGAGGAACAGGTTGCAGGGCGGCGGTCGATCTCAGGGACCTTGGGCTCGCGCAAGGAGAGCGTATCACGTCGAAGTCGAGAATACCGGTCATCGACAGCAGGGCCGATGTCCTCCAGAGGGCAGTGGCAGAGCTGAACCAACGAGGGTTTTCTGCCGTAAGTACCGTCGGCGACTCGCCGGACACGGAGCTTCATGCCGGCGACTTCGATCTCATGGTCATCGGGGGTGGGGTGGATGCCGCCACCCGGGAGCGCATGCGGACCCGCTTCAAGAAGCAGAACAGGGATGTGATGGTGCTGGATGTCTACGCCCCGACCGCCGGCCAGCAGATCGCTCGAGCGTTGAGGATGGCGGGATACTGCTGAGTCCGAATGAATTTGCATGAGGGTCGCCTCTCCGCCGCATGTCACGCATGCGGCCATCATGTCGCCCGAAACACAAATGCTCCTTGACCCACCCACAGCCCCTCTCTAGTATCTGAATACCCGGTGCGGTTCTCTCGGTGACGACCACCGTCAGCTGCAGGTTTCCGGCCGCATCTTGGGGCGGTGTACGACGCGCGGCCATGTGCGTCGTCTGCGCGTGATGCGACCTGGCGGCCGCGCATCGATGGTGTGCTGGCGGCGCGTCCGACGATCGCGGACCGTGTGAGCCGGCGCGGCGTCGCTTCGTCCGTCGCAGGCGCAGGAGCGCGATGGCTGGTGGACACGATCGCGGGTGGGTCCGCCGAGCGAAGGAGGCTGATGCATGAGAGCTCTGTTCCGTCTCGTCATTTTCTCAGCGCTTGGAATCGTCGCGTGCGACGGTAACCCCGCTCCCGGCGTGAGCTCCGACGCGGCCGGCTCCAGCTCGTCAGGGGGCGTCGTGGCTGGCGGCACGGGTGGAGCGCCTTCGGGCGGCGTCGGCGGCTCCGGCGGCGCGGGCGGCGGCGCGGGCGGCTCCGGTGCTGCAAGCGGCAGCGGTGGCCAGTCGAGCGCGGGCACGGGCGGAGACGCGGGCGCCGGCGGCAATGCTGGTGCGGGCGGCGACGCGGGCGCGGGCGGTCAGGGGGGAGCTGCGTCCTTCCCTTCGCTCAAGATCACGAGCGACACGGCGTCCATCGAGTTCACGCCCGTGCTGATCGCCTCGCAGGACTTCTATCCGGGCGAGGCGACCGTCGACTCCGGCGGCATCGTGAGCCTGCTCAATGACGATCGCATCGACCTCGGCACCAACGCGGAGACGCAGACGCTGAGGCAGTCCGTGGCTCATCCGAACCTGCGTATCATCTTCACGGTGACGGAGACGTTCTATCGAATCGTCGCGAACCGCGCCGCGGGGATCAGCGCGCTCGCGGATCTCCGCGGGAAGCGGATCGGGACCATCCCGAACACGTCTGCGGCCTACTTCGTCAACAAGTACCTGGGCACCGTGGGCCTCACGGCGGACGACTACACGGTTGTCCCCGGAGGTATCTGCATCTCCACGCCCTGCGGGGCGAACACGCTGCCCTCCCTGATGGAGCGGGGCGAGGTGGACGCCGTCGCGCTCTGGGAGCCCTCCTCCGAGCTCGCGAAGGAGGTGCTCGGCAGCGACGCCATCGTGTTCCAGGATCGCTCCCTCTACCGCGAGATCGTGAACCTCCACAGCACCGCCGAGAAGCTCGCGGATCCCGAGAAGCGGCGCGGTATCGTCGAGCTCGTGCGGGCGCTCGCGAGGGCGCAGGAGCTTTATCGTACGGACCCAGAGGCCGTCTGGCCGAGGATCTCGGAGGCGATCGGCATCGAGCCGTCCGTGCTCGAGGCGGTCTGGGAGGACGAGCAGTTCCTGGGCACGCTGGTGCCCGACATCCTCGACGTGCTCGAGGAAGAGGAGCCCTGGGTCGCCGCGCAGACCGGCCGCGCCCCGCGCACCCGCGCCGAGCTCGCCCCGCTGGTCGACGACAGCGTGATGAAGGAAGCGCTCGGGCTGCCGTAGAAGCTTGGCCCGCCGGGAACGAACCCGCCGCCCGGGTCAAAGCGGTGTCGGGGTTGGGACAGAGGGTCAAGCGGCCGTCGACGAGGTCGACGAGAGCCCCGCAGGCTGCGCACGCCGCGCGCGCTGCGCGAGACCGCGCAGCGAGAGCGCCGCGAGCAGCGCGACGAGCCACGCGAGGCCGTAGGCGGCCGCCGGGGGCATCGGGCCGAGCGCCGCGAGCAGCGCGACGAAGAACGCCGCGAACCCGAACAGGCCGCGCGCGAAGCCCGCGAGCAAGGCCACCGCGGCGGCCGCGCCGTGCCTGGACAGGGTGAAGCACGGAAGGACGTTGCCGGTGATCGGGACGGCGAGCAGCAGGCCGCTGAGGCCCGCGGGCGCGACGCCGGCGCCGCGCAGGATGCACCAGGCCATGGCCATCGCGGCCACCACGCGACAGGCGAGCTCGACGCGCGGAACGGCCGTCGAGGCAGGCGCCTCGCCGAGGCGCGGCAAGGCCAGCGTGCCCAGGGCAGGCGACAGCAGCGCCGCGGCGCAGGCCCACGGCGGGGGCAACCGCAGCGCGAGCAGCGCTGCCCCCAGCGACAGGAAAGCCACGTTGGCCGCCAGCAGCGCCGCGCCCCAGCGGAGGCGCGTCGCGCACCACGCAAAGACGACCCCATGAACGATGGTGGCCGGCAAGCACACCAGCGTCGCGAGCGCGATCGCGCTCGCCTGAGCGGGCGTCTCCTGCAGCAGCACGAAGCCCATGATCGGGCCGACGATCATCGGCAGCCCAGCGATCGTGCCGCCCACCGCGTGGCCGAAGCGCCGCGCCGCCAGCGAGGACAGCAGCACCGATGCGCCCACCAGCGCGAGCTTCAGCAGCACGCCGGCCGAGGCCTCCGTCGATGGCGCTGCAGGACGCGCATGAGTCGCCGGGCCCCTGTAGGGCCACGTTCCAGGGGAGACAATGCCAGGAGCTCTCCGATGGGCGCGGCGCAGGCTGCGGGCGCTGCTCCGCGTCGAGCTCGTACGGCAGGTTCAGGGAGGGGATGGGGCAGCGCGGCGGCCCCCGGGACGGGGCCGCTCGGGCTCGCGGGGGCAGGCCTGGGCCTCTGCCTGCGCCCCGCGCGCCCGGTCGCGGCGGGCTAGTTCGGAATGCCGTCGTTCTGGCAGGTCAGGCTGCAGCCGTCGCCGCTCACCTTGTTGCCGTCGTCGCACTCCTCGTAGGCGGTCTGGCGGATGCCGTCGCCGCAGTACGGGCCGTAGACGCAGCCCGGCGCGCACTTGCCGTAGCCGCCGGTGTTGTTGCCGTCGCCGTCGTCGCACTTCTCGTCGCCGTTGCGGATGCCGTCGCCGCAGCGCGGGCCGAACACGCAGCCCGGGCCGCACTCACCGTAACCGCCGTCGTTCTTGCCGTCGTCGCACTTCTCGCCGGCTTGAACGACCCCGTCGCCGCACTGGGCGCCGAGGCGGCAGTTCTTGCTGCAACCCGTGGCCTCGTTCGGCGGATCGCACTGCTCGCCCCACTCCTCGTTGACCTCGTTGTCGCCGCACTTGTCCGCCGGCGTGCAGTTGGGGAGGCAGCTGCCGTAGAAGCCGTCGTTCACGCCGTCGTCGCAGGTCTCCGTGCCGTTGACGACGCCATCGCCGCAGTACGGCCCGTACTGGCAGAGCGCGGTGCACCCGCCGTACTCGCCGCCGTTCTCGGCGGCGCCGAGGTCGCAGTCCTCCTCCGCGGGCTGGACGATGCCGTCGCCGCAGCGCGGCCCGTACACGCACGAGGGCGCGCACTCGCCGTACCCGCCGTCGTTGATGCCGTCGTCGCACTCCTCGCCGAACTCCGGCTGCAGCTCGCCGTCGCCGCAGTGCGCGCCGAGCCGGCAGCTCTCGCAGTTCGTGTCGGCCGCGCTGTCGCACTCCTCGCCCCACTCCGCGTCGACGTGCTCGTCGCCGCACTTCGGCGCCGGCGTGCAGCCCGGGGCGCAGGTGCCGTAGGTGCCGTCGTTCACGCCGTCGTCGCACGCCTCGGCGCCGTTCACCACGCCGTCGCCGCAGTACGGCGCGTAGTCGCAGGACGCGGTGCACCCGCCGTAAGCGCCGTTGTTCAGCCCGTCGCCGAGATCGCAGTCCTCCTCCGCGTCGAGGACGATGCCGTCGCCGCAGCGGGGCCCGAGAAGGCACGCGGGGCCGCACTGCTCGTACCCGCCGTCGTTCACGCCGTCGTCGCACTGCTCGCCGAGCTCCGGCTGCACGATCCCGTTGCCGCACTGCGCGGCGAGCCGGCAGTTCACGCAGGTCGGGTCGCTGCTGTCGCACTCCTCGCCCCAGTCCCGGTCGACGTGGCGGTCGCCGCACCTCGGCGCCGGCGTGCAGCCCTGGCCGCAGGTGCCGTAGGTGCCGTCGTTCACGCCGTCGTCGCACGTCTCGGCGCCGTTCTTCACGCCGTCGCCGCAGTACGGACCGTAGTGGCAGGAGGCGTCGCACCCGCCGTAGGCGCCGGTGTTCATCCCCTCGCCGAGGTCGCAGTCCTCCTCCTCCTGCAGGACGATGCCGTCGCCGCAGCGCGGCCCGAGGACACACGAGGGCGCGCACTGGCCGTACCCGCCGTCGTTGATGCCGTCGTCGCACTGCTCGCCGAGATCCGACTGCAGCACGCCGTCGCCGCAGTGCTCGCCGAGCTGGCAGCTCACGCAGCTCGGGTCGCTGCTGTCGCACTCCTCGCCCCACTCGGCGTCGACGTGGCCGTCGCCGCACTTCGGCGCAGGCGTGCAGTCCGGGTTGCAGGTGTCGTAGAAGCCGTCGTTGACGCCGTCGTCGCACGTCTCGGCGCCGTTGACCTCCCCGTCGCCGCAGGACGGCCCGATCTCGCACTCCGTCGTGCAGCCGCCGTAGCCGCTCGCGGTGTTGCCGGAGCCGAGATCGCACGCCTCGTAGGGCGTGTTGACCTGACCGTCACCGCAGCGGGGCGGGGCCACGCACCCCCGCGCGCAGGCGTTCGAGGTGTTGGCATAGGTGCTGTTGTTGACGCCGTTGTCGCAGGCCTCGGGGCCGTTCTTCACGCCGTCGCCGCAGTAGGCGCCGAGCTGGCAGTCGTTGCACTGGCCATAGCCGGTCCCGTTCGCGCGGCCGTCGTCGCACTCCTCGCCCGGCGTGACGACCGGCGGGTCGACCCCGCACTGCGGCGTGCACACCGACGTGCCGGCGCTGAAGCCCGCCAGCGTGAGCTGGTAGTTCGACCCGGTGACGTGGCGCTCGGCCTGGAACACCGCGATCTCGTAGACCTTGCCCGCCTCGAGGTTGAGGTCGACGGGGTAGGGGGCGAGGTTGGGGCAGCCGGGGTTGGTGCAGGGGGTCACCTGGGCGTCGCCGTTGTCCAGGATGGTCACGCTCTCCTGGATGCGCCCGTGGATGCCGCCGATATCGACGGTCAGCGTGTTCTTGATGAACACCCAGACGTCGTCGTCACCGTAGAAGGTGAGCACCGGGTCGGCCGCGGCGGTGTTCGGGTTGAACTGGAACCAGTACCGGACCTCGCTCGTGAAGTAGAAGTTGTGCCCGGCATCGCGCGGGTTCTCGTCCCCGGTGGCGAGGAGGCTGTCGAGCGTGGGATCGGCGCCGGGGGGGTCGATGTCCACCGGCCAGAACGGGCTCCGCTCGTACACGAACCTGCCGGGGGTCTGCTCGATCAGCTCGATCGTGGTGAAGAGCGTCCGGTTGAACTGCGGATTGTCCCGGTACCACCACTGGAAGTTGGTTTGCCCCGAGGTGTAGCCGTTGCTGCGGGCCGGCGTAAAGAAGCCGAGGCCGTAAGCGTTCACGGGCTTGCCGGCGGCGTCGAGCGTCTGCTGGACCGTGCCGTCGAGCTGCGAGTCGTCCGAGGGGGTGATCTCGAAGTCGAAGTGCCCGATGGGGTTGGTCGTCAGGCGGGCGTCGCACTGGCTGTTGCTCACGCTGCGGTTGTAGTCGCCCGGACACCAGCCGATGAAGTCGCGGATCACCATCGGCAGCCGCATCTCGGTGGGCGTCACGGTGCAGAGGTAGCCCGGCTCGACCGCGCACGTGGCGGAGCAGCCGTCGCCGCTCTCGGTGTTGCCGTCGTCGCACTGCTCGGTGGCGTCGCCGGGCAGGAGGATGCCGTCGCCGCAGATCGAGAGGCACGCGCCGGCCCTGCAGTCGGGCTCGCGCTTGCAGTCCGGCGTGCAGCCGTCGCGCCAGTCGCCGTTGCCGTCGTCGCAGACCTCGGTGCCCTCGACGACGCGGTTGCCGCAGTCGGAGTAGCCGCTGCAGTCCTGGGGCTCGAGGTCGTCGCACACCCGGCCGGGCTCGATCCGGCAGGTCTCGTCGCAGCCGTCGCCGTCGTCGGCGTTGCCGTCGTCGCACTGCTCGGCGCCGACCTTGACCCCGTCGCCGCAGAGGGTCTTGCACCGGAACCCGACGCGCGAGCAGTCCCACCCGTCCTCGATGGCCTCGCAGTCGGCGCTGCAGCCGTCGCCGTCGGCCGGCTCCTCGCCGTCGTCGCACTGCTCGTCGCCGCCGATCACGCCGTCGCCGCACACGGGCGGCGGGGGCGGGGTGCAGGGGCCGCCGGCCGGCGGGCACGTCCAGCCCACCTCGATCTTGCACTGCGGGGTGCAGCCGTCGCCGCCGACGGGGCTCACCCCGCCGCCGTCGTCGCACTGCTCGCCGAGCTGCACGACGCCGTCGCCGCAGAAGGTCCGCTCGGTGCAGGGCTGGCCCGGCCGGCAGCTCCAGCCGTCCTCGAGCCGGCAATCGGCCGTGCAGCCGTCGCCGGACACCGGCGGATCCTCGCCGTCGTCGCACTGCTCGCCGCCGTTCACGCGGCCGTCGCCGCACCGGTAGACGAGGATGCACGGCTCACCCGGATCGGGGCACACGTACGCCGGGTCCACTGCCTTGCAATCCGCGCTGCAGCCGTCGCCGTTCGCCGTGTTGCCGTCGTCGCAGATCTCGCCCGGGTCGACCGCGCCGTCGCCGCAGCGGATCAGGAGCTCGCAGGGCTGCCCCGGGTTCGGGCAGGTGTAGAACGCCTCCTGCCGGCACAGGCTCGAGCAGCCGTCGCCGCTCGCGGTGTTGCCGTCGTCGCACACCTCGCCGGTCTCCTTGAGGCCGTTGCCGCAGACGGGCAGCCGCGTGCACGGCTGGCCGGGCCGGCTGCACTGATACCCCTCCTCGCGCATGCACGTGGCGCTGCAGCCGTCGCCGGACGCGGGCGGGCTGTCGCCGTCCTCGCACTCCTCCGAGCCGTTCACGCGGCCGTCGCCGCACCAGTACTGGAGGGTGCAGGGCACGCCCGGCGTGGGGCACGTGTAGATCGGCTCCACCGTCTTGCAGTCGGCGCTGCAGCCGTCGCCGCTCGTGTTGTTGCCGTCGTCGCAGACCTCGCCCGGGTTGAGCGCGCCGTCGCCGCACCAGATGAGGAGCTGGCACGGCTGCCCCGGGGTCGGACAGGCGTAGAACGCCTCCTGCCGGCACAGGCTCGAGCAGCCGTCGCCGCCGGCGGTGTTGCCGTCGTCGCACTGCTCGCCGCTCTCGAGGAGCCCGTTGCCGCAGACCGGCAGGAGCTCGCAGGGCTGCCCGGGCCGGCGGCACACATAGCCCGGCTCGCGCATGCACGTGGCGCTGCAGCCGTCGCCGGACACGGGCGGGTCGTCGCCGTCCTCGCACTGCTCGCCGTTGTTCACGCGGCCGTCACCGCAGCGATAGAGGAGGGTGCAGGGCACGCCCGGCGTGGGGCACACGTAAAGCGGGTCGAGCACCTTGCAGTCGGCGCTGCAGCCGTCGCCGCCCGACGTGTTGCCGTCGTCGCAGAGCTCGCCGGGGTCCACCCTGCCGTCGCCGCACCGGATGAGCAGCTCGCACGGCTCGCCCGGCGTGGGACAGTTGTAGAAGGACTCTTGCCGGCACAGGCTCGAGCAGCCGTCGCCGCCCACCGCGTTGCCGTCGTCGCAGATCTCGCCGGTCTCCTTGACCCCGTTGCCGCAGACCGGCAGGAGCTCGCAGGGCTGCCCGGGCCGAGGGCACACGAAGCCCGGCTCGCGGATGCACGTGGCGCTGCAGCCGTCGCCGGACACCTCGTTGCGGTCGTCGCACGTCTCGGAGCCGTTCACCCGGCCGTCGCCGCAGTCGTAGAGCAGCGCGCAGGGCTCGCCCGGCGTCGGACAGACGTACGAGGGGTCGACGAAGTAGCAGTCGGCGCTGCAGCCGTCGCCGTCCGCGGTGTTGCCGTCGTCGCAGAACTCGCCCGGGTCGACCACGCCGTCGCCGCACGCGATGGTCAGCACGCACGGCTGGCCGGGCGCGGGACACTCGCAGTAGGGCTCGATCTCGCACAGGCCGGAACAGCAGTCGCCGGGCAGGCTGTTGCCGTCGTCGCACGCCTCGCTGGCCTGGTTGATCAGGCCGTCGCCGCAGGCGGGCTCCTGCGGCAGCTCGCACTCGGGGGGCGGGTCGTCGCCGGCGCAGGGATCCGGCCGCTCTCCGCCGCTGCCTCCCTGGCCGACGCCCACGCCGAAGTCGCTGCCGCCGCCGCCGCTCTCGCCGGAACCACTCGAGTCCGTGCCGGTCCCCGCGCCGCCTGCGCCGGGATCGCCCGTGGAGGGCGCCCCCCCGCCGCAGGCGGCAGCGACTTGCAGCAATCCCACCGCCAAAGCCAGATAAGACGTTCTCAAACTCACGACACACCTCGACGAACACGAGCGGATGCGCTCGGGCAGAAAGTCGACGACCCTGTTCCAGGGTAGCCTGGGCGCCCTTCACACCTCTAGACGAAAATCACTTCATCCTCCTCCACTCGGCCACATCCGCGCGGCGTCCCGTTCTCGGTGGACGCCACGAGAGCTCCGCTGACGATTGACGCGCGTTGCGCGACGCAGCGCCGGGTGGGGGCGGTGCTTCCTTTCTGCTGCTGTGGCACGAGCGGCCGCGCGGGTTCGCAACCCGGTTCGCGCTTGACATTTGCGCTCCGACCGGAGGTCGCGATTTCGTTGATGTACCAACGAGGTGAGCGCTCGGGAGCCGCCGCGCTCGGGGCGAAGACCGCTCTCCGAGAGGCGCTTTTGCGGCGCGGCCCCTGGCGCGCGGCGCGGCCCCTGGCGCGCGGCGCGGCCGACGCGTCATTCATGCTCTTTCAGGAGCTCGATGATCGGCGCCTCCGTGGGGCAGCCGAGCCGGAACGGGAACCAGTGGCCGAACCCCGAGGTCGTGTAGAGCCGGCGCTCGCCGCGCCGGTACGCGCCCCAGAGGTGGAGATCCGGAAAGAGCGCCTGAAATGCGCTCCGCCCGAAGAGGCCGACCTGGCCGCCGTGGGTGTGCCCGGCGAGGGTGAGGTGGAAGCCGTGCCGCGCCGCGGGCGCGAACCCCTCGGGGCGGTGGCACAGGAGCAGCCGGAAGGCGTCCTCCGGCGCCTCCGCGCTGCAGCGCGCGACGCTGCGCTCCAGGAACGCCGCCACCCGGTCCCGGTCCCACACCACCGGATCGTCCGCGCCGGCGACGTAGATCCTCGCGCTGCCGGCCTCGATCGTCGCGCCGCGGTCCACGAGCAGCTGCACCCGGCTCGCCTCGTAGATCGGCCGCGTGCGCTCGATGTCGCCGAGGTACTCGTGGTTGCCGAGCGAGGCGAAGATGCCGAGTCGAGGGCGATACCGATCCAGGGTTTCCAGCGCCGCCTCGAGCTGCCCGAGGTGATCGGCGACGTCGCCGGTGAGCACGATGAGATCGGGCGCGAGCGGCGCGACGCGCGCGAGCAGGGCCTCGAGATCCTCGACGTGGCGCGCCACCCCGAGGTGGAGATCGCTGAGGTGCAGGATCCGGAGCCCCTCGAGGTCGGGGGGTAGGTCGCGGAAGCGCATCTGCACGAGCGGCACGCGCGGCGGGTCCGGCGCGGACGCGAGCCCGCCGACGCCGGCGCCGGCGGCGGAGGCGGGCAGGATCGACAGCGACGCCCGGACGAGCGCCCTGCGGGAGACGGCGGGCGCGGCGGCGGGCGGCGGGGCGGGGCGGGGCCGCGCGGGCGGGCGGAGCGCGGCGATCGCGGCGGCGAGCAGCGACGCGACGAACAGGCCGAGCGTCGCCGGGCAGAGCACGACGAGCGCCGTCCACGCGAGGCGGACGCCGAGGGCGGCCTCGGCGCCGCGCCCGGAGCTCCAGAGCAGCATGCCGGCGGCCGGCGCCGCGGCGAGGGCGGCGATCGCGGCGGCGGCCGCGCGGGCGAACCGGGCGCGCCGGCCGGCCGGGCGCGCGCGGGAGAGCAGCCACACCGAGGCCGCGGCGAGCGCGAGGGTGGCGAGGAAGAGGTTCAGCGTCTGGGGGAGGGGCAGGGCAGGCAGCACGACCCGAGGGTGCGCGCCGGCGCGGGACCCCGCGCGGAGCGGCCGTGAAACGCCGAGGCGGCCCGCGTGAAAACGGCGTGAACGCCGTCACCCGGCCGGCGCGAGCGGCAGCTCGACCGCGAAGGTGGCGCCCCGCCCCGGGTTCGACGCGGCGCTCACGGCGCCGCCGTGCGCCTCGACGATGGCGCGGACCAGCGCGAGCCCGAGCCCGCTGCCCTGCTCGCGCCCGCGCGTCGTGAAGAAGCGATCGAACACCCGCGGGAGATCTTCCGCCGAGATGCCGGGGCCGGTGTCGGAGACGCGGATCTCGACGCGCCCGCCCTCGACCACGTCGACGCTCACGTGCACCTTGCCGCCGTCGCCCGAGAACGACGCCGCGTTCTCGAGCAGGTTGCGGAGGACGGACTCGAACCGGTAGGCGACGCCGACGACCCGCGCGCTCGCGGCCCCGGAAACGGTGAAGCGGACCCTGGCGAAGCGCTCGTCGTCGGCCATGGCGACGACGAGCCCCCGCGCGAGCGCCGCGACGTCGACCCGCTCGCGCGCCTCGTGGAGCATGCCGGCCTCGGCGCGGGCGAGCTCCAGGAACTGGCTCACCAGCGTGTCGAGCCGGTGGCTCGACTCCTTGAGCAGCCGCGAGAGCCGGGCGGCCCGCTCGCGCTCGGCCGGCGCCTCGGCGAGCGCGTCGGCGCAGCCGCGGATCGTGGCCACGGGGTTCTTGAACTCGTGCACGAGGTCCGCGACGAACGCCTCGTTCGCCTTGCGACGCTCGGCGAGCGCCGCGAGCAGGGCGTTGAACGCCGCGGCCACGTCCTGCATCTCGGCCGACCCCTGGAGGGGGAGGTCGGCGCTCGGGGTGGGCTCGTGGATCTTCGCGAGCGCGCGCCGGCGGAGCGCCTCGAGCGGGCGGACGAACCGGCTCGTGAGCCACAGGGCGAGCAGCAGCGACAGCGGCAGGGTGATCGCGACGAGGCGCGGCAGCTCGATGCGCAGGTAGAGGAGGTGCGCGACCGGGCGGCGCGAGCTGTCCTGCGCGTAGACGTACCCGTGCCGGCTCGGGTGCACCGCGTGGCAGACGAGGAGCGAGGCGTTCTTCGTGAGCTGGCAGTTGCGCTGCGGGGTCCCCTGCTGCGCCCCCTGGAACTCGGGGCGCTCGGCGATCGGGCCGAGGGACGCGTCGAAGGTCTCCAGGGCCTCGGCCTCGACGGCGCCGAGGAGCAGGTCGCCGATGCGCTGGCTGAGGTCGGTGCCCTGGTCGTAGTCGAAGTCGGCGACGACGGCGCCCGCGGCGTCGAGGACCCGGAGCCGCAGCAGGTGCTCCTCGGCGACGGCCCGCACGGCGGCGAGGGCGCGCGCGTCCGGGGGCGCGGCGGCGCCTTCGTGGGGCGCGGCGGCGCCTTCGTGCTCGTCGAGGGCGGCGGCCGCCACGCGGGCGCAGAACTCGGCGTTGGCGACGAGGTGCGAGAGCACGCGGCGCTCCACGCTCAGCCAGGCGAGCACGAGGAGCGTGGGCGCGAACAGGACGGCGACGACGAGCGCCGTCACCCGGAAGCGCAGCGAGCGGAAGAAGGGGAGCGGGCCGCCCTGCGCCCTCCCGTCACCCACGGAAGGCCCGGAACCGGTAGCCGGCGCCGATCACGGTCTCGATGCGATCGAACGCGGGGTCGACCTGCTCGAGCTTCCGCCGCAGCCTCCGCACGTAGGTGTCGACGATGCGGTCGACCACCACGGTGTCGTCGCCGCGCACGATCGAGAGCAGCCGGGCGCGGGAGAGCACCAGGTCGGGGCGGCGGACCAGCGCCTCGAGGAGGCGGAACTCGGTGACGGTCACCGCGACGTGGCGGCCGTGGAAGAGGACCTCGAGCCGGTCGGGCGAGAGCTTGAGCGGGCCGCTCTCGATCGGCGCGGGCGGCGCGGGCTCGGCCTCGGCCTTCGTGCGCAGGGCGTCGCGGCGCAGGAGCGCGGCGACGCGCGCGAGGAGCACGCGCATGCTGAACGGCTTGGCCATGTAGTCGTCGGCGCCGAGGTCGAGGCCGAGGGTCTCGTCGATCTCGCTGTCGCGCGACGTGAGCAGGATGAGCGGCACGGCGTCGCCCTGCTCGCGGAGGCGCCGGCACAGGGAGAAGCCGTCGAGCCCCGGCATGTTCACGTCGCAGACGACCGCCTCGGGCCGCTCCTTGCGGAGGAGGGCGAGCGCGGCCGTCCCGTCGCGCGCGGAGAGCGTCGCGTGCCCCGCCTCCTGGAACGCGAGCGCGAGCACCTCGAGCAGGGAGGCGTCGTCGTCGACGAGGAGGATGCGTGCCATGCCGCGCTCCCCCGATGGTCGCACGGTTCAGCCCGCTTTCACACCCTCGGCCTGCCGGAACAGGATCGCGACGCCGAAGGCCGACGCGGCTGGGACGAAGAGGTCCCCCGAGGCCGACGCCCTCAGCGGGAAGCCGTTCCCTTCCAGGAGCTTCCGCGCGGCGGAGGCGTCGCGCACCGCGACCGTGTAGGCGACGAAGGCCGGGAGCGCCGGGGCTCGCTCGCCCGGCAGGATCGCCTCCAGATCGCCGTCGGCGACGAGGGTGACGCGGGCGCCGTCGAGATCGAAGACGCGCGCCGGACCGTCGGCGCGCGCTGCGCGGCCGAGGTACGTCGCGTAGCGGCGCTCGACCTCCGGCAGCGCCGCCCGGGCGACGCAGAGCACGGCGTCGACGAGGTCCACCGCGCCGTTCGGATGATCCATGTGGAGCTGCGCCTCGAGCAGCTCTGCGGGCGGGTTCTCCGCGATCGCGAGCCGCCCCTCGGGCGCGCGGCCCGGCCCGGCGTCCTCCGGAGCGCTGTCGAGCTCGATGAAGCGGAGCGCCTCCACCCGCGGTCCTCGTGCGGTGTCCACCGGCCGCCGGACCGCGCTGACGCCCCCGTGGCGGATGCCCTCCGCGCTCAGCCTGGCGGCCGCGGCGTCGGCGTCGGGGGTCTTGAACGCGAGGATGTGCAGGCCCTGGAAGCGCGCGAGGCACGCGGCGATCCTGGCGACGGTGCTGCGGATGGCCTCGGTGAGCCGCGGCAGGTGCTCGGGGGGCGCCTGGATGGGGACGAGCTTGGCGTCGCTCGGGATCCCGCCGGGATCGTCGTCTCGGACGCAGCTCACGAGCTCGACGAAGTTGCGCCGGAAGTTGGCGTGGGTGTTCGCGGCGCCGAACGGCCTCGGGGGCTCGCCCTCCCGGGGCGACAGCATGGGGTAGGCGGGCGGCGACAGGCGGAAGCCGAGCCGGCGGTAGAGCTCGAGCCCTTCCTTCATGTCGCTCACGACGTGGCCGACGTGGTGCAGGTGATCGATGTCACGACCCATTCAGGTCACCTCCGCCTCCTCGAGCGCTGGAGAAGCGAGACCGCCGCAGGAGGCATCGGCGGCTCGCCCGCGGAGCCTAGCCGACGGCGCGACGGCCCAGGTCGCGAGCGCCGAGACGATCTGTGTCACGGCACACTGGAGAGCACCCGCTGGCGCTTTGTGGCACAATTGTGTCAAAAGCGAGTGTGCCTGCCGCGAAACAGGCCCGTTTTCGTGGCGGGCACGAACTGTGATTGATCAGTGCCAGCGGAAGCCGTGCCTCGCCTACGGCACATTTTTGTCGTCGAGTGCCAGCGGCTTCCGGGAGAACATCATGCCTTCTTTCTCAATCTTGAGGGGTTCCTCGCTGCTCGCGTTCCTGGTGAGCGCATTCCTCGTGGGCTGCCCGGGCGATGATGCCGGCCCTGGCGGCTCCGGTGCCTCCGGCGGCTCCGGCGGCGCCGGGGGCGACGAGACCGGCGGCGGCGGCGCCGGGGCGGGCGACACCGGCGGCGGCGGCGCCGGGGCCGGCGACACCGGCGGCGGCGGCGCTGGGGCCGGCGACACCGGCGGCGGCGGGGCGAGCTGCGACGACGTGCTCGATGACGAGGCGCTCGAGGAGCCGGTCTCGATCGTCGTGACGAACGAGCGGAGCACGCCCGTGTACCTGACGCCGGGCGGCTGCGCCCCGGTCGGGTGGTCCGTCGACGGCAAGAGCATGTTCGAGGCCGCGATTCCGACCTGCGAGGGCCTGCACGAGGGTGAGCCCGGCGGGGACGCGTGCGGGCCGTCGTTCCAGGAGCTCGCGGCCGGCGCGTCGGTCACCGTCGAGTGGCACGGCCGCCTCGCCGAGACGATCCCTGTGGTCGACAGCTGCGTCGCTCCTTCGATCTCCGCCGAGCACGAGACGTGCGGCCGCCTCGCGCTCGCCGGCGACGGATCCCACGAGCTGGAGCTCACGGTCTACCTGGAGCTCGACGAGGAAACGGAGATCGGCACGTCGCCGCTCCCGGCCATCACCGTGCCCTTCACCCTGCCGACCGAGAGCATCGCCGTGACCATCCCGGCAGAAGATCCGTAGTCCCGGCGCTCCTGTCCCGCGGCTCGTGGCCACAGGACCGCCATGCTCGCGCGTGCGGGGTCATGCCTCCCACCGGCGAGCGCCCGGCGGGGTCGCGCCGGGGCCGCGGATCAGTCGTCTCCGGGCGGCTGGGGCAGGCCTGGCAGGCCGTCGATGCTCGCCGCGTTCTTCTCTCGCCGGTACCGCGAGAGCCCCTCTTTCCCCTTGCGCTCTGCCCATTTCGACAGCGTGTCTCGCTCTGCCTCGTAGGCCATGCGCGGCACGGCGTATCCGCACGACGTGCCGACACGCTCGAGCGCGACGCGGATCACCGACCGGACGCCCGGGAGCTGCGGAAAGAGGCCCGCCAGCGCGTCGAAGCGCGGATCGCCGGGGAAGACCGGCTCGCCGCGGCCGTACAGGCGCACGATGCGGGGCGGGCCGGAGAACGCGCAGAACATCAGCGTGATGCGCCCGTTGTCGCGGAGGTGCGCGATGGTCTCGACGCCGCTGCCGGTGAGGTCGAGGTAGGCCACGGTCCGGGGGTCGAGGACGCGGAAGGTGTCGTGTCCCTTCGGCGACAGGTTGACGTGCCCGCCGCTGCCGGAGGGCGCGGAGGCGACGAAGAAGAGGTGTTGCTCGGCGATGAAGGCGGTGAGGTCGTCGTCCAGCTCGGAGAAGGTCTTTCCCATGGATCCTCGGGGCGGAAGGCGCGCGCGAGGGGGGCGCCGCGCGCGGGGTGATCGGAGCCGTAGCTTGCGGTCGGGCCACACAAGGCGCCACTGGAGCGAGGCTGTTGGTCCCGCGGTGCGCCGTTCAGGGGCTCAGATCGCCGTTGAACGTGAAGCCGGTGCCCAGCGGGATCATGATGCGCTGGATCATCGGCAGGTTGACGTGCGCGCGCTGCGCGCCGTTGTCCAGGCCGCGCCCCGTGCAGCCGGAGAACGCGACATGGATCGCGCCCTTGCCGGCGGCGTCCTCCACGAGCAACACCGCATCTGCCGGGGGCGGCGCGGGCGGGTGCAGGCACTGCTTGGGATCGACATCGGGGTTGGGCCCGGGCCTCGACGCGTTGAGGGCGGCGGCCAGCGCCGCCGCCTCTCGCCCGGACAGGCGCGCGGAGGTCCGCAGCACATCGCCCCTCGGGCCGTAGTAACAGATGGAGATCGATGCCGGGTCGCGAGGCGCCATGGCCGAGCCCGCGCCGGGGTGCGCCGCCTTGGGAGGGCGCCTGTCAGGGCAGCCGTTGTGATCGACGCCGACGAGCTGCGCGCTGTCGAGGATCCGGCGGGTGATCTCGGGATCGTGGGTCCGGACCGAGATCAGGATCTGCCGCGACGGGATCCTCAGCCAGCCGAAATGGCGCCCGTCCGCGCCCCGCCCCTCCGTGCGCTCGGCGCTCACGCCGCCGAGCGACACGTCGCGGCGCGTGAACTCCGGGCCCTTCTTCACCTCTTCCGGTGCATCGGCGCCGATCTGCGCGACCTGCTTCGTCGGCTTCTCCGGCGTCAGGCACCCGAGCAGTAGCCCCTGTGCCCGGACGACGGTGGGCTTGTCAGTCATGTTGCAGCCGTAGTCGTTGACGGCCCAGCCCGCCGGAACCTCGATCTGCACGCCGAGGGAGCTCTCGAACCGCCACCCCGCGGCGGCCGCCGGCGGCGGTGTCGCGGCCGGCGGCGGCGTCGCGGCCGGCGCGGCGCTGGCCGCGGGCGCGGCGCTGGCCGCGGGCGCGGCGCCGGCGCTCGCCGCGGCGCTGGCGACGGGCGCGGCGCCGGCGACGGGTCTGGCCTCGGCAGCGGTCGTCCCTGACCGGTCCGGCGCGGCGCGCGCGCAGCCCGCGATCCCCAGCCCGAGCGCCCCGGCCGCGAGCACCCCCGTCAGGGCGCATGCGGCCTCGCGCCACCTCCGGACCGGGCGTCGCTGCCGCGGCGGCGCGCCGAGGTCGCCCCCGCCGGCTCCGGTCCACACGCGCGCTCTCGTTTCGCTGTCTCGATCTGCGTTGGCCATCGCTGTCTCTCACCCTTCGCGCGGCGGAGCGGAACCGCCGCGTCCCCCCACCTACGCACGCGCTCCTGCATCGATCTCCGGCCCCTCGCCCCGGGTTCGCCGCCTGCAGACGAGCAGGAAACCAACGGGGGAAAGCACCCCTCCTGCGGGGCGCACGCAAGGTAGAAAGCGGACGTCGCGCGAGCGCCGCGCACCGGAGCCGCCATGACCGGGCGCTCTCCCGCATGAGCCTGGCATCGAAAATGCAAGCGCTGCCACGGACCCGGGCTCGGGCCAGGGTCCAACGCGCCTGATTGGACATGCTTCTCGTGGACGCTACGACGTTGAACGGCAGGTACACCCTTGGCCGGCTGATCGGCCAAGGGGGGATGGGGGCCGTTTACGAGGCCGAGGACGTCGCGCTGCAGCGCCGCGTCGCCGTGAAGGTCCTCTCCCCGGAGCTCGCCCACGGCCGGTCCGCCCTGGGCCGGTTCGAGCGCGAGGCGCGGGCCGCGAGCGCCATCCGGACCGAGCACATCGTCCGCGTGCTCGACGCCGACGTCGACCAGGCGACGGGCTCGCCGTTCCTGGTCATGGAGCTCCTCCGCGGCGAGGACCTCGCGCACCTCCTCGACCGCCTCGGCCCGCTGCCCCCCAGGCTCGCGCTCCGGATCGTGGCCCAGGCGTGCGTCGGCCTGGAGCGGGCGCACGAAGCCGGGGTCGTGCACCGGGACATCAAGCCGGCCAACCTGTTCCTCGCGCGGCGCGAGGGGGGCGGCGGGCTCGTCGTCAAGCTGCTCGACTTCGGCGTCGCGAAGATCCGGCCAGCCCACGATCCTCGCCGGGATACCACGGGGCTCACGTGGTCCGGGCACGTGCTCGGGACGCCGCGCTACATGTCCCCCGAGCAGGCGCGGGGCATCAAGGACATCGACCATCGGACCGACCTCTGGTCGCTCGGGGTCGTGCTCTACCGCGCGCTGGCCGGTCGAACGCCGACCGAGGACGTCAAGGCGGTCGGCGAGCTCATCGCCGCCCTGGTCGCCGACCTGCCCGCGCCGGTCCAGGACTTCGCGCCGTGGGTCCCGCCCGAGGTCGCCGCGGTCATCGACGGCGCGCTCCAGTACCAGCCGGCCGACCGGTATCCGAGCGCCTCGGCGATGCGCGACGCCCTCCTGCCGCTGCTCGGGGAGGACCCTCTCTCGCTGGACGAGAGCCTGCTCGTCCCCCTGGCGCCCTCCGAGCGCCTGACGGTCGCCCCGCGGTTCGAGCCGCGGGTGAGGGCGCGCGCCCCCCGGCGGCCGGCGGGCGGCGCGGGCGGCGCGCAACGGTGGAGGGACCTCCCGCTGGACAGCGGGACCGCGACCCCGGACGAGCGGACGCTCAGCCGGGACTACGGCGTCCTCGGCGCGCCGACGCTCAGCCGGGACTACGGCGCCCACGGTGAGCGGACGCTCGGCCTGGACCACGGCGCCCACGGCGAGCGGACGCTCGGCAGGGACCGCCGCGTCGACGAGCGACCGAAGCGACCGCCGAGCGAGCCCGCGCCGCCGCCGCACCGGGACCGGACCAGGTTGCGGCTCTCCGCCTTCGCGCTGCTCGCCGCGGGCCTCGGCGGGGCCGCGATGCCCTGGCCGGCCGGCGCGCCCGGCGCGGCGTCCGCCGGGGGGCTGCGCGCGATCCGCGGTGCGCTGGAGGCGCCCTCGGTCGAGCGCCCGGCGCCCTCGCCGATGCCGGAGGCGTCCCCGTTCGAGCGCCGGATTGGGCGGGCGATCGCCTCCGGGGAGGCCTCGGCGGAGATCGACAGGGCTCCCGCGGCGCGGAAGGACGGCATGGCGGCGCTGCCCGGGCTCCCGGGGGAGGTCCACGACGTCCTGAAGGGCGATGGGGACGCCGAGGTCATCGTCGCCGACGCCGGCGCCGCCGCGGCGAAGCGGAAGCAGGCATCGCGTCGGGCTTCCGGGAGCCCGGCGCGGAAACCTCGGCCCGCAGCGGCGGCGAGCGCGGCGCCTGCCGCGGCGCCGCCCCCCACGGACTCGAGCAACCCGCTCCTCCCCGAGCGGTTCGAATAGCCGGTGTCGACCGCCGCGTCGGTTCAGCGGAAGTCGTCGACGTTCATGTTGTACCGCCGGATCCACCGGTGCACCTGCGCGCGATCTCTCCCGAGCTCGCGCGCCACCGCGGCGACGTTGCCCCGCTGCTGCACCAGGAGCTCCCGCAGCACCTTCTCGTCCGGGGAGGCCCGCGGGGGTAGCGTCCCCCGCAGCGCGTCGGCCCCCTCGCGGGCCGAGGGCGCCGCCTCGTCCTCCGGGGCCAGCGTGGCGCGGGCCCCGTCCGCGGGCGGCGGCTGCGACGCGGAGGTCCGCGCGCCGTAGCTCCGCATCCGGTCCCGGATCTCGTCGCTGAGGTCCTCGACGTCGAGCTCGGCGTTGCGCGCCCTGGCGGCCCAGCGCTTGATGAGCGCCTCGAGCTCCCGCACGTTGTAGGGAAAATCGTGGTGGAGCAGGCCCGCCATGAACGCCATGCCGGGGCGCGCCTCGGGCCGACCGTGGCGCTTCGCGAGCGCGACGCACAGCGAGAAGATGTCTTCCTTGCGCTCGCGCAGGGGGGGCAGCGTCATGCTGAACTCGTTCAGGCGGGCGAACAGATCGGCGCGGAAGGCGCCCGCCTGCTGGAGCGCGTCGAGGTCGCGGTGGGTGGCGGCGACGATCCGCACGTCGACCTGCTCGGGCTGCGACGCGCCGAGCGGCATGACCTCCTTCGACTGGATCACCCGGAGGAGCTTCGCCTGCGCTTCGAGCGGCATATCCCCGATCTCGTCGAGCAGGAGCGTGCCCTGGTGGGCCGCGCGGAGGATGCCCACCCGGTCGCGGTCGGCGCCCGAGAAGGCGCCGCGCCGGTGTCCGAAGAGCTCCCCCTCGATGAGGGCGGCGGGGATCGCCGCGCAGTTGACGACGTGGAGCGGCCCGCGCCTGCCGCTCCAGTCGTGGAGCTGCTCGGCGAAGATCTCCTTTCCGGTCCCGCTCTCGCCGAGGATCAGCACCGACAGCTCGCTGCGCGCGATCTCGCGCAGGCTCCCGGCGAGGCGCTGGCTCTGGTAACCGCCGACGATCCGGCTCGTCGAGGCGCGCGGCCGGGGCTTCGCCGGCGCGTCCGGATCGTCGAGATAGGCGCCGTCGATGCGGTAGTGCGCGTAGCTCTCGGCGTCGCTCTCGACGAACTTGAAGATGGCGTCGCCGATCCGGATCTCGTCGCGATGGGCGAGGACGGCCTTGGTGACGAACTCGCCGTTGTGCAGCGTGCCGTTGCGGCCGCCGAGATCGAGGAGCTGCCAGACGCCCCCGCGCCGCTCGATGCGGGCGTGCAGGCGCGACGCGGTGCGCGTCGGTACGCAGATGTCCGCGCTCGGATCGCGGCCGAGGACCGAGCCCGACTCGGGCAGGGCGTACGCCGGGCGAAACTGCTCGTAATTGGGCGCATAGAGCAGCACGATGCCCGCCCCCGAGCTCACGTGTCCGGTGACCGGCGTGCAGATTTGCATCGAGGCTGTGGTGCCGAGGCTCTTCGTCGACGGCCATCTGTCGCCGGGCATTGCGTGGACGATGCTACCAAAGCTCCTCTCCGCGCGCGCGCTTTGTTCCGTCCAGATCACGCGCTCACAGCGTCGTTCCTGTGCGACACCGCGGCAGATTCTCATTCCGCGGGCGACCCGGGCTTGCGATGGCGGAAGAAACGCCGGCGACCTCTGCTGTGCTCGATGCGACAGCGGACTGCGGCGCAGGCGGCGGCGACGCGCCGTCCTGCGGGACAGCGGCGCAGCGATCTCGGTGGATGTCACCGTGAAGGCGTGCCTGGCACGGCGACGTGCGTGCCAGGGCACAGCGAAGGCGTGCCAGGGCACCCCGGCCTGCCCACGCCGGCTGCCGCGCGCGCTCGCCGCCGGCGTGTCGGGCATCCAGCGGGCGCCGCGCCTGCGCCGGAGCGACGCTGTCGCCGAGAGCGGCGACGCCGCGCCCCACGCCAGGCCAACGTTGGCCCCGAGGACGGCGACGTCGGCCCGCCCCGCGCCGCCCACGCGCCCCGCGCCGCACCCACGCCGGCGCCCTCTCCGGAGCCTATTGCAGGGCCCCACGCTTTGGCCGCACCATGCGTGATGTGGCCTGGGGAGAGGCACGGCGCGGCGCAGCGCAGCCCTGCCCGGCATCGCGGGGGGTAAGGCAATCTTGTTGATCTCGGCGACGACGGTCCCTTCGAGGAGCTCCGTGACCACCTCGTCCCTCCACGGCCGCGCGCCCGCGCCGGCCGAGCGCCTCGGCGCGGGATCATGACCGCCTCCACCCCGCCGCTCCCCGCCTCGATGGCCCCGTTCCTCGGCAGCTTCCGCGAGGTGCTCCGCGTCCTCCAGCGCACCCCCGGCTTCGTCCTGCTCCCCGTCGAGATCCCCGGCCCGGACGTGGCCCGCGCGCTCGGCGACTTCCTCACCCGCGAGGGGCGCCGCGCGCTCGTCATCGAGCCGCGCCGCGACGAGGCCACCTGGAAGGACCTCGTCTCCGCGCTCTACAAGGCGGAGCCCGAGCCGCGCGGCGTCGTCGTCCTCGTCGGCTCCGACCCCCCGCCCGCGGCCGCGCGCGAGGGGCTCCGGCTCCTCAACCAGCACCAGCGGCACGACACGCTGTCGAGCCGCCTCGGCTGCCCCCTGCTCTGGTGCGGCCCGCCGGCCTTCCTCGCCCTCTGCCGCGAGGAGGCGCCCGACTTCTGGGCCATCCGCACCCCCGAGATCCGCCTCGCCGACGAGCCCTCGCCCGGCGCCCCCGAGCCGCGCGCCCTGGAGATCGCCGCCCAACGCCCGGGCGCCGCCGCCTGCTCGCTGCGCGCCGCGCCGCACGGCGCGGCCGAGCCCGCGGCGGAGCAGCTCCTCCGCCAGGCCACCGCCGAGCGCCGCCGCGGCCACGCCGTCGCCGCCGCGGCGACCCTCGGCGCCCTGCTCGCGCGGCCCGGCGCCGCGCCGCCCCTGCGCCTGCGCGCCCAGCTCGAGATGGCCGGCCTGCTCGAGGACGGCGGCGACCTCGCCGCCGCCGAGGCGAGCTACCGCGAGGCGCTCGCGCTCTCGCGCCAGGTCGAGGACCGCGAGGCCGAGGCCCGCGCCCTGATCGGCGCCTTCGGCATCGCCGCGCGCACCGGCCGCGCCGCCGAGGCCGAGGCGCCGCTCGCCGAGGCGCGCGCCATCGCCGAGCGGCTCGGCGACCGCGCCCTCGAGGCGTCCGCCGTGGCCGCCCAGGCGCTCGCGGCGACCGGACGGCACGACGCCCAGAAGGGCCGCGAGCGCATCTCGGAGGCCAAGGCCCTCTACGCCGCGGACCCGCAGAGGGACGCGGCCTCGGGCGGGGGCCCGGGCGCCGAGCGGGACGTCGGGCACGTGGACGTGCTCGTCGTCACGGCGCAGAAGGACGAGCTCGACGCGGTCCTCGCCGAGGGCGCGGCCGGCGACGGCGAGGCCGGCGACCGGGGGTGGCGCGAGCTCCGCGACCTCGGCGGCCTCCGCTACTACCGGCGCACGCTCCCGAGCGCGCGCGGCGGCCTGCTCGTCGTCGCCGCCGCGTGGATCGGCGCGGCGGGGCAGCGCACCGCCGTCATCCGCGGGCAGCACCTGCTCGCCGAGCTCGACCCGGCCTGCCTCGCGATGTGCGGCGCCTGCGCCGGCGACCCGAGGAAGGTGTCGCCGGGCGACGTGATCGTCGCCGACCAGCTCTACAGCTTCGACCACGGCAAGCGGGCCGCGCCGCCGGGCGGCGAGGCGGAGCTCTTCCACGACCTCTGCACCTTCAACCTCCAGGCCGCGTGGAAGATGGACGCCGCCTACCTCGCGCGCGAGCTCGACCTCTCGGCGCTCTCCCGCGCGCGCCCGCCCTCCCGGTCGGCCGCCCGGCGCTGGCTCCTGCACGCGCTGTACGCGCACGAGGCCGAGGGCGGGCCGACGCCCGTGGCGCACCCGGACCGGCGGCGCGCCTGCCCGGGGTGGACCGCGCGGCTCAAGGAGGCCCTCGAGGACGGCCTCGTCTCGATGAAGGGCGGCGCCCTCGCCCTCACCGGGGCGGGGCGCGAGAAGGTGCTCGAGGAGCGGCTGCTCTACCCCGACGCGCTGCCGGCCGATCCGCCGCTCCGCGTCCGCGTCGGCGCGATCGCCAGCTTCTCGGCGGCGCTCGACGACCCGGACATCTGGGACCGGCTCCAGCGGGTCGTGCCGGGCACGCTCGGCCTCCTGGCCGGGGGCGCGGCCCTCGGCGACCTCGCGGCGCGCTTCCAGCGGCGCTCGATCCTGATGCGGGCGGTGGCCGACCCCGCCGGGCGCGACGGGCGCGACGGTGAAGACGGCCTGCGCGCCTTCGCCTGCCGCGCCTCGGCGGCCGCGCTGCTCGCCTTCCTGCAGCAGCACCTCGCGCCCGAGCCGCGGATCGAGCGCGCCTCCGCGCCGGACCTGCGCGAGCCGGCCGAGGATGGCGAGCGCCCCCACGGCGAGCGGGAGCGCGTGTTCGACGACCGGCGGGACAGCTTCCTCGACCGCGTCGAGCGCGTGGCGCTCCTGCGCGATCCCGGCGCGACCGTGACCCGGCACCGCGCGCCGCCGCCGTTCGCGGGCGCGCTCGAGGTGGCGGTGCCGGACGGCCGGCGCGTCGACGTCCGCGTGATCGGCGTCCTCGACCGGTCGATCACCGAGGAGCTCGTCACGCGGTACGTCACCGAGGTCGAGCACCGCTTCCGGCAGCAGGACCCGTACCTGCGCTCCACGCTGGTCCACACCGACCCGCCGGCGCCGCCCGATCTCGCCCGGAGCGCGGCGCGCCGCGGCGTCGTGCTGAAGAGCTTCTCCGAGGTCCAGGGGCTCATCGACTTCGGCCGCTACCTCGCGTGGCAGACCGAGCGCGTCGAGGCCGACCCGTCGTACCCGCCGTCGCTCTACGTCGAGCAGCCGGCGGTGGTGAGCCTCGGCGATCGCGAGAAGAGCGCGACCGAGAGCGCGCTCGACGCGCTCTGGAAGCTGCTCGACGCGCCCCACCGCCGCTTCGCGCTGGTGCTCGGCGACTTCGGCGCCGGCAAGACGTTCCTCCTGCGCGAGCTCGCCCGGCGGATGGCGCGGGACCGGCACCCGCTCGTGCCCGTGCTCATCGAGCTCGGCCGCATCGAGAAGCAGCGCTCGCTCGACTCGCTCCTCGCGCAGCACTTCGCCCTCGCGAACGAGCCGGTCGACCTGCGGGCCTTCCGGTACATGCTGGCCGAGGGGCGGATCGCGCTCCTCTTCGACGGCTTCGACGAGCTCGCCCTGCGGCTCACCTACGACCGCGCGCTCGAGCACTTCGACACCGTGGTCCAGGCGGCGGAGGGGATCGCCAAGGTCGTCGTGACCAGCCGGACGCAGCATTTCCTCACCGATCCGCCGATCAAGCGGGAGCTCGCCCGGCGGGCCGAGCAGCTGCAGGGCTACCGCCTGGTGCAGCTCCAGGGGTTCGGGGAGAAGCAGATCCGGCGGTTTCTGGGCAACCTGAGCCCGGAGCCCGCCGAGGCGGAGGCGCGCTACCGGCTGCTCCACGAGGTCAAGGACCTGCTCGGGCTGTCCGAGAACCCGCGCATGCTCGGGTTCATCGCGAAGATCGAGCCGGACAAGCTGCGGCAGGCGAAGGCGCGGACCGGGACGATCACGGCGGCGAAGCTGTACGAGGTGCTCGTCGAGCAGTGGCTCGATCTCGAGCACGCGCGCGCGAACCCGCCGGGCGCGCCGCGGGGCATCCCGCGCGACGCGCTGCGGGCGGCGATGACGGCGCTGGCGCGGCTGCTCTGGGAGCGGAGCTCGCGGTCGGTCGGGCTCGGCGAGCTGCCGGAGAGCCTGATCCGGAGCGCGCAGCCGGCCGACGCGCCGCCGCTCGAGCGGGGGATCGTCGAGCACCTGCTCGGCTCGGGCTCGCTGCTCGTGCGGGACGCGGAGGGGTCGTTCTCGTTCGTGCACCGGTCGGCGCTGGAGTGGCTGGTGGCCGAGGCGGCGGCGCGCGAGGTGAAGGCGACGGGCGACAGCGCGGCGCTCGGGGCCGACGAGATGAGCGAGCTCATGGTCGACTTCTTCGTGTCCCTCGCGGGGCGCGGGGCGGCGGCGGCGTGGGCGCAGCGGATCCTCCGCGGGGCGGCCGAGGGGAACGCCAAGGACAACGCGCTGCGCGTCGCGCGCTGGCTGGCCAAGGACGACGGGGCCCGGGAGGACGGGGGCGGGGCCCCTCCGGACGGCCTCGACGTGGCCGGCGTCAACCTGGCGGGGCAGGACCTGAGCGGGTGCAACCTCGCCTGCGCCGACCTGCGGAAGGCGGATCTCACGCAGGCGAACCTCTGGAGCGCCACGCTGGTCGAGGCCCGGCTCGCCGGCGCGTCGCTCGGCGCGGCGCAGCTCTCGAGGGCGGATCTCACCGGCGCCGACCTCGCGGGCGCGGATCTGCGGGGCGCGGATCTCTCGTTCGCGCGGCTGGTCGGCGCGGATCTGCGGGGCGCGGATCTCACGGGCGCGCAGCTGCGCGGCGCGAAGCTCGTCGGCGCGCGGGGGGTGCCCGCCGCGTCGCTCTCGGCGGACGGCGCGGCGCCGCCCCGGCCGCGCGAGGCCGACGCGATGTGGGCGCCGGTCTCGCCGTGCAACGCGGTGGCGTGGAGCCGGCTCGGCGATCTCCTGGCGGCGGGCCACGAGGACGGCTCGGTGCGGCTCTGGGACGCGGTGACCGGGCAGGCGATCCGGGCGATGCACGGGCACCTCGGCGCGGCGATGAGCGTGGCGTTCAGCCCGGATGGGCTCTTGCTCGCGTCGGGCTCGTCGGACAACACGGTGCGCCTCTGGGAGGTCCGGACCGGCCGCGCGGTGCGCGCGTTCGAGGGGCACACGCTCGGGGTGCGCAGCGTGGCGTGGAGCCCGGATGGCCAGACGCTCGCGTCGGGCTCGTCGGACAAGACGGTGCGCCTCTGGGAGGCCGGGACGGGCCGCGTGCTGCGCACGTTCAAGGGGCACACGCTCGGGGTGCGCAGCGTGGCGTGGAGCCCGGATGGCCAGACGCTCGCGTCGGGGTCGTCGGACAAGACGGTGCGCCTGTGGCGGGTCCGGAGCGGCCACGCGCTGCGCACGTTCGAGGGGCACAGCGACTGGATCCTCGCCGTGGCGTGGAGCCCGGACGGCCAGGCGCTCGCGTCGGGGTCGTCGGATCGGACGGCGCGGCTGTGGGACGCGGGGGGCGGCCGCGCGCTGCGCACGTTCGTGGGCCACACCGACTGGGTGTTCGGGGTCGCCTGGAGCGCCGACGGCCGCACGCTGGCGTCGGGGTCGCTGGACCGGACGGTGCGGCTCTGGGAGGTCGGGACCGGCCGGGCGATCCGCAGGTTCGAGGGCCACACGAAGGGGGTGTGCAGCGTGGCGTTCAGCCCGAGCGGCCAGACGCTGGCGTCGGGCTCGCGCGACAAGACGGTGCGGCTCTGGGAGGTCGCCCGGGGTCATGCGCTGCGCAGCTTCGAGGGCCACACCGACTGGGTGCTCGGGGTGGCGTGCAGCCCGGAGGGTCAGGTGCTGGCGTCGGCGTCGGACGACAAGACGGTGCGGCTCTGGGAGGTCGGGAGCGGCCGGGCGATCCGCACGTTCAAGGGGCACACGCTCGGGGTGCGCAGCGTGGCGTTCGGCCCGGATGGGGTGACGCTGGCGTCGGGCTCGGACGACAAGACGGTGCGGCTCTGGGAGGTCGCCCGGGGCCGGCTCCTGCGCTCGTTCGAGGGGCACGCGCAGGCGATCCGCAGCGTGGCGTTCAGCCCGGATGGCGAGATGCTGGCGTCGGGCTCGGACGACCGGACGGTGCGGCTCTGGGAGGTCGTGAGCGGCGGCGCGGTCCGCACGCTGGAGGGCCACGCGCACCGGGTGTGCAGCGTCGCCTGGAGCCCGGCGGGGCTGACGCTGGCGTCAGGGTCGGACGACCGGACGCTGCGCCTGTGGGAGGTGGGCCGGAGCCGGGCGATCCGCACCTTCGAGGGGCACACGGACGGGATCCGTGGCGTGGCGTTCAGCCCGGATGGGGTCCTGCTCGCGTCGGGGTCGGACGACCGGACGGTGCGGCTCTGGGACGTGGGGAGCGGCCGTGCCCTGGGCTGCCTGGAGGGGCACACGCGCGGGGTGCGCGGGGTCGCGTTCAACCCGGCCAGCCAGATGCTCGCGTCGGGATCGTCGGACAAGACGGTGCGGCTCTGGGACGTGAAGCGGGGCCGCGTCCTGCGGACCCTGGAGGGCCATAAGGCGTCGGTGCAGGGCATCGCCTTCAGCCCCGACGGCGCGCTCCTCGCGTCGGCGTCCGCGGACGGCACCCTGCGCCTGTGGGACGTGGGCACGGGCGGGTGTCTCGCGATCTTGCTGCCCTGTCCCGAGGGCTGGGCGGCGTTCAGCCCTGACGGCCGTTACAAGCTCGGCGGCGACATCGGCGGGTCGTTCTGGCACGTCATCGGCCTGTGCCGCTTCGAGCCGGGCGAGCTGGATCCGTACCTGCCGAGCCCCCTGCGCATCCCGAGCGAGGCGCCGCTCGTCGCGCACCCGCGGCCGGTGGCGCTGCCCGCGAACGGGGCGGCGCGGTAGGGCGGGGGGCAGCGTGGGCCGCCAGGCGGCGGCGACGTAGAGCTCGGCGACCAACCCCCGGTTGGGCCAGCACCCGGCGCCGCATGTGGCGCGGGCGATTGTCACGCCGGAACCGTGCGATGTCACGTGCGATGTCACGTGACATCGCACGTTGACGACGGCTCCACGGCGGACCTCCTACGCATATTGCCGGGATCTCCTGCGGCGAGACATGTGGCCTAGGGATTGCAACTGACTCTCTCGCCGTCTCTGATGGATCTGTAGCCATGCAGCTCGCTTGCTGGCGCTCGCCATGGGTTTGATGCACGCGCTTCGGCGCTCCTCAGGTCGCGG
This sequence comes from Sorangium sp. So ce385, assembly GCF_051474135.1. Classification (NCBI taxonomy): domain Bacteria; kingdom Pseudomonadati; phylum Myxococcota; order Polyangiales; family Polyangiaceae; genus Sorangium; species Sorangium sp. So ce385. The sequence goes on along the minus strand of NZ_CP150337.1, from coordinate 8,340,643 downwards.
CGCAGAGCTGTCAACATGGCTTCTCAATTTGGGCGGACATTGGGTCTTTATGGGCAACGTATCCGCAAGACGTGAACGTATCGGTAGGGTGCAAACGCCGAGGAGCTCCCGCGCACACCGCGGGCGCCGCTCGAGTGAGCGCGTGGTTCGGTGTGCGCGAGGAGCCTGCGGCTCGGCCGACGGACGTAGCGATGTTTACGCGCGGATCATCCGCTGAGGATGCGCCCGTCGTGGCGGATCGTCCCGTCGAGGGCGCAGCCGAGGATCCGATCGCGATCATCGGAGCGGGCTGCCGCCTGCCCGGCGGCGTGGTCGATCTGAGCGGGCTCTGGACGCTGCTCGAGGGCTCGCGGGACACCATCCAGCAAGTCCCCGCCGAACGCTGGGACGCGGCAGCGTGGTTCGATCCCGACCCCGACGCCCCGGGGAAGACGCCCGTCACGCGCGCCTCTTTCCTGAGCGACGTCGCCTGCTTCGACGCCTCCTTCTTCGGCATCTCGCCTCGCGAAGCGCTGCGGATGGACCCTGCGCATCGACTCTTGCTGGAGGTCTGCTGGGAGGCGCTGGAGAACGCCGCGATCGCTCCATCGGCGCTCGCCGGTACGGAGACGGGGGTGTTCATCGGGATCGGCCCGTCCGACTATGAGGCCGCGCTGCCGCGAGCGACGGCCTCTGCGGAGATCGACGCTTACGCCGGGCTGGGGACGATGCCCAGCGTCGGAGCGGGCCGAATCTCGTACGCCCTCGGGCTGCAAGGGCCGTGTGTCGCGGTGGATACGGCCTATTCCTCCTCGCTCGTGGCCGTTCACCTTGCCTGTCGGAGCTTGCGCTCCCGGGAGTGCACCACGGCCCTGGCGGGCGGGGTATCGCTGATGCTGTCGCCGAGCACCCTCGTCTGGCTCTCGAAGACCCGCGCGCTGGCCAGGGACGGCCGCTGCAAGGCGTTCTCGGCGGAGGCCGACGGGTTCGGGCGGGGTGAAGGGTGCGGCGTCGTGGTCCTCAAGCGGCTCAGCGCGGCCCGCGCGGACGGCGATCGGGTATTGGCGTTGATCCGAGGATCCGCGATCAATCACGACGGCGCGAGCAGGGGCCTGACCGTGCCGAACGGGAGCTCCCAGGAAGCCGTGCTGAGACGGGCCCTGGCGGACGCAGGCTGCGCCGCGTCTTCGGTGGGCTATGTCGAGGCGCACGGCACGGGCACGCCCCTCGGCGACCCCATCGAAATCCAAGCTCTGAATGCGGTGTACGGCCTCGGGCGAGATGTCGCCACGCCGCTGCTGATCGGGTCGGTGAAGACCCACCTCGGCCATTCCGAGTATGCGTCGGGGATCACTGGGCTGCTGAAGGTCGTCCTGTCCCTTCAGCACGGGCATATCCCTGCGCACCTCCACGCGCAGGCGCTGAACCGCCGAATTTCATGGGGTGATCTTCGGTTGGCCGTCACGCGCGCCCAGACCCCGTGGCCGGACTGGAACACGCCGCGACGGGCAGGGGTGAGCTCGTTCGGCATGAGCGGGACCAACGCGCACGTGGTGCTGGAAGAGGCGCCCGAGGCGACGTGCGCGCCGCCGGCGCCGGAGCGATCGGCAGAGCTGCTGGTGCTGTCGGCCAGGACCGCGGCAGCGCTGGATGCGCAGGCGGCGCGGCTGCGCGACCACCTGGACATCCACCCGGAGCTGAGCCTCGGGGACGTGGCGTTCAGCCTGGCGACGACGCGGAGCGCGATGGAGCACCGGCTCGCGGTGGCGGCGACGTCGAGCGAGGGGCTGCGGGCAGCGCTGGACGCCGTGGCGCGGGGGCAGACGCTGCCCGGCGCGGCGCGCGGTATCGCCAGCTCCTCACGCGGCAAGCTGGCCTTCCTCTTCACCGGACAGGGGGCGCAGACGCCGGGGATGGGCCGCGGGTTGTACGAGGGTTGGCCCGCGTTCCGCGAGGCGTTCGACCTGTGCGTGGGGCTGTTCGACCGAGAGCTCGACCGGCCGCTCCGCGAGGTGATGTGGGCCGAGCCCGCCAGCGCCGACGCCGCGCTGCTCGACCAGACAGCCTTCACCCAGCCGGCGCTGTTCACCTTCGAAGTTGCGCTCGCCGCGCTCTGGCGGTCGTGGGGCGTGGAGCCGGAGTTGATCGCCGGCCATAGCATCGGTGAGCTGGTGGCCGCCTGCGTGGCGGGCGTGTTCTCGCTCGAGGACGCGGCGCGCCTGGCGGCCGCGCGCGGGCGCCTGATGCAGGCGCTGCCGGCCGGCGGGGCGATGGTGTCGATCGCGGCGCCGGAGGCCGATGTGGCGGCCGCGGTGGCGCCGCACGCAGCGTCGGTGTCGATCGCCGCGATCAACGGTCCGGACCAGGTGGTCATCGCGGGCGCCGAGCGAGCCGTGCGTGCGATCGCGGCAGCGCTCGCCGCCCGCGGGGCGCGAACCAAGCCGCTCCGCGTCTCGCACGCGTTCCACTCACCGCTCATGGCCCCGATGCTGGAGGCGTTCGCTCGTGTGGCCGAGTCGGTGAGCTACCGGCCGCCGTCGATCGCGCTGGTCAGCAATCTGAGCGGGGAGCTGTGCACGGGCGAGGTGACCTCGCCGGGCTACTGGGTGCGCCACGCGCGCGAGGCGGTGCGTTTCGCCGATGGAGTGAGGGCGCTGCATGCGGCCGGCGCGGGCACCTTCGTCGAGGTAGGTCCGAGATCGACGCTGCTCGGCCTGGTGCCTGCCTGCCTGCCGGACGCCAGGCCGACGCTGCTCGCGTCGTCGCGCGCCGAGCGTGACGAGCCGACGAGCGTGCTCGAGGCGCTCGGCGGGCTCTGGGCCGTCGGCGGCCCGGTCTCCTGGGCCGGCCTCTTCCCCTCGGGTGGCCGGCGGGTGCCGCTGCCCACGTACCCCTGGCAGCGCGAGCGCTACTGGCTCGCCGCGAGCGCCAGCGACGCGGCGCGCGGCGACCGCCGCGCTCATGGAGCGGGTCGCTTCGAGGGCGAGGAGGGAGGCGCGCTGCGCGGCGCCGAGCGGCGCAGCGCTCGGCTGGTCCATCCGCTGCCCGAGAGCGGACGCCGGGAGACGGTCGAAGCTGCCGGCGACCGTCCGTTTCGGCTGGAGATCGACGAGCCAGGCGAGCTGGATCGCCTGGCGCTCCGGGTCACGGAGCGGCGCGCCCCTGGCCCAGGCGAGGTCGAGATCGTCGTCGAGGCGGCGGGCCTCAGCTTCTTCGATGTCCAGCTCGCGCTGGGCATGACGCTCGACGATTGGCCGGGAGGGCCCACCCCTCTGCTGCTGCTCGGAGGCGAGTGCGCCGGGCGCGTCGTCGCCGTGGGCGAGGGCGTGGACGGTCTTGGGGTGGGCCAGCCGGTCATCGCCCTCTCTGCGGGAGCGTTGGCGACCCACGTCACCACGTCGGCTACGCTGGTGCTGCCTCGGCCTCAGGCGCTCTCGGCGACCGAGGCGGCCGCCATGCCCGTCGCGTACCTGACGGCATGGTACGCGCTCGACAGAATAGCCCGCCTCCAGCCGGGGGAGCGGGTGCTCATCCACGCCGCGACCGGCGGGGTCGGCCTCGCCGCGGTGCAATGGGCGCAGCACGTGGGGGCCGAGGTCCATGCGACGGCCGGCACGCCCGAGAAGCGCGCCTACCTGGAGTCGCTGGGCGTGCGGTATGTGAGCGAATCCCGCTCGGACCGGTTCGTCTCCGACGTGCGCGCGTGGACGGGCGGCGAGGGAGTCGACGTCGTGCTCAACTCGCTCTCGGGCGCGCTCATCGACAAGAGCCTCGAGCTCCTGCGACCGCACGGCCGGTTCGTGGAGCTCGGCAAGCGCGACTGTTACGCCGGTGGCCAGCTCGGGCTGCGGCCGTTCCTGCGCAACCTGTCCTTCTCGCTGGTGGACCTGCGGGGGATGATGCTCGAGCGGCCGGCGCGGGTCCGCGCGCTCTTCGAGGAGCTGCTCGGCCTGATCGCGGCTGGCGTGCTCACCCCTCCCCCCATCGCGGCGCTCCCGATCGCCCGTGCCATCGATGCGTTCCGGAAGATGGCGCAGGCGCAGCATCTCGGGAAGGTCGTGCTCACGCTGGACGACCCGGAGGTCCAGATCCGCGTTCCGACCCAGGCCGGCGCCGGCCTGTCCGCCGGGGATCGGGACCTGCGCGAGAGGCTCGCGTCCGCCGCGCCGGCCGCGCGCGCGGCGGCGCTGGAGGCGTTCCTCCGTACGCAGGTCTCGCAGGTGCTGCGCACGCCCGAGACCAAGATCGACGCGGAGGCCCTGTTCACCCGCCTCGGCATGGACTCGCTCATGGCCGTGGAGCTGCGCAATCGTATCGAGGCGAGCCTCAAGCTCAAGCTGTCGACGACGTTCCTGTCCACGTCCCCCAATATCGTCTTGCTGACCCGAAACCTGCTGGACGCTCTCGCCACCGCTCTCTCCTTGGAGCGGCTGGCGGCGGAGAGCCTGCGGGCAGACGTGCACGATGCCCCCGTCTCGCCCGGCGCAGGCCACGACTGCGAGATCATTACCCTATGACGATCAATCAGCTTCTGAACGAGCTCGAGCACCAGGGCATCAAGCTGGCGGCGGACGGGGAGCGCCTCCAGATCCAGGCCCCCAGGAACGCCCTGAACCCGGCCCTGCTCGCCCGGATCTCCGAGCACAAAAGCACGATCCTCACGCTGCTCCGGCAGAGGCTCCCCGCAGATGCCGTGGTGCCTGCCCCAGCCGAGCGGCACGCTCCATTCCCTCTCACGGACATCCAAGGAGCCTACTGGCTGGGTCGGACAGGAGCGTTTACGGTCCCCAGCGGGATCCACGCCTATCGCGAGTACGACTGCACGGACCTCGACGTGCCGAGGCTGAGCCGCGCCTTTCGGAAGGTCGTCGCGCGGCACGACATGCTCCGGGCCCACACGCTGCCCGACATGATGCAGGTGATCGAGCCAGAGGTCGACGTCGACATCGAGATCGTCGATCTGCGCGGGCTCGACCCGAGCACCCAGGCAGCGAGGCTCGCGTCGTTGCGAGATGCGATGTCCCACCGCATCTACGACACCGAGCGCCCTCCGCTCTATCACGTCGTCGCCGTCCGGCTGGACGAGCGGCAGACCCGCCTCGTGCTCAGCGTCGATCTCATCAACGTCGACCTGGGCAGCCTGTCCATCCTCTTCAAGGACTGGCTCTGTTTCTACGAAGATCCCGAGGCCTCGCTCCCCGTCCTGGAGCTCTCGTACCGCGACTATGTGCTCGCGCTGGAGTCCCGCAAGAGGTCCGAAACGCACCAGCGATCGATGGATTTCTGGAAGCGGCGCATCGCCGAGCTCCCGCCTCCGCCGACGCTCCCGATGAAGTCCGATCCGTCGACCCTGAAGGAGATCCGCTTCCGGCACGCGGAGCAGCGGCTGACGCCGGACTCCTGGAGGCGGCTCAAGCAGCGCGCCGGGGAGCGCGGGCTGACCCCGACGGGCGTCATCCTGGCCGCGTTCTCCGAGGTGATCGGGCGCTGGAGCGCGAGCGCCCGGTTCACGCTCAACATAACGCTCTTCAACCGGCTCCCCGTCCACCCGCGCGTGAACGAAATCATCGGGGATTTCACGTCGATGGTCCTCCTGGACATCGACACCGCTCGCGACGAGAGCTTCGACCAGCGCGCCAAGCGTATCCAGCAGCAGCTGTGGGAGGCGATGGATCACCGCGACGTGAGCGGCATCGAGGTCCAGCGAGAGGCCGCCCGGGTCCTGGGGATGCGCCGAGGCGCCTTGTTCCCCGTGGTCCTCACGAGCGCGCTCAACCAGCAGGTCGACGGCATCAGCTCGCTGCGGCGGCTCGGCGCCCCGGTCTACGCCGTCACGCAGACGCCTCAGCTGCTGCTGGATCATCAGCTCTACGAGCAGGACGGGGCGCTGGTCCTCGTGTGGGACATCGTCCAGGATGTGTATCCCGACGAGCTCTTGAGCGATATGTTCCACGCTTACGAGCAGCTCCTGCGCGACCTGGCCGACGGCGACGGCGCGTGGACGGAAGCGCCGCCCGTGCTGCTGCTGCCGCCGGCACAGCGGAGCAAGCGCGAGTCCGCCAACGCGACCGAAGGGCCGATCCCCGAAGCGCTTATCCACGAGATGTTCATGCGAAAGGCGGCCGCGCACCCGAACAGCCCTGCGGTGATCACGTCGAGCGGCCTACTCACCTACAAGGACGTGGACCGCCTCTCCAACCGGCTCTCGCGCCGGTTGCGCGCGGCGGGCGTGCGGCCTGACCACCTGGTCCCGATCGTCATGGAGAAGGGGTGGGAGCAGGTCGTCGCCGTGTACGGGGTGCTCAAGGCCGGCGGGGCTTACGTGCCCGTGGATGCGAGCTCTCCCGAGCATCGCCTTCGCTTCCTGATCCAGAACAGCGAAGCTTCCGTCGTCCTGACCCAGTCGAAATACGTCCATGGATTGTCCTGGCTCGATGGTCCGGCGCTGATCTCGGTCGATGAGAGCGAGGCGGGCGACGACGACGAGCTACCGCTCGAGTCGGTCCAGGGGCCGCGCGACCTCGCGTATGTCCTTTATACGTCGGGCTCCACGGGGCAGCCGAAGGGGGCGATGATCGAGCACCGCAGCGTGATGAACCGAATGAGCGAGGTCGCGGAGCGCTTCGGGCTGCGGGCGGAGGACCGAGCGCTGGCGCTCTCGGCGCTCCACCACGATCTGTCCGTCTTCGACCTCTTCTGCGTGCTGTCGCTCGTCGGCGGGGCGATCGTCTTGCCCGACGCCGATCGGGTGCGGGATCCAGCGCACTGGGCCGAGCTCATGAGGGAGCACGGCGTGACGCTGTGGAACTCCGTCCCGGCGTTCATGCAGATGCTCGTCGAGCACCTGGAGGACGCGACGAGCCGCGGCGAGCCGGCGCCGGCCTCCTTGCGGTGGGTCATCCTCTCGGGAGACTTCATCCCCGTGGCGCTCCCGGATCGGCTGCGCTCGTTGATCAGCGGGGTCGCGGTCATCGGCGCCGGAGGCCCGACGGAGACCACGGTGTGGGACATCTGTTACCCCATCGAGGAGGTGGACGCGGCCTGGAACAGCATTCCTTACGGGCGGCCGATGAGGAACGCCACGTACCGCGTGCTGAACGAATCGCTGGAAGAATGCCCGGAGTGGGTCCCCGGTGAGCTGTTCATCGGGGGTGCCGGCCTGGCGCGGGGCTACTTCCGGGACGACGAGAGGACGCGCGCGAGCTTCATCCTCCACCCCAGGACCGGAGAGCGGCTTTACCGCTCGGGGGACCTCGGGCGATGGCTCCCGGACGGGAACATCGAGATCCTGGGTCGACGAGATCTGCAGGTGAAGATCCGGGGCCACCGCATCGAGCCCGGGGAGATCGAGGAGGTGCTCAAGCAGCATGCGGGGGTGCGGGACGCGGTCGTCCTGGCCACGGGGGACAGCGCGGTGAACAAGCACCTCCTGGCCTTCGTGGTCCGCCGGGGCGAGCGGGAGCCCGCGCGATCGGCGACGCCGACCGACGCCGGGGCCGTCGCGCCGGGAGCGCTCGTCGCCAAGGCAGGCGGGCTGAGCGACAGCGAGAAGGTCGAGTTCAAGCTCGCCCGACACGGGCTCCGGAGCGATCGGAACAGAGCGCCCGTCATCGGCCTGCCCAGGCCCGATCCACGGGAGGCGGCGCTGGAGGCTTACGCGCGCCGCCGCAGCGTCCGAACGTTCCTCGAAGAGACGATTTCGTCCTCCGACTTTGGCCGATTCCTGAGCTGCTTGAGCAGCGTGGACCCCGACGGCGCGGCCCTCCCCAAGTTCCGTTACCCCTCGGCTGGCAGCACGTATCCGGTGCAAACCTACGTCTATGTCAAGGCCGACCGCATCGAGGGGGTGGACGAGGGTTTCTACTATTACCACCCGCGTGAGCATCACCTGCTGAAGCTGTCCAGCCACGAGCTCGAGCGCGGAGCGCACGTGCCGCACAATGTCGGCGTGTTCGACGAGGCGGCGTTCGGCCTCCTGTTCGTGGGGAAGCTCGACGCCATCGAGCCGCTGTACGGCTCGTCTGCGCGGGACTTCTGCGTCCTGGAGGCAGGGTACATGGGGCAGCTCCTGATGGAGCACGCGCCTTCCTGCAACATCGGCGTCTGCCCGGTGGGCCAATTCGATTTCGAGCAGGTCCGGCCGGCTCTCGACCTGGGGCGTTCGGACGTTTACGTGCACGGCATGCTGGGTGGGCGGGTAGACCCGCGGCAGTACCAGGTCGGCACGCTGGGCCAGGAGCCCTCCCCGAGGCGCGTCACGACGCGCGGCGCCCCTCCTGGCCACGAGGAGCGCTTCGCCGATCTCCTGCGCGACTTCTTGAGGACCAAGCTGCCGGAGTACATGGTGCCATCGGCCTTCGTGGAGCTCGACGCGTTGCCTCTGACGTCCAACGGCAAGGTCGATCGCAAGGCCCTGCGCGAGCGGAAGGATACGTCGTCGCAGCCGCCTCCGGAGCACATGGCGCCGCGGGACGCCCTGGAGGAGATCCTCGTCGCGGTCGTGCGGGAGGCGCTCGGGCTGGAGGTGGTTGGGCTCGAGCAGAGCTTCTCCGAGCTTGGCGCGACCTCGATCCACATCGTCCGCATGAGGAGCCTGCTGCAGAAGAGGCTGGACAGGGAGATCGCCATCACCGAGCTGTTCCAGTACCCGAGCATCGGCGCGCTGGCCTCCGGCTTGCGCCGAGGGTCGAGAGATTCGATCCAGCGGCCGAGCATGCAGGATCGACTGGAAGCTCGTCGCAGGGGCAGGAGGCGCGGCTGAAGGGGCGCCTGAGAGGGCGAAAGCCGCTGCGGATGCGTTGAGGCGTGGAGAGGAGCCAGGCTCCCCTGCCGGCGCCGGCCGCCCGTCGGTGCCTCCGGGCTGGCAGCGCCCCGCCAGGGCTCGTCCGATCGCGGGGGGCGCGTGATGACGTATCGTTCGAACGCTGAGGAGTGATGAGCCCATGGAAGAGCAAGAATCCTCCGCCATCGCCATCATCGGCATGTCGGGCCGATTCCCTGGTGCGCGGGGTCTGGACGAGTTCTGGAGGAACCTCCGAGACGGCGTGGAGGCCGTGCAGCTCTTCTCGGAGCAGGATCTCGCGGCCTCCGGAGCCGACCCCGCGCTGCTGCTGGATCCGAGCTACGTCCGGGCGGGCAGCGTGCTGGAAGACGTCGACCGGTTCGATGCTGCCTTCTTCGGGATCAGCCCGCGCGAGGCGGAGCTCCTGGATCCGCAGCACCGCATCTTCATGGAGTGCGCCTGGGAGGCGCTGGAGAACGCCGGATACGACCCGACGGCCTACGAGGGCGCTATCGGCGTGTACGCCGGCGCCAACATGAGCTCCTACCTGACGTCGAACCTCCACCAGCACCCGGCGATGATGCGGTGGCCAGGCTGGTTTCAGACGTTGATCGGCAACGACAAGGATTACCTCGCGACCCACGTCTCCTACAGGCTGAACCTGAGAGGGCCGAGCATCTCCGTTCAAACCGCCTGCTCCACCTCGCTCGTGGCGGTTCACATGGCGTGCATGAGCCTGCTGGACCGCGAGTGCGACATGGCGCTGGCCGGCGGGATCACCGTCCGGATCCCCCATCGCGCCGGCTATGTCTATGCCGAGGGGGGCATCTTCTCTCCCGACGGCCATTGCCGGGCCTTCGACGCCAAGGCGAACGGCACGATCATGGGCAACGGCTGCGGGCTCGTCGTCCTGAAGCCGCTGGACCGGGCGCTCGCCGACGGGGATCCCGTCCGCGCGGTCATCCTCGGGTCCGCCACGAACAACGACGGCGCGAGGAAGATCGGGTTCACGGCGCCCAGCGAGGCAGGCCAGGCGCAAGCGATCGTGGAGGCGCTCGCGCTGGCGGGGGTCGAGGCCCGGTCCATCCAGTACATCGAGACCCACGGGACCGGCACGCTGCTCGGAGACGCCATCGAGATCGCGGCGTTGCGGCGGGTGTTCGGTCGCGACGCTTCGGCCCGGAGGTCTTGCGCCATCGGCTCCGTGAAGACCGGCATCGGACACCTCGAATCGGCGGCCGGCATCGCCGGCTTGATCAAGACGGTCTTGGCGCTGGAGCACCGGCAGCTGCCGCCCAGCCTGAACTTCGAGTCCCCGAACCCCTCGATCGATTTCGCCAACAGCCCGTTCTACGTCAATACCTCGCTGAAGGATTGGAATGCCGGCTCCGCTCCGCGGCGGGCCGGCGTCAGCTCGTTCGGGATCGGCGGCACCAACGCGCATGTCGTGCTGGAGGAGGCGCCCGCGGCGAAGCGGGTCGCCGCGGCGCCGGCGCGCGCTGCCGAGCTCTTCGTCGTATCGGCCAAGAGCGCCGCGGCGCTGGATGCCGCCGCGGCGCGGCTACGAGATCATCTGCAGGCGCGCCAGGAGCTCTCGCTGGGCGACGTGGCCTTCAGCCTGGCGACGACGCGCAGTCCGATGGAGCACCGGCTCGCGGTGGCGGCACCGTCGCGCGAGGCATTGCAGGCGGCGCTCGACGCCGCGGCGCAGGGGCAAACCCCGCCGGGCGCGGTGCGCGGCCGCGCCTCCACCGGCGGCGTGCCGAAGGTGGTCTTCGTCTTTCCCGGCCAGGGCTCGCAGTGGGCGGGCATGGGCCAGGAGCTCCTCGCCGAGGAGCCCGTCTTCCGGGAGGCGCTCTCGGCGTGCGACCGGGCCATCCAGGCGGAAGCGGGCTGGTCGCTGCTCGCCGAGCTCGCCGCCGAGGAGGCCACCTCGCAGCTCGGGCGCATCGACGTGGTCCAGCCGGCGCTCTTCGCCGTTTCGGTGGCGCTCTCGGCGCTGTGGCGGTCGTGGGGCGTGCAGCCGGACGCGGTGGTGGGCCACAGCATGGGCGAGGTCGCGGCCGCGCACGTCGCAGGCGCCCTGTCGCTCGAGGACGCCGTGACCATCATCTGCCGGAGGAGCCGGCTGCTGCGCCGGATCAGCGGCCAGGGCGAGATGGCGGTCGTCGAGCTGTCGCTCCCCGAGGCCGAGGCGGCGCTCCGGGGCTACGAGGACCGGCTGAGCGTGGCCGTGAGCAACAGCCCGCGCTCGACGGTGCTGTCGGGCGAGCCGGCAGCGCTCTCGGAGGTGCTGGCGGCACACGAGGCGAAGGGGGTGTTCTGCCGGCGCGTGAAGGTCGACGTCGCCAGCCACAGCCCGCAGGTCGACCCGCTGCGAGAGGACCTCCTGGCGGCGCTGGGCGCGCTCCGGCCGCGCGCGGCCACGGTGCCGATGCGCTCGACGGTGACGGGCGCCATGGTCGCGGGACCGGAGCTCGGCGCGAGGTACTGGGCGGACAACCTCAGGCAGCCGGTGCGCTTTGCCGAGGCGGTACAAGCGCTGCTTCAAGGCGGCCACGGGCTCTTCGTGGAGATGAGCCCGCATCCGATCCTGGCGACCTCGGTCGAGGAGATGCGGCATGCGGCGCAGCGGGCGGGCGCGGCGGTGGGCTCGCTGAGGCGGGGGCAGGACGAGCGGCCGGCGATGCTGGAGGCGCTGGGGGCGCTCTGGGTGCATGGCTACCCCGTACCCTGGGGGCGGCTCTATCCCGCGGGGGGGCGGAGGGTGCCGCTGCCGACCTATCCCTGGCAGCGCGAGCGGTACTGGATCGAAGCGCCGGCCAAGAGCGCAGCGGGCGGTCGCCGCGGTGTTCCTGCGGGCGGTCACCCGCTGCTCGGTGAAATGCAGACCCTGTCGACCCAGACGAGCACGCGGCTGTGGGAGACGACGCTGGATCTCGGACGGCTTCCGTGGCTCGGCGACCACCGGGTGCAGGGAGCGGTCGTGTTCCCGGGCGCGGCGTACCTGGAGATGGCGCTTTCGTCGGGGGCCGAGGCCTTGGGCGATGGCCCATTGCAGATCACCGACGTGGAGCTCGCCGAGGCCCTGGCCTTCGCGGGCGACGCGGCGGTGCTGGTCCAGGTGGTGACGACGGAGCAGCCGTCGGGACGGCTGCAGTTCCAGATCGCGAGCCGGGCGCCGGGCGCCGGCCACGCGTCCTTCCGGGTCCACGCTCGCGGCGCGTTGCGCCGGGCCGAGCGCGACGAAGCCCCGGAGGGGCTTCCGCTCTCCGCCGTGCGCGCCCGGCTTCGGGCCAGCGTACCCGCCGCGGCCGCCTACGCGGAGCTGACCGAGATGGGGCTGGAGTACGGCCCAGCCTTCCGGGGGATCGTCGAGCTATGGCGGGGCGAAGGCGAAGCGCTGGGGCGGTTGCGCCTGCCCGAGGCGGCCGGCTCCGCAGCGGAGTATCGGTTGCATCCTGCGCTGCTGGATGCGTGCTTCCAGGTCATCGGCAGCCTCTTCGCCGGCGGCGGCGAGGCGACGCCGTGGGTGCCCGTGGAGGTGGGCTCGCTGCGGCTCTCGCAGCGGCCTTCGGGGGAGCTGTGGTGCCATGCGCGCGTCGTGAGCCACGGGCACCAGACCCCCGATCGGCAGGGCGCCGACTTCTGGGTGGTCGACAGCTCGGGGGCGGTGGTCGCCGAGGTCCGCGGGCTCGTGGCGCAGCGGCTCTCGGGAGGCGCGCGCCGGCGCGAAGAAGACGATTGGTTCCTGGAGCTCGCGTGGGAGCCCGCGGCGGTCGGCGCGGCCAAGAACAACGCGGGCCGGTGGCTGCTCCTCGGCGCGGGCGGCGGGCTCGGCGCCGCGTTGCGCTCGAGGCTGGAGGCTTTCGGCCATGCCGTCGTCCACGCGGCAGAGGACATGACGAGCGCTGCCGGGGTACGCGCGCTCTTGGCAGAGGCCTTTGGCGGTCAGGCTCCGACGGCGGTGGTGCACCTCGGCAGCCTCGACGGAGGGGGCGAGCTCGCCCCGGGGCTCGGGGCGCAAGGCGCATGGGACGAGCCCCGGAGCCCCGACGCCGCGACCGATGCCCTCGAGGCGGCGCTGGTACGTGGCTGCGACAGCGTGCTCTGGACCGTGCAGGCCCTGGCCGGCGTGGGCTTTCGAGACGCCCCGCGCTTGTGGCTCTTGACCCGCGGCGCTCAGGCCGTCCGCGCCGGCTTTGTTTCCGTGGCGCAGGCGCCGCTGCTGGGGCTGGGCCGCGTCATCGCCATGGAGCACGCGGATCTGCGCTGCGCTCGGGTCGACCTCGATCCAGCCCGGCCCGAGGGGGAGCTCGATGTCCTGCTGGCCGAGCTGCTGGCCGACGACGCCGAGGAGGAAGTCGCGTTGCGCGGCGGCGAGCGACGCGTCGCTCGGCTCGTCCGCCGGCAGCCCGAGGCCCAGCCCCGGGAGAGGGTCGAGCGCGGCGCTCCGGCAGAGTCCGGCGTCACCCTCCGCGCGGACAGCACCTACCTCGTGACCGGCGGTCTGGGTGGGCTCGGCCTGAGCGTGGCCGGATGGCTGGCCGAGCGCGGCGCTGGTCACCTGGTGCTGGTGGGCCGCTCCGGCGCGGCGAGCGCGGAGCAACAGGCAGCCGTCGAGGCGCTCGCGGCCCACGGCGCGCGCGTCACCGTGGCGAAGGCAGATGTCGCCGATCGGGCGCAGCTCGAGCAGGTCCTCCGCGAGGTCGCCGCGTCGGGGATGCCGCTGCGGGGCGTCGTCCATGCGGCCGGGGTCTTGGACGACGGGCTGCTGATGCAGCAGACCCCCGCGCGGTTTCGCAAGGTGATGGCGCCCAAGGTCCAGGGGGCCTTGCACCTGCACGCGTTGACGCGCGAAGCGCCGCTCTCCTTCTTCGTGCTGTACTCCTCGGGAGTAGGGCTCTTGGGCTCGCCGGGCCAGGGCAACTACGCCGCGGCCAATACCTTCCTCGACGCGCTGGCGCACCACCGGAGGGCGCAGGGGCTGCCAGCGTTGAGCGTCGACTGGGGCCTGTTCGCGGAGGTGGGTTTGGCCGCCGCGCAGGCAGATCGCGGCGCGCGGCTGGTCTCCCGCGGAATGCGGAGCTTGACCCCCGGCGAGGGGCTGTCCGCCCTGGCACGGCTGCTCGAGGGCGACCGCGCGCAGGTGGGGGTCATGCCGCTGGACCCGCGGCTGTGGGTGGAGCTCTACCCCGCGGCGGCGTCTTCGCGAACGCTGTCGTACCTGGTGACGGCGCATCGCGCGAGCGCCGGCAGGCCAGCCGGCGACCGGGACCTGCTCGGCCGCCTCGCCGCCGCCGAGCCGGGCGCGCGGGGCGGGCTCCTGGAGCCGCTCCTCCGCGCGCAGGTCTCGCAGGTGCTGCGCCTCCCCGAGGGCAAGATCGAGGCGGACGCCCCGCTCACGAGCCTGGGTATGAACTCGCTGATGGGGCTCGAGCTGCGCAACCGCATCGAGGCCATGCTGGGCATCACCGTACCGGCGACGCTGCTCTGGACCTACCCCACCGTGGCGGCGCTGAGCGGGCACCTGGCGCGTGAGACCTGCGAGGCCGCTCCTGGGGAGTCGCCGCACACCACCGCCGACCCTGCTGCCGAGATCGACGAGATGTCGCAGGACGATTTGACGCAGCTGATTGCAGCAAAATTCGAGGCGCTTACATGACTACTCGCGGTCCTACGGCACAGCAGAATCCGCTGAAGCAAGCAGCCATCGTCATTCAGCGGCTGGAGGAGCGGCTCGCTCGGCTCGAACAGGCGAAGCAGGAGCGGACCGAGCCGATCGCCATCGTCGGTATCGGCTGCCGCTTCCCTGGTGGCGCGGACACGCCGGGAGCATTTTGGGAGCTGCTCGACGCCGGGCGCGACGCGGTCCAGCCGCTCGAGGAGCGCTGGGCGCTGGTAGGTGCCGCCCCCGCCGAGGCCGTGCCGCGCTGGGCGGGGCTGCTCACCGCGCCGATAGAGGACTTCGACGCTGCGTTCTTCGGCATCTCGCCTCGGGAGGCGCGATCGCTCGACCCGCAGCACCGCCTCGTCCTGGAGGTCGCCTGGGAGGGGCTCGAGGACGCCGGTATCCCGCCCCGGTCCATCGACGGGAGCCGCACCGGCGTGTTCGTCGGCGCTTTCACGGCGGACTACGCGCGCACGGTCGCTCGGCTGCCGCGCGAGGAGCAAGACGCGTACAGCGCCACCGGCAGCATGCTGAGCATCGCCGCCGGACGGCTGTCGTACACGCTGGGGCTGCAGGGGCCTTGCCTGACCGTCGACACGACGTGCTCGTCATCGCTGGTGGCGGTTCACCTCGCCTGCCGCAGCCTGCGCGCCGGAGAGAGCGACCTCGCGCTGGCGGGAGGGGTCAGCATGCTCCTCTCCCCCGACACGATGGAGGCCACGGAGCGCACGCAGGCGCTGTCGCCCGACGGTCGTTGCCGGACCTTCGATGCTTCGGCCAACGGGTTCGTCCGGGGCGAGGGCTGCGGCATGGTCGTGCTCAAGCGGCTCTCCGACGCGCAGCGGGATGGCGACCGCATCTGGGCGCTCATCCAGGGCTCGGCCATCAACCATGATGGCCGGTCGACCGGGTTGACCGCGCCCAACGTGCTGGCTCAGGAGACGGTCTTGCGCGAGGCGCTGCGGAGCGCCCACGTCGACGCTGGGGCCGTCGGTTACGTCGAGACCCACGGAACAGGGACCTCGCTGGGCGATCCCATCGAGGTCGAGGCGCTGCGGGCGATCGTGGGCCCTTCGCGCTCCGATGGCACGCGCTGCGTGCTGGGCGCGGTGAAGACCAACATCGGCCACCTCGAGGCCGCGGCAGGCGTAGCGGGCCTGATCAAGGCAGCGCTCTCGCTGGCGCACGAGCGCATCCCGAAGAACCTCAACTTCCGCACGCTCAATCCGCGGATCCGGCTCGAGGGCAGCGCGCTCGCGCTGGCGACCGAGCCGGTGCCGTGGCCGCGCACGGAGCGGCCGCGCTTCGCGGGCGTGAGCTCGTTCGGGATGAGCGGGACGAACGCGCACGTGGTGCTGGAGGAGGCGCCGGCGGCGGAGCTCGAGCCTGCCGCGCCGGAGCGCTCCGCGGAGCTCTTCGTGCTGTCGGGGAAGAGCGAGCGGGCGCTGGATGCGCAGGCGGCGCAGCTGCGCGACCACGTGGAGGCCCACCCGGAGCTGAGCCTCGGGGACGTGGCGTTCAGCCTGGCGACGACGCGCAGCGCGATGAGCCACCGGCTCGCGGTGACGGCGACGTCACGCGAGTCGCTGCGCGCGGCGCTGGACGCCGCGGCGCAGGGGCAGACGCCGGCGGGCGCGGCGCGCGGCGTCGCGAGCTCGTCGCGCGGGAAGCTGGCGTTCCTGTTTACCGGACAGGGCGCGCAGACGCCGGGGATGGGCCGCGGGCTGTGCGCCGCCTGGCCGGCGTTCCGGGAGGCGTTCGAGCGCTGCGTGGCGCTGTTCGATCGGGAGCTCGACCGCCCGCTGCGCGAGGTGATGTGGGCCGAGCCGGGGAGCGCCGAGGCGCTGTTGCTCGACCAGACGGCCTTCACGCAGCCTGCGCTCTTCACGGTGGAGGTGGCGCTCACGGCGTTGTGGCGGTGGTGGGGCGTGGAGCCGGAGCTGGTCGTCGGCCATAGCGTCGGGGAGCTCGCGGCGGCCTGCGTTGCGGGCGTGTTCTCGCTGGAAGACGCCGTGAGGCTTGTGGCGGCGCGCGGGCGGCTGATGCAGGGGCTCTCGGCCGGCGGCTCGATGGTGTCGATCGGAGCGCCGGAGGCCGAGGTGGCGGCGGCGGTGGCGCCGCACGCGGGGTCGGTGTCGATCGCGGCGGTCAACGGGCCGGAGCAGGTGGTGATCGCGGGCGCCGAGCAAGCGGTGCGTGCGCTCGCGGCGGGGTTCGCGGCGCGCGGCGTGCGCACCAAGCCGCTGCGGGTCTCGCACGCGTTCCACTCGCCGCTGATGGAGCCGATGCTGGAGGAGTTCGGGCGGGTGGCCGCGTCGGTGACGTACCATCGGCCATCGCTTCCGCTGGTGAGCAACCTGAGCGGCAAGCTGGTCACGGACGAGGTGAGCGCGCCGGGCTACTGGGTGCGCCACGTGCGCGAGGCGGTGCGCTTCGCGGACGGGGTCAAGGCGCTGCACGACGCCGGTGCCTGCACCTTCCTCGAAGTGGGCCCGAAGCCGACGCTGCTGGGCCTGCTGCCAGCGTGCCTGCCGGACACGGAGCCGACGCTGCTGGCGTCCCTGCGCGCCGGGCGCGAGGAGCCTGCGAGCGTGATCGAGGCGCTGGGCGGGTTGTGGGCCGCCGGTGGCTCGGTCCGCTGGGCGGGCCTCTTCCCCGCCGATGCGCGGCGGGTGTCGCTGCCGACCTATCCATGGCAGCGGCAGCGGCACTGGATCGAGGCGCTCCCCGAAGCGCCCGGAGCCACGGCCGCCGATGCGCCGGCGCAGTGGTTCTACCGGGTGGACTGGCCCGAGATGCCCCGCGCATCCGTGGACGCGCAGCGAGCCCGGTCCGGCGGGTGGCTGGTGCTGGCCGACCGGGGCGGCGTCGGGGAGGCGGCCGCGGCGGCGCTTTCGTCGCAGGGGTTTTCGTGCGCCGTGCTCCATGCGCCGGCAGAGATCTCCGCGGTCGCCGAGCAGGTGACCCAGGCGCTCGGTGGCCGCAACGACTGGCAGGGGGTGCTGTACCTGTGGGGTCTGGACGCCGTCGTCGAGGCCGGGGCATCGGCCGAGGAGGTCGGCAAGGCCACCCATCGCGCCACGGCGCCGGTGCTTGCGCTGAGTCAGGCGCTGGGCACAGGGCCGCGCTCACCCCGGCTCTGGATCGTGACCCGAGGGGCCTGCGCGGTGGGCGACGGGCCTGCGATCGCCCCCTGTCAGGCGGCGTTATGGGGCATGGGCCGGGTCGCGGCGCTCGAGCACCCCGCCTCCTGGGGCGGGCTGGTGGATCTGGATCCGGAGCAGAGCCCGACCGAGGTCGAGGCCTTGGTGGCCGAGCTGCTTTCGCCGGACGCCGACGATCAGCTGGCGTTGCGTGGAGGGCGCCGGCGCGCCGCGCGGCTCGTGGCGGCCCCACCGGAGGGAAGCGCGGCGCCGGTGTCGCTGTCCGCGGAGGGGAGCTACCTGGTGACGGGTGGGCTGGGCGCCCTCGGCCTGCTCGTGGCGCGGTGGCTGGTGCAGCGGGGGGCGGGGCACCTGGTGTTGCTCGGCCGGCACGGATTGCCCGACCGGGAGGCGTGGGGCCGAGAGCAGCCGCCCGAGGTGCGCGCGCGCATCGCGGCGGTCGAGGCGCTGGAGGCGCAGGGCGCGCGGGTCACCGTGGCGGCGGTCGACGTGGCCGACGCCGGCGGCATGGCGGCGCTCGTTTCGGCGCTCGAGCCGCCGCTGCGGGGGGTCGTGCACGCCGCGGGTCTGCTCGACGACGGGCTGCTGGCCCACCAGGACGCGGAGCGGCTCGCGCGGGTGCTGCGCCCCAAGGTGGAGGGGGCATGGGTGCTGCACACCCTCACCCGCGAGCAGCCGCTGGACCTGTTCGTCCTGTTTTCCTCGGCGGCAGGCGTCTTCGGCTCGCTCGGCCAGGGCAGCTACGCGGCCGGCAATGCCTTCTTGGACGCGCTGGCGGACCTCCGCCGAGCGCAGGGGCTCGCGGCCCTGAGCATCGCCTGGAGTCTGTGGGCGGAGGGGGGAATGGGCTCGCAGGCGCAGCGCCGCGAGCACGAGGCCTCGGGAATCCGGGCGATGCCGACAGGCGGGGCCCTGGCGGCGATGGAACGGCTGCTCGGTACGCGCACGACGCAGCGCGTGGTCGTACAGATGGACTGGGCCCACGTGGGGGCGGCTCCGCCCGGCGCGAGCCGAGGCCGCTTCTTGGAGCGGCTGGTCACCGCCACGAAAGGGGCCTCCTCCTCGACCGCCCCAGCGCTGGAGCGCTGGCGTAAAGCGTCTGCTGCGGAGACCCGCTCGGCGCTGCACGCGCTCGTGCGCGGCGTGGTGGCCGCGGTGATGGGCTTCACCGACCAGGGCGCCCTCGACGTGCGGCGGGGCTTCGCCGAGCAGGGCCTCGACTCCCTGATGGCCGTGGAGATCCGCAAGCGGCTTCAGGGTGAGCTGGGGATGCCGCTGTCGGCGACGCTGGCGTTCGACCATCCGACCGTGGAGCGGCTGGCGGACTACCTGCTGAGCCAGGTGCTGGACCTGCAGGACCACACCGACGTGCGGAGCATCCGGTCGCCGGCGACCGACGAGCCCATCGCCATCGTGGGCGCCGCCTGCCGCTTCCCGGGCGGGGCCGAGGATCTGGAGTCCTACTGGCAGCTGTTGACCGAGGGCGTGGTGGTCAGCGCCGAGGTGCCGGCCGACCGGTGGAATGCCGCGGACGGGCGCTGCCCCGGTCCGGGAGAGGCGCAGCGCCAGACCTGCGTGACCCAAGGTGGCTTTCTGCGCGAGGTCGACACGTTCGATGCAGCGTTCTTCCGCGTCTCGCCTCGCGAGGCGATGAGCCTCGACCCGCAGCAGCGGTTGCTGCTGGAGGTGAGCTGGGAGGCGCTCGAGCGCGCGGGTCAGGACCCGGACACGCTGCGCGAGAGCCCCACGGGCGTGTTCGTGGGCGCTGGCCCCAACGAATATGCCGAGCGGGTGCAGGACCTCACCGACGAGGCGGCGGGGCTTTACGGCGGCACCGGCAACATGCTCAGCGTCGCGGCGGGGCGGCTGTCGTTCTTCCTGGGCCTGCACGGCCCGACGCTGGCCGTGGATACGGCGTGCTCCTCGTCGCTGGTGGCGTTGCACCTCGCCTGCCAGAGCCTGCGATGGGGCGAGTGCGACCAGGCCCTGGTCGGCGGGGTCAACCTGCTGCTCTCGCCGAGGGCCTTCGCGCTGCTCTCACGGATGCACGCGCTTTCGCCCGACGGGCGGTGCAAGACGTTCTCGGCCGACGCCGACGGCTACGCGCGGGCCGAGGGCTGCGCCGTGGTGGTGCTCAAGCGGCTCCAGGACGCGCAGCGCGACCGCGATCCCATCCTGGCGGTGATCCGGGGTACGGCGATCAACCATGATGGCCCGAGCAGCGGGCTGACCGTGCCCAGCCGTCCCGCCCAGGAGGCGTTGTTGCGCCAGGCGCTGGCGCACGCGGGGGTGCTCCCGGCCGACGTCGATTTCGTGGAATGCCACGGGACCGGGACGGCGCTGGGCGACCCGATCGAGGTGCAGGCGCTGAGCGAAGTGTATGGGCAAGGCCGCCCTGCGGACCGGCCGCTGATCCTGGGAGCCGCCAAGGCCAACCTCGGGCACCTGGAGCCCGCGGCGGGCCTGGCCGGCTTGCTCAAGGCGGTGCTCGCGCTGGGGCACGAGCAGATACCAGCCCAGCCGGAGCTGGGGGAGCTCAACCCGCACCTGCCGTGGGAGACGCTGCCGGTCTCGGTGGCCCGCGCAGCCGTGCCGTGGCCGCGGGGC
This sequence comes from Sorangium sp. So ce385, assembly GCF_051474135.1. Taxonomy (NCBI): domain Bacteria; kingdom Pseudomonadati; phylum Myxococcota; order Polyangiales; family Polyangiaceae; genus Sorangium; species Sorangium sp. So ce385. The sequence goes on along the minus strand of NZ_CP150337.1, from coordinate 8,320,440 downwards.
GCGAGGCCGCGCCGCGCCGGCGTGAGCTCGTTCGGGATGAGCGGGACGAACGCGCACGTGGTGCTGGAGGAGGCGCCGGCGGCGGAGCTCGAGCCTGCCGCGCCGGAGCGCTCCGCGGAGCTCTTCGTGCTGTCGGGGAAGAGCGAGCGGGCGCTGGATGCGCAGGCGGCGCAGCTGCGCGACCACGTGGAGGCCCACCCGGAGCTGAGCCTCGGGGACGTGGCGTTCAGCCTGGCGACGACGCGCAGCGCGATGAGCCACCGGCTCGCGGTGACGGCGACGTCACGCGAGTCGCTGCGCGCGGCGCTGGACGCCGCGGCGCAGGGGCAGACGCCGGCGGGCGCGGCGCGCGGCGTCGCGAGCTCGTCGCGCGGGAAGCTGGCGTTCCTGTTTACCGGACAGGGCGCGCAGACGCCGGGGATGGGCCGCGGGCTGTGCGCCGCCTGGCCGGCGTTCCGGGAGGCGTTCGAGCGCTGCGTGGCGCTGTTCGATCGGGAGCTCGACCGCCCGCTGCGCGAGGTGATGTGGGCCGAGCCGGGGAGCGCCGAGGCGCTGTTGCTCGACCAGACGGCCTTCACGCAGCCTGCGCTCTTCACGGTGGAGGTGGCGCTCACGGCGTTGTGGCGGTGGTGGGGCGTGGAGCCGGAGCTGGTCGTCGGCCATAGCGTCGGGGAGCTCGCGGCGGCCTGCGTTGCGGGCGTGTTCTCGCTGGAAGACGCCGTGAGGCTTGTGGCGGCGCGCGGGCGGCTGATGCAGGGGCTCTCGGCCGGCGGCTCGATGGTGTCGATCGGAGCGCCGGAGGCCGAGGTGGCGGCGGCGGTGGCGCCGCACGCGGGGTCGGTGTCGATCGCGGCGGTCAACGGGCCGGAGCAGGTGGTGATCGCGGGCGCCGAGCAAGCGGTGCGTGCGCTCGCGGCGGGGTTCGCGGCGCGCGGCGTGCGCACCAAGCCGCTGCGGGTCTCGCACGCGTTCCACTCGCCGCTGATGGAGCCGATGCTGGAGGAGTTCGGGCGGGTGGCCGCGTCGGTGACGTACCATCGGCCATCGCTTCCGCTGGTGAGCAACCTGAGCGGCAAGCTGGTCACGGACGAGGTGAGCGCGCCGGGCTACTGGGTGCGCCACGTGCGCGAGGCGGTGCGCTTCGCGGACGGGGTCAAGGCGCTGCACGACGCCGGTGCCTGCACCTTCCTCGAAGTGGGCCCGAAGCCGACGCTGCTGGGCCTGCTGCCAGCGTGCCTGCCGGACACGGAGCTGACGCTGCTGGCGTCCCTGCGCGCCGGGCGCGAGGAGCCTGCGAGCGTGATCGAGGCGCTGGGCGGGTTGTGGGCCGCCGGTGGCTCGGTCCGCTGGGCGGGCCTCTTCCCCGCCGATGCGCGGCGGGTGTCGCTGCCGACCTATCCGTGGCAGCGGCAGCGGTACTGGATCGACATCGAGCCTGACAGCCGTCGCCGCGCGGCCGAGGATCCCACCCAGGACTGGTTTTATCGCGTGGACTGGCCGGAGATCCCTCGCAGCCTCCAGGAATCAGAGGAGGCGAGCCGCGGGGGCTGGCTGGTGCTGGCTGACAGGGGTGGAGTCGGCGAGGCGGTCGCGGCGGCGCTGTCGACACGCGGACTTCCGTGCGCCGTGCTCCATGCGGCGGCCGAGACCTCCGCGGTCGCCGAGCAGGTGACCCAGGCGCTCGGTGGCCGCAACGACTGGCAGGGGGTGCTGTACCTGTGGGGTCTGGACGCCGTCGTCGAGGCCGGGGCATCGGCCGAGGAGGTCGGCGACGCGACCCGTCGCGCCACCGCGCCGGTGCTCGGCCTGGCTCGGTTTCTGAGCACCGCGTCTTGCTCACCCCGGCTCTGGATCGTGACCCGAGGGGCCTGCGCGGTGGGCGACGGGCCTGCGATCGCCCCCTGTCAGGCGGCGTTATGGGGCATGGGCCGGGTCGCGGCGCTCGAGCACCCCGCCTCCTGGGGCGGGCTGGTGGATCTGGATCCGGAGCAGAGCCCGACCGAGGTCGAGGCCTTGGTGGCCGAGCTGCTTTCGCCGGACGCCGACGATCAGCTGGCGTTGCGTGGAGGGCGCCGGCGCGCCGCGCGGCTCGTGGCGGCCCCACCGGAGGGAAGCGCGGCGCCGGTGTCGCTGTCCGCGGAGGGGAGCTACCTGGTGACGGGCGGGCTGGGCGCCCTCGGCCTGCTCGTGGCGCGGTGGCTGGTGCAGCGGGGGGCGGGGCACCTGGTGTTGCTCGGCCGGCACGGATTGCCCGACCGGGAGGCGTGGGGCCGAGAGCAGCCGCCCGAGGTGCGCGCGCGCATCGCGGCGGTCGAGGCGCTGGAGGCGCAGGGCGCGCGGGTCACCGTGGCGGCGGTCGACGTGGCCGACGCCGGCGGCATGGCGGCGCTCGTTTCGGCGCTCGAGCCGCCGCTGCGGGGGGTCGTGCACGCCGCGGGTCTGCTCGACGACGGGCTGCTGGCCCACCAGGACGCGGAGCGGCTCGCGCGGGTGCTGCGCCCCAAGGTGGAGGGGGCATGGGTGCTGCACACCCTCACCCGCGAGCAGCCGCTGGACCTGTTCGTCCTCTTTTCCTCGGCGGCAGGCGTCTTCGGCTCGCTCGGCCAGGGCAGCTACGCGGCCGGCAATGCCTTCTTGGACGCGCTGGCGGACCTCCGCCGAGCGCAGGGGCTCGCGGCCCTGAGCATCGCCTGGAGTCTGTGGGCGGAGGGGGGAATGGGCTCGCAGGCGCAGCGCCGCGAGCACGAGGCCTCGGGAATCCGGGCGATGCCGACAGGCGGGGCCCTGGCGGCGATGGAACGGCTGCTCGGTACGCGCACGACGCAGCGCGTGGTCGTACAGATGGACTGGGCCCACGTGGGGGCGGCTCCGCCCGGCGCGAGCCGAGGCCGCTTCTTGGAGCGGCTGGTCACCGCCACGAAAGGGGCCTCCTCCTCGACCGCCCCAGCGCTGGAGCGCTGGCGTAAAGCGTCTGCTGCGGAGACCCGCTCGGCGCTGCACGCGCTCGTGCGCGGCGTGGTCGCCGCGGTGATGGGCTTCACCGACCAGGGCGCCCTCGACGTGCGGCGGGGCTTCGCCGAGCAGGGCCTCGACTCCCTGATGGCCGTGGAGATCCGCAAGCGGCTTCAGGGTGAGCTGGGGATGCCGCTGTCGGCGACGCTGGCGTTCGACCATCCGACCGTGGAGCGGCTGGCGGACTACTTGCTGAGCCAGGTGCTGGACCTGCAGGACCACACCGACGTGCGAAGCATCCGGTCGCCGGCGACCGACGAGCCCATCGCCATCGTGGGCGCCGCCTGCCGCTTCCCGGGCGGGGCCGAGGATCTGGAGTCCTACTGGCAGCTGTTGGCCGAGGGCGTGGTGGTCAGCGCCGAGGTGCCGGCCGACCGGTGGAATGCCGCGGACTGGTACGACCCTGATCCGGAGACCCCAGGCCGGACTTACGTGACCCAAGGCGCCTTCCTGCGCGACGTACAGGGGTTGGATGCGACCTTCTTCCGCGTCTCGCCTCGCGAGGCGATGAGCCTCGACCCGCAGCAGCGGTTGCTGCTGGAGGTGAGCTGGGAGGCGATCGAGCGCGCGGGCCTTGACCCGGACACGCTGCGCGAGAGCCGCACCGGGGTGTTCGTGGGCGCGGGGCTCAACGAGTACTACGTGGACCGGGTGCGCGGCCTCGCCGACGGAGCGGCAGGCCTGTACGGCGGCACCGGCAACATGCTCAGCGTCGCGGCGGGGCGGCTGTCGTTCTTCCTGGGTCTGCACGGCCCGACGCTGGCCGTGGATACGGCGTGCTCGTCATCCCTGGTCGCGTTGCACCTCGCCTGCCAGAGCCTGCGACTGGGCGAGTGCGACCAGGCGCTGGTCGGCGGGGTCAACGTGCTGCTCGCGCCGGACAGCTTCGTGCTGCTCTCACGGATGCGCGCGCTCTCGCCCGACGGGCGGTGCAAGACGTTCTCGGCCGACGCCGACGGCTACGCGCGGGGCGAGGGGTGCGGCGTGGTGGTGCTCAAGCGGCTCCAGGACGCGCAGCGCGCCGGCGACTCCATCCTGGCGGTGATCCGGGGCACCGCGGTGAACCACGACGGCCCGAGCAGCGGGCTGACCGTGCCCAACGGGCCTGCCCAGCAGGCCGTGCTGCGCCAGGCGCTCTCGCAAGCGGGCGTGGCCCCGGTCGACGTTGACTTCGTGGAGTGCCACGGGACCGGGACGGCGCTGGGCGATCCGATCGAGGTGCAGGCGCTGAGCGAGGTGTACGGACCAGGGCGCCCCGGGGACCGACCTCTGGTGCTGGGGGCCGCCAAGGCCAACATCGCGCATCTGGAGGCGGCGGCGGGCCTGGCCGGCTTGCTCAAGGCGGTGCTCGCGCTGGGGCACGAGCAGATACCAGCCCAGCCGGAGCTGGGGGAGCTCAACCCGCACTTGCCGTGGAGCACGCTGCCGGTGGCGGTGCCACGCGAGGCGGTGCCGTGGGCGCGCGGCGCACGGCCGCGTCGGGCCGGCGTGAGCTCCTTCGGGTTGAGCGGGACCAACGCGCATGTGGTGCTGGAGGAGGCGCCGGAGGCGGAGCCGGCGCCCGCGGCGCCGGAGCGCTCCGCGGAGCTCTTCGTGCTGTCGGCCAAGAGCGCGGAGGCGCTGGACGCCGCGGCGGCACGGCTCTCGGCGCACCTGTCCGCGCACCCGGAGCTGAGCCTCGGCGACGTGGCGTTCAGCCTGGCGACGACGCGCAGCCCGATGGAGCACCGGCTCGCCATGGTCGCGACCTCGCGCGAGGCGCTGCGGGGCGCGCTGGACGCCGCGGCGCAGCGGCGGACGCCGCCGGGCGTGGCGCGCGGCAAGGCCGGGTCCTCACGCGGCAAGCTGGCTTTCCTGTTCACCGGGCAGGGCGCGCAGACGCCGGGCATGGGCCGCGGGCTGTACGAGGCGTGGCCTGCGTTCCGGAGGGCGTTCGATCGCTGCGCGGCGCTCTTCGATCGGGAGCTCGACCAGCCTCTGCGCGAGGTGATGTGGGCTGCGCCGGACCTCGCTCGGGCGGCGCAGCTCGATCAGACCGCGTACGCGCAGCCGGCTCTCTTTGCGCTGGAGGTTGCGCTGACCGCCCTGTGGCGCTCGTGGGGCGTGGAGCCGCAGCTGCTCCTCGGCCACAGCATCGGCGAGCTGGTAGCCGCCTGCGTGGCGGGCGTGTTCTCGCTCGAAGATGCCGTGAGGCTCGTGGCCGCACGCGGGCGGCTGATGCAGGCGCTGCCCGCCGGCGGCGCCATGGTCGCCATCGCAGCGTCCGAGGCCGAGGTGGCCGCCGCCGTGGCAGCCCACGCCGCCTCGGTGTCGATCGCCGCGGTCAACGGTCCTGACGCCGTCGTGATCTCCGGCGCCGAGGCGCCGGTGCTCGCCCTCGGCGCGGCGTTCGCGGCGCGCGGGATACGCACGAAGAGGCTCGCTGTCTCCCATGCGTTCCACTCGCCGCTCATGGAGCCGATGCTGGAGGATTTCCAGCGGGTCGCCGCGACGGTCGCGTACAGCGCGCCAGACCGCCCCGTGGTGTCGAACGTCACCGGCGACGTCGCAGGCCCCGAGATCGCCACGCCCGAGTATTGGGTCCGGCATGTTCGAAGCGCCGTGCGCTTCGGCGGCGGGGCAAAGGCGCTGCATACCGCGGGCGCCTCCACGTTCGTCGAGGTCGGCCCGAAGCCGGTCCTGCTCGGGCTCGTGCCAGCGTGCCTCGGAGGAGCGGACGCGATCCTCGTGCCCTCGCTGCGCGCGGATCGCCCGGAGTGCGAGGTGGTCCTCGCGGCGCTCGGGACCCTTTATGCCGGGGGAGGCGCGCTCGACTGGAAGGGCGTGTTCCCCGAGGGCGCGCGCCGCGTCGCGCTGCCCACATATCCCTGGCAGCGTGAGCGCCACTGGATGGCCCCCCTCCCGCGTAGCTCCGCGCCCGCAGGGATCGTGGGTCGCTGGCCGCTCGCTGGTGTCGGGCTCTGCATGCCCGGCGCCGTGCTGCACCACGTGATCTCGATCGGCCCACGCCACCAGCCCTTCCTCAGCGATCACGTCGTGTTCGGCAAGGTGGTGGTGCCCGGCGCCTTTCACGTCGCCGTGATCCTCAGCGTCGCCGCCGAGCGCTGGCCCGAGCGGGCGATCGAGCTGACAGGCGTGGAGTTCCTGAAGGCCATTGCGCTGGAGCCCGGCCAGGAGGTCGAGCTCCACGCCGTGCTCACCCCCGAAGCTGCCGGGGACGGCTACCTGTTCGAGCTCTCCACCTTGGCGGCACCGGAGACCGAACGCCGGTGGACGACCCACGCCCGCGGTCGGGTGCAGCCGACGGAGGGCGCGCCCGGCGCCTTGCCACGCCCCGAGGCGCTGGAGGACCGCGCGATCCAGCCCCTCGACGCCGCCGCGTTCCTCGACAGGTTGTCGGCCGTGCAGATCGGCTGGGGTCCGCTTTGGCGATGGCTGCACGACGGGCGCGTCGGCGAGGAGGCTTTGCTCGCCACCCTCGCGCCGACCTATCCGAACGCCTACGACGTGGCGCCCTTGCACCCGATCCTGCTGGACAACGGCTTTGCGGTGAGCGTGCTGGCAACCCGGAGCGGGCCAGACGACGACCGCACGCCCCGGCTGCCGTTCGCCGTGGAACGGGTGCGGTGGTGGAGAGCGCCGGTTGGAAGGGTGCGGTGTGGCGCCGTGCCGCGGTCGCACGCGCTGGGGGACACGAGCTTCGTGCTGGTCGACGACGCTGGCGAGGTGGTCGCCGAGGTGGAGGGCTTTGTTTGCCGCCGGGCGCCGCGAGAGGCGTTCCTGCGGCAGGAGTCGGGCGCGTCGGCCGCGGCTTTGTACCGCCTCGACTGGCCCGAGGCGCCCTTGCCCAGCGCGCCTGCGGAGCGGATCGCGGGGAGCTGGGTCGTGGTGGCGGCCCCTGGCTCGGAGGTGGCCGCGGCGCTGGCAAGACGGCTCAGCCGCTGCGTCCTCGCCGAGCCCCGAAGCCTCGAAGCGGTCCTCGCGGGGGCGTCTCCCGCAGGTGTGATCTGCCTCTGGGAAACCGGAGCCCACGAGGAGGTGCCGGCGGCGGCGGAGCGCGTGGCGACCGAGGGCCTCTCGGTGGTGCAGGCGCTCAGGGGCCGTGCGGTGCGCCTGTGGTGGGTGACCACGGGCGCAGCGGCTGTCGAGGAAGGCGAGCGGGGGCAGGTCGCCGCGGCGCCGGTGTGGGGCCTGGGCCGGACGGTGATGCTGGAGCGCCCGGAGCTCGGCTGCACCCTCGTGGATCTGGAACCGGAGGCGGACGCAGCGCATTCAGCGGATGTCCTGTTGCGGGAGCTCGGTCGCTCCGACGACGAGACACAGGTGGCCTTCCGTTCCGGAAAGCGCCGCGTGGCGCGGCTGGTGAAAGCGACGACCCCAGAAGGGCTCCTGGTCCCTGACGCGGAGTCCTATCGGCTGGAGGTTGGGCAGAAGGGCACCTTGGACCAGCTCCGCCTCGCGCCGGCACAGCGCCGTGCACCTGGCCCGGGCGAGGTCGAGGTCAAGGCAGCCGCCTCGGGCCTCAACTTCCGGACCGTCCTCGATGTGCTGGGGATGTATCCGGGCGACGCCGGGCCGATGGGCGGAGATTGTGCCGGTATCGTCACGGCGGTGGGCCAGGGGGTGCACCACCTCGCGGTCGGCGATGCTGTCATGACGCTGGGAACGTTGCATCGATTCGTCACGGTCGACGCGCGGCGGGTCGTCCGGCAGCCTGCAGGGCTGACTCCCGCGCAGGCAGCCACGGTGCCCATTGCGTTCCTGACGGCCTGGCTGGCTCTGCACGACCTGGGGAACCTGCAGCGCGGCGAGCGGGTGCTGATCCATGCTGCGGCCGGCGGGGTGGGCATGGCCGCGGTGCAGATCGCCCGCTGGATGGGGGCCGAGGTGTTTGCCACGGCGAGCCCGTCCAAGTGGGCAGCGGTTCAGGCCATGGGCGTGCCGCGGACGCACATCGCCAGCTCGCGGACGCTGGAGTTCGCCGAGGCCTTCCGGCAGATCACCGGCGGCCGGGGCGTGGACGTGGTGCTCAACGCGCTGGCCGGCGAGTTCGTGGACGCGAGCCTGTCCCTGCTGTCGGCGGGCGGGCGATTCCTCGAGATGGGCAAGACCGACATACGGGATCGAGCCGCGGTCGCGGCGGCGCATCCCGGTGTTCGCTATCGGGCATTCGACATTTTGGAGCTCGCTCCGGATCGGACTCAAGAGATCCTCGAGCGCGTGGTCGAGGGCTTCGCCGCGGGGCACCTGCGCGCGTTGCCCGTGCATGCGTTCGCGATCACGAAGGCCGAGGCAGCGTTTCGGTTCATGGCGCAAGCGCGGCATCAGGGCAAGGTCGTGCTGCTGCAAGCGCCTTCCGCGGCGTCCATGGCGCCGGAGGGCACCGTGCTGCTGACCGGTGGGCTCGGAGCGCTGGGTCTCCACGTGGCCCGCTGGCTCGCGCAGCAGGGCGTGCCGCACCTGGTGCTCACAGGCCGACGGGGCCTGGACACGCCCGGCGCTGCCGGAGCCGTCGCGGAGATCGAGGCGCTGGGCGCTCGGGTGACGATCGCGGCGGCGGATGTCGCCGATCGGGATGCGCTCGACGCCGTGCTCCGGGCCATTCCGGCGGAGCGGCCGCTACAGGGCGTGATCCACGCGGCCGGAGTGCTCGATGACGGCGTGCTCGATGAGCAGACCACCGACCGCTTCTCGCGGGTGCTGGCGCCGAAGGTGGCTGGCGCGTGGAACCTGCATGAGCTCACGGCGGGCAAAGATCTCGCGTTCTTCGTGCTGTTCTCCTCGATGTCGGGGCTGCTGGGCTCGGCCGGGCAGTCCAACTACGCGGCGGCCAACGCCTTCCTCGACGCGCTGGCCGCGCACCGGCGGGCCGAAGGCCTCCCGGCGCAGAGCCTCGCGTGGGGCCCATGGTCGGACGGAGGCATGGCAGCGGGGCTCAGCGCGGCGCTGCAGGCGCGGCTCGCTCGGCAAGGGATGGGAGCGCTGTCGCCGGCGCAGGGCACCGCGCTGCTCGGACAGGCGCTGGCTCGGCCGGAGACGCAGCTCGGGGCGATGTCGCTCGACGTGCGCGCGGCGAGCCAAGCCCTGGGGGCGGCGGTGCCCCCTGTGTGGCGCGCGCTGGTGCGCGCGCCGGAGGCGACCCAGACGGCGGCCGGGGTGCAGGGGGCGTGGGCCGCGCGGCTCGAGGCGCTGCCCGAGGCGCGCCGCGCCGACGAGGTGCGCAAGGTCGTGCAGGCCGAGATCGCGCGCGTGCTTTCATGGAGCGCCGCGGGCGCCGTGCCCGTCGATCGGCCGCTGTCGGAGCTGGGCCTCGACTCGCTCACGGCGGTGGAGCTGCGCAACGCGCTCGGCCAGCGGGTGGGCGCGACGCTGCCGGCGACGCTGGCGTTCGATCACCCGACGGTCGACGCGCTCACGCGCTGGCTGCTCGACGAGGTCCTGGCCGTGGCCGAGCCGAGCGTGTCGTCCGCGAGGTCGTCACCGCAGATCGCCCTCGACGAGCCCATTGCCATCATCGGCATCGGCTGCCGCTTCCCGGGCGGCGTGACCGATCCGGAGTCGTTTTGGCGGCTGCTCGAAGAGGGCCGAGATGCCATCGCCGAGGTGCCGCACGAGCGGTGGGACATCGACGCGTTCTACGATCCGGATCCGGACGCGCGGGGCAAGATGACGACGCGCTTCGGCGGCTTCCTGTCCGATATCGACCGGTTCGAGCCGGCCTTCTTCGGCATCTCGCCCCGCGAAGCGACGACCATGGATCCGCAGCAGCGGCTGCTCCTGGAGACGAGCTGGGAGGCGCTCGAGCGCGCCGGGATCTCGCCCGAGCGGCTGGTGGGCAGCGAAACCGGCGTGTTCGTGGGGCTCTTCTACCAGGAGTACGCCGCGCTCGCCGGCCCGCTCGAGGCGTTCGACGGCTACCTGGGCACCGGCACCATGGCCAGCGTCGCCTCGGGCAGGATCTCGTACGTGCTCGGGCTGAAGGGGCCGAGCCTGACGGTGGACACCGCGTGCTCGTCGTCGCTGGTCGCGGTGCACCTGGCCTGCCAGGCGCTGCGGCACGGCGAGTGCTCGGCGGCGCTGGCCGGCGGCGTGGCGCTGATGCTCACGCCGGCGTCGTTCGTGGAGTCCAGCCGGCTGCGGGGCCTGGCTCCCGACGGGCGGTGCAAGAGCTTCTCGGCCGCAGCCGACGGCGTGGGGTGGGGCGAGGGTTGCGCCATGCTCCTGCTCAAGCGGCTGCGCGACGCGCAGCGCGATGGCGATCCGATCCTGTCGGTGATCCGCGGCACCGCGGTGAACCAGGATGGGCGCAGCAACGGACTGACGGCGCCGAGCGGGTCGTCGCAGCAAGAGGTGATCCGTCGGGCCGTGGAGCAGGCGGGGCTGGCCCCGGCGGACATCGGCTACGTCGAGTGCCACGGGACCGGCACGACGCTGGGCGACCCCATCGAAGTGCAGGCGCTGGGCGCCGCGCTGGCAGAGGGGCGCCCCTCGGATCGGCCGCTCGTGATCGGGTCGGTGAAGTCCAACATCGGGCACACGCAGGCTGCGGCGGGCGTCGCCGGCGTCATCAAGGTGGCGCTGGCGATCGAGCGCGGGCTCATCCCCAGGAGCCTGCATTTCGGCGCGCCCAACCCGCACATCCCATGGTCGGAGCTCGCCGTGCAGGTGGCCGCCAGCCCCCTCGAATGGCCGAGGAACGGCGCGCCGCGACGAGCGGGGGTGAGCTCGTTCGGCGTCAGCGGGACCAACGCGCACGTGGTGCTGGAGGAGGCGCCAGCGGCGACGCTCTCGCCGGCGGCGGCGCGTTCAGCGGAGCTCTTCGTGCTGTCGGCGAGGAGCGCCGCGGCGCTCTCGGCGCAGGCGACGCGGCTCTCGGCGCATGTGGTTGCGCGCCCGGAGCTCGGCCTCGGCGACCTGGCGTTCAGCCTGGCAACGACCCGCAGCCCGATGGCGTACCGGCTCGCGGTGGCGGCGACCTCGCGCGAGGCGCTGTGTGCGGCGCTCGACGCGGCGGCGCAGGGGCAGGCGCCGCCCGGAGCGGTCCGCGGCCACGCCTCCACGGGCAGCGCCCCGAAGGTGGTCTTCGTCTTCCCTGGCCAAGGCTCTCAGTGGCTGGGCATGGGCCGAAAGCTCCTCTCTGAAGAGCCCGTCTTCCGCGCCGCGCTCGCGGCGTGCGACGGAGCGATCCAGGCCGAGGCAGGCTGGTCGCTGCTCGCGGAGCTCGCGGCCGACGAGGCCACCTCGCAGCTCGGCCGCATCGACGTGGTGCAACCGGCGCTGTTCGCGATCGAGGTCGCGCTGTCGGCGCTGTGGCGGTCGTGGGGCATCGAGCCGGATGCGGTGGTAGGCCACAGCATGGGCGAAGTGGCGGCCGCGCACGTCGCCGGCGCCCTGTCGCTCGAGGACGCTGTGGCGATCATCTGCCGGCGCAGCCAGCTGCTGCGGCGGATCAGCGGTCGGGGCGAGATGGCGGTCGTCGAGCTCTCCTTGGCCGAGGCCGAGGCCGCGCTCCTCGGCTACGAAGGCCGGCTCAGCGTGGCGGTGAGCAACAGCCCGCGCTCGACGGTCTTGGCGGGCGAGCCGGCAGCCTTGGCAGAGGTGCTGGAGATCCTCTCGGCGAAGGGGGTGTTCTGCCGTCGCGTCAAGGTGGACGTCGCGAGCCATAGCCCGCAGATCGACCCGCTGCGCGACGAGCTCGTGGCAGCGTTGGGCGAGCTCGAGCCGCGACGAGCGACGGTGTCGATGCATTCGACGGTGACGGGGACGACCGTGGGGGGCCCGGAGCTCGGGGCGAGCTACTGGGCGGACAACGTTCGACAGCCGGTGCGCTTCGCCGAGGCGGTGCAAGCGCTGATGGAAGGCGGTCACGGGCTGTTCGTGGAGATGAGCCCGCATCCGATCCTTTCAACGTCGGTCGAGGAGATCCGGCTGGCGACGAAGCGGGAGGGCGTCGCGGTGGGCTCGTTGCGGCGTGGACAGGACGAGCGCCTGTCCATGCTGGAGGCGCTGGGGGCGCTCTGGGTACACGGCGTTGCGGTGGGCTGGGAGCGGCTGTTCTCCGCGGACGGCGCGGGCTTTCATCGCGTGCCGCTGCCGACGTATCCATGGCAGCGTGAGCGGTACTGGGTCGAAGCGAGCGCCGGCGGCGCGGCGAACGGCGGCCGCCTCGTTCATGCGGGCGGTCACCCGCTCCTCGGTGAAATGCAGACCCTGTCGACCCAGAAGAGCGCGCGCGTGTGGGAGACGACGCTGGATCTCAGGCGGCTGCCGTGGCTCGGCGATCACCGGGTGCAGGGGGCGGTCGTGTTCCCGGGCGCGGCGTACCTGGAGATGGCGCTCTCGTCCGCGCACGAGGCCCTGGGTGACGGTCCGCTCCAGCTCACCGACGTGGTCTTCATCGAGGCGCTCGTCCTCGCTGGTGACACGGCGGCGGCGGTGCAGGTCATGGCGACCGAGGAGCAGCCAGGGCGCGTGTCATTCCACGTCGCGAGCCGGGTACCGGGCGAAGGCCGCGCTGCCTTTCGCACCCACGCCCGTGCGGAGCTGCGCCACGCGGTGCGCGCCGAGGTCCCCGCGACGCTGGATCTGGCCGCGCTGCGCGCCCGGCTTCAGGCCAGCGCGCCCGCTGCGGCTACCTATGCGGCGCTGGCCGAGATGGGGATCGCGTACGGCCCAGCGTTCCAGGGGCTCGTCGAGCTGTGGCAGGGGGAGGGCGAGGCGCTGGGGCGGGTGCGGCTTCCCGAGGCCGCCGGCTCCCCAGCGGCATACCGGCTGCACCCCGCGCTCCTGGATTCGTGCTTCCATGTGAGCAGCGCCTTCGCGGACCGCGGCGACACGACGCCGTGGGTACCCGTGGAAATCGGCTCGCTGCGGCTGTTCCAGCGGCCCTCGGGGGAGCTGTGGTGCCATGCGCGGAGCGCGAGCCGCGGAGAGCCGACCCCCGATCGGCGGAGCACGGACTTCTGGGTGGTCGACGGCACGGGCGCGGCGGTCGCCGAGATCTCCGGGCTCGTGATGCAGCGGCTCGCGGGAGGCGCGCGCCGGCGGGAAGAAGACGACTGGTTCCTGGAGCCCGCCTGGGAACCGGCCGCGGCCCCCGGCTCCAAGGTCACGGCGGGCCGGTGGCTGCTCGTCGGCTCGGGCGGCGGGCTCGGCGCTGCGCTCTGCTCGGCGCTGACGGAAGCTGGCCACTCCGTCGTTCATGAGACAGGGCACGGCACGAGCGCCGCCGGGTTGCAGGCGCTCTTGAAGGCGTCCTTCAACGGCCAGGCCCCGACGTCGGTGGTGCACCTCGGCAGCCTCGATGAGCGCGGCGAGCTCGACGCGGAGGGGCCCTTCGACGCCGAAGCCCTCGAGGGGTCGCTGGTGCGCGGCTGCGACAGCGTGCTCTGGACCGTGCAAGCCGTGGCCGGGATGGGCTTCCGAGATCCTCCGCGGTTGTGGCTCGTGACGCGCGGCGCGCAGGCCGTCGGCGCCGGCGACGTCTCCGTGACGCAGGCGCCGCTCCTGGGGCTCGGCCGCGTCATCGCCCTGGAGCACGCCGAGCTGCGCTGCGCTCGGATCGACCTCGATCCAGCGCGGCGCGACGGAGAGGTCGATGTCCTGCTGGCCGAGCTGTTGGCCGACGACGCCGAGGAGGAGGTCGCGTTCCGTGGCGGCGAGCGGCGCGTGGCCCGGCTCGTCCAGAGGCTGCCCGAGGCCGGCTGCCGAGAGACGATCGAGCCCGCCAGAGGCCGGCCCTTCCGGCTGGAGATCGATGGGTCCGGCGTGTTCGACTCCCTGGTGCTCCGAGCCACGGAGCGGCGCTCTCCTGGACCGGGCGAGGTCGAGATCGCCGTCGAGGCGGCGGGGCTCAACTTCCTCGACGTGATGAAGGCCATGGGGATCTGCCCTGGGCAGGGGGACGGTCCGGTCGCGCTGGGCGCCGAGTGCTCCGGCCGAATCGTCGCGACGGGCGAAGGCGTCGAGGGCCTTCGTATCGGCCAGGAGGTGATGGCCATCGCGCCCTTCAGCTTCGGCACCCACGTCACCGTCGACGCCCGGATGGTCGCGCCTCGCCCCGCGGCGCTGACCGCTGCGCGGGCGGCCGCGCTGCCCATCGCGTTCATGACGGCCTGGTATGGTCTCGTCCATCTGGGCCGGCTCCGGGCCGGCGAGCGCGTGCTCATCCACTCGGCGACGGGGGGCACCGGGCTCGCTGCCGTGCAGGTCGCCCGCCACCTCGGCGCGGAGATCTTCGCGACCGCGGGTACGCCGGAGAAACGGGCGTGGCTGCGCGAGCAGGGGATCGCGCACGTGATGGACTCGCGGTCGCTGGACTTCGCCGAGCAAGTGCTGGCCGCGACGAAGGGCGAGGGGGTCGACGTCGTGTTGAACTCGCTGTCTGGCGCCGCGATCGACGCGAGCCTCTCGGCCCTCGTGCCGGACGGCCGCTTCATCGAGCTCGGCAAGGCGGACATCTATGCAGATCGCTCGCTGGGGCTCGCTCACTTCAAGAAGAGCCTCTCCTACAGCGCCGTCGATCTCGCGGGCTTGGCCGAGCGTCGGCCCGAGCGCATCGCGGCGCTGCTGGGGGAGGTGGTGGATCTGCTCGCACGGGGAGCGCTGGAGCCGCTCCCGGTCGAGGTCTTCCCTGTCTCGCGGGCCGCTGACGCGTTCCGGAAGATGGCGCGAGCGCAGCACCTCGGGAAGCTCGTGCTCGCGCTGGAGGACCCGGACGTGCCAATCCGCGTTCCGGTCGAATCCGGCGCGACCATCCGCGCGGACGGCACCTACCTTGTGACCGGCGGCCTGGGTGAGCTCGGTCTGAGCGTGGCTGGATGGCTGGCCAAGCAGGGTGCTGGGCATCTGGTGCTGGTAAGCCGCTCCGGCGCGGTGAGCACGGAGCAGCGGACGGCGGTCGCCGCGCTCGAGGCACACGGCGCGCGCGTCACGGTAGCGAAGGCCGACGTCGCCGATCGGGCGCAGCTCGAGCGGATCCTCGGCGAGGTTACCGCGTCGGGGATGCCGCTCCGCGGCGTCGTTCACGCGGCCGGTCTCTTGGATGACGGGCTGCTGATGCAGCAGACCCCTGCGCGGTTCCGCGCGGTCATGGCGCCCAAGATCCAAGGAGCCTTGCACCTGCACGCGCTGACGCGCGGAGCGCCGCTCTCCTTCTTCGTGCTGTACGCTTCGGGAGCAGGGCTCTTGGGCTCGCCGGGCCAGGGCAACTACGCCGCGGCCAACACGTTCCTCGACGCCCTGGCGCACCACCGGAGGGCGCATGGCCTGCCGGCGCTGAGCGTCGACTGGGGCATGTTCACGGAGGTGGGGATGGCGGCTGCGCAAGAGCGCCGTGGCCCGCGGCTGATCTCTCGCGGGATGCGGGGCATCACCCCCGAGGAGGGCCTGTCCGCTCTGGCGCGCTTGCTCGGGAGCGATCGCGCGCAGGCGGGTGTGATGCCGATCCCTCCGCGGCAGTGGGTGGAGTTCTACCCGGCGACAGCGTCCTCACGGAGGTTGTCGCGGCTGATGACCACGCAGCGCGCGGGCGCTGATCTGCCTACCGGGGATCGGGACCTGCTCGAGCAGCTCGCCTCGGCCGAGCCGAGCGCGCGGGCGGGGCTGCTGCAGACGTTCGTGCGCGTGCAGGTCTCGCATGTGTTGCGCCTCCCTGAAGGCGGGGTCGATGTGGATGCACCGCTCTCGAGCATGGGCATGGACTCGCTCATGAGCCTGGAGCTGCGCAACCGCATCGAGGCTGCGCTGGGCGTCGCCGTGCCTGCGGCCCTGGGGTGGACCTACCCGACGGTCGCAGCGATAGCGCGCTGGCTGCTCGACGACGCCCTCGCCGTCCGGCTCGGCGGCGGGTCGGGCACGGACGGGTCGACGGCGAGCGCCGGAGCGTCCGTCCATCTCCTCCGCTTTCGTCCTGTCGCCAGGCCGCGGGCTCGTCTCTTCTGCTTTCACGGCTTCGGCGGCTCGCCCGAGGGCTTCCGTTCCTGGTCGGAGAAGCCCGAGTGGAGCGATGTGGAGATCCTCGCCATGTGGCACGATCGCAGCCTCGCCTCCGAAGACGCGCCTGGCAAGAAATATGTCCAGGAGGCGGCCTCGCTGATTCAACACCACGCGGACGTACCGTTTGCGCTCATCGGGTTCAGCCTGGGTGTCCGGTTCGTCATGGGGACAGCCGTGGAGCTCACCCGTCGTTCTGGCGCGCCGGTTCCGTTGGCCGTCTTCCTGTTGGGCGGCGGCTTGAGCTTTTCTAAAGAGATCACCGAGGAGATGGAGGCCGACATGATAGCCAAGCTCTTCTTCCGGAACGTCGCGGGTTTCGTACGACCCCTCCAGCAAGTTATGGCCGATGGCCGCGCAGACGAGGTCATCACGAAGACCATGGTGGGGCTGGTCCCCGGCGACCCGAAGGAGCCGCCCGTGAAGATCGCGGCCCCTATCGTCGCCATCGCCGGATCCGACGACTCGATCGTGTCTCCACGCGACGTCCAGGAGCTACAAACTCGCACCACGGAGCGCTTCTACTCGCATCTCCTCCCAGGAGATCACGAGTTTCTCATCGATCGAGAGCGCGAGATCACGCACATCGTCGATTCGCACGTCAATTCGCTGCTCGCCGCGAAGACGACATCGTCAGACCCTGCATACGAGCCTCGATGAAGGCAGCCAGGCGGCGGCGCATCGCTCGGGCCGCGACCGGGGCCGCCATGGGGTGGCACAGCCGGCTCGGTCCGCGAACTGTCGCGTACGCCTGACGTTGCGTGGGGGCATGCTGCCGCGGCCAGGCGCCGTAGCTCGCGCGCAAAGGAAACCCCATGAGCTTCGGCGTCGCTGCTACCATCCGCCAAGCCGGCGCTCGGCGAGGCCGTCACCGACGCCTAGTTCGGCACCACGATCCGCCGGATCACGGCGGTCGCGCCGGACGGCGGGAACGCCCCGGTCACCAAGCCGATGTACTCGACCATCTCGGCGTGGAACGCGGACGCGTCGAGGCTCATTCTCTTCTCGTTCGCAGCCGGCGAGCTCCAGCTCTACGACGGCAAGACGTACCGGTTCATCGAGGCGCTCGACATCTCGCCGGCGGACATCGAGCAGGTGTACTGGCACACATTTGATCCCGACGTCCTGTTCTACGTTGACGGCGAGGACCTCATCCGTTACCACGTCGGCGCCGGGACGAAGGAGGTCGTGACGACGTTTGACTTCTGCTCGGGCGGCGCGAGCGCGGGCAGCGACCCGCTGTTCATGTCGTGGGATTCGAACCGCATCGGCCTTACGTGCGACGAACAGGTGTTCGACTATGATATCGGCCAGAATACGGTGCTCGCGAGGAAGGCGCTCGACGAGAACCCCGCCCAGGTCGCGCCGAGCGGGACGCTCGCGTTCCTGAGCGACAGCGGCGGCGTGACCGATCCGCGGCAGAACGGGGTGCGTACGCTGGACCTGCTGGAGCCGTACGGCCACGCGTCGCTGGGCATGGTGAACGGTCACGACACCTGGAACGGGGCTGTCTACGATCCCGGTCCCGGCGGCAATGCCGACATCGGGCTCGTCGTGACATGGGATCTCGCGGAGGGCACCTCGAAGGTGATCATCGGGCCGCAGACGGGGTGGCCCTATCCACCGACAGGTCACATCTCAGGGATGGCGTACAAGCAGCCGGGGCGGGTGCTCGTGTCGTCGATCGGCGATGCGTCGGGCGCAGGGGTGCTCGACATGGAGAATCTGATCGCCGACACGAGCACGGGCAAAGTCTGGCGGATTGGTCTCCACCGGAGCTGGGGCAAGGAGAACACCGACCTCGGTGAGCCGTACTGGGCCGAGCCGCACACCGTGCCCGGCCCTGGCGGCACGCGCGCCGTGCTCGGGAGCGACTGGGGCAACGGTGATACCGTCGACACCTACGTGATGATGAGGATGGAAGCATGCACAATCCAGGCGATGTGATCGGCACCTACGGCAAGAGCCGTTCGCTTCTTTTTGCCGGATGGTTTCTGGCAGCGCTGTTCGCCGGTGCGGGCGCCCTGGTGCTGTCCCTGGTACCGGGGCCGGGCAGCACTGTGCGGTTCGATGGGGATGTGTCGGTGCTGTATCGCGCTGGCTACGGGGCGATCGCTGTGGGCGTCGTGATCGCGCTGGGCACGTGGTGGGTCGTGGGCTCGCAGCCCGTGTTCGTGCTGCACCAGAACGCGATCCAGGCTCGGGAGCGCAAAGGCACCCGGACTGACTTCTACGCCGACATCGAGGATCTCTACACGTTTTACTTCGGCGGTATCGGCTACCGGGCGACACCACAGGCGCCGTGGGTCTTCATTGGAGCACGCACCTCGCGCTACGCCGAGCTGAGCCGGACATTGCGAACGCGCCATGTAGAGCAGCGCGGGGAGCGGCTCTACCGCGAGCTTCAGGCCGGTGGATCGGTCAGCTTCCGGGCTCTGCCCGACAGCGTGGCGTTGTCCAAAACCCTGTTCGCCTCCCGCAACATGGACCACCCGATGCGGATGATCGAGCTCACGCGCGGCCACCTCACGATCGAGGGGAAGACCATCGCGATCGAACGCATCGCCGACGTCGCGTCCAACCTCTGGGCAGAGCGGTCGCAGATTCTGGATGTGGATGGCGGGGTGTTCCACACCATGCACTCGAACGCCGTGATGTCGTTCGATGTGCTGGTGACGCTGATCGCCCGCTTGCAGCAGGACGCCGCCTCTGCAGCCCGCGTCTGAGAGCGCGTAGGGGCAACGCACGCGCCGGAGGGGCCGGCGCGTGCGCGGTCGCCAAGTCGGCCGGGTTGGGCCCATGCCACCGAGGGGTTGCGATCCGTCGTCACGCTCTCCCAGAATCCCGGGGCATCCGACAGATCGCGACGGTTCGCCCCCGCGGGAGGGGCCCGCCGGGATTTTCGCTCGGAGGAGGGGAGCGCAAAACGATTCGAGGATATCATGTCCGAGCTGCTCTGGATTTCCTTCTCTCCGGCGCGGCGCCCGCCCCTGGCTCGCTCCCGAGGTGCTCGACGAGGAGGTCCACAAACGCGCGCACCTTGGTGGGCTGGTGGAGGTGGTGAGGGAAGACGACGAAGATCGAGATCTCTTGCCCGGCATGGCTCGAGAGCACAGGCTGGAGCCGGCCGGCTGCCACATCCGCTGCGACGACGAAGTACGGCAGCATCGCGAGGCCGAGCCCGTCTACGAGCGCTTGCCTGAGCACGACGACATTATCCACGACCAGATTGCCCCTGACCGTCACGGCGAGCGTCTCCGCGCCGGACTCGAAGACCCACTCGCCCGACTGCCCCGAGAGACGGATGCAGTTGTGCCTGACGAGATCGCCGGGCACCTGCGGCGCGCCGTGGCGCGCGAGGTAGCCGGGCGAGGCATAGACCCTACGACGGTAAGACCCGATCTTGCGCGCGACACGCGCCTCATCGAGCTGCCGCGCAAAGCGCACCACGACGTCGAAGCCCCCGCCGACGACATCCACGAGGCTGTCGGAGAGGGAGAGATCGAGGCGCACCTGCGGGCAGCGCGCTGCGAAGTCACCCAGCAAGGGCGCGATCTTCAGGATGCCGAACGAGACGGGCGCCGACACGCGCAAGAGCCCCTCGGGGACCCGGCTCACGCCGTGCATCGCGGACGCGGCCTCGTCGGCGGCCGTGAGGATACGCTCGCAGCTCTCGTAGAGCCGTAGGCCGTCCTCGGTCAGCGCGAGGCGCCGCGTCGAGCGGTGGAGCAGCCGTACGCCGAGCCGCTCCTCGAGCGCCGCGAGCCGCGCGCTGACGACCGACTTCGAGAGCCCGAGCACGCTCGCCGCGCCCGTGAAGGACTTGCGCTCCACCACGCGCGCAAAGATCGCCATCGAGAGGAGGTCGTCCAGGGAGGTGGTCAGCATTGTCCTCCAGGCAGAACAGTTTAACCGGCGGAGGACTCTACCGCAAGGACGAACGTCGCGTCATGTTCAGGCCACCACAGCTCGCGGCGCTGCCGTATGTCGCGGGCACCGGCGAGCCCTTGCGGTGCAAGGGCAGAAGCTCGTTTGCGCGGGCACGACCTTTCACGGTCCTTCACGTCCCGCCGAGGGGCGGCAGCCGCCCTGGCAATAGAGACATATCACCGAAGGAGTTCTCATGAAATCGACCATGGCACTCTCCCGCTCGATCCTCCTGACGGCGCTGGGGCTCAGCGCCTCTCTCGTCGCGTGCGGTGAAGACAACCCCACGAGCAGCAGCAGCAACAGCGGCGGCGGCGGCAACAGCGCCTCGACGCCAGAGCTCAAGTTTCTCGCCGAGCTCGATGCAGCGAGGTCCCAGCTCCCCGAGGGGCTCTGGGTCACCGCCGACAGCGAGACGGCGTATATGGGCTATGCCCTGACCGGCGAGATCGTCGCCGTCTCGCTCGCCGACAACAAGGTGTCTGCCTTCGCCACCGTGCCGGCGCCGCCCGCGAACACGGGCTTCGTGACCGGCATCACCCAGTCTGCCGCCGGCGATCTCTACGTGGCCGCCGCGTCGCTCGACCCGGCCGCGTACGCGCCCGGCATCTACAAGATCCCGGCGGCGGGCGGTCCGGTGACCACGGCCTTCGCCACCGACGCGGCCATGAACCTGCCCAATGGGCTCGTCTTCGACGAGGACGGCAACCTCTTCGTCACGGACTCGGCCCTGGGCGCGATCTTCAAGATAAGCCCCGATGGCAAGACGGTGACCAACTGGCTCACCGATCCTTTGCTCAAGGGGGACGTGGCTGCGACGAACCCCTGCAAGACGGTCCTCGGCATCCCGTTTGGCGCCAACGGCCTCGCGCTCTCGCGCGGCGCCTTCTACGTGGCCAATACGGACAAGGCGGCGCTCATCAAGATCCCGATCAACGCCGACGGGACGCCGGATGTCGCGGTCGAGTTCTCCACGTCGGATCCGGCGACATGCCTGCCGCTCCAGGGCGCCGACGGCATCACCGCAGACGCGGATGGGAGCATCCTTGTCGCGGGCAACGGGGGCAACGCGCTCGTCCGGGTCGGGACTGACGGCAAAGCGACCGTGCTCGCCAGAGGCGGCTTGTTCGATGGGCCCGCGAGCGTCGCGCTCGCGACGTCGGGCTCGACGAGGCACGCCCTCCTCACCAACTTCGGGCTTATCACGCTGCTGTCGATGGAGACCCCGAAGGTGGGTCTGCTCTCCTACGGCCCGCTCCCGTGACCGCTGCTCCGCGGCGCAGGTAGCCGCGAAACGCCTGCTCCGGGTACAGAGGCAGCTTGCGGCACCGGCTGGTATACCTGTTGCTGTGGTCCCAGCCGGCTCCAACCCAAGGAGGCTCCATTGAGCAGAGGAAAGTGCTTGCTTTCGGTAGGTGTCGCGATGGTGGTCGGTCTGGGCCTGGCGACCGGCGTGGCGGGAGCGGCGTCGGCCCGTGGGGACACCGGTGGCCAGGCCGCCGTCGCGGCGGCGGACTTCTGGTACCTGCACAGCTCGTACAACAGGCAGGCCGCGTGTGAGGCCGCCGCTCAGCTGTACCTGTGGCCCAGCAACCCGGGCGGCGCGGACGACTACGAATGCCGGTCCGAGGGCGGCCGCTGGAATCTGTGGCTGGGGTTCCTGTCCTGACGTAGGACCGGGAGGCGGCGAGCCGCCGATGCAACCGCTGCCGTCAACCGGTGCAACCCACGGTTGACAGGGACGCTTCGAGCGTGGACCCCACACCGATGAAGGCCAGTGGGAGGGAAGCGCAGCGTCTCGTTGACAGGGCGTGGGCTGCAGTCGTGCTGGGTCCGGTACGTGATCTGAGCGGCTCCACCCACCCCTTCGCTGTCCCTTCCAAGAAATACTACAAAATCAGTAATTATGTAATTTTAATTACATAATTGGAGGATGCCCCGCCCGGCGATCCGCGGCTCCTGAGGGTGAAATCAGGATTAAGTCAATTGACTTCATAAGTCGCGCGCCTTAGACCCGTGGCGGGAGGTCTCGATGAGCACTGACAGCAGCGATCAGGTCCTGGAGTATCCGTTCCGCGCCCCGAACGCCGTGGAGCCGCCGGAGGAGTGGGCCAAGCTCCGGAAGGGGTGTCCGGTCGCCCATGTCCGGCTGCCGAGCGGGGACAAGGCGGTGCTCGTCACGCGGTATGACGACGTGCGCCACGTGCTCTCGGATCCGCGGTTCACCCGCAACCTGAGCCAGGAAGGCGCGGCGAGGATCACGGCCAACGAGGGGGGCAGCGCCTTCGAGAGCGAGGCCGCGGCCGAGATCTCGGCCGGCGAGCAGCACGAGAAATGGCGGCGCTTCATCAGCCGTTGGTTCACCGTCAAGCGCATCTCCGCGATGCAGCAGAGCATCGAGGCGATGGCGAACCAGCTCATCGACGAGATGGTCGCGAAGGGCCCGCCCGCCGACCTCGTGAGCGAGCTCGCCTTCCCCCTGCCGGTCTGGGTGATCGCCGAGATCCTCGGCATCTCCGTGGATGAGCGCGACAAGCTCGCCACCTGGTCGAACGCGATGCTCACCCTGACGCAGTTCACCCAGGCGGAGGTCGACAAGGCCCAGGCGGAGTTCACCGAGTACCTGATGGGCCATATCGCGAAGAAGCGCGCGCAGCCCGGGGACGACCTGCTCAGCGACCTGATCAGGGCCGCCGACCAGGGAGAGCAGATCAGCGAAAAGGTCCTCATGCTCACGGCGCAGGGCGTCCTGGTGGCCGGGCACGAGACCACCTCGAACATGATCGCCAAGATGGTCGCCATGCTGCTCTCGGACCGGAAGCGCTGGGAGCGGCTCCTGGCCGAGCCCTCCCTCGTCCGCACCGCGGTGGAAGAGGCGCTCCGCTTCGACGCCAACGCGGGCTTCGGGCTGCCGCGCTTCATCACCGAGGACATCGAGCTGTCGGGCACGAAGGTGCCGCGCGGCACGACGATCATCTGCAACATGGCCTCGGCGAACCGGGACGAGAAGGCCTTCGAGCGGGCCGACGACATGGTGCTGAACCGCGCGCCGAACCCGCACCTCGCGTTCGGCGCGGGCGGCCATTCGTGCGTGGGACAGGCGCTCGCGCGGACCGAGCTGCAGACGGTGCTGAGCGTGCTCCTGCGCCGCTTGCCCTCGCTCGATCTCGCCGTCGCGTCCCAGGATCTGCCGCGCCGCGAGGGCCTGCTCGTCGGCGGGATCGAGAGGCTCCTGGTCCGCTGGTGACGATGGCCGGCTCGGGCTCTGGACGGCTCCGGTGACCCAGGCGACGTGAGACGGGAGCGGAGAGACACATGGAAACGGGTTCGAAGCTCAGGGTGATCGCGGACGTTCAAAAGTGCTGCGGCGCGGGCCAATGCGTGATGGTCGCGCCCGAGGTCTTCGATCAGCGGGAGGACGGCATCGTCATCGTGCGCGACGCCGAGCCGCCCGAGGAGCAGCACGCGGCGGTCCGGGAAGCGGTCGCCGTTTGCCCCGGCGCCGCGCTCCGGCTGAGCGAGAGCGCAGGGTGACGACCCCGGCGAGCGCGCTCGACCTCTCGGGGCGGCGCCTTCGCCGGCGTTCCAAACGCGTAGGACAGGCCCACTTCGGCGCGGAAGGGGACGAGCGGGGGCGGCTCGAGACCCTGGGTGGAGCGATAGCCCGCGCGAACCCCGAGCTCGAAGCTCGCGCCGAGCGACAGCGCCAGCGCGAGGCTCGCGTCGAGATAGCCCCCCGTGGGCGCATAAAAGCCGTCGCGAATGCCCGCATAGGTCGCGCGCGCGCGATCGCTCGCCGCGACGTACGTGCTCAGGATCGCCGTGTACTCCACCTCCAGCGCGATGAACCCGCCGCGCTTGAAATAGCCGCCTGCGACCCCGGTGTGCGCGCCCACGCTCACGAACCGAAACGTCTGGTTGTCGCCCGTCTGCACCGGCAGCCCCAGGCGCCCGGCGAGCCCCCAATCGCCGCGCTGCAAGAGCATCGCGCGCGCCGCCGGCTCCAGGCGGAAGGAGTCCAGGTCCGTCACGAGGAAGACCGGCAGCGTCAGTCCGAGCTCGAGATCGAGGCGGCGCACGAACCGCTCCATCGGGATCGTTCGCCCGTAGGCGAGCTCCAGATCGGGCGCGGAGTTCCAGCCGACATTGACGTGCGTCGCGTTCTCTTGCTCCCCTTGATACCCGCTGATGGGCGCGGCCGACGCGACCGCCGCGACCGAGGCCGCGGCGATCGCCGCGGCGAGGGCGACGGCTCTCATTGAGCCTCCTTGTAGGCGCCGAGGTGGGCGCGAAGGACATCGATGACACGATCGGGGTGTCGGTTCACCCAGCCGTGATCTTCGCCTTCGACGCGGACGAGCTCGACGTCGCAGAAGAGAGGGGCGTGGCGGCGCTCTTGGTGCTCGAACCCAATGACGCTGTTGATCGTCGTCCCTATCAGGGTCACCGGCTTGCAAAAGCGATCGAGGCCGGAAGAGAAATCGAAATTCCACGCTCCATCCGTCTTCGCCGAGCTCTGCAGGTCCCGCATCGCGCGCGCGCCCAGGCGGAAGGCCTTGACGTTGTCGGGGGCGTCCGGGTCTTCGTAATAACCTGGCTGAGACCAGCCTTGTCCCAAGGAGAGGAGGAAGTCCGCGCGCGCGTCTCCGTCGGGGCTCATGGCCCACTCCGACCAACCTAGATCGTTCAGCCCCTCGGCGCTCAGGTCGAACGTGAAGAGCTCGGTCTCGTTCGCGATCGCCGCGTTCAGGAAGCCCGGCTCGCTGAGGGCGGCCTCCCCGACCCGGTCGGGGTGCCTCTGGATGTAGAGCGCCGCGTACATGGCGCCCCACGAATGCCCGAACAGCGTGACCGGCGCGTCGGGGGAGAAGTGCTGGACGAGCTCGTGGAGATCGTCCGCGTAGGTCTCGACGGTGAAGTCCGAGGAGGGGACGCGCTCCGAGAGACCGGTGCCTCGCTGATCCCAGTGGACGACGAAGTACCGCTCGGAGAGCGCGCCGAGCCCGAGCATGCCGCGCATGTCGCCGCCGGGGCCGCCGTGCAGCGTGATGAGGGTCGGGTTCTTCGGGTCGCCCTGCGTGCGAAGGTGAATGCGAGCGCCGTCGCGGAGGGTGAAGCGAGGTAGCGTGTCGTCCTCCGCGACCGTCTTCGGGACGAGATTCCCAGGCTCGTCTGGATCCAGACAACCCGAGGCGAGCATGACGCACGCGAGACAACAGCGGCGGGCGAGGGAGCGCATGGCCGAAGCGTACGAGCCCGGGCCGCCCTCGGCATTGTGCCGCCACGCCAATCGATTGTCCGGCGGTGCCTTCGGCTACGTCACGGAACGCTCGCGGAGCTGGCCGGGCGTGCTCCCCGTCCACCGCCGGAAAGCCTTGTAGAACGCGCTCACGTCGGAGAAGCCCACCAGCGCGCCGATCTCCGCGAGGCCGATGGCGGGATCCTCCAGATAGCGGAGCGCGAGCTCTTCGCGGGTCTCCTCGAGGAGCTCTCGGAAGGGGAAGCCGTCCGCCGAGAGGCGTCGTTGGAGCGTTCGCGCGCTCAGCCCGAGGCGCTTCGCCACCCTCGCCAGCGTGGGAGCACCGCCGTGCAGCTCGAGGGCGAGCGCGTGCCTCGCGCGCTCGACGAGGCTCGCCTGGGCGGGTGGGAGCTTTTGCACCACGAGGGCGGCGTGGCGATCGAGGACGGCGCAGAGCTCGGGGGCGGCCCCTTTCATCGGCGTCGCGAGCGCCGCGCGCGGGAGGACGATCGCGTCGCCGGGCGCTCGAAATCGAATCGGGCATGAGAAGATGCGGGCGTACCTTTCGAGCTCGACGCAGCGCGGATGACGGAATTGGATCAGGGAAGGAGACCAGGGCGCCGCGGCGAGCATGCGGAAGCGCAGGACGATGTTCGCGAAGCCGAACTCGGTCGCGACCCGGTGCGGGGCCGCGCCCGGTACGTGCTCCCGAACGAGCCGGGCCTCCTCGTGATCGACCTGGAGGACATGCCGCACGGCCGTGCTGATGACGGCGAAGTGCCGCGAGAACCTCTGGAATGCGTCGCCCACCGTGTCGCTCGACGCGACGACATAGTCCATCACATCCCAGTGGCCGATCGAGAGTGCTTCCGCGGCGCGGAGCCCGACGCCCGGATCGCCGGCCGTCTCGACGACATCGTCCCAGAGCGCGATCCACCGGCGATAGGAGAGCCGGAAGTCGGGGTTGCGCAGCTCCTCCGGCGCGAGCCCGTGCGCTCGGGCGAGCGCGCCCGCGTCGATCCCGGCAGCCTCCGCGGCCCCGAGCACGCTCCGCAGCGCCTTCACGCCGACGCTCAGGGTGCGCTCGCCCTCCGCCCTCACGAGCGGGTCGAGCCCCGGACGAGCGCTGACACGGCGGGTCCTGCGGGACACTGGCGAAAGTGGCACGGCGCGTCGGCGACGTCAACCACGCCCATGGGCTTCGCGCGGCGCGGGCAGCTCGGGTTCGGGCGAGCGAGAACGTGTGGTTCACCTGGAACGCGCAGCAACGCGGGGTCGCGGGATTCGCGATACCGCAGCACCCCGATAGGAATGCGTCGAGCGCCGCACGCGTCCGTGTTGCGCGATCCGCCTCCCTCCTGGAAAGCGACGCTCTATCGAAAATTGTTCGATGCATCGAAGGGCCGCCTTCACGCCACAGCCTGCGGGGGACGAGCCCGGCGGGGACGGCGGCGAGCGGCCTTGCTCCGCGCCGACGCGGTCGGGTATCCTGCCGCCGCCCCGATGGAGCTCGACAACCGCACTCCGTTTCCCGTGCTGGAGTACGACATCGTCGACGCTCGGGGCGACGAATCGCATGTCGTCGTCGCGCGGGGCAGCTACGAGCTGCGCGCCGCGCCGGGCGCGGGCGAGAGCGACGGCGCGCGGATCACCCACGTTGCCGCCATCTGCGATGGCGAGCTCGTGCTCTCGGATGCATATCACGGCGAAATCAACCGCAGCAGCGTCAAAGTCGAGAGCGATCTCGCGCAGAGCAAGCCGCGGTGCGACGTCATCGTGATCGGCGCCGCGCACGCGCCGGCCGGCGAGGCGGCGGCGCGCGTGGACGTGCGCGTCCGCATCCGGCGCCTGGCCGCGATCCCCAACCTCGCGGAGGCCGGCACGCTGCTGGATCACCGCCTGGTCGTCCACGGGGCGCGGGCGTTCGAGCGCAAGGACGATGGCTGGGCGCTGACGGAGCCGGAGCCCTTCGTGGCCCTGCCGCTGCGCTACGAGCACGCCTTCGGCGGCCAGCTCAAGGTGTACGCCGGGGACGAGGCGGCGAAGCGGCTCGACGGCGCGCACCGGCTGAGCGAGGAGGCGCGCCGGGCGCACCCGGAGGCGGACGCCGCCCCGGTGGCGCACGCGACCTGCGCGCACAATCCGTTCGGCGTCGGCTTCCTCGAGCGCTGGTACGCCGACGCGGCGGAGGTGAAGCGCTGGCCGGCCCCGCGGATCGAGGCGCCCGGCGCCCTCATCACCGCGGAGATCTTCGCGCGGATGGTGGCGGGCGAGGTGCGCGCCGGCGAGGCGCCGGAGCTGTCGCCGCGCGGATTCGGCGTCATCGCCAAGCCATGGCAGCCGCGGCTGAAGCTGGCAGGCACCTTCGACGATCGCTGGCTCGCCGAGCGCTGGCCCTACATGCCGCCCGATTTCGATATGGCCTACTGGAACGGCGCGCACCCCGACATGCAATGCGATTACCTGCTTGGCGGTGAGCTCGCCGAGCTGTGGAACCTGCTGCCGCCGAGCGCGCCGGGCGCGGCGCCCGAGGCCGCGGGCACGGCCTGCCGCTTCCAGGTGCCCGAGGCCGCCGTGGTCGTCCGGCTCACCGGCAAGGGCGACGCGGTGAGCTTCGCCGCCGTGCCGATCGACACGGTCATCATTGACCTCGATCAGATGCGCCTGTCGCTCGTGTGGCGCGCGCGCATCCCGGCGTCGCTCGAGGTCGAGGGCGTGACCCTCCTTTCGCTCGGGTACATGCAGCAGGCGGGTGCGGCCTGATCGGGGCACGGAGAGAGAACATGCCTATCGGCGCTCGAAAGGACAGCAGCTTTTACGCGGTGACCGTCGCCCCGGACGTGTGCTTGACGCCGGTGGGCGGCGCGATGGTGCCGGTCCCGTACATGCTCTACGCCAGCTTCAACGGCAGCACGAAGTGCATCGAGGGCGTGAACCTCAACGGCAAACCCACCTACGTCTACGATCACAGCCTGGCGCCGACCGTCCAGGGCGACGAGCCCGGCACCGGCGGTGGCGTCAAATCGGGCGTGAACCTGGGCAAGGTGTGGGCGCACGAGGCGTCGAAGAACGTCCGCGCCGACGGCCGGCGCATCGTGCGCCGGGGCGATCGCTGCTGGATGAACGTGAAGGCCTGACGCCATGGCCCTCCCGCCCAGCGCGCAGATCGACACCTCCGTTCGAGGCGAGACGCCCGGCGACGGCAACCCGCCCGCCAACGCGCTCGGGCGCGTCTACACGACACAGAGAGAGGTGACGCAGGTGGCGCTGCTCGACGAGGAGCTCGCCAGGCAGCTCGCGGCGGAGGCCGCCAGGAGAGCCGCGGCGGAGGCCGCCACGAAGGCGGCGCCGGGCGCCTTGTCCACCCTCGGCCCGGCGGCCGGCGGAGCGGCCGTCGGCGCGGGGGTCTGGGGGGGGCTCGCCGGCGGAATCGGCCTGATCGGCATCTCGCGGACCCATGCCCTCACCCAGGACGCGCTCACCGACCCGGCTCACCGGCCGATGCGCACGCCCTTTCTCGGCCTGGACATGGGCCTCGACCTCCGCGCGGCCCCGAGGCTGGACAGCAACGTTCAGGTCAGGCGCCCGCCGTGCCTCGTGGGGCGGCACGGCGATCTCAAGAAGATCTGCAAGCTGCTGCCGGGCGAGGGCTCCCAGTCGCACCACATCGTCCCTGACGAGTTCGTGCGATCGGGCACGCGCAACGGCGCCTCGTACCGGATCCTCTCCGAGGACGACGGCGCCGCCATCTGCATCCCCGGGAACGCCTTCGTCAAGGGCACGCTGCACAACGCGATTCACGCGGACCTGAACAGGATCCTCAGCAACAAGGTCGCGGCCGGCGAGTCGACCGACGGCACCCTCCCGCTCTCCGAGGTGATCGGATCGTCGCTGCGCGTCACGGTCGCGTACAAGCCGGAGTGCACTGCCCAGATCATCCGCGAGGTGAGCAGGGCATTCCAGGGGATCGACACCACCCAGCGAGTGAAGATCAGATGAGCCCGATCGGCGAGGATCCCCGAGCGACGCCGGACGATCCCGGCGACACCCCGATGACGATCACGGGCGCGCTCGCCCTGAGCGCGTCCAGCGTCTATCTCTCGGCGACCTTCGCCGCGCCGGGGGATTATACCCCGCATACAAGGCTCTTCCTGTACGACGAGGGCGGCGCCCCGCCGTGGACGGCGCACGACGTCGGCTTCTTCACGGTCGGGCTGGAGAAGCAGGCCGCCCCCGGGGAAGATCTCGCGCTGTGCGCGCTCTCCCTGGACGGCGAGGTCGAGCTCCGGTCTGCGCGGGGCGCGGTGATCGAGCCGATCCCGGAGGCCGGGCTCCGCCGGCCGACGTCGAAGGGATACGGCTTCCTCACGGCGCTGCGCCGCGTCGGCGACCGCCTGTTCGCCTGCGGGAGCGCGGGGCAGGTGTACCGGAGGCTCGGCCCCGGCCGCTGGGCGCACGCGGACGCGGGTCTCCTCCAGGCGCCGCCCGGCGTGGACTTCCAGGACCTCGTGAGGCCCGTCGACCTCCAGGGACCGGCGGAGGACGACCTCTACCTGGCCGCCCAGCAGCTCGGCCCGCGCGGGCTCGAAGGGAGCCTGTTTCACCTGGGCGGCCCGCGGTGGCGCCGCCTCGCGGTGCCGCCGGTCGGCGGGCTCAACGCGGTTCACGTCGAGAGCGCGCAGCGCATCTGGGTGTGCGGGCACGAGGGAGCGCTGCTCGTCGGCAATCACCGCGACGGCTTCCGGAGCGTGTCGCGGGAGAGGAGCCCGCACCTCTTCCACGCCGTCGCCATGTACCAGGAGACCCTCTATCTCGGGTCGAACTTCGGTCTCTTCCGCTACGACCTCGAGCGCCGGCGCGCCCTGCGGGTGCGCACCGGCCTCGAGCAGGAGCTGCGCTACATCCACACGATCGAGCAGGCCGGCGGCGTCCTCTGGTGCGTCGGCCCCACGGACATCGCGCGGTTCGACGGCGAGAGGTGGACCCGCGTCCACCCCCCGGAGGCGCCGAAGGGCGGGGGCTGACGCGCGCTTTACCGATCTCCTTCTTCGGAAGACGGCGCGCCGAGCGGGATGGCGTGGCGGATCGCGAACGCCTCGTCGCCACGGCGGCTGATCAGGTGGATCGCGCGGGCCTGGAAGGTGATCGGCAGGATGCGCCGCCACTCGGCCACGAGCGCCTCGCCGTCCTCGCCGCCGCGGAGCTGCGCGATGGAGAGGTGCGGGGTGAAGCCGCCGGCGGAGACCGTGCTCTGCTCGCTGCACTGGGGGAAGAGGGCTTCCAGCCTGGCCTGCAGGGCCTCCAGCGCGCCGGGCGGCTCGGAGCGCGGGTGGAGCCACACCGTGGCGCCGGCGCGGTGCTGGAAGCGCCGCACGTCGTCGAGGGTCACCTCGAAGGGCGCGACGTCGCGCAGCGCCGCGGCGATGGCGCTCCTCGCCTCGGCGAAGGCGGCCTCCGGCAAGAACCCGTAAAGCAGGTTGATGTGCGGCATCCACCGCTGCACGTGCCTGTCGTGCGCCTGGCGGATCGCCTCGATCGGCGCCCACGCTTCCCGGGGCGGGATCAGCGCGAGGGCGCTGCGGTGGACGGGCCGGGCGTCGAGCCCGCTCCGCGCCGGCGCCGGCGCCGCGGGCGCGCTGCGCTGGCCTTCGAGCAGGTCCACGCGCCGGCGGCGGTCCCAGACGGTGGTCGTGCCCCGGCGGATGTACTGGATTCGATGCCAGGGGATGTCGCCCTCCGGGTCGAAGCTCGGGAGGCCGATCTCCTCGGTCCCCGACGCGCGGGTCTCGTAGCCGATGACGAACGCGGCCGGGTCGAGCCGCGGGTCCCAGCGGATCTGGTCGTACACCTGCCGGCTGGTCCGGAGCTTCTGCCGCGCCTCGCCCTCGTGTCCTGAGCTCTCGTGCCGAGCCATGTCAAGAAGGTAGCAGCCCCGACCCCTGGGCGGGGTCCCCACGCCGTCAGAGCTCGATCGGCCAGCCCAGGTGGCGCTCGTACATCCGGCTCCGGTGCTCGACGAGCGCGCGCGGCACCGCGTCGCCGAGCTCCTCGCGCGCGGTCCCGAAGGCCTGGCGGAGCAACGGCTGAAGACGGGGACAGTCGCTCTCCGGGATCGGGCAGAGCGGGGTCAGGAAGGTGGCGGCGTAGACGTCGAGCGCGTTCGGGCGGTCACCGTCGAGGTAGTCGCGGCCTCCGTCGAGCCGGGCGGCGAGGGCGGAGAGCGCGGTGACGATGCGGGCGCGCACGCGGTCGAGGTCGAACGCCGGGGAGTAGCCGTAGCGCGCCGCGAGGTAGCGCGCGACCGGCGGCGGAAAGCCGCGCTTGCCCTCGCTCGTCATCGAGGCGTGGATCATGAGGAGGCGCGCGTTCCAGCCGAGGCCGTCCTCACCCGCGATCTCGTGGAGCAGGCCGACGGTGCGGGTGCGGTGATCGAGGTCGTCGGGGAGCAGGGCGCCCGGCGGGCCGAGGCGGGCGGCGAGGGTCGTGATCGCGGCCCAGTGGACGCGCGGGGGCTCGTCGTCGTGGAAGACGACGGGCACGTTGTCGGCGCGCATCCACGCCGCGAGGTCCGCGTCTTCCCGCGAGAACCGCACCACGCGCACCGGCACGCCCTGGAGCCGGAACAGCCCCTTCGCGGCCTCCGACCAGGGGCTCGGCACCATCCCCGACGCGACCATGCGGACGCCGCGGGCCGCCTTCGCGGTCGCGACGTCGACGAACTCGATAGGTTCCATGCGCCCGATGCTGCCCCCGAGCGGCCTCGCCTTGCAAGCCGCGCCGGCCGATTCCGCGCCGATCGCTACGCGATGCGGCAAGCCTCGTCGAAATCGAGGCGGGGGTTGCGCGGGTAGAGCTTCTCCGGGTCGCCGTGGCCCAGGTTGATGAGGAGGATCGATTTCCACGGCACGTCGGCGAAGAACGCCGCGTCGACCTTCTCCCGGTCGAAGCCGGCCATCGGCCCGCAATCGAGCCCGAGCGCGCGGGCCGCGAGGATCAGGTAGCCGGCCTGGAGCGAGGCGTTCTGCAGGAGGAAGAAGTCGCGCTGCTCCGGCGGCATCCCGGCGAGGGCCTCGCCCATCGTCGGGCGCGCCGGGAAGAGCTTCGGCATCTTCTCGTGAAAGCGCGTGTCGTAGGCGATGATCGCGGTGACGGGCGCGCTCATGGTCTTCTCGACGTTGCCCGGCGAGAGGCAGGGGCGCAGGCGCTCCTTGGCCTCGGGGCTCTTCACGAAGACGATCCGCGCCGGCACGGTGTTGGCCGCGGTCGGCCCGAGGCGCAGGGCCTCGTAGAGGCGGCGCAGGGTCGCGTCGTCGATGGTCTCGGCGAGCCAGCCGTTGTGGGTGCGGGCTTCGAGGAGGATCTGCTGGAGGAGTTGGTCGCTCATGAGGCTTGCTCCATAGTACATGGGTGAGTTGGGGCGAGTCGTTCCGTGAGATCCCGCGTCAGGTCGCGAGCGCGGGCTCGCCGACGCGGGTCCCGGCCTCGCGCTTCGGGGCGCTCGCGAGCCTGCGGCTCTCGGGGCGCAGCGCCCAGGAGGCGGCGGCGACGGCGACGAGGACGAGGGGCGTCATCACCTGGCCGGCGGCGTCGCCCACGGCGGCGTGCGAGGCGGCGGCGCCGGTGAGATCGAAGAAGATGCCGGCGTACGCCCACTCCTTGAGGCGCGGGAAGCGCGGGGCGAGGACGGCGACGGCGCCGAGGACCTTCCAGACCCCGAGGATGGTGGCGAAGTAGGCCGGGTAGCCGAGGTGCGCCATGCCCTCGAGGACCTGGGGGGAGCCAGTGAGATCGGCGAGCCCGCCTGTGGCGAAGGCGAGGCCGAGGAGACTCGTCGAGATCCAGTAACCGATGGTGCGTGCCTTGTCGTTCATGAGCGAGCATTCTGGGCCGTGGACGCGCCTGTAACAATGCATCAACAGTTGGAAGCACCTGCCAGGATTTGATCCAGATGGACGAACCCCTCGAGACCTCCGAGCTCCTCGCCTTCTCGAAGACCGTGGAGGCCCGATCCCTGTCCCGCGCCGCCGCCGAGCTCGGCGTCCCTCGCGCCACCATCAGCCGCCGCCTCGCGCGGCTGGAGGAGCGGCTCGGGGTGCGCTTGCTCCGCCGGACCACGCGCAGCCTCGCCCTCACCGACGCGGGCGAGGCGCTCTACCGCCACGCCCGCATCGTCCTCGACGCCGTCCACCACGCCGAGGCGAGCGTGCGCCAGGCCGACGACGCCGTGCGCGGCGAGCTGCGCGTGTCGGTGCCGCCGATGATGGACGAGAGCTTCAGCGCGATGCTCTGCGATTTCGCGCGGCGCTACCCCGAGGTCCGCCTCCACGTCCACAACACGACGCAGCTCGTCGATCTCCGGCGCGGCGGCTACGACGTCGCGCTCCGCGCGAGCGCCGCGCTCGAGCCCGGCCTCGTCGCCCGGACGCTGATGCGCCACCCGCTCCTCGCGGTCGCCTCGCCCGCGTACCTCGAGGCCCGCGGCGCGCCGCGCACGCGCCGCGATCTGCGGGGCCACCGCTGCCTCATGGGCTTCGCCCGGGGGGAGCTGCCGCAGACGCACTGGCCGTCCTCCGGCGGCAAGCTCCAGGTCGAGGGGGCGCTCTTCACGAACGACATGCACCTGCTCTGCGACGCCGCGCTCAAGGGCCTCGGCATCGCGCTCTTGCCGGAGCCGCTCGCGCGCGCGCACCTCGAGAGCGGCGCGCTCGTGCACGTGCTGAAAGGCGCGATCCAGGGGGAATCGCACTTCGCGGTGATCTACGCGGAGCGGGAGTTCATGCCGCCGCAGCTCCGCGCCTTCATCGACGCGGTGGTGGCGTGGGGAGGGGGGGAGCTCCGCCCGCGGGCGGACGCGCCGAAGCCGAAGCGGGCGGCGAAGAGCGGCCCGCGCCCGCGCTCGAGATCGCCCGGCGGCGCCCGGCGCGCCTCCGGATAGCCCGGCAGGGCCCGATGCGAGCGTGTTCCGCGTGCGCGTCGAGGAGAGCCTCCCTGCGGAAGCAGATCAACCGGGGAGGGCGGCGGTCAGGTCCACCTCGACCAGCTGACCGGCGAAGCCGAGCGAAGCGACCCCGAGCAGGGTGCTGGCCGAGGCGAAGGCCGGGCCGAGCGCCGAGTCGTTGAGTCGCTGCCACACAGCGCCCAGCACCTCGCGGTCGTCGCTGACCACGTAGATCACCGAGCGCACCACGTCGGCGGGCTGCGCCCCGACCGCGGCCAGGACGGTCAGGGCGTTCGCCGCCACCTGGTCGGCCTGCGCGAGGGGGTCGCCCGCCCCGACCAGGTTGCCGTCGGGATCGAGCGGGCACTGGCCGGCGAGGAAGGCCAGCCGGCCAGCCTCGACGATCGTGACGTGGTGATAGCCGGGAGTCTTGTGGACGTCGGACGGATTGAGCTTGCCAATGCGCATCGAGGGGGAAGGAAAAAGCAAAATGAGTCGAGGATGTCAAGGGCGGCTCTGCGACGCTCCCCCTCATCCCCTCAGGAGCGATGTTCGAGCCAGCGGCGATATCTATCCTATCCACCTTCCCGACGAGGACCGGCCCCGCCTGATTCTCGCCCTCACGCATTCGGGGCGCGCGACGCCGAGCGCGCCCCGATCCACCGACGAGCGGCGCCGCGCACCATCCGGCCCATCGACGAGAGCCGATCGAGCCCCGGGCCCGCGCCCAGCGAGCGCACCATTCCCCGCGCCATCTCCACGAACGCGCGGTCGTACGGGAACCACCAGAGCTCGCGCGACGCGGTGCTCTCGTCCACCGCGATGAGCCGCGGCCTCGTCATCGCCCGCAGGGCCTCGGGGCCGTTCTGCACGCCGTGGCCCGAGCGCCCGCGCCCCGTCCACACGGCCTGCGGGGCCGCGCCGGTGAACATGTGGTTGTTGACCGTGGCGACCCCGACCCGCAGCTCCCGGGCGAGCGCCTCGCCCCGCGCGACGTCTCGCGTCCACACGCTCCCCGTGAGGCCATAGACGCTCTCGTTGGCCGCGCGGACCGCCGCGCCCGCGTCCGGAACGGCGATGACGGGGAGCACCGGCCCGAAGGTCTCCTCGCGCAGGAGGTCGAGCGACGGGTCGACGCCCGTGAGCACCGTCGGGAGATAGAAGTTCCCCCGGCGCGCCCCGCCGCAGCGCACCCGCGCGCCGGCCGCGACCGCCGCGCGCACGTGCGCCTCGACGCGCGCCATCTGCGCTTCGGTGACCATGGGGCCGATCTCCACCGTGCCCGGCGCGCCGCCGTCGTCGCCGGCGCGCAGCCGCTCCGCGACGGCGACGAGGCGCTCGACGAACGCCTCGAACACCTCCGCCTCGACAAACACGCGCTCGATCCCCGCGCAGCTCTGGCCGGCGTTGACGAAGCCCGCCCACGCGACGCCGTGCGCGGCGCGCTCGAGATCCGCGTCGCGCAGCACGATGGCCGCGTCCTTCCCGCCGAGCTCGATCTGCGCGGGGATGAGGCGATCCGCGGCCGCGCGCGCCACCGCCCGCCCCCCCGCGACGCCGCCGACGAAGACGACGAGATCGACCTCGGCGACGAGCGCCGCGCCCGCCTCGGCGCCGCCCTGCACCAGGCCGAGCAGCGCCTCGGGCAGCGCCTCGCGGAGCGCGCCGGCGAGCGCGGCGCCGGTCCGGGCGGCGTGCTCGGACGGCTTCAGCACCACCGCGTTGCCCGCGAGGAGCGCCGGGACGAGGTTGTGCACCGCGACGGACACCGGGTAGTTCCAGGGCGTGATGAGGCCGACCACCCCGTGCGGCAGGCGCTCGACGCGCGCCCTCTTGCGCGGAAACATGATCGGGTTGAAGGCGACCGCCTCGTCCCCGAGGAGCGCCTCGCCGCGCGTCGTGTAATACCGAAACACCTCGGGCGTCGAGCCGAGATCGACCCCGTACGCGTCCGCCATGGGCTTGCCCAGCTCCCGGTGCAGCGCCTGCGCG
Organism: Sorangium sp. So ce385; assembly: GCF_051474135.1. Lineage (NCBI taxonomy): Bacteria > Pseudomonadati > Myxococcota > Polyangiales > Polyangiaceae > Sorangium > Sorangium sp. So ce385. Next base: position 8,284,339 of record NZ_CP150337.1, on the reverse strand, counting down.
ATCTCGTCGGCGCTCCCCAGGAGGCGCCGCCCGGCCTCGGCGAGCACGCGCGCCCGCTCCGGGACGGGCCGCCGTGCCCAGGCGGCCTGCGCTCGCCGGGCGGCGTGGACCACCCCGGCGATGTCGTCGGCGGCCGTCACCCGCACGGACGACAGCGGCGCGCCGTCGAGCGGCGAGGTGCCATGGATCCATCCCGCCTCGACGATCGACCCCATGGACTAAGCAGCTCGCTGCCCGAGCAGGGCGGGCGCGAGGCGGCGGCAGCCCGGCATCCCCGACCCTCGAAGGTGCGCGGCGAGCGTCCGGCGGAAGGCGCCGCGAGGAAGGGGCCTGTGGCGATCGAGCGCGCGGAGCAGCGGCACCACCGTCGCGAGCACGCCAGCCGTGTGCCACCAGTAGCGCGAGATCGCGCGGAGGTACGCTGGCAGGCGGGATCGGGACAAGAAGCCTTCCAGGTAGGCGCGGTCATAGGCCGTGTGCGCGCGCTCGTCGATGGCGAGGCGCCGGAACACCGGCCCGAGCGGAGGATACGAGAGGCGCGGCGCGGCGATCTCGTAAAACGCGCTCATCACCACCTCGAACGCGAGGCAGTCGACCGCGAACTCGAGCACGTCGTGCGGGACGGCGACCCTGCGGAGCATCGATTTCATGAGCCACCCCGGGAGGCGCGCGCGCTCGACGACGTCGGGGTAGGCGCGGGTGAAATCGACGAGCGCCTCGCACCAGAGGTTCGCGTGCGCCTGCTCGTCCCGGAGGTGCTTCAGGCCGTGCGCAAAGAACGAATCGAGATAGCCGAGGTCGCCGCGCTCCCGCGCCAGATCGAGCGCCGGGAGGACGGGCAGGACCCCGAGCGCCGCCGACTCCACGACGGCGAACCAGGTGATCAGGAGGCACGTGGCGTCCGCCTCGGCGTCGCTCTCGAACCCGAAGGACACCGGCGCATCGATCGGGGCGTTCTCGTCATCGGGTTCCATCATCGATGGCCGCTCTCCCGGCGGCGCGCGGCGGCGTGCGTGAAGCGCACGTGCCCTCGGTCGCGGCGACGGGCTGCAGCAACCGTGCCGGTCGCGACGCGGCGTGGGGCGCCGGAGCGCGCCCCCGCTCGACCCAGGCGGAGCCGCGCTCGCGGCCGGCGCGCCGTGCGGACGGGCCGCTCGAGCGTGCTTGAGCGTGGGTCGCACCACCGGAGGCGTGAGCTCTCCTGCGACGCCGCGCTCCCGCCAGCCGCCTTCGACTCCTGGATCTCCGCGCCCTCCTTCGAGATCGGCGAATGCCGCGCTGGCCAGGCTGGTTGCGCGATGCGCCCGCGCTGTCTACGCTCGCCGCCGAACAACGAGCGCCCGCGAGAGCCGCGGCGAGCCGAAGGGCCCGCCGGAGGTGGCGCGGCGGCGCTGGAAGGAGGCGATGATCCCATGTGCGGCATTGCTGGATGGGTGGATTACGCCCGCGATCTGACGCGGGAACGCGACGTCCTGCAAAAGATGACGAGGACGATGAGGAACCGCGGACCGGACGACGAGGGGCTGTGGCTCACGTCGCGCGCGGCCCTCGGGCACCGCCGCCTCGCCATCATCGATCTCGAGGGCGGGCGCCAGCCGATGATCGCCGAGGAAGACGGCGCGCCGGCCGCCGTCCTCGCCTATACCGGCGAGGTCTACAACTTCCGCGAGCTGCGCGGCGAGCTCGAGGCCCTCGGACACCGATTCAGGACGAGCAGCGACACCGAGGTCGTCCTCCGCGCCTACCTCGAGTGGGGCGCGAGCTTCCCCGAGCGCCTCAACGGCATGTATGCCTTCGCCCTCTGGGACGCCCGCGAGGAAGAGCTCCTGCTCGTCCGGGACCGCATGGGCATCAAGCCGCTGTTCTACCGGCCGACCGGCTCAGGCGTGCTCTTCGGCTCGGAGCCCAAGGCCATCCTGGCGAACCCGCTCGCCCCGCCGGTCGTGGACGAGACCGGTTTGCGCGAGCTCTTCGCCTTCGTCAAGACGCCGGGGCTCGCCGTCTTCCGCGACATGCGCGAGGTGCGCCCCGGCCACGTCGTGCGCGTCCGGAGGGGAGGCGTCACCGAGCGCCGCTACTGGGCGCTCGAGTCCAGGCCGCACACCGACGATCTCCCGACGACGATCCGCACCGTCCGCGAGCTGCTCGACGACATCGTCGCTCGCCAGCTCATCTCCGACGTGCCGCTGTGCACGCTGCTGTCCGGAGGGCTGGACTCCAGCGCCGTCACCTCGCTCGCCCAGAAGACCCTGCGCGCGGCCGGCGCGGGGCCGGTGCGCTCCTTCTCCGTCGATTTCGTGGGCCAGGCCGAGAACTTCAAGGCGGACGAGCTGCGGAGCACGCCGGACGCGCCCTACGTCGCGGAGGTCCAGCGGCACGTCGGGTCGGATCACGCGGACATCGTGCTCTCCGCGGCCGAGCTCGCCGATCCCGCCGTCCGCGCGATCGTGCTCCGGGCCCGGGATATCCCGGTCGGCTTCGGGGACATGGATGCCTCGCTGTACCTGCTCTTCCGCGCCATCCGGGAGCGCTCCACGGTGGCCCTGTCCGGCGAGTCGGCCGACGAGATCTTCGGCGGGTATCTCTGGTTCCACGACCCGGAGGCGGTGGCGGCCGAGACGTTCCCCTGGAGCGCCATGCGCACGCGGATGAGGAGCTCGAGCTCCGTCGCGACGCTGCTCGCCCCGGATCTCCTCGGGCGGCTCGACGTCCAGGGCTACATCGCCGAGCGCTACGCGGAGGCCCTCGCCGAGGTCCCGCGCCTGCCGGGCGAGGACGGGGAGGAGCGGCGCATGCGCGAGATCTGCTATCTGCACCTGACGCGCTTTTTGCAGCTCTTGCTCGACCGGAAGGATCGCATGAGCATGGCGACCGGGCTCGAGGTCCGGGTGCCGTTCTGCGACCACCGGCTCGTGGAGTACGTGTTCAACACGCCCTGGTCGATGAAGACCTTCGACGGGCGCGAGAAGAGCTTGCTGCGCGCCGCGTCCCACGATCTCCTGCCGCGCTCGGTGCTGGAGCGGCGCAAGAGCCCGTATCCGGCGACGCAGGATCCCGCGTACGCGCAGGCGCTCCGCGGCCAGCTCGGCCGGCTCCTCGCCCAGAAGGACGCGCCGGTGCTGCCGCTGCTCGACGCGGCGCGGGCGCGCGCCGCGTCGAGCAGCGCCGGAGGGCCCTCGGACGAGGTCTCCCGGTCGAGCGTGGAGCAGGTCCTCCTGCTCAACGACTGGCTCGCCCGCCATGAGGTGAAGCTGGCGCTCTGAGCGGCTCGCGGAGCGGCGGCGGCTGGAAGGCGCTGCTCGAGGCGCGCGCACCCGCGGTGCCGCGGCGGACTCGATCGCGGCGCCTGCTGGTGATACCCTGAACCCGTGGGAGTAAGGCTGCTCGATGTGGTGCCATTCATCGGGGCATTGGTCGCACCCGAAGTCGAGGAGAGACTTTCGGAGATAGACTTGCCCGGATGCAGTTCCGAGGAGCGCGCGAACCTGAGATGTGCTATGCGCGACATTCTCGACATGGTTCAAGACGGGCCAGAATCCCTAGCCAGCTTGCACCGCACCGCCTCTGCGCTCATGGAAGCAGCGCACGATGGAGCGCTCGCCGCCCAAGATGAGGCAAAGCGGCTATCCTTCTGGTATCTGAAGTTCATCGCGTCCATTACGCCCGCCGCTCTGGCCGCCTACCAGCGCAGGTTTTCCGACGCATTTGCCTGGATAGTGGTCGGACTGTCCGAGGACATCAAGTTTGTCCCCGAAGGCGGACTGCCGGAAGGCACGCTGCAGCCAGAGCGCATCCACGCCTTCTTCACAAGCGAAATTGCGCCGCTTCAGGAGCTCTTCGCGGACGTGGCCGAATGGGGTCGAGCTGCCCTCTACACATCTCGCGCAGCCGGCGCATTCAATGAATTCCTGCCCTCTTTGCTGCCGCTCTTCGTGATGGTCCTTCGTGGGCCGCTCAGGCCTGACGTCGGCGCCCTGTTTGCGGCCGAGCTGTGCGAGTGGCTGCTCGACCACCAGATTGAACCAAGACTGCAAAGGGCGGCCGGGGACGCGCTGCTTGTGTACTCACGACGCCTGAGACCGGGTTCGCCCGAGGCTGCGCAGGTGGCGCTGGCGCTTCAGGGCCGCATCGGGCAGCTCGTCGGCGTCGATCGCGAAGCATACGCCGCGTCTATCAGGAATCATCCTCAGAGTATCGCTCGGCTCCAGGTTGCGGCAGAGGACGTCCTGCGTGGACGAGGAGACGTTGAATCTCTGCTCAATGCCATCTCGGCGGCGCACGCGGATCCGAGCTGGGGGGCTGCGGAGAGCGCGGCCATGAACATGGGATTCCTGTTTCGTGTGCTGCATCCGGTTCTCGTGACGCTGGCCCGCAGCGGGGATCACGTGGCCGTGTTACGCATCCTTTGCGCGTGGCGGAACGGAAATGCATCGGACGACCTAGATGAGAGTGTCGCGGTCTGGTTCCCACATACAAGCCTGGGAGGGCTGCTCGTTGGTCCGAGCTATCGTGTCGATTCTCTCCCCGGACCCGGAGTTCAGGAGACCACGAGGGTGGTCAACGCGTTCCGCGCGATTAACCTGGTCGTGAGGCAAAGCCTGGAAGCGCCTGATGCAAGTGACATCGATCCTTCCCGGCTTGACCTGGTCACCGGAAACGCAGCGCAGGAATACGAGGCGGCCCTGCGCGCGATGCTCTCGGGGGCGTTCGGGGGGAGCAGCTCGCCCAAGATCGCCGCGTTCGCCATGATTCCGTTCATGCCGCACCCGGTGCAGGCGGTCCTCTCCGCTCTTGGACAGAGTATCCCCGCATGGTCCACGAGCCTTCGGCGTCCGCGCCCCGATCGGCGGGTGCGGCGCGTCGCCGTGGTCGCTACTGACGCGACAACTGAAGGCATGGAGATTCCCTGGCTCGAGACGCTGCTCAAGGATGCGGGGGTGGAGGTGGTTTGCCACGGCGCGTCAGAGGTCAGCCCCAGCTCCCTGCAGGCCGTCTACGAGGACGGCGCGTTCGACGTCCTATGGCTGACAGGACATGGAGAGTTCAGCAGCCTGCGACCTGCGTCCTCTCGCCTTCCGCTCGAGTCGGGAGGTGAAATATCCTTCACGAGCCTGACCCAGTGGAGGGTTCCCGAAGAGGATAGGCGACTTCTCGTGATCAACGTTTGCCATGGCGGGATGGCGCCCTTCCTGGAAGGTACGGGAGAGCTGGGAGGCGGACCGAGGCTCGCTGGGCCCCATCAGGGCGTAATATCGCATCTGTGGAACACGAATTGGCTCCTCACGCCCATCTGGGGTGCCCTCTTGCTCGGGGAGATCCTTCGCGGAGGAAGCTTTGATGCCGGCTTCGAGCGAGCCCTTCGAGCGCTGCGTTCAGGGAAGGAGGGCCTCGGCGCTGCGCTACAGCAGCTCGGCCTGCAGGATGCGGCAGACCGGGCAGCGCGGCTCGGCCTGGATCTCCAAAATCTTGCTCACTGGGGCTCCCCGGCGTTCTTTCAGTGAGCTTGGAGGTCAGGTGCTAGTGCGGCGGGGCGGCGTTCGGCTCCATGTACGCCACCTCCCAGTGGTGGCCGTCAAGATCGTAGAAGCGACGGAAGTACATGAAGCCCATGTCGGACGGCTCGCCCGCCTCCGTCCCGCCGGACGCGATCGCGGTGTTCACCAGCTCGTCGACCTCGGCCCGGCTGCCCGCCGACAGCGCGAAGATCCCCTCGGTCGACGTGGCCGTGTCGCAGATCTGCTTCTTGGTGAAGTCCTTGAAGCGCTCCTCGACGAGGAGCATCACGAACGCCTGCTCGCTGACGATCATGCAGGTCGCCTTGTCGTCGGTGAACTGCGGGTTGAACGAGAAGCCGAGCTTGGTGAAGAACTCGACCGACCGCTTCAGGTCACGGATGGGCAGGTTGACGAAGAGCATACGGGAACGGTTCGTTGACATGATCGTCTCCACGGTGGGGGAGGTTCGAAGCTACTGACGCCCGCAGGGGGTCGATCTCATCGGTCCGGCGAAGAAGAATCGACCCGCCCCGTGTCTACCAGGTCCGCCTGTCCTGGAAAAGCGCAGGAGCGCCGAGCCCGCCGCCGCCGCGGCCCCGTGGCGCCTTGAGATCAACGTGGACAGCACGATTCAGGTGCCGCCCTAGCCGCGCCGTGGGCGAGGTGCTCCCACCGTGTCATCCCATGTCGCCGCGCTCGAGCCGCCGGCGTCAACCGCGGGTTGACGTCGTTGACAACCCCGCGCGACGCCCACGCGTGTGCCTTTCCGCCGGCACGGTCGGATTGCGTCGGACTGCGGTCCTTCGGCGGAAAAATGTAAGGATAGCGTGCGTTTGGACGACCTCGGGCAAAGCCGCTTCGTGGCCCGAGCGTTGCTTTGATGGCCTGTCGAGGCGCGCGGCGGGGCGCCGCATCGACGCGAGGGGCGCAGAGCTCCGGACGGTCGAGCGGCGAGATCTCCTGAGATGGCTTGCATACTTGCTCGGTCGCGCGGACGGCCAACCAACGAGGGATGACATCATGAGCTTGAAATGGATCGGTGCTTTGGGTTCGCTGCTCTCGCTCGGTCTCGTCGGCTGCATCGCGGCGGATGAGGACGCGATGGACATGGGCGCGATGAGCGACGCGCTCAGCGCGGTCAAGATCCAGGCGGAGGATCAGTCCTGGGCCATCTCCTCGGGCGACAGGATCGAGGACAACGCGGACAACGTGAAGCTCCGCGCGAACCAGAGCGGCGACACCTTCAAGTTCTCCACGTCGGTCGCGGCCGGCAAGTACGAGATCGTCCTCCGGTACGCCAAGCGGAACGTGTACGGCAAGTACGAGCTGCTCGCGAACGGCTCCTCGGTGAAGTCCTTCGACGCCTATACGTCCGCCACCGGCGACAGCTGGACGACGGCGAAGCTCGCGGAGAAGTCGCTCTCCGGGAACGTCGAGTTCACCTTCAAGGTGACGGGCAGGAACTCGTCCGCGTCGGGCTACGACCTCAAGATCGACTACATCGAGCTCGTGCCCGTGGACGGCGGCGGCTCGGACGACGGCGGCTCGGGCGGCTCCACCACGACGGGGGGCGGCGGCGTCGTCAGCGCGACCATCGTCGTGAAGAGAGGCGAGACGTTCGACGGCGGCGGCAAGCGCTTCATCGCCGACAAGGACAAGCTCGGCGACGGCAGCCAGAAGGAAGGGCAGAAGCCGGTGTTCAAGCTCGAGGACGGCGCGAAGCTGAAGAACGTCGTCCTCGGCGCGCCGGCCGCCGACGGCATCCACACCTACGGCAACGTCACGCTCGAGAACATCGTCTGGGAGGACATCGGCGAGGACGCCATGACGATCAAGGAGTCCGGCACCGTGGTCCTGAACGGCGGCTCCGCGAAGAACGGCGAGGACAAGGTGTTCCAGATCAACGCGGCCAGCACCTTCCGGGTCTCGAACTTCAAGGCGGAGAACGCCGGCAAGTTCATCCGGCAGAACGGCGGCACCACCTTCAAGGTCGACGTCGTGATCGACCGGTGCGACATCTCGAAGATGAAGGAGTCGATCTTCAGGACCGACAGCAGCAGCAGCTCCGTGACGATGACGAACACCCGCTACAGCGACATCGGCAAGGAGCTCTTCATGGGCGTCTCGAAGATCTCGACGTCGAACAACACCGAGTACTGATCGGCCCGCGCGGCGCCGACGACGACACCCGGCGGCGCGGCGCGCTGCGCCGCCGGGCGGCGCCCAGCGGCCGCGCGCACCTCAGCACGCCGCGCCGCATACCGTGCGCCCGTCTGGGCACGTCACGCCGGGTGAGCCGTCAGCGCCGCAGCTCACCTTGCACGTCGCCGTCTCGGCGCACCTCGCGGTGCAATCCGCGAAGCACTTGAGGTCGCAGCTGCTCTCGCCCTCGCAAAAGATCATGGAGCCCGAGCCCATGTCGAACTTGCACGCGGCCTGATCCCGGCAGATCGCCGTGGAGCGAACGTCGGCCTTCAGATCGCACTTCGACTGCTGCGTGCACGTGAGCACGCTGCCGTCGCCGCCGTCGCCCTTGCACTCGCTCGTGTCGACGCACTGGAGCACGAGCGCCTCCTCGCTGCTGCCGTTGCACTTCGAGCCCATCGAGCAATCGAGCGCGCACGCCTCCGAGCCGCAGTCGGTCTTGCAATCCGCGCCCGCCACGCAGTCACAGTCGAACCCGTTGCACGCACACCCTGCGCCCGTACACGTAGCGCTCTCCGCCTCGGCGCCGTCGCTCCCGCATCCAGCAGCCGTGAGCATCGCGAGCGCCATCAGCCACATCCGAGCCTTCATGGTTGTCTCCTTGAAAAGGGGACAGGGATCTACACCAGGCGTGGACGGCGCCGCGAGCATCAAGCGCCCCGCGACGCCGCCGGCGGCGAGAGCGGCCGACGAGGACCCGAACGCCGCCGCCCCGATCGGGTCGGGTCGCCCGCGACCGGGGCGAGCCTCCGACGCAGCGCACCCGTGCGCCCAGCCAGCGCTCGCAGAGAGCCCTGCCGCGCCGCGGCGGAGCGCCGGCCGCCGGCGCGGCGCTCGCGGCGATACGGCGAGGCGCCCTACGCTGCACGCGCAGGCTCGCCACATGTGGCGCAAAGGACGCTGCCATCGACGCGGAAGACCTGTCAGTCCGCGCAGCGGGGCGCGCTCCCATCAACTCTCTGCCTGGTCCGATGGATGCATTGGCGCCTCCCACGACTGGCCGTTGACGGAGCTGACCGATGCGGACGAGCGGATGAGCCCGCCGGCGAAGCGCCGGATGGAGGGTTCCCCGGGCGACCCATCCCACGCGAGGAAGCCATGGCGAACAACCATCAGCCCAAGGAGAGCGGGCTCGTCGAGCTCGTGAAGGACGCCATCCAGGACACGCAGGAGCTGATCCGGATCGAGGTCGCGCTCGCGAGGAACGAGACCAAGCGGGACGTCGCCAAGTTCAAGAACGCGGCCATCGCGTTCGGCGTGGCCTTCGCCGCCGCGATCCTGACGCTGGCGATGCTCCTCGTCGCGGCGGCGCTCGCGATGGGCGGGCCGGCGCCGGCCCTCGTCATCGCGGGCGTCCTGCTCGTCACGGCGGGGGTCGCCGGGCTCGTCGGATACCGGCTCATCCCGCGGGAGCCGCCGCTCGACGCCACGAAGGAGCACGCCCAGGCCCAGGCCAACCTGCTGAAGGAAGAGATCGCATGAGCACGAACACCGATGGCATCGACGACCTGGAACACCGCGCCGCCCAGCTCCGCGAGAGCGTCCGCGCGAGCCTGGACGAGCTCGAGCGGATCAGCGAGGAGCACGTCGTGACGGCCGGCGGCGCCGCAGGGCCCGCGGTCAGGGACAAGGAGGCGAAGGACTCGCCGGAGCGCGAGCGCCTCGAGCAGCGGGCCGACGCGGTCCGCGAGCACCTCGTGAGCCGCGTCGGCGAGATGCAGCGGCAAGCGCGAGCGAAGGTCCTGCCGCTCGCCGCGGTCGGCGGGGCCGTGCTGGTCGCGCTGACGCTCGGCCTCGGCTACATGTTCTACAAGACGCTGCGGCGATAGCGCCGGACGCGCCCGCCCGGCCTGCTCGGCGCGTCAGGGTCGCGGACCCGGCGCCGAGGCGAGGCGCGCTCAGGGGCGGGGAGCGGCCGTCGGCAGGCGGTGCGCCGTCTCGACGATCGAGGGGCGGCGGGCCGCGGCGGCCCAGAAGGCCGAGAGGGCCGGGCGCCCGGGGCGCCAGTCGCGCTCGGGCCAGCGGAAGTCGAGGTAGCCGAGCAGGCACGCGGCGCCGACCTCGGCCATCGTGAAGGCCTCGGTCGACAGCGGCTCGGTGTCGAGCGCGTCGAGCGACGCGGCGATCGCTCGCTCGAACCGCGGGGTCATCGGGTCCGGCTGCGTCGCGGCGCGGCGCTCGGCGGCGAACAGGCGCCCGGCGGCCGTGGCCGCGCCGTCGGTCAGGCCCTGCAGCCGCAAGGCGCGGCGACGCTCGCGGCCGGCGCGGGGAAGGAGGCGCCCGCCGCCGGCGCGCTCGTCCAGGTGATCGCAGATCGCGGACGACTCGTAGAGGATCTCGCCGTCGTCGAGGACCAGGGTCGGCACCTTGGCCAGGGGGTTGACCGCGCGCAGGCGCGGGTCCGTCCACGGATCGGCCTCGACCAGCTGGATCTCGCCGGCGAGGTCCAGCTCGTGGGCGGCGATGCGGACCTTCCGGGCGAACGGGGAGGTGAACGCGAGCCACAGCTGCATCGGCGAAGGATGGCCGATCCCGGCGACGGACGACAGGCCTCGTCTCACGCTCGCCGCCGGGCCATCGCGGCTCGTTCGCCGGCGGCGCGCTCAGCCCGCGGTGGACATGAGCCGCACGTCGCGTCCGTCGCGCTCGGCATCGTCGAGCGGCTCCCACCTGTCGCTGGCCAGCTCGAAGAAGTGAGGTGGAACCACCATCGAGAAGGTGTTTCCCTGCTCCCGATTGCGCCGCTCGACCCGCTCGCGCCGCAGCGCGCGAGGCGCGTCCAGCACGTAGATGGTGAGGCCAACTCCCCCGGCGTCGACGCGCTCGTAGAACCGCTCCCTGGCGTCCCGGCGGATGAGGCCGATCTCGAGCACCACGCTGGTGCCCACGTCGAGCATCCGCTCGGTGAGCGTCCAGATCTGATCGATGCACCGCTCCGTTCGCTCGATGTACCACGCCAGCGCGCCCGTATCCGGGCGATCCGGGCTGAAGAGCGTCGCCATCCACTCGTCCAGGTTCATCCGCACGGCGCGCTGCGCTCGACAGAGCTCGAGCGCGAACGTCGATTTGCCGGCGCCGACCGGGCCGACGATGAGGTGGAGATGCGCCGCGCCGCGCGCCGCTGCGTGAAGCTCGCCCGACGAGGCGTGCTTCGGAGACGTCCTCTCATCCATCGTCCTGTCTTTCATGGATCCTCTCCTCGGTGTGGGCGCGACGCCAAGAAGAGCACAAGATCTTGGCGCCGTGGCGGTTCGAATTTCGGCCCTCTCGAGCGGCCGTGAGCCAATGAAAGCTCCACCGCGCGACAGCCATGTTGCGCAACGTCGAGAGGAGCGCCGGGCAGCTCGGCGCGGCCACCTCGTCCCGCAGCGCCAGCTCGATCGGCCTCGCGCCTCGCGCCTCGCGCCTCGCGCCTCGCGCCTCGCGCCTCGCGCCTCGCGCCTCGCGCCCCGCGCCCCGCGAGCCGCGGACGCCCGAGCGCCGCACCCTGCGCGCACGACGCCCCGGACCCGCGTGGCTCGCGGGTTGCTTCTCCCCGGGCGCGTCACCGCAGCGCCAGACGTGAGGACCTCGATCGAAGCCTCCTGCCACGCCGCTCGGCCGCGAAGCGAGGAGTCGCCGGAAAGTGAGGCGTGCGCCCCATGGACCAGGAACAGAGAGCCCGACAGGACACGTGGCAGCGTCAGCTCTATCAGCTGCTCGTCGAAAACACGAAGGATTACGCCATCCTCATCGCCGATCCGGCCGGCGACGTCATCGCCTGGGGCGGGGGAGCCGCCGAGGTCCTCGGGTTCACCGAGGAGGAGATCCTCGGAAAGTCGCTCGAGCTGATCTACACGCCCGAGGACGTCCGGGCCGGCGTGCTCGCCGACGAGATGAGGACCGCCCTGGCGCGGGGCCGGGCGGTCAACGAGCGCTGGCAGCTCCGGAAGAACGGCAGCCGCGTCTGGTGCAGCGGCCTCATGACGCCGCTCAGGGACGAGGCGAACAACCTGCGCGGCTTCGCGAAGGTCGTGCGGGATCGGACGGAGCCCCACCTGGCAGACCTGGCGCTGCGCGAGAGCGAGCAACGCCTGCGGGTCGCGCTCGACGCCGCCAAGATGGGCACCTGGCTCTGGAACATCGCCGAGGACAGGGAGACCCTGGACGCGAGCCTGAAGCGCCTCATGGGCGCGGCGCCGGACAGCGAGGTGCGCACCCTCGAGGACTTCATCCAGCTCATCCATCCCGACGACCAGCCGGCCGTGCGAGGCGCCTTCCAGGCCGCGCTCCGCGACGGCACGGAGCTGACCGTCGAGTTCCGCGTCGTCGGGCCCGACGGCTCCGTCCGCTGGCTGCGCGACCAGGGGACGATCCTGCGCGACGCGCGCGGGAGCCCCGTCGCCATGACGGGCGCGTGCGTCGACATCACCGAGCGAAGGCTCCTCGAAGAAGCGCTCCAGCACCGAGCGGAGCAGCTCGCCGAGGCCGACCGGCAGAAGGATGAGTTCCTGGCGATGCTGGGGCACGAGCTGCGCAACCCGCTCGCCCCGGTCCGCAGCCTCCTGGAGGTGATGCGCCAGAAGCCGTGCGACGCCGAGCGCCTGGAGAGGGCCTACGCCATCATCGAGCGCCAGGTCGAGCACCTCGTGCGGCTCGTCGACGACCTGCTCGACGTCTCGCGCATCACGCGCGGCATGATCCAGCTCCACAAGGAGAAGGCGGAGCTCGCCGCGATCGTGGGCCAGGCCGTGGAGACCGTCCGGCCGCTCGTCGAGGCGCGCAACCTCGAGCTGATGATCTCGCTCCCGATGAAGCCCGTGCACCTCCAGGTGGACGCGACCCGGATGACGCAGGTGATCACGAATCTCCTCCACAACGCGGTCAAGTACACGGAGCCAGGGGGCCGCATCTGGGTGATGGGCGAACGGACGGGGGACGGCCTCGAGGTCCGGATCAGGGACACCGGACACGGCATCCCGCCGGACCTCCTGCCGAAGTTGTTCGATCTGTTCACCCAGGGAGACCGCGCGCTGGACCGGTCCCAGGGGGGGCTCGGCCTCGGCCTGACGCTGGTGCGCCGCCTGGTCGAGATGCACGGAGGGACCGTGCGCGCCGTGAGCGAAGGGCCGGGGAAGGGGAGCGAGTTCATCGTGCGGCTGCCGGCGGAGGCCCTCGCCGCCGGCGCCGCGGGCGCGGAGACGCCCTCCGCGGCGCTCCCGCAGGCGCGCCCGGTCCCCGCGAGCCCGAGGCGCATCCTGGTCGTCGAGGACAACCCCGACGTGGCCGAGTCCCTCGTCATGCTGCTGCAGGCCCTGGGCCACGAGGTCGCCATGGCGCGGAGCGGCCCCGAGGCGCTCGAGGCGGCCCCGGCGTTCCTGCCGGACGTCGTGCTGCTGGACATCGGGCTGCCTGGGATGGACGGGTACGAGGTCGCGAGGCAGCTCCGCCGGCAGCCCGAGCTGGAGCGGGCGCTCCTCGTGGCCCTGAGCGGGTACGGCCAGGATGAAGATCGGCGCCGCTCGCGGGCGGCCGGCTTCGACCATCACCTGGTCAAGCCGGTCTCGCGCGCGGTGCTGCAGCCGCTGATCACCTCCGGACAGCGCCGGTTCGCGCCGAACGTCAGCTGAGCCGCGAGCGCGCCGCGCGGGGACGCCCGCTCACTTCGCGCAGATCCCCGGCCGGCGCTTGTCCCACGGCGCCGCCTGCTCGAGCTGGCCGGCGAGCCGCAGCAGCGTCGCGTCGTCGGCGTACCGGCCGGCGAACTGCACGCCGACCGGCAGGCCGTCGGCGCTCATGTGGAGCGGCACCGACATCGCGGGGCTCCCGTTCACGTTGAACAGGGGCGTGAACGCCGCGAACTCGAAGATCCGGTCGATCCAGCCCTCGGCGCTCACGGTCGGATCGTTCGCGTCGAGCGTGCCGGGCGGGATGGGGAGCGTGGCCAGCGTCGGCGTGAGCAGGGCGTCGAACTGCGTGAAGAACTGCCCGAGCTGCCGCGCCAGCTGGTCGCGCGCGACGAGCACGTCGTGCAGATCCACGGCGCTCATCCGCCGGCCGGCCTCGGCCATGGTCAGCGTGGTCGCCTCGAGCGTGTCGCGCCCCGCCGCGAGCCCGTACAGCGGGCAGACGCGGTCGAACATGTGGGCGTGGTACGACAGCAGCATCCGGAAGGCGATCCGCACCTTCTCCCACGCGATCTCCGGCCGCGCCGGCACGACCTCGTGCCCCAGCTGCTCGCAGAGCGCCGCGGCCCGGCGCACCGCCAGCTTGCACTCGTCGTGCACCGGCACCCCGCTCCAGGAGGCGTCGGTGAACGCGATCCGCAGCCGCCCCGGCGGCGTGCGCGCCTCTTCCAGGAACGACCGGGGCCCCGACGCCGCGAAGTACGGCGCGCCCGCGTCGGGCCCGGCGATCGCGTCGAGCAGCGCCGCGCTATCCCGCACCGAGCGCGTCAGCACGTGGTCGGTGGCGAAGCCCATCAGGACCTCGCCCTCGATCGGCCCGGTCGGAACGCGGCCGCGGGTGGGCTTCAGCCCGAAGAGGTTGCAGCACGACGACGGGATGCGGATGGACCCGGCGACGTCGTTGCCGTGGGCCATCGGCACCATCCGCGCGGCCACGGCCGCGGCCGCCCCGCCGCTCGAGCCGCCGGGCGTGCGATCCGGGCGCCACGGGTTGCGCGTCGGCCCGTGCGCCGCCGGCTCGGTGACCACGTTGAGGCCGAGCTCCGGGGTGTTCGTCTTGCCCAAGGACACGAGCCCCGCGCGCCGGAAGCGCGTCATCAGCTCGTCGTCCGCGGACGAGACGAGGCCCTGGAACAGCCGAGAGCCCATGCCGGTCGGCGTGCCCGCGACGAGGATGCCGAGGTCCTTCACGAGGTACGGCACCCCGGTGAACGGCCCCTCCGGCAGCCCCGCGCGGATCGCCCGCTCGGCGTCGTCGCGCAGCGTGGAGATCACCGCGTTCAGGGCCGGGTTGACCTGCTCGATGGCGGTCGAGGCCACGTCCATGAGCTCGGAAGGGGTCACCTCGCGCCGGCGGACCAGCTCCGCGAGGCCCAGGGCATCGAAGGCGGTGTACTCGGAGATCTTCATGGTGCAGGTCCCTTATACGAGGCTCCCGCGCGCGGCGGATGGAAGAAAGAAGCGGCGCCGCGCAATGCGCTTCCGGTCGGCGCGGCGGCGCGGCGGCGCGCGCCGGACCACCGTCGATGGCGGGGAGCCGTGATAGGGTCGCCGCCGTTCACGCCACCGCACGGAGGACCTCACATGAGCACGATTGAGCGGCACACCCCGGGAACGCTGTCGTGGGTCGATCTGATGACGCCCGATCTCGACGGCGCGATGAAGTTCTATGGCGCGCTCTTCGGGTGGACCTTCGAAGTCGGCCCGCCGGAGCTCCACCGCTACACGACCTGCAGCGCGGGCGGGCGCCGCGCGGCCGGCATCGGCCAGCGGCCCGCGGGCGCCGCGTTCCCCTCGGTGTGGAGCGTCTACTTCGACGGCGAGGACGCCGACCGGATCGCCGAGCGCATCCGCGCGAACGGCGGGCAGGTCATGATGGGGCCGATGGCCGTGGCGGATCACGGGCGCATGCTCGTCGCGTCCGATCCGACCGGCGCCGCCTTCGGCGTCTGGGAGCCGAAGAACCACACCGGCGCGCAGGCGATCCTCGAGCACGGCTCGATGATCTGGCACGAGGTGAACACCCGCGATCACAAGAAGGCGGCGGACTTCTACTGTCGCGTCTTCGACCTCGAGGCGCAGAAGATCGACGCGCCCGGGATGGACTACGTGACGCTCCACAAGGGCCAGAAGACGGCGGGCGGCGTGCTCCAGATGGACGCGCAGTGGCCGGCCGAGGTCCCGCCGCACTGGATGACGTATTTCGCCGTCGACGACCTCGACGCCGCGCTCGCGAAGGTCGAGGCGCTCGGCGGCAAGGTGCAAGTGCCGCCCTTCGACACGCCTTATGGTCGGCAGTCGGTCGTCACCGATCCCTGGGGCGCGGCCTTCACCCTCATCAAGCCGAGCGCGCTCGCGACCGCCGGCGGATGACCGCGCCCCGGCGCGCGACGGCGCCGCGCGGCGCGGGCGGGCCGCGGAGCCGTCAGCCGGACGAGGTCGTCCGGCGGCGGCCTTCCGGGCGCTTCGGGGCCTTCTTCGCGACGCCGGCCTGCGCCCCGGGCGCGACGTCGGGCAGCTTGCCGCTCCCCTGATCGACCACCTTCTTCTCGTACCAGGGCCGCGTGCCGTGCGCGCGGATGAGGTAGGCGAACGCGAGGACGCCGAGGAGCGGCAACGCGACCCAGGCCGCGGAGTGGGCCGTCACGCCGGGTCCGATCGCGCTGGCCAGCGGCCACGACGGGACATGGCGCGCCTTCAGCGCGTCGCCCTTCCGGAGCAGGGCAAAGGCGGCGTGGGACACCTCGTCCACGACCGTGGCGCCGCCTTCGCCCTGCACCGTCACCTCGTGGTAGTCGGTGTCGCCCCTCTCGATCTCTCGCAGCTCGGTCACGCGGACATCGATCGTCTCTCCCAGCCATCGGCGCGCGTGGAAGCCCGCGAACGCGGCGTTGAACGCGATCGACGCGACCGCGGCGAAGGCGCCCCACCGCAGGTGGAACGCCGCCCGGCGCGCGAACCGCTGCCCGAGCGGCTCGGACGAGAGGAGCATGCGCCGCCCGTGCGAGCGGGGCACGAGCAGGAACCCCTGCGCCACGCCGCGGTATCCCTGGGTCGGCGCCTCGGGGTCGGGCGCGCGCCGGAGCTCGCCGACCGCGAAGACCTGCTCGCCGGGCACGAGCTCGGCCACGCGGACGCGCTTCGTGCGATCGACCAGGATCATGCCGTCGAGCGCGTCGACGAGCATCACGTCCTCGCCCGGCTCCACCCGGACGCGCGCGCCCGAGGCGTGGCGCAGGTAGAAGGGCTGCACCCGGACCTTGCGATCGGTCTCGGACCACTCGTGGCTCCAGACGCCGGAGCTCTCCGTCTCGGACCCCTCCTGCTCGACCTCGACGCGCACGGCCACGTCCGCCCCTTGCGCTCGCTCGACGGTGCCCATGACGACGCCCTCGCCGGGCGCGAGCGCGACGCCGGGATCGAACGACGCCTCGGCCTGCGCGGCGGCGCGGCGCTCGCGGAGCGACAGCCGGACGGCGTGGGCGGCGAGGACGAGCAGGCCGACCGTCGCGACGCCGTCCACCAGGACCGACGACAGCCAGGCGTCGAGGTGGTGGTCGCTGACGATCGACAGGAGGCGGTGTCCCATGGCCCGCCATGAGAGCGCAAAGCGGGGCGCCCGTGCGAAAAACCCGGCGGCGCCTCCGCGCGGTCGCGTGCGCGAAGATCGCCGGAGGGCGCGTCGGTCCGGCGCTCCCGGCGAGGGCGCGGGAGCCCGTTCCCTCCCGCGCGCCCCGCGCGTACACCCGCGGCGGTGACGATGTCCGCGCCGCCGCCTCCGCTCCGCCCGTTCCGCGTCCACGAGCCCGCCGCGCCGGGGCCGGTCGTCGTCGAGGTCCCGCACGCGGGCCTCGCCGTGGACGAGCGCGCGGCGCGCTTCACGCGCGTGCCGGAGCGCGCCCTCGTGGCCGACGCGGACATCGCGACGGACGCGCTCTTCGGCGACGTCGCCGAGGAGGGCGCCGCGCTCGTGGTGGCGACGGCGAGCCGCTTCGTGATCGACCTCAACACGGCCCCGCGCGTGCCCACGCCCTACGAGGACAAGCTCCCCTACGGGCTGCGGGAGGTGCGGCGGCGCTCGGCGAGCGGCGAGGCGTGGCTCGACAGCCCGCCGCCCCGCGCCGAGGCCGAGCGCCGCGTGCGCGAGGTGTTCGAGCCGTACCACGCGGAGGTCGCCGCGCGCCTCGCCGCCGCGCGCGCGCGCCACGGCGTGGCGATCCTCGTGTCGGCGCACAGCTACCCCGACGTCCTGTTCCCGCGCGCGGCCGACGTCGTGCTCGGGACCCGGGGCGGCGCGAGCGCGGCCGGCTGGGCGCGCGACGCGGTCGCCGACATCGCGCGCGCGCACGGCCTGTCGCTCGCGCTGGACGACCCGTTCCCGGGCGGCCACGCGATCGAGCGGCACGCGCGCCGCGACGAGGGGGTGCACGCGCTCCAGGTCGAGCTCGCCCGCCGGCTCTACTGCGACGCGCGCTCGTTCACGCCTCGCGCCGAGGACGTCGCGCGCCTCCGGGGCTTCGCGCGCGCCGTCGTGGCCGCGCTCGCGGCCGCCGCGCGAGGCCACGGCGCGAGGACGCCGCCCGAGGACGCCGCCGCGCGATGACGGAGCCGACATGCGCGATGGCGAGCCACGACGAAGCCGCCATCGCGCGATGACGAAGCCGTGAAGAGGCCGCCATCGCACGATGACGCTGCACAAAACCGCCGCCGCGCGGCGACGCGGCACGAACCTGCGGTGCGCGCGCGTCGTCGGCGCTGCGCGATGAGGCGCCGGACACGCACACGTGCGCGCTCATCCCACCGCCACAGCCCCTGGTTCGCGGCGCCGCCCAGGAGCAGCGGAGCGTTGACGCCGCGGCGCGATGCGCCGAGATTCCGCCGTCAACACGTAGGTCTGGGACGGGAGACTCTTGATGCGCCACGACGGTTTCACGCTCTCGTGCTCGGCGCTCGCCAGCGTCGCTTTCATCGGCTTCCGGGGCACCGAGCACGTCTCGCAGCCGTACGAGTTCGAGCTCTTCTTCTCCGTCCCGGCGAACACCGACGTGCGCAAGGCGGTGGGCGAGCGGGCGACCGTGCGCGCGAACCGCGGCCAGGGGAAGGACCCGTTCGTGCTGCACGGGGTGATCGCGAGCGTGCGCCTCCTGCACCAGAACGCGGATCGGGCGCTGTACCAGGCGCTGCTCGTGCCGAAGCTCTGGCTCCTGCGCCACTTCTGGCGCAGCCACGTCTTCACGAACCAGGCCGTCAAGGAGTTCCTCTCGGCGACGCTCCAGAGCGGCGGGCTCGCGGCCAGCGAGTTCCGCTTCTCGATCGACGAGGCCGACTACCCGGTCGAGGAGTTCGTCGCGCAGTACCGCGAGACGCACCTCGCGTTCTTCCACCGGTGGCTCGAGCGCGAGGGGCTCTACTACTACTTCGAGCACCCCGAGGACGGGCCCGGCGAGGTGCTCGTCGTCGTGGACGACCGCGGGCTGCACGACGACTTCCCGGGCGGCGGCGCCGTGCGCTACGTCCCCCTCTTCGGCGACGACGTGACCGCGCCGCCGGGCCTGCACCACCTCGAGCAGGACGTGCAGTGGCTCCCGAAGACGGTCACCATCGCCGATTACAACTACTCGAACCCGTCCGCGTCGGTGCGGGGCGAGAGCAGCATCACCCAGAACGGGCTGGGCGCGATCCGCGAGTACGGCTACCGCGTCTTCATGCAGAGCGACGCCGAGCGCCTCGCGCAGGTGCGCGCGCAGTCGATCGGCTGCCGCGAGGTGACCTTGCGCGGCAGCGGCGACGTGCTCGGCCCGCGCGCCGGGTACCGGTTCTCGCTGGAGGACCAGCCGGGCGACGTCGGCGAGGAGTGGCTCGCGCTGGAGGTGCACCACACCGCGTCGATCGCCGGGATCACGCCCGAGATCGCGAAGCTCACGCGGCTCTCGGACAAGGACATCTACGGCGTGAAGCTGCTCGCGATCCCGGCCGACACGCAGTTCCGCGCGCCGCAGACGACGCCGTGGCCGCGCATCTACGGGTTCGAGAACGCCGTGGTCTGCGGCCCCGCCGACAGCCAGTACGCCCAGATCGACGCCGACGGCCGCTACCTCGTGCGCTTCGAGTTCGACACGAGCGGCCTGCCCGACGCGCGCGTCTCGACGCGGGTGCGCATGATGCAGCCCCACGGCGGGACGACCGAGGGCTTCCACTTCCCGCTGCGCAAGGGCACCGAGGTGATGATCGCCTTCCTCGGCGGCGACCCGGACCGGCCGTTCATCGCCGGCGTCGTGCCGAACGCGCACCGGCCGAGCGTCGTCGGGGAGCGCAACCTCAGCCAGAACATCATCCGGACCGGCAGCGGCAACCAGCTCGTGCTCGAGGACGAGCAGGGCAAGGAGTTCATCTTCCTCCACACGCCGAACAACCGCACCGGCATCTACATGGGCACGCCGAGCGGCGGCCACTCGTCGGTCTACACGGGCGACGGCGAGACGCAGGTCGGCACGTTCCTGTCCCCCGAGAACGCCGACCCGGCGGTCGCGGGCAGCAGCCTCGTCGACGTCACGTTCAGCTACCTCGAGACGACGTGCGGCGACGGCGGGTCCTGGATCGGCGGCGACTCCTGGGAGAACGTCGGCGGGCAGAAGTTCAGCATGGTGGTGGGCGACCTCTGGGCGGGCGTCGGCGCGACGTACACGTTCCAGGTCACCGGCGCGGCGAAGGAGACGTACTACGCGACGCGCACGACCACGATCAAGGCGGGCCGCGAGGACACCGTGGAAGCCGGCGGCATGACGCAGACGATCACCGACGGGATGACGCTGACCATCACGAGCGGCGGGATGAAGCACGACGTCCACGGCACGTACGAGCAGACGATCGAGCCGGAGGGCTCGTCGACGGTGACCGGGCCGTGGACGCACAAGGTCACGGCGCTGAGCTTCGACGACTACCAGAGCTGGAAGACCGAGGTCGCCACCACCTGGAACGGCCACTTCGGCGGGAACGTCGACCTGAAGAGCGACACGAGCTTCGTGATCAAGGCGCCGAGCGCGAAGATCACCGCCACCGACCTGAAGTGGGAGGTGCTCGGGCTGACGTTCGACCTCACGCCGAACAAGCACGAGCTCTACGTCTACAAGGGCGCGAGCGGCGTCCTCAAGACCGACCACGCCGCGCTCTACCAGACGCTGTACGGGCTCAAGCTCGAGCTCGTGGGGATCAAGCTCGACTACGTCGGGATGGATAAGAAGGCCGTCGGCCTCAAGATGAACCAGTTCGGCACCTACATGAAGCAGAAGGCGATCGGCCTGATCCTCGCCGGGGTCATCGCGTACAACGCCGGCTTCACGAAGCTCTGAGCGCGGATGCGAGTCGTCAAACCCCTCAAGGTCCCGGCGCTCACGCGCGTCGTCGAGGTCGCGCGGCGCCTCAGGTTCCACGTGGGCGCCATGGTGGCGTTCCCCCTCGACGCGCCGCGCGCGCTCGTCGACGAGATGACGTTCTGGCAGGCCGCGACCCCGGAGCTCGGGGCCCTCCCGCTCGACGACGGCATCGCGAAGGCGCGCGGCGAGCTGCTCATCGCGGGCCGGTGCTACGCCCCGGAGGGCCGCCGCGTCGCCGCGTCGTTCGTGCGCGCGCGGCTCGGCTCCGTCGACAAGCGCCTGGCCGTGCTGGGCGACCGGACCTGGAGCGGCCGCGGCTTCACGGAGCCGGAGCCGTTCGCGGAGATGCCCATCGACTGGGCGCACGCCCTCGGCGGGCCGAAGGACGCGGCGAACCCCTACGGCAAGGGGCTCGAGGAGGTCGAGCGCGGCGGGCAGCGCGTCCGGCCGCTGCCGAACGTGGAGCACTACGGCGCGCTGATCCGCTCGCCCGGCGACCGGCCGGGCCCGGCGTCCTTCCTCGCGATGGACGTGACGTTCGCCCAGCGCCGCGCCCGCGCGGGGACGTACGGCCCGGACTACGCCGAGAAGTGGGCGCCCGGCCTGCCGCCCGACGTGGATCCCGCCTTCTTCAACGTCGCGCCGAGCGATCAATGGATCGCCGAGCCGCTCCGCGGCGACGAGGCGTTCCTCGTGGAGAACATGCACCCGACGCGCCCGCGCATCGAGGGCGCGCTCCCCGGCCTCACCGCGCGCGTGCTCGTCACCCGCCGCGACGCGGGCGGGGAGGCGTTCCAGGAGCTGCCCGTCCGCTGCGACACGGTGTGGCTCTTCCCCTCCGCCAACCTCGGCGTGGTGATCTTCCACGGGTCGATCCCCGTGGCCGAGGACGACGCCGCGGACATCGTCGATCTCGTCGTCGCCTGCGAGGAGATCGGCCGCCCGCGGCCGATCGAGCACTACCGCGAGGCGCTCGCCCGGCGGATCGACAGGGACCGGGGCGCGATCGCGTCGCTCAGCGACGGCGATCTCATGCCGCCGCGCGAGTCGGGCGTCGTCGCGAACGTCGCCGGGCTCCAGATGATGCAGTGGATCAAGAGCGAGAACCTCGCCGCGCCGAACCTGCGGCGCGGCGCGGAGCGGGAGCGCGAGCGCCGCCGCGAGGAGCTCCTCGCCGACGGCATCGACCCGGCGCGCTACGGCCTCGACGGGCCGCTGCCGGAGGAGGAAGCGCCGCCGCCGGTCGACGATCTCGACGCGCTTGTCGTGTACCTGGACGCCGCGTCGCGGAAGATGGAGGAGGAGGAGGAGCGGGCCGCCCGCCTGAAGAAGGAGGCCGAGGACCGCATGAAAGCGCGGGCCGCGGACATGGGCGTGTCCGAGGAGACGCTCCGGCGCGCCGAGAACGAGGACGAGCCGCCCGGCGGCCCGCCGAAGTTCTCGGCACAGGCGCAGCTCCGGCAGTACGCCGAGCTGGCCGAGGCGGGGCGCCGCGGCGGCGTGCCCAACCTCGAGCTCGAGGCGATGCTCGCGGATCCGGCGTTCCACGAGCAGCTCTTGCGCCTGGAGCAGACGGCGCGCGAGGGCTACCGGGGCTCGGCGCACCTCCGGTCCGAGGCCCTGCCGATGACCGCCGAGGCCGCGCAGATGGCGCGCGTCGTCGTCGATGCGGCGCGCGAAGCGGGCGAGCCGCTCGACGAGCGCGACCTCACCGGCGCCGACTTCCGCGGGGTCGATCTGCGGGGGATGCGCTTCGTGCGCGCGTTCCTCGAGGGGGCCGACCTGCGCGGCTGCGACCTCTCGGGCGCGGTGCTCGAGGGCGCGGTGCTCGCGAGGGCCGACCTCACGGGCGCGAACCTCACGGGCGCGCGGCTCCGGGGCGCGAACCTGGGCAAGGCGAACCTCGAGGGCGCGGTGCTCGACGACGCCGACCTGACCGAGGCCGTCCTGATGGGCGCGAGGCTCGCCGGGGCGAGCCTGAAGCGGGCGCGGCTCGAGCGCGCCGACGTCCTCCAGGTGAGCTGGGCCGGCGTGGATCTCTCGGGCGCGGACCTCTCGCTCTGCTCGTTCGTCCAGACGAGCTTCGCCGACGCGAAGCTCACCGGGGCGAACCTCGAGCGGGCGACGCTGCTGGAGTGCTCGCTCGACGACGCGGACCTGTCGGGCGCGCGGCTGCACAAGACGTCGCTGATGAGCTGCACCGGGTCGCGGGCGCGCTTCGCGGGCGCGCGCTTCTCCGAGGGGGTCGCCGTCCACAAGAGCGGCCTGCCGGAGGCCGACTTCACGGGCGCCGTGCTCGACAAGACCTGCTTCCGGACGACGGACCTGCGCGGCGCGCGCTTCGATCGCGCCCAGATGACGATGACCGATCTCTCCGAGGCCGACGCGACGGGCGCGAGCTTCGATCGCGCGGTCATGAAGAACGCCCTGCTGATCCGGACGAACCTCGATCGCGCCTCGCTCCGCGGGTGCAACCTGACCGAGGCGATCCTCTCGAAATCGCGCCTGGCGGGGGCCGACTTCACGGGCGCGCAGCTCTGCCGGGCCGATTTCAGCCGCGCGCGCGGGGACAGCCGGACGACCTTCGCCGAGGCGAGCGTCGAGTTCGCCCGGTTCGACCGGCAGGCGGCGCCGGCTCCCGGAGGCGCGACATGAACCGCGACGAGGTGCTCGACAAGGTCCGCCACGGGGAGCCGATCCAGGCCGTGGACATCTCCGGGCTCGACCTGACGGGCGCGGATCTCTCGGGCGCGGTGTTCGACCGGGTCCGCATGCCCCGCGCGATGCGGGGCGCGCTCGTCAAGGAGTCGACGTTCACGGAGTGCGATCTGTCGGGCGTGGACGCGTCGGGCGTGGACCTGCACCTGACGACCTTCTTCCGGAGCCGCCTCGACGGGGCGACGCTCGCGGGGGCGAGGCTCGTGGGCGCGAGCTTCGTCGAGTCGACGCTCGAGGGCGCGGCGCTGACGGGCGCGGAGGCGCCCATCGCGACCTGGACGACGTGCTCGGTCGAGCGCGCCTCGTTCGAGGGGGCGAACCTCGACCGGGCGAACCTCGTCGAGGTCAAGGCCGGCGGCGCGAGCTTCTCTCGCGCGAACCTCGAGAAGGCGACGCTGTACAGGCTCGACCTGCGCACGGCGCTGCTCGACGGCGCGAACCTGACGCTCACGACGCTGGTCGAGGCCTCGCTGGGCGCGCGGGCGTTCCAGGGGGTCCGGCTGTTCCGCACGCAGTTCATGCGCGGCAGCGTCGCGGGCTCCAGCTTCGCGGGCTGCGACGCGACGCAGTGCAACTTCACCGGCGTCGACGTGTCGGGCTGCGACTTCAGCGACGCGGTCCTGACGCAGGCGCTCTTCGGCGAGGCGAAGGCGGCGCAGGCGCGGTTCCCGCGGGCGCGGCTGAAGAACACGATCTTCGAGCGGGCCGCGCTCGCGGAGGCCGATTTCTCGGGCGCGGAGCTCGTCGAGGCGTACCTCGCGTTCGCCTCGTGCCCCGGCGCGCGCTTCGTCGGCGCGAAGCTCGCGTACGCGGACCTCTCGCACTGCGATCTGTCGGGCGCCGACTTCACGCAGGCGGCGATGTTCCGCGCGAAGCTGCACCGCGCCCGCCGCGACGGCGCGCGGCTGCCGGCCGGGGCAGGGTGGCTGGGCGACGACGAGAAGCTCGCCGCGCTCGAGGACTGGAAGCCGAAGCGCGGCGGTGAGCGAGGCGAGCGCGGCGAGCGAGACGCAGAGCGCCCGTGAGACGCGAGATGCCGTTGATTCCCCTCGAAAATTGCCAGAAACTGGCGCGGCGGCCTGCACGTCCCGAACGGGCGGAGCCGGGCCGAGGAGACCCGAAATGCAGAGCACGGCGGCCCGCGAGCCCCTGACGGTGGCACACGACGACAGCGCGCAGGACGACCTCCTCGCCGCGGTGGATTTGCCGCCGCCGGTCGAGGCGGCGCCGCGGCGCGCGCCGTCGCTCGAGACGGGCGTCGTCCGGGGCACGGCGTCGGGGCTCCTGGTCGAGCTCGGCGGCGGCCCGGTGATCGCGCGGCGCGCGAAGAGCTGCCTCGTGGCGCCGGACGCGGGCGATCGGGTGCTCTGCGCGAAGGACGGGGATCAGGTGTTCGTCCTCGCGGTGCTTGAGGGCGAGGCCGGCGCGACGACGCGGGTGGTCGCGGAGGGCGACCTGAAGGTGCAGGCGACGGGGCGCCTCGGGCTCGGCGCGGGGGACCAGATCGAGATCGCCGCCGCCCGGGAGGTGGGGCTGTTCGCGGGCAAGCTCCAGGTCCGCGCGCAGGCGGCTGCCGCCGCGATCGAGGAGCTCGGGCTGGTGGGCGGGTCGCTCGAGGCGCACCTGCAGAAGGCGGTCGTCGTGGCCGAGCGCATGGAGGCGCGCGCGGGCCGCCTCGTGCAGCGGGCGAAGCAGGCGTTCCGCTTCGTCGAGGCGCTCGAGCAGGTGCGCGCGGGGGTCTTCGACCTGCGCGCGGAGGGGCTCGCGGCCGTCCGCGGGGAGAACACGATCGTCGCCGCGCGGACGCTCGCGAAGCTCGACGGCGAGCAGGTGAAGATCGGCTGAGCGCCCGCGCCGCGGGGCGCCGCGGACGCCGGCAAGGACGAGGGGTGAAGCGATGCTCGCGAAGACGACCGCAGGGGGGATGTGCTTGGCGTTCCCCGACGTGTGTTTGACCCCGACGCCGGCCCCGGTGCCGATCCCGTACCCGAACATCTCGCTGCACCCGATGAGCGTGCTGTTCGTGCCGAACGTGCTGGTCACGTGCGCGCCGGCGCACAACATGCTGACCGTCGCGCCGCTCACGATGGGGGACAACCCGGGCGTCGCGCTCGGCGTCGCGTCCGGGATGGTGATGGGCCCGTCGCGCAACATCACCGCGGCCTTCACGGTGATCGTCGGCTGCGCGCCGATGACGCGCCTGACGAGCCTCTCGCTGCAGAACAGCACGAACACGGTGGGCATGGCGATCGTGCCGAGCGTCACCACGGTGGTCGTGCTCTCCCCGTGAGCGGCGCGCGCCCCTTGCCAGCGATGGATGCGACCTCGTCCGAGAGGCCCCCGCTCGCCGAGGCGCTGGCGAAGCTCGACGCGGCGATGCGCCCGCAGCGGGGCAGCAGCGCGGATCCGGAGCGGCGCCGCGTGGCGGCCCGGCTCGCGGACCTGGCGCGCTGCGAGGACGACGAGCTCGCGGCGTTCTCGAGCCGGCACCTGCCCGGCCGCGCGGTGGACGAGCCGGCGCTGCGCGCCGCGCGCGAGATGATCCTGGCGATCGGCCGGGTCCTCGGCCCGGACGGCGGGAGCCCCGAGGCGATGGGCGCGCTTCAGGACGCGCGCCGCGCGCTCGACGAGCGGCTGGCCGAGGCGAAGCGGGCCGCGGCGCAGCGCGAGGCCGAGGCCGCCGCTGCCACGACGGGCGCGCCGGCGCTGGTCGAGGCGTCGGGGCCGCGCTCGTGGTCGGGCGGGGGATTGCCCTTCGTGGCGGCGTCTGCGCCGGTGGCGGCGCCCGCGCCGATGAGCCTGGCTGCGCTGGCCGCGGTGCCTGCGCCAGCGCCGGTGGCGGTGCCAGCGCCGGTGGCGGTGCCAGCGCCGGTGGCGGCGGCAGCGCCGGTGGCGGCGGCAGCGCCGGTGGCGGCGGCAGCGCCGGTGGCGATGCCGGCGCCGGTGGCGATGCCGGCGCCGGTGGCGATGCCGGCGCCGGTGGCGGTGCCAGCGCCGGTGGCGGCGCGCGAGGCGGAGGATGCTGCTGCCGTGACGAGCGCGCCGGCGCTGGTCGAGGCGTCGGGGCCGCGCTCGCTGCGGGGCGGGGGATTGCCCTTCGCGCCCGCGCCCGCGCCCGCGGCCGTGCCTGTGCCCGCGGCCGTGCCCGCGCCCGCGCCCGCGCCCGCGCCCGCGCCCGCGCCCGCGGCCATGCCTGAGCCCGCGGCCGTGCCCGTGCCCGAACCCGTCGCGGCGTCGGTCCCCCGGACGGAGCCGCCGTCTTCCAGGACAGAGCCGCCGTCTTCCCGGGTAGAGCCGCCGCCTTCCAGGACGGAGCCGCCGTCCTCTCGGGTGGAGCCGCCGGCGGGGAGCGACCAGCGCAGGCCCTTCAGCAAGACGCTCCCCGACGCGGAAAGGTTCGTCGGCTCGGCGCTTCCCTTCATCCAGGTGGCCTCCGAGGAGCGCCCGCGGCCGTCCGTCGCGCGCTTCGACGCGGCCCTCCCTTTCCAGCCCGTCGCGAGCGACGGGCCACCGTCGCGCGAGCTTTCCCCGGCGGCGGCGCACCACGGCCCCGCGGCGTCGTCGACCCATCACGACCGCCCCCCCGTCGCGGCCGGCCCGAGCGCCCCGCCGGCCTCGGCGCCGAGCATCCCGCCCGCCGCCACGCCGGGCGCCCACCCGCCCCCCGCGCAGAGCGTCCCGCCGCCGTCCGCGCCGGCCCCCGCGAGCGCCGGCGATCCGCTCAGCATGCGCTCGCCGCCGCCGCTCACGCTCAACCAGTACGCCGGCCTCGTCGTCGCGTGCGAGCTGTACCCCGCCTACGTCGAGAGCACGCACGCGCGGTACGGCGTCCCGACCCCCGCCGCGCGCGCCGCGCTCGACGCCTTCTGGTCAGCCCGCCTCGCCGCCGATCCCGCGCTCGCCCAGCGCTGGCCGGAGCTCTGCGAGGCGGCGCGCAGGTACTTCCTGCAATCGCGCTGAGCGCCTGCGCCGCCGCGCGGCGTCTCGCGAGGGATCGGCGTGATTCGTCGTGTGCACACATCGCCATGTGTTTCCTCGCGTGGGCGCATCGCCATGCGTGGAAGGCGCAAGAAAGGAATGACGTGCGCAAGACGAAATCTGAAAATGTTTCGCGCCACGATGACGCCAGGAAGAGATAGCCTCTCTTCCCTTCTTGCGCCATTGCGCCTTTTCGTTATCTCTCTTGCCCTTCGTGCCGTGTCGAAGGAAGGGCAACGAGGGCCGCGGCGTGCTGCGAGCGGACGACCTCCCCACGTGACTGCGTTCGCAACCGCCCCGTCGCGTGATAAGAGAACGTCATGGGGTTCGATGCGCCTTTGATCCGAGAAGCACGGCCCGAGGACGCGCCGCTGCTCGCGGCAGCCGAGCGCGCGATCGCGAGCGTTCCGGGGAAGCTCGCCTCGAGGCCCGACGAAATCGTCGACGACGACCTTCGAAAGAAGATCGTCGACCTCGACGATCGGCGCGGCGGCATCTATCTCGTCGCCGAACACGCGGGCACGGTCGTCGGGCATGCGTTCTTGGAGCCGCTCTCACTTGCCGCGACGTCGCACGTCGTCAGGCTGATGATCGCCGTTCACGAAGGCCATCAACGCCAAGGCGTCGGCAGAGCCCTCATGAACGCGCTCTTGCGCTGGGCGCGGTCGAACCCGCGCGTTGAAAAAGTCGAGCTTCAGGTGCGCTCGTCGAACGAGCCCGCGATCGCGCTCTATCGATCACTCGGATTCGTCGAAGAGGGGCGTAAGACGAGGCGGCTGAAGATCGGTCCGAACGAGTACATCGACGACGTTTACATGGCTCTGTGGGTCGGTCTGTAAAGCGCGAGCCTTGCGCGCTCTCTAGACATAGGTGCTGGCGAGTCGGTCGGCGGGAAGGCTCGTCCGATGAAAGCGCAGCTCGTCCTCCCCGTCACGTTGCGGTCGAGAGAGGGCAGCCGAAAAAGTGGAAGGCACGCCCGCGCGATCCGAGCCGGCCCGGATCCTTCCGCGCGAGTCCGTGCTCATTGGCGACGCCCCTCCAGGGCTGCCTTGATGCCAGCGTGAAAGGCAGGGGACGCAGGGTTTTCTTCGAAGTTGACGATTCTCAAGGTGGTGTTCCTCGCGATTGCGGTCCGCACCGCCTCCGCGCCAACGTCCCCAATGGCGTTGTTGCGCAGCCGGAGAATCTTGAGCGAGGCGTTGTTGCGAAGAGCGTCGCCGACGCTCGCTGCGCCGATGTCGCAAATCTGGTTGTGGTTGAGGCTGAGCGCGATCACCGAGCTGTTGGATGCGAGCGCCTCGCCGATAGCCACGGCGCCAACGTCGCCGATCTGGTTGCGCCCGAGCCCCAGCTCGACCAATGAAGTGGACGTTCGGAGCGCCTCTCCGATCGCCTTCGCCCCAGCATCGCCCACTCGGTTTTCGTTGAGACACAGCGTCGCGAGAGAAGCGTTCTTTTTCAGGACATCTCCCATGGCCTCGCCGCCGACGTCCCCTATCTCGTTGTTGAACAGCCACAGCTCCTTGAGCGCGGTGTTGGCGAGAAGAGCGTCTCCGATGGCCTTGCAGCCAAGGTCTGTGATTTGGCAGCCGCCCATCCTCAGGATAGTGGTCTTGCTCGTCTCGAGCGCCTTCGCGATAGCCTCCACCTGGGTTTGCCGAAGCGCGCCGTCGACCGTGACCTCAACCTGTCCGGCGTGGAGCCGCCTCACGGCTTCATCTGCGCCGACGATCACGGCGTCCCTCCTGCAGACTACATTGATAAATGGGAGAGTCGCGCCACTGCCCGCAGGCTCGTCGATGTCGGAGAACTCGACGAGCCCGTACGGACCGAACTCCCGCTTCACCGACTCGGCGTCGTAGAAGTACATCGGAAGACCGGGCAGGCGCTCGTACCAGTCGTCGCCGAGCCGGAGCCCAAGTCCGTACATTGGCGCCTTCTTTGAGATGATCGTGAAGATCATGTGCCCACCGGGCGCCAGCTGGCGGTAGCAGTCTCGAATGAGCTTCTCGCGACCGCGGGCATCCAGGAGATAGACAAGCCCGTAGCAAAAGATGCCGTCGTATTGCCGGCGGTCGAAGGGCATGTCGGTGACCGATCCGTGGACGATGGGGATCTCGAGACCGAGTCGCGAGCGGGCAAGCTCGATCGCCGTCGCAGAGACCTCGATCCCCGCCACTGACATCCCGCGCTCGAGAAACGGCTTCGCGTTCCTGCCGTAGCCGATGCCGGGTATCAGGACGCTCTTGACACCGGCTCGAGCGAACGTGTCGCGCGCGAGAGAAGCAGACGTCGTCGGCTCCAGCCCCCACATCAGCTGCTTCTCGGCGAACGCGGTTTCCCAGAATTCGGTCATGATGGTTTTGCTCCTGCTCGTTGTGACCTACTCATGGACCTTGGGGCGCCTCCACGACGTGCCTCTTCTCGACGTGCGCGCTCGTTCAGGGAGCGCACCCTGTCCGGCTCGAGGTCCGTCGCGATCACCTCGCCCTCGCTTTCCCTCGTTGTCGTGGTGGCTCGTGCCGGTCGCGTCTGTCACTGGGAGGCGCGGGGCGAGCAGCCACCCGAGTCCGCACGTCCTCGCCCAGGGCCGCGAGCGTCACCTCGCCGAGGCGCGACAGAAGCAGCGACTCCGCAGCCTCGAACGACTTGCTAAGAGCCGCGTTGACCGCCTCTTCGACGGCGCAGCCGGGCGTCTCCGTCCGGTTCCCAATGGCAAGCAGCGAGGGCGAGCCGAGCGCAGTGTAGATGTCGCGCAGGGTCACCTTCGCGAGATCGCACGCCAGGGACCATCCCCCCCCATGTCCCTTCTCCGACCGGACGTATCCGTGCTCCCGGAGACCGGCCATGACTCGCCGGATCACCACGGGATTGGTGTCCATGGCTTTCGCCATCTGCTCGGACGTCAAGGGCCCCTCGTGCTGGGCCATGTGCAGCAGGACGTGAAGCACCCCGGAGAGTCGGCTGTCTCGTCTCACGTAACTTATGATGTTACATTATCGGGGGGTTGTCAAGGAGCACGGCCGCGGAAGCTCGGCCGTCGACCCGCGCCCAGGCGCTTCGGTGGCCTTTTCGAAGGGAAGCGCTCGCGGCGAGCTTGGCGGCCCCCCGCCGCCGCGGGCGGAGATCGCGGCGGCGGCCTGCGTCGACGAGAGCACGGTCAGCGGCTACCTGGCGCGCGCGGAGCGGGCGGGGCTGACGACTGTTTCGGGCGGCCACTCGTCATCGACCAGTTTTTCTGGCGGGATTGCTGACCCGGTGGCCTCGCGGCGTTCACCCGGCGCGGCCCGAGCACGCCCGGATGAGCGCGGCCACGAGCGGCGGCACCTGACCGGCGAGCGCGGCGCGCTCCGGCTGGAACAGCGTGGCGACGAAGAACGGATGCCCGTCCAGCTCCACGGCGCGCACGTCGCCGGCGTCGTCCTCCGCGCTGACGCGCAGCGGGCCCGAGACCAGCGCGGCCTGGAACTCCGGGTTCAGGCCGTAACGGCAGCGGTATCCCTCCGTGGCCTCGGCGCGGCCGTACGCCTGCGCGATGCGGGTGCCGGCGCGGAAACGAACCGTCCCGGCGGCCTCGACGAGCGCGCATGAAAGCGGCGCGATCACCGCGCGCCCCGCCTCCGGCGCCGTCTCCGCGTGCTCGGCGTCCGACCAGCCCAGCACGTGGCGCGCGTATTCGACGATCGCGTGCTGGAAGCCGCCGCAGGTGCCGAGGAACGGGCGCCGCTCCTCGCGGGCGAAGCGGATCGCCCGCAGCGCGCCGTCCATGCTCCGGTACGGGCTCGCCGGCACGCACCAGAGGGCGTCGTAGCGCGCCACCCGCGAGGCGTCGGTCACCTCCTCGGTCGGGACCCACGCGAACGCGAGCGGCGCCGCCAGCGCCTCCCCCGCGAGCCGCAGCGCCACCGGGATGGCCCGGTGGGCCGTCACCGTGTCGTCGCGATCACCGACGAGCCCCACCTGGATTGTCGACGTCATGCGCACGCACTCTAGCGTGCTTGGCGCTGCCCAAGAACTCGAGCGCTCCTCGCTACCGCCGATTTTGTGCGCCGGGTCGCGGCGGTCGCGTTCAGGGGGAGGCGCGCCGCCTCAGGGCGTGCTCTGGGGATCGGCCGGATCGCTGCCCGCCGAGGTCTCGTCGCCGTCGAGGTGCCCGTCGAGATCGCGGTCGACCCCCATGCGCTCGCCGGATCCCGGCGGCGCGCAGGTGTAGGTCAGCGCGCTGCCCGGCAGGGCGACCAGCAAGCGCAGCAGCGCGTCCGGCACGGCGCCGAGCGATTGCCGGTCGGCCGCGAACTGGCCGCCGCCGAGGTAGAGGAACCCGAACTCCTGGTGCGCGATCCGGCCCTTCGCGATGAGATCGCATTCGCCGGCGTCGGCGCGCTCGATGAGGAGATCGATGCGCCCCTCGACCGCGCCGTAGGTGCTCGCCGTGAGCGTCGTCTGCTGCCCGACGATCGGCGCGAGGTTCGAGTCGAAGGCCAGCATGAACTGCTCGATATCCCGCTTGAGCTGGGCGTTCTCGGGGGTCACCGGGAGGCCGACGGGGTTGCCCTCGAACTGGTCGAACCCGCTGTTGAAGCGGAACAGGTCCGGGAAGGCGCCGTCGTGGTTGAAGCCGAAGCCGCGCACCTGATCGCCGAGGAACGGATCGGGGCCGTGCGAGAGGGTGGTGAAGGCCGCGCCGAACATCCCCACCTTCTGGTACTGGTTGCGGAGGTGCGGGACCTTGAAGAACTGGGGATCCGGTGAGACCGCCGCGCGGCCGTCGGTCCCGAAGAAGCCGGCGAAGGCGCCCTCCGACGGGTTTCCGCCGGGGTCGAGCCGGTGGCAGCTCTCGCACGAGCCCGTCGGCGCGACGACGGTGTTCATGAAGGCGTCGCGCCCGGTCTGCTGAGCGGGGGTGAGCGAGTTGTCGAGGTTGCGGATCGGGTTGGGCGGGTAGGTGACCTGGAGGATGAAGTCGGTGAACGCCTGCATCTCCGGGTCGCCGAGCTCCGCGTGCCGCCCGAGCAGATCCATGAACGCCGGGTTGAACTTCTTGAACGCGGCCTCCTCGTCGAAGCCGCCCTCGTCCGGCTGCGACGTGGGCTCGGCGTTGCCCGCGGTGCGGTCGCCGCGCCAGTGCATGGGGCCGTGGTTGTCCATGCCGCGCAGGCTCTGCGTCACCATCGGCCCCTTCATCGGGTGGAAATCGGGGTCCTCGCCGAAGAACCCGTCGTCGCCGAACCCGGCGCCGGGGATGGGCGGGACGACCAGCGTCGGGTTGTTGACCACCGAGCCGTCCGGGTTGCCGAGGTCCCAGGCGAGGCTGTCGAAATCGCCGAAGACATGGCAGCTCCCGCAGGACGAGTCCCCGTGGCTCGAGCTCATCCGGGCGTCGTAGAGGAACGGCCGCCCCGCGACGACGCTCGGCGGCTCGGGGTTGTAGAGGGGCAGGTGCGCGATCTCCTCGCGCGCGGCGGTGTCGATCACGGAGATCGCGTTGTCGAAGCGGGTCATCACGTACATGCGCCCCCGGGCCTCGTCGAGCGCCATCCCGGTCGGCCCGCCGCCGGTGAGCGGGATCTGGGCGTCCGTGCTCGGCGTGAAGGTGTCGCCCTCGAGCGCGGCGGTGTCGTAGACGCCGAGCTTCGAGGAGCCGAACGCGGCGACGTACAGCGTCTTGCCGTTGCCGCTCACCGCCATGCCGAGCGGCTGCGCCAGGCTCTTCTCGTTCTCGTCGTTCGGGAGCGGGGCGCAGCAAGCGTCGTAGTCGATGTGCTTGTTGAGGTGCCGCGGGGCGACGCCGGCGGAGCTCAGCACCGTGATCCGGCTCTCGTGCAGGTGGCCGCGCAGGCTGCTGCCGGCGAAGATGCCCGGCCCCTCGAAGCGGAGGTCGTTGCGCGCCTCGGTGTTGCTGACATACACCTTCCCGCTCACCGGGTTCACGGCCATGTTGAAGAGGATGGTGCCGACGCCGGTGTAGAAGCCGCCCGAGCCAGGGAGCTGCGCCGGCGGATTGGCCTTGGCGTCGATGACGAACACGTCCTTGTCCGGCAGCGACAGCCGCAGCTTGTCGTCCCAGGGGCGGTTCAGCTCATCGACCCAGTGCTCGCCGTCGAACTTGACGATGAGGCCCACCTCGGGCCTCGGGACCCCCTCGAAGTTCGTCGTGGGGCCGGGCAGCCCGCCGGCCTCCTCGCCCCCGTCGGGGACGAGGGAGTCGTGGACGATGGTGGTGCGGTTGCCCGAGTGGAACGCGGCCGCGTAGACGCGGGATCCGTCGGGCGTCGCCGCCAGCGCGCGGGGCGTGTCGCCGAACAGGGTGACGATGGTGAGCGGGTCGCCGCCGAGCGAGGCGCCGAGGCTCCCGGCGTCGAAGACCCACACGTCGGCGCGGCCGACCCCGGGCGTGGTGAGCTGCGGATCATGAGGGATGTTCTGCCCCCGGTGGGCCGTGGTGATGAAGGCGCGCCGCTTGTTCCGCCCGGCGAAGACGATATCGCGCGGCTCGTCGCCCACGAGCAGGGTGCGCACGACGGCGCCGCGGTACCCGGCCGGGCCGAGGCGGACCACGCTCACGCTGTCGGACAGGTGGTTGACGACCCAGACCTCCTCGTCGCTGCGCGCCGCGACCGCGACCGGCTCGAGCCCGACGGGGATCGAGGCGCGGTGGGCCAGGCCGCCCCCGTTGACGGCGAAGACCTCCAGGCGGTTGTCCGGAGTGTTGACGGCGAAGAGCAGCTTGCCGTTCGGCGAGAGCGCGAGCGGACGGACCTGCCCGCTCTCGAACAGCCGGTAGGACGGAGCGGCGATGGCCTCCGGGCCCGAAGACACGCCGGCGAACAGCGTCGCGGCGAAGGCAGCCCTGGAGAGGGCACGGCAAAAGCCGCGCCTCGGGAGCCCGATGCTCCTTGCGTTCATGGATCCTCCTTGATTGGGGGGGTCGTGCTCGTGCGCCTAAGATGCAAGCGAAGGAGAGATGCTCAGCTTCGGATGCTACAGAACACGTGGCGACTGACAACTGCAAAGTAGGTGAAGAGCACGGATCGCTACGCCTTACCGCGGAGGCGGACGACGTCCCCGCTGGTTCGTCTTCGCGGCTCGCGGCTCGCGGCTCGCGGCTCGCGGCTCGCTGCGTCGCGGCATCGCGGCGTCGCGGCGCTGCGGGGGAGCGCCCGTGTGCGGCGTCGCCGGCAGAGGGCTCCGTCCGTCTCCATCTCCGCGGCGGCGTCTCCGACCGCGGCAGCGCACATGGGCCCTGGCCGTGGCTTCGCCGCGCGCGCGTCCGTCGGCGGTGAGGCGCGCGGCCGGGGGCGCGGCGGAAATCGGCTCGATCGGCCGACCGTCATCGTTGGACGGGGCGATCTGGGGAAGGCGGGAAGGGCGTTCTCGGTCGATGCGCGCGCCGCCGGCGGGGGGGGGGCGGCGCGAGGTCCGCGGGGGCGGACGATGCTCAGCGGTCGGGGGCGCCGGCGCAGATCCAGTCGTTGATCGTCTTGATCTCGGCGTCGGGCAGCGGCGTGCCCAGGGGCATCCTGAACTCGTCAGGGTTGCACAGGCCGACCCCTGTCAGCTTGTTCATGAGATAGCTGCTGCTCGGCATGAACGGCACGACGAGCGCCTTTTCGCTGGAGCACGAGCCGGCGTCCCGATTGACCGTCGCGGAGACCGCCGTGGCCGTGCGCAGATCGAGCCCGCCGGCCGGTGTGCTGGCGTTGCCGTGGCAGTACTGGTTCGAGCAGCTCCGCTCCAGGATGGGCGCCACATCGGCGAAGGCCGCGGTATCCGGGCCGCAGGCGGGATCCAGCGGAGGCGCGCCGCCGGCGCCCGCGGTGGTGGCGCCGCCGCCCGCGCCGCCGACGCCCGCGGTGGTGGTGCTGCTGCCGCCCTCGCCGCCCGAGCCCGCGGTGGTGGTGCTGCCGCCCTCGCCGCCGGAGCCCGCGGTGGTGGTGGTGCTGCCGCCCTCGCCGCCCGAGCCGGCGGTGGTGGCGTCGCCGCCCGCGCCGCCGGTGGTGGAGCCACCGCCCGCGCCGCCGACGCCCGCGGTGGTGACGTCGCCGCCCGCGCCGCCGGAGCCCGCGGTGGCGCTGCCGCCGCCCTGGCTCGAGCTGCTGGCGCTGTCGGCCGTGCTGGCGTCGTCGCCGTCGTCCGAGCCGCCGCCGCCGCCGATGCCCCAATCCTCTGGATCGATGTTGATGCCGTTGCAGGCCGTCGCCGAGAGGCCGATGGCCAGGCACAAGACCAGTCGAAGCGGAGTGTTATAGTAAAGCAAGGTAACCTCTTCATGGCGATGGTCGCGCGACGTTCGCCGCTCGACCGATTCATGAAAAGATTAGAAAGCACGCGAGCGCGCGCGACGCAATGCGCGATGCTCGATGAGGGGATCGTTTATCCGACGACAATACTGCAATGCAATCGCGGCGCTGGACCTCGATGGTTGTCGCGAGCTCCTGTCGTTGTGCGCACACAGGGGGTGTTGTCGTTTATCTGGAGAGCTTTCCGCAGGAAGATGAGGTGTTGGAAATATCTATCGAGTTGCGCTGCGCGTCCCGGATTCATGTGCTGTCGACGGGCGGAGCTCGCATGCGGGGATGGGACAGCCGGCCGGGACGCCGGAAAAATCTTCTGCTCCCCTGGCGTTCTTGGCGCCTTGGCGGTTTTTTTCCGGAGGGCCGCTCTCCGGCGATGTTCAGGGCCGCCCCTGTCGCACGCGCCTCGTTCGCCCCTGGTCGAAAACGACCGATCCCGAACCGTGAGCGATTCTCGATACAGCGTTGCTTTCTCGCGAGATCGGATTGAGTGGAGATCCTCTGTCCGACCGACGTGTGCAGCGTGGCTGTACGACGGGATGGACCTGCCGCCCCTGCCGCCGCAGCGACCGCGCGGCGGTCTGGCCCTCGCGGCGGCGCTCGTGGTACGTCGTGCGGGTGACCGAGCCCACACCCGATCCTGGCAGCATCCCCACGCTCGTCGGCCGTTCGAGCTCCCATTTCACGCGCGTCACGCGCCTCTTCGCCGCGGAGCTCGGGGTCGCCTACGCCTTCGAGGTCGTCCCCGATCTGCGCTCCGTGGACGCCGCGGACTACGCGGGCAACCCGGCGCTGCGCATGCCGATCCTGCGGACGGGGTCGACCACGTGGCTCGGCTCGCTCAACATCTGCCGCGAGCTCGCCCGCCGCGCGCCCGCGCAGCGGCGCGTGGTCTGGCCCGAGCACCTCACCGAGGCGCTGACCGCGAACGCGCAGGAGCTCGTCGTGCAGGCGATGGCGACCGAGGTCACGCTGATCATGGGCCAGCTCGCGGGGACGCCGAAGGAGGACGCGCAGCTCGTGAAGCTGCAGAAGAGCCTGCTCAACATGCTCGCCTGGCTCGACGACAACATCGAGGCGGTGCGCGCCGGGCTGCCCCGGGATCGCGACCTCAGCTACCTGGAGGCCTGCGCGTTCTGCCTCGTCACGCACCTCGAGTTCCGGAAGATGCTGCCCACGAGCGGCTATCGCGCCCTGTCGGCCTTCTGCGACGACTTCGGCCAGCGCGCGTCGGCGCAGGCGACCGCGTACCGCTTCGACGCGCCCTGAGCCCGCCCGGCGGCGCCGGGCGGCGGTCGCCACCAGGGGGCGCCCCGTGAGAAGCCGGCGGGGATGCCGACGGGGCTGCACGCGCCGCTACCGACCAGCGGCTTCCGGATCTGCCCCGAAGTCAGGTCGACCAGCCCGTCCGGCTCGATGACGAGCACCGCGTACGTGTCACGGGCGTGCCATGCGAACGTCATCGCCGACGGGCAGGATGCGCTCGTTCCGTATGAGCAAGATGACGCTGTATACGAGCGACGAAACGCACCAGCCCGAGGGTGAGCTCTGCTGGACGCCGCTCGTCGAGTACGATCCGCGAGATCGGGACAGCGTGCGCAGGGCGCGAGAAGCGGTGAGGGACCAGTTTTCGCTCACATACCTGCCGGTCCTGTGCAGCGAGCCAGAGCCGAGCTGGCTGGAGATCCTGCTCGGAGCCATCCAATCGAGGTTCCCCGCGCAGCGACGGAGGCGCGTGCCGTCTCGTGCTTGGTGACGCCCAGCGCCTGCGTTTCGATGGAGAGCTCGCCGCGAGCCTCTTCAACGGATAAAACCTCCACCCGGCCGTCCATGAGCCCGCCGGGCGGCGCCGGGCGCCGCCCCGCGCCGCGCGACCCGCCGCTCCTGCAAGAGTGACGCTGTATCGACAGCTCATCCATGCATCGGAGGGGCCGTGTTCACGCCACAGCCCGCGGGCGCCCCTCGATCACTTCTCGCTGTCGAGCATCGCCATCATGGGCGTGGGATAGCGGGTGCCGGCGATCTCCTCCGCGGGGACGGCGGCCTCGATCTCGGCGACGTCGGAGGGCGAGAGCGCGATCTCGAGGCCGGCGAGGGCATCCTCGAGCTGCTTGCGCGTGCGCGCGCCCATCGTCGGGATGATCGTGACGCCCTGCGCGGCCCCCTTGGCGCGGACCCAGGCGACCGCGAGCTGCGCGGGGGTGACGCCGCGCCTCTCGGCGAGGCGGACGAAGGCGTCGACGAGCGCCTGGTTCTTCCGGCCGTTCTCGCCCGAGAAGCGCGGCAAGTGCGCCCGCATGTCGCCCGCGCCGGCCGGCTTGCTCCCGGTCAGCAGGCCGCGCGAGAGCACGCCGTACGCGGTGACCGCGATGCCGAGCTCGGCGAGCGCGGGGAAGATCGTCGCCTCGGGGCCGCGGCTCACGATCGCATACTCGATCTGGAGGTCCACGATCGGGTGCACCTTCGCGGCGCGGCGGATCGTCTCCACACCCACCTCGGAGAGGGCGATGTGGCGGACATAGCCCGCCTTCACCATGTCGGCGATGGCGCCGATCGTGTCCTCGATGGGCACCGCCGGGTCCAGGCGCGAGGGCCGGTAGATGTCGATGTAGTCGACGCCGAGGCGCGACAGGCTATGGGCGAGGAAGCTCTTCGTCGCGACGGGACGGGTGTCGAAGCCGAGGAAGGCGCCGTCGGGCCCGCGCAGGCCGCCGTACTTCACGCTGAGCACGACCTTGTCGCGCCGGTCCTTGATCGCCCGGCCGACGAGCATCTCGTTCTTGCCCATGCCGTAGAAGTCGCCGGTGTCGAGGAGGTTCACGCCCCGATCGAGCGCCGCGTGGATCGTCGCGATGCTCTCCGCCTCGTCGCTCGCGCCGTACGGGCTGCCGCCGGCCATGCTCATGCAGCCGAGGGCGAGGGGGAAGACGGAGGGGCCAGTTTTGCCGAGCTTGGTGGTGTTCGTCGTCGTCATGCAGTTACCCTAGGCGCTCGCCTTTCATTGCTCCAATGAATAGTATGTATTCCCGACATGCCTGATGTTTATGGAAAGAACCTCGATCTGAACCTGCTCCGCGTCTTCGCCGTCGTCGCCGAGGCGGGCAGCGTCACGGAGGCGGCGAGCCGGCTGTACCTGACGCAGCCGGCGGTGAGCGCCGCGCTCCGGCGCCTGACCGCGACGGTCGGCGCGCCGCTCTTCGTGCGGAGCGGGCGCGGGCTCGCGCTGACGGGCCGCGGCGAACGGCTGCGCGCGGCGCTGAAGCCGCACCTCGGCGCCCTGATCGAGGCCGCGCTCTCGCCGCCGAGCTTCGACCCGAAGACGTGCGAGCGCACCCTCCGCCTCGGGCTCTCCGACACGGCCGAGGTGTGGCTGCTCCCGCCGCTCTTGCGCGCGCTCGAGCGCGAGGCGCCGCGCATGCGCGTCGTCGCCGTGCCCGTGCAGTTCCGCACCGTGGGCGCGGCGCTCGCGGGCGGCGTCGACGCGGCGATCACGGTCGCCGACGATCTGCCCTCGAACGTCCGCCGGAAGCGGCTCTTGAAGACCGGCTTCACCTGCCTCTACGACCCGCGCCACGCGCGCCTGCGCAAGCTGACCGAGGCCGAGTACTTCGCGCACGAACACGTCATCGTCTCCTACAACGGGGACCTGCGCGGCTTCGTGGAGGACGCGTTCGGCAAGACGCGGAGGATCCGGTGCTCCGTCGCGACCTTCTCCAACCTGGGCGCGCTGATCGACGG
Source organism: Sorangium sp. So ce385 (assembly GCF_051474135.1). Taxonomy (NCBI): domain Bacteria; kingdom Pseudomonadati; phylum Myxococcota; order Polyangiales; family Polyangiaceae; genus Sorangium; species Sorangium sp. So ce385. The sequence continues at coordinate 8,244,872 of NZ_CP150337.1, read as the reverse complement.
CACCGCGATGCTGGCGACCGTGCCCGAGATCGTCGCCGCCGACATCCGCGCCGTCAGGCCGCACCTCCGGACCAAGCCCCTGCCGTTCGAGATCCCGCCCGGGTACATGGAGCTGCTCTGGCCCGCCGCCACGGACGACGACGATGCGTGCAGGTTCGCGCGGGAGAAGATCGTCCAGATCGCGCGGCCGCTGAGCAGGGGCTGACCGCCTCGCCGGCCCTCCCGGCACCGGGCCCTCGCCATGAGCTCACCTAGGCGCGCGCGAAGTAGGCGCCGTGCTCGAGGTCGGCGAGCAATCCGGGCTGCTCGGGCTTCCAGCCGAACCGCGCCTGCGTGAGCGCGCTCGTCGCGGGGGTGTCGAGCGCGAAGAACCCGCCGAGCCAGCCGAGATCCTCCCTCGGGACCGACTCGACCGGCAGGCCAAGCTTGCGGCCGATCACGCCGGCGATGGCGCGGGTCGGGATCCCCTCGTCGCCGACCGCGTGGAGCCGCGCGCCGGCCGGCGCCTTCTCGAGCGCGAGGACGAACAGCCGCGCGGCGTCGAGCCGATGCACCGCGGGCCACCGGTTCTCGCCGTCACCGACGTACCCGGAGCGCCCGGCCTTGCGCGCGATCTCGATCAGCATCGGGACGAACCCGTGGTCGCCATCCCCGTGGACCGATGGCGGCAGCCGCAGCGAGGACACCCGTACGCCGCGGCTCGCGAACGAGAGGGCGAGCCGCTCGGAGGCGGCCCGCAGGCCGCCGGTCGACTCGTCGGGCGTCTCGTCCTCGGTGACGACGCGGCCCGGCGTGAGGCGCGCAATGCCGCTGGCGATGACGAGCGGGCGACCGGAGCCCGCGAGCGCGCCGCCGAGCGCCTCGATCGCGCCGCGGTCCTTCGCGCAGTTGTTGGCGTAATCGTTGAAGTCGTCGTGGGGGAACGCGCAGTGGATCACCCCGTCGCAGGCCGCGGCGCCGCGGCGCAGGCTATCGAGATCCGTGAGGTCGCCGCGGTGCACGTCGACGCCGGCGGCGGCGAGCTTCTCGGCGGACGCGCCCGAGCGCGCGAGGCCGAGCACGCGGTGGCCGGCGCGGACGAGCTCGGGGATGATGGCAGAGCCGATGAAGCCGCTGGCTCCCGTGAGGAAGATACGCATACAGACCTCCTTGGTTCGAGGCTCACCATGGCACCTGCGCGGCGCGCGCGAAATACACGGCCGTCTCCAGTTCTTGCCCGATCGTCTACGCGGGGCTAGGCTGCCAGCGTGAGCCCCGCGCGCGATCGGCTGAAGGACCTCGTCGAACGGTGGTGCCCCGGCGACGGCGTGCACGCCTCGCCGGTGCCCGGAATTACTTGCATCAAAGTCTCGCGTCCCCAGCAGCGCGCGAAGCGGCACTGGCGCGCGTCGATCTGCATCGTCCCGCAGGGCACGAAGGAGATCCTGCTCGAGGGGCAGGTGTATCGCGAGCGCGAGCCGCACTACATCGTCAGCCCGATCGACCTGCCGGTGACGAGCCGGGTCGTGGGCGCGTCGCCGGCGCAGCCGCTCTTGTGCCTGAAGCTGGACTTCGATGCGGTCGCGCTGCGCGAGGTCGCGGCGCAGCTCGACCGCGCGCGGCCGGACGATCTCGAGCGCCCGGGGCGCGCGATGTTCATCGGCAAGGCGAGCGACCGTATGCTCGACGCCGCGGTCCGGCTGGGCGCGCTGCTCGCGACGCCCGACGACGCGACCGTGCTCGCGCCGCTCGTGACGAAGGAGCTGATGTTCCACCTGCTGAAAGGCGCCGACGGCCCCGCGATCCGCCAGCTCGTGCGCGCGGGCAGCCAGGCGCACCGCATCGCCGAGGCGGTCCATCGCCTGCAGTCGTCGCTCGACGAGGACGTCGATATCGCCGCGCTCGCGCGCGCCGCGGGGATGAGCCGGGCGGCGTTCTTCAAGCGGTTCAAGGAGGCCACCGCGATGAGCCCGCTGCAGTACCAGAAGCGCCTGCGCCTGCTCGAGGCGCGCCGCCTGATGGTCGAAGAGGGCATGGGCGCCGAGGTCTCGGCGTACCGCGTCGGCTACACGAGCGCCTCGCAGTTCAGCCGCGAGTATTCGCGCATGTTCGGCAACGCGCCGCTGCGCGATAGCCGCGCGTTGAAGCAGGCGTCCGCGGTCGTTCAGGACATGTAGTCCTATCGCGCCTTCCTTCCGAGGCTCGGCGGCAGCCTCGACGTGAATCGACGCGTTCGGCGTGCGCGTCACGCCGCATCACGGCCTGCTCGGCGGCCGCTTCGCGACGCGGCTCCTCGCCCGGCATTGGGGCGTGGCCGCGCAGCCGCGTCGCGCGCTTGTGCTCGCGCGTCCTGGTCGGTACGCTGTGGCGATGCGTCTCCATGCTTGTCTGCTCGTTGTCACGCTTGCTGGGTGCGGCGGATCCGTGACCACGCCCCCGGAGGCTGGCAGCTCCGAGGGCTCCGGGGGCGGCGGTGGCTCGGGCAGCAGCTCGAGCAGCGCGGGCGCTTCCGAAGACGCTGGGCCCGGCGGCGCAGGGCCCAGCCGGATGGTTCCACCCGGCCAGACCTTCTCGCTGACGCGCTGCGGAGAGGGCGGGCTGGTGCTCTTCGTCGAGATCTGGCCGGGCGCCGCCTCGGCCTGCGTGGCGTCACCCGACGTGAACCTGGAGGAGGTCCTCGTCACGGGGATCGTGGGATGGGACGGAGAGCCGGGCACCTTCATCGTCGACGTCGAGACGCCTCGGGGCACCGCGCGCGCGAGGATCGGGCCCGACGAGGTCGAGGGCACGATCACGGTCGAGCCATTCGTCGGTACCCCCTCGGGCCTCTCGTGGGATCTCTCCGTCGGCTCCGGCAGCACGGACCTCGCCACGTGCGGGCACTTCGAGATCACCTCGTGCGATCCAGCCGGCTGAGGCCGGCCTCGCCGAACGAGAGCGGGCGGGGGAGGGCGGCGCGCGCCGACGTGAGGAGCCCTTCGAGCGCGCCGACGAGCCTCAGGCGGTACGCCCGCGCGTCTCGTTCCTGCTTCGACCTTTCGCTGACGAGCAGCGTTCAGAGCAGCAGCTCCGTGAGCGGTCCCTTGGCGCTCTCATCGCCGAATGTCTGATCGGGGATGCCGAAGGCATTCAGCGCAAAGCGGCCGTCGAAGTCGAGCTCGGCCATCGCGGCGTCAGTCCGTTGCGCCACCCAGGTGTTCGCCATGACATAGAGGTGAAGGCTCTTGAGCTTCTCGAGCGTGGGTTCGGTCAACACGTCGTTCTCCATCAGTTGAGGCAGTAGTCAAGGCCACGGATGTTCTCGTGGTCAATGGGTTGGGGGGCGACGGGGGCCCCGTCATCATGGGCAAGCGATCGAGCCCGTTCTTCAGGATGGACGCGATGTGCCGGTAGGCGCGGGCGCGGACGCGCCCGGCGCGCTCGCAGGCGGCCTCCAGCCGCTCCTGGCCGTAGCGCTTGCCGAGGCGCAGCAGGCCCAGGCAGGACCGGAAGCCCTGCTCGGGGTGGGGCCGCTCGGCCAGGATCGCCGCGCAGAGCTGCCGGGTTGCCGGGCCGATCTTCTCGGCCCACGCGAGCAGGCGCGAGGGCGTCCACTCCGCATGCGCCCGGTGGGCGCTCGGCATGTGCTCACGCAGGGTCGAGTGCTTGCCGCGCGCTCGCGAGCGAGGGTGCGGCGCAATCCGGCGGGTGTACAGCAGGACCTCGACCGTCGCGACCGTCGCCCTGATCCAGACCTCCTGGTGCACGTGCGCATACGGCACCGCGTAGAAGTGGTCGTCGAAGACCACAATGGGCGCAGGAGCTCGAGCTGTAGCACTCAGCATGGCCGCCCAACCTGCATCCGGAGGTGGACGGCGACAGCACCCTCACCGATGCGCTCTCGCTGGGCGCGACCAGCGCGCAATCGGTCGCGCACATGATCGCGCAGCAGGCCATCCTCGCCGGTCAACCGTTCCGCGCGGACAGAGATGCGCGCCTACCTATCCGCCGGAACAGAGACCGGGCAGCCGTCGGAGAACCTGCAATATTTCGCGCCGCCGGCGCGCTCCCGCGGCTTTGAACGCGGCAGGGGTGCACTAGATACAGCGAGGGCGGGGACCTTCGGGTCCGCTCGACCGGCTGTGCCTTCGCGCGGCGCCGTGATCGAGTGGGCGCGACGCCGCCGCCCATCTGGAGCTGCGCTCATGCGACCCGAGCTGAGGAGGAAGTCATTGCTCCCGTTGTCCGTGACCCTGCTGCTGGCCGCGGGCGCCGCCGGGTTCGACCCTCCAGGCCTCTCCGGCGAGGCGCCCGCCGCGGCCGACGCGACGCCCGCGCCCGCCTGCGGGTCCGAGCCGCAGGGAACGTGGACCACCGCAGGGCAGATGAGCGCCGCGCGCGTCTATCACGCCGCAGTGCTGCTGCGGAACGGCAAGGTGCTCGTCGTGGGTGGCGAGGTCAAGCACCTGGTGGGCATGGAGAGCGTGGAGGTCTACGATCCGGAGCGCAAGACCTGGGCAGCGGCAAGGCCGATGAGCGCGCCGCGCGCCGAGCACACGGCCACCTTGCTCGCCGACGGCAGGCTGCTGCTGGCGGGGGGGAAGCGCGACGGCGAACCCGTCGCGAGCGCGGAGGTGTACGACCCGGAGAAGGACACCTGGACGGCTGCTGGGACGATGAGCGCGCCGCGCGCCGAGCACGCCGCCACCTTGCTCGCCGACGGCAAGGTGCTTGTGACGGGGGGACACTCCGGGCGCAGCGGCAGCGATCGCCTCGCGAGCGCGGAGGTGTACGATCCGGAGAAGGACGCCTGGACGGCCGCCGGGGTGATGAGCGTCGTGCGCTCCATGCACACCGCGACGCTGCTGCCGGGCGGCAAGGTGCTGGTCGTCGGCGGCGAGGACAACAGGATCGACAGCCGCTCGACGGCCGAGGTGTACGACCCGGCGGCCGACGCCTGGACCGCCGCTGCGCCGATGTCGTGGGCGCGGGCAGCGCACACGGCGACGCTGCTGCCGAGCGGCAAGGTGCTGGTCGTCGGCGGCAGAGGCGAAGGCGGCGAGCTCTCGACGGCCGAGGTGTACGACCCGGCGGCCAATACCTGGTCCGCCACGGCGTGGATGCGCGAGGCGCGGTCAGCGCATACCGCGACGCTGCTGCCGGACGGCAAGGCGCTGATCGTCGGCGGAATCGACGGGGAGCAAGAGCTTGCGACGGCGGAGATCTATGACCCGGCGGCGGACCTCTGGATCGCCGCGGGCCGGATGAAGGAGGCGCGCCAGCAGCACACCGCGGTGCTCGTGCCGGGCGGCGAGGTGCTGATCGCGGGCGGCCACAACCGGACCCGCGACTGGTGGGGAGGCCTGGAGAGCGCGGAGCGCTACGACCCGCCCGGAGGCCCTGCCCCGTGACCCGGCGCCGAGCCCGGAGCAGCCGAGCCTGAATGATCCCGACCTCCTGCCTGGAAACCGAGCCATGCGACCTGATTCAACGATGCCGCGCGTCCTCCTCCTCGCCCTCTTCTTGCTCCCATCCGGGTGCACCGGCGGGGAAGGGCGCTCCGAACCGGCCCAGGCGCTGGACGCGCCGGGGTGCGACGAAGGCACGTGGACGGCCGCAGGACGGATGAGCGCCGGGCGGATGGCGAGCACCGCGACGCTGCTGCCAGACGGCAAGGTGCTGGTCGCGGGCGGCGAATCCGGCAACAACGTCCTCGCGACGACCGAGGTGTACGATGCGGCGACCAACCGATGGACGGCCGCCGCGCCGATGAGCACGACGCGCGAGAATCACACGGCGACGCTGCTGCCGAGCGGCAAGGTGCTCGTGGCGGGCGGCTACAAGAAGAATGGATTCGACGCCCTCGCGACCGCGGAGATCTACGACCCGGCGGCGAACACATGGACCGCGGTGGCGTCGATGCGCGGTGTACGCGGGCGCCACACGGCGACGCTGTTGCCGGGCGGCAAGGTGCTCGTGGCAGGCGGCAACGACGGCCGTGGGGACCGCCTCGCGTCCGCGGAGGTCTACGACCCGGCGGCGGATACCTGGATGGCGGCGGCGCCCATGCGCGAGGAGCGCTCAGGGCATACCGCCACGCTGTTGCCGAGCGGCAAGGTGCTGGTCGCCGGCGCCGGGAGCAGCAACGGTGCCGAGGCGAGCGCGGAGCTCTTCGACCCTGCGACGAGCGCCTGGACGGCGGCGGCGCCCATGACCACCGGGCGCCGGTCGCACAGCGCCACGCTGCTGCCGAACGGCAAGGTGCTGGTGGCGGGCGGGGCGCTCCGCGAAGGCGCCGGGTTCGCGAGCACGGAAGTCTACGACCCCGCGGCGGACCGCTGGACGGCGGCTGCTCCGATGAGCCGGAAGCGCTTCGGCCACGCCGCCACCCTGCTCCCGAGCGGCCGCGTGCTGGTCACGGGCGGCAGCGGGCGCTGGGTGTTCGCCGTCGACACCGCGCTCGCGAGCACGGAGCTCTACGACCCGGCAAAGGACGCCTGGACGCCCGCCGCGTCGATGAGCACCCTCCACTTCGGCCACGCGGCCACGCTGCTCCCGGGCGGTCAGGTGCTGATCTCCGGGGGCATGGGCAGGAGTTTCCACGCTCATGCGACCGCCGACCTCTACACCCCCGCGAGGGGCGATTGAGGCGGTGCTCGACATCGCCGGGGCCGGCGCCATGGCGGCGGCGACATCACCGTGCGGCACGTGCTCAACCCCACGATCGGCATTTCTGACACGCGAGCCGGTGACGCCGGACGCCGCGGTCGGTTCCTCACGCGCGCGCGAGCCACGCATCGAAGCGGAGGGCTCCGAGCCGCGGGGCCGGGCCGGGGGTGAGCGAGCGGTCGTCGAGCTGCGCGCCGAAATACTCGGCTGCGGCGTCCGAGACGACCTTGCGCGGGTCCTTCTTCGCCGCGAGCCACCGACGGCCGAGCTCGTCGAGGCCGAGCGGCTCGGGGCCGGCGAGCTCGATCATGCCGTTCCTGGGCGGCTCCTCCGCGATGGCGGCCAGCGCGGCCGCCACGTCGTCGGCCGCGATCGGCTGGAGGAGGGCGGGCGTCAGCGTGGCCGTATCGCCCTTCGTCGCAGCGTCGACGATCGCGTTGACGAACTCGAAGAACTGCGTCGCGCGCACGATCGTGTACGGCACCCCTGCCGCGCGGATCGCCGCCTCCTGCGCCACCTTCGCGCGCATGTAGTCGCTCGTCGGCAGGCGGTCGACCCCCACGATGGAGAGCGCGACGTGATGGCGGACGCCTGCGGCGGCCTCGGCGGGCAGGATCACGCCGGCCGCCCTCTGGAAGAAGCTCATCGCGGCATCGGCCTCGAACGAGGGCGCGTTGACGACGTCCACGACGACCTCGGCGCCGCGGAGCGCCTCGGCGACGCCGGCGCCGGTCAAGATGTCGACGCCCGTGGAGGGCGACGCCGGTGTAACCTCGTGGCCCTTCTCGCGAAGGATCCCGACCAGCTTCTTCCCGATGAGCCCGCTACCCCCGAACACGACGACCTTCATGACGATTCTCCTGGTTCGCGCATCCCGACCGGATGCTCCGTTGCGGGGAGGACCGGACAGCCCGCCGCCTTGTGACAGGTCGGAGCAAGAAAAGTGACGGCGCCCCGCGTCCCCGAAGGCCCGCAGCCTGCGGCCGACCCGTTCTTCGCGCTGCGGCCCCGGCTCCTCGGCATCGCGTATCGGATCCTGGGCAGCCGGGCCGAGGCGGATGACGTCGTGCAAGACACCTGGGTCCGCTGGCAGGCGACCGATCGGGCGACCGTGCAGGAGCCGACGGGGTTCCTGGTGACCGCCACCACGCGCCTGGCGATCAACGTGGCCCAGTCCGCGCGTGTCCGCCGCGAGGCGTACGTCGGGCCCTGGCTGCCCGAGCCGATCGACACGAGCCCCAGCGCGGAGCTCGGCGCCGAGACGCAGGAGGGGCTCGCCCTGGCCGTGCTCGTGCTCCTCGAGAAGCTCTCGCCCACGGAGCGCGCGGTGTACGTGCTCCGCGAGGTGTTCGACTACCCGTACGAGGAGATCGCCGGGATCCTCGACCTCGGCGAGGCGAACGTGCGCCAGCTGCTCGTCCGCGCGCGGAAGCACCTCGCCGGCGAGCGTCGCGCCCCGGTCGGCGTCGAGCAGCAGCGGCGCCTCCTCGAGAGCTTCATCGCCGCCGCGCAGAAGGGGGACCTCTCCGCGCTCGAGCGCCTCTTCGCGGCCGACGTCGCGTCGACCACGGACAGCAACGGACGCGTGCGGATGGCGGTCCGCGTCCCGGTGCACGGCCGCGAGCGCGTCGCGAAGCTCGTCGCGGGCTTCTCGAGCCGTTTCTGGCCGGGCACCACCGTCACGTGGCTGGAGACGAACGGCCAGCCGTCCGTCCTCGTCCGCCGGGACGGCGTCGCGGTGGCGCTCGCGTCCATCGACGCGTCCGCCGAGGGCATCGAGCGCATCTACTGGATGATGAACCCCGAAAAGCTCGCGACCTTCGTTGCGTCGCGATGACTGCCGCGGGTCGCTCTAGCGCTGCCTGACGGCGCGCCGGCGCCCACCGCTGCTGCCCGGCGACGCCGCGGCGCCGCCTCGGCCGGCGGCAGGCGCTGGAGCGCCCTTGCGCGCCCGCTTGGGCGAGGCAGGCGCCTGCGGCGGAGACGAGGGCGTCCGGAGCCCCGCGAGGAAGGTCGCCAGGAGGCGCTGCGCGCGCGCCGGGCCCTCGGGCGGCTGCTGCGCGGCGAGCGCGATCGCCGTCACGAGGCTCACGATGTCGTCCAGGTCGATGTCGCGCCGTATCTCTCCTGCTGCCTGGGCGAGCGAGAGCAGGTGGGAGGCCGCCTCCGAGGCCGCGCAGCACGCCGGCGAGCCGCCGTGGAACGCGACGCCGAGCGAGGTCGCCAGGCCGCGGTAGGTGCTCGCGTGCGCGACGAACGCCGCGATGAACTCCGCCAGCGCGTCGCCCGGCGACGCCGACCCCGCGAGCGCCTGGGTCTTCCGCGCGAGCGCATGCAGCTGATCCTCGACGGTCGCGACGAGCAGCGCCTCGCGCGTGGGAAAATGCCGGTAGAGCGTGCCGATCCCGACGCCGGCGCGCCGGGCGACGTCCTCCAGCGACGCGTCGGCGCCGCGCTCCGTGAACACCGCGTCGGCGGCGACGAGGAGCCGCTCGCGGTTGCGCCGCGCGTCCGCGCGGAGCGGGCGTTGCGGCTCGCTCGCGCCGGCAGAAGACGGCGCGCTCGCGCCGGCGGACGGAGGGGTCGAGGTCGATCGCGCGGAGGGCATTGCAAAACGGAGGATCCCTCCGTATGTTAAACGGAGCAACCCTCCGGTTATAACGGAGCGGCCCTCCGGTTGGGCCGGAGCGGCCCTCCGGTTGGGCCGGAGCGGCCCATCGACCGGAGCGGCCCATCGAGGAGCGACCATGAGCGGAATCAGGGGACCGAAGAGGATTCGCGTGGGGATCATCGGGGCGAGCCCGGACCGGGGCTGGGCCGTGGCGACGCACGTGCCGGCGCTGGCGGCGCTCGGCGGCGCGTACGAGCTCACGGCGGTGAGCACCACGAGGCAGGCGAGCGCCGACGAGGCCGCGCGCCGCTTCGGGGCGCGCCTCGCGTTCGACCGCGCCGAGCCGCTGATCGAGCACCCCGACGTCGATCTCGTCGTCGTCTCGGTCCGCGCGCCCGAGCACGCGCGGCCCGTGCGCGCCGCCATCGCCGCGAAGAAGGACATTTTTTGCGAGTGGCCGCTCGGCGTCTCGCTCGCCGAGGCCACCGAGCTCGCCGAGGCCGCCGAGGCCGCCGGCATCCGCACGGCGATCGGGCTCCAGCGGCGCCTCGCGCCGAGCGTGCTCCACCTGCGCGAGCTGATCGCCGAGGGCTACGTGGGCCGGCTGCGCTCGGTGACGATGCACGTCGCGCTGCCCATGGCCGCCGCGCGGCGGCCGCGCGCCGACGCGTACGCGGCCGACGCGAAGAACGGCGCCCACGTGCTCACGATCGTCGCCGCGCACTTCCTCGACACGGTGCTCTCCGCGGTCGGCGAGCTCGAGAGCCTGTCCAGCGTCGTCGCCCGCCAGTTCGACGAGGCCACGGTGATCGAGACGGGCGAGGTCGTGCCGGTGACGGCGCCGGACCAGACGCTCCTCTCAGGGACGCTCGTGGGCGGAGCGGTCGTGTCGGCCCACTTCGAGACCGGGAAGCGCAATGGTCCCATCCTCAATTGCACCTTCACGGGCACCGAGGGCGATCTCGTCCTGTCCCACGATCTGAGCCTCTCCGGCGCCCGCGGCGACGGGCAGCCGCTCCAGCCGATCCCGACGCCAGAGCGCCTGTCCTGGATCCCCCGAGCCGGCCTGTCGGACGACGCGCACCAGATAGCGCACCTGTATGCGGCCTTCGCGAAGGATCTCGCGGAGGGCACCTCGGTCGCGCCGACGTTCCGCGACGCGCTGAAGCTCCACCGGCTTGTCGACACCATCGCCGAGGCCTCCGCCGCGGGGAAGCGCGTCGCCTGGAAGGGCTGAGCGCGCCGCGCCGGCGGCGCGACCGCGTCACCTCGGCCGCGCTCGTCGGGCAATCCCCGCCACCGTCGACGCGGCGCGCGACGGGGCACGAAAACTCTGGCATTGAACGTGTGCCATGACCGCCGCTCGCGCCCCTGCGCGCATCCCCCCGACGAACGCGCCGCTGCGCGCCGTCGCACGGCAGACCTTCAGCCGGGTCGCTGGCGCGCCGCTCATCGGCGGCAACAGGGTCGATCTGCTGATCGACGGGCGAGCGAACTTCGACGCATGGCTCGCCGCGATACGGGCCGCGCGCACCTCGATCCTGTTCGAGAACTACATCTTCGACGGCGACGCGCTGGCGCGCGAGTTCCGCGACGCGCTCGCCGAGCGCGCCGCGGCGGGCGTCCGCGTCGGCGTGATCCGCGACTGGTTCGGCTGCCTTGGCGCGTCGACGGACCACTTCTGGAGCCCGCTGCGCGCGGCGGGCGGGGAGGTCCGCACCTACAACCCTTTCAGCTTCACCAGCCCGTTCGGCTGGGTGGCGCGCGATCATCGCAAGCTGCTCGTCGTCGACGCCGAGGTCGGCTTCGTCTCCGGCGTCTGCGTCAGCGGCAGATGGCTCGGCGATGCGGCGCGCCGCGTGCCGCCGTGGCGCGACACCGGCATCGCCGTGCGGGGGCCGGCGGTGCGCGCGCTCGCCGAGGCGTTCGCCGACAACTGGGCGACCCTCGGCGAAAGCCTGCCCCCCGACCTGCCCGTCCTCACCGAGGTTCCGCCGGCGGTCGGCCCCGTGGACCTGCGCGTGGTGGCGAAGCTGCCGAGCACCACCGGGCTCTACCGGCTCGATCAGATGGTCGCCGCGCTGGCGCAGCGGACGCTCTGGCTGACGGACGCGTACTTCGTCGGCGTCGCGCCGTACGTCCAGGCGCTGACCGCAGCGGCGCGCGACGGCGTGGACGTGCGCCTGCTCGTCCCGGGCACGAGCGACGTTCCGGCCATCGGCAGGCTGTCGCGGGCCGGCTATCGCCCGCTGCTCGAGGCCGGCGTGCGCGTCTACGAGTGGAACGGCTCGATGCTCCACGCGAAGACCGCGGTGGCCGACGGCCGCTGGGCGCGCGTGGGGTCGAGCAACCTCAATATCGCGAGCTGGCTGGAAAACTGCGAGATCGACGTGGCGATCGAGGACGAGGAGTTCGCCGTGCGCATGCAGGCGCAGTACGAGGAAGATCTCCGCGGCGCGACCGAGATCGTGCTCCACGCGCGGCGCCGCGCGGTCCACGACAGGAGGCGCCGCCCGCAGGGGGCCGGGACCGGGCGCTCCGCCGCGGGCGCGTTGCGCCTCGCGAACACCGTGGGCGCGGCGATGACCAACCGCCGTGTCCTCGGCGCGGCCGAGGGCGCGATCCTGCTCGGCGGGGCGCTCTTGCTGCTCGGCGGCGCGGCGGTCGCCCTGTACTTTCCGCGCCTGCTCGCCTGGCCGCTCGCCGTGCTCGCGCTCTGGTCCGCGATCAGCCTGCTCCTCCGGTACGTCACCCTCGCCCGCAGGGCCGAGGCCCCGGAGTCGTCGCCGCGCGCGCCGTGACGCGATCGCGCCCGCCTCGCCCGCCGCCGCTCAGGATCAGCCGTCGAGCTGCCCGGCCGCGCGGCGGAGCGCCTGCGGCGGCTGCCCGAAGGCCCGGACGAACGATCGCCGCATGCGCTCGCGGTTGCCGAAGCCGTTCTCGCGCGCGACCTCGTCGACCGAGAACCGGCCGGACTCCATCATCAGCCGCGCGGCCTCGACGCGCAGCCGCTCGACGGCCTTGGCCGGCGACTGCCCGGTCTCTTCGCGGAACACGCGGCTGAACTGGCGGGGGCTCAGGTGCGCGGCGCGCGCCAGCTCCTCGACGGACAGGTCCGCGCTCAGGTGCTCCCGCGCGTAGGCCAGCGCGGTCTGGACGCGGTCCGATTTCGCGTCGAGGTCGAGCAAGGCCGAGAACTGCGACTGGCCGCCGGCGCGCCGGTGATAGACGACGAGCTTCCTCGCCACCATCCGGGCGACCTCGACGCCGAGGTCCGCCTCCACCAGCGCCAGCGCGAGGTCGATCCCGGCGCTCATGCCGGCCGAGGTCCAGATCGGGCCGTCGGCGATGAAGATGCGATCGTCGTCGACCGCGACGCTCGGGTGCTTCTGCTGCAAGCCGCGCGCGAAGTACCAGTGCGTTGTCGCGCGCCGGCCGTCCAGCAGCCCGGCCGCGGCCAGGGCGAAGGCGCCGGTGCACATGCCCGCGATCCTGCGCGTCCGCCGGGCGGCGGCGCGAAGATAGCGCGCCACGCCCGGCGGGCCCGGCGAGCCCTCGGCGTTGCCGGCGACGAGCAGCGTGTCGAACGCGCGGCGCCCGAAGGGCGCCGTCTGGATCTCGACCCCGATCGACGTCGCCACCGGCCCGCCCCGCTCCGACAGCAGCGTGAGCTTGTACTCCAGCGCCCCCACGTGACGGTTGGCCGTCTCGAACACGGTCGTCACCGCGAGGCTCATCGCGGAGAAGCCGGGGTAAACGACCAGTCCGATGGTCCTCATGGCTCACCCGTCCGCGACGACGCGAATGTCCTGAAACGTTGCATCTTCGACATGTCGGACATGCAGGCCGCAGGTTATGTTCTCCTCCGTGGGCCGGCAACACCGCCGGCCGTCGTGGAGGGCGGACATGCATCACCGCGAGCCGGCGGCGCGCTTCGGCGCCGGCGCGGCGGCGTGAGAGCGGCGACCCCTCCCCGGTGACGGCGCGGAGAGCCGCCGCCGGCGGGGCCGAGAGCAAGAGACCTCGTTGACCTGGAGACCACCATGCGACTGAAGGGAAAGACGGCATTCATCACCGGCGGCAACAGCGGCATCGGGCTGGCGACGGCGCGCGCGTTCATCGCCGAGGGAGCGAAGGTGGCGATCACCGGCCGCAGCCAGAAGACGCTCGACGCTGCGGCGGCCGAGCTGGGCGAGCACCTCCTGGCGATCCGGGCCGACGTGCAGGACGTCCCGTCGATCGAGCGAGCGGTCGTCCGGGCGGTGGAGGCGTTCGGCAAGATCGATATCGTGTTCGCGAATGCCGGCATCAGCGGCGCGACCCCGCTCGGCGGGACGAGCCTCGAGGCGTTCGAGAGCATCATCAGGACGAACCTCACGGGCGCGTTCTTCACCGTCCAGGCGGCCGCGCCGCACCTGAACGACAGGGCGTCGGTCATCCTGAACGGCTCGGTGCACGCCGTGATGGGCATGCCGGGCCGGTCGGCGTACGCGGCGACGAAGGGCGCCGTCCGCGCGATGACGCGCGTCCTGGCGTCCGAGCTCGCGCCGCGCGGCATCCGCGTCAATCAGGTGACGCCCGGCGCCCACCGCACGCCGATCTGGTCGGAGCTCGCGCCCGACGCCGCGGCGGCGGCCGCGCTCGAGGAGCGCCTCGCCACCGCGATCCCGCTGCGCCGGATGGGCGACGCGGGAGAGGTCGCCGCGGTGGCGCTGTTCCTGGCCAGCGACGAGTCCTCCAACATCACCGGGGCCGAGATCGTGGTCGACGGCGGCATGACCGGCGCCCCGTTCGGCGCGCCCATGCACGGCTCCCGCTGACCCCCGCCGCGACCCTCGCGACCCGTCAGCGCAGCTCCGCCGCGGCGGCCCCGGACAGCGCGCGCTCGAGCCGCTCGATCAGGGCGCGGCGGCGCTGCACGACCTCCGCGTGCGCCGCCGCGGCGCGGGCGACGTCGGCCCCGCAATGCGGGCACGTCGCCTCGCGCGGGTAGATGTACCGGTCGCAGGCGCGGCACGGGGCGAGCTGCGGCGGGACGCGGCCGTCGCGCGGCGCGGCGGCGCCGTCGCGGCGGCGCCGGAGCTGGACGAGGCCGCCCGTGGCCGCGGTCACGGGCGGCGCGGGCGACGCGCCCTCGCGGCCGGGCACGGGCTCGACGATCAGCGCGAACTCGCCGATGGCGAACGGCGCGCCGGGCGCCTCCCGCTTCTTGACGACCCGCTCGCGGAGGCCGCGCCGGTCCAGCTCGAGGGCGCGGTGGTGACAGTACGGGTTGTTCCCCGGGCGCCCGAACAGCGAGTCCGCGGTCCAGGTGCAGCCGCCCCGGCAGACATCGGCGTAATAGCAGGTGCGGCAGAAGCCCCAGAGGGCGTCCACCGTCGCCAGCCGGCCGAAGTGGATCTCCTCGGCGTGATTCCAGATGTCCTCCAGCCGGAGATCGCGCACGTTGCCGCCGGCGTAACCGGAGGTGCGGAGCGACGGACACCCCTTCACCGTGCCGTCGGCCTCGAGGCCGATCACGTTCTGCCCCGCCGCGCAGCCCGTCCAGTGCACCGACTCGTCCCCGACGCCGCGCAGGCGGTGCTCGAAGGGGCCGAAGTAACCGATGTTGTTGCCGACCACCATGAGCAGGCCGCGATCGAGCCCCTCGCGGTAGAGCCGGTCGAGCAGCGGCATCAGCTCGAGGAGCTGGTAGGGCTGGAGCAGGACGGCGTCGTTGTCGACGGCGTTGCCCATCGCGACCGTGAGCTGGATCTGCCAGTGCGTCGCGCCCGCGGCGGCGATCGCGTCGAGGAGCGCCGGCAGATCCTCCATGGTGCGGGCGCCGATCTGCGTGTTCACGCTGGCGGCGATCCCGTGCGCCCGCGCCCGCCGCACGGCGTCGATCGCGCGGGAGAACGAGCCCGGCACGCCCCGCAGCTCGTCGTGGAGCGGAGCGAGGCCGTCGATGGAGACGCCCACCGCCTGGAGGCCCGCCCCCACCGCCGCGGCGAGGCGCGCCTCGGTGAGGTTGCGGCCGCCGGTCTGTACGGCGCAGCGCATCCCCGCGGCGCGCGCCGCGCGGATGATCTCGATCCAGTCGCTGCGCAGGTACGCCTCGCCGCCGATCAGGGAGAGCTCGCGCGTGCCGAGGCGGGCGAGCGCCGCGACGACCTCGAGGCACTCCGCGGTGTCGAGCTCGCGGTCTCGCCGCGCGCCCGCGCGGGAGCCGCAGTGACGGCACTTGAGATCACAGGCGAGGGTGATCTCCCAGACCGCGTGGACCGGGACGTTCCTCCGGAAGTCGTCTGTCTCTCGATCGCGAACGGCTCGGCTCATGGTCTCCTCCGGGCGCGGGCGGACCGCGCCTCCGCCCGGCGAACCGGGCGGAGGCGCGCCTCCGCGCGTCTCAGCGCGCGCGCTCGCTCCGGCCGATCTCCGCCTTGAGCGCGGCGAGCGCCGACTGGATCTCGGCGCTCTGCGAGAGGTGCTGCTCGGCCTGCGCGGCGAGCTGCTTCATGCGCGCGAGATCGCCGCTCGCGGCGGCCTCCTGCATCGCGGGACCGTAGAGCGTGTGGATCGGGCCGCCCTTCTGGCCGGAGCTGGTCACGACCGCCTTCTCGATCTCGACCCGGCGCCCCGACGCCTCGACGAAGCTGTAGCTCGCGGTCCCACCCTGCCAGCCCTTGTCGAGGACCATGCGGAGCTCGAAATTCGACTGCAGCACCGGGCCGACGCCGCCGCCCGGAGGCCACTGGACCGGCGGGTAGCCCGTCGCGACGACGAGGATGTGCGTGACGTCGGGCATCACCGTCATGTACGTGAAGGTCCCGTCGACCCGGGTGTGGAAGTCGAGCGGCGGGCTCACCGCCTGCGTGATCTGCCCGAAGCCGTTCACGAGCTTGTGGACCGTATTGACGGTGAGCGAGAGGGTGAGGTTCGGCGACCCGATGGCGGGAGTGGCGATGTCATAGCTGACGAGGAACAGACCTGTGCGTGAGGGAGCGTTGGTCATGGCGGACCTCCTGGAGAGCTCGATGGGGTGACTGCGATTCGCGCGACCGCGACTGCTCCAGCACGCTCAGCAGGCCGTGTGCCATGCTCCGGAGCGAGCCGCTCGGCGGGGCCGCACCTCGGGGGCGATGGCGAGCCGATCGGGGCGCGCCCGGGGCCCTGCGGAAAGCGCGCGCGATCGTCGTCCGCGATGGGCGGCGGCGACGAGCTCCAAGGAGCGCGTCGGCCCCGAGCGTCGCGACCTCGGCAACACTTTGCCGGCAAGGTGTTGCTCGGCGGAGCGCGCCACAGCAAATCGTTGCCCGATCGGGTCCGCGACACCTGGACCTCGGCGCTCGATCCCCTTGCATCGAAATGATCAAATGGAGCGCGAATCATGTCTTGGACATGGATTCGAGCAGCGCGACCGTGCCCCTGGCACAGCGCGTTTTTCTGGCGCCGCCGGGATACGCCTCGGTTATTCTTCGGCCATGGCGAGCTTGCGGAGAACGGCGGGGTTCTGGGCGAGCGCACTGCTCCTGGTGACCGGGGGATGCGGGGGAACGACGATCCTGGAGCACGATGGCTCGGCGGAGACCGGGCCTGACGATCCGTCGAGCTCGACCGGTCATGGTGACGGGCCGAACGCCTCCTCCGGCGCGTGCTCGGCCGGTGAAGCGCGCTGTAACGGGAGCTTCCGCCGCGAGACGTGCGCGGAGGATGGCGCCTGGATCGAGACGGACTTCGTGTGCGCACGGACGGTGGCCGTGGATGACGACATCGGGAGCTACTGCGTCACCAAGGCGGACGGCGCGTATCGCTGCTGGGGATCGCCGGCGTCGAGCGACGCGGTCGGTGCCCCGCCGCTGCCCGACGAGATCTACCGGCGCGTCCAGCTCACGCGGCACGGGCTCATCGGGCTCACCGAGGATGGCCGCCTGCGTGCGGCCGAGTTCACGATTCCGGAGAGCCCTTCGCCGGCCGTCACCTTTCGTCAGACGAACATGTGGGGCGACGTCGGGGTTTGCTCGCTCCGGTCCGACGGCGCGTTCGAGATGTTCCTCTACCATCCGCGTGAGCCGGACGGCCCGCACGTCCGCTCCGTCGAAGGCGGGCCATTTTCGCGCGTGTACTGCGCGTGGGAAGGTATGTACGCCGCCGTTCGAGCGGACGGCACCGTCCTGTCGAATTTCGTCACGCCGCCGCCCGGCAACGACTTCGCGGAGCTCGCGCTGAGCGTTGGCATCTTCTGCGGCCTCCGGACGGACGGCACCATCTCGTGTTACAGGCCTCCCGCCGATAGAGTCGGCAACTTGGACGTGGGGCCGGACCTGCCCGCGTTTCCATCGGGGCGCTATCGATCGATCACCGCGACGGTCGGCGTCGTCTGTGCCATCGACGAGCAGGATGCCCTCGTCTGCAAGCGGTACGACGGTCGGGACATGCCAGTCCCTCCCGCGCGGTACGTGTTCGCAGAAGGCGGTTACAACCTGCTGTGCGCCGTGCGCGCCGACGGATCGACCGCCTGTTTTCGGCACGGCGGGGCGGGCAATCTCGATCTCGAGAACGTGAGCGACTTCGCTCCCGTCGAGCCGCCGCTGGACCCCGGCTGGTGAGCCGACGCCGGATGCCAGCGCGCCGCGCGGCGAAGCGCCGCTATCCGCGTCATGACCCGCGCGCCGCGCGCGACGCGATCAGTACCAGCTGCCCGCCGGCGTCTTGTTGTCGAGCAGCAGCCCGTCGACGGGACACCCGTTGTCGTCGAGCGGCGGCCCGCACGTCCCCGTGTCCTCGAGGCAGTTGTACGTCTCGCAGTCCGGGCCCAGGACGCAGTCGCTCCCTTCCGGGAGCCGCGGCCCGCACGTGTCGGTCCCGAAGATGTCGCACCGGCCGCTGTCGCATTCGACGAACGTCTCGCACGCCGCGCCGTCGGGCGACCACGGCGCGCAGGTGCCCACCTCGGCGTCCGGGTCCGGCTTGACGCAATGCCAGTTCTGGCAGTCGTGCTCGACGGTGCACTCGCCCCCGAGCGGCACCTGCCCCTCGAACACGTCGAAGAGGCAGAGCCAGTCGGCGTCGGTCGCGGCGCACCCGGCGCCGTTCAGCCGATCGACGCAGGCGCGCATCCTGTCGGGGTAATAGACGAGGCGCCCCGCCGCGACGGACGCGCGCAGGGTCGGCAGCAGGCCCGCCTGCTGGATGCCGTACCTGAACTGCACGCAGGTCTCCTTCGACGTCGCGAGGAAGGGGTTGTCGAGGGCAGCGGCAGAGCAGCATTCATAAGAGAGGCGGCAGTGGAGCTCGGACTCCACGCGGACGAAGTCCTCGAGCCCGATCCCGCTGGGGTCGCTCCCATCGCCGCCGCAGCCGTGCAGCACGCCGCCGAGCAAGGCGGCGGCGCCGCAGACCCTGTGCAAGAAGCTGCGCCGGATCTTCGTCGAGCGGTCCGCCGAGGAGGCTCCGGCGCGATTCAATCTGGATCGATGAGAGTCCATGTCGTCGAGGCGGCTCTGCCGCGCTGGGCTCACGTCGAGCGCCGAGCTCACGTTGCAATAACCGAAGTCGTCTCCCGGCGTGCCGGCGATGCTCGAGGGGAGCACGATGCCGACGTCGTCAGAGCTCGCCGCTCGACCCGTGCACGAAGCGCCGCCCGGCGGCGGCGGTCGCGGCGGCCCGGCGATCAGCGGTACATGCGGTCGATCCGCGCCTCGGGGGCGCGCGGGTCGAGCAGCAGGAGCGCCAGGTAGAACGCCCATTCCAGGGGCTTCATCGCGAGGTAGACGAGATCGGCGGCCCAGGCGGCGCGG
Organism: Sorangium sp. So ce385; assembly: GCF_051474135.1. Classification (NCBI taxonomy): domain Bacteria; kingdom Pseudomonadati; phylum Myxococcota; order Polyangiales; family Polyangiaceae; genus Sorangium; species Sorangium sp. So ce385. Next base: position 8,225,855 of record NZ_CP150337.1, on the reverse strand, counting down.
ATGTACCGGCTCACGGGCAGCCCCAGCCGGTCGTAGAGCCGGCGCGCCGCGCGTCCGAAGCGCGGCCAGCGCTCGTGCAGGAGGTCCTCGAAGGCGTTGGCGATCGCGAGCTGGCGATTGACGAGGATCGGCGTGCCGCCCCGCCGCCCGAGCCGGATCGGGCGCACCAGCCAGGCGTGGCCGCGCGCCGCGACCGTGCACAGGTAATGGCAGTCGCCGGGGAGCTCGACGACGGGGAGCTGCGAGAGGGTGTATCCGCAGGTGCGGGTGAAGACCTGGAGCGCGGCCGAGGGGTGTCCCAGCCACGCGGCGTGGACGACGGCGTGGACCCCGAGGAGGACCGGGGAGGCGGCGAGGGCGCGCCAGAGGGTCGGCCGGTGGATGGTGGGGGGCGGCGGGAGCGGGACCTGGGGCGGTCCGGCGCGGTAGGCGGCGTCCGCGGCGGCGAGCGGGGCGGGGGCGCTGGCCTCGACGCCGCGCCGCACGAGGCGGGCGCGGAGCTCGACGGCGTAGAGGACGATGGTGATGGCCGGCGCGATGCAGGGGAGGAAGAGCGGCGGCACGAGCAGGCCGGCGACGACCCAGGGGCCGAAGTGCACGGCGAGGAGGGCGTGGAGGGCGAGGCCGAGGAGGAGGGCAGCATGGATGGCGAGCTCCGCGGGGCCGGGGAGCGCTGCGGGCCGGCGCCGTGAGGTGGCGTAAGCGAGGGCGGTGAGGGCGTGCAGGGCGAGGAGGCCGTAGACCTCGGGCTCGGCGAGCGGGCGGAAGGCGGTGGTGCCGGCGTCGCACGCCTGGACTTCGCACGCGTGGTTCGCGTCGTGGCTGTAGGCCATGCCCCAGGCGGGCAGGAGGACGAGCGCGAGCACCTCGGAGGCGATCTGGAAGGGGCGGCGGCCGCGGCGGCGGATGGCGCGGTAGGTCCACACGGTGAGGCCGAGCCACCCTGCGATGCCGAGCGCCACGGCGAGGAAGAGGGCGCCGCCGAGTCGGGCCAGCACGGTCGCGCCGAAGAGCAGCGCCGCGAGCAGGGGCACGCCGTAGCCGGTGGCCACGAGGGCGGCGATGGCGCCGTCCGCGAGGGAGAAAGGCGGCTTGGGCGGGGACGGGGGCTGCTGCTGCGGTTCGGGCGGGGGGGGCTGCTGCGGCATGCTTCGGTCATGGTAACGGCGGCGGAGGAACAGGGAGCGGTCGGGATCGGCGGCGCCGATACCTCGGTGTGACGATGTGGTAGAATGTGGCTCCAGCCACCCCGGCCGGCTACAAGCTGACCGGCAACCAGGGAGAACCGTTCCTTTCCGCCACTCACCACGAAATTCTCGCACAAGGCGCTGCTCTCCAGCGATTGGATCTCGGTTGACGTCGTGCGCCAGGCGCAACTAGCGTCCCTGGATGCGTCGCGGTAGGCCGATGCTCTTCATTCTTCTAGCGCTTGGCGCCTCAACGGGCTTGGCCAGCGCGGCCGACGCGGAGGGACAGCATTCGACCCCGGCACCAGCCGCTGGTTCGGCGGTGAAAGACCTTGTTGGCCGTGCTCGGAAGGCGCGGAAGCTAGGGAAGTGGAACGAGGCCTACGACGCCTACAAAGCGGCCTTCGACGCTGCGGAGGCGGTGCCCAGCGCGATCGGAGAGCGCGCGGAGCTCGCCGGCGAGCTGGGCCTCTGTGCGTTCGCGCTCCGCAAGTACCGTGAGGCGGCGGAGCACCTGGCCTGGAGCCTTGAGCAGGGCCATGCGCTCACGGACGAGGTCCGGATACGATTCGAAGTCGGACAGGCGAAGGCAGCGTTTTACCTCCTTCGAGTCCTGCTGTCCGTCGATCCGCCGGACGCCGAGGTGTTCATCAACGGCAAATCCATCGGTCGGACCGCACGGACTTACAAGCTGTTCCTCGATCCGGGGCGACACATGGTGCGGGCCCGGGCGCCTGGCCGTGAGGACGCGCTGCATGTCGTCAGCGCCAGCGCGGGCTCGGAGATCGAGATCGCGATGCAGCTGCCGCGCCTTCCGGTGAGCAGCGCCAAGGAAGCGCCGGCGGCGCCGGAGGCCGCGAGCGCTTCGCCCGCTGCGCGCCCGCAGGCCTCGAGCCCGTGGGCATCTTGGCCGGGAACGCTGCGCATCGCCGGCATCGGCTCGACCGTGGCGACAGGAACGCTCGGCGCAGCTTTCATGGTCCGCGCGAGCACGACGGATGGAGACCTCGACGAGCGGAACAAGAGGCTCGACGCGGCGGGGGTCTCGCCGGGGGTGTGCCGGGAACCGCCCAAGCCCGCGACGTGCTCCGAGCTGACGCGCCTCCGACGAGAGCGCGACCTCTTCGCCGGGCTCGGCACGGCGATGGTGGTGACGAGCGGTCTCGTCGGCGCCGCGACGCTGGCTTCGTTCTTCACGGATTTCTCTTTTCTGCGGACTGAGCCCACGAAACATCAGCTCGCGCTGACGCCGACGGTGACGCCGGCACAGCTTGGCCTCGTCGCATACGGCGCTTGGTGATCAGGGAGCAAGCACATGCCTCTTCCCGAATTGCGACGAATGCGGCTGCTGCTCGCCGTGGGGATCCTCTCGACGGGCGGCGCGGGGGGCCTCTCCGGGTGCGGTTACGACGATAGCTGCTACGACGAACGCGTCTGCCTCTCGCTTCCGAAGTCTCCCTGTGATGGTGACCCAGCGACGGCGCCGGCGCTGGACGAGTGCGGGGTGTTCGTCAGCGAGCAGGGCGACGACGAGAGCCCGGGCACGAAGAGCGCGCCGGTGAAGACGATGCAACACGCCATCGGGCTCGCGGCGAGCGGTCGAGGCGACGGCGAGGCGCCGACCCGGCGCGTGTATGCGTGCGGTGGGGCGTTCGCCGAGGAGATCACGCTGCCTTCCGGGGTCGACCTCTGGGGCAGCCGTCGCTGTGATGGCGGCGATGATTGGTCGTATGGGGGGTCGTTCGCCGGGCCGAACGCGTCGACCGTCATCGGGCCGCCCGACGGGATCCCGGTGCGGGTCCTCGGTGGGGTCGATGCCGTCGTCGCGGGGAACGAGGCGACGTCCGTGATCTTCGGCGTGCGCGCCGTGGCGGCGGACGCCTCGGCGCGCGATGGCAAGTCGTCGATCGCGATGATCTTGAGCCGGGGAGCGCGGGCGATCGTGCGGGACAGCGTGATCGTCGCGGGCAGCGGCAAGGAAGGGGAGCCGGGAGAGGACGCGCCCACCGAACGGGCGACGTACGGCGTGTTGGGGAACCACGGCGCGGACGCGTGTACAGCGGACGTCGTGACGGGCGCTCGCCCGGTCGTGACGAGGTGCGACGACGGCACCGAGTCGGTCGGCGGATCCGGCGGCGACGGTGGGCTCGACGTCGGCGGCGATGGCGTTCCGGGACAGCCGATGTCCGCGGATAATCCGAACGGCGACGGCCTTGGAGGCGTCGGCGCGGACATCACGAAATGCACGGGCGGGAGCAGAGGCGCCGACGGTGCTCCCGCCGGTCGTGCGGCCGGCGCGGTGGGTCCTGGTTACCTCGGCATCGACGGATGGGTCGGCGTGCGAGGTGAAGACGGGAAGAACGGCGGCGTTGGTCATGGCGGGGGCGGCGGCGGCGGCAGCAAGGGGCGGGGCGATATGAACTCGTGCCAAGATCGACCCCAAGGGGGTGCGGCGGGCGGCTCGGGAGGCAGCGGCGGTTGCGGCGGCCTGGGAGGCAAGGGCGGCGGCTATGGCGGGGCGAGCATCGGCATCGTCGCGCTGGAGGGCGCCGAGCTGACGGTCGAGGCCAGCGACGTGATCACTGGCCACGGCGGCCGCGGTGGAGTTGGCAGAACCGGCCAACCGGGAGGCCGAGGCGCTCAAGGTGGCCGTGGTGGGAGCCATCCGTTTACCACGCTGTGGCCCGCCTGTGATGGCGGCTGGGGCGGCGACGGCGGCCGCGGGGGCGATGCCGGCGGCGGCTCCGGTGGGCATTCGCTCGGCGTTGCCTCGGTGAGCGCGACAGTCACCCTTGCCCAGGATGCGAGCGTTCACCACGGAGACGGCGGAAGCGGTGGTCCCGCAGGGAACGCAGATCTGGACCAGGACGAGGGCAAGGGAGCTACGGGAATCTCATTGTTTTGGTATCGGTTCGATGCTCCCGCCCCGGCGCCGCCTCGATGAACCGCTCTCGTGCAGGCCATTCACGGCAGGAGACTTCCATGAGAAATACGGCCGCCGCTGCCTTCTTCGTCATGCTATCGCCATGGGCCGTCGGTTGCGGCACGATGCCGGACGTAACCGAGGACGGCGGGACACCGTGCTCCGCCTCATCCTGCCAGGACGAGGCGCCGCCGGAGTCGGTCTGCCGCGAGCACGTGGCCGCCGATATCCTCGACGATGGCTGCGGTGTGTTCGTCGCCGGCATTGCGGCGGGCGGCGACGATGCCAATCCTGGCACGAAGGCCAAGCCGGTCTTCTCCGTTCAACACGCCATCGATCTTGCGCGTCGCGGGCGAGGCCGCGTGTTCCTCTGCAGCGACGGGTTCATAGGCAACGTGAGGCTCCCCTCCGGCGTCGACCTCCTCGGAGGCTTCAACTGTTGGCGTTGGGGGCGCGCCGATGCTGACCCGGTGTCCACCCTTCAGGAGACAACGGGCTCCGACCCCATCGTGATCGTCGAGCCGTCGAGCGCGAGCGACACGGGCGCGGCCGACGGGGTATCGACGATCGCCAACATCCTTGCGCGGTCGGAGGGGCCGATCTCCGTGCTCGTTCAGTCCAACACCGTGGTGGAGATCCTCCGAAGCGAGATTCTCACCTTCTACGGTGGGGGAGGTCGCGACGGCGAGAAATGGGCCTGGCCGAATCAGGCGGCGGCGGGGCCTGACGGGCAGTACGGAGGACATGCGTGCTCGGCGGCCAGGGTCCTTGGCGGAGCGGCGCCGGAGAACCGGTGCGGAGGAATACCGAGCTTCGGCGGCAAAGGCGGCGACGGGATGCCCGACGGCGCGGAGGACGGGGGCACCGGCTCGCCCGCGGCGTCGAACCCCACGAGCACAGGGCGCGGTGGACGTGGGGAGCGGGAAAACTTCGGCTGTGAGCGGGGGGAACCCGGGAGCGATGGGAACCCGGGGAAGGTGGGCGCGATCGGCGAGGGCATCGGGCGAATCACCGAGACAGGCTGGGAAGGGGGCAAGGCCGGCGACGGCGAGAGGGGCACGCCGGGCCAGGGCGGCGGCGGAGCGGGCGGTCAGCGAGGCGGATTCGCGCTGTGCGGCGTGACCACCAAGGGAGGCGCGGGCGGCGGCTCCGGAGGCGCTGGCGGCTGCGGCGGCAGGGGCGGCCGAGGGGGTGGGAACGGGCACCCGACCATCGGCATCGTCGCGCTTCACGCCAAGGTGACGGTGCGCGACACCCATATCATCACCCTCGACGCGGGCCCAGGCGGCGACGGCGGGCCCCCCGAGGACGGCGGCGACGGCGGCCGAGGCGCGCCGGGCGGCTCCTACGGCGACGGCAGCATGTGGTCCTGCCACGGGGCCAACGGCGGCAACGGTGGCCCCGGCGGCTACGGCGGTCCCGGGCGCGGCGGCGACTCGATCGGGATCGCCTACCTGGACGAGGACCAGATCGAGATCGAGGGGGTCACGTACGAACTGGGACCACCAGGCAAGGGCGGCACGAGCTGGGAGTTGTTTGAAGAGGAAGAGATGGTCACGGGGCAGGACGGCGACAAGGTCGAGACGCTGCGTTTCCCTGAATAGGATCGGAAGAGGATCGGCGAGCGGGCTGGACAGGCAAGCAGGGGCGACGTCCGAGGTCCTGGGCAGCGGCGCGGCTCGTGGACGAAACGCTGGCCATGTGGGCGAGCTCGGGGCCGTCGAGGTCTTCAAGTGCGGGCCGACGGTTTCTTTCGTATAGCCCTCCTCCGCGCCCTCTGCAAGCTCGTCGGGCGTTCGGCATTCGCTCTCAGAGGCACCCTGCGCAGTCGGACGGTCCGTGCGAGGTGACCTACCGCTTGACGTCGTGCAGCCCCTCGGGATCCCTCGCCCCGGTCTCGCCGCTATTACCGGCGCCCTGCCGTCGCTCTCGCATCGCACGGCAAGCCTATGTCGCTGGCCCGCTGCCCGTCAGGATGCGCTCTGCCGAACAGATACCCACCGGCCATAACGCTGTGCTCGTCGGCCCGAACGGCGTCGGCAAGACCATGATCCTCAAGAACCTCGCCCACCAAGCCATCGTCCGCGGCCACACGGTCCGCTTCTCGACCGCGAGCGACATGCTCGCCGACCTCGCGGCGCAAGAGTCCTCGGTCGCGCTCGCGCGAAGGCTCCGCCGCTACACGGTCCCCGCGCTTCTCTGCATCGATGAAGTCGGCTACCTCTCCTAAGATAGCCGCTACGCCGACCTGCTCTGCGAGGTCGTCACCCGTCGCTACGACGCGCAGAAGCCGCTCTTGCTCAGCACGAACAAGGCCTTCGCTGACTGGGGCCAGGTCTTCCCGCACGCCGCGTGCGTCGTCACGCTCGTCGACCGGCTCGTGCACCGCGCCGAGGTGATCGAGATCGAGGCCGAGAGCTAACGGCTCAAGGAAGCCAAGGAGCTGAGCGCCACCCGCAGCAAGCAGCGCCGCAGCAAGAAGCACTGAGCGGCCTCTTCACCGGTGAACTTCACCGGCATCGGGCGCGGACCTCGCCGGTGAACTTCACCGGCACCCGGCGTGCTCTTCACCGGCATCGGGCGCGGATTTCACCGGTGAACTTCACCCAAATGCCGCGGGTTGCCGCGATCATCTACACCACGTGCACCGGCAGGAAGCGCGGTGCCTCCGCCAACGGCGACGGCGAGGGCTGCAAGGGCCGGTCAGCGCGCAGCTTCCAACGCCACCAGTACAGCTGCTTCGGCTTGTAACCCTCGCGCCGCGCGAACTTCTCCGCACTCAGCCCGCTCTTCTCCCATCGCTCCACCCGCTCGGCCCACTCCGCCCTCGTCGCCATCGCTTCCTCCGACGTCGCGATGGGCACGGGTAACCGGCGCCGCACGGACCGTCACGATGACCTTGGCCGGGCGCTTAGTGCGCCGGGATAAACCGGCAGGAAGAAGAGGATGGAAAAGCCTTACATCGAAGGAGTAGCGACCCACGATGGCCCCGAGTCATGCGTCGGCGCCCGCGAGGGCGACGGCGAAGCGTTGACAGGGGTACGCATGGGCAGGGTATTGAGCCGCGAAATCAAGCAGTTCGGGATGCCGACGCTGTTAAGCGAAGCGGAAGGCAACACGACGGGCGCCGTGATCGCGAGGCGCTGGTCGGTCCCGCGCGGTCGGAGACCCCTCGCACGTGCGGAATCTTCCTGCGCGAGAACCGGGAGATCCTCTGGCTGCCCGTCGCGGATGGTGCGGCGGGCCGCATCGGGAAGGCCGGAGGCCAGAAGCCGATGATGGACGGCCAGGGGAAGTCGGACGGGCCCGTAGTACCTGCGAAGCCGCCGAACAACGCCGGGCGACCGGCCGCGGAGGTGGTGGAGGGAAGGGGCCCGACCGAGGGGAACACGGACCAGCAAAACGCGCCCCGGACGCAGTGCCGGACAAGCCCGCCACGTGCGCTGGATCGTGTACGTCAAGCAGCAGCAAGGGACAGAAATGCAAGGTTCACGGCGCTCTTCCACCACGTCACGCTAGACCGGCTCTGCGACGCCTTCCTCTCGCTGGAGAAGAGGGCGGCTGCCGGCGTCGACGGCGTGACATGGGTGCAGTACCGGGCCAGGCTCGAAGAGAACCTTCGGGACTTGCACGAGCGGCTGCACCGGGGGGCGTACCGAGCGAAGCCCTCTCGCCGGGTGTTCATCCCGAAACCGGACGGTCGGCAACGGCCGCTCGGGATCGCGTCGCTGGAGGACAAAATCGTCCAGCGCGCGGTGGTCGAGGTCATGAACTCTGTCTACGAGGTGGACTTCCTCGGCTTCTCGTACGGCTTCCGGCCCGGCCGCAGCCCGCATCACGGCCTGGATGCGTTCGCGACGGGACTCGTGCGAAGGAAGGTGAACTGGGTACTCGATGCCGACATCCGTGATTTCTTTGGAACCATCGACCACGGTTGGTTGGAAAAGTTTATCGAGCACCGAATCGCGGATCGCAGGATCCTGCGGCTCATTCGCAAGTGGCTAAGCGCTGGGGTTCTGCAGGATGGGACGTGGACGTCGAGCGAAGAGGGGACGCCACAGGGAGCAACCGTATCGCCCCTATTGGCAAACGTCTACTTGCACTACGTCTTCGACCTCTGGGTCCAGCAGTGGAGGTGTCGGCATGCGAAAGGCGAGATGATCGTCGTGCGCTACGCCGATGACTTCCTCGTGGGATTCCAGTTGGAGTCGGACGCCACTCGGTTCCTCGTCGAACTCCGCGAGCGATTGCGGAAGTTCGCGTTGGAACTGCACCCCGACAAGACGCGCGTGCTCCGGTTCGGGCGGTTCGCCGCCGACAACCGGGCGCGTTACGGCGAGGCGAAGCCGGAGACCTTCGATTTCCTCGGATTCACGCACATCAGCGCGAAGCGACGGAACGGGGGCTTCCTGCTGAGGAGGCGAACGGCGTCGAAACGGATGCGGGCGAAACTGCACGCCATTGGCGTCGAGTTGCAGCGCCGCCGGCATCAGTCGGTCCCAGAACAGGGGGCATGGATCGGCGCGGTGGTACGCGGCTATTTCGCGTACCACGCCGTGCCGACCAACGTCGATCGGCTTGACGCGTTTCGCACCGAGGTCACCCGCATCTGGCTCCGCGCACTTCGGCGCCGAGGTCAACGTGATCGGACGGACTGGGCGCGAATGCACAAGCTTGCCGACCGATGGATCCCCCGCGCCCGCGTCCTGCATCCCTGGCCCGAGAAGCGCTTCGACGTCCGTACCCGAGGTAAGAGCCCAGTGCGTTAGCAGCGCTCGCTGGGATCTGTGCGGGGGGCGGCCCGAGTCGGCCAGCATGGCGACGAAGAGCCGTCCCTACCGCAACCGTCCCGTTGGCGCCGCCTCCGTCCGTGTTCGCGAACTACATGAAGACGCTGCTGCCCGTGGAGCGGTTGGTGATCTCCATGGTCATGTTGTTCGGGCTGAGCGCGCTGCTGTTGGGGTAGTTCGCGCCGATGAAGTAGCGCATGCGCCCGCTGGGCAGAGTCCTGCACAGGGCCATCTTGTTTCGAAGTGGAGCATGGAGAACCGCGGCAAAGCCGTGCCGCTCGCGCATGAGCCATTCCGAACAGCGCCTTGGCGCTCGGCGACTCAACTCAATTTCTAATTAACGTCGCCTGCTCTGATGTGTCTACGCTCGCTGCATGTGCGCTCGATAATGCGACCTGTGCCAGCCTCGCCAAGGCAAGCTCTGATGTGGATGCGCGCGCTTTCGGGCTTGCTGAAATTCCTATGACTATTTACGCCGTAGCCACTAGCCCATAGATAAGACATGTACGCATCGCCGTCCCACCAATATTCGGCTACGGCAGAGTGACCGTCAGACGCTTGATCAAACACATACAGGTGTTCTCCCTTTCGAAGAAATCGGGCTGAACCGCCTCCACCTGCGACGAAGAGGTCCACGGCTGCCAGCGCCGATGCAGAGACTGTAATTCCCGCAACAAGCGCGGCAAAAAATACCTTCAGATGTTTGGTTTTTGTACCCATGCCCACTTATAGCACACCACTCGGCCGTGTGGTCTACATAACACTTCCGAGCTTGCCTATGGTGCCCACAGCGCGCCCACGCCGCCGCTGGACGCGGTGAGGTCCAGCGCAGCCCAGCCTGTGCCCTCCACCGCGCGGCCCACGCCGCCGGGTGGACGGCGCTGAGGCCGGCCTGACGAGGACGAGCCACTCTCCGCGGCGCCGCTGAGCGCATCCACGCTGCCGCTGGCGGGCTCAGGCGGTCGCCTTACCGAGCTCGGAGCCGCTGGCGTCCAGGGCGACGGCGTCGAGTTCGGGAGCGCGCCGGCTGCCCTGGTGGTCGGGACCGAGCTGGCCGAGCAGGGCATGGACGAGGCATCGAGCAGGGCGGCTCAGTCGTGACTGCGTGGAAGGTCGCTCGGCGGACGGGTCGACGAGGCTGGTGCGCGATAACGCCTTCGTTACCACGCACCAGTCACCGTCGATGGCGTCGAGCGACATGGCGCCCGGAGCAGACAGGCCGGTCGCGGCTTCGAGGCTCTCGAGAGCGGAGCGACGCGAGGTCGGGTGAACGCTGACGGAGCGCGCCGGTACCATATACACGCCGCTTGAAGGCTTGATCGCGGCCGCGGGGCTGCTCGTCAGCCGATCGGTTGACGATGCGCCCCGTAGCGCGCTCGGCGCCGCCCGGACCACGCTCTTTCGACCCAGGACCGAGCCATCACGACGCTCGCGGTCCCACCCTTTCGGTTTGCTGCGCTACACTTCCTAACGCTGCGATCCGGCTTGATTTGCCTACGCGCTGCGTGGAACATCGCGCTCGAGGCGTCGGGCAGACGCCGCCCCGCTCGTCAGGGTTTCTCGACGGCAGCAGCGGAACAGGCTCGCCGGTGCGCGACGCTCGCGCCGTCACACGCCTGATAGCCGTCGGTTCGTCCCGCGTATCCACGCTGTTCGGGATGGACGCGCGAGCCGCCGGCGCTCCGGGCCCTTGCGGCGTCACCGCCTCGCAGCATGCTTTCCACGCGACAGGCCCCAGGCGCTCGTCGCGCTCTCCAGCGAGCGGCCTCGGCAAGACGGACACGATGGGTCCCCTCCGCTGATGCCGGGTCATGGCGGGTCCGGGACGGCGTGACCCCCCGGAAGGGCTTATTGCGTATTCCGGGCCGACGTGACGGCCGATTCCGACCGCACGTGACGGCCCGTTCCGACGGGACGTGACGGGGCGTTCCGGGCCACCCGACGGGCGGTTCCGACACACCCGACGGCTCGTTCCGACGCACGTGACGGGCCGTTCCGAGGGACGTGACGGACCGTTCCGACGGGGGTGACGGCCCACAGGCGGCGCTCGCGGTCGCAGCCTCATCGCGTACATGGGCGCGATGTCGGAGCGGCTATCGATGCGGAAAGTTCGAGAGATTTTGAGGCTCAAGTTCGAGTGCAAGCGCAGCCGAGCGGAGATTGCGGCGGCGGCCTGCGTCGGCGAGAGCACGGTCAGCGGCTACCTGGCGCGCGCGGAGAGGGCGGGGCTGACGTGGGAGGTCGCCCGAGAGATGACCGAGGCTGAGATCGAGTCGCGGCTGTTCCGCGACGTCGGCCGCAACGAGCCGCCCGCGCGCGTGCCGATCGACTTCTCCTGGGTGCACCGCGAGCTGTCGAAGCCGTGCGTCACGCTGCAGACGCTCTGGCTCGAGTACCGCGAAGCGAGCGCGGCACAGGCTCCGCTGAAGCCCTACGAGTACAGCCGGTTCTGCGACCTGTACGCAGGCTGGAAGAAGAAGCTCGGCGTCGTGATGCGTCAGGTTCACCGCGCCGGCGAGAAGGTCTTCATCGACTACTCGGGAAGGAAGCCGCACCTCGTTGATCGGACAACCGGCGAGCTGATCGAGGTCGAGCTGTTCGTCGCGGTGCTCGGCGCGAGCAACTACACGTACGCCGAGGCGACGCGCTCGCAGAAGCTCGCCGACTTCGTCGGGGCGACGGTGCGGATGTTCGAGTACTTCGGTGGCGTGCCCGAGGTGCTCGTCCCGGACCAGCTCCGCAGCGCGGTCTCCGGGCCGGATCGGTACGAGCCGGACATCAACCCGACCTACCTTGAGATGGCGCGGCACTACGGCGTGACGGTCATCCCGGCTCGGCCCCGGAAGCCGCGCGACAAGGCGAAGGTCGAGGGCGGCGTGCTCATCGCGCAGCGCTGGATCCTCGCCTCGCTCCGGCACCGGACCTTCTTCAGCCTCGCCGAGCTCAACGACGCGATCGCGTCGCTGCTGGAGCGGCTCAACGCGCGGCCATTTCAGCGGCTCGACGGCTGCCGGCGCACGGCGTTCGAGACCATCGACAAGCCCGTGATGCGGCCGCTGCCGGCGCGGCGGTACGAGCTCGCCGACTGGAAGCACGCCAAGGTCAACATCGACTACTGCGTCTGCTACGACGACCGGCTCTACAGCGTGCCGTACACGCTGGTCGGTGCGCGCGTCGAGATCCGAGCGACGGCCTCGGTCGTGGAGCTGTTCCACGACGGCGTGCGCGTCGCGTCGCACGCGCGCAGCTACGGCCGGAAGGGGTCGGCCGTGATCGTCGACGAGCATCGCCCCAGAGCCCATCGCGACTACGGCAAGTGGCCGCCGGAGCGCGTGGTGGCGTGGGCCGAGACGATCGGCGCAAACGTTGGCGAGCTCGCGCGTGCTGTCATGCGCCACCGCACCCACCCGGAGACGGGCTACCGGACGTGCCTGGGTGTGATCCGGCTCGCGGACAAGTACGGTCGCGAGCGCGTCGACGCTGCGTGCGCGCGTGCGCTCCGCATCGGCAGCCCCACCGCCAAGAGCGTGACCGCGATCCTGAGGAACGGCCTCGACCGCGCGCCGCTGGTCGAGCCGCCGCCCCGGGGGGCGCTGGCGCACGAGAACATCCGCGGTGCTGAGTACTTCGACAAGGAGGAGAGGAGTGATCTTGGAAGAGACGATTCAGAAGCTGGTCGAGATGAAGCTGAACGCGATGGCGGCGATGTTGAGAGAGAGGGCGGCTGCGCCGTCGACGGAGCCGCTCTCCACTGAGGAGGTGATCGGGCTGCTCGTCGACCGCGAGTGGACGGAGCGTGAGAACAAGCGACTCCATCGCCTGCTGAAGGATGCGCGGGTGCCGGGTGTCATAGCTCGGCCTCATGGATCGCGCCTGGGTCGGCCAAGCGGATCCTGTGATCGCGAGCGCCGCCAGCACCGCGATCAGGACCCGGGCGATCGACGCTTGGGGTCGGCCAAGCGGATCCTGCCACCCGCTCGACGTGCTCATGTCTTGCTCTCCTTCGATGCCTCCGCCGCCCGGCGTCGCCGGCCCGGGGGAGGGTTGCGGTACGAATCGCCCTCGAGGACGAGGACGTGGGCGTCGTGGAGCAGCCGGTCCATGGCAGCGCTGGCGAGCAGCGGGTCGCCGAACAGTCCACCGAACTCCTCCACGGCGCGATTGGACGTCAGGATCATCGCCCCGCGCTGGTAACGCAGCCGGATGACCTCGTAGACATCGGCCGCCTCTTCGACCGTCAGCGAGCGGAGACCGAGGTCGTCGACGATGAGCAGGTCGACCCCCACGAGTCGCGCTAGCCGGCGGTCGTGGCTGCCGTCGGCGCGGCCGGCGCGCAGCTGCTTGAGCATGTCGCCGGCGCCCGCGTACAGCACCTGGTAGCCCGCGCGACAGGCGCGGTGACCGAGCGCCTGAGCGATGTGCGACTTGCCGACCCCCGCCTGGCCGACCAGCAGCACGTTCTGCCGGCGTTCGACGAAGGAGCAGGTCGCCAGGTCGATCACCTTCGCCTTCGGCACCCTCGGATTGAACTGGAAGTCGAAGTCCTCCAGCGTCTTGAGGCTGTCGAAGCCCGCTCGGCGGATGCGCTGATCGAACTGCCGCCCGTCACGGCGATCGACCTCGTCGCACAGCAGCCGCACGAGGAACTCCTCGTGCGAGAGCTGCTCGTCGACGGCTTGCCGCACGCGTACCTCCAGCGACTGCAGTACGCCCGACAGCCGCAGCTTCTTGAGCACCGGCACGAGCTCGTCAGTGAGGCCCATGGTCCCCTCCTGTCGACGACAGCCGCGAGGCCGCGAGCAGCCGGAGGTCGCGCGCGAACCGCGGAGGCGCCTCCGCCCACGCCGCCGGCGCAGCGCTCTGCGGGCTCGGCTCGAAGTCGAGACCGCGCCGGAGGATGTCGCGAACACCCTGGTAGCTGAGGTTGCCGTAATGGCTCGCTCGGCGACACGCGGCCTGCGCGCGCTCCTTGGGGAACTTCTCCAGGTGCGTGACGATCGCCTGCACCTTGCGCAGCTGCGAGAGCACGTCGTCGGCGTCGAACACCTCGCGGACGAACCTGCCCACGTCCTGGCCCATCTGGTCGGCGCGCTGCTCCCAGTAGGCGCGGCTCCGGTGCCGCAGCGCCGCGCGCTCCTCGGGCAGGTGCCGATCGAGCGTGCTGCGCAGGCCGGCGCCGCGCCGATCGTGCCGTGCCACGGCCTCGTCGTCGGCATACACCACCACGCTCGACGGCGTCGCGCGCAGCCACACCTCGCGTTCCACCAGCCGCCAGGGCACCGAGTACAGCCTTCCTCCGAGCTCGACGTGGCAGTCGCGATGCACCCGCGCCCGCTTCCAGGTCACCAGCTCGTACGGGCGCAGCGGCAGCGGCTGAAGCCGGCTCTTCTCCTCGGCCTCGAACACCTCGAGCGGCCTTCGCTTCGTGGTGCCGTGCTGCCGTGTGCCCGCGATCTCGACGATCCATCGACCGAGCGCCGCGCGTACCTCGCCCACGTCCTGCCCCTCGCGACCCGCCAGGGCGTTGCGCTTGACGTACTTCACACTCGCCTCGACCTTGCCCTTCTTCTGCGGCGCTCGCGGCGGCGTCGGGTCCACGGTGAAGCCGTAGTGCCTCGCGAGCTCGCGGTAGCTGCGGCTCAACCCCGAGTCCTCGTCCACGCCGAACGCGGCCCGCACCACCGCCGCCTTGAGGTTATCCGGTACCATCGTCGACGGCACCCCGCCGAAGGCGCGGAACGCTTCCTCGTGCAGCCGCAGCCATGTCTCGGTCTTCTGGTCGAACACGATCTGCGCGAACAGATGCCGGCTGTAGCCGAGCACCATCACGAACACCCACGCCCTGCGCAGGCTCTTGGTCTCAGGGTCCCACAGCCGCCCCGCGTACCCGAAGTCGACCTGCGCGACGTGCCCGGGATCGGTCTCCACAACGATGGCGATGTCCTGGGGCCTGATCCCTTGCTCCCTCTGGAGCGTCGCGACCATGCGCTTGACCGCGGAGCGGCTGCCGCTGAAGTCGCGCTCTTCGAGCCGCAGCCGGTCGTAGATCGCTGCCGGCTTGAGCCCTTCCTCGACGCGCGCCGCGATGTACGCTCGCCACCGCTCCACGCTCGACTGCTGCTGCGGCGCCACCTTCGGCGGCACGTGCTTCTTTACCGCTTCCTTCAGCTCCTCGAGCGCGGGGATCTCCTCCGCGCTGCCTTCGAGCAGGCCAGCCTGCGACAGCGCCGTGCGATACCGCCTCTCGGTGTTGGGCCCCATCCCCAGCAGCCGCGCTACTTCCCGGCAGTCCTCGCCCCTGCGGTGCAGGCGCACGAGCTCCTGCAGCCTGTGCATCTCCGTCCTCCTCGCGCTCATCCCGGCCTCCTCGAAGCCGGGAGCCATGCCCGGCCCTATCAGGCTCGGGTGTACATGCCTCATCGCTGTCTGACGCCCGAGAACCGGCACTTCCGCCGTCTCAGCCGTGATCCACTTGGCCGACCCGGTCGCGATCCGCTTGGCCGACCCGGTCGCGATCCGCTTGGCCGACCCGGCTACGATCCACTTCGCCGATCCCGCTCCTACGATCGCCGTCTCCGACAGTGCGTGTGACGCATTCCGGAAACTCGACCCAATTTCTCTCCCTCCGAGGGCCCTCCCTGCGGTCAGGCGCCTACCTATCGCGATCCGCTTGGCCGACCCGACACCGATCCACTTGGCCGGCCCGAGGCCGATCCGTTTCGCCATCCCGGTCGCGATCCAATAGGCCGGTCCCTGACAGCCGGGGGGCGCGTGCATGGAGGACTTCTCCTGCGAGGCGGGGCGCGGCGTGGACAGGCCCTTCGCCCGGGTGCTGGGCTCCTGCCAGTGGGTCCGCGCGAAGCAGAACGTGATCGTGCTGGGAGCGACCGGAGCCGGGAAGAGCTTTCTCGGCGGCGCGCTGGCGCAGGCCGCCTGCAGGCAGGGCTTCCGCGCCCTCGTTATCCGCACCCCGCGCCTGCTCCAGCAGCTCGCGGTCGCGCGTGCCGACGGCACCTACGCGAACGCCCTCGCGCGCCTCGCCAAGGTCGCCGTGCTGGTCCTCGACGACTTCCTGCTCGCGCCCATGACCGATGTCGAGAGGCGCGATCTGCTCGAGGTCTCGAGGATAGATATGACAGGTCGTCAACGGTGATCACTTCGCAGATCCCGACGAAAAGTTGGCATCAAGCCATCGGAGAGGCGAGTATCGCCGACGCGATCTGTGACCGTGTCGTCCACAACGCGCACCTGGTGACGCTCCGCGGCGGGTCGATGCGGAAGAAGAAGGCGGTGGCTCCCGAGGTGACCGAGACGAAGACCTGACCGCGCTCGTCGCTGCGCTCCGGTCCACGTTACGCCGGACTGGGCCGTCGCGTTGCTCCGGAACGAGCCGTCACGTCCGTCGGAATACGCAGCCGAGCTCTGCGAGTTCCTTGCGAAGATCCTGCAAAGCGAGATCGCGCAGGTCCTCTTTGTCGCTCAGCCGCTTCAACTATTGATCTATTTCCCGCATCCTGCTCATCAATTCATCCTTGTCGATGCGGCCGTGCTTCAGGTCCTCAGAGAGTTGCTTGGCCTCGTTGCAAAGCGCCTCTCGCTTATGGTCCGCTGCGAACCCCTCGTTGAGATTTTCTCCAATCTCGGCCTGGATCGCTTGGCGGGTTCTTTTTCCTTCAGCCATGCCCCGCCTATACGCCCGCCTGCGTCCCGCATCCAGCCCCTCCGCCATGACGCAGTTGTGTGGTGCATTGCGTTGGGCGCGCCGGACCTGAGGCTTACCGCCGAATGGGTCAGGGTGGGTGCAAGCGGAAGAGCTCGCGGAAGAAGTGCGGGCCGACGGTTTCTTCCGTATAGCCCTCCTCCGGGCCTTCCGCAAGCTCGTCGGCCGTTCGGCATGCCATCTCGGAGGCACCCTGCGCAGTCGAGGGGGCCCCGAGTTCGCCTCGCGGGCGGACCTTTCCCGCCTTGGCGGGAGTGTCATAGCTCGCCAGCGCGCCAGTTTTGCTGCGTCCGCGGTGCTCGCTACGCAGCGGTCGAGGTCAAGTTCGACCAGCTCGTCTAGGGTGTAGAGGATCCGGCCGACGCCCGCGATGTCGGTCGCGGTCAGCTCCAGGCCCGGCAGCAGCGACCATGTGAACGAGAAGAAGTCAGTGCTCGGGTCCTCCATGCCCGGACCAAGCTACCGCAGTCGAGCCCGCGGAGCTCGGCGCCGTCGGGTCGAGCTGGCGGAGTTCGGCGCCTCTGGGGTGAGTTCGCGGGGCTCGGGGTCGCCAGGCTACCCGGGTTATAGACGTGCGTCAGCGCGGCGCGCCTTGGTGTCGCAGCGGAAGACGCCCGCTACGTGATCCGGCCGGCGCGGCGCCAGGATGCGGCGGACGGCGCGATCATCACGGCTGCCGAAGCGTCCACGGGGAGTTCGCGTGTGCAGTTCTGAGACCTGTCCGCGAGAGAGTTAACCCGATTTGGGAACCTACTTCTACAATACGGTCCCAGGGCCAGTCAGGTATCGGGGCTCGATCGGCCCACGAACCTACGGTTCCCGTTGCAATCATAGATGTATCTCGATCTAGCGCCGGCCCGGATACGCCGTACTCAATGCGAGTGGGATTACGGGATCCGATCTCGATGCCGTACACGACGGCTGGGCACCTGTACTCGAGACGGTGAAGGTTCGGGCGGGCGATTGCGATGTCGAAAGGGCGACCGTCAACTTCTATCCACGAATGCGTGAACGCAAGCCGGGGACTGCGCGCCCATCCCGCATTGAGGGTGGCATCGACTCCAACCTCCTTAAGAAGGACGTACGCCATCATCGAGAGCAGGTGGCAGCCGCCGTCCACCTCCCAAATGCTCATAAAGCGGCAGAGTTCGCGGAAGACGTTGGCCGTCACATTGCGGTGCTGGTGATCCTGCATCGCCCACTCGATCGTCTCGGCGGCCGCATGGGCGAGTGATTCCGGCGTAGTCGTTCCAGAGCTCGGCGGGTCGAGCTTCCATGCGCGGTCTTGACGCCTTTTTGCTTTCTTCCCCGTGGGCACGAATGGCATATGTTCCGACCTGGCAGTTGACTGTTAGCTAGCGTATTGCTAATTATGGCTTAGGTTGGTCCTGGTGTCATCGCTGCGGCCTCGGACGGCAACGCTACCACTTCTCGGCCCGCCGAGTCAGCTCGTGCGATGGGTCTCCCTCGTGCCTCGAGGGCGCGAAGAACGGGGACCATAGCGACGCCCGGTGCCTTCCGCGGTCTTCTTTTGTAAGTTTTTTACAAAATTGATGCTCCCGATCGTGGCCGCGGAGCTCGGCGTCCGCAGATCGAATTCGGTGAGCTCGGCACCTGCCGGTTGAACTGGCGGAGCGCGGCGCCCCCAGGTGGAGCATGCGGAACTCGGCGCCGGGTCGAAGCTCACCGAGATCGAGGCTTCCAGGTAGAGCATGCGGACCTTAGCACCCCTCTGGTTGAGGTGGCGGAGCGGCCCCCCCAGGTGGAGCATGTGGTAGCTCATGAGGAACCCGGCGCCCCCGATCGAGTTCGCGAAGCTCGACGCTCCCCAGGTCGAGATCGCGTGCTTTGCGAGCCTCAAAGTCGGGCTATGTACCTCTGATCTGCCGGCGCATCCCTCGCTCAGGCGTCACATCGTCAACGGCTGGCGACACTCCGCTCAAGGATCGCGTTGGTGAACTCTTCGGGCCACACGAGCTGGACCCCGAGGACCCGACACATCTCGAGCCAGTTCGGATCCCGTGGCATCCGCTCGGCCACGAGGACAGGCGCTACCGTCCTCCCTCTAGCCCTGAGCAGGTGCGCGTACCAAAGCACTTGCCCGAGCCCGAGCCTGAGCTGCCTTTCCTCGTTCGCGTCTGTGATGCTCTTGACCTCCGCGACGAAGGTCGTTGAGCCCATCTCCCAGGCGAGGTCATACTCAGGCTCATCAAGGGAGGGCGAGCGAGGCTCGATTCCATGCTTTCGAAGGAAATCGGCGAGCGCGTTCTGCGTCTTCGCGTGCCCATGGCTGCCACGTTCGATCTTCTCGAAGTTCACCTCCTCGGCGGGCGCGCGAAGGGTGAGGACCTCGGTCTCATTGGCGGAGCGGTACGTCGAGCCAAGCTGCGCGTGGCCAGGACGGGGAGCCTGCTGAGGCCATCCGCCGGCTGCCGCCACCACGGCCTCCCACTGCTCGGGGGTGACGTTGAAGACCGTGCCGCCGCGTGCGCGGGCGACCGAAAGGTCCGAGAGCAGATTCTCATGCTCGTCCAACCAGAGTGGAAGGCGCGGCGGGATGACGTACCGAATGCGAACACGCTCCTCGACTTCACCGAATCCGGGGGGCGTCAACCAGTAGGGGTTCTCATGATCCGGCATGCCACGCGGGCCCTCCACGATCTGGCCGAAGCCAATGATGCCCCGCCGGCCACTGCGACCTCTCCCCCGCCAAACCAGCACGCGGTCGCCGACCTTCATCGGGCGGCCTGCCGTCGTCCAGGTATCGATCTCGCGCTCCCGGACGGCAGCCTCGACGCGGTACGTGTCAGGGCTTGCGAACAGTGCCCAGTAGCGGTTGCCCGCTGAGCTGTCGAGGCCGGCGATGCTGGCGAGCAAGCTGCACATCGCCGCTGCCACCTGGTGCCGCTCAAGGAGAGCGGCGTCAAAGATGGGCTCCTTCGCCCAGTCGGGGTGCCCGATCGCCGCGGCCAGTTCATCAAGGACGCTCTGCTCCCCGCCGAGGATGTTGCGGAGGATTGCGACGTAAACCTGAACATGCCTACTGGCCCACCCGCTCACGAGGTCGCCAGCAGAGCTCCCACCCTGGCGGACAATGAACCGCGGTTCGGGATCGCCCTTCCCCCACACGATGTCGAGAGCGCCAGCCAGCGACACCGCCTCGTCGAACAAGAGGCGGAGGCCTGTAGCGCCGGTTGCCGACCGGGCTTCCGCCTCCGAGAAGAAGGTCTGCTCATCCCACGGCTCCCCGGACTTCCGCTCACCTCGCATGGGCCGAGCGTACCCTGAGCCGAGGTCCAGACGAACCTGATTGCGACTCGAACCACGATCGGCGAGGCTATTCATCGCGTCCGACCATGGAGGAGAGCCTAGAGATCCGCGAAGCGGCGATCCGACACTGCCGGCAGCTCAGCTTGCGGTGGGGCGATGCGGTGCCCTCAGCGGAGCTGGCGCGCGGGTTTCCATACAAAGGAGCCTGGATCAAGCTCGTCGGGCCCCAGGGGGTGTTCAAGCCGAAGGAGCTGACCGACGGCCCGCTGACGCTGCTCTCCACGCTCGCGTCTTCGTACGAGGACGAGCACCTGGAGGGAGACGAGGTGCTCTACGACTACGCGCCGCGAAGCCGCGAGTACGAGAACGACGGGCTCAAGCGCATCGCCGCGTCCGGACGGAACGTCATCCTCCTGAAGCAGGTGAAGGCGAAGCCGCGCCCCGAGTACATGATCGTCGCGCCGGTCGCGATGCTCGAGTTCAACGACGCGACCCGCAAGGTGCGGCTGAGCTTGGTCGGTGCGCAGGCTGAGGCCGCCGGCATCCCGGCACCGATTCCCGCACCGTTCTCGAAGGCGTACACCGAGACGATAGTCAAGGCTCGGCTTCACCAGGCCCATTTCCGCCGGCAGACCCTCGCCGCCTACCAGGAGCGATGCTGCATCTGCGAGCTGCGAGAGCGCCCTCTGCTCGACGCGGCGCACATCGTCCCGGACCGGCTCCCGGAGGGCGTACCGACGATCCGGAACGGCCTCGCCAGGTGCCCGACCCACCATCGGGCGTACGACCAGGCAATCCTGCTCGTCACTGAGGGCTACCGGGTCGAGGTCCGCGGTGACCGGCTCGCGCATAGGGACAGCGACGCGACCCGGCGGATGCTCCTCGACTTCGATGGCCGGCCGCTCTGGCTTCCGAAGGCGGAGGAACTGCGGCCGGACCCGGAGGTGCTTCGAAAGAAGATCGAGCTAACGGCCTAGCGTCAGCTCGGAACAGGTCGGCACGGCGCTGAGGCCACCACGCGGGCAGCGGTTGACGGGGAGTGCGGAAGTGCTCCTCGCGTCGCCAGGGTGGTTCGTCGTGCAGGGTGAGGCGCTCGTTGCGTGTGCGAGCGTTTGTTGAGATAGTGCGCCGCATCACCATGGAAGCGATAGGCGTGGGGGTGCGGGGTGCTGTCTTGCTGCTGCTTGGTATCATGCCGGTGGCGGGCCCGGGTTGCGCCAGTCTAGAGGTCGACGGCGACAGCGCCGCGCAAGACCACACGCGCCCCACACAGCGCTCCTCGCTCCCCACCCTAGTACTACCTCACACGCGATCGCGAGACCGAGCTCACACGAGAGGCCGAGTCCCTCGGCAGCGATAGGCTCCTGTTCTTTCCCGGCAAGCTCGCGCGACCGGTCATGTGGTCGAGCGGGATCCTGCTCGCTGCGGAGCGCGACGCGGCGGATCTCGTATGCGCTTCCTTCGTCAACGCCGAGCCGCCGCTCACGCGCGACGAACTCTTATGGGCTCCGCGATAAGATCGAGTTCCTGCGCGCTGCGCAGTCGCGGAGGCGGGCGACGCAGCAGAGCCGGCGCAAGGCAGCGACGAGCTGCGAGCAGCCTGCCGCCGAGGCAGCCCGGCACTGGCAAGTGCTGCTGCGCTTGTTCGACCTCGGCTTCAGGAACAACTCCGCAGCTTCATGTGTAAGGCGCCGTCCGACGAGTGTCGCGAGCGACACCTCGTTCGGGTCCTGCACGTCGCTGCCGTTCGCGTGACAATGGACCGCCGCGCCTGTGGGGCGAACTCGTCTGACGGGACGGCGTCACGGTGCGGCGTTTCACGGGAGACCGCAGCCCGAGCTCCGCGGGCCGGGCGAAGCCTGGTCGAAGAGGTAGTAGAGATCACTGGTAGACGAACGGAATCGACTCCTCCGTCGAGCCGGCCTGCCCCTTGTTGTTCGTCACCGTCCAGGAGAGCTTGGCCTCTACGACGTATTTTTGCCCGTTCGGGGTGTAGCTCAGCGGGAGACCGTTGAAGGAAAATCTATTGTTCGGGGGCGTCCGAGACATTTCTATATTGATGGCCGGATACAGCGTGTCCACGGACTGATCGCTGTACCTGACGAGCAGCACCATATTCGAGAGCGTTCCACCCTGGTAAGCCGGATTGATGGACACCACGATGCTCTTCGACATTATCTTGAGATAGCACGCGAACCCGCAACCCGGGTCGTTCGGATGCGGGTGGACCCACGGAGCGGCGGCGATGCTGGGAAGATTTTTATTCGGAAACGGCGGTTTTAGGCTGCCGCTCGCGTTAACATGGATTGATTTATGGAATAAATCATCTATCATATTCTGCACATTTGGGCCCGGCGCCGGAACCTGGAAGTCCGCTGTGGACGGCGAACATGCAAGCATCATTTCCTTGGCGGAGGCTAACGACAATGCCCTGCCGACGGCCCTGCACAAGTTGACCTCGCGCAGCCACTCGGTATACGCGGGGGCCGCGAGCAGATCCGTGTCCGTCAACTTCATGTTCATTCCGCTCTCGTAGATCATTTGCATGACCTGCAAGGGTGTGTGCTGGGGCAGGTGGGACCACACGGCGGCGGCGGTGCCGCTCACGACGGCGGTGGCGACGGACGTGCCTGTTAGCGCCACGGGGAGCTCGTTCGGGGCGCCAGCGACGCCCTGGACCGCGGGTGCTGCGAGGCGGCTCAGGCTCCCAGGCCGGGTCGCGTCAATGGGCATGTGCGCGCGGTTCGTGCCGCCGATCGCGAAGACGAGAGAATTGCCGAGCTCGCCGTTCGCGGACGGCGGAAAAATGGGAGGCGGGGTATGGCTGCCGGCGGGCTCCGTGGGGGGAGACTCGTGATCGGAGAGGAAATCCCTGCATTCTCTCGTGGTCGGGGCGGCCAGGCTCTGCCAGGCGGCGGGGTACGTCGGCCCGTAGTGGAAGGACCCGCCGCGAGGGTGGTTGCCGGCGGCGGCGAGGATCAACGCCTTGTGGCAGGATGCATAGCGGAGTGCGCTCAGCACCGCGTTCTCCGGGGCTGGAACTGGCTTTGTGGGATCGGCACCGAGGACGGCTCCCGTACTCTGCGGCTGCCACCCCACGCTCAGGTTGATGACGAGGTTAGACTTCTCGTCGGCTCTCTGCTGCCACTTCGCGACGGCCCGGTAAATGGCCTCGGCGAGCTCGACCGGAGTCCCGAAATACCCCCCCTTCGGTTTGGTGACCTCGTTCGTGATGTGCGGAAGCGCGAGCGTCGTGATGACGTTGGTTCTGCACTCGTTCCGTATCTTGTCCGGGACGGCCTTGCCTGGGCAGGACACGCTGCGCGCTATCTCTGCCATTGTGTATCCGTGCTCGCTCGTCCCGCGCTCGACGTTGTACCGGTGGCCGTCGGGAGACGTGTCGGGGACAGCTATGTAGACCGCCGTCTTCCCGGTCGGCAGCGGACGCAGCGCGCCGACCTGTTCAAGAAACAAGTCCCGCTGCCACGTGCGGAACGCCTGGTTGGTCGCCTCCCAGTCGGCGAGCGGACCCACGGTGACGCAGTCCTCAGACAGCCGTGGCGTTGAGGCGCGGAGCGCATTGACCTCGGCCACAGTCGGGCCCGCAGCCGGCCCCGCCCAGGTGACCAGCACGAAGGGCGAGAGGATCGAAGGCACGGCGCTAATGCCGAGGATAACATCAAACACCGGACGTTGTGTCCAATGCCCGCCACCAGGTAAGGCGAGGCGGGATGAGCTGGTCACGTCGGCGACCCAGCGCCTCCCGGTGCAGCCCGGGGCGCTCTTTACCGTGTATGGCTCGCTGGCGCTCGGTCCCGGTGGGGGAGGGGGAAGCCCGCGAGGCTGGCACGCCGACAGGATCAGGACGGTGATGCCGAGAACAGCGTATAGACGTATGGAAGAAAATATCGGATCAGCGAGGTGCTGTGAGCTGGAGAGAGCCATGGTTCGCCTCGGGAGAATTAAGGGGCAGGAGGATCGGAGCGTTCGGGTATACGAGGCGAGCGCGCTCGATCGGACATGCGATGACGAAAATCGCTCCGCGCCGGCGGGCACGCCGGCCTGGCGCTCGTCGGGCTCAACGTACGAGCGTGCGGAAGCTCGCCCAGTCCACGCCGGGCCTTGTGTCGTGCAGGGCGAGCTGGACGGCGCGCAGCGAGGCGGGGATGTCGTCGAGGAACCCCTCCGACGAGCGGGGTTGCGTGTCCGCCGCGTCCCCAGCATAGAGCGCCCCGATCACCCGCGCGGCGAGCGCGTCGTCGACCGGTCTGGCCGTGGCCACCACCACGCCGGCACCAGCCGCCGCGAACGCCTGTGCCAGGCCGAGCCCGCCCGCCCGGGCGGCGTCGGCCGTGCGCGCCGTCTCGCAGCCCGACAGCACGACCCGCGCTGGCGCGTGCGCGAGCGCCAGGATGTCGCCCACCGTCAGCCGCCCACCGGCCGCGAGCGGGAGCGCGCTCTCCCAGCCGTCCCGCCCCTCGAACACGCCGTGGCCCGCGTAGTGGAGGATCGCGACCTCCGGCTGCTCGATCGCGCCGCGGACCGCATCGTGCGTCGCAGCCGGGCCCTCCAGAAGCGCGACGCGCAACCCGCGCCGCTCCAGCAGGAACGCCACAGCGCGCGCCTCGGCGCGCGCTGCCGGGAGATCGCCCCCGGGGTCCCCGACCACGACGGCGCACTCGGCCGAGGCGGGCGCCGCGGTACGCGCGGGCAGGTCGAGCCCATACACTACGGGCGCGTGCGCCACGAGCGGCCGCCCCTCCCACGGCAGCGCATGCAAATCCAGGCGGTCCAGTGCGCCGTACGCCGCGATACGCAGCCGGCCGGCGCGGACAATGTCGGCATGGAACGGCCCGAACATCTGGTCGGCGAGGCGGTCCGGCGCGGCGCCCGGGTCCACCTCGCCGAGCGGACGCGCGGCCACGCCGCTGGCGGTAACGGCGAAGCCGACCCAGCCATGGCGGACCGGGTGATAGACAAGCTGCAGCTCCCCATCGCCCGGCCGAGGCAGATCCGCAGCGGCGATCGCCGGGGCCATGCTCTGCCCTGCGAGCGCCAGCGCCGCGTCGAGCGCCACGCGCAGCCGCGCGTGCTCCGCGGTGCGCTCGGCCGCGGTCGCCTCGCGGCGATCCTGGGTGAGGCGCCAGTCGCTCGCCATGGCCTCGTCGAGCGCCGCGCGCGCGCGTCGGTATTCGGCAACCGCCGCCTCCCAGCGCGCACGCGCCTCTGGGGAGAGCGCGCCGATGCGATTGGTCCAGTCGAGGTCGGCGAGCAGACGTGCGCGGCTCTTCCGTGCGACCCGGGCCGCCTCCTCCGCCGCGGTCGGATCGCGGCGTGCCTGGCGCACCAAGAAGTCCACGTGCAGCCGAGCGGCCTGTTCGTGCCGGCCGAGGAATGTGTCCCGCCCTTCACCTAGGGGTACGGCCCGGCTCCACGCTTCGAGCAGCACCTCGACCTCCGCGAAGGCCGCGCGGGCCGCGGCGGCGCGGCCGAGCATGTCCAGCGCCTCTGCGCGCCGGAGCGCCCCCTCGAAGCGGGCTTCCAGGAACGCACCGCGCTCCCCGCGGTCTTCGACCTGATCGAACCAGGCGAGCGCTTGCGCCGGCCGGTGCTCGGCGATCGCGATGCGCCCTTCGAGCAGCAGCCGCCACACCTCAACGAGCGGGCTGGGCGACGGGTTCTCACGGCGGGCATCGTCGAGGCGGCGGCGTGCCTCCTCGGCGTGCCCGCGGTCGAGCGCCGCGTAGGCGAGGTTGACGAGCAGGTTCGCGCGATCGACCGGCTCGGAGCACGGGACGCGCGAAAGATGGAGCGCCTCCTCGAGCATGGGCGTGGGATCGGGGAGCGCGGCTTCGCCGCCGTCGTTGTCCATGTGCGCGCGCACGTCCGCCGCGCGCAGGGCGAGCCAGCCGGCGTTATTCAGAAGGCGCGCCCGCTGGCACGGATTGGCGCCTACCGGGAGCCTTGCTTCGGCCTCACGCATCAGCGCCACCGCCTCGGCGTGCCGGCCGAGGATCCCGAGCGCGACGGACCACTGCTGGAGCGCTTGCTGTTGGAAGTCCTCCACCCCGAGCTGCACTGTGCGCTCCGCCGCCTCGCGGAAGAGCCCAAGGGCGGCCCGCAGGTCGCCGCCTTCAACTGCGACCAGCCCGCGGAAATAAGGCGCGACAGCGGCTCCCTCCGGGTACCCGACCGCGAGCGGCGCAAGCGCGTCGAGTCCCTGCCTCGCTTCCCCGAGCTGCCGATCCACGTACAGGCGGATGAATGTCAGCAGGAACCGGTCCTGGAACTCGTCGGACACGCGTCCCTCGGCGCGGTCGCGCACGATCGCTGCCGCGAGGAGCTCCGCCGCGCGGGCCGGCTCCCCTCTGACCCGCACGACCCGCGCGAGCTTGCGCTCCGCCTGCGCGCGCACGTCGGGGCGCTCGTCCTCGAGTAGCGCCGCGAGCCGCGCCGTGGCCTCGTCGAACCGCCCTGCCTGGCGCAGCTCCTCGGCTTCCTCTAACGCAGGCACAGCTGTCGAGGTGGCCACCGCGAGGCGGAACGACGCCGCGGCGGCGCCCAGCGTGGCCGTCACCGTCACCGCGTCGGCCGCACCGGCGACCTCGACGCGAGCCAGCACGCCCCCATTGACTGCGGTTCCCCCCAGGGCGCGCGCTGGCCCTCCGGCGGCCACCTCGAGCGCGGCGTCCATCGGGGCTTGAATCCAGAAGCGCAGGACGCGGTCCTTCGGAAGGTCGCAGATCGGCCCGGCGCGCACCGCCGCGCACCCGGCGAACTCGACGTAGAGCGGTGGCGGCGGCGCGGCGGCGGATCCCTCTCGCGCCCGACTGCAACCGAGCGACAAGAGCGCCAGCGCGATGAAGCAGTGCGCCCTCGTCATGGAGCTCGCGCCGGCTCCTCCTTCAGGACGACCGTCGCCCTCAGGACCTGCAAGTCCTCCGGCGCGCCCTGCGCTGCGGCAGGATCGGCGGGCAGCGCGTCCGGCCGCCCAACCGCGAGGACGACCTCCCACGGCCCGTCAGGCAGCCCCGGGAAGAGCGCCTCGCGCGTCCCTGCGATGCGCACCACCCCGTCGGCCGTGATCTCGACGGGCGGGCGCCACGTCTCCCGTCGCCCACCCTGCACGAGGACTCCCCGGACTGCGACTGGGCCGCGGACCGGCGTTGCTGGCCGCAGGACCAGCTCGACCAGGGAGCCCGGGCCGATACGGGGGGCGGCAGGTGCGCCCGGCGCACCGCGCGCATTCCGCTCCCCGCCTGCGATCGACAGCGTGTACCCAGGGAAAGGCGGCCCCGCTGCTGGCCGGAACAGGAGAAGCGCGGCCGCCGCAGTGGCGAGCAATCCCGTGGATGCCATGGCGACGAGCGCGCGCCTCCGCGCGCGCAGGGGCGCGATGACCGTCTTGGGCTGCGGTGCAGTTGAGGCAGCGGACGTCGCAACCTGGGCGGCGGCCGGCGAGAGAGAGGGCACCGCCGCTGTGGGCGCTGCGCCGCTAGTCGCCGCCGGCGTTGCCTCCATGGCCGTCATGACCTGCGCCTCGAAGGCGTCGCGTTCAGACTCATCGAACGGCCGGAACGCCTCGAGCGCGGCCCGGGCAGCGGTGGATCGCCCGGCCTGAGCCCTCAGCTCCACCTCGTCGTCGGCGGACAGCTCTCGCTCGGCGAGCGCATCCCACCGCGGATCCGCAGTCAAATCCTGCTCGCGTGCGGTCCGCGCGAGGGCTGCGAGCCAGGCTTCCCCGTCCTTCACGTTCGTTCCTCGAGGGTAGGAGGCCTGAACGGCGTTTGCGACAAGACTTCCTGCGCCACTTTCATGACGAGCCGTCCGAGGCGGCCCCGCCACGCGTAGATGGCATCGGCGCTCTTCCCAGTCACAGCGCACACCTCCTCAATCGACCGCTCCTCGACGATGAGCAAGTGAAACAGTTCGAGCCCGTGGTCGGTGAGTTGCCTCCGGACCGTCTCCAGGATGCGCGTAGCCATCTCTTTCGAAGCGATCAGGTGCTCGGGGCCGACGGCATGGTCGGCACTCTCCTCGAGGTCTTCCGGGGCTACGGCCTCCTCGGTCCAGGGGCTCTTTCGGCGGCTGCGCAGGACGGTGCCGACCTCGCGTTCCGCGATCAGCCCGATGAAGTTCCTGAGCGACAGCCCGCGCTCCGGGTCCCACTGGCGCAATACGCGCCCCTCCTCTGCAAAAAGCACGACAAATACGTGCTGGGTCAGGTCCTTGACCTCCTCCCGCACGTCGCGCGACTGCGCGCACCCGCGTCGGAGTAAGGCACGCGCGACGCGGCGCTGGATGACCGGCGAGAGCTCGTCGATCAGAACGCGAACGGCGTGCCGGTCCTTCGCAACCGCCTTCTCTATTAGAGCGCGAGAGAGCTCGATCACAAGCCAACCCTTGGAGGTAGCCTAGCATACACCTTTCGACCAACGGCGTCTATAGAAACGATCCACGTGGGCTGGCCGTGCGGCTCGGGCCGGTCTTCCTCGAAGAGGACCCCAGCGAACCCACGCGTTGGCGACCCGTACGTGCCAAACGGCTTGACGAAATCCTGCGACCACCATCACTGGCTGGGCACTTGCGACTCGCGCCGCAGACGACTCCGGGCGCGGGGCGGCATTGCTCCGGTGCCCCGTGGACGAGCGTCGATGCTTGGCGGGTGGGAAGACGGGCGCTCAGCGGGTCAGCCCCCTGGCACCAGGTCGTGGCGTCGAACGAGGTGACGAACTATTGGGGCAAGCTGAGGCGTGCAGCAGGCGCGCCGACCAGGCTCGCGCTGCTCGTAAGCCTGGGTTTGCGCGTCGTCAAAACCACCACGCTGCGCGCATGGATCCCACCACCATCGTGAGCGCGTGAGCTCGGTACCGCGCTCACGTTAATTCGCAACACCTCATCATGCAATGTCATACATGTGCTGAAATGAGAGCCGCATGCCCGCTGCGTACAGCTCCCCATTCTTCTTTTGGAAGTCGCCGAAAGTATCGCCCCATAC
Source organism: Sorangium sp. So ce385 (assembly GCF_051474135.1). NCBI lineage: Bacteria > Pseudomonadati > Myxococcota > Polyangiales > Polyangiaceae > Sorangium > Sorangium sp. So ce385. The sequence continues at coordinate 8,196,967 of NZ_CP150337.1, read as the reverse complement.
GATGGGCCTTTCATCGTTTCCGGGTGTCCAGATTGCATCATATCGCCGTTGACCGGGTGCCACGTCATAGCTATGCATGTGGCTCATGCGGAAACCACTGCCAAAAAGCTCAGCGTTCTTCTTCTTGAGATCCTCGAGCGTCCATCCCCAGACGATCGGCCTACCGTCATTTCCAGGCACCCAGATTGCATCGTATCGCCGCTGACCGCGTGCCACCTCGTATGATTGCTGCAGAAACATTCGCATCCCTTGGGTATACAGCTGGTCGTTCTTCTTTCGTAGATCCTCGAGCGTCCATCCCCATACGATGGGTCTACCATCATTCCCAGGGGTCCAGATAGCATCGTACCGTCGCTCGCCAGGCGCGATCTCGTAACTGTGCATGTGACTCATGCGAAATCCGCTATTGAAGCACTCGCCATTCTTCTTCTTGAGGTCCTCGAGCGCCCATCCCCAGACAATTGGCCTACCATCATTCCCAGGGGTCCAGATGGCATTGTACAGACGTCCGCCGGAATTGACCTTGTAGCTTTCCTGGTGCGCCAAGCGGTATCCTTTAGCAAATAGATGCTCATTTCGCTTCTTCAGGTCCTCGAAGGTCCATCCCCAGACGATCGGTCTGCCATCATTACCTGGCGTCCATATCCCGTCATAGCGCAACAGCATCGGCTTGTTGTCTGCAAGCGGCTGCTCGGACTCCCTGAGGTCCGCGCATTCTACGCGAAAGTCGAACGAGTACGAGAAATTTTCCGAGTACGCGTTAGCGGTGTAAGTCTTTCCCTCGACCCAGTTGTCCTTTGGCGTAATGATGTATTCGGCCATTGGAATGACATCGTTTGCGGAGCTGCCATCTATCTCTTCGCCGGATACCGACACTCTCAACTGATCTTCTCCGATGCTGTTAAGGTCAACCACGAAAGGTATGCTGATGGCGATGATGCTATCGTCGACGATGCCGTCGAAGCGCTTGACTTTCTGTTGGTCGGCCACAGTGAAGGCCAGGTTCCACTCCGCGGAGTTTCCCGGCTCTCCTCCTATGCCCCAGAAGCCTCCGTATTGTTCCGATTTGCCTACGCTGATGCTCAAGATGGTTACTCGAGCCATTTTGCAAATGGGCATAAATTAACTCCTTGTGATATGCGTTGTTGATTAACTGCTGTCGCTGCCGTCGTTCGGTTGCGCGATGACGAGAACATCAGCGTCCGTTGTCGGAACCGACAAATGCCTTCTCCAAGCGGTAACGGCCGGGCTAGGTATCCCCGGCGGATCGCGGCAAATAGTGGTCGGCGCCGTGACGAGACCAACGACGAGCGTCACCACAAGCCGGTGATGACGCCGGCTGCCTTGGAGTCACTCCGGCTTACGATCCTCGCGGTGAGAATCCGACAACAAAAACGAAGCAGAGCTGGCTGGCCCCCCAGGCTGGGAGGTCGGAAGGTAGCCGCATCGCCGCATCGGGATGCTGATTGCGTCTATACTGTAACGGCGACGGCATGCCGGTTACGACGACACTACTTATAAGAGCCCGTCTCCTCGACCAGCAGGGCCGCGATGCGCTCGCGGGTCTCCATCTGTCGGCGATCGTCACGTCCCGCGTCCGATCGGTGAAGACCGCGGCGACGTGATCGCCGGCGTTCACCGTTCACCGCCGGCCCCCGCGCCGATCTGGACCGCGCTCGCCTCCGCGGCGTAGACGTTGCGCCCGCCGGAAAGTCGAAGGCCCGAGGGCTGCCACCCTCGAACCTTCTGGAACTCCGCCTTCGGAGTCCCCCACCTTCATCACAAGCCGGGCTCCAGGTCCAGAAAACGGCGGCATGGAGCCTGTTGCCTTCGTCCGTCTATCGCCTCGCCCTCTGCTCCGGCTGCCGCGTCCAGCTTCGCCTCTGCCGTCGCTGCGATCGCGGCCAGCGCCTCTGCCTCGACAGCCGCCCGCTCCGGCGCCGTGAGTCGCTCGTCGCGCCGGCGCCGCCTACCGGGTATGCGTTCGGTAGAGCCCATCCTGACGCCGAGCAGACCGGGGACATAGGCTTGCCGTGCGATGCGAGAGCGACGGCAGGGCGGCGTGACCAGCGGCGAGACCAGACGGAAGGGACTCGAGGCGGAGGCCGAGGAGCGCGCGGCTGGCGACGTCGGCATGCGGAGGCGGCGCGCCGGCAGACCGAACGCCCCTGCTGCGGAGCCTGAGCAGCAAAAGGTCGGCTGCACGCCACGCACCGCGGCGGACGGCGGAGATGCCTCACCCCCGCGGCAACGCCGGCGAGCGCCGCCCACGGCCAGCGCGACGCCGCCGGAGGTCACCCGTAGCGCAGAGCAGGCGCCGCAGCGCTCACGCGGCCAGCGTGGCTGGCGCCCACGTCCACGGGCTGGCAGCGAGCCGCTGCCGAGCGTCGGTGTTCTCGAGGGTCTGCTTCCAGGACTTGGGAGCGAGCTCGATGACCCGATCGCGCGGCCAGCCCGGCAGCAGGATCAGCACGTCGCGCAGGTAGGCCCAGGGGTCGAGCTGGTGCAACGCGCAGGAGGCGATCAAGGACACGATGGTGGCGTTCCACTCCGCTCCGTCGTCACTGCCCACGAAAATCCAGTTCTTCCGACCGAGGGCCTCCCTGCGGAGCTCGAGCTCGCTGCGGTTGTTATCCAAGCGAAGCCGCCCGTCCTCGAGGAAACGGGTGAGCGCAGTCCACTGGTTGCGCGCATACCCGATGGCTCCGGCGATGGGGCTCCTGGGCAGCACGAGCAGCTCCTCCTTGTCGAGCCAGGCGCGGAAGGCATCGAGCACGGGCTGGGCGCTGCTGCGGCGCTGCTCGGTGCGGCGGCTGGGAGCCAGGTCCTTGGTGGCCTTGTCGATGGCGAAGAGCTGGTGAATGAAGCCGAGAGCCGCCATCGCGCGCTCCCGGTCCGACGACATCGCTTCAAAGAAGCGCCGCCGGCAATGCGCCCAGCAGCCCACCTCTGTGACCTGCTCGGTCCGAAACAGCTCCTCGTAGACGCTCGATGCGTCGGCCTGGACGTAACCCTTGTACCCGCGGAGAAACTCCTTGGGACCATCCTGGTTGTGACGCGGCGTGAAGCGAAACAGCACGTGGTCGCGGTCTGCGACGAGCACCCAGAAGTGACCGCGCCGGCACTTGTCCTTCGCCTGCACGAGCACCCCGGTGGCGTCGATGGCGATGCAATGCGCGGAGAGCGCGTCTTTCGCCATGGCGGCGACCAGATGGCCCAGCACCTCGGCGCACGAGCTGACCCAGCCGCAGAGCGTCGAGCGCGCCAGGTGCACCCCTTGGCGCTCGAAGATCTTCTCCTGCCGATGCAGCGGCAGGTGGTCGCCGTATTTGCTCACCAGCACGTGCGCGAGCAGCCCTGGTCCGGCGAGCGACCGGGGGACGGGACTGTCGGCCACCTCCGCGATGACCACGCCCGCTTCCGGCTCGCCCTGTTTGGCAAACTTGGGCCGCACGATCTGCAGCCGCACGAAGCTCGCGGGCCGCCACTCCAGCGTCTCGGACACCTCTTCGCCGATGCGGACCATCGCGGCGGCGCGCTCGTCGCGCATCTCGGGCGGGAGAAGCTCGATCCGCTCGATGGGCAGGTGCTCGGGCAGCTTCTGCCGTCCGTGCGGGGTAGTCCTGCGCCCCTTGCCGCCGCCACCGGATGCGCCTGCTGGCGCCGCACCGCCGCCTTCAGGCGAGCTTGGCGCGTCCGCGTCGGCTGGCGCCGCTGCGCCCGTCGGCGCCCCTGCGCCCGCGAGCATCTGCACGATGGCGTCGAAGGCCAGCTGCATCTGCCCGGGGTCGACGTGCTCGGCCTTCTGGCCGAAGATGTGCCGGCGAAGCCGCTCCAGCTCGATGCTGGCGAGCTCGTAGAGCTTGCGGTACTCGTCGCGCTCGTGCGCGGCGCGCGCCAGCCTGTCCTTCAGGTCATGAATCTGCTCTTCGAGCGACTTGCCCACGAGGCGCTAAGTACTCGTGACTTCTTGCTTTTTGAAGGGGGTTGTCGTAGGAAAAGAAGTGGCTCTCGCCGGAATGCAGCGCGTGCGCTGCCCGGCAGTGCGCGAAGCTCAGGTGAGCTCAGGGGGCTGGAGCCGGTGCAGCCTCGGCGAGGCGGACCTCGCGCCGCAGCTTCGTCGGCGCAAGCGCGATGCCCTCGAGGATCTTCCCGAGCTCGGCCGCGTCGATGACGACGCTCGTGGCTCCCGGCGTGACCGCACGCGGGGCTCGGAAGGTCCCGCGCTCTAGACGTTTGTAAAGCAGGCAGTACCCGCTGCGGTCCCACCACAGAGCCTTGCAACGGTCGGCTGCCCGGTTGAAGAACAGAAACAGCGCTCCGGAGAGCGGATCCTGTCGCAGCACCTCGCGCACGACGGCGGCGAGGCCATCAAACGACCGCCGTAGGTCCAGCGGCTCGGTGGCGACGTAGATCGAGACGCGGCCCGGGATCATCGCGAGCCCCCGAGCGCACGAACGACGCGCGCCAGCGTGTCCTCGTCGAACGTCGGCGGCACGCGCACGACCGCGCCGTCTGGCAGGACGATCTCCAGCGCCGCGCCCGGCGAGGGCGCCGTCGCGCCCGATGCGGCGACCACCACAGGGAGCAACGCAGGCAGCGTCGCCTTATCCGAGCGCTGCCGGTACTCGCTCCGCTTCATGCCCAGCCGGCGGCTCCAGGAGTACAGCGTGCCGGCGCTGACCCCCTCCTGCTCCGCGAACACGCGGGCGGAGTGCCCGCTCTTGTGCCAGCGCGCCACCCGGTCGCGCCAGATGCGTCTGCTCTCGTCCATCCACACCTCCGGCGCCGGTTTCTACGCAGCACCGAGGCTCCAAAACAGCATGTGGGTCACCGAACGCGTACCCTACCGGACCCGGCCTCGCGCTCGCCGCCTCCAGGCCGCTCGTCAGGCCCGTGTTGACGCTCGCGGTAGATGATGGGTGAGGGCCGCTTCTCGCTCACGCAGGATGATGGCTCGCTCACGCGCGCGATGGCCATCGCCGGCCCGTCCGCCCATCGCCCGCGCGACGCGGCCGCCGGGGCGCGCAGGGCGCGTCAAGGGCGGCGCAGCCGCCGAGCCCTGCGAGGCAACCCTTGACGCGTCCGAGCACCCCGGCACGCTCAGGACGGGATGGGCCGACCATCACGCCCGTGACCGACGCCCGGTCACCGTCGCGATGGCCATCAGCCAGCCCGAGCGAGAGAGCATCAACCAGTTTGACTCTCAACAGACCTCGGCGCCGTAAAGGCTTCGGTCGAGAAGTGCGGGCCGACGGTTTCTTTCGTATAGCCCTGCTCGGCGTGCTCCGCAAGTTCGTCGGCTGTCCGCCATTCGATCTCGGGCGGTGCGCCCGAGCGCAGGCAGATGGTCCGAGCGAGGTGATCTACCGCTCCGCGGCGTACGGAGATGTTGAGGGCCGATCAGGCGCGGGAGCGATCGGCAAATTTGCGAGGCCTGTCGGAGACCTGTCTTGCGACCGCGATCTGATCGGCAAAGTAGATCGCGACCCGAGCGGTCAAGGAGCCCCGGTCGGACGCCATTCTGCTCTTCTGCGGCGAGGCACGCAACGCATGTCAAGGTGTTGAATTCCTTCGCATTTGCGGATCGGTCTGTTGGCTTGAAGGGAAACCGTACGCGATCGAGCATCTGCTTACCCCTCCACCGCGGGACCCGTGTCCAGCAGTGGGAACGCTCCGGAACGCGCCCCGCTCGCTGGCGCTGCTGACGGGCAAGCTGGGACGGGAAATCGTGGTTCTCAGCGTCAGCGGAGAGCAGCCCGCGGGGTGTCCACCCGAATGCCCTCAGAACGCAGGAAAAGTTCACGGGTAAGCTTGAGACAAAGATCGCCCTCGTCGCCGGCGGCACCGCCTGAGCACGGCGGAGCCTTCCGGAAAAGAGCCTTTCACTCTTCGATGCGGCGGACGCGGGTCACCTCGCATCGTCATGACGACGTCGACCTCCCCGGGCCGAGGGAGCGGGTAGCGGCCGATTCGAGAGAAAGCGTTCGTGATCGATCCCGCTCGTAAGCTGAAGAGTGGCGCCGGTCTGCTGCACGCGGCCGTCGCTCCGATCGGAAGCGGAGACGCGGACAGGCCTGCGCGCGCTGCCCGAGCTCCGGCACGCCAACGAGGCCGAGCTCGCCGTCGCGCTACCCAGGCGCCTGCTCCTGCCGAGGTCCCCGCCTGTCCGGTAGTATGGCCGTGTAGATCCGCGCTCCACCGCCGTGACGCTGAAACGGCCTAGACTAGAGACGCCCTCGTCGTTCGTGTCGAGCCGACGTCGAGCTGCGGTGGCAATAGCGTAGCTGGGGAAGAATAAAAAAATCTCGAATGAAATTGCCGCCATCGACTCGGCAAGATCGAGTGACGACGTCATGGCCACGTTGCAAGAACGGATCACCTGTCCGCCATCGGCACGACGAGAAGGCGGATGTCCGGGCCGATGAAGGCCCCGGCAACGGAACGCATCCCCCATCATTTCGCTGGGGTGAAGAGCACGCCCTTGATCGGACTATCCTCGGTCGATTCGTTGGTCCTCAACGCATGCGTATCCTCCGGTTTACGACACCGCGGTACACGGACCAGTCCGTTCGCTATGCGGACTCATCCATGGGTTTATCAAGCCGCGCAACCCGGTTCGAAGTGGAGCTTGCTCTGCGGGCTGGCCGAAATGCGCTCTGCGTGTTCGTACATCCGAGTACGTCCGCATCTATCGCACCTCCGCCGCGAGTCCCGCGGGCGAGTCGGGCACGAAGGCAGGCGTAGACAGACGGGGCCGCTCAAACTTACGCTCATCTGCCGCGTCGAGATGCGCCCGCGCTGCCGACGCGTCGTGAGGGCACAGGTTACCGCGAGAAGGCCGGGAGCCGTTCCAGGGAAGGTGGCATGCGCCGGGGAGCAGCAGAGCGAGTAGCAACGAACGGACAGCAACCGGAGCGCTCGGAGCAGGTCGTTGCGGCGGGCGCGGCCGGCCGCGCGGCGGATCGGGACGACTGCACCGCGCTGGAGCGCCGGCTCGACGAAGCGACGGTCGAGCATCCCGTCGCGATGGGGCGCTACCTCGTGATCCGGCGCATCGGCGCCGGCGGCATGGGCGTGGTCTACGAAGCGCGCGATCGCCGTTACGGACAGCGGATCGCGATCAAGACCATGCGGAGCGCCGATCCCGCGTGGCTCCACTGCCTTAAGAACGAGTTTCGCTCGGTCGCTGAGCTCGCACATGATAACCTCGCCGCTCTGTACGAGTTCGTCTCGGAGGGCGACGACGCGTACATCGCGATGGAGTTCATCGAGGGTGTGCCGTTCGTCGAGCACGTGACCGATCGCGCGGGTCAACGTTCCGAGGAGATCATCGCGACCGTAGCGGACGAGAGCGGCACCTTCGAGCGCGACGCCGCACCTCCGGCTGCCAACGCTGCGCCCGACTCCGCCGCGGAGGAGGCGCGCTTCGCCGCAGTGCGGCTGCGCGGTGCGCTGAAGCAGCTCGTGCTGGGGGTGCGGCGCCTTCACGAGGCCGGCAAGCTGCACCGGGACATCAAGCCGGCCAACATCCTCGTTGACGGCGGCGGGCGCGTGGTGCTGCTCGACTACGGCCTCGTGAGCGACGCGGACGCCGTCTTCGAGCGGGCCGCAGTGCGCGGGACGCCCGCGTACATGGCGCCGGAGCAGGCCGCCGGCGAGCCCGCGTCGGCGGCGAGCGACTGGTACGCCGTCGGGGGCTTACTCTACGAGGCGCTGACCGGCCGCCGCCCGTTCCACGGCAGCGCTGCGCAGATCCTGGCGGCGAAGCAGCGCGGAGAGCCGCCCCCACCCTCCACAATTGCCGCCGACATCCCCGCCGATCTCGACGCGCTGTGCACGGCGCTGCTCCGGAGATTGCCCGCGGATCGGCCTTCCGGCGATGAGATCCTCCAGCGCCTAGGGATCGCGCCGCCGGCACACCGCGACGAGGCGCGCTCGCTGCTGTGCCTCATCGGACGGGATCAGGAACTCGCGGCGTTACGCGCGGCCCGTGCCGGCGTCGAACCTGGGCGGCCCGTGCTCGTGCACGTCCGCGGCCGGTCGGGCGCGGGGAAGAGCGCGCTCCTGCGCCGCTTCGTCGCCGAGCTGCGCGGGAGCGGGGATGCGCTGGTGCTCGCGGGGCGGTGCTTCGTGTGCGAGGCCGTGCCCTACAAGGCCTTCGACAGCATCATCGACGCGCTCGCGCGCTACCTCGCGCTGCTCTCGGAGGACGAGCGCGCGGCGGCGGAACCGGCCGACGTGGCGGCGCTCGCCCGGGTCTTCCCTTCGCTCGCTCGCGTGCTCCCGCGCGCCAAAGGGCAGCAGCACGCCACGCTCGACGTCACGTCTAGCGAGCTCCGCGCGCAGGCGTTCCGGGCCCTCAAGGAGCTCCTGCGTCGCGTCGGCGCGCGGCGGGAGCTGGTGTTCGTCGTGGACGATCTGCAGTGGGGCGATCTCGACAGCGCGCACCTGCTCGGCGAGATCCTCTCGGCACCGGAGGCGCCTGCGCTGCTCTTCGTTGGCGCGTACCGCGATGACGAGGAGCACTCGCCCTTTCTCCAGGAGATGGCGCGGCTGATCTCCGCGGAGCGCCGCGTGATTCCGCTAGAGCAGCTCCCTCGGCCGGCTGCCAGAGAGCTGGCGCTCGATCTGCTCGGGCGGAGCTGCCCGGACGCGGAGGCCGTCGCGGATGCGATCGTCGAGGAGGCCTCCGGCAACCCGTTCTTCATCGAAGCCCTAGCACGGCAGTTCTCGGAGAGCACCGCGGAGATGCGTGCCGCGATCGAGCGTGTTCCGTCGCTCGACGGCGTCCTCGCGGCCCGGCTCGGCGAGCTCCCGCAGGATGCCCAGATGCTGCTCGCGATCGTGGCGATCGCCGGGCGCTCTCTGAAGCAGGAGGTGGCGTTAGCCGCGTGCGGCGTGGCGGTCGAGGCGCGCCGGGCCCTGCACCGGCTACGCGGCGGCAGGCTGCTCCGCGCCGCGGGGATACGCGATGACGACAGCCTGGAAATCTACCACGACCGCATCCGCGAGTACCTCCTCGAGCAGCTCGCCCCCGCGGTCCGGGCCGGGCTCCACCTCTCGCTCGGGCGCGCGCTCGAGGCGGACGGCGGCGCCGAGCCGGAAGAGATCGCCCGGCACCTCCTTGCCGGCGGCGATCACGATCGGGCCGCGGCGCACGCCCTCACCGCCGCGGAGCACGCCGCGGCGATCCTCGCCTTTGATCGCGCCGCCGATCTGTACCGGCTGGTGCTGGGAAACCCCAGCATCAGCGCTCCCGAGCGGCGCCGCATCGAGCTCCGCCTCGCCGATGCGCTGGTCAACGCCGGCCAGTGCGCAGATGCGGCGGGGCACTACCTCGCGTGCGCCGAGGGCGCGCCGATGGCGGAGTCGCTGTGGCTCCGGCAGTGCGGCGCGGAGCAGTTCCTCGTCAGCGGCCAGCTCGATCGTGGCGTCGCGATCATCCGCCCTGTGCTGCACGAGGTGCGGCTTGAATACCCCGCGACCCCGAATCGTGCGGTGCTGCTCAGGTCGCGGGATCTCGCCCGGCTCGCGGCGCGCGGGCTCGCCTTTCGCGAGCGCAAGGAGGAGCAACTACCGGAGAAGGTGCGGCAACGACTCGACATCTGCTGGGCGGTGGCGCGCGGGTTGGGCGCGAGCGATATGGTCCGCAGCGGCTTCTACGGCGTCCGATTCCTGCTGCTCGCGCTCCGCGCCGGGGAAAGGCGCCGGATTGTACGCGGCCTCTGCCAGATGGCGCTGATGTCGGCTGCCAGCGCGTCGGCGCCGGCGCGGGCTCAGGCGTTCGCGCTCTTTGAGGCGGCCCGGCGGCTCGCCGCCGGGCTGGGCGATGCCGCTATCGACGCGCTACTCGTTCTCACCGAAGGATCGATGAAGAGCAGCATGGGCAACTTCCGCGAATCCCTGGCGCGCCTCGATGAAGGGGTCGGAGCGCTGGAGAGCAGGCACCGCGGCCACGTCCAGGAGCTCACCCGGGCGAAGCTGGCCGCCATCATGTCGCTCGAGAACCTTGGCCGCATCGGCGAGATCGCGAGCCGCACCCAGGCGGGCGTCCGCGTCGGCTTGACCACTGGGAACCTCTATCACTGGATGTCGGCGTCGCTCTACATGACGCTCCCGCGCCTCGCGTGTGACGATGTGGAGGGCGCCCGCCGCGCTATCGATGAGGCCATCGCCGTCTGGCCGCAGCGGACGTTCCTCTTCCAGCACTGGCTGGCGCTCAAGTACCGGCTCCTCGTCGAGCTGTACCGAGGCGAAGCGCGCGAGGTCTGGCGCCTCGGCCGAGATGGCTTCCGAGCGCTTGACAGATCCGGCTTGCTGAACATCCAGTTCGTCCGGGTCGCCGCTTTCAAGCTGCGTGCCGACGCGGCGCTCGCGGTCGCCTCCCTCGGCGCCGCGCGGCGGGAGCGAGCACTCGCGCTCGCGGAGGCGGAGGCCAGCCGGCTCGAGCAGGAGCCGCGGCCCGACGCGCAGGCCTCGGCGGCGCTCGTGCGTGCAGCCCTGGCCGCTTCGAGCCGGCGTCGGGGAGAGGCGCTCGCCTGCCTCAACGCCGCGCTGGAGCGCTACGAGGCCGCGGAAATGGCCTTGCTCGCGGCCGTTGTGCGGCGCCAGAAGGGTCGGCTGGTCGGCGGTGACGAGGGCCGAGCGCTCGTTGCCGCCGCTGTCGCCGACCTGACCGAGGCGGGGATCGCGCGACCCGAACGCTGGGCAGCCATGTGCGCGCCCGGCTTCGACTGAGCCGTGGCATCAATCCTGCATCAACGAACGCTCGTCGGGGGAAGAGGAGAAGAGGTTCGCCATGGCTGATATGAACGGCGGCGATTTCGACGTGATCGTGGTTGGCGCTGGGCTCGCAGGCCTCACAGCGGCCGATTGGCTGATACAGAGGTGGCCATCGAGTCCCGCGAGGAGGATCCTGATTATCGAGGGGCAAGACCGCGTGGGAGGCCGCGTGATGACCGAGGAGCGAGCCGACGGCGTCGATCTCGGTGCCGCCTACGTCGGCACGCAGCAGAATTACACGCAGCTCTACATGAAGCGATTCGGCATCGGGACCATCAACAGCAATCTTCCCCGCCATGGCTGGCACGTGTTCCAGTACGCCGAGAAGAACGAGGAACCTTATTATTTCGCAAAAAAGAGCTTCGCACCGCGGCCCAGCGCATTGGCCGTCGCCCCTGGGCCCGATCACGAGCTACCGCGGCCCGGCGCATTGGCCCTCGCCGCTGGTCCCGATTACAAGCGCATCACGGAAACCATCGCCGAGCTCGAGTTCATGATCGCGTCCGTTCGGTGCCATGTAGAGACGCCCTGGAATGGGCCTTTCCGCGAACTGGACGCCATGAGCGTCGAGGACTGGATCCAGGCCCGCATCCCGGAACATGCGCTCTACGCCCGGGAGCTCTTCCGGGTCGGCGTGCGAAGCGCGCTCTCGGTCGAACCCCGCGAGCTCTCCATGCTGTACCTGCTGTACTACTGCGCGACCGCGGGGGGCTTCGTTAACCTCATGGCGGTCGGAGGCGGTGCAGACTCCTTCCGTGTCAAGGGTGGTGCGAGCAAGCTGGCTCGCTGTCTCGAGGAGGCGATCCGCGATTCGTCGCGCCCCGATGGCGTCTCCTGCGTCCTGCGGCAGATGCAGAGGGTCGTCCGGATCGAGCAGCCTTCCAGTACAACGGACAAGGCCACCGTCGAGGCGAGCTCGGAAAACAGCAAGGTGCGGTTCACGGCGCGCCATGTGATCGTCGCGATGTCCCCGCCGCTCAGTGCCAACATTCAATATCAGCCGAGCCTGCCAGAGCAGCGCGTGGGGCTCGCCGAGAACATGACGATGGGGGCGACCATCAAGGCGTTCGCCGTGTACTCGAAGCCATGGTGGAAGCAGCGTTCGCCGAAGAACCATGTAGGCGGCTATTCCGGCTACACGCTCAGCGCCAGGGGTCCCATCAGCTGGACGATGGACAACTCCTGGGAGGACAACACAGAGAAAGAAGTCCATTGCCTCATGGCGTTCATTGTCGGCGACCAGGCGAGGAGGCTCTCCGGCTCGGACCCTGACGACCGCAAATCCGCGATCCTGAAGCACCTCGTGGAGCTGTTCGGAGGCGCCGAGGAGGCCAAAGAATACCAGGCCTACTACGAGCGAGTGTGGCCCACGGATCCGTGGAGCCGCGGGTGCCCGGCGGCGGTTTTCGGCCCCGGAAAGTTCATCAAGTATGGCCCGGCGCTGCGAGAGCCGTGCGGGCGTATCCACTGGGCCGGCTCGGAGGCAGCGACGGACTGGGTAGGCGGGTACATGAACGGCGCCATTCAATCGGGGATCCGCGCTGCCGACGCGGTCATGGCCGAGATCGCGCGCGAAGAGGCCCCCCCGAAGGGCTGAGCGCTCTGTCGCTCCTCGGCTACGCACCTGCCCCCGTCGAATTGACCGACACGTCGGCCGACAGGATGCCCTCCTCCATGGAAGGCACGCCGGCGACTGCATGCACCAGCAAGCGATCCCTCCGGTGGGCTGTTCATCGCCTCCTCCTCCCCAACGTACATCGCGCTCCCGTGCCCGGCCAGGTTTGAGCTCGTGGGTGCTCCACCGCTCTCTGCGCGGGCACGCAGCGGGCGCCCGTGCGCTGCGTGAAAGGGGCGTGCCCGCCGCCACGCAGGGTCGGCGCCACCGCCATGTCAGCCGACACAACGGCCGACAGAGAGAGCGCAAGCGCGGCGCGAGCGAGGTTTGCGAGATCCGGAGCCGAGCGGCGGCGGCCTTGAGATCCCAGCGCGCGTCGCGGAGCCCGATAGCAACTCCTCCTCCATGACCGTCCTCGGCCTGCGCCGCGGCGCGCGCTCCGAGCGTGGCTCCTTGGGCGCGGCCAGCAGCCGGTCGAGCGCGGGGCTCCACTCGAGTGTTGGCTCGCCCATCCTCCCGACCACGAGGGCACAAGGAGGAGACGGCGATGGCGGCGATGCGGCTGGAGCTCCGTCAGGGCCTCCTGTGTCGGCCGACATGTCGGCCGTGTTCACCCCGGTCGCCACGCACGGCGGCCCCCTGGACCGCTGTGTCGGCGTCGTGTCGGCAGGGCCGCCATCGTGGGTTCGGCGTATCCACCCGGCCAGGAGCATCCGAGGGCACGGCCGCCGGGGTGGGACTTTCCCGATACATCTTGCCGATAAGTCTTTGCCGGCTCGATGCAGGCAACATCTCGCCGGCGACTCTTTGCCGGTTCGTCCCGGGCAATCGCTTGCCAGCAAGCTTTGCCGGTTCGGCGGGCGTAGCCTCCACCCGGGCAACCGGCTCGCCCGTACCCCACGGGTCCGCAGCGACGTCGGAGCTTCCAGCCAGCGCGGAGGACGGTCCGCCGCTTCAGAGCGGCAGCTCCTTTCGCTGGCATCCCCCGCAAGCTCATCCGCCTGCGCTCCGGTCAACGATGCTTGCGGGTCATACTCGCCGAGCAGCCCGAGGCAGGCATGAGCCATGCTAGAGAGAGCAAAGTCCACCCGTGCAACGGTGATCACGGTGGATACGGAGGCTTTGCCATGTGCACGCGCTCGAATCTCATATCTCACAGTAAGGGTGGTTATGCCAAATCCGGATTTGACACGAAGCTGCGCCCGGATCCGACACGCTCCGCTTCCGCGGACCAGGCGGAAGTGGCTGCCACCGAGCGGACTGCCAGCTGCGTGGTCGTCAACAACTGGGGCGAGCAGCTCACCAACGTGACGCTGCGACACCGCTACCGCAACAACCCGGAACACCAGCAGGAAATGACATGGCCGTCTCTTTCCACAGGGGCGATCAGCACAGCACTCCGAGTGCAGTACTGGACGGGCATTGGCACCGGGTTCGACTACTGGTGGATCCAGTTCGAGGATGCGCGAGGGAAGATCTGGTCCTGCAAGCAAAACTTCTACTGCAGCCTCGAATCCGAGGATGGCGGTCATACCATCTACTTCTTCTTGAGCGGCGCGGCCGAGGAGATGCAGATCCAGATGATCTCAAGCGGCTGCGAAGTCTCGCTCTACCAGTCTTAGAGCTATTTCACGCCTCGTCCCGGGGCTGCTGATGCGGTCGCGTTAGGGACGGCCCTTTTCGCCATGCTGCCGACTTGGGCCGCCCCCGCGCAGATCCCAGCGTGCGCTGCTAACGCACTGGGCTCACGGGTCACTGCGCCGAGCCAATCTCCCCGTTATGGGACCGATCTATGCCGGTGACGCTACGATTCGACGGGCCAAAGACTTTTTCTCATCTGGCGTACTGAAGCAGCTCAGGTGTCGCATCCAGGCGATAAGCTGGGGTGGCATTACCTCTCGCCGAACACACCGGACGCGCGCTCTGCGCGCGCGTTCGGGACCGTTCCCGCGGCAGGGTGTTAAGAAGTCGGCAGCCACCGCCTCCTCTAGGCCGTATCGGCGCCGAGTCTACCGACGGCGTGCCCAAGGTGGACAGCCCACGGTTCGCCGTAGAGGCGTAGAGCGGTCCACAAGCTCGCTGTTCGATCTCTTCTCACCGGTCGTGCAGGCGCGCTGACGCGGCCCTAGGCGGCGCTCACCTCACCCCGAGCTCGCGTACGCGCCGCGCGAGCGCGCGCCGCGAGACCTCGAGGCGCTCGACCATGGCGTCGAGATTCCCGCCGCACATCTTATAGCACCGGGCGACCTCTTCCTTACTCAGATCGTTCACCCTGCGCACGCGGGGTGAGCTGTCCACCAGCGCGTAGAGCGAGGTCCGCGAGATCCGGAGCCGTGCGGCGGCGGCCTTCAGATCCCAGCGCACGTCGCGAAGCGCCGAGAGCAACTCGTCCTCCGTGACCGTCGTCGGCTTGCGCCGCGGCGCGCGCTCCGGGCGCGGCTCCTCGGGCGCGGCCAGCAGCCGGTCCAGCGCGGGGCTCCATTCGAGCGTTGGCTCGCCCATGCTCCCGATCACGAGCTGCCGCACGACGTTGCGGAGCTGCCGCACGTTCCCCGGCCAATCGTACTCGGCGAGGCGACCCATGCACGAGGCCTCCAACCGCGGCTCGCCGGCTCGCTCTGCGCTCGCGAGCTCCTGCCGGAGAAAGTGGAGCACGAGTCGTCCGATGTCGTCGCGCCGCTCGCGCAGCGGCGGGAGCGCGATCTCGAAGCTCGAGAGGCGGTAGAGCAGGGCAGCGCTGAAGTTGCCCGCGGCGATCCGCGCCTCCAGGTTCGCGTCGGTGGCGGCCACGAGGCGGGCGCGGACGCGGCGCGGGCGCTGGCCACCGACAGGCATGATCTCGCCGGTCTCCAGGGCCCGGAGGAGCATGATCTGGACGTCGAGCGGCGCGTCGCCGATCTCGTCAAGGAACAGCGTACCGTCCTCGGCCTGCGCGAAGTAGCCGGCGCGGTCCTTGACGGCGCCCGTGAAGGCGCCCCGCTCGGCCCCGAAGAGCTCGGCGCCTGCGAGCGATGCGGGCAGCGCCGCCATGTTGACCGCCACGAACGGGCGCCCCCGGCGAGCGCTCGCCTCGTGGAGGGCGCGGGCCACGAGCTCCTTACCCGTGCCGGTCTCGCCGCGGATCAGCACCGGGATATCGCGCTCCGCGACCTTGCGGATCTCGTCGCGGACCTGCTGCAAGGCGTCGCTCTCGCCCACGAGGCCGAGCTGATCTCCCCGCCCGCCCTCGGTGGCCCGGGCGAGGCGGAGCAGGAGGACTACCCGGCCCGACAGCTCGAGGACGACCCCCCGCCGGATCTCCTCAGGCGAGAACACGCGCGACCCCACCACGGCTTGCTCCCGGACGGTGACGGCGGTCGGACTACCCATGATCTCGAGCCGAATGCGGCCGCCGCTCAAGCCGATCAACCGGAGCGGCTGGCGGCTCAGGCGCGTGTCCGAGAGCGGGCTACTGGGCGCCTCTCGCGAGGAGCTGAAGAGGGGTTCGAGGCGCGATAGACGCACGCCCTCGCCGCGGGCGAGCGCCGCGAGCGATGCGCTCTGGCCGATGCGCTCGTGCACAGGATGATAGAGTATCGTAAGCGTGGGGATGAGCTCTCCGGCGCGCGCGGGCCGCGGGCCGGCCTCCGAACTCTCGGTGGTCAGCTCGTGCAGGGTCGAGATCCCCGGATCTTGGCTGGGCACAAAGAGGGAGGATAGCGCCGGTGGCGAGGCGGCCGCAAGCTCCGGCACGGCCGCCTGTGTCGGCCGACATGTCGGCCGTGTTCACGCTCGCCCGCCACACACGGCGGCCCTCCGCACCGCTGTGTCCGGCGTCGTGTCGGCAGGGCCGCCATCGTGGTCCGGCCACGTGGTCCGGCCACGTCGATGGCCGCCGCGCTCCGGTCACCGCGCGACCACGTCGCATGGCTGGCAGCACCGTTTCGCGGCGGCCCCTGCATATCGGACACTCGATCTTCAGCCTGCCCGCCGTCCCGACGGGGTGATGCCGGTCCCGCCGCGCGCAGGGGCACAGTAAGCAGGCCCTGGCCCGCTCTTGGCATGGCCCTTGATGAGCGTCTTTTCCAAGACACCGAATTAAGGGCGTCGAACCTACTCCAGAACAGGAGACAGGATCAGGGCGATCAACATCTATCCGGCCATCTCGGGATCCACCACTATGAGCGGCTTCGCGAGCCGCGTCCACGTCAACGTCACAACCACGCTGCAGAAGACCGAACCGGGCAGCTTTCCGTCCTTGGTCCAGTAATCGCACCCTGAAAGCACGAACCGAGAGGAGTCCGGCATGAACGAGACCAGAAGGATTATCGTGAATTATACGGATATCGCGAATGCGCTCGGCAGCCAGCCCATGATGACCATCTCCCGCAAGCTCGCGAAGGCGTCCAACGACCAGGACCAGATGACGAGGCTCGCCCTCTTGAAGAGCGGCATCGACGCGCTGAAGGACTGTGAGCTCGATCCCGGCGTGCTCTCGTCGCCTGAACACCCTGTCGGCGCGCTTTTGCAGTCCTTCATTGCCAAGAAGATTGCCGAGAAGAAGCAGCTCACAACGCTCAGGCATGGGAATCTCAAGGTACCCATGGATCAGGACGACTGGATGAGATGGATCTTGGCATTCGTGAAGTTCATGCCGAAGAGCATCCGTCCCCGCCCGTTCCTGCCACCGCCCGCCGCGCCGGAGAGCGTGCCCAACGATCTGCGCGTCGCGATGCTCGGGGACTGGGGGAGCGGTCTCTATGGCGCGCCGCCCTGCAGCGCGAGCATCGCGAAGAGCGGTTATGATCTCCTCCTTCACCTAGGTGACGTCTACTACGTCGGCGACGCGGACGAAGTGCAGGAACACTTTCTCGGGTTCTGGCCGAAGATCCAGGGGACGAAGCCAATAAGCCGTGCTCTTATGGGGAATCACGAGGCTTATGCGGGCGGAGGCGGCTATTTCGACCTCATCCTGAAGCAGTTCGAGCAATCCTCGAGCGTCTTCGCACTTCAGAACGATCATTTTCTCCTCGTCGGCCTTGATACCGGCTATGGGCACTTCGCGGCCTGGGATTTTCTCTGGGACAAGGGTGCCCACATCGACAGGTTCGATCCCGGCCTGACGCACGATCAGGAGATCTGGCTCGCTCAGATGATCACCGCTGCGGGATCCCGCAAGGTGGTGCTGTTCTCGCACCATCAACCCTTCTCGCTCTTCGAGAAGCCGGGGTCGAAGCTCCAGCAGCAGCTCCAGCCACTGCTCACCGCGAGAAAGATCTCGGCGTGGTACTGGGGTCACGAGCATCGTGCCATCTTCTACGATCAGCACCAGACCTGGGGCTTCTTCGGGCGGTGCCTTGGGCATGGCGGTTTCCCATACTTCCGGGACGAGTTCTCCGACGAGTCCATCGAGCCGCTCAAGGACGGGCAGCACGTCTTTCGCGTCAAAGCGGGCAGCGCGAGCACCCCGGGTGGACGCGTGCTCGACGGGTCGAATCCATACGTTTACGAGAGCGGCAAGCGTTTCGGGCCTCATGGGTACGCCGCGCTCGAGCTTGCGGATACGCAGTTGCAGGAGATACTCTACGCGCCCGACGGCACCGAGCTCTACAGGCGCACGCTCCCCGTCTGACGGCGGACGTGTACGGAGCAGACGGGGAGCAAGGAGCTGCGACGCTGTGCCCTAAGCGGTTCTTCCGTTTTGGACGCACGAGGAGTCCATGGCGGAGCACCAGCTCGTCCATCCAACCCGCCGTCGGCGCTGAATCGCCATCGTTCCGTCAACGTCCAATCGCATCGCCGAGCCGCATGCTGCTGCGAGCGGCGGCGACGAGGCAGGCTACGCGCTGCGCCTGCTTGAGCTACCCGGACCAGCGATGGGCAATGTCGAACTTCGTTCGCGCACACGCCGATCGCGTCGAGAGGAACCCTATGGCGTCGCGTTGACGCTTCCACGCAATTCGCAGCTGCTGTACCATACCGAGGGATTCGCACGGAGGTCGTTCATGCCGCTGCATGACCAGCTGAGATCTACCATCCTTGTCGATCGGCCCGAGCGTGTGAACGGCGCTCAGCCCATCGTGGACGATGGTGGTCGCAAGCGACGACACCGTCCACGCGCTGGCGGTCCGCCTCGACGCGGCGATCTATGAGAGTCCAGTCGCGCTAGGAAGCTATCTCGTCATCCGCGGCACCGGCGCGGGGGCTATGGGGGCCGTCTGGGGGGAGCCTACTTCGGTGGACTGCAGGCCTACCATGCGCCTCTATGACCTTCTTGGGGTTCATCGGATCAACAACAGGCTACCACGTGACATCGGCCACAAATCAGTGATCTGAAGATTCAATATTACCATTCAGAACAAGACCTTTGATGTGCTGTCCGACAATGACGAAGATGTGATAATACAAGTGGCCGCCGCCTTTCAGCGGCGGAGAGCTGCCCTCGCGGGGCTTCCGGGCGGTCCCGTTCGCGGGGCTTCACCGCCGCTGAAAGGCGGCGGAGAGTTCGGAGCGCCGGTGAAGCGCGTGTCGATCGAGCTGACGCTTCGATATGGCCGCCGCCTTTCAGCGGCGGAGAGTGCGTCTCCCGGTCGCGCCTCACCCGTGGCGCCGCCCGCTTCAATGGGGCCGCGTCTTTCAGCGGCGGAGAGGCGGCGGAGACGAACCTGAAGGAGCCCTATCGTACGCTTCAATGGGGCCGCCGCCTTTCAGCGGCGGAGAGGTCGAGACGAAGTGCCGATCCGGCACCTGGCCGACGTGCTGCTTCAATGTGGCCGCCGCCTTTCAGCGGCGGAGAGGCGTTGGCTCGTCGACTACCTCGCCGTCGAGGGGGCGATGGCGCTTCAATGGGGCCGCCACCTTTCAGCGGCGGAGAGGGTGACGCCGCGGTGCAGAAGATGCTCGGTGACCTGTAGCTTCAATGGGGCCGCCGCATTTAAGCGGCGGAGAGCTCCACGACGTTCGACATCCAAGGATCGAGCCGGTTCATGCTTTAATGGGGCCGCCGCCTTTCAGCGTCGGAGAGAGGACCGGGCAGGCGCAGATCGCGCGAACCGTGGGCACAGCTTCAATGGGGCCGCCGCCTTTCAGCGGCGGAGAGGTCTGTAGCGCGTTGAACAGGGACGACAGGTCCCCGCTTCAATGGGGCCCCCGCTTTTCACGGCGGAGAGGAGGAGGCGATCTGGCGGCCAGGCGGGTGGGATGGGCTTCAATGGGGCCGCCGCCTTTCAGCGGCGGAGAGCGCGCCGAACGCCCAGCCGGGCCACCTGCTCATGCTGCTTCAATGGGGCCGCCGCCTTTCAGCGGCGGAGAGGCACGACGTGATCGACGAAGGCGTTGTGGAGCTCAGGCTTCAATGGGGCCGCCGCCTTTCAGCGGCGGAGAGGCCGACGCTTGGAGTCTCGGGAACTCGCCGTTCAAGGGCTTCAATGGGGCCGCCGCCTTTTAGCGGCGGAGAGCGGGAAAGGTAGGTGTCTGATGTTCCGTTCCCTTGTGCTGCTTCAATGGGGCCGCCGCCTTTCAGCGGCGGAGAGTCTGCCGCCCGTCGAGGTTCCCGCCGGTACTCCGGTGCTTCAATGGGGCCGCCGCCTTCAGCGGCGGAGAGCCTGGTTATCATGCGGGACGACAAGGGCAACGAGTACACCTGGCTTCAATGGGGCCGCCGCCTTTCAGCGGCGGAGAGAACTACGTGGCAGGGGCGCTGGTGTCGGAGTACCCGGCTTCAATGGGGTCGCCGACTTCTAGCGGCGAAGCCGACTTTTAGCGGCGAAGAGGCAACCGGTCCCCCTGGTCGCGCTGCCGACGGGCGCGGGGCTTCAATGGGGCCGCCGCCTTTCAGCGGCGGAGAGTGCGCAAGGGCGAGAAAGGCATGCCTGTTATCTACGTGCTTCAATGGGGCCGCCGCCTTTCAGCGCCGGAGAGAACGATGATGCTGGGCGTTTGTACAGTGTCGAGCGCTGGCTTCAATGGGGCCGCCGCCTTTTCAGTGGCGGAGAGAGGGCCGCAGGTCTCTGCACCAACGGTTCCTTGCGCGCGCTTCAATGGGGCCACCGCCTTTCAGCGGCGGAGAGCGGCGAGGGGGTCGACGGCGGCGAGCTCGGCTTGCCGCTTCAATGGGGCCGCCGCCTTTCAGCGGCGGAGAGGAAGCTCGGCCCCGGGTCCCAGTGGTCGCGCTTGCGGCTTCAATGGTGCCGCCGTCTTTCAGCGGCGGAGAGGCGGAGCTGGCGCGGCAGAAGGGCGCAGAGCCGAGCCTGCTTCAATGGTGCCGCCGCCCTTCAGCGGCGGAGAGGCGTCGCAGCGTCGTGGCCGTCGAGGAGCTGGTGCTGTGCTTCAATGGTGCCGCCGTTCAGCGGCTGAGAGCCTGGTCCCTGCGCTCCAGGAGGACGCGCTCGTGGTGCGAGGCCGCCGCCTTTCATCGGCGGAGAGCCACGGACCAGCGCGGCAAGAAGTTCCAGGTGCTCTTGCTTCAATGGGGCCGCCGCCTTTCATCGGCGGAGAGTCACGGCTGGCCGCATGTGCCTTCGCGTCTGCCAAGTGCTTCAATGGGGCCGCCGCCTTTCAGCGACGGAGAGCGAAACAGCTCGACAACCGTATGCTCCGCGTACTCGAGCTTCAATGGGGCCGCCGCCTTTCAGCGGCGGAGAGGCCGGAGAGCTACACGTACGTGATTCGGTGGTTCAACGCGCTTCAATGGGGCCGCCGCCTTTCAGCGGCGGAGAGAGGCCTCCCAGGCCTTACCTGACATTTCGCGTACTTACACCCCGGTTTGCGAGAGGTCCCCGCCGCCCCCCTCGCTCCGGCCGTCCGGGGACGCCCCGCGCGCCCCGGCCATCCCAAAATCCATCGTCTTTTCAAACACCTGCCGGCCTTGCGAGCGCCCCCCGGCTTTTCCGCGCCAGTCCACCGCTCGCAGCCGATGCTCCCGCCCTCTTCTACCACGCCCTCTCCTCGCCTCGCCCAGCCCTTCCGTTCTCCCCGGCCGCTTTGCCGCTCTCTGCCCCACCTCCCCCGCTCGCGCTCCCGCCTCCTGCGCTGCCGCCCCCGCTTCGCCGCACTCGTCCCCCGCCTCGCTCCACGTCGTCCCCGCCTCGTTCCACCTCGTTCCCCACCTCGCCGGACTCATCCCCCCGGCTCGTCCGAGTCACTCCCCGCCTCGACCAGCTCATCCCCCGCGGGGCGCTCGCCTTCCGAGCCGGGGGCGTTCCCCGCCGCCCCGGGGGATCCCGCCACCGCCCCCCGGCGACCCGCCGCCCGTGCCGGGGTCTCCTTGCCGCGACGGCCGGCGCTTTTCCCCCGGGCCCCGGAGCGACCTCCCCGAGCGCGGTCCTCCGCCCGCCGCACACGGGGCTCTCTCGGGCGCACCGGATCCGCCCGCCGCGCCGGCGCACCGGCCCGCCACCCGCCGGCCCGTCGACCGGCCGCCCGCCGGCTCAGCGCCCCGCCGGGCCGACCCGCCGCTCCTCGGCCGCCCCTGTCGGCGTCTCGGTCGCCTCCACCACGAGCTCGCCGCGGCGGGTCAGCGCATGCCAGCGCGCGTCCCGCGGCCCGGGCGGCGGGAGCCTCGGCCTCCCCGGGACCTCCGGCGCGGGCTTCGGCAGCACGCGGAACCGCACGCGCCCGTCGCCCCGCACCTCCATCCGCGTCAGGTTCTGGTAGACCTTCACGTCGCGCACCAGCGAGAGCACCGGCCGACCCGGCCGATCCAGCGCCAGCTCCAGGCGCCCGCCCCCCGAGGCCGCCGGCGAGATCGCGAGCAGCGCCGCCCCGCCGGGCGCCGGCAGCGCCGCGACCCCGTCCGGCGCCGCGATGCGCCGCCATGCCTGCGCCGCGCCGAGCGGCAGCGGGCTGCGCACGAGCGCCTGCAGCGGCTCGCGTCCCTGCGCGCTCGCCGCCGGCGTCGGCCCGCGCAGGAGCAGCGTGCCGTCCGGCGCCGCCGCCATCGGGCCGAGCGCCTCGGCCGGGATCGCCTGGCTCCCCTCGGCGTGCCACGGGCCCGTCGCGCCCCGCACGAAGATCGCCGCGCCCCCGCTCGCCCCGCGGCACACCAGCACGCCGACGCCGGCCGCGCCGTGCAGCGCGACCGGCTGCGGGCACCCCTCCGGCGCCGCGACGGGCGTCACGGCGCCCGCGAGCTGGTCGACGACCGCGAACGTGGGCGGCCGCGCGAGGTGCGCGGCGCAGGCGCCGCCCGGCGGCACGCGCGCCGGATCGCAGAGGCCGTCGCCGAACGCCGCGATCCAGGTGCGCGTCGGCGGCGGCTCCGGCGGATCGGCGTGGAGCAGGCAGAGCGCGCCTTCGCAAGCGGGACCGTACGCGCCCCAGACGCCGCCCACGACACCGCCCACGCCCGACGCGACGTCGCGCTTGCACGGCGGGTCCCGCCCGATCGCAGCGGCGCCGCGCGCAGGCGGCTCGGGCGCCGGCGGGGCGACGGCCGAGCGGAACGAGCCCGCCGCGCCTGCGCGGATCGCGGTGGAGAGGTACAGCGCGCCGTCGAGGCGGGGCCGGTCGTACAGCGCCTCGGGCAAGGCGGCCCGGGTCCACTGCTGGCCGTCGCGGCTCAGCACGGCGGGGCAGGTCGCGTCGCCGTTCCAGATCCAGGAGCCGGCGCGCTCGATCGCGCGCGGCTGGAACGCCGATCTCTTCCAGGTCTGCCCGCGATCCGCCGAGAGGAACGTCTCCGGCGCCCCCGGGCGCTGCCAGCGCGACGGCGCCTCGACCACGGCCGCGAGCACCCCGTCCGGGCGCACGAGCACCGCGCGCACCCGCTTGCCGGGCGCGACGACGGCCTCGGTGAAGGTCTGGCCCTCGTCGGCGGAGACGCTGACGCGCTCGCCCGCCGCGGCGGCGACGAGGCCGCCGGCGGCGTCCCACGCGGTCGCCCCGGCGACGCTGCCCCGCGGCGCGAAGCCGTCGGGCCGCAGCGCGTCGTGGACCCCGGCGGCGCGGTGGAGCGCGCCCTCCGGCGTGGCCGCGTAGAGGGCGTCGTTCGTCGGTCCGGCGGCGCCGGCGGCGAGGCCGACCCAGGTTGAGCGCGCGGGCAGCTTCAGGGGGCCGACGACGCCGAGCTTCTCATGGATGGCGAAGACGCCGGGACCGCCCGCGGCGCTCGCGATGTCTCCGTTCGCGGCGGCGATCGAGACGTGCTCGCCGACGGCGACCTCCCGGTGCTCGCGGAAGAGGTTCTGGTGGGCCCGCGCGCGGTCCTGCTCCGCGAGGGGCGGCTCGACCCACGTTGGCGGCGGGCTCGCGGCGGCCGGCAGCGAGAGCGGGGACGAGGGATCGACGGATGGCTCGCCCGCGGCGCGCGCCGGCGCCTCGGCCGGCGGAGCGGGGGGGATGGCGACCACCGCCGGCGCGAGCGCCGCGGGGGCCGGTCCGGCGGCGGGACCGCACGAGACCGCGAGCAGCGCGAGCGTGAGGGGCGAGAGCCGCGGAGCGACCATGCAGGGAGAGCCTCCTGCTCCACGTCTATCAGGCCTTCCGGCCGGCTCGCCAGGCGGGGCGCCGACGTGACAACCTTGAGGCGCAGCGCGCAGGGATGAAGGGGACGCCGCCGCCAGCTGCCTGGCTCCTCGACGCGCTGCCTGTGAGGCGCGAAGCGGTCACCCGCCATGGCGCCGCCACCCGCCCGACGGCACACCTCCCCCTGGAATCCCTCGCATTCAGCCGCCTGAATGCCTGGTACGCGATCTGCCATGGGCGCCGCGCATGGGAGATGCCGACATCACGTTGCGCCACCTCGCCCGACGGCGCCCCGAGGACCTGGTGCGCCCGTTCGTCGCCGAGAGCCGTCCCGTCGAGGTCCTCGGTTGGGTCGACAGCCAGGTCACGAACATCGAGCGCCGCCTCGACAAGGCTTTGCGCCTTCGGATCGGCGGTGAGCCGCGGGTGCTGCACGTCGAGTTCTGCTTCTCGCTCCGCGACGACGTTCCGGATCGCATCTTCGAATACCTCGGCTTTCTCTTCGCCGCGCTCCGCCTCGACGCCCCCGGCGAGCCGGTGCCGCCGATCGAGAGCGTCGCCGTGGTCCTCTCGGGGCGCAGGCGGCGCTTGCCGGACGCCGGGAAGCGCCGCATCGCCTGGCCCGGGCGGCCGTTCAGCGGCGCGCGCTTCCGCATCGACGCCGTCTACCAGCGCACGGTCTCCGAGCTGCGAGCGCGCGGCAGCGTGCTCTGGCTGGTATTTGCGCCGCTTGCACGTAACGCGACCGCGGCGGCGCTGCGGGAGGTGGTCGCGGAGATCCACGCGGGGGCGAAGGGCGCCGAGGAGCGGGCCGAGCTGTACACGGCGCTCCTGGTGATGGCGACCATCGATCCCTGGGGGCATAATCTGCTGAAGGAGCTCATCGCCATGGTGGAGGACAAGGAAGAGGGGCTGCTCCGGCGCACGCCGATCATCGGGGAGATGATCATCGAGGCCGAGCGACGAGCCGAGCAACGAGGAGAGCAACGAGGCGAGGAGAAGGCGATCGTTGCGCTGCTCGGTCGTCTCTTCGCGCGGCGGATCGGGCGACGACCCACGGCCGAGGAAGAGCGCTCGATCGTCGAGCGCGCCCGCGCGATCGGTCCGGGCGAGGTCGAGGATGCCTTGCTCGATCTCGAGGGCGAGGCGCTGGTTCGCTGGCTCGCGGAGCCCATGCGCCCGTCGTGAGCCCCCGCCGGGGGCGGCCCGCGGGCGCTACTCGCTCTTGAGCCAGCCCTGCTGGAGGGCGTAGCGCACCGTGTCCGCGCGGCTCGTGAGGCCGAGCTTTTCCATCGCCCGGACCTTGTAGGTCTCGACCGTGCGCGCGCTCAAGTCGAGGCGGGCCGCGATCTCCTTGATGGCGTGCCCCTCGGCGATGAGCCGGATCACCTCGGCCTCGCGCTCGCTCAGCTCCGAGGCCGAGCCGTGGTCGCCGAAGGTGCGGCCCACGACGCTCGACACGACGTGGGCCGTCATGGACGGGTCGAGGTACACGCCCCCGGCGGCGACGGCGTGGATGGCCCGGACCAGCTCCGCGCCCCGCGCGCCCTTGAGCACGTACCCCGACGCCCCCGCCTTCAGGAGCGGCTGGACGTTGGCCTTGTCCTCGTAGCCCGTCAGGGCCACCACCTGGACCTCGGGGCGCGCCTGCTTGATGCGCTCGGTCGCCTGCGCGCCGCCGAGCTTGGGCATGGTGACGTCCATCAGGACGATGTCCGGCCCGAGCTCCGTGACGGCCTCGACGGCGCTGAGCCCGTCCGCCGCCTCGCCGACGACCGTCATGTCAGGTTGTGCGTTGATCAACGCCTTCAGCCCGTCGCGCACGATCGGGTGATCGTCGACCACGAAGACGCCGAGCTTCGTCATGCCGCTGTCTCCATCAAGATCGGGGGTGGCCGGTCCTCCCGTCGCTCGAGCCTTCGGGGCGGCTCGTGGGGGGCCGGAGGGGGCCGCGTCGGTGTCGGTGACCACGGCGTCCGACCCTAGCACGGCCTCGCCGCAACCCTGAGGGGACGGTCCGAATTTTCCCGAGACGCACGGCGCTCCAGGGCCGCCGGCCCACGGCGCGCGCCGAGCGAGGGCGGGGGCGACGTACAAGCCCGGGCGAGCCAGCCGGAGACCCTGCCGACGCCCGTCGCCCGTACCCTCCGCTCCCGCCCTCCGTGCGTCGTACGAGACGCAGGCTCATTTAGTAAGGCTAACGAACTTGCTTGAGCCTCGGCCCCTCGGCCGGCCCCCGTCCAGGACCGCGCGAGCTCGCCGCCGGAACAGCCCGCCTCAGGAGATCAGCGACGCCGAGCTCTCCCGCGGCGGGCTGACGGCGACCCGCTCTCCGCTCGGCCTCTGCGTCGCCGCGAACACCGCGAGCCCCACCGCGATCGTGCCGGCGACCCCGATCACCGGGAAGTACTCCATCCACGTCGACTCGCCGTCCCGCCGCGGCCACGCGATGTTCGCGATGAGCGCGACCCCCCACGCGACGGCCGCGACGTTCAGCGCGAGCCCGGCGCGCCCGAGGGAGAACACCCCGGCCGGCGCCCCGGACCTGCCCGGCCACCCGCGCAGCCGGCGGAGGAGCATCCCCGCCGTCACGAGCAGGTACGAGAGGTTCACGAGCAGCACGGCCGTCTCCGTGATGAGCACGAACAGCTGCGCCTCGCCGTAGTTCACGACGAGCATGCCGCACGCGAGCGCGCCGACCGCGATCGCCGGAGCGACGGGCGTCTTCGTGCGCGGCGACACGCGCGCGAGCGCCGGCGCGCACGGCAGCGCCCCGTCCCGCGCCATCGAGAACGCGAGGCGCGAGGCGCCGGTCTGGATGGCCAGCGTGCAGACGCACACCGCCAGCGCCACGTCGACGAGGAACACCTTGCCCAGCGTCGGGCCGAGGGCGCTCACGACCACGTAGGCCAGGCCCTCGGTCGCGAGGCGGCCGTCGGTCAGGCTCGGCGCCGTCATCAGCGCCGCGAGCAGGAGCAGCGCGCCGCCCACCCCGGAGGCCACGATGGCCTTCAGGATCGCCCGCGGGATGATCCGCCGCGGGCTCTGCGTCTCCTCGGCCAGCGACCCGGCCGAGTCGAAGCCGTAGAGCACGTACGCCGGCATGAGCGCCGCCGCGAGCAGGCCCGCCGCCCCCGTGCCCAGCGGCGGCGACGGCCCGTAGATCGGCTCGAGCACCACGGCCGGACCCCGCACCGCGTGCAGGAACAGCGCCCCGATCAGCAGCACGACGCCGCCGAGCTCCGCCATCACGCCGACGTCGTTGACCCAGGCCATCGCCCGCACCCCGGCCATGTTGATCGCCGTCGTCAGCGCGACGAGCCCCGCGCCGAGCAGCACGGCGTTCGCCGCGCCGTCGCGCGACGTGAGCGACGGGTCGCCGCCGAGGAGCTGGAACCCGCCCCAGACGCTCGGCAAGATCGCCTGCAGCGCGATGGCCGCCGCCGCGACGCTCACGACGTCGCCGACGAGCTTCAGCCAGCCCGCGAGCCACCCCGGAGCGCCGGGCGACACGCGGCGCCCCCACTGGTAGACCGAGCCGGCCACCGGGTAGTGCGAGCCGACCTCGGCGAGGTTGAGCGCGACCGCGAGCTGGCCGAGGAAGACCACCGGCCACGTCCAGAAGAACCGCGTCCCGCCGAAGGCGTAGCCGATCACGAAGAGCTGGAAGACGGTCGTGAGGATCGAGACGTACGAGAAGCCCGCCGCGAAGGCCGACAGGCTCCCCAGGTCGCGCCGCAGCTCCTGGCGGTAGCCCAGGCGCGCGAGGTCGTCGGCGTCGCTGCTGCCTTGCGCCGGGTTGCCCGCGCCGAGCGCGCCTTGCGCCGGGTTGCCCTCGCCGAGCGCGCCTTGCGCCGGGTTGCCCTCGCCGAGCGCGCCTTGCGCCGCGGTGCCCGCGCCGGCCGCGCCGCGGCGATCCGGCGCCCCTGTCGAGATCGGATCACGCATGGGCCGACACCCCCACGAGCGGCTGGCCCGCGCTGACCATCTGGCCCGGGCGGCAGCCGATCCAGTCGACCGCGCCGGCCACGTCGGCCACCACGGCGAACTCCATCTTCATCGCCTCGAGCACGGCCACGCGCTGGCCCGCCTCGACGCGCTGCCCCGGCGCCACGTCCACCTTCCACACGCACGCGGTGAGCGGCGCCGTCACCGGCAGCATCCCGGCCGGCAGCGCGTCCTCGGCGGCGGACGAGGCGCCCTCGAGCCGGGCGCCCGCGCGGCGCACGCGGTCGAACTCGCCGTCCGCCTCCCAGCGGCCGCGCTCGGCGTCGAACGCCGCACGCTGCCGCGCCCGGGCCGCGCGGATGCTCTCGGCGTTGTCGTCGAGGAAGCGGTGGTGCTCGCCCAGGTCGAACGTCGTCTCCTCGATGCGCACCTCGCCGCGCCCGGCCACCATGTCGGCGCGCAGCTCGAGCAGCTCCTCCGGCGACACGAGGTGGAAGCGGAGCTGGTCGAAGAACCGCAGGAGCCACGGCCGCTCGCGCGTGGTCTGCCGGAACGGCCGGTGGCGGCTCCAGACCGGCACCGTGCGGCCGAGGAACTGGTACCCGCCCGGCCCCTCCATGCCGTAGATGCACAGGTACGCGCCGCCGATGCCGACCGCGTTCTCGGGCGTCCACGTGCGCGCCGGGTTGTACTTGGTCGTGACCATCCGGTGCCGCGGGTCGATCGGCGTCGCGACCGGCGCGCCGAGGTACACGTCGCCGAGGCCGAGCACGAGGTAGCTCGCCGCGAGGAAGAGCTCCTGGACCGCCGCGATGTCCGGCAGCCCGTTGACCCGGCGGATGAACTCCAGGTTGCTCGGGCACCACGGCGCGTCGTCGCGGACCGTGCGCATGTAGCGCTCGATCGCCTCGCGCGTCGCCGGGTCGTCCCAGCTGAGCGGCATGTGGACGACGCGGCTCGGGATCCGGACCTCCTCCGGGGCGGGCAGGTCGGCCTCGGCCTCGCGGAGCAGGTCGAGGGCCTTGGCCACGGTGAGCCGCGCGCCGTCGACGTGCACCTGGAGCGAGCGGATCCCGGGCGTCAGGTCGACCACGCCGGGCACGCGCATCTCCTCGAGCCGCGTCATGAGCAGGTGCGCGCGCACGCGCAGGTCGATGTCGAGCACCGGCGGCCCGAACTCGACGAGCACGTACCGGTCGCCGCTCTGGCGGAAGACCACCGCGGGCCGGCCGTCGCGCGCCGCCACGCGGCCCAGCACCGGCTCGCCGCGCCGGTGCCGCGGGCCGCTCGATCCCGCGGCGGCGGCGCCATTGGCCGCGTGCGCCGCGGCGCCATTGGCCGCGTGCGCCGCCGCGCCGTTCGCCGCGCCGTCGGCCGCATGCGCCGCCGCGCCGTTCGCCGCGAGCCCGCGCCGCGTCACGAGCGCGTCGCTCCGCCGCGCCAGCGCGTCGGCCTCCGCGGGCAGGATCGACCGGAACCGCACCTTGTCCCCGGCGCTCAGCTGGCCGAGCTTCCACCGCTCGGCCGCAGCGACGGTGAGCGGACACACGAACCCGCCCAGGCTCGGGCCGTCGGGGCCGAGGATGACGGGCATGTCGCCGGTGAGGTCGACCGCGCCGATCGCGTACGCGTTGTCGTGCAGGTTCGACGGGTGCAGCCCCGCCTCGCCGCCGTCGGTCCGCGCCCACGCGGGCGCGGGCCCGACGAGGCGGACGCCGGTGCGGGCCGAGTGGTAGTGCACCTCCCACTCGGCCGCGTAGAACTGCTCGATCCCCTCGTCCGTGAGGAAGTCCGGCGCCCCGTGCGGCCCGTCGAGCACGGCGAGCTCCCAGGACCTGCCGATCTCCGGCCGGGCCTCGGCCGGCAGCGCGCCGGGGGCGAGGGCCGGGTCGACCTCCTCGCCGAGGCGCAGCACGTCGCCGGGGCGGAGCGGCCTGCCCGCGTGGCCGCCGAAGCCGCCGAGGGTGAACGTGGCGCGGCTGCCGAGGTGCGCCGGCACGTCGATGCCGCCGCGGACGAGCAGGTAGGCGCGCGCGCCCGGCCCCCGCACCGGCCCGCACGCCACGGTGGCGCCCGGCGCGACCTCGACCGGCGTCCACGGCGCCACCTCGGCCCCGTCGACAAGCACGCGCATGGCGGCGCCCGCGACGCACACGACCGCGCGCCGGTGGAACACCAGCGTCGGCCCGTGCACCTCGCACTCGAGCCCCGCGGCCCCGGCCGGGTTGCCCACGACGCGGTTGCCGAGGCGGAACGACAGGTCGTCCATCGGCCCGCTCGGCGGCACGCCGACCGACCACAGGCCGAGCCGCCCGGGCCAGTCCTGCACGGTCACCGCGCCCGGCGCCGCCGTCACCTCGACCGCCTCCGGGCGGAACGGCAGCGACGCGAACGTGCCGGTGTGGTGCCGGACCCCGCGGAAGTCGGGGTGATCGAGCGCCGCCGCGACCCACTCGCGGTTCGTCTCGATCCCGCCGAGCCGGGTCTCCCCGACGGCGGCGCGCAGCGCCGCGACCGCCGCGGCCCGGTCCGCGCCGCGCACGAGGAGCTTGGCCAGGAGCGGATCGTAGAGCGCCGAGACCTCGGTGCCCGTCTCGACCCACCCGTCGACCCGCACGCCCGCGCCCTCGGGGTAGCGCACCTCGGTGAGCAGCCCCGCGCTCGGCAAGAACCCCCGCGCCGGGTCCTCGGCGTAGAGCCGCGCCTCGATCGCGTGGCCGGAGAGCGGCGGATCGCCGCCCGCGAAGAACGCCGTGTCGCCGGCGGCGATGCGCAGCATCCACGCGACGAGGTCGATGCCGGTGCAGAGCTCGGTCACGCCGTGCTCGACCTGGAGGCGCGTGTTGACCTCGAGGAAGTAGTGCTCCGCGCGCGCGGGATCGACGAGGAACTCGACGGTGCCCACGTTCCGGTAGGCGACCTTCGCGGCGAGCGCGCGGGCCGACTCCGCGAGCGCCGAGCGCAGCCGGGGCGGCAGGTCGGGCGCGGGCGCCTCCTCGAGGACCTTCTGGTTGCGGCGCTGCACCGAGCAGTCGCGGTCGCCGAGGACGAGGACGTTGCCGCGGCCGTCGCCGGCGATCTGGACCTCCACGTGCCGGGGCGCCGTGAGGAAGCGCTCGAGGAACACGTCGCCCGAGCCGAAGTTCGCGCGGGCGAGGCGCTGGACCCGCTCGAACGCCGCGGGGAGCTCCGCCGGCGCGTCGCACCGGGCCATCCCGATGCCGCCGCCGCCCGCGCTCGCCTTGAGCAGCACGGGGTAGCCGATGGCCGCGGCCTCGGCGGCGGCGTGGTCCGCGTCCCGGAGCACGCCGGTGCCCGGCAAGAGCGGCACGCCCGCCTCGATCGCGATCTGCCGCGCCCGGTGCTTGCTCCCGAACGCCTCCATCTGGGCCGGCGTCGGCCCGATGAAGACGAGGCCCGCGGCCTCCACCGCGCGGACGAAGTCCTCGGATTCGCTGAGGAATCCGTAACCCGGGTGGATCGCGTCGGCGCCCGCGCGGCGGGCGGCGTCGACGACGGCGTCGATGCGCAGGTAGCTCTCGGCGGGCGTCTGGCCGCCGAGGCGGACGGCGTGGTCGGCGAGGCGCACGTGGAGCGCGGCGCGGTCGGCGTCGGAGAAGACGGCGACCGAGGCGATCCCGAGGCGCCGGAGGGTGCGGAGGATGCGGCACGCGATCTCGCCGCGGTTGGCGACGAGGACGCGGCGGAAGGGCGGGGGGGCGCTCATGGCCGCACCACCGCCATGCGGATCGGGGTCGGGTTGAAGGCGTTGCAGGGGTTGTTGATCTGCGGGCAGTTCGAGACGAGGAGCAGCAGATCGAGCTCGGCGCGGAGGTCGACGTGCTTGCCGGGCGCGGACAGGCCGTCGACGATGCCGAGGGTGCCGTCGGCCTCGACGGGCACGTTCATGAACCAGTTGATGTTGCCGACGAGGTCGCGCTTGCCGAGGCCGTACGGCGCGGCGGCCATGAGGAAGTTCTCGACGCAGGCGTGCTGGTGCTTCGTGTGGTGGCCGTAGCGGACGGTGTTCGACTCGCACGAGCAGGCGCCGCCGGAGGTGTCGTGCCGGCCGCAGCTGTCGTCGGTGATGGTCATCATCACGCGGCCGCGGTTCGAGCGGAGCTTCGCGCCGGTGGTGAGGAAGATGTTGCGCTGGGCGACGATGGTGTCGGCGGCGCTGTAGCGCTCGGCGGTGTCGGCGAGGACGTAGGCGAGGAAGTCGACGGCCTGGTTGCCCTCGAGGTCGATGACGCGGAGGATCTCGCCGGCGCGGACGATCTTCGCCCACGGCGCGCGGGCGGGGACGATCTCGTCGGAGACGAGGGCGCCGGGCAGGCCGGCGAGGGCGGGGTCGCGCAGGGCGGCGACCGGCTTTCCGGGGGCGGCGGGGATCATCGCGCGCCTCCTGCCCGGAGGGCGACCGCGAGCTCCTCGGCGGTGTTCTCGAAGGCGCGGCGCGCCTCGGGCGTGGCGTTGCGCACGGGGTCGTCGTCCGGGGCGGGGCGGCCGCGCCAGGCGGTGAGGCGGACCTTGCCGGCGCGGTACGCCGGGCGCGGGTCGAGCCGGTGCGGGACGGCGGCGACGCTGACGAGGACGTCTTGCTCGGCGCGGAGGAGCACGTGGGCGCCGGGCCGGGACGCGTCGGGGAGGAGGGTGATGGCGCCGTCGGCCTCGACGCGGACGCCCTTGAAGAGGTTGATGGGCGTGGGGAGGTCGCGCTCGGTGAGGCCGTGCTTGGCGAGGGCGAGGAGGAGCCGCTCGCGGCCGGAGCGGAGGGTGCCGCCGTGGGCGTCGTTGCCGTGGCGGGAGGCGATCTCGCCCGGGAGCGAGGTGCCGCAGAAGGTGTCGTGGCGGCCGCCGGTGTCCTCGAGGAGGGAGGCGAGGACGCGCCCCATGTCGGAGAGGAGCAGGTAGCCGGGGCCGGGATAGGCCTGCCACTGGAGCTTCACGGTGTCGGCGAGGCAGAGCCGCTCGATGGGGCGGTCCGCGCGGTGGAGCATGAGGGCGACGCAGGTGTCGCCCTCGACGTCGACGATCCGGAGCCGGCTGCCGACGGGGAGGGTGCGCGCCGCGTAGCCGCCGGCGCCGAGGGTCTCGTCCCAGAGGACGTCGCGCGCTTCCACGCCCGGGGGCGGGTCGCCGATCGACGTGCTCGGCACGGTGGGTTGCGTCTCGACGACGCTGCCTTCCTGGGCGCGCGCGTGCGCGCGCGCGGCGTACGTTGTGGCCGTTTCAGACATCGCCCGCCTCACTTTCGATAGAGAATCGAAACTACGGGTCGACTATCCGGGGGCGGGGTTTCCGGCCTGTTTCGCGGGGGTAAAATGCAGGGCGCGGGCGATTTTTCCCGGAGGCGGCGCGGGGACGCTGCGGCTCCGACCTGGGTGCGAGGTTCCAACCCGGGTGCGCGGCCCAACCCGGGTGCGCGGCGGGAGAGCGGCTGGCGCAGGGACGCGAGCGCGGATAGATCAGCGCGACGGCCACCCCGGGAGATGATGAAGACGGAGATTCCCCCTGCTCAAAGCGCCGAAGGCAGCCAGAGCGCCGAAGGCAGTCAGAAGGCGGAGGCGACCCCGCGCCGCATGGGCCGGCCCCGCAAGGCGCCGCAGCGCAGCGAGCTCGCGCCGCGCGAGCAGATCCTGGAGGTGGCGGGCCGGCTGTTCGCCGAGCGCGGGGTCGTCGACGTGTCGATGCTCGAGATCGCGCAGGCGGCGGGGCTCCGGCAGTCGTCGCTGTACTACTGGTTCCGGCGCAAGGAGCTGATCGTCGCGGAGATACTGCAGCAGGTGAACCGCCTGCCGCTCTCGTACGC
This sequence comes from Sorangium sp. So ce385, assembly GCF_051474135.1. Lineage (NCBI taxonomy): Bacteria > Pseudomonadati > Myxococcota > Polyangiales > Polyangiaceae > Sorangium > Sorangium sp. So ce385. Next base: position 8,163,365 of record NZ_CP150337.1, on the reverse strand, counting down.
GCGCAAGCTCGAGGCGAGCGGCGGCGCCGCCGACGTGCAGCTCTGGCGCTTCGTGCGGTTCGACGTGGAGACGGTGTGCGGCTTCCCGCTGGAGATCACGGAGATCCACCGCTTCAGCGAGCGGGATCCGGAGGCGTTCGCGACCTACTGGGCCGAGCGGCGCGCGCTGACCGAGGCCGTGGCGGCGATGATCGGGCGCGGGGTGGGGGAGGGGACGTTCCGCGAGGTGGACGCCTACCTGTGCGCGCTGACGGTGCTGGCGCAGGACGAGAGCGTGCAGAACTGGTACCGCCCCGGGGGGGCAGGGCGGATCCATCCGCTCGCCGCCGGCGACCCTGCGGCGCTCGCCTATCGACCGGAGCAGATCGCGGAGCTGGTCGCGGACCAGACGGTCGGAGGGCTCCTGGCGCGGCCGTCGCGGCTCGCGGCGCTGCGGCGGATGGCGGCCGCGGCGGACGGGGAGGGGTAGCGGGATCGCCCGCCGCCCCACCCTCCTGCTCGAACACGGCCGCCGCGCCGGGCTCTGCGTGTCCATGGGGTTGTCCAGCCGCCAGGGTCTCGTGCAACCTCGGCCCATGATCCTCCCCGCTCGACGGCAGTGCGCCTCGAACCGCCCCACGCGCCGCGCCCCTCTCGCGCTGGCCTCGATGCTCGCGGCATGTGCGCTGCTTGGCTGCACATCCAGCATGGAGCAGACGCCGCCAGCCTCCCCGGATCCCTCCACCCGGGCCGCGGCCGCGCCGGCGCAGCCCGCCGCGGCCGCGCCGGTGCAGCCCGCCGCGGCCCCCGCGGCGCCGCCCGCGGCCCCCGCGGCGCCCGCCGCCGCGCCGGCGTCGTGCGCGGCGCGCGTCGCCCGCGTGTGGCACGGTCGCACGCCGAGCGACAAGGCCGAGGCGTATACGGCCTATATCTCCAGCGCTCTCCCCAAGTTCCGCGCCATCCCCGGGAACCTCGGCTATCAGCTGATGCGCGAGGCCGTGGGCCCGGAGACGCACTTCATGGTGATCAGCTACTGGAGGTCGCGCGACGACATCCGCGCCTATGCCGGCGATGACATCCGCAAGACGCGCCACCTCCCGCGCGACGCCGAGTTCCTCATCGATCCCGAGCAGACCGTGATGAACTACGACCTCGCGGTGATCGACCTCGACTGCCCGAGGTGATCGGGCTCGGAGCCGCGCATCCGAGGCCGCGCCCTCCGCCGCACCTCACCAGCGGAGCTCGGCCGGCAGAAACTCCGCGATCAGGTCCTTGTAGAACGGCTTCAGCCGCTCCACGTCCGGCGGGGCGTCGGCCTTCGAGTAGAGATCGTACGGGTTGAACCGCCGCACCCACTCCATCATCCGCCGGTCCTGCTCGTTCATCAGGTGCCCGTACGCGCCCTCGCGGTGCGCCGCGTAGAACGAGTGATAGCGGATCATATAAAGCGCCTCGAGCGGCAGGTGGTCCTTCACCACATGATACAGATACTCGTCGTGTCCCCACGACATGTGCACCCGGGAGAGCCCCGCGCCCTCCTCGTAGATCCCGCACGGCGTCTGGTACGCCGGGTTCGCCATGTCCGGGTTCCGCGCGAACAGCTCGGGGAAGACGATCCGGTCGGAGTACGCGCAGCCCACCGGGAAGGTGTCGCCCACCACCGCCCACTGAGGCTCGCCCCACGTGCACAGGATCTTCCCGGCGTCGTGGATCAGCGCCGTCAGCACGAACCACCGCGGCTGCCCGTCCCGCCGCGCCGCCTCCGCGGACTGGAGCGCATGCGCGATCTGCGACAGCTCCGTGTCCGGATCGCTGTCGTCGACCAGCTGATCGAGCAGCTCGAGCGCCTCCCACATGCCCATCCGTCGCCGGTCCAGGCCGAGGTACTGCCGCTCTTTCTCCTGCACGAAGGCGAGGGTCTGCCCCTCGTGGTTCAGCCGGTAGAGCTCCTTCACGCTCGGCCGCACCTCGGCGCGGTAATCGCGGAACGCCGAGGCTCCCTTCTCGTCCGCTGGTCCGCGCGCGGCGCTCCCCTCCATGCCCGCCGTCTGCTCCCCTTGCTCGCCCATCGCTCCGGCCATAGCGTACCACCCTGTCCAGCGCCAGCGGCCTCCGTCCCCGGGGCCGCGGCACCGCGCCGGCACATGCATGAGCTCGTCTACTTGCGATTCCGCGGCAGCCACCCGACCGCGTAGTCCACGAGCGGCCGCTGCGGCATCAGCAGGGCGGTGGCGGCGCCCGCGCGGCCGCGGCGCACGAGGCCGGTATCCCGCTCGAAATCGGCGCCGAGGCGCTCGAAATCGCCGCTGTCGGTCGCGACGTCGTCGAAGCTGACCCGCCTTCGCGCGCCGTTGACGAGGATGGGCGCGTGGCGCACCTCGGCCCGCTTGCCCGGGAAGTCGGTGCGGTACTCGGCCAGGTGGATCGAGGTGTTGTTGCCGTGGCCGACGCCGAGGAGCAGCACCCAGCCGTCGAGATCGTAGATGCGGGCCAGCGGCGAGCCCTCGCCGAGGTCGTACGAGAGGCTGTGGTTCGCCGTGACCGCCTCGGCGTGCCGGCCCCAGGCGGCGAACGACGCGAGCGGGTGAGCGCTCCGCCGGACGCCGCGCTGCTTGCGGAACGTCTCGGGGATGGCGCCCATCTGCCGCGTCGGCGTCAGATCCGGATCGTAGGCCGGCATGGTCTCCCGGATCGTCTCCCACCACGCCTCGGGCACGGGCGGATCCTGCCAGAGCGCCGGATCGGACAGGCCGGCCGACTGCGTCGGCATCACCAGCGTGCCCTCCGGCGTCAGGACCTCTTCCAGCGCCAGGATCACCGCGACAGGGCCGCCGCAGACCCAGCCGAGCTTGCTCAGCGACGCGTGGACAAGCAAGGTCATGCCGGGCTGGACGCCGAGGGCCGTGAGCTCCGCGACCAGCGATGGAACGGTGACGAGGGTGTCCGGGTGTGTCTTCAAGACCTGATGTTCGCTCATGCAACGATCTCGGCCGCACCCACGCCCGCGATTCCGTCCCATGCCGCAAGGGCCGAGCGGGGATGCGGCGACGGGGTCATCCCAGAGGTGCTATCACGGGCGCGCCGCGCGGGTCCAGGCGAGCTGGCCGAGATCGTGGGGCGCATCGAGCCCTTGATCCGAGCGCGCAGCGGTGCGACAACGTCGCCACATAGATCTAATGCAACTGTAACCGCGCGAAGGGGCATTCGCCGCAGCAGCGCTCGACGAGGAGCTCACGATGAAAGGTCGATTCGGACGGCATGCGGCGATTTCCTCGATGATCCTGGCCATGAGCGCGCCCTTCGCGTGCGGCGACGACGAGGGCGGCCCGAGCTCGCCCTCCTCCAGCGCCGCCGGTTCGGGCGGCGCGGGGGGAGCGCCCGCGACCAGCGCCGGCGGTTCGGGCGGCGCCGGGGGAGCGCCCGAGACCCCGAGCGGGGCCACGGCCGAGCTCGCATTGCTGGAGACCACCGATCTCCACAGCAACGTCCTCAGCTTCGATTACTTCAAGCTGGTCGCGGAGCCATCCATCGGCTTCGAACGCACCGCGACGCTCATCCACCAGGCACGGGCCGAGCACCCGAACAACCTCCTGATCGACAACGGCGACACCATCCAGGGCACCGTGCTCGCCGACTACCAGGCGCTGGTCGATCCGATCGCGTGCGGCGAGACGCTGGCCATCTACAAGGCCATGAACCACCTGCGGTTCGACGTCGCCGGGATCGGCAATCACGAGTTCAACTACGGCCTCCCCTTCCTCTCGCAGGTGACCCACACCCCGTTCGACGTCGAGGGGCTCGATCTCGCCGGCTCGGCGGGCTGCGAGGGCCCCGACTTCCCGCAGGTGAACTCCAACGTCTTCAGCCTCGAGACGAACGAGACGATCTTCCCGCCGTCCGTCCTCATCGCGAAGACCATCACGGCGACGGCGCCGGACGGCGGCACCATCGAGAGCACGCTCCACGTCGGCTTCATCGACATCACGCCGCCGACGATCATGAGCTGGGACAAGAAATGGCTCGACGGCAAGGTCTTCGCCAAGGGCGTGCAGGAGGTCGCGGCCCCGCTGATCGACGATCTCCGCGCGCGGGGGGCCGAGATTGTCGTCGCCATCGTCCACGGCGGCCTCGACGACGCGCCCTATGCGTCCACCCTCGAGAACCAGGCGTGGCACGTCGCCCATGTGCCCGGCATCGACGCCCTGCTCATGGGCCACTCGCACCAGATCTTCCCGAACGCGAGCAGCACCGTGCCCCAGTTCGACCTGCCGGAGGTCGACAAGGCCGCAGGCACGGTCGCGGGCGTCCCCGCGGTCATGCCGGGCTTCTGGGGCCAGCACCTCGGCGTCATCAAGATGGGGCTCACCCACGACGGCGCGCGCTGGACGGTCGACACGGCGAAGACGGTCGTCGAGGCTCGGCCGATCTCCACGACCTGCCAGGGCGGCCTCCCCGCCGCGTGCGACGCGATGGAGCGCTGGCGCACGGGGGCGCCCTGCGCGTTCGCGACCCGCTGCGACGCGCAGCCGGACGCGACGAAGATCGTCGTCGAGGCCGACCCATCCATCGCAGCGCTCCTCGAGGCCGAGCACCAGGCGACGATCGCCTATGTCCAGACGCCCATCGGGACCACCGATTTCGAGATGTCGTCGATGTTCGCCGACGTGGGGGATGTCAGCGCCATCCAGATCGTCAACCAGGCCCAGGCGGACTACATCGCCCATTACATCGAGGAGAACCTGCCGGAGCTCGCGTCGCTCCCGGTGCTCTCGGTGAGCGCGCCGTTCAAGTCCGGCTTCCAGGGAGGCAACGATTACACCGATGTGCCGGCGGGGGGCATCGCGATCAACAACGCGGCCGATCTCTACCTCTACGCGAACACGATCCAGGCGGTGAAGGTGACCGGCGCGGACATCCTCGACTGGCTGGAGCGGGCGGCGACGCGCTTCAACCAGATCGACCCGAGCGAGACGGCCCCGCAGCCGCTCATCAACACGTCGATGCCCGGGTACAACTTCGATATGTTCACGGACGAGCGGATCTCGTACGAGATCGACGTCACGCAGCCGCTCCCGCCGGCGGGGATGAAGGCCAGCGGCCGCATCAAGAACCTGACGTGGAACGGGGAGCCGATGGATCCGGCCGCGGAGTTCATCGTGGCGACGAACAACTACCGCGCGAGCGGCGGCGGCGGGTTCCCCGGCCTCGACGGCTCGAAGACGATCTACGCCGCGCCCGACACGAACCGCGACGTGCTCATCGCCTACATCAAGGAGATCGAGGATCTCACGCGCGAAGAGCACGGCTCGGACCGGAGCTGGCGCTTCGCCAAGGTCTCGACCATGGGCCTCGTGACCTTCACCTCGGCGCAGAACGCGCTGCCGAAGGCGGAGGCCGCCGGGCTGGACAACATCTCGCTCGTGGAGCAGGACGACGGCAGCGGCAAGATGCTGTCGGTGTACGCCATCGATCTCGGCCGGTGACGACCGCGTTCATCCCGCGTTCGGAGGAGCCCACGGGCTCTCCAGCGCGGGATGCGCGCGGGGGCACCTCTCCGGGGCTGCGCGGTCCGCCCTCACCCCGAACGCCGCGAACGTGAGCACCGCCATGAGGGCGCCGAACACGACGAGCCCCATGAAGACGGCGATGCCGAGGTGGAGCGCCAGCGTGGCCGCCACCCAGATCCGGCGGCTGCGCCGCGGCCAGATCATGAACGCGTAGCCGGCCTCGACAAGGACGACGAGCCAGCCGGCGATCACCGCGATCCAGGGATGGTCTGCGAGCCAGGAGAAATCGACCTGGCGATACGCGGGCAGCATGACCGACCGCCAGATCGCCTCGCCGTTCCACCATTGCTCGCCGGAGGCCTTCCAGAGCCCGCTCGCGAGATAGGAGATACAGAGGTGCAGCTGGACGACGCGCAGCGAGAGCCGCGTGGTCGCCGGCGGGCCTATGGGCACGCGGGCGAGCCGGCGGTCCAGCGAGAGCGCCGCGCTCGAGGGCATCCAGACGAGGTAGAAGAGAAAGATGTTGGCGTAGTTGTCCGCCCCGTAGTTCGTGCTGTCCGCCGTCATCATCAGCATCCGATGGGTGAGCCAGGCCAGCGCCGCCGCCGCCCTCGCCCGCCACCCGAGGAGGAGCGCGACGAGGGCGAGCGTGTAGAGCGCGCCGGTGCCCGTGACGATGGACGCCTCGCCGACGCCCAGCGGGGCGAGGCGGTCGATGAGCGAGCCGATGCGGACGAGGTCGGTCCTGGCGAGGAGGTCGTTGAGCGGCCCCTGGAGGATGCCAGACCGCCCGTACAGCTCGAGGAGCGCGGGGCCGACCATCGCGGCCTGGACGAGGAGCACCGACGCGAGCCCGATCCGCAGCGCCGCGAGGGGCATCGCGGACGCCGGGGCCAGGGCGAAGCGATCGAGCGAAAGCCACGCGCGCGCGAGCGCCGCGCGGGCGGCGAGCCGAGGACCTGCGTGGCCGTTCACGGCGCCTCCTGGTCCGCCGCCTGGGCGGCGCGGAGCTTCGCCTGGGGGACGAGCTTCGCTTGATAGTGATGATCACACGTGAGCTCGTCCTGCTGGCGATACTCTCGCAGCGGAGCGACCTCGCACTCCTCCACGCGCACGACGACGCTGGCGGCCGCAGGGTGCCTGGCGAACATCTTGCCCGCCCAGGACGCGGCCATGATGCGCTTCAACGCCTGATCCTCCTCCAGCCAGAATCTATCGACGATGTTCCCGGCTCGTAGCCTCGCTTCTGCGTTTGCCCCAGACAGGAGGCGGTCGATGGTCACCGTCCCCGTCGCGTCCATGACCTCGAACGTGGCCGTGGGGGGCGAGCCGACGCCGGGCGCGAAGAAGGCATACCCGCTGTCGGCGCCGGAGAGCATCCCGTAGGCGGCGACGGCGTCCGCCAGAGGGCCTCGGTCCCGGAGGTCGACCTGAAACGCTCCAACGAGGATCACGAGGCCGAGGTGCCCCGCGGCTGCGGCCAGGAGGACGAGAGCGCGCCCCCGGCCGATCGTCTCTGCTCCCATGGCTTGTCCCTCACGCCCGATTCCGGTCGCCGCACACGCCCTCCGGTGAGCTCGGGCGTGGCGCCGGAGGAAGACGAGGAGCCCAGGGCCCGCGTCCCGAGCCGCCGGCCCGTGGGAGAACGGTCAGCGATCGTCCGCGAGGATCACGACGGGCGCCTGCGCTGCACCGTACGGAGCCGCTCCGGACAGCGAACGCCAGTGATGGTGGCCGTGATGATGGTGGCCGTGATGGTGGTGGCCGTGATGATGATGGCCGTAATGATGGTGGCCATGGTGATGGTGGCCGTGATGATGGTGGCCGTGATGATGGTGGCCGTGATGATGGTGGCCATGGTGATGGTGGCCGTGGTGCCATTGGCGTCCGTTCATCGCCTCGGCGGGCGCCGGGACGGGCACCTCCTCGACCAGCGCGAGGTCCTCGACAGGCGTGGTGGTATCCGCCGCGGCGAGCTGCGCGCTGCCGAGCACCGCCGCGGCTGCCGCGAGGATGGCGATCAGTTCTACGTGCTTCATCGTCGACTCCTTCTACATGGCGCGCCCGAGCGGGGGTGCCACGGAGCTGGCGATGCAAGCGGTACGCCGGTTCGGTCGGAACATTGGGTGACAGCGGCGCTGTCACCATCAGGCTGACCCCGAAGCCGCTGACCGTGCGACAAGGCGTCCTGTTCGACCAGCGACCGCCACCGGCGTGGACAGCGAGGGGAGCCTGGCGGGAAAGGCTCGTGCGGAACCTCTGGTGATCCATGGCATCGTCGCAGGGCGCGATCGATGGAATCAGGGCATCTCCAGCGTTCGCCATAGATCGTCGACGATCCGCTCGGCGTCGCCGTCCTCGTGGTTGACCAGCACGGTGATGGCGACACCGCGCTCGACCGCGTAGTACGCCGCAGCCACGAAGCCCCACATGCTGCCGCCATGTCCGTAGGTGATACCGACCGGCGATGAGCGCTGGGCCAGCCCGAGGCCGTAGTCCAGCAGGTCGGCCTCCTCTGCGCCGACCCCGGCGGTCATGTCCGCGAGCTCGGCTGGGCCGAGCAGCCCGCCGTCGAGGAGCCGGACAAAGAACGTGGTGAGGTCATCCGCGTTCGACACCAGGCCACCGGACGTCCATGCGGACGACGGATCCACGGCGGAAGTCGTATCGACGAGCTCGCCGTCGTACGAGCCGTAGCCGTGCACGAGCCCCGGCACGGCGGGCTCCGCGCCGTCGAGGTAGGTGTCGGCGAGGCCCGCGGGCTCGAGGATGCGGGCGCGCAGCAGCTCGACGACGGGCGCCCCGGACGCCGCCTCGACGATGAGGCCAGCGACGATGTAGTTCGTGTTGGAGTACTCGAAACGCCGCCCCGGCTCGAAGCACGGCGGCTCCCTGGCGGAGAAGGCGATGAGCTCCTCGGGGGTCCACACGCGGGTCGGGTCGGCGTCGACGGCGCTCAGGAAGCCGTGCGTTTCCGTGTAATTGAACAGACCGCTCGTATGGTTCAGGATCTGGCGTATCGTGATCCGATCGCCGCCGGGGACACCCTCCACGTACCTCGATACGTGATCCTCGAGCGATAGCTCGCCTTCGGCGCGGAGCATCAGGACCAGCGTCGAGATGAACGTCTTGGTGATGCTCCCGGCGCGAAAGAGATCCCCCGGGTGCACGGGCGTCTTCGCCTCGATGTCCGCCAGGCCCGCCGCGCCGCGGAAGGAGCAGCCTCCGACATCCACGGCCGCGGCGGCGCCGGGGAGCCCCTGCGCGTCGATCGCCGCGTCGAGAGCGGCCTGGAGCTCGACGGCGAGCGCATCGCAGCCCACCGCGCCGGCGCCGCTCCCCGAGCCCGGTGAGCCTCCGGCGCCACCGCCGTGATCCCCGTCACCGTCGGCGGGGACCTCCGTGACGTGGGCGGGGTTGGATGCACAACCAGCGAGCGACGGGAAGACCGAACAAGCAATCCAGACAAGGGGGTAATGAATACGACGCATCGAACAGAACTCCAGATCTCCCCACGGACGTTGGACATCGGGACACCGGGACGGCGTGACCCGGACAGGCACGAACGCTTCGCGCGTCGAGCGGCGGCAAAAGACGAAAGAGCGCCTTCGATGTCAACGGGTTTTCACGTGGGCTGTGAATTCACACACCGCCGCGGGGGCACCGGGGCGTCGCCGTGCCGCGGCCTGGAGCGGCGCCAGGTTCGGCGCGGCGGTGCGCGTCTCTGGCTCGGCCGCGGCCGGCACCGAGCCGATCAGCAGGGCTCCGAGCTGCGGGTTCGGGTGCTCGATTCGCCCGCGGGCGGGGGCCGGGCTCGTTTACGCTATCTGCATGAGAATCCTGCTCTGGGCAGTTCTAGGAATCCTGTGCGCGGCGTGTGGGGACGACGGCAAGCGGTCTGCCGCGGAAGGTGGTGGCGGCAATGGCAACAGCAGCACCGGCGGCGACGGCGGCAGCGGCGGCGACGGCGGCACCCGCGATACAGGCGGCACTGGGGGCAGCGGCGGCGACGGCGGCGCTGGGGGCATCGGCGGCGACGGGGGCGACGGCGGTGCTGGCGGCGCTGGCGGCGACGGCGGTGCTGGCGGCGACGGCGGCGCTGGCGGCGTTGGGGCCACCGGCGGCGCTGGCAGCGGTGGCGGCGAAGGCGGGGTTGGGGGCACCGGCGGCGCTGGGGACACCGGCGGCGCTGGGAGCGGTGGCGGCGCTGGAAGCGCTGGCGGCGACGGCGGTGCTGGGGGCACCAGCGCCACCGGCGGCGGATCCACGGGCGCGGGCGCCGACCTCGCCGCTCCGGACGCCATCTATCTTCACCCAACGGACGATTTCGGCAGCGTGGTGTGGAGTGTCGCCATCGCCGCGGCTCACGACGGCGGCGCGTACGTCGGCGGCGATTCGTACGGAGAGCTCGCGCTGGGCGACCAGCTGATCACCGATCAGGGCGCATTCCTCGCGCGCCTCGATCCCAACGGCCATCTCCTCTGGTCGGCGCCCATCATCACGGAGGACCTGTCCGCGGCCAACGCCGTGACGACGGACGCGTCCGGCGACGTGCTCTTCGCGGGCGAGTTCAACGGCAAGATCACGATCGGAGGCACGACGCTGACGGCCCCGCTGGCCGATCCCGACGCGCTCGTGGCGAAGCTCGACGCCGAGGGCGCCGTGCTCTGGGCGAAGAGCTTCGACTCGGGCGCCACGGATCGCGCCCTCGCGATCACCACCGACATGACGGGCCACGTGTACGTGGGGGGCTATGTCGACGGCGACATCGACTTCGGCGGTGGCCTCGTCGAGGTGGACGGCGAATCCCCGTTCCTCCTCAAGCTCACGCCGAACGGTGACTTCGTCTGGGCCAAGGTGTTCCATCGCGACGGCGGCAGCGGCGATGGCTCCTCCGGCAACACCGTCGCTGGCGTCGCCGTGCACGAGAGCGGCGACGTGTGGGTCACGGGGTACGCCGACGGGACCTTGACGATCGACGGCATCCCATTGGCGCTGCCCGCCCGCTCGACGGGGATGGGCTTCGTCGCTCGCTTCTCGAGCGACGGAGCGACCCAGCTCGCGCGGCGCTTCGGCGGGCCGGAACGCGACAGGGGCATGGACATCGCCGTCGGCGGCGGCATCTTCCTCTCGGGCATGGTGAACGGCGAGAGCGACGTGCTCGGGACCACGGTGAGCGCGGACGTGGGAGCGCCGCACGGGACGGCGTTCGTCGCGAAGCTCTCGGAGGACGGGACCGCCGAGTGGGTGACCACGCCGGATCGGAGCGGGTGGACGTACGGCGTCGCGCCCGACCTGACGGGAGGCGTCTATGCAGCGGGTCGCTCGGATGACAGGGTGACCCTCGAGAGCGCGCCTTTCGTCGCGTACACGCGCGGGCCCTCCGGGGCGACGGTGACCCGGCGCTACGCAGCGACCGAGAGCTCCGCCGAGGATATCGCGCGCGCCCCCGACGGCACGGTATGGGTCGCGGGCGTCATGTACGGGTCGCTCGACGTCGGCTCGGGTCCCGTCGAGTCGCCGAGCATCAGCGCATTCGTCCTTCGCTACGCGCCGCGCTGAGGTCGGGCGTCCCAGGGGCGCTCGCGACCAGGGCAGCCCGCTCTACCGCGGCGAGATCCCCGCGATCCCGCACGCGAGCTCGGAGAGCACCGTCACGGCCGCGCCGTACCGGCCGGCGTCCTCGGAGCTGGCGTTGCCCTGGAGGCTCCGCTTGTAGACCCCCTGGGCGATCGCGGCGAGGCGGAAGACGCCGAACGCCATGAAGTACGGCCACGACGCGATGCCGTCTCGACCCGAGAGCTCGCAGTAGGACGCGACCATCTCGTCCTCGGTCGGGATCCCGAGCGAGGCGACGTCGACCCCGGCGAGGCCGCCTCGGCCAGGGAGGTTGATACGGTAACCCATGCAGGCATACGCGAGGTCGCTCACCGGATGTCCGAGCGTCGAGAGCTCCCAGTCGAGCGTCGCGATCGCCTTGTGCGGAGGACCGGAGGAAAAGACCATGTTGTCGATCCGGTAGTCGCCATGGACGAGCGTCGTCTCGTCGTTCGCCGGGACGTTGGCGGCCAGCCAGCGCATGAGCGCCTCCATCGCCGGGACCTCGCCCGTGCGCGAGGCCTGGTACTGCTTCGACCAGCGGTCGACCTGCCGCGCGACGAAGCCGCCCACCTTGCCGTAGTCCGCGAGCCCCACGGCGGCGTGGTCGACGCGGTGGAGGGCCGCGAGGACACGGATGTAGTCTGCATAGATCGCGCGGCGCTCCCCGGCGGTCGCGACCTCGGGCAACGTCGGATCCCAGAAGATCCGACCGGCGGCGTACCGCATGACGAAGAACGGCGTGCCGATCACCGAGGCGTCCTCGCAGAGGGCGAGCGCGTCCGGAACGGGCACCTCCGTGTCGCGGAGCGCGCGCATGACCCGGTACTCGCGCTCGACGGCGTGCGCCGAGGGAAGGAGCTGGCCCGGCGGCTTCTTTCGCACGACGAGCTCGAGATCTCCGCCCTCACCGCCGGCGACGCCCACCCAGTACGTCGGGTTCGACTGGCCGCCTTTGAACTGGGCGACCGTCACCGCGCCTCCCGCGCAGCCTTCGACGTGCTCGGCGAGCCAGCGACCGAGGGCCGCTTCGTCGAGCCGGTGCGCCTCGCGGGGCGCGCGGGTGTTGGTCGGCGGCGTGAGGGCCATCGCGCGTCCGACCCTATCACGCGGCCCTCCGGCTTCCTATACTGCCGCCGTGACGATCTCCTTCGATCTGCCCCCCGAGCTGGCCGAGCTCCGCGGCCGCGTGCGCGCGTTCGTCGACGCGCACGTCCTCCCGAACGAGCGCGCGATCCTGGAGGAGGATCGCGCTGGGCGGAAGGACACGCTGACGGCGCTCCGCGGGCGCGCGCGCGCCGAGGGGCTCTTCGTGCCGCACCTGCCCGTGGAGCACGGCGGGCTCGGGCTCGGCGTCATGGGCATGTGCGCGCTCTTTCGCGAGATGGGCCGCTCTCCGCTCGGCGCGGCCTGCTTCAACTGCGACGCGCCGGATCAGGGCAACATGGATCTCCTGCTCAAGGCGGCCTCGCCCGCGATCCGCGCGAAGTACCTCGCGCCGCTCGCGCGGGCCGAGATCACGAGCGCGTTCTCGATGACCGAGCCCGCCCCCGGCGCCGGCGCCGATCCGTCGAACCTGCGCACGACGGCGACGCGGATCGACGGCGGGTGGAAGATCGACGGCCACAAGTGGTACACGACCGGCGGCGGCGACGCGGCGTTCCTCATCGTGATGGCGCGGACGTCGGACGATCCGCGCACGGGCGCGACGATGTTCGTCGTCGATCGCCACGCCGAGGGCGTCGAGCACGTGCGCGACATCCCCGTGATGAGCCCGCCGATGCTCGCGCACCGCGAGGCCGAGCTCCGCTTCCACGCCGTGCGCGTCGGCGACGACGCGGTCCTCGGCGGCGTCGGCGAGGGCTTCCTCCTCGCGCAGCGGCGCCTCGTGCCGGCGCGCCTCACGCACTGCATGCGCTGGCTCGGCTGGGCCGACCGCGCGCTCGCGATGTGCCGCGACTACGTCCTCACGCGGGAGAGCTTCGGCAAGACGCTCGCTCACCACCAGATGATCCAGAAGAAGTTCGCCGACGCGGCGTCCGGCATCCACGCCGGCAACCTGATGACGCTGCACTGCGCGGCGCTGCTCGAGCAAGGCAAGGAGAAGGAGGCGCGCCCCTACGCCTCGATGGCGAAGAACCACGTCGCGCGCCTCCTCTGCCAGGTGCTCGACGACGCGATCCAGATGCACGGCTCGCTCGGGTACAGCGAGGATATGCCGTTCTCGCTCTGGTACCGATTCGCCCGGTCCGCGCGCATCGCCGACGGCCCGGACGAGGTCCACGATGTCGTCGTCGCGCGCGACTTCCTGCGAGGCGCGTTGACGACGCTGATCTGAGAGGGACCCCGAGGTCTTCTCTACCCCGGTGCGGACAGGCGGGCGCTCTGGAGGGGCGCCTCTGCCGGCGCGCCGCGCTCCGGCGGACGCGCGGTGGTCAATCGAGGAAGGCGGGGAATCGGGGGAGCGCCGCGAGGTCGTCGGGCTCGTGCTGCACCACGAAACGGGCGCCGGCGGCGCCAATCAGCGCGTCGAGGCGCTCCATCGAGCGCAGGGACTCCTCGCGATCGGTGTTGAAGGGGGGCACCCGGCGATGCTGCCAGTTGGCGTGGGTATGGCAGACATCCCCCGAGATGACGAGCGTCCCCGCGCGCTTGAGCCGGAGCACGAGGCTCTGGTGGCCCGGCGTGTGCCCGGGCGTCGGCACGATCCTCACGGCGCCGTCGCCGAAGATGTCCGCCTCGCCGTCGAGGAGCTTCAGCTTCGCGGTGCGGTAGGCCGAGAAGAGCTCCGGCTCGATGGTCGGCGGCGGCGGGGTCGCCGTCGCCCACTCGAGCTCTCGGCGGTTCAGGATCCACGTCGACGAGGGGAACAGGTTGGCGTTGCCCGCGTGATCGACGTGCAGGTGCGAGAAGGCCACGTAGTCTACGTCGGCGGGCGAGAGGTTCAGCGCTCTCAGGTGCTCGCGCAGCGGCGTGTCGACGCGGAACCGGATCCCCGTGCGCTCGTGCACGACGCCGCCCTTCGTCTGGGCGATCGTGTCGTCGATCCCGGTGTCCCACACCAAGGTGCCGCGCGGGTGCCGGATGACGTAGCACGACGCGACGAGCTCCCTGGCCCGGGGCTCGTCCCCGAAGGCGCTCATGTCCGCGATCTCGGCGCGACCGCAGTCGAGCGCGTAGAGCCGCACGTCCTCGGGGGGCTCCGGCCCCGGCTGTGGCGGGGGCGCCTTGGCGCCCGTGGCGCACGAGGGGAGGAGCACGAGGAACAGCGCGATCAACCATCTTTCAAGAGACATCCTGAATCTCTCCTCACGCCCGCTGCAGCGCGGGCCGTCGTGTCGTTCGTGCCTGGTTCATCAGGGAGCCCTGGCGCGCGACGCCCGGGAGCCCTCGTCGCGGCCCTGCCGGCGCAGCGAGCTCGGCGGCACGCCCGAGAATCGCTTGAAGGCGCGGCTGAAGGCCGCCTCGGAGTCGTAGCCGAGCCGCACGGCCGCCTCGGCGACGGTCACGCGGTCGTCGCGCAGCCAGCCGCTCGCGACGTGCATGCGAAAGCGCGCGAGGTAGCGCGCCGGCGGCGCGCCGACCAGCGCCGCGAACCGCTCCGAGAAGATGGAGCGCGACATCTTCGCGACGTCCGCGAGCGACTCGACCGACCACGGGTCGCCGGGGCGCTGGTGGATGGCGGCGAGCGCGCGGCCGATCTGGGGATCTCGTATCGCGGCGAGCCAGCCGTCCGCGTCCTCTTTGCGGGACTCGACCCACGCGCGGACGACCCTCGTGATCACCACGTCGGCGAGGCGCGTCATCACCGTGGCGGCGCCGACGCGGCGCTTGAGCACCTCGTCGGCCATGGCGTCGAGGAGCACGGGCAACACCCTGTCTTCCGCGCCGCCGCCCCGCACGAGGAGCATCGGGGGCATCAGCTGGAGGAGCGGGTGCACGGCGGGCTGGGCGAACGTCACGCTGCAGCACACGAGGATCGTCCGCGCGCCGGGGCCGCCCGCGCGCATCTCGTAGGCCCGGTCGCCGATCTCCTCGAGCGGCATCTCGTCGAGCGGCGTCACGCGCCCGCGCGCCCTGTCCGCGAGCGCGTGGCCGGTCCCGTGCGGCAGGAGGGCGACGTCGCCGGCGTGGAGCAGGATCCAGCCGCGCTTCGGCGCGCGCAGCCAGCAGTCGCCGGAGACCACGAAGTGGAACCGCGCCTGCGCCACCGGCGGGAGATCGATGCCCCAGGGGCGCGTCAGCTCGCAGCGGCCGTAGGTGCCGTCCGAGAGCCGGAGGTCCTGGAGGACCTCGCTCAGCGCGTCGGGGGAGAGCGCCTCTTCGCCGGACGATCGGTCATGCATCGGCGACAAAGTAGCATGGAACGGCCGCGACGGCGGCTCCACGATGCGGGGCAGGAGGCATGAAGACACCATGCGTGCACTTGTCTATGACCCTACCCAGCCACGTGGCCTTCGCTTCGCGGACGTGCCGCCGCCGGAGCCGGCGCCCTCGCAGGCGCTCGTCGAGGTCCACGCGGTATCGCTGAACTTCGGAGAGGTGGCGTTCCTCGGCGAGATGCGCAATCCGGGCGACGTGCCGGGGTGGGACGCCGCGGGCGTGGTCGTCCGGGCCGCGGCGGACGGCTCGGGGCCGAAGGAGGGGACGCGCGTCGCGTCGTTCGGTGGGAGCGGGGCGTGGGCCGAGCTCCGCGCGGTCGACACGTCCGAGCTCGGCGTGGTGCCGGACGCGGTCGACCTCGGCTCGGCCAGCACGGTGCCGGTGGCGGGCGTCACGGCGCTGCGCGCGCTGCGCGCCCTCGGGCCGGTCGTGGGGCGCCGCGTGCTCGTCACGGGCGCGTCGGGGGGCGTGGGCCGCTACGCCGTCCAGCTCGCGCGCCGGGCCGGCGCGCACGTCGTTGCGGCGGTGGGGAGCGCCGCGCGCGCCGAGGGGCTGCGCGCGCTCGGCGCCGACGAGATCGTCGTCGACCTGGCGGAGGTGAGGGAGCCTGTCTTCGGCGTGCTCGAGAACGTCGGCGGCGCGCAGCTCGCCAGGGCGCTGAGCCTCGTCGAGCGCGGCGGCTCGGTGCAGAGCATCGGCATGGCGTCGCGCGAGCCGAGCACCATCGATTTCGAGCAGGAGCGGCGGCGCGCGGGGAACAGGCGCGTCGAGGTCTTCGTCGTGGGCGCCGGCTTCGGGCCCGACATCGCGTACCTGGCCTCGCTGCTCGAGCGAGGAGCGCTGGACCCGCAGATCGGGTTTCGCGGCGGCTGGGAGCGCGCGCCGGAGGCGGCAGCGGCGCTGCTCGATCGGCGGGTCGCGGGCAAGGCGGTGCTGGAGATCCGGAGGGAAGGGCGATGAGCGAGCTGTCGAATCGGACGGTGGTGGTCGTCGGCGCGAGCTCGGGGATCGGGCTCGCGGCGGCGCGCGCGGCGGCGGCCCGGGGCGCGAGCGTGGTCATGCTCAGCCGATCGCAGTCGAGGCTCGACGAGGCGGCGGAGAGCGTCGTCGGGACGAGGCGCGCCATCGCTATGGACATGCTGGATGCCGGCGCGGTCGATCGGGTGATCGGATCGATCGGGGCCGTGGATCACCTCGTGCTCACGGCGGTTGCGGACGAGCTCGCGAGCCGCGCGCCGATAGGCGCGATGACCGGCGAGCAGGTCGAGCGCAGCTTCGACAAGCTGCGCGGGTTCGTGAACGTCCTGCGGGCTGCGGCGCCGCGCCTCCGCGAGGGCGGCTCGGTCACGCTCGTGGCCGGGGCGTCGGCGGTGAAGCCGCCGCGCGAGGGGTTCTCGGTGCTGGCGGCGGCGAGCGGGGCGATCCTGAGCTTCGGAAAGGCGCTTTCGCTGGAGCTCGCGCCGATCCGCGTCAACGTGCTGATGTCGGGGGTGGTCGACACGGCGATCCACGCGGGGCGGCGCGAGCAGATGAAGGCGTGGGCCGAGAAGGACCTCTTGGTCCGGCGCTTCGGCCAGCCGGAGGACATCGCGCATGCCATCGAGTTCTTGATGACCAACCCGTACATGACGGGCCACACGCTCACCGTCGACGGTGGGTTCGTGGCGATCTGAGGAGAATCATGGAAGCGAAAGGACATGAGGGGTCGCTCGAGGGCCGGCGTGTCGTCATCGTCGGCGGCACGAGCGGGATGGGGCTCGGCGCGGCGAGGGCTTCGGCGCGGGCGGGCGCGGAGGTGATCGCGGCGGGGCGGCGGCCGAGGGGGGAGCGCGCGGCCGGGGCGGCGGGGGACGCGCGCGTCGCGCACGAGACGGTGGATGTCACGGACGAGGGCTCGGTGAAGGCGATGTTCGAGCGGATTGGAGCGCTCGATCATCTGTTGATCAGCGCCGCGCCGGAGCCTGGCTCGTGGGGGGCGTTCCTGGAGCAGGACGTCGCGGGCGCGCAGCGGTACATGAACGCGAAGTTCTTCGGGAGCTGGGCCTGCGCCCGTTACGCGGCGCCGAGGATGCGCGCCGGCGGTTCGATCACGTTCCTGACGGGCGGCGCCGCGGTCCGACCCCGCGCGGGGGCGTCGATGGTGTCGGCGACGTTTGCGGCGCTCGAGACGCTCGCGCGCGGGCTGGCGATCGAGCTTGGCCCGCTGCGCGTCAACGTGATCCGTCCGGGGTACACCGACAGCGAGATGTGGAGCTTTCTCGACGAAGCGGCGCGCGAGCAGCTCCGGGAGAAGGTGCGGGCGGCCATGCCGGTCCGGCGCATGGGGACGGTGGAGGACATCGGGCACGCGGCGGTGTTCTTGATGACCAACCCGCAGGTGACCGGCTCGGTGTTGGACATCACCGGGGGCGAGACGCTCGTGGATGGGTTGTAGCGGGCCGACGGCCTGGACCGGCCCGGGTTGAGGTGGGCGGAGGTGGCCGGTCCCGACCCGGGTTGAGGTGGCCGAGCCCGACCCGGGTTGAGGTGGCCGGGCCGGACCCGGGTTGAGGTGGCTGAGCCCGACCGGGGTTGAGGTGGCCGGGCCCGACCCGGGTTGAGGTGGCCGAGCCCGACCCGGGTTGAGGTGGCCGAGCCCGACCCGGGTTGAGGTGGCCGAGCCCGACCCGGGTTGAGGTGGCCGGGTTGGGGTGACTTCAGCTGCTTACAGTATCGTCGCAAAATTCTGGTGGCGCGCCATTCTGTCGGCGCCGAACAAAACCTCGCCCGCCCTGTCGATCGCGCGTCCTCTGGTTCGTCGTGACGGCAGTGGCAGGGCTCAGCCGGTCGAGAGCGCCCGGGCGCCCGCGCCCCATCGGAAGGAGACACGACGATGCGATTCATCATCACCGCAGCACCGGGTACCAACGAACCCAAGGCGGAGGCGGGTGGGCCCCCGGACGAGGAGCTCTTCGCCGCGTACATGAAATACAACGAGGAGATGATGACGGCCGGCGTGCTGATCGCCTCCGAGGGGCTCAATCCCGGTGGCGCCCGCGCCCGCGTCGGGATCTCCGGGGGGAAGCGCACCGTCCTCGACGGGCCCTTCGTCGAGACGAAGGAGCTGGTCGGCGGCTTCTACCTGATCGAGGTGAGCTCCAAGGAGGAGGCGATCGAATGGGCCTTGCGCTGCCCTGTCGGGTTCGGGAGCGCCGAGGTGCTCACGATCCAGCAAATGACCGAGCTCTCGGACATCCCCCCGCGGTTCAGGGAGATCATCGCCGATGTGGCGCCGACCTGGAGCGCATCGTTCTCGAGGGCGCGGTAGGCCCAGCGGCCGCCCCCCTCGCTCACGCGGGCGCCGCCGCGAGCGCGCCCCGTGAGCTCCAGCAGACACCGACCATCGGCCGCCGGGCGAGCAGCATCGGCACGGCCATCGGCGGAGCTCGATCCCCGGAGAGACGCTGCGCTCCGCCACCCGGGTCAAGGCGCCCGGAGCTTCTCCTTGACCCAGCGCCCCGACTCGGTCAGCTGCCCATCCGACCACGGGCCGCCCGCGCTCGCCCCGGGCCTCAGCGCGGCGCAGGACTCGTTCTTGTCGACGATGGACCAGTTGAGCCAGCTGATCTGGTTGCTGTTCAGGAAGTCGAGCCACCGCTGCGCCTCGCCGAGATCCAGCGAGCCGCTGCCGGTGTTTTGGCAGGTGCCCCACTCGGTCACGAACAGCGGCAGGCCCGCGGCCAGCGCGTTCGACGCCTTGGTGCGCAGCTCACCTCGGTGCGACGTGGCATAGAAGTGCAGCGTGTAAGCGACGTTGTCGTCGCTCGTGATCCGGTTCCTGGCGGCCACGTCCACGTCCTGCGACCAGGTCGGCGTCCCCACGATCACGAGGTTGTCGGAGCCGGCCGTGCGGATCACGCCGATCACCTCCTCCGCATACGACTTCACCTCTGCCCAGCTCTCGTAGTCCGGCTCGTTGAAGATCTCGAAGATCACCGCGGGCTCGTCGCCGTACTCCGCGGCCATCTCGCCGAAGAAGCGCTTCGCTGCGTCCTTGTTCCGGATCGCTTCGTGATCGTGCCAGTCGATGATCACGTAGATGCCTCGGGCGATCGCGGCGTTGACGATCGCTCGGACCTTGTTCTTCTCCGCCTCGGGCTTGTGGACGTAGCCGAGCCCCTCCGCGCTGACGGCCATCGCGGCGCGGATGATGGTCACATCCCAGTCGTCCACGAGCGTGTTGACGGCGGAAGCATTGTAGAACTTCTCTCCCTCCCAGATGCTCCAGAACATGCTCATGCCCTTGAGCTGGAGCACTTCCCCGTACGCGTCGACGACGCGGTTGCCCATCACCTTCAAGCGGCCGTGCCGCTCGACCAGCGTTCCCGTGGCGGGTCCCGTCCCGGTCGACGTCGTCGAGGTCACGGCGCTCGAGGTGGACGTCACGCTCGATGTGGACGCGTCGCCGCCGCCCATGCCGCCGGCGCCGCCGCCCGAGGAGGCCGATGCGGAGGTCACGGCGGACGTCGACGAATCGCCGCCGCCCATGCCGCCGGCGCCGCCCATGCCGCCGGCGCCGCCGCCCGAGGAGGCCGATGCGGAGGTCACGGCCGACGTCGACGAATCTCCGCTGCCCGAGGAGGCCGACGTCGTCGCGTCGCCGCCGCCGGCGCCGCCGCCCGAGGAGGCCGACGCGGACGCGGCGGTGGAAGCGTCGCCGCCGCCAGCGCCGCCGGCGCCGCCCCCCGAGGAGGCCGACGTGGACGCGGCGGTGGAAGCGTCGCCGCCGGCGCCGCCGGAGCCGCCGCCCGAGGAGGCCGATGCGGACGCGTCGCCGCCCGTGCCGCCAGCGCCGCCCATGCCGCCAGCGCCGCCCATGCCGCCAGCGCCGCCCGTGCCGCCAGCGCCGCCCGTGCCGCCAGCGCCGCCCGTGCCGTTCCCCGAGGAGGCCGACGTGGACGCCGAGGTCGACGTCGGCGCGTCGCCGCCGGTCCCCGAGGACGTCGATGCCGTCGAGTTGCCGCCCCCTGAGGTCGAGTCCCCCAACGAGCCATCACAGCCGAGCAGCACCATCGCCGGCAACGCAAGATGCAGAAAACCGCGCGTCCACCTCGGCCCAGCAAACAACCCAGTCGTCACGTCGTGGCTCATGGTCCTCTCCAAGGAAGGCATCTCGACCGACGCGCCCGGCATCGAGCAAGGGGTATCAAGCAGGCGCATCAGCGACGAAGAACGGCTTCGCTGCATAGCAGGACCGCCCCGAAGGGTGAAGGCGAAAGCAGGAGATTCGTCGACTCGCAGACACGGGCCGCACAGGCCTCCCACGCTCGGCCCCCGCGCCCTGCCCGGCCCCTCGCGGCGCCAGCGCCCGCGGCCTACGCGCGGCGGAGGATCTCCTCCAGCGCGTGCTCCAGCCGCCGCTCGATCTCCGGGTCGTCGAGCGCGGGCGTGATCTCCTCGGGCACCACGCGCGCGCGCATGATGATCCGCGCATAGATGAACGCATTGCGCGCGCTCGGAGGGTCCTTGTCGCCGAGGCACGAACGGAGCAGCTGGTACGCTCTGCCCTTCACCACACCTCCGTCGCGCGGGCGCGCTCGACCGTGGCGATGATCCGGCGAACCGCGGCGGTCGCGGTCTCGTGCGCCGCGAACGCGTCCCGCACGACGTGCGCCGCCTTGGCGGCGACCCCCTCGCCGAGCGTGCCCTGCAGCACGCCCTCGGCCAGCCGGACGAGCGGGCCGATCTCGACCATGTCCCGCGCCAGCGAGCGCGTCGCCAGGGCGATCTCCGAGGCCGTCTCGGCCGGGAACGAGCGCGAAATCAGCATCGCGTCCTCGGCCAGCTCCGTCGCGATCGCGAACATGTCCCGGTAGCAGTCGACCGCCGCGCGCAGGTCGTCCAGGCTCAGCGCCGCCGGCGGCGCCTCCGCCAGCGTCGCCGCGGCGCTCTGCGCCTCGGCGAGCACCGGAGCGATCGCCCCGAGCGCGTGCTCCAGCAGGCGCGCGCTCTGCTCGAACCGCGCGAGCCGCTCCTTCATCGTACGGCTCGGCGGCGACGCGTCGCTCTCCATGGCCTCGATCCGCGCGCCGACCTCGGCGGCGAGCTGCTTCAGGCCCTCGACCACGCGCGGACCGAACCCGCGGGGCACGACGTCGAGCACGCAGAACGAGCCGACCACGTGCTCGCGCACCCGGATGGGCACCCCGGCATAGGCGCGGATGCCATACCGCTCGACGAGCTCCTTGGGCACGCGCTCGTCCACCAGCGCGTCCTCGACGATGAGCGGCGCCTCGTGGCGGACCACGAGCTGACAGAACGAGTTGCTCCGCGAGGTGGCGCAGCTCACGCACAGCTCCGGCGGCAGGCCGCGGTGCGCGCGGAACAGCTGGATGTGGCGGACGATCAAGCTCACCAGCGCCATCGGCGTCTGCGCGAGCTCGGTCGCCCGCTCGACGCAGGTGTCGAGGATGGCGTCCGCGTCGTCGCGCAGCAGCACCTGGTGCAGCTCGGCGAGGCGCGCGGGATCGTTCAAATCGGCCATGAAGAGGTGCTCTTGCCGGGGCGAGAGGGCAGATTCTGGCTTAAGCGCCGCCAGGAAGCAGCCGCGCCTCGCGCGGAGCTTACCGCAACCGAACGCCGGAGGCCGCACCCACGGGCCCGCGACCGGCGAGCTCGACCGATGTGCGCTTCAGCTCGACCGATGTGCGCTTCAGGAGGCATGACGCGCCGCCGATCTGGGTCGCCCGGGCCTCGCGCCGGGCGCGCCACGGCTCACGCGCGCGCCCGGACGACCGAGACGCCGAGCTGGCCGAGCACGTGGCGGAGCGCGGCGCGCAGCGTGCTGAACGTGCGCAGCTCGCCGAGCTCGACGCCGAGGCCCACCAGCGTGCTGCTCACCGCCGGCGAGATGCCGGAGAGCGCGCACGTGGTCCCGAGCAGGCGCGCGGCCCGCACCAGCTTGAGCAGGTGGTTCGCGGTCGCCGTGTCCACGACGTCGACCCCGGTGAGATCCACGATGGCGAACCGCGCCCGGTTCGCGCTGACGGCCTCGAGGAGCGCGGTCATCATCTCGGCCGCGCGGACGCTGTCGACCACGCCGATGATCGGCATCGTGAGCACCCCGTCCCAGATCTCGATGATCGGCGTCACCAGGGCCTGGATGGTCCGCCGCTGGCGCTCGATGAGGTGCCGCTGCTCCTTCAGCGCCAGCTCGTGCCGCTGCCGCTCCCGCTCGGCCGTGATGTCGGCCTGGATGGCCACGAAGCTCGTCACCTGGCCCGACGCGTCGCGCACCGGGGTGAGCGCCATGCGCATCCAGGCGCGCGCGCCGCCGTCGCGCTCCGCCGGGAACTCGACCGAGACCTCCCGCCGCTCGGCGATCGCGCGCGCGATCTGCTCGGCCGCGGCCGCGTCGGCGATGCCGCCCACGAGCCGCAGGAACGAGGCGCCGAGGAGCTCGCCCACCGGCCGGCCGGACAGGCGCGCGAAGGCGGCGTTCACGTACGTGACGGGCAGCTCCTCGGCGGCGCTCGCCGCGACGAGGATGCCCTGGGAGGCCGCGCCGATCGCCTGCGCCAGGAGCTCTCGGTCCCGCTCGACGCGCCGGCTGTCCGTGATGTCCCGCGAGACGCCGACGGTGCCGATGACCTGGCCACCCTCGCCCCGCAGGGCCGATTTGACCGTGGTCAGCGTCCGGATCG
This sequence comes from Sorangium sp. So ce385, assembly GCF_051474135.1. NCBI lineage: Bacteria > Pseudomonadati > Myxococcota > Polyangiales > Polyangiaceae > Sorangium > Sorangium sp. So ce385. The sequence goes on along the minus strand of NZ_CP150337.1, from coordinate 8,140,216 downwards.
CGCCGTCGTGGCGCGCGGCCGGCTCCTCGTCGATGACCAGCCGGCTCTCGGTCTCGAACACGTACAGGTCGTCTCTCACGTACTGCTGCGTGAAGTCCGGCTCGCTGCGCGGAGAGTCGATGAGGCCGTGGAGCTCGGCGTTGGTCATGCCGTAGAGCTCGCGGAACGCCTTGTTGGCCCAGAGCACCCTCGACCTCGGGCCCTTGACGAGGACCATGTCCTCGATGGCGTCGAGGATCTGTTGATACAGCTCCTCCGCGAGGAGCGGCCTGGCCGCGCGGCGCGATCTATCGGTGATGTCTTCGAAGACACCGTACGCAAGGTCGCCTCGATCGTACGTCGAGGCGCGGAGGGAGAGCAGGCGCGTCGAGCCGTCGCTGCCGAGCACGCGACACTCGAGATCGGCCGTCGAGGGGCCGGGGAAGAGGCCGCCGAGCGTCGAGCGCACCTGCGCGCGATCGGTCTCGACCACGATCTCGTCGAGCGGCTTGCCGGTGAGATCAGGGGCGGACCGGCCGAGCGCCCGCGCGCACGCCGCGTTCCACTTCACCAGGCGGCCCTCGGCCGTCACGACGCAGAAGGGGTGCTGGCAAGCCTCGAAGAACAACTCGAAAGAAGGCTGCGCGGTCGGTTGCGTGTTCATAGACCTCGCTCGCTGGGGAGACTCACCCACAGGGCTGTGCTGTAGAGCGGCGCATCGATCTCCGCAGGCCCCCCTGGGCTCGACGCGCCTGTCTCTGTTTATACCAGCTGGCCCTGTTTCGATAGAGCCATGGAGCACGTGGGAAGATACGTTCTCGCCGTCATCGCCGATCAGTTCCTGACGTAACGCGCGGGCGCGCTCGCCGTCGTCGGGCCCGAGCTGCGGTGTGCGCACCGGACCGCGCGAGCGCTCCTGCGCCGATCTCGATTCCTGCTCTCGGCCCCCGGGCATCTGCGCTTCGAGCGCCTCGCTGGAAACGAATGCGCGCCCGCGCGTCGCCGCCTCGTGCGCCGGCGAGGTGTCGCGCCGCTGTCTCGGCGGCGCCCGCAGCGCGAGGTCGCCGGGCTCCGGATCTCCGCATCACGCGACGTGGGCTGAATTTTTCTTTGTGCAGCAACAAAATTACTGTGTCATGGTCGGGCGGGTCTCGGCGCTGGTCATCGCCTCGGTTGGCCTGGGCAGCGCATGGTAGACACAGACGCGCACCCGGTAATGAGGAGGGCTTCCCGATGAGCAGCGCAGCAGAGGCCGTACGGCGGTTACCTGTAGAGCTCGATAGAGATCGCTTTCTGCGGCAGCTCCTGCGCGAGCTCGCCGGCACGTTGCAGGAGGTCGTCGGCCTCGATCAAGCGTCGGGGTTCGTGAGCATCGTGGGCCAGAAGATCGGCGACAGGCTCAATGAGGAGTACCGGTCGGGGCTCCGGGCCGAGGCGCTCACACGCGCGCAGGTCGCCCAGGTGCTCGTGGACCTCAAGCGACGGATCCAGGGAGATTTCTATGTTATCGAGGAGAGCGACGACAAGCTCGTGCTCGGCAACCGCGCGTGTCCTTTCGGCGAACTGGTGAAGGACCGGCAGGCGCTGTGCATGATGACGTCCAACGTCTTCGGCGTCATCACCGCGGAGAACCTGGGCTATGCGCGTGTCGTCATCGAGGAGTCGATCGCGCAGGGGCACGCCGGCTGCCGCGTCGTCGTGCACCTGAAGCCGCCGCTTGACGACGACGCGCCTGCAGGTCAGGAGTATTTCAAGGGTTAAGCGCGCGGCATGTGGACGCTCAGCTTCGGCCAGCTCGCCGACGTGCTGCCCGAGCCTGTGCTGCTCGTGTCGACCGACGGGCTCGTGGTCGCCGCGAACCAGAGCGCCCGCAAGGCGCTCGGCGGCGCGAGCGAGGGTCAGGCCCTCGCCGCGCTCTGCTCCGACGCGCGGGAGCACGTGGAGGGATTGCTGAGGCGCAGCGCGCGCGTGCGCCAGCCGACGATCGGCACGCTCACGCTCCACCAGGGCCGTCGCTATCGCGTCGAGGGCGCGGTCGTGCGCCCTTCGTCGGAGGGGCAGCCGGGGATCGTCATGCTCCGCTTCGTGCACGAGCAGGCCGCGCTCTCGGCGTTCGTGGAGCTCAACCGCACGCTCGAGCACCTGCGGCGGGAGATCACGGCCCAGCGGCGCGCCAGCCGGGAGCTCGACCGGCAGCGCGAGTGGCTGCGGGTGACCCTCGTCAGCATCGGAGATGCGGTGATCGCGACCGACGTCGACGGGCGCGTCGTCTTCATGAACCCCGTGGCGGAGCAGCTCACCGGCTGGACCGAGGGCGAGGCGACCGGTCGGCCGGTGACCGAGGTGTTCGCCACGAGGCGACGCGCGAGCCGATCGAGAACCCCGCCGGGCGGGTGCTGCGGGAAGGGCACATCGTGGGGCTCGCCAACCACACCTTGCTCGTGACGCGGGGCGGCGGCGAGACGCCCATCGACGACAGCGCGGCGCCCATCCGGGACGCGAGCGGCGAGGTCATCGGCGCCGTGCTGGTCTTCCGTGGGATCGCCGAGCGCCGGGCGCTCGAGCGGCTCGCGGAGCAGCGCCTCGCGGAGCTCGTGCTGGCCGATCGCCGGAAGAACGAGTTCCTCGCCATGCTCGCGCACGAGCTGCGCAATCCGATGGCCGCGATCCTCACGGCCACGACCCTCCTGCGCACGCCCGAAGACGACCCGGAGGCCGGGTACGCCGCTCAGGTGGTGGAGCGCCAGGTCCGCCACATGGCGCGGCTCGTCGACGACCTCTTGGACGTGGCGCGGATCAGCCAGGGAAAGATTTCGCTCCGCACCGAGATCGTCGACGTCTCGCGCGTGCTCCAGCGATCCGTCGAGACCAGCCGCAAGCTGATCGAGGTTGGCCGGCACGAGCTCCACCTCTCCGTCGCGGGGGACCTGCCGCCCGTGCAGGGGGACGCGACGCGCCTCGAGCAGATCTTCTGCAACCTGCTGAACAACGCTGCCAAGTACACGCCGCCGGGCGGCCACGTCTGGCTGTCGGCGCGCGCCGATCACGGCGAGGTGGTCGCCTCGGTGCGCGATGACGGGGTCGGCATCGCCCCTGAGCTCCTACCGTATATCTTTGACGTCTTCGTGCAAGGCGATCGGTCCCTGCACCGCTCCCGGGGCGGGCTCGGCGTCGGCCTCGCGCTGGTCAGGCGCCTGGTCGAACTGCATGGCGGGTCGTGCTCGTGCGTGAGCGCGGGGGTGGGGCAGGGGGCCGAGTTCATCGTGCGCCTCCCGGCGGTGCGTGGCGAGGTCGTGGCGGCGGGCGCCCGCGAGCGCGAGCCGGCGGCTGGTGGTGCGCGGCTGCGCATCGCCGTGGTGGACGACAACCACGATGCGGCCAACCTTCTCGCGGTCTCCCTGAAGCGGTGGGGACACGACGTCGTGGTCGCGCACGACGGGCTCGAGGCGCTGGAGCTCCTGCGGGCGCACAGACCGGACGTCGCGGTGCTGGACATCGGCCTGCCCGGGATGGATGGATTCGAGCTCGCGCGGTGGCTGCGGCGCGAGCCGGCGCTCGATCGGTGCACGCTCATCGCGGTGTCCGGCTACGGCCAGGACGCCCACCGGAAGCGCGCCGTCGACGCCGGGTTCGATCACCACCTGCTGAAGCCGGTCGAGGCATCGGCGCTCATGGCGCTGCTCGCGGGGGTGACGCCGACGGGCGGCCCCGCGCGGTAGCCTGATCGCTCTTCATCGTCGCCAGCGGCCGCTCGGCCTGCTCGGGCCCCGCTACGGCGCGGCGCGGAGGTTCCTGGCGACGGCGTCCCAGCTCACGAGCCTGTCGAGGAACACCTCCAGGAAGCGCTGTCGGTTATTGCGGTGATCGAGGTAATAAGCATGCTCCCAGACATCGCACGTGAGGAGCGGCGCCGCGCCGGTCGTGAGCGGGGTCTCTGCGTTCGGCGTGTCGAGGATCCTGCCCTTGCCGCCGTCGAGCACGAGCCACGCATACCCCGAGCCGAAGCGCGCGACGCCGGCGGCGATGAAGTCGCCGCGGAACTTCTCCCAGCCGCCGAGGCCCGCGATGAGATCGCCCACGTCCCCCGAGGGCGGTGGGCCGCCGCCTTCCGGCCTCATGCCCTCCCAGAAGAAGGTGTGATTCCAGACCTGAGCTGCGTTGTTGAACACCGCGCCAGAGCTCGTGCGCACGAGATCGACGAGGCTCGCGTTCGCCTCGGGCTTGCCGTCGATCAGGCTCTTGAGCTTCGACATGTAGCCCTTGTGGTGCTTCTCGTAATGAAACTCGAGCGTCTCCCGGCTCATGGCGGGCTCCAGCGCGTCCTTGGGGTAGGGCAGCGGTGCCACCTCGAAGTCCATGGTGTCCTCCTTGTCTCGTTCGTGCGCGCTCCGGCGAGGTTTGCGCCCTTCGACTCTCGAACCCGCGGCGCTGCCCGTCAATCCGCGCCGGCGCCGATGCGCCCGGGGCGGCGATACAGGCGCCCGACCGCTCGATAACATCTGCAACATCTGCCGCGCCAGACCTGCGCAATCTCATCAGGACGCCGCGCCACCCCGAGAGTCCAATCTCGGATCGGAGACGCTCGCAGGTCGACGTCTTCTGCGGGGACTTCAGGGGGCGCTGAGCGCTCCTCTCACGGCGCTGTGGCGGCGCCGCGCCGTGGTCATCGCGCCTGCGGCGATCGTCGCTTCGCCGTGCGCTTGGCCGGCTTGGCCGGCCGCGCAGGCCGTTCCCGCGCCGGCGCCTTCGCCGGCCGCGCTGGCCGCTCCGGCGCCTTCTCGGGCCGCGCGGCCAGGGCCACGACGCGGCCGAGCTCCTCGCGGAGCGCGTCGGCCTCGCTGGGGCCGAGCTGCTCGCGGACGTGCTTCTGGGTCCGCTCCCACAGCGGGAACGCCGCCTCGATGGCGCGCTCTCCCTGGCGCGTCAGGAAGATGAGGCGGACGCGCGCGTCGTCGGGCGCGCGCGCGACGCGGAGCAGGCCCGCCCTCTCCAGCGGCGCGAGGTTCCTCGTGAGCGTCGTGCGATCCATGACGAGGCCGTCGGCGAGCGCGCCGAGCTTCACGCCCCCGTCGCCGCACGTCGCGACCGCGACCAGCATCGTGAGCTGCGTCGCCTGGAGCCCCGAGGGCCGCAGCGCCTCGTCGTAGAGCCGCGTCAGCGCGCGCGACGCGCGGCGCACGCGCACGAGGGCGCACTGGCTCGCGATGATCTCGGAGGCGCGGGCAAAATCAACCACAAGTGTATCTACACCGTTTCGGGACGACCCGCCATCTGGGACGTCCCGAACTGCTTGACATCTGTACAGGTGCAGGTACACCTATCCCCACGATGCGGGGCGGCATTCCCCGCTCCATCGCTGGCTCGTCGCCGGGGCGTCCAGGCCCCGGCGCGCGCTGACCGATCCGTCGGTCGATCGCTCGATATCCGCTGCCCGGGCCGCGACGGCGCCGAGGCGCGCGCCCGCGGCTCGGGCGCGCGGCCGGCGGCCGTGGGCCCGCGCCGCGCATTTAGGTGTAGGTACACTTATTTCGACAGCCCGACCGCGGGGCGGTGAGGGACGCACGAAGCATCGGCTGGCACGCGGTGCCAGGCGTGCGTCGACGCCGCGCGCGAGCGGGCTGCGTGGAGAGGTTCCATGGGCGAGTTCTTCGTCGTTCCGTACTGCGTGAAGTTCGAGGACAGCATGGCCTACGGGAGCCATCACTACCTCACCAACTTCCGCTTCCAGTGCATCGCGCGCGAGACGCTCTACTTCGCCGAGGCCGCGGACGGCTCGCTCCCGCACGAGGACGATCGCGCCGCGATCCGGCTGCTCACCACCGAGGGCTACAGCCGGAACCTCTCGCCGGTCCGCGTGGGCGAGCGCGTCGCGATCTTCATGACCCTCGGCGCCGTGACGCGCTCGAGCGCCTACGGGTACTTCCGCACGGTCCGCTTCGACGGCGAGCCCGTGGCGTGCGGTTACCAGCGGATCGTCGCCGTCGGGGCGACGAGCGACGAGCTCGCGCCGCTGCCCAGATCCGTGACGATGCACGTCGGCGCGCTCGACGAGCAGGTGCCGCACCAGCGCTTCGTCGAGCTCGCCCTGCGCGGCGGCTCCGCGCTGCGCGAGCTCTTCCCCGAGCGCCTCCTCCGGCACGCCGTCGAGGTCGCGCGCGCTCCGATGCACGCGTCGGGCCCGCACCATACGCAGTGGGGCGCGGCGGGCGCGGCGGGCGAGCCCGCGCAAGGGGGGGCGCCCGCGCGGGCGGGCCGCGGAGGCGCCGAGAAGGTCGCCCTGCTCCTGCCCGGCCAGGGCTCGTTCGACCTCCGGCTCCTGCGCGCGCTCCACGCGCGCTTCGACATCGCGCGCGCGGCCGTCGCCGAGGCCGAGCCCGCGGCGCGGGCGCTGCTCGGCGCGTCGCTCGCGGCGCTCGTCGCCGCCGACGAGGCGGGGGCGCGGGCCGCCCTCGACGCGTGCGCCGACCTCGATCAGCTCGGCATCCTCGTCCAGGACTACGTCGCCGTCGCGCTGCTCCGGTCCGCCGGGCTCGAGCCGGACGTCGTGGCGGGGCACAGCCTCGGGGAGATCGCCGCGCTGGCCGCCGCGGGGGCCTTCTCGCTCGTGACGGCCGCGGAGCTCGTGGGCCGGCGGGTGCTCGCCCTGCGCGGCGCGCCGCCCGGCCGCATGCTCGCGGCGCACACCGGCGCCGAGCGGCTGCGCGACGAGGTGCGGGCGCTCGGCCGGGACGACGTGTTCGTCTCGGTGATCAACGCGGCCGACCAGGCGGTCGCCTCGGGCACGGCGGACGGCATCGCGGCGCTCGAGCGGCGGCTCGAGGGCGCCGGCGTCCGGGCGACCGTGCTCGCGAGCCGCTACGCCTTCCACTCGCCCCTGCTCGCGCCGGCGGTCGGCCCGTTCGCCAGCGCCGCCCTGCGCGCGGGCGCAGCGCGGCCGGCGCTGGCCACGTACTCGCCGATCGATCGCGTCCACTACGGCGAGGGCGCGCTCGCGCCCGCGCGCCTGCTCCCCATGCACCTCGTGACGCCGCTCGACTTTGGCGCGGCGGTGCGCGACCTGCACGCGGCGGGCTGCCGCACCTTCGTCGAGTGCGGCGGCGGCAGCGCCCTGACCGCCCTCGTGCGACGGAGCGCGCCGCCGGGGCCCGATCTGCGCGTGATCGCGACGTTCCGCGCCGGAGAGGACGTGGTGGACGAGCACCGGCGCGCGGTCGAGGCGCTGCGCGCCGCCGGCCACGCGCTGACGGCGGTCGCGGCGCTCCCCGAGGGAGAGCGGGACGACCGCCGCCCGCGCGAGGGCGCGGCGTCGGCGAGCGCCGCAAGCGCCGCGGCGCCGGCGAGCGCCGTCGCGCCCGAGGCGAGCCCGCACGGCGACCCCGCCGCGCCGGCGGGCGCCGCGCCGATCGCCATCGTCGGCATGGGCGCGGTGCTGCCGGGCTCCGGCGGCGTCGACGCCTACCTCGCGCAGCTGCGGTCGGGGACGTGCGGCATCGCCGACACCGGCGCGCGACATCCGGACCTCGCGACCGACTTCCTGAGCCCCGGCCGCGCCGCCGACAAGACGTACAGCCTGCTGGCCGGCACGGTCGACGCGCTCGGGCCGTACGCCGAGCGCACCGGGTACGACGCGCGCACCCTCGAGCGGCTGCCCAAGACGGCCCGCATGCTGGCGTGCGCGCTCGCCGAGGCCAAAGCGCAGGCGGCCGTGCTCCGCGACGGCGCGCCGCTCCGGATCGCGTGCCTCCTCGGGTCGACGGCGGACGGCTCGATCGAGCACGACGAGGCGACGCTGCTGCTCGGCGTCGAGCGCGCGCTCGCCGGCGTCGCCGCGGACCCGGCGGACCGCGCCGCCGTCGCGGAGGCCCTGGCGGGCGAGCTCGGGCTCGACGCGGAGCGGCGCGCGGCGTGCCGGGGCCACGTCGAGCCGCTCGCGCGCGTCGTGCGCGACGTCGTGCGCGAGGGCGTGCGCACCGTGGTGGTCGACGCGGCCTGCGCGTCGTCGATGCACGCGGTGCACCTCGGCGCCGCGATGCTGCGCCGCGGCCTCGCCGACGTCGTGATCGCCGGCGGCGCCTACCAGCCCGGCCCGACCAACGCCTGCCAGTTCTCGCAGTTCGGCGGGCTCTCCGCGACCGGCAGCCGCCCGTTCGACGCGTCGGCCGACGGGGTGGTGTTCGGCGAGGGCGCCGCCGTGGTCGTGCTCGAGCGGCTCGACGACGCCCGCGCGCGGGGCGATCGCGTCGACGCGGTGCTGCTCGGCAGCGGCGTGTCGAGCGACGGCCCGAGCCCGTCGGTCACCGTGCCGCAGAGCCGCGGGCAGAGCCTGGCCATGCGGCGCGCCTACGCGGCCGCCGGCGTGGCGCCGCGGTCCGTGCAGGTCGTCGAGGCGCACGCCACCGCGACGCCCGTCGGCGACGCGACCGAGCACAAGGCGCTCGCCGAGGTGTTCGCCGGCGAGGAGGGCGCGCCGCGCATCGCCCTGGGCAGCGTCAAGTCGCTGCTCGGGCACACCGGCTGGACCGCGGGGGTCGCGTCGCTCATCAAGGTCGTGCTCGCGATCCGCGAGCGCACGATCTTCGCGCAGCACGGGTTCCGGGCGCCGAGCGGGCGCATCGACCTCGCGCGCTCGCCGTTCGCCATCCCGACGGCGGCCGCCCCGTGGACCGCGGACGGCGGCGCGCCGCTGCGCGCCGGGCTCGACAGCTTCGGCTTCGGCGGCACCAACGCCCACCTCGTCGTCGAGGAGCACCGGCCGGGCCGCCACGCGCCGCGCCCGCGCCCGCGCCCGCGCGGCGAGGCCCGCGCGCTGTGCGTCGTCGGGCTGGGGGCCGTGTTCCCCGGCGAGGGCGGCGCGCCCGCGGACGCGCCCTCGGACGCGCTCGCGTTCGACGAGCGCGCGCTGCGGCTGCCGGCCCGCGCGCCGGTCCTCCCGGACGCGCTCGAGGCGATGGACCCGACGCAGCTGCTCGCGGCGATGGCCGCGGAGAGGGCGCTCGAGGCGCTGCCCGCGCGCGAGCTCGGCGAGCGCATCGGCGTCGTCGTCGGCCACGAGGGCAAGACGCGCCGCGGCGCGCGCGCGAACGAGCGGATCTTCGCCGATCGCGTGGCGCGGGCGCTCCGCGCGCGCGGCGTGAGCCCGGCGCTGGTCTCCGCGACGGTCGACGCGCTCCGCGCGGGCTCGCCCGCGACGGGGCCGTACACGCAGCCGGGCAACATGCCCAACGTCATCTCCGGGCGCGTCGCCAACGTCTTCGGCCTGCGCGGGCCGAACTTCGTCGTCGACACCTCCGAGGCCTCGCTGCTCGACGCGCTCGCGGCCGCCGATCTCGTGCTCGACGAGGAGTGCGAGGTCGTGCTGGCGGGCGCCGTCAACGCGTTCAGCGACGACGTCGCGCGCGGCGCGTCGGCGACCCGCGATCCGCGGCCGGTGGGCGAGGGGGCGCTGCTCGTCGCGCTGTGCACCGAGGAGACCGCGGCGCGCCACGCCTTTCCGGTGCTCGCGCGACTCCGCGTCGCGCCCGCCGACGCGGCGGGGGCGGCGGAGGGGGCCCTCGCCGGCCGCGAGCTCGTGGTCAGCGGGCCGGGCCGCCCGCGGGCGCGGCTGCGCGGGGCCGAGGGCGCGGTGGAGCTCCTCGAGGCGATCCGCGGCGCGCGCGAGCACGGCACCGCCGCCGCCGTGCGCTGGCCCTCGGACGCCCGCGCGGTCGAGGTCGCGCCCCCCGAGGGCGTGCGCGCGGCGCCGCCGTCTCGCGTCGCGCCGGCGCCCAGCGTCGCGCCGGCGCCCAGCGTCGCGCCGGCGCCAGCGCCCTCGGGGTTCGCGACGGGCACGCCGATCCACTGCTACGTCCCCGAGATCGCGCGCGTGCCGGCCGCCGGGCCCGCGGCGCGCGCCCCGTCCCGCGTCCTCTACGTCTGCGCCGACGCGGCGCTGGCCGCGGACGTGCGGCGCGCCGCCCGCTCCGTCGAGGAGCGCGCGCGCGTCCTCGAGCTCGCCGGCGACGCGGCGCTCGACCCCGCGCGCGCGCTCGCGGCGCCGGGGCCCGAGGCCGGCGGCGGGGGGCCGTCGATCGACGCCGGCGACGAGCAGCGGCTGAGCGCGTCCTTCCGGGCCCTCGCGCCCGATGACGTCGACGCGGTCGTCGTGCTCACCCGCGCCGAGGACGCGCGCGCCTTCGTCGACGGCGCGCCGGGCTCGTACCGGCCGGCGCTGCGCGCGCTGTTCGGCGCGGCGCGCCGCTACTACGACGCCGTGGCGCGCGGCGACGTGGCCTTCGCCGCGGTCGTCGTCGGCGCGGTGGACCCAGCCGGGCGGCTCGCGCCGGCGAGCGGCGCCGTCGGCGGCTTCGTGAAGTCGCTGGCGCGCGAGCTGCCGGGCGGCGACGTGCGCGTCGTCCACACGGACGCGCAGGACGCCGCGGCGGCGCTCGGCGCGCTCTTCGAGGAGTGGCGGCGCGCCCGGCCGGCCACCCCCGAGGAGGTGGTCGATCTCGGCGGCGTGCGGCACGTGGTGCAGCTCGCCCGCCCCTCGGGGCCGCCCGCGCGCGCGGCCTCGCCGCTCGGCCCGGACGCGGTCGCGCTCGTGACGGGCGGCGCGCGCGGCATCACGGCGCAGTTCGTCGAGGCCCTGCTCGAGCGCTTCGGCTGCCGCGCCGTGCTCCTCGGCCGATCGCGGCTGGAGGACGCCCCCCCGCACACGCTCGCGATGACCGACGCGGAGCTCGACGCGTACGAGCGGGACTTCTACGCCGAGGCGCTGCGCGAGGAACGCGGCGTGCGGATGGCCGCGCTGCGCGAGCGCTACGGCCGCATCCGGGCGGCGCGCGAGGCGCACCGCGTCCTGACCCACCTGCGCGCGCGCGGCGGGAGCGTCGATTACCACGCCGCCGACGTCACGAGCGCCGCGGACGTCGAGCGCGCCGTGGCCGCCGTCGCGGCGGCCTACGGCCGGGTCGACCTGATCGTGCACGGCGCGGGCATCCAGGTGTCGAGCCGGCTCACGTCGAAGTCGCTGGAGCTCTTCGAGCGGATCGTGGACACGAAGCTCGCGGGCCTCGGCCACCTCCGCCGCGCGCTCGCGCGCCACCTGCCCGCCGCCCGGCCGCACGTCCACCTCGTCACGTCGGCGTTCAGCGTGCTCGGCAACGACGGGCAGCCCGACTACGGCGCGGCCAACGAGGCGATGAACCGCGCCGCCGCGTGCTTCGCGGCCGAGGCGGACGCCGGCCCGTGGTCCAGCATCGCGTGGCTCGGCTGGAACGGCGTCGGCATGACCGCCGGGTCCGAGTACAGCGCGCTCGGCGCGGCGCGCGCGCTCCGGGGCATCGAGCCGGAGGAGGGGCGGCAGATCTTCCTCGACCTCGCGGCCGAGCGCCCCGTCGGCGCGGCCCAGGTGCTGCTCACGGACAGCGAGATCGAGCGCTTCGCCCCGCGCATCGCTGCGTCCGGCCCGCGCATCGCTGCGTCCGGCCCGCGCGCCGCGGCGACGGGCGCGCCCGAGGGCCCGGAGGAGCGCGCGTGGACGCTCGATCCGCGCGTCGATCCGTGGCTCTCCGACCACCGCGCGCGCTCTTCCGCCGTCGCGGCCGGCGCCTTCCTCGTCGAGCTGGCCGTCCGGCACGCGCTCGCGGCGGCGGACGCCGGCGCGGTGGTCCGCGAGGTGCGCGACGTGCGCTTCCTCGAGCTCCTGCGCCTGCCCGACGACGCGGCCCGCGAGGTGCGCACGGTGACGACCCGGCGCGAGCGGCTCGACGGCGGCCGCGTCGCGTGCGCCGTCGAGGTGCGCGGCGACTTCGTCCACCGGTCGGGCCTGGTCCTCCGCGCCGGCGTGCCCTTCGCGACCTGCGTCGTCGAGCTCGGCGCGATCGACACAGGCCGCGACCCCCTCGCCCCGCGCCACGCCGGGCGCGTCGACGGGCCGGCGTTCCGCGACCCCTACGCGAGCCCCGGCGCGCCCCTCCGGCACGCGGGCTGGTTCGACCACCTCGGCACCGTCGTGCTCGGGGCCGCGCACTCGTCGGCCCGGTTCCGCCCCCCGAAGGATCGCGCCCTTTCGCGCCTGCGCGTGGCCGCCACGCCGTTCCTCCTGCTCGACGCCCTCCTGACGCTCGGCGTCCTGCGCCGCGACGACGCGGGCGCGTTCCCGGTGTGCGCCGCTGGCGGCGTCGACCGGATCCGCTTCGGCGCGGCCGCGAACGACCTCGCGATCCGCGACGCGGGCGGCCCGGTCCGGCTCGTCGCCGCGGCCCCGACCGCCGCGGGCGACCGCGTCCTCGGCGCGTGGGCGCAGGCGCTCGATCCGGCGGGCGGCGTGCTCCTCGACCTCGAGGGCCTCGTGGGGCTCGCGGTGGGCCGCGTGGCCGCCGAGGCGCGCCCGGCCGCGCCGGCGTCGCTGCCGCTGGGGGCGCCGTGACGCCGCCGCTCGCGATCGCGGTCGTCCGGGCCGACGAGGCCGCGGCGGCGCGCCTCGAGCCCTACCTGACGGCCGGCGAGCGCCGCGCGTGCGCGGGCCAGCGCGCCGCCGCCCGCCGGGCGCAGTCCGCGTGCGCGCGCGTCGCGGCGAAGTGGCTCCGGCTGGAGCTCGCCGCCGGCCGCGGCGCCCCGCTCGTCTCGCTCGACGCGGCCGCGCTCGAGGCGCACCCGCGGGCGGACTACCTCGCCTGCGCCGTCACGGGGCCCGGCGGCGGCCCCCCGCGCTTCGAGGACGGCGCGCTCGCGCTGTCGCTCTCCCACGCGGGCGACCTCGCGGCGGCGGCGGTCACCACGGCGCGCGCCGTCGGCGTGGACGTCGAGCGGGTCGAGGCGCGCGCGGCCGCCTTCGCCGACGAGCACTTCACGCCGCGCGAGCGCGAGGGGCTCGCGCGCGGCGCCGCGGCGGGCGCCCCGCGCGCCGCGCTCGAGACGCTGCTCTGGAGCGCGAAGGAGGCGCTCTACAAGACGGGCGCGCTCGATTTGCCCGCCCGGTTCTCCTTCCGGGACATCGACGTCGCGTTCCCGCCGGGAGGCGCGCGCCTCGCGCCGCCCTCCGTCCGCGCCTTCGCGCTGACCGCGCGCGGCGGGCAGTTCTTCGGCCGGGCCGTGCTGACCGGCGCGTTCGCGCTCTTCGCGACCGTGCCGGTCCCTCCGGCCATCGCTCTTGGATGAATGGCTCTCAAAAACACGAGGTTTCGACGATGCAAGCTCAAGATCTCCTCGAACACGTTCGCTCCGTCTTCGTGCGCATGACGCGCTACCCCGACGAGGTCGTCGTCCCCGACGCCGACCTGGAGCAGGACCTCGGCATCGACTCCGTGAAGCGCGGAGAGATCCTCGCGACGCTGCGCGCGGATTTCGGCCTCTCGGACGCGCTCAAGGCCACGCCCGACGAGCTGCGCACGGTGGCCCGCGTGAGCGACTTCCTCTCGCGCACGCTCACGGCGCGCTCCGACGTCGCGCCGTGGGCCGACGTCGCGGGGGGCGGATGGCACGCGAACGGCCACGCGGAGTTGGCCGGACAGATCGGCGGCCACGCCGAGCCGGCCGGACAGGTCGGCGGTCACACGGAGCCGGCCGGACAGATCGGCGGCCACGCCGAGCCGGCCGGACAGATCGGCGGCCACGCCGAGCCCGCTGGGCGGGCCAACGGCCACGCGGCGCCGGCCAGCGGCCCCACCGCGAGCAACGGCGCGACGAGCGCCGCCGCAGCGGGCGAGGCGCTCCGCGCCGTGGTCCAGGCGATCGCGGACGCGACGCGCCACCCGGCCGAGCTGCTCGTCCCCGACGCGCGGCTCGAGGAGGACCTCGGGATCGGCCGCCGCCGGCGCGACGAGGTCCGCGCGCTCCTCCGGCAGCGCGGCGCCCTGCCCGACGGCCTCGCGGGGGCGATCGACGAGGCCCGCACGGTCGGCGACCTCGCGCGCCTCCTCGGCGCGCCGCCGCCCGCGCAGGCCGCCGCGGCGCGCGCGCCGGCGGCCCCCGCCGCGCGGCGCGCGACCCCGGCGCCCGGGGCCGCGCTCGCGGGCAAGACGATCCTCGTGACCGGATCGAGCCGCGGGCTCGGCCGCGCCATCGCGACGAAGCTCGGGCGCGCCGGCGCGCGGGTCGTCGTCAACAGCTTCCACTCGCGCGACGACGGCGACGCGGTCGCCGACGAGATCCGCGGCGCCGGCGGCGACGCGGTGCACGTCTGGGGCTCGGTCGCCAACCCCGCGCACGTCGACAAGCTCTTCGAGGCGATCGCGCGCGACGTCGGCGAGCTGCACCACTTCGTCAGCAACGCGTCGAACGGCCGGTTCGGCCCCCTCGAGCAGACGACCCCGGAGCACTGGGAGCTCGCGTTCCGCACGAACGTCATCGGCTACCACCAGTGCGCCTTGCGCGCGGCGCGCCTGATGGAGCGCCACGGCGGCGGGCGCATCGTCGCGCTGTCGTCGAACGGCTCGTCGCGGTACCTCGAGCACTTCGGCGCCATGGGCGCGGTGAAGGCCGCGGTGGAGTCGCTCACGCGCGCGCTCGCCGTCGAGCTCGCCCCGCGCAACGTGCAGGTCAACTGCGTCTCCGCCGGGCCGATCTACGGCCACGTGACGAGCAACTACCCGGATCACGATCGGATCCTCCCGTATTGGGAGTCGCGCACGCCGGGCGGACGGCTCTGCACCGAGGAGGACGTCGCCGACGCCGTCCTGCTGCTCCTGTCGGACGGGGCGCGGATGATCAACGGCGCGACCCTCACGGTCGACGGCGGGGGCTCGCTGTGCATCTGACGGCCGCGATGGCCGGCGCCGGCCTGCGCTCGGCGCGCGGCGGCTCACGCCGGCTCGCGCCGGCTTGCTTTCAGCTCGTGGAGAAGGAGGAGTCATGAGTGCCAATCTCGATCGGCAGCCCCCGGGCCCCGGCCCGCTCGCCAGCCTGCGGTACCTGGCGAATTTCAGGACCGGCGACATGCGCCATTACGAGGACCTCTTCGCGAGGTACGGCGACGTCGTGCGCCTGCGGGCGCCCGGAGCCGAGGACTTCATCATGGCGTTTCACCCGAACGACATCGCGCATGTCCTCCGCGCGAACATCCGGAACTACCCCAAGGGCAAGCGGTATCACGAGCTCGCCCACGTGCTCGGCTGGGGCCTCGTGAACAGCGAGGGCGAGCTCTGGCGGCGCCAGCGCCGGCACGTGCAGCCCCAGTTCAACCACGCGAACACGCTCAAGTTCGTGCCCATCATCGTCGACCACATGGAGGCGGTGCTGCGGCGCTGGGACGCCCATCCGGGGGAGTTCGAGCGCGACATCAACGACGACATGATGGACGTGACGTTCGGTATCGCGGGCGAGGCGTTCTTCGGCGCCGCGCTGCAGGCCCACACCGACACCGTCCGCGAGGCCTTCAAGTACGCGCTGTCGATCGCGCTCAAGCGGATGTACTCGCTGGTCAACCCGCCCCTGTCGTGGCCGCTGCCCAGCCACGTCCGCTTTCAGCGGGCCATGCACCGCGTGCACACCGTGATCGACGACATCATCGACGGCTACCAGCGCGGCGCGGGCGACGCGGACAACGTGCTCGTGCGCCTCATGAACTCGGTCGATCCCGAGACCGGCGCCAAGATGGACCGCGCGCAGCTGCGGGACGAGATCAAGACCATCCTGATGGTCGGGCACGAGACCTCGAGCGTCACCGCCTCCTGGGCGCTCTACCAGATCGCGCAGCGCCCGGAGGTGTCCGCCCGGCTCACCGACGAGATCGACCGCGTCCTCGGCGGCAGGGCCCCGACGGCCAAGGACTTCGAGGCGATGCCGTACCTCGCCATGGTCTTCAACGAGTGCCTCCGGCTCCTGCCGTCCGTGCCGTTCATCCTCCGCAGCCCGCTGGAGGACGACGTCCTCGGCGGCTATCACGTCGCCGCGGGGTCGACGGTGGCCATCGTCCCGTGGGTCACGCACCGGCACCCGGAGTTCTGGCGCGATCCGCTGGAGTTCAAGCCCGAGCGCTTCGCGAACCACCGGCGGAGCGCGGACGACAAGCTCGCCTACATCCCGTTCGGCGCCGGACAGCGGATCTGCCTGGGCGAGTTCATGGGGCAGCTCGAGGGCAAGATCATGGTGGCGATGGCGCTCCAGCGGTATCGGCTCCGCCTGGTGCCGGGCTTCGACCCGCGTTGCCGCGGCTTCATCTCGCTGCAGCCGGTGAACGGGATGCGCATGATCCTGAAGCGCCGTGAGCCGGTGAGGACGGCGCGCCCGGCGCCGGCGGGGCGGGCGGAAGCGGCGGAGCCGGCGGCGGCCGAGCCCCTCGCGGCCGCGATGCGGGCCGGCGGCTGCCCCTTCGCCGCCCGGGCCTGACGGCGCGCATCGACGATGTGCTCCTGAGCCTCCTCTTCCCCCGAGGCCAGCGCTCACGCGAAGGGCTTGCTGAGCTCCGCCTGCGAGTACACGGCCACGAGGCCCGCGCGCTCCAGGTTGCGCTGCGAGGTGCTCCCCGCCTGCGCCACCGAGTAGGCGAGGTCGCACCCGGCGTCGCGGGCGTACGCGAGACGGGCGTCGATGAGGGCGCGCTGCACACCCCGGCCGCGGTGGGCCTCGAGCGTGCCGCCCGCGTACAGGAGCGCGACGCGCTCGTGCACGTAGACCGCGCCGACGCCGGCGACGGCGCCGTCGGTCGACGACGCGAAGAAGTACGTCGACCCGGGGTCGTGGAAGCACGCGTCGAAGATGTCGCCTCGATCGGGCTGCGGCCCGCCCGCCGTGGCGAACGCGGCGAGCGAGGCCGCGACCCACGCCGAGCCTTCGTCGCGCGCCGCGCGCCGCACGACCACGCCGCCGCGCGCGGCCGGCTCCGGCCCGTGGATCTCGGCGTCCGGGGCGAGGGTGCGCACGAGCACCGCGTCGAGCGAGTCCAGGCGGAAGCCGCGCTCCCCGAGCCGCGCGAGCAGCGAAGGGTGGGCAAACGGCGAGACCAGGATGCGCGCCGCCGTGCCGCGCGAGGCGTAGAAGCCCTCGAGGGCCTCGATGTCGCGCGCCTCGACCGGGCCGCTCATGCCGAGGCCGGCCGCGCGCGAGAGCCGGATGTGCGGGGCGACGAACGCGGCGCGGCCGCCCGCGATGACGGCGACGGCGGCGCGCCGCGCCGGGATCCGCGCGGCGACCTCGCGCGCGGCGGCCTCGACCTTCGCGGCCTCGGCGGCCTCGATGCGGGCGGACAGGGCGCGATCGACGAAGACTGGCCGGGGTGTCACGGGGGAAGCGTAGCGCCAGAGACGGCGCCGCGGACGCTTCCTCTTGCTCTTCCGGCGCCGTGGCGCTGGTCTTGGGTGAAGCGCATGGTGACGACGGGAGCGCCCGGCCCAAGCTTCGGTCTGGTTGTCTGTATCATCGTCCCATGAGGCGTCGCCCGGGACCGGAATCGAGCCGATATCCATCGCGGCGGTGGTGGTCGAGGGGGCCGCTGGCCGTCGCCACCTCGGTGCTCGCCACGTCGCTGTGGCCGGGCCTCTCCCGCGCCGACCAGTACGAGCGCTGCGTCCGCGACGCGAAGACCCAGGCCGAGATCGACGCGTGCGCTCCACCGAACAAGCCCATCGAGGTGCGGGTGCGGGCGAAGCCGCCGGCCCGGAGCGCCTCGGACGTGGAGGTGGACGCGCAGATCCTCGAGGCGGCGCCGCACGGCTCGGGCGCCGACGTCCTGAACGTCGCCCCGGGCGTCTTCGTGAGCGACCGCGGCCTGCCCGGGCGCGCGCCGCACCTGTCGCTGCGCGGCTTCGACGGCACGTCGGGCCAGGACGTCGAGATCTTCGCGAGCAACATCCCCATGAACCAGGTCTCGCACATCCGTGCTCCCGGTTATGCCGACATGCGCCTCATCATGCCGGAGGTGGTCCGGTCGGTCCGGATCGCCAGCGGCCCCTACGATCCGCGGCAAGGCGACTTCGGCGTCGCCGGCTCGCTCCGCATGGACCTCGGCCTCGCGGCGCCGGGCTTCTGGCTCAAGGGGGGAGTCGGCTCGTTCGGGACGAGGCGCGTGCTCATCGCGTTCGCGCCCGAGCAAAACGAGCTGATGGACACGTTCGCGGCCTTCGAGACCGACGCGACCGACGGGCCGGGCGGCGCGCGCGCGGGCGAGCGCAGCTCGTTCGTGGGGCAGCTCGGCGGAGGCAACGAGGAAGTCGACTTCCGCGCGACCGTGGCGATCGGCTCGGCGCGCTTCGACTTCCCCGGCTACCTGCCGCAGGCCTCCGTGGAGCGTGGCGGCTACCCGTACGCCGCGCAGCGCCCGCTCGGCCGCGACCGGACCTCGCAGGCGCTCATCGGCTCCGAGGTCGTGTGGAGCCCCGGCGAAGGCATCCTCGGCATCGGCGCGTTCGCGGGCAAGACCAAGACGACGTTTCACCAGAACCTCACCGGGTACGCGCTCGACCAGCTCGCCGGCGCGCCGATCGTCGAGAGCGACGACAGCGAGATGGTGAACGACGCATGGACCGTCGGCCTCACGGTGCATTATCGCCACGCCGTCGACATCACCTCGAAGCGCGACTCCATCGAGATGGGCGTCACCTCGCGCGTCGACGCGGTCGACCAGACCGACACGCGCCTGTTCGAGGACGGCTCGAAGAACGCCGCGCTCGTCGACGCGACGATCGACGCGACGAACGTCGCCGCCTACGCCGATCTCTCGCTGTATCCGATCCGCCGCGTGGTCGTCCGCGGCGGCACGCGCCTCGACTCGCTCTCGTACGGCGTTCGGGATCGCACGAGCAATGCCGGGCTCGAGCGGACGGCGCAGGGGTTCGTCGTGTCCAGCAAGGTGATGGCGGATGTGGCGGTCCGGGGCGGCGTGCACGTCGTGGCGAGCTACGGCGAGGGGTTCCGCTCCCCGCAGGCGCGCGACCTCGCCGAGGGGGAGCGCGTGCCGTTCACCAAGGTCCGCAGCGTCGAGGCGGGGGTCCGCCTCAAGGAGGGGAGGTCGTTTCAGGGGTCGGCCGTGGCGTTCGGCTCGTGGCTCGGGAACGACCGGGTGTTCGACGCGACCTCGCGGCAGAACGTCGAGGCCCCCTCGTCCGTGCGCGCCGGCGCGCAGCTCGTGATGAGCGCGCGCTCGGGCCCGTTCGGCGCGCACCTGAGCGGAACATACACCCACGCCCGCTTCACCGGGTCCGACGCGCGCTTCGCGAAGGGTGATCCGGTGCCTTATGCGCCGGCGTTCGTCCTGCGCGACGACGTGTTCGCCTCGGGGGCCGTCGGCCGGCTCTTCGGCAAGGAGCTGACGGTCCGCGTGGGCGCCGGCGTCGAGGGCGTGGCGGGGCGCTCCCTCCCGGGCGGGCGAGACGGCAAGGACTCGGTCAGCCTCGATGCCGTCGCGGCGGTCGGCTGGCGCGGCATGGAGCTCGCGCTGAACGGCACGAACCTCCTGGGCCTGCGCTACTACGACGCGCAGTACGTCTACGTCTCCAATTTCGAGAGAGGCCTCCCGCCCCCGCCGCCGTCGCCGCACGTGCTCGTCGCCGCGCCGACGGCATGGATGCTCACGCTCCAGATCCATGTCCGTGGCAAGAAGCAGGAGCCGCGCTACTGGTAGCGAAGCGCGTCGCCCTCGCTGGTCCGGCTCGTCGCGCTGCGGCCGGAAGAGACGCTTATCGGTCGGGGAGCCTTCTCAGGGCGGGGGGACCGTACGCCACGGAGCGTTCCGCGCGCCCCTCAGGGGATCTCGACCTCTGCGGAGCCGATCTTCACGGGATCGTTCGGTTCGTTGATGTTGTCCCAGCGGCGGTAGAGATCGACCGCGACGGCTCCCTTGCCCAGGCCCTTGACCGTCATGCCGATGTCATACCGACAGTCGCATCCGGCGACGCCGCTCGGGTCCATGTCGGCCGGCTGCACGAGCACGTCGACCTTGCCTCCAGCGATCCGGACGAACCCCTCGACCTCCTGCGCGCAGCGGAAATGGGCGGCGCCGTAATCGATGTGAACGGCTCCGCGCTCGGGCGTCGCCGCGAGCGTCTCCTTCACCGTCGTGTCGTACGCGCTCGCCGTGCACTCGCTCTGGGTGAGCCCCTCGATCGCCTCCGCGTCCTCCCAGCCCTCGGGCAGGTCCGCCCCGCATCCGACCGCCAGGAGCATGCCGGCTCCCATCATCATGTTCCGCATCTCGTCCCTCCGGCGAGCGATCGACGCAACGCGCGTACCAGCGAGCGCAGCAGCGATTTCGCGCTGCGGCGGCCGGCGCGTCGCGACACCACGGTCGCGGGTGTGCCACGCCGGGCGCCCGCGCGCCGCTCCGGTCCTGGCGCCGGACCAGCGCAGCGCTCACGACGGATCCAGGACGAGCTGTCCTCCCGCCCCGTCCGCCTCTCGCAGGGCGCGACGCGCGCGCGGCGCGACGTGCGAGTCCGCAGACGGCGGCCAGCCGAAGAACCGACGGTACTCCCGGCTGAACTGTGACTCGCTCTCGTAACCCACGTCGTGCGCGACCGTCTTCACCATGCCCCCTGCATGGAGCATCTGGCGTGCGCGCGTCAACCGGAGCGCCTTCATGTACTGCAGCGGCGAGGATCCGGTCATCGCCTTGAAGCGTTGATGGAACGTCGGGACGCTCATGTGCGCCAGCTGCGCGAGATCGCCGATGCTCATTCGCTCTGCGAATCGCGCATTCATATGGCGGAGGACGTGGGCGAGCTGGCTCACCGGGCCCTCCGCGAGCGCCCGGAGCGAATCGCCATAGGGCCCGTCGAGCACGAGAAAGAGCATCTCGCGGATGGTCTGCCGCGCGAGCGCTCGCGTGCGCCGTTCATCGGTCAAGCAAGCCAGCAAGCGGGCGCCGGCGTCCTCGAGGTCGCGCCGGAGCGGCGCGCGGAACACGCTGCGGGAGGGGCGCGCCGGCTGGGGCGCGGGCGGCGCGTCCTCCTCGAGGAGCAGCTCGCGCAGGAGGGCGAGCTCGATCTCGACGACCACGGTGAGCACGGGCGCGGCGGCCGACGCGATGGTCCTGCAGAGCATCGGCAGCGGTGAGGTGACCACGAGGTAGTGGCCGGCGTTGTACGCGAACGTCTTGTCGCCCAGAATTGCCTGTTTCTCTCCCGCGCCCACGAGGATCAAGCTGGACGGGTAGAGGGTGGGCGTGGGCGGCTCCGCGGCGGTGATGCGGTAGACGACGACGCCTGGATGGCGCGTGCTGTTGCAGCCCTCGTGGCGCGCCAGCGCGGCGATCCCAGCAGCCAACGAGTTGCCCGATCGAGCGGCTCTCGACATCCCCGTCATCCTACCCACTCGGCCGAGACGGCGCCAGGCGCTTCGTCGCCTCGCTCATAGGATCGAGCATGCCTTTGATAGTTCCGTGTCTTCCGTTTCCGGCCGTCACGGCTATCTATTGTCGCATCGACGGGCCGCGCAGGTGAGCCGGCCCCAGCGAGAGGAGTGAGACATGGTTCAGCAGGCCCAGGGCGCGCTCGCGGGGCGCGTCGCCGTCATCACAGGAGCATCGAGCGGGATCGGCGAAGCGACGGCGAAGGCGCTCGCCGCCCGCGGCGCGCGCGTGGCGTTGCTCGCCCGCCGGAAGGAGCGGCTCGACGCGCTCGGCGACGCCATCCGGAAGGGCGGTGGTCAGTCCGCCGAATGGCAGGTCGACGTCACCGATCGGAGCGCCGTCGAGCGCGTGGCCTCCGAGGTCATCGAGAGGCACGGGCGCGTGGACATCGTCGTGAACAACGCCGGCGTCATGCTGCCGAACCCGATCGAGGCCAGGCGCGTCGAGCAGTGGCAGCAGCAGATCGATCTCAACGTCACGGGCCTCATGAACGTCATCGGCGCGTTCACGTCGGCGCTCGTGCAGGCTGGCTCCGGCCCGGGGCCGGCGGATCTCGTGAACATCTCGTCGATCGCCGCCAAGAACATCTTCCCGGCCTTCGCGGTGTACAGCGGGACGAAGGCGTTCGTGACCCACCTGTCGATCCACCTCCGCGCCGAGCTGGGCTCCAAGGGGGTGCGCGTGACATCCATCGAGCCAGGCATCGTCGGCACGGAGCTGCAGAGCCACGTCGACTTCCATGGCGCGCGCGATTGGCTCGAGGGGTCGAAGTCGCAGATGGAGTGGCTCACCCCCGAGGACGTGGCCGAGGCCATCGCGTTCACCGTGAGCCTGCCGAAGCGCGTCAACCTCCAGCAGGTCACGATCATGCCGACCGGCCAGCCGTCGTAGGTCGGGTCCACGCGGGCCGTCGGTTCGAGGCGCGGCGAACGACCTGGGTCGGGCCGCGGCGGACCGCGGCTCGTCGCGCCGCCGTGACGCTGCGCGACCCGACCCGGGTTGCGCCGCAGGGCGCAGGACGACCTCGCCGCTGGTACAACGGTCGTCGTGAGACGCCTCGCCCCGCTCGCCGCCCTCGCCCTCTCGCTGTGCTCGTGCGCGGCGAGCTCGACCGCCGGCGCGCCCCGCTGCCTCACCGGCCCCGCGCCGAGGGTGGGGCGGCCGGCGGCGGATGAGATGCTCGCGCTGATGCGGCGCGAGCGGGAGCGGGCCGAGCGGGCCCCCTCTCCGCTCGTCCGCGCCCGCATCCTCGAGGCCATCCCCGGGCTCTTCCCGGACATGAGCGGCCTCGCCCACGCGCCCCGCTGCAGCGACGAGCTCGCGGACGAGAGCGCGGCCGCGCTCCGCGGCGATCCCCTCGTGTTCTCGCGCCTCCTCGTCGCCCGCATCCGCACCGCGCGCGACCCCGGCGCCCTCCTGCCGCTCGTCACGCGCCGCGAGGAGAGCATCACCGCGTACCAGCTCGGCCCGGAGGAGCCGGGGCCGGCGCCGCCGCGATCGCTCGTCAGGTCGCTCGCCCTGGCGAGCCTCCCCGCGCCGTGGCTCATGCGCCACCACCCGGAGGGCTGCCAGCTCCTGCTCGACCGGCTCCGCGACGGCGGCGACGCCCGCGAGCAGCTCCTCCTCCACGGCGCCGCGGCGGCGCTGTTCCAGGAGGCGGCGCGGGGCGATCCGGCGCGCGCGCAGGGCGGCGCGGGGCCGTCGCTGCTGCGCGCCTGGCTGCCCGACCTCGCGCGGCGCCTGGAGGGCCCGGCGGAGCCGGCCTCCCTGGAGCTCGCGATCCGCCGGCTCGCCGACGTGGGGGCCTACGGATCGCGCTTCGGCGTCGGGCCCGAGGCCAGGGCGCTCGTGGACCGGGTCCTCGCAGCGCGCGGCGAGCTCCCGATCGCGCGCGGGATCGCCGGGGCGGCCCGCGACCTCGCCGAGGTGGCGCGCGGGGCGCTCCACGACCTCGAGATCCCGCGGGGATCCGCCGCGCCCACCGACCTCCCGCCGCCCCGGCGCGACCGCTTCCGGGTCTTCGGGGACTGGCTCGACGCCGAGCCCGCGGGCGGGAAGGTCGCGGCCGCCGACGCGCTCGCGCGCGTGCGCGACCTCGACGGCGAGCTCGCGACCCTGCGCTTCGACCCGTCGCGGTGCCGCGTGCTCGAGGAGCTCGGGCTGTGGCTCCCGCCGAACGAGGCGTCCCGGCGCTTCGACGCGCTCGTCGCCCCCGCCTTCGACGGCGAGCGCGTCCGCCTGAGCACCGAGGCCCTCTGCCGGCTGCGCGTGGCGCTCCGCCTCGACGGCGTGGACGAGGCGCGGCGGGTGAAGCTCCTGCTCCGGCTGCTCTCCGCGACGCCCGCGCAGGTCGGCCCGCCCAACGCGCGCGGCGACGATCCGCACCCCGCGCTCGCGACGCCCCTCGACGCGGCGTCCGTCGCCGCGGAGGCCGCGCGCGCGCTCGCGCGGAACCTCGGCTGGATCGACCGCCACGCGGACCTGCGCGCATGGCTCGAGGCGGAGGCCCTCGCGCCGGTCCCGCCCGGCGGGTCGGCCGCCGCGCGGTGGCCCCTCCTCCAGCCCGCCTTCGAGCGCGTGGTCGCCCTGCACGCATCCGGCGGCCCGGAGGCGCGGCCGGAGATCGCGCGCGCGATTTTGCGCGCGTGGATGGAATCGGTCCGCGGGGCGGAGGCCCAGCGGCGCGTGACCGACGCTCTCGCGGGCGAGGTGGTGAAGGCCCGCCTCCGGGCGCTCGGCGAGCACGGGCAGCGCGCCGGCCTCGCCGAGGAGGTCGGCGCGTTCCTCGACGAGCGAAAGAGCGAGCGGGCGGCGGTGGTGGCGTCCTATTTGCTCACGCTCTAGCGAGCCCCGGCGCGGCGCTGGCGTCCGCCTTGCCGTTCGTGCGGTCTGGCGTCCGCCTTGCGGTTCGTGCCGTGGAGAAATCCAGAAATCCTCGCGCGCGGATTTCGCAGCGCCGAATCGCGCGCTGCCGGGCAACGCCGGCGTGCCGGGCGGACCGCGCCGCCTGCGTCGCCGGGGGGCAGCGCGCCGCAGATCCTTTTTCATGCGCGGCGCCGACCGGAGCGGCGTGCTTGCGGTCCGGCCTGCGCTACGCTCGTCGGCGCCCGGAGCCTCCATGCAATTCTTCGATGGGCAGCCCACCTCCGCAGGGTCCGTCTCCGAGTCGGCCGCGCACCGCCACGAGCGGGTGGTCGAGCGGCTCCTGCGCTTGCAGCGCATCACCGCGGCGCTCGCGGGGTCCCGCACCCTGACCGAGATCGCGAGCACCATCATCGATCAAGGCATGCCCGCGCTCGACGCCGAGGTGGGCGTCGTCGCGATCCTGTCCGCGGACGGCGCCTCGCTCCGCAATCTCGGCTTCAAGGGGGTCCCTGTCGACACCGAGGAGGCCTGGGCCGAGGTTCCGGTCGATTCGCCCGTGCCGGTCGCCGAGGCGGCGCGCACGGGCGCGCCCATCATCGTGCCCACGCGCGAGGAGCGGAACGCGCGCTATCCGGTCCTCGCCCGCGTCCACGGCGTGGAGCACGGGGGCGCCGTGGCCGCGTTCCCGCTCGTCCTCGAGTCGAGGACGGTCGGCTCGCTCGGGTTCTGCTTTCCCGCCTCGCGCGCGTTCGACGACGACGATTACGCATTTATCCTCTCCATTGCCCAGCAATGCGCGCTCGCGGTCGAGCGGGTGCGCTGGCACGAGGTCGCCGAGCAGGAGATCGCGCACCGCCGGGCGTCCGAGGAGGCGCTGCGCGCGCGCGAGCGGGAGCTCACGGCCCTCGTGGCCGAGCTCCGGCAGACCCAGGAGGCGCTCCGGGAGGCGGATCGGCGCAAGGACGATTTCCTGGCGATGCTCGCCCACGAGCTGCGCAACCCGCTCGCGCCCCTCCTGAACGCCGTCGAGCTGATCAAGGCGGCGGGCCCGCCGACGCCGATCGTCGAGCGCGCGCGCACCATCATGGATCGCCAGATCGGGCACATGTCCCGGATGGTCGACGATCTGCTCGACATCTCGCGCATCTCCCGGGGCAAGATCACGCTGTCCATCGAGCGCGTCGATCTGGTCGAGCTCGCCCGCGCCACGGCGCTCGATTACCGATCGCTGCTCGACGCGCGCGGCGTGCGCTTCGAGCTCGCGCTGCCGTCCGCGCCGGTATGGCTGCACGCCGACCCGACGCGGCTCGCCCAGGCGATCGGGAACCTGCTCCAGAACGCGAACAAGTTCACGGACGACGGCGGCTCGGTCCGACTCTCGATCGCGCCGCACCATCCCGCGTGCGGGGTCGTGTCCGTCGAGGTCGCGGACACCGGCATCGGCATGGAATCGGCGGTCCTGGAGCGGATCTTCGAGCCGTTCGCCCAGGCCGACCAGAGCCTCGCCCGCAGCCGCGGGGGCCTCGGGCTCGGGCTCGCGCTGGTCAAGGGGGTGGTCGAGCTCCACGGCGGCAGCGTGCGCGCCGCGAGCGCTGGCCTCGGCCGGGGCGCGGCGATCACGATCACGCTGCCGCTGGGCGCGGCGGCCTCGCGCGCGGCGGACGCGCGGCGCGCAGCGGACGCGCGGCGCGCGGCGGCGAGCGCGAGCTCGCGGCGCATCCTGATCATCGAGGACAACGTCGACGCGGCCGACAGCCTGCGCATGCTGCTCGAGCGCCGCGGCCACACCGTCGCCGTGGCGCACAGCGGCGACGACGGCGTGGCGGCCGCGCGCATGGCGCCGCCGGACGTGATCCTCTGCGATATCGGCCTCCCGGGGGCGATGAACGGCTATGGCGTGGCGCGGCTCCTGCGCGCCGAGAGCGCCATGAGAAAGACGCTCCTGGTCGCGCTCACCGGCTATGGCCAGGACGACGATCGGAAGCTCGCCCGCGCGGCGGGGTTCGACGCGCACCTGACGAAGCCGGTGGCCCAGGCCATGCTGGAGCGGCTCCTCGCCGAGCTCGCGCCTTTGCCCGAGACGGCGTGAGCGTCCGCGCGGGCGCGCTGCCGGCGAGGCGCGGCGGCCCGGGGCGGCGGCGCGCGCGCGTGCGCTGGCTCAGGCTCGGACGACGGTGATCTGCCGCCCTCCCGGCGTGCCGGCGCGCCTTCCTCCAGGTGCGCGCGTGGCGATAGGATGCGGCGCACATGAGGGCGCGCCTTCGGATTGTCTTGCTCTCGCTCGTCGTGGCGTGCGCCCCCGAGCTGCGGCTCGGCGAGCTCCCCGGCTCGGCCACGGGCGCCGGCGGCGGGAGCAGCGCAGCGGGCGGCGGCGCTCGCTCCGGCTCGGGCGGGGAGGGCGCGGCGGGCGGAGGGACCGCCGGCGCCGGCCCGGCGGCTGGCGGCGGGGAGGGCGGCTCGGCCGGCGGAGGTGCCGGAGGGCTCGATTGCGCGCTCGACGCGTCCTGCCTCGCCGACGACGGCCTGGTCGTGCGGTATTTCCTCGACGAGGCGGCGACCGGGACCGCGCCCGCGCAGGTCGAGGACGCCGCAGCGGCGCCGATGCCGCTCGCGGTGACGTACGGGCCGGAGATGAGCTTCGCCGCCGACGGCGCGGCGCACCGCGGGCTCTCCTGGACGGCGGCCGGCGGCGACGGCCGGGCCTCCGCCCTGATCGACGGCACCAAGATCCAGAGCGCGCTGCAAGGGACCACCGCCGGCACGATCGAGGCCGTGCTCCGCATCGCGGAGGTGGTCGAGGGGGGCTCGCGCATCGTGCATATCGGCATGGACGCGGAGGGCGGCCGCCTCACGCTCCGATCGGAGGCGCCCGGCCAGATCGTGCTCTGGTGGAACGGCGACTTTTGCGGCGGCGCCTGGGATGCAGAGCTCCCGGAGCGCGCGGTGATGCACGGCGTGTTCGATTCGACCGTCCAGGAGCCCGCGGCGGATCGGGTCCGGCTCTACATCAACGGGGTACCGGCCCGACGGCGCAATTCGGTCGGCGGCTATTGCGGGATGCACGTGAGCGTGCCCCCGCTGGGCGCGACGCTCGATTTCCCCGACGGGCGCCACCTCGTCCTCGGCAACCGCGAGCTCGGCGGGCGCACCTTCTCGGGCGCCCTGTATTACGCGGCGCTCTACGCGAGGGCGCTCACGGCGGCGGAGATCGAGCGCCACGCCGCCGCGCTGCTCCACAGCGACGACCGCCCGGCGCCGTGACCGGCGATCGGGCGGCTCGCCTCGTGTCCGGCGGGGGACCTCGCCCGCTCGATCGGCGGAGCGCGAAGGCCCGGCGCGCTCCGCCTCACGAAGGGGCGCAGGCCGCGCCCGCTCACTCGGCCGAGAGCGCGAGCCGCGCCGGCTCCGCCGGCCGCGCGCGGTTCCACGCGGAGGCGACCGCCGCGAGCGACGCCATGACGGCGTCCGGGTGCGTCCCCGCCCCGAAGCTGCGCTTGCGCCCGATCGAGAGGGCCACGTACGCCGCGGACTCGGCGCCTGCGCTCCGGTCGATCGCGTGCGCCGCGTGCTCCTCCACCGCGATCGCGATCCCCGCGTGGCGCGAGAGCGCGCTCGCGAAGGCGTGGGCGGGGCTCTGGCCGGCGGCGCTCATCGCGTGGGGGACCCCGCGTATCTGCACCTGGAACTCGTGTCGTTCCCCCGCGCCCTGGCCGCTCGTCCTGTGCCCGACGACCCGGAGCGGCCCGCCGCGGTTCACGTACTCGCGCTCGAAGATCCCGAGGATCTCGGCCTTTTGCACCTCGCCCTCGGTCCGCTCCGCCCTCCGCTGCACCGCCTGGCTCAGCTCGATCGCGAGATCCTTCGGCACCGCATAGCCGTACTCGCGCTCGAGCAGGTAGGCCACGCCGCTCTTGCCCGACTGGCTGTTCACGCGGATCACCGCCTCGTAGCTGCGCCCCACGTCTTGCGGATCGATGGGGAGATACGGCACCTCCCACGTCGCGCCCCCGCCCTCGCGCAGCGCCTTGAACCCCTTCTTGATCGCGTCCTGGTGCGAGCCCGAGAAGGCGGTGTACACGAGCTCTCCGACGTAGGGGTGGCGCGGGTGGACTGGCAGCCGGTTGCAGTGCTCTGCCGTCTCCTTGATCGCCTGGACGTCGTGGATCTCGAGCTCCGGATCGACCCCCTGGGAGAACAGGTTGAGCGCCAGCGTGATGAGATCCACGTTCCCGGTGCGCTCGCCGTTCCCGAACAGCGTGCCCTCGACGCGGTCGGCGCCCGCCATGACGGCGAGCTCCGCCGCGGCCACCGCCGTCCCGCGGTCGTTGTGCGGGTGAACGCTCAGCACGATGCAGTCGCGCTGCTTCAGGTTCCGGTGCATCCACTCGATCTGATCTGCGTAGACGTTGGGCGTGGCCATCTCCACGGTGGCCGGCAGGTTCAGGATGATCTTCCGTGACGGGCTGGGCTGCCACACGTCCATCACGGCCTCGCAGATCTCCTTGGCGAAGTCGAGCTCTGTCCCCGTGAAGCTCTCGGGCGAGTACTCGAGCACGACCTCGGTCTCGGGCATGCGCGCCGCGAGCTCCTTCACGAGCCTCGCCCCGCGCACGGCGATGTCGACGATGCCCGCGCGGTCCAGGCCGAACACCACGCGTCGCTGGAGCGTCGACGTGGAGTTGTAGAGGTGCACGACGGCGCGCCGGGCCCCGCGGATGGCCTCGAAGGTCCGCTCGATCAGCTCGGTGCGCGCCTGCGTCAGCACCTGGATGGTCACGTCGTCCGGGATGAGCCGCTCGTCGATGATGCGGCGCACGAAGTCGAAGTCGGGCTGCGACGCGCTGGGGAAGCCGACCTCGATCTCCTTGAACCCCATCCGCAGGAGCTCGTGCCACATGCGGAGCTTGCGCTCGGGGCCCATGGGCTCGACGAGGGCCTGGTTGCCGTCGCGCAGGTCCACGCTGCACCAGCGCGGCGCGCTCTCGATCACGCGGCTGGGCCAGCGCCGATCGGGCAGGTGGATGGGCTGAAACGGCTTGTACTTGTGGACGGGCATCGTGGACATGACAGGACTCCCTGAAAGCTGAAGATGGGAGTCGTCGCGACGACGATGCGAGGACCCCCACCGGGACAAGGAACCGACGGGGGCCAAGCTGCGAAGATGGACGTCGTCAGCAGCGCGCGCAGAGCCCCCGAGGCCGTAGGCCTAGGCAGGGGCGAAGGGCGCGCGCGGGCAGGACAGACATCGCGGAGCAATCTAGCGAACGTTCTCCTGCTTGTCCAGCGGGGCGGCGCGAGCGATGGTGGTGGCATCGATGACGATGCTTCCGGAGCCAGGGAATCGTGAGCTCGACGCGCCGGACGATCCGGCGCTCCACGACCTTCGCAAGGCCTACGAGAGCGGGCAGCTCGTCGTGTTCGTGGGAGCCGGCGTCTCGGCCGCGGCCGGGCTCCCCGACTGGCGGAGCCTCACCGAGCAGATGACGGCGCACCTCAGGGCGCGAGGGGCAGGGGCGGGCACCCTCGCCGAGATCAAAGAGCTCGCGCAAAAAGGCCAGTACATCGAGGCGCTCTCGGCGGTGAAGCTCGCGCTCGGAGCGCCGGAGTTCTGCGCCGCCGTCGAGCAGGCCCTCGACGACGGCGGCCGCGACGTGCCCGAGGTCGCGCGCGTCATCGCCTCGATGAGGCCCAGGCTGCGGGCCGTGCTCACGACGAACCTCGATCGCCTCCTCGACCGGGCGTTCGAAGGGGAGTGGGACGTCCTCGCGCGGGCGCCGGCCGACATCGCCTCGCGCCGCAGGTACATCCTCAAGCTCCACGGCGCGCTCCGCGAGCGCGACACGTGGGTGTTCACCCGCGAGCAGTACGACCGCGCGATCTTCGCCTCGCCGGGCCTCCGGTCCGCCGTGAAGGCGCTCTTTCACGCGTGCCCGATCCTGTTCGTCGGCTTCGGCTTCGACGACGACGACCTCGATCGGGCGCTCGGCGAGGTCCGCGCCCTGGCCGGCGAGCAGCCTCCGCCGCACTTCGCGCTCCTCGTGGACGACGCCCTGACGCCGTTCAGGCTGCGCAAGCTCGAGGCCGCGGGGATCAGGGTCATTCCCTACGAGAACCCGGACGGCGCGCACGCCCGCGTGCCCGCGATCTTGCGCTGGGTCGCCCGGGGCGAAGGCGACAGCGCGGCCGTGGCGATCGGCGCCCGCGGCATCGAGCAGAGCGACTTCCTCGCGCGCGTGGAGCGCGTCTGTCGTCTGAAGGAGCCGGAGGACGCGACGATCGAGCGGCTGCCTGCGCCCTCGCCCTTCGGCGCGCTCCTGCGCGTGTCGGCGCGCCGCGGGCGCATCGTGCGGACCTACCCTGTCGCCGCCATCGAGCAGCGGGTGACCGACGACATCCTGAAGGCCTTTCTGGAGCGCGTCGACGCGCCGTACCGGCGGGACGACCCGGGGCTGATCTCCACGCTCGTCTACCGCGGCAGCAGCGCGCCGGAGGCGCTCGTCCGCGCGGCGGAGCGGGCCCGGGTCAGCGTGGAGAGCTTCATCGAGTATCAGGGGCTGCTCGACTTCACGCACTACCTCGAGCGGCAGACGCAGCGGCTCGCGAGCGATCCGGTCTATCCGCCCTCGCTCTACGTCGATCAGCGCCTCACCTTCAAGGTGGGGATCGACGAGGCCGAGGAGGGCGACGCGCTCTCGACGGTCTCGGAGTGGCTGGATTCGCCGCGCGGTCGCTTCATCGTCATCCTGGGCGACTTCGGCACCGGCAAGACGTTCCTGCTCCACGAGCTCGCGCGGCGCATGGGGGGCGCGGGCGGACCGGTCGTGCCGGTGCTCGTCGAGATGCGCTCCCTCGAGAAGGGCCGCACGCTCGAGGAGCTCCTGGCGCAGCATTTCGCGAGGGCGCGTTTCGAGCGGTTCCAGATGGAGTCGTTCCTCTACATGCTGTCCGAGGGGCGGATCGCGCTCCTGTTCGACGGCTTCGACGAGCTCGCGCTGCGCGTGAGCTTCGACCGGGCCGAGGAGCACTTCGACACGCTCCTCCAGGCGGCGAGCGGGAACGCGAAGGTCGTCGTCACGAGCCGCACCCAGCACTTCCTGTCGGACCGGCGCGTCGAGACGGCGCTCGCCCGGCGCGCGGGCTCGATCCCCGGCTACCGGATCGCGAAGCTCTCGCCGTTCACCGAGGACCAGATCCGCCGCTTCCTCCTGAACCGGCTCGGCGGCGAGGCCGTCGCGGAGCGGCGCTTCTCGCTGCTCGGCGGGGTGAAGGACCTGCTCGGGCTCTCGCGGAACCCGCGCATGCTGGGCTTCATCGCGGGCATCGATGAGGGCAAGCTGAAGGAGGCCGGGGCCAGCGAGGGGGAGGTCACGTCGGCGGAGCTCTACCGGCTGCTGCTCGATCAGTGGCTGCGCAAGGAGGACGAGCGGGCGCATCCGAGGGGCGCGCAGGTCGGCCTCACGCTGGAGCAGCGGTGGAGGGCCGTCACCGAGCTCGCCGTGCAGCTCTGGCAGCGGGGCGAGCGCGCGGCGGACGTGAGCGCGCTGCCCTCCGAGATCCTGGCGGCCGCGCAGGAGCTCGCGAAGAGCAAGCTCGAGCCGGGCGTTGTCGCGCACGAGGTCGGCGCGGGGACGCTGCTCGTTCGGGACGAGGAGGGGAGCTTCTCGTTCATCCATC
Source organism: Sorangium sp. So ce385 (assembly GCF_051474135.1). NCBI lineage: Bacteria > Pseudomonadati > Myxococcota > Polyangiales > Polyangiaceae > Sorangium > Sorangium sp. So ce385. The sequence continues at coordinate 8,108,436 of NZ_CP150337.1, read as the reverse complement.
AATCGGTGCCGGAGTGGCTCGTCGCGCGGCGCGCGGCGGACGAGGTCGCGGCCGAGGGTGAGCCCACGCCGCTCGGCGCGCGAGAAATGTCGGAGCTGATGGCCGACTTCTTCGCGGCGCTGGCCGGCGCGGACGCGGCGGTGAGGTGGGCCCGGGCGGCGCTCGCCTCGGGCTCGAACGAGGCCGCGAAGAAGAACGCGCTGCTCGTGCTCAAGCGGCTCGGGGTCGAGGCGCGCGTGGGGGTGAACCTGGCGGGTCACGACCTCAGGGGGCGCGATCTATCGCGGCAGGACCTGCGGGGCGCCGACCTGACGGGCGCCGACCTGACGGGCGCGCGGCTGGTCGAGGCCGATCTGCGGGGCGCATCGCTCGAGCGCGCGGTGCTCCTCAGGGCGGACCTCTCGCGGGCGCGCCTCGGGGGCGCGAACCTCCGCGGCGCCGAGCTGTCGTTCGCTCGCCTGCTCGGCGCCGATCTCCGCGACGCCTCGCTGGCGGGCGCGCGCCTGCGCGCCGCGGAGCTCGTCGGCGCCGAGATCAGCCCGGGCGCGCTGGACGGCTGCCTCACGACCGGCGCTGCCATGCCGGAGCCGGAGCACGTCGAGCCGGTGATCGCGCCGGCCTCCGACGGCCACGCCGTGGCCTTCAGCCCGGACGGCGAGTTCCTGGCCTCGGGTCACGCCAACGGCTCGGTCCGGATCTGGGACCTCGCGACCGGCGTCGTGCGGGTGGTCCTGGTCGGCCACGAGGGGAACGTTCACAGCCTGGCATGGAGCGCGGACAGCGGGACGCTCGCCTCGGGCTCCGGCGACGCCACGGTGCGCCTGTGGGACATCGCGCGCGGCGCCGTTCGGCGCGTGCTCCGGGGTCACGGGAACACGGTGACCAGCGTCGCGTTCAGCCCGGATGGGTCGATGCTCGCCTCGGGCTCGGAAGATGCGACCCTCCGGCTCTGGGATGCGGCCAGCGGCGGCGTCCGTCACGTCATCGAGTGCCAACCGGGCATCGTGCCGGGCGTCGCATGGAGCCCTGACGGAACGACCCTCGCGTCGGCGCACGAGGACGGCTCGGTCCGGCTCTGGGACGCGGTGAGCGGCGCCGCTCGGGGAATGCTCGCCGGCCACCAGCGTCGCGCGCAGAGCGTCGCGTGGAGCCCCGACGGCGCGACGCTCGCCTCGGGCTCGTACGACTCGACGATCCGGCTTTGGGATGTCGCGACCGGCGCTGTCCGGCTCGTCCTTAGGGACCACCGGAGCTGGGTAGTGACGCTCGCATGGCGTCCGGACGGGGCGACGCTCGCCTCGGGCTCGTACGACTCGACGGTCCGGTTGTGGGATGTATCCACCGGCGCTGCTCGGCTCGTGCTGCGGGGCCACGGGGGGCTCGTCGCGGGAGTGACGTGGAGCGTCGACGGCGCGACGCTCGCCTCCACGTCACGCGACGGGACGATTCGGCTGTGGGATGCCTCGACCGGCGCGAGCCGGCTCACGCTGAAGAGCCTCTCGGACGTCGTCTGGTGTGTCGCGCTCGACCCGGCGGGGGCGACGCTCGCTGCGGGCTCGCAGGCGTCGGGTATCTGGCTGTTCGACCCGGTGGCCGGCACGGTCCGTCGCCGGATCGAGGTGCCCACGCGCCTCTGGAGCCTCGCCTTCAGCCCGGACGGCGCGACGCTCGCCTCGCGCTCCGAGGCCGCCACGGTCCGGCTGTGGGACGTCGCTACTGGCGCCACGCGGCTTACCCTCCAAGGCGGCGGCAGCATCGCCTTGAGCATGGCCTTCAGCCCCGATGGAGCGACGCTCGCCACCGGCTGGCAGGGATCGGACCTCTGGCTGTGGGACACAGTCACCGGGGAGCGCCGGCTGACCTTCAAGGGCCACAAGGCCGAGATCTGGAGCGTGGCCTTCAGCCGCGACGGCGCGACGCTCGCCTCCGGCTCGAGCGACGCGACCATTCGGTTATGGGACGCCGCGACCGCCGCTGTACGGCACGTGCTCGCGGAGCACACCAACCTCGTCCGCAGCGTCGCATGGAGCCCTGACGGAGCGACGCTCGCGTCCGGCTCTTTCGACTCGACCGTCCGGCTGTGGGATGCGTCGAGCGGGGCTTGTTTGCTCGTCATCACGCAGCATCATGGCTGGGTCATGAGCGTGGCCTTCAGCCCCGACGGCGCGCTGCTCGCCTCCGGCTCGGGCGACTGCACGGTGCGGCTATGGGATCCGGCGACGGGCGCCTGCCGCCGTGTCCTCAAAGGACATCAGAGCGGCGTCACCAGCGTCGCCTTCAGCGCGGATGGGCGCATTCTCGTCTCCGGATCGGCCGACTCCACGGTGCGGCTCTGGGACGTGGCGACGGGGGCGTGCCTCGTTGTCCTCCTGTGCATGCCGGAGGGCTGGGTCGCGTTCACAGGCGACGGTCGCTACAAGCTCGGAGGCGACACGGGGCGCGCGTTCTGGTACGCGATCGGGCTCTGCCGCTTCGAGCCCGGCGAGCTCGATCCTTACCTGCGCTCCTTGGTCCGCCTCGGCGAGGGCGAGCCGTTCTATGAGCCGGTCAGAAGGCCCCCCTTGTTCGACGAGGATAGCACCACCCTGGGCTACGAGAGCGTGACGCTTCCTTCGGACTCGAGCGATCGGCGGTGAGGTTAGGTGATCTGTGAAGCTCCGGTGGGCCTGAGCCCGCGCGCTCCCGGAGCGCCCACGGGGACGTCGGTGCGCGCCCGCGCGACGGACATGGACAGCGCGTGTACGTGGACGCGCACATGTGCGCTGCAACACGCCGTGCGCGCGATGCGGGTGCCGTTGCGCACGTCGGGCGCTGCGAACCAAGCTCCTCGTGTACGATCGCCAGTCGGGCACTCCAGGCACGAGGGGATGGAGCATGCGAGAGCGCGCGCGAGGACGGGCGGAAGGTTCGAATCGGCGGTCGCTTGAACGATGGTCGCTGGCTGTCGCGGCCGGGACGACCATGGCCGTCTCCGGCTCTGGCCAGGCATGGGCCGACGACGCCTCGCCGCCCGCTCCGCCGCTCGCGCAGGAGCAGGCCCCGCCTGCGCCGCAGGCGCTTCCGCCGCCCGGCTTCTACGGCGGCCCCGCCGCTCCGGCAGCGGGCCCGAAGGTGCTCCCCTGGAGGGAGGGGGAGCCGGTGCCGCCCGGCTATCACCCGGAGACGCGCGTCCGCAAGGGGCTCGTGATCAGCGGCGCGATCGTCTTCGGGACCGTCTACCTGTTCACCGCGATCGGCGGCGGCGACGCCGTTTACCGCGGCTCCCCGGGCTATGCGGCGCTGTTCGTGCCGTGCGCGGGCCCGTTCCTCACCCTGGCCACGACCAACCAGGACGATCTCGAGACCATGGGCCTCGTCCTCGACGGGCTCGTCCAGATCACGGGCGCCGCCTTGCTCCTGCCCGGCCTCTTCGTGCCGAAAACGGTGCTGGTCCGCGACGACGTCAGCAAGCCCATCGTGCTCCCGGCGCCCATGGCGTTCGGTCCGAGCAGCGCCGGCCTCGGGCTCGTCGGTCGCTTCTGAGCCGCCCGGTCCGGCAGGCCGGGAGGTATCCCTCGGCGCGTCGGCGACCCGTCCGGCAGGCCGGGAGGTCTCCCTGAGCAGGTCGACGACCCGCCGGGCAAGGCTCCAGGGGTCGCTCGACGTATTGCGCGCCGTACAGGTCCGAGCCCGTACTTCGGGAGCGGCGCCGCGTCGGCATCACGTGCATGCTGCAAGAAGTCCGCTGCCGCCATCGCCGCCGGTTCGCGAGCCATCGCGCGACCCGGTTTGGCCAGGACGAGTAAGTCGGGGCGAAGCGTGCGTGAAACCGCGGGTGACGTCGCAGCCAGGTTCGGATCGATGGCGCGTCGTGAATCGACGAGTCGTCCACGTCATCATGACTCTCGGCGGAGCCCAGGGTCAGCCCGCGAGGAGCGACTCGAAGGAGATCCGACTCGGCGATCGAGTGCTATCCTTCGTGATGCGCTCGATCCGCTCATTTCTCCTGCTCGTCTCGCTCCTGCTCGGCGGGCTTCTCCTGCTCGTCTTGCCTCTGCTCGGTGGCTGTCAACGGAGCGCGCCCGACGGTGCCAGCGAGGATGCCGCACAGACGCGCGGGGGCGAGGAGATCCGCTATCTGGCGCTCGGCGACTCGTTCACGGCAGGGACCGGGAACCAGCCGGACGACGCGTTCCCCTCGCGTCTCGCCTCGCTTTGGCGCGCGGACGGCCGCCGGGTGACGCTCAAGAACGTGGCGGTCAACGGCTACACCACCGAAGACGTGAAAGAGCAGGAGCTCCCGGAGGTGGCGCCATTTCGCCCCACGTTGGTGACGCTCGCGGTGGGCGCCAACGACTACCTGCGCGGCTGGAGCGCGGACGTCTACCGATCGCAGTTGCGGGTGCTCTTCCGGGCGATCATGGATGCCGGCGTCGCGCCGAGTCGGATCGTGGCGCTCCCGCAGCCGGATTGGTCGCTCTCTCCGGTCGCCGCTTCGTTCGGAGATCCGCGGCAGATCGGCGCGGACATCGTCGCCTTCAACACCATCCTGCGCGACGAGGCGCGAGCCGCCGGCGCGCGTTACGTCGACCTGTATCCGCTCATGCACAAGCAGGCGGAGGCGAACATGCTCGCCAGCGACGGCCTGCACCCCTCGGCGCGTGCGCACGCCGAGTGGGCGGCGGCGCTCTACGAACAAGTGGAGCCCTGAGGTCGCGGGCCGCTACCGCTTCCCGTTCTTCTCGCGGTTCACCAGGTCGAGGAGCTGCACGGCGACGGCCTTGTCCACCCGGAGCGGCATGACCCCGAAGCTCTCTGCCACCGCGTCCTGCTCGAACAAGAAGCGCCGCAGCACGTCGATCGGATAGTCCTCGAACGGCAGCGCAAACGCTCCGTACGGACTGCCGTCGAGCGCCAGCGCGTGGTGCGACCGTGCGCCGACGCCACGGAATTCGTGGCACGTGATGCACCCTTGTTCGCCGATCAACGCCTCGCGCAGTCCGCCGGTGAGCGAGCGCAACGGCGCGAGCGGATCGCCTCTTACCCAGTGAAAGCTCTCCGCGTCGAGCCCGAATGCCGCGAGCGTCCCGCTCCGCAGGTCCGCCGGCAGCGGCCTCCGGAAGTGCAGGAACGCGCCGAGCGGCCGGATCATCATCGGCAATCGCTCGTCGCTCTTGATCCACGAGTAGGCGCGCTTCATCCGGTAGAAGTCGACGAAGCGGTAGAGATTGTCCTCGTCGTCGAGCCCGACCACGATAACCGGCTGAGTCCTCTCCAGCACCTCGCGCGGGAAGTACAGCTGCTCGCCCCGGAGGTTCGAGACCACCAGCCAGTCCCCTTCGCCGACCTCGGACCTCGGCCGCTGGGCCAGGTAGCCGAGCAGATCGATGGCCTGATAGGTCTTGCCGGGCAAGGGGGAGCGCTCGAGACCCCCCTCGCCGAGGAGAACCATCATCGTCTCGCGCAGCGCGTCGTCGACCGGGTAGGTGGTGATGGCCCGAGGATCCTTGCGGAACTCCGACGCGTCGAGCGGCGGCCGTGCACCCCAGCGGTGGAGCACGCCGAAGGGGTCGTCGATGGAGAGCACGTCGAGGCTCGAGGTGATGAAGGTGAGCACCAGATCGCCAACCGGGTTTCCCCTCCCGCCCCAGTCCAAGATGCTGTGCGCGTCGCGCATGGGCACGATGAAGTAGTCGATGTCGCGCGCGCCCGCATTCAGGAGCGCGCGCGCGAAGGGGCGAGCCTTACGCGCCCAGCCGACGTCGTCCTCCTCGCCGAACAGCATCAAGAACGGTGGCGCATCGGACCGCGCGTACGTGATGGGCGAGGACTCCCTGAGATCTTCGACCGAGCCCGCGAAGAACGCCGCGTCGGGGTCCCCCTCGAGCACCGCCCGGCCGAGGTCGTAGGTGCCACGCAAGACGATGACACCATCGACGCGTTCGGGAGCCATGCCGGCCCCCTCGAGGAGCCGCCGATCGAGCGCGAGGATGGACGCCATCCACGCGCCGAGGCCGCGACCGACGAGGATCAGGCGCGTCGGGTTGCGCGCGCCGGTCACCTCTTGCAAGACCCGGGCGACATCCGCCGCGCACGCGCGCAGCGTGTAGCCCGTGTGGATGTTGAACGAGACGGCGGCGACGGCGACCCCCTTTCGCTGCAGGGCGTCGCCGACATTCGCGGCGAAGGCGAGTCGCTCGTCGGGCTGCGAGGGCTCGTTCCCCTGCAAGAAGACGACCAGCGGGCCGCGCTTGCCCGCCACCGGCGGCGCGTAGAGGTCGACGCTGACGTTCGGCCCCTGAGGCCCCAGCCACTGCACCCAGGCATACGTCACCGTGACTACGGAACTGGCTCCGGCGCCTACGCGCCGCCCGACGAGGTGTGTGCCCAGGGCGAGGAGCGCCGCGAGGAGCCCGAGGCCCAACGATTTCCGTATTCGCGAACCCATCATCGAGCCTCTTGTGCACGACGTTTGGCGCGGCAAGTAGGTATCGGTCGCCTCCCGGCGACACAGAGGTGACCAAAGCGTGAAAGTTGTACAGGCTGGGCATCGACCGCGTGCTCCACGAGCTCTTCAACCATCTCAAGGCCGACAACGGGACGGTCTACGTCATGGGCATCCAGCTCCGCCTCCGATCGAATCTGTTCGTCGTGGGCGAGCTTCACAATTGCGAGCTTGAAGCCCTCGCGGCCGACCCGCTGTTCGTCCGGTCGTGCGGGGGCATCGCGCCCAGTCTCGAACCTCCTGTAACTTCGGTGACCCTGTGGATTGACGCGCACGCCGCAGCGCGCCTTGGCGAGGTCGGTCGCTTTTTGCGATGGGATGGTCGAGTTCTCGCCACACGCATGATCATTGACCAGGCCGGCGGGAATTACTTACCCGTACCGCGACGGCCAGGCAGGCCGTCGCTGGAACTGAATAAATTTCCTTTCAAAGAAAATCCAGGTCGTCCTCGGGGATGACGACCTCACCCGCGAATCGAGAACCGCGACGACAGTCGCTCGAGAGGTCCGCCGATGCGCAAGATCGCTGATTGGCTCGCATTGAGTTCGGCAGCTGTGGTCGCGGGCGCGCTCGCCACCGGCTGCACCGCGATGATCGGAGAGGGGGCAGGCGCCGACGACGACTCCACCCCAGGAGCGGGGCCGGGCGCCGGCTCTTCCGGTGGAAACGACACCGCCAGCGGCTCTGGCGGCTCCGGCAGCTCCAGCGGCTCCGGCGCGCCGTCCACCGGCTCCGGCCAGGAGCCCGTGGCGGGATGCGCGCTGGGATACAGCGAGCTCCCGAACGGCAAGGGCGGCGTGAACGTCGAGGCCGTCTGTCTCGACGACGAGATCGGCTTCGACGAGGCCAAGTCGCTGGAGGCCTTCAAGACGACCGTCTACCCGCTGCTGACCCAGAACTGCTCCGGCTGTCACAGCACGACGAGCCGGGCGCAGGCGCCCATCCACGCGGACGTCGACCCGGCGCTGGCGCACGAGTACGCGCTCACCCGCGTGAACTTCAAGAAGCCGGCGGACTCGAAGCTCGTGGTCCGGATGGGCATCGACCGGCACAACTGCTTCGGCTCGAGCTGCAAGGACGCGAACGCGCAGATGCTCGCCGCCGTCGAGGCGTGGGCGGCCGCGGTCGTGCCGACCCTGCCGGAGACGCCGCGCACCGTCCCGGCGGGCGAGAAGGTCACCGAGGCGCAGGTCAAGGCGTGGATCGCGGCGGACAAGGCGACCGTCGCCGCGGGCGACGCGGAGTTCGTCAAGTACACCTCGCTGCACGAGGTCCACAACGCGGGCGTCACCGCGGACGAGCTCAACGTGGCCCGCGTGGGGATCTCGAAGGCCCTGAACTCGACCGCCCGGTGGGCGCCCGAGATCGTGAACCCGGTCGACATCAACGGCAAGGGCATCGTCTACCGCTTCGATACCCGCAATTACTGGGGCTACAACAAGGGCGTCACGAAGCTCCACTTCGGCGGATCGGACGACGACGTGTTCTTCGGCCGGACCAGCGTCAACTACCTCGGCGAGCCGGTCGGCAGCGACGTCACCACCAAGGAGAAGTACCGTTACACGGCGGAGGTCCAGGAGGACCCGAGCTTCGCGAAGCTCGTCTGGGGGCGCGTCCTCGCCGGCAACGTCGAGGGCGCGACGGACGACAAGGTGCTGCCGCCCTACGTCGACGGGTTCAAGACGGACTACATCGAGGCGAGCCAGCTCGTCTACACGCTCACCCGCCCCGACGTGTACAACGCGATCATGGCGATCCCCTGGTACGCCCAGGACCTCGAGAGCGAGCTCGGCGTCATCAAGGACCAGGGGATGAAGTCCTACGAGTACATGGTCACCAAGCAGGCCATCACCATCGACTCCCGCATGTACTGGCGGGCGAGGACGACGAAGGGCGGGTACTACTGGAAGACGTGGGACGTCTTCACCGGGCAGCTCGAGGGCAACGTGCAGACGATCGAGCAGGCCTACGATCAGGGGCAGATCCGGTTCCCGTTCTGGGCGCACCCGATCCCGAAGTTCATCGCCGGGACCGGCGGCGGCGTGACGGCGGCCACCCTCAGCTTCGTCGCGACGCTGGCGCAGCCGTACGGCACGGAGCCGCCGGGGTGCGACGGGCAGCCGAACTACGGCGGCGCGCAGTTCCTGAACTGCCGCTATTACACCGGGACCGAGGGCCTCCAGCAGTCGGCGGAGGAGGTCATCTGGGATCTGCCGAACGGCCTGCAGGGGTACTCGCTGTGGGGCGGCTTCAACCAGCGCCGCGTCGACGCCTTCGTCAACATCGTGCGTGATCCGCGCATCACCCGCGAGGACGCGGACGCCGTGATCACGAGCCGGGTCGGCTTCGCCAGCACGGATCGCCGCCTGAACACCGGCAGCGCGTGCATCGGCTGCCACGCGGACGGCATGAACCGCGGCGACAACGACCTGCGCGACTGGCTCGACGAGGGCGGCGCGCGCCTCCCGAAGGGCGAGCGCGGGGTCGACGGGTGGATCGACGACGAGCAGGTCGTGGCGCAGGTCAAGGAGCTGTACCCGCCCTCGACCGTGATGCGGCCGCGGATGGAGGACGATCGCCGCGTCTTCCTGGCGGCGATGTCGAAGATCAAGCGGGAGATGATCGTGGGCGTCGACAAGAACGTGTACGTCGAGCCCGCGATCTGGACCATCGAGTGGGCGCAGAAGTTCTACAAGTACCCGCCGACCCGATCGAACTGAGGTGAGCCTCGCGCGCCCGCGCGTCGCCCGCCCCGGCGCCGCGCGGGCACGGCGCGCCTCCCTGCCGTTCGCCGCCTCGTCGAGGCGTCGGTTTGTTGCTCCGCCGGGGCGCGCGACGGGGATTTGCCGAGGGAGTTCGCGTCGCTGCGGGGCGCTCCACGCGCCCTCGGCCGGACCGCGCTTGACAGGTCTCCGTCGACACGATGACTTCGGGAGGTGAGGTTCTTCTCCACTTATCTTCTGTGCGCGGGATTGGCCTCGTCCCTTGTCGCCGCTGCCTGCACCCCGACGGCGGACCCACCCCTCGGCCCGCCGAGAGGGTCGGACGCGGGCGGGTCGTCCGGGGCGGGCGACGCCGGCTCGGGGGCCGGGGGCGACCTGAGTTTCGGCGACGTCACCGGCGGCGGCACGGGCAGCGGATGCTCCGCGGACATGAGAGACGTCGTGGACGCCGAGGGGAACGTCGTCGCGGTGTGCCCGCCCGAGCTGGGGTGTTTCCAGGGGCAGTGCGTCCCCGCGTGCGAGGCCGCGGAGAAGGCGGGCGGATCCATCGGGTGCGATTACCTCGCGCCGTCGCCGCCGTTCTTCCAGAACGAGCTCGACGCCTCCGTTTACAGCGGCGCGTGCCATGCGGTCTTCCTCGCGAACACCTGGCCTCGCCACGCCGGGCTCCGCGTTGCCTACGGCGGCGAGCCGCTCGACGCGCGCGCGTTCACCTACCTCCCGCGCGGCATCGGACCGAGCACCACGTACACGCGCTTGCCCGAAAGCGGCATCCCGCCGGGCGAGGTGGCGGTGCTGTTCCTCTCTCACCGGCCGGGTGCGGCGAGCTCCTTTGGATCGCTCGAGTGCCCGCGGGCTCCCGCCGTCCTCGCCGACGTCGCGGTGCACGACAGCGGCATCGGCGCCGCGTTCGAGGTCGCGTCGGACATGCCCGTGTCGGCGTACGACATCCTGCCGTACGGCGGGGCGCTCAGCTTCCTCCCCAGCGCCTCGCTCCTGTTCCCGCGCAGCACGTGGGGCAAGAACTACGTCGCCCTGGCGCCGCACGCTCGCGGCCTCGGCAACCCGTGGATGATGATCGTCGCCGCCGAGGACGACACCACGGTGGCCCTCGTGCCCCCGTCGAGGCTCCCCGGCGGCGGCGGGGCCCCGGGCGCGCCGGCCAACGCCGCCACGCAGGTGACGCTCGGCGCCGGCGACGTGATGCAATGGATGGGCGCCGACCCGAGCGGCGCCGTGCTCCAGTCGAGCAAGCCCATCGGCGTGTGGACCGGCAACACCTACCTGCAGGTGGCCACCGACACCTCTCCGGCCGGCGGCGGTCAGGACGCCGCCCACCAGCAGATCGCGCCGATCAGCGCCCTCGGCAGCGAGTATGTCGGCGCCGGCGTGGTCTCACGGCTGGCCTCGCAGGAGCCGGAGAGCGTCGCCTACCGCCTGCTCGGCGTGGCCGACGGCACGGCGCTCTCGTGGGATCCGGCGCCGCCTCCGGGCGCGCCGGCCGCCTTGAAGGCGGGCGAGGTCGCCGAGTTCGAGGCGACCTCGCTGTTCTCGGTGCGGTCCCAGGACGGCGATCACCCCTTCATGCTCACGCAATACATGCCCGGCGCCCCCGCCTGGACGCGCCCCGGCTGCGTGGCGGAGATCCCGGTCGCCGGCTCCCCGTGCATGCTCGGGGACGAGGAGTGGGTCATCCAGCTGCCGCCCGCGCAGTTCCTCGAGCGGTACGTGTTCTTCACCGATCCGACCTACGCCACGACGAGCCTGGTGATCACCCGCGTCAAGGGCCCGAACGGCTTCGCGGACGTGGAGCTGAGCTGTCTCGGTCCGGTGACCGGGTGGCGCCGGGTCGGGGCCGCGGGCGTGTTCGAGGTGGCGCACGTCGATCTGAGCCGCGGCTTCGTGGGGGCGAGCGCCGCGTGCGAGACGAGCCTTCACGAGGCGCGCAGCGCGGGCGCCTTCGGCGTCACCGTCTGGGGGACGGACTTCTACGCTTCGTACGGCTACCCCGCCGGCGGCAACGTCGAGAGCATCAACGACGTCGTGGCCCCGCCGGTCCCGCGGTAGCTCCGCGTCGCCTCAGCTCGTCCCCGGAGCGGGCGGCGCGGTGTCGCTCGGGCTCAGCGGGGGAGCCGCTCCATGAAGCGCGTGATGTGCTGGGCGATCTCGACCGGCCGCTCCTCCACGGCGAAGTGCCCCGCGTCGAGCCAGTGGAGCTCCGCGTCGGGGAGATCGCGGAGATACGCCTTCGCGCCGGCGCTGATGAAGTCCGCGTCGTTGCGCCCCCACACGATGAGGGTCGGCGGCTTCCGGGCGCGCAGGAACGCCTGCCACGACGGATAGCGATCGACGTTCGTCTGGTAGTCCTGGATGAGCTGGACCTGGATCGCGCGCTCCTCCGGGGTGGCCAGGAACGCGAGGTCGTGGGTCCAGGCATCGGGGCTCACGCGCTCGCGGTGCGCCACCGGCACATGCCGGAGATATTGCTCCTGCTTGACCCCCTCGGCGCTGACGAGCTGGGCGACCGCGGCGGTGCTCGCCGGGGATCGGTCGTCGTGGGCGTGGCGAATGCCCACCCGCAGCGCATCGGAAAGGCCTTCGACGTACGCGTTGGCGTTCTGCACGATGAGCCCGCGCAGCCGCTCGGGGTGGGCGAGCGCGACACGGAACCCGACCGGCCCGCCGAAGTCGTGCATGTAGATCACGTACCGCGTGAGCCCGAGCGCCTCGGTGAAGCCGGTGATGTGCTCCGCGAGGAGGTCGAACGTGTAGGTGATCTCGGAGGGTGAAGGGCGATCGCTATAACCCGATCCCAGGTAGTCCGGCGCCACGACGCGGTATCGGCCCGAGAGGAGGGAGAGCAGCTCTCGGTATTCGTGGGACGACGACGGGAAGCCGTGGAGCAGGAGCAGCGCGGGGCGGTCGCGGCGTCCGGCTTCGCGGTAGAAGAGCCTGCGGCCTCGCACCTCGACGGTGCGATACAACGTCTTCTCCGGCCAGACCGCCTCGGGCGCTGCCGCTGGGGTCCGGTCGCCTGCCGGCGCGTCGGCCGGGGCGCCGGCGTGGCGGCTCGGCGCGAGCGACGGACCGGCGCAGCCCACGAGCGCGGCGACGAGCGCGGCGGAGGCCAGCCCGCCCGCGGCCCGGCCGAGCCGCGCGAGCCCGGAGCGCCGCCCGGCCGCGGCCTCCGTGGGACCGGCCGCGCCCTTCGCGGCGGGCGTGCCCACGGATCTCGCCGGCTCGACCTCCCGAGCTCGCACCGCCGATCGCCCCGGCCCCACGTCCACGTTCTCCTCGCCGCTCATACTAACCTCCGTTTTTATGTTTTGACGGTTATGTGGCCGGTATGCTAACCAGTCAAGTGGGTGATCGATGGTTAGCGGCGCGTCGCGTTTCCTCTGGGTCGGCCATCATCGGGCGCTCGATTTCCTCAACACCGAGCCGGTGCAGCGCGGGGGCCGGGTGGAGCTGCTCCCCGATCTGCGCGGCCTTGTCGACTGGTCCAGGGAGGCGGGCTTCCTCGATGGCGCGACCGCGGCGGGCGTCCTCGATCGCTGGGAGGGGTCGAGCGAAGGGGCGAGCGCCGTCGGGCAGGCGCATCGGCTCCGGGCGGCGCTGCGCGCGCTGATCGAGCGGCCGCGCGAGCGCGGAGCGGCGGCAGAGGACGCGCTCGACGTGCTCAACCGGGCCCTGCGCCTCGACGCGGGGTACACCGAGGTTGTGCGGGCGCGCGCCGGGTTCGCGCGCCGGGGCCATGCGCGGATCGACGAGCCGGCGCAGCTCCTCGGCCCCATCGCCGAGGCGGCTGCGGGGCTCCTTTGCGATGTCGATCCCGAGCTCGTGAAGCGCTGCGGGAACCCGGATTGCGTCCTCTACTTCCACGACACGTCGAGGAACCACGCCCGGCGCTGGTGCAGCATGGAGCTGTGCGGCAACCGGATGAAGGTGGCCGCTCACTACCACCGGCATCGGGGCGGTTAGCGGCGTGTCGACCTCGGGGCGCTGGCGAGCACGGCAACAACGGCAGCCCGAGGCGACGCGTCACGAGGAAACGACGCGCGCACGCCGCACGTCGGCCCTCCGTAGAGCATGTTTCGAAGCGTTCTTGTGAACGGCTTTCGAAGCGTTCTTGTGAACGGCGCTCGAATGCGTGGAGTCGCCTTGGCGGCGGAGCCAGCTTGACCCTCGCGCCGGGGGCCGGCATAGTGCCCACGTGCGTTTCTTCCGTTTCTCCTGAGCGACTCGCCGTGTGAGCTGCCCCTCGCCCCCGGGCGAGCGAGGCCTCGCGCGGCGTGCGTGTGCGTGCTGAACGGGCGCCGGTGTGCGGCGAGCGGCCCACTGCAGGGCCCTCGGCGTTCGGCGCCTCCCCATCCGCACGGCGTGGCCGACGTCCCGGTCCACGCGAGGAGAACGGCTCGTGTCGAACACCATCAGCTTCCATCGCCATGCCCGGCGCGAGGTCGATCGGGCCGTCCGTGGCGCCTTTTCGGAGCTCGCGGGCGACCTCGCGGCGCGCTCCGCCTTCGCCTCTTTGCTCGGTCACGCCCGCGAGCGCTCGAAGCTGCTGAGCGCCGGCCGCGATCATGCCTCGCGCGCCGCGGCCGTCCGGGCGCTCAAGAACCTCGCGCGCCACCACGCGGCGCACGTCGCCTCGGCGGCCACCTGGGCGGGCGGCGATGCCGGCGTGAACGATCTGATTCACGCGCTCGCGCAGCACGTCGTCGGCCGCTACGCCGTCCCGCGCGGCTTCGTCTCCGTGTGGCTCGCCGACGACCCGGAGCCGCAGCGCTGGTTCATCGAGCACGCGAATGGCCGGCCGTTCCGCGAGATCGCCGGGCTGCCGGTGCGGATGACCCGGCGCATGGAGCACATCCTCTTGACCTCGCCGCCGCACCTCCCGCTGCAGGCGGCGATGCGGCGCGCGGAGATCCTCGCCCTCGACGGCCCGCCGGAGCTCGTCGACACCATTCTGACGACGGACCTCGCCGCCGATCTCGGCCACGGGGGCCTGTGGCGCGAGGCCTTGCGCTTCTTTGCTCGCTACTGGGACGCGCTCGGCCCGATCCGCGTCACGACCATCATCGATTTCCTCTACGCGCGGTGCGTCCGCCCGACCGAGATCGCCACCGACGCGGGGCTCTTGATCAAGGGGCCTCCGGAGCCCGATTTCTCGCTGGCCGGGCGGACGCCTCCGTCGCTCCTGCGCATCGTCGACGCCTGGCACGCCGAGCTCGCGGTTCGCCGCGGCACCGGCCGGACCTGGCCGGCGTCCAGGCTACACGGCTTCCGCTACGCCGAGCCGCCGAGGCCGGAGGCGGAGGAGGGGCCGACCGAGTGGTCGATCGCGGAGCTCCTGAGCAGCGGTGAGCTCCTGGCCGAGGGGCGCGCGCTCAGGCACTGCGTCGCGAGCTACGAGGATCGCTGCGTGCGCGGCGTGTCGAGCATCTGGTCGTTGCGCCGTCAGGCCGGGGAGGGGGCACCGGTGCGGCGCTTCACGATCGAGGTCGATCCGCGCGCGCGGGCCATCGTTCAGATACGGGGGTTCGCGAACTGCCGCGCCGACGGGCATCCACGGCGGATCATCGGCATGTGGGCGGAGCGCGAGCGGCTCACCGTGGCCAGCCACGCCTGAGGCGCGCGGCGGGGGGGCTCGCCGCGCGTCGGTCGTTGAGGACCCCGGTGCCGCCGCCGCTCACGCTTCCATGGCTGTTCTCGCGAGGGTCGCCGAGGACCACCCGACCTTCCAATTTGTCCAATACGGCGGCGCGCGCGGACGACAGGATCGGCGCATGAAGATCATCCGCAAGATCATCCTCATCCTGTTCATCCTCTCCCTCGGAGGTTGTATGTCCCAAACCACGGAATCGACCCCGGACACGGGAGTCCCCAGCGCCACCTTGGCCGTCGTCCGCTACCAGGTCACGGACGTCGATCGCGCCGTTCTCTTCTACACCGAGCGGCTCGGCTTCGCGCTCGACATGCAGTCCGGCACGGAGTTCGCGGCGGTCTCGCGCGGCGACCTCCGTTTGCTCCTGAGCGGACCCGGCAGCTCCGGCGCGCGCCCGATGCCCGACGGCCGCGCTCAGGTCGCCGGCGGCTGGAACCGCGTCGTCCTCTACGTCGACGACTTCGCCGCGCTCATCGAACGACTCCGCGCTGCCGAGACACCCTTCCGGAACGACATCGAGCGCGGCGTGGGGGGCGCGCAGATTCAGATCGAAGATCCGGACGGCAACCCGGTCGAGCTCCACGAGGCATCGGCGGAATCGGCCTCGACCGCGGGAGGTCCCAATGCCACCTCGGCTGTCGTCCGCTACCAGGTCACGGACGTCGATCGCGCCGTTCTCTTCTACACCGAGCGGCTCGGCTTCGCGCTCGACATGCAGTCCGGCACGGAGTTCGCGGCGGTCTCGCGCGGTGACCTGCGCTTGCTCCTGAGCGGACCCGGCAGCTCCGGCGCGCGCCCGATGCCCGACGGCCGCGCTCAGGTCGCCGGCGGCTGGAACCGCGTCGTCCTCTACGTCGACGACTTCGCCGCGCTCATCGAACGACTCCGCGCGGCCGAGACACCCTTCCGGAACGACATCGAGCGCGGCGTGGGGGGCGCGCAGATTCAGATCGAAGATCCGGACGGCAACGCGGTCGAGCTTCACGAGGCGTCGGCGGGCTAGCCGCTCCACAACACGGGCGCTGACCCGGCATCACGGCCGGGTCAGCCGGTCAGCGGCTGCGGTTGGAGCGGGCCAGCGTCAGCCGACCGAGGACCGCGCCGATCAGCCCCAGCGCCAGGGCCACGATGGCCCCGGCTCGCCCGTTGCCGGTGCCGATGCCACCGGTGGAGGTGGCCAGGTGCAGCCCAGCGAGGACGATGCCCATCAGCCCCAGCACCAGGGCCACGATGGCCCCGTCTCGCCCGTTGCCGGTGCCGGTACGACCGACGGAGCGGGCCAGCGCCAGCCCGCCGATGACCACGCCGATCAGCCCCACCACCGCGGCCACGGTGGCCCCGGCTCGCCCGGAGCCGGGGCCGATAACACCTTGCGCGGCCGCCGGTGCGGCAAGCCCGACCCCGCCGAGCAGGGCGGCTGCTGCGGCGGCGACTCGGCTCCGCGATCGGGCCCCGATCACCCTAACGGTCTCGCGCGGCCGTGCGTCCGCCTGCGGATTCCCAGGATCGCCGACCTCTGTGTCAACTTGGACCAAGCGTTGCGTCATGACCCACGTCTACCGCCGGCGGGCAACCCGGTCTTGGACGAATTGGAAGTGGCCGGGCTCGTCGCCGGTCGCGCTGCGGTGCGTCCCGGCGTCGCGCCGATCCTTCACAGTCACCGGGTCAGGGCACCTCGAGGTCGCGCGCGTTGCCGGTCCCTTCCGCGCGCCCCATCCGGCGCGGCCAACGCGGCGATGGCGATGTGGTGCAGCTTGACGTGCTCGCCGGAGGACTGGGCGATGAGCGCGGTCGGCGAATTGCCGGAGAGGGCCACGAACTCGCGGATCAGGTGCGACTGATCGCAGAACCCTGACTCGGCGGCGAGCCGGGCCCAGTCCGGATCGCGCTCCCTCTCGGCCCGCGAAAGCGCACGCCGAAAGCGTGTGATCCGAGCGAAGGCCTTCGGGGCGAGGCCGGTCTCGGCGGTGAACACGTCGATGAGGCGGCGGTGGCTGATGCCGAGCGTGGCCGCGACGTCGGCGACGCGCCTTTCGCCTCCCTCGAGCGCCGCGATCGCGTGCGGCACCAGGGGATGACCGGGGCGCGCACCCGAAAGGCGGTCGAGCAACGCGCGCTCGAGCAGCGCGAAGCGAGCGCGCGGATCCGGGGCCGCGCACAGGCGCTCGCGGAGCTCCGCCGCTCGTCGCCCCCACAGGTCCGCGAGGTCGGCGTGCATGTCGGTCAGCACGCCGGGCGGCGCGCCGAGGAACGGCCACGCGCCGCCGGGGCGGAACTGGACCCCGACCATCGACGCGTGCTCGCGTGTGTCGACGCCGAAGGAGGCCTGGTACGCGCCCGACACGGCGGCACCGGAGTGGCGGCGAAGGGTGGGGCCGTCGTAGACGCGAAGCTCGTCCTCGTCGAGGTTGACGACCAGCTGGAGGGTACCGGAGGGCAGGATGCGCTCGGCCGCGTGGGGCGGCGCAGCCGAAAGGTACCAGAGCTCGGCGACGTGCGCCGAGAGCGGCGGACCCGGCACGTGGCGGACATACAACACGAGGACATTCTGGCCGACAATCACGTCGCCGGCCACATCGCTGCGCGGCGATCGCCTGCGTCGGTCTGTCGCTCGGCTTCGGCGCACACGTCGGGTCGCTCGTCGGCGGCTGGGGCATCGGCGGCCGGGGGACCGTCAGGGCGCGCTTCAGGATTGTCGGCTCGCCGGCCGTGTTCCACGGCAGGGGTCGCGCTTGACGAGATTGCGAGGACCGTCTACGCGCTTCGATAGGCTCTCGACGAAGGGCGGAGGAAATGATGAAACACCTGCGCAAGATGCTCGATTCCGAGGCGCCCGCGGCAACGCTCCTCGTCCGCCTCTCGGTCGGGGCCGTCTTCTTGTCCGAAGGGATCCAGAAGTTCATCTATCCAGCGGAGATCGGCGCCGGACGGTTCGCCAAGATCGGCATTCCCTGGCCGGAAGTCATGGGACCTTTCGTCGGGGTGGTCGAGATCGTCTGCGGGGCGCTCGTGCTCGCGGGGCTCCTGACCCGGTTCGCCGCCGCTCTGCTCGTCATCGACATGGTCGTGGCGCTGGTCTCGACGAAGCTCCCGATCCTGCTCGGCCGAGACATCCTCGGCTTCCACGTGCGCAAGCTGCCGCAATACGGCTTCTGGAGCATGGCCCACGAGGCGAGGACGGACTGGGCGATGCTGCTGGGCGCGCTCTTCCTCGTCCTCGTCGGCGCGGGGCGCTGGTCCCTCGACGCGCGCTTGGCACGGCGTCGGAGCGCGCTGTGAAGAAGAGCTCCTCGACGCACACGGCGAGGACCCGAAGCCGCTCCTGGGGACCGAGACGGCGGACGACATCCTCGTCAACATCGCCCGGCTCGCGCAGCGCACGCTCGGTGTCCTCGGCGAGAGGACGTCGCTCGCGCCCTTCAGGGACGGGAGATCAGGTTGCCTCGTCCCCGAAGAGCGCGTCCATCTCCAGCTCCACTTCCCCGAACGGCTCTGCCCTGACCCGCTCTCCGCGCTCGGCGGTGAGGATCAGCAAGTAGCCTTCGGGCGTCCACCGGTAGACGGTCAACGTCTGGTCCTCCGGATCCACCATCCAGTAGTGCGGTACCCCGCATCGCTGGTAGACGCGCATCTTCTTCACCCGATCGAGGCGCGCGGTGGAGGGCGACTGCACCTCGCACACCCAATCGGGCCGTACGGGGATAGGCGTCGTCCTGGGCAGCTCGGGCAATCTCTCGCGCAGCCATCCGACCACGTCGGGGCGGTAGACCTGATCCTCGGCGAACTGCACCTCGGTCTCGGTCGTTATCCACCACCCGCCCGGGAGCCGCCCGCCCGGCCGCCGGTCGTACGGATCGCCGATGCGGCCTCCGAGGACGCGCTGCGCCCTCCCGTGCGGGCCGCTGGGCATGGCCTTGCGCACGAGCTCGCCGTCGACGATCTCGTGAAAGCGCTGCTCCTCCGGGATGGCCAGCAGATCGGCGAGGCTGGCCCGGGGCCCGAGCTGGACGGCGACCGACATCCCGCCAGCATACCGCGCGACGCCGCCGGCTTGCAGGCCGGCTGCGGCAGGCGCCTGGCATGGCACCAGCGAGGCCCCTGCGCGCGCGGGGGGCTCTGGCCGCAGCGGGCGGGCTGCCACAACTTCGCCACAACCTCTCCGCGTTCGTTCCTCGTCGCGGGCGCGGCCGCGCCTCGCGCGGGGGGTACTCCCAGCGAGGCGTGCGGCGGCGCCCAGCAGACCGAGGCTCCGCTGGCGATCGTCCGAGCGCGATCGCCAGCGGAGCCTCGGTCGCGCGTGCCGCGCAGCGCTCACCCCCACGGAGGTCCTGTGCAGGCGCAAGCTCCCTGTCTCCTCATCCCCTCATCCTCGACGGAGCCCGGCTCGGACGCCGGCGCTCCCGAGCCAGCGGCGTTCCGGGTCGACACGCCAGCGCCGCCCGCGGCCGGCGCGGCCGCCGAGCCCGCGGTCAGCGCAGCCGCCGAGCGTGCGACCAGCCCGATCGCCGAGCCGGTGGCGCGCGCCGCACACCCCGGCTGGACGGCCTCTCTCCTCGCCGAGCGGCAGGCCGCGGATCTCCGCCAGGACCTGGCCAGGTTCGGCGTCGGCGTCGGCCTCGCCGCGCTGTACGGGCTCGCGCTCGGCGCGCGGCAGGGCGGCGTGTCGCTCGTCCAGCACGCCGCCGGCGTCCCCGCGGCCATGGTCGCCGTCGCTTGCCTCGGCGTCCCCGCGCTGACGATCGTCCTGACCCTCTTCGACGCGCCGCTCGACCCCTCGCGCGCCCTGTCGGCCACGGCGCGCGCCGCCGCGGCGACCGGCCTCGTGCTCGGCGGCCTCGCGCCCGCCGCCGCGCTCTTCGTCGTCACGAGCGGGGCGCACGAGACGGCGGCGATCATGGGGCTGATCGGCCTCGCGGTCGGTGGCGTCATCGGCGTGCGCGTCCTGCTGCACGATCTCGGCGCCGTGCTTCGGCCCGATCGGGGCCCGCTCACCTGGTCCGGCACCACCGCGGCGCTCCTCGGGTTCGCCGGGTTCGCGGTCGCGCTCGCCCTGCGCGTCTGGTGGGGGACGCTCCCGATCCTGAAAGGGGGTGCCCTGTGAGCGCCGCCGTCGTGAGCCGCCTGCTCCGGGCGCCCGCCGAGGTCGCCGCCAGCTGCCGTGAAGACAGGGACATCCGCGCCATCGCGCTCGCGTCGCTCGGCGCCATCGCCCTCGGCTCCGCCGTGTTCGGCGGCGTGATCGGGAGCTTCCGCGGCAAGGAGCAGATCCTCTACGCGGCCGCCAAGGTGCCGCTCGCCATGCTGATCACGCTCGCGCTCTGCGCCCCGGCGTTCCACGCGCTCGCGGCGGTCCTCGGCCGCCCCTGGCCGATGCGGTCGATCATCGCCCTCGTCCTCGCGTCGGCGGGCCGCTCCTCGCTCGTGCTGCTCGCGTTCGCGCCCGTGCTCTGGCTGCTCATCGACCTGGGGCTCGGCTACCACGCCTCCTCGGTCGCCGCCTGGCTCGCCTACGCCGTCGCGGGCCTCGCCGCGCTCGGCGTGCTCGTGCGCGGCATCGGCGCGGGCCAGGGCCGCGGCCTCACCGCGGTCGCCTTCATGGCCGTGTTCTTCGCGGTCGGCGGGCAGGCCGCGTGGATGCTCCGGCCGTACCTCGGCCGGCCGAGCCAGAAGGAGATCCCGTTCGTGCGCGCCCGCGAGGGGAGCTTCTCCGACGCGCTCGTCAGGAGCTGCCGCTCCGCGCTCGGGATCTACGACGAGGATCCGCGCGCGCTCGAGCGGCTCCGCGAGCGCACCCCCGCGCCGCTGGACGGCTCCATCCCGGTGGACGACGACGCCGCGAGCGTCGGCCCGACGGAGGCGGCGCGATGAGCCTCCGCGACCTCTCGGTCCTGTACTTGCTCGCGGGCCTCGCGTGCGCCGTCGCGGTGTACCGCGCCTCGCGCGATCGCGGGGACGCGCGCCGCCGCGCCGCCCTCTCCGCGGCGCTCTGCGTGCCGCTCTGGCCCATCTGGGCCCCGGTCGCGCTCACCGCGGGCCGCGGGGCGGCCGGCGAGCGGCCGGACGGCGGTGCCGGCACCGCCGCCGCGCGCGTCCAGGGCGCGCTGCGCGAGGGGGTCAGCGCCTGCGCCGGCACGTCGTTCGAGGCGCTCCTGTCGCGCGAGGCCGCCGCGCGCATCGAGGCCGAGGTGGCGCGCGCCGCCGCCCGCCACGCCGAGCTCGACGCGCTGCTCCGCCAGAGCGGCTTCGACGAGGCCGCCGCCGCGGCGCGCGTCGCCGAGATCGAGCGCGGCGGCGCGGGGGGGCGCGCGCTGGCGACGGCGCACCTCCACCTCGAGAACATCCGGCGCCTCCGGGCGATGCGCGACCGCGACGCCCGCGCCCTCGAGGAGCTCGCAGATCTCGTCCAGGCGCTGCGCACGCAGCTCGTCCTGGCGCGCTTCGCCGGATCCTCGGTCGAGGGCGTCGGTGGTATCGTGACCGAGGTCTGGGCGCGCGTGGAGGGCCTCGGCGCGGCGATCGACGCGCACGGCGGCGCCGGATCAGAGGGACCGATCGCGACGTGAGCAAGCACATCCTGGTCGTCGACGATGAGGCGCGCATCCGCGAGGTCCTGCTCTACGCCCTGCAGAAGGAGGGCTATACCGTCACGGCGGTCGCCGACGGGCGCGCCGCGATCGAGGCGGCGGGGGCGGGGAACGTGGACCTCGTGGTGCTCGACGTGATGCTCCCCGAGCTCGACGGCCTGGAGGTGTGCCGGCGCCTGCGCGCCGCGAGCAGGACGCCGATCCTCTTCCTGTCGGCGCGCGGCGACGAGGTCGACCGGATCGTCGGCCTCGAGCTCGGCGGCGACGATTACCTCACCAAGCCGTTCTCGCCGCGCGAGCTCGTGGCGCGGGTGCGCGCGCTGCTCCGGCGGGCCGAGGCGCCGCCGCCCGCGCCGGCGCTCTCCGAAGCGCGCGCCGCGGTCCTCCGCCACGGCCCGATCGAGGTCGACACCGACCGCCACGAGGCCCGCTACCTCGGGCAGCCCGTGTCGCTCACCGCGACCGAGCTCGGCGTGCTCGGCGCGCTGCTCGAGCGGCCGGGCGTCGTGCTCTCGCGCGGCCAGCTCATGCAGCGCGCCTACCGGTACGACAACCTCATCACCGAGCGCACCATCGACACCCACGTTCGCCGAATTCGCGCGAAGTTCCGCGCGGTTGGCGGCGATCCGATCGCGACCGTCCACGGCGTCGGCTACAAGGTGCAGGGCGCGTAGCCGGGTCGACCGATGCGCGCGATGATCGAGCGCCTGCGCCGGGAGCTCGGCCGGATCCGCGTCCGGCTGCTCGTCGTCAACCTGGTGGTGCTGCTCGTGCCGGCGGCGGGGCTCGAGTTCGCGCGGATCTACGAGCGGCAGCTGCTCGGCTCGCTGGAGCGCGACATGGCGAACCAGGCGGCGCTGGTGGCGGCGATGCTCGCGTCGGATCTCGACCGGGGGCTTGAGCTCGACGCGCCCGAGCACGGCGACGTGCTGACCCAGGCCGCGCGGCGCACGCGCACGCGCGTGCGGATCCTCGACCGGGCGGGCGCGGTGGTCGTCGACTCGCACGAGAACGGCCCGCCCGAGGGGCCGGAGCCGGCGGCGCCCGCGCTGCTCCCGGCGCGCGCCCGGGGCGGTTCTGGCGTCGGGCTCGGCGATCTCGAAGGCGGGGTGCGGCCCTTCGGCAGGGACGCGCGCGAGCGCTGGCCCGAGGTCGCGGACCGCCCGGAGGTGCGCGACGCGCTCTCGGGGCGCCGCGGCGCGAGGACGCGCGTCCGGGAGCGGCAGCCGGCGGTCTTCCTGTTCCTGGCCGAGCCGATCCGGTGGGGCGGCGAGGTGCTGGGCGCCGTCTACGTGGTGCGATCGACGCAGCCGGTGCTCGTGGAGCTGCACCGGATCCGATCGGGCCTGATCCAGGTCCTCTTGAGCGCGAGCCTGTTCACGGGCCTCGTCACGCTGGCGCTCGCGTGGTCGATCTCGAGGCCTCTGGGCAAGCTCTCGCGCGCGGCCAAGCGCATCGCGGCCGGCGAGCGCGACATCGAGGTGCCGGTCTCGGGGAGCGGCGAGATCCGCGAGCTCGGCGCGTCGTTCGCGGCGATGAACGAGCGGCTGGGGGCGCGCCTGCGGTACATCTCGGATTTCGCGGCCGACGTGGCGCACGAGTTCAAGTCGCCGCTGACGTCGATCCGTGGGGCGGCCGAGCTGCTCGACGAGGGGGCGGCGGACGATCCCGAGGCGCGGCGGCGCTTCCTGCGGAACATCGAGCTCGACGTGGCGCGGCTCGATCGGCTCGTGTCGCGGCTCCTGGAGCTGAGCCGCATCGAGGCCTCGAGCGAGGCGATGACGGTGCTCGACCTGGAGGCGCTGGTGGCGCGGGTGGTGGAGCGGTGCAGGGCCCGCGAGAGGCCGGTGGTGCTGCGGTACGAGATGTCGAGGCGGCTGCTGCGGGCGCGGCAGACGGACCTGGAGACGGCGCTGCTGAACCTCCTGGACAACGCGGTGAGGTTCTCGCCGCCGGGGGAGGCGGTGGTGGTGACCGTGGAGGGCGGGGAGGGCGGGAGGACCGCGAGGATCTCGGTGCGCGACCGGGGGCCCGGGGTGCCGGCGCAGCATCGGGCGCGGATCTTCGATCGGTTCTTCACGACCGACGAGAGCCGGAACGGGACGGGGCTCGGGCTCGCCATCGTGAAGAGCGTTGTCGAGGCGCACGGCGGGGCGGTGAGCGTGGAGAGCGCGCCGGGGGAGGGGGCGACGTTCGTGGTGGAGCTGCCGGTGAGGCAGTAGAGCTCGCCCCCTACCGTGCGCACCGTCGCTTGCCGCCCGGCAGGTGCAGCCACACTGCTGGAGCACAGCTCGCTCCTACATCGCCGATCCTGATTCGGGAGCGCCAGCAAAGCAGGGGTCGGGCGCTCACGACCCGACGCCCCCACGGCGGCAAAGATTTGCTTTGCCGTCGGCAAGAACTTGCCGGGCTCCGTGGCTTCGCTGAGCGCGTGGCGGGCGGAGCCTGTTCTCACCTCCTTTCGACGGGATCTGCGCTTTCATCGCTCCTTCGGCCTGCATGGAACATGCATTGCAAGGGATTGCAAGGGATTGCAAGAGATTGCAAGAGATTGCAAGAGATTGCAACGGGAGGTCAACCGTGGGGAACCAGCACGGAGTACCCCGTTGAGCGTGGCCTGGATCAACTCACGGATCCCCGCCCAGGTGAACGTTCCGCGTTCCGGGACGAACCCGGCGGAGACGCCGTTCCGCTTCAACTGGACGACCCGCGCAAGGAGAGCATCAATGAGATTTCTGTTGTCGAGTGCCAGGTCCGTATCCAACAAAGGCTTCACAGGGTTCCGCTCATTGAACCGGCAGTACCACAGCTACAGGTCGCTGCTGTTGCCAGGAAAGCGGCTGCCCAAGTCTCGCTCCGAAGCGGTCGACTCCATCGTCCGGCAGCTCGACCTGGTGAAGACGTCAGGGTACTTCGATCCCAAGCCGGGCGTGCTCAACATCGTCTCGGGCTTCGAGTTCGGCTTCAACGGCGCGCAGGACCCGGAGACCGGCGACTTCGAGTTCTCCGCACGCCACCCCATCCCGAAGAGCTGGTACATCGACATGGTCATCGCGGTCCAAGACCGCCTGAGCAAGCTGCCCGAAGGAATCGTCTACTGCCCCGGCACCCTGGCGCTCGATGTCGAGACCACGCTCAACGGCAAGCAGGTGGGCGAGAACCGCGGCTTCCTCATCTCGTCGGGCAAGGAGTCCGACATCGTCGAGTTCACCAAGGCCAATCAGCACCCGATTGATGGTTGGGAGGAGTGCTTCCACGTCGGTGGAGACGGTCCTGTTCTTTACCGCGCCAAGGACGTGCTCGGCGGCCAGGACGCGTGGATCGCGGTCGCCGTCTGCTTCGACTACACGCAGGAGCTGACGAGCGGGCGGGTGCGCTTCCCCATCCGGCCCGACATCATCCTGTCGCCCTCCGCCGGCTGGCCCAAGCGCAACTCGCCGGATGACGTCGCCGTCATCGTCAATGACGCCAAATTCAACCCCTTCTCGGACACGAAGTACTTCAGCCAGACGGGAGAGTGGAAGCCGGTGGAGAGGGACCCCGTCCTCAGCAAGGCCCTTGCCCGGCTGAAGGACGCCTTCCCCGTGGCCACGCCGTTCCTGACGGGCTTGCAGATGACCCTGCTCGAGTCGCCCCGGTGGGCCGAGTACGTGAAGCCCTACAAGGTCATGAGCTTGCAGCCCTACTCCGTCGTGGATTTCGGCCTGGAGAAGGCGGTGGACACCGGCGAGCGCGCCCTGGTCGAGGAAATCTCGGAAGAGCGGCTCACCCAGGTCGCCGACGCGGTGGCCCATGACCAGGGGAGCCTCGTCACGGGCGGCATCGGCGAGACGGAGGTCGCCCGCTACGTCCAGACCCTCACGGAGATGACGCGCGACCTGCCGTGGGACTTCTTCAAGGGGCAGATCAACGACGCCATCTCCGAGGAGGTCGAGCGCCAGCTCAAGGAAGGCGGCCTGGACCCGACCTCCAACACGGACGACCTCTTCGGCAAGCTCGACCTGGACGCCATCCGGCAGGTCGTCCGCGAAACGACGACGGAGCTGGTCATGTCGAGCGTCGGCGGCAACGCGGACTTCGTCAAGGAGCTTGTCACCCCGTTGGGGCAGGACGTCGCCACGGGCCTCGTCACATCGGCTTTCGGCGACCGCCTGGTGCGCAACATGGACGCGGCCTCGGACGGGACCAGCTTCCTGCGCGCGACCATCGAGCTCACGCTGACGGACAGGCGGCTGCACGCCCTCAAGCAGGACGCGAGCCGGCTCCAGGCGGAGCTCGCCAGCGCCTCCCGGGCCGTGGAGGCCACCTCCGGCGAGGTCGCCGCGCGCGCCGCCAGCCTGAGCGCGGTGGAGGAGCGGCTCGAGAGCGACCCCACCAACACGGACCTCCTCGAACAGAAGCGCAGCCTGGAGCAGGAACTGGGCACGCTGCGGGAGACGCTGCGCCAGAAGGAGAAGGAGAACGCGGACCGTCAGCGGGACGTGACGAGCAATGAAGCGGAGCAGGACGCCACGGAGCGCAGGCGCGAGGACGCCCAGCGGCGCACCTCCGAGCGCTCCGCCGACGTCTTCCGCTTCAGGGCGTGAGCCCGTCCCCTTCCATCCCCTTCCATCGAGGAGACACCGATGCTTGACGTGAGCACCACCACCGCATTCTCCGCCAATCCCTACGCACCTCCCGCCCTGGACTCCCTTGTCAACTGGATGAAGGGCTCCCAGTCCACGGACCAGTGGGACGTCGTCTGCTCGTACTCGGTCGACCAGCTCAACCGGTTCCTGGGCGCGCAGTACGACGCCGGCAAGCTGGCCCGGGAGGTGAGAATCACCACCCAGGTGGAGGATCCGGTGACAGGCGACCCATTGGACATCGAGTTCGACCTGAAGTTCGCCTCGCCGACCCTGGCCTTCGTCGCCGGGCGCTCCGGCTACGCCACGCTGACGATGCGGCTGAAGGACGGCGGCTCCTACACCATCAACGTTCCGGGCCGGCCCCCCAAGGTCACGCCCATTCCCGGGGACAAGTACAGCATCGAGGCCACTGTGCCGCTGGCCGCCATCAAGGGCGACACCGGCACGGTGTCCCCGGCGGGCAACGTCGTCACCTTCTCCGACGGCAGCAACGAGAGCGCCCACGTCATCGTCCACTTCAAGAACGAGAAGGGCGCCACCTTCCAGCTCGTGCCGCAGGCCACCGGCACGGACAACCTGCCGCTCAACATCTGGCTGATGCCGGTGCTGCTCAACTACTTCCAGACGCAGGTGAGCGAAATCGACTACGCCCTCACCGGCCTCAACAACAGCAAGCCTAAGGACGGATCCATCGTGCTGACGCCGAAGGCCTTCGTCTTCACGTCCTCCGGGGACGCCACCACCGGCGTGCTGAGCCTCTACATCCAGACGGACCGCGAAGGCAGCCTCCCCGGCAACCCCGACCCGTCGTTCAAGCCGGGCGGCCAGGAGACCGTGCCGGTGCCGGACGGCTACTCCGCCTCCATCATCCTGTCCTACGACCTGCTCACCCGCAGCTACTTGAAGCCACAGCTCGAGAAGAACGGGTTCAAGGTCTCTTTCGTCACCACCACCAACGGCATCCGGGTCCAGCTGAAGTCCGACCAGTCCGTGGTGGCCGACTCGAACGAGGGGCACGTCATCTTCAGCAATTGGGACTACGGCGGCCTGAACATCAGCCTCAATGACTTCCCGCTGACGATGCTGCTCCAGGACTCCAAGCTGCAGCTCCAGTGGGAGGGACGGGCGACCTCGGAATGGAGCGAGGTGACGGCCGGAATGGGGCACACGTCGCCCCGGTACGGGAAGATTGACATCACGATCACCCTCAACGAGCCGGCGGTGGCCCTGGGCACCCTGTCGGACTCGGACCTCACCCTGGCCAGCATCACGCTGGGCGCCTCGGACTTCACCGTCAAGACCGATTCTCACAGCTGCAGCTTCTGGGAGCGCCTCGGTGGCTGCTCCGAGTCCGTCCCGGAGTTCTACGAGCGGGACATGAAGCTGCGGATTCCATCCATCAACCTCGCCCTGCCCGGCCTGGACTTCTTCGCCACCACCAACCTGCTGTCCCCCGGCCAGCACGTCATCGACATCGCGACGAAGGCAGGCGTGAAGACGCCTTGTGACTTCCTCATCGTCGGCAAGGTCGCCCAGCGCGGCGGAAAATAGGGAGGCTCCCATGAGCACGTCTACACGCGGTGGCAGCTCCGGGCAGGGCCTGTTCCGGTTCCCGGACGAATCCTTCCAATCCGTCGAGCAGGACGGGCGGCTCGTGGTGCTGACCGTCGAGGACAGCCTCACGATTCGCGACGAGGGGCCCGTCCCGGCCGACCTGACGAGGTACACCGAGGCCCGCGTCTACGCCGAGGACACCGTGCTGGCCACGACGCTCAAGGCCCAGGACTGCTATCTGTCGCTCCACGCGCTCACCGCCGTGGCGGGCGCGGGCATCGACGTCTCGGGCGCGGAGGGCAAGCCGGGCGGCCCCGCGACGGAAGTGCCCGGGAAGCCCGCCGCGGAGGGCCAGCCCGGGCTGCACGGGAACGCGCTCGTCGTGCTCCTGGGCTCGGCCGACGCGGCGCCCCCGCCCTTGATGTTGACGGCAACGGGCGGCGATGGGGGCAAGGGCCAGGACAACCTCTCCTCCACGGCGGGCTCGGCGGGCGGCCGGGGCGGCGACGCGGGGAATGGCGGCACCGTCTTCGTCGCCGCCCGCCAGATCTTCCGCGTCTGGCTGGATGGGCTGCGGCAGATCTTCCGCGCCAGGGCGTCGACGGATGCCCGGTCCGCGGTCGCCACCTTCGCCGACCTCGTCAACGCCCGGCCCGACGCGGCGCAGGCCATCCCCGTCGCGAACGGGGCGACGCTGAAGGACGTCGCCGGCCAGTTGGGGGCGCTCGTCGCGACCTGGGACGACAGCTCGATGGCCGAGGCCCGCCTGCTGGCGGAACCCGTCGCTCTGCTCCTGCAGTCGCGGGTGCTGGCGTGGCAGACGGGCATCATCGGGAAGGTGGACGTGTCGGCGGGAGACTACGGGCCGTACGGCGCCGGCCTGGCGAACGGCGATAACGGCCTCGCCGGGAGCCCAGGCGTGCGTACCGTCACCACCTTCAGCGACGCCGGGCAGCTCCCCTCGCTGGGGCTCGACGACCTGCTGTTCGCCCACCCCGAGCAGTGCACGATGCTCCTGCAAAAGGCGCAACTGCGGTACTTCACGGCGCACCCGGTGCAGAACCCGGACGCTATCCGCGACACGGCCGCGATGCTGGACCGGCTCATCGAGCGGACCGGGGACTTTCCCTCGCTCACCGGCGACGCACCCCTGCTCCAGGCCTACAACGACCTCGACAACCAGCGGGCGCTCGGCTCCGGGGACTGCGTGGGCACGCTGATCAATGTGTTCAGGAGCGCCTCGGTGCTCCGGCAGCAGCTCCGCCAGGGCCTGGACTCCTTCGGTCACCCGTACGACTTCGCGCCGCTGGCCTCGTATGACTTCTACAGCAGCCAGCTCGAGCAGATGATGGATGCCTTCCAGTCCGTGGAATCGAGCTACCAGGCCTACTTCACCGCTGAGGAGGAGACGAAGGAGCGTGAGGCCGCGCTCCAGCAGTCGCTCACCTCGGCGAAGCAGGCCCGGGAGAGCGCCCGGAACGACATCGACCAGCTCTTCGGCCAGGCGACCAGGGTCCTCACCGTCATCCGCTCCTACGAGCCCACCCTCCAGGCCCAGCGCGACGAGGTGGTCCGCAAGCTGGAGCGCTTCAAGGAGAAGCTGGAGAAGCATTTCGACCTGGAGCTCAAGGACCTGTTCTCCGCCATCGCCACGGTGGCCTTCGCCCCCGAGTCCCCCTGGATGTGGGCCACCCAGGGCGCCTCCACCCTATACAAGTTCGACACGGAGATTGTCACCGACGACGGGCAGTCGATCCCCAAGGACTACCTGGTCAGCCACGTTGCCAGCGTAGACGGCTCGCTCCAGTCCATCGTCGAGGGCTACAAGGCGCTGCCCGATGGCACCCTGTCCGAGGACGACGATGGTGCCGCCCTCCTCATCGCCAACCAGCAGGCGCTGTCCAAGACGCTCGACTCGGTCTACTCGAAGTTTCCCGACGAAGCGGACGCGCTGAAGACGGCCTTCCAGACCTACGTGGACTCCGTGGTGGCGCGTAACAACCAGATCCTCGACTACAACGCCATCGTGCTGTTGCTGGCGCGCAAGCAGCAGGTCGTCGAGGAGCTTGAGGGGCGCATCGACACGATCGGCCAGCAGCTCCTCCAGGGCTACCAGCCCAACCTGCCGCTGATGACGTCCTTCATGTCCCGGCTGTACCAGCAGTCCCGCGAGCAGATCTTGGAGACGCTGTACCTGACGACCCGTGCCTTCCAGTTCTGGGCGGTGACGGATGACAACCTCCTCACGGAGGCGCTGGACGGCAACGCGGTGCCCGCCATCGACGCGGGCGTGCTGCAGGCGGCACGAATCGCCATCCTGCGGCGATACCAGACGGCCGTGGAGTCCTTCGGGCACGGCGCGCAGCCCTACCCAGACCCGCGGCAGCCGTCCCAGCCGGGCGTGCAGGTGCAGCTCACGGGCCTCCAGCTCGACCAGCTCCGGCGCTCCGGGCGGCTGCTCCTCTCCATACCCGCCGCATACAAGAACAGTCTGAAGCAAGATAACCCCTTCGCCGACTTCGCCAACGTGCGCGTCACCAAGGTGCGCCTGTGGGCCGATGGCGTCACCACGTCGGACGGCCAGCTCCACATTCGCATCACCCACACCGGCAACGAGACGGTGGTGAGCCAGCACAACCAGGGCTACCGGTTCAGCCATGACCCGGTGACGCTGCTCTTCATCTACGGGCTCGCGGACAAGACACCCATCGAGGATGGGGACTTCAACTACCAGCCCGCCGGCACCCAGCAGAGCTATGCGCTGCTGGGGCCCTTCACGTGGTGGCAGATTGAAATCCCCGAGGAGAACAACGTAGGGCTCGACCTGAGCGGCCTGACGTCCGCCACCCTGGAGCTCCACATCACCAACTACACCTTCGTGTGACCGGGCATGCACAAAGCGCGAGAGGTTCTTCGGAAGTTGCGCCTGGGCCGCGCGCACTGGCGGACGACAGCGAGCAACGGCACCTTGACGGCGAGATTTGCTTGTGCCTCGATAGGCGATTGACGCTGCGCATGAGGCCATGGCAGCGGCTCACGATGTGAGCTTCGGTCGGCATGGAATGGCGCTCATCTCGCCAAAGCGATGATGCGCCGCCATACGGCCGAGGCGGCTACTGCGCCACGCGCTCAGGACGGTAGTACGTCAGCCCGCGCTGACTCAGGACCACGAGCTCGTCCCCCACGAAGCACAGCTGCCCGAGGTCTTCCCGGGGGAGGTGCGCGCCGTCTTCGGTCGTCACGGCGCCGAGCAGCGCGCCGTCGCGCGACGAGTAGACGACCATCTGCTCGAAGAGCCCGGCGACCCAGATCTCCCCGGCGCGGTGCGCGACGCCCTGGCTGCGCACCTCGGCGCTCCCGGCGACGAACCGCTCCTCGATGCCGCCGTTCTGCGTCGACATGCGATAGACGTGCCCGCTGGTGCTCGACAGCCACAGGTGCTGGCCATCGAAGGACAGCCCGGTGGGGCCGAGCTCGGTGGGCGCCGCGCGCCTGCGGAGGATGCGGCCGGTGTCCGGGTCGACCTGCACGAGCTCGTTCGTGTTGCCGGCGACCGCGATCCAGATCGCGCCGTCGACCCAGGCGATGCCGTGCGCGGACGTGCCCCGCGTGCCGATCAGCGCCGGCAGCGGGTGGGAGCGGAGCGGCGTGCTCGTCGCCTCGTCGAGCTCGTAGAGCACGTGCTGGACGTCGTTGCTCGAGAGGAGCCAGAGCCTGCGCCCGTCGTGCGTGACGCCCGCCGAGTTGCCCATCGCGGGGGCGACGTTCCGGCGCGCTACGATGCGATAGACAGCGCGGAGGCTGCCGTCATGGCCCGGCCAGCCCGCGTCGAGCGGGATCGCCTCGGCGCGGGACCCGCCGTCGGCCACCGCTGGCCGCCCCGCATCCGGGGAGTCGCTCGCGACCCCGCCGTCCGGCAGGGGCCGGGTCGGGGCCACGGGGGCATGCTCCGCGCCGCCGCACGTCGACGACGCCCTTCCGGCGAAGAAGGCCAGCACCAGGGTGCTCAGCCAGAGGAGCCGCGCCCGGCGCTCGAAGATCAAGAGCGCGCTCAGCAAGAGCGGCCATCGCGGTCGTCGATCGTTCATGGTTCATCAACTCCAGCAACGAGCGATGAAGTCTAGGGTGCGACGGAGACGAGGCTAACGTGAATCGCGCCGCGCGCCGGCGGAGATCGGCGCGGATTTCTTGCTCAGCGTTCTCGCGCGCTGAACAGCCGTCGGCTCCGGATCCCGATCCGTCACCTAAAACGCGTGCGTCACGTTCACGGCCACGCTCCGCCCCACGACGGGAACGTCGAAGCCCCCGAAGCCCGGCTCCGACCGCCGCTGGTCGAGGAGGTTCTTGACCGACACGCTCGCACCCGTCTCCGAACCATCGCCGAGCAGGTCCGCGCGCACGCTCGAGATCGTGGCGTCGAACGTGGCATAGCTCGGCAACGCGTACGGCTCGCTGTCGTTGAGCAAAACATTGCCCTGGGCGGCGCCCCGCGCGCTCACGAGCTTCGCGTGAACATTGATGTTGACGCGGGCCTCGGGGATCCGGACGTCCAGGCCGCCCAGCGCGAAGACGAACGGAACCAGCGGGAGCTCCGTGTCCATCTCGTAGACCAGCTCCCCATCCTGCTCGGCGTGGGCGACGCGGCCGTTCGCCGCGACGCTCACGTAAGGGGCGATCCGCTCGTGCGCCAGCCGCAGGCTCAGCTCGGCGCCCGCGTGCACCTCGTCGCCCTGGTTGCGCCCCACGAAGTTCGCGCCGTGCGACGTGAACTCGATACGATCCTTGATCTCCTGCACGTAGGCGGCGGCCTCGAACAGGACGATCGAGAGCCCGCCGCTCACCACGACCTCGGCGGATCGAACCTTCTGCGGCTGTAGCGGCGGCGCGGACGGCAGCGTCTCGCTGCCGATCACGTTGTTGCTCCGCCCGAAGCCCGTCAAGCCGTAGAGGAGGACGGCCGACGGCGCCTGATACGAGCGCCCCACGATGAGCTTGGTCACCAGGTTGTCGTGCCAGCGGTACGCCGCGGAGGCCCGCCACGACGCCTGCGCATCCCAGTGGTTGGGCTTGTCGAGCCGGACGTTCGCCGAGAGGTGGAGCCCCTCCAGCCACGGAGGCCGGCTCACCTGGAGCTGCGCGAAGGCGCCGCTCGTCGAGAGCATCGCGGCGCGCAGATCCGCGCCGGAGACCAGGTCGACCTCGTCGCCGCTCGCGTGGCCGCCGACCTCGGCCCGGTAGATCTCCGTGTAATACAGCACGTCGGCGACATCGACGATGGAGTCCGCCCCGCCGCTCACGGTGATCGCCTCGGACAGCGACGCGTCGACGCGCGCCCCCATCTGGAACGTTGTCGACGCGAAGTTGCGGCGGAACGAGGTCGCGCGGACGCCCGTGAGGAACAGCTCATCCTCCCGGGTCGGCGCGCCGCGCGAGACGCCGGCCGAGAGCTGCGTCGCGAGGCGCGGCGTCCACGCCTTGTCGTGATGGACGCTCGCCCACGCGTTCTGGAGCGAATGCCGAGAGGCGTGGGTGAGCGCGGAGTTGAGCTGGAACTCCCCCATGGAATCGAGCCGCTGGACGCCCCCCTGGACCTTCACGCTGCCCAGGGCGCCGGCCTCGACGCTCAGCTGGGCGTAAAAGCTCGAGGGCGCCGCGATGTCGTCCCGGCTCTCGCCGGCGAACAGCGGCGCGTACGCCGGGAGCTCCGGGCGCTGCCCGGGGAACGTACGCTCGATCCGGAGCCCCGAGCGATCCGTGCGGTCGAAGCTGTACGCGGCGAGGACGCCGATCCAGTCCGTCGCCTGCTGCGCCAGGAGGGTCCCGCCGTAACCAGGCTGCTCCGAGATCCAGTTGCCTCGCGCCGACAGCTCCGCCCCCGAGGCGCCGCCGCGGGCGTCTCGCGTGATGACGTTCACCGTGGCGAGGAAGGCGTTGGCCCCGTACAGCGCCGATAACGGCCCCTTGGCGATCTCGACGCGCTCGACGCACTCGATCGGAATGTACTCCGGCCCGAGGAGCGCCGTCAGATCGGGCTGGAAGATCACGGAGTGGCCGTTGATCATCACCTTGACGATCCGCGAGCCCGCGCGGAGCCCGCCGGTCACGCCCCGCACGCCGACCGAGGGGAGCACCAGGTCCTCGATCACGTACAGCCCCGGGGTGTTCGCGAGCACCTCGGCGAGCGAGCGCCACCCGCGCGTCCTGATCTCTTCCTTGCCGATGACCACCAGGTTGGCGGCGGCGATCGAGCGATCCTCCGCCTCACCGCCGCTCGCGGTGACCACCTGGACGTTGAGCAGCTCCTCCAGCGACATCTGCGCCAGGGCGTCCGTCCCCTGGATTGAGGTCGCCGCCGCCCGCGAAGGCGGACCGCCGGCCGGCTGCGCGCCCGCGCCGCTCGCCGCGCCGCCCACGAGCGCCGCCACCCCCACCGCGACTCGAACCGGAACCGCGCGACGCGTCATGATCCCACCCCACGAGCTCGGGTCACCGGTTCCGGAGGAGCGGACACCTGGGCTGCACGCAATCGAAGATGGCGATATCCCGGAACGACCGCTGCTCGATCGTCCAGTACGCGACCTTCATGAGCACATCGCCCTGGGGATTGAAATCACAGCTGCCGGAGGCGCCCTCGTAGTTGATGGGCTCGCCCCGCGCGACCCGCGCGATCGCCTCCGCGAACCCGGCCTCGCCGGGGCGGACGACGGCCCCGGCGGGCTCGTTGATCTCCCTCAGCGCATCGCGGATCTGCGCCGGCGCCACGCCGGTCGGGTCATCGAGCTTCGCGGACGCGACCAGCGACGCCAGCATGAGCACGGCCGCAGCGTCGTAAGCGACCGCGTCGAAGGCCCCGATCTCGACCGCGCCGGCCACCCCCAGCGCGTGGGCGAACGCCTCGCCCGACGGCCCCGGCTCGAACAGGACCGGCGACGTCCCCTCCTGCCCGTCGGCGGCTCCCCCGAGCCCCTCGATGACCTGCGCGCGCCGGAACGTGTCGTGGTGCAGCAGCGGAATGGGGGCGCTGTAGTTCTTCGTCACGTTGATGTTGTGACCGGAGTTGGACGCGTCGACGATGACGTCCGGTGGGCTCCGGCGCGCGGCCTCGCCGATCGTGTTGCCTTCCTCGTCGGTCAGCTCGGTGACGTCATCGACGAGGCGATTGAGCTCGTCCGCGAAGTTGTAGTCGGTGGGCACGCCCCCGGGGCCGCTCGGCACGTAGAAGATGCCCTCGATGACCGGCGCGGGCGCGCCGCGGGGGCGCACGGCCTCGGCGGCGGTGGCGAGGGCAGACACGTAGCCGACGCCGAAGGCGTTCTTCGTTCCGAGGACGGAGATCTTGAGGTGGTCCTTGTCGGCGATGCCCTTCCTCAGGAGGATGTTCATGACCACCCGCGTCTGGGGCAAGGCGCTCATGGAGGTGCGGAACACCCACCCCTCCTCGTCGCGGCGCGCTGCCCGCACGAGCGGGTCGTCGCTCTGGTCGTCCGGGTTGTTCAGGAAGGGCGACGAGGCCGCCATCGACACGGTGGGGACGCCGATCCGCTTCGCGGGATCGGGGTCGTAGATCAGGCTCGCCACGCCCTCGGTGTTCGGGCTGGAGTCGAGCACGAGCGCCTTCGCCCCGCCCGCAACGAGCTCCTGCGCCAGCGAGATGGCCAGCGATCTCGTGTTCTTGGAGTCCCGCAGCGCGAAGTCGAAGGCCAGGTCCTTGTAGCCCGCGCGCTCCAGCGCGACGTTCATCTGGTCCTGCGCCATCGCGATCGCCGAGTACCAGTTCGGGTTGGCGATGTCGCCGGTCCGGTCGACGATCCCTCCGAGCTGGAGGACGTTCTTCGCCCCGGGCTCCTCGCCCGAGCATCCTGCCAGGGCGGCAGCGAACACGAGGATCATCAGGTTCCGCATGGTGTCTCTTCAGCGCGTGACGCTGCGACGGAGCGTCGTCGGATGCCGCCAAACCCCAGGGATGGTGACCCGGCGCACCGCCGTCCAGCGGTCGCTGTTACCCCCCCAAAGTCCCCCTAAGGACCCGATCTGTGCACATACACAGTTCATGGGCGCGCGGCAAGCGGTTTCCGTCCCTGGACGTGGGCGGTTGACGCGATGGAGTACACCTAGATCAAAAGGAGAACCCCGCCCTCACGGCGTACGCGTGGCGGGTCGACCTCACGGCGAGCGCGCCCCGCGTCGTGCCCATCAAGATTGAGCTGACGCAGGATCCCTGGACGACCGTCGCCGCCGCCGCCTTCGCCTTCGCCGTCGTCTTCGATTGCGCGTTTCCCGCCACAGCCTGCGGGCGCTATGGCTGTCCGGCACATGCTTCGTCGCTGTTCCATCGGGGGCGCACCAGCCGCTCGCCGCTCGCAACCGTGCCTCGCGCGTCGGTCACCATCCCCCTGACCTGGAGCGTACGGCCGATGGCACAAGCGGGCTCGCCGAGCACGGCCGGCCATCCGATGAACTCGCACCGGCCGTCCTCGCGCTCCGTGAGCTCGATCCTCCCCCGGCTGGTCGTCGCCGAGGAGGGGTCGCCGATCACCGTCGTCGTGACCTCGAGCAGGACGCCCTCGGGCTCCAGGCCGAGCGTCCGGACGCTGGTCCACAGGTGCCAGCCGCCCTGCGCGCCGTGGGCGAGCTCGACCTCCTGGCCGTCGGCCAGCGGCTCGAACTGCCACTCG
Organism: Sorangium sp. So ce385; assembly: GCF_051474135.1. Lineage (NCBI taxonomy): Bacteria > Pseudomonadati > Myxococcota > Polyangiales > Polyangiaceae > Sorangium > Sorangium sp. So ce385. The sequence continues at coordinate 8,072,120 of NZ_CP150337.1, read as the reverse complement.
CCGGTGCCGAGCTCGGCGATGCCCTGCGCCGGCGGCTCGTCCCCACCGACGCAGCCAGGGGCGAGCGCGAGGAGCACGACGAAACCGGCGGCGGAGGTCGAGCAGGTCACGGCGTGGGCTCCTAGGAGCGCCGGCGACGGCGCACGGCCAGCAGCAGCCCGATCAGCGCGCCGCCGAGGCCGCCGGCGCTGCCTGCATGACTGCCGGCGTTGCAGCCTCCAGACGTGGCCTCGACGGCGGGCGGCGGCACGTCGACCGGTCGCCCACCCGGCAGCGAATCGGGCAGGTTCGGCACGCGCCGGTCATAGAAGGACGCGGGGACGGGCTCGTCGGGAAGCACGCAGGTCGTCTCCCGGCTGCCGTCGGCGGCGATGGCGCCTACCGCCACATAACCCGTCGAGCAGCGGCAGGTCGGCGTCATGTTCATGGGCACGCACTCGCCGTGCGGGCCGCAATCGAACGTCGCACAAGGGTCCGCGAGCGGCGGCGCGTCGGGAAGCGCCCGGTCACCCGGGTTGAGGAACGACATGCGGAGGTCCTGGCAGGTCACCGTCGGCCGACCCGACGGATCGAACGTGGTGCGCGCGGTCGTCCCGGGCACGCACGCGCAGCCGGCCACCGGCTGGGCGCCGCCTGCGACCTCGACCACGCGGCACAGGCCGCCTGCGCCGCACGCCGCGAAGTCGCACGGCGACGCGGCGGCAGGCTCGGCGCCCGGAGCGTCCCCGCACAGGTCGCGGCCGTCGACGTAGCGCGGGAGCACGCGGACGTTTGATACCTCGGGACCGTCGGTGCGCCGGAAGATCGGATCGACGGTCATCTCCTCGGGCGACAGGCGGGTGTAGAGCCGGGTGATGGTCGCGTTGCTCTCCAGCAGCGGCAGCAGCGCGTCGCGCGCGGCCACCTGCGCCTCGTCCGAGCTCATCGTGTTGCGGACCTGCTCGGCGATGTCGGCCGTCGGTCCGCTCATCTCCGTGACGAAGCCGCGACCGCCGACCTCGTCGACGCCGCGCGCGACGAGCGCCGTCCAGTTCGTCTGCATTGGCCACGCGTACGGGCTCCAGACGATCTGGTTGTCGTCGATCTCGACGTCTGGCCAGTTCGCCGGCCCATAGCGCCGGTCGCCGAGGACCAGCACGGTGATGCCCATCTCCGGCTCGGCCGCGATCGCCGTCAGCCGGATCGGAATCGACGGCGACCCCGACGGAAGCGTGAAGCGGAACGGCTGGATGTCGCTGACCTCGGCGTCCGGCTGGAGCCGCAGCGCGAGGAACTTCATCCCCTCGCTCGTATAGATGCGGATGTACGGCGCCATCGCGTCGTTGACGCGGAAGTTGTTACGGCGAAGCCAGTCGATGAGCGCCGCGGGATCGGTCGACTCGATCACGGCCACGTCGTACGGCCCGACCTCTTCCCGGATGTGCACCGTGACGTCGCCGTCGTCGGACCCGCCCGCGGTGGGCGAGTCCACGCCCCCACCGGCCTCGAACACGGGGGGATAGCAGGACGGGTCGTCGGGCCACTGAAACTGCGGGCCCGTCGCTGCATCGAGGGCGGTGAGCGCGAGCTGCGGGAACACGGCAAGGCTGTCCACCGCCGGCACCTCGGCGAGCGGAATCACCCAGGCGAAGTCCGGCGCCGCGCCCGCGTACTGGATCTGCGTCACCATCGTGACGGAGCCGTCCTGGTTCGTCGCGAACAAGATCCGCTCCGCGGTCTGGTCCACCGGCTGTCGTCCGCAAAAGAATCCGCCGCACGCCTCGACGGGTCGCGGCGCTGTCGTCAGCGCCGCCGTCGCCATTACCGTAGCCGCCCACAGCTTGCGCATCGTCCAAGACCTCCTCGCCCGCCCGGCCGGGCGACCGTCCCCCCCGGAGCAAACCCGGTGCCACGCTTGAGAAAGGCGATTCCTGGGTACGAGCCGGGGGCGACCGACCCAGGTTGGCGCCGCGGGCGACCAACCCGGGTTGGCGCCCTGCCCTGGTCGGGGCGTGCGGCTCCACGAAGCTACCTGCCGCGGACCCGCAAATGCAAGTCACGTCACCGGCTTGCCGAGTTGGGCGAGCGCCAGTGCTCCGCGGACTGGAACCGGCGATGGGGCGGCACCTCGTGGCGGCGGGCTACCCGACAACAGCGGCAACAGCGGCGGTGGGCGGGCGTCGCGCCGCGAAGAGCTCGGGGATGCTACCGCCTACCTGCGGCGGGCGGCGCTCGAGGGCGGCACGGATCGCGCGGACCGCGGGATGTCGTCGCGTCCCGCGAGCTTGCGTCCGTGACAACCCTGCCCACGTCGGGCGCCTTGACCGAGCAACCGGTCGAGCCTTCCCCCATCGGAGATCGACCCTGTGGCCTGCCCCGCGCTCTCGCAAGAGCTGCAATCGGCGAAGCTAGACACGAATCCCGGCCCACGTTATTGCGGAGCCATGGTGGCTCACACGGAAGACTTGCCGGGTCTGACGATGGCGGGGAGGCTGCGTACTGGCCAGGTGCGCCAGTTGATCCGCCTCATCGCCGAAGCACAGGAGATCCCGGCGAACCATCCCGAGCGACAGAAGCACCTAATCTCGGGTCTTTTGCGCATCCTCGGCGCCGTCGTAGGCGGTAGCGTCGTCGATTGCGACTTCCGCCCCGGGGGGCGCGGAGCCTTCACGGCCATCGTCCTCGAGGGGTGGGACAGCACGACGCTGCCGGCCCTCGAGGTCCTTGCGCAGAGTGGAAGCGCGTTCAATCCCGGCCTCCGCGAGCTGATGCGCGTGTCTCCAGCGCGTATCTCGGCCACCACCACAGCGATGCGCCAGGAGCTGATCGATGATCGGCTGTGGTATGGATCGCCGTACGTCGAACACCACCTCGGGCCGGCGCACCTCGATCACGCCCTGTATTCGACCAGGCGCGGAGCAACGCCATCGGTGGTCCACGGGCTCGGAATGTATCGGGCGAAGAACGAGCGCCCCTTCGACGAGGAGGACCGCAGCCTCCTGCACCTCTTTCACCTCGAGTGCGAGTCGATGCTCCGCGCGCCCACGCCCATGATTGACGACGTGCTGCGCGCCCAGCTCCCGCGGCGCGAGCGCCAGACCCTGGATCTGCTGCTCGGCGGGCGCACGGACAAGGAGATCGCCGAGCGCCTCGGGATCAGCCGATATACCGTGAATCAGTACACCAAGTCGATTTATCGCCGTTTCGGCGTCGGTTCGCGGTCCATGCTGCTCGCCCGTCTGCTCGGCCGCGGTTCGACCGGCAACCTCCAGCGCACGCTATAAGATACCCTAATCTTAGGGAAGTGACAGCGCTCGGGGGATCGCTATCCTAACGGCAAACGCGAGTTGGCCCCCGACGAGAGCACCGGAGGGAGCACGATACACTGGCAATGAGCTCATTGTTCAATGTAGCCCAAAGGTGGTTTTACATGATTGCAACAGATCGAAGCCGACAGAGGATGCTGGCGTGTGCCGTTGCAATCGGGCTATGCGGGTGCATACAAGGCGATGCCGAGCCCGATGATACTGCGCCGTTCGACGACGACGATGAAAGTATCGGCCTGGCTTCCGAGGCGATCATCGGCGGGACCGTGGACCACCGGCCCGAGCTGGTCGATTTTCTCGGTGGCTGCACCGGGACCCTCATCGGGCCCAATTGGGTGCTCGCCGCGGCGCACTGCTGGAATCACCAGGAAGCGGTCAACGACCCGTTGAACCGGGACACCGGATTTTTGGTGAGGACTTCGACCGACGGCGTCAGTTGGGGCACCAACGGTGGCGGCACCTTCGTCGTGGATCGCATCTTTAACTTCAGCTCCGATACGGATCTCGGTGCTCCCGACGTGGCGCTCGCGCGACTGGAGACGTCGGTCCCTTCGAGCTTCATAAGCACGTTCCCGACGATCGCGACCGCGATGCCGACGACAGGCACGACCGTGACGCTCTGGGGGAAGGGATGCACCAATTGGAATACGGGCGCCGGGGGCGGCACGATGCGCTTCTTCCAGGGCTCGTTCGGCAGCACGCAGGCGCTCTGTCGGGGCGACTCGGGCGGACCAGCCCGCCTCGGGACTGCGAGCGCGGGAGGCGCGATCTGGGGCGTCAATAGCGGCCTCGGTGACGTCTTCGGCAACGTCGTGCAGGTCCGCGCGCAGATCCAGAACATCATGACGACGTGGGGCACGTCGACGAGCGACATCTCCTTCTCGAACTCGTGGTGCCCGATCGCGACCCAGCTGTACTGGGCGGACCCGGACGGTGATGGCGATCTTGACGCCATCTGCGCCGATCAGTCCGCCGGCGTGGTGCGCATCGCGCGGAACACGAACCGGCGAGTCGTCGCGATGGGAACCGTCTCTCAGACGTATTGCGCCTCCTCGGACAGCGAGCTCTACGTCGGAGACTTCAACAACGATGATCGTTCCGACATCGCGTGCCGCCGTCCGTCGGTGACAGGTTTCCAGGTCCTGTTCGGGCAGACGGATGGCACCTACTCCGGCGGGTGGCTGCGAAACGACGCCGTCTTTTGCACGCATGCGAACGCGCAGCTCTACACCGGCGACTTCAACGGCGACGGGCGCACCGACCTGCTGTGCAAAGATCCGGGCCGGATCTGGATCGATTACGCGGCAGCCGACGGAACGTTCGATTTCGTCACGTACTCGAACGAATATTACGACACCGTGTACTGCACGCACACGGGCGCGAAGCTCTATGTCGGCGATTTCAACGGCGACCGCCGCACCGACCTGCTCTGTGTGACGCGAAGCAATGGAGATCTCCAGGTCGACTTCGCCGCGACGAGCGGATTTCCGTTCACCAACATCAACTCTCACATCTATGTTGGTGAGAGTCCGGGCATTCCCTCCGACGCATGCCAGGCCGGCGACAAGCTCTTCATCATGGACGCTGACGCGGACGGCCGAAGCGATCTCTACTGCGTGAAGGGTACCACTGGATCCAGCTGGGGCGGCTCGGTGCGCTCGTCGGCGGCGGGCGCGGTCCCCTTCATCACGTTCGACCCGGCCCCGAACGGATTCAGTGAGCGCTACGGATGGAGCCGGACCGTACGCCCGCGCCTGCGCAACGCGACGTTCAATGCTTCGCAGCCGTGGCAGCGCTTCCGCGCGCTGTGAGCTCGGACGAGGATCGTGTCGGCGAAGGGTCTACCGCGTCGCGGAGACCGCTTTCTTTGTCCGCTATGGTCGTTGCGTGAGCATGAACGGCGTGCCTCCCATTCGCCTCGGAGGCCCTCGATATCAACGAGTGGGAGCTCGAGCGCCTCATCCACGGCGTCCCCGCCGAGGACGACGTGCCGAGCTCGATCCACGAGCCGGACATCCGGCAGGAGGACCTCCTGCCGGCCATGGCCGTAGCGACGGCGAGCCGATGCGAGAGCCGCTACCAGGCAACGCTGCGTCTTGGGTACCTAGCTCCGGCGCCTCACCAGATCTTCACGCGGCTCTCCGGCGCCAGGTACAGCTTGTCGCCCTCCTTGACGCCGAATGCGGTGTAGAACTCCGGCACGTTGGAGACGATACCATTGCAGCGGTACTCGCTGGGCGAGTGCGGATCCGTCTTCAGACGGTTCAGCAGCTCCTCGTCGCGGTACTTGCGCGCCCACACCTGCGCCCAGCCCATGAAGAAGCGCTGGTCGCCGGTCAGGCCGTCGATTTCCACGGCCGGCTCGCCGCCCTGCGCGAGCTGCCAGGCCTTGTATGCGATCGACAGGCCGCCGAGGTCGCCGATGTTCTCGCCGATGGTCAGCGCACCCTGCACGCACTGGTCGGGCAGGGGGCAGAACTTGTCGTACTGCGCGATCAGCGCCTGGGTGCGGTCCTCGAAGGCCTTGCGATCGGCGTCCGTCCACCATGACAGCAGGTTCCCGTCGCCGTTGTACTTGGAGCCCTGATCGTCGAAGCCGTGGCCGATCTCGTGGCCGATCACGCCGCCGATGCCGCCGTAGTTCACCGCATCGTCCGCCGCCATGTTGAAGAACGGCGGCCGCAGGATCGCGGCGGGGAACACGATCTCGTTCAGGCTCGCGTTGTAGTAGGCGTTGACCGTCTGCGGCGTCATCATCCACTCCTCGCGGTCCACCGGCTTGCCGAGCTTCTCGGCTTGGCGCTCGTACTCGACCTCGTTGGAGCGCATGACATTGCCGACCAGGTCGTCGCCCTTGACGGTAAGCTTCGAGTAGTCCTTCCACTTTCTCGGATAGCCGATCTTGGCCGTGAACTTGGACAGCTTCTCCAGCGCCCTGGCCTTGGTGTCCTCGCTCATCCAGTCGAGGCTCTTGATGCTCGCCTCGTAGGCCTTCAGCAGGTTCTTGACCAGCACCTCCATGCGCGCCTTGGCTTCCGGCGGGAAGTGCTTGGCGACATAGATCTTCCCCACCACCTCGCCGAGCGCGCCTTCCGTGCTCTCGACCGCGCGCTTCCAGCGCGGACGGTCTTCCGGGATTCCGCGAAGGGTCTTGGAATAGAAGGCGAAGTTCTCGTTGACGTAGGCTTTGGACAGGTACGGCGCAAACGACGATACCAGGCCGAACTTCAGGTAAGCCTTGATCGTGTCCAGGCTATGGCCGTTCAGCTGCTCCGCCATCGCGGTGAAGGCGCTGGGCTGCATCACGATCACGGCCCTCGTGGTGACGCCGGCCTCCCTGGCGAAGGCGGCGAAGTCGAAGCCGGGGGTCAGCTCGTTGAGCCTCGCCACTTCGTACTTGTTGTAGGTCTTGTCGTCGTCGCGCGACTCGACTCTCGTCCAGTGCTTCTGCGCCAGCTGGGTCTCCATCGCCAGGATCGCCTCGGCGTTGGCGGCGGCCCTCTCGTCGCCGATCATACCCAGCATCTTCTCGACGTGCGCGCGGTAGGCGGCGCGCAGCTTGGAGAAATTCTCATCCTGGGACAGGTAGTAATCGCGGTCCGGCAAGCCGAGCTGCGCGGACTGAAAGAAGTACACCGTGTACTGCGTCGAGTCCTTGGCGTCTTGGGCGATGTAGCCGGAGAACGGGTGGCGCGCGCCGATCTTGCCCAGGTGCGCGAGAAGCGCCGGCAACTCGGCCGTGTCCTTGACGGCATCGATGCGGGCGAGCTCCGCCTCCAGCGGCTTCAAGCCCAGCTCCTCGGCCTTGGCCTCATCCATGAAGGCCGTGTAGAAATCGCCGATCTTCTGCTCGTCCGAGCCGTCCGCCTTGTTCTTCTGGGCGGCCGATTCCTCGATGATCGCCTTGAGCTCCGCTTCAGCGTCGTCGTCGAGCTTGGTGAAGGCGCCGTAGCTCGACTTGTCGGCCGGGATCTCGGTCCTGGCCAGCCAGCCGCCGTTGACGTGCCGGAACAGGTCGTCCTGCGGGCGCACCGCCGGGTCGAAGTTCTCCTTGATAATGCCCGAAACCAGCGGCTCGGGCGGCTCGGCCTGCGTGCTGTCGCAGCCGACGAGCGCGAGGACGCAAACCGCGCCCGCGATGAGCTTCTTCATGAATCGGACTCCCTGCGCATGAATGAGTGAAACGAGGGTACCGCGAACCGGCCCAGCGTAGCGGCCATAACAGCGCGAGGGCAGCGGAAAATTCAACCAATACAGGTTCTGAAACCACCTGCATGGGTCACTATGGCCGAAAGCGAAGTATGGAGTTCATGAATTATCAAGATGCTCTGGCTTTCGGGGGGGCCTCATCGGCTCACCTCGACCGAGCAGGAACTGCTGGATCTTTCCGTCGGGCGTCCGGTAGAGGACGCCCCGGGCCGTGACACCCTCGAACACGAAGGTGATCACCGCGTGATCCATTCCCCCGCGCTCGGTGACGCTCTCGACGACCACGTCCTCGGGCTCGCCGAGCGCCTTGATTCGCGCGGCTGCGCCGCGGAGCTTCTCGTCGCTGAGGTAGTAGCTGAATTCCTCGCTTAGCCTGGCGCGGTCGACAGTCACTGACCGCATCTGGTGGCAAGCGCCCCTTGCGTCTCGCGCGAGACCGCGTTTCGATTCTGGAGAGCGCCCGGGCTCAGCGGTAGGCGGTGGCTTCGAGCGGCGCGAGCGTCAGCCCGGTGATCACGTGATTGGATTCACCGATCCCCTTGGTCGACACCTGGCAAGCCACCACGCGTCCGAGCGTGGGCGCGACGTTCGGCCTGCGTCGTCGATGCTCACCGAGGTGATGGCTGTGAAAGTTCTCCCGCGTCAGTCCCATCGGAACCCCCCACGGCGACCAGACGATGCCGGTCGTCCGATCGAGCACGATCCAGTCCGACTCTTCCCAGCCGCCGAAGAACGTCGGTCGCTCGAGCAGCTGAACGACGACTTCGTTTCCGACCGGGATCGATGCGAGGAACGGTAGCTCGATGTACATGGCCCGACTCTACCGCAGTCTGAACGCCGACGCCCTGGTCCACCGTCTTCACCGTTCCCCGAAGCCAGCGGCCGGTCGGTGGCAGAAAGTTCTTGACAAATCGAAATGGCTTTGCGCGGACTATCCTCTCATCTTCTGGCTCGCTTTCGGCCTGCTGGCGCTGGTTCTCGCCTGTTCCGGTCCTGTGCCACCTCGGCCGCCATCCCCGACAATGCCGGCCAAGACCAAGACGGTGCTGGCGCCGCTGGATCGATAACGTCCTCGGGGCGAAGACGGCCGCCGAAGTGCTCTCCTGACGGTTGACGGATGCGGCCCAACAGGTCGATGAATCAGACAGGCTTCGCCCGCTGATGATCGCCAGGGCGTTGGGTGGCAGGAGTGAGGAGCACGCTGCTCTTCAGGCACCGCCCATCGAAACACGACGCTGGGAAGAGCCACCGTGACTTGTCAATCCCGACACCGCACTCCAAGCAAGGGTGGCGCTGTAGGTGGAGTGCGCCCGACAGTGAGGCGCCTCTCTGGCGCTGTGGCATCAGGGCGGGAACGCAGGAAGGCGGTTGATCCCGCCTTCCCGCCTTCAGGGACCGTTCGGACCACCGCCCTCACGAGGCGGCGAGCGCGGCGGCGACGCCGGAGGAGAGCGGCATGCGCGGTCGCCAGCTCGTCGCGGCGCAGAAGCGGCCGGGATCGCCGACGAGCCACGGGAGCTCGTCGGCGCGCGGCGGACGGGCGCCGAAGTCGAGGAGGGACTCCGGCGCGCCGAGCTGCCGCGCGACCTCGAGGCAGACCTCGCGCACGCTCGTGGGGCGCCCCGAGCAGACGTTGTAGGCCGCGCCGAGCTCGAGCCCCGCCGTCGTCGCGCCGAGCAGCAGCGCCTCCACGACGTCGTCCACGAAGGTGAGATCGCGGAGCTGCGTGCCGGGGGTGAGGTCGACGCGCTCCCGCGCGCGGAGCCGGGCCGCGAGGTACGGGATCAGGCGATGGGGCGCCTCGCCAGGGCCGTAGACGCCGAAGAGGCGGAGCGTCACGAGCGGCACCGAGAGCGCCCGCGCCACGGCGCGCCCGTAGTCGTGAGCGGCGGCCTTGGCGACGCCGTAGAGGTCGGCGGGCGCCCGCGGCGCGCCCTCGCCGACGAGCTGCCCCTCGACGACCGCGCTGTACTCCGAGCACGAGCCCGTGAAGACCACGCGCGCCCCGCCCCAGCGGGCGGCGGCCTCCAGCGTCGCGACGAGCGCCCCCACGTTGCCCTCAAGGAGCGCGTCCGGCGCGCGCTCCCTCGGGTTCACCCCGGCCGACGCCAGGTGGAAGACCGCATCCGGCGGCGCGTCGCCGACCGCATCGAGGAGCGCGTCCCGCGTCAGGCGCTCGAGCGGGAGCTGCCGGAGACGCGGGCCCGGCGAGGGGCGCGAGAGGCGCGCCCACCCCGAAGGCCGCGCGGGCGCCGCCGCGACGACCTCGCACCCGCCCGCGAGGAGCCGCCGGACCAGCGCGGAGCCGATGAAGCCGGTCGCGCCCGTGACCACCGCCCTGCCGAGCCTCACGCGAGCCCCGTGGCGAAGCGGAGCTGCTCCTCGACGAGGGAGCGCGCGCGCCCGCGATCCTCGAGGTAGCGCGCGTACCACGCGCTCGTGAGCTGGATGGCGCGATCGGTGTCGAGGAGCGGACGCCAGCCGAGCCGGGACCGCGCCTTGCTGCAGTCGAGGCGCAGCGCGCCCGCCTCGTGGAGCCGCTCGCCGTCCGAGGGCTCGGCCAGATCGAGCGAGCCCCGCCCGAGCTCGCGGACGATGGCCTCCGCGAGCCGGTGCACCGTCGTCGGCTCGGCGTCGTCCGGGCCGAAGTTCCAGGCGCCGCCGTACCCCGCCGGATCGTCCCAGAGCCGGCGCGCGAGGAGGAGGTACCCCGAGAGCGGATCGAGGACGTGCTGCCAGGGGCGCACGGCGCGCGGGTGCCGGATGCGCGCGGGCTCGCCCGCGGCGACGCTCCGGACGATGTCCGGCACGATGCGGTCCTCGGCCCAGTCGCCGCCGCCGATGACGTTCCCGGCGCGCGCGGTCGCGAGCGCCACCTCGCGCCCGTAGAACGACCGCCGGTAGGCCGCGGCGACGAGCTCGGCGCAGGCCTTGCTCGCGCTGTACGTGTCGTGGCCGCCGAGGGCGTCGGTCTCGCGGTAGCCCCAGACCCACTCGTGGTTCTCGTAGCACTTGTCCGTCGTCACCACGACGACGACCCGCACCGACGGCAGGCGCCGCGCCGCCTCGAGCACGCGCGCCGTCCCGAGGACGTTCGTCGCGAAGGTCTCCAGCGGCCGCGCGTACGATCGCCGGACGAGCGCCTGCGCCGCGAGGTGCAGCACGATCTCCGGCCGGGCCTCGGCCATCGCCCGCGCGAGGTGCTCCTCGTCGCAGATGTCGCCGAGGATCGAGGTGACCCCGTCGCCGATCCGCGCGTCGGCGAAGAGGCTCGGCGCGCCCTCCGGCGGGAGCGCGTACCCGGTGACCTGCGCGCCGAGCAGGCGCAGCCACGCGGTGAGCCAGGAGCCCTTGAACCCCGTGTGCCCGGTGACGAACACGCGGCGGCCCGCGTAGAAGTCGAGGTGCTCGCTCATGACCACGTCCTCCAGGGCGCGCGCCCCTCGTCCCAGAGCCGCTCGAGGAGGCGCTTGTCGCGCAGGGTATCCATCGGCTGCCAGAAGCCCTCGTGCTGGTAGGCCATGAGCTGCCCATGGGCGGCGAGCCGCTCGAGCGGCTCGCGCTCGAGGGGCGTCGCGTCGTCGCAGTCGAGGTACTCGAGGGCGCCGGGCTCGAAGACGAAGAAGCCCCCGTTGATCCACCCCGCCTCGGCCTGCGGCTTCTCGGCGAACGCCGCGACCTCGCTGCCCCGGAGATCGAGGACGCCGAACCGCGCCGGCGGGCGGACCGCGGTGATCGTCGCGAGCTTGCCGTGGGACCGGTGGAAGGCGACGAGCTTCGCGATGTCGATGTCCCCGACCCCGTCGCCGTAGGTGACCATGAACGGCTCCCGCCCGAGCACGCGGTCGAGCCGGCGGATGCGCCCGCCCGTCTGGGTGTGGAGCCCCGTGTCGATGAGCGTCACCCGCCAGCTCGGGCAGTGGACGCCGAGCGCGTCGACCTCGCCGCTCCGCAGGTCCACCGTGAAGTCCGCGCGGCGCGTCCGGAGCCCCGCGAACCAGTCCTTGATGACGTCGCCCTTGTAGCCGCAGGCCACGACGAAGTCGTCGAAGCCGTGCGCGGCGTACATCTGCATGATGTGCCAGAGGATGGGCTGGCCCCCGATCTCGACCATCGGCTTCGGCCTGTCGGCGGTCTCTTCGCTGAGCCGGGTGCCGAGGCCGCCGGCGAGCAATACGGTCTTCATCGCTGAACCTCCTGTGCATGGCTGGTCTGTGCCGCGAGCGCGCGGCGCACGGCGCCGGCGACCGCGGGGTCGTCGGCAAAGGCCCACGAGAGCGGCTCGTGGGTCACGGTCGCGTCGCTCGCGACGTGGAAGAACAAGAGCGCCTTCACCGCGGGGTGGCGCTCGGCGAAGCCCGTCAGCGCCTCCTCGTACCAGCGGGCGCGGTCCCCGCCGGCGGCGAGCGAGCCGAGCTCGGCGATCATCAGCGGCTTGCCGAGCGGCGCGAGGCGCTCGTAGTGGCGCGCGAAGAGCTCCTGGAAGGAGGCCCACTTGGACCAGCGGACGGCGGTCCCGTAGTTGAGGACGCCCGTCGCGACCCAGTCGGTCCACTCATTGCCCGGGTAGTACTCCCAGTAGTTCTCGTACGAGACGCTCGGCGACCACACCCAGAGGACGTTCGCCGCCCCCGCGGCGCGGAAGCGCTCGACGACGTGCCGCCACGCGCGGATGAACTCCTGCGGGTTCGGGTTGTTCACCGGCCCCCACGGGTAGCGGTAGCCGTCGTTCATCTCGTGCGCGAAGCGGAGGAGGATCGGGTGCCCGTGCTCCGCCGCCGCATGCGCCCAGCGGTCGACGTAGGCGTCGTACTTGCCGTCGGCGACGTCGGTGAGGCCGCCGTGGTCCCGCGTCGCCGCCGGGCGGAGCGACGCGTCCAGGTGCTGGAACGCGCTGAGCCAGGGCTCCCACGTGATCACCGGCACCGAGCCCACGGCCCAGATGGCCCGCGCCGCCCGGCTCGGGAAAGCCTGGTCCGCGCCGTCCCCCCAGGCCGCGTAGATCTGCGTGAGGAGGAGCGTCTGGCCCACCGCCTCCTCGAGCGCGAGGTACCCGCCGACGTCGCGCGGCAGCCCGCCGTCGTGCGCGCCGTAGAGCAGGCGCGCCGGGGCGCGGAGGTCGTCCAGCTTCCGCGACGCGAGCTCCGCGGAGAGGCGGGCGAGCCGCGCGTCGCGCTCGGGGCCGGCGGTCCAGGAGAGATCCGCCGTGGCCACGGCGGCGCTCGCCGTGCCGAAGAGCGACGAGAGGTAGGTCTCGGCGGGCGCGCGCCCGTAGGTCGAGAAGAGCACCGCGAGGGCGGCGCCGGTCGTGGCGGCGGCTGTCAAGGCGACGCGGTGGGAGCGCTTCATCGTGATCCTCCGAAGGGGGTCGTGGGGGTCGTGGTGGTCGTGGCTTCGAGCGCGGGGAGCCGGTCCCAGGGATCGACGCCCGGCGCGCGGCGCGGCGGGCGCGCGGCCCAGGCGATCGCCCCGCTCATCGACGCGGCCCCGAGCGCGCCGAAGAGGACCATCGCCCAGTAGGCCTCCGCGTCGCTCCAGCGCTCGGCGAGCCCGTGCGCGGAGGTGCGGAGCCAGAGGCTCGCGCCGATCGTGACGAGGAACGAAACGACGACGAGGAGGTGCGGCCACGCGAGCGGCAGGAGCCGGCCGCCGAGCCCGCGCTTGGGCGTGGGCACGTAGCGGACGAGGCGCTTCACGACCGCCAGGACCACCCCGAGCGTGTAGATGGGAAAGGCGGCGAGCTTGAGGAGGAGGGCGCGCCAGTGGAGGCCGCGCTCCGTGGCGCGGTCGCAGAACCACCGCTGCCCGTAGACGTGGAGCGCGACCGCGGCCGCGACGATGGGGGCGCCCGCGGCGACGAACCCCGCCGGATCCGCGTGCATGGGCCAGCGATCGCCCCAGAGCGCGACGAGCGTCAGGACGAGGTAGGTCAGCGTGGCGGGGCCCGTGAGGTAGTACGTGCCGATGGCCACGTAGGAGAGCCGCTGGCGCGCGCTGAGCAGGAAGAAGCGCGGCACGACCTCGGCGAAGAGCGCGTCGACCGCGCCGGTCGCCCACTTGAGCTGCTGGCCGAAGTACCCGCCGAGGTCGTCGGGGACGAGCCCGCGGCTGACGATCTCCGGGACGTAGACCGACGTCCACCCCGCCGCGTGCAGCCGGATGGAGGTCATGAGGTCCTCCGCGAGCCCCACGGCGTGCCCGCGGATGGACGCGAGCGCGGCGCGGCGGAAGGTGCAGTTGGCGCCGATGGCGACCGCGCAGCCGAGCCCGTGGAGCCCGAGCTGCATCGGCCCGTAGAACCCGTAGGTCTGCTCGGCCGCGCCGCGGGCGATCGGGGAGTCGGCCTGGTTGTAGTAGCCCTGCGAGACCTGCACGAAGCCCACGCGCGGGTCGTCGAAGTGCCCGAGGACGCGGTCGAGGAACTCCGGGAACGGCAGGTGGTCCGGGTCGAGGACCAGGACGAAGTCCTCGGTGGTCCGCGCGAGGGCCGCGTTGATCTTGCCGGCCTTGGCGCCCGGGACGCCGCTCGAGTCGAGCCACACCGCGCCGTGCCGCTCGGCGAGCGCGCGGAAGCGCGGGTCGCCCGTGCCGTCGAGGAGGTACGTGCGGTGCGGGTAGCGGACGCGGGCGAGCGCCGCGAGGGTCGCCTCGAACATCGCGATGGGCTCGCCCGGCGCGGCCGTGGTGAAGACCGCGACGGAGAGCCCTTCGGGCGCCGGGCGGTGCTCGACGCGGTCCACCGCGAGGTAGCCGATCCAGGCGAGGACGATGCGGCCGATGCCGTACCAGACCGCGATCGACAGCGCGACGAAGGCCGGGAGGTGGGCGACGTGGCGCTCCTGGAACCAGAAGCTCGCGAAGCCGGCGACCCCCGCGAGCCCGAAGGCCGCGATCGCCCAGACGATCATGCGATCGACGAGCCGCACGGGCGCGGCCGACGACCACCGGAAGAGCTCCGGATCAAAGCGGGAGCTCGAGACGAAACGCCGCGTCATGGAACCGGTAATAGAGTTGGTGGTTGTGGTGGTAGGTGACGCCCACGCGGGCGCCCCCGAGGTCGAGCGAGGCCCCCGCGCGGAGGTCGACGTAGGCGCCGTCGACGCGCGAGGTGACGCCCCAGGCGAGCGCGGTCGGGTCGAGCTCGCTCCCCTGCACGGCGACGTCGCCGCTCGCGTCGACGCGGAGCTTGCCGAGCGAGAGCGCCGCGACGACGATGGGCCCGTGGCGGCGCGCGCCGAGGGGGGTGAAGTACGGCGTGTAGGCCTGCGCCGCGAGCGACCAGCGCGAGCGCGAGGTGTCGGCCCAGGCCGCCCCCCACCCGGCCTTGAGGCTCAGCGCGCCGCGCAGCAGCGGCGCCACGGCCCAGCCGTAGGCCGTGAGGCCGCGGTTGCTGTCGGAGTACCAGCGCCCCTCGCCGCGGAGCTCTCCGCTCCAGCCGTTCCAGTCGTCGACGGCGAGCGCGCCGCCCGCCGCGGTGACGAAGACGTGCTCGCGGATCGCCGCGTGGGTGTCGAGGAGCTCGTCGCGGCGCGCCGAGGCGCGGAGCCGCACGGGCGACAGCCACCGCCCCTCGATCTCGGCGCTCCCCGACAGCTGCGCGCTGCCGTCCGCCCAGATCCGCCCGAGGCCCGTCGCGATGACGTCGAGGTCGGCCCGGGCCGGGCGGAAGAGGAGCCCCACGAGCCCGCCCACCGCGTAGGCCGGTGTCGCGCTGCTGCCGAGCTCCGTCGTCTCGCGCGGGGCGCGCGGGTACCAGAGGCCGATGGCGCGGAGCCGCAGCTGGAGGCTCGCCGCCGGCCAGAGCGACACCCCGGCGCTCTGCGACCAGCGATCGAGCGGCTGCGTGTCGAAGAAGGCGCGGGTCTCGAGCTCGAGGCGCGGGGCGAGCGCCGCGTCGAGCTGGGCGCGCAGGATGCCGGCGTCGCGCGCCGCCTCGCTCTGCGCGGGGACCCGCGCGAGGAGGGCCTCCGCCGCCGCGTAATCGGCGATGGCAAGCCGCTCCTGCGCCTCGGCGACGTAACGCCAGTCGCCGGGCAGCGGGCGCGGCGTGGCGCCGGCGGCGCCCGCGCCCGCGAGGGCGGCGGCGACAAGGAAGCAGGGAACGAAGGACGAGAGGCGCATGGCAAGGAAGCGGGACATCGCGTCCCGGTCGCCCCCAAGGGGCCGCCTCCGCCGCCGGACGGCTCACCGGAGCGCACGAAAAGGATCGTGAGCCGTCTCGGGCCCCTGCCGGTCCTTTGGTGCAGCGCTGTGCCCGACCGCATCCAAGCCGCCCCGTCCCGCAGCGCCGAGCCTCGGCTCGGCGACCTCGCCGCCTCCCGCCGCGGAGACCGCCATGCCTAGCGGATCCCGCTCGCCGCTCCCGCACGCCGTGAGCCGCGCCGGCCCCTCGCCGGGCGGCGGGCAGCTCGTCGCGCTGCCGGTGGAGCGCGACGACGCCGAGCTGCTCCGCCGCCTCCAGCGCGGCGATCCCTGGGCCAAGGCGGTCCTCTTCGAGCGCTACGGCGCCCTCGTCGAGCGCATCGCGCGCCGCGTCCTCGGGACCGAGCGGCACACGACCTTCGCGGACGTCGTCCACGACGCCTTCGTGTCCGCCTACGCGAGCGTTCACCAGCTGAGCGACGCGGCGGCGCTGACGTCGTGGATGAGGTCGGTCGCGGTCCACACCGCGTGCAAGAGCATCCGCCACCACAAGGCCCGGAGCTGGCTGCGCTTCTTCTCGCCCGAGGACATCCCCGAGCCCCCGGCGCGCGGCGCCGACGCGGAGCTCCGGGAGGCCCACGATCGGACCTACCGGCTGCTCGAGTCCTTCCCGCTCGACGAGCGCGTCGCCTTCGCGCTGCGCTACATCGAGGGCATGGAGCTCACCGAGGCGGCGGCCGCCTGCGGCGTGTCGCTGGCGACGATCAAGCGGCGGATCGCCCGGGCCGAGGCGCGCTTCGTGAGCGCCGCCCGGCGAGACCCCGTGCTCGCGACCTGGATCGAGGAGGGCACCCGATGGAACCCGTGACACGACGCATCGAGACCCTCGGGGCCGAGGTGGCCCGCACGTCCGACCAGCGCGCCAGGCCGGGCGAGACGCTCGCCGCGGCGCGCGCGCGGCTCTTCGCCGCCGAGGCCGAGGCCCGGCCGCGCCGGGCGCGCCCCGCCGTCTGGGCCGCCGCGGCCGCCGCGGTGCTGCTCGCGGCGGGCGGCGCCGCGCTCTTCCGCACGGCCTGGGCGCCCGAGGGCGGCCCCGCCGCGGCCACCGCGCCCGCGTCTGCGCCGGGCGCGGGCGCGCGGGTCGAGGCGCGCGACGCGCCCCTCGCCTTCACCTTCGCCGAGGGGACCTCCGTGCGGCTCGACGCGGCGTCCGCGCTGGAGGTCCTCGCGACCGACGCGCGCGGCGCGGAGCTGCGCGTGGAGCGGGGCGGCGCGGACTTCCACGTCGTCCACCGCAGCGACACGCGCTGGGTCGTCCACGCCGGGCCCTACGCGGTGCGCGTGACCGGGACGCGCTTCGAGGCGCGCTGGGCCCCCGAGGCGCGGCGCTTCACGCTCGCGCTCGCCGAGGGGAGCGTCGAGGTGACGGGCCCGGAGCTCGGGACGGCGCGGCTCTCGGCGGGCGATCGGCTCGACCTCACCGCGCCGAGCGAGCCCGCGCCGAGCGGCGCCGCCGCGGCCCCCGCGTCCGGCGCGCCCGCGGCGGTCGCGGCGCCGCCCGGGGATCGCGACGCGCGCGCGCCGGCGCCCGGCGCGGCGGACACCGCGCCGGCGGCCGGCGCGACGGACGCCGCGCCGCGCTGGCAGGCGCTGGCGAGCGCGCGGCGCCACGAGGAGGCGCTCGCGGCCGTCGAGCGGCTGGGGCTCGACGCCGTGCTCGCGCGGGCCGCGCCCGACGAGCTCCGGCTGCTCGCCGACGCCGCCCGCTACGCGGGCCGCCCGCACGCCGCGCGCGCCGCGCTCCTCGCGCTGCGCCAGCGGCACGGCGCGCGCGGCGACTCGGCGTTCCTCCTCGGCAAGCTCACCGCCGATCAGCTCGGCGATCCCGGCGACGCGCTGTCCTGGTTCGACACTTACCTCCGCGAGGCGCCGGGCGGCGCCCTGCGCGAGCAGGCGCTCGGGCGCAGCCTCGAGCTCCAGCAGCGGCGCGATCGGGAGGCCGCGCGCCGCGCGGCGCTCCGCTACCTCGCCGAGTACCCCCGCGGCGCCTACGCGCCCCTCGCGCGCTCGATCGCGGATGCGCCCTGAGCTCCACCCCGCGCGCCGCGCCGCCGCCCGCGCCGGCCTCCGCCTCGCGGCGATGCTCGGCGCGCTGCCGGCCGTCCTCGGCGTCGCGCGCGCGGCGCCCCCGCCGGCCGCGGAGGGAGCCCTCGCCAGCGCCAGCGCGCCCGCGCGGGCCACGGTGGCCCTCTCCGGCGACCCGGCGGACGCGACGTTCCAGCGGGTTCGCGACGAGCTCCGCGCGCTCGGCGTGCGCATCACCACCGCCGGCCCCGGGGAGGCCGACGCGCGCGAGGGCGCCGACGCGCGCGAGGGCGCCGACGCGCGCGTCGTCGTCGCCCGCAGGCGCGCGACGATCGCCCTCGCCGCGCGGCACGGCGGCGGCGAGCTCGAGGTCTCCGTGCGCCGCGGCGATGGCCCCGAGGTCCTCGCCCTGGCCGCCGTCGAGCTGCTCCGCGCCCGCCTCCTGCACCGCGACGCCCCCGCCGCTCCTCCTCCGACCGGCGCCGCCGCCGCCAGCCAGGCCCCTCCGCCCTCGAAGGCCGGCCCCACGAGCGGCGCCTCCGCCAGCCCGGCGGCCTCCGCGACGACCACGACGGCGACCTCCCCCGCGCCCTCCGAGGTCCGCGCGCCCGCGTCGCGCTCCCCCGCGCTCTCCCGGCAAGCCGACGGCGCGAGGCCGAGCGCGCGCCTTGTCGCCTCGGTCGGCCCGACGCTGCTCTTCGCCTTCGGCGACGTCCCCGAGACGCCGGCGCTCTCGATCGGCGGCACCGCGCTCTTCCGCGGCTGGTACGTCGCGGCGGGCGGGACCACGACGCTCGGCGGTACCTCCTGGGACGTCCCCGGCGGGCGGATCGAGCACGGCGTCTCCCTCGTCGGCGTCACGGCGGGCGGAGCGCTCTCCTTCGCGAGCGGGCACGGCCTCGCGACGCTCGGGGCTGGCGTGTCCGCGCTGCGCCTCCATTACGAGACGCCCGTCGCGTCGCCGGTGTTCGTCGGCGCCTCCGGCACCTCGTGGGCGGCCGTCCCGCACCTCGAGGCGGCCGCGCGCTGGTTCATCCATGATCACGCGGGCTTTCGCCTCGGCGGCCTCGCCGGCGCCGCGCTTCCCAGCATCGATATCGCGTACCCCGAGCGCAATGTCGGCAGCTCGATCCCCGCTGGCGACGGCACCCGCTATGGCCGCCTGCTCCTCGCCGTCTCGCTCTCCCTCGAGGCGCGCCTCTGAGGGCTCGGGCCGCCGTGCGGCGCATGCGTGGCCCGGCGCCCGATCCCGCGCGCCGCGCGGACGCCGGAGCTCGGGTGTGCGCCTTCCTGGCCCGACAACACTGCGACACTATCGCACCCGCGTCTTCTCACGGGAGGCGGCACAATGCAGTGCATTGCGGAAGAAGGCTCGGGATCCCCCTGAAAGCTTCTGGTCGCGCTCGTTTTTTTCGTGCCATCATCGCCCAGTGAACGTGGGGCCGTCCAGCACACCGCCCGACCCGGGGCATCACCTCCTGCTCGAGCTCGGGCGTGGGGGAACTGCGCAGGTCTTCCTTGCCGTGCAGAGCGGCGCGGAGGGCGTGGACAAGCTCGTCGTCCTGAAGTTTCTCAGGCCCGACCTCCTGGACAACCTCGAGATGCGGGAGATGTTCATCAACGAGGCGCGGTTCTCCGCGCGCTTGAACCACGCGAACATCGTCCAGACGAGCGCGATCGTCCAGACGACGCGGGGGGCCGCCATCGTGATGGAGTACCTCGAGGGCCAGTCGCTCTCGATCGTCCGGTCGCGGGCGCGCACCAAGCTCCCGCTGGAGATGCACCTCCGGATCATCATCGACGCGCTCCGCGGCCTTCATTACGCCCACGAGCTCACCGGCTTCGACGGCGAGCCGCTCAACGTGGTCCACCGCGACGTCTCGCCGCACAACGTCTTCGTGACCTACGATGGCCAGGTCAAGCTCATCGATTTCGGCATCGCCAAGCTCACGGGCGGGAGCGTCGAGACGGCGACGGGGGTGATCAAGGGCAAGATCGGGTACATGCCGGCCGAGCAGATCGAGGGGGGCCCCATCGATCGGCGCGCGGATCTGTACGCGGTGGGGGTGATGCTCTGGGAGGCCGCGACGGGCGAGCGGATGTGGAAGGGCATGACCGACATCGCGATCATGCATCGCGTGCTGAACGGGGAGCTCCCGAGGCCGCGCGACGTCAAGCCCGACGTGCCCGAGGAGCTCGAGCGCATCATCCTCAAGGCCCTCTCGGTCGCGCCGGAGCAGCGTTATGCCACCGCGGCGGAGCTCGAGGCCGATCTCGAGGCGTTCGTCGCGGGCATGGCCCCCGTGACGAACCGCGACATCGGCAGGTTCGTCTCGCGCGAGTTCGAGGACGTGCGCGCGGAGACGAAGCGCATCATCGGCCGTGAGATGATGCGCCGGGGCGCGACGGCGCGCGCGTCCATGCCGGTCGACACCCTGTCGCCGCCGCCGCTCGATCAATCGCTCGCGCGCGCCGGCTACGGCACGATGACGGGCTCGGACACGAAGCTCACGGACGGGCAGGAGCCGGCGCCGCGCCCGTGGCTGAAGCGGGCGTCCCGCTCGCTCCTCGCCACGGCCGTGCTGGGGATCGGCTGCGGCATCGTCCTGGCGGCCGCCACCACCCGGTCCCCGCGCTCCTCGCCTGTGTCCCTGGACGCCGCTTCGTTGTCGGCGTCGCCGCAGCCGTCGCTCGCGCCCGCCGTCGTCCCGGCGTCCGGGGCGCCGTCGGGCTCCGGCGTCGTCGCGGCGGCCGCCGCGCCCGCGGCCGCGAGATCGGGCGAGCCGTCGGCGGGGTCGGCAGAGCCGACCATCGCGCCGGCCGAGCTGTCCGAGACGCTGGCCGAGGCGTCCGCGAAGCCGGCCGACCGGTCCGCGAAGCAGCCCAGGGGGTTCGCGAAGCAGCCAAGGCCGTCGGCGAAGCAGCCCGAGCCGCCGGCGAAGGAGCCGGCCGAGCGCGGGGATTCAGCCGCGGCGCCGGCGGACAAGCCCACGCCCGCTGCGCCGGCGAGCACGCCCAGCGCGAATTGCGACCCGCCGTACACCATCGATGCCGAGGGGATCAAGCGATTCAAGGTCGAGTGCATGTGAGATCGCGTGTCGACACCACGTCGGGTACGGGAGCGCTCTCCGCGCTGGCCCTGGCCGTGATGGGTGGCTGTGGGGCCTGCGGCGACACCGGAGCCCAGGGCGGGGCCGGCGGGCCGGCGACGGCGAGCGTGGCGTCCGGCGCCGCGGCGGGCACCGGAGGCGCCGAACCTGGCGTGGGCGCCGGAGGGGCGGGCGCCGGCGGAACGAGCACCGCCGCAGGCACCGGAGGGGCGGGCGCCGGCGGAGCGGGCTCCGGGGGCGCGGGCAATGGCGGAGCGGGCGCCGGGGACACAGGCCGTGGCGGAGGCTCCGGGGTGGCGAGCGCGGGAGTCGGCTCCGGGGGAGCGAGCACGGGCGCGGGCACCGGCGGAGCAGGCAGTGGCGGTGGCCCCGGGGAGCCGGAGCGTCCGGTCGCGCTCGACCTCAGCGGCGACGTCCAGGGAGTGCACGACCCGTCGATCATCCGGGCGGGGGATCGCTATTACGTCTTCTCCACGGGCCCCGGGATCGCGATCCGGACCTCGGCCGACCTCGTGCGCTGGGACGCCGCCGGCTCGGTGTTCAGCGACAATCCCGACTGGGTCGCGAGCGCGGTGGGTGACGTCGACGCGCTCTGGGCCCCGGACATCTCCCATTGGGGCGGGCTCTATCATCTGTATTACGCGGCGTCGTTCTTCGGGACGAACCGCTCCTGCATCGGCCACGCGACGAGGGGCTCGCTCGACGCCCCGGAGACCCGCTGGCTGGATCACGGCGCCGTCGTCTGCAGCGAGGGCACCGATTACAACGCCATCGACCCGAGCGTCGTGATCGACGAGCGGGGCACGCCGTGGCTCGTGTTCGGGAGCTTCTGGTCGGGGCTCAAGCTGATGCAGCTCGACCTCGCCGGCGCTCCCGTCGACGGGACGCTCACGTCGATCGCCGCGCGGCCGAGCACCGCGATCGAGGCGCCGTTCGTCGTGCGGCGAGGCGATTATTATTACCTGTTCGCCTCGTTCGACACCTGCT
Organism: Sorangium sp. So ce385; assembly: GCF_051474135.1. Lineage (NCBI taxonomy): Bacteria > Pseudomonadati > Myxococcota > Polyangiales > Polyangiaceae > Sorangium > Sorangium sp. So ce385. The sequence continues at coordinate 8,050,282 of NZ_CP150337.1, read as the reverse complement.
GCGTCGGCGCGAGCAGCACGTACAAGATCATGGTCGGCCGGTCGCGGGCGCTCGCCGGTCCTTACGTGGACAGGCTCGGGAATCGCATGCTGAGCGGCGGCGGCTCGCGCGTGCTGACGAGCAGCTCGAGGTGGCGAGGGCCTGGCAGCAACGGCTTGCTCCAGGCCGGTGAGTCCTGGTATCATATCTACCATTCGTACGACGCCGACGCGGACGGCATGTTCGCCCTTCGCGTCGCCGAGCTGAGCTGGAGCGCCGACGGCTGGCCGGAGTCCGGCGGGCCGTGAGCCGGCATGCAAGGGTGGCCGATGCGTCGGTTCGAGGCGGGGAGTCGGCCCTTTCTTCTCTGTTCCCGTGGGGGTCGTGGTCCTCGGGCCACGGCAGCGGCATCGCAGGCGTCCGCGGGGCGTCCATCGTGGTTGGGAGGTGACATGAACATGGCAGCTCGTGGAAGGGTGCTGGCCGGCCCTGCGGCGCTTCGTCCGGCGGCGCGTGCGCTCCTGGCGCTCGCTCCCTTGTGCCTCGGGGCTTGTTCGCTCGAGGACCTGTCCTACCTCCAAGGGGGCGCGACGGGCGCCGGAGGCGGCTCGGCGACGCAGAGCTCCAGCCAGAGCAGCGCCGGTTCTGGAGGCCGCGACGGCACCGGTGCCACCGGCGGCGGTGGCGGCGACGGGGGCGCCGGGGGGATCGGCGGCGACGGCGGCGCCGCCAGCGTCGGGGGCGCCGGAGGTGAGGGGGGCGACGGCGGCGCCGGGGGCCGCGGGGGCGCGGGCGGCGACGGGGGCGGTCCGCTCATCGACCTCGAGACGGGGCTCTTCTTGCATTACACGTTCGACGCGCTCGACGAGGGCATCGCGGTGGACGCCACCGGCGGCATGCGCGACGGGACCCTCCTGGGGGGGACGTCGGTGGAGGGGCACATCGGCAATGCGCTGTCCCTCTCGGGGGAGGAAGAATACGTGGAGCTCCCGCCCGGCGTCTTGCAGACGCTCAACGAGCTCACGGTGTCCTTCTGGATCTCGCTCGGCGAGCAGCAGTGGTGGCAGCGGATCTTCGACTTCGGATCCGGAGAGGCGGCGTGGCTCTACGTGTGCCCGAAGGCGGCGAATCCGACCGGCGTCCGCCTCTCGTTGAACTCCCCTGCGGGCGTCGAGGAATACACCATGAATGGAAGCTTGCCGCTCAACACGTGGACGCACCTCGCGGTGACGCTGAGCTACAACCCGAGCCGCTCGTCGATGTACATCGACGGGGTCGAGGTGACGAGCAGCGATAAGATCGTCACCCGGCCCTCGGATCTGGGGAACACGACGCAGAATTTCATCGGCCGCTCTCAGTTCGCGGTCGATCCCTACCTCATCGGGAGCGTGGACGATTTCAGGATCTACGATCGCGCGCTCTCGGCGGCCGAGGTGGCGGCCCTCGCGGCGCAATGAGCGGGTGACCCGGCCACGGTCGGCCCGCTCGGCGGGCGGTCGGAAGTTTGCTCGACAGGCAGTCGGGTGCGAGTCTGCTGGACACGAGGAGCTCGGCGTGATGGCTGGAGAGACAGGGATGCTGCGACGGGGGAAGCCTTTCGGAACGGGGCGCGGCGGGTGGGCGGCGCTCGCGCTGGCGGCGACCGCGCTCTGGCCGCTCTCGGCCTCGGCGGACGAGCCTGCGGCGCCGGCGGACGCGCCTGCCGCGCCGGCGGCGGGAGCGGCCTCCGGGGTCACGCAATGTGTCGCCGCGCACGCCGAGGTGCAGCGGCTCCGGAAGGAGCACCAGCTGCTCGAGGCGGGGCGCGCGCTGAAGGGCTGCGCGCGGTCGGACTGCCCGGCTCCGGTCCTCCGCGATTGCGGGGCGTGGGTCGACGAGATCGAGCGGGCGACGCCGTCGGTCGTGTTCAACGTGACGAGCGGCGGCGAGCAGGTCACCGGCTCGACGATCCTGGTCGACGGCCAGCCGGTCGAGCTGTCGTCGAGCGGCGCGCCGCTCAAGCTCGATCCCGGGAAGCACACCTACCGTGTCGAGCTCGCCGGGCACAAGCCGGTGTCCAAGGAGCTCATCCTCTTCGAGGGGCAGCGCTTCCAGCAGCTGAACGTCGCGCTCGAGCCCGTCGCGGAGGCGCGGGTCCCGCCGGCGCAGGCCAGCGTCACGGAGACCTACCGTCCGGTGCCGGCGCTCACCTACGTGCTGGCGGGCCTGGGGGTCGCGGGCGGGGCGAGCTTTGCGGTGTGGGGGCTCATGGGTCGGTCCGAGCGGGACCACCTGGAGAAGACGTGCAGTCCGAGCTGCGCCGACAGCGATCTGGACGCCGTGCGCACGCGGTACCTGATCGCCGACATCTCTCTCGGTGTAGGCGCAGCGGCGCTCGCGGGCGCGGCGTTGACGTATCTGCTGCGCCCCACGAAGGAGCGGCCGATCGCCGTGTCGGTGGAGCCGAGCCGGACCGGCGTGGTGGGTTCGGTGTTGCTCCGCGGTATGTGAGGTGATTTCATCTCTCGACCGGATGCTTGATTCTTGACGACGGCCGTCATCGCCGTCGCGATGTGCAGAACCCCAACAACCCCGTCGAGCACCGCCGGAGCGTTCCCGGATGCTCGGGGTATTGGCCTTATTGGAGGATGCGATGAGAGAGACATCGATCTTGTCGGGTGGTCTCAGGGCTGCGTTGCTCACGGCCGCGATGCTGGGAACGGCGGCTGGCGGATGCGGCTCGAGCAGCGATGACAACGCGGGGGGCGGCGGCAGCGGGACGACGTCGACGACGACGACGACGTCGGGTGGAGGCTCGACGACGAGCGGCTCCGGGGGCGAGGGTGGGGGCGCGACGGGCACGGGGGGCGCGGGCGGCGATGGCGGCAGCGGCGCCGCGGGCGGCGGCGGCGCGGGTGGAGACGGCGGCGCGACCGGCAGCGGCGGCGCGGGTGGGGACGGCGGCGCGACCGGCACCGGCGGCGCGGGTGGAGACGGCGGAGCGACCGGCACCGGCGGCGCGGGTGGAGACGGCGGAGCGACCGGCACCGGCGGCGCGGGTGGGGACGGCGGCGCGACCGGCACCGGCGGCACGGGTGGGGACGGCGGTGCGATCGGCACCGGCGGTGCGGGTGGAGACGGCGGAGCTGGCGGCGACGGTGGCGCGGGCGGCAGCGGCGGCGCCGGGCCGGGGCCGAGGCTCGTCGTGCACTACACGTTCGACGAGGAGAGCGGCCTCGTGGCCCACGACGCGTCGGGCAACGGGAATGACGCCACGCTCGTCGGGAGCGCCGGATGGCTCGCGGAGGGGCGCATCGGCGGCGCGCTCAACCTGCAGGGCGCCGACCCCCACGTCGATCTCCCCGACGGGCTCACCGACGAGCTCGACGATGTCACCATCGCGACCTGGGTCCAGCTGAAGAGGATCGACATCTGGTCTCGCATCTTCGATTTCGGCGGCAACGGGTTCATGTTCCTCACCCCGCTCGACGACACCGGGGCCTTGCGCCTCTCGGTCTACACGCAGGTCGACACGGTGGGTAACGAGGCGATCGTCCGGGTCGCGAACCCGCTGACCGTCGATGTCTGGAAGCACGTGGCGGTCACGATCTCGAGCGGCACGTACCAGCTGTGGGTCGACGGTGTCTCCGTCGCATCGACCACGCCGGCGCCTCCGCACGACGTCACGCCGTCGCGGATCGCGCCCACGGCGAGCAACTACATCGGCAAGTCGCAGTTCCCGGACGCCTTGCTCAAGGCGTATATCGACGACTTCCGGATCTACGACGGCGCGCTCTCGGCCGAGGAGATCGCGGCGCTCGCCGCGCCGTAGGAGAGGGGGCGCGAGGGGGGTCGAATCTGTCGGGAGCTTCGCGGAGGGGGCCTGCGCTCTCTGCGACACAGCAAGGTTTGATCATCTCCGCCCCGTTCCGCTCTGGGCGTCCATCTTCACTTCATGGAGCGCGGACGCTGACCCTTCTGGAGTTCCAGCTCAACCCCGCGCTCCTGCCACAGGCGAGCGTGATCTCACGCATCGATATATCGTTTCTGAAGTCATCCGGTAGGCGCTTGCGCGCTGTTCCCGACTCCTCGAAAGCCACCGGCGCGCTCCGGCAATCCGTTGCGTACGCCGCCCCGGCCCCGGGGCGACTCTCTCCCGCTCGTCGCGACGTTCGGGCATACTGCCGCCGTGAAACCCGGCGAAGTGCTCGCGAACCGCTTCGTTATCGAGCGATTGGCTGGGGCCGGCGGCATGGGGACCGTGTACAGGGCCCTCGACCGCGCGCAGGACGCTCCGGTCGCGCTCAAGCTCCTCACCGAGCCCCACCCCCGCGGCGACGCTCGCTTCGCCCACGAGGCCCGGATCCTCGCCGAGCTCGAGCACCCCGGGATTGTCCGCTTCATCGCGCACGGCGTGACCGCTGTCGGGCAGCGCTGGCTCGCCATGGAGTGGCTCGAGGGCGAGGACCTCGGGGAGCGGCTCGGCCGCGCCGGCCTCAGCGTCGGCGAGAGCGTCGCGGCCGTGATCGCGGCGGCCGAGGCGCTCGCCGCCGCGCACGCGCGCGGCGTCGTCCACCGCGACATCAAGCCGGCCAACCTCTTCCTCGTCGGCGGCGACCCGCGAACGATCAAGCTGCTCGACTTCGGCATCGCGCGCCTCAGCGGCGCGACGCGCGTGTTCACCCAGTCGGGCGCGATCCTCGGGACGCCGGGGTACATGGCCCCGGAGCAGGCCACGGGGGAGCAGGCGGACGCGCGCTCCGACGTCTTCGCGCTCGGCGCCGTGCTCTTCGAGTGCCTCACGGGGCGGCCCGCGTTCATGGGCCGGCACCCGATGGCGGTGCTCGCACAGCTGCTGCTCGCCGAGGTGCCGCGCGTCCGCGAGCTCCGGGGCGACGTGCCGCCCGCGCTCGATGCCCTGATCGCGCGCATGCTCGCCAAGGATCCAGCGACGCGGCCCGGAGGCGCGGCCGAAGCGGCGGCCGCCCTCCGGGCCCTCGGGGAGCTCGGGACAGGCCCAGCAGCGCCGCCGGCCCTCAGCGAGGCGATCACCCGGCGCGCCGCCGACGGGCCCATCACCGGCGGCGAGCAGCGCGTGCTCTCGGTCGTCGTCGCCATGCCCGGGGCAAGCTCGGACCTGACGCTCGACGACACCCCGCCCGCGCGCCGCTCCGCCGATCTGCGCGCGCGGATCCAGGCCGCGCTCCTTCACCTCGGGGCCCGCCTCGATCCGCTGGCGAACGGGGCGATGCTCCTGACCCTGCAGGGGGCCGGGAGCGCGACCGACCAGGCGGCGCGCGCGGCGCGCTGCGCCCTCCTGCTCGGCCCGCTGCTCGCCGGGACGCAGGAGCGGCAGGAGGCCAGGGCCGGCAGCATCGCGGTCGCCACGGGCCCCCTCGAGATCAGCGGCCGGCTGCCGGTGGGCACGCTGCTCGATGGCGCCGCCACCCTGCTCGCCGGCGGGCCGCCCGCGGCGGGCGCCGCCCACCTCGACGATGCCACCCGGTCGCTGCTCGACCCGCGCTTCGAGGTGGCGCGCGGCCCCGCCGGCTGGGAGCTCCTGGGAGAGCGCGAGATCGGCGAGGGCGCGCGCCCCCTGCTCGGCCACCCGAGCCCATGCGTCGGCCGCGACCGCGAGCTCCGGACGATCCTCGACCTCTTCGAGGAGTGCGCTGCAGAGGGCCTCGCCCGCGCGGTGGTCGTCACCGGCCCCCCGGGCATCGGCAAATCGCGGCTGCGCCACGAGGCGCTCCAGCGCCTCCGCGCGCTCAGGCCGGACATGGAGATCTGGATCGGCCGCGGCGACGTGGTCGGCGACGGAGCCCCCTTCGGCGTGCTCGGCTCGGCCGTTCGTGGCGCGGCCGGCGCGCCGGCGGGAGCGCCGCTGCCCGAGCGGAGGGCGCTGCTCGCGGCGCGGGTCGCGCGGCGCGTGGCCGGGCCGGAGCAGCGCCGCGTCGCGGCGTTCCTCGGCGAGATCGCGGGCGCTCCCTTTCCGGACGACGAGAGCCCGCCGCTCCGCGCCGCCCGCCAGAGCGCGCTCCTCATGGGCGAGCAGATCGGGCGGGCGTTCGTGGACTTCGTGGCCGCCGAGGTCGAGACCCGGCCGCTCTGCCTGGTGATGGAGGACCTGCACTGGGGCGACGCCCCCTCGGTGCGCCTCGTCGACCAGGCGCTCGGACGGCTCGCGGACCGGCCGCTCTTCGTGTTCGCGCTGGCGCGCCCCGATGTGCACGAGCGCTTCCCTCGGCTCTGGGCCGAGCGCGGCGCGCAAGAGATGCGGCTCGGCACGCTGACGCCTCGCGCCGCCGAGCGCCTCGTCCGGCATGCGCTGGGCGGCGCCGCGAGCGCGGCGCAGGTCGCCGCGCTCGTCGAGCGCGCCGCCGGCAATGCGTTCTATCTGGAGGAGCTGATCCGGGCCGTGGCCGAGGGGCGGGGCGAGGTGCTCCCCGAGACGGTGCTGGCCATGGTGCAGGCCCGGCTCGCGGCGCTCGACCCGACGGCGCGGCGGGTGCTGCGCGCCGCCAGCCTGTTCGGAGAAGTGTTCTGGTGGGGCGGGGTGCGCAGGGTGCTCGGCGGCGATCCGGCCGGCGGGCATTCGGCCTCGGCGCTGGCGCTGCTCGTGGATCAGGAGCTGCTCGTGCGCCGCGATCAGAGCCGCTTCCCGGGCGAGGAGGAGCTCGCGTTCCGCCACGCGCTGCTGCGCGAGGGCGCGTATGCGACCCTGACCGACGCGGACCGCGGGCGCGGGCACAGGCTTGCGGCGGCGTGGCTGGAGGAGGCCGGCGAGACCGATCCGGCGGTGCTCGCCGAGCACCTGGAGCGCGGCGGTGAGCGCGCCCGCGCCGCCGCTTGCTATGCGCAGGCGGCCGAGCGCCTGCTGCGCGGCGGCGATCCCCCCGGAGCCATCCGCCTCGCCGAGCGCGGCGTGCGCTGCGGCGCCGAGGGCGAGCTCCTCGCGGCCCTGCGCACGACGCAAGGCGAGGCGACGGTCTGGTCGGGCGACCTCGAGGGCTCGGTCGCCCTCATCGACGAGGCGCGGCGCCTCTCCCGGCCGGGTAGCCGGGTCTTCTGCCACGCGACCGCTGGATACCTCATGACCTCGCGGATGCTGGACCGTCCGGTCGAGGCGTTCGACCTGCTGCATGGCGACGAGCTCCTCGCCGTCGAGCCCGATCCGGAGGCGGCCGCCTCGTTTGCCTGCATGCTCTTCTATGGATACTCGATCCTGCTGATGCGCATGGCGCAGCTCGACCGATCCGACGCGTATCTCAGGCGTCTCGGGCAGCTCGACGACGCGCTCGGCGGCCGAGATCCGGCGGTGTCCGGCTGGCGCTTCTTCGCCATGGCGTGGGAGGCTGGCCTGCGGCGCCTGGCCCCTTGGGAGACGTACACGCTTCAGGGGAAAGCCTTCGCTGCGTTCGAGGCGGCGGGAGACCGCCCGCACGCGGAGATCATGCGCACGTACAGGGCCGCGTCCTACGGCAGCCTCGGCGCCTATGACGGCGCCGAGGAGATGTTTCGCTCCCTCTTGCGCGAAGGCGTCCCCCCGGGGAGCATCGGCGGCCAGTTCGCCCTCCTGCTGCGCGCGTCGATGCGCGCTTCGCGCGGCGCGCACCGCGAGGCGCTCGCGGATCTCCGCGAGCTGAAGACGCTGGCCGGGCCGGGCCTCGGAGCGGAGGTCCACGTGCTGCTCGCGAGGGTCCTCTGCGGTCTCGGCGATATCGCCGCGGCAGAGCGCGAGGCCATCGAGGGGGTCGAGCGGGCCAAGACGAGCGCGATGGACGGTACGTGGGCCCTCTCGGAGCTCGCCCGGATCCGGCTCGCGCAGGGCCGGGCCGCCGAGGCGGCCGCGATCGCGCGGGACGCTGCCTCGACGTGCGCTCGCACCTACGGGAGGCAGCACGTGAACCTGGACGCGGCGCTCGTCCACGTCGAAGCGCTCCACGCCGCGGGGGCCAAGGACGAAGCGCGGGCGATCCTGGCGCCGACGCGCGACAGGCTGCTCGAACAGGCGGACGAGATCCCGGATCCTGATCTCCGGCGCGGCTTCCTCGAGGCCGTGCCCGCCCACGTGCGACTTCTAGAGCTCGCCCAGGCCTGGCTGGGGTGACGCTCTGTCGATGGATGGATAAGCTGCTCGGCAGCCGCAGACCTCACCGCCGCCCGGTCGGTCCGCGCGTCGAGCAGGCGCGAGCACCCTCCCCAGAACGTCGCCCCCGACGAAAGCAATCTTCCGACGGGCCCTCTCCAGGCCGGACAGCGCGCCTCCTGCTCCCCTCCTGGCCAGCTCGGTGCCAGCCCAGCTATCTCCTCAACATCCCTCATCCTTCTAACCCATCTCTTTCCCCGCGCGTTCCCCGCGCGCCCCCGCGCACGGCAGGAATTCGACACCTGAGCTTCTTCTATAACCCATCTTCTCCTCCACTTCGCTCTGGACACCTCTCTTCGCATCATGAATAGAGGAAGCCGGCCCGTCCGGCATTGCAGCGCAATCCCGCGCTCCTGCACGGACGAGGGTGATCTCATGAGCAAATACACCGCTTCTGAAGTTGTCCAGGTCCCCCGGTTCACCGCGGTCGGGGCCATGGCGCTCGGCGAGCAGCTCGTCACGGTGGCGAAGCCCGTGAAGAGGCAGCTCGCGAAGGGTATCGCGCGGGCGCTCGTCGCGCTCTCGTCGAGCCACGCCGAGCTCGCGTCGGCGCTGCGCGATCAGGTGTCGCTCTCCGAGGGAGGGGAGGCGAGCGAGGATACGGTCCAGTGCGACCGTGTCCTCGACGGGTGCTGGAGCGGTCTCCACGACTTCCTGACCGCGTTCACCAAGCTGCCCCCGGGCGCGCCCGAGGCCGCGGAGGCGAGCTCGCTCAAGGCGGCGATCTTCACCGGAGGCCTCAAGTTCCTTCAGCTCACGTACCTCCTGGAATGGTCCGAGAGCGAGCTCCGGTTGCAGCGGATCCGCAAGAACGGCCTCGACGCGCGCATCGAGGCGCTCGGCGGCAAGCGCTTCCTCGCCGCCCTCGAGGCCGCGCACGCCGCGTACGGCAAGGCGCTCGGCGTCACGGCGCCCGCGGCCGCGGCCGCGGCCGCGGCGGCGCCGCCGAGCGTGCGCGAGGCGCTCGACGCCTTCACCGAGGCGCTGCGCGCGTACGTGATCAAGGTGATGGGCGCTGTCGAGCCGGACGAGCCGGAGACGCAGGAGCTCGCCGACAAGCTGCTCGCGCCGCTCGCGGGCTGGAGCGTCGGGCCGAGCGGCCGGGGCGCGGCGCGGAAGAGCGGCAAGCCCGAGGACGAGGCGACAGCGCCGCCTCCGGCCGACGCGCCGACCGCCGCGCCGGTGCCCGCCGACCTCTGAGGCGCGCTTGCGCCGCGCGCGCCCGCTGGCGGCGCTCCGATCTCCCGCCGATTCGTCCTCCACCCATCACCGCCCGCCCGGAGATCATGCCCCCGGCATCCGCCGATGGCGGCCTCCGGCGCGGCGCGGCGAGCATCCCGGCGCCCGGTCCCGTGCTCCTCTGCCCGTCGCGAGCGCGCAGCGCCTCGTGACGGGGCGAGCCGCGCTCGTGGCAGAGCGAGCTCCCCACGCCTCGTGCGATCTGTGCCAAGCCGCCATGGCATGTGCCAGGGGAGGGGGGTCCGGCACCGGCACAAACGCAATGCATTGCGACACACCGGGGTCCGGACCCCTCGAGATCGCTGCACGGAGCGTCTTTCTGGGCAGGATTGTGCCAGAAAACGCACTTTAAACCGAAATTCTGTGCCAAAATCCCCGCAAAACCGCGTGATCTTGTGCCAGACGGGGGGTCCGGACCCCTCCGAAGCGCAAAGCAGAGCGCTCGGCCGGGGTCGGAAGCCCTCCGCAGCGCAAGGCAGAGTGCATCGGCGGGGTCGGAACCGCTCCGGGGCGCATCACAGAGGGGAGTTGCTCGACTTTGGCCTCGAGCGCTGAACGTTGCCTGATCGGTGCGCTGCTTACGCCGAAAGCGTGCTCAGGCTCGCGCTTGCTGCTACCGGCGCCGCCGCAACCGGCCGAGCGCCCGGGCTCCCTAACCGCGGCTGTAGTACTAGGGGGCGACGGAGGCTACGGCGGCCCGGGGCGCGGCGGCGACTCGATCGGCATCGCCTACCTCGACGAGGACCAGCTCACGCTCGACGGCGTGACGTACGAGCTGGGATCCCCGGGAAAGGGTGGCGTGAGTTGGGATGGGTATGGCGAGGAGATCACAGGGGAGAGCGGCATCGCCGTCGAGACGCTTCGCTTCCCGGAATAGGATCTGTCCCGAGCAGGCCTTCCTGTTCCGAGGATTCTGAGCACTCTGTCACCTCATAGCCTGTCCTTTGTTGGAGCGGGACCGCACGGAGCGGTGATTCTCAGTTGCGTCCACCGAGTTGGCCACTTTGCCAGGTCTCAAGCGTCATCTGAGCACTGAACCCCAAGAAACCCGGCTCTCCAGATAGAGCCTTTAGAACCGGAACGGCGCGACCTGGGTCTACGTTGACACTGTGGCTCGCAGCCCAAAGTCGCACCCAGGGGTCTTTGTCTGCGAGGAGTCCAAAGAACACGGGTTGCCAATTATTGTCGCTCAGCTGAATCCTTTTCCAATACCAATCGATTTCACGGTAAGCCGCATTGGCAGAGTCTGAGTCTCCGGCCGTTGTCGCTTTCCCGTGTCTGCTGGCCGCAGCGGCGTACCCAGCGATATACTTGTCGATTTTCATAGCAGCTACATCCCCGGCCAAGGTCCACCAAACCGAGTAATCAACTGCATTCCGAAGTGGTGCTGAAATTGAAAACTCTGGGTGCTTAGCCACTGCCGCACGGTCAGGCCATTTGTGAACGGCTGGGCGGACGAGTAGAAGCCGCTGATCTGGCGATGAGCAGCTTCAGGTATTCGCAGCAAATTATCAGGGGTATGAATGGCATGGGCTCCGAACCGCGATATGTTGCCGGGGGTTTGCTCAACGACGTGGTGCCATTCCTTACCCGCCCCAGCCGATCCCATTGCCCGTTTGAACGAGTCAAAGCTCGTATGTCCTTGCGCCGCCGCGGCACCTACATTTCTGCCCGCAGCAGGAACGCTTCCCGCAACTGGCGCCGTGCCCTTCGGGCCTGCTGCCCCCGGCCCGCTCGACATGAGCGCCTGCGTCAGCCCTTGGATCCCCGCCGCGATGTTGCCGACTCCACCAACGACGAGCCCGGTCGACACGGCGATCGCAGGCACACCGATCGCCGCGCCGATGCCTGTGGCGCTCGTGATGCCCCCGAAGACCTCCCCCGTGAAGCCGCCAACCGTGAGGGCAATCCCGCCGACGATCTGCCCGATTGCCAGGCCCATTCTGGCTTGCGGCGTCCCATGGGCCAGCACGCCCGCGGCGTCCAGCAGCCCGTGACCCACGCCGGCGAAAGGAACCGCCCCGAGCAGCAACCCGGCGACGAACCCTCCCTCGATCTGAACATAGGGGTTCTGCGACCAGTCAATCGGCGCCGTGGTCACCGGCTGCGGCACATGCCCCGAGGCGCTCCCGGTCGTGCTGACATCGACCGGCGGCGCCGCCGCGCCGACCTCAGCCACTTCGCGCGAACCTCCTACCTCTTTGGGCACCGTCTTGAGGCATTCGAGCCCGCTGCAAGTCAGGATACGCTGCACCTCGGGATCATTGAGGTAGCCTGTGTAATTCTCGTCGACCGGAAGCGGGTACCCCGGCTCGAACCCGCTCGGGTCCACGAGGTTGAGCGGACTATTGAGCGCGTAGCTATACGGATTCCAGCTCTGGCCGAAGGATGGAATTGAAACGACCGGGTCCGTGGTCAAGAACCGCCCGATCCTGGGATCGAACATCCTCCCCTTCATATTCACGAGCCCGAGCTCGTCGTCGCTCTCGTGGCCGGTGAACCCCTGCGTCGTCTCGCTGGAGAAGGACGCTGGCGCGCGCTCTCCCCACACGGGGCTCCTGCGCTGCCCGAACGGGTCGTAGCTCCGCCGCTCGATCACGTCGCCGTCCTCGTCGGTGAGCGCATCGACCGAGCCGAGGTGATCGACATGCACGTACCGCGTGCCGCCGTCCGAGCCTCCGCGGGTCACGATCGCCACAACGCGCTCCGGCGAGTGGACGTGGTACCGATGCTGCACGGTGCCCGATGCCGCCTCGGTGACCCGCTCGTACAGATCGCCGAAGTAGAGCGTCTCTTTTTCCGGCGTGGTCTTGCGGATCCGCTGCTGGTCGCCGTCGTAGCCGAACGTGATGGTGGTCGCGCCCTGCGTGATGCGCTCCGGCAGGTCGAACGGCGTGTAACGCACGGTCGTGCCGCCGGGCCGCGCGATCTGATTGCCGAAGGCGTCGTAGGCGAAGCTGCCCGTGTCCGCGCCCGCGCCGGTGACCGCGTGCGGGTGCAGCGGGTCGTCGTAGGAGAGCGTTCCGATGTCCGACTTGAAGGTGAGATTGCCGTTCGGGTGGTAATCGTAGCGGAGCGCGCAGGGCGCCGACGCGCTCTCGACGTCGCCGAAGTACGCGCAGGTCAGCCGCTGGAGCGGATCTAAGCGGAAGCGCTCCGTCGTGTTCTCGGGCTGGAGCGCGTCCGTACGGCGCGTGAGATTGAGGAGATCGTCGAAGCCATAGTCGAGGTCCTGCACCTCACCCGCGCCGCTCCGCGTCGCCACGTGCCTCAGGCGCTGCTTGTCGGCGAAATAGCTCTGCTCCGTGATGACGCCGTTGCCGAACACCTCCTCCCGGAAGCGCCCCGCGTCGTCCACGTCCGTCAAGCGCCAGTAGGCGGAGCCCGTTCCGCGGTCGCGCACGGCGATCACGTGGCCATGCGCGTCGTGGTCGTGGTCCACGACGAACGGCGCCGCGCCGGCCGGCGCCGGATACGTGACCGCCTCGACGCGACCGAGCTCGTCGTAGCCGAGCCTCGCCTCCAGGGGAGCGCGCTCGCCGTCGATGCGGAGCGCGATCGTGTCGAGCTGGCCGCGGTCGGTGTACCCGTACGTCTTCTCCGCGTCAGGGCTCGCGAGCGCGTGGAGCTTTCCGATCCCGTGCGCCGCGGTGTCCCAGGTCCACGTGGTCGTCACGCGCTGGGCGCCGTCCCGGTCCACGCGCGAGCGCGGTCGCCCGAGCGCGTCGTAGGTCCACGTGCTTTCTCGCCCGAGCGCATCGGCCGACGAGATCAGGTCGCCGAAGCCGTCATGGATCGAGACCGTCGTGCCCCGATCGGGGTCGTCGAGCTGTCGGACGCGGCCGAACGCGTCGCGCGCCGTGCGCGTCACCGCCCCGCCTGGATCCGTGACCGTGTGCAGCATGCCGAACGGGCCATAACTGTAGCGGGTGATCCCGCCGGCGGCGTCGGTGATCGACTCGGTTCGCCCCAGCGGATCCTGCTCGGTCACCGTCACGTGATCGAGCGGGTCGACGACGCGCACGCGCCAGCCGTCGTACTCGGTCGTCGTGACCGCATTCCACGGCGCCGTATGCCGCACCTCGCGGCCTACCGCGTCGTACTCGAAGCGATCGTACAGCCTCTCGCTGTCAGGGGTATCTTCGCGGACCGGCACCGAGCGCCGAGCGATGTGCTCGCCCAGCGCGTCGTAGCCGATCTCTTGCAGGATGCGCTTCGCATCGCCCGATCCCTGCGCCGGCTCCGGCTCGGGCCCGTGCCACCACCACCGGATCGGCCGGCCGAGGCCATCGAGCTCGACCGTGTCGTCGGCCCCGCCGGTCGTGGTGCTCCGCTGCCTCACCCGCCACGCGTCCTGCGCCGGGCCGCCGTCCCTGGTGCGGGAGAGCGTGACCGTCGTCGTCGTGCCATCCGGGCGCGCCTCGACGCCGAGGCGCCCGAAGCCGTCGTACGCCCACGTCGTCACGAGCTGATTCGGATCGACCCGCTTGAGGAGCACGCCGAGCGCGTCGTCGAACTCCACGAGCGTGGTATGCCCGGCCGCGTTCACGTACTTCTCGGGGAACATGCCCTCTTCGTCGAAGTCCGTGCTGGAGGTCCGCTGGTGCCCGAAGGCGTCCTCCGCCGTGACGCCGGTGATGTTCCCGAAGTCGTCGCGCTCGCAGGCGATCGTCAGCTTCGTGTCCGGCAGGCCGTCGTCGCTCTCGGTGGACTCGGTCTCCACCTCGCCGTGGATGGTGTTCGTTCGCGTGAGGGTCCGGCACTGCGACATCCCCGCCGCCGCGCTGCACTCCTTCTGCGTCTGGAGCTGGCCGAGGACCCAGCGCTCGGTGTCGTTCTTGAACGTCCGCGTGACCTTGAACGTCAGGTCGACGCCGCTCGTCGAGCTCTCCTCGGCGCGCACATTGCCGAACGTGTCGAAGTCCGTCACCGTCGACACGGAGTCGCGCAGCAGCATCGCGCCGTCGCCTCCTGCCTCGACCTCCCGCACGTACGCCTCGATGGTCGGCGTCGCGCCGTTCGGAGGCGGATAGACCCCTTGCGCTCGCCTCACCCGGCGCTCGATCGGCAGCGTGAAGTACGTCGCGCCGTCGTTCGTGGGTACGAGCGTCCGCTTCACGTCGACGAACGAGAGCTCGATCTGCTCCGGCCTGGGCTGGCTCGGCAGCCCAGGAGCCCAGCGCCAACTCCGCTGGACGCTCCCCGCGAAGGGGAAGACCTGGAGCTCGTCGTCAAAGGAGACGTGATCGTACGCGTCGAGCGTCGCGGCGCCCGTATCCAGGTCGGTGACGGTCCGCTCGCCGAACCCGAGAAATCCGCGGCCCAGCCGGTGATAGCGCCCGTCGCGGTAGCTGACCTCGAAGCGCCGCGGTCGATCGGCACCGTTGTTGAGGGCGTACGCGCTGACCACCCGCCGCGGCCCGACCACGCAACGGCGCGGATAGCCGCAGTCGTCCGCCGCGCCGGAACGCGCGAGGTACAGCGGGCTCTCCCGCGCCGGATCCTCCGCTCCGTCGCCCGTCGCCGCCGACGCGTCGGTCAGATGCCCGTACGAGATGCTCACATTGGGCACGAAGCCCGGCTCGGTCGGGTCGTGTGCGTTCATCCCGTCGGAGACCGCGACCAGGAGATCCTGATCGGCCGAGAGGTTCCGGAACACGTTGAACACGCCGCCGAGCGACAGGATCACGTCCTGCGCGCCGTCCCCGTCGACATCGCCGGCGCGCGGCCCGCGCGGATCCGCCAGGGTGACCGCGTCGCCGAGGCTGGCCTCGAACGGCAGCCCCGGGTCGACGAGCCTGAAGGGCGGCCCGGCGCGGTCGCCCGTCGCGAGCAGGACGGCCCACGAAGGGAGCGCGTCGGAGCCGCCCAGCAGCATGCCTGGTGGAACCGGCATGAGGAGATCCTGCCGCCCGTCGCCGTTGACGTCGAGCGGCACGGCGAACCGGAAGAACACGTCCTGATCGGGAAGACCGAACAGATCGCCGAAGCTGAACGCATCGACGGTCCGGAACGGCGAGGCCACGAAGGTCGGCCCCGTGTTGAAGTAGGTATAAAGCTGGTGGTCACCCGGGCCGGACTCGACGGCATCGGGCAGGCCGTCTCCGTTCGCGTCGAGGAAGACGACGCGGCCCCCGGGCCACACGACGGGCAGCTCGGTGTCGAGCACCTCCCAGCGCCCATCGCCCCGGCGCATGATCGCATCGTAGCTCGATCCGAGGAGGACCGTCCCGTCACCGAACCGCCGCAGCGCCGGCACGACGAGATCGATCTTGCCGTCGGTGTCGACATCGAGCGTGTGGAGCTCCGTATCGCAGGGATAGCCGATGAGCAGCTCGATCGATTCGCCTACGGGCTCGAAGCCCGCGGGCGTCGCGCCGCTTGCAGGCCTCCAGACGTGGACGGTCCACACGGAAGACGCCGGGATCAGCGACTGTCCCAGGCGGTCATGGTCCTCGCACTGGAGGAGATCCGGCACGCCGTCGCCGTCCAGGTCGGCGAGGTGCATCGACGCGCCGGGGCTGCTCAGGCTCGGCGGCGCGGGCGTGACTCCGAGCGGGAAGGGCCGGCGGATCCCCGTGTCATGGAGCGCGAAGGTCCAGTCCGGCCGGGACAGGAGCACATGCCACGTCGTCTTGGCATCGTAGACGTCATGGAGCAGCACGTCCGCCCGCCCATCGTCGTCGTAGTCCAGCACCGTGCCGAGCTCGGGCTGAAGAAGGGCCGGATCGGAGGACCCCATCGGATCGGCGACCGTGGGCCACTCTTCGAGGAAGGCGAGCTCCGCCGGTGCGAGAAAGGACGGCGAGGCGCGCGGCCCGACGTTGCGCGCCACCCGCCACGCGGTGATCGGATTCCCCGGCGTGCTGAGCCCCGCGGCCATGTCCGGGATCACGAGGTCGTCGAGCCCGTCGGCGTCGAGGTCGAACACCATCGGGCTCGCCCTCTCGGAGACCGGCTCGTCGATCTCCGTCGTCACCCGCTCGAATCCGGGCTTCGCGTGGCTGTACTGAAAGCGTGTGGGAGGCTTGCAGACCCGGTCGCTCGCGCACTCCTCGACCTGGGTCAGGAGCGTGCGGCTCGTCGTCGGGCTGAGCTCATAGCGGAACCCGTAGCTCCGGACCAGCGCGTCGCCCGGACCGAGCATCTGGATCTCTTCCAAGCGAAGCGAGCGCTGGAGCGCCATGCCGCCCGAGTACCCGGTGCGAATGGCGGCCGGATCCTTGGTCCCATACACGAAGCGCACCGCACGCGAAGGCTCGAGCGAAGGCGTTCCCTCGAAAGCCGTGTAGCGGATCTCGTCCACGGCGTACTCGGCGGCATGGCCGTCCTCCGCCTCGGCGATGCAATACGCATACGTCATGGCGTTGCCGCGGCCGTCGCGGGCCTTGCTCGCGAGCCACGCGCGCGGGACGCCGCCGCGCGCGAGGGGCTTGCTGCCGTCGGTGCGCCCGTACTCGACGACGCGGCCGGTGGGCAGGGTGGCCTCGAAGAAGAGCGCCTCGGCGGGCGCACCACCTTCCGGATCGTAGTGCCCGACCACCTTGACGAAGGTATCCGGGAACGTCCGGTACCCGATGGTTCCCGGCCCCTCTCCCACGCGGACGAGGCGCTGGCCGTCGAGGCAGAGCGCGTCGTCGCCGTCGTACCGCACGCCGCGGACCTCGCCGTCTTGCGCGAGGCTCTTCGGACATCGCGTGATCGCGGACAGCCCGGCGATGGCGAATCCGGCGCCGAGCACGCCGTCGCCGCCGTCGCTGCGATAGACGAGCTCGATCCGAGGCCCCATGCCCGCGCGCGAGGGCGGGGAGGCCAGCTCCAAGGTGTACACGGCCTCTCCGGTGCTCGTGATGGAGAACGTCCCCGGGATGGTGCCGGCGGCGACGGTCTCGACCTGTGGCGCGGGAAGGGAGGTGGCAGGGCTGCGTGCGCTCTGGGTCCGGCAGGCGACGACGCCCTGACGCGGATCCATGGGCGGGTCGCCGGAGATGCACTGGCATCCCGCCTGCGCGAGCACGCATGCGAGAAACATCACGAGCGGGATAAACGCCCGGAGAACGCGTCGAAGAGCGAGCGCCATCGCAGCCTCCCTCGCACCGAGGAGGCCACGGCGCGGCGGCCCGAGTCAAGGGTTGTTCTGGAGTCGATACCCTTCCCGATGCTGAGCTCAAGGCATTCATCAGGGTGTCTGTGCCCGGCTGGCGTCCATGCAGCAACAGGGATGGCGCTGTGTCGAAAACGCCTTCGGCCGTCCGCGCTGGAGGCGCAGCAAGCCAAGCTCGATCGGACGGTACATCCACACCATCGCCCGCCAACTAGCCGCGTCCGCGCTGGCGCACGACCCCCGCCGCGCCCGGCGCCCGACCTGTCGTCGAACGACGCGATCCCGGGGCAGCCTTACGACACCCCAGAGGAGCACGCGTGTCCCGTCGAGGCGGAGCTCCACCCCGTCGGGTAGCTGTCCCGTCACCCGGGCGGCGCCGCCCACTCCAGCGCGAGCAGCTCGGCCTGATCCAGCACCTTCTTGACCGCATCGTCCGTCTTGTCCGGCGGATACCCGTGCTTCTTCAGCCTGCGGCGCACGAGGGTGCGGAGCTTCGCCCGCACCGTCTCCTTCACGGCCCAGTCGATCGTCACCGAGCTGCGGATGGTCTCGGTCAGCTCGCGGGCGATCTGCGCGAGCACCGCGTCGCCGAGCACCTGCACGGCCGAGTCGTTCGCCCCGAGGGCGTCGTAGAAGGCCAGCTCCGCGTCGTTGAGCTTCAGGTCCTCGCCGCGCTTCTGCGCGACCTTCACATCCCTGGCCATCCGGATCAGCTCCTCGATGACCTGCGCCGTCTCGACACCGCGGTTGCGGTACCGCGCGATGGTCTTCTCCAGCTTGTCGGAGAACGCCTCCGACTGGACGAGGTTCGTGCGCCTCCGGACCTTCAGCTCGTCGTGCAGGAGCTTCCGCAGCAACTCCACGGCGACGTTCTTGTGCTGCATCGCCTTCACGTCGGCGAGGAACTCCTCCGACAGGATGGAGAGGTCCGGCCGCTTCAGCCCGGCGGCCGCGAACACGTCCATCACGCCGTCGGTCGAGATGGCCTTGGACACGATCTGACGGATCGCCAGCTCGACCTCGGCCTCCGACTTGCCCGACGCCGACAGCGACGTCTTCACGACGGCGGCCTTCACCGCCTGATAGAACGCGACCTCGTCGCGGACGGCCAGCGCGTCGTCGTGCGGCACCGCGAGCGCGAAGCTCCTGCTCAGCTCCGTCACGGCCTGCACGAGCCGGTCGCGCCCGTCCTCGAGCCCGAAGATGTGCTCCTGGGCGTACAGGTCCACGCAGATGCGGCGCGACATGCAGACGACCATCGCCTTGCCCTCCATCGCCTCGACACGAGCCTCGAAGTGCCGGATCAGGTCCTCGGCGATCATGTTCACGCGCTGCTCC
The DNA here is from genome assembly GCF_051474135.1 of Sorangium sp. So ce385. Lineage (NCBI taxonomy): Bacteria > Pseudomonadati > Myxococcota > Polyangiales > Polyangiaceae > Sorangium > Sorangium sp. So ce385. The sequence goes on along the minus strand of NZ_CP150337.1, from coordinate 8,031,494 downwards.
GCGCCGACGACGGCCTCCAGCGCGGTCCACTTCGACTTGAGCTTTTCCTTCCTCGACTCCTCTTCTTGTTCGGTGACCTCCTCGAACTCGTCGTCGATGACCTTCTTGAGGTTGTCGTTCAGGTCGAGCTTCGCGACGCGGCTCTCGTAGTAGATGGGGACGGTCGCCCCGTCCTCCACGGCGCGCTGGATGTCGTAGACCGAGATGTAGTCGCCGAAGACGGCGCGCGTGTCCTTGTCGACCGCTTCGATGGGGGTGCCGGTAAAGCCGATGAACGATGCGTTCGGCAGGGCGTCGCGCATGTGCTGCGCGAATCCGGGCACGAGGTAGCCACCGTCCTTCGTCTTGACGAGCTTGCTCTGAAGCCGTACTGGCTGCGGTGCGCCTCGTCGGCGATGACGACCACGTTCCGTCGCTCGGAGAGCTGGGGGAATTTGTCGCCCTTCTCCTCGGGCAGGAACTTCTGGACCGTGGTGAAGACGACGCCGCCGGCCGCGACCTGGAGCAGCTCGCGCAGGTGGCTCCGGTCGCGCGCCTGGACCGGCTTCTGTCGGAGCAGCTCGTGGCAGCGCCCGAAGGTCCCGAAGAGCTGGTCGTCGAGGTCGTTGCGGTCCGTGATGACCACGATCGTGGTGTTTCCCATGGCCGGCTCGAGCACGACCTTGCCCGCGTAGAAGGTCATGGTCAGCGACTTGCCCGAGCCCTGCGTGTGCCAGACGACGCCGACCTTGCGGTCGCCGCCGGGGCGGGTGGCGCGGACCGTCTCCTCCACGGCCGTGCGCACGGCGTGGAACTGGTGGTAGCCGGCGATCTTCTTCACGACCTCGTCGCGGTCTTCCTCGAACACGACGAAGTGGCGCACGAGGTCGAGGAGGTCGACAAGATTACGCCCGCGCCGAATCAACAATCAACGCCGAGCGCTCCAGGTAACGCGCGAGGGCGCCGGGGTCCTGGCGAGGGTGTCAGCGCATGGCCGCTGTCGGCCTACCCCTGCGGCTGTCGCTTCGTCCGCGCCTTCCGCGGTCTCCCGGGCGTCGCCTCTGGCAGCTCGGCGCGGCGCAGCAGAGCGCCGGGCTCGACAGCGAGCGCATCGGCAAGCCGGACCAGCACCACGACGCCGACGTTCGTCTTCCCCCTCTCGAGGCGTTGCAGGAAGCCCGTGCTGATGTTGGCCGCCTCGGCGAGCGCTTCCTGGGTCAGGCCGAGCCGCACGCGGAGGCGGTGCACGTTGGCTCCGATGGATTCGAGCACCACATCCACATGATCGCGCTCCATGCGCGGGGCCTACCTTCGGGCGCTCCGCGGAAACACAGCTTATAAGTCACGTTCCATTGACTGCACCGGATCGCGCCGGGTAAGCTCTGGGCCGCACAAAGAAGTGCAGCCCGCGGGCGCGCCAACGCCCCGGGCTGCGTGGCCGAACCCCGAGCAAAGCGAGGTCCGACGTGCAGATCGTTCGCATACTCCCCGATCCCGGGCAAAGTCCCCGTCCACCCCGGCCCCGTCACCGCCGCGCCCCCGACGCCCTCGCGCCGGCTGGAGGCCTTCCTCCACGCGGAGGCGCCCGATGAACCCCGCCCCCACCGACGTCCCGCGATGCCCGACGCGGCCCTCCTGGAGCTGGTGCTCGGCCTCCCCGCCCTCGGCCGCCCCCTCTTCCTGGCCGACGATCTCCCATCGCTCGCGCGCCTCTCCCCGGCGGTGCTTGCGGAGCGCGCCGAGGTGGCCCTCCAGGCGGCGACCCGCCTCGCGGCCGCCTTCGAGCTCGGCCGGCGGCTGCACGCCGCGCGCATGCGCCGGCCCAAGCGCCTGCGGCGCCCGCGCGACGTCGCCCGCTTCTTCCACGCGACGCTCGCGCCGCTCGTCCACGAGGAGGTCTGGATCGCGGCGCTCGACGCCCACGATCGCGTCCGCGGCGCGCGCATGGTCTGCCGCGGCGGCCTCCTGAGCGGATCTATGCGCGCCGCCGATGTCCTGCGCGCCGCCCTCGAGCTGGGCGCCGTCGCGTTCGTGATGGCCCACAACCACCCGAGCGGCGACCCCGCGCCGTCCGAGGACGACGTCGAGCTGACCCATGCCATCGAGCACGCCGCCCACCTGATCGGCGTTCCCCTCCAGGACCACGTCATCGTGACGCCCGCCGGCCGCTTCGCCTCCGTCTTCCGGGCTGGGTCCTCCCGCTAACCCGTCCGGATCTCGGCAGCCGCAGATTCACCGCCGCCGGATCTGTACGTCGAGAATGGCGCCATCAACATCACGAGAACGTCGCCCCCGACGAAAGCAATCTTCCGACGGGCCCTCCCCACGCCGGACAGCGCGCCTCCAGCTCCCCTCGTGGCCAGATCGGTGCCAACCCCGCTATCTCCTCAACATCCCTCATTCTTCTCACCCATCTCTTTCCCCGCGCGTTCCCCGCGCGCCCCCGCGCACGGCAGGAATTCGACACCCGAGCTTCTTCTATAACCCATCTTCCCGTCCACTTCGCTCTGGACACCTCTCTTCGCATCATGAATAGAGGAAGCCGGCCCGTCCGGCATAGCAGCGCAATCCCGCGCTCCTGCACGGACGAGGGTGATCTCATGAGCAAATACACCGCTTCTGAAGTTGTCCAGCTCCCCCGGCTCACCGCGGTGGGGGCCATGGCGCTCGGCGAGCAGCTCGTCACGGTGGCGAAGCCCGTGAAGAGGCAGCTCGCGAAGGGTATCGCGCGGGCGCTCGTCGCGCTCTCGTCGAGCCACGCCGAGCTCGCGTCGGCGCTGCGCGATCAGGTGTCGCTCTCCGAGGGAGGGGAGGCGAGCGAGGATACGGTCCAGTGCGACCGTGTCCTCGACGGGTGCTGGAGCGGTCTCCACGACTTCCTGACCGCGTTCACCAAGCTGCCCCCGGGCGCGCCCGAGGCCGCGGAGGCGAGCTCGCTCAAGGCGGCGATCTTCACCGGAGGCCTCAAGTTCCTTCAGCTCACGTACCTCCTGGAATGGTCCGAGAGCGAGCTCCGGTTGCAGCGGATCCGCAAGAACGGCCTCGACGCGCGCATCGAGGCGCTCGGCGGCAAGCGCTTCCTCGCCGCCCTCGAGGCCGCGCACGCCGCGTACGGCAAGGCGCTCGGCGTCACGGCGCCCGCGGCCGCGGCCGCGACGGCGCCGCCGAGCGTGCGCGAGGCGCTCGACGCGTTCACCGAGGCGCTCCGCGCGTACGTGATCAAGGTGATGGGCGCTGTCGAGCCGGACGAGCCGGAGACGCAGGAGCTCGCCGACAAGCTGCTCGCGCCGCTCGCGGGCTGGAGCGTCGGGCCGAGCGGCCGGGGCGCGGCGCGGAAGAGCGGCAAGCCCGAGGACGAGGCGGCAGCGCCACCTCCGGCCGACCCGCCGAGCGCCGAGCCGGTGGCCGCCGACCTCTGAGGCGCGCTCGCGCCGCGCGCGCCCGCTGGCGGCGCTCCGACCTCCCGCCGATTCGTCCTCCACCCATCACCGCCCGCCCGGAGATCATGCCCCCGGCATCTGCCGATGGCGTCCTCCGGCGCCGCGCGGCGGGCATCCCGGCGTCCGGTCTCGTTTTCCTCTGCCCGTCGCGAGCGCGCAGCGCCTCGTGACGGGGCGAGCCGCGCTCGTGGCAGAGCGAGCCCACGCGCGCCGTACGATCTGTGCCAAGCCGCCTTGGCATGTGCCAGGGGAGGGGGGTCCGGCACCGGCACAAACGCAATGCATTGCGACACACCGGGGTCCGGACCCCTCGAGATCGCTGCGCGGAGCGTCTTTCTGGGCAGAATTGTGCCAGAAAACGCATCGCACACCGAAATTGTGTGCCAGGATCCCAGTAAAACCGCGTGACCTTGTGCCAGAAGGGGGGTCCAGACCCCTCCGAAGCGCAAAGCAGAGCGCACCGGCGGGGTCGGAAGCCCTCGGCAGCGCAAAGCAGAGCGCTCTCCTACCCCCCGGCGTGTCCGTCGGGCCGGGCTTCCAGGAGAACAGGTTGAGCTGGACCGGACCGGCCGGCGCCACCGGAGGAGGCGGCGGAGCAGCCGGGTGTCACGGACCGCCCCATCGGATCGCGCCCGGACCGGCCAAGTGGATCGCAGGCAAGCCCCGCTCGGACCCCGCGAGGAGCGGGACGCGGTGCTCGCTCACGTCAAGGGTCCGCTCCGCGGAAATCCTAACAGATTCGGGCCCTTAACGTGAGCTGCGCGCCGCGCGGTGGAAGGGCAGGCACGAGGTCCGGGCGGGAATTCTTGACCGCTCCAGTCGTGATCCGTTCTGCCGATCGGGTCGTGGTCCATGAGGCCGGGCTCTGACAGCCGGGACCGGAGGCGCCGACGGCGGGCGTTCCGGAGCGCGCTGCGGACGCCGCTGCGCGGGCGTCGGCTCCGTCACGAGGCGCAGGAAGCCCCTGCCGCTCGGAAGCTTGCGCGCTGGCGCCCAGGGCTCGCGATGACGGAGCGGCTGTGCCTTCGGGGCCTCGCTGGCCGGCTCGGTCAGCTGCGCCTCCGCGAGCTCGTCCACGGTCCACACGTGGTCGGTGATGCCGGCCTGCATCGCCGGGGTCACGCGGAGCGTATTGACCGCCCAGCACAGCCGTTTGCATGAAGTCGACGCTCGGGCCGAAGTGCGCGCCCACGGTAGAGATGTGCGGCGCGAACCTTCATTCGTGATCTGCGGCATCACGAGCAGCCTGGCGCGGACATCGGCCATGAAGGCGTCTGTCGTCTCCTGGCCGCGACGCCCGACGCGCCACGCGATCACCCGTCTAGACAACGTGTCGAACGGAACGGCGGAGCGCGAGAGCCGGCGTCCGCTGCGCTCGGCGAAACGGTCGCGTCTGTCCGCGGACGGCCGCGGCTGCGCCCCGGGGTCCCTCCGCGGCGAGCTCACCGCCAGTAAGCGCGCACGCTCGGCCCGCGGCGAACGGCCGAACATGTCCGCGGGAACCCGACGGCGCAAGATGGCGCCCGTCGGGCGGTTACGTGACATCATCGCCGCTACACTGCCTGCCCTGGACGTTTGACCCAGGTCAACCGTGGCGTTTCCCTCATATTTCTGTTTGACGATGAATCCCATGGTCAGAAGAATGGTTCGCCTTCTCGCGCGCTCAGCTCGAATTTGTCAAGCTTCCGTCTTGCACATGATTGGACTGGGAGCATCGATGAAAGTCTGACCAAAGCGAATCATGGGGGGAGAAGGCGGTGAGAACAACAGCGCGATGGGCCCTATGCGCGGCAAGATTGGTCCTCTCGATCCTTGTTGTTCCGACGCAGGCTGCGGCATCCGAACTGAGCGCCGGTGTAAGCCTCGGGTGGCTCCGGGCTGGCACCGCTCCGCGCGTCGCTGTTGGCCCGCAAGTGGGGATGTCGTGGCACATCAATGACGATCTTATATTCAAATTTCACGACTTATGCAGTGTTGTGCCCCCAATCCAGATAGGTGGGGCCGGCGTTTACAACCATGTCTCGCTTGCCGTCGGATATGCGTGGAGGAATGGCGATATCAGCGCGGGCCCATCGGTTGCGATCTACTTCGTGCCGGCGTGCGGCAACACCTTGTGCGGACATGTCGCCGGAATGGGGATAGGAGCGCACGCGCAAGCTAACACGTATGTTGCTGGACCGCTGGGCGTGTCGGTGGGCGCCAACGTCGATTGGGTTGGCGGGAGCAGTCTTGTGCTTCCAGGCTACGCGTCAGTGACTATTGTCGTTGGTCCCGTGCTTCGATGGAGTGCCAAATGAGACATGGTATGAGTCTGATGTTCATTGTGACCATTGCCATGGTGGCGCTGACGGCGTGCAACTGGACAGTGGGAGAATGCTATCCGCGCGAGGAGTGGGGTGAGGGCACAGGTGGAAGTCCACATTGGGGGCCCGTCCCCGTCTTCAGTTCTAGCGCATCGGGTGACTCCTGGGCTGCGCCGCCAAGAGAGCCGCAAGACGCGAACGAGCGTGAGATCCAGTGTAACAGAACGGAGGGCTCAGAAGAGGGCCCCAGGGGCAACCCGGAGAGCCCGACAGGAAGCGCATGCTCAGGGCCCGGTGATACCGCAGGAGACGGACAGACTTATGTGATCTGTAGCGATGCGTGCAGCTCGAAATGTCCAACGTCAGGAGTAAACGGCTTCTCGTCAACGATATTCAAGTTCGTTACGACAGTCGAAGATGATGGAACTCGAACTCCCGGAGGCTGGCAGGAAGCCTCGGTGGAATTCAAGATCAAGCGGTGGGTTGATACATATCCTGAATTCTGGTCGTGTTATATGACGATTGGTGTGCCATTGCGAAATGAGCAGCAGGGGAAGATCTCGGCAGAGTTGGCTGCTGCTGTAAGCGCAAAAGTGGCGTCTGCGGCCTCTCGCAAGATAATGAAATCCAACCTGCGTATGCCACAGGGGATCTACTGTATCAAATTTAAGGATGAAATGACGGTAAGGATGCCCGAGGCCATTGGCGGTGCCAGGGTTACGAAGCCATGAGGCATTCAAATGAAGAATTGATCGATGTGGTGTATCGCTACTATCCGCGTGGGGTCTCGCGTGAGGACCCGCGCTACAAGCGAACAGAGGAATATGGTCGGCTGGTGGACGCCCGTCGTCGAGCCGGAGCCGATCGTGACCGTTGGCAAGGTATGTTGCGTCGGATCGATAGTAAGTTTTTGGGCCGTGTCTCAATTGACCGTTCTATTCATCTTCCCACGGGGAACTACGATGCCTGCTACGCCGGTTACCTCTCGGTCGGAGCAGGTTTTCCGGGTGAGTGTGATCGTGTGATAGGGTTCATGGTGAGTCTTTTGGTTCCATATTACATTGTTTACGGCTTGCGCACTGTTGATGATTTCGAAGAAATTGAGAGGATAAAGATGCTGAACGCAGCGCCGTCTTGTTACGTAAGCATCTTCGTTCATGACACTCATTACGTCCTACCTGCCTGGGTGGGCAAGCTGGTCAGGTTGGTCAAACCCAAACTTCTCGAGCCGCCGCTGCCGCTGGAAGCAACACGTCGAGTTCTCAGTTTCGATCTGTCGCCCGATGAACAGTCGTACGCGACTTGGATCGCACGAGACATCGAGCTAACCTGGGGATACGAACGTATGCCGCCACTCGTCGGAGAGCTCATCGTACCTGACGTGGCAACCGACAGCCGCTCCTTGGGAGAGGCCACGCTTTACGATTGTCTGTTTTCGGACAACTGGTAGGGACACCGTCGAAGCGGTCGGCGTGGCGCTCTCAACTCAGGCAAAACCAGCCACCACCAAAGCAGAAGCGCACCAGCAACGTCGGAACCCCTCCGGAGCGCACCGCGGAGGGGAATGCTCAACGTGGCCCTGAGTGCTCAACTTTGCCTGCTCGATGCGCTGTCCGGCAGGACGTGCGCGTCAGGTGCGGGTGACGGGGTGCCCGCCGGGCCTGGTCGAGGCGCAGCGCCGCCGGGGGCTCGCCTGGGGCTTCCTGGCCGAGGGGCGGATCTCCGGTCGCTGGTCGTGCGCCTGGCGCGGCGAGTCGTCCGGCGATCCGCGCGGGCGCGGCTACTCCTCGTCCCTGAGCCCGCGGGCCCGGCGCTCGCGGGCTCGGCCTTCGTCCCTCGCGAAATTCACCAGGCAGTAGATGGCCACGGGGAGCGCGAAGTGCAGCAGATCGACCAACCCGAAGCGGCCGCCCCGGGGGACGCTCGTGTAGGCGAGCACGTTCGAGGCGACGATGACGCCCCCAGAGACGAGCATGCCGAGAGCTCGGAACTGGCCCTGCATAGGTCCCCGTCAGATGGGGATCGACACCTCGGGGTCGTCGGCGCACGCCGCGGCGAGCTCATGCCGCCCGGCCGCCACGATCTGCGGGATTGCGGGCTCCTCCGGGTCGAGGCTCAGCTCGAACTGACGCGGCGGAAGGCCGGCCTCGTCCGCTCCGCCCTCGTCTCCCGCCGCGCTCGGTTCGTCTGCCGCTCCGCAAGCCGGCGCTCCCATGAGCGCGGCCAGGGCGACGCCGATTCTGGTGTGCACAGTCCACCTCCCCGCGACGCGGTACGTCGCGCGCGGAGTTGGGTTGCGAGCGGCATGCCGGGGCCGCAGAGACCAGCGCTCGACGAGGGTCGACCCGCCTCCCGGCCGTACTGCGGAACGCCGTCCGGCCCTCGGGAACGCCTCCTGGCGGCCGGTCCCCTCTGCACCAGGCTCCCTGAGCCCCCGAGCGCCCCCTGGCCTGGTAGCACCGAGCGTACCCGCGGTGCCTCTTGCATTCACCAGAGGCTTCCATCGGCAACCTTGAGCACCGATCAGCTTGAAACACCCGAGAATGAAGAGATTCGAACCACAGAGGCACAGAGAGCACCGAGGGGAGAGAAGAATGGGCATCGCGACGGCGTGCGCGGTGCTCGTCCGTCGGGATGCTGTTGACGGTGAACCGCTGGATGGGGAAGCTCGCACCATGCGTAGCGCTCTGATCGTGGGTGACCTCCAGGTCGGGATCCTCAACAACTACCCGTTCGCGAAGGCCGTGGTGCCGCCGGTGACCGAGCTGCTGCCGCGAGCCCGCGCAGCCGGGGTGCTGGTGGTGTTCGTGCGTACCGCGTTTCGGGCCAACGGCGCGGACCTGGCGGGTGAGGTCTTCGCGGCCTTCCACCGGGCCGGTGACCTGTTCCACGAGGGGTCGCCGGGTACGGAGGTCGCGCTGGAGGTCACCGCGGACGATGTCGTCGTGCTCAAGCGGCGCACGAGCGCGTTCGCGGGAACGGATCTCGATCTGGTGCTCCGCGCCCGCGGCGTGGACTCGATCGCGCTCACCGGCGTCGCGACGAGCGCCATGGTCGCGGCCACGTTCTACGACGCGTCGGACCGGGGCTACGGGCTGACCGTGCTCCGCGACGGGTGCGCCGACCCGGACCCGGCGGTGCACGAGCTCCTCGTCAACACCGTCTTTCGCGGCAGGGGCGCGGAAATCGTCACGTGCGCGGAGTGGCCAGCTCGTGGCGCGCGTACGGCTCCCCGTTGAACGGCTCGATTCGACCCCGATCCACTCGGCCGGCCGATGGTCGGGCGGTCACCCCGCCGGGCCCCCCGGGACAGGGCGCGCGGCCGCCGCGCGCGGCCGCCGCGGACGAGGCGACGAGCGCCCCTCTCGGCGACGAGCGCCCCTCGGCTTCGACATCCCTCCGCTACGAGAGCCCCTCGGCGGCGAGCGCCGCCTTCACCGCCGGGCGCGCGCCCACGCGCTCGAAATACGCCTTGAGCGCGGGCGAGCGATCGAGCGCCTGCTCGTCGAGGCGGCGGAGGTTGCGGAGCGTGTAGAACGCGTACCCGTCGGCCACCGTGAACGTGTCGCCGAGGAGGAAGCTCTTCCCTTCGACGCCCTTCGCGAGGATCGCGAAGCGCGCCTCGAGCCGCTCCCGGAACGCCTGCTTCAGCTCGTCGTTCGACTTGGGGTGGTTGATGGGCCCGAACCCCTTGTGCAGCTCGGTGGCGATGAAGTGCAGCCACTCCTGCAGCCGCAGCCGCGCCGTCGTCCCCGCCGCCGGCGCGAGCTTCGAGGAAGGGACCTTGTCCGCGATGTACTGGACGATGATCGCCCCCTCGGTGAGCACCTCGCCGCCGTCGAGCGCGAGGGCAGGGACATACCCCTTCGGGTTGACGGCGAGGTAGTCGCCGCCGTCCTTGAGCTTCTTCGCCTTGAGATCCACCTGCTCCAGCTCGAAGGAGAGGCCGGACTCGCGCAGCGCGATGTGCGGCGAGAGGGAGCAGGCGCCAGGGGTGTAGTAGAGCTTCATGATCATCCTTTCACGTGAAGAGATGCTTCGAGATTCCGGGGTGCGCGGCGGCGGCGCGGTCCGAATGTCGCGACCAGCGCCGCAGGCAGCGCCGCGCATCGTCGACCTTCGCGCCGTCGCGTGCGGAGCTCGGAAGCCAGCCGTCCACTACCACGGCTCGGGAGGTTCTGTCTACTATAACGGACGGTTCGTCCGTCATGAAAGAAAGCACCGACGGTGGCTCGGGGCAGGCCGACGCGCCCGTCGGAAGTCTTGCCAGGGGTGTCCGACCACCACGCCGGGTGGCGGGTCCACCGGAACGGTTCGGCGTGCCGGCGATGTCACCCCGGGCAAGCGTGGCCCCGTCGCGAGGCTCGTCGCTCGGGCGGAAGGAGCCGCGCGCCAGCACGGCGCCAGGCGCTCAGCCCGCCAGCACGTCCCGGATCCGCGGCGCGAACTCCATCCAGTGGGACCGCACCGACTGGATGAGCTGTTCGCGGTAGGGGGTGAGATCGTTCCAGTAGTCGCCTGTCGCGGTCTCGTAGCGGTATGCGGGCCACCAGGCGCTGGAGGTGAGCTTGTGCTGCTTGAGGACGCCCGCCTCTCCGAAGGCCGCGCGGAGCTTCCTCGACAGCTCCTTGCCGCCGGCGATGTCGATATCCACCCATACGCCCGTGAACGCGCAAGCAGGAGAGGTGGTGAAGTTCAGGCGTCTCGACTTGTTCCATTCCAGGCCGACCCCGACCCTGGGGGCGACGTCGACGCCGGGGACGAGCCCGGCTTGGCTCGACGGGAACCATCCTGGCAAGACCAGCAGGATCTTCGGCCAGTCTTCGTCTTGCTCCAGGAATTTGTAAACGTCGACCTCTGGAGAGAGCTCGGAGGCGAGATCGGCGATCCCATCTGCGCACGAGCATAGAAACGCGTGCGCGAGGTCGGCGACGGACTCGCCGAGGGCGGCCCACTCCTCGATGAGCGGCTGGTTCCGGAGGTAGAATACGGCACGCGGATCGTCGATGCGGTTCATCGGAACTCCCTCTCCAGGGTGACGAGATAGTTGGAGGCGGCCTCGCGCCCATGCGCCGTCGCGCCCTTGCCCGGCGCCGCGGCGAGCGCCTCGCGGAGCATCGCCGCGATGTCGGCGTAGCCCATCGGCGTGAACGCCTCCCGCGCGGCGCCCGTGGCCGTCAGGGGCGCTCGTCCGGAGGGCGACAGGAAGATGAACAGCGCGCCTGGCTCGCGACAGAAGCTCTCGTAAAGGCGATCGCATTGCAGGGGCTGTTCACGGGCGTCGACCTTGTTCTCGATCACGAGGTAGAGCCCAGGCCCAGCGACGACGACATCGGCGCGGGCGTCGCCCAGGCTCACCTCGAGCGCGGGCCGGGCGCGGTTCAGCTCGGCCGTCGGCGGATCGGCGGTGCAGCGGCGGAGCAGCGCCTCGAGGAAGCCGGAGCCGAGGCCATGTCGACCCTGGGGATCGAGCAGCCATGCCAGCAGCGCAGAGTGATACCGCTCCTGCCGGCCCTGCCCGAGGATGCTCAGGAGATCGTCCGGTCCGCCCACCCAGCGGCCACCCCTCACGAGCGCCTCTTGCTCGGCGCGGAGCTCGGCGAGCCTCGCATCCCATGCGGCGATCTGCGCCACGCGGTTCTCCTGCTCCCTTGCCACGATGGCGCGCCACTCCGCGGCGAGGCCGGCGAGCCGGGGCTCGTCTGCTTCAGGCGCTGACGCGAAGATTGTCATCTACCTCGCTCCTCCTCGCTGTGCTCTCCACGGGCCGCTGGGCGGCCTCATGGTTGGGTGGCCATGGTTCGGCGGCGGCCGGTCGGCCTCCGGTGAGGGCAGGTTACGCCCGCGCCGAATCAACAATCAACACCGAGCCTTCGCGTAATTCTGCACAGACGCTGGAATTGTGGGGAGGGTGTCAGTACCTGGCGGCTGCCGGACTACCTCGACGGCAGTCGCTTCGCGCGCGGGCTGCGCTGCGCGGGGGCCTCCCGCGCGTCACCTCGGGCAGCGTGGCGCGGCGCAGCAGGACGCCGGGCGCAGCAGGACGCCGGGATGGACGCGAGCGCCTGCGGGACCTCGACCGCCGCTCCTCTTGGCCGAGGTGCTCCCGTCGTTCGCGCGCCCCGCCCCGGTGGCGCTGGCGGAGCGCGTCAAGGTGGCCCTCCGGGGCTGGCTCGTCCCGCCAGGCCGTCCAGCGCCCCGGAGCGCCGCCCCGCGCCGCCGTCAGCTCGCGCGCCGGACGGCGGGGGCGTCGCCGGACGAGGTCGCCGCCGTGCCGTCCGCGCCCACGTCGTCGCTGCGTCGATCCGGCGCGGGCGTGTCCACGGACGCCCGCGCGGGAGGCTCCGCCAGCGACGTGTCCGCCGGCCGCTCCGCGTGGGAGCTGCCCGCGACGCGGTGGCGCCCCCAGAGCTCCTTCAGATCGGCCGGGAGCTGGCTCTCGATGTCCGTGACCTCCTTCGTGGGGATCTCGCGCTCCACGGCGGCGAAGACCGCATGGGACACCGCCCTCGCCTGGTCGGTATCGATGTGCAGGTGCTCCGCGAGCGTCTCGAGGAACTCTCGACGACCGAAGACCTCCGGATCGTCGTCGCGGTGGGTGGCGCATGGCTGGACGATCGCCTGGATCGTCGAGGGCAGGGCCGAGGCGAGGTCCCGCGCCTCTCCACCGCTCAGCCGGCGCGACAGCGTGCACAGCGCCGCGCCGACGGCCTCGGGCGCCCCCAGGTGCGGCGGCAGCGCGCCGCTCTGCTCGACCTGCCGGAAGATCTGCTCGGAGACATCATCGATCGACCGAGCGACCGCGGTCGTCTTCTTCGCCTTGCTGCCCATCGAATGCTCCTCTCCTGCGGGAATCGTGCGGGGTGGTGCGGGAATCCTGCGAGAATGATGCGGGAATCGCGCGAGACCGCGCGCGCCGCCATGGCAGGAGGCAAGCGCGGTGCCGCCCCGGGCGCTCAGCGAGAGTCCGACTTTCCTGCTCTTCTATCAATGACCGCTGCGTCGAACTCTCTCTGGGCCGAGCGGCCCGGGCCGGCCCCCTTCGCGGGGCCTCACAGGGCGTCCAGCTCCAGCCCGCACCTCGCCTCGAAGGCCTCGATCGCCTCGGGGCGGGTGGCGCCCACGTACAGGGTCTCGGAATTGTAGAGATAGGTGGCCAGCAGCCGGTTGTGCCGGTCGATGAAGCTGACGCGGTGCCCCCCGGAGCGCAGCTTCTTCTCGCCGATGTGCTCCAGAAACGGCTCCAGCGTCTTCAGCTTCTTCTCGGGCAGCTCGCAGCGCGCGCGCTCCGGCAGCGACATGACGGCCTGCCAGGTCGCCACATGGATCAGGAAGCCCGAGAGCTTGGACGCCTCGCTGTACCACGTCTCGGTGTCACGGGCGCGGCCGCTCACCCGTGGGTTGGGCGACGCCCCGTCGGCCGGCTGGATGCCCCACTCGGCAAGGTATTGGTTCTCCTCGCAGAACACCAGGCAGCCCCCCGCGAGCCTGAGCTTGTCGGGCGGCAGCATGTGAAAGCCGGCATCCATCATGCCGCGATGGCGCCCCGCCGTGGCGTAGTAGTCCCGCAGCGCTTCCGGCAGGGCGATGCCGAGGCGCTGCTCGGCGGCGCCGATGTCCGCCCCGGTACAGCCGTCCTCGGGCCGGCAGGCGCCGAAGGCGATCACCATGATCGATTCGATGAGATCGCGGATCACGATGTCGCTTCCCCTATCCTCCGTAGGTTGTCGCTCTAGCGGCGGCGAGGCTCCGCCGGCGGCCCGGACCGCCTCTTCCCCGAAGCTCTCCTCTCCGGCAGATCGAGCCGACCGGCCGCGGCGAGCTGGACGATGCTGCGGAAGCGCGGGCACTCCATGTGGCTCGGCGCGGAGCACGCCGCCGCGTGGCGCAGGCCGTCGCGCATGGAGACCAGCCGCTGGATGGTCTGGTCCAGCTCCTCGGCCTTGGCCGTCAGCCGCTCGCGATCGATGCGCACCCGGCCGTCGGGCGCGAACATCTGCGCGATCTCGTCCAGCGAGAACCCCGCCACCTGGCCGAGGGCGATCAGCGCCAGGCGCTCCAGCACCCCGGGGGCGAACAGGCGCCGCAGGCCCCGCCGCCCGGTCGAAGCGATGAGCCCCTTCTCTTCGTAGTACCGCAGGGCCGAGGCGGGCACGCCGGAGCGCCGGGCGACCTCGGTGATGTCCAGATCTTTGTCCTTCACCCTTGACCTCAAGTCGACTTGAGGTTGCAGACTACGGGGCGTGATTGCCCATCGCAAGCGAAAGGAGACTCCGATGTCCGAAGCCGATGCGCCGAACCGCGACCAGGCCGCCCTGTGGAACGAGGCCGGCGGGCCCATCTGGGTGGAGATGCAGCAAGTGCTCGACGCCATGCTGGCGCCGCTCGGGGCGCCGCTCCTGGAAGAAGCCTTCCCCGGCGAGGGCGGCCGTGTGCTCGACGTCGGCTGCGGCGCGGGCGCCACGGCCCTCGCGATGGCGCGGCGCCTCGGGCCGACGGGCCACTGTCTCGGCGTCGATATCTCCGGGCCGCTCGTGGCGGCCGCCAGGGCCCGCGCCGCCGCCGAGGGCCTTTCGTCCGCCGCCTTCGTCCAGGCCGACGCGCAGACCCATCGCTTCGAGCCCGGCGATTTCGACGCGGTGATCTCCCGCTTCGGCGTGATGTTCTTCGCCGATCCCGCGGCGGCGTTCGCCAACATCCGGCGCGCCGCGCGGCGCGACGCCAGGCTCTCGTTCGTGGCCTGGCGCAGCCCCGCCGAGAACCCGTTCATGACCGAGGCCGCCCGCGCCGCCGCGCCGCTGCTGCCCAACCTGCGCGCCCCGGGCCCCGACGCGCCCGGCCAGTTCGCCTTCGCGGAAAGAGACCGCGTGCAGCGGATCCTGGACGCGAGCGGCTGGACCGACGTCGCCATTCGCCCGATCGACGTTCCAACCAGCGTCGCGGAGAAAGACCTGCTCGCCTACGTCATCAAGCTCGGACCGGTGGGGCTGGCGCTGCGGGACGCGGACGAGCCGACGCGCGCCCGGACGGCCGAGGTGGTTCGCGCCGCCTTCGAGCCGTACATCCGCGATGGCGCGGCCCGCTTCACCGGGGCCTGCTGGCTCGTGAGCGCGCGCGCCTGATCGCTTGGCCGATGATCCCGCCCCACCATCTTCGCGGTCCGCCTCAGAAGAGCTCGCGCTCGACGCCCGCCTCCGCGAGGAGGTAATCCCTGGACGCCTCGAGGGCGGCGCGGAGCTGGCGCAGGTGCACGTCGACAAGGCGCCCGCGCCACTTCCGGATCCTCCCCGCGACGATGACCGTGTCCACGTTGCTGCGGTCCATCAACGTCACCACGGCCCCAGGCACGTTGTTGAGCGGGGCCACGTTGATGGCGTCCGCCCGCAGCAGGATGATGTCGGCCTCCTTGCCCGGCGTCAGCGAGCCGATCTTATGGGAAAGATGGGCCACCCGGGCCCCCTCGACCGTGGCGAAGCGGATCACGTCGCGGCACGTGAGGAGCGCGGGCAGACCGGTCTCTCCGGCCAGCGCGCGCTCGTTGATGAGCGCCCGCTGGAGGGTGAACACGGTCCGCATCTGGGTGAAGAAGTCCGCGGTCATCGTGCACTCGACGTCGGTGCTGAGCGCGGGCTGGACGCCGACGTCGAGCGCGGCCTGGATCGGAGGCGTGCCGTGCCGCATCGTCATCTCGATCGGGGCCGCGATCGAGACGTTCGCGCCCGAATCGGCGATCGCCTGCCAGGACGCGGCCGAGGCGCCGGTGGCGTGGATGAGCTCGACATCCGGCCCGAGCAGCCCCTCGCTCGCGAGCTGCTCGAGCAGCGTCTGCTGGCCGAGGCCGGCGACGAGGTGCGTCACGATGGGCAGATCGTTCTGGCGCGCGAGCGCCCAGAGCTCGCGGAACGCAGGGTCGAACGCCTCTGCGCCCATGGCGAGCGTCAGGAGCTGGTCGGTCGAGGAGAAGTATTGGCCCTGAATCCGCTGGAGATCGTTCGGAAAGACGTTGCCGGGGCCGACGCCCGGCGAGTACACGAAGAGCGTGCGGCGGCCCG
The DNA here is from genome assembly GCF_051474135.1 of Sorangium sp. So ce385. Lineage (NCBI taxonomy): Bacteria > Pseudomonadati > Myxococcota > Polyangiales > Polyangiaceae > Sorangium > Sorangium sp. So ce385. Next base: position 8,015,720 of record NZ_CP150337.1, on the reverse strand, counting down.
ACGCGTGCAGGCCCTCGATGAGGGCATCGGTGTGCTCCGGGGTATGGCCGACCTGGGACGTGTCCACGACCGTGGTCACCCCGGCGTCCAGCTGGCTGAGCGACGAGGCCAGCACGGCGACGTAGGCGTCCTCCGGCCGGTAGACCGGCGTGATGGTGGCGTTGATGTAATCGAAGTAGTTCTTCTCGCCGTGCGGCAGCCCGTCGTCGAACAAGAGGCCATCGGCCAGGTAGCTCCGCAGCGCGGTCTGGTACTGGTGATGATGCGTATCGACGAACCCCGGCATCACGATCATCCCCGCTGCGTCGATGATCTCCGCGCCCGGGGCGTGCAGGTCGGGCCCGACCGCGACGATCGTCTTGCCCTCGATGAGCACGTCGCCGCAGGCGAAGTCCCCCACGCTCGGATCCATGCTGAGGACGGCGCCGCCCTTCAGGAGGGTGCGCCGGCGCCTGCCGCCGGTCCCCCGCGGCATGTCGTCGTCGTGCTCCGCCCTCCCCAGCGCCGATGCGGGCGCCGAAAACGTCGCCGCGGCGCCCAGGACCGAGGCGCCCACCGCGAGAAACCGGCGACGAGAGGCGCCCGCTTCCGCTGGCTCTCGGTCATGGATCGTGTCGTTTCCACAAAGCTCCTGGCACATCGTTAAGTTCCTCCTGCCGAGACCACGAGCGCCCGTCGCGGGCCGGGACACCTCGCGACACGCTGCGTGTACAATCTGGCCGAGCACAGGATAATCCGGGACGGAACCTCGTCGAGCGCTGCGCCGCCCTCGCGCGGAACGATCACCGCGTGACTCTGGCGATCGGGCCCGGGTAGGATGGTGGCATGATGTCCACAATGCGCTCCACCGTACGCTCCTGCACCACGCTTGCTGCCCTCTTCATTCCAATTTTTCTCTGTCACTGCACAGAGCCAAGCTCGGGTGGAGACGATGCCAGCAGCGCGGGTCCGGGGGGATCCGCCTCGGGGGGAGGCGGCGGGAGCGCGACGGCCGGCAGCTCGAGCGGGGGAGGGGCGTCCGTCGCAACGAGCTCGTCCTCTGCCACGTCGTCCACGTCGGTGGGCGTGGGCGGCGCCGGAACGGGCGGAGCCGGGGGAATGGCGCCGTTCGAGCCCGGCTTCATCCTGGGCGCCGATATCTCCAGCGTCCAGGAGGCCGTCGATAACGGTGCGACGTACGTGGATACGGACGGCAACGAAAAAGGGATGCTCGAGCTGCTGAAGAACCACGGATTCAACTACATCCGGCTCCGGACGTTCGTGGACCCGAGCGCGACCTACGGCTACGCGTTCGGGACCGGCGGCTCTTGCGAGAAGGAAGAGAGCTATTGCGACAAGGACCACACGATCGAGTTCGGCAAGCAGATCAAGGACGCGGGCATGGGGTTCCTGCTCGACTTCCATTACAGCGACACCTGGGCCGACCCCGGCAAACAGATCATCCCCGAGGCCTGGCGGGACGCCCGGTCGATCGACGAGATGGCGGGCCGCTTGAAGGACTACACGAAGGAGGTCGTCGCCGCGCTCGTCGGCGCGGGCGCCCGCCCGGACATGGTGCAGATCGGCAACGAGATCACGCCGGGCATGCTCATCCACGTGCCGTCCGCCAACACGGACTGCTGGGGCAACGAGTCGGTCGTCAATCCGAGCGGCCTCACCGGTCGAGCGTCGAACCAGAACTGGGACAACCTGGCCGCCCTGCTCAAGGCAGGCATCGCCGGGGTCAAGGAGGTCGACGACACCATCAAGATCATGCTGCACGTCGAGAACACCGAGGACGCCGACGGCGTCACGTGGTGGGTCAACAGCGCAAAGTCCCGAGGCGTCGCGTTCGACGTCCTCGGGCTCTCCTGCTACACGGCATTTCAGGGGGAGCCTGCGGTGTGGCAGAGCACCTTCATTGAACTGGCCGAGACATTCCCGGAGCTGTCGTTCGCGATCGCGGAATACAACCCCGAACGCACGAAGGCCAATCAGATCATGCGCGATCTGCCGGACGGCAGGGGGCTCGGGACGTTCTTCTGGGAGCCGACGCAGAGCGGCTCCTGGGGCTCGTCCCTCTTCACGTCGCAGGGCGGCACGATCAGGGCGAACAGCGCCGACTTCGCGGAGTTCGACGCGATCAAGGCGAGCTTCGGCCTGTAGGTGGGCGGACTCGGCCGGCGCGACCTCGCGACGCGATCGAGGCGCTGCGGGGGAGTCGGCCTCCGGGCGCCCGCTTCCTCGACGCGCGCACGCGTCCACCACCGTCTCTCCACGGTAGCTCCTCCCGCTCCTGGAAGCGATACTGGCCGCCTTCCGTTATCCTCAGCGCGCCGCATCGGATCTCCGTCCGCCCGCGGATTCACGTCGTCATGGCGCGGCCGGTCCGATGCGGCGCACGACCCGAGGAGGCGCCCATGAAGGTGAGGATTGTCGTGAGTTACGTCCCCCGCTATCGCAGGGGGCACCGCTTCCACTTCGTCCCGCCGGTCACCGGGATCCACCTCGCGGCGATCACCCCGCCGGAGCACGAGGTCGAGCTCTTCCACGAGCAGGTGCGCCCCGTCCCCGTCGACGCCGCGCCGGACGTCGTCGCGCTCTCGTTCTTCTCCGGCTTCGCGCGCCGCGCCTACACGCTCGCCGACCGCTACCGCGCCCTCGGCGTGCGCGTCGTCGCCGGCGGGCCGCATGTCTCGTACTGGATCGAAGAGGCGCTCCAGCACGTGGACGTGGTGGTCACCGGGGAAGCAGAGACGGTCTGGCCCGCCGTCCTGCGCGACCTCGAGCGGGGCACGCAGCGCCGCGTCTATCACGGCGAACCGGCCTCGCTCGCCGGGCTGCCGACCCCTCGCTACGATCTGCTCGAAGGCCGCTTCCTCGTCCCCCGCGTGCTCCAGGCGACGCGCGGCTGCCCGTTCACGTGCAGCTTCTGCACGGTGCCCGACCTCAACCCCGGCTTCCGCGTGCGCCCCGTCGACGAGGTGATCCGCGACATCGCCACCACGCATTTCCCCCGCTTCTGGCAGGAGAAGGTCGCCTGGTTCTGGGACGACAACCTCCTCGTCCAGCGCCGCTGGGCCAAGGAGCTCCTGCGCGAGCTCGCCGGGCTCGATCGCTGGTGGCTCACGCAGGCGTCCATCGATATCGTCAAGGACCGGGAGCTCCTCGACGCGATGGAGCGGTCCGGCTGCATCGGCATCTTCCTCGGCATCGAGAGCCTCGACGAGGCCGATCTGAAGAGCGTCGACAAGCGCCAGAACCGCGCGCGCGAGTACCGCGAGGCCATCCGCAAGCTGCACGATCGCGGGATCTGCGTGATGGCGGGCTTCATCTCGGGCTTCGACGATCAGACGCCGGAGGTCATCGCCTCCACCGCCGATCGGCTGAACGAGATCGGCGTCGACGTCCCGTTCCTGAGCATCCTCACGCCGTTCCGGGGCACGCCGCTGTACGACGAGCACCGGCGCGACGGGCGGATCCTCGAAGAGCGCGACTGGCCCCATTACAGCGGCTACGGGGTCGCCTTCCGGCCAGCGCGCATGTCGCCCGAGCAGCTCCTCGCCGCCCACCGTCAGATGTGGAATCGCGCCTTCAGCCCCGCTGCCGTGGTCGAGCGCCTCGCGCGCGGCGCGCGATCGCTGAGCCGCGGCGGGATGATGCTGTCGGCGGCGATGAACGGATTTTACGGTCTGAAGCAGGTCACCGGCAACGAGCCGGCGGCGCCGCCGCTCGAGCCCCGAGGGACGATCCGGCACCCCGCGCCCGGGGACGCCCCGGCCCGGCTCGCGCGCCTCGGCCCGAAGCGGGCGGAGGCCGCCGTCGCTCCCCCGAGAGGGTCACGCGACGCCGCCGCCTCACCGGAGTGAGCGCAGCGGCGGCGCCCGGAGCGGGACGCCGGCGCCCTCGAAGGCGCGGGCGGCGCGCAGCACCAGCGCCTCCTCGAAGTGGCGCCCGACGATCTGGAGCCCGAGCGGCAGGCCGGCGCCGGTCACGCCCATGGGCACGCTGATGGCCGGCTGGCGCGTCAGGCTGAACGGGCCGGCGAAGGACGCGGGGGGCGGGCCGCCGCCCTCGATGAGGGGAGCCGCCCCGGCCGAGGTGGGCGTCACCAGCAGATCGAAGCGGCGGTGGAGCGCGGCCATGACGAGGGCCAGCTCCGCGCGGCGCCGCTCGGCCTCGAGGTACGCCACCGCGCCGAGCGCCTCTCCCTCGGCGGCCGCGCTCCGCACCGCGGGATCGAGCAGCGCGCGCCGCTCCGGTCCGAGCTCCCGCACGGTGTGCGCGGCGCGGGCGGCGAACAGCGTCCGCAGCACGCTCCCTGCGTCCGCGAGCGGGGGATCCACCTCCTCCACCTCGGCGCCGAGCTCCTCCAGGGTCGCCGCTGCGGCGGCGAAGCGGGCCCGCGTCTCGCCGGCCGGCTCGATGCCGCCGAGCGTGGCGCTCACGCCGATGCGCACGCCCCGCAGCGCGCCGGCGAAGGGCGCGCCGTCGAGCGCGTCCACCACGTCCCCGGGCGCCGGCGGGGCCCGGAACGGGTCGCGGTCGTCAGGACCGGAGAGGACCGCGAGGAGCAGCGCCGCGTCGCCGACGCTGCGCGCGATCGGCCCCACGTGCGGGGGCACGCCCACCACGCTCGCCGGGTGGGCCGGCACGCGGCCGAAGGTCGGCTTGAGCCCCACCACCCCGGAGAACGCGCTGGGGACGCGGATCGAGCCGCCGCCGTCGGTGCCCACCGCGATCGGGCCGAACCCCGCCGCCACCGCGGTGACGGCCCCGGCGCTGCTGCCGCCCGGCGTGTGCCGGGGGTCCCACGGGTTGCGGGTGATCCCGGTCAGCGGGCTGTCGCCGGCGCCCTTCAGGCCGAACTCCGAGGTCGTCGTCTTCCCGAAGAGCACCGCCCCGTGCTCGCGCAGGCGCGCGACCGCGGGCGCGTCCTCGGTCCAGGGGCCGCTCGCGTCCACGGTGCGCGAGCCGCGCCGGGTCGGCCAGCCGGCCGTGAGCAAGAGGTCCTTCACCGAGACGGGCACCCCGTCGAGCCGACCCGCCGGCGCGCCGCGGACCCACCGCGCCTCCGACGCGCGCGCGGCGTCGAGGGCGCGCTCCTCGTCGATCAGCACGAACGCGTTGAGCGGCGCGCCGTGGCGCTCCACCTGCGCGAGGACGGCCCGCATCACCTCGACCGGCGAGGCGCTCCGGGCGCGGTAGAGGGCGAGGAGCTCGAGGGCGGTCGCTTGCACCAGCGAGGAGGTCATGGTGTTTCCACCATAGCGGACATGTCGTCCGCTGGGATAGAAGGCGCAGGTCATGAGGACCGAGGGATCCGAGCCGGGGTGCACGGGGGTGGCCGTCGCCGAGGCGCTCGCCGCGCAGCACCTCGAGCGCGACGCCGAAGGCTGCCTCGACGCCGCGCTCGCCCTGGCGACCACGCTGCACGCGCCGGGGCAGCGCGAGCGGTACCGAGGCCTGCTGGAGCGCGCGATCGCGCAGGCGGATCGCGCGCTGGCCGCCGCCGAGCAGGAGCGCGCCGCGCTCGAGGGACAGGAGCTCGCCGCTGGAGGAGCGCGCAGCCCCGCGACGGGGATGGGCGCGCGTTCGACGCTGGCGAGGGCCCACGCGGCGCGCGCCGAAGACGCGCTCCACGGCGCGGGCCAGCTCTCGCTCAGCGCGCAGCGCGCGCCGACGCGCGAGGCGTGCGACGAGGGCTGGCGGCGCGTGGAGGCGATCGTGGCCGGCGCAGAGGCCTCGGCCCGCGCGGCCGCGGCCTGCGCCGCGGAGCTCGAAGCCGGCTCGCCGCGCTCGAAAGCCGCCCGCGCGGCGCGCGCGGCGGCGCACAGGGCCGAGGTCGCCGCCCGCGCGGCGCGCACGATCGTCGAGGAGCGAAACCACGCGTACACGTTCCACACGGACAACGGCTTCTCGTTCGGCGAGGGGTGGCACGTCGCCGCGGCCGCCGTCCTCGCGGGCGCGGCCGTTCAGATCGAGCCAGGCAGGGCCGGAACGCCGCAAGCCGAGGCGTTTCTCCGCGATGCGGGCCTGAGCGAGCACCTGCAGGCGTACCGCTCGCGCCCGCGCGCGATGAAGCAGACGACGGAGATCGTCGCGCGCGCCTTCGAAGCCGATCCGTCCTCCGCCCAGCGGAGGCTCCGCGCGGCGTTCCTCGGGGACGCGCCGATCCCGGAGCCGGTGGCCGGCTGGGTCGATCGCAGGCTCGCGGACGCGCGGGCCGGAGCGCCGTGCCGGAAGAAGGTGCTGCTCTGGATCCGCGAGTGTGCCCACCACCCGCACCGAAACACGACGCTCGCCGAGCTCCTGGAGCTGACGGACCTCGTTCGACGCGCGGGGCTCGTGCCCGTGTTGACCGGCGACGCCCTTCGCGACGGACAGGTCCCCGAGGGCGCGGTCGACATGACCCTCTTCTGGAAGGACCCCACCTTCCGGCAGCTCGACATGCGCCGGGCGCAGCTGCAGTTCTTCGAGCACCTGAAGCGGACGCACGGCCTCGTCGGCCAGCTCGGCGTCACGACCGCGGGCATGGATGGCCCCGCGCTCCTGGGGCTCCCGACGATGTACCTCACCGATACGCCGAACGTGCGCATGCGGGCGTGGGTCGGCGCGGTGCCTGGATACCAGGAGGTCGTGCGCGAGAGCGGTTATCTCGAGCGCGTCCGCCGTGGGCTGTCCGAATGGGCCGCAGCGCCGTAGCCAGCGCAGCAGGAAACCAACGGTGGTTCGCGCGGTTCTGACGAAGGACCTCCCGTCACGCCGACATCCACCGAGCAGCAGGCAGATCGCTGGAGGGGCCGCGTCGCGTCGACGCCGCCGGCGCGACCGTCCTGCGCAGGAGCCGTCATGCCTCTTCGTCATCTACCCAGATCCCCCTTTGCCGCGGCCATCATGTGCCTCGCGGCGTCCGCCTCTCTGGCCGCGTGCGGCGACGCGAGCGCGCCCGGCGAGCTCGCCGGCGTCGACGCCGAGGAGCTCGCCGCGGAGGGCGCGCAGGCGCTGTCGGCCCCGCTGGACATCGACGCGCAGCGCTCGCTGATCCTCACGAAGGCCACAGACCCGCTCGCCATGGCCCGGCTCCCGCTCCAGCTCGTCCTCGATCAGCTCATCACGAAGGCGGGGACCGGGGATCGACAGACCGCCCTCGATCTCTACAGGCGCTGGTGGGACTTCTACAATCATTCCACGGGGGCTCAGTTCCCCGATGCCATCCATTGCGACGAGCACACCGACAGCGAAGGTTTCCACACGCTCAACGGCTACCGGATCGCGTGCCCCCGGAGGGAGGGGCGCCTCGCCTCGAGCGAGCCGTTCGACCCGAGCTCGCCGGACTTCATGGAGCCGCTCGCGGTCGTGAACCGCTTCGATCTCGCGCCGCAAGACGGCGCGCACTGCGGCGAGTACCGGATCGTCTATGGCAAGAAGTCGGCCGGCCAGGCCGACCGCAACCTGATCATCTTCGAGGCCCAGCTCCAGAATCCCCACCCCGAATGCGGCGTCGCCGCATGCCTCCCGGTCGCCGAGTTCTGGGCGCGCCTCCCGAGCCTGGACGCCGCCCAGCGCGCCCAGGAGATCGAGCGGTTCTTCACCGTCGGCCTGCTCGACGCCGGCTTCGGTCCGGTGATCCACCCGGACAACTTCGCCGACGCGGTCCACGGCCCCGCGGGCCGGCGCGGCACGGGCCAGATCCGCACCAACCAGTTCATGGGCAACGCCGGCGCGCCCAATCAGGTCCAGGCAGGCCAGGAGTGGCAGCTCCACGAGTTCAAGCTCGCGAAGGCCTTCGACGGGCCGAGCGGCGAGCCGCGGCTCTACGTCAAGCCGGTCCCGGTGAAGGAGAACCCCTTCGCCGAGCTGTTCGGCGTGAACTTCGACCCGAGCGACCCCCGCAGGGCGTCGTTCATGGACGACTTCATGGAGTCGGTGGACAAGCTCACGACCCTCAGCGCCGACATCAACGACATCCAGCTCAAGGGCTCGACGCAGGACCTCTACAACGCGGGCGAGAGCATCGTCAGGAGCGACAACGATTACGCGATCCAGCTGGATCCGCCGGTGAACTTCCCGCCGAACCTCGAGCTGCTCGACCGCCTCGAGGCCGAGCTCGCGCGCCTCGGGAAGGACACCCTCTTCTCGCCCGTGGACGTGGCCGCGCGCGCCACGACCCAGTCGTGCGCCGGGTGCCATCAGCTGAGCGACGGCGCCTCGCTCGGCAACGGCGTGACGTGGCCCAGGAAGGAGCCCGAGCGGCCCGTGGATCAGCAGGAGTTCCGGTTCGTCCACGTCAGGGAGGACGGGGCGCTCTCGCAGGCGCTCACCCATTCGTTCCTCCCGCACCGCGACGGCATCCTCAAGGCGTTCCTCGCGGCGCACGCCGACGGGAACACGTGCTCCCCGGCGGCGGCAGCGGCCGGGTTCGCGACGGAGGGCGACGAGCCGGTCCCCACGCTCGGCGGCGCGACGACGCACTGATCTCCCGCGCCTCTCCCGCGCCGGAGCGAAGCGCCTGCGCCTCTCCGCGCGGGCGCCTCGCTCTCCCCGTCACCGCATCCCCGGCGTCGTCCCCGGCAGCTCCTGACCTGCGCCCTGAAGTGGCGTGGCCTACCGCGGCGAAGCTGCTCGCTCTTGGCATTGCTGTGATCGTGTCGGGGAGAGCACCGTTACTGCTCGCGCGGGTTGACACGCTCGGACCACCTGCGCCTTGATGCGCGCCCTCCGCAGGGCCGCCCTGAGGCGCTCTCGGGCGCGGCGCGGCGGAGCGCAGCAGTGAGCTTCATTAGGAATCGTGGAGATCGGATCGATGAGCCGTGTTCTTCGGCGGACCGCTTTGTTCGCCTGCGCTGGGGTCGTTCTGCTCGCCGGGTGCGGCAGCTCCTCGCCCGCGCCGCTGCCGGCAGAGGCCAACGCGAACGGTGAGGGCGGCGGGAGCGGTGGAATCGAGAGCGGTGACGCAGGGACCGCCGGCGCCGGGGGCGCGGGCGGCGGGGCGAGCGTCGATTGCGACGCGCTCTCGGCCGAGCTCCAGGCCGCGCTCGAGGCGGCCGTGGAGGACCAGCGGCTCCCCGGCGCGGCCGCCGCCGTGAGCCTCGGGGCGTGCAGCTGGCGCGGCGCCGCCGGGGTGGCCGACGCCGAGGCGGAGGTCCCCCTGCGACCCGATGATCTCTTCCGGGTAGGGAGCATCACCAAGACCTTCATGGCCACGCTGGCGCTGATGCTGCGCGCCGAAGGACGCCTGTCGCTCGACGATGCCGTCTCCGAGCACGTGGAGGGCGTCCCCGGCGGCGACCAGATCTCCGTCCGGCAGGTCCTGAACCACACCAGCGGGCTCTACGATTTCACGCAGAGCGACGCGTTCTGGTCGGCGGCCCTCTCCGAGCCGGAGCGCGCGTGGGCGCCCCGGGAGCTCATCGAGATCGCCGCGTCGCAGCCGCCGTATTTCGAGCCCGGGGAGGGCTTCGCTTACTCCAATACGAACTACATCATCGCTGGTTTGATCCTCGAAGCCGCGTCGGGAGAGCCCGTCGGCGAGCTGCTCCGCGCCCGGATCCTGGAGCCGGCGGGGCTCGCGCACACCTACCTCGACGGCGCCGAGGCGGCCCTGCCGGGCCTCGTGCACGGCTACGGCGTCGACCGGGGGAAGCTCGTCGACACGACCTCCGCGGCGGATCCGTCGGCGGCCGGCGCGGCGGGCGCCCTGGTCTCGACGACCGATGACCTCACGCGCTTCTACCGCAAGGTGCTCGGCGGCGAGCTGCTCGGCCCAGCCGAGCTCGCGGAGATGACCACCTGGGTGGACGCGCGGCTGGGCGAGGTCACCGGATACGGGCTCGGGCTCTCCCGCCGGGAATCCCGGCTCGGCGCCCAGGTCGGGCATGACGGCGGTATCTGGGGCTTCACGTCCTCGTCCTATTACGCGATCGACAGCGACGCTTCCATCACCGTGCTCGTCAACCTCGAGGTCGGCGACGCCGCCAGGATCGTCGATGATCTGTCGGATGTCCTGATCCTGCCCTGAGCCGCGCGGGGGCGCGGTCGCCGCGCGCCCGACACCCGCGATCGTGCACGCCGGAGCCGCGAGCGTCGGGCGCTGACCGCCGCTTGCACACTCGAGCCTCCGTCGGTCGGGGCGCTCTGCGCGGAGGCGGCGTTGTCGGGAGTCGACGCGGCGGCGCGGAGCGCCGGCGATACGCCGCGAACGGGCCTCACGCTTGCATCATCCTGGACGCAGCCTGGATGGGGGATGCCCATCAAGACGCTCGCATTGCAAAGGAGTCCATGATGAAGCTGGTGAAAGCGCTCGGTGCGCTGGCCCTGTCCGGCGTCGCCCTCGGCACGACGCAACTCGCTGCAGCGGAGACCACGACACCGATCCAGGATCTCGTGATCGTCGAGGAGACGGCGAGCCCGGATCTCGACGACTCTCGGATCATAGCCCCGTACAGCTACCGTCCGTACGGCGTTTACGGCTACCGTCCGTACGGCGGAGGCTTCCGGCCGTATGGCGTTTATGGCTATCGTCCGTACGGCGGAGGCTTCCGGCCGTATGGGGTTTATGGCTATCGTCCGTACGGCGGAGACTTCCGGCCGTATGGCGTTTATGGCTATCGTCCGTACGGCCACGGCTTCCGGCCGTACGGTTACCGCCCGGGTTTCCGGCCGTACGGGTGGCACCGGCCGTGGCGTTCGCTCTCCTCGGGGGCTGAGGCGGCTCCGGGAGTGGATGTTCCCACGCCTGCGGTGAGCCTCCCCGACGATCGCTGATGGCGCGCTGCTCGCAGGGCCGAGGCACCGAGGCGCTGCCTCAGCGCCTCGGTGCCGCGCGGCTGCACAGGGCCTGCTGGCGCGCGGCGTCGGAAGGGATCCCATGGCTGGAAGAGCACGAAGTCGCGGGCGCACCGCCCTGATCGTGGCCGCCGCCGCAGCGCACCTCGGCTGCGTCGTCCTCGGGGCGCTCCACGTCGGTCCGGAGAGGGCGGGGTGGCTCGGCGGGGTGATCGCCTATCATGGCGCGCTCTCCGGCGCCGACAGCGGCTACAACTTCTTCGCTCCCGCGGTCAGCGCGCTGCCCTGGGGCAGGTTCCAGGTCACGGACGCGAGCGGCGCGGCCCACGCCGAGGTGCTGGAGTCGGGGGCCAACCACGAGGCGGATCTCCGCGTCCGGAGCATCCTCTCGCTGTTCTTGCAGGCGGAGGACGAGGCGCTGCGGCGGTCGCTCGTCGCCTCGTGGGCAGGCAAGATGTTCGCGAGGCACCCGGGGGCCAAGAGCGTGGTCGTCCGGCTGGAGATCTGCGATCTGCCCTCGATGCAGGAGTACCGCGAGGGCCGCCGGCCCGCGTGGAACCTCCTCTATGAGGCGAAGCTCGTCCAGCAGTCCAGGGGGACGGCCGCCCGGCCGAGAAGCGGCGGTGCGCCGTGATCGCGCCGATCGGGATCTCCTTGAGAGCGTGGCTCTCCCGCGTCGCCTCGCGCGTCGAGCGCTTTGCGCTCGCCCCTGCGTCCGCGGAGCCCCTCGCGGCGCTCCGCATCGGCCTCGCGGCCGTGCTCCTCGTCCAGGCGGCGCTCGTCGCGCCCGCGCTCTTCGAGCTCTACGGTCCAGCAGGCATCCTCCAGGGCCCGCTGCGGGAGGCCTTCGCCCAGATCGAGCTGCCGGGGATCGGCTGGCTGGCCGGGCGGCTCGGCCCGCTCGGGATCGGCGAGACCTCGCTCCTCGCAGGCGTCGGCGCCGTGTACGCGCTCTCCCTCGCCGCGCTGCTCTGCGGGTTCCGGACCAGGACCTCTGCCCTGCTCGCGTGGATCACCCACAGGTTGCTCATGGTGACGGCGGACGCCACCGTGTACGGCGCGGATCTCTTCGCCAACATCTTTCTCTTCTATCTCGTGTGGATCCCGTCGGGCGCGGCGCTGTCCGTCGATCGATGGATGCGCGGGCCGAGCCGCGCGGCCGCCGAGCCGACGCCGGGCGCGCGGCTCGGGCTGCGCGTCGTCCAAGTGCACCTCTGCATCGCGTACCTGGCCAGCGGGCTGGAAAAGGCGTCGGGCGCGTCGTGGTGGAACGGCGAGGCGATCTGGCGCTCGGTCATGCTCCCGGAGTACCGCCAGCTCGATTTCTCCTGGTTGGCCTGGCACCCGTGGATCGCGCAGGCCGCGGGGTGGGCGGTGCTCGGCGTGGAGATCGGGTACGCATTCCTCATCTGGCCGCGGCTCACCCGGCGCGCCGTCATCGTGGCCACGGCCCTCCTGCACCTCGGGATCGCGGCGTTCATGGGGCTCGGCGTGTTCGGCGCGATCATGCCGGTCTTCACCCTCGCCGCCTTCGGCGTGCCGGCGGACCCCCGCGCCCCGTCGCCGTCGCGCGCGGCGCCGCTGCCGGATCTGCCGCGCGCGGCAGGCGGATGAGCGCGCTGGCCGCGCTCCGTCGCCGTCGCGCGCGGCCAGCGTGCGGTCGCTCTTCCCTCGCTACGGCGACAGGGTGAGCGAGCCCTCGTCGAGCGCGATCTCGTAATAGCCGTGATCGTTCCACTGGAGCGTGCGGCCCCCCTGCTTGAGCGTCCCGCCGCTCACCTTGACGCGCAGGTACTTGCCCGGCGGGAAGTGGGCCGGCAGCGTCCACCGCCACGTCCTGTCGCTGCCCGACGTCGTGGGCGTGACCGAGGAGAGCATCTTCTGGCCGCGCCAGTAGGCGCCGACGTTGACCACGCTGTCGATCCACACGTCGCCGAGCGCCTTGGTGTGCTGGACGTGATCGAGGAAGGCCCGGAGCTGGACGGGCTGATAGGCGCCGTCGCTGCCGCCGGTGAAGCCGTGCACGAGGACGGTGCGCCACTTGTTGGCGGACCGCGCGCTCGTGACCTGATCGTCGAACATCTGCGTGGAGGCTCCGGTCGGGGGGATGTAGCAGGGCAGATTGAACGGATCGGTCGAGTCGTTCGGGCCGATCAGCGCGTTGGCCACGCCGCGGTTGATGAGGAAGCGCGACCGAGCGATGTTCCCGTACACCGACGAGCCGTTCGGGGCCGCCATCGTCCACACCTTGACGCCGAACTTGCTCTCGATGAACTGCGTGGCCGCGTCCGTGTCGGCGCCGCTGTCGTTGCTCGAGTGGCTCTTCGTGTGGTTGCCGAGCTCGTGCCCGTCCGCCACCGCCCGCTGCCACACCGGGTTGTTCGATTCGCTCTTGCCGGTCTGGAGATAGAAGGTGAACGGCACGTCGAGCGCGTTCAGCTGGTCGTAGTTCTGGATCTGGCTCGAGTTCGAGTCGTCGAAGGTGTACGAGACGGCGCCCTGGAAGCCCGCCCAGTTGAGCACGACGAGGTTCCCGGGCGAGCCGGTCGGCCTCGGCACGCCGCCGCCAGGCGGGACCGGGAGCCCCGAGCTCCCGCCGCCGCCCGCGCCGCCGCCGCCCCCTGCGCCGCCGCTGCCCCCTGCGCCGCCGGAGCCCCCTGCGCCGCCCGCGCCGCCGCCCCCTGCGCCGCCCGCGCCGGAGCTGGCCGAGGAGCTGCTGCTCGAAGCGCTGCTGCTACTGCTGCTGCTGGAGCTCGCCGAGGTCGAGCCGCCGTTCCCGCTGCCGGTGACGGACACGAGCGACGGCCTGCCGGTGCCGTTCGCGCAGAAGCCCCAGCTCGTCGTCGCTCCCGGGCCCAGCGTGCCGTTGTAGGTCTCGTTCGTGGCGACGAGCTGCCCGCCCGACGGCGTCGTGCGCGCGCCCCACGCGTTGCTCACCGTGGAGCCGTTGAGCGCGACGGTCATGCCCCAGGCGGTGGTGGTCGTCCGGGTCGTGTTGTTGGTCGTGTTCTTGACGGTCACGTTCGCGCAGTACCCCGTCGACCACTGCGACTGGAGCGCGAGGTCCGCCTCTAGCACTGAGTCCGCGCTGCTGAGATCGCCCTCCAGCGATTCCATCTCGTCGCCCTCGCCGTACGGGTCCCCGACACAAGCGAAAAGAAAGCAGGCGATCGAGACCGAACCGTAGCCCAGCAAGCTGGTAAGACGCATAAATTTCTCCTTGGAGCGGCCAGGTGAGCCGCAAGGTAATCGGCAAAGATGATCAAATAAGAATCTTATGTCAGCGTTTCACGCGCGGGGCGGGCAGCCCCGCGCATAGGGCAGTATGCCCGGGAAACGGGTCTTTGATCACGATCTGCGATGGTTGGAGATATCCATGTATCCAGGACGCGCACCGAGGCTGCGATCGTCGCTGGGTGTGAGCGTGACGCGGTGTCGCCGGCAGCGGCGATCGCCTGCGGCTCGTCTCGTCAGGGCGCCGGCATCTCGAGCGACACGCAGGCGCTCTTCAGAGCTTCGCCGCCACGAGCTGGGCGAGCTCCACCATCCGGTTGGAGAAGCCCCACTCGTTGTCGTACCAGGCGAACACCTTCGCGAAGCGATCCCCCATCACCTGCGTCAGCGTCGCGTCGAAGATCGACGAGCGAGGATCGCCCAGGTAGTCGCTGGAGACGAGCGGCTCTTCGGTGTAGCCGAGGATGCCGCGCAGCGGCCCCTCGCTGGCGCGCTTCATGGCCGCATGGATCGCGTCCTTCGTGAGCGGCCGGGTGCTCTCGAACGTGAGATCGACGACGGAGACGTCCATCGTGGGCACCCGCATCGACAGCCCGTCGAACCTGCCGGCGAGCGCCGGCAGGCACTCGCTGAGCGCCTTGGCGGCGCCGGACGAGGTGGGCACGATGTTCTGCGCGGCCGCGCGGGCGCGCCGCAGGTCGCCCTTGCGGTGCGGCACGTCCAGCAGGACCTGATCGTTGGTGTAAGCGTGCGTGGTCGTCATCAGCCCGCGCTCGAGGCCGAAGGCGTCGAGCAGCACCTTGGCCACGGGGGCGAGGCAGTTGGTGGTGCAGGAGCCGCACGACAGGATGGTGTGCGCCGAGCCGTCGTATTCCTCGGTGTTGACGCCGAGCACGATCGTCGCGTCGTGGCCCTTGGCCGGGGCGCCGATGATCACCTTGCGCGCGCCGGCCGCGAGGTGCGCGGCCGCCTTGTCGCGATCGGTGAACACACCGGTGCACTCGAGCACGATGTCCACGCCGAGCTCGCGCCACGGGAGCTTGGCCGGATCCTTCTCGGCGAGCACGCGGACGGGGCGCTCGTCGATCAGCAAGCGCCCATCGGCGGCGACGGCGGGCCGCTCGGCGCGGCCGTGCACCGTGTCGTAGTTGTAGAGGTGAGCCAGCGTTTCGGGGCTCGCCATGTCGTTGAGCGCCACGAGCTCGATGTCCGAGACGCCGCGCTGCGACAGGGCGCGCACGATGCAGCGCCCGATGCGCCCGAAGCCGTTGATCGCGATCCTCTTGCTCATTGGCGAGTCTTCCTTCGTGGTTGGGGGCGGGAGGGCCGCCCGGGGCGCGGCTCGTCGCTGCGCGCCGCCTCGTCCGCGGCGCGAGGGGCGCCGAACGCCGCGAACAGCTTGTAGGTAATGCGATCGAAGTCATCAAGATCGCGCTCGTCCAGCGCGGAGACCACCCGCGCCGCGAAGCGCCCGCGCGCGTCCGCGACGCGCCGGCGCATGGGCTGACCGCGTCGGCGGGGCTACGCCGTCGCGACGAGCAGCTCTTCGCCGTTCACCGGCCGGAGGCCGTCGGCCCTCCCGGCGAAGTAGCGCTGGGCGAGGCTCTCCGCCGATACGTGCTGCGCGTCCTTGAAGCCGGCGTCGCGCGCGAGCGCCAGGATCTCGGGCGGCGTGAAGAAGCTGAGGAAGGGCGTGCCGGCCGCTCGCGCTCCCCTGTGCGCCCACTCGGTGGCGGGGCGCACCTCGGGCTCGACGAGCTCGAGGGGCAGCATGAACGTCAGGGCCAGCGTGGAGCCCGAGGCGAGCCCCGCGACCTGGCGCAGCGAGGCGAGGTTCGCGTCCCTGGTGAGGTACATGCTGACGCCCGCGGACGCCACGATCGCCGGCTGGGACGCGTCGAAGCCGGCGCTCGCCAGCTGCTCCCAGAGGGAGGGGCCCGCCTCGAAGTCGACCGGCACGAGCCGCAGCCAGTCCGGGACGCCGAAGCCGAGCTCGATGAGGCGCCGCCGCTTCCAGGCCTGAGGGCCAGGCCGGTCGACCTCGAAGACCCGGAGGCGAGAGGCGATCTCCGGCCGGCGCTGGGCGAACGTGTCGAGACCGGCGCCGAGGATGACGTACTGGCCGACGCCGCGGCCCGCCTGCTCCACGACGAGGTCCTCGATGAAGCGAGCGCGGGCCACGATGGAGGCCCGGAAGCGGCTCGTGGCTCCTGGGTTCATGTCCGGACGCTGGCGCCAGCCGTCGTCCGGGTCGGCCAGCTTCAGGCCAACGTCGTCTTCGAGGACGTGCGGCGGCGCGTCGATCTGGACGTGCATGGCTCGCCACAGGGCCACGCGCACCGCCGTTGCATCTGCTCCCGTCATCGGCCTCTCAGGCATGATGTTCCTCTCCTCTACTCCGCCGCCGCGAGCGGCGCTTGCACGCTGAGCGGACGACCGTCGGGGTCGGCGAGCAGCATCTCGAGCGCGCGCCAGTGCTGCGGTTCGAACGGGCGAAGGACGGCGCCGGCGCTCGGCGGCGAGAACCGCGCGGGGTCGGCGACGGCGACCACCGGCAGGACCTGCAGCGCGCGGTCGCGCGGCCGCTCCGCGACGAAGATGTAGGGACCGCCGCGGGGGTGGCGCAGGCGGCCCGAGTGGTGATCGGTCTCGAAATCGAGCTCGTAGCCGAGGCCCCGCCAGAACGCGACCGTCTTGCCCCAGTTGTGGGTCTCGATGAGCAGGCCCTCGATGCCCTCAGTCTCCATGCTTCCTCCGCTTGCGTCGCTGCTCGTCGAGGTAGGCGCGCAGCGCGGCGGCCACGATCGCCGAGAGCGACTGCTCGGTGTCGACCGCGTGATGCTTGACCTCGCGAATCAGCTCGGTGGGCAGATACACGTTGAACTGCTTCACGTCGTCCGCCATGTGCACAGCATGATAGGATGCTAGCATCCTAACGTCAAGGCGATCCGCTGGCGGTGGGCGCGCGGCCGCGGGCGTGAAGCACCGCCGTGGCGCCGCGGCGACCGATCGGGCTTGCCGTCGTTGTTGAAGCTGTCGAGCGCTACGATGGTGCCCGCGAAGGCGCGGGCGTCGTGGTGGTCAGCGTACCCTCCGGCCGTCATAGGGCGTCCCATCCTTGCGGACGTAGCCGTCGGGCAGGGCTCGCAGGTCGATGTCGGGGTACTCGGCCACATCGCCGGGGATGCTCGCGCCGACCTCCAGCAGCACGGCCTCGCGATCCGAGCGGTTCTGCAGGTGGTGTCCGTCGGGATCTCCGGCGCGGAACCCGGCGCAGTCGCCCGCGCGCAGCACCTCTTCGCCCCCGTCCGTGACCAGCACCACCTCGCCTTCCAGCACCATGACGAACTCGTCTTCTGCATGGTGCCAGTGGCGCTGGCTCGACCACTGGCCGGGGGGAAGGCGGAGCAGGTTGACGCCGAACTGCGTCAGCCCCGCCGCCATGCCGAGCCGCCACCGCGCCCGCTCGCGGCACGGGGCGTCGTACGGCGCCGGATACGCGGTGCCGAGGCGCGTCGGGGCCTGAGCGATGTCGATCTTCTTCATCGGGAGTAGCCCTCCTTCTGGGCTGGGATGGCGCGGAGCTTACCGAGGCAGAGAGACGGTCGGCAACCGCATCGATCGTCGACGTGCTCTTCATCGGCGTGATCGGCGTCGACCCCGACGGGCGGCGAGACTGCGGCGATGTCCGGTGGAGTTCACCTATCGCATCCTCGTTCTCCAGGGCCCGTTCACCTCGGTCTCGTCGGGCGGGCCGGCCCCGCGTCCCCTTGAAGGGCCGGCCTCCGGGCAACACCCTGGCCGCCACGGATGACCGCGGTCAGGCTCCGCTGCGCGACCAGCGCTTCGACAGGCTCGGGCGCCTCCTGTCGGTCAGCCAGACGGCGGTGTCGGGTGGCAGCCGTGGCAGGTCGCCGGGGCGCCGGCAGTCGAGCGCGTGGCTCGTGAGCAGCACCTCGTACCCCGCGGGCACCGGCAGGCTTCGGCTGGACATGTTGACCATGCACCGCAGCCCGCCTCGGGCGAAGGCCAGGACTCCTGGGTCGCCGGAGAGCCATTCCAGCGCGGAGTCCCGCAGAGCAGGCAGCGAGCGCCGAAGCCGCAGGGCGGCACGGTAGAGCTCCAGCATCGAGCCCGGCACGCCGTCCTGCGCCTCGACGGTGAGCGCGCCCCAGCCGGGCGGCTGTGGCAGCCACGGCTCGGCGTCCTGACGGGTGAAGCCG
Organism: Sorangium sp. So ce385; assembly: GCF_051474135.1. Classification (NCBI taxonomy): domain Bacteria; kingdom Pseudomonadati; phylum Myxococcota; order Polyangiales; family Polyangiaceae; genus Sorangium; species Sorangium sp. So ce385. Next base: position 7,997,496 of record NZ_CP150337.1, on the reverse strand, counting down.
AACGGCGGAGCCGCGCCGGACCAGGGCAGGGGAACGCGGCAGCCATCACGGCCCGGGTCGGTGCCGCCGGAGCGGATGTGCATGGGGTCGCGACGCCGCCCTGGGGGGAGGTCCTCGACCTCGGGCAGGCCGAGCTCCTCCCCCTGGTACAGGTAGACGCTGCCCGGAAGGGCGAGGGTGAGCAGGGCGGCCGCCCTCGCGCGTCGTGCGCCGAGCGCGAGGTCCACCGGAGCGGCGTGGGCCTGCGCCTTGGTGGCGAAGTCGAAGGAGGTGTCCATCCTTCCGTATCGGGTAACGGTCCGAGTCACGTCGTGGTTGCACAGGACCCAGGTCGCGGGGGCGCCGACCGCCGCATGAGCGGCCAAGGTGGCGTCGATGCAGGCGCGCGTGCCGGCCGCGTCCCACGCGCTGCGCAGGAAGGCGAGGTTGAAGGCGGTGTGCAGCTCGTCGGCCCGCAAAAAGCGGATCAACCGCCGGGGATCGTCCAGCCACAGCTCCCCTACCAGGAACCGCTCGCCGGCGTAGGAATCGGCGATCCGGCGCCAGGAGCGGTAGATGTCGTGGACGTCCTCCCGGTCGATGTACGGGTGGGGATCGGGGTTGGCGGCGAGATCCGGCAGCGCGGGATCCTTGGTGAGCAGGCTCGCGGAGTCGACGCGGACGCCGGCGACGCCGCGGTCGTACCAGAAGCGGAGCACGTCTTCGTGCTCGGCGCGGACGGCGGGGCTGGCCCAGTTCAGGTCCGGCTGCTCGGGTGAGAACAGATGCAGGTACCACTCGGCTGGGGCGCCGGCGGGTCCGTCGCTGCGGCTCCAGGCTGACCCGCCGAACTCGGAGGGCCAGTCGTTGGGCGGCAGCCCGCCGTCGGGTCCGCGTCCGGGTCGGAAGTGGAACAGCGAACGGGGCTGGCTGCCCGGCTGTGCGGCCAGCGCTGCCCGGAACCAGGGGTGTGCGCTGGAGACGTGGTTGGGAATGACGTCGATGATCGTGCGGATTCCCAGCTCCAGGGCTTCAGCGATGAGCCGCTCGGCCTCGGCCAGGGTGCCGAAGACGGGGGCGACGTCCCGGTAGTCGGCCACGTCGTATCCGCCGTCGGCCATCGGAGAGGGGTACCAGGGGGTGAACCACAGGGCGTCGACGCCAAGGCTGGCGAGGTAGGGCAGGCGAGAGCGCACTCCGGCCAGATCGCCGATCCCGTCGCCGTCGCCGTCGGCGAAGCTGGGCAGGTAGATCTGGTAGATCACCGCGTTGCGCCACCACTGCGCCGCGGTGGAGGTGGACGGCACGGTCGCTGTCGGATGCGGGGTGGTCGCCGCCACGCTCAGGGTCCCTCCGTATCGGGTGCGGTCCGTCGTGCGGTATGCGCTCGCGGAGGGCGGGAGTCCGGGGGCGCGAGCAACAACCGCGCAGGGTCCACGTCCGTCAGGCCCGGCAGCACCTGGTCGGCGGCCGAGTAGTCGCACATCCGGGTCAGCTCGGTGGGTACGGCGATCACCCGCATGCCGGCCGCTCGTGCGGCGGCGACCCCGGTCAGCGAATCCTCGACGACCACGCAGTGGCAGGGAGCCACGCCGAGCGCGGCTGCTGCTGCGAGGTGCACCGCGGGGTCGGGCTTCCTGCGCCGGACCTGGTCTCCGGTGACCACCGCGTCGAAGTAGCGCTCGAGATCATAGTACAGCAGCCACCTGCGCACCCAGCCCGCGTCCGACGACGACGCCACCGCCAGGGCCGTTCCGGCGTCGCGCAGCTGGGCCAGCAGCTCCCGCACGCCGGGCATCAGGCTCACGTGCTCGGGGACGAAATGCCTGTCCCACAGCTCGGTGAGCCGTTCGCGCAGCCGCTCTGGGGTGTGGCCGTGGCCGGCGGAGGCCAGCAGGATGTCGAACAGCCGGGAGTAGCCGTCGGCGTGGCCGCAGACCTCGCGGGCCCACAGCGTCGCCGGGAGAACGGTGCCGTGCTCGGCGAAGAGCGCGGAGCACGCGAGGAAGTCGGCTGCGACGGTGTTGACCAGGACTCCGTCGTGATCGAAGATCACCGCCTTCACCGGGTCGGTCGCGGCGGGCACCCGTGCGCTCATGGGGTCACGCTCCTCGCGTCCGAGGGGGACAGGTGGCGGACGAGGCGGGCGGGGTTGCCCACCGCGATCACGCCGGGCGGCAGGTTCGTGGTCACCACGCTCCCCGCGCCCACGACGGTGTCCCGACCGATGGTCACGCCGGGCAGGACGGTGACGCCCGCGCCGAGCCACACCCCGTCCTCGATGGTGATGGGGCGGGCCTCTTCCCAGCCGGCGCGCCGCAGCTGCGGATCCAGGCTGTGATTCCCGGTGAGCAGCTGGCACCTGGGACCCATCATGACGTGGGAGCCCACCGTGATGGGGGCGCAGTCCAGCAGGACCGCGTCGAAGTTGATGTTCGTTCTGGCGCCGATCCGGATGAAGAAGCCGAATTCGCAGACGAACCGTGGCATCACCCAGCCTCCCGGCCCGAGCTCGTCCACCAGGTCACCGAGGATGTCCTCGCGGGCCGCGAAATCCGGTAAGCCGGTGCTGTTGAACGTGTCCAGCAGCTCCATGCAGCGCCTCCGGTACGGGCGCAGCACCGGGTCGAGCGCGTTGTACGGCAGGCCGGAGGCCATCCGCGCCTTGAGCGCGTCGATCCCCTCCCGGGGCGTCTCACGCGGGGTGTTGCCGGTTGTGTCGATGTCAGCCATGGGTGTTTCTGGGTCTTTCGTGGTCGTCATCGGCGGCGCAGCCGAAGGGTGATGGGCAGGTGGTCGGAGGCGGCCGGTGTGCCGTCGGAGGGGGCCAGCCGTGCGTCGTCCACCGGTTGATAGGACTCGAGCGATCCCGCCAGCGATGGCGAGAGCAGGAAGACGTCGCTGCGGCGCGCCGCACCGCCCGGCGGACGCAGTCCGTAGGTCGGCCTGCGGTCGCCGGTGTGGGCGCCGGCATCGATGAACAGCGGATCGTCGGGGGCCCCGAGCAGCCGTTGCAGCGGGGCGCGGTCAGCGTGCTTGTCTCCCGGCATCAGGTGGTCGGCGCGGCGGTGCGGCGGTACGGAGGTCCAGTCCGGTTCCGGGTCGTCGGGCGGCACGGTGTTGGCGTCCATCGCCAGCACCGTGGCCGTGCCCGGGGCGGCGAACTGGCGCAGCCGGTCGGATTCGATCAACCGGTTCACGGGGCTGAACGGATCCAGGTGGGCCACCGCGAAGCGCAGCGGGTGGGACCAGCCGGGCAGGCGCAGGGTGACGCTGCCGTGACCGTGCCAGGCTGCCAGCTCCGGCCGGCTCGGCTCCACCGCGATCACCTCGGCGCCGCGCTCCCAGAAGATGGCCATGTTGCAGCCGGTCTTCGCGGTGAACAGGGCGCCGTCCATGCCGAGAGCAGCCTTGGCATCCTTGAAGTACGCCTCCTCGCCGAAATGCCAGGCCCAGCCTTCGGCGGTCATCAGGACCCGGGGACGTAGCTCGGAGATGAGGCCGCGCTGCAGGTGCCAGCGACGGTTGTCGCCGTACAGGCGGTCGATGCCACCCTCGTGCAGGTTCCAGAACATCACCACATCGGTGTGTGCGTCACGGTCGATGATCACGGGAGCACCTTCCTGCCGGCTCACCGGATCGCCACGATCATGGCTTCGGGACCGTCGAGCTCTTCGACACGCACCTCGCGGAATCCGGCCTCGGCGAGCCAGCCCCGACATTCCGCGCCGGTGTAGTCGTATCCGCCGGGCACCTCGGCGTGCATCATCAGGCTGAGGATGAGGCCCACCGCGTTGCGGCGCCGGTCGTCGTCGATCAGGGTCTCGTAGATCAGGAGCGCGCCCCCCTGGGGAAGCGCCTGGTGTGCTTTGCGCAGGAGCAGCAGCTTCTCCTCGCGACCCCAGTTATGCAGGATGTGGCCGAGCACCAGGACATCGGCGGAAGGAAGCGGGTCGCGGAAGAAGTCACCCGGCTGGAAGGCTGTCCGGTCGGCGAGGCCGAGGCTGCGGGTGTGGTCCTCGAAGCCGGGCCCGGCCTGCGGCAGGTCGAAGCCGATCGCGGTCAGGTGGGGATGCTGCCGCAGCACCTGGCCGGTGAGCGCGCCCTCGGCACAGCCGATGTCGGCCAGGGTGCGGTACTGCTGCCACGGGAAGCGCTCGGCGATCGCGAGCGCCGACCCCATGCTCAGCGCTGTCATGTCCCGCTGGAAGGCGCGCGTGGATTCGGCGGCGCCGTAGACGGTCTGGTAGAAGTCCTGGCCGTCGCGTGCTCCGCGCAGCGCTTCACCGGTGCGCAGCACACCGGTCAGGTCGTCCGCCAGTCCGGAGCACTGGGCCAGATAGCTGTCGCCGAGATAGGTGGCCGGCTTGTTCGCGTCCAGGTATTGCGCGGACCCGGGCGCGTTGGTGTACCGGCCGTCGGCGCGGTCGAGCAGGCCGAGGGCCACCAGCGCGTCCAGGAAATCGGTCACCGCCGCGGGGGCGATGCGCAGCCGGTCGGCGGTTTCGGCGGCGGACAACGGCTGTTTGCCCAGCTCGGTGAACACCCCTAGAGCGATGGCGCTGAGCATGGTCTTTGTCTTCCAGTGCGCCCAGAACAGATCCGTGATGGGCTGGGGCGAGGTCATGCGGTGTACTCCTTTTGCGTCATTGGCCGACCGCCTTGAACGGCGGCGCCGGGGGGACAGGGGCCGGCTGGATCCGCGGCCGCGGCCCGGGCGAGTCGGGCTGCGGCCGCGACCGCCATGCCGGTGAGCAGCGTCAATGCGGCGATCGACAGGGGGATCAGGACCGGTCGCCGGGGATCGGTGACCAGGCCGATGAGGTACGGCAGCAGGCCGCTGCCGCACAGGTTGGCCAGCAGCAGCACGGTGCTGACCCGCCGCGGCACGAGCAGGGTGGCGTTCGCCCAGGCCAGCAGCGTGGAGAAGACCGGGCCCAGGGCTACGCCAGTCACCGCGTAGGCCCCGGCCGCCCATCCGCTGGCGGCGGTGACCAGACCCGCGGCCGCGGCCGACAGGCAGAGCAGGACCACGCAGGGCGGGGCGAGGCGAAGTGCCGTGAACGGCAGCACCAGGCGGCCCACCACCAGCCCGGCCCAGAACAGCCCGCTCAGCCGTGCTGCGTCTGCCGAGGAGTGGCCGATGGCGTGCAGATGCGTGGATTCAAGTGCGCCGATCGAGCTCTCGATGCCGGCGTAGGCCAGTGCGGCGAGGCCGAGGATCGCCAGGAACCGCCCGGGGGCCGGGTGCTCGGCCACGACCGGTGCGGCGGCCGACTCCGCCGCAGCGAGGGCTTTTGCCGCCCGGGGCGTGGAGCCGTCGGCTCCCGCCCAGGGGACGAGCGCGACGGCCAGCACGGCGGTGGCCAGCAGCAGGCTCGAGACCTGGTGCAGTCCGCCCACCAGCACGGGCCCCAGCACCGCGCCCGCACCGAAACTCGCGTGCAGCAGGTTCAGCAGCACGAACCCGGCGCGTCCGGGGTACCGGCCAAAGAGCGTGTTCTGGTGCAGGACCAGCCCGCCGTAACCGGCTCCGCACACGGCGGCGCACATGTTGAGCGTCGGCCACGTGGGCGCGTAGGCCATCCCCGCGCATCCGCCGGCGAAGGCGGTCAGCACCAGCGTCACGGCCCGCCGCGTCAGCGCCTGCCTCCGGCTCGGCCCGCAGAGCGCGATCGAGACCAGCGCACCGAGGTTGTACAGGACGACCAGCTCGGTCCCGCTCGCCGCGGGCATTTCGTAGACGTCTCTGAACAGCGGCAGCGCGGCCCCCAGGGCCCCGGTGACGACGCCCAGCAGCACCGACAGCAGCAGCTGCACGGCGAGCAGGAGCCACGGGAGCGGCGAGGGCGGCGTCATCGCTGGTCGCGCCATGCCGTCGGGCTGAGCCGCATGGGCTCGAACTGCGCCGAGGCGGCCTCGGAGAACGGGGCCTGAACGAAGATGCCGAGCCGCATCTGCCGCGTGGTCCGGGCGAGGTAGGTCCGTACGAAGCGCCAGTCCTCGTGACGGTATTGCCGGAAGAGGACGGCGACCCTGCGGCCTTCACGGGTGACCATCACATCCGCCGCGGGCCCGTCCAGGGCCGGTCCCATGGCTTCGTCGGACTCCGGCCGAGACAGCACCGTCACCATGGCCCAGCCGCCGGTCCGGGTCCGTTCCACGCACACCTTCAGCCAGCCGTCCTCGCCGTGCAGGGCGATACCGCCGGCGTCGCCGAACGCGCCGCCGTCGACCGTGATCCTGCTCCAGGCGGCGAAATCGCCGTCCACCGGCCGCTGCAGCAGCGGCAACCGATCGACGTCGTAGTGGCCGGGCATCGCGAACAGATCGCTGCGGCCGGGGGCCACGACGGTCAGGGAGCCCGGGGATCCGTCCGCCCGTGACCAGCGGGCCGGCTCGCGCGACCACGACCAGCGGCCGCCGTAGTCCTCCGTGGTGTCCCCGGGGGGGCCATCCGTGGCGGCGGACAGCCCGTCAGCCGTGGCGTCGCGGTGCTGCTGCGGCGGGTACGGTCCGCCGTGCGCGGAGTTCAGAGGGGCAGTGCTCACGGCGCCGTCATCCCTCCATCCACGCTGATCGCCTGGCCGGTGATCTTGGTGGCGCAGGCCAGGAACACCACCACTTGCGCGATGTCCTGAGGGGTCTGTGTCTGGCCCTGCGGCACCATCCGCCGCATGCGCTCCCAGCACTCCTCCTCGGTCTCGCCGGGCCGGGTGAACGCCGACAGCAGATAGCTCCACATGTTGGTGCGGATGATCCCCGGGCACACCGCGTTGACGCGGATGTGGTCCTTGGCCACCTCCAGGGCGAGGGAGGCGGTGAAGCCGATGACCCCGAACTTGGCGGCGCAGTAGTGGGCCACCTTGCCGAACCCCGCGCGGCCGGAGACCGAGGAGAAGTTCACGATCGCCCCGCCGCCGGCGGCCCGTAACAGAGGCAGCGAGTACTTCGACGACAGGAACACTCCGTCGAGGTTGCCCGAGATGACCTGCTGGAACTCGGCCAGCGCCATCTGCTCGACCGGGCTGACATGCGTCACGCCGAAGGCGTTGACCACCACGTCGAGCCGACCGACGTCCTGCCCCAGGTCCGCGTACAGCCGGCGGACCGCCGCTTCGTCGGTGGCGTCGGTCTCCACGGCGCGGACGCTCAGCCCGGCCTTGGTCAGCCGAGCCGCCAGCTTCCGGGCGTCCGCGAAGCCGCTGACCTGGGTCGATTCGTACTGGTTGAAGGCCGAGGGCAGCCGGTCGGTGTCGACCACGACCACGTCGGCGCCCAGCTCGGCCAGCGCCTCCACCACGGCGGCGCCGATACCCCGGCCGCCGCCGACGACCAGCGCTCGTTTGCCGGCGATGTCGTTCAGCGCCCGTACGCTCGTTGAGTCCTTCATCTCTTTTCCCTTGGCTGATAGGTCTGGTGATGCGGTGTTGCCGGTCGCGGCTCAGCGGGTGAGGGTGGGCGCGCCGACCGGCTCGGGAGCGAGCGAGTACGTCAGCGGCGGCAGGACCAGCGCGTCCATCAGCCGGGGAAACGCCCGGTAGTCGGCCAGGTTGCGCTCCGGCTGGGTCACGATCCGGCGCAGCTCCTCGCGATCGCCGCCGGTCTCCTCGCCGAGGGCCTCGATCGCCGCGAGGACATCGGCGTCGCGCCGCTGGAAGTAGTCGATGAACAGGCGCTCGGCTCGCCGCAGGGCCCTGGACAGGTCGACGTCGGCCCGCGGAAGTACCTTGAGCCGCTCGGCCACGGTTCGGTCATGGTCCGCCGCCTGGCCGTCTGCACGGGGCTGGGGGAGGGCCGCGGTCCCCGCCAGCGCGTCCAGGAACGTCCGCTCCTCGTACGGTCGCCGAGAGCGCACCTGGGCCGGTGCGAAGTCGCGGCCGAGGAGCTTGTCGGCCAAGGCCTCCTCGTCGATCCGGCCGAGGGGTTCGGACCTGCTCATCCTGAACTCGGTGGTGGCGTCGAGCACGGTGGGCACCAGGTTGCGGGCGGGCAGCAGCTCGACGGCCGGGCCGATGTCGGCGGCCAGCACCGGCACCCCGTGGGCGAGGGCCTCGAGCACCACCCGACCGAGGGTTTCCCGGGACGCCGTGCTCGGAAAGAGCAGGACGTCGATGCTCGAGAAGAAGGCGGCGAGCTCGCTCTGGTCCAGGATCCCGATCCGTCGGACCGCATCGTGCGGCACGCCCTGCTGTGCAAGCTGCTCGCGCACTGGGCCGGGTTCCCACCGCGGATGGTTGGGCTTGCCCGCGCACGCCAAGCTCGCCCGGCCGCCGCTCTCGCGGTAGCAGCGGGCGAAGACCGACAGCACCTGGTCGAAGTTCTTCGCCAGGGACAGGGCGCCGAGATAGCCGATCCGCAAGGGCTCGCGCGCGGACCGGACCGGAGCCGCGGGCCTGTGGGGCAACCGGTCCAGCATCGGGTAGGCGACCGCCGAATTGGCCTCGGTGATCGACGGGAAGGCGCGGATGTACAGCCGGCGCGTGTACTCGGTCGGGAAGAGCACCAGGTCATGGTCCTGGAGCAGGGGAGAGCACAGCTCCTCCTGGGCCCAGTAGCCGGACCACAGCGCCGTGTGCACCTCGCGAACGATCCGGAAGGTCCGGCCGGCCCACTCGCGCCAGCAGTGGTAGAGGAAGGCGTACGGGCCGCTGCCCGCGTACACGGTCTCGCCCCGGCTGGCGTGGTGGATACTGGCCGGGCCGCGGGTCAGATCGTGCCAGGATACCTGGGCGCGCTGGGGGAGCAGGCGCGCCATTTCCTGGTGCATGAGGATGGCGCCGTCGACGATGCCCCCGATGTCCGCGGAGCGGTAATCATGCGTGTGCAGGCGCATGGTCCACCTCCTTGGCGTCGAGCCGAGCGAGCAGCCCGCGCAGCGTCTGCGGGTCCATGCCGTGCAGCGCCAGCTGCCGGGCGTGGACGCGGTTGGCGATGTCGTGCCGGATGCCGTGCACCTCGATGGGCAGGAGGTACTTCGCGCGCAGCCGTTCACCGAAGCCGCCCTGGGCGCCGTTGTACTCGACGCCGATGATCCGTCGGCAGCCGGCGAGCGCGGCGCGGGTGTCGAGGTCCAGCTCGGGGTCGAGCGCCGCGCAGTGCAGATGCGGCAGGCCGACGTCCCGGTTGGCCTCGGCGACGAGGACGGACGCATATCCGAAGGTCACCAGCGCCGCCTGCGGGCGTGCCATTGCGGGCGGGGTCATCCACACCGAGCCGTCCAGCCGTGAGGAGCAATCGATGCCGGGAGGATCGAACCTGGCGTCGATCATGCTGGCCACGTGGGCGGTGCCGGGGTGTGCGGCCAGCCGGTCCAGGACGGCGTCGAACTCCGCGGGCGTGACCGGCTCATAGACCCGGACCCCCAGCAGCAGGCCGAGCAGATTTGTCGCGTTGTGCGCGCCGCCCCAGGCGCCCCAGCTGCGGCCTGCCAGCACCAGCAGATTGCGGACACTCGTGCTGGCCTCCGTGACCATGCTCAGGGAGTCCATGTAGTACATCGCATCGGTGGCGATGACCTTGAGGGTGTCCTCGGGCAGCTGGAGGGTCAGGCCCACGCTGAGGGTCTCGGCAAGCCCGGTATTGCTGTACGGGAGGTGCCCCCGCAGGCCGAACCGGGCTGCCATGTCGGCGGTAAACACCGCGAGATCCCGGCCCGTGCGCCGCTGGTATGCCGCAAGCATTCGGCCGCTGGTGCCGGCGAAGGACGGTGTATCCGGCTTCCCGGCGGCGTTGGCCGGTTTGAAGCTGTGTTCGCCCTTGCGGGTACGGCACACCAGCGCGGCGGACCCCGGTCGCCTCAGCAGGGCGCCCAGGGCGCGCTGGATGGCCTCGCTATCCTGGCCGTCGACCTCGACGACGTGGGGCAGGAAGCTCGCCAGGTATTTGGGGTTGAGCGGTTTATGCAAGGGTTCGATGCCCCGTCCGTTGGCGTCCACGACCAGGATCAGGTTGCTCAGGCCCATCTCGTAGGCGAAGCGGAGGCATTCGAAGGTCACGCCCTCCTGGAGTTCGCCGTCGCCGGCGAGGCAGACCACCTTGCGATCGTCCCCTCGCCGGGCCAGGTCCATGGACAGGCTGACGGCCTGGGCCACGCCCACGCCGAGGCTGTAGCGCATGGTGTTGTTGAAGCCGAGGTCCCGGTGGATCACCCCGGTCAGCCCGCCCTCGTGCAGCGTGGTGAGGGGGGCCAGTGGGAAGGAGCCCCGGACGTAGCGCTCGGCATAGAAGCCCGGCGCGATGTGTCCGCGGCCGACGATCAGCTCGGCCGGGGCATCTCCGCCCTCGGGCACCAGGTCGAGTGCGAAGCAGGCGCGGATCAGCGGCAGGGACGACAGGCAGCTTTGGAAATTGCCCGACCCGGCGATCTCGTGCATGCGCAGCAGCACCTGGGCGCCGTCGTCATAGGCCCTCTCGGGCACCGCGGCGGCGAGCTTGCGCAGCTCCTCCACCAGGGGCCCGTCGTAACCTCCTTGGGCGATCTCGGCGAGCTCGCGGTGCACCAGCGCGCGCTCGTGCGGCGTCAGCTTGGGCAGGGCAGCCAGCGCCGGCTGCTCGAAACGTTCTCTCAGCGTGCTCACGGGCGACCCCCGAAGACCTCGTCGAGGGCATCGCCCAGGATGTCCAGCATGGCGTCGGCGTCGGCTTCGCTGGTGACGAAGGCCGGGGCCATGGCGAGCCAGTCGTCCTGACCGCGGATGACCAGCCCTCGCTTCAGGCACGCCCGGGCGACCTTGGCACCGCTGCTGCTGCGATCAGCGCCGTCGGCGGCCAGCTTGACACCGTAGAGCAGGCCGATGGCGCGCAGCGCACCGCGCCCGGCGATCGTGGCCCGCAGCCGCGGCTCGATGTAGTGCGACAGGCTGCGGATCCGGGTCAGGAAGGAGCCTTCCTGGAACAGCCGCACGGCGGCGGCACCGGCGGCGGACCCGATCGGGTTGGCCGCGTACGTGTGCGAGGGCGCGAAGGACCGCGGCCTGCCCGGCTCGCCCAGGATCTCCGCGACCCGCTGGGACATCAGCACGGCGGCCAGCGGGCTGTATCCTCCGGATATCCCCTTGCCGACGCAGAGCAGATCCGGGCTGACGCCGAAGGTCTGCGCGGCGAAGGGCTGCCCGGTGCGCCCGAAGCCGGTCACGATCTCGTCGAAGACCAGCAGAACACCGTATCGGTCGCAGATCTCCCGCAGCCGGGAGAGGTAGGCCGTGGTGGAGATGGCCATGCCCCGCAGGTGGATCACGGGCTCGACGATGACGGCGGCTACCGAATCCGGACCTTCCGCCTGGATGGTCCGCTCGATCATCGAGGCGGCGAGATGCTGAGCGACCTCGGCATCGACGCCCCAGAACTCCTCCAGGCAGTCCGGGGGCCACACGTGAACCATGCCCGGGACGCCGGGGCCGAACCGCGCGACGTCGGGCCGCCCCGTCAAGGACAGCGACCCGAAGGTGGAGCCGTGGTAGCCGTGGTAGTGGCTCAGGACCTTGATTTTGCCGGGATTGCCGTGGGTGCGGTGGTACAGCCGGGCGAGCCGCATGGCCGCTTCGACGCACTCCGAGCCGCCGTTGACCAGCTTGGCGGCGGTGATCGAGGCCGGAGCCAGCGCGACCAGGGAGCGGGCCAGCTCCAGCGCGGGGCGGTTTACGCCGTGCAGCGGCGGATTGAAGGGCAGCACGCGCAGCTGGTCTCTGATCGCGTCGATGATCGGCTGACAGTCGTAGCCGAAACAGGTGACGAACACACCGGACAGGCCGTCGAGGTATTCCCGGCCCGCGGTGTCGAACAGGCGGATTCCCTTCGCCGAGTCGAACAGCACCGTGTCGGAGGAGTACGGCACCTCGAAGCAATAAGCGGACAGGTCGGCGGGCCACGTGGCGGACGCAGCCGTATCATAGCTCATGATGAACTCCGTGTGATGGGTGAGATGGTGAGTGACGGCTCAGGCGGCTCGACTGGCCGTAAGCAAGGCGTGAAGATGAAGCCTTCGGGTCGGTGACAGCAGCTCGAAGTACTCAATCCACAAGCGGCTGAGGATGCCGCGGACCAGGATGTCCTTGGCGATGTCCACGATCGTGAGGAGCGAGTGGGCCAGCAGCAGCGGCATCAGCAGCCCCTCCTCGCCGGGCTGCAGCAGGCCGCGCGCGCGGGCGGCTGCCAGGAAGGCGCGCAGGCAGTCGGGCCGCGCCGAGGGCTCCGCCACGCGTCCGGTCGTCTCCGCGGTCCAGGCCAGATCCAGCAGCCGGTCGCCGACGTGCAGGTTGTCGAAGTCCAGGATCGCCAGGACGGCCGGCTGTGCGCCGGGGGCGGACAGCAGGAAATGGTGATAGTGCAGGTCGCCGTGGACGACCGACGGCCTGTCGGGCGGCTCGCCGACCACGGGGATCCCGGCCTGACGCACCAGGGCTCCCGCGGGCATGAGGTCGCGTAACGCGGAGGCCGCCGCGCGCGACCATGCGTCGTCTCGGCGCTCCGCCATCGGCAGGAGCCGTTCCTCGGCGTCCGCCAGAGCGGCAGGCCAGCGTTCCTCCTCGACCATCCGTGGCAGAGGGATGGAGGCCAGGTCCGCCATGACACCGTCAGGCAGCCGGTCCAGGGCGTAGCGCAGATCCAGCCCGGCGCGCGCCACGGCGGCGGCCTGGGCGGGCGTGCTGCGGCGGGCCGCGATGCCCGGACACAGGGGCAGCAGCTCGCACACGAGCCCGTGGCACCAAACGCTGGTGCTGCCGTCCACGGCCGGAACGGCCTCCGGGGCGGGCACGCCGTGGGCCCGGCAGTGTGCCATGACCTTTGCCTTCAGCGGATAGAACTCGGGCCTGCGCGCCGCGTCGCGGTTGAGCTGGACCTTCAGGACATGTCCGGCTCCGCCGGAGCCGATGTGCCACAGGCCGGCTGTGTGGCTGAGTGGCTCGGCGTCTTGCACCGACAGGGGGTTCACCGGCAGATCGGCCCATCGGCTTCCCCAGCATGTCCTGAGCACGGTGCGGACCCACTCCTCGGTGCCGGGGGGAATACGGCCCGCTGCTGGCAGGCCTTCTGTTCGTGTCGTCGCACGGCTCTCCGTCTCGCTGCGCATGACGTCCTTGGGTGGGCTGGTCCGGGGAGGCCTGAATCTGTACGTGTTCTCCCGCGCTCCACGGCCGATCACGTCGATTGCTCTCCTGTCCTCGCGCCAGGTCTATCGATCCACTGCAGCCCGCGTGCCACCCACGGCAGCCCGCGTGCCACGCGGATCCACGCCGTCAACGATGCGCGTGGCCGCTGGTTGTGGCGTAGGGTTGGCGCGGCCGAGCGATGACTTGCGCCATCGAGCAACAGCCGCGCTTCAGGCCGGGGCCCAGGATGTGCACGAGCTCGAGCGGCCGATAGGAGCTTCCTCCTCCGCAAGTCCTTGAGCTCGTATCCACCGCTTGACCTGCTTCTCGCCCGCACGCATGGTGTCTCCGGTGGTCCGGCGCCCACCAACCTCGACGGGCACGGCTCGTGCAGCCAGCGCGGGCGACGGCGCGACCGATCGGCGAGGTGCTGGATCGGGCGGCCGCGCCCGCCCGCGCGGACAGCCGGCGCGAGGGCGTCCACGTCGACGCGCTGACGCGGGCGCTGCTCGACGTGCGCTTCCACGTCGTGGAGCGGGACGGGCGTTGCTGGATCGAGGAGGAGCGAGAGATCGGCGAGGGGGCGCGCACGCTCCTCGGCAAGCCGAGCCCCCATGTCGGGCGCGAGCGGGAGCTGCGCGGCCTGCCCGGCGATGAGCCACGTCGACGACCACACGGCGCCAGAAAGCTTGACAAACTGAACCGGTTTTGTTTTCCTGCGCGCCTACGACGCATCATAGCCCGCGGCCCCGCGCCGCGGCCCTCGACAGCCGTGCCTGACGCCAGCGCGGATCGCCCCGCAGCACCGCAGGGCCGCCTCGATCGCGGAGACCGGTGATCCACGCTCACGGACGCTGGGACCGCGCGGACCAGCTCGTGGGCGACAAGGAGTCATTCATGCGAAAAGCTTTGTTCTTGGGCCTTGGCTCATCGGGTATCCTCGTCCTTCTCCTGATGGGGATCGGGTGCGACTCATCGAGCGATTCCTCCTCCGGCGCGGGGGGCGACGGCGGCTCCGGCGGCCAGAGCGCGACGAGCAGCGGGAGCGGCGCCGGCGGCGCCAGCGCCTCGACCGGCTCCGGCGGCGCGGCGGACGGCGGGGGCGGCGCGGGCACCGGGGGCGACGCGGCGGGCACCGGCGGCTCGGGCGGCAGCGTGACGCCGGCGCCGGCCTGGGACTGGACCGGCATCGTCGGCACGGGACAGAGCCTGTCGGTCGGCGCGGAGGCGAACCCGCCCATCGGGACGCGGCAGCGCTTCGACAACCTCAAGCTGTCCCTCGGGAACGCGAGCGTGCCCCCGTTCGATCCGGAGAGCAGCGCCCTCTCCCTGGTGCCGCTCGTCGAGCCCATCCGCCCCTTCGCGACGACGTACCCGAGCGCTTACCCGAAGAACCTCTACGGCGAGACGCCGCACACGGCGATGGCCGATCAGATCTCGTCGCTGGCGAAGGCCGCGATGATCGGCGACCACGTCACGGTGCACACGGTCGTCGGCGAGAGCGGGCAGCCGATGAGCGTCCTCCGGAAGGGCGCCGCCGAGGTGGTCAGCGGCGACACGACCATGGGCCGCGCCTACGCGGCGACCCTGTTCGAGGCCGAGGCGATCGCGAAGCTCGCCAGCAAGGCCGGCAAGACGTTCGGCGTCGGCGCCATCATCATCACGCACGGCGAGTCCGACGCCGGCAGCCCGACCTACGAGGACGATCTGGTCAAAGTGTGGTCCGACTACAACCACGATATCCCGCCGCTCACCGGGCAGACGCGGAGCATCCCGATGCTGGTGTCCCAGCAGCACTCGGTGCACCTCGAGGTGGGCTCGCGGTCGACGTCGACCCTGGCGCAGTGGCACGTGGGCGTGAGCCACCCGGGAGACATCCTCTGCTCGGGTCCGAAGTACCAGTATCCGTACGCGAACGATCACATCCACCTCAACGCGAATGGGTACCAGCAGCTCGGCGAGAAATACGGCCAGGTCTACTTCGAGAAGGTCGTCCTCGGGAAGGACTGGCAGCCGCTCCAGCCGACGCGGGTCGAGCGCAGCGGCAACGTCGTCACCGTGCGCTTCCACGTCCCGGTGCCGCCGCTCGTCTGGGACACGGCGATGCCGTCTCCCCACCAGAAGGCGCTCACCGAGTGGGCGCAGGGCCGCGGCTTCGAGCTCTGGAGCGGCAACACCCGGATCGAGATCTCCGGCGTCGAGATCGACGGCGATTCGGTCGTGATCACGGCGCGCAACCTCCCCGCTTCCGGCGTGATGGTCGGCTACGCGGCGACGACCGACGGCGAGGCGAACGCCATGCCGGGCGGCACGACGCGCTGGGGTCAGCTGCGCGACTCGGATCCGTTCGTCGGCTCGGTCACGGGCAAGGCCCAGCCGAACTACAGCGTGGCGTTCGAGATGAGCGTCCCCTGAAGGTCGAGATCCGCGTCCCCTGAAGAAGCGCGGCGCCGCGCCAAGGCGAGCCGCTCAGAAGCCGATCCTGTCCGCGGGGGTCCGCGCGCTGGGCGTCGCGGCGGGCCCCGGCTTCGGCGGAGCGGCTCGCCTGGCCGTCACGGGCGCAGGCAAGGCAGGGGACGGCGAGAGAGAGGCGGCCGGGCGCGGGGGCGGCGTCGAGGGCGGAGCGCTGGTCGGTGCTGGCCGGGGCTCCTCTGCGGGTCGCGCGAGCGGCGTGGCCTGGGCAGGCCGCGGCGGCTCGGGCGGCGCCGCCTGGTGCCTGGGCGCGTCGAGCGCGGCCGAGCGTTCGGCGGCGGGCGAGCCCTGCGCCTGGAGGTCACCCTGCTTGAAGAAGACGGTGAGCCCGAGCGCCGCAGCCCCCGCGAGCGCGGCGCCCGCCGCGAGCCGGAACCCGGCGCGGCCTCGTCCGGCGCGCGGACGCGACAGGGCGAGGCCGTGGAACGTCCGCGCCCGGCCACCGCTGTGCGGCGGCCCCGCGCTGTCGGGGACCTGCGTCTGCGCCGCCCATGTTGCCGGCGGGAACGGGGGCGGCCACTGCAGCGGCGCGGCGAGCGCGCCGGCCGCGAGCGTCGGAGCGAGCGCGAGACCGAAGAGCGCCTGATCGAGCGCGCCGGCCATCTCTCTGGCCGACCCGAACCGCGCCGTCGGATCGCGCTGCAGCGCCGTCGTGACCCAGGCGTCGAAGGCGTGCGGCACCTCCCGTCTCATGACGCTGGGGAGCATGAACACGCCGGCGTGAATGGCCACGGAGAGCGCGCCCAGGGTCTCTCCTGCGAACGGCACCCGGCCGGTGACGGCGTAGTACGCGACGACGCCGAGCGCCCACAGATCCGCGCGGAAGTCGACGTGCTTGGCGCTGAGGAGCTGCTCCGGGCTCATGTAAAGCGGCGTCCCGAACGAGCTCCCCGTCGACGTCATGCCCTGATCGCAGCTCACCGGCTGCTTGGCCACGCCGAAGTCCAGCACCTTGACGAAGAGCTCGCCCTCGCCCTCGATGTCGGTGAGGAAGATGTTCTCCGGCTTGATGTCGCGGTGGACGATGCCGAGCAGGTGCGCGCGCCCCAGCGCCCTGGCGACCTGCCTCACGACGCACGCGAGCTCGTGCAGCGACATGGGGCCGAGGCGATGAATACGGCTCTTCAGATCTTCGCCCTCGAGCAGCTCCATGACGATGTACGGCACCCCCGCCTCCGTCACGCCCTGATCGAACACCTGGGCGACATGGGGGCTCTTGAGCTGCGCCGCCGTCATCGCCTCGCGCCGGAAGCGCTCGGCGAACGCGGCGCTCTGCGCGATCCCCGGGGCCATGAACTTCACGGCGACCTGCGACCCGAGGGAGAGGTGGTCGGCTACCCAGACGCTCCCCATCCCCCCTTGTCCGAGCGGCCTCACGAGCCGAAGCTTGGGCGTAACCAGATGTCCGGAGTTCACGAGCCACCCCTCTGCGGGTCACGCGCCGCGTTTGACGATGGTGAACGAGCTCAGGTTAGGACGGCGAGACCGATAGTCAAGTTGTTCAGTTTATCGGCGCGCGCGAGCTGCATTTCGCGTTCGCGAGCCGCTTTTGCTCGAACGTTCGTGTCGCCGCGCGGAACCGCGCGTGCCGTGCGCCGCGGCCGCCCGGTGACCGGCTGCGCCTGAGACATATCGAGGCCTCGCGCGCGGCCATGTGTTCAGACGAGCGGCGCGTGGCATGCGTCGCTCTGGCGCTCCGCGCGGGCCAGCGCCCGGGCGCGGGGGGGGTTCCCCTGTGCGGTCCTGGCGCTTCTCTGCGAACGCTGCCCGAATCCTCTCGACATCATGCGCCCTTGACAAGACAGACCTGTCTGTCTAAAACAGGGGCGTGAGCGACGCCCGGAGCCACATCCTCGAGGTCGCGGAGCGCCTCTTCTACGCGGAGGGGTACCGCGCCGTCGGCGTCGATCGCTTGATCGCCGAGGCGGGCGTCGCCAAGGCCACCTTTTATCGCCACTTCCGGACCAAGGACGAGCTGCTCGTGGCGGTGCTCGACGCCCGCGATGCGCGCTTCCGCGCGTGGCTGGCCGGGCGCGTCGAGGCCCTCGCGAGCGACCCGGTGGACCGGCCGCTCGCGGTCTTCGACGCGCTCTCCGAGCGGTTCGCCGCGAACGACTTCCGCGGGTGCGCGTTCCTCAACACGATGGTCGAGGTCGCGAGCCGGAGCCACCCCGCCCACGAGGCGTCGCAGCGCCACAAGCAGCGGCTCATCGACTATCTCGAGGGGCTCTTGCGCGAGGCCGGCGCGCCGGACGCCGCCGCGCTGGCGCCGCAGCTCCTGCTTCTGATCGACGGCGCGACGGTGACGGCCGTCCGCGAGGGGGGACCGGGCGCGGCCGCGCGCGCGCGTTCCCTCGCCGAGGTGCTCCTCGCCACCGCGCGGCCAGGGAGGCGACGACGATGAACCAGATCCCGTGTGTCCCGAGCATGTCGGTTCCGCATGCCGAGCAGCCCTCTAGCCCTCACCGCGCCGGTGCGCAGCCCCGCCCCGCCCAGCGGTCGGCGCGCCCCCCGCGGACGCCGCCCGCGCGCGCGGCCGCCCTCGCCGCGCCGCTGCTCGCGCTCCTGCTGGCCGCGTGCGCGCCGGCGAACCGCGCCGACGCCAGCGCCCCGCCGGCCGCCGCTTCCGCGGGTGCCGGGCCGTCGGCCGGCGCGCCGGCAGACGCCGAGGCATCGAGCGGGCGCCTCCAGTGGCGCGGCGGTCCGACGGCGATCCTCGAGCGCGACGGGCTCCGGCTCCTCACCGATCCCGTCCTCGGGCCGCGCGGGCCTGCCGCGTTCGTCCTCCCGAAGCACCCGTCGACCGGCGTCGAGAACGCGCCCGTCGCCCGCTACACGGATCCTCCCGCGGAGCCGCTCGGGCGACTCGACGTCATCCTCCTCAGCCACAACCACGCCGACCACTTCGATGCGGTCGCGCGAGAGACCCTCCCGAAGGACGTCACCTTCGTCCTGCCGCCCGACGCGGCCGACGCCGCGCGCGCCGCGGGGTTCACCAGGCTGACGCCGCTCGACTGGGACGGCGAGACGGTCATTCCGACCCGCGCCGGCCGCCTCCGGATCCTCGCCGTCCCGGCGAACCATTCCCACGATGCGGCGCTCGACGCGACGCTCGGAAAGGGCAACGGGTATGTGCTGCGCTGGGAGGGCGCGACGCCGTATTCGATCTACTGGACCGGCGATTCGGTGTTCACCGATCCCATGCGCGCGGTGGCGGCCCGCTTCGCGCCCATCGACCTGTGGCTGCCGCACCTCGGCGCGGTCGGCGTCGACGGCGCGCGCGGGCTCCGCACGATGGACGCCGAGGAAGCCGTCGCGGCCGCAGCGCTCCTCCGCCCGCGCCACGTGATCCCGATCCACCACACCACCTTTGCCCATTACCGCGAGCCGGTCACGGCGTTCGTTCAGCGCGCCGCGACGAAGCGCCTGCCCGCGCACATCCACGTTCCGACCGACGGCGCGTGGATGCCCCTCCCGCGCTGATCCAGCTTCGGCGCGCCCGCGGCGCCGCATCGCATCTCGCCGGGCGGCGAGCGGACTCGACCGCTCGCGCCGCCCGTGCGTCGCGCGTGCGCCGCGCGTGCGCGTGATACGATGAGGCCGTGCGCACGTTGTCTCGCCTCGCGCTCCTCGCCGCCGCGGCGCTCGCGGCCTGTGCCCCTCCTGCGCCGCCGGCGACGCCCCTGTCCGACGCGCCGGCCGCCGAGGAGCCCTGGCCCGGGGCCGCAACGGCGCCGGGCGCCGCGGAGGGCCCCGCGGCCCCGGAGAGCCCGGAGCAGCGGGCGGCGCGCCTGCGCGCGGCGGCGATCCTCGTCGACGGCCACAACGGGATCCCGTCTCCGGTCGTCGGCGGCCGGTTCGACGTCACCAACCTGAGCCGCGAGGCCGCGCGCGCCGATCTCGCCAGGCTCAAGGCGGCCGGCGTCGCCGGCGAGCTCTTTCCGATCCACGTCGGCGCGCTCTCCGTGCAGCAGGCCGGCCTGCGCGGCGGCGCCGCGCGCCGCGCGCTCGATCTCATCGACGGGATCCACCGGCAGATCGAGCGCCACGGCGCCGACCTGGTGCTCGCCAGGAGCGCCAGGGACGTGCGGCGCGCGAAGCGCGAGGGCCGGGTCGCCGCGCTCATGGGCATCGAGGGGGGACACGCCATCGAGAACTCCCTGTCTGCGCTGCGCTCCTTTCATCGCCTCGGCGTCCGCTACATGGCCCTCACGCACCTCAGCACGAACGACTGGGCGGACTCCGCGGGCGGCGCCCTCGAGCCCGCGATCGCGCGCCACCGCGGCCTCTCGCCCTTCGGCGAGGAGGTGGTGCGCGAGATGCAGCGGATCGGCATGCTCGTCGACGTCTCGCACGCGTCCGAGGCCACCTTCCGGGCCGTCCTGCGGGTGGCGAAGGCGCCGATCATCGCCTCTTCCTCGGTCCGCGCAGAGGCCCACCACCGCCGCCGCCTCGGCGACGACCTGCTGCGCGCGCTCGCGACGAACGGCGGTGTCGCCATGGTGGACTTCTGGGCCCTCTTCCTCGACGAGGCGTACGCGGAGCAGGCAGGTCGGTTTCTGCAGAAGCACGGGGCGCGCCTCAAGGAGCTGAGCGAGCGCGCCCCGGGCGACGCGGCGAGCGCCCGCGGCGAGATCGAGAAGCTCAGGGCCCAGGAAGCGCCGATCCAGCTGCCGCCGAGCGCGCGGATCGCCGACCACATCGACGATCTGGTGAAGATCGCCGGGGTCGACCACGTGGCGCTCGGCTCGGATTTCGATGTCGATGGCGCGCTCCCGGGCGGGCTCGCCGGCATCGACGGGCGCTCGATGATGGCGCTGGAGCTCGTCCGGCGGGGCTATTCGGACGAGGACATCCTCAAGCTCCTGGGCGGCAATTTCCTGCGGATCTTCGAGCAGGCCGAGGCCTATGCGGCCTCGACCGAGACGTCGCTCTCCGGCGACGGCAGCACGCGGCAGCTCACCGCGGCGGAGCTGCCCTCCGCGGCGCCGGAGCCGGCCGCCGCGGTGGATCCGAGGCCGCTCTTGCCGCCTCCTGGCCCGTCGCCCCCGGCGCCCGCCGTGGGCCCGAAGGCCGCGAAGCCCGCGAGCCCGCCGGCCCCCCCAGGAGGCATGGACCTCATCATGGCGCGTTGAGCGCATTCAGGGCCCGTGCCGCTGCCGCTCGAGCCAGTTGTCGGGCCAGGGATCCGGGAGAGATTTCAACGCAAAGGCGCAAAACAACAATGTTAATTTTGCGTCTTTGCGGTCTTGGCGCCATTGCGTTGAAATCTCTCTTCTCTCGCGGGGCAGATTCCTGACCCGCGGTATCAGGACGCGCTCCGCTTCCCTCGCGCGCCAGCGCTGCTCGGCTCGTGCCGGGCGGTGGCCTCCGTCTCGAGGCGATGCAGGTGCTGCTCCTCGGCGCGGAGATCCGCGCGCATCGCGGCGACGTTCCTCGGGAGCTGGTCGAGCGGGGCCGGGACCTGATCGTCGGGGCCGAGCCGGCGCAGCCGCTCCTCGGTCTCGTCGAGGTAGGCGCCGGCTCGCCGGTGCGCCGCGCGCGCGGCGGCGAGGAACTGAAAGCGCCACGACGACGAGGACGCGGCGCGCTGGGCGCTGCCGAGCCACGCCTTCATCGCCGTGAGCTGGGCCGCGCCCCCGCGGATCGCCGCGAAGATCGCGTCGAGGTAGTCGGCGCCCGGCGGATCGGAGCTCACGGCCCCGCGCCCCGTGCGCGAGGGCCCGCCGCCGGCGCCGCGCCGTTCGGGCCGGCCATCTCCGGAGGAGCGGGCTCGCTGCGGCCGCGGGGCCGGCAGCCCGCGCCGCGGTCGTGTCGCCGAGGTGCATTCGGGAGGGTCATCGTTCCATCGAGCGTGCGGGCGCTTCCGAGCGCAGAGCAACTCTAACGAGTTCTCCTCGACCGCGCGAGGGTCAAGCCCCGTCGCGGCTCTCGGCGCGCCCGCGGCCCGCGGCGACGATTCCCCGGGACAGCGAGCCCGAGCGGCAGCCGCGTGTGTGGGCTGGAGGAGGAGAGCGGGAGAGCCCCCCGAGCGCGAAAAGGGGTTGCCCGGGACGGGAGATTCGACGATGGTTCGCGCAGGTGCACCGTGAGCCAGGATCCCGCCGCGTCGCGTCCGCCGTTGCCGCCCTTCACCGCCGAGACCGCCGCCCGCAAAGCGCGGCTGGCCGAGGACGCCTGGAACAGCCGGGAGCCCGCGCGCGTGGCTCAGGCGTACACCGTCGATAGCCGCTGGCGAAACCGGGCCGAGTTCTTCCAGGGCAGGGAGGCGATCGAGGCGTTCCTGCACCGCAAGTGGCAGCGGGAGCTGGACTACCGCCTGATCAAGGAGGTCTGGGCGTTCACGGGCGACCGGATCGCGGTGCGCTTCGCCTACGAGTGGCACGACGACAGCGGCAACTGGTACCGGTCCCATGGCAACGAGCAATGGGAGTTCGACGCGCATGGGTTGATGCGGCGGCGCGAGGCGAGCATCAATGACGTGCGCATCGCGGCGGAGGACCGGAAGTTTCACTGGCCGCTCGGACGCCGTCCGGACGATCATCCGGGGCTGACCGAGCTCGGGTTGTAGGGAGGTCCGCCGATGTCCACCTCTCCTGGCAAGCCCGAGATCGCCACGGCGTACGATCGCTGGTCCGCGACGTACGACAACGACCCCAACCGGACCCGCGAGCTCTCGGCCGCGGTCCTCCGGGAGCGGGGCCTGACGCTCGCCGGCCGCGACGTGATCGAGATCGGCTGCGGCACGGGGCTCAACACGCAGTGGCTCGCCGAGCGCGCGGGGAGCGTCCTCGCGCTGGATTTCTCCGAGGGGATGCTGCAGCAGGCGAGGGCGCGCGTGGGCTCCCCCCGCGTCCGGTTCGCGCAGCACGACATCCGCTCTCCCTGGCCGGCCGCGGCCGGCTCGTCCGACGTGGTGATTGCCATGCTCGTGCTGGAGCACATCGAGCACGTCGACGCGATCTTCGCCGAGGCCGCGCGCGCCCTGCGGGCCGGCGGCGAGCTCTTCCTGTGCGAGCTGCACCCCATGCGGCAGATGCGCGGAGGTCAGGCCAACTTCGTCAACCGGGAGACGGGCGAGGCCGAGCGGGTGCCCGCGTTCCTGCACGACGTCTCCGAGTACGTGAATGCGGGCCTGTCGTCCGGGTACGAGCTCGTCCACCTGGGCGAGTGGCGCGACGCAGAGGCCGCCAGGAACGACCCGCCTCGGCTCCTGTCCGTGCACCTCCGGCTCCGGGCGACATCTCCGTCCTGAGCGAACTCAACCCCTCGGGCTCGCGTTCACTGCATTGCGAGCTCGCGTCGGCGTCTGCCACGCCAAGAGCGCGAAAAGCTGGGAGGTGTGATCTGAAGCACCGTCGCTGAGCGCTGGAATGCATCCTGAGGTTCTGGCATGCTCGGCGTGTTTCATCAGACCACTCGAGGGAGATTGCGATGAAGCTCTATTACAACCCGCGGAGCCGCGCGGCGATCACCAGGTGGATGCTGGACGAGTGCGGCGCCACGTACGACCTCGTGCCCATCGACTTCGAGAAGCGGGAGCACAAGGCGCCGGAGTTCTTGAAGATCAACCCGGCTGGCAAGCTGCCTGCGCTGGTGGACGGCGACGCCAAGCTCTTCGAGAACGCGGCGATCTGTCTGTATCTGGCGGACAAGTTCCCGGAGGCCCGTCTGGCGCCCCCCATCGGCTCGCCGCAGCGGGGGCGTTATCTGTCGCTGATGGTCTACTCGACCTCGCAGCTCGAGCCGGCGATGGGCGATTTCCTGATGAAGGTCGAGACGACGCCGCAGCGGGGGTGGACGAATTTCGAGACGGCCATGGACGTCGTCGAGGGCGAGCTCGGGGACGGGCCGTACCTGTTCGGCGACTGGTTCACCGCGGCGGACGTGATGATCGGCTCGATGTTCATCTGGAAGCGCCTGTGGGGCGGGCCGCCGGGGCGGCCCAGGCTGGAGGCCTACGTGGACCGCTTGATGGCGCGTCCGCACATGAAGATCTTCAAGTAGGCCGCTCGCCCGTCGCCGTCCTCGCGGCCGCCGCTCTCGCAGCGCGGCGCCTCCTCACGCCCGGATCTCGGCCACCGTCTTCCCGCCGCGGGTCTTCGCCTCTTCCCGCCGCGTCCTCTCCACGCGAGCTCGCGTCACCGGGCGCTCGCGGCGCTGTCGCCGGCCTCGACCCGCGCATCCCGTGTGGACAGCGCCGCGGCGGTCGTCGTTCGGGTGACGCGGGTCGGGTCGTGGGTCTACGATGCGCGCCATGGAGCCACCGTCGCGCCGGCGCCGCCGCGCGCTCGCGTCCTCGTTCCTCGTGACCGTGGCCGGCGGTGCGGCCGCCTGCGGATCGGCCCAGCCGCCGCCCCCTCCGCCGGAGGAGATGGTCAATCCGCCGCGCCCGGACCTCCCTCAGACGGGCGCGGCCGCTCCCGATGCGCCCCAGGACGGCGTAGCGACGGCGGCCCAGGACACGCACGCGTCGGAGACACCGCAGGACGCCGGGGCGATGGCGGCGCAGGGCGAGGCCGGGGCGCCCCAGGACGCCGCCGGGGCGACGGCGCCCCAGGATGCCGGGGCGATGGCGGCGCAGGTCGAGGACGGGCCGCTCCCGCCGCCCGCGGAAGGGGGAAGGGTGGTCCGATTCCCGGACGGCTCGTGCAGGCAGTTCTTCCCCAGCCCCTGCCCGCGTCCTCGGCCCTCGCGCGACGGAGGCCCTCCCGTGGTCATCATGTGCAACCCGCCGCCGCCCCAGCGGGTCGCGTGCCCGCCGGAAGGCGGCCAGCGCTGACCGCGTGGCCGCCCCGGGTGTGGACGTGACGGCTCGCGTCGATCCCGCGCTCCTCGCGCGCGCGCTCGCGCTGTACCGGGCCGATCCGGCCAGCTGCCGGTTCCTCGGAGGCTTCGAGAGCCAGGTCTTCGAGGCGCGGGGCCCGGGCGGCGCGCTCGTCCTGAAGCTCGGGGATCCCGAGCACCGGTCGCCGGATGCGGTCGAGGCCGAGTGCGAGTGGCTGGAGTTCCTGACGGCGCGGGGCGTCCGCGCCGCGCCGGCGATCCGGGCGGCCGACGGCCGCTATGCGGCGCTCCTCGGCGATCCCGGCGAGGCCGTCTGCGCGCGCGCGTACGCGAAGGCGCCGGGCGCGCCGCTGTCGGCCGGCGACCTGACGCCGGGCGTGGCGACCGCCTGGGGGCGCCTCCTGGGCCGACTGCACGCCGCGACCCGGGCGTACGTCCCGCCATCGGCGCGGCGGCGCCACGCGTGGCATGAAGACGGCGACTTCGCCAGGGCGCGGGAGCTCTTGCCCGAGGACGAGCGCGAGCCGATCGGCGGCCGGCTCGAGCGGCTCGTCGCGGAGCTCCGGGCCTTGCCGACGGACCCGGATGCCTTCGGTCTGGTGCACACGGACGCGCACTTCGGGAACGTGCTCAAGGACGGCGACGCGCTCACGCTGATCGATTTCGACGACTGCGCGTACGAGTGGTTCGCGAGCGATCTCGGGATCGTCCTCTTCTACGCCGCCATCGATCCGCTCGGCCCCGGCCGTCCGATCGAGCTCCTCCGGAGGTTTCGCGACCGGTTCCTCGACGGATATGCCCGGGAAAACGCGCTCTCCGCGCGGTGGCTCGCGGAGATCGATCGGTTCATGAAGCTGCGCGAGCTCGTGCTCTACACGGCGATCCGCCGGGTCGGCCGGCGCGAGGCGCTGGACGCCTGGTGCCGCGCCTACGTGGAGCGCCACAGATCGCGCATCCTCGGCGATCGGCCAGTGTGGTCGGAGGCTGGCTGAGCGAGCCAGCACGGGTGGACGGCCCCTGGCAGCGACGAATACCGCGGGTCAGAAATCCCACCAGAGATCTGCCGCGCGAGCGAAGAAAATTTTAACGAAAAGACGCAAAGACGCAAAATTGCAAAAAATCAAAAGTTCATGAGACCTTTTCTTTTTTTTTTGCGCCTCTGCGCCTTTGCGCCTTTGCGTTTAATTCTCTCTCCGGACCCTTGATGGGCGGACCTAGCCGCCCTGTCGCTCCCGCTCCCCGCCCGCCGCCCCCCGTGGGGCGAGCAGCGGGTGCAGCTCGGCGATCCCGAGCCGCGCGCGCCCGGCGAACTCGTACGCATCGTCGGTCGCGGCGATGTGCTGCGTCGCCGCGTGCATGTCGCGGAAGCAGCGCTGCAGCGGGCTCGCCGCGTACAGCGCGCTCCCGCCGCCGGCGCGGTAGGCGAAGCCCGCGACCTCCGCGGCGACCTCGGTCACGTACGTCTGCACGAGCCGGATCTCCGCCCAGTCCTCGATCGCGAGCCCCTCGCCCGCGCGCGCCCGGTCCCACATCCGCCCGAGCGCGTCGAACGCGTACGCGCGCGCCGCGGCGAGCTTCGCCTCCGCGCGCCCGAGGTCCATGTGGAAGGCCGCGTGGCTGCCCAGCGCGAGCTGCGGCCACGCCTTGATGCGCCGCGGGGCCACCGCGGCGATCTCGTCGAGCGCGCGCCGCCCGACGCCGAGCGCGAAGCCGACGTGGCCGGCCGCGAGCAGGGCGAGGAGGGGGATCGCATACAGCGCGCCGCCGCGCCGCCGCGGGGCGCCCGGGAAGGCGCACGTCAGCGCCTCGGGCACGAACGCGCCCTCGATCCGGTAATGATCGCTCCCGGTGCCGCGCAAGCCGGCGACGTCCCACGTGTCCTCGATCGCCACCTGCTCGATCGGGACCGCGAGGCTGAGCATCTCGGGCGGCCCCGCCGGAGGCGCCCCGCCTTCCGGCGCCACGATCGCGCTGGTGAACACCCAGCGCGCGTGCCGCACGCCGCTGCCAAACGCCCAGCGGCCCTCGAGCACATACCCCCCGGAGACCCGCCGCGCGAGCCCGCTCGGGACCTGCAGCCCCGCGAAGGTGGGGAACGGCCCCGCGAACACCTGCCGCGCCCCCTCGTCGGGCAAGCTGCCCCCGGCGAGGGCGGCGAGCAGCGCGCTGATCATCAGCGACCACCCCGCCGACGTGTCCGCGCGCGCCATCGCCTCGAAGACCTCCAGCTGCGTCAGCGGATCGCTCTCCGCGCCGCCGACCGCGCGCGGCGCCGCCGTCGCGAAGAGGCCGCTCGACCGCAGCGCGTCCACGACCGCGGGCGCGAGCGTGCGCAGCCGCTCGGACGCCTCGGCGTGGGCGACGGCGACGCCGCGGACGCGCTCCACGGCGGCGAGGAGGCGTTCGCGCTCGGGGGATCGACGGGGCTCGGACATACGGGGGCTCCTTTCCTGGACGGGGTGCGATGGACGGGACGTGCCGCGCGCCGGCCCCTCCGGGCCGTCCGCGCGCCCGATGATGACAGTGACAACATCCGGAAAGTTTCCGCCGTCTACATTTTCTTCGAGGCCGCCTCGCGGGCCCTCCGGCCGCCGGTCTTCGTGGTATCGTGCCCCTGCGCTGTGGCTCCCCCCGCAAGGCGCCGCCGTCCGCGCGCGCGCACCCCCCCTGCACCGGCATCGCGCTCCGCCGAGCGGCCCTACCACCATGGCGACCTCCGGCGCGCGGTGCTGGAGGAGGCGCTCGCCCTCATCGAGGAGCAGGGGAACGCGAGCTTCACGCTGCGCGAGGTCGCGCGGCGGATCGGCGTCTCGCACGCCGCGCCGTACCGCCACTTCGCGGACAAGCGCGCCCTGATGACGGAGCTCGCCGTGCAGGCGAGCACGGGGCTCGCCGCGCAGATCTCGGCCGCCCTCGAGCAGGCCGGGGGCGAGCTCCGGGCGCGCTTCCTGGCCGCCGGCTACGCCTATGTCCGCTTCGCGCTGGAGCACCCGGCGCCCTTCCACGTGATGTACTCCAGCGAGGTGGACGCCGAGGACCCGCGGGTGGCGGCGGCCACGTCGCGGAGCCTCGGCCTGCTCCTCGGGTTCATCGAGGAGGCGCAGCGCGCCGGGGCGTTCCCGCCCGGCGATCCGATGGCGCTGGCGGTCCCGATCTGGGCGATGCACCACGGCCTCGCGACCCTCGCGGCGTCGGGGGCGCTGTCCAAGGCCGGTCCGGCGGAGCTCCGGCGCGTGGTCGACGACGCCCACGCGCGCCTGCTCGACGGGTTGCTGCTCGCCGCGCCGGGGCCGTCGCGCGCCTGACCCGCCCCGGGGTACGCTCCCGCCCCTCGTGCGTACCGCCGCGATCGCTCTGCCCGCCCTCCTCGTCGCCCTGTCACCCGCCGCCGCCGCTGCCGAGCCGTCTCCCGAGCTCGCGTACCGGCCGGAGGTCGATCTGCCCATCGCCGTCGTCGGCGGCGCCGCGTGGGTCGCCTCCGAGCTCGCGAAGAAGGGCCTCGCCCCCGCTCCGTGCCGCTGGTGCGCGGCGAACGCGCTCGACACGTCGGTCCGCGACGCGCTCG
Organism: Sorangium sp. So ce385; assembly: GCF_051474135.1. NCBI lineage: Bacteria > Pseudomonadati > Myxococcota > Polyangiales > Polyangiaceae > Sorangium > Sorangium sp. So ce385. Next base: position 7,969,602 of record NZ_CP150337.1, on the reverse strand, counting down.
TGTGGAGGGGCAACCCGAACACCGCCCATGATCTCAGCAATGTGGCGGTCCTCGCCGTCGCGCCCGCGGCCGCGCTGGGCCTCACCGCGCTCGCCGCGTGGTACGACGGGCGCTCCGAGAACATCGCCGCCGACCTCGTGATCGTCACCGAAGCGACGGTGGTGGCGATGAACCTGAACCAGGTCACCAAGTACATCGTCGGCCGCGAGCGGCCCTATTCCCATTTCGACAACCCGGATGTGCTCCGCCCCGGTGAGGGCCTCTCCGGCCCCCTCCCGAACGACGACAACCTCTCGTTCTTCTCCGGCCACGCCACGGCCACGTTCGCCCTCGCCGCCGCGAGCGGCACCGTGGCGTCGATGCGCGGCTATCGCGCGGCGCCGTGGGTATGGGCGAACGGAATGGCGATCGCCGCGCTGTCCGGCTACCTGCGCATCGCCGGCGACCGCCATTATTTCTCCGATGTGCTCACGGGCGCCGTCTTCGGCTCCGCCGCCGGCGTGCTGATTCCGGTTCTGTTTCACGGGCCGCGCCGAGGCGTTGCCGGTCCCGACACGCACGGTTTCCGCATCTCGCTCGCACCCGCGAGGGGCGGCGTCGGCGCGGGCGTCGCTGGCACGTTTTAAGCACGTTTACGTGCATGCCTTGAGCCAGAGGCGCTCAATGGGCCGATCGACGCCATCGACAAGGGATCGCGCTGCTTTCCGACGATCGATGTAAGCAGAGTTGACAATCCCAACTTCAATTTTACACTACGACCGTCAGCCATGGATGCTGGCGCTCCAGCCGGAGTCGCTGGAGCGCGAACCGAACACGTCGACCACGCCGTGCCGCCACCGCGGCATCGGCGACGGCGAGCTGCGGCCGGGAATGGGCATGCGCGATCGAGCGCGCCCGTGTCCGCGGAGATCCGCCAGCTCGGCCCATGAAGGAGTCCGGCGACATGCACGTCGTTCATCATTCGTCACGCCATCGATGGATCGCGGGGGGCCTCGCCGCCGCGTTCCCCGTCCTCCTCGCAGGCTGCAGCGATCAAGCGCTCGGAGCGACCGTGCCCGGCGCCGAGCCGCCGCCTCGGGCCGCCGCGCCCGGGAAGCTGGCCCCGAGGGGCGCGGGCCAGCGCGGGGCCGCGCCCCGGCCGGCCGCGTCGGGAGCGGCCCTGCTGGAGCGCGACGAGCTGCTCCGGGAGGCCGGGCGGCTCGCCGAGATCAGGGCGGCGCTCGCGCGGTCGCCGGAGGCGCCGCTCGCCCTGCTCGACGCGCACCGGGCCGAGTTCCCGGACGGCCGGCTCGCGGCGGAGCGGGAGCTCGTCGCGATCGACGCGCTGCTGCGCAGCGGGCGCGCGGGCGGCGCGCGCGACCGCGCCGAGGCGTTCCTCGCGCAGTTCCCGTCGAGCCCCCACGCGGGCCGGGTGCGCCGCCTGATCGACGCGCCCTGACACGATCGCGGGGCGCCGCGCGGCGCCCCGCGAAGCCCGATCGACGCCGAAGACGGCCCGCGGGCGCGAACGAGGCCCGGCCCGGGCCCTCTCCCGCGGGCGCTCAGCTCGCGGGCGTCGGCTCGGAGTCGGGCGGCGACATCCCGTCGACCACCACCGGATCGCTCTGCTCGGTCAGGTGCGGCTTGCCCCACATGTCGATGAAATGGCCTGACCGCTTCGCCTTGGTCTCCAGATAAAAGCGGTTGTGATCGTTCGGCGGGATCACGTGCGGGATGCGCCCGGTCACGGACACCCCGTATTGCTTGAGCTGCTGGACCTTGTTCGGGTTGTTCGTGATGAGCTCGACCGATCTCACGTTCAGGCTGTGCAGCATGTGCGCCGCCACCGCGTAGTCGCGCTCGTCGTCGCGGAAGCCGAGGGCCAGGTTCGCCTCGACCGTGTCGAGCCCCTGGTCCTGCAGCGCATACGCGCGGATCTTGTTGATGAGCCCGATGCCGCGCCCCTCCTGACGCAGATAGAGCAGGATGCCCCGCTCCATGCTCTTGATCTTCTTCAGCCCTTCGAGGAGCTGATCGCGGCAGTCGCAGCGCAGCGAGCCCATGACGTCGCCGGTCAGGCACTCGGAGTGCAGCCGCGTCGGCACGTTCGAGGCGCCGACGACGTCGCCGTGCACCATCGCGATGTGCTCCTTGGCGTCGCGGTTGTTCCAGAAGGCGACGATGCGGAAATGCCCGGCGCGCGTCGGCAGCTCGGCGACGCCCACGACCCGCACGCAGACGTTCGCCTGCCCATACCCATCGCAGTCGTGCTCTCGGTCGCGGGTGACGAGCTCCAGCAGCGGATTCATCGGTTCGGTCATGTCCTGCCTCCGCGAGGGGCCGCCTCGCGCGCCGAGCGGTGATGGGGTAAAGGCGCGCAACTCTTACCAGAACACGCCGGGCAGGCAACGCCCCGCCGCCGCGCGGGGCCGCGGGGAGGCGCTCGTTCAGAGGTCCTGCGGGTGTCGGGGGTCGAAGGTCGACGCCGCGAGAGGCTCGCGCGCGCCTGGCGGCGCCGGCCTCCACGCCGGTGGAGGCTCCCGCCGCCACGCGGCCCGGGCCGGGCGGCGGCCGGGGCCGCTCAGGCGCCGGCGGGCTGCCGGTGGGCCGGGGCGGCCGCCGCGACCGCGGGCGCGGAGGCCGACCTCCCCGCGCGCAGCACGCGCAGGATCAGGCCCGGATCCAGGAGCGCCTCGGGCCCGTCGAGCATGTGCATCGCCCGCACGAACCGCACGTAGACCTCGCGATCGACCTGCGCGGCGCGGTGCAGCATGCCGGTGTACAAGCGCAGGATCGGCTGGAGCAGCGGCCGCCGGCCCTCGGTCTCGGGGTAGGCGAGGTCCTCGCCGGTGGACATCTGCCACGGCAGATCGACCGCCTTCGCCGCGGCCGCGTGGTAGCGGCGCGCGAGCCCCGCGATCGCGCCCGGGCCCGCGCGGCGGCGCTGCTCCGCGAGCGCGGCGTCGAGCGCGAGCGCCTGGAGGCAGGCCGACGTCATCCCCTGCCCGTAAACGGGGTTGAAGCTCGCGAGCGCGTCGCCCAGCACGGCGAACCCCTCGGGCATCCGCGCCATGCGCTCGTAGTGCCGCCGGAGGTGCGCCGGGAACTTGTACGTGGCGACGTCCGTCAGCGGCTCGGCCGTGAGCAGCGCCCGGTAGACCGCGTCGTTCGGCAGGCCCCGCGCGAACTCCAGGAAGCCGTCGGGATCGGCGGGCGGGTGATCGCCGAACAGGCCCGCGAGCACCACGATCCAGCGCCCGCCCTCGACCGGCGCGACGCAGCCGAAGCGCCGGCTGTCGGACGGCGAGCCGAGGACGTACAGCGCCGTCCACGGGAGCTCGGCCGGATTGCGCGGCCGGTACTGCCGTCCGGCGTAGCCCACCCGGACCTGGATGGCCGACTCGTCGGGCCGCCCGTAGCCGAGCGCCTCGAGCCACGCCGGCGCGCGCGAGCCGCGGCCGCTGGCGTCCACCACGAGGTCCGCCGGCAGCTCCTCGACGCCGCCCGGCGCGCCGCGCCGCCGGACCACGACGCCGGTGATCCGGGAGCGGTCGCGCGAGGCCGAGAGCTCGATCACCTCGCGCTGGTCCAGGCGCCGCACCCTGGGCAGCGCGAACGTGCGGCGGCGCACGTGCGCCTCGAGCAGCGGCCGGGTCATGCTCACCGTCTGCACGCCGGTCTCGAAGCGCGGCTTCCACGCGCCGAGGTGGTGCCAGGCGAGGCCGACCCCGAAGTCGTACGCGACCGCGCCGTCCCGGATCAGGTCCTCGGTGAACCCGGGGAAGAGGTCGTTCAGGATGCGCTCTCCCCGGGCGAGCAGGCCGTGGAGGTGGCGGGCCTGCGGCGCGCCCTTGCGGGCCTCGCGGAGGTCGTCGGGGATGCCGTCGCGCTCGATGACGTCCACCTCGTCGAAATGGTCGGCGAGCACGCGGGCTGCGACCAGGCCCGCGATGCTCCCACCGATCACCACGGCCCTGCGGCCGGCGAACGGGTGATTGGAGCGGGTATTCTGCTGGGGGCAAGGCTTCATGCGCCGCCGGGATTGCAATCCGCGGGCCGCTCGCGACGAAGGCAGGGCGGACGCAACCCCCGCTCGCCGGCGCGTCGATCGGCGCGCGCCGCGCGAGCTGGGCAGTTCGCGCGCAACCGCGCGCCGCCGGGCGCGGCCGCGTCACCGAGCGACAGCGCAACGGAGCGACTGCGCGCCGCCGCGTCACCGAGCGACGGAGCGACGGAGCGACCGCGCCGCCGGGCGTATGCGCAACACCGCAATCCGATGCGCTCCGTCGAGACGAGAGGGTCGAGGATTCCGTGCGCTTCGTCGTCACCGCAGGAGAAGCTCCGGCCGACCGCCTCGGAGAGACCGCGCCGAGGAGGCGCCGCCGGACGGCGGGGGGCGATCCCGCGGTGCGTGTGAGTGCGCCGCGCAGGATTCGTTCTTTGGAGCTCTGCCGAGGCGGATGGAGCGATCTCGGGTCCTCCCGGGACTCACCCGCAGCACGACAGGCATGCTCCGCGCGACGAGCCCTGGCCTCGCGGCGACAGGGGCTGATTCTCCCCCCGGGAGCCGCGGAGTCGCGCTTCGCGCGTTACTTCTTCTTGTGGCAGCCGCACGCGGCCGCGGGCACCTGCGGGGCCGGCGGCCGCTGGCACGTCATCAAGAAGGTGCTCAGGACGGAGATGAGGATCGCGACGCGGAGCCGCATGCGGCGATTCTCCACCCGCCGGCCGGGCGGCGTCAATCCTGCCTCAGCCGAGCGGCACCTCGAGCGACACCTCGTCGAGCCCGACGCCGAGGAAGCGGCGCGGGCGCACCGTCACCGAGACCTCGGCCCCGCCCTGGCCGCGGCCGGCCTTCACCGCGAGCTCGATGCTCGCCGGCGGGGCGTTCTCGAACAGCGTCCACAGCGCCCCCTCGACGACCGGCTGGACCTCGGCGGGGTCGCTGTCCGCGGGCAGCTTCGCGGAGAGCGCGCGCAGGAATTGCACCACGCGCGCGACGAACAGCTGGTCGACGAGCGAGACGCGCTCGAGGCGCGCCTCCGGCTCGGCCGTGGAGCCGTCGTACGTGCGCTTCTCCGGCGGGACATAGGCCGTCGGCGCGGTGAGGACGTACACCGCGTCGCTGTTCGGGGCCGACGCGAGCAGGAGCACGCCGCTCTTCGAGAGATCGCGCTGGCTGTCCGTCGACACGAACGCCTCGGTCGGGATCGCGACGCCCTCGTCGCCCTCGTACGCGCCCTTCACCTCGTGCACCGGCAGGTCCCCGATCACCCCGCCGCCCTTCGCGCCCGCGATGCGGCACGGCCACGCCGTCTCGCGGAAGCTCGCCGCGATCAGCGCGCCGACGACGTACGCCGGCGAGAGCCAGACGCGGCCGCCCTCGTCGCCCGGCTGCTCGACGATCGCCGCCTCCCGGATCCGCGAGGTCGACTTGTCGTAGGGCATGCGGCCGAGCACGCGGTTCATGGCGATCGCGACCCACCGCATGCACGGCCGCGCCGCGGCGGCGCGCCACGGCGCCCGGTGCGGCGCGCCGAACAGCGCGGCCTTGTTGTCGAGCCGCTCGACGGCGCCGAGGCCCTCGACCCCGAGCAGCCGCGGGTCGCCGTTCACCACGGCGGGGAGCGCGTGCGCCTCGGCGACGCGCGCGATCTCCTCGAGGCGCGCGAGCGCGGCGGCGCTGCCGTCGATCGCGACGTCCACGATCGCGACCGACGCCGGCGGCTCGGTGCTCGCCGTCTGCGCGAGCACCCGCGCGAGCGCGCCGGCGGCCTCGTCCGGCCGCGCGCTGACGACCTCGACCCGGACGCCGTCCGCCGCCTTCACGCGGTCCACGAGCAGGCTCAGCCCCCGCCACGCCTCCTCCAGGCGCCGCACCTCCGGGTGCTGCAGGATCGCGCCGAGCTGCGCGCCGATCGCGCGCTCGAGCTGCGCGATCGCCTCGGCGGGGCGCGCGGGCTGCCCCGCGCGCGGGCGGGCGCTCGCCGCCACGGTCGCGATGAGCTCCGCGAACCGCCCCCCCTCCGCCGGCCTCGCGCCGGGGCCGCCCGGCGCCGCCTCCGCGGGCGCCGCGGGCGCCGCGCCGGCGTCCCCGCCGCCGCCGCCGAGGTCGACCATCGAGAGCAGCGCGTCCACGTCGGAGGCCGGCGCGGGCGTCGCGGGCCGCTCCGCCGCGGGCGCCGCGGGGCGGCCCGGCGGCGCGCCCGCGCCCGCGGCCGGGAGCAGGCCGAGGATGTCGCGCACGAGCGGGGAGCCGCCCCAGAGCCGATCGAGCTCGGCGCGCGCCTGCTCGAGCGTGGCCGAGCCGTCGCGCAGCCGATCGAGGACGCGCCGGCCGTCGAGGAGCGAGCGCAGGAGCGGCACCTCGGCGCAGAGCGCGTCGGGCCGGAAGCTCTTCAGGCCGGTGGGCGACAGGTCGACGCGCGCCGCCCGGCCGCCCGCGAGCACGCTCGGCACCTCGATCGCGATCCGCGGCCGGAGCGCCGCGAAGAGGTTGTCGAACCGGCCCGCGTCGACGCGGGCCGCGCCCGCGGGCGGGCTCGCCCCGGCGTTGTGCGGATCGCGCGGGGTGAGATCGGCGACCACGAGCACGCGCAGCGGGAGCAGCGGCCCCCGCTCCACGGCGCCCCCGTCCTCGCCCACGTGGAACCTGAACTCGTCGCCAAGAACGCCCTTGATCGTTTCCGCCATGGCCCTCGCAGCATAGGCGTCACCTCTCGGCGCGAGAAGCGCTAAGCTCCGCGCGCATGAAGACGGAAGGCGGCTCGCCCTTGAACTTGAACCCTGAACCCCACGCCGCCAGCGATCGCAGGCGCCTGCGCGGCGGCGCGCCGATCCAGATCGGCCTCCTCGGCTGCGGGACGGTCGGCGGTGGCGTCCTCCGCCTCCTCGCCGAGAACTCCGGCTACCTGGCGGAGCGCGCTGGCGTGCCCCTCGTGGTGAAGCGCGTGGTCGTGCGCGACCTCGAGAAGGAGCGCGTCTCGGCCCTGGATCGCGGCTTGCTCTCCACGAACCCCGCGGAGGTGGTCGACGACCCCTCGATCGACCTCGTCGTCGAGGTGATGGGCGGCGAGACGCCCGCGCGCGAGCTCATCGAGCGCGCCATCGATCGCGGCAAGGGCGTGGTCACCGCGAACAAGCTGCTGCTCGCCGCCCACGGCCCCGCGCTCCTCGCGCGGGCCGCGGCGCGCCAGGTCGACCTCGCGTTCGAGGGCGCGGTCGGCGGCGGCATCCCGATCATCCGCACGCTCCGGGACGCGTTCGCGAGCGACTGGGTCGAGCGCGTCACCGCGATCGTGAACGGCACCTGCAACTACATCCTCACGCGCATGCGCGACACCGGCGCGTCGTTCGACGCCGCGCTGCGCGAGGCGCAGGACCTCGGCTACGCCGAGAAGCCCGATCCGTCGCTCGACGTCGACGGCCACGACGCCGCGCACAAGCTGATCGTGCTGGCGATGCTCGCCTTCGGGGCGCAGGTCGACGCCGCCGACGTGCACACCTCCGGCATCCGCACCATCGAGGAGGCCGACCACCTCTACGCCGACAGGTTCGGCTACACGATCAAGCACCTCGCGATCGGCCGCGACCTCGGCGACGCCATCGAGCTGCGCGTGCACCCGACGCTGATCCCGAAGCAGAGCGTGCTCGCCAACGTCTCCGGCGTGCTCAACGCCGTGCTCCTCGAGGGGCGCGCCGTCGGCCCGTCGCTCGTCTACGGCCGCGGCGCCGGCGATCTGCCGACCGCGGTCAGCGTCGTCTCCGACGTCCTCGACGTCGCGCGCTCGATCGCCTCGGGCGTCGCGGGCATGCAGGGCCGCGGCATGTCGATCAAGCCCCGCCGGGTCCGCCCGCTCAGCGAGATCGTCTCGCGGTACTACCTGCGCTTCGCGGTCGAGGACCGCCCGGGCGTCATGGGGCGGATCGCCGGCGCGCTCGGCGACGCCGGCGTCAGCATCGAGCAGATCGTGCAGCAGGGGCCGACCAAGCGGACCTCGGGCGCGGCGGCGCGCGAGCCCGCGGTCGACGTGGTGCTCATCACCCACGACGCGCAGGAGGGGCTCGTGCGGAGCGCGCTCGACGCCGTCGCGCGCGAGGAGTTCCTCCGCGAGCCGGTGCACCTCTTCCGCATCGAGGAGCCGTGACGTCCCACCGCGACGCGCCGCTCGGCGTGTTCGACTCGGGCCTCGGCGGCCTCACGGTCGTGCGCGCGCTCCGCGAGCGGTGCCCCGCGGAGGACATCGTCTACCTCGGCGACACGGCGCGCGTCCCGTACGGCACCCGGTCCCCCGAGACGGTGGTCCGCTACGCGCTCGGCTGCGCGCGCGTGCTCATCGGGCGCGGCGTCAAGGCGATCGTCGTCGCGTGCAACACGGTGAGCGCCGTCGCCATCGACATGCTCCGGGTCGAGCTCGATCTGCCCGTCCTCGGGGTCATCCTGCCCGGCGCGCGCGCCGCCGTCGCCGCCTCGCGCGGCGCCACGATCGGCGTGCTCGGGACGGCCGGGACGATCGCGTCGGGCGCCTATCCCCGCGCCGTGGCGTCGCTCAGCACCCGCACCGAGGTCGCCGGCCAGGCGGCCCCGCTGCTCGTCTCGCTGGCGGAGGAGGGCTGGGTCGAGGGCGAGGTCCCGCGGCTCGTCGCGCGGCGCTACCTGGAGCCGCTCATCGGCGCGGGCGCCCGCTCGGTCGTGCTCGGGTGCACGCACTTCCCGCTCCTCCGCTCGGCGATCGAGGCCGAGGCGGCGGCGCTGGCCGGCGGCCCCCTCCCGATCGTGGACAGCGCGTCCGCGACGGCGGAGGACGTGGCGTCGTTCCTCGTCGAGCGGGGGCTCGCCACGTCCCGGACCGCGCCGGGCGGCCTCGCGCTGCTCGTCACCGATCTGCCGAAGAGCTTCGCCGCGGTGGCGACCCGGTTCCTGGGCGAGCCGGTCGTCGCGGACGGCGCCGGCCGGTCTCCCGCCGCCCCCGCGGCCCCTCCCACGGCGCTCTCCGCTGCTTCCCCCGGGGCAGAAAAGGGCGGCGCGGGCCGTTCCGCCACCCAGGGCGTCGACGTGGAGCAGATCGACCTGTAATACGCAGCAGGCTTGGCCCGGGGTTCCGGGCGCAGAGGAGGTTTTCCACACGATGACGCAGCTCAGGTGGCTTTCGGCCGGCGAGTCGCACGGGCCGGAGCTCGTGGCGACCGTCGAGGGTATTCCGGCGGGCATGCCGCTCCTCGCGGAGGACATCGACGAGGATCTGGCGCGGCGGCAGCGCGGCTACGGGCGCGGCGGGCGGATGAAGATCGAGACCGATCGCGTCCGCCTCGTCGCCGGCGTGCGCGGCGGCGAGACGCTCGGCGGCCCCATCGCCATGGTGATCGAGAACCGCGATCACGCGAGCTGGGCGGGGCGGATGGGCCCGGAGCCGTTCCCCGAGCCGCCGGAGGCGCTGACCCGCCCGCGCCCGGGCCACGCGGACCTCGCCGGCGGCCTGAAGTACGCCCGGAAGGATCTGCGGGACGTGCTCGAGCGGGCGAGCGCGCGCGAGACCGCGGCGCGGGTCGCGGTGGGCGGCGTCTGCCGCAAGCTCCTCCGGTCGGTCGGCGTCGAGGTGTTCGCCCACGTCCTCTCGATCGGCCCCGTGAGGTCGACGATCTCCGCGGCCTCGGGCGCGGGCGACCTCCCGCTCGCGGAGCTCCGCGAGCGCGCCCGCGCCTCGGACCTCGCGTGCGTCGACGCCGAGGCGGCGCAGGCGATGCGCGACGCCATCCGCGAGGCCGCGCACCGCGGCGACACGCTCGGCGGCGTCTTCGAGGTGATCGCCACCGGCCTGCCGCCCGGGCTCGGCAGCCACGTGCAGTGGGACCGCAAGCTCGACGGCCGGCTCGCGCAGGCGCTGATGAGCATCCAGGCGATCAAGGGCGTCGAGATCGGCATCGGCTTCGAGGCCGCGCGCATCTCGGGCTCCGAGGTGCACGACCCGATCGCGTACGACCAGGGGGCGCACGCGTTCACCCGCCCGTCGAACCGCGCGGGCGGCCTCGAGGGCGGCATCACCAACGGCATGCCGCTCATCTGCCGCGCCGCCATGAAGCCGATCGCCACGCTGAAGCGCGCGCTCCCCTCGGTCGACGTGCGCACCAAGGAGCAGTTCGACGCCGCCTTCGAGCGGAGCGACGTCTGCGCCGTCGCGGCCGCCTCGGTCGTCGGCGAGGCGATGGTGGCGATCACGCTCGCCGCCGCCCTGCTCGAGAAGTTCGGCAGCGACAGCCTCACCGAGCTCTCGCGCAACGTCGACACCTACCTCCAGCAGGTCCGCTCGTACTGAACGCCATGGAACTCCTCCCCGACGCTCCGCCGCTCCTGCTCACCGGCTTCATGGGGACCGGCAAGTCCACCGTGGGCCGCATCGCCGCCGCGCGCGCGGGCCTCCCGTTCATCGACCTCGACGACGCCATCGCGGCCGAGGCCGGCGAGAGCGTCCCGTCGCTCTTCGCCACCCGCGGCGAGGCCGGCTTCCGCGCGCTCGAGGCGGCGACCCTGCGCCGGCTCCTCGCCACACGCGGCCCGCGCGTCGTCGCCCTCGGCGGCGGCGCGCTGGTCGATCCCGCGCTCCGCCTCGAGGCGCTCGAGCGCGGCTGCGTCGTCGCGCTCAGCGCGACCCCGCGCACGATCGCCGCGCGCACGCCGAGCGGCGGCCGCCCGCTGCTCGACGGCGCGCCGGACCGGGAGGCGCGCATCCGCGAGCTCCTCGCCGCGCGCGCCTCCGTCTATGCCGAGGTCCACGCGCGCGTCGTGACGGACGGCGTCTCCCCGGAGGACGTCGCCGCGCGCGTCCTCCGCGCCTACGCGGATCGCCCGCTCTTCGTGCCGCTCGGCGACAAGAGCTACGCGGTGCGCATCGCCGCCGACGGGGCGGCGTCCGCGGCCGACGCCGTCGCCGCGCTCTCGCCGTCGTCGGTCTTCGTCGTCACGGACGAGAACGTGAGCCGCCTCTGGGGCGCGCCGCTGCTCGACGCGCTCGCGGCGCACGCGAAGCCGGCCGCGGCGGTCACCGTGCTCACGCCCGGCGAGGAGCACAAGCGGCTCGCCGCCGTCGAGGCGGCGCTCACGGCGATGCTCGACGCGGGCGCCGATCGCGACGCGGTGGTGCTCGCGCACGGCGGGGGCGTGGTGACCGACATCGGCGGCTTCGCCGCGTCCACGCTCCTGCGCGGCGTCCGCTGGGTGGCGGCGCCGACCACGCTCCTCTCGATGGTCGACGCCTCGGTCGGCGGCAAGACCGGGGTCGACCTCGGCCCCGCGAAGAACGCCGTCGGCACGTTCCACCAGCCGTCCGCGGTCGTCGCGAGCCCGGCGGCGCTCGCGACCGAGACCGACCGCGCCTTCCGGAGCGGGCTCGCCGAGGTGGTGAAGTCGGCCTGCATCGCCGACCCGGAGCTGCACGCGCTGCTCGAGCGCGAGGCCGACCGCGTCCTCGCGCGCGACCCGGGCCTGCTCGCCGAGCTCATCCGCCGCTCGATCGCCGTGAAGGCGGCCATCGTCGCCCGCGACGAGCGCGAGTCGGGCGACCGCGCCCTCCTGAACTTCGGCCACACGCTCGGGCACGCCCTCGAGGCCGAGGGCGGGTTCGTCCGGCTGGCGCACGGCGAGGCGGTGTCGCTCGGCATGGTGGCGATGCTCCGCGTCGGCTGCTCGCTCGGCGTGACCGACCGCGCGGCGGCCGACCGGGTGGTCCGCCTGCTCGCCCGGCTCGGGCTGCCCACGCGGATCGAGGACGAGCCGGTCTCCGCCGCGCTGCGCTTCCTGTCGCTCGACAAGAAGCGCCGCGGCTCGTCGGTCCGGACGGTGCTGATGCGCGACATCGGCAGCACGTTCGTGGAGCCGATGCCGCTCGACCGCCTCTCGTCGCTCCTCGAGCGCGCGGCGGCCGGCGCGGCCTGACCCGGGTCACTTCGCAGGGGGCTCGACGAGAGCGCTGCCGGCGCCGGCGGCGCTCGCGACGCGCCGCCGGCGCTCGCGGCGTCGCGCGGTGCGCCCGGGACTGCCCAGCTCCTGGCCGGGCGGTGCGGCGCCGCGCGCCCTCGTCGCCGCGCGCCGCGGGGGCGCGCGCGGCGGTTGCGCTGACGATGAAGAAAATCGCTCAGCGTTGAATTCCCTCGAAAAAAATCCCGGCACACGGCCCCCATCGTCCGCTTCGCGCTATCTTTCCCGGCGCCAATGGTGCCCTCGACGAAAAAGAGAGTCTTGGTGGTGGAGGACGAGGAGGACACGGCGACGATGATCGCCCGGTTCCTCAGCGACGAGTTCGACACCGTGATCGCGACGAACGGGGTCGACGGTCTCGCGCTGGCCCAGCAGGAGCCGCTGCCGGATCTGGTGATCGTGGACATCATGATGCCGAAGCTCGACGGGGTGAGCATGACGAAGCGGCTCCGCGAGAACGATTCGATGCGCCGCGTGCCGGTCATCTTCCTGACCGCCAAGTCGGATCCGATGGACGTCATCGCCGGCATCCAGGCCGGCGCGCGCCACTACATCACGAAGCCCTTCGTGCTCGACGACCTCAAGAAGAAGGTCCGCAAAGCCGTCTACGGCCGCTAGAGCGGGGCTCACCCGCTGCGGATACGGGCCCATCTCGACGTTTTCGGTGCTCGGCGTACTGGAGTACGCCTGTGCGCCGAAAACGCCGATCTGGGCCCGTCTCCTGTGCGGGTGAGCCCCGCTCTGGGAGCCAGGGAGCCGGGGGGGAGGGGAGACGGCGGGGCGCGTGCGAGAGCGCGGGGGCGCGGTGGGCGGGCGCTAAGGCCGCGAGAAGAACGTGAAGAAGATCGCTTGGGACTCTCGGCGTCTGGGACGTTTCTCGTCGTGAGACGAGCGGTTTCTGCTGAGCGGCGGAGGGCCGTCGGCCAGGGACCTTGACGGTTGCTATAGCCATCATACGGCTGGATGCGTCGGCGAATACCTTGTTTCCTGATGGCCTGTCAGGAGAATTCTTATCCCTATCACCGCAGGTCGGGCGCCGGTGCGGGGCGGCGACGGGGCGGGCGCAGTGACGGGGCGCCGGCCGCGAGGGCGGTGGGGGGCGGCGGGTGGGGACGGCGTCAGCTGCCGCCGCGGAGCGGGACGCTGCAGGACTTGAGGGCGCGCTCGAACAGCTCGAGCGAGCGCGCGATGCTCGAATGCACCCGGCGGATCTCCTCGGCCGACGTCGTCGCGAGCTTCACGATCTCCAGCGCCTCGCGCGGGTGCGCGTCGTCGTAGTTCGCATGCGCAGCGAGCCACGTCAGCGACTTGCTCCCCTCGCCGTAGAGCTTCGTGAAGGCCGGCAACACCACGCGCGACCACTCGCCCGTGATCCCCTCGATCGCATAGTTGACCGCGCCGACCGCCTCCGCGAGCGAGCCGCGGTAGGACACCGACCAGAGCCACTCGAAGAGCGACGCGACCTCCGGCGTCGGACGGTGGCTCGTGATCTCCGAGGCGCTGATGCCGTGCCCCGCCGCCCAGTCGAGGTACCAGCGCACGTGCAGCGCCTCGACCCGGATGTTGCCGATGAGCCAGTCGCGCACCAGGAAATCGCGCGGCGTCTGGCCGTAGGTCGTCTTGGCCAGGCTGAGCCCCATGTACTTCGGGAACGCCTCGACCACACAGAAGAACTCCCGGATCAGCACGCTCCAGGTCTCGTGGTCGACAGGCTCCGTCAACGTCCGCGCGATCGGCGGCGTGTACACCGCCGCCTTCCACTGATCGGCCAGGGATTCGAGCATGTCCTCGACCCAGACCGGATGCGGCGTCGCCTTGAGGCTGTCCTTGACTTCCTTGTGCCGCTGCGAGCGAGGTGAGAGCATGAAATTACCTGGAGGGTTGCTGGGTCAATCTCCCTCGTGACTGCCCGCCGGTCTCCACCCCACCCCATCCCCTCAGGCTGACCGGCCAGCGGCCGTCAGGAGACAAGTCGCGGCGCGGGCACGATGCTGACGCCCAGGCTCACTGGACGAACGAACCAGCACGATGACCTCACCATGAGAGGCTTCGTGTACATATGTGTCCCGCCTGCACCAGTCTGGATCGGGGCGGAGGAAGAAGTCAATAGGCAAACGAGGGCACCGGCAGGACGAAGCTCGAAGCGAAGGCCGAGCCCCCGCAGGTCGTTCACCAGACCACCTCGGAGAGGCACTCGGTCGCCCCGCGGAACCGGCACCGCTGGTGCGTCACCTTCGGGGTGGACGCGCCGCACAAAAGCAGCGCCTGCTCGACCCAGCCGCAGACGCCGTCTCCGCAGTTCATCGCCGAGGGCCCCTCGTCGTCCCCGGTGGGGCCTGTGATGGTCAGCACCCACTCCCGCGGCTTCACCATCCGCGGGAAGACCTTGCCGGCGTCGAAGTAGCGCGACCAAAACATTCCAGTGCGGGCGACGATCGTGTCGGGCATCGCGATCGAGAGCGCGAACTTCAACACCGTATTGAGGTCGCGGTCCGCGACGTAGCGGGCAAACCGCTTGATCTCGGCGGCCTGGTCGTTCGCTGTCCGCACGTGCGTTCGCAGGGCCCGGTTCCAGACGCCGATCGGGTACCAGCTGCTCGCCAGCAGCGGCTGATTCAGTACGTCCCGGTCTGACTTGGGCAGCGAGGTCACCAGCCGCTCCCAGGCCCCCGCGTCGCGGTTCGTCGTGACGAACGACCGGAGGTTGACCAGCAACGTCCCTTTGCATTTGCCGGGGGGGATCGAGGATTTGCTCTTCGTATCGTACGTCTTCATCGCGGCGAACCTACGGCGGGAAGCCCCGGCGACGCCGAGCCCGATCGCGGGCCCGGCGCGTGCAGTCTCGGGCGGGAAGCTCTTCCCGGGAGCACATCGTCGGGGCAACTCCAGGAGTCGTGGTTGTTCTTTGCAGGGGAGCGTGAGTCGGGCTCGATGGCAAGAGATGATTACGCGGGAGCAGGCGCGCGACACGGGCCGCCGCGGCCGAGGGCAAGATCACGCCGTTGCCCAGCTTTCCTTTCGACCCGACACGCCATACCTCAGGGAGGCCCCGTCGGGATCCGTAGGTGAATCGAGGTGTAACGCGCATTACGCGACTTCGTGCGGCGGCGGGCGCCGGCGCGCCCTCCGGTGCGCCGCGGCGCTGCGGGGCGCGTCCGGACGAGCGGGCCGCGACCCGGGGACGAGCGTCGGCGGCGCGGCGGCGGCGCGGGCCGGGCGGGCCGCCGCGGGGCCCGCGCGTCGCGGTCGAGGTGATGCGCCTCGCGGTTGCCGTCCTCCGCGAACCTCGGTACCCCTACGCGCATGAGCGAATCCACGACGGGCCGGCCCGCCGCCGGCCACGCGGAGCCCGAGCTGCCGCACATCGACGTCGCCGAGCGGGGGGCGCCGCGCGACGGCCGGCCGCAGGTCATCGACCGCCGCCTGTTCATGCAGCTGCTCGTGTTCCGCTGCCCCGGCGCCGCCGATCCGGCGGAGCTGACCGCCGCGGTCGGCCAGGCGCTGTCCTCCCAGCGCGTGGGCGCGGTCGTCTACGAAGATCTCGGCGATCCGCGCGGGATCGCGGTGCTCACGTGGGCCGAGGACCCGGCTATCTTCGTCCAGGCCGTCCGGCCGGCGCTCAACCGCGGCGAGCTCCGCGCGCTGGAGCTCCGCCCGGATTTCACGATGCTCGGGCGCACGTACTCGACCGGCTACGAGCAGGACCTCGAGTACTGGCTGCTCCGGCGCCCGTCCGAGACCGTGCTCAACCCCGCCTGGCCGTGGGCGGTGTGGTACCCGCTGCGCCGCAGCGGCGCCTTCGCCAAGCTCGACGGGCGCGAGCAGGGGAGCATCCTGCGCGAGCACGGCACCATCGGCCGCGCCTACGGCGCGCAGGACCTCGCGCACGACATCCGCCTCGCGTGCCACGGCCTCGACGCCCGCGACAACGAGTTCGTGATCGGGCTCGTCGGCAAGGAGCTCCACCCGCTCTCGCACATCGTGCAGTCGATGCGGAAGACCCGGCAGACCTCGGAGTTCATCAGCCAGATGGGCCCGTTCTTCGTCGGCCGCGCCGTCTTCCGCAGCCCCGGCGGCTGACGGGAGCCGTCAGTCCGCAGCCAGGCGGCTGACGGTCCCCGTCGGTCCGCGACCAGGCGGCTGACGGTCCCCGTCAGTCCGCCGCCAGGCGGCTGACGGTTCCCGTCAGCCGACGCCGGCGAGGGCCGAGAACGCCCTCGCCAGCGCGTCGAGCCGCGCCGCGGCGCGGGCCTCGGCGTCCGCCAGCGGCTCGCCGGCGGCGACCTCCTCGCGCACGTCGAAGTAGAACTTGATCTTCGGCTCGGTGCCGCTCGGGCGCGCGATGATCCGGCTGCCGCCGTCGAGCTCGTACACGAGCACGTTGCTCGGCGGCAGGACGAGCGGCTCGGCCCGGCCGTCGCTGAAGGTGCGCGTGCGCGCCTCGAAATCGCGCCACGCCGCCACGGGGACGCCGCCGATGTCGGCCGGCGGGCTCTTCCGGAGCGCGGCCATGATCGCGGCGATCTTCTCGACCCCGTCGACGCCGCGCAGCGTGTAGGAGCGCTGCCCGCTCACGTAGAGGCCGTGCTCGCGGTGGATCGCCTCGAGCTCGTCGAGCAGCGTCCTGCCCTCGGCCTTGCGCGCCGCCGCGAGCTCGGCGAGCGCCACCGCGGCGCTGATGCCGTCCTTGTCGCGCACGATCGAGCCGATCGTGTAGCCGAGCGCCTCCTCGAAGCCGAACACGAAGCGGGCGCCCGTCGAGCGCTCGATGTCCATCGCCCGGTTGGCGATCCACTTGAACCCGGTCAGCGTCTCCTCGTAGTGCACCCCGCGCGACGCGGCGATCACGCCGAGCAGCGGGGTCGAGACGCACGAGGCCAGCACGAGGCGGCGCGCGTTCGCGGCGCCGGCGCCGGCGCCGGCGCCCCCGGCGCCCCCCTCGGTGAGCAGGTAATGGCCGAGCAGCACGCCGACCTGGTTGCCCGTCAGCTGCACGAGCTCGCCGTCCGGGCGCCGCACCGCCACGGCGAGCCGGTCGACGTCCGGATCGTTGGCGAGGACGAGGTCGGCGCCCTCCTGCCGCGCGAGGGCGAACGCCAGGTCCATGGCGCCCTTCTCCTCCGGGTTCGGGAACGCGACCGTGGGGAACGCGCCGTCCGGCTCGGCCTGCTCGGGCACGCTCGTCACGCGCGTGAAGCCCGCCCGCTCGAGCGCCTTATGGACGAGGCGGTCGCCCACCCCGTGCAGCGGCGTGTAGACGATGCGCAGGCCGCGATCGCCGTCGCCCCGCGCCGAGGCGCCGAGGATCGCGCGGAGGTAGCGCTCCTCGAGCTCCTCGGGGAAGTCGCGCACCAGGCCCTTCTGCCGCGCCTCGTCGAGCGGCATGCGCGGGACCTGATCCGCCGGCGGCGCGGCGTCGATCGCCGTCGCGATGCCGGTGTCGTGCGGTGGGATGATCTGTGCGGCGTTGTCCCAGTAGACCTTGTAGCCGTTGTACTCGGGCGGGTTGTGGCTCGCGGTCACCATCACGCCGGCGGCCGCGCCGAGGTGGCCGACCGCGAACGCGGCGATCGGGGTGGGGCAGGGGGCGGGCGAGAGGTGGCTCGGGATGCCCGCGGCGGCGAGGGCGCAGGCGGTGTCCTCGGCGAACTCGCGGCTCCTCCGGCGGGCGTCGTAGCCGACGACCACGCCGGCGCTCCGCGCCTTGTCGCCGAGCGTGGCGAGGAGGTACCGGGCGAGCCCGGCGGTCGTCCGCAGGATGACGGCGCGGTTCATCCGGCTCTCGCCGGCGCCGAGGACGCCCCGGATGCCGGCGGTGCCGAACTCCAGGGGGCCGGCGAAGCGCTCGGCGAGCTCGGCGCGGACGCCTTCCTCGCCCGCCCTGGCCGCGTCGATGAGCCGGCGCAGCTCGCTCTGGGTCTCCGGATCGGGGTCGTGGGCAAGCCAGCGCTCGGCGGGCTCGAGGACGAAGTCGTGGCTCACGACATCATCTTTAATCAAGCCGGCCGAGGTGTGCACCAGGCGCGCGCGATTCGGCGCGCGGCGCCTCGCCGGCGCGCGGGCGCGGCGCCTCGCCTGCCCCCGCGCGGCGGCCGCGCCGGGTCCCGCCCGGGCCGGCGCTATCCGGCCTTCTTGCCGGCGGCGAGCGCCTCGGCGAAGCGCGTGTCGTACTGCCCGCCGCGGAAGTCGGCGTCCGCCAGGATCTGGCGGAGGAACGCGAGGTTCGTCGCGGCGGGGCCCGCCGGGCCGGCGAGCTCGATCGTCGTCTCGGCGAGCGCCCGGTCGAGGCGGGCGATCGCGTCGCCGCGCGTCGGCCCGTGGGCGACGATCTTGGCGAGCAGCGGATCGTAGAACGGCGTCACCTCGAGCCCCTCGGCGACGCCGGTCTCGATCCGCAGGTCGTCGCCCGCGGCCGGCCAGCGGAGCGCGGCGATGCGGCCGGGCTGGGGCGCGAACTTCTTCGCCGGATCCTCGGCGTAGAGCCGCGCCTCGATCGCGTGGCCGCGGTACGCGTGGTCCCGGACCTCCGGCGCAAGCGGCTCGCCCGAGGCGATGCGGATCTGGTGCTCGACGAGGTCGAGCCCGGTGCACATCTCGGTGACGCAATGCTCGACCTGGAGCCGCGCGTTGACCTCGAGGAAGTAGAGCTCGCCGCTCTCCGCCGCGACGAACTCGACGGTGCCGGCGCCGACGTAGCCGGCGCTGGTCACGACCCGGAGGGCGCTCTCGTGCAGCGACCGCCGCCGGGCCTCGCCCGCCTCCCCCTCGAAGAACGCGGCGGGCGACGGCGTCTCCTCGATGATCTTCTGGTGCCGGCGCTGCGCGCTGCACTCGCGCTCGCCGAGCGCGACCGCGCCGCCCTTCCCGTCGCAGAGCACCTGCACCTCGATGTGGCGCGGGCGCTCGATGTACCGCTCCATGTACACGCGCGGGTCGCCGAACGCGGAGCGGCCGCGGTCCGAGCACGCGGTGAGGGCGCGGGCGAGCTTGCCCGGCTCGGCGACGATCTGCATCCCGATGCCGCCGCCGCCGCCCGCGGCCTTGACCAGCAGCGGGAAGCCGATGCTCTCGGCGGCGCGCTGGGCGGACTCGAGATCGGCCGGGTCGACCGGGCCGCCCGTGCCCGGCGGCGGGAACACATCCGCGCCGCGCGCCTGCTCGCGCGCGAGGATCTTGTCGCCGAAGACGTGGAGCACCGCGGGCGGCGGGCCGATGAACGTGACGCCGGCGTCGAGGACCGCCTGGGCGAACGCCTCGTTCTCGCTGAGCAGCCCGTAGCCGGGGTGGATGCCGTCGGCGCCCGTCGCGCGGGCCGCCTCGACGATCGCGTGGATGACCAGGTAGCTGTCCTTGACCGGCGGCGGCCCGATGCGCACCGCCTCGTCGGCCAGGGCGACGTGCGGCGCGCCCGCGTCCGCGTCCGAGTACACGGCGACCGTCGCGATCCCGAGCCGTTTGCAGGTCCGGAGGACGCGGCAGGCGATCTCTCCACGGTTGGCGACGAGGATCTTCTTCAACACGGCCGACAGCTACGCCCCCGCGCGGCGGGGCGTCAAGGCGCTCGCGGCGGGCGACGCTCCCCCGGTGCGCCCCCTGACGGCGTCGTACGGCGGCGCCTGGCGAGCGCGCGCCCGGGCCCGCTCGCCCCCCCAGCGCGGACCTCGTGCTCGCGCGCTCGCCCCAGCGCGGGCCTCGCGCCCGCGCGGTCAGCCGAGCGCGCGCCGCACCTTCGGCTTGGCCCCGAGCAGCACGAGCTGGCCGCAGGCCGCCGAGACGTCGTCGCCGCGCCGGCGGCGCACGAAGCACGAGTACCCCGCCTGGGTGAGCACCTCCTGGAACGCGGCCACGCGCTCCTGGGCCGGCGGGCCCAGCGAGGAGGCCTCGATCGGGTTCATCGGGATGAGGTTGATCTTCACCGGGAGCCCGCGCAGCAGCTTCGCCAGCCGGCGCGCCTCGGCCGGGTCGTCGTTCTGCCCGGCGACGAGCGTGTACTCGATGGTGATGCGCCGGCGCCGCGGCAGCGGGTAGGCGCGCAGCGCCCCGAGCAGCTCGTCGAGCGGGTACTTGCGGTTGATGGGCATCAGCGCCGAGCGGGTCTCGTCGTCCGCGGCGTGCAGCGAGATCGCCAGCGCGATCTGCCCGCCGAAATCGGCGCCGAGCCGCGCGATCTCCGGGACGAGGCCCGACGTGCTCACCGTGACCCGCCGCGTCGAGAGGTTGATCCCCTCCGGGTGCGTGAGCAGGCGCAGCGAGCGCGCGGTGTTCTCGTAGTTGTGGAGCGGCTCGCCCATGCCCATGTAGACGACGTTGCGGAGGTCCTCGCCCTCCTCGAGCATGGCGCGCCCGAGCAGCACCTGGCCCGCGATCTCCTCGGCGCCGAGGTGGCGCTTGAGCCCCGCCACGCCGCTCGCGCAGAACCCGCACCCCATCGCGCAGCCGACCTGCGTCGAGATGCACTGGGTGACGCGGACGCGCGGCGCCGCGCCGGCCTCCGCCTCCGCGTCGTCGTCCTCGTCGTCGTCGGGCGCCGCCGCCGCGTCGGCGTCGAGCTGCGCCTGCGAGCCGGGCCCCGACACCGACGGGAGCAGGACCGTCTCGATCGTCGCGCCGTCGCGCAGGCGCAGGAGCAGCTTGCGCGTGCCGTCCTCGGAGCGGTGGACCCGCTCGGGCGTCAGCACCTCGCCGAGCCCCTCCGCGGCGAGGTGCTCGCGCAGCCGCGCCGGGAGGTTCGTCATCGCCGCCGGATCGAGGACGCCGCGGCGGTGGATCCAGTGGAAGACCTGCTTCGCCGTGAACGACCGCTCTCCGCGGGCGGCCAGCGAGGCCGACCACTCCTCGGGCAGGCGGGCGACGGGGTGAAGCGGGGTGGAGCGCACCACCGTGGCGTACTGCGCGCCGCCCCGAGCGGCAAGGGCACGAGCGCGGCGCGGCCGCCAGCGCCGAGCGCGGGCGCCCGCGCCGGCCCCGCGTCAGCCGCTCTGCGTCTCGACGTGCGCCGCCGCGAGCTGCCCGTCGCGCTCGCGGCGCGCCCGCGTCCGGCTCGCGGCCTCGAGCGCCTCGCGGGTGTAGCGCTCGAGCGCCTCGGCCCGGTGCATCGCGGTGTGCTCGGCGAACACGCGCTGCCGCGCCCGCTGGCCCACGGTGAGGCGCTTGTCCTCCTTCATCTCCCGGAGCTTCCGGAGCACGTCCTCCGGCGTGCGGACGAGGAGGATCTCCTCGCCGGGCTGGAAGAACGTCTCGATCCCGGGCCAGGTGTCGCTCAGGACCGGGGTCCCGCACGCGGCCGCCTCGAACAGGCGCGCGCTCGGCGACCACCCGGACTCGACCATCGCCCGGCGGGTCAGGTTCAGCGTGAAGCGCTGGGCGTTGTAGAAGATGCGGTGCTCGTCCGGCGGCAGGTGCTCGGTCCGGGTGACGTTCTCGGGCCACGCGAGCGACGCCGGGTACTGCGCGCCCGCCACCGCGAAGCGCCCGCGGCGCATCCGCCGCGCGGGCTCCAGCAGGAGCCGCTCGACCGCCGCCTGCCGGTCGTCGCTGTACGTGCCGAGGTAGCCGAGATCCCAGCGCATCGGCGTCGGCTGCGGGTAATACACGTCGGTGTCGGCCGCGCAGTAGAGCGCCCGCGCGCGCACCGCGCCGTGGCTGCGCTCCAGCCGCTCCAGCGTCGGGCCGCCCGTCGCCGACAGGTAGAGGTCGTACCGCGGGATCAGCGCCGGCGTGAGATACGCGTGATCCCCGTGCGCGAGCCGGCCCAGCGTGACCGGCGTGTCGAGGTCGTAGAACGCGGCCTTGCCGCGGGCCTCCTCCGTGATCCACGCCCCGACGGTCGCCCCCTCCGGGACGAAGGAGCCGACCACCACGAGATCGGCTTCGCGCACCGCGCGTGAGAATCGATCGCGGAGCTCGGTAATGCTCGAGTACTGCTCGATCGCGCCGTAAGGCGGGTTGGGCAGGTCGCGGTGCTGATCGTAGATGGAGAGGTTCCGCTCCAGAAAGAGCACGTGGTGGCCGCGCGCCGCGAGCGCCCGGAGGAGCGCTCTGTACGTCGTGGCGTGGCCGTTGCCCCACGAAGACGTGATGGAGAGTCCCAGGAAGACATAGCGGTAGGTAGGTGTCGTCATAACGTGGTGGCGGCGAGGGTTGAGAGATCCCAGACGACGTGCCGGCCCGGAGCGGCCGGTCTCGAGACACACCGCGGCGCCGCCCGTGAGGCCGGAACCGGCCCCGCGCGCGGCTAGGCTAGCCTAGGGCTAGCCTAGACAGACAGACGGACAGGCGGACACGCCGGGCTGGACGAGGCTGGGCCACGTCGCCCGGTTCGGTAACGAGAGCAGCACGTCGATCCGGTTGCCCTGGCGCCGCGCGAGCGGGCGCGGCGACGAGCGAGCGAACCCCGGATTAACATGCGTGCTCACGCTCTGCAATCCTGCGAGATGCGGTTTCTCGTCCGAAGAAGCGTATTCCCCGTCAGGACCTTAGACGATAAGGCCCGGACTGATCGCGAGACGATGAACGGCGCAGAATCGTAACGTGCTGAGGGATAAAGCGGCTCGATCGCGCAAAGCACCCCAAGGCGGGCGCGCTTCGCGCAACCGCCGCCGCGGCCGCGGCGAGGCAACCGGCCTGTGCGGCGAAGAGCAGATTCGAAGAGATGATGAGAAAACCGGGGCCGCTATCGCAATGGTCAGCCGCGGCTGCTGGTCGAACGGAGCGCTGGCGGGAGCTCCCGCACCGGAACGCCGCTGCAGCGCGTGAGACGTCGCCGGAGCGGGCGCGGCCCGAGGAGCGCGCCGCCGCGGCCCGCAGGGCGACGGACCCCTGCGCTGCCGGTCTCGATGAAGGCGCAGCGGAGCGCGGGCGCGCTGGGGGGCCGCCGTCCGATCGGGCGCGCCGTCGGAGCGGCGGGCTCAGCCGGTGTCGTGGGGCGCGGAGGGGCGCGCGGAGAAATCGGCAGGGGAGCGGGAAGGCAGGAGGCGCACGGCGCCGCGGGCCGCCTTCCTGCTCGGAGAGGGCGTTGCCGCGGCGCGCGGCGCGATCGCCTTCGGGGTCGTCCAGCCTGGAGCGGCGGGGCGCGGCGCGGATGCCGCCGCGACGTTCAGCTGGCGGGGCGCAGCCCCCGCCAGCCGTCGATCACCTCGGCGATGTTGGCGAAGCGGCGGTCCGGGCTGTGGGCGAGACCGCGGTTCACGAACACCTCGACATGCTTGTCGACCGGCGGCGGCATGAGGTTGCCGAGGCGGCGCGGCGGCGTCCTCGTCTTCAGGTCGGCGAGCATCATCAGGTTGCGCGCGGCGTACGGGAGCTCGCCCGTGAGCGCCTGAAAGACCACCGTCATGGCCGCATAGAGGTCGGCCCGGTGATCCACCGTCTTGCCCTTCGCGAGCTGCTCCGGCGGCGCGAACCTGAAATCGCCGAGACACCGGCCCGGGAAGCTCACCACCTCGTCGGCGAGCGCGGGCGGGAGCTTGCACGAGCCGAGATCCAGCAGCGTCAGCCGCTCGCCGTCCGGGCCCCGGTCGAGGAGCACGTTCGTGGAGCTGATGTCGCGGTGGATGATGCCAATCTCGTGCAGCTCGGCGATCGCCAGCCAGAGCTGCTCGACCAGCGGGTGCAGGGCGGCGAACGGGATCGGCCCCTGCCGGGCGAGGCGGTCGCTGAGGAGCTCGCCCTCCCGCAGCTCGAAGACGAGGAGGGGGCCGTGCTCCGGGTCCTTGCCGCCGTCGATCGACGGCAGCGTGTGCGGGCCCTGCAGCCGCTGGCACGCCGCCGCCTCGCGCCGGAAGCGCGCCTCGGCCTCCTCCAGGGGCATGCGCTCCGGCGCGCTGAGCACGCCCCCCGGGTCCAGCCGCACCGGAGGCTCGCCGAGCACCTTCACCGCGACGCGGCGGCCAGCGCTCGCGTCCTCGGCGCTGAACACTTCACCGAGGCCTTCGCGGCGGAGATGACGCACCACGCGGTAGCGCTGGAGCAGTACGGTTCCGGGCACGATTGACAAGAGCGGCCTCCTTCGCTTGACAAAGGGGGTCCAGCGCGTTCCGGTCGCCTCCCCCCAGTCCCCAGACAAGCTCATTTATCACGCGGGCGCGACAGAGGAAGCGCCGCGCGCGTCGCGGGGTGAAAAGGCGGCCATGCCTACACCTGCCACGCCGCATCGCCCGGCCGCTGCGCTCGAGGTCGCCTGGACGAAATGGCTCGTGGCGTGGGCGAGGGCGGAGGCGAGCGCCGCCGGCCGGGCGTGCCGTCGCGGCGGGGCGCGGCGGCGCGGCGGGGCGCGGCGGGGCGCGGCGGGGCGCCGCGGGGCGCGGCCGGACGCGAGGGCGGGGGGCGCGCGGGCGCGTCGCTGCGCCGTGGAGTTACGCCGTAGAGTTGCCCGTGGCCGCGCTCTCTGGCGACGATGCGCGCTGGAGCGCGGTAATCGGCGGTGATTGTATCGAGGAGGCGGGGCCTCGCGGCGCGCGGCTCCGGCGACTGGCCACCACCCCCGAACCGCTGGCCATTCTCGTGAACTTCGCGTAGCTCCCACACAGGACGGACGATCCGCGGGGAGCGGCGGCAGGGGCAATGCGAGCGGGAAACGTCATCGACGGCCGGTTCGAGATCGTGGAGCTCGCGGGCGCCGGCGGCATGGGCCACGTCTTCCGCGCCTACGACCTCACGACCGGCGAGACGGTCGCCCTCAAGGTCCTCCAGAACGCCGCCTCCCAGGACTCCAGCCGCCTCGCGCGCGAGGCGCAGGCGCTCGCCACGCTGCGGGTGCCGGGGGTGGTGCGGTACATCGCCCACGGCGTCACCGATCTCGGCCACCCGTACCTCGCCATGGAGTGGCTCACCGGCGAGACCCTCTCGCAGCGCCTCGCCCGGCAGGCGTTCACGCTCGACGAGAGCCTCAAGCTCGCCCGGCGCGTCGCGACCACCCTCGGGTCGGTGCACCGGCTCGGCGTCGTCCACCGCGACCTCAAGCCGAGCAACCTGCTCCTCGTCGGCGGCGCGATCGACCGCATCACGCTCATCGATTTCGGCGTGGTCCGGATGTCCGGCATCGACCAGCAGCTCACCATGCCCGGCGCCATCCTCGGCACCCCCGGCTACATGGCGCCGGAGCAGGCGCGCGGCGAGGCCCAGGTCGACGCGCGCGCCGACGTCTTCGCGCTCGGCTGCGTGCTCTACAAGTGCATCTCGGGGCGCGCCCCGTTCCGCGGCGCGCGCGGGCTCGCGGTCCTCGTCAAGGTGCTCCTCGAGGAGCCGCCGTCGCTGAGGTGGCTCCGCGAGGACGTGCCCGAGGCGCTCGACGAGCTCGTCACGCGCATGCTGTCGAAGTCGCCCGAGGGGCGGCCGAGCGACGGCAACGCGGTCGCGGCCGAGCTCGCCGCGCTCATGGATCCCGCGGCGATCTCGGTCCGCCCGCCGGCCAGCTCCATCCGCCCGCCGGAGCTCACGACCGGCGAGCGCAAGGTGATGTGCCTCGTGCTCGCGCGCGACGGCCTCGGCCCCACCGCCGTCGAGGCGGCGCTCCCCGAGGTCGACGAGCAGGCGCGCGCGCAGGCGCTCTCGGCGACGGCGGCGCGCTACAAGGGCCAGCTCGAGCTCGTCGAGGCGCGGCTGCCGCTCGTCGTGCTCTCCGGCGCCGGCGCGACGACCGACCTCGCGGCCCGCGCGGCCCGCTGCGCGCTCGCCGTGCAGGCGCTGCTCGGCGGCGCGCCGGTCGCGGTCGTCACGGGCAGGGCCGAGATCGCCTCGCGCATGCCGATCGGCGACCTCATCGATCGCGTCGTCCAGCTGCTCCCCGAGCGCCGCGCCCCGTCCCGCGCGGCGGCGATCCGCATCGACGAGGTGACGGCGGGGCTGCTCGGGGCGCGCTTCGAGATCACCGCGGACGAGGCCGGCCAGTGGCTCCACGGCGCGCGCGAGGGGCCGGACGAGGTGCCGCTCCTGCTCGGCAAGGCCACGTCGTGCGTCGGGCGCGAGCGCGAGCTGTCGCTGATCCGGGACGAGCTCGCCCGGTGCGTCGAGGAGTCGACCCCGAGCGTCGTGCTCGTCACCGGGCCGGCGGGCATCGGCAAATCGCGGCTCCGCCACGAGCTCGTCCGCGCGATCCGGGAGGACGGCGAGCCGGTCGAGGTGTGGCTCGGCCAGGTGGACCCGATGAGCGCCGGCTCGTCGTTCGGCCTGCTCGCGCACGCGCTCCGGCGGGCGATCGGGCTCTCGGAGACCGACGCCGTCGAGGAGCGGCGGCGCAAGGTGCGGGCGCGGGTCGAGCGGCACGCGTCGCTCGACGCGGCGCGGGTGGCGACGTTCCTCGGCGAGCTGGTCGGCGCGCCGTTCCCGGACGACGACGTCCAGCTCCGGGCGGCGCGGCGGAACCCGATGCTCATGGGCGACCAGCTGCGCCTCGCCTGGGAGGACTTCCTGCGCGCCGAGTGCGCGGTGCACCCGGTCCTGCTCGTGCTCGAGGACCTGCACTGGGGCGACCTGCCCACGATCACGATGGTCGACGCCGCGCTCCGGAACCTGAAGGACCGGCCGTTCATGGTGATGGCGCTCGGCCGCCCGGAGGTGCACGAGCTCTTCCCGAAGCTCTGGGACGAGCGGCGCGGGCACAAGCTCCGCCTCGCGGGGATCTCGCGCCGGTCGAGCGAGCGGCTCGTGCGCCAGGTGCTCGGCGAGCGCGAGAGCCCGGCGCTCGTGGCGACGCTGGTGGAGCGCGCGGACGGCAACGCGTTCTACCTCGAGGAGCAGATCCGCGCCGCGGCGGCGGGCAAGGGCGCGGACCTGCCGGAGACGGTGCTCTCGATGGTGCAGGCCGAGCTCGACGCGCTCGACGTCGGCGCCCGGCGGGTGCTGCGCGCCGGGGCGATCTTCGGCGAGAGCTTCTCGCGGAACGGGGTCGCCGCGCTGGTGGGCCGGGCGGAGGTCGACCGGCTGCTGGCCGAGCTCGAGGCGCGGGAGCTCATCGTCCGGCGCTCGGTGGAGGGCGCGCCGGAGGTGATCGAGTACCGGTTCCGGCACGCGCTCGTGCGCGAGGCGGCGTACGGGATGCTGACCGACCACGATCGCCGCCTCGGCCACCGGCTCGCCGGCGAGTGGCTGGAGCGGACGGGGGCGGCGGACGCGATGGCGCTGGCCGAGCACTTCGAGCGCGGCGGCGAGCCGGCGCGGGCGGCGACGGCGACCCTGCGCGCGGCCGAGCAGGCGCTGCTCGGCAGCGATCTCGGCGCGGTGATCGAGCGGGTGGAGCGCGGCATCGCGCGCGGCGCGTCGAAGGCGACGGCGGGGGCGCTGCGGCTCTGCCAGGCCGAAGCGCACCTCTGGCGCGGCGAGTTCGCGCTGGCGGAGCGGCGGGGGATGGAGGCGCTGGAGCGGCTCTCGCCCGGGTCGGCGCCGTGGTTCTCCGCGCTCACGCAGATGATCCTCGCGGCCTCGAAGCGCGGCAACCACGACCAGGTCGAGCGCCTCCTGCGCGTCGCGCAGACCACGGAGCCGCGGCGCTCGGCGCGGACGGCGCGCAGCGTGTGCCTGTGCGCGGGCGCCGGGCGCCTCCTCTTCGGCGGGCGGTACCAGCTCGCGGACGAGCTGCTCGACGCGATCGAGCAGGACGCCGAGGAGACCGATCTGGAGGTCGAGGTGCTGGCGCGGCTCCACGAGGCGCGCGCGTACCGGGCGACGGCGGGCGGCGATCCGGGCGCCAGCTTCGCGGGGTTCGAGGCGGCGCTCGCGGCGTTCGAGCAGGCCGGCGATCGGCGCAACGCCTGCTGGGCGCGGAACAACCTCGGCTCCTGCTACGCGGAGCTCGGCGATTTCGAGGGCGCCGAGGCGGCGCTGCGCGCGTCGCTCGCGGACGCGGAGCGGATGGGGCTGTCGGACGCGCGGCTCGGGGCGCTCCTCGGCCTCGGCCCGGTGCTGGCGCGGCTCGACCTCGTCGAGGAGGCGCGGCGGACGGCGGAGGAGGCGATCGCGACGTCGCAGGGCCTCGGCGACGCGCGCCGGGAGGGCGCCGCGCGGACGTGCCTCGCGAGGATCCTGCTCCAGTCGGGCGATCTGGGCGGCGCGGAGCGCGAGGCGCGCGCCGCGGTGGCGATCCTGTACGGCGCGCCGCCGCTGCGCGCGTTCGCGTACGCGGTGCTCGGGCGGGCGCTGCTCGACGCGGGGCAGGCGGTGGACGCGCTCGCGGCGACGACCGAGGCGTTCTGCCTGCTCGAGTCGGTGGGCGCCGAGGTGGGCGAGTCGCTGGTGCGGCTCGCGCACGCCGAGGCGCTCTCGGCGTGCGGTCACCGGCGGGAGGCGATGATGGCGATCGCGTCGGCGCGGGAGCGGTTGCTCGATCGGGCGAGGAAGATCGGGGATCCGGCGTGGCGGGCGAGGTTCTTGGGCAACGTGCCGGACAACGCGGCGACGCTGGAGATCGAGCGCAGGTGGCTGGGGGCGTAGGCCGGCGCTTGAAGGCGCCGGGACGGGAACCCACTCCGCCGACTATCGTCTTCCGCCTGCCGCCACCCGGCTCCCGTCTTCCCTCTCTCGTCTCCCGTCTTCCGTCTCCCGTCTTCCGTCTTCCGTCTTCCGTCTTCCTCTTCGTGCGCGTGCTCGTGCGCGTGCTCGTGCGCGCTCCGGTTCGTCCCCGTTCCTTATGGAGTCATCCCTCGCGCCTGCCTCGGGGAGAGTGGGGCTCCGTGAATAGCTCAGCACGCTTCTACGCCATTGCTCATGAAAGCGCGATAGCAGCGGTGTCCTCCTGGATGTCTGTCGTGTGGCGGGCTTCGTGCTGTCTGCTGATGGGAAGACGGGAAGATCTTGCTGGATCGAGTCGTCGCGATGCTCACGAAATTTGTCGCCGGTGAAGGAATGGCGGCATAACCGCGCACGCGCACGCGCACGCGCACGCAGACGGGAGAGGGGAGAGGGGAGAGGGGAGACGGGAGAGGGGAGACGGGAGACGGGAGACGGGAGACGGGAGACGGGAGACGGGAGACGAGAGAGGGGAGACGGGAGGCGGCAGACGCGCGGCTCGCTACGCGCCGGCGGTCGCCCGGCTCAGAGGAACTCGCAGAAATACCCGGTGGGCTGCGCGGCCTTCACGTCGAAGCCGCTCTTGCCGGCCACCTCGAACGACGTCCCCGCCGGGTACGCGCGCCATTCCTGAGAGCCGTCGAACCGGACGGCGAGCTCGCCCGCGACGACGGTCATCCGCTCCGGCGCCTCGGTCGAGAAATGGAACTCGCCGGCGTCGATGACTCCCACCGTCTGCCGGCGCCCGTGGCGCTCGAACCCGACGCTCTGGACGCTGCCGTTGAAGTAGCTGTTGTGCTTGAGCATGGCGCCCTCCTACCGCGTCCCGCGCCCAGAGGCCAGCGCTGACTCGCCCGGTCGCCGCGCGGCCGCGGCCGCGAGCTGCCGCCGGCATCAGGCCGTCCGGGCGCGCCGGGCAGCCCCGGCGGCGAGGCTCACGAGGAGAAGCGCAGCCTGGAGCCGCCCACGGGGTGAACGCATGCGCCACTCGGGCGCGCGGTGCGCACGCAGGTGGGGCAAGAAGATTTGCCAGGCGGGGCAAGAAAATTTGCCCTTATCGTGCCTCTGACCATGCGGTACTACCGCGTTGCCAAGGCACGGTCTCGCGCGAGCTCCGCGACGCAGCGACGCCCGAAGGGCCGCTCGTCATGGGCAAAGCCGCCTCGTGACAGGCCCTGCAGTGGCGACAACCTGCATGAGAGAGACCACTGCCGGTAGCTGACCCTGGCGGGGATCCCTGGCTTCTATGGTTCGGCGGCACATCGGATTCCGGGGCCCGCGCGCGGGCAGCGCGTGACACCGACGAGACGCTCACCACGGCCACTCCGCTGAAGCGGCAGACACCGGAAGTATGAATGGAGGCAGCGCGTGACACACGACATCAAGGGCGAAGAAGGCACACTCCTCGAATCCCGGGACAACCTCACCGTGGCCCGGCCCAGAGATGACCGACGAGCCCGGTCGAGCGGGGAGGGTCGGGGTACGAGGTTTCTCATGAAGATCAGCGGGGTGCTCGCCGTTCTCTCTTCCATGGCGCTCGGCGGCTGCGTCGCACAGGCGGGCGATGAGGGCCTGAGCGACGAGGCCCTGAGCGATGAGGCCCTGAGCGATGAGGCCGTGGGAGAGGCGGAGCAGGCGCTCCAGATCAGCCTCTCGACGGTGAAGTGCAACAGCGGTTGGCCTGGTACGCGGGGCTGCTTCACGCAGCTCGTCAGCGCGACGGACATCGTCCCCGGTTCGATCACCGTGCAGATCGATGGCCACAACGGCGCTCTGGGGTATAGCGCATCCCAGTCCGGGGCCCGGGTCATCAATTTCTCGGCGAGCATCCGCGAGGGCGACGCGTTCAACCCGGGGGCGAACACGACCAAGTTCATCGTGGCGTGGCTGCGCCAGTAGCGGCGGGACCCGGACCCGACCCGGGTTGGCGGCGGAACGGGATCCGACCCGACCCAGGGTCGCCCCACAGGCCAACCCCGGTCGGATCGCCCCAGCTCCGGGACGGGCGTGTACGGATCAGGGGACGGAGCGGCCGACCGCCTCGGCCCTCGTCCACATCTGCGCGAAGCCTTCGGCGCCGTTGTAGAGCCGGTCGACGAGCTGCTCTCCGCCCGGGAGCGCCTCGATGTGCTTGAGGAAGTCCGGGAAGAGCCCGATGTGGACGACCCCCTCCTCGTTGTAATCCCACGAGCGGCCCCCCATCTGGGCCTTGGGGAACCTGGAGTAATCGACGCACGCCTTGGCGGCCGGATCGACGCATCGGTACACGATCTCCATGGCCTGCGTACAGAACATGCGCGTCGCGGCCCGGACGCCGGCGCGGCTGTATTCGTCGGGAGACGGCGCCTTGTAAGAGCAGGACGTCCTGGCGTTGCAGGCGCGGCCGACGATGCCCGTGAGATTTCCGCTGGTCTGGATGTCGAGGCAGCCGATGCGCGCGGAGCGCACGTCGATCTCTCCCCCTGTGCACCGGAGCTGCGCGGGCGGGTGGCTCCAGGCGTCGCCCGGCACCGTCACCACCTGGTCCCGGGGCGCCTGGCACTCGGGAGAGCGCGGCAGGACGACCATCCCGTTGATGTCCGAGCCGAGGGTGATCTGGAGCGGCTTGCCGCCCGGCGCGATCGCCGCCACGGCGGCTGCGTTCCGCAGGAAGCTCCGGGCGTCGGAGCCGCCGAACCCGACGCCCGCGAGCCCGCCGCGCGCGGCGATCTCCATGTACTGGTCGTTGGTCCGGCCGTTCTCGTTGCCGCTCGAGCCGCGGAGCCCGTTGTGCCCCGAGACGAGCGGGTACGCGCCGCCGGGCGTCGAGCGGGTGAACGCGAGCACGTCGCTCACCATCCTCTGGGACATGTGATCGATGTCGATGACCATCCCGAGCTTCATCATCTCGTTGATGCCGACGCGGCCCATGGGCAAGAGCCCCAGCCGGTTCTTGTGGCCTTCACCCGGTTGACAGCTCGGGAGCGGGATGTGACCGCCGGCGTCGCCGAGCTTCATCAGCTTGAACAGATCGTTCCCCGACCGGATGCGCTTCGTGATGCCCTCGCCGCGGGAGCACTCGAGGTCCCACCATTTCCCCGTCTGGAAGCGGTTGGCGCGCGCTACCTCGTCCTCGTAGGCGGCGGTGCCGCCGAAGAGGTTGTCGGTGAGGTGGACCGGGAACACGTAGCGCACGCCGAGCCCGTGCAGGCGCCTGATCTCCGCGCGGATCTGGGCTTCCGTCGGCGCCGTCTTGTTCCACACGAAGTTGCCGATGTCGTCCAGCTCGACGCCGACGATCACCGCGAGCTTGTTCTTCTCCACGATGCGCCGGAGATCGCTGGATGAACGCGCGATCTCCATCCACGTGTCGTGCTTGCCCACGAAGCGGACGAGCTCGGCGATCTGGAGATTGCCCGACTCCCTGTCGTCGATGGGCGGGTTTGCTTCGACGCCGTGGGCGAGCGTGCGGCTGTTGACGGCCAGCGCGACCATCACCCGGAGGCCGCCCTCCTTCGCGCGCCGGATCCAGTCGACCCACATCTGCTGGTGCAGGATATCGTTGTGCGCCGGGAAGTGCGCGAACGTCGGATAGCCCACGGGGCGTTCGACCTGGAACGAGCGGATGCCGTGGGATTTCGCCATCTCCCCGAGCACGATCTGGCGGACGTGATTCCCGCACTTGTTCTTCAAGAAATCGTGACCTCGGTGCGTGCTGTAGCTGGTCCCCAGCGCCTCCGCGATGCTGGCGGCGCGCCGCATCGACCCGTTGCACGTGGCGCCCGACGTGCCTTGACCGCTGGGGTCGTAGATGGTCCCCGGCGCCATGAGCACGTCGACGTCGGGAGCGCCGTGGAGCACGTGCCCCCCGAAGCCGAGGTGCGCCATCGGGTGGGTGTGGAGATCGACGAACCCGCGCAGCGGTCGGCCGGGAGCGCTCAGCGCGGACTCGAAGATCGGCGAGCGCCGCGCCTGCGCGCTCGCCGGGCCGGGGGCCGCGAGCGTCAGCGTGACCGCGGCGAGCGCGCTCCAGGGTGTCGCCCATGCAGGACCTGTCATCGGGCCGGTTCTCTTCATACCGAATCATCCTCCAGAGGGTTGCGGGCGGCGGAGCCCGGGCGAGGATCCACTTCGGCGCCAGCAAGTACCGGAGGGCCAGCGGCACGATAAGGGCAAATTTTCTTGCCGCCCTGGATACGCACCGTGCGCCGGAGCGGCGCTCGCGCTCACACCGGCGCTTCGAGCAGCTCGAGCGTGACCTTGGCGCCGCCTTGCGGCAGGTTGGCGCGCAGGACGAGCCCACCGCTCGACTCCACCATGCCGACCACGAAGCCGAGCCCCTGTCCGGACCCGCCCGGCTTCGGGCTCGGCGTGTCGTGGAACCCCGGGCCGTCGTCCTTCACCTCGACGGCCACCCGTCCGCCGCCGAGCGGGCGCGCGTCCAGCGTCACGCTGGACGCGCCGCGCTCGCCGGTCCCCTCGCACGCGTTGACGAGGAGGTTCAGGAGCACGCGCTCCAGCGCGTCGTGCCCCCCCGCGAACAGGACCGCGGTGCGCTCCGCGCGCGTCGTGATGTCGATCTTCACCGCCTGGTAGCGCCGCTGGACGGCGCGGAGCGCGCCGTGCGCCGCCTCGCCGATCTCGGCGGGAGCCGTCGCGCGCAGCGCGTCGAGCTCGCGCGTCGTCCGCTCGCGGATGTGCCCCATGGCCGAGGCGACCTCCTCGATGCTCTCGCGGAGCTGCTCCACCTTCCGCAGCATGCGCTCGGCGCTCGCGGATTCGCCCCGGGCGAGCTCGCGCCGCAGGAGATCCGTGTCGATGAGGGCGGCGGAGAGCGAGGTCTTCACGTCGTGGTGCTCGTGCAGGACGAAGCTCAGGTTCCGCTGCGCGCGCTCCGCGCGCAGCGCGGCGCGCGCCCCCACCTCGACGACCCGGAGCGCGCGCGTCGTGACGAGGAGCGCCGCGCACACGGCGGCGAGGAGCAGGATCAGGAACAGCCAGGCCGTCGTCCAGTACCCGCGGCGGCCGCCGTTCAGCGCGAAATCTAGCGCGATGAGCGCGAGCGCGGAGAGCACATTCGCCGCCGCCGCGAGGAGCACGGCCCGGCGGACGAGCCGGAATGCGCTCGCGACGATCGTGAGCAAGAGCGCGGCGATGTCCGGGGTCTGCAAGAGCCCCGGGTAGCCCTCCCACGGCCAGATCACGTTCGGCAGGAGGGCCACGAAGCACAGCAGCGCGTCGAGGCCGACCGAGACGAGGAGCAGGTGGGGGGGCGCGTCGGTTCGTCGGCTCGTCCGCCACACGTACATCGAGGCGACCACCGCGCCGAGGAGCAGCGGCACCTCGATGACGGAGCGCGGGTAAAAGCCTGGCAGCGTCAGGCCGCCGAGGGCGACGAACCGCGCGAGGATGGCGGCGCAGAAGACGCTCCGCGCGATCGAGGCGGTGCGCTCGCCTCGCAGCGCCTCGCGCGTGATGAGGGCGTCGAGCTGAACGCCGGTCAGCAGCGCCGGGAGGCTCGCCGGCTCCGCCACTTTCGCGCTATGCGCCCGCATCGACGGGATGGCACGCTAGCACACGATGCCCCGCTGGCTGGTGGTCGAGGATGACGTGAGGCTCAGGCGCGCGCTGTGCGACGCCCTCGAGGCGCGCGGCGTCGAGGTCGTCGCCTGCGCGTCGGTGGCCGAGGCCCACGCCGCGCTCCCTGGCAGGGAATTTCAAGGGATCATCGCCGACGTGATGCTCCCCGACGGCAACGCCGTCGACGTCGTGGAGCGGGCCATGGCCTACCCGGTCGCGCCGACGATCGTGGCCATCAGCGGATCGGCGAGCCCCGCGGTGTCGTTCCATCTCGCGCAGATGGGCGTGCGTTCGTTCCTCGCCAAGCCGCTGAGCCTGGAGGCGCTGGAGCGCGCGATCGATGACGCGCTCACGCGGCCCCCGGATCTCCGCCCCCAGGTGCGCGCGGCGGTGGGCCGGGCATCGATCCAGGAGGTCGAGGAGCAGGTCCGCGCCATCATGGTCGACGAGGCGCTCGCACGCGCTGGCGGGAGCCGGCGAAAGGCGGCGCAGCTCCTGAGCATTTCCCGCCAGCTCCTCCAGCACATCCTCCGGCGTCGATCGTAGCCGGTCGCGCTGGGCTCAGGGCTGCGACAGCGGCTCAGGGCGGCGGGATCGGAGGGACGAATCCGCTCGTGCTGGTCGGCGCGACGCGACCCGACTCGAGGTCGATCGATCAGCGCAGCTCGCGCTCGTCGCCGATCTCGGCCCCACCCGGTTCAACCTCGCTCGGCTCGGGAGCGGGGCTTTGCCCCTCGCCCTCCGGCGGCGCCTCGTCGGGCGAGGCGCTCGCGTAGCGCTTGCCCGCGCGATCCGAGGCCCGGAGCACGGGCCCGCGGATGATCTCGATGTCTCGCGCCGGGGCGCGGGACACCTCGAGGTTGGAGAGCACGAGCGACACGACCTTGAACCACTGGCTGCGTGCGGCCTGGATGGTGGTCTTGTTGACGGGCGTTGTGGCCTGGGTCGCCTCGATCTCCGTGCGGGCGCGCTCGAGCGCCTGGAGCTCCCGGCCCTTGGCGAGCCAGCGCTTCACGACGTCGAGCAGCGACGCCTTGCCGCGGGCGGGGATCGACCTCAGGAAGTCGACGATCTCGGGCTCTTCTTCGAGGAGGCGGGCGATGCGGGTGGTGTTGCCCGCCTCGGCGAGCGGCGAGGCGTTGAGGATGGCGAGGCCGTTGGGAAAGAGCTTCTTCTGGACGCCATCGCACTGCGCGGCGCGGGCGGCGTCGGCCGGCGCCTCGGCGAGGCAGAGCTCGCGGTGCGTGTCGATACCGTACGATACGGCCCTGGCGAGGTGGTCGTGGCATCGGTCCACCTCGTTGCTCTCGTCCACGAGCGCGCGCAGCTTCGACGCCGCGCCGGCTCCGCTGCTCGGCTGGACCGCGACCACCGCCTCGTGGGCCTCCACGACCCGCGGGTGGAGCGCCGCGATCTCGGGGATCGACAGGAACAGCTTGCGTTGCTTGGGATCGTCGACCCAGGGGGAGAGGAGCGCGACCATCTCGTCGAGATTCAGATGCTTCAACATGAGAGACACCTCCTGCTGGGGTGATGCGGGCAATGCCTGAAGCGGCATTGCTGGTGAGCAGGTAAGGGAAGTCCTGTGGTCACTTGCGTCAAGCAGGGGGCTGCGCTGGATTCTTGCGTTGCTGGCGCGTGCGCTGGACTCTTTCAGGCATGTTGAAGCGCTGCCGATGAGGAGCGTGGGTCGGGAGGGGAGCGTGGAGCGGTCGTCGCGTGCCGGCTGGCCTGGGGAGGCCTCGGAGGCCGGTGCGGGACCGAGGCGCGCGGCCTCGGGAGGCGGCGCGGAGAGGTCGCGACGTGGCGGCGCCGCCTCGGGAGGGGGAGCGGACAGGTGCGGAACCGAAAAACGGGGCCTCGGCGGGCTGCGCGGAGAGGTCGCGACGTGGCGGCGCAGCCTCGGAAGGGGGGCGGGTCGATGCGGAACCGGAAAATGGGGCCTCTGGAGGCGGCGCGGGGAGGTCGCGACGTGGCGGCGCTGCCTCGGGAAGGGGGGCGGGTCGGTTCGAGATCGAAACGGGGGGCCTCGGGAGGGGGGCGGGTCGGTTCGAGATCGAGACGGGCGGCCTCGGGAGGGGGGCGGGTCGGTTCGAGATCGAAACAGGCGACCTCGGAAAGGGAGGAGGTGCACGCCCGGGGCGGTCACTACGTGCAGCTTGGCCGGATGCGCGATCAGGTCCTGCCGGTCGCGTTCTGCGGGATGACGCCGTGACGTCCCTCGAGGCATATCCCGTGGAGGGAGGCGCGCGCCGTGAAGGAGTTGATCCCGCTCGACCGGATCGAGGTCCCCCGCGCCCGCCCGGACGCCAGGTACGCGGCCCGCCTGCCCGGCCACGACGCCTCGTTCCGCGGCCTGAAGCGGCTCCTCGGCGCCGCCGACGCCAGCAAGGCCGGCGACCGCAAGGCCGGCCTCGCGGCGCCCAGCGAGGCGGCGCGGGAGGCCGCCCGGGAGCTGCTCGGCGAGCTGACCCTGGAGCACCTCCACGATCACCCGCTCACCGACGAGCGGGGCGAGGTCGACGCGGTGATGCGGGTCAATTACGACATCGACCGCGGCGCCTTCGCGCGGATCGCCTCGCTGCGCCTCGGCGAGCTCAAGGACGCGCTGCTCCGCGCCCCGGGCCCGGAGGTGGCGCGCCTCGGCCGCGCGCTGACCGGGGTCATGGCCGCGGCGCTGGCCAAGCTCTGCGACGTGCACGAGCTCATCTACATCGCCCGCAAGATCAGCCGCCCCACCCGGGCGCGCACGCGCCTCGGCGCCCCCGGCACGCTCGCCTCGCGCCTCCAGCCGAACCACCCCACCGACGATCCGCGCGGCATCGCCCTGCTGACCTACTGGGGCCTCTCCATCGGCGCCGGCGACGCGCTGCTCGGCGTCAACCCCGCGGCCGGCACGGTGGAGAGCACCGCCGCGATCCTCCGCCACCTCGACCGCATCCGCCGCGCGACCGGCGTCCCCACGCAGATCTGCTGCCTCTCGCACCTCAAGGCGCAGCTCGCCGCGCTCGACCAGGGCGCGCCCGTGGAGATCCTCTTCCAGAGCCTCGCCGGCACCGAGGCCTGCTGCGTCACCGAGTTCGACATCACCGTCGACCTCATCGACGAGGGCTATCGCCGCCTGGCCGCGCGCGGCCCGCTCGCGGGCCAGGCCGAGCAGTTCATGTACTTCGAGACCGGCCAGGGGAGCGAGCTGACCTATGGCAAGCACAGCGGCGTCGACATGGCCACGGCCGAGGCGCTCTGTTACGGGCTCGCCCGCCGGTGGGACCCGTTCATGGTGAACAACGTCACCGGGTTCATCGGCCCGGAGACGCACCTCGACGATCGCGAGATGATCCTCGCGAACCTCCAGGACCATTTCATGGGCAAGCTCCTCGGCGTGCCCATGGGCATGGCCCCTTGTTACACCCTCCACGCCCACGTCACGCTCGAGGGCCAGCAGATGGCGACCCAGCTCCTCACGGCCGCCGGCGCCAGCTACTACATGGATGTCTGTCTCAACACCGATCGCATGCTCGCCTATTGCGACACGAGCGGGCACGACGTGCAGACCTTGCGCGAGCTCCACGGCCGCGCGCCCGGCGACGAGTTCCTGGCGTGGGCGCTCGACCGGGGAATTCTGGCGCGCGCGGCGGATGGACAGGGGGATGGACAAGGGAATGAGCAAGGGGAGGGGCAGGCGACGGCGGGCGCGATCACCCGCGGGCCGCGCTTCGGCGACGTGCGGCAGTTCTGCCGGGACGAGGCGGAGCTCGCCGCGCTGGTCGCGGCGACGCCCGCGGCCTACGGCTTCGCCACGGCCGGCCCGCGCCCGGCGAACGCGGTGAGCCGGCGGGCGCGCCTCGATCAGGCCATCGCGCGGGGGGCCCTCGAGAGCGCGCTGCGCGAGGACGAGCTGGCGCGCGTCGCCGCGTTCCGGGTCCTCACCACGATGGCCGGCAGCAAGGACGAGCACCTCGGCTCCGCCGACGCGGGCGCGCGCCTCTCCCCGGAGAGCGCCGCCCGGCTCGCGCCGGAGGGCGCCCAGGTGCAGATCGTGGTGTCGGACGGCCTGAGCGCCGAGGCCGTCCACCACAACCTCCCCGACCTGCTCCCGGTCCTCCTGGACGGGCTCGGGGCGCGCGGCGTGACCGTCGGCCGGCCGCTGCTCGCGCGCCATGGCCGTGTGAAGCTCGCCGAGGCGGTCGCCGAGGGGCTCGGGGCCCGGCTGGTCGTGATGCTGCTCGGCGAGCGTCCGGGCAGCGGAGAGCTCGCCTCGCGCAGCCTCTCGGCCTACCTCGCCTACCGCCTCGCGCCCGGCGTGGACCAGGAGGCGGCCGCCGCCTTCAGCG
Source organism: Sorangium sp. So ce385 (assembly GCF_051474135.1). Lineage (NCBI taxonomy): Bacteria > Pseudomonadati > Myxococcota > Polyangiales > Polyangiaceae > Sorangium > Sorangium sp. So ce385. The sequence goes on along the minus strand of NZ_CP150337.1, from coordinate 7,931,259 downwards.
GCAATCCCGCGATCGGCTTCGAGTACACGGTGATCGCGAACATCCACGCGGGCGGGCTGCCCGCCGCGGAGGCGGGCGGCGCGATCGTCGAGAAGGTCGCGCAGGTGCTCGCGCGCCGCGCGGCCGGCAACCGGCTGGAGGCGTTGCTCGCGCGCGACGCCGCCTGAGCGCCGCCTGCGGCCGGCGGAGCGCGCGGAGGTCGTCGCCGAGCGGCACGCTTTGGCTTTGCATGGATGGAGATCGGCTTACCAAGACTGCTCCTTGCCGAAGAGGGCGCGGGACAGCATCGTACGGGCATGAGGGCGCTCGGTCTCGCGGGCAAGACAGCGCCGAGCACGAGAGCCTCGATGGGATCGGAGGCCACATTGATTTCCTTTGCGTCGAAGAACGGCTTATGGACCGCCACCGCGAGCGCGCTGGCCTTCGGGTGCCTGGCTGCTTGCAGCGGAGACGACGGCAGCCCCGCGCCGGACACCGCGCCGCCGCTCGCGGTCCGCTGCGCGCAGCTCGCGAACATGCAGATTTCGAGCGCCTCCATCGGGTTGCCCACGACCGGCGCCGTCGTCACCTCGACCCAGCTGAACGCGGCGCAGGGCGCGGTCGGCGAGCATTGTCTCGTGTCCGGGGACATCATGCCTGTGGATCCGACGGCGCCCAACATCAAGTTTCAGGTCGCGCTCCCCGCCGACTGGAACTCGAAGGCGGTCATGCTGGGCGGGGGCGGGTTCTGCGGGATCATCCCGGACGTCGCTGGCAATCCGCTGAACACCACGCCCGACGCGGTGACGCCGCTCGGGCGTGGCTATGCGGTGTTTGCCAGCGACTCTGGTCATCAATCGAATCCCCTCGACGGATCCTTCGCCCTGAACCAGGAGGCGTACGCGAACTGGGTGTCCGATGCCTTGAAGAAGACGCGCGACGCGGCCATCGCCGTGGTCGAGGCGACCTACGGCGACGCCCCGACCAAGGCGTACTTCCTGGGCAGCTCGACGGGGGGACGGCAAGCCCTGGCGGTCGCGGGTCGCTGGCCAGCGGATTGGGATGGCTGCGTCGCGCTCTACCCCGCGCGGAACGTGACGACCGCGATGGTCGGCGGCCTCGCCATGCTCCAGGCGTTCGCGGCGCCCGGCGCCTACCTGAACCCCGAGGAGCGCGGTGTGCTGTACCGCGCCGCCGTGGCCGCCTGCGACGCGCTCGACGGCGCGAGCGACGGGGTGATCAGCGACGTCCGGGGTTGCAACGCGACGTTCGATCCGTCGACCGCGTCGCTGAACGGCGCGCCTGTCCGGTGCCCGGACGGCGTCGACGCGGGGGACACTTGCCTGTCGGACGCCCAGCTCACGGCGCTCGGCAAGGCGAATGGAGAGGTGCCCTTCGACATTCCGCTGGCGAGCGGCGAGGCGAGCTTCCCCGGGTTCAACGCGTTCATCTCGGACCTGGGCATGGCGAGCAGCTCGCCGCTCCAGCCGCACGTGGCCGCGATCGGGCTCGGGAGCGCGCCGCCGGGGTTCCCGGTCACCGAGAGCATGTCGTACGGCGCCCATTTCGCGGACGGCTTCATCCGCTACGCCGTCGCCAGGGACGCCGCGTTCGACTACCTGACGTTCGATGTGTCGAACGCCGGCGCCTTCGCGTCACGGGTGACCGAGCTCTCGGCGCTGGACGTCGCGGACGCCGATCTGACCGCCTTCGCCGCGAAGGGCGGGAAGCTCTTGATGCTGCAAGGCACGGAGGACCTGCTCGTCAGCCCGCGCGCCGTACAGGCCTATTACTCGCGCTTGCGGACGGACATGGGGGCGGACGAGGTCGACTCCTTCCTTCGATACTATGAGGTTCCTGGGTTTGGTCACTCCGTGAGCGCGGTCTTCACCGCGGGGTGGGATTACTTGACCGCGCTCGAGAGCTGGGTCGAAGAGGGGGCGGATCCGGCGACGGACCAGATCGTCGTCGACACGACGGGCGTCCCGGGCCGAACCAGGCCCCTTTGTACCTATCCAACATGGCCCCAGTACAAAGGCTCGGGCGACATGGATAGCGCCGCGTCCTTCGCGTGCACGGCGAACTAGTGCCGCACCGCGGCCCTGGTGCGCCATCCTGTCGCTCGGAACCCCTACGAAACGGCTGGCTCCGAGCATGTCGACGGTTCATCAGAACCGTGTCGAAGCACTAGTGCCGCGCCTCGGTGTTGACGATCCGTTTCGTTCGGCTCGTGCGTCTGGGGGGCGTGAGCGAAGAACGAAAGCAGCCGAGGGCCAGGTTCAGGGGACTCCAGCTCAGCCAGGAGGACCAGCAGGCACTGCGCCGACGCGAGAAGGAGGGACCGCTCGGCATGCCGGTCGCACGGCGGATCCAGGCCCTCGAGATCCCGCGGTGTCGGCGGGGGCACTACGATCGGCGTTGTCGCTGGAGGTGGCGACGACCACACGCGAGACAGAGGGACCTACTGCGCGACGATGTCGCGCATCTTCAGCTGGTCATCGATGGTCAGTCGTCGGAAGATCGGGCGCGTGACGGGGGAGCTGGCGAGGCGGACGAACGCCGCGCGCAGGATCCGCTGAGCTTCCCCGGACGGTGTGAAGAGCGCCCTCATTCTCAGCCCGTCGGCCTGCAGGCTCGTGATGAACGGGCGCAGCTTCTCCTCCCAGGCGACGAGCGCGCGCCCCACGTCTTCAGGGTACTTCTCCAGCATGTTGCCCAGAAGCTCACCCCCGGCCATGCCGGTCGAAGCGCCCATCCCTGAATACAGCGTCAAGCACCACGCAGCGTCGCCGACCAGCACGACCCGCCCCTTGTGCCAGCAATTCATGCGAACCTGATTGACCGAGTCGAACAGGTACTCGTCTGCGGCCGCGAAATCGTCGAGGAGCTGCCTCAGCACGGGCCCTGCCGGCTCTGGTCCGTAAGCCCTGCGCAGCGACTCGATGGGGGTCCCCCGGAACTGCGCATCGATGTCGTCCACGCGGTAGGAGAAGAGCAGGCCTGGGTTGTGGTCCGCGAAGGGGAATACCCACGCCGACCGGCCGACCTCGGCAAGGACCAGCCCATCATGCAGGTGATAGCCGCGGACGGGTTCGCTCAGGATGGCCGCCCCGATCATGTAATTTAGCGGGTAGAGGAAATCTTCGTGCGGGCCGAAGACGAGCTTCCGGACGGTCGAGCGCATTCCGTCAGCCCCCACCACGAGGTCGAAGTGCGCGGTCTCGGTCTCGCCGGTCTTCGTGTGGGTCATCGTGACATCGACGCCGCGACCTCCTAGATCCATCCCCGTGGGGACAGTCGAGAAGCGGATCTCCACCCGCTCCGGCAGCGCGTTGAACAACGCATTCTCGACGTCGCCGCGCAGCAGCATGCGCGGCTCGCCGGGCACGTCGGCGAAGGTCATGCCCTTGCGACGACGATTGGCCCGGTCGACCTCGTACGTCTTGGTTTGCGGGTGCTTGCGGTTGCCCATGGCCTCGAGCACGCCGAGCCGCTTGGCGGACGCCTGGCCCGTGCCGAAGAGGGCAATGAAGTAGCCGCCTTTGCGGCGCTCGGGGGCCCGCTCGATGATCACGGGCTCCCAGCCGGCCCTGTGCAGCCGCAGGGCCGTGGCGATGCCGGCGATGCCAAGTCCAACGATCAAAACGCGGCGCCCGTGGGTTGCTGAAGTCGTCATGATGCTTTGACTCTAGCCATCGACGGCGCACGCCGGCAGAGCGTGGCTTGGGGCGGATATCGGCCTGGATTGGGGTCGGATGGCGGGGCCTTCAAGGCCCGGGGCGGCGGCGCTGATCGCGAAAGGCCCGGGGGGTCATCCCTTGGGCGCGCCGGAAGGTGCGAATGAAATGGGTGACGTCGGCGTAGCCAACCTGGTCTGCGATGCTCTCGATGCTCGCGTCCGTCTCCAGGAGCCGCCGCCGGGCCTCGGCTATGCGATGCTCGCGCAGCCAGTCCCCCACCGTCAGCCCTGTCTCCCGGCGGATGGCGTTGGCCAGGTGCGAAGGCGTGCGCCCGACCGCCGACGCGACGTCCTGAAGCGAGAGGGGCTCCAGACAGTGCGCCTCGATGAACCTGAGCGCATCTTGCACGAGCCCGCTGAGCATGGGCGACGCCAGAGGCGCGTGCTCCGAAAGCTCGCGGATGAGCTCCGTGATCAGGAGGGTAAACAATGCGAGCGCGGCGTTGTCCGCGCCCCACTGGGCCTCTCGCAGCTCGGTATCCATCTCCGCCACCAGGCGCTCGATTCGCTGCCGCCGGGGCTCTCCGGGTCGCAGCCGGAGCAGTCCCCGGAGAAAGAGGCTGCGCACCGGCGCGTCCTTCGCATCGCCTCGGATTCGTGGTCGTCCCGGCAGCCGCTCCGGAGTGCTCAGCAGCGTCGGATCAAAGCCCACGATCCATCCCTCCAGGTCGCCGACATCGAGGGGCTGATGCTCCACGCCCGCGGGGATGAGGTGGATATCCCCGGCATGAAGATTGACCTGCTCCAGATGACGGCCTCGCCCCCTTCCCGCCGTCAGCACGAAAACCATGAAGAAGGTCGAGACGAGCGGCCCGGGCGGCAGGGTGGGCCGCCTTTGTCGTGGGACGCGAACGACACACAAGGGCAAGCCCCCGGCGCCGAACCCGTCCAGCGTGAGAACGCGGGGAGGGGGGTGCTGAGGCGTGCGACGCATAGCCTGCATGCATAGCATACTCCGGGATGCGACGCCTGCGCGTGCTCGGCATGGCTTGAGCGTCAGCAAGCCGATGCGAGCGCTGCTCGGCGCAAGTCAGTACGTTTGGCCGCCTCGGTCGCAACCGCATCCCAACGCTCGCGGAGCTGCGGCCTCGCGTCCGGCAGTGGAATGCAGCCGCCGACCGGGCTCGTCGCACGATCAACTGGACGTTCACCGTCCGCGACGCCGAGCGAGTTTTCGGGTCCCACTGGTTCAACAGAATCGTGTCAGAGAACTAGCCCGGAGCGGCCGCGCCCGCACTCGATGCCCGCGGGCGGCGTACAGGTCGACGCCGAGGCGCTCGGGCTGGTGGGGCTGGGGGAAAACCTCGAGCTGGGCCTCGAGGCGCTGCGGCGCGACGCCCGTGACGCGGCGGTGGCCGGCATCGTGCGCGTGTCGGTGAGCGAGGGCTTCGTGCGGCCGACGACGCGCCCGCCGCTCAGAGCCCGGTCTCGGCCTGGATGCGTCCGTTCTTCACCGCGGCCGCCAGCGCTTGGTGGTCGCGCTCCGTCTGATCGGCGTAGGCGACCGCGAACGCGGCGATCGCCTTGTCGAAGGAGTCCGCTTTCCCGAGGTAGGCCGCGATCGCGATCCGATCGCCCGAGCGCGCGTGCGCACGCGCGAGGGTCCAACCGCAGAGACGGCCGTACGTCGTCAATACGACCCGATCCAGCGCGGCGATGTCCACCGAGAACTTCCAGTCGCGCAGCTGGCGCACGTAGAAGTCGCGCGCGACGCCGTCGACGCCCTCCACCCGCTGCCAGCCGAGGAAGATGTCGCTCGCGGCCTGCATCAGCCGCTGGCCCGCCACCACGCGCTGGCCGCTGTTGCTGTACTCGCTCTTTCCGAGGAACGGCTCGAGGACCGACGCTTGCGCCTCCTTCGCCTGCAGGAAGAGCGGGTCCTGATCGTCACGGCCGAGGAGCAGGATGATCCAGGCGCGCGAGCCGACGCTCGCGACCCCGACGACCTTGTGGGCCATATCCGCGAATTCGTACCGCTCCAGCAGGTGCCGCCGATCGGCCTCGAGGGTGCGGCGGTAACCGCGCAGGATCTCGCGCATCTGCTGCTCGATCTGCTCGCGGGCCACGCCCTTCAAGAGCTCGTCCACCGGGACGATCAGGGGAGGATCGCTGATGATCCGCCGCCGGCCGCCGACCTCGTGGGTCAGCGTCTCGTAGGCCTGGATGCTGTCCTTCGTCCGAGCCTTCGCGAGGTTGCGCTCGGTGACGTGCAGACGCTTGCGACCCACCGACGAGCGGAACCGGTCGAAGACCTGCTCGACGTCGAGGCTCGCGTACCAGACGTCGAGGTCGCGGAGCGCCGCGAAGCTCCGCATCGCCTCGCGGTACTCGCGGACGGTCGCCCGGACGATGTCGGAGCGCGACGACTTCGAGAAGCCGTTGTCGCGCCCGGCCAGCTCCACGCTGGCGGCCAGCCGCTTCACGTCCCAGTCCCATGGTCCTGGGAGCGTCTCGTCGAAGTCGTTGATGTCGAACATCAGGCGCCGCTCGGCGGATCCGAACACCCCGAAGTTCGAGAGGTGTGCGTCGCCGCAGAGCTGCACCCTCAGGCCCGAGCGCGTCGTGGCCGCCAGATCGGAGGCCATCACGCACGCGGCGCCCCGGTAGAACGTGAACGGGGAGACCAGCATCCGGCCGTAGCGGATCGGCACGAGCTCGGGCACGCGGGTCGTCGCTTGCTCCTCCAGCAGCGCGATCGGATCGCGCCGATGGGGCGGCGCCTTCCAGGTCGCGTGGGCAGCGCGCGGGATCTCCGCGCGCTCCGCCTTGCCGCGAGCCGCGCGCTCCTCGGCGGAGAGGTGCGGTATCGCCAACTCCCCCGTGACCGTCGATGATCCGTCTACGGTGGCCATCTCCATCCCTCCCTCGGCGCTCCTCCTTTCAGGTCGGGCGGGGCGCCGTTCCGATCCTCGCCGGTCCGCCCGACGCACGAGCGATGCTCAATCGCCGATCGTGCGCCGCAGATCGATCATCGCCTGCTGGCTCACCGTCAGAGCCCCTTCCTGCGGGCGGTCGAGGTCGGCGGTCAACATCAGGACGATCGAGAGGCTCATGACCAGCGTCGCCATCGTGGGGGACCGGCGCGTCTTGACCAGACCGGCGTGATAACCGACGGCCGCCAGGTTCAAGATCGCGACCGTAAAGAGCGCCGTCCACATGACCCCTGGAATCCCGCCCCGGACGGCGACCTTCACGCGCATTGCGTTGAGCTCGATCGTCCTGTTCAGCGACTCGATGAACAGCTCCACGACGGGCGAGCTGGGTTGGTCTCGTCCGGCGGCCTCCGCTTCTTTCCATAGCTCCCGGTGCAGCTCCTCCGCGCGCCGCATCGCCTGCTCGACGTTGCCGAGCCTCACCACCGCCAGACGCGACTCCACGTAGTCACGCAGCAACCCGCGGACCTTGGCGCCGCGGTCGCCGGGGAGCAGGCCGGCGCGCAGGTAGGTCGTCTCGATGGCGTTGGCCTCGTCGACGACCATCTGTTTCCTGGCCTCGAAGCGGGTCGCCGCGAGGCCGAACGTGAAGGCCAGGACGAGCGCCAGCAAGCCCATCGTGGTCGAGACGAGAGCGAGCACGTGAGCCCCGTGCTCCTGCTTGGAGCGACGCAGCCGGTACGCCCCCAGCCGATAGCCACCCTCGACGGCGAGCAGGAGGACCACGAGGGTGACCCCCGAGAGCAACCAGAGCGGAAAGCGATCGAGCGGTCCAGCCACGGGCATCGGCGCACCTCGCATCAATTACGGCTCTTCGCCGTAGCGAAGACGGAGCATGTCGTCGCCGCGCCGACGTGGGCGGTCGCTTTCAGTGCGACTGCCCGGCTGGCGCTGGGTTCATGGTCGCGATCCCAGACGGGAGGTCAACCAAGCCACCCTCGATCTGTCAAGCTCTTTCACTGCGAAGAGCTGAGGTGTCCGCGTGCTCCGCTCCTGGGCCAGCCACGGGGCTCCGCCCTCGCTCGTCGAGCGTCCGTCCGCGTCCCGCCGTGCGCCGCGACCGGACCCGCTGCCCGCGCACCCTCGAAGCGATCCTGGCCGCGATCCTGCCCCACGCGACGAGCCGACCCGTCACGGCGACTTCGTTGGTGCCCAGTCCTGTAAGATCTGGAGTTTCTTCGATCACGATAGGGGCAGCCTGAGCCGATAGGCGAGGACCATCCCTACATCAGGGGCGAATGGTCGTGACGAGGATGGCGATGGAGCGCTCAGGACGTCGGCGCGTCCCACGCGACGTTCAGCGCGGCCGGACCGCGGTGCACGAGGTTGGGCATGTACGAGAGCCGCGCGTCGCCGGCGAGGCGCGCGCCCCGCAGGCGTCGGGTCAGCTCCTCGAGCGCGATCGCGCCTTCCAGGCGCGCGAGCTGCGCGCCGACGCAGAAGTGCGGGCCGCGCCCGAACGCGAGGCTCGGCGCGGCCGCGCGCTCGAGCTCGAACCGATCGGGGTCCTTCACGCCGGGCAGGTCCCGGTTGGCGGACCCGAACAGCGCGAACACCCGCGCGCCGCGCGGCACGGCGACCCCGCGGATCTGGCAGTCCTCGGTCACGGTGCGCGTCATCCCCTGCACGGGCGCATCGAAGCGCATGCCCTCCTCGAGCACGCCGGGGATCAGCGCCGGCCGGTCGCGCAGCGTCTGCCAGGCGCCGGGCGCGCGCAGGATCGACACGAGCGTGTTGCCGATCATGTTCGTCGTGGTCAGGTGCGCCGCGAAGATCAGCACGCACAGCGCGCCCACCAGCTCCTGCGTGTCGAGCGGGCGCTCGCCCTCCGCGCGCGCCTCGATGAGCTCGGTCACCAGATCGGGGCGAGGGCTCGCCCGGTGATCCTCGACGAGCGCGCGCAGAAAATCGCGGTAGGCGACGATGCTGCGCGCCAGCTCCGCGCGCTGCTCCTCGGGCAAAAAACCCATGAGGAACATGGTCTCGTCGTCGCACCACCGCTTGACCCGTTCCATCTCCGAGAGCGGGATACCGAAGAGCTGGCTGGTCACGCGGATCGGCAGCGGCGTGGCGAAGCGCGCCATCAGGTCCGCCTGCCCGTCCTTTTCGAACCCGCCCACGAGCTCGGTGGTGATCGCGCGGATGAACGGCTCCATCCTCGCCGCGAGGCGCGGCCCCGCGAGCGCCTTGCTCACGAGGCTGCGCACCCGCGTGTGGACCGGCGGATCGCTCGACAGGAGCGGATACACGCCGCTCCGGTCCTTGCCCAGGATCGCGAGCAGCGCGGGCGAGGGCTCCTGGAGCGGCGCGAGGACCTGCGCCGAGCTGAAGCGCACCGGATCCTTGACCACGGCCGCGACGTCCTCGTGGCGCGAGACGAACCACATCCCGAAGCTCGGGTTGAACACCACCGGCGCCTCGCGCCGGAGCTCCTCGAAGAGGGGATAAGGGTCCTCCAGGTGCGGCGAAACGAGGTGGTTGAAGGCGCGGGTGGTCTCGATCGACATGCTCGCGATGCTCCAGGCAGCGGCGGCGGGGAGGCCGTCCTCTGGTCGCTTGATCGAATATCACCTTCCGAGGTCGTGTTGATAGGCTCAGCTCCCCGCGCCGACCGGCAACCGCAGCGCGACCTCGAGCCCGCCGCCCTCGGCGTTCCTCGCCTCGACCTCGCCGCCGTGCAGCAGCACCGCCCGCTGCGTGATCGCCAGCCCGATCCCCGTGCCGCCCGCGCCGCGCGCCCGGTGATCGTCGACCCGGTAGAACGGCTTGAAGATGTCCCCGAGCGCCCCCTCGGGTACGCCCGGCCCGCGATCGCGGACGCGCACCTCGGCGACCCCGCCCGAGCACGCGAGGTCGATGCGGACCGTCGTGCCCGCCTCGGTGAAGCGCACCGCGTTGCGCACCACGTTCTCGATCGCCCGCCGGAGCAGCTCCTCGTTCCCGTCCAGGGAGCACGCGTCGCGCGCCCCGAGCTCGACCGAACACCCCTGCTGCTCCGCCTCGAACGCGGCGTCGTCGACAAGCTGCTCCACGAGCGCCGTCAGATCGACCCGCTCGGTCCGCTCCATGCCCCGGGCCGACTCCAGCCGGCTCAGCGTGAGCAGCTCGCCGATCATCCCGTTGAGCCGCTCCGTCTCCCGCTCGATCCGGTCGAACGCCGGCTCCACGTCCGGCGGCGACCGGCGGCGGACGAGCTCGAGCGAGATGTTGAGACGGGCGAGCGGCGACCGGAGCTCGTGCGAGACGTCGCGGAGCAGCCGGCGCTGCGTCTCCAGGAGCTCCTCGATGCGCTCGGCCATCCGGTCCATGTCCCGCCCGAGCGCGAGCGTCTCGCCGTCCGCGCCCGCGAGCTGCCGCGCGACGCGGACCGAGAGATCGCCCGCGGCCATCCGCTGCGTGGCGCCGCGCAGGATGTGGATCGGGCGGGACAGGTAGCGCGCGAGGACCACCGCGACGAGCCCGGTCACGACCACGATCGCGAGCAGCCGGAGCGGCAACGTCTCCGGCACGATGAAGAACATCCACGGCGACCGGACCGGACCGGTTGCGACCGCCACGAAGGACGGGTCGCGGCGCAGGACGACCGCGACGAGCTCCCGCTCGCCCACCTCGACGGCGATGCCGTCCGCCGAGCGCCGCGCCCGCTCCTCGACGAGCGGCGCGCCCTCGATGGGCTCGCCGCTCACGAGCGCGCCGGACCGGTAGACCGCGACGCGCTGATCCCGCGGCTCGAGCGGCGAGAGGCGCTGCTCGCAGCCGGAGAGCCCGTCCCGCGCGCAGGAGAGCGCGCTCTCCGCCCGGAGCTCGACGCTGCGCGTGCTCAGGCGGCGGCGCAGCGAGCTCGACTCGGCGGAGAACGCCCAGCCGTGGATCACCGCGAACAGCCCGACGAGGAGCGCCATCGCGATCCACAGCGAGACCAGGAGGCGCAGGAAGAGGCTCTTCACGCGCGCCCCCCGAGGCCGAGGCGCCGCGCGGGCGCCCTCCGGGGCAGGCGCCTCACGGGCGCTCCCGGGCCAGGATGTAGCCGGCGTTGCGGACCGTCTTGATGCGCTCGCCGCCGCTCGGCCCGGGGCCGAGCTTGCGGCGGAGGTTCGAGACGTGCATGTCGATGCCGCGGTCGTACGCCGCGAGGCGGCGGCCGAGGACGCGCCGCGCGAGGTCCTCGCGCGAGACCACCGTGCCCGCCTGCCGCACCAGGACCTCGAGCAGGTCGTACTCGGCCGTCGTGAGCCGGACCTCCTCGCCGCGGACCCGGACCCGCCGCGCCGCGGGGAGCACCTCGAGGTCGTCGACCGTGAGGACGCCCTGCGCCTCGGCGGCGCCCGGCCCCGCCGCGGCCGCGCCCGCGTGGGCGGCGCGCCGGTGGAGCGCGCGCACCCGGGCGACGAGCTCGCGCGGGTTGAACGGCTTCGGCAGGTAGTCGTCGGCGCCCATCTCCAGGCCGACGATGCGGTCGACGTCCTCGCCCCGCGCCGTCAGCATCAGGACCGGCACCCGGGAGCTCTGCCGGAGCCGCGTGAGCACCTCGAAGCCGTTGAGGCCGGGCAGCATCACGTCGAGCACCACGAGGGTGAACGGCTTCTCCTGCGCGCGCGCGAGGCCGGAGATCGCGTCGCGCGCGCTCTCCACCGCGTAACCCTCCTGACCGAGCAGCTCGGCCAGGAGCTCGCAGAGCTCGGCGTCGTCGTCGATGACCAGGATCTGAGGCGGATCGGCCATGTCGGCGACTGTAGCGCGGCCGTCACGAAGCTGTGTAAGGCCTGGTCAAAAGGCTCTTGACGAATCTTTACACGAACTGGACACCTCTTGAGACACTGCTCTCTAGCCTGGGCCGCATGACGCTCACTCGCTCCGTTCCCTTGCCGTGGCTGGCGTCCCTCGCCGTCATCGCCACGTGCACGCTGGGGAGCGCGGCGCGCGCCGAGACGCTCACCGCCGAGCAGGCGGTCGGCCGCGCAGCCTCCCAAAACCCGGCCCTGCGCGCGGCCCTGCTCGAGGCCACCGCCGCGCGGCAGGCCGTCGCCGCCGAGCAAGGCGCCCGCAAGCCCACGCTGTCCGCCTCGGTGACCGGTCAGTACGCGGAGGACCTCGGGAACGGGGGCCGCGGGCTCTCGGGCACCACGACCGTCGCGTCGGACGTGGCCCTCCGGTACACGACCGACGTCGGGACCAGCCTCGAGGTGGGCGCGTCGGCGGACAGGTCGTGGGGCGGCGCGGCCCGCAGCCTGGAGGGGAACGGCGTCCTCAGGCCGACGACCACCGCGCAGGCGTACGTCTCCGCGCGGCAGCCGCTGCTCCGGGGGGCCGGCACCGACGCGGTGCTCGCGCCGATCGCGCAGGCGGAGGCGTCGGCGATCGCCGCGGAGCAGGAGCGCGACCTCGCGGCGAGCCAGACCGCGCTCGACGTGCTCGAGGCGTACTGGGAGCTCTGGTACGCGGAGCAGGCGACCCTCGTGCAGGAGCAGGCGCTCGCGGCCGCGCAGCGGCAGCTGAACGACGCCAAGGCCCGCGCCGAGACGCTCGGCACCGGCACGCGGGTGGACGTCCTGCAGTTCTCGACCTCGGCCGGGTCGATCGCGGACGCGCTGTCGCAGGCCCGCGCGACGCGCTCGGCGCGGGCGATCGCGCTCGGCCGCGCGCTCGGCATGGCCCCGGGAGAGGCCGCGTCGCTCTCGCCGACCGGCGCGCCGCCCTCGCTCGGGCCGCTCCCCGCGATCGACGCGCTGACGCGCGCGGCGCGCGAGCGGTCCCAGGAGCTCGCCGCCCTGCGCGCGGACCTCGAGGCGCAGCGCGCGCGGGTGAGCGCCGCGGAGGACGCCGACCAGGTCCGCCTCGACGTGTTCACGACCGCCTCGGTGCGGACCCCGTGGGCGGACGACGGCACGTCGGGGACCTCGCTCCTGGGCGGGCGGCCGGCGTTCACCGTGCTCGGCGGGCTCGACCTCGAGCTGCCCTTCGGCGGGGGCCGGGCGTCGGCCGACGCGGCGCGCGCGCGCACGCAGCTGGCGGCCGCGGAGGCGCGTTACCAGGCGCGCGCCGAGGCGATCGCGGCCGAGCTCACCTCGCTGCGCGTGACCCTCGAGGCGTCCGACGAGCAGGTCGCGCTCGCCACGGAGACCGCCCGCCTGGCGGGCGAGCTCGCCGAGGCGGAGCGGCAGCGGCTGCTGCTCGGGACGTCGACGTCGGCGGACGTGGTGAAGGCGGAGCAGACGCTGCGCGAGGCGGAGCTCCGCAAGCTGCGGGCCGTGGTCACGGCGCTCACCTCGCGCTTCCAGCTGGAGCACGCCGCGGGCGCGCTCCTCGATCGCTTCGCTTCGGTGCTGCCCAGGAGGTCGTCATGAACAGGAACAAGAAGCGCTACCTGATGTCCGGCGTGGCCGCGGCGGCCATCGCGACGTTCGCGATCGGCGGGTACGCCTGGTATCAGACGCCCTCGAAGGCGCCCGCCGGGCCCACGGTCGAGATCCGCCGCGGGAGCCTGACCGAGACCGCCGCGGCGTCCGGGAAGATCGAGCCCGACGTGCAGGTCGAGGTGAAGTCGCGCGCCGCGGGCCAGGTCATCGAGGTGCTCGTGAAGGAGGGCGACCAGGTCGAGGCCGGGCAGCTCCTGGTCAAGCTGGATCCGATCGACGCGGAGCGCGATCTCGCCGAGGCGCGGGTGGCGCGCGACCGGGTGAAGGCGGACCTCGCCGCGGCGCAGGCGTCGCTCGCGGCCGCCGACCTCGAGCGCAAGAACAACGAGGTGAGCCAGCAGATCGCCGAGAAGAGCGCCGAGCTCGGCCTGGGCTCGACCGACGCCGCGCGCTCGGCCGCGCACTCGACCAAGGTGGCGGGCGCCAACATGACGCTCCGGCGCGCGCAGGTGACCGCGGCGCAGGCGCAGCTCAAGCAGGCCGAGCTCGCGGTGCAGGACGCGGAGACGCGCCTCAAGGAGATGCAGATCTACGCGCCGATCGCCGGCACGGTGCTCGACGTGGCGGTGGAGAAGGGGACGCTCGTGTCGTCGGCGCTCACCAACGTGAGCGGCGGCAGCGCCGTGATGACGCTCGCCGATCTGTCGAACCTGCGCATCGTCGGCGCCATCGACGAGGCGCAGATCGGCCGCGTCGCCCCCGGCCAGCGGGTCGAGATCCGCGTCGACGCCTATGGCGACCGGGTGTTCCAGGGCGTGGTCGACCGGGTGAGCCCGCTCGGCAAGGAGGTGTCGAGCGTCGTGACCTTCGACGTCGAGATCGTCGTCAACGACAAGGAGGCGTCGCTGCTCCGGTCGGGGATGAGCGCGGACGTGGAGATCGTGACGGCGGAGCAGAAGGACGTGCTGCTCGTGCCGCTCCTGGCCGTGCAGTCGGCGGGCAAGCGGCGGTTCGTGCGGCTCGCGAACGGCGAGGAGCGGCCGATCAAGACCGGGGCGACGGACGGGACGAGCATGGTGGTGGTCGAGGGGCTGAGCGAGGGCGACGACGTCCTCGCGAGCGCGCCGGTCGTGAGCGCGCCGGGCCCGCAGCAGGGCGGGCAGGGGCAGCGGGGCGGGCAGAACCCGATGCGCGGCATGGGCATGGGCATGGGCGCCCGGGGGGGCCGCTGAGATGGACGTCCCGGTCTTCGTGAGCGGCCTCTCCAAGGTGTACCACGCCGATCGCGCGGACCTCGCGGTGCGGGCGGTGGACCGGATCGGGTTCGAGGTGCGGCGCGGCGAGTCGGTCGCGATCATCGGGCCGTCCGGGTGCGGGAAGTCGAGCCTGCTGAACATCCTCGGGTGCCTGGATCGGCCGACCGAGGGCACGTACCGGCTCGGGGGGCGCGACGTGGCGGAGCTCGACGACGACGAGCTCGCGGCGCTCCGGAACAAGCACATCGGGTTCGTGTTCCAGAGCTTCAACCTGCTGCCGCGGATGACGGCGGCGGAGAACGTCGAGCTGCCGCTGCTCTACGGGGCGGTCAAGGACAGCCGGGCGCTCGCGGAGCACGCGCTCGAGCGCGTCGGGCTCGCGGCGCGCGCGCGGCACCTGCCGTCCGAGCTCTCGGGCGGGCAGCGGCAGCGCGTCGCGATCGCGCGGGCGATCGTGACGCGGCCGTCGATCCTCTTGTGCGACGAGCCGACGGGCGCGCTCGACAGCCGGACGGGGCGCGACGTGCTGGAGCTCTTGATGTCGCTGAACGCGGACGGGACGACGCTGGTCATGGTGACGCACGACCTCGGCGTGGCGCGGGCGCTCGCGCGCGCCATCCACATGAAGGACGGCCGCATCGTGGCCGACGGCCCGTCGAGCACCGTGGTGGCGGCGTTCCACGCGAGCGAGATGGAGGCGGCATGCTGATCAAGGAGACGGCGAAGAGCGCGTGGCGGTCGCTCGCCTCGAACCGGCTGCGGACGCTGCTGACGATGCTCGGCATGATCATCGGGACGGCGGCGGTCGTGGCGGTGCTCGGCATCGGCGAGGGCGCGCGCAGCAGCGTGGAGGGGCGGATCCGGTCGCTCGGCGCGAACCTGCTGATGGTGCGGCCGGGGTCGGCGTCGGCGAGCGGGGTGCGCTCGGGCACGGTGAAGACGCTGACCGAGGGGGACGCCGAGGCGCTGAAGGCGCTCGACGGCGTGGCGGCGGTGGCGCCGGAGCGGAGCGGCAGCGCGCAGCTCCGCTACATGGCGAGCAACCTGAACGCGTCCGTGACCGGGATCACGCCGGCGTACCTCGAGGTGCGGTCGCTGTCGGTGGCGAGCGGCGTGGGGTTCTCGGAGCTCGACGAGCAGCAGCGCGCGCGGGTGGTGGTCCTCGGCGCGAACGTGGCGCGGCAGCTTTACGCGGCCGACGTGAGCGCGTCGCCGCTCGGCACGCGGCTCCAGATCAACGGGAGCGCGTTCCGGGTGGTCGGGGTGCTGGCGGAGAAGGGGTCCGGGATGGGCTCGCCGGACGACGGGGTGTTCGTGCCGCTGTCGACGCACCGGTCGGTGCTGTTCGGGCAGGATCACCTGTCGACGATCTCGCTGCAGCTCGCGAGCGAGGACCGGTCCGAGGTGGTGATCGCGCAGCTGGAGCAGCTGCTGCGCCTGCGGCACCGGCTGCGCTCGGATCAGCCGAGCGATTTCGAGGTGCGGTCGCAGGCGGAGATGCTGGCGACGATGGGGCAGATCACGGGCACGTTCACGACGCTGCTGGGCAGCGTGGCGGCGGTGTCGCTGATCGTGGGCGGCATCGGGATCATGAACATCATGCTCGTGTCGGTGCGGGAGCGGACCCGCGAGATCGGGGTGCGGATGGCGGTCGGGGCGCGGCGGAAGGACATCCTGCGGCAGTTCCTTGTCGAGGCGGTGGTGGTGTCGCTCGCGGGCGGGGTGGCCGGCGTGGGCCTCGGGTACGGGGCGGCGGTGCTGCTGTCGCGGTTCGGGGAGTGGGCGACCATCGTGCCGCCGTACGCGGTGGGGCTGGCGCTCGGGGTGTCGATCCTGATCGGGATCACGTTCGGCGTGGGGCCGGCGCGGCGCGCGGCGCGGCTCGATCCGGTGGAGGCGCTGCGGTTTGAGTGAGAGCCGGGGGGGCCGGGGGCGGCCGCGTGACGCGCGCTTGATGGGTGCATCGGGATCGGGTCGAGCCGCAGGGCCCAGGCCCATGCGCTATGGCGACCGGCAGCCACCCGGTGACGAGGACTGCCCCGCCTGATCGGGTCATCCCTCTTTGCGGCGGTAATGCAGCGCGACCTGGCCGGACTTCAGGCGGCTCGTCGAGACGAGCTCGAGGCGCCGCGAGGGCTCCAGGCCCTGAAACAAGGTTGGCCCATGGCCGGCGAAGACGGGGTGGACGACGAGACGGTACTCATCGATCAGCCCCAGCCGTTCGAGCGCCGCCGCGAGCGTGGGACTGCCCACGAGCACGCCTTGCGGGGTCTTCTCCTTCAGCTGCGTCACGGCCTCACGCAAATCCCCCTCGATGCGGAAGGTGTTGTTCCACGGGAAGTCGCGGCGCGAGGCCGAGACCACATACTTCGGCTTGGCCTCCAGCTTGCGCGCCCACTCCCGCATCGCGCGTGGCGCGTTCTCGTCGCGCGCCACCGCCGGCCAGGCGCTCTCCATGAGCTCGTACGTGACGCGCCCCCACAGCATCGCCCCGGCTGCGTCCATCAGCTGCGTGAAGTAGTCGTGCAGCTCGTCGTCCGCGATCCCCTCGCGATGGTCGCAGCACCCGTCCAGCGTCACGTTGATTCCGAAGGTCAAGAGGCCCATGGCGCCGATGTACCACGGCGGAGCAGGCGGCGGGAGACTTTGGTCCTCCCCCGCTTCCGTCGACACCCCCGACGGAAGCGGGGGAGGACCAACGCCGTTGCGATGTCGATGACGGTAGCCGTGCCGAGCGAGCTACAGGGCAGGCAGAGGAAACTCCGGCAGGATCAGCTTCGGTTGGGTCATCCGGCCGCCCGCGCGTTTGAAGAACGCGCCCGGTGTGAGCCCGACGAGCTGACGGAACTCGGCGATGAGGTGGGCTTGGTCATAGTAACCCGCGTCCGCGGCGATGCGCGCCCAGTCGCACGAGGTCGCTGCCATTCGCATTGCGCGTTGCAGGCGGACGGTCCGCGCGAACTCCTTCGGGCCGATGCCGACGTTCTCGGCGAAGGCGCGGCGAAGATGCCGCGCCGTGACGCCGAGCCGGTCGGCAACGCCCTCCACCCGGACCTCGCCCTCTTCGAGCAGGCGAACCGCACGACGCGCGAGCTTCCCCGATGCCGTCTCGAAGGGTTGGCCGGCACGAACGGCGAGCGCCCGGGCGACGCGGTCCATCACGTCCGCGCGGCTCCTCGCGGCGAGGAGCTCACCGCCGAGCTCGCGCCCCGCGCGGCCCCACACGTCCTCCAGCGGAACCATCCGGTCCGTGAGCTCGCTCGCCGCCACGCCGAGCAGCGGAACCGACCAGCCTGGCCTGAACCGAAGCGTGACCGTCCGCGCGACGCCGGTCTTGGTCTTGAACAGCGCGCGCGTTCGGGGGCCCGCGACCCACACATCCCCCTCGCGCGCGCCCTCGAGCGCTCGAAAAACGAGGGTCGTTCTGCCGTCGGGAAGCCACTCGAGGTCGATCGCCTGACCGGGGGGCGGCGCGACCGCATGGACTTCCTCGACGAAGCGCGGGAGCGCGAGGGTGGGGAGATCCATCGCTGCGGCCATGTACGTTACTCTTACGCCTCTCGTGCGGCCGTTCAAGCCGACGCGGGGGCCCGCATCGTTCGGCTACCGCTCGCTGTCGAGGACCTTCATTTGCTGGGCGGGGTAGCGCGCGCCGCCGATCGCGTCCGCTGGCACGATGCTCTCGATCGCCGCGACGTCGCTCACCGACAGCGGCTTGTCGAGGGCCACGAGGGCATCGTCGAGCTGGGCTCGCGTGCGGGCCCCGACGATCGGCACCAGCGTGGGCTGCTTCGCCAGCACCCACGCGAGCGCGACCTGAGCCGGCGTCATCCCGCGCTCGCCGGCGAAGGCGTGGAGCTTCTCGACGACGCTCGCGTTCTTTGCCCCTTGCTCGCCTGCGAAGCGCGGCATGTACTGTCGGAAGTCCCCCTTTCCCGAAGGCTTGCTGCCGGTGAGCAGCCCCCGCGCAAAGACCCCGTAGAGCGTCGCGCTCATCCCGAGCTCCGCGAGGGCAGGGAAGATCGACGCCTCGGGCCCGCGCGTCGCGATCGCGTACTCGATCTGCAGGTCCACGATCGGGTGCACCGCGCTCGCACGCCGGATCGTCTCGACCCCCACCTCGGACAGCCCGATATGCCGGACGAAGCCGGCCTTGACGAGGTCGGCGATGGCCCCGATGGTGTCCTCGATGGGCACCTGCGGGTCGAGACGCGCGGGGCGGTACACATCGATGACCTCCACGCCCAGCCGTTGCAGGCTGTACGCCGCGAAGTTCTTCACGGCCGCCGGGCGGGTGTCGATGCCCAGCATGGCGCCGTCCGGGCCGCGCATCGCGCCGAACTTCACCGACAGCTGGACCTTGTCGCGCACCCCCTCGATCGCGCGCCGGATGAGGAGCTCGTTGTGCCCGTTGCCGTAGAAGTCTCCGGTGTCGATCAGGGTGATCCCTCGCTCGATGGCGTGGCGGATCGTCGCCACGCTCTCGGCCTCTTCGGCCGGGCCGTAGGCGCCGGACATCGCCATGCAGCCGAGGCCGACGGGAAAGACGCTGGGCCCGGTCTTGCCCAGCGGAGTCGATCGGAGGGGGGAGCGGCCCATCGTGGCGTCGAGGTAGGTCATGCGATCTTCATGGCACGCGCCCGCGGCTTTCGATTGGATAAACCGGACATCTCGACGGTCCGGGCGGACGACAACCACGTCATGCACCGGCTCGTGCGCCGCGAGCCGCTCATGACGAGATGTCCGGTCCTTCCCATCGGAGGCCGGCGGCAAGAGTGGCACAGCGGGGTGGCGCAGGTTGGCTCATCGGGCACGGCGCTGCGCGAAATCCTCGAGAATCGGCGGTATTCCGCGGCGGCACCGGGTTTGCTGAGGAGCCACCGTATGCTCACCAGAATGCAGGGCTGCTTCGCCTTGGCCACGTGCCTTTCCTTCTTCGGCTGCCATATCACCGTCGACGATGGGAGCACGAGCGGCCTATCCGGGGGCACGGGGGACCCTTCGAACGTCGACCCCAGGCCGGCCCCGGAAGGCTGCAGCGGCTACCTGGAAGTGCCGGATCCAGCGCTCGCCGCGGGCTTGCGAGATGTGCTCGGCCTCGATGCCGACGAGCCGATTCCGGGGGCGTCGCTCGCCGTGCCTGAATCGCTCTCCCTCGACAACCTCGGCATCGAGAACTTGAGCGGCCTCGAGTGTGCCACGTCGGTCGAGCAGCTGTTCCTCCAGGGCAATCGGATCGAGGACATCTCGATCCTGGCGGGCCTGCCGCGGCTCTACAACCTGCACCTGGACGCGAACCGGATCGTCTCGCTGGGCGCGCTCTCCGGGCACCAGGGGCTCATGACGCTGTATGCGAGAGACAACCTGGTGTCGTCGACGAGCGACCTGAACGATCTCCCGGAGCTTCAGAACCTGACCTTGTCGGGAAATCCGATCGAGGCACTCGAAGGGCTGGACGGCCTGGACGCCCTGTACCATCTCTCGGTCGAACGGACCCTCGTCGCCGACCTCTCGAGCCTCTCCAAGTTTCCGGCGCTGAACAACGCGTACTTCACCGATACCAAGGTGACGAGCCTCGCGACGCTGCCGAGCCACGACTCCCTGACGATGCTCTACGTGGAGGGGGCCGAGGTCGAGGACGCGAGCATCGTAGCGGCTCTTCCTTACCTCGAGGTCCTGATGCTCAGCGACAATCGCATCGCGTCGATCGCAGGGATCGATCCCGCGAACGTGCCCCGCCTGAACAGCCTGGGGCTCGCCGGCAATCCGCTGACGGACACGTCCCCGCTCGCCAGCCACCCGCAGCTGAAGGTGGTTCAGATCGGCGATATCGGACCGAGCGGCGCGGACCTGAGCTGGGTCACGGGGCTCACGGACCTCATGTGGATCGAAGCGCCCTCCAACTCCATCACCGACCTCTCGCCGCTCGTGGGCGTACCGCGCATCAGCACGCTGGATCTGTCGGACAACCTGATCGAGGACGCGTCCCTGCTGAACGACATCGCGTTCGACCGCTGCGCGCGGGTCTCGATCGCGGGGAACCCCGGAGAGAGCTCCTTCGGCGACGTGCTGGACGCGCTCTGCGCGAGGAACATCGTGGTCACGGACTACTGCCTGCCCGCCGCGTGCGATCCCTGCGAGCACGGTGCTCACTGCGGCGAATGAGCGCGCCCGCTCAGGAGCGCAGCGCCAGCGCGCTGAGCTCCTGGTCCCCGGCGCCGCTCGGGCCGAGGAGGACGTTGCGGCGGTCGCTACAGATGAGCCCGCGAGGCTCCACGTTGCGCTAGCGGTGGATCTGGAGGTGCCTCCGCCTGACCACGGTGTGGCAGCCCAGTCCCCGCCGCCGCGCCTTCATCCCGCCAGAGCTTTTCAGTGCCAGCGCGCCGCCGGCCCGCTATCCTTTCCTGGGCATGACGGCGCTGCTGCAGAACGACTACCTGACGGTCACGCTCGATCAGGAGCGCTCGATCGTCCGGAGCACCCGTTCCGAGCTCCCGTACGCGTCCCCCGACGAGTTCATCCGCATCCACACCGAGGCGCTCCAGGTCTACGAATCGCTCGATCGCCCGAGCCTCGGCCACCTCATCGACCTCCGCCGGCCTGCCATGAACAACGATCCGTCGTTCGAGGCCGCGACGATGCGCACCCGCAGCATGCTCGTCCAGGAGTTCGCCGCCGTCGCCATCCTGGTCCGGACGGCCGTCGGCGCCTTGCAGGTGAACCGGCTCCTGCGTGAGGAGCACAACGACAGTGTCGTCGTGGTCCACGACGAGGACGTCGCCCTGGGATACCTCGTCGAGGAGCTCCGGAAGGTGGTGCGCCGCTCCAGCACGCCGCCGGGGGGCCGAGACCGGAGCTCCCGCCCCTCGGCGCGCCCCCTCCGGGTGCGCTGAGCCCCCGCGCCGCTTCTCGCGAGCGCGGCCTTCGCCTAGCATCGAGGCGATGCGCACGTGTCCGCGCTGCGGCCTCCTCATCAACGCCGACGGGCGCTGCTATCCCGGGTGCACAGGCCCGCTCGCCACCGTGCGCTGCGGCGGCTGCTACCAGCTGAACCTGCCCGACGCCGAGCGCTGCGACGGATGCGGGCACGAGCTCGGCCTGGAGCCGGTCGCGGAGCCCGACGCGCTCCTCTGCGCCGATTGCGGCGTGCCGTTCTCCGCGTTCCGCGCCGCGACTGGCCTCTTGCGCGACTGCGGCCGATGCGGCGGCCAGCTCGTCGACCACGCCCTCCTGCGCGACCTCCTGGAGCGACGGGAGAGCTATGGCGCGGCCGCGCCGAGACCGCCGCGGCGACCGGAGCACGTCGACGTCCGCGTGCGCTACGTCCGCTGCCCGGCCTGCGGCCAGCCGATGAACCGCAAGAACTTCGCCGGAAAGAGCGGCATCATCGTCGACATCTGCAGGGAACACGGCACCTGGTTCGACCGGGGCGAGCTCCCGCAGCTCCTCGCCTTCGCCGAGTCCGGCGGCACCCTGAGGGCGCGCCAGCAGCAGATCGAGGACGAGGCGCGCTCGCGGCGGCAGGCGGAGGTCGCCAGGGAGACGGCGCGGCGGACGAGCGTCGCCACGATGGCCTCGTCGTGGGACGCGCGGCGAGCCCGGCTGGACGCGGTGAAGCAGCTGCTCGAGCTCCTGTCGCGGATCTCCGGCTGAGCGGGCCCACGGCGCCCGACGGCGGCCGCCGGCGAAAGGCGGCGGACGACGGACGAGAGGCCCGCACACGCCCGGAGCGCCGCCGGCGCGGCGGTTACAACTCTTCTCCTGATCATCACACTACTTAACACTCCAGCGCGCGTGTGCGCATGTGCGCGTGTTGCAGAGGCGCCGCGCGAAATCCCCAGGGAACAGCGCGGCTGAGCGCGGTGAGCGCGATGTCCGACAAGGCATACTGTCGAGCGCTCTGCGTGCAGCGTGGCTGCAGAAGGCGCGAAATTCAATCAAAGTCTTGCCCGTTCATCGATGTGTGCTTTCTCTATCCTCCTATGATGACTTCTCGGACCCGCTTTGCCTTGCTCGATGTGAGACTCCTCCTCTGCGCGGCGCCCGCGCTCCTCGCCGCCTGCAGCTCGGGAGAGCTCGCCGGAACGGAGCCGTCGGAACAGCTCGCGTCGGCCGTGGCCCAGACGGCGAGCGTCGTGCCGACGAGCGACGTCGCGCTCGACAAGATCTGGGGTGGGGGCGGCACGGCGCCCATCTTCAAGCTCGTCGACGACGGCACCTCGTTCGCGGCGAGCGACGGCGGCGGCACGTTCGCGCGGAGCGCGCCGGGCGCCGCCACGGCGTCGATCACGCTCGGCTACTCGGGCGCACCGGCGGGCGGCGCGCGCCAGGTCGTCGTCAATTACCAGGCCTGGGCGATCAACGGCGGCGCGGGCACCGTGCGCGTCCACCTCTACGACGGCGATACCCTGCTCGGCTCCGGCCCGGCGCGCGCGCTCAGCGCGAGCCAGCAGAACCTGAGCGAGACGTTCGGCGACCTCGCCGTCGCGAACGGCGAACGGCTGCGGACCCAGCTCGTCTTCCAGAACACCGCCGGCGCGGGCTCGCTCGTCTCCTCGATCGTCTGGATCGACGTCACGACGCCGGACGACGACGGCGGCGGCGGCACGCCCCCGGACGAGGAGCCCGTCGTGTCGGACAAGCTCGTGCCGAGGAACGGCGCCTGGTGGGGCGCGTACAACTCGTCGAGGAGCTATGGCTGGGACTGGGGCCTCGCGATCAAGGACTTCGAGGCGAAGGCCGGCCGCAAGCTCGACATCGTGTACCGCTACCACGACTGGGGGACCACCGATAACGGCGTCTTCCCGGACAGGTTCGAGACGGCGCAGATGAACGAAGGATACATCGTCCACCTGTCGTGGGAGTCGCGCCGCTACTCGGCGGGCCAGAACGTCACGTGGACCGAGATCGCGAACGGCTCGCAGGACGCCGTCATCCGGGCGGCCGCGGAGCGCGCCAAGAACGCGCCCGGAAAATTCATGATCGCCTTCGACCACGAGATGGACAACACCGACGTCCACAGCGCCGACGGCCCGGACGCCGACTACGTCGCCGCGTACCGGCGCATCGTCGACATGTTCCGCGCGGCGGGCGCGACCAACGTGGTGTGGGTCTGGACCCCGATGGGCTGGAGCGGCACCCGCGCCCGGCTCCCCGCGCTCTACCCCGGAGACACCTACGTCGACTGGATCGGATACGATCCGTACAACTTCTACGAGTGCAACGGATCGGGGTGGAAAGATCCCGCGACCACGTTCGGGAGCCACTACGACTGGATGCACGCGCCCGCGCAGATGGCCTGGCACGGCGACAAACCGTACATCCTGAGCGAGTTCTCCAGCCACGAGGACCCGGCCGACCCGAACCGCAAGGGCCAGTGGATGCGCGGCATCGTCGACGCCCTGAAGCGGTATCCCGACATCAAGGCGGTGCAGTTTTACAACTCCAACGTGACCCACCGGAGCCCGTGCAAGCTGGCCGTCGATTCGAGCAGCCAGTCCGTGGCCGGCTATGCAGCGGCGGGGAGCGACCCGTACGTGAACCAGCCGCATCACTGATGCTGCGTGCAGGACGGTCGAGGGCGTCGTATGACGTGCCGCCACGACATGACGTCCCTCGACCAGCGCCTGTCGGCCCTCGAGCTGTCCATCCTGCCGACCTGGGTCTACGACCACGACCGGTACCGCTTCCCCTGGGCCAACGCCAAGGCCGTCCAGTTCTGGCGCGCGGCCGATCGCGCCGAGCTCTACGCCCGCGATCTCTCGGACCTGTCGCCGGCCGTCCGCGCGCGGCTCGACGGCTACGTCCGCGTCGTCGCCGAGGGCGGCACCGTCGTGGAGGACTGGACGCTCTACCCGCGCGGGAAGCCCGCCACGGTGACGCTCCACGGCCAGGCGATCCGCCTCGACGACGGGCGGCTCGCCGTCCTGTTCCAGGCGCTGCCGCAGTCCTCCGACGTCGACGCCTCCATGGTGCGCGGCGTGGAGGCGGTCCGGCACTCGTCGGTGCTGGTCAGCCTCGTCGACCGCGCGGGGAAGGCGCTCTTCCACAACCCCGCGGCCCTGCGCGCCCTCGGCGACGCGCCGCAGATCGACGCGGTGTTCCCGGACGAGGGGGCGGGCGCGGCGATCCGCGGGGCGATCGACGCCGAGGCGCCCTGGTCGGGGGAGCTCAAGGTCCTCACGACCGAGGGCGAGCGGTGGCACCGGGTGGAGGCGCGCCCGACGACCGATCCCGTGACCGGCGGCCGCGCGGTGCTCGTCCAGCAGCTCGACGTCACGGCGCAGCGGCGCGCCGAGGGGCAGATCGAGCAGCAGGGCCGGCTCATCGACGAGCTGAACCGCTCGCTCGCCCTCGTGGAGGAGCAGCGGCGGCAGATCCTCACGCTCTCGGCGCCGATCCTCGACGTCGGCCGGGGCACGCTCGCCGTGCCGCTCATCGGGCGCCTCGACGCCGAGCGCGCCGGCGAGCTCGGCGAGCGGCTCCTGCCCGCGATCGTCGCGCAGCGGGCGTCGTACGTGGTCCTCGACGTCACCGGCGCCGACGCGCTGGATCCCGACGGCGCCGCCGCCCTGGAGCAGCTGGCGCGCGCGATCCAGCTGCTCGGCTCGCGGCCGATCCTGACCGGCGTCCGCCCGGAGGTCGCCCGCGCGCTCGTGGACGTCGATCTCGGCGAGGACCTGCTCGTCCTGCGCAGCCTCGGGAGTGGCCTGGAGGTCAGCCGCAGGCGCGCCGCGGCGAAGCGGCGGGCTTTGTAGCGCGTCGTCCTCGTTCGTCCGTGGTTGGGCGGGGGGTCCGCCGAGCTGACCGGCGCCGGCGGCGCCCGCCGGTCGTGCACGGACTGGCATCAGGGCGCTCGTCACGAGCGTGCCATCAGGGCGCTCGTCACGAGCGCGTCTTCGGGATCGCGCCGTCGCCGGACCCAGATGGTATCGGCGCAGCGCCGTGTGCACCGCGCGGCTCGATTTCTTCAGCCGAGGAACAGCATATGTCCACAACGGAGACTTCCGCGCTCATGCCCGCGCTTCTTTGACGCGTCGCACGCGTCGCACGCGTCGCACGCGTCGCGAGAGGTCGCCAGGATCTGCGCTCGGCAAAGTCGGCGATGGGTAAGCCGAACGAATTCCATGAGAGCGCATTAAACGGGTCTATGCGCCAGGCGCGGGACAATATTCAGGTTCGTCCCGGCCATGCCGCCGCATGTGGTCAGCGGTTGTCCATCGACGGGGGCCGTGCTGGCAGAAAGCTGCTGCGCCGCGATTCCTGTTGACACTACGAATGGGTCAGGATAGCCAAATGACTGCTTGGGGGATTTCAAAATTAATAAACCCCCAACGAAGGAGGTATCCAATGAACAAGAAGAAGCTCACCCTCGATGACGTGCTCCTGAAGCTCCAAACGGATCAGGGCATGAAGGCCGTGACCGAGACGGACAAGGTCAGGGGCGGCAAGGCCGTTCAAGTACTCGATGGTTGTCACAAAGTAACGGCCTGACAAGGCTCTCGCCGACGGGTGGGGCGCGTGGTTAGCACCTCAGGCTAGCCATGCCCGCGCTGCGCAGCCACGCGGCCCCCTTTCAACGAGCCGGTTCAATCGTGGAATCTTTACGCCTATTCCATTACTCCATCGGCAGCCACCTCGCTCGCATCATCGGCGATGGTCAGCTGAATCCATCGGAGTCGTTCGCGGGTACACAGATGACCGCGGTCTGGTTGTCGGCCAATCCCGTATGGGAGGAATCCGTGGTCAAGAGCGTCCTCCGGGATGGCGCGCGGGTCCCCCTATCCAAGCAGGAAATCATCGAGCTGGGCCAAGGGCTGGTCCGCTTCGAGGTAGCGTGCGGCGATCACATCTGTACTTGGCAGGAGTTCGTGCTCCGCAGCGGCCTCGACGCGGATTTTGCGCGCCGCCTCGAGGCCGCGGGCATCAAGCGAGGCGCCGAGCCGACCGAGTGGTACGCTGCGCTTCGACCCATCCCGCGCGCCGAGTGGCGCGCCCTCTCCTTGTGGGACACCGACTCGAACGAATGGCAGCCGGTGGAGCTCTGACGGCCGAGCTCAGCCCTGGCGAGGAGCTCGCGGAGCTTTGCCTGCCGGGGGTAGAGCACAGGCGCAGCACCGCCCGGTGCTCCCTGGAGGGCTGAGGGCGTATGGCAGACGCGCAGCCGGAGCTCCGGGTCAAGGCCGGTCGGTTCCCATTCTATCGCCAGTTCGACGCGATGGACTGTGGGCCCACCTGCCTGAAGATGATCGCCCGCTATTACGGACGCACGTACTCGCTGCCGCTGCTCCGTGACCGCTGCTATCTGACCAGGGAAGGGGTCTCTTTCGCCGGGATCAGCCAGGGCGCCGAGTCGATCGGGCTGCGCACGCTGGCGGTGCGCCTCGACTTCGCGCAGCTCTCCGAGGAGGTCCCTCTCCCCTGCGTCGCCCACTGGCAGCAGAACCACTTCGTCGTCGTCTACAAGGTCAAGCGGAACAAGGTGTATGTGGCCGACCCGGCGCACGCGCTGACCAGCTACTCGCGCGACGAGTTCATGAAACAGTGGGGCGCCGGGCCTGAGGGGACCGGCCTCGTGCTCCTGCTCGAGCCCTCGGCGACCTTCTACAGCAACGAAGAGACCGACCCATACGAGCAGCAAGCGGGGCTGAAGGTGCTGATCCCGTACATCCGGCCTCACTGGCGATACGTCGTCCAGCTGATGCTGGGGATGGTGTTCGGCAGCATGCTCAGCCTCGTGTTCCCGTTCCTGACCCAGGCGCTCGTCGACTCCGGCATCACGAACCAGGATCTCAGCTTCGTCTACACCATCCTCCTGGCGCAGTTGATGCTGTTCTTGGGCCGAACAGCCATCGAGATCATCCGCGGTTGGCTCTTGTTGCACGTCAGCTCGCGGATGAACATCGCGCTCATCTCCGACTTCCTCATCAAATTGATGAAGCTGCCGATGTCGTTCTTCAACACGAAGATGACCGGCGACCTCCTCCAGCGCATCGACGACCATCGGCGCGTCGAGAGCTTCCTCACCTCGACCACGCTGAACGTCCTGTTCGCATCGGTGAACCTCGTCGTCTTCGCGGGCGTGCTCGCCCTCTATAGCTGGAAGATCTTCGCCGTCTTCCTGGCCGGGAGCGCCGCCGCGGCGCTGTGGATCCTCGGGTTCATGAAGCGCCGGTACGAGCTCGACCACCGGAGCTTCGTGCAGCGCGCCAGCAACCGAGAAATGCTCATCCAGCTCATCGGCGGGATCGAGGAGATCAAGATCAACAATTGTGAACGGCAGAAGCGCTGGGGCTGGGAGCGGGTCCAGGCGCGGCTGTTCAAGATCAACGAGCGGCAGCTCGCGGTGACGCAGTATCAGCAGGCCGGCAGCCAGTCGATCAACGAGCTGAAGAACATCCTCGTCACGGTGTTCGCCGCGACGGAGGTGATCGAGGGCCGGATGACGCTCGGGATGATGCTGGCCGTCTCCTACATCATCGGCCAGGTCAACCAGCCCATCGAGCAGCTGCTGGGCTTCGCCCAGACCACCCAGGACGCCCGGCTCAGCCTCGAGCGTCTGGCGGAGATTCACGGCAAGCCCGACGAGGAGCCGCAGCGTGAAGGGATCCTGCGCACGCTCCCCGAGGACCGGAGCATCAACGTGCAGAACCTCCACTTCCGATACGAGGGGCCGAACGCCGAGCCGGTCCTGTCGGACGTCTCGCTGCACATCCCGGCGGGACGCGTCACGGCCATCGTGGGCACCAGCGGCAGCGGCAAGACCACCTTGCTCAAGCTGCTCCTCAAGTTCTACCCGCCGACGCGCGGCGAGATCCGCCTGGGCAACATGAACCTGGCCAACTTCGACGCCGGCCTCTGGCGGCAGCGGTGTGGCGTGGTGATGCAGGACGGCTACATCTTCTCCGATACGATCGCCCGCAACGTGGCGCTTGGCGAGGACCGCGCGGACATGCAGCGGCTCACGCACGCGCTGCGAGCGGCCAATATTCATGAGTTCGTCGAATCGCTGCCGCTCGCCTACAACACGCGCATCGGTGAGAGCGGAAACAGCCTCAGCCAGGGGCAGAGGCAGCGTATCCTCATCGCCCGCGCCGTGTACAAGGACCCGGAGTACCTGTTCTTCGACGAGGCCACCAGCTCACTCGACGCCAACAACGAGCGCACCATCATGGAAAATCTCGACGAGTTCATGCGCGGACGCACGACGGTGGTGATCGCTCACCGCCTGAGCACGGTCAAGAACGCTGACCAGATCGTGGTGCTCGAGAAGGGGAAGATCGTCGAGAGGGGAAGTCACGAGGAGCTGACGCGCCTGCGCGGCGCTTACTTCCGCCTCGTGAAGAATCAGCTCGAGCTGGGGGCCTAGCCATGCCGTCGCCCGAGGAGGTCGTCCGCAGCGAGGAGGTCGACGAGATCCTCGGCTCGGTCCCGTCCTGGGTGACGCGCGTGGGCACCTCGGTCCTGTGGCTGATATTCATCGCCCTGATCGCGCTCAGCTGGTTCATTCGATATCCGGACGTGGTGCCGTCGCGCGTGAAGATCACCGCGCAGGAGCCGCCGGTGCGGCTGATGGCGCACACGAGCGGGCGCCTCGCGAGGCTGCTGGTGGCCGACGGCGAGAGCGTCTCCAGCGGCACCTGGCTGGCGGTGCTGGAGAACCCGGCGCAGCTCGAGGACATGCGGCGGCTCGAGGCCCTGCTCCCCGAGATCGAGCGCAGG
Source organism: Sorangium sp. So ce385 (assembly GCF_051474135.1). Lineage (NCBI taxonomy): Bacteria > Pseudomonadati > Myxococcota > Polyangiales > Polyangiaceae > Sorangium > Sorangium sp. So ce385. The sequence goes on along the minus strand of NZ_CP150337.1, from coordinate 7,902,275 downwards.
CTGCACGATCCCGACCAGCTGGCTCAGGTGTCGATCGAGCTGCCGGCGACGGCGACGCTCGGGCCGCTGCACATCGCGTACGCGGCCTTGGTGCGCAGCGTGCTCGTCTACCGGCTGTTCCGCAGCGAGGCGTACTACGACCATCAGCTGGCGCTCCTCGACGAACAGCTCGCCCGTCAGCGCCAGCTCGTCGCGCGCATGCGCAAGCAGATCGAGATCGTCGCCGCCGAGCAGGCGCAGTCGACGGGCGCGCGCGATCGCGCCAGGCGGCTGCACGCAGAGGGCCTGGCGCCGGTCGCGGAGGTGGAGAGCGCCGAGAGCTTGCTCCAGCAAAAGCTGCTGCGAGAGGCAGAGATGCAGGTCAGCGTGCTCGGCCAGGAGCTGCAAGGCCAGGAATACGAGAAGACGCGGATGGAGCTCCGGCGGGACCGCGAGGAGCGCAGCCAAGAGCTGGCGCTGGCGATCCAGGAGTCCTACAAGCGGGTCTATAACGAGCTGCTCGATTGGGAGCAGCGCTTCGTGATCAAATCTCCCGTCGACGGGCGGGTGACGCTGCATAGCTTCTGGAGCGACCACCAGTACGTGTCCGCTGGCGAGGAGGTGCTGGCGGTGATGCCGGAGCGCAATCATCTGGTCGGGCGCATCGAGCTCGGGCAGCGTAATTCGGGCAAGGTGCAGGTGGGCCAGCGCGTGCTCATCAAGCTCGACGGCTATCCATTCCACGAGTACGGCGTACTCCGCGGCGCGGTCCAATCGATCGCACCGCTGTCGCATGGCGACGACTACATGGTGCAGGTAGCGTTCGCCGGCGACGAGCTCCGCAGCAGCTTCGGGCGGCCGATCGAGTTCAAGGACGGTATGCAGGGCAGCGCCGATATCGTCACCGAGGACCTGCGCCTGATCGAGCGTATCCTCCACCATGTCTTCTACTATCTGACGCATCCTTGAGCACAGCGAGGCGACGATGGCGCATCAGACGGCACGGGCGTTCTTCGAGGAGCGGTTCGAAGCGGGGCGCCGGCTGCTCGCGGGGCAGGCGGCCGAGCAGCTCGAGCAGGCGGCGCCCGAGCTCTTCGTGTCTGTCGTCCGCGCCGGCGGCGCGGGCTTGCACGAGCCGCTCCTCCGGGCGTGGCTGCTGCACGAGTCGCCTGCGATCGGCCTCGATCAGATCCTGTTCGGGTACCTCGACGAGGGGGATCGGCCGGCGCGGCTCGCGGTGCGCGCCAACCACCGCGGCGTGGTGCACCTGCCCAACCTGGGCTCCCTGCGCACCGGGCTGCCCGACGGGACGTTCGAGCTGCGCTCTCCAGGCGGCGGCGCTCCCACGACGCTCTGGAGAGACGGCCAGCCGGTGAACGTGGTCTTCACCCCGCGGTGCGTCGTACCCGGCACCTCGATCGAGCTGCATACGGACATGCATCCGTTCTTCCCCCCGTTCTTCCGCCACATGCCGTCGGACGAGGAGGTCGAGATCGAGGAGACCGCCCGGCTGAGCCTCCCCGCGCTGACCCGGGGCTTCGCGCTGCTGGAGCGGGTCAGCCCGGGCCAGCGCGCGCAGGTCGAGCGTGATTGTCGGGCGCTGGTGGTGCTGCGAAGCAAGAAGATCAACTCGTTCGCCACGACGGGCATGCTGGGCGCCGCGTTCCTCAGCGTCCCCGACGAGCCCACCGAGCTGTTCTTCTGCGAGGATTTGGTCCATCAGGTCGGCCACCTCTCGTTCTTCGCCGTTACCGCCGAGCCCTGCTTCACCATCCCCGAGGATACGCTCCTTTCGGCGTTCACCGTGGTGAAGGACGACCACCGCACGCTCTTCGCCGCGTTTCACGGCAACTACACGATCATGTGCATGGTTCAGTTCTTCGACGCATGCGTCGACGATGGGGAGCTCGACGCCCGGCTGCGCCATGAGCTGCTCGGCCGATTCGCCCTGGCGATGGAGCGCTTCGGCGCCGGCCTCGAGTCGATCGATGACGAGCGCTTGTACACCCCGGAGGCATGGGCCATGCACTGCCGCATGGTCGAGGTCCACGACGACGTGCTGGCGCGCCGCCGCGCGCTGCTCGCCGGGCACGACCTGAGCAACCAGCCGTACGCGTTCGACTATGGCATGTTCTCCGCCCTCAACCCGGCGCCCCCGGTCGCCGAGCGCCCCGTCGAGCAACGCCCATGAGACATAGCGCTCGTTCGATGCTCTCGCTGTGCTCCGCGCTGTGCATGTGTGTCCTGTGCTCCTGCGTCGTCGCCACCCGGCAGGGGAAGGCTCCCTCCGGCGGCGCCGCGCCGGCCAAGGCGCCCCCCGCTGCCGGGCCGGGGGAGACCCTCGGTTACCGCAGCTTCCGAAAGGCGCGCGAGATCCTGGACCGCAGCCTCGACGCTTACGGCGCCCGGACGGAGGCCCCGGGCACGGCCGAGGCCACGCTGACCTATAGCGGGACGCTCCACTACCGGGGGCACTACAACGCTCCCAGCGCGACGAGGGAGTATCGCGTCGACGGCACGTGCACGTTCTCGCGGCGCTTCGAAGCCATGGCGCACACGGGCCGGATCACGGGCGAGGGCGACGGCGACCAGGCGACCACGATCGTGATGCGGGGGCGCCACTTCCACGCCGACTCCGACGGGCCGGAGAAGCCGGGAACGACGACGCCGGCGGCGCATCGCCGCCGCATCGCCGCGTTCATGCCCCCGCAGCTCCTGGAGCTGGCGAATGCGCGCGCCGCTTCCTTGCGCTGGCTTGGCGAGGACGAGCTCGACGGCGGTGCGCACGACGCGATCGCCTTCGCCGACGATGACGGCGTGCTGGTGACGCTGTACATCAGCCGATCGAGCCATCGAATCACGCGGATGGAGACGCTGCGCGGCGACCCGCAGGAGGGGGACGTGGTGGAGTGGGTGCATTATGGAGATCACCGCCCGCTGCCCGGCACGTCGATCATGATGCCCCGAAGCATCGCGTGGATCGAGGGGCATGGTCGCTGGACCGTGCGCATCGCCGACGGCGAGCTCCACCTCGGCGCCCGGCCGGAGCCGACGGCGTTCGCCGTCCCCGAGCCGCACCGCGCGGGCTTCGCCGACTGGACGGTGCAGGAGCGCTCCATCGAGCCGCTCGCCGTGACGCCGATCGGCCGTGATCTCTACATGATCGAGCTGCCCGATCACGACAACAAGGTGCTGTTCGCCGTCATGGACGAGTACGTGATCGCCATGGAGGCGCCGGTCGACAGCGAGACCGGCGAGCGGATCCTGGCGACGATCCGCAGGCATGCGCCCGACCGCCCGGTGCGCTACGTGATCATGAGCCATCATCACGAGCACTACATCGGCGGCGCCCGCGCCTTCGTCAGCGCCGGTGTGACGCTGGTGACCACGCCGGGCAACGAGGCGCTGTTGCGCGCGCGCGTCGCGAGCCACCACCGCGTCGCGCCCGACCGGCTCGCCCGCGCGCCGCGCGAGCCGCAGCTGCTCGTGGTCAAGGACCGGCACGTCTTCGAGGACCCTCACCACCGCATCGAGGTGTATGATCTCGGCCCGGGCTCCAAGCACACCGACGAGTACCTGATCACGTACGTGCCCTCCGAGCGCCTCCTGTTCGAGGGAGATCTCGCCAACTTCTCCGAGTCCGGCGGGCCGTCGAAGCCAAGCCCGCGCGCCCGCGGCCTGCTCGAAGGCATCCGCCGGCTGAAGCTCGACGTCGCGCGCATCGTCCAGTCCTGGCCACTTCGCGGTCAGAGAAAGATCGCGACCTACGAGGATCTCGTCCGGCTCACGACGGATTCACCGCCGCCCTGAACGCCGAACGGCCTGGAGCGTGCCTCCGGCGGCCTCGTCCGACGGGGCCGACCTGCCCGAAGGATCGAGAGAGAGGAGCCGCCATGATCGACCATGTGGACCGTGTTCAATGGACGCTGGGACGCATCGTATCCACGCTCGTCGAGCGTCCGGGGACCATCAGGTACGGCTCGTCGCAGCGGCGTTTTCTGTTCGACGACGGGGGCGAGACGATCGAGCTCGCCGACCTCATGGGGGTGATCCGGCGCGAGAGCACCCGCGTGGTTCGCGCAGAGGACATCTCGATCGGCATCGATGTGCTCGACCGGCATCGCGAGCGCTTCGTTACGGCGGATCCACGGGAACGTTACGCGCTGAACGGGGCCGGTCTGGCGCTCGTCCGCGGCGAGGCGTTGCGCGATGAAGAGGTGCCAGCCGACGCCATCAGCCTGCGTCAGCACAGGAGCCACCTGTTTTACCCCGCGAATTTTCTCTGTCGGATGGATGCGGGAGACCCGCGGGCGGCCATGAGCTTCGCCGAGTCGGTCCGGATCGCAGCGGAGAAGCTGCTGACCAGGCCCGCCGTCCAGCGGCATGAGCCCGTCCGACGCAACATGGCCGCCCTCCAGGAGTACGCGGCGAACATCGGGGCGATCGAGGACCCCCGGCTGGCGCGGCTCGTCGAGGAGCAGCTCCTGCACAACATCATGGCGCATCGCGCCATCCTTCGACAGAAGCGGTGCCAGGGTGGGGAGCTCTTCATTCGTATCACCGATCTCCCGGAGAGAGCGGTCGCCAGGTATGTCGAATGCATGAACGCTCCAGAGGAATCGTCTGCTTCGGTGGTGGTCGAGGACGCCTTCATGAGCACCTCGACCACCGCGGACATGGCGAACCTGTTCTCACGACGCAGCAAGAAGTACAAGCTCATCGCCCGCTCGCTCGGCTGCGGCTCGCGTGGACGCAGTCTCGATGGCAGCGTGGAGGGCGTCTGGAGCGGCGAAGACGAGGTGGTGTTTCCGCCGGGGACCGCCTTCCGCGTCACGAGGATTGAAGAGGACGTCGAGGATGATCGTACGGACGAAGGCGAGCCTCGGACATACATTTATTTGCAGGAGATCTCGTCCGCCGCCGCGCGCGCGCTCACCGGGGGGCTCTCTGCGCAGGTTCGGCCGGAGCGGCTGTTCATCTACGGGGTGTGCGCGCAGCTCCCCCGGATCATCCATCGGTCTGCCGTGGATGTAGCGTACGCGTTCGCCGGGCAGAGCCTCCCGGCCGTGCTGCTCTCGCGGCGCCCCGGCTGGGACCCCGCCGCCACGGCCCTCGCGAGCCCGGAGCTGTGCGAGCCGCCGCTCGACCAGAGCGGCTTCGCGCAGTGGGGAGAAGGGTTGTTGCGGATCACCGTCGAGCCGGACGCGCACCTCTTGTCGTGGCCGGAGTTCGTCGCCGCGTTCGACGTCACCCCGGCAGAGGTCCAAGAGGTCCAGGAGGTCGTCGGGCGCGTGCGGAGCACCCTGGACGACTGCTGGCTGGCGCTCGAGCCCGTGGAGCGTTCCGCCTGGCTCCGACTGGAGATCTGGCGTGAGGGGTTCGACGAGTGGGTCGAGGTGGAGCTGCCGCAGATCTTGCCCAGCGCAGCCGTCCATCGTCGGCGTCGGCGACGAGCCGATGCGACGCCGCCGGGCCCGCCGCTCGATGTGGTCGCGCTGTCACAGCAAGTTCAACAGATCCTCGACGCGGCTTACAAGCAGCCGTTCCGGGACACGTACGTCCACCCGAGGACGGGGAAAGTCGTCGTGGTCCGGTATTCCCCCTTCGTCGAGCCGGTTCGGCAGCAGGTCCCCCGCTGGACTCACGGCGCCATGCACGCCGCCCGGGCCACCATGTGGGGTTTGCTGCTCTCCGAGCTGTATCGATATTACACCGGGGATGTCGAGGAGCAGCTGAGGGATCTCTTGCTGGCCATCACGCACCATGATTGCGCGCGCGAAGACGAGGGCCCGGATCTATGGGATGAGCCGAGCGGCGCGAGGTTCGCCGCGTACCTCCGGGAACGGGGAGAGCTGGACCCCGAATACTGCGCGTACTTCGCCGACGCCATCGCCAACAAGGAGAAGAGAAATACGAGGGCCCGTCAGATGGTCCAGGCAGCCGATTGCCTCGATATCCTGCGCGTCTCGGTCTTCCTGGGACCGCTGCGGATACAGCGCGGCTGGCAGCCGCGAGGCGCGTTCAACACGGATCAGCTCGACCTTTATCGTGTGATCTCCGAGGCAGACGGCAAGCGCTCGGCCGACGCTCTGCTGGCAGAGGTTCATCATTTCGTTCGGCTTACCGAGGTGCCTGAGCTCCGCGTGTGGTTCGAGACACGCGTGGGTTCCTTCCTGATCGAGCTCCTCGCCGCGATGCTCCACGTGCACGAGCGCCATGGATGTTATCCGCAGCTTCATCGCTGGATGAAGCCGTGCTTGGAGCAGGTGCCGGCTGGGCATCCCACCGGCGTCGTGGCCGACCTGCTGGACGTCTATTTCGAGCTCATCACGACCCCCGGCGCTTCCCCGGTGCAGGTGAGCGCTGATGCGCCATGGGAGGCGCTATGGGACCAATCGCGATGGCGAAGCCGCTCGATGGCTTGATGTCGGGCGGAGATCGCAGCGCGCCGCCTTCAGCGCAGCGCAGGCCCTCTCCGCGGGGATCCGGCAGGCGGGCGAGCTCGGCGAGCGGCGGCTGCCCGCCATCGGCGCGCAGCTCCCAGACCTCCGGCCGGCCGCGGCTCCACGGCCTGCAGGTCGGCACGGCCGCCTACGTGGTCAGCCAGCTCCAGGGGCGGGACACGGACCCCATCGCCGCCGTCCTCGACGCGACCGGCTTCTGGGGTGTGATCCGGGCCGACCCGTTCTCGCTCGACGCGTGGCTCGAGGCGGTCCGCGTCGCGCCGGAGATCAAGCCCGGCTACTACACGGTCCTCTTGCCCCGCGACTGCGTGTCCGAGGTCGAGGCGATCCTCCGGACCGATCCGCGCCTGAAGGGCTGCTTCGCCTGACCTCCCCGCCGCGCTCACTCCGCGCCGGCCAGCAGGGGCGACGTCATGGGCGGGGGGAAGGTTGCGCGCGACGGCCGCTGCGTCGACGGGGCATCGCCCGACGCGAAGATCGCCTCGAGCAGCGCGCCGGTGAGGCGGCCGACCTCCGGGACCTCCCTCGCGCGCGGCCGCGGCAGCTCCACCGCGACGCGCTCCACGATGCGCCCCTCGTCGAACACCAGCACGCGATCGCCGAGCAGGACCGCCTCCTGGACGTCGTGCGTCACCAGGATCGCCGTGAAGCCGTGCTGGGCCCACAGCGACTCGACGAGGCGCTGCGCGCCGATCCGCGTCAGGGCGTCGAGCGCCCCGAACGGCTCGTCGAGGAGCAGGACCTTGGGGTCGTGGACGAGCGCGCGCGCGAGGGCGACGCGCTGCCGCTGGCCGCCCGAGAGCACGCCGGGGTAGTCGTCCTGGCGGTCGAGCAGGCCGACCCGGGCGAGGACGTCGCGGGCGCGCTCGCGGCGCTCCTTCGGCAGGCCGATGCAGACGTTCTGGAGGACCGTGCGCCACGGCATCAGCCGCGGCTCCTGGAAGACGACGCGCACGGCCGCGTCGCCCCTGACGCCCTCGCGCGTCAGCACGCGCGCCGCGCCGCCCGTGGGCTGCTCGAGGCCGCACAGGATGCGGAGCAGGGTGCTCTTGCCCGATCCGCTCCGCCCGACGATGGTCAGGAACTCGCCGGGGCGGACGTCGAGCTCGATGCCGGAGAGGACAGGCTTGTCGTCGAACCGCTTCTCGAGCCGTTCGAGGAGGACCCGTGCGCCGCTGCGGTGATCCTTCGGCACGCTCATGTTCACCCCGCGTCCATCCGCTGCAATCGAGGCTGCCAGGGCAGCAGCCGGCGCTCGGCCCACCGCGCCAGGGAGTCGGCCAGCTTGCCGAGGAGCGCCCAGAGCACGATCGTGAGCACGAGCAGGTCCATCTGCATGAACTCCCGCGCGTTCATCGCGACGTAGCCGAGGCCCTGCGTGGCGCCGATCGTCTCGGCGACGATCAGCACGAGCCACGAGAGCCCGAGCGCGAAGCGGAGGCCCACGAGGATCGACGGGAGCGCGCCGGGGAGGATGACCTCGCGGTAGAGCGCGAGCCCCCGGACGTCGTAGACGCGCGCCATCTCGATGATGTGCGGGTCGACGCTGCGCACGCCGTGGAAGGTGTTCAGGTAGACGGGGAAGAGCACCGTCACCGCGACGATGAAGAGCTTGGCCGTCTCGCCCAGCCCGAACCACAGGATGACGAGCGGCACGAGCGCCAGCGCGGGGATCGCGCGGAGCATCTGGAGGGGCCCGTCGACGACGAGCTGGAGCGAGCGCGAGAGCCCCGTGGCCAGGCCCAGCACGAGCCCGATGCCGGCGCCGATCGCGAGCCCGCCGAGGGCGCGCAGCGCGCTGACGCCGAGGTGCGCCGGGAGGCCGCCGCTCCTCGTGGCGTGCACCGCGGCGAGCACCACCTCCGAGGGCGAGGGGAGCAGGCTCTTGGGGATGACCTGGAGCCGCGACAGGGCCTCCCAGGCGAGCACCAGCGCGAGCGGGGCGATCCAGGGGGCCAGGCTCCGGCCGAGCGCGCCCGGCGCGCGGCCGGCCGTCATCGGACGCCTCCGTACGCGGCCGCGGACAGGAAGGCGTCCTCCACGCGGATGTCGCGCGGGATGATCTCGAGCTTGTGGAGCGTGTCGGCGATGCCCTGCTGCTTCTTCAGGATCTCGGGCGTGATCGGCAGGAGGCCGAACGCGCGCCGGCGCTCGGAGGTGAGGAACGCCTCGTAGGCGACGCCCGACGACTTCGCGAGGATCTGCGCGGTCTCCTCCGTGTGCTCGCGCTCCCACGCGCTCAGCGCCTGGTACTCGTCGAGCACGATCCGCAGGAGCTCCGGCTGCTGCTCGGCGAACTCCCGCCGGGCGACGTAGAAGAGGTGGTTGTCCACGAGCCCCTCGCCGCTCTGGAGGACGCGCGCGCCGGCGAGCTCCGCCGCGGCCAGGAACGGATCCCAGATCACCCAGGCGTCGACCTTGCCGCTCTCGAACGCGCTGCGGGCGTCCGCCGGCGCGAGGAACGAGACCTGGAGATCGTCGAGCGTCAGCCCGGCGCCCTCGACGGCCCGGACCAGGAGGTAGTGCACGTTGGAGCCGCGGTTGACCGCGACGCGCTTGCCCTTGAGGCCCGCGACGCTGGTGATCGGGGAGTCCTTCGGCACGACGATCGCCTCGGCCTTCGGGGCCGGCGGGTCGGTGGCGACGTACACGAAGGGCACGCCGCCCGCCTGCGCGAAGACCGGGGGCGTCTCGCCGACGTGGCCGACGTCCACGGCGCCGGCGCGCATCGCCTCGAGCAGCGGAGGCCCGGCCGGGAACTCGATCCACTCGGCGCGGGCGTTCTTCGCCTCGAGCGCCTGCTTCAGGCGGTCGGCGCGATCCTTGAGGAGATAGGGGGTGCCGATCTTCTGGTAGCCGAGGCGCACGACCCCCGCCTCGCGCCGGTCCTGCGCCGGCGCCGGGGCGGCGGCGTCGGCCGCGAGCGTGGCGCCCGGCTCACCGCCGCCGCGGTCGCAGCCGAACAGGGCGCACGCCAGCGCAGCGCATCCGAGCAGCCCGGAGCGGATCCTCGTGAAGGGGGTGTGCCTGGTCATGGAGGTTCTTCCGGGCGCCCGCGGCGCGCCTGGGACAGCGCTGGCCGATTCCAGGTGCCGAGGCGCCGGCGAGACGAGCGCACCGGGATGCAACCGCAGGCCCCTGGCAGCCGCCGTGCCACGCAGGAAACCTTTGTCTTTCGCGCGGTTACAGGCCCATCGCCCCGGCGGAGGCCGGCGAGCGCTGCTGCTCCAGCAGCACCCGACCAGCAAAGAATGCTGCTGGAGCAGCAGCGTCCACCCGGCGCGCGGCTCGGGCGGACGCGGCGCGCGCGGGACGGCTCGCTTTTGAGGTGCCAGGCGACCTCGGCTCTGCGATAAGGCGCCGCCATGACGGTAGAAATTCGTGGGAAGTGGGCGCTGATCACCGGCGCGAGCCGGGGTATCGGCAAGCAGATCGCGCGGGGCCTGGCCGGCCTCGGCTGCAACCTCGTCCTGCACAGCCGCGACGCGGCGCACACGCGGGAGCTCGAGGGCGAGCTCGCCGGCAAGGGGATCCGGGTGAGCGCCGTCTCGGGGGAGCTGTCGGACCAGGCGGCGGTCGACCGGATCGTCGACGGGGCCATCGCCGCGTCGGGTGGGATCGACATCCTGTTCAACAACGCCGCCATCATGACGCCGTTCCGCGCCTCGCCCACGGAGACGCCGGCGGAGGACTACCGGCTCAGCTTCGAGGTGAACGTCATCAGCCCGATCCGGATCACGTATCGGCTGCTGCCGACGATGCTGGAGCGCCGCTGGGGCCGCATCATCCAGGTGACCTCCGGGATCCAGGACCAGCCGGAGCTCATGGCCTATGCCGCGTCGAAGGCCGCGCTCGACAAGTTCGTGCGCGACACGGTCCCTTCGCTGCGCGGCACTGGCGTGCTGATGAACCTCCTCGACCCGGGCTGGCTGCGCACCGATCTCGGCGGGCCCAGGGCGCCGAACGACGTGGAGTCCGTCCTGCCCGGCGCGCTCGTGCCGGCGCTGGTCGACGGCGAGGTCCACGGGGTGCTGTTCCGCGCGCAGGACTACGCGCGTCCCGCCGCGCGCTGAGGCGCCCCGAGCGCCCCGGCGGAACGTCTCCTGCTCGTTCGAGCCGCGCAGAGGGCGTGGACTCGACGTCACCCCTCACGCTCTCCGCTTCCGGCCGCGCCGGCGAGCGCCCGCGGGACCGCAGCTCGACCCGGCGTTTCGTCGCGGGTTCGGGCCGGCACGAAAGATTGTGTCGCGCTCGCGGTACGTGTGTTGCTAAAGTCGTCGGAGGTGAAAGCGATCTCGGAGCCTCGGGCGGAGACGAGACGTCGTGCGGCCGGTGACGTGGGGAGAGCTTCCCCGGCGCGCAGGACGGTCGTCGGCGCGCGTCCATCGCGGTGGCGACGCTGGGTTGCGCTCTTGCCGGTGCTGATCTGCGGCTGCTCGCTCGAGGGGCTGTCCGTGGCGTGGGACACATCGTCGTCCTCCACCACCGGGGGCGGGGAGGGCGGCACCCTGAGGATCAGGGCCGAGGCCGAGGACGAGCTGAAATGCGAGCTCTCCGGCCTCTTCGTGCGTGTGGAGGACCCGCTGGCGAGCGGCGGGCAGTACGTGGCCGTCCCCGAGACCGAGGAGGATTGCAAGTCCTCCCGGGTCGACTGCTCGTTCGGGATCACCGAGGCCGGCACCTACCGAATCAAGGCCAGGGTCGCCGAGGGGCCCGTCGACGGCGTGGACAACTCGTTCTGGATCAGCGTTGATAACGAGCCGGACCCCGCATACAGGTACGACTTCAGCGGCACCGATTTCCACGAAGATTACGTGCACGACTCGCAGGACGATACAGGGGCGCTGCTCGAGTTCGCGCTCAATCCCGGGATGCACGTCGTCACGTTCGGGTGCCGCGAGGACGCGTCCAAGCTCGACTGGATCGAGCTCGTGCGAATCGGCCCCTGAGGCCCGCGAGGCGCGCCGCAGCAGCGAGGCCGGGGGGCGCACGAGGCGCCCGGCGCCACGGTGTCTGCCAGCGCCAGGATCGATGACGCGGTGCCTCACGTGTCCACCGTGTCAACCCACGGTTGACAGGCTCGTTGCGGCGTTGCGGATGCTGCCGGAGAAGCGGAAGCGCGATGCCGTCGTCCCGGCGGGAAAATGCCGTGAAGGGTGGCGATCCGGGCGGACTCGAGCCCTCGTGCGCTGGTGGCACATGCGTTGCTGAGAAGCTCCCGCGAACGGCCCGTGCGGTGTCCGGCTTCTCCACCGCGTCGCGCGCGCTGCTTGGCTCATCACGGAAAGGTAACTTGCGCATGAAGTTCGATTCTCGAGTCGCTTGGGCTGCGCTGATCGCGCTCGGCATCACTGGCCTCTCGACGGCAGGGTGCGGCTCCGATGCGTCGGATCCGGAAGAGAACGACGGCCAGCCGACGAGCAGCGGGAGCGTCAGCTCCACCACCAGCGCCAGCTCCGGCGGGATCGGCGCCGGCAGCGGCACGGGCGGCTCCGGCAGCGGCACGGGCGGCTCCGGCAGCGGCACGGGCGGCTCCGGCAGCGGCGAGGGCGGCTCGGACAGCGGCGAGGGCGGCTCGGACAGCGGCGAGGGCGGCTCGGACAGCGGCGAGGGCGGCTCGGGCAGCGGTGAGGGCGGCAGCAGCCCCGGCGGCGCCGACTTCAGGCTCTACGGCTACGCCACGACCGACGGCGGCACCACCGGCGGCAAGGGCGGGGCGGTCGTCTCCGTGAGCTCGCTCGACGCGCTCCAAACCGAGGCCGCGAAGGACGAGGCCCTGATCATCCAGATCACCGGCAAGATCAGCGGCAGCGACGATGAGGTGGACGTCGCCTCCAACAAGACCATCGTGGGGGTCGGGTCGAGCGGAGAGCTGGAGGGGATCGGGCTCAACCTGCGGAGAGCCTCCAACATCATCATCCGCAACTTGAAGATTCACCACGTGCTGGCCGGCAGCGGCAACGGCGACGGCATCCACCTGGACGAGAGCCACAACGTCTGGATCGACCACTGCGAGCTCTGGGCGGACTCGCCCGCCGTGAACTCCAACAAGGACAAGTACGACGGCCTCATCGACGCGACCCACGAGTCCTCGAACATCACGATCTCGTGGACCTACCTGCACGATCACTGGAAGGGCATGCTGGTCGGCTCGTCGGACAGCGACGACAGCGATCGCCGCATCACGTTCCATCATAATTACATCAACAACGTGAACTCCCGCCTCCCGAGCTATCGCGGCGGCAACGGGCACGTGTACAACAACTACTTCGAGAACGTCCCCACGTCGGGGGTCAACTCGCGCGTCGGCGCCTGCCTGCGGGTCGAGGGCAACCACTTCTACAAGGTGAAGAACCCCATCACCACGCTGGACAGCGACGCCGGCGGCACGGATCGCAAGGACAACCTCTTCGAGGAGACCACGGGGACGCAGGCGTCCGGCGCGGACTGCACCTGGGCGGCGCCGTACGACTATCCGCTCGACAGGTCGGCCGACGTCAAGGCGATCGTCCGCGCGCACGCGGGCGTCGGCAAGACCGATCCCCTCGAGAACCTGCCCTGACGCGGGCCGTCCGGCGGCCGGCGCGCCGCTCCGGCCGGCGCGGCGCCCGCTGGAGCGCCGCCCGTGGCCGCGCCCGCGCTACACCGGAGCGCTCCCACCCGAAGGCTCGCGTGGGCGGCTCCGTGAGGCGGCGAGGCGGCCTGTCGGACGGCGACGGCAGCAGGGATCAGGACTCGGGCTCGTTGCCCCACGGGTTGAAGTCGTGCACCTGCCCCGGCGCGGGCCTCTGGCCCCGGGTGAACGCGTCGAGCAGGACGTCCTGGAGCGGCTCTTCGTCCGCGCGCCGGTAGGTCCCCGCGCGCTCCGACCAGGCGATCTGGCGGCGGAAGGTCTCGACGAGCGGCACCGTGGTCCGGAAGCCGAGGTCGCGCGCCGCCTTGCCGTTGTCGAAGATCGACCCGTATTGGTAGATGAACTTGACGCCCACCATGCGGCGCGGGGCGACCTCGTAGAGCCAGTCGGTCGGGATCGAGACGACGGGCGACTTGCCGCCGGCGGCCTCCTTTAGCGCGGCGAAGACGCCGCCCCACGTGGTGTGCTCGTCGCTCGTGAGGTGGTACGCCTGCCCATAGGCCTTGTCGTTGCCGAGCGCGTTCACGAACCCGCGGGCCACGTCGGAGACGTGCGCGATGGCCCACGGCGCCCTGCCGTCGTCGTGGACGATGAGCGGGAGGCCGCGCCGGGCGCGATCGGCCATCGAGTCGTCGAAATAGAGCGCGCCGAGCGCGGTGTGCCCCTCGCCGGTCGTGAACGACGGGCGCAAGATCGTGGTCTTGAGCCCGTTCTGGCCGTTCGCCGCGAGCAGCGTCGACTCGATGCGCGACTTGTTCTGGCCATACTTCGTCACCGGGCGGTGCGGCTCGTCGTCGGTCGCCGGCGAGCGCGTGAGCGGCCCGCCGTAGACGCACACCGTCGAGCAGACGACCAGGTGGCCCGCGCGGCCCGAGAACGCCCGGAGCAGCGAGTCGGCGTTCTCCGGGGCGAAGGCGACCATGTCGATCACGGCGTCGAACGTGCGCTGCTGCATCTCGCGCTCGAACTCGGCGTATTTCCAGCGATCGCCGGCGATGACCTCGACGTCCCCCTCGAACCGCCGCGCCGTCACGCCGCGGTTGTAGAGCGTGACGTGATCGCCCCGCTCGAGGAGCTGCTGCACGATGGCCGTCGAGATGAGGCCGGTCCCGCCGACGATGAGGACCCTCATGACTGCGCCCCGGCCTTCGGCCCCGCCCCCGCCGCGGGCTCGTCCAGCCAGAGGATGGCCGTCACGCCGCGCGGGTAGTAGCGGCTGCCGACGGGCACGCCGCGCTGCATCTGGTCGGAGTAGGCCCAGTAGCCGGAGCCCTCGATCTGCCAGCGGACGTGGGCCTCCTCGTGGCGCTCGGGGTCGGGGAGATCGGCCTTCAGGATCGCGCGCGCGATGTGCTGGCAGAGCGCGATCTTGCTCGCCCAGGAGTTGTCGCTGCTGCTCGAGAGCTTCCAGCCGCCCTCGGGGAACAGGCACAGCCCGGGCTTCAGGATGGCGTGGAGGTGGCGCCGGAGCACCCGGACGAGCTCGCCGTGCTCGGCCTCGTCGAGCAAGCCCATGACGTGCGGGTAGAGGAGCCCCTCGATCGCGGGGATGATCGCGCTCGTCGAGCTGCGGTCGAGCAGGGCGGGGATGTAGCCCGACGGCTCGTGGAACGCCGACACGATCGCGCGCGCGGCCTTCCGGCCCGCCGCCTTGGCCTCGGCGGCGAGGGGGGCGTCCCCGCAGCGCTCGAGGAGGTGGGCGAGCACGACGTACGACGCCCACGTCTTGCCGGCCAGGTAGAGGTTGCCGCGCGCGCGGCCGAGCGAGTGATCGAGCGAGTCGTAGGTGGTGATCTCGGCGCCGGTGCCGCAGCGGCTGCTGTCGAGCGCCATGACGCCGGTCCGCGCGCCCGGCTCCGGCGCGTCGCGGTGGAGCAGGCTCGCGAGCAGCTCGGCGAAGAGGCCCCGGTGGCGCTCGAGGAAGCCCTCGTCGCCGGTGCGCGCGACGTACACGCCGGCGCAGCAGATCCAGTTCGTGAGCTGCTCGTGCGTCATGAAGCTGAAGCAGATGGCGTCGAAGTTCGGGCGCTCGTAGCTGGAGTCGCCGGCCGGCGAGAAGTGGTTGCTGACGCCCATGTCGTGCGTGAACGACACCCCGCCGGGCAGGAGCTCGCCGCCCGCGCCGGGGCGCTTCACCTGGTCGCGGTAGCTGTAGCGATCGACGTAGAGGTCGAGGATGTTGCGCACGGCCCAGGGCGCGTAACGCAGCTCGAAGAAGAGGTGATCGATCGCGAGATCGAAGGTGTTCATCATCTCGTACTCGCCCTCGTTCACGACCCACAGCGGCGCGGGCGGCGAGGCGTCGTCGAGCGCCGTGTCCAGCCACTCGGTCGACCCGAAATAGCCGTGCGTCGCCTGGGCGAGCAGCCACTTCTGGGCGGGGCTGAGCGCCGACTGCGCGAGCTCCGCGTCGCGCTGGGCCGCCTCGCGGACGAGCGCCTCGCGGCGGTCGAGCGCGGAGGAGAGGACGTCCTCGAGCCGGCGGAAGTAGCGGGTGTAGGCGTAGCGCGCCTCGACGCCGGTCGTGACGGCGCCGGCGTCGTGGAAGCCGAGCGCGATCCAGACCTCGCGCTTTTGCCCCGCCGGGACCTCGATGACCAGGCCGCCGGTCTTGCCGAGGCGGAAGAGCCGGTCGGCGCTGCCGTCGAACGCGTGCTCGGGCGTGAAGGCCTGGAAGGCGCGGAGGCCCGGCTCCGGGCGGCAGGCGAAGCCCCAGCGCCGGCCGTGCGCGACGCCGACGAGGCGACCGTCGCTCTCGGTCTCGAGGTCGCGCAGGCTCGGCGCGTCGAGCGCGAAGAGGCCCGTCAGGGGCTTGTCGCTGCCGGTGTTGTCGAGCTCGAGGCGGGCGATGAGGGCCGGGCACGAGCGCTCGGCGACCTCGGAGGGCGGCGCCGTGCGCGGGTCGGGGATGGGGCCGAACGGCGAGTAGATCGCGAGCGTCAGGCGCCCGGCGCGGATCGTGTCGCTCGCCCACCCGAGCTCGCGGCGGATGTCCTGATCGCCGAAGACGCGGCGCATCCGCGTGTCGTTGCTCAAGGTGACGCCGAACGGGACGTCCGGGCCGCGCTGGCTCTCGAAGTAGGGGAGACAGAGGAAGTCCCCGTCGCCCTCGCGGTAGCCGATGTAGAGGTTCGACTCTCCCGGGCGGCCCACCTGGGAGGCGAACCCGCCCCGCCGGTTGAAGCTGCCGAGCGTGAAGGAGGCAAATGCGCCGACCGGCGCGTGCTGGACATTGTAGGAGGAGGTCACGGCGGCAACATACCGTAACCGCCTCGCGGAGCGCTCCCGGGAAGCGAGCTCGCGGAGCGCTCCCGGGAAGCGAGCTCGCGGAGCGCTCCCGGGAAGCGAGCTCGCGGAGCGCTCCCGGGAAGCGAGCTCGCGGGGCGAGCCCGCGGAGCGCGTGCGGCGCCGTCGCAAAGGTGGCTCCGTACCACCCGGCGGGGCCGCCGGGGTGGGGCGGCCCTCCGGTGGCTGCCAGGGCCCGGACGGCGGCGGGGAGGCCGCGCCGCCGCCGGGGCGGTGCGCAGGACAGGGGGCAGGGGGGCACTGCGGCGTGGAACGGACGTCGGGCCTGGGGCGCTGGCTCGCGTCGTGGTGCTCGCTGGAGCGGAACGCGGTGCGGCCGCCGGCGTCGTCCTCCCGTCCGGCACAAGGTGGTTGCGCCGGAGGTCGCCTCGACCCGGATATCGGCTCTTGACGAGAGGCGTCGTGTCGCAGAAACACCGATTCGTGGTCGGCGCCGTGTCGATGCGCGTCCCGCCCACGGGTGTGGCGAGCCCCGACGGTGTAGTCCGCGCGGCGCCGGAGGTCCGAATCAGGGGCGCGGCGTGGCGCCCGGTGATCCCGTCGTGGACTGATGTATAAAGGCCTATCGGGACCCGACGGGCGGGCGGTGCGTCGCTCGGCCGGGCGCCGCCTGCTCGAACAGCACGGAACCCGGGGAAGATCTTGTCATGTTGACCTTCGCGACGCTTTGTGCCCAGAGCCGGGCGCTCTCACGGATGGCCTTCGACCGGAGGTACCCGCACGCGTGGCTGCTCCGGGAGCTCGGCCCCGAGGACCAGCCCCCTCCGTCGTTCAAGACCGTCTTTGCCGGCACCTCGCCCGGCTCGCACAGCCAACCGGCCCTGGTCCGTCACCGCATCTCGTCGGCGATGAGCGTCGCGTCCCACGGCTGCGAGCTCCTGCCGGTGACGAAGCGCCCGGAGAGCCCCTGGCAGGATCGCATCACCATCGGGCGCGCCCCGAACAGCGATATCGTCCTGCGCGACCCCTCCGTATCGAAGGCCCACGCGCACATCTCGGTCCAGGTCGCGGACACCCCGATGCTCCACGCGCGGAAGAGCACCAACGGCACGTTCCTGAACGACCGGCTCCTCACGCCGGCCGGGGACGGCGCCCCGCTCCGCAGCGGCGACATCCTCCAGTTCGGCAACGTCGTCTGCGAGTTCATCCTGAACGCCGATCTCTACCGGCTCATCGCCCGCTGAGGTCGGGCCCTCCGGCCCCGCTCGCGCGCGGCCGCCCGGCTCAGCTCCGCTCCGGGTGGGGCGCGCGGAACAGCACCTCGACCGGGCCCGCGTGCGTCTCCACCACGTAGCTCGCGTCCACCGGGGCGCCGCCGCGGAAGGCCCTCGTGATCTCCTTGCGCCGCTTCATCAGCTCGACCAGGCCGAGCGCGAGCGCCTCCGAGGCCGTGAGCTCCTTCGGCGTCGGCTTGCGGCCGATCAGGTCCTCGTCGACCATCGCGAGCGTGGGGTAGGCGTCCGGCCCGGCCAGCTCCCAGCGCTGCTCGGCGACCTCGTCGCGCAGCGCGGGGTGCAGGTCGTTCGCGCGGTCGAAGCTCAGCGAGAAGAAGCTCGCCGGCAGCGACGCGGGCGGCGCGTCCGGGAGCTTCGCGGTCTCGGCCAGGTAGAGCTCGAACCCGCGCGCGCTCTCGAACAGGAGCACGCCGTGGCTCTGGCCGGCCTGCCCGACGACGCACAGCGCGAGGTCGCGCGCGCCGAGCGACGGGATCGACAGCGCCATGATGTCCGCGTCGGTGGGCACGGCCTTCCAGGGCGTGGCGCGGTAGAGCGCGGCCGCCGCGCGGAAGAACGACGCCATCGCGGGCGCCTCGATGCCGCCGCCGAGGAAGCTCGGGGTCAGGCGGCCGTCGCGCGCGCCGAGGTGCGCCTCGAGGTCCTCGGCCACGACGTCGATCTCCGGCGTCGGCGCGACGCGGACCTCGATGGCCGGGCCGAGCCGCGCCCGCAGCGCGTCCGCGAGCGCGGGCGAGGCCACGCGCACGCGCTCGGGCAGGCGCGGCTTCCCCTCCAGCGGGCCGCTGGCGGCGGCCTCGAAGCTGTCGACCGCCCCCGCGACGACGTCGCCGGGGCGCAGGGCGGCGCAGCTCAGCACGAAGCCGCGCTCGGTCATCCAGACGACCGCCTCGGGGCGGTACGCCTCGTCGCCCTCGTGCACGAACGCGCGCAGGGAGAAGAAGCCGCCGATCCACTCCTCGTCCCGGCGGGGCAGGGAGGGCGCGCGCTTCTTGGACCGCTTCTTCTTGGGGGCGGGCACGGAGGACATCGGGGCACCTGTTCGCGGGAGCGCTCCAGCCGGTACGCTCGATGACGCGAGAGCCAGGGGCGAGACCGGAATCGAAAGCGGAAAGCTAGCGCAAAGGCCGCGGGGGTCGAAGCGGAACGCGGGCGCGCGGCTGCGTCGCCGGGCCCTCGCTCGGGTGCCGGCGCGGCGGCGCGGCGGCGCCCGAGCGCGGGCCTTTGGGCCTGGCGCTCCTCGCGGTGCCCTGTTATCGGTCGTCGCGGTCCAGCGCGCGGACCTGACGCAGGTGCTGCTCGCCGGCCGTCCAGGGGACTCGATGCTCGAAGAGATCTGCAGAGGACCCCGCCGCTGCGCCGGCGGCGCGGGGCGCGCGGCGCGGCGGGGCCTCGGCCGCGCCGCGCTCGGGCTCCTCGCGGCGCTGGCCGCGTCGGCGACGGCGACCCCGGCCTGGGCCGAGCCGACGATCGCGGAGCGCGCGCGGGCCGACGCGCTCCGCCGGGAGGCGCAGGAGCTGCTGGCGAGCGACCGGCCGGACGCGGCCTGTCCGAAGCTCGAGGAGAGCGAGCGGCTGCGCCCGTCGACCGAGACGAAGCTCGAGCTGGCGCGGTGCCACGAGCGCACCGGGCGCCTCGCCAGCGCGTGGGCGCTCTACGCCGAGGTCGAGGCGGCGGGCGGCGACGCGAAGCAGGGCGCCGAGGCGCGCGAGCGCGCGGCGGCGATCGCGCAGCGGCTCCCGAGGCTCTCGATCCTCGTGTCCGACGAGGTGAAGGCGCTGCCCGGGCTCGAGGTGGCGCTCGACGGCGCGGCGGCGCGGGGGGTCGGGGCGGCCCGCCCCGTCGAGCCGGGGAAGCACCGGGTCACCGCGACCGCGCCGGGCCGGCAGGCGTTCTCGCGCGAGGTCGAGGCGATGCAGCCGGGCGAGCTCGTCGAGGTCCGCATCACGGCGCTCGAGCCGCACGCGGCCGCGCCGCCGCCCGCTGCCGCCGACCTGGAGCGGCGCAGGCCGACGCCGTACGGCCCGAGGCCGGATCCGATCCACCGGAACCTGATGTGGGTGACCGGCGGGCTCGCGCTCGCGGGCATCGCGCTCGGGAGCACCTTCGGGGGCCTGGCGATCTCCACGTGGGACAAGGTCGAGAACAGCGCCGGGACGGCGTGCAGGAACGCGGAGCGTTACCTGGACTGCGCGCAGCCGGTGCCCGATCTGGCCAGCAGAGCGATGTCGTACGCGACCGTCTCCGATTTCTCCTTCATCGCCGCGGGCGCGGCGCTCGCCGGCACGGCCGTTCTCTGGCTGACGCTGCCCCCGGACGGCCCGCGTGCGAGCGCGCGCGTGCAGATCGCGCCGGGCGTCCTCGGCGGCGCCGTCCTCGGGGTGTTCTGATGACGCTCGAACGGCGTGCGCGGCGCTGGCTGGCGAGCGCCCTCTTCGCGGCGAGCGGCGCGGGCTGCGCGGAGATCGCCGGCATCCAGGCGATCGCCGAGCAGGGCGTCGGGGGCGGGACGTTCAGCGAGCCCGGCTACACGTGCCAGTGGGTGACGTCGTTCGGCGACGCCGACACCACGCTCGGCGGGCTCGCGGCCGACAGCGACGGCACCTTGTGGCTGGCGGGCGGCTTCAAGGGCGATCTCACCGTCGCCGGCGGCGCGCTCACGGCGGGAGGCGCCGGCAAGGACGTCTTCGTGGCGCACCTCGCGCAGGACGGCAATCACCTCTGGAGCGAGCGCTTCGGGAACGCGGAGAACGACGCAGCGACGCACACCCACCAGGCGACGTCGATCGCCCTCGGCGAGGGCAGCGTCTATGTCGCGGGCGATTTCACGGGCAGCCTGTCGTTCGGCGCGGACTGCGCGGCGCCCGCGGGCGGCGGGGCCGGCGACGCGTTCGTGGCGCGGCTCGACAGGCGCGATCCGGGCGGGGTCGCGGCGTGCGTGGTGCACGGGTCGCGCGGCTCCGACGAGGCGAGGGCGGTGGCCGTGGAGGGCGATCGCGTCTTCGTGCTGACGTCGCTCCAGGGCGGGGCGGACATGGGGTTCTCCAGCTACGATGGACAGACCCTCGCGAACGCGTGCAGCGGTGTCTTCTCGGGCCGTGAGGGCGCGCGCTACCGGCCCCGGGCGCTCCGCGTGTCCTCCGGCGAGGCCTTCGTGGTTGCCGATTTCGAGGGCCGCGTGAACGTCGGATTCCCCGGCTCCGAGCGCGGGCTGCCGCCCGGCGACGGGGTCGCCGAGGGGACCGACTCCGTCCTCGCCTCGTTCCCGGCGTCCTGGATCTGCGATGGATCGAGCGCCGAGGGCGCCGGCCTCTGGTACCGACACTACGCTTCCCTCCCCGGGGACCAGCGCGCCGGCGCCATCTCGGTGAACGGCGCCGGCGTCACCCTGGCCGGCTCGTTCGATGGGCAGATCGATCTCGCCGGCGAGCTCGTCGCCACGGAGGAGGACGGCTTCGTCGCGCACCTCGACCGGCAGGGCGTCGCCACGTGGGCCAAGCACCTCGGCGGCAGCGGGGATCAGTCGGCGCAGGTCGTCGGGGTCGACGCGTTCGGGCGGGTCGTCGTGGCCGGGCACTTCCGGCAGCAGCTGATGACCGACGACGCCGAGGTCGCCGGGGACGCCGGCGAGGGGGACATCTTCCTCGCGCGGCTCGGGGCCCCCGGCGGCGAGACCGAGTGGCTCGGCGCGCTCGGCGGCCCCGGGCTCCAGCAGGTCCAGGCGCTCGCGATCTCCGGGACGGACGTCTACCTGGCGGGCACCTCCAGCGACGACTTCGCGCTCCTGAACTGCAAGGTCGAGAAAGAGGACGGTCAGCTGTTCGTCGCCAAGCTCTCGGTCTCGTCGCGCTGAGGGCCGGCCGCGGGGCGCGGGCCGCTGCGCTCGCCGCCGCGCGCGAGCAGCGCCCGCGCGCACGGCGCGACGACCTGGGCGAGCGCGCGCTCCCGGAGCGCCCGCCGGTGCGCCGGCGACAGCACGCCGAAGCCGAGCAGGCCGCTGCGCGCGTCGTCGTCCGGGGTTGCGGGGACCGGGGTTGAGGGGGCCGGCTCCGAGGCGGCGGCAGCGCCGTCCGGGGTTGCGGGGACCGGGGTTGAGGGGGCCGGCTCCGAGGCGGCGGCGAGCTCGTCGGCGACCGCGCTCGCCAGGGAGGGGTCGCGCTCGATGGCCCAGGCGGCGAACCGGAAGGCGAGCTCGGCGTGCCGCGTCTCGTCCTCGGCGATCGTCTCGAGGGCGCGCCGGACCGCGGGATCGGTCGCGTGGAGGGCGGCTTCTGCCGCCTCGATCGCGGCGATGGTCTCGCCGATGCACCCCTCGCGGAGGGTGGTCACGAGGATCTCGCGGGCGCCTTCGCCGCCGAGGGCGCCGTCGATGGCGAGGGGCCCGGGGCCGACGCCGCGTCCGGCGAAGGCGCTGGCGAGCGCGAAGCACAGGCGCGCGTGCTCGGCCTCGTCGCCCATGGCCGCCTGGGCCGCGCCGACGAGCTCCGGCGGGGCGCCGAGCGAGAGGAGCTGGAGCGTGAAGCGGGCGAACGCGGCGATCGACGCGTGCTCGAGGAGGGCGACGCGGGTCCAGTGCTCGGCGAGCGCCGCCTGCTGCTCGGCCGAAAGCGTGTCGCGGCGAGGCGGCGCTCCCGGCGAGGCGGCCCGCCAGTCGTCGCGCGCTGCGGGCTCGGCGGTGCGCTCGACCCCGGCCACGAGGAAGGGTCGGCCGATCACGCAGAGCGGCTCCGCGCAGGCGTGGCGCAGCGCCGCGAGCGTGCACTGCTGCTCCCCTGGGCAGTCTCCGTCCCCGGCGCACTCGTCGGTGGCCGTCTGGCAGGCGAAGCCGGTCCCGCCGCAACCCGGGTTGAGCACGTAGCTCGAGCAGAGCGCCCTGCCGCAGTCCTGATCGCTGGTGCACCGCGCCTGCACACACTGCCCGACGGGATCGCCGCACAGGCAGATCTGCCCTTCGTTGCAATCGGCATCGGTCGTGCATCCGTAGTGGCAGAAGCACCCTGGGGGCGCCTCGCCTCCGAGGCCGGGGCTGCAGAAGCCGTGCGGCTGCTCGGTGCAGTCGGCGTCCGAGGAGCAGCTGCTTGCACCGCCGCCCGTGTCCTTGCACGCCTCGGGGCGCGGGAGCGGGCTCGGGCAGGTGATGACCTCGGCGCGGTGCATCCAGCCGCCGGCACAGCGCACGTACCCGGTGTTCTGGCCGGCGACGAGGACGGGCTCGGGGTCGTCGCACGCGAACGGGAATCCTTCCGGCGGCGCGCTCCCCGTGCTCCCCGTGGGGCCCGCGCCAGAGCTCGCGGCCGGGCCGTTCCCCGTGCCTACGCTTGCCGTGCTCGCGTTCGAGCCTGTTCCACCGCTGCCGCCAGAGCCCTCTTCGGCCGTGACGTCGCCGCCGCAGCTCAGGGCGGGCGCGATCGCCAGCACCGAGAGCAACCTCGCACCCCAAGCGTCGATCGAGACAAGCAATTTCATGGATTCAACCTCGTTCGAGGATCTTACCCGCGTTCGGCGCTGCCGTCGCTGCCCCCGCGAGCGCGCTTGCCGCGTCCTCCGGGGCGTGCGACCGTGGCGCCATGCGTGTCTTGATTGCCGGCGGCGGGATCGGCGGTCTGACGGCGGCATTGAGCCTGCAATCGGCCGGCGTGGAGGCGTTCGTCGTCGAGGCAGCGCGCGAGATCAAGCCGCTGGGCGTCGGCATCAACCTGCTCCCGCATGCCGTGCGAGAGCTGACCGAGCTGGGCCTCGCGGACGCGCTGGCGGCGACGGGGATCCCCACGGCCGAGCTGGTGCATTACGATCGGTTCGGCGGCCGGATCTGGGCCCAGCCGCGGGGCATTGCCGCCGGGTATCGCTGGCCTCAGATCTCGATTCACCGCGGCGAGCTCCAGGCGATCCTGCTCGCGGCGGCGCAGCAGCGGCTCGGGGACGCCGGCGTGCGCACCGGGCTCGCGGTCGAGCGGTTCGAGCAGACGGGGGCCGAGGTGCGCGTCTCGCTGCGGGATCGGCGGAGCGGCGCGCTCGAGGTGGTCTCCGCGGACGTGCTCATCGGGGCGGACGGCATTCACTCGGCGGTTCGCGCGCAGCTCCACCCGGCGGAGGGGCCGCCGCGGTGGAACGGCATTCACATGTGGCGGGGCGTGACCGAGGCCGAGCCGTTCCTCACGGGGCGCAGCATGATCATGGCGGGCAGCAACCGGGCCGCCAAGTTCGTCGCATATCCGATCTCGCGCGGCGCGGAGCTCCGCGGCCGGGCCGCGATCAACTGGGTGGCGGAGGTGCGCTTGCAGGAGGGGGCGACCGTCGCGCCCGCGAGCTGGGACCGGCGAGGTCGCCTGGAGGACGTGCTGCCCCATTTCGCCGCGTGGCGCTTCTCCTGGCTCGACGTCCCGGCGCTCATCGCCGCGGCGCCGGTCCTGTTCGAGTATCCCATGGTCGACCGCGACCCGCTGCCGTGGTGGGGCGCTGGCCGGGTCACCCTGCTCGGCGACGCCGCTCATCCGATGTTCCCGGTCGGCTCCAACGGGGCATCCCAGGCGATCCTCGACGCGCGCGTGCTGGCCTGGCACCTCGCGCGGGCGAGCGATCCGGAAGCGGCGCTGTCCGCGTATGAGGCCGCGCGCCGGCCACCCACGAGCGCGCTCGTCCTCGCGAACCGGGCGATGGGCGCCGAGCGGGTCATCGCGCTGGTGGAGCAGCGAGCGCCCGAGGGGTTTGCGCGGATCGAGGACGTGCTGAGCGGCGAGGAGCTGGAGGAGATGAGCCGCGGCTACACGAGGATGGTCGGAACCGACGTCGAGGAGCTCAACGCGCGGCCGTCGTGGGGCGTGTGAGGGGGCGGCGACCCGACCCGGGTTGGTGGCGGCGACCCGACCCGGGTTGGTGGCGGTGGCGGCGACCCGACCCGGGTTGGGGTTGGCGGCGACCCGACCCGGGTTGGGGTTGGTGGCGGCGGCGACCGGACCCGGTTGCGGGGACCTCGGCGGCGGCGATCTGACCCGGGTTGCGGGGACCTCGGACCGGGTTGAGCGACCCGACCCACGTTGAGGTTGGAAGACGCGACCCAGGTTGAGGTCACCGGCGCTGGAGGTCACCGCCGTTCTGGCGACCTGGCGGCCGCCACCCGCGGAACGCGGCCGCCACCCCTGACAGGGTGGTAACTCATTGAAATCATTCATCACGAGCCTGGCACGACGTTTGTTTTGTGCGATGGCCATGAGCCAACCTCGCGAGATCGCTCCAGGCGCGACGTATATGATCACCCGTCGCATCCTGCGTCGGCACCTGCTCCTCCGACCTGATGCGGTCATCAATCAGCTTCTGATCTATGCCCTCGCGATCTCCGCCCGCCGTTACGGCGTCCAGGTCCATGCGCTCTGCGCGATGTCGACGCATCTACACTTGATCGTGACCGACGTGACGGGCGTATTGCCGCGCTTCCTGCAGTTCTATCATCGCATCGTCGCGCTCGGGACGAAGGTGATCCGCGCATGGGAAGGACCAGTGTGGGACCACGAGGCCCCGAGCGTGGTGCGATTGCTGACGCCCGCGGCGGTGGTGGAGAAAATCGCCTACGTCCTCGCCAATCCGGTGGCGGCTGGCCTCGTACGGCATGCGCGTGAATGGCCGGGCGCCAAGGTGGAGGTGGGCGAGCTCGGCCGAGGCGTGTTGAGCGCGACGCGCCCCTCCGCATATCTCGATCCTGAAAACCCGCATTGGCCCGAGGAAGTGACGCTTCCGCTCTCGTTGCCGCCGGCAATCGAGCACAACGCGGAGGGCTTTCGTCAACAGGTCGCCGCCGAGCTCGAGCGGCACGAAGCGCAGGCTCATGCGCAGATGCAGCAGCTTGGCCGTAAATTTCTGGGGGCGGAGCGAGCCTGTAAGATCTCCCCTTACGAACGTGCTACGAGCCTCGAAGCGCTGCGCGAGCGCAATCCTACTTTTGCGGTCGGTCGTGAGCAGGGTGATGCATGGCGAAGCGCAGGTGCAGCTGTGCGGGCATTTCGCGCGTCGTACCGCGCGGCGCTCGAGCGATGGCGCGCCGGCGTACGCAGCGTTTTATTCCCGGCAGGAACGTGGTGGATGCATGCGTTTCACGGCGCCAGCGTGACGGGTGTCGTTTTCGCGATATGACTATGGAACCAAGCCGGTACTAACCCGGCCCAGGTTGAACTCACGAACCCAACCCAGGTTGGAAACCAAGAACCCAACCAGCCCGACTTAGATCGGACGTGGTGGCCGACGCAGGTTGGGCAGCGGTCCTCCCTCGCTTACGCGAATAGTCTCACTTGCCGCGAGCGCGGTTACGTAGGTCTACAATTCGAATTCGAACGGGCTCATGTAGACGGGCCGTGAGTGCCGTTCGGGCGATCGGACCGTTGTGCCGCGAGGCGGTCGTGCGACGGCAACGCCGCCCGCTGCGTGCTGCGAGCCACTGAGCATTACCGGGGTCTTCGGAAGCGGGGGAAGACCACTACGGGGACAACCCGGGTCGGGTTTCCTCCTGGCCTTTTCCGGCCACGAGGCCCGCGAAGGCCGCCGAGAAGCGGCGCCGCAAATCCTCGTCCGTGAGCAGCTTGTCGCGCAGCGCTCGCGACAGCTCGAGGTGGTAGAATGGCGCGCCCATCTGGCGCGACAACCGGGCCTGCACGTTGGTGGCACCGCCGAGCTTCTTGATGTCGGCGGGGTAGGCGAGGACCTTCCCGTCACTGACGACCGCCCGCAGCGGGGCGAGCAGCCGCTCAAGGTTGGCGCCGTGCCCCACGGCGCTGGCGATGGCGGCGGCGTCCGGCGCCGAGCTGTCCTGAAAACCGTGCAGTTGCACCGCCGGCATGCCGGGAAAGCTCTGGAGCAGCGCCCGGTGGGCCGACAGGAAAAATGAGCGCTCCGCATGCGCCACGTCTGCGAAAGCAAGGGTCGCGGCCGGCCGCGCGCGGGCGGCAACGATGTCCCCCCGTGCGCCGCCGCCTGCGCCCTGGACGCCATCGCTGCCGCCTACGCCCGTGGCGCCCCCGGACCCCGCCCGCCCGCTGCCAGCCGTCCGAGCGCTGCCCCGCGTTGCCCGCGTCTCAGCGTCCGCCTCATCCGCGCTAGCGCCGCCCGTTCCTTCGCCTTCGTCGTCCCCGACGGCGTTGCTTGGTTTTGGGCCGCCGCCGTATCGGTGCGACGTGTTGACGATCAGCGCCCGCGCTCGCTGCGCCTCGAAGATGGCCAGCGCGATGGGCAGCGTCCCCTGGTCGAAGAAGGTGTGCGGCGCCTCCACGATGAGCGGCGCTGCTGCTCCTGTGCGCAGTACCACCGCGGCCGCGCCCCGACGGCGCGAGTCGTCCTCGGACAGCACCCAGAGGTCGCGCCCGGGGACCGCCCGCAGCGCGAACCCGGGTGGGGCCGCCGGAGGTGGCTGCCGGCTCTGGACGGCGACCCCCGCCGCTGCGATCCACGTGACGTAAGCGGCCTCTTCCGCGTCGTTGGGGGGCTCTGCGATGAGGTGGCGCCCGCCCTTGCGCAACGGGGCGATCTGCTCATCAAGCGCTGCCCTCTCCCCCCCGTCGGCCGGCTGGGCCTCAACCACGGTCGGCTCCTCCGTCGGCACCTCCACGGTCCCCCCCGCAGAGGCCGCCGGGCTCGGCCCCGGGCCCAGAGCGCTCCCGACGCTCCGACACACCCCCTGCGAGCACCCGGCGATCGTGAACAGCACCACATAGCCTGCGCTCTTCATGGTCGTCCTCGCCGCCGAAACCTCGACGACGTCTGTACTTTTCTCACGGTACCGCCCGTGAATCCACAATGACGCGTTGCGTAACATCGCTTCGCCTGCTCTTCCGCAGCGGGGGCGGTTTGCGCTAGTAGCACTGCATGCCTCGCCCCTTCGATCCTGTGGAGGCGCCGCCGCTTCCGGAGCAGGCCGGCCGTACGTTTCCGCGCCTGGTCGAGCTGATGCAGCGGCTCCTTGCGCCCGACGGATGTCCGTGGGACCGCGAGCAGAGCTTCGCGACGCTGCGGCGCTACGTGCTCGAGGAGGCCTGCGAGGTCATCGATGCCATCGACGGCGGCGACCGCAAGGAGCTGTGCGCCGAGCTCGGGGATCTCCTGCTCCAGGTCGTCTTCCAGGCCGAGCTCGCCCGGGCCGAGGGGGCGTTCGGCCCCGACGACGTGGTCGCCGCGATCTGCGAGAAGCTCGTGCGGCGCCACCCCCACGTGTTCGCGGACGAGAGCGCCGAGAACGCCGACGAGGTGCTCCAGAACTGGGAGCGCATCAAGGCGGCGGAGCGGGCCCGGCAGGGCAAGGACCGCGGGGTGCTCGGCGGCGTTCCCCGCAGCCTGCCGGCGTTGACCCGGGCGCAGCGGGTCGGCGAGAAGGTCGCGCGCGTGGGCTTCGACTGGCCCGACGCGCGGGGCTCGCGCGCGAAGGTCGAGGAGGAGCTCGGAGAGCTGGATCGGGCGTTCGAGAGCGGCGACCCCGCCGCCATCGAGGAGGAGCTCGGCGACGTGCTCTTCGCGCTCGGGAACCTGGCGCGCCACGCCGGCGTCGACGCGGAGGGGGCGCTGCGCCGCACGATCGACAAGTTCACCCGGCGCTTCGAGCACGTCGAGCGGCGGGTCATCGAGCGGCACGGCGGCTGGCCTGCCAGGGCGTCGGATGACACCCTGACGCTGGACGAGCTCGACGGCTACTGGGACGAGGCCAAGCGCGGCGAGCAGCGGACCTGATCGCTGCGTCGAGCTCCGGCGAGCTCAACCCCGGTCGCGCTGCGGCGAGCTCAACCCCGGTCGCGCTGCGGCGAGCTCAACCCCGGTCGTGCTGCGGCGAGCTCAACCCCGGTCGGCGAGCTCAGCGAGCTCAGCTCAGCGGCGAGCTCAACCCCGGTCGCGCGGCGGCCGTGGGCGTCGAGCTCAACCCCGGTCGCTCGGCGGCCGCACAACCAGGCTCCCAGAGGCCGCCGTGCTCATCCCCGTCGGCCCGGCGCCTGCGCGAGCAGGGTCTCAGGCGCGCCCGGGCTCAGTCACGCACCGCGGTCAGCACGAAGCGCTCCCGCACGCGCGCCTCGTTCGACTCGTGACGGACGTGGATCTCGTAACGGCCCGGCTGCGCGACCGCCACGCTGAGCGGCGCGTCGCCGCGGTAGCGCGTGAGCCGATGCGAGCAGCGCTCCTGCTGGCAGTGCTCCTCCAGCGCCCCGCCCTCGCCGTCGGGCAGCCGCACGCGCACGTGCTCCGGCACCTCGAGGTGAACCACCGCCGGCTCCTCGGCATGGCGGTGCGTCCACAAATCGAGGTGCATCCACGCGTGACCGTCGTCCGGCAACGCGACGGCGCGCTCCTCGGAGCGCTCGATCGCGGGAGAGCTCGCGCCCCCGCCGCCCGCCAGCGCGACGGCGATCGCCAGCGCGGCGAGCGCCGGCGCTGCGAGCATCACTCCCCATCGCCAGGGGCTCTGCGCCCGCTGCGATCTCTTGCCGCCCTCCGCCGCCGGGCGCTCCGGCCGCTCGGGGAGCTTGTTGAGCGCGCGCTCGACGAGCGCCTCGGAAGGGTTCATCGCGCGCAGCGCCCGCATGCTCGCCGCGAGATCCTGCGGAATCGGAGGCACATCGTGGTCCTGTCCGCTCACGTCGATCCCTCTCGCGCCGCGACGACGAGTTGCGCCGCCACGCGCTCGTATGCATCGCGCAGCCGCGCGCGCCCCCGGGCGTGGCGGCTCTTCACCGTCCCCTTGGGGATTCCGAGGAGCTCGGCCACACTATCGTAACCGAGCTCCTCGATGTCGCATAGCACCACCACGGTGCGGAATTCCTCGGGCAGCTCCTGAAGACAGGCGAGGAGCATCCCCGTGTCCTGGCTCAGGATCGCGGCCGCCTCCGGGCTCGGCGCTTCGGCGCGAGGCAGGATGCCGAGCGCCTCGGTGCACACGTCGACGAGCCGATCGAGCAGGCCGCGGCGCCGCGCCTCGGTCCGGTAGGCCTCCAGGTACTCGTGCCGAGCGATCCCGCAGAGCCAGACCCCGAGATCCGAGCGCCCCTCGAACGACGCCGCGTTCAGGTACGCCTTGAGCAACGCGTTCTGGAACAGATCGTCCGCCTGATCGCGGGCGCCGCAGAGGGAGATGCAGAATCGGTACAGGCGCGGCAGCACCGGGCGCACCGCCGACTCGAACTGCGCGCGCGATTCGCCGAGGAGGGGTCGCGATTCGGTCATGGGGGCCGTTCGAGCGCCTGGAGCGTCGAGGCCCGGAACTCTAGCGTGGAATGGACGGCGAGGTAGAGCCCGCCGCTCGGGCCACGGCGGGGCGAGCAGCGGCGCCTCGAGCAGGGGAGCGCTGTACATCGACGCCCCCTAGGACGGAACGGGCCCCCGCGCAGGTTCCTGCACATCGCATGAAATCGTCACCCCCATCGGGAACCTCGGGGCGAGTGGTCCCGTCCTGGGGCGTGTTCTGACGAACAGCGGGCCCACAGGGTGCCCGCGTCTCCGAGGCCCGACCACCCCATGTCCAACCCGATGATTTCTTCAGGCGCGCCGGCGCAGGCGCCCGCGTCCGCCTCGTGGAAGAACGACCTCGTTTCAGGCTTCCTCGTCTTCCTGATCGCCCTGCCGCTCTGCCTGGGCATCGCCATGGCGAGCGGGTTCCCGCCCATCGCCGGCGTGCTCACCGCCGTCGTCGGCGGGATGGTCGCCACCTGGCTCGGCAGCGCGCCGCTGACCATCAAGGGACCGGCGGCGGGCCTCATCGTCATCGCCCTGGGCGCCGTTCAGGAGCTCGGCGGCGGCGACAACGCGGTCGGATATCGCCGCGCGCTCGCGTGCATCGCTGTCGCCGCGCTGACACAGATCGCCTTCGCGCTGGCGCGCGCCGGCAAGCTCGGCGACTTCTTCCCCGTCTCGGTGGTGCACGGCATGCTGGCGGCCATCGGGATCATCATCTGCTCGAAGCAGATCCACACGCTCGTCGGCGTCACGCCCGCGGCGAAAGAGCCGCTCCACCTGATCCTGGAGATCCCGCGCAGCCTGTCCCGGCTGAACCCCGAGATCGCCTTGATCGGCGTCCTCTCGCTGATCATCCTCTTCGGCTATCCGGCGGTCGCCAAGAGGTCGCGCTATCTGCAGAAGATCCCCGCGCCGATGCTGGTGCTGGCGCTGTCCGTACCGCTCGCGTACGTCTTCGATCTCGAGCACGAGCACACCTACACGCTCGCGGCGACCCACACGACGTACGCGATCGGGCCGAGCTTCCTGGTCAACCTGCCGGGCAACCTCCTCCAGGCGATCGTCTTCCCCGACTTCAGCCACGTCGGCACGCCCGCGTCGATCAAATACATCGTGATGTTCTCGCTGGTGGGCAGCATCGAGTCGCTGCTGTCGGCGAAGGCCGTCGACTCGCTCGATCCCGCGAAGCGCCGCTCCGATCTCGACCGGGATCTGCTCGCCACGGGCGTCGGCAACCTCATCGCGGGCCTGCTCGGCGGGCTGCCGATGATCTCCGAGATCGTCCGCAGCTCCGCGAACATCGGCTACGGCGCGAAGAGCCGCCTGTCGAACTTCTTCCACGGCACCTTCCTCCTGCTCTTCGTCGCCTTCGCGCCGGGGCTGATCCACCGGATCCCCCTCGCCGCGCTCGCCGCCATGCTCACGTTCACGGGCACCCGCCTCGCGTCCCCCAAGGAGTTCGTGCGGACGCTCCGCATCGGCAGGGAGCAGCTCATCATCTTCGGCACCACGGCCGCGTTCTGCATCGCCTCCGATCTGCTCGTCGGGGTCGCGGCCGGCATTGTCGTGAAGATGCTCATCCACGTGATCAACGGCGCGCCGCTGCGCGTCCTCTTCCGGCCGGACGTGGAGGAGCGCGCCGAGGGAGGGCGCGTCGTGCTGCGCGTCAAGCACGCGGCGGTCTTCAGCAACTATCTCAGCATCCAGCGGAAGCTCGCGAGCCACGCGAGCGCCTCCAGCATCGAGATCAACTTCGCGGAGGCCCGCCTCGTCGATCACACGGTCATGTCCAACCTGCACGAGCTGGAGGCCGTGATGAAGCGAGACGGGCGGACATTGACCCTCTCGGGCCTCGGCGATCACTTCCAGATGTCGTCCCACCCGCTCTCGGCGAGGAAGAGGACCATCATCAGCCCCGTCGCCGAGCGCTGAGCCGCGGCGATGCGCGGCCGCCGCGGCCGCGCATCGCGGGTGAGGCCCCAGGAACCACCTTATCTCCGGGATCGCCATGGACAGCGAGCTCTCTCAGGATCTCCGCGCGAGCGCCGCGCGACAGGCGCGCCTCTGCGACGTGGTCGAGCACGCCGGGCACTTCCTGCCAGCGCAGGGGCCCATCGGCGTGTTCGTCCACCACAACACGCTGCACGCCTTCCAGCACCTGCCGTTCCACGACGCGCTCGCCGCGGCGAGCGCCGTCTTCGAGGCCGAGCCGTACCTCTCGGAGGCGGAGTATCGCGCGCACATCGCCTCGGGGCGGATCGGCGGCGAGGACCTCGAGGCGGCCCTCGCGGCGCGCTTCGCCGCGCACCCGGACGAGCGGCGAGGCCCGCTGTCCCGGCACGAGATCGAGCGGCTCTCGCTGCGCCATCCGATCGAGGCGGAGACCGCCGCGGGCCTCGCGTGGCGCATCGCCGAGGCGGGGGAGACGCGGAGGCTCAGGGCCGACGTCCCCGCCGAGCGGCGCTGGCGCATCCTGGAGCGCACGGAGCGCTGGCTCGAGGCGCGCCCCGAGACCGCGGCGCACCTCCGCGACCAGGGCGGCCTCGATCCGGAGTCGCGCGCCGCGCTCGCGCTCTGGGACGCGTGCCGCGCCGTGCAGCTGCCGCCCGCCCCGCCCGCGGAGCCGCCGCTCGTCGACCGCGTGGGTGAAGGCCGGTCGCACCGCGATCTGCTGCTCGCCCTGGCCGGCGAGGATCCGGCCGAGCTCGTCGATCCGCTCCTGATCCGGCTCCTCGCCGCCTACCTCGACGAGGGCGTCGCGCACTGGGCGATGCCCGATCGAGCGCAGGGGCTGTGGCGCTGCTTCCGCGACATGGCGCTCGAGGGCGCGTGGCTCGCTGCCCCGGCCTTCCGGGGGCTCGACAAGGAGCTCCGCCAGCTCGGCGCGGCAGGGCTCGCGCCGCCCGCGATCGCGGTCCGGGCCCTCGACGAGCTCGGGGTGCCCGAGGATCGCTGGGAGGGATACGTGACCCGCGTGCTGCTCGAGCTCCCGGGCTGGGCCGGCATGATCCACCGCCTCGAGCACACCCCGGGCGATCGGCCCCCGGGATCGCCGCCCGCGTCGCTGGTCGAGTACCTCGCCGTCCGCCTGACCCTCGCCCGGTACGCGCTGCGCGACGTCGCGCGCCGGCGGCTCGGGTACGCGGGGCCCCTCGCCGGGCTCGTCGAGCACGCCCGGCGCGCCGCGCGGCCGCCGGCGCCGCCGCCCTGCTCGCCCGACCACGATCGGCCGTTCCGCCTGTTTCAGCTCGCGCAGCTCGCCGGCCTGTCGGCCGCCGAGATCGAGCCGCTGCCCGTGGCGGACCGCGTCTGGGCGCTGTCGGCGCTCGAGGCGTTCGACGCGATCGCGCGGCGCCGCGTCCTGCACGAGGCCTACGAGCATCACCACCGGGTCGAGGCGCTGCACGGGATCGCCGTGAGCCTGCGCCGCCCGGAGGAGGAGCGCGCGGTGAAGGAGCCCCGCTTCCAGGTCGCCTTCTGCATCGACGATCGCTGCGAGGGGCTCCGGCGGCACTTCGAGGAGCTCTCGCCGCGGCACGAGACCTTTGGCGTGGCCGGGTTCTTCGGCGTGCCGATCCGCTACCGCGGGCTCGACGACGCCGGCCACGCGAGCCTCTGCCCGGTCGGGGTGGAGCCGGCGCACGAGATCGTCGAGCGGCCGCACGAGGAGGAGGCGGGCCGCCGCCGGCAGGCCCGCCGCAGGCGCTGGGCGCGGCTGCTGCACGCGCTCGGGCGCGGCTCGCGCACCCTGGCGCGCGGCGTGCTCCTCACGCCGACCCTCGGCCTGTTCTCCACGATCCCGCTCGTCGGACGCATCCTGTTTCCTCGGGCGACGGCGCGGCTGCGCCGCGCGCTCGAGCGGCGTCTGCTCCCGGCCGTGCCGACGCGGCTCCTCAGCCCGCACGACGAGGGCTCCGCCGCGGCCGGCTCCGCCGCGGCCGGCGCGGGGCGGCCGTTCACCGCCGCCGAGAAGGCGGCCCGGGTGGCCGTCACGCTGGAGAACATGGGGCTCACCCGCGGCTTCGCGCCGATCGTGGCGGTGCTCGGCCACGGATCGACCAGCGTGAACAACCCGCACCAGTCGGCGTACGACTGCGGCGCCTGCGGCGGCCGCCATGGCGGCCCGAACGCGCGGCTGTTCGCGTCCATGGCGAACGACCCCGAGGTCCGCGCCCTGCTCCGCGGCCGGGGGATCGACATCCCGGACGCGACCTTCTTCGTCGGCGGCATGAACAACACGACGACGGACGAGATCGTCCTCTACGACCAGCACCTCGCGCCGGCGTCGCACCGCGCCGAGCTCGCGGCGCTCTCCGGCGCCCTGGACGCGGCGCGCGCGCTGCACGCGCACGAGCGCTGCCGTCGCTTCGCGTCCGCGCCGGCCGACGGCGAGCCCGCGCGGGCGCTCGCCCACGTCGAGTCGCGCGCCGCCGACCTCAGCGAGGCCCGGCCCGAGCTCGGGCACGTGACCAACGCCGTCTGCGTGGTCGGCCGCCGCGCGCTCACCCGCGGGCTGTTCCTGGATCGCAGGGCGTTCCTCGTCTCATACGACCCGACCCAGGACCCGAGCGGCGCGATCCTCGAGCGCATCCTGCTCGCGGTCGGCCCGGTCGGCGCGGGGATCAACCTCGAGTACTACTTCTCCTGCGTCGACAACCGCCGTTACGGCGCCGGCACCAAGCTGCCGCACAACCTGGTCTCGCTGCTCGGGGTCATGGAGGGCTCGCTGAGCGACCTGCGCACGGGGCTGCCGAAGCAGATGATCGAGATCCACGAGCCGGTGCGCCTGCTCGTCGTCGTGGAGGCGAGCACGGAGACGGCCGCCGCGCTCTGCGCGCGGCAGCCGGCCCTCCGCGAGCTCATCTGCAACGGCTGGATCCAGCTCTCCTGCGTCGATCCGGACACGCGCCGGATCGCCCATTTCACGGGGGACGGCTTCGCGCCGTTCTCGCCCCCGGACGACCCTTTGCCCGAGGTCCAGCGCTCCGCCGACTGGTACGCCGGGAGGTCCGGCTTCGTCCCACCTGCGCTCATCCGCGCCGCGTCCACGCGGCCACGCGAGGTCGCCCACCATGCTGTCTGACGTGCTGCTCGGCGAGCTCGCCGCGCTCGCTGTGCTCTCCCCGGCGGCGGCCTTCGCCGCGCTCGGGGCCTACCTGCTGCTCCTCCGCACGCCGAGCGAGCGCGTCGTGTCGCGCGTCGTGCTGTCCGCGCTCTCGGTCTCGCTCGCGGCGTCGCTGGCGATCTGGGGCTCGGCCGTCGCGGCGCCCTACGCGTTCGTCCCGGTGAAGCTCGGACACTGGTTCGAGACCAGGAGCTACGCGTTCGAGATCGTCCTGCTCGTCGATCGGCTGTCGGCGACGATGATGGTGCTCGTCTCGCTGATCGCGCTCACGGTCGGCCGGTTCTCGGTGGCGTACCTGCACCGCGAGCCGGGGTTCGCGCGGTTCTTCCTGCTCCTCGCGCTGTTCTCGACGGGCATGCTCGGGCTCGTGTCGGCGGGCACCGTCGATCTGCTCTTCGCCGGCTGGGAGCTCGTCGGCGCGACGAGCGTGCTGCTCGTGGCCTTCTTCCACGATCGCGAGGCGCCGCCGCGGGCCGCGGTGCGCGTCTACATCACCTACCGGCTCTGCGACGTCGGGCTGCTCGGGGGCGCGGTGCTCATGCACGATCTCGCCCACTCCTCGCAGTGGGGCGAGGTGTTCGGCGGCGCCCCCTGGCCCGGGCCCGCGGCGTCGCTCGGCCCCGGCGCGGCCACGGCGCTCGCGCTGTGCCTGTTCCTCGCCGCCATGGGCAAGAGCGCGCAGTTCCCGCTGGGGAGCTGGCTGCCGCGGGCCATGGAGGGGCCGACGCCGTCGAGCGCGCTCTTCTACGGCGCGATCTCGGTGCACGCGGGGGTGTACCTGATGCTGCGCGTGGCCCCGCTGCTCCAGCGCTCGCCGGCCGCGAGCGCGGTGATCGCCTGCGTCGGGGCGGCGACGGCCGTCTACGGCACGATGGTGGGGCGCGTGCAGGCCGACGTGAAGAGCGCCCTGGCGCACGCGACGATGACGCAGGTGGGGCTCATGTTCGTGGAGATCGGGCTCGGGCTCTACTGGCTCGCGCTCGTCCACCTGTTCGCGCACGCGTGCCTGCGCTGCCTCCAGATGCTGCGCGCCCCGTCGGCGCTCCGCGACGCGCAGGAGATCCGGGCCGCGCACGCCGGCGAGCCGCTGCCGCCCCTCGGGCTCGCCGCCCGCGCGCTGCCGGCGGCGCTCGTGCGGCGCGCGTACTGGCTCGCGCTCGATCGCTTCCACCTCGAGGCGCTGCAGGAGCGGCTCGTCGCCGCGCCGCTGATGCGCCTCGGGCGCGTGCTCGACCGGCTCGAGCGCCGGTGGGTGGCGGCGCTGAGCGGCTGGCCCGAGCGCGCCGCCGCCGAGCCGGGGGAGCCGGACGCGCACGCGCCCGCCGCGCCCGACGCACCCGAGCGCGCGATGGCCTTCGAGCCCGCCGCGAGCGACCGGAAGGGGGCGCGGACGTGAGCGCCTTTCCGCTCCTCGGGGCGCTCGTCCTCACGCCGGCGGTCGCGGCGCTCTTCGCCTCCCGGGCGCGCAGCGACGAGGGCGCGCGCCGCGCGGCCGTCGTCGGCGCGGCGCTCACCCTGCTCCTCTCGCTCGCGCCGCTCGCGCTCTCGCGCGCCGGCGTCGCGCTCGCCGCCGGGGGGCCCGCCCTGCCGCTCCTCGGCGCGCGCCTCCGGCTCGGCGTCGACGGCTACACCATCGCCCTGCTCCCGCTGCTCGGCTTCGTCCTGCTCGCCCTAGTCGCCGCGGGCCCGCGCGCCGCGGTCGACCGGCCGGCCGCCACCGCGCTGCTCGCCACCGCGAGCGCCATCCTCGGCGTCTTCTGCGCGCTCGACCTCGCGGTGCTCGCGGTTGCGTGGATCGCCGCGCTCGTGCCGATCGAGCGCCTGATCGCCAGGAAGGGCGGCGCCCTGGACCCGCTGCTCCGGCGCACCTGCCGCATCTTCCTGCTGGGCGGCACGGCGCCGCTCGCCCTGGCGATCGGCGCCATGGCCGCGCTCGCCGCGCGCCGCGGGGCGGCCCTGCCGTTCGACGTCGAGGAGATCGCCCGCGCCGGCGTCCCCGAGGCGTGGCAGTCGCCGCTCTTCGCGCTCGTCGGGATCGCCGTGCTGATGCGCATGGCCGCCGTGCCGTTCCACGGCTGGCTGCCCGTGCTGCTCGAGCGCGGGCCGCTCGGCGTCACCGTCCTGCTCGCCGAGATGCAGGTCGGCGTCTGCGTGCTCCTGCGCGTCGGGGCGGCGCTCCTGCCCGCGGGCTGCGCCGAGGGCATGCCCATCCTCGCCGTCCTCGGCCTGGTCAGCGCCCTGCACGGCGCCGTGCTCGCGCTCGTCCAGACCGATCTGCGCCGGATGCTCGGCTACCTCGTGGCGAGCCAGAAGGGGCTCGTGCTCCTCGGGCTCGCCTCGCTGAGCCGGGAGAGCGTGAGCGGCGCGCTCCTCCAGAGCGTCGCCTCGTCGATCGCGCTCACCGGGCTCGCGATGGTCATCGGAGCGCTGGAGGCGCGCGCCGGCACGGCCGACACGCGGGCGCTCGGCGGCCTCGTGGCCCGGACGCCGCGCATGGCCGCCTTCTTCTTCCTGCTCGCGTGCGCGGCGATCGGGATGCCGGGGGCGCTCTCGTTCGTGAGCGAGGACCTGCTCCTGCACGGCATCTTGCACGTCCACCCCGTGCTCTCGGTGCTGGCGCTGACGGCCGCGGCGCTCAACGGGATCACGCTGTTCCGCGCGTTCCAGCGCGCCTTCCTGGGCCCGCTGCGGCGCCACCTGCAGGGCGCCTCGGTGGAGGCGCTCCTGTTCCGCGAGCGGGCGTTCCTGCTGGCGACGGTGGCGCTCACCGTGGTGCTCGGCGTCGCGCCGGGGCGGCTGCTCGCGCTGCACGAGCCGATGGTCGACCAGGTCCTCCACGGCGTCGCCCACGCCGCGGCCGCGCGCGCCTCGGCGGCGGCGAGCCGCCGCGCCGTCGCCGATCCTGGCCAGGGCTCCTCGTCCGCGGGGACGGGCGTCGCGGTGGGCCTCGCGGGCGCGCGGCGCGCGCCGGGGCCGGGCGCGGCTCAGAGCAGGTAGCGCTCCCCCGAGTCGGGCAGGACGGTCACGATCGTGCCGTGCACCTTGCGCGCGATCTCCACGGCGGCGTGGACGTTGGCGCCCGAGCTCGGCCCGACGAGGAGGCCCTCCTCGCGGGCGAGCCGCCGCCCCATGCGGGACGCGGCCGCCTCGGTCACGGTGAGGATCTCGTCGATCAGCGAGCGCTCGAGGATCGCCGGCACGAAGCCGGGGCCGAGGCCCTGGATGCCGTGGGCGCCGGGGCCTCGGCCCGAGAGCACGGCGCTCTTCGCCGGCTCGACGGCGCAGATGCGGACCGCGCTGCCGAGCCGATCCCGGAGCACGCGCCCGCAGCCGGTCAGGGTGCCGCCGGTGCCCACGCCGGCGACGAACGCCGCGATGTCGCCGCCGGTCTGCTCGAGGATCTCGAGGCCCGTGGCGCGCGCGTGCGCGCCGGGGTTCGCCGGGTTCTGGAACTGCTGGCTCATCCAGGCGCCGGGGGTCGCCTGGCAGATCTCGACCGCGCGGGCGACCGCGCCGGCCATGCCCTGGCCCTCGGGCGTGAGGACGATCTCGGCGCCGTACGCGCGGAGGATGTGCCGGCGCTCGACGCTCATGTCCTCGGGCATGACCACGACGCAGCGGTAGCCGCGGACGGCGGCGATCATCGCGAGGCTGATCCCGGTGTTGCCGCTCGTCGCCTCGACGATGGTCGACCCTCTCCCGAGGGCCCCTTCGCGCTCGGCGCAGAGCACCATGCCGAGCGCGGCCCTGTCCTTGACGCTGCCGCCCGGGTTCATCGACTCGAGCTTGCCGTAGATGACGCCGCCCCCCTCGGGCGAGATCCGGGCGAGGCGGACGAGCGGCGTGCCGCCGATGAGCGCCAGCGCGTCCGGCACGACCGGGCCGACGCGCACGGTGGCGGCGGGCGAGGGCGCGGAGCGCTCGCCGGGAGCGTCGGGCGGGCTCGGCGGGCCGCCGCCCGGGGCTCGAGGGGACGACATGACGTCAGTGTACACGTGAACAGGGCATCCTCGAGGATGCCCGGGCCCTGACGCGCGCCGCCCCGGAAATCCCGCCAGGGATCGCTCACCGGCGCGCGCGGCGCTAGATCGAGATCTCCGACAGCACCCCGTAATGATCCGAGGCGGCGACGCCGTCCTCGAGCTCCTCGAACACGACCCGCGACGAGAGCGGCTTGCCGCGCCCCTGCTCGTTCGGCCCGCGGACGAAGATGTAGTCGATGCGGCGCGGGTACTCGTTCGTGATGGCCGCGAAGGGGTTTCGCACGGGATCGAAGGTGAAGCCCGGCCCCGTGCCCGCCTGATCGAAGGTGTCGGCGAAGTACACGCTCTTCTGGTTCAGGCTCTGCAGCCCCTTCATGAACCGGATCTCCGCGGCCTCGGGCTGCGCGTTGAAGTCGCCGACCACGATGGGCGGCAGGCCCGCCAGGGGCGCCTCGCGCGTCACGATCTCGGCCACGGCCGCGACCTGCGCCTCGCGCACGACGCCGTGGTGGAACTTCCAGTTCAGGTGGGTGACGAAGAACGGGATCACGCCGCGCGGCGACGCGAGCTCGGCGAGCAGGATCGAGCGCTTCTCGTCGGTCTCGCCCGTGGGCAGGGGGAACGCCTGGCTCCGCCCGATCGGCCAGCGCGACAGCACCGCGTTGCCGAAGAGCACGCCGCCGCCGAGGTCGTGCGCCGCGCCGAACGCGATCTCGTAGCCGAGCCCCTCGGCGATGTCGTCGGCCAGCGACCGGCCCTCGTACGACATCACCTCCTGGAGCCCGACCACGTCGGCATCGAGCTCGCGAAGCCCCTTCCGGATGAGGGCGAGGCGCGCCTCCCACGGGTCGTGGCGGTTCCAGATGTTCAGGGTGAGCACCCGCAGGGAGCTCCGGCCAGCCGCGCCGGAGCCGCCGTGCGCGGCGCCGCCGGCCCCGGAGCCTTCTCGAGGACGATCCATGCCGACGGGCTACGCCAGCTGCGCGTCCGAATCCAGCCGTGATACGAAGGGCCCCGGCGCAAGCCGCTCCCCTTCCGGCGCGGAAGGGCGATCTTGACCGGGAGAACCCTGAATGATCGCGTGTGCTTCTCGAAGGGGGCGGCCTGGAACGGCCTCCTCCCGATCTCGAACCCCGCTCCGCCTGGCCGGGGGCCTGCTCCTGCTCGCGCTGCTCGCCGGTTGCGAGAGCAAGATGGAACCGAAGGAGTGCGACAAGCTCCGCGGCGACGCCTTCGAGATGGTGAACAAGGCGC
Organism: Sorangium sp. So ce385; assembly: GCF_051474135.1. Classification (NCBI taxonomy): domain Bacteria; kingdom Pseudomonadati; phylum Myxococcota; order Polyangiales; family Polyangiaceae; genus Sorangium; species Sorangium sp. So ce385. The sequence goes on along the minus strand of NZ_CP150337.1, from coordinate 7,862,103 downwards.
AGCACTGCAACACGGACGCCGACTGCCGCCAGAGCGAGTGGCCGGGCTGTGCGAAGCCCATCAGCAATGCGACCTTCGACAAGATCAGGCCCCTCGCGGACAGCTACAAGACGGGCAAGTGCGAGGAGCCCAAGGTCGACTGCAAGAGCCCGCCGCAGTCCTACTGCAAGCAAGGGCTCTGCGTGCACCGCGAGCTCGGCACGACCGAGGGGGCGGGCAACACGCCCACCGACCAGATCCAGATCCAGTGATCGCGGCCGCCCCGCCGGGCGGCGAGCCCTGCGCGGTGCGCCGCGGCGGCGCTGCCCGGCGGCGCCGCGCATGCCGCCGCGCCGCGGCCCCGGGCGCGAACCGGCGCGCCGCCCCGGTACGCGCTTGACGCGCGCACCCGCAGGGGCCACGGACGCGCCGTGAGCGAAGGCTTCTATCGCGGCAAGCGCGTCGTCGTGACCGGCGCCGGCGGGTTCATCGGCAGCCACCTCGTCGAGGCGCTGGTCCGGGAGGGCGCGCGCGTGCGGGCGCTCGTCCGGTACACGTCGAGCTCGCGGCGCGGGCACCTCGACCGGCTCCCCGAGGACGTCCTCGCGCAGGTGGAGGTCGTCCCCGGCAACGTCGAGGACGCGGGCGCGGTCCGGTCGCTCGTGCGCGGCGCCGACGTCGTGTTCCACCTCGCGGCCCTGATCGGGATCCCGTACTCGTACGTGGCCCCGCAGCAGTACGTGGCGACGAACGTGCAGGGCACGCTGAACGTCCTCGAGGCGGCGCGCGAGCACGGCGCGCGCGTGGTCCACACCTCGACGAGCGAGACCTACGGCACCGCGCGCTACACGCCCATCGACGAGGCCCACCCCCTGACCGGGCAGTCCCCGTACTCGGCCACCAAGATCGGCGCCGACAAGCTCGCCGAGAGCTACCACCTCTCCTTCGGCCTCGAGGTCGCGACCATCCGGCCGTTCAACACCTACGGCCCGCGGCAGTCGTCGCGCGCGATCATCCCGAGCGTGATGCAGCAGCTCGCCGCCGGGAGCGCCGCGATCCGCATCGGGAGCACCGCGCCCGTGCGGGACCTCAACTTCGTGACCGACACCGTCGCCGGCTTCCTCCTCGTCGGCTCGAGCGCGCGCGCCGTGGGGCAGACGCTCAACGTGGGCAGCGGGCGCGCCATCTCCATCGGCGATCTCGTCCGGCTCATCTTCGAGGTGACCGGCAAGCGCGCGGAGCTCGTGACGGACGAGGCCCGGGTGCGCCCCGACGCGAGCGAGGTCATGGTGCTGCTCGCCGACTTCCGCCGCGCCGCGGAGCTCGTCGGCTACGTGCCCCGTGTGCCGCTCGAGGAGGGGCTCGCGCGCACGTACGCTTATATCGAGCGCCACCTCGCCGATTACCGGCCCCGCGAGTACGCGATCTGACGCACGACGCCGCGCCGGCAGGGCGCGCGCCCCGCGCGCCGGCCGCGCGGCGCCGGCGGGATGGATGGAACGCCATGTGGAAGATACCTCTCAGCGATCTCTCGTTCGGGCCTGAAGAAGCGGAGGCCGCGCGGCAGGTCGTCGCGTCGGGCTGGCTGACGATGGGGGAGCGGACGGCGCAGTTCGAGCAGAAGCTCGGCGAGGCGCTCGGCACCCCGCGGGTGCTCGCCGTGACGAACTGCACCGCCGCGCTGCACCTCGCGTACACGGCGCTCTCCGTGGGCCCCGGCGACGAGGTGATCTGCCCGAGCCTCACGTTCGTGGCGACCGCCAACGCCGCGCTCCTGTGCGGCGCGAACGTCGTGCTCGCCGACATCGTCGGCGACGGCGACCTCGGGGTCGACCCCGCCGACGTCGCCCGCAAGATCACCCCGAGGACGCGGGCGATCGCGGTCGTCCACTACGCCGGCTACCCCTGCGACATGGACGCGATCGCCGCGATCGCCGCCGAGCGGGGGATCGCCGTGGTCGAGGACGCGGCGCACGCGCCGCTCGCGACCTACCGCGGCAGGGCGCTCGGGACGCTGGGCGACGTCGGCTGCCTGAGCTTCTTCTCGAACAAGAACCTCGCGGTCGGCGAGGGGGGCGCCGTGATCGCGAAGGACGACGCGCTCCTCGCGCGCATGCGGCTCCTCCGCGCGCACGGGATGACGACGCTGACCCTCGACCGGCACAAGGGGCACGCCTTCACGTACGACGTCATGGCCGCGGGCATGAACTACCGCATCGACGAGATCCGCAGCGCCATCGGCGTCGTGCAGCTCGGCCGGCTCGCGGCGGGCAACGCGCGGCGGCGGGCGCTCGCGGCGCGCTACCACGAGCGCCTCGCCGGCGTGCCGGGCGTCGGGCTCCCGTACCGCGACTTCTACGCGCGCGGGGTCGGGGAGAGCGCGCACCACCTCATGCCGGTGCTCCTGCCCGAGGGCGCCTCGCGCGAGGCCGTGATGGAGGCCATGAAGGCGCGCGGCGTCCAGACGAGCGTGCACTACACGCCGATCCACCGCTTCTCGCACCACGGCGCCTCGGACCGGGTGCGCAAGGAGGGGCTCGCGCGCACGGACGCGATCGCCGGCCGCGAGCTCACGCTCCCGCTGCACCCGCGCATGGAGGACGCCGACGTCGACGCCGTGTGCGAGGCGCTCGCCGCGTCACTCCGGTAGGTACCGCTGCCGGTGCTCCTCGAACTCCTCCTGCGCCTCGGCGAAGTCGTCGCTCCTGCCGATGTCGAGCCAGTGGCCCCGGAAGGGGAAGGTGGCCACCTGCTCGCCGGCGTCGAGCAGCGCGTGCATGAGGTTGTCGAACCCGAACGGCCGGCCCTCCGGGATGAAGCGGAGCACGTCCCGGCTCATCGCGTAGATGCCCATGCTGACCCAGAACGTGTACGTGGGCTTCTCGCGGAAGCCGACGACGCGCCCCTCCGGGCCGAGGTCGAGCACGCCCAGGTCGATCTTCGAGGCGCGCTCGCACACAGCGACGGTGAGCGGCGCTCCGGCCGACTCGCCCGTGCGGTGGAGCGCCGCGAAGTCGAGATCGCTGAGGATGTCGCCGTTCATCACGAGGAAGCGCTCCGGCAGGTCCCGCTCGATGACCCGGAGCGGGCCCACGGTCCCGAGCGGCGTCTCCTCGCGCTGGTAGGAGATGCGCAGCCCGTACCGGCTCCCCTCGCCGACGACCGCCTCGATGAGGGCGGCCTGGTGGCCGACGCACATCACCACGTCGGTCACCCCGGCGCGCGCGAGCTGCCGGAGGAGGATCTCGACGATGGTGTGATCTCCGATCGGCATCAGCGGCTTCGGGATCAGGGCGGTGTAGGGGCGGAGCCGGGAGCCTTTGCCGCCGGCGAGCACGACTGCCTTCATGCGGTGACGTATACCCACGCGCTGCTCGGACGGGGGACCATTCCGCAGAATTTCGCGCTCATCCTGCCCGCCGCATCCTCTCCGATTGACTCTCTTCCAGCTGCTCTTTAGTGATGGAGAGCGTCCCGCGGCAGGTCATCCCCTGCGCGGCGCGGTTCAACCTTCACAGGTGGCTTGGGCAGCAATCATGACGATGGTACCCCCGTCCCGTACCCCCGGAAGGAAGCGCCGGAAGCTCGGATATCGCGGCAGCGGCACCTTCGCCATGTGCAGCGCCGGCCCGCACCCGGGCGGCCCGCTGTTCCGGCAGCTCTGCACGCTCGCCGATCGCTTCTCCGCGTGCGAGGACGACCCGGCCGCGGCGCAGATCGGGAGCGTGCTCTCGCTGCTCGCCTTCTACGCGACGAAGCCGAACGATCGGGATTTCCGGCTGTCGTTCGGCTCCTTCGTCATGGATCTCGCCCTCGCCGACGAGGAGCGCGCGCGGGCCCGGGCTCAGGGGGACGGGCCCATCCCTTACCGGCGCCCGCTCCTGGCTCGTTGACCTAGGCCGCTGATGAGCGCTCGAGAGCTACCCACGCGCCCAGCGGGGCGCAGCAAGCGGACGGCGTCGGCCTCGGTCGTGCTGATCGTGAGCGCGAGCGAGCAGCTCGCGGAGCGCTGCCGCCGGCTGGTCTTCGTCGAGGGCGCCGACCTGCTCGCGTGCGATCTCGTGTCGCTGCGCGGGAGCGCGGCGTGGCTGCACCCGCTGGCCATCGTGATGACCCAGGACGTGCGGGCGTTCGATCCCGAGGGGTTCATGGAGCTGTCGCGGCGCATCGGCGCCGAGCTCGTGGTGCTCCCGTCCGAGGCCGTCTCGGACACGCAGCTCACCGCGATGATCACCGCGGCGCTGGACATCGCTCAGCGGCGCCGGACCGACTGACGGCCGGCCGGCGCGCGGGGCGGGCGCGTCACTCGCGCGGCGGGAGGACGTCGCCGGACTTGCTCGCCAGCAAGCACCCCTCGTCGAGGCCGAGCTTGCACGCCTTCGTGAACAGGTCGACCGCCTTCTGGGCGTCGCGCTCCACGCCCTCGCCCTGCGCGTGGAGGTGCCCGAGCTCGACGCAGGCGAGGGCGTTGCCGCGCTCGCAGACGCGCTGGAACAGCGCGGCCGCGCGCCCGGGATCGGCGCTGGCGCCCTGGCCGCGGAGGTAGGCCCTGCCGGCCGCGAGGCACCCGAGGTTCGCGCCCGCGTGGCACGCGCGCGCATGCCAGTAGAGCGCCGCCTCGTCCGCGCCGCTCGCCCCATCGCCGCCGTCCGCGCGCGCGAGCCGGTCATGGTACGCGTCGCCGAGCCGCAGGCAGCCGCGCGCGCTCCCCTCCGTGCACGCCTCCTTGAACAGCCCCACGGCCCGCTCCACGTCGATCGAGACGATCTCTCCGCCCAGGTACATCGACCCGAGCGTCACGCAGTCCTCGATCTGGTGGTCGGCGCAGCCGTTCGTACAGCCGATGAGATCGTTCCGCTCGCAGGGCAGCCGGAGCGGCGGTGGGGGCGCTTCGGCCGGCGCCGCGGCGGGCGGCGTCGCCGCGGGGGCAGGCCCGGCGGGCCCCGCGGCGTGGCGTGGCGGGGTCGCGGCCGCGCCGCCGCAGCCGCAGAGGAGGAGCGCGCCGAGGAGCGTCTGGGCGAGTTCGCGCACGTGCATGCTCGAACTCATGACACACCGCTCGACCTCTCCCAACGCAGCCCGCCGCTGCGTTCGTCCCGGACGCGCCGACGGGCGCGGGCGCTCCGGGCTGGTCCCCGGCCGGGCCTCGGTGTAGACGGACCCGATGCCGCTCATGAGCCCTCCTCCGCTGCAAACGCTTGACGAGCCCAACCTCGAGGCGCTCGTGGAGCTGATGTTCCTCGCGGCGTTCGCCGACGGCGAGTTCAGCCAGGAGGAGAAGGTGCATTTCTCCCGGAGCGTCGAGTCGCTCACGGACCGCCGGATCCCCCAGAGCACGATGGACGAGCTCATCCGCACCGTGGTGGAGCAGCTCCAGAAGGAGGGGCGGGCCGCCCGGCTCGCGTCGCTCAAGGAGCGGCTCCCCACCCCGCAGGCGCGGAAGGTCGCCTTCTCCCTGGCCGCCCAGGTCGTGGTCGCCGACGGGATCGTGAGGAACAGCGAGCGCGAGCTCCTCCTCGACGTCGCCGCGGCGCTCGAGCTCGATCAGACCGAGGCGGCGGACGTCGTGCGGAGGCTCGCCGCCTCCTGAGCGCCCGGCCGCCCGCGGCGCCCTGCGCCCGGGCGCCCCTGGGGCCGGCTCTGCCGCGGGGGCGGCTGCCAAGGGGCGAGGCGAGCGCCGCGGGGCCGCTGAGGGGCGAGGCGAGCGCCGCGGGGTGAACGGGGGCCGCCGTTTTCGGTTACGATGGCGTCCGCCGTGACCTGGTCCTCCACTGGCAGTTTCCTGATCCCGTTTCCGGTGCCGGGCTCAGCGCTGACCTCCACCCGGGGCACCTACGTGATCGGAGCGCTCATCGGCGACGGTCAGTACGGCTCGGTCTACGAGTGCAGCGGGCCGTTCGACCAGGTGTACGCCCTGAAGATGCTGCGGCCGGCGAACAAGCCCTACCAGGTCGTCAAGGAGGAGTGGTCGCGCGAGATGCTCCGCCTGGAGAGCTTCCGCCACCCGAACATCGTCTACATCCACGATGCGTTCGAGGTGAACTACCTCTTTTACCTGGCGCTCGAGCGGTGCGACACGAGCCTCCGAGCGCTGCTCGGCACCCCGTTCCAGCCGCCGCTGCTCCTGGAGCTCGCGCGCCAGCTCCTCATGACGCTGCAGTACCTGCACGACAACGGCGTCGTGCACGCCGACCTGCACGCGGGCAACGTCCTCATCTCGCAGCTCGACCACAAGCCGCTCGTCAAGCTCACCGACTTCGGCGTGGCCCACCAGCTCGACGGCGTCACCCGCTGGTTCCGCCCGCAGGTCGCGAACCCGAAGATCCTCGTGCCCGAGCTCGTGACGGCGGGCTACACGACGACGCAGAGCGACCTCTACCAGCTCGGGCTGCTCATGTACCAGATGCACACCGGCCAGCCGGCCATCGACGTGAACGCCCCCTACGAGGAGATCACGCGGCAGATCGCCGAGGGCGCCCCGCGGCAGAAGGCCGAGGCGCTCGGCACGCCGCTGAGCCAGGTGATCGCCAAGCTGCTGCGCCGCCGCGACGCTTACCGCTACTACTCCGCGCGCGACGTCTGGGACGACCTGCGGCAGGTCCGCTGGGCGTAGCGCGATCTCCGCTGCGCCCGCCGCGCGTTCCGGGCTACACCTCGCCGCATGGTCGCCTCCGCCACGCCACGCGTCGTCTCGCTCACGCCCGCGGTGTTCCACCTGCCGGACGCGGTGAACCAGGTCTCGCGCACCTACGGGGAGAGCCCGATCGTCCCGCGCGGACCCCGGCTCCGGCCGCTGCTCGACCGCGCCCGGCGCGGCATCGTCGAGGCCCTCGGCGCGCCCAGCTACGAGGCGATCCTCCTCACGGGCTCGGGCTCCACGTCGATGGCCGCCGTGCTCGGCTCCTGCTTGCGGCGCGACGAGCGGCTCCTCGTCGTCCGGAACGGCGCCTACGGCGACCGGATCCTCGAGTTCGCCGGGACGCTCGGCCAGCCGGTCGTGGACATGTGCCTGCCCTACGGCGAGCGCCCGGATCTGGCGAAGATCGAGGCCGTCCTCGCGGCGGACCAGGCCGACGCGGTGGCCATGGTCTACGGCGGCACGTCGACGTGCACGCTGAACCCCGTGCCCGAGGTCGGTGAGCTCGCCCGGAAATACGGCAAGAAGCTGCTCGTCGACGGCATCAGCGCGCTCTTCGTCGAGCCCTTGGCCCTCGAGGGCTCGGGCATCGCCGCGGTGATGGGCTCCTGCAACAAGGGCCTCCACAGCCACCCGAACCTGACCATGGCGCTCGTCCGCAAGGACCTGCTCGCCGAGATGGAGCGGATCCCCGCGCGCGTCCCGAGCCTGGAGCTCCACAAAACCTGGCGCGCCCAGCAGGGCGGCGCGCACCCCTACACGATCGATCCGATGAGCCTGTGCCAGGTGATCGCGGCGCTCGATCACCTCGCCGCCACCGGCGGCGTCGCCGGGCGGCACGCCGTCTACCAGGCGCGCTGCGCGATCCTGCGGCCGGGCTACGAGCGGCTCGGGCTGACGATCGCGCGCTGGGACGACATGCCGCTCCAGTCGATCGGGACGGCGCTGCACCTGCCGGCGCGGAGGACCTACGATGAAATGGCGGGCCGGCTCGCCAGCGAGCCGGTCGACGGCCACGTGTTCGAGATCTACGCGGCCCAGGGGAAGCTCTCGAACCAGCTGTTCAGGATCTTCCACATGGGCGAGTACCCGCTCGAGGTCTACGAGATCTTCCTCAAGGCCCTCGGCCGCGTCCTCTGAGCGCGGCGCCCGCGGCTCGCCGGGCGCGCGGCTCGTCCGGGCGCGGCGCCGGCGGCTCGCGTCGCGCGGCGCCCGCGGCTCACTTCGCCTCGGTCTTCTCGGCCGGCGCGGCGGCGGGCTTGTCGCCCTTGGTCGCGTCCGGCTTGGCCGCCTTGTCGGCCGCCGGCTTGGCCGCCTTGTCGGCCGCGGGCTTCGTCTTTCCGGCCTTGTCGTCCGCGGCGGCGGCCGCGTCGTTGGCGGCGTCGCCGACGCCGAGCAGCTCGATGTCGAAGACGAGCGTCGACTTGCCCGGGATCTTCGGCGGGCTGCCCGCCTCGCCGTAAGCGAGGTGCGAGGGGATCGTGAGCTTGCGCTTGCCGCCCACCTTCATCCCGACCACGCCCAGGTCCCAGCCCTTGATGACCTCGGTGTTGCCGATCGTGAACTCGAACGGCTCCCGGCCGACGGACGAGTCGAACTCGGCCTTGGTCTTCAGCAGGCGCCCCGTGTAGTGGACGCGGACCCTGTCGCCGTCCTTCGCCTCCTGGCCGGCGCCCACGACGATGTCTTCCTTGATGAGGTCGGCCGGCTCCGGCTCGGAGGGCTGCACCTTCGGCACGGCGCTGCCCGGGGGCAGCTCCGGCTCGGGGACCTTGTCCTCGCAGCCCGCGACCGGGCCGAGGAGGACAGCGCAGGAGAGGGCGAGGACGATTTGGAAAGGCTTCATGGCGCCACGTCTTACGCACCCCGCGCGGCCCGATCAACGGTCTCCCGCGGCGTCCGGGGCGCCGGGCGGGCCGGGTTTCCCGTTGCGGCGCTCGGGCCCGCGCGGTTAGGGTGCCGCCACCTTGGCTCGCGCGTTCTCCGTCGCTGCCCTGGCGATCGCCGAGGGAGGCGCCAACGCCGTCGGCGCCGTGCGCTTCACCTGCGCCGAGGCGGAGCTCGAGGTCGAGCTGGTCCGCGTCGCCGGCTACGCCGAGGGGTTCGCCCTGGGCGCCGTGGCGGCGCCGGTCCGCTTCGGCGTCCCTTACACCGCGATCCGCGGCCTCTTCCGGCGCGGCAAGGCGCTCTGCGTGGCGCTCGATCCGTCCGCGTGCTCTCCGCACAACTGCTTCGTCCTCGCGCGCTTCGAGGGCGATCTCCCCGGCGTGCCCGGCGTGATCTCGCCGACGGCGATGGAGGCGATGGAGACCGCTTACCGCGCGCGCGTCCACGCCGGCGTCGCGAGCTGGGTCGCGCCAGTGCCGCTCGGCGTGCTCGCGGCCGCCCTGTCGCCCGACTACCTCGCGAGCGGGCCGCTCGGCACCGCGTCGCTCGCGCTCCTCGTCGCGCTCGCGACGTGGCTCGCGCTGCGCTTCGCCGCGCGGCTCGCGACCTGGGGGGGGCCGCCCTCGGACCGCCTGCGCGACGCGCTCGTGGAGGAGCTGTCGCGCCGCATGGGCTTCGCGTCGGACCGGCTCGCGGCCTCGACCCCCGGCGCGCCGGCTCCGCCCGTGTTCGCCCCCCGGCCGACGCCGCTCGCCGCGCGGCCGGGGCGCGAGCGCGGCGGCGAGGACGGGCTCGACGCTCTCCCGCTGCGGGCGCGCGTGCTCGTGCCCGCGGCGCTCGCCGTGGTCGGCATCGTGGCGACGATGGCGTTCGTGCAGCGGTTCGCGGCGCCGCGCGACCTGCCGCCGGCCGAGCGGCAGGCGGCGCGCGGCGTCGGGCCGGCGGCCCGCGGCGCCGCCGCCGCGCTCCTCGCGGGCGAGGTCCGGGAGCGCGCCGCGCCGTCGTTCCCGCACTGCCTCTGCGAGCGCGCCGACTCGCCGCTCTGGCAGCAGGGCGTGCCCATCCTCAGCGTCCTCGGCTCGACCGGGCCCGACGACGGCGCCGGGGTGATCGCGCCGATCCTGGAGCGCGACCGCGCCGAGGACGACGAATCCTCCGCGGAATCCGGCGAGAGCGGCGCGGAGCCGGGCGCAACCGCGGAGCCGGGCGCGGCCGCCGCGGCGCCGGGCGAGACCGCCGCGGAGCCGGGCGACGCCGGTGCCCCGGCCGGCGACGCCGGCGACGCCGGGGGCGGGCGCGCGCGGCGGCCGGCGCGCGGCCGCTACGATTTCGAGCTCGCGGTCGTCAACAACAGCGGCGCTCCCGTGCGCGACTTCCGTGTGCTGCTCACGTTCGCGCGGCGCAACCTCCGCGGCGAGCGCGCCGGGATCACCGAGCGCGGGCTGTTCTGGGAGGGCGCGCTCGCGCCCGGGCGCGCGGTGAAGTGGCACGTCGAGGCGCCCGGGACGGAGGTCAAGATCGAGCCTGGGGTGACGGGCATGCTCGACGGCGAGACCGGGGTTGCGTCGCCGGACGCGTTTTTTCAGCTGACGCGCGCGCGCTACCGGGTGGTGCGCATCCACGCGGCGATGATGCTCGCCTGGCTCCGCGATCCGCGTGCCCGCGACGCGGTCCTGTCGCTCCTGCCCGCCGCGTCCGGGGAGGAGGAGAAGCTCGAGCGGATCCGGCGTGCGACGGCCGATGTGATCCCGTGCTCGGTCACGGCGGCGGAGGGCCGGCTGCGCGCGTGCCTCTTCAACGGCGGCGTGGCTCCGCTGCGCGGCGTCACGCTGCGTGAGGTCGCGGCGGGCGAGGGCGGGGCGCCGCGCGCGTGGCCCATCTCGGCGACCCTGCCGGTCCACGAGGGGGTGGAGGTGACGCTGCCGCTCGAGGGGAGCGCGGCGCCCGCGGAGCTCGAGGTGGTGCCGCAGGGGCGATGAGACGATGATGGGGGGATGAAGAGAGGCTCCCGGGCCGCGCTCGCCCCGGTCGCGGCGCTCGCCGCCGCGCTGGTCGTCGGGGCCGGCGAGGCGGCCGCGTGGTCGCCGCTCGACCTCGAGGTCGTCCCCCGGTGGAGCGAGCTGCCGGTCCGCTACCACATCAACCACAAGACGATCCCGGCGCCGCTCTCCGGCTTCGCCGCCGCCGGCATCGAGGCCGGGTTCGCGGCCTGGTCGAGCCCTGCGTGCACGGCGTGGGCGACCGAGCTGCTCGGCGACACGGACGCGGGCTACGACTTCGACGACGGCAGGAACGTGTTCCTCTGGATCAGCGACAGCTGGCCTGCCGAGCTCGGCCGGGCCGACTCGGTCATCGCCGTCACGATGCCGGTCTGGGATCCCGACAGCGCCATCGACGACGCCGACATGGTGTTCAACAACGTGGGCTTCTGCTGGGACGACAGCGGCGAGGGCGACTGCATCGATCTGCAGTCGATCGCTACCCACGAAGAAGGGCATTTCCTCGGGCTCGGCCACTCGAACGTGCGCGGCGCGACGATGCTGGGGACGTACCGGGGCGGCACGTCGGCGCGCACCCTCGAGGGCGACGACATCGAGGGGGTCTGCGCGCTCTACCCGATCGGCGGGACGACCGTCGCGAGCTCGGGCGGCGGCGCGGGCTGGGGCGGCGGCGCGGGCTGGGGCGGCGGCGCGGGCTGGGGCGGCGGCGCGGGCTGGGGCGGTAGCGCAGGCGGGGGCGGCGCGGCGCCGGATGCCGGGGATGGGCCGAAGAGCGGCGCCGTGAACGACGCCGAGGAACGCGACGCCGGCTGCTCGTGCTCGGGTGGCGGCCGGCGGCCGGGCGCTCCGGGAGCGCTGCCGCTCGCCGCGCTCGCCGCGCTGCTGTCGCGCCGGCGTCGGTGCGCGGGGCCGACGCCGCGCCCATGACGGCCGATGCCGCGCGAAGGGTGGCCGGCACCGCGCGAACGGCCGCCTGCACCTCGCGAACGGTGGCCGGCGCCGCGCGAACGGCCGCCTGCACCGCGCGAACGGTGGCCGGCGCCGCACGATCCGCGGCAGGGGCCCCGGGCAAGAGAGCGAGCGCCCGGCGTGGTCGCGCGGACGGGCCTGCTTTACAACCCAGCGCAGCCGGGGCAAACGTCCCGCCATGCCCGAGCCGAGCACCGCAGCATTCGACGCGGAGGTCGCGCGTGCCCTCCGCTCCCTCGAGGCCGACAGCGCCGTTCCTGCCCTCGATCCGCTCGGCGATCCGGCCGGCGCGGCGCGCGGTCTCTCGGCGGAGGGCGACGGCGCGCCGCTGCTCCTCCGCGCGGCGCCCGAGCTCGGCGCGCCGCAGCGCGACAAGGACGCGCGCTTCGGCCCGGCGCCGCGCGATCCCGTCTGGCTCCGGATCGAGCGCGGCGCGAGCGCCCTCCGGCTCGCGCCGCTGCGGCTCGCGGGCGCCGGGCGGCCGCGGTCCGGGGCCGACGGCGCCGCTGGGGCAGGGGAGGCGGCCGGGGCAGGCGAGGGCGCGGCCGAGCCGCGCGACGCGGTGCGGGTCGAGGTGACCTCGGCGCAACGGCCGTGCTGCACCGCCCCCTCGTGCACCCGCGAGCGGACCCACGTCGCCGCCTGGCTCGTGCTCGCCCCGCCCCCGCGCTCGTCGGCGCCCGCGCGCGCCGCCGCGGCGCAGCGCCTGCTCGTCGCCGAGGCGCAGGATCTCGATCCCGGCCGGGCGGAGGCGCTCGTCGAGTCGGTGGCGGCGCCGCTCGCGGCCGCGCTGCGCGTCCCGCTGGTCACGGCGCGCGGGACCGAGCCGCCCGGCGCGATCGCGCCGCGACCCCTCCCGGAGCCAGCGCCGGCGCCCGCGCTGACGGCCGCCGCGCTGGCGCGGTTCGCGATCCGGACCGAGGGGGAGCTCCTCGTCCTGCGGGACCACGCGAGCCAGGGGCCACGCGGGTCCGCGACCCGCAACGCGCTCATCGGCGCCGCGCTGCTCGTCGCCGCGCTCGCCCTGTGGGTCCAGGTCATGCGGAGCGCCTCCGCCGGCGACAGCGGCATCGCGATCGGCGTCGGCAGCGCCGCCGCCCTGCTCTCGCTGGCGGGCTACGCCTTCCTCGGCGTCGCCCGGTTCTCGTCCCGGTATGCGGCGCGCTCCGCCCCGGTGGCGTCGTTCGGGCCGGGCCGCTTCGTCGTCGCCCCCTGGGTGAGCCGCACCGGCGCGATCGATCTGCGCCCCGAGGGCAGGCTCGGGGCCGCCATCTCCGCCGGGGAGGTCCACGCCGTCCGCGTGCAGCCCCGCGGCGACCGCTTCGCGGTCGAGATCGACACCGACCACGGCCCCATCGACGCCCTCCTCACCGACCGCGAGGACGTCGCGCGCTACTGGTGCGACGCCATGGATCGCGCCGTCGCCTCGGTCCGCCACCCCGGCGGCCCTTCCGCCAAGCAGCGCCTCCGCGCGCGCTCCCAGGCGCAGCAGCCCGCCGCGGCGAGCTGAGCCCTCACCTCCCCCAAAAAAAATTGTCCGCCGCGGCGCCCCTCGAACGTCGCAGGGGCGAAGGACCCGGGAAGGAGAACGACCATGAACGAATTTATGTACTTGTTCCGCGGTAGCGACGCCTCTGGCTCTCCGGCCGAGATGCAGCAGCACATGCAGCGGTGGACCGCGTGGGCGAAGGAGCTCACCGAGAAGGGGCACCTCAAGCGCCCCGGCAGCCCCCTCGAGCCCACCGGCAAGGTCGTCCAGGGCAAGCAGAAGGCGGTCGTCGACGGGCCGTTCGCCGAGGCGAAGGATGTGGTCGGCGGTTACATGCTCATCGAGGCCGAGGACCTCGCGCACGCGGTCGAGCTCTCGAAGGGTTGCCCGATCCTCGAGCGCGGTGGGAGCGTCGAGGTGCGCCCCATCTGGAAGCTGAGCCATTAGTGGATCCGGTCGACCCCGTCTTCCGGCGCGAGGCTGGGCGCATGCTCGCCACGCTGACGCGCCTCTTCGGGGTCCACAACCTCGCGCTGGCGGAGGACGTTGTGCAGGACGCCCTCTGCCGCGCGCTGGAGGTGTGGAAGTTCCAGGGGGTGCCCGAGAACCCGGCCGCCTGGCTCATGGCGGCGGCGAAGCACCGCGCCCTGGACGTCCTCCGGCGCGAGCGGACCGCGCGCACCTTCGCGCCCGAGATCGGGCGGCTGATCGAGGGCGAGCGGGCGCTCGACCCCGCGGTCGACGAGCTCTTCGGGGCGGCCGCGATCCGGGACGACCAGCTGCGCATGATGTTCTCGTGCTGCCACCCCCGGCTGCCGGAGGAGGCGCAGATCGCGCTCGTGCTCCACGTCCTCTGCGGCTTCAGCGTGAGCGAGGTCGCCGGCGCGTTCCTCGCCACCGAGGCGGCCATCGAGAAGCGCATCTCCCGGGCGAAGAAGGTGCTCGCCGGCTCGACGCGGCTGTTCGAGCTCACGGACGACGCGTTCTCGGCCCGGCTCTCGGCGGTCCGCCGCGCGCTCTACCTCCTCTTCAACGAGGGCTACCACGGCGCCTGCGCGAAGGAGGCCGTCCGGGTCGAGCTCTGCAGGGAGGCGATGCGCCTCACCGCGCTCCTCCTCGAGCACCCCCCCTCGTCGACGCCCGCCACGCACGCGCTCGCTGCGCTGATGTGCCTCCACGCGGCGCGCCTGCCCGCGCGCGTCGACGCCTCCGGCGACCTCACCTCGCTCCTCCACCAGGATCGATCGCGGTGGGATCGGCAGCTCTTGGCCGAAGGGCAACGGCTCCTCGACCTGTCGGCCGAGGGGCCGGAGCTGACCGAGTACCACGTCGAGGCCGGGATCGCGGCGGTGCATGCGCGCGCGGCCCGGCCGGAGGACACGGACTGGGGGGCGATCGTGTCGCTCTACGACACGCTGATGGCGATCCGCCCGTCGCCGGTCGTCGCCCTCAACCGCGCCATCGCCGTCGCGCAGCACGAGGGGCCGGAGCGCGGGCTCGAGGAGATCGGCGCCATCGAGGGCCGCGATCGCCTCGCCGCGTATCCGTTCTATTTCGCGGCGCTCGGCGAGCTGGAGCTCCGCCGCGGCAGGCGCGAGATCGCGAGCCAGCACCTGCGGGAAGCGCTCGCGCTCGCCCGCAACGCCATGGAGCGCCGGTTCTTCGAGCGACGCCTGGGGGCGTGCGGCGACGGGGCTCCCTGACCCATCCAATCCAGCGCAGCGTTCCGCGGCGCCGGCTTGTGGCACATCCTGGCATGCGACGGACGAATGCCAAGATGTGTCAGGCGGGCCCGATCGGGCGGAGGCTGAATTGGCATTTCTCAGTGAATTCGAGTGGATTCGTCGAGATGGATAGGACGGTGCGCGGATTGCTCGGGGAGGGAGCACGGCTTTGGCTTCGACCTGAAAGGACTTGCCCGTGCCCATCCATTTTCCCTCTCTCGTCCCGTGTAGCTCCTGCGGCTGCCACGCGCGTGCCAGCGAGAGCGAGTGCCCGCACTGCGGCGCAGCCATGCGCGCGCCGGACGGCGCTGTCCCCCGCACGAAGATCGCCATGCTCATGGGTCTGACGGCCGCGTTGTTCCAGCCGCTCGGCTGCAACGGCGAGGTCGTCGACGAGCGAGATCAAGGCAGCTCGAGCAGCTCGAGCTTCGGCGGCGACGTCGCGGTCGCAGGAGCGTACGGCGGCAGCCCCTCGGTCGGCTCCGCCGGGGGTGCGAGCCCCACGGGCGGGCCAGGGGGCTTCGGCGGCGACATCGCGGTGGCGGGGGCGTACGGCGGCGGACCCTCGGTCGGCTCCGCCGGGGGCGCGGACCCGACGGGCGGGCCAGGGGGCGCCGGCGGCGATATCGGCATCGGGGAAGAGTACGGCGGCGGACCCGCGGCCGGTGAGGTCGGGGGCGCGGACCCGACGGGCGGGACAGGAGGCTCCGGCGGCGACATCGGGGTCGGGGGCGCGTACGGCGGCGGACCCTCGGTCGGCGGGGGCGGATCGGGAGGGTGAACCGATGATCAAGCCGACCGAGATCCCCGTCCGCGCGCTCATGCCTGCGGACTTGATGGAAGCGAAGCCGATCTACGCGGTCTGGGAGCTCACGATGAAGTGCGACCAGCCGTGCCAGCACTGCGGCTCGCGCGCTGGCGCCGCGCGCGACGCGGAGCTCTCGACCGAGGAGGTGCTCGAGGTCGCCGCGAGCCTCGCGCGGATGGGCTGCCGCGAGGTCGCGCTCATCGGAGGCGAGGCGTACCTGCGCGAGGATCTCACGGAGATCATCTCGTTCCTCGCGCGCAGCGGCATCCGCGTCATCATGCAGACGGGCGGGCGAGCGTTCACCGCCGAGCGCGCGAAGGCGCTCCGGGCCGCAGGGCTCACCGGGCTCGGGGTCTCGGTCGATGGGCCGGCGGACGTCCATGACGAGCTGCGCGGCAACGTGGGCAGCCACGCGGCCGCCATCCGCGCGCTCGAGAACGCCCGCGCCGCCGGGCTGATCACGACCGCGAACACCCAGATCAACCGCCTCAACGCGCACCTCTTGCGCGAGACGTGCGCCGAGCTGCGCTCGCACGGGATCCAGACATGGCAGGTGCAGATCACCGTGCCGATGGGGCGCGCGGCCGACCATCCGGAGTGGATCCTCGAGCCGTGGCGCGTGGTCGAGGTCATCGACACCCTCGCCGCCATCCAGCGGGAGGCGCTCGAGACGCACGTGTCGGGCGTGCCGTTCAACGTGTTCGCGAACAACAACATCGGCTACTTCGGCCCGCACGAGCAGCTCCTGCGGTCGAGGCCCGGCGGCGGCGACGCGCACTGGCGCGGCTGTCGCGGCGGGATCAACGCGATCGGCATCGAGTCCGACGGCACCGTGAAGGCGTGTCCGTCGGTCCCGACCGTGCCCTATGCCGGGGGCAACGTGCGCGAGCGCGGCCTGGAGCACATCTGGGAGGGCTCCGAGGAGGTCCGGTTCGCGCGCGATCGCGACGCGAGCGAGCTCTGGGGTCACTGCGCGACGTGCTACTACGCGGACGAGTGCCGCGCGGGGTGCTCGTGGACCGCGCACTGCACGCTCGGCAGGCGCGGCAACAATCCGTTCTGCTACCACCGCGTGACGCAGCTCAAGCGACGGGGCATCCGCGAGCGGCTCGTCATGAAGCAGCGCGCGCCGCACGTGCCGTACGACCATGGCGTCTTCGAGCTGGTCGAGGAGGCGTGGGACGCGCCGCCCCCGCCGCCGCCCGAGCCGGTGGTGCCGAGGAACGCGCGCCGGCGGCTGGCGGTTATTTAAGGCCGTAGAGGTCGGGGGGAGCCGGGCGGCGGGCGGCCTCAACCCGGGTCGGCGCCGCGGGCGGCCTCAACCCGGGTCGGCCTCGCCTCAACCCGGGTCGGCCTCCTCGCCTCAACCCGGGTCGGCTCCGCCCCAACCCGGGTCGGCCTCAACCTGGGTCGGCCTCGCCTCAACCCGGGTCGGCCTCCTCGCCTCAACCCGGGTCGGACTCAACCCGGGTCGGCACCGGACTCATCCATCCCTTGCCAATCTTCCGCTTCCATGTAATGAACACGTTCAGTGAACGCGTTCACTCCAAAGCCCGGCCGCCGCGAAGCCCAGAAAGACGCCACGCGCGCCCGGATCCTCGAGACCGCGCGCGACCACTTCGAGCGCCACGGCTTCGAGGCGGCGAACGTCCGCGCCATCGCCGCGGACGCGGGCGTCGCCGCGGGCACGGTCCTCCTCCACTTCGCCGACAAGCGCGACCTGCTCCACGCCGCCCTCTTCGACGACCTCGCCGCCACCGCGGCCGAGGCCGTCCGCGACGAGGAGCCAGGCACCCTCGAGCAGCGGCTCCACCGCCTCGGGGCCGCGTTCTTCGCGTACTACGCCCGCCGCCCGGCGCTGTCGAAGACGCTGCTCCGTGAGGCGCTGTTCGCCGACCCGCCGTGGCAAGCGCGCTTCACCGAGCAGATCGCCGCCGTGCACGGCCGCGTCGTCGAGCTCTTCAACGCCGCCCGCGCGCAGGGCGAGGTCGCCGACGACGCCGACCCCGCGCTCTTCGGCGTCGCCTTCTTCTCCTTCTATTACTTCGCGCTGATCGCGTGGGTCCAGGGCGCGCACCCGTCGCCCGTCGCCCTCCTCGATCGGCTCGTCGCTCAGCACCTCTGCGGCCTCCGCCCCGCAGCCAACGTCAGGAGGGCTCGATGACGTCATCCATCATCTTTCGCAGTCCAGAGGCCCGCGCGCGCATCGCCACGTGGTTCGAACGCTTCCGCGAAAAGGCCCCGGTCCCGACCCGCGCGCGCGAGGTCTCGACCCGCTTCGGCGCGACGCACGTCCTCGTCGCCGGCCCCGAGCACGCCCCGCCGCTCGTCTGCGTGCACGGCGCCATGGCGAGCTCCGCGCACCTCTTGCCCGAGCTCGGCCCGCTCCTCACCCGCTTCCGCGTCTACGCCGTCGACGTGATCGGCCAGTCCGTCAAGAGCGCCGACGTCCGCGTGCCCGTCGAGGGCCCCGCCTACGCCGAGTGGCTCACCGACGTCCTCGACGCGCTCGGGCTCCCGCGCGTCCACCTCCTCGGCGTGAGCTGGGGAGGCTTCGTCGCCCTGCGCATGGCCGAGGTCGCGCCCGCCCGCATCGACCGGCTCGTCCTGATCGTGCCCGGCGGCGTCGTGTCCGGCCCGGTGTGGCAGGGCCTCACGCGCGTGGCCATCCCCATGGCCCTCTACCGCGCGTTCCCTTCCGAGGACCGGCTCGCGCGCCTCGTCTCCGGGCTGTTCTCCACGCACGACGCCATGTGGGGCCCCTACTTCGGCGACGCCGTGCGGAGCTACCGCCTCGACATGCGGATCCCGCCGCTCGCCGCGCCGGAGGCGCTCGCCGGCTTCACGCGGCCCGCGCTCGTGTTTGGCGCCGACGACGACGTGAGCTTCCCCGGCGCGAAGCTGCTCGCGCGCGCGAAGGTGCTCCTGCCGCGCGCCGAGACCGAGCTGCTCGAGGGGTGCCGCCACTCGCCGCCCACCGACGACGCCTTCCGCGCGCGGCTCGGCAATCGCATCGCGCGCTTCCTCGAGCCCGACGCCGCGGCGCCCCTCGCGTCGCCCGGGCTCGCCTCTCCGGCCGCGTAAGCTTCCGCCGCGCGCCTGCCGCGCGCCCCTGCCGCCGCGCGCCCTTTGCCGCCGCGCGCCCCTCGGCGCTCCCCTGCGGCGCCTCAGTGCCCCGACACGTCGTCGACCCGCGCGAAGGCCTCGACGAGGCGCTCGCGGGCCCGCGCCGACAGCGGCGGCGCCCCGATCGACCGCACGTTCTCCAGCAGGTGCTCCACGCTGCTCGTCCCCGACAGGATCACGTGCGCGCCGGGCTCGTCCCTGCAGAACCGGTACGCCGCGTCCGGGAGCGACGCGACGTCCTCCCCCGCGAGCAGGCGCTCCAGCCCTTCGTCGGCGAGCGCTCGCGACACCTTGCCCCGCGCCGCAAGGTCGGCGAGCAGCTCCCTCAGCCGCTCGGGCCGGCTCAGCGCGCGCCGGACCGCGAACATGATCAGCGTCCCGATATCCTTCGCCCGCGTCAGCGGGAAGACCCGCTCGCGCGCCGACTGGTTCAGGAGGTTGAACCCGACCATCACCACGTCCCAGAGGTCGTCGCGGAGCGCCTGCGCCAGCATCGCGTGCGTCGGATCGGCCGCGAACGCCTCGGTGATGCCGAGGAAGCGGATCTTGCCCTGCTCGCGCAGGCGCAGCAGCACGGGGACGATCCGCTCCCGCAGATCGGCGTACCGGTCCGGGAGCACGCCGTGAAGGTGGTAGACGTCGACGTGATCCGTGCCGAGCCGCTCGAGGCTCGCGTGCAGCGACGACACCACGTCTTCCGGCCGGAGGGGCGCGTCGAGGCGCGTCGTCTTCTTCGTCGAGAGCACCACGCGATCGCGCGGCACCTCGCGGAGCGCCTTGCCGATGAGCTCCTCGGTCCCGTACGCCTCCGCCGTGTCGATGAAGCTCACGCCGCGCTCGATGGCCGCACGGACGAGCCGGAGCGACTCGGCCTCGGCGACGCGCCCCGACCCGAGCCGGCTGTCGCCGCCCGCGCCCAAACCGAGCACGCTGACCTCCAGGCCGGTCCGCCCCAGGATGATGCGATTCACGTGGTCCTCTCCCTCTGTTCGATGAACGGTGATCTCCCCGGCGCGAGGCCCCCGCCGGCCGGGGCTCACTCCTTCGGGGCGACCTTCCACGACGTGAAGCGCCGCTCGACCCGCATGAGCAGATGATTGAACGTCAGCCCGAGCGTCGTGATCGTCAGGATGCCGACATACATGCTCGGGATCTGGAAGTTGTATTGCGCGTAGATGATCAGGTATCCGAGCCCCGCCTTGGCCCCGATCATCTCCGCCGCGACGAGCACGAGCAGCGAGTAGGCGCCCGCCAGGCGGATGCCCACGAAGATCGTCGGGATCGCCGCCGGCAAGATGACCTTGCGGAACAGCTGGATCGGAGACAGCCCCATCGTCCGCGCCGACTTCACGAGCAGCGGATCGACCCCGCGCACGCCGCTGATCGTGTTGAGCAGGATCGGCCATGTGCACGAGTAGATGACGAGCGCGATCTTCGAGGCCTCGCCGATCCCGAGCAGCAGGAGGAACACGGGCAAGAGCGCGAGCGCCGCGGTGTTGCGCAGCACCTCGAGCAGCGGGTTGATCGCGTCCGCCACGGCCTTGTACCACCCGATCGCGAGCCCGAGCGGCACGCCCACCAGGATCGCCAGCGAGAAGCCCGTGAGGGAGCGCGACAGGCTCGCCTTGATGTGGCTCAGGAGCTGCCCGTTCTGGAGGAGCTGCCAGCCGGTCGCCAGCACCTCGGACAGCGGCGGCAAGAACGCCGCCTCCACGAGGCCGACCCGCGGCGCCGTCTCCCACAGCGCGGCGACGAGGAGCAGGATCCCGGAGCGCGCGACGGCGCGGCCGAGCCACCTCCCCACCTCGGTCACGAGCTGCGCCTGCTGCGGCTCCTCGGGCAGCGCGATCGACTGCGGGACGCTAGCCATTGACCGCCACCACGCCCGCAACGGGGCGCCCCTCCGCCGCGCGCTTCTGCTTCTTGAGCCGCTCGTGCTCCTCGGCCTTCAGCACCTCCTCGCGCAGGAGCGTCCAGATCTCGTGCCGCAGCCTGCCGAACTCCGGCGTCGACCGCGCGTCCTCGTAGCCCCGGATCTCCTCGGGGATCTCGATGATCCGCTTCACGCGGCCGGGCCGGGACGTCATGATCGCGACCCGCTGCCCCAGGTACACCGCCTCGTCGATGCTGTGCGTGATGAAGAGGATCGTCTTGCGCGACCTCTCCCAGATCCGGAGCAGCTCCTCCTGCAGCGACTCGCGCGTCTGCGCGTCCAGCGCCGCGAACGGCTCGTCCATCATCAGCACCTCCGGGTCGTACGCGAGGCTCCTGGCGATGGCCACGCGCTGCTTCATGCCGCCCGACAGCTCGTGCGGATACCGGTCCTCGAAGCCGGAGAGGCTGACGAGCTCCAGGTAGCGCTGGGCGATCTCCTTGCGCTGGCTCTCCGGGACGCCCTTGGCCTCGAGGCCGAACTCGACGTTCCCGCGCGCCGTCCGCCACGGGAAGAGCGCGTATTGCTGGAACACGATGCCCCGGTCGAGGGCCGGGCCCGTGATCGGCTTGCCGTCGAGCAGGAGCTTCCCGCTGGACGGCTTCGACAGCCCGCCGAGGAGATCGATGAGCGTCGATTTGCCGCACCCGCTCGGCCCGACGAGGACCAGGAGCTCGCCCGCCCTCACGTCGAGGCAGAGGTCCTCGATGGCCGTGAACCGCGCGGCCTCCTTCGAGCCGGCGGGCCCCTTGACGGCGAACGTCTTGCTCACGCTCTGGAACTGAATCTTGCTCATGGCTCCTCCTGCTGCCCATCCTCGATGAGGGCCCGACGCCTTCACGGACCGCCCTTCCAAAACGGGTTGAACTCGTTCATGTACACGCCGCCGCCGCCCGCCGGCGCCGAGGACGCCCTGGAGCATCCGATCGCGATGAGCGCGAGGAGCAGCGCTGCGAGCGCACGCCAGGCGCTCTCGAAGGGGGTTCTGCGGCCGCGCGGGGTGGGACGAAGACGTCCAACGTTGATCCGAAAGTCAAGCCCAACCAGCATGGAACGACCGCAACTCCCGCGACGTGGCGCGCCGTCACCCTGGGATGTGCTCCTCCAGGCGTGCCGCGGGGCGCCCTCGTCGACCGTGCCGGAGACGCTGAGCACGCGACGTACCAACCGCCCGCCGCCCTACGAGACGCAAATCCGCTATAGCAGAGAGCTGCCTGCTGCTGGCGCAGCAGGCGCTGCGCCGGGGGTGTTGCTGTGGCAGCAGTGGGGCCGCCCGGAGCGGATCGGCCGGCGCGAGGGGGAGCCCAAGGACGGAACCGATCTCGACGACCGGCGAGCGTTCAGGGTAATTTTTTCGCGTACATGACCGTCTCCACTGCGTTGCCGGAAGAAGTCGAGGACGAACGTCTTGCACGGGGGCGCGCGCGCCTTCTTCAGCGAGCGCCGCATGCGATCGTCCAGTACGGCGCGGATCTCGCGATCGAGGACTGGAACGGGGCGGCCGAGCGCCTGTTCGGCCATGCGCGGCGGGAGGCGCGTGGCCGGCGCGTCGACGAGCTGCTGCCGGCGTCCGGCGACCCGGAGGCGTGGCGGCGGCTGCTGGCGGAGGACGGCGCGGCGCCGCGGGTCTTCCGGCACGTCACCAGGGATGGCGCCACGGCGCACGTCGAGTGGCGGCATGAGCGCCTCCTCGGCGAGCGCGGGGAGGTCGTCGGCGTCGGCGTGTTCGGTCACGACGTGACGGAGCGGGTCGAGCAGATCCGCCGCTACGAGCAGAAGGAGCTGGTCCTGCGGACCGTCGCGCAGACGCTGCCGATCATCATCTGGGCGATCGATCGCGAGGGGATCTTCACGTTCCACGAGGGCAGCGGGATCGCGAACGCGGGGCTCCAGGAGGGCGAGCACGTCGGCAAGAACGTGTTCGACATCTACGCCGGCAGCGACGGCATCGACATGCTCCGGCGGGCGCTCGCGGGCGAGGGGAGCCATTCGCTCAACTCGACGCACGGGGTGTTCTGGGAGAACTGGGAGATCCCGGTCCGCGACGAGCGCGGAGAGGTGTACGCGGTCGTCGGCCTCACCCTCGATGTCAGCCAGGCGAAGAACACGGAGCAGGAGCTCCGGACCAAGCTGGAGCTCATCGAGCGGCAACAGCAGGTCATCCGCGATCTGTCGACGCCCATCATCCAGGTGTGGGACGGCATCCTGACGCTGCCGATGATCGGGGTGCTCGACAGCCAGCGGACCGCCGAGGTGATGGACACGCTCCTCGAGGCGATCTCGCGGATGGGCGCGCGGTACGCGATCCTGGATCTCACCGGCGTCGACATGGTGGACACGAAGACGGCGAGCTACCTCCTCGATCTGGTCGGCGCGATCCGGCTCCTCGGCGCCGAGGGCATCGTCACGGGCATCCGTTCGAACGTCGCCCAGACCATCGTGAGCCTCGGCCTCGATCTGAAGAACATCACGACCCTCGGGAACCTCCGCGCCGCGCTTCAGCACTGCATCCGTCAAATGAGCAAGGAACGCGCGGCCGGCGCGGCGCAGATCACGCCCGAGCGCCGATAACGGCGCTCCCAATCGCCGACTGTCCTCTGTCTCTCGTCTCTCGTCTCTCGTCTCTCGTCTCTCGTCTTCCGTGCGCGTCCTTCGTGCGCGTGCGCGTGCGCGTGCGCGATTCCCCAGATCAGCGCCCACGCGCACGAAGAACCGCTCTGGCTAGCGCGCCGTCTTCTCCTTCTTCACCCCGCCTTCGCCCAGCGCCTTGGCCAGCGTCTCCACGAAGACCCGGACCGCCGCCCGCGCGGGCGCCGCGTACACCGCGAAGATGGCGCGCGTCGACGCGCCGTACTCCGGCAGCACGCGCCGCAGCGCGCCGCTCTCGAGATGCTCCTCCACGACGTAATCAGGCAGGTTGGCCACCCCGATCCCCGCGACCGCGGCGTCGCGCAGCGTCAGCGTGTCGCTGGAGCGGAGCGTGCCGCTCACCTGGATGACGCGCTCCCCCTCGGGACCCACCAGCGTCCACCGCGGCACCGGCTCCATGTTGTGCGTGATGCAGTCGTGATCGGCCAGGTCCTCCAGGCGCCGCGGCGTCCCGTGGCGCCGCAGGTAGCGCGGGCTCGCGCAGAGCACGCGCCGATCGTCGGCGAGCCGCCGCGCGACCAGCGACGCCGGCGAGATCCCCGCAGCCTGGCGCACCGCCACGTCGACGCGCTCGGCCACCAGATCGACGATGCGATCGGTGATGTCGAGATCGATCCGGAGCTCCGGGTACTTCGCGCGGCAGGCCAGCACGGCGGGCGCGACGCGGATCGTGCCCAAGATCGTGGGCGCCGAGATGCGCAGGGTCCCGCGCGGCGTCCCGTCGAGATCCGCGACCGCGCGCTGCGCCTCCTCGACGTCCGCGAGGATCCGGCCGGCGCGCTCGGCGTAGAGGTCCCCCGCCTCCGTGAGGCTCACGCGGCGCGTCGTGCGCCGGAGCAGCTGCACCCGCAGGCGCTCCTCCAGCCGCGCGACCTGCTTGCTGACCGACGACGACGTGAGCCCGAGCGCCCTCGCCGCCGCCGAGAAGCTCTGCAGCCGCGCGACCTCCAGGAACGCCCTCATCTCGCCCAGATCACCGACCGCCGGCTCCATCCGATTCGTTCCTTCCGCGACGCAATCCTCGTCGGCAGACCAGGATTATCACGAGCATGCGCCGGATCTAGCTTTCCTGGAGCGCGAGGCGGCTGCCTCGCCGCGATGGCGAGGCGGCTGCCTCGCCGCCAAGGAGGATCCCATGCTTACGCAGGCTCGCGGACACACCGGAGTCGCGCTGCTGCTCTTCATCCTGACCTCGGTCTTGGCCGCGGATCAGCTGGCCGCGCCGCCCCCGGCGCAGGGCGGGCCGACCACGCTGCGGGCGCTGTACGGCCTCGAGCCGGTCGACCGGCTCCACCGGGCGCGCACGGCGCTCGTGCTCGTCGATCTCCAGGAAGAGTTCTTCTCGGGCGGCCTCACGCTGCCGGACGCCCGGGCGGCGCTCGAGAAGGCGACACGCCTCCTCGCCTGGGCCCGGGAGAACGGGATCACGGTCGCGCACGTGCGGAACATCGGCCCGAAGGGCGCGCGGCTCTTCGCCGAGGGCAGCCCGCGCGCCGACTTCGTCCCCGCGGCGCGGCCGCGCGCCGGAGAGCTCGTGATCACGAAGTCGATGGCCGGGGGCTTCACGAAGACCGAGCTCGACGCCGAGCTCCGCCGCCGCGGCGTCGACACCATCGTCGTGAGCGGCCTCATGACCCACCTCGCCGTCGACTCGACGGTGCGGGACGGGCTCGTGCTCGGCTACCGCGTCCTGCTCCCGAGCGACGCGTCGGCGAGCCGCGATCTACCCGCCGTCCAGGGCGCGCGAGGCGCTCGCCTCGTCGACCACCGCACCCTGCACGAGGTCTCGCTCGCGGCGCTGGCCGATCGCTTCGCCGACGTGCTGCCGACCGAGGCCGTCCTCGCGCTGCCGCTCCACGACGCCGCGAGGTGAGCGCGCCGGCCGCCCCTCGGCGCCGGCTCACGCCACGCGATCGATCGCCCCCTGAATACCCTTCTGCTTGGAACAGTGCGCGCAGCAGTAGAACGCCCCGCGGGCCTCGACGCCGTGCCCCACGATCCGACAGGCGCAGTGGGCGCACACGGGCGCGAGCTTGTGAATCGCGCACTCGAAGCAGTCGAAGGTGTAGGTCGTGCCGCCCACCATGATCTGGAAGGCCTTGTCGTAGCTGTTACCGCAGCAATCACACGTGTTCATGGGGACCTCTCGACGGTTACGGGATGACGTTGCGCGTCGATTCGAGCTCAGCCGGCCGTCGCGATCACGCCGGGCTCCTTCGGCGGCTGCCCCGGCGCCGGCGGGTCCTCGATCTCCGGAGACGGCTCTCCGGGCGCGGGAGGAGGGGGAGGGGGATCCCGCCGCGGCGGCTCGCCCGGATCCGGGTCGCGCCGCGGCGGCTCGCCCGGCGCGGGATCCTGCGCCGGCGGGCCCTGCTCGGGATCGCCGACCGGCGCGGGGCTGGGTGTTCCTCGGGACGGGGGGACGTTCACCGACATGCACGGTCCTTTCCTGGCGCGCGCTTCGTGGATCGCTGAGCTCGCATCGACGCGGCGCGGACCAGGCTGCATGAACCGCGCCACGCGCGCATCCGAGCGGAGCGCCTCGACGGGGCGACGCGCTGCGCTCACCGCGCCTCGCCGTGGGAGGGAAGGCGCGCATTCCTGTCACACTGAGGCGCCGTTGCGTGGATGAGGCGGGTTGGTGAGCGGCCGCGAGCGATCCGGGGGGCCGCCCGGCGGGCGGCCTCACGCCGGCGACCGAGGGCGCTTCACTTCGGGAGGAAATCGAGGAGCTGCCCGAGCGCCTTGGTGAGGCTCGCGGCCTCCAGCACGTCGGGCAGCACGAGCACGCCGAGCACGCTGAGGCCGATGCCCATCAGCGAGCCCCCGGCGATCACGCCCGCGCAGATCGCCTCGGTGTTCTCGGCGGCGAGCGCGTACCAGGGCCGCTTGACCGGCGCGGCGGGCGCCCCGCCCGGCTCGGTCTCGCTCAGCCGCGACTCGCGCTCGCGCGCCCGGTGCCAGCCCGCCGCGCGCCGCTCGACCAGCCAGAAGAGGAACGAGCCGAGGAACATCGACCAGATGTCGGTGAAGTTGAGGATGAACGCGAGCCCGAGGGCGACCGCGGAGAGGGGGAATCGGTTCTTCGTGAGCTGCTTCGTGACCTCGACGAGGATCCCCACGATCGCCCCGACCACCACCGCGGACTTGGCCGTCGGGTGGAGGAAGTCGAGTCCCTTCATCAGCACCTCGGCGACGGCCTTCCACGTGAGCGCGCTCGGGACCGGCAGCTGCTCCGTCCCGTAACGGCTGATGTCCCCCTGGATGAGCACGAGATACCAGATGGGGACCGAGAGCACGAGCCCCGCGACCGTCCCGAGCACGTGCCCCATCGCCTGGTGGCGCGGCTTGCCGCCGAGCATGTAGCCCGGCTTGATATCCATCAACAGGTTCGCCGTGTTGCTCGCGACCTCGGCCGTGATCCCGGCCGTCATCAGGTTCGTCGTGATGTTCTTCGGCGCGAGGACGCCATAGGTGAGCTGCGTCAGCTTGCCGAGCGCCCCGGTCGGGGTGATCGCCGTGATGCCCGTCGAGTTCACGGCGATGAGCGAGAAGACGAACACGAGCGGGACGGCGATGGCCCCGAGCCACCAGGCGATGCCGAACCAGAGCTGCCCGAGCACGACGACGACCAGGCCGACGACGGGCACGCCGATGAGCGACAGCTTCACCGGCAGCTCGATGTCCGCGAGCACGTCCCTCGCCCCGCCCTTCTTGGAGAGGCCCCGGAAGGCGTCGATGATCACCTTGGGCTTGGAGAAGAAGGCGTAAAGCGACGACGTGGTCATGCACGCGACGCCGCCCCAGAGCGCCCAGAGCGTGATCTGCCCGAACCCGTAATGGCCGTTCCGCGGCAGGATGATCCCGTGCTGGATCAAGAGGGGGGCCAGGATCCAGTAGTTGAGGATGCCGCCGAGGAGGAGCGACGCGCCGGTCCGGATCCCCATCAGGCCGCCCGTGGCGACGAAGATGATGCTCGTGTCGAAGCGGATCGTGAGCTCGTTCAGGGGGATGCCCCGGATGGCCGGGGAGAGGCCCCATCGCTTGAGCAGGTCGGCGAACCAGCCGTGATAAAAGACCTCGTCGTAATAATGGGGGATGCTCTTCAAGGCGAAGAGCGCGCGCATCACCTTGTCGTCGCGGAGGAGCTCGAGCAGGGCGCTCGCGAGGCCGCCGCCGAGGAGGAGCTTCGCCTTGAAGAGGCCCTCCTTCTCGTCGCTCTCGTGCAGCGCGTCCATGACCACGCCGGCGGCCATGCCCTCGGGGAAGGGGAGCTGCTCGTCGTTGATGAAGCGCTTCTTCATCGGGAACGCGAAGAGCACGCCGAGGATGGCGAGGATGAACATCCAGATCATCGCCCGGCCCATGGGGATGATCGTGGTCGTGACCATCGAATAGGCCGCGAGGCTCGTGAAGAGCGGCGCGTTCATGTATCCGGCCGACGTCGCGATGGACTGCATCGCGTTGTTCTCGAGCACGGTCATGTCGCTCCCGAGCCCCAGCCGGGAGAGGACCTTGAAGAGCCCGAAGGCCAGGATCACGCTCGTGATGCCGACGCCGAGAGACCAGCCGGTGCGCGCGCCGATGTACAGGTTCGTGAGCGAGAGGAAGGCGCCGAGGAGCATGCCCGTGATCCCGGAACGCCACGTGAGCTGCGGCATGTCGCCGCGGTAGACGTTCTTCAGCCACCATGTGTCCTTCTCTTCGAGGGACATGGTGTGGACCTGCTCGGGCGTGAGCTGCTTGATGGCCATCCGGCGACCTCCGCGCACCTTGTACCATGGTGAGCCACGCGCCGTGCATGCCTTCGGCGAGCGCCGGCGCGCCCGCGCGCCTGGCATCGAGTCAGGGAAACCCTGAGAGTGACGGAATTGCTGGCCTCGTGTCGCGGCCCGCGCCGCAGAGCGGCGGTCGCCCGCACAGGAGACGGGCCCAGATCGGCGTTTTCGGCGCGCAGGCGTACTCCCGTACGCCGAGCACCGAAAACGTCGAGATGGGCCCGTATCCGAAGCGGGCGCCCGCCGCTCTAGTCGTCTCGGCCGCTGCCGGCGAATCCGTCTTCCCGGCGGGCGAAGAGCACGTTGAACGTGGTGAGCGTCCCGTAACAGCCGGTGATGTACGCCTGGAGCTGCACCTTCTCTGCGTCGCTCAGCCCCTCGTGCGCGTTGATCTTCTGCTCCAGCACGCGGAGCTTGTCGCGCATCATGACGATCTTGTGGAAGAACACGTCGAGCGGGATGCGCTTCTCGGCCGTGCCCTCCTT
The DNA here is from genome assembly GCF_051474135.1 of Sorangium sp. So ce385. NCBI lineage: Bacteria > Pseudomonadati > Myxococcota > Polyangiales > Polyangiaceae > Sorangium > Sorangium sp. So ce385. The sequence goes on along the minus strand of NZ_CP150337.1, from coordinate 7,833,639 downwards.
GCCGGGCCGGAGGACGATCTCCCCACCTTCCCAGCGGCCGCCCATCTCCGCGCGGCCGACGCCGAGCTCCTCGGACAGCACCTCGCGCAGCACACGACGGAACTCGTCGATATCCATGTCGATGTCGATCTCCCTTGGCAGCGGCGGACGGAAGGGCTGCGGCGCGGCGCCGGCCCGGCGCTCCGGCGGCGGCGCTCCGGTCGGCCGGGGCCTGCCGCCCGAGCCGCGCGGCTGGCCCGCGGCCCGCGGGGGCGGGGGCGGCGGCGGCGCGCCCTTGGCGCGGTACCGGGCGCACGTCGCGGTCGCCTTGACCGGCGGCGGGTACACCTCGAGGGCGCACTCGCCGACGCGACCGCGCGCTGGATCCTCATGCACCCGCGTGTATGCCGCGCAGCTTCCGCACCGGCCTGCGTAATCGTTCACCGCGGCGCCACTCTACCAGCTTTGCCGGAACCGGGGGGCGCATTGTCGGCCCGCGGCCGCGTCGAGGCCGAAACGGGCGGCGCGACGACCCGGCCAGCGCGCGCGCCGTCCCGGCCGGCCCGCCGCGCTCCCGCCGCGGGCCCACCTCACGCGCCGCCCGCCGGCCCGTCGCGCCGCGCAGCCTCGTCGTCCGCTCGGCCGCGCCAGGCGAGCTCATCCACGCTCGCCGGCGAGCCGCTCCCGCCGCCGGGCCAGCCACGCCCGCGCCTCCGGCTCGTGCTCGACGAAGTGGACCGCGACGTCGGCCCCGGTCGCGAGCGCATAGCCGCGGATCACCAGCTCGGTCAGGACCCTGCCCGTGAAGGTCGCGCGGTAATAGACCAGCCCTCGGATGGGGGGCACCCTGCCCGACTCCCTCATGACCGTTCTCCGGGACTCGGCCGGCACCCGGCCGAGCTGGGACACGTCGCCGGTGATCAGCATGTAGCGCTGCCCGGCGAAGTGGAATGCCATGAAGTCGAAGAACCGCGCTGCCTCGTCCGGCGAGACGTCGCCCCGCATCATCAACTCCAGGGTGTCCGCAGGCTCGCCGATGCGGGCGGTATGCTCCCCTATCCTCAGCACGCGCTCGAACATGTGGACTCCCCCTGATGTGATGTTCCGGCACCCGGAAGACTGCGCCGCCGCGCCGCGGGCGGGCGCGAAGCCGGCCCAGGATACGGTTCTACGCGCGGCACCGGCGGCGCGTCAACGTGGGGGACGCCTGTCGCTGGGAGGGCGAGACCGCCGCCATCGGGCTGCTACCATGGTCGCCCGTGCGTCCCCCGGCCTCGCTCCCCGCCCTCGTCGCGCTCGTCTCCCTCGCCGCCTGCGCCGCGGATCCGCCCCCCCGCGCCGCGGCGCCCGCGGCGCCCCCGCCCGCCGCCGCGGCGGCCGGCAGCCCCGCCGCGGCGCCTCCGCCCGCCGCCGCGGCAGCGCCCGAGGCGGCGCGGCCGCCGCTCGAGTTCATCCGCGACGACGTGCCGCGGGCGCACGCGAAGGCCCGGGCCGAGGGCAAGGCGCTGTTCGTCGATGCGTGGGCGCCGTGGTGCCACACGTGCCTGAGCATGAAGCATTACGTGCTGACCGACCCGTCGCTGCGCCCGTTCGCGGATCGGGTGGTGTTCGCCGACATCGACACGGATCGACCGGAGAACGCGCCGTTCCTGGAGCGGCACGAGGTGACGGTGTGGCCGACGTTCTTCGTCCTCGAGCCGGCGGACGGCCAGGTGGTCGGGCTGTGGCGGGGCGCCGCCTCGGTGCAGGAGCTGCGCGAGCTGCTCCGCGAGGCGCTGCACGCCATGGATTCCAAGGCGGCCTCGGCGCTGCCTCCGGACGACCCGAACCGCTTGCTGGTCGAGGCGAAGCGGGCCCACAGCGCCGGCGACCACGCGGCGGCGGCGGTCGCGTATGTGCGCGCCCTGGCCCGGGGCGGCGAGGCGTGGCCGCGGCGCAGCGAGGCGCTGCTCGGCCTCGTGTCGGCGCTCCGCAGGAGGGACCCCGCGGGGTGCGCGGAGGCCGGCATGCGGCACGTCGCCGAGGTGAAGGGCGCGGCGCTGCCCGCCGATTTCGCGAGCGTCCTGCTCTCCTGCGCGGCCGCGCTCTCCGACGCCAAGGCCCAGCGCGCCGCGCGCGAGGCGGCGGTCGGCCGGCTCAGGTCGATCGTCGCGAGCCCGCCCGCGGACTCGAGCGCGGACGACCGGGCCGACGCGTGGGGCCTGCTCGCCGAGGGGCTCCAGGCGCTCGGCGACGCGGCCGGGGCCCGCGCGGCGAACGAGTCGAAGCTCGCCGTGCTGGAGCGGGCCGCGAAGGAGGCGAAGGCGCCCGAGGCGGCCGCCGCGTACGACTACGGCCGGGCCATGGCGTACCTCGCGCTGTCGCGCGGCGACGAGGCGGTCGCGATGCTGAAGGAGCGCGAGGCGCAGATGCCGGAGTCGTACGAGCCGCCCGCGCGGCTCGCGCAGGTGCTCCACGCGATGGGCCGCGAGGCGGAGGCGCTCGCCGCGGTCGAGCGCGCCATCGGCCGCGCCTACGGCCCGCGGCGGCTGCGTTACCTGAAGCTCCGCGCAGAGATCCATCAGAAGCTCGGTCAGGGCGCGGAGCAGGTGGCGACGCTGCGCGAGGAGGTGGCCGGCTACGAGGCGCTCCCCAAGGGCCTCGCGAGCCAGGCGGCGCTGGACGACGCGCGGCGGCGCCTCGCCGAGGCCGAGAAGGCGCAGCGCGGGGCGAAGAAGCGCTGACGGAGGGGCGCGGGCAGGTCGCCGCGATCGGCGTTCATCCCCGAGATCTGCGGGGCTCCGCGGCGCCCGCGCCCGGTCACGGGCAGTCGCCGCCGATGCTCAGCCCGGTCGCGAAGAGGTGGTGGGCCTCGGGCTCTCCCCGCGTCGTCGCGGTGACGTCCACGCTGATGTTGCACAGCACGTAGTCGCTCGGACCGGCCTCCCACGAGACGGTCCCGGCGGCGCCGGTCACGCTCACTTTGCGGCCTCTCGAGCGCCCCGCCGGGCCCTCGCAGTCGGCCGCCCGGTCGGTGATCAGCACATAGGCGGCGCTCCAGCCCTCCGGAGCCTCGATGTCGAGGCCCGTCTCGACGAGGGGCGGCGTGATCGCGCTGAGCTGCACGCACACGTCGCGCTCCCGATCGGCCTTGCGCACGAGCAGGTTGTCGGGCCCCGGGTAGTACTGCACGATGTACTCGGCGGCGGGCGGCGCCTCGCCCTGGCCGTCGCCGCCGCCCGTGTCGCCGTGCTCGGCGGCGGGCGGCGTCTCGCCCTGGCCGTCACCGCCGCCCGTATCGCCGCTCCCGGGCGCGGGCACGACGACGTTTCCGCAGGCGGCGAGGGCGAGACCGAAGGAAAGCGCGAGCGTAAGGGAAGCAGAGCGGTGCATGAAGCGGAGGCTCTCATACGCGGTCGCCGGCGAGGAGCGTCCAGCAGCATTCTGCGCGTGAGCCGGTGTGCGCACCCCTCATGTCGGGCGCCCGTCTACAGGCACCCGTCGTTCACGGCCACGCCCGTGGCGCGGAGGAGCGCGGTCGCGGGCTCCTTCGGGAAGGTGGCGGTGATGTCCACGTCGAGGGTGCACGGCATGGCGGTTCCCCCGGAGAGATCCATCGACAGGCTCCCGATGGCGCCCATCGCGCGCACGGCCTCTCCAGCGGGCTTCGACTCCCCCGGCGCGCAGCCGGCCGCCCCGCTGGTCCTCTCGATGCGCGTCACGACCCAGGTCTCCGGGAGCGTGGCGACGTCGAAGCCCTCCGGCGCGCTCTCGGCCGGCGCATCGGCGTAGAGCGTCACGCACTGGTCCGTCTCCGGTTCGGCCTTGTAGACGACGAGGTGATCGAGCCCGCCGGCCCAGTAGGTCGCGGCGTAGTCGCCGCCCACGGGCTTCAGGCAGGAGGTGGACTCCGAGACGTCCACCCCGGCCTGCTGCGCGGAGCACGCATTGCAATAGAACTGACCGTCGCAGCCGCAGACGCCCGGGCAATGCGCGGGACATACCTCGGGGCGGGCGGAGCAACGGCCCACGGTGTCGAAGGTCCCGCACGAGTCGTCGGGGAAGTCGCAGAACTCCTCCGCGCTGCAGATCCCGCCGCTGCGCGCCCCGCAGGCGACGGGCGCGCCGCCGCCGCCGCCGCCGCCCGAGGTCGCGCTCGTGGTGGCGCCGTCGCCGCCCGCGCCGCCGCCGGTGCCGTCATCGCCGCCGCCCGCGCCGCCGCTGCCGGGCGGGGTGTCGACGGTGCCGCCGCAGGCGGCGAGGAGAAGGCCGGAGAGCACGGAGCACAGGAGTCGATGGTTCATGACCGGAGTATGCCACGGTCAGTCGCTCGCTCGCCCCGACGCCCCGAACGCGTGCCGCAGGTGCGGCCCGATGCGCCGGGCGATCACGAGGTCGACGAGGGGCGGGGCGAGCGCCTGCAGCAGCAGCAGGAGCCGCGTGGAAGCGCCCATCACGGCCTTCGTCTTCCTCGCGAGCAGGGCGGCCAGCACGAAGTCGGCGACCTTCTCCGGCGGCGTGAGCGTGCTCCCCGCGCGGCGCCAGAGGTCTGCGAAGGGGCGCTCGGCCGCCGTGTCCGCCGGCGCCGGGCCGACATAGCAGAGGAGCTCGGCCCGCCCCTCGGCGGCGAGCTCGCGGTTCACCGCGCTGCAGAAGCCCGCCAGCCCGGCCCGCGCCGCCACGTCGACCGAGTAGTACGGCAGCGCGAGGGTTCCGTCTCCGAAGCCGCCGAAGAGGGCGATCACGCCCCCCGGGCGCAAGCAGGGCAGGAAGGCGCGCGCCACATGGATCGGCCCCGCGAGATCGACCGCCAGCTCCAGCTCGACCTCCTGGTCGGTGTGGGCGTCCAGGCTCTTGCGCACGTCGACGCCGGTCGCACACACCACGTGGTCGACGGGCCCCACGCGCGCTGCCACGTCGCGCAGCTGCGGCGCCGCGAGCTCGGCCGTGTGGTGCGCCGCGCCGAGCGCCCCTGCGAGCCGAGCGAGGCGCGCGCCGTCGCGCGCGACGAGGACGACCTCCGCGCCCTCCCGGATCAAGGCGCGCACGACGGCCTCGCCCAGCCCGCCCGTGGCCCCGACCACCACGACCCGCCTGCCGCGGAAGCTCTGGCCGGTATCGACCTTCGGAGGCCGGAAGCGCGCGAGCGCCTCGGCGCCCAGGACCAGCCCCGCCCCCCAGAACATGATCTCTCCGGCCCCGATGAGCACGGCGGCGAGGACGGCGCGCGCTCCGACCGAGAGCGGGAGGAAGGGCACGACGAGGAACGCCGAGAACCAGACCGGAAACGAGCCGATCACCGAGCCCCAGGCGAGCGCGCGCACGACGGCCTTGCGGCGAGGAGACGGCGTCACGGGCCACGCCCCTCGCTCAGCTGCTGCAGGCGCCGGATGACCTCGGTACGCCGCTCGGGTGGCGGCGGGTCCAGCCCGAGCAGCTCCGCCATCCAGAGGCCGTCGACGGCGAGCCGGACGACCAGCGCGTCGACCGGATGGATGCCGTCGCGATCGAGCCGCTCTGCCCACGCACGGTAGCGCTCGCGCATCGGCTCGAGCAGGTGGGGCGCGAGCGCGACGGCCGCGAGGAGCGCCGCGCTGGTCCGGTCGGGCACCTCGCCCTCGACGGTGGCGTGCAGATAGGCGCGCGTGAAGGAGCCCGGCTTGCCGTCCTCGCGCTGCGCGAGCCGGCGGTCGAAGTCGGCGACGAGCGCCCCCACGAGGCCCTCCACGAGCGCCTCCTTCGAGGCGAAGTGATAGAGCAGCCCGCCCTTGCTCACCCCGGCCTCGGCCGCGACGGCATCGAGGGTCAGCGCATCGCTGCCGTCGCGGCGAACGACGACGGCGGCGGCGGCGAGGATGCGGTCGCGCTGGCTGGGTCGCGGCACGCCGTTTCTATACCGTCCAGACGGTTCAGTTTCAAGGGGCGACCCCGAGCGCGTTCCATCGAGCGCGCGCCGAGCGCGGAGGCTACGGACGGTCGAAGAAGTCGAAGACGTCGGGCAGCACGAGCGGGACCATTCCTGCGTGGTCCGCGTCGACTTCCTTGTACGTGATCGCGTAGCCGCCAGCCGTCATCCAGTCGCGCAGCTCCCGGCTGCCGGTCAGGGAAGGCGTGCCGACGGTCCCTTCCGTCACGAAGATGGGCATGTCGCGCAGCCGGTCCCAAGGATAGCCCGACTCCTGGACGAAGGGGCCGGACATGGGCGCCAGAGCCTTCCAGTAGTCGGCGTATTTGGCGCCGATGTACCAGGTGCCGCCGCTCCCCATCGAGTGTCCGGTGAGGAACACCGCGCTGCGATCGATCGGATACTCGTTCAGCACCAGCTCCAGGACGTTGATGACGTCTTTCTCGCTGAGCTCCTGATCGCGCACGCGCTCGGGCGTCACCATGGCCAGGAGCTTCTCCGCCTCCTCGGGCTGCCCGAACACGGCCGGCAGCCGCAGGAAGTTCCCGTACGCGCCGTTGTAGCCGAGCGGCGAGACCAGCAGCACGCCATGCTGGTCGGCCAGCGTCACCATCTGCTTGTCGTTCTGATCCAGGTACGAGCTCTCGTCGTTCCCAGCGCCGTGCAAGAACATCACGAGGGGCAGCTCCGACGTGCCGTCCCAGCGATCCGGGACGCAGACGCGGTAAGGAACGTCGGCGCCGGCGGCCGGAAAGCGATACGTCCTGCGCTGGTCGCCTTTGGCGCGCCACTGCGGCGAGCCGGGATCGGCGACGGACGTGGCGAGCGCTCGCGCCTCGAGCACCACGGTGCGCGGATCGAGCTCGGTCCCGAACGCGATGGTCACCGGCTCGAATTCGTCGTGGCCGCCCGTCCCCGTCTCGCCCCCCGCGCCGGCCTCGCCGCCGGCCGCCGTCGTTCCGCCGCTGGGCGCCCCACCGCCCGAGGCGCCGCCTCCTTCACCTCCCGCGCTCGCCGAAGCGCCTCCCGTGGACGCGCCGGTCGTGGCGCTGCCGCCGCTGCCTGAGACCGCGGCCCCGCCCGTCCCGGCTTGAGGCGTATTGCCCGACGCGCCCGTGCCGTGATCCCCGTCACCGCTGCAACCCGAGAGGGCGTAAGAGCCGAGCAGTGCCGCGACAAATGTGATTCGAGCGAAGGTGGGTTGGTAGGTCATTGGAATTCCCAGGCGCGATTTCGCCCTCACCGGCAGCGTTTCACGACGCGCGCCCTCCGCGTGAGGTCGTTTCCGTTGGATGTTTCACCGCGCGCACCCGCGCGCGCTCCGCCGCTGGGTGCTGGCGCGCGATGCCGAGCAGGCTGCTCGATGGCCGGAAAATCCAGCTCCGACATGGCCATCGCCTCGCTGGATCTCCGCTCGCCGCGGTCGCGGTGAGGGATCCATTGTGAGCGTTCACATTTTCGATGTCAACTCTCCCGCGCAGCCGCCGGCGCGGACTCGAGCCCTCAGAGCGTCGGCAGCACGCCGCGGTCGCGCCCGAGCGGGAACGCCGTTTCGAGGCGGGCGACGTCCTCGCCGGTGAGGCGCAGATCGCCCGCGGCCGCGTTGTCGAGCGCGTGCGCGGCGCTCGCCGCCTTCGGGATCACGAAGACAGGCTGCCGGCGCAGCAGGAAGCGCAGCGCCACCTGCCGCGCGGTCACGCCGTGGGCGGCGGCGATCGACGCGAGCACCCTGCCCGCCGTGCTGTCCGGCGCCGGGAACCGGCCCGAGCCAAACGGGCTGTAGGCGACGACCGCGATGCCGTGCCGCTCGCAGAGCGGCAGCACCCGGTGCTCGACCGCCCGCTCGAGCAGGTGATAGAGCACCTGATTGCACGCGATCTCGTTCACCCCGGCGATCGCGATGGCCTTCGAGAGCTCCGCCTGGTCGAAGTTGCTGACGCCGAAATACCGGATCTTGCCCTGGGCCCTCAGGTCCTTGAAGGCGCGGAAGGTCTCCTCCAGCGGGTGCGACCCGGGCCAGTGGAGGAGATAGAGATCGAGCCGGTCGGTGCGGAGCCGCTCCAGGCTGCGCTCGCACGCGGCGATGGTGCCGGAGTAGCTCGCGTTGCTGGGCAATACCTTGGAGACGAGGAACACCTCGTCGCGGCGCCCCTCGAGCGCCTTTCCCACGAGCTCCTCGACCGCGCCAGAGCCGTACATCTCGGCCGTGTCGATGTGCGTCATGCCCGCGTCGAGCCCCCGCCGGATGGCGTCGATGCAGCCCGCCTCGTCGTCCGCCTCCATCTGCCAGGTGCCCTGTCCGACGACAGGAATCTTGACGCCCGTAGAACCGAGTGTGCGCTGCTCCATAGAACGATGATCCTCCGCTCCGTCCCGGAAGACGGCATGCGGCTCCCCCCCTCTCCGAGGCGAGCCCCGTCCGAGTGGGATCGCTGAAATCACCGCGGAAGGCAAGCCCGAGCGCGGTCCGATCGGGCCGAGGCCGGCTGTCGGCGATGGCGCCCTGTCGTGAAAAATTCCTCGCTCGACGACGACCCGGACAGGCGATGAGCGGCTGTGCCGATGGCCCGCCGCGCGCCCGTCGCGCTCACGTCCCGCCCGAGGTCGGCGGGCCGTCGTAGCGGCGGGTAGGTCCTTCGGAGAATCGAGCGATCTCGAGGATCTCCAGGGAACCGTCGCCGTCCGGCGGGGCGAGCCACGGGCCGTCGAACCGCGCGACCAGCGCGGTCACGTTGTCGCGTCCGCCGGCGGTGAGCGCGGCGCCGATCAGGGCGCTTGCCGCCTCTGCCGGATCGGGGTGGGCGTCGAGCGCGGCGGCGATGTGCCGGTCGTCGATGAGGTCGCTCAGACCGTCGGTGCAGAGCAGCAGGGTGTCCCCGCGGCGGAGCTCCACGGCGGAGAGCGCGACGCTGAGGCGCTCGCGCAGCCCGAGGGCCTGGAGCATCACGCCCCGGTGCTCGAAGGTGGCGGCCTCGTCGGGCCGGAGCTTGCCGCTCTCGAGCAGCGACTGGACCAGGGTCTGGTCGCGGGTCACCTGCGTGAGGGCGCCGCGGCGGAGGAGGTAAGCGCGGCTGTCGCCGACCTGCGCGAGCAGCAGGCGCTCGTCGCAGAGCGCGGCGACGGTGGCCGTGGTGCCGCTGCTCCGGTGCTGCGGGCTCCTCCGAGCGTTGTCGCGGACGGCGCGCCCGGCATCGCCGAGCGCGGCGAGCAGGCCGCGCTCGAGCGCGTCGCTCGAGCGGGGCGCGGATCGGGCGAGGGCGGCGTGGACCGTGCGCGCGGCGAGCCGGCTCGCCGCGTCGGGAGACGACGCGCCGCCCGAGCCGTCGTAGACGCCGAGCGCCAGGGCGAGCGGCGGCTCCGCCGACGCCTGGGCCGCCGCGGGCCCGTGGGCGAGCCCGCGCGCGAGATCGCTGATCAGGAAGGTGTCCTCGTTGTGCTCGCGGCTGAGCCCCACGTCGGTCCGGGCCGCCGCGGCGACCGACGCGGCGTGCTCGATGGCGAACGAGCGGTACACGGGCATGCGCGTAGCGTACTCCGAGGGCGGCGTCCGAGGGAGGGCGCCGGCGCCCCTCAAGGCTGCCGTCGGGGGCCGCTGCGCGGGCGTGGAGCGGCCGCCGGCGAGCGCCGCGGCCGCCACGTCGCGCTGGGCGGCCGGATCGCCGGTGTGCGCCGCTCGACGCGCCGCGCGCTTCGTGCATGAAGAGGTGCATGAAGCTCGTCCGCAACCCCGAGCGCGCGTGGGAGCGCGCCGCGCACGTCCAGACCCTGGATCCCGCCGAGATCGAGCGGCGCATCGGGCCGTTCTCCGGCGAGGTGGAGGTGCTCGCCGGCGGGCTGGCCAACGTGAACGTGCGCCTCGGCGCCGATCGTGTGCTGCGCGTGTACCGGCGAGATCCGGGCGCGGCGTCGAAGGAGGCCAGCCTGCTCGCGCGGGGCTGGAGGTCGTTCCGCGTCCCGGCGGTCCTGTCGGCGGGCGACGATTTTCTCCTGCTCGAGCACGTCGACCACGGGCCGCTCCAGGACACCGCGGCGTGCGGCGCCGCGGCCGGGCGCGCGCTCGCGGAGATCCACGGCGTCGGCTTCGACAGCGCGGGCTTCCTGGGGCCGGATCTCGCCGTCGCCGCGCCGTTCGCCGACTGCGTGGGCGCGCTTCGGAGCTACGTCGCCTCGGTCCTCGACAGGCTGGCTCCAGCCCTGCGCGGCGAGCTCGGCGAGCGCGTGAGCGCCTTTCTCGACGCGCACGAAGGGGCGCTCCGCGAGCGCGCGTCGGCCCCCGTGCTCCTGCATGGGGACTTCAAGGCCTCCAACCTGCACTGGCTCCCGTCGGGCGAGCTCCTCGTGCTCGATTGGGAGTTCGCGTACGCCGGACCGCGGCTGATGGACATCGGCCAGCTCCTGCGCTGGGGGCCAGGGGCCGAGTTCGTGGCGGCGTTCGCGGGAGCGTACCGCGCGCACGCGCCGCTCGCCGACGACTTCGAGCGCTGGGCCGCGGCCTTCGACCTGTTCAACCTGGTGGGGCTGCTCGACGGGGTGGACCCGAGCTCGCGCCGGGCCGTGGAAGTCCGCGGCCGGATTCTACAAACCATTCGACAGGAGCGTTGAGCCGGGCTCGACGCGGGCACAGCTGCCCGCGTCAGACCGCTGGGCGCGGCCGCCCCCGGCGGCGGCATGCACGCCCGGCGCCTGACCTGGGCAGCCAGCTCGAGAAAATGTCGCTCGGCGTCCGGATACTCCGGGTGGGCGAGGATCACGTCCGCGCGCAGCGGGCATTTACGGAGGATGGGGACGTGGCAAACGCGGGCGTTGAGCGGGCGTTCCTGGTGGCAGCCTGACGTTTGCGTTCATTGAGGCTGGGAAAATACGACCATGGCAAAGCGCGTGAACCGAAGAATCTTCCTCCGGGGGCTGGGCGGGGCTTGCGTCGCAGCGCCGTTCCTCAGCTCGATCCTCGACCGCACCGTGCAGGCGCAGCCGGCCGCGCCGCCGAAGCGCCTGATCGTGATGTACACGCACTATGGCTGCATCACGACGCGGTTCTTCCCGAAGAAGTCGCACGGCCCGCTCACCGCCGCGGACCTCGAGCCGACGACGCTCAAGCACCTTGCGCCTTACGTCGACAAGCTCCTCATGCCTCGAGGCATCCGCGCGATGAACGAGTGGACGGCGACGATGGCGCGGGGGCAAGGGAACGATCGCCACACGCAGGTGAACGGATCGTACTTCACGTGCCACCCGGTCACGCCCAACAGCGACGATCCGTTCAGCTTCGCCCAGGCGACGAAGTTCAACGCCATGCCGACCGGTCCCTCGCTGGACCACGTCATCGCACGACAGCTCAGCCCGCAAGGCACTCCGCTGCTCTTGAGCACGGCTGGTCAGCGGGATAACCCCCCGTCGGCGATCTCCTACTCCGCCGCGGAGACCCTCTTCCGGGGCCTCAACGCGTCGCAGGCCTTCAGCAGCCTCACCGGCCTCTTCGGGGCGGGGGAGCCGACGTCTCCGGACACGTACGCGGCGATTCGCGGCAAGAGCGTCCTCGACCTCGTCAAGGATGATCTGCAGACGCTCGAGCGGTTCGACATGAGCCGTACCGACAAGCAGAAGCTCGCAGCCTGGAAGGAGCTCCTCCACGCGACGGGGAGCGTGGTGGCCTCTCCGAACTGCACCACGTCCCTCGCCGCGGCGCTCGGCGCGACGCAAGAGAACGTCGACCTGGTGACCACGACCTCGAGCACCGACGACATGCTGACGCGGCGAATCTCGGACAGTCTAGACGGAGCGGATCTCTATTCGAACCTCGCCGTGCTCGCGGCGGCGTGCAACGCGAACCCCGTCATCTTCCTGAAGTACCCCCCGAACTACTATTTCAAGGGGCTCGGTATGACACAAGAGACCGCCAGTCTCTCAGGTCGCTTGGACAGCGCCGGCATGGTGGGCACCTGCGTCCCGGGCGTGATCGACATGCTCCTCACGATCGACGACTACTACGCGAGGAAGTTCGCCCACCTCGTCGAGCAGCTGAACCGGTTCGACGAGGGCGACGGGACGCTCCTCGACAACTGTGCGGCCGTCTGGTTCCAGGACGTGTCGGACGGCTGCGCCCGCAACCTCAACAACCTGCCGATCGTCCAGGTCGGCAGCGCCGGCGGCTATTTCAAGACCGGCTGGGCCGTGAACGTCGAGGACGGCTCGCCCGATCTCACGACCGGCAACAGCGAGATCACGTGTGTCGACGGCGGTCCGAACGAGGTCGACGCGATCAGCCAAGCCACGGGGACCGATCCGTCGCTCGCCAACGCGCCGATCAACAAGTACTTCTGCAGCTTGATGAACGCCCTCGGCGTCAAGGCGGGCCCGGATGGTTTCCCGGCGCCGGGCGGTTCGGCGCCGGTGACCCACTTCGGCATGTACGACCGGACGGAAGACTTCATCGGCGGTGGGATCCATCCCCCCACCATCCACGATCCAGGCGAGTTCACCGCGCTCAAGGCGAGCTCCTGAGCGGTCCGGCGCGAACGAAGGAAAGCGCCGACGAGGGGGCGGCCCGCCCGTTCAGGGCGGGGCCGCGGCGATCAGGACGAGACCTTCACCCAGGCGGGACGCGTGCTGACGCGCTTCCACCAGGCCGCGACGTTCGGCCGGTCGTTGATGAGGTCCTCGACCTTCGTGAACGCGAGACACTGCATGTACGGCATCCACGAGATGTCGGCCAGCGAGTAGGTCGAGCCCGCGAGGTACTCCTGGCCGGCCAGCGCCTTGTCGATGATGTCGAGCGCCTTCGCGAGATCGGCCTTGGCCGACGCGACGAGGGACTCGTCGCCCTGCTGGCCGCGCATCGGGAGCAGGACGCGCTGGTAGAGGATCTTGATGGCGGGCCCGGAGACATAGGACTGCTCCACGCTGAGCCACTGATCCATGAGCGCCTTCGCCCTGAGCTCGGTCGGCGTGAGCGAGGGGCCCGGGAGCTTCTGGTCGAGGTACCGGATGATCGCCCGCGACTCGTAGAGCTTGAAGTCCTCGTCCTCGAGCACCGGGATCACGCCGAAGGGGTGGCGCGCGAGGTGCTCGGGCTGCTTCTGCTCGCCCTTCCCCAGGTCGACGACCACGACCTGCGCCTCGTGCCCCTTCTCGGCGAGCACCGTCAGCACCTTGCGCGTACACGTGCTCATGGGATGTCCGTAGACCTTCATGGGATCCTCCTTGTCCTGTGTCCTCTCGAGAGGCGCCGGCGGGCGGCGGCCTCCGCGGCGCGTCAGAGTAGACGGATTCCGTCGCTTGCCAACCGTCCTGATGGGGTCCGGGACGCGGCGGGGCGCGCGATCACGCCTCGCGCCGGCGGTCCGCCTGCCACTCGGCGTCGCGGGCCGCGGCGAAGACGGGGAGGCGCGCGAGCCACCGCTCGCCGGCGTTCGGGCGCTCGAGCGCGATGCGCAGCGCGGCGATGAGCTCCAGCGGCGCGGCGTCGAGGCCCTGCTCCCGCGCGGCCCAGCCCAGGCCGGCGAGCACGGCGTTCGCGACCTCGTAGCTCGGGCGGTGCATCGGCGCCGTGGCGACGGCCGCGGGCGCGGCGAAGTGGCGCTCGCACGCCGCGGCGTCGAGGGAGCTCCAGCCCGCGCACACGATCGGGCGGACGGCGTGGATCGAGCAGGCGCCGCGCTCGTCGAGGAGCGGGCAGGGGACCCGGGCCTCGGCGCGCGCGAGCCGGGAGAGGCCGCGCGTCTCGGCGTCGGCGGCGCGCACGCGCTCGGCGAGCGCGGCGAGCTCCGTCTCGGTCCGGGTGGCGCGCAGGTGGGCCGCGATGCGCAGCACCTCCGGCGCCAGCACGAGCACCTTGCTCACGCAGCAGGTCGAGCAGCCGGCCCGGCAGGCGATGGGCCGGGCGGGCGGCTCGGCGGCCACCGCGGCGTCCTCCAGCGCCTCGGCGCGCGCGAGCGCCGCGGCCGCGGCCGCCACGGCGCCGGCCTCGGTGCGCTTGCCGAGCGAGAGCGCGAGCGCGGCGCGCTCGCCGTCGGCGATGCCCTCGAGGACGGCGGGGGTGTACCGCGTGCCCGGGGCGAGCGGCAGGGAGCGCTTCTGCCGGGGCATCGCGGCGCTACTCGAGCTCCGGCAAGCGCCAGTCGATCTCCTCGGCGCCGCGGGCGCGCAGCGCGGCGTTGATGGTCGAGAACGGCTTGCTGCCGAAGAAGCCGCTCCTCGCCGACAGCGGCGAGGGGTGGGCCGCCTTGATGACCGTGTGGCGGCGCGCGTCGATGAGCTTCGCCTTCTTCTGCGCGTGGCCGCCCCAGAGGACGAACACGACGCCATCGGGCCGGTCGTTGACCTTCCGGATCACGGCGTCGGTGAACGTCTCCCAGCCCTGGTTCTTGTGCGAGTTCGGCGTGTGCGCGCGGACGGTGAGCACGGTGTTCAGCAGCAGCACGCCCTGGCTCGCCCAGGCGGTGAGGCAGCCGTGGCTCGGGACCTTGAAGTCCGGCAGATCGGAGAGCGCCTCCTTGTACATGTTGGCGAGCGACGGCGGCGGCGGGACGCCCGGGCGCACGGAGAAGCAGAGCCCGTGGGCTTGCCCCTCGTCGTGGTACGGGTCCTGGCCGAGGAGCAGCACGCGCACGCGCTCGTACGGCGTGAGCTTGAACGCGGCGAAGACGTCCTCCTCGGCCGGGAAGACCCGGTGGGCCTCGCGCTCGGTCGAAAGGAAGCGCGTCAGCTGCTGGAAATAGGGCTTCTCGAGCTCCTCCGCGAGCACGCTTTGCCACGAGCCGGGCAGATCGATCTTCATCGCTCGCTCAGACCCCTTCCTTCGGGCAGAGATCGCTCATGCGGCACTCCGCGCACTTGGGCTTCCTGGCGACGCAGGTGTACCGGCCGTGCAGGACCATGGCAGGGCCGAAGAAGGTCCATTGATCCTTCGGCACGATCCGCATGAGGTCCTCCTCGATCTGCTCGGGCTTCTCGCGCTTCGAGAGGCCGATGCGGCCGCTGAGGCGGGCGACGTGGGTGTCGACGATGATCCCGGAGGGGAGGCCGAACGCCGTGTTGAGCACGACGTTCGCCGTCTTCCTGGCCACGCCCGGCAGCGAGGTGAGGTCGTCCATGTTCCCGGGCACCTCGCCGCCGAAGCGCGCGACGAGCGCCTGGCACGCGGCCTTCACCGTCTTCGTCTTCTGCCGGTAGAAGCCGGTCGGCTTGAGCTCCTCCTCGAGCACCTCGGTGGGGGCGTCGGCGTACGCCTGCGCCGTCGTGTACTTCTTGAAGAGGGTGGCGGTCACCCGGTTGACGCGCTCGTCCGTGCACTGCGCGGCCAGGATGGTCGCGACGAGCAGGTCGAGCGGCGTCTCCCAGTCGAGCTCGTAGCGCGCGTCGGGGTAGGCCTCGCGCAGGTGGTGGAGGAGGGGGGGGATGCGGTCTCGGGCGTTCATGCGGCTCGCCGCAGGGTAGCCCAGCTCGGCGCCGCCCGTCAGCGCCGCCGGGCGACGGGGCCCGGGCGCTTCCGGCCGAAGTAGATCTCGAGCAGCTCGCGGCCGACGAGGTTCGCCTTGGTGCGCCACGCGATGTCGTTGGCCAGCATCACGGAGACGGCGATCTCCGGGCGATCGGACGGCGCGAACGACGCGAACCACGAGAACATCCGCGAGGGGTTGCCGCCGACCAGCGTGCCGGTCTTGGCGGCGACGGGCATGGTGCCGAGGGCGCGCGTGCCGTCCGGCTTGCGGAACGCCTTGGCGCAGGTGCCCCGCCGCGTGGTGACCTCGAGCATCGACCGGAGGGTGCGCGCGACCTCGGGCCGGAGGCCGCGGCCGTCGGTGCTCCGCGGCGCGGCCGCGTCGCCGCCGGCCTGCGCGCCCGGCGGCGCCAGCAGCGAGAGCCGGACGCGCTCGCCGTCGTTGGCGATGGTCTGCATCGCGAACAGGGCGCCGAGCGGGCTGAGGCGGCCGCTCCAGAAGCCCGCGCCGGCGCGGGCCAGGCCGAGCGCGTCGTCCGGGATCTGGGCGGCGCTCGGCGCGACCGGGACGTCGATGGGGACCTCGCCGTCGAAGCCGAGATCGCGGGCCTTGCGGCGCAGGTCGGCGGCCGTGAGGTGCTGGCCGGCGAGGCGGGCGAAGACGCCGTTGATGCTGCGGCCGAGCGCCTCGCCGAAGACGGTGCAGGTGGCGCCGCGGCCCTGGAGGTCGCGCGCGGTGATCGCGCTCATGCCGCCCGTGTAGCAGACGGGCGTCGCGACGTTCACCTTGCCCGCCTCGAGCAGCGCCGCGGCGGTGACGATCTTGAAGAGGCTCGCGCTCGGGGCGAGCGGGGTGGCGACGTAGTCGCGCTTGCCGCGGCTGGCCCAGACGAGGATGCGGCCGGTGCGGACGTCGGAGGCGACGATGGCGCCCTCGGGCGCGCCGGAGCGGGCGAGGAGGCGCTCGGCGGCGCGCTGGAGATCGGGGTCGAGCGTGAGGCGCACCTGCTTGCTCGACGCGCCGACCGCCGCGTGAACCGCGCCGCCCTCGACGTGGAGCTTGCGAACGCCGGGCGGCGCCGGAGATGCCGTCGCCGGCGCGATCCACAGGGCGGCCGCGGCGGCGAGCGCGAGGTAGAGACGCGATCGCACGCGGAGCAGATGCCAGAGGGGGCGCGCGCGGGCCAAGTTCCGCGCGGCGCCGTCGCCGTCAGGCCGCGCCCGAGGCGCCGCCGAACGCCGCGAGGTTCTCGCGCGCCCACGCCTCGAAGCGCCGCGGCTCGCGGCCGAGCACCGCCTCGACGTCGTCGCTCAGCGTCGCGGCCCTGCCTTCGCGCAGGAAGCTGACGCCCTCGAAGACGGCGTCCGCGAGCTCGCGCGCGGCGCCCGCGGCCAGCATCTGATCGCGCACCCGGTCCGGCGGAACATCGGTCGTCTCGATGGAGCGCCCCAGCGCCCTCTCCAGGATCGCCACCTGATCCTGCGCGCTCAGCAGCTCGGGGCCGGTGAGCGTGTAAACCCTGCCGTCATGCCGATCCGACGTCAGCGCCGCGACGGCGACGGCCGCCACGTCGCCCGGGTCGATGATCCCTTGCCGGCCGTCTCCGGTCCAGAGGGGCACCGCGCCGCCCGCGCGGATGGCCGCCGCCCATTGCAGCACGTTCGACGCGAACCCCACGGGCCGGAGCAAGGTCCACGCGAGCTCCGACGTCCGCACGGCGTGCTCGCCGGCCCGGTGCCAGTCGCCGACCCGCGACCGGAGATCGGCGCCGAACGCCGAGAGCTTCACCAGCTTCTTCACGCCGCTCTTCTGCGCTGCATCGACCGCGGCCACGTCATGCGCCGCGATCGACGGGCCGGGCGCGCTGAGCAAGAACAGCGCCTCGACCCCTCGGAGCGCGGCCCGCAGCGAGCCGGGATCTTCGAAATCGCCGCGGACCACGTCCACCTCGCGGCCGAGCGCCGCGGCCCGCGCTGGATCCCGCGTCATGGCGCGGACCTTCGCGCCCCTCTCGAGCAGTTGCCTCACGACCTCTCTGCCGATGGTGCCGGTGGCACCGGTGATCAGGATCATCTGTGCTTCCCTCGTCGTACGGTCCACGCGTCTCGCGTGCCTTCGAGAGGTCAGCTTGCGGCGCGCGCGCGCCGGCATCTTGAAGAAATCGGACAGCGCGGTGGCGTTGCGGCGCCACACCCCGGCGGGTAGGATCTCGCCTCGATGGATGTGCCCTTCGAGCGCGTCTTGCTGCCTTCGGCGCGGCTGCGACCTTATGTGTCGAGCATCGTGGTGGCGGCTCGACCGGGCGACACCTCGCTGTGGGCGCGCCTTCCGGACACGGGTGCGTCGCTCGTCTTCTGCAGACCGACCGCCGGTGCGAGCGAGCTGGTGGCCGTCGGTCCGAGCACCCGGGCCACGTACAAGGCAGGCTCGTCGAAGCCGCTGTTCGTGCGCGTGGGGCTCCGCGCGGGCTGCGCCCGCCCGCTCCTGGGCGCCGCGCTCCACGAACTCGCCGACCGCGCCGTCGCCTTGGAGGACCTGTGGGGCGCGCGCGGCGCGCGGGCTCGCGGCGCGCTGGCGGCGGCGGAAGGCGACCTCGACCGGGTGCTCCGCACGCTCGAAGAGCTCGTCCTCGAGGGCGCGCGCGGCGAGCGCGCCTTGGACGACGCCTCGCGCGTGAGGCTCCTGGACCGCGCCACCCGGCTGCTCGATGGCGGGGCTGACCTCCCGCCCGAGCGGGTGCACGCGCTTGCGCAAGGGCTCGGGCTGAGCGAGCGACAGCTGCGGAGGATCTTCCAGGACGAGATCGGCGTCTCTCCCAAGCGCTACGCCCGCATCGCGCGCCTCCGGCGCGTCCTGTCGAAGATCGGCACCTCGAGCTGGGCGCAGCTCGCCGTCGAGCTGGGCTTCTCCGACCAGCCGCATCTGAATGCCGAGTTCCGCGAGCTGCTCGGGGTGACACCGCGGGGCTTCGTGGAGCGCCGTTTCCCTCGGGCGGGGCAGTGCGGCTCGATCGCTTTGCCCGCTGGCCGTGCGGGCGAGCACCCGCTGCCGTAGCGCCGGGATTGCCCGTTCACTCGGCCTCACGAGCGCGATCTTCCGGTGCCCGCCCCTGCAGCAGGCATTGGCGTCATGGCGGCTCCATTGCCCGGCGCAGTTTCCGTTCAGAGCGATAAAGCACCGTGACAATTGACGAACGCCCGGGACTCCCCGCGTGCGCGTCCTGAACCAGCACGCGTTCACCGCCCGGCGGACGAACCGAGCCTGCCGCCGTTGTCACCTCGAGCGCCGAGCGAGACGAGCGAGACGAGCGAGACGAGCGAGACGAGCGAGACGAGCGAGACGAAGAACGCGCTCGCCCACAAAAAAGATCTGGACAATCGAAGTGAGCATTCATTAAGTTGAAAAATGGTCCTGTGCGCATTCAGCATCAAATCGGGACCAAGCTCGCTTTACTCGATCCTGTTCTGGTGAGCTCCGAGCGACGCAGGGCGCTGCCGCAAGGAGCGTTTGATGCTGAGTGCGCCGAGATCCTCCTCGGGCACAACGCTCTCTTTTGTGGAGCGTGAAGGCCTGGGGCGAGGTGCCCAAAAACGTCACCGCGTGGCCGCGAATCGTGCGAACCGTGCGAACCGTCAGCAGCGGCGATTTTTCTTTTTGGGGTTGTGCCTCGCAAATGTCTGGACAGTTCGACAATCGTATTGCTAACTAGAACACTGGACCTGTGCGCATCCGCTCTCCGATTTCGCGCTGACGCCTCGCGCGCCTGATCTGATCGTGATCAGGGCGCGGGGCGCGGTCTGACCGGAGCCCACGAAACCGACGTTCGCCTGACCCGTGTGTCATGGCGCATGCGGCTCGGATGACGCTCCATCGTGGTTCGATCCTCGCAAGGACCTCCAAGGAGCTACCCATGAAGCAGATATCCATCGCGTCCTCCGCAGCGCTCGCCACGCTGCTCATCACCGCCTCGAGCCTCGCCACCACCGCCGCGCCGACGCCCACGTGCACCGTGATCCAGCGGGGCGTCCTCGGCGACGTCTACAACGCCGAGATCTGGAGCCTCGCCCCGAGCTATCACGTCCCGACCCCGTTCGAGGTGAACACGGGGTACTCCAGCACCGTCGGCGAGAAACGAGCCCTGTTCGGCTTCGAGCTGGGCGCCATCCCCGCGAGCTCGCTCGTCACGTCGGCCAAGTTCTACGTCCTGACCTACAGCAGCACGGCCCAGACCGTCCGCGCTCACCGGGTGCTCGCCCCCTGGAGCGAGGCGGACGTCACCTGGAACAACCTCGGCGGCATCGATCCGACGTTCTTCACGTCGTTCGAGTCCGGCGGCTCGGCGTGGCGCGAGCTCGATCTCACGGAGCTCGTCCAGGAGTGGGTGAGCGGCGTCTCGCCCAACCACGGGATCCTCCTCGAGGAGGACGAGAACGGCAAGACCTCGTACCGGGGCAGCGCGCACACGGATCTGTCCCAGCGCCCATTCCTCGAGATCTGCTACACGACGCCGAAGGGATCGATCGGCGACAAGGTGTGGTTCGACGCGAACGCCGACGGCCTCGAGGACGCCTCCGAGCTCGGCATCTCCGGCGTCGTCGTCGACCTCTTCGCCGATACGAACTGCGACGGATCCACCGACGGCGCCGCCCTCCAGACGACCGCGACCGACGCGAACGGCATCTACCGCTTCGGCGAGCTCGACGCAGGCTGTTACGTCGTCAGCGTCGACGACGCGACGCTCCCGCTCGGGCACCAGCTGACCACCGACGACGAGCCGCTCGCCGTGGCGCTCGACGCGGGAGAGAACGTGTCCGACGCCGACTTCGGCTACGTGACGTACTCATCGATCGGCGACACGGTCTGGCTCGACAGCGACGCCGACGGGCTCTACGAGCCGGAGACAGGCGAGCTCGGCGTCAACGGCGTCCGCGTCGAGCTGTTCCAGGGCGACCAGCTGATCGACTTCACCATCACCGGCAACAGCCCCTACACCGGCCAGCCCGGCTTCTACCTCTTCGACACGCTCTCGGCGGGCACCTACTCGGTGGTCGTCACTGCCGACAACTTCATGACGAGCGGCCCCCTCGCCGGGCAGGAGCCGACGGCCGACCCGGACGGCGGGCTCGACAACGTGGGCACGGTCTCGCTCGGCTGGGCCCAGGACCTGCTCGACGCGGACTTCGGCTACCAGCTCTCCTGCGGCAACGGCGTCTGCGGCGGCGACGAGAGCTGCTCCACCTGCGCCGTCGACTGCGGCATCTGCCCGCCCACCTGCGGCAACGGCGCCTGTGAGGCCGGCGAGGACTGCGGCAGCTGCAGCGCCGACTGCGACGTCTGCCCGCCCGCCTGCGGCGACGGCACCTGCGACGCCGGCGAGACCTGCGGCAGCTGCAGCGCCGACTGCGGCGCCTGCCCGCCCGTGTGCGGCAACGGCACGTGCGAGGCCGGCGAGGACTGCGGCACCTGCTCGGACGACTGCGGCGCCTGCCCCGCGGTCTGCGGCAATAGCGTCTGCGAGACCGGCGAGGACTGCGCGAACTGCGCCGGCGACTGCGGCGCTTGCCCCGCGGTCTGCGGCAACGACCGATGCGAGGCCGGCGAGAACTGCCTCGAGTGCCCGAGCGACTGCGGCATCTGCCCGCCGGTGTGCGGCAGCGGCGTCTGCGA
Organism: Sorangium sp. So ce385; assembly: GCF_051474135.1. NCBI lineage: Bacteria > Pseudomonadati > Myxococcota > Polyangiales > Polyangiaceae > Sorangium > Sorangium sp. So ce385. The sequence goes on along the minus strand of NZ_CP150337.1, from coordinate 7,812,669 downwards.
GTTCGGCGAGACCTGCTCGAGCTGCGCGGCCGACTGCGGGGCATGCGCGCCGGTCTGCGGCGATGGCGTCTGCAAGGCGGGCGTCGAGGACTGCTCGAGCTGCGCGGCCGACTGCGGCGCCTGCCAGTGCGCGTCGCCCGGCACCGGGACCCCCGGCTACTGGAAGAACCACCCGAACGCCTGGAAGGTCTCGAAGCTGACCATCGGCGGCAAGACCTACACGAAGGCCCAGCTCCTCGACATCATCAGCCGTCCGACCAAGGGCGACGTCACGTACATCCTCGCGAAGCACCTCATCGTCGCCAAGCTCAACGTCGGCATCGGCAACCAGTCGAGCTGCATCGAGCGCACCATCGCCGCGGCCGACGCCTGGCTCAAGAAGTACCGTCTCGGCAGCAACGTCAAGGACCGGGGCTGCAACTCGCCGTGGGAGAGCGGCGAGCCGCTGGCGGACAAGCTCGACGCGTACAACAACGGTCGCCTCTGCGCGCCCCATCGGGATGACGTCGATTGCGACGGCAACGGCCACGACCGCGACCACGACCACCACCACGGCCACGGCTGCCGCGGTCGGTAAGAGGCGCGACAGGCGAGCTGGCCTTGGGGCCGGCGCGCGCCGCGCGCCGGGACATCAAGGCCAGGTCGCCCTCGGCGCCCGATGCGCCTTATTCTCCATGGACCGCTCATCGGACGACGCCGAGCTGCCGCATCAGCCCGAGCTCGTCGGTGACGCGCCAGTGCTCGGCGATCTTCCCTCCCCGGAACAGCTCGATGTTGATCTGTTTCACGCTCACACGGCGATGGGTCGCGGCGATCCCGAAGAGCGGTCCTTCATGGTCGCCCTCCATCCTGACGCGCACCGCCACGCGGTCGTCTTTCACGACGAGGTCCTCGATGGTGAAGTGGAGGTTCGGGAACGCGACACGAAAAGCGGCCACGATGGGCTTGAGGCCATCTGGGCCCGGCGGCGGATTCGGTGTGCTCGGCGTGTGGTTGATGTAGCCAGGGGCGAGCAGCTCATCGAGGACCTCGAGGCGACCCTGACTCCAAACCTCGTCGAAGTAGCGGCGCACGGCTGCTTCGTGGTGCACCTCGTCAGGGGTAGGACCGCTCGACGACGGGCTGCGCGCCTTCAGGGGCGCGCAGCCGGCGACCATCGCGAGGGCCAAGAAGAAGAGGAGCCGCTGCGAGAGCACGGCTCGTTTCAGCGTGGGTCGGGCCATGCCCTGCACTCTGGCCCTCGGTGGAACGGCCAACAAGCCTGTCAACGCGAACGAATCGTTCGCGCTGGAGGACAATCGATGCGTGATTCGCGCGTCTGCGTGGAGGGATTGAGGATGGTCGACCCGTCGGGTCGGGCATCGATCGACGGCGCGTGTCGGGTTTTGCGTGATCCGGCGGCTCGCGGCGCATGGGAGCGTGCCCATCGACGTGGAGGCAGCGGTGCCGGGTCTCCGTCGACGAGCGCTCGGCGGGGGGACCCGGGGGCGATGGCGTGGCCGTCGCCGGCGCGGGGGCGTGGCGCCGCAGCCTCGACGCCATGGGGCGCCGCGCCGCTCACGGGATGGGGCGCCGCTCGGAGGGCCGGGAGGGCAGGGGCGCCGGTCCTGCGGCACCGCCGGCCTCTCGCCCGCGCCGGGCAGACGCGTTCGAGGTCCGCGCGGCGCCGGTGCGCGCTATGGTGTCGGCACCCGGCCGGGGCCGGGGGTTCCTCGCCGACCATGCCGCCGACCCGCCTGCTCCGCAGCACCGAGATCCCCCAGGCCGACAACCTCGCCAACGTGCGGCGCGTGCTCGAGGCGCTCGCGGGAGGGGCGACCGCGAAGGAAGAGATCGCGCAGCAGACGGGCATCTCCTTGCGCCACGTCGGCTATGCGCTCGCCGCCGCCCGCGTCCTTGGCTGGCTCGGCGACGACGACGCCTCGATCACGCCCGCTGGACGCGGGCTGCTCGCCGCCCCGCCGGGCACCGTCGACGAGCGGACACACCTGCGGCGCGCGATCTTCGCGTGTGACGTCGTGAAGGAGGTCGCGCCCGATCTCTTCGAGCCGGCGGCGCCCACCGTGGTTGCGCTGGCGCGGCGCCTGTACCGCTCCACGGCCGGCATCGCGAAGGAGACGGCGCGCCGGCGCGCGCAGACGCTGCTCGCCTGGCGGAGCCAGGTGCTGGAGCAGCAGCTCCCGCTCTTCCCCAGACGTCCGCGGAAGCGCCGCGCCGCCGCCCCGGCGGGTGCATCCGCGGATGCGGCGCCTCTTGCTGGCGACGCGGCCGCGCCTTCCGCCGCCGCGGAGGCGGCGCCCGGCGCTGGCGACGCGGCCGCGCCTGCCGCCGCCGCGGAGGCGGCGCCTTTCGCTGGCGACGCGGCCGCGCTTGCCGCCGCCGCGGACGCGACGCCTGGCGCTGGCGACGAGGGAGCTCCCGCCGCCGGCGAGGAGACCTCGTTGCCCATCGCGCCCGGGGCGAGCGACGCGCCTGCCGCCGACCGCCCCGCGCAAGCGAGGCGGGCGCCGGGGCGCTCCCGGCGATGAGCGGCGAGGTCCGTGGGAGGGGATCGCGGGGACGCGCTACCGCGCCGCCGGCTGCTTGCGCGCGAGGCGCGCCGCGCGCAGCTCGTCGGCGGTCAGCCTGTTGTCGCGGTTCGCGTCCGCCGCCTTCACCCGCTCCCAGCGCTTGTCGCCCACCTCGTCCCTGGTGAGGAAGCCGTCGCCGTTCTTGTCGCTCCGGGCGAAGCGCGCCTGCTGCTTCGCCGCGCGCGCCTTCTTGTGCTGCTCGGCGTGCGCCTTGAGCTCCTCGGCGGAGAGCGTCCCGTCCTTGTTCGTGTCCGCCTTGCCCAGCCGCTTCTGCGCCTTCTCCGGGAGCTCGGCGACCGTCAGCTTGCCGTCACCGTTCTTGTCCAGGCGCTTGATGAGGCGCGCCGGATCCTTCGCGCGGTGCTCGCGCCGGGCGTCCTTGCCCTGCCGCGGCGCCTGCGTCTCCGCCGCGCCGCTCGCCGCGTACGCCGCTCCGCTGCCGGCGAGCACGGCCGTCGCGAGGAAGCTGCCGAGGACGAAGCGATGGATCGCGCTGCGGGCCGTGTTCGAGAACGTGGAGAGGGTCATGGTGGTCGTGCTCCTTGGTGCAAGGGCCAGCCTGTTCTTGCCGGCTTCTGCTCCTGGGACGCTCCCCGGCCGACCCTCCCTACGCGCGCTCCGAATTTTTTTGGGGGGCTACCCCATGGCCGATTTCGAGCCCATCATGCTCCGGAGCCGCGCGACGTCGCGCGACGGCGGCGCGCCGAACAGCCGGCTGTACTCGCGGCTGAACTGCGACGGGCTCTCGTAGCCGACGCGGTAGCCTGCGGTCGCCGCGTCCACGACCTCGCCGAGCATCAGGCGGCGCGCCTCCTGGAGCCGGAGCTGCTTCTGGTACTGGAGCGGGCTCATGGCCGTGACGGCCTTGAACTGATGGTGCAGCGCCGAGGGGCTCATGTGCACCTCACGCGCGATGGCCTCGATGCGCAGCGGCCGGGTGTAGTTGCTCTTCACGATGCTGATCGCCCTGGCGATCCGCTGCGCCTGGCTCCCGGCCAGGGCGATCCGCTGGACCCGCGCTCCCTGCTCGCCCTTCAGCAGGCGATAGTGGATCTCGCGCACGGCGAGCGGCGCGAGGATGGGGATGTCCTGAGGCGTCTCGAGCAGGCGGATGAGCCGCAGCGCCGCGTCGATCAACGGGAGGTCCGTCCGGCTGACGAACAGGCCGCGCTCCTCGCGCTCGCCGCCGGACGCCGCGCTCGGCCTGGGGAGACCGGGCTCGGTGAGGAGCGCGCCGACGTCGCTGGGCTCCAGCTCGAGGGCGAGGCACAGGTAGGGGCGCTCCCGCGACGCCACGAGCACCTGGCCGACGAGCGGCAGGTCGACCGTGACGACCAGGTAGCGCGCGGGGTCGTAGACGACCACCTCGTCCGCCAGCATCACCTGCTTGCGGCCCTGGGCGATGAGGCACACCATCGGCTTGTAGACGGTGTGCAGCGGCTCGGAGGGGCGCGAGGCGCGGATCAGGCTCATGCCCTTCACGGTCGTCGCGTGCATGCCGTCCTCGGCGGTGAACCGCTCGATCAGGGCTGCCAGCTCCGCGAGCCGCCGCTCGACCTCGCGATCCAGCTCCTCTGCCGCCAAGGCGCCTGCCTGCATGGTTCCAGGCTACCTCATCGAGCCCGCTCCGCCCAACCGGCGGGCCCGCGAGGGCGCTCCGGCCTCGCCTGGCTGCCCTGCCGCGCGCAAGGGAGCCGTGGGGCGCGCTGGATGCACGCCGTGCAGGATCGGGCAAGAGCCGTCCAGGAACGGACTACCGCGCGCTCGCGGTGGAGGCCTAGGTTCTCCCCGTGACCGGCGCAATCCCGCGCTGGAGAGCGAGTGAATCGAGGAGTCTCTCATGCCTGGTATCGAGGGTAAGGTCGTTGTGATCACCGGCGCGAGCAGCGGTATCGGCGAGGCCGCCGCGCGCCTCCTGGCCCGGCGCGGCGCCCGGGTCGTGGTGGGCGCCAGGCGCACGGACCGGCTGGAGAAGCTCGCGTCCGCCATCCGCGCGGAGGGCGGCACCGTGGAGCTTCGAGCCCTGGACGTCACCAGGCGGCAGGACGTGGCCGATTTCGTCGAGTTCGCGCGGGCGAAGTTCGGCCGCGTCGACGTGATCGTCAACAACGCCGGCGTCATGCCGCTCTCGCCCCTGTCGTCGCTGAAGATCGAGGAGTGGGATCGCATGATCGACGTGAACATCCGCGGCGTCCTGCACGGGATCGCCGCCGGGCTGCCGATCATGAAGGCGCAGGGGCACGGGCACTTCGTCAACGTCTCGTCGATCGGCGGACACATGGTGGTCCCGACGGCCGCCGTGTACTGCGCGACGAAGTTCGCGGTCTGGGCCATCTCCGACGGCCTCCGGCAGGAGTCCACCGACCTCCGGGTGACCGTGATCTCCCCCGGCGTCACGGAGTCCGAGCTGGCCGAGACCATCACGGACGACAGCGCGCGGCAGGCCATGAAAGAGTTCCGGAAGACCGCGATCTCTGCGGATGCCGTGGCCCGCGCGATCGCGTTCGCGATCGAGCAGCCGGACGACGTCGACGTGAGCGAGATCGTCGTCCGCCCCACGGCGAGCCCGCACTGACAGGAAGGGATCACCCGCCCGGGCAGGGCGCGCCCGCGCGGGCCCACGTCTCCCACGCGGCCACGAACTCGGCATACGGCGTCGGGATGGGCGTGCGGCCCGCGCCCGGGTTCCAGCCCCAGGTCACGAGCGGATCCTCGAGGTGGACGCGCAGCGCCGCCATGTCCTTGCCGCCGTTGCGCGCCGGATCCTTGATCTGCTCGCACAGCGCCCCCGGGGCGACGCCGACGAACACCATCGGCATGTCGGGCGGCGGCATGTGCCAGCCCTTCGCCACGCCGGGCGGCACGTGCGCGCCGTAGCTGCTCGGCGGGTTCGCCGGCCCGTGACACGTCGTGCACTCGGCCCCGGCCATGCCGTGGCCCGTGGGCCCGCGGAGCACGAACTGGTTGTGGAGGCGGCCCTCGTCGCCCTGCAGCGGCACGTCGCCCGCGGGGTGACAGTTCTGGCAGCGAGGATGCTGGAGCACGCTGCGCACGGTCTCGAACGCGGCGAGGCCGGCCGCGCGGTCGACCGGCGCCGGCGACGGGGCCTGCGAGGCCCCGGACGTCTGCCCCCCGCAGCCGGCGAGGAGAAAGGCGAGAACAAGAGAGGAACGGATCATCATTGGCACCTAGGCGAGGCGGAACGGGAGGGAGCGCAGCCGCTGCTTCGTCAACGCGAACACCGCGTTCGCCACGGCAGGCGCGATCGGCGCGGTCGCCGGCTCCCCGATGCCGCCCATCGTGGCCTTGCTCGGGATGATGTGGACGGCGATGCGCGGCATATCGGCCATCCGGAGCATGGGATAGTCGTGGAAGTTGCTCTCCTGGACCTGCCCCTCGACGATGTTGAGCTTGCCGTAGAGCGCCGCCGTGAGGCCGAACGCGACGCTGCCCTGGACCTGCGCCTCGATGCCGAGCGGGTTCACCGCGGTGCCGCAATCCACGCTGCAGGTGACCGAGTGAACGCGGATGCGCCCCTTCTCGATCGAGATCTCGGCGACCTCGGCGACGATGGAGCCGAACGACTCGTGCATCGCCAGCCCGCGCGCCCGCCCCGGCGGGGGCGCCGTGCCCCAGCCGGCCTTCTCGGCGGCGACCTTCAGCGCGTTGGCGTGCCGCGGCTTGTCCTTCAGCAGCTCGAGGCGGTACGCGAGCGGATCCTGCCCGGCGGCGTGCGCCAGCTCGTCGATGATGCTCTCCATCGCGAAGGCGGTGTGCGTGTTGCCGACCGAGCGCCACCACAGCACGGTCACCGGCGTCCTCGGCGAGTGCAGCGACACGCGGAGCGCGGGCATCCCTGCGAGGTACGGCGAGTCGCCGACCCCCTCCACCGAGGTGTGGTCGATGCCGTTCTTGACGACGAGCGACTCGAGCGGCGTACCGGCGACGATCGACTGGCCCACGATCATGTGATCCCACGCCGTCGGCATGCCCCGCGCGTCGAGGCCGACCTGGACCCGATGGACATACGCGGGGCGGTAATAGCCGCCGCGCATGTCGTCCTCGCGCGTCCACACGACCTTGACCGGCACGCCGGCGGCCTTCGCGACCATCACGGCCTCCCCCACGAAATCCGCCACCGGGCTGGCGCGCCGGCCGAAGCCGCCGCCGAGGAACGTCGTGTGGATCTGGACCTTCTCGGGAGCCGTCCCGAGGATCTTCGCCGCGGCCATCTGGTCGCCGGTCTGGAACTGCGTGCCGGTCCAGATCTCGCAGCGATCGCCCTCGATCTTGACCGTGCAGTTCAGCGGCTCCATCGGCGCGTGCGCGAGGTAGGGCACGTCGTACTCCGCCTCGATCCGCGACTTGGCCGCGGCCAGGGCTTCCTCGACCTTGCCGACCTGGTGGGCGACCGGGCCCGGCTTGCGCGCCTGCGCGCGGAACTCGTCGAGCAGCTTGGCGCTGTCGGCGCCGCCCCCCTCGGGCTTCGTCCACTCGGCGCGGAGCGCGTCGCGCCCGAGCTTGGCCGCCCAGAAGTGCGCGGCGACCACGGCGACGCCGTTCGCGGTGGGGACCACCTTCTCGACGCCGGGCACCTTGAGGGCGTCGGCCGCGTCGTACTTCGCGAGCTTCGCGCCGAACGCCGGCGGGCGGAGCACCACGGCGGTGCGGAGCCCGGGGAACTGCACGTCGATCCCGAACTGCGCCTTGCCCGTGATCTTCTCCGGCGTATCGATGCGGCGCACCAGGGTGCCGATCAGCTTCCAGTCCTTGGGATCCTTCAGCTTCACCTTCGCCGGCGGGGTCAGCTTCATCGCCTCCTCGGCGAGCTGGCCGTAGGTCAGCCGATCCTTGCCGTGGGTGATGATCCCCTTCGCGGCGACGCACGCCGCGGGCGCGACCTTCCACCGGGCGGCCGCCGCGCGCACCAGCATGTCCTTCGCCATCGCGCCGACGGTGCGATACCGATCGAACTCGCCGTTCGTGCTCGTCGACCCGCCGGTCATCTGGAAGTGCATCACCGGATGGCCGTACACCGGCGCGGCCGGCGCGTGCTCCGACCGCACCTTCGACCAGTCGCACTCGAGCTCCTCGGCGATCAGCATCGCGAGCCCGGTCCAGATGCCCTGGCCCATCTCGGAGTGCGCGAGCACCACGGTCACGGACTCGTCCGTTCCGATGCGCACGAACGCGTTCGGCGACAGGGGCTGCGGCTGCGCCGCCTTCGGCGCGGCGCGGACCCCCTGCGGCACGTAGAAGCTGAGCAGGAGCCCTGCCGCAGAGCCCGCGGCCACCTGCAAGAAGTCGCGCCGAGAGACGCTCACTTGCCACCTCGCTTGAGCCGCGACGCGAGGATCACCGCCTCGCGCACGCGCACATACGTCCCGCACCGACACACGTTTCCGGACAGCGCCGCATCGATATCGGCGTCGCTCGGATCGGGTTTCTGCTCGAGCAACGCGGCCGCGGTCATGATTTGCCCGGACTGGCAGTACCCGCACTGGACGACATCGGCCTGCGCCCACGCCTGTTGCACGACGTGCGACCCGTCGGCCGACAGGCCCTCAATCGTCGTCACCTTGCGCGTCCCGACGTTCGACACCGGCAGGACGCAGGAGCGCGCGGGCTTGCCGTCGATGTGGACCGTGCACGCGCCGCACTGGGCCATGCCACAGCCATACTTGGTGCCGGTCAATCCCAGCAGGTCCCGGAGCACCCAGAGCAGAGGCATCTCCGGTGCGGCCTCGACCTCGCGAACAACGCCGTTGATATGGAGTTTCATGGCCGCTTTCGCCATACTTTTACGTTCGTGCGGCGTCAAGCGAGCCCGCTCGGTTTTATCAATTCTTCACCATGGCCGGCGGCTCGCCGTCGCCGTGCGGCGCCCCAAGGGGCGCTCGGTTGCGCGGGGCTTGCGCAGGGCCTGCGTAGGGCCTGCGTCTGGCGGCGAGGAACGCCCTGGCGAGAGCATCGCGAAAGGATGATGATGCCAGGCGCATGAACGAGCTTGAGCGGATCGTGCGGGAAGCGACGAAGTTGGTGGCGGACCGGTCCCCGTTTCTGCTCGCGACCGTCGTGCGGGTGTCGGGGTCGTCGTACCGGCGCCCCGGCGCGCGGATGCTGGTCGCCGGTGATCGCTGGCTGTCGGGGTGCGTGAGCGGCGGTTGCCTGGAGGGCGACGTCATGCTCCGCGGAGAGCACCGGTGCCGCGATGGCGCCGTGGTGGTCACGTACGACTCGACCACCGAAGACGGGGAGCCATGGGGCGTGGGGCTCGGCTGCAACGGCGTCGTCGACGTCCTGCTCGAGCGCGTCGAGGCCGGGGCGACCCACGACGCGCTCGCGTTCGCCGGCGCGTGCTTCGCCGAGGAGACCACCGGCACGCTGGTCACGGTGATCCGCTCGACCGTCGACACGGTCCGGGTCGGCGCGCGCCTCGCCTTCGGCCCGCCGTGCGCGCTCGCGCACCCGGTGACCGATCCCGCCGCGCGCGCCGCGATCGAGCGCGCCGCGCGGGGGCCGGCCGGCGTCGTCGAGCTGGACGGGCTGGGGATCACCGCGCTCGTCGAGAAGATCGCGCCGTCGCCGCAGCTCTTCGTGCTCGGGGGCGGCCACGACGCGTCGCCCATCGTCACGCTCGCGACGTCGGTCGGCTTCCGGGTCACGGTCGCGGTCCCCGTCCTCCGCCAGGGCTCCCGGTTCGTCGCGGCGGACCGCGTCATCGCCACCGGCGGCGCCATGGATCGCCTCCGCGCGCTCATCGACGCGGCCGCCGAGGCGTATGTCGTCATCATGCACCACCAGCGCACGCCGGATCGCGACGCGCTCGCGGCCGTCCTCGCGTCGCGCGCCCGCTACATCGGCGTGCTCGGGCCCGCGCGCCGCACGCGCGAGCTCCTCGCGGAGATCGGCCAGGGCCCCGGCGACGATCCGCGGCTCCACGCGCCCATCGGGCTCGATCTCGGCGCCGAGACGCCCGAGCAGATCGCGCTCTCGGTCGTGGGCGAGCTCCAGGCGGTCGCGCGGAGGGCGCAGGGGGGGAAGCTCCGCGACCGCGTCCGCCCGCTGCACGCCGGCCTGGCGCTGGCCGTGCTCGCCGCGGGCGGCTCACGTCGCCTCGGGCGCCCCAAGCAGCTCGTCGAGCTCGACGGGGCGCCGCTCGTCCGGCGCGTGGCGGCGGCGTGCGTCGAGGCGCGATCCGGGCCGGTCGGCGTCGTGCTCGGCGCCCACGCCGGCGCGGTCGCGCGCGCGCTCGGCGATCTGGGCGTCGCGCGCATCGCGAACGACGGCTGGGACGAGGGCATCGCCTCCTCGATCCGCGCCGCGGTCCGGTGGGCGGAGGCCTCGAAGGCCGACGCGCTCCTGATCGCGCTCGCGGATCAGCCGCTGATCACGGTCGAGCACCTCACCGCCCTGCGGAACGCCTGGCTCGCGGGCGCTCCGGTCGCCGCGTCGCGCTTCAGCGGCGTCGTGGGCGCGCCGGCGGTGTTCGACCGATCCCGCTGGGACGCCCTCGCGCGCCTCGAGGGCGACCAGGGCGCCGGCCGGCTGCTGCGCGCCGAGGGCGTCGTGGCGATCGACTGGGCGGGCGGCGCGATCGACGTCGACACGGCCGACGACGTGCGCGCGCTCGGCGGCCACGCGCCGGCGAACCCGCCGGGCTGCTGATCCGCCGGGGAAGTTGCCCCGGCCGCCCTTGACTTCGAGCGCGCTCTAACTCTTACGGTGGCCTGCGTCGAAGCGCCGCGGCCCATCCCCGCGGCCCCCAAGGAGCCCAACCATGCACACGCGCAAGCTCGGTCCTCTCCAGGTCTCCGCCCTCGGTCTCGGCTGCATGGGCATGAGCGATTTCTACAGCAACCGCGACGACGCCGAGTCGATCGCCACGATCCATCGCGCCATCGAGCTCGGCGTCACGCTGCTCGACACCGCGGACATGTACGGGCCTTTCACGAACGAGGAGCTCGTCGGCCGGGCGATCGAGGGCCGGCGCGATCGGATCGTCCTCGCGACGAAGTGCGGCATCGTCCGCGATCCCAACGATGTCACGGTCCGGGGCGTCAACGGCACGCCGGAGTACATCCGGGCGGCCTGCGACGCGAGCCTGCGGCGCCTCCGCGTCGACGTCATCGATCTCTACCAGCTGCACCGCGTCGATCCGAAGACGCCCATCGAGGAGAGCGTGGGCGCGATGGCGGACCTCGTGAAGGCCGGCAAGGTGCGCGCGATCGGCCTCTCGGAGGCGGGCTCGGCGACGCTCCGGCGCGCCCACGCGGTGCACCCGCTCGCGTCGGTGCAGACCGAGTACTCGCTCTGGACGCGGGATCCCGAGGACGACGTGCTCGCCACGTGCCGCGAGCTCGGCATCGGCTTCCTCGCCTACAGCCCCCTCGGCCGCGGCTTCCTCACGGGGCAGATCAAGCGCTTCGAGGACCTCGCGCACGACGACTACCGCCGCATGGCGCCGCGCTTCCAGGGGGAGAACTTCCAGCGGAACCTGGATCTCGTCGCGAAGGTGGAGGACATCGCGCGGGAGAAGGGCGTGAAGGCGTCGCAGCTCGCGCTCGCCTGGGTCCTCGCGCAGGGGGATTTCATCGTCCCGATCCCCGGCACGAAGCGCCGCAGCTACCTCGAGGAGAACGTCGCCGCGGCGGGGATCAAGCTCACCGAGGGCGATCTGCGCCGCCTCGACGCGGTGGCGCCGAAGGGCGCGGCGGCCGGTCCGCGCTATCCGGAGGTCGGCATGAGGCTCGTGAACCAGTGAGCGGCGCGGCCGGCAGACCGCGCCTCGGCGCGGCGCGCTCCGTGAAAGCTGGCGCGCCGCGCTCCGGCGCGGACGGCGCGGCGCGCTTCGGGGAGGCCGGCGCGCCGCGCTCCGGCGCGTCGGGCGCGCTCACGATCGCCGAGGTCGCCGCGGCGACCGGGACGAGCGCGCACACGCTCCGTTATTACGAGCGGATCGGGCTCATCCGGCCCGTGGCGCGGGCGCGGAGCGGCCACCGCCGCTACGGCCCGGACGACGTGCGGTGGGTCGAGTTCCTCCGCAAGCTGCACGCGACCGGCATGCCGATCCGCCGCATGCTCGCCTACGCGGCGCTCGTGCGCCGCGGCGAGGGGACGATCTCCGAGCGGCGCGCGCTGCTCGAGGCGCACCGGGACGACGTGGCCGCGAAGCTCGCCGAGCAGCAGGCGCACCTCGCGATCATCGAGAAGAAGGTGCTCCTGTACCTGGATCTCGAGAAGCAGAGCGCGCGCCGCCGCGCGTCGTGACCCGCGCCGCCGCGCCCGCGGTGAGCGGGCGTCCCGCGGCGCGCGGGCGTCCCGCGGCGCGCGGCGATCACGCCCGTTCCGGCACCCCGGGCTGCCGGAGCACGCGCAACGGACCCTCGGACGACACCAGGCCGGCGAGCGCCGGGTCGGTCATCACCTCGAGGAGATCGCGCTCCGCGCCGTCGACCGTGCACCGCCGCCGCACGAGCCGGACGACCTGCGAGTAGTCCACGTGATCCAGGTCGTGCGCGAGCCCGAGCGGCTGCCACAGGGTGTGCCGGCCGTACCGGTGGGCGGCGCGCGGGTCGTACCAGCCGTAGTTGGCGGCGCGATCGCGGCTCCCGGCGAGGCGGTTGGTGAGCACCCAGTGCTTGCCGACGTTCTCGATGAGCCCGGTCCGCCCCGCGACCCGCTCCTCGACGCGGCGGTGGTGCTCCAGCATGCGCGAGGTGCTCGCCATCGTGGGATCCGGCGCGCCGATGCACGGCTGGATCCGCACCGTGGCCTGCTCCCAGACGAGGTCGCAGAGGCGGGTCGTCAGCATCGCGCACTCGAGCAGGTCCGCGATGCGCTGCGTCGTCCTGGCGGACGCGTTGATCCTCACGGAGTCCTGCGCGTCGCCGACGCGGAGCGCGTCGGCGCTCACGAGGAAGGTCGCGCGGTGCTCGCCGTGCTCGCTGTTCACCGGGATCCAGTCGATGGGCGCCAGGTGGCCGGCCTGCACGGCCTCCAGGAGGGCGTCCTCGCGCGCGGCGCAGGCGCGTTCGGGAAGGCGTGCGACGAAATCGGTGCCTCGCAGGACGTCGGTCATGGCTCCCCCTGAGCGAGCGCGGGCCTCGCTCGGGCCGCGCGGCGCCGTCCGGCCGGGCCGTCGAGCGCTGGCCGGCTCGCTCGCTTGATTGTGCGGAGCGCGCGAGATCCGCGCAAGCGCGCGCGGGTCCTGCGCTTTGCGCTGCTCGCCCGCTCGCCCTAAGCTCCGCCCCATGTCGCCCCCGGTGAGCCGTCCCTCCGGAGCGTTCCGCGCTTCCCGCCTCCTCCTCGTCGCCTGCGCTGCCGTGCTCGCCGCGCAGTCCGCCGGCTGCGGCTCCAGCTCGTCCCAGGGCCCCGACGCGGCCGCCGCCATCGCGTCGATCGACGCGCGCCTGCGGGGCAGCTTCCGGCTCGTCCGGTTCGAGCCCGAGGTCCCGCTCGAGCCGATGCTCGCGTCGATGCTCGAGTTCCAGTACGCGCACTTGATCGTCCGCTTCGACGGGAAGCGCATCCTCGCGGACTCGCCGGGTCTCCACGTCGACCGCGCTTACGAGATCCGCGATCCCGCGTGGGATCGGTTCAAGCTGATCTCCTACGACGAGGCGGGGATCGGCTACGAGGCGCTGTGCGAGTTCTCGGAGCAGGGAGAGCTCATCGTGTACGCCCAGACGCCGCCCTGGAAGGGCGTGGCCACGCTTCGACGGGCGCAGTAGCGGCGCGGGCGCAGCAGCGGGCGAGCCGCCGCGCCGCCCGGGCCTCCGCGCGGCCGACTGCCGGCCGGAGTTGGTGTACAAAGCGGCGCGACGTGGCTGAACCGAGAGCGCAGCAGAGCAGCGATCCGCACGGGTGGCGCCGCGAGGTGAAGGATCTGACCGCGGCGGTCGCCGGCGGGTCGATCGTGGGGATGCCCCTCCTGTACACGATGGAGATGTGGTTCCACGGGATGAGTCTCCCGCCGTGGCACCTCGGGGGGATCCTCGTGTTGACGCTGGTCGTGACGTTCCTGTGCTCGCTGGAGTCCGGCTTCCGGAACGAGGACACCCTCGTCGGCGTCGCCACGGAATCGGTGACGTCGGTCGGGATCGGCATCGTCCTCTCGGCCGCGATCCTGGCGCTGATCGGCGAGATCACCCTCGACCGCGCGCCCCGCGAGGTCGTCGGCAAGGTCATCCTGCAGGCGGCCGCGGTGAGCCTCGGGGTGGCGTTCGCGAACGCGCAGGTCCGGGACAAATCGCGCACGGGGGATGATCAGGAAGGGGAGAAGCCCCCGGAGGGGGATCCGGAGGCGCTGCAGCTCAGGGCGGACCTGCGGGACTTCTCGGCGGCGGCCGCGGGCTCGCTGCTGTTCACGTTGAACATCGCGTCGACGGAGGAGGTCGTGATGATCGCGTCGCGGCTCTCGCCCTGGCGGCAGCTCGCGATCCTCGGGGTGAGCGTGGCGCTCTGCTACGTCATCCTGTTCGCCTCGGGGTTCGAGCGACACGAGGTATACGTCAAGGGCGTGTTCCAGAGCCGGGCGTTCGAGACGCTGATGACGTGCGCCGTGTCGCTGCTGGTCGCGCTGGCGCTGCTCCTGTTGATCGGGGAGCGCGAGGCGACGAGCGACCTCCCGACGCTGGTGGCCAGCGTGGTCACGCTCGGCCTGCCGGCGATCGTCGGCGGCGCGGCGGGGAGGCTGGTGGTGTGAGCGCGGCGCAGGGGAAGGGGCAGGGGCCCGGCGAGGGTCGCGAGGGCCGGCGGATCGGAAGGCGCGTGGCCGAGTGGGTCACCTTCGCGGTCAGCGCGGCGTTGATCCTCGCCCTGGTCGTGTTCCTCGTGTACGAGGGGCTGACGAGCGCCGAGGGCTCGGTCGTGCCGGAGGTCCGGGCGCTGCCCGAGCGGGCCGAGCGGCACGGCGAGGTGTGGGTCCTGCCGGTCCGGGTGAAGAACGCGGGCAGGCAGATGCTGGGCGACCTCGGCGTGGAGCTCCGGTACACGCCGCCGGGCGCCCGCGAGCCGGAGCGCGTCGAGGCGACGATCGACTACCTCGGCAAGCGATCCGAGCAGGAGGTATATTTCTATGTGCCGGGCGATCCACGCGGCATGTCGGTCGAGGCGCGGGCGCTGCACTACCAGGTGAAGTGAAGGCCAGGCCGCCCTCCTCCGAGGGGCGCTGCAGCAGCGACGGCGGCACTGCGAGAGGCATGTAGGCCGCGTCCAGCGCGCGTCCGCCGGTCCGCCCCTGCGTCCGCCGGTCCGCCCCTCGCCCTTCCTCCACGCGCTGTGGTGATACGTTCGCGCCATGGATGCCGCCGCCCTCTCGCCGAACGAGCGCTTCCTGCTCGATTTTCACCGGTCCCATGCCGGGGCGACCTCCGAGTTCTTCGGCCCCGCTCGGACGCCTCAAGGCGGCGACTCGTACGACCGGCTCGCCGCCCTCGTCCCCGAGGGGGACGACGCTGTCGTGCTGGACCTGGGTTGCGGCGATGGCCTGCTGCTCGAGCGGATCCGCCAGCGCCGCGGATCGGGCGCGAGGCTGATCGGGCTCGACAT
Organism: Sorangium sp. So ce385; assembly: GCF_051474135.1. NCBI lineage: Bacteria > Pseudomonadati > Myxococcota > Polyangiales > Polyangiaceae > Sorangium > Sorangium sp. So ce385. The sequence continues at coordinate 7,797,547 of NZ_CP150337.1, read as the reverse complement.
GTCCGCAGACGAGCTGGCCGCGGCGGCGCGGCGGCTCGGGCCGGATGTCCTGCTGCTCAACGAGCGCGCCCAGGCGATCTCGCTCCCACCTGCGTCCGTCGATGTGGTGCTCAGCCACATGGCCCTGATGCTCATGGGCGATCCGGCGAGCGTGATCGTCGAGATCCACCGCGTGCTGCGGCCGGGCGGCGTGTTCTCGGCGATCGTGGACGGCGGGCCCGCGCCGAGCGACGGCCTCGCGTGCTTCGTCGCCTCCTTGCGCCGGATCACCCGCGAGGCGGGTCGACAGCACCTCGCGCTCGTCCACCCCACCTTCGCGTCGCAGGACGCATTGCTGGCCCATCTCGGTGAGGCCGCGGGGTTCTCGGGCGCGCGCATGGAGGAGCTGGCCGTCTCCCGACGGGAGCCTCCGGCGCGGCTCTGGGAGTTGATGCTCCTGACGTACGACATGCACGACATGGCCCAGCTCTTCCCCGGCGAGGTCGAGCGCGTGCGACGCGATTTTCTGGACGCCGTCGAGGCGCTCCGGGACGCCGAGGGCATGGTCGGGTGCTCCGTCGGCCTGCGCCAGTTCACCGCCCGGAAGCACGGATGAGCCGCCTCGGGGCGAAGCCTGCTTGCGCGATCGACACGATCGAGAAGAGGCGCCGTCCGAGTCCTCCCGGGCCACCGCGTGGGAGCGCCGCGCCTCGCGCAACAGCGCCTACCGCCGCGGCTTCCGCTCCAGCCACGCCCGCTCGCCCCACGGGCACGCGAATTCGAGCGGCTTCGTCAGGACCCAGAGCACCGGCAGCGGCGGCGGCGCCGGCGGCGTGGGCCCCGCGCCGTCCGTGAAATAGATCACGCCCGAGACCCGGCGCGCCGCCAGGAACTCCGGCGCGAACACCGGCCGCAGGTCGGTCCCGCCGCGTCCGGCCACGTCGCCCAGCCGGCCCTCGAAGGCGTACACGCGCGTCACCTCCGTGTCGCACTCGGCCACGGTGATGCGCGCGACCTCGCTCATCGCCTGGAGCTGCCGCGCGATCTCCTCCAGCTCGTCGCGCCGCATGCTCATCGACGTGTCGATCGCCACGAGCACCGACGGCTTCGCGATCGCCCGGGGCGCGTACGTCCTGCCGGGCACCTCGCCGACGCGGCCCGGGAAGCGCCGGTTCGGCCGCGCGTACGTGTGCACCGGGGCGCGCTCCCGCGCCACGAACATCCGCAGCGCGGTCTTCCAGTCGAGCGGGGTCGCGCGCGGGCCGAGCACGTCGGTGAGCTCCTCGATGAGCCGGCCGGGCGTCTTGCCCGCGAGCGTCAGGCCGGGCAGGTCCGCCGGGTCGCCGTCGCCCGCGAGCGCGTCCGCCTCCTCGGCGGCGCGCAGCAGGAGCTGCCGCGTCTGCTCCACCGCGCCCGGCTCCCGCGAGGGGCGGCGCAGCACGCGGTGGTCGTCGACGGCCTCGCCGCCCCGCTGCGGGAGCTTGCCCTCGCGCGCCGCGCGCACGAGCAGCTCGTAGCGCTCGAGCGTGCTCTGGCCGCCGCGCAGCCCGAGCGGGGCGTAGGGCTGCCAGCGGATCGGGTCGGGCAGCGGCTCCTCGATGTACTCGTTGGCCGACATCTCCAGGGCGAGATCCATGAGCTCGGGCTCGTCCGCGCCCGCGAACTTGGGGTGGCAGAGGTGCCCGAGCGCCACGTGGTGCACCTCGTGCAGGAGCACGCCGCGCAGGAACACGGGCTCGTTCATGAACGACTCCACGTTGACGTGGAGGAAGAAGCGGCCCTCGAACATCGAGACCGCCATGCGCTTCACCGACGGGTCCGCGACCGGCGCGAGCCGCGCGAGGATCGCCGCGTAGCAGGGATACCGCTCCAGAAACCCCGGATCGCGCACGAAGGCGTCGAGCCACGCCGCGAGCTCGTCCGCGGGCACCTCGCGGCGCTCCGTGCGCTCCGGCGCCTGCTTCGCGGCCTCCGGCGCCTGCTTCGCGGCCTCCGGCGCCTGCTTCGCGGTCCCCGGCGCCGGCTTCGCGGCCCCGTTGCCCCGCCTCATTGCGGCCGGATGGGCGTGACGCCGTGCTTCTTCAGCGCCCCCGCCAGCCGGAGGGCCCAGCGCTCCGGCAGCTGCGCGAGCAGCTGGCCCAGGCACGCCCGCGCGACGTTGCTCCGCCGCACCTCCACGAGCTTCGCCTGCTGGGCCAGGTGCGCCGACAGCGCGGTCACCACGAGCCCCACCCGGTGCTGCCGCAGCGCATCGGCGCGCCACGCCAGCACCTTCTGCTCGGCGGCGCTGCCCGCGTAGTTCTGGAGCAGCTCCTCGGGGCGGACGTCGATGAGCTGCGTCGCCGTCGCGTTGCCGCCGAGCGCGTCCTGCAGGCGCTCGCGGTGGTCGCCGGGCAGGTCGGCGAGCAGCGCCTCGAACGCCGCGAGCGACAGCTTTCGCTGCGCCGCGAGCACGCCGACCTCCGGCCCCTCGAGCAGCGGCGCGAGCCGCGTCGTCACCTCGTCGAAGCGGTCGGTCTCCCCGCGCTCGCGCGCGGCGCGCAGCGCCTTGCCCGCGGGCGACGTCGGCCCGTAGTCGGCCAGCAACGCGCGCAGGTCGAACGGCAGCCGCGTCGACCAGGAGTCCTTCGACGCGAGCAGGAGCTCCACCCAGCTCGGCGGCAGGTACCCGCCGAGCGCGTCGCGCAGCAGCACGCCGTCCGCGAGCTCCTCGGGGCGGAGCGCGCTCAGCACCTGCGACGCGTACGTCCAGGTGCGCGGCGGGACGTCGTCCAGGATGCGCTCGTGCGCCTGCGCCAGCGCGATCACGCCCGGGTGGATCCCGTTCACCTGCGCCCAGGCGAGCCAGGACGCCCGGTCCGCGCGGACGTTCAGGTTGAGGAAGCGCGCCCGGAGCGCGCGATCGAGCGGGGTCACCTGGTAGTCGGCCGACTCGGGGTTCACGGCGGCGAAGCACACCCAGCCCGCGGGCAGCTCGTACTCGTGCAGCCGCCGGGCGCTGAGCAGCTGGAGCGCCGGCTGCTGGATGTACCGCTCCGCCCGGTTGAGCTCCTCGAGCATCAGGATGCCGGCGCCGTCCTGGGGCAGCACCGACGGCGCCGCGTAGGCGGTCCGGTTGTCCCGGATGACCGGCAGGCCCACGAGGTCGGGCGGCTCGAGGAGGCTCAGGTCGAGCACGACCGTCGCGATGCCGAGCCGCTCGGCGAGCTGCCGGACGAGCTCGCTCTTGCCGATCCCCGTCGGGCCCTCGAGCAGCACCGCGCGCCGCGCGCGGTACGCGAGCTCGAGCACGGCCTCGAGCCGCGGTCCGACCGGGATGGGCGCGGAGCGCCCCTCGAGGAGAGTGGGTGGCGTCGCCGCGGCCGGCCTGCCCGGCGCGTTTCCATCGGATCTGGGCTTCGTCACGGAGATAGAGGAGGGTACGGCGCGAAGAAAGAACCTCCGAGGCCTGAGGCCCGGGAGGCTCGGCCTTTCCGTGCCCGGCGGGCTCTCGGCTCTCGTCCTGCCAGGTGGACCGGAGCTCTAGCAGCCGCTGCGCGGCCTGTCATTCGCCACGCGACGGCCGGCGGCGCGCTCAGGCGCCGAGGAGCAGCCCCAGCGTGGTCGCGAGCGCGGCGTCGTTCCACGAGGACAGCGCGCGAGGCAGGAGGACGGTCACGCGATGAGGCTGGCCTCCGCAGCTGCGCGCGCCCTCGTAGGTGCGCCCGGTCCGGGTGAGCTCGTAGCTGCATCGCCCGATGCGGCCGGTGAGCTGCCGGTCGTCCAGCCGGTAGTCGGAGAGGGCGCCGGCCACGAGGCCGCGCGCGCGGAGCCCTGCCTCCGCCCGGGTCACCGAGAGCTGGAGCGGCATGGCGCCGACGATGCCGCTCGCGGCCTGGCCGATCGCGGTGACGTTCACGGGCCGGTCGAAGGCGACGCCCCGGACCGCCTGCCCGTCGCGCCCGCCGTCCGCCGCGTACACGCCCAGGCTCACGTCCGGCCCGACGACGCGCCCCGGCTCGACATCGGCGCTCACGAGCTCGCCCCGGGCGGTGAGCAGGATGAACTCGCTCGGCCCCGCAGCACCGAAGATGTCCTGGCGCGCCGGGTGATCGGCGCCGGGCGCCGCCCCGCACGCTGCGGTGAGCGGCAGGGCGAGCGCGAGCGAGAGCACAGGGAGCAGCCTCATCGGCATCGCAGCACCTCCACGCCCGGTCGGGCACAGCGAACGTGAGGCCGGGGATGCCGGAGCGGTAGACGTCTGTACCGCGAGGATCGGATTCACCGGGCCGCATCCGTTCCCGATGGCTCCGCGGCGTCGGGGAGCGCCCGAGGGGCAACCCTTGCACGTGCGGCCCGATGCGGGCTGTGATGCGCTGTCGTCCAGCGACGCGCAACGGCGTGCCAGGCGCGCCATGGCGCGCCCGGCAGACCCTCAGCGCGGCACCTCGAGCGGGGCGCAGGTCGAGACGCCGGCGCCGACGATGCGGAAGCCGATGTTCGTCATGTAGTCGGGATCGATCGAGCCGTCCGAGGGCCGATAGCGGCTCACGTTGGTGGTCCGCGACGGGGACTGGAAGTCATCCGGCGCGGTGTAGAAGTAGAAGTCGCCACCCCAGAAGGAGAACGCCCACGCGCTGGGGGTCTCGATGCCCGGCAGATCCGTGGCCTCGAGGATCTCGCCGGTCTCCTTGTCGATCTCGGCGAGCTGGACCGGCGTGGTGGTGAAGAAGCCGAAGAGGCGTCCATCGCCCGTGCCGGTGAGCTCCGCCGAGGCGCCGCGCAGCGAGCCGCTGAACTCCCCGACCGGCGTCACCGACGCGCCGTCGATCCTCCCGAGCCCGATGCCCGGCAGGCCGGTCGCGCCCGCCACGAACAGCTGCTCCGCGTCCGGGCGGGAGAGGTCGCTCGAGAAGCCCATCCCCAGCCGGGACCACCCCTCCGAGAGCGACATGTCCGTGGGCTCGCAGCTCGCGTCCTCGGTGCTGACCTTGAACAGCGTGCCTTCGCTGTCGTCGCTATAAACGTAGTTGACCCACGCGACCGCGTCGCGATCGACCGCCATCGAGTTGGGATGCATGCTGGTTTGGCAACCCAGGACACCAATCTTCGTGAACTCCTTGCGATCGGGCCTGAAGCTGTAGAGCTCGTTGTCCTGCGAGAGCACGTACACGAGGGCCGCCCGCTCGATGCACCGGCTGTCGGCGTCCTCACTCGCGCCGCCCCCATCGCTCCCGCCGGTCCCGGCGCCGGCGCCGAACGTCTCGTCCTGGCCGCCCGCGCCGCTTCCGTCGCCTCCGCTGCTGCCGTCGCCGTCGCCGCCGCTGCTATCGCCGGCCCCTGTGGTCTGGCTGGTGTCTGCCGGGGACGTACCGTCGCCGGACGCGCTGCAGCCGCTCGCCGCGAGCGCCATCCAGAAGCACCATCGTGCGATTCGCATATCCGCTCTCCCTTCCGCGTGATTCGCTTCTATAGCCGCGAAGCGCGCGCCCGGGTACACGAAGTGGCGTTCTGGATGAAAAGGGTACCTGCGCTCTGAGATGGACAGAGGCGCGCGTCCGGGTCGAGCGGGCGTGAGCGGCGAGCGAGGTCATCAGGGGATGGCGACGACCTCATCGGACTGACAGCAAAAATACGTGGCTCCCTCGAGTGTCACTTCCCCCGCGGCGACTCCGCCGGTCGGGGCGCAGGTGCCGGGCTCGTTCGTGACCCACTCCGCCGTCATGCTCCCGAGCTCCAGGTCCGGCCCGGCGACGCACTTCTGCCCGGCCAGCGTCACGGTCCCGGCGCCGAGCAGCCGGCGGCAGCCGCCGTCCTCGTAGACCGACACGATCGCGGAGCACGCGCTGTCCTCGGGCGGATCGCACCCGCACGGCGAGCAGCTGCGCGTATCGTCGAAGCCCGTGTAGAGCGCTTGCAGCTCGGGGTAGTGCTCCGGGCATTTCGGCTCGCCCTGGCGGAGGTAGCGGATGCATATCGCGAAGCCCTCCGGTCGCTGCGCGGGGGAAGCGACGCACATCTTCGAGGGATCGGCGCATGCGTGCGCGTCGGCCGAGCCGGCGCAGCCCCGCGCCCGCACGCTGAACGGGGCAGGCAGCTCGGCCGGCGGCCCACCCGGATCGATGGTCGGCGCGCAGGGGCTCACCGTCGGCGCCGGGATGACCAGCGAGCCGAGCTCGCCCGAGGCGATCGGGGCGCACGCGCCGCTCCACCCGTCGGGGGCGTCGAACGACATGGGCGTCGTCCCGTCGCACGTGGCCGAGGCGCCCCCCCGGAGGGCCGGCGGCAGCTCGCAGGCGGGCTGCGCGCACCGGCATGTCGGGCAGCTGTGCGCGTCGGCGAAGCCGCCGTAGCCGTCGAACACGAGCTCTGGCGTCTCCGCCGGGCACTCCGGCGCTGAGGCCCCCTCGCCCCTCCAGAGCAGGATGGGATCGTCGAACCCGAGGTAGGGCAGCTCCACGCATGCGCCCTTGCACACGGTGCACGGCTTGTCGCACTCGTGAGCGTCCAGGCCGTAGCACGGGTCGTCGCACGAAAACATCTGGACGGGGCCGCCGTTCCAGCAGCCCGCGAAGCTCCCGGCAGCAGCGAGCGCGAGCGCAAGCGAGATCGGGTACTTCCTTGTCGTCATCGTCGTGGCCCTTTTCTGGCGTGTTTCGGTCCGGCGGTCGGAAGGGATCCCTTTACCGCGCTGACCTCTCGGCGCTGCCCCTCGAACCGCTCCTCGCGCTTACGCCGGTTCACGCCGACGGGCCCGCGCGGCCGGGGCGCGCGGCGCAAGCGTCGATCTGGAGAACGGAGATCGCGCACGCCGATTCCATACTTGGGTCGGTGAGGACAGGAAAGCCCAATCTGCTGTGAGCCCTCAATGCATCGGTGTCATTCCGGTTCGGCTCACGAAATTATCAATGTTCGTGCGTCGTGCGTCGCGTGCGAGAATCTCGCTCCGGATGGCGGAAGGCGTGTCGCAGGGGGAGCGCTCCCTCGATCGCGTTGGAACGTGCTGGACGTGAGGGGCACGGGCGGGAAAGGAACGTAGGATCCCGGGGAGGGAGGAGGACGGGCGGCTCGGCAGCAGCCCCGCACGACCGGCAACGAGCTTCGGCGCCGCGCTCCTATCGCTGCGATCGCTGGAGCGCGTCCACCGTATCCAGCAGAGGCCTTATCTGCGCGCGCTCCTCCTCGGAGAGCGGCGCCTCGTCGAGCTCGGCGCGCAGCGCGCGCGCCCGCGCCTCCTCGCCCAGGGCGACGGCGAGCTCGAGCCGGGTCGCGAGGGCGCGCGCTCGCTCGAGCGGGGCGTCCGCCTCCTCCTTCCGGGAGAGCGCCACGTCGAGCACCTTGGCGGCGGCGGCGTCGTCGTTCTTGAAATCGCGCAGCCGCGCCGCCGCGCGCAGCGCCCGGCCCAGCCTCGAGCTCGACCCGGCGGCCCCCTCGTCGTCGTCGTCCGGCGCGTCCCGCCGGATGAAGATGACCGAGTTGCCCGCGACATCGACCACCGTGAAGCGACTCTGCCCCTTCTTCATGCGCGAGATCCGGGGAAAGCCGGAGACCGGCACCTTGCCATACGCCTGCCGCAGGCCCTCCGAGAAGGTCTCGTGGAGGCGCTCGACCTCGGGGACGAGCACGAGGCACGTGCTGTATGCCTCCCTGGGATCCAGCCTCTTGAGACCCATGAAGTGCAGGTGGACGTCGCCGCGGCGCGTCGCCGCGTACACGTTCGGCGTCGTCTGCTGGTGGGTGACCTCGAAGCCCAGGGCGCCGTAGAACGCCAGGGTCTCGGGCATCGACACGCACGGAAGCACGGGAATCGTCGTCACCTCGCTCATGAGATCACCCCTTTTGCGCCGATCGCGCGCCCCCGTGGAAGCGGCGGAAGAAGGCGCGCACGTCGCCGATGAACAGGTCGGGCTCTTCCATGGCGGCGAAGGTGCCGCCGCGGTCGAACTCGGACCAGTGCACGATGTTCGTGTTGTCGCGGGCGGCGAACCTGCGGATCGGAGCGATGATGTCGCGCGGGAACACCGCGACGCCGGTGGGCAGGGTCGAGGGCTTCACCTCGGAGAGATCCGCGTCGTCCGGCGTGTCCGGGGTCTCCACGAAGGAGCGGGACGACGAGCCCGCCGTGTTGGTGAGCCAGTACAGCATCACGTTCGTGAGGATGCGATCGCGATCGATGGCGTCCTCGGGGGTGTCCTTGCAGTCGGTCCACTCCTTGAGCACGCCGACGATCCAGGCGAGCTGGCCGACCGGCGAATCCGAGAGGGCGTAAGCCAGCGTCTGGGGCCGGGTCGACTGGATCTTCTTGTAGCCGTACAGCTCCCGCAGGTAGGTTTCGGCCGCCTTCAACCGGGTTTGCTCGGCGTCCGTCAGGCCAATGAGCTCCTCGGGATCTCCGGACGGCCACGAGACGAGGCCATTCGTGTGCACGCCGAGCACGTGCTCGGGATCGACGAGGCCGACCTCGCGGGAGATCCACGTGCCCCAGTCGCCGCCCTGGGCGCCGTAACGCGGGTAATCGAGCCTTCGCATGAGCTCGGCCCACGCGCGGGCGATCCGGCGCGCGCCCCACCCGGCCTCGCGGGTCGGCCCGGAGAGCCCGTATCCCGGGAGCGAGGGGATGATCAGGTGGAACGCGTCCGCCGGGTCGCCTCCGTGGGCGCGGGGATCGGTCAGCGGACCGATGACGTCGAGGTATTCCACGACCGAGCTCGGCCAGCCGTGCGTCACGATCAGCGGCAGCGCGCCGGGCTCGGGCGAGCGCACGTGGAGGAAGTGGATCCGCTGGCCGTCGATCGTCGTCGTGAACTGCGGGTGCTCGTTCAGCCGCGCCTCGTGCCTGCGCCAGTCGTAGGTGGTGCGCCAGTACGCGGCGAGCTCCTTCAAGTAACCGAGCGGGACGCCGTACGACCAGCCCGCGGAGGGCAGCTCGTCGGGCCAGCGGGTGCGGGCGAGGCGATCGCGCAGATCGTCGAGCGCGGCCTGCGGGATGTCGATGCGGAAAGGTCGGATGTCGCTGTCCACGGGCAAGGGAGAGCTCATGCGTACGATGTAACGTACGATGTACGGTTCGTCAACCCGGGTGCGTTCGCTCGGTCGTCCTCGGTCGTGGCGGAGCTGCCGAGGCGATGCGGGCACGGCTGCCGGCATGCCAGGACTGAAAGCAGCCGTCGCAGGATCGAAAGGCGTCGGGGGCATCCTTAGGGGTAACCCCATGAAGTCGTCGGGGACGAACCCTGGCCCGCATCCTGCTAATCAGGGAGGACAGAGCGCCCGTGACGGCTTCCCCCCCGCCGTCGAATGGGCGCTCTGTTTTTTTGTGCTTCCGGTCCGGCCGGCGCAGCGCTCACCGAGACGCCGCCGCAACCCCAACCCCGGTGAGCACCCCTGGCTGCTTGCGCCCGACCCCGGTGCACGTGCCCAACCCCGGGTGAGCACTCGGTGCCGACCCAACCCCGGTGAGCGCTCCCGCCTGCGCGTGCCCAACCCCGGTGAGCGCTCCCGCAGACCGAACCCCGGTGAGCGCCCGGCGCCGGCGCAGACCGAACCCCGGTGAGCGCCCGGCGCCGGCGCAGACCGAACCCCGGTGAGCGCCCGGCGCCGGCGCAGACCGAACCTCGGTGAGCGCCCGGGCCTCCGGGCACCGGTCGCCGCAACCGAGCACCCTCGGCCCCGAGCTGCCAGATCTGCAAGCGACGATCTCAGGATCGAAAAGAGGTCGGGCAACCCCTTAGGATAAGCACCGGAAATATGTCGGGATGAGCCCTGGCCCGCGTCCTGCTAAGGATGCAGGGCAGAGCGCCTGTGACGGCTTCCCCCCCCCGCCGTCGAATAGGCGCTCTGTTTTTTTGTGCGCTGCTCACGCGGCGCGCGCCGAGGGGCTCCGCGCAGCCTCGATGCGAGCGGGCGGACCGCGCCGGGCACCTCAGCCCGGTCGCTCCGCGGGCATCCAGGCGCCGTGGAACCCGAACGGCACCGGATGATCGAAGAAGGCCCTGGCCAGCGGCCCGCCGGAGGGGGATCGCGCATCGAGGACGGCGACGTGGCTCAGGTCCGCGCGCGCGTCGTACACCAGCGTGAGCAGGTAGCCGTCGTCCTCGGCGCTGGCCCCGGAACGCGGGACGAACACCGCCTCGGAGGGGAACTGGTCCGGTCCGGGCACGTACCGCTCCAGGCTGCCTCGCTCCACGTCGAGCTTCGCCACGGCGTCCCACGGCGACATCCCGTCGTGCGACGGGGCGCTGTATCCCGTCAGGTAGATGTACCGGTGCGGCCGCGCGTCGACCCGAGGGGACACGCGCGGCATGTCCACCGGCAGCGGGAGCCGCGCCTCCAGGCGGAGCGTCCTGCGCACCGGGTCGAGGATCCCACGCCGCAGCGAGCCGCCCAGCGGCCCGCGCACGGCACCGCCCGCGACGCTCCCGACGAAACGCTCCAGCGCGTCGAGGGTCGGGTAATGGATGAAGTCGAACACCAGCGTGCCGTCCTGCTCGAACGCGTTGGCCGTGTGCTCGCACAGGAAGGCATCGACCTTCATCCGGATCGGGTCCGAGGGGCGGTCGATGGGCACGATCACGATCTCGGTGCCGCGCTCGGCGCGCCACGTGGAGGCGTCCATGGCGCCGCGCCGGAGGAGGAGCATCTTCCACAGCTGCAGGTAGATGGGCGCGAAGACGAACACGAGGTGGCGCTCGGTCGCGATGAAGTCGTGCAGGACGCGCGCCCCCTCCACCGCGAACGTCGCGAGCCGCCGCGGGCGGCCCTCGTCCGGGAGCTCGTACACCGTGAGCTCCGTCTTCGGCCCGAGGCGCGCCCCGAAGTTGTAGCTCGCGCGCCGCGCCGGGACGCGGTGCGCGTGCGCGGAGAAGGCGTGCACGAGCACCCCGTCGAGGTCCGTCTCGCCGAGCGCCCCGAGATCGTCGGGAGAGAGCTCGACGGGCAAACCCCCCTCGCACGTCGCGAACAGCCGGCCCTGGTAGAGGAGCACGTGCGTGTTCACGGGGTTCTTGCCGTCTCCGAGGAGCAGCTCGCGAAACGGCCTCGCCGGCGGCGTGTTCCAGCCGCCGAAGAGGCGTCGCCCGGCGCGCCGCTCCAGCTGGAGGCCCACCGTCTGGACCACGCGGCACGCGCCGCGGGCGCGCCCGTCGGCGAAGCGCACGCCCGTCACCGCGCCGTCCCCGTCGAACCAGTGCGCGTACCGCTCGCCGAATCGATCGAAGAGGCCAGGGCCGTTGCGAAAGAGCGTGCCGGAGAGATCGTCCGGGAGCGTCCCTTCGGTGCGCAGCAGCTCGAACCCGTGCTCGCGGCGCAGGTTGCGAAACCCGTTGAGCCAGGCAGGGGCTGCGGGAGGAGCGGCGGAGGCAGCGCGGGGAGACGGGAAAAGCATGACCGTTGTCCTCTCGTTTCGTTCGAAAGCTCTGGATGCCGTGCGGGCGGCGTTCCGCGCCGGCCTGCGGGAAGAAGCCCACGGCGGTTCACCGGGCGCCCAATGTTGACATCGGTCACTTCGATAAGTTTCCCCTGTCTACATCGGCGCGCCGCGCGCTGGCGCCCAAGCGGGCAGGGCGCAGAGGCGGCCGGGGCGGCGATGTCCGAGGCGGCAGGAGCGCGCCGTGCCTCGCCGGCTTCCGCCGCGCGGCTGGAGCTGCTAACTCCCCGGGCGCCGGGGAGCGGCTCTCCCATCTCCCCGGCGGCGCATCGACGACATCCGCGTGAGATCCTCCAGCGCACTCCTCGCCTTCGCGATCGCCGCCGCCGCCACCGCTCACGCGGGCGAGGCGCACCCCCAGCCCGCCCCGGCGAGGGCCGCCGCGCCGCCAGACGAGCCCGCCGCGCCGGTCGAGGCGGCCGGCACGCCCCCCGCGTCGGCCGACAGGCCCACCGCGCCGGTCGAGGCGGCCGGCACGCCCGCCGCGCCTGCCGAGGCGCCCGCCGCGCCTGCCGAGGCGCCCGCCGCGCCTGCCGGGATCGAGGTGACCGTCGAGGGCAACCGCGCCCCGCCGGGCTCCGTCTCGCTCTCGCGGCGTGACATCCGCGAGCTGCCCGGCGCGCTCGGAGACCCCTACCGCGCCATCGAGATCCAGCCTGGCGTGACCTCCATCGCGAGCGGCATGCCGTACTACTACATCCGCGGCGCGCCGCCCGGGAACATCGGCTACTTCTTCAACGGCATCCAGGTCCCGCTCCTCTTCCACGTGGGCGCCGGCCCCAGCGTCATCCCGGCCTCGATGGTCCAGCGCGTCGAGATGCACCTCGGCCCCTATCCCGCGGACATCGGGAGGCTCGCCGGCGCGGCGATCGAGGCCGAGAGCGCGCCGCCGTCCGACGTCTGGCGCGGGGAGGGGAGCGTCCGGTTCATCGACCTCGGCGGCGTCGTCGAGGGGCCGGTGGACCGGGACACGCACGTCCTCGTGGGAGGCCACTACGCCGCCGGCGCGGCGCTCACCTCGGCGCTCGTGCCGAGCGTCGACGTGGGCTACGCCGACTACCAGGGACGGGTGACCTACCGGCTCGGCCCGGAGGAGCGCTTCACCGTCTTCGCCTTCGGCGCGTACGACTACCTCGCCAGCATCGACGAGGACGGCGGCGCCGAGGCGACCAACGTCCTGCTCGACAGCGACTTCCACCGCCTCGACCTGCGCTACGACCGCGACGACGCCTCGGGCGCGCGCGTCCGGGCGGCGCTCACCCTCGGGCTCGACCAGTCGCGCGGGGTCGGCGTGGAGAGCGCGCAGGCCTGGAAGCTCAACGCGCGGATGAGCCTGGCCCGGCCGATCCTCGGCGGGCGCGCGCTCCTCCGGGTCGGGGCCGACGCGGCGGTCGACCGCTACCAGGTGACCCCGCGCCCGAGCCCGCCGACGGACGGCGAGCCCGCCGAGGGCGCGGACGACGAGCCCGCCGAGGGCACGGAGCAGCTCGACGAGAGCTTCCCCGAGCTCTTCCGCAGCCGGCTGGACCTCGCGCTGGGCGCGTGGGCCGACGCGCTGCTCGTGCTCGGCGAGCGCTCGACCCTCACGCCCGGCGTGCGCGTGGACCACTACACGTCGCTCGGCCGCACCGCCGTCGCCGTGGATCCGAGGATCGTCGGTCGCTTCGGCGTCGGCGACCACGTGCGGCTCATCCCGGCCTTCGGCGTCGCCTCGCAGCTGCCCGGCCTCGCCCCGCTGCCGGCGCTCCAGATCGGCGGCATCCCGGGGGGCCTGCAGCGCAGCCTGCAGTCGAGCTTCGGCGTCGAGGCCAGCGTGGGTCCGGTCAATTTCAGCGCCACGGCGTTCCGGCAGGTGACCTTCGGCCTGAGCGATCCGATCGGCACCGGGCGCGGCACGAACCTCAGCACGGAGCGCTTCCTGACGCGGAGCCTCGGCGACACCTACGGCCTGGAGCTCGGCGCGCGCGGGGCGCTGCGGCGCGACATGTTCTTCCTGGCGTCGTACACGCTGTCGCGCTCCACGCGCACGCGCGGCAAGGCGACGATCCCCTCGGCCTACGACCGGACGCACGTCGCGCACGTCGCGCTGCTCTACGACCTCGGCAAGGGGTGGCGCGCCGGGATCCGTCACGTGTTCTACACCGGCTTTCCCGCCGACGAGGCCGCCCCGGGCCGCCCCCCGCGCGAGCACCCGGATCGGATCCAGCCGTTCTACCGGCTCGATATGCGCCTATCGAAGCGCTGGGCGCTGAGCGCGCGGAGCTACCTCGGCCTCGTGCTCGACGTGCAGAACGCGACGCTCGCCAAGGAGGTGTTCGACGTGAGCTGCGACGACAGCGGGTGCACGCCGCAGACGATCGGGCCGGTCACGATGCCGGGGATCGCGATCGAGGGCGGGTTCTGAGGGGGAGGCGCCCCGAGGGGCGCGAGGGCGCGGCGACGCCACGCCGGGTCCGGCCCGCGCCGGCGGTCGTCCGGGCCGCGAGCGCCCGGCCGGCGGCTCACCGGTGGATCAGCTCGAAGAGCTGCTCCAGCATGAGGTAGGTCAGGCCCCAGACGACCCGCTCGTCGACGCGCAGGCACGGGAGCTGGAGGACGTTCCCCTCGTGCGTATACGCGTAGCTGGAGGTGCGCTCGCCGCGCGCGAGCGGCCCGAGCGGCGTCCAGAGCGCCTCGGCCACCTCGTCGCTCAGGGTGAGATCCGGCGTGGAGCGCAGCGCGAAGACGAACGGGGCGATGATCATCCCGACGCGTCGCCCGCGGACGACCGCCGGGATGTCGGGCAGGCGCGCGAGCAGGGTGCCGTGCGCCGCGAGATCGATCCCCACCTCCTCGCGCGTCTCGCGGATCGCGGTGGCGAGCAGGCTCTCGTCGCGCTCCTCGCGCCGCCCGCCCGGGAGCGCCATGTGCCCCGACCACGGATCGCCCGGGTGCTCGGCGCGGCGGATCAGGAGGAGCTCGGCCTCGCCGGGCTCCGGGCTCCGCGCAGGCTCGATCGCCGTCCCGAGAAGCCCCCCCGGCGCCCGCAGGATCGCGGCCACTGCGGCCTGACGCTCCTGCGTGAGCGCGTCGAGCGCGGCCTCGCGCCCTTCGAGGCGGGCCATGATGGCGGCGAGATCGTAGGAGGGGAGCACGGCGGCGAGGATAGCACAATGTCTACCGGTACTTAGAGACCGCGCGCGGCGGCGGTCGCGCCGGCCGCGGACCCGCACGCGAGCGCCGCGCAGGCCGCGCGTCGGGCCGCGGCCGCGGCCAGGGCGCCGGCGCGCCATGGCCCTGCCCGGCGCGCGACCGTCAGGGAGCCGCCGTGACGAAGCTGTCCCACATGTCGCAGAGGTCCTTCTTCAGCCCGGCCTCCTGAGAGATGGTCGTGTCGAGGACGATGTTCTCGTCCGTCTCCGCGTCGTACCTCGGCCATTCGAACGCATCTTCGCCGTTCGGGTCTCCGGTCTCCGCGTGGCGCGACCAGTACCCCATGATCGTCTGCGAGAGCTCGAGCTCGTCCTCGGTCAGCGGCTCCGACACGAGCAGCCCCGGGTTGCCGAACACGTACCGGATCTCGGCCGAATGGAAGGCGCCGAGATCGCCGAGCAGCGAGCTCTCGGGCGCGTGGGTGAAGTGATAAAGATACGTCGCCGCGCCGCCGCTCGCGATCGCGCGCGCCGCGCGCCGCGTCGGGCACACGAACATCGCATCGCCCAGCGCCGCGGTCGCCGCCGCCTGCGCCGAGCCGTACGTGTCGCTCGGGTAATTCGCCGCCACCTCTTCGCCGTGGCCGGGGGCGAGCCCGTCCGCGAACGTCACGAGCTCGGCCTCGTCGGCGACCGTCGCGGACTCGCCCCAGAGCGTGACGAAGAGCGAGCCCTCGTCGGCGTTGCTGCCGATGATCGTCGGCATCTTCTCGAAGCTCCCGGCCTCGAGGAGCTTGCTCGGCACATCGGGGAGGTTCCAGCCGTCGATGACCGGGAACCAGGTCGGGCCGGCGCCCACGAGGAAGGCTTCGCCCGGCGGGAGCGCGCTCATGACCTCCTCGGCCGGCCTGCCGCGCAGGCACTCGAGGACCGACGGCTCGTCGGCGCACCCCAGCGCCTCGACGAGCTCTTGCCCCTGCGCCGTGGCCGTGGCCTCGTCCGCGGCGGAGTCGCACGGCCCGCTCTCGATGATGGCGCGATGGAACAGGCCTTTGCTCAGCGGCGACACCAGGTGCATGCAGACGCTGATGCCGCCCGCGGACTCGCCGAACAGGGTGACGTTGCCCGCATCCCCGCCGAAGGCGTCGATGTTGGCCTTGATCCACTCGAGCGCGGCGCGCTGGTCCTCGAGGCCGTACGCGCCCGTCGAGGGGTGATCGGGATCCTCCGACTTGAGCTCCGGGAGGGCGAGGAACCCGAGCGGACCGAGGCGGTAATTGAGGGTGACCACCACCGATCCGGTCGTCTCCGAGAGGGTCCAGCCGTCGTAATCGGCCTCCGCGCTGCTCCCCAGCTCGAAGCCGCCGCCGTGGATCCAGACGAGGACGGGCAGAGACGAGGACGCCGGGCGCGCGGGCGTCCAGACGTTCAAGGTGAGGCAGTCCTCCCCCGAGCTCTCGTTGAAGCCCGGCGTGAGCAGGTTCAGCTGCGAGCAGGGGATGCCGAACTCTACCGCCCTGCGCGGCTCGGTCCACGGCTCATGCGGCGCGGGCGATCTCCAGCGCAGCTCCCCGACCGGCGGCGCGGCGTACGGGATGCCGAGGAAGGCGCGCGTCGCGCGGACGATGGTGCCCTCCACCGGACCGGCCTCCGTCTCGATGAGCACGGGATCCTGCTCGCCGCCAGCGCCGCCAGCGCCGCCAGCGCCGCCAGCGCCGCCAGCGCCGCCGGAGCCACCGGCGCCGCCAGCGCCGCCGGGGCCACCCGGGGCGGGCTCACTCGAGCTGCAGGCAACAGCGAACAGGCCTAGGAGAATGGTGTACGACAATGAAAGTCGGAAGGGCATGGTCGTCTCCGTCGAGAGCAAGTCGAGAGTGCGGGACCGTGGGTAAAGAGGAGAGCACAGCGCCGAGGGAGAGCGGCGGGCACGGCGACCGCGCTGGAGATGATGGAGCTCTTCGCCCGATTCCGCGAGCTCTACAAGTCGCGATCGTCGTCGCGTGAGCGCCGGGCGCGCGCCCGCCGTCAGCCGCCCTGCCGGCGGGCGGCGGCGACACGCGCGACGCGCGCGACGAGCCGCTTCACCTCGGCCGCGTCCACCGGCTTGGTCAGGTGGTGGTCGAACCCCGCCTCGCGGGCCTGCCGCCGGTCGTCCTCCGTGCCCCAGCCGGTGAGCGCCACGAGGAAGAGCCCGCTCAGATCGGGCTCCGCACGGAGGCGACGGGCCACCTCGTAGCCGTTCATGCCCGGCAAGCCGATGTCCAGGAACACGACGTCGGCGCCGAGCTCCCGGGTCGCGGTCAGCGCGTCAGGGCCGGTGTGGACCGCCCGGGTCTCGTGACCCGATATCCGGAGGAGCAGGGCCAGGCTCTCCGCCCCGTCGACGCTGTCGTCCACGACGAGGATGCGAAGGGCGGCCGTGGGGGCGCCGGTCGCAGGGCCGGCGGACGATCGCTTCGGTGCGGCCTCCTCGACGGCGGCGAGCGGGAGGCGGATCGTGAACGTGGAGCCGCGGCCGGCGCCGTCGCTCTCGGCGTGGATCGAGCCGCCGTGCAGCTCGACAAGGCGCTTCACGAGGGTGAGCCCGATCCCGAGGCCGCCCTGGGCCCGGTCGATCGAGCGGCCAACCTGGGTGAACATGTCGAACACGTTCGACAGCATGTCGGCCGGGATCCCAACCCCGTTGTCGGCGACCCGGACGACCACCGCGGCCCCGTCCCGCTGGGCGGCGAGCCGGATGCTGCCGCCGGCCGGGGTGTACTTGGCCGCGTTGTTGAGGAGGTTCGCGAACACCTGGGCGAGCCGGGTCGGGTCGGCGTCCAGCAGGAGAGGCGCCGGCGGGAGCCGGACCGCGAGCTCGTGCGCCGCCGCCTCGATCAGCGGGCGGCTCGTCTCCAGGGCGCTGTTCAGGACGGCGCGGAGATCGATGCGCTCCTTCCGCAGCTCCACCTTGCCGCGGGTGATCCGGGAGACGTCGAGCAGGTCGTCCACCATGCGGACCATGTGCCCGATCTGCCGGTCCATCATGTCCAGGATTTTGCGGGCCTGGTCCGCGCTGCCGGCGACCTTGAGGATCTCGAGGCCCGTCCGGATGGGGGCGAGCGGGTTCCGCAGCTCGTGGGCGAGCGTGGCCAGGAACTCGTCCTTCCGCCGGTCCTGGTCGCGGAGCTGGTCGTAGAGCTGGGCGTTTTCGATGGCGACGGACGCGATGTGCGCGAGCTGGACGAGGATCGCCTCGTCGCTCTCGGTGAACTCCCCGTCGCGCTTGTCGGAGAGGTGGATGAGGCCGAGGTTCTCGCCGCTCCGGCCGATGAACGGCGCGACCAGCCAGCCCCGTATCGGCGGGAGCCTGTCGGCATCGCCGCTGACGAGCCCCCGGGGCAGGAGCGGCGGGGGCGCAACCTGGGTGGGGGGCGCCGCGGCCGCAACCTGGGTGGGGGGCGCCGCGGCCGCCGCAACCTGGGTGGGGGGTGCCGTCGGGGGCTCAACCTGGTTGAGGTACGGCTGCCCCAGCTCAACCTGGGTGAGCCACGCCGGGGGGGCCTCCAGCTCAACCTGGGTGAGCCGCACGGGACGGTTTGTACGGCAGACCACAGCGTAGACGCGGTTTTCTACGGACGGAACCGCCGGGCCACGCCAGCCGTCGTACTTCCCGGACATGGATGCCGTGTTGACCGCCTGCGACCCGTCGACCCCAGCGTTCAGCCGGGTCACCGCCTGGTGCGCCCCGATGATCCGCCGGGCCTCCTCGGTGATCCCCTGGAGCACGCTGCCGAGGGACCCGGACGCGTGGATGGTCAGCGCAGCGTCCGCCACCTGCTTGAGCAGCCGGCCCTGCTCCCGCTCCAGCTCGAGCAGCCGCGCGACCCGCTCCTCGTCGAGCTTGCGGGCGGTGACGTCGACCGTCACCCCGTCGAACCGCCGGGGAGTGCCGTCCGGCGCATAGGCCGTCCCGCCCAGCGCCCGGACCCACTTGAACGCCCCCGTGGCAGGATCGATCGTTCGATAATCCATGTCGTAGGGGATCCGCTCGCGGATCGACGCCTCGATCGCCCTCCGCGTCGGCTCCCGGTCGTCCGGGTGCAGCCGCTCGTAGAACGTGCCAATCGTCACCCGCGCGTCCGGCGGCAGCCAGAAGTGCTCCTTCACCCGGTCGTCCCAGATCAGCTCGTCGAACGGCAGATCGCAGTACCAGAACCCGAGACCCGACAGCCGGACCGCATAGTCGAGCCGCTCGTCCCGCTCCCGCACGCTCCGGGCCGCCCGCGCCCGCTCGATGGCCTCCCAGCAGCGGCCGACCACCAGCCGCACGAGCCCGACCTCATCGGGCGTCCAGCGCCGCGGCACCTTCTGGTGGACCGCCATCGCCGCCGTGAACCGGCCGGACTTGTGCAACGGAACGCAGATGACCGCCTGGATCTCCGTCGCCCGGTACGCCGCGAGGTCGCCTCCGGCCCTCGGGTCCGCGTCGACATCGTCGATGACGTACGGCTCGTTCGCGAGCATGAGCCGCACCAGCTCGGGGCCGAAATCGGCGACCGGCCACCGGCCCACGATGCTCCGGACGCCCCGCGTGTGATCGCCCGTGATGACGAACACGCGCTCGTCCTCGACCTCCGCGTAGGCGCACCGGTCCACGCCGAGGTGCTCCGCGAGCAGGCGCGCCGTCACGGCCATGACCTCGCCGGGATCGATGAGCGGCTGGGTGGCCGCGGCCAGCTCGGCCAGGAACCGATGCCGGCCCTCGCTCTCCCGCAGCGCCTCGCTGGCCCGTCTCGCATCCCGCGCCTGGGCCAGGGCGTGCACGGCCGTGGCGGCGAACCGCGACAGGCTGGATACGAGCCGCGCGTCCTCGGCGTCGAACTTCCGCTCCTCGGAGTGCGCCATGACCCAGACCGTGCCGATCGGCGCGCCGCCTGCGTGGAACGGGACGGTCAGCGCCTCGACGATCGCCGGCTCCACGGCGGCGCCGGCCGCGAAGTGGCGGGCTGGGTGCGAGAAGAGGAGCGCCGCATCGCAGTCGAGGACCGCGCCGCAGGGGCTCGGGCGACGGGGCATCGTCCCACCGATGTTGTGCGCAAACGCCCCGGCGACGGCGACCCACCGGAACACCTCGCGGCCGTCCTCCACCTCGAGCACGCTGACGCCCGCCGAGTCGGCCCGGCAAAGCTCGAGGAGCAGCGACGCGAGCTTCGGGAGGACGTCCTCCAGCGATCCGGCCATCGCCGCGGCGAGGGCGATCAGGGCCCGGTTCTCGGCCGCATGATCGGGCAGCCGGGACGGGCGGAGGGAGAGCGCGTCGGCGGCCAGCACCTCCTCGATGCGGACCCCCGGAAGCGAGAGCGCGGCGGCGCCGTCGCAGCGCGGAAGGCTCATCGGCAGGGACGCTCCGCCCGATCCGATCCGTGCATGGGCAGGGCGGGGACGCCGAGCACCTCGGCCGCCGGACCGGCCGTCATGGCGTCCTGATGATCGAACAAGCTCGGCTTTACATGCTGCATGCGTTTGGCGGACCTTGCTAAGGCGGAGGGTAGGCCACCGCAAGCCGTCGGCCGCGCGCTCGGCGCCGGGCGTCGCCCGCGGTCCACGGGCGGGTCACCCGGGCTGGCGCGCCGCCCTCGGCGCCGGGAGCGCGCTCGGCCGGGGAGCGCGCGTCATCCTTGCTGCGGCTCGACACCCGCCGAGCGTAGTCCGATCGATCGAGGGGCGTCCACGCCGAGGCGAGCGCGATGAGCGGCCCAGTCTTTCGCCGGGGACGGTCGGAGCGCGTCTCGCGCGGCTGCCTCCACCGGTCCTGCGCATGCCCTCGGACCCGCTGTCGCGAGGGGCTGCCCACGCGCGTCAACGAGATGACGCCGGAGGACGGCGCGCCGCGCCGGTTTCCGGGACGTATCCGGAGGTCCGTTTGCCGGGAGCGCCGAAGAAACCATCCAGACCCGACCGGCTCACGTCGGGACCAGCGCGGGACCGGCCGGCCCAGAGCGACGAACTCAGCAGCTCTCGGCGTTCGGCGCGCTCGGCCGGGCATTCTGATTCGGCGCTCACTCTGATAAGATGATCGTGGACCATGCTCGAGATCCTGCGCAATGCGCACTACACCGTGACGATCGATCCGGCGGCGCAGCTCGCGCGGGTGACGCGGAGCGCGGCGCCGTCCGAGTCTGCCGCCATGTTCGAGGAGCGGTGGATGGAGGTGAGCCGCGCGCTGGACCGCGCCGGCCGCAGCGGGCTGTGCTTGCTCGTCGACCTGCGCGAGGCGGTGGGGCGGAACGACCCGCTGTTCGAGGCGGCGATGCAGCGGCTGCGGCCAGCCGTGATGAGCGGCTTCCGCCGCGTCGCCGTCCTCGTGCGGACGACCGCGGGGGCGCTGCAGATTCAACGCCATGTCCGGGAAGACGGCATCGACCGGATGATCGGCAGCGACGAGGCCCAGCTGCTCGATTACCTCCGCGAGGGACGGCCGCGCTCCCGCTGACGCGGATCGCGGCCGACACGGCCTCATGGGCGTGCGCCGCGGCGCCGCTCGTGATCTTCATCGACGCGTCCTTCGTTCGGTCGTTTGCATCGCGATATCCCCCCGTCCGGTGAAGCGGCCGCGCTCCGAAGCCGCCGCCCGGCGCCGCCGCAGGGCGAACGGCGGCCACCCACGCTCCCTCGCAGCCCGGCCCCCCGACCGCGCCGCAGCACGCCCTCTGCAGTGCGCGCGCGTTGCGAGGGCGGCTCACCTTTTTTGACCGGCCGGAGACGATCCTCGTAAGCGGTTGAAAACGAACCGCTTTTCCGGGCCCTCCGCCGCGCCGGCGGGGCGCGCCCCTCGGCGGGCGCCCCGCCCGGCGAGGCGCCGCGCTCCGGAGAGGTGGCCAGTCGAAGACTGGGACGGAACTCCTCTGTTCGGCGCCGAGGACCATCTCCTTATCAGGGTTGTACAACCCTCGTACTTCGGTTTTCCCGTTTGTTGCGCGATCCGCTTGTCAGCTTGCGAATCCGCCGTATAGTCAATTCGAGTCGCGTCCCCGTCGTCTGCCATCGAGCCACGCGGGGTGTTGCAGCGCTCGTGTCGATCCGCCGGATCGGGGCACTGACCATCTCAGCTCCGCTCGGCGATGCCCTGGACGGCGTTTGCCGCGCAGGAGGGGCCGGGTGCGAGGGGATGGGAGGACAGCCGGGTACGGCGGCGCCGTACGAGCCGTCGACTCGACGGGATCGTCGGTCCACGCGTCTGGGGGGAGAGGGTATGGAGACACAGATCGCTCACGGTATCGAGGATCGCGCTCGCAAGGACTCGCGGGCGCTCGAGCGGCTCGCCATCGCGCACGTGGTGAGCAGCTTCCAGACCGGCGGCGCCGAGCAGGTGGTCGTCGATCTCGCGGCGTCCCAGCGCGCCGCGGGCCATGACGTGCTGGCGGTCGCGATCGCCGAGGATCCGGACGGGCCGCGCGCGGAGCAGCTCCGGCGGCGCGGGGTCGAGGTGCGCCTCGTGCCGAAGGGCCCCGGGTTCGACAGGACGCTGACCGCCCGCCTCGCCGCGCTGTTCGCGACGAAGGGCGTCATGCTCGTCCACGCGCACAACCAGCTGTCGCTCATCTACGCGGCGCCCGCCGGGTGGCTGCACCGGGTCCCGGTCATCCACACGAAGCACGGCGTGTCCCAGGACATGGAAGGACGAGGGTGGCTGCGCGGCGCCGCGTCCGCGTTCGTCGACGCCCACGTCGCGGTGTCGCAGCCGACCGCCGCGGCCGTCCTCGGCCGGCGCGAGGTCGACCCGCCGAAGCTGCATGTCGTGACGAACGGCATCGATCTGTCGCGGTTCGCGCCGGATCCGGCGGCGAGGGCCCGGGTGAGGGCCGAGCTCGCGATCCCGCACGACGCCTTCGTCGTCGGGAGCGTGGGGCGCCTCTCTCCCGTGAAGAACCACGCGCTCCTCGTGCGCGCCGCCGCGCGGGCGCTGCCCCCGAGCGGGCGGCTCCTCCTCGTCGGCGACGGCCCCGAGCGCGGGCGGCTCGTCGCCCTCGCGCGCGATCTCGGCGTGTCCGATCGCGCGCTGTTCGCCGGGGAGCGCCACGACGTGCCAGCGCTCCTCGCCGCGCTCGACGTGTTCGCGCTGCCGTCCCTGTCCGAGGGCCTGCCGCTCGCGCTCCTCGAGGCCATGGCCGCGGGGCTGCCGGCCGTCGCGACCGACGTGGGCGGCGTGTCCACCGCGCTCGTCGACGGTGAGACGGGCTTCCTCGTGCCCTCCGGCCAGGTCGCGCCCCTCGCCGCGAGGCTCGCGGAGCTCCTCGCCGATCCCGCGCTCGCCGCGCAGATGGGCCGGCGCGGCCGCGCGATCGCCCTCCGGCGCTACTCCGCCGCCCGGATGTCCGAGCGCTACATGGCTCTCTACGAGCTGCTGCTCGCGCGGCACGCGCACCGCGCCGCCGCCGTCCGCCCGAGCTCCCTGCTCGCATGGATCTGGGGCGCGAGCCAGAGGCCGCGCCAGATCACCGCCGCTCCGGGCCGCGGCGACGGCCGCCCTTCCGGCGATCACCCGCCGCCGCCCTCGCCGGCCGCGCTGGCGAGCTGAGCGGCCGCCGCGCGCCGCCGTCATCGATCGTTCTTTTCGTAAGGCTCTCGAGGGGGGAGGACTCATGTCGAACGTGGTGAAATGGCTCTCGGATCTCCTGGTCGCGCCGTGGGCGACGCGGCCGTTCACGCGGATGATGCGCGGGCACGTGACCATCATCGTCATGCACCGGCTCGCGGACCCGGCGCGCGGCATCGCGGGCGTCGATCCGCGCGATCTCCGGCGCGCGCTGGAGTTCCTGAGGAAGGAGCGGTATCCGATCGTGTCGCTCGAGCGGGTCTTCCGGAGCCTCGCGGGCGAGGCGGCGCCCATCGACCGGGCCGTCGCCTTCACGATGGATGACGGCACGAGCGACCAGGCGACGGTCGCCGCGCCGATCTTCGCGGAGTTCGATTGCCCGGCGACCATCTTCGTCGTGACCGGCTATCTGGACGGCGAGCTGTGGTGCTGGTGGCACCGCGTGGAGCACGTGTTCGAGTCGACGCGGCGCCGCGAGCTCAGCGTCATGGTCGCGGGCCTCCGCCACGTCATCCGCCTGGACGAGGGCGTCCCGCGCGCGCACCTCGCGCGGCGCTTCATGGAGCAGTGCAAGCGCGTCCCCGAGATCGAGAAGCTCCGCGCCATCGAGCGGCTCGCCGCCGCCGCCGAGGTCGAGCTCCCGGCGCGGCCGCCCGAGCGTTACGCGCCGATGTCGTGGGACGACGTCCGCGCGTGCGAGGCGCGCGGCATCACGTTCGGCCCGCACACGGTCACCCATCCGGTGCTCTCCAGGACGAGCGACGCGCAGTCGAAGCGCGAGATCGTCGTGTCCTGGGCGCGCCTGTGCGCCGAGGCCAGGCGCCCGGTCCCCATCTTCTGTTATCCGAACGGGCACGTGGGGACGGACTTCGGTCCTCGCGAGTGCGCCACGCTGCGCCGCCTCGGCTTCCTGGGGGCCGTGACCAACTGGCCTTGCGACCACGCCACCGTCGCGGGATTCCAGAGCTCGCCGGACGCGCAGTTCTCGGTGCCCCGGGTCGATTTCGGCGCGGATCACCGGAGCTTCATCCACTCGGTGTCGGGCGTCCTGCGGACGAAGCAGCTGCTGAAGCGGCACGTCGCCTGGCGGGGCGCGGCCGCGCCGGCCGAACCGGGCCTCTCGGTCGAAGGCCCTCAGGACGAAAACCGCGGCTCGTCGACCTCGCTGTTCGAGTGACCATGGACAGAGAGGACATCTCCGCCATCCGCTTCTCCCCGGAGCGCCCCCCGGCGCTCGTGCTGGGGGACATCACCCTGGTCCGGCCGCTCGGGATGGCCGGGATCCCGGTCATCGCGGCGACGAAGGATCGGTCCGACGCGGTCCTCTGCTCGCGCCACGTGAGCGCCGCCTGCGTCGTACCCGGCTTCGACGAGGCGAGCCGGGACGCGTCCGCGGCGGTCTTGCTGGGCCTCGGCGAGCGGCTCCACGCGGCCCTCGGGCGCAAGATCCCGCTGTTCTACGGCACGGACCCGCAGCTCGAGCTCGTCTACCGCCACCGGGCGGCGCTCGCGCGGCACTTCCTCTTTCTCCTCAACGAGGAGGACGTGTGCTGGTCGCTGCTCGACAAGGAGGGGTTTTATGGCCTCTGCGAGGCGAAGGGGGTCCTCGCGCCGCGCACGCTGCGGCCCGGCGGCGATCTCGCGCGGCTGCGCGAGCCGCTGCTCGTGAAGCCGCGCCGCAAGTCCGCCTGGGCCGAGATCCAGCGCGACCTCCTCGGCGGCGCGGGGAAGGCGCGCCGCTTCCGCACGCGCGCCGAGCTGCTCGCGCACCCGCACTTCGAGCGCCTCAAGGGCGACCTGATCGTCCAGGAGCACATCCCGGGCGGCGTCGTCGATCTCGTGTCGTTCCACGGGTTCGCCGACGAGCGGCGGGAGCTGCTCGCGTGGTTCTGCGGGCGCAAGCTCCGCACCTACCCGGCCTTCGCCGGCGAGAGCGCGCTCGTCGAGGTCACGGACGACCGCGACGTCGCCGCGGCCGGGCGCGAGGTCGCCGGGAAGCTCGGGCTCAAGGGGCCGTTCAAGATCGACCTCGTGCGCGACGCGAGGAACGGCGCGCTCTACACGCTCGAGGTCAACGCCCGGTACACCCTCTGGAACCACGTGGGCGCCGCGGCGGGCGTCAACCTGCCGCGCGTCGCGTACGATTACCTGGTCGAGGGCCGCCGCCCGGCCGAGGCGCCGCGCGCCGCCGCGGGCTACCGCTGGCTCGACGTCTACCGCGTCTACCGCGCGTTCCGGGAGCAGCGCGGCGGCGCGTCCCTCGCGACCTGGCTCGGCGCGGTCGCGGGGGCGCCCACGGTCTACGACGCTTTCGCCTGGGACGACCCGAGGCCCTTCGCGCGATGGGCCAGCACATTCCTCACACGAAAGGTGGCGCGCCATGCTCTACGGGATCATCGCGGACGTTCACGGTAACCTCGAGGCCCTCTCCGCCGTGCAGGCGTTCCTCGCGGAGCGGGGCGTGGAGCACCTGCTCTGCCTCGGGGACATCGTCGGATACAACGCCGACTCGGACGCGTGCGTGCGCCTGCTCGCGCGGCCGCCGGCCCTCGCGATCGCGGGCAACCACGATCTCGTCGCGATCGGGCGGATCGACGTCGAGCGCTGCGGCGCGAAGGCCGCCTTCGCGCTCCGGCGCACGCGCGCCGCGCTCTCCGTGGACAGCAAGCGGGCGCTCGCCCTCTTGCCCAGGCGGCGCCTCATCGAGGGAGAGATCGTCCTCATTCACGGCGGCGTGGACGATACGTGCGAATACATGACGAGCCCCGCGCACATCGAGGAGAACGCGCGGAGCCTCAGCGAGCGCGAGCCCAGCGGGCGCATCTGCTTCTTCGGGCACACCCACGTCCAGGCGCTCTACGAGGTCGAGGCGGGCGTCGCGACGCTGCGCTCGGCCTGCGAGCGCGCCTCGCTCGACCGCGCGCGGGGCAGGCGCTTCTTCATCAACCCCGGCTCGGTCGACGCGGCCCGGAGGCGCGACAAGCTCGCCGAGTTCGCCATCTTCGACTCGTCGCGACAGGACGTCTGGTTTCACCGGGTCCGTTACGATCACGAGCGCGCCGAGCGGCGCGCCGCCGAGGAGGGATATCGAATGACGTGGCTGGACAAGCACTTCGGCGCGGCGCGCGGGGCGATCGCCCAGCTGCGGCCGAGATGGCGCTGAGGGGCGGCGATTCCGTCGCGCCGCGCCGCGCGAGGGGGGCGCGGCGCGGCGCGGCGGGCACGGGGAGGGGAGTTGGCCGATGAGGAGGTGTTCGATGGGGAGGAGGGGGAGGGGGAGATGCTGCGGTTTCACCTGGTGACCGAGGTCGCCGAGCTCGCCGCGATGCGGGGGGCGTGGGAAGGGCTGATGGGGCGGAGCGACATGGACGAGCCGATGCTCGCGCCGGACTGGATGCTCGCCTGGTGGCGGGTGTTCGGGGCGCAGGGCCGCTCGCTGCGCGCCGCGCTGTTCTACGACGGGCCCCGCCTGGTCGGCCTCGCGCCGCTGCTCGAGCGCCGCTGCCGGCACAGGAGCGGCATCCCGTTCCGCCGGCTGGAGCTCCTCGCTTCGGGCGAGGACCAGGCCGACGAGATCTGCTCCTGCAACCTCGGCGTCATCGCCGAGCGGGGCGCCGAGGTCGACGTCGCGCACGCGCTCGCCGGCGCGCTCACGGGCGGGGCGCTGGGCGCGTGGGACGAGCTCGTCCTGCCGGCCATGCGCACCGACGGCGCGCTCCCCGTGATCCTCGCGCGCGCGCTCCGGCAGCACGGCATCGACGCGCGCGTCGAGGTCACGGACGCCTCTCCCTACATCTCGCTGCCGTCCAGCTGGGAGGCGTACCTGCGCGGGCTCTCCGCGTCGCGCCGTTACCTCGTGCGCCGCTCGATGCGCGATCTCGAGGCGTGGGCGGGCGGCGCGCTCACGCTCGAGCGGGCGAGGACGCGGGCGGAGCTCGCCGGGGCGCGGGAGATCCTGCTCCGCCTGCACGCCGAGCGCTGGTCGGCCGACGGGCGCGCGGGCGTCTTCGCCTCGCCGCGCTTCCGCGCCTTCCATGACGAGGTGATGCCCGCGATGCTCGAGCGCGGCGCCCTCGATCTCGCGTGGCTCTCGGCGCGCGGCGAGCCCGTCGCGGCGCTCTACAACCTCGTCTGGAACAACAAGATCTATTTCTACCAGTGCGGGCGCAGGGTCGACCTGCCGAAGGGGCTCCGGCCCGGGATCGCGGTTCACGCGTACGCCATCCGCGCCGCGATCGAGGCGGGGCGGCGCGAGTACGATTTTCTCGACAGCCCCTGCCAGTACAAGCTGGCCCTGTCGCTGTCGGCGCGGCCGCTCGTCGAGCTCCGGGCCGCGCGGCCCTCGGTGAACGACAGCGCCCGCCGCGCCGCGGAGCTCGCCGCGCACGAGCTCCGCGTGATGAAGCGGCGCGTGCTCGCCACGTGGCGCGCCGCCGCCCGGTCGCTCGGCCGCGACCCGGCGGACCCGCCGGCGCCCCCGCGCGGCGAGCCGGCGACCGCCGCGGCCGACGGCGCCGCCGCAGCCGACGGATCGAGCCCGCGGCCGGCGGCGCGGGAGCGCGCCGCCTCGTCATGAGCCGTTCGCCGGGCGCGGGGGTGCTCAGGCTCCTCTCCCGTGCGCCGAGGGACGCGTGGCGCCCCGCAGCGCGGCTCAGAGGCCGACCGTGGCGCGGAAGAACTGGCCCTCTCCCTCGATGGCGTAGCCCCCCGAGGCGAACGGGACGAAGATCGAGCCGCCCTGGCGGAGGCCCTGGGCGGCGCCGCGCGCGTCGACCAGCGACGCCTGTCCCCGGGTGCACAGCACGATCTCGGGGCCGCGCCGGTCGTCGGTGCGCCACGACGACGCGGCGTCGAGCTCGATGCGCGAGAGCCGGAACTCCGGCGCGGGGGTGTCGTAGATGGACTCCGCGCCGGCCCGGCGCGGCGCGACGGGATCCACGCGCCATGGGGAGAAGTCGAGGACGCGCAGGAGCTCGCCGACGTTCACGTGCTTCGGCGTGAGCCCGCCGCGCAGCACGTTGTCGGAGCTCGCCATGATCTCGATCCCGACCCCCTGCACGTAGGCGTGCAGCCGGCGCGGCGGCAGGTACAGCGCCTCGCCCGGCTCGAGGTGCACGTCGTTCAGCAGGAGCGCGATCACGACGCCGACGTCGCCCGGGTAGAGCTCGTGCAGGCGCAGCGCCCACCCCGCGGCGCGCGCGAGCCGTCCGCCCGCCTCGGCGCGTGCCCGGCACGCCTCGACCACGGCGGACACGAGCTCCCGCCGCGCCGCCGGCCCGAGCGCGAGCAGGCCCTCGACGAGCCGCGCGACCGCGGCCGCGTCGACGGGCCCGTCGACGCGCGGGACGAGCGCGTCGCCCGGGCCGCCAGCGAGGAGCTCGAACGCGTCTGTCAGGGCCTCGGCCGGCCGGAAGCCGCAGAGCGCGTCGAACGGGGTGAGCGCGCAGATGAGCTCGGGCTTGTGGTGCGGGTCGCGGTAGGTGCGCTCGGGCGCGTCGACGGGGATGCCGGCCGCGTTCTCCGCGTCGAACCCGCGCCGCGCCTGCGCTTCGTCCGGGTGCGCCTGCAGCGACAGCGGCTGGTCGGCCGCGAGCACCTTGAGCAGGAACGGGAGCCGCGCGCCGAAGCGATCGCGCGTCGGCCCGCCCAGGAAGGCGTCCGCGTGCCTGGGGATGGCGTCGAACAGGCGCTCGCGGCCTCCGTCGAGCTCGATGGTCGAGGAGGCCGCCGGGTGGGCGCCCATCCAGAGCTCGGCCTGCGGCTTGTCGGAGGGTCCCTGTCCGAGCAGCGCCGCGATGGCCTCCCGCGAGCCCCAGGCATATTCCTGAACACGGTTCTCGAGCGCGAACATGGATAGCTCCTGCGGGGGGGCACCCTACCGGATGGCCCCGGGGAAGTCAGCCCTTGAGCGCGTGGGCGATGCCGCTCTCCAGCGTCGACCGCGTGACAAGGCCGCTGAGATCGGCGCCGAGCTCGACCAGGGTCTGCGCGATCTTCGGCTGGATGCCTGTCAGGATCACGGTCGCGCCGAGCATCCCGACCGCCTGGGCCGTCTTGACCAGAGCGTTCGCGACGTCGGCGTTCACGGCCGGCACGCCCGTGATGTCGAGGATCACCTGTCTGGCCTCGTGGGCGACGATGCCGCCGAGCAGCACCTCGAGGACGCTCTGCGCGCGGCGCTGGTCGATGTCGCCGATGAGCGGCATGACGAGGACGCCCTTGGCGATGGGCAGGAGCGGCGTGGAGAGGGCGCGCAGGCTCCTCTCCTGAGCGCGGATGATCTCGGCCTGGAGCTCCTGGTTCTCGGCCTCTGCGCGCTTGTAGCTGGTGATATCGGTCGAGACGCCGCAGACGCCGCGGACCGCCCCGGCCGCGTCCCTGAGCGGGAACTTGAGCACGGCGAAGTGGTGGAGCTGCCCGTCGGGGCTCACGTCGCCCTCGTCCCACGAGAGCGTCCGGCCCGTGGTGAGGACCTCGAGATCGGAGGTGCGGAACCTGTCGGCGCGTTCGTTCGGGAAGATCTCGTGATCGGTCTTCCCGGCCACA
This sequence comes from Sorangium sp. So ce385, assembly GCF_051474135.1. Classification (NCBI taxonomy): domain Bacteria; kingdom Pseudomonadati; phylum Myxococcota; order Polyangiales; family Polyangiaceae; genus Sorangium; species Sorangium sp. So ce385. The sequence goes on along the minus strand of NZ_CP150337.1, from coordinate 7,767,909 downwards.
TCGCCCCACGCGAGGCGCGCCCAGCTCAGGAAGTACCCGTTCGCCAGGGTGTAGCGGCCGCCTGCGTCCTTGGCGAAGAGCAGCATGGGCGCGGCCTCGAGGACCGCGCGGAGCACGTCGACGTCCTCGGGCGGCGCGCCGTCGCGCGGCGTTCGCTCCGCGGCGCGGGGGCCGGGGTCAGGGGGCGGCGCTCCAGGCGGCGACCCGTCTCCGGGCTCGGGTCTGGAGAGCGCCCGGCGCAGCTCGGCGAGCTCGCGGCGGAGCTCTTCGTTCTGCGCTCGCAGGGCGTCGTTGTCGCGCTGTAGATCGTCTCGGTGGGATCGGTCCTCCGCCATGCTCCGCTCGCCTCGCATCGTTTGCTCCGCTGGCCGCTTCGGCCCCCTTCCGGAACGGGCGGGCGAATCACCAGGCACGTAAGCGCGCCAGGGTGACACTGTCAAGGTGGTCCCTTCGAGGCTGTCGGGGGCGTCACGCGCGGGAAGCGAGAGGTCCCTGGGGGCGTAAGAAGAGCTTCGGGCTCGCGCTGCTCGGCCGCTGTCGGCGCAGCGGTCGACGCGGCGCGCGGCTCCGGCTTTACGCGGTCCGGCGCGCGCCCTAGGCTCGTCGACGATGACCACGACCAAGGACGACGCGCGGCTCTCACCCATCCTTGCGCGGCTGCGCGACGCCGCGCTGGCCTATCCCGAGGCGGTGGAGGAGTTCCCCTGGGGCGATCGCGTGGCCAAGGTGCGCGGGAAGATCTTCGTCTTCCTCAACCTCCACGAGGGGAAGCTCGTCGTGACGGCGAAGCTGCCGCAGTCGGGCGAGGCCGCGCTGCTGCTGCCGTTCGCGGCGCCGACCGGGTACAACCTCGGCAAGAGCGGGTGGGTGACAGCGCGCTTCGGGTCGAAGGAGCGCGTGCCGGAGGCGATGCTGCTCGAGTGGATCGAGGAGAGCTACCGCGCGGTGGCGCCGCAGCGGGCGTTGCGGGCGCGGGAGGAGGGGGCGACGGGGAAGGGGGCGGGGGCGAGTAAGCGAGAGGGGGAGGGGAAGAAGGCTGCTGCGGCCGGGGGGAAGGTTGGGGCGAAGAAGGGGGCTGCTGCGGCCGGGGGGAAGGTTGGGGCGAAGAAGGGGGCTGCTGCGGCCGGGGGGAAGGTTGGGGCGAAGAAGGGGGCTGCTGCGGCCGGGGAGAAGGTTGTGGCGAAGAAGGGGGCTGTGGCGAAGAAGGGGGCTGTGGCGAAGAAGGGGGCGATGGTGCAGCCCGCAGCGCCGGTGAAGAAGGCAACTCGGACGCAGCGAGCGCAGTCCACTCGCACGTGATCTCAGGGCTTTCTGCGCGCTCGTGCGCGTTTCTGCGGCTCCACCCCGGCGGCGCGCTCGATCGCACGCACGTCGCGCAGGTCTTGCGGCCGCCCCACGGCTCGCTTGCTCGCGAGCAGGTCGTCGCGGCCGATGAAGTGCACCGGTATGCCAGCAACGTTGGCAGTGACACGCCGCTCCCAGGACGTCTCGAACTCCACCCCAGGGACGGTTTGCAAGAAATCGATGCGAGCGGGGACTCGCCCCATCCAGACGATCTCGTCCGGTCGCGCCGCCCGGAGGTTCGCAACGATCTCGTCCGGCACGCCGAAGCGCAGCAGCGCCGCGCACGCGCGTCCGATGTTCTCAGGCGCGGCGTCGAGCCACAGGTCCAGGTCCTTCGTCGTCCGGGGGCGTGCGTGCAGCGACACCGCGTGGCCGCCGATCACCAGGTATCGCACCCCGGCGTCTGCGAACACCGAAAGCATCTCGACCAAATCGGGGGGGAGGTTCATCGGGATGCCGCAGGCTCCATGCCGTCAGCGCAAGCTCGATCGAAGCCGCGAAGCGCGCCGCCGGGCCGGCCTGATCCCAGAACGCCTGATCAGCCACGTCTAGCTCGGCGTGGCTCCCGACGCGGCCCCCTACCCAGTCGCGCTTGCTTGCCGTCATCATCCGCATCTTAGCAGAACAGCGGGCTCTTCGCCCGTCTCCGTGAAGGCCGCGGCGGGCGCGAACGCCTCTGCTTGCAGGCGCCTCGCGGCGCCGTACGCGGAGGAGGCTCGATCAGGAGCATCGGATGGCGGCCCGGCTGAATAGAAAGGCGTTTGCTCGAGCTCGAGGGACTCGCAGGCGCCAGCGTTCGAGCAAACGCCTGTGGTTACGTTCTCTTCATGCAGTACTCGGAGCCTGGGCGGCGAGCTCAGGAGAGCACGTCTCCACAGGCCTATGCTACGCAAGAACCTCGCCGCCGCGATCTGCGACCCGCAGATCCCTCCATGCCCCGCTGGGCAAGTTAAGAACCTCCAGGTTGAGTTTCAATTCAGCCCCGAGGCCGTCGGGAGGTAGTGGTCAACTTTGCCCAGGGAGAGTCCACACGAAGGCGGGAAGAACATTCATGTGTTCTTCCCGCCTTCCCGCCTTCATGTTCAAATTGGACCATTACCGTCGGGAGTCTCCAGGTTGAGATTCAATTCAGCCCCGAGGCTGTCGGGTGCTGTTCAGTGTGAGAAAGCACACAGCCTGTCGCCCCTGCGTGCAGCGGACACCCCCGGGTGTGTGACGCCGGATCCGTCTGGGCTATCCTGGCGCCATGGCCGCGCCCGCTTCGACCCTCGCCGATGCGCTGCTCCTCGACGCCTCCGCCCGTTGACGGCAGGGTCCACCCACACCCACGGAACCCCATCGATGCCCCAGCGCGAGCCATCCCCGGAATCCCCCTCCGCCCCGCCAGGCCCAGCCCCCCTGCGTCCGCCCCCGCGGCGCTGGCGCCGTCTCCGGGCCGTCGTGCTCGCCGCCGCCGTGCTCTACCTCCTCGTGGTCGCCGCGGTCTGGCTCGCCCTGCCCATCCTGGGCGACCGCTTTTGGCCCGCGACGCTCTTCCTCTTCGGCCCGCGCCAGGTCATCGCCCTCCCTCTGCTCGTCATCGTCCCCGCCGCGCTCTTGCTCCAGCGGCGCGCCCTCATCCCCGCGGCGCTGGCGGCGGCGATCGTGGTCGGGCCCATCCTCGGGTATCGCCTCTCGCTCCGGGCGCTCACCGGCGGATCGGGCCGCGGGGACTTGCGCGTCGCGTCCTTCAACACGGGGAGCCGCGCCATGAGCATCGAGCGACTCAAGGCCTTCGTGGCCGAGTCCCGGCCCGACGTGCTCGCCCTGCAGGAGTGCTCGATCCCCGAGCCCGAGCTGACAGCCGCCTTCCCCGGGTGGTCGGTCCACGTCGACCGCGGCATGTGCCTCGTGAGCCGCTATCCGGTCCTCAAGGCCGAGTCGAGAGATCGCAACGACGTCTGGCGCGCCGGCGGCCACGGCGCCATCCTCCGCTACGCGATCGCGCTGCCGGATCGCCCGACCCCCGGCGCTCCGCACCACGCTCCCGTTCCGGCCGCCGATGCCGCTACCGCTGCCGCGGGCGCGCCCGACGCGGCGCGGCCGGGCGCGCCGGCGGCGCCCGCGGCGCGCACCTTCAGCCTCGTCAACCTGCACCTGGAGACGCCGCGCGAGGCGATCGAGGCGCTCATTCACGGGCTCTGGAAGCAGGCCGCGGAGCACGACCGCGTCATCGCGCTGCGCGCGTGGGAGTCCGAGCTCGCGCGGCGATGGGTCGACGAGGCGCCCTATCCGGCCGTCATCGTCGGCGATCTCAACATGCCGGTCGACAGCGCCATCTACCGGCGCTTCTGGTCGGGCTTCGAGAACGCGTTCTCCCGCGCCGGGCTCGGGTTCGGCGCGACCAAGCGGACGCGCTGGTTCGGCGTCCGCATCGACCACGTGCTCGCCGGGCCGGGCTGGACCACCGAGCGCGCCTGGATCGGCCCGGACCTCGGCTCCGACCACCTCCCCATCCTCGCCGACCTGCGCTGGACCGGCGCCCCGCGCCAAGGGTCGCCCTGAAGTTCAGCAACTTCGGTCAGGCACGGCCGGCACCCCCTCGTTATCCTGTCGCTCGCCGAGGAGGACACCGCCCTTGACCGAAGCCACCGAGAACGCCTGCTTCGTCAGGTTCCGCAGGGTGCTCGAGCACATCGACGCGCACCTGGACGAGGACCTGACGCTCGATCGGCTGAGCGGCGTCGCCGCGTTCTCGAAATATCACTTTCACCGCCAGTTCTCCGAGCTCTTCGGCATCGGCGTCCACGAGTACGTGAAGCTCCTCCGCCTGCGGCGCGCGTCGCAGCGGCTCGCCCTCCGGGATCAGGCCCGGGTCACCGACATCGCGCTGGCGAGCGGGTACGAGAGCCTCGAAGCGTTCTGCCGCGCCTTCAAGAAGGTGTTCGGCCAGACCCCGTCCGAGTTCCGCGAACAGCCCCGGTGGGACCCGTGGCACGCGATGCACGAGCGCCTGAGCGAGGCGAGGACCCTGCCCCTCCGTGCCCACGACCGCGCCGGAGACGTGACGATCGCGCGGTTCGAGGAGACCCGCGTCGCAGCCCTCGAGCACCGCGGCGACCCGAAGCGGGTCCTCGAATCGGTGCGGCGCTTCATCGGGTGGCGCAAGGAGAACCGGCTGCCGCCGCGGAGCAGCGCGACCTTCAACGTCCTCTACGACGACCCGGCCGAGACCCCGCCGGAGGCCTTCCGCCTCGACCTCTGCGCGGCGACCCACCGCCCCGTGCCAGAGAACCCGCTCGGCATCGTCGCGAAGACGATCCCCGGCGGCAGGTGCGCCGTCCTGCGGCACATCGGGGGCGATGACACGCTCTTCCACGCCGTGAGGCACCTCTACGCGGCCTGGCTCCCCGCGAGCGGCGAGGAGCCGCGGGATTACCCGCTCTTCCTGCAGCGCGTGCGCTTCTTCCCGGAGGTGCCCGATCACGAGGGCGTCACCGACATCTTCCTCCCTCTCCAGTAGACGATCACCTCCAGACCCTCTCCCGTCCTCCAGAGCTCCGCAGGAGAACCCCGCATGAGTCGATTCGTGGGCAGCCGAAGCCTCGTCGTGCGCGACGAGGCAAAGGACCTCTCGTTCCCGGTCCTGCTGATGTACCCGACGCGCGTCCCCGCCGAGATCGTGGCGATGGGGCCTTATTCGCTCGAGGTCGCGCCGAGCGCGCCCGTCGACGGCGGCCCGCTGCCGCTCGTGGTGGTCTCGCACGGCGGCGGCAGCTCGCCGCTCGTGGTTCGCACGCTCGCGTCCCACCTCGCGCAGAGCGGATACGTCGTCGCGATGCCGGAGCACCCGGGGGACAATCGCAACGATCGATCCAGGTCCGAGACGCTCGAGAACCTCCGGGATCGACCGCGGCACGTCCGCCTCGCGATCGACGCCGTCGCCTCCGATGCGGAGATCGGGCCGCGCCTCGGGGAAGACGGCGTGGCGGTCATCGGCCACTCGATGGGAGGCTATACCGCGCTCGCCGTCGCGGGCGGGCGCCCCTTCGCGGGATACGGGCAGAAGATCGAGGTCACGAAGGACCCGCGCGTGAAGGCGCTGGTCCTCATGGCCCCCGCGACCGGCTGGTTCGGCCTCAACGACGCCTTGCAGGACGTCACGGTGCCCATCTTCTTGCTCGTCGCGGAGCACGATCGCATCACGCCGAGATGGCAAGGGCAGCTCGTGCTCGACCTCGTCCCCGACCGGGCTCAGGTCACCTTCGAGGTCGTCGAGAATGCAGGCCATTTCTCCTTCTTGAGCCCGTTCCCTCCCCAGATGCGGACCCCGGGCTTCCTGCCCGCCAGCGATCCCGCCGGGTTCGATCGCGAGGCGTTTCACCGCAAGCTCCCGCAAAACGTGCGCGAGTTTCTCGACAAGACCTTGGCGCCGAGAGGATAGGAACGACGAGCCATTCGGGCCCCTGACGAGCGAGCTGGTGGCGCGGCACGGCGCGGGCCTTGCGGGCTGCGTAGCGCGCAGGCCCGGGAGCCACCCCTTGTCAATCCGCGGTTGACACCACCAGTTAACACACGCGGTGCACGCCCTCGTGCCACGCCGCGAATCATCGGACCGATCGCGGATGGATCGCCGCTTGCAACATCTACCGATCCATGAACCGATCCGTTGGTCCCATCGCGCTCGGATGGGCGATGTTCACTGCGCTTTCTGGTTGCGGCGGAGATCCCGCCAATCCTGGGGACCCAACGCCTGACGACGGCAGCGGCGGCAGCGGCGGCTCCGGCGGCAGCGGCGGCTCCGGCGGCAGCGGCGGCGACATCCAGCAGCCACCCGATGGGCCTTCTTCCCTCGGCGCAGACGGCTGGGCGGCGACGACCACCGGCACCACCGGCGGAGACGGCGCGACCCAGGAGAATATTTTTACCGTCATGACGCGCAAACAGCTCGTCGCCGCGCTCTTCCCGAACGGGGCCGTCAATTCGGACGGCACACCGGCAACGCCGAGCAGCACGCCGAAGATCATCTACATCAAAGGGACGATCGATCTCAGCACGGACGACGACAACAACCCCCTGACGGAGGAAGATTACGCGGATCCGGCGTACGACTTCCAGGCCTACGTCGACGCCTACAAGCCGAGCGTCTGGAACACCACGCTGGTCAACGGCAAGCCGCCGCCGCTCACCGGCCCGCTGGAGGAAGCGAGGGCGCGCTCCGCGGACAAGCAGAAGGCGACGACCTTGATCCAGGTCGGATCCAACACGTCGATCCTCGGGCTCGGCACGGACGCAAAGATCATCCACGGCACGCTGCAGCTCGGCGCGGGCGTCGATAACGTGGTGATACGCAACATCGCCTTCGAGGACGCGTTCGATTTCTTCCCGGCCTGGGATCCGGGCGACTCTTTCCGCGTCGACACGAACGTGCCCGGGTGCACAGCCGAAACCCCGCTCACGTGCCCCGGCGGCCGCTGGAACTCGGAGTACGATCTGATCCAGGTCATCGGCGCCACCCATGTGTGGATCGATCACAACACGTTCAGCGACGGCGACCGGCCGGACAAGCTGTTTCCCTCCGTCTTCGAGGCGCCGCGAACAGGCCACGAGTACTCAGTGCAGCACCACGATGGCGCGGTGGACGTCACGCTGCAGTCCGATCTCGTGACCATCTCGTACAACAGGTTCCACGACCATGACAAGACGAACCTCCTGGGCGGCACGGACACCGCGACGCCGGAGAACGGCTGGGGATTCTTGAGCGTCACGCTCCACCACAACGTCTACGAGAACGCCACCCAACGCCTCCCCCGCGTGCGCTTCGGCAAGGTGCACGTCTACAACAACTACTACGAGGGGACGCTCGCGCCCTCGGACGGAGCGAAGCCCGCGCCGGACTACCCGTTCCTCTATGCGCTGGGCATCGGCCAGTTCGCCAAGCTCTACTCCGAAGCGAACGCCTTCGAGATCGCAGCCGACCCGGCCGACCCACCGCCCGCGGCAAAGGACGTCATCTCGGCCTACCACAAAGCCGGCAGCGGCGATCACGCCGATGAAAAGACGTACTTCTTCGACGCCGAGAGCACATTGAACGGCGCGGCTGTCGATCTCTTCGCCGCCGCGCAAGCGGCCGCCCTGGCGGCGAACAAGCCGGAGCTCACCGCGACCGACACCCTGTGGACGCCCGCGAACAGCTACGAGTACACGAAGCAGCCCGCGGCCGAGGTGAAAGCCGAGGTCACCTCGAAGGCAGGAGCGGGCAAGCTGTGATCTGGCATCGCCTGTGCGCGATGCCGCGAGGATGGCCCCGCGCAAAGCCGTTCTGATTCCTTAAGGATCGGTCCGCCTGGCCGAGCAGAAGGAGCATCGATGCGAGCAGGTGCATGGGTCGTGGCGGGCAATGCCGTGCTCTGCGGTTGCGGAGCGGGCGAGGAGCGCCCCTCGCGCGAGTTTTCGGCGTCGTACTTCGAGATCTCCCGCGAGGATTTTCTGGGGGTGATCGACGGTAAAGCCGTGGATCTCTACACGATCGAGAACGCGCAGGGCGCATTCGCGAAGATCACGAACCTGGGCGCCAAGATCCAGCAGCTCGTGGTCGCCGACGAGGACGGCCGGTTCGGCGACGTCGTGCTCGGGTACCCGAGCCTCGACGCGGTCACGACCGGGCAGGCGTCGATGGGGGCCTTCATCGGGCGCTACGCCAACCGCATCGCTGGAGGCACCTTCACGGTGGACGGCGCCGAGTACACCGGCGGCTCGTTCAGCCTTGAGGGGGAGACCTTCACCCTCCCCGCCAACGATGGCGCGCGGCCCAACACCTCGCACGGAGGCCCGCTGGGATCGCGCTTCCGCGTCTTCGACGCGGTTCAGCTCTCGACGTCCAGCGTGAAGATGTCGCTCACGTTCGCCGACAGCGAGGATGCAGCGCCGGGTTTCACGGGCTTCCCTGGCACCGTCTCCCTTGAGGTCGTGTACACGCTGACGGAGCAGAACGAGCTGAGCGTCGGCTACCGCGCGGCCGCCCTCGACCGGACGACCGTCGTCAACTTCACCAGCCACCCGTTCTTCAACCTGAGCAACACCCCGGGCAGCCCCGTCGCGGATCACGTGCTCACCATCCACGCCGACCAGTTCATCGAGCTGAGCGAGCTGCTCGTGCCCACGGGCGTCCTGCGTAGCGTCGACGCCACGCCGATGGACTTCCGCTCGGGCAAGCCTGTCGGCGCCGACATCGGCGATGTCAGCTACGACATGCTGGCCCGGATCGACCCTGCGAAGGGCGGTTACGACCACACATTCGCCGTCCTGCAGCCCACGCCGGGCGAGCTTACGCGGCACGCAACGGTCGTTGAGCCGGAGTCCGGGCGCGTGCTCGACGTGTGGTCGACCGAGCCAGGGCTGCACCTTTTCACCGCCAACGGCCTGAACGGCCAGGCGCCGCGTGACGTGGGCAAAGGCAACGTCCCGTATCCGAGCCGCTCGGCGCTCTGCCTGGAGCCGATGCACTTCCCCGACTCGCCCAATCAGCCGAGCTTTCCTTCGACGAAGCTCGCCGCCGGCGCGACCTACGAGGGCGAAATCGTCTTTGCGTTCTCCACGCGGTAATACCGCGTCGCCCCGAGGACGACGTCGCGGCGGCGAGCCGGGGCGATCTCGCCCTCGCGGACCGAGAGCGGCACGAAGCGCTCGCGACCCCGAGCTCCCGGAGGAGCCGCAGCGCTCGCCGGCCTCGTGACGAAAGGCACCCAGGAACCAATCTCCCGGCCTCGATCCACCCCACGTAGGCTATCCTGCGCGGCACGCGCGACATCTTGTTCGGGAGTCTTCCATGAAGCGATCAAGTTCAGAGAATCTTTGCAAGGTCGGCATATTCCTCGGCCTCGGCGTCTCGCTCGCCATCGCCGGCTGCGGCGACGAGGACAACGGCGGTTCCAGCAGCACAAGCAGCAGCTCGAGCGCCGCCGCCAGCAGCAGCGCCAGCAGCAGCAGCGGCGGCGGCACGGGCGGCAGCGGCGGCGGCACGGGCGGCAGCGGCGGCGGCACAGGCGGCAGCGGTGGCGCGGGCGAAGGCGGCGGCACGGGCGGCGGCGGCGGCAGCGGCGGGCCGTCGCTCAGCTTCTTCGTATCGAGCACCGGGAGCCCGACCGCGAACCTGGGCGGGCTCGCCGGCGCCGACAAGCGGTGCCAGGACCTGGCGGCCGCGGCCGGCGCCGGAGCGAAGACCTGGCGCGCCTACCTCAGCGCCGAGAAGGGCCCGGACGATCAGCCGGTGCACGCCAAGGACCGGATCGGCGCCGGCCCCTGGTACAATGCAAAGCTCGTGATGGTAGCCGCCAACATCGAGGAGCTCCACGCGAGGTTCGGCGATCACACCGTGTTCCTCGACGAGAAGGGCGAGATGGTGCCGGGCCAGTGGGAGGGCTCCCCGACGCCGAACCAGCACGACATCCTCACCGGCACGAACCGGGACGGCACCTTGAAGGCCGGCCAGACCTGCGAGGACTGGACGTCCGAGGACGCGAACCAGACCGCCACGGTCGGGCATTCCGACGGGCTCGGTCCCAGTGGAAGCAACGCCGACATGTACCGGCCGTGGAACTCGGTCCACGCGAGCGGCAGCTGCGCCGACACCGCTCCGGGGGGCGGGAACGGCCGCGTCTACTGCTTTGCTGCGGACTGAGCGGACGAGCGCACAAGCGCGATGTTTGCGGCAGGTAATGGCACGAGGTGGTGTCATTCGACCGATCCCCTCGAACACCGATCACGCTGATCGACCGAGAAATGAACCGCCAAGGACGCCAAGCAGAGAACAAGAACTTGGCGTCCTTGGCGGCTTGGCGGTTCGAATTTCTGCTCTTTCGAGCGGTTTCAACCCGTTTGTCGCTCTAGGCTCAGGCGCCGTCCTCGTCGTCACCTAGCCCGGTGAGGTTGTCCACGACGCGCCGGAGCATCGCCAGGAAGGTCGCGCGCTCTCGGTCGGTGAAGCCCTGCAGCGCCCGTTCGGCCACCTCGCGCAGCGCCTCCTTGGCGAGCGGCAGGCGCGCCTCGGCCTTCGCCGACAGCGAGATGTGGAAAGCGCGCTTGTCGCCCGGGTGCGGCGTGCGCTTGACCAGGCCGTCACGCTCCATGCGGCCGAGGAGGGCGGCCATCGTCGGCTGTTCGACGTGGGCGCGCTCGGCGAGCTCTCGCTGCAGGAGCGCGCCGTTCTCCTCGAGCGCCACGGCCACCGGCATGTAGGCCATGCCGAAGTCGAGCGGGCGCAGCCGCCGCTCGAAGTGGCGCATCAGCAGGCGCGACGCGTGGTTGATCCAGAAAGTCGGGGTGGCCTGGGGCTCCCAGGGGGCCTTCGCCTTGACATTCATAGCATGCTATCTATGTTGGGTGGAGACCGAGCGCGATGCGCGCTCGAGGAGGTATCCGATGGGTGCACCGACGACCAGCACAACTTTCGACCGTGCCTACCAGGCGCCTGTCACGTGGTGGGGCGACATCCGCATTCCGAGCGAGCTGGAGGCGCTCGTTCGCTCTGAGCGGCCGCAGACGTCGCTCGAGCTCGGGTGCGGGTTGGGGCGGCTGACTCGGTACATGGCGCAGCGCGGGGTGAGAGCGACGGGCGTCGATTTCTCGCCGGTGGCCGTCGCCAAGGCGAAGGAGAGGGTGGCGAAGGATGAGGTACGTCCGGAGTTCCTGGTCGGCGACGTGACGCACCTGGACATGCTGACAGGACCGTTCGACGTGTCTTACGACGTGGGCTGCTTTCACTGCCTCGACGGCGCCGGGCAGCGCGCCTACGTGGCGGAGGTGGCGCGGCTCCTCCGGCCGGGCGGTACGCACCTGATCTGGGCGCTGGACCGCGCGCCGAGCGGCTTCGCGCTGTCGCCCGCGGCGGTGGAGCGCGTGTTCACGCCTCAGCTCCGGCTGAAGGACGCGCGGACGAGCCGGCGGCGCCTGCTCTCCTCCCACTGGTACTGGCTCGTTCGCCCGGAAGGCTGAGCGCGCGCGCACCGGCGCGCTGCAATGGATAGGGTTGCCAAGGCTCGGATCGGCGCAGGCCCCTGTACGGCGCGAAGCTCGCGGTGGTGCCCGCGAACGTCGAGGATCTGCACGCGAGGTTCGGCGATCGCGCTCGCCGCCGACCTGGCTGCAGAGCGCTGGCGCCGAGCGCCGTCAGGACGACGCCCTGCGCTGCGCGCGCGCAGCGCGGCGGGCCGGCCGCGGGGCGAGGGCGTGGGCGATGCCGCTCTGCAGGGTGCTGTGGGTGGTGATGCTCTCGAGGTCGACGTCGAGATCCACGAGCGTCTGGGCCGTGTCCGGGCCGATGCCGGTGAGCACGAGCTTGGCGCCGAGCAGGCGCGCGGCGCGCGCGATGCGCAGCAGGGCGTCGGCGGACTCCGCGTCGACGTCCTTGACCCCGGTGACGTCGAGGATGGCCGTGTGGAACTGGTGCTGGACGATGCCGTCCAGGAGCTTCTCCATGGCCTGCTGGGCGCGGGCGCTGTCGAGGGCGCCGATGAGGGGCATGGCGACGACGCCCTCGGCCAGCGGGACGAGGGGCGTGGACAGCTCGCGCAGCGTGGCCTGCTGCGCCTGGATGACCTGCTCCTGGAGGGCGAGCCGCTCGAGCTCGGCCTCGCGCAGCGGGGTCAGGTCGCGCGCGATGGTGGCGAGCGCCGGGGGCCGCCCGGCCTCGCCGGCGAGCGCGACCATCGAGACCTGGCACGGGAGGGTGCCTCCGTCGCGCTGGGCGAGGCCGAGGGTGCCTTGCCACGACCCGCGCTCGAAGCACCGCTGCACGATGCCCACGATGCCGGAGAGCGGGTCCTGCTCCTCCACGTACACGTCGGCGAGGCGCATGCCGAGCGTGCCGTCGCCGTGGCCCGTCATGGCCCGGAAGGCCTGATTGGCATAGAAGATCGCGCCCTCCTGCGAGGCCATGCACACGCCGTCCGGCGCGCTGTCGGCGAGCGCCTGGAAGTCGCGCAGCTCCGCCTGGGCGGACGCGAGGTGTCGTTGCGCCGTGACGTCGCGCCCGACCCAGAGGACGCTGTCCTCGGTGAACGGCTTGCAGGCGGCCTGGATCCACAGCTGGCGATCGCGAAGCGTGATGGGGTACTCGATGCCCAGGACCGTTTGCTTGGCGAGCGACTCCCGGATGACCTCGGCGCAGCGCGCGATGTAGTCCTCTCGCACCACGCTGGTCAGGTGTCTGCCCCGCGCGTGCCTGGCCATCTCGGCAGGGATGACGAGCGTCGGAAACATCTCCAGAACCACGCCGTTCCGATCGAAGAAGGCGATGAACGCCGTGCTCACCGAGCAGAGCGCTTCCAGCTTCGCCTGAGCTCCCTCCAGCTCGGCCACACGCCGGCGCAGCGCCGCGTTCTCGCGTTCGATCTCGGCGAAGCTCTGATTGTTATCTATCATACAAACGTCCCGCCCCATCGTATTCGGGCAGCGCGGGACGGGCGAGCGAAATGGTGCGAGGGATCGTGCTCGTTCATGCATTGCGCGACCCGTGCGACGCGCGAGAGCGATCGCGCGTTCGGGCGAGGGCCGTCACGGTGCTGCGCGCGCGCCGGGGAGAGCGCGCGCCTCGCGGACTGCGGTGGCAAGAGATTTGTCCGATGTTGCGGTAGGAAGGAGACGGCGCAGCCCGGCGGACCGTCCGGTGTCGATTCGCGCGCGTCAGAAATCCCGTCTCGGTACCCGTGATGGTGAGGCAGGGCCGAGAGAAACCTAGATCGCCTCTACATCACCGTGGCTCTCCCGCACCCTCGCTGAACGAGGGCTCAGCGCGGGCGGCGCTTCGCGCGACCGAGCAGCAATCCCAGCGCCGCGAGGAGGAGCCCCGCCTGGGTGCCAGAGCCTCGCGCGTCGTCGCCCAGGGCGCAGCTGCAGCCGGAGCTCGAGCCCTCGCCGCCCGTCGAGCCGCCCGCTCCAGCGCCGGCGTCTTGTCCGCCTGCCCCCCCGGACCCGGTGCCGATCGCGCCGCCGCTGCCCACGCTGCCGCCAGCGCCGCTGTCCATGACCCCGCCCGCGCCTCCGGTGCCGGCCGCGCCGCCCGCGCCTCCGGTGCCGGCCGCGCCGCCCGCGCCGCCCGCGCCTCCGGTGCCGGCCGCGCCGCCCGCGCCTGCGGTGTCGTCACCACCGGGAACGGCACCGGGACAGGCTGCCGTCTCTGGATCCTGACCACCGGCCCTGTCGAGGCCGAAATAGGCGGCGACGGCGGGTCCGTCGAACGGCACGGAGTGCCCGACGCCGGCCATCGAGAAGGCCTCGTAGACCGTGTAGCCGCAATCGCTCTTCCAGAACTGGCGCGTGGTTCCGGTCCTCGGCGTGTCGGTCCCATCCGGGGTCTCGCTCAGACCCAAGAGGTTCGTCCACTCTTTGACATCTTCAGCCATGTTCTTGTAGCTGAGGATCGTATCGTCGGTGCCATGCCAGTGCTGCAGGCGCGGGCGATGGCCGGTGTAGCCGGGATAGTACGAGCGAACGAGGTCTCCCCACTCCTGCCCGGTCTTCGTGACGCTGCCGCTCCCGCAGGGCCCGCTCCACTGGGCGGTGCTCCCCGTTCCGGTGACGTCGTTGTAGCCCTCGGCCCAGCAGCCGCACGGGACGCCCATGAGCGACACGCCGGCCATGAACACGTCGGGGTACACACCGAGCAGCGCCTCGGTCATGATGCCGCCCGACGACCCGCCGACCGCGTACACGCGGCCCGGATCGCCGTCGTACTTCGCGAGCGTGTGTTTCACCATCTGGACGATGGCGCCCGTGTCGCCGCCACCGCCGTGCTTGAGCGATCTGGTCGAGCCCGCGTCCCAGCAGTTCTGCCCCGTGGCCTCCGGGAAGATCATGATGAAGCCGTTGGCGTCCGCGATGGAGACCAGGCTCGACATCTCGCTGAACGTCCCCCGGCCATTCCCCTGGCAATGATGGGGAGCGACGACGATGGGAGGCTTGGTCGCCAGCTCGTCAGGCACGTAAATGTACATGTTGACGTAGCTGGGGAGGCCGTCCGCCCCCCATTCGCCCTGGTCGACTTTTTGTAGCGATGCCCCGCGCGCAGGCGGCGCGGCGAGCAGCGCCAACGAGAGCGATGCGAGCCCGAGGACATGAATCTTGAATCTGTTCATCGGGCGAAAAGGCTACACAACGCCAACCTGGTACGCAAGCCAATACCGCTTTGACTCGGGCGTGGACTCGGGCTCTACCAGGCTCGGCTGAAGGCCGCTCTAGAATTGACTCAGAAACGTCCAGACTTCCTGGGGCATCCACGACATGTTCTGCCCGGCGTCGTTCGGCGACGGAGTATGACCGCCGTCGTAATCGCACCAGCGGGTGGGGTGACCCGCGGAGCAGCCCTCGTAGTCAGAGCAGGCGTGGCCACCTCTGGGCGCCTTGGGCAAGGTCTTCACCGTGCATCCATTCTGCATGGCGAAGAAATCGCTGTTGGACGTTTGTCCAGCTCCGCCGCTCTCCTGCTGGCCGAGCGAGGACATGAAGGCGACCGGCTGACAGCTCGCGGGACGGGCGAGACCGCCGCCGGAGTGGACCACGGCGGCGCGGTAGACGTTCGGGCGGGCGCAGGCCAGCGTCCAAGCCATGGCACCGCCTTGGCTGAAGCCTTCCAGCTCGATGCGCGAGGTATCGATGCAGAGATCGTCTGTGACCTGCTTGAGGATGTCGTCGACGAAGGTCACATCGTCGTCGGCTGACCAGAACCCGCCGACGGCATCGGGCGCGATGAAGATGGTGCTCCCTGCGGAGAGCGACCAGAGCCCGAAGTACGAGGGCGCAACTTGGCCGCTGTTGCCCGTGGCCCCGTGGAAGGAGAGAATGAGCCGGTAGGGGTGGTCGCTATCGTAATCGTCGGGGGCGTGCAGGGTGTACTTGCGGCTCTTCCCGCCGCTCTGCACGGTGCCAGCGCCGTTCTGGAGCGTGCGCGTCTTGCCGCACCCGGCGGACTTCGTCACGTCGCCGCCACCTCCACCGCCGCCGTCGGCGGCGCCGCCGCCGCCGGCACCGCCAGCGCCGCCGGCGCCGCCCGTTCCAACCGAGCCCGCTCCGCCCGTGCCGTCGGTCCCCCCGCCGCTGCCAGCTGCATCGCCGCTGCTCGTGCCACCGGAAGCGGCGCCACCGCCGGTGCCGCTCGCCGAGGTTTCACCGGAGGCTGATCCGCCAGCGTGGCCGTCGTCGCTGCAGCCGAGGCTGAGAGCGGCGCAGAGGCCCAAGCCGCCCAAGAGCGGTGGCAGCCAACGCGAGCGATGGTGAAGGCAATTGGAGCTCACAGAGCCAACGCTGGACGACATGGGCGCTCTCCTCGGGTCACATCCAAGCCACGAGAGGTACGAACCAGGTGCGGCGCGGACGGGCGTCTTGTCCCATGGCGCACTCAACGAGTGCCCCTCTGGTTGCGTCACGCCAGCGCGGAGCGCTCGCTTCAACAAATGAAGATCCGGAGCGCCGAATGTGAACGTTCACATGACGGGCGTCAATCCAAAATTGGCGCGCGGTGCTCGTCGGCGGGCGCGAGGTCCGCGTTCGGCGGGGACCGGAGGTGGTGGCATGGCGCGACCGCGCCTTCGAGCGTCATGCTCGCGTCACCGCCCCCGGCCACACCGACGCGTTGCGGCGCGGGCCTGCCGCGCCGACGACGCCGGAGGGCGAGCGACAGGGCTCCGTCAGCGCGTCGACGCGAGCGCCGGGCGCGACGTTCGAGCCAAGCTCGATCACCCCTCTGGTGCGCCGGCAGCCCGAGCAGCCGACCGATCGCCTGGGCTTCGGCGCCGCCCTCGCCGTCACCGATCCGGTTCGGCGGGGAGGGCGGCGCGCAGCGACGTCATCGTCCGCTGCGACGGGTCGTCAGCGACGTCGCGCGCCACCGTCGAGGCCCTTGAGCCAGAAACGCACTGCGGTGGTTTGCGCGGCCGGCCCGGAATCTATGAATGAGGACTTTCATCGTTGGCGATATCGAGCGCGTCGAACTCCGCGATGGACGACTCCACGAGCTCTGCCAGCGGCTGCCAACCGTCCGGTACTGCCCCACGCCGCCACGTGAACCGGGCGATCGCTTGCACACCCCCGCACACGGTCGCCTCGAGGACCTCGCCGTCGAGGACTCCGACCGACTCGAGCTCACGGCGCACGGGGAGCCGCAGCTCCTCAAGGCTCCGGAGCAACCGCCCCAGCGCTGCGGGCTTGGCCGCGATCTGGTCGTAACCAACCACGAGATCGGCTCCCGCAGGGGCGGAGGCAGAGCGGAAGAGGCGCAGGCCGCCGAGCTCGCCGCGGATCTCGTAACACACACCGGCTTGCCGCGAAGGGCGACGAAGGAACTGTGCCTGCAAACTGCCCACGCCGAAGAAGCCCCAGGTCCTATCGTGCGGATCGCGCGGCGTGGTGGTGGCACTTTCCCTCTCTTCGCGCCGCTCGGCTTCGAGGCGCATCCGTCGACGTTCGTTCTTGGCGCTCATGGTCCCTCTGGCCTGCCGGTTCATCCGCCGCCCAGCCCCACAGGACGGATCCGTCTAGCTCCGCCCGCCGGACGTCCGGCAGGGTAGTTGGTTTCGAAGGAGAAGCAACGAATGGAAGCGGGGTCGGCCCGTGAGAGCTCTCCACCGGGCGCTCCGCCATCCGATCGACCCGGCGCGCTTGCCCGCGCGGCGCGCCGGCGTCGATCGGATGCGGTAGGTTCCCACGGCGCGCCGCTCGACACGGGCGCCGCGAGCGCCGGCGCGCGCAGCCTGGAGCGCCGCGAGCGCCGGCGGGGCGCTCAGCAGATGTGGTAGAGCTCGGAGAAATACGCCTGCGAGAACCGCGCGTCCACGAGGAACCCGCTCGCGTCGAAGCACCGGACGCCGACGCGGATCGCGTCCGGATCCGCGGAGGGGTGCTCCCAGCCGACCACGTTGCAGTAGTCCGAGCCCGCCCCGACCGCGGTGGCCAGGGCCGCGCCGCGCGCGAGCCCCGCGAGGCCGCCCATCTCCGGATACGTGATCTGGTAGCGCCCGGGCGTGATCCGGTGCACGGCCACGGTCTCGGTCCTGTCGTTGCACTCGGACGTGATGCGGTGGTACTGGTTCGCCGGCGTGTAGTCCGCCGTCGTCGGCTCGTTCGCCACCACGTAGCCGCCGCTCTCGTACGGGGCCTCGCGCGGCTCGCGGAGGTACCGGAGCGAGAAGCTCGTGTCCGCCGGCGCGCCGCCCTGGCCGAAGCAGAGCACGTCGATGTTCGTGTTCCCGAACGGGCTCGACCAGGTGAGCGGCTTGCAGTACTCGGGGCCGCCGCCGACCGCCGTCACGAGCACGGAGCTCTTGCCCGCTCCGTTGCCGGTGAGCGTGATGGTGTAGCGGCCCGCGCTCGTCCGCGTGACGGACGCCGGCGCGCCCCACTGGTGCTCGCTGGAGAGCGCGCCGCCCGTCGGCCGGTTCATCAAGAGATAAGCGCCGGCGCTCGAGACCGCGGTGCCGCCCGCGAGGCGGGCATAGGAGACGACGAACGGAGAGCTCGTCGGCGCGCCGGCCGCCGTGTGGCAGCGGATATGGACCTTGAGCGCCGTGTCGACGGTCTGCCACGAGGACACCTTGCACCGCTGGCCCTCTCCGCCCGTCGAGTTCACCTGGACGTTGCCGCCGCTGCCGCCCAGGTCGTCGAACGTGACCGTGTACACCCCGACCCCCGAGAGCGCGACGTGGTTCGCGCCGCCCGCCGAGTTGAACGACCTCGCCGAGAGCAGCCGGGTCCCATCGAAGAAGGCCCAGCCGGAGGCGTCGCCCGAGCGCAGCGCCTCGTCGCTCGCATCGATGCCCTCGTCCATCGGCGCCTCCACGGGCGCCGCGACGCACGCGGGCGCCGCCGCCGCGAGGAGCAGCGCCAGAAGAGAACGGAACCCACGACCGAGCGACCCATGGTTCAGATTCGTGATCATCTCTCTCTCCCATCCTGCCATTGCGGCCGTCCGCGGCCGCACGACCTGACGACGGAGCTGCCCTGTCACCCAGGAGCACCCCCGTCCGCCTTGCACGGGAGGTCACAAGAGCAACGGGCATACCAGCGCGATCCAGCCGGCGTTTCGCGGCGCCGCGCCGCCCCGAGCGGCGCCGTTGCGCGAGGCGCTGCTCAACTGCGCGGGGGCCCGCTCAAGCGAGGCGCAGATCGCTGCCGCGGAGCCAGCGCAGCGCGCGCGGCAAGCCAAGCCAAGGAGCGGAGCGTCGGCCCGTCATCGCACGTGACGTGGTGCGGGCCATCACCACGCGTTTCTACGTGTGGGCCATCACCACGCGTTTCTACGTGTGGGCCATCACCACGCCTTCCCACGGTGTGGGCGATCACCACGTCTTGACGCAGTGCGGAAATCCCCGACCCGGCAGTGTGGGCTACGAGGTAGAAAGATTCATCGCTGTTGCATATAGGCCCCTTCGGAAATTGATCTTTCAAGGTGCGACGGGAATGTGCTAATAGACTGCTCATGCTTCGTTTCCCGCGCCTGGAGGTCGTCTCCGGGGCAGCGGGCGTTATCAACGTTACTTAGCCAGGAACCGATCGCGCGTCGGCGTCTCTCGCTCCGACCCCGCGACGCTCGTCACCTCTCTTCGCGCTGCGCCGGCTCGCGCCTGGACCCCAGGCCGTCGGCCTCCCTTGCGCCGCGGCGAGATCGGGAGAGCGGCTCGCGAGGTGCTCTCTTGCTCCGGCGCGCTGCGTGCCCCTGGCTCTCCGGGAGGACGGGATGATGAAGAGCGCGCTTTGGGGGATGTTGACGGGCTCGGGCCTCCGGCTCGGGCTGTGCTTCGCGGCGGCGCAGGCGGCCGCGCTCGCGGGCTGCGTGGCGCCGTTGGACACGGGCGAAGGCGAGGCGATCGAGGGCGAGCTCACGGAAGAGCAGTCGTATGCGGCCTCCACGAGGCCGGTGGACGTGCACGGCAGGCTCCAGATCGTGGGCAAAGAGCTCCGGAACCAGAACAACGCCCCGGTCCAGCTGCGGGGCATGAGCCTGTTCTGGAGCCAGTGGGGCGGCTCGTTCTACAACGCGAACGTCGTCAACTCGATCGCCGACAGCTGGGGGGCGACCGTGGTCCGCGCCGCGATGGGCGTCGAGTCGGGCGGGTACCTCACGAACCCGACGGCCGAGAAGAACCGGGTGAAGACCGTCGTCGACGCGGCGATCGCCCGGGGCATCTACGTGATCATCGACTGGCACGATCACAGCGCCCAGGACCACAAGGAGCAGGCCAAGGCCTTCTTCCGGGAGATGGCGCAGACGTACGGGAACCAGCCCAACGTCCTCTTCGAGATCTACAACGAGCCGGACAACGAGCCCTGGAGCACGATCAAGCCCTACGCGATCGAGGTGATCAACACGATCCGCAGCGCGGGCTCGAACAACGTGATCATCGTCGGCACGCCGACCTGGTCGCAGGACGTGGACATCGCCGCGAACGACCCGATCACCGGGTTCTCCAACATCGCTTACACGCTGCACTTCTACGCCAACACGCACAAGGAGAGCCTGCGCGCCAAGGCGAGGACGGCCATGGACAAGGGCCTCGCCCTGTTCGTGACCGAGTTCGGCACCTGCGACGCCTCCGGGAACACCGGGCTCAACCTCAACGAGTCCCAGACCTGGATCAACTTCCTGAACGCCAACAAGATCAGCTGGGCCAACTGGTCGCTGTTCGACAAGAACGAGACGGCCTCGGCGCTCACCCCCGGCGCCAGGACCACCGGCAACTGGCCGGACTCGGAGCTCACCGAGTCGGGCAAGTGGGTCAAGGCGAGGATGCTGGAAGGCACCGGCGGCTCGGGCGGCGGAAGCAGCAGCAGCACGAGCAGCAGCAGCAGCAGCGGGACGGGCGGCAGCGGCGGTTCGGGCGGCGGCGGCGGCGCGGGCGGCGGCGGCGGCTCCGGCGGCGGCACCACGACCTCGGGGTTCCAGTTCACCGTGTCCCCGAACGTCAACCGGTGGTGGATCCAGGTGAAGGTCGTGGAGCCGGGATACCGCATCACCGGCGTCACGGCGCGGGTGAACAGCACGACGCACAGGCTCGAGCCCCAGTCCTGGGGCGAGGGCGAGTACGCCATCAGCAAGGAGGTCCCCGCGGGCACGCGGGTCGTCTTCACGGCCACGGACAGCCGGGGCGTCTCCGCGAGCTTCACGTCGAACCCCTGGCCGTGACACGCCGCGCGGCGGCGGTGCGCGCGGCCCTCTGAACAGGAAGTCCGGCGCCCGGCGCCCGGCGCCGGGCCGCCGGCCCGCGCCGCAGCGCGGCCGGGGCCCGGGGCTCAGCGCCGGGCCGCCGGCGCGCGCCCGTCGAGCGGGCCGCCGACCACGACGCGCAGCTCGGCGAGGGCCGTCCGGTACTCGCGCACGAGCTTCAGGAGCTTGACCTGCGCGGCGGCGCGCCGCTCCTCCAGGCTGAGCGCGCGCACCGCGTCGATCTGGCGGCTCTCGAGGGCGCGCGCGACCTCGATCCCGGCGCGCTCGACGGCCGGGAGCGCGCGCGCCCGGAACTCCTCGACGAGCGCCCCCGCCGCGCGCGCCTCCCGGAGGCGATCGCGCACCTCGCGCGCGACCCGCTGGACCTCGGCGGCGAGCGTGCGCTGCGCCGAGATCGCGCCGGCGTCCGCGGCGGCGATCTCGCTCGCGCGCGTGTCGAAGAGCGGCAGCTCGAGCCCGGCCTCGAGCGTCCAGCCCAGCGGATCGCGCGTGGCGGGCGAGAACTCGTAGCCGAACTCGATGAACGAGAGCCACGGCCAGCGCGTCGCGCGCGCCAGCGCGCCCTCCGCGCCGGCGCCGTCGATCTCGGCGGCCGCGAGCGCGATCTCCGGGCGGTTCCTCAGCGCGGCCTCGATCAGCGCCTCCTCGGACGCGAGGGCGACCAGCGGCGCGGACGCGACCGGCTCGCCCACGAGGCGGACCGGCGCGGCGGGGTCGACGCCGACGCGCTCGAGCAACGCCGCGCGCGCGACCTCGCGGCGCGCGCGCGGCGCCGCGCCGTCCTCCTCGGCCACCGCGGCCGACAGCGCCGCCATCGCCTCATCGACGGCGGTCCCCTGCGACGCGCTGACCCGGGCCCGCTCCTGATCCGCGAGGCGGCGGCGCGTCGCGGCGACCGCCTCGAGCGCCTCGATCTCGGCGTCGAGCAGCAGCACGTCGTCGAACAGCCAGCGGACCTCGGCCTCGAGCTCGAGCTCGGAGACCCGGGTCTCCGCGCGCGCCACGTCGACGTCCGCGCGCGCGACGTCCGCGGCCGCGCCGGCCTCGCCGGGCCGGGGAGGGCGGATGCGGACGCCCGCCGCGAGGCGCGGCTCGTGATCGAGCACCTGATCGAGCCGGAGCTGCGAGACGCGGATCTCCGGGTTCCGGTACGTGCCCGCCGCGTCGGCGTCGACGCGCGCCCGGGCCGTGGCCTCGCGCGCGCGCATCATCGCGAGCGTCGCGCTCCGCTCCTTGGCCATGGCCACCGCCTCGTCCGCGGTGAGCTCGCGCGGCGCGGCGCGGCGCGCCGCCCCGAGGCCCGCGCCGCCGCGCGCCTCCGCCTGCGCCTCCGCCGCGCGCGACTCGCGGTAGAGCGCGATCGCGCGCTCCGACCCCTTGAGCTGCGCGGGCGCCGCGCAGGCCGCGAGCGAGAGGCACGCGACCGACGGCCAGACCGGCGACCTCGCGCGCGGGCAGGAGGAGGAGCGGCGGCGACGAAGGGAGAAAACCTCAGCGATCTTCATGCCTCACGGGTTTCGTGGAGAGCTCTCGGGGCGACGGCGGCGCCGCGGCGCGGGCTCAGCCCTGCCACGGCAGCTCGAGGAAGGAGGGCGCCTCGGCGCCGGCGTCGAACACGACGATCAGCTTGCCGGGGGACAGCGCGAGCGAGATGCCCTCCGGCTTCTGGCCGGGGAAGCGCCGCACGAGGCTCGGCGAGAGGAGGCCGCCCTCGGGGCGCAGCACGTGGAAGAGCGACCCCGCGGCGCCGTCGGCGGTGGACGGGGTCGAGGCGATCGCCAGCGAGCCGTCCGGGAGGAAGCACAGATCGGAGATCCCCCCCGGCGTGGGCGCGCCGTTGAGCTCGACGTCGACGCGCGCGCGCGCCCACAGCGAGAGGCCGGCGCCCTCGAGCCGCCGCCCCTCGAGGAGCGCGCGCGGCGCGCCGAGCCTCCAGATGAGCGCGTTGCCCTCGGCGTCGAGCGGCGACTTCAGCCCGAAGTAGAGCGCGCCGTCCCGGTAGGCCATGCCCTCGATCTCGAGCGGGCGCGTGCCGCCCGGCAGCCCGAGCTCCGCGAGGGCCGCGGGGCCCGCCGCGTCGAGCAGCTCCGCGAGGTAGGCCTCGGCGTCGACGCGGAAGCCGCGGCCATCCTGCTTCAGCCGGAGCAGCGCGGTGCGCGCCTTCTTGCGCTTGCCCTTCGCGCTGTAGCCCTGCGACGAGAGCAGGTACACGTCGCCCCCGTCGCCGGCGGTGATCGACTCGATGTCCGCGAGCTCCTTGACGCCGAGCACCGGCACCGGCTCCGGATCGACGGCGCCGGCCGCCGACATCGCGAACAGCCAGGGCACGCCCTCGTCCTCCGCGTCCTTGTGGCCCGTGTCGTCGCTGACGAGGAGGTACCGCCCCTCCGCGGGCCGGGGCAGGACGCCGGACGGCTCGAAGCGCGACCGCTGCCGCAGCGCCGCCGGCACCGCCATGCGGATCGTGTCGGCGGCCCCGGCCGGCGGCGCCGCCGCGGGCGCGCCCTGCGCCGCAGCGGCGACCGGCGCGCCGGGGGCCGGCGGCGCGGGGGGCGGGGCCGCCCCGCGCGTGAAGGCGACGTCGAACGCCTGGCCGGCGAGCAGCTCGACCGGGTGATCCAGCGCGATCGTGACCTCGCGGCCCCACACCGGCACGTTCAGATCCGTCCAGCAGCGGAGCGGCAGCTGGCCCACCACCGGCCCGACCGTGACGGCCCGGCCCGTGAGCGGCGCGCCGTCCTGGCCGCGCGCCCAGATCGTCGCGGCGTCGCCCGCCTCGACGTGGAGCGCCGCGCGCTCCGGGACGCAGGCGATGACCCGCCCGGGCGCGCTGGCGATCTCGACGATCGGGTCGCCTGCCACGGCGACGTCGCCCGGCCGCTTGCGCACCGCGGAGACGCGCCCGCCGTGCGCCGCGCGCAGCGTGTGCTGGGCGCGCCGGACCTCGAGCTGCTCGATGTCCCGCCGCGCCACCGCGAGATCCGCCTCGATCTGCGCGGTCTCCGGGCCCGCCTGCTGGAGGAGCCTCTTCCGGCGCTCCTCGGCCGCCGCGATCTGCGCGCGCAGGAGCTGGATGGTGCGGGGCTTCTCGGTCGCGATCGCCTCGACGCCCGCGCGCTGCACGTCGAGCGAGCCCAGGGCGTCGTGGCTCGCCTGCTTGTCCTCGATCAGCTTCTTCACCCGGGAGATCTCGCTGGCGAGCACCTCGCCCTCGGCGCGCGCGCGGCGCTGCTCCTCGACCTCGCGCGCGAGCTCGAGCTTCAGCTCCTCGACGCTCGCCCCGATCTCCTGATCGAGCCGCGCGTGCTCCGCGGGGATCATCGCCCGGAGGCGCGCCTCCTCGGCGCGCGCCACCGCGAGCTCCGCGTCGATCGCGCCGCTGTCGAGCGCGACGATCACCTGACCCGGCGCGACCACGTCGCCGACGTCGACCTCGATCGAGGCCACCCGCCCGACCTCGACCGTGGCCACCATCTCGGTGTCGGCCTGCGCGAAGGCGAGGATGCCGTCGCTCGGGCTGGAGGAGCGGCTCAGCCACGCCGCGAGGCCGAGCGTGCCCAGCATCGTGAGCGCGGGGGTCGCGGAGGAGAGCGCGGATCGGATTCGCCAGAGATGCATGGCTAGAGGTCCAGCGTCGGCTCCTGGAGCATCAGACTCACGTCCTCCACTCCGGGGAGCGCTTGAAGGCTCGTCACGAGGCGCGCCCGGAGCTCCGGGTGGCGCACGCTGATCTGGTAAGCGTGCTCCATGACGGTGCCCTGCGCCGCCTCGCGCAGGGTGACGAGCGAGAAGGAGCCGCAGTGCTCGCGGAGGACGCCCGCGATCGCGCCGGCGAGCTCCGCGCCGGCCTGCCCGGCCGGCGCGACGAACCGGAGCAGCCCGTCGGGCTGCCGGCGCGACCCGTAGCCGGTGACGTGGAGCATGAGCGTCGCGCCCGCGAACATCGCCGCCCCCGCGATCGCCGCGCCGTAGGCCTGCGCGCCGCTCGCCATGCCGATGGCGAGCGAGGCGAAGACGAACACGACGTCGCGCGGATCGCGCATCGTGGTGCGGAACCGGATCGCGGTGACGCCGCCCGCGATGCCGATGCCGGCGGCGATGTTGTTGCCGACGGCGAGCATCAGCGTGCACGTGATGATGCTGCCGAGCGCCATGCTCTGGACGACGGTCCGCGAGTACGAGAGGCCGCGGAACGTGAGCATGTAGACGCCGGCGATGCCCTGCGTGAGCCCGAAGGCGACGAGGAGGGAGATGAGCGCCCTGCGCCACTCGACGGCCTCGCCGTGCGTGAGCATCGTCAGCCACTCGGTCATAGCAGCGGCCCTCCCTCGAGCCGGGCCGCGCGCACGTCCGGCAGCATCAGCTGCGCGTTGACGCTGTAGCAGTACTTGGAGAACGAGCGCCGGACGAGCTCGAGGCGACGCACGAGCGCCACCATCCACGCGGGCGGCCTGCGCTCGAACTTGAGCTCGAGGACGCAGACGGGCTCGTGCGTGTTCGTCTGGACCGGGTGGTCGACGGGGCGCCACCCCCGATCGGACGCCTCGAGATCCAGCGCTTCCTTGCGCTGGCAGACGACCCTCCGGTCGAACGTGATGCGCGCGTACCTGTCGAGCGTGCTCTCGTACGCCTCGCGCTCGTAGTCGACGAGCATCGTGGGCCGGAGATCGTGGCGGTGGATCGCGCCGATGAACTTCTCGGCGCCCTTGCGCACGCCCGGCGGGAGCCGCTCCAGCGCGGCGGGGCTGCCGCGCTCGACGAGCGCCCGCCACTCGTCCGCGGGCACGCACGCGCGCGACTTGATGATGACATCCTGGACGCGCCGCTTCACCTCGAGGAAGACGGGGCTCTTCTTGCCGGGGTACGTGCGCGCCCGCACCTTGAAGCGGTCCCGCTGCTCCCGGGCGTTGGCCCAGTAGAGATCGTGCCCGCGCGTGTCAAAGTAGAGCGAGCGGATGCGGTACGAGCCGTCCTCGTTCGCGTACTTGTCCGCCCGGCCGACGGACCGCGCCGTGGCCCGGATCGCCGGGACGAGCCGCTCCGGCACCAGGTACTTGAACTCGTAGCGTTCGATGACGTCCAGGATGACGGCCTCCTCGATCGCCAGGGGTCAGGGGCAGGCGCCCGGGTGGGTTGCGTCGCGCCGCTGCATGCGTCGCGGATTTGTTACGGTATCCACGCGATAATGACACAGCCGCCGCCGAATGCCGCAAGCGGAATCCTGCGCAAGCTCTCGATATCTCCCCGGTATCCTCGCGCGTTGCATTCGAGTGGCAAAGCTACAGCGGGGTGGCTTGCGCGGCTCGGGCTCGCGGCGGCGCTGCTCGCCGCGGGCTGCCAGGGCTCGGGGGCGCCGTCGGCGGCGGCGGGGGCGGTGCGGACCGCGGGCTGCCCCCGCTGCGGCGGGGCCGCGCGGGTCGGCGCGCTGCCGCGCGGCGATCTGGACGAGTGCTCCGGTGTGGTCGCCGGTGCGGTGCACCCGGACACGCTGTACCTCCACAACGATTCCGGCGACCGCCCGCGCTTCTTTGCGATCGGGCTTGACGGCGCGCTGCGGGGCGAGGTCGAGGTGGCGGGCGCGCGCGCGGTCGACTGGGAGGGCGCCGCGCGGGGCCCGTGCAGCGCGGGCGGGGGGAGCTGCCTTTGGTTCGGGGACATCGGCGACAACGACCGGGAGCGCGACGGCTACGCGCTCTACGAGGTGAGGGAGCCGGCCGCGCTCGGCGGCGCTCAGCGCGCGGTGGCGGCGGAGGTGATCTCGCTCGCGTACCCCGACGGGAGCCACAACGCGGAGGCGCTGCTGGTCCACCCGGTCACCGGGGCGATCACGGTGGTGACGAAGGTGAAGAAGAAGAAGGAGAGCGCCGGGGTCTACGAGCTCTCGACGCGGCCCGCCGCCGGCCAGACGGCGACGCTCGTCGGCGCGGGCTCGATCGCCGCGCCGGTCGGGAGCCGGCTGTTCACGGGCGGCGACGTGCGCGCGGACGGCGCCGGCGTGCTGCTCCGCACGTACTCGCACGTCTTCTTCTATCCGATGGCGCCTGACCAGACGGTCGCGCAGGCGCTGACCGGCCCGCCGTGCGACATGCCGGCGGCCGACGAGGATCAGGGGGAGGGGATCGCCTGGCTGCCGGGCGGGTGGGACTACGTGACGATCGGCGAAGGGGACGAGGCGCCGATCCACCGCGTCTCCTGCCAGGCGCCCTGAGCGCCGCCCGCGCGGGGCGCCCGTCAGTCGCCGCGCTCCGCGGCGCCGAGCAGGGCCTTCATGCGGCCTCGCATCAGCGACAGGTCGCCCTTGAGGATCGCGACGTCCGAGCGCCACGCCTCCGGGGCGGGCCCGAACGGGTCTTCCTCGACGGCAGCGCGGATGAGCCCCACGTAGCGGTCCACCTGCTCCTCCAGCCGGCCCTCGCTGAAGGGGCCGTCGAGCAGCTCCCGGACGGCGCTCCGGTAGCCGGCGAGATCCTGGCTCAGGGCGCTGAACAGCACGTCGCAGCCGGGCGCGCGCACCTGCTCCTTGCCCTGGTACACCTCGAAGTCCGCGGGGCACATCGCCGGCGTCTCCGTCCAGTGCGGCACCTCGCCGAAGAACTGGAAGCTGCCCCAGCTCAGGGTGTTGTCGAGATCCCACGGGACGAGGCGGAACGTGCCCGAGGACGGCTCTTCGTAGAAGAAGAAGTTGTGGTTCTCGGCCGAGCCCGCGTCGTCGACGTAGAAGGTCGTGATCCCGTCGAAGTTCAGGATCGCGTCGTCGACGGCCATGTAGCGCTGCAGCTCCGCGACGTCGGTCCACGTCGACAGCGCGGCGAGGCGGTCCGCGCCCTCGGCGGACGCGAGGTCGCCCGCGAACGCGATGAACCGCGCGTGCGAGGCGCCCTCCTCGTTGGTCTCGATCCGCTCGTCGTAGTAGCCGGGCTCCTTCGTGATCGGCCAGGCTGCCTTGTAGAGCTTGCCGTCGGGATCCTCGGGGAACCGGTTCTCCGTGAAGGGACCGTCGATCTCCTCCACCATCGCGAAGAGGCCCAGCGGCTCGCCGTTCACGTGCAGCGTGGCCCACGCGCTCCTCGGGGCGACCACGCCCATGTCCCGGTAGAGACCATAGGTGATCCGCTCGTGGAGCTTCGTGGGGTCGCGCATCATGGCATGAAAGTTCAGGCGCTTTTGCCGGTAGAAGCGCTGTTCGTCGACGTATTCGTCGAACTTCACCTTCATGCTGAGCTTCGGGCAGGGGAGCTCTTCCCGCTCCTCGAAGCACATCTCGAGGGTGCCGTAGCCTCCCTTGAAGCGCAGGCCCACGAGGCCCAGGCTGCTGCCCCGGTAGCACGCCTCCGCCTCGACGTACTCCTCATCGCGGGCGTTCGCCTGGAGCGCCGCCCAGACCTCGTCGCGGAGCCGGAAGTCGAAGCGCGGGATGTCGCTGGCCGCGTACAGCGCGTCCGGGTCGCCTTCGGCCACCGCGCGATCCGGCGGATAGCACGGCATCGTCACGGGCTGTCCGCCGTCCCCGGCGGCCTCGTCGCCGCAGCCCGCGCCCAGCGCGGAGACCTGAAGCGCGAGCAAGATACGATAAGTCCTTCTCATGAGCCGCTCCTCGCGGGCGGCGACGATAGTCGTGAGGTCCGCGCGTGTCGACGATCGGCGATCGACGTCGGCGCGCCGCGCGCGCAGGGCGCCAGTTCTTCTTGTCGCCCCTCGCGGCTCGCGTACCCTCGCGGGGATGCGGAGCTCTTTTCCCCTGGGCATCGCGCTCGCGACCCTCTTCCTCGGATGCGCCGATCTCCTCGGGATCGAGGACGTGACCCGCGACCCCGGTCCGGGCGGCGGCGGCAGCGCGACGAGCGCCGGCGGCGGCGGCAGCGCCGGGAGCGGCGGCGGCGGGGGCGACGGGGGCGACGGGGGCGACGGAGGGCGGCTTGCTCCGTCGACGCCGGTCCCGCGGCTGCCGGTCCAGGATGGCCCGGTCGGCTCGATGCTCGTGCCCGACACCCGGAGGCCCACGTTCGTCTGGGAGGCGTCGGCGTCGCCCGCGGGGGAAAGCGTCGAGTACGCCCTCGAGCTCAGCGGAGATCCCTCGTTCTCCGCCCTCCTCGCGACCGAGACGACGGCGGCGACACGCTGGCAGCCGGCCGCCGATCTGGAGGGCTCCGCGGAGCCCCCGGTGGGCCGCCGGGTCTACTGGCGCGTCCGCGCGTGCTCGGCCGGCGCCTGCTCCGAGCCGTCCGCGGTCCGGTGGATCAACGTGGGGCGGGGCCATCACGATCTCAACGGCGACGCCTTCGACGACATCCTCGTGGGCGCGCCCCACTACGCGATCCCGGGGTACATCCCTTGCGGGGCCGCCTACGTGTTCCTGGGCGGCGCGGGCGACAGCGTCGATCCGGCGCAGGATGGGATCCTGGCCGCGGTGAGCCCCAGGACCGGTGGCGCCATCGAGGCGGCGGGCTTCGGCGGCGCCGTGGCGACCGCGGACGTGAACGGCGATGGCTTCGCCGACGCCGTGGTCGCAGGCACGACGTTCGCAGACAGCAAGGGGATGGTCCGCGTGATCTTCGGGAGCTCGTCCGAGCCGGCGACGTGGACGCTGGAGCCGGACATGTCAGGGAGCTTGCCGGGCGATGACCGCAGGTTCGGCCACGCGCTGGCCTCCGGGGACATCAACGGAGATGGCTACGCGGATCTCGTGATCGGCGCGCCGGGAGGCGGCCCCGATCACATCGAGCCCGGGAGCGCGTATGTGTACCTGGGCGGCCCCGAGGCCTTCGACACGGTCGCTGACGCGATGTTCACGGGGGTGCAGAGCGCGAGCGAGTTCGGCGCCTCGGTCGCCTCGGCGGACTTCAACGGAGATGGCTTCTCGGACATCGCCGTCGGGGCGCCTGGCAGCCAGCGCGTCTATGTCTATCTCGCCTCGGACGGCGCGCTCGACACGGTGCCAGACGGCCTCCTCGTGGGCGAGGGCGAGCTCGGGCGCGCGGTGGGCGCGGGCGACGTCAACGGGGACGGCTTCGCCGATCTCCTCGTGGGAGACCCGATGAGGAGCGCGGCCTTCCTGTTCCTCGGCGGGCCGGGGGAGGCGTTCGACACGACCCCCGACCTGGAGCTCCACGGCGAAGCGGCGTCCGATCGGTTCGGTCAGACGGTGTCGTCGAGCGGCGACCTCGACGGGGACGGCTTCGCCGAGATGCTGGTGGGCGCGCCGGAGGTCGGCTTCGCGGGCAAGGCGTACGTGTTCCGCGGCGGAGAGAGCCCCGACACCGAGCCCGACGCCGCCATGAACCCGCGGTACGGGGGCACGGCGGAGACGCAGATCTCGCGCGCCGGCGACTTCAACCGCGATGGGCTCGGCGACGTTGTCGTGGCCTTCGGCGGCGGCAGGGAGGTGCTCGTCTACCTCGGCGGCAGCCTCGGCGACGCGGCGCAGGCCTCCCTGCAGGGCGCGGACGGCATGAGCGACGAGCGCTTCGGCGCGGCCGTGTCGCCCTAGCCGGCGCGGACCGGCGCGGACCGGCGCGCCGCCGCGCGGCGAGTCGCGGCTACCCGGCCCCGGCGGTGGGGGGCGCCTCGAACGGGCGCGGCGGCGCGGCGCTCTCCTCGGCGTGCCGCGCGCGCCGCGCGCGCCGCTGCTCCTGGACGAGGTGCACCGCCTGGTCGAAGACGACCGCGATGAGGATGACGGCGCCGATGATGATGAACGTCCAGTTCGGATCGAGGCGCCAGATGCGCCGCACGCCGTCGTCGGTGTAGCGGATCTGGAACATGTTGATGCCGTTGTCGATGACCCGCATGATGGCCGAGCCGATGAGGATCCCGAGCGCGCTGCCCTCGCCGCCGCGCAGCGAGCAGCCGCCGAGCACGACGGCGGCGATCGCGTAGAGCTCGTAGCCCATGCCGACCTGCTGGGACATCTGGCCGATGTAGGACGCGTAGCAGACGCCGGCGATGCCGCCCGTCGCCGACGAGATCACGTAGGTGAGGACCTCGACCCGGCTCACGTCGATGCCGGAGTACTCGGCGGCCTCGCGGTTGCCGCCGATCGCGACCATGTAGCGCCCGAGCACGGTGAAGTGCAGGACGTAGGCGCCGGCCGCGAGGACGGCGAGGAAGATGACGAGCGGGTAGGGGATCAGCGCGTCGCCGCGGACGTGCAGGAGCCCGCCGTTCGCGAGGCGGAGGAACGGCGAGTCGCCGAAGCTCAGCGTGCCGCCCTCGGCCACCGACTGCGACACGCCGCGGACGAGCAGCATGCCGCCGAGCGTGACGACGAACGGCTGCAGCTTGAGCCGCGTGATGAGAAGCCCCTGCGCGAGCCCCACCAGCACGGCGGCGGAGAGCGCGACCGGCACGCCGACCCAGAGCGGGTAGCCCAGGCACCCCATCCCGGACGACGAGAGCTTGGCGAGCAGGACGCCCGTCAGGCCGATGACCGAGCCGATCGACAGGTCGATGCCGCCGGTGATGATGACGATCCCCATGCCCATGGCGAAGATGCCGAGCATCGAGATCTGCCGGGCCGTGTTGACGACGTTGGACTGCCCGAGGAAGTCGGGGTTCGAGATCCAGAGCCCCGCGCACATCAGGACGAGCACGAGGCCCATGCCCAGCTCACGCTTCATACAGTCTCCTCGCCTCCCGCGGCGCCCGCGCGCCCCGTCATCAGCGCGGCGATGCGCTCCTGGGTCAGCCCCTCGCGCGGGAGCACGCCCGTGATCCGCCGCTCGTGCAGGACGACGACGCGGTCGCTCATGCCGAGGATCTCCTCCATGTCGGAGCTGACCATCAGGAGGGTCATCCCCTCGTCGACCAGCGCGGCCATGTGCCGGTAGATCTCGGCCTTGGTGCCCACGTCGATGCCGCGGGTCGGCTCGTCCAGGATGAGCACGCGGGGCCGCATCGACAGCCATTTTCCGAGGACGACCTTCTGCTGGTTGCCGCCGGAGAGGTTCACCGCCCGCTGATCGAGCCCCTTCGCCTTGATGCGGAGCCGGTCCACCTCGCCCCGCGCGGCGCGGCGCTCGGCGTCGCGGCGGAGCCACCCGAAGCGGCTGAAGCGGGCGAGGCTCGGCAGCGACGTGTTCTCGACGAGGGTCATCGGGAGCACGAGCCCGCGCCGCTTGCGATCCTCGGGCGCGAGGCACACGCCGCGGTCGATGGCGTCGCGCGTGGAGCGCGGCAGGTAGGGCGCTCCCGCGAGCGTCATCGCGCCGCCGAGCGCCCGGGTCGCCCCGAAGATGGCCTGCATCAGCTCGGTGCGCCCGGAGCCGACGAGCCCCGCGAACCCGAGGATCTCGCCGCGGAGCGCGGTGAAGCTCACGCCCGCGGGGGCGCCGGGCACGAGCAGGTCGCGCACCTCGAGCGCGGGCTCGCGCGGCGGGCGCTCGCGCTTCTCCGGGAAGTAGCGGCCGCTGAGCTCCCGCCCGACCATCATCGCGACGATCCTGTCGTGCGTCGCCTCGGCCCGCGGGACGTCGCCGACGTGCCTGCCGTCGCGCAGCACGGCGATCCGGTCGGCGAGGCGCATCACGTCGTCCATGCGGTGGGAGATGTAGAGGACGCCGATCCCCTCGGCGCGGAGCCTTTCGACGATCGCGAAGAGCTCCCGCGACTCGGCCGCGGTGAGCGAGGACGTCGGCTCGTCCATGAGGATGATGCGCGCGTTCACGGAGAGCGCCTTGGCGATCTCGACCATCTGCATCTGCCCCGCGGTGAGCGCCGAGACGGGCGTCGTCTCTGGCAGCGAGAGGCCGACGCGCCTCATCAGCGCCGCCGCCCCCGCGCGGAGCGCGTCGCGCCGGAGCGGGGCCAGGAGGCCGCGCGACCCCTCGTTGCCGAGGAAGATGTTCGCGGCGATGTCGAGGTTCGGCGCGAGCATCAGCTCCTGGTGGATCAGCGCGACGCCGAGGCGCCTCGCGTCGCGCACCCCGCGCAGCGCGACGGGCGCGCCGTCGATGGCGATCTGCCCCTCGTCGGGGGCGAACGCCCCGCCGAGGATCTTCATGAGCGTGCTCTTGCCCGCGCCGTTCTCCCCGACGATCGCGAGCACCTCGCCGGCGCGCAGGGTGAGGGAGACGCCGGCGAGCGCGGTGACGCCCGGGAAGCGCTTGACGATCCCGCGCATCGCGAGCAGCGGGGGAGGGTCGGGCAGGGGGAGCGGAGCGGGGGCGAATGTCATGTGCGGGAGGGGGCTCGGGGGCGGCGGGGCCGCCGCTCGCGCCGCCGGGGTCGCGCTACCTCTTCAGCTCGACGAGCCTGGCCTCGAGCTCCGCGACGTTTTGCTCGTCGATCACGTCGACGCCGGTGTCGACCCTCTTGTTCGGGGGGATGGCGGCCATGGCCGCGTCGCATTGGGTCGCGAGCTCGTGCATCCACGTGCGTTCGACTTCGCTGCATCGGAGTCGAGCGTGATCGGCTTGGTCTTCCCGGCGAGCCATCGACAGGACGGCGAGCGCCGAACACGAGAGCTTCCAGAGACCCTGTTCATGTTTCACGTCAGCTCTCCTCGGTTCGTCCGCGACGAGCGCGCGTCGAGACGATGCCGCCGATCCGCGACATGGGTGAACTCCCGCAGCGATGTTAGCGATTCACCGCGACGATGTCGCGCCTCGTCTGGACGACCCAGGCGGAAACTTCCGGCTCACGTTCGGGTCGGCGCGCCCGAGGGACGAGCCCTGCACGAGCCCGCCTGCCTTGCAGGACAAGCGTTGATACTGCCCTCGATGTGCGGCGCATTACGGCGATTTCGAGGTGCACGTCACCTGCCTGTGCGGTCGTCGCAGACGATGTGTTCGCGCGGCGGCGACGTGGTGCGCGCGAGGCGCACCGGGGGCCGTGTCGGGATGACGCGGACACACCTGGCTGATTCGTGAGGGGGATGGTGAGGGCACACGGGAGCCGCGCGACAATGCGCGCCGCTGCGGAAGTCATGGTTGGATTCACCTGGGAGAACCTCTAGAATCACCCTCCGTGTCATCTCCCAAGCAGGCGCAGAGCGCTTCTTTGTTCCTCTGCGTGACGTTCTTTCCGAACGAGCGGCTGGCCACGGCGGTCTTGCGGCTGGTGTCCAGCTTCTGCGGCCAGGTGCTGGACGACGCGAATGTGAGCTCGCGGTTCTACATGGCCGCGCACGAGCTCGCGGAGAACATCACGAAGTACTCCACCGGGCCTCGCGTCAGCCTCGAGCTCGCGCTGGAGGAGGACGAGCGCTCGCATGTCATGAGGATCCGCGCGCGGAACGAGGCGTCCCCCGAGCGCCTGCGCGAGGTCGAGCGGCGGCTGATGGCGCTGAAGACCGCGAGCGACCCGGTGAAGCATTACGACGATCTGATCACGGAGACGGCGATGATCGACGGGATCTCGGGCCTCGGCCTCGCGCGCGTCCGGGCCGAGGGCGGGCTCGACATGGACTACACGATCGAGGGGAACGAGCTGACGATCACCGCGCACGCGCCGATCGAGCGATGGGGGACGAGCGGCCAGGTCGGCGGGTGAGCCCGTCGCGCGCGGGCCGCTCCGCGCCCGACGCGCGGCGGCTCGGGGCCGCGCTGCGCAGCGGCAGCTCCGCGGGCCGCCGGGCAGGCGAGCCGACGCGCGCCGCGCGCTCGATCAATGACAGGCTCTCTTGAGCCCGGCGTACATGACGTCTTGCTGGCAGAGGAAGTTGCAGCTGCCGACCGGGCCTGGGTCACCGCACCCGACCTCCTCCACCAGGTACACGTTGGATTCGTCCCGGCAGGGCCCGGGGCTCTCGCAGTTGATCGCGGGGATCTGCGGCTCCTCCTGGCCGCTGCAGTCATAATCGAAGCCGCCTCCGGGGCGGATGGGGGTGTCATAGAACGTGTTGGGCTGGTCGGGGTGGACGTGCGCGTGCTTGTCGTTGCAGTCGGTGCCGCCCTCGCACGCGGTCGACGGGTAACCGTCGCCGTCCGCGTCGCAGTCGACCATCCCGCCGCCGCTCCCGCCGGAGCCCGACGTCGCCCCGCCGCTCCCGCCGGAGCCCGAGGCCGCCTCACCCCCACCGCCGCCGCCGGAGGCCGCCGCGCCCCCGCCGCCCGCCGCGCCCCCGCCGCCGCCCGCCGCGTCCCCGCCGCCGCCCGCCGCGTCCGACGACGGGGGGGCGCCCGCGCCGCCGGCGCTCGAGGTCGCCGGCTCGGTGAAGACGACGTCGGGAAAGCTACACCCCCCGCTCAGCGCTGCAGTCGCGGCGGGCAGGGCGACGAGCGCGAGAGCTCGATGAAGCAAGGCCATCCCTGCATTGGAAGGCATGGCTCCCTCCCGCGTCAACGGTCCGCCGAGATGCGCCGTGCGGCCTTCGGATCACTGCACTTGGGTATCGTGTGGAAGTGTCGTACGCGCGCTGCTCGGGGCGATCGAAGGTGTGTCTCGACGCCCACCGAGGCCGCGTTCCGATGGCCACGGCTCCGGCGCGCGGATCCTGGAAGGGACGTCATCGATGGGCTGCGGCGCGCGGCATGTGCGTTGCCGAGGCGCGTCGCCGCATGAAATGCGGCGAGCGTCTGCGGGGGGGCACGGCTCCGCGCCTGTCCGGGTCGGGTCTGGCGGGGAGCCTGATCGCTGCCGGGGTCACCGTCGGTGCGTGCGGGCCGGCGGCGAACGCGCCCTCGCCGATCGCACGAAAGGCCGGAGCCCTCCCGGCGACTGGAGCCGTCGTTCCGAGCGCGGCGGCGCCGCTGGCGGGGCGGGCGCCGTCTCTCGCTGCGATCGGGGCTGCGATGCCGCCTCGCAGCGCGGCTCCCGTCCCCACGCTCGCGTGGCGGCTCGGAGAGTACGCCGTGCGACCCGAGCCGCTCACGCCCGCGCGCACGGAAGCCGAGCTCGGCTGCGACGTCATGGCGGCGGACACCGCGGCTCCGCCGCTCTGGATCATCGATGTGCCGCGGCCCCTGCGGCTGTGGGCCAGCACGGGGCCGTCTCCGTCGCCTGAGCTCACGACCACGCGCGCGCTGCTCAGCGTACAGACGATGTCCGATACCGGCCCAGGGGACGTGCTGGGGTGCGGCCCGGCGCTGTCGGTGGAGCTCGCGCCGGGCAGGTATGCCTTGCGGGGCCGGGTTCGCTCGGCGGAGTACACCGAGTCAGGCGTACCTCCAGGCATCGAGGGGTTCGCGTACCGGATCAGCGAGCTGGCCGATCGCGCCTGTCCGACGGACCTCGCGACCCGCGGTATTCACGATTGGGACGGCGAGTTCCCGTTCGCGGTGGACACCGACCTGGATCTGAACGCCGACGGCGAGCGGGACCTCCGTGTCGAGTACCAGATGGCCTTCACGAACCCCGGTACGCGGCTGCTGGTGAAGGAGGAATACCCGCGCTGCCTGAGGGTGGTGGCCGATTTGCCCGCGCGGCTGCGCCCGCTCCCGACAAGGACGCACGGGTTCTCGGACCTACGGCTCGGCTTCTGGCGGCTTCATCCCGTGGACGGCTTTGGCGGGCGCATGGTGATCGAGTACGACGGCAAGTACGACGCTTCCAGGTCGGCCTACGGCGTGAGCCGATTCGTCCGCTGCCGCGACGGCTACCCAGGTGAATCGCCCGCGGCCGACCGCGAGCGCGAGCGGCTCTGCGAGCGGTGGTTGCGGAGCAACGACGGCAGCGGCGTCTCGTGGTGGACAGCGGCGCAGAGGTCCGCCCTCCGCACTGCTCGCCGTAGCAGGAGGCGCGCTCACCGCCTGCGGGAAGGGGCCTCTCCAGGGAGCTTCGCCGCCGGCCGCGGCGCTTCTCCCCGCTCGTCTCGCTCCGGCGCCGGCCCGCGCCCCGCGGCCGCCGTGCGCCGCGGCGCCGCCCCGCGGCGCGCGGAGAGGGCCCGGGTCAGCCCCTCGGCCAGCGTCGCCGCGGTGGCGAGGCCGCCGAGGTCGATGCCGAGATCGACCAGCGTCCGCGCCAGCGCGGGCGAGACGCCCACGAGCGTGCACGACGCGCCGAGGAGCCGCGCCGCGGTCGCCGCCGAGACGAGCTGCGCGGCGGCCCGCGCGTCGAGCGCCGGCACGCCGGTGATGTCGAGCAGCACCTCCGCCGCCTGCTGCGCGGCGATCGCCTCGAGCAGGCGCTCCAGGAGCGCGCCGGCGCGCGCGTCGTCGATCATGCCCACGATGGGGAGGCAGAGCACGCCGTCCGCGACGCGGATCACCGGGACGCTCATCGCCTGGATCGCGTCCCGCTGCGCCGCGATGAGCCGCACCGTCTCCTCGAGCTCCCGGTTCCGCGCCTCGAGCGACGCCTGGAGCGCGCGCTGCTCCTCGATCAGCGCCTCGTACTTGTGCTGGATCTCGGCCGCCTCCGGGACGGCGAACTGGAGCAGCACGCCCTCGGCGCTGCGCCCGGCGTCGCGCACCGGCACGCCGAAGGCGCAGACCCACACCGCGCCGCCGGCCTTGCCCGGGATATCGACAGCGTCGGTGTCGTAGCTGATCGGCGGGATCGCGACCTCCTCGCCGCGAAAGAAACGCTCGATGTGGGGCATGATGCCGTTGTCGACGAGCTGCTGATCTTCCAGCATGTTGTAGCTCGACTGCAGATACGACTCGCCCGAGGCCCGCCAGAGCGCTTCCCATCCGGCGTTGACGGCGCAGCTCGTGCCGTCCGGCCGGTGGAGCGACACGCTGATACAGCGCGCGCCCATCAGCGCGCGCCACCTGAGCGCGTCCGCCCGCATCGCCTCCATCTCGCGTTCCATCGCTTCCAGGCGGCGAACCAGCTGAGCGCGATCCTCGTCCCCCTCGCGTCGCATACGACGAAGTTTCCCCGAGCGAGGCCGCGGCGTCCAGCGCCGCGCTGGACGAGCGCAAGGCCGCGTCGGGCGGCGTCGGGCCGCGTCGGGCCGCTTCGGGCGGCGTCGGGCCGCGTCATGCCGTGTCGGGCCGCGCGCGCAAATCTTGCGAGCTCAACAATTTTTCGAAGGGCGGAAAGCCATGGCCGCATCCACGCTTCGTCGGCTGATGAGGCCGGCACATCGAGCCTTCGTCTCGATTGTTTTCAGGAGGTTTCATGGTCCCCGGCCCATCTTGCTCCAGCCTGATCTTGCGCTCTCGAAGCGCGTCTCCCGCCGCCGTGACGCGGCGGTGGGCGCGCCGCGCCGCGCTGTTTGCGCTCGCGCTTCCCACGATCTCCTGCGCGGCGGGTGATCCGATGGAGGGCGAGCCGGACGGCGTCGCCGAGGCGGTCGGCGCAGACGCTCAGGCGCTCACGTTCGCGATCGATCCCCGCAAGTCCCTCGTCGTCACGGATACGGACATCGTGTCTGCGTTCACGTTGGAGGACGTGCTGCAGCAGCTCGTCGACCAGGCCGACGTCCCGGGCCTCACGCCGCTGCAGGTGTTTCGTCAGATGTTCGACACGTACCGGAAGGCCGGCGAGGGGCTCGCCCTCGGCCCGCACTGCGACGATGTCGTGCTCTCCAACCCTCCTCCGCCGACGCAGGGCATCTTCACCGAGGGCTTCGACGGGTCGATCAACGGCTTCCCGGTGATCTGCAGCCGGGCCGTCGGCCAAGAGGCGAACACCGACCCGTTCGCGGGGCTGCCGGGCGAGTCGCTCTACATGGCCACGACGCTCGTGAACCGCTTCGATCTCGCGGACCCGCTGGGGTCCGATTGCGGCGAGCACCGCATCGTGTTCGCGCGGCGGGGAGGGCACGCCCAGACGAACGGCGGAATGCGCAACTTCATCATCTTCGAGTCCAGGCTGCCCAACCCGACCCCCAGCCTCGGCCGCGAGGGCTGCCGCCCCGTCGTCGAGTTCTGGCACGGGCTGTCGGATCCCGCGAAGAGCGTGGAGGCCCGGACGGCCGCGCTGCTGGACTTCTATTTCGACGGCCTCCCCGGGTTCTCGCCCGTCATCCACATCGACCGGTTCAGCGCCGGCGGCGGGCAGATCCGCGTCAACGACTTCCTGCGGCCTCCCCCCTTCGCGCAGGACGACTGGGCGCTCCGGGAGTTCAAGCTCTCGCGCGACTGCACCGGCAGCGCCTGCCAGCTGCTCGTGGTGCCGCAGCACGTCGACGACAACCCGTCTGCGCTGCTCTTCGACCCCGCCTCGACCGACCCTCGCGCGGCGAGCTTCCGGTCGTGGTTCGTCGACAACGCGGTGGCGGCGCTCGCCTCGTCGGGCGACTTCAACCGGTTCGACTATCCGACGCTCGTGCCGGCCTCCTTCGGCGCCGGGGAAGCCCTCCTGATCACCGAGCAGAACAACTACCGGAACGCCGTCGGCAGCGGCCCCTCGGCCTTCAGGACCGCCATCCAGCAGAAGCTCACCGCCGTGGGCAGCCCGCTCTCGCCCGACCAGCTCCTCGCGCGCGCCCAGTCCATCTCGTGCTCGGGGTGCCACCTGGTCAAGAGCCAGGGCAGCGGCGCGAACAACGACGTCGGCCTCTCCTCGCCGATCCCCGACAACACCTTTTTCTTCACCCACACCTCCGAGCAGACGGAGGATATCCCCGGCGAGCCCGGCAGGACGCGCTTCCAGATCTCGAACCTGCTCGCCGAGGAGTTCATCCCGTTCCGCCAGCAGGTGATGAACGACTTCCTCTTCGGCAATCCGGTCCTCGGGTTCGAGCGGTCCGGCCTGTGGACGTCGCAGCAGGCGCCGCTCTCGTTCGCCACGGGCTGGGTGACCGAGGGGATCCGGTCGCTCCGGGTCGGGACGCCGAACGCGTGGAGCCAGATCAAGAGCGCGCCGTTCAGCACGGCGGGCATGACGCCGGTGGGCAACACGCTGCGCCTCGACTTCTTCACGTCGGCGGTCCAGCCCAATCCGTCGTGGGTCGGAACCCTTGTCGCGCTGATCTCGATCCCTTCCAAGGGCATCCACAACCAGTTCGTCGGGTCGGCCGGCCTCACCCCCCTCCCCAGGAACGCGTTCTCGCCCATCACGTTCACGCTCGCCGCGCCCACCGTGGCCGCGCTGGACGCGTCGCCGAGCGACGTGTCGATCACGCTCGAGCTCTCCGTGAACCCCGGCTCGGGGCCCTACTACCTGGACAACCTCCGCTTCACGAACTGACCGCGGCCGTCGCGGCGCGCCGCCTCCGGCGGCGGCGCTCCGCGGGCGTGGCGCTTCCCGCGAGCGGCTCGCCCTGATACGGTGGCCGCTCACGAGGGAGCGCGCGGAACGGCGCCTCTCGCGCGAGAGGAGGAGCGGATGGCGGACTCACCGAGCGAGGCTCGGGTCACCGAGGTGGCCGATGGCATTTACCAGCTCCACACCCCGGTGGGGGAGGGCAAAGCTGCGTTCTCGTTCAACCAGTATCTCCTGGTCGACGACGCGCCGCTGCTCTTCCACACCGGCCCGCGCCGCCTCTTCCCCGCGGTGCGCGCGGCGATCGCGCGGGTGATGCCGGTCGAGCGGCTGCGCTACGTGGCGTTCTCCCACTGCGAGTCGGACGAGTGCGGCGCCATGAACGAGCTGCTCGACGCGGCCCCGCAGGCGGCGCCGGTGTGCGGGCGGATCGCCGCGATGGTCGACGGGGACATGTTCGACCGCGCGCCGCGGGCGCTCAAGGACGGCGAGGTCCTCGAGCTCGGCCGGCGCCGGGTGCGCTGGCTCGACGCGCCCCACCTGCCGCACGGCTGGGAGTGCGGCTACCTGTTCGAGGAGTCCACCGCGACGCTGCTCTGCGGCGATCTCTTCACGCAGCCGGGCGCCGACCACCCGGCGCTCACGCGCGACGACATCCTCGAGCCCAGCGAGGCCATGCGCCGGGCGATGGATTACTACGCGCACGGCCCCGACGCGCCCCGGCTCCTCGAGAAGCTCGCGGCCACGTCGCCTCGCCTGCTCGCCTGCATGCATGGCCGGGCGTACGAGGGCGACGGGGCCGCGCTGCTGCGCGCGCTGTCGCGGGCGCTCGACGCGGCGACCTGAGCGGCGCTCGGAGGCGCCCTCAACCGGGGCACGGCCCCGCGCATCCCTCGCCCCCGCAGTCGACGCCCGTCTCGTCGCCGTTCTTCACGCCGTCGCTGCAGGTGGGCGCCTCGCAGGCGCCGCTCCAGCACACGCCGCTCGTGCAGTCCGCGCCGGTCCTGCAGCCCCGGCCCGGCGGGCAGCGCGGGCACGACGTCGTACCGCAGTCGACGCCGCTCTCGTCGCCGTTCTTCACGCCGTCGCTGCACGTCGGGATCATGCAGCTGCCGTTCGTGCACACGCCGCTCACGCAGTCGGTGGCGGCGCCGCAGCGCTCGCTCGGCGGGCACGGCCGGCACGGGCCGCCGCAGTCGAAGCCGGTCTCCCCGCGCCCCGCGTCTCTCGCGCCGTTCTCGCAGTGCGGTGGTACGCACCACACGCCGTAGCACACCAACCCGGAGGCACACTGCAGCGCGGGATCTTCAGCAAAGCACTGCACGCACGCGCCT
This sequence comes from Sorangium sp. So ce385, assembly GCF_051474135.1. Taxonomy (NCBI): domain Bacteria; kingdom Pseudomonadati; phylum Myxococcota; order Polyangiales; family Polyangiaceae; genus Sorangium; species Sorangium sp. So ce385. The sequence continues at coordinate 7,727,007 of NZ_CP150337.1, read as the reverse complement.
TCATGGCATCGCCCCGCACCCGAGGCCGGACAGGTCACATCCTCGAGAATGAGATGCCGCGGCTCGTCGACCTCGCAGATGTCGAGGGTGCACTGGTTGCCGTCATCGTAGACGTCATAGGCCGGCACGCTGACCACGCGCCCTTCGGCCGTGCACTCCTCGTCCTTGCAGTCGCCGCGGAGCTGCGACGCGATCGGGCCGCGCCATATCTCCACCTCGCACGCGCCGTCCACGCACCGCCCCACACCGCAGCGCGGATCGGGCGGGCCGGCGCACTCCGCGTCGCCCTCGCAGCCCCCGGGCGGCACGGGCACCCCGGAGCACTCCGCCGTGTTCTCCGCGCACTCGTCGCAGCGACGGCACGCGAGGAAGCAGTCCGGCTCCTCCTCGCCGGGCGGGCAGCAGATGACCTTCCCCGGCTCGCCGCACTCGCAGTGTCCGTCGAGGCAGACGGTCCCCGGCACGTTCTGGTCGTCCGACTGACAATGGTCCGTGGTCGCGCAGGTTCCACCCTGATAGGTGCCCTCACCACAGGCAAAGAACGATGCTGAGCTGATGAGAAAGATGGAAGCTACGGCGCAATGCGCGATGGGCCTACCCATGCGTCAGTCCTCCGGCACGAGGCTGCGGCGGTGACATCCAGGCGGCCCCAATCCGCCGGGGTGTCGTCTGCCAGGTCGTCTCAGGCGCGCAGTATGCCGCGCTCGACCCGCGCGCGTCACGCAAGTTTTCGCCAGATTGCCGCGCGGGCGCGGCGGCTCTCGGTCCGATCGGCGCACCGCCGAGCGAGAGATCCGATCAAAAGGTGCTGGCCAGCGTGAGTCCACCCGCGTTTACCGAGATCTCTGCCGGGCCGCGCGGATAAAAGATGTAGCCGAGCGTGGCAGCCAGCGCGGCGCCGCCCGTGATGAGGCCGGCGATGCCCACGCCCCGGTAGGCGCGCGCGTCGTCGTAGGCCGAGGCCGACTCCTGGCACATCGGCCGGGTGAGCCGGAAACAACGGTTTGGCCCCGCGGCGCGCGCGGCGGCGTGGCCTGCCTCGTCCTTCTTCCCCGCGCCGACGAGCATCACGCCGCCGATCGCCGCCAGCGTGGCGGAGAGCCCGAAGCCGCCGGCGACGAGGTCCGGCCGCGGTCGGGGCGAAGGCGGGGCCGGGCTCACGGGCGCGGCGCGCGGGCCTGCGGGCGGGGCGGGGAGGGCCGCGGAGGGGGCGGGAGGAGCGGCGGGCCGGGCGGGGAGGGTGAGCACCACCTCCCGCGCCTCGCCGCGCGGCACGTCGACCTCGGCCGTCGCGATGCCACCGTTCAGCACGGCGCGCACCAGGTGGCGCCCGGGGGCGACGGGGACGGGCTTGCCGCCGTCGAGCTCGGCGGGCGCGCCGTCGATCGTGATCCGCGCGCCCGCGGGCGCCATCACGTGCAGCTCGCCGGTGAGCTGGCGCGCGCGGGCGAGGTCGCTGAGCCGGGATTCGTAGAGCGCGCGCTCCTCGGGGGTCCGCGGGGCGCGCATGATCTCCTTGCAGATCGACAGCCAGCGCACGGCGGCCGGCGCGTCGCCGAGGCGGAGCGACAGCGCCCCGATGTTGCAGGCGGCGACCTGGGAGCGATGGAGCCGAAAGACCGCCATCCACAGATCGCGCGAGTCGGCGAGCCGGTCCTCGCGGGCGGCGGCGTTCGCCTGCGCCATGAGCCGGGCGACCGCCTCCGGCGGCGCCTCGGCGCGGCCCTCCGCGGCGGCGGACAGCAGGGCCATGCACAGCGGGAGTGCGATGCTGGGGCGGGTGTTCCTGCGCACGGGTGCGGATCTCCTTGGGCGAGCCTCGGACCGGACTGAGCGCGCCCGAGCCAGGCCTGCGGGCGACAGCCGCACGTACCAGAGCAGGGCTGTCGGTGGAAGGCCTGGGAGGCGCCGGGATGCGCGAATGACAGTGCTGGTCGGACGCATCGTGAGACGCATTCCGGCGGCGCGAGGAAAATTCTCGGCCGCAGACGTACGTATCCTGACGATCTCGTCAGCGCCTGTCTCGATGCTTGCTTGTGCGGGTCGGGATATCGATGGCGCGCAGGGGCTGTGGGGCGCGGCGAGCGTTCAGATCGGCTCGGGCTCGGGCTCTGCCTGCGCCTTTCTCTTGGCGCTGGCCGTGCGGGCGCGCTGCTCGGCGCGGCGCACCTCATCGGCCGCGTCTTCGTACGGCGAGAGCAGCCGGTCGCGGAGGAGCGCGTGCGTCTCGTCCCTGTCGTCGTCGTACTCGGCGTGTACGTGGACCATGAGCGTGCCGTAGGCCTCGTGCCACGCCTCCACGGCCTTGATCGCCGGATCCGCGCTCTTCGCCTCGGTGACGCCGAGCTTCTGGCCGTACAGGTCGGTCCAGCGCCGTAGGCGGCCTGCTTCGGCCGAGAGCCCGAGCCGCTCCACCGCCGCCTTCACGTCCTTGCGCTCGAGCGCCTTGATCATCGCGCTCATGCGCACCCATTGCTGGGAGTAGACGAGACGGACGAAATCGATGCCTGACGAGAGCACCTCGGAGCGCACGAGCAGGGCGTCGCTGCGGCGCGCCGCCTCGTCCTCCGAGAGCGGCAGGATGCCGTCGTGATCGAACGCGCGCTCGACGCTATCGAGGACGCTGTTGAATGCGCCGATGCACCGGTCGGCGCCGCGGTCGATCTCGGTCATCGTGGCGTCGGTGCTCCCGAGCGCCTCGATGGCCCCGGTGGCCGCGAGGACGGAGTGGACCGCCGCGTCGACCTTGGCAGACAGCTTGATCTTCTTCGACTTCAACGCCTCCCGGTGAGCGGCGAGCTTGGTTCCTGCAATGATACACCCGCTCGGCGTGAGCCGGCGGGCGAGAAATGCGGAGTTGGCCATAAGGCCGAGGTAACGCGGCCTCTGTGCATCGACAAGCGCTCAGCAGGTATCCGGCGGGGCGCCGCGCGTCGAGGTGAGGCGGGGCGCGTCCCCCCACGCGGCGCTGCAAGTTTCGGCGCGTCCCCCCACGCGGCGCTGCAAGTTTCGGCGCGTCCCCCCACGCGGCGCTGCAAGTTTCGGCGCGTCCCCCCACGCGGCGCTGCAAGTTCTGGCGCGTCCCCCCACGCGGGCGTGGTCAGGGTTGCTCGTACAGCTGGACTGGATGAATCCTGCCCGCACGCGGCTGAGGCCCTGCGACGATGCCAGCCAGGGTTGGCCTGCCCGTGGCGCGCCGGGGCTCCGCTGGGCCGCTCGTCATCGCGCCGCACGACGCGGCTGGGCGCCGGCTCTCCGTGCGAGAGGCGGGGGATTCGTCTGTGGTCAGGGCCGCTACCTGATGAAATTAACGGTGATTGGCGGCGTCCAGGCAGCAACCGGTGCTCCAGAGCTGGCTTTCGCTGGTATGTAGCGTCGACCCATGGCGCACTGGGCTGCGGCCGACCCGAAGCCGTACCCGGAGTCGTGCAGGACCTGCGCCCAGCGCGCGGAACCGTCGGGCTCCACATACACCTTGATGACGGCGGTGCCTCTGTCGATGGCGTTCTTGTCTGCCTCCTCGGGAAAAGGACACGCCCACTTTGAGCTACCCGATAGAGGCTGACGCGCTGCTTCCAGTTGCACAGCACCCGGTATGGAGGCCGTCGTGGCCTCGCCTCTGACGAACTGGACGGTGATCGGCGGCGTCGTGGCCACGATCGGTGCTCCAGGTCGGTCCTTTCCTGGGGTGTAATCCTTCCTCATGGCGCACGCGGCTGCGGCCTGCCCAAAACCGTTCCCAGGATCGTGTAGGACCGTTACCGAGCGGGCGGAGCCGTCAATTCCCACGGAAGCCTGGAGGACAACGCTCGCCGTGTCGATGCCGTTTTTGTCTGCCTCGTCTGGGAACGGACAGGCCCACCTGAAACGAGTCGATGGAGGCCGGCGGGCTGCACCTTGTTGCGCGGCACCTGCCATGGGAGCGGAGCGGTCTTGGCCGGTCAGGTGGCCGGGGACGGGCTGCTGGCCGGCGGCGGCCGCGGCAGGTGCGCTGGCGAGCATGAACGGCCGTGCGTTGAAGGTCGCGCATGCCTGGTACGGATCGGTGTGAAACATCCAGTGGAGATAGACCTTGCCGCCCGGGGACACGAGCAGCTGCGGCGGCGCATCGAACGGGGCCGCGCGCCGCACCGCCTCAAGCGCGACCACGTCGAAGGCGACGGAGCCACTCGAGCTGGCGACGCCCAGCCGGGCCAGGCGCCCATCCCCCTGGTTCACGGCGATCTCGAGCAGCACGGCCATGTCCGCCTCGCCGCGGAGCTCCGGGTACGCCTCGCGCGCAGCTGCCAGCTCCTCCTCGTATACGGAATGGATGCGCTCGTGCATGGAGTTGATGTAGAGGGCGAAGGGGACGTGGCGGATCTTGCCGAGCGCGGCGAGGTTCCCGGCCCGGACCTCGGGGACGTACGCGTCGGAGAGCGCCTGCGCGGAGCGCCATGGCTCGATGTTCTGCCGGTGACGGATGGCGGTGGGCGTCGCGGACGGTGGAATTTCGGAACCGCAGGCTGTGAGCAGCAGGAACGTCGCCAGCTTGAGTGAGGGCCGGAACGTCATCTGCAACCTCACGCATCGTAGATGGCGTAGTGAATTAGCCGTTCGCACTGCTCTTGTGTCGATATCGGGCGACCCTCCTGTGCAAGCCAATCTTCAAGGAACTCCTTCGCGATGAACACTTCGATCAAATACTCGGCTCCGCATAGCTCGGCTTCCGCTGGTCGACCACCTTCCGCCGGTTCTTGTGCCAATATGGTATTTGAGTTGCATGTCCACGGCTTCGAAGCGTAAATGGTTGTATTGTTGTCGTAGGTGAAAATGTTGGCTACTACATCGATTAGCTTCGTCGGTTTCATTGTTCTCCCCAGATGAACCAGCTACCACGGCCGTTCGGGTGAAGCGCGTTCCAGTGCGGGCTTCCTGGCGTGTGCTGGGAGCGAGGAACAAGGCGCATCACCCCTGGCTCCAGCTCGTGGTGCCACGTCCACCCAGCTGGCCGCGTCCTAGGCGCGACTCCGGTAGCTGTGCGCTTAGCTGTGCGCTCCAACGTTGAATCCAGACTGCGCAATTGGAATGGTCGAGCGGCTGCACGCGTTGTATGTAGTTTGAGCATTGTGGGCTGTTTAGCTGGCCCGCCCACGGTAGGGCGTGCCAATGGGACGGCTTCGAAGTCTTGCGGTCATCGGTCTCTTGGTGAACGGGTTGATTCCTGAGTGTTCCTCGAACGTGAACAGCTTCTCGGCGAGTGAAATGCCATTGGCCCAGTCGCTCATCCAATCATGGAGGGACATGCCGGTGTCCGTGAGGCCGGCTTCATCGAGCATCAGAACTTGTCCGGTATCTTCGTCTACACACGACCACACGCCTCCTCCCCAATCGCAGAGAGGGACTATCTGCACAGGTACTCCAGCACCTGCATGATCTGCGAAGAGCTGTTCGCGGAGCTCCACGACTGACCGGCCGTCGTCATCGACTTTACCTCCCGGCAGGCCGATTAGACCATCAGCTGGGCCGAATCCGCCGTTCCCTATTTCTTGGAGCAGTCTTCGGTGCAGGGGATGGAGCTTACACTTCAGTGTCCGCTCGGCTTGGTCCACTTGCTGCGGTGTGGCAGGCGGAGCCAGCTCAGATACCCCTCGGTCCGGCGAGTCGGTCCGAGTCATCGGATCTGTTGCTCGCTTCGCGACTGCTCTGATGAGTGTGTTTTCTTCCATAGCTAGAACTCGAACGTGTGCTTCCCGGTGACGCGACCTCCGAGGCCTTGGATGAACTCAGTGCATCCACCAGGTCCCGTGCAAATGGCACTGGTAGTCACGCCGCGCGTCGGCGTCAGGCCGAGCCTGCCGGCCCCGAAAATCGCGGTTGGCTCCGCATGAACTCCTGGCATTGGCGGTGCCGGAGTCAAGCCGAGCTTCTGAGCCGCAGCGATTTGGGCGGCAGAGAGATCGCTTGCACCTCCAGCAACCAGCGTCGGTCCTTCGGCCGTTTCGACGAGCGCAACCGTTCGCCTGAAGTTCATAGGCATACGCTCGACATTCGCAATGTGCTGAGCGAGCTCGCGAGTGGCGCCTGCCCCTCTCGCGGTCCCCGCCGCAACCGTCGCCTCATCGGTCGCCGCTCCCAGCCCCCTCCCCATCCCGAAGACGGTGGCCGCCGCGAGGATCATCGCCTTGGTCCCCGCCGCGCCCGCTTCCCGGTAGTCGCCTCCGTCGATCGCGAGGGCCGTGTCCGCGGCGCCCAGCCCGATATGGTAGAGCGGGTTCACGGCGTTGAGCGCGCCGAAGATCCCGTCCTGCTCGTAGCCCGCCCAGATTGCGCCGCCGAGCTCGTAGCCGCCGTACATCCCGAACGTCAGCGCGTTCAGCACCAGCGACCGTGCGATGCCGAGACCGAGGTCGCGCGTGCCCTCCGCGGCACCCAGCAAGGCCTGGCTGACGAGGGTGCCCGGGCCGGCGGCGCCTGCGTGCTCCGGCGAGGCGGTCACCAAGTACGACGCGAAGCCCGACGAGGTTCCGGTCGTGCCCACATCGACAGGCGCCGTCATCGCTCCGACGTCCGCGCCCGCGGTGTCGGCGTCGGCGCCTGCGTCTACCCACACCACCCAATCCGGAGGCGCGACGATCTCTACCTCGATCGGTGGCAGGCCGAGCGCTTCTGAATCGAGCACCCCGGTCAGCGGCTGCGCCGCGGGATCGTGAGCTTCCGGCGATACCCCCTGAAACCCGCTCGGATCCACGTGGTTGAGCGGGTCGTTGCGCACGTAGCTGTACGGGTTCCAGCTCTGACCCGAGAGCGGCGCTTGCACGATCGGATCGGTCGTCAAGAACCGCCCGAGCCTCGGATCGTAGATGCGGCCCTTCATGTTGACGAGCCCGAGCTCGTCATCGCCCTCGTGCCCGGTGAAGCCCCGCGTCGTCTCGCTGGAGAACGACGCCGGCGTGGTCTCTCCCCACACCGGGTTTCTGCGCTGGCCGAACGGATCATAGCTCCGCCGCTCGAACACGTCGCCATCCTCGTCCGTGATCGCATCGACCGAGCCGAGGTGATCGACGTGCACATACCGGGTGCCCGGCTCTTGCCCGCCGCGGGTCACGATCGCCACCACCCGCTCCGGCGAGCGCACGTAGTACCGGTGCTCGGCCCTGCCTGTAGCCGCGTCGGTAACCCGCTCGACCAGGTCGCCGAAGTAGATCGTCTCTTCGTCCGGCGTGGTCTTGCGGATCCGCTGCTGGTCGCCGTCGTAGCCGAACGAGACGGTCCTCGCGCCCTGCGTGATCTCCCTCGGCAGATCGAACGGCGTGTAGCGCACCCGCACCCCGCCCGGGCGCGCGATCTGGTTGCCCACGGCGTCGTAGCCGAAGCTGTCCGCGCCCGCGCCGGTGACGGCGTGCGGGTGCAGCGGGTCGTCGTACGAGAGCGTCCCAGCGTCCGGCGTGAAGGTGAGGTTTCCGTTCGGGTCGTGGTCGTAGCGGAGCGCGCACGGCGCGGTCGCGCTCTCGACGTCGCTGAAGTACGCGCACGTCAGCCGCTCGAGCGCGTCGTACCGAAAGCGCTCGTTCCGGTGCTGCGGTTGCAGCGCGTCGGTGCGCCGCGTGAGGCTGAGCCGGTCGTCGTAGCCGTAGCCGAGGTCCTGCACCGCCGTCGCGCCGCTGCGGGTGACGACGCCCTTCAGCCGCTGCTTGTCCGCATAGTAGCTCCGCTCGGTGACGGCGCCGTTGCCGAACGCCTCCTCGCGGTAACGGCCGGCGCTGTCCACGTCGGTCAGCCGCCAGTAGGCAGAGCGCGTCGCGCTGTCGCGCACGGCGAGCACGTGGCCGTGCGCGTCGTGGTCGTGGGCCACCACGAACGGCGCCGCGCCGGCCGGGGTGGGGTAGGTGATCGTCTCGACGCGGCCGAGCTCGTCGTAGCCGAGCCTGCTCTTCAGTGCGGCGCGCTCTCCGTGGATACGGAGCGCCATCGTCTCGAGCTTGCCGTGCTCGGTGTAGCCGTACGTCTTGTCCCCGTCGGGGCTCTCCAGCACGTGGAGCTTGCCGATCCCGTGCTCCGCGGTGTCCCAGGTCCAGGTGGTCGTCAGCCGCTCGGCGCCGTCCTCGTCCACGCGCGAGGTGGTGCGCCCGAGGTCGTCGTAGCGAAACGTCGCCTCCCGCCCGAGCGCGTCGGTCGACGAGACCAGCTCGCCGAAGCCGTCGTTGGTGAAGACGGTCGTGCCCCGATCGGGATGGTCGAGCTGCCGCACGCGCCCGAGCGCGTCGCGCGTGGTGCGCGTGATGGCCCCGCCCGGATCGGTGACCGTGTACAGCGCGCCGAACGGGCCATGTTTGTACCGCGTGACCCCCATCGCCGCGTCGGTGACCGTCACCGGTCGTCCCAGCGGATCGTGCTCGACCACGGTCACGTGGCCGAGCGCATCGGTGACCTCGGCCCGCAGGCCGTCGTACGCGGTCTCCACGACCGCGACCCACGGTGTCGTGTGCCGCACCTCGCGGCCTACCGCGTCGTGCGCGTAGACGTCGTAGAGGAGCTCGTCGTCCGGCGTGCCCTCGGTCACCGGCACCGAGCGCCGCGCGACGCGCTCGCCGCGTGCGTCGTACGCGATCTCTTGCATCAAGCGCCGCGGCTCGCCCGTGGCACCGCCCGCGGCGCCTTCCACGGAAGGCCCGTACCAGAACCACCGGATCGGGCGGCCGAGGCTGTCGACTTCGACCGTATCGTCGGCGCCGCCGGCCGTCGTGGTCCGCTGCACCACCCGCCAGGCGTCCCGGTCCGGTCCGCCGTCCTTGGTGCGCGACAGCGCGATCGCCGTCTGCGTGCCGTCGGGCCGTATCTCGAGTCCCAGGCGACCGAAGCCGTCGTGCCGCCACTCGGTCACGAGCCCGTTCGGATCGACCCGCTCGACCAGCACGCCGAGACCCTCATCGAACGTCACGCGCGTGGTGTGGCCGGCGGGGTTGACGTGCGTCTCGGGGAAGAGCCCCTCGGCGTCGTACGCCGTGCTCCACGCCCGGTGATGGCCGAACGCATCGTCGGCCGTCACCCCGGTGACGTTGCCGAAGTCGTCCCGCGCAATCGCGACATCGAGCTTCGTGTCCGGGATGCCCTCGTCGCTGTCGATCGACTCGGTCTCGATCTCGCCGTAGATCGTGGTCGTGCGCGCGAGCAGGCGGCACTGCGAGAGCCCCGCGGCCGCGCTGCATTCCTTCTCGGTCTGGAGCTGACCGAGCACCCACCGATCGGTGTCGTTCTTGAACGTGCGCGTCGTCTCCAGCGTCAGGTCGACGCCGCGGGTCGAGACCTCCTCGGCGCGCACATTGCCGAACGCATCGAAGTCCGTCACCTTCGCCGCCGTGTCGCGCAGGATGGCCGCCCCGCCCCCGGGCTCGCCGCCCGACGCGACCTGCTCGACGTACGCCTCGACGTTGGGCGCCTCGCCGCCGTCGGGCGGATAGACCCCCTGCGCTCGCCGGAGCCGGCGCTCGGTCGGGAGCGTGAAGTAGGTCGCGCCGTCGTTCGTCGGCACCATCTCCCGCGTCACATCGAGGAACGAGAGCTCGATCTGCTCCGGCCTGGGCTGGTCCGGCAACCCCGGAGCCCAGCGCCACTCTTGCTTCACCTGCCCCGCGAACGGAAAGACCTCGAGCTCCTCGTCGAACGTGACGTTGTCGTACCGCTCGGCCGTCGCGGCGCCGGTGTCGACCTCGACGACCACGCGCTCCCCGAACCCGAGAAACCCCCGCCCGAGCCGGTGGTAGCGCCCGTCGCGATAGCGCACCTCGAAGCGCCGCGGCCGGTCCGCACCGTTGTTGAGCGCGTAGCCGCGGACGACCCGCCGCGGCCCCACCGCGCAGCGGCGCGGATAATCGCAAGCGTTCGCCGCGTCGTCCCGCGACACGTAGAGCATGCTCTCCCGCTCCGGAGCTCCCGCGGCGGCGCCGTCCGTGATCGAGGCGTCGGTGAGATGGCCATACGCGACGCTCACGTTCGGCACGAAGCCCGCCTCGCTCGGTTCGTGCGCGTTCATCCCATCCGAGACCGCGACGAGGAGATCCCGATCGGCCGCGAGGTTCTGGAAGACGTTGAACACGCCCCCGAGCGGCAACACCACGTCCTGCGCCCCGTCGCCGTCGACGTCCCCGATGCGCGGCCCGTGCGGCTCGGCCAGCGTGACGGCCTCGCCGACCGCCGCCTCGAACGGGATCCCCGGGTCGACGAGCGCGAACGTCGGCCCGTCGCGCGCGCCGGTGGCCTGGAGGATCGCCCAGGAGGGCAGCGCGAGCGATGAGCCCGGCAGCATGCCCGGCGGCACCGGCATGAGCAGATCCTGCAAGCCGTCGCCGTCGTAGTCCAGCGGCGCCGCCAGCCGGAAGAACGCGTCCTGCGCGCCGAGGCTCTCGAGGACGCCCGCCGGGCCGAGGCTCTCGACCGCCGGCGCGTCGAAGGTCGGCCCCGTATTGAGGATCGTGCGGAGCCCGCCGTGGCTGAAGCCCGATTGCACCGCGTCGGGCAAGCCGTCGCCGTTCACATCGAGGAACACGGTGCGGCCGCCGCGAGGCGGCTGAGGCAGCTCGGTGTCGAACACCTCCCAGCCCCCGTCGTGTCGCCGGGTGAGCGCCCCGTACGTCGGCGCGGGGAGCATGGTGCCATCGCTGAACGTCAGCACGGTCGCCACGACCAGATCGACCTTGCCGTCGGCATTGAGATCGAGCGTCTGTATCTCCATGTCGCACGGAAACCCGTTGAGCGGCTCCAGCGACTCCCCGGTGACGTCGAACCCCGCCGGCGTCCCGCCGCGCTCCGGCTTCCAGCGGTGAACGGTCCACGTCGCCTCAAGCGGGTTCTGGGTCAACGTGCGGCTGTGGTCGTCGCACTGGATCAGGTCGGGTACGCCGTCGCCGTCCACGTCCGCGAGGTGCACGGCGCCCTCGGGCAGGCGCAATCCGGGAGGCGCGGGACGGACGCCGAGCGGAAAGGGCCTCCGGATGCCCGTGTCGTGGACCTCGAACGTCAGGTCCGGCTGGGTCAGGAGGACAAGCCAGGTGTTGCCGGTGTCATGGACATCGTGAAGAAAGACGTCTGTCCGGCCATCCTGGTTGAAATCCAGGGCCGTCCCGAGCTCCGGCTGAAGGAGCTCGGGATCCGAGGGCCCGTGTGGGTTGGCGATCACGGCCCAGTCCTCGAGGAGCGCCAGCGTCGCGGGTGCGAAGGGGGCCGCGGAACCGCTCGCCCCGCGATTGCGCGCGGCGAGCCAGCCGGTGATCGGGTTCTCTGGCGTGCTGAGCCCGGCGACAACGTCCGGGACCACGAGATCGTCGAGCGCGTCGCCGTCGATGTCGAACAGCATCGGGCTCGCCCTCCGGGAGGTCGGCGCGGCGACGTCCGTCGCGATCCTCCGGAACCCCGCCTCGCCGCGGCTGTACTGAAACCGCGTCGGCGGCTTGCACACCCCATCGCCCGCGCACTCCTCAACCTCGGTCAGGAGCGTCCGTTTCGTCGCCTCGCTGACCTCGTACGTGAACCCGTAGCGCCGCACCAGTGCGTCGTCCGCGCCGAGCATCTGGATCTCGTCGAGCCGCAAGGAGCGCTGGAGCGCCATGCCGCCTGCGTAGCGCGTGCGGACCTCGCCCGGCGCCTTCGTCGCGTACACGAACCGCACCGCCCGCGACGGCGCGAGCGCCGGCTCGCCCTCAAAGCTCGTGTAGCGGATCTCGTCGATCGCGTACTCCGCGGTGAAGCCCTCCTCGGCGTCCGCAGAGCAGTACGCATACGTCATGGCATTGCCGCGGCCGTCGCGCGCCTTGGTCGCGAGCCACGCGCGCGCGGCGCCGCCCCGAGCGAGCGGCTTGCCGCTGTCGCTCTTGCCGTACTCGATCACGAGCCCGGACGGCATCATCGCCTCGAAGAAGAGCGCCTCCGCGGGCGCGTCCCCTTCCGCGGCGTAGTGCCCGACCACCTTGACCATCGTGTCGGGGAACGTCCGGTACTCGACCGTCCCCGCCGCCCGCCCCACGGCGACAAGCCGCTTGTCGTCGAGGCAGAGCGCATCCTCGGCGTCGTACCGGACGCCCCGGATCTCCCCGTCCTGCGTCAGGTTCTTCGGACACCGCGTGATCGCGGACAGCCCGGCAATGGAGAACCCCGCCCCGAGGACGCCCTCGCCGGCGCTGCTGTCGTACTGGAGCGCGAGCCGGGGCGCCACGCCTGCCCGCCCCGGGACGGCGGTCAAAGGCATCACGTATACGGCCTCTCCGTTGCTCGTGACCGAGAACGTCCCGGCCATCGCGCCTGCGGCGACGGTCTTCACCCCCGGCGCGCGGCCGGCCGTCGGCGGAGCGCCCGGGTCGCGCGTCCGGCAGGCGATGATGCCGTGAGGACGAATCGGCGGGAGCTCGGGGCTGCACGAGCACCCCGCCTGCGCGAGCACGCAGCTCACGAACATGAAGAGCGGGATCAACGCACGCAAAGCACGTTGCGGAACCGGCGCCATCGCGAACCTCCGTCGCCCGGAGGGGGGCATGGGCGGCAGTTCGCGTCAAGCGCACGCCGGAGCGCTGAAGGAGCTTCCCACAAGCGTTCGTGTCGAGCGCCAGCCGAGGCGACGGAGGAGCTTCCCACAACGAGGAGAAGCTCCCCGCTGGCAACGTCAGGTCGAGAACCCCCAGGGCCTCACCGCGCGGCGCACCGTCCTCGTCGTCTCGGCGCCCGAGTAGACATGGGCGTGGACATGCCCCTGGTGGCGCGCGCACCACAGGCTCGCTCCGCCGGTCCGGTTGCGCTCCGCGAGGCAGTCGGGGCAGGGCGGCTCGATCTCCGGAATACGCCACGAGTCGTCGTGGTGCTTGTCCCGCACCACGCACACGGGACACCCCGCGGTCCGCACCACGCGCTCGGCGACCGAGCCGAGCAGCACGCGCTTCACGCCGGTGCGCCCGTGCGTCCCCATCACGATGAGATCCGCGTCGACGTGCGCCGCGAGCCAGACGATCTCCCGGGCCGGATCGCCCGTGAGCAGGTGCGTGACCACGCGCTCGACGTGCGGGGTCCGCGGCGGCACGGCGAACTCGTTGACGACGCTCGTCGCGAGCTCCTGGAGCCGGGCCGCGGCGTCGGCCGCGCTCGAGGTCTTGGCGAGGCCCTGCAAGCCCAGCATCTCGCGGCCGCTGTCCGCCACCGCCACGACGTGCACCTCGCCGCCGGTATCCTCCGCGTTCGCCAGCCACAGCGCCCGGAGGAGCACGCCCCGGCTCGCCGGCGAGAGATCCACCGCCGCCAGGACGTTGAACGGCCTGGTCGCGGCCGATGTGCTCGAAGGATTCGATTCCATGGCTTCCTCCCGTGAAATGTCCTCGGTTGCTCGCGACCGAGTCGCAACGAGCGTGCCTGTCGCCGCCCCGCGCGCGGTCGCGCTCGGCGCGGCGCGGGAAGAGCCCGGGACGCAGACGATGCGCTTCGCCGCGCACGTGATGCGTGGACGAAAGGAGTGCCGAAGGGGAGTGTCGAAGGGAGCGGCGGCGGCCGAGCCCCCGCGCCGCCGGCCTGGCGCGCTCAGCCAGCGGCCGAGCCCCCCGCCGCCGGCCCGGCGCGCTCAACCGGCGGGCGAGCCCCGCGCCGCCGGCCGGGAGCGCTCAGCCCGCGGCCGGGCCGGCCTTCCGCTGCGCGCTGTCGCAGACCCAGCGGACCACGCCCGGGATCACCCCCTGCGCGATCGCGCTCACCCGCGAGCCGACGTCGGGGTAGATCTCGAACCGCCCGCGCGCCATGCCCTCGGCCATGCTGCGCGCCACCGCGTCCGGCTCCAGCGTCTTCACGTTGCCCGCGATGGCCTTGGTCTCCGCGGGCTTGTACCGGTTCTCGAACGCGAGCTGCGGCGTGTCGGTGTCGGGCGGCATGCACACGCTCACCCGGACGCCGTGCGGCCACATCTCCGCGCGTAGCGCCTGCGAGAAGCCGATCAGCGCGAACTTGCTCGCGGCGTACGGCGTGTAGCCGTAGATGCCGATCACGCCCGCCAGCGACGAGACGTTGAGCACATGGCCGCTCCCGCGCGCCACCATCGCCGGCAGCACCGCCTTGCACAGGTGGACGGCGCCGAAGAAATTCACGTCCATCATGCCGCGGAACTCCTCGACCGGCAGCTCGAGGAAGCGCCCCGGCATCACGGCCCCCGCGTTGTTCACGAGGTGATCGATCGGGCGCTCGGCCAGCAGCGACTCCATGGCGCGCGCGACGTCCTCCGCCCGGCTGACGTCGAGCTCCAGGACGTCGACCCGCGCCGACGGGTGCTCCCGCCGGATGCCCACCGCCGCCTCGTCGAGGAGGGCCCGGCGGCGCGCGACAAGCGTCACCGCCGCGCCGTAGCCCGCCACGAGCCGCGCGAACGACAGGCCGATGCCGCTCGAGCCGCCGGTCACGACGACGCTCTTGCCCTGAAAGTAAGTTCGGGTGTCCATCGACGGCGGAACCTACCCCAGGAGAGCGTCAGGCGCGAGACGCTCGTGCAAGCCCGCGCCAGAACGCCTCAGCGGGCGCGCCGCCGCCCCTTCAGCGCGTCCTTCAGCAGGCTCCCCGCGGCGGCGCCGATCGTCTCGACCACGATGGCCGCCGCCGCCGCCGACACCGCCCTCACCGCCCTCCGCAGGGCTCGCCGCGTCTTCTTCTTCATGACGACTGCGCGAGCTCAACCTCGGGATGAGCCCTCTCCGCAATGCCGTTGGCCAGCCGGGGGACACCCAGCGAGCTCGCCCAGCCCTTCACCCTGCGGGTCACGGTCGTGCCCGCGCCGGCCAGGTAGCCTTTGGCCCTGTCGCCATAGAGCCCGGCCGCGAACGCGGCGGCGAGGCTCGTCACCGCAGCGACCGGCTTGAGGACCTTCCGACCGAGCTTGTTGAGCTTCTTCTTTTGCTTCTTGGACAGCTTCGCCTTCATGCGCTCCAATCCAGCACGCTGCATGCCATGCATTCGAGTCCAGGCAGCCGTAACGAAAGCGATGCTCCGCCGTGACGCGCGCCACGCCGATATGACGTTTTGCCCCGCTGTGGTGAAACTACCCGGTCAACCCCCCGGCGCGCCGCCCCGCCGGGGCGACAGGGCCGCGAGCGCGCGCCGGACGAGCGCGCGGGAGCGAGGGCGCCTCCGGGGAAGTGGCCGGCTCCCGGGATCCGCGCGCGGGAGCACCCGCCCGCACGGCACGGCGCGCGCCGCCCGTGCCCGGGCGCGTTACGTTTGCTACGTTACAGTGTCTGCGGTCGACGCCGCCGACGAGCTGCCGTGCCCGGCCGCTCCGGGCGGACTCGCTGGCGATCGGCGCCGAGTTCGTCTACTCACGTTGTAAGCAAGCTCATGCGAGATCTCAGGTAACACGGGGAGCCGAGATGCGCGTGGGAGACGTCATCGACCGTCGCTTCCGGCTCGAGCGCCTCGCCAGCTCCGGCGGGATGGGCGACGTCTACCGCGCCATCGATCTGGCCGCGAACGAGCCGGTGGCGCTCAAGGTCCTGCAGCGCCGCGGGCTCCAGGAGGCGATCCGGTTCGCGCGCGAGGCCGAGGCGCTCGAGGCGCTCACCGCGCTGCGGCACCCGGGCATCGTGCGCTACGTCGCGCACGGCGCGACCGACACGGGGCAGCCCTACCTCGCCATGGAGTGGCTCGCCGGCGAGACGCTGACCGAGCGCCTCGCCAGGCGGTCGCTCTCCGTCCGCGAGACCCTCGTGCTCGCCTCCCGGGTCGCCTCGACGCTCGGCGTCGTCCACCGCGCCGGCATCGTCCACCGCGACCTCAAGCCGAGCAACCTGCTCCTCGTGGGCGGCGCCGTCGAGGGCGTCACCCTCATCGACTTCGGCGTGGTGCGCCTCGGCGCCATCGACCGGCACCTCACCATGCCGGGCACGATGCTCGGCACCCCGGGCTACATGGCGCCCGAGCAGGCCCGCAGCGAGCCGAACATCGACGCCCGCGCCGACGTCTTCTCGCTCGGCTGCGTGCTCTTCAAGTGCCTCACCGGGCGCTCGGCGTTCCAGGGCGCCGACGGGCTCTCGGTGCTCATCAAGGTCATCCTCGAGGACCCGCCGCGGCTCCGCGAGCTCCGCGGCGACATCCCCGAGGCGCTCGACGACCTCGTCGCGCGCATGCTCGCGAAGCCGCCGAACGAGCGGCCCAAGGACGGCGACGCGGTCGCGGCCGAGCTCCTCGAGCTCGACGACCTCGGCGCGGGCGCCGTGAGCAGCCGCCCGTCGAACACCCTGCGCGGCAGCGAGATCACCACGAACGAGCGCAAGATGATGTGCCTCGTGCTCGCCCGCGACGTTACCGGCGACGCCGAGGCGACGCGCTCCCAGGAGGAGGACCTGGAGCGCAGCAAGGCGCTCATCGCCGTGGCCGAGCGTTACCAGGGCGAGCTCGAGATCCTGGAGTCGCGCTCCCCGCTCATCGTGCTCTCCGCCGGCGGCGCGCCGACCGACCTCGCGGCCCAGGCCGCGCGCTGCGCGCTCGCCCTGAACGCGCTGCTCGGCTGCGTGCCCGTCGCGCTCGTCACCGGCCGCGCCGAGATCTCCTCGCGGCTGCCGGTCGGCGAGCTGATCGACCGCGCCGTCCACCTGCTGCCGCCGGCCCACGCCCCGGCGGGCGCGGACGCCGTCCGCATGGACGAGGTGACGGCGGGGCTGCTCGGCTCCCGGTTCGACATCACCCGCGACAAGGGCGGCCTCCGCCTCCACGGCGAGCGCGAGGCGCTCGCCACGACGCCGCCGCTGCTCGGCAAGCCGACGCCGTGCGTCGGGCGCGACCGCGAGCTCGCCCTGCTCGAGGCCGCGTTCGCGCACTGCGTCGACGAGTCGACGCCGAGCGCCGTGCTCGTGACCGCGCCCGCGGGCGCCGGCAAATCCCGCCTCCGCACCGAGCTGCTCCGCCGCCTCCGCGACCGCGGCGAGGAGATGGAGGTGTGGATCGGGCGCGGCGACCCCATGAGCGCCGGCTCGGCCTTCGGCCTGCTCGCGTCGGCGCTCCGGCGCGCGATCGGCCTGTTCGACGGCGAGCCGATCGAGGCGCGGCAGCACAAGATCCGCGCGCGCGTCGCGCGGCACGGCCGGGGCGAGTCCCCGCGCACCGCGGCGTTCCTGGGGGAGCTCATGGGCGTGCCGTTCCCCGACGGCGACAGCGTGCAGCTCATGGCGGCGCGGCGGAACCCCGTGCTGATGAGCGACCAGATCCGCCTCGCCTGGGAGGAGCTCCTGCGCGCCGAGTGCTCGGCGCGGCCGCTGCTGCTCGTGCTCGAGGACCTGCACTGGGGCGACCTGCCGAGCGTGATGCTCGTCGACTCGGCGCTGCGCAACCTCGGCGACCAGCAGCTGATGGTGCTCGCGCTCGGCCGGCCCGAGGTGCGCGAGCTCTTCCCGAAGCTCTGGGCGGGGCGCGGCGTGCACGAGGTGCAGCTCTCGGGGCTGCCGCGCCGCGCGAGCGAGCGGCTCGTGCGCCAGGTGCTCGGCGAGGACGTCGCGCCCGAGCTGCTCACGATGATCGTCGACCGCGCCGACGGCAACGCGTTCTACCTGGAGGAGCAGCTCCGCGCGGTCGCCGACGGCAAGGGCGCCGACCTGCCCGAGACGGTGCTGGCGATGGTGCAGGCGCGCATCGAGGCGCTCGACATCGAGGCGCGGCGCGTGCTGCGGGCGGCGAGCATCTTCGGGCAGACGTTCTGGCAGGGCGGCGTCTCGGCGCTCGTGGGCGGGGCGCAGGTGGCGCCGAAGCTCGTCGAGCTGGAGCAGCGCGAGGTCATCGCGCGGCGCGGCGAGGGGAGCCTCCCCGGCGAGGTCGAGTACAGCTTCCAGCACGCGATCGTCCGGGAGGCGGCCTACGGGATGCTGACCGAGGGCGATCGGCGGCTCGGGCACCGGCTGGCGGGCGAGTGGCTCTCGCGCGCGGGCGCGGCGGACGCGATGGCGCTCGGCGAGCACTTCGAGCGCGGCGGCGAGCTGTCGCGGGCGGCGGCCGCCTACTGCCGCGCGGCCGAGCAGGCGCTCCGGGCGCAGGACCTCGCCGCCGCCGTCGAGCGCGCCGAGCGCGGGGTCGCGTGCGGCCCGACGGCGCAGACGCTGGGCGCGCTGCGCCTCGTGGAGGCCGAGGCGCACGTCTGGCGCGGGGAGCTCGCGCTCGCGGAGCAGCGCGGCATCGAGGCGGTGGACCGGCTGCCGGCCGGCTCGGCGCCGTGGTTCTCGGCGATCAAGCAGGTGGCGGTCGCCGCGGGCAAGCTCGGCGGCTTCGAGCGGGTGGAGCGCTGGATGGGCGTGGCGCAGGCCGCCGAGGCCGAGGCGGAGGGCGCGCTCGTGGCGAAGCACATGTGCCTCGGCGAGGGCGCGCTCCTGCTCGTGTTCGGGGGGCGCTACGCGTTCGCGGACGCGCTCATCGAGGCGGTCGAGGGCGACGGGACCGACCTCGCGGAGCGGGAGGTCGAGGTGGAGGCGCGGCTGCACGAGGCGCGGTCGATCCGGGCGCTCGTGAACGGCGACCCCGGCGCCTGCCTGAGGGGCCTGTCGTCGGCGCTCGCGGCGTTCGAGCGGGCGGGCGACCGCGGCAACGCCTGCGCGGTCCGCATGAACGTGGGCTACATGCACGCGGAGCTCGGGGACTTCGCGGGCGCGGAGGAGGTGCTGCGCAGCGCCCTCGCGGCCGCGGAGCGGATGGGGCTGCACGAGCTGGCGGCGGCGACGCTGAGCAACCTGGGGCACGTGCTCGGCTACCGGGGGCGCGTCGAGGAGGCGCAGCGGACCGCGCGGGAGGCGATCGCGCTGTCGCAGCGGCTCGGGGATCCGCGCCAGGAGGGGAGCGCGCGGACGTACCTCGCGCGGATCGCGCTGATCGCCCGGGATTACGAGGCGGCGGAGCGGGAGGCGAGGACGGCGGCGGAGATCTTGCAAAGCGCGCCGCCGCTGCGCGCGGCGGCGGTGGCGGCGCGGGCGCGGGCGCTCCTCGGCCTCGGGAGGTACGACGAAGGGCTCTCGGCGGCGGGGGAGGCGTTCTCGATGCTGGAGGGGATCGGGGCGATCGAGGAGGGGGAGTCCGCGGTGCGGCTCGTCTACGCCGAGGCGCTGGCGGCGAACGGGATGGAGGCGGACTGCGCGGCGGTGATCGCGGCGGCGCGGGAGAGGTTGCTGGAGAGGGCGGGGAAGATCAGCGATCCGGTGTGGCGGGAGAGGTTCCTCACCGTGCCGGACAACCAGAAGACGCTCGCGATGGCGGAGCGGTGGGTGGGGTAGGGAAAAGGTCGCGTGCTCGTCGTGGAGCACCGCGAGGGAGGTGACACTCGAATGACGAATGCGTTCGCCAAGTCGACCCGTCCTCGCCACCTGGTGGCGAAGCTCCTCGAGCAGCCGGATCTCGTGCGCCTCGTGCAGGGGCTGGAGGCCCCGGTCCTCACCCGGCTGATCCACCACATCGGCCTGGAGGACGCGGGGGAGATCGTCGCGCTCGCGACGACCGAGCAGCTCAAGGGGATCTTCGACGAGGACCTGTGGCGCAGCGAGCGCCCCGGCAAGGACGAGGCGTTCGACGCGGATCGGTTCGCCCTCTGGATCGAGGTCATGCTCGAGGCGGGCGAGGCGTTCGCGGCGCGGAAGATCGCCGAGCTCGACGAGGATTTCGTCACGATGGCGCTGAGCAAGCACGTCCTCGTGATCGACATCGACGGGCTCAGCGTCCAGATGTCGAGCTCGGAGCGCTCGGACGACGACGATCTCGTGGACAAGGCGCTCGAGAGCTGCCTGTACCAGGAGTTCGAGGAGTTCCGCATCATCGCCAAGGACCACCGGAGCTGGGATCCCATCCTCCAGGTGCTGGTCGAGCTCGACAGGGAGCACCACGCGCTCCTGCGGGCGCTGCTCGAGCGGTGCTGCGCCATCTCCACCGAGGTCATCGAGGAGTCCGGCGGGCTCTACGACGTCCTCACCTCCGAGGAGATGCTGGAGTCCGACGTCGCCGCGGAGCGGGAGGACCGGCGCGAGCAGGAGGGGTTCGTCGCGCCGTCCGCGGCCGTGAGCTTCCTCAACCTGGCGCGGGTCACGCCGCTCGACGAGATCCTCGGGGCCCGGACGTACGATGCTGTGACGCGCGCGCATTTCCGGGCGGCGGCGGCGAAGGCGCGGCCCCCCGCCGCGGCGCCCCGGCGGCCGGCCTCCGGCGTGGAGAGGGGCGGGGAGAAGGGCGCGCCGGCCGCGGAGGACCTCCAGAGCTTCCTCGAGGTGCTGCGCGAGGCGGAGATCGTGCCGCCCGCGGCCGAGGCGCGGCTCCTCACGGGCGGCGCGCGGCGCGAGGGGGAAGAGCTCCTGTTCACGTCGGCGATCCGCGAGGTGATGGCGCGCGACGCGGAGCTCTACGGGAAGCGGCTCCTGGAGCTGAGCTACCTCGTCAACGTCCTCATCTCCGGGTGCAGCCACGACGGCCGCGCGTTCCGGCCGTTCGAGGCGGCCGAGGCCGTGCTCTGCACCTGCAGCCTCGGGCTCGAGCGCCTCCTCGGAGAGCGCGCGGGGCGCAAGAAGCCGGGCTCGGACGAGCTCGCGTCGACGATGACCGAGCACGACGCGGTGAAGATGTTCATGGCCGGGTGGAACCTCCTGCACCACGAGGTGGTGCTCTTCGCCGCCGGCGCGCTCCGGAAAGCGCTGGCCGGGCTGGTCGCCGAACAGCCCGACGCGCAGGCGGCGCGGGAGATCGAGCGCGTGGCCGCCGGGCTCGCGGCGGACGCCGACGCGGGCAAGCCGTGGCGCTCGCGCGGCAAGCTCGATCGGATCGAGCGCGCGCTCGGGGCCGAGGCGACGGCGACCTACCGCGCGCTCCTGGACGAGCTCCCGACGCTGCCCGACGGCGCGGGCGAGGGGGCGCGGGCGACGGGCGCGCAGCGCGCGCGGTTCGTCTCGAGCGCCGCGCAGATCCGGGCCATCCAGGCGATGCTGGCGCGGCCGGAGGGGCGCGGGGCGACGCCGGCCCCGCGCGCGGCCGGCCCTGCTGCGCGCGAGGCGAAGGCCGCCCCGCGCGCGGCCGGCCCTGCTGCGCGCGAGGCGAAGGCCGCCCCGCGCGCGGCCGCCGCCGCTGCGCCCGCGAAGGCGCGCAAGCGCGCGCAGCCCGGCGCGGGCCGCCGGAAGTAGCGGATCGGCCACCGCCGCGCCGCCTCCCGGGCGGGGAGGCGGCGCGCGATCAGCCCTCGCGCGGCGGCGCCTCGGGCAGGCCTGCGTTCTTGCGGAGCGTGGCGATGAGCCGGTCCAGCGCCTCGCGGTAGCCCTTCTGGGCCGCGGCGATGCGCTCCTCCATCGTCGCGTCGATCTCCTTCACCTGGGTCGCGGACGAGTCGAGCATCGCCTTGCTGCGCCCGAGCTCCTCGATGCGCTCGTCCGACGCCTTCTTCTCCTCGTCGGTGCGCCGGCCCGAGGCCTGGAACGCGCGCTCCGCGGCCACGGCCTCGTCGATCGACGCCTTGATCGCCTCGATCTCCTCGAGCATCCGGCGGAGCCGGAGCTTGTGCTCGACCATGTCGATGTGGACGGTGTAGCTCGCGAAGCTCACGGCGTCGGCCTGCCGCTCGAGCGTCGCCGCGTTCTCCTTGCCGAGCGAGGCGCGGTGGCGCTCGATGGTGCGGTGCGCCTCGTTGCGATCGCGGACGTACTTCTCGAGCTGGCGCGCGACGCCCTCCTCGAGCGCGTGCGCGGTGGCGCCGGTGACGTCGGCGTCGCACCCCTTCTGCTTGACGACGTACTGCGCGGCGCCGCTCACCTTGCGGGTGAGCTCCTCCTGGTTCTCGTTGAAGAACTCCATGGCGCCGTTCACGACGCGCAGGCGCTCGACGTAGTCGTAGCTCCGGCCCGCCGCGTCCGCCTGCTCGACGACCTCGACGGCCACCTTCCAGTCCGGCTTCTTGAGCTCGCCCGGGTAGCCCTGGAACTGGCCCGTGGCGCGCTTCGCGAGGTCCTCGCGCTCGCTGAACGACGTGGCCGTGGCCTGGAGCTCGGCCGGGTAACGCTCGGCGTAGCCGCTCTGGTGGGCCGAGGAGGCGATCTCGGGCTCCGGCTTGGGGGCGCTGCAACCGAGCGCGAAGAGGTGGCCGGCCAGGAAGAGCGCGCCGGCGACGAGGCGGGGTCGGTTCATGGGCGCAGGCCTATAGCCCAACTCCGCCCCCGCCGGGCGCGCTCTGCGCAGCCCGCGCAGCGGCTCGGCGCGCCAGAGATGCGATGCGTCATGTGGTGTGGGTCACGCGCGGTCAGGTGTGCGTTCGCCGGCGCTCGCGGGGCAACTCGGGCGATTCGCGCGCTCGACGGGGCGCGACGCACCTGGAGCGACGGACGGAGGGAACGTCGGATCACCGACGGAGCTCGAGCCGCCGAGACGCCAAGAGCGCTCAGCCGCCGGTCCCGCCTGAGCCGCCTGCGCCCTCCGGCCCATCGCCGCACGTGATGCCATCGCAGTTGTCGTCCAAGCCGTCGCCGCACACCGCCTCAGCTCCCGGATGCACCGACGGAAGGTCGTCGCGGAGCCCAGCGCTCGATACCCCTCCTGATCGCAGTCCGATCACGACTTGTTGTGGACCAGCAGTCCCTCGGCAAAGTAATTCCGCTCCGGGCCATCGATCGTCAGGTTGAAGACATCCACCTTGCCGGCCGACGGCGCGGGGCGGTGCGCCGTCACGGAGAGCTCGCGGACGTCGGCCGAGCCGAGCCAGGCCAGGAGCCGAGTCCCTTCGCGCAGCGCGCCCGCCTCGACCCACGCGCCGCACGCGGCGTCGTAGAAGGGGTGCTCGGCGGTCACGCCGGCGACGACCAGCTCCCCCGCGGCGACGTGGAGGACCTCGGTGGCCCGCGCGCGGAGCACCCGCGCCACCCGGCGCACCACCGGCGCGCGCCGCTCGAGGCTCAGGCTGAAGACCTCGTCCCCCACGTCGAGATCCTCGATGCGCCGGAAGCCCCGCGGCGTCACGATCCGCGTGCCGCGCACGAAGCAGCTGTCCGATCCGCACGCCGCCCCCGCCATCCACTGCCCGAGCCCCGCGATAGGCCGCCACATCGCTCTCATCGTCGTCCCTCCTTCAGGACGGCCGGACCCTACCCGTCGTCCGCCGGGGAGACGAGCCCCAAAGCAGAGGTTGCGCGCCCCACATCCGCGCATCGCGCACCGCTGGACATCGCGCAGGACGCTGGAATCGCTTCCCTTTTCGCCGCGTCCTTGGCATCGTCGCGGCCCGCTCTGCGCGCACGGCGGTGCCCGAGGGCGGTTGTCCTTCTTTTATCTCGGCATGGCGAGCGCCGGAGCCGATCACGGCGGCGTCGATCACCTTCGCGAGAGGATGTGCGGCATGGGAGCTTTGAAAGACAAGGTCGTCATCGTCACGGGCGCGAGCGCGGGCATCGGCAGGGAGACGGCCGTCGCGCTCGCGGCCGAGGGCGCGAAGGTCGTCGCGAGCGCGCGGCGCGAGGCGCAGGGGCGCGAGCTCGTGGCCGAGGTCAAGGACCGCGGCGGGGAGATCACCTGGGTCACCGCCGACATGCGCGTCGAGCGCGACATCGAGGCGCTCGTGGACGCCGCGGTCTCCACGTATGGCCGCCTCGACGGCAGCTTCAACAACGCGGGCTGCGCCCTGATCGCGCCGCTCGCCGAGACGACCAACGACGACTACGACTTCCTCGTCGACACCAACCTTCGCGGCACCTTCTGGTGCATGAAGCACCAGATCAAGGCCATGCTCGCCGGCGGCGGGGGCTCCATCGTCAACTGCGCCTCGGTGGCCGCGTCGCGCTTTTATCCCGGGCTCGGCGTCTACAGCGCCTCCAAGGCGGGCATCGTCGCGCTCACGCGCAACGCCGCGGTCGAGTACGCGCAGAAGGGCATCCGCGTGAACGTGGTGAGCCCCGGCATCATCGAGTCGGAGATGTCCACGACCCACTTTCGCCTCGACCTGCCCCAGGGCCGCGCCTTCGCCTCGTCGCTCCACGCGATGAACCGCGTCGGCAAGCTCGAGGAGGTGGCCGCGACCGTCGCGTTCCTCCTCGGCGACAAGGCGTCGTTCATCACCGGCCAGGACCTCGCGGTCGACGGCGGCAGCCTCTCGGCGGCGTGGCCCGTGAACTACGCGGGCGGGGGCTGAGCCGCGCCCAGCGCGCGCGCTGAGCCGCGCTCCGCCGCGACCGCCGCGGCCGATCGACGCCGGGCGTGGGGATGGCCCCGCGCGGCGCGGCCGGCGTGAGCGGCCGCTCGCCGGCGCGCGCCGGCACCTCGCGTGCACGCAGCGGGTCGGAGCGCGCGTGTGCGGGGGATGCACGGCGCGCGGCGATGGAGGGGAACCATGGGGCGCGATGACGAGGGGCGGCCCGAGCCGCAGGCGCAGGGCAAGGGGCGCGTCGACGAGGTCGATCAGTCGAAGGGGATCTTCCGGCTCGACGGGCCGCATCCCAAGGACGCCGAGCTCCGCGCGCCGGGCACGCTCGGCGGCGGTCCTTACGAGGAGTCCGGGCGCGGCGGCCCTGCGGGCTCGCTCGAGCCGCGGGACCCCAGCCTCGCGTCCGCGGGCGCAGCGGCCCCGCCGGAGGAGCCGCCGGCGCAGGACGGCGACGCGGCCGACGAGGCGCGGCCGGTGGCGGGCGCGCTGCCGCAGCACGAGGAGCGAAGCGCCGAGGAGCGCAGGGCCGCCGGGCAGGGGTAATCAGGGCTAACAGAGGGTAGTGGTCAACTTTGCCCGGGGGAGAGTCCACATGAAGGCGGGAAGGCGGGAAGATCATTCATGTTTTCTTCCCGCCTTCCCGCCTTCATGTTCAAATTTGACCACTACTAACAGAGGGGCGCCTCGCGCGCTCAGCGCGGGGCCGCGGCGCTCGCGACGCCGAGGGCGACGTATTTGCTGAGGGTGCCGAGCACACCCATCTTGTCGCGGAAGTTCTTCATGAGCCGGTCGGGCAAGATCAGCTCGTCGAGCAGCATGCCGCCGAGCGCCGACAGCGCGCCGGTGAGCGGGCTGCTGCGCTTCCCGGTCGCGTCGAGCGCCTTCTCGTAGCCGATGCCCCAGGCGAGCAGGCCCCCGGCGAGCACCGCGATCCCGGCGGGCGTGACGACCGGATCGAACCGGTCGCTCGCCCGGCGCCCCCCGAGCCCGACCGCCGTGGCCATGGCGTTCATGGAGGCCCAGGGCGACCCGCGCCTGAGGGTCGACGCTGCCATCATCGTGCACATCGTCGCCGCCGTCATCGCGGCGCCGGTCCGCAGCCCGCGCGTGACGATCTCGCTCATGCGGGCCCCCTGCTGAGGGCGCTGCGCCGCCGCGCGGGGCGCTTCGGGCGGCAGGGCCGTCGCCTCGGGCGGCAGAGCGCTCGCGCGACCCGGCGGAGACTCCACCTCGGCCGGCACGGCCGTCTCGGGCGGCAGGGCGCTCGCCTCCGGCGCAAGGGCGGTTGTCTGGACAGGGGGAGACATCCCCTCCGAAGGGGGGACCAGCGCCGTGGGCTGGTCGGCTTCCGTACCCCCTTGTCGGCCCACATGGAGATAGTCCTCGCGACCATCATGGTAGGTGTAAGGGACCGGCTTGGGACCCTGGTGCTCCGGCTCCGGCGTTCCTGCGGCGCGTTCCGGGTTCATTCGATTCTCCATCTGACACCTTTCGACGATTTCTTCGAAACCTAGGATCGGCGGCGGTGCCAACTCCGTGCCAGCTCCGTGTCGGCCAGTCCACGTGGCCGGGACACCGCCCCGGGCGCGGTCGACCCGGGCTCCCGCGGTCGCATGGACGCACGCCGTGCCGTCCCGCTGGCCCGGCCGATCCGCCCTCGCCGGCGCGCGGCCGTGGTTTGGCCCTCGCATGGTGCTGCGCCCAGGAGGATCCCATGAGCACGGCGCGCCCGCTCGATCTCGACACTTCCAAGGGGACATCGCGCGGGGTGAAGACGGCCGGCGTGCTCTTCGGGTTGGGCGCGGGCGGGCTCATCGATGGAATCCTGTTCCATCAGCTCCTGCAGTGGCACCACCTGATCTGCTTCAGCTGCCATCCGGGCGCGACCATCGACGACGTGCGGAGGAACATCTTCGCAGATGGCCTGTTCAGCGTTGTCGCATTCGGTCTCACCGTGGCAGGAGTCAGCAAGCTCTGGGGCGCGCTGCGCAGCGGCGGCGCCCTGCTGCCGGGGCGGCTCCTGCCCGGCGCCGCCGCCGTGGGCTGGGGGCTGTTCAACCTGGTCGAGGGGGTGATCGATCATCACCTCCTCCAGATTCACCACGTCCGTCCAGGGCCAGGCCAGCTGGGTTGGGATCTGGCCTTCCTCGCGTCCGGGGGCTTGCTCGTGCTCGGCGGCCTGCGCCTGATGCGCGCGGCGCCCCGCGGCGCGCGTGCCGGGCTGTCAGCGGGATGAGGGGGCGCGGCGGGGCGGGGGCAGGCGCCGGGCCGGATCGCCGGCGCGGTCGGCGGCGTCGAGCGACACGTCGCGCGCTTCGGTCACGGCGGCCGCCGTGAGCGGCAGCGGCACGGCGAGCGTGGTCATCGGGTCGCCCTGCGCGACGGCCCCTTCGCCCTCGGCGGCAGAGGTCATGTCGAGCGACGCCGTGGTCTCGCCCCCCGGGGCCGGCGCGGCCGCCTCGATCGAGCTGCCGAGCGGCTCGCCGCCGGGCCACGCCAGCGCGGGGGACGGAGCGCTCGACGCGGGCCCGCTCGCGCGGCGCTCGGCCTTCATCATCGACGGGTCGAGCGCGGTGCCGCCCGTGAGCAGCGGGCGCATCGCCGCCAGCATGGCCGCGGCGCTCGGGTAGCGCGCCGAGGGATCCAGGGCGAGCGCGCCGTGGATGACCGCCGCGACCTCGACCGGGACCCACGGGGCGATCTCGTGGAGCGGCAGCGGCGGCGTGCTGCAGATCGTGTAGACGAGCTTCCCGAGCGTGCCGACCTGCTGGTACGGGGCGTGGCCGGCGAGGGCGCAGTAGAGGGCGCTGGCGAGCGACCAGAGGTCGGTGCGGTGATCGACGTCGCGGCCGCACTGCACCTGCTCGGGCGACATGTACAGCGGCGAGCCGAGCACGCTGCCGGTGTGCGTCAGCCCCGTCGTGTGCGCCATGGCCAGCGGATCGGCCAGGATCTTGGCGATGCCGAAGTCGAGGATCTTGACCGTGAGCGACCCGTCCGGGCGCCTCGCGAGGAAGAGGTTCGCCGGCTTGATGTCGCGGTGGACGATGCGCGCCTCGTGCGCCTTCTGCAGGCCCGCGAGCGCCTGGGCGCCGATGCGCAGCACCACGTCGGGCGGGAGGGGCCCGACCGCGTCGATGCGCTGCTGGAGGTCCTTCCCGTGGAGGCGCTCCATCGCGATGTACGAGGTGTCCGTCTCCTCGTCGGTGCCGGCGTCGAGCACCTGCACGATGTGCTCGCTGTCGATCGCGCTCGCCGCCCGCGCCTCGCGGCGGAGGCGCTTCACCCCCTCGCTGCCGGGCAGGAGGTGGCGCGTGCTCATGACCTTGACCGCGACGCGCAGCTGCGTGGTCGTGTGCTCCGCCTCGTACACGGAGCCCATCCCCCCCTGGCCGAGGAGGCGCACGAGCTTGTATTTGCGGTCAATCGTCTGGCCGATCAATCGCAGTGCAGCCTAGCGAAGCGACCCTGGTGCGGCAACGACGTCTCCCGTGGACGGGCGCGCCGCCGGCGCCCTGGCGAGACACGTGCGAGACACGTGCGAGACACGTCAACAGCGCTCACCCTCTCGACCCGTGCGGCGCTCTGGAGGTGGGTCGCCGAGCCGGGGAGATGGGTTTCGGCGCGGCGCCGCGCTCCCGCGCCATCACCGCTCCGCCCGCGCGGGGCTGCCCTCGCCCCACGCCATCTGCGCGAGGCGGTGCAGCAGGGACAGCGAGGGCGGCTGCACGCCCGCCTCGCGCGACGGGAACGCGCACGTCAGCTGGACCACGGCGAACGGCTCCCTCCTGGCGATGAGCAGCTCGCAGTGGCCGCTGAACGCCGCGGGGCTCCGGGGCCAGGCGGGGGGGGCGAGCGAGAGCCCGTCGGGGAGCTCCGCGAGCGCGCGCCCGAGGTCGTCGAGCTCCTCGGGCGCGAGGCGCCGCTCGCGCGGCTCGGCCGCGCCGCTGCCGCCCGGGTGGAGCAGCGCGTGCCCGATGGCCTGCGAGCGGAACGGGCCGTCGGAGGACGGCGAGAGCGAGAGCTCGACCTTGACCCAGCGGCGCCCGCCGCCGGCCGGCGCGATGCCTTCGAGGACGAGGAGCCAGTCCGGCGCCGGCCGGCGCGCCATCGCGCGCCTCGCCCAGCGGCGCAGCGCGTGGGGCTGCGCCCAGGGGAAGAGCCCCGCGTGCCACGCGCGGAACGCGAGCTCCTCGCGGTACGCCGCGCCCGGGAGCCACGATCTGGCCGCCCCGAGCGACTCCCACACCGCGAGCCCCGCCGCGAACGCCGGGCCCACGCTGATGCACTGGACCAGCCCGGGGATGCAGGCGGCCGCCGCGGCGAGCACGGCGCCCCCCGCCGCGGCCGACGCGACGAGCTGGACGGCCCCGAGCCCGAGCTCCCACGGGTGGCTGCCCTGGCACAGCTGCCGCAGCTCGGCGGTGGTCAGCTCGCTCGGGTCGCGCACGTCGCAGGCCGCTCTGGTCATATCCCTCGTCGCCGCCCCGGGCTCGGCCCGGAGCCGAGCCGTGCCAGCATACCGCGATCCGGCGGCGCGCGCCGTCAATCTGCGTCGCCGCCGGGGACGTCAATCTGCGTCGCCGCCGGTGGCGGCGTCAATCTGCGTCGCCGCCGGTGGCGGCGACGATGGCGCCGACCGCGGCCTTCGTCGCGCGCAGGTAGTCGCCGGGGGCGACGAGGATCTGGGTGCCCCGCACGCCGGCCGAGATGGAGACGACATCGAAGAGCTCGATCGTCTCGTCGGCATAGACGGGATAGGCCTTCTTCGCGCCGAGCGCCGTGACCCCGCCGCGGATGTAGCCCGTGAGCGGCTGGACCTCCTTGAGGGGCACGGTGTCGACCTTCCGGTCTCCCGTGAGCCGCGCGATCGCCTTGAGGTCGAGCTGGGCGTTGCCCGGCACCACCGCGAAGCAGACGCCGTGGCGGTCGCCGCGCGCCACCAGCGTCTTCCACACCTGCTCCGGCGGCAGGCCGATCTTCCTGGCCACGGTGCTCGCGGTCAGGTCGCTCGGATCGACCTCGTAGGTGCGCAGCTCGTACGGGACGCCGAGGCTGTCGAGGATGCGCGCCGCGTTGGTCTTCATGCGGGGCATGCTATACGCGCCGGCCGGGCCGATGACGACCGAGAAGAAGCTCCCCGAGGGCCGGCTGAACCGCTTCGTCCGCCTCGCGGGCCTCGGCGCCCGCGCGGGGGCGGCGCACCTCCTCGCGCGGCGGGGCGACGCCGCCGCGGACGCCGCGGCGCACGTCGCCGAGGTGCTGGGCACGATGCGCGGGCTCGCCGCGAAGGTCGGCCAGATGGCGAGCTACGTCGACGGCATCATCCCGGAGCCGCAGCGCGCGGCGTACGAGGCCGCGCTGCGCTCCCTCCGCGCCGCCGCGCCGGCGTCCTCGCCCGCGGCCGTCCGCGCCGTCGTCGAGGAGGACCTCGGGGCCCGGGTCGACGAGCTCTTCGCGGCGTGGGACGACGCGCCGTTCGCGAGCGCGTCCATCGGCCAGGTGCACCGCGCGGCGCTCGCGGACGGGCGCGAGGTCGCCGTGAAGGTCCAGCACCCGGGGATCGACCGGGCGCTCGCGAGCGACCTGGAGAACGCCGGCATGATCCAGGCGATGGTGGGCGCGGTGGCGCCCAAGGCGCTCGACTCGAAGCGCGTGCTCGAGGAGGTCAGGGCGCGGTTCCTCGAGGAGCTCGACTACACCCTCGAGGCGGAGCGACAGCGGTATTTCGCGGGCGTGCACCGCGGCGATCCGACGATTCACATCCCCGAGGTCATCGCGTCTCGCTCGTCGCGCCGCGTGCTCACCGCCGAGCTCGCGCGCGGCGCGACGCTGGAGGAGGCCGCGGCGCGCGACGAGCGCACCCGGCGCGCGCACGCCGAGGCGCTCTGGCGGTTCGTCTTCAAGGGCAACCTCGTCGGCGGGATGTTCAACGCGGATCCGCACCCGGGCAACTACCTCTTTCACGCGGACGGCCGGGTCACGTTCCTCGATTTCGGCTGTGTGGAGCCGCTCGACGGCGCGCGGCTCGAGCACGGGCGCGGGATGCACCTCGCGGCGCTGCGGAAGGACGAGGCGGCGTTCGCGCGGCACGCGGCGCTGATCCTGGGGACGCGGGGCGGGCGGTTCGAGGAGATGTCGCTCGCGTACACGCGGCGGTGCTTCGAGCCGCTGTTCAGCGCGCCGTTCCGCGTCACGCGGGCTTACGTGACGAGCCTCGTGGAGGGCGTGAAGGCGATCAAGGAGCAGATCCTGGTGAAGGACAGCGGGTTCGTGCAGCTGCCGCCGGGGATGGTGTTCTTGAACCGGCTCCAGTTCGGGTTCTACTCGGTGCTCGCGCGGCTCGACGTGGAGGTCGACTACGCCGCGGTCGAGCGGGCGTTCCTGCGGGAGGCGGGGCTGCTCGAGTAAGGCCTTCGGCGCGTGCGCGACCCGGCGCGAGCGGCCGCTGGCGGGGCGCGTCGGAGAGCGGCTCGACGGCTTCTGCCGGGAGCGCTCGGCGCTATAAGGGGCGGCCGCGGCCCTCGATCGGGGCAGGCCTTGGAGGGTCACATGAACAGACTCGCTCATCGAAGCACAATCGCCGCGCTCGCCGTGCTCGCCGCCGCCTGTGGCGGGTCGTCGGACGACGCGCCCGACGACGGGAGCGGCGGGACGACCTCCGGCGGGGGCGGCGGCACGACCGCCTGCACGGGGACGACCGCGCCGGAGGGCGAGATCCTGGCGCTCGAGATCGTTGAATGGAACCAGGACGCATCGGCGCTGCGGGTCTCGTTGGTCCTCAGGAATCAGGATACGTTGCCGCTGCCGGTGACGCCGGAGAGCTTCTCCGTGACGAGCACGGATGGGTTCTCGCTCGGCTGGGTGCCCTTTCGATGGATCACGAATCCGTGCCCGGCGGTGAATCTGCCGTCCTCGGGCTCCTTGCGCTGCGAGATGGGCTTCAGCAAGAGCGCCGAGCAGGAGCCGGCGCGGCTGGTGTTCGCCGCGCTCGACGGGCGCCAGATCGAGGCCCCGTTTCCCGCCGAGGCGCCCATCACGTCGGACAACTTCTGCTCGCACGTTGAATTCGAGGGGTATTGCGCGGAATGCCTCACGGGTGCCGAGCCGCTCGGGTCCTCCTGCTCCTCGGACGACGACATCGAGCACTTCTATACCTTCATCAGTTCCGGGGGGGATTCTTGTCCTATCGGTGTTCCCGCGCTGAGCGCGACCTGCTTCGACGCGCTGCTCGAGTGGGTGCGCGGCGAGTGCGCGGAGGACTGCGGCTTTCACCCGTGACCCGCGAGGCGCTCGACCGCGAGGGCGCGCCTGCCCTCAGCCGCGCCGTCGGGCGAGCTGCTCGACGACCGCGGTGAGCCGCTCCGGCTCGATCGGCTTGGCGAGGTACGCGGCGAACCCCGCCGAGAGCGCCCGCGCCTGGTCGTCGTGGCGGGCGTACGCCGTGAGCAGCGCGGCCGGAAGCGGCCGGTCGCCCCGCGCGCCCTCCAGCGCCCTCAGCCGGCGGAGCAGCTCGTAGCCGTCCATCCCCGGCATGCCCAGGTCGCTCAGCAGCACCTGCGGCCTCTCCGCGGGGCTCGCCGCCGGCTCCAGCGCGTCCAGCGCCGCCTGGGGCGAGCCGACGGCCATCACCTCGGCCCCCTGCGCCTCCAGCGTGCAGACCAGCACCTCCCGCGCGTCGCCGTCGTCCTCGACCAGGAGCACCCGGACCCCCTCCAGCGGCCGCGCGGCTGCGGCCGGCCCGGCTCCGGCCCGCGCGGCGGCCGCCTCCCGCGGAGCCGCCGCGGCCGGCCAGGCGGCGCGGGATCCGGCGTCGCGGGGCACGGCGTCGGCCAGGGGGAGCGCCACCGTGAACACCGCGCCGCGCCCCTCCCCGGGGCTGTCCGCGGACAGGGTGCCGCCGTGCAGCTCGACGAGCTGGCGGCAGATGGCCAGCCCGAGCCCGAGCCCCCCGTGCCGGCGCTGCGTCGCCGCGTCGCCCTGCCGGAAGCGCTCGAAGATGTGCGGCAAGAGCTCGGGGCGGATGCCGCGGCCCGTGTCGGCGACCTCGATGCGGACCTCGCCGCCGTCGCGCCGTACCGAGAGCCGCACCTGCCCGCCCGGCGGGGTGAACTTGACGGCGTTGCTCAGCAGGTTCCAGAGCACCTGCTGGATCCGCTCGGGATCGACGCGCGCCCGGCCGAGCCCGGCAGCGAGCGCCGCGTCGAGCTGGATGCGCCTGGCCTCCGCCGCGGGGCGGACCACCTCGACCGCCGCCTCGGCGATCTGCGCCAGATCCACGTCCTGCAAGCTCAGCCGGAGCTTGCCCGAGGCCATCCGCGCCAGGTCGAGCAGGTCCTCGACGAGCCGCGACTGCGCGCGGGCGCAGCGCTCGATCGCGAGGCGCCCGCGCGCCACCTTCCGCGCGTCCGCAGGATTGCCGGTGAGCTGGTGGGTCCACAGCAAGATCGCGTTCAGCGGGGTGCGGAGCTCGTGGGACACGTTCGCGAGGAACTCGTCCTTGACCCGCGATGCGTCCTCCGCCTGCTGCCGCGCCGTCTCTGCGGCCTGCCGCGCGGCCCGCTCGCGCTCGACGAGGTCGCGGACCTCGAGCTGCCGCCGGCGGGCGCGGAGCGCTGCCTGGACGGCCGTCACCAGGGTCAGCTCCCGGACCGGCCGCTCCAGGACCGTCAGGTTGCCGGCCGAGCGCAGCGCCGCGACGGCCTGCGCGCTGCGGGGCGCGAGCGGCTCCGCGCCGGCCAGCAGCAGGACGGGCACATCCGACCACGAGGGCTGCGCGGCCAGCCCCGCGAGCAGGGCCGACACGGCCATCGGCGAGAGCGCCTCCTCGGTCAGCAACGCGGCGCCGGCGCCGTCCAGCAGGCCTCTCGCGAGCTCGTCCCCGTGGCCGCACGGGGCGGCCTCGATCCCGGCCCGGACGAGGACCTGGCAGAGCAGCGGTGTGTCCCGCCCGACCGGCGCCAGCACGAGGACGCGCTCGCTGCAGGTCGCGGCGCCGCCGTCACCCACCGCCGCCGTCCTCCTCGCCTGGCGCCTGGCGCCCGCCGCCGTCTCGGCGCGGATCCAGGTCGGCAGGCACCAGATTCCCGCTGAGGATGCTGTGCAGGTGCCGCAGCGGCTCCTCCCCGACATGCACGCCCCGGGGGCTGATGCTGAGCTCCCGGATCGTCGTGTCGTGCTCGCCCTGGCGCTTTTTGACGGCCGCCAGACACCGGCGGATGCGCCCGTCGGACTCGAACATTTGAAGGACGATGATCGAGTCCGACAGATAGCTGACGTCCACCGGCTGTCTGGACCCGATGCCCATCAACCACTCATGGGACGTGACCAGGATCGTGAGCACCCCGCTGCGGTTCAGGAAATTGAGCAGCTCGTGCATCTGCACCGGAAGCATCGACGTGTCCGCCATCGCGTTGAAGTACGCCATGAGGCTGTCGATCACGATGAGCCTGGCCCTGCGGTCTTCCACGGCCGCGCGGACCTTGTGCGCGAACTCGCCCGGGGTGATCTCGGCCGTCCTGACCTGCTCGATCGTCAGCCGGCCGCTGTCCAGGTGGGACTGGAGGTCGAGCCCCACGTTCGTCGACCGCGCCTTGAACGTCTCCGGGCGCTCCTCGAGGAGGAAGACGGCGCCCCCCACGCCCGCCCGGGCGGCCGCCTCGGCGTAGACCGCGGCGAGCGTGCTCTTGCCGGAGCCGGCCGGACCGATGAACAAGCAGGTGGTGCCGTGCTCCAGCCCGCCTCCGAGCAGGTCGTCGAGCGGCCCGAGGCCGCTTCGAATCTGCCGGAACTCGTCGTAATCGTCGGAGTGGCGCATCCCGAGGCGCGGATAGACCACGATCCCGCCTGTCTGGATCCGGAAATCATGGTATCCGCCCTGGAACGGGACGCTGCGCACCTTGAGCACCCGGAGGCGCCGGCGGACCTCGCCGTAGTCCGGCGCCCTCTGCTCCAGGTAAATCGCGCCGCCGGTCAGGCTGTAGAACTCGGCGCTGCCGTGGCGGTCCAGCTCCGGCTCCAACGGCCCTTCGCCGACGAACAGCGTCGTGCACCCGTACCCGGCCAGGAACTGCCGCAGCGCCACCATCTCTCGGTGGAACCGCGACCTGCTGCCCGCCAGCAGGCCGAGCACGCCGATCGAGTCGAGCACGACGCGGCAAGGCCGCGTGTCCTCGACCGCTTGGCGCAGCCGCCGGGTGAGCTCGCCCAGCTCGACCTCGGCCGTGTGCAGGACCGTCTGCTCCGGGGCGAGCTGATCTGCGATGTCGCCGAGCGACAGGTCGTGCACGGCCACGCCCTCCAGCGACCACCCGTGCGAGCGAGCGATCGCCTCGAGCCCTCTCTTGGTCTGGGCGAGCGTGATGTACAGGCCGCTCTCGCCGGCCCTCTCGCCGGCGAGCAGGAATTGCAGCACGAGCGTGGTCTTGCCGGTCCCGGAGCCGCCCTGGACGAGGTGCACCTCTCCGCGCGGGAAACCGCCTCTCAGGATCTCGTCCAGACCGTCGACACCCGAGCTCGCCTGTTCATGGCGGAGCTCGGTTGGATGGTTCGATTGACGCCCCATCCGGGCAATATGGGTTGCCCTCCGGTGCGTGTCCCACGGGCACGGGGCCGGTGGGCTCGGGAGGACGCTTCAGCGCGGGCGGCGGTCGTGGAAGAGGAGCATCTCGATCGTGCCGGCCTCGCGGAGCCACGGCTGGTCGTGCGGGCCCGGCAGGACGCGGAGCGTGTGGGGGATCGATCGCTTCGCGAGCTGCGCCGCGAGGGCGGCGTTCGCGTCGTGGAACGGGTCGCCCTTGCTGGTGAGCAGGTGGAGATCGCGCGGGCCGGCCGCGGCGACGGCCCTGGCGAGCCGGTCGGCGTAGGCGGGGGCGCGGTGGGCGCTGATGGCGGACTGCACGCCGCCCCAGGCGCCGAAGAGCTCGGGCCTGCGGAGGAAGACCTCGATGCCGACGAAGCCGCCGAGGGAGCAGCCGTCGAGCGAGGTGCGGGCCGCGTCGTCGAACACGGGCGCCTCGGCGCGGGCGCGGGGCAGGACCACCTCGGCGAGCCAGCGCGCGTAGCCGTCGAGCGCCGCGGCGGGGTTCGGGGCCTTGTGGACGTTGGGCGTGTACGGGCACGCGACCGCCAGGCCCCGGAACGGCCGCGCCGCGAGGGCGGCGTTGACCTCGGCGAGCCGCGCGTCGGTCCAGTCCTTGCGGCGCGACGCGCGGCCGAGCGGCGGGCGGCGGAGCCGCTCGTAGGAGGACCCGAGGCCGTAGCGCTCGAGCCACGCGAAGGCGCCGAGGCGCTCGTCGCCGGTCTCGCCGAGGCCGTGGAGGAGCACGAGCAGCGGCACGCGCTCGCCCGGGGCGAGGTGCCGCGGGACGAGCAGCGTGAACCGCCGGCCGAGGGCGCGCTCGCCGGGGACCTGGAGGTCGCGGACGTCGAAGGCCGGCGGGGCGGCGGGCGCCGGAGGCGGCGGCGCGGCGGAAGGGGCGCCGGCCGGGTCGGCGAGGGCGGCGCGCGGGGCGAGGGCGGCGGCGCAGAGGGCGAGGAAGGGGCGCCGGGGGAGGAGCATGCGGGGAGTGTCGCAGCTCGGCTGCTCCGGGCCAGCTCGTCGGGGCTCCACAGGGATCTCGCGGGTCTCCGGCGGCTGACAGGAAATGACCGAGGCGCGCCGGACGGGGTGGACGCGGCGCGTGCCGAGCGGGTACATCGGGGCGCCCATGGCCACGACGCACGACGCGACCGACGAGACGCACGACGAGGTGGGGCAGGCGCGCCCCGTTCGCCCCGAGGACCAGGACCCGAAGCTGTGGAGGGGCCAGGGGTGGACGGCGCGGGTCATCAAGAACGAGGACGACGACGGGTGGGCCGTCGAGATGACGTGCGACGGCCAGAGCGAGCCCTCGCTGGTGGGGCCGTGGACGATGGGGCGCGACAAGAAGAACCCGAAACCGCTCGACGCGAGCGCGTTCGCCACGCTGGTGAAGACGGCGAACGAGGTGCTGGCGCGGCACGTCCAGCAGCGCCGGGCGCAGCTCCACCGGAACGTGACGGTGGCGGTCGAGGGCGGCGCGCGGGTGCGGGTGGACCTCGACGTGGTGCCCGACGAGGACGACCCCCACGCGATCCTCACCGTGCACGACGCCGCGGGGGAGGTCGTGTCGCGGTCGCGGGTGCCCGCCGACTTCAAGCTCACCACCGAGAGCGCGCGCAGGTGGCTCGAAGGGGGCGTTCCCGAGGCCTGACGGGCGCGCAGCCGGTCGTGCGCCCTTCGCCGGTCACGCGCCCTTCGAGGTCGCGAACGACGGCCGCGAACGAGAGGGCCGCCGAGCGCCGGGCTCAGCCGGAATGGCCTGTCGTCCAGGCCGGCGGATCGCTCGCCGGGAACGACTCGTCCGACGCCTCGTCCTCCGGCTCGACCGGCGCGTCCGGCGCCTCGCGCGGCGAGAGCGCGCCCCCGCGGTCGACCGGCGTCTCCGGGATCCGCTCCTCGCGCGCCTCCTCCGGCTGCTCGGAGCCGGCCGCGGCGCCCTCGGGCGCTTCCGGCTGTCGCTTCACCGCCGCCTTTTTGCTCCTTTCCATGCGTCCCCTCCGCCGCTCCGGTGCCCTCCTCGACAGCTGGAGCCGGCGAGGCGCGCCGCAAGGGGAGCCCCGGCGAGATCGAGGCCGCGTTCTCTCGCGCCCGGCGCTCGCCTCGCCCTCGCTCAGAGCGCCGGCTGAGCCCCCACGAACCGCTCGATCACCGCCTTGCGCAGCAGCTTCGGCGGCAGGATCCCCTGGGCGAGCACGAAATCGTGGAACCGCTGCGCGTCGAAGCGAGGGCCCATCCTGGACTCGACCTCTGCCCGGAGCTCCATCAGCCGGGTGAACCCGTAGAAATACGACGTCGCCTGCCCCGGCGCGCGGAACGTGTAGCGCTCCACCTCGGACTGCGCGAACGGCGCCGACAGCACCACGTCCTTCTCCAGGAAGGCGCGCGCGGCCGCGGGCGTGATCTTGCCGGCCTGGAGCTCCGGGTCCAGGAAGGCGCGCGCGGCCCGCAGCAGGCGGTATTGCAGCGAGACGAGCTGACCCTCGGGCGGCATGTACGGGAGCAGGATGGCCTCGGCGTAGAGGCCCCACCCCTCCACGTTGGCGCTGTTGTCCGCGAACATCGCCCGGGCGATCGAGACGCCCCGCTCGACCAGCGAGGCGAACTGGAGCTCGTGCCCGGGGCGCGCCTCGTGCGCGGTGAGCGTCCACGAGGCCGCGGCGTGGGTGAAATCGTCGACCTTCCGCAGCCCCGCCGCGGCGCCGGGCGGCGCCGGGAGGCTCAGCGGCAGCACGAACTCCCCTTGTTCGCCCTGGTTGTCGAGCAGCCGCGGCGGCCGCATGTGCGGCGCAGGCATCTCGGCGCTCTCCGCGGCGGTGCCGAGCCGGATGCGCGCCGGCCGCTCGGGCAGGGTGACCAGGCGCTCTTTCCGGAGGATGGCCTCGATCTGGGCGAGCCGCTCCTTGTAATGCGGCAAGATCGCCTCGCCCACCAGCTGCTCCCGCTTCAGGGCGCGGATCACGTCGCGGTAATCCGCGCTCGGCAGCTTGCGCGCGGCGGCGACCGACACCGAGAGCTTCTGCATCTGCGCCTTCAGATCGTCGAAGGCGGCGTGGGCCAGGGACGCGAGCTCGGCGGGCGGGAGATCGACGCCGTACGACTCGAGCGCGAACGCATAGAGCGGCGGCGGCAGCGCGAAGCCGACCCGCGCCCGGGGGAGCACGTCGGCGCGCAGCGCCGCGTCGTACGCCTCGAGCTGGCGGTTCAGCGCGGCGAGCGGCTCCTCGTGGCCGCTGATCGCGTATTTCCGGAAGAGCTCGCCGATGCCCTCCCGCACGCGGGCGTTCGTGGCGAGGTGCCGCTCGATCTCCATCCTGGACGGGGCGAGCAAGCCGGGTTTCCCGAGGTCCTGGGTGAGCCTGGCCCTGGCCTGCTCGGCGATGGGCGCGTGGCCCGCCTCCAGGCCTGCGTAGCGCCGGAGCCGCGTGAGGGCCATGGCCCGCCGCGCCGGCGGGTTCCGGTCGTCGAGCAGGACCGAGATGCCCGTGAACACGAGCCCCGTCACGTGCACGTACGAGACCCGGTGCTTCTCGTCGAGCTCCGAGCCGCGCACCGCGCGATCGGCGGCGTCCAGCAGGATCTGCAGATCTTCGGCGACCGCCGGGTCCTTCTCGGCCTCTCGCCGCTTCTGGAGCTCGACGACGGCCGCGCGGTAGGCCGCGCGCTCCCGCGCCTCGACCCCCGGCGAGAGATCGGTGATCTCCCCGTCCGCGCGCTCGATCCCCGCCGCGCCGGCGTGCTCCGGCGAGAACCGCGCCAGCACGTCGAGGAGCACCTGCGCGTGCTCGTTGCTGCGCTCGACCCACGCCGGGGTGCGCGGGGCGGCCGCGGGCGCGGCGGGCGGCGCCGGCTTCGCGCTCGCGTTCGCTACGGCCGGCGGCGCCGGCGAGGGCAGGGGAGCCGGCGCGGCCGCGGGAGGCGGCGCCTCGCGGGCGCACGCGGCCACGAGCAGGGGAACGACGGCGAAGGGGCGGAGGGCGCGCAGGGCCATATCGCACCTCTGGCACAGGCGCCGCCGCGGGCCAATCACGACGAAGACACGCGACGGCTCCGCGAGCGCGCCTT
The DNA here is from genome assembly GCF_051474135.1 of Sorangium sp. So ce385. Lineage (NCBI taxonomy): Bacteria > Pseudomonadati > Myxococcota > Polyangiales > Polyangiaceae > Sorangium > Sorangium sp. So ce385. The sequence continues at coordinate 7,688,248 of NZ_CP150337.1, read as the reverse complement.
TCGCTGCCGTGGCGCGCCGCCCGCGCGACCTGTGTTGTTCTTCATGAACTCCGCGGTTTACAGCGTGCTTCTCCAACCCGCGCGCGCGGCGATCGCCCGGCGGATCGGGCGCATCTCACGGCGTGCCCTCCTCCGGCGCGGAGCGGGTCGCCTGCGGGACGCGCCACGGAGCGCGTCCCGCGCAGGCGCGCGCGCCGAGCTCACGCGCCGATGTGCTCAGCGGCGGCGGCGCCAGCGCAGGAGCCCGAGCGCGAGCAGGCCTGCGACGGTGGCGATCGTCGGGTCCTCGGCGGCGCCGACGCGGCAGCCGCAACCCGACGAAGAGGAGGAGTCGGACGCGTCGGCGCCGGCGCTGCCGCCGTCGCCGCTCGCGCCGGCGCCGCCGTCGCCGGCGCTGCCGCCGGAGGACGCGGTGCTGCCGCCGTCGCCGGCGCCGCCGCTGCTCACGCTGCTCGATGCAGCGCCGCCCTCGCCGGAGTCGCCGCCTGCGCCGCCCGCGCCGCCGGACCCGGTGGGCTCACCCTCGCGCGGGAGGATCGTGACGATCGCGCAGTGGTGATAGAAGCAGCCGCCCGGGTTGTTGATCCCGTGGTTCGACATGAACTCGCTGACCTGCAGCGTGCAGTTGTCGCAGGTCAGATCGTCGGGGAGCTTGATCTCGACGGTCTGCTCGCCCGTGAACGCCGACGTGTGGACGAGCAGGCCGTCCGCCACGAGGGGGAGCTGAGGATCGGTCTCGATGACGGTGGAGCCGCACGGCGTGGCGCCCGCGGTCACCGCCGGATCCGGGGGGAGGGACTCCGGATTCTCGGCGATCGACACGCGGTAATGGCCCGGGTGGAATATCGTCTCGTCGATCCTCAGCGTGATCGTCTGACCCTGGACATACGTGGTCACCTCGCCGGTCAGCTCGATCGGGTTCCCGGGGTCTGCCTGGCCGCAGGGTGCGCTCTTCTGCGGGTCGCCGAGGCTGCTCTGCTCCGAGTAGCAAGCGGGCTCGAGCAGGGCGAAGTGGGCGTGGGCCACGGCCGGGTCGAGCGCGGCGAGGGCCGCCGCGGCGAGGGTCGCTGCCGCGGGCGCGCGCCACGGCGCCCTGGGTCTCATTCGTGATGTTTGCATCGCAATTCTCTAGGTCAGGAGGTGGTCTCGCGGCCGCGCCCGTGGAGACTCGTTGCCTCTCCTCCGAGGGCGTCGCGGGCGGCTACTCTCCACCACCGCTTGTCCGCCGCCAAGCCCGAACTCGCCGCGGCGACGACACCCGAGCTCGCGATCGCCGCGCCGACGACAACCAAGCTCGAACTCGCCGCTGTCAGCGGTCGCCGGACCGCGGCGGCGCAGCGCCGCGCCTCGCGCCGGCCTCGGGACGGCAGCGCCGGCGCCGGCAGAGCGCCGTCGATCCGGGAGCCGCCGTGGCGCGCCGTCGGCCACGCCGCCGCGCCGGACGGCTCGATGGGCTCGACCGGCCGCGCCGCCCTCCTTCGCTCAGGGGGTGGCTCGCGCCCCGGGCCGGCCGGGCGCGCTGCCCGGGCTCCGTACCTCGCCGCCAGGCGACGCAGCGATGTCACCGGATTGCCTTCATGGCCTCCGCGGCCCTGTGGTCGATTCTCGTTTCGTGTGGGCGTGAGCGCGAGTCGTGCGGGCGTGAGCGCGAGGTGCGCGCCCGGCATCTCTCGACTGCCGATCTGCAGATCAGGCCACGCGCCCGATTGTCAGTCGTGTGGACCCGGCGTAGCGTGGTGCTCCTCGCAGTTCCTCCAACATCGAGGGCGTCATGAGTAACCCGTCCCTGCCGCAAAACGACTCTCCCGCGGAGCAGCAGCAGCGCAAGAGCGAGCTCGCTCGGGCCCAGCAGACGTACGTCTACAACCACGACTCCCGTCTATCGCCCCTCGGCGTGGCTCAGAGCGTTCCGAACGGACAGGGGTTTGCCCCCATCCTGGTGGGATCGGCGGCGCTCGTCATCCTCGATCTCGTCGGCAACGTGGTGGCCAAGGCGTCCAAGCTGGTGGGCTCCGACGGCTCGCTCCGCAGCCCGAAGGGCGCCCCGCTGGACGACGCGACGAGCGCCAGGATCCAGGGCGTCCTCCACGATCTCAAGCAACGCCATCGGGAGCTCACCCTGACGCTCACGCCGCTCCATGGCGAGCCCGAGCGGGCCCCCGCGCCGCCGCCGCGAGCGCCGGCGGTCGCGCTGGTCGAGGGGTTCGCGCAGAAGTTCGTCGCGGCGGCCGAGGACCGCGCCCTGGAGAGCGTCCTCGGCGCGACGAACCTTTCCACCAAGAACGTGGGCGATATCATCAAATCGCTGCTGGATACGCTGCTGAGCGCGGCGGGGAAGCTCCTTCTCAGTCTGGTCGGGATGTACGGGCAGGCGACCAGCGTGTACGACTACGTCTCGGAGTTCCAGACGTTCCGCCTGCCCGAGATCGCGAGCGTCTACCAGGACGACTCGATCTTCGCCTGGATGCGGGTGGCGGGGCCGAACCCGCTCGTCCTCAAGCGCGTCGCGTCGCCCGGCGCGAGCTTCCCCGTGACCGACGCGCACTATCGCTCGGTGATGGGCAAGGACGACTCCCTGGCGAGGGCGGGCGAGGAGGGGCGCCTCTACCTGGCCGACTACAAGCTGCTCTCGCAGCTCGTGCCCGGGACCGCGCCGGATCAGCAGAAGTACGTCGAGGCGCCGCTCGCGCTCTTCGCGGTGCCCGCCGCGGGCTCGCCGAGCCGCCTGCTCCGCGCGGTGGCCATCCAGTGCGCGCAGACGCCGGGCGCGGCAAGCCCGATCTTCACCCCTTCGGACGGCGTGGCGTGGGAGGTGGCCAAGCTCCACGTGCAGGTCGCCGACGGGAACTTCCATGAATTGATCTCGCACCTCGGGCAGACCCACCTCGTCATGGAGGCGTTCGCGATGGCCACCCCGCGGCAGCTCGCGCCCGAGCACCCGGTCAACGTCCTGCTCACGCCGCATTTTCAGGGCACCCTGGCGATCAACAACGCCGCCGAGGCCGATCTCATCGCCCCGGGAGGCCCGGTGGACAACCTGCTCGCCGGGACGATCGCGTCGTCCACCCAGCTCGCGGTCGACGCCGTGCTGGGCTACAGCGTCAATCAGCAGTTCCTCCCGGTGGCGCTCGCGCACCGCGGCGTCGACGACCCGAGCACCCTGCCGAGCTACCCCTACCGGGACGACGCGATGCTGCTCTGGGACGCGATTCATACGTGGGTGTCGCGGTACCTCGCGGTCTATTACACGAGCGACGCAGACGTGCTGGGCGATTACGAGCTGCAAGGCTGGATGGCCGAGCTGTCCTCCCCTTCGGGATGCGGCCTGAAAGACATCGGCGAGGACGGGGCGATCCGCACCGTCGCTTACCTGGCGGACCTGCTGACGCACGTGATCTTCACTGCCAGCGCCCAGCACGCGGCCGTGAACTTCCCGCAGAGCTCCCTCATGAGCTTCACCCCGGCGCTCCCGCTCGCCGCCTACGCCCCGGCGCCGAGCATCACCGAGGGCCTGCCGTCCTCGGAGATCTTCCAGCACCTGCCGCCCCTGCAGCAGGCGCTGCTCCAGATCAACGTGATGATGCTCCTCGGCGGCGTCTACTACTCGCGGCTCGGCGACTACGACCGGAACATCCCGGGGGCGTATTTCACCGACGCGCGGATCCGCGAGCCCCTCGAGGCGTTCCAGCGCGAGCTGATGGAGATCGAGGCGACCATCGGCAAGCGCAACCTCCAGCGCTACCCGTACGTCGTCCTCCTGCCGTCGCAGATCCCGCAGAGCATCAATATCTGACGCTGTCGCGGCGGGCCGGCGCCGCCGTCCGGGCAGGAGGGCGGGAGGAAGATCCCGATACGGCGGCTCGGCGGGGAGACCGGCTCCGCCGGACATCGCCGCTCGCCCGCTCTGGACCCTTGCCGGTGGGGATCGCCTCGCCCATGTTCCCGCCCGCAGGATCGCATCGATCGCGCTGCCGAGCCCGGGAGGCCGCGGCCGCCTCTCCGCGTCGCCACCTCGTCGAGAGAACATGGACGCATCCATCCCTGGAGTCCCAGCGCCGGGCGAGATCCTCGCGGACAAGTATCGAGTCGAGCGCGTGCTCGGGCGCGGCGGCATGGGCGTGGTCCTCGCCGCGGAGCACCTGGCGCTCCGGCAGCCGGTCGCGCTGAAGCTCTTGCTCCCGGGCTGCATGCAGTCGGCCAGCGCCGTGGAGCGCTTCCTGCGCGAGGCCCGCGCGGCCGCGTCGCTCCAGGGCAGTCACGTGGTGCGCGTGCTCGACGCAGGGCTGCTCGACGCGGGCACGCCCTACCTGGTCATGGAGCGCTTGACGGGGCACGATCTCCGCGAGGTGCTCCGCCAGCGCGACCACCTCCCGGTCGACGAGGCCGTGGACCTCGTTTTGCAGGCCTGCGAGGCGATCGCCGAGGCGCACGCGCGCGGGATCGTCCACCGCGACCTCAAGCCGGCGAACCTGTTCCTGACGAGGGACGAGCGCGGGGTCGCGCTCCTCAAGGTGCTCGATTTCGGCCTCTCGAAGTGCGCCGCGGACGACGAGGCCTGGAGCCTCACGAGCCCGAACCTGATCGCGGGCTCGATCCCGTACATGGCGCCCGAGCAGGCGCTCGGCTTGAAGTGGGCAGACGCGCGCGCCGACATCTGGGCGCTCGGCGTGATCCTCTACGAGCTTCTCACCGGGCGCCGCCCCTTCGAGGCCGGCCGGACGCCGGAGAGCCTGCTCGTGAGCCACGAGGCCCCGCCGGCGGCCGTCAGCGCGTGGGGCATCGACGTGCCGGCGGGGCTCGAGGGCGCGATCCTGCGCTGCCTGGAGAAGGACCGGCTCCTGCGCCCGCAGACGATCGCCGAGCTGGCCCAGGCGATCGCGCCGTTCGGGACGCCGGCGGCCCGCGCTTCGGTCGAGCACATCCGCCGCTGCTCGGCGCCGCGCGACCGCTGCGAGCCGTCGCTCGAGCCGACCGAGCCCCTCTCGCCGGCGCGAGGGGACCGGGCGCGCGCCCGCGACGAGGGCGCCACGGCGCGGCTGCCGCCGCACGCGAGCGCCGCGCAGCGGACGGCGTCCGACGCGCCGCCGGGCGCGCACCGGTCGGTGAGCCCGGTCGTCACGTTGGCCGCCGGGGCGGGGGCTCCGGACGCGCGGCTCACCGCGGACGCGAGCGCGTTCGCGACCGCGCGGCCTCGGCGGTCGTCCTCGGCGGTCCTGGCCTTCGCGGTGGCCGCCGCCGCGGCGCTCGCCTGGGCGCTCTCGCGCATGGCGCCGCCGGAGCCGCCGCCCGACGAGATCGCCCCGGAGCGGCTCGAGAGCTTCGCGCCGCTGCCCACGGGGCCCACGACGCCGCTGGATCCGGCCGCCGCAGCGCAGATCAAGCTCGGCCGGATGCTCTTTCAGGACCCGCGCCTGTCCGGGCACCACGACGTCGCCTGCACCTCGTGCCACCCGCTCGACACCTGGGGCGTGGATCGCAGGAAGCTATCGCGGGGGAGCGAGGGCCGCGAGCCGCCGCGGAACACGCTGAGCATCTACAACATCGCCGGCTATTTCGCGTTCTTGTGGGATGGCCGGAAGAACAGCCTCGTCGATCAGGCCAAGGAGGTGCTCCTGTCCCGGAACGCGATGGCGTCGACGCCCGAGGGCATCGAGGCGGCGCTGCGCTCGTCCGAGGGATACGCGCGGGCGTTCGCGCTCGCGTTTCCCGAGCAGCGCGACGCCGTGACGTTCCACAACGTGGCGGAGGCGCTCGCGGCCTTCGAGGCCACGCTGTTCACGAGGAGCCGCTGGGACGCCTTCCTCGAGGGCGAAAAGACCGCGCTGAGCGGCGAGGAGAAGGCGGGGTTCAACGCGTTCGTCGACACCGGCTGCATTTCCTGCCACTTCGGGCCCGACATCGGCGCGACGATGTACCAGAAGGCCGGGCTCGTGAAGCCGTGGCCCAACACGAAGGACAGGGGCCGCTACGAGATCACGCGGCGCGGGGCCGACTGGATGGTCTTCCGCGTGCCCAGCCTGCGCAACGTGGCCCAGACAGGGCCCTATTTTCACGACGGCTCGGTCTCCTCGCTCGAGGAGGCCGTGAGGATGATGGCGAGACACCAGCTCGGGAAGGAGCTGCGCGACAGGGAGGTTTACCTCATCGTCCGCTGGTTCGGGAGCCTGACCGGCGAGATCCCCCGCGCCGACATCGAGCTCGACGAGGCGTCTCGCGCGATCGTGACGAACCGCGCGGCGCCGTGAGCGCCGGCGCCCCGGGAGGCTCGGCCTCGCGGGAAGCGCCGGAATCAGGCGTCATCGCGCGCTGTCGGCGTCATCGCGCGTCATCGCGCGTCATCGAGCGTCACGCGCGATCGAGGAACGTCACCTCGCCGGTCTCCAAGGCGTACTCGGCGCCGACGATGCGCATGCCCTCCTCGGCGCACAGCCGCTCGAGCAGGCGGCTGCCGTGCCGGAGGTGATCGCACGAGTTGCGCACGTTGGCGCGGACCGCCTCGCGCATCAGGAAATCCCTGGGAGCGTGGCGGCCGGCGGCGCTCACCACCGTCTGCACCGGGGCGCGGCAGCGCTCGACGATGTCGCGGATGTTGTCGGTGAGGACGCCGCCGCTCTCCTCCTGGAGCAGCTCGCCCAGCGTGGCCTTGATGGCGCCGCAGCGCGAGTGGCCCATCACCACGGCGAGGCGCGTCCCGAAGGCGGCGGCGGCGAACTCCACGCTGCCGACCAGCGAAGGCGCCACCACGTTGCCCGCCACCCGGATGACGAACAGGTCGCCGAGGCCCTGGTCGAAGATGAGCTCGGACGGCACCCGCGAGTCCGAGCAGGAGAGGATGATGGCGAACGGCCGCTGCCCTTCCGCGAGCGCGGCCCGCTCTCGCCGGCCGAGCACCACGTGCTCGCTGCGATCGTTGTCCACGAAGCGCCGGTTGCCCTCGATCAGCCGCTCCAGCGCCTGACCGGCGGACATGGGGGGCAGGGCGGGCGGGGGGTCGGTGATGCTCATGACGGCCGGACACCGTGGTGGAGCGCGCGGCGGGCGTCAATGGGCTGTCACCCGCCGTGGTGCGTGCATGGGATTCGGCCTTCGAGCGACCTGGTCGCGACCTGGTCACCGCCGACGCCGCGCTCGGGCCCAGCGCGGGGGCGCGGCCCGCGCGGGGATCACCTCCCCGCGCCGCGCCGCCGCCGCGCCGCGAGCGCCGCGACGGCGGCCGCCGCCCCGAGCGCGCCCAGCGGAGCGCGCGGCGCTCCCCCCGGGATCGCGCACCCGCACCCCTCCTCCGGCGGCGACGGCTCCCTCGCCGGATCGACCACCACGCTCACCTGGTCGGCCGCCTCCAGGATCCCGTCGCTGACCTTCACCTCGAACGCGAGCGTCGTCGCCGCGGCCACCTCGGGCGCCACGAAGGTCGCCCGCGCGCCGTCGCCCAGCAGCTCGACCGCCGGCCCCGCCGTCTGCGTCCAGGAGAACGTCAGCTCGTCCTCCTCGGGATCCGAGCTCCCCGACGCGTCGAGCGTCACCAGCTCTCCGACCGCGACCGCCTGATCCGCGCCGGCGTCGGCCGCCGGCCCTCGCTGACAAGAGGCGGTGTCCTCGATGAGCGTCGCGAACGGCTTGTTCTTCACGCCCGCAAACCCGATGTCGTCGATCTCCCAGCCGGTGTCGCCCGCGGCCTCGTCGGTGCCGACCCGGAACCGCACCCGCACCGTCTTTCCGGCGAACGCCGTCCCCAGATCGACCGACACCCTGTCGAGCTCGGGCCACGACGCGCTCTCGCCGACGAACGCCCTCCGCCTGGCCAGCGGATTGCCCGACTCGGCCGTGATCCTCCCGCCGTAGCCCGGATCCGCGGTCTTCGCGACGTCGACCCACGTCTCGCCGCCGTCGGCGCTGATCTCGATCACCGCGCCGTCCCAGAACGTGCCGTCGCTCGCCTCGAACTGGTGCCGGTGCGCGAACGTCAGCGCGAAGCGCTCGGTCTCGCTGACCTCCAGGGGAGGCGACACGAGCGCAGCGTCGGACAGGGTCCCGAGATCGACGCCGCGCCACACGCGGTTCGGCGCGGTCCCCTCGGCGCGCGACCACACGAGCTCGCCGGAGAGCCCGTCGACGGTCCACGTCGTGCTCTGCGTCTCCACGCCGTCGACCGCCGACGACCCGGGGACCTCATCGTAGTTCACGCGGCGCACCAGGGCCTCGACCCGGGTCGGCGTGCAGGCCTCGGCGCTCTTCAGCGTCAGGTTGAGCTTCAGGTCCTCGGCGGGCTTCATGTTCCGGTCGAGCTTCACCGGCACGGTCGCGGTCCCGGTCGCGAACGGCGCGATGTCGCCGAACGACACGCGCGCGCCGTCCGGGAAGGTCACCCCGCCGCCCGGCCCCTCGATCGACGCCACCGCGCCGGTCAGGGGCGCCGCGCCGCGATTGACGATCTCGATCGTGACCGTACCGGACTCCTCCGCGTCGAGCAGCCCGTCGCGGTCGCAGGAGCCGGCGCTGTCGTCGAGCTCCGCGCGGACCAGCGCGATCTCGGGCTGGACCTTGAAGCTCTCGACCACGCCGGAGAGGCCCTGCGCGTCGACGCGCGGCGACACGGCGCACGTGCCGGCCCCGCGCCGCGCGAACGCCTCCGCCATCGCGCGGAAGTCGCCCTGACCGCTGGCGAGCGCGGCGGCCAGCACCGCGTCGCGCTGCTCGGTGTAGGTCGGGTTGGCGGGGGCGAGCTTCATCCCGGCCACCACGTAATCGCTCATCCGCCGCCGGGTCTGCTCGAACGCGCGCGGCGGCGTCAGGCCGCTGCCGTGCCGGATCAGCGCGACATAGGCCTCGAACATCATGGCCGCCCAGACCTCTCCGGCGTTGTGCACCTCGGAGTTCTGCGGCGCCGTGACGTTGAGCGGGTGGTCGGGGAGGCGCTCGTCGTCCGCGATGTGCCGGAACGTCAGCCCGTTCTTGGCGAAATCGACGGAGTAGGGCGCGCGGCGGATGCCGAAGTAGCTGTCGCCGAGCGCCGCGCTCCCGTAGCTCGAGAGCGGGTAAGCGCCGTCGAGGTCGTCGCCGTCGCGCAGCGCCATGTGCAGCGCGATGAAGTCCCCCCACCCCTCGCTCTGCGCGCCGCACATCTGGGTGCCGCACGCGACCAGACGGAGGTGGATGTAATGGCCCCACTCGTGCGCCACGATGGTGTTGTCGATCGTCCCGTCGCGCTCCACGCTGGGCTCTCGGGTCATCGTGACCCGGAGCGGCGCCTGCGCCCCGGCGAGCGCCGCCTTGAGCGCGCTGCCGTCCTCCAGCGAGACGCTCTGGGCGGGCGTCGTCACGTCGGGGTCGTCGCCGGCGAGCCGCGGGGCCCCGTCGCTCTCGCGGTTGTTGGCGATGATGACGCCGACCGCGCCGGCCTCCTGCGCGTTGCGCGCCTTCTCCGAGAAGGTGCACCCGCCGCGGTCGACGAGGGCGATCTTGCCGGCCACGTCGCTCGTGATCGGCCCGCACGCGTCGCCCCGGGGCGCGGCGTCGTCCTCGCCGAGCGCGAGATCGCCGGTCACCTCGTAGCGCTGGGGGCCGAACATGGCGGTGTTCGACGCGTAATTGGCGTTCTGCGGCGTGACGCTGAGCGACCGCAGGTCCGGCCCGGTCCACAGGTACATCTGCATCCGCGGCGACGCGCCGTCGTACGTCGCATCCATGTTCGCGTTGTCGCGGCTGCCGCCGGTCGCGTCGTCCTGCGCCTCGGCGAGGAACGGGTCGCCGTCGAGGCCGCCCCGGCCGAGGTTGTCGCGCTGGGCGTTGCCCGCGGCCTCGGTGAAGCCGGAGTCGTAATACCAGTCGTGGAGCCAGTTCGTGACGTAGAAGACCTGGGTGACGGCCGCCATGATCTGCTCGGGCCCGGCGAGCGGCTCGGCGCGCAGATCGTAGGTGTAGTCGAACGCGCCCGGCCCCGAGAGCTCCGCGCGCGTATCGCCGCTGGAGAACCCGTCGGGCGCGTTGTGATCCGCGTAGGCGTCGACGTTGTTGCCCTGGGTCGAGGTCGCGTCGCCCGGCAGCCACGGGTCGGCCCGGCCGTCCGGGTTCGTGTTGAAGCCCTCGACGGAGATGAGGCTCGGCGCGATGAACCGCGGGAGATGGCCGTCGGGCCGCCCGGTCGGGTGCGGCGACATGTCCGCGAGGGGCCCGCCGAGCGGGGTGTGCTTGTCGTCGTCCTCCGCCCAGACCCGGTAATCGAAGGTCGCGGCGTGGGAGAGGTTCTCCCGGTAGAGGTACCGCCCGTCGCTGGCCCCGAACACCCACGCTGTCGCGTCGGAGCTCGTCCCTCCGGCGTCGCCCGAGACGAGCTCGACGAAGTAGCCGGGCACGAGCCGGTCGGGCAGCGGAAACAGCACCTTCCTGACCCGCGCCGGCTGCGCGAAGCGCAGGCTCCCGGCGCGCTGGCGCGCGTGCGCGGTGTCCGCGATGTCGAAGAGCCGATATCCGCCCTTCGCCTCGCCGAGGTCGCGGAGATCGGCCGTCTTGATGTCGATGCGGTGCGCGTCGCGCACGGCGCGGACGACCGCCTGCGCCGGCGGGCCCGCGAACGCGCGGCTGCGCTTCGAGCCGGGCCGGAGGGAGCCGGCGCCGGGCGGCAGCGCGACGGCCGACGCGTGCAGGTTGCCGCCGAGGGCGACGAGCGTGAGGTCGCGCTTCATGAGCACCTTGAGCTCGCTGCGGAAGACCGGGATCCCGTCGACGTCCTGGCCCAGCGTCACGAGGATGCCGCCGCGCCCGGTGTCGTGGACGTGGCGCACCACGGCCGTGTCGAGCGCGGCCTGCGGCAGCTGGTAGAGGCGCGCGTACTGCTGCGCGTACCAGCGGGCGGCGGCCTCGGCCGTGCTGTGGGTCGCGGCCGGCGGGCGGTGCTCCGGCGAGGTCGCCCACACGAACGTCGGCACCCCGCGCTGCGGGTCGATCGACGCGACGACGGCGCCCGGCGCGTCGTCGCTGGCGACGCGCGCCACGCCGGGGGGCAGCGCCGGCGGCTCCCTGAAGTAGGCATCGTGATTCGGACGCTCCCGCGCGTGGGCGAGGGGACCGGCGAGCAGCGCGAACGACAGCGCGGTGTACCGAACTGAAACCTTCATGTTCCTCGATTCTCCGATTCCGAGGGAACGACGCCTGTTGGCCACGCGCGCGACGGCCGCGCGCTGCGTCCCGGGCGCCTCGCGCCCACCCGTCGAATCAGCGACGCGGGGCACCCTAGCCGCAGCGTGCGTGCAGGGGAAGCGCGACCGGTCGCGCCCTGTCCAGAGCCGTAAGGCGCCTCTCATGCGATCTCGGCGCAGCGCTCGTCAGGGCGCGAGTCCGGCGGCTCCGATCCTGGCATGGAATAAAGAGGATAGCGTCGCGCTCCACGCCATGAATCCATGAATTGCACTGTCGTGATCGCTGCCTGCGCCGTGGGCGCATCGGCCGCGCGCGTGCCGTGCTCGCCCGACCTGGGCAGGAGCGGACGCTGTCGCGCCCGCCGCCTCCGCCGGAATCGGGCCGGGAGGGGGAGCTGAGGAGGGGGAGCTGAGGAGGGGGAGCTGAGGAGGGGGAGCTGAGGAGGGGGAGCTGAGGAGGGGGAGCTGAGGAGGGGGAGCTGAGGAGGGGGAGCTGAGGAGGGGGAGCTGAGGAGGGGGAAGCTGGGGGAGGGCTGGCTCGGAGGCCCCGGATCATGCAGTGCGTCGTCGCTGCGCGGGCTCGCGCGGCGTCGGCCGCGCAGCCACGGCTCGTGCGGCGTCGCCCGTGCCGCAAGGGCTCGAGCGTGAAGGCGGCTACGCGGCCGTGCGCGCTGTCGCCCGCCTCAGCTGCGCCGGCGCGGCGAGCCAGCCCACGTACGCCCCTGCGGTATGACAAAGCGCTGACATGCCGCGCGGGCTCCGGAGACTATTCTCATAAAAGCCAACGTGATCCACGCCTTGCACGTCGAGACAAAGCTCGTCTCCGAAGAGCTCTGCGCTCTTCTACGTCAGGTTGATCCCGCGGTCTTCGTCTTCCGGGACGAGCCCGAGGTGCGCGCCCGGGTCGATCGGGTGGTGTTGCGGCTCCGGGAGCTCGTCGTGGCGGCCGAGCGCGACGACGCGGGGGGCGCGCTCGATCGGCTCCGCGACCGCCTCCGCGCGCTGCTCGCGGCGGTCGAGCGCGCGACCCCGTCCGGGACGCCCTCGCCCAAGGCGGCGTGGATCGCGTTCCAGCGCGAGGTCCAGCCGGCCTACGAGTCGTTGCTGCTGACGCTGCGCGGGGTCGTCGCGGCGCCGCCGAGCGTCCGGCCGACGAACCATGCGCGCAGCCTGTGGCACGTGGGCTCGGGGCTGGCGGTGCTCGGGCTGGTCCAGCTCCTGCCCGAGCGCGGCTGGCTCGTGGCCGTGAGCGGCGCCTTCGCGGCGGCGGCGTGGTCGATGGAGATCGCGCGCCGGGTGAGCGAGCGGGTCAACGATCGGCTGATGCGGGTCTTCCGGCTCGTGGCGCACCCGCATGAGCGTTACCGGGTGAACTCGTCGACCTGGTACATGACGGCGCTCCTCTTGCTGGCGCTGTTCGGGACGCGGCTGAGCCAGTCGCTCGCCGTGGTGGTGCTCGCGGTGGCCGACCCCGCGGCGGCGCTCATCGGCCGTCGCTTCGGCCGCACGCGGCTGCGCGACGGCCGCTCGCTGGAGGGGACGCTCGCCTTCTTCGCGGCCGGCGCGCTGAGCTCCCTCGCGGTGATGTGGGCGCTCGGCCCCGCGTCGCTCTCCTCGCGGCTCCTCCTGGCCGCCGTCGCCGGCCTGGCCGGGGCGGCCACCGAGCTGTTCTCGTCGCGGATGGACGACAACTTCACGATCCCGGTCGCCGTGGCGGCCGCGGTGACCGTCGCCGGCGCGGGCTGAGCTCAGGGCGCCTCGCCGCCGATCTCGATCGCGAGGTGAGCGAGGTACTGCCTCATGAACTCCGCCCGTCGCGCCCCCTCGCGGCGCCCGGCGGTCGTCCTCAGGCTCTCGGCGGTCTTGAACAGCTTCACATGGAAGTGGTCGATCGCGTTCTCGCGGTCGTTCCACGGCCTCCGCTCGGCGAACGGATCCTGGGGATCGTAGAACCGCACCCCGAGCAGCCCGCCCACGGCGAAGCAGCGGGCGATCCCGATGGCGCCCAGCCCGTCGAGCCGGTCCGCGTCCTGGACGACCCTGGCTTCGAGGGTCCTCGGCTCGATGCCCGCGCTGTAGCTGTGGGCCTCGATGGCGTGGGCGATGTCGTCGAGGAAGGCCTCGGGGTACGCGACGCTCCGGAGGAAGCGCAGCGCCTCCTCCGCGGAGAGCCGCGAGGCCTGGGAGCGCCTGGGATCGTTCTTGGGGACGTTCACGAGGTCGTGCAGCCAGGCCGCGGGGACGACGACCTCCAGCCTGGCCCCTTCGTCCGCCGCGAGGGCCTTGGCCGTGGCGACCACCCGCGTGAAATGCGCCAGATCGTGGGCCGGATCCTTGCCGAGATCGGTCTGCTCGAGCTTCTTCGCGAAGAGCGCTTCCCAGTCCTTCATCCCTCGCCTCTTACTCACCGAGACGAGCGCGAGCAACATCGACGGGGAGAGCGAGGGCCTTTCGAGGCTCGTACGGCAACTCCGTGTCAGGATGACATCTTGCTCCGCTGATGGAGGATGAGCTGCGTCCGGTTCATCAGCTTGACGCCCACCGCGTCGAGCTCCTCGAGCACGGCGACGCGGAGGTTGTGCATGCTCTCGTCCTCTTCGACGGCGCGATACCAGGCCGTCAGCGTGAGGTCGAGCGAGCCGTCCTCCATGTCGGTCAAGAGCACCGTCGGCGCCGGCTCCGGCGCCACGCCGCCGGCCCGCTTGGCCGCGCGCACCAGGGCCTCCATCGACGGCCCGAGGTCGCGCAGCCGGCCCTCCACGTTGATCGTGACGGCGCCGCGCAGCAGCCCTCGATCCGAGTAGTTCACGATGGGGCCGTTCGTCACCGAGGCGTTCGGGATCACGATCTTCTCGTTGTCCGTCGACACGAGCGTGGTGTTGAAGAGCCCGATATCCTCGACGATGCCCCTGTGGTCCCCGATGGCGACCTTGTCCCCGAGCTGGAAGTGCTTGAAGAAGAGGATCAGCACGCCGCTCGCGAAGTTGCTCAGGCTCCCTTGCAGCGCCAGCCCCACGGCCAGCCCGGCCGAGGCGACCACGGCCACGAGGCTCGTCGTGTGGATGCCCACCGTCTCCATCGACGCGATGAACGTCGCCGCGAGCACGATGTAGCGGAGCATCGACGCCAGGAACCGCGCGAGCGCCTGGTCCAGGTGGGTGCTGGACAGCGTCTTGACGGCGATCCGGTACGCCCACTTGCTCGCGAGCCACCCCGCGACGAGGATGACGATCGCGGTGGCGATCGCCTTGAGCGTGGCGAGGGAAGGTACCAGTTCCTCGATGTTCATGGGGCGATGGCCGCGCGGGCGGAGCACGGGCCCCCCCGGGCGTAGAGGATCTGCCCCTTGGGCTCAAGGCCCGTCGCGCGCCGCCCCCGCGCGGGCCGCCGCGCGCGGCCCGCCGGCGGCGCGTCAGGCCGTCGGGTGCGCCTCGGCGCCCGCGCCGCGGGGAGGCGCGGCCGCGAGCTGGTTGATCTGCACGTGCTGGCTCGGGACAGGCAGCCCCAGCTTGCCGAGCTCCTCGCGGATCACCTTGTTGGTGGCGAAGAAGACGTCGCCGTAAGCACTGCTGTGGCAGAAGGGCCGGACGGCCAGCACGGGCCCGGAGAGATTGAACTCGAGGATCTCGACGACGGGCGCGGGCTCGCTGACCACGTTCGGGATGAGCGGGAGGCGCGCCTTGAGCCGGGCGATCGCCGTCTCGTGATCCGCGCCGTGCGCGAGCTGCGCCGTGCAATCGACGCGGCGGAACGGGTTCGCGCTGAAATTCTGGATCGTGTCGCTGAAGATCTTGGCGTTGCCCACGATGGTGCGGACGTTGTCCCCCGTGTCGAGGGCGGTCGCGAAGAGCCCGATCGAGTGCACGGCGCCCGTCACGCCCCCGGCCGTCACGACATCGCCGGTCTTGAAGGGGCGCAGGAGGATCATGAAGATGCCCGCCGCGAGGTTCGAGAGGAGCCCGGACCACGCCATGCCGATGGCGATGCCGACCGCGGCGAGCAGGCTGGCGAAGGTGGTCGTCTCGACGCCGAAGACGCTGAGCACCGCGATGACGAGCAGGATGTTCAGCAGCACGGACGCCGCCGACTCCAGGTAATGCGCCAGCGTGACGTCGAGCTTCTTCAGCGCGGAGCTGCGCTGCATGACCGAGAGGACCCCCCGGATGATCATCCGGCCGATGACCCAGACCAGGATCGCGCCCACGATCTTCGTGCCGACGCTCACCCCGAGCGCGACCCCCATGTCCATGTATCGCTGAACTCTCTCGTCCATCTCAAGCCTCCTGGCGACGTGCGCGCCGCTCGCGGGGCGCCCTGTGCAAGGCGCGTGCGCATCTCGCCCTGAGAGAGCTTCCCCCGGCGGGCAGCTCTATCACGCCACGAGGCCGGTCCGCGAGAGGGGCGGCAGAGATCTTCGAGCATCAGCCCTGCGGCCTGCGCACCTCAGCGGCCGCAGGGCCGGCGCCCGGCCGCGCCTCGAGGCGCCGGCGCGTCCCCCTCGCGCGCCGGCGCCCGCGGGTCCTGCCGCGCCCGCGCACGGTCGCTCCCCTCTGCGGTCAGGATGCCGGGATCTGCGCCGCGGACCCGCTGGGCCCTACGTCGCCTGCGGCTCCACGTCGGCGCAGCAGCGGAAGCCGACCTCGTAGCCGTAGTCGTCTTCCTTGTGAAAGGTCGTCATCGGGCGGCACTGGCTCCGGATCGGACCCCACCACCCGCCCTTGAGGCCGCTGCGGTAGGGGGCCTTCTGGTCGGTGCGCACCACCCACTCGTTGACGTTGCCGTTCAGATCGTAGACGCCCGCCCACGAGGCGCACTCCGCGCGCGAGCCGGCCGGCTCGCGGCCGTCCAGCCGCGCCAGCTCCGCGGCGCATCGCTCGTTCTGCATGCAGGCCTCGTGGTGGAGCAGCCGCTGCGAGTGGTCTGGAAAGCGGTACTCCCGGTCCTGGTTGCACGTCTCGGCGTTCCGCTCGTAGCCATAGACGTACGGCAGCGCCTCGGGGCCCTCGCAGGCGAAGTTGAACTCGGCCTCGGTGCACAGCCGCTTGCCCTGCGCCTCGCAGAGATCGGCGGCCTGCTCCCACGAGGTCAGGGTGCGCGGCAGCTCGCCCGGGACGTTCGGGTACTCGTACCGGTCCATGCAGAACGAGAGGCTCTCGTTCTTCTTGGCGACGCACCGCGACGGCTCGCGGAAACGCAGGCACCGGGCGGCCACGCCCGGCTCGCCGTGGCGCTTCGTCCACTCGGGGTGGTATTCGAGGCATTCTTGCACCACCGCGGGGCAATACTCGCCTTCCACCCGCACCATACCGCCGGGGCACCCCTCGGTCCTTCCGGGCAGGGTGACCGGCGCCTCGATCGCCGGGGGTTCGTCCGTCGTGGGCTCGTCCAGCGGCCCGTCGGTCTCGATCTCCGGCGACGCGACCAGCGGGGGTTCGGACTGGGGGGGTTCGGACGGCGGAAGCTCGGACTGCGGGGGTTCGGACGGCGGAAGCTCGGACTGCGGGGGTTCGGACATCCCCCCGGAAAGCTCGCGCATCTCGCCGTTTCGAGCGCCCCTTCCCTCCGTGTCCGGGTGACTGCTGCAGCCAGAGGCCGCAACGCCAAGCAGTGTCAGTAGTACCGTGATGCCCTGGGTTCGCACAATGACCTCTTCCCACGTTTGCCTACATCAGCGCACATGCGTGGGCCAAGACTTGTACCGAGCTCGCCTCGTTCGTCCCGCGAGCGTCGGGAGCCGGGTGGAGAGATTGCAAAATCCCGGCCTACGGCCGTGCCCGGTGTATCGCGGGCCATGCGGCTGCGCGGCCCGTCGTCGACCCGCGGTGTGGCCGCCAGGGCGGCTCGAATGGCCGCCCGGACGGCCGGGATGGCCGGCCAGCGCCCGGCCACCGCGGCACACCGTCTTGCGCGCGACATGCGCGCCCTACGTCAGTTTTGCGGGGTTGGAGGGCCGCGGACGCGTCGCCGCGCCCACGGCCGGTCGGCGGTCGCCCGGAATGCCCGCGGGCGAGCGCTCAGCGCCGGCGCCGTCGCGAGGCCAGCGCGCCGAGCACGCCGAGGAGCATGACCCCCCCGAGGTCGGCCGAGCGGCCGTTCGTCGAGCACGAGCACCCGGAGTCGCTGCCGGACTCCCCGTCGTCGCCCGTCGGCGCGTCGTCGGGCGACGCGCCGCCGCCGCCCACGCCGCTGCCCGAGGCGCTGCTCGAGGCGGCCGACGAGCTCGCCGTCGCGCTCGTGGTCGATCCGCCGCCGGCCGAGGAGGTCGACGACGTGCTGCTCGCGCTCGCGCCGCCGTCGCCGCCACCCTCGCCGCCGCCACCTCCGCCGCCCCCGTCGACGCCGGCGCACTCGGTGGAGCACTCCGCCGAGCACTCGCCGCAGATGCACTCGATGATGCGGACGTAGATGCTGGCGCCCTCCTCATGATCGTCCACGCAGCGCTGCGCGCACGCGTCGTCCTCGCACTCGGAGTAACAGCCGGCGAATTCCCGGCACGGGACCGACGCGCCGCAGGCGTCGTACCGCGCCCTGCACACGCCCGCGAGGGAGTCGTTGGAGCAGCTGTTGCACCCGCTGCCGCCGCCGCTCGTGGCGCTCGCGGAGCTCGCGGCCGTCGTCCCGCCGACGGGGTACAGGGCGCACACGCCGTCGATGTCGTCGTCCTCGAGGGAGCGGATCGACGCGCCAGCGACGTAGTACGCGGTCATCGTCGCGCCCCGCGCGTCGGAGTGGCCGAGGCCGAGGAAGTGTCCCTCTTCGTGCGTGGCGATCGACTGCGTGTCGACACATCCGTCGTTGCCGGTGTCGTTCCAGCAGAACCCGACGTTGTTGAAGACCATGTCGGCGTCCACGATGGCGTTGCCGAAACCCCAGGCCGGCGTCGTGACGCCGATGACCGAGTTGACGTCGCCGAGCGACGCCGGCCAGGAGTCGCTGATCCAGTGGAACACGCTCTTGCCGTCTCTGTAGTTGTAGCGATCGGTGGTGTCGCCGAGGAGGGTGACCCCCCACTCAGTACACCCCACGCTCGACCACGCCTCGAACCCGGCCTGGATCCGGGAGACGGCGATGCCGGCGATCGGGCCCGGGATCGTCGACTGGTTGATGTAGTAGCCGACGGGCATCTGGCCCCAACGGGGGGTGCTGGGGTCGAGCGGCGTCCACGCGGCGGCCTCGCCAGCGGCGGCGAGGGACGAGAGGGCGCCGAGGGCGGCGGCGAGGGCGATGCGGCGCCTCACCTCACTTCACTCCCGCGAGGCGGACCACGTCCGTCATGAGGCTCTCGACGGGCTCGATCTCCTCGGCCGGCGCCTGCGCGGGCACCAGCGCGCCGCCGTTCCGCCGGACGAGGTGCAGCCCCTCGAGGCTGCGCCGCGCCAGGCCCTTCGTGTCCACGTGATAGACCGACAGCGCGAGCGCCGTGAAGTGCCATCGCCCCTTGTCGCCGGGGCGCAGGAAGACCACCGCGTCCTCGCCCTGCGAGAGGCTGGCGTCGCCGAGCACGCGCTGCGTCTTGCCGTTGTAGGTCCCGCCGATCTGCTCCAGCACGATCACCTTCCGACCCCCGTTGTCCGCGCCGCCCTTGAGCGGCTGAGTGACCGTGAGCTCGGTGCGGGTCACGATCGATCTCCCGTCCTCGGACTCCGTCGTGTACGACTTGCCGACGGTCACGCGCGCGACGGTCGCCGACTTGCGCACGAGCTCCTCGCGCGAGAGCAGGACGGCCGTCGTCGCGTCGGCGGGCGCGCCGAGGCAGAGCAGAGCGGCGGCAGCGGACAGGGAGAGCACTGCATTCACGCTTCTCTTCATGTCGATGACTCCTTAAGACCCTCTGTTCTATCTCGAAGCGCGCGCGGCGGCTATACGGGAATCAGACGGAGTTCGTGCTCTCCGTGCTGCGGTGCAGTACATCTGTCGTGGAGACGGAACATCGCGCGATTGGATGGCGTCATGCCGTCATCTGCGCGCGTCATCCGCGCCCGTCATCCGCGCCCGTCATCCGCGCCCGTCATCCGCGCAGTTGCTCACCGCGCGGGTGGTGGGCCGAAATTTGTGCGGTGCCTGTGGCGTGCTGTTCGTCTCGAGGGCGAGCTCGTCATGTCGCTGCGACGGGAGGGAGATCGTCACCGCGCCCGGGAGCTGCTGCCCGGGCCGCGCACCGTCGGGCCCGCGGCCGGGGAGCCCTAGGGCGCGAGCGACAGGTCGCGCACGTAGTCGGCGAGCGCCCGCTCCGCGCTGGCCAGCGCCTCCCGCGCGCCCGGGAGCTTCGCCGATATCGCGGCGATCCGGTCTTCCTGCTCGCTCAGCGCCCTGAGGTACCGCTCCTGGAGCGCGCTCCCCGCGGGCACGACCTTGAGGTTCTCGCGCACGCGCTCCTGCTCGCTGCGCAGCGCCGCGAGCTCGGCCTCCAGCGCCGAGAGCGCGCGCCGGTGGCCTTCGATCGCCGCCCTGAGCTCCGCGATCCGCGCGAACACGGCGCGCAGCGCCTCGGGGATCTCGCGCGAGGACAGGTACACCCCGATCTGCTCGTCGGAGAGGCTCGTGAGCGTGATCGTGTGCGAGACGGGGTGCTCCAGCGCGACCGTGAGCCGCGCCGTCTCGCCCGCGGCCACCTCCCGCCGGATGCGGTAGCGGTCGCGCGTCGTCTCGACGCCCTCCTTGGGCTCGGCGAGCTCCCAGCCGGCGAGGCGCGGGTGCTCGATGAGCACGACGCGCGGCTCGCGCGCGGCGCCGACGATCGTGTAGAGCGTCACCTTGCGGGCGGTCCGGACGAGCTCCAGCACGCCGCCCTGGATCCTCGCGCGGGCGATCGCCTCCTCGGCCCGCTCCTCGCGGTCGATGCGCACCTTCAGGTCGACGGCGAAGCTCACGAGCCGCGACTCGCCCGGCGGCAGCGCCGCGAGCCGGGCGTCGCCCGCGTAGGTGACGACCCCCCCGGCGGAGCGCTCGTAGACCGTCATCGCGCCGGGCGGCAGGCTCGTGTCGCTGTCGTTCCGCAGCCGCACCGAGGCGAGCGGCCGGTGCGCGCTCGCCTCCCGCTGGTAGAGCCCCACGCGCTCCGCCGGGATCTCGCGCTCGACGATCGGGAGGAGCGCCGTCTGCCCGCTCGCGATCGTGAGGGGCGCCGGGAAGTGGAACACGACCTGCGTCGCCGCCTCCTTGCGCTCCGGCGCGCGATCCTGGGCCTTCTCCTCGGCCACGCCCTTCTCGGCGGGCGCGGGGGCCCCGGCGGGGCCCGCGAGGCCTTGGTAGCCCGCGTGCCGCGCCGCCCTGGCCGCGAGCGCCGCGGCGCCGTCGTCGAGCCGCGGCAGCACCCGCTCGGCGACGTCGACGGGCACCTCCGGGCGGGACACGTAGTAGATCTCGTAGAGCGCCTGGCGGAACGTCACCGGGTTGCCCGACACCAGGGTGAAATCCACGTTCTCCCAGTCGCCGCCGGTCTGGTTCTCCACGACCGCCCACCCGGAGAGCGCGCCGGTCTTCGCCTGCGCGTCCTCCGGCACGGTGAGCCGATACGAGGTCTTCCAGAGCGGCACCTCGATGACATAGGCCACCCGGACCACCCGCTCGCCCTCGCCGGCCGTGCGCACGACGAGCTCGCGGCGGTTGCGCTGGCGCCGGGTCGAGAGCCCGAGCAGCGCCGCGCCGACCTGCTGCCGCAGCCGCTCCTCGGAGAACTCCACGCTCTCGAGCTCCTCCAGGACGACCTGCTTCAGCGCGCCGCCCGACATCAGCGCGAGCCGGTGCCGGTTCTCCGAGCCGCCGCCCGGCAGCGCCACCTGCGCCGCCGTGACCGCGACGATCCGCCCGGCGACGATCCCCTCGGGCCCGCGGGTCCGCACCTCGGCGCCGCGCAGGGCGTTCAGCAGGGCGGCCTCGGACTCCAGCGCTCCCTCGTCGAACGGGAGCTCGCGGAACAGGTCGCGCAGCGGCTCCCTCCCGGGGAGCGTGATGTTCCCGGTCACGCCGCGATCGTCATAGACGACGATGCTCTTCAGGACATCGTCGACCTGATCGAGCCGCACCTCGAGCCGGAGCTCGGCGTCGCCGCGCACGCGGGCCTCGTACTCGAAATAGCCGACGCCGCCGGTCGAGAGCACGACCCGGCGCAGCGAGAGCGCGCCCACCGCGGCCCCCGGCGGGGCAACACCGGTCGCGTCGGCCGCCAGCGTCGCTGTCGTCCACAAGTGATGATCCATCGTCGCCTCCCCCCGGCGGAGGCGTGCGATGGCCCCGCCGTGGGGGTTCATAACGCCCCTCTCGAGGGCGTCAACGACGGGCGACGAGGGCAGTTCGCGCGCCGCCCCCGGCGCCCGTCAACCGCGGCCGGAGGCCTCGATCCGCTTCACGACGGCGAGCGCCTCCTCGACGTGCCTCGCCGCGCGGAGCTGGGAAGAAAAGGCATGTCGAACGACCCCCTCGCGATCGATGACGAACGTCACGCGGCCCGGGAGGAGCCCCAAGAGCGGCTTGACGCCGTAGCGCGCCGCGATCTGCCCGCCGGGGTCGCTGAGCAGCGTCATGGGCAGGCGGTGCTTCTGCGCGAACTGCTCGTGGGATCCCTCCGAGTCGGCGCTCACCCCGATGACCTCGGCGCCGGCCTCCGCGAACGCGTCGTAACGATCGCGGAAAGCGCACGACTCCGCGGTGCATATCGGGGTGTCGTCCTTGGGATAGAAAAAGAGGACGACGGCCTTCTTGCCCCGGAAATCCGAGAGCTTCACCGCCTCTCGCTTCTGCGATTGCAGGGTGAAGTCAGGGGCGATCTCACCGACGGACAGGGGGGAGGAGCCGAGCATGGCGGTCCTCTACCCGATGCGCCGCGCCGCGTCCAAGGCCGCGGGGCCGCGCGGAGACCCGCCGGCGGCGCGCGCGGCGGCGGTTCCTCGCTCCGGAGCTTCTTCGTCATCTCCCGGCAGGCGCCCGGCCGGGGGACTCGGCGTCTCCCGGGGACCGTGCCCGCGCCCGACCGCGCCCGGGAGAGCTCGAGCGAGCGGCGGCCCCGAAGGCGCGCAGCGCGCGCCGGACACCGGCCGCGGGCGGCCGATCGGGCTACCCTGGGCGCCCCATGGCCACCACGTTCGCTGCGCTCATCTTTCGACCCGCCGAGATCCCGGACCGCGCGCTGTCCCAGGGCTTTGCCGTGGCGCTCGGCGGCTGGGACGTCGCCTCGCCGCGCCTGTTCGTCGCGCCGCTCCCGGGCGTGCCCGGCTACGCTGCCGCGTACTACTCGAGCGGCGAGCCCGCGGGCGGCGGCGACGAGCTCGACCACCTCGCCGAGCTCTTCGAGGACGAGCTCTCCCCGCCCGTCGCCGTGCTCGACGCGGCCGAAGGGCTCGGCCACGCGGGCGCGACGATCTTCGCGCTCGTGTTCTCGGAGGAGGTCGTCCACGACGACGGCTGGCGCTTCGAGGCGAGCGGGTTCGTCCGCCACTTCGTGCGGGAAGGGGAGGACGGCCTCGAGGCCGGCGTGGAGACGCCCGACCGGAGCGATCTCGTCGCCGTCGACGTCGACCTGCCGGAGACCGCGACCGCCCAGGAGGAGCGCGACGCGACGGATCGCGCGATCCGGCCGCACCGCGGCTCCACGTTCCTCGCGGCCGAGCTGGGGGCGCCGGTGCTCGGCGCGCTCATGGGCGGCCTCTTCGCGCCCGAGCGCCGGGTCGCGGTGCACCTCGTCGAGCCGGGGCCGGGGTCGATCGCCGCGGAGGTGAAGCGGCTCAACCGGGTGCTCCGCCGCGAGGACGGCCGCGGCGCGAAGGCGGAGCCCCCGCCGCCCGTCCGCGGCGTCGCCCCGCCGGCGACGTACGCGGCGTTCGCGCGCGCCTACGACTGGGCCGATCCGGCGGATCCGGAGGATCTCTACCGGGAGCTCGCGATCGGCGCCGTCGAGGGCACGCTGCGCTTCCTGCGCGAGGACGAGCTCCTCGGCCACGAGCGCGAGCCCGGCTGGGACGCGGCGGCCGCGCGGCAGCTCTACCCGATCGCGCGGCTCTCGGGCTCGGCGCTCGGCGGCGGCGCGGCCCAGCGGGCGATCCTCGCGCTCGGGGCCGACGGCGAAGCGCTCTGGGTCGTCCGCGGCGGCACGAGCGCGACGCCGGCCGGTCCGACGTTCGGCGAGCTCCTGCGCTACCTCTCGCTGGGCTGGTCGCGCCGGAGCGACGCGGAGGAAGACCTCATCGGGGCGCTGATGCTGCGCGCGCGCCTCAGGTCCCTCGGGGGCTGAGCCGACGCGCGGGCGGCTGGGCGTCCGCCATGGAACGGTCGAACAGGACGGTGGGAGAACGATGCCGTCGCCGACTCCCCACCTCCCGATGAGGCGCTTCGCCACGCGCGTTTCTATTCAATGGATAGGCCGTGCGTCCGAGCCCGCCGACCTGGGCGTGGGGCGCTTTGCCACGCGAATTTCTATTGAAGCGATGGTGATGAGCGTCGCGCCCCGCGCCTGCGGCGTGGGGCGCCTCGGTGCGTGTGCTCGCTCCGATCAGAGATAGGTGTCGTACGCCTGGCGCCCGGTGATGGCGGGGCGGACCGGGTACATGCTGGGGTCGTCAAGGACCATGTGGAGCACGCCCACGTCCCGTTCGCCGTGGGCGAATACGCTCACGAGGATCCCGCCCTGCTTGACGCCCTTTTCGTAGCGTTCCGCCCAGTGCTTCGGGACGCCTGCGGAGATGAGGATCTCGCGCAGTCCGCCGGTGATCCCGGCGCCGACCGCGGTCGCCACCACGGCGGCGAGCGGGCCGGCCACGACGAATCCGAGGTCGGGGACCACGGCGCTCATCGCGATGGCGGCGCCGAACGTGTGCGCCGGCGGGGTTCCGTCCGGAACCCTGAAGCACCTGTGGCGCGTGGCGTCGGTCATCAGCAGGCTGACGTCCTGTCGCGTGTAGCCGCAGTCGATGATGCGTTCCGCCGCGGCTTCCGCCTCGTCGCGCGTCTGCACCAGGCCAATTACGAGCTTCGCCATGAGAGACCTCCTTCGCGTGAGCGCGTCCCCGCTCCGGGCCCCCGCGGCGGATACCGCACGGACCATGCCAATTCGGAATTGGCACGCAGCCGTGCGATTGCTTCGATATTTGCGGCCCCCGGACGCCGGCCGAGCGAGGCGGGATGTCGCACTGCGCCCGCCCTGCCTCGCCTTCTGATGGCAACTTTCGCCGGCGCTGCTCGATATTCCAGCTTTGAAAGCGAACGGCGCAAGAACGCCGTTACGAGAGGCCTCGTCCGGCCGGTCCGGCCGCGCGCGCCGGCGTTCGCGGAACGCCTGGGGCGGCTGGAGGGTTGTGCTCACATGTGCCCGGAGAGAGCTCCCATGAAGGCGAGAAGGCAGGAAGATCAGGGATCTTTTCTTCCCGCCTTCATGGTCAATTTTGAGCACTCCCGGCTGGGGCGCGGCAGCGCGAGGTCGCCTCAGAAGCCGATCGTGTCCTCAAGCGGCGGCGGCTTCGTCGCCGCCGGGCGGCCCGTCGTCGCGGGCCGGCCGCGGCCGTCCGCGGCGCCGCGCGGCGCTGCCGTTGCGCCGGGCTTCCCGGCCGCGGTCGCGCCCGTCCGGAGTCCTGCCGCGGCCGGCTGGGCCGCCTGGGCGCCGGCCGCGGCCGGCTGGGCCGCCTGGGCGCCGGCCGCGGCCGTGTCCGCCTTCGCGGGCTCGACCGTGGCTTCCGCCGCGGGCTCCGCCGGCGCGATCTGCCCCGGCGCCACAGCGCCGCCCTGCGCAGCGGGCCCAGCCGGCTGCGCCGCGCCCGACGCCGCCTGCTGGGGCGCCGGGTCGGCCGAGGGCGAAGGCTCCTCCACGCTGGACGGCGGCCTCGCCACCAGGAACACGACCACCGACAGGGCCGCCCCTGCGGCGAGCGCCCCCGCCAGGATGGCCGGCGCCCACTTGCGGGGCCCGTCCGTCCCCGAGGTCGCCATGCCGGCGAGCGTCCGCCCCGGCGTGCCCGTGCTCGACAGCCGCGCGCCCGGCGCCGACGACGGCGTGCCGGTGGTCGAGAGCCGCGCGCCCGGCGAAGGCGGCACCGGCGGCCCGAACAGCACTGGCTGCGACCCGCTCCCGGGCGCGCCCCCGTGGCTCGCCCGGTCCCCGCCGGACGACGGCTCGCTCGTGAACGGCGTGCGCGCGAGGCCGAGGACCGCGTGCTCCAGCGCCTCGGCCATCTGCCGCGCCGACGCGAAGCGCGCCGCCGGATCGAGCGCCAGCGCCCGCTTCATCCAGGCGTCGATCGCCGGGGTGAGCTCCGGCCGGATCGCGCTCGGCGGCGTGAAGATCCCGGTGTGGAGCACGACCGACAGCGCGCCCAGCGTCTCGCCCCGGAACGGCACCTGCCCGGTGAGCGCGTGGTAGGCGACCACCGCGAGACCCCAGAGATCCGCGCGGAAATCGACGTGCTTCGCGCTGAGCAGCTGCTCGGGGCTCATGTAGAGCGGCGTGCCGAGCATGCTCCCGGTCGACGTCATGCCGAGATCGCCCTGCGGCGCGCCCTGCACCCGCTTCGCCACCCCGAAATCGACCACCTTCACGAACAGCTCGCCCTCGACGTCGAGCAGGAAGATGTTGTCCGGCTTGACGTCGCGGTGGACGATCCCGAGCTGGTGCGCCCGCCCGAGCGCCTTCGCCGTCTGCGCCACGATCGCCGCGACCTCGACCGGCGGCAGCGCGCCCAGCCGCTGCATGCGGCTCTTCAGGTCCTCCCCCTCGAGCAGCTCCATCACGATGTACGGCACGCCGTCCGGCGTGACCCCGTGATCGAAGACCTGCGCGACGTGCGGGCTCTTGATCTGCGCGGCCGCCATCGCCTCCCGCCGGAAGCGCTCGACGAAGCCGCTCTGGTCCGCGTAGGCCGGCGACATGAACTTCACCGCCACCTGCGTCCCGAGCGCGAGGTGATCGGCCACCCACACGCTCCCCATCGCCCCCTTGCCGAGCTCCCGCGCCAGCCTGAGCGTGCTCGTCACCTGCTGTCCGGGGTTCATCGGGGGTGCCTCTCCACTCAGCCGAGCCGCCGACCCGAGAAGGCGTCCTGTGCGCGAAGCGCGGTCCTCCGGGCGTCTACGCGCACAGCGTACAACAAACACCCCGAACCGTCACCACCGAGCGCGTAGGCCGCGGACGTGGCAGGGGCTCTCGGATAAGCTCTCGCCATATGCGCGAGGGCACGCTGGTCGCAGGCCGGTTCGAGGTGCACCGCCTTGCCGGCGCCGGCGGGATGGGCACGGTCTACCGGGCGACCGACCAGCTCACCGGCCGGCCCGTGGCGCTCAAGGTCGCGCCCCCGGAGCTCGCGGCCCGCTTCCGGCGCGAGGCGCGCCTGCTCGAGGCCGTGCAGCACCCGCTCATCGTCCAGCACATCGCCCACGGCACGAGCGACGACGGCGCCCTGTGGCTCGCGATGGAGTGGCTCGACGGCGTCACGCTCGACGCGCGCCTCGGCGAGGGGCCGCTCCCCGTCGCCGACGCGCTGCTCGTCGCCCACCAGATCGCCGACGCGCTCGCCGCCGTGCACGCGCTCGGGATCACCCACCGCGACCTCAAGCCGAGCAACGTGCTCCTCCGCGACGGCAGGGTCGACGGCGTCGTCCTGCTCGACTTCGGCGTCGCGCGGGCGGCGGCGTCGACCACCCTCGTCACGGAGGCCAGCTCGCTCGTCGGCTCGCTCGGCTACGTCGCGCCCGAGCAGGCGCGCGGCGACGCCGAGGTCGACGCGCGCGCCGACGTCTTCGCGCTCGGGGTGCTGCTCTTCGAGAGCCTCGCCGGGCAGCGCCCCTTCGCGGCCGACGACCCGCTCGCCGAGATGTGCCGCATCCTCCTCGAGGAGGCGCCGCGCCTCGCCGATCGGCGCCCCGACGTGCCGCCCGCCATCGACGAGCTCGTCGCGCGCCTCCTGGCGAAGGACCCGTCCGCCCGCCCCGCGGACGGCCGCGCGGCCGCGGCCGCGCTCGCGGAGACGCGCGCCCAGCTCGCGCACGCGCCCGGCGAGGGCGGGGACGGCGCGCCGGCGTCGGTCACGGGCGACGAGCGGCGGCTCATCAGCGTCGTCCTCGTCGACCTGGGCGCCGCGGACCCCGAGCCGGCGAGCGATCGAGGCGTCGAGCGCGTCGTCGCGGACGTCGCCGAGGCGTTCGGCGGCGATCGGGTGCGGCTCGCGGGCGGCACGCGGATGGTGCTCCTGTCCTCGCAGACCGACGAGGCGTTCACCGGCCGCGGCGGCTCGGGCACGATGGTCGCCTTCGACCTCGCGGCGCGCGCCGCGCAGTGCGCCCTCGCGATGAAGGCGCGCCTGCCCGGGCGCCCGGTCGCGCTCGCCACCGGCCGGGCGCAGGTGGGCGAGCGCCTGCCCGCGGGCGACGTGATCGACCGCGCGGTCGCCTGCCTGCGCGAGGCCGGGGCCGACGTGCGCATCGACGAGGTCACGGCGGGGCTCGCGGCCCCGCGCTTCGAGGTGATCGGCGACGGCCCCTCGTTCCTGCTGACGGGCGAGCGCGACGGCACGGAGCCGGAGCGCACGCTCCTCGGCCGCGTTACCGCGTTCGTCGGGCGCGACCGCGAGCTCGCGATGCTGCGCGGCCTCTACGAGCAGAGCGCCGACGAGCCCGTGGCGCGCGCCGCGCTGGTGCTCGGCGAGGCGGGCATCGGCAAGACGCGCCTGCGCTGCGAGCTCGTCCGCGCGGTGCGCGAGGCCGACGCGCGCGCGTCGGTCTACGTGGCGCGCGGCGACCCGATCGGCGCGGGGGCGCCGTTCGGCATGCTGGGCGAGATCGTCCTCGCGGCCGCGGGATGCCTGCCCGGCGAGGCGATCGAGGCGCGGCGCGGCAAGATCCGCGAGCACGTGGCGCGCGCCGTGCCGGCCGCGGAGGCGCGGCGCATCGCGTTCTTCCTCGGCGAGATCGCGGGCACGCCGTTCGACGATCCGGACCCCGAGCTCGACGCCGCGCGGGGGGACGCGGTCTTCCTCGGCGAGCAGGCGCGCCGCGCCGTGCTCGACTGGCTCGCCGCGCGGTGCGCCGAGGGGCCGGTCGTGGCGGTGCTCGAGGACATGCACTGGAGCGATCACGCCTCGGTGTCGGTGCTGGACGAGGCGCTCCTCTCGCTCGCGGATCGCCCGCTGCTCGTGCTCGGCTTCGCGCGCCACAGCGTGATGGAGACGTTCCCCGGGCTGTGGGCGGCGCGCGGCGTGCAGCACATCAAGCTCGGCGCGCTGAGCCCGCGGGCGGCCGAGCGGCTCGTCCGCAGCGTGTTCGGCGACGAGCTCGCGCCGTCCGAGGTGGCGCGGCTCGTCGAGCACGCGGACGGCCACCCGTTCTTCCTCGAGGAGCTGATGCGCGCGCGGGCCGAGGGCCGGAGCGACCTGCCGCCCACGGTGGTGGCGCTGATGCACACGCGGATCGAGGCGCTGCCGGCCGAGGCGAGGCGCACGCTGCGCGCGGCGAGCCTGTTCGGCGGCAGCTTCTGGCCCGACGGGGTGCGGCAGCTGCTCGGCGCCGGCACGTCGGCCGAGGCGCTCGATCGCTGGCTGAAGGGCCTGCTCTCGGAAGAGCTCGTCGCCCGGCGGGGCGTGTCGCGCTACCCGGGGCACGAGGAGCTCACGTTCCGCCACGGCCTCGTGCGCGACGCCGCCTACGGGATGCTCACCGACGGCGATCGCGCCGCCGGCCACCGCGCCGCCGCGCGCTGGCTGCGCTCGGTGGGCGAGACCGACGAGCGGGTCCTGGCCGAGCACGTCGAGCGGGGCGGCGAGCCCGAGCGCGAAGCCGGCGAGGCGCTCGCCCGCGGCCCGGCGTGAGGGCGGCAGGGAAGCAGGGGGAGGCAGGGAAGCTGGGAAGCTGGGAAGCTGGGAAGCTGGGGAATAGCGCGCAACGCGCGACAAAGCGTCACGCGACGGCGGCGCGTAACGTAAAATGGCCGGGTTGATGGATTTCCATTGACGTGATACCTGGCCGTCCAGAGTATCGAGCATGGAGTCGTCTGGTCTGGGCACTGTCGGTCCCTACGAGCTGCTGCTGCAGCTGGCCGTGGGCGGCATGGCCGAGGTCTTCATCGCCCGTCGCGCCCGCGCGGCGGGCTTGGGCGACGGGGGCGCGGGCGGCGCGGCTGCCCCGCGCGAGCCGCTCGTCGCGGTGAAGCGGATCCGCGCCGATCTGCGGTCCGAATCGGGGTATGCGGCGATGCTCTTCGACGAGGCGGGCATCGCGTCGCGCATCGCGAGCCCGAATTTCGTGCCGATCCTCGATTGCGGTCTCGACGACGGGGGCGCGCCCTACCTCGTGATGGAGCTCGTGGTGGGGGTGACCCTGAAGCACCTCACGCGGCCGCCGGAGATGATCGAGATCGGCGACGCGCTCGAGCTCATCGCGCAGGCGGCCGACGGGCTGCACGCGGCGCACGAGGCGCGCGACAGCTCGGGGGAGCTGCTCCAGGTGATCCACCGGGACATCTCGCCGTCGAACGTCCTCGTCGGCGTGGACGGGCGGGCGTCCATCTGCGATCTCGGGCTCGCGTACGCCCTGCGCCGCACGACGCGGACGAAGACCGGGACCGTGAAGGGGAAGCTGAGCTACCTCTCGCCCGAGCAGGCGCACGCGCGGCCGCTGGATCGGCGCTCGGACGTGTTCTCCCTCGGGGTCGTGGCGTGGGAGGTGCTGGCGGGCAGGCGGCTGTTCATCGGCAGCAGCATGCTGTCGATCCTGCACGCCGTGCTGGAGCGCGAGGTGCCGCCGCTCTCGAGCGAGCGCGAGGGCGTGGGGCCGGCGGTCACGGCCGCCGTGGCGCGGGCGGTCGAGCGCGACCGCGACGCGCGCTGGCCGACGGCGGCGGAATTCGCGCGGGCGCTGCGCGACGCGGCCGAGCGCGAGGGGCACGCGGCGTCGGGCGCGGCCATCGGCGCGCGGGTCGCCGAGATCCTCCCGGAGCCGCTGCGGCCGCTGCCGCCGTACTACGCGCCGGGCGGGCCGGTCGTCACGCCGGAGATCATCGCAACGCTGCGCTCGATGCACGCGGCGGGGGTGGTCGGCGAGGGGGACCCGAGCGGCTTCCTGATGCCGCGGGGACGCTCGCGCGGCTGAGCGGCGCGCACGCAGGGGCGCGCGCCCGTCCGGGAGGATAGGATGTCCGGGGATGGAGCCCGTCTTCTTCCTGATGATCCTCTCGGGAATCGCGGGGCTCGCGAGGTGCTTCGCGGGGGCGCGAGGGGAGGCGAGGCGGGCAGCCGAGGTTCGATGGCGGCTCGCCCGGCCCGTCTGGCAGCGCGCCGCGGCCCTCGTCGGGGGGCAGTTCAGGTCGGGCCCGAGCCCGTCGGGCGACCCGCGGATGCAGATCTCCGTCGTGCTCGAGAACGTCGCGCTGCTCGTCGACCACGACATCGATCACGGCGACGTGCTCGCCGTGCGCTACCGCACGCGGATCACGAGCACCGCGCGGAACCCGTCGGGCCTCAGGCTCCGGGTCAACGAGCAGCGGCTCGGCGGCGCGAGCGGCGGGCCCTTCCGGGCGAGGCGGGTGGACGTCGGCGATCGGGCAGAGGACGGCGCCTTCGTCGTGAAGGCGAGCAGCGCGACGCTCGCGCGCTGGTGGCTCACCCCGGAGCTGCGCGCGGCGCTCCGCGCGGCCACGGACTACCAGGTCACGCTCGAGTCGCACCGGCTCACCGCGGTCCGCGCCGGGCTGGAGGACGACGCCGAGAGGCTCGCGAGCGCCATCCGCGCCGCCGCGCTCCTCGCCGGCCGCGGGCGGGCGCTCACGAAGGAGCTGCGGGCGCTGGCGCACGAGCTCGGCGGGCGCCTCTCGCCCGGCGCCGGCACCATCTCGTCCGAGGGCGAGGTGACCATCGAGCTCGAGCACCGCGGCCGGCGCGTGACCGTCGAGTTCGGGCGGGATGGGAAGAAGGGACCGTTCGGCACCCAGGTGCGCGCCGCCCGCGCCGCGTCCCCCTCGGAGCGGTTCGCCGCGAGGCGCCGGGCCAGGCGCGCCGCGGCGAAGGGGGCGCCCCGCCCGCGCGGCGACGAGCCCCTCTCCGTCGCTTACGAGGTGCAGGCCGAGGCGCCGGACCGGCTGGCGCGGCGCCTCGGCGACGAGCTCCAGCGCGAGATCGTCGCGCTCCGCCCGGCGGCGATCCTGGGCGACGAGGCCGCCGTCACGCTGGTGTTCGGCGCGCTCGAGACGGGGCGCGACCGGATCGAGCGCGCCATCGCCCTCGTCGCCGCGCTCGCGGCGCCCGGCCCGCACGGGCCCTACCGCTGATCGCGCCGAGCCGCCGTGTCGCCGTGAGCCCGGCGTGACGGCGCGCGGCGGCGGTCACGTCGTCGGCCGCCGCCGGCCGGGGCGTGGTAGATCGTGGGCCTGCAGCATGCAGGCTCACGTCGAACTCCCGGCGCCTCCTCCGGCCGCGCCCTCCCCGGGGCGGGCCGCGTGAGCGCGGCGCGCGACGAGCCGACCACGCTGGTCCGCACCCAGCGGCGCGCCGGCTCGGGCGCCGAGCCGCGGCCGTTCCTGTTCCTCGTCCTGCAGTGCCAGCGGCCGCTGGATGCGCCCGCGCGGCTCCCGCTCGACGGGGTCGACGAGGTGCGGTTCGGGCGGGGCCCGGTGCGCTCGATCGACCGGCGGACCGAGGGGGAGCGGGCGCTGCTCGACGTGCGCCTCGAGGACGGCTGGGTGTCGTCGCGGCACGCGCGGATCACACGCGAGGGCGGCCGGCTGCGCCTGGAGGATCTCGGCTCGACGAACGGCACGTTCGTGAACGGCGCGCCGCAGCGGAGCGCGCTCCTCTCCGAGGGGGACCTGATCGAGCTCGGGCATACGTTCTTTCTGTTCCGCGAGGTCGCCGCGCCCGGCGAGGCGCTCTGCGAGGCGGCGTCGGCGCCGGATCAGCCGTTCGGGCTCGCCACCTTCGCGCCGGCGCTGGTCGAGCGCTTCGCCGCGCTCCGGGCCGTCGCGCCGGCGAACATCCCGGTCGTGCTGCAGGGCGAGAGCGGCACCGGCAAGGAGGTCGTCTCGCGCGCCATCCACGCGCTCTCGGGCCGGCCCGGCCCGTTCGTCGCCATCAACTGCGGCGCGCTGCCCGCGAGCCTCATCGAGTCCGAGCTGTTCGGCCACAAGAAGGGCGCCTTCTCGGGCGCCGCCGAGGACCGGCCGGGCCTCATCCGCGCCGCCGATCGGGGCACGCTCTTCCTCGACGAGATCGGCGACCTGCCCGCGGCGTCGCAGACCGCGTTCCTGCGCGTGCTCCAGGAGTCGGAGGTCGTCGCCGTCGGCGCGACGCGCCCGGTGAAGGTCGACCTGCGCGTGGTCGTGGCCACGCACCGCGACCTCCCGGCGATGGTGGAGCGCGGCGACTTCCGCGGCGATCTCTTCGCGCGCCTGTCGGGCTTCGTGCTCGAGCTGCCGCCCCTGCGAAAGCGCCGGGAGGACCTCGGCCTGCTGATCGCCGCCCTGCTCCGCCGCGCCGCCCCGGACCGGGCGGGGGAGATCTCGCTGAGCTGCGAGGCGGCGCGCGTGCTCCTCCTGCGCGAGTGGCGGCTCAACGTCCGGGAGCTGGAGAAGTGCCTGGCGACCGCGATCGTGCTCGCGGGCAGCGGCAGGGTGGAGCTCGATCACCTGCCGCCGCCCGTCGTCGTCTCGCGCGGCAGCCTCCCGCCCGAGGCCTCGAGGCCCGAGGCCCCGCCGAGCGAGCGGCCGCGGCCCGCCGCGGAGGACGGGGCGCGGCGCGAGGCGCTGATCCGCCTCCTCCGCGAGCACCGGGGCAACATCAGCGCGGTGGCGAGGGCGATGGGCAAGGGGCGGACGCAGATCCACCGCTGGATCGCGCGCTACGGCATCGAGCCCGCGGACTACCGGGACGGCTGAGCGCTTTACGGCGCGTCCTCCGTGCCAGGGCAGAGCGGCGCGTTGACGTACGGCGCGCCGGCGACCATCCGCGCAATCGGCGATTCCCGGATGACGTCCGACGGGTGGTTGAGATAGACCGTGATCGGATGGCGCCATATGCCACCGGCGATACCCTTGCACTGCTGGAAATCGCCGTCCCCCTCCACGCGCCCCCCGTCGGCGACGGAGCATTGGTCGAGCGGCGGACAGTCCGTGAAGGAATGCGCATCGCCGCAGGCGCCGACCGAGGTCGCGACGCAGTCCTTGTCCTCCCCGGCGCCGGCGCAGAGGCGGGCCTCCACGTAGGCAGCTTGCTCGGTCCAGTATTCGCCCGTGCAGGCGAAGGCGTGTCGAAAGATGGACTCCCCGGAGCCAGGAGCGCCATGGAACTCGCCGTCTTCCGTCACCTCGTTCATCCCCTCCTCGAGCCGGTGATGGAGCGGTTTGTTCCCCCAGAAGCTCCCGTAGAACGCGCCCTCGCGCCAGCGGAAGACGCGCGCCTCCGGCGCGGGGTACTCCGCGGGCTTGAACGACGCCTCGATGATGGAGATGGCGCCGGGCGGCGGCGGTGGGACCGGCTGCACGTGGCTCGTGACGCTGAAACGCTTGTGCTTCTGGAGCGCCGGGCCCAGGACCTTCCCCAGCCCCGGGGCGCCGCCGCCCCCGCTCGTCCGCGGGGCGTTCATGACGCTGAAATGGCCGCTGACAGGGCATCTGAAGTGGAGCGCCGGCTCGCTGCGGCCGCTGCAGCGCACCTCGCTCGGCTCGAGGTGGTCGGGTGAGCCGCTGTCGCAGCCGCGGATGCCGCTGCAGACGCGGACCACCGTGTCGCCTTCTGGCAGCCCCGCGGCGCTCGACGGGTCGGCCTCGCAGTCGCCCAGCGGCTCGCCGCCGACGCCGATGTACACGTACGAGCCCGGGGTGCAGGTCCCGATGTGCCCGGCCGTCCAGCCGCAGTCGCGTGATGC
This sequence comes from Sorangium sp. So ce385, assembly GCF_051474135.1. Classification (NCBI taxonomy): domain Bacteria; kingdom Pseudomonadati; phylum Myxococcota; order Polyangiales; family Polyangiaceae; genus Sorangium; species Sorangium sp. So ce385. The sequence continues at coordinate 7,654,289 of NZ_CP150337.1, read as the reverse complement.
GCCCGAGGTCTCGGTCGTGCACCGCGCGAAGCTCGGGATGGGCTCGCCGTCCTCGGTGACGGTCACCACGCGCACGGACGATGCCGGCGTGAGGAGCTCCGGCCGATCCTCCTGGAACGCCTGGCCTCGCATCGAGAGGGTGACATGGCGGCCCAGGGCGTTCACCCGCGACAGCATGCACGCCGTGAGGAGCTGCCGGCACTTCGGCCCGATCCCGCCCTCGGCCCACTGGGGGCATATCCCGATCTCGCCGGGAAACGTGTATTCCTCGCCGGTCGACGTGTCGGTGTACGAGACGCTCTGTCCCTCGTCCAGGGCGCAGGAGACGAGATAGCGCATCACCTCGCGCGTGGGCTCGTGGCGGAGCTGGAAGCGGAGCTCGGGCTCGCCGCCCTCGTCGGCGTAGCTCTCGGTCGCGAGCGGGACGGTCACCATGACGGGGTTGGCCCGGACGTTCGTGATCAGCGCGTTGCGGGTGAGCGCCGCGGCGGAGAGGCCGTTGCCGTACACGCCCTGCACCGCGTCGATCCACGTCCCCACCAGGTCGCCGGCCGGCCCGGTGGTGGCCGGCCCGGTGGTGGCCGGCCCGGTGGTGGACGACCCGGTGCCGGCCGCCCGCACCGAGACCGGCGGCGCGTCGAAGGAGGCTGCGCCTTCGCCGACGACGCAGCCCGCGCCGGCGCCGGCGATCGAGAGCCCGAGACAGAACACGAACAACCCAGGAGTCCGGTAGATCTTCACGCGGTCAGGTTCCTTTCTGCGCTCGGGCAAGCCGGCTGACCGGTTCACGCGCCGACGTTCGCCCTCAGCGCGAGGAGCGCGCGCTCGAGCTCGTCGAAGCGCCGCTCCCAGAACCCCGCCGAGATCGACCTCGCCTCCTCCAGGAACACGAGCGCATCGCCGGCGGCGCCCGCCCGGAGGGCCGAGAGGACCGCGCCGTGCAACGCCTCCGCGTGCTCATGAAGGATCGCGGTGCGCCGCGCCTCCTCCACGAGCGCGCGCCACCCCGCTGCGTCGAACCGACCGGCTGCCCGGTCGTCCAGGGTCTGTTGCACCAGGCATGCCAGCGTCCGGGCACAGGGGGTCAGCTCGGATTCGGGGAGGCTCGCGCGGGCCTCGGCCAGGTGCCGGGCCGCCTCCTCGTGCTCGCCGCGGGCGAGCTGGATGCGGGCGAGGAGCAGGGCGTCGTCCGGCGAAGGGCGCTGGTTGACGTAGCGCCGCTGGAGGTCGAGGCACCGGCGCGCGAGGGGGAGGGCCTCGTCCAGCGCGCCCATCCAGTAGCGCAGCTCGGACAGGTTCAGCGTGGCCATGCGCTCGAGCTGGGCGTGGCCGAGCTCGCGCGCGAGGCGGACCGCCTCCCGCTGGTCCTCGAGCGCGCGGCCTTCGTCGCGCCGCTTCACCCACATGAAGAGCCGGTTGATGTACGCGGTGCAGAGGTGGAAGACGTCGCCGGCGCGCAGGCAGGCCCGGGTGACGGTCTCGCCGTGGCGCTCGGCCTCGTCGAGGCGGCCGGCCACCGAGAGCGCGCCGACGAGCAACAGCCGCGCGATGACGTGCGCCTCGTGGTCGCCGAGGGCGAGCGCGCCGCGGGCGGCCCGCTCCAGCTTGGGGATCCCGTCGTCGACGCGCTGGCCGCGGCAGTCCGAGCGGCCGCTCGCGAGCAGGCAGCGCGCGTCGAGGCGCGCGTCCCCGAGGCCCGCGCAGAGCTCCGCCGCGCGCGCCGCGGCCGCCGCCGAGGCGGGGAAGTCCTCGAGCCAGTCGAGCGCGGTCGCCTCCTCGAGCAGGAGCTCGGCCGCGCGGCCGCGGTCGCCCGCGGCCTCGGCGAGCGCCCGGGCGGCGCGCAGATCGGCGAGCGACTCGCCGAAGCGCTGCAGGCGGTAGCGCGCCCGGCCGCGGCCCGCGAGCGCCCGGCCGCGGGCCGCGGCGTCGCCGCCGTCGAAGAGGCGCAGGGCCGCGGTGAAGCGCTGCTCGGCCTCGACGACGTCGTGCCGGGCGAGCGCCTCCTCCGCGAGCTCGGCGTGCGCCGCCGCCGCGGCGGCCGCCTCGCCCGCCGCCGCGGCGTGGCGAGCGATCCGGGCGCGCGACCCCGCGGCGAGCGGCGCGCCGGCGAGGCGCCGGAGGACGGCGGCGTGCAGCGCGCGGCGGCGGGCGGGCGGGATGCGCGCCTCGACGGCCTCGCGCAGCAGCGGGTGCCGGAAGGCATACCGCGGCGGCGACGCCGGCAGCGCGACGAGCACGCCGGCCCGGGCGAGGCGCGCGAGGCCGACGCCGGGGTCCAGCGCGCCGACCGGCGGGGGCGCGCCCGGGGCGTCGAGCGCGGCCTCGAGCTCGGCCGGGGAGAGGTCGTCGCCGAGGACCGCCGCGCGCTCGAGCAGGTCCACGAGCGGCGGCGGCAGCGCCGCGAGCGCGCGCGCGGCGAGGCGCTCGCCGAGCGGCGCGGCGGAGAGCGAGAGCAGCTCGTCCGGCGCGAGGGTCCAGCCCTCGCCGCCCCGGGCGCGCCGGATCGCGCCGCCGACGCGCAGGGCGCAGGCGACCTCCACGAGATCGCGCGGGACGCCGCGCGAGAGCGCGCGCAGGTGATCGAGCACGGCGCGCGGGACGAACTCCACCGGCCGCAGGTGGTCCTGGAGCACCGCGCCCGCGGCGTCGGCGTCGAGGGGCCCGAGGTCGAGCGCGAGGCGGCGGGCGGCGCGCTCGCCCAGCCCCGGGCGGAGCGACGCGATCGAGGGCCGGGCCGCGAGCACGATCGCGAGGCGCGCCGGGCTGCCCTCCGCGGTGGCCAGCTCGAGCGCGTCGAGCGCGGCCGCGTCCGCGCGGTCGGCGTCGTCGAGCAGCAGCGCGAGCGGCGCGGCGGCGGCGAGGGCGGCCGCGAGCGCCCGGGCCTCGGCGTGGCGGCGCGCGCCCGCCGCCTCCAGCAGGGGCGCGGCCGCGGGATGCCGGCCGGTGAGCCACCCGAAGGCGAGCCCCACGGCCGGCCACGCGCGGGCGGCCTCCGGCGCGCCAAGGCGGCGTGCGAGCGCCGCGCCGACGGTCGCGTCGAGCGCGCCGCTCTCCGGGAGGCCGAGGGCCGCCCGGAGCAGCGCGACGAGGGTCGCGCCGCGCTCGGCCGCTTCCGGCCCGGGCGCGGCGGCGGCGTGCACGATCGCGCCGCCCTGGCGGAGCGCGGCCGCGAGCGCGCCGAGGAAGCGGGTCTTGCCGTGCCCCTCCGCGCCGAGCACGGTGACGAGCGCTGGCCCGCCGCCGGCGAGCGCCTCGGTCGCGGCGGCGAGGGCCGCGGCGAGGGCCGCGTCGCGGCCGCGCAGGGGGGGTTCGGCGGGCTCGCCGGGAAGCGCGTCGCGCGGGTCGGCGAGCGCGGCGTGGGGGGCTGGGTGCGCGCCGTGCGGGCCTTCGGCGAGCGCGCGCTGCGCTTCGGGCGTGAGGATCGCCGGCGGCGTGGCGCCGGCGTGCTCCGGGCCGGCCCCCCACGCCTCCGCGGTCTCCAGCGCGGTGCCTGCGAGCGTGACGCCGTGCGCGCCCTCGCGCACCCGGAGCGGCGCCAGGTGGACCACGAGGGATGGCTCCGCCAGGCCGGCGGCGACGAGGCGCCGGGCCGCGCGCACCGCCGCGCGCACCCCCTCGCCGGGGTCCGCGGCGGCGGGGAAGGCGAGCACCGTGTGCTCCCCGCGGAACCGCGCCAGGATGCCGCCTTCCGCGCGCGCGACGTCGGCGGCGACCGCGCCTGTGCGCTCGCGCGTGCGCAGGGCGACCAGCGCCACGGGACGGCGCTGGGCGGGCGAGGGGGCGCGCGCGTCGGAGCCGGTTGCGCGCGCGTCGGAGCCGGTTGCGCGCGCGTCGGAGCCGGTTGCGTGCACGCCCGAGAAGATCGTGCGCCCGCCGCACGGCGCCGCGCGCGCCTCCAGCGCCGCCGCGAGCGCGCGCGCCACGTCGCCCGCGCGGGCCGGACGGGCCTCGGGGTCTTTCGCCAGGCAGCGGAGGACGACCTCGTCGACGGCCGGCGGGAGCCGCGCGAACGACGAGGGCGGATCCGGCCGGCGCGCCACGTGGGCCTGCCGCACCTCCGCCGCCTCGCCCACGAACGGCGGCCGGCCGGTGAGCAGCTCGAAGAGCACCGCGCCGAGCGCGTAGACGTCCGCCCGCGGGCCCACGCCGCCCGCGCCGAGGCACTGCTCCGGCGCCATGTACGCCGCCGTCCCGAGGATCGCGCCGGTGCGCGTCAGGTCCGGGCCGAGCGCGCCCGTCGCGCCATCGGCGTCGTCCGCGCCGCGCGCCGGCGCCGCGAGGCCGAAGTCGATCAGCGCGACCTCTCCCCCGGGCCGCAGCCACACGTTCTCGGGCTTGAGATCGCGGTGCACGAGGCCCGCGTCGTGCACCGCGTCGAGGGCCGCCGCGATCGCGCGCGCGAGCCCGGCCGCCTCGTCGGGCGGCGTCGCGCCCGCGCCCGGCAGGTCCGCGAGGCGCGACGCGAGCGAGCTGCCCGCGAGCCGCTCCAGCGCGAGGAACGGGCGCAGGTCGGCGGCGCGGCCGCGGCCGAGCAGCGCGGGCGCCGCCGGGGGCGCGAGGCGGGCGAGCGCCGCGGCCTCGCGCGCGATCCGGCCGTCGTCCTGCCGCCGCGCCACCTTGAGCGCCACCGCGCGGCCGTCGCCCTCGCGCGTCGCCGCGTAGACGCGCGCGAACCCGCCCTGCCCGAGCATCTGTTCGACGCGGAACCCGGGCACGCGCGGGGGCGGCTCCGGATCGACCGCCTCGGCCGCGGCGCGCGCCGGCGGCCTCGCCAGCGGATGCCCCGGGCACGCGGCGCCGGCCCGCGCGGCGAGGCGGCGATGGCACTCGGGGCAGCGCATGGGGCGCGAGTATACTGGGGTAGGTTGCCGTGCTGACGCCTGCCGAGCTCGCCCTTGAACCCGAAGCGACCGCCGTCATCTCCGGCCGTCCGGAGGAGCTGCAGACGACCGTCGCGGGCGGCGCGCTCCCCGCGGGCGCGGTGGTCGGGGGCTACCTGCTCGACGAGGTGCGCCTCGCGGGCGGCTTCGGCGTCGTGCACCGCGCCTGGCCGATCGGGGGCGGCGCGGCGGTCGCGCTGAAGGTGCTCCGCCGCGAGCTGTCGCTCTTGCCGGCGATGCTCCGGCGCTTCCAGCAGGAGGCCGAGGTGCTCGCGCGGCTCAGGCACCCGTCGATCGTCGAGGTCCGCGGCGTCGGCGCGCTCGACGACGGCCGGCCGTACATCGCGATGGAGTGGGTCGACGGCCGGACCCTCGCGGACGAGCTGCGCGCGCGGGGCGCCCTCTCCCCGGCCGAGGCGGTCGCGCTGCTCGAGGAGGTCTGCGGCGCGCTCGCGGCCGCGCACGCGATCGGCGTCGTGCACCGCGACGTGAAGGCCCAGAACGTCATGATCCGCCCTGCCGCCGGCGGGGGCGGCGCGCGCGGCGTCAAGCTCGTCGATTTCGGCATCGCCAAGCTCCTCCACCCTGCGCCCGGCGCGCGGGGCGAGCGGAGCAGCAGCGTGATCCTCGGCACGCCGCTCACGATGGCGCCGGAGCAGATCCTCGGCGGCGCGGTGGACGCGCGCACGGACATCTACGCCGTCGGCCTGCTCGCCTACCAGCTCGTGACGGCCGAGCTGCCGTTCCAGGGCGCCGATGCGGTCGAGACCGAGGAGATGCACCTGCGCGCGCCGCCGCCCCGCCCGAGCGAGCGCGCGCCGGTGTCGGCCGCGTTCGACGCCGTGGTGCGCCGCTGCCTCGCGAAGGAGCCGGCGGACCGGTACGCGAGCGTCCCCGAGCTGCTCGCGGCCTTGCGCGGGGCGGTCGCCGCGCCGGCCACCGGGGGCGCGGCGGCGCCCGGCGGCGTCGGCGCGCCGCTCGGGCCGAGCACCGCGCTGCTCGTCGAGGCCCGGCTGGCCGCGCCGGACGACGCCGGCGACGACGCGCTCGCCGACGTGGAGCGCCTGCTCCAGGCGGCGCGCGCGGCGCTCTTCCGGATCGGGGCGACGCTCGAGATCGAGAGCGCCGACGCGCTGCTCGCGACGCTGCCCGCGTCGTACGAGCGCGCGCCGGCTCGGGCGCTCGGGTGGGTCCTCGAGCTCTGGGCGGAGCTCGGCGCGCGGGCCGGCGCGAGCGCCGAGGTCCTCCCGCGCCTCTTGCTGCACGCGGCCGCGCCCGAGGCGCTGCGCCGCTGGGCGCCGGGGCCGACCGGGGCCGGCGTGTTCGTGACCGACGCGTTCGCCGGGGGGCTCGCCGAGGCGCGCGAGCGCCCGCCCTTTACGGCCGCGGGCGGCGGGCTGCGCCGGGTCTCGCCCTGAGCGGCGTCGTCTGGGGCGGTGCCTGCGCGGTGGCCGCCCCGCGCGGCTTCGCGCGAGCGCGGCGTCGCCCTGAGCGCCGCCGGGTGGTGAGGGAGCCCGCTGTCACATCGTCCCTGCCACAAGGGGTGTGACAGGGGACGGTGTGACAGCGGCGATGTGACAGGGGGACAGCCCGCGTGCGGCAGAAGGGACGCCAGCGCGGCGCTGCCGTGTCGCAGCGCGGCGAGGGGCGCGCGGCCCTCGTGCGCGCGTCGTCTCGCAGGTTTTCGGCGTCCGGAGACGTCAAAGAGGCTCGCGGTGGCTGCCTCGTGGCTTTCAGCGGATGTCGCGGCGTCGCGTCCCCCGCGCGCTGGCAAGGCGCTTGCGATGGCGCCCCGCCGCGAGGCGCCGCCGCGACCGGGCCATCCTGGCCCGCCGGGCGGCCGGGCGCCTCGGCCTCGACAACACGATAGCTGAGGAGACATCGTCATGCCCATCGCTCGCTCTGCATTCGCGCTCTTCGCCCTGTCCGCTGCCGGCTGCGCCGTCGATGCGGCTGCCCCGGATCTCGCGGTGGATGCCCCGCCCCTCGCGGAGAGCTGGATCGTCAGCTCCACCCCGTCGATCGATCTCTGGAGCTCGGGCCTGAACGCCAACCTCTCGGCCTGGAAGCATATCCACTGTTACGAAGATCATGGTGATGGATATATGTTGACTGGCATCAACGTGCATCAGGAAGCCATCGCCGATCCTGACGAGTTCGTCGCGAGGATGACCGGCGAGTGCCGGGAGTTCGACCTCACGGATCCCGCGCTTCCGCGGACGGGCGGGTTCGCGACGAGCAATATCTTCGAGGCCCCTCTCTTCCGCACCGGGGTGTTCCAGCTCGACGTCGTGAACGACAACTATCCGATCGGCTTGGATCTCAAGGTGGACGGTGACAACGACTACGTGAAGGACGTGCGCATCGTGTACGCTCCGCTGAACTGGAATGCTACAGCCCTCGCCCTCGGCTCGTATTCCGTCACGAGCTGGGCGTTCGGGTACGCCGGGAGCAAGGTGAGCCTGAGCTGCCCGGCCCAGAGTGTCATGACGGGGCTGGCGCTGCGGTTCGACGAGGTCGAGGGGAAGATCCGGACGCTGAAGATCCACTGCAGAGATCTGCAGCCCTGAGCGGGCCGGCTGCCGGCGCGTCCGCCGGGGCCTCGGGGCCCGGCGGCGCCGGCTCCGAGCGGGGGTTCTCTTTTCGCGGCCGGATAAGGCATCATCAAGCGAGGCCGCCCCGGGGTGAGTCGAGGACCCGCGGCGGCATCGGCCGGATGACATCGATGGACGAGCTGACCCCATGACGACCCTCCTGCGCCCCGAGGACGCGCTCGAGCGCCTGCGCCGCGCCGGGCTCGCGACCCAGATCGACGCCGCGGCGTTCGCGGCCGCGTGCGACGCGGAGCGCGCCGGCGCGCCGCTCGACGCCGAGGTCGCGCTCTCGGCCCTCGCGTCGCTCTACGGCGTGCGCGGCCCCTCGGAGGCGAGCGACCCCGACGTCGCGTTCGTGGTGGACGAGCACGCCGCTTCCGACCCGAAGGTCCTCGCGGCCGTGTGGCTCGCCCTCGAGCGGTGGCTCGAGCGCGCGATCCCCGTCTCGGTGGCGACCGACCTCGACGAGCTCGTCTCGTACGCGGGCGACCTGTGCTTTCTCCGCCGGCACGCGGGCGCCGCGGGGGAGGCGCCCTGTCTCTACTCCATCGACGGGTGGCGGTCGCGCGACGACACGCCCTTCACGCTCTATGCGCTGCGGCGGGACGGCGCGCCGCTCTATGCGCTCGGCGTGCCGGTGGAGTTCCATGTTCATCCGGACACCGAGGCTGCGGCCGCCGGCATCTTCCGCGTGGACGGCCTCACGGACAGCTTCCGCGAGCACGCCCCGGCGTGCGACGCATGCCGCGACGCGCTCCGGAGCGCCGCCGCGCGGCGCGTCCTCCCCGACGAGTTCCGGCCGCTCCTCGGCTGAGCCGGCGACCGGCCGGGGAGGCCCCGGCGACCGGCCGGGGAGGCGGCGCACCGTAAGGGCGGTGCCCCGTCACTGCGGCGCGCGATCAGGGATCTGCGCCCCGCCGTTCCAGGAGGCGCGCCGTCGCGGCCTGCGCCGCGTGGACCGCCCGCCCGGCGGCGCGGAGGGCCTCCTCCACGCTGCCGCGCGCGCCGGCGGCCCCAGTCCCTTCCCACAGGAGGCCCGCGGCGAGCGCCGCCCCGAGCGCCGCTGCGGCGCCGGCCGCCGCGAGTCGCAGGCGCCTTGGCCGCGCCCGCGACGCAGCGGTCGACGCCGCAGGCGCACCGGCCGCGGCCGCGAAGGCGCCGATCATCGCCTCGACGCTCGGGAACCGCTCCGACGGGCTGATCGCGAACGCGCGCGCGAACCACGCCTCCAGGGCGGGCGGCGCCTCCGGGCACAGCGTGGTCACCGGGGGCCGCGCGCCGACCAGGATGGAGGCGAGCACGGCGGCCAGGTTGCGGCCCGGGAACGGCTGCTGCCCGGTCAGCGCCTCGTGCGCGACGACCGCGAGCGACCACAGGTCGAGCTGCGGGCCCGCCAGCCCGTCGCACGTGTGCTCCGGGCTCAGGTACGCGGGCGTCCCGAGCACCACCCCGTCCGCGGTCCGGCGGCGGAAGTCGGTCGGCCGATCCTGGCCGACCCATTTGGCGATCCCGAAATCGGTGATCTTGGTGCGTAGGTGCCCGTCGCTCCCGTCGACGAGCAGGATGTTCGACGGCTTGATGTCCCGGTGCACGATGCCGAGCCCGTGCGCCACCGACAGCGCCTCTCCGAGCTGCCGCAGCAGCGCCGTGAGCTCGACGGCCGGCATCTTTCCCCGCTCGTCCAGCAGCTGCCGCAGCGACCTGCCGCGCACGTACTCCATGACGAGGTACGGCCCTGCCGCCGGGTCTTCCCCGGCGTCGTGGACGGCGACGACGCCGCCGGTCCTCTGCCCGAGCCGCGCCGCGACCCGCGCCTCCAGGCGGAACCGCTCGATCGCGTCGAGGTTCCGGCCGCTCCGCGCGACCACGAGGAACTTCAGCGCGACATCGGCGCGCCGGACGCAGTCGTGCGCGCGCCAGACCTCGCCCATGGCGCCGCGCCCGAGCGGGTGCTCGAGCCGGTAACGCCCGCCGACGAGGCGGCCTCGCAGCCGCCCGGCGCGGCGCGAGGAGGCTGGGCGGGAGTCTGCGGGTCGGTCAGCGAGCGCGGCCGCGGCGCGCGCGCCGTCTCTTCTCTGGGAATCGGGCTGGGGATCGAACGAGGATGGCTGGAACACGATCGAGCACCTCCGTGCCGCCTCTGTGTCCCAGATGCGTCGGTGCTCCTCTCGGGCGACGCGCTGGGGCCAGGGACCGGGGCATGCCCGGAGCGTACCGCGAAGTTGGGATTCAGGAAATGCCGGACAGCGCGCCTCCCGCAGAGCGCCAGCTGCGGACTTGCGCTCACAGGGGCCTACGGTGGCGCTCGACGTCGGTGTCTGCGCTCCGACGAGCGGCCCGGCCCCCAGGCAGCCTGCCGTTCATCGAACGGATCACAGAAGGTGGGAAGTCAGGAAGAGGGATTGACCCGCCTCCCCGTCTTCCCACCTTTCTGCTCGCGCCGGGCGCGGGAGGCTGCCCCCTCCTGCGAGCGCCCCGCCCGGGGGCGCGGGTGCGCGCGCGGGGGCGTGGGCTCACCCAAGGCGGAGATGACGATCTCGCGGAAGCAGCGCGCGCCTTCGTCCTCGTGGGTCCTCTCGTGCCAGACGAGCTGGATCCTCGAAGAGAACCCCGGCATCGGCGGCTCGATGATCGCGAGCGGGGCGAGGCGGGCGAGCGCCTCGGCCAGGCGGCGAGGCATGCCGGCGATGAGATCGGTATTCGCGGCCGCGACCGCGGCGGCGGAGAAGCTCGGGACCGTCATGGCGATCTCGCGGCGCAGCCCGTGCGCCGCGAGCTGCTCGCGGGCGGCCCGGTTGCCGATGCCGCCCCGCCCGAGCGCGACGTGGATGTCGATGTGGCGCATCGCATTGAACACCTCGCGCGTCATCGGGCCGCGGGCGCACGGGTGGCCGCGGCGGACCACGAAGACGCTGTCCTGCTCGTAGAGGTCCGCGGCGTGGTGGCCGGGCGGCAGCGGGTGAGCAGGCGCGATCGCCGCGTCGATCTCGCCGCCGGCGAGCCCCCCGGCCGCCTCGAGGTGGTCGACGCTCGCGACGCGGAGGACCGCGCGCGGCATCTCCGCCGCGAAGGCCCGCGCGATGGCCGGCAGGCTGCATATCTGATCGAGGTCGGAGCAGGCGATCGCGAACGCGCGCGAGGTCGTCTTCGGGTCGAACGCGCGGTCGCCCTCGATCGCGCCGGAGAGCTCGCCGAACGCCGCCCGGAGCCGCGGAATCATCCGCTGCGCGCGGGGCGTCGCGACCAGGCCGCGCCCGCTCCGGACGACGAGCGGGTCGCCGAGCTGCGCGCGCAGCCGCGCGAGCGAGTTGCTCACGGCCGACGGCGTGACGTGGAGCCGCCGCGCCGCGCGCGCCGCGCTCCGCTCCTCGAGCACCGCGTGGAGCACCAGCAGGAGGTTGAGATCGAGCGCCGGTAAGTTCACGATCCGTGACGATTAGCATCACGAACCATCACTGGCAATGAATGCCTGTCACACGCATGCTGGCCCGGACATCGGACATCGAGCTTGCGTGGCTCGACCGGCGGACAGGGTGGAGGTGGTGAGATGACGAAGCGAGGCGTGCGGCGGGCGATCGTGATCGGCGGAGGCATCGCGGGCCCGGTGCTCGGGATGTTCCTGCGGCGCATCGGCGTGGAGGTGACGATCTTCGAGGCGCGCGAGGCGCCTGCGGAGCAGGAGGGCGCGTTCCTGGGCATCGCGCCGAACGGGATGAACGTGCTCTCGGAGCTCGGCATCGCGGGCGCGGTGGAGGCGCTCGGCGCGCCGTGCGCGGGCCTCCGGTTCGAGAACGCGCGCGGCCGGCGCGTCGGGGTGATCGATCAACGGGAGGCGCCGCGCCGCTTCGGCGCGGGGCTCGTCATGATCCGCCGCGGGGCGCTGCACGCCGCGCTCGCGGAGGAGGCGGCCCGGCGCGGCGTCGCGATCCGGTACGGCGCGCGGCTCGAGGACGTGGACGCCTCGGATCCGCGCGAGGTCGTCGCGCGCTTCAGCGGCGGCGGCGAGGCGCGCGGCGACGTCCTCCTCGGGTGCGACGGGTTCCGCTCGCGCACGCGGGCGCGGGCGCTGCCCGGCGCGCCCGAGCCGCGCTACACCGGGCTCATCGACTTCGGCGGCTTCGCGCGTTGCCCCGGCGCGCCGCTCGAGCCTGGCTGGAACGTGATGGTGTTCGGCCGGCGCGCGTTCTTCGGCGCATTCGCGGCGCCCGGCGGCGAGGTGTGGTGGTTCCACAACAGCGGCGAGCCCGCTCCGGCGCACGGCGACGCCGCGCCGCCGGACGCGCTCCGCGAGCGCATCCTCGCGCTGCACCAGGGCGATCCGGGCTGGATCGCGGACGTGGTGCGCGCGACCCCGGAGGTCCTCGGGCCGTGGCTGCTGCACGACATCCTGACGATGCCGCGCTGGCACGCCGGCCGGGTTTGCCTGATCGGGGACGCGGCGCACGCGGCGACCCCGCACGCCGGCCAGGGCGCCTCGCTCGCCATGGAGGACGGGATGCTCCTCGCGAGGTGTCTCCGGGACGAGCCCGACCCGGAGCCGGCGTTCGCGGCGTTCGAGCGCCTCCGGCGGCCGCGCGTCGAGGCGATCGTCCGGCAGGCGCGCCGGAACGGCAGCCGCAAGGCCGTCTCCGGGCCGGTGGCGGAGTGGCTCCGCGACCGGGCGCTGCCGCTGTTCCTGCGGCTCGGCGCGGCCGCTCAGCAGCGCGCGTACGCGTACCGGATCGACTGGGAGGGGCGGGTCTAGCTCGCTCCGCCGTTCGGGCAGGCGCGAGGGCGTCGGCGAGGATGTCTGTACACGGGCAGCGCGTACCTTCGTGCCGTGTCAGGGCGGCTGTGGCGCGACCGGGGGCGCGCGCCGGATCAACGCGCCACGCAGATGCCGGCGCAGTCGGCGCTGCCGGTGGCCGTATCGCAGTCGTCGCTCGGGTCGTCGACGCACTCGAGCCCGTCGGGGCAGGAGAAGCCCGCGATGCCGCCGCACATGATGGGCTTGGGCTCGACGCAGACGCCGGCGCAGTCGGCGCCGCCGTGCTTGGGGTCGCAGTCGTCGGCCGGGTCGTCGACGCACTCGAGCCCGTCGGGGCAGGGGAAGCCCGCGATACCGCCGCACATGACGGGTGCGGGCTTGGGCTCGACGCAGACACCGGCGCAGTCGGCGCCGCCGTGCTCCGGGTCGCAGTCGTCGCTCGGGTCGTCGACGCACTCGAGGCCGTCGGGGCAGGGGAGGCCCGCGAAGCCGCCGCACATGGCGGGCTTGGGCTCGACGCAGACGCCGGCGCAGTCGGCGCCGCCGTGCTCCGGGTCGCAGTCGTCGCTCGGGTCGTCGACGCACTCGAGCCCGTCGGGGCAGGGGAGGCCCGCGAAGCCGCCGCACATGGCGGGCTTGGGCTCGACGCAGACGCCGGCGCAGTCGGCGCCGCCGTGCTCCGGGTCGCAGTCGTCGCTCGGGTCGTCGACGCACTCGAGCCCGTCGGGGCAGGGGAAGCCCGCGAAGCCGCCGCACATGACGGGCTTCGGCTCGACGCAGACACCGATGCAGTCGGCGCCGCCGTGCTCCGGGTCGCAATCGTCGCTCGGGTCGTCGACGCACTCGAGCCCGTCGGGACAGCTGGTCCCGAGGAAGCCGCCGCACTCCTGCTTCGTTTGCGGATCCTGCGTCTCCCCGACGTCGCCGTCGCCCTCCGCCTTGCAGCCGACGAGTCCAATCACCATGAGCAAGAAAGCCAGTCCCGTGTGGCGCATCAGAACCTCCGCGTCGTGCTTGTTCGAGCCCACATGCGGCCGCCGGCGCGGCGGTCGCGCGGCAGCCTGGCGCGCAGGCGCCGCCAGGGGAGGACACCCCTGACGCCACCGCCCAGGCCACCTTCAGGGCTCTTCTGTCTCGGCTCCCCGAGGCGCGTCCTTCGGGGAGCGGCGCTCCATCGTCGCGCCTGTCTTCGCCCCTCATGAGCAGCCTCCGTGCCAGCGAGATCTGGCACAGCTCGCGCGCAAATCGCGGCCCGCCGCCGGGGGAACATCGCGGCCGTGGTGTCTCACGTCTGTCTCGAAGTGTCTCACGTGTGCCAACGGTGAGACAGTCGGCTCGTGCGCCTCGCACGGAGGCCGCGGCGCCACGGCCGGAGGACCCCTCCGCTTGCGCTCGAGCGTCCGGGCTGCAACGCTGCGCGCCTCTTGCAAGGAGGTCTTCTGTGGCGAGCTTGTTCGAGCCCTTTCGCTTGAAGGACGTTACGCTGCGCAACCGCGTTGTCGTCTCTCCCATGTGCCAGTACTCCTCCGTGAACGGCCATGCGACCGACTGGCACCTCGTCCATCTGGGCTCGATGGCGAGAGGCGGAGTCGGCCTCGCCATCGCCGAGGCCACGGCGGTGTCCCCGGAGGGCCGGATCAGCCCGCGCGACGCCGGGCTGTGGGACGACGGTCAGATCGAGCCGCTCCGGCGGATCGTCGCGTTCGTCAAGGAGCAGGGCGCGGTGCCGGGCATCCAGCTCGCGCACGCGGGGAGGAAGGCGAGCGCCAACCGGCCGTGGGAGGGCGACGACCACCTCACGAAGGAAGAAGGCGCCTGGGAGACGCTGGCGCCCTCGGCGAAGCCGTTCGGCGCGTACCTCCCCCAGGTGCCCAGGGAGATGTCGAAGGCAGACATCGACCGCGTGAAGGGCGCCTTCGTCGCCGCCGCGCGCCGGGCCGTCGAGGCGGGCTACGAGTGGCTCGAGCTGCACTTCGCGCACGGCTACCTGGCGCACAGCTTCTACTCGCCGCTCTCGAACGCGCGCACCGACGAGTACGGCGGGGCGTTCGAGAACCGGATCCGCTTCCTGATCGAGACGTTCGAGGCGGTGCGGAGCGTCTGGCCGGAGCGCCTGCCGCTCACCGTCCGGCTCTCGATCACGGACTGGGTGGACGGCGGGGTCACGATCGAGGAGTCGATCGAGCTGACGAAGCGGCTCAAGGCGTCCGGCCTCGATCTGCTCGACGCGAGCCACGGGTTCGTGGTCCCCGATGTCTCCAAGATCCCCTGGGGCCCCGGCTTCCTGCTCCCGTACGCCGGACGCCTCCGCAAGGAGGCGGGCGTGCCGGTCGCGGCGGGGTGGTTCATCAACGAGCCGGAGCAGGCCGAGGCGGCCCTGAAAGAGGGCCAGGCGGACCTCATCGTGCTGGCCCACGCCCTGCTCGACGACCCGCACTGGGCCTACCACGCGGCGAAGAAGCTCGGCGTGGAGCAGCCGAGCCGCGTCCTCCCGCCGCCGTACGGCCACTGGCTCAAGCGCTGAGGGCGCCGGGCGGCGCGCCAAAACCCCTTGAACCACGCCCGCGCTCCCACCACGTTGCGCGGCCCGACCATGCCCGGCGACCCCCAGCCCGTCCCCCCCGGAGCGCCGGAGGCGCCGTTCGCGACCCGGGCGGCGCTCCTGTCGTGGCTCGCGCGCCACGCCATCGCGCACGTCGCCCGGCTGAACCTCGAGGCGGTGGCCCCGCGCGTCGATCCCGCCCTCTGGCCCGAGCTGCGGATCCTCGGCGCGCGGCGGCGCCTCATCGACCTCGCCAGCGACGACGAGCTCGCGCGCTCGCTCGAGTGGCTGGCGCCCTCGCGCCTCCGCGACGCGCTGCCGCCCGCCGTCCTCGGCTTCCTGGAGGACGAGCGCGCCGCCGCCGCCGCCGCGCGCGCCGCCGTCCCCGCGCTGCTCCGGGCGCCCGACGAGCCGCGGGCCCAGCCGGCGCACGCCCTCCTCTGCGCCCTGCGCGCCCGCGTCCCCGACGCCGTGGCCCCGCGCCCCGAGCGCGCGCTCCGGGCCGCCGCCCTGCGCTTCGACGCGGCGCTGCCCGGCTTCCGCCTCGACGACCCGCTGCCCTACGAAGCGCAGCGCGTGGGCGCCGGCTTCGTCCGGCCCGAGGCGCGGCTGACCCTCGCCCCCGGCGCGCCCCGCGCCGAGTGCGGCTGCGGCGCGGCCGACTGCGTGCACGTGCTCGCGGCCATCGACGCGGCGCTGCTCTGGCTCCGCCAGCCCCCGGGCGAGGCCTTCTTCCAGGCGCTCGACGAGCTCGGGCGCCCCCCCTGGGAGCGCACCTTGCTGGCGCTCGACCGCGCGTTCGACGAGGGCCCCGGCGCGCGCGCCGGCGTCGAGCTCACCTTCCGGCTCGACGTCGTCGAGGGCGCCGGCGTCGCGGTCGCCCCCTGGATCCACCGCGTCGGCAAGAAGGGCCAGCGCGGCGCCGGCGCGCGCGTCGGCAAGAAGCGCCTCCTCCTGGAGCACGGCGCGAAGCTCTCCGCCGAGGACGCCCGCATCGCGGCGCTCCTGCCCGACGGCGACGCGTTCGCCTCGCGGGCGCTGCTCGACGCGCTCATCGGCCACCCGCGCCTCGTCCTCGGCGAGGCGCCCGACGTCGCGGTGCGCATCGAGCGCACGCCGGTGGGCCTCGTGGCCGAGGAGCGCCACGGCGCCGTGCGGGTGAGCGCCGGCGTCGAGGGCACCGCGCTGCCCCCTCCGCTGCTCGAGCGCGTCCGCCGCGCCCGGCCCGAGGAGGTGCTGTTCCTCTGGGACTGGGACCAGGGCGCGCGCCGGCTCACGCTGCTCGACGTCAAGGCCGAGGTCCGGTCGCTCCTCGACGTGCTCCTGCGCGAGGGCAACGTCTTCCCGCCCGAGAGCCACGCCGCCCTGCTCGCCGCGCTCGCGCGGTGGGCGCAGCGCGTGCCCGTCGCCATGCCGCGCAGCGTGATGGGCGAGTCGGTCCCGCCCGCGCTGAGCCCGGTGCTGCGCCTCACGGCCCAGCCCCGCGGCGCGGTCGAGGTCGAGCTGCGCATCCGGCCGCTCGCCGATGGCCCGGCCCTCGCGCCGGGCGCGGGCGCCCGCGACGTGCACGTGCGGCGCGGGGAGAAGGCGCTGCACGCGGTGCGCGACCTCGCCCAGGAAGAGGGCTTCGCCGCCGCGCTCGTCGCCGAGCTCCCGCTCGCCGGGGCCGAGCCGCTCGAGGATCGCCGCTTCCACTACCGCTTCGCCAGCGCGCACGGCGCGCTCGACCTGCTCGCGGCCTGCGCGGCGCGCGACCCGCCGCCGGAGCTCGAGTGGGTGGGCGCGCCGCTCCGCGCGGTGGCGAACCGCGGCCCCCAGGCGCTCAAGATCGTCCTCGAGCGGCGGCGCGAGTGGTTCGGCGTCCTCGGCGGCCTGAGCGTCGGGGGCGAGCGCGTGGAGCTCGCGCGGCTGCTCGACGCCGCGCGGCGCGGCGAGCGTTACGTGCAGGTCGAGGCGCAGACCTACGTGGAGCTGGGCGAGGCGCTGCGCGCGCACCTCGAGCGCCTGTCGGACCATGTCCACGAGACCCGGCACGGCCTCGCGGTGGGCCCCTCGGCCGCCGGGGTGCTGTGGGAGCTCGAGCGGGCCGGCGCCGCGCTCGACGGCGACGGCGCCTACCGGCGGCTCCTCGAGCGCGCCGCGGCCGCCGGCGACCTCTGCCCGGCCGTGCCCGCGGCGCTCGGGACCGAGCTCCGCCCGTACCAGGTCGACGGTTACCGCTGGCTCGTGCGGCTCGCGGCCTGGGGGGCCGGGGGCGTGCTCGCCGACGACATGGGCCTCGGCAAGACCGTGCAGGCGCTGGCCGTCCTGCTCGAGCGCGCCGAGCGCGGGCCGGCGCTCGTCCTCGCCCCGACGTCGGTGGCCTTCAACTGGCGGGACGAGGCGCAGCGCTTCGCGCCCTCGCTGCGCCTCACGCTCTACGCGGACGAGGCCGACCGCGACGGCGCGCTCGCGCGGCTCGGCCCGGGCGACGTCCTGGTGCTCAGCTACGGCCTGCTCGTGCGCGACGCCGCGCGCCTCTCGGCCCGGCGCTTCGCCACGGTCGTCTTCGACGAGGCCCAGAGCCTGAAGAACGCGACCACCCTGCGCGCGCGCGCCGCGAGGGCGCTCCAGGCGGACTTCACGATCGCGCTCTCCGGCACGCCGCTCGAGAACCACCTCGGCGAGCTCTGGAGCCTGTTCACGATCGTCTTTCCCGGCCTCCTCGGCAGCTGGGACGCGTTCCGCGATCGGTACGCCGCGCCGATCGAGCGGCACGGCGACCCTGCCGCGGCGCCCGCGCTCGGGCGCGTGCTCGCCCCCTTCCTCCTGCGGCGGACCAAGGCGCAGGTGGAGGCCGAGCTCCCGGCGCGCACCGAGGTGCGCGTGCCGGTCGTCCTCTCGGGCGCCGAGTGGCAGCTGTATGAGGACGCGCGCCTCGCGGCGCTCTCCGATCTCGAGACGCGCCGGTCGGTCCGTCGGGAGCAGCAGCGGCGCGTCGAGGTGCTCGCGGCGCTCACGCGGCTGCGGCTGCTCGCCTCGCACCCGCGGCTCTACGACGAGCGCTCGGCGCTCGCCTCGTCCAAGCTCGCGCGCTTCCTCGAGCTCGTCGAGGAGCTGCGGGCGGAGGGGCAGCGCGCGCTCGTCTTCAGCCAGTTCACCTCGCACCTCGCGCTGGTGCGCGAGGCGCTCGAGGCGCGCGGCGTCGCGTACGTCTACCTCGACGGCGAGACGCCGCGGCGGGCGCGGGGCGAGCGGGTGCGCGAGTTCCAGGAGGGGGCGGCGCCGCTCTTCCTCATCTCGCTCAAGGCGGGCGGCTTCGGCATCAACCTCACGGCGGCGACCAACGTGATCCACCTCGACCCCTGGTGGAACCCCGCGGTCGAGGATCAGGCCTCGGATCGCGCGCACCGGCTGGGCCAGCGCCGGCCGGTCACCATCTACCGCCTGGTGGCGCTCGGGACGATCGAGGAGCAGATGCTGTCGCTGCACGAGCAGAAGCGCTCGCTCGCGGCCCAGGTCCTCGCCGGCAAGGACGCGGCGGGCAAGCTCTCGACGCAGGAGCTCCTGGGGATGCTCTCGGCGCGGCTCCGGGGGCCGGACGGCGGCGAGGGCGGCGAGGTGGAGCGCGCCGCCGCGCTCGACGAGGATCCCGGCGCCGGGGCGCCGGCGCCCGCGCCCGCCTGAGGAGCGCTACGTCGCCCAGAGCACGGCGAGCTCCAGCTCGATCGCCTCGAACGGCGCGGCGCGGACGCGCGCGGCGTCGCGGTGGGTGGCGATCGGGATCCAGCCGCGGTCCGGGCCGAGCGAGAGGACCTCCAGGGTCCGCTGGATGGGATCGACGAGCCACGCGTGCGGCACGCCTTCGCGCGCGTAGAGCGGCATCTTCTCCTTGCGATCGTGCTGCTCTGTCGAGGGGCTCAGGACCTCGCAGATCCAGTCCGGAGCGAGCGAGAAGTAGGGGGTGACGGGGAGCTCGGGCATGCGCTCGCGGCGCCAGCCGGCGATGTCCGGCACGACCGCCTCCACGTCGCCCGGCGATTCCGGATCGGGAAAGTGCAGCTCGGGCTCATCCAGGATCCACCATCCGCCTGGGCCATTCCTGCCGTGGTCGAAGGGGCCGCCGATCTCGATGCCCAGGCTCGACGCGGCGCGCGCATGCCGCGGCGCCGGCCGGGGGAAGACGTGCAGCACGCCGCGGATCAGCTCTGCCACCTTGTTCGGCGGCGCGGCCTCCAGGTCGGCGTACGTGGCGCGGCGGGGCTTCTCGGCGGGCTGGCCCATGGGCCCAGCCTGCCTGCGGGCGCGCGGCCAGGCAAGCCGCGCCCGACGGGCGCACCGCCTCACCGGGGCGCCGGCGCCCGCCTGAGCGCGCGCCCCCCGCGTACCGTCTCCTCACCGGAGCGAGATCTGGTGCGCGAACTGCGACTCTTCGAAGGAGTAGCCCCAGAGCGACGCGTCGCGCTCGTCGTAGAGCCAGGCGTGCACGCGCGGCCCGTCGCCCCGCGACAGGGGCGGATAGGTGAGCAGGTGATCGAGCTGCGTCAGCACGTTCTCCTGCGCCATCACCTCGCGGAGCGACTCCCTGTCGAGCCCGCCGTAGTTGCGCCGCACGAGGTCCATCGTCGCCCGCGCCGCGGGCACCTGCGCCATGAGCCCGAAGGCCCCTCGGTCGCGCTCCTCGTCGAGGAGCACCTCGAGCGCCGCGCACCGGACGTGGCCGCAGATCACGACGTCGTGCGTCTCCCGCATCGAGAGCGAGAGCAGGAGCGGCGCGTTCTCGCTCGCGATCTTGTCGCTCCAGGGCGCCACGAGGTGCGCCGGCGACCGCACCTGCGCGCACGACACCCCTCGAGCGGACAGCCCCATCCGCTCGAGGGGGAGCGCCGCGTCGAAGCACGAGACCAGCAGCGTGCGGCCGGGATCCAGCGTGGCGGGGATGCGCCGCCGCCGTCGCGAGGCCGGGCCCTCGAGGGAAGTGTCGTACGAGCGCTGCATCGGTTCTCCTCGCGGACCGGAGCGGTCCTCCGGCATGGGTCGGAACGAGCGCGCCTCCGGTTCCCGATCACCGCGCGCCGCCGGCTGGCGCCGTCGACGGGCCCCGCGCGTCACCGCCCGGCGCCGGCGGCGGGCCTCGCGCGCCGCCGGACGAGCGGCCTGCGCAGCCGGCGGCTCACGCCTCGCCGGCCTCGTTCGCGAACGCCTTCGCGGGGTCGGCTTGCCTCGCCGCGTCCGCCGGGGGGGCGGGGTGGACGACGGCCCGCTTCCAGCGCCCCGAGGCGTAGTAGGCCAGGCTCGCGGCGAGCGACACGAGGAAGCTCGCCGCGATGGCGTACCAGACCCCCTTCACGCTGCGCATCTCGCGGGAGAGGAAGTACGCGAGCGGGGCGCGGACCACCCAGAGGCCGAGCAGCGAGATCGCAGTCGTGACCAGGGTGGCGCCGGCGCCGTTGATGATGCCGTTGCTCACGAAGGAGAGGCCGAAGAGCACATACGACGCGCCCACGATGTGCAGGTACGAGACGCCGAGGTCGATGACGACCGGATCGGCGATGAACACCCGGAGGAGCGCCTCGGGGAAGACGATGGCCGCCGCCGAGCACGCGAGCGTGATCGCGGCGCTGAAGGCGCAGCCCCACAGGAAGATCTCGCGCACGCGGCCGTGGTGCCCCGCGCCCAGGTTCTGCCCGGCGAGCGTCGATATCGCCATTCCCATGTTGATCGCGGGCAGGAACGCGATCTGGTCGATGCGCGAGGCCGCGCCGAACGCCGCGGTCGCGACCTCTCCGAACCCGTTCACGATCCCCGTCACCACCACCATGCCCAGCGACACCACCGACTGCTGCACGGCCGCCGGCACGCCGATGCGGAGCGTCCGCCGGATCGTCGGGCCGAGCTGGCCGAAGCGCGGCCACCTCGGCGAGATCGGTGACCTCTTCACGTGGAGATATGCGTTGAGCGCCACGAGCGCGAGGACCTGAGAGACGATCGTGGCCCAGGCCGTCCCGTTCAGGCCGAGCGCCGGCAGCCCCAGCTTCCCGAAGATGAGGAGAGGGTCGAGCACCGTCGTGAGCAGGACGGAGCCGAGCTGAAAATAGAGGGGAGTCTTCGAGTCCCCCGTCCCCTGCAGCATGCTCCTCAGCGCGAACATGCCGAAGCTGAAGGGCAGCGAGAGCAGGTAGACGCGGAGGTAGTGCGCGGCCGGCTCGAGCACCTCGGCCGGCGTGTCCATCGCGCGGAGGATCTCGGGCGTGAAGATCTCGCCGAGGACGGTCAAGAGGACGCCGACGCCGTAGATGAGCACGGTGGAGCCGTCCACCACGCGCTTCAGCTCGTCGAACCGCTTGGCGCCGAAGGTCTGCGAGACGAGGATGTTCGTCGCCAGGGTCAGCCCCATCCCGACGCCGAAGATCGTGAAGACGACGGGGAAGCTCACGGTGACGGCCGCCAGGGCGACGGTGCCCAGGTACTGGCCGACCCAGATGGCGTTGATGAAGCTGTAGGTCGTCTGGAGGAAGCCCCCGAGGAGCATCGGGAGCGAGAACGTCACGATGTGTCGGGGGATGCTGCCGGTCGTCAGATCGGTGCCGAACGTCGGTTTCATCGGGCTCCTCGCCCGCGGGCGGGCGGAAAGAGGGGTCGTGGAGGCGTGGGGCGCGGCGTAACGTAGCGGACGCGCGGCGACAGTCCATGCCCGCTGGCGCGCGGCTTGCAGTCCGCGCCGGCCGCTGAGCGCTTCGGTCCTTCCCGCGGTTGCGCCAGCGAGAGGAGAACGACATGCCGAAAGCGAAGTCCGCCAGCGCCTCCAAGCAGCCGGGGGCGCGGGGCGCGGCCTCGGAGCCGTCCGAGGTGTCCTTGCCGCTGGTGTTGACCGCGGCCGAGCAGGATCTCCTGGGCCGCGCCCTCAAGCTCCTGGTCAACGTCCAGGCCGCGCCGTTCGTGGAGCGGGCCCGACGCGAGGGCTACACGGCCGAGGAGCACCGCGAGGGGTGGCGGCTGTTCAAGCTCGCCTCGGGCGAGCAGCGTCCGCTGGAGCACCTGTTCGTGGAGGTCTCGAGCGGCGGGGTGATGGAGGGGGCGGAGCGGATGCGGCTGCTCCAGGAGGTCGATACCTTCGAGAACACGTGGTTCCCGCGCGCGCGGGCGATCATCCGCCGCGTGGTGCCGCGCGAGCGGCGCGACGGGTTCGAGGCCGCGTTCTTCAAGAACCTGGAGCAGCAGCCGCTCGGGCCGGCGGTGATCCTGTCGGTCGGGACGTTCCTTCGCCGGGTGGAGGGGCTGGCGAGGAACAGCGACGGCGACGCGAAGAAGGTCCACAAGACGCTCACGGCGCGCGGGCTGACCGAGGCGAGGATGCAGCAGGTGCGCGAGCAGCTCGCGCGGCTGGAGGCCGGCGCCGGCGCGCAGCAGCAGCCGCCCCGGGTGCCGGCGGCGGAGCTGGAGCGGGCCCGGAGGGAGCAGCGGGAGGCGCTCGAGGGGCTGCGCGACTGGTTCAACGACTGGGCGACGACGCTCCGGCAGGTCTTCTCGGTCAAGGCGCAGATCCAGCTCGGCCTCACGGTGATGAAGCGCGCGGCGGCCGCCGCCGGGGAGGTGGTCGAGGAGGAGCCGCCGCTCGACGGGGACGACGACGGCGCCGAGGGCGAGGTCGCGGGCGCGGAGCCGCAGCTCGGCTGACGCGGCGCCGGGCGCCGCCGTGCCCGCCAGGCGCCGGGGAGGCCGGCGGGACGGCGCGGCGGCAGCGGAAAGCCGGTCCGGGGAGCCGGAGGAGGGGGTCTCGAGAGGGGCCGAGGGGGTCTCGAGAACGGCCGAGGGGGGTCTCGAGAACGGCCGAGAGGGTCTCGAGAACGGCCGAGGGGGGTCTCGAGAACGGCCGAGGGGGTCTCGAGAATGGCCGAGGGGGGTCTCGAGAACGGCCGAGGGGGTCTCGAGAACGGCCGAGGGGGGTCTCGAGATGTGCGCAGACCTCGCTCCGCGCTCTCCGGACCGGCTGCGGCGGTGTCCAGACCCCGCCTCGCCGGTCTCGAGACCGGCTCCGGCGCTCTTCGCTGCGGCGCTGGCGCGCGCCAGATCGTCTCCAGCGCTCTTCAGCCCCGCACCGGCGCTTCTCCAGCCCCGCACCGGCGCTTCTCCAGCCCCGCACCGGCGCTTCTCCAGCCCCGCACCGGCGCTTCTCCAGACCGGCTCGGGACCCCTCCCACCCGGCAGCGGGGGCGATCGCTGCGCAGGGAGCGATCCCGTGCCTATCGCCCGGGCGCGACCGAGCCGCCTGCGGCACCCGAGGCGGTCGGTCCAGGGGGCCAGGAGCCCTTCGATGTGGTTCAGGACACCACGCCGGCCGCGCGGGATCCCATGAGGCGCACAGATGCCGCGCGGCCGAAAGGATCCTTCGCGGCGCCAGCTCACCGTGGGGCTCCGCAACCGGTTGCTCCCTTCCGCAATGGTTTGCGTCATTGAGCAAATGCTCGTGCCCCCCGGGCCGAGGCCGCACGTCCCGGCGGCACGGCGCAGGGCCGTGCAATGGGGCGCATTGCGAGGATGATCCACCTCGGGCGCACCAGCTCGGGGCTCCGCGGCAGGGAGAACGACGCGCCGTGGCGGCGTCCCTACGAGATGATTGGAACAAGGCGCCAACGACGCCAAGAGAGAGAGAAACGCTTCGTCTCGCTCTTCTCTCTCGGCGTCCTTGGCTGCTCGCCGCATGGTCGGTCCACGGACAGCTGCGCCAGGCCGCCCGCAGCCTCGACACCGCGGGTCGAGGCAGCACGAGCGGCGCGGCGAGGCCTGCGACTAGGCCAGCCCAGACTGCCGCCTCCAGCCGGTACGACCCGCGAGCCAGGCAGCCCGGTCCAAAGGGAGGATTCTTATCGGCGCCGCGGCGCTCGGTCGCCATGAGCACAGCCCAGTGGCGAGACGCCCGTAGGAAGAGACTTCTGCTTTGGAATCGCAAGAACATCGATTGACCTGAAATGGTGGCAAAGGCAGCCAACGAGGCACCTGCGCCATCAACACCGGACGATGCATGAAGATCATGCTATCGCTATAGGAATCATGGGGTAGGCATCGGCGAGGAGGAGAGCGGACAGGAGGGCCGGGAGCCGAGCGAGGAGGCGGACCTTCACTCCGAGGCTCTTGCGTGGCGACAGCCGGACTGCCCCATGTCGAGCGCAGCTCCTGGTGAAGAGGCCGAGCGCACGCTCGCGCTCTCCGAACTCGCGCCCACGGAGCCCGCGGCCAACCCGATACCCGAGGAGCGAGCGCATGAGGCCGCACTCCTGCCGGTGCAGGGTGCGATGACGCCGGCTGGCGCGACGCCGGCGGAGCCGACGCTCGCGGGCGTCGGCGGCACGATCAAGCACTATGAGATCATCCGTAAGCTGGGCCAGGGCGGCATGGGGATCGTGTACCTGGCCCGTGACACGAAGCTCGGCCGCCTCGTCGCGATCAAGCTCCTGCTAGAGCATAGTGGGCCTGGGACCGCGCGTTTGCTGGCCGAGGCGCGCGCTACGGCGCGATGCAGGCACGAGAACATCGTCGTGATTCACGAGGTGGACGAGATCCGTGGACACCCCTACCTCGTGCTCGAGTACATCAAGGGTCGCACGCTGAGTGAATGGCTGGCCCGCCGCGCGCACCCCAGCGCATCCGGGGCGCCCGCCGCGCCCGGACAGCCCGGCCCGATGGCGCCTGGCGTGGCGGTCGAGCTCATGGTTCCGGTGGTCCGAGCGCTGGTATGCGCGCATGAGCTCGGGATTGTTCACCGCGATCTCAAGCCGGAGAACATTCTCCTCGACGACGCAGGATGCATCAAGGTGCTCGACTTCGGCATTGCCAAGCAGCTCGACGCCGCGATGATATCAACCATCACGGGCGCGCTGGCGCCGCTCGGAGGCGGTGCCCCGAGCCAGGAGAGCGCGTTCGCCGGCACGCCGGCCTACATGTCGCCCGAGCAGCTGCTGGGCTGGAACATCGATCCTCGCGCCGACCTCTGGGCCGTGGGAATCGTGCTGTACACGCTGCTCGCGGGGGCGCACCCCCTCGACCCATTCTCGCTCGCACGCCTCGCGGAGGTCGTGAATCTCGATGCCCCCATGCCCCACGTCAGCGCGCGGCGGCCGGACGTGGGCGCGCTCGGCGCCCTCGTCGACCGCTGCCTGAAGAAGCGAAGGGTCGAGCGCATCGGCTCGGCCAAGGAGCTCCTCGCCGGGCTCGAGGCGCTCCTGCCCGGCCGGAAGGCGCCCGACCTCGGCGAAGGTGAGAGCCCGTTCGCGGGGCTGTCGGCATTTCAGGAGGCGGATGCTGCGCGCTTCTTCGGCCGCGATCGCGACGTCAGCGCCATGACGGCGCGCCTGCGCAACCAGCCGCTCCTCACGGTCGCCGGCCCGTCCGGGGCGGGCAAGTCGTCGTTCGTGCGTGCGGGCGTGATCCCAGCCTTGAAGCGCTCGGAAAGCCGCTGGGAGACGTTCATCCTGCGCCCGGGGCGCCGGCCGCTGTCGGCGCTCGCCGATGTGCTCGTGCAGGTGGCCGACTCCGAGCTCGCCGGCAGGGCAGAGGGCTCGGTCGAGCTCTCCGATCACGACGGGCTCGTCGCCACCTTGTGTGCGCAGCCGGGCTATCTCGGCGCCCGGCTGCGGGCGCGCTGTCGCCGTGAGGGGAAAACGTACCGAATTCTGCTCTTCGTCGATCAGTTCGAAGAGCTCTACACGCTCGGCGCCGCGCCCGAGGAGCGGGCCGCGTTCGCCGCGTGCCTGGAAGGCGCGGCCGATGATGCCTCGTCGCCCCTGCGCGTCCTGCTCGCCATTCGCTCGGACTTCCTCGATCGCATGGCCGATGAACACCATTTCATGGCCGACATCACCGGTGGGCTCTCGTTCCTGCCGCCCCTCGGGCGCGAGCGCCTGCGCGAAGCCTTGACGCGGCCGATCGAGGCGGCCGGTTATCGCTTCGAGACCGCGGAGATGGTCGAGCACATGCTGGACACGCTGGAGAGCACGCGCAGCCCCTTGCCGCTCTTTCAATTCACGGCCGCGAAGCTCTGGGAGGCCCGGGATCGCGAGCGTCGGCTCTTGACGCGAGGCGGCTATGAACAGCTCGGCGGCGTCGCCGGTGCCTTGACCGCCCACGCGGACGCGGTGCTCTCGGGGTTGCCATCGCGCCAGCAGCGGCTGGCCCGGGTGGTGTTCCTGCGGCTGGTCACGCCCGAGCGCACGCGCGCGGTGGTGAGCATGGAGCAGCTCTGCGCGCTCGCTCAGGGCGGCGACAGGCGCACGGGCGGCGCGATCGCGCAGGTCGTCCAGCACCTGGCCAGCGCGCGGCTCCTTCTCATCGAGACGGGCGGCGAGCGCGAGGGCACGACCGTGGAGCTCGTCCATGAATCCCTGATCGACCGGTGGGCAAAGCTCGGGCAGTGGCTCGCCGAGAGCGGGCAAGACGCGCAATTCTTGGCCCAGCTACGTGCTGCGGCAGCGCAGTGGGAGGCGAGCGGTTGGGCTGAGGGCCTGCTCTGGCGCGATCAGGCGGCCCACCACGCCCGAGCGTGGTACGAGCGCCGTCGCGCCGAGCAGGGGGCCGATTGGCGCCTCGGGCTCGGCGAGCGCGAGGAGCGCTATCTCCTGGCCGTCGTGGCCCTGTCCGAGCGCGCGCGGCGCCTGCGCCGGCGGCTCGCGATGGGGGTGATCGCCGCGCTCAGCGCGATCGCGCTCATGGTGTCGTATCTCGCGCTTCGCGCTGACCGGCAAGCCACGCGCGCCGAGCAGCAGGCCGCGCGCGCCGACCAGGAGACGGCCCGTGCGCAGGCCGAAGCCCTGCAGGCGCGCAACGCCACCCGTATGGCTGCGGCGCGCGAGCTGCAGGCCGATCCTACGACCGTGGTCGCGATCCTGCGCGAGATCGAGGCACCTGATGTGCCGCGAGAGTGGTCTGTCCTCGCACGCTGGGCGCTCCGCAGCGGGGTGGCTCGCGCAGTGCTCATCCACCCGGATGGAGTCGTGCATGCGACCTATAGCCCGGATGGCGAGCGCATCGTCACCGCGTCATGGGACAAGACCGCGCGGGTGTGGAATGCCGACGGCACGGGCGAGCCGCTGGTGCTCCGGGGGCACGAGGATCGGGTCTGGTCGGCGGTGTTCAGCCCCGACGGCAGACGCATTGCCACCGCGTCGCAAGACAGGACCGTGAGGGTCTGGAGCGCCGACGGCACGGGCGAGCCGCTGGTGCTCCGGGGTCACGATGCTGAGGTCCTGGAGGCTGCGTTCAGCCCTGACGGCAAGCGCATCGTCACCGCGTCATGGGACAAGACCGCGCGGGTGTGGAACGCCGACGGCACGGGGGAGCCGTTGGTGCTCCGGGGGCACGGCGATGGGGTCTATTCAGCGGCGTTCAGCCCTGACGGCAAGCGCATCGTCACCGCGTCATGGGACGAGACGGCGCGGGTGTGGAACGCCGACGGCACGGGCGAGCCGCTGGTGCTCCGGGGGCACGGCGATGGGGTCTATTCAGCGGCGTTCAGCCCTGACGGCAAGCGCATCGTCACGGCGTCTGCGGACAAGACCGCGCGGGTGTGGAACGCCGATGGCACGGGCGAGCCGCTGGTGCTTCACGGCCATGACGCCCCAGTCTATTCGGCGGCGTTCAGCCCTGACGGCAAGCGCATCGTCACGGCGTCTGCGGACAAGACCGCGCGGGTGTGGAACGCCGACGGCACGGGCGAGCCGCTGGCGCTTCGCGGCCACGAGGATGGAGTCTATTTCGCGGCGTTCAGCCCCGACGGCAAGAGCATTGTTACCACCTCATACGACGCGACCGCGCGGGTATGGAATGCCGGTGATGCAGGCGAGCCGCTGGTCCTTCGGGGGCACGAAGACGCGGTGTCTTCTGCGGCGTTCAGCCCCGACGGGGGGCGAGTCGTCACCGCGTCGTACGACAAGACCGCGCGGGTGTGGAACGCCGATGGCACGGGCGAGCCGCTGGTGCTTCGAGGGCACGAAGACGCGGTCTCTTCTGCGGCGTTCAGCCCCGACGGGGGGCGAGTTGTCACCGCGTCGTATGACAAGACCGCGCGGGTGTGGAACGCCGATGGCACGGGCGAGCCGCTGGTGCTTCGAGGGCACGAGGATCGAGTGTGGTCGGCTGCGTTCAGCCCTGACGGCGAGCGCGTCGTCACCGCGTCATGGGACAAGACCGCGCGGGTGTGGAATGCCGACGGCACGGGCGAGCCTCTGGTGCTTCGAGGGCATGAGAATGGCGTCTTTTCGGCGGCGTTCAGCCCGGATGGCAAGCGTATCGTCACCGCGTCGTATGACAAGACCGCGCGGGTGTGGAACGCCGATGGCACGGGCGAGCCGCTGGTGCTTCGGGGGCACGAGCATTGGGTCTTGGGCGCGGCGTTCAGCCCTGACGGCAAGCGCATTGTCACGGCGTCGTACGACAAGACCGCGCGGGTGTGGAACGCCGATGGCACGGGCGAGCCGCTGGTGCTTCGGGGGCACGAGGATCGGGTCTATTCAGCCGCGTTCGGCCCCGACGGTGAGCGCGTTGTCACTGGGTCGAAGGATAAGACGACGCGGGTGTGGAATGCGGATGGTACCGGCGAGCCCCTGGTCCTTCGCGGCTCCGATTCCCCGGTCAATCGCGTGGCGTTCAGCCCGGATGGCAAGCGCATCGTCAGCGCGTCCGACGACAAGGCCGCGCGGGTGTGGACCGATCTCGAGCCGTTCCGCGGCGTCGATGACCCGAAGCTGTGGGCTGCGACCACCTACTGCATGCCCATCGAGCGGAGGATTGAGCTCCTCCGGGTTCCCGAAGCCACCGCACGGGCCCATCACGATGCCTGTCTACGCCGCGTCGAGGAGGCTCGTTCGGCCGCTCCGGGATCTCCATAAGAACGGCTGGCGAACAACGCGGCTCGCCGCGGGGCGCGCCCGCGCAACAGCCGTCGTCTCAGGCCGCCCGCAGCCGCCACACCGCGGGCCGCAGCAGCAGGAGCGGCGCGGCGAGGCCCGCGATGACGCCGCACCACACCGTCGACTCGACGCCGATCCGACCCGCGAGCCAGCCGGCCGCGAGCGTGCCCGCCGGCAAGAGCGCGCCGGTGAGCGCGTGGAGCGTGGCGTTGACCCGGCCGAGCACGTGGAGCGGCAGCATCGATTGCCGGGCGCTCACGGCGTGGATCATGAACGCCACGAGGAAAGCGTCCCCGAGGAGCTGGTGCAGCACGAGGGCAGGGACCGCGAGCCGCCCGAGGTGCGCGGCGAGCGGGATGAGCACGGCGCCGGCCTGACCCACCACCAGGCTGAGGATCATCGCCGGCCCGGGGCCGACGCGGCGGCCCAGCCACCCCGCGACGACGCTGCCGCCCAGCGCGCCGACGCCGCCCGCGCTGATGATCAGCCCGACCGCGGCGGGATCCAGCCGCAGGCCCTCCAGGAGATAGAGCATGTACAGCGCGGAGAAGACCCCGCCGCTGAAGAGCGCCTGCGCGCCCATGGCCAGGAACGTCGCGCCGACCACGGGGTGGCCGAGGCCGTGGCGCAGCCCCACCCGGAGATCCTCGAGCAGCGAGGCGCCCCCCTCGGCCGCGTCGCCCGCAGGCGCGGCCGGCGCCTCGACCGCCCGGATGCGCCCGAGGAGCACCGCCGACCCGAGGTAGGACAGCGCGTCCGCCACCATCGTCACCGGCGCGGTGAGCACCTGGATCAGGATGCCCGCGGCGCCGGGGCCGGCGATCTCCGCGGCCGCCTCGGTCCCCTCCAGCCGGGCGTTCGCCTCGACCAGGCGATCCTGCCCGACCAGCGCCGGCAAGTACGCGTTGTCGGCGATCTGGAACAGGGAGGTGGCCATGCCGACCAGCGCGGCCACCGCGGAGAGCTGGACGAGCGTCAGCGCGCCGGCCCAGGCCGCGATCGGCACCGAGAGGATCAGCGCGGCGCGCGCGAGATCCGCGCCGATGAGCAGCGGCCGCTTGCGCGAGCGGTCGACGAGCCCGCCCGCGAAGAGCCCCACGAGGACGCCCGGGGCGGTCGACATCGCCGAGAGCGCCGCGACGCCGGCCGCGTCGGCGCCGAGGCTCACGATGGCGATCACCGGCAGCGCCGTCCGGCTGACGCGGCTGCCCAGCGCGCTCACCGCCTGCGCGGCCCAGAGGCGCAGGAAATCGGGGTGGCGGGAGAGGCCGGCGGGGGGAGGGGACATGGGGCGGGGGCGCGAGTAGAGCAGAAAAGAGGGAATGACGGAGCGCCGCGGTGGCCCGCGACCATCCGGCTGGCCCGAGAGGCGTGCTACACGAGGGCTATGGACCGCGACGAGCGTACTGGCGAAGTCTTTCTCCGCGTCGTGGGTCGGCGCACCGCGCCGCCGCTCGGCGAGCCCCCGCCGCTCGAATCGCGCGACGCCCTCGCCACCATGGCCCGCTACCGAACACGGGCCCCCAAAGGGATCTTCATGTACCGCAGCCACGCCGAGATGGAGGTCGACAGGCTGCGCTGGACCGTCGAGGCCATGATCGAGCGCGCGCGCCGTGGCTGAATGCTCGCGCCCGGCAACGTGGGACGACGTCACATGATGCCGTCGGCCCGCGGCCACGGATGGGCCGAGCTGGAGCCTTACGTGGAGGAGCGCTTCATCGACGGTGTCCGGCTACGGGTCCTCGGGCTCGAAGGGTTGCTGAAGACCAAAGAAGGCATGCGCGACAAGGACCGCGCCGACGCCGCGGTGCTGCGCGCGGCCCTGGACGCTCTCCGCAGCGCGAAATGAGGGTCGCCTCTCCGGGCAGGCGCGACTACGAAAGCAGCCCTGGAGCCCCCGCGCCCATGCCCCCGCTGCTGCGTTCACCAGCCACCAGGCTCGCCGCAGCGCTCGTCGCGATCGCGATGGCGCTCGTCGGCCTCCTGCCCCTCTTCGACGGCCCCGGCTACGAGAGCGCGCTCGCCGCAGGCCTGCTCGTGCCGAGCGCCGCGGCGATCGCGACCGCCCTCGACGTCGCCGCCCACCGGCCCCTGCCGCTCGACGCCTTCCGCCGCGGCGTCGCGAACGGCGCCCTGCTCGCCGTCGTCGCGTACGCCACCACCCTGGCGCACGGCCTCCGCGCAGGCTTCTGCGACGTGCTTGGCGGCTCCGCGCACTTCGCCCTCGGGCCCGGCCTCGGCGCGGCCCTCGGCGGCGCCTGGGGCGCGGTCGCGGGCGAGCTCGCCGCCGGCATCCGGCGCGACGACGCCGCGCCCCAGCCGCCCGCGCCCCCCACGTGGCGGCGCCGGCTCGTCGCCGTCCTCGCCGCGCTCGCCGCCCCGCTCGCCTCGATCGGCGTGAGCGCCGTCCGCTTCTACACGAGCCCGATCGTCTTCGCCTACGACCCCTTCGTCGGCTTCTTCAGCGGCACCCTCTACGACACGATCGTCGACGCCTCCGGGCTGCTCACCTACCGCGCCGGGACGCTCGCCACCCTGGTCGCCGCGTCCGCGCTCGCCCACCACCTCGTCCACGACGCGAGCGGCCGGCTGTCGTTCCAGCTGCAAGGGCGCCCCGGGCTGCTCCTCCTCGGCGCGGCGTGCGCCGCCCTCAGCGCCGCGAACCTCCTCGAAGGCGCGCGCCTCGGCCACTTCCAGACCTCCGAGACCATCGCGGCCGAGCTCGGCGCGCTCTCGCAGGGCCAGCGCTGCGAGGTCGTCTACCCGCGCGGCATGCGCGAGGCCGACGCCCAGCGCTTCGTGCGCGAGTGCGACGCCCACGTCGCGGCCGGCGAGCGCTGGCTCGGCGCGCCCGCGGAGCAGGGCGGCGCGCCGCTCCGGGTCCGCGCCTACCTGTTCGAGAGCGCGGCGCAGAAGGGCGCGCTCATGGGCGCGTCGCGCACGTACGTGGCGAAGCCGTGGCGCCGCGAGGTGTACCTGCAGGCCGCCGGCTACCCGCACCCGACGCTCGGGCACGAGATCATGCACGTGCTCGCCGGCGCCTCCGCCCGCGGCCCGTTCAAGGTCGCCGGGCGGCTCGGCGGGTGGCTCCCCGACCCGGGCCTCATCGAGGGGATCGCCGTCGCCGGCTCGCCCAGGGAAGGCGAGGACCTGAGCCCGAGCGAGTGGGCCAAGGCCATGAAAGATCTCGGGATCCTGCCGCCGCTGGCGCGCCTGTTCGCGCTCGGGTTCCTGGCCGAGAACTCGTCGACCGCCTACACCGTGAGCGGCGCCTTCGTCGGCCACGTGCGCGCGACGTACGGGCCCGCCGCGGTCCGCGCCTGGTACGGCGGCAAGCCGCTGCCCGAGCTCACCGGCGCCTCGTGGGCCGAGATGGAGCGCGCGTGGCACGCCGAGCTCGACGCGCTGTCGCTCCCGGACGCGGCCAGGGCGCAGGCGAAGGCCCGCTTCGATCGGCCCGCCGTGTTCGAGCGGCGCTGCCCGCACGTGGTCGACGCGTGCGCGCAGAAGGCGGAGCAGCTGCGCGCGCGCGGCGACCACGAGGGCGCCATCGCCGAGTACCGGCGCGTCCTCGCGCTCGACCAGAGCCCCGCGACGCGCGTCGCCATCGCCGAGACGCGGCTCGCGAGCGACGCGCCCGGCAGCCGGGGGGAGGGCGTGCGCGAGCTGGAGGTCATCGCCGGCGACGCGTCGGTGCCGCGCCACCTGCGCGACCGCGCGGCGGAGCGGCTCGGCGACGTCGCGCTCTCGGCCGGCGACCGGGAGCGCGCGGTCGCGTGGTACCAGGAGGTCGCCGGCCGCCTCGTCGACGAGGACCGGCTGCGGACGCTCGACGTCAAGATCGCCGCCGCCCACGACGAGCGGGCCCGCGCGGCCGTGGTCGAGCTCCTGATCGGGACCCGCGGCGGCGCGCCGGACCGGCTCCGGGCGGCCGAGCTGCTCGGCGCCTGGGCCGCGCAGGCGCCCGGCGACGGCCTGCCGAGCTACCTCCTCGGCCGCCAGTACCTGAACGACGGCCGCTTCGACGAGGCGGCCGATCGCCTGGACCGGGCCCTCGGGGCCCACCTGCCCATCCAGCGGGTCTGGATCGAGGCCGAGCGGCTGCGCCTCGTGGCGGCGTGCGGCGTCGGCGACGCCGAGACGGCGCGCCGGATGTTCGCCCAGTACGCCGCCCACGAGGGGGCGGCCGGCGCCGGGCCCGCCGTGAGCCAGGAGCGCCGGGACGCCGCCCTCCGGCTGCTCGAGCGGTGCGACCGCGCGGCACCCCGGCCCGCGCCCCCGGCGACCCTATCCGACAGGCCGGACGGACAAAAGTGAAGAATGCCTCTCGTCCCCGCGCGCCGACGTGGTGAGATGTCGTGGCGATGCACGATGCGCCTGCGAGCGAGAGGTCCCGCCGCCTCGTCGCGCTGAACGCTGTCCTCACCGTCGTGGCCCGCCACTCGAACCTCCTCCTGCCGAGGCCGTTCGAGGAGCTCGCCGACGCCGTCGCCCGGTTCGCCGCGTTCCAGCTCTTCGCGGTGCTGTTCCCGGAGCCCGAGGGCGAGCTCCGCGCGCACGCGGTCATCCGCGGCGAGACGCTCGCCGCCGCGCCGTTCGGCGCGCTGCTCCCCGCGCCGGCGGCGCTCTTCCGGCGGGTGTTCGGCGAGGGCAAGGCGTTCACCTGCGACGACACCCGCGCGGGGGACGCGCTCTTTGGGCTGGGGCCGACCGAGGGGTGCCTCGCGTACGTCGCCTTCCCGGTGCGGGCCGCGCCGCCCGGCGCCGAGGCCGCGGCGCGCGCCGGCGGCGGCACCGTGGTGGCGGCGCTCGTGCTCGGCTACGCGGACGCCGCGGCGGCGGCCGCAGCGCCGGCCGAGCTCCTGGAAGAGATCGCCGGCGCGCTCGGCGCCGGCCTGGATCGCTCGCTGCGCGTCGTCGCCGGCGAGCGCGAGGCCGCCGAGCGGCTGCTCAGGATCCGCGAGCTCGAGGAGCAGCACCGGAACCTCCTCGACAACGCGCCGCTCATCATCTTCCGGCTCGATCCCGAGACCGGCGAGCTCTCGTTCCTGAACCGCCACGCCGAGCGGCTCCTCGGGGTGCCGGTGGCCGAGGCGCTGAAGACGCCGGGCTTCCTCGGCGAGGCCCACGCCGACCCGGAGGGCGTGATGTGCTTCGAGGACGCGGTGGCGCGGGCCAAGCTCGGCGCGCCCTCGTCGTCCTACGAGGCGCGCCTCAGGCGTCGGGGCGGCGACGCGATCACCGCGCGCGGCACGGTGTACCCGCTGGTCTCGGATCGCGGCCGCGTGGTGGCGATCGAGGGCGTGCTCGCGGACGTGAGCACCGAGCACGCGGCGCGCACGCGGCTCATCCAGGTCGATCGGCTGTCGACGCTCGGCACGCTGGCGGCCGGCGTGGCGCACGAGATCAACAACCCCGCGGCGTTCATCCTGCTCGGCCTGGACATGCTCGACCGCCTGCTGCGCGGCCCGAACGTGCGCATGGAGGGCGCGGCCGCCTCGAGCGCGTCGGAGCTCTTGCGGGAGCTGCGCGACTCGATCAAGCGCATCGTCGACATCGTCCGCGACCTCAAGCTGTTCGCGAGCCCGCCGCAGCCCGAGGGGTCGCGGCGCACGCTGACGGACGCGAACCGGACCGTGGAGTCGGCGCTGAGCCTGACGCGCGGCCAGATCATCGAGCGGGCGCAGATCGTGAAGAACCTGTCGGAGGTGCCGCCGATCCTGATGGAGGACGGCCGGCTCGGGCAGGTCATCGTGAACCTGCTCGTCAACGCGGCCCAGGCGATCCCGAAGCCGAGCTCGAAGATCGAGGCGCGCGATCAGACCGTGACGGTCGAGACGCGGAGCGACGGGGACACGGTCGAGATCGTGGTGACCGACACCGGCGGCGGCATCGCGGAGGAGAACCTGCCGCGCATCTGGACGCCGTTCTTCACGACGAAGGGGCCCGAGGTCGGCACGGGGCTCGGGCTGTCGATCAGCCGCGAGATCATCGAGCGCGCCGGCGGGCAGATCACGGCGGAGAGCCCGGTGCCGGGGAGCGAGCCGCCGGGCGGGGCGCGCTTCGTCATCTCGCTGCCGGCGGCGGGGCGCGCGGAGGAGGCGACGCCGAGCGTCGCGCCGGTGCCGCGGCTCGTGTCGAAGCGGGCGCGGGTGCTGGTGGTCGAGGACGAGGCGTCGCTGGCGCGCGCGCTGTCCGAGCAGCTCGGCCGGGTGCACCAGGTGGCGCTCGCGCCGAGCGCGGACGCGGCGATGGGGATGCTCGCGGGCGGCCAGCGGTTCGACGTGGTGCTCTGCGATCTGCGGATGCCCGGCATGTCGGGCGACGTCTTCTACACGCGGATCCGCGAGAGCGATCCGGCGCTCGCGCAGGGGTTCATCTTCATGACCGGCGTGGGCTTCGGCGCCGACGTGGAGCGGTTCCTCGCCTCGTCGGGGCGGCCGCTCCTGGAGAAGCCGTTCTCCGCCGAGGACGCGCTGAGCGCGATCGCCGAGGTCGTCACGGCGAACCGGGCCGAGGAGCGGGAGAGCACGAGGTCGCGGTGACGCGCGCGGCCTTCGGTGGCGCGCGCGGCCTTCGCTGACGCGCGCTGTCAGCGGTGACGCGTGCGATCCGCCGAGGATCTGCGCCGCAGATCTGCTGGAGCTCCCGCAGCACGTCGGGCGTGGCCAGGAGGGTAATCCGGGAGCGGTGCTCGCCCTCCGGGTAGCTGAGCGTGAGCAGCACGACGGCGCCGCGATCTTCGCCCCGCGGCTCGCGGCCGCGATCGTGTCGATGCGCCAGTCGACGCCGGTGAGCAGCTTGCCGGGTCGAGCGTACGCGGGTTCGGAGCCGCAGCGGGACAGATACGCTATTGGGCGGGCGGAGAAGCTGGGTGTCGGGCGCGCCCTCGAGGCCCTCGGCCGCGTGCTCGCGCCATTCAATCCAGCCCTCCTTCATTCACGTCTGAATCTTGCTCATTCTACGGCAGCGGGCGGATCTCCTTGAGCGAACAGAAAAGCTAAATTATGGAACATGTATAGGAGCTCACCCGCGCAGGGCGTGAGTGTGCGACTTTGCGAGGAGCCTCGTCCTCATGGGCATATGGGGCGCCCTGGGCTGCCTGGTTCGCCCGGTCGAGCCGCATATCACCCCGATGACCATACTGCGCCCGACGCAGGGCTCCGTCGACGAGATCGATCTGCCGCTCGCTATCGGCGACTCGCGGCCGATGGCCGACGGCCCAGACACAAGGACGAACAATGAAATTCATTCTCCGAAGCACGTTCCTGGCATCCCTTGTCGCGCTGACCCTTACCCTCATCGGAGCCGAAAGCGCCTTCGCGCAGACCACCGTCCGGAAGGATGTCTATTTCCCCGCCGCCTCGCTGGCGTACTCCTCGAGCAGCATCACCCGGGTGGGCTACGGGCTCAGCGTCCCTGCCACCGGGGCTGGGCTCGTAACGCTCGTGCTGCCACAACCGTCCGATGCGGCGCTGAACCAGTCCACCGAACCTGTCAAGGTGACCCTCTACTTCGCCGTTCCGTCGGCGAGTGTCCCCAACAACTATCGCTGGCAGCTCAAGGCGGGAGGCGCCATCGTGGACTTCAACGGCTCGCCAACGGGCTGGGACTCGTTGGATTTCAGCCAGACCGAGAACGGGGCGCTCGTCACGTACCCTGCTGCGAGCGGTTACTTGAACCTGATGAAGTCCCAGACCTGGACCGCCAAATGGAGCAGCGCGTTCTCCACGTGGTACTTCGGTAGCAGCGTCACGGTGAGCAGCGCATTGAATGATAACGACATCTGGCATTTCGGCTTCGGGCGCGGCAATGCGGCCGGCAACGGCGAGACGAACACCGGAAGTTTCACCATCGTCGGCGCACAGGTCTCCTATCCGGCCTCCATCTAGAGCGGTGCTCATCCCCGTTTGGCGCGATGACCGCAGTGGTCGAACCAGCCGCGCGTCCAACGGAGAGCTGCACGATTCGCTCATCGACAACTGGGAGCAGATCGTGGCGCTGGGTGACCACCACCCAGCAACCGGGCGTACCGAGGCCTTGAACAACAACTGGGAGACCTTGGTGCGCCGGGCCCGCGGCTATCGTGACCACGAGTACCCGCTCCGATCGCTTCCGACCCTCCAGGAGGGTGAGCGGCTTCTGCTGGACGGGCGGCGCACGACCGAGCCGGATGACGGGACCTTCTCCCGCGATCCGGCGGAGCAGCACGGGAACGACAGCACCAATCGTCAGGTGCTGGACGAGTTCACGAGGCGCTGCGAGACGTGCGACGGATTCCGGGTGGTGTGAGGGCCCGCCGTCCGCGCGGGCGCGCGGGTGATCGACGCTGGACGGCGCCCGCGCGGACGGCTAGCTACGGCCCATGAAGCTCTCCGACGTCATGCGGGAACTCGACGCGCTGGGCAACGAGAGGATGCGCGAGGTCAACGCCCGCGCCGGAGACGCCCACGGCGTGAACCTCACCGAGCTCCGCGCGCTCGCGAAGCGGCTGAAGGCGGACAACGCCCTGGCCGGCGAGCTGTGGCGCACGGGCGATCCCGACGCCCGCCTCCTGGCGACGCTCGTGTTCAAGCCGAAGGCCCTCTCGGCGGACGAGCTGGACGCGATGGTCCGGGAGATCGGCTACCCCAAGCTGCTCGACTGGTTCATCGTCAACGTGGTGAAGGCGTCGCGCCACGTCGAGGAGCTGCGCCTCCGCTGGAAGGACGCGGCGAGCGCGCTGGTCGGGCGCGCCGGCTGGAGCCTGACGACGGACCGCGTCGTGAAGAGCCCTGCCGGCCTCGATCTCCCCGCGCTGCTCGACCAGATCGAGGCGGAGATGAAGGCGGCGCCGGGCCCGAAGCAGTGGTCGATGAACCACTGCCTCGCCGAGATCGGCATCCGCAACCCCGGGCTGCGCGCCCGCGCGGTGGCCATCGGCGAGCGGCTCGAGGTGCTCAAGGACTACCCGGCGTCGCCGGGCTGCACGCCGCCGTTCGCGCCGATCTGGATCGCGGAGATGGTGCGGCGGCAGAAGGCGGAGAAGACGCGGGTCGGGTGAGGGGGCGGCGCGCCCCGATCCAGCGCCGTAGCGGCGGCGATGCTCGACGGGTCTTGCCGCGCCCCGCCTCTCCGTCGACCCCACCGGCGTTTCCTCGAACGCAAGCGGCTCGCGGCCGTCGCGACGGCATCCTTGTGCTCGCTCCGGCGCGCTGCTCTCCTAGCTCGGTCGCCCCGGGGGGTGGGGCCCTATGACACGATCGACCTCCTCGATTCTTGTCCATGACCCTGCGCGCCGTGCGTCTCCAGCCGCGCTCTGGGGCGGGCTCGCGCTGACGCTCGCCGCGCCGCTCCTCCTGAGGCTCGGGCAGGAGATCGGGCTGCCCGGCGTCGATCTTCCGCCCGAGATCGAAGGGAAAGCCGCGCCGGGATCCATGAGCGTCTTCGCGCTCGGCGTGATGCCGTTCGTCGCGTCCACCATGCTCGTGGAGCTCGCCGCGCTCGTCGTCCCCCGCTGGGCGGCGCTGCGGCACGGGGGCCCAACCGGCCGGGCCCAGCTCGGGCGCGCCGCGCTCTTGCTCGGCTTGGTCATCGCCATCGCCCAGACATCGGGCATCGCCACGCTCGCCTCCTCGGTGGGCATCGGCGCGGTCGGCATCGCCTCGTCGCTGCTCCTCGGTGTGACGCTCGTGGCCGGCGCCGTGTGCGCGCTCGTGCTCGCGGACGCCGTCAGCGCCTATGGTCTCGCGAGCGGCCTCGCGGTGCTCACGGCCCTGTCCCCGCTGCTCGACGACGCGGAGCGCCTCCTCCGTCGCGCCGCGGCGTCGCCGGCGGCGCGCCTCCTGCCCCAGCCCCTCACGCCGGTGGAGCTCGGCGCGCTCGCGCTCGGCGCCGTGTTCGTGGTGCTGTCGACCTGCTACGCGCTGCGCTCGCCGCCGCCGGTCGCGGCGCCTCCGGCGGACGAGGGCGGCGGGAGCTACCGGGCCGCGGCGGAGCGCCCGCCGCCGCCGCCGCTCTCGATCGCCACGCCCGCGAGCGGCATCGTCCCGCTCACGCTGGCCGCGTCGCTCGTGACGGTGCCGGGCCTGGTCGGCACCTGGCTGGGCGCGTCGTTCGACGGCGCGGCGCGCTTCCTGAGCGGCGAGCGCGCGGGCACAGCCGCTGCGTTGCTCGCCGTCATCGCGCTTGGCGTCGCGCTCTCGTGGGCCTTTCACGCGCCGGCGCGCGTCGCCGCCGTCGCGGCGGCCACCGATCCCGAGGGGCGATCGCGCGGCGCCCTCGAAGCCGAGGCGCGCGCCGCCATGCCTCGCGCGGTCGCCCGCACGCTCGTCTATGTCGTCGCGCTGCTCGCGGTCTCCGAGGTCACCTGGCGAGTGTCGGGCCACGCGCTCAACGCGGTCGCGCTCGCGCTGGCGACGGCGCTCGCGCTCGACATCGCCGCCGAGTGGCGGGCGCGGCGGGCCCTGCCGGATCTCGCGCCCGTGTGGCCGGAGCACCGGCCCTATGCGCTCGACGCCGCGCGCGCGGCGCTCCAGGCCGCCGGCATCCCGGTCCACGCGCGGGGCGAGCACCAGCGGCGGCTACTCCAGTTCTTCGGCCCTTACGTGCCCATCGTCCTCATGGTCCCGCGCGGCGCCGCGAAGCGCGCAGAAGAGTGCCTCGCGGCGGCCTTCCTGCCCCGCGCCCGCGACCAGGAGGACGACGACCCGGCCAGCGAGGCCGACGAGGACGCGCCCGTCGCGCCTGCCGCGCCGCCGCGGGCGCGGGGCGCGGGGCGGCGGGCGTCCGCCGCGGCGCTCCCGATCGGGGCGGTCGCGCTGCTCTCCGCGGGGCTCCTGCTGCTCCCGACGAGCGCCGAGCTCGGCCCGGAGAGCCCGGCCGCCGCGTCCCCGCGCCCCGACGCGCTGCAGGTGCTCGCCGTCGACGACGAGATCGACGTCCCCGCGCTCGGCGCGCCGCCGGAGCCTCTGGCTCCCGGCGTCTCGCTGAGGGTCGAGAACACGCCGGTCGGCCCGGGCCGGACCACACCGCGGACGTTCGCGCGCATCGTTCCGGGCGAGACCGAGACCCTCGACGCGGCGCGCGCCCGGCTGTTGGCCTGGGTGGAAGCGAAGTACCCGGTGCCGTCCGGCCGGCGCTTCCTGGCGGGGTACCTGTACGAGCGCGACGAGCAGGACAACCTCGAGCACGTCGGCTGGCGCACGTACATCGTCCGATGGCCGGCGACCATCACCGGGCACGACGTCGCGAGCGCGCGCGCGGCGCTGGACGAGCGTGGCGGCGCCTATGTGTCCGTCGAGCTCACAGATGAGGGCGGCGAGCGTTTTACGGAGCTCTCGCGCGAGTCCGTCAAGCGCCGGATCGCGATCGTGGTCGACGGCATCGTCCTGAGCGCGCCGGTGGTCCAGCAGGCGATCACCGGGGGACACGTGCAGATCACGATGGCCCCCGGCGACCCGGCCGAGCAGATGGCGCAGGCGGAGGAGCTGGCCGCCGTGCTCGGAGCGACGCCGCCTCGCGCGAGGTCCTCATCGAAATGATCGAGGCCGGCAACGCGGCGCGAAAGCAGGGACCCTGATCGAGTTGAGCGTCCTGTGTCAGCCGAGGATCTGCGCGCAGATCTGCTGGAGCTCCCGCAGCAGGTCGGGGGTGGCCTGCAGGGTGATCCGGGAGCGCTGGTCGCCCTCCTGGTAGCTCAGCGTGAGCAGGACGACGGGCGCCGCGATCTTCGCCCCGCGGCTCGCGGCCGCGATCGAGTCGACGCGCCAGTCGACGCCGGTGAGCAGCTTGCCGTGGTCGAGCAGCGCGCCGCGCACGATCTCCCGCCGCACGACCGCCCGGGCCTGGTCGTAGCCGGCGAGCAGGATCGCCTGGATCTCCTCGGCGCCCTCGCCGGGCGCGAGCGCCGCGAGGTCGGCCGCGAGCGCGGCGCGGTCGAGGTCGCGCTTGCTCGCCTCGCGCACGAGGAAGCG
The DNA here is from genome assembly GCF_051474135.1 of Sorangium sp. So ce385. NCBI lineage: Bacteria > Pseudomonadati > Myxococcota > Polyangiales > Polyangiaceae > Sorangium > Sorangium sp. So ce385. Next base: position 7,613,692 of record NZ_CP150337.1, on the reverse strand, counting down.
GCACGCCTTGAGCACGCGCGCGAGCGCCTCGGAGCCGACCTCGTGCCGGCGGCAGAACCCGTCGAGGAGCCGCTCGACGGCGGCGGGCACCGGCTCGCCGAGGCTCGGCCCGAGCGCCTCCCAGAGGCGCTGCCGCGCGCCCTCGGGCAGGTCCAGGAGCCGGCGCAGGTCGGCGGCGAGCTCCGGGGGCGGCGGCGCGCCGCCGAGGCTCGCGAGCTCGGGGCGGGGGGAGGGCGCTTCGCGCGCGGAGGTGCTCATCGCGACCGCGCCAACGATTGCCGACCTCCGCGGCGATGTCCACCGCCGCGCGGCCGCCCGCCGCGCGGGCGGGCCGAGACCGTCAGCGCGGCGCTCGGCCGGATCACTCGCTCAGCTGGATCGGGACGTAGAGGGCCCGCATCTTCGACATCGTGCCCTCGCGCGTGTACCCGGCGAGCCCGTACAGCAGGTTCCACCAGTGCCCGCCCGGCGTCTCGCCGTACGAGAACACGGGGAAGAAATGGAACTCCCACTCCATGCCCGTCCGAACCCGCCGCTCCCGGTAGAAGGTGTTGAGCGCGACCTGCGTCACCGAGTTCTGGTCCGCGAACCGGAAGTAGACCGGCAGGGCGATCGTGGTGCGCGACGTCGGCGACGCGAAGTCCCAGAGGAACGGCGCGACCACGAGGTGCGTGGAGCTGCGGTTTCGACCCGAATAGAAGAACGGGTAGATGTCCGTCTCCCAGCCCGTGAGATCCCGCGTGTGGCGGACCAGCGGCGTGAGCCACGTCGTGTCGCTCAACCCGTGGCGCTTGAAGCGGCCATAGAACGGGAAGAGCACGAGATCGTCGCTGCGCGGCGAGGTGTTCCGGTAATAGAACGGGAGCAGGAACGTCCGCTCCAGATCGATGTCCGGATCCCGGTACTGCCAGAAGAGCGGCGTGATCATGTCGAGCTCCGTCCGCCCTCGATAGCGGGCGTAGCCCCAGGTCGCGAAGGTGCTCTCTCCCTCCTCGCCGCGCGCCTTCACGAAGAGCGGCGTGACGAGCAGGTTCGAGTTGCCCTCGTAGCCGTAATGGAAGAACGGGAACAGCGTGGTGCGATCGTAGTTCTTGCCCCAGCTGTGCCAGTAGAAGGGCATGACGTTGAACACGTCGCCCTTGCGCGAGTGCTGCCACATCAGAGGACCCCAGACGTTCGTCGAGCGGTCTCCGATGTCGCTGTAATGGTAGTAGTGCAAGAGCGGCGGAATGACCTCGTATTCGCTGCTCTCGTCGCGACCGTAGAAGTAGAGCGGGGCCAGGCCGAGATCGATCTTGTCGGCCGAGCGCGCGTCGCACGCGGGGCCGCCCTTCCAGCTGCAGAAGAGGGGGCCGACCAGGTTGAAGCCGCTCCGCGCCGTGTGGTGCGTGAAGGTGAGCAGGGGAGGGATGTGGAAGTAGCCGCTCCCGTCGTCGCTCTTGCCCTCGAAGAAGAGGGGCGCGAGCCAGTTGTCGTGCCGGCCCGGCTCCGCCTTGCGCCCGGGGCCCGCGGGGCGCCCCTCGCGCTCGCGGTGCATGAACGGGCCGACGATCGTCGTGTACGTGTTCTGGTCCCGCAGCTTCCAGAAGAACGGGAAGAGCACGTCGGCGTCGACGTCCTTGCTCCGGCGGTTGTAGTAGAGCGGCGTCACCATCGTGGCGCGGTCGCCGGGCATCTTGCGCTCCGCCCACAGGGGGAAGAGCGTCCGGAACTGGTAGCTGCCGCTCTTCTCGCCGTAGTAGAGCCCGTACCAGTCGCGCTGGATCTCCGCCGCGCGCCCGACCTCCCACTCGCCGGGGTCGTTCGTGCCGATCTGCTTCTTGACCTGCGGCGGGATCGCCAGCGGGTCCTCCGGCAGGGTCGGCTCCTGCGTCTGGATCGGGCTCTCCTCCGAGGTCGGCGCCGCGTGCGTCTCCGGCGTGCCGGGCGGCGGCTTCTGCGGCGCGCTCGAGGGGGGCGGCCCCATGCCGGGCTGACCGAAGCTGACCTGCGCCGCCGCGACCGACGGCGCCGCCAGCGCGGCCACCGCCGCGGCGAGCGCGAGCGCCGCGCCCGCGCGCCGCGCCCGGCCCCGCGCCTCGTCCGCCGGAGCGCCGCGCGCCCCCCGCGAGCAGCCCTGCGCTCCCATCGCCTCGGAGGTCAACGCGCTCCCCGCTGGCCGCCGGGCGACGCCTCGAGGGCCCGATCCGCGAGCACGCGGGCCGCGCCCTCCAGCGGGATCTCCTCCTGCAGGTGCGCCACGAGATCCTTGATCTGGATGACGCCGCGCTCGACCTCCGCGTCGCCGAGGATCACGCAGAGCCGCGCGCCGAGGGCGTCCGCGCGCCGGAGCATCGATTTGAGCCGGCCGCCGCGCCCGTCGAGCTCGACCGAGACGCCGAGCGCGCGCAGCTGCTTCGCGAGCAGGAGCGCGCGGTCCGCGCCGCTCTGGCCGAGCGGGGCGAGGAAGCAGCCGGGCCTGCGGCGCGCGGGGGCGTCGGCCATCACCGTGAGCAGCCGCTCCATCCCCATCGCGAAGCCGATCGCCGGCACGCTCGGCCCGCCGAGCCCCGCGACCATGTTGTCGTAGCGGCCGCCGCCCGCGAGCGTGCTCTGGGCGCCGAGATCGCTCGAGGTCGCCTTCACCTCGAAGAGCGTGCGCGTGTAGTAGTCGAGCCCGCGCACGAGCGACCGGTCGATGACGTAGTTCACGCCGAGCACGTCGAGGCAGCGCAGCACGCCCTGCCAGTGGGCCCGGTCGGCGTCGTCGAGCAGGTCGAGCGTCGACGGCGCGTCGCGCGACACCTCGTGGTCGCGCGGGTCCTTCGAGTCGAGGATGCGCAGCGGGTTCTTCTCGAGGCGGCGCTGCGAGTCCTCGCTGAGCTCGCCCTTGCGCGGCGTGAAGTAGGCGAGCAGCGCCTCGCGGTAGCGCTCGCGCGTGCCCGCGCTGCCGAGCGAGTTCACGTGGACGACGAAGTCGCCGACGCCGATGCGCTGCAGGAACGTCGCGACGAGGTCGATCGTCTCGGCGTCGCAGAGCGGCCCGGGATCGCCGAAGAGCTCGCAGCCGGCCTGGTAGAACTGGCGGTAGCGCCCCTTCGCCGGCCGCTCGCCGCGGAACATCGGCCCGAGGTAGTACCAGCGGGTGACCGGCTCCTTGGCGTGGACCGCGTGCTCGACGTACGCGCGCGCCGCGCCGGCCGTGCCCTCCGGCCGCACCGTGAGCCGATCGCCGTGGCGCTCGAAGGAGTACATCTCCTTCTCGACCACGTCCGTCGTCTCGCCCATCTGGTGCTGGAAGAGCTCCGTCGGCTCGAGCAGCGGCGTGCGCACCTCGGCATAGCCGTGGAGCTCCGCGTGGAGGCGGAAGGCCCCCTCGAGCTTGTGCCAGCGCTCCACCTCTTCGGGGAGGATGTCGTTCATCCCCCGTACCGCGCGCAGTTCCATCGCGCGGCGCTTATGGTCGGAGCTGGCGAGCGGGTCAAGCCGGTCGGAGGCTTCCCGGTGCGCTCGGGTCTCGCCGGCTCACCGTCTTGGGGCTATGTGCTGGGTCCGAGAGGCATGGCGAAGGCAAAGACGCGCGCTGCGGCGATCGATCTTGGGAAGGCCCGCGTGGGCGTGGCGGTGACCGACGAGCTCGGGCTCTACGCGCACCCGCGGCCGCTGCTCGACGGGCGGAACCGGAAGGCGCTCCTCGAGGCGCTCGCGGCGCTCGCCCGGGACGAAGGGATTACGCGGTTCCTGGTGGGGCTGCCGCTGGAGATGAACGGGGACGAGGGGCCCGCCGCGCGGCGGGCCGCGGCCTTCGCGCAGGCGCTGGCCGACGCGACCGGGGTCGAGGTGGAGCTCATCGACGAGCGGCTGACGACGGTCGAGGCGGCACGGCGGCTGCGCGACGGGGGCGTCTCGGGGCGGAAGAGCAAGGAGCGGGTGGACGGCGCGGCGGCGGCGCTGCTCCTCCAGGCCTGGCTCGACGGCGGGCGCGGCTAGGCGCGGGCCTCTCGCCGGCCGGGCTACCGGCTCTCGCTGCGGAGCAAGAGGTACGCCCCGGCGGCCCCGACCGCGCCGATCGCGAACAGCACGACGTCCCACATGGGCCAGGCGACGCCGGCCGCGCGCCGGAGGACGACGGCCTCGACGACCCGCACGAGCAGCGACGCGAAGCCGTAGGCGCACAGCCCGACGACGATCGGCCGGCGGATGTTGTCGGCCAGGTCGACCGACTTCATGCTGTTGTTCCACACGTTGCGGCGCACGTGGCGCGCGCCGATCAGCGCGGGGGTGATCAGCGCGAAGCCGATGCCGGACGCGAGCAGGACCGCCTCGAGGCCGGTCAGGTTGTCGGTCACGGTGCCGCCGCGCGAGAGGCGGATGATCGCGGTGACCAGCGTGATCAGGCCGCCGGCGACCCAGAAGAGGCCGAGCACCGAGAGCAGCAGGATGAGCGGCCTCGCCATGCTCACCTGCTGCGCCTGGCGGAGCTGCATCGTCGCGGCGCGCGGCGCCGACGGCAGCGACGTGCGCGGCCCGGGCTGGACGACGGGGGAGCTCAGCTCCCGCGGCTCGGGCTCGCTCGTGTCGTAGAGCGCGAGCTCCGCGTCGAGCTCGTCCATCGTCTGGTAGCGGTGGCTGGGCTCCTTCGCCATCGCGCGCTGGATGATCATCTCCAGCGGCTCGGGGATGCTCGGCTCGAGCGAGCGCGGGCGCGGCGGGTCCTCGGTGAGCACCGCGGTCAGGGTCGCGGTCGGATCGTTGCGGTCGAACGGGCGGCTGCCGGTGAGGGCGCAGTAGAGGATGGCGCCGACGGCGTAGATGTCCGCCCGGTGATCGACCCGCTCGCCGCGGGCTTGCTCCGGGGCCATGTAGGACGGCGTGCCCATGATCATGCCGGTCTGCGTGAGCGCGGCGCCCGGCGCGTCGTCGACCTTCGAGATGCCGAAGTCGATCACCTTGGCCGTGGGCGTGGCGAGGTCGCCGGTGAGGAACACGTTCTCCGGCTTCATGTCGCGGTGCACCACGCCCTTCGCGTGCGCGGCGGCGAGCGCCTTGCAGATCTGCCGGACGATGCGCACGGCGGGGCCGATCTTCATCTTGCCGACCTCCGTGAGGTAGTCGGCGAGCTCCTTGCCTTCGAGGAACTCGTTGACGAGGAACGGCCGCCCCTCCGCGGTGCGGTGGACGTCGAAGACGGTGACGACGTACGGGCTCTGCACCGCGGCGGCGGCCTCGGCCTCGCGCTGGAAGCGCGAGATCACCTGCGGCTGCCGCGCGTACTCCGGGTGCAGCATCTTGATGGCGAAGCGCTTGCTCGAGATCCGGGTGTGGCGCGCCTCGTAGACGCGCCCCATGCCGCCCTCGCCGACGACGCGCACGACCGTGTACGTCTCGTTGAGCGTCTTGCCGACGAGGTCGTCGCGGAGCGCGTCGTCCACGGAGTCGTCGAGGGTCGCGGCGTCGCGCGGGCACACCCTGAACTCGGCCGGGTACCGCACCCCGCAGGTGGGGCAAACCTTGGGCGTCGCGTTGTCGCTCCCGGAGCTCGGGAGCGCGGTGGCGGAGGTCGAGAGGCTCGTCATCGCGTGCGCGATATGCAGGTCCGACTGCGAGCCGCGTGCGTCCGACTGCGGTCGGGAGCCGCGCGGGTCCGACTGCGGTCGGGAAGGGTCCGACTGCAGTCGGGGAGCGTCTTCGGGGGGCCGGAGGGTGCCGGGCATCGCTGACCGAGGGTAGCCAATCGGCCGTTCTGGGGGTGACAAATCGCGCGGGCCGCGTCGACCGCGTTGACGGGCGCGTTGACGGACCGGCGCGCCTGCGTATACTCGCGCGCTCCTCAGCTCACTGGCCTGAATTTCGCGGGCTCCCGCCGCTCCGGGCGCGGGGCTCGCCTTCAGGCGTCGCTTGGCCAGTCGCCGGCGTCGTGAAGACGCGCCGGCCCGGGCGCTCGGCAGCGCACCGGAGAGGCCATGGAGAGCCAGCCATGCTGCATTCGATCCAGAAGACGGACATCATCCAGAAGTACGCGATCCACGAGGGCGACACCGGGTCGCCCGAGGTCCAGATCGCGCTCCTCAGCGAGCGGATCAACCAGCTGCAGGAGCACTTCCGCACCCACCAGAAGGACCACCACTCCCGCCGCGGCCTCCTGAAGCTGGTGAGCCAGCGCCGCCGTCAGCTCGACTACCTGAAGCGCGTCGACATCGAGCGCTACCGCAGCCTCATCAACCGCCTCAACCTCCGCAAGTAGCGGATTTCCGGGCAGATTGCGCCGGTCTCGCCGGCGCGCTCCCGAGGCGCCGCGCGCCCGCGCGGCGCCCGTCTGCCTCTTGCCGGCGGTCCGTCTGCCTCCTGCCCCTCGTGTCGGGGCAGGTGCGAGCATCGGCCGAGGCCGGCCGGCCTGTCCGCCCGCCACGCGCAGCTCGCCGACCCCCATCCTCAATACCCGCGCACCCCCCGCGGCGCCGGCCGGCGTCCCGGCCCTTCCGTTCGTGAGGTTTTGCGGCACGCACCCCTGAACGGATGCGTTTTGCGCTGGCGAGAGCGGAGCGAACGCTTTAAGGAGCACATTCATTGACCACGGGACGGCGGGGCGCTCGGCCTCGCCGTTCCCGAGCGCGGGCTCCGCGCGTCTTCGTCTTCGCTTCGTGCGCAGCAGCGCGGCTCCTGCGCAGGAATCGAGGAAGAAGAGCAGCCCCTCGCGCTCGGCGTAGCGCCGCACGCAGCGGCCCTCGCGATCGCGCGAGAGAGAGCTGAAATCCTGATGTTCGTTCGTGAATCCGTCATGGTGGGCGGCCGCGCCCTCACCCTCGAGACCGGCCGCCTGGCGAAGCAGGCCCACGGGGCCGTGCTCGTCACCTACGGCGATACCATGGTGCTCGTGACCGCCGTCTCGCAGGACGAGCGGCCGGGCCTCGACTTCTTCCCCCTCACCTGCGAGTTCGTCGAGAAGACGTACGCCGCCGGCAAGATCCCCGGCGGGTTCTTCAAGCGCGAGGCGCGCCAGCGCGAGGAGGAGATCCTCTCGAGCCGCCTCATGGACCGCCCGCTCCGCCCGCTCTTCCCGGAGGGCTTCAAGCGGGACACGCAGATCATCGCGACGGTCCTGTCCAGCGACAAGCAGAACAAGGCCGACGTCCTCGCGCTGACGGGCGCGAGCGCCGCGCTGCACATCTCGGACATCCCCTGGCACGGTCCGGTGGTCGGCGTGCGCGTGGGCCGCCTCGAGGGCGAGTTCGTCGCGTACCCGACGGTCGCCGACATCGAGCGGTGCGACATCGACCTCGTCGTCGCCTGCTCGCGCGACGCGATCGTGATGGTCGAGGGCGGCGCCGCGGAGGCGACCGAGGCCGAGATCATCGACGCGCTGATGTTCGCGCACGAGACGGCGCAGCCGGTCATCGACCTCATCGAGAGGATGCGCGCCGCGGTGGGCAAGCCGAAGCGCGAGTTCGTCGCGCCGGCGCTGCCGGACGACGTCAAGCAGCGCGTCGCCCAGATCGTCGACCAGGACCTCAAGGCGGCGACGCGGGTGACCGACAAGAAGGCGCGCTACGACGGCTACAGCACGCTCAAGAAGAAGCTGACCGAGACCCTGTCGGCCGAGCTCGGCGCCGAGAAGTTCCTGCCCCTCCAGGGGCTCGTGAAGGCCGAGTTCGAGGAGCGCAAGGCGCACGTCGTCCGCACGTACGTGATCGAGGAGGGCCGGCGCATCGACGGCCGCGACGGCAAGAGCATCCGGCCGATCATGTGCGAGGTGGGGCTGCTCCCGCGCGTGCACGGCAGCGCCCTGTTCCAGCGCGGCGAGACGCAGGCGATCGTCACGACGACGCTCGGCACCTCGACCGACGAGCAGAAGATCGACGGCCTGATGGGCGAGACGTGGAAGCGCTTCTACCTCCACTACAACTTCCCGCCCTTCTCGACCGGCGAGACGAAGCCGCTGCGCGGCCCCGGCCGTCGCGAGATCGGCCACGGCGCGCTCGCCGAGCGCGCGCTCTCCCGGATGATCCCGCCGCCGGATCAGTTCCCCTACACGATCCGGATCGTGTCGGAGACGCTCGAGTCGAACGGCTCGTCGTCGATGGCGGCGGTCTGCGGCGGGTGCCTCTCGCTCATGGACGCGGGCGTGCCGATCAAGTCGCCCGTCGCCGGCATCGCGATGGGGCTCATCATGGAGGGCCAGCGCTACGCGGTGCTCTCGGACATCCTCGGCGACGAGGATCACCTCGGCGACATGGACTTCAAGGTCTGCGGCACGGCGCGCGGCGTGACCGCGATCCAGATGGACATCAAGATCGCCGGCCTGAGCCGGCAGATCCTGATGCAGGCGCTGGATCAGGCGCGCGAGGGGCGGCTCCACATCCTGAACAGGATGCTGGAGACGCTGCCGACCACGCGGCCCGAGCTCAGCCAGTACGCGCCGCGGATCACCACGGTGCGCGTCAAGCCCGACCAGATCCGGCTCATCATCGGCCCCGGCGGCAAGACCATCAAGGGCATCGTCGACCAGACCGGCGTCGCGATCGACGTCGAGGACGACGGCACGGTGAACGTCGCGTCGTCGGACTCCGACGCGGTGAAGCGGGCGCTCGACATCATCAAGGGGCTCACGGCCGAGCCCGAGGTCGGCGCGACGTACAAGGGGACGGTCAAGCGCATCACCGACTTCGGCGCGTTCATCGAGATTCTCCCGAACACCGACGGCCTGCTGCACATCTCGGAGATGGCCCACACGCGCGTCGAGCGCGTCGAGGACGTCCTCAAGGAGGGCGACTCGGTCGACGTGAAGGTGCTGAGCGTCGATCGCGACGGGAAGATCCGGCTGAGCCGGCGCGAGCTGCTCCCGCTGCCGGAGGGCGAGGAGGGCGATCGGGCGCGCGAGCGCATGGCGCAGGCGCGCGACGCCGGCCCGCCGCCGCGGCGCGACGGCCCGGGCGGCGGGCGCGGCGGCGACCGCGACCGCGGCCCGCGGCCCGGCATGGAGCGCGATCGCGGCGGGCCGCCGCCGCGCGAGCGCCGCGAGCGACGCTCCTAGCCACGAGATCCCGCGGGGAGGTCATGCCGCGCTGCGGCGCGCGCCGGCCTCCCCGTCGCTCACCCCCCTCACAGCGACCGCCTGATTTTCAGCGTTCCGCGGCCTCGCGCGGCGCCTGCGGCCTCGCGCGGCGCCCGCGGCCTTGCGTGGCGCCCGCGGCCTTGCGTGACGCGCGCCGCCCGCCGCGGGCCCGCGCGCTCGGCTGCTGCGCCGACGCGCGCGCGGCGTCTGGGCTCGTCCATCCCGCGGCTTTGTTGGAATCCGATGAAGTCCGCATGGCTCCTTCACAATCAGGGTAGTGTCGCGACCCCTGCTCGTGGCATGCTCCGCCCGTGCTCGTACGCAGAGCGAAAATCGTCTGTACCATTGGCCCTTCGTGTGACTCTCAAACGACGCTGGAGCAGCTCATCCGCGCCGGTATGGATGTCGCTCGACTCAACTTCTCTCACGGCTCGCATGAGGATCATGGCAAAGCAATCGCCACGGTCCGCGCGGCTGCGGAGGCCTGCGGAAAGCCGGTGGCGATCCTGCAGGATCTCTGCGGCCCGAAGATCCGAGCCGGTCGCTTCCCCGGCAACACCTTCGAGGTCGCTGACGGGGCTTCCGTTACCTTGGTCGAGGCGAACCGGGACAGCCCCGTCGCCACGCCCGGCGAGATCCCGATCCTCTACGAGGGCCTCGCCTCCGACCTGCAGCCGGGCGACGTCGTCCTCATCGACGACGGCCGCGTGGTGGTCACCGTCACCAAGGTCGAGGGCGAGCGCGTCCACGCCGGCGTGACGCAGGGCGGACGCCTGCGCGATCGCGTGGGCGTGCACCTGCCGGCCAGGCGCGTGCGGATCTCCGCCCTCACCGAGAAGGACAAGGCCGACCTGAGCTTCGGCCTCGCGCAGGGGGTCGATTACGTCGCCCTCTCGTTCGTGCGCAACGCGGACGAGGTCCGGCACGTCCGCGACATCTGCGAGGCCTGGGGCCGCCCGACGCCGATCGTCTCCAAGATCGAGACGCCAGGCGCCATCGACAACCTCGAGTCGATCATCCTCGCCTCGGACGGGGTCATGGTCGCGCGCGGCGATCTCGGCGTGGAGTTCAACCCGGAGCGCGTGCCGATCATCCAGCGCGAGATCCTCGGCCTCGCCCGCGTGCACCAGAAGCCGGTCATCGTCGCGACCGAGATGCTCCAGTCGATGGTGACCGCGACGCGCCCGACGCGCGCCGAGGCGAGCGACGTGGCGACCGCCGTCTTCGACGGCACCGACGCGGTCATGCTCTCGCAGGAGACCGCGACCGGCGCGCACCCGCCGCTCGTCGTGCGGATGATGGCCCGCATCGTCACCGAGGCCGAGCAGAGCTCGTTCTACCGCTACCTCTCGAGCGAGCAGCCCGGCCAGCGCGCGAACGTCGCCGAGGCGACCGCGCGCGCCGCGTGCGACATCGCGAAGGACATCGGCGCGAAGCTCATCATCGCGTTCACCGAGAGCGGCCTCACCGCGCGGTACGCGTCGAAGGCGCGCCCCGTGGTGCCGATCGTCGCCTTCTCGCCGAACGACACGACGCGCCGGCGGCTCGCGCTGCTCTGGGGCGTGGTGCCGTTCCCCGTCGACGCGCTCCGCAACTCGGACGAGATGATCGAGCGCGCCACCGGGCAGCTGCTGGCGAACGGCCTCGTCTCGCCCGGCGACAAGCTCGTCACCATCTTCGGCGCTCCGGTCGGCGTCTCGGGGTCGACCAACGCGATTCGGGTGAAGGTCGTTGAATGAGCGTGCTCGCCCGCGATAGGGGCTCGACGGGCGAGCAGGAATCCCTCTCCAGACACGCGGGCGCAGAAGGCCTCCCGAAGCTCGAGAAATACGAGCTGATCGAGGAGCTCGGCCACGGCGGGATGGCCACGGTCTACCGCGCCCGCGACCCGCGGCTCCGCCGCGAGGTCGCCGTCAAGATCATCCACAAGCACCTCCGCGAGAACGCCGAGGTCGGCGCCCGCTTCGTCGCCGAGGCGCGCGCGGCGGCGAAGCTGCGCCACCCCGGCATCGTCGAGGTGTACGACGTCTCCAGCGAGCAGGATCGCGAGCGCTACCTCGTCGTCGAGCTGCTCCGCGGCTCCACGCTGCGCAAGATCCTGAGCGCCCACCGCGACATGCCGGCCGAGATCGGCGCCGCCGTGGTGCTCGAGCTGTGCGACGCGCTGGAGCACGCGCACGCGTCGGGGATCATCCACCGCGACGTGAAGCCGGAGAACGTGCTCGTCGAGCTGCCGTCCGACCGCCCGGGCGGCAGCTGGGACGGCGCGAGCGTCGTCATCAAGCTGACCGACTTCGGCATCGCCAAGATCCTCGACGCCCAGGGCGTCACGTCGACCGGGCAGGTGCTCGGCTCGCCGGCGCACATGGCGCCGGAGCAGATCGAGGGGGGCGAGGTCGACGCGCGCACCGACGTCTTCGCGCTCGGGGTGCTCTTCTACGAGTGCCTCGTCGGGCACCTGCCGTTCGAGGGCAAGAACCCGGCGCAGGTGCTCCGCAAGGTGATCGAGGGGGTCTACCCGGAGGCCGAGCGCGAGCGGCCCGCCGTGGGCGCGCGCTGGAGCCGGATCGTCGCGGGCGCCCTCGCGCACGACATCGCGGGCCGCACGGCGAGCCCGCGCGCGCTCGCCGAGCTGATCCGCGCCGAGCTCGGCGAGCTCGGCGTCGCGGAGCCGCGCGCCGAGCTCGCCGCGTACTTCGCCGACCCCGCGGGCTACGCGGAGCGGCACGCCGCGCGGCTCGTCCCGCGCCTCGTGGCGCGCGCGGAGGCCGGCCGCAAGCGCGGCGACGTGCCGGGCGCGGCCGCCGATTACAACCGGGCCCTCGCCCTCGCGCCGAACGACCTCACCATCCTCAAGCGGATCGCGAAGCTGAACGCGAGCCGCAGCCGGCGACAGCTCGCGCGGCGCGCGCTGCTCGTGGCGCTCGCGTCGGTGGGGCTCGGCGTCGCCGCGTTCGGCGTCGCGCGCGCGCTGCGCGATTCTCCACCGCCGGAGGGGGCACCGCCGGAGGGGGCACCGCCGGAGGGCGACGCGCCCCTCGCGGGCGAGCCGCCGCGGCACGCGCCGATCGACGCCCTGAGCCCGCCGCCGAACGTACGCGCGGTCGCGCCGAGCGCCGCGGAGGTCCCGCCGAGCGCCGCGGAGGTCGCGATCGCGCCGCGGCCCCGCCCGCGGTTTCATCCGCCGCCCGTCGCGTCGGCGGCCGCTTCCCCGGCCGAGGCGCCGGCGGTCCGCGACGTCGTCTTCCAGATCGTCCCGAGCGGCGCCAAGCTGGTGCTCGACGGGGTCGAGATCAACTGGTTCGGCGCGAACAAGGTCACGCCGCTCAAGGTCGGCGCGCACAGCGTCGACATCAGCGTGCCCAACTCGCGGTGCTGCAAGCCGTACTCGGGCGTCATCTCGGTCGTCGCGCCCAAGCCCGGGGTCGCCGCGCCGCAGCGGATCGTCCACAAGCTGGAGATCCTGCCCAGCACGGTCGTCCTGAGCGGCGCGCCGCCGAGCGCGCAGTACCAGTGCCCGCAGATCGGCCTGATCGGCTTCGCGGGCGCCCCGCAGACCGTGACCCTGAGCGACGTGTTCTGGAGCGGGCGCTGCATCTTCACGCCCCCGACGCCGGAGGCGGCGCCGCTCGTCGGCAACGTCACGCTCGTGGCCGGCGAGTCGAACACCGTTTCCTGGCCGTCCGGCTGACGGCGACGCCTTCATTGCGGCGTCGGCGCCGGAAATCTCAGCATCCCCGCCCAAACTCCGCTACATCACGGCGCACCCCTCCGCATGGCTGCGCGAACTCCAGGCGGGAAATCTCCCGGCGCTCGCTTCCCATCGGTCGGGAGCGGCCGCGCCCTGCTCGCGCCGCGGCGCCTCGCAGCGGCCGCTGCGGGCGCCCTCGCGCTCCTCTGCGCGGGCCCGGCGGCCGCCGACGACATGCAGCAGTTCGAGCTCGCCAAGACGCGCTTCGACGCCGGGCACTACGAGGAGGCCGTGACCCGCTTCGCGGCGATGCTCGACCCCGCGAGCCCGCCCTGCGAGCGCGGCGCGACCGAGGTCGAGGGCAAGCCGTGCCGGATCTCGGATCCCGCCCTGGTCGAGCGGGCGCGCGGCCTCGCCGCCGCGGCGCTCGTGGCGCTGCGGCGCACGAGCGAGGCCGACGCCTACATCGAGCAGATCCTCCTCGACAACCCGGTGTACTCGCCGAACCCGGCGGTGTTCCAGCCCGAGGTCATCGACCGGTTCATCGCGGTCCGGGCGCGCATCCGGGCGCGGATCGAGGAGATGACCCGGCAGAAGGCGGAGGCGCAGCGCGCGGAGCGGCTGCGGATCGAGCGGAGCCGCGACGACGAGCGCCGCTGGGTCGCCGAGCTCCGCCGGCTCGCCGGGCGCGAGCGGGTCGTGGAGCGGAACTCCCGCTGGATCGCGATGCTGCCGTTCGGCGTGGGGCAGTTCCAGAACGGCGACGAGGGGCTCGGCTGGTTCTTCCTGGTCGGCCAGGCGGTCGCCGGCGGGACGTCGATCGTGTCGGCCCTGGCGCTGTCGAGCTACACGAACGTCGACGTCACGCCGCGGCCCAGGGCGCCGGGCACCCCCGCGCAGGCCGTCGACATCGACGCGCTGAACAGCCGGATCGAGACCGCGGCCGCGGTCAACCGCGTGGCCTTCGGGACGTTCGCGACGCTCGTCGCGGCGGGGATCGCCCACGCGCAGATCACGTTCATCCCGGAGCGGGTCTCCTTCCGCACGCGCCGCGTGCCGCCCCCACCCCCGGGCTTCTCCGCGGCGCCGACGATCTCCGCGCTCCCCGGCGGCCTCTACGCGGGGCTCCTCGGCCGGTTCTGACCGGGGCCGGCGGCGCGGCTCACGCCTTCTGCGCGGCGGCGATCCAGAACCCGCCGAGCTCCCCGAGCCTCGTGTCGCACAGCGCCCACTCCGCCCGGCGCAGGAGCCGGCCGAGCCCCGGCACGCGCATCGCGGCCGCGAACGGGGTCACGATGCGCACGCCCCGCGAGGCGACGACGCGCACGCCCTCCGGCATCAAGGCGGCGGCGGCGCGCGGCGCGTCGAAGCGCGTGTAGACGGCGCTCTCGCGGGTCTGGTCGCTGATGGCGCCCGCCGGGCCGAGCTTCTTCACGAGCCCGCGCAGGCTGTAGGGGTTGTAGAACTCCGCGATCACGTGGCCGCCGGGCCGCACCACGCGCGCCATCTCCGACAGCGCGCGGCGCACGTCCTCGACGTGGGCGAGCACCTTGAACGAGCAGGCGACGTCGAAGCTCTCGTCGGCGAAGGGCAGGGCGGTCGCGCTCCCCTCGACGACGTCGAGGCCGCGCTCGCGGGCGCGCTCGAGCATGCCGGGCGAGAGGTCGACCCCGCGCGCGGAGCGCGCGAACGCGCCGATCCGCGCGAGCAGGAGACCGGTGCCGCACCCGACCTCGAGCACGTCGCGGTCCTCGCCGAAGCGCCGCACGAAGTCGACCTCGAGCGCGTCGACGAGATCGTGGTAACCCCCGACGTCGCGGCCCCCGCGCCGGTCCTCGTAGCGCGCGGAGAACTCGTCGTAGTACGCCCGCGTCGCGCGCAGGTGCTCGTCGGCCTTTGCCTCGTCCGTCTGGGATCGCATGGGCTCGCTATAGTACTCCCCGGCGCGCGCGGCTTGCGCGGCGCCGCGCCGGGCCGCATCTCTCCTGCGAGGTGACCCATGAAGCCCGGCGACCATCCTGACTTCTTCCGGTTCGCGCCGCCCCCAGGGACGTCGCGCGAGAGCTCGATCCGGCTCGACCGCGAGGGCCGCTTCTGGCACGACGGCGCCCGCGTCGACCACCCCGCGCTCGAGCGCGGGCTGAGGGCGTGGATCGCGCGGCACCCGGACGACGGCCGTCCGATCCTCTCGAACGGCTACGACTGGTGCTACTTCCAGGCCGACGACGCCCCGCTCTTCGTCGACGCGCTCCGGATCGGCGACGGCGGCGCGGTCACGCTGGTCCTGTTCGACGGGACCGAGGAGCCGCTCGATCCGGGGACGCTCTCCCTCGGCGAGGACGGCGTCGTGTACGCGCGCGCCCGCGGCGGCGCGCTCGAGGCGCGCTTCTCGCGCCACGCGCAGTCGCAGCTCGCCCCGCTGCTCGTCGAGGCCGAGCCGCCCACGCTCCGCGTCGCCGGGCGCGAGATCCGGCTGCCCGCGCGGGCCGCGGGGTAGCGCGGCGCGCTGGCGCCCCGCGCGCCGCTCAGTACCGGTAGTGCCAGAGCAGGTCGAGCATGCCCGAGGTCGTCTGGCGCTCGTCGACGCCCACGGTGCCGCGCAGCGTCCAGTGCTCGTCGAAGCGCCAGTCGATGGTGACCTCGGTGCGCGTGCCGCGCTCGCTCGCCGTCCCCCCCGGGGCCGGCCCGCTCTCGCTGGTCGTGCCCTGCACCGAGCCCTCCTGGAAGGTGGCCTGCGCGGTCAGGTCGTCGTTCAGGCGGTAGACGAGGCTCGTCCGCAGCGTGCCGTCCGCCGTCGTCCCGAACCGGGTCGACAGCCCGCGCAGCGGCGCGATGCCGCTCAGGAGCGCGTTGAACTGCGCCGCCGCGAGCTCGCTGCCGACCGACGCGGCGACGCCGCCCGCGGCGAGCCCCGCGGGCGTCTCGGCGCCCGCCGCCTGCGCGCCCTCGGAGAAGTCGGCGCCGAACAGGAGGCGCGCGAGGATGTCCTGCTGCGAGCTCGGCGGGCTCGAGGTGAAGCGCAGCGACCGCTCCGTGATGGGCCGGAGGTTGCCGTTGAAGGCGACGTGGATGCGCGTGCCGTCCGGGGCGTCCCAGTGCGCCGTCGCGTTCAGGTGCGGGTTCGACGCCTCCTCCTCGCGCAGGCGAACGCGCCCGCCCTCGATCTCGAACGCCTTGCCGTAGATCTCGAGCGCGCCCCGCGTGATCACGATGCCGCCCGACACCCGCACGTCCTCGCCGATCACCACCCGCGGCGGCGCGTCCTCGGCGCTCCGGAGCCAGAGCCGCAGCCCCGCGCCGCTGACCGCCGCGTCGCGCACGTCGAACGTCATCGCGTAGCGGAGCGCGTCCGCGGCGCGCTTCTGCTTCTCCGGCCCGAGCGGGTGGGAGACGGAGATGTCGGGGTTGTCGCCGAGCGGCTGCACGTCGCGGCTGCTCGTCGCCGGCAGCGTGACGCGGAGCCTCGGGACCGTCGCGTAGAGCGCGAGCTCGCCGGGCTTCTTCTCCGCGATGAACGACAGCATCCCCGAGGCGGTCCCGAGCGGCACCCCCTCGAGCGTGAGCGGGAGCGCCTGGTCGTCGGCGATGGTCAGCGCCCCGGCCCCGTCGCGCAGCGCGAGCCCGTTGAGCCGGAGGAGCGCCCATCCGTGCGCCAACCCGGTGGTGCCCGCCGCGCGTAAGCCCTCGATCCGGACGACGCCGCCGTCGGCGGTGACGCGGGCGGCGACGTCGCGCAGCTCCTGCCCGAGCTCGGGGATGTGCACGACCCCGTCGCGGACCTCCAGGTGGGCGCGGACGCTGCCCCCCTCGTCGCCGGACGCGCCGCCGAGCTCGACGCGCAGGTCGCCGTCCAGGGTGCCGTCGATCTTGCTCAGCAGCCCGCCGACCAGGGGCTGCAGCGCCGCGAGCCGGAAGCGCTCCGCCGAGAGGGCGAGGTCGGTGCGCTCGCCGTCGGGGATCGGGAGGAACCCGTGGCGGAAGCGCACGCTGGCGTACGCGTTGGCCCGGAGCCTGCCGCCGCGCGGGCCCTCGAGCGCGAGCTCGGTGACGCGGAGCTCCCCGCGGTCCGTGCCGCGCTTTGGATCGATCCGCAGCGAGAGCACGCCGCGCTCGAAGGCGAGATCGCTCCCGATCGTGACCCCCGGCAGCGTGAGGTGCGCGGTGAGCGCGGGCGCGACGTTGAGGTCACGCATCTCGATCTCGCCGCTCACGCGCCCGCCGATGCCGCTGTCGCCGAGCAGCGGGATCTCGCCGAGCGGGACGTCGCGCAGCGTGGCGCGGAAGCGGCCGGTCCACGCCGGGGGCGGGGGCGCGCCGCGCAGCGCGCGCGGCGAGGGGTCCGCGAGGAGGCGGTCGAGCGGCGCGATCACCTCGGCGCGCGCGGTCGCGATCTCGTCCGGGCCGCGCGTGACGTGCGCGTCCAGCGTGGCCTTCTCGCTGTCGTACGTGAGCCACGCGTCGAGATCGGTGGGGAAGAGGAGCTCCGTCGCGCCCGTCGCGCCCGGCGGCGCGTACGTGAGGCCCCACCAGAGGGTGCGCGCGGTCAGGGACGGGCGCGCGAGGGTGCCGCCCGCGTAGGCGTCGATCCGCAGCTCGCCGGCGAGGGGCGGGAGCGCGTCGCGCACGAACGAGGGGAGGGTGGTGAGCTCGTCCACGGCGCGCCGCGGGAAGGAGACCTGCGCGGCGATGGGCGCGCGCAGGAGCGACGGCCACCGGCCCGCGGGCGGGCCGGCGAGCGCCGCGAGGTCGAGGTCGATCGAGCCGGACGCGTCGGCGAGCAGCCCGCCGTCGTACAGGGTCAGCGCGGCCTCGGCCCTGCCGGTCGTCCCGTCGAGCGAGCCCTTGAGCTGCGCGTCGATGAAGCGCGAGTCCCAGGCGGGGCGCTCGGCGCCCAGGCGGTGAGGCCCCGCGAGCGCGAGGCCCTGCGTCCTCACGAGCACGTCGTGCAGCGAGGGGAACGCCTCGCCGGGCGCGCGCGACACCCGGAAGCGGGTCGTGAGCCTGCCGCGGACCTCGCTCACGATGTGCGCGATCGGCATGAGCCGCGCGAGGCACCCGAGGTCCCAGTCGTCCGTGGCGACCTCGGCCTGCCCCACCAGGCCGGCCCACGTCTCCGCGCGCAGGAGAGGCCCCTTCAGCGTGCCCTCGGCGCCGGACACCCGCACGCTCGCGAGGGTGCCGGCGCACCGCGGCAGCGCGCCCGCCCACGCGCCGCTCGACGCGCCGTTCGACATATCGCTCGACGCGCCGTTCGCCGCGCGTCCTCCGGTGGGCTGCGGCGCCGCAGCGTCGATGCGCACGAGCCCGTCGGCCTTGAGCTGGTCGTGCTCGAAGGTCGCCGTGAGGCGCGCCGAGACGCCGGACAGGAACGCGACCTCGCCGCCCGTGAGATCGAGCCGCACGTGGCCCGAGCGCCCGGTCTTGCGGTCGTGGTCGAGCGCGACGTCGACGTCCGCGCGCCCGCGCACGCGGAGCGGGACCCCGAGCATCCGCGCGAGGCGGCCGAGGTCGATGTCATCGCCCTGGAGCCGCCCGGTCACGTCGTCGCCGCGCACCGCGAGCCGGCCCTTGAGCGAGCCGAGCTCGGGGGAGGCGAGCTCGAGCCCCTCGACGGCGAGCCCTCCGGCCGACGGGTCGATGGCCGCGATCTTCCCGGCGACCACGGCGCCGTCGCGCTTCAGCTGGAGCTCGATGTCGCGGAGGGCGAGGGTGGCGGAGCTCAGCCGGGCCGAGGCTTCCAGGGCGTCGTCGCCGTCGGTGACCGTCGCGCGGAGCTTCGGCGCGGCGAGCGGGCCGGAGATCTGCGCCGTGACCTCGTCGAACGTGCGGCCGCCGGCGAGCGCCTCCTGGCCGGAGAGCGAGCCGCTCACCGCGAGCGCGTCGAGCGGCCCGGTGACCCGCCCCGCGAAGCGCGCGCTGGCGAGCGCGACGTCGGGGCCGACCCGGAGCCTGGCGAACGCGCCCTCGACCTGCGCGTCGAGCGTTCCGTCGCGCAGGCTCCCCTCGACGCGCACGCGGCCGGCGCCGTCGACGGGCCCGGCGAGGCGCGGGGCCGCGGCGATCGCCGGGATGTCGGCGGTGGCCGCGAAGCGGATGCCCTGGCCGCCCGGCAGGAGCGCGACGGCGGCGTCGATCGGCGCGCCCGGCTCGTGGAGGTGCGTGCGCACGTGGAGCTCGCCGCGGTCGAGCACGAGGTGGACGTCCGCCGCCGGCACCCGCTCTCCGAGCAGCTCGGTCGGCTCCGTCCGCGCCTCGACGGCGAGCCGGAACTCGTCGCCGAGCTCGACGCGCACCCGGCCGTCGGCGGTGATCGAGGTCGCCGTTTCCTCCGGCGCGCGGCCGGTCTCCGGCGCGGCCTTGGTCGCGGCGGCGCCTGTCCGTGCGGGCGCTGCGCCTGTCCGTGCGGGCGCTGCGCCTGTCCGTGCGGGCGCTGCGCCTGTCCGTGCGGGCGCTGCGCCTGTCCGTGCGGGCGCTGCGCCTGTCCGTGCGGGCGCCGCGCCTGTCCGTGCGGGCGCCGCGCCTGTCCGTGCGGGCGCTGCGCCTGTCCGTGCGGGCGCCACGCCGGGCTCGCCGCCCGTCGTATCGGACGAGAAGCGCACGCCGAAGAGCCGCAGATCCACGTCGCGCGCCTGCACGTCGGCGTCGAGCCGGACGGGCCCCGTCACGTCGAGCCGCCCCGCGAGGGCGACGCTGCCCCCCGCCGGGCCGGGCGGATCCGCCGAGAACGAGGCCGTCACGTCGAGCTGGGGGAGGTGGCCGTTCAGGGCGACGCGCGCGGCGACCGGCTCGGTGAGGGGGTGATCCGGCAGGAGGCTCCGGAGCTGCTCCGGCGTGGCGCGCGGGACGCTCGCGTGCGCCTCGAGGTGATCCTCGTCGAGCACGGCCCGCGCGGTGATCTCGACGTCCGCGAGCCGGCCGGCGAAGCTGCTCCACATCCGGACCTTCTCGCCCGCGCGGAGGTGGTAGTTCGCCGTGCCCGCGGTCCGGGCGGGCAGGAACGCGCGGTCCACGAGGCCGGTCTGGTCCACGTCGACCGCCACGCCGTCCGGGCCGACGTGGACCGACCCGACGAGCCGGTTGATGTCGGCGTCCAGCACGCGCGGCGGCGCGAGCTGCCCGTGGACCCACCCCCGCCCGATCTCGATGCGCGAGAGCGCGACGACGACCTCGCGCGGCGGCGCCTCGGGCGCCGACGACGGCGGGCGGCTCGGCGGCAGCGGCGCGAACGTGTCGCCGAGGGTGACCCCGTCGGCGCCGTTGTCCTGGACGAGCACCTCGATCTGCTCGACCCGGATGGACGGGACCTCGACGCGGAGCGCGCCCGTCCCGAGGAGCGCGCCGCGGACGATCGCGAGCACGTCGGCGCGCGCCGCGATGCCGCTCGCGCGGATCACCTTGTTCCCGCGCGGGTCGATCGCGACCGCGGAGCGGATCCGCACGCCGTTCAGGCCGAGCCTGTCGATCTCGTCGGCGACGATCCGCCCGTAGAAGAGGGAGCCGAGCAGCCGGTTCGTGGCGTCGCGGGCGACGCGGCGCGCGGCGGGCGTGTCGAGGTGGAGCGCGACGCCGACGGCCGCGGCGCCGGTGAACACCAGGGCCAGCCCGAGCGCCGCCGCCGCGGCGGACGCGGCGCGGCGCATGCGTCCCGGGGCGCGCGGCGAGGGGCGCCGCGGCTCTTCTGCGGGGGCGGGCGTCACGGGGGGTTAGCTTAGTACGCGCGAGGCGCGGCGACCGTGCTGGCGCGCGGCGCGATTCCGGGCGACGGAGGCTTGCTGCGGCGCCGGCGCGACCCCGGCGCGGGCGCGTCCGCGCCGGATCGGCGCGCTTCGCCGGGGATCCGCCCGCCGGGCGGCTCGCCCACCGCCGGCGGCGCGTCCGGGGCGCGCCGGACCGGAGCGCTCAGCCGGCGAGCCGCTCGAGCTCCACGAAGAGCGTGCCGAGCTCCGGCTTGGACCGGAGCGGCGCGCAGAAGCGGCTGGCGAGGTGGAGCAGCTCCGCGTCGAGCTGATCGGCCCTGCGCCCGATCTCGGCGATGCGCTCCTGGGACTCCCGGCGCCGCGCCTCGAGCTGTCGATCGAGCTCCTCGAGGCGCTCGCGCAGCTTCTTGATCTGCGCGTCCACCTCGGCCACCTCGTGCTCGCGGGCGATCGCCTCGCTCTCCGCCTCGTAATCCGCCTTGCGCGACGCGTACCAGCCCTCGACGAGCTCGGCCAGCCGGCGGTAGCTGGCGGCGAGCTCGAGGTAAGGCTCGGCGAACCCGCACCGGCCCTCCCAGCGCACGGCCTCCTTGTGCGCGCTCAGCACCGCGGGGACGAACGCCTGCGTCGCCGCGTTGAGCGGCGCCACCCTGGCGCGGAACGAGCGGGCCTCCTCGCGCGTGAGCGAGGCGTCGACGGTGAGCGCGTCCATCGCCCGCCCGATCTGCAGCCGGCCGTCGCGCCACTCCTCGGCGACGCCCTCGAGGCGCCGCTGCTCGTCGAGCGCCCTCGAGCGGAGCTCGACGTGCTCCCGCACGAGGCCCCGCAGCCCCTCGAGCTGCCGCTGGATCTCCGCCGGCGCGGACGCGCCGAAGGCGCGGGCCGTCATCTTCTCGAACAGATCGAGCCGGCTGACCCACGGATCGCGCCCGGCGCCGCGCGATCGCACCGCCGAGTCGCGCGGCATCGCCTCGGGCGGCGGGGGGAGGGCGATCCCGCTCGCCGCCGCGATCTCCTCGAGCTCCGCGAGCACGCGGTACGCGTCGACGGGGCGAGCCGAGGGGTCCTTCGCCATGAGGGCGTTGACCAGGCGGTCGAGCGCGTCGGGCATCTCCGGCGCGAGGTCCTGGAGGTGCGGCGGCTGCTCGTTCAGGTGCTTCAGGATCCAGCTCGCGGGATCGGGCGCGTCGAACGGCAGCCGCTGCGTGATCATCTCGAACATGATGACCCCGAGCGAGTAGAGGTCGGCCGGGGGGCCCGCGTCGATGGTCGTGCTGCGCTCGGGCGCCATGTACTGCGGCGTGCCGAAGATCTCGCCGAGGTTCGTGAGCCGCGCGTCCTGCGCGCACCGGGCGATGCCGAAGTCGAGGAGCTTCACCCAGTCGCCCTTCAGCAGGAACACGTTCTCGGGCTTGAGGTCGCGGTGCACGACGTCGAAGTCGTGCGCGCGGCCGAGGGCGCGCGCCATCTGCACCCAGATGGGCAGCGCCCGCGCGAGCGGCACCCGGCTGCGCTCCACCACGTCGGCGAGGCTCGTCCCCTGGAGCAGCTCCATCACGAGGAAGGGCAGCCCGTCGTCGGTGTCGCCCTGATCGAAGATCTCGATGATGTTCGGGTGCGCGAGCCGCTGCGCGTGCCGCGCCTCGCGCCGGAAGCGCTCGCGCGTCGTCGTGTCCTGCGCGAACTCGCGGTTCAGGATCTTGATGGCGCACGGCGTGCCGATGAGCTTGTTGTAGGCCCGGTAAACCGTGGCCATCCCGCCGATCCCGAGCGCCTGCTCGATGACGTAGCGGCCCGCGATCGACATCCCGATGCGGGGGTCCTTCTCGGAGACGAGCGACGAGCCGTCGATGAAGCAGAAGGTGCTCTCGGCCGGATAGCGCTGGTGGCACTGCGGGCAGGTCTTCATGGCGGGCACGTCGGCTGCAAGGCTACACTCTACGGGCGGCTGCTCTCGAGGGTCAACGCTCGCCGCGCGCCTCGCGCCGGGTGTCGCGCGCCTCGCGGCGGGTGTCGCGCCCTTCGCGAGATGCCGGACGGTGCTGCGCGATACGCCGCGCGCGGGCTCGCCGCGTTATGTTCTCGCGACGTCATGGACGACGAGGTCCCCTTGCGCGCGGTGGTGATCGGCTCGGGCGTCGGCGGCGCGGCCGCGGCGCTCCTCCTGTCGCACGCCGGCATCCCGACCCTCCTCGCCGAGAAGGAGCGCCGCCTGGGCGGCTCCGCTGCGGCGGTCGAGAGGGACGGCTTCCGTGTCGATACAGGCACGCACATGCTCTGCCGCGGCGAGGACGGCCCGCTCGGCGACGTGCTCCGCCGCGTGGGCCAGGGCGACGCCATCGCCTTCCGCCAGAGCGGCGAGCCCGCCGCGCTCTGCTTCGCCGGCGCCGCGCGCGGGGCCCAGCGCGGCGGTCGCGTCGCCCTCCCGGCGGATCTCCGGCGGCTGGCCGCGTCCGCGCTGGATCTCGCGCGCGCCCTCGAGCTCACGCCCCTGGAGGCCGCGCGCGCCGCGCGCCTCCTCGCGCACGCGACGGCGATGCGCGACATGGATCTGGCCGCGTGCGACGACGTCACGGCCGAGGCGTACGCGGCCCGCTTCCTCCCGCGCGCCGCGGCCGCGGCCCGGCTCGGCGGGCTGCTCGGCCTGCCGCTGCTGCTGCCCGGATCCGAGGCGTCGGCCGGCGAGGCGCTCCTCGCCTTGCGCCAGCTCGCCCGCTCCGGACGGCAGAGCTACCCCGAGGGCGGCGCGGCCCGGGTCCCCGACGTCTTCTGCCGCCTGGCCCGCGAGCTCGGCGCCGCCGTGCGGACGGGCATGGCCGTGCGACGCGTGCTCGTGCGCGATCGGCGCGTGCGCGGCGTGGAGCTCGAGGACGGGACGACCCTGTCGGCGCGCATCGTGGTGAGCACGGCCGGCCTCGCGTCCACCGTCGCGGAGCTCGTGGGCGAGCCGCACTTCCCGGAGGCATACGTGGCGCGCGTCCGCGCGCTGAGGCCGCAGCCGAGGCAGGTCCAGGTGAAGATCGGGCTGCGCCGGCGGCTCGCCGCGGCGGGCGCGCTCGCCGGCCTCGGCGGCGGCGCGCCGGCGCTGCCGTTCTACTGCGTCGCGCCGACGCGCTTCGATCCGTCGCTCGCGCCGCCCGGGCATGAGCTCCTCTGCGCGTGCGCCGTGTCCGGCGCGAGCGGCGGCGCCTCGCCCGGCGCGCCCCCCGCGACGGTCGACGAGCTCCTGCGCGCGCTCGCCGGCGCGGTGCCCGGCCTGCTCTCCGAGGCGGTCTTCGTCGACGGCTCGCCCGGGGACGAGCGCGGGCCGGGCGCCGAGCTCGCGGCCGGGACCGCGCAGACGCCCGGCCAGGTCGGCCGCGCGCGGCCGGCGGTGTACACGCCCGTGCGCGGGCTCTACCTCGCGGGGCGCGCCGCCGGCGGGCGCGGCGCCGGCATGGAGCTCGCCGCCTCGAGCGCGATGGAGTGCGTCGACCGCATCCTCGTCGACCTGGGCCGCGATCTCGGCGCCCCCGCGCCCCCCGCGCTCATCGACATCGCCGGCGATCTGCTCGGGCGCGTCGCGGCCTCCACCGTGTCGTGGGTCGCGCGCCCGCGCGGCCAGGGTCGAGGGTCGTAGGTCGGCGCCGTCCGGCGAGCTGCTGCGCTCGCCGGACAGCGTCGCCCCGGCGCTTCAGCGCGTCGAGCTGCCCCGGTTGCCGCGCGCGAGCGCGTCGAGCGGCAGCTTCTGATCCTCGAACACGGCGTCGAGCTCCTCGCTGCCCCGCTCCCGCACGCCCGAGCGCGGCGACAGCTCGGGGCGCACCGAGGACGGCGGGGCCAGGCGGGCCGACAGCGGCCCCATCGTCCGGATCGACGGCGGGGGCTCGGTGCCCGGGATCCGGCCGGGCGAGGTCGAGCGGACCGAGGCGGGCGAGGTCGACATGCCCCGCACGGACGGCGGGCTCGGCAGCGTCCGCGTGGAGGAAGGCGGCCCGGCCTGCGAGCTCGACGGCGGCATCGGCGTCGGCCGGCGCGCGACCGGGCCCCCCGGCGCGCGCGACGAGGGCGGCGGCGCGTTCGGCAGCGCGCGGGTCGACGGGGGCGGGCTCGACCGCAGCTCGGCGCGCACCGAGGCGGCCGCCGCGCGGGTCGACGGGGGCGGGACCGACAGCGGGGCGCTCGCGACGGTCGGGTGGGCCGGCGGCAGGCTCGAGAGCGGGCGCGAGGCGGGCGGCGGGACCGAGCGAGGCACGCCCGAGGCGTACGCGGGCGCCTGCGCGCGCGACGACGGCGGCGCCGAGCGCACCGAGGGCGGGGAACGGAACGACGGGGGCACGCTGGACGGAGGCACCGGGGTGACCGGGTGGCTGCTCGGCAGCGGCAGCCGGACCGAGGGCGGGGCGCCGGCGCGCGACGACGGCGGCGGCATCGTGCTCGGGCCCGGCGACGAATCGCGGTGCCGCGGCGCGAGCCGGGGATCGGCGCTCGCGCCCGGCCGCGACGCCGCGCGCGCGTCCACGGCGCTCATCGCGCCGACGGTCTCGCTGCGTTGCGCGCCGATCACCGTGTAGCGCCCGCTGCCCTCGTCGCGCCGCGCCGCCTCGCGCTGCGCGTTCATCTCGCGCGTCTCGCGCAGCGCGCCGCTCAGCATCGCCTCCAGCTCCCGCTCGCTGACCTCCTCGTCGAGCCGCAGCAGCGTCGAGTGGACGTCGCGGGCGAGCGCGTCGAACTCGGCCGGATCCATCGCGTAGACGCCGTTCGACAGGACGATCGCGAGCGGCCGCCGCTCGGCGGCGATCGTCGCGGCCGTGGCCGCGTCGCAGCGGTGCAGGAGCACCCCGCAGCCCGGCGCCACCGCGAGGCACAGGCTGAAGAGCGCCGGCCACGCCGGATCAAGGACCACAAGAATGCTGGGTACATGAAGCGGGGTTGCGGTGATCTGCGCGCGACGGTCCATGGCAGACTGAGGATAACTGAAGCTACCGGCTTGATCGTAGTTCTCTTTCACGGAATCGGTCATTTCGCTCTGCTTGTGCGTGCTGCGATGTGGCCAGAGGCGTAGATCTCCTACAGCTGATTGCCTGTGCGGCGTCGTCGCGGCCGCAGCGCTGCAGGTTTCTGCTGCTGCCGCGTGACGGCGCCGCGGCGTCGCTGCGACGCCGCATGGCGGCATCGCAGCGACCGTCCGCCACACCGTCCACCGCCGTGGGCCACCGCGTGGGCCGCCGCGTGGGCCCCCGCGCTGGGCGGGCGCGCGCGCCGCGCCCTCCGCCGGGATGGGCGGCGGAGGGCGCGGCGACGCCGGCGGCGCGGTGGGCGCCCCGGGCCCGGTGGACGCCCGGAGATGACGTGGTGCGATGCGCGCCGCCGCGGCGCCGGTCACAGCCCCGTGTAGATGGTGGCGAAGGAGGCCGCCTCGCCGCGGAGCAGCAGGTTGAGCCGCGGGTTCGGCACCTTGAAGGTGTGAATCTTGGCGTTCCGCACGTCGAGCACCGCGAAGGCGCCGCCCGGCGTGCTCTCGGCGAGGCCGTTCATCAAGAGGTTCAGCACGACCGACACGCGCTTCGACGACAGGGGCTCGCCGCGGAAATACATCTTGATCACGTGCGGCGTCCCGTCGATGACGAGCCCGAGCTCCGGATTGACGTTGATCTCGAGATCGCCGAGGCGGTACGTCGACGCCGGCGGCTCGAACCACGTCATCTTCGCCGAGGCGAGGAACTTGCGGTATCCATTCACCACCGACGGGTAGATGCGGCGACGCCGCTCGTCGTGCTGGGCGGCGAGGAAGCCGTCGAGCACGCTGGTGGGCTTTCCGCTCCTGTGCATGTCGACGATCGCCTCTCGCACCTGCCTGTAAAAGTCCGTGTGGAGCTCGTCCTTCCGCTCCTTGAACTCCCTGACGCCGGTCAGCTTGGGCGTCCCGGCCTTGAGAACGAAGTCGACAAAGTACGTGAGCGAGATCTTTTCCATGAAGTCTCCTCCAAAACGAAGCGTTCCGGCGCGCCATTTACACGCGTCGTGCGAGAGACACGCCGTCGCGCCGCGTTTTTGATGTCTACCATGGATAGCCATCTTCGACCCGTCCGAAAAGGGATCGATCGGACGGACATTGTCCCAACCCGTCAGGGTCGGACGGCCGGGATCCAGGTGCTTAAAAGTCAAGCAAATACGAGTACTTGCGCGCGAGCCTCGGACGCCGGCTCGCCCGCCCGCGCGAGGTTCGGCTAGGCTCCGCGAGGGCCATGACGAGAGGAGGCGCGCGCTGCGATGGTAATCGACAGAATCCAACTGTTGCCGCTGGGCTTTTCCTGTGGAGAAAGCCTGTGGAGAACTGGAGTCCTCGGGGCGCTCTCTCCACGTGGGCGGGGTCGGACGTGGTCTGTCACAGCCGGGGGCGACTTGGCGCTTGACGCTGACCGCGGGCGAAGGATGGCGCCGGGCGCCGGCGGCAGCGGGGTGGGGCGATGATGGCCATCCGGCCCGAGCGGGCGGGCGACGAGGCGGGGATCCGCGGCGTGCACCTCGCCGCGTTTCCGTCGGCGCTCGAGGCGGAGCTCGTGGACAGGCTCCGGGGCGCGGGGCGCGCCGCGGTCTCGCTGGTCGCGGAGACGGAGAGGGGCATCGTCGGACATGTCCTGTTCAGCCCGGTGACGATCGCCGGAGGCGGCGCGCCCGAGGGGGGCGTCGGCCTCGCGCCGCTCGCCGTCCTGCCGGACCTCCAGGGGCGCGGCGTGGGCTCCGCGCTGGCGCGGCGAGGGATCGAGGCGTGCAGGGGCGCCGGCTACGCGTTCATCGTCGTGCTCGGCGAGCCGGGGTACTACGCCCGATTCGGGTTCAGGAAGGCCAGCCTCTACGGCCTCGGCAACGAGTACGCGGCCGACGAGGCGTTCATGGCGATGGAGCTCGCCGAGCACGCGCTCTCGCGCGCCCGGGGCGTGGTGCGCTATGGCCCCGAGTTCGACCTCTTCAACGCCTGATCTCCCGCGGTCCTCCGGAAGGACGGCGGCCCGCCGCGGGCCGCTCCTCAGCCCGGGCGGCGGCCGGGCTTGCAAACATACATCCGTGAATGTATAACCTCCGGGTGCGACGGACGAAGGAGGAGGCGGCCGCGACCCGCGAGCAGATCCTCGACGCGGCGCTGCTCGTCTTCAGCCGCAAGGGGTACGCGGCGGCGACGCTCCAGGACGTCGCCGCGGAAGCCGGGCTCACGCGGGGCGCGGTCTACTGGCACTTCAAGGGCAAGGTGGAGCTCTACGCGGCGCTCGTCGGCGAGCGGTTCGCCAGGGCGAACGAGGTCTTCGCCGAGGCGCTCTCCCCGAGCTACTCGCCGCTCGAGTCGATCGAGCGCCTGCTCACGCGATCGCTGGAGTACCTGGACGAAGATCCGGAGTACCGCGCGGTCGTCTCGATCACGCTGTTCAAGACCGAGCTCCTGCCCGAGCTCGAGCCGGCGTTCCAGCAGAAGATCGCGAGCGTGCGCCGCCTCGTCGACACGATCGCCGACCTCGTGCGCAAGGGGATCGCGGCCGGCCAGATCGACCGCGCCACCGACCCGAAGGCGGCCGCGCTCGCGGCCGTCAGCCTCGTCAACGGCGCGACCGCGCTGCACCTCATGGACCCGAAGGCGCTGGCGTCGAAGGCCGCCGTGCGCCGCATGGTCGCGACGTTCGTCCGCGGGCTCCGGCGCTGAGACAGGCGCTGTTTTTTTTGGCGATTTACATACATCCGTGAATGTTTGCTGGAGGTGAGGTCATGTTCCTCAGGGAGTACTGGTATGTTGCCTGCCCCTCATCGCAGCTCGGGGACGCCCCCCGCGCGGTCCGGGTGCTCGATCAGGACATCGTCGTGTTCCGCGGAGACGGCCGCCGCCCCCGCGCGCTCGCCGATCGCTGCTGCCACCGCGGCGTGAGGCTGTCGCTCGGGCGCGTGACCCGGGGGGAGCTCGCGTGCGGATACCACGGCTGGAGGTACGGCGGCGGCGGGGCGTGCGTGCATATCCCGTCGCTCGCGGGCGGCAGGCGCGTCCCGGAGAGGTGCGGTGTCCCCGCGTTCCCCTGCGCGGAGCAGGACGGGTATGTGTGGGTCTGGCTCGGCGGCGACGGCGGCGGCGCGCCGCCGCCCGTGCCCGGCATCGAGGGCTTCGCGGCGCACCGCTGGGACCAGGGCTCGGTGGAGCTCGGGTGTGCGTCGGCCAAGGGGCTGGAGAACAACCTCGACTGGTGTCATCCGGCGTTCGCGCACCCGTGGACGCACTGGCAGTTCTACACGGCGCTGCTCCGGGGCCTGCGCGAGGAGCTCCTCGAGATGCGGCCGACGCCCGACGGGATGACGCTGCGCGGGCCGATCCGCGAGGACGGCGGCGCGGCCGGGCGGCGGTCGCCGGAGACGCTGCTGTCGTTCAAGCTCCCCGACCGCGTCGAGGTCCGCTCGCTGGGCGGGCCCGCGCGCCGGATCGTGCTGCACTTCGTCCCGACGGCGGCCGACCGGTGCCGCCTGGAGTGGATGATCGCGAGGGCGCTGCCCTTCGGGGCGCGCGCGCGCTTTCGCCGGGAAGAGCCGGCGATCCTCCGGCAGGACCGGGTCCTGATGGAGAGCGCGGAGGCGGCCGCCGCGGGGCAGGGCGACCTCCGCGAGCACCACGTCGAGGCGGACGCGCCCGCGCTGCTCCTGCGCCGCATCCTCGAGTGGGCGGCGCGCGGCGAGTGGGAGCAGCGGCGCGCGAGCCTGCCGGAGCGGCGGGTGCTCCGGGTGATGGCGTAGCTCCGGCGTGGCCCAACGGGGCGCCCTCCGCCGCCGCGTCCGCGCAGCCTGCACCCGCCCGCGCCCGGCGGAAGCCTCGACCAGCGAGCCGAGCTCGGCTGTCCAGTCGCTTTGCCCATCGTCGAGACCGCCCCTCTTGCGACAGTGCGCGAAGTGTTCAACAGCCCTGCATCGGGGGTCGGGCTCAGCGCCAGCACCGCAAGGAACGCGAGCTGCAGCTGAAGAGCGTGACCAAAGCGCCCTCCACTGGAAATGTCTCATGGATGAAGAGCCGCACGACCAAGCCCGGTGGGCGGCGTGACACATGTCGTCTCGTGGTGGACCGTCACGCATCGACGGGCTCGGCGGTCGAGCGATGCTGTTGTATCCCGCGCCCCCCGGGCATCGCCCTGCCAGAGGTGCTGTACAACGCCACCGCGACGGTCCAGCGCGGTTGTTCGTGAAGCTTCACCGCAAGGGAGGAATGTGGCCGTACGCTGCGCGGCAAAACGGCCATGATGACGAAAAGAGTCTTGCCTTTTAACGCGCGTCTGCGTAAATGGCCTAATCCCCCTTGGTCACCTGGACCGTTCTCGGCCAGGCGCTCAGGGGCCGATTCGGGGTGATGTCGCTGCCGGAGGGACTCGCTTCGTGCGGCTCCGCGTCCGAGCTTCTCTTGCTTCCTCCGATGCCCGGCCCGGCCTCACCTCGCAGGGCGACCGCGATGTGAGTATCGCTCCGACCAACGTCATGCGCGCCAGGCATGTGGTCGGCACAGGCCCGCGGGCGCAACCGTGATCAAAAGCGCGCTGGCCGGGAATCTTGATCCCTAACCGATGGATCGGGAGAGCTCGCAGGCGTCTCTCTGGTGCACATCCCCTTCTTGAGAGGATGACCGCGGCTCGAACGGTCCGAACATGGAGAACCTGAATGCGCATCACTCGCTTGCTTGGCTATCTCTCTGCTTCGCTCGCATGCGGCCTGACGGCGTGCGGCGGTGAGCACCTCGAGGACGAGGACATCGAGTTGCTGGACTCCGGGCTGAAAAGCCCGGACGGTACAATATCGGCGGAGCTGGCGCTTCAGTCGCAGTGGGGTACTGGCTACTGCGCGAACGTCACCGTGACCAACACGAGCGGCAGCCAGACCACCGCCTGGGGGATGGTGGTCGCGCTCAACGGCTCCACGGTGAGCAACTCCTGGGGCGCGCGCGGCACGCCGTCGGGCGGGCAGCTGAGCGTGGTCAATGAGACCTATAATGGCACGCTGAAAGCGGCAGCGTCGACGAGCTGGGGCTTCTGCGCGAACGGCACCGGGAGGCCTTCGCTGGTGTCGGTCAGCGGCAGCGGCGGGTCGAGCACGTCGAGCAGCTCCAGCAGCAGCAGCACGTCGAGCAGCTCCAGCAGCAGCGCGTCGAGCAGCTCCAGCAGCAGCACGTCGAGCAGCTCAGGCACCGGTGGCGCTGGCGGCGCGGGCGGCGCGGGCGGCGCGGGCGGCTCCGGTGGCGCTGGCGGCTCCGGTGGCGCTGGCGGCTCCGGCGGCTCCGGCGGCTCCGGCGGGGGCTTCGCGGAGGATGAGGGGACCGATTGTGCAGTTTCCAGCCTGCCGGACGCAGGGGGCCTCCCCGCCATCGCCAAGCTGCCCGACCCGTTCAAGAAGCTCGACGGATCGCGCATCTCCACCAAGGCCGATTGGCGCTGCCGAAGGCAAGAGATCAAAAAACAAGCCGAGAAGTACATCTATGGCACGAAGCCGCCGAAGCCCGAGAGCGTCACGGGGACCGTCTCCAAGACCAGCATCACCGTCAACGTGTCTCATCAAGGCAAGAGGACCAGCTTCACGGCCAGCGTCGAGCTGCCTGGCAGCGGCTCGGGGCCCTTCCCGGCGATCGTCGGCCTGGGGGGAGGCTTCCTCGGATTCCCGTTGAACACCAGCCTCGTCAAGGGCGAAGGCGTCGCCATCATCAACTACGATCCCTACGCCGTCGGAAGCGAATCTGGGTCGCGAAGCGCCAAGCGAGGGGCGTTCTACGACATCTACGGCTCGAACAGCACCACGGGCCTCCTGGCCGCGTGGTCCTGGGGCGTCAGCCGGATCCTCGACGTCATCGAGCAATCGGGCGGCGCCATCCTCAAAGCGGATGCCGTCGGGGTCTCGGGGTGCTCCCGCTTCGGCAAGGGGGCATTCACGATCGGCGCCTTCGACCAGCGCATCGCCTTGACCCTGCCGATCGAGTCCGGCAGCGGCGGCGTCCCGATCTGGCGCGGGATCCCCGGGGAAGGAGCCCAGAGCCCGAGCAGCGCCTACGGCGAGACCTACTGGCTGGGTGACGCGTTCGGATCGTTCACCAGCAGGGTCACGTCTCTGCCCTTGGACACGCATGAAGTGGTGGCCATGGTCGCGCCGCGCGGCCTCTTCATCATGGATAACCCGCACATCGCGAACCTCGGTCCCAAGTCTGCGCACGTGGCCGCGCTGGCCGGCGCAGAGGTGTACAAGGCGCTGGGCGCGCAGGGCAATATCTCCTACATCTCGGCGGTGTCGGACGGCTCTCACTGCGCGCAGCGCACCGAGTGGAACGAGCCCCTGCGGCAGAACATCCGTAAATTCTTGACGAAGACTGGAAGCAGCTCTGGCGTCATCTCGGCATCGAGCAAGGCGACCGGCAACCTGTCAGAGTGGAGGGATTGGACGACGCCGACGCTGCCGTAGTCGTCATCGAGCTCCAAGCGCCGGGCTCTCTCGGGCGCGGCGCCCCACCCTGCGCACGCGACGGCGTGCTCGCCGGCAGCGGCCCGTTCGACCCCGACGGGCCGCGCTTTCTCGGGCCCCCTCGAGTCCACGTGCCTCGCCGCCCCTTCGCCTCGCGAACGCCCCACCTCATCCCCGTGGGGGACACCGCGGCTCAGGACGCCGGCGAGCGCGCCGACCACCTCAGGTGGGCGCGGCGGCCCGGTCCGGCGCGCTCGCCGAGCGGCGCCACGCGGCGGCCGCGTCGACGCCGTGCTCGCCGAAGCGGGGCACGTAGTCCCGCTCGATGGCGCGCTCGAGGATCTCGCCGTAGCGGGCGACCGGCATCAGGCCCCACGCGCGATCGTCGTCCGAGATCGACGCGCGCTTCGCGCCGCCGGGGGGCATGTAGCTCCTGCGCAGCCGTGCGAACATGGCGTGGAGCTCGCGCTCGACCAGCTGCCGCACGGCCGGCGCGCACGGCAGCTCGAGCAGGTAGCGGAGCAGCGTCCAGCCGAAGTCGCGGTGCCGCACCTCGTCGCGGAGGATGCGGTCGAGCGCCCGGCGCGCGACCGGGACGGTGCACCCCTCGCGGAGCACCTTGAAGAGCGGGACCGCGACCGTCTCTCCGAGGCAGAACACCTCCACGCCCGCCCGGGCGACCGCCACCTCGAGCGGCTCGTCGCCGCCGCCCTTGAGGCCGAGGGTCTCGCGGCGCAGCGCCGGCAAGGCCCCGCCGCCCGCGCGGCCGTGGACGCGATGGCTGAGGCGCGCGTGCGCGAGCTCGTCCTTGACGATGCGCAGGCCGTCGTCGATGAGATCCGGCGACGCGCCCATCTGGATGAGCCAGAGCGTGAGGTGCTGCGTGATCGCCGCCGAGCGATACTCGGCCTCGATGCGCCGCCCCCACTCGGCGCGCACGGCGTCGCTCGCGGGCGGAAGCGGAAGGGGCGCGCGAGCGACGGGCGATGGCGTCTCGCGCGGCGCCTGCTCCGCGGCCGCGGTGCTGTCGTGCTTTGCGTCGGGGGCGTCCGTCATGGGGTCACGCTATGCGCGGGGTCGGGGAGCGGCAAGACGAGAGGCGGGGCGCGCCGGCCGCGGCGCAGCGCCGTTGGCGGGGCGCGCCGGCCGCGGAGGGGCTCACTTCCCCGCGGCGGTCGCCGCGGAGGGCGGCATGCAGACATTCTTGTACAACCCGCACGCGGCGCAGGTCGCCCCGTCGCCAGACGCGGCACCGCAGGGGTCGACGACGACCTCCTGGCAGAGCGTCCCGGCCGGACACGCAGCGTCGGTCTCGCACGGCAGGCTCGGGAAGCAGCCCACCGCGGGCAGCGCCGGCGCTCCGTCGCCATCGGCACAGCCTGGCACAAGCCACTGACAGGTCGGCCCGAGGCCCGCGCACGCCTCCGCGGTGGCGGCCGTGAGGCAGTGCTCCGGCGGCGGCGGGTTGCAGAAGACCTCGTGCACCTGCCAGCGCCAGGTGTCCCCTTCCAGGACGCACGCCGCGTCGATCGGCATCGGCCCGCAGCCGGTGGGCATCATGTAGCCGCAGGTCCCGAGCCCTCCCGCGCAGGGAGCCCCGTCCTCCGGCGTCGCCTCGGGGCACGCCGGCGGCGGCGGGTTGCAGGAGACCGCGACCGTCACGGACCACGTGCCGTCCTCGCCGCAGGTCACGATGGTCGGCTCGGGGCAGTCGGGCGGGTTGCCATAGGCGCAGCTCGCCCCGATCTGCCAGCACGCGCTGCCGGTCTCCGGGAACGCCTCGGGGCACTCCGGGGGCGGCGGCGGGTTGCAGGACATCTCCGGCCCCATCTGCCACGCCCCGCCCGTACACGTGTAGTCGATGGGGTTGTCGCAGTCGTCGAGGTACGAGCAGGACACGTCGTCCGCGTCGCAGCTCGACCCTTCTTCCGGCCTCTCCGCGGGGCAGCTGCCCTCCTGCACGGTGGGGTCGCACCCCGGAAGGGCCACGGCGCCCGCGAACGAGGCTGCCGCGGCGACGGTCACGACGAAGGGGGTCCGGAGCACCTTGCGCTTCTTCTGGATGGCCATGGCCTGCGATGTCCTTTCTGTGGCACAACCCGGCGCAAGCTCTGTCCTTGCGCGCTTTTCGTGCTGGGCTGAGCAAGCGAGATGCCAGGACGATCCGAAGGCGAGCGTCGCAGGTGCCCGGAGCGAGCTCGGATGAGAGCGCAAATAGTTGATGGTGGTCGATCTCTTCTGCCGCGCTCCCGAGCTCTGCGGCAAACCGCGGTCGGCTACCGGCACGCGCTGATCTGCACGTCGTCGATGTTCCAGCCGGACGTGGGCGCGCCGCCGAAGGCGAGCACGGCGCTGTAGCCGAACCGCACCCGGAGACTCCGGTTCTTGTAGGGCGTGAGATCGTACGTGACGTTCGTCCACGCGGACTCGGCGACGTCCTCGAGAGGAGACTCGTAGAGGATCCTCCAGCGCGCGCCGTCGAAGACCTCGACACGGGCCTTGTTGCGGTAGGTCGTGTTCAGCCAGCGCCAGAACGACAGCGTGACTCGCCCGCTCACGGCCGCGTCGACGGCCGGGCTCGTCAGGTAACGCTGCGGGTGCGAGGCGTTGACGCTCGGGCCGCCGCCGAGGAGCACGCCGGCGACCCCGTTGTCGCCGGACGCCGTGTGATCGCTCGCGGGATCGGGGAACCCCGCGCGCTGGCCGCTGGACGCCCGCGCCGGGCCGATCTCCCAGCCGGCCGCGAGGCTCCACCGGGCCGCGTTGTCGGCGAAGCCCTCCGCGAGGAGGACCCGCGCGGCGCACGGCGCCGCCGGGGCGTCGTTCCCCGGGGCGCCGCGGAGCGCCGCCGGGGCGCGCGCCGCCCAGTCGAGCACCAGAGACCCGTCGCCCTCCGCGACCCACGGCGCGTCCGCCGGGCCGGCGGTGCACGCCGCCGCGGCGAGACCGCACGAGACCGCGGCCCGTCCAACCCACCTCTTCATGGTCGCTCCTGCCGAACGTGCAATGCCCCTGGCGCAGGCGCCATTCCACCTGGCCGCCGCGCAGCGCCGAGAGCACGTGTTTGTAGGACCGAACCGGGGCCGTGGATAGCCCACGTGAGCGGCGGCCGATGCGGTGGGATCGGCATCGCCCGAGCGGCGGCCGACGCCGTGAGATCGGCGTCACCCGGGCGGCGGCCGACGCCGTGAGATCGGCGTCGTGCGCCCCCCGACGGGGCGACCCCGCGTCACCGCGGCGGGGCCGCGGCCGCGGGCGGGGGCGCCGGCGGTACCGGGCCGCGCGAGAACGTCTCGCGCCTCGACACGTCGGTGAGCATCAGCGTGAACAGCAGGCCGAGCAGGAGGGCCGACACGATCATGGGCAGGGCGTTCGCGAAGCGCTGCTCGATGAGGTGCATGAAGAAGAGGAGCACGAGCACCGTCTTCGCCGTGGCGATGAGCAGCGCCGCGACGACGTCGGCCCGGCCGAGGTGGGCCAGCGAGAGGAGGTACGAGGCCAGCGTGAGCGCCATCAGGACGAGCCAGACGATCACGTAGGTCCGCGAGGAGAGGTGCTTTACGATCATGAGCGCTGCGTGCCCTTAGCGGTGCATCAGGTAGAGCATCGGCCAGAGGAAGATCCAGATCACGTCGACGAGGTGCCAGTAGAGCCCGCCGAGCTCGACGTGCGTCTCGTTGCCCGCGCCGTACCGGCGCCGGAAACACCCCCACGCCAGCCAGCCGAGGACCACGAGCCCCGCCGTGACGTGGATGGCGTGGAGCCCGGTCGTCAGGTAATAGAGCGTGAAGAACACCTTCGCGCCCGCCTGCGGGAGCTCCTCGAAGCGGTAGCCGGCGCCGGGGAAGATCCCCTCGCGGAAGTGCGCGGCGTACTCGACGCTCTTCAGCGCGAGGAAGGCGAGGCCGAGCGCGATGGCGCCGAGCAGGAATCGGCCGGCCCTCGCGGGCTGGTCGAGGCGCACGGCGTAGACGCTCATCGCCACGAGGAGGCTGCTCGTGAGGAGGATCGCCGTGTTGGCCGTCCCGATGACGGCGTTGTTGTGGGCGATCGCCGCCATGAAATCGGCGCCGAAGACCGCGCGGTAGGCGGCGTACAGGCCGAAGAGGCCGCCGAAGAGGAGGACCTCGCTGGCGAGGAAGATCCACATCCCGAAGTGCGCGGCGTGGGTCTGC
This sequence comes from Sorangium sp. So ce385, assembly GCF_051474135.1. Taxonomy (NCBI): domain Bacteria; kingdom Pseudomonadati; phylum Myxococcota; order Polyangiales; family Polyangiaceae; genus Sorangium; species Sorangium sp. So ce385. The sequence continues at coordinate 7,577,662 of NZ_CP150337.1, read as the reverse complement.
TTCTCGAGATCCTCGAACTGCATGGCGAGCCGCGCCGGGGCGAGCGGCTGCGGCTCAACGGGCGTCGGCTGAGATTCGGGCATGGGCCTCCTCGTCGTTCAGGTGGTAGTCGTACGGGCCGCGCTCGACGATCGGCGTCGCGGGGAAGTTGTGCGCCGGCGGGAGGGGCGGCGTCGCCCACTCGTAGCTCCGGGACCTCCACGGATTGGCCGGGGCGCGCTTGCCCCAGCGCAGGGCGATGAGGAGGTTCAAGAGCGCGAGCAGGAGCGCGCCCGAGAGCAGGTAAGCGCCGCCGGTCGAGAGGACGTTCAGCCACTGGTACTGCTCCGGGTAGCTGTAATAGCGGCGCGGCATCCCGGCGTTGCCCAGCAGGAACTGCGGGAGGAACGTCAGGATGAACCCCAGGAACACGCCGAACGAGGTGAGCAGCCCCATCGACTCGGAGTACATGCGGCCGAACATCTTGGGGAACCAGTAGTGCGCGGCCGCGAGGAACGCGGTGAGCGTGCCGCCCACCATGATGAAATGGAAGTGGGCGACGACGAAGTAGGTGTCGTGCCAGTGCACGTCGAGCGACTGCGTCGCCGTGGCGACGCCGGTCATGCCGCCGAAGACGAAGAGGAAGAGGAACCAGAAGAAATAGAGCATCGGGGTGCTGAACTGGATGGACCCCTTCTGCAGCGTCGCCACCCAGGTGAAGACCTTGATGGCGGAGAAGATCGCGACGAACATCGAGAGCGCGCCGAAGATCCCGGCGTTGAGCTCGCTCATCCCGGCCACGAACATGTGGTGACCCCAGCCGGTGAACCCGATGAAGGCGATCCCGAGCGACGAGAGGGCGATCGCCCAGTAGGACGCCGGCTGCCGCTGCGAGAAGGTGCAGACCACCTCGCTGATGACCCCGAGCGCCGGGAGCACCATGATGTAGACGGCAGGGTGGGAGTAGAACCAGAACAGGTGCTGGAACAGCACCGGATCTCCGCCCAGCGTCGGGTCGAAGATGCCGAAATGGTAGATGTGGTCCAGCCCGACGAGCAGGATCGTCAGGCCGAGGACGGGCGTCGCGAGCAGGATGATGATGCTCGTGCTGTAGATCGCCCACGCGAAGAGCGGCAGGCGGCCCCAGTCGAGCCCGCTGGCGCGCATGGTGTGCGTCGTGGCGATGAAGTTCACCGACGTCATGATCGACGAGATGCCGAGGATGAAGATGCCGATGACGACCGGCATGACGCCGGCGGGCGTGGTCGTGCTGTACGGCGGGTAGAACGTCCACCCGGTGTCCGCGCCCCCGGCGATCGCCGCGGCCAGCGTGACCACGGCGCCGATCGCGTAGACGTAGAGGCTCGCCAGGTTGAGGCGCGGGAAGGCGAGGTCCTTGGCGCCGATCATGAGCGGGAGGGCGAAGTTCCCGAAGATGTTCGGGATCGACGGGATCATGAAGAGCCACACCATGACCACGCCGTGGAGCGTGAACATGCGGTTGTAGGTCGACGCGTCGATCACCGTGGGCCCGGGGGTCAAGAGCTCCGTCCGGAGGACGAGCGCGAAGGCGCCGCCGAGCAGGAGCATCGGGATGATCAGCGCGTAGAACATGATCCCGATGCGCTTGTGATCGGTCGTGAGCAGCCACGAGCGCACGCCGGCGCCGGCGCGGAGGTAATCGAGCTCGTGCGAGCCGTGAACGGGCGCTGTCCCCTCGACCTCATGGGCTATCATGGCGTCGTCCTCCCTCCCGGCGCGGGGGCGCCGCCTCCGCTGACGCCGTCCCACGGCACCACAGGGCCGCGCGGCACGTCGCGGATCGATTTGATGAGCTCGATGATCGCGGCGACCTCGGGCGGCGTGATCTGCCCCAGGTACGACGGCATGACCGGCAGGAAGCCGCGGTGCCGGACGGCGAGAGGATCCATGATCGACTCCGTGATGTAGGCCTCGTCGGCGATGCGCTCGCCGCCGTTCTCGAGCGGCACGACGGAGCGGTAGAGGCCGGCCCAGGTGGGGCCGACGTGCAGCGTGCCGTCGAGGGTGTGGCAGCGGAAGCAGCCGTGCCGGGCGGCGGCCTGCTGGCCGCGGAGCGGCATCGTGGGCTCGGCCGCCGCGCGCTCCTGCTCCGCCTGGGCGGCGGCCTGCTGCGCGAACGCCGGGGTGCTCGCCGCGCCGCCCGCGAGCCAGCGCTCGTAGTCGGCCGGGTCGAGCGCGATCACCTGGCCGCGCATCTCGGAGTGGCTCGTGCCGCAGTACTCGGTGCAGAGGATGGGGTAGGCGCCGGGCTCGCTCGCCTCGAACCAGACGGTGGTATACCGGCCCGGCAGGACGTCTTGCTTGATGCGGAACGCGGGCACGAAGAAGCTGTGGATGACGTCGCGCGACGTCATGACGAGCCTCACCGGCCTGCGCGCAGGCACGTAGAGCGCGGAGATCATGCTCTCTCCCCCCGGATAGCTGAACTTCCACATCCACTGCTTGGCCGTGACGTAGACGTCGAGCGCGTCCTCCGGCGGCGTGCGCAGGTCGACGAACTGGCGCGTGCCGATGTTCCAGAACGTGAGGAACACGAAGCCGAGGCTGAGGAGCCCCACCGTCTCCACGAAGAGCGCCGGCCGCGCGAACACCCCGGGGTGAGGCCGCGTGGTGCTCCCGACCCGACGGCGATAATGGATGAGGAAATACCCGCCGATCAGCGTGATCAGGAAGGCGCCCCCCATCGTCACCACGATGACGAAGTAGTGCAGCCAGTCGATCTCGCCGGCCAGCGAGGAGCGCTGCTCGGGCAGGAAGAGCAGCTGACGCAGGAGCTCGTTCATCGCGCGCCCTCCCGCCGCCTGCGCCGCCGCCCTTGCCAGCCGAAAAAGGCGACCAGCGCGACGACCCAGGTCAGGATGGAGGCCGCGCCGATCCGCAGGAAGCCGGCCACATAAGGGCCGTAGCGGCGGCTCGCGGGGTCGTAGCGATAACACGTCATGATGACGCGGTCGAACGAGGTGCCCACCTGCCCGCGGCTGGCCTCGAGGAGGGCGAGCCGGAGGTCGAGGGCGGAGAACTCGATGCCATAGAGGTAGCGGGAGATGCGGCCGTCCGGCGTGAGCACGAAGACCGCCGCGGGGTGCGCGTACTGCTCGGTCCGCGCGTCGTACGCGAACCGGAAGCCGAGATCGCCGGCGAGCGCGCGGATCTCCGGGAGCTCGCCGGTGAGGAACGGCCAGGCCCCGCGGTCGGGGGCGCCCGTCATGCCGAGCGCCGACAGGGTGGCCCCGCGCTTCCGCGCCGCGGACTCCGGGGTATCCCGCGGATCGAAGCTCACCGTGAGCGCGCGGTACTGCTCGCCCAGCCGGTAATCGAGCTTCGTCATGCCGGCGACGAGGCCGCGCAGCACGAGGCCGCAGAGCGTCGGGCAGCGGTAATAGGCGAGGACGAGGAGGACCGGCCGCCGCCCGTCGAAGTGCTCCGCGAGCGGCGCGCGCCGTCCGTCCATGTCCGTGAACTGAAGGGCCTTGTCCACGGCGCCCCCGAGGCGCTCGTCGATGTCGGCCTCGCGCGCGGCGGGCGGGAGCGACGGCGCATCCACGGCGGCGGCGAGCGGCGCGCGCGAGAACACGAGGGCGAAGAGCGCGGCGGTGGACACGGGGTGCATCCTCATCAGCGGCTCTCCTCCACGACGAGGTTCATCGCGTCCTCGATCGGGATCTGCACGATCCCGCGGCCCCGGTCGGCCCAGCCGAAGCGGCCGAGCTCCTCGCGCTTCCTGCGGTCCAGCATCTTGCCGAACCCCTCCTCGCCGACGGAATCGCGCTGGAAGACGCGCTGATCCACCCCGGACAGCTCGCCGCGCGGCTCGAAGCCCTCCCTGGCGCGGGCGAGGCTCCTGCCCGCGGGGCGGAGCTCGGCCTCGCGGCCGCGCAGGAGCACCCACGACCAGACGCCCAGGATGACGAAGATCACGACGACGGTGAACGCGACGGCGAGGATCCTCCGCCAGGGGAGGAGATCCTCTTCCTGGCGAACGTCGGGACGGCGGTAATGGGTCGTCATACGCTCTCGTAACGGAAGGCGGCCGGCAGCGCCGGGTCGTTGATGGGGGCGAGCGGCTTGCCGCGCAGGCGCAGCGCGGCGAACGCGACGCACGGGCCGACCACGGCGAGGAGCGCCGCGAGATCGAGCCAGTGCAGCGGCGCGCCGCCGCCGGGGGCCTCGGGCACGACGAGCCAGTGCATGTCGAGGTAATGCGCGGCGAGGACCCAGGCGGCGACGGCCGACAGCCAGGCCGGCCGCCGCTTGATCCGGTAATTGAGCAGGATCGCGAAGGGGATCACGAACCGCGCGAGCACGAGGACGAGCGTCGCGGTCCGCCACGGGCCGTGGGAGCGGCGCAGGTAGAACTCGACCTCTTCGGGCTTGTTCGCGATCCACATCAGCATGAACTGGAAGAAGGCGGCGTAGGCCCAGAAGATCGTGAACGCGAGGAGCAGCCGGCCGAGGGCGTAGTAGTGCGACGCGCGGAGCCCGGGCAGGAGCCCACCGCGCTCGGCGGCGAACGCGAGCACCGTGAGCAGCGCTATCGCCGCGACGAAGCCGCCGCCGAAGACGTAGACGGGGAACATCGTCGACACCCACGTCGGCGCGAGGGACATGAGCCAGTCGAACGAGGCGAACGAGAGGGCGAGCGCGACGGGCGGGAGGCCGACGACGCTGATCAGGCGGAGGCGGCCGCCGGCCGCGAGCGCGGGCGTCGCGTCGCCCCGGAGCGAGCCGCGCCGGAGCAGGGCGCCGAAGGCGAGCCACACCGCGAAGTAGATCGCGGTCCTGACGAGGAAGAAGGGGAGGTTCAGGTAGGGCCGCTTGTGGAGCACGATCTCCCTCACGTGCTCTTCGCCGATGGTCTCGGGGTGGAGCCAGTCGCCGTAGAGCGCGTCCAGCCCGAACAGGAGCGGGATGAACAGCGCGGCGAGGAGCGGCAATGACCCGACGATCGCCTCCGCGAGGCGGCGGACGGCCACCGGCCACGTCGCGCCCATGGCGTTGCAGATCATGAGAAAGATGAGCGCGCCGACCGCGGTGGTCACGGCGTAGGCGTAGGCCGCGAGGTAGGCGTAGAAGAGCCGCTCGCGGTCCACGAACGCGCCGGCCACGAGCAGCGCGGCGCCGACGAGGGCGAGGCCGAGCGACCGCGTCACGATCGCGCGGCCGCCCCGGAAGACGGGGATGCGGAGGTTCACGGGAGCTCCTTCCGAGCGCGCTCGCGGAGGGGTTCGGGGAGCGCGTCGAGCGCGGCGGCGCGGCTCCTCCCGAGCGCCTTGATGTAGGCCACGATCGCCCAGCGCTCGCGGAGCGGGATCTGCGGCTCGTAGGAGCGCATGAGCCCGTAGCCCTGGACGATGGACTGGTAGATGCGGCCGGGCGGGAACGCCTGCGCGCGCGCGTCGACGAGCGACGGCGGGCGGCGCTGGGTCATGTTGCGCGCGACCTCCGACTCGCCGTCTCCGGCGATCCCGTGGCAGGTGGCGCAGAAGATATCGTAGCGTTGCTTGCCGTACCGGAGCAGGTCGAGCGTCACCGGGACCGGGATGCGCGTGACGTACGCGCCGCCGGCGACCCCGCGCGTCAGCCCGGGATCGCCGGTCACGCGGTCGTGCGGCACGGTGCCCTCGGGCGGGCGGCGCATGACGGCGCCGTCTTGGAAGAGCTCCGATGGCTGGTAGGGCGCGTAGCGCGCCTGGCGGAGCATGCGCTCGAGGTCCAGCGCGTCGGCGTCCCCGGGCTCCGGATCGGCCGGGGTCGACGGGGTGCACGAGAGGCAGAGCGCCGCGGCCAGGAGGAGGCGGCCGCGCTTCATGTGCGCTCCTTCCCGGCCCAGGCGACGGCGAGCGCGCCGAGATCGGTGAGATCGCGCTCGGCGAGGGGGCTGATGAGCGCCGGGTCGCGGGCGTCGATGCCTATCCAGAATCGATCGATGGTGGCGCGCTCGAACCCCGGGACGTCGAAGATCGGGCTCCAGAGCTCGGGCAGCCGCGTGAGGACGAGCATCACGACGAACCCCGTCAGGGCGGCGGCGAGCACCGTCATCTCGAAGGTGATCGGCACGAACGCCGGGGGTGCGTGCCCCGGCCGCCCGCCCACGATGAGGGGATAGTCGTACGCGTTGTTGTGCCACTGGACGAGGTAGCCCCCCGCGGCGCCCGCCAGCGCGAACGGCAGGACGATCCAGTTGAGCGGCGAGCGGCGCAGGCCGAGCGCCTCGTCGAGGCCGTGCACCGGGTACGGCGTGAACGCGTCGAGGCGCCGGTACCCGCGGCTCCTGAGCTCCGCGATCGCCCGGAGCATCGCCTCCGGCGTCTCGAACTCGGCGAGCAGACCTCTCCGCATCAGTGCTCCTCCTTGCCGAGCTCGCGGTTCAGCTCCTTGACCTCGGCCACCGGGATGAACGGCAACAGGCGCAGGAAGATGAGGAAGAGGAACAGGAAGAAGCAGAACGTCCCGGCGAACATCGAGATGTCGACCCACGTCGGGCCGTAGGCGTGCCACCCGGACGGGATGAACTCGCGCTGGAGCCCCATGACGATGATCACGAACCGCTCCGACCACATCCCGACGTTCACGAGAATCGAGATGATCCAGAGCAGGATCAGGTTGCTGCGGACGCGCGAGGACCAGAGCAGCTGCGGGACGGCGACGTTGCAGAACATCTGCGCCCAGAACACGGCGGCGTTCGGCCCGCTGGGGCGCGCGACGAAGAACTGATACATCTCGTACTCCGAGCCGCTGTACCAGGCCGCGAAGAGCTCGATGATGTACGAGTAGATGACGATCCAGCCCGTGACGAGCGTCAGCTTGCTGAGGTTGTCGAGGTGCCGCTGGGTGACGACGCGCTCCAGGTGGAAGATCCGGCGCGCCGGGATGAGGAGCGTGAGCACCATCGCGAAGCCGGAGAAGATGGCGCCCGCGACGAAGAACGGGGGGAAGATGGTCGAGTGCCACCCCGGGACGAGCGATATCGCGAAGTCGCTGCTCACGATCGAGTGCACCGAGAGGACGAGCGGCGTCGCGAGGCCGGCGAGGAGGCCGTAGAGGAGGCGGTAATGGCGGTAGCCTTGCGCGGAGCCGCGCCAGCCGAGCGACAGGATGCCGTAGATCACCCGGCGGCGGCGATCGGGCGCCCGATCGCGCAGGGACGCGAAGTCGGGGACGAGCCCGAGGTACCAGAACACGAGTGAGACCGTGAAGTACGTGAAGATCGCCGCCGCGTCCCAGGGCAGCGCGCTCTTGAACTGAGGCCAGACCCTCAGCGTGGAAGGGTAGGGGATGAGCCAGTACGCGAACCACGGCCGCCCGAGGTGCAGGAGCGGGTAAATGGCTGCCTGGAGGACCGCGAAGAGGGTCATCGCCTCGGCGAACCGGTTGATGCTCGTGCGCCAGCGCTGCTCGAGCAGGAGCAGGATCGCCGAGATGAACGTCCCGGCGTGCCCGATCCCGATCCAGAACACGAAGTTGATGATCCCGAACGCCCAGCCCACCGGGATGTTGTTGCCCCAGACGCCGATGCCGCTCGTGATGGTGTAGGCGACGGCCGTCAAGAGCACGATCGTCCCTGCGCCGGTGAGCGCGAGCGCCGCCCACCAGAGCCGCGACCGCGGCTTCCAGACGACCGACAGCAGCTCTTCCGAGAGGGCCTCGTCGGTGGGCCTCCCGAGGATGAGGGGGTGTGTCACGGCTCGCCGAGCTCCGGGTTCTTGTTGTCGACGCGCGCGAGGTACATCGTCCTCGGCCGGGTCCCCTGGTCGTGCAGCACCGCGTAGCTCCGCGGCTCGCTCCGCCACGCGACCATCGGCGTCTCTGCGTGCTCGAGCGCCCCGAACTGGATCGCCCGCGTCGGGCAGGCCTGCTGGCAGGCCGTGACGACCTCGCCCGGGCGGATCCCGCGCTGCTCGACGCGCGCCGCGATCTCCGCGCGGCGGATCCGCTGGACGCAGTACGTGCACTTCTCCATGACGCCGCGCTCCCGCACGGTCACGTCGGGGTTGCGCTGGAGCCTCGCGAGCCCCGTGTTGTAGGCGTGGAGCTCGTGGTAATCGAACCAGTTGAAGCGGCGGACCTTGTAGGGGCAGTTGTTCGAGCAGAACCGCGTCCCGACGCAGCGGTTGTAGGTCATCTCGTTGAGCCCGTCGGGGCTGTGCGTGGTCGCGTTGACCGGGCACACGTACTCGCACGGCGCCTTCTCGCAGTGCTGGCACATCATGGGCTGGTGGACGACGCCAGGGTCGCGCGGGTCGCCGGAGTAATACGTGTCGATGCGGAGCCAGTGCATCTCGCGGCTGTTCAGGACCTCGTCCCTGCCCACCACGAGGACGTTGTTCTCGGCCTGGCACGCGGCGACGCACGCGCTGCAGCCGGTGCAGATCGAGAGATCGATCGTCATGCCCCATTGCGCGAGCGCCACCCCGGAGGCTGGCACCGCGGGCAGGAGGGACGGGACCGGCCCCTTGAACGCCTCCGTGAAATCGGGGTGCTCGCGGTAGAGGGCGAGGGGGACCGAGAGCGCGATGGGCCGCCCGCGCAGGCCGAAGTGCGTCTGCGTCAGGGCGAGCCGGTGCTTCTCCTCCGGCCGCTTGCGCACCGAGAGGCCCGCCGCGAAGAACGGCGCGTCCGCGGTGCGGAGCCGGTACGCGTCGGCCCCCACGCCGGCGGCGATCGACTCGGCGCCGCTCCGCCCGTAGCCGAGCGCGAGCGACACCATGCCGTCGGCGTGTCCCGGCGCGACGAGGACCGGTATCGAGATCGTCCGCCCCCGGAGCTCGAGATCGACCACATCCTCGCTCTCGACGCCGAGCGCTCTGGCCGTGTCCGGGCTGAGCAGCGCGGCGTTGTCCCAGGTCAGCTTGGTCATCGGATCGGGCAGCTCGAGCAGCCACGGGTTGTTGGCGAACCGGCCGTCATAGACGTTGGCGTCGACCGAGAAGGCGACCTCCAGGACGTTCGCCGGCGCCGGGACCGCCGCGGCGAGCTGCCCGAGCGCCGCGAGCGCCCCGTCGGGCCGCAGGGCGGCGGCCTCGCGCGGGGCCGCGGTGCCCTCGACGAGCCCGCGCCGGAGCGCCTCCTCCCAGAACGCGTCGAAGTCGGCGCCGCCCCGCCGCGCCGACCAGGCGTCGCGCAGGAGCTCGCGCGCGTTCCGGCGCGGCTCGCCCGCGAACACGGAGAGCACCTCGGAGGCGGTCTTGCCATCGAACAACGGCTCGATGAGCGGCTGGACCAGCGAGACCGTGCCGTCGTAGGCGCGGGCGTCGCCCCAGGCCTCGAGCTCGTGCGCGGCGGGCACGAACCAGCTGCAGGCGGCCGCGGTCTCGTCCTCGTAGAGCCCGAGGTAGACGCGGTTCGGGACGGAGCGGAGGAGCGCCGCGAGCTCGAGATCCGCGGGCGCCGTGTAGGCGACGTTGTTCTCGAGGATCACGAGCGTATCGACGCCGCCGCGCCGGATCTCGTCGGCGAGCGCGGCGAGCTCCTGCTCCGCGGCGCCGGCCGAGATCAGGGTCGACCCGGTGACCCACGCGGCGCGGTCGTTGCCGAGCGCCGCGTTCATGAGGTGCGCGAGCGCGTGGACCGGCGGAGGCTGCCGCTCCCCCGCGACGACGACGCTCGCCGCGCCGCCGCGCGCGAGGTCGCGCGCGAGCGCCCGGACGAACGGCTGCTCCTCGGCGCGCACGTGCGCCCGGAGCGGCTCGAGCGCGCCGAGCGCCTGGGGTGGGATGGATCCGGGGCGCGGGCCGACCGCGAAGAGCTCCGCCGCGATCGCCGCGGCGAGCGCCGGCACCTCGCTCGGGCGCTTGCGCAGCCGGTGGTCGGCCATGCTCCCGGTCGGGCTCAGCCCGGGCTCGACGACGTAGAGGCGGTTCATGGTGCCCGTCGGCGAGCCGATGCGCCTGCGCTCGGCGAACTGGCGCGCATACGGCACGCTGAACGGCATCGACGCGAGGAAGTCGGCGTCGAGCGCGAGGATGACGTCCGCCGCCCGGAAGTCGTACTGGGCCTGGAGCGGCGCGCCGAAGGCGAGCGCGGCCCCGCGCGCCGGGTCGGCCGACCGGGCGGGCGCGTAGAACGTGAACCGCGCGGCCGGATGGCGCGCCTGGACGCGGCCGATGAGGTCGAGGACGAGCGGCGAGCCGGTCGGCCGGAGGACGAACCGGAGCCCGGCGCCGCGGTCGCCCCGCGCCGCGCCGAACTGATCGATGAACGCCTGCCACGCCGCCGGCGCCGCGCCGCGCCGCGCCGCGCGCGCCCGGTGCTGATCGTAGAGGCCGAGCACCGACGCTTGCTCGTAGACGCCGGTCGCGCCGAGGCTCGCCGGGTGCTCCGGGTTGCCCTCGACCTTCGTCGGCCGCCCCTCGTGGTTCTCGACGAGGATGCCTGTGGCGAACCCGTCGAGCTCCAGGCTCGTGGCGTAGTACCGGAGGATCCCCGGCGTCACCTCCGGCGGGTTCGTCACATAAGGCACGATCTTGTCCGCGGGCCTCGATCGGCACCCGGAGACGCCCGCGAGCGCCATGCTCGCGCCGAGGAGCTTGAGCCAGCCCCGCCGGCTCACGGCGCCCGGGTCGCCCTCGCCGCCGGGGAGCTCTCGCGCCGCGGCCTCGCGGAGCTCCGGCGATTCGAGGAGGTCCGCGAGGCTGCGCCAGTATGCCTTGCCCGTCTTGCCGTCGAGCGCCGCGCTCCAGGGGGTCTGTCTCTGATCAGCCATCATCCCTCTTCAGGTCCTCGGCGGCCGGCGCCGCCGGATCGAGTGCTCTCCGCTGTTCGCTGCATGCCGTCTCCTCGCCTCCGCCTGCTCCCGCGCGCTCACCTGTGGCAGGTCGAGCAGTGCTCGAGGCGCCTCACGCCGAGCTCCCGCGCGATCTGGCGGCCGATCCGCTCCGCGTCGGGGCCGGCGTCCCACTCCATGTCCACGACGGCGGAGGGCGGGCGGAGGTGCCGCTCCGGCGCCCTGTGGCAGTCGAGGCACCAGCCCATCGTCATCGGAGTCGCCTGCCGGACGTCGGGCATCTGGTCCACGCGTCCGTGGCAGGTCACGCAGCCCACCCCCTTGTTCACGTGGATCGCGTGGCTGAAGTACACGAAGTCGGGGATGTTGGTGACGCGGTTCCAGACGATGGGCGTGTTCGAAAAAAAGCTGCTCCGGACGAGCTGGAGCTTCGGGCTCTGATTCCAGATCTGGCTGTGACACTCCATGCAGAGCGCGGTCGGCGGCATCCCCGCCGTGCCGGCGCGCTCGACCGTGGAATGGCAGAACCGGCAATCGATCGCGTCGTCCTGCACATGGTGCCTGTGGTCGAACTGCACCGGCTGCTGCACGGGCAGGTTCCGCCCGGTGTTCCAGTCCGTGCGCACGTAGATCATCGGCGCTGCCACGGCCGCCGCGCCGCCGAGGAGGACGGCGGCGATGGCGATTCGGAAGGCGGTGTTGCTCCAGCGCGGGAAGACGGATGCCATGATCTCGTGTAGCCGGCCTCGCTCGATGGGCGGCGAGGCGGCCATCTCCATCGATGCGGAGATCGCCGGGGTCGTTTCGCGATCTCGTCTCGCGCGCGCGCCGGGATTCCGGGCGCTCAGGCGATCCCGGAGCAGCGCCGTCCGGCGTGCGCTCGATTGCGCCGTGCGCGCGAGCGCCGGCCGCGAACACCAGATCTTCGCCTCGGGGGACGGAGATCTGCGATATCTTGCCGCGATGAGGCCATCGAACTCTGCCCTATCGCCCCTCCTGGTCATCGCGCTTCCGGTGGCGGCCGGGCTCGCCTTCTTCGCGTGCGCGGGCGACGAATCGCTCTCCCCGCTGCCCCTCGGCACCGGCGGCGCGGCCTCCTCGGCCTCCTCGACCGGCGGGCCGGGCCGGGGCGGCGCGGGCGAGGGCGGTGACGGCGGCGCCGGCGGAAGCGGCGATGCCGGGGGCAGCTCCGGCGGGGGCGGCGCCGGCGAGGGCGGGGCCGGCGGTGACGGCGGGGCGGGCGGTGACGGCGGCGCTGGCGCGAGCGGCGGGGGCGGCGCGCGGCTGAGCTGCGCGCCGCCGTCCGAGGACGAGGGCGCGCTGAAGCTCACCCCGCTCGTCACCGGCCTCGAATCCCCGATCCTCGTGAAATCCGCGCCGGGCGACCCCACGCGGCTCTTCATCGTGACCCAGCCCGGTCAGATCCTCGTCCTCGACGCGGGGGCGACCGAGCCGACGGTCTTCCTCGACATCCGGCACCTCCTCGTCTTCGCGGACGAGCGCGGCCTCCTCGGGCTCGCCTTCCACCCGGAGTACGAGAGCAACGGCCGCTTCTTCGTCCATTACTCCGACAAGGAGACGGGCGGCGACACGCGCGTCGTCGAGTTCGCGCGGGGCGAGCGCCCGGACGTGGCCAATCCGACGCCGGTGGCCACCTACCTCGAGCAGGCGCAGCCGGCGCGCAACCACAACGGCGGCTCGCTCGAGTTCAGCCCGGTCGACGGTTTTCTCTATCTCGGGCTCGGCGACGGCGGGAACAGCAACGATACCGGCGCCGGCCACTCGCCCATCGGCAATGGCCAGGATCTCACGACGCTGCTCGGGAAGATCCTTCGCATCGACGTCTCGACGCACCCGTACCGCATCCCGGAAGGGAACATGACCGGCGAGGGCGTCCTGCCCGAGATCTGGGACTATGGCCTGCGCAATCCGTACCGCTTCAGCTTCGACGCGTGCACGGGCGATCTCTACATCGCCGACGTCGGACAGCGGCTCTGGGAGGAGATCAACATCGAGCCGGCGGGGCAGGGCCGGAGGAACTACGGCTGGCGCCTCATGGAGGGCGCGCACTGCTTCTCGCCGGCGGAAGACTGCGATCCCGAGGGCACCACCACGCTCCCCGCCGCCGAATACGGCCATGCCGGGCAGGTGATCGAGGATTGCTCGGTCACCGGCGGCTACGTCTACCGGGGCAGCAAGATCCCCTGGCTCCGGGGCAGCTATCTGTTCGGCGACTACTGCAGCGGCCGGATCTGGACGCTGACGTACGAGGGCGGGGTGGCGTCCGCCCCCGTCGACCGGACGGATGATCTCGGGTCGTTCCGCTTCAAGCTCGCCAGCTTCGGGCAGGACGGCACGGGCGAGGTCTACGTCATGGATTTCGGCGGCGGCACCGTGTACCGCATCGATCCGGAGTGATGGCGATCACATGGACCAGCGGAGCCCGGCGTAGCGCGGGCCGAGGACGAGCTCGGGCGGCGGCGCGGAGGCGGCCTTCTTCTCCGGCTGGACCGGCACCTTGCGGCCGCCGATGATGGCGAGCGGGATGCCGACGCCGGCGAAGACGACCCCGCCGAGGATGAGCGCAACCCCGGCCTCCGTCGCGCTGGCATCTTCCTCGTAGCCGAGCTCTTCCTCGAACGGGTCGGTGTACTCCGGGTCCGTGTCCGTGGCCGAGCTCGCGGCGAGCGCCAGGCCCCCGCCGAGGAGGGCCACGGCGCCGATGCTCGTCAGGACGATGCCCGTGACCATCATCCCCTTGCTGCGGCGCCGGGTCAGCGGCTGCGGCGGGGGGGATGGAGCGCGCCCGGCCACGGGCGCGAGCGCGGCGCCGCTCGCGCTCGCCGGCGGCGCGGCGGCGCGCGCCGGCGGCGCGGCGGGGCCGCTCACCGGCGGGGCGGCGGCGCGGGCCGGCGCGCCCGCGAGCGGCGGGACGGCCACCGTCTCCGAGGCGCCGGCCTTGTTGAGCTCGACGGTCTTCACGAACGGCGATCGGCCGGCGGCGGAGGCCTCGACCGTGTGCTTTCCGGGATCCACGGGCACCGGCGTGCCCCACTGCGCGCGCCCCACGAGGGCGCCGTCGCGCTTCACCTGGAGGTCGGCCGGGGCGTCCGCGGGCGCCGTGATCGTCAGCCGGATGAGCTTCGGCTCCAGCGCGGTGGCGCGCTGCCGCGCGACCTTCTCGCGCTCCAGCTGGCCGGCGGCCTTGGCCGCGCCCGCCACGTCGAGGAACGTCGACCAGGCGCTCGCCGTCCGGCCGACCTGCTCGTAGCAGGCCGCGAGGTTGAACTGCGTGCCGATGCCGGGATCGAGCCGCTGGCTCTCCTCCAGCTTGGGGCACGCCTCGGCGTGCCTGCCCTGGGCCATCAGCTGCCGGGCCGCGTCGAACAGCGCCTGCGCCGCCGCCGTATCGGCCCTGGCGTCGCGGCCGCCGCCCACGAGGGCGGCAAGGAACATCGCGAGCGCCAGCAGGCGCCCGAGGTGCTGCATGGGCAGGCTCGTCATGGTCGTGTCCTCACTTGCGATCGTCGAACAGGTTGCCGCTCGCCGGCGCGGCGGCCGGAGCGGCGGCCGGCCGGGGGGTCCGGGGCTGCGGCGCGGCCGCGGCGCCCGCGGGTGCGGGGCGAGGAGCGGCGCTCGCCGGGCGCGCCGCCGCGGGCTTGCCGCCGGCCGGCGCCGCGGAGGCGGCCGCGGCCGAGCCCGGCGCTGCCGCCTCCGCCGGCGGGGGCGCCTCGACGCCGCCGGGCGTGACGGCCGGCGAGAGCGCCACGGGCGCGTCGGGCGGCGCCGCGGAGCCGGCCGGCGGCAATCCCGCGGGCGCGTCGGGCAGCGCGGCGGAGCCGGCCGGCGACGGCGCCGCAGCGGCGCTGGCGGACGGCTCGGCCGGGGCGCCGTCGCGGCCCGCGCGGGCGCTCAGGAAGCCGAAGATCCCGAGCGCGACGGCGAGCGACAGGCCGATGCCGGCCAGCGCGACGAGCCCCACCGGCCGCTTCCGCCGCACGACCGTCCCCGTCCACGGCGCGGAGGTGCTCGCCATCGTCGGCGAGACCGCCCCGCTCCGCGCCGCGGCGTCCGGCCGCGACGGCGCCGAGCTCCGCGAGATCCCGCTGATCCGGTCGATGGAGACCCGCGCGCGCCCGCTCGCGAACGGCGCGAGCGCCTCGGCCAGCGCCCCGACGTCGCGGAACCGCCGCTCCGGCAGCTTCTCCAGGCACCGCTGGATCACCGCCTCGAGCGCCGGGGGCACGTCGGGGCGGAACGAGGCGAGCGGGCGCGGGATCCCCTGCATGATCGCCACGCAGAGCTGCGGCATGGTCGCGCCGTCGAACGGCGGCGCGCCCGCGAGCAGCTCGAACAGGATGACGCCGAGCGACCAGATGTCGGTGCGCGCGTCGACGTCGCGCGCGGATTTGAGCTGCTCCGGCGACATGTAGAGCGGCGAGCCCATGACGGCCGTGGTGTCGGTGATCCGCGGATCAGCGCCGCCGGTCGCCACCTTCGAGATCCCGAAGTCGAGCACCTTCACGCACGGCGAGCCGTCGGCGCGCCGCGTCAGGAACAGGTTCGCCGGCTTGAGGTCGCGGTGGACGATGCCCGCGGCGTGCGCCTCGGCGAGCGCTTCGCAAGCCTGGAGCACGTATTCCACGGCGATTTGCGGCGGCATGGGCCCGCCGGCGCGGAGCGCGTCGGCGAGGTCGCTGCCCGACAGGTACTCCATCACCATGTACGGCGTGCCCGACTCGAGCGTCCCGACGTCGGTCACGCGGGCGACGTGCTCGCTCTTGACCTTCACCGCGGCGCGCGCCTCGCGCACGAAGCGCTCGGCGAGCGTGCGCGAGTGGGCGGCCGCGGGCAGGAGCAGCTTGATCGCGACCTGCTCCTCCAGCTGGAGGTGGGTGGCGGCGACGACGACGCCCATCCCGCCGACGCCGATCACCCGTTCGACGCGGTATTTGCCGGCGATCACCTGCCCCTGTCGAACCAGCCCTCCGGCTTCGTCGTGTGTCGGCGCGGTGCTCGTCATCGATCGGTCCCTTCGGCACGCCGGATCGCGGATCGCGTGAAACGCGCGATCTTCGCGGAGAAACCGGCGCAAAGCCAGCCCACGATAGCCGCCGGGCGGACGGCAATCAACGTCATGGCTCGGCTCCGTCGCGCGCCTCCCCCGGCCCCGCGCGCCGCCCACGCGGCCCGCGCCTCCTCCGGCGCCCGCGCGGGGCCCGCGCCGCCCCCCGGGGTGTTCCCGCCGACGCCTCGCCGGGACGCTTCCCCCGGGCGTGAATCCGAGAGAACATCGCTCACGCCATGGAGCACGGTCACCCCGGCGGCGCGAGCGAGCGGCGTCAGCGGATCCTCGAGGCGACAGAGCGGCTCCTCCGCCGGTACGGGCCTGCCAAGACCACCGTCGCCGACATCGCGCGCGAGGCCGAGATCGCGGTCGGCGCCGTGTACCTGGAGTTCGCCTCGAAGGACGCCATCGTCGAGGAGCTCTCCCAGGGCCAGCACCGCGCCGTCATGGCCGCCATGCGCGCCGCCGCGGCCGTGGACGACCTGCCCTTCTGCGACCGGCTGCGCGCGGTGTTCGACGCCCGCGCGCGCTCCTTCCTGGAGCTCGCCGGCTCGGGCGCGCACGCCTGCGACCTCGTGCATTGCCAGAGCCGCGCCGTGAAGGCGGCCCACGCCCGCTTCCTCGACGAGGAGCGCGCCCTCCTCCGCGACCTCATCGCCCGCGGCGCCCGCGCGGGCGAGCTCGACGCCGAGGACCCCGAGCTCGCCGCGCGCGCGCTCCTCCGCGCCTACGCGAGCTTCTCCCCTCCGTGGCTGTTCCAGAGCTCCCGCGAGGAAGCGTTGGCGATGCTGTCCGCGGTCCACCGGATCGTCCTTTACGGCCTCGTCGGCCGCGCGCCCGCCCCCACGCCGAAGCGCTGACCGCGGCGCCGGCGTATCCCCGCTCGCGGGGCCGGCCCACCTGCCCCGGCGGGCGCCGCGCGGAGGGCCCGAGATCCCAAGTCGCCGCCCCGGCCGCCGCGCGGGCCAGCGAGGCTGTCTGACGGGCCGCGCAACGCGCCTGCGCGGCGCGAGCTCGCGTCCTCCGGGCACGAGAGACCTCGATCCGCGCACCGTCAGGGCCTCTGTGCGCACTCCCTGGCTCGATGGTCTCGAGCGCAAACGTACGCAAACACGCGCAAGCGCGGGAAAGCGCGGGAAAGCGCGGGAAAACGCGGGAAAACTCGGGCAAGCACGCGCAGACATCGACAGACGCCGAGTTCTCCCTGGAGTTTCGACAATTTCTGTGACAGCCGCGGATCGGCGGCTTATTATCCGCCCCTTGCTGGAGGGCAGTCAGCGCCTCGCCAGATCGGAGCAGAGCCTTGCAAGCAGCTGTGGGCTATCGAAGCGAAGAGGTTGTGCAGACGACAAATGAGCGGTGGAGCCTCGTGCGCGCCGTGCGGGAGAGCGACGAGCGCCGCGTGCTGCTCAAGGGGCACCTCGACTCACCTCGTCACACGGCTGCTGCGGCCGCCTCTGCGCTGCTCAACGAACTCGAGATCACCCGCTCTCTCGACGGCGCGCGCGCGCTGAGCCCGGCGCGGGTGGAGCTCTCCGGCGAGACACCGGTGCTCGTCTTCGAGGACGAGGGGCTCGTGCCCCTCGACGCGCTCCTCGCGCGCGCTCCGCTCCGGATCGAGGAGCTCCTCTCGTGGGCGGCGCGCATGGCCGACGCGCTCGCCGAGGTGCACGGCGGCGGCGTGATCCACAAGCACATCCAGCCGCAGAGCTTCTTCGTCGACCCCGAGACAGGCGCGGTCCGGCTCACGCATTTCATGTTCTCGACGCGGCTCCGCAAGGAGCACCCGCAGGTGCAGAGCACGGTCGAGGAGGGCAGACTCCCCTACATGTCGCCGGAGCAGACGGGCCGGATGAACCGGACCCTCGACTGGCGCACAGACCTCTACTCGCTCGGGGTCGTGTTCTACGGGATGCTCGCCGGGCGCCTGCCGTTCGACGCCTCGGGGCCGCTCGAGTGGATGCACGCCCACCTCGCCCGGCCGCCCGCGCCGCTGCCCGAGGACTCCGTCCCTCCGGCCGTGTCGGCCATCGTGATGAAGCTCCTCGCGAAGGACGCGGAGGAGCGCTACCAGAGCGCAGAGGGGCTGTCGAAGGACCTGGAGCGGTGCCAGCGCGCGCTCCGCGATTCCGGGCGGATCGACCCGTTCCCGCCCGGCGAGCACGACGTCTCCGGTCATTTCCGCATCCCGCAGCGCCTCTACGGCCGCGAAGGGGAGGCGCAGCAGTACCTGTCGATCTTCGAGCGGGCGCTCGCCGGCAGCCGCGAGATGATCATGATCACGGGCTATTCCGGGATCGGCAAGACGTCGCTCGTGCACGAGATCTACAAGCCGCTCACGCGGGAGCACGGCTATTTCATCTCGGGCAAGTTCGACCGGCTCCACCGCGGGATCCCCTATTCCGCGGTGATCCAGGCGCTCCGGAGCCTGCTCCAGCAGGTGCTTGCGGAGAGCGCGGAGCGCGTCGAGGCCGCGCGGCAGTCGCTCTTGAAGCGCCTCGGGAGGAACGCGTCGCTGCTCGTCGAGGTGCTGCCCGAGCTCGGGATCGTCCTCGGCGCCGGGAACGTCCCGCCCGCGCCGGCCGAGCTCGGCCCGGCGGAGGCGCAGCACCGCCTCCTGCTGGCGTTCCGCGGGGTCCTCAAGGCGTTCTGCGACCGTGAGCAGCCGCTCGTCCTGTTCCTCGACGACCTGCAATGGGCCGACGCCGGCTCCCTCTGGCTGCTCGAGGGGCTCCACGGCGGCGAGGATCTCGGGCCCTTGCTCCTCGTCGGCGCGTACCGCGACAACGAGGTGAACGAGAGCCACCCGCTGCACCTGACGCTGAGGTCCGTGCAGGCGACCTCGGTGACGGTGAACACGATCAAGCTCTTCCCGCTGTCGTTCGCGTCGCTGACCCGGCTCGTGGCCGACACCCTGAGGCAGGATCCGAGGGCGGTGGAGCCGCTCGCCTGGCTCGTCATGCACAAGACCGAGGGGAACCCGTTCTTCGCGCGGCAGTTCCTGCAGGCGCTCGACGCCGACGGGCTCGTCTCCTTCTGCCCGGAGGAGCGGCGCTTCCGGTGGGACATCGAGAAGATCGAGGCGCGCGGGTTCACCGAGAACGTCGTCGAGCTGATGAGCGGGCGGGTGCGCAGCCTCGACGCCGGGACGGTCGAGCTCCTGAGGCTCGCCGCGTGCATCGGGAACACGTTCGACCTGGAGACGCTCGCGGTCATCGCCGGCCTCGACCGGGCGGAGGTCGCGCGCCGCCTCGTGCCGGCGATCCGCGACGAGTACATCCTCCCGGTCGGCGAGCCCTCGAGCGCGCCCGGCGAGGCCGCCGCGGGCCGCTACCGCTTCCTGCACGACCGCGTGCAGCAGGCCGTCTACGGGCTGATCGACAGGCCGCAGCGCGAGGCGGTCCACCTGCGGATCGGCCGGCGGCTGCTCGCGGCCGCGGCGCCGGAGGAGCGCTCGGAGCGCATCTTCGAGATCGTCGAGCAGCTCGACGGGGGGCTCGGCCTCGTGCAGTCGGTCGAGGAGCGGCTCGCGATCGCGCAGCTCAACCTGGAGGCGGCCGTTCGCGCCAAGCAGGCGACCGCGTACGCCGCCGCGCGGCGCTACCTGGAGGCGGGCCGCGGGCTGCTGCCGGCCGGCGCGTTCGCGTCGCACTACGCGCTCGCGTTCGCCCTGCTGCGGCAGCTGGCCGAGGTGGA
Source organism: Sorangium sp. So ce385 (assembly GCF_051474135.1). NCBI lineage: Bacteria > Pseudomonadati > Myxococcota > Polyangiales > Polyangiaceae > Sorangium > Sorangium sp. So ce385. The sequence continues at coordinate 7,558,154 of NZ_CP150337.1, read as the reverse complement.
GTACCTGCTCGGGGCGATGGACGCGGCCGAGGCGCTCGTCACCGAGGCGCTCGGCTACGCCAGGACGGCGGTGGAGAAGGCCGACCTGCTGAAGCTGCGGATGGTGCAGTACACGATGCGCGGGCGCTTCACCGACACGGTGGAGGCCGGGCGGGAGGCGCTGGCGCTGGTCGGCGTGGCGCTGCCGTCGCGCGCGAGCGCGGCGGAGCTCGACGCGCTGGTCGAGGCCGAGGCGGCGCGGGTCGAGCAGCTGCTCGGCGGCCGGGCGCCGGCGTCGCTGATCGAGGCGGAGGAGATCGAAGACGAGAGCCAGCGGCTCGCGGTGGGCGTGCTCAACGAGCTGATGGCCCCGCTGTACATGCTCAAGCTCGAGAAGCTGAACTTCTTCGCGTGCTGCAGCATCGTGCGGATCTCGCTCGAGCACGGCCTGACGCCCGAGGCGTCGTACGGCTTCGCCATGTACGGCGGCCTGATCGGGCACTTCTACGGCGACTACCACCAGGGCTACGCGTTCGGCCGGCTGGCGGCGGACATCGGCCTTCGGTTCCGGATGCAGGGCGACTTCTGCCGGGCCTGCTACATCCTCGGCAACAACATCCAGTCGTGGGTGCGGCCGCTGTCGGAGACGGACGCGCTGTTCCGGGACGGCTACCGGGCGGGCCTGGACGCGGGGGACCTGCAGTTCGCGGGCTACTTCCTCATCTACCTGCTGCTCAACCCGCTGTTCCGCGGCGCGAGCGCGCGCGGGCTGCTCGACGAGCTGCCCGCGTCGCTGCGCTTCGCCAAGCGCACCAAGCACACGGTCGCCACGCACAGCATCCTCGGCCTGCTGCTGGCGCTGCGGGACCTGACGGGCGACGCGGCCGCGGTCGCCGAGGAGGCGCTGACGGAGGAGCAGTACCTCAAGGACTGCGAGGCGCACCAGACGCGCTACGCGCTCTGCCACTACCAGATCCTCAAGGCGATGTGCCTGTACCTGCACGGCCTGCCCGCGGAGGCGCTGCGGCTGGCCGACGAGGCGGAGGAGAACCTCGGCTTCCTCGCGGGGAAGTTCCAGACCGCGGCGCTCCGGTTCTACCGCGCGCTGGCGCTGGCGGCGCTCTTGCCCGAGGCGGCGGAGGGGGACCGGGCGCGGCTCCGGGCCGATCTCGACGCGTGCCGCGAGCGGCTGCGCGGCTGGGCGGAGAGCTGCCCGGCGAACTTCGCCCACAAGCACGCGCTCGTCGAGGCGGAGGCGGCGCGGCTGGACGGCCGGGTGGACGAGGCCGCGAGGCTGTACGAGCAGGCGATCGCGCTGGGCCGGCAGCACGCGTTCGTCAACATCGAGGCGCTCGCGTGCGAGCTGGCCGGCCGCTTCTGGATGTCGCGCGGCAGGACGCGCGTGGCGCTCGACTTCCTGACCGACGCGCTGCAGGCCTACGGCCGCTGGGGCGTGGACCGCAAGATCGCGCTTTTGACCGAGGAGTTCCCGCTGATCAAGCCCGGGCGCGAGCGGGGCGCGCGGGCGGACGTGTTCGACGCGGAGACGCTGCTCAAGGCGGCGCGCGTGCTCTCCGAGGAGCTGGTCGTCGAGCGGCTGCTCAGCAGCATGGTGCAGGTGCTCGTCGAGAACGCCGGCGCCGAGCGGGGGGCGCTGCTGCTCGTGCGCGGCGACGGCCTCGCGCTCGTCGCGCTGGGCACGGCGCACCCGCCGGCGTCGAGGGCGCTGCCGTCGATCCCGCTCGAGGACCAGAGCGACGAGGTCTGCGCCTCGGCGGTGCGGCTCGCGGTGCGCACGCGGCAGAGCGTGATCTACGCCGACGCCTCGCGGGACCCGGCCTTGCGGGACGACCCGTACGTGAGCGCGCGCAAGGTCCGGTCGATGCTGTGCGCGCCGCTGCTGTTCAAGGGGCGGGCGCTCGGCGCGATCTACCTGGAGAACAACCTGTTCGAGGGGCTGTTCGGGCCCGAGCGGCTCGAGATCCTGCACCTGCTCGCCGCGCAGGCGGCCGTCTCGTTCAACAACGCGCTCGTCTACGAGAGCCTCGAGCGCATGGTGGAGGAGCGCACGCGCGAGCTCCGGAGCACGCAGCAGCAGCTCGTCGACGCCGCGCGCAAGGCCGGGATGGCCGAGGTCGCGGGCAGCGCCATGCACAACGTGGGCAACGCGCTGAACAGCGTCATGGTGCTGCGGATGCAGCTCTCGGAGCGGATCGCGGGCTCGCGCGTCCCGCGGCTCGGCCAGGTCGCGCAGCTCCTGAAGGGGCACCAGGACGACCTCGCCGGGTTCCTCTCGGACGACCCGCGCGGCCAGCGGCTGATCGAGTACGTCGACGAGCTGGCGCGCCACCTCGCGGCCGAGCAGGAGGCCGCGGCCGGCGAGCTCGCGGAGCTCGGCGAGTGCGTGTCCCGCATCCGCGACATCGTGTCCGATCAGCTGCGCAACGCCGGGATGAAGCTCATCGTCGAGCCGGTCATGGTCTCCTCGGTGGTCGAGGACGCCCTGCGCGTCGGGCTGAACCGCGCCGAGCGCGCGCACCACGGCATCGAGGTCGTCTGCGAGCTCTCGGACGAGGCGCGGGTCGAGACGGACCGGCACCGGCTGCTCCAGATCGTCACGAACCTCATCACGAACGCGCGGCGGGCGGTGTGCCACGCGGTGGGCCCGGATCGCCGGGTCCTCGTCCGGTGCGCGCCGCGGCAGGGGGGTGGCTGCTCGGTGGAGGTCGAGGACACCGGCGTGGGCATCGCGTCGGACCACCTGGCGCGGCTGTTCCAGCAGGGGTTCACCACGTGGCCCGAGGGCACGGGGCTCGGCCTGCACGCGAGCGTGCTGGAGGCCCGCCTGCTCGGCGCGGACCTCCGCGTGGAGAGCAACGGCCCCGGCCAGGGCGCGAAGTTCACGCTCGAGCTCCCGGCCGCCGCGCCCCGGAGCGGGAAGCGCCGCGCCGAGGCGCTCGCTTGACGCGCGCCCGGACGGTGCGTAGCGGCGATCTTCCGTGCACGGCAGGGCTGGCTCGCTCAGATCGAGGGGGCCGGCGCGGGCCGAGGTACCGATGAACAAGGCGAGCGTGCTCCACAGAACGAGGATCCTGGTCGTCGACGACAACGCCGCGATCCACAGCGATTTCCAGCGGATCTTGAAGGTCGGGCCCCAGAGATCGTCGCTCGAGGAGCACGAGGCCGAGCTCTTCGGCGACCTCGACGCGCCGATGACGCTCCCGGTGGTCGAGCTCGACGTCGAGCTCACGCTGGCGCACCAGGGGGAGGAGGGGGTCGAGCTCGTGCGGCAGGCGCGGGCGCGCGGGGAGCCTTACGCGGTGGCGTTCGTGGACTTCCGGATGCCTCCCGGGATCGACGGGGTCGAGACGATCCACCGGATCTTCGAGGAGGATCCGGACGTGCAAGCGGTGTTCTGCACGGCGTACACCGACCTGTCGTGGAAGGAGATCGCGAGCCGGCTCTCGCAGGTGGATCGGTACCTGATCCTCAAGAAGCCGTTCGAGCCGGTGGAGGTGCGGCAGATGGCCGCGGCGCTGAGCGCGAAGTGGCGGCACCAGCGGGAGCGCGCGAGGGCGCACGCGGCGCTGCTCGAGCGTGAGGCGCACCTCCGCGCGCTGCTCGACGCCCTGCCGCAGGGCATCCTGCGGGTCGATCGGCAGGGGCGCTGTCTGGAGTACCGGCCGCCGCCGGGGGCCGGCGGGCCTTCCGCGGGCGCTGTCCCGTCGTCCCTCGAGGAGCTCGTGCCCGCGGGCGACGCGGCGCGGGTGCTCGAGCGGGTGCGCCGCGCGATCGATCAGGGGGCGTCCGAGCGGACGGAGCTCTTGTTCGACGGCGACGGCGGCGACGGGCGCCGGCACGTCGACGTGCGCATCACGGCCCTGGGCGACGGGCGGCCCGAGGCGATCCTCTCGCTGACCGACATCACCGAGCTCCGGCAGCGTCAGGAGGAGGAGAGCCGGCTGCGCGAGCGGGAGATCGCGCTCCGGGCGCAGGTCGAGGCGCTCGGGGCGCTGTCGACGCCGATCGTGCCGATCTCCCGGCGCGCGGTCGTGGTCCCGCTCGTGGGGGAGTTCGACGCGCGGCGCGGCGAGGGCATGCGGTCGGCGCTGCTCGCGGGGATCGTCGCGCGGGGCACCCGGACCGCGATCATCGACGTGACGGGCGTGCCGAGGATGGATGAGGGGATGGCGATGGAGCTCGAGCGGACGGCCGGCGCGGTCCGGCTGCTCGGCGCGGAGCCGGTGCTGACCGGCCTCGGCCCGGACGCGGCGCTGCAGCTGGTCGCGCTCGGCGTGTCGCTTTCGGGGTTAAAGACGTTCCTGACGCTCCAGGAGGGCGTCGCGTTCGCCCTCCGGCGGCACAAGGTGTAGGGACCGCGCGCCAGGCCTGTCGTGGACGAGCGACTCGGGAGGTCCTTTCCCGGCTGTCGCAGCGGGAGGATGGCGCGGGTAGGCGCGACGGTGGAGGAGTCGAGGGGCCCTCGAACGGGATCACGCGCCTATTCGGGCTGGCGCCGGCGCAGAAAGACGCCCCCATCGAGATTGGCGAGACCGAAATGGGAATCGGGCGGGATCCTTATGCGCCGGGAGTGCAGGTGACGGCGGAAGCAGCCCGGAGATCATGGGATTCTGACGAGTACCCGCCCGAGGGCGCGCCCATGGCGACCGCTTGACAGGACGGTAGGGATGGACGAGGCTGCTTTGCCCAGGAGGCACGATGCCCTGGAAGCCGGACGCGCTGGTGGAGCTGGCCGGCGTGCTCGCCGATCTCTACGTGGACGAGGGAGCGTCGCGGCGCGTCGTCGGTGCCGCACTCCTGGACGCAAAGAAGATCGCATTCAGCGGCAGAGCCGAGGACAACTGGTTCAACATCCTCCAATACGCCCACAACCAGGACCGAGTCGACGCTGTCGTCGACGTCGCGATCCGAGAGTTTCCAGCGCAAGAGAGACGGATTCGCGCCATTGAGGAGGCGTCGAAGCCGGCGCCGCCCGCCTCCGGCTCAACCACCGCCACCGGCTCCGTCGCCGCTGGATCCGGGGCATCCAGCGCTACCGCCGATTCCCATGCCGCCGGACCGGCCACGCGAAAGCCCGGGGTGGCGTCTTCGCCCTGGCCGCGGCACCTCGTCCTTCGCGGCATCGGCGTGGCAATGCTCGGCCTCGCTGCGCTGCTTCTGGGGCTTTTCGTGCTGGGACATGCTCTCCATTTCGGTCTCCCGTGCCCGAGGCGCGGGCCGATGAGCATGGCGCTCGCCATCGTCGCAGCGACGGGCGGCGCCCTGATCGCGGGAGGCGCGCTGGCACGTTCAGCGCAGCGCTCGGCACGGTGGGGGCGGGTGGCCGCGATTGCCCTCGCTGTCGCTGTCGCCTCGGGCGTCGTCGTGCGCACGGCCGCACGCGCGACCTTCGCATCCTCCGATGGCTGCGATATCTTCCCGCGCGTGCACATCGAGGGGCGTGTCGTCGAGCTGCACAGCAAGAAGGCGGTGGCGGGCGCGATGCTGAATGCCGATGCCTATGATTTCTTCGCCAAGACGGACACGGCCGGCAGGTTCATCGGCGAGCTGAAAGATATCCGTCGCGGCGAGATCATCACGATCCATGCTTCGCACCCCGGGTTCGCCGCGGCCGACAAGACCATGAAGGTGAACGCCGAGCACGTCGTCATGGATGATATAGAATTGAGCCCTCTCAAAAACTAACATGCTCCACAACAGCACCAAGGGGCTGGCGACGGCGGCCGGTCTGGCCCTCGGCCTCAGCTCCGCGGAAGCGCACGCGCAGCGCGTCGATCTGGGCGGCACCGTGCGTTGCGGCCCGTCCAAGGAGCCCGCGCAGGGCGTCGTCGTCCTCATCGAGGACGTCGACGCGAAGCCCCAGACCACGGCGAAGAACGGCTACTTCCGGTTCTCTTGGCTCCGGTACCGCCAGGTCGTCGACCGCCCGCTGACGCTTCAGTACTGGTCGGGCGCCGGCGAGGATCCGACGACGGAGCCGTTCTACGTGGACGAGCGACGCTTGGTCTGGCAGGGGAACGCTCTTTACTACCCGGCGCCGAGCCACGAAATCGCGGTGAACTGTGCCGCGATCGACACGAAGACTGCAAAAGTCGCGGCTCAGGACGCCGGTTCGAATCAACAAGCCGCCGTGACGGCGCCGGCCCTCGACTTCTTCAGCAAGCTTTTTATGTTCCTCGGCGAAGGCGTCCTCAACGGTCCCCCGTTCGACCGGATCACGAAGGAGCTGCTACCCGTCGACTCGGTGAGTCCAAACACGAAGCTCGGGGGGCTGCTCGCTCGAGCGCGCACGACGCAGTTCCTCTCGCCGGGCTTCCGCTACGCACCGGGGCGAGACGCCCTCTCCGCGCTGGTCACGAACGCAGCAGCCCTCGGGTTCGCGGAGGGGTGGGAGGTGCTGACGAACTCCGACATCCACGTCCCCGAGCCCTACTATCTCTCGGTAGGCCTCCGTTGGGGCCAGGGCCATGGCTGGGGTGTCGGGTTCGGCTATTACCTCCAGGCAGACACCGAGGACCGGAGCTTCACCTTCGGACAGGGCGAGACGTACGACATCTTGTCCTGGTCTCACGAGCATGCCTTCGTCCTGGCCGTCTCTCACCCGCTCACCCATCATGTCTCCCTGGCGCTGAGCGGGAAGTTTCTCGTCCAGGCCGACAGTGAACCAACCGGGGTGATGCGCACCCACTACTTTTATCAGGACGAAGAAGTCGCCCACGAAGACGACATCCTGACGGCGACCCGGGTCACGAGCTCCGGCGATCTGGGTGTATCGCTGGCCTACGATCCCGTCCCGCAGCTCCGCCTGGGGCTCAGCGTTCAGAACATCCTCGGCCAAAGCGAACGCTGGAGGGGCGGCGAGGAGGGCGACCGCGCGATCGGCCTCGGTGTCACGTCGTACCTCGGGCGCGTCCGATTGGGCACCGACGTCGAGTACGCCCAGCTTCACGGGCTCAATTTCAGCACCGGCCTCAGCGTCAACGTGGCGAGCTGGCTCGAGCTGGGCGCCGGGTATGTCTCAACGGAGCGCACGCTGCGGTCCTACTTCCGTCTGTTCGGCGCCATGCTCTCACTACGAACCGGGGACGATGGCTGGGGCGTCAACACGAGCGCGCGGTGGCGGTTCTAGCCACGGCGCAGGACGAGGCGGTCGCGCGGGCGCCCTCGCTCGGACGCGCCCTTTGTGGACGATTCAGGAGGTCTTCGATGACATGGGATGGGCCCGCTCTCGTGAACCTTGCCGACGTGCTCGCCGATCTCTATCCGGAGAAGGACGAGTCTCGGCTCGTCGTGAAGGCCGTTGGCCTCAAGGCGGGGATGATCAAGTTCAGCGACGCTGCGGTCCTGAACTGGTTCAACATACTCTCGTATGCCAACAACCAGGACCAGGTGCTCGACATCGTCGATTTCGCGCTTCAGGCGTACCCGAAGAACCAGGCGCTCCGCCTCGCCAAGGAGCGCGGAACCATCCCCGCCGTCAAAGGTCCGGACATCCGAGCCGCGACGTGGAGGGGCCCGACGGCGGGGGATCTCGAGAAGCTGGTCAGCGGCGAGGAGGACACGCTGGTGGACGTGTGCTTCCTGGAGATCGGCTTCCAGCGTGCTAACGCGGTAGCCCGCATCGTGCTCCCGTCGGGGAGCTGCGGCTCAGGCTTCCTCATCCGGGGCGGACTCCTCGTGACCAATCATCATGTACTCCCCGACGCGGACGCTGCCCGAGCCGCGGAGGTGCAGTTCAACTATCAGCGCACACCGGATGGTCTCGCCGCAGCGGCGGTCCCGTTCCGCCTCGCGCCGGAACGGTTCTACAAGACGTCAGACGCCATGAACGGCGACGACTGGACCGTGGTCGCAATGTCGGGTGAGCCAGAGAAGCGCTACGCGCCCCTCGATCTCGCCGATGTGGAGATCAAGACGGGCGATCGTGTCAACATCATCCAGCACCCGATGGGCCTGCCAAAACAGATGTCCTTCTTCCACAACAGAGTTGTCTTCGTGGGCCGTGACCGGGTGCAGTACCTCACCGACACGCAGCCGGGCTCCTCAGGCGCCCCAGTGTTCGACAAGCGATGGCGAGTGGTCGCGCTGCACCACAGCGGCGGCATGCTCAGGGAGCCCGGCGTGAAGAACAGCCAGGCGAGCTATCGAAACGAGGGGATCCACATCAACGCAGTCATCCGCGGGATCGCGTCCGCTTGACGACCTCAGCCAATGACACGCCGAGCGGGTAGATCCCATCGACACCGTGCCCACGAGTCTCGACGGCCCCGGCGTCTGTGACGGCGGGAGGAGCGCGAAATCGAGCAGCGGCCCGGGCCGTGTTCGGTCTCTGCTGCACGGCGCCGTCGCTCCTGACCAGGACGCGTCGGCCGCTCACGAGCGCTATGCTGGGCCGCCAGGCGGCGCAGCAGCTGGCCGCGCTCGGCGTCACGCTGGCGGGGTTAAGGACGTTCCTGACGCTCCAGGAGGGCGTCGCGTCCGCCCTCCGGCGGCACAAAGCTTAGGCACCCTGCTCGCAGGGGGGTTGATGCGCCCGGTGCGCATCAACCCCCGAGCGCAGGTTTGCCTCCGGCGCGCGTCGCCGGGAGAGATCCGCGATCAGTTACACGACCCGAGGCGGGCCCATTCGGCCGGGCACCAGGAGGCCGGGTTGCTGGGCGTGCAGTCCGGGTGCGACCACCAGATCTGCTGTTTCGCCTGCCAGAACTGTCCGCCCTGGGTGACCAGCGTGCCGGGCGTATACACCTGCCCCGACTGCCATGTGGGCAGGCTGCTGCACTGCAAGCAAGACTCCCAGGTCGACGGCGACGCGCTGAGGTTCTTGTTCTGGTAAACGTAAGGAGGCTCGTTGTAGAACGACCAGGTGCTCGAGCCCGACATGTTCTGCCAGGTGCCCGAGGTGGTCTTCAGCTGCTGGCGCAGCATCTTGATGGGCGTGTCGCAGGAGATCTGCGGCTCGGCGTACTGCGGGCCCACGTCGCGGAAATGCTCGATGTCGTGCGCGTACATCTCGACGGTCGTGCGCGTGTCCTGGGCGAGGAACTGCCAGCCGGCGCCGTCCTTCATGTCGACATAGAGGCAGAGCAGCGAGCCGTTCACGTCGGCGACGCGCGCGGACGTGCACCACTCGTACTTGAAGACGACCTGATCCCCGGGCTGCAGGCCGCTGAGCGAGCCGCCGCAGGTGCCCCCCGAGCCCCACTGATTGTTGCAGCTCGCGTGGTTCCCCGTGACCCCGTTGTCATCTCCGAAGTAGTAGACGAACCACCCGTCCGGGGTGTGGTAAATGCCGGACTCCAGGTTGTAGTACCACTGGCCCACCACGCCCCAGGCCTCGGACTCGTTGACGAACTCGGGGACCTCCCACTCGATGAGCCAGCCGCGGGTGTCTCCGACGTTGCCCGTATAGGTGCTCGTCAGATGATAAGACCCGAGCAGGCTCGCCTCGCCGAGGCTCTCCTCCTCGACGGCGCCGCCGGCGGTGCACGCGGCGCCGCCGAGGGTTCCGAGGAGCAACAGCGCCGCGCCGACGCGCGGCCAGACGGCGCGCGACGGACGACGAGCATCGGTATCCATCGACAGGGTGCTCTTCTCGCTCATAAGGATTCTCCTGAGGCGGTGTTTTCCCCCCGCCGCGTGAGTACCGCAGACTCCGTCCGCTGGCTGTTAAGTTGTGTTAAGTCGTACGACTTGATCCCGGCATCAGACGCCGAACGCGCGTGTCGCCGCTCGCGAGGGAGGTCGATGCGCTGACGGCGAGTTGCATGGCGGCGCCGCGCGCCCGGGAGGCCGCCGGCGGAGCGAGGTGCCGGGATGAGGGCCGCGGCCTGGAGGCCGTGGCCTCCAGGTGTGGAGGCTCGCCCCTCCGGCGAGACGCCCCAGGGTCGAGCAGCCGCGTCGGTTGCCGGGCGGGAGCGCGCCGCAGGGGCGAGCCGATTCCGCCGTGATCTCGTGGCTGTCGATGAGGTCGACATGTCGACCGCGCCCTCCTCAGCCCCTGGACGCGCGCGAGATCGACGACCTCGGTCCCGACGCGCGTGCGCCAGAGCCACGCCGCGCGCATCGCGGTGATCTCGAAGCGCATCGGCGGCCGACGTCGGCTCGCGGCGAGCTCATCGGCACGCCCGTTGCTGATTGGCGGATTGCGGCGCACCCTCGGACGGGCGCCGCAGGATCGCCGATGTCAGCAGGCGGTTGTTCCGCGGCGAGCGCGCGTGTCGCGCGGCGGCCTGTGATCGTGATCCTTGGGTGGGCTCATCGGCGGAGTCACGCCGCGTCTCCCCGGCAGAGCCTGTGATCGAGAACGGAGATGATCATGTACGATCGCCATCGAAAGACCACGCTGTCCCTCCAATGGCTCGCCATCCCCGTCGTGACGGCGCTGCTCTCGGGATGCTTGACGGCCGATCCGGACACCGAGCCTTCCCACGAGGACTCCGCCTTGGAAGGACACCTGTCGCCCAACGGATTTTCCTCTCCGTCTTCGGCCACCCGAGCCGAGCCGGACGGGGAAGTGGTGGGGTTTGCCCGCGAGCGCGGCATCTCGTACGCCGAAGCGCAGCAGCGGCTCGGCTGGCAGACGCTCGCGCCAGAGCTCGAAGAGCTGGTCAGCGCCGGTCTGGGCGACCAGTTCGGCGGCACCTGGATCGACGCCGCCCGCGGCGACCGGATCATCGTCGGCGTGGCGGGCAAGGCCGGCACCGACGCGCTCGCCGTCGTGCGGGACGCGGCCCGGAAGATCGGCCTGACCGAAGGGTACGACATCGTCGAGGTGCGCCGCTCCATGGCGGAGCTCGAGCGCGCCAACGACCGGCTCGGCGATCAGATCGAGAAGGTCAACGACGGCGCGGACGCGACCCTGACCGCCGGCTTGCGGGCGGACCTCAATGCGGTCGAGCTCCAGGTACCAGCCGAGGGCCGGCTGACGGATGCCCAGCGCGAGCTGGTCGCCGCCGCGAGGGCGGAGCTCGGCGATGTGCTCGCGCTCGGCTCGTACGCCGGCCGCGCCACGGCGCGCGCCTGCGTCTATCCCCATTGTGACCCGCCGCTGCGCGGCGGTATCCGGATCACCAACTCCGGAACGGGTTGCACCGGGGCGTTTATCGCCAAGAGCAAGGTCGACGACGTGCTCTATCAGTTCACCGCCGGGCACTGCGCGCCCGGAAACACCGACGACTGGTCGACCCGCTTCACGGACAACTCCAGCCATGTGATCGGCTCCGTGTGGCACTGGGAGTGGCACAAGGGCGGCGACATGGCGATCCTGCGGATCAAGAACCCGGGCGGCTGGGATCCGGAGCCGTGGGTCCACGTCACGAGCGGGCCGGACACCACGACCAACACGACGTATACGATCAAATCCGACCACACGAGCGTGCTGGGCATGCGCATCTGCACCACCGGCGCCTTCTACGGCCGCAGCGACTGCGGGTACGTCACCCAGCTCGGGGTCACGGCCACGTACGGCGGCGTGACCGTGCGCAAGCTGGGTCGGGGGTCGTTCTGCGGGACCGGCGGCGACAGCGGCGCGCCGATGTACGCCTCGCACGTCGCCTACGGGCTCCAGGTGGCCGGATACAGCGAGTGCGACAGCCTCTACCAGGGCATCCGGGCCGCCGAGTCGGTGCTGAACGTCAATGTCTCGCACGCACCGTAGCCGCGGACGGGCCGGCTCGGGCGGCGGCTCGCAACAGCCGGACGGCGGCCCATCCATGGCAAAGTAAAAGGACCACGTGAGCACGCGAGGAGCGCCGTGCCAACGTGGAAACCGTTCAGCATGACCGATCGGGTCCGGCGCTGCAATGCTCCGCGTCGCGCGGCGTACGGCCGTTACGTCGGAATCCTGCGCGAGCCGGCGTCGCCGGCGGAGAGGCTCGCGAGCGGCGCCCCTGGCCGCGAGCCCGGTCGCGATCGAGGCGAACCTGCCACGATGGTTTTGCCACGATGTGACGAATTACCCCAGCGCTGAACCTCACCCCGGCATATCGCCGACGCGCGACCCGCGAAGCTCCCCGGTGGGATAGGGCCCCCACGTAGGGTGATCCATGGCCTCGGCAGCAGCGGATACCCTGGGGCACATGCCTTGCAAACATCGACGACGAACGCCGATTCGCCTCACTCCGACGCTGGTCCAGGGGACGAGCCGGCGGGCTCTCCACATCTATCACACCTGACCAACTAGCGCTCTGCGCGCCCGGGGGGCGCCTCCGCGAGAGGGGCTGTGCGTTCGCCGAGGCAGCTCGTCCTCGTCGAGGACGGAGCTCACGCCCTCGCAGGGGTGACCTGTCTTCCTTGCGCCGGACGCGCAGAGGCGCGCTCGGCGCCGTCGTGCGCGGACCCGGCTCGATTGACTCGTCAAATCAGGAGAGAGGCACCATGACCCGTGACAGCGTGATTCCAAGGTTGGTTGCGGGCCGCTACTGGACCGAACGACGGATCTCGGCAGGCGGCATGGGGACCATCTGGCAAGCTCTGGATCTCGATCTGGAGCGCCCGGTCGCCCTGAAGTTGATGTCGGACACGTATGCCTCCGACAGATGCGCGCGCGAGCGGTTTGCGCGCGAGGCCAGGGCGGCGGCCCGGCTCGGCTCGGAGACGGATCACGTCGTACGGATCATGGACTTCGGCGTCGACGCCGGGACGCCGTACATCGTCATGGAGCTCCTCCACGGGGAGGATCTCGAAGCGCGCCTGCTGCGGCGCGGGACGCTGACCGTGCAGGAGGTGGCCGCGTTCCTGCCGCAGATCGCCTGTGCGCTGCGGAAGGCGCACGCGATCCGGCTCGTGCACCGGGATATCAAGCCGGCGAACCTCTTCATCTCGTCCCAGGATGAGGAGGAGAGGATCAAGCTCCTGGATCTCGGCATCGTGAAGGAGCTCGGTCGGGCAGGGATCTCCACGTCGGGGAAGCTCCTCGGCACGCTCTGGTACATGAGCCCCGAGCAGCTCGACGGCAGGTCGCTGCTGGACCACCGCACCGACCTGTGGTCGCTCGGCCTCGTGATGTACCGGGCGCTCTGCGGACAGCTGCCTTTCCAGGGGAGGACCGTGGGAGAGCACCTGATGTTGGTCTCGGTGGGCCGGGTGCAGCGCATCTCCGAGGCCGCGCCGGGGCTGCCCGTCGAGCTGGACGGCTTCTTCGAGCGCGCGCTGGAGAGGGATCCCGCGCTGAGATTTCAGACGGTCGAGGAGCTCGCGCGGACGTTCGCGGCGCTCGCCACGGGGTCCTGGCGTCCGCCGCCGCCGGTGGCGGAGGCGCGGGGCGAGCCCAGGCGCGCTCCGCTGGACGCCGATGTGCCCACCGCGAGCATCGCGGCGACCCGACCCGCGAGCGCGGAGGCGACCCGGGTCACATTGAGCTAGGGCGCCCGGGAAGCACCGTGCGCCTCAGGCGCAGGTCCCCTCGACGCACGCGCTGCCGCTCGGACAGTCGCAGTCCGCCTCGCAGGAGATCGCCGGCTCGGGCGGCGGCTCGCAATAGCCGGCCTCGCAGGACTCGCCCTCGGGGCAATCGCACGACGCCGCGCAGGGCGTCTTGCAGGTCCCCTCGACGCACGCGCTGCCGCTCGGGCAGTCGCAGTCCGCCTCGCAGGCGCCCGGGTCCTCCGAGGAGCTCCCGCCCTGGCCGCCGGTGCTGACGCCGCCCTCGCCGCCGGTGCCCGCGCCGCCCGCGCCGCCGGTGCTGACGCCGCCCTCGCCGCCGGTGCCCGCGCCGCCCGCGCCGCCGGTGCTGACGCCGCCCTCGCCGCCGGTGCCCGCGCCGTCGCCATCATCATCATCGTCGTCGTCGCGGTCCGGGCGCTCCCCGCGGGGAGCGTCGGGGCCTTCGTCCCAGAAGCACTCCTCCTCATCTTCATCCCAGTCGCAACGCCCGTTGGTGTTGATGTAACAACCCATCATCGTCGTCGAGACGAAGCACAAACAGAGGCCGAGGCCCCACTCGAAGGCGGTGCGCATGCTCATACGTCATCACTCCTGATCAGCGATGGACCCAGGGCAGCGGCGCCGCACGTCCCGCGGCGCCCTCTGCCCACCCGACGCTGCGTGCCCGCCGCCGCGCGCTCCGTTCAACGCTCCCGCGCCTCCGCACGATCTCGACGCCCACCCCGCCCCGAACCCCCGGCGCGGTGAGGTGGACCACCCCCGGAGGTCGGCGTCGCCGGCCGAGATCGATTTCCCCCACCGGGGTTGAACGTCCCGGACCCGTCCGGGCACGAAACCGACGCCGCCCCATGAACGATCGCCGCCACGCCGGGCACGAAGCCCTGTGCCACAGGTCGCCCCGACCCCACCGACGCCGGTCGACGTCAAAAGGGCAGCGCCGCTGGGCCCGTTCGGATGTAACCATGACAACGCAGGGATGGACCGAGAAGGGACGGAGCGAGCGGCGGGCTTTCCGCCGGGAGAGGCGGCGGGCCCCGGTCACCCCGCGAGCGCCGCGGAGAGGTCGCGGCCGATGAGGGCCATCGCGCTCGTGATGCCGTTCCTCTTCTCCCGCGGCGCCGAGCGCGCGCAGGACGAGGAGGAGGCGCTCGTCGAGCGGCTTCGGCGCGGGGACGCCGCCGCGGTGGGCGAGGCGTACGACAAGCACTACGCGGCCGTGCGCGGGTTCGCCCGCCGCCTCACCGGCGACGACGCCGCCGCCGAGGACCTGGCGCACGACGTCTTCGTCAGCTTGCCGCAGGCCGCGCAGCGGTTTCGCGGCGGCTCGTCGCTCAAGACGTTCCTCATCGCGATCGCGGTCAACCACTCCCGCCACCACCTCCGCGCCGCCGCGCGCCGCCGCGCCGCCATGGCGCGGCTCGCCCTGGAGCCGGAGGAGGACGACGCGCCGAGCCCCGAGCGGGAAGCCGGCCGCGCCGCGCTCGCCCAGGCCCTCAACCGGGCCCTCGACGCGCTGCCGGACGCGCAGCGCGCGACGTTCGTGCTCTGCGAGGTCGAGGAGCGCAGCGCGCGCGAGGTGTCCGAGATCCTCGGCGTGCCCGAGGCGACGGTGCGCACGCGGCTGTTCCACGCCAAGCAGAAGCTCCGGACGCTGCTGGAAGAGAGGACCCCATGAAGGACGACGTGCTCCGCGAGGCCGCGCGCGCGCTGCGCGAGGAGGCGGACGCGTCCGTCGCCCGCCGCGACGAGACGCGCGCCCGCGTGATGAGGAGCCTGAAGGCGCAGCGCGCCCGCCGGCTCACCACGGTCCGCGTGGTCGTCCCGCTGGCCGCCGTGCTCGTCGGCTCGGCCGCGTGGGCCTCGGCCGCGCGCTGGTTCCCGGACGCCTTCCACGACATCGCGTCCCAGCTCGGCCTGAGCGCGGCCGAGCCGCCGAGGGATCCTCCCGCGCCGCCGCCGCGCGCGCGCTCCGGGCCGCGGCACGCGGCCGACGCGCCCGCGCCCGAGGCCGAGGCGCCCGAGGTCGAGGCGCCCGCGCCGCCCGAGGCCGAGGCGAGCGCCGCGCCCATCGCGCCCGCGCCGCCGCCGCCGTCTCTGCCCACCGCCGATCCCCCGGTCGCCCCCGCGCCGCAGCGCGCGCCGGAGCTCGCGGTCGCGCCGCGCGCGCGCCCGCCCGTCGCGCCGAGCGCCGCGCGCCCCGCGCCCGCGCCCGCGCGCGCGTCAGCGAGCGATCCTCAGGCCATCCAGCGCCCGCCGCCGGGTCCCGACGCGGACGCGCTCTATCAGGCGGCGCACCGCGCGCACTTCGTCGAGCGCGATCCCGCGTCCGCGCTCTCGGCCTGGGACGCCTACCTCGCGGCCGCCCCACGCGGCCGCTTCGCCGTCGAGGCCCAGTACAACCGCGCCCTCTGCCTCGTTCGCCTCGGCCGCAAGGACGAGGCGCAGCGGGCGCTCGAGCCGTTTGCGCAGGGCTCATTCGGCGGCTACCGCCAGACCGAGTCGCGCTCGCTGCTCGAGGCGATGCGCAGCGCGGACGAGTGAGCGCGAGCGTCGCGCGCGTGAACGAACGCGCCGCGAGCGGGCACAGCACGGTCGATGAACACACCCCACATCGCTCCTCCGCCCGCGCCGCCGCGGGGCTCGCCGCGCCGCGATCGGACGACGTCCGCGCGCGGCGCAGGCCTCCGCGCGGGCGTCGCGCTCCTGCGCGCCCTCGCCGCCGCGGGCGCCTTCGCCGCGGCCGCCGCGCCTCCCGCGCGCGCCCTCGCCGAGGAGCCGCGCGCCGCCGGCGTCGATCTCGTCGTCGACGGCGCGCCGTGGACGCTCGATCCCGACGCGGTGCGCGCCGCCGTGGAGCGCGAGCTCGGCGCCGGCGTGACGCTGGCCCGCGCGGCGGCCGCCGGGCGCCCCACGCTGGTGCTCCGCGGCGAGCCCGACGGCCGCGTCACGCTGAGCTACAGCGCCGCGGACGGCCGCCGCATCGAGCGCACCATCGATATCCCCGGGGATCCCGATCGCGCCGCCGAGGCGATCGCCCTGCTCGCGGGCAACCTGGTCCGGGACGAGGCCGCGGAGCTCGCGGCGACGTTCGGCAAGCGCGCCCCCGAGGCGCCGCCCGCCGCGCAGCCGGAGCCTGCCGCGCCCCCGGCGCCCCCGGCCGCCGTCGGGCAGGCCGCGCCCGCGGGCGCCGCGCGCCAGGCGCAGGCCGCGCGCTCCTCGCAGCCCGCGCGCCCCGCGCCCCCGGAGCCTCCCCGGTGCTCGGCCCCCGGCGCGAAGCACGTCTTCCTCGGCGCCGACATCGCCCCGTTCGTCGGCACCTCGACGTACGACGGCACGAACGTCGTCCGCCGCTACTCGCTCAACCTCGTCGGCGGCTACACGGCGGGCATCTCGGGCATCGAGGTCGGCGCCGGCGTCAACATCGCCTCGTCGTTCGTGTGCGGCGTCCAGCTCGCGGCCGGCGCCAACCTCGCGCTGGGCCCGGCGCGCGGCACGCAGCTCGCCGCGGGCCTCAACCTCGCCAGGTCGCTCTCGGGCGTGCAATTCGGCTCGATCAACGTCGCCGCCGGCCCGGTCTCGGGCGCGCAGGGCGGCTTGTTCAACGTCGCCGTCGGCGCCGTGGACGGGGCGCAGCTCGGCGCGATCAACTTCGCCGCTGGGGCCTCGGCCGATCTCCAGCTCGGCGTGGCCAACGCCGCCGTGAGCGACGCGACCGACGTGCAGCTCGGCGCCATCAACGTCGCCGTGGGCGCGGCGACCGACGTGCAGCTCGGCCTCGCCAACGTGGCCGTGAGCAAGTCGACCGACACGCAGCTCAGCCTGATCAACGTGGCTGCGGGCGAGTCGACCGACGTGCAGCTCGGGCTCGTCAACGTGGCCACCGGCAAGGTGGAGGGGACGCAGATCGGCCTCGTCAACTACGCCGACGACGCGCAGTTCTCGTTCGGGTTGCTCAACTTCATTCGCAACGGCCGCAACCACGTCGACGTGTGGGGCACGGAGTCCGGCATCGTGATGGCCGGCCTCAAGCACGGGAGCGTCCACATCCACAACATCTACGGGGTCGGCGTCCGCCTGGCACGTGACCCGCTGCTGGCCTTCTCGCTCGGCCTGGGCGGCCGCATGCGTCTCCGCGAGCGCGCCTTCATCGATGTGGACCTGCTCGGGTACTCGCTCCTCGAGCCCTCGACGGGCAACCTCTCGGCCGTGATGGGGCAGGCGCGCGCGCTCCTCGGCTACCGCCTCTCCCCGAAGCTCGCGGTCTTCGGCGGCCCCAGCTACAACGTCGCCAACGGCGCCACCGCCGAGGAAAGCCAGCTCAGCCCGTACGGCAGCAAAGCCCTCGGTGAGGGCGACACCGTGAACCCCTGGCGCGGCTGGCCCGGGATCGTGCTCGGCGTCGAGGCGTTCTGAACTGACCGCCGCGCTCGCTCGCAGGGCGGGTTGACGGACGCATGAACGAATTTACTTTCCGTTCATCGATTCATGGAGCTCGCCCGAGCGGTCGCTCGCGGCGGTCTACGTGAGCGACCCATCCGCGCGCCGCGCGCCGCCCTGACCGGGCGGAGGCGCGGCGCTCCGCAGCCAACCGTCCACCGATCCGATCCGGCAGGGATGGCGCGAGCCTTTCGCTGCCCCAGGAGTTCGCATGAGCCAGCTTCGCAGCGGCGCCAGCGCGCCTCGCTCTCCATTCCCCCTGCTCCCGCTCCGCACGGGCGTGCTCTTCCCGGGCACCGTGCTCACGCTCCCGGTGGGCCGCCCCCGCTCGGTGGCGCTGCTCGGCGCGGTCCACCCCGGCGACGTGATCGGCGTGATCGCGCAGCGCGACCCCAAGCGCGAGGATCCGCGCCGCGAGGATCTCCACGACATCGGCACGTTCGCCCGGGTCGTCGACGTCACGCGCGTCTCGAACGGCTACCGGCTGGTGATCGAGGGGCTCGATCGCTTCGCGCTCACGGCTCTGGTCGAGACCGAGCCGTACTGGCGCGCCGAGGGCGCCCTCGCGCCGGAGTTCCCCGGCGACGCCGAGGAGGCGCGCCTGCTCGCCGCGTCGCTGCGCGAGCGCGCCCGCGAGCTCGGCCCGAAGACCGCGACGAACCTCGCCGAGATCGCCGCCGCCAGCCGGGCGGAGCCGGGCCTGTTCGCGGATCAGGTCGCCGGCGCGCTCGGGCTCCCGACCGAGAAGGAGATGGAGGTGCTCGCCGAGCTGCGCGTCGTGCCGCGGCTCCAGCGGGTCGCCGGCCTGCTCTCCGAGGCGGCCGCGCTCGCGGACCTGAAGAAGAAGATCGACAGCGACGTGCGGCGCGAGCTCGGCAAGGGCCAGCGCGAGGTGATCCTGCGCGAGCAGCTCCGGGCCATCCAGAAGGAGCTCGCGGGCGGCGAGGAGGGCGAGGACGAGCTGTCGCTTCTCCGCCGGCGCCTCGACGAGGCCGGGCTCTCCGAGGAGGCGCGCGCGGTCGCCGACCGGGAGCTCCGGCGGCTCGAGTCGGTCGGCCCGCAGAGCGCCGAGCACAACGTGATCCGCACCTACCTCGAGTGGATCGCCGATCTCCCGTGGAGCGCGCGGGCGACCGTCAAGGACGACCTCGACGCGGTCCAGGCGAAGCTCGACGAGGATCACCGCGGCCTCGACGACGTGAAGCGCCGCATCCTGGAGCACATGGCGGTGCTCAAGCTGACCGGCAAGGCGCGGGCGACCATCCTGTGCTTCGCGGGCCCGCCCGGGGTGGGCAAGACCTCGCTCGGCCAGTCGATCGCCGACGCCACCGGCCGGCCGTTCGTGCGGATCTCGCTCGGCGGCGTGCACGACGAGGCGGAGCTGCGCGGCCATCGGCGGACGTACGTCGGCGCGCTGCCCGGGCGCATCGTGCACGCGCTGAAGAAGGCCAAGGTGAAGAACCCGGTCGTGCTCCTCGACGAGGTCGACAAGCTCGGCGCGGGCTTCCGCGGCTCGCCCGAGGCGGCGCTCCTGGAGGTGCTCGATCCGGAGCAGAACCGGACGTTCGTCGACCACTATATGGAGCTGCCGTTCGATCTGTCGGAGGTCGTCTTCCTCTGCACGGTGAACGACCTCGGCGCGCTCTCCGCGCCGCTCCGGGACCGGCTCGAGGTCATCGAGCTGTCCGGCTACACGCCGGACGAGAAGATCGCGATCGCGCGGTCGCACCTCGTCCCGAAGCAGCTCAAGGAGCACGCGATCGACCCGGGATCGCTGTCGATCGCGGACGAGGCGCTCGCGGCGATCGTGCGCGACTACACGCGCGAGGCCGGGGTGCGGCAGCTGGGCCGCGAGATCAAGAAGCTGTGCCGGGCGGTCGCGCTGGAGATCGCCCGCGCGGCGGACGGCAAGGCGCCGCGCGTGGTGATCGAGGCGAGCGATCTCGGCAAGTACCTCGGCAAGGTCCGGTTCTTCAGCGACGTCGCGGAGCGGACGAGCGTGCCCGGGGTCGCGACCGGGCTCGCGTGGACGCCGGTGGGCGGGGACATCCTGTTCATCGAGACGTCGC
Source organism: Sorangium sp. So ce385 (assembly GCF_051474135.1). Lineage (NCBI taxonomy): Bacteria > Pseudomonadati > Myxococcota > Polyangiales > Polyangiaceae > Sorangium > Sorangium sp. So ce385. The sequence continues at coordinate 7,538,265 of NZ_CP150337.1, read as the reverse complement.
GGATGCCGGGGAAGGGGAGGGTCGAGATCACGGGCCAGCTCGGCGACGTGATGAGGGAGTCGGCGAAGGCGGCGCTCACCTACGTGCGCAGCCACGCCGGCGAGCTCGGCGTGGACACGGCGAAGCTCGAGACGGAGGATCTGCACATCCACGTCCCGGCGGGCGGGGTGCCCAAGGACGGGCCGTCGGCGGGCGTGACGATGTTCACGGCGCTGACGTCGCTCCTCTCCGGGCGGCGCGTGCGCTCGGACACGGCGATGACGGGCGAGTGCACGCTGCGCGGGCGGGTGCTGCCGGTCGGCGGGATCAAGTCCAAGGTGCTCGCGGCGCACCGCGCCGGGATCACGCGGGTGGTCCTGCCGCAGAAGAACGCGCGCGACGCGGAGGAGATCCCGGCGGAGGTGCGGGCTGGGCTGGAGATCATCTTCGTCGAGGACATGAGCCAGGTGATCGCGGCGGCGCTGGAGGAGGCGCCGATCGAGGCCGTGGGCGGCGGCGCGGCGGCGAACGCGACGGCGGGAGAGCCGGCGGCGGCCGCGTAGCGGAGGGGGGCGAGCGCGCGCGGCTGTGCCGAGCCGCGCGCGCCGGCGGGGGGCTGTGCGCGGCGGCGCGCGGGTGGGCGCTCGGCCATCCGCCGAGGCGGGCGGCGTGGGCGCTTGCGCTGAGAACACCGCCCGGCATGTCTCACTTCGGGCCATGCCTCCTGGGACGTTTCGTCGCGCGCCACACAAGGCGCGCCTGAGACGTGGGGCCCGCTGGGAGCTTATGGCACCTCGTTCGGTGCTCGCCGCGCCCACCCGCGCGCCGCCGCGCACAGCCCCCCGCCGGCGCTTACGTTGTTGTGTTGGGGGCGTCGTTCATCGAAAAGCACCGAGCTGCGGGGGGCACCGCCCCGAGGCGCTCACGGGATCAGGTGGGTGATAGGGTGAGCGACGCGAGGAGCCGCTGGAGAGACGACAGATCGATCGGCTTGATGAAGTGCATGTCGAAGCCAGCCTCCCGGACCCGGCGCTGATCTTCCTCCTGACCATAGCCGGTCAGCGCGATCATCAGCGAGGGTGATGAGAGGTTTACGCTTTCCCTCAAGGCCCTCGCCACTCCATATCCATCCATCCCGCCAGGGAGACCGATGTCGCACAGGATGACCTCCGGGCGGAACGAGCGCGCCGCTGTCACGCCGGCAGGCCCGGACAGGGCGATCTCGACGTCATAGCCGTACAGGGCGAGGAGCGCCTGCAGGCTCTCCGCGGCGTCCACGTTGTCCTCGATGATCAGGATGCGCAGCGCGTGCGACGAGCCGCGCGAGGGCGGCGCGGAGCGCTCCGACGGCGGGCCCGGGCTGCGCTCGATCGGCAGGCAGAGGACCATCTCCGTCCCGTGGCCGATTCCCCCGCTCTCGGCCGAGACCGTGCCGCCGTGGAGCCCAATCAGGCCCTTCACGAGCGCCAGGCCGAGCCCGAGCCCGCCCCGGCTGCGGTCCAGGCTGCGATCGGCCTGGCTGAACGGCTCGAACATGCGCGCGAGCGTCGCGGGATCCACGCCGATGCCGGTGTCGCGGACGCGGACCACGGCGGAGCTCTCCGACGTCACCGACAGCGCGACCGTCACCCGGCCGCCCGGATCGGTGAACTTGTTGGCGTTGTGCAGCAGGTTGCTCACGGCCTGCGACAGCCGCGTCGGGTCGCCGAGCACCCAGACCGGCCCTGCCGGCAGCTTCAGATCGAGCCGCAGGCCGCTCGCTTCCAGCGTGCTGCGGTAATCCTCGGCCGTGTGCCGGAGGAGACGCGCCAGGTCGCAGCGCTCCTTGCGGAGCTGGACCCTGCCGCGCGCGACGCGGGAAACGTCGAGCAGATCGTCCACCAGCCGGGCCATGTGAGAGACCTGCCGGTCGATCACGCCGCACGCCCGCACGAGCGCCGGCTGCTGCTCGGCCGTGTGCCGCAGGAGCTCGACCGCATTGCGGATGGGCCCGAGCGGATTGCGCAGCTCGTGCGCGAGCATCGCCAGGAAATCGTCCTTGCGCTGATCCGCCTCCTTCAGGGCCGCCTCCGCGAGCTTGGCGTCGTGGATGTCCGTGCAGGTGCCATACCACCGCACGATCTCGCCCGAGGCCCCCCGGATCGGCACGGCGCGGACCAGATACCACCGGGGCTCGCGGGCTGCGGGGAACGCGGTGCGGTGCTCGACCTCGTAGGGAGCGCCGGTCGCCACGCAGCGAGACCAGGTGTCGAGGACCCGCTGGCGATCGTCCTCGTGCAGGAACGAGATCCAGGTATCGCCGCCCACCTGCGCGTCCTCCGCGCCGGCGAGCTCGAGCCATCGACGGTTGTAGTAATCGATGCTGCCGTCCGGCTTCGCCGTCCAGACGATCTGCGGCATCGCGTCGGCGAGCTGCCTGAAGCGCGCCTCGCTCTCGCGCAGGAGCAGCTCCGCCTCCTTCCTCTCGGTGATGTCGATGACCGAGCCGACGTAGCCGAGGAACTCGCCGTCCGGCCCGATCCACGGGTGCGCCGCGTCGATGCACCAGCGATACGCGCCGTCGCTGCGGCGGAACCGGTAATCGATCCTGAAGGCCTCGCGGCGCGCCGTGGCCCGCCGGAACGTCTCCGCCGCCTCCTCCTGTTCGGAGGGGTGCACCGCCGCCAGCCAGCCGAAGCCGAGGCTCTTGGCCTCGGTCTGACCCGTGAGCTCGCGCCACCGCGGGTTGACGTAAATGCACGAGCCGTCAGGGGCCGTAACCCAGATCACCATGGGCGCGTGATCGGCGATGTTGCGGAAGCGCGCCATGCTCTCGCGCAGGCTCTCCTCGGCCTTCCTGCGCGCCGTGACGTCGCGCGCGGTCTCCAGCACGAGCCGCCGCCGATCCGACCCCTCGACGAGCTGCATCCGGGACTCGACCACGGCCTCGCCGACCTGCTCGAGGAGGGCCGCCTTCCAGCGCAGCTCGCCGTCGACCTGCCCCGGCGCACCCGTCTCGGCGCGCCTGCGCTCGTCGATGTCGGTGCACGTGCCGAGCCAGCGAACCACCCGGCCGGCGCCGTCCCTGACGGGCTCTCCGCGGGCGAGGAACCAGCGGTAGGCGCCGTCGTGGCGCCGCAAGCGGAGCTCCTCGGCGAACGGCGCGCCGCGCTCGACGGTGGCCCGCCACGCTGCCGCGCTGCGGGCTGCGTCGTCCGGATGGACCGCGGCGGCGAAGCCCGCGCGCATCAACTGCTCCGCCGTCAGCGCGGTGTACGTGCGCCAATGGTCGTTGACGTAATCCCATGCTCCGTCGCCGCGAGCGGCCCAGACCATGTGAGGGAGCATCTCGGCGAGCAGGCGGAACTGCAGGTCGACTCTACCCTCCTCGTCGTGTCCCCGCGCCGACGCTGCCGCGTTCATGTTCCATCCAGAGTACCTCGAACGAACCGGAGGGCCAGGCCGCGTCCTCCGACGGGAGCGGGCGACGGCCGCCGGGCGGAGGCGGTCTGGGAGGTAGCGAGGGTCGCCGAGATCGCACGGATGCTTGATCGATGCGGTTGTCCTTTGTCGCCCTGTTTTCTATTTCCTCCTTCGCTTGCCGGGGCGTCTGCTGTTTTGCGCTGAGCTCCTCCGGAACCATCGCCGGGAGCAGCGCGAGGGTGATGTCTCCCGACGGGAGCGGGACGAGCGCCATCGTGAAGGGACGCTGACACCGGCCCGCCGACGAGGAGGGCTGGCCAGGAAGAGCGTGATGCGCGATCTCTCCTATGCGCTGAACGTCCCGCTCCAGCCCCACGCCATCGTCACGCCGAGCGGGCGGTACCACGTCCTCCCCGAGTAGACCGCGGCCGGCGGCAAAAGCTCGCGAGGTCGACGCCTACGCTCACTCCTCCTGCTCGTGGCCAGCTCCTCCAGGGCCCGCGGCAGATCCTCGTGAGCGACGAGGCGCGCTCGGCCCGCCGCGGTGTCGGCGAGGTCTTGCTCGAGCTCAGCGCGCTGCTCCGGCGTGAGCCTCTGCACACGGCTCCGTGATCCCGTGATTGCAGCCGGCGAGGATCGTCGGCTGGCCTCCCCCACCTCCGCGAGGGCGATCACGTGGCCGGTGCGCCTCGCTGCGTCCAGTAGGCGTGATAGCGCCGGTACATCTCCTGCCACGCGCCGTAGGCCCCGGCATCGCGGCCGAGCCGTTCTTTCCAGGCCGCATCGACCGCCGCCCGCGCTTGCTGGGACTCCAGCCCATAACGCCGGAAGATGGCCTCAGCGGCCCGAGGAAATACCGCCAGCTCGGCACAGAGCGACGCGTACTGGGCCAGCGAGAGCGCGGTCTCCGCCGCCGGCGCGCTCCGGTGCAGGGGCGGAGGCGGAGGCGCCGAGGAGCCCGCGCCGTGCGCTGGCCCGGCGCTCGTCGGCGCGCGTGGCGAGGCGGCCCCGGTGCCCTCCTCGGGTGGCCGGAAAGGCAGCACCGGGCCTGCCGGAACGGCGGGCAAGCTCCGGGTCGTCAACTGAACTGTGCTGTCGAAGCGCTGCTCCGGAGGCGCGAGGGCTCGCGGCGCTCCCGCAGGGCGGAACGGCAAGGCCGCCTCCGGTACGAAGGCCGGCATTCCCAGGGTCGCGTCCAGGCGGCGCTCCGCGACGCCATGGAGCTCACTTCGCTCATGCGGCGCACGCTGTTCTGTCGCAGAGAGCGGGTGAGGTTCTCGCGATTCGCCCGCCAGAGCCGCCGGTGTCAGCCCGGCGGCGCGCAAGGACGGCTCGGCCGCCGGCATCGAGGTGCCGGCGCTGGACGCTGGCCACGGCTCGACGGTCCGTGTCTCTGCATGCATGGGTGAGAAGGGCACGGGCGACCGGCGCTCGGACAGCGCTGGCGCCCGGGCAATGACCCCCGGGGCTGGCCGTGGGCTCCGCATCTCGGACGGCCAACCAGGCAGCGGAACCCAGAGCGGCGGAGCCTCTTCCGCCGCGCCCTCGTCGTCTTCGTCCTGGTCGTCGTCGTCGTCGTCCTGGTCGTCGTCTTCGTCCTGGTCGTCGTCGTCTTCTAGCGGTGGCGCGATTTCCACCAACGGCCCTTCGGCCGGCGGCGCGGTGAGGACCGGAGGCCCGACCGTGATCTCCGGCAAGGCGCTCGGCGCAGCCGCGAGCCACGATTCTGCGCGCGCCCGCAGATCGGCGTCCTCGGAGAGCTTGCCCGACCAGACCCCGTGGAGCCGGAGCAGGTCGGCGGGACGGAGTCCCACGCGCGCGAGGAGCGCCATCGGATCTTCTTGCGCCTCCATCACCCGAAGAAACGCAATCCAGGCGCGGAGATCCGCGTCGAGGGGCCGGACGCTCCGTCCATATCGGAGTCGCGCCGCGCGGATGCGTTCGTCATAGGCGTCCTGGAGCGGTCCGTCCAGCTCCGCATCCTCGGCGAGCTTGCTGACCCAGAGCGGCTCGGCGCGCTCCCACAGGCGTGCGTCCACTCCCTCGTTGGCGAGCACCTGGCCGAGGGGCAGCCCTTCGGAGAGGCCGGCGTGCACGCCTGCGAGCCGGGCGAGCGAGAGGCCCCGCAGCGCGGGCTCCGCGGGCGGTGGCGCGTCGGGATTCGTCATGTGCCGCCGTCATGGTGCCTCCATGAACGCCGCTCCGTCACCCCCGAACGTCGCAGTCGCTGCTCCGCCGCAACACGCGCAGCCGTCCGCGCTGCGGTAAGGCGGCTCGGGTGGCGCGTTGACGGAGCCTCGGCTGCCGTGTAGCCATGGAAGGGGGTCGGTCATGAGTCGTCATCTCGTCCGCCGCCCCGTGTGGGGCAACATCGATCTCGACACGGAGACGGGGCGGATTTTCGTCCAGGAGCGCTGGCAGTACACGTGGACCGTCGTGGCGCCCGCGCGGCCGTGGACGCTCCGTCACCGGCAGGCGTTCCACCGCGCCTTGGACCGGCAGGTCTGGCGCACGTGGAGCGGGCACATCCGGCTGCACGTCGCCGGCAGCCACGCGTTCGCGCGCCGCTTCGCGCGCGGGCTCCCGCCGGCATCGTTCGATGTGCGGTGGGTCCTTGCGCAACCGCACTGGAATGTGACCGTGCGCAAGCTGCCGCCCGGGAGCGACCCCACCACGTTCATCAGCTACGTGGATTTTCCGGCGTGCGAGATCCACCTCGATAGCGCGGACACGGCGCCGTACAGCCCGACGAACGCCGCGGGCCAGACACGCACCTTCTACGCGCTCCCGCACGAGTTCGGGCACACGATGCCGCAGAGCCCCGGCGTCCCGAACCAGGACGAGTATGGCGCCGGAAGCCCGCACCTCGGGGACACCGACAGCCTCCTCAACATCGGTCGTCAGGTCCGGGCGCGCCACCTCACCGCGCTCATCACAGAGCTCAACGACATGCTGCCAGGCTGCACATTCTCGGCCTGAGCGGCCGGGGCGGCGCTCGCTCAGCGCCTGCCGAGGGCGTACAGCGCCCTCGTGTACCGGGCGGCGAGCGCCGGATCGCGCGGGAGCGCCTCGGCCCAGCGCTTCGCGAGGCGGAAATAGACCGGGGCGGCCAGGCCCCGCGCCGTGAGCGCGGCGCCGACCCCGCGCTCGGCGATGTCCAGCGTGAGCGCCGCCCAGTCCTCGGGCGACATCGCCGGCGCCCCGAGCGCCGCGCGCGCCGGCGTGAGCGCCCCCGCGAACGCCTCGGCGAGCGGCCCATCTGCAGCCGCGTCATCGGCCAGCCGCCTCGACCAGAAGACCGCGGCCCGCTCCCACCGCGACCCGTCCAGGGCGTGGCGGCCGAGCACCTCCTCGCGCGTCGCGCCGCCGGCCTCGAGCTCCGCGGACACCCGCGCGAACGTCTCCAGATCGAGGGGCTCGCCAGCATCCGGCCCGCGGTGGCTCACGGGGCGCAGATTACCCGAGCGCCGGTCGCGGCGCGACCATTGACGTCGCCGCGCGGCGCGCGCATCGAGCGTGAATGACGCGGCCCACGCCACCGCGAGGCGAGCTGATCGTGCGGCCGGGGGCGCGGTTTGCGTGCGTTGGCGGTGGGCTCTGCTGCTCCGACCTCCACGCGCTCGGGCCCCTCGCGCGGCGCGACGTGGTGCGGCTGCGCCGCCGGGCGCCCGACGCCCTCGGCCGGCACGAGCGCATCGACGTCATGGCCCTCCGCGCCGGCACCGACGGCGCCTGCGTCTTCCTGTCCGGCGGCGCGTGCTCGCTGCACGGCACCGCGGACAAACCGCTCCTGTGCCGCCGCTTCCCGTATGGCGCCGTGCAGACGCCGCTCGGGATCCGCGTCACCACCGCGCACCGCTGTCCTTGTCGGACGCTCGGAGACCGCCCGCCCGTGCGGCTGGACGAGGCAGTGAGATCGCTCCGCGACGGCCGGGGCCGGCTCGCGCCGCACGCGGCCGTCGGCGACCGCATCCCGTTCACCCGGCGTACGAGCCTGTCTCTCGCGCGTTATGTCGCGATCGAGGCCGGATGGATCGAGCGGCTCGTCAGGGGCGAGACGGCCTCGGCCGTGCTGGGCGTGGAGGAGACCTGGGCCGAGCGCCACCGAGCCTTTCTTTGCGAGCTGGGTGGGGCGCTCCGGACGGTGGACACCCTCGGGACCGCGTTCGACCACGCGCTCGCGTGGTTCGGCCACGGCCTCCTCTCGCTGCTCGGCGCGCCGGGCGCCCCGCCGGCGCGGCCTTGGTCGGCGCATTTCGACGCGGCGGAGCGCCGCGCGCCGCAGCGCCGGACCGCCGCCGAGGTCCTCGGCGATTTCGCGGCCGACGCGCTCTGGGATCTGCGCTGGGCCGCGCGATCGACGTTCGAGCGGCTCGCCACCGATCTCGCGCTGCGGCTCGCCGTCGCGGACGCCGTCGCACGAGCGCTCGGGGCCATGGGGCTACGGCCCGACCGCGCCGCAGCCGAGGCCGTAATGATCGCGGAGCTCGCGGGTGACAGCGCACCGTGGACGGATGCTCTGGACCTCACGGCGCCATTCTCCGTGCGGCCGCCGGCAGCAGAGCGCTCCCGGGCGAGGGATTGAAGCGGTCTGCCCAAGCGTGTACGCTCATTGCGCTATGGCAGCGATGATCGCTCACCTTGCGTGTGAAGCGTTGCCAGCGGAGTTTCGCACGGTGCGCGCCCACGGCACGGAAGCGATGAATGCGCTCCCGCGCTGGGAGGTCGGGATCCTCGTCGAGGGCGCCTCCCTGAGCCTCGACGAGGCGATCGGCGCCCCCGCGGTGCTGAGCCTCGCCGACGAGCAGGAGGGGGCGGTGCGCCCGATCGGTCTCGTCGTGACGGACGTCGCTTACGAGGCGGAGGGCCGTGACGGGCACCATTACACCGTCACGCTCGGCGCGCCGGTCCATTTCCTGACGCAGCGGTCGGGATACCGCATCTTCCTGGGCAAGACCACGAAGGAGATCGTGGAGCAGGTGCTCGCCGACGCGGGGGTGGCGCGGGACGCCATGGTCTGGCGGCTCGCCGGCGAGTACCCGCCCCGGCCGCACACGGCGCAGTACGACGAGACCGAGTGGGCCTTCGTCGCGCGGCTGCTCGCCGACGACGGGATATCGTTCTGGTTCGATTACAACGACGGCGCGGGCCCCGTCATCGTGTTTGCCGACGACGCCGCCGCGCACGACGGCATCCGCGGCGAGGCGACGGTCCCGTACGAGGACGCGAGCGGCGCGATGCGCGCGCGGTGCTTTTACGAGCTCACGTTCACGAAGGTGCTCGCGCCGACCGCCGTCCATGTGCGCGATTACGACGTGCGCGCGCCCGACGTGCCGATCGAGGGCCGCGCCGGCGAGGGCGTGTGGGAGCATTTCGAGTATCCGGCCTGCGTGCCCACGTCCGCCGCGGCGGCGCGGCGCGCGCGCGTGCGACTGGAGCAGCTCCGCCGCACGGAGCGGCACGTCGTCGGCGTCACGAACTGCACCCGCGTCGAGCCGGGCCGCGTCGTGCGGATCATCGGGTGCAGCGACGACTGGATGAACGGCGAGCTCCTCGTGACGGGCGCGGAGCACGACATCACGGTGGGGAGCCGCACCGACGCCGACGGAGAGGCCTACGTCTGCCGCGCGATGCTCGTCCCCGCCGGCGGGGCGGCGCACAGGCCGGATATCCCGCGCCGGATCCCGCGCGTCCCGGGGTTCGAGCCGGCCGCGACGACGGGCCCAGCCGGCGAGGAGATCCACGTAGACGACCTCGGCCGCGTGAAGGTGCGTTTCCCCTGGGACCGGTCGGACGTGACGGACGACAGGTCGTCGACCTGGGTGCGGTGCCTCCAGATGAACATGGGGGGCGCCATGCTCTTGCCGCGCGTGGGCTGGGAGGTCCCCGTCGCGTACATCGACGGCAATCCCGATCGTCCCTTCGTGCTCGGCCGCGTGTACAACGGGACCGCCGTCGTCCCTTACGGGCTGCCCGGAGCGTCCGCGACGACCACGCTGCAGTCGGCGACCTCTCCCGGCGACGGCACGACCCAGGAGATCCGCGTGGGCGACTCGAGCGGTGGACAGGAGATGTTCATCCACGCGACGAGGGACCAGACGGTCACGGTCGGCGGAGCGTCCACGTCCACGATCGGGGCGAACGAGACCCACGACGTGCAGCTCGGGCACATCGTGTCCATCGGCGGGGCACAGTCGCTCACGGTGGGCGCCGATCAGACGTTGAACATCGGCACGAACTACGTGACCAGCGTGAAGGGGTCGCGCTCCGAGATGATCGGCGCGATGGAGTCGATCAAGGTGACGGCCAACCGCGTGCTCGCGGTGAAGGGCGCGTACACCGAGCTGGTGGGCGCGTTCTATGGCCTCCAGTGCAATCAGTCGAACTCCACGATCAAGGGCAGCTTCACGCAGCTCATCGGCGGCTCGATGTCGCTGAAGGGGGGCCTGGGCGTGAGCCAGTCCGTGGCCGCTGTCCGGACGGAGCTCGTGGGCGGCGGCCGCTCGATCAAGGGCAGCCGCGGTTACAACGAGAGCGTCACCGGCGCCAAGAGCCTGACGGCCGCGGCCACCACGGAGAAGATCGGCGCCGCGCTCGAGGTCACGGTCTCGGCCGCCGGGACCGTGACCGTGGGGGCCAGCGCCAACCTCAAGGCGTCGGGACCGCTCGTCATCGAGGCGCCGGACATCACGCTCGACGTGGGCGGCAAGATCAAGGCGAAGGCGCTCGAGCTCGGCGGCGGCAAGCTGAAGGCGAAGAGCGGCACCACGCTGATCAAGGGCAGCATCAAGCGGACGGGCGGCAGCAAGATCACCTGAGCCCAGGCGGACCGGAGAAGGGGAACATGGCGCTCGCGCAATCGGTTCAGCTGGAGCTCGACGGCGAGGGCGCGGCGCTGCGCGTGATTCGCCTCCGGGGCGTCGAGCGGCTCTGCGCGCCGTACGCGTTCGAGGTCTCGTTCTCGCCGGCGCGCGACGCCGGGCCGTGGCCCGGCGGCGCCCTCTCCGATCTGGTCGGGAAGCCCGCACGCATCTCCATGGCGCTGCCGGACGGGGCGGCGCGGCTGATCGACGGCATCGTCGACGCGATCTCCGCGAGCGCCGCCGCCTACGTCGCGACGGTCGTGCCGAAGGTCTCGCTCCTGTCGGACATGGTGGATTACCTCGTGTTCCTCGACCGAGAGGCGGTCGAGATCGCGAAGCAGGTGCTCTCCGAGCATGGGATCACGGCGGACGCGCGGGTCGCGCGCGCCCTCGCGAAGCGCCCGCAGTGCGTCGCGGCGTTCGAGACGCGGCTCGGCTTCCTCTCGCGGATCCTGGCGGAGGAGGGGATCGCCTGGTACCTGCCGGTCGACCGCAAGGACGTGCTCGTGCTCGCCGACGCCAAGGGCGCCTTCGACGCGACGCCCGGCGTCGACGCGCTCCCGGTGCGCGAGCTCGCCGCGGCGGAGACGGCGGAGTCCGTGCAGCGCGTGACGCTGCGCCGGGCGATGGTGCCGGACCGGCTCACGCTGCGCGACTACAACTTCGGGCAGCCGACCGTGGACATGACCGCCGCCGCGGGCGACGGCCCGGGCCAGCGCGAGCGGTACGAGCACCCGGGCGGCTACCCCGAGCCCGGGCTCGGTCGGGCGCTCGCGCAGATCCGCCTCGAGGAGGCCCAGGCTCGCCAGCTCGTGCTCACGGGCGTCACGTCGTCGCGGCGGCTCGCGCCGGGCCACACGATTGCCCTGGAGGGCTCGGCGCTGGACGCCGTGAACGCGAAGTGGCTCGTGCTGGAGGTGGCGCACGAGCTCGTCGACCAGTCGGGGGGCGACGCGGTGGACGGCGAGGTCCGCTATGAGGCCCGCTTCACGGCGGTCCCGGCTGACAGGGAGCACCGGCCGGCCCGCCGGCGCGCGCCGCGCGCGCGCGGGCTCGAGACGGCGACGGTCACGGCCCCCGCGGGCTCCGAGATCCACACCGACCGGCACGGCCGCGCGAAGATCCACCTGCGCTGGGATCGGCGCCGGCCGGTGGACGACACCAGCTCGACGTGGACGCGCGTGCTCCAGCCGCCCACGTCCGGCGGGCTCATGCAGCCGCGCACCGGGTGGGAGGTGCTCACCTCGTTTCACGCCGCGTCGGCGGACGACCCGCTGGTGCTCGGCCGCATGTACAACGGCGCCGCGGTGCCGGCGCGGCCGCTGCCCGGGGGCAAGACCGGGACGGTGTTCGGCAGCCTCACCACGCCGGGGGGCGGCAGCGCCAACGTGATCGCGATGGACGACACCGCGGGCAACGAGCTGATGAGCTTCACCGCGTCGAAGGACTTCAACGAGCGGACGGAGAACGACAAGGCCACCGAGATCACCGGTGACGACACCTGGAGCGTCGGCGCGAACCGCACTGCCATCGTCGGCAAGGCGTGTCAGGTCGCGGTGACGGGGGCCCAGTCGTACACCGTGGCCGCGAACCGCACGGTGAACCTCGAGGCGAACGCGCTGGTGGAGGCGGCGTCCGAGAGCGTCCTCGTGGGCGGGCTCCGGGTCTTCAACGTCGGCGGCGATTACAGCCAGTCGTCGGCCTCGCTCGCGCGCCTGGTCGGCGCGGCCAAGGTGGAGACGGCCGTCGTGCACCAGACGCGGCACGTGACGGGCCCGTCCACGGTGCTCGTCGGCGGGTCCTGGAACGAGCACGGCGTCGTGGACGCGGCGGTGAAGGTCGGGGGCGCGAGCACCGAGATCATCAGCGGATCCAAGAAGATCGACGCCGGGACGTACGGCCTGACGGTCCGAGGGGCCCTGTCCGAGACGCTCGCCAGCCGGAAAATCAAGGCGGGCGGCGGCATCAGCGAGGAGTACACCGGGCCTTATGTGCTGTCCGTCGGGGCCTCGGCCAAGCTCAGGGGATCGGACGTGACCGTGGAGGCGACTGCGTCGCTCACGATCAAGGCGAGCGGGATCACGGTGAAGATGACGCCGGGGTCGATCACGATCGACGGGAAGTTCGACGGGAAGGTGAAGAGCGTCGACGACGGGGACGAGAGCTACGACGGGTAACGCCATGCCGAAGACCAAACCTGCTGCGAAGAGAGCCTCTGCCACGCCGGCCCCCGAGCGCCTCGGTCCCGGCCTGTCCGCGGCCACGATCGAGGTGCGCGCGGGGGACGCGTTCCGCATCCGGACGACGGGCGGCGTTCGGGCGCGGGCCGTGCTCGGCGACGACGTGGACCCGGCGCTCGCGGACGAGTGCCTCCGCACCGGGCGCCTCGTGATCGCGTGCGACACGGAGCGCGGGCCGACGATCGTGGGCGCGCTGCAGACGCGGGCGCCGGCCGAGCGCGACGACGACGGCCTGGTGTCGCTCCGCGCGAAGGACATCAAGATCCGCGCCGATCGCACGCTTGCGATCGAGGCCGGGCCGTTCACGCTCCGCGTGGACAGGGCGGGCGTCGCGCGGCTCGAGGGGCACCGGATGGTGATCGACATGAGCGAGATCATCCGCCTGCTCGCCGCGCGCGTGGAGCTCCCCTGACATGCCGAGCACGATCGACAAGAAACGCATCGCCACGGACAAGTCCAACCACGCGGCGCCGGGCCAGCCGGGGGTCAGCCCGGGGCCGCCGCCGCCGGTCGCGGGGCCGGTGCCCACCCCGTACCCGTACGTCGCGAAGTCGAACGACGTGAAGCGCGGCACGACGAATGGCGAGGCGCTCGACGTCAGCGGCTGGGTCCTGCTCGTCGGCGCGGTGATGAAGATCGTGCCGCCCTGCAACAAGCCCGCGATCCCCATCGGGATCGGGGACACGGTCACGGCGGCCAAGGACATGTGGGGCGCGGTGCTCAGCGGCGAGAAAGACACCCGCGCCAAGGGCAAGGAGATCGCCGTGACCGGCAGCGACGTGGCCCTCAACGTGCTGTTCGAGGAGCAGAGGGTCGTCCAGGTCCGGACGAAGTTCCTCTCCAGCGTCGACTTCGACGCGAAGATGAAGGACGGGTCGATCCACGACTGGGTCAAGGAGACGGTGAAGCCCTTCGGGGATCCGGTCCTGGCCACGTCGGGCGATGTCGTCGACTGGGACTTCGACGCATCGTTGCCCGGCGTGATCCCCGTGGTGTGGCAGCGCTATTACGTCTCCGCGTTCCGGAGAGAAAGGACACCTCTCGGCAAGGGCGGGTGGACGCACAACTTCAACCAGTGGATCGGGGGAGAAGAAGGCCGCACCGTCTGGCGGACCGGCACGGGCCGGCGTATCCCGCTGCCGGCCGTCCCGCCGCGCGGCCGCGCGTTCGTGCGCAGCGCGCGCATCGACGTCGACGCGCTCGGCGGGGGCGGCTACCGCGTCCGGAGCCTCGAAGACGGCCTCGTGCGCGTGTTCGCGCCGCTGCAAGGCGGCGGCAGGGCCGTGCTCCGCGAGATCCGCGACGCCGCCGGCAACCGCGTCGAGCTGCGGTATAACGAGGACCGGCTCGCCGCCGTCGTTGACACAGCGAAGCGCGAGCTCCGGCCGCGCTACGACAGGAAGGGCCGCATCGTGGCGCTCGACGTGTGGGCCGCCGACAAGGTGCACTTCACCGTGGTCTACCGGTACACCGACGAGGGCGAGCTCGGCGAGGTCGCGGACGCGGCCGGGCATGTGACGCGGTACGGGTATGACGGCAAGCACCGGCTGATCGAGAAGCGGCTCGCCGACGGCCCGACCTTCCGGTACGCGTACGACGAGGAGGGCGAGCGCTGCGTGTCCGCCTTCAGCGATGAAGGGTTCCACCCCGTGCGGTTTGATCACCAGCCCTCCGAGCGGGTGGTCACGGTGCACTCGACCCCGGAGCCGCGCGTCATCACCTACGACGCCAAGCTCGCCATCGTCAGGGAGGCGACGCCGGACGGCGCGTGGTCGTGCGCCATGGAGCGCGACGAGGACGGCTATGTCCTCTCCGAGAAGAACGCGGCGGGAGAGACGGTCGCCTCCGCGTACGACGATCGCGGCCACCTGATCGCGCGGACGGACGAGGACGGCCACACGACGCGGTGGGAGATCCAGGACGATCTGGTCGTGAAGGAGATCGACGCGCGCGGCCGCGAGACGCGGTGGACCTACGACGGCCATGGCGACCTCACGTCGGTCGCCTTGCCGTCCGGGCTCACGGTGAGCGTCGCGCGCGACCGCTGGGGGCGGGTCACGGCGGCGTACGTGCCTGACGGGCAGATCGCCGCCTTCGCGTATGACGAAGCGCACAACCTCATCCGCGAGACCGACGCGAGCGGCGGTGTGACCCGCTACGACTACGATGACCTCGGCCGCCTGACCGGCTTCGCCGATCCCGCCGGGCGGACGGTGCGCGTCGAGAATGACGCCATCGGCCGGCCGATCCTGTTCCGCTACGAGGACGGCACGACCGAACACTACACATGGGACGGCCGCAACCGCGTGACGTCCGTCATGGATCGATGCCACCGAACATGGAGGCTCGAGTGGACCGGCACGCGGTCCATCAAGAAGATCGTCCGGCCGGACGGGCAAGCGTGGCAGTTCGAGGTCGACGCGCTGGAGCGCCTGGTCGGGGTGATCAGCCCGCGCGCGGAGCGCTACGACCTCCGCTACGACCGCGCCGGCCGCATCCGCGAGGAGATCACGTTCGACGGGTCCGCGTTCGCACGCCAATACGACCGCTCGGGGCGCGTCTCCCGGGTGGAGCTGCCGGGCGACGCGTGGCTCTCGTACACGTACGATCCGACCGGCCGCGTGGTGGAGGAAGACTCGCCGCACGGCAAGCGCACGTTCTCGTGGGACGAGACGGGCTTTCTGCTGGGCGCCGTGCTCCACGATCACGATCGCCAGGTGGCCGTCGCGTTCGAGCGCGACGCGTCCGGCCGGGTGATCCGGGAGGTGCAGGGCCAGCGCGTCCTCTGCTTCGGTTACGACCGGTCAGGCAGGCTCGCGGAGCGCGTCCTCCCGGACGGGACCACGACTAGGTACTTCTACGATCTCGCGGGAGAGCTCGTGGGGATCGATCACGCCGGCCACAAGGTGACGATCCAGCGCGATACCTCCGGCCGCGAGGTGCGGCGCCATCATCACCGGGGCGGGCTCGACATGCTCCGCGCGTTCGACCCGCGGGCCCGCACGATCGAGCAATGGGTGGCGTCCAGTCCCGGGGGCGCAGCGGCGCCGGCGAGCCCGGTGCACCGCCGCTGGACGTACGATGCCGAGGGCCGCGTCGTCGAGCTGCTCGACGCGCGATGGGGCCGGGAGAGGTACACGTACGGCCCTGCGGACGAGCTCGCCGGGGTCGAGGGGCGGTTCGGCGCGCGTTATGAGTACGATCCTTCCGGCGCGCTGATCGGCGCGGCCGGTCCCGGGGACGAGATCCCTGCGCCGTGGAGGGTGCGCGCCGGCAACGTCCTCCTGCGCACGGCGACGCACGAGTACACCTATGATGCGGCCCGGCGGCGCCGGAGAGCGATCCCTCTCGGCGGCGGCAAGCCCACCGAGTACCTTTGGGACGCGCGCAGCCGCCTGCGCGAGGTGCGGCTGCCCTCCGGCGAGCGCGTGCTGTTCTATTACGACGCCTTCGGGCGGCGCGCGCTCAAGATGATCGTGCCCAGGCCGCTGCCCCTTCAGCAGCTCGGCCAGGAGCCGCCAAGGCCGCGCGTCGTCGAGTACCTGTGGCACGGCTTCACGCTCGCCGCCGAGATCGACAGCGAGCGCGGCGCGCGCGTCTTCGTGCACAACCCGGACACGATGACGCCGATACTGCACGTGGAGGGGGGGCGCGCGCTGTCGTACGTGGTCGACGCCATGGGCACGCCCCGCGAACTCATCGACGAGGCGGGCCGCGTGGCCTGGGCTGCCGCGATCTCGCCTTTCGGTAAGGTCCTGGAGGTCTACCGCGACCCGGCCGCGGAGCCGGCGTCCACGCCGCTCCGCCACCTGGGGCACTACGCAGACGACGAGACCGGTCTCCTGTGCACGCTGCACCGATACTTCGATCCCGAGGTCGGCCGCTGGTTGAGCATCGATCCGCTGCTGCTGGCGAGCGGCGGCAACCTGTTCGGCCTGGCCAAGAGCCCGACCCTCGCGATCGACCCGTTCGGCCTGGGCCACTATGACGTGCAGCCTTACGAGTACGACAATAACGGCTTCCAGCGCCACGAGCCGCTCCAGAACAGCTGGCTGAAGGATCACGGCATGGGCGGCCGGCGGATGAGCGACATGTCGCTGGGCAATCCGACCATCGGCCTGACGCGGGCCGAGCACAATCGGGTGCATCGGATCGTCGATGGAATGCTGAACGGCCGCAGGCCCGGCAGCGTCTCGGCAGACAAGCTGATCGACATGCATGCCCAGGCCATGAAAGCGGCGGGGATCCCCCAGGACCGCATCGACGCCGTGGTCGCCGCGGCGAAGAAGCACGCCCCGAAATTCGTCTGCGCCTGAATCCGCGCTCTCACTTCTTGGCCGGCTTGCGCCGCGGCTTCTTGGGTGGCGGCGCCTCCGCAGCGGGCGTCTCTTCCGGGGCCTCCTCGGGAGCCGCCGGCGCCCCGGGCGGGGGCTGTGCCGGGAGGGGCGCGCCCGGGCGCTGCGCGGCTTCGTAGACGCGGAAGAAGTCCGGCCCTCCCATCCTGCTGCCCCCCACGACCACCCGCTTGTCCGCCGTGACCGCGAGCACCTTGGCCGAACGGACCTCTCGCGCACCTACGAGGAGCCGCGAACCGGTGTCCCAGATCTCCACGGTCGCCGGCGAGGAGGTTGTTCGTTCGATCAAGAGGGCGAGGTGCGGGGAGTCCGGGAAGGGGCAGACCGCGGTGATCGCGCGCTCCTCGTCGGCCGTCGTCCAGGACTGATCGAGCGCGCCCGACGTCAGGTCCATGAACCCGAGGAAGTGATTGCCGTACACGCCCGGGCGCGATGTGTACACCGCGCGGCGGCCGTCGGGGAGCAGCTCGAAGTAGTCCCGGGCGCCGCCACCATACTCCTCGTGCATGGAGTCGCTGGCCCACGATAGCTTGCGGCCGTCGAGGTCCCACGAGCACGTCGTCCCCTTCTTGCCGATGGTGATCGCCGTCTTGCCGTCTCTCGCCACGCGCAGCCGGATCGGGCGCTCCGCAGGGCCCTTGAGCCTGGCCATGAGCTTTCCGCCCGCGAGGTCCCAGATCGAGGGCATGCCTCTGGGATCCACGAACAGACCGCGGTCGCCCGGCAGGTAGGCGCCGAGCAAGTGCGGCTGCTCGAGGTCATGGATGCGCTTCCCGGTCGCGAGATCGATGACTTTCACCGATGGCGCGGGCCTGTCGTCGTCCGCCGCCTCGGTCGAGCGACACAGCAGCGCGTACCGGTCCGAGGCGAGCTCGGCCGGCGCGAAGGTGGCGTCCAGCCCATCCAGGACCGACAGGCGCTCGCCGGACGCGATATCGCAGAACGCCACCGTGTCGTCGGGCTCGGCGCGCAACCCGCGCCGGCCGTCCGGGTGCAGGACGATCCACGCGCCCTCGATGCGCTGGCCCGTCCCGAGATCCCAGGCAATCACGTTCGCCGCCCGGTCGAGCGCGCCGCCGAAGGTGAGCGCCCGGGCGCCCACGCCGTCCACGGCGATCCGGTAGAACCCGCTCCTGTGCAGCGGCGCCGGGCTCTCCGTGGCCCCTGCGAGCACGAGCTCGATTGCGACGACCTCCTCCGGCTGGCTCATGGTTCCGTCCCTTTCCTCTGTCGGTCTGCAGCCATAGTCCCCCGGCGTCGGCGCTGGCAAACGTTCAACGCCGCGGAGGTTGACGCCTCCTCGACCGACCCCGGATACTCGAGCCATCCCCATGGCGCAGGTGGAAATCGTCGTCGGCGGCGGGGAAGTCACGCTCCATTGCAGCGGCCTTATCGGGCACGAGCGCCTCGGACAGGCGTGCACGTTCGAGCTGTCGATCGTCACGAACGAGCCGCTCGACCTCGATGAGCTCCTCGGGAAGGGGTGTGTGCTGCGGCTCGCCGGCGAGTTCGACGAGCGACTCGTCCCGGGCTTCGTGACCCGTATCTCCGCGGTGGCCACGTCGCAGCAGGGCAGCGCGCGGAGGTACTCGGCCACGGTGCGCTCGGGCCTCGCGCTCCTGGAGCTGCGCCGCGACACGAAGGTGTTCCAGCACAAGACCGTCCCCGCGATCGTCCGCGAGGTGCTCGAGCGCTGCGGCTACGCGGGCGATCGCGTCCGAGAGCAGCTGGTGCAGCCGCACGCGGAGCGCGAGTACGTGGTGCAGTACGCCGAGACGTGCGCCGCCTTCATCACGCGCCTGTGCGAGGAGGAGGGCCTCTATTTCCGGTTCGAGACCACGGACGGCCCCGAGGTCTTCGTGCTCGAGGACCAGTCGGGCGCCGCGGCGGACGCCCCCTGCTCGCTCACCGTCGTCGACGACGCGCTCCGCGTGACCGCCACCATCGCCGTCGACTGCCGCGTGTCGCACCGCCGCCGCCCGGGCAAGGTGACGCTGCGCGACCACTGGTACGAGACGCCTGCCGTGAAGCTCGAAGGGGTCGCCACGGGCGGCAACGACGTCGAGCAGAGCACCGAGGTGTACGAGGCGCCGGGCGGCTTCCGGACGCCCGGCGACGCCACGGCGCGCGCCGCCCAGCGGCTCGAGAGCCTGCGCGCCGACGCGTCCACGGTGACCTTCCGGACGAACGCGCTCGCCCTCGCCCCCGGCATGATCGTGACGCTGGAGCTCGACGCCGCGTATGTGGGCGCGGCCCGCCCCGAGGGCAGGCTCTTCATCGTGGGCCTGTCGCACAGGTGGGTCGACGGCGGAGGATATGCGCTCGTCGCGCAGGCGATCCCCGCGGATGTGCCGTTCCGGCTGCCCCGGATCACGCCGCGCCCCGTCGTGCACGGCGTGCATCCGGCGCGCGTCACCGGTCCCGCCGGTCAGGAGATCCACACCGACGCGCAGGGCCGCGTGCACGTCCGCTTCCCGTGGGACCGCGAGGGGCCCGCCGACGACAAGAGCAGCCTGCCCGTGCGCACGATGCAGCCGAACATGCCAGGATCCATGGCGCTGCCGCGCGTGGGCTGGGAGGTTTTGGTCGGCTTCGAGGAGGGCGACGCGGATCGGCCGCTCGTGCTCGGGCGCACGTACAACGCGAAGCAGCCGCCCCCGCAAGGCCTACCCGTGAACAAGACGGTGACGAGCCTGCGCACGTACAGCTCGCCGGGCGGCGGCGCGCAGAACGTCATCCAGATGGATGACGCGGCAGGCCGCCAGCACCTCACGATCGGGGCGGGGTTCGCCAAGAAGGTCGACGTCGCGAACAACCTGATGACGCAGACCGTGAAGAACGAGTCGCTGCTCATCAAGGGCAGCCAGAGCCGCACCGTCGGCGCCAACGAGGACGTGTCGATCGCCCAGGCGCTGACGGTCGGCGTGGGATCGCAGTCGGCCACCGTCGGCGCGACGCAGAGGATCTACGTCAAGGGCAACATGGCCATCTCGGTGGGCAGCGAGAGCGTGCTCGTCGGCGGCGCGCTGCTCGAGAAGGTCGGCGATCCGGTCTCCGGCGCGAAGCAGCTGGCCCAGGCGGCCGCGCTCGAGGGCGCCGGCGCGCTCGGCGTGGCGGGCGCGTTCGCCGCCGCCGGCTACCAGGTGGGCAGGGGCTACGCCGAGGGCGGGTGGCAGGGCGCGCTCACCGCCGGCGCGGGTGTGCTCGGCAGCCTCGTGCCCGGCGGCGACGCCATCGTCGCCGCGGTCACGAGCCCTCCGCCGCCCGCGCCCTGGAACGAGGAGGCGCACGCCGGCGGCGAGCAGGCCGCGGGCGGAGGCGCCGCGGGCGCCACGGACGAGAGCGCGGCCGCCGGGCCCGGCCCCGGGCACCGCGGGACGTGGGTCGACGGCGCAATGCTGGAGCTGATCGGCGCCAAGTACGCGGTGATGACCCCGGGGTCGATCGGCTGGACCACGCTCGGCGCGTCCACGTTCCTCATCGGCGGCAGCCACAACACGAAGACGATCTCCGCGGACACGAAGGTGCTCGGCATCTCCACGGAGGTCGAGGCGGCGCGCACTGTGAAGACCAAGGCGGGCATGGCCCGGAAGGTCCGCGGCGCGCTCACGACCCAGATCGCGGGCACGCTCGACGTCAAGGCGGGGGGCGAGCACGGCATCAAGTCCGACGCGTCCGTCAAGGTGAAGGTCGGCGGCGGGATGAAGGTCGAGGGATCGTCGATCGTTTTCAAGTGCGGTGGCTCCGAGATCGTCGTGTCGGGCGGCGGCATCAGCATCGTCGCCGACGAGATCAAGATCACGGGGCAGTCGAAGCAGTCGGGCAAGGCCACCCACACATGAGCCTCGCGATCGTGGGCCTCGGTCTCGTCTCGCCGTGGGCCCGCACCGCGGAAGAGCACGCGTTCTTCCTCCGCGCCGGCATGCCGGGCCCGCCCCGCGCGCCTCTCTTTTGGGGCGAGGGCGACCCACTGAAGGTGCGCGTCGCGCCCTGGCTCGGCACGGGCACCCCGCTCCCCGAGCGCGTCGCCGCGCTGCTCCGCACGGCGATCGCCGACGCGCTGCGCCCGCTCGTGGCCGCGCAGGCGCCGATGCCGAGCGCGATGCTCGTCTGCGCGTCCACGGCGCGCGCCCCCGCCGCGTGCGCCGCCGCGGAGGAGGCCGCCGGCGAGCACGGCGCGGCGCTGCGCGCCGAGCGGGTCGGCGAGGACGCGGGCGTCTTCTCGGCGCTCCTGCGCGCCGAGCGCCTCCTCCGAGAAGACCCGCGCAGGGTGATCGCGGTCGCCGGGGTCGACTCGTTCGTGTCGCTCGACGCGCTGCGCGCGTGGGCGCAGCGGGCGCCGAGCCCGTGGGCCAAGCAGGTGCCCCCGCTGTCCGAGGGGGCGGCGGCGATGGTCGTCATGTCGCCGCGCCTCGCCCAGGAGGCGCAGCTCACGGCCCTCGGCGCCGTGCTCCATGTGGCCGTCGCCGAGGCGCCGGCCCGCGATGACAACGACGACGTGGTCGATGGCCTCGCGCTCACCACCCTGCTGCGGGAAGCGCCCGCTCCGGGGCCGTTTCGCTTCGCGTTCGGCCCGGCCACCGCCGGCGCCCTGCGCACGACCGAATGGCACTACGCCACCGCGCGCAACGCGGCGCGGTTCGAGCGCGCGTGCGCGATGTGCAGCATCGAGGGCGAGGTTGGCCGCTGCGGCGCCGCTGCGGGCGTGATGGATCTCGTGTGGGGCCTCTCGGCCATGCGCCACGACACGGCGCCGCTCCCCGCGGAGCCGCGGCAACCCTTCCTGGTGTGGGCCATCTCGCCCGGCGGCACGCGGGGGCTCGCGGTCGTATCCCACCAGGCCTCGGCCCCGAGCGCGCCCCCCGCCGCGGCGCCGCGCCCGCCGGTCCTCTTCGCCGCGGATCACGCGCCATCCCACCGGCCCCTGCGCGCGTCGCGCGAGCGGCCCTGCCTGCACGCCCCGCGCCGCCTGCCGTTTGCGGGGATCCGCGCGGGCGCGTCCGGCGAGGCCGGCGCGCCGGGATCGCCGCCGCTCGACGGCGCCGCGCCCGGCGAGGCCGCCGCCGCGCCCGGCGAGGACGACGGCGCAGGCTCGCTCGGCGCCGCGCCGCGCACGCGCGACGCGCTCCCCGCGCCCGAGCTGCCGGTCGTGGCCGGGCGCCGGTCGCTCGTGTGGATGCAGGGCGAGGGGCTCGCCGCGTGGCCGATCGAGCGCTTCTACCAGCGCATCTCCGACGCCTGCCTCGAGACCATCGCCGCGGTGCTGCGCAGCCGCGCGACGTACGCGTGGTCCGGCCGCGAAGCGCACGAGCGGCGCATCCTCGCGCAGGCGGACGCGGCCGCCGCCGCGGGCGGCGACGTGATCGGCCGCGCCCTGGCGTACTTCCATGCGGCCCTCGATCTGTCCGGCACCACGCGCAGCTGGGCGGTCGCGTTCCTGCTCGGCCTGCTCGACGGGGACGACGCCATGCGCGCCGTGCTCGCCGCCCTGGAGATGCTGGCGCCCGACGCCCTCGACCACGGGCAAGCCGTCGCTGAGGCGCTCGGCGTGTCGCCGCACCCTGGGGTCCATCACGCGATGCGCCTCTTCCTGGGCTCGGTGCACCCGGTCGCGCGGGCGGTCGCGATCGACGTCCTCGCCGGCCGCGGTGCGCTGGGCGCCGACGACGTGCGGACGCACCTGCTCGACGCGAGCCCCGCCGTGGCGGCCGCGGCCGCCCGCGCCGCCGCGCGCCTCGACGTGCCGGCCGCCGCTCCGCTCCTGCCCCACGTGCGGAGCCTGCTGCGCTCCCCGCACCCAGCGGTGGCCCGCGCCGCCGCGCGCGCGCTGCTGCTCTCCGGCGACCCGTCGCCCTACGAGCTCGTGCGCGCGTCGGACCCGTTCGCCCTGGGCCTCGGGCTGTTCGCCGCCGAGATCGTCGTGCTCCGCGGCGACGCGGGCGACCTGGAGCTCTTGCAGCGGCTGCTCTCGCGCGAGCCGGCGTCTCCGGAGCACCTCGCGATCGTCGCGCGGTTCGGGCACCCCGGGGCCTGGGCTTACCTCGTGCACCACCTCAACGACGAGGAGCTCGCGGGGAATGCGGCCGCTGCGCTCGAGCTCCTGTTCGGCCCGCGGCTCGAGCCGGGCGAGACCGGCGTGGCCGCGTGGCGGGGCGCGATCGCCGCGCTCCGGCCCGCGCCCGACGTGCGCCTCCTCGGCGGCGAGCCGTGGCGCCCGCGCGCGGCCGCCGCGGCGCTCCGGTCCGGCGCGCTCTCGCAGGCGGCGATGCAGCCCCTCCTCGACGAGCTCGGCGTGCGCGCCCGCGTGCGTTGCCGCCCGCGCCTCCACCTGTGGCTCGCCGATTCCGACGCCGATCTGCGGCTGGCCGCGGACGAGGCGTCGGCCCGGGACGCGGGTTACCGCGCAGGATCGTGGTCCGTCGCCTCGATGTGAGCGGCCGGCGGCTCATCCGTCGTCGAGGTCCACCCGCAGCTCGCGCAGCACGTCGTATCCCCGTCCGACGGGGAACGTCGCGCGCGCGACGATCTCCACCCGGCGCCGCGCGGGCTCGATCAGGACCGTGTCGATGGGCGGCCGGACGACCTTCTTGCCCGACGCGTCGAACCGTGCGCGCACGACCACGGCGAGGTGGGGGAGCTCGACGTGGAACGGGGCCGGCGACATCCCCAGGACCGCGACGGGCTCGCCCGGCGCGAGCCCGCGCTCGAAGATCAGCGACGGGTGCGCCACGTTGTTGAAGCGGAGGTCGAAATCCTTCGGGAACAGCGGCATGCGCGCGCTCTGCCACCCCGCGTCGAACGTGCCGGCCAGCTCGCGCCGCGGCGACCAGAACGGCAGGATCGACCCATAGCCGACCGGCGGGTGGTCATCGCCCGCGCCCGTGTGGGGGTGCGCCGGGTGCTCGATCTGCGGCGCGGGCATGCCCTCGAGGTCCGCGGGCTTCCGGGCGAGGCCCACGCCCGCCGGGTTGCGGTTCTCCATCAAGGTGAGATCCGCGGAGACCCCGCCGTAGGCGCGCTCGTAGACGATCGGCGTCTCCTCGAAGGGCACGGCGGGGCCGATCGCCACCCGCGTCACGCTCCTGTAGTAGAGCCGATGGCCGTGGACCCTGAGCGGCACCGAGCGGCCCTGCGCGCGCACGACCACGTCCGCCACGCTCACCGGCCTCGCGGACATCGCCGCGCCCACGACGACCACGTCGGTCCCCACCTTCGCCCAGCACAGGTCCGAGGGGTATTTCGCGCTCGACCATGTGTTCTCCGGCGCGTACAGCTCGTCCGCCACACGCACCGGCGACGGCTCCTCGGCCGGCACCGCTCGGCCGTTCGCGTCCAGAACGAACGTGCCTTTCACGATCACGCTGGCCACGTCGCGCCCGGACTCGTCCGCAAACGTGACATCGAGCGCTGGAAAAGGCGTCGCGTTCGAAAGCGACATCCCTGAGCACGCTGTCGGATCCCCTCACTCGGGTCAAGCTCCATCGGGAGCGCTGGACGCTTGTCCGCCGAGCGTTCGTGGAGGAGGGCGCGCGGGCTAGAACAGCTCCCCGATCCGCCTGAGCAGGCTGCCGCTCGAGTAGAGCGCGCGCATGCCGCGCTTGAACCAGCCGTACGACGACTCGGTGTAGGGGAACCACGTCGGATCCTTCGACCCGAGCGCGACGCGGTCCGCGTTGATGTGCTTCACGTCGCACATCTGCCGGAGCCCGTCCTCGCCCATCACCCGGCCGAAGCCGCTCTGCTTGATGCCGCCGAACGGCGCGTCCGGGAGCGCGCCGTTCATGAGCACGTCGTTCACCAGCACGCTGCCGGCCTGCAGGCGCTCGGCGAGCCGGCGGGCGTGATCCGTGTCCTCCGAGAAGACGTACGCGTTCAGGCCGAGGTGCGACTCGTTCGCCAGCCGGATCGCCTCCTCCTCGGTCGCGACCTGCATGAACGGCACGACCGGCCCGAAGATCTCCTCGCTCATCACGTTCATCCCGTGATCGCAGCCGGCGAGGATCGTCGGCTCGAAGAACTGGCCCTGCCCCGGCGCGCGCTTGCCGCCGGCCCTCACGCTCGCGCCCTTCTCGACCGCGTCCTTGATGAGCCGCTCGGCCACCTCGATCTGCGGCCCGAAGATGATCGCCCCGACGTCGACGAACTCCTTGCCCGGATCGCCCTGGTTCAGCCCCTTCGTGATCTCGACGGTGCGCTCGAGCAGCCGGTCGTGGATCTCGCGGTGCGCGTAGACCCGCTCCACCGCCACGCAGACCTGCCCTGCGTTCGCGAAGCCGCCGAAGGCGATCGCCTGCGCCGTGCGCTCGATGTCCGCGTCCGCGCACGCGATGAGCGGCGCCTTGCCGCCGAGCTCCATCACGCACGGGATGAGGCGCTCCCCGCACGCGGCCGCCACCCGCTTGCCCGTGCTGACGCTGCCCGTGAACACGAGCATCTGGATGCCGCTGTCGATGAGCGCCGCGCCGGTCGGCCCGTAGCCGGTCACCACCTGGAAGAGATCCTCCGGCATGCCCGCGCCGTCCCAGATCTCCTTCTGCTTGAGCGCGATGAGCGGCGTCACCTCGCTCGGCTTCAGCACCGCCGCGTTGCCCGTCACCACCGCCGCGAGCACGTCGCGCAGCGCCAGCTGGAACGGGAAGTTCCACGGCGAGATGACGCCGATCACGCCGCGCGGGGCGTAGTGGACGAAGCTGCGCCGGTGCTTGAAGAGGTGGAGCTTGATCTCGCGCGGCTCGAGCGCCTTCGGCGCGATCTCGGCGAAGTACGTCGCCATGTCGGCCGCGACCAGCACCTCGTGCAGGAGCGCCTCGTGCCGCGGCTTGCCGCACTCGCGCGAGAGCAGATCGACGATCTCGTCGGTCCGGTCGACGATGGCGTCGCGGAAGCGGAGGACGCGCTGGCAGCGCTCCTCGACCGGCAGCGCGCCCCAGGCCTCCTGCGCGCGCCGCGCCCTGGCGACCGCCGCCCGCACCTCCTCGGCGCTCGTGTTCGGCGCCTCCCCGAGGAGCTCCCCGGTCGCGGGCGCGTAGCTGCGGATGGTCGCGCCCCCGTGCCCGTTCATGCCAGGACCGCTGCCGTTGCCGCCGATCGAGCGTTCGCTCACCACCTGACCCATGTTCGATCCCTCCACCTGTCGAGCCCCGCGCAACCCGCCGGATGGCCTCCGCGGCTCGCTGCTCGCGCCCGGACCGTACCCTCCCAGCGAAGGTACAGCAAATGAGCATTTGCTCAATTTCCCGACGATTCCCGGGGATTCCCGGCGAGCGCGCGCGCGACGCGGCCCGCTCCGGCGCCCGCTGTTGCGCCGCGGACAAATGGTGAGCACACCGCGGTTGCGCCAGGGGCAGGCAGGACGGCGAGGGCCGCGCCGCATGTAGGGCGAGCCCTGCCTTTCGGCTCGGGCGTTTGTCGGGGCGACCCTGGCTCTCGTCTCGGGCGGACTCTCGGCATGACGTCGGCGAGAGGAGCCGGTATAGGCGGACCCCGACATGTTGGAACAACGAGAAGTCGATCTCATCGCGGCTGTGGAGCACCCGGATCCGCACCACGTGCTCGGCGCGCACGAGGACGAAGACGACCTGGTGGTCCGCGTCTTCCGCCCGGACGCCACCGAGATCGCGGTGGTCCCGGACGACCCCTCGCTCCGGAAGCAGCCCATGGAGCGCATCCACCCCGCGGGCCTCTTCGAGGCGCGCTTCCCCGGCGTCTCCTACCCGAAGGACGGCCGCTTCCAGTACCGGATCGAGCTGCGCTACCCGGACGGCAACGCCTCGGTCGAGCGCGATCCGTACGGCATGCCGCCCACGCTCGGCGACATCGACCGCCATCTCCTCGCGGAGGGGAGGCACTGGGAGCTCTACCGCGTCCTCGGCGCGCACGTGCGCGAGGTGGACGGCGTCTCCGGGACGTCGTTCGCGGTCTGGGCGCCGAACGCGCGCCGCGTGAGCGTCGTCGGCGACTTCAACCACTGGGACGGCCGCCGCCACCCGATGCGCCGGATGGGCGAGGGCTTCTGGGAGCTCTTCATCCCCGGCGTCGGCGACGGCGCGCTCTACAAGTACGAGATCAAGACGCCGGAGGGGCACATCACCGTGAAGAGCGATCCGCTCGGCCAGGCGATGGAGCTCCGGCCGGCGACCGCCTCGCGGGTCACGACGAGCCGCTACGCGTTCCAGGACGGCGAGTGGATGCGGGCGCGCGGCCAGCTCGACGCGCGCAAGAAGCCGATCGCCATCTACGAGGTCCACCCCGGCTCCTGGCGGCGCGTGCACGAGGACGGCCCGCCGTACGAGCACGGGATGCGCTGGATGACGTACCGCGAGCTCGCCGATCACCTCGTCGAGTACGTGGCCGAGCTCGGCTTCACGCACATCGAGCTCATGCCGATCATGGAGCACCCGTTCGACGGATCGTGGGGCTACCAGGTGGCGGGCTACTACGCCCCGACCAGCCGCTACGGCGATCCCGACGACTTCCGCTACTTCGTCGACCGGTGCCACCAGAAGGGCATCGGCGTGATCCTCGACTGGACCCCGGCGCACTTCCCGAAGGACGCGTGGGCGCTCGGCCGGTTCGACGGCACGGCGCTCTACGAGCACCTCGACCCGCGCCTCGGCGAGCACCGCGAGTGGAACACGTACATCTTCAACTACGGCCGGCACGAGGTGCGGAACTTCCTCGTCGCCAACGCCCTTTACTGGCTCGACGAGTTCCACGTCGACGGCCTGCGCGTCGACGCGGTCGCGTCGATGCTCTACCTCGACTACGCCGCGCAGGGCGGGGACTGGGTGCCGAACCGGTACGGCGGCCGCGAGAACATCGAGGCGATCGATTTCATCCGGGAGCTGTCGAACCGGGTGCACGAGCGCTTCCCGGGCGCGATCGTGTGCGCGGAGGAGTCCACCGCCTGGCCGTCGGTGACGCACGCGACGTACGTCGGCGGGCTCGGCTTCGACTTCAAGTGGAACATGGGGTGGATGCACGACACGCTCGACTTCTTCAAGCACGAGCCGGTCCACCGCGCGTTCCACTACCACCAGCTCACGTTCGGGCTCATCTACGCCTTCTCGGAGAAGTTCCTCCTGCCGCTGAGCCACGACGAGGTCGTCCACCTCAAGCGGTCGCTGCTCTCGAAGATGCCCGGCGACTACTGGCAGATGCTCGCGAACCTGCGCGCGCTCTACGGCTACATGTGGGCGCACCCGGGCAAGAAGCTGCTCTTCATGGGCGGCGAGATCGGCCAGTTCGCCGAGTGGAGCGAGAAGACGGAGCTCGACTGGGGCCTGCTCTCGGTGCCAGCCCACGCCGGGCTCAAGCGGCTCGTGACCGACATCAACGCGCTCTACAAGAAGTACCCGGCGATGTACGAGCTCGACGACGAGCACCACGGCTTCCGCTGGATCGACTGCACGGACAACCTGCAGACCGTGATCTCGTTCATCCGCTACGGGGACGGTGCGGGAGACCAGATGTCGCCGTCGGGCCTGCACGTCGTGTTCATCGGCAACTTCACGCCGGTCCCGCGCCGCCCGTACCGCATCGGCGTCCCGCGCCGCGGCGCCTACCTGGAGGTGCTCAACACCGACGCCGCCGAGTACGGCGGCAGCGGCGTGGGCAACATGGGCCGCGTCGAGGTCGAGGACATCCCCTGCCACGGGTTCCCGCAGTCGATCGAGCTGACGCTCCCGCCGCTCGGGGTGCTCTGGCTCATCCCCGAGCGCGACGCGCAGCCCTGACGCCGCATCGCGCGCGCGGCGCAGACGACGGCAACCGACGGCAGAGGAGCGACGGCCGGCATCCCGCCGCGCTCCTCCGCCGCCGGCCTTCGCGAGGCCGGCGGCTCATCTCGCCCTCTCCGTCTTCAACCGTGACCGAGATCGATTGTCCGTCCAGGTCGGAGCATTTCTCCGCGCTTGCTGCGCCGTTCTCTCTCGTTCCGTTGTCTGTGCTCCGAGGCAGGCGCACTGCACAGCGGCCCGGGCGAGCAAGATGTCGTGCACGAAACCGGCTTGCACGAATTGACAAATTTCTTTACTAAGGAGTTTCCGCACTGGAGAGGGCTCCTCGACTCACCCGGGGCGAATGCGTCGAGGGGGGAGCCTTGTCCTGGCGGGGCCGCTTCTCCGGCGGCGAGCGGGGCAAGTGCGATTCGGTCGGTTGTCGGCGGGGGGCCTCGCTGCTCGCCGTCATCACGCACCCAGCCAGCAGGGTCGATCTCGTAGACACCCTGTCTGCCGCTCTCCTGCTCCTCGGACGTACGCTGGGATGGACTGGCTTGCATCGAGCAGAGGTGGACCTTTTCAATGACGAGTCATAACGGCAAGCTCCTTGGTCACACGCTCGCGACGATGAGCCAAGGAGGTCCGCCGCGCTTCCTGACGCAGCCGCCGCCCGCGGCGTGGACGGGGCCTGACTCCGCGCGGGGGAACGAGGTCCGGAGGGTCCTCGTCATCGACGACAACCCCGCGATCCACCGCGATTTTCAGAAGCTCCTGTGCCCGGATGTGGGGACATCGGCGGACCTCGACGCCCTCGACGCGGCGATCTTCGGCGCGCCGGCGGCGGTCCCGAGGAGCACGTTCCAGGTGGACGGCGCTGGCCAGGGCCAGGAGGGGCTGGAGAGGGTCCGGCGGATGCAGCGGGTCGGCCGCCCCTATGCGCTGATGTTCGTGGACATGCGGATGCCGCCGGGCTGGGACGGCATCGAGACGATCGAGCGGATCTGGGCCGAGTGTCCGGACATCGAGGCCGTGATCTGCAGCGCGTACTCGGACTACTCGTGGCACGACGTGATCCGGCGCCTGAAGCGGCCCGAGCTCCGGCTGCTGAGCAAGCCGTTCGAGAGCAAGGACGTGCTCGAGCTCGCCTGGTCGCTCACGTCCCGGTGGCTGAAGCGGAGCGCGATCCGGCGCTGAGGCGGCGCGGCGCGGGGGCGTTGACACCCCGGGAGCGGTGTTTACACCTTGCGGTGGGTTCGGCAGGGGTCCTGAGCCAACGCCCCAACCTCGACACCGGTAAAGCGGTACGGAGGTGGTGAGCTCCCCCGTTCCGGCTCTGTCCGACGGCCTCGGCGCGCCGGGCAGCGCCCCGCCTGGAGCTCCTCTGTCCGCCGGGTACTCCTGAACTGGCGCCCTCCGGCTCAGGCCCCCGCCGAACCGTTCGAGAGCGAGCGCAGTCGAGCCGCGGCGCCGCTCTGCGTTCCTCTCGCAACACTGTGTTCCATGGAAGGAACGGACTCGGCGGCGCGCCCCGCCGCCGGTGTGGCTAGGCGGCAGGGCGCGCCCTCCGGGCGGAGATGAGATGTGCGTGGCGACCCGGCTCCCGCAGGGCACGGGCAACGAAGGGAGGGAAGGGGGAGAACACCCATGTTGACGACGTACACTCCCTGGCTCACGGACGATCCCTGGGACACCGTCCTGCCCGAGCGTCGGGCCGCGTCGCCGGCGGCCTGAGGCGCGGGCTTACCGCGCCTCGTCGAGCGGCGCCGCCTCGCCCCGCCGCGAGCGCCTCGGCAGCCACATGTCCACGGTCGAGACGACCGCCATGGCGCCGAGCGACAGCAGCATGGCCACGCCCGAGATCGGCATCAGCGCCGCGGCGCCGGGCGCGCTCCGGATGAGCCACGGCGCCGCGATGTGCAGCCCGCTCGTGACGACGGCCGCCGCCACGCCCCCGGTGTGCAGCCACGCCGGCAGCCGCGCGAGCAGCCAGAGGTGCGCGAGGATCAAGACGTAGACGGGCACCGAGAAGAGGTGGAAATGGGTCACCTCCAGCAGCTTCCGCTCGGAGATCTGCTCGACCAGCACCCGCGGCGGCTCCGGCGCGGCGGGGAGCTCGAGCTCCGGGCCGAGCTCGAGCGAGGGCCCGTCGGCCGCGGCGGGCGCCTGCGTGGGCGCGGGCGGCGGCGCGGCGGCCGGCGCGCCCGCGTAGTACGCGGCGGCGCCCGCGTCCTGCACCATCGCCCCGTAGAGGCGCCACGACACGAGCAGCCCGACGATCGAGGCGACCGCGAACGCCGTGTACAGGAGCTTCGCGCCGAGCGAGAGCGACCTCAGCCGCCCCGCCGCCGCGGTGAAATCCCTCACAGGGCGCCGCGCTTGAGCGCGAGCTGGAGGACGAGGGCGTCGCGCTTCACGCCGAGCGCGACGGAGCGCGACGAGATCGACGCGCCCGACACGATGTCGATGTCCTTGCCCGCCGTGATCGGATCGCTCGCCGTCTTGCCCTGGAACTGGGCGCGGAAGCGGTCGCCGCGGACCTCGTCGCCGTACGCCTCGCGGTACTCGAGGATCTCGATCCGCTCCACCGCGCCGGCCGTCGAGAACTTCACGGCGAAGTCGATCGGCTCGTGCATCCCCTTCTCTTCGTCCTTGATCGCGTAGCCGTCGGTCTTGCCGTCCGACTCCGCGACGTAGACCACCCACTCGCGCTTGACCTGCGCCCCGAGCCTCTTGCCGATCTCCTGCGCCTCGGCGTCGCTGAGGACGACCTTGCGGTAACCGACCTTCTTCGAGCTCGCGAAGAAGCTCTTCAGGACGGCAGGGACCGTCCAGTACGTCGCGCCGTGGGCGGGGAGCGCCGCCAGCGCGAACGCGAGGGCCGCGGCGGCGGCGAAGTGGGCTGTGCGGAGGCCGGAAGAACGCATCAAGACTCCGAGGAAACTGTCATTCGTGAAAGTCAAAGTCAACAGCGTTTGGCCGCGGGATCCGCTGGATCCGGCGGCGCGCGTGCCTCAGTCGCGCACCTGCACGTCGAGGTAGCGCTCGGCGCTCAGCACCCACGCCTCCGGGCTGCGGCCGGCCTCGACGTGGGCCACCGCGTCGGCCGCGATCGCGGCGCAGTGGTCCAGATTGCAGTGCAGGAAGAGCGCCTGCCGCCCGAAGGGGAGCGCGCCGAGCGCGGCGGCGCGGCGCATGGCCGCGCGCCAGTCGTGGAGCCAGCCGCGCCGGTAGAGCGGGTAGACGCCGGGCACGAAGCGCTGCCGGGCCTCGATCGGCGCCACCCCGCGCGGGGCGATGCCCGCGCGGACGAGCTGGTCGAGCAGCGCCGCGAGCGGCCGGCCCGAGGCGAAGTCGCGCCCGCGGCCCCAGGCGCCCTCGGGGATCTCCACGCACAGCACCGTCTCGCCCGGGCGGCGGAGATCGGGCGCGTAGTTCTGCAGCTCGGAGACGCGGCCGAACCAGAAGCGCGGGTCGGGGCAGTAGTACGTCTCGGGCGCGCCGAGCCGCGCGCGCGGGTAGGCGAGGTAAACGAGGTACAGGCCGCGGTGCTCGAGGCGCGCGTCGGGCACGAGATCCGCGAGGTCGCCCGCGAACAGGACCGGCGCCGCGCCGGCGGCCGAGGCTACCCCGGCCGCGTCGAGGGCGGCGCCGCACTCGGCCCGGACGCCGGCCTCCGCGAGCTGGGCCTCGAGGTACGCGATGAGCGACGAGATGCCGGCCGGCGGGTAGACGAACCGCGCGAGGTCCGCGGCCGCGCCGCCGCGGCCGCGGGCGAGCCCCCGGAACAGCGCGAGCGGGCTCGTGGTGCTGATCCGCTTCTTCGCGACGGTCTGGGACAGCTCCGACGGCGGGATGCCCCAGACCTTCTCGGCGTAGGGCCGGTAGAACGACGCGTAGGCCGCGGCGCCGACGCGCTCGCGCACGAACCGCTCGAAGCCGACGTCCTCGCCGGCGATCGCGCGGTCGTGCTCCCAGCGGGCGAAGGCGGCGCGGCGGCCGCGCTGCGCGACGAAGCCGAGGCCCATCGCGGCGCCGGCGCGGAGGCCGAGCGCGCGCAGCATCGACGGGACGCTCGGGGGGTAGGGGACGTGGCGCTCGCCGAGCACGAGCACGCCGCGGCGCGGGCGCGACAGGAACGGGGAGCGCGCGTGCACCTCGCGGAAGAGCGGCTGCTCGAGGGCGGCGGGGTGGAGCCGGTGCGAGCCGAGGTCGCACGGCAGCCCGCGGAACAGCTCGGCGCCGGCGAGGCCGCCGGGGCGCGCCGCGCGCTCGAGGAGGCGCACGCGCCGGCCGGCCCGCGCGAGCAGCAGGGCAGCGTAGAGGCCGGAGATGCCGGCGCCGACGACGAGGCGCTCGGGCCCCGCGCCGTCTGGGCGGAGTGACATGGCGGTGCCCTCGGCCGGCGCGCTCAGTACATGAACCCGAGCCCGAAATTGAGCTGCGTCTGGTCGAACCCGAGGGTGCGGTCGCGCAGCTGGTAGTCGGCCTTGAGCACGAGCCCCTGGGTCGGCCGGTACGAGGCGCCGAGCGTGAGCTCGCGGACCCCGTACGAGGCGTTCTCGGCGTAGCCCTCGGGCACCGCGGACTGCGTGTCGTACGCCTCGAGGCGCGCGAACGGCAGGAGCTCGTGGCCCACGCCGAGCGGGCGGAGCACGTCGTAGGCGGCCTCGACGTAGCCGCCGCGGATCCGGGTGGCGACGGGGCTCGTGGGATCGATGAAGTTGGGCGCGCCGCTCTGGTTGAACGAGACCATGAGGGCGCGCGCCTCGGGCAGGTGCCACTGGGCGAACAGGATCCGGGTCTCCAGGCCGCTCCTGCGCCAGCGCGCGTCGAGCGACCAGCCGAGGACCGGGACCGAGAGATCGACCGGGGTGCCGTCGCGGAGGAAGAACTTGCCGTCGCCGTTCGAGCCGGCGTCGCTCGCGTACACCGACGCGCCGGCGACGACGCCGAGCAGCGGCTCGGCCTCGACGCGCGCGACGCCGGCCCACGCGTTGGCGCGGGCGAGCCCGCCGCTCTGCCGGCCGCCGGCGAGGCCGCCCGCGCGGAAGCCGAGCGGATCGAGGCCGGTCATCGCGTAGGCCTCGAAGCGCAGCCAGTCGAGCGGCTGCCCGAAGGCGCCGACGGCGATCTCGCGCCACGTCGAGGGGATGACGACGGTCTCCACCTTCGGCCGGACCACGCCGTGGAACACCGGGGGCTCGTGCCACTGGTTGATGATCCCCATCGGGACGAGCACGAGGCCCGCGCGCAGCCCGAGCGCGCGGCCGGCGGCGTTCCACTCGAGGTAGGCCTGCTCCAGCTCCGCGGCGCCGGGGCAGCTCGCGCAGGAGAGCGAGTGCTCCACCTCGAGCTCGACATAGGACCGGATGTCGGCCGTGAACTCGTGCGCGACGAAGAGCACGAGCCGGGGGATGTCGGCGACCCACGCGCGCTCGCCCTCGCGGCCGGTCGTGGTGCCGCGGACGTGCACCTCGCCGTAGCCGCCGATCGAGGTGCTGGTCGCGCTCGCGCCGGCGCTCCGGAACCGCTGCTCGGTCAGGCCGCGGACGAGCTCGTGCTCCGGCGCCTGTCCGGCGCCGAGGCCGACGGCGGGCTTCGAGGGCTCCGGCGGCGGCCCGGCGTGCTCGGGCGGGAGGTCGAGGACCGGGCCGTCCGCCGCGGGCTGCGCGGGCGCGGGCTGCGCGGGCGCGGGCTGCGCGGCGGGCGCGGGCTGCGCGGGCTGCGCGGCGGGCGCGGGCTGCGCGGGCGCGGGCTGCGCGGCGGGCGCGGGCTGCGCGGCGGGCGCGGGCTGCGCGGCGGGCGCGGGCTGCGCGGCGGGCGCGGGCTGCGCGGCGGGCGCGGGCTGCGCGGCGGCGGCGAGGGGCAGCAGCGCGCTGAGGACGACGCCCGCAGAGCGAGGCCACAGGGACGAGATCGCTTTCATGACGAGGACCGGGAGCCCCGCGAGGCGCTCGGCAGGGCGGGAGTCTTCGCGCCCTTGAAAACGGAGGTCAACCTCGTTTTCAGCCGGAGGGCGCGCCGCGCGGCGCGCGCGGGAGCGGTCGGCCCGCCGGAGATCCGGCCGGCAGCGCCTCGAGCAGGGCGAGGTCGCTCCAGAGCGCGTCGACGTAGCGCGAGCGCGGGCGCGCGAAGCGGATCGAGATCGCGTAGCCGCGGCCGGCGAGCGCGTCGCGCGCCGCGGGCGAGAGCGCCTCGCTCGTGATCAGCGCGCCGCCCGGGCCAGCCTGCTCGACGGCGCGGACGAGCTCGTCATCGCCGCGGACGCGCACCGGCCGCCGGCCGGGCGCGCCCTCCTGGATCATCCGGTCGAGGTCGCGCGTGAGCACGGGGCGCTGCTCGGCGCCGGCGTCGCGGAGGAAGCCCACGATCGCGGCCGCGGGCGAGGGCGCCCGGTGCTGGCGCGCGAGGGCGATCGCGTCGGCGAGCCACTGCGCGGCGAGGGCCGCGACGAGCGCGGCGGGCGCGGCCGAGCGGAGCGCGCGGCCGCGCGCCGCGCCCGCCGGCAGGATCGCGGGCGAGCGCGCGGGCGAGCGCGCGGGCGCGAGCGCCTCCGCGCCGGCGGCCAAGGCGACGATCAGGAGCGGGACGAGCGGCAGCCAGTGACGCGGCTTGAAGGCGATGTTCTGCCCGAGGAGCGCCCAGACGAAGTACGCGAGCGCCGAGGCGAAGAGCTCGGGCTGGTCCCGCGCCGCGCGCGCGGCCCGCCGGAGCGGCGCGGCGCGGAGCGCGGCCGCGGCGAGGAGCCCGAGCAGGATCGGCGCGCCCAGCCAGCGCGCCGCCGGGGCGTCCGGCCACGCGCCGCCGAGGCCGTTGGCCCAGATCCCCCAGACGACGCCGTGGAGCCGATCGGCCGGCGACGAGACGGTGATCGCCGTCCCGCCCCAGCGGGTGAAGTGCCCGAGCCCCTGGACCCACGTCGTCGCGACGAGGTCGCGCGGCGTCGCGATCAGCACGAGCGGCACGAGCCACGCGAGCGCGCCGGTCGCGAGGTCGCGGCCGCGCGCGAGCCACGCGAGGCGGCCGCCCTCGCTGCGGGCGATGACGGCGAGGCAAGCGAGCGCGAACGGGAAGTACGAGAGCCGCACGCCGAGCCCGACGCCGAGCAGCACGAGCGCCGCCGTGCGCGCGCGCGCGGCGCTCGCCTCGCGCGCGGCGATCTCGGCCTCCGCGGCCTCCGCCGCGCGTCGGAGGCGCCGGCCGCGGGCGCAGAGCCAGAGCGCCGCGGTCGTCACCGCGGCGCCGGCCATGTCGCTGAGGAGCTTCTCGGACGACAGCCACAAGAACGGCGAGGCGAGGGCGAGGATCCCGGCGAACGCCGCGGCGCGCCGCCCGGCGACCTCGCGCGCCAGCAGGGCGGTGAAGGCGACCGCGGCCGCGCCCGACGCGGCGCTGACGAGGGCGAGCGCGGCGCGCGGCGCGGCGCCGAGCAGCGCGAGCCCCTTCGCCGCGGCGATGAACACGGGGTAGTACGGCGCGTGCGGGCGCAGCGAGGCCACGTCGAACCGCTCCACGCCGAGCGCGAACCGGAGCGCGTCGATGTCCTCGTCGTGGTCGATGCGGAACAGCAGGCGCGACGCGAGCGCGGCGGCGGTGAGCGCGGCGAGCGCGGCGAGGTCGCGCCGCTCCCCCCTCACGAGCCCGCCTCACGAGCCCGAGCCGGAGCCCGATCCCGGCGCGTGCGTCGGCGCGCCGCAGTCCGGCGCGTCCGCGCCGGCCGCGCCAGCGCTGACGGTCGCGCCCGAGCCGGAGCCCGAGCCGGGGAGCGGCGCCGCCGGGGTGTCGCACTGGTCGAACAGCTCCTCGCCCGCGTAGTCGAGGCACGCGGTCGCGAGCGACACGAACACGAACGTGGCGCCCGCCACCACGAAGGCGGTGCGCAGCGATGCCCAGGAGCCCAAGCCGACCACGCAAGCACCGTGCCGCCGACGCAAATGCATGTCAAGCGCGCGTGTTCCGCGGTCGGGACCGGGGCGGAGGCGCCGGGCGTCGCGCGTTTTTTGCTCCTCCCCGCGCCGCGCGCGTAGGGTCGCGCGCATGGAGTGGCTCGAGTCGATGCACCGCATCCGCGCGCTCAAGCTGGAGCTCGCGCGGATGGACCCGCGGCGGGGAATGCCGATCGCGCCGCCGGCCGGGGCTCCCGAGGCGGCGATCGCCGGCGTCGAGCGCCGCCTCGGCATGCCGCTGCCGCCGAGCTACCGCGAGCTGCTCGCGCGGCACGACGGCTGGCCGCAGCTGTTCGCCGGCGCCAGCTTGCTCGGGGTGCGCGCGCTCGCGCGCGGCTCGTACATGGACGTCGGGCGGATGGTGCTCGAGCTGTGCGAGGGCGAGGAGGCGCGCCGCGCGGGCGAGCGCGACGCCGCGCCGTCGAGCTTGCGCGGCCGGTACAGCGCGCGCAGCGCGCTCGTCCCGTTCGGCATCGACGCGGCGGCCGAGACGGTCTTCGCCTGGGATCCGGAGGCGAGGTCGCCGGACGGCGAGCTCGAGGTCATCCTCTGGACGAACGACGTCGGGATGCGCCTCTCGGGGTTCGCCGAGCTCCTCGACATGGTGAAGGAGATGCTCGCCGCGGAGCTCGACGATCGCCGGAAGCGCGCCGCCGAGCAGCTCGATCTGACGCCGCGGCTGCGCGCGGCGGTCGCGCCGCGGAGCCGCTCGCGCGCGGTGGCGGTGCCGCTCACACCGCAGCCTCGCCCGTTCGCGCGCAGCGCGCTCACGGGCTGACGCGGCGCTGCCCGCCGAGCCAGGCCGCGGCGCGCTCCGCGGGAGCTCGCCGGAGGCCTGGAACGCGCTCGTCACACGGCGCGCGCCCGCGCGCGGCGTGGCGTGGAGAGACGAGCCGGTTGTTTCCGCGCACAGCGTGGGACGTGATGTACTAGGCGGAGCATGACGGAAGCCCACCAGCAGCAGCGCTACCGGGTCATCGAGCGGCTCGCTTCGGGCGGCATGGCCGAGGTCTTCCTCGCCGAGAGCGCGGGGATCGAGGGGTTCAAGAAGCAGGTCGCGATCAAGCGCGTGCTCCCGCACCTGAGCGAGAAGAAGCGATTCATCGCGATGTTCCTCGACGAGGCGCGGCTGTCCGCGCACCTCTCGCACTC
The DNA here is from genome assembly GCF_051474135.1 of Sorangium sp. So ce385. Classification (NCBI taxonomy): domain Bacteria; kingdom Pseudomonadati; phylum Myxococcota; order Polyangiales; family Polyangiaceae; genus Sorangium; species Sorangium sp. So ce385. The sequence goes on along the minus strand of NZ_CP150337.1, from coordinate 7,500,608 downwards.
CAACGTCGCGCAGGTGTTCGACATCGGCGTCGGCGACAACGCGTACTTCATCGTGATGGAGTACGTGGACGGCGCCGACCTGAAGGCCGTCCTCGAGTCGATGCGCAAGGCCGGGCGCACGCTCCCGGTCGAGTCCGCCGTGTTCATCACGGCCAAGCTCTGCGAGGGGCTCACGTACGCCCACGAGCTCCGGGCGGCCGACGGGCACCCGCTCAAGATCGTGCACCGTGACATGTCGCCCCCGAACGTGCTCATCACCAAGTACGGCGAGGTGAAGATCGTCGACTTCGGCCTCGCCAAGGCGACGAGCCAGCTCGAGAAGAGCGAGGCGGGCATCATCAAGGGCAAGTTCAGCTACCTCTCGCCCGAGGCCGCGCAGGGCCTCGAGGTCGATCACCGCACCGACATCTTCGCGGTGGGCGCCATCCTCTGGGAGATGCTCTCGGGCAAGCGGCTCTTCCTCGGCGACACCGACTACCAGACCGTCAAGCTCGTGCAGCAGGCGCAGATCCCGCCGCTCTCCGAGATCAACAAGGCGGTGTCCCCCGAGCTCGATCGCATCATCGCCCGCTCGCTGGCCCGCGAGCCCGGCGATCGCTACGGCTCCGCGCGCGAGTTCGGCCGGGATCTCACGAACTTCCTGTACAAGTTCGGCCGGCCGGTCAGCGCGTACGACATCGCCGAGCACGTCCGCAGCGCCATGGCGCTGAAGAAGCGCGCCCCCGCGTCGGACAAGGCGTCGTTCATCGACAGGCTGATCGAGGAGACGCTGCTCGAGTTCACGTCGCTCCCGGACGACAAGGCGGCGCCGAGCGCCGCTCGGCCGAGCGAGCCGCTCAAGATCTCGGCCTTCGAGGACATCGGCAAATGGGCCGACGAGATCAAGGTCTCGGCGCCCGGCGAGGACCTCATGCGGCGGTCGCTCGCCGCGGTCTCGGTCGAGGAGGGCAACCTCGCCGCGCTCGAGGAGACCGACGCGGGCATCTCGCCCGCGAAGCTGCTGGCGTATCCGCAGGCGAGGCCCGCGGAGCCGCCGCTCGCGCCGCCCCAGCCCGCGCGCCCGCCGCCCCAGCCCGCGCGCCCGCCGCTCGCGCCGCCCCAGCCCGCGCCTCCGCCGTTCGAGCGGCGGGCCGAGCCGACGCTGGCTTCCCCGCAGGCGGCGCCCGCCCCGCTTCGCCCTGCGCCGCCCGCGGTGGCGCCGCTCGCGCCGGCCGCGCCGCCCGCGGTGGCGCCGCTCGCGCCGCCCGCGCCGCTCGCGCCGCTCGCGCCGCACGACCTGGAGGCGGAGCTCCGTCCGCTCAAGACGGGGGGCGGCGCCGTGAAGGCCGTGCTGCTCGTCGCCGCGCTCGCGGTCCTCGCCGCCGGGGCGTGGCTCGGCGGCCTGATCCCGCACTGAGCCGGCGGCGCGCGTGCCGCTCGCCGCGCCCGCGGCGGTCCGGCTCGCGCGCCGCGTCCTCCGCGATGCGGGGGAGCGCGCCGCGCACGAGCCCGCATCGCAGACGGCGCGACGCGATGCGCGCCCCGAAAGAGGCGCGGCCGTCGTCCTGAGGCGCTCTCTCCGGACGGGCTACTCGTTCCCGCCCTCGCCCTCGTCGTCGTCGTCGTCGTCCTGCTCTTCGAGCTGCCTCTCGAGCTTCTCGATCTCCTCTTCCTCGGCGTCGGCCGCGGCCGGAGCGGCGCGCCCTTCCTGGAGCGCCTTCTGGCGGGCCTTCTCCGCGGCGGCGCGGGCCTGGGCCACCTTCTGCAGGATGGCGGGCTTGGGCGCCATCATCAGCGTCATCGTGCGCTGCTCCATCATCGGGCGCACCTCGACGTTCGCGATCTCCTCGCAGTGCTGGACGATCCAGTCGAGCTGCTCCTGCGCCTTCTCCGGGTGCGTGATCTCGCGGCCGCGGAAGCGCACCGTGAACTTCACCTTGTGACCTGCGCCGAGGAACCGGTGCGCAGCCCTGGTCTTGAACTCGAGATCGTGATCGTCCGTCTTGGGACGGAGCTTGATCTCCTTGATCTCCACCACACTCTGCTTGCGCTTCGCCTCGCGGGCCTTCTTCTTCTCGTCGTACTTGTACTTGCCGAAGTCGAGGATCTTGCAAACCGGAGGATCCGCCTTCGGGTTGACCTCGACGAGGTCGAGCCCCTTCTCCTGAGCCCGGCGCAGCGCCTCGTGGGTCTGCATGATGCCGAGCATCTCGCCATCATCGCCGATGACGCGGATCTCCGGGACGCGGATGCGCTGGTTGATGCGGATCTGCGGCCCCCGCTGGGCCTGCCGAGGGTCGAAGCGTCTCATCGCCATGTGATATTTCGCTGCCTCCTTGTGTTCTGTGCTTCCGAAAGCGACGGACCGCCGCTTCGCGACCGATCGTGGTCGCGGCGACCATCACCATGCCAATGTCGCCTGACTCCGCGCCGCAGGCAACGGCAGCAAGCACAGCGGCCGCCGCGGCCCAGGGGCGATCGGGAGCCCTGGTCTGCCGGGCTCGAGACGGGGGGTAGGGGAAGGCCTGCCGGCGAGAGGGGCCGGCCGGAACGACGGGTCACGAACTGGGGGCGCTCGCAGCCAGGCGGGGGGGCTTCGACTCCGCGGCGAGCCGGTCGGCGAACTCCTCGAGCGGCATCGCCCCGAGGTCCTTGTTGAGATCGCGCGACCGGGGGGCGACCTTGCGGCCCTCGGCCTCCTTGTCGCCGACCACGACCACGTACGGGACGCGCGTCAGCCGCGCCGCCCGGATCTTGGCGCCGAGCTTGTCGGAGCTGAGGTCGGCCCGGGCGCGGAGCCCGCGGCCCCGGAGGTGCGCCACCACCTCCTGCGCGTAGGCGGCCTGCTTCTCGCTGACCGTGACGATGATCGCCTGCTCCGGGGCCAGCCAGACCGGGAAGGCCCCGCCGACGTGCTCCAGGTACACCGAGAAGAACCGCTCGAGCGAGCCGAGGATCGCCCGGTGCAACATCACGGGGCGGTGCACGCCGCCGTCGGCGCCGGTGTACTCGAGCTCGAAGCGATCGGGCAGCGCGTAGTCCACCTGGATCGTGCCGAGCTGCCAGCTCCGCCGCAGCGCATCCTGGACGTGGAACTCAAGCTTCGGGCCGTAGAACGCGCCCTCCTCGGGCGCGATCTCGAAGGGGAGGCCGGCCAGCTTCAGGGCGTCCGCGAGCGCGCCCTCCGCGGCGTCCCACTGCGCGTCGGTGCCGATGCGCTTCTTGGGCCGGGTCGCGAGCTTGATGTCGATCTTGGCGAACCGGAAGGCGGCGTACACCTCGAGCAGGAGGCGCAGGAACGCCTGGATCTCGCCGTGCATCTGCTCCGGGGCGCAGAAGATGTGGGCGTCGTCCTGGCAGAAGCTCCGCACCCGGGCGAGCCCGTGGACGACGCCGCCGCGCTCGTACCGGTGGAGCCGGCCGAAGTCGGCGAGCCGCCACGGCAGCTCCCGGTAGCTGCGCCGCCGCTGGCCGAAGATGAGGCAGTGGCTCGGGCAGTTCATCGGCTTCTGGGCGAGCCGCTCGAGCTCGGCGAGCTGCTCCAGGACCGCGGCGTCCCGCTTCTTGTCCGCTTCCTTGTAGGCCGCCGCGTCCGCCTCGCCGGGAGAGACCCCGAGCCGGAGCGCGAGCCGCGCCGCGTCGAGGTGCTCCGCCGTGACGGGCAGGTACATGTTCTCGCGGTAGTTCGGCAGGTGCCCGCTCGTATCGAACAGCCGCTTGTCGAAGATCTGCGGCGTGATGACCTCGTCGTACCCGTAGTCGACGTAGAGGTCGCGGATGTACTGGACGAGCGAGTTGTACACGTGCGCGCCGCGCGGCAGGAGGAACGGCATGGCCGGCGCGTACTCGTGGAACATGAAGAGCTCGAGCTCTTTCCCGAGCTTCCGGTGGTCGCGCTCCTTGGCCTCCGCGAGGAGCTTCAGGTGCTCGTCGAGCGCCGCCTGGCTCGGGAACGCCGTGCCGTAGATGCGCTGGAGCATCGGGTTGCGCTCGTCGCCGCGCCAGTAGGCGCCGGCCACGCTCACCAGCTTGACGGCCTGGAGCAGCGAGGCGTCCGGCACGTGCGGGCCCTCGCAGAGGTCGACCCACTCGCGCTCGCCGTCGCTGTGCCGGTAGAGCGAGACCTCCTCGCCCGGCGGGATCGCGTCGATGAGCTCGCGCTTGTACGTCTCGCCCATCTGGGCGAAGAGCTCGTGCGCCGCCTCGCGGTTCACCACGTCGCGCCGGAACGGGCGGCCGGCGGCGATGATCTCGCGCATCTTCGCCTCGATCTTGGCGAGATCCTCGTCCGTGAAGGGGCCGCTCGGCTTGTCGAAGTCGTAGTAGAACCCCGCCTCGATGGCGGGGCCGATCGTGACCTTCGTCCCCGGGAAGAGGCGCTGCACGGCGTCGGCCATGATGTGCGCCGTCGAGTGCCGGATGATGCGCAGGCCGTCCGGATCGCTCGTCCGAACGGGCTCGATCCGGGTCGCGCTGTCGCGAAGGAAGGGGGTCTGAAGATCGAGGAGGCGCCCGTTGACGCGGGCGCCGATGACGGTGCGGTCCTTGGCAAGTTCGTCGGCGAGAGCCTCGCGCACCGTGGTGCGGGCCGCCGAAGCGGCCTGGGCTGTCTGATCGAGGGCCATGAAACCTCGCAGGCTAGGTCTCCTGCTGATTTGTAGGCGCGGCCGGTTTCGAACCGGCGACCCCTACCGTGTCAAGGTAGTGCTCTACCACTGAGCTACGCGCCTATGTCCCGCTCGCTCGACGTGACGCCGACGAAACGGAGAGCGCCTCCTATCAAGCGCCGGAGAGTCCGTCAAGCGATCAATTTTTCGGGTTCGCTTTTTTCTGCGGCGCAAGGGGTCGGCGTCCTTCCCGCGCCGCTGTCCCCGCGCCGGTGTCCGCGTCGGCGCGCTGGCTCGTGGGCACGCTGGCTCGTCGGCGCGCTGGCTCGTGGGCACGCTGGCTCGTCGGCGCGCTGGCCGTCGACGCGCCAGGCGACCCGCCAGAGCCGCGGCCGAGTCGTCCGTCTGGATCGGACACGAGCGCGACGGCGCCCACCGCTGAGCTCGGTGACGCGGTCCGACCGCGCGACCAACGCCGAGCCGCATGCGACACGAGCATCACCTCGGGGTGAAAGCGTCATTTCTCGGAGTTACGTCCAGGCATGGATGATCGTGATCGCGGCGCCGCTCCGGCCCGGTCGCCGCGCGGAATCCGATCGCGCTCGCGCTTGACCTCGCGTGCGGCTCGGGCGACGAACGGCTGGATGGCAGTGCCTGACGGTCTAGGCGCGCCGCCGGATCCGGCGGCGGTGATCGCACATGTCGAGGTGGCCGCGGGGAGCGCGCTCTTCGCCGCGCACGCGGCGGTGCCCGGCGATCTGCCGATCGAGCGCGCCGCGTCCGCCGCCGAGGCGATCCGGGGCGCGGCGGCGCGCTCGCGCGCCGGACAGCGCGCGAGCGTGGTGCTCGGCGCCCACGAGCTCGTCGGGGCCCTCGCCGCGCTCGGCGAGGCGGCGGCGGTGCGCACGCCGGTGACGGTGCACGTCATCGAGCGGCGCGGCGGGCCCGCCGTGGGGCGCGACGAGCTCGCGCCGGCGCTCGACGTCGGCGCGGGGGTGCTCGTCACCTGGAGCAGCCAGGAGGCGGCCGACGTGGCGCTCGTGGCGCGGCGCGCCGCCGAGGACAGCGAGACGCCGTTCCTGCACCTCGTCGACGCGCTGCCGTCCGACGTGTCCGCCCTCGGCGCAGCGCGCGACCTCGCCGCGCGCTTCCTCGGCTCGGAGCGGAGCGCGCCGACCTTCACCGACGCGGCGCCGGGCGAGAGCGACGGCGACGGGGGCCCTCGCCCGCAGGGGCGCGGCGTCGTCCGGAAGCGGGCCGAGCGGGGCTTCTGCGCGCGCGTGCCGTTCGCGCTCGCCAGCGCGATGCGGGAGCTCTGCGAGCTGACCGGCAGGCCGCTCGGCGCGATCGAGCGCGTCGACACCGCCGACGCCGAGGAGATCATGGTCGTCGTCGGCTGCGCGTTCCCCGCGGCCCGCGAGGTCGTGCGCAGCCTGCGCGCGCAGGGCCGGCGCGTCGGCCTCGTGGGCGTGCGCGCGCTGCGGCCGTTCTACGGCGCCGAGGTGGTGAAGACGCTCGCCCGCGCCAAGGCCGTCGTGGTGCTCGAGCCGCTCGACGTGCCCCTCGCGCCGCACGGACCCGTCGCCGCCCTGGTCAAGGCCGCGTTCGCGGACGCGCTCACGTGGGCCCCCGGCTTCCCCGGCGTCGGGCGCATCCCGCCGATCATCTCCGCGACGTTCGCGACGATCGACGGCACGATCACCGAGCGCGACGTGCGCCTGTCGCTGGCGGAGATCGCGAGCGGCGAGCGGGCCCGCCGGCACATGGTGTTCGGCAGCGACGGCTGACGCCGCGGCGGCGGTCGGCCGCGGCGCGCGCCCGGACGGCCGGGTGGGGCGGATCCGGAAACGGCCGTAAGGCTGTATTCCCGTCGCATCCGGGTGAGGCTGCCCGCCTAGCTCCTTGCGCGACCCTTGGATCCTGGGTATGGAGGCGGGCCCCGGGGGGTTGGGAGAGGCCCGCAATTTGCGGGCGAGCCCGTCGGGGCCCGGAGACACGCGTCACCTTGGCAAGCTCAAACTGGTTCCAGCCGAACGCCGCCCCCGGGCGCGCGGGCAACGCGCCCGCGGCGCCGGTCGAAGGTCAATCGCCGCCGCCCTCTGGGGGGCAGGAGGCGCCGCCCGCGCCGTTCGGCGGAGGGGCCTTCTCGTTCCTCATCCTGGCGCTGCCGCTGCTGCTCATCTTCGTGATGACGCGAAGCCAGAACAAGAAGCAGAAGCAGCTCGAGTCGAACCTCAAGGTGGGCGATCGGGTGGTCACCCAGTCCGGGCTCCTCGGCAAAATCACCGACATCAACCCGAACTCGCCCCGGGTCAAGCTGGAGATCGCCCCCGGCGTGAACGTGCAGATCCTGAAGAGCGCGATCCAGGGCCAGGACCCGGGCGAGGTCGCGGCGGCGGACGCCAAGGTCGCCGACGCGGCGAAGGACAAGAAGTCGTAGGCCGGCGCTCGGCCCAACAGGAAGCTCTTTACCGCCCCCCGCGGCGCCACACTCCATGCTCCTAAACATCTTCCAGTACGGGTTCGCCGGCGTCGCCGGCCTGTGCCTCCTCGGCGCGTGGCTCAGCCGCCCGCGGCGCAGCGTCTTCGCCTGGGCGGCGCTCGCCGCCGGCGCGGCCGCCGTCGCGGCGCACTACCAGGTGTTCTGGGCCCTCGCGGTGTTCGGCCTGATGGTGCCGTGGGCGCTGTTCTGCGCCGGGCCGTGGATCGATTTCGCGTGGCGGGTGAAGACGGGCTTCGTGCTGTTCCTCGCCCTCGGCTCGGCCCTCTGCATCTACCCGACCTACCACGACGAGCGGTACGGCCGCCCGAACCATACCGGCCTCTCGTCGGAGGAGGTGTCGGAGCAGGAGACCCAGGCGAGGCGAGGGGAGCTCGGGTTCAGCCGCTTCCTGACCTCGAACGTCCCGTTCCGGCTGGTGCGCGGGCTCGACCTGAAGGGCGGCCTCCGGCTCGTCTACACGGTCGACGTCGACGAGGCGATCAGCGACAAGCGCGACCGGTACTACGACGACCTGCGCGCGGCGCTCGCGACGGCGTTCGGGTTCCACGAGGGCGACAAGCCGCCGACGATCGAGGAGATGCAGAAGCTCCAGACGAAGCTCCGCATCGAGAAGTCGCGCGAGCACACCGACACGATCGCCATCACCTTCGACGACCCGGCGGACTCCGAGAAGATCAACGACGCGTTCCTCGCGAAGTTCCTCGGGGAGCTGCAGCTCCAGCGCTCGGCGGACCGCAAGGTCGTGAGGTTCCGGATCCGCGACGAGGTCTCGAGCAGCATCCGCGAGCGCGCGGTGTCGCAGGCCAAGGAGACGGTGCTCCGCCGCGTCGACGGCCTCGGCCTCAAGGAGGCGACCGTCTCGACGCGCGACGAGGACGTCATCATCGAGGTCCCCGGCGACGACGAGAGCTCCTTCAACACGATCCGCGAGATCATCAGCCAGACGGCGCGGCTCGAGTTCAAGATGGTCGACGACGACCAGGACTTCTTCGAGCCGATCGCGAAGAGCGCCAAGGAGGAGGATCTCCCGAAGGGGCTGACGTTCTCGATCGAGAACGCGCCGGTCGGCCCCGGGAAGACCAAGCCGGTCCACTTCGCCCGGATGGTGCGCGCCGAGCACGAGGAGATGCGCGATACGCTGAAGCGGCTGCGCGAGTGGGTCGGGACGCTCCAGGTCCCGCCGGACAACGAGGTCGGCTACGGCAAGCTGTACGAGTACAACGAGGAGAAGGACGTCATCGAGGAGATCGGCTGGCGGACGTACTTCCTCTTCAGCAAGGCCGAGATCACGGGCGACATGGTGCGCGACGCGCAGGCGCTCCCGGATCAGAGCGAGGGCGGCCTCGGCGGCTGGTACGTGTCGATGGAGTTCACCCCGACCGGCGCCGACCGGTTCGAGGACATCACGGGCAGGAACGTCAAGCGGCGGTTCGCCATCATCCTCGACGAGAAGGTCGAGAGCGCGCCGGTCATCCAGACGAAGATCGGCGGCGGCCGCGCGCAGATCACGATGGGCTCGCAGAACCCCGACCAGCAGCTCCAGGACGCGCGCAAGCTCGAGCTGGTGCTCCGGTCGGGCGCGCTGCCGGCCCCGATCTCCCCGTCGAACGAGCAGCGCATCGGCCCGTCGCTGGGCAAGGACGCGATCCAGCAGAGCATGAAGGGCGCGATCGCGAGCGGGGTGCTCGTGGTCGTGTTCATGGTGGTGATCTACAGCCGCGCCGGGCTCATCGCGGACATCGCCGTCATCTTCAACCTCATCCTGCAGATCGCCGTCCTCGCGATGTTCGGCGCGTCGATGACGCTGCCCGGCATCGCCGGCCTCGTGCTCACGATGGGCATCGCGGTCGACGCCAACGTGCTGATCAACGAGCGCATCCGGGAGGAGCTCAGGGCTGGCAAGAGCCCGCGCGCCGCGGTCGACGTCGGCTACGATAAGGCGTTCAGCGCCATCCTCGACGGCCACGTGACCACGCTGATCTCGGGGCTCATCCTCGCGCAGTACGGCACCGGCCCCATCAAGGGCTTCGCGATCACGCTGATCGTCGGCATCGCGATCAGCCTGTTCACCGGGGTCGTGTGCACCCGCCTGATGTTCGACTGGGCCGTCCGCGGACGGAAGATCAAGAAGCTCTCGCTCGGCTGAGAACGGGGCCGCTGGAGCGGATCTCCGGCCTTTGAGGGAGAACGCGCGAGCGGTTCTCCGATGGTTGAGACACGACGATGGAACTCATCAAGCCTGGCCGTCAGTTCGACTTCATGAGCAAGCGCTGGCTCTTCATCGGGCTCAGCGGGATCTTGCTCATCCTGTCGATCATCTCGTTCATCGTGCCGGGGCCGACGCTCGGGACCGATTTCAAAGGGGGCACCGAGGTCGAGGTCGCCTTCAAGGCGCCGGTCTCGAGCGCCGAGGTGCGCGAGGCCGTCACGAAGTCGGGCTTCGACTCCCCCGACGTCGTCTCCGTCGCGGATCAGGCCAACCCGAACCGTTACCTCATCCGGGTCCACGAGGTCTCGACGCTCTCCGAGCAGCAGAAGGCGGCGGTGCGCGAGCACATGTGCCTGGCGCCCGAGGGCGGCTCGGTCCCCGAGGACCGCTGCCCAGAGGCGGTGCGCGCCACCGAGGTCAAGTTCAGCCCTGGCGGCGACAAGATCTCCACCCGCTACGAGGTCGCCCCTGACCTGGAGGGGATCAAGAAGCAGCTCGAGGGCATCGAGGGCGTCGAGATCAGGCCCGGCGCGAACAACCCGCACATCGTGAGCGAGCGCGACCACAAGGTCGAGCTCTACCTGAAGTCGAAGGGCGACCAGCTGATGGACGGCCTCCGGGAGCACCTCGGCGCGGACAAGGTGCCCGACCAGGCGCTCCGTGTGGAGTGGATCGGGCCGAAGGCCGGCGCCCAGCTGCGCGACGCGGCCATCAAGAGCGTCCTCATCACGATCTTCTTCATCATGGCGTACATCGCGTTCCGGTTCGACATCCGGTTCGCGCCCGGCGGCATCCTCGCGCTCGTTCACGACGTCGGCATCGCCCTCGGCGCCATGGTGATCACGCAGCGCGAGATCACCCTCTCCACCGTCGCCGCGCTGCTCACGATCGTCGGCTACTCGATCACGGACACGGTCGTCGTCTACGACCGGATCCGCGAGAACCTGGGCAAGCACCGCGACATGAGCTTCGCCGCCGTCATCAACTTCTCGCTCTCCGAGATGCTCGGCCGCACCATCCTCGTGTCGGCGACGACGTTCCTGTCGCTCGTCATGTTCCTCTTCTACGGCACGGGCGTCATCCGGGACTTCGCGTTCACGCTGGTCGTCGGCATCGTCGTCGGCACGTACTCCTCCATCTACGTCGCGGCGCCGCTCACCGAGTGGATCGACCGCCGGTTCTTCGGCTCGGCCTCCGGCAAGCGCAGGAAGGTCAGCCGCGTCCGCACGCAGAAGCGCGCCGACGCGGTCGTCTGAGCGCCTCGCCCGTGGCCGCGGCCGCTCGCGCCGCCCCGACCCAGACCATGGACGCCTTTGCCGCGCCGGTGTACCGGCTCTCGCGATGACGAGCACCGTCACGGAGGCCTGGAAGGAGCTCGCCGAGCGCGAGGCGCCGACCCCCGCCTCGCTCGCGGCCCGCAGCGCGCCGTTCGTCGAGCGCATCGCCGACCCGGGCGAGGCGTCGCCCGAGGCGCTCGCGATGGCGCGCGAGCTCGGCCTGTCGATCACGGTGGCGGACATCCTGCACCGGGCCGGCCGAGCTCCGGACGAGGCGACGCGGCGCTTCCTCGACCCGCGGCTCTCGCACCTCACGTCGCCCGACGCCATGGCCGATCGCGAGGCGAGCGCCGAGCGGATCGCGCGCGCCGTGCGCGCCGGCGAGCGGATCGCCGTCTTCGGCGACTACGACTGCGACGGGATCACCGCGACCGCCATCATGACGGGCGCGCTGCGCGCCCTCTCGGGCCAGGTCGTGCCGCTGCTCGCGACGCGCGCCGAGGGCAGCTACGGCCTCTCGGCCCCCGCGCTCGAGCGCGTGATGCGCGCCTGCCCCACGCTGCTCATCACGTGCGACTGCGGCTCCAGCGATCACGAGCGGCTGGCCGCCGCGCGCGCCGCCGGCATCGACTGCGTCGTCATCGACCACCACCTCGTGCCGGCCGAGCCGCTCCCGGCGATCGCGTTCCTGAACCCGCACCGCGCCGACTGCGGCTTCCCGTACAAGGGGCTCGCGTCCTGCGGGCTCGCGCTCTCGCTGCTGGCCGCGGTGCGCAAGAAGCTCGGCTCGTCGCTCGACCTCCGCCCCTACCTCGACCTCGTGGCCATCGGCACCGTCGCCGACGTCGCGCCGCTGACCGGCGACAACCGCGCGCTCGTGCGGGCCGGCCTCACCGTGCTCCAGACCGGGCCCCGGCCCGGCCTGCGGGCGCTCGCGGCGCTCGCCAACCTCGATCTCGGGCGCGGCGCCTCGGCGGAGGACGTCGCCTTCCGGATCGCGCCCCGCCTCAACGCGCCCGGCCGGCTCGGCGACCCCGACGTCTCGCTGGAGCTCCTGCTCGCGCACGACGGCGTGACCGCGTCCGCGCTCGCCGCCACCGTGGAGCAGGCGCAGATGAAGCGGCGCGCCATCCAGGACGAGATGCTGGCGTCGGCGCTCGCCGAGATCGAGCGCGCCGGCTTCGATCGGGATCCCGCGATCGTCATCGCGCGGCAGGGCTTCCACCCCGGCGTGGTCGGCATCGTCGCGGGCCGGCTCACCTCCCGCTTCGGCAAGCCCACGATCGTCATCGCCCTCGAGGGCGCGAAGGGGCGCGGCTCGGTGCGCGGCCCGGCGGGCGCGCGGCTCCACGACGCGCTCACCCGCTGCCGCGCCGAGCTCATCGGCTTCGGCGGCCACCAGGCGGCGGCCGGCGTCGAGGTGCGCGCCGATCGCGTCGAGGCGCTCCGGGCGGCGTGGTGCGACGCCTTCCGCGACCAGGAGCTCCCGGCCGCCGCGGCGCTCGCGGCCGCCCACGCCCGGCTCGACGATCGCGACGATCCGGCGGCCGTGGCGCGCGATCTCGAGCGGCTCGAGCCGTGCGGGGAGGGGAACCGCCCGGCGCACGTCCTCCTGGCGGGCGCGGCCGTGCGCTCGGCGAGGAACCTGAAGGGCCACCTCAAGCTGGAGCTCACCGTCGCCCGCCGCGAGATCTCGTGCTTCGGGTTCGAGCTGGGCGAGCTCGCGGCGCGGTTCGCCGGCGGGCGGGTCGACGTGGTGGGCCGCCTCCGGCGCGACGCCTGGCGCGGCGGGGACGCCGTCGAGATCCGGATCGAGCACGTCGCCGCGGCCGACTGAGCGTTCGCGGCGGGCCTCGGCGGCGTGCTAGCGTGGGCGCGTGGCTGAGCCGCTGATCCGGTTCTCGCATGTGCGCAAGGCCTTCGGCCCGAAGGTCATCTACCGCGACCTGAACCTCGAAGTGTACCCGGGCGAGACGCTCACCGTCATGGGCGGGTCGGGCGTCGGCAAGAGCGTCATGCTCAAGCTGCTCATCCGCCTGCTCGACGCCGACGATGGAACTATCCAGTTTCACGGTGAAGAGATCACGAAGGTGAGCGAGGCGCGCATCGCCCGGGTGCGCCAGCGCATCGCGATGCTGTTCCAGGGGGGCGCCCTGTTCGACTCGATCTCGGTCGGCGAGAACGTCGCCTACGGCCTGCACGAGCACTACCGCAAGGAGATGACCGAGGCGCAGATCGCCGAGCGGGTGAACTGGGCGCTGTCGCTCGTCGGCCTGCCCGGCATCGAGCAGATGCGCCCGGGGGACCTGTCCGGCGGCATGAAGAAGCGCGTCGGCCTCGCGCGCGCCATCGCGGTGCAGCCCGAGGTGCTGCTCTACGACGAGCCGACGACCGGGCTCGATCCGATCAACACCGAGCGCATCAACCACCTCATCAAGGGCCTGAAGCAGGCCCTCAACGTGACCAGCATCGTCGTGACGCACGACATGAAGAGCGCGTTCTCGATCTCGGATCGGATGGCGATGATCTACCGCGGCGAGGTCATCGCGACCGGCACGCCGGACGAGTTCCGGGCGTCCAAAGATCCGCATGTCGCCAATTTCATTACCGGGACCGCGCCGGTGAACGAGGACGTCCAAACGCTTCTCGGGGCGTGACGATCCCCGCGAGATCGCGCAAGATGCCCTTCTGCATGGGCAGAGCGCGCGATCTGAAGGTCGGACTCTTTGTGCTGGCGGGCCTCATTCTTTCCGCCGTAGTCATTTTCCTGATAGGCGACGAGCGGCGGCTCTTCGACTCCTCGGTCGAGTTCTCGACGAGCTTCAGCGACGTGCAGGGGTTGAAGCCGGGCGCGCCCATCCGCATGGGCGGCATCGACATCGGCCACGTCGCAGAGGTCGGCTACGGGCCCGACCCGAAGGACACGAAGATCTACGTCAAGCTCGAGGTCGTCGAGAGCGAGGCGGGCCGGATCAAGACCGACAGCGTGGCCCAGATCGCGAACAAGGGGCTGCTCGGCGACAAGATGCTGGAGCTCACGAAGGGGCAGAACCCCGACGCGGTGCCGCCGGGCGGGCACATCCCTGGCGAGGTCCCGACCGACGTGATGGGGAAGGTGGCCGGGATGGCCGAGAAGGCCGAGGCCACGCTCGACAACATCCAGAAGGTCTCGGAGAACATCGCCGACGAGAAGCTGCACAAGGATCTCCGCGAGACGGTCGCCTCGGCGAACACGCTGATGAAGCAGGTGACCGAGGGCGAGGGTTACCCGCACCGCTTCCTGACCGACCCCGAGGAGGCCGAGCGCATCTCGCGCACCCTGGCGAGCCTCGACCGCGTGAGCACGGAGCTCGCGGGCACGCTGCGCGAGGTGAGGGGGGTCGTCTCGCGCGTCAAGGAGGGGCCGGGGTTCGCGCACGACGTCATCTACGGCGACGGCCCGCAGAAGCAGATCCAGCAGTTCGGGAACGCGGCGGACGAGGTCGCCATGACGCTGAAGGGCATCCGCGAGAGCGACAGCCTCGCGCACGACGCGCTGTACGGCGGCAAGGGCGACGGCGCCGAGGCGCTCGCCAACGTGACGGCGATGACCGGCGACCTGCGGGCGATCGTGCACGACATGAGGGCGGGCAAGGGGACGCTCGGGGCCCTCCTGGTCGATCCGTCGATCTACGAGGACATGAAGAGCCTCCTCGGCAACGTGCAGCGCAACGACGTGCTCCGCGCGCTCGTGCGCTACTCGATCAAGCAGGACGAGCAGAAGCCCGCAGTCCAGGTCGGCGGCGCCACGCCGGCCCCTTCACCGTAGCGCCAGCGCCAGGCCTCCGACCGCGCGTTGTCGGGCTTACAGCGCTGCCTCGCGGCGGCTCGCTCGGCTCCGCCTGGCCTGCAATCGGCCGCCGCGCGTGCGCGCGCGGCGCTCGAGGCGCGGGGCGCAGGCGGCGCGGCGCGAGGCACATCCGGGCCGCCGGCGCAACCGCCGCGAGGGCTAGCGCCTTGCGTCGTCCCGGGCCGCCCTTTATTCCTCTTTGTCCCGATGCCCAGGAAGCTCGCTGACCGTCTGTCGGCCGTCGCGCCCAGTGCAACGCTCGCCATGGCGGCGCGGGCCGCGCGCCTCCGCGCCGAGGGGCACACGGTCTACGCCTTCGGCGTGGGCGAGCCGGACTTCGACACGCCCGAGCACATCCGCACCGCGGCGAAGGCGGCGCTCGACGCCGGCGCCACGCACTACACGGCCGTTTCCGGCACGCCCGAGCTGAAGTCGGCGATCTGCGCCGCGACCGAGCAGCACCGCGGGTGGCGGCCTCTGCCGAGCCAGGTCACCGTGAGCGCTGGCGCGAAGCACGCGCTGTTCAACCTCGCCGCCGCGCTCTTCGAGCCGGGGGACGAGGTCGTCATCCCGTCGCCTTATTGGGTGAGCTATCCCGAACAGGTACGCCTGTTCGGCGCCGCGCCGGTCGTCGTCGAGACCACCGAGGCGACGGGCTTCCGCCTCACGGCGGACGCGCTCCAGGCCGCGCTGACGCCGCGGGTGAAGGCGCTCGTCCTGTGCACGCCCTCGAACCCGACCGGCTCGGCGTACGCGGAGGAGCACCTGCTCCCGCTCGCCTCGGTCCTGCGGCGCCACGACTGCTGGATCATCGTCGACGAGATCTACGCCGACCTCACCTACGACGGCTTCCGGCACGTATCGCTCCCCGCGCTCGCGGAGGACCTCGCCCCGCGCGTGATCGTCGTCGACGGGGTCAGCAAGACGTTCGCGATGACCGGCTGGCGCATCGGCTGGAGCATCGCGCCGATCGAGGTCGCGAAGGCGCTCGACGTGGTCCAGGGCCAGAGCACCACGAACGCCGCCGCCGTGTCCCAGGCCGCCGCCGTCGCGGCCCTGAACGGCCCGCGCGACGCGGTGTTCGCGATGCGCGCGGCCTTCGCCCGGCGGCGCTCGCTCATGGTCGAGGGCCTCAACGCCGTGCCCGGGGTGCGCTGCCGGATGCCCGAGGGCGCCTTCTACGCGTTCGCCGACGTGCGAGGGCTGTGCGGGCGCTCTTTCCAGGGGAAGACGCTCGCGAGCGACGAGGACGTGGCGACGTGGATGCTGGAGCAGGCGCACGTGGCCGCGGTCGCCGGCACCCCCTTCGGCGCGCCCGGCTATCTGCGGTTCTCCTACGCCTGCGACGAGGACCACATCGACGCGGGCCTCGCCGCGCTCCGGCGCGCGGTCGCGACGCTCGACTGACGGGGCGCGGCCCACCGCGGGTCGAGGCGTGGCTCGCAGCCTCGGGGCAGCGGCCCTGCTCGCTGCACGGCGCGACGGCGGGAGGCGCGGAAGCGGCTGCCTGTCTGGTCCACGTCCGCGCGGAAGCGCGCGAGAGCGCGGGAGGCGCGCGAGAGCGCGGGAGGCGCGCGAGAGCGCGGGAGGCGCGCGAGAGCGCGCGACGACGCGCGACCGAGCCTCGGCCAGCGCCGGGAGGCGCGCCGAACGGGGCCGCTGGCCCTTGGTTTCCCGAGCGCCGCGAAGAAGTTCGACATGGGCAGCGAGTTCTTCTTGTCGAACGCCGATCTCTGAGTTAAAAGCGCCACGTCTTTCCGAAACGGCCGGGTGACGACCGGCTGGCATCGGGCGCATAACTCAGCGGTAGAGTGCGTCCTTCACACGGACGAAGTCACAGGTTCAAATCCTGTTGCGCCCACCCCGATTCGTTCCCGTCGCGAGCTGGTCCAACGCATCGAGTCGCCTGCGCGACGATGCCGCCAGCGGCAGGCGACGGAGCAGCTAGGCGAGAGGTGCTCGCGCCGATCGCGGTGCGGTCCGCGCCGCCATAGGCCTCCGAGGTGCTCGTGCCGGTCGCAGTGCGGTCCGCGTCACGGGCACCCCGAGGTGCTCGCACCGAGCGCGGTGCGATGGGCTCCTGTTCGTGGGGCGTGGCAGCGCGGCCGAGCGCGCGCGATGACGGCGACGACCCTGCTGCGGGCTTCGACGACGAGGGCGCCCGCAGACCGCGCCGCGGCGGCAGCGTCGAGGCCGGGCTCACCCGACCTCGACGGGCGGATCAGGGCGCGGCGCTCCCCGCGGGCGGTGTGGCCGCCGCCTTCTTGCGCTTCTCGATGACGCTGGCCGTCGCGCGCAGATCCTTGGCGACGGCGCCGCACTTGAGGCAATTGCGCATCCGCAGGACCCCGCAGCGCTGCGGGGTGAGCCACGACTTGATGTAATGCAGCGCGCGGACATCGCCCTCCTCGCGCGCCCTGGCGATCAGCGCCTTGGTGGGGCACCCGGTGAGCCGGCGCAGATCGTCGGCGATGAGCAGCGCGGGCGACGCCATCTGCCGCACGCTCGGCTCGAGCAGCTGCTTGCTCGCGTTGTCCCGGATCCAGTCGCCGAACCTCGGCGCGGTCACCACCTCGTAGAGCAGGTCGGGACCGCGGCTCCCCATCTGCTTGGCCATCAGATCGAGCGCCGTGAGGGCGACGTCCGGGGGGCCGTTCGCGATCCTCAGGAGGAGCTGCTTGACCTCGTCGTTGCCGGTCTCCTCGGGGTCGATCTCGAACAGCCGCTTCGTCGTGGCCAGCGCGGGCGCGTACGCCTTGTCGCGCCCCTGCGCGAGCGCGAGCGCCCGGAGGACCGGGGGATCCTCCGGGTACCGCTGCGCGAGCGCGCCGAGCGCCGCGAGCCCCTCGGCCTGGGCCTTCTCGAGCTCCGAGGCCTGCGCGCGGGCAGGCTCGGCCTTCGCCGGAGCGTCGGGCTCCGCGGGGTCGAGCGCGGACGCCGGCTCGGGCGACGGCGCGCTGGCGCGACCGCTGCTGCCGCTCGGGGCGGCGGTCGGCGCAGGCCGCGGCGCCGAGCCGCTGGGGTCCTGCTCGAGCACCGCCACGGCCGTCGGGTTGCGGAGCGCGACCGCGGCACAGACGAGCCCGGTGGCCGCCAGCAAGCCCAGCGCGGCCAGGGGGGCGGCCGCCTTCGGGCGACCCATCCCCGGTTCACCGACCTGACTACCCGAGCCGCTCATTGCAGCTGCCTCTCCCGCGGATGGCCCACGGCCTCGCCCTCAACCGTAGGGATCGTCGTTCTTCGGCGCCTTCGGCCTCGGCCTGGGCGCCGGCTTGGGCGGCGCCGCCGTGGCCGTCGTCGTGGGGGCCGGGGGCTCCGCGGTCGCCTTGGGCGCTGCCGGCTCGGCCGTCGTCGTGGGGGCGGGCGGCTCCGCGGTCGCCTTGGCGGGGGCCTCGACGGTCGGAGCGGTGGTCGCCGCAGGCGCGGCCGAGGCCTCCGGCGCCGCCGACGAGCCAGGGGCGATCGGGGGCGCGGTGGTCGCCGCCGGGGGCGCGGCCGTGTCCGTCGCCGCGGGCACGACCTCCGTCGGCTGGGGCTTCTCCTCCGGAGCTGCGGGCTTGGCCGTGGGCTGCTCCGGCGCGGGCGCGGCCGGCGTGGGCGCGGGCGCGGCCGGCTCCGGCTTCGGATCGCTCTGCCCGAACACGAGCCAGAGCGCGCCGCAGAGCGCAGCCGCGACCAGCAGGATCGTGAGCAGCCGACCGGTGCCGCTGCTCTCCTCTTCCTGCGCGAGCGGGACCTTGCCGGTGGTCGCGGCCTTGGCGGCGACCGCCTTGTCCTCCTTCGGCTTGGCTGCCGCAGGCTTCGCCCTGGCCGCGTCGTCGGCCGCCTTCTCTTCCCGGCGCGCGGGCGTGGCGAGCTCCTCGGACGGCGTCCTGTCCGCCGCCTCCGCCGGCCTCTTCGCTGCGGCGACCTTGGCGGGCCTCGCCTCGGCCGCGGGGATCTCGTCCCGCGCCTCGCGCTCGTTCGCCAGCTGCGCGACCGCCGCGACCGGGGCCGCCGCCGGCTCGGCCAGCGGCTTCGCCCGCTCCTCCCTCGGCGCGGGCGCGGGCGCGGGCTCGGGCTCGGCCCTCTTCGGCGGGGTCGGGATGAGCGGCTCCTTGGACGCGCCGATCTCGTCCAGCGAGCCGCCGGCCTCGGCGAGCGCCTGCTTCAGCAGCTCGGCCGCCTGCTTCATCATCGTCCGCTCGTCGGGCGGCGGCATCTCCTTCTCGGGGTTCGTCTTGGGGAAGAAGCTGCCGGCCTCCGCGGGCTCGGCCTTCTTCGCGTCCCCCTTGCCGGCGTCGCCCTTCGAGGTCGCCCCGATCGCGCCGAGCCCCAGCATCGTCGACGCCCGCTTCACCTGCGCGGCCTGCGCGCCCTTCGCGGCCGCGGGCTCGGCCTGCGGCGCGGCCGCCGCTGCGGCCGCGGGCTCCGTCACCTCGTCGCCCAGGTCGGTGCGGTCGGTGATGCCGGCCTCGAACGCCGACCCGGCGCCCTGCTGCGCGTCGACGAGCCGGGTGATCACGGCCTTGGACTTCTCATCGATCTTGATGAACTTCACGCCCATGCCGGACGGGTGCGCGTCGCTCGCCTGCGCGGGCTCCCGCTTCCATACGACGCGGCCGACGCCGGCGATGACGGCCTGCTCGTCCTGCAGCCGGATCTCGAACTTGAGCAGCGTGCCAGCGGGGAAGGGCGACGGCGTCTTGATGAAGATGCCGCCACGGCTCACGTCATGCGAGTGGTGCTCGATGAACTCGTCGACCGTGGCGCTCTTGTAGCGCACGGTCATCTGCAGCACCCTCGCTCGCGGATCTTTGCGTGTGTCCTGGGCCATCAGGGTAGAACTCCGGTCTACTTCGCGACTCGCTCCTGCGGATGTGGTCCGCATGTTAACCCAAGGTTCGCCGCGAGGCCCAAAGGCTAACACGTGGCGGTCCGCTTTACCGAACGCGGCCATGGGCTACCGGGCGAGCACGCTGTTCGAGCGCGCGCGCTCGCGCCCGTGCCCCTGCGCTGCAGGGGTTGGTGAACCGAGCGTGAGCGCGCGCCGCTCGTGATATGTTCGCGCTGACTGGAGAATGCGCCGGGATGGCTGTCCGGGACCACTTTCGCGCTCATGCGAGGCGACGCGTCGATCTTGGAGCGACGCTGCGCGATCGGCAGTCGATCGAGGAGCACGGCGTCCGCATCCGCGATTTGGGTCTGGGCGGCGCCGGCATCGAGCTGTCCGAGGCTCAGCTCGCGTCGGAGCTGCTCGATCCCGAGACCGCGGTGACGCTCGAGGTCACCACCCCGAACCTGTGGGATCCGCTGAGCCTCCGCGGCCGGATCGCCTGGATCCGCCGTGGGCCCGCGGGGCGGCCGGCCCGCGCGGGCGTTCGCTTCGAGCATCACGATGCCGGGGCGCTCTATGCGCTCTACCAGCTGCTCGGCACCGAACGCTTCGACCTCTAGCGCGGGGGGCGCCCGCTGCGGATACGGGCCCACCTCGGCGTTTTCGGTGCTCGGCGCACGTGAGTGCGCCTGCGCGCCGAAAACGCCGATCTGGGCCCGTCTCCTGTGCGGGCACCCCCCGCGCTGCGGCGGCGATGGGGGAGGGGAGCGAGGGTCGGATCGGCACGGCGGAGTGTGTCTGTGCCGAGAATGTCGCTGCGTGTGCGGGAATGGCGGTGCGCGGCGTGAGTCCGTTCCTGGTTCCGGGAGAGGGCAGGCTCGACGAGTCCCCGTCCGGTGTGCGGCGCGAAGCGCCCTTGATGGATCGGGAAAAGGTGAGGAACGGTAGGCCCCCAGCGAGGGAGCACGTCGCGCGGCAGGGCGCGGGGGATGGGCCGATGTCTGAGCCTGGGACATCATCTCTCCGGCGCTTGCGCCGGAGGGATGATGTCCCAGGCGAGTTCGGCGGGGCCCCCGCGCCCTGCCGCGCGACGTGCTCCCTCGCTGGGGGCCGGGCGGCTCGGCAAAGCCGCCGCCCGCATCTCACGGACGAGCTGGCTGGAGAGGCCCTAGAGGGCGAACACCGGGCCGATCGTGGGAGCCAAGACGAGGCCGAGCGTCGGCCACATCAGCATGACCTTCAGCTCGGCGGAGACACCGAGGTTCTCGGTGATGCCGTAGACCACGCCGGCGCCGGCCGCCGAGAAGTTCCGACCGGTGATCTGGTAGGCGTCGAGGTCCTCGACGAAACGGGTGTCCGCCGGGCACCTGTTGCTGGCGTTCCCATCCTCCAGCGAACCGTCATCCCTCCGGCGATCGCACACATCCACGGGCACCGACGCGTTCACCTGGGCCAGGCCGATGGGCGACAGGAACCCGTAAGGGCGGAATCCACCCTTCTCGACAATCCGATCTCCCAGGAAGAAATACGTGGCGCGGAGCTCCCCGTGGAGCGGCAGGAAGCTGAGCGCCTGGAGATGCGGGTTCTGCTTGTCGTCTCCCACCCACGGCGTCGGCTGCTCCTCGGAGGTCGGCGAGCCGCCGAATGCAAACCCGAGCCGCGCGCCCACGAGCAGCGGCAGGTCCGCGAAGAGCTGCCGGTCGTACGACAACATCACGCGACCCCCGGCAGGGCTCAGGCCACCCTTGACCCCGTTCGTTCCGGGGAGATCCGCCGGCTCGCCGTAGAACTGCTTGCCGTTGCTGCCCGGATAGAAGCAGGCGTACGCGGCGTCGCTGCCCGAGCAGACGTAATCCGTGCCCCGCACGAGGAGCAGGTCGAGCTCCCCCCAGAGGCCGAACACGTTGCGCTTGCCCTTGCGCCCCGCGGCCCCGCCGCCCCCGTCGCCGGCGCCTTGCTCGCAGGTCCCGTTCAGGCAGACGAGCCCGGACTGGCACTCCACGGTCTCCTCGCAGGCCGAGCCCCAGCCCTTGTCCCCGCGCTCGCCTCCGGCCTCGGGGCAGCCAGGGAGGCCAGGCGGGCAGTCCTCCTTCGCCGCGCAGCGCTGCGGCGGCTCCTGGCCGGGGAGCGACGGCGCCGTGTCGATCTCGTTCTTGATCGGCACCCGGTGCGGCGCCTGCATCGAGCCGGCCGTGCCCACCGGGTCGCCCGCCTCGTCCCGGACGATCACGAAGTACCGGACATCACCGGTGGTCGTGACATCCTCGCAGGGGATCTCCGCCCCGAAGCCGCTCTCCATGGGCGTCATCTCGACCGACTTCCACTTGGGCGAGCCGAACGGCTTGTACCGCAGCGTCGCCTTGGACGCGTCGATCTCCTCCGGGATCTCGATGTAGACGGGCACCGGCGTGTTCACCGCCTGCTCCGCCACCGGCGTGTGCGGGACGTCCCCCGCGGCGGCCTTCGCGGGCTTGCCGCCCTCGCCCGGCGCATCCTCCGCCGGCTTCCCGGCGGACTGCGCCTCCTTCTGCGCCTCCTTGAACGCCTGGGCCAGCTCGGGCGTCGTCAGCGCGTCGATGAGCGCCGCCTTCGGGTCGGCCTGGAGCGCCAGCACGAACTCCGCCCTGGCCTGCTCCAGCTTGTTGCCGCCGCCGTAGACGGTGCCGAGCGCGATGTGCAGCTTGCCGATCACCGGCTTCGTGCAGGCGTTCCTCTCGCACTTCTTCAGCGCGTCTCGGAGCTTCTTCTCCGCCTTGTCGAACTCGACAGAGAGATAGTCATCGTCCATCGCCTGGTTGTGCAGCTTCATCGCCTCTGCGTCCTTCTCACCGGCGGCGCTGGCCGCCGCCGGCGCGCCGAGGACGAGCAGCGAAGTCAGAGCGAACGCGAGGCGAGCGCGGCGGGAACGACGGAAAAACACGGGTTCGGACCTCCAGGATAGGCTGGGGAGGGGCGCTTGCTTTTCAGGATCGGAGCCACGGGGGCTCCCGGACGGCGCGGTCGAGATCGCGCGTACCCCCGACACGGCGGGCGGCGCTCCAGCAGCTCTGGGCTACTGCGCGCCGCTCTCCGTGCGGACGAACTGCACGCGCCGGTTCAGGGCGCGGTTCTGATCGGACGTGTTCGGCACGATCGGCTGCTCCATCCCGTAGCCCTTCGACGTCAGCCGCGCCTCGTCGATCCCCTTGGCCACGAGGTACTTCTTCACCGAGGCCGCGCGCCGATCCGACAGCTTCTTGTTGTACGCCGCGGCGCCCTTGTTGTCGGTATGCCCCTGGATCTCGATCTTGATCTTCGGGTTCTGCTGGAGGACCTCCACCACGGCGTCGAGGATCGGGAAGCTCTCGGGCCGGATCTTGTCCTTGTCGAACTCGAAGTGGATCTGCTGCGTGATCTTGATCTCCTTCTCGGTGACGATGACCAGGCTCGGCTTCTTCGGGCAGCCCGGCTTGTCGCCGCCGACCACGCCCGGCTCGTTCGGGCACTGGTCCTCGAGATCGACCACGGTGTCCTGATCGTTGTCCGGCTCCGGGCAGCCATCGGCGTCCTCGTAGCCGTCCGGATCCTCCGGGTCGTTCGCGCAGTTCTTGCCGGTGCTGTCCTTGTCGTTCAGGTCGGGGACCGTATCGAGATCGTTGTCGAGCTCGGGGCAGCCGTCCTCGTCGAGGTAGCCGTCCTTGTCCTCGGGCAGGAGCACGCAGCTGTCCTTGCCGTCCGTGAGGCCGTCGCCGTCGGTGTCCGGATCGTCCGGGCAGCCGTCGTCGTCCTGGAAGCCGTTCCACGTCTCGGCGTCGCAGGGGCACTTCTTGTCCTGCGGATCGAGCAGCCCGTCGCCGTCGCAGTCGCCGGGCGCCGGCGGCGGCGCGTCCTCGATGAACCCGCGCTCGGCGCACTTCTGCGGCGGCGAGAGATCGTAGGCGGCGTGCGTGTTCGCCTTCGCGATGTCGAGGTGCTCCTTGGCGCGGGCGAAGAAGCCCTGATCGAGCTCGACCTTCGCGAACGACAGGTGCGACTTCGCCATCGCCAGCTCGCGCGGCGCGCAGCGGAGCGCGCCGTTGCGCTCCGCCTGGTTCGCGATGGTGGTCAGCGCCTCGATGTCGCCGCGCATGACCGGCACCTGCGCGCACGAGAGCGCGGACACCGCGATCAGCGCGACGCCGACGGTGCCGGCGCGGCGAGCGCGGCGGGAAGAGCGATGCCTCGTCCGATTGCTCATCGACCCGCGCCCTCGTGCGCCTGCTTCGCCAGGGTGATCGCCTTTTCCGCGTACTCCTCCGCGACGTCGGCGAAGTCGATCGCGTCGCCGTAGTCGGCGGCCGCGGCCTCCTCGCGCGCCTTCCAGAGGTGCTCTCGCGCGGTGTAGTACTCGTACGGCGCGTACTTCGCTGCGCCGAGCGCCTCGGCGGTCTCGAGCTTGCTCGAGGCCGAGTTCGCGGTGAACGCGTAGATGGCGCCGCCGCAGCCGCTCGTGAGAGCCGCTGCGAGCACCATGCCCGCGCCTGAAATCAAAATCCCGAATCGCCGCCCGTGCGTCGTCACGATCGCGTTCTTTCTGGAGCGGGGCCCTTAGGCCGTCTGCCCGGTGGTCGCGACGCTATCAAGGGCGCTCGGCGCGCGTCAACCGGCTCGGGGAAGGGAGGAGGAGGTTAGGAGGAGGAGGAGGTTAGAGCTTCCGGTAGACGCCCACGACGACGCCGAGCAGCATCGCGGGCTTGAAGTCGCTCGCCCGGACCAGGATGGGCGCCATCGCCGCGTTGGCCGGCTGGAAGCGGACGTAGTCCTTCTCGGGGAAGAAGTACTTCACGGTCGCCTCGTCGCCGATCAGCGCGACCACGATGTCGCCGCGCTGCGCGGTGAGCTGCCGGCGGACGAAGATGTAGTCGCCGCTGAAGATGCCGGCCTCGATCATCGAGTCGCCGGTGACGCGCAGGCCGAACACCTCGCGCCCGCCGCGCACGAGCGTCCGCTCGATCCGGACCGTGTCGAGCACGTGCTCCTCGGCGAGGATCGGCAGGCCCGCGGCGATCCGGCCGACGACCGCGATCTCGACGAGGTCGTCCTCCTGGTCGTTCGCAGGGGCGTCGTTGCCGCCGCCGACGAGCGCGCCGCGGAGCTCGGCGCCGCCGCTCGAGCCGCCGCCGTCGAGATCGCGCGGCCGCAGGGCGCGCGACTTCATGTCCTCGCGGGTGAGGTAGCCCTTGCGCTCGAGCGCCCGGAGGTGATCGTTCACCCCGTTCGTCGAGCGGATCCCCATATGCGCGCCGATCTCGCGCAGCGTGGGCGGGTACCCGCGCTCGCTGATCGACTGCCGGATATAGTGAAGCACCTGCTGTTGTCGCTCGGTGAGCCCCTGCATCGGGCGGAACCTACTGAACGGTTGGGTAGATGTCAAAAAAGTGTGGAGGTACCTCTCCACAGACCTGAATTTGCCGCGATTTTGGGGGCGCCGGCGCGTCGGCCGCGCGCGGCGCGGCGCGCGGGGCGGATCGCGCGGTGAGCTGCGGGGCGCGTCGAGCGTGCAGGGTGAACCGAAGGGCAGGGGCCCGCGATCAGGGCTGCTTCGGGGGGTTGTTCCGCGAGCTCATGGCCGGGCGGGGCTCGAGCATCGCCCGGATCTCGTCCGGGTCGGCGGCGGCGGCGAACATCTCCTCCAGGGTGATCATCCGGCGCTGGTAGAGCGAGACGAGCGACTGCGCCATCGTCTGCATCCCGCTGCCGGCCTGGCCCACCTGCATCTGCGAGTAGATCTGGTGGAGCTTGTCCTCGCGGATGAGGTTCCGGATCGCGGCGTTCGGGATCATGACCTCCATCGCCATGACGCGCCCCGGGCCGTTCGCGCGCGGCAGGAGCAGCTGGGTCATCACGGCGACGAGCGTGAACGACAGCTGCTGCCGCACCTGCGACTGCTGGTGCGGCGGGAAGACGTCGATGATGCGGTTGATCGTCGAGATCGCCGAGTTCGTGTGGAGCGTGGCGAACACGAGGTGGCCGGTCTCGGCGATCGTCAGCGCCGACTCGACGGTCTCCAGGTCGCGCATCTCGCCGACGAGCACGACGTCCGGATCCTGGCGCAGGGCGTAGCGCAGGGCGTCCTTGAAGGACGCGGTGTCGGAGCCGATCTCGCGCTGGTTCACGAGCGAGAGCTTGTGCGGGTGCAGGTACTCGATCGGATCCTCGATCGTGAGGATGTGGAGGCGCTGCTCGGAGTTGATCTTGTCGATGATGCTCGCGAGCGTGGTCGTCTTGCCCGAGCCGGTCGGGCCCGTCACGAGCACGAGGCCGCGCGGCTTGGCGGCGATGTCGAGCGCGACCGGCGGCAGGCCCAGCTCGTCGAAGTTCATGATCCGGAAGGGGATCTGCCGGAAGGCGGCCGCCACGGCGCCGCGCTGCATGTAGATGTTCGCGCGGAAGCGGGCGAGCCCCTTCATGCCGAACGACAGATCGAGCTCGTTCCGCTGCTCGAACGTCGCCACCTGCTCCTCGCTCAGCACCGAGTAGCAGAGCTGCCTCGTGTCGCTCGGCATGAGCGGCGGGAGCTTGAGCGGCACCACCGTGCCGTCGATGCGCAGGAGCGGCGGCGTGCCGCTCGTGATGTGCATGTCGCTCGCGCCCTTCTCCACCATCGCGCGGAGGAGCTGCTGGAGCGTGTACCTGAGGCCCTCCTGCTGTCCGACGAGCTCCGTGGTCATGCGCTCAGTCCCCCATCGTCACGCGGCCGACCTCCTCGGTCGTCGTGACGCCCGCCAGCACCTTCTCGATCCCGCTCATCCGGAGCGTCAGCATCCCGCCCTTGATGGCCGCGGCCTTGAGCTCGGCCGTGGACGCGCCCTGGAGGACCATCTCCTTCAGCGCGTCGGTGAAGCGCATGACCTCGTAGAGCGCGACGCGGCCCTTGTAGCCGGAGCCGTTGCACGTCTTGCAGCCCGCGCCGCGGACGAGGTCCGCGCGCGCGACCTGCTGCTCGGTGAAGCCGAAGTCGAGCAGCACCTTCGGGTCCACGCGCAGCGGGACGCGGCAGTCGGGGCAGATCTTGCGCGCGAGGCGCTGGGCGAGCACGAGGTTCACGCTGGCGGTGATGAGGAACGGCTCGACGCCCATGTTGAGGAGGCGCGAGATCGTCGACGGCGCGTCGTTCGTGTGCAGCGTCGAGAGCACGAGGTGGCCGGTGAGCGCCGCCTTGACGGCGATCTCGGCGGTCTCGAAGTCGCGGATCTCGCCGACCATGATGATGTCCGGGTCCTGCCGGAGGAACGAGCGCAGCGCCATCGCGAAGTTCAGCCCGATCTCGTCGTGCATCTGCACCTGGTTGATGCCGTGCAGGTTGTACTCGACCGGATCCTCGGCGGTGCTGATGTTCGAGCCGATCTGGTTGAGCTCCGAGAGCGCCGAGTAGAGCGTCGTCGTCTTGCCGGAGCCGGTCGGGCCGGTGACGAGGACCATGCCCCACGGCTGGCCGATCGCCCACTTGAAGTCCGCGAGCGGCTTCGGGTCGAAGCCGAGCTTCGCCATGTCGAGCTGCAGGTTCGACTTGTCGAGGAGGCGGAGGACGATCTTCTCGCCCCAGATCGTCGGGAGCACGGAGACGCGGAAGTCCATCTCCCGGCCCCTGCCCATCTTCAGCTTGATGCGGCCGTCCTGCGGGAGCCGCCGCTCGGCGATGTCGAGCGAGCTCATGATCTTGAGGCGGCTCGCGATCGCGTTCTTCAGCTTGATCGGCGGCTGCATCTCCTCCATCAGCACGCCGTCGATGCGGTAGCGCACGCGGAGCTTCTTCTCGTACGGCTCGACGTGGATGTCGCTCGCGCCCTTCTTGATGGCGTTCAGGAGGATCGCGTTGACGAGCCGGACCACGGGCGCGCCCTCGGCGGCCTTCTCCAGCTCGAGGACGTTCACGTCGTCGGCCTCGACCTGGAAGCCGACCTCCTCCTCCCCGAACTCGCTCAGCACCTCGTCGTAGGACGGCCCGACGTTGTACGCGCGCTCGATCGCCTCGGTGATGCCCGTCTCGGACGCGACGACGGGCTCGACGTTGAAGCCCGTGAGGAACTTGATGTCGTCGATCGCGTGCAGGTTCGTCGGGTCGGCCATCGCGACGACGAGCGCCGTCCCCGACCGGGAGATCGGGATGATCTTGTGCTTCTCGCAGACCTCCCGCGACACGAGGCGCGAGACCTCCGCGTCGATCTCGTACTCGTCGAGGGCGACGGCCGGGACGCGGTACTGCGTCGAGAGGAAGCTCGTGATCTCGCCGTCGGAGATGTACCCGAGCTTGGCGAGGGCGTAGCCGAGGTTCTGCCCCGTCTTGCGCTGCTCCTCCTGCGCTTGCCGGAGCTGCTGGAGGCTGATGAGCTTTTCGCGGACGAGCAGTTCGCCGAGGCGGTGGTTGGTCGACATCGAGGGCGCAAATCCTGCGGGCGGCGAGGGAGGGAGTCAACGCTGGCGGTTGGGGCCGGCGCGCTTCAAGGGTAGGATGTCGGATGCGGGTGAGGATGGCGCTGCGTGAGTCTCTTTGAGTGGTTCGGGCTCAAGCGGGGGGACAGCCGTCGCAGGGCGGCCGAGGCCAGGGAGCTCGCTGGCGATCTCGCGGGGGCGGTCGAGCTGTACCTCGACGCCGGCATGCCGGACGACGCGGCCCGGGTCCTGCTCCTCCGCGCCGACGCCGAGCGGAGCGTCGAGAAGCGGATCGCCTTCTGCGCGTCGGCGTTCCGCACCGCCGAGAGCCCGGAGCTGAAGCGCGCGGCGCTCGGGCGCAAGGCGCTGCTCGCGTTCGACCTCGTGCGCGCGCGGGGCGCGAGCGCGATGCGGAGCGAGGTGCTGGCGGTCGCGCGCGAGCTCGAGGCGGCGGGCGAGCTCGAGCGCGCCGCGGACGCCTACGCCCTGGTCGGCGACACCGAGTCCGAGACGCGCGTCCTGGCCGCCGCCGGCGCGATCGACCGGCTCGAGGAGCGGCTCCGCGCCTCGATGACCGCCGAGCGGGACCAGCGCGAGCTCGCCGCGGCGCTGCGGAGCATCGCGGATCTCGACCGGATGGCCGAGCGCCGCGAGGCGATCGCCGTCGGCGAGGCGTGGGCGGGCGGAGGCCGCGGCGGCGAGCAGGTGGCCGACGCGCTGCGCGCGATCCGGGCGCGGCTCCTGTCGGGGCCGGTCCTCTCGATCGAGCTCGGCGGCGCCGTCGTGCGGTGCGCGCTCGGCGACGAGGTCACGATCGGCCGCGGCGAGGCGACCATCGTCGTCGCGTCCCGCGCCGTCAGCAGGACGCACGCGCGGATCCGGCGCGGCCCGTCCGGCATCGAGGTCGAGGATCTCGGGACGCGCAACGGCACGACGCTGGCGGGCGCGCGGCTCACGGCGCCGCTGCCCGTCGGCCGCGGCGTGCAGATCCTGCTCGGCGGGGAGGTGCCGTGCGCGATCGCGCCCGGGATCGGGCAGGGCTGCGTGGTGGAGGTCGCGGGCGAGCGCTTCACGGCGCCGCTCGGCGAGCTGCCCGTGGGGCCGTGGCGGATCCGCCTCGATCGGGCGGGCGCCTCGGCGTTCGTGGCGCTGAAGACGCCGCCGGGGGCGCCGCCGCCGTTCCTCGGCGACTACCAGCTCGCGCCGTCCGTCGAGCTCTGCGCGGGCGACGCGATCGCCGCGTCGCGCGGGGGGACGCCGGTCTTCCGCGTGCTCGCCGCCGGCCAGGCCTCGCCGGCGCGCCGCGACGGCGGCGGGGAGGGCGGGCCGGCGTGAGCCTGTGGCGGCGGCTCAAGGAGCGGCTCGGCGGCGCCGCGGCGGACGGCGGCGCGCCGGCGCCCGGCGGGGGCGCCGCGCCGGACGCGCCGGGCGCGTCGGACGTCGCGCGCGGCGCGGACCCGGCGCGGGCGGCGCGCCCGGCGGCGGACGCGCGGGCGCGCGGGCGCGCGGCGCGCGACGACGGCGGCGACGAGGTCGCGCGCCTGCGGAGCTCCGGCGCGCGCGACGGGCCCTCGACGGACGAGGTGATCGCGATCCTGCGGCGCGCGCGGGGGACGCTGCGGGAGGCCGAGGCCGTGGCGCACCTCGTCGCCGCGATGGCGGAGCGGGCGCTGCCGGATCCGGTCCGGGTGGCCTGCGCCGATCTGCTCGCGGCCCGGGGCGACGAGCTGGGCGCGCTCGCCGTGCTCGAGGGCGCCGCGGCGCGCGAGCGCGGCGGCGCGGGGCGCGCGCAGCCGGTGTCCTCGACCGAGGGGCTCGTCCTCGCGGCCGACCTCTACGCCTCGCTGGGGCAGCTCCCGCGGGCGGTCGGCGCCATCGAGCGGGTGCTCGTCCGGGAGATCGACGCGCCCGGCGCGCGCGAGCGCCACCAGCGCTGGCGGGCGGCGCTCGGCGCGGAGCGGCCCGCCGCCGCCCGCGTGGAGGACGTGACGGTGGTCGCGCCCGCCGCGGGCAGGACCCCGTTCCGCCTGCTCCGCGAGGTCGCGCGCGGCGGCGCCGGCGCGGTCTACGAGGCCGAGGACGAGGTGCTCGGCCGGCGCCTCGGGTTCAAGGTCTACCACGGGCGCGGCGGCGACCGGGCGCACCTCACCCGCGAGGTGCGGCTCGCCGCGGCGCTCGCCGGGCCCGGCGTGGTGCGGGTGTTCGACGCGGACCCCGACGAGGGGTGGATCGCGCTGGAGTGGATCGCGCGCGGCTCGGTGCGGGACGTGCTCCGCGCCGGCGACGCGGCGTCGCTCGCGCCGATCGCGCGGTGGGCGCGCCCGCTCGCGCGCGCGCTCGCCCGCATCCACGAGCGCGGTTACGTCCACGCCGACGTCAAGCCGGCCAACGTGCTCCTGCGCAGCCTCGCCGAGCCCGTGCTCAGCGACTTCGGGCTGGCCAGGCCGCGCGGCGCGCCGTCCGCCGGCGGCAGCCCCGGGTACGTCTCGCCGGAGCGGCTCGCCGGGCGGCCGAGCGACCCGCGCGACGACATCTACGGCTACGGCCGCGTGCTCGAGGACGTCCTCGTGCGCCTCGAGCCGCTCGGCGGCGAGGGGCTGGCCCCCTGGAAGGAGCTGTCGCTGCGGTGCCTCGGCCCGGACGACGAGCGGCCGCCGGACGGCGCCGCGCTCGTCCGCGCCGTCTGCTGAGCCCCGCGGCGGCTCAGCAGGCGTCGAGGCAGCGCCTGTACCGATCGAACGCGGCCGTGTCCGTCCCGTCGAACGCGCCGCAGGGGACCTCCGCGGCGCAGGCCGACGCGCAGTGGACGGCGCCCTCGCACGACGCCTCGCTGGACATGCCGCTGCCCTCGTAGCCGCACTCCTCCATGTGGTCCTCGGCCTCGTCGCACACGCTCTCGCAGCCCGACGCGAGGGCGACCGCGAGCGCGAATGACGCGGCGCGAGCTCTTCCGGAGCTGCCGGCCGCTTCCGTCCACCAACGACCCCTGCCTTTGCTCATGCGTGCTCCCTCCGGGAGTGATGTCTCGTACGGGGGACCTCGCGCTGCGTCGGAGTTGCGTGCCGGATGGCAACCTTCTTCGCTTCGGGCGCGGCCCTGGGTAGATTGCTCGCCTGCATGCGCGTACGCAACGAGGAGGGGGCGCCCTGATGCGCTTGGCGATCGTCGCCACGCCCAGCTTGCACCGCGACCAGCGGCCGGCGCCCGGCTCGCTGGACGGGGATCTCATCCGGGCCCGCCTCTCGCTGGACGACGCCGGCTTCCGGGTGGTCGACGTCGACCCCGCGCGCGACCTCGCGGAGCAGCTCGACGCGCTGTTCGACGAGCTCACGGCGACGCGACAGACCCTGGTCGACGCGGAGGACGCCGCGCGCGACGAGGCCTCGACCCTATTTTTGTTCTACGCCTCCACCGCCGTCGCGCTGTCGCCGGACGGGGAGCTCTTCCTCTGCCTCGACCCCGAGAACCCCGGCGTGGGCGACGCGCTGGGCGACGTGGCCGCGGTGTTCCGCGATCGCGCGCGCGGCGAGGTGCTCTTCGTCCTGGAGTGCCACCACGGCCCGGGGGCGACCTCGCGCGCCGTCGTCACCGCCGCCGAGCAGGCGGTGGCGTCCCCCGTGACGGGCGTCGAGCTCCTCGTGGCGGCCCACCCGATCGGCTCGCTCGACGCCGACCTGCCCTCGGTGTTCACCCGCGCCTTCGTCGAGCACCTCGACGAGGCCGACCCGGATCGCGGCGTCACCGCCGAGGAGATCTTCCGCCGCGTCGAGGGGAACCCCGGCCTCGCCGGCGCCATCCCGTGCTTCGCGCGGGCGAGCGGGCGGGGGGCGTTCTCGGTGCTCGTCCCGCGCGGCGGCCCGCCCCGCCGGCGCCCGGCCAGGGCCGAGGCTGCGCGGCCCCAGGCCGCGGGCGACGGGGGCGTCGCCACCACCCCCGCGTCCGCGCCGGACGACCCGGTCGCGCAGTACCTCGCGGCCGGCGACACGCTCGCCGCCGCGTCGGACCTCGACGGGGCGCTCACGGCATACAAGAAGGCGCTCGCCCTCGTCGGGGTCGCGCAGCGGGACGCGCGCGCGGAGGTGCACCTGCGCATCGCCCAGGCGAGGTGGCGCCAGCAGCGGCACCGCGAGGCGATCGAGGGCTTCGAGAAGGCGCTGGCGCTCGCGCCCGAGCACCGGCCCGCGCTCGAGGCGCTGGTCGAGCTCCACCTCGCCGAGCAGGACTTCGCGAGGCTGCGCACCGCGGAGGAGCGGCTGCTCACGCGCGTCGAGGGGGACGCCGATCGCTTCGGGCTCCTCGTCCGCTTCGCCGAGCGCTGGGAGATCGTCGCCGGGGATCCGGCGCGAGCGCAGGAGCTCCTCGAGCGGGCGCGGGAGCTCCGCCCCGACGACGCCGCCGTCCTGCGCAGCCTGGGCCGGCTCTACGAGGCCACGGGCGATCTCGCGGCGTCGCTCGACGCGCGCTGCTGTCACGCCGAGCTCCTCCCGGACCCGCGGCAGCGGGCCGTCGCGCTCCTGGAGCTCGCGCGCGCCGCGATGCAGGGCGAGGCCCGCGCGACCTTGACCGAGGTCACGCGTGAGCAGGACGGGATCGAGCTGCTCGAGCGCGCGCTGGACGCCGACCCCACGTTCCTCGATCCGCTCGCGCTGATCGCGATCCTCCTCTCGGCGCGGCAGGAGTGGGGCGAGCTCGAGCTCGCGTACCGCCGCATGCTCGACCGGGCGCAGCGCATCGCCGACCCGCGCGTCCGGAGCGACGTCACCTGGGAGCTGTGCCGCCGCCTCGGCATGCTCTTCCGCGATCACCTCGAGGATCCGAGCTCCGCGCTGGAGGCGTTCGAGGGCGCGGTGGTCGAGCGGCCGGACGACGTCCCGGGGCGGCTCAGCGCCGCGTCGCTCGCGCGGGGCGCCGGCCGGATCGAGCGCGCGGCCGCGCACCTCCAGGCCGCGGCGGTGCTCGATCCGGGCAACGTCCAGGTGTTTCACGACCTGTTCGACACCTTCCAGAAGCTCAGGCGCGTCGACCAGGCCTGGGCCGCGGCGAGCGTGGCCGTCTACCTCGGCGCTGCCGAGGCGCGGGAGCGCTTCATCTTCGAGGAGCACCGGCCCGCGGGCCTCGTGCAGCCCGCGCGCGGGCTCAGCCCGGGCAGCTGGGATCTCCTGCGCGCGGCCGATCGCGATCGCGCCCTCGAGGAGGTCCTCGCGTCGGTCGCCGACGCGGCGGTCCGCGCGCGGCTCGCCCAGCGCGCGCGGGAGAGGATGATCCCGCACGTCGATCCGGCCGCGCGCGCCGACGCGGAGCGGAACGCGGCGGGCGTGGTGCGCCTGTTCTCGTGGGCGAGCCGGTGCCTCGCGATCCCCACGCCGGCGGTCTACCTCCGCAAGGACGCGCCCATCGCGGTCGCGGCGGTGACGGTCGAGGAGCCGAGCGTCCTGGTCGGCGGCGAGGCGCTCCGCGGGCGGACGGCCGCCGAGCTCGCGTTCCTGGTGGGCAGCCACGTCGCCTACCACGTCGGCCCGCACCGCTTGCTCCTGCACTTCCCCTCGCTCGAGGAGCTCGGCGTCTGCCTCGCCGCGGCGGTCAAGGTGGCGCGGCCGTCGGAGCCCGTCCCTGCCGAGCTCGAGGGCGCGGTGCTCGCGCTGATGCCGCTGCTCGACGAGCGGCTGACGGAGCGCGAGCGGGACGCGCTGGAGGCCGCGGTGTTCGAGCTCTACGAGATCCGCGCGCCGCTGGATCTCGCCCACTGGGTGGGCTCGGTGGAGCGGTGCGCTGCGCGGGTCGGCTACCTGCTGACCGGCGATCTCTCGGTCGCGGCGTCGTCGCTCTCGCGCGGGGACACGCCGGGCGTGCTGACGGCGGAGGAGAAGATCGGCGATCTCCTCTCGTTCACCGTCTCGGACGCGTACCACGCCCTGCGCGAGGAGCTCGGCGTCGCCATCGAGCCTTAGCTCCAGGCGTCAGACGTCTGCCTGAGCCCCGCGTCCGCTCCCGGCCGGCGCGCGTTCACTCCTTCCCCTGGAGGTAGGCGAGGTACGCGTTGTGGCTCGGCGGCCTTCCGAGGAAGCGGGCGACGAGATCGCCTGCCTCGACGCCGCCCCCCTTGGCGAGCACCTCGTCGCGGAAGGCGCGCGCGACGTCCGGGTTGAGCAGGCCTTCCTGCTTGAAGCGGGTGAGCACGTCGCGCGAGAGCGACAGGGCCCACTGGTAGCCGTAATAGCCCGCGTCGTAGGTGATGAGGTGCCCGAAGCTCGACTGCAGGTGCGTCCCCTTCACGAAGACGAAGGACTCGTGCGCGCGCTGCGCCTGCTCCACGACCAGGGTCGTATCGAAGCCCGGCTCGCGGGTGTGGAGCTCCAGGTCGATCGACGTCAGGGTGAGCTGCCGCTGCGTCGCGAGCGCTCGGCCGAAGCTCCGCGCGCGGGTCATCGCCTGGAAGAGATCGTCCGGGATCCTCTCGCCGGTCGCGTGGTGCTTCGCGAACAGATCGAGCACCTCGCGGGACCACGCCCACTCCTCGAACATCTGGCTCGGCGCCTCGACGAAGTCGCGCACGGTCGAGGTCCCCGAGTAGAAGGCCAGCTCCGAGCGCGTGAGGAGGTGGTGCAGCACGTGCCCGAACTCGTGGAAGAACGTCACCACGTCCTCGTGGGACATGAGCGCCGGCTGCGCCCCCGGCTTCGGGAAGTTGCACTCCAGCGCCGCGACGGGCGTCTGCCACGATCCGTCGGCGAGCCGCTTCGCCGTCCGCACGGCGAACATCGCCGCGTGCTTGTACTTGTCGGGCCGGCTGTGGAGGTCGAGGTAGAACTTCCCGATCGTCTTGCCGTCGGAGCGCACCTCGTACGCGGTCACGTCGGGGTGCCACGCGTTCGCGGGGACCTCCTTGTACTCGAGCCCGTACATCCGCGCCGTGATGTCCATGAGCCCCTGCTTGACCGCGCCGATCTCGAGGTAGGCCGAGAGCGCCTGCGAGTCGAACTGGTACTTGGACGCGCGGACCCGATCTTCGAGGAAGTAGCGCTCGGAGGGCGGGAGCCTGTCGGTCGGCTTGCCGCCGAGCCGCACGTGCTCCTTCATCAGCTCGGCGAACTCGGCCTTGGCCGGCTCCTTCAGCGCGGCCTTGACCTGGTCGAGGAAGGCGCGCACGGCGCCGCTCGTCTTGGCCATGCGCGGCTCGATGGCGTAGTCGGCCCAGGTCTTGTAGCCGAGCATCCTCGCCTTCTCGGAGCGGAGCGCGAGCAGGCGCTCGAGCAGCTTCACGTTCTTCTCGCCGCCGCGGTTGGTGAACAGGACGTAGAGGTCGAGCGCGGCCTTGCGGTCCTTCGCGTAGGTGACGAACGGGAAGAAGTCGGGGTAGTCGGTGCTGATCTCGACCTTGCCGTTCGCCTTGGGCGGGTGCTTCGCCACGTACTCCTTGGGCAGCCCCTGGAGCGAGGCGGGCGCGATCTCGATCGCGCCGGTCGACGCCGACAGGTTCGCCATGAACTCCTGTCCGATGCGGGTGATCTGCTCGTTCACGTCGCGGAGGCGCTGCTGCCGGTCGGGCGGCAGCGACAGCCCGTTGCGTCGGAAGTCGCGGAGGACATCGGCGAGGAGCCGCGCACGCTCGCCCTTCAGCGCCTCGCGCGCCTCGCCCGTCTGGGCGAACGCCTGGAGGACGGCGGCGAGATCGGCGTCCAGCCACATCGCGGTCGTGAACCTGTCGACCTTCGGCTCGCAGAGCCTCGCGGCCTCTCGCACGGCCGCGTCCGGGTGCGCGACCCCCATCAGGTACGGGAAGTCGCCCGCGCTGTTCACCTCGAGCACGGCATCGTCGAAGCGCCCGAGGGTCGCGGCGTAGGTGAGCTCCTCCGGCGGCGCGCCGCGGAGCGCCCTGATCGCGGCGAGGTGCTCCTCGGCCGCGCGCAGGTGATCGTCGCAGAGCTGCTTCACCCCGACGGCGGTGATCCCCTGCGGCACGGGGTCGAACTCGGCGCGCGCCGGCGCCTCCGGCGGCGGCGGCGTCGCCGGGCGCGAGGTCGTCGCCGGAGGGGCGGCGCCGCGAGGCCCGTCCGGCGGCGCGACCGCGCCGGTCCGAGGGCCGGCGCTGCAGGCGACCAGCAGGACGAGGGAGAGGAGCCCGGAGCGCGCGGGCGTGTGACCGACCTTCATGTCGGTCCGGCTATACCACGGGGGTTTCGGGGGGGCCGGGCCCCTGGCGGCTCGATCCCCGCGGGAACGGGGGCTCGAGCCGCGCGGTGCTTCATGCCGTCAGTCGGCTGCCGGCGGCAGGTAGGCGAAGAGGCAGTTGTAGCCTCGGCTCGTCACGTCGGCGGCCGGGGTGCCGGCCGACACCCGGACGAGCAGCCGGTTGCCTTCGGGGGCCTCCGGGATCGCTTGCGACTCGACGTACAGGTCTTCCGCTGCGGTCTCCGTGGCCGCGTAGTCGGCGCCGATCTCGGTTCCGTCGCCGTTCAGCACCTCGGCGCGGAGCTCGCGGACCCCGGAGCCGTGGCGCTGCGCTCCGCAGATGACGGAGATCGTCCAGCCCTCTCCCGTGTCGTCGAGCGGGAGCTCGTAGACGTCGACGTCCGGCGTCTCCTCGGTGCCAGCGAGCTTCCCTTCGACGGCGAAGCTGACGCCGCCGCCTTGGTTGGGGAAGCTGGCCAGGTCGCCTTCGGGCGTCGCCACGTCGCCGTTGGTCTCCTCCGCGGCCTCGAGCGGATCGGAGCTCGCCCGGCTGTGCAGCAGGATGTAGAAGTCGTTCTTCCCCACCTCTCCTGCGGGGCGCTTGACGAAGACGAAGTACTCTTGCCCGGCCTCCACCGGAACGGCGATATCGCCGCCCTTCGACGGGTCGACCTTCGCGTAGGCGCTCGTGAGATCGGTCGCGTTGAAGACGGCGACCTCGCTGACGTCGACCGTCGAGCCGTTGCCCTCGGGCCCGCTCGGCCCGGAGAAGTTGAACTGGGCGAGGAGGGCGTTCTCGAACTCGGGCGTCGCCGGTGGCGTGAACGAGTACACGTCGACGTCGGCCTCATCCGCGAAGCTGCCGAACACGAACGTGGTGTAGTAGGCCGACTCGTCCGCGGTCAGCTCGTACGGCATCTCCACGGCCTGCTCGGCGTCGTTGTTGGGCTCCGTCTCCCCGACGAGGCTGTCGGCCTCATCGGCCCCCAGATCCAGCGGGAGGAACCGCAGCGTGTAGTCGAAGCTGACGACCTCGGACGGGTCGAAGCAGCCGTTCGGGAAGGCGGCCTCCGGGAAGGCGGCGTTGCAGTCCTGGACGACGACGAAATACTCGCCGTCCGCCGGCAGGACCGTGAGCAGCTCGCTGTCGTTCGTGATGCCGCCCTCGGGATCGTCGTTCTGCGCGAGCTGGTTCCCGTCGGCGTCGAGCAGCGTGATGACCGTGTCGGGGTAGGTCGGATCCCTCTCGCCGTCCTCCGGCTTCGCGTCGGTGACGAGGTAGACCGGCAGACCCTTGGTCCCGGTGAAGCTGTAGTAGTCCGCGTCCTCTTCGAGCGGCTCGAGCGTCCCCTCTAGCCCGTTGTTCCCGGCGGGGAGCTCCTCTGCTTCCTCGATGCTGTCGTTCCCGTCGTCCACGGGGCCCGGGCCCGAGGAGGTGCTGGTGGCGATGCCGGTCGTGGTCGTCACGGTCGACGTCGTGGTGCTCCCGGCGCCCCCTTCGCCGCCGCTGCCGCCGCTGCCGTCGTCATCGCCACCGCAGCCCGCGGCGGTCGCCGCCATCGTGCCAAGCACGAAAAATCCCAATAAATACATCGACCTCATGGCACCTCCAAGAACGTTTGCGTGCCACAGCAGGTTGTGGTGTGGCTGCGTAGGAATAGTACACCTACACGGCTGCTCATCGTTCGCGCCATGGGAGCGCACGGTTTTGACGGTCCAAGATCTGGACTATCCGCGGCGGATGGTGGCTGCTCCACAAGGGGATCTTCAAGGCGCACGGAGCGAGCTGTGGAGCTCGGTGCTCGCCCCTCGCCGCCGGCGGCGCCGCGTGCTCCGATGGCCGTCGGAGCTTCCGCCATGCCCCGTCCCGCGCTCACCGTTTCCCTGTTGCTCTTCGCCCTCACCCCTGGCTGCTCGAGCAGCGGCAGCGATCCCTGCGAGGTCGTCTGCGCCAAGAGCGCCGAGTGTCAGCCCGACGGCCCCGGCGAAGACATCTGCATCGATCTCTGCCGCAG
Organism: Sorangium sp. So ce385; assembly: GCF_051474135.1. Taxonomy (NCBI): domain Bacteria; kingdom Pseudomonadati; phylum Myxococcota; order Polyangiales; family Polyangiaceae; genus Sorangium; species Sorangium sp. So ce385. Next base: position 7,462,813 of record NZ_CP150337.1, on the reverse strand, counting down.
CGAGTCCGCTCGCGCGTCCTATCGAACGGCCATCGAGCGCCAGGCCGAGTGCTACGAGGAGGAGGGGAGGTCCTGCGCCGACCTCGCGGCCGGCGCCTGCGACTACTCGCCGGAGGATTGATCGGCGGGGCCCGCGGCCTCGCCGGCGCGCGCCTTATTCGGCGGCCATGAACGGGTAGGGGACCGCGCGCGGCGGGGCGAACGTCTCCTTCACGACCCTCGGCGAGACCCACCGGAGCAGGTTGAACAGGCTGCCCGCCTTGTCGTTCGTGCCGGAGGCGCGGCCGCCGCCGAACGGCTGTTGCCCGACGACGGCGCCCGTCGGCTTGTCGTTGATGTAGAAATTGCCCGCCGCGAAGCGGAGCGCGTCGCTCGCCGCCTCGATGAACGCGCGGTCCCGCGCGAACACGGCGCCCGTGAGGCCGTACGGCGACGTCTCGTCGCAGAGCGCGAGCGCCTTGTCCTCCTCGCCGTCGGGGTAGACCCAGACCGTCAGCACCGGGCCGAACAGCTCCTCGGTCATCAGCGGGTGGCGCGGATCCGTGGTCTCGATCAGCGTCGGCTCCACGAACCAGCCGTCGCTCCCGTCGTGCGCGCGCGCGCCGCCGCCGCACACGAGCGAGCACGCCGCGTCCGCCTTCGCCTCGGCGATGCGCCCGGTGAGCCGGGCGTGAGCGCGCCCGTCGATCACCGCGCCCATGAAGTTGCGGAAGTCGGCGACGTCCCCCACGCGGATGGCCTGGATGTGGCCCGCGAGCCGGTCCTTGAGGGCCGGCCAGAGCGAGCGGGGGATGTACGCGCGCGACGCGGCCGAGCACTTCTGCCCCTGGTACTCGTACGCCCCCCGGACGAGCGCCACGGCGAGCGCGTCGACGTCGGCGCTCGCGTGCGCGAACACGAAGTCCTTGCCGCCGGTCTCGCCCACGATGCGCGGGTAGCTGCGGTAGCGCCCGATGTTCTCCCCGATGCGGCGCCAGATCGACTGGAAGACCGCGGTCGATCCCGTGAAGTGGATGCCGGCGAAGTCCGGGTGATCGATGCACGCGTTCGACACGAGCTCGGGCGGACCCATGACGAGGTTGACGACGCCGCGCGGCAGGCCCGCCTCGATGAGGAGCTCCATCACGAAATGCGCGGCGTAGAGCGCGTTCGCCGACGGCTTCCAGACCACGGTGTTGCCCATCAGCGCCGGGGCCGCGCACAGGTTGCCCGCGATCGCGGTGAAGTTGAACGGCGTCGCCGCGAAGACGAAGCCCTCGAGCGGGCGAGGCTCGGCGAGGTTCCAGATGCCGGGCGCGCTCGCCGGCTGCTCCGCCGCGATCCGGTGCGCGAAGTGGACGTTGTAGCGGAAGAAATCGATGAGCTCGCAGGCCGAGTCGATCTCCGCCTGGTACGCCGTCTTGCTCTGGCCGAGCATGGTCGCCGCGTTCAGCGCGGGGCGGTACCGGGTCGCGAGCAGCTCGGCCGCCTTGAGGAAGACGGCGGCGCGCTCTGTCCACGGCGTCCGCGACCACGCGCGGTGCGCTCGCTTGGCGGCCTCGATCGCGCGCGCGACGTGCTCGGCGCCGCCCTGGTGCGCGCGGGCGAGGAGGAGATCGCGCCGGTGCGGCGCGCGGACCTCGTCGAGCGCTCCGGTCCGGACCGCCTCGCCGTCGATGACCATCGGGATGTCGATCGTCTCCCGCGACCGGCGATCGAGCTCCGCCTTGAGGGCCGCGCGCTCGGGGCTGCCGGGGGCGTACGCGAGGACGGGCTCGTTCTGGGGGCTCGGTGGCGTGGCGATGGCGTCGATCATGACGCGAGTCTAGCGGGGGAGGCGCGGGCGCGCAGCGCTCCGGCGCAGCCGATCCGAGCCTCGGCGTGAGCAGGATGGCTGCGCAGGACAGCGCTCGCCGCATTTCGCGGATGCCATGTTCAGGCGCCGCCCGCCTTGGGCGCCGACCGCGCCGTCGCTACGCTCGTGCGATGCGCGAGCTCGTCACGCCGCCCGACGCGATCCTCGATCCGATCACGGCAGCGGCGCGCGTCGGGTCCTACCGGGGCGAGCTCCCTCGCGTCGACCTGAGCCCGCTCGCGGTGCGCGGGCTCGATCGCCTGCTCAAGCACAAGCGGTGGACGTACGTCGCGATCGCGTCCGACGAGGTCTTCATCGCCGTGGCGGTCGTGCACCTCGGCTACCTCGCGATCACGTTCGGCGTCGCGTTCGACAAGGTGGGCCGGCGGCTGCTCGCCGATCGCTCGACGTTCTGCCCTCCCTTCTCGGCGAGCGTGGGCGACGCGGGCGGCTCCGCGCGCGCGTGGCTGCCCCCCGCGCAGGTGCGGATCGAGCGCCCGCGCGAGGAGGCGAGGGGCGCGGTGACCGCCGCGTTCCGCGGGCTCGAGCTCACGGCGCGGCTCTCCACCCGCGCGGCCCCGCAGGCGCTCTCCGCGATCGCCGAGGCGCCGGGCGGCGTCCTCATCGCGACCGAGAAGCGGCTCCTCCTCGGCGTCGAGGGCGAGGCGTCGGTGCTCGGTCGCCGGATCTCGCTCGACGGCGCGCTCGCCAGCTACGACTACACGAGCGGCCTCCTGCCGCGCCGCACGACCTGGCGCTGGGCCCTCGCGCTGGGCCGCGCCGAGAGCGGCGAGCGCGTCGGTCTCAACGTGGGCGAGGGGTTCATCGGCGACGCCGAGTGCGCGATCTGGCTCGACGGCGACCTGATCCCGCTCGCCGAGGGCCGGTTCACCTTCGACGCGGCGCGGCCGCTCGATCCGTGGCACGTCCGGACCGTGGACGGCGCCGTGGACCTCCGGTTCGTCCCTGGCGCGGCGCACTCGAACCACACGAACCTCGGCCTGGTCGCCTCGGAGTTCATGCAGCCGATCGGGCTCTACTCGGGCACGATCCGCCTCCCGGAGGGGCGGCACCTCGAGCTCCGGGACGTGCTCGGCGTGACGGAGGACCAGGTCATCACCTGGTAGCTCCGGCGGCTCGCCCCGGTCAGCCGCCGCGGCGCTCGGCGATGAGCTTGTCGAGGTCGTCCTCGGTGATGAGCTTGGTGCCGTACTTCCGTGCCTTGACCGCCTTGCTCGACGCGGACGCCACGTCGGCGAGGACGAGGTAGTTGAGCTCCTTCGTGACGCTGTTCAGCACCCGGCCGCCGTTCGACTCGACGAGGTGGGTGAGCTCCCCGCGGGAGCGCGTGGCCGCGCCGGTGAAGCAGAACGTGAGGCCGGCGAGCGGCCCCTCGGCCTCGGGGGCGACCGGCACGATGCCGCCGGCGAGCAGCCGCGCGATCTCGTCGCTGCGGGCGCGCAGCCCGCGGACGATGCTCGCGGCCTTGATGGCGCCGAGCCCCGGGATGCCGGCGAGCTCGTCCTCGCCGGCCGCGAGGAGCTTCTCGATCGTGGTGTACCCGGCCGACACGAGCAGCCGCGCGGTCTGGATCGCGAACCCCTCGATGCCGAGCGCCGCGAGGAAGATCGGCAGCGTGAGCGGCAGCCGGCTCTTCAGCTGGTCGAGGCACTTCGTGGCGCTCTTCTCGCCGCGCCGATCGAGCTCTGCGATGTCCTTGACCGTGAGCTTGTAGAGGTCGAGCGGCTCTCGCACGAGGCCCGCGGCCACCACCTGCTCGATCAGCTTGTCGCCCCACTCGAGCGCGCCGATGGCGTCGATCCAGTTGTGGATGCGCCCCTCGATGAGGGCGCGGCACGCGGCGTTCCGGCAGAGCAGGTACTCGCCCTCGACGACCAGCGGCGCGATGCAGACCGGGCAGACCGACGGCGGGACCGCGACGGGGCCGCGCTTCTCGACGACCTCCTCGACGTACGGAATCACGTCGTTGCGGCGCGAGACCAGCACCTCGTCGCCCACCCCGATGCCGAGGCTCCGCACGTTGGCCGCGTTGTGCAGCGACGCGCGCCGGACGTTGGCGCCGGCGAGCTCCACCGGCTCGACGATCGCCACCGGCGTGACGCGCCCGCTCGGCCCGGTGTCCCACTGGATCGCCACGACCGTCGTCACCTTCGCGGGCGACGCGAACTTGAAGGCGACGGCGCCGCGCGGCCGCCGGTTGACGTCGCCGAGCAACCCCTGGAGGTGGAGCGAGTCCACGTACACGACGAGCCCGTCGATCTCGTAGTCGAGGCCCGCGCGGAGCTCGCTCGAGTACCGCCGGTAGAGCTTCACGACGTCCTCGACGTCGCCGTGCGCGGTCTGCGGCGTCGCGAAGCCGAGCTCGCGCAGCCACGCGAAGCGCGCCCGGCACGTCGGGATCTCGAGGTGCTCGGCGACGTCGTAGAACAGCACCGTGCAGTGCTCCGCCCCCTGGCCGTCGAACCGCTTGGCGGCGCCCGCGGCCATGTTGCGCGGGCTGGTGACGCCGGGGAAGTAGCGCTTCATGTCCGAGAGGCGGAGGATGATCTCGCCGCGCACGGACAGCCGCCCCCGCTCCCGGATCCGCGAGGGGACGCCCTTCATCCTCGCGACGTTCGCGGTGATCCGCTCGCCCCACTCGCCGTCGCCGCGGGTGATGGCGTCGACGAGCTTGCCGCCCTTGTAGATGACCTCGATGGAGATGCCGTCGAGCTTCTCCGCGACGAACAGGTCGTCCGCGACGCTCGCGCGGCCGGAGCTCGCCGGCTGCGCCGCGCCGTCGCCGTCGTGCCCGTCCTTCGCGAGGATCTCGTCGCAGCGGGCGACCCAGGCCCGGAGCTCGTCCTCGGAGACGACCTTGTTGAGCGAGCCCATCGGGATCTCGTGCCGCGCCTTCTCCCACTCCGTGATGAGGGAGGCGGAGCCGACCCGGGCGAGCACCGGGTGCGTGGGATCCAGGGCGCGGAGCTCGTCCTCGAGGGCGTCGAACGCGGCGTCCGAGATCTCCGGGTGCCCTGCGTAGTAGCTCGCCCTGTATTTCTCGATGCGCTCGGCGAGCTCATCGATCCTGGCCTTGTGCTTCGGATCCGTCGCGAGCCCGCCCTGCAGCGGATTGCGCGCTCCGGCCTCGTCGTGGTGTGCCTGCGTCATCGCTTGCCTCGGCTCACTCGAGCTCCGCCTCGCCGGCGCGCCGGGCGGCGGCGAGGAGGTCCCCCATGCCCATCGCGAGCTCGGCCGGGAGCTCGTCGTCGCGGAACAACCGCACCTCGCGGATCTCGAGCGGGTTCTGGGGAGGGCGCGTGGGCGCGCCGATCCGGGCGGCGACGACGACCGTCACCGCGTGGAAACGGACGTCGCGATCGGGCCGCGAGTACACGCCCACGACCCGCCCGAGCTCGACCTCGGTGACGCCGGCCTCTTCGGCGAGCTCCCGCACGATGCTGTCGCGGAGCGTCTCGCCCCACTCCAGGGTTCCTCCTGGGAGCGCCCAGGTTCCGGTGTCGCTGCGGCGGATGAGCAGCCACCGGCCGTCGGCGGTCTGCGCGGCGGCGGCGATCCCGACGACGGGCCGCCGGAGCAACGCCCGCGCGACCTCCTTGGCCAGGGCGAGGACGGAGCGCGGCATCAACGAAAGGGGAGCGATTTCCATGAGAATTTTTGCGACGTGTCAGCAAAGCATAGAAGCGATCGGCGCCTACCGGGAGAGGGTTCCGTGCGACCTCGGCCGATCCTCTCGGACGGCCGTGAGCCGCGCGGCTCGGCTCGGCCCCGGGTGAGGGGCAGGCTACGCTCGCACCATCATGTCGTTCGTGGAGAGGGCGCTGCGCGCTCCTGTCGGATCGTACGGCCGCGTTGTCCGCCGTGGCGCGATGGCGTGGGGCGCCGCGCTCGCGCTCGCGTCGCTTCCGAGCTGCACCGAAGAGCGGCTCCCCCCGCCGCGCCCTCCTGCCGGCGAGTCGATCGGCGCGGGCGCATCCGGCGGCGCGGCGCCGGATGCGGGCGTGGACGAGGGGCCGCGGCCGTCGAACCTCTGCGAGTGCGTCGCCGCGTACGGCGGCGAGGCCGGGCCCTGCGGCGATTGCTTCAACGAGCACGCCTCGCGCGGCGCGCGCTGCGAGGCGCAGCTCGCGGCGTGCGACGCCGAGCCCGGTTGCAGGCCGATCAGCGGGTGCCTCAAGGGCTGCGGTCACGACAAGGGCTGCCAGGTGGCGTGCGTGTTCCCGGACGACGCGGGCGCCGCGCATCTGGCCTTCCAGCAGGTGCTCGCCTGCGTGTGCGCCGCGTGCGCCGCGAGGTGCGCCTACTACGACGCGCCGCTCGAGTGCGCCGAGCCCGGCGCCGGGGGCGCTGGCACCGGTGGAGCTGCGGGCGGCGGCGGAGCTGCGGGCGCCGGCGGAGCTGCGGGCGGCGGCGGAGCTGCGGGCGGCGGCGGAGCTGCGGGCGGCGGCGGAGCTGCGGGCGCCGGCGGAGCTGCGGGCGGCGGCGGAGCTGCGGGCGGCGGCGGAGCTTCAGGCGCCGGCGGGGAAGCGGGAGGTAGCGGAGCTGCGGGTGCCGGCGGGGAAGCGGGCGCCGGCGGGGGAGCGCGCACGCTCGCAGGACGAGGAACCCGGTGAGCTCCGCGCCCTCGCTCGCGCGGTCTCCGCTCCGGCGCCTCGTGCGGTAGGCTTGCCGCATGCAGAAACCGGTGATCTGGGCGGCCCTTCAGCTCTCCAGTCAGGAGAACGTGAGCGACAACCTGGCGCGGATCGAGGCGCGCATCGCGGAGGCGGCGAGCCGTGGCGCGACGACGGTCGTGCTGCCCGAGAACTTCGCGTACATGGGCAGCGAGGAGGGAAAGCGCCACATCGCGGAGGACCTCGACGCCGGCGGCGGTCCCATCGCGCGCCGCCTCGCCGACGCGGCGCGATCCGCTCGGGTGACCCTCGTGGCCGGCGGCTTCCCCGAGCGCGCGCCCGACGCGGCGAGGCCGTACAACACCTGCGCGGTCTTCGGACCCGACGGCCGGCTCACCGCCCGCTACCGGAAGATTCACCTCTTCGACGTCGAGATCGCCGATGGCACGAAGTACCGCGAGTCGGCGTCGACGACCGCCGGCGATGCCCCCGTCGTCACCGAGATCGACGGCGTGAAGGTCGGGTTGTCGATCTGCTACGACGTCCGCTTCCCGGAGCTCTACCGCGCGCTCTCGTCGGCGGGCGCCGAGGCGATCGTCGTCCCCGCGGCGTTCACGCTGCTCACGGGCAAGGACCACTGGCTGGTCCTGCTCCGCGCGCGGGCCATCGAGGCCCAGGCGTACGTCGTGGCCGCAGCCCAGTGGGGCAAGCACCCCGGCGCGCGGGCGACGTTCGGAAAGTCGTGCGTGATCGACCCGTGGGGTGAGGTGATCGCCCAGGCGTCCGAAGGGGAGGGGATCGCGATGGCGATGCTCGATCCCGCCTATCTCGAGCGAGTCAGGGCGAATCTACCGTCGCTCAAGCACAGGCGACTCTGATCGCGATGTCATGGGGGTAAGCACTTTGTCTCGCGCCGGGGCGTGGTGGTTCCGGCGCTTCGCGTGGCCGACGTCTTGCGTCCGTTCACTCGGCCGAGGCGTCGCTCTCCGCCTCGCCGGCCGGGGGCACCGCGCCGCCGCGCTTCGACAGGAGGGCCCGGAGCTCCGCCGGCCGGCGGAAGCCGATGCGGCGGGCGACCTCCCCCTCGGTGAGCCCGTCGCGTAGAAGCGCGCGGGCGCGCTCCGCACGCACCTCGTCGTAGTAGACGTGGGGCGATAGCCCGAAGGCGGCGCGGAAGAGCCGCGCGAAGTGAAACTCGGACAGATCGAGGTCGAGCGCGACCTCGTAGGAACGGATCCTCTGGCCACCTTCGGCGGCGCTGCGGATGCGATCACGGCCGAGCAGGAGGCGCTCCGAGGTGCTGCGCGGGAGCGGGCCCCCCGAGCGCGGCGGCGGGGTGGAGCGCGAGGCGATGGTGGCTGCAGCGCGCTCGCGCAGGGGGGGCGCGCTGTAGCTCGGCGCCGCGGCGCCGGACGTGGGGAGCGCCGCGGGCCGTGCGGCCGACGCGCCGCTCGAGGCTGCGATGGGCGAGGCCGAGACCGACAGGGAGCGTGCGGCCGGCGTGCTGTGGGACGAGGAGGGTGCGATCGGAGTCGAGATGGGAAGCGCAGTCGTCACGAGTACCTCTCCAGCGGTGTAAGGGCGATGTGCCGCGGTCATCGCGGCCATCGGCGCGACGTATTGCAACCGGTAGGCCGCAAGCTGACGCAACGCTGCTGGCTCAGGTGAATCGGCGCCCACAGCGCAAAACGCCGCGTTTGCTCGTCAACCTGCGCGCGATGTCATGGGGGGTGTGGCCCACCGTTCACGTGGCACAGTCGCCAGAGGTCACCCGTGCCTGGCACAACGTGCCTGTGCGGCGCACGCCGCACGCACGCACGCCTCGGCGGTCGCACGCATCGCGACATCGTCGCGGCGATCTCGTGTCTGTCAGAGGATGAATACGAGCGCGCGTTCGTGCATCCAATGAGGTTCGCGTCCGCGCGCGGAGGCGCCGCGACCTCTGGGGCGCGGGGTCGACGTCACACGTCGATCTCGGCGTTCGGGGCGCGCTCCATGATGAAGCGGAAGCGCGCCTGCGCGTCCTTGCCCATCAGCTCGTTCAGGATGCGATCGGTCTCGATCTCTCCCTCGATCACGACGCGGAGCGCGCGTCGGCGGCGGATGTCGAGCGTCGTCGCCTTGAGGTCCTCTGCGGGCATCTCGCCGAGTCCCTTGAAGCGAGAAATATCCGCCTTGGCTGTCTTGGGGAGCTTCGCGAGGACCCGGTCGCGCTCTGCGTCGTCGAGGGCCCAGTGCGTCTCCTTGCCGACGTCGATCCTGTAGAGCGGCGGCTGCGCGAGGAACACGTGCCCGCCGCGGAGCAGGCCGGGCAGGTGCCGGTAGAAGAACGTCAGCAGCAGCGTCGCGATGTGCTGGCCGTCGCTGTCGGCGTCCATCAGCAGAAAAATCCTGCCGTAACGCAACTTGGACGCGTCGAAGTCCTTGCCGAACCCGCAGCCCAGCGCGCTCACGATGTCCTGGAGCTCCTTGTTGCCGAGCACCTTCGAGGTGGAGGCCTGCTCCGCGTTGAGCACCTTGCCGCGCAGCGGGAGGATCGCCTGCGTCCGGCGATCCCGGCCCTGCTTCGCGGAGCCGCCTGCGCTGTCGCCCTCGACGATGAAGAGCTCGCTCTCGCTGGGATCGGTCGAGGCGCAGTCGGCGAGCTTGCCCGGCAGGTTGAGCCGATGCGACACCGGCGTCTTGCGCAGGACCTGCTGGGTCGCCTCGCGCCGCGCCTCCCTGGCGCGCGCCGCCAGGATCGCCCGGGCCACGATCGACTCGCCGGCCGTGCCGTTGTGGAGCAGCCACTGCTCGAGCGCGGGCCGGACCATGCCCTCGACCGCCGGGCCTGCCTCGGGGTTGTTGAGCCGATCCTTGGTCTGCCCCTGGAACTGAGGGTCCTGGATGTAGATGGACAGGACGCTCACGATCCCCTCGCGGATGTCGTCGGCCGTCAGCGTCACGCCCTTCGGCTGGATCTTCTTCGCGTCCATGAAGGCGCGGACCGCCTTCACGATCGCGGTGCTGAAGCCGGACTCGTGCGCGCCGCCCGCGTGCGTGGGGATGCCGTTGACGTACGACTTCACGTAGTCGTCGGTCGACTCCGTCCACTGGAGCGCGGCCTCCAGCCGGATCTCGCCCTCGCGCGCGACGTAGAAGATGGATGGGTGCGTCACCGCCTTGCCGCGCTGGGCGACCAGCTTCGGCAGGAAGTCCGCGATGCCGTTCGGGTGAAGGAGCTCGAGCGACTCCCCGGACGAGAGATCGCGGAACGCGATCGCGAGCCCTCCGTGGAGGTACGCCTTGGCCTCCAGGCGCTCGCGGATGGTCTCGGGATCGAACCGCCGGCCCTGCCCGAAGATCTCCGGATCCGGCCGGAAATGGATGCTCGTGCCGTGCTTGCGGGTGGGCGCGCCCTTCTTGAGCTTGCTGATCGGCGCGCCGCGCGAGAACGTCTGCTGGTGCTCGAAGCCGTCGCGCATCACCCGGACCTCGACGAGCTCCGAGAGCGCGTTGACGACGCTTGAGCCGACGCCGTGGAGGCCGCCCGAGACCTTGTAGTTGTCGCTCCCGAACTTCCCGCCCGCGTGCAGCGTGCAGAGGATGAGCTCGAGCGCGGGGCGCTTGTACCGGGGGTGCACGTCGACGGGCATGCCGCGGCCGTCGTCGGTCACGGTCACGCCCTGGAGATCGGCGTCGAGCGTCACCTCGATCCGCTTCGCGTGCCCGTTGATCGCCTCGTCGACGGCGTTGTCGACGATCTCCCAGAGCAGGTGGTGGTAGCCCCTGACGTCGGTGCCGCCGATGTACATGGCGGGGCGCTTGCGGACGGGCTCCAGCCCCTCGAGCACCTCGATGTCAGCGGCCGTGTAACGCGCGCCGGACGCGGCGCGGACGGGGGGATTCGTGGCGGCCATGTTCAGCTCACCTCCAGCGTCGGTACGACGACGGCCGGCGGCACCACGCGGACGAAGCGGTCGCGTCGCGCGACAGGCTCGCCCTGGGTGCCGCGCGGGCCGGCGATCTTGCTCGCGGCGATCTCGAGCGTCTTGCCCTTCTCCGTCTCGACCGTGAGCGCGTCGTTCGGCCCGAGGGCGAGCGCGGCGCCGACCAGGCGCTCGCCTTCGGCGACCCGCATGACGACCGAGCCCTTGCCCGGGCCGGAGAGCAGCGCGAGCTCCTCCACGGCCACGCTGAGCGCCCAGGCGTCGCTCGAGGCGCAGAGCACCCGATCGGCGCCGTCCACCGCGTGGACGAAGAGCACCTCGTCGCCCTCGTTCAGCTTGGCGAAGCGGCGCCCCGAGCGCGTCGACGGGTCGCGGTGCGGCCGCAGCGAGAACCGGAAGCCGAGGCCCCCGCGGGTGATCGCGAGCGCGAACGGCGGCTCCGGCTCGGCGGAGTCCGGCGTGGGCGCGGGGACGTCGAGCGCCCTCGGGTCGAAGGAGAGCATCGCGATCATCCGCTCGCCGTCCGCCAGCTTGAACAGCTTCTGCACGGGATCGCCGTAGCCGGTCGACTGCGGCACGTCGTGGATGCGGCAGACGTAGCACGCGCCGAGGTTCGAGAAGAACGCGACCGTCGACCGCGTCGAGCCGGCCACCGCCGCGAGCACGCTGTCGCCCTCGCGGATGCGCGTCGAGGAGAGATCCTTCACCTCGCGCACCCGCTTCACCCAGCCCTGCGCCGAGAGGATGACGTTCGCGTCCTCGGCCACGATGAAATCTTCCGCCTGGTACTCGGGCTCGTCGATCGAGCCGACCACCTTCGTGCGGCGCTTCTCGCCGTAGGAGCCCTTGATCTCGACGAGCTCGTCGCGGACGATCGCCCAGCGCTTCGCGTCGCTCTTGAGCAGCCCCTCGATCCGCTTCGCCTCGGCGCGCTTCTCGGCGAGATCCTTCTGCACGAGCAGGATCTCGAGGCGCGCCAGCCGGTAGAGCTTGAGCTCGAGGATCGCGTCCGTCTGCTCCTCGCTCAGGGTGAAGCGCTTCATCAGCTTGTCGGCCGCGTCGGCCTTGCCCTCGCTCTTGCGGATGATCCGGATGACCTCGTCGAGCGCGTCGAAGATCTTCTCGAACCCCTCGAGGATCGTGATCCGCCGCCGCAGCTCGCCGAGCTCGAACTCGAGCCGCCGCGTCACCGTCGCGTAGCGGAAGTCGAGGAACTTCGTCAGGATCTCGTGCAGGCCGAGCCGCCGCGGCGCGGCGATCTCCGCGTTGTCGGTGGGCACGAGGCAGGTGAGGTTGACCTGCACGTTGATCGCGAGCGGCGTCTGTTTGTAGAGGTACGCCATCACGAGCTGCGCGTCGGCGCCGCGCTTGAGCTCCATCACGATGCGCACCTCGCCGGTCGACTCGTCGCGCACGTCCACGAGCGTCGGCAGCTTCTTCGAGAGGATGACCTCGGCGATCTTCTCGACGATGGCCTTCCGCTCGATCCCGTACGGGATCGAGGTGATCACGAGCTGCGGCGCGGCGCCGCGCTTGCCGTCGCCCTCCTCCAGCTGCCACTCGCCGCGGAGCTTCAGCGAGCCCTGGCCGGACGCGTAGACGGCCTCGAGCTCCTTCTTCGTCGCGTGCAGCTGGCCCCCGGTCGGGAAGTCGGGCCCCTTCACGTACGACAAGAGCCGCTGCGTGGTGAGCTCGCGGTTCTCGATCAGCGCGACGCACGCGTCGATGACCTCGCCCAGGTTGTGCGGCGGGATGCTCGTCGCCATCCCGACCGCGATCCCCTGCGAGCCGTTCACGAGCAGGTTCGGGAAGCGGGACGGGAGGACGATCGGCTCGAAGCGGGTGCCGTCGTAGTTCGGCCGGAAGTCCACGGTGCGCTGGCCGAGCTCGCTGAGCAGCTCCAGCGCGAGGGGGCGGAGCTTCGCCTCGGTGTAACGCATCGCCGCCGGCGCATCGCCGTCCACGGAGCCGAAGTTCCCGTGGCCGGCGATGAGCGGCGCCCGCATCACGAAGTCCTGCGCCAGCCGGACCATCGCGTCGTAGATCGCGACGTCGCCGTGCGGGTGGTACTTGCCCATCACGTCGCCGACGACCGCCGCGCTCTTCCGGTACTTCGCGTCCGGCCCGAGGTGCAGGTCGTGCAGCATCGCGTAGAGGATGCGGCGCTGCACCGGCTTCAGCCCGTCGCGCACGTCGGGGAGCGCGCGCGACGTGATGACGCTGAGCGCGTAGTTCAGGTACCGGCGCTGCGCCTCTTCGGCGAGCGAGGTGTCGGGCGCCGGGGGCGGCGGGGGCTCGCTGTCGCCGGGCCGGCCGCCACGGCGGCCTTTGCGAGGCGCCTCACCGTCGGACGGAAGGGAGGGGGTTCGAGACACGCGTTACTCCAGGGAGTGCGCGGGCACCGGGTTGAACAGGTGCTCCGATGTTCAGGTGAACGCTGGCGAGCCTCGGCAATTACCCAGGGGCTCGCGCTCGGTCAAGGCTGCCTCGCGGGAATTTCTGGCAGCGCGTGCTCGCCTGCGCTCGTGCGGCCCCTGGCATAGCGTCAGATCGCCGAGAGATCGACCCGCACGCAGGGGTCGCGGCGCGACCCGTCGGCGACGCCCTGTTTTCGGCGTCCGCCCTTGAGACTCACGTCGCGCTGGGCTACGGGGTGGCGCCTTGTACGCGACAGGCACCCGTTCAATGCTTCGCCTCCCCGGCCGCTGGCTGCGGCTCGTCTGGCTCGGCCTCTTCCTGGTGTTCGTGGCGGCAGCGACGATGCGGCCCCGGCTCGCGGCAGCTCAGGTGCCCGGAGGAGCTCCGGGCGCGCAGCCGCCCGGGGGCGGCGCCACACCGTCTCCCGCCCCGGCCGGCGCCGCTCAGCCGTCCGCTCCGGCCAACGCGACCCCGGCCAACGCGACCGCGGGGGCCCAGCCTGGCGCCGGTACACCTGCGCAGGGGGCCGCGGACTCGGCCGAGCCGACGCTCGACGTGGCGCCCACGGAGTCCGAGCTCGCCCGTGGACAACCGGTGGTCCAGGTCACGGTCGCTGGCAACCGGCGCGTCTCGACCGAGGACGTGCTCGTCTACCTGGGGCAGACGCGGGTCGGCAAGCCGTTCACCCCGGAGGGGCTGGCGCGCGACGTGCGCGAGCTCTGGGACTCCGGCCTGTTCGATGACGTCGAGGTCGACCTCACCCGCCGCGACGACGGGGTGAGCCTGCGGGTGCTCGTCCGGGAGCGTCCGAGCATCAAGGCCATCGAGTTCTCCGGCAACAACGAGATCGACAGCGAGGACCTCACCGAGGCGCTCTCGGTCGAGATCAAGACCGGCACGATCCTGAGCTACGCGGCCATCCGCCGCGGCGTGCAGAAGCTCCGCGACAAGTACGCCGAGGAGGGCTACTTCCTCGCCGAGGTCAGCTACGAGGTCAAACCGGAGCGGGAGAACCAGGTCACCCTCAAGTTCACCATCAAGGAGCACGCGCCCGTCACCGTCCGGCGCATCACCTTCATCGGCAACCACAACATCCCGGACGAGGAGCTCCGGGAGGTCATGCTCACGGGGAACGGGGGCTTCTTCGCCTTCGGCACGGGCGGTCCGTTCCGCCAGGACGCGTTCGAGCGCGACGTCCTCGTCATCAACGCCCTCTACTACGATCGCGGCTTCCTCGCGGTGCAGGTCGCGACCCCCAGGGTGATGCTCACGCCCGATCGCACGGGCATCGAGGTCACGCTGACGATCAACGAGGGGCCGCGCTTCCGCATCCGCTCGCTCCGCGTGTACGAGCGGGACGCCGACGGCCGCGAGATCGAGCCGCTCGGCGGGCGCCGGGCGCTGCGCGAGATGGTGCGGGCCAAGCCGGGCGACTGGTTCAACCGCGCCGAGCTGGCGAAGGATCTCAGCGCGATCCAGACGCTGTACCGCGACGCCGGCTACGCCAACGTCGAGGCCTTGCCCGAGACCCAGCCCGATCCGGACCGGCGGGAGGTCGACATCTCCGTCGGCATCCGCAGAAACCAGCTCGTCTACTTCGGGCGCATCGAGATCCGCGGCAACACCAAGACGCGGGACAAGGTGATCCGCCGCGAGATGGAGGTGGAGGAGCGGCAGCTCTTCAGCGAGACGAAGCTCGAGCGATCGAAGCAGCGGATCACGGCGCTCGGCTACTTCGAGCGGGTCGACATCTCCACCGAGCAGGGCGAGGACGACCAGCACATCAACGTCAACGTCGACATCGGCGAGAAGCCGACGGGCACCTTCCAGATCGGCGCCGGCTTCTCGAGCGTCGAGAGCTTCATCGCGACGGCGCAGGTCCAGCAGGCGAACCTGCTCGGGAGCGGCCAGTCGCTCTCGCTCCAGGCGCAGATCTCGGGCCTGCGGCGCCTCATCGACGTCCGCTTCTTCGAGCCGTACCTGTTCGACAGCCCGTTCTCCGCGGCGGTGAGCGTCTACAACCAGCTGCGTGCCTACAAGGAGTTCTCGCAGACCTCCACGGGTGGCTCGCTCACGATCGGCTACCCGCTCATCGAGCCGGAGCTCCGCGCGCAGCTGACCTACACGCTGGAGAACGACGAGATCTCGTCGTCGACGACGACCGGCCTCGGCACGGCGGACCCGCGGTCCACGTTCCAGCGGCTCCCGCTCTACAACCTCTTCAACGACGGGATCACGTCCAGCATCCGCCCGGCGCTCACCTACGACACGCGCAACAACCAGCTCTTCCCGACGTCGGGCATCTACCTGCAGGGCTCGGTGGAGCTCGCCCACAGCGCGCTCGGCAGCCAGAACGAGTTCCTGCGGTATCGCGCCACGGGGCGGTTCTACTACCCGATCACGGACAGCCTGGTCCTCAAGCTGAACACCGAGGCCGGCATGGTGACGAGCCCCAACCCGGAAGGCGTGCCGGTCTTCGCCCGCTTCTTCCTGGGCGGCATCCTCGACGTGCGCGGCTTCGAGATCCGGGACATCGGCCCGCGCCTCCCGCTCCGCGAGTCGCTCGATCCGAACTCCGCGCCGATCGCGAACGGCGCGAACATCGGCGGCAACCTGATGTACTACCAGAACCTCGAGCTGGAGTTTCCGCTCATCGAGGCGGTGCAGATCAAGGGCGTGGTGTTCACCGATCTCGGCAACGCGTGGAACCTCGAGAAGCTCTACTGCAACGCCGCCCCCGCTTCGCCGCACGACGTCACGAACCCGTGCTTTTCGCTCGAGCGCCTGCTCGATGTCCGCACCTCGTGGGGGTTCGGCTTCCGGTGGTTCTCCCCGCTCGGACCGCTGCGCTTCGAGTGGGGCTTCCCGTTCAAGCGGTTGCCCTACGAAGAGACGTACAAGTTCGAGTTCAACATCGGCAACTTCTTCTGAGTCGCCGGTCGGCGGGCGCAGCAGGGACGTGCGTGCCTCCAGCGCGCGCCGCCCGGAGGCGCGCCCGCTGCCCGCGGCGCCCGCTGCCCGGCATCCTCGCGCGCTGCCAGGCGGACCCTGCCCCGGAGCGTCCCGGATGGCGCGCTGCGTGCGGCGCGGTCGCGGCGCCGGCGCCGGCGCCGCGAGCGGGGCGAATCGCGGTAAAGTACGGGGGCAGCGGGTTGCCCGGCGGGGGCGCGGCTGTTAGGTGGAAAGCTATGCGCCCGGAGCACAGCTCAATGGGGTTCCCCAAGCCAGGCAAGGCCCTGCTGGGGATGATGATCGCGGTCGGCTGTATCTGGGTGATGTTCACCCTGGGGCTGAACTGGGGAGGCGCCGGCGAAGGCGTGCTCGCGCCGTTCCTCGGCATCGGCGATCGCATCCTCCACGGCGAGGTATGGCGGCTGCTCACCGCGCCGCTCATCCACAGCCCGAGCGACCCGTGGCACTTCATCACCACGCTGCTCGGCCTGTACTTCCTCGGCACCTCGCTCGAAGAGCGCTGGGGCCCCGGCCGCATGGTGGCGTTCCTGTTCGGCTCCGCGGCCTTCGCGTTCGCGCTCCAGGTCGCGATCGGCGCGCTCTTCCCGAAGGTGGCGCAGCCCGTGTTTTACGGCGGGCTCGGCATGATCGAGGCCGTCGCCGTCGCGTGGGCGCTCGCGCACCGGCACGCCACGGTCCGCCTCTTCTTCGTCCTCCCGGTGACGGGCACCATGCTGCTCGTCTTCATCTTCGGCCTCTCGGTGCTCAACGTCATCGCCATGCGCGCCCCCCCCGAGGGGCTGATCACGCCGTTCGGCGGCATGCTGGCGGGCTACCTCTTCGGCGACTTCTCCCCGCTGCGCCGCTTCTACCTGCGGATGCGCTTCCGGCAGCTGCAGGCGCAGTCCGCCGCGCTCCGCCGCGTCCCCGCGGCGCGCGGCCGCTCCGGCGGCGTCCCGCTCCGGGTCATCCCCGGCGGCCAGAAGGACCCGCCGAAGGACAAGCGCTACCTGAACTAAGCGCGACGAGCGCGGCGTGCGCTGAAGCCGTCGCGGCGCGCGCCTCGCGCCCCGTGAGCGCGCTCGCGCGCTGTCAGGGCGCGGAGCACCGGCGGATCTCGTCGAGCGTCTTCGCGCGCGTGAGGCAGTCGACCTCGCCCGGATCCACCTCGCTCCCGGCGAGCTCCCGTTTGCAATCGGACGTCCACTCCGACGAGAGCCGCTCGCCCTCGCTCGCGATCACCACCGCGGCTTTCCCCGAGCTCCCCGGCTCCGCCGGTCCCGATCGCTTCGCCTCCGCCGCCCACGCGGCGCGCATGGCTTCGCCGATCCTGCGGCAGTCGTCCTCGGAGAGGGTCTTGCCGCAGCCGACGCCGACGAGCGCGCCCGCGAGCACGAGGAGGGCCCGAGCGGCGCGCCGCGCGCCCAGGGGGCTCCCGCCCGCGCGGTCGCGCGGCTCGCCGGGGAGAGGCAGGCCGCGCGGCGGGCGCGCGGCGGCTGCCTTCGGTTGCCGAGCAGGCCAGCCCACGGACTAGCTGTCGATGAAGCTCTTCAGCTGCTTCGACCGGCTGGGGTGCCGGAGCTTGCGGAGCGCCTTGGCCTCGATCTGCCGGATGCGCTCGCGGGTGACCTCGAAGTCCTGACCGACCTCTTCGAGGGTGTGATCGCTCTTCTCGCCGATGCCGAAGCGCATCCGGAGCACCTTCTCCTCGCGCGGCGTCAGCGTCTTCAGGACCTTCCGGGTCTGCTCGGCGAGGTTCATGTTGATCACCGCCTCTGCCGGCGAGATCACGCTCTTGTCCTCGATGAAGTCGCCGAGGTGCGAGTCTTCCTCCTCGCCGATCGGGGTCTCGAGCGAGATCGGCTCCTTCGCGATCTTCAGGACCTTCCGCACCTTGTCGAGCGGGAGCTCCATCTTCTCGGCGATCTCCTCGGGGGTCGGCTCGCGGCCGTACTCCTGCACGAGGTAGCGCGAGGTGCGGATGAGCTTGTTGATCGTCTCGATCATGTGGACCGGGATGCGGATCGTCCGCGCCTGGTCCGCGATCGCGCGGGTGATCGCCTGCCGGATCCACCACGTCGCGTAGGTCGAGAACTTGTAGCCGCGCTTGTACTCGAACTTGTCGACGGCCTTCATGAGGCCGATGTTGCCTTCCTGGATGAGGTCCAGGAACTGGAGGCCGCGGTTCGTGTACTTCTTCGCGATGGAGACGACGAGGCGGAGGTTCGCCTCGACCAGCTCCGCCTTCGCGCGCTCCGCCATCCGCTCGCCTTCGCGGATGTTCTCGTAGGTCTCGCGGATCGCCGCGACGTCGATGTTGAGCTCCTCCTCGACCTTCTTCAGGCCCTTCTGGGCGTTCTTGATGGTCGACTCGAAGTCGTTGAGCTCCTCGCGGTTGACGTTGAGCTTCTTGGCGAGGCGACCCTCGAGGGCGCGGTTGCCCTTCACCTTGATGAGCTCGCGCTTGAGCTCGCCCTTCGAGAGCCCCGTGCGGCGCTCCAGCTCGGTCGCGCCGGCCTCCGCCTTCTCGACCTTCGAGATGAGGCTCTTCAGCTTCTGGACGATCTTGTCGATCGTCCGCTTGTTGAGGCGCATCTCCTCGAGCGTCGTCACGAGCTCGGCCGTCGCCTGCGTCACCTCGACGTCGATCTGCTTGCGGCGGACCTCGGTCTTGACGTCTTTGCGCTCCTCGAGGAGCTCCGCCTTCTTCTTGTCGACGCGCTTCACCTTGTCGATGAGGCGGATGATGCGCCGGTCGGCCTCCTCCTCGTCGAACTCCTGGTCGTCGTTCTCGGCGTCCTTGATGAGCTCCTTCACCCGGATCTTGTGCTTCCGGAGCTTCTCGCCGAGATCGATGATCTCGCGGACGGCGATGGGGGAGTCGAGGATCGCGGCGTTCACCTTCTGCTCGCCGATCTCGATCCGCTTCGCGATCTCGACCTCGCCCTCGCGGGTGAGCAGCGAGACGCTGCCCATCTTGCGGAGGTACATCCGGACGGGATCGTTCGACTTCGAGTAGTAGTCGACGTCCTCTTCCTCGCGGTCGGGCGTGACGACGAGCTTCTTCTCGCCCGCCTCCTCGTCGGCGATGCGCTTCGGCGCGATCTTCACCTGGGTCGCGCCGTCGACGATCTCGATGTCCTCGTCGCCGAGGGCGCCCACCACGTCGTCGAGCTGATCGGGCGCGACGTCCGCGGGGAGCGCGTCGTTCACCTCGTCATAGGTGAGAAAGCCTTTGCTCTTGCCGGTCTCGACGAGCTTCTCCAGGGTCTTCCGGTCCTTCTCGGACCGCTCGGCTCGGATGCCCGCGTCTCCTTTGTTGCTTGGGCGTGCCCCTCCCTCAGCGTGCCCGCGTGTCGAAGCGTGCCGCGCGCCGTTGAGCGCGCCGCCCCCCGCCGCCCTCGCGACCCCGCCTGCCCGACCGGAAGATTGCTTGGCCTTGCTCGCCATTACCTCATGCTCCACTTACGGCGACCAGCTCGCCGCGACCGACAAGACACACCAAATGATTCCGACAAACTCTAGGGATCACGCACGTCGGGCCGCCACCTAGGGGCGACACGGAACGCATCAAGGAAGACCGAGCCCCCCCGCTCTTCGCTGGAATAGATCACGCAGCAACGCGTTCTCAGCATCGGCGTCGACCGCGCTCTTCTGGAGCTGGCTCATGACGGCTGCCTTCTGTCGCGCCAGGGCCTGCCTGCTCAACTTTTGTGAATTCTCCAAGAGCGTCGCCTTGGCCGTTGAGGCCGCTTCGAAGACAGGCGAGACCAGCCGTCCAGCCGCGAATGAATGGATCGGAGCCGGGACTTGCGCAAGAAATTCGCCGGCGGCAAGTCCCATTTCAAATGTGAAATTTTGACGCGCTGCGACAATCGCCAGGGCGACCTCGCCCTCGAGGCATTCCAGCGCGATCTGCACCTCGTCGTCGGCCAGAAGCTCCGGGAAATCCAGGATCGAGCCGAGGATCTCGAGGCTGACCTCCTGGACCTGCGCGCGTGAGCGCGCGCGCTCCCACGTCTCGGTCGTCTGTCCGGAGGGGGTAACCTCGCGGGTGGGCTGGCCCCGCGGCCGGGAGAGCGACTCCTCGACGACGCGCTCGAGCTGCCGGAGGTCGTCGGGCGAGCGGCCGCCGATCACGAGCTTCGAGGAGACGCGATCGGCGTAGAGCTTCGCCATCATCCTGAGGTTCGGATCGTCCTCCTCGGCGAGCAGCGCGGCGACGGCGCGCACGCGGGCGAGCTGCTCGGGCAGCGACGAGCCGCCGAAGCTGTCACCGTCGAGCGCCTCGTCGATGAGGTGCTCGAGCAGGCCGCGCGCGCCCTTGAGGATGCGAGCGACGGCGTCGGGGCCGTGCTTGCGCGCGAGGTCGTCGGGATCGACGCCCGCCGGCAGCACGGCGACGCGCGCGCTGAGGCCCGCCTCGCGGCACGGGGAGCGCGCCGCGCGCGTGGCCTTCTTGCCGGCCGCGTCGCCGTCGAAGAGCAGGATGACCGCGGGCGCGAAGCGCTTGATGAGCTTCGCCTGCCCGGGCGTGAACGCGGTCCCGAGCGGGGCGATCGCGTGGCCGATGCCGCGCGCGTGGAGGGCGACGACGTCGAAGTTGCCCTCCACGAGCACCGCCTCGCCGCGCTGCCGGATCGCCTGGCGCGCCTGGTAGAGCCCGAAGAGGTGCTCTCCCTTCGTGTAGATCGGCGACTCGGGGCTGTTGATGTACTTCGCCGGCGCGCCGTCGGCCTGCGGAGCAGGGCCGCTGATGCCGAGCGACGAGAGCTCCGCGGGGCTCGGGTCGGGCAAGGCGCGCCCGCTGAACGCGATCACCCGGCCCATGACGTCGGTCACGGCGAACATGAGCCGGTGGCGGAAGCGGTCGTAATGGCCGCTCCCCGACGAGCGCGGCACGAGGAGCCCGACGCGCTCGGCGAGGACCGGGGAGACGCCTTGCTGCCGCAGGTAGGTGGCGAGCGCGTCCCAGCCGAACGGGGCGTAGCCGATCCGGAACGCCTGGAGGGCCTCGGAGATCGGATCGACGCCGCCGTCGCCGTCGCGGAGGGGCAGACCGCGTCGCTCTAGCTCCTCGTGGGCGTAGCGCGCGAGCGGGTGGGGGCCGCTGCCCGGGCCGCCGCGGAGGCTGTGCTCGAAGAACGTCGCGGCGAGGTGGTTGACGGCGTAGAGGTCGTCCTTCGACCTGCGCGCCGCCTGCGCCTCGCGCCGCTCGGCCTCGGTCATCGACTCCGCCACCTCGATGCCGGCGCGCTCGGCGAGCGCGCGCACCGCCTCGGCGAACGTCCGGCCCTCGAGCTTCATCACGAAGTCGATGGCGCTGCCGGTCTCCTTGCAGCCGAAGCAGTGATAAAACCCGCGGTTCGGGTTCACGTGGAAGCTGGGCGTCTTCTCCTTGTGGAACGGGCAGAGCCCGGTGAAGGAGACCCCGCGGCGCGTGAGGCGCACGCTTTCGCCGATGAGCGCTACGAGATCCGTGCGCTCTTTCACGAGCGCGATCGTCTCCGGAGAGATCATGGGCTGCCTTGAGGGCCCCGTGCGCGCGGGGCCCGCAGAACTTCACGGGTGGACCCAGACAGCATGGCGCGGTTCGCGCCAGCGCCTCGGCGGTGCGGATAGCTCGCGAAGCGGGAGATCCCCCAGCCCCTCGCGGCTTGTGTGAAGAACAGTGTCCTGTGCGGCGGCCGCACGCGCAAGGCGGTAGCCGCCAGGTACGTCACTTCGGATCGGGGAACGGAGAGCCGGGCCTCTTGTGGTCCGTGAGGCTCTCGTCGGGCTGGGAGGCCTCGACCATCTCCTCGACCGACGGCGCCTCGGCGTGGTCGACGAGGAAACGCGTGTCCTCGCGGACCATCGGAGGGGGCGGATCGCCGATGAGCTCGAGCTCGGTGGCGAGCCACTGCTCCTCTTCGATGAGCTCACGACGGCGCGGATCAGTCAGGTCGCCTTGCCAGTGGTCGAGCTCAGCATCGACCTCCTTCAGCCGGCGGCGCACCCGCACGACGTCGACGTCATCCTTCTTGGCGAAGCGCTCGGTGAGCAGCAGCGCGGTATCGTTGGCGACCTCGACGAATCCGTGATGAACGGCCAGGCGGTGCTCCTGGCCGTTCTGGTGATACGTCACGAGGCCGGTCCGGAGGGCGGCGAGCAGGGGCAGGTGGCCCGGGAGCACGCCGAACTCGCCGGCGACGCTCGGCGCGGTCACGTCCGTGACCTGCTCGCGCAGGGCGACGCCGGTCGGCGTCACGATCTCGAGGAGGATGGTGTCGGCCATGGCCGCGTCAGGCCGCCTTTCTCGAAGCCCGAGCCTTCACCTCGTCGATGCCGCCCACCAGGTAGAAGTCCTGCTCGGCGACGTGGTCGAGCTTGCCATCCAGGATCTCTTCGAACCCCGCGATCGTGTCCTTGAGCGGGACGAGCTTGCCCTCGAGGCCGGTGAACTGGGCCGCGACGAAGAACGGCTGGGACAGGAACTTCTGGATCTTGCGGGCGCGCGAGACGATGAGCTTGTCGTCTTCGCTGAGCTCGTCCATCCCGAGGATGGCGATGATGTCCTGGAGATCCTTGTAGCGCTGGAGCGTCTGCTGCACGCGCCGCGCGACGGAGTAGTGCTTCTCGCCGACGATCTGGGGATCGAGCATCGTCGAGTTCGAGTCGAGCGGATCGACGGCCGGATAGATGCCGAGCTCCGAGATCGCGCGCGAGAGCACGGTGGTCGCGTCGAGGTGGGCGAAGGCCGTGGCCGGCGCGGGATCGGTCAGGTCGTCGGCGGGGACGTAGATCGCCTGCACGCTGGTGACGGAGCCCTTCGTCGTCGAGGTGATGCGCTCCTGGAAGGCGCCCATCTCGGTCGAGAGGGTCGGCTGGTAACCGACGGCGCTCGGGATGCGGCCGAGGAGCGCGCTCACCTCGGAGCCCGCCTGGGTGAACCGGAAGATGTTGTCGACGAACAGGAGCACGTCCTGGCCCTCCTCGTCGCGGAAGTGCTCGGCCACGGCGAGCGCCGAGAGCGCGACGCGGGCGCGAGCGCCCGGCGGCTCGTTCATCTGGCCGTAGATCAGCGCGGCCTTCGAGATGACGGGGCTGCCGTCGGCGAGCTTCGACTCGCTCATCTCGAGGAAGAGGTCGTTGCCCTCGCGCGTCCGCTCACCGACGCCGGCGAAGACCGACACGCCGCCGTGCGCCTTCGCGACATTGTTGATGAGCTCCAGGATGAGCACCGTCTTGCCGACGCCGGCGCCGCCGAAGAGGCCGATCTTGCCGCCCTTGCGGTAAGGGGCGATGAGGTCGATGACCTTGATGCCGGTCTCGAAGACCTCGACCTTCGTGGACTGCTCCACGAACGGGGGCGGCTCCCTGTGGATGGGCGCCAGCTTCTTGGCGTGCACCGGGCCGGCCTCGTCGATCGGCACGCCGACGACGTTCAGGATGCGGCCGAGGCACTCGTTGCCGACAGGCACCATGATGGGCTTGCCCGTGTCGCGGACTTCCATGCCGCGCACGAGGCCGTCGGTGGAGTCCATCGCGATGGTGCGCACCGTCGACTCGCCGAGGTGCTGGGCGACCTCGAGCACGAGGTTGTCGGGCTCGGCCGAGATGCTCGGGTTGCTCACCTTGAGCGCGTTCAGAATCTTGGGCAGCTGGCCCGACGGAAAATCGACGTCGACGACCGGTCCGATGACCTGGGTGATCTTTCCAACAACCATGGAGCGGGAGCCCTCCTCGTACGAGCTTTGACGAGTCGCGCGGCCCACTAGCACGGGCCTGCGCGTCCGACTAGTGGCCGCATACCAGAAATCCCGCGGAGCTTCTCGCCGATGTCTCGAGGCGAGGCGCGTGCGGCGCGAGGCCTTGTCTTCCTGGGGCGTGGCCCCATAGCTCACGATCGCCCTCGGCAAGGGGCGTCCGCGCTCGGCCGCGGTCAGCGGCCCTTTTCGGCGGCGATTCGCGCGAACGCCTCGACGCTGAGCGTCTCGCCGCGCGCGTCGAGCGAGATGCCGGCGTCCTTCGCGTGGCGCTCGAGCTCCTCGGACGACCAGCCGTAGAGGTTCTTCCAGGCGTTCCGGAGCGTCTTGCGGCGGGCCGAGAAGGCGGCGCGCACGGCGGCGCGGAAGGCGTCGGTCTCCTCGGCGCGCCGCGGGCGCCACGGCGTCAGGACCACGACGGCGGAGTCGACCTCGGGCCTCGGGTAGAACGCGCCGGCCCGCGCGACGAGGAGGCGGCGCACGTCGAACGCGGCCTGCACGAAGACCGAGAGCGCGCCGTAGTCGCCGCTGCCGGGGGCGGCGACGAGGCGCTCCGCCACCTCGAGCTGCACCATGAACACCGCGCGATCGATCTGGTCCGCGATCGTGGTCGCCTGCTCGAGGAGCCGGCCCGTGAGCTGGTACGGGAGGTTCCCGGCCACCGCGTGCGGGCGCGGACGTCCGGAGAGCGAGGCGACCCAGTCGACCTGCGCGGCGTCGGCCTCGAGCAGCGTCAGCCGGCCGCCCTCGATCGGATCGGCGAGCTGCTCGCGAAGGATCGGGACGAGGTCGCGATCGCGCTCGACCGCGACGACGTGCGCGGCGCGATCGAGGAGCGGCCGCGTGAGCGCGCCGAGCCCCGCGCCGATCTCGAGCACCGCGCCGCCCGTGGGCGTCGTCGCGGCCTCGGCGATCCGGCGCGCCGCCTCGACGTCGACGAGGAAATTCTGCCCGAACCCCTTCTTCGGGGCGAGGCCGCGCGCGCGGAGCAGCTCTGCGATGGACATCGCTCGTCCTCAGGTCTGCGGTGGGGGCGCCCCGTCGTGGGGGGCGGCCGCGGTTGGGCTCGGCGTGGCAGCGGTGGTGGCGCGGAGCCGCACCACGCGCACGCCCGCCTTTCGGAGCGCCGCTTCGCGGCGGGTCTGCGCCACCCGCGCGCGGATGAGCACGGCCTCGGCCGCGATCGGCGCGAGCTCCTGGAACGCCTTGTCTGCCGGCGTGGGGCTCCTCTGCTCGTCGTCCGCCTCGCTCTCCTGCAGCCGCGGAGGCTCCCAGGGAGGAGCGAGCCCCGGCGCGAGGTCGGGGAGCGTCCACATCACGTGGACCGCCCTGCGCGAGAGCCGTCGCACGGCCTCCGAGAGCCGGCCCAGCTGCGCGTCGGCGGGCGGCGGCGCGAGGACGTAGACCATGCTCGCGCGCGGCTTGCTGCGCGCGATGTGCGTGAGCGACTCCGCGACGCTCACGGCGGGATCGCGCCGGTCCGGCTCGGACCGCGCGGGCGACTCGATGCCGTAGCTCGCGAGGTAGCGGCGCAGCGTGCGCTCGCGCTGCGAGCGCCCGAGCGGCGCCGGCGCCGAGAACGGCGCGCGCGAGCGCATCGACTCGGCGCGGGCGGCCAGCCGGTCGAGATCGCCGCGGCGGAGATCGTCGAGGCCTCGCGCGTCGAGCGGCCTGAGGTGCTCGAGGACGCGCGCCGCGACGTCCGTCTCGTCGAGCTCGCTGCGATCCGCGTCGTACGTGCCGCACCCGACGGTGAGCGCGTGCGCGATCTTCTGGCCGTGCCCAGGGCCGTGATCGGGCGCGATCGTCACGCGAGGGCCGGGCGCCAGGATGACGAGCCCGACGCGGTCGCCGCGGCCGAGGTGCCGCGTGGCGATGGCCGAGGCCTCGTCGATCATCAGGTCGAGCGGCGCGCGGCCGAGCGGCCCCGCCCAGAGCTCCACGGCCGCGTCGACGAGGATCCAGACCACATCCCGCTCCTCGCGCTCGAACTCGCGCACGAGCAGCGTGCCCCGGCGCGCGCTCGCCTTCCACGCGATCTTCCGGAAGGGATCCCCCGGCTGGTGCTCTCGCAGCTCGCGGAGATCGTCCCCCTCGCCGCGCACGCGCCCGGGCTTGCCGGAGGCCGCGAGCAGGTGGCTGCGCCCGCCGCGCGGCTGCGTCAGGTACGGCATGAAGGGGCGCGGCAGGACCTCGATCCCGTAGGGGTTCGCGAAGGTCAGGGGCACCTCGAAGAGGCCCGGAGCGCCGTGCACCTCGAGCGCGAGCCCGTGGAGCCCGTGCTGGCCGACGCGCGGCGTGCGCACGACGACCTTCACCTTGAGGCGCCCCGAGGCGGAGACCTCTCCGCGGCTCGGCTCGATGCGGACGTCCAGCTGCGACGAGGCGATCGCGCGCAGCTTGACGTAGCGGGCCGCGAGCGTGTCGCGGTTCCGCACCTCGGCCTCGATCTCCACGGTGCCTCCGCGCGCGGACCGGAGGACGCGCCGCGAGCCGCCCCAGAGCATCTCGAAGCCGGCCGCGCGGATGCGCGCCACCGACACGAGCGTCACGCCGCGGGCGAGCGCGATCGCGACGAGGATCGCCCCGCCCCAGCCGACGATCGCCGGCTCGCGCGCGATGAGCCCTGCGCCCATGACCGCGACGCCGGCGATGGCCAGGTGGGCGGCGGTGCGCGTGGGGTAGAGCTGCATGGGGAGCTACGCCGGCCGCGCCGCGCGGCGGTAGCCCACGCGCTGCACCGCCTCTTCGATGATCGCGTCGCGCGCCTTCGGGTCCACGTCCGCGTCCGGCACGAGCACCAGGCGGTGCGCGAGCGTCGCGGGCGCCATGCCGCGCACGTCGTCCGGCGTCACGAACGGACGCCCGCCGATCACCGCCGCCGCCTTGGCCGCCTGGATCAGCGCGAGCGTGGCGCGCGGCGACGCGCCGAGCAGCACGCGGGGGTGCGTCCGCGTGAACCCCGTGAGGTTGACCGCGTACTCGTACAGGTCCTCCTCGACGTGGATCCGGCGCGCGACGCCCTGGAGCATGAGGAGGTCCTGGACGGCGAGCGTCGCCCGCGCCCGGGGCGGCTCGACGTTGTGCGCGCGGAGCATCGCCACCTCGTCCTTGTGCTGCGGGTAGCCGAGGCTCACGCGGATGAGGAACCTGTCGATCTGCGCCTCCGGAAGCGGGTAGGTCCCCTCGAGATCGATCGGGTTCTGCGTCGCCAGCACCATGAAGGGCGACGGCAGCTCGAAGCGATCGCCCTCGATCGTCACCTGCCGCTCCTGCATGGCCTCGAGGAGGGCCGACTGGGTCTTCGCCGGGGCGCGGTTGATCTCGTCGGCGAGCACGAGGTTCGCGAAGATCGGGCCGGGGCGCAGCGTGAAGGTCCCCTCCTTCGGCGACAGGACGTAGGTCCCGGTGATGTCGGCGGGCAGGAGGTCGGGCGTGAACTGGATCCGCCGGACGGACGCGCCCAGCGCGGCCGCGAACGCCTTGACGAGCGTGGTCTTCGCGACGCCGGGGACGCCCTCCAGCAGCACGTGTCCCTGCGCGAGCAGGGCGGTGAGCATCAGATCGATCGCGCGCGGCGATCCGATGTAAACGCGCGTGATCTCCCGCCGGACCGCCTCGATCCGCTCCCTGGCAGCGGAGATTTCGTCGACGGCGACGGCCTGAACCTGGTTCATCGAGCGCCTTTGTCAGAGGGTGGTGTTGCGGGCTTCGCTGCCGCGGGTGAGGGCCGCGCCTCGGGGGACGCGGTCAAAGGGGCGGAGGGCGCGCCGGGGTGAGGTCCCCGAGGCGGCTTCCGGCCGTCGGCGCCGCAGGCGGCGAGGACGCTCCGCACGACGTCGGCGGCGTGCAGGAGCGCGGGCCGGGACACGTTCGCCGGCTTCCCGGCGACGACGGACGCTTCGACTCGGTACATGGTGCCCAGTACCTCCTTGAATGCCGAGAGGGCCCGCTCGTCAAGGGCTCCCTCTCGGGCCACGAGCCGCGCGACCGCCTCCTGCGGCGGGTTCGTCTCGAGGCCGAACCGCACGGACAGGGCCTCGAACAGGGCGCTCTTCAGCTCGAGGAACGCGAGCCCGCGCGGGGACGAGGGGGCGGCGAGGACGGCGAAGCGCCCGGCGGCGCCTCCCTGCGCGACGAGCGGCGTGGGGCGGGCGTACCGAGGGAGCGGGCCCCGGTAGGGCCTCGCCGAGGCGCGCGCGGTCCAGATCGCGAGGGCGAGGCCCGCGAGCGCGGCGAGCGCGAGGAGGGCGCCGCCGGGGAGCCCGTCGCGGCGGGCGTCCTCGACAGCGGACGCGAGCGCCTTCAGCTGCGCGTCGAAGTCCTTGCGGAGCGACGTCTCGCCGCCGAACGAGCTCTCCTCGTCGAACCGGTTCGCGACGATGTAGAGCCGACCCTTGCGCGGCTGAGCTCCATCCTCGTCGACCAGGTAGCGGGTCAGGCCCGAGGCGAAGGCGCGGTTGCCCGGGTACCGGAGCATCATGTTCATCAGCGCGGACGGGTCGCCCATCGCGAAGAGCCGGCCCTTGCCGACCTGCCCGGCGACGGCGACGATCACGTCCGGCTCGCTGAGCGCGCGGATCCGCAGCACGGGCGAGAGGTTCGGGTGCCGGAGGCCGGTCGCGTGGTTCGTGACGAGCCGATCGACGTGGCTGACGACCGGGTGCCGGCCGACCGAGTGGCCCCCGACGGTGTCGGCGACGGGCTCCGCGATGGCGAGGGCGGCGCGGTTCCGGAGCGCGGCGAGCGGCCGGGTCGGCGTCGGGATGCGCTCGATCTGGAACCGCCGGAGCGTGTCGTCGCCGCGGCCGAAGTCGTCGACGATCGCGAGCCGCCCGCCGGCCTTCATGAACGAGGTCGTCTCGTCCGCGTCGAGCGACTGCATCGGGTGGAGCACGAGGATGCCGTCCTCCGGGCCGATCTGGCTCCAGTCGAGCACAGCGACGGGGTGGACCCTGGCGACGCCGAGCTCCGCGCGCGCGATCTCGAGGAACTCCGAGCACCCCTCCCAGCTCGTGTCGTTCACGTCGAAGGCCGCGCTCGCTGTTCGAGCGGACGCGAGCAGCGCGATCAGCGCGACGAGCGCCGCGAGCGCGGCCCGGAGGGAGCAGGATGTCGCCCGCCGGCGCACCGGCAGACGCCGACGATCCCTGTGAAATTCGAAGGATGCGTGCGCAAGCCACGCGCCGTGCCGCGTCATGAGCGCCGCGAACATACCACTGTCGGCCCGAGCGATAACCTTGACCCGCCATCCCACATTGCTAGATTCGCTTCTAAGAGCGGGGTGCTTTCTCCCAGACCTCGTTCCACCAAATCGGCCGAGCACTCTACGAGGTGGAGGGGTTAGTCGATGCTTCCTCCGTTCATCATCGAGCAAATACGGCAGCGCGAAGAAGAGAAGGATCGGTCCCGAAGAGAAGAAATTCGACCGCGCCTCGAGCTGCCGATCGAACGCTACCCCGCACCTCGTCGTCTTCCCGACACGGAAGAGGACGATCCCAACCGGGGCGTCATCATCCTCGACCTGGGCTGACGCCACGTACAGCACGCCCCTCCGCGCTCCCAGCGGAGACGCCGTCCCAGCGGTCGAGCCCGCGGGACGTCCCCCCGAGCCCGCTCCGCTTTCCCCGCAAATCCCGAAACCCCGGCGTCCACGCATCCTCCGATGCGTGCGCATGACGCTCGGTTTCTCGGCCGAGCCGAGCCCGTCCGGTGCGGACGGCGTGGCCGTGTGTCTGGACCGCCCGGGCCCGTGCGCGGCATGGCAGCGGGCGGTGCGGGGCTGAAAAGTTGACCGGTGTGGGGCTCGCCACGCTCGTGCGGGGTTGACCCGAGGCGGGATCTTCGCCTAGGTTGCGCCCCCACTTCTGGCGCCGGGCACTGAACGAGCTACGCTCCGGCGCCTCAGAGCAGGCCGTGCGCAACGTGAGCACGGGCTCTTCCATTCGATCGAGGTTCTACAGATGGCCGTTCATATTCGCCTCGCCCGCGCGGGCACCAAGAAGACGCCCTTCTACCGCATCGTCGTCGCCGATCAGCGCAGCCCGCGCGGCGGCAGGTTCATCGAGCGGCTGGGCACGTACGACCCGCGCAGGACCGAGATCCGCCTCGACGTGCCCCGCGTGAGGCACTGGATCTCGAACGGCGCCCAGCCGACGCACACGGTGGCGCTGCTCCTGAAGCACCCTGGGCTCGCCCAGGCAGCCGCCCCGGCGGACGCCGCGAAGTAGCATGGCCTCCTCGTCGTCTCCGCTGGTCGATCTCGTGTCGCTCGTCGCCCGCGCGCTCGTCGATCAGCCGGACCGGGTCGTCGTGCGCGAGGTCGTGGGCGACCGCTTCCCCCGGATCGAGCTGACGGTCGCGCGCGAGGACATCGGCAAGGTGATCGGCAAGGACGGGCGCACCGCCCAGTCGATCCGGACGTTGCTGAGCGCCGCCGCGAGCAAGTCGGGGCGGCGCGCGCACCTCGACATCCTCGACTGAGACGAACCCGACGTGGAGCGACGCTACGTTCCCGTCGCGGAGGTCTCCCGGCCGCACGGCGTCCAGGGGGAGCTGCGGCTCCGCGTGTACAACGAGGGGTCCGACCTGCTCCTCACGCGGCCTCCGATCCGGCTGCGCCTTCCGGACGGCTCCGAGCGGGACGCGAAGATCATCGCGGCGCGCCCGGTCGACAAAGCGCTGCTCGTGCGGATCGCCGGGACCGGCGATCGAGACGCGGCCGAGGCGCTGCGCGGCGCCGCGGTGTGCGTGCCGCGGGATGCGTTCGCGCCGCTCGCCGAGGGCGAGTTCTACGCGTGCGACATCGAGGGGGCGCGCGTGCTGAGCCCCGAGGGCGACCCGATCGGGCACGTGAGGTCGCTCCAGTCGTATCCGACCTGCGAGGTGCTCGTCGTGGAGAGGAGCGGCGCAGATCCGCTCGAGATCCCGCTGACCGAGAGCTTCGTCGGCAGCGTGGACGTGGAGCGGCAGATCGTTCAGCTGGTGACGCTGGAAGGCCTCGTCTGAGCCGCCGTCCGGCTCGAGGCGGCCCGCCGCGGCAGGTTCGATGCGCATCGATGTAGTGACCCTGTTTCCCGAGCTCTTCGAGGGATTTCTGGCGATCGGCATGGTCGGGCGCGGGCTCGCCTCGGGCGCGCTCGCCGTCCGCACGCGCAGCCCGCGCGAGTTCGGCCTCGGCCGGCACCGGAGCGTGGACGACACGCCCTACGGCGGCGGCTCCGGCATGGTGATGCGCGTCGACTGCATCGTCCGCTGCCTGGAGGCGCTCGACGAGGCCGCCGCGGAGGGCGCGCCTCCCGGCGCAGAGGGACCGGCCCCTGCGCCGCGGGCGCACCGCGTGCTGCTCACGCCGCAGGGGCAGCCGTTCCGCCAGGAGAAGGCGATCGAGCTCGCGGCGCGCCCGGCCGTCGCGCTCGTGTGCGGCCGGTACGAGGGGTTCGACGAGCGGGTGCGCGCGTTCGTCGACGAGGAGATCTCGCTCGGCGACTTCGTGATGACGGGCGGCGAGGTGGCGGCGATGGCGGTGATCGATGCGTGCGTACGCTTGCTCCCCGGGGTGCTCGGCAACGCCGTGTCGGCGGAGCACGAGTCGCACAGCCCCGCGATGTCCGGGCTGCTGGAGTACCCGCAGTACACGCGCCCGGTGGAGTTCCGCGGGCACAAGGTCCCCGAGGTGCTGCAGCAGGGCAACCACGCGGCGATCGCTCGCTGGCGACGCGCGCAGGCAGAGCAGCGCACGGCCGAGCGCCGGCCCGATCTGTGGCGTAAGGCGCGCGGGGGAGAGCCTGCGCCGAGCCCTCTGCCGAGCCCTCCGACGAAAGATGGCGGCGAGGCGCGGCGATGAGGCTGTCGCTCGCGCTCGTCCACTACCCGGTGCTCGACCGCGCCGGCGAGGCGGTGACCACCGCGATCACGAACCTCGACCTGCACGACATGGCGCGGAGCGCGCGCACGTACGGGGCCGAGCGGCTGTTCGTCGTGCACCCGGTCGCCGCCCAGCGCGCGCTGGCAGAGCGGATCCGGGAGCACTGGGTGCTCGGGTCCGGCAAGCGCCGGATCCCGGATCGCGCCGTCGCCCTCGACGTGCTGTCCGTGCTCCCCAGCCTGGAGGACGTGTACGGCGCGCTGAGCAGCGAAGGGCGCGCCGGCGTCGAGGTCTGGACGACCGCGGCGGCGTCGCGAGGGCTCCCGGTGACGAGCTACGCGGAGACCCGCGCGCGCCTCGCGCAGGCGAGCCGCCCCGTGCTGATCCTGTTCGGTACGGGCTGGGGCCTCACGCCCGAGATCATCGCCGACGCCGACCTCCGGATCGAGCCCATCCGGGCGGCCGCGAGCACCGGCTACAACCACCTGAGCGTGCGCGCGGCGTGCGCGATCACGCTCGACCGGCTGCTCGGCGACCGGCAGCACGCCGGGTGAGCGCTCGCGGCGCGCGCGGCGAGCGCGATGCCAGCGCCGCCGCCGGCCCCGCGGTCCATGCTACGGCCATGAGCGAGCGCGAGGCCCATCGCCCCGAGGAGGCGAGCTCGGAGCGACGGACGCACGATCGGCTGGTGCGCGAGCAGGCGTTCGCGCTCGGGTTCGACGTCGTCGGCGTCGCGCGCGCGGACGAGCCGCTCGGGGTGGAGCACGCGCGGTACCTCGAGTTCGTCGAGCGCGGCATGCACGGCGAGATGCGCTACCTCGCGGAGTACGCGGAGCAGCGGCGCCGGCTGGACACCGACGCGATCCTCGAGGGGGCGCGCTCGGTCGTGTGCGTCGGCCGCAGGTATGCCCGGCCCAAGGACAGCGAGGGGCGCGACCCGCCGCTCGCGCAGGCGGTCGCGCGGTACGCGCGCGGGCAGGACTACCACAACCACCTGAAGCGCCGGCTGCGGCGGCTCGCGTCGTTCATCCGATCGCTCGCGCCGTCCGTCCTCGCGCGGCCGCTCTGCGACGTCGAGCCGGTGATGGAGCGCGTCTGGGCCGCGCGCGCCGGCATCGGCTTCGTCGGCAAGAACGGGCTGCTCATCACGCCGGGGCAGGGGAGCTATCAGCTGCTCGGCGAGGTGGTGACCACGCTGCCGCTCGTCCCCGACGTGCCCATCGCGGAGCGCTGCGGCTCGTGCACGCGCTGCCTCGACGCGTGCCCGACGCAGGCGTTCGACGCGCCCTTCGTGCTCGATCCGCGGCGCTGCGTCGCGTACCTGACCATCGAGCAGCGGAGCGCGCCCGCCGAGGAGCTGCGGCCGGGCATGGGGGAGCACCTCTTCGGCTGCGACGCTTGCCAGGAGGTCTGCCCGTTCAACCGGACCGCGCCGCCGCCCCTCGAGCGCACCGCGCCGTTCCATCCGCTGCCGCGCTGGGAGGGGCGGGACGTCGACGACCTCGCGTCGCTGGACGAGCGAGGGTTCGAGGCGCTGACCGTCGGCACGCCGGTGAAGCGCGCGCGGCGCGGCGGGCTCGCCAGGAACGCGGCCATCGTCGCCGCGAACCGGCTCGCGCGCGGCGCGGAAGGCGAGGTCGCGGAGCGCGCGGAGCGCGCGCTCGCCGCGGCGCTCGCCCACGACGACCCCGAGGTGCGCGCCGTCGCCGCGTGGGGCATGCGCCGCGCGGGCCGCGGCGAGCCGGCGAGCCCGGCCGCGCCGGAGCCTGCCGGCTCGCTCGACGAGCCCGGCGCCGGTTGAAGCGCAGAGGGCGCCGGGGTCGGGGTCGATCGCGGCGCGCGGCGTTCGGGCGCGGCGGTGCTCGGGCGCTCTTCGCGGGCGGCCGAGGATCCGCTACGGTGTCCGCCGGCAAGACGCCGCGCGCACGAGCACGAACGTGGATCTCCCTCCCAGGCTCCGAGCGCTCCTCGACGATCTGCGCCAGCACGATTCCGTCCTCTGGCGGCGTGCGGTGGACGCCGGGGTGACGTACGGCCCAGACCTCCTCGTCCGGCACAGCCCTGCGCTGTTCGGGCTCGTCTTCGGGGCCGTGCTGCCGGAGCAGCGGAGGGCCGTGCGCAGGAACCTGCGGCTGGCGCTCGGCGAGCGCGGGGCGCTCGACGAGTACCGGGACGTCGCGCGGGTGTTCATCAACTTCGCCAGCTGCCTCACCGACGCGTTCATCGCGGGCAGCAACCGGCCCGACCGGCTCACCGGCCTGTGCGTGAACGACGAGCACTTCACGAACGCATACCGGCGCGGCCTCGGCGTGATCGTCGTCACGGCGCACACCGGCGGGTGGCAGGCCGCCGCGCCGCTCCTCCGCTCCGTGCACGCGGCCGACGTGCTCGTCGTGATGCAGCGCGAACGCGACAGCCGGGCGCAGGCCATCCAGGACGGCACGCGCGATCGGGTCGGCGTGCGGATGCAGCACGTCGACGACGATCCGCTCGCGGTGCTCCCGCTGCTCGCGCACCTGCGGCGGCAGGGCGTCGTGGCCATCCAGATCGATCGGCTCCCGTCCGGGATGCGCGGGCGCGACGTCGAGCTCTTCGGGATGCCCTGGCGCGTCCCGGAGGGGCCGCTCCAGCTCGCCGCGGTGAGCGGCGCGCCGATCGTCCCGGTGTTCACCCGGCGGACCGGCTTCATGGAATACGAGATCTGCATCGCGCCGCCCGTCTCGCTGCCCAGGCGGCCAGGACCGTCCGAGCTCGACGTCGCGGCGCGGCAGATCACGGCGGAGATGGAGCGCTTCCTGCGGGAGAACCCGACGCAGTGGTTCCACTTCGAATAAATCAAGGATTTTGAGCCTTTAATGAGAAATCGCGCCGCGGTCGGCCATGCGCTGCATCGGCGCGCAAGCTGGGTTAAGAGTGCGCGCTGATGGCCCGCCTCCTCGTCGGACTGCCCTCGCTCAAGGGGGATATCCAGAAGTACAAAGATCGCTTCGATCTGGTCGAGCTCCGTCCGCTCGATACGTCGTTGCCCCGCGCGACCACGCTGCGCAAATGGCGCAAGGCGGTGCCGCCGGGCTTCGTCTTCAGCGTCGTGCTGCCGCGCGTGGTCGGCGAACTCGCGGCCGGGAAAGAGCTCGACGAAGCGCTGTCGACCTCGCTCGAGGTGGCGTCCGTGCTCGAGGCCCGGTGCGTCGTGCTCCAGACGCCGGCGTCGCTCCGCCCGACGGCGAGCAACCGCAAGAAGCTCGCGGCGCTCTTCGAGCGCCTGCCCGCCGAAGGGGTCGTGCGCTGCTGGGAGCCCGCGGGGATCTGGGAGCGCGACGACATCGTCGCGACCGCGCGCGCCGCGAAGGTGATCCCGGTGCTCGACGTCGCCCGCGACGCGGCGCCGCCCGGGCCGATCGTCTACACGCGGCTGCGCGCGCTCGGAAAGTCGTCGTCGATCGGAGCGGCCGCGCTCGAGCGCGTCGCCGATCGCCTGCGCGGACGGCGTGAGGTGTTCCTGGTCGTCGAGGGAGACCGCGCGTCCCAGATCAAGTCGCAGCTCGCGGCGTCGCTCGCGCGCAAGCCCGATCGCTCGACGGCCTCGGCCGTGGTAAGGCCTACCATGCCTATGCCGAACACCCTCGTCGCCGAGGACGAGGAGCAGTGATCCGCGGCGCGGCGGCCACGGCGAGCGACGCCTCCGCGGCTTCGGCCGCGCGGGCCGCGCTCGAGTCGTCCGGCAGCGCGATCGACGCGATCGTCGCCGGCTTCTTCGCGGCGGCTGGCGCGCAGCCCGACGTGCTGCTCGCGCCGGCCGTGGCGCTCGCGGCCGGCGTCGGCGTGGGCGCGCGGGCCTTCGATGGCCGGGCGATCCAGCCCGGGCGCGGCGCGCCGCGGCCGCGCGGGTTCGTCGACGGGCAGAGCGTGCCGGAGGCCGCGCGCGTCGCGGTTCCGCGCTCGCTCGGGATGCTGGTGCTGCTGCACGGCTACCTCGGCCGCGCGCGGCTCCGCGAGCTGGTCCGCGCGGGCGTGGCCGCGGCCGAGCGCGCGGGCGCGAGCGGGCGCGCCGCGCTGCTCCGCGAGGTCGGCTCGCTCGGCGCCGTGGCGCTGCGGGCGCGCGACGTGGAGCGGGCGCTGCTCGCCGTGGGCGGGCCGGTCGCCGGCGGGACGCTGACCGCGGAGGACCTCGCCGAGGCGGTCCCGGCCGAGGTGGAGGCCGCGTCGACCACGATCGCGGAGGGCGCGACGGCGCTCCAGGCGCCGTGGCCCGTCGGGGATGAGGCGCGGCCCGCGGACGCCATCGTCGCGTGCGACGGCTGGGGTACGATCGCAGCGCTGGCCTACGCGCGCACCGACGACGGGATCGCCGTGCCCGAGCTCGACATCGTGCTCGGCCGCGACGCCGTCCCGGTGCGCCGCGGGATCACGCGCCTCGCGCCCGGCACGCCCTTGCCGGCGGCGGCGCCGATCGCGATCCTCCAGCGCAGCGCCTTCGCGGCCGCGGTCGCGCTGACCGGCAGGCCCAAGCTCGAGGTGAGCGCCCTCGGCGCGCTCCTCCGTGGCACCGCGCTCGAGGCGGCCCTCCACGACGTCCGCACGCAGCTGAGCGCCGACGGCGCCCTCGCCGTCCTGCGCGACGACCGCGACGCGCGCGCGGTCCACCTCGCGCCCGGATTCTCGGCAGGAGCAGGGACGCCGCCGGCAGAAGGCTGAGGCGGCGTCGTCGCCGCCGGCAGAAGGCTGAGGCGGCGTCGTCGCCGCCGGCAGAAGGCTGAGGCGGCGTCGTCGCCGCCGGCAGAAGGCTGAGGCGGCGTCGTCGCCGCCGGCAGAAGGCTGAGGCGGCGTCGTCGCCGCCGGCAGAAGGCTGAGGCGGCGTCGTCGCCGGCAGAAGGCTGAGGTGGCGTCGTCGCCGGCAGAAGGCTGAGGTGGCGTCGTCGCCGGGGGGCGCGGATCGTCCGGGGCTGGCGCCCAGGGGGCCGACCGAGCCCAGCGTGTCGGCGCGGGGCCGTGCAGCGCTCGATGAGAGCAACAAAAAACCGCCAGAGCGCCAAGGACGCCAAGAGGAGAACGCTCGGCTCTCCTGGCGTGCTTGGCGTCCCGGCGGTTCTGGCTCAGGTCGCAGTCGTCGGCGTGCTGCCCAGACGCGACCGGGCTCCGCTCCAGCTAGAGCGTGACGCCGTAGCGCTTCGCGTAGGCGACGACGCCGATCTTGTCGATCGTGCGGATGTCGCGCGTCGTGAGGTTGAGCTTCACGAAGCGGTTGAGCTCGGGGACCCAGACGCGCCGGGTCTGGATGTTCACGAGCTGCCAGCGCTTCGTCTTGATGTTGGAGTGGGAGACATTCTGCGCCAGAAGCTTCCGCTTCCCAGTGATGTCGCTCTTCGCCATGACGTCCTCGGTTGGAAGGGGACCGATCTCGGTGCCCCGACCCTAGTTCGATCAAGCTGGCCGAGCGCACGCCCTGCGCGGGGGAGCAGGGGGGCTCGGGAGCGCGGCAAAGTGAAGGAAGCCGGGGGACATGTCAAGCGTCCACCG
This sequence comes from Sorangium sp. So ce385, assembly GCF_051474135.1. NCBI lineage: Bacteria > Pseudomonadati > Myxococcota > Polyangiales > Polyangiaceae > Sorangium > Sorangium sp. So ce385. The sequence goes on along the minus strand of NZ_CP150337.1, from coordinate 7,425,914 downwards.
GGGGGTATCTCGCCGCAGCGCACCGGAGATCGCCCGCGGAAGGGTCGAGGGAGTGCCGGCGCAGGCCTAGGTGAGCCACTCGCCGCCCGAGGGCGGCCGGCGATCCCGGCCGTCCTTGTCGTTCTCGGGGCGGTGCAGGTCGATGCGCCGGGCGTCGGCGGCGAGGCGCCAGGCCAGGATCTGGAAGAGGCCGAGGCTCGTGAGCGCGGACGTCGCGGCGAACGCCAGGCCCGCGGAGAGCACGCTGACGAGGTCGCGCGGCGCGAAGGCGCTGAGCTGGGCGAGCCTGCCGACGACCAGGTCGGCCGTGAAGGCGAGCACCACCGCGACCGCGAGCGACGAGCCTGCGCCCGTCGTCTCCGCCCCCATGAAGCCGGTGAGGCTGGAGAGCACCGCCAGGATCACCATCAGGGCGCCGAGCTGGGCCAGGTGCGGATCGAGCAAGGTGAGCTGCGCGGCGGCGTGCCCGAACGCGGGGAGCGCGACGAGGAACGCGGCGACGAGCAGCCAGCGCGCGCCGGCATACGCCCGGTAGCGAGACCGGAAGACGAGCGCCGCCGGGAGCGCTATCGCCGCCACGGCCCGGGCGGCGCCCCAGCCGACCGCAGGACCCGAGCTTTGGAGGCCGATGACGGTCGCGATCGTCCCCAGCACCACCATCGCGATGGCGCGCTGCCGGTAGCTCACCGACGTGAGCGCGGTGAACAGCGCGACAATGCCCAGCACGAACGCAGGCGGCCCCGCGACGACGCCGTCCGGGCGGAGCCCCGCGACCGACAGGCCGCCGAACAGAAGGAAACCCACGCCCACCACGGCGCACCAAACCCGGGCCGCGTCCTGCGCCGGACGCATCGGCGCCAGGTCCTCCATGAGCGCCTCGGACGCGAGCAGCGGCTTGGTGACATGCTCGCGCGCGCTCGGGGGCGGCTCCTCGATCGTGATGGCCGGGCTGGACCCGGAGAGCCGCTCGACCTGCGCGACGCCGATCGACGCCGTGGAGGGCCGCTCGACCTGAGCGGCGCCGAGCGGCGCCGCGGAGGGCCGCTCGACCTGAGCGGCGCCGAGCGGCGCCGTGGAGGGCCGCTCGACCTGAGCGGCGCTGAGCGGCGCCGCGGAGGGCCGCTCGACCTGAGCGGCGCCAATCGACGCCGCGGAGGGCCGCTCGCCCGGGCTGTCGCCGGCCGCGGCGCCCTCCGGCTGGGCTGCTGCTGCCTTGTCCCGTTCGGCGATCGCGCGACGGCTCGCTGGCGGGCGGTCGCGGTTCGCCTCTCCGTAAGGCTTTTCCATTGATGGAGCTGGATCAGATCTCACGGGCGTCGAGGGGGTTCTTGCGGAGCTGCCCGAGCAGCTCGGCCGAGGTGAGCCGCGCGACCAGGGTGCGCCCGAAGTCTCGCACGGCGGTGAATCCTTGCCCATCCATGGCGAGGGATTGCTCGTCCATGTACAGCCGGCGCGCAATCTCGATCTGCACGGCGTGGACGGCACGGTGCGGTTGGCCGTAGTGCGCGGTGCTGAACCCACCCTTGTAGGGGTCGTCGTGGCGCACCGAGAAGCGGCAGGCGCGCGCGTGCTGATCGACCGCGTCGATCACCGCGCTCGCGGCGGTCGTCCGCCCGCGCGTGCCGGGGACGATGTCGGCCCGGCCGACCGCGCCCTCGGCGTGGCCGCGGCGGCTCTGGCTCGGCATCGAGTGCGCGCAGAGCAGGATCGCGAAGCCGAAGCGCTCGCGCTTGCGGGCGAGGATCTCGCTGAGGGTGCGGTGGTAGGGCCGGTAGAAGCGGTCGAGCCGGCGCTCCACCTCGCGCCTCGGGAGCCGGGCGACCAGGACGGGCTCGCCGTCCGTGGTCACGCGCCAGATGAGCCCCCGCGGGAACGGCGCGCGGCCGCCGCCCTCGACCGCGTCGCCGTCGCAGTCGGCCTCGCTGCGGTTGAGATCGACGACCAGCCGGCTCATCCGCGAGAACAGGAGCGTCGCCCCCTCGGCCGGGGCGTCCTGGAACAGCGCGTCGACGTAGAGATCGGCGTCGCGCCCGATGCTGCGCGCAGGCGCGACGGTCCAGGACAGCGACTCGGGATCCATGTGGACACCCGCGTGCGGTACTTCGACGAGGACCGGGCTTTCCGCTCCGCGGGGCTCGACGACCTCGAAGGGTGACACCACGGGGCTCACTGTGACGCATTCCGCGTCCGGCTGGAATCAGGACGGGGCATGACGGGGCAGGACGGGGAGGTTCCAAGCCGGAAGGAAGGAAGAAGTGTTGCCGTCCAGGGCGTCCTGGGTGCCTCTGCTCCGCCCCGGCTTTCTGGCGTACTTGGCCGCTTTCGCTGTAGCGTTGGCCGTGGATCTCGCGACCTGGGTGGACGCCTACCTGGACCATCTCCGCGTCGAGCGGGCTCTGGCGCCCCTGACGCTCGAGGCGTACGGCCACGATCTGGCCAAGCTGGTCGCCCATGCGGACGCGGCGGGGATCACGTCGGTCGACGGGCTCGACCAGGCGCTGATCGGCACCTACCTGGTCGCGCTCGGCCAGGCGGGCATCAGCGCGAGCTCGGCGGCTCGCCACCTCTCCGCGGTCCGCGGGTTCATCCGCTTCCTGCTCCGCGAGCGCCGCATCGAGCGGGATCCGTGCGCGCTGATCGAGCGACCCAGGGTCGGGCGGCGGCTGCCCAAGGTGCTCTCGTTCGACGAGATCGCGCTCCTCATCGAGGCGCCCGAGCAGGGGACGTTCAAGGGGCTGCGCGATCGCGCGATGCTCCACGTGATGTACGCGGCCGGCCTGCGCGTCAGCGAGGTGGTGCGCCTCAAGCTGTCGGACATCGAGCGGCGCAAGGGGATCGTGACGGCGCTCGGCAAGGGCGGGAAGCGGCGGCTCGTGCCGCTCGGCGAGCCGGCGCTCGCGGCGATCGACGCGTACCTGGAGGTGCGCGCCACGCACCCGCGCAGCGCGGCGACGCAGGTGCTGTTCCTGTCGCCGCGCGGCGGACCGCTCACCCGGCAGGCGGTGTGGAAGCTCCTCGGCGGATACGCGCGCGGCGTGGGCATCGCCAAGCCGAGCTCGCCGCACAAGCTCCGCCACTCCTTCGCGACGCACCTGCTCGAAGGGGGCGCGGATCTCCGGAGCGTCCAGGCGCTCCTCGGCCACGCGAACGTGGTGACGACCGAGATCTACACGCACCTCGCCGACGATCACGTGCGCGCCGCCTACCGGCGGGCGCACCCTCGCGCGTGAACGGGCGGGCCGCGGCTACTTGCAGCGCTTGAGGAACTTACCGCACGGCTTGTTCGTGGCCTGCCCCGCAGGCTGCGCCGGCGCCGGGGGGATCTCGGTGAGCTGGAACTCTTGCACGATCGGCGTGCCGGCCTTGACGACGATGTTCGTGCTGCGCGCGATGTAGCCGGTGCGCCTGACGCTCACCTTGTGCACGCCCGGCTTGAGCCCGAGCTCGACCTCCGGCGCCTGGGTCGTCTTGCCGTCGATGGTGATCTCCTCGCACGCGACGGGCTTGCAGGAGACCTTCACGAGCGGGTCGGCCGGGGCGCCCGCGTCGGCCGGGGCGCCGGCGTCGATCGGAGGCGCGGTGGTCGGCGCGCGCTGCGTGGGCTCGGCCGGCGGCGCGGTCGCGGCCGGCGCGGGCTGCGTGGGCTCGGCCGTCGGCGCGGGGACCACGGCGGACGCCGTGGCCGACGCGCTCGGGCTCGGCTGCGGCTCTTCCCGGCGATCCATGACGTACCACGCGGCGGCGGTGCCCCCGACGAGCAGCACCGCGACGATGCCCACCGTCAGCGACGCCGCCTTGCCCCAGGGCGACCGCGGCGCGGTGACCGCGGTCATCATCGCGATGGGGCTCTTCGGAGACGCGGCGGCGGCGGGGGACGGCGGCACGGGCGCCGCCTGCGCGAGGCCCGCGTCGACCGGAGGCTGCGGCGAAGGCGACGCGGCCGGCGAGGGCGTCGGCGAGAGCGGGGAGGGCGGCGGCGCGGGGGAGAACGGCGTGGGGGGCGGCGCGGCCGCGAACGGCGAGGCGGCCAGCTGCGTCGCGTCGGGCGCCGGCATCGGCGCGGGCGCGCTCGCCGCGGCGACCGCGTGGGCCGGCGGGACGGGCGCTGGCGCGTTCGCGGCGCGGGCGGCGTGGGCCGGCGGCGCGGGCGCGGGCGCCTCGTTCGCCGAGGGGGACAGGGCGAGCGTCGAGCCGACCTCGATCGCCGCCGCCGAGAAGCCGCTGAGCATGGCCGCGAGCTCGCTCGCGGAGCGGAAACGCTCGCGCGGATCGTGCGCCAGCGCGCGCGCGAAGGCGGCGTCCAGCACGGGGCTCACCGGAACGCCGAGCTCCGCCGCGCGCGCCGACGCGGAGGGGCGCGGCGCCATGATCTCGCGCTGCCAGCCCGGCACGTCGACCTGACCCTGGCAGGATCGCCAGTACGAGCGGCCGGTGAGCGCGAAGAAGGCGACCAGCGCCGCGGAGAAGATGTCCGCGGCGGGGCCGGCCGGGGCGCCCGGCTGCAGCTGCTCGGGCGCGAGCCACGGGGCGGCGAGGACGTAGCCCTCCGACGTCGGCAGCATGCTCCGCGCGAGGGACGGCCCGAAGTCGGCGACCCTCACGCTGCCCGGAGCGCTCGGGTCGATGAACAGGTTCGTCGGCTTGAGGCCGTGGTGGGGCACCTCGCGCGCGTGCGCCGCGTCCAGCACCGCCGCGAGCGAGCGGAGCATCGCCCCGACCTCCTCGAAGCTCAGGGGCCGGCGCAGCGCGAGCTCCGCGAGCGACGGGACGTGGATCATGTCCGTCACCGTGAAGGGCGCGGCCGTCGCCGGGTCGTAGCCGGCCTCGAGGATGTGCGCGACGAGCTCGTGCGGCAGCCGATTCGTCTCGGCGACGTACCGCTGCAGGTGCTGCATCGCGTCCGGCCGCTGGCCGATGATCGGCGAGTACAGCTTGAGGGCGACGTCGCGCGCCTGCGCCGTCACCGCGCGGTAGGTGGCCGTCGCGCCCCCGTAGCCGAGGAGCGAGCGGACGGAGAACCTCCCCGCGACGACGCTGCCCGGCGCGACGTTCGGTGCCGTCACGAGATCACTCCCCCGCGACCGCGATCGACTCGATCGACTGCAGGATGGTCGCGTCGGCGCCGGAGCTGTCGTCGTCCGGCACGAACCCGAGCCCGATCACGATCTCGCCGTCCTTGCCGGTGTCGGCGAAGATCAGCAGCGGGCCCTTCTTGGTCCCGCGCGCGGCGCCCTCCTTCTGCCACAGGCCGATCTTCCTTCCGGCGATCTCCTTGACGTCGTCGGGCTTCTTCCAGCTCACCTTCTTCTTGGGCAAGGTGACGTTGATCTCGCGCGCCAGCGCGTCGAGCGCGGCGTCGCGCTTCTCGGTCGCCTGCTTGCCCTCGCCCGTGTCGACCTGCGCCGTCGCCAGGGCAGGGCCCTCGTCAGCGGCCTGCGCGATCGTGGCGCTCTCGCCCTGGGCGTAGGTCCAGCCCTTCACGGGCGTGAGCACGAGCGAGCTCCCGGCGATCTTCGCGCGGGTCGACTCCTCTGCCTGGCACTGCTCGTCGAGCGCCTTGCAGGGCTTCGGGGCAGGCGGGGGCGGAGGCGGAGGCGCCGCGGTCACGGGCGGCTCCGGCGTTACGGGTTGCGGTGGAGGCGGCGAGCTGCACGCCGCGGCGAGCGCCGCCGCAGCGCTCAGCGCCAGGGTGGGCCATCGTCGGAAGAACATTGCGGACGAGCGTTGCAGGACCGGCCCCGGGACGGCAAGTAAAGAGCGATCCCCGGGGGCGGCTTGCGCCGCGGGGCGCGGCCGGGGCCGCAGGGAAGGGCGAGCGCGCCGGGCGGCTGCTCCGGCGCGCTCGCGGGGTGCAGGGGCTACTTGACGACGGCGCCGACGTCCTGCTCGACCTGCTCGGCGACGCCCACCGGCACCTTGCCGTAGAGGCGGGTGCGCTCCGTGACCAGGAAGTAGTCGGGCTTGCCGCTCGCCCCGGGAGGCCCCTTCACGAGCTCGGCGAAGCCGATGTCGCCCGCGCGGCCGGTGTACTCGACCCGCACCACGACCTCCTTCTGCTCGGGGGGCGCGGCCACGTACTCGGTGGGGCGCAGGCGGTCGAGCTTGCTCATCCAGTTGCCGACGGTCTCGTCCTTCTGCTCGGGGCTGGCCGGATCGGCCCAGAACTTCTTGCCCTCATCGCCGCTGCGCGTGAGCTCGCGGCGCTTGTCGCCGACGATCACGCGCGCCTGGGTGAGATCGACGTCCTTCCACTCGTGCAGCTCCCGCTCCATGAGCCGCGACTCCGCGGTGTCGAGATCGCGGTAGATGTCGCCCTTGATGGCGTACACCTCGCCGGTGGCCTCGTCGCGCGCGTAGCGGTCCGCGCCGCCGGGCGTCGCGCCGCCGACGACCAGCTTGCGCTCGCCGCCGCGCAGCTTGACGGTGAGCGTGCCCTCCGGCTCGGCCAGGCCGAACTCGCTGGCGCGGTCGTCCCCGATGCGGCCGACGGAGCGCAGCGCCTTCAGCGGCGCGATCGCCTCGGCGAGCTTGTTGCCGGCGGTCACCGACACGAACGTGGTCGTCTTGACCGTCGGCTCCTGCTCCGCGGGCGGCTCGTCCTGCGCCTCGTCGTCGTGGCCGTGCACGTCGTCCTTCGGCTTCTCGGCCGGGGGCGTCGCCTTGCGCTCCGTCGTGCCGACGAAGTAGCGGCCGTCCTTGTCCTTCTTCGCCTCGAGGACGACCGTCTTCGACTTGGCCTCGAAGGTGATCCGCTCGACGTCCTCGGCGCGGCCGGCCCAGACGGTCACATCCCCGGCCGAGAGCGCGGCCGCCGTCTTGTCGCGCGTCCAGACGAGGACCGCGAACAACGCCGCGACCACAACGAGGCCGAGGTGCACGAAAAAGCTGCGATCCAACCTCATGCGCGCCTCCCGCTCGCGCGCCGCCCGCGGCGCGTGATGAAGAGCCCGAGCCCCAGCACCATCGCCGGCGCCACGAGGATCGTGGCCCAGAACCAGACCTGGTCCTTCTCCTTCGTGTGCTCGATCCGGACGTCCTCGTTCGTCGTGATCTCCCCGGCGAAGCTCTCCTCGCCGCCGAGCCACCGGAACGCGTCGAGCGCGAGCACGATGTTGGGCTCGTTCCTGAACGCTGCGTCGCTGAACACGTCGGCGTCGGCGACGACGAACGCGCGCAGCTCCTTCTTGTCCTTGCCGTCGCCGCCGCCGGGCGCGAGCTCCTTCGAGACCGCCGCGGCGAGGTTGTAGGCGTTCCGCTTCTCACCCTCGTCGAACTTGAAGTTGCCGTTCGCGTCGGCGAACGTCTCGCCCAGCGAGCGGACCACGAAGTCGATCTTCAGGTCGCCGCCGTCCGCCTTGTCGAGCGACGCCGCGCCCGGGAAGATCGTCGGCGCCTGCTGCGCGTGGCGGCTCAAGGTCGAGACCGACGCGTGCGAGGAGTACCGCGTCGTGACCAGCATCGCCTGGTCCGACTCGTTGAAGCGCCGCCGCACGTAGACCCGATCGTTCGCCAGGACCTCGGGCTTCCACGTGAGGCCCACGGCGCCGGCGAGCGGCGAGAGGTCGACCTTGGCCTCCGGATCGAGCGCGAGCAGGAGGTGCCCGCCCTCGTCGGCGTACCGCTTCAGGGCCGCGACCTCCTCCGGCAGGAACTCCTTCTGCGGGCCGAGCACGACGACGACGCCCGCGTCCTTCGGGAGCTCGCTGCCGAGCCCCTGGGCGAGCCCGAGATCCTTGACGACGTAGTTCTGCGACTCGAGCAGCTTGCGGAGGTTCTTGGCCGTCCGCCCCTCGGCCGCGTTCGTCGACTCGTTCATCTCGCCGTGGCCGACGGTCAGGTACGCGGTGCGCTGCGCGCGGATCACCTTGAGCAGCGCCTTCTGGAAGTCGGCGTCGAGGCTCTTCAGCTTGGCGCCGGCGGTCTTGATGTCGGCGCCGATGTTGAGCGTCTCGCGCGAGGTGTCGCGCGAGAGCACGATGACGCCGTCCTGCGTGACCTTCGCCTCCTTGGCGAGCGCGGGGACGAGCAGCCGGTCCTGCATCTCCACGGTGATCTGCGGCGACGCCGCCTTCACCTCGCGCAGGTAGCCCTCGACCTCGGCGCCCACCTCGTTCAGCTGCGGGAAGAAGGCGGTGATCTTGAGCGGCTCGGTCAGGCTCTCGGCGACGCGCTTCGTCGAGTCGCCGGGGCGGGCCGTGCGGTAGTACGAGAAGTCCGCCTTGAGCTCGAGCTGGCTCGCGGCGTAGACGAAGAGCGCCGAGTAGACCGCGGCGAAGGCGAGCGTCACGCCCGAGAGCGTCGCCGCGCGCACCCGCCGGCCCTCGATCCGCTCGGCGCGCCGCATCGGCGCGAGCGCCGCCTCGCCGAAGAACAGCGGCACCGTCGCGATGACGAGCAGCGCGATCCAGCCGACCGTCGTCGCCGCCTCGATGCGCGCGCGCAGCTCGGGCGCGGCCCGCGAGACGCCGAGCAGGTTGCGCCCCGCGTCGGTCGTCGTGAAGTACGCCGCCACCGCGACGAGCCCGAGCGCCGACAGGATCGCGAGCGCGCGCTCGACGGCGCGGCGCTCGCCCGTCTCGCGCACGGCGGTCGCGAAGCGCAGCGCGGTGACGAGCGCGAGCGTCAGGAGCCCGAGCCCCGACAGCGCGTAGCGGAGCCCGTCGACCGTGGGCACCACGCGCTCGCCCAGGAAGATGGCGAGGAGCGCGCCCGCGTACGCCGGCACCATCCAGCCCCCGGCGCGCAGCGCGGGCGCCCCGCGCGGCGCGGCGGGCGCCGGCCTCTCGGCCTGGGGCGCCTCGTGCTGCGCGCCCGGCGCGGCGCTCGCGTCGTTGCCGCTGTTCTCGGCCTCGGCGGCCTGAGCGTTCTGGTCCTTCACCGCCACCTCCGTGCCCTCAGGGTGTGGGTCGCGGCGAGCAGGAAGAAGTACGCGACCGCGACGTAGTACAGGACGTTCTCCAGCCGGAGCACGCCGTTCAGGAACGGCTTCTGGTTGAGCGGGTAGAGGTTCAGCGCGCTCACGAAGTCGTTGAGCGGCGGCTCCGTCACGCGGGCGACGAGGAACAGGAAGCCGAGCGTCCCGATGATCGCCGCCCCGAGGATGACCGCGATGACCTGGCTCGCCGCCAGCGTCGACGCGAAGAGCCCGATCGCGAGCGACGCGGCGCCGAGCAGCAGCACCCCGGAGTAGCCGACCAGGATGTGCCCGACCGACACCCTGCCGTTCACGAAGATGAGCATCGGCATGTAGATCGTGATCGCGGTCATCAGGCCGACCAGCGCCAGCGCGGCGAGGAACTTGCCGGCGATGATCTCGCCGTCGCGCACGGGCGCCGTCTTGAGCAGGATGAGCGTGCCGCTCTCGCGCTCGCCGGCGATGAGCCGCATCGAGAGGATGAGCGCCGCGACCATGATGATGAACGCCGTGCCGTCGAAGAACTTGAGCAGCACCTCGGCCGACAGCCGCGCGCCCGAGCCGAGCGCCGCGACCTGGAAGTAGATGCCGTCGATGAGCAACGCCGCGGCGGCGACGACGTACCCGAGCGGTGACCTCAGGTACGCGGACAGCTCCCGCCGCGCGACGAGCAATGTCCCTCTCATGCTTCGCCCTCGCCTTCCTCCGCCTGCTCGCTCGCAGGGGCCTTGTTCGCCTGGCCGCCGGCCGTCGCCGCGTCGGCCGCGGCGGGCCTCGCCTTCGCCTGCGGCGCGCGCGTGGCGAGCCGCAGGAACACCGACTCGAGCTCGCGCTCGCTCCGCTTCACCTCGAGGATGCCGATCCCCGCCTGCACGAGCTCGGCGCACAGCGCCGCCCGCACGTCGCGATCGGCCTCGACCGCGAAGCTCACGACGTCGCTCCCCGGCTCGGTCGTGGGCAGCTGCTCGACGGACGTGACGCCCGCGACCGCGCGCGTGATGTCGAGCGCCCGCGCCGCCTCGCCGCGCGTCACGCGGTAGCCGGCGCCCTCGGCCGCGGGGCCGCGCACCGTGAGCTCGACCCGGACGCCGTGGAGGAGCTTCGCCGAGAGCTCCTGCTCGGTCCCCTGCGCGCCGATCTCGCCGTCCCGGATGACGAGGATGCGATCGCAGGTCTCGCTGATCTCGGAGAGGATGTGGCTGGAGAGCAGGATGGTGTGCTCGCCGCGCAGGCTCCGGAGCAGGGCGCGCATCTCGACGATCTGCACCGGGTCGAGCCCGCTGATCGGCTCGTCGAGGACGAGCAGCCGCGGCTTGTGCACGATCGCCTGGGCGATGCCGACGCGCTGCTTGTAGCCGTGCGACAGCGCGCTGATCGGGTCGGCGGCGACGTCCTCGAGCTGCGTCACCGCGAGCGCCTCGGCCACGCGCCTGTCGGCCGAGCCGGCGTCGACGCCGCGCAGGCGCGCCGCGAAGTGGAGGAAGGCGCGCACGCTCATCTCGTCGTAGAGCGGCGGCCGGTCGGGGAGGTACCCGATGCGGGACCGCACCTCGTGCGGGTGGTCGACGACATCCAGCCCGTCCACGAGGACCCGGCCCGCGGATGGCAGGAGGTCGCAGGCGAGGATCCGGAGCGTCGTCGTCTTGCCGGCGCCGTTCAGGCCGAGCAGGCCGACGATCTCTCCCGCTTCGATCGAGAACGACAGGGGCCCGATGGCCTTCCGGTCGCCATAGTACTTGTATAGGTCGCTGATTTCGATCACGGCCGTGCACCCCTCCGCACAGGGAAGAAGCTCTCCGCGCCGGCGAATCGGACGCCGCGAAGCGCGGCGGTCCAGGCGCCAGCGGCCCCTTACAACAGCGGGTGACGGAAATCATTCCCGACGCGGCGCGCGCGGGCCGCCCTCCGGCGCGCGATCCCCGCGCGGTAGGAGAAACGACCGGGACACGCCGCGCGCGCGGTGAGCGGAGCGACCAGGACGTGACGGATCTCAGCATCCGGCGAGGATGCCCCGCTCCGGCGATGAGGGGCGCCGGGCGGCGATCCGCCGCCGCGCTCGCCCCGGCGTCAGCAGTGCTCGGCGATGATCGCCCAGCAGGCGTCCGCGAACTCCCGGTAGGTGGAGCGGTCGAGCGTCGCCTGCTTCACCGGCATCACGTCCTGGTGCTCGGCGAGCATCGGGCGCAGCGCGCCCTCGATGTCCGCGCTCGTCTCGATCCACAGGAACTCCTCGATGCCGTCGGTGATCTGGCCGCGGATGAGCCTCGGCACCTCGCTGAGCCGGACCTTCTTCGGGCTCCGCCGCGCGATCGACGACGCGATCTGCTCGGCGTGCGCGGGCCAGCGCTTGAGCGCACGGTGGAACGTCGAGCCGACGAGCCGCAGGATCTGCTGGGCGAGCCTCGCCACGCGCGGGCGCTGCACGCGCTCCTCGTTCTCCGCGATCATCGCCAGGTAGTCGTCGCTGAGGAGCTTGCGCAGGTCGCTCGAGAGGATCTGCTGCGACTCGGGCGTCATCCGCAGATCCGCGATCTGCGCGAGGAAGATGTCGCGCAGGACGGTCAGGCGCGCCGTCACCGAGCCGGTCGGGGTCGTGTCGAGGATCTCGGCGAGCGGGTCGATCAGCCGGCGGCCGAACGTGGTGAGGATGTGATCGAGGATCCGCTTCTGGTGCTGCTCGTGGCCGAGCACCGACAGCGCGCGGGCGATGTGCGCCTTGCTCGGCGCGTCGACGAGGATCTCCAGGGGCTGATCCTGCGCCTTCCCCTCGTACATGCGCAGCGACGCGAACATCTCGCGGAAGGCGTCCGCCGCGGCCGCCCCCTCGCCCGACTCGCCGTAGACCCGGATGACGAGCCCCGAGTCGGGGCCGGCGTCGAACAGCCGCCGGAGCTCTGCCCGGATGTCCTCGTCCGTGACGAGCGGCGCCGGGGGGAGCGACTTCCCGCGTGGATCCATGGAGGTCCAGCCTACGGCAAAGTGCGGTGCACCTGAACCTCTGTGCCGCGAGGAAGAAGGATGAAGAAGCAAGCGAGCGCCGGGCGCCCGCTCGTCCGGCGACGCCGGTGAAAATGTGCGTGCGGCGATGTCGTACCCTGGCGCTACCGCGGCGTGGTGTTGCCGTGACGCCGGCGCGCGGGTCGTCATTCTCCGGTGTCACCGGATCGACACCGCAACGGCGCGGGGCCGGCCTTGTGGCGCGCTCGCATCGCCGGGTACCATCCGGCGGTCGGTCCCGTCGCGTCCCGTGCGGGAGGAGCGGGCATGGGAGCATGTATGGACGGTGCGAACCCGGCTCATCAGGGGAAGGGAAGCGGCATGGCCGGCGCGCTGAGCGCGCGCGGCGAGGCCCGGGCAGAGGTGCACGTCGCCTCCGGAGACGCGCTCGACGTGCGCCAGTTCACGGCCACGGATCGGATGTCGGCGCTCTTCGAGGTGCGCGTCGTCGCCGTGTCGGACAACCCGGACATCGATTTCGAGGCCGTCATCGGCCGGCCGATGCGGTTCTCCGCGCAGCGCGAGCAGGCCCGCGCGTGGTCCGGCGTCTGCAGCCAGCTCCGGCAGATCGCCGTCGAGGAGCGCCACCTCTCCACCTACGAGCTCACGCTCGTCCCCGCGCTGTGGCTCGCCACGCAGCGGCGCAACCACCGCGTCTTCCAGCACCTGTCGGAGATCGACATCGCGCTGAAGATCCTCGACGAGTGGGGGATCTCCCCGGCGCTGCGCCTCACCGGGAGCTACCGGAAGCGCAAGTTCCGCGTCCAGTACGGCGAGAGCGACTACACGTTCCTCTGCCGCATGCTCGAGGACGCGGGGGTGAGCTTCTATTTCGAGAACGGCGAGAGCCGGCTCGTCCTCGACGACGGGCCTCACGGCAACCCCCGGCGCACCCCGATCGCGTTCCGCGACCACCCGACCGACGCCGACCTCGAGCACGTCACCGAGGTGCGCGTCGGCCGCCGGCTGCGGCCGGGCAAGTACACGGTCCGCGACCACGACTACCGGCGGCCGGCGTCGTACGAGCTCCTGGCGAGCGCCGCCGGTCCCGGCGGCGTCGAGGAGCGGCTCGAGCGCTTCCACTACGTGCCCGGGGCGTTCCTCTACGAGAGCGACAGGGGCGACAGCACGCCGGCCGCCGACGACAAGGGCAAGTACCGCGCGGACGAGGCCGAGGGGGCCGCGCTCGCGCAGCGGCGCCTCGAGGCGAAGCGCGCCTCGGCCCGCGAGATCACGTTCGAGACCAACACGATGGATCCCGCGCCGGGCACCGTCCTCTCGTTCCTCGACCACCCGAAGGCCGAGCTCGCGCCGGACAAGCCGCTGCTCGTCCTCGAGTCGACGCTCGCGGGCGAGGTCCCGGGCATCTTCCGGCACGCGTGCCGCGCCGTGACCGCGGACGCCCCGTACCGGCCGCCGCTCCGCACGCGGAAGCCGCGCGTCCAGGGGGTCGAGTCCGCCACCGTGGTCGGCCCGCCCGGCCAGGAGATCCACGTCGACGAGTTCGGCCGCGTGCGCGTGCAGTTCCACTGGGATCGCGAGGGCCGCATGAACGACGCGTCGTCGTGCTGGATCCACGTGAGCCAGCCCTGGGGCGGCGCCGGCTTCGGCGGCACCAACCTGCCGCGCATCGGCCAGGAGGTGATCGTCGACTTCCTCGGCGCCGATCCCGACCGGCCGATCATCACGGGCCGGGTGTACACGAACCTCCAGAAGACGCCGTACAAGCTCCCCGAGAACAAGACGCAGAGCGGCTGGAAGACCAGCTCGTCGCCCGAGACCGGCGGCTACAACGAGCTCATGTTCGAGGACGCGGCGGGCAAGGAGCTCGTCCGGGTGCAGGCCGAGCGCGACATGAACAAGCTCGTCAAGCACGACGAGCAGGTCAACATCGGCAACGATCGCGTGAGCGCGATCGGCAACAACGAGGATCAGACCGTCGGCAACGACTTCACCAAGCTGGTGATGAACAGCGCGCGCGAGGTGGTCGGGATGAACCGATCGCGCGTGGTGGGCGTCAACGAGACGGTGGAGATCGGCAGCGTGCAGGCGACCCGGGTCGGGGACAGGGTCGAGATCGTCTGCGGCAAGTCGAGCATCGTGATGGAGAAGTCGGGCAAGATCGTGATCTCGGGGACCGACATCACGATCCACTCGAGCGGCCACACGCAGGTCTTCGGCGACCCGATCGATCTCAACTAGCCGTCGAGGTCACGGGGCCTCGGCCGCCGCGCGCATCGCCGCGCGCACCTGCTGGGCCGCCGCGGGATCCTTGACGACCCGCTCCAGCCACACGCGGCGGAGCCGGATCAGCGCGCCCTCGGGCAAGCGGAGCTCCCTGAGCGCCTGCGCGTCGTTCCCGCGCTCGGACGCGATCGCGAGCCGGGCGTAGTCGACCGCCGTGATCGGGCCTCGCTCGGCCTCCAGCGCCGCGATGTACGCCGCGTCGTACGACGAGAGCAGCCGCCGCTTCCCGCGCCCGACCTCGGCGCGGATCGCGTCGAGCCAGTGCGCGTGCAGCGCCTCCCACGTGTCCGGCGAGAGCGACTCCGCCGCGAGGATCGCGTCCTCCGCGCCGGGGCGCGCCGCGAGCCGCGCCGCGATCGCCGCGCAGCGGGCGAGGGGATACGCGTCGACGGGCAAGGCCGGCTCCGCGGGCCCGTCCGCCGGCTCCGGAGCCGCCGCGGGGCGCGGCTCGGGGACCTCCGCGGCGGGCGCGAGCGCCGGCGCGGGCGCGGGCTCCGCGGCGAGCCGCGCCGGCGGGGGGAGCGGCAAAAGGAGCGCGAGCGACGCGGGGGGCGCCGGCGGCGTGGGCGGCCCGTCGTCCGGCTCGCGCTCGTGCGGCGCGGGCGGCGGGCCGCGGGAGGGCTCCGGCGCGGACGCGTGGAACGGGAGCGCGGGCCTCGGGAGCACCACGGCGGGCACCAGCGTCTGCGACGTGTCCTCGTCGTCGATCGGGGGCGGCGACGGCGGCGCCGCCGAGAAGCGCGGATCGGCCGCGTCCGGCGCGGCTCCGGCCGGCGGCGCCGGGGCGAGCTGCGCGGCGCCTTGCAGGAACGGGAGCACCGCGGAGGGCCTCGACGAGAGCGGGGCCGTCATCGTGCCCGTGAGGCTCGGCGCGGGCTCGCCCTCGGTGATGAGCACGGCGCCCTCGCGCGGCGGGCGATCGAGCATGAGCTGCCCGCGCCACACGAGCGCCGCCACGCCGTGATCGGCGTCGATGACGAGCGTGTCGCAGCGGAGCGGCACGCGCAGCTCGACGCCGTTCGTCACCGCGATCGCGCTCGGCGCCGGCGCGCGGAGGCGCGTCGCGAGCCGCGGCAAGCGCGGGTGCAGGTGCTCGAGCACGATCGGCTCCGTGCCCGTCAGCTCGTTCGTCACCTGATCGAGCGGCGCGGCGTTGAAGTACCCGGTGTCGATGCCCTCGGGCAGCGGCCGCTCGGCCCAGCGCGCGTGATCCCAGCCCGCCGCGTGCCGGCGCAGGCGCTGCGCGCGGTCGGGCCACTCCGGCCGGAGCGGGCCGAAGCCGGCGGGCCAGAGGTGGCCTTGCCGGATCGCGGTCGACGAGGCCGCGGTCAGGAGGTTCGGCGCGCGCGCTCGCCCCCATCGATCCGCGGGCGCTCCATGGCCCGTCGGCACGCCGATCGGGTTCGAGGTGTGCGGGCCTCCCGCGGCGCGCTCCCAGCGGAGCGGCATGCGCGTGAAGGGCGCGGGCTCGCCGAGCGCGCCGTCGCGCGTGAAGCACGCGTCGCCGCGGACCTCGATCGCCTTGTCGATGTCGCCCACCGCGAGCCGCGCGATGAGCGACGTCACCGCGCCGCCCTCGGGCGCGTGCGCGTGGCCGACGACGAGCACCTCGCTCCACCGCTTGAACGGCGCGACCGGGCCCCACGGCTCGACGAGCCGCCGCTCGTCCGCTTCGCCCTCCAGCGGGGGCGCGGGGCCGCTCGTCATCGGCGACTCGAGCGGCGCGAGCTCGAACAGCGCATGGCACGCGACGGTGAGCACCCACGCGTCGGGTCTGGGTCGCCACTCCAGCGAGCTGGCGCGTATCAGGCCTTGGCAGACGAGGTGCATCGGCGATGGATCAGGCGCGCTCCGGGGCGACGTGCATCCCAGCGATGTCCCTCAGGATATCCGAGCCGCGGGACGGCGTCCGGGCGAACCTCCGCCGTCACGCCGCGGCCACGCGCGCGACGCTGCGGCGCCGCGCCGCGCGACGCCGCGCGGCACCGCGGCATCCCGCGCGCGTCGGCCATTGAAGGCGGTGGTGCCCTCCGTTAGCGTCGGGATGCGACGATGGAGTGCCGGAACCTCACCCCATTCGACGCCCTGGCCTACAGCGCCCTCGACGCGCACGACGAGGAGCACCATGTGCTCGCGCTCAAGGCCGCCTACCGGCTCGTCCCCGGGGGCGGCGGAGAGGCGACCCACCGCTGCGAGCTCCTCCCGGACGACGTCGCCGGGCGGCTGCTCCTGCGCGACGTCTTCGAGGGGGAGGCGAACGCGTCGAGCGTCCGCGCCGAGAGCGACCTCGCGCCGTTCAAGCCGCGCTGCGACGTGCTCGTGCGCGCGACCGCGTGGGCGCCCGGGGAGGAGCCCGCGGAGCGCTGGACGGCCCGGCTGCGCGTGACGGGGCGCGGCGCGCCGCCGCCCGGAGGCGACGCCGGCGGCCGCGAGCCGCCGCGGCGCGCGCTCGTCGACAAGGCGCTGGAGGTGTGCGGGCCGCGGTGGTTCGAGCGCGCGGCGGAGGGCTGGCAGCTCACCCGGCCCGAGCCGGCGGCGAGCGTGCCGGTGCGCTGGGAGCGCGCCTTCGGCGGCCGCAGCCTCGTGCGCGCCGCGCCCGGGGGGGCGCCGCTCCTCGACGAGGTGTGCTTCACCAACCCGGTCGGCTGCGGGTGGATGGAGGCGCGCACCCTGGACGCGCTGCGCGACGCCGGCGCGCCGGCGCCCGACCGCGTGGCCGCGCCGCAGATCGAGCGGCCCGACAGCCGGGTGACGCGCCTCGCCGTGGCGTCGCACCCGCCGCACGCGGTGGAGGCCCCGCAGATGGCGGAGATCGCGGCGGACTACCCGTTCGCGCCGGCGGGCCTCGGGTGCGTGGGGCGCGCGTGGACGCCGCGCCTCCAGCGCGCGGGCACCTACGGCGAGGCGTGGGTGGCGGGCCGGCACCCGTTCCTCCCCGACGACTTCTCCTTCGCGTACTGGAACGCGGCGCCCGACGACCAGCAGATCCCGCACCCCGACGTCGGCCTGCGGGTCGAGCTCTGGAACCTCGCGCGCCCCGCGCTCGCGTGCGACGGGCGCGTCGCGTTCGAGCTGCCGCCGCACCGGGCGTTCGCGATGGCCTGGATCGCGGGGCTGCCGGTGCCGGTGCCCGCGGCGCTCGACACGCTCTCGGTCGACGCCGAGTCGATGGTCGTGACGTGCGTGTGGCGGGCGCTCGTGGCCCGCGCGCTCGGGGTGCAGCGGATGGAGGCGCGCTTCGAGGTCGATCCGCGCGCCCCGCTCCTGAAGATGGCGGTGGGCCGTGGCTGAGAACGTCCTCTCGCGCAAGCAGGAGCCGTGGATGGCGGTGTCGTGCGCGCCCGACGTGTGCAAGACGCCGATGGGGTCGAGCACGCCGCCCGTGCCGTACAACGTGATCTCCAGGCTGGAGCCGGCGCAGGGCGCGAGCGAGGACGTGCACGCCAACGACGGGCGCGTGCAGAAGCACGCCGCGACCGTGATGCCCACGACCGAGGGCGACGAGCCGGGCAGCGCCAAGGGCGTCGTGAGCGGCACCGTCGGCCAGCAGAGCTGGTCGCAGACGCACAGCCCGAGCGTCCTGGTCAACGCGCACCCGGTCGTGCGCCACGACGACCTGGCGCAGATGAACGGCGACAAGGCGGCGCAGGACAAGGCCGACAAGAGGGCGCGTTACAACTGCCGCAAGGAGCAGATCGAGGCGGGCAAGAACGGCGACGACCCGGCGACGCGCGAGGCCGCCGCGCGCTTCGAGCGCAACACGATCGCCGCGGAGAAGGCCGCGCTCTCGGGCCACACCTACGACCCCTCGAAGCCCGCGCCGACGGGGTGGCGCGACATCAGCGACGACCCCGAGGCGCTCGCGCGTTACGGGCTCACGCCCGGCGACCTGGACGGCAGCCGCCCGGGCGCCACGCGGCTCTACGAGCCCGACCCGGACGTCTTCGGCGGCGACATGCGGCCGACGGTGGCCTTCCGGGGGACGGAGAACGGCGCGGACTGGCAGAACAACTTCGCGCAGGGGCTCAACATGGACTCGCCGTACTACCGCGACGCCGTGCGCGTGGGGAACACGCTCGGGAACAGCGTGGACTACACGGGCCACTCGCTCGGCGGGGGCCTGGCGTCGGCGGCGGCGACGGCGGGCGGCTCGCGGGGCTGGACGTTCAACGCGGCGGGCCTCAACCCGGGCACGGTCACGGGCTACGGCGGCACGGAGCGACCGGCCGACATCGCCGCGTACCGCGTCCAGGACGAGGTGCTCACGGGCTTCCAGGAGCAGGGGTGGAAGGGCACCCTGGCCGCGTGGGCCGCCGGCGGGCTGTGGGGCGCCCTGGCCAAGGTGGGCCTGAGCGCCGTCATGCCGGACGCCGTCGGCACGAAGCACGAGCTGCCAGCGTCGAGCCTGGACCCTTATAACCGTCACCTGATGCCCGACGTCATCAACGGCATCGAGAAGCAAAAGCAGGCGGACCAGCGGAAGATCGCCGAGAAGACCGGCAAGCGATGCTGAGCGGAGCCACGATGCGCGCGCCCGACCCCGACCGCTTCTTCCTCGGCCCGCAGCGCGAGCTCGCGCGGGCCATCGCGGCCGGCGATCCCGCGGCCGTCCGCGCGCTCGCGCCGGCGACCGAGCTGAACGCGCCCGGCGCCGAGCACATGACGCTGCTCGTGTTCGCGATGCACTGGGCGTCGGGGCAAGAGCGCGCGCGTTTGCAGATCGTGACCGAGCTCGTGCGCGCGGGCGCCGACGTGCACCACGTGGTGCCGCACCTCTCGAGCGCGCTCGATCTGGCGATCCTGGCGAAGAGCCCGGCGTTCCTGCGGGCGATGCTCGACGGCGGCGTGTCGCCCGACGCGCGGGTCGGCCGCGGCCACACGCCGGCGCTCTTCCACGCGGCCTCGGAGGCCACGGTCGAGAGCATGCGCCTCCTGCTCGACCGCGGCGCGGACGTGAACGCCCGCGACTCGCTCGGGACGCCGGCGATCACCTACGCGCTGCGGGCGCTGCAGCTCGACCAGGTGGAGGAGCTGCTCGACCGCGGCGCCGATCCGCGCGCGGTGAACCGCCTCGGGCAGTCGTTCGCGCGCGTGCTGGAGGAGCTCATGGCGCGGCAGCTCCCGGGCTCGGCCGCGCTCCGGAAGATGGCGGCGCTCCGCGACCGGATCGTGCGGGCGGGGGTGCGGTGGCCGCCCGACCCCCCCGAGGTGGAGCGCGAGCGGATGCGGCAGCGCGGCGAGGAGCCGATCGTCCCCGTCGGCCAGCCGAGGTGAGGTGACACCATGGGATCCGGCAACACCATCGGGCGCATCGTCGGTCAGACCCCAGCGCGCGCGGTCCCCGTGGAGGAGGCCAACCCCGCCGTGCAGCTCGTGCAGGGCGTCGAGCGGCTCGCGCCGATGTGGCGGCAGCTCGAGGGGCTCGTGCAGCAGCTCGGCGGCGGCGGGCGCGGCGGCGCGCCGGCGGCGCGCGGCGGAGCGAGCGGGGAGGGGGCGGGCGCGCCGGGGACCGGGGACGTGGCGTCGCCGGAGGAGCTCGCCGCGCGGCTCACGGAGCTCGGGCGCCTCGTGCGGACCCCACCCGAGGCGATGGACGGGCCGGCGCGGCCCGATCAGATCCGGACGCGGCAGCTCACCGAGGAGATCCTGCGGCAGGCGATGGAGGTGTCGGGTCCCCGCGGCCAGCCGGTGCACGCGCTCGCGCTCGGCGCGACGCGCGAGCGGATCGAGGCGCTCGCGGGGACGGCTCCGTCGCCGGCGCAGGCGGCGCAGGCCGTGGAGAACGCCGCGACGATGGCCCTGATGCGCGGCGTCAACGGGCCGGTGCTGGAGATGCTCCGGTCGGTGCTCGCGGGGCTCCAGCAGGCGTTGCGCCTGATCCAGGGCATCAGGGGCAGGAACGACGGCGCGCAGATCCGGAGGTGAGGGGACCCGGGTGTCCGGATGGTCGGCCGGGTGTCCAGATGAGCGGCCCGGATGTCCAGATGGGCGGCCCCGGTGTCCAGATGAGCGGCCCCGGTGTCCAGATGAGCGACCCGGATGTCCAGATGAGCGGCCCGGATGTCCAGATGGGCGGCCCCCGTATCCAGATGGGCGGCCCGGCGGGGAGTCAGATGAAGACGACGGGCTGCTCCCAGATCGCGAGGACGATGCAGCCCTCGGCGCTCGACACGCTGTGACGGGTGCCCGGCGTGTTCACCACCAGCGTGCCGGCGCGGTGGTGCCCGCGCTCGTCCGACTGCGAGCCCGCGAGCACGAAGATGTGCTCATGGCCGCGATGGACGTGCTGCGGCACCGACGCACCCGGCGCATACCGCAGGAGCGCCGCCGAGGCGCCGGCGTCGCCGCTCCCGTAAAGCTGGTGGATCTCGACGCCTTCCCGGAATCGACGCCACGGGATCAAATCCGGATTGGCGGTGAGCGCCGCCACATCCGAAACGATGAACGGCAACTGCACAGGTGCTGCATCCCGCGTTGCTGCTGCATTCGTCGACATCATCGCGAATCTCCCGTGTTGGTGAGACCTTGCCACAGCGCGCCGCGCGCGCTCAATGGCAATCGCGTGGGACGCGAACAATTCATGGACGGGAAAACTTTCAGAAATGAAGACGCGCGTACAGATCCAGGGCGTGAAGAGCACCCTGAGAACTCCGCGCCTCGCCGGTGGGGCCGACGCGCCACGCCGCCGGAGCTCCCTCGCCCTCCTTGGCCCGCTGCTCGTCTCGCTCTCGCTGCTGCCGGCGGTCGGCTGCAGCAAGGAGGCGCCGGGCGATCAGCCGCTCACGGTGGGCTTCATCTACGTCGGCGCCCGGGATGATTACGGCTACAACCAGGCGCACGCGGAGGGCGCCGCCGCGGTCGCCAAGCTGGCCGGCGTGAAGACCCGCGAGGAGGAGAACGTCCCCGAGACGGTCGCCGTGCAGAAGACGATCGAGAGCATGATCAACCTCGACGGCGCGGCCGTGATCTTCCCGACGTCCTTCGGCTACTTCGATCCGCACATCCTCAAGGTGGCGGAGAAGTACCCGGACAAGGTCTTTCTCCACTGCGGCGGCCTCTACGATGCGTCGAAGCACCCGAGCAACGTCGGCAGCTATTTCGGATACATCGACGAGGCAGAGTACGTGTCCGGCATCGTCGCCGGGATGACGACGAAGAGCGGCAAGCTCGGGTTCATCGCGGCCAAGCCGATCCCGCAGGTGCTCCGCAACATCAACGCGTTCACGCTCGGTGTCCGGAGCGTGAACCCGAGCGCGACGACGGCCGTGATCTTCACGGGCGACTGGTCGATGCCCGTCAAGGAGGCGGAGGCGGCGAACAGCCTCATCGACCAGGGCGTCGACGTCCTGACCGCCCACGTGGACTCGCCCAAGGTGATCATCGAGCTCGCCGAGCGCCGCGGCATTTTCAGCACCGGCTATCACACGGGCCAGGCGACGCTCGCCCCCAAGGGGTACCTGACCGGGGCCGAATGGAACTGGGCCAAGGTGTACACCGACTACATGGCGTGGATCCGCGAAGGGAAGCCGTATCAGCACCTCCTGCGCGGCGGCTTCAAGGAAGGATTCATCAAGCTCTCGCCGTATGGCCCCGCCGTCTCCGAGGAGGCGAAGAAGAAGGCCGAGGAGGCGAAGGCGGGGCTCACGGACGGGACGCTCGTCATCTTCAAGGGGCCGATCAAGGACAACGAGGGCAAGGTGGTCATCGCCGAGGCCGCCGAGCAGAAGCAGACCGACCTCGTGCTGGAGAGCATGAACTACTTGGTCGAGGGCGCCATCGGCTCCGTTCGACACTAGAGCGATGTAGTCCTCCAGCGCTCAGAGCGCCTTGAGGACCGCGGCGGCCGGCGCGGTCCAGCCGACGATGGCGCCCTGGGCGCGGACCATCTCCAGGGTCGCGGCCTTGAACTCGGGGAAATAGCTCTCGGTGGCGTCCTCGATCAACAGGCACTCGTAGCCGCGATCGTTCGCCTCGCGCATCGTGGTCTGGACGCAGACCTCGGTGGTCACGCCGGCGATGAGCAGCTGCGAGACGCCGAGCGCCGCGAGCCGGGCGTCGAGCCCCGTCCGGTAAAAGGCGCCTTTGCCCGGCTTGGGGATGACGAGCTCCCCGGGCGCGGGCGCGAGCTCCGGGACGAAGTCGTTGCCCGGCTCGCCCAGGACGAGGATGCGCCCCATCGGCCCGACATCGCCGATCCGCATGCCCGGCGCGCCGCGGCTCCGCTTGGCGGGCGGGCAGTCCGAGAGATCCGGCCGGTGACCCTCCTTGGTGTGGAGGATGGTCAGGCCGCGCTCGCGGAACGCGTCGAGCAGCAGGCGCACCGTCGGCACGATGCGCTGGAGCCTGCGGACGTCGTTGCCGAGCGCCGCGCCGAAGCCGCCCGGCTCCAGGAAATCGCGCTGCATGTCGATGACGAGCAGCGCCAGGGCGTCCGGCTCGGCGAGGCGGAACGGGTACGGCTTCGCCGCGATCTCGGGGGCGCGCGCCGTCATGCGTGCCCCGCCATCGCGCGGCCGATCTCCGCGACGTCCGCCGATCCGACCTGCGACTCGTGGACGACGCGCCCCTCGCTCATCACGAGGATCCGGTCGGCCATCGCGAAGATCTCGTCGAGATCCGCGCTCACGAGGAGCACCGCCGTCCCGCGGTCGCGCGCCCCGAGGATGCGGGCGCGGATCTCGGCCACGGCCGCGAAATCGAGGCCGAAGCACGGGTTCGCGACGATGAGCAGCTCGATCCCCTCGTCCGAGCCCGTCCCGAGCTCGCGCGCGAGCACCGCGCGCTGCACGTTCCCGCCGGAGAGCCTGCCGATCGGCGCGTCGACCGAGGGCGTCTTGATGGCGTAGTCCCGGGCGAGGCGCTCGGCCGACCGCCGCAGGGCGGCGCGGCTCACGCCGAAGCGGAGCGCGGTGAACGGCGGCGTGTCGAAGACGCGGAACCCGATGTTCTCCGCCACCGACATCGCCGGCACGCACGCGTTGCGCAGCGGCTCCTCGGGCAGGCACCGCACCCGGTGCCGCCGGGTCTCGTCGCGCCCCGCGCCGTACGGCTCGCCGTGGACCAGCACGCTCCCCGCCCGCGCGGGCCGTTGCCCGGCGAGCACCTCGACGAGCTCCTCCTGCCCGTTGCCCGAGACGCCGGCGATCCCGACGATCTCGCCGCGGCGGACCGTGAGCGTCACGCCGTCGAGCGCCGGCCGCCCGCGGTCGTCGGCCGCGGCGAGCCCCTCGATGCGCAGGACCGGCTCCCCGGCGGGCGCGTCGCCGCGCGCGCCGCCACGTGCCACCAAGACCTGCGGAGGCTGCGCGCCGACCATCATCTCGGCCATGGCCGCGGGCGTGAGGTCCTCGACCTTCCCCCGGCCCGCGACCCGGCCGCGCCGCAGCACCGTGACCTCGTCGGCGAACGCCATCACCTCGCGGAACTTGTGCGAGATCATGAGCACGCTGATCCGCCGCGCCTCGGCCATGCCGCGGAGCGTCCCGAGCACCTCGTCGGCCTCCGCGGGCGTGAGCACCGACGTCGGCTCGTCGAGGAGGATGATCCGGCTCCCGAGGTAGAGCTGCTTCAGGATCTCGAGCTTCTGCTTCTCGCCCGCCGACAGCTCGCGCACGGCCGAGCCCGGGCCGAGCCGGAAGGGCATGCGCGCCATGAACGCGCGGATCGCCTCGCGCTCCTTTCGCCAGTCGATCACGAGCGGGAGCGACGGGCGCGCGAGCACGAGGTTCTCGGCGACCGTCATGTTCATCACCAGGGTGAAGTGCTGGTAGACCATGCCGATCCCCAGCGACCGCGCGTCGCGCGGGCTCCGGATGGCCAGGGCGGCGCCCTCGACCCGCACCTCGCCCGCGTCGGCCTGGTGGTAGCCCATGATGCACTTGACCAGCGTGCTCTTGCCGGCGCCGTTCTCGCCGAGGAGCGCGTGGAAGCTCCCGGGCGCGACGCGCAGCGACACGTCGTCGAGCGCGAGCAGCGGGCCGAACCGCTTGGTGATGCCCGCGGCGGAGAGCTCCGGCGGCGGCGCGGGCGGGCCGGGCTCGCGGGGCGCCGCGGCGGCGCGGATCGGCCGCGCCGCCGGGCTCGAGAGGGCGCGCGGGTCCATCACGACGCGATCGCCTCCAGGAGCGCGGCGGAGGTCGAGACCGCGCCGAACACCCCGTTCTGCATCGTGATCATCTTCAGGGCCGCGGCGTGGTTGCCGGGATCGGTGGCCGCGCAGCAGTCGGAGAGCAGCAGGCACTCGTAGCCGCGATCGTTCGCCTCGCGCATGGTCGTGTGCACGCAGACGTCCGTCGTGATCCCCGTGAGGATCAGGTTCTCGACGCGGCGCTGGCGGAGGATGAGATCGAGATCGGTCGCGCAGAACGAGCCCTTGCCGGGCTTGTCGATGATCGGCTCGCCGGGCAGCGGCGCGAGCTCCGGGATGATCTCCCAGCCGGGCTCGCCGCGGACGAGCACCCGCCCGCGCGGCCCCGGATCCCCGATGCCGACGCCCGTGCCGCGCCCGCCGTCGGTCCGGCGCGAGCGCCACCGCTTGTTCGCCGGGAGATCCGAGAGGTCCGGCCGGTGCCCCTCGCGCGTGTGCAGGACGTGGTAGCGGCGGCGGCGCGCCTCCGCGAGCACGCGCTGGATCGGCGCGACGCAGGCCCGCGTGAGCGAGATGTCGTAGCCGAGCAGGTCGATGTACCCGCCCTTGCCGCAGAAGTCGGTCTGCATGTCGATGACGATCAGGGCCGTCGTCTCGGGGCGGAGCGCCCCGTCGTACGGCCAGGCGTAGGGGTCAGCGGCCACGTAGGTCATGCGTCGGGTCCTCCTGTCCTTCAGCGGTTGTCTCGGGGTCGTCGTCGTTCGCGTCGTTCGGGATCCCCGGGGCTCATCGGGCGAGCGTGAGCTCGGCGGGCTGGTCGCGCAGGGTCCGGGTCGCGGAGCTCGCGGCGACCATGATGGCCAGCGTGACGATGTAGGGCGCGGCGTTGAAGAGGTGGTAGCCCCAGGTGATGCCCACGGACTGGAGCGCCGGGCCGAGCGCGCTCGCGCCGCCGAAGAGGAGCGAGGCGGCGAGGCAGCGCACCGGGTTCCAGCGCGCGAAGATGACGAGGGCCACGGCCATGAGCCCCTGTCCGCTCGACAGGCCCTCGTTCCAGCTGCCGGGGTAGAAGAGCGAGAGGTACGAGCCGCCGACGCCGGCCAGGAAGCCGCCGGCCATCGTCGCGCGCCGCCGGACGAGGTTCACGTCGACGCCCATCGCGCGGGCGGCGTCGGCGCTCTCGCCGACGGTGCGGAGCACGAGGCCGAGGCGGGTGCGGCGCAGCATCCAGAGGAGGAGCGGGGCGAGCGCGGCGCCGACGAGGAAGAGCGCGTTCACCTGGAGCGCGGCGCGGACCTGCGGGAGATCGCTGAAGGAGCCGAGCGGGATCGCGGGCAGGCGGGGCGCCGTCGGCTTGATGAGCGGCTTGCCGAGGAAGAAGGCGAGGCCGACGCCGAAGAGCATGAGCGCGATGCCGACCGCGATGTCGTTGACCCGCGGCTTCGCGCACAGCCACGCGTGGAGCGCGCCGAGCGCCGCGCCGAGGAGGCCGGCGGCGAGGACGCCGAGCCAGGCGGAGCCGGTGAGGTACGAGACGCCGTAGCCGCCCATCGCGCCCATGACGAGCGTGCCTTCCAGGCCGAGGTTCACGCGGCCGCTCTTCTCGGTGAGGCACTCGCCGAGGCTCACGAAGAGGAACGGCGTGCTGATGCGGATCGCCCCGGCGGCGACCGCGAGGGGGATGCCCCAGAGGCCCAGCGCGGCTGCGTCGCTCATCACGCCACCGACGGCGCGGGCGCCGCCTGCCGGACGTCGGGCTCGCGGGCGACGCGGGCGCGTCCATAGAGCGTCTCGCTCGCGAGGATCGCGAGGAACAGGATCCCCTGGAGCACGTTCACCGCCGCGTCGGGGAGCTGCGCCGTGCGCTGGAGCAGGCCGCCGCTCGCGCCGATGCCGCCGAGCAGGAGGGCGACCGGCAGGATCGCGAGCGGGTTGTGGCGCGCGATGAAGGCGACGAGGATGCCGGTGTAGCCGTAGCCGCTGACGAGCGACGCGTTCGCCCGGCCGTGGACGGCCGCGACCTCGACCATCCCGGCGAGCCCCGCGCACGCGCCGGCGAGCATGCAGGTGATCACGACGAGGCGCCTGACCGGCAGGCCGGCGAGGAGCGCCGCGCGGACGTTGCCGCCGCTCATCGCCGCGGCGAAGCCGAAGGTCGTCCGGTGCATGAGCGCGTAGCAGAGCGCGCAGGCGAGGACGCCGCAGGCGAGGCCTCCGTGGACCTCGACGCCGGGCAGGTTCCCGAGCGCGTACTCGGCGCCGATCGGGGCCGTCGACGGCTTGTTCAGGCTCGCCGGGTCGCGCAGGGCGCCCTCGACGAGGTGGTTCAGGAGCGCGATCCCGATGTAGTTGAGGAGCAGGCTGCTGATCGTCTCGCTGACGCCGCGGTAGACGCGCAGCGCGCCGGCGAGGCCGATCCAGAGCGCGCCGGCGGCGAGCCCCGACAGGGCCATCGCGGCGAGCGCCGCGGCGGGCGGCGCGCCCCACGCCCGCGAGGCCAGCGCGGCCGACGCGGCCGAGAGCCCGCCCACGACGACCGCGCCCTCGCCGCCGATGACGATGAGGCCGAGGCGCGCCGGCAGCGCCGTGCAGAGCGCCGTCAGCATGAGCGGGGCGGCGCGCAGGAGGGTGTTCTGGAACGAGAACCACGTGCCGAAGGCGCCGCGGACCATCTCGTAATAGACGCTCAGCGGGTTCGCCCCCTGGGCGGCCACGAAGGCGCCGAACGCGAGGAGCGAGGCCGCGAGGGCCCCGACGGGGATGACGATCGCCTCGGCTGTCTCGCGCCCGAGCAGCCCTTGCGGGAGGAGCTTCACGCCGCCGAGGATAAGGGGTCCAATATTTCCGCCCTTTTTCGGGGATCTTGCGGGTCCGCGACGGTGGTCGCGAGGGCTGGTGCGATGTGGTGGCCGCGGCGACCGCGAACGATCCGCACAGCGCGCCCGTTTCCCTCCGGGTCCCGGCCTTGCACGCGGCGCCCCTCGGCCCGGTGAGCCCCGATCTGGAGGTGTCTTGGCATGCGGTGCGGCGGATCGTTTCTGCTCGTCCTGGGCACCAGCGTTGTTCTGGCGATGGTCCCGACGCGCGCGACGGGCGCCGTCGAGCTGACCTGTGCATCGAGCGCGACCCTGGAGGCGCTCGTCTCGTGCATCCGCGATCAGATGCCTGGCAGGGGCTCACGCTCGCTCGTCGCCCCGAGCTTCCTGGAGATGAGCGCCTGGCGGAGCGTCGTCTCCGCCATGCTGCGCGGCGATTGCGGCTTCGCGCTCCCGTACAGCCTGTCGCCGCTGGTGCGGATCCGGCCCTTCCGCGACGCCGAGAGCGGCCGCAGCTACTGCGTGCTCCTGGAGACCGCCGACTGGAACGGGGACGGGATCGTCGATCGGGGCTTCGGCGCGTTCATCGTCGACGCGGGCGCGGAGCGGGAGCTCAGCCACCAGGTGGCGCACCCGATCGCGGACGCGGGGACGGAGACGCAGGCCGTCACGGTCTTCAAGGAGACGAGATCTCGCACCTTCCTGCTGGCCGGGGCCCATCGCGACGCGAGCCCGGGCGTGAGCGGATTCTATGGATCCTCGGTGAGCTCGGACGCCGCCCACAGCGCGGCGACCATGTTCCACGCGACCCACGTGGAGATCGCGGCCTACTACGGGGAGAAGCCGTGGTGGGCCATTCAGTGGCATGGCATGTCGGAGGACACGTGCGAGGTGGTCGACGTGCACCTGTCCCACGGGGTGGATACGTCCCCGACGGCGGGCGACAAGATCATGGAGCTCAGGGACCATTTGCGCGCCCACGAGCCGACATGGCGGATCGGCGTCGCCGGCGGCCGTGAGTGCGCGTTGAACGGGACGAGCAACATTCAGGGTCATTACCTGAATAGCGCGCCGACGGGGTGGACCTACGGTGGCGCCGCCGCGCCCCCCTCCCGGCGCTTCGTGCACATCGAGCAGCACCCCGGGTTTCGCGATCCGGAACGGTGGATTGCCGCGGTGCTGGCCACCTGGCCGTGAGGCCGTCCGCCGTCGCGTGAGGAACGCCGACCTCCTGTACCGGCACGCCAAAGCAGGAGCGCATCGCGTCGTTCGTGGGGCTGGACGCCCTCGTCCTCATGGGCCGGAACCACGAACGACGCCGCGAACGAGGCCAGTTCTCCTTCTCTCGCAGGACCGCCACGGCCTACGATCTCTACATCTACGCGGACGGCTGCAGGTCGCTTGCGTTCGAGCAAACGCCTGTTTGTTAGATGTTCTTAGGAATGATTAAGGCGACATCGGACGAGCTCGACGTTACCAGTCGTGGAGCAGCGACATGCTCGAATCGCGTAGGAGGTCACAGGGCCTTGATGGTCCTGGCCTCCACGGGCGCGCGCGTCGCTGACAGCAAGATAGGAGAAGAGAAATGGCAACGTCCGTAGTGTTTGGTTCGGTGAGGCAGTCTGACGGCGGGATGCTGAACCCCGGCTCCGGGGGCTGGTCTTCCACGAGGGTTTCGACGGGGAGGTACAAAATCACCTTCAATGCCACGTCGTCGCAGGCTCCGATCGTCGTCGTCACGCCGGTCGATGATGCCGGCAGACAGTCCGCCGACAACCAGTTCTCGACGTACAACCACGAGCACAGCCCACCGGCGGTGTATGTCTGCTCGGTCGACAAGGCGAGCGGTGCGCTGGAAGACGCGAACTTCTCGTTCGTCGCCTACGTCGTTCAGTCGTAGGGCGCATCCTGCCCGGCGGCTCACCTCGGGTCGCCGGTGGCGACGATCCTCCTCCCTCCGTTGAAGACCACGCCACGCCCTAACACCCCTCCACGGCCGCGACTCCCGACGTGATGTGCGGACCGCGCTCTCGCCACCCGGGGTGGATCGCCGCTGCCAGCCTGCGCGTGCCGCGACGACCGCTCCTCCGGCGGCCGGAGGTGGAGGTCTGCCCCAAAAAACCTTCCGGCGGGGCGCGCAGGATCCTCAGCGACCGGAAAATCCAGCATCTCGGCACAGCCACCCACGACGGCGAGGTCGTCTTCTTCGGCACCGCCGCCGACGGGGCCATGCCGTCGTACGGCACGAACCTCGACCATGCTCGCTCAACCGAAACGCCCGCTCGCGGCAGCGCGCCGGAGGCAGCTCGGCGTCAGTAGAAGTCGTACCTGGCGCTCAGGGCAGGCAGGAAGAGCGGGAAGAGCGGGGCCGTGAGGGGCTCGGCTGGAAACCAGGCCGATGAGGCCTGATCGACCCCAGCCGCGGTGTCGACGAACACCCGCTGGCTGGACGCCGGCCTCGGCACGGCGATGAGCAGGGGCACCCCGAGCCCCAGGGTGAGCTCGACCCGCCTGGCCAGCCTGAGGCCGGCGCGCACCTCGGGCGCGACGTACACGAAGCGCGCCGCCGCGCTCCGCTCGATCGGGCCGAACGACGGCGCGCCGCTCGTCGACGCCCGCGCGCTCGTGCGCGACCCCGCGACCGCGCCGAACAGCCCGCCGGCGCCCAGCCGCGCGTGGAGCCGGAGGCGCTCGCCCGACGAGTACCCGACCCAGGCGCCGAAGAGCGCGCTGCGGAGCGCCGTCGTGTCGTCGACGCGCACCGCGTACGACGCCCCGCCGACGGCCTCGATCGTCGCGACGCGCCCGCGGACGGCTTGCTGCACGCCCAGATAGCCCGCGGAGGCGCCGAACGAGAGAGGGTCGACGCCGTACCCTCCGTGGACGATCAAGCTGACGCCGGACCCGAGGGGCTCGCTGCAGGACCCCAGGCACGCCGTCGGCGTGCCTCCGCCGAACGACGCCACGAGCGGCGCCGCGGCGCTCACCTCGACGAGCAAGCGGGGCGTATGGCGCGGGCCGCGCTCCTCGCGATCGTCGATGGCCGCGGCGTCTCGCGCCAGCCGGAGCCGGCGTGCGTCCGGCCACTCCCTCGGCGGCTCGGCGATCTCGCGCGCGCCCGTGTCCTGGAGCCGGATCAGCCGTGCCGTCACCTGGACCGTCTCCCCGCCGTCCACGTCGAGGCGCTGCTCGAACGGCTGGTACCCCGCCTTGACCACGCGGACGGTGTGGGGGCCGCGAGGCACGCGCAGGGGAGCGCCGAGCGGCAGCTCGCCGCGCGGCACGCCGTCGAGCAGGACCGTCGCGCCCGGTTCGGCGCCCACGATCCCGATGGCCCCGACGGCATTGGAAAGGAGCTTGAGGACCAGCAGGATATCGCGCTTGTCCTCGCCCTTGAGCCGCTCGGAGAAGTCGTGCAGCGCGCTCTCGTACAGCTCGATGGCCTCCAGGTAGCGCTCGAGCTGGATGAGACACGCGGCGGCGTTGGTCGTCCCGTTCAGCGTCATGAACAACGCGCGCGACGCCTGGAACTCGGCGAGCGCCTCGGCCCAGCGCTCCTGGTCGCGCAGCGCGATGCCGCGCTGGAAGTGCGCGCGCGCGTCCTCGCGACGCCGGACCTCGCCGGGCCCGCCCGGCTGCGCGGCGGCGGGCGAGCCGAAGGGCAGCGGCGCCAGGAGCGCCGCCGCGAGGAGGAGGCCGCCCTGCGCGGAGCGTCGGCGCGCCGTGCCCGGCATCGCGCGCGCCCTCATTCGAAGGCGTCTCCGACCAGCACGCCGCTGCGCGGCTTGCCGTACGCCTCCGCGGCCGCGCCGGCCGGGCACCTGGGGGTGACCGGCGCCGCCGGGGGGCAGACGCACGCCGGACCCTCGCCCGGCAACGCGGCGCCGAGCGCAGCGCCCAGCGCGGTTCCGGGCGGCGACTCCATCGCCATGGGACCCGCCAGCACGTCGTGCTCGGTGGCCTCACCGGGCACCATGGACTCGAGCGACGGCTCCGGCGGCTCGGCGAGCTCCGGCGCGGCGGCGTCGGCGGCTCCGGCGGCCGGCGCCTCGGCGGGCGCGGCCGGGAGGAGGCCGCGCCCGGAGCGGCGCGCCGCCCGCGCCAGCGCGGCGAGATCGAGCGAGGGCGGCGAGGCGCCGGCGTCCGTGAGGGTCACGGTCGTCTCGCCGTGCCGTGCCCCCCTGGAGACGCGCACCCGGTGCGCCTGCCCGACCTTGCCCGAGAGCTCGATGACGCCGTCCCGCCGCCGCACCGGGACGCCGTCGACCTCGACCACGGCGTCGGCGGGCAGGACGAGCAGCTTCACCCGGCGCTCGCCGGCGCCGAGCCTGCGCGCCGCCGGCCGCGGCGTTGCGGGGGCGCGGGTCTCGACGGCGGTCTCGCCGGCGGACGTCGCCGGCTCGGCGCCGCCCTCCTCGACGCCGGGCTGCCCGCAAGCGCCCAGGGCCGACAGGAGCACCAGCGCCGCCGCCGCGGCCGCGTCGCGCGCCATCATCGCCCCCGGCCCTCCGCGAGGAGCGGCGCGCGCTGGTACGAGCGCTCGCAGGCCGCGTGCCGATCCCGGGCGGCGGACGCCGTCTCCCCGAGGTAGGTGACGCGCATGTTCGGCGGCAGGCAATCGGTGTGCGCGGTCAGCAGGCGCTTCTTCAGGGTGTCCACGTCGATGCTCCAGGTGTGAATGCCGTTGTCCATGGCGACGGTCATCAGCCGTTGCCCTCCGTCGAGGAAGGCCAGCGCGATGACCGGCGCCGACGCGCCGAGCACGATGGGCGCGCCCTCGCCGGCAGCGCTCCAGAGGCGGACGGTGGCGTCGGCCGACGAGGTGGCCACGCGCGCGCCGTCGGGGCTGAAGAGGGCGCGCAGGACCGCGCCGTCGTGCCCGCGCAGCACGACGGGCTCTCCCTCGCCGTCGGCGCGCCACACGCGCGCCGTCCCGTCGTCGGACGCCGTCACGACGCGCTCGCCGTCAGGGCTCCACGCGCCGGCGTGGACGCCGCCGTCGTGCCCGCGCAGCACGACGGGCTCGCCCTCGCCGTCGGCGCGCCACACGCGCGCCGTGTGGTCGAGCGACGTGGTGAGCACGCGGGCGCCGTCAGGGCTCCACGCGGCCGAGGTGAGCCAGTCCTCGTGCCCGCGCAGCACGACGGGCGCTCCCTCGCCGTCGGCGCGCCACACGCGCGCCGTCCCGTCGTCGGACGCCGTCACGACGCGCGCGCCGTCAGGGCTCAGCTCGGCGGCCCGCACCTCGGCCTCGTGGCCCCTCAGCACGACGGGCTCGCCCTTGCCGTCGGCGCTCCATACGCGCGCCGCGCGATCGAACGAGGCCGTGACGACGCGCGCGCCGTCGGCGCTCGGCGCCGCGCTCGCCACCCACCCCTCGTGACCCCTGAGCACGACGGGCTCGCCCTCGCCGTCGACCCGGAAGATCCGCGCCGTCCGGTCCTCGTGCGCCGCGACGACGCGCTCGCCGCCTTCCAGGATGGACGCCGCGTGGAAGAAGCCGAGGTCGCGCCGCCGGCGCGGCATCGCCCGGAGCGGCTCGGCGCTCCACACCTTCGCGGTGCGATCGGACGAGCGCTCCCACGGATCGGACGCCGCGGTGACGACGCGCGCGCCGTCGGGGCTCCACGCCGCGGAGCGGAGCGGCGCGCGGTGCCCGACCAGGACGAGCGGCGGGCCGCTGCCGTCCGCCGGCCAGAGGCGCGCCGTCCGGTCCGCGGAGGCGCTGGCGACGTACTCGCCGTCGGGGCGCCACGAGACGAAGGTCACGGCGAGCGCGTGGCCGGAGAGCACGACCGGCTCGGCGTCGCCGGCGGCGCTCCAGACGCGCACGGTCCGATCGGCCGAGGCGGTGGCCACGCGCAGGCCGTCGGGGCTCACGGCCGCGTGCAGGACGCTGTCCTCGTGTCCGGCGAGCACCACGGGCGCGCCGGCGCCGGCCAGCGAGAAGACGCGCGCCGTCCCGTCGCGCGAGCCGGTGACGACGCGCGCGCCGTCGGGGCTCACGGCCACGGAGATCACCTCGCCGGTGTGCCCGCGGAGGACGCGGCTCCTGCCCGTCGCGATCCGCCAGACGCGCGCCGTCCGGTCGTCGGAGGCGGTGACGACGCGCGCGCCGTCGGGGCTCCACGCGGCCGCGTTGATGCGGCCGCGGTGGCCCGCGAGGACGACCGGAGCGCCCTCGCCGTCGGCGCGCCACACGCGCGCGGTGCCGTCCGCCGAGGCCATGAGCACGCGCGCGCCGTCCGGGCTCGCGGCCACCGCGGTGACGGCGCCGCGGTGGCCGCTCAGCACCACGGGCTGACCGGCGCCGCCGATGCGCCACACGCGCGCGGTGCCGTCCTCCGAGCCCGCGAGCGCGCGCTCGCCGTCGGGGCTCCACGCCGCCGCGAGGATGGCCCCGCCGCCGCCCTCGAGCACCACGGGCTGGCCGGTGCCGTCGGCGCGCCACACGCGCGCGGTGCCGTCGGCCGAGGCCGTGAGCACGCGCGTGCCGTCGGGGCTCCACACGGCCGCGGCGAGGGCGCCCGCGTGCCCGCGGAGGGTCGCGCGGAGCGCGTTCGCGTTGAGGGCGTCGCTCGCCAGCTCGATCCAGCCGCGGCGCGCGCCTGGCAGCTCCGCCTCGGGCAGGAGCTTCATCGCCAGCGGGAGCTGCGCGCGCACCGCGAGCTCGCGGAAGCCGGCGAGGATCCTGGCGTCGTGCGCCTCGGAGCGCCGCTCCTCCGCGGCGTCCCGCTGCCGGTCGGCCTCGCGTCGAGCCCGGGCCTCCTCGACGCGCAGGCGGTCCGCGCGGAGCTTCTGGCCGTACGCCACCGCGCCGAGCGCCGCCGCGCCGGCCGCGACCACGAGCGCCGCCGCGGCGACGGCGGCGGAGCGGCGCCGCCGCGCGCGCTCCTCGGCGAGCCTCGCCTCCGCCTCGGCCCGCTCGCGCCGCCGCGCCTCCAGCTGCCGGCGCTGCTGCCGCTGCTCGAAGACCTCGCGCGCCAGCCAGTCGTGGCCGATCTCGAAGTACCGGCTCCCCTGGTGCTCCGCCGCGTGGAGGATGGCCGCCCCCTCCAGCGCCGCGAGCGCCGGCCCGAGCTCGTCCGCGGGGAGGACCCGGAGCAGCTCCTTCTCGGTGCGCAGCGTGCGGCTGCCGTCCGCGGTCACCAGGTGATCCTCGAGCAGCCGCTCGGCCCCGCCGCGCAGCGGGCCGAGGCCGGCGAGCGTCGCCTCCAGGTACCGGCGCAGGATGGCCTCGGCCTCGACCGCATCGGCCGCCGCTCCCTTCGCGCGCTGCTCGAAGAGCGCGCGGCACACGATCTGCGCGTACGCGGCCTGCGCCTCGGCCTCGTCGCCCGCGGCCTGGCCGGGCACGCGCACCTGGAGCAGGAGCGGGCGCAGGTCCGCCGGCGCCCACGCCTGCGGCGGCTCGCCGGCGGCGGCCGCCTGGCAGACGGCCTCGCAGAGCTCGGCGACCGTGAGCGGGCCGACGCGGAAGCCGTGATCGAGGAGCCGGCGGTGCTCGCGCAGCCGATCGCGGAAGCGGCCGAGGTAGTCCTCGCGGAGCGACAGCACGAGGCGCAGGTTGCGGGTGGGCAGCCCGGCGAGGCGGTCCACGCAGCCGAAGAGCGCCTCGGCCTCGGCCGCGCCGCGCGTCGCGTAGAGCAGCTG
The DNA here is from genome assembly GCF_051474135.1 of Sorangium sp. So ce385. Taxonomy (NCBI): domain Bacteria; kingdom Pseudomonadati; phylum Myxococcota; order Polyangiales; family Polyangiaceae; genus Sorangium; species Sorangium sp. So ce385. Next base: position 7,391,200 of record NZ_CP150337.1, on the reverse strand, counting down.
CTCGATCTGATCGAGGTAGACGACGGCGAGCCGCGGCGACCCGCGCGCCGCGCGCTGCGCCGCCGTGAGCAGCGCGTCCGCGGGCGAGACGCCGGCCGGCCGGTCGCCGAGGCCGAGGGCGCCGTACACCGCGTCCGCGAGCCAGCGCGTCGGGTCCTGATCCTCGGGCCAGGCGTCGACCCGCGCCACGCGGACCTCCTGCTTCTCGATGAGCGACGGGAGGACCGCCGCCTGCACCAGGGAGGACTTGCCCGCGCCGGACGGCCCGAACACGGTGACGCAGCGGTTGGCGAGGATGGATGCCTCGAGCCGGTAGGCCAGGTCGCCTCGCCCGTAAAAGCGATCACGGTCGGAAGCGCGGTAAGGTTGCGGACCTGGAAAGGGGTTCTGCATTGCGGGGCAGCGAGCGCGAGGAAGAGCGAGGGAGAGCGAGTAACAGACGGACTCGGCGCAAACACCTTATTGATTCTTAAGGATCCAGAGGGCGCTCCGGGGCTCGCGACCGACCCGGGTGTGGCGCGCTCCCGGGGGGCGCGCACTTGTCGGGCGACTCCGAGCGGGTCACCCAGCGACGGAGGTCGATGTTCACCGTCCCCAGGAAGGCTCCCTTGAGCACGCGGACGTTGTAGGTGACGCCGGGCGCCGTCCTCTGCGCCTTTCCCCACGCGCCGAGGGTGCCGTCGAGATCGATCGACGCGCCGCCCTCGCACGAGAGCTTTCCCCTCCAGGCCGCGCCGGCGGTGTCGAGCGCCGCGATGTTGAACGAGCACGCGTCGAGATCGCAGACGTTGCCCGGACCCACGGCCGCGCCGGCGCAGTCCCTCTTCTGGTAAACCACGCTGAAGCACTCGGGGTAGTCCGCGAAGAAGAGAGAGGTCCCCTGGAGCCTCCGGCCCGACGTGCTCGACGCGCTCACGGAGGTCCCTCCGAGCGAGGAGGCGTCGATCGCCAGGGTCGCGGCGACCGCCTCCTCGGCCGCCACCTCGAGCGTCCCCGCCTTGATCGCGCGCGTCAGCACCCTGACGTAGCTCGTCCCGGTCTCGGCGAACAGGCTCGTGCACGCGCCGCTCGCGTCGAGGTACACCGCCGAGAGCCTGCTCTCCACGAGGTCCGTCAGCGTGATGCTCGCGCTCCGCTGCGACGACACGCCGGCCGAGGGGGCGACCTTGACGGCAGCGCCGAAGTCGCCGGAGAGCTTCCCGTCGAGAACGTCCCCGTAATGGAGCGTCACCTTCGACCAGCTCGGCGCCGCGGTGCCCTGGTCGCCGTCGAAGCAGGCGTTGGTCTCGGGCTGGCCCCCGAGCAGCCGGCGTCCGAGGCCCGCGGCGCCGCTCGCCGGCGTCCGCGCGCGGTAGTCCGGCGCGAGGTCCTTGATCGCCTTGTCGAGCGTGACCGTCGCGGTGCTCGCGCAGGCCGCGACCGGGAGCGCGGCCAGCGCCGCGATCGCGAGGCGGATCGGTGAGCGGCTTCTGTCATCGTCAATCTTCACGGTGGATCTCCTTCGACCGCGCCGTGGCCGCGGTCAGGGCGAGACGGCCGAGAGGACGTCCTCGATCTCGGCGGCGAGCTGGTCGACGTCCGCCGACGCGTCGCTGGCGAGCCAGTCGACATCGTCCTTCCGGCGGTACACCTCGGCGCGGATCCGTGGGACGACCACGAGCTCTTCGTCCTCGGTGAGCTCGTCGGCGAGCAGGGTGACGGAGAGCTCGCACACCTTGATGCTGCCCTCCGGCTCGGGGATCCGCAGGGTCACCGAGGCCGTGGCGCGCTCGGCGTCGAGGCGCGCGGCCGCGCGGCCCTCGAAATGGACGGACAGGGCCTTGCCCACCGACCGCAGCAAGGCCTGTACCGCACGCCTCGGTGGCTCGCCGGGGCCGAGCCGCGTACGAAGAGAGACGCCGACCGTCATCCACGACGACCCGCCGAACGCGATGGGCTCATCCCGATTCATGTGTTCTTCCGCTGGCACGGGCATACCTGCCATGAAACGGACGACGCCGCGTTTTGTCAGCTTAAGAGAAATTAAGGAGCAACGCGTTCACGAGAGGCCGCGCCGGACGTCGTGAGCTTCGGAGCAGCGCCGTCCCGCCGCGGGATCGGTCGCTCTCTCGAGGAGGGCTGCGGTGTCAGTCACCGTTCGGATCATAAACGATGGTTTTTCCGGTGGTGTCGATGAGCGCATAGGAGTAGTCGGGAGGGAAGCTGATGGACTTCGCCTTCGGGAGCAAGTCCAGCGGGTACCACCAGTCGGGGGCGCCCGCATACATCCACGTGTTGCCGGCTGAATCGAGGGCATAGTACGACATGGCGCCTGCGGACATCACCTGGACCAGGGTTCCGCTGGTGTTGTTGTTGGGGATGGGGTCAGTCCAGCTGTTGTTCGCGAAGATGTACTGGCGCATGTTGCCAGAAGTGGTGAGCCCCATCAGATACCAATTCCTCCCCCCTGAGTTCCAGAAGGCGCTCACCTGCTTCATCCCGCCACCATTGAGCGTGTTCCAGGAGTTCGTGCTTGCATTGTACTGCAAGACGTTGCCTGCCGCATTGACCCCCCAGACCCCAGATCCGTTGTTGACCCCAACGGCCACGTGAACCAGCGAGCCGGGCATCTGGACCCAGGGGTTTGTTCCGTTGTACTTGTACACGTTGCCCGCCGCATTGACTCCCCACACCGTCCCGTCCGTCGAGGCGCTCACCTGGACGAGCGAGCCAGGGATCTGCGTCCAGCTGCTTCCGGTGTAACGGAAGATGTTCTGGGCGCCGTCAACCCCCCAGAGATGGGGTTGGCCTCGAACAGGGTAAGAGACGGCGGAAATCTGCGTCATGGTCGTGCTGAGCGTGAGGGGCATGATGTCTATCTCCTTCGTCCATTCGGCGCCAGGCTCCGTCGAGCAGATCGCCCCGATGGAACGGCGCTTCGAGGCCCACGGACAACGCCATCGTCATTCCGTCGGTGCCATCGCGATACCGGTCGTACCCGTCGTCGGTCGCGCTGACAACTTAAGCTATTTTAATGCGCGTCGGATCCGGCGGCGTGGCCGGGCGTGTCGCGCGAGCGTCCGCTCAACCCGCCTTCCCCTGCTTGGCATACTCCTTCCGGATGCCCTGCAGGAGGTCGTCTGCCGTGAGGGGGCGGCCGCCCTCTCTCAAGGCCTGCAGCGAGGCGTAGCGGATCACGTTCATGATCGCGCCCCCCGCGAGCGCGTGCTCGCGCGCGATCTTCTCGAGGTCCACGGATCCGTCGAGCCTCGCCTTGGGCGAGAGCCCCTGCCGCCACAGCCGCGCGCGCTCCTCGGCGCGCGGCATCGGAAAGTAGATGATCGACTCGAACCGCCGCGCGAAGGCGTCGTCGAGGTTGTCGCGCAGGTTGGACGCCAGGACCGCGAGCCCGTCGAAGGTCTCGATGCGCTGGAGGAGGAAGGAGACCTGCTGGTTGGCGTAACGGTCGTGCGCGTCCCGCGTCTCGCTGCGCTTGCCGAAGAGCGCGTCGGCCTCGTCGAAGAACAGGATCCAGCCCCTGCGCTCGGCCTGGTCGAAGACCCGGCCGAGGTTCTTCTCCGTCTCCCCGAGGTACTTCGACACCACCAGGGAGATATCCACCTTGTAGACCTCACGGCCGGCGGACTTGCCGAGCAGGCAGGCGGTCATCGTCTTGCCCGTGCCCGGCGGGCCATAGAAGAGGCTGCGGTAGCCGGGGCGCAGCTTCCCGGCCATGCCCCAGTCCGCCATCAACGTCTCTCCGTGCTCGATCCAGGTCTCGATCTCCTCGAGGTGCTTGCGGGTGCTGGGCTGCAGCACCACGTCCTCCCAGCCGAGGCGCGTCTCGATCCGCTGGGCGGGGAAGCCGGGCCCGCAGCGGCGCCGCCGCGGCTCGCCGGTGGTGAAGAGGCAGAGCAGCTCCTCCGAGATCCGGAGGGGCGCCTTCATCGGCGTCAGCTCGTCGCCGCCCCCGAGCCTGAGGACGTCGTGCCTGGCGAAGAGGTGCTCTGGATCCAGGAGGAGCTGCGCCGAGAACCGGACCGCGAGGTCGTCGCCGCCGAGGAGGAACGCCAGCGTCTCGGCCGTGGGCAGGAGCTCGCCGCCGGCGCTGAGCTGGGCGCCGCCGAACTCGGTGAGCCTCCGATCCAGGGCGGCGTCGCGGCCGAAGCAGACGTCGAGGAGCTGGGGCCGCAGGTGCGGGACCAGGGCGAGCACCAGGGCGAGGCGCTCGACGAAGGAGAGCTGATGGCGCCGCACGAAGCCGGCGTACTCCGAGCTCGACCCGCCGAGGTCGGGCGGCGCGATGTCGAGCACGCTCCCGTCGGTCGCGTCCTCGCCGAAACGGATCTTGATCCGCGCCTCCAGGACACTGCGAAACCAGATCAGCTCCCGCTCGAGGTCGGCGGCGTTCTCCACGATCTTGGTCATCGTTTCCATACCCATCGAGCCGCGGCGCTCCTCCTCGCTCCAGAACCGCTGCGCGAACGGTGGCACGACGCGCCCCGGTCGCGCCGCTAAATACGAGGCTCCTTAAAATGGCTTAAGTTGTCGATGCGGCCGTTCGTGGGTACTACGGATGTCGAGCTCGGCGCCGGCGGGCGACCCAGGACGTCGCCCGCCGGCGTCGAGGCGCCGTTTCAGCGTGGCGATCCGCTCGACGCCGCCCGACGCCGAGGCGTCGGGCCGAGGACGCCCTGACCCCAAGCCTTCGAGGATGAGAGCCCATGAGCGCGGGACAAGCTCAGGGCTCCAGGAGCCATCAGCCGTGATCAGCGAACTCCTCGTCTTGCTCAGGAACACGGTGAACGAGCACCTGACCGCGAGCGCGGGCTGGCGCGGCCCGGTGCCCGACCAGGGGCCAGTCGCCTTCCTCGACAGCGAGGCGGCGGACGGCCTCGAGCTCAAGCTCGGCGCCGTCACGCTCCTCCTGGTCAACCTCGAGGAGGATCACACGCTGAGGCCGGCCGACCCGTTCCGGGTGACGCTGCCGGACGGCACCACGCAGCGCGTCCAGCCGGCGATCCAGATGAACGCTTATGTCCTCTTCGCCGCCCGCTTCAAGGAGTACGAGCAAGGGCTGCGGTGCATCTCGCTGATCCTGCAGCTCTTCCAGGGCCGCCGGGTCCTCGACCACGAGAACACGCCGGCGCTGAGCGGCAGGATCGAGAGGCTCACCCTGGAGCTGTTGACGCTCCCCCTCTCCGAGCTGAACCAGCTCTGGGGCGTGCTCCGGAGCGCGTATCAACCGTCGCTCCTCTACAAGGTCCGGATGGTCGTCTTCCAGGACGAGGACGGCCTCAACGCGCCGCAGATCACCGAGCCGGTGCTGAGGATCCACCCGTGAAGCACGCCGCGATCATCGAGGTGCTCTTGCAGCACGCGTTCTACACCGACCTCCGGTGTCCGGACCTCTCGATCGAGCCGAGCGACGCCACGGCGCGCCTGCTCCGCGATCATCGCTGTCTCTGGCGAACGAGCTCCCAGGGCGTCCGGGTCCTCTCTCCGCTCGACCCCACGGGACAACCGTTCCTCCCGCTCCCGGGGGACGCCGCGCTGCTCTTCTACCTGGCGGTCCGGGGCGGCGACTTCGCCGCCATCACCGATCTCACCAGCCTCCGCGGGCGCTCGGCGCCGGTCTTCGCGGACGCCGGCGCGGGGACCGACGGCGAGCTGCGGTTAGCCCCCGCCGACCCCGCGCGGCCGCGGCTCCCGCCGGGCGTCCTCGCCGCCGTCGAGATCCGCCCCGGGAGCGCGCCGCGGCCCGCCCGCTTCCAGGTGAGCTTCCCGGCCAGGCAGGCGCGTTGGGCCTACTACTGCGTCACCGACCTGGCGCCTGCCGCGGGCGAGCTCGCGGTGGTGGACGCCTCGCCCGCCGGGGCCGCCGGCGCGCTGCGCTTCAGCGCGGTGACGCTCGAGCCGACGGACCCGGTCGCGGCGCAGATCGAGCGCCGGTATCCCGGGATGCGCTGCGCGTGCTTCGTCTCCGACCAGCCCGTCGCCGCTCGCGCGGAGCCGAGGAGGAGCCTCGAGCTCCGGCTCGGCCCCGACCGCGTGGCGGGCCCGCTGCCCAATCCGTCGCTGCAGAGCGCTGCAAAGGAGGATCTGCTGTTTCAGATCATCATGTATCGAGCGCAACCGTTTCAAACCCCCTGAGATCGAGGAACAATGCCTGCTTATATGACGCCCGGTGTCTACGTGGAAGAGGTGTCGACCCTGCCGCCCTCCGTGGCGGAGGTCTCCACCGCGGTCCCCGCCTTCATAGGATATACCGAGAAGGGCCCGTCGCTCGCCCAGGTGAGCACGATGCTCGAGTACGAGCAGCTCTTCGGCGGACCCAAGCTCGCGAGCTTCACGGTCACGGTGGACACCTCGTCCCAGGTGACCGGCGTGACGCGGAGCCCCGATCCCGGGTTCCTGCTGTACTACGCCGTGAGCCACTACTTCAAGAACGGGGGCGGGAAGTGCTATATCGTGTCCGCCGGTGACTACTCGTCGCCGCCCGCCAAGGACAAGCTCGCCGACGGCCTCTCGCTGCTCGAGAAGGAGGACGAGCCGACGCTGATCGTCTTGACCGACGCCGTGAGCCTCGCCGCCGCGGACTACCACGAGCTCTGCCAGGCGGCCCTCGCCCAGTGCGCGAGGCTCGGTGATCGCTTCGCGATCTTCGACGTCAAGAAGGACGCGGAGCCGGGCAAGAAGGACATCGACGTGTTCCGCGACGGGATCGGGACGAGCGATCTCGCCTATGGCGCCGCCTACTACCCGTACCTCCAGACCTCCCTGAGCTACGCGTACGCGGACCCGGACGTCACGATCCAGGACGGGGCGGCGGCCGGGGTCGCCCTCGACACCCTCAAGGCGAGTCGGACGGCGATCTACCAGCAGGTCAAGGCGAGGCTCGCGGCCGAGCGGGTCGTCCTCCCGCCGAGTGCGGCGATCGCAGGGATCTACGCCAGCGTCGACCGGGATCGCGGCGTGTGGAAGGCGCCCGCCAACGTCAGCGTCGCGGCCGTCATCGGGCCGGTGCTGAAGATCACGAGCGAGGCCCAGGACGCCCTCAACGTGGATCCGACGGCGGGTAAATCGATCAACGCGGTGCGCGCGTTCACCGGCAAGGGGACGATCGTGTGGGGGGCGAGGACCCTGGCCGGCAACGACAACGAGTGGCGGTACATCTCGGTCCGGCGGCTCTTCATCATGATCGAGGAGTCGGCCCGGAAGGCGACCTCCTTCGCGGTCTTCGAGCCCAACGACATGACGACCTGGCTGAAGGTCAAGGGGATGATCGAGAGCTTCCTCTACGGCCTCTGGGAGCGCGGCGCCCTGGCCGGGGCGTCCCCGGCGGCGGCCTACTTCGTCAACGTGGGCCTGGGCAAGACGATGACCAACCAGGACGTCCTCGAGGGGCGGATGATCGTCGAGATCGGGATCGCGGCGGTGCGACCGGCCGAGTTCGTCGTCCTTCGCTTCTCCCACAAGATGCAGGAGGCATAGGCCATGGCACTGACCAAGAGCGAGATCGTGACCGCGTATCCTCTCCCGTCGTACAACTACCGAGTCGAGATCGCGGGCGCCGCGGTCGGCTTCTCGGAGGTCTCCGGGCTCAGCATCAAGCGCGAGACGACGACCTACAAGGAGAGCCCCGTCGGCGGGGCGGCGCCCGGTCCGGTGGTGATGAACATGCCGGCGCAGCGCACCGCGCCGACGCTCACGCTGAAGAAGGGCATCGTCAAGAAGGCGAGCGTGTCCACGCTCTACGCCTGGATCAGCGCGATCCAGGTGAACCAGGTCGAGAAGAAGGACATCTACGTCCGCCTCTGCGACGAGAAGGGCGACGCGGTGATCAGCTGGAAGGTGCAGAACGCCTTCCCCACGAGGCTCGACGCGCCCACCTTCACGGCCACGTCCAACGAGGCCGCCATCGAGAGCATGGAGCTGATGGCGGACGCGATCCTGATCGAAGAGGCGTAGAGCGGCGCGATGGCCCAGTCGACGGACAACCAGCGGACGAGCTACCCGCTCGCCGCGTACAACTTCCGCGTGAAGGTGGGCGAGACCTCGATGAGCTTCACCGAGGTCTCCGGTCTCGCGGTGGAGCGCGAGCACGTGACGTACGAGCACGGCCTGAGCTTCCGGGAGGGCCCCGTGCTCATGAGGTTCAACTCCAGGCGTTTCACGCCCGTCACCTGCAAGCGCGGCGCCGTCCTCGGGGCAGATCCGCTGTTTCTCTTCGACTGGCTTGAGGCGGGGGACGGCCGGCGCATGGAGGTCAGCCTCTGCGACGCGACCGGCGCGGCGGTGCTCGCCTGGAGGGTCGCCGTCGCGATCCCCGTCAGCCTCAAGGCGCCCACCTTCAGCGCCGCCACGAACGAGGTCGTCGTGGACGCGCTCGATCTGCAGGTCAGGGAGGTCTCCGTTGTCAGGCTCTGACGTTCGCGACGACGGCAGTCGCCTCGGTCTACGCCCCGGGCTCCGGGGTTGGAGGTCAAGCACATGATCACGCCCATCCCGGCTCTCCTCCCGCAGCGCGAGCTGGTCGTCGACTTCCGCTTCGGCGTCTTCTTCCTCGTCGGCGGCGTGGCGCCGAACCCGCTCGACATCCGGTTCAAGCGGGTGAAGGGGCTCTCGGCGACGGTGAAGACGACGCCGCTCGCGGAGGGCGGACAGAACCTCTACACCCAGCGGCTGCCCGATGGGGTCGAGTATGGCAACCTCGTCCTCGAGCGCGGCTTGATCGTGGGCTCGCCGCTGCACCTCGAGGTCGAGGCCGCCCTGTCGCTCTTCAAGTTCGCCCCCTCGAACGTCGTCGTCACCCTCTTCAACGACGCGTACGTGCCCGTGTCGGCGTGGTTCTTCTTCAAGGCCTATCCGGTCAGGTGGGCGATCTCGGACCTCGACGCAGCATCGACGGGCGTGCTCGTCGACACGCTCGAGCTCGCCTACGCCCGGATGCAGATCATGAGGGTGTGACCATGGCTGTGGAGATCAAAGAGCTGGTGATCCGCGCCGTCGTCGCGCCCCCGGAGGGGGCGCCGGGCGCGCGCGAGGCCGCGCCCGACGCCGCCGGGCTGGAGGCCGTCGTCGAGGCGGCGGTCAAGGAGGTCCTCCGGGTCCTCAGGGCGTCGAAGGAGAGATGATCGTGGGACTGAACCTCTTCAAGCTCGAGAAGCTCAAGATCAAGGCGTTCAAGGACGTCGGACGCCGGCAGCCGATCGGGGCGCCGTTCGAGGCGATGTTCAACCCGGCGTCGTTCTCGCAGCGCTACGCGATCGCCTGGGGGGCCAGGCAGGGGGTGGGCTCCAGCGGGCCGCAGCTCTCGTACAGCCGGAGCAAGCCGAGCGAGCTCACGCTCACCCTGGTGGTCGACGGCACCGGCGTGGAGTCGCTGGGGATCGCCGCGCCGGCGCGGAAGAGCGTGAAGGATCGCGTCAAGACGTTCCTCGACGTCACCTTCCGTTACAACGGGGTCATCCACGAGCCCAATTATCTGCTCGTGGAGTGGGGATCGCTGATCTTCTCCTGTCGCCTCTCCGCGGTCGACATCAAGTACACCGCGTTCGAGCGCGACGGCACCCCGCTCCGGGCAGAGATCGAGGTGACGCTGATCTCCGACAAGGCCGCCAAGGCGCGCGCCAGGGAGGAGGGCAAGACGTCGCCGGATCTGACCCACAGCCGGATCGTGCGCAGCGGGGACACGCTGCCGCTGCTGACCAGGGACATTTACGGCTCGTCCGCCCGCTACCTGGACGTCGCGCGGTGGAACCGGCTGGACGACTTCAGGCGGCTGATCCCCGGCCAGGAGATCTTCTTTCCGCCGCTCGCCAACCTGGGCGCCGGCACCTCCGGGGAAGGGTAGACGCCATGCCCGCGGTGACTCCCACCATCCTCAGCGACGGCAAGCCGATGGACCCGGCCTACGAGCTCCTCTCCATCGACATTCGGAGAGAGGTCGACCGCATCCCCCGAGCGGAGCTGCGCGTGCTCGACGGCGACGCCGCGCAGCAGGCGTTCGCCATCAGCGATACGGGCTTCTTCGCGCCGGGGGCGAAGATCGAGATCAAGCTCCGGTACGAGGGGGAAGAGGACCGGTGCGTCTTCAAGGGGGTGGTGGTTCGGCACGGGGTGGAGGCGGGCGGCGACGGCTCCGTCCTCGTGATCGGGCTCAAGGACGCCGCGGTCAGGCTGACCGGCGCGCGGCGGAGCGCCGTCTTCCGGAAGATGACCGACGGCGCGATCGTGAAACAGCTGATCGAGGCGGCGGAGCTCGAGGTCGGCACCATCGCCGAGACCAGGCCGGAGCACGCGGAGATGGTGCAATACCACGCCACGCCGTGGGACTTCATCCTCGCACGGGCAGGCGCGCTCGGCCTCCTCGTGGTCGTCGAGGACGGCAAGATCTCGCTCCGGAAGATGGCCATCGAAGGCGCGCCCAGGCACCGCTTCGCTCATGGCATCACCGAGATCTTCGACCTCGAGATCGAGGCTGACGCCGAGCACCAGTACCGCGCCGTGGAGAGCGTCGCGTGGGACGTGAAGGAGCAGAAGCCCACCGCGGCCAGCAAGGCGAAGAGCGTCCGCGCCACCCAGGGGAACCTCGACGGGGGCAAGCTCGGCGACGCCGTCGGCAACGGCACCTGCACGCTCTCCCACCCGGTCCCCGTCGCCGCGGAGGAGCTCCAGGCCTGGGCCGATGCCCGCATGGCGAGGAGCCGGATGGCGCTGCTCCGCGGGCGCATCGCGGTGCCGGGCTTCGCCGGCATCAGGCCGCTCGACGTCATGGAGGTCGCCGGGGTCGGCAAGCGATTCAACGGCACGACGCTGGTGACGGGGTTTCGCCACCGGGTCGACGCGTCGGGCTGGCGCACCGACGTGCAGTTCGGGCTCTCGCCCGAGGAGCTCTCCCGCAAGGAGGAGCTCCGCGAGGCGCCGGCGGCCGGGCTCCTGCCCGCGGTGAGCGGGCTGCAGATCGGCGTCGTCGCAGATTTCGAGGACGATCCCGACGAGGAGCTCCGGGTCAAGGTCATCCTCCCCGGGGTCGACGCGAAGCAGGACAAGGCGGTCTGGGCCCGGCTCGCCGCGCCCGGCGCAGGCAAGGCCCGCGGGTGCTTCTTCCGGCCGGAGCCCAAGGACGAGGTGGTGGTGGGCTTCTTCAACGACGATCCGCGCCGCCCCGTGATCCTGGGGGCCCTCTTCGGGTCGAAGAACGCGCCCCCGGAGACGATGGGAAAGCCCACCAAAAAGAACGACAAGAGCGGGATCGTCACCAAGTTCGGGACGAAGATACAGCTCCTCGACCCCGACAAGGATAAGGCGTCGGTGTCCATCGAGACGGCCAACAAGAACAAGCTGCTCATCGACGACGGCGCAAAATCGATCGTCCTCTCCGACCAGCACGAGAATTCGATCACCATGGGTAAGGACGGCATCAAGATCAAGAGCAATGGGGATCAGGGCGCGAACACGCAGAGCTCGATCACGCTGGGTAAGGATGGGATCGAGATCACGAGCACTAAGCATCTCAATCTCAAGATCGAGGGCGACGTCACGATCAGCGGCAAGAAGGTCGACATCCAATGAGCCAGTCGGGACAAGAAGTGAGAGAAATCCATCTCTCGGTGACGGTGGACGAGGCGAACCTGATCCTGGAGGGGGTGGGGCTGCTCCCGTTCGCCAGGGTCTACGCGCTGGTCGCCAAGGTGCAGCAGCAGGCGAGCCAGCAGCTCGGCGGCAAGCCCGCCCGGGAGGAGCCAGATGCGACCTGAGAGCTCCTTCCTCGGTCGAGGCTGGGCCTTCCCGCCCTCGTTCAGCCGCGGCGGGGCTGACGTGGAGATGGTCTCCGGCCCCGCAGACATCCAGCAGAGCCTGCAGATCCTGGTGGGGACCTCGCCGGGCGAGCGGGTCCTCGCGGAGACGTTCGGCTGCGACCTCGCGAGCCTGGTGTTCGAGGAGCTGGATCAGGGCCTGATCAACACGATCGAGCGGCTCCTGACGGACGCGATCCTCGAGCACGAGCCCCGGATCCAGGTCGATCGGATCGATGTCGCGGCGAGCGACACCCAGCCTGGCTGCGTGCTCATCGGGGTCAACTACACCATCAGGGATACGAACTCGCGCTTCAACATGGTCTTCCCGTTCTATCTCACGGAGGCGACCCTCCCGGGGTGGTGAGCGCGCATGGAGAGACTCATCCTCATCGAGGGCGATAAGGCGATCTTCCTGCCCAGCTTCGGGGACGCGCTCGTCCTGCCCAGGCCCGGAAAGCTGAAGGGGAGCGGCCCGGCGACGCTGAACGGGAAGAAGATCTGCGTCGAAGGCGACGAGGGCGAGGTCTCGGTCGCCAACTGCTCGTACGTGAAGCCGGGGTACTCCATCCCGGGCACGGGGACGCTGAAGATCGCTGCCCTCGAGAGCGATCAGAAGGCGAAGAAGACGAAGACCGGCGACAAGGCGGTCCTCCTGAAAGGGACCACGTTCACCGCGACGTTCGAGGTCCAGAACCCGGCGAAGCAGCCGCCGAAGGGGCCAGGGCCGCCGATCCCGGATTCGACCCCGACGTACACAGGCAAGGGCATGTTCAAGACGACCAACAAGATCTTCAAGGGAACCTGAAAGGCAGAGCCATCCATGTCGAGCACGTCGAGAGAGCCTGCGGGCGCGGAGCGCGACGGTACGAGCCAGGCGGGGCGCGCGCTCGCCGCGCTCGATCCCGGCCACGTCTCGGTGGACGAGCGGACGTCCGCGGAGCTCCTTTCGTTCGCGCGCGCCTACGGCAAGGAGCTCACGTACTACGGCGCCGGCGGTAAGCCGGAGGGCGACTGGAGCGGGTTCGTCGGCGCGAAGCTCCGGCCCGAGGACGTCGCGGCGTTCCTCCGGGATCCCGGGAAGTTCACCCCCGAGGCCGCGCCCGAGCTCTACCGGCCGCATTTCGTCCTCTTCCTCGCGTTCCTGCAGCTCCTCGAGAAATCGCGGGCCGAGCTCAACACGCTGACAGGACGGCACCTCGACTTCTACTATCGCCAGGTCCTGCGGATGGCCCGGAGGCCGCCCGTCCCGGATCGGGTGAGCCTGATCGTCGATCTCGCCTCCCGCGGCCGGCAGGTCCTGCTGCCGGCTGGGACGCGCCTCGACGCGGGCCCGGACAGCCTTGGACGAGCCCGGATCTATGCGACCGATCGGGATCTCGTCGTCAACCGGACGCAGATCGAAGCGATCAGCTCCCTCTTCATCGATCGACGGCGCGTGGGGCTCCGCGAGATCTCGATCCGCCACGCGAACGACAAGCAGCGGGCGTGCGAGGCGATGTTCGCGCTCGCGATCGGAGACCCGCTCCCGCCCTATCCCGGCTTGGCTCGGCCGGTCGACTTCGCCCAGCTGACGGCCCTCCGCGAGCTCGTGAGGCGCTCGGACAGCGACTTCTTCATGTCGCCTCCCACGCTGCGCGACCTGATGAACCGGCGGAAGCTGCGCGCGGAGACGCCCTCCGAGTGGGGCGAGATCTACGCGGCGCTGGAGCGCGCGGGCGCGAAGAAGCGGGGCGCACCGTTCACGCTCGCCCGGAGCTCGCGGGACCTGGAGGCGAACCTCCAGGAGGCCGTGGGGCCTTTCGCCTACGGCACGCTCGCCCAGGTGAGGACCGTGGACGACCTCTACGAGCACCGGGCGCGCGGCGACGTCCAGGCGTTCATCGAGGGGACGCTGTGCTTCGCGCTCGCCGACTTCGAGCGGATGATGCAGCTCAAGAGGCGGTTCGACGCCGCGTGGGGCGAGATCAACCGCATCCTCGAGAGCGCCGGGCAGAAGCGGCGCAACGACCCCGACTACCGGCTGTCGCCGGCCGACGTCACGGCCTTCGCCGACAACGCGAAGGCGGCTGTCGGCACGGACGGCATCGAGGCGTACTGGGGACAGGTCCTCGCGCTCGAGGGGTACTTCTACATCCCGGCGGAGCGCTTCGGCGTCGCCATGGGCGAGGTCCTCGACACGCCGCAGAACGACTGGAACCAGGTCTTTTCGATCCTCGAGGAGGCCCACCGGGAGAAGCTCCGCAAGGACCGCAGAGACGAGCTCCGGCGGCTCCACGAGGCCACGCCGCCGGCGCGGCTCGTGGACCTGATCCGGTACGTGCTGGGCGAGGCCCCGAGCCCGGACGAGGACCCCGCCGCGATGGACCGCCTCGAGCCCTACCTCGGCAAGCCGGATCTCGCCAAGCTCCGGGCGGCCGAGGCGGCGAGCGACTGGGAGGAGATCGATGTCCTCCTGGAGATCGCCGAGCGCAATCGGCTCGGCGAGCCGCCGGCGGAGCGGGAAGAGTGGTTCAACCTGTTCCCGGCGGAGGACGCCACCTCGGTGTCCACCCGCCCGGCGGCCACCGCGGGGGGCGCGCCCGCGTGGGCCACCTTCGGGGCGGCGCGGCCCTCCTCGAGCGCGGGCCCCGCTCCGCGGCCCGTCCTCGGCTGGGCCCTCTGCTCTCCGCTGCTGGTGCTCGGCGAAGGCGAGCGCGTCATCACCCTCACCCTGGGGCTCAGCGCCGCGCGCGTCCCGCTCGAGGACCTCTTCCCCAACGGCGGAGAGCTCCCGCTGCTCTTCCAGCTCAGCACCGCCAAGGGCTGGATCGAGTGCTCCTCCGTCGGAGTGCAGATCGGTTCGTACAAGGATCTGACCGGCACGACGTCCGAGGGCGACCCGCTCGGCGCTCGATTCACGTTGACCCTCGCGCCCGGCGTCGACCCGATCGCGGCGCCGCCTGCGGGGCTCGCCGGGATGGACAGCCCGTGGCCCGTCTTGCGGCTGATGCTCCGGCCGATCTGGAGCGGGGCAGACCAGAAGTACGTGGTCCGCTACCGGGAGCTCCGCGACCTCCTGATGGTGTCCGCGCACGTCAAGGTGGAGGCCCGAGGGCTCAAGGCGATCAAGCTCCAGAACGACGAGACGACCCTGGACGCGACGAAGCCCTTCGAGCCGTTCGGCAGCGCGCCGGCCGTCGGATCACGCCTCCTCATCGGACATCGCGAGGTCGCCGGCAAGAAGCTCGACAGCCTGGCCATGAGCCTCCAGTGGATGGGGGCGCCGGCGGACCTCGCGGCTCATTACGTCAACTATCCGTCGGCCCCCTTCGCCTTCACCGCCAGGGTCAGCTTGATCGATCGGCGCGGGGAGACGGAGCTCGCCAAGGCGGCGCCGCTCTTCGGCGCGAAGAGCTCCGATCCGACGTCGATCGCCGTCACCACCGCCCTGGCCGCGGCCGCGGCGGCCGACCCCCGGGCGCTCGTCGAGGGCTCGAGCGACGGGGATCTGCCGGCCTCGGGGCGCACCCTGCAATGGGAGCTGAACGCCCCGGATTTCCAGCACGGGAGCTACCCCGTGGTGGCCTCGAGCAAGGCGCTCGCCCTGTCGGTTGCTGTCGCCGGCAACCCGTCGACGGTCAACGCCGCGCAGTACCAGGTGAACCCGCCATACACGCCGAAGCTGAAGAGCCTGACGCTCGACTATGCGTCTTCGCTGGAGCTCCGCTTCGACGGCGCGCCGCGCGTCGCGGGCGTGGATCGGGTGTTCCACGTTCATCCCTTCGGCGCCTGTGACGGGGAGAGAGCGCGATCGAGCGCCGGCCTTCCCTTCCTGCCCAGGTACGAGAACGACGGCGAGCTCTACCTCGGCCTGCGCGACCTCGCCCCGCCCCAGACCGTCTCCATCCTCTTCCAGATGGCGGAGGGCAGCGCCAACCCGGATCTGCCGCCGCAGCCCGTCCGCTTCAGCTACCTGAGCGGCGACCGCTGGATCCCCCTCGGGCACCATCTGCTCTCGGACTCGACGCGCGGCCTCACCAACTCCGGCATCGTCGAGCTCGCCCTCGACCCGGTGGAGCCCAGCACCCGCCTGCGCGGCGATCTCACCTGGATCCGCGCCGCCGTGGAGCGGGACCCACGGAGCCTCTGCGACACCGTCGCGGTCCACACCCAGGCGGTGACGGCCACCTTCGTCGACGACGACAACGCGCCGGATCACTTCGGTGCGCCGCTCCCCGCCGGGACCATCACCAAGCTCAGCTCGGCGATCCCGGAGATCGCGGGCGTGCGCCAGCCCTACGCGTCCTACGGGGGCCGGACGGTGGAGGGCGCGGACACCTGGGCCACGCGCGTCAGCGAGCGCCTCCGCCACAAGCAGCGCGCGCTCACCTTGTGGGACTACGAGCGGCTGGTCCTCGATCGGTTTCCGGCGATCTACCGGGCCAAGTGCGTCCCGGCGACGATCGACGAGCCCGGGGCGGTGAAGGTGGTCGTCATCCCCGATGTCCGGAACAAGCTGCCGGCAGATCCTTACAAGCCCAAGGCGCCCACGAACCTGCTCGCGGACATCCGGGAGCACCTCGCGGTGCGGGCCCCCGCCGCCGCCTCGATCGCGGTCGTGAACGCCCACTACGTGGACGTCCGTGTCCGCCTCGGCGTGCGCTTCCGGGCCGACGGCGATGACGCTTACTACACCCAGCGGCTCAACGACGATCTCAACCGATTCCTCGCCCCCTGGGCGTACGCCGAGGGCGCCGACCTCGCCATCGGCGGGAGGATCTACGCCAACAGCATCGTCGATTTCGTCGAGCGCCGCCCTTATGTGGACTTCGTCGCGGGCATCAAGCTCTTTCGCAGCGACGACGGAGAGCGTTTTCAGCTGGTGCCGCCCCCGGCCGACGGGAGCGGCGCCTTCGTCGGAACGACGAGGCCCGACGCGGTCCTCACCGCGGCTCGGGAACACCAGATCGACGTCCTCCGCGACGGTCTGTACGAAGAGACGCTCATGACGGGCATCAACTTCATGAAGCTCGAGCTCGATTTCTTCATCCACTGAAAGCCTGGGATCAAGCTCAGGCGCCCGAGGCGACGTGCCGGCCGCTCGGTGAGAAAGGCAATCGCATACCATGGAAATCAACAAGAAGAGCCGTACTGAGCTGAAGGCGTACTTCGTCAAGAACGCCCTGCCGACGGAGGGCAACTTCAGGGACCTCATCGACGCGGGGCTCAACCAGAAGGACGACGGCCTCGTCAAGTCGGCCGATCAGCCGGTGCAGATCGCGGCGGCGACGGCCAGCGACAAGCCGGCGATCCACCTCTATGAGAGCTTCGCGACGGACACCAAACCCGCCTGGGTGCTGAGCCTGCAAGCCGACGGCAAGAAGGGCTTCGGCATCGGCGACGGTGACGGCAAAAACCGCCTCTTCATTGATGGCGCGACCGGAAACGTGGGCATTGGCACGGCCGATCCGGCCGGCAACAAGCTCCGGGTGGCGGGGAACGTCCTCGTCGATGGCGCCGACGGCAAGGCGCGCGTGAGCTTCGGTTCCGGCAATCGCCAGATGCTCAACCTCTATGCCGAAGTGCATGGGATCGGCGTCCAGAACAGCACCACATACTTCCGCAGTCCCTCGAATTTTGCCTTCTACAAGGGTGGTGCGCACAGCGACGGTGCGTTCGAACCCGGCACGGACGGCGCCGCGATGCTCGTGATCAAGGACGGCAACGTGGGGATCGGAACGACGACACCCAAAGGCAAGCATCACATTGTGGGCGATCTGGTGTTGGGGCTGGACGCCAACAACGCGAAGTTCATGTTCCACTCACGGACGGCTACCGGAGGCGACTTCCTGCAGATCACGAGCGACGATAGCAACGGCGCCTGGGACTCGGCCAAGGGCATCACCCTGAGGCGCGGGGGCAACGTGGGGATTGGGACGATTCAAACTGGAGACTATAGGCTCACCGTCTCGAGCTCGACCAACCACCTGCAGTTGCGGCGCGAGCCGACCGAAACCACGGGCGGCAAGCAACTCTTCCTCGAGCTCTACCAAGAGGACCCGTACGTCGTGGTACCGACCGTCTATCCCAGCATCAGGTTCCATCACCGCGGCAGGTACTTTTACCGAATCGAGGCCCGCGATAACGGGTTCCACCTCAAGCACGGCGACCTCAACAACGACAGCTACATCGCGATCTTTAGCAGCAGCTTCCAGCAATCCTCGGATCGCCGACTGAAACGCGACATCGTGCCGCTCGGCCCCTCACTGGAGCGGGTGCTCCGGCTCCAGGGGGTGCACTACCGCTGGGTCGACGAGAAGATCGGCTCCGGTTTGCAGATCGGGCTCATCGCGCAGGACGTGGAGGCTGTCTTCCCCGAGCTGGTGTCCTCGACCCACGAGGGCACGAAGGGCGTCGATTACGCGCGCCTCGTGGCGCCGCTCATTGAGGCGGTGAAGGAGCTCGCCGCCGAGGTCGAGGCGCTGAAGCTCGCGCGCGCCACCTGAGCGCGACACTTGGAGCCATCCGATGGACTACGCTCTTCTGCGCCAAGAGGGGATCCGCCAGCTCGAGCGGATGACCGGCGGGCAATGGACGGACTTCAACACGCACGACCCAGGGATCACCATCCTGGAGCAGCTCTGTTATGCCCTCTCGGATCTCGGCTACCGCGCCGGGTACGAGATCCCGGATCTGCTCGCCGACGGCGGGGACGATCCGTACCAGAGCCTCCACCTGCCGGCGGAGATTCTCACCTCGCACCCGGTGACGGCAGCCGACCTCCGCCGGCTCGTCCTCGACGTGGAAGGCGTCAAGAACGCCTGGGTCGAGCCGGCCACGGCGGACGCGCTCCAGCTTTACTATCATCCCGTGGGGCGGGAGCTCCGCCTCGCGCCCAAGGACGTCGTCGCCGAGCCGGTCCGCCTGCGTGGCCTCCACCGCGTCCTCATCGAGGCGTCGGACCACAGCCAGGGCACCCAGGTCAGGGCCGAGGTCGCTCGGAGGCTCCACCGGAACCGCCCTCTGTGCGAGGACTTCGCCGAGATCACGGTGCTGGAGCCGCAGCTCATCCAGGTCGAGGCCACGGTGGAGATCACGCCGGTGGACGACCCCGCGGCGCTGCTGAACGAGATCGGCGGCGCGATCGCCGACGAGATCGCGCCGCCCGTCCGCTTCGCGACGCTCTCGCAGCGGCTCGGCGCCGGCGCCAGCGTCGAGGCGATGTTCGAGGGGCCCCGGCTCGATCGCGGGTTCCTCTCCGACGAGGTGCTGGCGAGCGCGACGCGGAGGACCGTGATCCACACCTCCGATCTGATGCGCGCGATCACGGACATCGCGGCGGTGCGGGCGGTGAGCCGGATCCGCGTCTCCACGGGCGGCGCCAAGGAGGAGTGGTCCCTACGGGTCGACCCGGATCGGGTCCCGAAGATGAACTTCGATGCATCCGTCATCACCCTGATGAGCGCCGGGCGGGTGATCGCCCAGGCGAAGCCGGAGAGGGCGCCGGACGCGCCCTGGGGCGCGGGCGACGGCGCGCTCGCGGTGCCCGTGGGGCGCAACCGGAACGTCGGCGCGTACACCTCGATACGGCAGCACCTCCCGATGCTCTACGGGGTCGGAGAGGCGGGGCTACCGGACTCGGCGACGCCCGCACGCAAGGCGCAGGCGCGGCAGCTCGCGGCGTACCTGATGTTCTTCGATCAGCTCCTCGCCAACGCCTTCGCGCAGCTCGCCCACGTCAAGGATCTGTTCTCCTACGACGGCGGCACGCGGACGTACTTCACGCAGGCGCTGGACCAGCCCGGCCTCCGGCTCGAGGAGATCCGCGCGCTCGACGATGCGCACCGGACCCGGCTCGGCGACCTCGTGGAGACCCCGGACGAGGCCGCGTCCCTGGAGCGGAAGAACCGCTTCTTGAATCACCTCCTCGCCCGCTTCGCGGAGCCGATCGCCGGTCACGACGCGGCCTCCGCGCCGATCCCTCCGACGGAGCGCGTGCGGCGCAAGCAGCGCCTCCTGCAGCGATACCCCCGGATCAGCAGCGCGCGGGGGACGGGGTTCGATGGCCTCGCGCCCGCTGGCCCCGCCAACCTGTCGGGGCTGGAGGAGCGGCTCCGCATCACGCTCGGGCTCGCCGGCGGCGAGGAGATCACCGTCGTCGAGCACATCCTGCTCCGACCGATGGCGGGCGACGAGGCGCAGGAGCGCCCCGGGCCGACGGACGCGCCCACCGACAGGCCGCCCGCGCTGCTCTCGGCCGCGCGGGAGAAGGACCCCTACTCGCTGCGATTGACGTTCGTCCTCCCCGACGGGGTGGGGCGATTCAGCGATCCAGCGTTCAAGCAGCTCGTCGAGAACACCCTCCGCGCGGAGACGCCGGCGCACCTGACACCGTATGTGCTCTGGATGGCGGCCGACGCGTGGGCGGCATTCCGGACGGCTCACGAGCAGTGGTTGCAGAAGCGGCGAGCGGTCCTCGCCGCGACGCTGGGCGTACACCTGGAGGAGCGGAGCTCGTAGAACCATGTCCACCGCGAGACCTATCGACGTGCGCTGCGCCCGGGACCGGCTCATCGATCTCCTCGGGCTCGGAGAGACCACCCCGATCCGGGACGTGAACGTTCAGGAAGCGCAGCTCACCGTGAACGTCGGCGCCCCCTGCGAGATCACCATCGATCCCGCCCAGTCGGGCGTCAGGTACGAGCTGTTCGACGGAGACGCGGCGGTGGTGCCCGCCTGCTCCGTGGACGGTGCCGGGGAGAAGGCCGTCCTCAAGGGGCCGATCATCGACAGGGTGGACAAGACCTTCCGGATCCGCGCGACAAAGCTCGATCCCCTGACGCGCCAGACCTTCCTGCTCCAGACCGCGACGGTGAAGGTCGGGCTGGCCACGGATCTCCCTGTCTCGACGCCCGAGATCGCCGAGGTGCCTCGCCTCGTCGATCACGGGAGCCGCGTGGTGGTGAGCGTCTCGGGCAGCCAGGCGGGCGCGACCTATGGGCTGGTCGACGGCGCGGGGAGCCCGATCCCCATGACGCCCCCCGGGCGCGTGAGCGGGAACAAGGACGGCGCCATCACGCTGACGGCCAGCCGGGTGACCGAAGACACGGTGATCCGCGTCGACGTCCAGAGGACGTTCGACGAGAGCGAAGGGCGCGCCCCGCTCCACGCCGTGCTCGCCACGGAGCTGCCGATCGCGGTCCGCGCCGACCGGGATCTCGCGGTGTCGGCCGTCGGATCACCGGTCCTGCCGCAGGGCAGCGCCACCATCACCATCGCCGCGAGCCAGCCGAGCGCGCTTTACAGCGCCCACGTCCGCGCGCTCTCCACGGTGGATTTCGTGCCCGGCGCGGGGCCCACCGAGAGGGTGATCGCCGTCCCCGGCACGTCCGGCGTCGAGGTGTACACCCCGCGGCCTCCCGCGCTCTGGCAGGCGCCGGCCGGCTCCGCGCAGCACGGGGACGCGGCGCCGGGCAACGGCGGCGTCCTCGAGCTCGGCGTGGGGCCGCTCCTGGACGACAGCATCGTCGTGGTGCAGGCGCGCAAGATCCACGCGGCGGCCGGCGCGCCGCTCGAGTCCGCGGTGCAGCTCGAGCAGGCGGCGATCGTCCTGGTGAGGCCGGAGCCGGCGCCCCCGCTCGTGCTGCAGATCGCGGCGAACGCCGACGGCGCGAGCGGCACGCTGCTCGTCTCGGGCGGCCAGCCCGGCGTCTTCTACCACTTCTACCCGAGCGACGAGGCCGGTGAGCTCGGCCTGCCGGCGTATTTCCACCGGCGCGACGAGCGGGACCCGTCGATGAACAAGGGCATCGCGGCGACCGAGCCGGAAGCGGCAGACAAGGTTCCGCGCCGGGGGCTCCGGGTCGAGATGGATCTCGTGATCACGCGCGATCCGCCGGTGCCTGGGGCCTCGGACCCGGCGCACGCGCGCCCGCTCGATCCCCTGGTGGACATCGCGCCGCTGCCCCTCGGCGGCGCGGTGGACGTGATGGCCATCAAGGCGCGCACCGGGATCGGGTGGGTCGCCAGGCGCTCGGTCCCGATCACCCCTGCTGCCGAGGAGAGCTCGCCCAGCGATCTCGGCGCTGCCCCCGAGCCCGCGGCGACGGAATCGTGACCGCGCCGCGGCATCGGGTCCGCAGGCAGGTCCTGGAGGTGACCGTCCAGGATCACGAGGCGGCGTGGCGGCTGCAAGCCGAGCTGGGCCGCGTCCACGCCCGGCGCCTCGAAGGGATCATCGATCGGTGTTGCGCCGAGCTCGGCGCTCCAGACCGCCTCCAGCGGGTCGCGCTGGTCGAGGTGGATCTCGGGAGGATCGACCCCGACCACCTGGAGCGCGATCTGGTCGACAAGCTCGGTCCGCTGCTGCGCGAGGGGCTGGCCGCTCGGCTCCGTGAGGCGGACGAGGAGACCGCGCTCCGGGGCGGAGATCCCGAGGTGGTCTCCCGGCTGGAGCTCGTGGCGTCCTTCGCCCGCACCGGCGCGCTCCCCTGGTGGGCAGACAGCGCGCGGCCGCGGCTCCTGGACGAGGCCCTGGGGCTGCTCCTACAGCGCGCAGCGCGCCCGCTCGTGGCGTTGATCAGGGCGCTTGAGCGCGAAGGCGGCGCGCTGATGAGGATCGTCCGCCACTGTCGCGACGCGCAGCTCTGGGCGCTGTTCGACGCTCTCGCGGCGTCCTCGCGATCCGACCTCCCTTCGATGCCGGTGGAGCTCGTCGCCCTGCTGCGCGCGCACCGGGCGGTCGCCGGGGCCACTCCGGACGGCTTCCGGGCGTGCGTCTGGACGGGCGCGCTGCGGACTGCGTGCCTCGAGGAGAGCCGGAGCGACGGGCGGGTGGGCTTCTTTCGCGACGCGCTGGCCCGGATCGCGCTGCAGGCCGGCGTGTCCCTCGGGGCTCTCCTCTCGGGGCTGCACGCGCCTCTGGGGCCGAGTCCATCGGCCTGGCCGGGCGCGCTGGGGGCGGTCATGCAGAGTCCCGGCGCAGCCGCGCCGGGAACGGTCGGGCAGAGTCCCGGCGCGGTCGTCGAGAGGCCGGTCCGCGAGACGCGGGGAGAGCATCCGTCGAGCGATCCGGGGGCCGCGGCTGCGGACCAAGAGCTGTCCCTCGATCCAGCGTACAGCGACGCCGACGAGGTCTACGTGGACAACGCCGGGCTGGTGGTGCTCTGGCCGTTCCTCGGGCACCTGTTCGAGCGCCTGGGGCTCTTTGCCGACACGCAGTTCAAGGATCGACGCGCCCTCCATCGCGCGGCCGGCCTGCTCCAGCACCTCTGCACAGGGGATCTCGAGCCGGCCGAATACCAGCTTCCCCTGGCCCGCGTGCTCTCTGGCATGGCGATGACCGAGGTCTTCGACTTCGGTCCTCCGGTCACCGAGGCAGAGGCCGAGGAGTGCGTCCGCATGCTCACGGCGGCGATCGCGAGCGCGCCGATCCTGGGGGAGATGTCGATCGCCGGATTCCGTGGCTCGTTCTTGATGCGCAAGGGCGCGCTCTCTGCCCGCGACGGCACCTGGCTCCTCCGCGTGGAGCGGGCCTCGTACGACGTGGTGCTGGATCGGTTTCCCTGGGGGGTGAGCTGGGTGAAGCAGCCCTGGATGGAGGCGCCGCTCTCTGTGGAGTGGTGACCGCGGCTTCATGGATCGCACGCTTGGCGGTGACGCGCGGGGCCGCCTCGTCTCTCTGCCCGCGCCGAGGAGAGTGTCATGCGAATCGCCGTCGAACGGTCCAGCCCGAAGACCTCGGAGAGCGCCGCCCGCACGTCGCGGGCCCGCCCTCCGGCGCCGCTGCTCGTGCAGCGGAGGACGATGACGCCGGCGCGACCGCCGGCCGAGCCGGCGCGCGCCACGCTGGAGCGGGCGTTCGGGGCTGAGCTCTTTGCGGCCACGGCGATCCCGGCGCCGGTGAGGGGCAAGATGGAGGCGGCGTTCGGGGCCGACTTCTCCGGCGTGCGGGTGCACCCGAGATCGTCGCGTGCCGCGGAGCTGGGGGCGCTCGCGTACACGCAGGGGAGCGATATCCACATGGCGCCGGGGCAGTGGGCGCCCGAGACGAGGCAGGGACAGGAGCTCCTCGGGCACGAGCTCGCGCACGTGGTGCAGCAGCGACAGGGGCGCGTGCAGGCGACGGCGCAGTACAAGGGGGTCGCGCTCAACGACGACGCAGCGCTGGAGGCAGAGGCGGACGCGCTGGGGGCGCGGGCGGCGCAGGGGGCCTCCGCCGCGCCGCCGGCGAGGACCGGCGCGCCGTCGCCGGCGGGCGGGCAGGTGTCGCAGGCGTATTCACGAATCCCGCGCGGGCCCGTCCTCCAGTGCGCCGGGGGCTGGAAGCGAAAGAGCACGCTCGACGCAGGCTCCGCTCCGAAGCGGACCGCGTTCTGGGGGTCGACCCAGCAGAGCATCACCTTGCGGCCGGGCGAGCACCGGCGGCACATCATCCCCAGCAGCCTCTTCGTCGCGGCGCTCACCGCGTGGAAGAACTACTGGGAAAACAGGCTCTCACCAGCTCAGATCGACCACTTCGAGGAACAATACGGCACCTGGCAAGATCTCTACGAGATCCTCAACAACTACCGGCCGAACCTGATCCCTGGCCCCGGGCGGGACAACAGCGCCATCGGCATGTACATGCACAGCTCGGAGCAAGCCATCGACGCGGCCAGGGCCGCGGCGACGGACGCGGACCGGCTGACCAGCCTGACGACGGGGATGTCGAGGTTCAGCGGTTTTCAGCAGGACAGGCAGAGATCGCTGTTCGATCCGGTGCTGCCGCTCGTCGACAGCGCCGGATCGTTCTCCGAGGGCGCCGAGCTCGCCACCGATCTTCATGACAACGCTGGGTTCGACTGGCCCTATGGCGGCGCGCGGCACTTCGATCGATGGCAGGATGCTTACATCAGGTTCGCGAACATCAAGAGTCGACCGGGAGATTTCGCGTATGGGGCCTTCAATCACGCCATCCGTACGTTCCTGGAGCTGCCCCACCCGTGAGGCCTTGGTAGCGAGGTCGCGGTGACGCGCGGGGCCGCCTCGTCTCTCCGCCCGCGCCGAGGAGAGTCTCATGCACATCGTCGTTGACCGGTCCACGCCGAAGAGCTCGGGGAACGCCGCCCGCACGTCGCGGGCGCGCCCTCCGGCGCCGATGCACCTGCCGCGGCGGGCGCCGCCGCCGACCCGACCGCCGGCCGAGCCGGTGCGCGCATCTCTGGAGCGGGCGTTCGGAGCTGATCTGTTCGCGGATCGGGCGGGCGCCGCGCGGGCGCCGCGCTCGAGCGCGCCGCCGGCCGGAGCGCCGAGGGTCGACACGGCCGCGTCCGAGGCGCTGGCGCAAAAGCCGGCGGAGGGGGCCGAGCGGCTGCTCGAGGCGGCCTCCGCCCTCGCGGCGGCGCTGCCGGGCGCCGCCGGGACGGCTGCGCCGCCGAAGCTCGACTGGGAGACCCACCCGGCCCACCTTCGCCTCTCGGAGCGGGTCGCCGCCCTGGAGGAGCGCTATCCGGGCCTGAAGCTCAGCTGGGTCGTCGACTGGGCGCGCCGGTTCATCGAGCAGGTGGTCGCAAAGGCGGACGCCACGCCCGCGGACAAGGGCGTCTTCGACGATCGCCTGGAGCAGATGGCCAAGGAGCTCGCGGCGAGGATCGACGCCACGAACCCGCAGCTGCGGGCCGGAGGTGGGGCCCCGCAGAAGGGGATCTCGGGCGGCGCGGGCACCCACCTGTGGACGGGCGGGGTCGACTACAAGGCCGCTCAGGCCGCCGCCCGGCGGGCCGCCGAGTCCGAGAGCCAGGCTGGCAATCTGGACGCGGCTTCGGTGGAGATGACCATCGCCGGGGAGCTCCTCGACAGCATCAATTTCTCGGGGAACGGGATCGACTACGCGCCCGAGGCGGACAAGCTGTGGAACGAGCTGTCCCGCGCGTTCGCCGGAAACGCTCGGGGGACGGTCCGCGTCCACACGTTGTACGGCGTCCGGAGCCCGAGCATCTTTTACTCGGTGGAGAGCCTGGCGCTGCTCCTCGTGCTCAAGACCCAGGAGGAGCGCGAGAAGGTCGGCAAGAAGCAGGACGGCCCCGTGGTCGACGAGATCCGGATGCTGATCTACTTCCGCAAGGGCGAGATCGACCCGGAGACGGGGCAGCTCTCGGTCCCGAAGGACGAGAGCGGCAGGATGAAGGAGGAGCTCGTGAAGCAGCGGGAGGACCGCGTGACCACCTCCTACCAGCTCGAACGGGCGCGGGCGAACGCGTGGGACAAGTCGCTCGCTTGGGAGCCGACCTTCGCTGTCGCCGGCTCGGTGAAGCACCGCGCCGCGCTATTCGACGCGCGCCGCGCGGCGGCCTCGCCGGGCTGACGGAGCCTGAAGGAACACCCCGTTTAATTTCTCTTAAGATGACGACGCTCGGTCTCGTCGGTTTCATACGCAGACGTCACCGCCGAAAGGGACCTGCCATGTCACGGAACGTCTTCCTGTTCGAGCTCGCCGCCACGCGGGGCGACGCGGAGGAGGTCGAGCGAGACCTGCTCTCGCGCGCCTCGGCCCTCGCGCTAGGAGCCTTTCCCACGCTCGATCCGGCGCTCTTCGCGCACCGGATCCTGCGCGGGAAGGGCGCGTCGTACACCTGGGAGATCGGCCTCGACGAGATCGAGGAGGCCCGGCGCGCGGAGCTCCACGCCGCGCTGCTCGAGCAGATCCAGACGTCGCTCGCGGGCGTGGCCGAGCTCCGATCCTCCGCCGCGTACGCCGACCTGACGCTCCCCGCGCCCGGCCCCGATCCCGCCCGGGCCAGGGGGGGTTCGGGCGGGGCCCTCTCGTTCGCGGACGGCGATCTCCCGGTCTGGGAGGATCACGCGCGCGGCTCGGGCGCGGCGGCGGCAGGGAGCGCGCTGCCCGAGCATCTCACCGCCGAGATCGCGCGGTTTCGCGCCGCCGTGCCGGTCGAGCCGGGGCTCAAGCCCTGGGGCGCAGGGCACGTCTACACAGGCGGCGCGGACAAGGCCCACCTCGCTTACCTGCACCGGTATATCGACGCCCGGGCGGCGAGGGCGAGCCCCGCCGATCGGCGGAAGATCATGGCCTTTCGCGCGCTCCAGGCGCGCGAGGGCAGCACCGCCGCCATCAACACCTACGATGACCAGATCGTCACCTGGGGGACGGGCTGGGGCGGTCGCGGCTGGCTGGGCAAGGTGATGGAGCGGGCGACCGCGAACGACGCCGTGCGCGAGGCGCTCGGCGCCGCCGGCGTTCGCTACCGCGGCAGCAACGTGTACGACGTCGTCGATCTCGACGCCGGCACGGTCGTCACCGGAGGCAAGGAAGCGCTCGAGATCGTGCGCCGCTCCGTCCCGCTCCTCCACCTGCTGATCGACCTGGCCAGGAACCCAGCCACGCGCGACGCGGTGACCGAGGCCCAGCTCCGCACGTTCATGGATGGCTCGGGCAACGTCTGCGGC
Organism: Sorangium sp. So ce385; assembly: GCF_051474135.1. Lineage (NCBI taxonomy): Bacteria > Pseudomonadati > Myxococcota > Polyangiales > Polyangiaceae > Sorangium > Sorangium sp. So ce385. Next base: position 7,363,994 of record NZ_CP150337.1, on the reverse strand, counting down.
GCCGACGCGATCGCGACGCAGGCGCTGTTCAATTTGATCGCGCACCTCAAGCACTGGGCGCCCGGGTACGTGATCGGGTGTCTCGAGTGGGCCGTACCGCAGCTCGGCCCCGGGTCGCCGTCGGAGGAGCGCGACCGGCGCCTCGCCGCGCTCGTGGGCCGCTATTTCTACGGCAAGGCGCGCAAGCACAGGTGGATCCCGGACTTCAGGCAGTTCCGGCTCTACTTCCGGCACATGAAGGACGACGGGCTCGATTGCCTGGACGAGCCCTTCCTCCAGGCCGTGGCGCCTCCGGGGGATGACCCGTTCGCCGCCGCGACGGGCGCGCCCGCGGCGGCGCCCCCGCCGAAGGAGCCGCGCCTCACGCGCGCGCCCCTCGCCGGGCAACCCGATCTGGAGAGCGTCGCCTCGGGTCGGGGCGCGCTCCGGAGAGGGGCGAGGGGACCGGGGGTGAAGGCGTTGCAGGAGGCGTTGCTCGCGCTGGGCGAGAGCGCGCCTGGCGGCGCCGACGGCGCGTTCGGTCCGGGCCTCGAGGCGGCCGTGAAGCGGTTCCAGGCCGAGCGCGGCCTCGCCGCCGACGGCGTGGTCGGCGCGGCGACGCTCGCGGCCCTCGACGCGGCCCTCGTCGCGGGCGCGGCGACCCGGGCGACAGGCGCGGAGACATCGAATCGAAGAGGAGAGGAGGAGCACCGATGACCGCAGAGAAGAGCGATGAGGGCGCCCCGCCGCTGGCGGGCGTCCCCGCGTGGGTGGACATGGACCCGGCGCCCGCCGAGCCGCCCGAGGAGTGGCTGGCTCGCCCGGTCGCGTTCGCCGACGACGAGCCGCCGCCGCAGCTCGTCCGCACCGTGAACCTGCTGGACCCGCCCGAGCACGGCCTGCGCGGGCCCGAGGACGCCGAGGGCCTCGCCGCGTTCCTCCTGTCCCGCGCCAGGGAGGGGATCGGCGACGTCTTCTCGCACCCCGATTACGACACCGCCTCCGGCGACCGCGAGGACTGGGCGCGGGCCATCGCCGAGCACCAGACCGGCATTCCGTACACGATGCCAGCCTTCTTCTACGGCGCGCAACGAGGGGTCGCGAGGGCGATCGCGGGCAGCGGGCGGTACCCGATCGTGGGGCAGTGCCAGCAGTCGGTGACGACCGCGCTCTGCATCGGCGGCTGGGACGGCGGCCCGTACGGCGACATCGGCTGCGGGACCGACGCGCTGCCGGCTGCAGCCAGGCTGGGCGACGGCTGGACCTCCGTCCCGAAGGTGCTCGCCGACTGGCCCGACGATCTCTGGGAGAAGGTCACGGTCGGCTCGTGCCTCTTCTGGTCGGCGTCCGGCGCCGCGGGCGCCGGGAGCGGCCACGTGGCGATGGTGATCCGCAAGCACCCGGTCGAGCGCAAATGGCAGCTCTGGGACACCACCACGTCGTTCAACGACCCCGCGGTGCACGCCGCCGCCGGAAGGGGCGCGCGCATGCTCTGGGAGTCGCACTGGTGGCCGTTCATCCCGCCGGCGCTCTGCGGCGGTCGGTGGTCGTTCCGCGGCATCGCCCGCATCGACGGCCTCGGAGAGATCAAGAGCGATCTGAAGCCGCGCGGGCGCGCCCGCCTGCTCCTCCGGCGCCGCGGCGACGGCGCGCTGCTCTATCGCTCGGAGTGGATGTCGATGGAGGACGAGGGCCTCCCCATCTCCTGGCTGCTCCGCTCGCTGCGCGGCGCGCCCTTCCACGACCGCATCGAGCCCACGTGGTGCGTCAACTCGAAGTCCGACGCGCCGACCAAGCTCGCCCCGGACAACCGGCCGCTGCTCGACGTCTTCTGCGATGCCAGGGGCAACGCGAAGATGTCGTGGAGCCCGGCCCAGGGCCTGCACAACCGCCCTCACCAGGCGATCTGGGCGCCGCCCGCGGCGCTCCGCTGAGCCGCGGCGGCGGGCGAACCAGCAACCCGGGAGACAACCCTCATGCGTACCCTCATCATCAGTGATCTGCACCTCGGCAACGGGGGTGACTACGACGTCTTCGCCGGGGGAGAGGCGCTGCCCGCGCTCCTCGACCGGATCGCGGGCGAGCCCGCGCGGGTCGTGGTCAACGGCGATGGCGTCGACTTCCTCATGAACGAAGACCCGCTGGAGCTCGATCCGGCGCGCGCCGCCGCGCAGGCCCGCGCGATCGCCGCCGCGCCCGCGAGCGCCGCCGTGCTGGAGGCGTTCGGGCGCGTCCTCGCGCGCGGCGGTGAGGTCATCGTCCGCCTCGGCAACCACGACGTGGAGCTCGCCGTCCCGGAGGTGCAGGAGACCCTGCGCGCGGCGCTGGATCAGCCGCCCGAGGTCGCAGCGCGCCTCGCGTTCCAGCTCGGCGACGCCCCCGCGATCCTCGACGTCGGCGGCGCCCGGATCCTCGTCACCCACGGCGAGCACAACGACAACTGGAACAAGGTCGACTATGGGCGCCTGGCCCGGCTCGACCGGTTCAGGTACGCGGCCGGCTCGGTCCTCGTGAAGCAGCTCATGAACCCCATCGCGCGCCGGCACGGTATGCGCTTCGTGAGCCTGCTCAAGCCCGATTTCCAGGGCGCGGCGCTCGCCGCGCTCGCGGTCGCGCCCGGGATCGTGAAGCAGCTCTTCAGCGCGGCCTCGCTCGACATCGCCTGGCAGCTCTTCAAGAAGGCGGGGTCGGCGGCCTCCTTCGCCGAGGAGGACGAGGAACTCGGGCTCGCCGAGCGGTTCGCCGACGCCGGCCTCGAGGCCGAGGAGGCGGCGGCGCTCGAGGCCGCGCTCGGCGACGGGCCCGCGGCGTTCGCCGATGAAGAGACGATGTCGACCGCGAGCCTCAAGCTCGCGCGCGCCGGCCTGAAGCTCTACGCGGGCATGCAGAAGAGGCTCGCCGGCACCCTCGGTGACGAGTACTTCCGCCTCGAGCCCGATGAGGCCGAGTGGGCCGACGCCCGGCGCCTGGCGAAGAAGTTCGACGCCGGCGCGGTGGTGCTCGGCCACACCCACGCGGCCCGCTGGAAGGTGGCCGACGGCATCGCCTTCGCCAACACGGGCACGTGGATCTGGCTGATGCAGCTCCCGCGCTCGGACGCCGGCGACGAGGCGTGGGCCGAGTTCCTCGAAGAGCTGCGCAACAACCCGAGGCTCCTGCCCGAGCGGCAGAGAGCGGCGAAGACCGTCCGGCGCCTCACCGCGGTGCTCCTCGACGCGCACCCGGACGGCGGCGCGACGATGCGGCTCGTTCAATGGGACGATGGAGAGCTCCGCTCCCTGGAGGCCGCGCGCGTGCCCCCGGGGGGCGCGGCGCGCTGAGAGGGAGGCGTCATGTCCGACATCGAGCTGCTCCTCTGCCACGCCGACGATCAACGACCCGTCCTCGACGAGGGGTTGCCGCTCGAGTCCGCCGCGGACGAGGCGCAGCCCGGCGGCGAGGAGCTGATCCACGATTTCGCCGACTTCTCCGACGATCCCAACGACCTCTCGCTCCAGCGCTGGTCCGTCATCGCGCCCGAGGGGCCGGCGGGCGACGCCCTGCTCGCGCTCGTCGAGCCCCTGATCCGGAAGCGGGAGCAGGACCAGGGCGCGCCCGTCGTGCCCTACCGCGTCCCCGCCGGCATGGACGCGGACGCGGCGATCCGGTGGAGCAAGAGCGTCTATCATGACGAGTCGGTCGCGCTCGAGGATCTGCCGCGGTATCTGCTCGTGCTGGGCGACCTCGACGAGGTCTCGCTGGAGCTCCAGCAGGCCCTGGCGAGCGAGGCGCTCGTCGGTCGCCTGGTGTCCCGGTCCGCCGCGGGCTACGCGGCGTACGTGGACAAGCTCCTCTCCTCGGAGCGCGCCCCTCCGAGGGAGGCGCGGGCGCGGGCGCTCTTCTTCACCGCGCAGGACGGCACCGCGGCGACCACCATCGGCCACAGGGCGCTCGTCGCGCCCAGCGTGGCGCGGTGCCGCGACACCCGTCAAAGGGGCAGCTTCAAGGCGAGGGACATCGAGGAGATCGGGTATGACGGCGCCGAGGCGGCGAGGAGCGCGCTCCTCGAGCAGCTCGAGCGGCCGGAGCCGTCGATGCTGTTCACCATGAGCCACGGCCTGGGCGCGCCCCGCAGGGGATGGACGTCGGCGGACGAGCAGCGCGCCGTGCAAGGGGCGATGAGCCTGGGCTCCGGCGTGCGCATCGCGGCCGAGGACCTCGGCGACAGGCCCTTTCTGCCCGGCGGGATCTGGTTCTTCCTCGCGTGTTATGGCGGCGGGACGCCGGCGGCGAGCGCCTACCACCACTGGCTCGCCCGCCTGCGCGACGCGGGCGGCTTCGGCGGCCGGGTCGACGGCGTGCTCGCCGGCCTCCCCAGGCCGGGCGATCGGCCCTTCATCGCCGCGCTGCCGCAGGCCGCGCTGGCGAGCCCGCGCGGCCCGCTCGCGGTCATGGCCCACATCGATCTGGCCTGGACCTACAGCTTCCAGGACATGGGGCCCGACGGCAAGGACAGGGCGTCGCGGTTCGAGGGCGTCTTCAGCTCGCTGGTCAAGGGCGCCCGCGTGGGCAACTCGTACAACGAGCTCCTCCGTTATCTGGGGAACGCCAACCACGAGCTCGCCGCGATGTACAACCAGGAGGCGAGGGCCGAGACGGCGGGCAAGCCGCTCGCCCCCGACCAGGGTCGCGCGAAGCGGCGGGCGAACCTGTGGATGCTGCGCGAGGATCTCGCGGGGTACGTCCTCCTGGGCGATCCGGCGGCGCGGCTCGCGATCGACCGCGACAGGGGAGCCGTCAAGGCCACGCCCGCGCCGGCGGAGGTGCGCTCGCCCGTCCCGCAGCTGCCTACCGCCCCGCCGGCCCCGCCGGCGGGGCGCGCGCGGGACGCGGCGCGCATGCAGCGCGCCGTCCACGAGAAGATCCTCGGGGAGGAGGGCGACAGGAAGATCGCCGAGAGATACGGTATCACGCGCGAAGAGCTCCAGCGCTGGTACGACGCCTATTGCGAGGCCGGGCTCGCGGCGCTGGGCGAGCTGCCGTAGCGGTGCGCGCGCCCGAAGAGGAGCCCGCCCCCCCGCCGGCCCGCCCCCCCGCCGAGCCCGCGGGCGAGGCGCCGCCACGCAGGGCCCGGCGGCGCCTCGCCCTGCGGTCGCGCCCCCGCGATCGCGCCGACAGCGTCAACACCAGCAGCCGGCTCCTCAGGGAGCAGCTCTGGACGCTCGCGCTGCTCGCCCTCGTCGTCCTGCTGCTCCTCGTGGCGCTCACGGCCACGGCGCGAGCTCCCGTCCAACAATGGCCTGCCTGGGGAGTTCGGACCCTCCTCGGCGTCTTCTCGTTTGGCGCCCTGGGAGCCACCTTCAGCGCCGCTCGATCGCTCAAGGGCTCTTCCCGCCGGCCCAGGGCTCACGCGCAGGTGTCGGACGCGCGGGTCACCCTCTCGCGCGCCGTCCTCGGGGCGCTGCCGGGGCTCGCCGCCTACGCGTTCCTCCAGTCGAGGGTGCTGAACCTCGGGGACGCCGACAACAGCAAGGCGTTCGCGATCGCGTTCATCGCCGGCTTCAGCGAGCGGCTCGTGCTCAAGGTGGCAGAGACGTTCGCGGGGGAGCAGAGGGCGAGGTAACGGCGGCGGCGGGCGCGCCGCGCCCGTCACGGGGCAGAGCGCGTGTCCTGAGGTCGCGCGTGGTCGGTCCGAGGCGAGACGAACCGGACGACGGCGCGCGGCGCGAGGCGATAACCGTGCTCATTGCGCTCGATGACCTCCCTGAGCCCCATGCGGCGGAGCTGGGTCAGGGCCACGTAGACGCGGTTGGCCCCCGCGCCCGCCACCGGCCGCTCGCCGGGCCAGCCCGCCTCGAACAGGTCCTGGAGCGAGAGCGAGGCGTCCGGCGCCTCGTCGTGCCGGTCGACGAGGGCCGTCACGATGCGGCTGAGCGCGTGCCCGAGCGTGTGCTTCTCGCCGTCCTTCGCCGCGATCCAGCGCACCTCGCAGCCGAGGACCAGCGTGGGCGGGCAGGCCGGCGGCGCCTCCGCGGCGAGCGGCAGCGGCCGCCCGGCGAGCAAGCTGGCCACGAGCGACGCGAACCCCTCGGGATCCGGCGCCCCGCTGCAGGGCGCGAGGTGGTGGCGGAGGTCCGCCTCGTCGGCGCACCTTCGCGCGTGCGCCGGCGCGAACGGGGCGCGCCGCTCCAGCGGCTCGGGGGCCATCGCGCGGAGGTTCCGGTCGGCGCCGCGCGCGCTCGCCGCGCTGCCCTGGACCGCGTGGCGGAGCGACCGCGCGAGGAGCGACAGCGCGAGCTCGTCGCCCGCCGGGGTCGGCTCGCCGCCCGCCGCCACCTCGGGCGCCTGGAACTCCAGGACCCTGTCGATCTCTTGTCCTCCGGCCCTCTCGAGCGGGGCATCCCTGCCGTAGCCGACGAGATAGAAGCGCCCTTCGCGGGAGAAGAGGACGTCAGCGCACGAGACGCGACCGATGCAGACGGGCCGTCCGTGCTTCGGATCGGTCACCGCGTGGGCCGCCCGCATCGCCTCGCGGAGGCTCGCGATGAGGCCGGCCGCGCTCTTGGGCGGCAACCTCCAGCCGGCGTCGTTCAGGAGGCTCGTGAGGTCGACGCCGTCGATCACGGCGTCACAGGCGAGCTCGATGTACGGCGTGCCGTCGGCGACCCCGCGCGCCGCGACCTTCGGGATGAGCGGGTGATCGAGGAGCGCGTGGACGCGCTCGATCTCGGCAAATACGGAGCTCGCCCGCGCCGCGCTGACGGCCGGGTCGGGCACGATGACCACGCAGGGCTCCGCGTCCCCGGCGCGCGTCGCCGCGACGACGTGGAGGCCGCCGCGACGGCGGATGGAGCGCGGGGTCTCATATCTGCCGAGCCATCGTGAGCGAGAATCGTCCGTGATTTTCATGATCGTGTCCGTTCCTCAGTCGCGCACGCCTGCCGGCACACATCATTAATCACGCCCCAAGGACGTTTCCGCCGATGCGATCTTAATCGTTTTTAAGGTGAGAAATCCTCCTGCTGCGGTCTACAAAGCCACGGAGTCAGACATGGCAGGCAGCACAACGTAGCGAGGCTTGTCTTTCGATGTGGTTGGAGATCGAGCTCGACATCAGCGGTGATGAGGTGCGCGTCAACGCGCGTGGCAGCCGGGGAGAGCGCCCCGCGGGGCACGCGATTGCCGCCGAGCAGGGCCTCGGAGCCCTGCAGACCTTCGCCAACAAGATCGGGAGGGCGGTCCGCGGCGGTAAATCGCTCGATCCAGCGGCGGTGAGCGACTCGCAGGCGCTCCACGAGGAGGTCTTCCAAGGGGAGCTGCGCGACGTCCTCGTGCGGCTCGGCGAGGCGTCGAAGGGCGGTCCGCTCCTCGTGCGGCTCTTCGCCCGCGATCACGCGCTCCAGGCCATCCCCTGGGAGGCGCTCTGCAGGCCGGGGACGTCCGAAGGGTTTCTGGGGACCGACCCCCGGGTGCTCTTCGCGCGCGGCGTCACCTCGTCGGAGCCGTGGGAGCCGCGCGAGGTCAAGGGCGCCGTCCGGGTGCTCGGGATCGCGCCGGGCACCGGCGAGCGGGCCCTCGACGTGCTGCGTGAGGCGCTCGCCCCGTCGATCGACGCCGGCGAGGTGGAGTGGCTCGATCCGATCGCCGGGCCGGAGATCAGCGCGCGGGCCCTCTTCGATCGGCTCCGTCGCGGCAAGAGCCCGCACGTCGTGCACTGGCTCGGCCACGGCGGCGTGGATCTCTCGGGCAAGCCCGTCCTGCGCGTCTCGGACGACGAGGACGGCGAGGAGGCCTGGATCACCGCTGAGGCGCTGGGCCGCGAGCTCTCCGCCGCCTTCTGCGAGGAGCTGCGCCTCGTGATCCTCGAGGCCTGCGAGGGCGGAAGGGCCGGCGCGCTCGGCAGCGCGGCGGAGATCCTGGCCAGGGCGGGCGCGGACGCCGTGGTGGCGCACCTCTGGCCGGTGAAGGCCGACGTGGCGCGCGCGTGCTCGACCGAGCTCTACCGCGCGCTCACGGGCGCCTCGCTGGGCCAGGGCGACATCGGCGCGAGCGTGGCGGCGGCGCGGCGGACGCTGCTGTCCCAGAGCGCCGAGGCGTTCTCGCCGATCCTCTACCTCCGCGGCTCGGACTCGGTGGTCTTCAACTTCCAGGGCCGCCGCGTGGCGAGGCCGGCGAAGAAGGGTCGATCGAGGGCGCTCGCGCCCGCGCTCCAGAGCCTGCTCGAGCGGCCGTTCACGATGGTGCTCGGCGATCTCGAGGACGATCGTGCGGCGCTCCAGCGGGAGCTCGAGCAGTTCATGCAGGAGAGCGGCGAGCCGGCGGCGCAGGGGATGTCGCTGAGCGCGCTCACCCAGCGCTGCGTGCTCCGGTTCGGGCAGGAGGTGCTGCACTCGCTCTTCCAGCAGGCGCTGACCGCCTCTCCCGCTGCGACCGCCCCGCCGCTCGTCGAGGCGCTCGCGCGCTTCGTCCGGCCGGGGGTCCACGTCACGCTGCTCTGGCGGCCCTGCCTCGAGCACGCGATCGCGCAGAAGCTGCCGCAGCGGACCGTGTACGCCATCCAGCCGTCCCTCCTGGGCGCTTCCGGCAAGCCGCGCGTCGTCAAGCGCGCCGCGGGGACGGCGACGTGGAAGATGGATGCCGTCATGCCCAGGCGCTTCGATCTCGACAGCGAGATCGTCGTGCTCCGCCTGTACGGCGGCTACTCGGCCGAGCCGCGCCCCATCTTCTCGCCGCCGCTGCTCACCGAGGACGATCACATCCACGGCCCCCTCGGCGCTGACGGCGCCCGGCCGCCGCTATGGATGGAGGAGCTCCTGGCGCGGCCGCGCGTCCAGCCCGGCCTCTTCGTCGCGCTCTCGAGCCTCGACTTCCGTCACCGCATGCTGCTGCGCTGGCTCTACGATCAACGCCCGGCGCCCCCGGACAGCCTGGCCGTCCTCGCGCCTGGGGTCGAAGGGAGCGAGATCGAGATCTGGGGCAACGGCGGCGGGCTGCCCGGCACGGGCCACATCGCGGCCACCACCGGAGATCTGGTGGAGCTCGCGGAGCAGCTCGACGCCTTCGCGCTGGAGGACGCCTCGTGACACACCCGAGGAGCCATTGACCATGATCCCCCGCGAGGACCGGCTGGACCTCCTGCTCGCCGACGCCGACGAGCGCCGCCCCGTGCTCGACGAGGGGCTGCCCGACGACGCCGCCCAGCGCGCGCCGAGGCCCAGGAAGGCCCGCGACGCCAACCACTGGCGCCGCACCGACGCCGATCGCAACGACCTCACCCTCCAGCGATGGGCGGTGATCGCGCCGGAGGGCCGGGAGGGCGACCGGATGCTCGAGGCCATCCAGCCGCTCGTCGCGCTGCGCGAGGCCGAGCAGGGCTCTCCCGCGCGCGTCTATCGCGTGCCGCACGGGATGGACGCCAAGCGATCTGCGGACTTCCGGAGAGACATCTACTGGTCCGAGGAGGTGGCGGAGGACGACAGGCCCCTTTACCTGATCATGCTCGGCGATTTCCATCACACCTCGGTGGAGCTCCAGCACGCGCTCGCCAATGACGCGCTCGTGGGGCGCGTCCACGTCGCGGACGGCGCGGGAGAGGCGGATCTCGCCGGCTATGCCGCCTACGCCGAGAAGGTCGTCCGGTACGCGCAGCGCGGCACGCCCGAGACCTCGCCGGAGCTGCTCTTCTACGCCGCGCCCGACGGCTCGGCGGCCACGGTCGCGGGCAAGCTCAGGCTCGTCGGCCCGAGCCTGGCCACGTCGATGGAAGCGCACGCCAGGGGCAAGCTCCCCGCGGCCGCGGTGCGCGAGATCTCCGCCGGAAGCGTGGACGATCTGCTCGCCGGGGGCGGCGGCGCGCGTCCCTCGGTGCTGCTCTCGGTGAGCCACGGCCTGGGCGCGCCCCGGCGCGGCTGGCGCAGAGAGGAAGACGCCTGGCGGCGCCAGGGGGCGCTCGTGATCGCCCACGACGAGATCCTCGACGCCGAGCGGCTGCGGGGACAGGCGTTCTTGCCGGGAGGCATGTGGTTCTACCTGGCCTGCCTCGGCGCGGGCACGCCGGCGGAGAGCGTCTATCACGCATGGCTCTCCCAGCTCGCGCAGGAGGATCGTTATGGCGGCAGCCTGAGGGCCGTGCTGCACAGCCTCCCCGCGTCCGGCCAGCGCCCCTTCGTCGCGGCCCTGCCGCAGGCCGCGCTGGCCAACCCGGCGGGGCCGCTCGCCGTCATCGGCCACGTCGACCTTGCGTGGACGTACGGCTTCTCGGGGACGAAGAGCCTGTCGGAGAGCAAAAAGTCCCGTATCTATCGCCCGCTCGAGGTGCTGGTCCGCGGCAGCCGCGCGGGGATCGCGCTGGAGGCGCTGATGGAGTTCTACCGCGGCGCGAACGACGATCTCGCGCAGAGCTACCAGCGCGAGGCCGACGCGCGCGCGGCGGGCCGCGCCGATCCCACGGATCGCGCCGATCGCGCTCACCTGTGGATGCTGCGCAACGATCTCCGCGGCTACGTGCTGCTCGGCGATCCGGCGGCGCGGCTGCCGCTCCAGCAGCTCGCGCTGCGCGCCGAGGCGCCCGCGCCTGCCGAGGTGGGGTGTACCCTGCCGGAGGCGCCGGCCGGAGGCGCTGCGCCCGGGGCGCAGGCGCGGGAGGCGGCCGCGCTGGCGATGATCCGCGGAGACGAGGCGCCGCGCGCGATCGCGGCGCGCGCGCGGGTGTCGCTGGAGACGTTGTGGAGCTGGGTCGACGCCTATCGCGCGGGCGGCCGCGAGCGACTCGGGCGGTGAGGGCGCCCCGCGGGGTCGTGCAACCCACATCATCGATCAGGCAGCGTTCGCCGGCATCTGCACATCAAGGACGTGGGCGAGCCACACGAGCCGGCGCGACGCAGCGGCCCCGGCGCCACGAGACGCGAAGTACATGAGGTCTCTCTGATGTCTGGAGCGCTCTTGCCGAGGCGGGCCATCACCGCTCAGCAGCGTGCGGCCACGTACCTAACGCCGGCGCAGGCGTGCGCGCCATCGTCCCTTCGGACAACTTGACGCGCGACGGCACCCATGATGTCGCCCTGCGTTTGGGCTCAGGAAAGCGGGCTGTTCGTCACGCCCGGATCCAGCGCCCGCCGACATCGTCGATACCGAGGCCGTATCCGCTCTCCAGGCGTTCGGTCCTCGGCCAGGCCTCGCAGACCAAGAGCCGCTCCCCGTCGCGGCGCTCACCCGTCGCGCCAGCGGCTCCGCTCCAGCAGCGCCGCGAGCTCCGCCGCCGACGCCACCCCGAGCTTCGCCGTCGCGCTCGCCCGGTGCTGCTTCACCGTCGACTCGGCGAGCCCCAGCTCCGCCGCGATCTGCTTGTTCAGCTGCCCGCGCGCGATCCGGTCGCACACCTGCCGCTCGCGCGGCGTGAGCGCGTCGAGCCGCGCCGCGAGCGCCGCCTGTTCCTCCCGCGCCGCCCGCGCCCGCGCGTCGAGGTCCATCGCGCGCCTCACGGCCGCGAGGACCTCGTCCGCCTCGAGCGGCTTCAGCAGGAAGTCGACCGCGCCCTCCTTCATCGCCTGCACCGACGCGCGCACGTCCCCGTGTCCGGTGATGAAGATGAGCGGCAGCCGGCACCCGGACGCCCTGAGCGCCGCCTGCAGGTCGAGCCCGCCGAGCTCCGGCATCGCCAGGTCCACGATCACGCAGCCGGCCCGCGCGTCCGGCGCCGCCGCCGCGGACGCGAGGAACGCGCGCGCCCCCTCAAACAGCTCCACCTCGTAACCCGAGGCGCCGAGCAGCCGGCCCACGCTCCGCAGCACCGCGCCGTCGTCGTCGATCACCACGACCTTCGCCGTCACGCCCGTCATCGTTCCTCCTGCGCCGCCTCGCCCGGCAGCTCGAGGCGCGCAGCCACGCCGCCCGCAGGCGCGCGCTCGGCCCACAGCCGGCCGCCGTGCGCGTCCGCGATCGACCGGCTGATGCAGAGCCCGAGGCCCAGGCCCTCCGACTTCGTCGTGAAGAACGGCTCGAAGAGCCGCTCGAGATCGTCCATCGCGCCCCCCTCGCCCGAGTCCTCCACCACGAGCGCCACGCGCCCGTCGGCGCGCGCCGTCCTCACGATCACCCGGCGGTCGCCGTACGGCCGCCCGGAGACGGCGTCGAGCGCGTTCGAGATCAGGTTCAGCACCACCTGCTGGAGCTGGACCGCATCGCCCCGCACCGCGGGCAGGTCGGGCGCGAGCTCCAGCGCGATCGTCGCCCCGCGCAGGAGCGCGTCGTTGCCCACGAGCCGCGCCACCTCGCGCGCCGCCTCGTTGAGGTCGCACCGTTCCCTCTGCGCCTCGCCCTTCTTCAGCAGCACGCGCATCCGCCGGATCACCTGGCCGGCCCGCCGGGCGCCGGCGACGATCTCCTCGAGGGCAGCGCCCACCTCCGCGACGTCCGGCGCCGCGCGGCGCAGCAGGATCTCCGCCGCCTGCGCGCTCGTGAGCACCGCGGAGAGCGGCTGGTTGATCTCGTGCGCGATCGAGGACGCGAGCTCGCCCATCGCCGCGACGCGGTTGAGGTGCGAGAGCGCGCTGAGCGACTCGCGCGCCTGGCGCTCGGCGCGCTTCCGGCCGCTCACGTCGAAGTGGGAGACGACCGCCCCGCCGTCCTTCCACGAGAGCCGCCGCGCCCGCACCTCGGTCCAGCGCTCGGCGCCATCGTGGCGGTACTCGACCGTGCCCTCGACGTCGCGCCCGGCGAGCACCCCCTCCACGAGCTCGATGACCCGCCCGGCGCCGGCGTCGCCCGACGCCGCGGCCCGCCGGAACGCGCCGAGGTAGCTCTCCCCCTCGGCGACACGGTCGAGCGGGCCCGGCGCGCCCTCGAGCGGCGCGCGCGCCCACGTCCGGTTCGTGCGGAGCATCACCCCCGTCCTGTCCACGACCGCCACGAAGCCGACCATCGAGGCGAGCACGGCGTCGCTCATCGCCTGAGCGCGCCCGCGCCGCCGCCGCTCGATGACGAGCCCGGCGATCAGGGCGGTCTGGAGCGTGACCGCGACCGCGGCGCCCACCGCCCACCGGCGGTAAAGATCCCAGAAGGACGGCACCCGGAAGTGGACCTCGGCGCCGGGCGGCACGCGGTCCTCGGGGATGCGGAAGAGGGCGAGCTCGCGGGCGTCGAAGGCGAGCGCGTTCGCGTCCGCGGCGCGGATCGGGATCGACGCCGCGGACGCGCCGCCGAGGAGCCGCAGCGTGATCCCGCCCAGGTCGCGCCCGACCCGCCCGTAGTCGACGATCTCCCCGCCGACGATCCCTTTGCCGAGCCCGACGCCGTGAACGGAGAAGAACGGGCGCTGGGTCTGCGCTCGGATCCGCTCGAAGGCCTGTAGCCCGACGAAGCGGTTCCCGGCGCCATCCATGTAGAACGTGTCGAACAGGACGATGGCGTTCTCCGGGAGCGCGGCGAGGCGCCGATCGAGCTCGGCGAGCGGCAGGCTCGCGAGGTCCAGGAGCGCGACGCGGCCGGCGAGGGGGCCGAGATCGCGGGCGATCCCGTCGTGGCGCGCGCGTTCCCAGGGGCTCGCGCCCATGACGAGCGCGACCTCTCGCGTGTCGGGGAGGAGGCGCAGCGCGCCCTCCGCCGTCCGGAGCCACGCGTAATCGAGCCAGATCCCGGTGACGTCCGGCGCGGCGGGCGCCGCGAGGGCGGCGCTCCGGTCCTCGCTCAGGAAGAGCACGGGCACGCCGGACCACAGCTCGCGCCGCAGATCGAGCACGACCCGGAGCACGTCGAGCCGGATCGCGACGATCACGCCGGGGTGATAGCCGCTGTATTTCGCCCGATAGAAGCGGCGGAGCTCGCGCGCGTAATCGGGGGTGTCGAACCACGACAGGTCGAGGAACTCGAGCTTGAAGGTGACCGGCCCGCCCCACCCGACCCGCACCGATTCCCGGAGCTCGCCGCTGATCGAGGACATCGCCGGCGCGGTCGGGTCATCCGACTGGAAGACCAGGACCTGCGCCGGCGCTTCGTCCGCCAGCGCCGGGGCGGGCGCGCCGAAGGCGATCGCAAAGGTCGCGAACAGGAGCACGAGCGCCGAACGAGAATTCCGGGGATGCCTCGGCGGAGCCGCAGAGCGCTCCCGATCCCTTCGTCGCGCTGGTGTCGTCAACAAGAGAGATGAACCTATCACGGCTGTTTCGGCGTTCTCATCATGTCCAAAGGGGGTTACCGAGGCGCGCAGACGACATGCGCTGAGCTGGCCAACGCGCGCCTCGACCTCCACCGCCGCGTGGCCGCGCAGCCCGGACGAAGGGCACGGTCGAGGACGCCGGGGCGGGGGGCCGCGCGTCACCGCCGCTCGTCGGGTGTGTCTCGCCTGCCACGTCGCGCTCCGGCTTCCGCTGCCGACATGCCCCTTGCGCCCGCGGCACCACCATTGCTGAGTCGCGGGCCATGTCCGCCGCTTCGCGCCTCCGGTTCGCGCCCGCCGCCCTGGCGGCCATCGCCCTCAGCCTGGCGTGCGTTCAGGGCGCCCGCGCCCCCAACGTCCCGCCCCGCGGGACTCTCGCCCCCGGCGCGCTCGACGCCGGCGGAAGGCCCGCAGAAGGCCCCTTCGCGGTGGTGTTCGGCGCGCCCCGCGGGCAGACGACGAGCCCCGCCGAGATCAGCCTCGTCTTCAACCGGCCGATGCGGCCGCTCGACCTCGCCGGCGGCGAGGCCGCCGCGCCCGCGATCCTCAAGCCGCCCGCGCCGGGGCGCTGGCGCTGGGTCGGCACGAGCGGCCTCACGTTCGCCCCCGACGGGCACCTGCCGCGCGGCACCGCGTTCACCGTCGAGGTCCCGGCCGGCACCCGCGCGCTCGACGGCAGCGCGCTCGAGAAGCCGTACGTGCTCTCTTTTCGCACCGAGCTGCCCAGGGTCGCGCGCGTCGAGCCGTGGTCGGGCAAGGACGATCTCCGGCCGGACGCGCGCTTCGAGCTCCGGTTCAACCAGCCGGTCGACACCGCCGAGGTCGCGCGGAGCGTGTCCCTCACGGCGGGCGGCCGCGCCGCCAAGGTGGCGTTCGACGTCCGGCGCCTCGACCCGAAGAACGAGCTGCTCGCCGAGGTCGTCCCGCGCGCGCCGCTGCCGCGCGACAGCGAGATCGAGCTCGCCGTGGCCGCGAGCCTCCGCGGCCGCGAAGGGCCGCTGCCGGCCGGCGAGGAGCAGCGGTTCTCGTACCGCACCTACGGGCCGCTCCGGGTGGTGCGCACCGACTGCGATCGCGATACGCCGCAGGGGGCGTGCGCGACCGAAGGCGGCTTCTCGCTCGCCTTCTCGAACCCCGTCCGCCTCGCCGACGCCAAGCGGGCGATCTCGCTGGAGCCCGCCGTCAAGCTGAGGTGGCCCGCGTGGCTGGAGGACGAGTCGTTCACGAGCCACATCCACCTCGGCGGCGCCTTCGCGCCGGGGCGCAGCTACCAGGTGCGCGTCGCCGCCGGCCTGCGCGACCAGCACGGCCAGGCGCTCGCCGGCGCCGTCGCCCGGGAGGTCGCGTTCGGCGACCGCTGGCCCGAGGCGCAGATCGGCCTCACCGGGAGCGTGTTCGAGCCGGCGCAGCGGCGCGAGATCCCGGTCGTGTCCGTGAACGTGCGCGAGCTGTCGCTCGCGGTCGGCGCCATGACCGAGGAGGCGGTGCTCGCGCTGGAGGCCGACCCGCACAGCCCGGGGCGGAGCCCCAAGATAGACGAGATCGCGGCGCTGCCCGCCGGCAAGCGGTCGGTCCTGCGCCCGGCCGCCGCGACGAACACGCCGTCGACGCACCTCGTGCGGGCCAGCGAGGTGCTGGGCGGCGAGGGCAAGCGCGGGCCGCTCGCGATCGGGATCAGCTACACCGCGCGGCCCGGCACGCGGCACGCGCGCGCCGCGTCCGAGGCGGTGATCGCGCAGGTGACCGACCTCGGGATCAGCGCGAAGGTGTCGCCGAACGGCTCGCTCGTGTGGGTGACGCGCCTGTCGACGGGCGCGCCGGTGCCCGGCGCCAGCGTGTGGATCCGGACCCCGGACGCGCGGGCGCCCGCGGGGGTGGTCACCGACGCCGACGGGTTCGCGGTCGTGCCCGCGGCGGCGTACCGCCCCTCGACCGCGTCGGGGCCGGAGCGCGGCGTGATCTTCGCGCGCTCGGGCGACGACTGGACGTACCGCCGCGTGGCCGACGCGCTCAGCGGGTGGCGCTTCGGCGCGCCGTCCGACTTCGGCGAGGCGCGCCCGTTCGGGATGGTGTTCTCGGATCGTGGCATCTACCGGCCGGGCGACACCGTGCGCGTGAAGGGGATCTTCCGCGAGGAGGCGGCGCGCGGGACGAGGACGCCCGCGGGCAGGCGCGTCGCGTTCAAGGTCGAGGGGCCCGACGGCGAGGCGCTCGTCACGCTGTCGCCGTCGCTCAGCGCCTTCGGCACCTTCTCGGCCGACGTGAAGATCCCGGAGACCGCGCGGCTCGGCACGTACAGCCTCGCCGCCACGGTCCAGGGGGGCGACGCGGGGTGGCCGGACGTGACCGGCAGCGTCGAGGTCGCCGAGTACCGCCCCGCCGAGTTCAAGGTGAGCGTCGAGAGCGACCGGCCGAGCTACGTCCGCGGCGACAAGGCGCGCTGGATCGCGCGCGGCGACTACCTGTTCGGGGCGCCGATGACGAACGCGGAGGCCCGGCTCTCGGTGACCCGCGCGCCGGCCGCGTTCTCGCCGCCGGGGATCGAGGGGTTCACGGTCCGCGAGGACGAGCTCACCGACGCGCTGCCGGACCGGGCGCCGCGCGAGTTCGAGGTGCAGAGCGGGCGCGAGAAGCTCGACGCGGCCGGCCAGGCGGCGATCGGCGCGGCGCTCGCCCTGCCGGGGCAGCGCGGCACCGAGTCCGTGACGTGCGAGGCGGAGATCACGGACGTGTCGCGGCAGGCGATCGCCGGGAGCTCGACGGCGCTCGTGCACCCGGCCGAGTTCTACGTCGCCCTCAAGGAGCCCGATCGCTTCGCGAAGGCCGGCGACGTGCTCCGGCCGGAGATCCTCGCCGTCGACCCGAAGGGGGCGCGCGTCGCGCAGGTCGCCGTCCGGGTCGAGCTCGTGCAGCGGACGTGGACCCTCGCCCGCGAGGAGAGCGGCAGCGCGTACCGCAGCGTGAGCGCGCCGGTCGACAAGGTCGTCGCGCGCTGCGGCGTCACGACGGCGGCGGCGCCGCGGAGCTGCGAGCTCACGGTGCCGTCCGGCGGCTACTACCTCCTGCACGCGACGGCCAAGGACCGCCGCGGCAACCCCGTCGGCGCCGCCGCCGGGGTCTACGCGCTGGGCGAGGGCGGCGGCGGCTTCGGCGACAGCGACCAGCTCAAGGTCGAGCTCGTGACCGACCGCGACAGCTACGAGGTCGGGCAGACGGCGCGCGTGATCGTGAAGTCGCCGTTCGCCGCCGCCGACGCGCTGGTCACGGTCGAGCGCGCCGGGATCGCCTCGCACCGGCGGGTGAAGCTGTCGGGCGCCATGCCGGTGATCGACGTGCCGATCACGGACGACCTCCGGCCGAACGCGTTCGTCTCGGTGCTGCTCCTGCGCGGGCGCACGAAGCCGCCGCCCGCGCCCGGGAAGGGCGGGGCCCCGGGGCCCGACGTCGGCGCGCCGGCGTTCCGCCTCGGCTACGCGCCGATCCGCGTGAACCCGGAGGCGCAGCGGCTCGCGGTGCGCGTCGTCCCGGACAAGGTGGACGCGCGCCCCGGCGATCCGATCCGCGTGGACGTCGACGTCCGCGATCGCGCCGGCCGGCCCGCCCGCGCCGAGGTCGCGCTCTACGCCGTGGACGAGGGCGTGCTGTCGCTGACCGGCTACGAGACGCCGGATCCGATCCCCGTCTTCGGCGCGCCGCGCAGCCTGCGGGTGGCGACCGTCGAGACGCGCGAGGCGCTCGCCCGCGTGCGCAACCCGTTCGCCGACCTCGGCGCCGACAAGGGGCGCGCGGGCGGCGGCGGCGCGAGCGGCAGCACGGGCGTGCGCCGCGACTTCCGGCAGAGCGCGTACTACCACCCCGCGATCGTCACCGACGCCGCCGGGAAGGTGAGCGCGAGCTTCAAGCTGCCGGACTCGCTCACGACCTACCGGGTGATGGCGGTCGTCGCCGCCGAGGACGATCGCTTCGGCTACGGCGAGTCGCGCGTGACGGCGAGCCAGCCGCTCATGGCCCGGCCGGCGCTGCCCCGCTTCCTCCGCGCCGGCGACGCGATCGACGCGGGCGTGGTCGTCACCTCGAAGGGGCTCGGCAAGCCGACGACGGTCGAGGTGGAGGTCGCCGCGTCGGGGCTCACGCTCCAGGGCGCCGGAAAGCGCGCCGTGGAGCTCGCCCCCGGCGCGTCGGCCGAGGTCCGCTTCGCGCTCTCGGCGCCGCGGGCCGGCCCGGCGACGCTGCGCTTCCGCGCGAGCGGCGGCGGCGCGTCGGACGTGGTCGAGGTGAGCCGCGAGATCAAGGCGCCCATGTCGCCGGAGGCGGTCGCGCTCTACGGCGACACGACCACCGCGAGCGCGGAGAAGCTCGGGGATCTGTCGGCGATCCGCGACGACACCGGCGGGCTCACGGTGAGCCTCGCGCCGACGGCGCTCGTGGGCCTCGGCGGCGGCGTGGAGCAGCTCCTCGAGTACCCGTACGGGTGCACCGAGCAGCTGACGAGCCGCATGGTGCCGCTCCTGTCGCTGCGCGATCTCGCGAAGGCCTACGGGATCGCGCTGCCGAAGGACCTCACCGCCGTGATCGGCAAGACGGTGCGGGAGATCCTCTCGCACCAGCGCGGGGAGGGGGGCTTCGGCTTCTTCGCCGAGTCGGACAGGGCCGACCTGTGGACCACCGCCTACGCGCTCTGGGGTCTCGGCGAGGCGAAGCGCCACGGGGTCGCGGTGCCGGCCGACGCGATGGAGCGCGCGACCTCGTTCCTGCGGGCGCGGCTCAACGAGGCCGGCGACGATCCGCTGCTCCGGGCGACGGCGCCGTTCATCCTCGACGTGCTCGCGGCGAACGGCGCCCCGGATCCGGGGCGCGCGAGCCGGCTGTTCGACGAGCGCGAGAAGCTGCCGCTCTTCTCGAAGGCGCTGCTCGCGCACGCGATGGTGATCGGCAAGAGCGACCGGGCGGCCGTCGACCAGCTCGTGGGCGAGCTCGAGGGCGCGCTGCGCCTCGACGGCCCGATCGCGCGGGCCGTCCACAACCACGGCGACGCGTACGCGGTCCTCATGGACTCCGAGGCCCGCACCTCGGCGCTCGTGCTGCGCGCGCTGCTCGCGGCCCGCCCCGCGCACCCGCTCGCCGCGCGGCTCGCGGCCGGCCTGCTCGCGGATCGCCGCGGCGGCACGTGGCGCAGCACGCAGGAGACGGCGTGGGCGCTGATCGCGCTCGATGCGTACCGGCGGGCGCAGGAGAAGGCGGCGCCCGACTTCGAGGCGCGGGTGTTCCTCGGCCAGGCCGAGCTGTTCTCCGCGCCGTTCCACGGCCCCACGACCGAGCAGGTCAAGACGTCGATCCCCGCGGCGCGGCTCGCGAGCGCTGGTGGCGCGCCGCTCGCGTTCACCGTCGACGGGCGCGGCCGGCTCTTCTACGAGGCGCGGCTCCGCTACGCGCGCAAGCAGCTCCCGACGGCGGGGCTCGACCGCGGCTTTTACATCGAGAAGTCGCTGCGCGCGCTCGCGCCCGAGGACCTCGCCGCGGCGCTCGGCGGCGGCGCGCCGCCCGGCACGGCGGGCGCGGCCCCCGCGTCGCTCGCCTTCGCCGGCGGCGACCTCGTGCTCGGCGAGATCCTCGTGGTGGCGCCCTCGCCGCGCGACTTCGTGGTCATCGACGACCCGCTGCCGGCCGGCCTCGAGGCGATCGACGCCCGCCTCGCGACGTCCGCGCGCTCGCTCGACGTCGACGCGGCGGAGGCCCAGGCGGACGACGAGGGCGCCGACGCCGACGTCGACCAGGACGACCTGCGCGCGACCGGCCGCGCGTACGAGCCGAGCCGCTTCGTCCGCGAGGTCCGCGACGACCGGGTCCTGTTCTTCGTCGATCACATGGCCGCCGGGATGTACCGCTACCGGTACCTCGCGCGCGCCACGACGCTCGGCGCGTTCGTGGTCCCGCCCGCGCGCGCCGAGGAGATGTACAGCCCCGAGGTCTTCGGCCGGACGGGCGCCCTCGCGGTCAAGGTCGGCAGCCGGGACGCGGCGCCGCGCCCGCGCTGAGCCGTGGGCGCGCCCTCCTCGCCCGGGCCCGGCCGCGCGCGGCGCTGGCTCGCGGCCGCCCGCCCGCGCCTGCCGCTCCTCCTGCGCCGCGCGGCGCGGATCGCGCTCGCCCTCGCCGTCGCGCCGTGGCTCCTGCTCGCCGTCGCCGCGGCCCTCACGAAGCTCCCGCCGGAGCTCGCGGCCCCCGAGGAGCGCGCCGTCTCCACGGTGCTGCTCGACCGCCACGGCACCGTGCTCCGCGAGCTCCGCGCGGGCGACGGCGCCCGCGCGCGCTGGCTGCCGCTCGCCGAGGCCGGCGACCGCATCCAGCGCGCGCTCCTGGCCGCGGAGGACCGGCGGTTCGCGGTTCACCCAGGCGTCGATCCGATCGCGATCGCGCGCGCGCTCGGCCAGCTCGCGGCGGAGCGGCGCGTCGTCTCGGGCGCGTCCACGATCACGCAGCAGCTCGCGCGCGCGCTCGTGCCGCGCCCCCGCACCGTGCGCGGCAAGCTCGGCGAGATGGCGCTCGCGCTGCGCATCGAGGCGTCGCTCTCGAAGCGCGAGATCCTCGAGCAGTACCTGAACCGCGTCGCGTTCGGCCCGGGCCTGCGCGGCGTCGAGGCCGCGAGCCGCTTCTACTTCGACAAGCCCACCGCGGACCTGTCGCTCGCCGAGGCCGCCGCGCTCGCCAGCATGCCGCGCGGCCCGACGCTCTACGATCCGCGCCGCGGCGCCGGCCCGCTCGAGCGCCGCCGGAACCGCGTCCTCGACCGCATGCTCGCGGCCGGCCTCGCCGGCGAGGCCGAGGTCGCCCGCGCCCGCGCCGAGCCGATCGCGCTCGCCCCGAAGGGCAGCGGCCTCGGCGCGCCGCACCTCGTCCGCGCCGTGCTCGCCGGCGCGCTGGGCCCGGGTGCCGGCCCCGAGGCGGGCGGCGCTGGCGCGGCGCCGCTGCGCGGCCGGGCGAGCTCGATCACCCTGACGATCGACCGCGGCCTCCAGCGCGAGATCGAGGTCCTCGCGCAGCAGACCGTCCGCGGCCTCTCGGACCGCGACGTCGGCGCCGCGGCCGTGGTGGTGCTCGAGAACGCGACCGGCGAGATCCTCGCGTACGTCGGCTCGCACGACATCGAGGACGCCGCCGGGCTCGGCCACAACGACGGCGTCCTCGCGCTGCGGCAGCCCGGCTCCGCCCTCAAGCCGTTCGTCTACGAGCTCGCCATGGAGCAGCTCGGGTTCACGGCCGCGACCGTCCTGCCGGACGTCGAGCTCTCGTTCCCGACGGCGGACGGCAGCTACGCGCCGCGCAACTACGACGGGCGCTTCCACGGCCCGGTCCGCCTGCGGGACGCGCTCGCCAGCTCGTACAACGTCCCGGCGGTCTGGACGGCGGCCGCTCTGGGCCCCGAGCGGGTCCTCGCGCGGCTCCGCGAGCTCGGCCTCGGCTCGCTCGATCGCGAGCCGTCGCGCTACGGCGTCGCGATCGCGCTCGGCGACGGCGAGGTCCGCCTGCTCGATCTGGCGAACGCCTACGCCACGCTCGCGCGCGGCGGCGTCTACCTGCCGGTGCGCGCCGTGCGCGCGCTCTCGCTCGCGTCGCCCGCGGTCTCCGGCGTGGCGCCCGCGCCGCGCGCTGTCTCCGACGCTGCGCCCGGGCGCGGCGCGGTCTCCGACGTGGCGCCCGCGCGCGGCGCGGGAGACGCCGCCGTCGACCCGCCCGGGCGCGGCGCGCGCGTCCTCGACGCCGCGCGCGCCCGGGTGATCGTCGACATCCTCGCTGACGACAAGGCGCGCATCGCCTCGTTCGGCGAGGGCAGCGCGCTCGACCTCCCGTTCCCCGTGGCCGCGAAGACGGGCACCTCCAAGGGGTTCCGCGACAACCTCGCGGTCGGCTTCACGCCCGACGTCACGGTCGCCGTCTGGGTCGGCAACTTCGACGGCTCGCCCATGGGCGGCATCAGCGGCATCACCGGCGCGGGCCCGCTCTTCCGCGACGCCATGCTCGCCGCCGCGCGCGTCCGGCCGCCGCGCCCCTTCGATCCGCCGGATCCCGAGCTCCTCGCCGAGGTCGAGGTCTGCGGCCTGTCCGGCATGAAGCCGACCGCCGTCTGCCCGCACCGCCGCCGGGAGCTCCTCCCGCGCGCCGACGCCGCGGCGCTCGCGCCGTGCGACATGCACGAGGCCGTGCGCGTCGATCGCCGGAACGGTTTGCGCGCCGGCGCCTGCCCGGACGCCGCGGTCGAGGAGCGCGTCTTCGAGCGCTACGACGCGGAGCTCACCGCCTGGGCGCGCGCCGCCGGGCGTCCGATCGCGCCCGAGGAGGCCTCGCCCCTCTGCGGCCCGCTCCCCGGGGGCGACGGCGTCCCGCCGGCCGGCGCGCGCGTCCGCGTCGCGTACCCGCCCGACGGCGCCCGGTTCGTCCTCGACCCCTCGGTCAACTCGCAGCAGGCCATCCGGCTCCGCGCCGACGTCCCGCCGGGCGTGCGCCGCGCGCGCTTCGTGCTCGACGGCCGCCCGATCGAGGTCGGCCCGCCGTTCTCGCTCGACTGGCCGCTCGTCGCCGGCGCGCACCGGCTCCGCGTCGAGGCGGACGGCGCGTCGGCCGGCGAGGAGATCGCGTTCTCGGTGGAGTGAGCGGCGGGCGAGGGGAGCGGCCCTCCGCCCGCGGCGCGCGTCAGCCGAAGATCGGCAGGTCCTCTTCCTCGGAGAGCGGGAACCGCTGCGCGAGCGGGTCGTCCGCGACCTTCGCGAGCTTGCGCAGCGCCTTGTGGATGTGCCCCGGCTTGATCCGCACGCCGCCCTCCTTGGGCGCGAGCGTCACCGGATCCACCTCGAGCGGGTTGTGCCGCTCGTCCGTCGCGCCGATCACCCGGTTCCCCGGGATGCCCGCGCCGACCATCATCATGCTCGTGATGTTCCAGTGGTCCTTGCCGTTGCCCTCGTTGTAGCCCGGCGTCCGCCCGAAGTCCGAGCCCACCACGATGACGATCCGGTCGGCGATGCCCTGCTCCTCCGCGGCGGTCAGGAGGAAGTCGACCCCGTCGCAGATGTCGGTGAGCCGCGGGATGTGGCTATCGTCGTGGTTGCCGTGGGTGTCGAACCCGCCGATCGACAGGTTCGCGCTGACGCAGATGCCGGCCTGGTAGGCCGCGAGCGCGACCTGCGCCTGCCGACGCAGCGACGCCCGCTCGAACTCCGCGGGCAGGAACTGGATGAGCTGCTTGAGCTCGTTCTGCCCGACGCGCGAGGTGAAGAGCGTGCTCATCGCCTGCTTCACGTGGGGCAGGCGCTGCTGCTCGAGCTTCGCCATGTGCCGCGCCTGCCGCGCCTCGAGGATCCGCGTCATCGTGGCGTCGGTGTGGTACTGCTCGCGGTTCTCGCTGTTCGACGGATCGGTCCTGTTCGGGTAGGCGAGCCGCTGCAGGAGGCCGGTGTCGGGCACGCGGGTGACGGCCACGACGTTCGCCGTGGTGTCGTAGCCGCCGTTGCTGATGAACCCCATCGGCAGCGCGCCGCCGTGGACGCCGGCCACGAGCGCCGCGAAGCCCGGCTTGCCCTCGCGGAGCGTCCCGGACCACGTGTTGCGCACGCCCGCGTCATGGCTGTTCGTCGACGTGTCGATGCCGTTGACGATGAGCAGCCGGCTGTAATGCTTCTTGAAGAACTCGGCGTTGCCGCCGACCGGCGCGAACTTGATGTTGCCGGCGGTCCCGATCTCTTCGTGCAGGTAGCTGCGGTTCATCGCGTCCCGCGTCTTCTGCTCCTCGACGCTCATCGCGCCCTTCGGATCGCAGAGGCTCGTCGGGTCCCAGCCGCCGCTCGCGTGGATGTTGATCCAGAGGGGGCCCTCGTAGGGGCCGGCCGCCGCGGCGTCCCGCGACAGCGCGCCCGCCGCGACGACGCCCAGGCCCGCCATAGATGCCAGTTTGAGGAAATCTCGACGTTCCATGGCTGCTCCTACTGGTAAAGAAACCTGAAGTCCGACAGGAGATACGTCATGACGCTCATCCACGCGCGGATCGTGTAGTTCTGGTCCCGCTGGAGCTTCTCCTCGTCGGGCAGACCGTCGCGGGTCCAGTAGTCGTTGTTCACCTGGCAGGGGCCCGGCAGCCACGTCGAGAGCCGGCCCTCCTCGCCCTCCGGCTTCTTCATGCCCGCCTTGCCCTCCTCCCACGTCTCGACGAAGAGCTTGTACGTCCGCTCGATCTCCGGATCTCCGATCTCGAGCGACTCGCCCAGCACCCGCTTGTGCAGGTACTGGATGTTCTTCTTGATCGCCTCGACCGCCGGCAGCACGTCGAAATCGTTCGTGTCCCGCGGCTCGAACGTCGTCTCGACGAAGGGGAAGAGCAGCCGCTCCTCCTGCGGCAGCCAGAGGTCGCGCGGCACCGAGATGCACGCCATCTCGTTCGCCATCCGGTCGGCGACGTTGGCCATGATCCCGTTCGGCTCGGTGATCCGCTGGATCACCTCCTCCGAGTCGATGCCGCCGTACAGCAGGCGGTAGGCGTCGCGCCGGAGCAGGTAGTCGTAGCGGTTGCCGTCGTCCTCGAACGCCCTCGGCCGCCACGGATACCCGGTCACCGCCCAGATCTTCCGGTGCAGCTGCTCGGGCCCGAGGAACCGCGTGCCGCCGAGCTGCGCGAGCGGATCGCCCTGGGACGACGCCTGCGCGACGTTGCGCGCGCGGAAATAGGGGCTCTTGACGATGGCCTTGACGACCGTCTTCAGGTTGTAATCGCTGTCGGCGAAGTCGTGCGCCATCGCGTTGAACGCGTGGTACTGGGCGAGGTACGCCCGGAACTTGGCGCTGAACTCCGGATCGTCGTTCGTCGGCGCGACGAGCGGCTTTTGCCCGGTGAGGCCCGTGTACATCGTGTAGACGGCCGCGAGCGCGAAGCGCGGGTCGTCGGCGACGCGCTTCGCCACCCACGAGAGCGCGCTCGGGAACTCGCTGAACGGCACCGACTCGGCGCCGAAGCCCGGCGGCCGCATGTCCTCGTACCAGGTGTCGTCCGCCTTGTAGCGGCCCGAGGAGTCGAAGCTGTGGAACCCGCCGGACAGCGGATCCAGGGCGGCGTGGCAGACGGTGCACGCCGCGTTGTTCATCGTCGGGTTGAAGTCGGTGATCTTCGTCTGGTCGAGCGGCTGCTCGGCGGTCTTCAGGATGTCGGTGCCGAGGAAGAACTGATAGACCATCCTCGCCCGGTGGCGGTTCCTGTTGGTGCTCGTCGTCGGGTGCCTGTTGAGGAAGACCGGCGAGGTGAGCACGCCCGCGAGCGGGATCGGGTCGCGCTTCACCGGCACGAACTCCTCCGGATCCGCGTCGTTCTGGAACTCGGCCGTCACGCCGTACGCCTTCGCGGAGAACGGGTTCACGACCGTGTAATCGGCCGTGAGGACCTCCTTGAACGACCGGTCGTTGCGCACGATGTAGGCGATGAGCTCGAGCGGCTCCCGCCCGACGCCCCGGTTCGTCCAGGTCTTCACCTTGTTGATGGCGTCCTCCAGGTCGCGCGCGCCGTATTTCTCGACCAGCGCGGGATCCTGCGGGAGGCTGTTGTACCACTTCGCGTCGTACGCGTCGCTCTTCAGCAGATCGACGGCCGCCTCGCCGTTCAGGTAGCGGTCGGTGAGGAAGAGATCGTTGTAGATCTCCTTCAGCCTCACGTAAAACGCCTCCTCCGTGAGCATCTGGTCGAGGATCGGGTCCAGCGCGTCCATGCCGCTCTGCGCGACGGCCTGCGCCTCGGCCTCGGTGGGCAGGCGGCCGGCGATCTCGAGGGCCGCGGCGCGGAGCGTGTCCTCCGGCCCGCTCATCACCACGCCGGCGAAGGACGCGTTGACGTCCGTCTCGCAGGACGACGGCTCCTTCGTGCGGTCGACCATCTCCCGGAGCGCCTCGTAGTCGGCGCCGTCCGCGTCGATGACGTGGCCGCCGCCGTGGTCGACCTTCTTCGTCGGCTTGAGGAGCACGTACGACTCGCCGCTCAGCTCGAGCCCCGCGAGCGACTTGAACGTCGCGAGGTTCTTGTCGAGGAAGCCCGCCTCGCTGCTCCCGGCGAGGATCAGCTTCGACTTCGCGGCCTGCCCCTGCGGGTTATGGCAGCCGATGCACTTCGTCGAGAGGATGGGGACCCACACCTTCTCGGCGAAGAACTGCTCGTCGGAGATGCACGGGCCGCCCGCGTCGCCGGTGCAGCCGCTCGACCCGGCCGCGAGCGCGCCCGCGCCCGCGGTGAGCCCGAGGAGCCCGAGGGCCGTCGCGGCGCGCTTCCGGAGGTACCATCCAGTTCTCGGCATAAGCATCCTCAGCCGGGGGCGCCTGCGCGCGCCCCCGCGTTGAAAGGACCCGGGGGTGCGGCCCCCCGGAGCCTCGTTGATCGACATACCGTCGAAGCAGCCAAGGTGGGCTGTCGTTCAACGACGCCCGATGGAGCGGACTGGACAATCGCCCGCTTCATCTCCTGCGTAGCCCCGTAGTCTAACCCCTCTAGGGGTTCTCCCGCCATGCGCTCCGTACATCGCTTGATGTGAATTTTTTCCTGATATCTCTCGTGATTGTGAAGTTTTTTGACGCGACGCTGCGGCTCCTCCGGAATGCGCGTACCCGGTGCGCCGAGGTGGGCGCGGCCATGTGGTGGCGGGGTCGTACGTGGATGTGGTCAAGTCCGGGGAAATCGAATAACCGTTGGATATGAGCTCGACGAGGGATGCGACCCGCGCTCGCGCGGTGCAGTGGTTCGTTCGCGGCGGCACGCTGCGGGCGGCGGGCCGGGAGCCGGTCAAGATCGGCATCGCGCCGGTCGTGGTGGGGCGCGATCCCAGCTGCGATGTGGTCGTCGACGATCCGGAGGTCAGCTCGACGCATTGCGAGCTGCGCGCCGAGGGCCCCGGCGTGCTCGTCCGCGACCTCGGCAGCAAGAATGGGACGTTCGTGTCGACGGTGCGCATCCGCGAGGCGATCCTGACGGCCGCGTGCGCCATCCAGGTCGGCGGCTCGGTGCTGGGCTTCGAGCCGCTCGACAAGGAGCGCGTCGACGTCGGCTTCGACGAGAGCTTCGGCCCGCTGATCGGCGCCTCGCCGCGGATGCGCCACCTGTTCCGCCTGCTGCGCGAGGTGGCCGCGACGGAGCTGTCGCTGCTCATCACCGGCGAGACCGGCACGGGCAAGGAGCTCGCGGCGCAGGCGATCCACGACAGCTCGAGCCGGCGCGGCGGCCCGTTCGTCGTCGTCGACTGCGCCTCGCTGCCCGGCGCGCTGGCCGAGAGCTTCCTGTTCGGGCACGAGCGGGACGCCTTCCCGGGGGCGACCGAGCGCAAGGGCGGCGCCTTCCACGAGGCGAACGGCGGGACGATCTTCCTCGATGAGCTCGGCGAGCTGCCGCCCGAGCTCCAGCCGAAGCTGCTCCGCGTGCTGTCCGAGCGGAAGCTCAAGCGCGTCGGGTCGCGGGTCTACGAGCCCGTCGACGTGCGGATCATCGCGGCGACGCGGCGCGATCTCGGCCGCAGCATGAACACCGGGCGCTTCCGGAGCGATCTCTTCTTCCGGATCGCCCAGATGCGCATCGAGCTGCCGCCGCTGCGGGAGCGGCGCGAGGACATCCCGCTGCTCGTCGAGAGCGTCTGCGCGCGCCTCGGGTGCCCGGAGCGCTCGCTGGAAATGGTCAATCTCATCACCACGACGCTCGGCCAGCACGATTTCCCGGGCAACGTCCGCGAGCTCATGAATGTCACCAGCGTGGCCGCGAGCCTGCCGCCGGGGGCCGAGGCGATCGCGGCGATCCTCCCGCTCGAGGGCGGCGGCGACGTCGTCGCGCCGACGTCGGCCTTCGGCGAGGCGAAGCGGAGCGCCGTGGCGGCGTTCGAGCAGCGCTACTTCAGCGAGCTGATCCGCGCCACGGGCGGCAACGTCAGCGAGATGGCGCGCCGCGCCGGCATGGAGCGCCACCACGTGCGGATGTTCTTGAGGAAGCACGGGCTGACCGCGAAGCCGTGAGGCCGCACACGTCTTTCGGCCGCGCCCTCTCTGTTCTTTCTAGAGTGGTTTTCAGCTGCGGCTGAACCACCGTGCGCCGTTTCTCGTCCCCGTCTCCCGTCTCCCGTCTTCCGTCTCCCGTCCTCCGCCGTCCGTCTTCCGTCTTCCGTCTCCCGTGCTCGTCCCTCGTGCGCGTGCGCGTGCGCGATTCCCCGGAGTCAGCGCGCACGCGCACGCGCACGCGCACGCAGACGTGCACGGGGACGAGAGACGGGGACGAGGGACGGGGACGAGGGACGAAGCACGGAAGACGCCTGCATCGAACCCGAGCGAAAACCGCTCTAGGCGCCGCCCGCGCCGCCCGTCCCGGGGACCCCACCGCTGCCGCCGGCGCCGGCCGGATCGCCGCCCGCGCCATTGCCGCCGCTGCCGCCGGTGCCGGCCGCGTCGCCGCCTGCGCCGCCGCCGCCGCCGCCCTCGCCGCCGCCCGTCGTGGCCGCGGCGGTCGTGGCCGCGTCGCCGCCGCACCGCTCCGCGGAGCGGCAATCGGCGCAGGAGCAACCCTCGAAGTACGGCGCGCACGAGCCGTTGTCCGTGCAATGGTCCGTGCACCGCGGCGTGTCCGTGCAATCGGGGCAGGTGCAGTCCTCGTTGGCGTTGCACCCCATGTCGCTGTTGCACCCGCGCGACGGGCTGCACTCGGCGACGCTGTTGGCGCAGTCCGGGCAGGTGCAATCCTCGCCGTCCGGAGCGTCGGGCCGCAGATCGCAGGCGCCGTCGTCCTTGCAGAAGCCGAGGCAGCTCGCCGAGTCCGCGCAATCGGGGCAGCCGCAGTCCTCGGAGACCTGGGCGAGGATCGTGCACCGCCCGTCCGGGCTGCCGCCGAAGCAGCCGAAGCCGAGCGAGCCGCCGGCGCCGGCGACCGTCGCCGCCGCGGCCGTCGAGGTGGCGTCGGCCGCCGGGCTGCTCGAGCAGCCGCCGCTCGCGGCGAGCCCGACGACGATGGAGGAGGTGAGGAGGGCAAGAAAGGCGCGCATGCCCGACAGCATGTCTCCCGGGAGCGCGTCCCGTCAACACCGCGCGTCGAGAGGCGCGCTCAGCGGAATGCCACGCTCCTGTCCGCCGTCTTCGCGCGCACGACGGCGCGCTCGCGCACGAGGAAATCGCGCACGGCCGCGTCGAGGCGCGGGTGCGCGAGGTGGTGGGCGCTGTGGGTGATGCTCGGTGCGAATCCGCGTACGAGCTTGTGCGACCCGCCCGCGCCCGGCTCGAAGCGGCGCAGTCCGCGGGCGATGCAGTCCTCGACCGGGTGGTAGTAGCAGACGTTGAAATGGAGGAAGGGGCGCTCCTCGGAGGCGCCCCAGTAACGGCCATAGAGGGTCGTCGGCCCGGCGATGTTGAACGCGCCCGCGATGGGCCGTTTGCCGTCGCGCGCGAGGACGACCTCGACGCCGCCCTTGCCCCCGGCGCGCTCCCCGGACGAGCGGAGCCGGGCCGTGATCTCCTCGAAGAAGGCGCGGTTCAGGTACTGCCGGCCCCAGGCGAACTTCTCGACCGTCGAGACGTAGTAGCCGAACATCAGGTCCACGATCTCGGGCGTGATGTCCGCGCCGCGCAGCGTCTCGATCGACAGGCCCTGCTTCGCGACCTCGCGCATCTCGCGCCGGATCTGGTGCCGCCGCTTCGCGTTGAAGCGCGCGAGGAAGTCGTCGAGCGACCCGTACCCCTCGTTCTCGAACTGGAACTGGATGCCGCAGCGGTGGGCCATCGCCGCCTCCGACAGGGCGGCGGCCTCGTCCGCGGTCGGGAACAGGACGTGGGCGCCCGAGATGCGGCTCCGCGCCACCAGCTCGCGGAGCGTCTCCGCGAACACCGCGAGGAGCGCCGGGCGATCCTCGGGCCGTCGCACGAGCAGGCGCGGCGACGTGGCGGGCGTGAACGGCACCGCCACGACGAGCTTCGGGTAGTACGGCGCGCCGAGCTGGTGGGACGCCGACGCCCAGCCGTGATCGAAGACGAACTCCCCCTCGCTGTTGTCCTTCAGGTACGCGGGCGCGGCGGCGAGCAGGACCCCCTCGGCCCGGAGCGTGATGTGGTGCGGCAGCCAGCCCGCCTCCTCGCCCACGCACCCCGTCCGCTCGAGCGCGTCGAACCACGCCCACGAGAGGAACGGCGCCTCGCTCGCGCCGTGGAGCGCGTTCCACTCGCTCTCCGGGATCTCGCGGATGGTGCCGTGGACGTGCGCTTCAAGCTCCATGGCCGATCATAGCAGCGCGCGCAGCGCTGCCCGTCCGGCCTCCGACGAGATCCTGGACCGACCGCGCGCCGGCGCGCGCCACGAGCTCCGACAGCCCGCGCGCGATCGCGGCGGGGAGGAGGGGGCCGCCGTAAACGAAGCCCGTGTAGAGCTGCACGAGGTCGGCGCCCGCCTCGAGCTGGTCCATCGCGTGCTCCGCCGACTCGACGCCGCCGGCGCCGATCACCGTGACGCCGCCCCCGAGGCGCGCGCGGATCCGCCGCACCATCGCGAGCGAGCGCTGCCGCAAGGGCGGGCCGCTGAGCCCGCCGGCGCCCATCGCCTCGACGGCGGCCGGGCTCGTCGCGAGCCCGTCGCGCCGCACGGTCGTGTTCGTCGCGATGACGCCGGCGAGGCCGACCTCCTCCACGACGGCGAGCAGCGCCTCGAGCTCCTCGTCGCCGAGGTCGGGGGCGACCTTGACGAGCAGCGGCAGCGGCCTCCCGGCGCCGCGGTTCTCCCGCATGATCGCCGAGAGCAGCGCCCGCGCGATCGCCGGCCCCTGCATGGCCCGGAGGTCCTTCGTGTTCGGCGACGAGACGTTGATCACGACGAAGTCGGCCGCGCGCCGCACCTCCCGGAAGCTCGCGAGGTAGTCCTCGATCGCGGGCTCGATCGGATCGAGCGGCGCGACGCGGGACTTGCCGATCGACATGCCCACCGGCACGCCGACCGCCGCGGCGCCGCCGCGGCCCAAGAGCCGCTCGGTGACGCGCGCCGCGCCCTGGTTCGGGAACCCGAGCCGGTTGATGAGCGCCCGGTCGGCCGGCAGGCGGAAGAGGTTCGGCGGCGGGTTCTCGGCCTGGGGCTGCGCCGTGACGGTCCCGAGCTCGACGAAGCCGAAGCCCAGGGCGGCGAGCGCGCGGGCCCGGCGGGCGTCCTTGTCGAAGCCGCCGGCCACGCCGAGCGGGGAGGGGAAGTCGAGCCCCATGGCGCGCACCGCGATGCGCCCGTCCCGGGGCGCGAGGCGGGCGCGCACGAGGGCGCGGAGCGGGGCGGCGTGCTCCAGCGGGGCGAGCGCGAGCATGCCGAGCTCGTGCGCCAGGCGGGGCGGCAGCGCGAAGAGGAGCGGTCGGACGAGGCGGTACATCGGGGCGCGTCTCCGTTGCGGCGCGGGGCCGGAGGGTCCGGCGCGGCGCGGCGGTGGGCGATACCATGGCGCAAAGGCCGCGTGGGCCGCCATGTCGGCGCGAGGGCGCGCAGCGCGCTCGCCTGGCCTGGCCGCGCGCGGGCACGGGGCGCGGCCAGGCGAGCGCGCGCCGGGCGGGGCGCGCGGCGGCTCTGCTAGACTCGGCGCCCCCACCTCATGACGACCCCCGAGATCCTCGATCGCCCAGGCGATCCCAAGCCATCGACCGACCTTGGCGAGCGCTTCGCGAAGAGCGCGGACGAGATGTCGGCGCTGCGCGAGCGCGGCGCCCTGGCCGCGCGCGACCTCTGCGCCTTCATCGATCGCTCGCCGACGCCGTACCACGCCGTCCGCGAGGTCGCCTCGCGGCTCGCGGCCGCGGGCTTCTCGGAGCTCGGGGAGCGCGACGCTTGGGCGGTCGCGCCGGGCGATCGCCGCTACATCATCCGGGGCGGGTCGACGATCGTCGCGTTCGTCGCCGGGGCCGAGCACCCGGCGGTCGGCGGCTTCCGCGTCATCGGCGCGCACACCGACTCGCCGAACCTCCGGGTGAAGCCGAGCGCCGAGCTCTCGCGGAGCGGCTACCAGCAGCTCGGGGTCGAGGTCTACGGCGGCGTGCTGTACTCGACCTGGCTCGATCGCGACCTCAGCGTGGCCGGCCGCGTCCACATCCGCAGGGACGGCCGGGTCGAGCGACACCTCGTCGACCTCGGCCGCCCCGTCGCGCGCGTCCCGAACCTCGCGATCCACCTGAACCGCGGGGTCAACTCCGAGGGGCTCGTGCTGAACGCGCAGAAGCACCTCGCCCCCGTGATCGGCCTCGGCCGCGAGGCGGACCTGAGCGCCCTGCTCGCGCGCGCGGTCGACGCGCCGCGCGACGCCGTCCTCGGCTTCGATCTCTGCCTGTACGACACGCTCAAGGCGTCGATCGGCGGGCTCGGCGACGAGTTCATCTTCGCATCCCGCCTGGACAACCTCGCGAGCTGCCACGCCGCGACGGCCGCGCTGATCGGCGCGGGCGCCCCCGGCGCGGCGACGCGGGTCGTCGCGCTCTACGACCACGAGGAGTGCGGCAGCCGGAGCGCGGTGGGCGCGGCGGGCAGCGTGCTGCGCGACGTGCTCGCGCGGATCGTCGACACGTACCCGGCGCGCGAGCCGCAGGCGTTCGCCCGGGCGATGGCGGGCTCGCTGCTCGTCTCGGCGGACATGGCCCACGCGGTGCACCCGAACTACGCGGACCAGCACGAGCCGCGCCACGCCCCGCAGATCAACCGCGGGCTCGTGATCAAGTCGAACGTGAACCAGTCCTACGCGACCGACGGCGCGACGGCGGCGGAGCTCGAGGCGCTCTGCCACGACGCGGGCTACGCCCCGCAGCGCTTCGTCGTGCGCAGCGACCTCCCGTGCGGCAGCACGATCGGCCCGATCACCGCGGCCGCGCTCGGCATCGCCACGGTCGACGTCGGCGCGCCGATGCTGAGCATGCACTCCTGCCGCGAGATGGCCGGCACGCTCGACGTGCACCTCGCGATCGAAACCTACCGCCGCGCGCTCGCCTGACCGCCGGCCTAGCGATTGTTCTGGGCGTTGTCCTGCGAGAGGAGCGTGAAGCCGATCAGCTTGTAGAGGAGGCGGGCGCCGACGTTGCCGTCCCACTCGTCGTGGTCGTCCTTGGGGGCGACCTCGTTCAGGTCGAAGCCGACGATGCGCCGGCCGCTCCTGTGGATGCGGCCGATCAGCGCGACGGCCTGCGGGAACGACAGGCCCCCGGGCACGGGCGTGCCGGTGCTCGGGCACAGCGTCGGATCGAGCCCGTCGATGTCGAAGGTCACGTAGACGTCGTCCGGGAGGTCCTCCACGATGGCGTCGGCGATCAGGTGGAACGGCTCCCCCTCGAAGAGCCGATCGGCGATCGCGGCGTCGACGTGGGCGACGACGCGGCCGTTCGACTCGCGGATGAACCGGAGCTCGTCCTCGCTCATGTCGCGCAGCCCGACCTGGACGATCCGCGAGATCTTCGGGTGCCGGGTCGCGACGTTGCGCATGATCGAAGCGTGGGAGTCGGTGAACCCCTCGTACGCGTCGCGCAGATCGGCGTGCGCGTCGACGTGGAGGATCCCCATCCCGGGGTAGCGCTCGGCGTGCGCCGCGATCGTGCCGTAGGGCGCGGAGTGGTCGCCGCCCACCACCCCGACCAGCTTGCCCCGCTCCATCCACCGCTTCGCGATCTCGGCGACGCGCTCGTTCAACCGGCGCGACAGCGCGTTCACCGCCTCGAGCCGCGCCTCCAGGTCCCGATCGCCGGCGACCTCGCCCTGCGCCGCGATCACCGGCTCGGCCGCCGCGCACGCCTCCGCGTTCCACCGGACGATGTCCGGGTCGACGTCGAGCATCGCGATGCCCTGCTCGTACGGCCGGCCCGTGTGCAAGTCGAACAGGTCGACCTGCCGGCTGGCCCGCAGGATCGCCGCCGGCCCCTTGGCGGCGCCGCGGCGGTAGGACACTGTCGGCTCCCAGGGCACCGGGATGAGGACCACCCGAGCGTCCTCGGCGGTGTGCGGCAGCCCGTAGATCCCGTGGCCAACCGCAGGACCGTTCGGATCGAAACCGAGAGGGGATGAGCTCACGCGGCCACGTTGGCGGTTCGCGCAGGGATCGTCAAGCGCGAGCCGTGCCCGCCGAACGCGCGCCGGAGCGCGGCGGAGCGCGCCGGAGCGCTCCGCCTCGCGCTCCGCAGAGCACCCGCGGCATCGCTCCCGCACCCGGGCTCTCGGGCGCGAGGTGCGTAGAGGCGATCGCACCGCGCGCGGGACATCGGCGTGAAACACGGATGTCGCGCGCGATGGCGTCCAGCGCCCGTCGGAATGCAACTTCGGGGCTTCCGGCTGTGACGAAATGCGGTACGAAGGGCGCCGAGACGATGGATGACGGGCTGCCGCGCCCGTTCGGACCGGCCAGCGCCCGGCGCGCTGCCGGTCGGTCCGGCGCGCGGGGCCCTCGCACCCGTGAAGAACAGCCATGCTCCGGTACCGCGCCGACATCAAGACGCTCCTCTTCGTCGCGACCTATTTCGCCCTCGTGGCGGTGCAATGGGTCTACGCGCCGCGCGCGCTCTGGCTCGCGATTCCGCTCCTCGCGATGACCTGCGTGTTCTCGTTCCTCGGCGCCGTCGCGACCCACAACTCGGTCCATTGCCCGGTCTTCCGGCGGCGGTGGATGAACCGCGCGTTCCAGGTCGCGCTCACGCTCACGTACGGGCACCCGGTCAGCGCCTACGTGCCCGGCCACAACCTCAGCCATCACAAGTACACGCAGTCGCGGCGCGACGTGATGCGCACGACCAAGGTGCGCTATCGCTGGAACCTCTTGAACGGGCTCCTCTTCATGAGCCGCGTGGTCCGGGACATCCTGCCCGCCGACATGCGCTACTTCAAGGCGATGTACCGGCGCAACCCACCGTGGTTCCGGCAGATGCTCCTCGAGTCGGCGGTGTTCCTCGGCGCGATGGGCGCCCTGCTCGCGCTCGACTGGGAGAAGTTCCTCATCTACGTGCTGATCCCGCACCAGTACGCCGCGTGGGGGATCGTCACGATGAACTACCTCCAGCACGACGGCTGCGACGAGGACAGCGAGTACAACCACTCGCGCAACTTCGTCGGCCGGCTGGTCAACTGGTGGACGTACAACAACGGCTTCCACTCCATCCACCACATGGAGCCCGGCCTCCACTGGAGCCTCTTGCCGGCCGAGCACGCGAGGCGCGTGGCGCCGTTCATCCACCCGAACCTCGATCAGCCGTCGCTCCTCGCCTACCTGTTCCGTACCTTCGTCTGGCCCGGCAAGCGCCTGCGCTACGACGGCGCCCCGGTCGTGCTCCCGCAGGAAGAGCCGGACGAGGAGTGGATCCCCGGCCCGAAGGAGACGCCGAGCGACGTCTCGCTGGGCGCGATCGCGCCGAGCTGACGAGGGCGCACCTTGCGGCCACGGCCGGGAGCCCCGGGCCGTGGACCGCGCAAGCGTGCCGAGGGCTGGCCCGGTGCCTCGGCGCCGGGCCGCTCCCCCCTCGATCAGCGCGGCTGATTCTCCCGCGGCTGATCTCCCCGCGACTCGCCGCCCCGGCGACCGATCTCGGCCATGTGCTGGCGATCGCCGCTCACGGCCTCGCCGCCCTTGCGGCCGATCTCGGCCATGTGGGCCCGGTCCTGGCTCACGCGCTCGCCGCCCCGGCGACCGATCTCGGCCATGTGCTTGCGGTTCTGGCTGACGACCTCACCGCCCTTCTTGCCGGCGGCACGGGCCTCGTCGCGCGTGAACTCGTGGGCCGTGCCTTTCTCGTGGGCTGCCTTCCCGCCCTTGCTGGCGATCTTGCGCTGACGCTCCTCATCCATGGCGGCGAACCCACGCTGCTGCCGCTCATTTGCCTGCTTCTGCGTCGCTGACGACGGCGGGGGCTCGCTCGGCGAGGCCCCTCTCTCCTCCTGGTCCTCCTCACTCCTGGAAATCATCCCACGATCATCCATGCTCGCCATCATCCTCTCCTTACGGTTGGCTCGCTCGATTCAGGTCTCCGAACGGGGCCTCTGAGCCGGGAGGGGGCGGCGCTCGCCGTCCCCTCCCGGGCGGGTCCGAGGCCGGCATGGCCGTCCCCTCCCGGGTTCCGGTCGGGGATTCAGCGTTCGCCATCCCCTCCCGGCGCCGATCGGGAAGCGGCGTTCACCGCCTCCCTCCCAGCTGCGGAAAGGCCGACAGGCCCTTTCCGCGGGGGGCCTGTTGTACCGGGCGGAACAACGTCAAGCGGGCTGAAGGTTGGGACGCGACGAATTGGGGGGAGGTTCGCCGGAGACGCAGGTGGAAACCGAGGCGAACCTGGAATTACCGAGAATGTCGTGTTCCCAGCGCGGTCAAGCCCTCTTGGCGAAGTCCCGCATGAACGCCGTAAGGCGCTCCACCGATTCAACGGATACTGCGTTGTAGATCGAAACCCGGATACCCCCGGTCGACCTGTGTCCGGCGAGCCCCACCATACCCTCCTTTGCCGCCTCCGCGACAAAGCGTTTTTCCATCTCCTCGCTGGCAAGCCGGAACACCACGTTCATGAACGAGCGGCTCTCCTTCTCGACCGGGGCCCGGAACACATCCGGGTGTGCATCGAGGGTTTCGTACAGCAGCTCACCCTTCTTGCGATTCCGTCGCTCGACCTCCTCGAGCCCACCGATCTCAAGCGTATACGCGAGCACGTTGCGCATGAGGTAGATTGCGAATGTCGGAGGTGTGTTGTAGAGCGAGTTGTTCGCAGCGTAAGTGGCATAACGGAAAATGACGGGAATGTCTTTTCGCCCGCTGTCAACGATGTCCTTGCGGGCGATCACGACCGTGATCCCGCTCGGCCCGATGTTCTTCTGGGCGCCCGCGTAAATCAGGGCAAACCTGGAGATATCCATCTTGCGCCACAGGATGTCGGACGACATGTCGGCGACGAGCGGCACGTTGCCCGTCTCGGGCAGCCAGTGCCATTGCGTCCCGAACAGCGTGTTGTTCGTCGTCATGTGGACGTACGCGGCGTTCGGATCGAGCGAGAGCTCGCTCTGGTGGGGGATGCGGGTGTAACGCTTGTCGACCGCGGTGCTCGCGGCGACGCGGACGGTCCCGACGCGCTTCGCCTCTTCCAGGGCCTTCTCGGACCAGCCGCCCGTGAGGATGTAGTCGGCGCTCCTGCCGGGCGGCAGGAGGTTCATCGGCACGACGGCGAACTGCATGGCCGCGCCGCCCTGCATGAACAGCACGTGGTAGTCGTCCGAAAGGCCGAGCAGCTGCCGGAGCAGCGCGATCGCCTCGTTGTGCACCGCCTCGAACGCCTTGCCGCGGTGGCTGTGCTCCATGATCGACATGCCCGTCCCCTCGAAGTCGAGGAGCTCGCGCTGAGCGCGCTCGAGGGCGGGGAGGGGGAGCCCGGCTGGGCCGGCGTTGAAGTTGTGGACGCGCGCCATGGTGCTTCTCCTGAGGTTCAAGTCGGCGGTTCCTGATGCCGCCGCCGCGGCCGTATACCACGGCGGACGCCGCCTCCGCCCGGGCGGGCCGAGCCGGAGCCCGGGCGCGGCGGGCGCTCGGCGGGGCTCGGCGGGCGCTCGGGCACAGGGACCGCGCGCCTCGGGCCTGCCCGGGGGCGCGATCTGGGCTAAATTCACCGCTCTGGAGGCCGATCGATGCTGGTGACCCGCGAAGAGATGGCGTTCGATTTCCACGGCGCCAAGCTCGATCCCGTCAAGGACAAGGACGTCATCGTCTGGGCCGTCCAGCAGTTCCTCTACGGCGAGATCACCGGCGTCCAGATCGGCCACTGGCTCTACAACGCGCCGGATCTCGAGTCCGCGCGCTTCCTCGCGCGCCAGGCCGTCGAGGAGTTCCAGCACGTCGGCAACTTCCTCCGCATCCTCGAGATCCTCGGCGCGCCGCCGGAGAAGGCCGCCTGGAGCGTGCGCTTCCTCGCCACCGGCCTCATGGGCGGCGACTGGTCCGAGCACGTCGCCCTGGAGATGGCCCTCGGCGAGGGCCTCGTCCTCCAGGCGTTCTACGCGATGATCGACACCGTGGACGAGCCGGAGATCGTCGCGATCCTGAAGCGCGGCGTGCGGCAGGAGGAGCGCCACGTCGACTTCGGCGAGCAGCAGACGAGGAAGGCGATCGCGGGGCGGCCCGCGCTCCGGCGGCGGCTGCTCGGCCTCGCGCTGGTGTCGCTCTGGGGCGTGTCGCGGCTCGAGGCGTTCATGAAGAAGCGCCTGCCGATGGACCACCCGGCGCTCCGGCGCCTGCCCGACCTGGTGCGCCACTCGGTGCGGATCGCGGAGCTCCGGCTGATGCGCATCGGCCTGACCGACGCGCCGATCTCGTCGATGTCGGCCGCCCGCAAGCTCGCGCTCGTGGCGGAGGCGTACGCGGGCAAGCTCGCGCTCGGGCTCGCCTCGTGGGTGCTCTCGGTGCTCCTCTTGCCGCTCCGGCTGCTCGGCCTCGCGGGGCCGAAGCGGCTGACGGACACGTACCTCCGCGATCCGCTGGTCGTGCGCGGCGGCCGGCTCGGCGCCGGGGCGGAGGACGACCCCGGCGACGCCGGCGAGCAGGCGGGGCCGGGCGGCCCTCCGGCGGGGCACGGCGCGGCGGCGCGGGCCTGAGCGCGAGGGGCGAGGGGGTGGCGAGCGACGACGAGGGGCGAGCCGCCCGCGCCGGGGCGGCCGGCGCGGCGGGCATCGCCGGCGCGGCGGGCGTCGACGGCGCGACCCCGGGCTTCCTGCCCGCGTCGCGCGAGCTGCCGCTCTTCGCCGAGCTGCCCGAGCTCGCGGGGCAGATCCCCTGGCGCCCGCTCGCGCACGCGCCGACGCCGGTCGTCCCCTGCGCGGCGATCGAGGGCTACCTCGGCCGCGGCGGCGTCTGGGTCAAGCGCGACGACCGGATCTCGCCGCTCTACGGCGGCAACAAGGTGCGGCGCTTCGAGTTCCTGCTCGCGGACGCGGAGCGGCGCGGGGCGAGGACGCTCGTCACGGTCGGCGGGCTGGCGTCGACGCAGGTCACGGCCACGGCCCTCTTCGGCCGGGCGCTCGGCTTCGCGGTCACCGCGGTCCTGTTCGATCAGCCGATCACCCGCTTCGGTCGCGACGCGCTCCTCGCCGGCGCGGCCAGCGGCGCCGAGCTCGTCCACGGCGGCGGGTACGCGACCACCGCGATCCGGGCGATCCGGGCGCTGCGCCGCGCCGATCGGCCCTACGTCATCCTGCCCGGCGCCTCGGCCGCGCTCCCGTGCCTCGGCTACGTCGACGCCATGCTCGAGCTCGCCGAGCAGGTCCGGCGCGGCGAGGCGCCGCGCCCCGATCGCATCGTCGTCCCCTCGGGGACGGGCGGGACGCTGGCGGGGCTCGCGCTCGGCGCGGCGATGCTCGGCTGGCCGACCACGATCGTCGGCGTGCGCATCACCGAGCGCATCGCCTCGAACCGCGCCGTCGTCCGCTACGAGGTCGGCAGCATGAAGCGCCTCCTCGCCCGGCGCGCGCCGCGCTTCACCCGGCAGCGGCTCCCGCCCGTCCGCTTCGCGATCGACCACCGCGCGATCGGCCCCGGCTACGGCGCGCCGACCCCCGCGTCGATCGCGGCGATCCCCGAGGTGGAGCGGCTGATCGGCGTCCCGGGGGAGGTCACGTACAGCGCCAAGGCGCTCGCCGCGCTGCGCGAGATCGGGCGGGATCACCCGGGCGAGACGATCCTCCTCTGGCAGACGCTCTCGAGCGCGCGCCCCCCGCTCGCCGAGGGCGGCGCCGCGGCGCTTCCGCCCGCGTTCGCGCGGTTCTTCGCGGGCGACGTCGCGTGCTGAGGGCGCGGCGCGCGCGGCCGAGCGCTCTCTGCGGAGGCTCGGCGCGCAGCGGCCACGCGCCCGATCACTTCAGCCGCAGGCTGTTCAGGAGCTTGTCGAAGTCGGCGCGCGCCCCGGTGACCGTCTTCTCGGGGCCGGTCATCTTGAAGAACCAGAGGTCGCCGGAGGGCGTCTCCGCGATCGCGCCGAGCATGGCGTAGCTCGGCTTCGGCTCCCCGGCGGGCATGCCGGGCATCCCGGAGCCGGCGAACGTCCCCTTGATCTCGACGACCGCGACCTTGATGTCGTTGACCTTGAGGTCGGCGCGCTTCGGGGAGTCCTCGCTCTTCTGGGAGAACTGGCCGACCCAGCGCGTGATGTTCGCGTCCACGCTGCCGCCCGCCTGGCTCACGCTGAGCTCGGCGTCCTCGGCGTCGCCCGCGGCGCGCTTGATCTTGTAGGTCGCCTTGCGCATCGCGTTGGGGTTTGGCGCGCTCTCGAAGCTCGCGGGCGCGTCCCAGGCGAGCTCCGCCCCGGCCGCCTGCTGGCCGCCGGGGTGCGCCGGCTTCGGGGCCTGGGTCGTCGGGGCGGGCGCGGCGGCCTTGTTCGTCGCGGGCGGCTCGGGCGCCGACGTGGCCGTCGGCTCGGGTGTCTTCGAGCACGCCGCGGCGAGCGCGGCGACGAGCGGCAGGACCATGGCGGAGCGGAGCTTGATCATCGTGGGTGCCTCGGCGTGGGTTCGCCGCGACTGTAGTCTCCGCGCCCGGAGCCTCAAGCCGGATCCGATCGACGCGGACGCTTCCCGCGCTCAAGCCGGCGGCGCCGTCGGTCGTGCAGCCGCGCGCGCCGCCGTGATACCACCAAAATTCATGGAGCCCACCTTCCGGCGCGCCTTCAACGCCGCCTTCGGCCCGTCGACCTACGCGGAGATCCTCGGCCGCCTCGAGCGGCGGCTCGGCTGCGCGATCCCGTTCCGCGTCGCCGAGACGCCGCTGTTCCTGCCGTCGGGTTTGCGCGAGCGCCTCGAGCGCTCCGCGACGGAGATCGTGCAGCAGATCTCGAGCCCCGCGCTCATCGCGCAGATGAAGCGCGCCATCCCCGCGCACCTCGACGCCCCCGGCATGGACGCGCTGCCCAACTGCGCGCAGGTGGACTTCGCGATCGTGCGCGGCCCGGACGGCGAGCTCGACGCCAAGGTGGTCGAGCTCCAGGCGTTCCCGTCGCTCTACGCGCTCATGCTCGTGCAGACCGAGATCGTGGGCGAGGTGCTGGCCGGCATGCCGGGGCTCGACCGGCGCTGGACGTGCTGCTTCGGGGGCCGGAGCCGCGACGATGTCGTCGCGCACCTGCGCCGCGCGATCCTCGCGGGCGAGCCCGAGGAGTCGGTGGTGCTCCTCGACCTCTCGCCGGAGAAGCAGAAGACCTACCCGGACTTCGTGGCGACGAAGCTCCTCGTCGGCGTCGACGCGGTCTGCCCGACGGCGCTCGTCCGGGAGAAGGACCGGCTGTTCCGCCGCGTGGGCGGGCGGCTCGTCCCCGTCCGCCGGCTGTACAACCGCGTCGTGTTCGACGAGCTCGAGGCGAAGCGGGTCGAGCTCCCGTTCCGGTACGACGAGCCGCTCGACGTCACGTGGTGCTCGCACCCGAACTGGTACTGGACCTGGTCGAAGTACACGCTCCCCTACCTCGATCACCCGGCCGTCCCGCGGGCGCGGCTCCTGAGCGCGCTCGACGAGGTGCCGCCGGATCTCGAGCGCTACGTGCTCAAGCCGCTGTTCTCCTTCGCGGGCTCCGGGGTGAAGGTCGACGTCGCGCGCGAGGACATCGCCGCGATCCCGCAGGGCGAGCGCTCGAGGTGGCTGCTCCAGGAGAAGGTCGCGTACGAGCCGGCGCTCCTGATGCCGGACGGGGGCGGGGTGAAGGCCGAGGTCCGGATGATGTTCCTGCGCGCGCCGGGCGAGCCCGAGCTCTCGCTCGTGCTCAACCTGGTGCGGCTGTCGCGCGGGCGGATGCTCGGGGTCGATCAGAACCGCGATCTGACCTGGGTGGGCGGGACGGTGGGGATCTGGCCGGTCGACTGAGCGCGCGCGTCAGGCGCGGAGCGCGAGCTGCCACGCGCCGAGGACGAGCCCGGTCGCGGTCGCGCCGAGGGCGACCTGGACGAGGGGCCGGCGCGGCGCCGGCCGGTTGCGCAGGGACAGGCCGGCGACGAGGCCGATCGCGGCGCCGCTGAGCAGGCCGAAGGCGTGGGCGCCGAGGTCGGCGCGCGGGCTCGCGCCGAGGGCGCCGAGGAGCGAGGCGCCGCCCACGAGCGGCGCGACGAGCTGGAGGAGGTGTCGCTTCTCGCCGCTGTCCTTGTCGTGCGCGCGGTCGAGCATGAGCTGGGTGGCGGCGAGCAGCCCGATCGCGCCGAACACCGCGGTGGAGGCGCCGATCGAGGCGTGGTGGTGGCCGAGGCTCTGGTGCCAGAGCGCGTTCGCGAAGTTCCCGATCGCGCCCGACGCGACCACGGCGAGCGCGGCGCCGCCGGGCCCGAGGCGGCGTTGCACGGCGGACGCGAAGACCGTCCCGGAGATGACGTTGCCGATCACGTGGGCCGAGTCGGCGTGCAGCGTGAGCGCGGTGATGGCGCGCCACGGCTCGGGCCCGACGACGAGGTCGGCGACCGAGGCGCCGCGCTGGAACAGCCGCCCGCCGCCGCTGGCGGGGCCGGTGACGAGGAAGAAGAAGAGGGCGAGGGCGACGAACGCGACGCCGGCGGCGATGGACGGCGGGTGGCGCGGGCGTTCGCGCGGGCGGCGCGGGGGCCAGTCGCGGTTCTCCGCTTCGTACCGATCGATCGAGGTCGCGGCGAAGTCGTAGTCCTCGTCGCGCACGAGGAGCACCCAGCCTGCCGGGGTGTACCGCACGGCGTGCCAAAGCTCGCTCGACTGCAGCACGAGGGCCCATTCGCGGACCTTGCGCTCCGGCATCACGGGCCCGATCGCCGTGAGCCCGGGCCCGGGGCCTTCTCCCACGCCTCCAGGGGCATCGCTGTTTTGAACCATCGCCGCCCTCTCGCCGCGCGCCGGCGGCAGGATCGCGATCGGGACGAACCGTTCGCCTTCAGCACATCGAGCACCGGTACAGTCATGTTCGCCCACGGCGGGTTCCTCCACGGATCGTTGACCCCAGGTTCGACGAAACCTGCGGATGAGGCTGGAGGCTGTCAACGCCGCCTCTCGGGGAGCCCGGCCGTCTCCGTCCCGGCGTCTCCTGGCGGTCTCCTGCCGGTCTCCCAGCGTCTCTTGCGCGGCCGGGCCCTTGTGCGCGCGGCGCAGCGGTGGCAGTGCGTGGTTGTGTCGACAGCCATCACGCAGGGCATCCGGGTCACCGTCTCGACGGTGTACGTCCCCACGCAGTCATCCCCGACGGAGCACCGCTACGTCTTCGCCTACACGGTGCGGATTGCGAACGAAGGCACCGAGCCCGCCCAGCTGAGGACGAGGCACTGGATCATCACGCACGGCAGCGGGAAGGTGGAGGAGGTGCGCGGCCCTGGCGTGGTCGGCCAGCAGCCCTCGCTGAAGCCTGGCGAGCACTTCGAGTACACGAGCGGCTGCGTGCTCGAGACCCCGCGCGGCTCGATGCGCGGCACCTACCAGATGCACCGCCCGGACGGCCGCGTCTTCGACGCCGAGATCGCGCCCTTCACGCTCGCGATGCCGCACTCGCTGAATTGATCCAGCGCTCCGCAACTCCGCCCGTCCGACCTGATGAGGTAGCGCTCGCGGGTCGGTCTGCCGGCCAGCCGCGAAGAGCCAGCGGGGAGGGGTGCCCGT
Organism: Sorangium sp. So ce385; assembly: GCF_051474135.1. Lineage (NCBI taxonomy): Bacteria > Pseudomonadati > Myxococcota > Polyangiales > Polyangiaceae > Sorangium > Sorangium sp. So ce385. Next base: position 7,320,314 of record NZ_CP150337.1, on the reverse strand, counting down.
GCGCGCGGGCGGCGGGGTAGGGCCCCGCGAATCCGAGCGCCGGCCCGCATCGCAGCGGGTCGCTCCCGGACCGGCTCTCCCCGTGCCCATGGCAACAGCCTTCTACGAGGCGCGAGTTCGCGGGAGGGGCCCCCGCCGCCCGCGCGCACGGGCACCCCTCCCCGCTGGCTCCGTTGCCCTCGATCTAGCCGACGGCCGCCGGCTCCACCTTCGCCCCGTTCGCCTTCGCCTTCTCCGCGTCCCCCCCGCTCCCGCTCCCGCTCGCCGCGGTGAACTTGAACGTGAAGTCGCCCCCTTCGAAGTCGACGGTGACGTTCCCCCCGTTCTCGAGGGCCCCGAAGAGCAGCTCGTCCCCGAGCCGCCGCTTGATCTCGTTCTCGATGACGCGCCCGAGCGGCCGCGCCCCGTTCGCCGGATCGTACCCGCGCGTCGAGAGCTCCGCCCGCGCCTGCTCGGTCACGTCGATGGTGACCGATCGATCCGCGAGCATCGCCGCGAGCTCGCCGATGAACTTGTCGACGATGCTCCCCATCACCGACGGATCCAGCGACCGGAACATGATGCGCGCGTCCAGCCGGTTCCTGAACTCCGGGCTGAACGTGTTCTTGTAGGCCTTGTCGTCGTCGCCCGCCGACCCCCGCTCGCCGAAGCCGACCCGCGCCTGCGCGAGCTCCCGCGCGCCCACGTTGCTCGTCATGATCAGCACCATGTGGCGGAAGTCGCTCTTCTTGCCGTTGTTGTCGGTCAGCGTGCCGTGATCCATCACCTGGAGCAGCACCTGGAACACGTCCGGGTGCGCCTTCTCGATCTCGTCGAGCAAGAGCACCGCGTGCGGCGTCTTCGCCGCCGCCTCGGTCAGCAGGCCGCCGCGATCGAACCCGACGTAGCCGGGCGGCGCGCCGATGAGCCGCGAGACCGTGTGCCGCTCCTGGTACTCGCTCATGTCGAACCGCAGGAAGCCGATGCCGAGCGCCTTGGCGAGCTGCTTCGCGAGCTCGGTCTTGCCGACGCCGGTCGGGCCCGAGAACAGGAACGAGCCGATCGGCTTCTCCGGCGCGCGCAGCCCCGCGCGCGACAGCTTGATCGCGGACGCGAGCTGCTTCACCGCCTCGTCCTGGCCGAAGATCACCGAGCGCAGCGACTGCTCGAGATCCTTGAGCTGCGCCTTGTCCGACGTCGACACCTGCCGCGGCGGGATCTGCGCCATCTTCGCGATGACGAGCTCGATGTCCGCGGTGTCGACCGTGTACCCGTCGCCGTGCTTCAGGCGCGCCGCCGCGCCCGCCTCGTCGAGCAGGTCGATCGCCTTGTCGGGCAGCCGGCGATCCTGGAGGTAGCGCGCCGACAGCTTCGCCGCGGCCTCGAGCGCCTCCTGGGTGTACGTGATCTTGTGGAACTCCTCGTAGCGCTTCTGCAGGCCCTTCAGGATCTGCGTCGTGTCGTCGACCGACGGCTCGGTCACCTCGATGCGCTGGAACCGCCGCGCGAGCGCGCTGTCGCGCTCGAGGTGGCCGCGGTACTCCTGGAACGTGGTCGCGCCGATGCAGCGCAGGCGGCCCGACGCCAGCGCGGGCTTGAGCAGGTTCGAGGCGTCCATCGTCCCGCCGCTCGCGGCCCCCGCGCCGATGATCGTGTGGATCTCGTCGATGAACAGGACCGAGCCCGGCTGCTTCTCCAGCGCGCGCAGCACCGCCTTCAGGCGGTTCTCGAAGTCGCCGCGGTACTTCGTGCCGGCGAGGAGCGCGCCCATGTCGAGCGCGTAGACCGTCGCGTCCTTGAGCGGCGCGGGCACGTCCTTCTTCTCGATCCGCTGCGCCAGCCCCTCCACGATCGCCGTCTTGCCGACCCCGGCGTCGCCGATGAGCAGCGGGTTGTTCTTGCGCCGCCGCGCGAGCACCTGGATCGTCCGGGCGACCTCGTTCTCGCGGCCGACCAGCGGGTCGATGCGCCCCTCGGCCGCCTCCTTGTTGAGGTTCATCGTGAACGCGGCGAGCGGATCCTTGATCGGCTGCGCGCCGCCGGGCTCGCCGCCCTCGTCGGACGACGACTCCTCGCGGAGGCTGTCGTCCTGGCCCGTCTTCGAGATGCCGTGGGAGATGTAGTTCACGACGTCGAAGCGGCTGATGCCCTGCTCCCCGAGGAGGGTCACGGCCGGGCAGTCGCGCTCGGCGAACATCGCGACCAGCACGTTCGCGCCCTTGAGCTCCTTCTTGCCCGAGGACTGCACGTGCATGGCGGCGCGGCCGACCACGCGCTGGAACCCGAGCGAGAGCGTCGGGCTCGTGTCCGCGTCCTCCGGCAGCGCCTCGATCTCCTCGTCGAGGAAGCGCTCCAGCTTCTTCTTCAAGAGCGGGGTGTCGCCCCCGGCGTGCCGGAGGACCTCGGCCGTCTCCTCGTCGAAGAGCAGCGCGTAGAGCAGGTGCTCGATGGTCACGAACTCGTGCCGGCGGCGCGAGGCCTCCCGGGTGGCGAGCGAAAAGGCGATCTCAACTTCGGGGCTGATGCGCATGGTCATTCCGGCTCGGCGGTCAACCGAAGGGGCATTCCGTGCTCCTTGGCGAAGTCCTGGACTTGGGCGACCTTGGTCTCCGCGACATCCTTGGTGTACACGCCCGCGACCCCGTGGCCGCGGTGGTGCACGCTCAGCATGATGTGCGTGGCCTCCGTCTCGGTGCGGTGGAAGAACTTCATCAGGACAAGGACGACGAACTCCATCGTCGTGTAGTCGTCGTTGTGGAACACGACCTTGTAGCGGCGGGCCTTCTCGACCTTCCGTTCCCGCTCCGTCGCGAGGTCGCCCTGCCTGTCTTCTCTCTCCTCAGGATCGTTCGGCATAAATCCGTCGGGAAGGATAGCAAGAGCCCCGCCCCGGCGAGCGGCCGACGGAGGAAGCTCACGCTCCGGAAGCATGCTCCGGCGGGGCGTGGTCCGCCACGCGCGCACCGGGATTTTTCCGTCCGTCGCGGCGTCCGCGTCCTGGAAGCGAGCTGAAGAGGGGTCGGGTCTGCCCGGAGGGCCCGTCGGGTCCGCCCGGTGCGGCACCGCCGCCGGCGGGCGCGCGTCGCCGCCGTCGTCGGGCGTGCGTCGCCGTCTGCCGGCGGGCGCGGGCGCGTCCCGGCGGGCGCGGGCGCGCCTGCCGGGGCGGCGGGGTCACGCGGTCACAGGAGCGACCTGGCGGCGCCGAGGTCGATGTCGACGGGCGTGAGGCCCCAGATGTCGCGCGCGTACTCGCGCACCGTGCGGTCGGAGGAGAACTCGCCCACGCGGGCGATGTTGAGCGCGGACTTGCGCAGCCAGCTCTTCCGGTCCACGTAGGCCGCCTCCACCTCGCGCTGGCAGGCGGAGTAGGCCTTGAAGTCGGCGAGCATCATGTACTCGTCGCGGCCGAGCAGCCGGTCGAGCAGGGGCTGGAAGAGCTCGCGGTACTCCGGCGAGAAGAAGCCCGACGAGATGAGGTCGATCACCTCGCGGAGCTCCGGGTCGGCCGCGACCGCGTCGCGCCCCTCGAAGTGCTCGCAGCGGCGGGCGATCACCTCGTCGGCGGTGAGACCGAACAGGAAGAAGTTCTCCGGGCCCACGGCGTCGCGGATCTCGATGTTCGCGCCGTCGAGCGTGCCGACGGTGAGCGCGCCGTTCAGCGCGAGCTTCATGTTGCCGGTGCCCGACGCCTCCATGCCGGCGGTCGAGATCTGCTCGGAGACGTCGGCGGCCGGGATGATGCGCTCGGCCAGCGAGACGCGGTAGTTCGGCATGAACACGACGCGGAGCGCGCTCTGGCGCCGGTCGCCGTTCACGACGTAGGCGACGGCGTGGATGAACTTGATGATGAGCTTCGCCTGCCGGTAGCCGGGGGCCGCCTTGGCGCCGAAGATGAAGGTCCGCGGCGTGACGTGCTCGCCGCGCTTCTGGCGCAGGTAGAGCGCGACGATGTGGAGCGCGTTGAGCAGCTGGCGCTTGTACTCGTGGAGGCGCTTGATCTGGACGTCGAAGATCGAGGCGGGGTCGACGGAGATGTCGAGCTCCTGCCCGATGAACTTGGCGAGCGCCGCCTTGTTCGCGCGCTTGACGCTGGCGATCCGCTCGATGAACTCCGGGTCGTCGAGGTGGCGCTCGAGCTCGCGCAGCCGCTCGAACTCCGTCACCCAGCGCGGGCCGACCTTCTCGGTGACGAGCGCGGCGAGCGCGGGGTTGCAGGCGAGCAGCCACCGCCGGAAGGTGACGCCGTTCGTCTTGTTGTTGAACCGCTCGGGCCAGAGGTCGTAGAAGTCGCGGAGCAGGTCGCGCTTGACGAGCTCGGAGTGGAGCTTGGCCACGCCGTTGACCGAGTGCGAGCCGACGACGGCGAGGTAGGCCATGCGCACGTGGCGCTCGTGCCCCTCCTCGATGAGCGACATCCGCGCGACGCGGTCGTGGTCCTGCGGGTGGGCGTCCATGACCTCGCGCAAGAAGCGCCGGTTGATCTCGTAGATGATCTCGAGGTGCCTCGGCAGGAGCCGCTCGAAGAGCGCGACGGGCCAGCGCTCGAGCGCCTCGGGCAGGAGCGTGTGGTTCGTGTACCCGAAGGCCGCGACGGTCTGCTTCCAGGCGTCCTCCCAGCTGACGAGGTGCTCGTCGATGAGCACGCGCATCAGCTCGGCGATCGCGATGGCGGGGTGCGTGTCGTTCAGCTGGATCGCGTTCTTCTCGGCGAAGCGCGAGAAGTCCGGGTGGACCCGGTTGTAGCGGTTCACGATGTCGGCGATGGAGCAGGCGACGAAGAAGTACTCCTGGCGGAGGCGCAGCTCCTTGCCCTTGTCGAAGTTGTCGTTCGGGTAGAGGACCTTGGAGATGACCTCCGACTGGTTCTTCTCGTGGACGGCGTGCACGTAGTCGCCGGCGTTGAAGAGCTCGAAGTCGAACTCCTCGCCGGCGCGGGCGGACCACAGCCGGAGGGTGTTCACGGTGTTCGACTGGAAGCCGGCGATGGGCGTGTCGAAGGGGACGCCGATGACCTGCTCGGAGGGGCGCCAGATGACGCGGAAGCCGCCGCGCTTGTCGGGGACGCGCTCGGTGTAGCCGCCGAACGAGACCGGGACGGCGTGCTCGGGGCGCTCGACCTCCCACGGGTTGCCGAAGCGGAGCCACTCGTCGGCGCGCTCGACCTGGTAGCCGTCGCGGATGACCTGCTCGAAGATGCCGAACTCGTAGCGGATGCCGTAGCCGTAGGTGGGCAGGCCGATGGTGGCCATGGAGTCGAGGAAGCAGGCGGCGAGCCGGCCGAGGCCGCCGTTGCCGAGCCCGGCGTCGGGCTCCTGATCGACGAGGTCGTCGAGGTTGACGCCGAGCTCGGTGAGGACGGTCTTGTAGCTGTCGTAGATGTCGAGGGCCTGCAGGTTGTTGACGAGCGCGCGGCCGAGGAGGAACTCCGCGGAGAGGTAGTAGGCGCGCTTGACGTCCTGCTCGTAGTAGGTGTGCTGGGTCTTGGTCCACCGGTCGACGAGGCGATCGCGCACGGAGAGGGCGAGGGCGACGTACCGGTCGAACGGCGTGGCGGTCAGGGATTCCCGGGCGCGCGAGTAGTGGAGGTGGTCCGCGAAGGCGCGGCGGAGCGCGACCGGGTGCATGCCGGTGCGCGCGTCGGGCGCCGGGTTTCCGCGGAAAAAAGCGGCGGGGGTGTCTCGCTGGGAGGGCTCTCGCTGGGCGGGGGTTTCTCTCTGAGGGTTGGGATCGACGTCGATCGGGTTGGCCATGGCGGCGCACTTTAGACGGATCCGGCCCAAGCTGGTGGGCTGCGCGACGTGCTCGGGTGAGGTTCCGTGCGTCGGGAGGTTGGCGATCGCACCAGGCCGCCGGTGTGCTAGGAGCGCAGGCGGCCCGGCGACCTGGTGCGCCAGGGGAGCGTCGCCCGCCGGAGCCTCGGGAGGTCGGCGGATGATCCACGGAGGGCGGGCGATGCGAGGCGGAGCGGGGGGCGGCGCGATGGCGCGCGGTGGGGCGCTGGCGCGCGGCGGGGTGCTGGCGCTCGCGGGGGCGCTGGGAGCGCTCGGCGCGGGGGCGGGCTGCGAGGAGCGCGCGGGGGTGAGCCCGGCAGCGAAGAAGGGGTTCGGCGAGGCGTGCGCGGACGGCGCGGAGTGCGCGTCGTCGGTGTGCGCGGCGATCGGGGGCGTCTGCTCGAAGGGCTGCCGGGTCGACCGGGAGTGCGGCGCGGGGTACGTGTGCCGCTCCCGCGACGACGGTCCGGACGGCGTGTGCAGCAAGCCGCAGGGCCGGGCGCCCGGCGAGGCGTGCATGACGGCGGTCGAGTGCCAGCACGGGCGATGCCTGCACCGGGCCGGCGCCCTGGATCAGCCGGGGCACTGCTCGGCGTACTGCGAGAGCGCCGACGATTGCCCGGCGGGTCTGAAGACCTGCGAGGCGATCGCCGACAGCGCGGGGCGAAAGATGTGCCTCCCCGGGGAGGGTGGGGCGGGGACGGCGGCGCCCGGCGCGAGCGGCAAGGCCTCCGAGCGATAGGGCGGGCGCGCGGTGCGCTAGGGGGGAGCGCGGCCGGCCGGGCGGCTGCGGGGGAGGTGCGATGAGGTGAAGGCGCGCGTCAGGGCTCCGGACTGCCCAGGCCGTATACGAGACGCTGGCGTTACGAAACGGGATTGCTGGCGGTGTGTCGAGCGTCCAGGTTCGTTCGGTTATCGGCCAGGTGGCGCGCGGTGAGCTCAGGACTGTCAACGAAATTCCTGCTGAATTTCGAGGTGTTTGATGGCCATGGATGAACGTGTGCTTATCCCGTCTCTGGCTCGCTATCTTGGTCTGAACCCAATTCCGGCACAGTGGCAAGGGATTGATGTGGTGCTTCCGCTCCTTGAGCGCATGCGCGGCGACGGAGCGGTGGTGCTAATAAAGATCGATGGCGGTAGAGATTTGGCCGACAATGGCCCGTATACGGTCATTGCTTCCGGTGCGCCGCTCAAGGGCGAATATATTCGTGCGGAGATGTCGTCGCTCGAGCGTGGTGTCGCAAAGGTGGTGATAGAGTACGCGAGGAGATGCTGGGGGTTCGTCGAGCCATCGTAGCCAGCGCCAAGGCTGAGCGTGAGCCTGCTTGTTCGCCTTTGTCTGGCCGCTATCTGGTTACATATGGCGTGCCCTCCTCGTGACTGTCCTGACCGACACCTTCGTGGACCACGGCATCTCCGGCTACCGCGAGAAGCTGCCCGAGTTGGAGCGGATGGTCGGAGCAAGCGTCGCGGGTCGTCGATGATCTTGCGGAGCAGCCTCCGGGGGTCAGGACCGTTGTGGAGCGACCGCGTCCTCCATCGAGGAAGCCACGGCTCTGAGCGAGATCCGTCACGGAGCTCATCCACCTTGGCCGAGACGGCTTCTACGGCCGCTCCGACGATGCGTCGGGCGCCGAGCGGCGCCGGGTCGTGCTCAATTACCTGAGCTCATGGGCGCTCGTGCACGTGCCGATCCATGGCCCCGATCCCTACGTGCGGCGCTTTGCCAGCTTCGTCGAGGCTGCCTCGCGCGGCGCGCCGGTGCGGCAGGTGTTTCAGCAAGCGATCGGGGGACATCTCGCCCGAGCAGCTCGAGCAGGATTATCGGAGCTACCTCGTGGGTCCGCGGCTGATCAAGAAGGTGGGCCCCCTACACGGCGGCGCCGCCCCCTCCGCCGCAGGTCGAACGGGCGATGAGCGACGCAGAGGTGCACGTCACCTCCCGCGCCGCCCCGGCGAAGCCCTCACGCCGCCGCGCGCACCGGCGGCAGCCGGAACGCGGCCCCCTCGGAGCGGCTGCGACGGCGGAACGCGCCCGGCGCCTCGCCCGTGTGGCGCTTGAACGCGCGGCTGAACGCGAACTCCGAGTCGTAGCCGACCTCGGCCGCCACGGCGGCCAGTGAGCCGTCGCCCTCGGCGAGCAGCTCGGCCGCCCGTTGCATCCGCAGCTCGGCGAGGTAGCGGAGCGGCGGGACGCCCAGCTCGGCCAGGAACCGCCGCGCCAGCGCGGCGCGGGAGAGGCCCGCCGCCTTCGCGAGCGCCTCGAGGGTCCAGCGCTCCGCCGGCCTCTCCTGCATGAGCCGGAGCGCGCGGGCGACGCGCCGGTCGAAGGCGCGCGCCCCACGCCGGCCCCGCGCGCGCGCCTCGCCCACCTCGCCCGCCCGCTCGTGGCAGTGCAGCGCGTAGGCGAGCAGCGGCTCGAGCAGCGAGCGCGCCAGCGCGGCCTGCCCCGGGGACGGATCCGCGAGCGCGGCGCGCAGCAGGCCCACCACGGCCGAGAGCCCCGGCGCGCGCCGCACCTCGCCGGCAGCGAGGTGGACCACCGGCGCGAGCGAGGCGAGCGCCCCGCCGGGCGCAGCGGCGTAGGTCGCCGAGATCAGCTCCGCCGCCGCGGCAGCGCCGCCGGCCGGCGGCGCGACGCAACACAGGCTCTGCTCGCCGGGCCCCGCGCCGCGCGCGCCGAACCCGAGGAGCACGAGGTCGCCGGCGTCGAGCTCCAGGGCGCGCCCCCCGCCCACGGTGCACGCCCCGTCGTGCTCGAGGCGAAACGCGCCCTGCACGACGACGTGGAGGCTCGGCGGAGCCCCAGCGCCCGCGCGCCAGAGCACGCCAGGAGGGCCGTGATGCCGGGAGACCGCCACGCCGCGGGGAAGCTGCCGCTCCATCTCGTCCGCCATGCCCCATGGTTGCCCGCGCCGAGGCCGCTCGTCCAGCGCTCCTTCGGGGATCGAGACGCGCGAGCATGACTCCGCGCCTCGCGGTCATGGCGCGCGGGCGGGGGCGGCCGGATGCTCGGGGCCATGATGCGCTTCGATGCGACGCCGAACGAAGAACAGCTGCCCCACCGCGCGCCGTCCGAGGAGGTCCAGAGCAGCCTCCTGAAGAGCCGGACCGTCCTGATCTTCGGGGAGATCACCAGCGAGCTGGCGCATGCCGCCACGGCGCAGCTCCTCGCCCTCGCGAACCAGAGCGAGGCGCCGATCCGGGTCCTGATCCACTCGCCGGGGGGACACGTGGAGTCGGGAGATACGATCTACGACGTGATTCGCTTCATCCGGCCCGAGGTCAAGGTGATCGGCACCGGATGGGTCGCCAGCGCGGGCGCGCTGATCTTCGTCGCCGCGCGGCGGGAGAACCGGTTCGCGCTCCCGAACACGCGCTTCCTCCTGCACCAGCCGCTCGGCGGCGTGCGCGGCCCCGCGTCGGACATCGAGATCGAGGCGGCCCAGATCATGGCCGCGCGCGAGCGGCTCAACCGCATCTTCGCCGAGGCGACCGGGCAGGATGCCGCGAAGATCGCGCAGGAGACCGAGCGCAACCTGTGGATGACCGCGCGCGAGGCCCAGGCGTACGGCCTCGTGCACCGCGTCGTCGAGAGCGCGCTGGAGGTCTGAGCGCCGCGCGAGCCCTCCGGGAGCAGCCCCCTCCGGCTCAGCGCTGGCAGCCGCCGAGCGCGGGCGCCCCGAGCAGGTCGAGCTGCTCGACCGCGCGCTGCGGCCGGCGCGCGCCCAGGCCCGCGTCCGCCGCCGGGGCGGCGCCCCGGGAGGCCGCTCGCCGGAGGAGCTCCTCGCGGAGCGCCCCGAGCTCGCGCGCGGGGAGGGTGCTCGTGTCCGTCACGAGCCGCGCGCCGTCACGGTAGCCGGTCCACACCGTGTAGCCGTTCCGCGTGACCTCGATGCCGAATCTGGGGCCATAATCCGTGATCTCGTAGCTGCGTCCCAGGGCGAGAAAGCTCCACGTCTTCATCGTGACCGTCTCGCCATTGTCCATCGGGGCGTCCGGCCTGGCCAACAAACCGGGTCGCGGCGCCGGGCGCCGCGACGCTCCGCCCAGGCTCGCTCCGCGCGTCCAGGAGCTCGGCGTCAGCGCGCTCGCACGCAGGCCGGGCTCTCCCGATCGCTGCGGTGCCCGTCGCGGCGGCCCTCTCGCTCCGCGGCGGCCGCGCCGAGCGGCGCGCGCCCGGCGCTGTCCGGCGGTCGCGATCGTGCTGCGATCTCCCGGACACGCGGCCTCTGGTACGCTGTCGTGATGCTTGGTCGGCTTGAAGGACTTGATGGATGGATGGTCGGGATGGCCCTCTGCCTCGCCGTCGGCTGTGGCGGGACGGCCCAGGAACCCGCGGGAGAGGGGGGCAACGGGGGCGGAGCGCTCGGTGAGCTCGAGTGTCGGCGCGGGGAGGATTGCGACAACGACACCTGCAATCCGGTCAGCGACGCCGCCTGTTACGAGGTGCAGAGCGCTGTCCAATGCGGGGCTGACGAGGATTGCGCCGGCATGGCGGGCGAGGGCGGGGGAGCGGGAGGGAACGAGGGCGGCGCGGTCGGCCCGTTCATCTGCGAGATGCCGCATTTCACGTGTCCTCCGCCCCTGCAGGTGAGCGCCGTCTGCGTCCGCGGCTGCGCGACCGACGCCGACTGCCCGGCGATGCTGGCCTGCGCGCCGGATCACCGTTGCCGCGCGAAGCCGTGCGCCGCCGACGCGGACTGCCCGGTGAACCAGGCATGCGATCCGACCGGCGGGGCCTGCGCCCGCAAGGCGTGCGCGAGCGACGCCGATTGCGAGGGCTACTGCGTGCTCGGCCAATGCGAGGAGAAGCCAGGAATCTGCTTTCTGTATTGAGCCGCGCTGTGCGGCGCCGCGGAGGGTGCCTGTCCGCGCCACCCGAGCTCATCCGGTCAGCGTTTCCCTTCTCCACCGCTCACCACCGCATCTCTGCCGCGAGCGCGCGAGCGCGCATGGCCCGCGCCCGATCCTGGAACGGCCCGGGCCGTCACGGCGCTCCCGGCGCCCGCGCGCGGCTCCGTCCCCGGCGCCCGCGCGCGGCTCCGCCCCGCCGCCGCGCGCGCAGGAGCGCGCCGCCGGCCGCGACCAGGCAGCCCGCGAGCGCCCCGGCGCGCCCCCCGCCCGACGCCTCGCAGGAGCAGCCGCCGCCGGCGCTCGGCTCGGCCGCCCCCGCGCCCGCCTCGCCCCCGCCGGCGCTCGCCCCGCTCCCGCCTGCGCCCGCGGCGCCGCCCGAGGCCGCGCCGGCCTCGCACGAGCGCGCGGCGCCGACGAAGCTCGCGGTCGCCGGCCAGAGGTCGGGGCAGGTCCGGCCGGTCGAGCCCTCGGCCCCGCAGGCCGCCGGCGGGCCGCAGAGGCGGTCGAGCGTCATGAGCGGCGAGAACGTCGCGCCCCCGTCCGTGGAGACGCCCGCGGAGAAGCCGTCCACGAGCTCGTCGGCGCAGGCGAAGAGGCCCCGCGCGGTCCAGGTCAGGCAGCGGACGCCGAGCTGCCCCACCTGCGTGAACTCCAGCGTATCCGTCGGCGCGACCCACAGGCCATCCATGTCGCTGCCGGCCGCGATCCTGGTCCCGTCGGGCGAGAGGGCGAGCCCGAGGAGGCTCACCGCCTGGAACACCTCGCGCCAGGTGGCGCCCCCGTCCCGCGAGACCAGCAGGGCGTCCGCTCCATCGCCGTCGCGGCGCACATACACCACGTCGGGGTCCTCCGGGTCCACGGCGCCGAGGTAGGGCAGGTTGCGATCGTCGCTGCCAGGGACGTCGAACTCCTCCCAGGTCGCGCCGCGATCGTCCGAGCGCCGCACGATCCCCTGGAACGTGGGGCCGTTGCGGCGCCCGCTCACGTAGATGCGCCGGGGATCGCTCGGCGCGCTGTCCAGGGTCACGCCGAGGAACGTGCTCGGGAAGTCGGCCCCGGCCTGGGTCCACGTCCTCCCGTCGTCCTTCGACGCCCAGACCTGGGTCAAGATCGCGTCGCTCGCCATGACGCTGGAGCCGAGCAGGAGCACGCTCGAGGGGTCCGCGCGGTCGATCGACAGATCGACGATGTTGCGCTGGGCGAGCGCGCCCTCGGCGATCTGCCAGTCGCAGCCGCCGTCGTGCGTCGCGCTGAGCCCGTCGAAGAGCCCCGCGAGCATCGAGCCGTCGGCGGTGACGACCATCATGGGATCCTCGAAGCCGCTGTAGCCGACCGCCGCTTCACAGATCCACGACCAGCGCTGGCCGCCGTCACGGGTGGTGAGGACGCCGTAGGTCGCGCGGACGACGATGTGCTCCGGATCGGCGGGATCGACAAGGATCTGGCCGGCGGTGGGGTATCGGCCGTTGGCCAGCGCGGGCGCCGCGGCGGAGAGGGCGATGCCCGCCGCGGCGGCCGCGAGCCCGAGAGCGATGCGGTTCATCGAGGGGAGGTTCATCGATCCTCCTGCACGGCGCAACGCCTCGACAGGAGGCCGCGGGAGCGGCGCCGGGCCGGGGAGATCCCTTCCCGACGCCGGTCACGATCCGCCGCTCCGCGGCGCGCGGGCGGGCGCGGCGCCCCCGGCCGTCGCGCCCCGGAGGCGCGCTACTGCCGCCGGAACCGCTGGTTCGTGCCGGTGCTGCACGTGTACTGGATGAACCTGGCGTTGTCGGCGGTGCTGACCCCGTTGACGTCCACGCACTTGCCGCTGTTGACCGAGCGCAGCGAGATGACGCCGTCGCCGCGATCGAGGACATCCCACTTCTGGCTGTTCCTGCTGCTGTCGCAGTCCGCCTGCGTGATGTTCGCGGAGTTGTTCCGGCTGGCCCCCTGCACGTCGAGGCACTTTCCGCTGTTCACGTTCTTCACGGTCACCGTGGTGCCGCTGATCGTCTCGACCTTCCACTGCTGGTCGCCCGCCCCGGTGCACGGCCGCTGGATGATGGTGGCGCCGTTGTCCAGGCTCGCCCCGGTGACGCTCATGCACTTGCCCGAATGGACGGCCGCGAAGCTCTGGCCGCCGGTGCCGCCGGGATCGCCGCCCGGGTCGCCGCCGGGGTCGCCGCCGGGGTCGCCGCCGGTGCCGCCGAGACCGGAGATCTGGACCTGCGCGCCCGTGGCCGACACCGAGAGGACCTTCACCGTCGCGTTCGTCCCGAAGAGCTGATGAGAAGCGCCGACCACGAGCGGCGCGTCCCTGAAGTTCCCGCCAGGGATCATGTCGAGCAGGTGCGCCCGGCCGCTCTCTCGCGACTGCGTGAAGAACGCATGGATGAGGACGCCCTTCGTGGAGAGGTTGCGCGAGTCGACGACGTTCGTCGCCGCCGGCTGGCGGAACTCGATCTGGTACATGATGTCGTTCGGGCCCTTGACGCGGAGGAGCTGGGTCCCGGTGCTCGCCTCGGTCATCGGCGCGAGCGTGTAGGTCCCGTCGGCGGTCACCGTCACGGCCTGCGTCGACGGGATCCACCCGAGGTTCACCTTGTAGTTGGCGTTGAAGTGCTGCTTGCCGCCGTTGCCCATCGGGTCGAACACGTCGCCGTACTCGTCGAAGGTGCATTCGTTGCTCATGGTCACGGTCGCGCCGTTGCTGCGACAGGTGCGCGAGGAGGCGTGCCACAGGCCGAAGTTGTGGCCGAGCTCGTGCACGACGACCTCGGGCCAGAGGCCGGCGATCCAGGTGGCGCTGCCGGGCTGCGCGCCCATGCCGGCGTACCCGCAATCCATCTTGCCCATGATCATGTAGTGCTGGTACGCGTTGAGATCGAAGCCGGCGTTGCGCGCCGCCGTCTTGGCCTCGTTCTGCCACCGGTTGTAGTCGTCGCACTTGCCGAAGGCGATGTTGAACGGGCCGGCGACGTCGTACTGGAGCTGCATCTTCCCGAACGACGAGCCCGCCAGGTGGGTCGCCGCCCCATCCATGGTGTTGCGCACGTCCTGCTCCGTGCCCAGCGTCTGGCCGCCGTCGAACTGCACGCGCAGCACCAGGACGCGCTTGGCCCCGGTCGTGACGAGCGCGCTCGTCAGCTCGCCGATGCCCTCGGCCGGCCGGATCGCGTCGACGATGATCGCGCCGTCGTCGGTCTCGCTGCCGAACACGTCCACCGGGGAGCCGCTCGCCGTGCGCCAGTCGATCGGCGCCTCGGCGCCCTGCGGCGCCTCCGTCATCGAGTCCAGGTTCAGGCGCACGAACTCCCCGTCTTCCCGCTCCAGCATGTACCGCGCCTCGCCATTGGCGACGGCGACGGTCAGCGTCCCCGTTGCGGTCGGGGTCGGCCCCGCTCCCTCGTCACCGGCGTCGATGCTCAGGCAGCCGGGCGCGAACGCGCACGCTGCGGTGAGGGCAACCGTGGTGAGGTGTGACTTGAAGCGCTGCATGGAATCTTCCTTTCCTGGCTCGGTCCGATGCGCCCGTCTCCCCCCGTGTCGGAGAGCGCCGCACCCTTCCCCCTCAGGAGCCCAGGCGCGGCGCGACGGAGCGCTACCAAGGAGAGGCCGCAAGCGCCGCCAGCCTCTCCGTTGCTGATGTAACTTGACGGCGACTCCGCACTTCGCGCGGCGCGACCATCGCTCGCGATCGTCACGCCGCGCCGCCGTCTCGCGGGTGTCTGGACCTTCAGAGCAAATTCGCGGCCACAGCCGTGCTCCCGGCTTGACACGGGGAGCTGGCCTGTCTCGGCGGAACAATCACGTACGAACGGCCAGTGATCCAGCCTGATGTTATGTTTGCGCGACTGGCATGGATCGAGAGAGATCCTGAATGGACATGAAAACACCACCCCAGTCCATCACGTGAGTTGGCGAAAGAGCGCTCGTGTTCGCCCGCTCGAGCGATTTGGGCCGGCGTTCTGCGCGATTTGGCGCGAGGGTGGCAATCCGTGCTCGAGGGTGAACACGTGAGTTCTCCGGTGAGGGCGAGGGTGGCGATGTGGGTGGTTTGGCGCGCTCGCGGTGCGCCCTGTCGGGCGGGGGCGCGGCCGGATCGCGGGGCGCGGAGATCGAGGGGACCCGCGGCAGGGCCGGTCAGCGGGACGGGGGCGCTGGCTCCAGCCGGACGGCGGCCCCGCGGCGGATCGCGCCGGCGCGGCGCACGGCCGCGTAGATCCCGGCGACCGCCGGGAACACGACGCCGGGGGCGACGGTCGCGCTCGCGACCGCGTTGTGCCGGGCGAGCGCGCGCAAGAGGCCCGGATCGCGCGGGAGGTCGCCCTGGGGCAGCGTGGGGACGACGCACCGGGGGCAAGGGTCGATGACGTCGAGGCGGACCTCCGGGGCGATCTCCAGGGCGCGGCCGATCCAGCCGTTCTCGACGAAGGAGCGCTCGCCCGGGGGCGTCGCGACGACGAGGTTGGGGCGGAACCTCGGGGCCTCGATGCGGCCGGAGGGGTGGAGATCGCGCAGGCGATCGAGCGTGGCCGTGGTCAGCGCGTGCACGGCGGCCACATCGAAGAACGTGCCGGCCGGCGCGGCGAGCGCCATCGGCTCCTCGACGATCGTGGCCTGGGCCGCGGAGCCGTCGATGGGCGACCGATCCGCCTCGCGCTTCGGCGCCTCGGGCGGTCGGCTCACGAGCGCCACGTCGCGGCCGAGCGCGCGCGAGAGCGCCCGATCCACGTCCGGCTGCGCGCTGCTGATCACGGCGCCGTCCGGGAGCGTGATCCACACGGGCGGCAGGGGCGCCGAGGGGCGCGGCGGCTCCGCGAAGGCCGCCCGACACGCGAGCAGCGCGCCCCACTTGCCGGGGTGCTTGGCGCTCGCGACGTGCCCCGTCTCCCGGTCCAGGACGGCGTAGGCCCGGTCGCCGAGCACGCCTCGGTCGGTGATCGCCGCCTCGTCGATCTCCTCTCCTTGCATCGATTTGACCGGATATCGCCAGATCGACACGACCGTTCCGGTGGGCTGCTCGCTCGGGTGCATGGCGTCTCTTTACCCGATCTCCACCGAGCTCGGCGTCCGGAGTCCGACGGGGCGACACGGCGCCTCGCGTCCTCCGCGCCGTCGCGGCCGCTGGCGCCGCGGCCGCGCTTTCGCCTCGCCCCGCGCCGCGGCCGCCGCCGCCGCTGGTATAGATGCGCGTATGACCCTCCTCCAAGACGTCGTGGCCGCGCTGGAGTCGATCGCCCCGCTCCGGTTCGCCGAGCCCTGGGACAACGTGGGCCTCCTGGCGGGCGACCCCGCGCGGCCCTCGTCGGCGGCGCTCCTCGCCATCGACTACACCCCCGAGGTCGCCCGGGAGGCGCGCGAGCTCGGCTGCGATCTCGTCGTCGCCTACCACCCGCCGCTCTTCGAGGCGGTGAAGCGCGTTGTCGCGCCGAGCCCCATCTTCGCGGCGATCCGGGACGGCATCGCGCTGTACTCGCCCCACACCGCGCTCGACGTCGCCGAGGGCGGCACCAACGATGTCCTCGCCGACGCGCTCGGGATGTCCGCGGAGCGCGCGCCGCTCCGGCGGGCGCCGTCCAAGGCGTGGCAGCACAAGCTCGTCGTCTTCGTCCCGGAGGACCACGCCGACGCCGTGGCCGACGCCCTCGCCGAGGCGGGCGCGGGCCGGATCGGCCGGTACTCGCGCTGCAGCTTCCGCACGGTCGGGACGGGGACGTTCTTCGGCGAGGAGGGCACGAACCCCACCGTGGGCGAGAAGGGCCGGCTCGAGCGCGTGACCGAGGTACGGCTGGAGATGGTCTTTCCCCGCGAGCGGACCGAGGCGGTCCTGCAGGCGATGCGCGCCGCGCACCCGTACGAGGAGGTGGCGTTCGACCTCGTCGAGCTCGCCGTCGAGCCGCTGCGGGTCGGTATCGGCCGGATCGGGCCGCTCGGCGGCGCCGTGCCGGTCGGCGATCTGCTCGGCCGCGTCAAGGCGGCCCTGGGGGTCGGCGCGCTGCTCGTGGCCGGCCCCGAGCAGCGCGCCGTCGCGCGCGCGGCGACGTGCGCCGGCGCGGGCGGCGCGCTCCTCGAGGACGCGATCGCCCAGGGGGCCGAGCTCTACCTCACCGGCGAGCTGCGCCACCACGACGCCCTGCGCGCCGCGAGCGCCGGCGTCACGGTGGTGTGCGCGCTGCACTCGAACAGCGAGCGCGCCGCGCTGAAGCGCCTCGCCGAGCGGCTCCGCGCCGAGGTGCCGTCGCTCCGCGTCGAGCTCAGCGCGCGAGATCGGGATCCGTTCACGATCCGCTGAAGACGCGGCGATCCGGGAGGTGGAACGAGGAGAGGCCATCATCGAAGTCCAGGGAGCTCGGCGCAGACGGGATGGAGGCTGTCGCAGGCGTCTGAGCGCAGGGTGGTGGCCCAATTTGCCCCGGAGTGATTCACATGAAGGCGGGAAGATCATGGATCTCTTCTTCCCGCCTTCCCGCCTTCATGTTCAAATCCGGCCACCACCTGAGCGCAGGACGGAGGCGCCGGAACCGGTAAATGTCTCCGCGAAGGCGGAAAGGGTGGCGCAGGCCTGCGAGATGGCCCCCGCGGTGGCGGCCCAGGCGACCACGCCATAGGGATGGCTATGCAGTGAGGCCGTGAGATCGAGCGGAGCGCCGACGGCGCGATTCACCGCCGGCACCCCGGACGGCAGCGCAGCGGCAGAGCGCCCGCGCTCGCCTGGATCTCGCAGGGCGCCGCCGCGTGGAGGGCGAAGCGATGACATTCCCGAAGGACACGCCGAGACGTCCGCCTCCATGGGCCGATCCAGTCCGGAGCTCGAGCGCGCCGGAGGCGCGGCAAGAGCGGCTCGTCCACGCGCGGGTCCGACGCTCGATGATGGCTCACGGGGTCGACGACCCCGACGTGGAGAGCGCGCTCGTGAAGGTGGCGGCCTGGGTCGAGGAGCGGGTCGCCGCCGAGCAGGCGGCTCCGCCGGAGGAGATCGAGGCGTGGGTGCGCGCGGTCCCGGCCGAGGCCCAGGCCCACGGGCGCAGGTCGCGCCTGGCGCTGCTCGGCGCGGTCATTTTCGTGCTCGGCGGCCTGTGCGGCGTGGCGCTCGCCGCCCTGCGCCTGCGCTGACGTCGCGGCCCGGCCATCCGGACGGCCGCGCGGGCCCGCAAAGGCGCTGGACGGGACGGGCGCCCGCGATCAGCTTTGCTCGCCCCATGCGCGACCACGCCACGACCCCTGCCCGCGACCTGCGCGCGGAACCCGATGCGCCCTCGCCCGGCCCGCGCCGCGGCGCCGGCGTCTGGTCGACGCTCCGCGACGCGGTCGGCGGCAGCGGGCACGACTTCACCCAGGGCTCCATCGACCGGGCGATCGTCCTGCTCGCGATCCCCATGGTCATGGAGATGCTCATGGAGTCGCTCTTCGTCGTGGTCGACGTCTTCTGGGTGTCGCGGCTCGGCGCCGACGCGGTCGCCGCCGTCGGGCTCACGGAGTCGCTCCTCGCGGTGGTGTACGCCCTGGGGATGGGCCTCTCGGTCGCCGCGTCCTCGACGGTCGCGCGGCGGATCGGCGAGGGGCGCCCCGAGGAGGCGGCGGCCATGGCGGGGCAGGCGATCGTGCTCGGCGTGCTCGCCTCCCTGCCGATCGCGGCGGCCGGCGGGCTGCTCGCGTCGCGGCTGCTCGCGGCGATGGGGGCGAGCGCCGGGGTGGTCGCGACCGGCGCGCCGTTCGCCTCGATCATGCTGCTCGGCAACGGGACGATCCTGATGCTGTTCGTCATGAACGCGGTCTTCCGCGGGGCCGGCGACGCGGCGCTGTCGATGCGGGTGCTCTGGCTGTCGAACGCGCTGAACATGGTGCTCGGCCCGTGCTTCATCTTCGGCCTCGGCCCGTTCCCGGAGCTCGGCGTGACGGGCGCCGCTGTCGGGACGACGCTCGGCCGCGGGACCGGCGTCGCGCTGCAGGTCTTCCTGCTCGCGCGCGGCGGCGGTCGCGTGAAGGTGAGGGCGCGGCACCTCGTGCCCGACCCGAGGGCGCTCGCGGCGCTGCTCCGCCTGTTCGCGAACGGCGCGTTGCAGGCGCTCATCGGCACGGCGAGCTGGATCGGCATGGTGCGCATCCTCGCCCCCTTCGGGAGCGCGGCGCTCGCCGGCTACACGATCGGGATGCGGGTCATCGCGTTCGCGATCTTGCCGGCGTTCGGGCTCGCGAACGCCGCCGCGACGATGGTGGGGCAGAACCTCGGGGCCGGGCGCCCCGAGCGGGCCGAGGCCGCGGTCTACCGCGCGGGCGTCTGGAACACGGTCATGCTCGGCGCGATCGGGCTGGTCTTCGCGGTGGGCGCGGGCGCCATCGTCGGCGCGTTCACGGGCGACGCCGAGGTGCTCCGCTTCGGCACGGAGACGCTGCGGATCGTGGCGTGCGGGTTCCTGTTCTACGGGTTCGGGATGGTGTTCATGCAGGCCTTCAACGGCGCCGGCGACACGTGGACGCCGACGATGCTGAACTTCGCCTGCTTCTGGCTCTGGGAGATCCCGCTCGGCTGGGGGCTCGCGCGCGCCGCGGGGCTCGGGTCGACGGGCGTGCCCATCGCGATCGCGGTGGCGTTCTCGACGCTCGCGGTCGCGGGCTGGCTCATGTTCCGCCGCGGGGCCTGGAAGCAGCGCCGCGTCTGAGGGGAGCGACCGCGGCAGCCGCAGCGCCGAGACCGACCGAACCGAGAGGTGGTGCGCTAACGACGATCGCTCCCTTGCGTCATGAATCCCAGCGGACGCGGACGCCGGGGTAGCGGGAGACGAGATCGTCCTTGCTCACCAGCTCGGCGCTGTGCTCGATGGCGGTGGCGATGATCACCCGGTCGATCGGATCGCGGTGCAGATCCGGCAGAGCTGCCGATTTTGCTGCGATCAACGGCGTCAGGGGAAGCAGGACGAGGCCTGCCTGCTCAATCGCCTTCGTGAAGAAATCCTCGACGGAGACCGGGAGCACGATGCGACCCTTCTTCGCAAGCCATGCAACCTCCAGGCAGGAGACCGAGGCGACGCCGACGGGGCCGGGCTCGTGCTCGATGAGCGCCTTCGTTTTGGAAGGAAGCGCGTCGGCGGTGCCCTGGATCCACCAGAGCCAGGTGTGCGTGTCGAGGACGATCACGCGTCGTTCACGCTCCAGTCGGGCTCATCGATGGCCGGGGCGATCACGTCGCCCAGGATCTGAAGCCCAGCGAGCTCCGCCGGTGGCCGGCGCACTACGGCCGGCGACGAGGGCGGTTCCTCGAGCACCAGGAAGATCGCCTCAACCCGCGTGCGAGGCGGGAGGACCGGTATTTCTTTCAGCCGGCCTTGCTCGTCTGTCTCGAGGAGCGCTCGGTGCGCCTGCATGCCTGGACGATAGCACGGCCGCGCAGGAGCACCGATCCGCTGCGCTGGCGCCGCTACCGCGCTGCGCGAGAGAGCCAGGCGTCGATGAGCTTGCGGGCGATGCTGAGCGGCGGCGGCAAGAGCGGCAGCGCGTCGCGGTGGAACCAGCGCGCGTCCTCGAGCTCGCGCGTGTCGACGCGGAGCTCGCCGCCGGCGTAGCGCGCGGTGAAGCCGACCATGATCTGGTGCGGGAACGGCCACGGCTGGCTGCCGAAATAGGCGATGTCCGCGACGTCGACGCCCGTCTCCTCGTGGACCTCGCGCGCGACGCACGCCTCCAGCGTCTCGCCGGGCTCGACGAAGCCCGCCACGAGGCCGTACATGCCCGCCGGGAACCGCGCCTGCCGCGTCATGAGCACGCGCGGCCCGTCCTCGACGAGCACGATCGTCGCGGGCGTGATCCGGGGGAAGTAGTTGCTGGCGCAGCGGACGCAGCGCTTGACCCGCTCGTCCTGCCCGGCCTCGAGCTCGGCGCCGCACGCCGCGCAGTACTGGTGCGCCCGGTCCCAGTGCTGCACCTGGTACGCCGTGCCCGCCACGTCGAACAGCTCCGGATCGATGCGCCCGTGGAGGCGCCGCAGCGAGACGTAGGCGTGCCCCTCGGGGGCCGGAGCGCCCTGCGCGAGCTCCGCGGAGCGGCAGGGTCGCCCGTCGAGCTCGCCGAGCGGCTGGTCGCGCACGGCGACGACGCCGAGCTCCGCGAGATCGGCCGCGACGGGGACGTCGAAGCGATCGCCGCCGTCGGGCGGCGCGCGGACGAGGAGCTCGTCGCCGCGGAACGCGAACCACGCGATCGCGGGGGCCGGCGCGCTGGGGCGGCCGAGCCCGGGGCGGAAGCGGGAGGGCGGCATGGGGTCACGCCCGCCCGCGGGGCCGCGCGGGCTCCGCTGCGAGGGCCTGCGCTGCGTGACGTGCGCCGGAGGGAGAGCCGATCGGGGGCATGCGGCGGAGCTTAGCGCCCCTTCCGTGCGTCAGTAGTCCCGCCAGAGGCGAGGGCGGCGGCCGGGAGCTGGCCCGCCGCGCCCGGGCGCGAGGCGCCGCTGCCGCCGGGGAACAGGGGGCACCAGGTCGAATTTCAAATGGGGACGACGGCTCGTCCCCACGTACCCGCAGCGCTTCAACCGCGCTTCGAGGGATCGGTATGCTGCGGTCGTCTTTGGGTCTGATCCGTGCTGGCGTGCTCTCCCTGTCGCTCGCCGCGTGCGCGAGCGGCACCACGCTCGATCCTTCCGCCGGAGCGCTCCCCGGCGACGGCGGGGGCGGCGGCGCCGGGGGTGGCGGCGTCGGGGGCGGCGACGGGTGGATCGACCCGACGTGGGTGAACCCCGGCCCGCCGGCCGTGTGGAACCCTCCGTCCGTCACCGTTCCCGGCGCGTGCTCCGCGCTGACGTCGCACCACATCTACACGGTCTCGTCGTACAGCGAGCTCTACTCGTTCCACCCGGCCACGCTGGACTTCCGGTTCATCGGCCAGTTCGAGTGCGCGGCTCCCGTGGATCGGTGGCGGATCGAGGCCGTGTCGCCGCTGTCGATGGCCGTCGATCGGAGCGGCGTCGCCTGGATCGGGAGCCATAGCGGTCGGCTCGTGCGCCTCGATATCGAGACCGGCGTCTGCGAGCCGGTCATGAGCCCGCCGGGGAACGACCCGCTCTGGAGGTTCGGGATGGCGTTCGCGTCCGACGGCGTCTCCGGCGAGGAGACCCTTTACCTCCGCGAGGCGCTGCTCGGCGGGACGCGCGACGAGGCGGATCCCGTCCGGGCGCTCGCCATGTTCGACGCGCGGAGCCGCACCGCCCGTCCGCTCGGCGTGGGCGAGGGCGGGGACGCGGACCTCACCGGCACGGGCGACGGCCGGCTCTTCGGCTTCGTGAGGGGGGCGCCGGGGGAGCCGGCGTCCCTCAGCGAGTACGACAAGAGGACCGGCGCCACGCTCTCGCAGACACCACTCTCCGGAGTGAGCATTCACGACGACGCGAGCTGGGCGTTCGCGACCTGGGGAGGCGCCTTCTACTTCTTCGTCACGAACCCCGACCCCGTCGAGAGGATCACGTCGAGCGTCTATCGCTACGATCCCGGCTCCGGCGCGCCGCCGGAGCTCCTGCGGGACGACCTCCCCGCCGAGGTCATCGGCGCCGGCGTATCGACGTGCGCCCCGACCGTCATCCCCCAATAACCCGCCGCGCCCCTGCCTCCCGGGGACGTCCGGCCGGAAGGTCGCGGAGGCGCTCTCGTCCTCGTCATCCCCGCGACGGGAGGCCGACACTGGCAAGATAGGCTTCCAGCTCCGGCGCATGATCCGACGACACGATGGCGCCGATATATCCGTCCGGCCGGACGAGCACCCAGTCGCCGGGCGACACGCCATAGGCAGCGCGGAGATGGCCGCCATCATCGACGATGTCGCCGCGCGGCCCGACGGCGTGGATGTGGAGCCCGGGGCGCGGCTCGACGGCCGAGAGCCGGTCCACCCCGTAACCCAGCAAGGTCCAATGCGGGCCTTGAAAGAGCTTGAAGAGCCGTGTCGGCATCCCCGCCACGCCGCGGACGGGCGCGTCCGGCGCCCGGTCGCCCGCGAGGACGCCGCCGCTGCGCTTCGGCTTCTCCAAGGCCAGCGACGACTCCGGGTACCCCAGATCGAGCTGATGCACCTCGCGGCCGCGGCGCATGACGCCTTGCTTGGCCGCCTCCAGCAGCTTCGTCGTCAGGCCGAGCGTCTCCGCGGCGACCGGCCGGCGCTCCTCTTCGTAGGTCGCGAGCAGCGCCTCCGGCGCACCTGCCAGGACGGCGGCGAGCTTCCAGCCGAGGTTGTAGGCGTCCTGCACGCTCGTATTGAGGCCCTGCCCGCCCGTCGGCGGGTGGACGTGCGCGGCGTCGCCGGTGAGGAAGACGCGCCCGTCCCGGTAACGGTCGGCGAGGCGCGCGTTCATGGTGTAGGCGGAGGCCCAGGAGACCGAACGGATCACGACGTCGCCTCGGCCCGTGCGGCCCGCGACCATCGCTGTCAGGCCTTCCGCGGAGAGATCGACATCGCCCTCCAGAGGGATCGGCGCCTGCAGCTGGAACATGTCGGTGCCGGCGAGCGGGCACAGCCACATCATCTTCTCCATCGACCTGTCGTTGAAGCGATGCCAGGCGTCCCTGCCGAGCCCATCCAGGACGACGTCGGCGACGACGGCGCGCACCCCCAGGGTCTTGCCGGGAAAGCCGATCGCGAGCGCGTGCCGTACGACGCTGCGGCCGCCGTCCGCTCCGACGAGGTAGCGGGCGCGGACGGTCTCCTCGCCCGTCGGGCCGGCGACGCGGGCGGTGACGCCCTCGCCGTCCTGCTCGAAGCTCTTCAGCTCGCGGCCGAACTCGGGGGTGCTCCCGAGCTCCGCCAGACGCTCGCGCATCGCAGCTTCGGTCAGGAACTGGGGCACGAGCAGCGGCAGACGATAGGGCTCGCCAGGCGTCGGGGCCTGAGGCTCCATGATCTGCGACTCCTCGTAACCTCCGTCGTCGCGATAGTCCCGCGGAGGCGGGTACAGGCCGCCGGCCGCAACGACCCGGTCGAGGATGCCCAGATCCTCGAACACCTCCTGGCTGCGCGGCTGGATCCCTTTGCCGCGCGAGCCGCGAAACGGCCCGTCCAGCCGGTCGATGAGCCGGAACGCGACGCCCCGACGGGCGAGCTCAATGGCCAGGGTCAACCCAGCAGCACCTGCGCCAACGATCAGTACATCCGTCGAAAAAATAGGTTCCACGGCGAGCTCCGCTTTGTTGGACTGCGCTTCAGATATGTGTATCATGCATATATTCACGTCCCCGAACCGTCAAGGGAATTCGTGCAAAATACACGCATCGCCAAGAAGAAGCTCCGCGAGCTCCACGGAGCCATGGTCGATCTGGTCGCGCTCATGAATCAGCCGCAGCGCGATCAAGCGCTGCTCGCGGAGGCGGGCGTCTCCCTGGATCAAGCCCTCTTTCGGCTGCTGGTGGGGATCGAGCGCTTCGGGCCGATCGGCGTGGTCGAGCTCGCGGACCGAGCCGGGCGCGATTACACGACCGTCAGCCGCCAGGTCGCGAAGCTCGAGGGCCTGGGGCTGATCGAACGTCGACCCAGCGCAGCCGACCGCCGCGTCCATGAGGCGGTGATC
Source organism: Sorangium sp. So ce385 (assembly GCF_051474135.1). NCBI lineage: Bacteria > Pseudomonadati > Myxococcota > Polyangiales > Polyangiaceae > Sorangium > Sorangium sp. So ce385. The sequence continues at coordinate 7,296,185 of NZ_CP150337.1, read as the reverse complement.
ACCGACAAGGGGCGGCAGATGACGGACGCCTTGGACGCCGCGCGTCAGAGGATCGCGGCCCCGATCCTCGCCACGTGGAGCGAGGAAGACTTCAGCGACCTGGTGCGCCTGATGCGCCGGTTCGTTGACGACTTGATGGCGTCGTCGAGCGGAACGGACAAGCCCTGAGGGGCAGACCACCGCGGGCGGCGCTGCGAGCGCGCGGCCCCGCGCCCATCACCGCAGCACCGACAGCTTCTCCCGGTGGCTCCGCGCCACCTTGAGCTCCGCGCCCCCGGCGAGGACCACGACCGTGTCCCGGCGGCCCTGGGTGCGGAGCTCCTTGATCCGGTCGCGGTTCACGATCGCCGAGCGGTGGATCCGCACGAACCGCGCCGGATCGAGCTTGCCCTCCACGCTGTTCATCGTCTCGCGGTGGAGGTAGCTCTTCCCGCCGGCGTGGATCTGCACGTAGTAGTCGGCCGCCTCGATCCAGTCGATCTCCTCGACGCTGAGGAAGACCACGCGGCAGCCGTCCTTGATCGCGAGCCGCCGCGGGTGCTCGGCGCCGGCGGCGGGCGGCTCCGAGCCGGGGCCCGCCCGCCCGCGCGCGGCGGCCGCCGCGCCGGGGTCGCCGTAGCTCTGCAGGAGCGAGAGCAGGCGCTGGCTCAGGTCGCTCATCCGCGACAGCCGCAGGTGGCTCTTGGCGCGGCGGAGCGCGTCGTGGAAGCGGTCGTCGTCGAACGGCTTCAGCAGGTAGTCGAGGGCGTGGACCTCGAAGGCGCGCAGCGCGTAGCGGTCGAACGCGGTCACGAAGATCACCGCGGGCAGCTCGCCCGGCGGGAGCGACGCCATCACCTCGAACCCGTTCATCTCGGGCATCTGCACGTCCAGGAACACGAGGTCCGGCCGCAGCCGCCGGATCGTCTCGAGCGCGCTCGGGCCGTCGCCCGACTCGGCGGCGACCGCGACCTCGGGGTCGTCCGCGAGGAGCATGCGGATGCCCTCGCGGGCGAGCGGCTCGTCGTCCACGATGACGGCGCGGATCTCGCCGGGGCTATCCATGCGCGCGCGGCTCCTTCTGCGGGCGCGCGGGCCGGAACGGGACCGCGACCGTCACGAGGACGCCCCCCTCCGGGCGCCGCGCGACGGCGAGCCGGTGGTCGCCCGGGTAGAGCTGCCGGAGCCGCGCGCGCACGTTGCCGAGCCCCGTCCCCTCGCTCGCCTCGCCGGCCCAGCCCTCCGTGAGCCCCCGGCCGTCGTCGGTCACCTCCACGACGAGGCGGTGATCCTCCCGCCGCGCGGCGATCGTCACGCTCCCCGACGACGCGCGCGGGGCGATGCCGTGGCGGATCGCGTTCTCGACGATCGGCTGCAGGATGAGGTTCGGGATCTCGGCGTCCAGCGCCTCGGGGGCGACCTCCTTGCGCACCGTCAGCCGGTCCTGGAAGCGGGTCTTCTCGATCTCGAGGTAGCGATCGAGGAAATCGAGCTCCTGCTTGAGCGGCACGATCTGCTTGCCCGCGCTCTCGAGCGCCATCCGGAGCAGCTCGCTCAGGCCGGTGATCATGCGGACCGAGGCCTGCGTCTCCTGCTTTCTCACGAGCACCGCGATGGCGTGGAGCGTGTTGAAGAGGAAGTGCGGGTGGAGCTGCATCTTGAGCGCCTGGAGCTCCGCCTGCACGAGCTTCGTCTCGAGCTGCGCGGCCGCGACCGCGCGCTCCCGGTACTTGCGGTGGTAGTCCGCCGCGTGGACCATCGCGAGGATCCCCCAGTAGATGAGCAGCTCGATGTCGAGGTAGATGCTGATGAGCTTGACGAAGACGTCGGGGAACGACGTCTTCACGTAGTGCTCGTGGCCGATGAGCCGCCCCATGAGCGCGCTGACCGCGACGTGGCCCGGGGCCATGGCGAGGTTGGCGGCGAGGTGCACCGCGACGTTCCGCACGAGGCCCCGGCGCTCCATCGGGAACCTGCGGCCGAGCCAGACGATCGCGGGCGTCATGAGCGCCCAGAAGAGCCAGGGCAGCCCCTGCCAGACGAAGGCGGCGAAGAGGGGGAGGCGTGTCTCCTGCTTCTGCTGGACGAACAGGTAGGTCTGCGCGCTCGAGACGAGCACCGGGATCATCCAGAGCCCGGCCACGAGCCAGACGGGCGCCCACCTCGGGCCGGCGAGCGCGCGGGAGGGCGCCCGGTCGCGCGCCGGGACGGCGGCGGGGGGCGGGAGCGCGACGTGCGTCGCGCCGGCGCCGCCGTTCACGGTCCACCCGGGGGGCTCAGCTGCCGCGAGGTCTGCATGGCTCGGCTCCATGGCGCGCGCCGTCGTGCCGGCGCGCTCTCGCCCTGGCCAGCCGGAGGCGGGCCGAGGGGGGCTCCCCTGGATCAGAGCACAGGCGAAGGCGGCGCGGGGGCGCTTTGCAGCGGGCTGCGCCCCGGCTGCAGCGAGCTGGCCCGCGGGCGGGGTGCCAGGGGGGCACGGCGGCCTGCGGGGCGGGGCGAGGGCCGCAGGCCGCCGTGGCGGAGGCTCACGCCGTGCCGGAGAGCGTCGCGGCCCACGCGAGCGCGACGAAGGCGACCTCGACGTCGCTCTTCCTGGGGACGAGGCGCTTCGTCTCGATGCCCTCGGCGGCGCGGTGGGGGAGCTGCTCCAGCGCGGAGAGCTCGGCGGCCTGGGCGGCGTGGAGGTCGCGGAGCGCGGCGTCCGCCTCGGTCCACTCCGTTCGCGCGCGCTCGAGCTTCGCGGCGGCCCGGTCGCGCTGGGTCCCGGCGCGCCGCGCGGTCTCCCGGCCGGCGACGAGCCCGAGCAGCGCCGCGCCCACCGCGCCGGGGAGCGCGGCCACCTCGGCCTCGGCCTGGTCGTACCGCGCCTTCGCGGCGGCGATGCGCTCGCCGAGGCGCGCGATCCTGGGCGCGAACCGGCCGATCACCTGCTGCTGCTCGGCCGCGGCGAGCCGGGCCGCGGCGGCGCGGCAGCGGGCGGCGAACGCCTCGAGCGGCTCGCCCTCGGCCTGCGCGAGCCCGAGCTCCCGGTGGACGGCCACGGCGGCCTCGGTCGTGCGGTAGGCGTGCTCCCGGAGCGCGCGCGCCGCGGCCTGCGCGGCGGCGCGCTTCGCGAGGGGGGCGGGCAGCTCGGCGAAGCGGGCGCCCGCCGCGGGCGAGGGGGAGAGCAGCGAGGGGTCGAGCCGGGTGACGCGCGACAGATCCGGTCGGCCGTCGGGCAGCAGCGGGGCGGCGAGGAGCTGGCTCTGGTTGAGGGTGATGCCGAGCTTCGCGTCGCGCAGGTGGGCGACGACCGAGCACGCCACCCAGGGGATGTAACGGAAGCCCTCCGGGGCGGCGGTCGGGGCGTGCGCGTAGAGGCTCCGCCAGCCTTCGGGCGGCGCCGGCGGCGCGGCCAGGGACGCGGGGGGCGGCGGCGAGGCCGGCGCCGCGGCCCCGGCGCTCGCGCGAGCGGCCTCGCCGCGCCGCGCGGCGTGCGACGCCGGGACGGGCGGCGCGCGGCGCGGATCGAGGACGACCGTGCCGCCCGGGCCCACGGGCGGCGGGTGCGGGAGCGGCGCCGGCGACCTCGCCACGGGGGCGCCCGCCGCCGGGGGCGCGGGGGCGGCGTGCGGCGCGGATGCGGCGGGCGCCGGCGAGGCCGGCGGCGGCGCGGGCGGGGGAGGGGACATGCCCCGGACGAGGCGGCCGATCTCGCGCCGGGTGACCGGGCCGCGCAGCCACGACAGGCTGAAGCGCGTCTCGGCCAGGAACGAGGGCGGCTGCATGTGGACGTCGCGCACGAAGAACGTGCGCGGGGGGAGCGCCTTCAGGGTGGCCGACAGCGCCGCGGCGTCGACGCCGCCGGCGCCCCCGTCCGCGCCCGAGAGCCCCTCGACGACGCGCTCGCGGTCGGCGTCGGTCTGCAGCCGCCCCACGAACCACGCGCCGGCGTTGGAGAGCGCCTTGTAGTCGAGGTCCATCGGGTTCTGCGTGGCGAGGACGACGCCCACGCCGAAGGCGCGCGCCTGCTTCAGCAGCGCGAGCAGCGGCCGCTTGGTGGGCGGGTTCGCGGGGTGCGGGGGCAGGAACCCGAACACCTCGTCGAAGACCACGAGGGCGCGCAGGTCGCTCGTCCCGGCGAGGCCGCGCACCCACGAGAGCAGCTGATCGAACAGCAGCCCGAGGACGAGGAGCCGCTCGTCGTCCTCCAGGTGCGCGACGCTCACGATCACCGCCGGCGTCTTGCCGCTCCGGGCGTCCGGCGCGAGCCACCCCGCGACGTCGAGCGGCGCGCCCTTGCGCCACGTCGCGAACGTGGGGGAGGCGAGCAGGGTGTTGAGCTCGCGCGCGAGCGCCTGCCGCTCCTTCGGGGCGAAGAACGCGTCGACGTCGAGGGCGCCCACCGCGGCGATCGGCGGCGCGGCGAGGTCGGCGAGCAGCTCCTCGAGCCCCGCGGCCCGGCGCTCGCGCAGCCGCCGCTCGGCGAGGTGCGCGAGCAGCACGTGCTCGCGGCTCCGCGCCGGATCCGGGTCGCGCCCGACGAGCCGGAGCAGGAGCGACAGCGAGGCCGAGAGCGCCTCGCGGGCGGCCTCCTCGTCCTCGTCCCAGAGCGACGAGGGCGTCTCCAGCGCCGACAGCACGTGGATCGGCTCGCCCGCGGTGGTGCCCGGCGTGAGCAGGCGCGGCGCCATGCGGGCGCGGAGCGCGGCGACGTCGGCCGGCCCGAGCCCCGAGGCGGCGAGCCCCGCGCGCCACCGCGCCGCGAGCTCGGCGGCGACGTCGGCCGTCCCGCGGCCGTCGCGCGCGGCCGCCGAGGGGTCGATCCACGGCTCGAACTCGGCCGGGGAGAGCTCCGGGAAGGTGAAGAGCAGGTTGGGCAGGTCGCCCTTCACGTCGACCATGAGCACCGGGACGCCCGAGCGCAGCGCCTCCTCGACGAGGACCATGACGAGGCCGGTCTTGCCGCTGCCGGTCATGCCGACGACCACGCCGTGGGTCACGAGGTGGTGCGCGGGGAGCTCGAGCGGGCGCGCGGCAGCGGCGCCGGGATCACCCGACAGCGGGCGAGAGCGGCCCAGGGCGAAGGGGCGGGTCGGCATGAGGGCGCGCTCGTGCCACGGCGGGCGCGACGTCGCAATGCTCCGAGCGCGAGGCGGCGCAGGCTCTCGCCACCTCGCGCGCGCAGAGGCATGGCTGGTGCGATCATCAGCCCCTTCTGGTCTCACGTGCCGGCGGGAAGGCAGGAAGAACGCCTGGTTGCTCTTCCACCTTCCTGTTCCAATGACAGCGCGACCCTGGCGTGGAATGAGGGACGGCGTGCGCGAAGCGGGGCAGCGTTGGGCTTGGCTTGCGGGGATCGCAGCGATGGCGGCGCTCGCCTGGTATTGCGGGGGGCGGCTTTCGCCGAAGCTTCAGGCGATGGCGCCGACGTTTGGAGCGATCCAGCCGCGATCCGACGCGACCGGAGACGAGGGGAGGCCGGGGGCCGACGTGCACGAGCGCGCAATGCGGGAAGCGCAGCGAGGGCGCGTGGACGAGGCGCGCACGCTCTACGAGAGGGCGCTGGAGCTGAAGCGGCGCGCCGGGGATGTGCAGGGGGAGGCGGTGACGCTGCACGAGCTCGCGGTCCTGGACGCGCAGCAAGGGCGCGTGGACGAGGCGCGCACGCTGTACGAGAGGGCGCTGGAGCTGAAGCGGCGCGTCGGGGATGTGCAGGGGGAGGCGCCGACGCTGCACCAGATCGCGGTCCTGGACGCGCAGCAAGGGCGCGTGGACGAGGCGCGCACGCTGTACGAGAGAGCGCTGGAGCTGGAGCGGCGCGTCGGGGATGTGCAGGGGGAGGCGGCGACGCTGCACGCGCTCGCGAATCTGCAAGCGCAGCAGGGGCGCATAGACGAGGCGCGCACGCTGTACGAGAGGGCGCTGGAGCTGGAGCGGCGCGTCGGGGATGTGCAGGGGGAGGCGGCGACGCTGCACGCGCTCGCGACCCTGGACGCGGATCAGGGGCGCGTGGACGAGGCGCGCACGCTGTACGAGAGGGCGCTGGAGCTGGAGCGGCGCATCGGGAATGAGGCTGGCAGGCTCGCCACGAGCATCGAGATCGCGATGCTCGATCACCGTAGCGGGCGGCGTTTGCAAGCCCGGCAGCATCTCGAAGAGGCCCTCGAGCAGGCGCGTGCCCTCCGCCACACGGAGTACGAGGCCCGATGTCTCGACGTGATGGGCGTCTTTGACCGTGACGAGGGCAGGCCCGCAGGAGCCCGCGCGCGGTGGTCCGCGGCCCTCGCCCTCTACCGCAAGCTCCGGATGCCCAGCGAGGCGAAGGAGCTCGAAGAGCAGCTCGCCTTGCTCCCGCCCTGACGACCCAGGCCGCCTTCACGTCGATCATGAGCACCGGGACGCCCGAGCGCAGCGCCTCCTCGACGAGGACCATGACGAGACCGGTCTTTCCGCTGCCGGTCATGCCGCAGAGATCGTGCGCTACCGCGAGCTGCCGCTCTGCGCAGGACGTGCGCCGCGCCCCGGCGCGACCCACGCAATCCGTGCGACCGCGGCGCACGCGCTGCGCTTCCCCCGCATACCGCCGCCTGGCGGCGCCTGACGCCCGCATCTTCGCGTCAAAATGGACGCCGGTGCGGCTATAGTGAGCCGATGGAGGTCGGGCCATGAAGCCGGATGCGCCCGCATCCGCCGCAGGCATCCCAAGAATAGGTGAGGTCTTCGCGCAGAGATATCGCCTCGAGCGCAGCCTGGGCCGAGGCTCCATGGGCGTTGTCTTCGTCGCAGAGCACGTCTCGCTGCGCCAGCGCGTCGCGGTCAAGTTCCTCCTCCCGCGGGCCAAGGACTTCCCGGGCGCGAGCGCCCGCTTCCTGCGCGAGGCGCGGGCCGCCGCGGCGATCCGGAGCGACCACGTCGCCCGCGTCATCGACGTGGGCACGGCCGAGATGGGCTTGCCGTACCTCGTCATGGAGTACCTGCGCGGCCGCGACCTCCAGCAGGTGCTCGACGCCCGCGGCCCCCTGCCGGTCTCCGAGGCCGTCGACTACGTGCTCCAGAGCTGCGAGGCGGTCGCGGAGGCGCATGCGCGCGGCATCGTCCACCGCGACCTGAAGCCGGGAAACCTCTTCCTCACGACCGGCACGAGCGGCGTCCCCCTGGTCAAGGTGCTCGACTTCGGCCTCTCCAAGTCGGCCGAGGACGCCGCCGAGGAGGACGGGAAGCTCACGGCGTCGGAGATGATGCTCGGCTCCCCCTGCTACATGTCGCCCGAGCAGGTGCGCTGCACGAAGGACGTCGACGCGCGCACCGACGTCTGGGCGCTCGGGATCATCCTCTACCAGCTCCTCACCGCGCGCTTCCCCTTCGACGCGCCCTCCATCTCGGCGCTCTTCGTGGCCATCGTCACCGACGCGCCCAGGCCGCCGCGCGTGCACCGGTGGGAGCTGCCCGTCCACCTCGAGGAGATCATCCTGCGCTGCCTGGAGAAGGACGTGCTGCAGCGCTTTCAGAGCGTCGTGGAGCTGTCGCGCGCGCTCGCCCCGTACGGCACCGAGCACTCGGCGCGCGCGCGCGACCAGATCGAGGCGATCGCCGCGGGCAAGGCCTTCCCCTCGCTGCCGCCCCCGCCGCTCCCGCCCGACCCCACCGCCAGCACCACGCCCGCCGGCGCGGCGCGCTTCCAGGGCGCCGCGGCGACCTGGCCGCGCCCGGGCGCCGACGACGACCCCGACGGGAGGTTCAGCCGCCGCGCCACCGTGGTCGCGCCCGGCGGCGACCACGTGACGACCCTGCCCAGCCCGGGCACGGCGGCCGACGCCCTCCGCACCCGCGACGCCGCGCCGGGCGAGCGCACCTCGGTGCCGGTCTCGAGCGACGAGGGGCCCACGCTGATGATGGCGCGCGAGGACGGCCCCACGCTGACGATGGCGCGCGAGGACGGGCCCACGCTGACGATGGCGCGCGAGGACGGCCCCACGCTGCGGATGGCGCAGGACGACGGCCCCACGCTGCCCTGGCCCTACCGGCTGCTCGCGGCGCGCCCGCCGACCGAAGGCGAGGAGAGCATCGGGAGCGTGCCCGTCGTGACCGAGCGCCGCCCCGGCCAGCAGAGCTCCCTCATGCTGCGCAAGCGCCGCCGCGCGGCCGCGCGGATCGCCGCGGCCGCCTCCCTCACCGCCGCGGTCGCGGTCGGGGTGACGCTCTGGCCCCGCCGCCCCGAGAGGTCGCCGAACGTCGCCCCCTCGTCCGGCCCGGCCTCGCGGGCGCCGGCCCACGCCTCGTCGCTCGACGCCGCGGGCGAGCCCGAGCCCCCGGACACCCCGGCGTCGGCCGGCGAGGCGCTGGAGGGCGCGGCCGGCGCGGCGGCTCCGTCGCAGCCCCCCGGCTCCGCCGCGGCCGGCGGGGCGGGGCCGGGTGCGGCTCCCTCGTCCGCCGCCTCCGGGCCCAAGACGCCGCCCGACCCCCGGCTGGACGGGGCGCCGCGCAAGCCGGCGCGCGCTCCGGCGCGCCCGCCGGGCAGCGCCGCGCACGACCCCAAGGCGCCGGCCCCTCATGAGCCCGCGCCCGCGATCCGCGACGACCGGTAGCTGGTAGACCCGGAGCGCAGGGAGACCCATGGCGAAGAAGAAGCTCTCGGCCCGCGCCGCCCGGCGCGCGGGCGACCGCGCGGCGGAGAAGCTCACCCGCGACATCGAGCGGCTCGCGCTGCTCGAGCCGGGCCACACCCCGGAGCGCGCCATCGCGCTCGACGCAGCCTCGCAGGTCGAGGTGGCCGCGCGGTCGATCCCGTGCCCGCGCTGCCGCGGCGCCCTCCGCGTGGAGGACCACACGGCCGAGACGCTGGACGGCGTCCGCCTCCGCGTCGCGCAGGTCGCCTGCAGCGCGTGCGGCGCGCGCCGGAGGCTCTACTTCCGGCTCGGCGCCGCCGCCCTCAACTAGCTCCGCCAGGTAGGCCCGCCCGAAGTCCGGCCGGATGGCCGGACTTCGGCGTCGCTCACGCCTGCTGGGTCGGCGCCGCTCATGCCTGCTGGGTCGACGCGATGACGACGTGCGCTATCCGGGACCGGGCGAGCTCGGGCGCGCGCCGTACTTGCCCCATCCGCGCTCCAGGAGGTCGAAGACGACGCTCAAGGCGCGCTGCGGGTCGGGGTGATGCTCTGCCAGGGCGACGGCCTCCAGCGCATACCGGGCCAGGGCCTGGACGGCGATGTCGTCCGCGGCGGCGCCGGTCTCCTCGGCGATGGCGCGGGAGAGCGCGTCCTCGTGGCGCATCCACATCCGCCGCGCGTACTCGCGCAGGGCCGGCGTGCGGCTCACCACCTCGGTGAAGCGGCGGAGGTCCTGCTTCACGGCCGGGTCCAGCGGCGGCGCGCGCGCCAGGTGCGCGCGCAGCGCGTCCAGGATCGATCGACCCGGGCCCCGCTCGCGCACGGCGGCCACGAGGCCGGCCTCCACGGTGGACTCCCGGTCGAACACCAGGGCCTCCTTGCTCTCGAAGTGCTTGAACAGCGTGGTCACCGAGACGTCCGCGGCCTCCGCCACGTCCGCGACCGTCACCTGGTCGTACCCGCGCTCCGCGAACAGCCGCCACGCGGCGTCCGCCAGCGCCTTGCGCGTCTGGGCCTTCTTGCGCTCGCGACGACCGATCGGCTGCGTCATGTGTCTCACCTTATCCTACAAGCGTAGGCGTCTCAAGAATTGACTAACGAATAAAGTTTAGTCATTGCACTTTTTGGGTCGCTCGCTAGGTTGCTGACCAGAGCGGCGCCTCTGGACGTGGTCGTCCAGGGTCGAGCCGCTGCGAACGAGCCCGTCCCTCGCGGAGCGTCGCGCGGGGCATCAGGAGGTTTTCGATGGGACGACCCAAGTCACCCCGCATCGCCATCGTCGGCGGCGGCCCCGGCGGCCTGACCCTGGCCCGTGTGCTGCAAACCCGTGGGATCAGCGCGACGGTGTTCGAGCGGGAGGCCTCCCCCACGGCGAGGCCCCAGGGCGGGACGCTGGACATGCAGGCCGACAGCGGGCAAGTCGCCCTCCGCGCGGCCGGCCTGTACGAGCGGTTCCTCGAGATTTCGCGCCCAGAGGGCCAGGATCTGCGGTTGTTCGACGGCGAGGGAACCCTCCTCTTCGAGCACATCGCCGGCAGCGACGAGCAGCTCAATCCCGAGATCGACCGCGGGGATCTGCGCCGCCTGCTGCTCGAGTCGCTGGACCCCGGCGTGGTCCAGTGGGGCCGTCCCCTGCGCGCCATCCGGCCGGCCGGCGACGGCCGCCACGAGGCCGTCTTCGACGACGGCAGCGCCGGGACGTTCGACCTGGTGGTCGGCGCGGACGGCGCGTGGTCGCGGGTGCGTCCGCTGGTCTCGCCCGCAACGCCCGGCTACACGGGCGTGACCTTCATCGAGATCCGCCTGGACGACGTGGACCGCCGGCACCCCGACGTCGCCCGCCTCGTCGGGCGCGGCAGCATGTTCGCCCTGTCGGACAACAAGGGGCTCATCGCCCAGCGCAACAGCAACGGCCATGTCCGCGCCTACGTCGCCCTCCGGGTCCCGGACGGCTGGGTGGACACCTGCGGCATCGACTTCGACGACCCCGGCGCAGCGCGGGCCAGGCTGCTGGATGCGTTCGCCGGCTGGGCGCCCGAGCTGCGCGCGCTGCTGCGCGCGTGCGACGACAGCTTTGCCCCGCGGCCGCTGTACGCCCTGCCCGTCCCGCACACCTGGGCCACCCGCCCCGGCGTCACCCTGCTCGGCGACGCCGCGCATCTCATGTCGCCCTTCTCCGGCCAGGGCGCCAACCTGGCCATGCTCGACGGGGCCGAGCTCGCCCTCGCGATCAGCGCGTGTCCGGACCTCGACACCGCCGTGCGCAAGTACGAGGCGACGATGCTCCCGCGCGCGCACGAGGCCGCCCTGGGCGCGGCCGAGGGGCTGGAGAGCGCCATCGCGAGCGACGCGCCCCGAGGCACCCTGGAGCACATGAGAAGCCGAGGCGGATGACGGCGCGGCGGCCGGGCGGCCTCCGGTCAGCACGGCCGACGGCTGGAGTCCCAGCGCGCGCGGCAGGAGCTCGCCCCCGCGTCAGTACCGCGGGACGCTCTCGTCGATGTGGACCGACCACGCGTCGATGCCGCCCTGGAGCGAGGCGACGCGCGCGTGGCCGAGCTTCTCGAGGATCGCGGCGGCCGAGAGGCTCCGGACGCCGTGGTGGCAGTACGCGACGATCAGCGCGCCCTCGGGGGCCGCGACCTCGTCCGCGCGCTCGGCGAGCTCGGTCAGCGGGATCAGCGTGCTGCCCGGCAGCGCCGCGACCTCGTGCTCGCCGGGCGTGCGCACGTCGAGGAGCACCACGGGCTCGCCCGCCTTCAGCTTCAGAAAGAGCTCTTTCACGGAGATCTGCTGGACCATGGCCTGCTCGCGATCGCCCCCGGAACGGCGCCGGAAAGACCTCTACCTATCCGAAGCGCTCCCCAGGAACAACCGCGTCTCACCCCGTGGCCCGCTGCCTGGCGAGCGCGGCGACGACGCCCACGAGCTCCGCCGGGTCGAGCGGCTTGGCGACGTGGGCCTGGTAGCCCGCGCCGAGCGCGCGCGCCCGGTCCTCGGCCCGGGCCAGGGCGCTGAGCGCGACGGCCGGGGTCGCGCCGCCGCGCGCGGGGTCGAGGCCGCGCACCTTGCGGATGAGCTGGAAGCCGTCCTCGCCGGGCATGCCGAGGTCGCTGACGAGCACGTCGGGGCGCTCGCGCTCCAGCACGGCCATCGCCTCCGCGGCCGACCCGGCCGTGGTGACGCGCGCGGCGCAGTCCTCGAGCACGCGCTGGGCGACCTCGCGCGCGTCGGGCTGGTCGTCGACCACGAGGACGCGCACGCCGGTGAGCTCGTCGGCCGAGGAGACGGCCGCCGCCTCGGCGCGCGGGGCGGGGGGCCGCTGCGTCGCGCCGGGCGCCTGGGGCGAGATGCCGGCGAGCGGCAGCCTGACGGTGAAGGTCGCGCCGCGTCCCTCGCCCGGGCTGTCGACCTGCACGGTGCCGCCGTGCAGCTCGACCAGGTGCTTGACGATGGAGAGCCCGATGCCGAGCCCGCCGTGCTTCCTCGTCGAGGAGGCGTCCGCCTGGCGGAAGCGCTCGAACAGGTGCGGCAAGAACTGCGGGGCGATGCCCGGGCCGGTGTCGCTGACCGACAGCTCGGCGTGCGCGCCGGCGCGCCGGAGCGCGACGTCGATCCGCCCGCCGGCCGGGGTGAACTTCGCCGCGTTCGACAGCAGGTTCCAGGCGACCTGCTGGAGCCGGGCCGGGTCGCCCTTGAGCGAGAGCGGCTCGGGCTCGACGCTCGAGACGACCGTGAGGCCCTTGGCCTCGGCCGCGAGCTTGACCGCCTCGAGCGCGCCCTGGAGGACCGCGGGCAGGTCGACCGGCTGGACGTCGAGGCGCAGCTTCCCCGAGACGATCCGGCTCATGTCGAGCAGCTCGGAGACCATGTCGGCCTGGAGGCGCGCGTTGCGCTCGATGACCTCGAGCCCGCGCGCGAGGGCCTGCGGCTCCGGGGTCCGGCTGCGCAGGATGCGGGCCCAGCCGAGGATGGCGTTGATGGGTGAGCGCAGCTCGTGCGAGAGGGTGGCGACGAAGTCGTCCTTGACCCGGCTGACGCGCTCGGCCTCGTCGCGCGCGGCGCGCTCGCTCTCGAGCAGCTTCTGGCGCTCCTCCTCGGCCAGCCGCTCCGCGGTGACGTCCTCGCAAATCCCCATGAACGACTCCACCGCGCCGTCGGGACCGAGCTCGGGGATGAAGCGCGTCCGGTATCTCCGCTCGCCCAGGGTGAACTCGATCCGTTGCTGCTTGCCCGTCCTCGCCGCCTCGCGGCACGCGGCCTCGCTGGCCTCGCACATCTCCCGCGGAAGGACGGTCTCGAAGCCGTGCTTGCCGAGGTAGTACTCGGGCGGGAACCCGGTCACCGCCTCGACGGCGGCCGTCGTGAACGTGCACCGCATCTCGGGGTCGAGCCGGAAGATCACGTCGGGCGAGTTCGCCATGAGCGACGTGAGCTGCCGCTCGCGCCGGCGGAGCTCGTCCTCCAGGCGCTCGCGCTCGGCGATGACCCGCCGCGCGTCGTCGAGCGCCGCCCGGAGCCGGCGCTCGCTCTCGCGCAGCGCGTCCTCCGTGCGCTTGAGCCGGGCGACGTCCAGGCACAGGCCGACCCAGGCGGTGATCTCACCCCGCGCGTCGCGGATCGGGACGGCCCGGTTGAGGGCCGGGTGGACGGCGCCGTCCGCGCCGAGATAGCGGAGCTCTTTCTCGTACGGCTCGCCCGTCCACAGGCACCGCCAGAAGGTCGCCACCTCGTGCCGGTCGTCGGGGTGGATCGCGTCGAGCCACCTGCCCTCCGCGCACTGCGCCTGGGTCAACCCCGTCATGCGCAGGAACGCCTCGCTGGCATAAACGCTCCGGCCCTCGCGGTCGGTGACCCAGACGCCGTAATCGATGGAGTCGCCGATGGCGCGGAAGACCTGCTCGCTCTGCCGGAACGCCGCCTCCGCGCGCCGGAGCGCCGTCATGTCGAGCGCGAGCACGAAGCCGCCGTCCTCGAACCGCCCCGCGGGCAGCAGACAGCCGCTCACGAGCATCCTTATCCGCGTCCCGTCGCGCCGCACATACGTCCTCTCGAACGGCGCGAACGTCCACCGGCCCGACAAAAGCTCCGCCCGGGCGCGCTCGTCCTCGGGACGATCCTCCGGCAGCAGCTCCAAATCCCAGCGGACCAGGCCGGCCGCGAGCTCCTCCCGCGTGCAGCCCACGAGCTGTAGATACGCGTCGTTCGCCTGGACAATGCGCCCATCGGGCATCCAGAACGCCATCGGGGCCATGTTGCTGTAGAACAGCCGCTGCATCCTGGCCTCGCTCTCGGCCAGCGCCTGCTCCGCCGTGAGCGCCCGCTCCTCGGCGCGCCGCCGCTCGGTGATGTCCTCGACGAACACCACCACGCGATAGGGCCGGTCGTGGGCGTCGCGGACGAAGACGCCCGTCAGCTGGAGCGAGCGGATACAACCGTCTTTGCAGCGACAGCGCATCTCGAACGTGAGCTCCTCCTCGCCGGCCTCGACCATCGAGCGCCATGCGGCCAGCGAGCCCGTCCGGTCCTCCGGCAGCGCCAGGTCGAACAGCCTCTTCCCGAGCAGCTCGCGCTCCGCGTAGCCCAGCAGCCGGCAGAGCGAGCTGCTGATACGCAAGAGCCGCCCGGCCGGCGCGTCGATCTGCGCGCACCCCCTGCCGGATGAGCACATCGACCAGGCTGGCTGTCCGGCGATTTCCCCCATCGCTGTCCGTTCACTCTCCAGGCCGCCGGCCCGTTTCACGTGCCCCCCGGACGTGCGCGTGCGGCGTCCCCCCCGTTTCGTCCGGCCACGCTATCACGAACACGGCGTGTTACGGCAGCATGGCAGCCGGATCGAGCGCACGTCGTCGGCTCACCCCGCCTGTCCTCGGAGTCTTTTCCGTCCGGGTCTCGCTCGGAGCCCGACAGTCCGACCGGGACATGGAGGCGTTTGCTCGCGTAATCCCGTCATTTCAAGGCACGCTGCCGCAGGCGAGACTCCTGCTCATGAGCGCCACGACGGGAGGCATCGAGTTCTTCCCGGAGGACATCACTCGGCTCACCGGCGAGCAGACTGCCGTGATCACGTCGACCGTGCGCCCGGTGACGCTCGACGCTGGCTGGATCTCTACCTATCCGACGCGCTCCCCAGGAACAACCGCGTCTCACCCCGTGGCCCGCTGCCTGGCGAGCGCGGCGACGACGCCCACGAGCTCCGCCGGGTCGAGCGGCTTGGCGACGTGGGCCTGGTAGCCGGCGCCGAGCGCGCGCGCCCGGTCCTCGGCCCGCGCCAGTGCGCTGAGCGCGACGGCCGGGGTCGCGCCGCCGCGCGCGGGGTCGAGGCCGCGCACCTTGCGGATGAGCTGGAAGCCGTCCTCGCCGGGCATGCCGAGGTCGCTGACGAGCACGTCGGGGCGCTCGCGCTCCAGCACGGCCATCGCCTCCGCGGCCGACCCGGCCGTGGTGACGCGCGCGGCGCAGTCCTCGAGCACGCGCTGGGCGACCTCGCGCGCGTCGGGCTGGTCGTCGACCACGAGGACGCGCACGCCGGTGAGCTCGTCGGCCGAGGAGACGGCCGCCGCCTCGGCGCGCGGGGCGGGGGGCCGCTGCGTCGCGCCGGGCGCCTGGGGCGAGATGCCGGCGAGCGGCAGCCTGACGGTGAAGGTCGCGCCGCGTCCCTCGCCCGGGCTGTCGACCTGCACGGTGCCGCCGTGCAGCTCGACCAGGTGCTTGACGATGGAGAGCCCGATGCCGAGCCCGCCGTGCTTCCTCGTCGAGGAGGCGTCCGCCTGGCGGAAGCGCTCGAACAGGTGCGGCAAGAACTGCGGGGCGATGCCCGGGCCGGTGTCGCTGACCGACAGCTCGGCGTGCGCGCCGGCGCGCCGGAGCGCGACGTCGATCCGCCCGCCGGCCGGGGTGAACTTCGCCGCGTTCGACAGCAGGTTCCAGGCGACCTGCTGGAGCCGGGCCGGGTCGCCCTTGAGCGAGAGCGGCTCGGGCTCGACGCTCGAGACGACCGTGAGGCCCTTGGCCTCGGCCGCGAGCTTGACCGCCTCGAGCGCGCCCTGGAGGACCGCGGGCAGGTCGACCGGCTGGACGTCGAGGCGCAGCTTCCCCGAGACGATCCGGCTCATGTCGAGCAGCTCGGAGACCATGTCGGCCTGGAGGCGCGCGTTGCGCTCGATGACCTCGAGCCCGCGCGCGAGGGCCTGCGGCTCGGGGGTCCGGCTGCGCAGGATGCGGGCCCAGCCGAGGATGGCGTTGATGGGCGAGCGCAGCTCGTGCGAGAGGGTGGCGACGAAGTCGTCCTTGACGCGGCTGACGCGCTCGGCCTCGTCGCGCGCGGCGCGCTCGCTCTCGAGCAGCTTTTGGCGCTCCTCCTCGGCCAGCCGCTCCGCGGTGACCTCCTCGGTGATCCCCATGAACGACTCCACCGCGCCGTCGGGACCGAGCTCGGGGATGTACCGGGCGCGGAACCTCCGCGCGCCGAGGCCGAACTCCATCCGCTGCGGCTTGCCCGTCCTCTGCGCCTCGCGGCACGCCGCCTCGCCCGCCTCGCACACCTCGAGCGGGAGCCCGTTCTCGCGGGGCGTCCTGCCGACGTAGTGCTCCGGCGGGAGCCCCGTGACCGCCAGCGAGGTGGGCGACATGAACGTGCAGCGCAGATCCAGATTCATGCGGTAGATCGCGTCGGGCGAGTTCGCCATGAGCGACGCGAGCTGCCGCTCGCGCCGGCGGAGCTCGTCCTCCAGGCGCTCGCGCTCGGCGATGACCCGCCGCGCGTCGTCGAGCGCCGCCCGGAGCCGGCGCTCGCTCTCGCGCAGCGCCTCCTCCGTGCGCTTGAGCCGGCCGATGTCCAGGCACAGGCCGACCCAGGCGGTGATCTCGCCCCGCGCGTCGCGGATCGGGACGGCCCGGCTGAGGGTGGGGTGAGCGGCGCCGTCCGCGCCGACGTAGCGGATCTCTTCTTCGAACGGCTCACCCGTCCGCAGGTACCGCCGGAAGATCGCCACCTTGTGCCGGTCGTCGGGGTGGATCGCGTCGAGCCACCCGCCCGCCACGCACTCCGCCTGGGTCAACCCCGCCATGCGCAGGAACGCCTCGCTGGTATAGACGTTCCGGCCCTCGCGGTCGCTGACCCAGACGCCGTAATCGATGGAGTCGCCGATGGCGCGGAAGACCTGCTCGCTCTGCCGGAACGCCGCCTCCGCGCGCCGGAGCGCCGTCATGTCGAGCGCGAGCACGAAGCCGCCGTCCTCGAACCGCCCCGCGGGCAGCAGACAGCCGCTCACGAGCATCCTTATCCGCGTCCCGTCGCGCCGCACATACGTCCTCTCGAACGGCGCGAACGTCCACCGGCCCGACAAGAGCTCCGCCCGCGCGCGATCGCCGGCGCGGCGCTCCTCCGGCAGCGCGTCGGAATCCCAGCGGACCAGGCCGGCCGCGAGCTCCTCCCGCGTGCAGCCCACGAGCTGCAGATACGCGTCGTTCGCCTGGACAATGCGCCCGTCGGGCATCCAGAACGCCATCGGGGCCATGTTGCTGTAGAACAGCCGCTGCATCCTGGCCTCGCTCTCGGCCAGCGCCTGCTCCGCCGCGAGCGCCCGCTCCTCGGCGCGCCGCCGCTCGGTGATGTCCTCGACGAACACCACCACGCGATACGGCGGGTCGCGGGCGTCACCGACGGAGACGCCCGTCAGCTGGAGCGAGCGGACGCCGCCGTCCTTGCAGCGGCAGCGCATCTCGAACGTGAGCTCCTCCTCGCCGGCCTCGACCATCGAGCGCCATGCGGCCAGCGAGCTCGTCCGGTCCTCCGGCAGCGCCAGGTCGAACAGCCTCTTCCCGAGCAGCTCCCGCTCCGCGTAGCCCAGCAGCCGGCAGAGCGAGCCGCTGACGCGCAGGAGCCGCCCGGCCGGCGCCTCGATCTGCGCGCACCCCCTGCCGGATGAGCACATCGACCAGGCTGGCTGTCCGGCGGTCTCCCCCATCGCTGTCCGTCCGCTCTCCAGGCCACCGGCCCGCCCCACGTGCCCCCCGGACGTGCGCGTGCGGCGTCCCCCCGCTTGTCCGGCCACGCTATCACGAACACGGCGTGTTACGGCAGCATGGCAGGCCGGATCGAGCGCACGTCATCGGCTCACCCCGCCTGTCCTCGGAGCCCTTTCCGTCCGGGCCTCGCGCGAGGCCCGGCGATCCGACCGGGACACGGAGGAGTTTGCTTGCATTTTCCGTGGAACCAGGCTTCTGCATGGTGCGCCCCCTCGACGGGCGTCCCAGCCGCCATGGACCAAGCCGCCGCTCCGCTCCTCGCCCGCCTCCCGCCGTCCCCCCACGACTTCACGGCCGACGACCTCCTGAACGGCTTCCTCGACTACGTCGCCGAGCGCGGACTCGAGCTCTACCCGGCGCAGGAGGAGGCCATCCTCGAGATCTTCGGCGGCAAGAACGTCATCCTCAACACCCCGACCGGCTCGGGCAAGTCGCTCGTCGCGGCCGCGATGCACTTCAAGGCGATGGCCGAGGGGATGAAGTCCTACTACACGTGCCCGATCAAGGCGCTCGTCAGCGAGAAATTCTTCGCGCTCTGCAACGATTTCGGCCCCGAGAACGTGGGAATGTTGACCGGCGACGCGTCGGTGAACCGCGACGCGCCCATCATCTGCTGCACGGCCGAGATCCTCGCGAACATCGCGCTCCGCGAGGGCGAGAAGGCGCTCTGCGACTACGTGATCATGGACGAGTTCCACTACTACTCGGATCGCGACCGCGGGGCGGCCTGGCAGATCCCGCTGCTCACGCTGCCGCAGGCGAGGTTCCTGCTCATGAGCGCCACGATGGGAGGCACCGAGTTCTTCCAGGAGGAGATCGCGCGCCTCACCGGCGAGCAGACCGCCGTGATCAAGTCGACCGTGCGCCCGGTGCCGCTCGACTTCGAGTACCGCGAGACGCCGCTGCACGAGACGGTGGCGACCCTCGTCAAGAACGGCAAGGCGCCGATCTACATCGTGAGCTTCACCCAGCGGGCCTGCGCCGAGGAGGCGCAGAACCTCATGAGCCAGGACTACTGCACCAAGGAGGAGAAGCGGGCGATCACCGCCGCCCTCGCCGGGGTGAAGTTCTCGAGCCCTTACGGCCGGGAGGTGCAGCGCTTCGTCAAGCACGGCATCGGGCTGCACCACGCGGGGCTCCTGCCGAAGTACCGGCTCCTCGTCGAGAAGCTGGCCCAGCAGGGGCACCTCAAGATCATCTCGGGCACGGACACGCTCGGCGTCGGCGTCAACATCCCGATCCGCACGGTGCTGTTCACGAAGCTCTGCAAGTTCGACGGCGAGAAGACGGCCATCCTGAGCGTCCGCGACTTCCAGCAGATCAGCGGCCGCGCCGGCCGCAAGGGGTTCGACACGCAGGGCAGCGTCGTGGCGCAGGCCCCGGAGCACGTCATCGAGAACATGCGGCTCGAGGCCAAGGCGGGGAACGACCCGGCCAAGCGGCGGAAGATCGTGAAGAAGAAGCCGCCGGAGAAGGGCTATGTGCACTGGGACCGGCAGACGTTCGAGCGGCTGATCCAGTCGCCGCCCGAGCCGCTCGTGTCGCGGTTCCAGGTCACGCACGGCATGCTGGTCAACGTGCTCGGCCGCGAGGAGGGCGGGTGTCAGGCGATGAAGCGGCTCGTCCGCAGCACCCACGACCGGCCCGCGGTCCGGCGCCAGCACGGCAGGACGGCGATGCTCCTGTTCCGCTCCCTCGTGGAGGCGCGCATCATCGAGTTCGTCCCCAAGGACGACGGGCCGGGCAAGCGCATCCGCATCAACGCGGATCTCCAGGAGGATTTCTCGCTGAACCACGCGCTCTCGCTCTACGTGCTCGAGACGGTGGGAAAGCTGGATCCCGACACCGGCACCTATCCGCTCGATCTCTTGACGCTCGTCGAGTCGATCCTCGAAAACCCCGATCTCATCCTGCAGAAGCAGCTCGATCGGCTGAAGACCGAGAAGCTCGCGGAGCTCAAGGCGGCCGGCGTGGAGTACGAGCAGCGGATGGAGGAGCTCGAGAAGCTCGATTATCCGAAGCCGAACGCGGAGTTCATCTACGGCACGTTCAACGACTACGCGCGGCGGCACCCCTGGGTCGGGCAGGAGAACATCCGGCCGAAGGGCGTCGCGCGCGAGATGTACGAGCAATACCTGTCGTTCGGCGAGTACATCCGGGAGTACAACCTGGAGCGGGCGGAGGGGCTCCTGCTCAGGTACGTCTCCGAGGTGTACAAGGCGCTCGTCCAGACCGTCCCCGACTACGCGAAGGACGCCGACACGAGCGACATGATCGCCTATTTCCGGGCGCTCATCCGCGGCGTGGACTCGAGCCTCCTCGACGAGTGGGAGCGGCTGCGCGACCCGTCGTACCAGCCGCGCGCGGCCTCCCCCGGCGGCGCCGTGGAGCCGTCCGCGTTCGACGTCACCCGCAACGCGAAGGACTTCACGGTGCTCGTCAGGAACGAGCTGTTCTTCTTCCTGCGCGCGCTCGCCCGTCGCGACTACGAGGTGGCCGCCGAGATGGTGGAGGGCGAGGAAGCCCCCTGGACGGCGGAGCGGCTGGAGGAGGCGCTCCGCGGCTTCTACGCGGAGCACGCCGCGATCCGCACCGATCCGGTCGCCCGGAGCCCGAGCAACACGATCATCCACCCGGCCGAGGACGGCGGCTCGTGGGTGGTGGAGCAGATCATCGCCGACCCGGACGACGACAACGACTGGATGCTCGACTGTAAGGTGGATCTCGAGCGCTCGCGTGAGGCCGGCCGGCCGGTCATCGTGCTGCGGCGAATCGCGAGCTGAGCCTGGCCAGGGCGGGAGACGCGGCGGGGCGCCGCGGATACGCTCGTCGCGAAGGGGTGAGGCGATGAGCGTTTCCGAGGCGTTCCGGCGCAACAACGTCCGCGTGGTGGGGGAGGGGGACAGGACGGTCGCCGTCGGCCGGTACCTCGCCGGCCGCATCCCCGGCGCGCGGCTCGCCGTCATCGACGCGTACGGGCACCTCCCGCACCTGAGCGCGCCCGCCGCCGTCAACGAGGCGCTGCGCCGGTTCCTGAGCTGAGCCGGCGGCGGTGGACCTCGGCCCCCCGCTCAAGCGCGTGCTCGCGGCGCTCTCGCAGGCCTCGGCCGAGGGGGACGCGGACGCGGCGCTCCGGCGCGTGATCCCGGTCGTGCGCGACGCGGCCGGCGCGGACGCGGCGCTCGCGCTGCGGCGGGTCGACGAGGTCACCGCGGAGGTGCTCGCGAGCGACCCGCGCGGCGTGCTGCCGGACAGCGTCACGACCCCGGCGCTCTTCGGGGGCGCGATCGAGCTCGGCCGCGGCGTCTACCGGGACACGAGCGCGCTCTTCGCGATCCCGAAGCCGCTGCGCGGCGCGACCGCGGTCCTGCCGTGGTCGCGCGTCGGCGGGATCGACGGGGCGCTGGTGCTCGTCCGCCGCGCCGCCGCGCCGTTCGCCGACGAGGAGCGGGCGCTGCTCGAGGCGCTGCCGGGCCTCCTGCACGCGCTCGTCCACCTGCGCGGGCAGGCGCTGCGCGCCGACGCGCTGCGCGCGCGCTTCGAGGCGATCGTGCAGACGCTCCCGCACGGGATCGTCTTCCTCGACGAGTGGGGCTCGGAGGCGTGGGTGAACAGCGCGGCCGCCGCGCTGCTCGGCGTGGAGGGCGGGGTCGTGCGCCTCCCCGACGTCGCGCGCGCGATGGCGAACCTGCGCGCGCGGGCCGACAACCGCGCCGAGATCCAGCGGGACGCGGTCGCCGCCTTCTCGCGGTCCGGCGCCGAGCTCCGGGACTGGCGCTGGATCTTCTCCGGGCCGCCCCGCCGGGCGCTCAGCGTGGCCACGACGCCGACGAGCGTGCTCGGCGAGCGGGGGCGCCTGTGGATCTTCATGGACGTGACCGCCGAGCACTTCGCGCAGGAGGAGCTCCGCGAGAACAACGCCGCCCTCGCGGCGGCCCGCGAGGCCGCCGACGCGGCGAACGCGTCGAAGTCGCGCTTCCTCGCGACCATGAGCCACGAGCTCAGGACGCCCATGAACGGCGTGCTCGGGATGACCGGGCTGCTCCTCGACACGCCGCTCACCGCCGACCAGCGCGACCTCGTCGAGACGCTCCGGACGAGCGGGGAGGCGCTCCTCGCCATCGTGGACGACGTCCTCGACCTCTCGAAGATCGAGGCGGGCCTGCTCGAGCTCGAGAGCCGGCCGATCGCGCTGCGCGCGTGCGTCGAGGGCGCGCTCGACCTGCTCGCGCCGAAGGCCGCGAGCAAGGGGATCGCGCTCGGGATCCGCATCGCGCCGGACGTGCCCGCCGCCGTCTACGGCGACGCCACGCGCCTCCGGCAGATCCTCGTGAACCTCGCGGGGAACGCGGTGAAGTTCACGCAGCGGGGCGAGGTGACGGTCGAGGTGTCCCTGCTGGGCGCGGACGAGGCGATCGCGCCCGCCGCGCCGGCGGAGCCGGGCGGCGCGGCCGTGGACCCGCCGTGCGCGATCCACATCAAGGTGCGCGACACGGGCGTCGGCATCCCGGCCGATCGCATGGATCGGCTGTTCCGCGCGTTCAGCCAGGCCGACGCGTCGGTCGCGCGCAGCCACGGCGGCACCGGCCTCGGCCTCGCGATCACGAAGCGGCTCGCCGAGCTCATGGGCGGCCGGGTGTGGGCCGAGAGCGCGCCCGGCGTCGGCTCGACGTTCCACGTGGCCATCGCCGCCCGGCGCGCCCCGGATCCGCCGCCGCCGGCGGCGAGGGCGTCCGGGCTCGACGCCTCGCTCGGGCGGGAGGCGCCGCTCGCGATCCTCGTCGCGGAGGACAACGCCGTGAACCAGAAGGTCATCGGCCTCCTGCTCGAGCGGCTCGGCTACCGGGCCGACATCGTGGCGAACGGCCTCGAGGCGCTCGAGGCGCTGGAGCGGCGGCCCTACGACGTCCTCCTGATGGACGTGCAGATGCCGGAGCTCGACGGGCTCGAGGCGACCCGGAGGCTCCGCGCCCTGCGCGGGGGCGCCCGCGGTCGGCCGCGCGTGGTCGCGCTCACGGCCAACGTGATGACCGACGATCGCGAGCGCTGCCGGGCGGCGGGCATGGACGACTTCCTCGCGAAGCCGATCCAGATCGACCCCCTCGTGGCGGTGCTCCGCCGCGCGGCGGAGGCGGCGAGGGCGGAGGGGCCGGCCGCGATCGAGGCCGCCCCGGCGCCGGCGCCGCCCCTCGACCGCGAGACGCTGGCGACGCTGCGGGGCATCATCGACGGGCCCGGCGAGCTCGCCGGGCTCATCGACGTGCAGCTCGCGAGCGCGGCCGAGCTCCTCGGCGACATGCGCGCCGCGCTGGCGCGCGGGGACGCGGGCGCGCTGGCCGCCGCCGCCCACCAGCTCAAGGGGAGCAGCGCCATGTTCGGCGCGCTCGCCGCGTCGGAGCGCTGCGCCGCGCTCGAGCGCGCCGCGCGCGAGGACCTCGCGGGGCAGGCGCGCGAGCGCCTCGACGCGCTCGAGGCCGAGTGGGCGCGCGCGCGCGAAGCCCTCGAGTCCGAGCGGGGCGCCTGAGCCGCGCCCGCAGAGGCGGTGAGCGGTTCACGTCTGTTCCATCCCATGTCGAATGTGTGCGTATCGGGGAAATCCGGTTTCGCGTGAGAGCAGCCCATTCCGACGAGACTGCGCCGCGGGCGCGGCTACACTGCGTGAAGGCGACAGGACGGAAGACTACATGTCAGACGTGCATGGGAGTGAGGGCGGCTCGGCGCGAGAGCGCGCCGCCGCGCAGAGCGCGATGGTCGTCGACGACGACATCGCGGTGGCCTCGGTGGTCGAGCGCGTCCTGCGGCGCAAGGGGGTCGATGTCATCCAGGTGCCGCAGGCCTTCGGCGTGATGAACCGGATCGCGAAGCACCGGCCGTCGCTCGTGCTCCTCGACGTGAGGATGCCCGGGCTCGACGGCCCGACCCTGGTCACCCTCATCCGCCGGGACCCGGAGATCGCGAGGACCAGGATCGTCCTTTATTCTGCGCTGGCGGTGGACGCGCTCGCGCAGACGGCCGACGCGTGCGGGGCCGATGGATTCATCGCCAAGTCGCTCGGCCTGCCGCACCTCGAGAAGAGCCTGGAGCTCTACCTCGGGCGGTGAGGCCCCGCGCCCGCGGGGCGCAGCGCGGTTTGACTTCGTCGCGGCGACGGGCGAGATCGCGGCCATGCGAAGGCCGCTCACCGCAACATCGCTCCCCGCAACGTGGTTGTCGCTCGCGTCGCTGGCCCTCTCGTCGGCCGCCGGGTGCGCCCCGCCGGCCGGCTCGCCGCCGGTGAGGGCGGGCGCGCCGGCCGCGGCCTCGCCGGGCGGCGGCGCGGCGCCGAAGGTGGGTGACGCGGGGGGCAAGACGGCCATCGCCGGGCCGGAGGCGAGCCGGGTCACGTATGCGCACCTCGGCCGGCAGCCGCCGCTCGGCGCGCGGTTGCCGAGGGCGGTCCAGTACGCGCCCGGCGGCAAGCTGGTCACCTACCTCCAGCGGCGGCCGGACGGGCCGGAGCAGGCGCTCTTCGCCTTCGACACCGCGTCGCGCGAGACACGGCAGCTCGTCGCGTCGGGCGACCTGCTGAAGGAGTCGAAGCCGCTCTCCCGCGAGGAGGAGCTCCGCCGCGAGCGACAGCGCATGTTCTCGCGGGGGATCACCGCGTATTCATGGGCCAAGCGCGCAGAGGTGATGCTCATCCCCTTCGGCGGCGACCTCTTCCTGCGCGACCCGGCGGGCGCGATCGCGCGGCTCACCAGCACGCCCGAGCCGGAGATCGATCCCAAGGTGTGCGACGGCGGCGAGCGCGTCGTGTTCGTCCGCGGGCGCGAGCTCTTCATGATCGACGTCGCCTCGCGCCGCGAGACCGCGCTCACCCGCGGCGCGCCCGAGGGCGTCTCGCGCGGCCTCACCGACTTCAACGGCCAGGAGGAGTTCGACGAGCCGAGCGGCTTCTGGATCTCCCCCGGCTGCGACCGGGTGGCCTACCTCGAGGTCGACGAGCGCGACGTCGAGCGGGTGCCCGTCTTCGGCGTCCGCGACGGCAAGGAAGATCTCCAGATGGTGCGTTATCCGCGCGTCGGCGGGAAGAACCCCCGCGTCCGGGCGGGCGTGCTCGACCTCGCCACCAAGAAGACGACCTGGCTCGCGTGGAAGGGCGGCCAGGAGGAGCGCTATCTCGGCCGGTTCGCGTGGGCCGACGGCGGCAAGGCGCTCTGGTTCCAGGCGCTCTCGCGCGACCAGAAGCGCCTCGCGCTCCTCCGCGCGAACCCGCGCTCGGGCGAGGCCGCCGAGGTCGTCGTCGAGACCTCGCCGAGCTGGGCGGACTTCGGCGAGATGCGCCCCCTCGAGCGCTCGCCGAGGTTCCTCTGGGTGACCGCCGCGGGCGGCCACCGTCACCTCGCGCTGCGCGACGCGGACTCGGGCGCGGAGCTCGCGAAGCTCACCGCGGGCGACTGGGACATCACCGCGCTCGCCGCGCCGGACGAGGAGCGCGGCGAGGCGCGCTTCGTGGCCACGAAGGACGGCCCGACCGAGCGGCACCTCTACACGGTGCCGCTCGCGGGCGGCGAGGTGAAGCGGGTCACGGCGGAGCCGGGGGTGCACTTCGTCACCGTGGAGCCGAAGGGGCCGGGGTACGTGGACGTCCACTCGGCCCTGGGTCGCCCGTGGAAGGCCGCGGTGCGGGGCGAGGGCAACGCCGAGCTCGGCGCGATGCCGGCGCCGATCGACCCCGAGCTCGCGGACCTCGGCCTGCGCGCCCCCGAGATCGTCCAGGTGCGCGCCGAGAGCGGCGACACGCTCTACGGCGCGCTGCTCGCGCCGCGGGCGATCGAGCCCGGCCGCCGCTACCCGGTCGTGGTGAGCGTGTACGGCGGGCCCGGCGTCCAGACGGTGTTCAACTCCTGGTCGCCGCTCCTCTTCTGGAACCACCTCGCCGACCGCGGGGTGGTGGTCTTCCAGCTCGACAACCGCGGCTCGGCCAACCGCGGGCGCGCGTTCGAGGCGCCCATCCACGGGCGCCTCGGCGAGGTCGAGCTCGCCGATCAGATCGCGGGCCTCGAGTTCCTGAAGACGCTGCCGTACGTCGACGCGGGTCGCGTGGGCATCTACGGCCACAGCTATGGCGGGAGGATGGCGCTGGAGGCGCTCCTCAAGGCGCCGGACCGCTTCCACGTCGGCGTCGCGGGCTCGCCGGCGACCGACGATCGGCTCTACGACACCGGCTATACCGAGCGGTACATGGGGCTCCTCGACCAGGCGGCCGCCCGGTACGAGGCGACCGACCTCTCGAAGCACGCGGGGAACCTGCGCGGCAAGCTGCTGCTGATGCACGGGCTCATGGATGAAAACGTGCACTTCGCGCACACGGCCAAGATGATCGAGGCGCTCATGGCCGCGGACAGGCGGTTCGACATGGTCGTGTTCCCGGGCGAGCGGCACGGCTACCGGTCGCCGGTCGCGAGCCATTTCGCGAACCGCACCATCGTCGAGTACCTGACCGAGCACCTCTGATCGGCGCGCCCTCGCCTCGCGCGCGGGCAGGCGCGCGCCTGCCCCCGTGCGCCGCCGCTCGCCGCCGCGCCGCCGCGCGCACCGGCCGGGCGCGCGTTGCCGCTCGGCGGCCTGCGAATCGCATCTGCCCCGGCCGGAGGCATCCATGCAGAAGCTTGCACAGGTGAACAAGGACAAGGCCATCGACCTGCTCAACGAGCGGCTCACGTTCGAGCGCGCGAGCGTGAAGCTGTACGACTCCACCATCCAGAAGGTCGGCCGCACGGCCGATCCCAGCCTGCTGAACCTGCTCGATCGGCTCCGGGAGCACCGGAATCAGGAGAAGGAGCACGAGGAGTGGCTCGAGGAGCAGATCCGCGCGCTCGGCGGGGACGCGCACGCCGAGACCGAGATGTCGCGGCTGATCGAGATCGAGTCGCGGGGGCTCGAGCAGGTGGTGCTCGACGGCGACCAGAACCCGGCCCACCTCTTCCACGCGCTGCTCACCGCGGAGCTCGTCGACAACGCCGGCTGGCAGCTGTTGCTCGAGCTCGCCGACGAGGCGGACGACGCCGAGGCGAGGGAGGCGTTCCGGTGCCGCCTGCACGAGGAGGAGGACCACCTGGCCCTCACGCGCGAGGTCGTCGAGCGGCTCACGCGCAAGGAGCTGCTCGGGGCGCGGGACGAGGCCATCGCGGCGGCGCATCCGACGTAATCCGGCGCCGGGCGGCGCGCGCCCCGGTCAACCCCGGCGCGGGGCGGGGCGGGGCGAGGCGTCGCTCTTCGGCTTCTCCGCCGACGAGGCCGCCTCCTCGCCGCCGCGGCGCGCCTTGGTGGCCCTGGCCGGCGCGGCGGCCCTGGCCGGCTTGGCAGCGGCGGCCCTGGCCGGCTTGGCAACGGCGGCCCTGGCCGGCTTTGCAGCGCCGGCCGGCTTGGCAGCGGCGGCCCTGGTCGGCTTTTCGCCCCTGGCCCCGACCGCCTTCGCCGCCGGCGCGGCGGCCGGCTTCCGGCCGGCCCACTGCTTCAGGATGTGGGCGCCCGCGTCGGGCGTCTTGCAGCTCGTCTCGCCGTGGTCGACCTCGACCCTGCCGATGCGCCGCGCCGCCGTGAGCGCCTTTCCCCGCAGCGGCTCGTTCCGGCCGCCGATGCTGATCACCGCGCCGTTCATCGCCTCGCGGGCGCGGTTCCTGGCCCGGTGGATCGACGCCTCGATCGCCTCCAGCCGCTCCTCGAACAGGCTGTCGGGCAGCGACGGGTCCTCCTCCGCGAGCGCGCCGAGCAGCTTCCAGCCGGCGCGGCCGACCCACTCGTCGTCCGAGGCGGTCCAGCGCGCCATCGCCTCGCGGGCGAACGGCGTCTTCGCGGCGATGCGCTTCACCACCAGGTCGATGAGGAGCGGCGAGCGCAGGCCGTCGAGCCACGCCTCGAGCTGGTCCCGGGTGAAGCGCCCCGGATCGGCGATCGCCGCCGCCAGCGTCCGCGCGTCGGCGTTGCCGGTCGCCCAGAGCGCCTCGGCGAGCTCGTGGTCGCGCTTGATCCGCTTCTCCAGCGCGTTCATGTGGGCGAAGCTCACGCCGAAGAGCGGCTCGGTCGCGCCGTGGCGCAGGTAGACCTTCCGGTTCTGCTCGGTGCCGAGCCGCTCGAGCTCGCGCATCACCTCGGTGAAATGCATGGCCTTCACCTAACCATGCTGCCCATTACGCGCTCGCACGAACTTTTTTCGCGCAAACCGCTCCCCGCGGCGAGCCTGCCGACGGGCGTCCTCGAGGCGTATGCGCTCGATAACGCCACGATGTCCTACGTGCCCGTCGCGCCCGGCGGGAACGGCGACGTGGCGAGCCCGCGGCTGCACCTCGGGCTCGGCGTCCGCCGCGGCACCTATCGCAACCTCGACGTCGACTGGCTGCGCTGGCTCGACGCCGAGGGGCGTGTGCTGCCCACGGGTGAGGAGCAGGCGCGCGCGGCCGAGGAGCAGGCGCGCGCGGCCGAGGAGCGGGCGCGCGCGGCGCAGGACGAGGCGAAGCTGCTCGCGGCGCGGCTGGCCGAGCTCGAGCAGCGCTTCGGCAAGCTGCCCGGCGGCGAGCCGCGCTAGCGCCCGTCTCGCCCGCCCGCCCCGGCCCTCCGGCCCCTACGAGCGCCTCGTCCGCGGGCGCAGCGACGACCCGTTCCCCGCCTCCTTGCCCATCAGCGCCCGGCGGACCAGCGCGCCCCGCGCCTCCGCCGCCCGGACCTTCTCCTCGAAGTGGGCCATCACGTGCAGCTGATTCCGCTCCTCCGCGCGCTTCGCCATCCGGCGCGCCAGCGACACGGTGTCCTCGATCGTGCGGAGCGCGACCCACAGCGCCGCCTCGAGCGCCTCCGCCTGCTCGTCCTCCAGCCCCTCCGGCGAGTATCGATGGCCGACCTTGCACCGGAAGCTGAGCATCGCGCCATCACCATTCCGGATCAGGTTGCCTCCGCACTCCGGACACGTGAACTCGCTCTCGAGTGCCTCCACGTTCTCCCCCACGAGCCCGTAGGACGTCTTCGCCTCCTCGGGCGCCTTTCCTGTCCCCTGGTGCACCAGATCGACGAGCAGCGGCGGCAGGCGCGCCAGGGGCTCGCAGTGATCCACCGGCACGTTGTCGAGCGCGCTCTGCGGCATCTCCGGAAACAGCGCGTCCTTCGGATCCTGCACCACCGCGACGCCGCCGGCACGCTTGATCTCCAGGAGCCCAGCGGTGCCGCAGTCGCGCGTGCCCGACAGCACCACGCCGACCACGCGCGGGCCGTACGCCGCGGCCGCGCTCCGGAACAGCGGATCCACCGCTGGCCTGTGGCCGTTCTCCTTCGCGCTGTACACCACCCGCACGACGCCCTCGCCGAGCAGCAGGTGGTTGTCCACCGGCGCGATGTAGATGCGCCCGCGCTCGATCGGCTCGCCGTCGACCGCGGTCGCCACCGGCATCCGGGTCGTCCGCTCGAGGATCTGCGGAAGCATGCTCCGGGCCGTCGACGGCAGGTGCAGGACCACGAACACCGACGCCGGCAGGTTCGAAGGCAGGCCCCCGATGAGCGCGATCAGCACCTCCACACCGCCCGCCGACGCCCCGAGCGTGATGATGTCGTGTCCTGGCACAGCGGGCCTCCTCAAGGAAATGCGGTTGGCATTGACGCGCCCCGTCGGAGCAACCGCTCACGCCGCCGGGCGAACCACGCGATCCATCGTGCTCAGCAGCGTGGCCATGCTGGCCGGCTTCTGGAGCACCGCCGCCGCCGAGAGCTGCTCCGCCGCCATCCGGAGATCCTCCGGCATGCGCGCCGAGAAGATCACGATGGGCGGCCGCTCCGGTACTTCCAGGAGCCGCGCGACGAGCTCGGCCGTCGTCGCCCCCCTCACGGTCAGGTCCAGCAGGGCGGCCCCGTAACGCCGCTCCGTCAGCGCGGCGACCGCCTGGTCCGCCGAGTGGACCGACTCCACCTCGTAGTCGGCCATCCCCAGCATCTCCAGGAGCATCTCGCTCGAGTCGCGATCATCCTCGATCACGAGGATCTTCGCCCGCTTCGCCATCATCCCTTCTCCGCCGTCCGCAGGAAAGCAGCGTGAACCCAGTGCATCAATCGTGCGCACCTCGATTCGGGATCAGGGGTAGCCTGATGGTGAAGGTCGCTCCCTTACCCTCCGCGCTGCGTACGAAGATCTGCCCTCCATGTGCCCTGACGATCTCCTTGCAAATGAAGAGCCCGAGCCCCATGCCGCCGGACGAGGTGTTCTTGGGCCGATCCACCTGGTAGAAGCTCGAGAACACGTGCGGCACGTCGGCCGCGGGGATGCCAGGGCCGTAGTCCTCCACGTCGAGCTCGGCAGTGCCGCCCGCGTGCCGCAGGCGCACATCGATCTTGGGTGAGCCGTCGGCGTGCCGGAAGGCGTTGCTGATCAGGTTCATGAGGACCTGCTCCAGCCGCGCGGCGTCGCCGTTCACCACGATCGGCTCCGCCGCGGCGGGGAGATCGAGGTGGATCTTCGGGGTCGGCCCGAGCGTCTGGGCGCTCTCGGCGACCTGCGAGACCAGCGAGGCGAGCTCCACCGCCGAGAGCTTGAGCTCGAACTTGCCGGTCTGGATGCGGGTCGCGCTCACGAGGTCGTCGACCAGCTGCTCGAGCCGCTCGCTCTGGGCGCGGGCGAGCGACGCGAAGCGGGCGACGCGCGGATCGCCGTCCGCCGGCAGCAGCGTGCTCAGCATGTCGAGGTAGCCGCGCAGCGGAACGAGCGGCGTGCGCAGCTCGTGGCTCGCCATCGCCATGAAGCGCTCTTGCAGCTTGCGCATGCTCCGCTCCGTGATGTCGCGGATGACGATCACGCCCCGCTCGGCCGCGTCCTTGCCGGTCGGGCCGCTTCCGCCGATGGGGTGGCCGGTGGCCTCGAAGTGCCGGGTCGAGCCGCCAGGGGCGGGCATCGTGAACTCCATCTGGAAGCTCTCGCCGCGCGCGGCCCGCTGCTCCGGCGTGTCCTGGTACAGCAGCGGCCGGCCCTTCTCGTCGTGCGCCGTGACCCGGCTCCCGCCGAACATCGCCTGGTAGGCGTCGTTCATCAGCACCGGCCGCCCCGCGCCGTCGACCACGAGGAGCGCGTCGCCCAGGCTGCGCAGGATCGCCGAGAGCCGCGCCCGCTCCGCCTCGACCGGCGCGGCGAGCTCCTGGATTTCGCGGCTCCGCGCCTCCAGATCGGCGTTCGTCGTGTTGAGCTCCTCGATCGTCGCCTGCAGCTCCTCGTTGACGGTCTCGAGCTCCTCGTTCGTCGCCTGGAACTCCTCGTTCAGCGTCTCGACCTCCTCCATGGCGGCTTGCGCCTCCTCGGTGGAGACCATCAGCTCCTCGTTCACGGCGCGGAGCTGCTCGTGCGCCGACGTGAGCTCCTCGTTGGCCCGGAGCAGCCGCCGGTTCTGCTCGGTCAGCCGCTGGATCGCCGACTGGTCGTGCCCGCGGGTGGACTCGAGCTGCGAGAGCGCGGCGCCGAGCGCCTCGTTCTCCCGGCGCAGCTGCTCGCGCTCGGCGGCGAAGCGCTCGTCGACGCGCTCGCGCTCGGTCTTCGCGGCCGCGAGCTCGGCGCGGAGCTGCGCCTCCCGGCCGAGGATCTCCTGGCTCACCTTCCGGCGCCGCACGACCTCGGTGACGTCCTCGACCACGATCAGCGCCGCCTCGACCTTGCCCGGCTCTTCCCCGCGAGGCCCGTGGCAGGTGATCTGGATGTACGACGGCTCGCCCGAGGGCGTCGGCTCGACGGCGACCTCGATCGGGTCCGACGATTCGCCCCGGAAGGCGGCGTCGATCGCCTCGAGCAGCGGCCGGTGGGGGACCGACTGCGCGAGGTGAACGAGGTCCTGACCGAGCGCCGTGCCGTGGATGCCGAGCAGGCGCCGCGCCGTGAAGTTGATCTCCAGGATGTCGTAGCGGCTGTCGACGAGGACGATCCCGACGCGGAAGCTCGAGAGCAGCACGTCGATCGACATGCGGGCGCGCGGGAGGTCCTTCGTGACGCCGCGCAGGGGCACGAGGGAGGACTTGCCGCGGGGCGCGCGCCGGGGCGGCGGCGCCGGGGCGGCGATGGCCGAGGGGGGCACGAGGATGCGCTCGCCGCGGCGCACGTAGACCTTGTGGTGGATGTCGCTGGTCACGTAGTACTCGCTCAGCGGGCTCGTGGTCTCGGCCTTGCCGAGCACGAGGTAGCCGCCCTCCCGCAGCGAGAAGGCGAAGAGGTGGAGGGTGCGGCGCTGGAGGTCGCTCGTGAAGTAGATGAGCACGTTGCGGCACAGCACGAGATCGAGGTGCGGGAACGGGGCGCGCTGGCCGAGGTCGTGCTCGCCGAAGACGGTGAGGTTGCGGATGCGCTTCTTCACCTGATACTGGCCGTCGATCGAGACGAAGTAGCGCTCGACGAGCTCGTGCGGCAGCTCCTCGACGGCGCTCGCCCCGTAAATCCCGCGCCGGGCGAAGGCGACCGCCTCGCTGTCGAGGTCGGTCGAGAAGATGCGGACGTTGAAGCTGTCGAGCTCGGGGCCGAGCAGCTCGCTGACCAGGATGGCGAGCGAGTACGCCTCCTCTCCCGTGGCGCACCCGGCCGACCAGATCCGCAGCGATTTGTTGTCGTTGCGGGCGTGCGCGACGAGCGCGGGCAGGACCACGTCCCGGAGGTGCGCGAAGAGCTCCGGATCGCGCATGAACTCGGTGACCTTGATGAGGAAGCTGTTGACCAGCCGCTGGTGCTCCTCGGGGTGCTCGGCGAAGTAGCGCATGTACTCGTCGATGGTCTCGGTGTCCGTGGCCGCCATCCTGCGCCGGAGCCTGCGCAGGATGGTCGCCTGCTTGTATCTCTTGAAGTCGATCCCGCTCCGCTCGCGCACGAGGTCGAGGAGCGACTGGAGCCGCCTGTCCTCGTCCGGCGGCGGCTCGACGTACGCCCCCGTGAGGAGCTCGCCGAGGATGCCTCCGATGCGATCGATGTCGGCCACGATGTCCACCGTGGTCGGGGCCAGCGACTCGGGCATGCCCCGGAACTTGGCGGTGTCGGGGTTCTCGATGATGACGGTGCCGCCGCATTTCTTGACGTGGCGGGCGCCGACGGTGCCGTCGGAGCCGTTCCCGGTCAGGACGATGGCGACGAGGTTCTCGCCGAAGGCCTCGGCCGCGGTGCGGAAGAGCGTGTCGACCGACGGCTTGGGTCGCGGGCTGCTCTCCGTCTGGAGCCGGAGCTCATGGTCGGTGATCTCCACGTCGCGGCCCGGGGGCACGACGTAGACGACGCCGTCCTCGAGCGGGGAGGCGGAGGCGACGGTCCGGACGGGCAGCTCGCTGCGGCGGCGCAGGACGTCGCCGAGGTGGCTCTGCCGCCTGGGGTCGAGGTGCTGGGCGATCACGATCGGGGCCGGGAACGGGGACCGCAAGGTTGAGAGGAGCGTGCAGAGGGCCTCGATGCCCCCGGCCGAGCAGCCGACGACCACGAGCTGAGATCTGGAGCGGGCTTCGGTCATGAAACGTTGCGTGCCTTTACTACACGTGGAACGTAGAGCGGGGAGCGACGCTGGGGTATGTGCGGCGGGGGACAGCCTTTCAAGAGAAAGCGGGGCGCTCGAGAGAGAGCGGGCGCGCTCGCCGGCGGCGGACGGGCTGCGCAGAGGGCGGGCTGCTGTCGGGGAGCGCCCGGGAGCGACGCCGTGGCAGGCCCGGCGCTCTTCAGGGTTCACCGTGGTTTCCCGGCTCCGGCGAGCTCCCGGTCGGTGAGGGCGACGGGGGCGACCCGACCGATGCCGCGTCACGGCGCGGCCGCCGCCTCCAGGTGCGCCTGCCGGCTGGCGAGCCGGGCCGCGATGGCGGCGGGGCGACGAGCGCGCCATCGCGAGCTCGCCCGGGCTCACGAGGCAGGCGGCCTCGCGCCGCTCGTCCACCGGATGGTTGACGAACACCCACGCGACGGGGCGCTCCGCTCCCAACGGACGTGCAGGGCCGACGTCCTACCCCCTTGCCCCTTCGGCCGCACCGGTCGGGTGGGCCAGTCCAACGACCCTTGACGTTCTCCAACATCGCTCCTGGCTGCTGTGAATCGGGCCTACGAATCCGACGACGACCTGCATCTGGCCTGCTCTTCGCATGCGCAAGGCCAGCGTGAGCCACATGGAGCTATGGTCGGTGGTGTGACGGAGAGGGTGGAGGAGAAGTGGCCATGAAGTCGGCTGTTGCCGTCGTGTGCGCAGTGCCGCTGGTGGTCTTGTTCTACGCTGCTTGCAGCGTCGCTCCAGAGACGGAAGCGTTGGACAACTCCACCGTGGAAGAACCGCCCGCAGATGCGACCGAGGTGGAGCCGGTTGCAGTGGATGCGCAGGATTTGCGTTGGGTGGTGCACTGCAAGAATGAGAGTTCCGCGGAATGCATGGTCAGGTGTGCTGAGGCGGGCGTCGTATGCCGGCCATCGTACAAGCATCCGTACAAGAGCAACGCAGGTAG
Organism: Sorangium sp. So ce385; assembly: GCF_051474135.1. Lineage (NCBI taxonomy): Bacteria > Pseudomonadati > Myxococcota > Polyangiales > Polyangiaceae > Sorangium > Sorangium sp. So ce385. Next base: position 7,262,136 of record NZ_CP150337.1, on the reverse strand, counting down.
AGGCAACCTTACTGGCTGCATAAAGAAGCCGAGGGAAGTCTGCGTGTACCACTATCCATCGAACGGCGATGGATGCTTCGTCATGCGCAACACAGGGCGTGCGTACTGTGTATACGTGGGTGGCAGGAGATGACCGTCGGCTAGGGAGTGTTTGTTGGTTCCTGTTCATCGCCGAAGTTGGCGATGAGCTGTTCAGCAAGCGTCGCGACCTCTGATGGTAGATCGCTACCGGGGGTCCAGGTCTTCAGCAGGGTTTTGAGGCGATGCGCCCGAGCGATGTCGTCATCGCCTACGGGAGGTCCTCCTTCCATTTCCCCGCTTGCAACGCCTTCCTTGAGTTCTGATAGTGCGCTCTCGAACGCCTCTACTCGACTGCTCAGCGTCGCAGGGTCGACTGCCAAATCCGCTATAGAAGAGGAGCCGGATCCGATCCAGTTCAAGAGCCCTTCAAGGCATGCGATGCCTTCGAAGAACCCATCGCCCCACCGCATGAGCCGAGCTATCGTCGGCGGAGTATCTTCGTCCCCGTTATTCTGTGTCATTGTAAACAAACATACCTGGCCGCTGCCCTTGTGCCACCCCGCTGCCGCGCCGACGATGACAAACGTGATGAGTGCGCCCGCCGCCGTGGTTACAATCGCGGAATTGCGGTAGATCGAGACCAGATGTCAGCGAGCTCGACGGGCGCGCCGGCGTCGAGACCCTGGGTCGCGAGCTCGACGAGCGCGCCGGCGTCGAGGTGAACATGGACGAGCTCGGGATCGAGCCGGCACCGCTCTTCAGGGGCTCACCGTGGCTCCCCGGAGCCGGCGAGCTCCCGGTCGATGAGGGCGACGAGGTCGACCCGACCGATGCCGCGCCACGACGCGGCCGCCGCCTCCAGGTGCGCCTGCCGGCTGGCGGGCTCGGCCGCAATGGCGGCGAGGCGGCGGTGAGCGCTGCCGATCAAGAACGGGTCCGGGATCTGCCGGTAGCACGCGAGCGCCTCCGCGTAGCGATCGCGCGCGGCGCTACCGTCGCGGCGGCGCTGCGCGATGTCGCCGAGGGCCTCGATGCACCTGCCCACGGCGCGCAGGTTCCCCACCTTCCGGTAGAGCAGCCGCGCCTCCTCGTAGCGCTCGCTCGCCTTCTGGTACCGCGATCGCTGGAACGCGATATCGCCCAGGCCCTCGATGCAATGGGCCTCGCCGAGCACGGACCCCGCCTTCCGGTAGAGCCGCAGCGCCTCGTCGAAGCGCGCGCTCGCCTCCGCGTACCACGAGCGCCGAACCGCGACCCGACCGAGGTGATGGATGCAGCCGGCCTCGCCGGGCACGGACCCCACCTCCCGGTACAGCCCTAGCGCCTCCTCGAAGCGCGCGGTCGCCTCCTCGTGCTGCGAGCGCGCCAGCGCGATAGCACCCAGGCTCCTGATGCAGTGGGCCGCGTGCTTTCTCTCGTCGAGCTTCCGGTAGAGCGGCAGCGCATCCTCGAAGCGCGCGGTCGCCGCCTCGTGCCGCGAGCGCGCCATCGCGATATCGCCCAGGCTCTCGAGACAGGCGGCCTCGCGCCGCGCGTCCCCGGCGCGCCGGGCCGCCGTGAGCGCGCGCTCGAACAGGGAAGGCGGCGCGTTCCCCGAGAAGCAGGCGAAGCGGGTCAGCGCGACCGCCGCGTCGATCCACCGCGACGCGTCGGCGCGCTGCAGCCCGCGCTGGATCATCGCGTCGAGGTTCGACGCCTCGGCATTGAGCCGCGCCACCGCGTCGGCGCCGCCAGGATGTCCGGCCAGAGGGCCCAGCTCGTCGGCGAGCCAGCCGTAACGATCCATCGCCTCCTCGAGATCCTCGGTCGACGGCGGGTAGGCCGCCGCCACGTACGCGCGCACGGGCGCGGGCATCCGCACGCGATCTCCGGCGAAGGTCGCCAGACGGACCCCTGCCACACCGCTCGCCACGCTGCTCCCCAGCCCGTCCACGAACGCCGCGAGATCGCTCCGCGTGATCCCCTCCGGGAGCACGCCCAGCAACGAGAGCATCCGGTGGTTGTACCCTTCCGCCCCGAGGGGCGACTGGATCGTCAGCTCCAGGGAAGCCCTCCAGCTCCGGAGCCGGTCCGCCGGCTCGCCGTCGGGCTCCAGCAGCGCTATCCCGCGCGCCTCCCACGCCGTGAGGAGGGCCGGCAGGTCGGCGCCTCGGGCCGAGCGCGAGAGGAGCGCGATGGCCAGCGGGATGCCCGAGAGCTGCGCGAGGAGCTCCGCGAGCTCGGGTCTCCCGCGGTGCGCCTCGCCCGCGATGGAGCAGAACATCTCCTCGGCCTGCGCCGGATCGAGCGGATGGATCTCCACGGTTCGGCTCCAGGCGACGTGCCTCGGCCGCAGGAAGCCCCGCACCGCGGCGACGAGCGAGAGCCCCGGCACCCGCGAGAGCTGCGTGAACAGCAGCTCGACCTCCGCCATGTCGAAGGAGTTCCAGGCCGTGTCGATGTCGTCGAGCGCGAGCGCCGCAGGGCGCTCGGCGAGGTGGAGGAGCGCCCGCTCGCGCAGGTCCGGCCCCGGCGCGATGTCCAGCGCCGCGGCCAGCGCGGCGACGGCGGACTCGGCGTCCGTCGCGGCGTCGAGCCGCGCGAGGAACCGCCGCTCCCCGAACCGCGCCGCCACCTCCGGTCGATGCAGCGCCGCCAGGAGGGCGGTGCTCTTGCCGATGCCCGGCGCGCCGACGACGAGCGTGTATGTCGGCGGCTCGCGCGCGATCGCGGCGGCCAGCTCGTCCACGGCCGCGTCGCGCCCGATGCATCGCTCTAGCGCGGGCAGCGACGGCATGAAGAGGCTCCCCCCACCGCGAGCATCCTGGCGAGGATAGCACGCGCAACGCCGTTCCGGCGGTCGAGCATCGAGGCGCGGGTGGTCGGCGCTCGTTACTACCATCCCAGGAAATTGACGGTCACCGGCTTGAACGTCGAAGCGCCGAAGACGTAGCGCCATGCCTTCGCCGACACTCGAAACATGCGGAACTGATACGGGTCCTCCACCATACGACGCATACGGACCTGGCAGCCGTTCGTCGCGCTCCATGTCCCATTCATGGGGGGCACATCGCTGGTGGCCTTCCAATAATGGTGATCGGCATCATAGCCGTAAATGTCCATGTCCACATGGGCCGTAATGCAGTTGATCTCATTGAGGAGCCCGTTGTCCTCCCAGGACGCCTCGAATTGGAGAGTATGGAGGAACCTGTCGTGTGCCGCATCGACGACGTAACCTCCGGTGCAGTTGGAGTCGTGATAGGCTCCTGACGGCGACTGAGAGTAGACCCTCTCTAATTGGTGGACGGCAAGGAAATCATGCGGAACGACGTCCCCGATGTCGCACAGGGCTGACTGCGCGGAGCCGAGCTCTCCCTCCTCGAACACGGGATCAGCCGCGCTCTCGACGTAGCACCCCGCGAGCGCGATCGAGGCCACGGAAGACAGGAAGACGAGCGACGCACGGCCGAGCTGGTTCATAGGATAAGGTCTCCACGGGATGGGAGCAGCGCAGGGTCGCCCCTCGGGGGCCTGCGCTGGTGGCGGCCGCATCGGGGATACTGCCGCGGTCATGGGCTCGCGGCGAGGTACGTCCTGGAGGAACGCCCAGAGACACACCTCGCGCCGCCGCAAGACAAAGCAACCGGCGCGCCAGCCGCGCCTCCCTCGGGCGCTCGCCTCCGCGGCGGCGCCGAGGTCCCGGTCCTCGCGGCGCTCAGGCTCAGGGGCCGCGCGGGCCGCGGGAGAGCGCCTCGTCGCGTCGACGCGCACCCGGAGCCGGGCCTCGGCGGCGCTGGCTGCGCCTGCGTGACATGTCACGGTGCGACCGTGACATGTCACGGTCGCATGTCACGGCGGGCCGTGACATGTCACGCCGGCCTTGCCCTTCGTCGCCCGGCTTCACGGCCGAGCAGGAGAGAGTGGGATTCGCCCATGGGGGAGGAGCGGTGCCCGCAGTGCGGGTGGATGCTGTGGGTGTACCAGAGTAGGATTCGCCCATGGGGGAGGAGCGGTGCCCGCAGTGCGGGTGGATGCGGTGGGTGTACCGAGAGGGGCAGCGGCGCTGCCTCTACTGCGGCGGCCTGCCCGCACGAACCACCACGGCGCCGATGGCCGCGTACGCACCGCCGCCGCCCCCGTCCGCGCCGCCGCCCCCGCCGCCGCCGGCGGATTTCAGCATGAACATGTTTCACGGCGTCTCCGCCGCTTCCGTCGCCGCGCCGGAGCCCGTGGACGTCTTCATCTCCCACGCGCCGATCGACAGGTCGCACCGCACGCGGCTCGAGGTCCACCTGGGCCTGATGGTGCGGCAGAAGCTGATCCGCACCTGGCACCGGGCGCACGTCGAGCCCGGGGAGGAGCCGTCGCGGGAGATCGCCGCGCGCCTGGAAGCCGCGCGCATGGTGTTGCTGCTGGTCAGCGCCCACTTCCTGGCGCAGGACGATTGCTACGAGGGGGAGATGATGCGCGCGCTCGAGCGGCACGACGCCGGTGAGGCGCGCGTCGTCGCGATCCTCGTGCACGAATGCGACTGGCAAAGCGCTCCCTTCGCCAGGCTCGACCCGCTCCCCACGGGGGGCAAGCCGGTGTCGAGCTGGCGCAATCGCCATGAAGCCTGGGCGGCCGTGGCGCGCGGCGTCCGCGCGGCGGCCGAGCAGCTCCGCGAGCTCGACGAGCGCCGCATGCGAGACCGCGCGCCGAACCTGGGCTATAGCCCGTTGGGAGGGGTGATGTCACTGGATGTGCCGCGCCTGCCCGCTTGTGCTATTGCAGAATCGGCTGTTGATGAATCGGCTGTTGCACAATCCGCGCCGCGCCAGGGCTTCGGTGGATATGGATCGCCGCCGGGGTGGGGCGGTTCGCCGCGGCCGGCCGCGCCGCCGCCGCTGGCCGTTCAGGGCTCTGGAGGGTCGCCGATGGGCGTGCCAGGCGCTGCGCGAGGGGGCATGGAGCCGGCGTCCGAGCCGCAAGAACAGAAGCCTGCGATGCCCGCACCGGAGCCGGTGAACGACCGCGCCCCGCTCGATCGCGAGGAGGATCTCGTGCTCCTTCTCGATCGGCTCGCGCAAGGGCCGGTGCTGATCTGGAGCCTCGACCCCGCCGGCAACGTCAGCCTGGCGCGCCGCCTCGCGCAGGAGCTCGCCCCCCACTACGGACCGGAGGTCCACGTGGATCTCCGGGGCGCGACGTGGCGGGAGCCGTCCTGGTTGAGGGCTGCGATGCTGTCCGTCCTCGAACGCGTGAGCCCATTTCGGGACTTTCCGCCGCCCCAGGACGAAGACACGCTGCGCGGCAACTACCGCTTTACCATCGTGACCTATCGCCCGATCTTGATCTTCACCAACGCCCGCAGCGCCGCGCAGATCGAGCCGCTCCTCCCACCGGTCAGCTACCTGTCGACCGGCCCCGCCATCCTGATCACCTCGGAGCGACCGATCCACCTGCCTTCCGTGCACACGCAGTGGGTCGATCCGCTCGCCCTGCTGGGCGAGGCGGATCCGCAGGGCGCGCCTGGCTGAGCGCCGAGGGCGGCAGGGCTCCTCCGCGGGCCTGCATCTCACGCTGGCCTCGACGTACCCAGGGAAAGGTCTGGAGTCACGGCCAGGTCCGGATCTCGGGGTGGGCTTCGACGGCGGCGCGGCAGCGGGGGTCGATCAGCGAGGCTCCGCGGGGGCTATCGAGGAGCTGGAGGAGGGTGCTCAAGGTGCTGGCCAGCGGGTGGCGGCAGATGAGGCGCTGGCAGGCGCGGGCCTCTTCCGCATCGCCGCCCTGGCACGCCTCGGCATAAGCGGCCACGAGCTTCTGGATGGCGCGAAACGCATCGCGTCTCGCCTCGTCGAGGTAGCCGCGCTTGTGGAAACCCAGGACGATTCGCGTCTTCTCGCCCTTTGGTGTCTTGCCGAGGAGCTTGCCCGTCGTCGGCGATAGCTCGAGGTGGTCGCGCGGATCCTCCTCAGCGGGGTTGATGAGGAGCGGCTTGCCACGCTCGTCCCGCGGGAACTGCGTGCCTTTGAAATGGGTGTTGCAGATGGAGCAGGCCCAGAGATAGTTCTCCCAGGTATACGCGCGCGCTGGATACTTCTCCTTGGGCCAGAAGTGGTCGATGTCGCTCCCGGCGCTGTGCTCGCAGTACATACACAGGTCAGTGCTCGGCGCCATGCGCCGGAGGACGGCATTGATCTCGTCGAACGCCCTGGTCCTCTCCTGATCCCACAGGCGGGCGGCTTCCCTTTTGCGTGCCTGCCATCGCTCGGAGATCGTCCGGTGCCTGTGGCCGGCGTCCGCGATCTGACATGTCCGCCTGCAGAGCAACGCCAGCGCCGCCTCGCTCAGCGGCTCACGTGAAACCCGCCTCATCCCGTGTCCCTCATCGCGCGCAGCGCCCGCTCCACCGCCGCGCTGCCGGTCTCGGGCAGCTCGGCCGCCAGCCGCGCCAGCTCCTCTTCCTCCTCCTTCGTGGCCTTATCCCGGATGAGCTTTGCCTCGAGCTCCGCGACCCGCTCGCGGAGCTGCTCCGCCTCCGCGGAGTGCGTGTGCTCGAGGCCGAACAGCGCGGTCATCGCCGCGGCATCCGCATCGCCGTTCACGATGACCTTGAGGAGCTCGTCGGGCATGTGCTCGGCGCGCTCGCCGCTGCCGGGCGCCGGCAGCCGGATGAGGCCCTTCGGATCAGCGGCCTGACAGATGAAGGGGCTGTGTGTGGTCACGATGAACTGGATGCCCCGGAAGTGCTTCTTGAGCCAGAAGCCGATCCGCTGCTGCCACGCCACATGCAGATGCATGTCCATCTCGTCGATGAGGACCACGCCCGCGGCAGGGACGAAGAGCGACCCCTTCTCTTTCCCGTCCTCGCGGACCTCGAAATGGCCGAAGCAGCCGTGGATCTGCTTGATCAGATCGAGCACGAGCGCGATCACGGTCCGGTAGCCGTCGCTGAGGTCGTGCAAGGGCAGGAGCACGCCGTCACGCTCGGTCCAGAGCCCGTCCGAGTCGATGTGGTGGATCTTCATCCCGCCCGGCAGGAGATCGTCGTGATTGAGCAGCGCGATGACACGCTCTTCGAGCTGCTTCGCGCCGGGCTTGCCCTCGAGACGGCGCAGGTACACCTCGTTGCGCAGCCAGTCGACACACTCGGCGAGCGAGGCGTCTTCCCGGAAGAGGCTGACGACGCGGGCAAGGCGACCCGGGCCCGCCATGAGACGTACGCTGTCGGCCGTGTGCCCGGACAGGCGCCGGTACGGGCCGTAGCCGGCGAGGAACCAACCCTTCGGGTTCTCGGCCCAGGGACCCCGCTCGGCGTACGTGAGGCGCTTGCCGGCCTCCGAGGCCATGACGCTGGGCTCGGGCCCGTCCGGTTGAGCCTCGAGGGTGAGGTTTGCCCAGAAGGCTTCCCGGGGGCCGGTCTCTCCGCCCGTGAATCCATCGTTGCCGTCGAAGCCGCCGAGCTCGACGCCCATGGTCCCGGACGTGGCGCCCTTGCGAACCCAGCCGGCAAAGCTCGGCACGAGGCTGCGGGCGGCCGCAGGGCCCGCGGCCGCGAGCGCGATGGCCTTGAGGAAGGTGGTCTTGCCCGCGCCATTGCGGCCGGCGACGACGGTCCAGCCGGCGAAAGTGCCGTCCGGGCGGGCGAGGTCGAGCTCGACGCGGCGCTCGCCTCCTCCGAAGCAGCGAATGTTTTCGATCCGGATCTTGCGGATGTACATGGGTGCGCCGTCCTGCTGCCGAAGCTCGACCGCCGCCCGGTCGAGCCTCTCTACACTACCTCGCCCGCGGGACGAGAGCGCCATCCGAGCTGTCGGGTCGTCCTGCCCAGCGGCGATGCCCGCGCGGCCTCACGCCTGGCAGCAGAACGTCGACGGCGCGGCCGGCGCGAGCTCGCCGATCGGCTCGCCGCCGCTCGGCGCGCAGGCGCCGGGATCCACGGCGACGATCTCCGCCGACTTGCTGCCGAGGCCGACGCCGGGCGGCGTGACCCCGCAGAACGGCGCCATGGAGCTGATCAGCGTCGACGCGACCTGCTCGGCGCACGCGCCGTCGCTGTAGACCGAGGCCATGATCGTGCACGACGCCCCCTCCGGCGCCCCGCAGCCGCACGCGGAGCAGCCGCGCGTGTCCTCGACGCCGCCGTAGAAGACGTGCCGGTCGAGGTACGGCTCCCCGCAGGTGACCTCGCCCTCGTGGAAGATGCACGTCAGGAAGCCGCCGGGCGGCGGCACCCCGGCCTCCCCGGGCGACGGCATGCAGGTGCTCCGGTCGTCCGGGCACTCCGTGTAGGCGCCGGGCAGGCAGGCGAGCGCCCGGGTCCTCCACGGATCCTCGCGCGCCGGCGGCGGCGGCTCGTCCACCCTGGGCGTGCACGCGGCGGTCACCCGCACGGCCGGCGCGTCGACCGAGAGCGACTGCACGCACGGCTTCCCGCCGCAGTCCTGGCCCGCGGGGATCGCGTTCGCGGCGGTGCACGCGCCGTCCCAGCCCTCGGGCGCCGCGAAGGCGGTCCCGACGCTGCCGGGGGCGTCGCCGGGACATGCCGAAGCGTGCGCCGACCAGCCCAGCGGGAGCTCGCACGACGCCGACGCGGGCGGGTCGCAGCGGCAGGCCGCGCAGGCGAGCGGCGCGGGGGCCAGGTCGGCGAAGCCCTGGTAGCCGACGTTCGGCGCCTCGGCGGGGCAGTCGGGCGCCTGGTCCGGCGGGCCGTACCAGAGCAGCGCCGGGCCGAACCAGCCGAGCGGCGCCGGCGGGACGCAATCGCCGGCGCAGGCGCTCTCCTCGCCGCCGCCGCCGGCCCCGCCGCCGCCCGCGTCGCCCTCGCCGCCGGCGCCGCCGCCGCCGCCCTCGCCGCCGGCGCCGCCGCCGCCTTCCTCGGGCCACGGGCAGCCAGGGTGACCGTACTCCTGGGGCTGACACGGACCGTGGATGATCGCGTCGCCGGAGCAGCCCACCCACGAGAACAATCCCACGAACAACCAGGAGAAGGTGCGCATACCGGGCAAGCTACCTGACGGTGCTCCGCGCTGACAACGGAGTTCGATGATGAAATCGTCGGCTACATGGCTCATTACGGGTTCCATTTGAAAATTATCAGGTTTGGTGTCGGAAGATTCCGTGGTCCTTCGAGCGCGCTCAGTAGGTTGCCGTGACGCCGAATCCGAAGGCGGCGCCGATCGCGGGTGAGGACCAGGTGACGGGGGCGGGGAGTTGGCTTCCATCTTTCTGGCGTCGAAGGACCGCGTCCGCGACGATCCAGACCGCTTCCGCGTAAGCGTGCGCCGACCACCGGTCCGAGAAGGGCCACGCGCTGCCGAACCGCGGGCCGATGCCGAGTATTGGCTGGCCAGGTGAGCTGATGGTCCACGGGGCCCGAGGGACGAACCGGGTCACGCCGACGGACGCAACCCCGCAACTGAACAGGATCCGGCCGCGATGACAGGCCAGGGCAGCCGCGGTGAAGGCCCTGGTGCCGACGGGCACCGCTTCGACCTCCTGCGCCAGCGACACGAGCCCGCGCCCCTCGACCGCGATCGACCAGTCGGGCCGGCGCACGCCGAACGAGAGCGTCATGCCCGCCGCGGGCCCCGGCGTGATCCCGAGGCTCAGGGTGGCGCCGAGCCCCGCTTCGATCTGCGGCCGCCCGGCCAGGGCCGGCGCCGCTTCGGGCTGCGCGCGTGCCGGCGGCAGCGCGGGGCGGGGAGGTGGCTCTCGCGGGGCGCGCTGCGCTCGGGGAGGGGGCGGCGAGGGCGCGAGGGACGGCGAGGGGGCGGGAGCGGCGGAGGGCGAGGGGGCGGGGGAGGGCGCGGGCGCTGGCGAGGCGCCGGGCGGCGGACCGGGGGGCGGCGCCTGCTCCGGCGCGCTCAGGAGCTGCGCCACGATCGCGAGGGCCACGCCGGAGAGCAGCTCCTCGCAGCCGCTCCGGGTGCTGAACGCCTCGGCCCACTGGGTCTCGCCGTGGGGGTCGCGCAGCGCCAGCGAGGCCGTGAGCTCCGGCCCCTCCTGCGCGATGCGGACCGAGAGCACCCGCGGTGCCCCGGCCTCGAACGGGTCGGCGCCGAGCGCGCGCGCCGCCTCCGCGCGCAGGAACGCCTCGCCGGGGCAGGCTTCGGCGCCCGGGCCCCGCGCGAGGTGGAGCCGCACCGCGGCCCGGGGCGGCTCCGGCGCGGCGTGCGCCGCCGCGATGCGGCCCAGGCCTGCTGCGGCGAGCAGGAGCAGGCTCACGGCCGCTGCGACGGCGCGCGCTTCGATCCCCGACCCGGCGCTGGGCGCGCTCATCGCGACGGCTCTCCTGCCGGCGCGCTCGGCGCGCTCGGCGCGCTCGCGGCGGGGCGCGTCCGGGCGACGGCGCGGAGCTGTTCCCGCACGGATTTCAGCCGGCCCGCGGGAAACCGCGCCTCGTGCGCGGCGAGCTGCCGGAGCGCCCCGGCGGGGTCGCCGGCGGAGAGCCGCTCCTGCGCCTCGGTGAGCAGCCGGCGCTCTTGCGCGAAGGTGTCGTCCCGCTCGCCCGCCGGCGGAGCGGCCTGCGGATCGCGCGAAGGGGCAGGGCACGGCAGGTGGAGCACCTCGGCCAGGGGAGCGGCGGACCGCGGCGCCGGCATCTCCGGCGTTGCCGGCGAGTGCGGCGGCGGGGCTGCCGCGAGGCAGGCGACGCTCGCGGGCGGCAGCTCGGGCAGCCCCGGCCCGAAGCGGCGAGCCCAGAGGGCCGGCGGCGCCGCGAGGGCGAGCAGCACGGCGACGGTCGCCGCGACGCCCGCCGCGGCCGACCCGAGGGCGAGGGCGAGCTGGCGGAGCGTCGGCTGCAGGCTCCGAGGGGCCGGCGCGCGGGGCGGGGGAGCCGGCGGTGAGGGCGAAGGCGGCGAGTGCGGCGGCCCAGGGGCCGCGCTCGACGGCCCAGCGGCCGCGCTCGACGGCCCAGCGGCCGCCGGAGCAGGCGCGGGCGCGCCCGGCGCCGAGGCGCTCGCGCCGCCGTCGCGCACGAGGAAGTCGGACGCCAGCGGGAACACGAGCCAGCCGGCGCGCAGCGCCTGTCGCTGTTCCGGGCGCAGCCGCGCGACGGCCGCGCGGTACTCCTCGCGGGCGAGGCGCAGCCGGTTGGTGGCGGTGTTGTAGTTGATGCCGAGGGCGCGCGCGACATCGACGATCGGCACCTCGTACGCCTCGTGCAGGACGAGCAGGATGCGCCGCTCGGGGCTGATCGTGCCGAGCACCTCGACCGCGAGCGCGCGCTGCTCTCGCTGGGCGAGGCGCTCCTCGCTGTTCGGCGCGGGGTCGGCGGCCTGGTGGTACGGCCCGGGGTGCAAGCCGTTCGGCACCTCGCGGCGGCGGTAGGCGCGGTCGAGGTAGTGGCTGACCTTCCGCCACGCGATCCCGTACACCCAGCGCGCCGCCGCGTCGCCGTGCTGGCGCCGGGCGTCCTGCGGCGGCGGGTCGCCGGCCGGGCCGGCCTCCTGCGGCGGCGGCGAGGCGGCGGGGTAGGCGGGATCGAACCGATCCAGGCTCTCGTACGCCGCGAGCAGGACTTCCTGGGCGAGGTCGTCGACGTCGGGCTCGGCGACCCCCAGGAGCCGGAGCGAGCGGGGGAGGAGCTTCATCGCGGCGGCGTGAACGGAATTCCAGCTGGGGGCGTGGGAGGGGTCGTCGGCCGGGGAAAAGAGTGTGCTCATGCCCAGATTTGCGGGGAGCTCACCGGGTCCGTTCGGAAATCGACCGTCGCCAACGCCGGCGCGGCGGTCGTGGTACCCTCCGCCGCATGCCCGTAAGGGTCATGGGGAGAGCGGCGGACACACCGTGGGGCGAGGCGGTGGGGGCGCCGGGGGAGCCCGCGCCGGGGGCGCCGGCCGAGGCCGCGGACCGGCGGTGGGAGGCGGCCCTGGAGCACGAAGCCCGCGAGCTCTGGGCAGACTGGGAGTACGAGACTGCAGAGCGGATCTGGTCCGCGCTCGCCGTCGGCGTGACGACCGAGCGAGAGGCGAGGCTCGTGCTCACGGCGCTCGGCTACAAGCCCGACCAGGTGGCGCGCGTGCTGTCCGCCGAGGTGGAGGTGCGGCCGCCGGCGACGCCGGAGGACGTGGCTGCCCACCAGCGCGACGTGGAGGTCATCTGCGCAGCGTTCGAGGCAGGGGGCCGCGAGGAGCCGGCGATCGACTGGCCGGAGTTCTCGGCGCGGAACGGGCGGCTCGGATGGGTTGCGTATGCGCTCGAGGAGCCGATGCGGGTCGCGCAGAAGCGCATGGAGCAAGCGCAGGAGGCGGCCATGAATGCGGACGGCGCCGGCCGCCCCGACGCGGAGGAAACGGGCCCTTAGGACGGCGTCGAGCGTCCGCCCGACACCCGCGGGCAGACGCCGCCCGCGCCCGGCGGCGTCGACCCCGGCGAGCGCCGCGCGGGGTCATCGGCAGTCCACGTGAACCTCCGCGCCGCGCGCCTCGAGCGCGCGGATGTTGCTCGCCTGCGCGGCGCAGTCGATCGGGTTACCGTTGAGCTCCACGGAGCTCCCTCTGCCGATGTTCGGGTTGGCGGCGAGGGGTGACAGATCGGAGATCGAGTTGTCGTAGAAATCCATGTCGGTCAGCCGAGAGAGGGTCGAGAGCGGAGACAGATCGGAGATGCGGTTCCCCGCGAAGGACATCGCGCGCAGGTTGGGCATGGTCGACAGGACGGATATGTCGCCGAGCCCCGCCTCGGTCGCATAGATCTCGCTGAGCTTCGACAGGCCGGACAGCGGCGCGAGCGTCGAGATGGACAGGCCGCTCAGGCCCAGGCTCTCGAGCTCGACCAGCGCGCCGAGCGGGCCGATGTCGCTGATCGGGTTCAGGCCGATGCCCAGGATACGCAGGTTCGTCAGCGAGCCGAGGGCGGTGATGTCCGAGATGTCGTTGATGTCCAGAAGCAGCGCCTCCAGCTGGACGAGCGAGGACAGCGGCGTGATGTCCGTGATGGAGTTCCCCTGCACATTCAGGAAGCGCAGCGCTGCGAGCGAGGACAGCGGCGTGAGATCGGCCACAAGGTTGTCGGCGAGGTGCAGCTCCACGAGGGACTTGACGCACTCGAGGCCGGAGAGCGACTGGACCCCGAAATCGCTGGCGAGGACCTCGAGGGACGCGACGTCGGCCGGGAGGAGCGGGCCCGAGGGCTTCCCCACGGCCTCGCGCACCGCGGCCTCGAGCGCCGGGTCGGAGAACTCGAGGGGTCCGGCGCACGCGTCGCTGCCGCCGTGGCCGCCGGCGTCGCCGCCGGTGCCTGCCCCCGGCTCCGGCGACCCGCCCACGCCGTCGCCCGTCGTGACGCCAGGGGAGCCCCCCGTTCCGGTCGCGCTGAGCGCCGGCTCTTCTGTCGCGCTGGGCAGCGGATCGACGACGACCCGTGCGCACCCGATGCCCGCCGCTGCTGCCAGGAGCGCGAGCCCGAACCATCGGCTGGCGCTGTCTACGTTGCGCATATCCTCTCGCGGTGTGAGAAAACCAGACAGGGCGCCTTCCCCCCGGAAACGAAGCGCCGGCGACCGATCTGCGCAGGAAGGCGCGCGGCTCTCCTAGCATGGAGATGCAAGAGACGCCTGACGCCGTCGTGCTCCGAGGGGCGGCTCTTTCTGGGCGTCCACCTCCGCAGGAGCGCGGGCTCGACGACGGGGCGCCGGAGGGCGGTCCTCGGCGAGCGATCGTCTCATGCGCATCGGGAGATCCTCAGCGAGAAATTGATGAAACGGCGCGCGGGGATGTGTCGGATCTCGCACCTGGGCACGCGCGTGTTTCAGCGCGCCCGCGACGAGAGTATACGCATGCTGCATGCGCCAACGCTCCTTCGGGTGTCTCCTCCTCGCCGGCTTGCTGGCAGCCGCCGGTTGCTCCTCCAACGCGGACATGGATTCCCCCGCAGACGCGGGCAGCGGCGGCGCGGGCAGCGGCGGCACCGGCGGCGGTGGCACCGGCGGCGACGGTGGCACCGGCGGCGACGGCACCGGCGGCGCGGGCGGCTCGGCGCCCGCCAACCCGTTCCCGGGCGAGGTCCGCCGTTACGACTACACCTTCGACCTCGCGACGGCGCGCGCCACCTCGCGCGTCTCGGTGCACGTCCTGCCGCCTGGAGGCAATTGCTTCGACGTGGCCTGTCGTGCGCAGGCCGTCGACGAGCCGCACTGGGACGGCGCGCCCGCGGCGAGCGCGACGCTCGCGGACGGCGCCCTGCGCCTCTGCGGAGCGGACGCCGCGCCCGGCGCGTCGATCGAGCTCGGGGCGTCTACCGTGATCGCCGAGGCGACGGACTTCGGCCTGGATGTCGGCTTCTCGCGCCGGGTCGACCAGGCGGGCGGCGAGTTCACCTATCTCCTCAGCTGGGTCGGCGGATGCGACCGCTTCGGCCCCTGCGACAACGACCCTTCCCGGCTCGCCGAGTTCCACTTCGAGGTGACCCACCCGGAAGGGACCGTCGTGCTCTGTCCCGGCACGCTCACCGCTGGCGCGGGCGTGACCCGCTGCGACATCAGCGGGACCCTCGCGCCGACGTACTCGGGCTTCGCGCTCGCGGCCGACCCGCTGTGGCAGCGGCGGCCGTTCACGAGCGCGGGCGGCGTCGACCTCGTCTTCTACGAGGTGCCCGGCGGCGAGATCGCCTCTTCGCTCGACCCCGCGAGCGTGGGCGAGTTCCTGGCCTGGATCACCGACCTGCTCGGCCCGTTCCCCTATGGCGACGAGCTCCGCGTGGCCGGGGCGCCGACCCAGTGGGCCGGCTTCGAGCACCCCGCGAACATCCTGCTGAACGAAGAGCTCCCGCACCTCGGCAGCAGCTATGCGGACGCCGTGATGCACGTGCTCATGCACGAGATCGCGCACCAGTGGGCTGGCAACCGGACCACGCTCGCCTCGGCCGCGGATTTCGTCTGGAAGGAGGCGACCGCCGAGTACCTGGCGTACGTCTTCGAGGACGAGCGGCGGCCGCCGGGCGAGGCCGCCGCGACGCGGAGCTACTGGGACTTCATCTCGTCCTTTGCGGCCCATTACCCGCGCCCGACCGAGGACCCGACGCCCCCGGTGCATACGTTCTACGGCGATGCCTATGGCCCCGGCCCGATGGTGCTTTACCTGCAGCTCGAGCCGTTGCTGGGCCGGGCCGCGGTGCTCGAGGGCATCCGGGGGTTCCTCTCCACGCCCGGCGCGCGCAGCGTCACGGAGCTCAAATCCGCGCTCGAGCGGGCCTCGTCGAGCGACCTCGGTGCCTATTTCGACGCGTGGGTGTTCGGCCAGGGCGCGCCGGAGTGGCCCAGCTTCGCCGTCCAGGTGGAGCAGCAGGACGGTCGCGCGACCGTGACCGTGACCCAGGAGAGCGCGCGAGGCGTCCTCTACGGCTGCGCCGTCGAGGTGGAGATCGCCGGCGAGAGCGGCGCCGCGCGGGTCGTCGTCGACTTTGGCCTCGCGCCCTCGTCGCCGAGCGCGAGCGCGCAGGTCCCGTTCGCGGAGCCCGTCACCCGCGTCACCGTGGATCCCGATCACCGCCTGATCGACCGAGATCTCTCCGCAGCTCGAACCGCGCCGCCGGCGGCGAGACCGCCCGTCTGGATCTTCTGACGACCGCGGGAGCCCGCCAGGAACCCGCGACCGACCGGGCAGCGAGCTCCGCAGGAGCGCGAGCTTGACGACGGGGACGCGCGAGGGAGACGCTGTACACCATGGTTGGAGCGACGGGGGTGAAGGTGTCAGCGGCGACGGCCCTGGTCGGGCTCGTGGTTTGCGCATCGGCTGGCTGCGCGCAGATCGTCGGAGTGGACTGGAGTGAGTATGAGCAGGAGGACACCGGATTGAGCTGCGCCGGGTTGCCGGCCGCATGCGGGCCTACGGGAAAGGAGAGTTGCTGCGCAAGCGCGATGGTGCGCGGGGGAACGTTCACCCGGAGCGACGACCCGGAGTTTACGGCCACCGTGAGCGACTTCCGGCTGGATCGGTTCGAGGTGACGGTGGGGCGGTTCCGCAAATTCGTGGAGGCGTATCCGGGGAGCAAGCCCGCAGCGGGAGCGGGGGCGCATCCGCGCATCGCGGGGAGCGGCTGGGATCCGAGGTTTGACAGCGAGCTGCCTGTGGATGCGGCGAAGCTGAAGGAAGATGTGAACTGCAGGCCGTCGGAGGGTTTCCCGACATGGACGGACGAGGTCAGTAACCATGAGAATTTGCCGATGAACTGTGTCACGTGGTACCAGGCGTTTGCGTTCTGTGCGTGGGATGGGGGCCGATTGCCGACCGAGATGGAGTCGATGTATGCGGCGGCCGGCGGAGCCGAACAGCGGGTGTATCCGTGGTCGAATCCGGCAGACTCAGCGTTGATAGACGGCAGCTTCGCTTCGTACTGGTGCGGTGGCGACGAGGCCGTTGCTCCGCAGTGCGCGTTCAACGACATCCTGCCCGTTGGGTCGAGGTCACCCAAGGGCGACGGGAAGTGGGACCAGGCGGACCTGGCCGGCAGCATGTGTGAGTGGGTCCTTGACGTGGATGCGGAAGAACCTCCCGAAGAATGCAACGATTGTGGCAGCGTGTCTGGATCCTCGGACGATGCGCCTCGTGTGCACCGGGGCGGGTGCTGGAGGGACCGCGAAGAGAGGCTGAAAAACTCCTCCCGCGTCGCCTTCGACCCGCTTGACCCCTATGACACCTTCGGGATCCGGTGCGCGAGGGATTAGGTCGCCGATGTAACCGGAAGCGGTGCGGTCGGGGTAGCTGAGCGATGGTGCTGCACTCTGTATCGAAGTGCAGCACTCGTGCTCAAAGTACAGCACTCTGCGCAAGCGAAGTGCAGCACTCACGACCCCTCCGGGGGATCGAACAGGGACAACTGGACCGGGCCGCGCGGAGGCTCGGGAGGAGGCGGAGGAACGACCTGGACCGGGGACGCCGGCGGAGGCGGAGGCTCGCTCTTGCGGCGCTGCTTCAACGCGGGCGTCGGCTCGGTCACGAGGCGCAGGAAGCCCCGCTTGTTCGGGAGCGGCCTCGCTGGCGCGGAGGGCTCACGATGAGTGAGCGGCTTCGCCTCGGGGGCGGCGGCCTCCTCCTCGGCCAGGAGCGTGTCCAGGAGCTCGTCCTGCGACCACACGTGCAGCCCGTGAGCCGGCAGGAGAGGAGACCCAGGGCGGCGAGCGGAGCTGGAGTGATGCGGTTGTTCATGCGACGGAGGGTCCGCCGGGCGAGCGGAAGGGGCAAGGGCGGGTGGGCCGCGTGTGCACCTACTCCTATGGAGGCGACAGACATATGCTCTTGACATACTTCCTGCGCCAGATGTTCTGCTCCGTGCTGTTCGACGCCGGGACGCTCCTCGGCGCGCCGCTGCTCGGCCTGGTCATCCGCGGCTCCGGCTATCCGGCGATGTTCGTCGCGCCTGACACCTCAGGAAGGGACGACGGTGATCTCGCCGGTCGTGTACAGCGCCGAGGTGTCCCAGGCGAGGCCCGGCGCGAGCGGCAGCGCGATGTCCACGGCCGCGAACGTGCCTGTGAGCTCGCCGCTCCAGCCGAGCAGGGTGACGATGTCCCCGGCCTGGAAGGACACGGACCCGTCCGCCGGCAGGACCTCCAGCGCTCCATCGAGGCTGACGTCCCCGTCGACGTGGAGCAGCGGCGCGCTGCCCGCCCCCGCGACCGTGATCGCCAGCGCGGCGCTCGGGCCCTGGACGTAGTCGCCGGAGACGGTCGTTAAGGCGTGCTCCTCGCCCACGGAGAGCTCGCCGGCCTGCGCGTTGACGAGATCGCCGGCGACGCCGGCGACGTGGAGGCGCCCGCCGGCGAAGTCGAAATCGCCCTCCGGCAGCTCGATGACGCCCACGGCGAGGTCGCCCCCCGCGAGGCGAGCGACCGGCCCCGGGTGAGGAGGATCGAACGTCGGGTGCAGCGGTCCAGTCCGGAGCGAGCCGCCGATGCTGGCGTGGCCTTTCGCGATGACGAGCGCCGGCGCCGTCGGCTCCGCGGTGAGGACCAGCACGTCACCGCTGTTGCGCCATGACGCATGAGGCCCGTCGACGGCGAGGACTCCGTTGCCGCCGAGCGAGCGGATCTCCGCGTCTTCGGTCACGACGCTGCCGTACGCGCCGACCCTGAGCTCGCCGTGACCGAAGTCCCCGACGCGCAGGAGCCCCTCGTTGGTCCAGGTGGCGCCCCAGCCGCGCACGACCGCGGTGCTGGTGGGCCCGACCAGCTCGTCCTCGGTGAGATGGATCCGCGCGTTCACGGTGAAGAGCTGGGCGCCCTGCTCGACGAGCAGCGACCCGGAGCCCCCCGCGCCCACGACGAATTCGCCCGTGTTGAACCACCTCGTCGCGGAGCCCCTGGCGATCGCCGCGCCCCCGCAGGGCCAGCAGGTGGTGATGTACACGTTGTTCGAGGAGAAGGTCGCTCCTTGCCTGAGCTCGAGATAGCTGCTCGACTCGCCGCCGCCGATGTGCGTGTCCGCCTGGCTCGTCAGGGCGGAGTCATAGCCCTCGACGATCACGGACCCCGTGACCCCATAGCCGTACAGGCCGACCTGGAGCGCGTCGGTGACCGCCTGGGCGCCCGTGCGGATGTAGAGCTGCCCGCCGGCCGCGATCGACAGGAGCCCGCTGTTGATCCACGTCGATCCGTACCCGGTGACGCGAACCGTGCCGGTGGCCTCCGGCCACGTGGCCACGCTGGCGCCGGCGCTGATCAACGTCCCCTGATGGCTGATGATGACTTCGCCCGAGGTCGGCGCCCCGAATTCGCTGGCGCTGCCGATCCGCAGGGGGTTGGGCCCGAGGTCCCACGGATCGCTCGGGTTGCCGGGCGTGACGTCCCCCGAGATGGTGACGTCGGCGTCGGCAGGAGCCGCCGTCGCCACGGCGGCCGCTGTGAGCAGCCAGGAGAGTACCCATCGAGATCGCTGGTGCATGCGCTTTACCTCCACGAGAAATTGACGGCGCTCGATACCGGCCCTTGCCCGCGCGCCCACGGGCAGCGTCCGCCGCGGGACCGGCGAGACCGAGCATGGTCGCACCGCTCGGGCCGGAGAGGGAAGCCGTCGATGAACGTCGGACATCCCTGCCTTCGCTGGCCGTCCGTCGCGCGCGGACCTCACGTCGAGCCGGAAACAATGGAAGGCGCGAGCCCTGGCCGGAGGCGCTGCAAGGATGTACGCTGCCGCGACGTTCGGTGACTGGCCGCTTCGAACGAGAGCGAACCTGCTCTGCGACACACCACCATCGGCCTCGATGACGCGGCCATCTACCGCGATCAGACACGGGACGGCGCGGATGCCGCAGCCGATGCGGCCTCGGTAGCTCGAGCGCGGGGCACGATGAGCATCGACGTGATGGTCGGACGGCTCCGCGATCTGCTCTGGTCGTTTACTCACGTGAGGCGCGTATGATCCCTGTCGTCATCATCCTCATCGCCCTGGTGGCTGCGTGCGTCGTCGGCGTCCTCGTGCTCATCGGCGTCCGCGCGTCCAAGCTGGCGCGCGAGCTCGAGCAGGCCGAGCGGAAGATCGAGCTGCTGCACGTCGAGAACGGCAGGCTCGGCGGCACGCTCACCGCGCTGAACGAGGAGCACGTGAGGGCGGAGAGCTGCCTCGAGTACATGGACGGGCACATCAAGAGCCTCAGCGCCGAGCTGGAGCGGCGCCCGAAGATCGTCCGGAAGACGTACAGGATACTGACGCTCGGGGTGAAGGCGACGGGGAAGACCTCGCTCACGCTCAAATGGGCGAATCCGCTGATCGATCTTGGCACGCTCGAGGGCACGAAGTTCGAGCGGTACGAGCGGACGGTGAGCCACGTGCCGCAGAAGGACGTGGTGATCGAGCACGTCTTCGAGGTGCATGACTGGGGCGGCGAGCACATCGTCGAGGCGGTGCAGCAGCTCATCGTCGACGAGATCCACGGCGTGCTGATCGTGGTGGACCTCGGCGGCAAGGAGGCCAAGCAGTTCGAGCAGAGCCGCATCCAGGAGCAGCTCCAGGAGTTCCAGGCCCAGGTGCTCAAGTTCCTGTTCGCGCCGAAGACGTTGACCTCGTGCAAGACGGTCGTGCTGTTCATCAACAAGAGCGATCTGCTCGCTGGGACGCCGGCGCAGGTCGAGGAGCAGGCGAAGAAGCTGTACGCGACGTTGCTCGAGAACCTGAACAGGTTCTCGACCCAGGTCAGCGTGCGGGTGCTCGTGGGGTCGGCGAGCTACGGCCACTCGACCCACCTTCTGTTCTCGCATTTCGTGGAGCGGATCCTCCCGAAGAGCGCCTACGACGTCCAGCTGCTCCAGCGCATGAAGTCCGACGTCTCGGAGCCGAGGGTGCCTGCGCCGAGCGAGCGGCCGTCGCCTGAGCTGCCCCCCGCGGCGCCCGCGCCGGAGCCCGCGGCGATCGCGGAAGATCCGGTGATCTCGGTGGCCGAGCTCGCGGCGCCGCCGCCGCTGCCCAGGGCTGCCGCGACGTCCGAGCGCGTGGCCGGGCTGAAGAGCACGATAAGAATTCCGGGCCCGCCCCCGAAGCCGCCCGCGCCGCACGGGGGTGAGGAGCGGGGTGAGCGATGACGGAACACGACGCGCCGGCGGCGGGCTATGTCGTGCCGACCTACGAGGCCGCCCCGGGAGAGGTCTGGTATCATTTTCTGCATGGGAACGTGCCCGGGCACCAGATCGACTTCATTTACCGGCCCGATGTGCCGCAGGGGCCGCTCACGCAGCAGCACTTCAGCCACCTCACGCAGCTGATCAACTACATCGAGCCTCGCTCCCGGCACGAGTACGCGTTCGCGATCGGCAACCTGTCGCGGGACGACACGCAGCACGAGCCCGGCCACGGGGGCGTGGCGCTGCTCTTCGGGCTGCGGATCCAGGGCGCCAAGGATCACGCTGGCAGGCAAGATCCGCCGTTCTGCCACGCGATCGCGGCGATCGACCGGCACCTCGACGCGGCGGGTTTCTACGAGGTGGCGCTCTCGTTCCATCGCAAGCTGCTGCCGGAGGTCGACTCGGAGGCGTCGGGGAGCGGCTGGTACCACACGTACGTGCGGTACGGTCAGAACGCTGACGCGCTGTTGCCGATCCTCCGCGGGTACATCGTGGATTTTGCTGATTTGCCAGCGCCCGAGCCGAGCCTCCTTGGCTTCCGGTGGACGGCGGCGGCGGCAGATCCTCCGAGGCGGGTGGTGATCGTGCACGGGCCGGACGAGCCTTTTGACGCGATCGCGGCGTGCGCGGCACGGATCGCCGGGGTCTTGGTCGAGTCGGATATCCGCTGGACGGCGATCTCGAACGGTCGAGAGGCGGACATGCTGGGCGGAGTGTCGGTCCGGTTCGTGCCGGAGCACGAGGCCAGGGCCGAAGCAGAGGGCGGCCGGGTGCTGCGGCTCGGGGATGTGCCGCACGAGCCCAGGGAGGTCGCGGAGCAGCTCTTCGGGGCACAAGAGGTCCGGGGCGCGCGGCAGCCGGTGATGGCCGGGTGGCAGCGAGTCGACGGGGGGCCAGCGCCGGAGCGAGGGGCCGCGCGCGCGGTGGCGGGCGCGCCGGCGCGGGCTGGGCACACGTCGGATGAGGGCCAGCCGCTGGCGGGGATGGGAGATGCCGCGGGGGCTTTGGGCGGGGAGCGGATCGAGCGCGTGGAGATGGCCGCTCGCGGCGATGGGGCGGTCGCCGTGGGGGCGAGGTCGGGAAGGACGAACGAGCGCGCGAAGGGGCTCGCCGCCGCGGAGACGGAGATCGAGGTCGTAACGGAAGATCTCACCAGGTCACGAAGGCAGCTCGGGCTGCTGATCGGGGTCGGGGTCGCGCTGGCGATCGGGGGAGCGGCTGCAGCGGTCGTGCTCGGGATGAGCGGGGCACGGGTGGAGAGCCAGATGGGCGGCCCGTCGGCGCTGGCGAGCTCGGTGCGCCATGGAGGAGAGGAGAGGGCGCCTGCAGCTGCGAGCGCGGAGGTGCCGCGCTCGACACCGACCGAGACGTTGAAGGCGGAGACCTCAGCGTCTGCTGCATCGTCGGCGGTGATTGGGGGCGGCGTGCAGGGGACGCCGAAGGCACCGAAGAAGAACAACAGGAGCGGGGCGACGCGCAGGTCGTCACGGGCGGGGAGTAAGAGCGGAGCTTCGGTGTTCGAGGTGCCGTAGTTTTCCTGGATAATTGTTATTCGGAATTCGCGGCCCCCTGTTGGCAAGTCTTATCGTCCGCGGGTCCGATGCACGTGTAATTGGGTACACATTCGTGGGGTTCGTTGCATGGGTCTCCTTCGTCAATCAGGCATGTGAAAGGGTCCTGGTCGTTTCTGCGAGCGCAGATGCCGATGCATTCTCTTTCGATGTTGTTTATGTTGCATTCTTCCCCAATCGCCTTATAACATCCGCCCCTGCCGTCGCACGCCATGTCGCCTGTGCATGAAGCGACCCCTGGTCGATCGTCCTTCACGTTGAAGCCGATGTAGGTGCATAGTTTGTTGGTGGGGTTCCAGGAGCGACATTCGCCGCACTCTTTGCAGTGTCCGTCGACGCACGAGCCGCCCTTGCAAAAGATAGCGTCGTTGTTGTGTCCGTTGCATGGCGCGCCGATGCATAGGGGGCACGGTTCCGTCGAGCATGCCTCGTCGCCGTTGAGGCAAAATTCGCAGCTGCCATGACCATCGCAGATCTTCCCCAGGGGGTCGCAGGGCGTGCCCGCCACCAGTGGAGTGTGTTTGCAGTTTTTCTGTTCGTCGCATGTCGTGCACGGGTTGTCCTCGCATGTGCACGCGCTGCTCTCCGCTCCTCCTGTGCCGGATCCGCTCGGTGCTCCGCCTGCCCCGGTGGTGGAGCTCGCCGCTCGGCATCGTTCCCTGTCGTAGGAGCATTCGCCATTGTCGTTGTAAGTTGCCTCGACGCGCTCGTAACACCCTACTCCTTGCAGCATGAACAAACTGGCGATGCCCATCGAGGCAGAGCCGACCCAGGCGAATGTCCGGATCTCGCGCTGTGGCATGGTGTTGACCTCCATCCATCTGCATCCGTTCAGAAAGTGCCTGCCGCAAATACCCCGTGGGTAGATGGTACAACGATAAAAGCCGGTTCGGTCCGCGCAGCTTGCGCCGGTCGCTCGGCCTTCCAGAGGACGAGCGCCAGTGTCCCCGCAGCCGCAAGCCCGCCCACCGCGAACCCAGCGATGCCGATGGCCTGATCCCTGTCCCTGACCTTCGCGAAGTCGGTCAACTCCTGGCATCGAACGTCATTCTCCCGCTCCGGGCAGATTGTTTGCCCGATCGGCGTCTCCCTCACGAGCCGGTCGCGCTCCTTCACGAAATCAGCGTTGTTTGCGGCCGCGGCCGCCGAGAACCCCACGCCCACGCCGACCCCCACGACGGCGAGGCCTGCCCCGCCCACGATGCCCCAGGTCCGCCAGCTCGGGCTTGCCGTACCGGGGCTCGTGTCGGCCACGTTCCCCGATCCGACCGTCGGCCTCACCACGACCACGCTTGCCGGCTTCTGTTCCATCACCGATGCGGAAGCCGCCGGCGCCTCCACCGCCTGGATTGCCGGCCCCGCGCTCGCCGCCAGCGTGAGCTGGACCTCCGGCGCGGACCCCGCCTGTACCTGCAGCTCCTGGCTCGCGGGCGTCGTTCCGGGCTTCCTGGCCTCGAAGCGCCGGCTCCCCGGCTCCACGAACACCGGTCTCCCGAGCGGCGCCGTACCCACCGGATGCCCGTCCACCAGCACTTCGGCGCCTGCCTCGACTTGGACCGTCACCGTCCCGATCTTCGCCTTGGCCTCGGCCAGCATCCCCTCGGCGTCAGCCCGGTCCCTTGGCCGGATCTGCTGCGCCTCCCGCAGGAAGAACGCCAGGTGCTCCGCCGCTTCCCGCAGCTTCCCTGCGCGCAACTCGACCTTACCCAGGTTCGCGGCCTTCTCAGCGTTCGGCTCGAGCTGAAAGGACTCCAGGATGAGCTGCCGCGCCTTCTCCCACTTCCCGGCCTTCGCTGCCTTGACCCCCTCGTCGTACAGCCGCGACGCCTCCCGCTGTCGGACGGCCGCGCCCTGCGCCCGCTGGGCCCCCGCGCCCGGGGAGGCCTCAGGCGCCGCGGCCGGCGCGACCTCGGTCTGCGCCACGGCCGGCACGCTGCCCGCCATGCTCGTCAGCACCAGCCCCGCGGCCCACCATCGCCCGTTAACCCTCCGTGCCCCCATCTCTGCACCTGTGCTTTCTGGGGCGAGCGATGCCCCGCCCCCATCCCGCTGACCGCCCGTGCTGCGCCGATCGGACCCCGTTCAGAGGTCCTGTCCGACCCTGGTCGGGTTGCAGTCTCAACGCCGGAGGTTCGGCCCCTGTCCGAAGCCGCGCGCGAGGCAGCACCCGTGGCAAATCAGCTTATGACGAGGCAATGCTATTGTTTTGGCTTCGGCTCATAGCAGCCGGGAGTCTTGATGAACCGTTTACAGGGCTGGCGCAACGGCTCTTTGATGGATGGCTTCACCGCGCGGGCAGGCGGACGTAGGGGGGGAGCGCCTGGAGTTGCCGGTTGGGACGTTGTCGGCGGGGACAGTTTCGTCGAGGGCGTGGGGGCCGCCTCCTCGGTCGTCGTCGGGGCGGCGTCCGGGATCGGCGGAGCCTCCGGCAGCACCGCTGATGTCTCCGTCGCAGGAGGCGCTTGCCCGGGAGATGCCGGCGGCGTGGGCGCTTCCGCGGGCTTCGGCTCGTCCGACGATGCACCGAGCATGACGACGATCACGAGCGCTGCGATCGTCGAGATGATGCCTGCCCCGACAGCGACATAGAGCCACGCGCCCGCGTCCCGACCGCGCCTTTGTGACTTCGACGCGCTCGCCGGAGCTCCCTCGGCCGCTGGCCGCGCGATCGGCGCGGTCGTCGTGGTGACCCCGGGGACGTGTTCCGTGGCCGCCCCATGGCCCAGCGCCTCTTCCGGCGGGTGCGCCAGCGCGCCGTCCTGAGGCGAGAGCTCTGCCGACGAGGCGCTCCGGGTGTCCACGGCCGGGTGCCTCGCCTCGGCTGCCAATGGCGACTCGCGCCGCCATGCCGGCAGCGGCGATGCGATCGGAGACGAGGGGGGCATGAGCTGCGTTCCTGTCGGCGCCAGCCGCGGCGCTCGCCGCGTCCCGCCCGCCGCCTCCGTGGCGGCATGGGCCGCGCCGGGAGAGGCCGGTGCGCCCGGCGGCAGCGGCAGCGTGCTCTCCTGCCACTCCGTGACCGCGGTCGCGGGGGACGACGACATCATGGGTCGCCGGGGAAACGCAGGAGGGCTCCCGCCCAGGCCGAAGTCCAGCGGAGCACGCCTCGGGCTCGCCGGGCTCGCTGGACCAGCGTCGGGCATCGAGGCCATCGACGCTTGCTCGGGATTTGACGCGGGCGGTAACGACATGTCCACGATCGCGCGCGAGACGGCGCCCACCTCGGCGATGGACGCGAGGCACCTCGCGAGGCTCGTCGCGTCCGGGAAACGGTTGTTGCGATCCCGCTCCAGACACCGCGCCACGAGCTCGTCGAGCGCGGGCGGCACGCTCCGCAGCCGGTGCGACACCGGCCGGATCGGCTCGAACAGAACCTGATGCACCACGTCGTTGACCGTCGCGCCCCGGAACGGCCGCATGCCCGTGAGCATCTCGTACAGGATGATCCCGAGCGACCAGATGTCCGTTCGGTGGTCGAGCCGCTTGCTCATGGACAGCTGCTCAGGGCTCATGTACGCAGGCGACCCGACCGCCAGGCCGGTCATCGTCGATTGGACCCCGGTGGCGGTCAGGCTCTTGCTCACCCCGAAATCCAGCACCTTGACCGTGAACGAGCGCTCCTCGGCGTCGGGCTCGCGGTGGAGGAAGATGTTCGCGGGCTTGAGATCACGATGAATGATGTTGGCGCTGTGCGCGGCGTCGAGGGCGCTCGCGATGTCACGGCCGATCCGCGCGACGAGCGCGGGCGGATCGATGCGCTTCTTGCGATCCAGCAGGTCCGCGAGCGTCTCGCCGGTCAGGAGCTGCATCACCAGGAACGGATCCTTGTCGTCGGTCTCGCCGACCTCGTGGATCTCGACGATGTTCGGGTGCCTCAAGGCGCCGCACAGGCGCGCCTCGTTGAGCAAGCGCTTCCGGAGCTCGTCGGTCTTGCAAGCGATGAACTTGAGCGCGACCTTGCGCCCGTCGAGCACGTCGGCCGCTTCCCACACCTCGCCCATCCCGCCCTTGCCGAGCCGCTGGACGAGCTTGTACTGGCCGCCTAACGTCTCGCCTTCTTTCATGTTGCTCGACATGTTTGCACCGGTTCGCAGCGCTGCACAAAGACGACATCTGTGCTGAACTGGCTCCGCCCCAGGCATCGAATGGACGGCTGTCCAAAGCGGGCAGAAAGAGACTACGGAGGGCGTCGGCGTCCGCGTGGTAAGACGAAGCGGCTCGATCGACGGCGCCGTCTGGCGACGTATGGCGCCGTCTGGACTCACCTCGCCGTGGGCTGAAGCGCTAGCCTTACGAGCGTCTCCGGCGAACAAGGTCATGCGGCGTCAGGAAGCGCATGAAATGTGCGCTTCTCATGGCAACCTGGAACCAGGCAACTATGTTCTATTTCCCGACGCCAGCAAGGTAGAATTCTGTTGGCGTCTGCGACGTTGTTGGCTGTCGTCGAGTCGTTGGGGGAGCGTAAGGTGCGTGGTGCCGTTGGGTTGACGTCGTGTAGGAGTGAGTCGTTGACGGATCCGGGATTCATCGGGTCTCTTCTGTCTCCGCGGGATCGCGATCGAAGTCGCGGAGATCGGCCCCGGGATAGCGAGCCTTCGCCGCGAGCGCGGTGAATCCTCATCGCTTGTCGCTCGTAAAGGGACGTTGTCGCAGGAAGGTGAAGGGCGCTCGCCGAGCCTGCTCTAGGGCCCCTCGGCGCGCGAGGGCGTCGGGAGGTCGAGCGCCGCGCTCCTGCCCACCGTGACGCCCGCGCTCCAGGGAGCAGAGCCCGCCAGGCGGCTCACCCGCTCCCCGGCTCACCCGCCCCGCGGAGGGCGGGCGGCAGCGCCGACGCCACCGCGGCCCGGCACGCCTCCATCGAGGCGCGGAGCTCCTCGAGCGACGGCCCGGGCGGATCGAGCGGCGGGTGCACGACGACCCGCACGACGCCGGGCGCGGCGGCGTAGCGGCCCTTCGGCTGGAGCGCGCCCGCGCCCACGATGGTCACCGGCAGCACGCGCGCGCCCGCCGCCGCGGCGACCCGGAAGGCGCCCGGCCGGAACGGCAAGAGCCCGCCGGTCGCGCTCCGCGTGCCCTCGGGGAAGAACACCGTCGACCACCGCCGCATCAGGTTGCGCTGCGCCGCGCCGAGATCCGCCACGGCGCCGCGGGCGCGCCCCCGGTCGACCGGCGTGTGGCCGTAGAGGCGCATGCCCCAGCCGAGCACCGGCACCCGGAACAGCGCCCGCTTCGCCAGGAAGCGGAACGGCGCGCGCGCCTGCAGCACCACGAGGAGCGCGAGGATGTCGAGCGTGCTCTGGTGGTTCGCCGCGATCACATAGCGCTCGCCCGGCCGCACGCGCTCGGCCCCCTCGGCCTCGACGCGCACGCCGACGAGCCAGAGCGCCCCGGCCGCCCACACGACCGACAGGCGGTCGTGCATCCGCTGCCGGGGATCGAAGGGGAAGCAGAGCAGGCCGACCGGGAGCAGCACGACGAGGAACAGCATCGCCCAGGCGTGGGCGAGCGCCGTGCGCGCGACCTCGATCGGACCGGCCGGCGCCGCGGCGGCGCCCCCCTCCGCCGTCACTTCGCGACCGGCGGGGCCTCCGGCCCGTCGAAGCGCGGGACGAAGCCCTCCACCGAGGCGAGCGTCTCGAGCAGCGTCACGTGGCGCAGCCGCGGGATCGCCACGTGCGTCCGCGCGCCGAGGTCGTCCTCCGTGATCGCGAGCGTCGCCGCCGCCGCGAGCTCCGCCACCGTCGCGCCGACGATCTGCGTCGTGCCCAGGCTGCTCGGCGCCGACGACCGGACCTCGCGCGGCGCGTCGGCCCAGTACGACCGCGGCGGACCCTGGAACGCCGCCTCGACCGGAGGCCGCGGCCAGAACGTCGGCTCGACGAGGCCGAGCTCGTCGACGAGCACCTCGCGCTCGGCGCGGACGTCGCGCGCCTCCGCCTCGTCGCCCACCGCGTCGAACGCCTCGGCGCAGCGCTCGAGCGCCGTCACGAGCTGCGTCCGGTTGCCCGAGGCGCGGATGAGCTCGAGCGTCTCCCGGCCGTACGCCCGGAGCTCGCCGGCGTCGCCGCCGAGGAGCGCGAGCGCGTGCACCCGGCCGACCCGGCCGAGCCCCACGGCGTACGCGTCGCCCGTGCCCGCCGAGCCGATCTCGATCGCCCGGTCGTAGGCGGCGAGCGCCTCGCGGTGCTGGCCCTGCACGAAGAGCACGTCGCCCAGGTACCCCTCGGCCCAGCCGCGCCCCATGCCGATGCCGAGCACGCCGCTCAGGTTGCACGCGTTGGCGATCAGCACGCGCGCCCGCGCCAGGTGGCCCACGTGGAACTGGTGCCGGCCCGCGTACATCGTGCCGACGTACAGGTAGAGCCCGCTCAGGCCGTGCTCCTCGGCGTACGAGAGGAGCTGCGCGGTCGACCGCACCCCGAGGTCCCAGTCGAACCGGCCCTCGGCGAGCACCGCGTAGTAGAACCACGTGCCGAGCAGCCGCACGGGGTCGCGCAGGCGCTCGGCCAGGCGCGCGGCGTCGGCGGCGCTCTGCTCGGCCTCGGCGTAGCAGCCCGCCTGGCTCAGGGCGACGCAGAGGATGCCGCGCGAGTGGCACAGCTCGATGTACTCGCCCGCCGCCTCCGCGAGCTCGCAGCCGCGGCGCAGCGGCTCGGTCGCCGGGCCCACCTTGCCCGCCGCGCACAGCGCGCGCCCGAGGATGTTCGCGGGCAGGCACTGGTACGGGCGGAGCTCGGGGCTCGCGCCGATCGCCTGGAGCGCCTTGCGGCTGTGCGCCACGGCGTCGGCGAACTCCCCGCGGACGTAGTGCACGCGCGACAGCGCGCTGGAGAGCGCCGCCGTGACGAGCGGCGTGTCCGGCAGCGCGCCCTGCGTGCGCCGGAGCAGATCGAGCGGCTCCGCCGTGCTGCCGAGCAGGCACGCGACGCGCGCGAGCTCGTGGGCGCAGCGGGCCCGGAGCTCGATCCGCGCCGGGTCGAGCGGCAGCCGCTCGAGCAGCGCGAGCGCCTGCTTGAGCCGGCGGCTCGCGCCGTGCGGGTCCTGCAGGCGGTCGGCCTCGTTCGCCGCGAGCAGGTACGTCTCCGCGGCGCGGTCGAGCTCGCCGGCGCGCTCGACGTGGTGCGCGAGCGTCCCCGGATCGCCGCCGCGCAGCTCGATGCGCCGCGCGATGCGCCGGTGGACCTCGCCGCGATCCTCGGGCGGCACGCGCGCGGCGAGCTGCTCGCGCGCCGCGTCGTGCGAGAACGACGTGAGGCCGCCGTCCTCGCTCAGGCAGATGTGGTGCGCGGCGGCGTCGCGCAGGGCGCTGTCGACCGCCGCCGGACCGAAGAGGCCGAGCTCGACGAGATCGTCGCGCAGGAACTGGCGGCCGATGAGCGCGGCCACGCCGAGGACCTGCACCGTCGTCGGATCGAGCGCCTCGATGCTGCGGGCGAGGACGTCCGAGACCGAGGCGGGCGCGCGGTAGTGCGCGTCGGCCCGGGAGATCTCGAGCGCGCCGCCGCGGCCGCGCTGCAGGAAGCCCTCGGTCTCCATGTTGCGGACGACCTGGATGTTGAAGAGCGGGTTGCCGGCGGCGAGCAGCGGGACGCGGCGGACGAGCTCCTGCACGAGGTCGTCGCCGGCGCCGCGGCCGAGCGCGGAGAGCAGCGCCCGGTTCGCCTCGGGCGGGAGCGGGCCGAGGTCGAGGCGCTCGACGCCCTTCCAGGCGAGCCACCCCGCCGAGCGCGGCGTCATCGGCGACGAGCCGGGCGAGCCGCGCAGCCCCGCCGAGGCCGGCGGGGGCAGCGTCGAGCCGTGCGCGCTGCGCCCGGGGAACGGCGGACGGGCCGTGCCGAGCAGCAGGATCGGCCGCTCGCCGAGCTGGTCCGAGATCCGGAGGAGCACGTCCTGCGTCGCCTCGTCGGCCCAGTGGACGTCCTCGATCGCGAGGACCACGGGGATCTCCTCGGCGATCGCGCCGAGCAGCCGCAGCAGGAGATCGGCGATCCAGCGCGTGCCGCCCGGGCCGATGGCGCCGCCCTCGTCGGCGAGCCCGACCGCCCGCATCAGCTCGGGGACGAGCCCCTGGAGCAGGGCGGCGTCGTCGGCGACCACGAGGCTGACCAGCCGGCGGATGCGCGCCGCGCGGCTGTCGTTGTGCCGCTCCAGCCAGAGGGCGACCTGCGTCAGCGCCTCGCGGATCGCGGAGTAGGGGACGAGGCCGGAGAGCTCGCGGCACCGGCCGTAGGCGACGATGGCCGTGCCCGTCTGCTCGACGGTCCGGAGCAGCTCGGCGACGAGGCGGCTCTTGCCGACGCCCGTGTCGCCGACCAGCACGGCCGGCCGCGGCTCGCCGCACACCGCGCCCTGGAGGAGCTCGGCGAGCCGGCCGAGCTCCAGCTCGCGGCCGATGAACGGCGCGTCGTCG
The DNA here is from genome assembly GCF_051474135.1 of Sorangium sp. So ce385. Lineage (NCBI taxonomy): Bacteria > Pseudomonadati > Myxococcota > Polyangiales > Polyangiaceae > Sorangium > Sorangium sp. So ce385. Next base: position 7,231,616 of record NZ_CP150337.1, on the reverse strand, counting down.
AGGGCCTCGGGCGGGGCGGCGTCGCGCTCGCGCTCGGCCGCGTCGGCGGCCGGGGGCTGCGAGGTGCCGTGGAGCGTGACGTAGTAGAGCTCCTTGAGCCGCGCGCAGAGCCGGGCCGCGCTCGAGAAGCGCCGCGCGGGGTCGCGATGCATGAGCTCTTCGACGAGCGCCACGACCGGCGCCGGCGTCTCCGGGGCCACGGTGGAGAGCGGCACGAGGGTGCCGTAGACCTTCTGGTTGATGACGCTGTCGACGGTGCCGTCCGCGAACGGGAGGCGGCCGGCGAGCAGCTCGTAGAGCACGACGCCGACCGCGTAGAGGTCCATCCGGGGGCTCGGGCGCGCGAGCCCGCCCCGCTTCAGGCACTCGGGCGCGAGGTAGGCGATGGTGCCCGCGTTGACGCGGGCGTGCTCGGGCTGAAAGCTCACCGTGAGCGTGGCCAGGCCGAAGTCGAGGATCTTGAGCCGCGGCTCGTACGGATCGGTGAGGACGATGTTGCTCGGCTTGAGGTCGAGGTGCAGCACGTTGAGCGCGTGGCAGTGGGCGAGCGCCTCGGCCACGCGGCGCGCGATGCGCAGGGCCTCGATGGTGTCGAGCGAGCCCATCCGCGCGAGGTACCGGTCGAGCGTCTCGCCCTGCACGAGCTCCATCGCGAGGTAGAGGCCGATCCCGTCGAGGACGCCATACGAGGAGAGCTTCACCAGCGACGGATGGCGCAGCCGGAGCAGCGCCTCGATCTCGTTCTGCTGGGCGAAGAGCTGCCCGACGTTCTGGGCGCTCACTTCCTTGAAGATCTTGATGGCGGCGACGTTCCCGGACTCGTCGTGGCCGCGGAACACCGCGCCGAAGCCGCCCTCGCCGAGCGGCTCGTCGATCGTGTACTCGCCGATCCTGGCGCCGCGCTCGATCAAGGGACCGCCGACCATCGTACCTGCCCTTCCGAGTACCCCGTCATCACCCGCAGAACCGTCATGATACTCCGGACGCGGCGCCGTGACGGAGCGCGATGGCCACTTTTGCAGCCATCTTGCCATCTTGCCGCCTCGCGGCGCGCCGCGCCTTCAGGGCCTGCTGCATCTTGCCGGGTTCGACAAGAAACGTGCATGTCACGTCCGGGTGGCGATTCCGGTGCTCGCCCGGACGCCCGCGCCCCGCGCGGCGACAAGGAACGTGAGCCCGCATCCAGAACTGCGCTGTCGATCTCGCGTCGGGGACGAAAATGACGACGGCGGCGGCACCCCCCGGGAGGGGGTGACCGCCGCCGCGTCCGGACTCACGCCGTTCCGGGGATCAGGTCCCGCCGCTGGCCGAGCCGCTGGCCGAGCCGCTGACGCTGGCGCTGGCCTTGATGTTGACGTCGATCGAGGCCGTCGCGCTGGCCGACGCGTCCACCGCGGCCGCGACGCAGGCGACCGCCTTGCCGCCGGCCTTGAGCGCCGCGTCCTTGACCTCGACGCCCGCCTTGCCGACGCCGGACACGGCCGCCGCCAGCTTCTTGCCGGTCCCGAGCTGGACCTTGGCGATCGCCGGGAGCGACGTGCGGAGCGCCGCGATGAGCTTCTGCGCGTCGGCGTTCACCTTGCCGTTCGCCACGATGCGGACGGCCGGGGGATCGCACTTCGCCTCGCCGGCGGTCTTCGCCGTGCACTGCACCTGGCAGCTCGGGTCGACGCTCGGGGGCTTGAACTCGCCCGAGCACTTCGGCTCCTTGATCTCGGCGCTGCAGCCGCCCGAGCAGGAGCCCGAGCACTTGGCCGAGCCCTTGATCTCACAGGAGCCCGAGCAGGAGCCGTCGCAGGTGCCGGTGCAGGAGCCCTCGGCCTTGGCGTCGCACTTGCCCTCGCAGGTGCCCGCGCACGCCGCGCCCTTCGAGTCCTTGCCGTCGCACTTGCCGTCGCACTTGCCGCCGCAGGTGCCCTTGAAGCCGGCTTCGCACTTGCCCGAGCAGCTCGCGTTGCAGGTGCCGGAGCACGCCGCGCCGGCGTCGACGGTGCACTTGCCCTTGCACTCGGCGTCGCACTTGCCGCTGATCTCGCCGCCCTCGCAGCTCGCCTCGAGCTTGCCGGGCTGCACCGGCGAGCCGCAGTCGCCGAGGCACTTCTGCATGGCGTTGATGTCGGCGTAGCACTTCGGCGGATCGATCTGGACCGCGAGCTTCGCCTCGGCGTTCGCCTTCACGGCGGCGTTCACCTTGGCGGAGACCGCGTTGCAGACCTTCTCGGCGCCCTTGCCGCCGCCCGGCTCGGCCTTGAGCTCCGCCTCGCTCATGCCGAGGTCCTTGCCGAGCTTGCCGCACGAGGCGATGAGGTCCGCCTCCAGGTCCGCCGTGAGCTTGTCGAGCGAGGCGGCGGCCTCGAGGAAGCCCTTGATCTTGCCCTCGACATCGGCGCCGCCCTCGAACTTGAGGTTGGCGATACCGCCGTTCTTCAGCTCCTCGCAGCCGCCCGCGGCGGACGCCAGGTCACCAGCGGGCCCCGGCAGGCTGTCCGCGCCGGGGATCCCCTTGCCGCCACAGTTCACGAGGAGAGGCGAAGCCAGCCCGAGCAGGGCAACGGGCATCGCAACCAACTTCCATCGATTGACGCTCATCTCAGAAACCCTCCGGCACCTCGACGGGTACCCCATGGGGCGCGGACCCTACACCAACGGCCGCGACCTTGAAAGCCAGGACAGCCGCGATCCCGCGCGGCCATCGCTCGCAACGCCGAGCAGCCCCGCACTCCGGGCCCCAGCAGAGATAGAGCGCCCTATTGCCCTAAGTCACGATGGCTGTAAAGAAACAAGCTGAGCGCGCCGAGCCGAGATGTCCGGCGGCGCGCCGCGCGCCCCACCGCGATCACTCGTCGCCTTCGTCGAAGGGGAGGTCGAGCTGCGCGAGCGGGCGCGCGCCGACGGTGGGCCCGCCCTGCTTCTCGAAGAGCGCCTGCTCGCGGGCGATGTCGGCCTCGATGAGCTCCTGGTTGTCGTAGGCGAACGCGAGCGCGTCGAGCACGCGCGCGGGCCCGAGGTTCGGGTACCGCTTGAGCAGCGTCTCGACCGACGCGCCGCCGCGGTGCCACGCCCAGAGCCGCCGCACCGGGACGCGCGACCCGGTGACGTGCGGGCTGCCGGCGAGCACCTGGCTGTCGCACCGCACATGGGGGTGGGGGACGCGGATTCGCGGGAGCACCGGCGCGGCCATCGCGCGGGGGAGCCTAGTACCGGTCGCGATCGGATGGAAGGGCGCCGCGAGCCGGCGGACACGCTCGGCGCCGCCGCGCGCTCGGCCAACCCGCCCGCGCTCGGCCAACCCGCCCGCGCTCGGCCAACCCGCCCGCGCTCGGCCCGCACGCCCGCGCGAAGCCGTCGCCGCGGCGCCGCCCGCGCTTCGTTCCGCCTTCCGCCGGCGCGATCGGAGCTACCCTACGCCGCGGAGGCGCGCGGGCATCGTGCCCGTCGTCGCCGATCGGAGCTCATCCACCATGACCCAAGCCGAGAAGAACCCGCTTCGCGAAGGAATGCCCGAGGAGCGAACCGCCTCGCCTGCAGCGCTCGTCATCTTTGGCGCCTCGGGCGACCTGACGCGTCGCAAGCTGCTGCCTGCGGTCTACAACCTGGCGCTCAGCCGCCTGCTGACCGGCGGCTTCGCCGTGGTCGGCGTGGCGCGGCGTCCGAAACCGGATTTCGCCCAGGAGATGCGCGAGGCGGTCGGGAAGTACTCGCGGCGCCCGCTCGAGGAGGCGTCCTGGAGCGAGCTCGAGAAGGGCATCAGCTACGTCCAGGGGTCGTTCGACGAGGCCGAGACGTACACCCGGCTCGCCGCGGAGCTCGAGCGGCTCGACGCCGAGCGCGGCACCCGCAAAAACCGGGTCTTCTACCTGGCCGTCGCGCCCGACCAGTTCGCGCCGATCGTGCGCGGCCTGCGCGCGGCGAACCTCGTCGCGCCGCCGTCGCACGAGAAGGACGCGCCGTTCCAGCACGTCGTCGTCGAGAAGCCGTTCGGCGAGGACCTGGAGAGCGCCCGCGCCCTCAACCGCGATCTGCTCGCCCACCTCGCCGAGTCGCAGATCTACCGGATCGACCACTACCTCGGGAAGGAGACGGTCCAGAACCTCCTCGTCCTCCGGTTCGGCAACACGATCTTCGAGCCGCTCTGGTCGCGCCAGCACGTCGACCACGTGCAGATCACCGTGGCCGAGGAGATCGGCGTCGAGGGTCGCGGCAAGTTCTACGAGAAGGTCGGCATCACCCGGGACATCGTGCAGAACCACGCGCTCCAGCTGCTCACGCTCGTCGCGATGGAGCCGCCGTCGTCGTGGGACGCCGACGCGGTGCGCGACGAGAAGGTGAAGGTGCTGCGGACGCTCCGGCCGATCGAGGGGCCGGACGTGCTGGCGTCGACCGTACGCGGCCAGTACGCGGCCGGCATCGTGCGCGGCGAGAAGGTGCCCGGCTACACCGAGGAGCCCGACGTGGCGAAGGACTCGATGACCGAGACCTACGTCGCGATGAAGCTCCACCTCGACAGCTGGCGCTGGGGCGGGGTGCCGTTCTACCTGCGCGCCGGCAAGCGGCTGGCGAAGCGGGTGGCCGAGGTGGTGCTGCACTTCAAGCCGCTGCCGCACGGCCTGTTCAAGGGCGCCCCCGGCGCCACCGAGGAGCCGAACGCGCTCGTGATGCGCCTCCAGCCCGACGAGGGCATCTCGCTCCGGTTCGCGGCGAAGATCCCGGGCAGCGGCATCGCGATCCGCGGCGTGACCATGGATTTCCGCTACGGCGCCGCGTTCGGCTCGAGCACGCCCGAGGCCTACGAGCGGCTCCTGCTCGACGCGCTGCGCGGCGACGCCACGCTGTTCACGCGCGCCGACGAGGTCGAGGCGCAGTGGGGCTTCGTCGATCCGATCTTCGAGGGGTGGCGGACGCAGAGCGCGCCGATCGCGCGCTACGCCGCGGGCACGTGGGGTCCGCAGGAGGCCGACGCCCTGGTCCAGCCGTCCGAGGGCGCGCGCGGGGCGTGCGGCGAGCGGAAGCCGCCGGAGCGGGCGTGGAGGCGGCCGTGAGCGCCGGGCGCATCGCCGAGGTGATCAAGCGGGTCGAGTCGGAGCTCGCCGAGTTCTGGTCGTCGCCCGACGAGTCGCGGCCGGAGCCGGCCCCGAAGACGCGCGCGTCGACGATGAACTTCGTCGCGGTGGGCAGCCGCGCCGAGGTCGAGCGCCTGAAGGAGCAGGCCGAGGAGCTCGCGGAGACGCACGCGGGCCGGACGCTGCTCATCACGCTCGACGACCGGCTCGATCCGCTGAGCGTGCAGGCCGACTGGTCGGCCACGTGCCGCCGCGCCGGGGAGGTGCCGATCTGCTACGACCGCGTGGAGCTCACGTTCGGGGTGGCCGCCGCCGAGCGCGTCGCGTCGGTGGTGAGCGCGCTGACGATCTCCGACGTGGCGGTGATCGTCGAGCTCGCGCCGGGCGCGCCGAACGTGCTCGGCGACGCGCTCGCGCCGATCTGCGATCGGCTGGTGTTCGACTCGGCCGAGACGTGCATCGAGCGGATCGCGGAGGTGGCGCGCGGGACGAAGGCGCCGCTCGCGGACCGGGCGTTCGTGCGGACGTTCTCGTTCCGCGAGCTGGTGGCCCGGTTCTTCGACGACATGCCCGAGGCGTGCCGCGCGATCCGGCGGGTGGAGATCGCGCGCAGCGCGGGGGCGAAGCCGGATCCGGCGGCGCTGCTCCTCGGGTGGATGGGGTCGCGGCTCGGCTGGACGTTCGAGTCGCGGGGGCCGGCGCAGCCCGGCGGCGCCGGCGTCTCGGGCCGCGCCCGCGCGGCGGACGGCGCGCCGATCGAGATCGCGCTCCTGGACGGGCCGCCGGCCGGGGAGCAGGCGCAGCGCCGGATCGACGGCGTGCGCCTCTTCACGTCGCTGCGCGGCGAGCCGCTCTCGCTCGGCTGCGTGCGGCTCGACAAGGCGCCCGCGACGGCGCGGTGGACGATGGAGGGGGCGCGGTCCGCCGACCACCTGCACCCGCTCGGCTACCGGGACGAGACGTGGGTGCTGACGAAGACGATCGACTCGCTGGAGGGCGATCGCCTGCTGCGCGAGGCGGTGCTCGCCGCCGCGGCGTGGAGCGCGCTCTGACGAGGCCGGGAGGAGGACCGAGATGAACGGTGGTGAAGAGACGCTCGTCGCGGCGGACGCGGCGGAGCTCGCGATCCTCGGGGCGGAGCTCATGGCGCGCGCGATCGCGGCGGCGATCGAGGCGCGCGGCGTCGCGCGGATCGCGCTCTCGGGCGGGGGCACGCCGTCTCCGGCGTACCAGCGGCTCGCGGCGCTGTCGCTCCCGTGGGCGCAGACCGAGTGGTTCTGGGTGGACGAGCGCGCGGTCGCGCCCGACCACCCCCGCTCGAACTACGGCACCGCGCGCCGGGATCTCGAGGCGGCGCGCATCCCGGAGGACCGCTTCTTCCGCATGGAGGGGGAGGCGGCCGATCTCGCCGGGGCCGCGTCGCGCTACGAGGCGCTCCTGCGCGCGCGCTTCGGGGTCGCGTCGGCGGTGGCGTTCGACCTGATGACGCTGGGGATCGGCGACGACGCGCACACGGCGTCGCTCTTCCCCGGGACGGGGGCGGTGGGCATCGACGATCGCCTGGTCGCCGCGATCCCGGCGCAGCCGGACAAGGGGCTGGAGGCGCGGCTCACGCTGACGGCCCCGGTGATCCGGGAGGCGCGGATGAAGCTCCTGCTCGCGCGCGGGGCGAGCAAGCGCGCGGTCGTGGAGCAGGCGAAGCGGCCGGGTCCGGCCGACGAGGTGCCGGCGCGCGCCGTGCGCGGAGGCGCCGGACGGCTCGTCTGGCTGCTCGACGCGGCGGCGGCGCAGGCCGGGTAGCGGGCGCCCGGGCGCGTCCTCTTGCGCGCCGCGCGCCGGCGGCTGCGCTCCAGCGCGCGTCGAGCGGCTGGCGCGCGGCCGCGGCGATTCCGCGCGGCGCGAGGCTTGACGCCCTGGCTCCTTGCGCCAGAAGCCACGACACGCGCGCAGATGCCGTCGGGCGAGGGAGGAGCTGCAAGCCGAGAGCCGTGGATCGCCGGGGGCGACGACGCCGAGGCGCGCCTGTTCACCGCCGCGATCCTGACGGGCAACTACGTCGCCGCGCGGAGCGTGCTGCACGCCGCGATCGGCAACGGGCTCGGCTACGTCTACGAGCGCATCGTCGTGCCGGCCATGGATGAGGTCGGGCGCCGCTGGTACGAGAACCGGATCAGCGTCGCGGACGAGCACCTCGCCACCGCGGTCGCGCAGACCGCCGTCGCCTCCATCTACCCGCTGATCCGGTGGCCGGCGGGAGGCCCGAGGGCGGTGGTCGGCTACGTCGAGCCCGAGCTCCACGCGTTCGGCGCGCGCATGGTCGCCGATCTCCTCGCCCTCGACGGCTGGCAGACGACGTTCGCGAGCGGGGGGATCTCGCTCGCGCGCGGGCTCGAGGATCTCCGGCGGAGCGAGACGAAGCTCTTCGCCGTGTCGGTCACCCTCGGCGAGCACCTGCCGGCAGCGCGCGCGCTCGTCCAGCGCGTGCGCGAGGACGTGCCCGGCGTGAAGGTCCTCGCGGGCGGCCGCGCCGTCGCCGCGCTGCCCGACGCGATTCAGCTGCTCGGGGCCGATGCGGTCGCCGCGTCGGCCTCGCGCGCGGTGGAGGTCGCGCGGGCGTGGCGGTGACGCAGCCGGACGCCGCGGCGCTCCTCGGCGCCCTCCTCGCGAGCGAGGACGACCTCCTGCTCGTGGTGCAGCGCGGCGAGATCACCCACGCCAGCGCGGCGGTGGAGCGGCGGCTCGGCGGCGCCGCGGCGCCGGGCACCGACGTCGCGTCGCTGTTCCACGAGGAGAGCCGCGAGAAGCTCGCGGCCGCGCTGGCCCACGAGGCGCCCGCCACGTGGGAGCTCCAGGTGTGCCGCGAGGGCGAGGGGCAGGAGCCGGTGAGGTTCCTCGTGGTCCCGGCCGCGGACGGATCGCGCATCCTGCTCGGGCGGGCTCCCGCGCGGGACGAGGCGGTCCGGATCAAGGAGGCCGCCATCACGCTGACGACCGCGCTCGCGGACATCGCCCGCGAGCTCGCGACGAAGGGCGCCGAGCTCGAGGCGGCGCGCGCCGGGCTCGAGGAGCTCGGGCGCCACCGCGACGAGCTCCTGTCGATCGTGTCGCACGACCTGAAGGCCTCGCTGCACGCCATCCGGCTCCAGGGGTCGCTCATCGAGCACGCCGAGAGCCCTCCGACGGCGGCGCAGCGCGCGACGATCGCGGGGCGGCTCCTCCGCAACGTCGACAGGATGACGTCGCTCATCTCGGACATCCTCGACGCCGCGCTCGCCGACGCGGGGGAGCTGCGGATCGAGCCGCAGCGGTTCTCCCTGGGCGACGTGGTCGCCGAGGTGGTCGACACGGTGGCCCTCATCGCGGCCGACGCGGGGGTGCAGCTCCGCCGCGCGGCCGCGGGCGCCGCGCTCGTGGACGGCGACGCCCGGCGGCTCTACCAGGTCGTCCTGAACCTCGTGGAGAACGCGATCCGGCACTCGCCGCGGGGGGCCGAGGTCCTCATCGCGCTCGACGTGCAGGGCGCGCGCGTGCGCTGCTCGGTCGAGGACGCGGGGCCCGGCATCGCGCCCGAGGAGCGCGCGGCGGTGTTCGAGCGCTTCCAGCGGCGGGGCGGCCGCGCGGGCCGGGCCGGCCTCGGGCTGTACATCGCGCGGCGGATCGTCGCGCTGCACGGGGGCTCGATCTGGGTCGAGGCCGGGGCGCGCGGCGGCGCGCGCTTCGTCTTCGAGATCCCGGCGCCCGGGGGCGCGGGCGGGGCCGACGACGCCGGCGCGCGCTGAGGCGGCGCCGCGCGCGCGGGGCGCGGTGAGGCGCGCGCCGCGCCGCGCTCAGGACCTGCGGGACGGCGCGCGCCGCCGGGGCGCGTCGTCGCCGCGCGCGGCGAGCTCCCGCGCGATCGCGAGCGCGCCGCGGACGCCGACGAGGGGATCGGTGACCACGGCGACGGGCACCCCCTCGAGGAGGGGCGTGAGGCGGCCCTTCTTCAGGAAGGACTTCATGAACAGCTCGCGCCGGGCGGTGACGAGGTTCCTCGCGATGTTGCCGAGGACGAAGACCCCGCCGAGCGCGAGCTCGCGCAGGGCGAGGTTGCCCGCCTCGGCGCCGTAGATCTCGACGAACAGGTCGACCGCGCGCGCGGCGGGCCGGAACGCGCGCGCGAGCCCGAGCTCGGCGATCGCCGCGTTGCGGTCGCCCTCGGCGAGGCGGCGCTCGATCGCGCGGGGCACGCGGGCGGCGCGTGCGGCGAAGAAATCGAAGAGGGCGCCGAGCCCGTCGCCCGAGAGGACCCGCTCGTAGCTCACGTGATCCGGGTGGCGCTCGGCGAGGAACTGCCACAGCTCGACCTCGAGGGCGGAGCGCGGGGCGAAGTCGGTGTGGCCGCCCTCGGTCGGGAGCGTCAGGTGGCGGGCGCCGTCCCAGACGAGCCGGGCCTCGCCGAGGCCGGTGCCGGCGGCGATGACGGCCAGGTTGCTCTCCTTCGGCCGCGGCCGGCGCTCGGTGAGCGGCGCGATCGAGGAGCGGGGGATGTGCAGGCAGCCCCGGGCGCCGACCACGAGGTCGTTCGCGAGCTGGACGCGCGCGATCTTGAGCCGGCGCGACAGCTCGCGCTCCGCGAGGCGCCAGGGCAGGTTCGTGATGGTGGCGACGTGGTCCTTGATGGGGCCGGCGACGCCGAGCACGGCGACGGCGGGGTGGGGCGCGTCGCTGCGGACGAGGAACGGGAGGGCGATCTCCTCGAAGCTCGCGTGCTCGCGGCTGCGGAAGACCGCCTCGGAGAGCGGCTTGTCGCCGGAGGCGTCGTAGAGCGCGAGCCGGGTGTTCGTGCCTCCGATGTCGCCGACGAGCAGCGACGGGGCCACGGATTTCTTGGTCCTTGCCACGCGGGCGCCCTGCCAGCGCCCCGCGTCGGCGGCAAGGCGAACCGTCATCGGGCGGGCGCGGACGGGGCGATCGTCGGAGCGGCCGCGGCCTCGACCGCCGCGGTCGCGCGGGCGCCCGTGGTCCCCGCGAGCGGCCTCGGCGCTGTCCTGCCTTGACCGGCGCACCGCCTCCGGCCGAAAGTGCCGGCGTGCAGCGGCTGTTCCCCGCGCTTCTGGCCGCGCTCGCCGGCCTCGTCCCTCTCGCCGGCCCAGCGTTCGCCGACGCGGCGCAGGGCGCGCTCGCGCAGGCTGCGCCCGCGCCCCTCGCGCAGGCTGCGCCCGCGCCCCTCGCGCAGGCTGCGCCCGCGCCGCCGCAGCGGGCGCCAGCGCCGCCTTCTCAGCGCGCGGCCGCGCCGCCGCCGCCCGCGCAGGTCACCCCCGCGCCGCCCGCCGCCTCGGCGGCCGCGCCGCGATCGGCGCGGGCCACGGCGGCGCCGGCCCCTCAGGCCGCCTCCGCGCCGCCGGCGCAGCTCGCGCCTGCGCCGGCGTCGGCCCCGCCGGCCGCGTCGGCGCCGGCCGCTCAGGCCGCCTCCGCGCCGCCGGCGCAATCCGCGCCCGCGCAGGCCACCGCGGCGCCGCCCGCCGCCGCGCAGCTCGCCGCCGCGCAGCTCGCCGCCGCGCAGCTCGCCGCCGCGCAGCTCGCCGCCGCGCAGCTCGCCGCCGCGCAGCTCGCCGCCGCGCCGGCGCAGCCCGCGGCGGATTCGCCGCCCGCGGCTGGGCCGCCCGAGCAGGCGGCCGCGACGCCGCCGGCGCAGCCCGCGGCCCAGCCGCCGCCCGTGCAGCCGCCGATCGTGCACGTCGCGCCGTCGCCCGCGCCGCCCCGGTCGGCGGCCGCGGAGGTCGTGCTGGCGCCCGCGCCGCCGCCGCCGGCCGCCGATCCGGCCGAGCCGCGCGCGCCCGACCCCCAGCCGCAGCCGCCGGCGGTCGAGCAGCCCGAGGCGCGCGTCGAGCTGCTCGGCCGCACGGTGTTCGCCATCCGCGTGCACCGCGGCAGCCTCTCCCCCCCGGAGCGCGCCCGCGAGGCGGCGAAGGTGCTGGAGCGCGCCGCCCAGGAGAAGCAGATCCCCGAGGTCCGCGTCGACGAGCAGGCGGGCGTGGCGGTGATCTACGTCGGCGAGAGCCCGCTCATCCACATCGGTCCCGAGGACGCCGTCGCGGCGGGCACCACCACCGTCTCCGTCCACGCCGCCGCGATCGCCGCCACGGTGCGCGACGTCCTCGCCAAGGAGCACAGCCGGAGCCGCCTCGCCACGAGCGTGTTCTCCTTCTCGCTGCTCGTCTTCTCGGGGCTGATCGCGCTGCTCCTGCTCCGCAAGGTCGGCGAGCTCGTCGAGCGGTCGCGCGCGTGGGTCGCCGAGCACCCGGAGCGGCTCCCGGCGCTGCACGTCCGCGGCATCGAGATGCTCCGGCCCGCCGCGTCCCAGGGCGCGCTCTCGGTCGCGCTCGGCGCCGCCGGCGTCCTCGTCCGGCTGGGCATCGCCTACATCTGGATCCTCTTCGCGCTCTCCCTGTTCGAGTCCACGCGCAACTACAGCCAGAAGCTCACCGGCTTCGTGCTCGCGCCGATGTCGGAGCTCATGGGGCGCATCGCGCGGAGCGTCCCCGTGCTGGTGCTCGCGATCCTCGCGACGCTCGCGGTCATCGTCCTCATCCGCTTCGTCGGGCTGTTCTTCGGGAGCGTCAGCCGTGGCGAGACGTCGCTCGGGTGGCTCCCCTCGGATCTCGCGGTCGCGACCGGGGTCCTCGTCCGCTTCGGCATCCTCGTGGCCGCGCTGCTGCTCGCGGCGCCGCTCATCACCGGCACCGACGAGGGGGCGCTCACGCGGGTCGGCTTCGTGGTGCTCGCGTCGGCCGGGCTCGCCGGCACGCCGCTCATCGCCTCGGCGGCCGTCGGCCTCTCGGTCATCTACGGGCGGCGCCTGCGCGTCGGCGACGTCGCCGACGTGGGCGGCCGGTCCGGGCGGGTCCGCGAGCTGACGCTGCTCGAGGCGCGCCTCGAGGACGAGGACGGGTGCGTCGTGCGCGTGCCCCACCTGCTCAGCCTGTTCCACCCGACGCGCGTCCGCGGCCGCCCTCCGCTCGTGTCCGTCGAGATCAGCGTCGACCCCTCCGCGGATCTCGACCGCGTGCGGGAGCTGCTCCTCAAGACCGGATCGACCCTCGGCAGCCGCGCCCGCGCCGCGCTGGTCGCGATCGACGAGGGGGGCGCGCACTTCCGGGCCACGATGGCGTGCGACGGCGACGACGTGCGCAGCCGCTGGCTCACCGCCCTGGCGCAGGCGCTCGTCGCCGCCGGCATCCCGCTCGGGCGCGCGCCGTCGCCCTCCGGCGGCGCGCCGCGCGGCGCGTCGCCGGATCGGGGCGCGGCCTCGTGAACGCCATCTGGCTCCTGATGGGGCTGCTCGTGCTGTCGTACCTCGGCAGCTCGCTCGTCAGCGGCCGCGTGCTGCGGGGCATCGGCCTCCCCTCGGGCGCCGAGTACGTGGTGCTCGGCTTCGTGCTCGGGCCCTCGGCGCTCGGGCTGCTCGAGCCCTCGTCGCTCGCCGCGTTCGAGCCCGTGGCGGGCGTCGCGCTCGGCTGGCTCGCGGTCGTGGTCGGCCTCGATTTCGGCTTCGTCGGCAACCGCCGTGTCCGCCCGTCGCGCATGGCGCTCGGCGTGCTCATGAGCCTGCTCACCGGCTCGGCCGTGGCCGCCGCGGTGTGGTTCGCGGCGGCGCGCGGCGCGCCGTCGCTGGAGCGCGGCGACCGGGTGCTGCTCGCGGCGGGCGTGGGCGCCGTCTCCGCCGAGACGACGCGGCACGCCGTCCTCTGGGTCACGCAGCGCTACAGCGCGAGCGGCAAGCTCTCGGACCTCATCGCCGACATCGCCGACTGCGACGACCTCGGACCGCTGCTCATGATGGGCGGCGCCTTCGCGCTCGTCCCGCAGGCGACGGGCCACTGGCCGCTCCCGTTCTGGGGGTGGACGATCGTCACGGCGCTCATCGGCGTGGTGCTCGGGCTCATCGCGGTCGTGCTCCTCGGCAGCGATTTCCGCCTGATCCAGAGCTGGGGCGTGCTCCTCGGCACGTCGCTGCTCACGATGGGCACGAGCGCGCGGGTCGGCCTGTCGCCGCTCTTCGCGACGTTCGCGATGGGCGTGACCATCGCCGCGCTCTCCCGGCACCGCGAGGAGATCGTCGCGATGATCGCGCCGACCGAGCGCCCGGTCATCCTGCCGGCGCTCCTGCTCGCGGGCGCCCACGTGAACCCGAAGGCGGCGCCGTTCCTGCCCTGGATCGTGGCGATCGCGCTGGCGGCGCGCGTCCTCGGCAAGCTCGCGACCGGCCTCGTCTTCCGGGTCGCGTCGCCGGACGCGCGCGACGCCTCGCCCTGGCTCGGCCTCGGGCTGCTCTCGTCGGGCGCCGTCGCCATGAGCGTCGGGCTCGCCTTCGCGCTGCGCTTCCCGGGCCCGGTCGGGCACACGGTCCTCGTCGCCGCGGCGGCGGCGGCCGTGTTCGGCGAGCTCGTCGGGCCGCAGGCGCTGCGCGCCACGCTCCGCAAGGCCGGCGAGCTCGCCGCGCCCGAGCGGGAGTCGCTCTTCTTCGGCCGCGGGCTCGGCCGCGCCGCGCGCGACGCCGCGCCGGGCGAGGGCGATGTCCCGCCGCCGGTGGCCGAGCGGGGCGAGGGGTAGGAGGTGTCCCCGTGAGCGCAGCAGCACTCCCTGACGCTCGGCCCGACGCGCCCGCCGGCCCGGCCGGGCCCCCCGCCGCCCCCGAGCCGCACGGCGCGCCTCCCTCCGGCCATCACGGCTCGGCCCCCAAGGGCCCGCTGAACCACCTCACGCACGCGGTCGCGCTGGTGATCCTGTTCGGCGTCCTCTACGCGACGACGCGCGCGGTCCCGCACGACAACGGCCCGGCGGGCACCATCGCCTCGATCGGCTTCCTCCTGCTCGCGGGCACGCTCGCGAGCGAGCTCGTCGAGCCGCTCCGCTTGCCGCACCTCTCCGGCTACATCCTCGCGGGCATCCTCGCGGGGCCGCACGTCCTCAAGCTCATCGATCACCACGCCGTCGAGGAGATCTCGCGGGTCAACGCGCTCGCGCTGGCGCTCATCGCGCTCGCCGGCGGGGCCGAGCTCCGGATCGAGATGGTCAAGAAGAGCCTGAGGAGCCTCCTCTTGCACAACCTCGTGCAGACGGTCCTCGTGTTCGTGGCGATGACCGGCGTCTTCTTCGCCGCGCGCTCGCTCGTCCCGTTCGCGGCCGACCTCCCGATCGCCGCGGCGTTCGGCGTGGCGGTCCTCTGGGGCGTCATCGCGGTCACGCGCAGCCCGTCGGCCGTGCTCGGCATCCTCTCGCAGACGCGCGCGACGGGGCCGGTGGCGATGAACACGCTCGCGTTCGTGATGACGTCGGACATCATCGTCATCGTCGTGACGGCGGTCGCGCTCTCCACGGTGCGGCCGCTGATCGAGCCGGGCACGACGATGTCGATGCACGAGATCGAGCTGCTCGGCCGCGAGATCCTCGGGAGCATCTCGATCGGCACGACGCTCGGGCTCGCGCTGGCCGCCTACATGCGGCTCATCGGCCGCCAGCTCATCCTCGTGTTCGTGGCGCTCGGCTTCGGGGCCACGGAGGTGCTGCGTTACCTCCGCTTCGACGCGCTGCTCGTGTTCGTGGTCGCCGGGTTCGTCGTCGCGAACCTGTCGAAGCAGGGCGAGAAGCTGGTGCACGCCGTCGAGGACGCCGCGAGCGTGGTGTTCGTGCTGTTCTTCGCGACGGCGGGCGCGCACCTCGATCTGCCGCTGCTCAAGATGATGTGGCCGGTCGCGCTGCTCTTCGGCGCGTCGCGCGCCTTCGTGACCTGGGTGGCGAGCCGCATCGGCAACCGGCTCGCGGACGACCCGCCGGTGCTGCGCAAGTGGGCGTGGTGCGGGCTGGTCTCGCAGGCCGGGCTCACGCTGGGCATCAGCCTGACGATCGAGCGCGCGTTCCCGAGCCTGGGCGCCGGCTTCCGCGCGCTCGTCATCGGGTGCGTGGCGCTGAACGAGGTGGTCGGCCCGATCCTCTTCAAGTACGCGCTCGACCGCGCCGGCGAGACGGCCGTGGAGGCGTCGCGCGGGTCGCTGCCGAAGCATGGGCGCCCTGGGTGAGATCGGGCGTGCTCACGGGGTGAACCGGAGCGAGTAGCTCACCACGGTGGGGCCTCGCCTCGGCTTGAGGAAGTCGATCCGCTCGAAGACGCCGACCACGCATTTCGTGAACGCCTCGCCCTTGAGCGCCGTGCGCGGCTTGCGCACCTCGGCCTTGCCGCCGTCCTTCTCGATGCGCAGGTCGATCCCGAAGTCGCCGCCCTTGGTCGGGTCCTCCGCGAGCGCGAAGCAGCGGCGGAAGTCGTCGAAGTGGGGCGCGACCGAGCGCTTGATCGGCTCCTTGGTGAAGTCGTCGTGGGGGCCGCCCCCGATGTGCATGCCGATGTTCGCGACCTTCACCTTCGGGAGCGGCCCGGCGTCGGCCGGGGCCGCGGCGGTCGCCGCCGGTTCGGCCGCGGCGCTGGCGGCGGGGGCGGCGGAGGCTGATGCGCTGGCGGCGGGAGCGGAGGCCGCGGGGGCGGGGGTGGCGGCGCTCGCGGAGGCGGCCGCGATCGCGGGCGGATCGGCCGGCGGCGGCGCGGCGCTCGCCGGCGCGGTCGCGAGCGCCTCCGCCTGCGGCGCGGCGTGGCGCTCGGCCGGGGGCGTGGCGCCGGACGAGCAGCCTGCTGCGGCGAGGGCGAGGGGAGCGGAGAGCGCGAGGAAGAGCGGGGCGGGACGGCGCATGATGGCGCGCGAATCTACTGCGGCTCGCGCTGATGCAGGAAGCGGACGGCGCGCGGAAGGTCGGAGCGCCGCCGGAGCGACGGGGCGGGGGGCGGAGGCCCCTTCGTGGGCTGGGGGGCTTCCGTCGCGCGCGAGAGCGGTTCCGTCGCTGGGACGGAGGCTTCCGGCGCGCTCCGGAAAGCTTCGCGCGCGGTCCGGAAGGCTTCGCGCGCGCTCCGGAAGCTTCGCGCGCGGGGCGGAGGGTCGAATTTCCCGGGAAATTCGTCTCCCGGCGCGCGCTGGACGGCTCCGGGGACGCGGCGGACGCCGCTAAGTACGCGAAACCTCGTGCTCCGGCGCGCGCGGGAAGGTCTCGGGAGCGCGCGGGAAGCTTCCGGAGCGCGCGGGAAGGTCTCGGGCGCGCGCGGGAAGCTTCCGGAGCGCGCGGGAAGGTCTCGGGCGCGCGCGGGAAGCCATCGTGCCGGCACCAGCGGTTCCAATTGTGTGGACAATTACTAGACGTCGGTCTCGCCGGACGCTTCGCCCGGCTCGGGCGGCGCGGCGGTGGGCCTGGGCGGCGTCGCGGCGGGCTTGCGCCGAGGCGCCTTGCAGTTCGCGCGGCCGAGGCAGCTGCGCTTCTTGATCGCGGCGTGGGCCGTGGTCGACCCCCCGTCGAACCAGGGCGCAGCCTGACGAGCGTCTCGTTCCGTCGCGCGGCCATGGAGAGCTCGGTTTGCTCGGGCAGAGGCGATGTCGGGCGGAGCGCCACGTCGACAAGGCCCTTGAGGCGCTTGCGCTCTGAATGGGACTTTCAGTGATTGAAAGAGGATTCGTGAGCGCGCGTCGCGCTCAGGCCGCCGGTTTCTTGCCACCTCGGACCGGCGTAACCCCCCAGCTCATGGCCTGAGCGGTGAGGACGGAGGCATTGAGATTGGGAGTGCGCTTCGGCGCGCACCTCGGCTGAGCAATGTCCTACCGCTCCTGTGTGGGCGCTTGCACCCGGGGAATGCGCGGGCGAGCGTGAGTGGGTGAGAAAAAACGCAGGGGTGGCGGAATGCATATGAGAAGGATAACGAGGCGGTGTGCGGCCATCGTGGTGGCGGCCGTGGCCACCCTGGCGCTGGGCGCGACGGCGTGCGGGTGCTTGTGGCCGCGCGAGGACTACGCGCCAGGTATGTTCTGCGCGCAAGCAAACACCAGCGTCGTCGAGCACTGCGTGGACGCGAGCGAGGGCCCGGGCAGCGCCTGGAGCGAGGCCGAGGAGGACGGCGAGCTGCCGATCCAGATGTGGGCATTCGGGCCGAACGGCGTGATGCTCGACGAGCTCGCCGCGGACGCGGCGGCGCTCCAGGCCTGGTTCGACAACATCGATCGGGCGGTGGCCTACGTGCGCGACGAGCAGAAGAACGCCGAGTCGCTCCGGGCGACCCTGCACGGCAGGCTCCTCGGGCTGCTCTTGAAGTCCAGGCTGCGCCAGGAGGCGATCTTGAAGGAGGAGCCGGTCCGCGCGGCCGACAACTTCCGGCAGGCGATGACCGGTAAGGCGAGCGCCGAGGAGGAACCGCTTATGGCCGCGCTCGCGGCCGACAAGCAGGCGATGGCGGTCGTGCAGGCGATCTTCGAGCAGGCCCGGAGCGACGCCGGGCCGCTGCGATCCCGGTACGCGGGCGTCGCGGCGCGGTTCGCCGCGTACCGCGCGACCGAGGCGGCGGAGACGGCGGCGTACGCGGCGCTCTCGGAGCAGGCGTCGCGGTCGGGCATCGACGGCCTCGACGGCGCGGAGCAGGCGGTGCTCGAGGCGGCGCGCGAGGCGAGCCGGGCGCCGAACGAGCTCGCTGCGGAGATCATGACGCTGTCGGCGGAGCTCCAGGCGCTCGCGGTCTCGTTCGACGAGGCGATCGCGCCGCACGAGGAGGTGCTCGCGACGCACGGCGCGGTCGTGCCGGACATGACCTCGGGGGCGCTGCGCTCGCTGAGCGCCATGCTGGGCTACGCGCAGCGGCGGGTCGCCCGGAGCGACGCGACGGCGACGGCGCTGATCGGCGGCATCGCGCTGCGGCGGCAGGCGCTCCACGTGCTGCAGGCGGACGAGAGGGCGCGCGAGGCGATCGCGCGGTCGCGGATGGAGAGGGCGTCGGAGGTGTTCGGCGAGGGGGCGCGCGCGCGGGTGGAGGCGCTGTCGGTGGCGCCGCCGGTCAGCGAGAAACTGGGGCTGCCGCTGCTGGCCGAACGGTGCGGGGCGCTCGTGGCGCTGATGCAGATGCGGCCGCTCTGCGAGGCGGCGGGGGCGTCGTGGCGCGAGGCCGGGTGCGCGGTGCTCCGCGGGCGGTTCGACGCCGCGGAGGCGGAGCTCAAGACGGGCCTGCCGCGGAAGATCGCGGCGGGGCTAGCGGCGCTGCGGGAGAAGGGGATGGCCGCGGCGGCGCTCGACGCCGCGCAGGCGAGGCTCGACGCGGGCGACGTGAAGGCCGCCGCGATCGCGTATGACGTCGCCGTGCGCGGCGCGGAGGGGACATGAGCCGGTCGGAGGAGGTCGCGCGGCGTGGCTTTCGCGCCACGGTACTGCAGAAGCTCGTCGCGCTGGTCATGATGCTGGCGGTGCTGGCGCCGTCGTTCGCGTGGGCCGGCACGCCATACACCGTGCTCTGGAGGAGCCACCACGACGTCGAGTCGTGCGGGATCCCTGAGCTGGAGACGGAGGGCACCGCCATCTTCGATGTGAACCAGACGCCGCTGCCCACCTACGGGGTCCCGGGCGCGCTGCAGAGCCACGGCGACGGCTCCGCGAGCAACACGCGCGAAGCGGAGTTCGACTCGGTGCTGCTCCGCATGGGAAGGAACGACTTCCACTTCGGGGTCCACACCACGAACGGCGGCAACTGGTGTACCCATGCGCACGAGGTGGTGCACCTCGTCTCGGAGCCGCTCGGCCTGAACAAGCCGCTCTTCGACATCCGCCGCGACGGGGCCGGGTTCGAGGGCAGCACCGCGGTCGACCTGAGCCTCGCGGAGATCAACCCGGCGCTGGCGCGCGACATCGCGGAGCTGGAGGTCAGGATCGCCCGGCTGATGACGGAGCTCCTCCGCAACGCCGCCAGGGTCGCGGACCTCCGGGCGCGGATGGACCTCTTGCGGCAGCTCGACACGGAGCTGCACGACCTAGTGAGCCGGCCGCTGGACGAGATCTCGCGGACCGACCTCGACGCGATCCTCGACCGGTACAAGGACGTGGTCGACGCGGAGACGCGGGCGGCGATGGAGCAGCTCGTCGACGACCTGAAGAAGAGCGTCAGCGACCTGGAGAGCGAGCTCGCGCGGCTGCTCGACGAGTTCGGCGCGCAGGCCGATGCGGTGGCGGACCTCGCGACGCAGGACGCGCGCGCTGAGGGGTGGGACCCGGACGACCTGTGGAACTACGCGCTCGGGGAGAGCGAGGTGCCGTGGGTCGAGGTGCCGGACATCGCGGACGTGGACGGGGCGTTCGAGGAGGGGAGGGATCCGTATGCGGCGTACGCGGACGCGGTGATCGCGGCGCTGGAGGCCGACGTGAGCGGCGGGGTCGTGGTCGCGCGGGCCGACTTCGTGGCGAACGTGCGGGCGTGGCGAGAGAACAGCGCGGCGCTGGAGATCGCGCTGCGCGACCGGATGGGCGTGTCGCTTTCGGAGACGAACGCGTTCCTGAAGGCGCAGAACCGGATCACGGCGGTCGTGCGGCGGTTCATGGATGCGTCGGACTGGTTCGTGGACACGCCGGTGCCCGCGGACCTGCGCGCGGTGGTGGACACGGTGCTCAAGCCGCGGTTCGATGCGCTGGCGGACCAGATGAAGGACAGCCTGAACCAGTGGACAGGGGACGGGCTCGACCTGGAGCAGACGCAGCTCTACCAGACGATCAGCGCGTTCGCGGGGGCGATGTCGACGGTCGGCGAGGGGGTCGAGGCGTACGCGGAGGTGATGCAGACGCTGGTGCACGCGACGACGCGCATCGGGGTGGGGTTCGTGCCGGTGGTGGGGCCGGCGCTCGACCTGTGCGAGGCGGTGACGGGGAGGGCGTTCTGCCTGCCGTCGGGGCAGGAGCTCAGCGACGAGGAGCGGATCTTCTCGGGGGTGGGGTTCGGGCTCGGGGCGGTCGGGCCGATGTGGCGCGCGGCCAAGACCAGCGGGGGGCTCAGGCCGTCCGCGATCCGGGTGGCCGGGGAGATCGCCGAGATCGAGGAGGCGTTCGCGCAGATTGTCAAGACGAACCGCGTCAGGGGGTACAAGAACCTCACCGGGGCGATGACGACCAAGCCGGTAAACATCTTCGAGAAGAAGGCGGCCAAATTCCTGGTGGACGACGGCCGGTCGCTCGTTGGGGTCGGCGACGACGGCGTGCGCACGGTGCTCGGCATTCCGAAGGAGTCACCGACCGGCACCATCGAGGGGAAGGCTCCCGACTTCCTCTCGGTGTCCAGCGGGCACAAGCTCATCCTGAGCGAGGCAAAAGGCGGAACGATCGACGTCTTCGAGGTGCGCAATCAGCTCACGAACGCGATGGAGGCGGTGAAAAATAAGGGGCTCGCTGGAGACGTGCAGCGGGTCGAGCTCATCATGGAGCAGGGGGCGGAGTTCAAGCCGGATAAGTTCATCGTGAAGGACGGCTACCTGTTCGATACGGACAAGGGGAAAACCGTAACCCTGAAAGGCTTCGACACGTTCATCATGGTGATCCGGCTATGAGCGAATCAAGACCTCACTTCTTCGCCTGGTGTGACGAGCCAGAACGTATCGATGCATTCGCGGCGGCGCTATATGCGTTGGTGATTCCAGGGGATCTCATGAGCGTGGACCTGAGCACCGATATTTGGTGCAAGACGTCCTCCATGGACGAAGCGCTCGCGATGGTCCGCGCTCACTTCGGAGGAAGGAACAGCGCTCACGTATCGTCCGGCCTGATGCTGAGCGATTCTGAGCGCGTCATGGTGTTCAACGCCGCGTGCTACCCTGAAGAAAGCGAACGTCGTCGTCCCTTCGGCCCGCTCAGCATGGCGGCGGGTGAACGCAAGTGGGATTTCTACCCGTACGAGATCGCCGTGGGCAGCTACAGCCCGCGCTTCGTGGAGGCAGAGGCGGCGGTCGCCTACCACATGGTTCAGGACGACGTCGAGAACCTCCTGCTCCGCCTTTGCGCGCCGGACGCGAGCGGGCGCGTGCCGACCGGCGCCTGCACGGGCGAGGAGGACTGGCTCGCCCCGGTCGAGATGTGCGCGACCTACAACGCGAACGCCACGGAGCTCGCGCGCGATCTCGCCCTCTCGTGGGTGAGCCTCCATGACAAGGAGAGCGTCTCACGCATCGCGGGCATGTCGCTGGAGGCGCTCTGCGCGCGCGTCGACGCGGCGCCGCGCGGCGCGCGCGTGCCCATGAAGGGCACGCGCGAGCTCACGCGTTCGCTCTCGCGCGAGACCGTCCTCAAGGCGCTCGCCACGTCGCCGACGGAGCTCCTCGATGCGCTCGAGGCGGCGGCGGTGCCGGACGACGCGTGGCGCGCGGCCGAGCCGCAGGCGCGCGAGCTGATGGAGCTGCTCCGCCAGCTCGGGGAGGCCGCCGAGGGCAAGGGCCCACCCGCCTGGCGAGCAGACATCACGACGCGTGGGCACACCCGCTTCCTCGAAGAGCACGCCCCGTTCCACGTCCGCCGCCTCCCGAGCGGCGGCGTTGTGCTGGCGACCCACCCGTACCGCACGCTCTGGCCGCTCTGGGCCGACGCGCTCTTCGTCCTCGGCCTGATGTCCTGACGCAGGTCGTGCACGCTGTTCCTCCCCCGGATGTCGGAGGGGACGACGCACCCCTCCCTGAGCGCGCGGAGCGCGCGATTAGGGAGGGGCGGACCGCGCGCAGGCGCGGAGCGCCGAGCACGGGCCGGGGGTGGGCATCCACTCGCTCGGAGCTGTCCTCCGCCGTTTCAGAGCCGTCATGATCGACGACCAACACCGAGGGGTGGGACCCGGACGACCCGTGGAACGACGCGCTCGGGGAGAGCGAGGTGCCGTGGGTCGAGGTGCCGGCATCGCGGACGTGGACGGGGCGTTCGAGGAGGGGAGGGATCCGTATGCGGCGTACGCGGACGCGGTGATCGCGGCGCTGGAGGCCGACGTGAGCGGCGGGGTCGTGGTCGCGCGGGCCGACTTCGTGGCGAACGTGCGGGCGTGGCGAGAGAACAGCGTGGCGCTGGAGATCGCGCTGCGCGACCGGATGGGCGTGTCGCTTTCGGAGACGAACGCGTTCCTGAAGGCGCAGAACCGGATCACGGCGGTCGTGCGGCGGTTCATGGATGCGTCGGACTGGTTCGTGGACACGCCGGTGCCCGCGGACCTGCGCGCGGTGGTGGACACGGTGCTCAAGCCGCGGTTCGATGCGCTGGCGGACCAGATGAAGGACAGCCTGAACCAGTGGACAGGGGACGGGCTCGACCTGGAGCAGACGCAGCTCTACCAGACGATCAGCGCGTTCGCGGGGGCGATGTCGACGGTCGGCGAGGGGGTCGAGGCGGAGCGCCCGCAGCGCGCCCAGGTCGACCCGGCATGGCGCCGCGCTCCTGCGATGCGAGCGCCCCCACCCCCCGCCTACGGCGCCGTCGCCTCCCGCCGCTTCCTCACCGCGTCGTTGTGGTCGTCCAGGCTCTCGCTGAACCGGTGGCGCCCCCCGCCCGCCGCCACGAAGTACAGGTACTTCGTCGCCGCCGGCGCGAGCACGGCCGCGATCGACGGCCCCCCGGGGTTGGCGATCGGCCCCGGCGGCAACCCCGGGTGCGCGTAGGTGCTGTAGCGGTTCCTCGGATCCCGCACCACCGCGGGCGTCGGCTTGCCGCCCCACTCGGCGCACGACGGCGCCTCCTCGGGCCAGGCGACGCAGCCGTAGAGCGCCGTCGCGTCGGACTGGAGCCGCCGCGAGCGGAACGTCGGGTCGAGGAGCCGGTTCAGGAACACGCTCGCGATGAGCGGCCGCTCCTCCGCGACGACCGCCTCCTTCTCGATGATCGACGCGAGCGTCAGCACCTCGCGGCGACCCCAGCCGAGCGTCGCCTGCAGCGCGGCGAGCCCGTCCTTGCTCTCGGCCGCGAGCGCGCTCCAGCGCCGGTCGGCCTCGGCGACGAGGCGCTTCGCCACGTCGCGCGCGTCCGTGTCGAGCGGGAACTCGTACGTCGCCGGGAAGAGGTACCCCTCCGCGCTCTCCGCCCCCACCGCGCCGCCGCGCTCGATGCCGAGCGCGTCCAGGAACGCGCCGTCCGCGGTCGCGGCGAGGAACGTCTTCCTGCCGGCGACGCGCAGCTTCTCCAGCCGGGCCGCGATGTCGAAGCGGTTCCACCCCTCGGGGATCGTCACCTTCGCCGTGGGGCGCCCCTCCGCGCGCGTGAGCAGCTGCCGCAGCTCCCGCGGCGTCGCGCCCTCGAAGAGCAGGTGCGGGCCCGGCACGAACCCCTCGGTGCCGCCCGTCGCGCCGAGGTAGAGCGCCATCGCCCGCTCGCTCTCCACGAGCCCCTCGGCCGCGAGCAGCGAGGCCGCCTCGCCCGCGTCGAGCCCCTCCGGCCAGTTGATCTCCACGACGCGCCCCCGGTCCGGGGCCCGCGTGCGCCCGAAGCCGATCACCAGCGCGAGCAGCGCCGCGCCCGCCGCCGCGAGCGCGCCCGCGAGCCCGAGGAGCAGCGCCCGCCCGCGCCTCGGCCAGGGCCGCGCCGGGCGCCGCGCCGCCGGCGCGCGCTGCCCCGCGCCGCGGCCGCGCCGCGCGGGGGTCGTCTTCCGCGTCGACGACGGGGGCTCCCGCGGGGGCGAGCCCTGCGCGCCGTCGCCACCCGTCCGTCGGTTCCCCGGACGGCTCGCCCTAGGTCGAACGCCCACCGCCCGGAGTCAAAACCCGAAAGCCCGACCCGTGTCAACGCCCCGGCGGCGGCGCGCGGCTCGCCGCCGCGGGAGCGCGCGCCGGCGCACGAGCGCGCGCCGCCCCGGCCCGCGCGTCAGCGGGAGAGATCGAAGGCGTCCGCCTCGTTGCGGCGGACGGCGGCCTTGCCCTCGCGGGACTGCGCCGGCGGCGGCCGCGGCGCCGCCGCGGGCTGCGCGAACCCGCCCGGCTTCGCGGGGGCGGCCGGCGGCGGCGTCGCGAACGACGGCGGCGCGCCGAAGCTCGTGTCGGCCCGCTCCAGCGCCGCGATCTGGCTCTCGAAGTCGGACGCCACGTCCTTCGCGCGGGCCGCCGGCGCGCCGCGCTTCGCCTTGTCGGCCGCGCTCCGCAGCGACCGCTGCTGCGCGTCGAGCTTGCTGCGCGCCTCGTCGAGCCGCCCCTGCTCGAACAGGAAGTTGGCCTGCTTCAGCGTCGCCGCCGTCTCGCTGCGCTGCACGCGCCCGGCGACGAGCGCGTCGAGCTCGCTCGCGTCGGCGTCGCGGTCCGCGATCGCGACGCCGAGCTTGCCCTCGCACCGGGCGTCGGTCTTCGCGACGAGATCCCGGTACGTGAGGCCGACGTCGGCGATCGGGGACGCGCCGCGCCCGTCGTCGCCGAGGCCGCCGAGGCGCACCTTGAGCAGCACCGTCTTCACCTCCCCCGCCGCGAACGCGCCGAGCGGCACGATCACCTGGTCGCCGGCCCGCCGGAACGAGCGATCGAAGACCCGATCGAGCGTGACGCCGGGCGCGAGCGCGATCGCGAGCTCCGCGCCGTTCGCCACGGAGGCGGTGAGCTGCTCCGCCTCCGCCTCGAAGATGCGCGCGAGCGCGGCGTCGTTCTCGACGAAGTAGTGCCGGCCGTTCGAGTCGAGCGCGATCGCCGACAGGATCTTCTCGTTGTAGTCGACGTCGACCCCGATGGTCGTGATGCTCACGCCGCGATCGCGCGCCCGCTGCGCGATCGCGCGGAAGCCGGGGAGATCGCGCACGCCGTGGTTGGCGTCGCCGTCGCTGAGGACGAGCATCCGGCTCACCCCGCCGCCGGCCTGGGCGAGCAGCGACAGGCCCTCCTCGATGCCGCACGAGATGCAGGTGTCGCCGCCGAGCGAGATGCCGCGGACGCTCGCGAGGATGCGGCCGCGCGTGTCCGGCCCGACGGTCGTCGGCGGCACGACCACGGTGGTCCTCGTGTCGAAGGTGACCACCGACACGACGTCGCCGTCGTTCATGCGGCCCACGGCGGTCGTCGCCGCCTGGACGGCGTTGGTGAGGCGGGTGCCCTTCATCGAGCCGGAGCGATCGATGACCAGCGAGAGGTTCGCCTGCGCCTGCGCCCTCGCGGGCGCGTCGTCGCTGCGGACCTCGAACATCAGGAACGTCTCCTGCGCCGAGCGGGGGAGGCGGGCGTGGCCGACGCGCCCCTCCAGCATCAGCCTGGATCCGGTGGCGAAGCGGCTCGGATCGACCGCGGCCACGGCGCCGCCCGCCACCTCCGGGACCACGGGGGGCGGCTCGGCGGTCACCTCGGCGGCCTCCACGGCGGCGCCCGGACCCCCGGACGGGACGAGCGAGTAGACCGAGAGGCTCGTGAACATCATGCCGAGGGCGGAGAACAGGGCGACGTGGGTCGGCTTCATGGCTCCTCCAGAGAACGGCCTGCGCCCCTCGATCTTACGTCGGCTTCCGTCGGCTTCCGTCGGCCTCGTCGGCTTCCGTCGGCTTCCGTCGGGCTCACGGCGGAGGGCCCGCAGGCGTGGTCCCTTCGACGTCGCCGGGCGCCGAACGATCTGACGGCTCCACGGTCGGCCGGACACCGGCGGCGCGGAGGGCGCTCCAGGGCGGGATGCTCCCGATCAGGACGAGCACGGCGTCGCACGGGTGCACCTCTGCCCCCGACGGCGACGCGAGGGTCGCCACGAGCGCGCCGCGCGGATCCGCGGCCAGCGCGGCGACGTCGGTCTCGAACCGGAGCGAGAGGCGGGACGCGGCGAGAAGGCGGCGTATCTCCTCGACATTTCGCGCCTTTCCGCGCCGGAACCCGCCGCCGCGGTAGACGACGGTGACCTCGGTGGCCGGCTGGCGGGACAGCGCGATGGCGGCCTCCATGGCCACGTCGCCGAGCCCGACGATCAGCACCCGCTGACCCGCGAGGCTCCGCGCGTCGGCGAGGTGGTAGTACACCCGGCCCTCCACCTCGGCGGACAGCTCGAACGGAAGCCGGCGCGGCGAGCCGCGCTGGCCGAGGGCGAGCAGCACGCGCCGCGCCCGGCGCTCGGTGCGCGGACCGCCGTCGCGCGGCTCGGTGACGACGGCGAAGCCGGCCGGGGCCTCGGCGGCTGCGCCCGCGCCGCCGCCGCCGAGCCGCGCCACCGACACCATCCGGGTCTCCTGCACGATGGGGAGCCGCTCCTGCCGCACGATGCGGAGCCAGTGGGCGAGGAGCTCCTCCTTGGTCGACTCCTTCAGCCACAGCTTCCCGGTCACGGGCAGGTCGAGCGGCTGATCGAAGACCAGCTTGCCGCGCGGGAAGCTCTGGATGCTCTGCGCCACGCTGCCTTGCTCGATCACCTCGAACGAGAGGCCGAGCTCCTTGGCGCGCAGCGCGGCGCTGATCCCGGCGGGCCCCGCGCCGACGATGACCAGATCGAGCCCCGGGCCGCGGTCGCCGGCCCTCCGCAGGTCCTCGGCGATGCGCGCCGCCGCGAACGCGCCCTGGTGGATGGCGTTCTTGATGAGGGGGAGCCCGGTGACGTCGCCGGCGAGGTACAGGCCCGGCACGTCGAGGCTCCCGAGGTCGTCGCCGAGGCGCGGGCGGCCCTCGATCGGCGCGCCGCCCTCGATGGTGAGCGACCCGTTGGGGCAGCGCTGCTCGCACAGGGTGAGGCCGCAGCACGCCTCGGGGCGGGCCACGACCGCGACGTACCGCTCGACCGCGAGCACGTCGTACGGGCACGCGTCGACGCAGGCGTAGCAGCCGAGGCAGGTGGTCGTGTCGATCCGGGGCAGGCGCACGCGCGCCGCGGGGCGCAGCATCGCCTCGGCCGCCTCGGCGTCGCGCGAAGGCCGCCGCGAGCGCCGCGCGCGCAGCGCATGGCCGCCGCGGGCGCCCGCGAACGCGAGGCCGGCGGCGGCGAGGCCGGCGCCCATCCAGAGCAGCGCGCGCCCGTGCGGCAGCGCGCCCCCGGGGGCGGCGCCGGCCGCGCCCGTCACGACCGGCACGGCCGCGGCGGCGTCGCGCGCGGCCTCCCAGGCGAGGGCGCGGTCCTCGGTGTGCTGGCCGCGGCACACGCCGCCCCCTCCGCTGCGGCCGGCGCGGCCGGTCGCGGCGTCGTCGGGGAGGGCAGGGCGGTGCTCGTCGAAGCAGGCGATCGGCCGGGCGTCGCCGAGCGGCGCCTGCGCCTCGACCAGGCAGCGGGCGATCGGGTCGCGCGGCGCGCCGAGGTCGTGGCACGGCGCGCAGCTCCCGGCGGTGACGATCGCGACCGTGGCCGGCTGGCTCGGGCGGAAGGCCGCCCTCGGGAGCGCCACCTCGGCGCCCGGCGCGAAGCGCACCGGCGGCCCCGCGGGGTCGAACACGACGCCCTGGTCTCCGCGGTGGATGGGGTGGCACGTGGCGCAGCTCATCGCGCCGCTCGCGAGCAGCCGCCCGTGGCTCGCGCGGGTGGACCCGTGGTCGCCGTGGCACCCGGTGCAGGCCCGGTCCAGGCGCGCGCCCGCCGCGGGCCCCCGCGGCGCGGCTGCCGCGGCTCCCCGCGGCGCGGCTTCCGCAGCCCCCCGCGGCCCCGCGGTCGCCTCCTCGGCGTGGCACGACGCGCACGAAAGCTGCGCGCGCGCGTGGGGCAGCGAGAGCGGCCCCGGCGCCGCGTGCCCCCCGGGCGGCGGGAAGAGCAGCGCCGCCGCGCCGGTCGCGACGGCGCCCGCCAGCGCGGCCGGCAGCACGCCCCGGAAGCGGGTGACGTCGGACGTCGACTCGGCGCGGCGCGCGGCGCGGCCGCGCACGATCTCGCGCGGCTGGGCGGCGCGCTGGCGCGGATCGGACAGATCGGCGCGGTAGAGCGTCCTCGATGGGTCGGGCGACCGCGCCGCCTCCCCCGCTGCGCCGCCGGAGGGGGCCTCCCGCGCGGCGCCGCCGGACGGGGCCTCCGTCCGGCTCCCCCCGCCGGCCGGGCTAGAGGATCGTGACATTCAGTCGATAGAAGAAGGTCGCGTCGCGGACGAGGTCCGCGGCCCTGACCCGCACGTGATAGGTGCCCGCGGGCAGGTCGGTGACCGACGCGGAGGAGCAGTAGCCGGCCCCCGAGTCGTCGTCCGACGCGAGCACGTCGGCCCCGTCGTCGCCGAGGATCTCGAGGTAGCTGTCGAGCCGGTTCGTGGCGCACACCTCGGTGCCGTTGTCGCTGACGGTCGCGATCAAGGTCGAGCTCGGCCCGGGCACGTTCACGGCGACCACGTCGACGTCGCCTGCCGGCGAGATCTCGGCGAGCCACGGCGCGGCGTGGGCGTTGGCCTGCGCCGGCGCGTCGTTCGGCTCCGCCTCGTCGAGCTCGAAGCGGCAGGCGGCGCTGCACCCGTCGCCGGGCGTCGTGTTGCCGTCGTCGCACTGCTCGCCGGCGGTCGTGTCCCCGTCCCCGCAGACCTCGGGGACGAGCGTCACGAGGAGCCCGTAGGGAGACCGCTGCCCGGGGCCGACGCGCGCCGTGACGCGGACGTAGTAGTCGCCCGCCGGGAGCGCCGGCGCGACGGCGCGGGCGCAGAGGCCGACTCCCCCGAGGTCGCGCCGCACGATCAGCGCGTCGCTCTCGTCCAGGATTTCGACGATGGTGTCGAGCCGGCCTTCGAGGCAGTCGGAGCTCGTGATATCGCCGGTCTCCGCGACGAGCGCCGTGGGCCCGGTCGGCACGGTGACGCGCACCACGTCCACGTCGTCGGGCGGATCGATGGCGGCGAAGAACGGCTCCTCGTAGGGGTTGGCCGTGGCGATGGTGCCGTTCGGCTCGGCCTCGGTCGCCTCGATCCGGCATTCGTCGCTGCACCCGTCGTCCGGCTCGTCGTTGCCGTCGTCGCACTCCTCGCCCGGATCCTGGATGCGGTCGCCGCAGGCGGGCACGCGGCTCCTCACGGCGAGCTCGAACGCGCCCGCCTGGTCCGCGATCGCGCTCGTGACGATCACGTGGAACGCGTCGCCCTCGCTGACGGGGATGGTGAGGCGGTTCTCGATGCCCGCACCGGCGCTGGCGGCGCCGCACGCGAGCTGCGTCCCGGCGCCGTCGCAGTCGCCGCGCAGCACCGCCAGGAGCGCGGCGTCGGTCTCCGGGGTCAGCACCACGTCGAGGAACCCGGTGGTGGTCGCGGTGAACGTGTAGGCGACGCCCGGGGCCCCCGCCGCGCACCCGCCCTCGACCGCCGCGTGGCCGCTCGTGTCGCCGGTGACGAGCGCGGGATCCGAGAGCGCCACCGGGGCGGCGCACAGGTCCGCGCACGCCGCCTCGCACTCCGGATCGCCGCAGTCGGCGCTGCCGTCGCCGTCGTTGTCGCGGCCGTCCTGGCACGCCTCCACGCCCGTGCAGCCCGACGTGTCGGCGGTGCACTCGGGGCTGCACCGGAGCTCGCCGCCGTCGAAGCCGAGGCTCTCGCACGTGGCGCTCCGGAGATCGGCCCCGTCGCACGCCTCGTCCAGCGCGGCGACGCCGTCGCCGCAGGCGCCGCCGCCTTCGCCGCCGCGGCCCCCGTCGCCCCCGCCGCTGCTGCCCGCGCCGCCGCCGGCCCCGGCGCCGCCGGAGGGAGACTGAGGCCTCGGCCGGTTGTCGTCGTCTGCGCCGCACGCCCCGGCGACGGCCGCGGCGGAGAGCAGGGCGATCGCCGCGATGCGGCGGCTCATTCGGAATCCGGACATGAATACGTGATCTCCCAGTCCTGCACCTGAACACCGCCGCCGCCCGTGCTCGTCGGGTTGAGCCTCATCTGGATCTCGAGGTACTCGCTCCGGGCGTCCGGCAGCTCTTGCAGCACGTCGAAGAGGTTGATCGCGCACGGCGGCGTCGAGTCCTCATCGCAGATCCGGGTGTCGGTGGGCACCGCGTGGGCGGTGGCGGCGAGCCGCACCGTGGCCCCGTCGAGGTCGTCGGGTTCGTCGGCCGCGCGCACGAAGAACTCGACGCTCGAGTCGCCCGGCGTCGCCGTCCTGTACCGGAGGAACCCCCACTGGGTCTTGGTCCCTGGCGGGCAGACGCCGTGGTAGCGCTCCCAGTTCGTGGTCATGGGCGTGAGGCTCGTGGTCGCGCACGGGACGGTCGCGCGGACCTTCCCCGGGTTGGCGCGGAGCGCGGTGCACGTCTGCGGGCAGAGCTTGACGCTCGTGTTCGTCGCGTCCGCGAAGTACCAGCCCTGGCCGCAGCTGGCGAGGTCGGCCCGGGGCGTGAGCACGGTCTCGGTGCCGGCGCTGTTCACGTGGACGACCGACACCGAGGAGGGATCCGACGCGCCGGCGAGGGGGACCGTCACGTCGCAGGGGAGCGCCTGGCCGCGGATCGACACGAGCGCGTCGCGGAGGGTCGTCGCCAGCCCCGCGCCGGCGGTGAGGTTGAACGCCCGCCCGCCGCCTCGCATCGCGATGAGGTTGATGATCTCCGCGTTCGAGTTGCCGAAGCCCACCGCGTGCACGCGGACGCCGTAGTTGTCGTAAGCATTGCGCGCCAGCTCGGCGATTTGGTTCGGGACGGTGTTGCAGTCCGACGGGATGCCGTCGGTCACGAGCACGACCGCGACCTCCTCCTCGGGGTGGGCGTTCTTGTAGTTGATCGCCCAGCTCGTGGCGCCGTCCAGCGCCGGGTACATGGGCGTATCGCCGCCAGTGCCGGGGCTGTTCGTGACGAGCGCGTTGTAGAGCGCGAGCTCCTGCTGATCCGTGGGCCAGGGATCCGCGGTCAGCCTCCGGGCCGTCGAGCCATCGAAGGGGACGATCGGCACGTCGCAGTCCCTCACGGCGTCGGGCGGGCAGGCGCCGGCGATGTCGTCGCACGGGCCGGGGTTGTCGTGCGGCCAGAACCGGAGCGCGACGCCGAGCCCCGCCGACGCCGGATCCTCGAAGAACGCCCTGAGGGCGGCGCGCGCCGGGTTCCATCGGGAGGCGCTCACGTTGCTTCCCCCGGAGAGCACCATCGACTCGGACCGATCGAGCGCCACGAACAGGGTGGCCGGCCTGATCATCGAGACGCTGGCCGTGGCGATGCAGCCTGGCGATTCGCACATGGCCGACTGATAGATGCTCCCGTTGTTGCCGCACTGGCACTCGGCGACCTGCCCCGGGCCCGGCGGGTTGACGATGAGCTCCATGCCGTCGGCGACGCCCGTGCAGCCGGCCACGCTGATGCACTCGCCGGGGGCGATCGGCTGCGCGGTCGTGCAGGCGAGGGTCCCGCCGGTCGGGCTGCAGGAGTTCAGGACGCGACCCGGGGCCGAGGAGGGGAGCTGGCCCGCGCCCGCGGGATAGCGGTGAATCGCGATGCCCGCGGGCGCCGGCATGGTGCCGCGGTTGCAGACCGGGATCGTCCCGCCGCAGGGCACGCCGACCGTGAGATCCGCGCCGGTGCACGCGGGGTTCGTCTGGTTCGGCAGGTAGGATTTGCAGAGGCCCTGTTGCACGCCTGGATCGGCGCCGCACGCGGCCCCGCACTCCTGCTCGGCCAGGGCGACGCACGTCGCGTCCCACGAGTTGGTCGGCGTGGTGCACGTCTTGGGGGCGCACCGGGTCGAGACGAGGCTCCTGCACAAGGGGCCCCAGTTCGGCACGCACGCGCCGTCGGTGAGCACGCTCGGCGGGGGGCAGATATTTGTGTTAGGCCGATCGCACCTGCCGCCGAGGATCAAGACGCTGCCCGTTCCGAAGAGCGCCGCGCAATCCGCCGAGCTCGTGGGGTGGATCTCGCAGCAGAGCGGGTCGGTCGCGCAGATGCTCTGGATGCACGGGTCGCCGCAGGTCGTGGTCATGTTGGTCGCGGTGCCGGTCTGGCAGGCGTCATGTCCACAGTCGGCCGGTATCGTCGGCTGGATGCAGCAGCTCGGCCGAGCGTCGCAGACCTTCGCGATGCAGCCGCTGCAGGTCGTCAGGAGGGGGCCGCCGGTGTCGCAGGGGCTGTGGGCGCACGCGCTCTGCGCGGGGTGCTCGCAGTACTGGTCGAACTGGCAATCCTCGCTGGTCGTGCAGGGCTGATGCGTGCCCTGCCGCGCCACGGGCTCGGGCAGCTCGTTGATGTCCCCGACCGACCACGTGTACGTGATGCCGGTCCCCGAGAGGTCGATGGGCCCCCCGTCCGGCGTCTCCTCGAACGACTGGCACGACGGGTCGCACGGGTTCGTCGCGCAGAGACCCCCGTCCGAAGCCTCGGAGTTGGCGAGCGGGCGCGGATACCCGCTCTCGCCGCTCCCGCCGGGCGAAGGCCCGAACGGCGACCTCCGCATCGTCATCGTCCCCTCGCAGCTGCCGTAGCGCCCGTCCTGGCACCGGCGTACGCCGTCCATGCAGGTCAGCACGCCCGCGTTCTCGCCGACGGTGATGTGACACTCCACCTCTTCGCCATCGACGCACGGGTCGCCCGCCTCCGCCCCCGCGTCGGGCCGGCCCGTCCCGCCCTGCGGCCCCGGAGGGCCGCTGTCGTCTCCGCTGCACGCCCCGGCGATCACCGCCGCCGCCGAAAACAACGTGACGAGCAGCAGCGCTCTCGGCGCCCACGCCTCGGCGGAGCCTGATCGGGAGAGCGCTCGCATCCACTTGGTCGAGGGACCAGCCATCAGCTTCTCTACCTTCTACTGGGGTGGTGTCAGGAAAATTGTACCTGGGCGCTGAAGGCAAAGTCCAGGCCTCTCGCCCGCGCGCCGTCCGCCGCGCGAAACGCGGTCGCCGCGCGCGGGCGCGCGCCTCGCCGCGCGGCGGGCGGCGCGCGACGCACAAAGAAATGCCGTGCCTCGCAACGATTTCATAGCGAGTCAGGCGCCCTGTCGGCCGTCCGCCGCGCGCTCATCGGGGCACGCTCGCCGCCGTGATCGCGTGGAGCACGAGCAGCGCGGCGGCGACGCCGAACGTGATGATGTGCGCCGGCAGCCCGCCGCGGAGCGCGGCGAGGAGCGCGCGCTGGGCCGGGAGCGCGCGCAGCTCCACGGCGATGCGGATGAGCTCCGAGAGGCCGGCCAGCCGCTCTCTGCCGCGGCCTTCGAGGACGGCGTCGATGCGGGCGCGCAGCGCGCGCTCCTCCTCGCGCAGCCCGCGCCCCGAGGCGAGGAGCGCGAGCGGGCCGAGGGGGCTCTTCAGGTAGGGCACGAGGACCTTCTCGACGATCTTCTTGACCAGATCGCTGCGCCCGCTCACCTCGCGGTAGAAGCGGTCGAGGAGCTCGCGGCGGGCGGCGGCGAAGTCCTCGGGGAGCGCGGCGGTGCGCTCGATCCGGGCGAGGCGCCGCGGCGCGAGCCGGTACGCGAGCGCCGTGCAGGCGCCGGCCGCCGCGGTCGCCCAGAAGGCGAGGTGGAGCGCCGCGCCGAGGGTCGGGCGGCCGGACCGCGGCCACGGCGCGTGCGCGAGCGCGAGGCCGGCGGTGACGAGCCCGATCGCGAGGTGCGCGGACAGCTGCGGGCGCAGCCGGCTCCGGACCGGCGCGGCGTCGTCCGCCTCGTCGGCCGCGCCGCGCCGCCTGGGCCGCATCCACAGCCGCCGCCCGGCGCGCTTCGGGACGGCGTACCCGAGGAGCAGCGCGACCCCCACGGCCGCGGCGACGCCCGCCCAGAGCGCGGCGCCGTCGCCCGGCCGCGCCCCGCCGCGCGCGTGCGCCGACAGCCCCGCCGCGCCGAGCCCTGCCGCCGCGATCGCGCTCCCGGCGAGGAGCGCCGCGCCGCCCCGCTGCCCGGCGGAGCGCTGCTGCTCGCGCCGCGCCCCGCCGAGCAGATCGCGCACGTCGGCGATCTCCTCCGCCGGATTCACGCGGAAGATCGAGCCCGTGGGGCAGGCCTTCACGCACGCGGGGCCGTCGTGCTCGCGGCAGAGATCGCATTTCACGGCGATGTCTGCGGAGCCCGCGCCGCCCGGGCGCTGCGCGGCGGGGGGGCGCGGCGCGATCGCGATGTTCTCCCAGGGGCACGCCTTGGCGCAGGCGCCGCAGCCGGTGCAGAGCGCGTCGCGGATGAACACCTCGCCTCCCGTGTCCTTGCCGATGGCGCCGGTCGGACACTCGATCATGCAGGCGGGGCTCTCGCAATGTTGGCAGGAGTTCGGCAGGAGCAGGCTCCGCGGCGCTTCCGCCGGCGCTTCCGCCGGCGCGTCGGCGGGCGCGTCTGCCGCGTCGTCATCCACCCTTGCGCGTATTTTGTCGCCGCGGCGGACGAGTCGCGAGATCCCGTGTACGTCGGCGCACGACCACGCGCAGTGTCCGCAGCGGGCGCACGTATCGAGATCGATGACGAGGAGCGATCGCGCCACCTGGAGGCGATAGAGGTCCCGGAAGAGATGTGCAGTGTGGTTGCGCGCCTGGCCGGCGACGATCGCTTCCTGGGCGGCGCGCTGGTCGCCGGTGATACGCCGGAGTCGCGGGATCAGATCAGGGTGCTTCCGCGCGAGGCCGGCGAACGTCTTCGACGGTACCGACAGGAGCGTCGCCGCGCCGCTGGCCACGGCGCTCGCCGTTCGGCGGCGACCCTCGTCGAGCTCGACGTCCCCGAAGAAATCGCCCCGGGTGAGGTACGCCCGCACATGAATCCGATCTCCCTCCTCGGTCTGGATTTGCACCATCCCGTCGGCAATGAGCCACAGCTCGGTCGCGGGATCCCCGTCGCGATAGATGGCTTGACCGCGCTCGAAGCGCCGGTGACTCACCGCGTCAAGGAGCATGTCGATGTCGTCCGGAGCGAGGTCGCGCGTGAAGGCGAGGGTGCTGAGGAGGTCGCGCGTGGCGCTCCTCCGCAGCGCGCGCTCGAGCTTCTCGGCGATCTCGGCCTTGCCGGAGCGGCCGGCGGCGCGGCGGAACAGGTGGACGGGGATCTCCGCGAGCACGCTGGGCGCGAGGGCGATCGCGGTGGTCCTGCGCGACATGCCCACGACCGCCTCCTCGCCGAGGACATCGCCCACAGCGGCGGTGCGCACCTCCGTATCGCGATCGTCTCCGCGGCGTGTCGCGCGCAGCGCGATGCGCCCGAAAGCGACGACGAAGAGCGCGTCGCCGGCGTCGCCGGCGCGATAGACGACCTCGTCGGTCGAGGGGGTGCGGAGCCGCCCTGCCTCGGCGATTTCGCGCCGCGCGCGCTCGTCGAGCCCTCGCAGCAACGGGGCGTCGAACACCGCCGGCGGCCAGGCGTCGGGGCGGCCTCGCGCCGCATCGAGCCCATCGATGTAGGTGTGGTCCGATGAGGGCATCAGCAGGGCTCCCGGTCGCCGGGCACAGCCGGAAATGCGGCTCCCGGCGCGCGATTCGCTCCATACCATCGCGCATCAGCTGTCGTAAGGGACGACATGGTCTTACTTCACGTTCGAGCGCTCGAAAAACTGCAAAAAAAGGAGGAGCGCCCCGAAAAAGCCTTGACACCTAAGCCGATCATAGAGAATATCCATCCTGCTAGACTCGGCATGTTCGGCGCCAGGGTTGCTTTGATGGTTCAGCATGAAATGACTAGCATCTGTTCCAGAGTGCACATGCAAGGTCATTCACATCAACGAGGTAGAAGTATGAGCAGGCGCACGACGAGTTTGGCTGTTGCATCGCTGGCTGCCGCGTCCTTCGTTATGCTGGGCTCGGCGCCCGCGAGCGCCAAGGACCACACGGACTGGGCCCTCGATTTCATCGACAACGCCGTCACCAACGACGCGACCGTCGGGGACGAGAAGTGCTACATGACCTGGGATGACCCCGAGGTCGTCAAGATCGATGGCGAGGACGTCGAGATCAGCCCCTGGACCGGCAGGACCAAGGGCGCGTGCTTCTTCGTGCTGTCGCTGAAGAAGGCGATGGGCTACTCGGATGACGACATCAGGTTCCTGTGGGTGAAGTCGCGCCCCTCGTCCGCCGAGCTCTACGACATCATCAACGACAGCCCGGTGCTCGGCGGGCTCGCGCGGGAGCCCGAGAGCTACTTCCGCCGCGTCAGCAGGGCGGTCGACATCCAGAAGGGCGATGTCCTCGTCATCGACGCCACCTCCACCTATGCCGGTCACACCGTCATCATCACGGGCCCGGCCAAGGAGATCAGCCCGGTCATGCCGCGCTACTCCGGGACGAAGCAGTACGCCGTGCCGATCGTGGACTCGACCAGCTCGCCGCACGGGTGCTTCGACGCGGACAGCGAGTATGCGGACAGCCGGTGGCAAGGCGAGTGCACCGGCGGTTACATGGCGGCGGGGGCCGGGACGGGCACCATGCGCGTGTACACCGACGCGATCACGAACCACCTGCTCGGCTACACGTGGAGCGTCACGCCGTCGATGACGAGCTACTACTCCCCCTCGACGCGGCCCTACCGGATCGGCCGGCTGTACAAGCTGCCCGTCGATCCGGTCGAGGACGAGCCGCCGCCCCCTCCCTGATCGCCGGGGCCGCTCCTCACCATCACCGCGAGCTGAGCCTTTCAGCTCTCGACCAGCGAAGCCCTTACCCCGCGGGCCGGGGTGAGGGCTCGCCCCTTTTTGTTCGCCGGTGCACCGAGAGGGCTGCGTCGCGGGTGGCTCCATCGAGGTCACCTCGGCTCAGGGGATCTCGATCGCGGCCCGCGCGAGCTCGACGACCTCGAGGCGGCCGAGCATCGACTCGGTGACCAGCGGGCCGGTCGGCCTGAGGCCGCGCCGCGCCTGCTCGCGCTCGTACGCGGCGAAGGCGCGGATCAGGAAGGGGGGAAACGCGCGGAAGAGCAGCCTCGCCTCGGCGCGGAGCGGGCCGCGGAGCGCGCCGGCCGGGAGGTCGTACGTGTACCGGATCGGCACGCCGGGCGGCGCGGAGCGCGTGTCGATGATCGCGTCCGGGCCCTTCACGACCCCGCGGCTCGCGTCGAGCGCGCCGACGGGGAAATAGGTCTCCAGAAAGGCGCTCTGCCCCGCGAGGTTCGAGCCGCACGCGCCGGTGTCCGGATCGTAGTCCCCGTCCGCGTACCGGTCGGCGTGGTGCAGCCCCTGGCCGGGCCCGGGCTGGCAGCTGCCGTCCGCGGCGACGACGCCGATGCAGCGGACGCAACGCAGAAACCCGTTCTGGAAGTTGATGAGCCCTCGCCCGCGGAACGAGGTGCCGCCGAGCCGCGGAGGCGGCTCCCAGAGGGGGACGTCCGGCCCGTCGCGCACGTCTGCCCCGAACAACCCTCCTTGGGCGCCCGCGGGCCCAAGAGGGTGGTTCGCGTCCGGGTGGGTGGTCACCCGGGTGAACACCTTGTCTTTCAGGTCCTCATCCGCGCGGTCGACGCGGCCGACCTCGTAGATCACCCGCCGATCTGCGTCCCTGACCGCGAGGTGAACCCAGATCTCGCGCTCCTGGCTGAAGCCTGCCGGCACCTTGTGCCCGGCGCCGACGTTCTCGATCTCGATCGGGATCTCGACGCGGCTGCCAGCCGCGCCGGCGCGCCGCGCGGCGCCGAGCGCGAAGCGGAAGGTGTGGCGGAGCAGCAGATCGCGGCGGCGGCGGGCGCTCGTGGGGATGCCGTGCGCGTCGAGCGACGGCTCGTCGACGAGCGCCTCCGGGAACTCGTCCGACAGCGGCACATCCACGCCAGAGAAGTAGTGGGTCGCGACGTCCGCCGGGGCGGTGGAGCGATCCGCGATCCGGCCCCGCGGCCGCGCCCCCGGCGCGCGCGGGGCGAAGCGCGTGCCGGGCGGGCACTCGGGATCGGGCGCCGCCGCCTGCGCGGCGCCGGCCGGGGCCGCCTCGCAGACACCCGGGTAGGTGCTCATGTGGCAGTCCTGGCAGCTCGCCGCGGCGCGGCCCGCGCGCTCCTCGGATCTCGCCCACTCCGCCCACTCGGTGTAGGCGTTGCGCAGCCGCTTGAAATGCTCGCCCCGCGCCGCCGCGAGGCTGTCGGTGCCGAAGAGGCGCACGTCGTGGCAGGCCCCGCAGAACTCGCTGGAGCGCAGGTACGCGCTGGCGCTCGCCGACGGCCGGCCGTGCACGACGGGGTCGTCGCCGACCGGTGGCCGCGCCGGCGAGCGCCCGGCGCGGAGGTCCGCGCGCTGGCCGGCGGGGAGCAAGAGCTCCTCGGGGCGGAGGTCGTAACCGCTGTTGGCGATCCCGAACAGGCCGCGCGCGTCCTCGGGGCGCGCCGCGAAGACGGCGCCGGTCGTGAAGGACGTCCACGTCGCGTTGCCCTGGTACCCGGGGCGCCCGCGCGGGCCGACCGGGCCGTGCACCTGGTGGCAGAAGCCGCAGGAGACCCCCTCGAGACCGCGGCGGGTGAGCAGGTCGCGCACGGGCAGGCGCGCGCGGGGGTCGCCGCCGGGGCGGCCGTCCCACGCGGGCATGGCGGCGTCGAGGTTCTCGGCCGGGCTGTGGCAGTTCACGCACCAGTGCTCGCCGCCCGAGCCGGTCACCACGACGCCGCTCTGCCGGTCGCGGCAGGCGCGCGCGGGGTCGACCTTGCGCAGGATGCCCGCGCCGTTCGGGCAGTCGGCGTCGCGCCCGACCTGCTCCTCGATGAGGCTCTCGAGCGCGTTGAAGAGCGGGCTCTTCACCGAGTGCGCCATCACCGAGCGGCGCCACTCCGAGGCCTGGCGGCCGTGGCACGCCGCGCAGTCCTCCGCCGCCGTCTGCGCCTGCGCGAGCGGCGCGACCGGCGCCACGGCGACGGCCGGCGGCGCCGCCGGCTCGGGCGCGCCCCGCGAGATCGCGAGCGCGGCCGACGCGACCAGCGCGCCGGCGCCGAGCGACGCGAGCCGCCACAGCCGCGCCGCGGCGCTGGCGGGCCCAGGCGGCGCGCGGCGGGCGGCCGCCTCGCCCCGCGGCGCGCTCGCCGTCGCGCCGGAGCCCGCCTGGGCCGCGGCGCCGGAGCCCGTCTGGGCCGCGGCGCCGGAGCCCGTCTGGGCCGCGGCGCCGGAGCCCGTCTGCGCCGATGGGCCGGCGCCCGTCCGCGCCGCCGCCCCACCGCGGCGCGAGGTCCGGGCGACCTGCGCCGGCGGATCGCCCTCGAGGAACCCGGTCAGCGCGTCCGCGATCGCCTCGGCGCGCGGCGGCCGCTGCGCCGGATCCGGATGGAGCAGCCGCAGGACGTGGCCCTGCAGGCCTGGGGGCAGCGCCGTCGCGACGCTCTCGACGAACGGCGGGGGCTCTCGGCGAGCGGCCTCGCCGAGCGCGTGCCGCAGGCCCGCGCCCGCGAACGGGTGCTCTCCCGCGAGCAGGCGGTACAGCGCGAGCCCGAGCGCATACCGGTTCGCGGCGCTGTCCCAGATCGCGCCGTCGGCCTGCGCCGGCGGCGTCCAGAGCGGCGGGATCTCCGAGGATACCCGCGCGCCCGCGGCGCGGGGCGAAGCGCCGGCGCCGCCGCTCGCCGGGGCCCCGACCAGCGCCGCGACGAGCGCGCTCGCGGGCAGCGTCACGTGGCCTGCGTCGTCGACGAGGACCGCGTCGGGCGAGAGCGGGCCTGGGAACAGGCTGGCCCGCTCGCAGGCGGCGAGCGCGCGGGCGATCGGGAGGGCGAGCCTTAGCGCCTCCTGAAACGGAAAGGGACCGCGCCGAGCGCGCATCCGGTCCGCGAGCGGGGCGCCCGCGAGCCTCCGCACGAGCCAGACGCGCGCGCCGCCCGGGCCCGCGGCGGGCCCGCTCTCGGCCGGCGCGTCGATGCCGCCGTCGATGAAGCCGCCGACGCCGGCGCTGCCGAGCGCGAGGAGGCGCGCCGCGACGGCCTCGCGCTCGGGCCCCGCCGGGCCGCCCTGATCCGCCTCGCCGAGCCGCCACAGCTCCTCCGCCGCGCCGCAGCGCCAGCGCGCCGCGGAGCCCACGGCCGGGAGGGGCGCGCCTTCCGTGTAGCCCGCCTGCGCCGGCGACGCGCGCCTCACCGCGCCCCCGGAGGCGGCGCCGGCGTCGCGGCGCTGGCGGGCGGCTCCGGCGCGCCGCCCCTCGAGCGCAGCGCGTAGGTCCCGAGGCCCGCGAGCGCCGACAGCGCCACGATGATGGCGATCGCGAGCCCGGCCGGGACGTCGCGTCTCCGGTCGATCTGCTCGACGAGTGCGATGGTGTCGGCGCGCGGCGCGCCCGCTCCACCGGTGACGCGCGCTGCTCCCGGCGCGCTCGCGCGGCCCTCGTCGCCGGTCCGATGCGGCGCGCTCGCGCGGCCCTCGTCGCCGGTCCGATGCGGCGCGCTCGCGCGATCCCGGCTGCCGGCGGCGCGCTCGCTGCTCGCCGCCCCGCGCGGCGCGGCCGCGGCGGTCTGGAACGGCTCCAGCCGATCCACGACGTCCTGCGCGAGGTACGGCCGATCCTCGGGCGCCTTCTCGAGCAGCTGGAAGAGCAGCTGCTCGACGCCGCGGGGCAGCCCGCTCCGCACGTCGTCGTCGAGCGGCGGGGGCTCTGCCGTGCACTGCAGGTTGAGCAGCTCCCGCGGCGAGGCCGACTGGAACGGCGGGCGCCCGGAGAGCGCCTCGTACAGGATCAGCCCGAGACAGTAGAGATCCGAGCGGTGATCGATGGATCGCGCGTCGATCTGCTCGGGGCTCATGTACTGCAGGGTCCCGACGCTCTGCGTGTTCGTCTGGTTCATCGCCTCGACGACCTTGGCGATGCCGAAATCCATCACCTTCACGGCGCCGTCCTTCTGCACCATGATGTTCTCGGGCTTGAGATCGCGGTGGATCACGGGCGGCTGCTGCCCGTGGGCCGCCGCGAGGGCGCTCGCGACGCTGGCCGTGATCCGCACCGCTTCCGGCCAGGGGAGGCGGCCGGCGGCGCCGAGGAGGGAGCGCAGCGTCTGGCCGTCCAGGTACTCGAGCACCATCACGAGCTCGCCGGAGGCCTCGATGCTGGCGAGGCTCCGGACGATGTTCGGGTGCTCGAGGTGCGCGAGGATCTGCATCTCGTTCAGGAAGAGCCGCCGCCCCTGCTCGCTCCGGGCGAGCTCCTGGCGGAGCACCTTCAGCGCGACGCGCCGGCGCGACAGGCGCTCTTCGCCCTCATAGACCTTGCCCATCCCCCCCTCGCCGACGAGGCGTCGAACGAGGTACTCGCCGATCTGGTCCATGCGCGCCGTCTCCTCTCCCTGGCCGGAGCGTCTCTTCTACGTGCGAGCGGTACCAAGGGCTTACACCCGATTTCGTGTCCGGTGGTAGAACTGGCCTCCATGCACCCACGTCGGGCCTCGCTCGCCCGAGCCGCGATCCTCTCGCTCGCGGTCTCGGCCTGCTCGCGGACCGCGGCGGAGCCGGAGCCGCCGCCGGCCGCCTCCGGCGCGCCGGTCGCCGCGCCCCTCGCGTGGGACGTCCCGGGGAGCTGGGCCGCGCTCGAGGCGCCGCGCGCCGGCCCGCGTAAGGCGATCTACAAGGTGCCGAGGGCGGCGGACGACAAGGACGACGTCGAGGTGCAGGTCCTGTCGTTCGGCCTGGGGAGCAAAGGGGACGTCGAGGCGAACTTCAGGGAGTGGTTCGCGCAGTTCGACGGGGACGTCGGGGCGAAGGCCAGGCGGGAGTCGTTCGAGGTCCGCGGCATGCGGGTCGAGCTGGTCGAGGTGGCCGGCACCTACAAGATCCCGCTCGGGCCCCAGGGAGGCGCCCGCAGGCGCGCGCCCGTGGAGATGGTGAAGGACGGCTACCGGCTCGTCGGCGCGGCGGTGAGGACGCCCGATCGCGGCAACTGGTTCTTCAGGATGGTCGGCCCGGACGAGACGGTGCAGTCGGCGCGCTCGGGCTTCCGGGGCTTGCTCGAGTCGGTGCGTTAGCTCCGGCCGGCGCCCTGCGAGCGCCGCGCCTCCCGGTCGCCGCGTCGGCGGCGCGCCGGGCCGCGCGGCGCTCGCAGGGCGCTCGGCGCGCGTGATACGTTGCGCGCCATGGATGCTGACCGAAAGCGCGACGCTCGCACGCCGGCCGAGATCTTCCGCGCCGAGGCGGAGGCCGAGGCGGAGCAGAACCGCCTCTGCGAGGAGAGCAAGCACCAGCTCGCGAACCGCTGTCCGGAGTGCGGTAGCCTCGGCAGCATGGAGCTGGTCGATGGGCTCATGCGCTGCATCGACTGCGACGAGGTGGTGGCCAGAGCCCGCCAGCTGCCCGGCTTCGGCCGCCGCTGAAGCGCTCGCGCGCTTGCACGCGCAGGCAGAAGCGCGCAAGGTGAGCGCGAGCGCCGACGCCCAAGCTGTACCGGACAGAAATCATCGGGAAAGTTCTTTCCTGATGATTTTCGGTCGAAGCCGTGACTATTCTGCGAACATTGGCGCATTCGCGCCCAGGTCCGTTTTTCGCTCCAGACGCGGTGCACGGAAGTACAGGCTGGCCAGCCAGCCGGAGCGATGACAGCCGGACTGAAGTGTTGAAGGAGTTGGAGATGAAGCAGATCGCAGCGGAAGGCTCGGACCACTCGTCACGGGAGACAAGCCAGGGATCCCGGGCGACGACGGCACGAGGCGCGAGCGGAGGCCTGCTCATCCTGATGATCGAAGACAGCGCGATCACGAGCTTCGGGCCCACCCAGGAGGGTGAATTGGCCAACAGCCCGCGCTGGTCCCGTCCGAAGCGCTGACACCGGGCGCCTCGACGCCCCTCGTGGCCGTGCTCCCGTGGAGCGCGGGCACACCGCGTCGTTATAACGCGGTGCGTTGTCATTCTTGAGAGGGCTTCGGCCCCGCCGCGCTGGCGGCGTTTCGTTCGAGCTCCGCGTCCGTTCCGCGCCGGCGGCTCTTCGTGAGCCCAGCGCGGTGAGCCCGGCGAAGGCGACGGGGCCCCGGGCCGCTGCGTCGCCGTTTTTTCGCCCGCCCCGCTGAATCGTGGCACCTCGTCGGTGTGCATACCCGGGGAACGACGCGGAAAACCATGGTCTTGGCGCTCGCCGCCGCCGCTTTCGGCGGGGGGGCGCTCGGTTGCAGCGACGCGAGCGAGGCGATCGCGCGGATCGCCCGGGAAGAGCCGCCGGCGCTGAGCCGCGCTGCCCACGGGCGGCCGGGCGATGGGCAGGCGAGCAGGGCCGCGGAGGACGCCGAGGCGCGGTCGGCGGCGGACGGCGCTGCCGTGGAGGGCCGGAGCGACGCAGACCGCCTCGACACGGCGATCGCGGCCCGCGGCCCGGCGCGGGAGCGGCGCCGCAGGTCGGGGTCGGCCCTCGAGGCGCGCGCCGCGGGGCGCGGGCCGCAGGACAGCGGCGCTGGCGAGGAGGCTGCCGCGGCGCCCGAGCTGCAGGTGATGCGGCTCGTCGTCGCGAAGGGCATCGCCGGCCGCGAGCCGGTCGAGCCGGCGACGTCGTTCGCGAGCGCGGAGATCGACCGTCTCTACGCGTTCGTCGAGCTCTCGAACAAGGACCGGGCTGCCTCGGAGATCACCGTCGTCTTCACGCCGCCCGACGGGGGCGCGCCGCTGCGCATCCCGCTGGCGGTCGGCGCGGAGCGGCGCTTTCGCACCTGGGCGGCCACGCGGAAGGCGCGCGCGGCGGGGCCCTGGTCGGTGACGGTCAACGACGCGGCGGGTAAGGAGCTCGCGCGCGCCTCGTTCACGATCACGACGTAGGAGGCGCCCGTGGCTCGCATGTTGCGCTCGCACCTCGCCTCGCTCTGGCGCGCCCGCCGCGCCGCCGTCCTCGCCCTCGCGCTCGCCGCGGGAGGCTGCGTCTCCCGCGTGGCCCGGGAGCCCGACGCCGCCGGGCCGCGGCGCTCGCCCGCGGCCGCCCGCGCTCCCGGCGACCCGGGGGAGCTCGACTTCTGGGTGCCCGACGGCCCCGCGGCCCGGGTGCTGTCGCTGCAGGTCCCGGAGAGCACGGAGGACGACCCGTCCGACGTCGAGCGCTCCGACGACGAGCCGCCCGCGCTCGCCCGGCCCCGGCGGGGCGTGACGTCGGCCGAGGCCGACGAGGAGCGCCGCTACGTGCTCCTGCCCGGCGTCGATCTGGCGCCCGCCGTGGAGCAGAAGGTCGCGGAGATCGCCTCCGCTTACCATCGGCGGACCGGAAAGGAGCTCGTGGTCACGAGCGGCACGCGCGACCCCGCGCGGCAGGCCGAGGCGATGCACGATCTCTTCCGGCACGGCGCCGACGTCCTCGGCCTCTACAAGGACAAGGCGGCGGCGCGCGAGATCAAGAGCGCGTACGAGGAGGGGCTCTCGGCCGACGAGCCCACCGAGGCCGTGATCGCGGCCCTCGAGCGGGTGATCCGCGCCCAGATCGACCGCGGCGTGTTCATCTCGGCGCACCTCAGGGAAGGCGCGGTCGACATCCGGAACCGGGACATGACGCCGTCCGAGAAGCGCGCGTTCCTCGAGGGGATCGACGAGGTCGGGGGCGTGTTCGCGCTCGAGGAGTCGCGGCCGCCCCACTACCATCTGCA
Source organism: Sorangium sp. So ce385 (assembly GCF_051474135.1). Classification (NCBI taxonomy): domain Bacteria; kingdom Pseudomonadati; phylum Myxococcota; order Polyangiales; family Polyangiaceae; genus Sorangium; species Sorangium sp. So ce385. Next base: position 7,187,486 of record NZ_CP150337.1, on the reverse strand, counting down.
GATCGATTGATCCCGGGACGCCGGGCGGTCCGCGCGGCGCGGCCGCTCGGGCCGCGGATCACTCGTCGGTGAACCTGACGATCTGCCCGGCGTCGGTGTTCGCCCAGTAGACGCCTGACCCGTCCACGGCGATGCCGGTCGGGCCGCCCTGATTCTCCGCGAGGATCTCTCGATCGGCGGTCCCGTCCTTGCGAATCCGGTACACGGTCCCCGCCGCCCTGACGGTCACGTAGAGGTAGTCCCCGTGCACGGCGATCCCGGTGGGGGGGCCGGACAGGTCGGCGAGGAGGGGCGACGGGGCTTCGCCCCCCGACGGGCTCCGTGGATACCGCATCACGCTGTCCGGGGTGAGCCAGTAGAGATTGGCTTCGTCCAGCACGAGCAGGCCCGGCTCCACGAGGTCTGCGCGGAGCTGCTCCGCCTCGTCGGCGTCGCTCGTGTTGTCGACGGAGAGCGTGTTGTCGGCGCGATCGGTCCAGTAGACGAGGGCGCCGTCGGTCGCGACCCCGGCGGGCTCGTCGCCCACGAACAGATCCTTTCGCGTGCCGCCGGCCTTCGGGACCCAGGTGATGCGGCTGCCGTTCGGGCGAGCGCTGTAGACGTTGTCGGCGCTCAGCGCGATCGCCTCCGCGGCGCCGCAGCTGCCCCACAGCGGCTCCTCGAAAGCAGCCGGAAACCTCGCGGCTTTCGGCAGCTTCCGCACCTTGTCGCGCTTATGCTTGGCGCTGTCGCAGTCCCCGGTGAACGCCGCGTCGGTGCTCGACCAGTAGATGTGCGTCGCGTCCAGCGCGATGACGTCGGGCACCTCGCTGGAGGGCGCGAGCAGGTCGACGACCTCCCGCTCGTCCTTGATCTGCCGCCGGAGCGCGCCGCCCTGGCTTCCGTCGGCGCTCGCGCTGGTCCAGTAGATCGCCTCCTCGTCGAGCGCGATGCCCCGAGGCGCCCCCTGGTTCTCGGCGATCACGATCAGCGGGATCACCTGGCGATCCTCGATCCCCGCGATCTCCGCGCAGCCGTGGAGGCACGGCGCGAGCGCGGCGAGCGCGAGCGTCGCGGTAGAGCGCTTCGACCCCCGCATCACCACCTCCCTCCGAGCGTCATGCGCCCCCCGTCCGAGGCGACGGTCGGCGAGAGCCAGACGCGCTCGCCCGCGACGGGCGCCTCCGGCGACCGCGACAGCAGCACCATCGCCACGCCGGCCCCGAGGCACAGGAGCCCCGCGCCGGCGGCGATGTTCGAGACCATCGCCGTCGTCCGGGCGCGCTCGTTCGCCTCGACGTCCGCGCGGCTGCAGCCGAAATTGCCGCTGCAGCCCACCTCGACGTCCCCGGCCTTCTGGATCGCCATGATCCCGAACACCGCGCCCACGCCGAGCCCGGCGAGCCCGACCCCGCCGGCGACGAAGCCGAGCGTGCGCACCGGGCTGCCGCTCGCCTCGGGCCGGGCGGGCCCCGGCCGGACGACCGGCGCCGGGGGAGGGGGAGCGGCCTGCGCCGGCCGCTGAACGGCGGCGTCCGCGAGCGGCGGGATGACCACCCGCGGCGCGCTGGGGCCGGGCTCGAGCGTCACCTGCTGCGACCACGGCTGCTTGCCCGGCGCCTTGGCCTCGATCGTCGCCGTGCCCGGATCCACGGGGATGCCCGAGCCCGTGGCAGCAGCGGCGCTCAGCTGCTGGCCGTTCAGCGTGATCGACATCCCCGGCGCCGCCTCCGCGATCTCCAGGACGAGGCGCGTCAGCCGAGCTTCGAGCTCGGCCGCGCGCTTGGCCGCGAACTGGGAGCGATCCTGCTGCCCGGCGGTCGCCGCGAGCGCGGACGCCTCCTTGAACTCGGCCCACGCGCTGGCCGTCTTGCCCTCTTTCTCGTGGCACACCGCCAGGTTCAGCAGCGTCCCGACCGTGGGATCCACCCGCTGGCTCTCGGCGAGCTTGGGGCACGCCTCCGTCAGCTTGCCCTCGTCCATGAGCTTCTTGCCGTCCTGGAACAGCCCCTCGGCGAGCGCCTTGTCCGCCGCCGTCGGCTGCGCCCGGAGCGGCGAGGTCAACGTCAGCCCGGAGAGCAGCGCGAGCCATGCGCCCGCGTGTCGCGCTCGATACGATCTCAATGGCGGCTCCTCAGCATTTCGTCCTCACTTGTCGACCCCGGCGGCCGGGGCAGGGGGCCCGGCCTGTGCGGCGCTCCCGCCGCGGTCGCCTTCGGTCGCGCGCCGGTCGCGGCGCTGCCCGCGGGGGCCGCGCTGGGCGCAGGGCTCGGGGGCGCAGCGCTCGCCGCGGCCGGCGCGCTCGGCGATGCCGCGGGCGCGCTCGGCGCTGCCGCGGACGCGCTCGGCGATGCCGCGGCCGGCGCGCTCGGCGATGCCGCGGCCGCCGTGCCGGCGACGAGCGCAGGGCCGCCAGGGCGGTCGGGCTCGCCCGCCGCGGCGGAGCTCGGCGCCTCCGGGGCCACGCGCACGCCCCCGACGAGCCACACGCCCGCGCCGGCCACGCTGGCGAGCAGCGCGGCCACGGCGGCGGCCACGAGCAGCCTGCGCCGCGACCGGCGGCGGAAGCCCGTGTGCGTCCACGACGCGCCGGACAGCCGGTCGCTGTCCTCGGCCGCCCTCGAGTTGAGCAGCGTCTGTCCGGCCGGCGACGCCGCGCCGATCGCGCTCTGGATGCGCGAGGTCGAGAGCTTCGCGAAGCTCGACCCGAGCGGATCGAGCGCCTGCGCGAGCTTGCCGACGTTGGCGTAGCGGGCGCTCACGTCGCGCTCCAGGCAGCGCGCGACGATCCGCTCCAGCATGGCGGGCGCGTCGCTGCGCTTGTCGCGCAGCCGCGGCACCGGCTGGTGGAGGATGTTCGCCATCACCGCGGCGACCGTCTCGCCCTGGAACGGCGGCTCGCCCGTCACCAGCGTGTACAGCAGCACGCCGAACGACCACACGTCGGCGCGCCCGTCGACCGTCCTCGGGGCCATCATCTGCTCGGGCGACATGTACCCGGGCGAGCCCATCACCTGCTTCGTCGACGTGAGCCCCGGCTCCGCCGGCGAGTCGAGCCCTTGCCCCTTCGAGATGCCGAAATCGAGGACCTTGATGTGCCGTGTCCCGTCCGGGTGCTCGGCGAGGAACAGATTCGAAGGCTTGATGTCCCGGTGCACGACGCCGGCCGCGTGCGCCTCGGCCACCGCCTCCAGCGCCTGCAATACGTAGTCGACTGCGTCCTGGATGGACAGCGGGCCGTGGGTCTCGATGACCTGCTGGAGATCGAGCCCGCTCAGGAACTCCATCACCATGAAGGGCACGCCGCTCTCCGTGGTGCCGACGTCGAACACGCGCGCGACGTGCTCGCCTTGCAGGCGGGCCGCGGTGCGCGCCTCGCGCAGGAAGCGCGCGACCGCCTCCTGGTTGGTGAGGGCGTCCTGGCGCAGGATCTTGATGGCGACCTGCTGGTCGAGATCCTCGTTGCGCGCCGCGAGCACGACGCCCATTCCGCCGATGGCCACGACCCGCTCGACGCGGTACTTGGCCGCGATGAGCTCTCCGGGCTGGGCCACCGGTGCGAGGAGCTGCGCGGTGCGGTCGGGGGTCACGGCTGGCGCTCAAGCCTACATGAACGGACTCGGTTTTCCGAGAGCCGCGCGCGCCCCAGCGCCCTTTGTCATGCTCCGGCAGGTTTCGCCGCGGAAGGGCGCTGCCCGCTGGCGTCACGGGCGCTCTCGGGCGCCACCGCGCTGCCACGTCGCTGCGGTTACCTTGTCAACCGCGCGGAAAGAGGCCGTGCCTGCCGGCCGTCCGGAGCCCGTCCAGCCCCGCCTGCATCCGCGCGACGATCCGCGCGAACGCGCGCTCGACCTCGTCCGGGTCGTCCGCGGCCTCGCGCGGGAGGCCGAGGTGCAGCGGGCGGAGCACGCGCGTGTGGATCTTCACCGGAAGGGGCACATGGGGGATCGGGATGCCGACGATGAGCCCCCACGGCAGCGCGAGGCCGAGCGGCGCGACGTTCGAGCGCGCGAGCTGGGGGAGGCGGAGCCACTCGGCCACCTTGCGCCCGTCCGTGGCGATGTAGAGCGACTGGTGCGCGCCCGCGCTCACGATCGGCACGATGGGCACGCCCTCGCGGATGGCGAGCCGGACGAAGCCGCGGCGCCGGCCGAAGCGGATCGTGTACTGCGCCGACGTGGGCTTGCAGGCGTCGAGATCGCCGCCGGGGAAGACCAGGACCGCCGCGCCCCGGGCGAGCGCCCGCCGCGCGTTCTCCTGGCTCGCGGCGATGGCCCCGCAGGCGTTGAGCCAGGGGCCGGCCTTCGGGACGTTGAACGGGAGATCGTGCATCAGCCCGTAGGACAGGCGCGACGGCCCATAAAGGCGCCAGAACGCCGTCATGTGGCAGTACATATCGGGCATTCCCGTCATCGCGTTGTGGTTGCTGACCGCGAGGAAGGGGCCGTCGGGCAGCGCCGCTTCGAGCTCGGTCTCGCAGCGGAAGTAGTCGTCGTAGAGCAAGCCGAGCAGCGGGAGCACGCGGGCGATGAACGCCGGGTCGCGCGCGTCGAGGTCGTCCGGGCGCGCGCGCTCGCGGCCCTTGGCCGAGAACGCGGCGATGGCGTCCCGCACGAGGTCGAGGCTGGGGCGGGGCTCTCTTGGCAGGGTCAGCACCGTGTCCCGGTGCCCTAGCCTGCGGCGCGACCGAGGGGAAGCGGTTCGTCCGGGGCGCGCGCCGCCGGGCGTCGGGCGCGCGGCCTCGCGCGCGGCGCAGGGGACCTTCGCGAGCGAGGCCGCCGCGGCGCGGGCCGGGGCGGCGACCGCCCGTCACCCCGTCACTGCGCGTCGCGGCAGCACCGGAAGCTGGTCTCGTAGAAGCGGAACCCGTCCGCGTGCGCCGGGTTCGTGGAGCTGCACCGCGGCTTCGCGCCGCCGAAGCAGCCGGACCAGTAACAGCCCTTGAGGACATGGGGATACTCGTTGACGTGGTACTTGGTGCGCACCACCCACTCCTCGACGTTTCCTGTCATGTCGTAGACGCCGAACGCGCTCACGCACCCCGGCCGCGAGCCGCTCGGCTCGGCCTGGTACAGCGCCTGGACCTCGGCGAGCGCCTCGTCGGAAGGCCAGGTGTTGAGCGCCCCCTCGTCGGGCGCAATCCACGTCTTGTCGTCGTTGCAGCGCCCGGCTTCGTGGGTGTTTCCGTAAGGATAGACGAGCGCCTCCGGGCCCTGGCACGCCGTGTCCCACTCGTCCTCGGTGCAGAGGCGTTTGCCGCGCTCCTGGCACCAGGCGTTCGCCGAGACGGCGCTCTCCATCACGAGCGGCAGGGCGCCCTCGATGTTCGGCGCCTCGAAGCGATCGATGCAGTATCCCTCGATCTCCACCATGTCGGGCGGGCACGGCCCTTCGGGCGGCGTGTCGAGCGGAAAGTCCTGTTCGTCGACTTCGCCGCTGCCTCCCCCCGCGCCGCCTCCTCCGCCGCCGCCTCCTCCAGCGCCGCCCGCCCCGGCGCCGCCGCTTCCTCCAGCGCCGCCGCTGCCGGCGAGCCCGATGGAGGTCGACGAGGACGAGGACGTCGATGCCGCCCCCCCGCCGCCCGAGGCGTCGTCGTCGCCGGAGCCGAGGCCGCCGGTGCAGGAAGCGCTGACGAGGGAGACGAGCCCGAGGCGCGAGGCGATCCGAACGGCGAGAGATCGAGCGCGCATGGCGGGCTCCTCGCCGATCAGGGTGCCAGAGCTGCGCTCTCCCGTCGAGCGCGCGCGCCGCCCTCCGCGCGCTCTCCGCCGCGGCTCGTCGCGCCAGATCGTCCTCGACACGGACCTTCGTCCTCCGCCTTCCTCCTTCATCGACCCTCTCTGTGTCCGGACGGAGCCACCCGCCGGGGGCGGCGCCGCCCGCGCGCGGCGCTCCTGCGCGAAGGAAGAGAACCGCCCTGGCGCCGAGGACGCCGGGAGGACGCGATTTGAAAATTTCTCCTCTTGGCGAACTTGGCGTCTTGGCAGTTCTCTTCTTCCCGGTTCCCAGCCGCCCTACCGCCGTGCCAGACGCCTCGAGCTCCGCGCTACAGGCGGAGCTTGCAGCGGAGGACCGCGCTCGGGTTGACCCGCGCGGCGGTCAGCCGGCTCGCGCGGGCGTCGACGCGCACCTGGACCGCCACCGAGCCCGCGAGCGTGCGGCTCACCAGATCGCGCGCGAGCAGGCCCACGGCGCCGGTCAGGTGCGCCATCGCAGCGGAGCCGGCCAGCAGCGAGCACGGGATGGATCCGGATAGATCCATCCCGATCGCGGCGTCCGCGCCGTCGCGCTGGATCGTCCCCGTGCCCTTGAGCTTCAGCGCGCCGGCGGCGACCTCCACCCCGCTCAGCGCGATGCGCCGGCGGTCGCCCGAAATCTGCGCGTCCGCCTTGACGGTGGTGGTGTCGCCGAAGAGGAGCCCGTCGAGCTCCCGGGGGTGGGGCAGGGTGAAGCCCTTCACCGTGAGCGCGATCGGGCCCTCGAGCGGCGCCTCGGACAGGGCCGCCCGGTCCGCCCCGGCCGCGAGCCGCAGCTCGAACGTGCCGGAGACCACCATCGTCGAGGCGCCGACGTCCACGCCGAGGAGCGCGCCCACGGCGGCGAGCTGCGTCGGCGCGAGCTCGATCGAGGCGCCCGGCGAGGGCCGCGGCCGGAGCTCGGCCCGGAGCGGCGCGGAGGCGGCGTCCTCGCCGCCGAAGCCGAGGGAGAGGGAGGCCGCGCCGATCGACCAGGCGATATCGGTGCGCGCCACCTCCTTGCCGGCGACCAGCACGCGCGCCTGCTTCAGGACGCCGGCCTCTAGCCCCGGCGCGCCCGGCGGCGGCGCCGCGGCGCCCTGGACCGCGCCGGCCGCGCGCCGCACGAGCGAGGCCTCCGCCAGCGCGAGCACCTCCGGCCCCCCGTCGCGATCCCGCAGGCCGAGGCGGACGCGGCCCGTGGTGAGCGGCAGCGACGCCGCGCGCGGGCCGTGCTGCGCAACCCACGCCGGGAGGCCCTCCAGCGCGTCGATCCCCACGGCGGTGAGCTCGACCCCATCCGCCGCGATCGCGGCGGGCGAGAGCCCGCGCAGCGCGATCGTGGCGCGCGCCACCGTGCCCGAGAGCCCGCGCACGCCGAGCAGGGAGAAGCGCGCGCCGCGCAGGCGGATCTCGCCGAGGCCGACGTCGATCGCGCCCGGATCCAGCGCGACGCCGCGCGCGCGGGCCTCGGCGACGATGTGCCGGCGGAGCGCGGGCGGACCGAGCACGAGGAGCGCGGCGACGGCCGCCGCCACGGCGACGAGGACGACGAGCGCCGCGATGAGGGCGCGGCGGCGCCGCTTTCCGCGAGGCGCGGCGCCGGGGGCGGCCGGCGCGGCGCCGGAGCCGGGGGCGGCCGGCGCGGCGCCGTCGCCGGGAGCACCGCCGCCGTCGCCGGGGGCACGCGGCGCGGTGAGCGGCGCCTCCGTGGGGGTGTCAGGGGAGGGGCGGGAGGTGGGCACCACGACGTGGGATCCCTCTAGCGTCGTTCCAGCGCGCTCGCGAGCGCTTCGCGCGGCTCAGCGCGCTTGCGGCCAGGCCCTCGGCTGCGCTACGGGTCACAGGAGCCGTCCGTCGTCGTTCCCGTTCCGCGGAGCCCGGTATGAAGATCACCATCGTCGCGAGCGGGAGCGGAGGCAACGCCACCCTGTTCTCTTCCCGGGGCACGCGGGTCCTCGTGGACGCGGGCGTCGGGCCCCGGGTGCTGGAGCAATGCCTCTCGGCGGCGGGCGCGGGCGGTCCGCTCGGCTGGGCCCCGGACGCGATCGTGATCACGCACGCGCACGCCGACCACGTCGGCGTGGCCGCCAAGTACAACAAGAAGCACAAGATCCCGATCTACGCCTCGGAGGCGACCGCGCGCGCCGCCGAGCTCGGCGACCCGGAGCGCGTCCGGAGCTTCTCGCCGCGCGAGCCGTTCGCGATCGGCGCGCTCACGATCTCGCCGAGGCCGCTGCCGCACGACGCGGCGCAGGTCGCGCTCGTCGTCGACGACGGGGCGCGGCGCGCCGCGCTCGTGACCGATCTCGGGGAGGTCCCGCCGGGGCTCCTCGAGCACGTCGCCGGCTGCGACGTGCTGCTGCTCGAGTCGAACTACGACGCCGACATGCTCGAGGCCGGCCCGTACCCGCAGCACCTCAAGCGCAGGATCCGCTCGGCGCGGGGCCACCTGTCGAACGCGCAGGCGTGCGCGCTGCTCGCGGCGCTGCCCGGCGGCACGCACACGGTCGCGCTGATGCACCTGTCCGAGGTCAACAACCGCCCGGATCTCGCCCTCGACGCCGCCCGCGACGCGCTCCTCGGCAAGCGCGCGCGCCTGCTCGCCGCGCCGCCGCGGGGGCCGCTCGTCCTCGACGCCGCGCCGCCGGCCCCGCCGGCCGGCGCGGCGCGCTCGGCGCTCGGCCCGCCGGCGCCCCCGCGCCAGCTCGGCCTGTTCCCGGGGATGTAGCGCCGGCCGAGGCGACGCCGCCCGGCCCCGCGCGGGCGAGCGTCAGATCCCCTCGAGCCGGACCTTCTGACCCGCGCGGACGCCGTGGCGCCGCGCCCAGCCGGCGTTCAGCTCGAGGACGTACGTCGAGGGGCAGCCGACGTCGAAGGTCGAGTCGTTGAGCGTCGGGGTGTTCTCCTCGATACCGACGATCGTTCCGTCGCCGTCGATGAACAGCATGTCGAGCGGGATGCAGGTGTTGTGCATCCAGAACGAGTGTTGGGTCCGCTGCTGGAAGACGAAGATCATCCCGCGGTTCTCCGCCATGCTCTTCCGGTACATGAGCCCGCGGGCGCGCTCCTTCTCCTTCCGCGCGACCTCGACGAGGACGTCGGGCGCCTGGGCGTCGAGGAAGATCACCTTGCCGGTCGCGAGCTGGAACGGGCCGGTCGGGTCCTCGGGGCACGCCGGATCCGGGCCGGCCTTCGGGGTGGGCCGCTCCGGCGCCGCCGGGGTCGGCTCGATGCAGCGGCCCGCGTTCTGCGCCGCGGCGACGGCGGGCGGCGCCTCGGTCGCGGCGGGCGGCGCCTCGGCCGAGCGGGGCGGCGTCACCTCGCCGCGGGGCGCGACCTGGAGCGGCTCGTCGACGCGGCGCTCGCACGCGCCGAGGGCGGCCGCGAGCAGCAGCGCGCCCAGGGCGGGCGCGAGCGGGGCGAGCGAGGCGAGCGAGAACGGACGGGTCGCGAGGGCGCAGCGCGAGCTCATGCCGCTTCCTACCACGGCGAGGCTCGCCCTTGACCGCTGGACCGCGACGCGCGAAACCCTCCCCGATGATCGCTCGAACCCTCGCCATGCAGCCCGTCGCCGCGCTCGCCGCGCTGGCGGTCCTCGCCGGATGTTCGAAGACCCCGGAGCCCACGGCCGAAGAGTCGCCGAAGACGAAGGCGACGACGCCGGCGTCGACGGGGGCGGCCGCCAGCAAGACGGAGAAGACCGAGAAGGAGCGCCCCCCGCCGCAGCGGCGCAAGGTCTCCGCGAAGCCGGTCGCGGAGGTCAAGCCCAGCGAGGACGACCCGGTGAAGGGCAAGTGGACGCTCGAGGACGCGACCAAGGGGCTCCCGCCGGGCAAGACGCTGACCGCGTCGATCGAGACCGACCTCGGCACGCTGTCCTGCAAGCTGTTCGACGACAAGGCGCCGATCACGGTCGCCAACTTCGTCGGCCTGGCGCGCGGGATCAGGCCCTGGAAGACGCCCGAGGGCAAATGGGAGAAGAAGCCCGCCTACGACGGGACGATCTTCCACCGCATCATCCAGGGATTCATGATCCAGGGCGGCGACGCGAAGAAGAACGGCACCGGCGAGGCCGGCTACGTGATCCCCGACGAGGTCTGGGAGGACGGCAGCCACGACCGCCCGGGCCTCCTGTGCATGGCGAACCGCGGCAAGAACACGAACTCCGCGCAGTTCTTCATCACCGACGCGGCGGCGTTCCACCTCGACAACGGCTACACCATCTTCGGTGAGTGCGGGCCCGAGGAGCTCGTCCACAAGCTCGCCGGCGTCGAGGTCAAGGGCGAGCGCCCCGTCAACCCGCCAGTCATCAAGAAGGTGACGATCACCCGGCAGTGAGCGCGCCCCGGCGCTCGCCGCGCCGAGCTCGCGCCCCCGCCGCGCCGCGGCGCGGGGCCGAGCCCGGCGGGGAGGGGGCTACTCGCAGTCGTTCTCCTCGCCGGGCGAGGGCGAGGTCGACACGGTGAAGCTGACGTCGAGCCACTCGCTCGTCTCGTCGTGCCCGATGATGCCGTTGCCCTCGGTCAAGAGCTCGCCGACCTCGCGATCGTTACAGCGGACGATGCTCTCCCCGCCGATGTGCGCCGCGGCCGGCCGCTGGCTGTTGCGCGCGGTGTCGTCGGCATAGCCGGTCTTGCCCGTCTTGTACGCCATCGCCGAGTTCCCCAGCTCATCGCCCCAGATGACGTAGTCGATGTCCTTGAGCGGGCTGCCCTCGGTCCCGTCCCACTCGAAGAGGATCACCATCTCCCCACCGTCGGTGAGCAGCGCGCCGGCCTGCGCCCCGAGGGCGCCGTTCGTGGGCGCGATCATGGGCGGCACGTCGTCCCCCTCGCAGGGGATGGGCGACTCGTCAAGCGCGAAGTCGGCGCACCGATTGTACTCGAGCTCGAACGCCTCGTCGCTCGCGAGCACGAGGCGCGCCCCCGGCTCGATCATGGTGCCAGGAGGGAACTGGACGAGGAAGTCGGTCCCTTCGCTGCCGACCGGGGCCCAGGCCTTCCCCTCGGTGATGGCATAATAAACGGAGTTGTCCGAAAGGTAGTAGTCGGTGAGGTCGACCGCCTCGTCGGTCGGGTTCCAGATCTCGACGAACTCGGCCGCTCCGGGTCGGACGACGACCTCCGAGATCAGGAGGTGGCCGGCGGGCTCACCGACGACATCGCCGCCGCCGCCGCCATCCCCGCCGCCCGCGCCGCCGCCCCCGCCGCCGCCGCCCTCGCCGCCGCCGCCGGCCTCGCCGCCGCCGCCGCCTTCGCCGGCGCTGCTCGAGGAGGTGGTGCTGGAAGAGCTCGCCCCGCCTCCTCCGGCCGCGTCGTCACCGCCGCAAGCCATGAGGTGGGCGAGCGTCAGAGGGGAAGCTGCGAGGAGCGCGATACTGAGCAGGTTGCGTTTGTGCATTGTTGAGAGATACATCAGAGCGCCGGCCAACAGGCAAGTGGGATTGCAGCCTGGGGGAAACGATCCACCTCGCGCGACCGCGTCAGGACGCTGCCCGCGCTTGCCAAAGGCGTGGCAGGCGCGCGTGGAATCGATAGCATGGCGCCATGCGACGCTGCTCCTCGCTCTTCCTGACACTCCTCTGCGTGCCGCTCCCTGGTCTGGGCCTCGCCGTCGGTTGCGGACAGACCGTTATCGTGGACGATCCGTCCGCGGAAGGCGGGGGCGGCCAGGCCGGCGCGCCTCCCGTTCCGGGCGTCGGGGGCGGCGGCGCGGACGCGGGCCCGGACCCGCTCGAGGAGTACGAGGACCCCGGCTGTCCCGACATGGAGCCGCCGATCACCGATTTCGCGTGCGATCCCTACGATCAGTCGAGCGGCTTTTGCGCCCCCGGAGAGGGGTGCTTCATCTACGTGCAGTATCCGAGCGAGCCGTGCGGGCAGGAGATCTACGGCGCCTTCTGCGCGCCGGCCGGCCCGGGCGGACAGGGCGATCCGTGCAGCGGCGGCGGCGAGTGCGGCGCCGGGTTCGCCTGTGTCGTGACCGGCTCGGGCACGCAGTGCGTGGAGCTCTGCGCGCTCAGCGGCGACGACAGCTGCGCTCCGGGGCTCGTGTGCGAGCCGATCGACGTGGAGGGGATGGGCGGATGCCTGTGACGACGCGCTCCGTGGGTCCGCGCGCGCAGCGGAGGACGGCCCTCGCGCTGGTCCTGCTCGGGGCCGCCTCCGGCGGCGCCGCGCTCTCGGGGGGGTGCGGGGCGCGGACGGGGCTGAACATCCCGCCGCCCGCGCCGGAGTGCGAGGTCGACGCCGACTGCCCCGGCGCCGAGGACCTCTGCGAGCCGGTGGTCTGCCAGCTGTTCGAGGCGGGGCAGCCCGACGGCGGCGCGGCGCCCTCGCCCGAGAGCGGGGCGGGCGGCGCCGCCCCCCGGCGCGGCGGGACGTGCGTGTCGCTGATGCCGGTCGACTGCGACGACGGCGATCCGTGCACCCGCGACACCTGCGAGAGCGCGACCGGCCTGTGCACCTACGGGCCGTCGACGCTCGATCTCGACGACGACGGCTTCCGCGCGCCGCTGCCCGGCACGATCCCCGGCGAGCCGCGCGCGTGCGGCGACGACTGCGACGACTCGAACGCCGCGGCCCACCCCGGCGGGAGGGAGATCTGCGACGGGGTCGACAACGACTGTGACGGCACGGTCGACAACGGGGCGCGCTTCGTGCCGCGCGACCTGGACGCGATCCGCATCTCGGGCGACATCGCGCCGGCCGGCTCGGGCGGCCTCGCCTGGAGCGGGACCTCGTACGCGGCGCTCTACACCGGCACCACGCGGGGCTTCAACGTGTACCGCTCGATGATCAGCGCCGGCGGGGAGCCGCTCGCGCCCGGCGAGGAGATCATCACCCCGAAGAACGGCGACGCCTCCGGCGGGCCGATCGTGTGGGTCGGCGATCGGTACGGCGCCGCCTGGCAGGACCGGCGCGACGGCGATTACGAGGTGTACTTTTCCTTGCTCGACGAGGACGGCGAGAAGGTCGAGGGCGGCGATCGGCGGCTCTCGAACGCGCCCGGCTTCTCGGTCAACGTGTCGCTCGCGTGGAACGACGCGGAGTTCATCCCCGTCTGGCAGGACGAGCGCAACGGCGCCTTCGACCTGTTCGCCCAGCGCATCGACGTCGACGGCAACCTGATCGGCGACAACGTCCAGCTCACCGACGGATCGAGCGGCTTCGACAACGAGGCGCCCTCCGTGGCGGCGGGCCAGAGCGGCATCGGCGTCGCGTGGTCGGCGGGCGACGCGGTCACGCATCTCATCCAGTTCCAGACGTTCGACGCCGAGCTCCAGCCGAGCTCGGCGCTCGTCTCGCTCACGAACGGCGACACCGACGCGGTCTATCCGACGGTGGTGTGGAACCGCGATCGCTACGTCATCGCGTGGTACGACAAGTCGGCGAGCCCCAAGGCGATCTACGCCGCCGCGGTCTCGGAGGACGGCGAGATCCTCATCCAGCCGAGGGCCATCTCGAACCCGGGCCCCTTCCGGTCCCGGTACCCGTTCCTGCGCCCGCTCGGCGATCGGCTGCTCGCGATCTACTCGGACGATCGCGACCAGAACGACGGCTACGAGCTCTACGCGGTCACCGTGAACGCGGACCTCGTGCGGATCAGCGACGAGCAGCGGCTCACCTCCGCGCGCCGCGACAGCATCGGCCCGGTCGCCACGTTCGGGCCGGAGGGAGACGTGGGCATCCTCTTCCGCGACGATCGCGAGGGCGGCGAGCACCACGTCTTCTTCACCCGGCTCGAGTGCAGGGCGGGCGACTGACGCCCCGGCGGCCGAGCGCGCCGCGGCGTTCGGCCTCGTGCGGAGCGCGGCCCAGCGCTCGGCCTCTGGCCGGCGGCGCGCTCCGCCTCGGGGCCGAGCGCGCCGCGGCGCTCAGCCCCGGGTCGGCAGGCGGCGCAGCCGGAACGGGCCGGCGCGGTGGACCTTGCCCGGCAGCGGGCGGCCGATGACCTGCTCGGCGACGTTGCCCGCCTCGATGAGCTTGTCGAGATCGACGCCGGTCCGGACGCCCATCCCGTGGAGCATGAACACGAGATCCTCGGTCGCCATGTTGCCGGCCGCGCCCGGCGCGTAGGGGCAGCCGCCCACCCCCGCCACCGACGCGTCGAAGTCGCGCACGCCGAGCTCCAGGCCGACCAGGATGTTCGCGAGCGCCGTGCCCCGCGTGTCGTGCAGGTGCAGCGCGAACCGCTCGGGCGGCATCGCGTCCAGGAAGCGGCGGACGATGTCGTGGGTCTGCCGCGGGGTGCCGATGCCGATCGTGTCGCCGAGCGAGACCTGGTAGCACCCGAGCTCGATGAGCCGCTCCGCGATGCGCACGACGCGGGCTGGATCGACGTCGCCCTCGTACGGGCAGCCCCACACGGTCGAGACGTACGCGCGCACGGCGACGCCCGCCTCGCGCGCCGGCGGGACGATCTCCGAGAACACCGAGAGCGTGTCGTCGATCGACTTGTTCACGTTGGCGCGGTTGTGCGCCTCGCTCGCGCTCAGGAAGACGGCGATCTCGCGCAGGCCCACCGCGAGCGCCCGCTCCAGGCCGCGCGCGTTCGGGCACAGGGCGCTGAAGGTCACGCCCGGCTCGGCCGCGATCGTCCTCGAGAGCTCCTCGGCGTCGGCGAGCTGCGGCACCCACTTCGGCGAGACGAAGCTCGTGATCTCGATCCGGCGGAGGCCGGCGGCGACGAGCGCCCCGATGAGCCGCCGCTTGCCCTCGATCGGGATCATCGCCGCCTCGTTCTGGAGCCCGTCCCGCGGGCTCACCTCGTAAATCGAGACCTCGTCGGCGACGCGCGCGAACAGCGGCGCGGACGCGGCGCCGCCCGCGCTCGGGCGCTCGGCCGAGCCCTCGGTCGCCGGCGGACCCTCGGCGGAGGGGCGGGGCAGCGTCAACCGCTCACCATCCGGAGCTGCCGGCTCGGCGCGGCCGGCGTGAAGGCGATCGGGTAGCTGCCGGAGAAGCACGCGTGGCAATAGCTGTCCGCCGACGGCCGCGCGGCCGCGGGGTCGCCCTCGCGCGCCTCGATCGACCGCACGCTCTCGACCAGGCCCTCCAGCGACAGGTACCCGACGCTGTCGGCCGTCAGGTAGCTGCAGATCTCGTCCACGGAGTGGCTCGAGGCGATGAGCTCCGATCGCGTCGGCGTGTCGACGCCGTAGTAGCAGGGCCAGCGCGTGGGCGGGCTCGAGATGCGGACGTGCACCTCGCGGGCGCCCGCGTCGCGGATCATCTTGACGATCTTGCGGCTCGTCGTCCCGCGGACGATCGAGTCGTCGACGACGACGACCCGCTTGCCCTCGATCGCCGCCCGGTTCGGGTTGAGCTTGAGCCGGACGCCGAAGTGCCGGATCGACTGCTGCGGCTCGATGAACGTGCGGCCGACGTAGTGGCTGCGGATGAGCCCCATCTCGAACGGGGCGCGCGCGCGGTCGGCGAAGCCGATCGCCGCCGGCACGCCCGAGTCGGGCACGGGGATCACGACGAGATCGTCGCCGGGCTCGACCGGCTGCTCCAGGGCCAGGCGCCGGCCGAACGCCTTGCGGACCTCGTAGACGCTCACGCCCTGGATCGTCGAGTCGGGGCGGGCGAAGTAGACGTGCTCGAAGATGCAGAGCTTGCGCGACTCCGGCGCGAAGGGGAACTCGGAGCGGACCCCGTCCGCGCTGATGATCACCATCTCGCCCGGCGCGACGTCGCGCACCTTGCGCGCGCCGATCAGATCGAACGCCGTCGACTCGCTGGCGACCACGTGGGCGACGCCGCTGCCGCTCGGCATCTCGATCTCGCCGATACAGAGCGGCCGGATGGCGCGCGGGTCGCGGACGGCGATGAGCTCCCGCTCCGTCAGGAAGAGCAGCGAGTAGGCGCCCTCGACCTGCTTCAGCGCCTCGGCGATGCGCTGGCGCAGGTCGTCCTTCCTGCTCATCGCGATGAGGTGGACGATCGACTCGGTGTCGCTCGCGGTCTGGTAGATCGAGCCGCGCGCCTCGAGCTGCTCGCGCAGGGCCTCGTGGTTCGTGAGGTTGCCGTTGTGCGCGACCGCGAGCGAGCCGCGCGCGTAGTCGACGCCGAGCGGCTGCGCGTTCTTCAGGTGCGACCCGCCCGCGGTGGAGTAGCGGACGTGGCCGATGGCGCGGTCGCCGGGCAGCGACGCGAGATCGGACGGCGCGAAGCCGGACTGCACCCGCCCCATGGCGCGGTGGCCGTAGAGGCGCTCCCCGTCGCTGCTGACGATCCCCGCAGATTCCTGCCCTCGATGCTGGAGCGCGTGCAAACCGAGGTAGGTCATGTTGGCCGCCTCGGGGTGGCCAAAGATTCCGAACACACCGCACATGCCGCCTATCTAGTACGAAAACGGGGCATGACCCACCGTCATGGCGATCCGTCGTCATGATGAGGCGGCCGAGCGCCGGCGCCGGGCCGGAGGCCGGCGCCGGGGCGCGCTCCGGAGCGGGCAGGCCCGGACGGCGATCGCGTCTGGAAGGTAAGCGGGTTAACGAATCTGCGGCGGGCGCGGGGCGCTAGGCGCGCGAGAGCGCGATGGATTCCGCTGCTGGAAGAGGGCGGCGGTTCAAGGCAGCCGGACGACTCCCGTCATTTCGGGATGTTCCAGAGTTTCTCGATGATCTTGGTTTCCATGGCGTCGCCGTGGCACGTGCCGCACTCCATGTCCTCCTTGTTCGCCCGCGCGAGCTTGTTTTGGTACTCCTCTTCCATGAACGCCTGCAGGGCCTTCTTGTCCTTGCGGTTCAGGACGTGCTCGTTCCCGGCGTGACAGCTGTCGCAGAAGAGGGTGCCGCCGCTCTCGCTGCGGAGGGGCACCACGAAGTTGCGCCACATCTCGCGGGCGACCTTCATGTCGCGCGTCTCTTTCTTGAAGTCGCCCTCGGCGTGGCAGCCCTCGCAGGTGTCGTAGCCGAGCGCCTTCTGGAGCAGCGGCATCACCTTCTTCTTCTGCGCCGTCGGGAGCTTCTCGAGCGCGGGGATCTTCTTGAGGTTGATCCCGATCTTCTTCAGATCTGCCTCGAACTTGGTCGCCTGGATCGGCGTCGACTTGGCGGGCGCCTCGTGCTCCTCGCCCTCGCCGGCCTCCGCCGTCTTCTCCGCCTTCTCAGCCTTCGCGGGCTTCTCGCCCTTCGCGTCGGCGGTCGCTTCGCCCTCGCTCGGGAGCGTCTCCCCGTCGAAGTCGTCCTTGTCGGCCGCCGTCTCGGGCGGCGGCGTGGCGGAGCCACATGCTCCTGCGAAGGCGCCCATCCAGAGCGCGAGGGCGAGCGCTGCGTGCTTCATCCTGGCTGCCATACTCCTCCAAAGGAACCGTTGATCGTGAGCAGAACGCCGCTGCCCGTACAGCAGGGCGCGCCGCCCGGGGCGCGCCCCCACGGTCGCCGGGCGATCGGGCCGCACTTTACTCGAATTTGCCCGAGACAGAGAGGAACGTGAGCTTGTTGTTCGTCTCGCGGAGCCGCTGGACGAGCATCCGGACGACGTTCCAGAGGACCTCGTACGCGAGCTCTTTGTGCAGGAAGAGCAGATCCTCGAACGCGTCCTTCGACACGGTGAGCAGCCGGCAGCGCTCGTGCACGCGCGCGTCGGCGGAGCGCGGGGCCTCGTCGAGCAGCGCCATCTCGCCGAACACCGCGCCCGGGCCGAGCACCGCGAGCGCTTCCTCGCCGATCCCGGCGATCTCGCGGCTGATCCGGACCTTGCCCTCGAGCAGGATGTAGAGCTTGTCGCCCGGATCGCCGTGCTCGAAGATCTTGGTGCCGAGGGCGTGCGTTTCCTCGCTCGCGACGCGCGAGATGAGCTCGAGCGCGGCCGGGGTGAGGCCCTTGAACAGGGGGACCTTCGAGAGCTGCTCGATCCGTTCGGGGACGATCACAAGCTGTCGCGGAGAATAGCCGAGGCGCCGGCCGCAGAGCGAATTTTCCGGGGGCCCTCGCGGCGCGCTACCGCGTGAAGTTCACCGTGATGGGCGGGGTCGTGCCGGTGAGCGGGGAGCCCGCGCGGTCTTTTTGAGGCGAGTAGCGCCGGCTGAGCGCGCACATGCGCGCGGCGCGACCGAAACCGTGGCCGGGATCACTGACGACCTTGACGGACAGCGGGCTGCCGTCGGGGCGCACCGTGACCATGAGGACGACCTTCGCCTGATCGATCTGGTCGACGTCGGCCTCGGGAGGGAAGGGGCAGTTCCAGCTGCTGCTGCCGATCAGGCCGGCCGGGGCCGACCGGTCCGGGCCCGCGACGGCCGGAGGCGGCGGGACCGGGTCGCCCGTGCCCTTGCCGCCGACGACGCCGCCGACCTTGGCGTTCGGGTTGAACGTGGGGGACTTGGCCGTGCCCGCGCCGGCCACCTGGCCGTAGCCGACGCCCTGCCCCTCGCCGCTCGCGATCCCGCGGTCCGTCATGTCGAGGACCTCGTCCGGATCCGGCTCGCGCGTGAGGACCTTCGCGGCCTCGGCGGCGGCGGGGGGCGGCTCGTAGGGGTCGTCCTTGGGGGGCGGCGTGTTCGCCTGCGGAGGCGGCGGGGCCTTCACGACGGGCTGGGGCTCCGGCTCGGGCTCGGGCGGCGGCGGCTCGGGCGGCTTGGGCTCCTCGGCCTTCGGCGGCGTGACGTCGACCTCGTAGATCGCCCAGAGGTAGTCGTGGATGCCGACGCGCATCTCCTCGACCATCTGCCGCATGTCGCGCAGCGACCCCGAGACGATCGCCCGGGCGGACGCCGCGCTGTGGCTGGTGAGCGCCAGCGTGACCCCGAGGAAGGCGCCCACGCGCGAGGCGCGGTCGCCGAGCCCGAGCACCGCGGCGAGCGGATCCGCGGCGCGCCGCCGGTCGCCGGGGCGACCCGAGGCCGGCGCGCCGAGGGCGTTCGGGGGCTCCTTGGCGCCCCCAGGGTCGGGGCGCTTGTCGCGGCGGCGCCCTTCGTGGAGCGCCCCCGCGGCGCGATGGCTCGTGGCCTGGCTCATAAGCTCTCGCTCGGCGCGCTCAGGGCGCGGGGCTCGGTGTTGCCGGCGCAGGGGCGGCCGGGGCCGGCGCGGCCGGGGCGCCTGGCGTCGCGCCGGGCGCCGCGCCGGGCTCGGGCGCGATCGGCGTCACGCCGAACGCGATCTTGGAGACGCCCGCCTGCTTCAGCAGATCGAGCGCGCGGATCACCCGGCCGTGCGGGACCGTCGTGTCGGCGCGGATGACGGCGCGGAGCTCCGGGTTCTTCGCCTGGGCCTCGCGCGCGATCGGCAGGATCGCGTCCTCGCCCGCGAGCTTCTTGCCGTCGGCGAACGTGTCGCCGTTCGCGTGCAGCTCGAGCCCGAAGACGAGCTGCACCTCCTGCCCCTGCGCCGCCTTCGGCAGATCGAGGGGGAGCGACTGCGAGACGATGATCTTCGCGGTCACCATGAAGATGATGAGGAGCACGAGGGTGATGTCGACGAGCGGCGTGACGTTGATGCCGCTGATCATGTCGTCATCGTCGTTGCGGCTCGTGGCGGCCATCAGCGCTCCTCCTCGCCGGCGCCGCCCTTCCTGGTCTCCTCCTGGCGCGGCGCCCGCGCGGCCTTGACGCGCGGCTCGGCGGCGACGGCGGGCGCGGCCCCGGCGAACGCCGGGTCGATCTTGAGGTGCGCGAGCAGGACCCGCGTGAGCGCCTCGGTGTTGGCCAGCGTCGACTTGATCATGCGCTGGAAGTAGTTGTTCGCCGCGACGGCCGGGATGGCGACCGCGAGGCCGACGGCGGTCGCGACGAGCGCCTCGGCGATGCTCGACATGACGGCCTGCGGCGCCATGGCCTGCGACGCGGCCTGCGCGACCGGCGTCTTCGCCGCCTGGCCGAGCGCGTCGAAGGCGCCGACGACGCCGATGACGGTGCCGAACAGCCCGATGAACGGCGCGTTGTTGCCGAGCGTGCCGAGGTAAGCGAGGCGCCGCTCGAGCTTCATGCGCTGGAGCGCCGCGGCGCCGGCCATCGCCTCCTCGGCCGCGTCGGGCCCCTGGTGCGCCACCGAAAGGCCGGCCGAGACGACCGCGGCCTCGGCCGAGGGCGAGGCCTCCATCCGCTTCCGCGCCGCCTCGATCGAGTCGTCGAGGGACGTCCGCAGATCCCGCGCGAGGACGGCGAGATCGTCGCGGAGCGACCAGAAGAACCAGGCGCGCTCCAGGATGATGGCGACCGAGATGACGCTGAGGCCGATCATCAACCACATGACCCAGGCGGCCCCGAAGCCGACCATGATGCGCTGCAGCCACTCGACGAGGTTCATCTTCTTCCTTGGTGCCTTTCCGATGGTGGGGTGGGTGGGGGCCGCGCCGAGACGTTCTACGGTCCGGCGCTGGGCTGCCCTTCCTCGACTGCGTCCTCCTCCTCCGGAGGGGGGGCGCCCGCCGCGCCCGGCCTGCCGACGGAGGGCTGGGGGGCGGAGGCGTCGACGAGCCGAAAGACTCGCCCAAGGACGGTGGTCGCGTAGCCGCCCTTCGGTAGCACAAACGAGACGACAATTCCTTGCCCTGCGCCTGGACCGCCCGCGGGCTCCGGCGCGCCGCCGATCGCCGCCTCCCCGGCGGGGGACACCGCGAGGCCGTCCACCTCCAGCCGCAGCGGGCGCCGCGTGCCCTCCCCGGCGTGGGCGAACGCGTCGAGCTTGCGGGGGTCGCCGATCGCCGCCGTGAGCACCTCGAGCTCCAGCGCGCCCGGGGCGCCCTCGGGCCAGCGCATCTTCCGGCCGAACATCGGGCCCGTCGCCGAGATCGAGAGCGCGGCGGCGCGCGCCGCGGCGTCCGCGACCTCCGGGCCCTCGAGGGGCACGAGGAACAGCCCGCCGGTGTCGCGCTTCTTGGCGAGATCGCCGGGGAGCACGGTGCTCCAGGTGCCGTCCGCCTCGCGGCGCGCGAGCACCTCGTTGAACCAGAGCGACTGGAGCGCCGAGAAGAGCAGCCGCTGCTCGCGCCGGTCGCGAGGCCCGCGCTCCCGGCCCGCGATCCACGCGAGCGCGCGCTCGGGGTTATCGCCGTTCCTCCCGAAACGCTGCGGCCCGAACGCGTTCGGCACGCCGGCGCGGCCGATGTCGGCGAGGCGGCGCTCGGCGAGCGGGAGCGCCGCGGGGGCGATGCCGCGGAGCGTGATCCGGAACCGGTTGCCGACGAGGTGCCCCGGCTTGAGCTTGTGGTCGTGGCGCGCGACCGAGAGGATCTCGATCCCGGGCAGCTCGGCCTGATCGAGCAGCGGCGCGGGATCCCGCGCGAGCGGGAGCTGGACGGAGGCGGTCTGCGTGGTGATCGCGTGCCGGTCCTTCATGCCGGCGAAGCCGGCGCTGCCCGGGTCGGCGCCGAGCGCGAGCGCGATGGCCCGCACCGCGTCGGGCGTGGTGCGCCCCGTCTTGCGGAAGGTCACGAACACGTGCTCGCCGCGGCCGCTCGGCGCGTAGGCGGGGAGCTCTTCGACGACGAAATCCGCGGGCGAGCTCCGGAGCACGGCCGTGGGAAGGTCGCCGGGCGGGTCCGCGGCCGCGGGGGCCGCGGCGGGCCGGGCGGTGGTGGTCATGGGAGCGCCAGCGTGACCGAAATCGCCCCGGCGTCCAGCGGCGAGCGCGCGCGCGGGCGGGCCGCGGGGCGCGCGGCGCTACCTGGGCCCGGCGAAGCCGCCCACCCCGGCGCCGCCGGGCACGGGGTTCTGCCCGGGCGTGCACTCCTCGTCGCCCGTGTCGACCGTGGTGACGTCGTAACAGCAGAGCTCACCGTCGAAGTCGCCCTCGCTGTCGATCGACTCGATCGAGCTCAGACACCCGGGGTTCTGGAAGAAGACGTACGCGTCGTCGCTGGACGGGCACGCCCCCTCGAGCTCGGTCCAGTGAAAGCAGGCCCGCTTGCCGCAGCCGCCGGCGACGAGCAAGAGGGAGGCAGGGGCGGCGAGCGCGAGGAACAGCGAGCGGAGGCTGACGGTGCTCATGGCGATCTCCTGGAGCGGCGGCCGCGCGCGGGCGCGGGCGGCCTTGGCGATCAGAGCTCGTGCGGCATCAGGTCGCGCGGGCTCCTGAAGTACTGCAGCGGCGAGTAGGCGAGCAGGTTGGAGACGCGCGACGTGTAGATGCACGCGTACTCCTCGACCTGATCGCCGAAGCTGGACGTCTCGTTCGCCTCCTTGAGCAGCGAGCCCCAGTAGGGGTGGAAGCGGCGGGCGATCTCGCGCTCCAGCTTGCCGACCTCGGCGTCGACGGCCCGGAGCTGGCCGCGGATGCGCTCGACCGCGCGCTTCGTGCGGCCGCGCTCGGCCTCGTAGAACGACGTCGCGTAGTCGATCGGGGCGTGGTCGCCGCCCGCCTCCGCGTGCAGCGCGCCTCCGCCGCCGTTCGTCGAGCCGTTCTTCTTCTGCTGCTCCTCCTCGATCTTGCGGGTGAGGTCCTTGTAGCGCTGCTGGTAGAAGCGGAGCTGGTCCTCGAGCTCCTCGCGGCGCCCCTCGAGCAGCGCGCTCTCCATGTGCTCGCGGCGGCACGACTCGTGGGCGGCGACCTCGGCCTCCATCTCCTGGATGATCATCGCCGTGCGCCACGCGCTCTCCTTCTTCGAGCGGAGGATGTCGCCGTAGATGTGATCGCCCACGTAGAGGACGCGATCGCCGGAGATGTTCAGGAACTTCTCGAAGTCGTGGAGGTTGCCCCCCTCGTAGATGGCGCCGCGCTCGAGCGGCGCCGTGGCGGGGCGGACCTCGGCGCCGTCGCGGATGAGCAGCGGGCGGCGCTCCTGGAAGAACGCCGGCTTCTGCGCGGCGACCACGATGACGTCGAAGTAGTGCCGGAAGCTCGGGTACTCGGGCATCGCGCCCCCGAGCAGGTACGTCATCATCTTCTCGGTGAACGGCCAGCGCGAGTTCGTGAGCAGGAAGAGCTTCTTGCCCGCCGAGCGGAACTTGTGGAGCGTCTGCGCGAGGTTCGGGTCGCGCTCGACGAAGCGCGGCAGGTCGGAGAGGACGACGTCGAGGATGGTGCCGTCGCGGTGCGCCTCGTCGATGCACTCGCGGATGTCGGTGAAGAGCCGCGCGTAGTCGAGCGGGACGCCGCGCGCCTCGAGGGCGTCGACGATGCCGGCGTAGAGCGTGGCCTCGCTCAGCGCGTACAGCGTGTCGATCCAGTGGTAGCGGGCCGTGTTCGGCCGGATCTTGCGGTGCTGGTAGAGCGACCGGAGCTCTTCCTTCGTGAGCTCGCGCAGGCCGTGGTACCCGCGCTGGACCACCTTGAACCGGTCCATCTTGAGCACGTGGCCGAAGCGCTTGTCGATCAGCAGGCCGCGGATGGGGAAGTGGATCGGGTAGCGGAGGCCGCGCAGGAGATCCTCGGGGTAACCGCGCGCGGCGAGCTTCGTGACCGTCCCCTGGATCGAGAGGTTGTCCATCTCGGTCTGGTTGTAGATCGCCAGGGTGTAGTCCATGTCGAACCCGACCCAGTCGATCCCCGCGAGCTTGAGGTTGCGGTTGACGAAGACGCGCCGGGTCCGCGGGATGCGCGTGGGCTCAGTCTGGGGAGTGAGCCCTCCGAGGGGGAGCTGGAGCTGCTCGAAGAACACAGTGGGTCGACTATGGTATCCCACGCCCAGGAGGCATACAAAGGGCGCCTCCTCGACGAACGCGTCGCAGCGTCACGCTTCGCGTCGCGTCGCCTGGGCTAGCCTAGCCTAGCCTCACCGCGCGCTGTCGCGCGCGGCGCTCGTCCGCCCGGCGTCCTCCGCCGGCGCCGGCGCACACGCGCGCTCCTGGTGCGCCGCGCCGAAAAACTGCGCTATGGTGCGCGCCGGTCCCGTCTCGTGCGATCGCGGAGGCGGATCCCATCCGTCGCCGACGGGCACCTCCTTCGATGCTTTTCGCAGCGCCCCAGCCGGTCTCTCGCAAGCCCCCCGTCCAGCGCCCCACGTCGTGGTGGCTCAGCATGCTGCGCCGCCGCGCGGAGCGGATGTACGACGAAGAGCTCGACCTCTCGCAGCCGATCCCGTGGGAGAGCGAGGCCGAGCGCCAGGCGGCGATCGCCTTCTTCAACGCCGCGTTCCGCGCCGAGGAGTCCGGCCTGACGCAGGCCCACGCCCTGGCCGACGAGGTGAGCGCCTGGGACCCGGAGCTCGGCGAGTGCCTGCGGCTCTACGGCGACGAGGAGGGGTGGCACCGCGAGCTGCTCACGAAGTTCCTCGCGCACATCGGCGGCGAGGTCCGGCCCATGGGCCGCGTCACCGGCACCTTCTATCGCCTGTACGGCCGCGCGGAGCGGGTCGAGACGATCGTGCTCACGAACCTCATGTTCGAGACCATCGGCTCGACGACGTACCGCCTCGCGCTGCGGGAAGCCCGCTACCCGGCCGTGCGGCAGATGCTCACGATCCTGACGCGCGACGAGTCGTTCCACGTCCCGCTCAACGTCCACTTCCTGCGCGAGGCGCTGAAGCGCAGCCCGCCCTCGATGCGCCTCAAGCTGCGCGCCATCTACACGACGCTCTTCGCGGCGCTGCTCGGCTCCGCGGCCGCGAGCCGCCGGCGCGCGCTCGCCTTCGACAGGATCCCGTTCCGGGTCCTCGCGGGCGCCTACGCCGAGCACCTCGGCCGGCTCTTCGTCCACGAGAGCGACCTCGACTTCGCCCCGCCGGAGCTGCTCCTGCGCCTGTTCGGGCACAGCCGGCGCGCGCTCGCGTCCTCCGACGACCCCTCCGCCGTCAGCGTGCTCTCGGCGGAGGCCGCGGTCGATCGCGAGCGCGTCGTCGTGACGGCGCTCGGCGGCGCGCGCGACGCATGACGCGCGCGAGACGCGCGAGACGCGCGAGACGCGCGAACGCCCGTGCGTCAAGGAGGCGTGACGCGACGCGGCGCGATGCGCGCCATGGCGGCGGACGGTCGTTCCAGTACCCACGGTAAACTTTTCACCGGAACATTGTAAGCAGTACACTCTTACTCCGGCGTCGTGGGCTCGCGCGGGGCGGGCGGAAGGTCGAGTCGGGGCGTCGATGGCAGGCAAGGAGCAGCGCCGGAGCGGCCCAGAGGGCAGCCCGGCCACGAGGAGCAGCGATTCCGCGGAGCGCGCGCTCGCGCCGCACGAGCCGGGGGCGTGGCCGTCCGCGCTCGCCGACGCGGAGGGGGACGAGGGCGTCCTCGCGCAGGTGCGGCACGAGATCCGGACGCTCCTCAGCGGGATCGTCGGCATCAGCGGCCTCCTGCTCGACACCGAGCTCGATCCGGAGCAGCGCGCCTTCGCGCGGCGCATCCGGAGCAGCGGCGACGTGGTGCTCTCGATGATCGACGAGCTCATCGATCTCGGTCAGCCCGGCGGCCGCGGGCTGCACGTCGACCGCGTCGACTTCGACCTGCGCCGGACCGTCGAGGACGCGGCGGAGCTGCTCGGCGATCGCGCGCACGACGACAGGACCGAGCTCGTGCTCGAGGTCGAGCCCGAGGTGCCGGGCGCGGTGCGCGGCGACGCGGCGCGGCTGCGGCAGGTCCTGCTGAGCGTCGGGACCGCCGCGCTCCGCGCGGCGCCCCGGGGCGAGGTGCTGGTGCGCGCCGCGCTGGAGGCGGGCCGGGAGGGCGATCCGCCGGGCGGGCCCGAGGGCGCGGCCGAGGGGGCGATCGCGCGGGTGCGCTTCGACGTGCGCTTCTTCGACGCGCGCTTCGCGGGCGCGGCGGGGCTCGCCGGCGGCGCGGAGGCGCCGGGGAGGGCGGGCGCGCCGGGCGGCGCTGCGCGGCCCCTGCCCGAGCAGGACGCGCGCGCCGCGGAGCTGCGCGCTTCGCCCGGCGTCGCGATCGCGAGGCGCCTCATCGCCGCGATGGGCGGCGAGCTCCGCGCCGCGCCGGACGCCGGCGCGCGCCGCCGGGGGTTCTCGTTCGTGCTGCCGTTCGAGCGGCGCGGGCGCGGCCCGGAGCGCGCGCTCATCCCGCGCATCGACCTGCCCGGCAAGCGGGTGCTCGTCGTCGACGACAGCGGCTCGGTGCGCCGCGTGGTGCAGAAGCTGATCGAGGAGCTCGGGCTCGCGTGCCGCACCTCGGAGAGCGGCGCCGCCGCGCTCGCCGCGCTGCGCGAGGCGGCGGGCGCGGGCGCGCCGTACGACATGGTGCTGATCGACCTGGAGCTGGCCGACCTCGACGGGCTGATGCTGCTCCAGCGCATCAAGGCGGACGCCGCGATCGCGTCCGCGCGCAGCGTGCTCATGACCTACCCCGGCAGGGAGGCGCCCAGCCGCGCCGAGGCCGACTCGGTGCTCATCAAGCCGATCCGGCGCGCGCAGCTGCACTCGAGCCTGCGGCTGCTCGCGGGGCTCTCGCCGGAGCACGTGGCCGCCGGGGCGCGCGCGCACGCGCCGAGGTCGCGGCGGGGGGCGGCGACGTCCGAGCCGCGGAGCTCGTCGCGCCCGAGGGTGCTCGTGGTCGACGACAACGCGGTGAGCCAGAAGGTCGCGGCGTTCATGGTCGAGAAGCGCGGCTACCGCGCCGACGTGGTGGACAGCGGCCGCGCGGCCGTCGAGGCGGTGCGGCGCGGCGGCTACGCCGCGGTGCTGATGGACTGCCACCTGCCCGGCTTCGACGGCTACGCGGCGGCCGAGGAGATCCGCCGCGCCGAGCGGCCGGACCGGCGGACGCCGATCATCGCGATGACGGCGAGCGCCGGGCGCGACGCGCGGGAGCGGTGCCTCGCGGCGGGGATGGACGACGCGCTGTCGAAGCCGCTGAGGCAGGACGACGTCGATCGCGCGCTGCGGACCTTCGCCGCGGCGTCGCGGTCCGGCGCGTACGAGGCGGTGCGCCCCGAGAGCGCGCCGCCGAGCGTGGAGCTCCCGCCGCCGACGCTGGTCACGCCCTCGCCGCCGCCGCCGGGGTCGGCGCGCGTCCAGGCCGCGGCGTCGTCCAGGCCGCCGCGGGCCGGGCTGCGCGCGGCCCTGCCCGATGTCGTCAGCGAGGTGACCGAGCTCTTCCTCACGGAGGCGCCGAGCCGGGTGGCCGCGATGAGCGAGGCCGCGGCGCGGGGCGCGCTCGGCGAGCTCGAGCGGCTCGCCTGGGCGCTCTACGAGAGCGCCGACAAGCTCGCGGCGTTCAACCTGAAGGAGCTCTGCGCGCGGCTCGATCGGGAGGCGCGCGCCGGGACGATCGAGAGCGCGACCGAGGCGGTGCAGGCCATCGCCCGGGAGGTCGGGCGCGTGCAGTCCTCGCTCGCGGCGGACCTCAAGAAGCGGGGGCTCCGGTGACATCCGCGCGGGTGAGGCCGGCGAGCCGCGCGCTCATGTCCCAGAGCCGCGCGGCCGCCTCGGCGTCGGTCGCCATCCCCTTGAGGGGCCTCGCCCGGGTCCGCTCGAAGAAGGCGGGGCCCTCGGCGGGCGGCGCGTCGGCCAGGATCGCGAGGAGGTTCGCGGCGGCCTGCGCCGGGGTCGCGCCCACGACGTCGATTAGCGTCTTGAGCACGCGCGAGGTCCCGTCGAAGAGCCCCGACCGCACGAGCCCGGGGTAGTAACAGAGCACCTGCGCCCCGCTGCCCGAGAGCGCGCCCGAGAGCCGCCGCGCCGCGAGCACGAGCGCGAGCTTCGACCGCGCGGAGGCGGCGAGGAACGAATAGGAGCGCGTCGACATGAGGTCGTCGAAGTCGAGCCGGATGCTGTCCACCGGCGCGACCAGGTTGACCACGCGCGCGTCGCGCGCGGCCTTGAGCCGGTCGAGCAGGAGGTTCGACAGCAGGAAATGCGACAGGTAGTTCACCTGGAACGTCATCTCGAGGCCGTCCGCGGACTCCGCGCGCTCGCGCAGGAACACCCCCGCGTTGTTCACGAGCAGGTGGACGGCGCCGCACCGGTCGGCCACCTGCCGGGCCGCGGCGCGCACCGACGCGAGCCGGCCGAGGTCGCACTCGACGAGGTGGACCTCGCCCTGCACCTTCAGCGCGGCGAGCTTCCTCGCGCCCTCGGAGCCGGTCCTGCGGCAGAGCACGGTCACCCGGGCGCCCTGCCGCGCCAGCGCGGATGCCGTCGCGAGCCCGATGCCCGAGGTCCCCCCGGTGATCACGGCGACTTTCCCCCTCATGCTTTGCGCACACCCCATCTGCCGTCTCCTCGTCTCGCCGTCCTCGTCCATCTCATCGCCTGCGGCGGCGGGCCGGTCACGACGCTCCGGGAGCGCATCGGCGACAGGAGCCTTCAGCGGCGCACGCCGGAGCGCCGCGATGCCCGCTGGAAACCCCGAAGAGAAGAGTCGTCGTCCCCCCGCCCGCGACACAGGTACGACCATGCACGCATCACGTCAAGCGAGGTTGGCGCATCGCAGCACGGGCGTGAAGTAGGTAATTTCCAGATTTTCCGCAGTTGGGCGGGCGGTGTGTCCGCGTCGGACGGCTGCGCGCGGGACGGGAGGGGCGCCGAGGGTAGCGCGGTGCGTCAGGAGGCGGGCGTCTCCTCGAAGACGCGCACGCCGTATTTCTCGAGACACCAGAGCACGCCGATGATCAGGCTCCGTTTGTCGTCCACGAACGAGGGCTTCTTCCCCTCGAAATAGTGGCCCGCGAACTGGAAGCCCCAGCCGGTCGCGAACATCGCGGCCGCGAGCGGGAGGCCGATGAGGGTGGCGCCCACGGGGAAGCTCGCGACGATGAGCGGTATGCCGACCTTGTGACACGCCTGGTTGCGCGGATCCTGGTGGTCTTCCTTGTAACGGCGGAGCACCTCTGTCCATTCGGCGTTGAGACGGAGCATGCGACCACCTTACCACGCTGCCGCGCCCGCGCCGCCGGCGGCGAAGGCGACGAAGGCGGCGAAGGCGGGCCCGGCGTCCAGCCGCGCTTTCGTCGAAGACCGGCCGCGCCGTTGCTTCCCGGTTGCCGCTTGGAGCAATGAGGCGTAGTTGGGCAGTGTGAGCGGTCAAAGAACCGGTCCCATGGCGACGACTGCACCGCTGTCAGTCAAGACAGGGGAGCTCATCCAAGGCGCGCGCTCGGAGAAGCGGCGTGTCCTCTTGCTCGTTTACCACCATGACGGCGTCGAGATGGCCCCGATGAGCCCCGGCGTCGGCGTCGTCGTCGGCAGGGAGCCCCCGGCCGACGTCGTGATCCGCGACAGGAGCATCTCGCGCCGGCACGCGCGCTTCACGCTCGTGGGCGGCGAGGTCGTGGTCGAGGACCTCGGCTCGCGCAACGGGACGCGCATCTCGGGGCAGCGGGTCGAGAGCGGCGTGGTCAAGGCCGGGGACGAGGTGCTGCTCGGCGGCATCGTCGCGTCGGTGCACGTGCTCGCCGGCGGCGAGCTGCCGCCGTTCGGCCTGGAGGGCTCCGACGCGCTCCGCGTCGCCCTGCAGGCCGAGATCGTGCGGTCCCGGTTCTTCAGCCGGAAGTTCGCGCTCGTCGTGGTCCGCTCGCTCGGCGCCCAGGCGAGCCACCTCCGCCACTGGGGGCTCCGCGTGCGCGAGGCGCTGCGGCCCGTCGATCGCGTCGCGTTCTACAGCGCCGACACCCTCGAGATCCTGCTCCCGGAGGTCACGCCCGAGCTCGCGGAGGAGCTCGCGAAGACGATCGTCGCGCGCCGCGAGGGCGAGCCCGTGCTCGTGTCGGGCGTCGCGGTGTTCCCCGACGCCGCGACCTCCATCGACAAGCTCATCGAGGTGAGCCACGAGGCGTCGCGCAGCGCGAGCCCCGCGGCGCCGGTGTACCTCGCGGCCCCGGAGGGCGCGCTGCTCTACGTCGCGCCGAAGGTCGAAGGCGCGCGGCCGCCCGAGGAGGACGGCGCCGCGGGCGCGGTGCCCGAGAGCCAGTGGGAGGCCGACGGCCACGTCCTCGCGACGAAGAGCCCGCTCATGCGATCGCTCGTCGAGGTGGCGCTGCGGGCCGCGCGCTCCTCGATCCCGGTGCTCCTGCGCGGCGAGACCGGGACGGGCAAGGAGGTGCTCGCGAGGTTCATCCACGACCGCAGCCCGCGCCGCGGCGAGCCGCTCATCTGCGTGAACTGCGGGGCGATCCCGGCGCTGCTCATCGAGAGCACCCTCTTCGGCCACGAGCGCGGCGCCTTCACCGGGGCGAGCCAGCAGCAGAAGGGCGTCTTCGAGGCGGCCGCCGGCGGCACGGTCCTGCTCGACGAGATCGGCGAGCTGCCCGCGGCCGCGCAGGCCGCGCTCTTGCGCGTGCTCGAGACCAAGCGGGTGACGCGCGTCGGCGCGACCAAGGAGATCGAGGTCGACGTCCGCGTGATCGCGGCGACGCACCGCGACCTCGACGCGATGTGCGACGCGGGCACGTTCCGGCTCGATCTGCTCTACCGGCTGAACGCGATGACGCTGAACATCCCGCCGCTCCGCGCGCGCCGCGACGACATCGCGACGCTCGCGGCGGGCTTCCTGCAGCAGGCGAACGCGGCGAACCTCAGCAGGGTCCAGTCGATCACGTCCGAGGCGCTGGCCCTGCTGAAGAGCTACTCGTGGCCCGGCAACGTGCGCGAGCTCCGCAACGCGATCGAGCGGGCGGTGGTGATCGCCGAGGGCGAGGCGATCATGGCGCGCGACCTCCCGGAGCGCATCCGCACGGCGGTGACCGCGCACAGCGCGCCGTCCGCGCCGCCGCGCGCCCACGACCCCTCGCGCTCGTCCGACCCCGGCTTGCCAGCCCTGTCCCAGCGCCCGTCCGAGCCGCTGCCCTCGCGCGTGTCCGAGCCGGCGTCGTCGGCGGCCCCCTCGACGGGCGGCCTCAAGACGCGCCTGGAGCAGATCGAGGCCGACCTCCTGCTCGAGGCGCTGCGCGCGTCGGACTGGAACCAGACGGAGGCGGCGCGGCGCCTGGAGCTGCCGCTCAGGACGCTGCAGCACAAGATCAAGGTCTACGGCATCAAGAAGCTCGGGTACGGCGTCGCCCGGTAGCGCCGCCCGGCGCCCGGCGCCGGGTCGACGACGGGCGCGCCTGCGCTCCTCCGGTGACCGACCGCGGGCGGCGGCTGCGGTCCGGCGGCCGGAGGCGCCGCCTACTGGGAGAACCCTTCCAGCATGTAGTGCGCCTCGATGCGCTTGAGCGCGAGCACCATCGCGGCGAGCCGCATCGGCAGGCGCTTGCCGACGACGAGCCCCGTCGAGTCGTGATCTTCGGTGCGGCGCGGCCGGTCCTCAGCGATGTCGCAGATCAGGCGGTAGTTGCTCTTGATGGCGCGCTCGAGGCGCGCGTTCACCTCGCCCTCGGTCCAGTGCTCCATGCGCTTGTTCTGGATCCACTCGTAGTACGAGACGGTCACGCCGCCCGCGTTGCCGATGATGTCGGGGATGACGCTGACGCCGCGCTCCGCCAGCACCTTGTCCCCCTCGGTCGTGGTCGGGCGGTTGGCGCCCTCGGCCACGAGCTTCGCCTTGATCCGCTCGGCCACCTCGCCGGTGATGGCGTCGCCGAGCGCTGCAGGGATGCAGATCTCCGCGTCGACGCTCCAGAAGTCGTCGCGCGCGATCGCCTGGGCCCCGGCGTAGCCGGCGACCGACCGCCGGAGGTTCTGCGGGTTCTCGTTGACGTAGGCCGTCAGCGCGCCGACGTCGATGCCGTTCGGGTCGAACACCGCGCCGTCGGCGTCCTGCACGGCGACGCACCGGGCGCCCATCCTGCACAGGATCTCGGCCGCGGCGGAGCCGACGTTGCCGAAGCCCTGCACGATGAAGCGCGCCCCGGCGGGCGAGGCGCCGCGCTGCGCGTACCACTCCTCGATGCAGTACGCGAGCCCCTGGCCGGTCGCCTTGACGCGCCCCTCGGAGCCGCCGATGCGCACGTCCTTGCCCGTGACGACGCCGCGGTGGTTGTGCCGCTCGCGCTCGCCGTCGCTGTACTGGCGCAGGAGCCACGCCATCACCTCGCCGTTCGTGCCCACGTCGGGCGCGGGGATGTCGACGTTGGGCCCGATGAGCTGCTTCAGCCGGTACATGTACCGGAGCGAGATCGCCTCGAGCTCTTCCTTGCTGTGCTCGCGCGGATCCATGCGAATACCCCCCTTGGCGCCGCCGAACGGGACATGCGCGATGGCGGTCTTCCACGTCATCTCGGCGGCGAGCGCGTTAAACAGGTCGAGCGACACGGCCTTGTGGAAGCGGAGCCCGCCCTTGTAAGGCCCACGCGCCTGGTTGTGCTGGACCCGATAGGCCTTGAAGCGGACGAACCCGCCGGGCTGGATCCGGTAAAGCCCCTGGTCGGCGAGGCGGATCACGCCGTCCTGCACGTGGATCGAGCCGCTCCGGAGCGCCTCGGGGCGGAGGATGAGCTTGCCGTTGAAGAGCGGGGTGATGGCGGCGCGGTTCGGGATCACCGAGGCAGGGAGCCGCTCGTAGGTCGCGGCCGCCTCCCCGCGGAGGGGGACGAGGCGGTCCTGGAGCTGCGTGGTGATGTAGAAGATGTGCTCGTAGTCGGGCTGCTCGAGCTCCAGCCGGATGCGAGGGGCCAGGCCGATGAGGTCCGCGGCCGTGTGAAACACCGCCATGGACTCCCCGAAGATGTTGGTCTCCGGCTCGCGCTCTAGGAGGGGGGCGTCTTCCATCGCCTTATGCTGCCTCGTCCACGCGGCGGGGGTCCAACCTTTCGAGCGCCCGCGCGGCGCGCCGAGCGAGCCAGCGCGCCGCGCGGGCGCGCGATCGCGAGAGACGTCGATCGACCACGGGCCGCCGGCCTCGCGGGGAGCTGGTGCGGCTCCCCGCGGAGATTCCGGCGGCCCGTCGCGTCGGTCACCGCTGTCCCCGACCGGCAGCGTGGCCGGCGCCGTCAGGACATGACGTCAGGGGGAGAACATCCCGGGGGCCGCGCCGCCGCCGTACGGGGAGCCGAAGCCGCCGCCCGGCCACCCGAAGCCGCCGCCCGGGAAGCCGCCGCCGAGGCCGCCGCCCGGGAAGCCGCCGCCGAGGCCGCCGCCCGGGATGCCGAAGCCGCCGCCCGGGAAGCCGCCGCCGAGGCCGCTGCCCGGGATGCCGAAGCCGCCGCCCGGGAAGCCGCCGCCGAGGCCGCCGTAGGGACCGAGCCCGCCGAGGCCGCCGTAGGGCCCGAGCCCGCCGAGGCCGCCGTAGGGCCCGCCGAGGCCGCCGTAGGGCCCGCCGAGGCCGCCGAACGGCCCGCCGGGGATGCCCCCGCCGGGGATGCCGCCGAACGGCCCGCCGGGGATGCCGTCGAACGGCCCGCCGGGGATGCCGCCAGGGATCTGGCCGACAGGGCCCTTGCCGATGGGACCCTGGCTAGGGCCCTGAATCGGCGGGCCCAGGGGCACGCCCTTGCCGATGGGGCCTTGAACGAGCGGCCCGCCGAGATCGGTCTTGCCGGGAGGGAGCAGGCCGCCCCGCGTCTCCTCCGTATCCCCCGCTGTATCTCCCTCCAATGCCTGCTCGCTCGACGCCACGTCGACGTCGGCCTGCTCCAAGTCGGCCTCTTCGGGCGTCACCGCGCCGACCGCGCACCCGGTCATCAACGCAGACAAGAGCATCGCCGCTTGCGCCATCTTCATATCGATCGAGCTAACCATCCGTCCTCCTTCCATGCCCCGCCAGGGCTGTCAGACCCGCGGTGTCATGTTGAGCGGCGTGGAGAGCAGGCTGCGTGCCTGACAGCGCGTGTGCACAGCCTGCCGCGTCGGCCCTCTGCGGCTGCCTGACGGCGACGGCGAAAGTGCATTGTCTGAATCCGCGCCGTGTGGGAGCTCTGCCCCGCTTCATCGCGCCCGAGCGCCGCCGCGCCGGCGCGCTCCGAGGCCGCCTCGCAGCGCCGATGTGGGAGGCTCCCGGGCGCTGGAGAAAGGCAAATGTCGACGCGCGCAGCGGGGCGCCCGCGGCGCGCGGCGCGCGGCGGGACGGGACGAGGGCGACCCGACTTGCAGCTTTATCGGGCCCCGCAAACCGCATTTCCGAAGACCTGGTCGATCTCTGCAATCGAGGGCTGCGGACTCGACATCATCGCTGATGGGCGGCAACGTCCCGCGGCCCGGCGTCCTCTGGTCACGCCCTGCGCAGCCCACGTGAGCCGACAGAGGCCCAGGGCGGCGCTCCCCCTGCGGCGACCGCGCCGGCGCAGCGCGCGCCCGAGCCGCGCGCCGTCGCCACGTCGTCCGGAACGACGGCGCCGGCGCGGGCTTCGGCCGCGGACGGCGGCCCCGCGAGGCGGCGGGGACCGTCTCCTCCGCGGAGCGTCCCGGCGGCGCTCGGCGCGGCCCAACGTGGTTGACAGAAAGCGTGCGACCCGCACGATCGGCGGCGCGCGCGAGCCCCGCGCCCGGAGAGAGCCGCGCGCGCCCGAGATCTCACCGCCGCGCAGACGTCCGCGGCGACGCAGGGAAAGTCGGCGCGATCGCGATTCCTCTGCCTGGCGGGAGGCTGGCTCCTGTTGTAAGATTCATTACTCCGAAGGAGTTCGCGCTGCGCCGTTCAGGCGCTGTCCTCGTCATCCTGCTGCGGACTCGACGGTGATCTCCGGCGCTCGGAGCGCCGGTTCATGCACGACAAGCGGTCTTCGCGCCGCCGCGGCGGCTCCTCGGCCCCGTTCGCCCCTCGGGCGCGCGGGGGCGCGCGGGGCGCGCGCCGAGGCAGCGCTGTCCGAGGAGGGTATTGCATGCGCTTCTGCGCGACGCGCCCGGGTTCGTCTTGGCTGGCCGCCGGCATCGCGGCCCTGTCGCTGCTCGCCGCCGCGTGCAGCGACGCCTCGCGCGGCGCCGACACTCCGCTCGACCGCTGGCCCGTCACGCCGCCCTGCGCGCGCGGGCACGTCCTCGGGCCCGCGGGCGCGTGCATGCCGGTGGGCATCCAGGGGTGCGCCGAGCTGTTCGTGGAGAAAGACGATCTCTGCCACCCCTCGATGGCCCAATGCCCTCCGGGGACGATCCCGAAGTTCGACGAGGGGTGCATTCCCGTCGGCCTGCCGCGCTGCGCTCCCGAGCTCGTCGGCGACGACGGGCTCTGCAGGCCGGCCATGGCGAAGTGTCCGGCGGGAACGTTCGCGACGCCGGAAGCGGGGTGTGTGAGCGTCGATGGCCCCGACGGCTGCGGGCGCGGGCCGTGGGGGGACGTGCCCCGGGCGCCCGGCAACGTGTATGTCGACCCGAGCTACGTCGGCGCGGACGGCGACGGCTCGGAGGCGAGGCCGGTCACGACGCTCGAGGCGGCGCTCGCGCGCGTCGCCGACGGCGGGACCATCGCGCTCGCGGACGGCACCTACGACGAGCCGGTCGTCATCACGAGGCCTGTCGCCATCGCCGGCCGGTGCGCCTCGCGCGTGCGGCTCCGCGGGGTGAGCCCGCGGGTCGTCCCTCCCGCGATCGTGGCCGTGCTCGAGGCAGGGGAGGTGACGCTCCGGGGGCTGGAGATCGGCGGCGACGGCGCCGGCGTGGTCGCGATGGGCTCGAGCGCCGTGACGCTCGAGCGCGTGCACATCAAGGGCGCTGCCCACGCCGGCGTCCTCGCGGGCGACGGCGCGCGGATCTCGGTCGCAGAGAGCTGGATCGAGGGGACGCGCGCCGGCGCGGCGGGCGACGGCATGGGCGCGCTCGCGGACGCCGGAGGCGCGCTGTTCGTGCGGGAGAGCGCCGTGACGGGCAGCCGCGCGGCGGGCGTGGCCGCGCTCTACGCGGGCGCCTCCGCGACCGTGGTGGGCAGCCTCGTCGAGGGGACCTCGCCGTCGGAGCGCCTCCGGGACGGCGAGGGGATCGTCGCCCGGGACGGCGCCGAGGTGTCCGTCGAGCGCACGGCCGTGGTCGGAAACCGCCTGTCGGGCATCGTCGCGACGGGGAGCGCGTCGGCGACGATCTCCGGCGTGCTCGTCGAGGGGACGATGCCAGGGAGCGTCGAGCCGAGCTACGGCGTCGGCGTGTACGCGTCGAGCCGCGCGCGCGTCGCGATCGACTCGAGCGTGCTCCTCGGCAACGCGGAGATCGGCGTCGCCGTGCTCGGCGAGGGCACGGCGGCGACGATGATGCGGAGCCTCGTCCAGGAGACGGTGGCGGCCGCGTCCCCGTCGCTGCTCGGCGGGTTCGGCGTCGCCGTGGCCCGCGGCGCGGCGATGCGCCTCCACGACAGCGCCATCGTCCGCAACCGCGGGACCGGGGTTCACGTGGGCGATCTCTCCGAGCTGGTCGCCGCGGGCAACCTCGTCGAGGGGACGATCGCCGGAGGGGCCTGGGGCGACGGCGCCGGGGTGTCCGTGATGGAGGGCCGCGTGACGCTCGCGTCGAACGTCCTTCGCGACAACGAGGGGACCGGCCTGTCGGTGGGGTATGCCGGATCCGAGGCGACCGTGACAGGCAACCTCGTCGAGGGGCATGTCGCGCCGGACCGGCGCGCGCCGGTGGGGCAGGGGATCGTCGTCTACCGCGGGGCCGCCGCGGCGCTCTCGGGCAATGTGATCCGCGGGAGCCGCTCGGTCGGCGTCCTCGCCGGCGCGGAGCTCCCGGGCGGCAAGGTCGAGATCACCGGGGACCTCATCGAGGGCACGTCGGACGACGACGACGGCGCGGGCATCGGCGTCGCCGCCGCCGGCTACCAGCTGCGGCTCGCCTCGTCCCTCATCCGCGCGAGCCGCACGGCCGGCGTGGCGCTGTTCGCCGCCGAGGCGGAGATCGCGGAGACCGTCATCGACGGCGTGACCGGGGGCGGCCAGGCCGGGAACGGCGCGCCGCACGGCGACGCCGTCGACGGCGCGCCGCACGGCGACGCCGTCGCCGACGGCGTCCTCGCGCTCGCCGGGTCCACAGCCACCCTCGACGGCGTGCGGGTGACCGGCTGCGCGCGGGCCGGCATCCTGTTCGATCGGAGCTCGGGGCGCCTCTCCCGGGTGCGCGCCTGGGACAACCTCTTCGGGCTGGTGGTGCAGGGCTCGCCCGCGCCCGAGCTGAAGAAGGACGGCGAGAACGCGTTCACCGACAACATCGCGGCAGACGAGCGCTTCGACGCCGGCCTCCTCGTGCCCGCGTCCGCTCCCTCGCTTCCGTGAGGCGCGCCGCCGGATCGCGCCGCGCCCCACCGCTCGAAACCTAGAAGACATGGAACGGAATCTCCCCCGATACATCGTACTCGGGGGCACGGCCGCGCAGATCGAGGCTCCACACCTCGAATCGCGCGCCCCGAATCGACGCCGCGCGCACCTGCGTATCGCGCGCATCGCCGCGCGCTCCGGACACGATTTCCCGCCGCCCGCGCAGGCTGCGCCGGCGGCGCGCTGCGCCTCGCCCGCCCGTGGAGTGCCCGTTCGCGCGCGGGGACGAGCCGGAAAAATCTGGTCTTGTCATCGCTCGCGGACATCTGTATAGACGTGCCCCGGCCGCTCCTTGAGACGATGCGTCATCGACTGCCTCCTTCCTTGCTGCGAGCGAAGAAAAAAACAGTGTGAGCGCCAGAGTGCTCAGGTGTCATGACGCGCGATGACAACATGAGACGGAATTGCTGCCGCGACACATGACGCGCCACGACATCTCCCTTGAAAACGCGCCTGAGTGAGCGGCACGAGAACTTGGTAGCGACCTCGAATCCCCGTTGACACTGCTGTGCGAAGACGGCTACAGTGCCGACGGCTGGATGCCGGTATGGCGCGCTGCGTCGCGGCGAAGGGGTCCGGCGAGTCGCTGTGTCACGTGGCGGCTTCCAGGAAGATCAGTTGAGTGGGAGAGGGACGGTGGGCGCTCGGGCGTGTCCACGAGGGCCCCGCGAGGAGCATTCTCATGAGGAACTGGTTGTTGCCGCGTCGAACGTTGGTTCTCTCGGCGCTGCTTCTTTCGGTCGGCGCCGTGGCAGGTTGCCCGAAGCCCGACGCGAAGAAGGACCCCGGGGGCGGCGCTGGCACCGCCCCGACGGCTCCCGGGGCCGTCAAGAACCCCACGACGGCGGACACCTTCCTGACCGTCTCGATCGAGCAGCAAGCGTCGTGGGTGCGCAACTTCAATCCTCTGCTGGCCCCAGGCAACGTTCGCTGGCCAACCGTCGCTGGCATCTACGAGCCGCTCCTCGTTTACAACACGATGAAGGGCGAGTTCACCCCCTGGCTCGCTTCGAAATACGAGTGGAGCAACGGGAACAAGACGCTCACCTTCACGATTCGCCCCGGCGTGAAGTGGTCCGACGGCCAGCCCTTCACGGCGAAGGACGTCGCCTTCACCTTCGGGCTCCTGAAGAAGCACGCCGCCCTCGACCTGCAGGGCGTCTGGAAGTGGCTGACCGCGGTTGAGGCCAAGGGCGACTCGGCGGTCGAGTTCTCGCTCACGCGGCCGTACGTCCCCGGGCTCGTCTTCCTCGGGCACCAGCCGATCGTGCCGGAGCACAAGTGGAAGGACGTGGCCGATCCGGTCACCTTCACCAACGAGAACCCGGTCGCGACGGGGCCCTTCACCGAGGTGAAGAACTTCCAGAACCAGATTTACGAGCTCGGTCGTAATCCGAACTACTGGCAGCAGGGCAAGCCCGCGATCAAGGGGCTCCGCTTCCCGGCCTACCCGGGCAACGACCAGGCGAACCTGGCGCTCCTGAACGGCGAGGTCGACTGGGCCGGCAACTTCGTCCCGGAGATCGAGAAGGTCTACGTCGGCAAGGATCCGACGAATCACCACTACTGGTTCCCGCTCGTCGGCAGCACCGTGTTCGTCTACACGAACACGACGAAGAAGCCGCTCGACGACGTGCGGGTGCGCAAGGCGATCAGCATGTCGCTCGACCGCGAGCAGATCGTCAAGGTCGCGATGAACAACTACACGCGGCCGGCGGACGCGACGGCGCTCAGCGACGCGCACGAGCGCTGGCGCAGCCAGAAGGTCGTCGAGAGCGGCGACTGGGTGAAGTTCAACGTGGCCAAGGCGAACCAGATCCTCGACGAGGCGGGCTACGCCAAGGGTGCGGACGGCATCCGCGCGAAGGACGGCAAGCCGCTGCGCTTCGACATCAACGTCGTCACGGGCTGGTCCGACTGGGTGCGCGCGGCGCAGATCGTCACGCAGCAGGTGAAGCAGATCGGCGTCGAGGCCACGCTGAAGACGTACGACTTCAGCGCGTTCTTCGAGGCGCTCCAGAAGGGCACCTTCGACCTGTCGATGGGCTGGTCGAACGAGGAGCCGACGCCGTACAACTTCTACCGCGACCTCCTCGGCTCCGCGACCGTGAAGCCGGTCGGCGAGTCGTCGGCGCGCAACTGGCACCGGTTCGGCGCCAAGCAGGCGGACGGCCTCTTCGAGGCGTTCGAGGCCGCCACGGATCCAGCGGAGCAGAAGAAGCTCCTCGAGCAGCTCCAGGAGATCTTCTCCGAGACGGCGCCCTCGGTCCCGCTGTTCCCCGGGCCGTCGTGGGGCGAGTTCAACACCCGCCGCTTCACCGGGTTCCCCAGCAAGGAGAACCCGTACGCGAAGCTGTCGCCCAACAACCCGCCCGAGTACCTGCTCGTCCTCACCGAGCTCAAGCCGAAGTGACGTCGGGCGTGATCTGATCCGGAGAGCAGGTTAGAAGAGAGAGCTTCTGTGCGTTACCTTCTTCGACAGCTGGGCTTGTATTTCATCGCGGCGTGGGCCTCGCTCACCCTGAACTTCATCATCCCGCGGCTCATGCCGGGCGATCCCGCCTCGGCGATGTTCGCGCGCTTCCGCGGCCAGCTCCAGCCGGAGGCGATCGAGGCGCTGCGGAAGGCGTTCGGGTTCACGGGGGAGCCGCTCTACAAGCAATACATCACCTACCTGGGCCACACCCTGACGGGCGATCTCGGCACCTCCGTCGCGCACTTCCCCGCGCGGGTGACGGAGGTGATCGCGACGGGGCTCGGCTGGACGCTGCTGCTGTCCGGCGCCGCCGTGATCATCGCCTTCGGCCTGGGGACGCTGCTCGGCATCATCGCGACGTGGAAGCGGGGCGGCCTGCTCGACTCGGTGATGCCGCCCGTCCTGATGTTCCTCGGCGCGTTCCCGTACTTCTGGCTCGCGATGGTGTCGCTCTACATCCTCGGCTTCGTGCTCGGGCTCTTCCCGCTGCGCCACGCCTACAGCGACACGCTCTCGCCCGAGTGGAGCCTGGAGTTCATCGGGAGCGTGCTCTCGCACATGGTCCTGCCCGGCCTGTCGATCGTCATCGCCACCGTCGGCGGCTGGATGCTCGGCATGCGCAGCGCGATGGTCACCGTGCTGTCCGAGGAGTACATCACGATGGCCCAGGCCAAGGGGCTCTCGCAGTGGCGGGTCATGTTCACCTACGCCGCGCGGAACGCCCTCCTGCCCAACGTGACCGGCTTCGGCATGGCGCTCGGCTTCGTGCTCGCCGGCTCGCTGCTCACCGAGATCGTCTTCTCGTACCCGGGGCAGGGCTACCTGCTCATCCAGGCGGTCCGCAACCAGGATTACCCGCTCATGCAGGGGATCTTCCTCACCATCACGTTCGCCGTGCTGGGGGCGAATTTCCTGGTCGACATCATCTACGTCTTCCTTGACCCCCGCGCCCGCGCGCGCTGAAGGTCTGGCTCCAGGAGAAGCGATGGCTGCGCAACAAGGCAACAGCGGGGGCGGCGTCTCCCGCGCGGCGGGGTGGTTCCGCCTCCTCCTCTCGAACCGCAAGGCGATGGTGGGCACGCTCATCGTGCTCTTCTTCCTGCTCCTCTCGCTGCTCGGCCCCACGTTCGTGCAGCAGGATCCGCACGCGTTCGTGGGCATGCCGCACGAGGCGCCCTCGGCCGAGCACCTCTTCGGCACGACGGGCCAGGGTCAGGACGTGCTCGCGCAGACGATCGTCGGCGCGCGGACCTCGCTGGCCGTCGGGGTCGCCACGGGCCTGGCCGTGATGGCGATCGGCGCGATCATCGGCATGGCCGGAGGCTACTTCGGCGGCTGGGTCGACAACGTGCTCTCGCTGCTCACGAACGTGTTCCTGATCATCCCCGGCCTGCCGATGGCCGTCGTCATCGCGGCCTACCTGCCGGCCGGGCCGATGACGATCCTGTTCGTCCTCGTCCTCACGGGCTGGGCGTGGAACGCGCGCGTGCTCCGGTCACAGGTGCTCGCGCTGCGCGACAAGGACTTCGTCTCCGCGGCGCTCGTGAGCGGCGAGGGCAGCGCGCGCATCATCTTCCTCGAGATCTTGCCGAACATGACGTCGCTCCTCATGTCCGGCTTCATCAACGCGACGATCTACGCCATCGGCGCGCAGGTCGGCCTGGAGTTCCTCGGGCTCGG
Source organism: Sorangium sp. So ce385 (assembly GCF_051474135.1). Taxonomy (NCBI): domain Bacteria; kingdom Pseudomonadati; phylum Myxococcota; order Polyangiales; family Polyangiaceae; genus Sorangium; species Sorangium sp. So ce385. The sequence goes on along the minus strand of NZ_CP150337.1, from coordinate 7,146,676 downwards.
CGATCTGAGCGCCGTCACCTGGGGGACGAACCTCTACTGGGCCAGCAACAACGCCGCGCTCCTCACGGGCGCGTGGTGGACCATCGTGCCCACCGGCGTGTGCGTCGCGCTCGTCGGGTTCGCGCTCACCCTGATCAACTATGCCATCGACGAGATCTCGAATCCGCGGCTCCGCGCGGAGGGGGCCTGGTCGCGTATGCTCAAGAGCCGCAAGGTCGCGGCTGGTCCGTCAACGCCGGTAGTGAGGGCTCATGGCGCCTAGTCCGATTCTCTCGGTTCAGGATCTGCGGGTCGAGTTCATGACCCCGACGGGTCCGGTCTGCGCGGTCGACAACGTCTCCTTCGACATCGCCCCGGGCGAGGTGCTCGGCCTCGCCGGCGAGTCGGGGAGCGGCAAGTCGACGGTGGCGATGGCCATCATGCGGCTGCTCCGCCCGCCGGCGGTGATCACGGGCGGACGCGTGCTCTTCGCCGGGCAGGACGTCCTGTCCATGACCGAGGATCAGCTCCGCGCCTTCCGCTGGCGCAAGATGGCGCTCGTGTTCCAGAGCGCGATGACCGCGCTCAACCCGGTGCTGACGATCGGCGAGCAGATCGCGGATCCCATCATCGCGCACGACGGCGTGACGCCGGCGCAGGCGATGGAGCGCGCGGCCGCGCTGCTCAAGCTCGTGAACATCGACACGTCGCGCCTGGCGAGCTACCCGCACCAGCTGTCGGGCGGCATGCGGCAGCGCGTGGTGATCGCGATCGCCATGGCGCTCAAGCCGCCGTTCCTCATCATGGACGAGCCCACGACGGCGCTCGACGTGGTCGTGCAGAAGGAGATCCTGCAGCAGATCGCCGACCTCAAGGACCGGCTGGGCTTCTCGATCCTCTTCATCACGCACGACCTCTCGCTCATCGCCGAGTTCTCCACGCGCATCGCCATCCTCTACGCGGGCAAGCTCGCGGAGACGGCCCGCGCCAAGGACCTGTTCAGCGATCCGAAGCACCCGTACACGCAGGGGCTCCTCGGGTCGTTCCCCTCGGTCCGCGGGCCGCGCCGCAAGCTGCAGGGCATCCCGGGCTCGCCGCCGGACATGCGCAACCCGCCGCCCGGCTGCCGCTTCCATCCCCGGTGTCCGCAGGCCTTCGCGACCTGCCAGAACGAGCTGCCCGTCCTCCGTGAAATCGCGCCCGAGCACCGCGGCGCCTGCCACCTCTACTGACGATGACGATGACGCAACCTTATGTCTCGCCTGTCCTCGACGTGGTGCGCCTCGCCAAGTACTTCCCCGTCGGCGGCGGGCTTCGCACGCAGCAGCTCCGGGCGCTGCACGACGCCTCGTTCTCGCTGGCCGAGCGCGAGGTCATCGCGCTGGTCGGGGAGTCGGGCAGCGGCAAGAGCACCATCGCGCGGCTGCTCGCGCGGCTGATGCCGCCGAGCGCCGGGCAGATCCTGTTCAAGGGTCGCGACGTGCTGAAGGAGGAGCCGAACCGCGCCTCGCTCGCCTACCGCGGGCAGGTGCAGATGATCTTCCAGGATCCGTTCGGCTCGCTCAACCCGGTGCACACGATCGGCTACCACCTGGAGCGGCCGCTCCTGCTCCACAACAAGGCGCCGAACGCCGCGATCCTCCGGGAGAAGGTGCACGCGCTGCTCAAGACGGTCGACCTGAACCCGCCGGCGGAGGTCGCGGCCAAGTACCCGTACCAGCTCTCGGGCGGCCAGCGGCAGCGCGTCGCGATCGCCCGAGCCCTCGCCGTGGACCCGAGCGTGATCCTCGCGGACGAGCCGATCTCGATGCTCGACGTCTCGATCCGCATGGGCGTCCTCAACCTGATGGAGCGCCTCAAGGAGGAGCGCGGCATCTCGTACCTCTACATCACGCACGACATCGCGAGCGCGCGCTACGTCGCGGATCGCACGATGGTGATGTACGCCGGCCACATCGTGGAGGGCGCGCCCAGCGAGGAGCTGATGCAGCAGCCGGCGCACCCGTACACGAAGCTCCTGCTCTCGGCGGTGCCGGATCCGAACGGCTCGATCCGCAGCGAGCTCCCGGCCCGCTCCGGCGCGCCGAAGCTCATCAACCCGCCGCCGGGGTGCCCGTTCGCCGACCGCTGCCCGAGCGTGATGAACACGTGCCGGGAGGCCATGCCGGCGGCCGTCGACGTCGGCTCGGGGCACTGGGTCCGCTGCCACCTCTACTCGCCCGGCTCGGTCGCGCCCTCCGCGCACTACGACCGCAAGGTGCCCGCCTCCGTCGAGGCCGTGCCTGTCTGAGGAGAATCACAACACAACATGTCGTCTCTGAGATTTCCCGACAAGTTCGTCTGGGGGGCCGCGACGTCCTCCTATCAAATCGAGGGTGCCACGAGCGAGGACGGGCGCAGCGAGTCCATCTGGGATCGCTTCGCGAAGACGCCCGGCCAGATCACGGACGGGACCAACGGCGACGTCGCGTGCGACCACTACCACCGGTGGCCTGAGGACATCGCGCTGATGAAGAGCCTGGGCCTGATGGCCTACAGGTTCTCGATCGCGTGGCCGCGCATCCTCCCGAACGGCCGGGGCGCGGTGAACCAGAAGGGGCTCGACTTCTACAGCCGGCTGGTGGACGGCCTGCTCGAGGCTGGGATCGAGCCGTACGCGACGCTGTTCCACTGGGATCTGCCGCAGGTGCTCCAGGACGAGGTCGGGGGCTGGCTGCACCGCTCGACGGCCGACGCGTTCGTGGAGTTCGCCGACGTGGTGTCGCGGAAGCTCGGCGATCGCGTCAAGAAGTGGATCACCCACAACGAGCCGTGGTGCACGGCGTTCCTCAGCTACGAGAAGGGGATCCACGCGCCGGGCATGCGCGATTTCAGCAAGGCGCTGACGGTGAGCCACCACCTCCTGCTCTCGCACGGCCTCGCCGTGCCCGTGCTGCGCAAGAACAGCCCCGGCGCCGAGGTGGGCATCACGCTGAACATGAACTACGCGATGCCCGCGTCGCCGAGCGCCGCCGATTACGACGCGGCCCGCCACTACGACGGGTATTTCAGCCGCTGGTTCCTCGATCCGCTCTACGGCCGGCACTACCCGGCGGACATGATCGCGGACTACATCAAGCTGGGTTACCTCCCGCCGGAGGGGCTGACCGTGTGCAAGCCGGGCGATCTCGAGATCATCGCGACGCAGTGCGACTTCCTCGGGCTCAACTACTACTCGCGGGCGGTGCTGCGGAGCACCAAGGTCCCCGAGGAGCAGAACCTGCCGAGGACGGTGCACGTCGCCCCCGCGTCCGAGCAGACGGAGATGAACTGGGAGGTGTACCCGGAAGGCCTGCGGCGGCTGCTCATCCGGCTGCACGTGGAGTACGGGGTGCCGAAGCTCTACGTGACGGAGAACGGCGCGGCCTACTCGACCGGGCCGGACAAGAACGGCCGCATCCCGGACGAGCAGCGGCTGAAGTTCCTGCGCGATCACTTCGTCGCGGCGCGGCGCGCGATCGACGCCGGGGCGCCGCTCGCCGGGTACTTCGTGTGGTCGCTGATGGACAACTACGAGTGGGACCGCGGCTACTCCCAGCGGTTCGGCATCGTCTGGGTGGACTACGAGACGCAGCGCCGCACCCCGAAGGACAGCGCGCTCTGGTACAAGGGCGTCATCGCCGAGAACGCCGTCGACGACGGCGCCTCGCAGGCCACCTGACCGGCGGCGCTCGCCGCGTGCGATCTGCGTCCGACGAGCGCCGCTCTCTGCATCAGAAGCGCGTCACGTCACGCGGAGCACCTCGTCCAGGGAGGTGACGCCCTCCTTCACCCGGGCGAGCCCGGCCTCCCGGAGCGGGACGAGCCCCACCCTGCGCGCGGCCTCCCGGTACGCGCGCTTCCCCGCCCGCGCCTTGACGAGATCCCGCAGGTCGTCGTCGAGCTCCAGCATCTCGAAGAGCCCGATCCGGCCCCGGTAGCCCGTCAGGTGGCACGTCTGGCACCCGACGGCGCGCTTCAGCTCTGTGCCTTTCTCGATGAGGACCTCGTCCTCCTCGCCCGTCACGTCGCTCTCGAGCTCGTACGTCTCCGCGCACTCCTCGCAGAGCCGCCGCACGAGCCGCTGCGCGATCACCGCGAGCAGGGCGTTCGCCACGATCCACGACTCCGCGCCGAGGTCCACGAGCCGCGCGACCGTGTCGACCGCGTCCGAGGTGTGCAGCGTCGACAGCACGAGGTGCCCCGTGAGGCTCGCCTGCAGCGCGATCTGCGCCGTCTCGGGGTCGCGCATCTCGCCGACCATGATCACGTCCGGGTCCTGCCGCAGGATCGCGCGCAGGCCCGTCGCGAACGTGAAGCCCTGCCTCGGGTTGGTCTGCCCCTGCGTGATGTCGGCGAACTCGACCTCGATCGGGTCCTCCAGGGTCACGATGCTGAGCTCGCTGGTCTTCATCACCTTGATCAGCGAGTAGAGCGTCGACGTCTTGCCCGACCCGGTCGGCCCGCACACGACGATGAGCCCCGAGGCGCGGTCCGCGAGCCCCTGGACCCGCGGCAGGTCGCCCTCCGAGAGCCCGAGCTTGTCGAGCGGGATCAGCTGGTGGCTGAGCAGCACGCGCATCACCAGCGTCTCGCCGTGGATGGCGGGGAACGTCGAGGCGCGCAGGTGGATGAGCGGGTGGCCGTAGAGCTCCAGGCTGAACTGGCCGTCCTGCGGCAGGCGCCGCTCGGTCATGTCCATCCGCGCGAGCACCTTCACGCGCGAGGTGAGCGCGGGCGCGATCTCGATCGGGATCTGCCCCTGCGCCACCATCACGCCGTCGACGCGGTAGCGCACGCGGATGCCGTCGCGCTTCGGCTCGACGTGGATGTCGCTCGCGCCCATCGAGACCGCGCGGCGGACCAGGTGATCGAGCACCTTGACCGCGTCGAGCTCCTCCGACGCCGAGGACGCGGGGGGGCGGCTGTGGTTCACCGGCCGCCTCCCTTGCCGCCGACGTCGATCGTGCGGAGCGAGACCATCTTGAGCTCGTTGGACGGGGGGAACGTCGCCCAGACGCTGACGCCGTAGAGGCCGGGGCGCTTCCGGTCGTCCAGCGGGACCTGGATGTCGAATCGATTGCCGTTCACCTGAAGAGGAATAGGCGTCTTGAAGCCCTTCGGGAAGAACGTCGCGTAGGGCGACGGGATCGCGTATCCGCCCATCTTGAGCAGCTTCTCCGGCGCGATCGGCTTGCCCGCCTCGACCCGCGAGATCCCGACGCCCGCGATCTTCGCCGGCGCGCCGATCTCGCCGGCCACCCGGATCACCTCGCCCACCTTGGCCCGCTTGGGCAGCGGCTGGTACGTCCCGTAGTCGTCGACGAACTCCTGCGCCATGCAGGCGATGTCGAGCCCCTTGGCCTTGGCGAGCCCGACCCCGAGCGACGTGTGCGACGCTGTGAGCACGTTGCGCCGGTGCCCGTCGGCCGGGGGCTTCTCGTTCATGAAGGCGTGGTGGACGCGCTCCAGGCTCTCCGCGGAGAAGCGCGGGTCCGGGTCGAGCTCGCGCGGGATCGCGTCGGCGAAGCAGCCGGCGTTCTCCATGACGAAGCCGTCGCCGCCCGCCGCGGTGTAGCGCTCCTCCGGGACCGCGCCGTCGCTGCCCCAGTGGCCGGTGAACCCCACGCGGACCATGTCCTCCGCGTGCCGCCGCCCCGCGCGCGCCGCGGTCTCGTCCCACCGGACCGGCGGCAGCTTGTGCGCCTTCCGATCGCGGTTCACCAGCTCGAGCACGTACCGCCCCGCCTCGGCGCGGGTCATCAGCTTCCCCGGCGCGGGCGGCGCCGAGGCGGCCTGCGCCTCGCCGCCGCTGCCGGGCTCGGCGTCCGCGGCCTCGCCGCCCGAGGGCCGCGCGCCCTCCTCCGCCGCCGCCTCGGCGGCCTGGCCCCCTGGCGGCCCCTCGGCCGGCGCGCTCCCGGCGCTCGCGCCGCACCCGAGCGCGTGGGCGCCCGCGGCGATGAGCCCCAGCCAGGGCGCCCCGCGCCAGCGCTCCCGCCGGCCGCACATCGCACCTGCTCTTCGTCCTCTCCTCGTGATCGCGCGCATCGCTGCGACGGTAGCGCCTCGCTGCCGCGCGCGCACCAGGGAGCGCCGCGATCGTCCTCGCCGCGCGCGGCGGCGTGCGCCGCGGCGAGGTGGTAAGCGATGCGCCTCGTGAGCACGTCGTCGTCGTCACAGGGGGCGGTCGCCGCGCACCCGCCCGGGGCCTCCGCGATCGTCCTCGCCGCGGAGCGCGAGGGGCGCGCGGCGCACCCGACCGCGGGCGTCCTGTGGATGATCCTGGCCCAGGCGCTCTTCGCCGCGATGAACGTCCTCGCGCGGCTCTCGTCGGAGGGCGCCCCGTGGCCCGAGGTGGCGGCCTCGCGCACGCTGGTGGGCGCGGCCACCGCGCTCGGCGTCGCGCTCGTCCGCCGGGCGCCGCTCTCCATGAGCCGCGGCGACCGGCGCCTCACGTGGGCGCGCTCGCTCTGCGGCACCGGCGCGATGCTCTGCACCTTCTACACGCTGGGCACGCCGGAGATCGCGCTCGGCGACGCGGTCACGCTCGGCGCGACGAGCCCGATCTTCGTCGCGCTCCTCGCGCCGCGGCTGCTCGGCGAGCGGAGCAGCCCGCGCCTCTGGCTCGCGACCGTGCTCGCGTTCGCCGGCGTCGCGCTGGTCGCCGCGCCGCGGCTCGCGATCGCGGGCGAGGTCGCGCTCGTCGCCACGCTCGGCGCCGTCTTCTCGGCGTTCGCCATGATCTGGCTGCGTCGCATCGGCGGGAGCGGGACGCGCGCGAGCCCCGAGTCGATCGCGCTGCACTTCTCGCTGGTGGCGAGCGCCGCGATGATCTTCCTGTCGATCCCGGTCTGGCGGACGCCCGACGCCCTCGGCCTCGTCCTGCTGGTGGGGACGGGGCTCGCCGGCGGCCTCGGGCAGCTCGCGATGACGCGCGCCTACGCGCTCGACAACGCGGCGCGCATCGGCGCGATCGGCTATGTCGGGGTCGTCCTCTCGCACGTGCTCGCCGCGGCCTGGCTCGGCGAGATCCCGTCGGCGCGCCAGCTGCTCGGCGCGGCGCTGGTGATGGCGGCCGGCCTCTGGCTCGCCGCCCAGGCGTTGCGCGACGCGCGGCGCGGCGCGCGCTGACGCTCGCGTTGCCTGTCACGTTGCCTCTCGCGTTGCCTCTCACGTTGCCTCTCACGTTGACCGAGTCCAGCCCTCATGAGATAGCCAGCTTCGCTCAAGGAGGATCCGCATGAAAGCGTTCGCTATCCAGGGTTCGTTCGGCCTCGACGCGCTCCGCCCGATGGACCTTCCGGATCCGAAGCCCGGTCCCGGGCAGATCGTCCTCCGGATGAAGGCCGCGTCGCTCAACTACCGCGACCTGCTCGTGACGAAGGGCCTCTACAACCCGAAGTTCTCGCTGCCGCTCGTCCCGCTCTCCGACGGGGTCGGCGAGGTGATCGGCGCGGGGGAGGGGGTGACGCGGGTGAAGGTCGGCGATCGCGTGTCCCCGATCTTCCACCAGCGCTGGATCGACGGGGAGATCTCCTGGGCCAAGACGAAGGCGGCGCTCGGCGGGGAGCTGCCCGGGGTGCTCGCGGAGCAGGTGCTCGTGGATCAGGAGGGGGTGGTCGCGGTCCCGCCGCACCTCACGGACGAGGAGGCGGCGACGCTGCCGTGCGCCGCGGTGACCGCCTGGAACGCGCTCTTCGCGTCGAGCCACCTCAAGGCGGGCGACACGGTGCTCGTGCAGGGGACGGGCGGCGTCTCGATCCTCGCGCTCCAGCTCGCCCGTGCCGCGGGCGCGCGCGTCATCGTCACCTCGAGCAGCGACGAGAAGCTCGAGCGCGCGCGGTCGCTCGGCGCGTCGGAGACCATCAATTACCGCACGACGCCCGACTGGGACACGCAGGCGCTCGCGCTCACCGGCGGCGCGGGGGTGGATCACGTGATCGAGGTGGGCGGCGAGGGCACGATCGCCCGGTCGCTCCGCGCGGTGCGGGTCGGCGGGCGCGTGAGCCTCATCGGCGTGCTCTCGGGCGGCGCGCCGGCGCTCAACCTGTTCCCCTTCCTGATGAAGCAGATCACCGCGCAGGGCATCTTCGTCGGCTCGCGCGCGATGTTCGAGGACATGAACCGCGCGATCGCGGCGAACGGCCTCCGGCCGGTGGTCGACCGGGTGTTCCCCTTCACCGAGATCCGGCAGGCGCTCGACCACATGGCGAGCGGCGGACACTTCGGCAAGATCGCGCTCCGGTTCTGACCGAGCCGGCCCCGGCGCGGGGCCTCCCGCCGGCGCGCCCCTCAAAAGTGGCCTCCTCGGCCCGAGTCGTTTACGAACGGACCCTGCGGCCAGCCACGCGCCTGCGCCGCGCGAGAGGTGGTGGACGGTGCAGCTCGATCTGGCGCTCGAAGTCCTGTGTGGGCAGCTCATCGTGGGCGGTTTCGACGGCGCCGAGCCGCCGGCCCGGTACCTCCGGGCGCTCGCCGAGGGGCGGCGGGGCGGCGCGATCCTCTTCCGGCGCAACGTCCCCGACATGGCCGCCACGCTGCGGCTCTCTTCGGCGCTCGCCGCGGCGTGCGGCCCGGATCGGCCGCCCTTCCTCGGCATCGACCAGGAGGGGGGCCGCGTCACGCGGCTCCCCGCGCCGTTCCTGAAGCTGCCGCCGATGCGCTCGCTCGGCGATCTCCTGGATCTCCCGCTGCTGCGCCGCGCGGCGCGCGCGGTCGCGGCCGAGCTCCGGGCGGTCGGCATCAACCTGAACTTCGCCCCCGTGCTCGACGTCGACTCGAACCCCGCGAACCCGATCATCGGCGATCGCGCGTTCGGCCGCGACCCGCGCACGGCCGCGGAGGGCGGCGTCGCGTTCCTGGAGGGGCTCCAGGAGGAGCGCGTGCTCGCGTGCGGCAAGCACTTCCCGGGGCACGGCGACACCGCGCTCGACAGCCACCTCGCGCTCCCGACCATCGCCCACGGCCGCGGCCGCCTCGAGGAGATCGAGCTGCCGCCGTTCCGCGCCGCCTGCCGCGCCGGCGTCGCGTCGCTGATGACGGCGCACATCGTCGTCGAGGCGCTCGATCCGGGCGTGCCGGCGACGCTCTCCCGGGCCGTCTGCACCGGCCTCCTGCGCGGCGAGATCGGCTTTCGGGGCGTGCTCTTCTCGGACGACCTCGAGATGGCCGCGATCGCGGCGCACCATCCGGTCGAGGAGGCCGCCATCGCGGCGATCGAGGCCGGCTGCGACGCGCTGCTCGTCTGCAAGGACGAGGACCTGCAGGATCGTGCGCACGAGGCGCTCGTGCGCAGGGCCGAGCGCGATCCGCGCTTTCGCGAGCGCTGCGCCGAGGCGGCCGGCCGCTGCCTCGAGCTGCGTCGGAGCTGCCCGCCTCGGCCGGTCGCGTCGCCCGAGGCGCTCGCCGACGTCGTCGGCGGGCCCGCGTCGCGGGCGGTGCTCGCGGACATCGAGCGGGCGCAGGCCGCGCGCGCCGAGGCGGCGACGTGAGAGCGCGCGCGCGACGGCCTCATCGCCGCTGCGATCGCTGGCTCCCGTCCTCGATCACTCCGCCCGAGGGCCCGTGAGGAACGACGCGGAGCGCGCGGCGGGCCTCGCCCTCACAAGGGGCAGTTCGCCCAGCCGATCGCGCCGGGGTTGACCCAGGCACAGACGTGGCCGAGCGCTGCCATCGCGGCGTTGCAGCAGCAGGAGATGCCGTTGCTCGTGACCGTCGCGGTGCACGAGTCAGGCACCTTGTAGGCGGTCCCGCAGCCCCAGCTGCTGTTGTAGATGCCGTCGATGTCCTGGCCGGGCGAGGCGGCCCATACGAGGCTGGTCGTGGTCTCCGGCTTGACGGAGTAGCCCCAGCTCGAAGGGTTGGAGATCGACCACTCCACCCGGCCGGGGCCCCACGCTGCCCGGACACAGAGCCCGCGCGCCTCGATCCCGGCGCCGTCGCCCTCGTCGTCTTCGCTCGATACGCGCTTGCCGGACCACCCGGCGTCGTCCGCGAACACCACCTCATCGACGATCGCGAAGCGATCGCTCAGCGCGACGAACGCGTCCGAGCTCGACGCGGCGAGCTCGCCGAGCTGCGCGACGGCGCCCTCGGGCAGCGTGGCCACGCGGAGATCATCGAAGAGCACGGCGCCGTCGACCGACACCTCGATGAAGCTCTCGTCGTGCGCGGGCCCCGCCTGGATGGCCGGCAGGCGCACGAAGCCATCGGACGAGACCGAGACGGCCTGATGCGCCTCGCCGCCCGCGAAGGTCGCCTGACCCTGCTTCATGGCGAACTCGATCTGGAGAGGTCGAGCGGCGCGGACCCACAGGAGGTCGTGCTCCGGCGCGGCGAAGCGCTCCTCGATCAGCACCGAGCCGTGGTGCACCCGCTGCACCGACGTCTCCCCGCCCGCGATCTCTGCTCCCTCCTCGGCCTTGCACCCCGGCGAGCCGACGGCGCAGAGCGACCCGAGGAGCGCTATCGAGAAGACGCGGACCACTGCGGTATACCTGGAAGGATGCATTGCGATACCTCGCGAAGGGCCGTGAGCACGGCCCGCAGTCTTGCTGCATGGTTGTTGGAGCGGCATGGCGCGCTGCGGCCGCGGAAAGCAGCCTCATCGCCGTCATGCCGAATTGCCGGCAGCACGCGGACAGACCACGCCCGCAGCGCGCTGGTGGGGTCGCTTTGTTGGCGCCGCCACCAAGTGGAAGATAGGCTGTTAACTCAATCGGTCAAAGTTCCATGTTTGTGACGCTTATGTCGTCACTTCAATTGGCGTTTCTCCAGCCCGGCGCGCGCCGGCGGAGGTCTCGGAGCATCGAGCGCGTTCAGGAGACGCGCCGACGCTCACGGAGGAGCGGTCGCGCATGCCGCGACGCGCTCCGACGAGCCGCGCTCGCCCCGCGTCGCGCGTGCGCTTCGCGCCGGGCGCAGGACGGATCTTCTTCGACGGCGACGCCGAGGCGCGGCGAGGGCTCATCGGCTATACCGGCGTGAGCGAGGGCGGGGAGCGCACCTGAGCTGGCCCGCGCCGTGATGCTCGCAGCCACCACGAGGCCCAGATGGTTCTCCCGCGACCTGACCCGGATCGGCCGACGCCGTCTCCTCGAGGCCCTCTCCTGAGCGGCGGCCGCTTCGCGATCGTCGCTCGCCGGCTCGTCACGTGCGATCCGTCCCGCGCCACGGCCGGCGACGCGCTCGGGGTCATCGAGGACGCCGCGATCGTGGTGCGGCGCGGCGCGATCGAGGTGGTCGGGAGCAGGCAGGAGATCTTGGCCGCTGAGCCCACCCTCGAGATCGCGCTCGACGCCGCGGGGGTCGTCACGCCCGGGCTCATCGACGGTCACACGCACGCGCCCTGGGTCGGCTCGCGGGACGCGGAGTACGCGGTCCGCATGGCCGGGGGCGACTACGAGGCGATCGCCGCGGCGGGCGGGGGCATCGTCGCGAGCATGCGCGCGGTGCGCGCCGCGACGGCCGGCGAGCTCGCCGGCGCGCTCCGCGCCCGCCTCCGCCGGATGGCGGCGCTCGGCGTGACCGCCGTGGAGGCGAAGAGCGGCTACGGCCTCGACGAGGCCTCGGAGCGCAAGCAGCTCGAGGCGGTCGCCGAGGCGGGGAGGGACGCGCGCCTGCCCCGCGTCGTGCCGACGTACCTCGCCCTGCACGCGCTGCCGCCGGAGGCCGGCGGCGACCGCGCCGCCTACGCCGAGGTCGTCGCGCGCTCCTGGCTGCCCGCGATCGCCGCGGGCGGCCTCGCGCGCTACGTCGACGCCTACATCGACCGGAGCGCGTTCTCGGTCGCCGAGGCGCGGCCGGTGCTGGAGCGGGCGCGCGCGCTGGGGCTCGGCGTGCGCGTGCACGTCGGGCAGTTCGCGGACGTGGGCGGCGCCGAGCTCGCGGCCGATCTCGGCGCCGCGTCGGCGGATCACCTCGAGCACGTCGCGCCCGCGGGCATCGCGGCGCTCGCCCGGGCGGGCGTCGCCGCCGCGCTCCTGCCGGTGGCGAGCTTCACGCTGCGGCAGGAGCCGCCGCCCGTCGCCGCGCTCCGTGCCGCCGGCGTCCCGCTCATCGTCGGCAGCGACGCGAACCCCGGCACGGCGCCGACCGAGAGCCTCCCGCTCGCGCTCGCGCTCGCGGTGCGCCTCTACGGCCTCACGGTCGCCGAGGCGATCCTGGGCGCGACGCGCGAGGCGGCGGCCGCGCTCGGCCTCGGCGGCGTGTGCGGCGCCGTGCGGCCGGGGCTCCGCGCCGATCTCGCCGTCTGGGACCTGCCGCACGAGAACGCGATCGTGCAGCCCTGGGGCGCGCCGCGCGCGCTGGCCGTGCTGCGCGACGGCGAGGTCATCGCGACGGCCGGCTGAGGCGGCCCGCAAGTCAAGCCTGGACGCGCGTGCACCCTGCGCGTATGCCGCGCCCATGACTGAGACGCAGAGCCCTGTCGCTGTCCCGAGCCGCACGGACAGCTCGTTCGATCCTGTCCCGCTCCTCGCCGAGGAGCTGAGCCTCCCGCGCCACGGGGTCTCGGCGGTGGCCAAGCTGCTCGCCGAGGGGGCGACGGTGCCGTTCATCGCCCGCTACCGCAAGGAGGCGACCGGCGGGCTCGACGAGGTGCAGATCCGCGCGATCGAGGAGCGCCGCGCCTACCTCCTCGAGCTCGAGGAGCGCCGCGGCACGGTGCTCGCGGAGATCCAGAAGCAGGGCAAGCTCACCGACGCGCTCGCGTCGAAGATCCGCGCCTGCCGCACCAAGGCCGAGCTCGAGGACCTCTACCTGCCCTTCAAGCCGAAGCGCCGCACGCGCGCGATCATCGCGAAGGAGCGGGGGCTCGAGCCGCTCGCGGATCGCATGTGGTCGCAGGCGGAGGACGGCAGCCCCGAGGAGGAGGCCCGCGCCTTCGTCAGCGCCGAGAAGGAGGTCCCCGACACGGCGGCCGCCCTCGCCGGCGCGCGCGACATCTGCGCCGAGCGCATCGCCGAGCACGCCGACGTGCGCAAGCTCGTCCGCGACGCCTACGCGAAGGAAGGCGTCATCAAGGTCCAGAAGAACGAGGAGCACGAGGGCAAGCAGACGAAGTTCGACATGTACGCGAGCTTCGAGGAGCCCGTCGCGAACATCCCGTCGCACCGCTACCTCGCCATCCGCCGCGGCGAGGCCGAGGGCGTGCTGCGCGCCGCGATCGAGCTCGCGCCCGAGCCGCTCGTCCCGCGCATCCACGCGGCGGTGGGCCTGAAGCCGAAATCGCCGTGGGCCGCCGAGCTCACGAAGGCGGCGGACGACGCCGTGAAGCGGCTCCTGCTCCCGGCGGTGCAGAGCGACGTGCGCGTCGACCTGAAGATGCAGGCCGATCGCGCCGCGGTCGAGGTCTTCGCCCAGAACCTCCGCGAGCTCCTCCTCGCGGCGCCGTTCGGCACGAAGGCGGTGCTCGGCATCGACCCGGGCCAGCGCACCGGCTGCAAGTGCGCCGTCGTCGACGAGACCGGCAAGCTCCTCGAGCACACGACGATCTACCTGGTCGGCAGCAGCGACGCGCTCGAGCGCGCGCGGCAGGACCTGCGCCGCATCTGCCGCAAGTACCCGCTCCGCGCGGTCGCGGTGGGCAACGGCACGCACGGCCGCGAGACCGAGGCGTTCGTGAAGGACGTGCTCGCGTCGGAGGGCTTGAAGGAGATGTACTGCGTCCCGGTGAGCGAGGCGGGCGCGAGCGTCTACTCGGCGAGCGAGGTCGCGCGCGAGGAGTTCCCCGACCTCGACCTCACGGTGCGCGGCGCGATCAGCATCGCCCGGCGGCTGCAGGATCCGCTCGCGGAGCTCGTGAAGGTCGACCCGAAGAGCATCGGCGTGGGCCAGTACCAGCACGACGTCTACCAGGGCCTGCTCGCGCGGAAGCTCGACGAGGTGGTGGAGAGCTGCGTCAACCTGGTCGGCGTCGAGCTCAACACCGCGAGCGCCCCGCTGCTCGCCCGCGTCGCCGGCATCGGCACGAGCCTCGCGAAGAAGATCGTCGCCCACCGCGACCTGCACGGCGCGTTCAAGAGCCGCAAGGGGCTGCTCGACGTGGCCGGCGTCGGCCCGCGGACGTTCGAGCAGGCGGCGGGCTTCCTCCGGGTGCGGGGAGGGGAGCACCCGCTCGACGCGAGCGCGGTGCACCCGGAGCGCTACGGCCTCGTCGAGCGCATCGCGACGGATCTCGGCGTGCCGGTCGGGTCGCTCATCGGCGACACGGCGGCGATCGCGCGGATCGATCCCAAGAAGTACGAGTCCGGCGACGTCGGCTCGTTCACGCTGAACGACATCCTGAGCGAGCTGAAGAAGCCCGGGCGCGACCCGCGCGCCACGTTCGAGCCGCCGAAGTTCCGCGACGACGTGCGGACGATGGAGGATCTCAAGCCGGGCATGGAGCTCGAGGGCGTGGTGACGAACGTGACGGCGTTCGGCGCCTTCGTCGACATCGGCGTCCATCAGGATGGCCTCGTGCACGTCTCGCAGCTCGCGGATCGGTTCGTGAAGGATCCGAACGAGGTCGCGAAGGTCGGCGAGAAGATCAAGGTGCGGGTGCTGGAGGTCGACCTCGTGCGCAAGCGCATCTCGCTGACGGCGAAGAAGGGCGGCGCCCCCGCCGGCGCGCGCCCCCAGGCGGGCGGCCCGCCGGGTGGCGACGCGCGCGGCCGTAACGACGGCCGCAGGCCGGCCCAGGGGCAAGGGAAGGGGCAGGGGCAGGGCGGCTCGGCGGGGGGGTTCCGGAACAATCCGTTTGCGGATCTGCTGCGGAAGTAAGAGGCGAGCCCCCGCCGGCATCCGTCGTCCGTCTCACCTCTTCCGTCTCCCGTCTCCCGTCCCCCCTCTTCCGTGCTCCTCTTCGTGCGCGTGCGCGTGCGCGTGCGCGTGACCGTGTTCGGCCGCGCTCGTCGTCCTCGTCTTCGTGCGCTCCTACACGTCGTCCGTTCACGGGGAGCGCGCACGCGCACGCGCACGCGCACGCGGAGGCCAGACGCAGACGGGAGACGGAAGACGGAAGAGGGGAGACGGGGGACGGGGACGGCAGACGGGGATCGAAGATCTAGAACCCGTGATCCGCGAAGAACCGCTCGATCCGGAGCGAGACGAGCTCCGGAAACTCCAGCGCGGTCGTATGGGTCCCCCCGCGGACCACGAGGATCTCGGCCAGCGGAATACGCCGCGCCATCGACTGGACCAGCGCCCGCGGCGTGAACGCGTCGCGGTCGCCGGTGATGAGCAGCGTGGGGACCTCGACGTGCTCGAGCACCTCCTCGGCGTCGTGCGTCCCCAGCGCGCGCAGGTTCCGGAGGAACGCCTCCAGATCCACCTCGCCGAACGGCTCCACCAGCTCGGCAAACACCTCGCCGTCGAGCGTCTTCCCCAGCAGCCCCAGCCGCGTCAGCCACATCACGGCGTCCGCCTGGCCGATCGTGCGACGCGTCACGCGGGCCGCGGCCGTGTGCGCGCGCGCGGCGAGCGCCACGAGCGGCGGGAACAGCCGCCCGAGGCCCGGCAGCGGACCCATCGTTTCGAGCGGCGGGCGATGCGTTCCGTTCAGCAGGACCAGGTTTGCGGCGAACCCCGGGAGCCGGCGGAACGCCTCAAGCGCCACCTGGACGCCCATGCTCCACGCCATGAGCGAGCCGTGCCGGACCCCTTCGGCCGCGAGGATCGCCTCCAGGTCGCGGACGTGGCGCGCGACCGCGTAGGCGTCCGGAGCGTCCGGCGACGGGCGCCTCGACGCGTACATCCCGCGGTAGTCCCACGTGATGAAGCGGTACTGGTCGGCGAGGTACTCGATCTGCGCCCGCCAGGCGAGGTAGGGCCCGCCGAGCCCGTTGACGAGGACCACCGCCTTCGCCCCTTCGAACGGCGGCAGCGTCACCCGGTAGGCGATGTCGGTTCCATCAAAGCTCGTCACCCGCCGGGTTTCCATCCGGAGCGGCGGTCGCCGCGGCGGCGAGGCCTGCCGGCCCCCGCCGGGGGAAGATGGGGGCGGCGCCTGCCGGCCCCCGCCGAACTTGAACGAGACCATGCGCCCCTGCTTCCTACCCGGTCCCCCCGCGGAGGGCCATGCTGCCGATGACCGCCTGCGTCACGGTCGGGAGAGGCCTCACACCGCGGCGAGGGCGCTGCCGCGGATCGCGGCGGCGGGGCGGCGTCGCGCGGCGGTGGAGCGGCCTGGCGATCGCCTGCCGAAACACATCCCGCGCCAGGATCGCCATCGCGTTGACATTCCAGGCGGCGCGCCGCTAACGTGCCCGGCGGGTCGTCCGCTCGCCCGACGCTCCCGTTGTGTTGCTGATCTTTTTCTGCCCGCTCCCATGTCGGTCCGCTGGAGGCCGGCCCGTGTCACCTCCTGTCGCCGCTCGCGCGGGAGCAGCTCCGGTTCGGGCCGTGGTGGGTCGGTTCCCTCGGGCGGGCTGGAAGTTTCAGGGCGAAGTGGTGCAGCGATCCCGTCCCCGAGGAGCCGATGGCTGAAGAAAAGAAGAAGAGCAAAATCGATCTGAAGGCTCGGCTTGGCAAAACGTCGATTGGCGGGGCACCGGGAGCGGCCGTCCCCCTCCCCGTGCCTGGCCCGCAGCCCGGATCGGGGCCGCCGCCCGACGGGAGCCCGGTCCCCGGTGGCGTGCCCTCGCCGAGCGCGCGGCCGCCGATGCCGTCCGTGGGAGGCATCGCGCCCCCGCCGGGCATCTCTCCAGGCATTCCGCTGCCCCCGTTCGCGCAGCAGCCGCGCCCCGTGATCCAGACGCCCCCGCCGAAGCCGACGGCGGCCGCGCAGACGATCAAGGTCGAGGTCGGCGAGGAGGTCGAGCAGGAGCGCCGGAAGGCCTCGAAGAAGACGGCGCTCTACGCGAGCCTCGCGGCGGTGGTCGGCATCGCGGTGGGCTTCGCGATCGGCGGCGCGAAGGAGCGCGGCGATCGCGGCAAGGCCGCCGTCGAGGGCGCCGCGGCGCTCGAGAAGGACGTGCGCGCCGCGAACGAGAAGATGCAGGAGCTGAACAAGAAGCTCGAGGACGCCGCCGCGGAGCTCGCGCAGAAGAAGTTCCCCGCGCAGCTCACGACCGAGCTCGGCGCGATCAACGTCCCGTTCGACGCCACCAACCTGGAGGGGAAGCAGATCGGCAGCCTCCCGGGCCGGGTGATGCGCCAGGTGCTCGCCTACACCACGTCCGTCCAGGATCTCAACAAGACCAAGGACAGCCTCAAGAACCTGCTCGCGGCGGCGCAGGGGCCCGTCGAGAAGTCGTGGAAGGAGGCGGACGAGCCGGTGGTGAACTTCTCGGTGGTCTTCCGCCGGGACGGCGACAAGACGCTGGCCGAGCTCGTTCCGAACAAGGCGCCGTTCCCGTTCGGCAAGGACTGGCCGGCGAAGTACACGGTGACCCGTCTCGAGCGGACGCAGCAGGGCCTGAAGCCCGCCGAGAAGGAGGCCACCCGCTGGACGAAGGGCGACATCGCCGGCGGCGACCTGCAGGCCCTTCCGGTCGATCCTCAATCCGTGGCTGCCTTCACGAGCGAGCAGATCGTCTTCAAGCTGCGCGGCGCGATGATCGACGTCCGCCAGCTCCTCGAGGGCAACAAGGACAACCCCGCCACCGAGACGCCCGGCCTCATCAAAGAGGGCGACGATCTCGCGAACGAGCTCCGCAAAATCTCCCTCGCCCGCTGAGCGGCACGCGCCCGCTGCGGATACGGGCCCACCTCGGCGTTTTCGGTGCTCGGCGTACTGGAGTACGCCTGTGCGCCGAAAACGCCGATCTGGGCCCGTCTCCTGTGCGGGCGCGCGCCGCTCGGCCGCGGCAGACCGGAAGCAACGCAGACCGGAAGTACGGCCGAAAGCGGCTTGGTTCGCCGGGGACGGTGGGGAGACTGGTGGTCTAGCTCCGTCCGGCTCGACCGCTTCAAGCCGTCCGTTCGGGGTGACTCGGACGCTTCAGGCCGTCCGTTTGGGGCGATTCGACCGCTTCAGGCTGCTCCGCCGGCGCCCATGGCTCGCGGACGGACGATCTCCACCTTGCCGATGTGACGCTCGTCGCTGTCCCGCACGATGAAGCGCAAGCCGAACTTGCTCACGGCCGTGCCCACCTCGGGCACCTTGCCCACATGCTGTGTGAGCATGCCGCCGAGCGACTCGTACTTCCCCTCCCGGTCGAGCTCCGCCCCCAGGTACGCCGAGAGATCGCTCATCGACACGGCCGCGTCGGCGACCAGACGGCCGTCGCCGAGGTCCTGGATCGCCGCCCCGTCGTCCGTCTCGTCGTGCTCGTCCCGGATGTCGCCCACGATCTCCTCGAGCACGTCCTCGAGGGTGACAATCCCGGACATCCCGCCAAACTCGTCGACCACGATGGCCAGGTGCTGCCGCCGGCTCTTCATCTCCCGCAGCAGCGAGGAGAGCGGCTGCGACTCGGCGACGAAATTGGCAGGGCTCCGCGTGATCTCCCGGAGCGTCGTGTTCTTGAGCCGCCGCTCCTCCAGGACCTTGAACAGGTCCTTCGCATAGAGAAGACCAGCGATGTTGTCGATCTGATCCTTGTACACCGGATACCGGGAGTGACCGCTCTCGGTCACGATCTCCAGCACCTTCTCGAGCGGAGTGGAGATCTCGATCGCCTCGACCTTGGACCGCGGCACCATGACGTCCCGCGCCGTGCGATCGGCGAACTCGAGCACATTCCGGATCATCTCCGCCGGTTCTCGCCCGAACAGGCCAGAGCGCTCGACCTCATCGACCAGGATCTCGACCTCCGCCTCGGCGACCCGCGGATCCGACGGCTGCTCACCCTCCCGCGGCCCCAGCCTGGAGCCGATCCAGCCGAGCGGCACGGCGAGCGGCAGCATCGCGATCTCCAGGGGGCGCAAGAAGCGCACCGCCATCGACGCCGCACGATCGGCGTGCTTGCGGCCCAGCGTCGAGCTCACCTCGTACAGGGCCCCGCTGACGACGATCGTCGTCGCCAGGCCGAGGAGCAGGGCCGTCTCGGGGAAGCTCCGCCGGAAGAAGAGGTCGAAGCAGGCGGCGGTCAGGCTGGTCGATACGACCCAGCCGAGCAGGTAACGGGAGCGAAGCTTGGCGTCTTCTTGACGAATCCGCTCGTAGGCGGCCTTCGTCGGGCCCGTCGACTGCTCAATCAGCGCGCCGAGCCTCGTCGCGCTCAGCGTCGTCAGTGCGGTGTCGGCGCCGACGAACAGCGAGCCAAGTACAGCGGAGAGAACTGCAGCGCCGAGCGCTGGCAATGGAACGAAATCGGGACTCAAACCGAGGCTCCTAACGGACGAATCGTAACGGAACAGGCGAGGGGAGCGCAACCGGACCGGGGCGCGAAATCTCAGGAGATGAGGGATCCTCGCGCTTTCTCCGGACTCGATGCAAGACAGACTCCCAGGCTCGGCCGTCTGGGCCGAGCTCGTCCAATGACATGATCCGTGGATCTGCTGAAGTCCAGGGAATTGCCCTCTGTTGTGGTTTTTCCCCTACCGAGCAGGATTTTCACGGATGTCGATCACCCCCAGAAAAACCACGCAGGACGGAAAATCGGGTCGCGGGCAGCGCTGGCGAGCGCTCGGCACCCTCGGCATCGGCACCCTCGACGGCCTCCGGGGCGCCAAGCGCGACGACGCGTCCGTACGAATCGAGCCACACAGCGGGGCCAGGGTGCGCAGGAGCCAGGGAGAAGTCGGCGTCGGTGAGCGGCTGTCCGAGACGGGCGCGCCGCGCGCCATCCTCGGTCAGGCGGGCGACGGGGAGGCTCTCGGCGGCGGCTTCGGCGAGCGGGCGCAGGGACGCCCGCAGCGCGTCGGCGCCGGCGTCGAGGGGCACCGCCCGCGCCACGGTGAAGGCGCCGCTCGCGGTGCGGCGGAGCGCGGACAGGTGCGCGGGCACGCCGAGGTGCGCGCCGAGATCGCGCGCCAGCGAGCGCACGTAGTAGCCCTTGCTCACCTCGAGCTCGAGGTCGAGGGTGGCGGGCGCGGCGACGGCGTCGGGCGCGCCGGGGCCGCCGCGGGAGGCGCCGGAGACGGCGAGCGACCGGACCTCGACGGCCCGCGCCGCCAGCTCGACCGCCTGGCCGGCGCGCGCGAGGGCGTAGCTGCGCTGCCCCGCGATCTTGATGGCCGAGTAGGCCGGCGGGGTCTGCTCCCGCCGCGACCGCTCCGCCTCGAGCGCCGCTGCGATGCGCGGCGCCGCCGCCGCGAGCGCCTCGACGCCGGGGGGGCCGCCAGCCCCGGCGAGCGCGCCGAGCTCCTCGTCGAGCCACGCCGGAAGCGGCTCGGCCGCCGTGACCTCCCCGTCGGCGTCGAGGGTGTCCGTCCCGACGCCGAGGACGACCCGCGCCGTGTAGCGCTTGTCCTGCGCGGTCAGGTACGGGGCGAGCTTGGTGGCCTCGCCGACGAGCACCACGAGGACGCCGGACGCCATCGGGTCGAGCGTGCCGGCGTGCCCGATGCGCTTCACCCCGAGGGCGCGGCGCAGCCGGGCCACGACGTCGTGGCTCGTGGGACCCTGCGGCTTGTCGATCACCAGCACGCCCTCGGGGCGCGGCCTCACGGTCGCGGCCCGCTCGGGCGCGGGGGGCGGAGCCCCTTCGGTGGCGTGCTCGAGCATGGGCGGAGGAGCCGCCGGCGCCGCCTGCTTCATCCGAACCAGATCGACTTCCGGGTGGCCAGGGTCTCGTCGAGGAGCCCCTGGATGGTCGCGCGCACCCGCTCGGCGAGGCGCCGCACCAGGATCTGGTCGTCCGCCGCCTCGGGGCCGTAGGCGTCGAACCGCACCGGCTCGGCCATGCGGATCTTCCACTTGGTGGGCGCGGGCACGAGGCCCAGCGGCCCGAGCGCAGGGAACGTGGGGGTGATCGGCAGGTACGGGATGCCGAGCGCGCGTGTGACGTGCTCGACCCGGTAGAAGAGCGGGTTCGTCTCCTCGGCCCCCACGATCGCGCACGGGACGAGCGGCGTGCGCGTGCGCAGGCAGAGCCGGATGAACCCGCCGCGACCGAACCGCTGGAGCTGGTAGCGGTCCTTGTAGAGCTTGCCGCTGCCCTTGGCCCCCTCCGGGAACACCGCGACGAGCCGCTCGCCCGCGAGCAGCCGCTCGGCGTTCTCCTGGCAAGCCCGCACGGCGCCGAGCCGGTTCATGATCGTGCCGGCGAACGGCAGGTAGTACACGAAGTCGTCCGCCAGCCAGCGGAGCTCCCGGCGCGCAGGGTGCTCCCGCCGCACCGCGGCCCGCAGCATGAGCCCGTCGTACGGGATCGGACCGCCCGAGTGGTTCGACACCACGAGGCACCGCCCCTCGGCGGGGATGTGCTCGACGCCCTGGAGATCGATCCGGAAGTAGTGCCGGTACAGGAAGTCGAAGAGCGGCCTGTACCGGGCCTCGTACTTGGGATCGAAGCCGAACTCGTCGACCTCCTCCGAGCGGCTGCGCAGGCCGGCGCGACCCCACTGCCGCAGGTAGAAATCGGTCGACAGGACGTCTCGCGCGGTCCCGGGCTCGGACAGCGGCGGCTCGCTGGCGTAACCGAGGTGACCGAAGTGACCGCCGTGACCGACGTGCTCGCCGGGCGCGCCGCCCTCGCGGGGGCTCCGCTCGGTCTCGGGCCCGCCCGCGGCCCCGACGCTCGCGTCCTGCGGGGCGCTCCCGGCGAGCACGCCCTTGAGCCGCGACTCGAGCTCCCGGATCTGGCGCTGCAGCTCCTCGGCGGTCACCGGCACGACCGGGGCGTGCGCCTCGGACGACTGCGTCTCGCGATCGTCCGAGGGCTCCGTCGGGCCGATCGGCGCCAGGTACCGGGTCTCCTCCTCCTCGACGTCGATGCTCGGCACGACCGGCATCGACCCCGGCCGCTCCGAGCGCTTCCGCGTCGACGCCGGCGGCCCGTTCACTGCTCCCTTGCGCTCTCGATCGTGCTCCGTGCCCATGCTCTACCCCCCGAGCCGCCTCACGCGGGTGTCTCCTGCAGGAGCCGCACGTCCCGCAGCCGCTGCGCGCTGATGTAATCGAGGAGCGCCTCACGCGTGGTGTAGACCGGCCGGAACCCCATGACCCGCGCCGCCTTCTCGCCGTCCGCCACGCACACGTAGCGCAGGTAGCGCAGGAAGCTGGGCGGCGCGATCGCCGCGTGCGCGGCCCAGAGGGCGGCGACGAGCGGGCCGGCCGCGCTGTGCAGCACCGGGAAGGGCGTCCGGCCCGCGAGGCGCACGATCGTGGAGACCGGCAGCACGCCGTCGCCCACGATGTTGAACGTGCCCGGGAAATCGCCGTCGATGGCGAGCTTGAAGGCGGCGATCGCGTCGACCTCGTGGATGAACTGCCACAGCGGATCGAAGCCGAGCATCGTCATGACCAGCCGCCGCGCCAGGAACCGGGTGAGGTAGTTCTGGACGGTCGGCCCGAGGATCGGCGCGGTCCGCAGGATGGTGACGGTCGTGCCCTTGGCCTTCGCGCCGAACGCGTTGAACTCCCGCTCGGCGGCCATCTTGTCCGCGAAGAAGCGCTCGTCCGGATCGGCGCGGAGCGGGTGCTTCTCCGTGAGGAAGTTGGGGTTGGTGGGGTGCGCGCCGTAGAGGATCGTCTGGCTCCAGAGGATCAGCTTGCGCAGGCTCGCCTGGCGCGCGCCGTGGAGCAGGTGCATCGTGCCCACCGACTCGAGCTCGTGCGCCCACGCCGTCGCCGGGGTCGGCGACGAGAGGAAGCAGAGGTGGACGAGCGTGTCCACCTGCTCGGCCGCGAGCACCTCGGCGACGCGCTCCTCCGAGGCCGGCGCCGTCAGGTCGATCGTGTGCAAGCGCAGCTTGGAGCCGCCCGTGTCCGGCGGCTTGATGTCGATGGCCACCACGCGGGCGATGCCGGGGTCCTCCTCGAGGATCCCGATGAGGTTGCGCCCGAGGAAGGACGCGGCGCCGGTGAGGGCGACGACCCGGCCCCGCGGGCGCGACGACGCCTGCCGGCTGAGCGGCGAGGCGTCGGCCGACGACGGCGCCGCGGGCGCGCCGGGGCCGCTCGCCGCCGCGCCGGCGCCGGGGGCGGGCGCGGCGCGGCCCACGCCGGCGGAGGAGCTCTGCTCGGCAAGGTCGTTGGCCGGAGCGTCGGGGTGCTCGGACGAGGGAGCCATGCGCGCGGCCGCGACACTACCTGGTCGGCCGGCGCGCGCAAGCGCAGCGCGACCGGAGGCGGGCCTCGCCGCCGGATCCGCGCCGCGGCGACGTCACAGCGTCCGGCGAAGGACCGGATACGGCTCGAACGTGTGCACCTCGACGAATCCGTTCCGCGTGAACGCGGAGACGGGGCCGGTCCACAGCTCCTCGTCGCTCACCGGCTCCCGCGGGCGGCGGGGCAGGGCCTCGAGGGCGCGCGCCCCCCACGCGGGCGCGAGCTCCACCGCGCCGGCGACGAGCGCGGTGGCGACGCCTTGCCGGCGGTGGCGCGGGTGCACGACGGCGCATCCGATGAGGAAGACGCCCGCGCGATCGCCCGCGAAGCACGGCAGCCCGCGGTACAGGCGGCGCTCGTAGGCCTTCGCCACGGCCGCGGCGGGGGCGACCTTGAGCCACCCGACCACGTCCGTCGCGCCCTGCGCGAGCGCCACGACGCCGCGCGCCTCGTCGCTGCCCGCGGCGAGCGCCGCGGCGAACTCCCGGCGGTTCTCGCCCTGGCCGTCCGAGCACCGCGCGAGCCACTCGTTGTTGGTGCCCTCGAAGTGGTAGTAGCGGCAGTAGCAGGGCGTGCCGGCGGCCTCGAAGAGCGCCTCGAGCCCGGCCTGGTGCTCCGGGCCGGCCGCCGCCACCGCGATCGCGGAGCTCACCCTCGCGCCCCTTCCGTCACGCGACCGGCGCGCGCAGGCCGCGCACCGGAGAGATCTGCTCCCAGGCGTAGGCCGCCCTGCAGAGCCGCGCCTCCTCCAGCGCCGGCGCGATGAGCTGCAGGCCGACGGGCAGCGGAGGCCCGCCGTCGGGGGCCGGCGCGGTCGCGCACGGGACGCTGATCGCGGGCAGCCCCGCCATGCTGGCGGGCAGCGTGTAGACGTCGGCCAGGTACATCGACAGCGGGTCGTCGACGCGCTCGCCGAGCCGGAACGCGACCGTCGGCGAGACCGGCGCCGCGATGAGGTCGACCTCGCGGAAGGCCTCGTCGAAATCGCGCCGGATGAGCGTCCTGACCTTCTGCGCGCGCAGGTAGTACGCGTCGTAGTAGCCCGCGGAGAGCACGTACGTGCCGAGCAGGATGCGGCGCTTCACCTCCCGGCCGAACCCCTCGCCGCGCGTGCCGCCGTAGAGCCCCTGGAGGTCCGCCTTCCCGCCGCGCTCGCCCTCGACGCGCAGCCCGAAGCGCACGCCGTCGAAGCGCGCCAGGTTGGACGACGCCTCGGCGGTCGCGACGATGTAATAGGCCGCCACGGCGTAGCGCGTGTGCGGCAGGTGCACGGGCCTCACCTCGCAGCCGAGCCCGCGCAGGCCCTCGATCGCCTCGCGCACCTTCGCCTCGACCTGCCCGTCGATGCCCTTCGCGAAGTACTCCTCGGGCACGCCGATGCGCAGGCCCGCGACGTCGCGGCCGCACGCGGCCTCGTACGCGCCCACCGGCGCGTCGAGGCTCGTCGCGTCGCGCGGGTCGCGGCCCGAGATCACCTCGAGCAGCCGCGCGGCGCCCTTCACGTCCTGCGCGAACGGGCCGATTTGATCGAGGCTCGAGGCGAACGCGATGAGGCCGTAGCGAGAGACGCGGCCGTACGTCGGCTTGACGCCGACGACGCCGGTGAGGCTCGCCGGCTGGCGGATCGAGCCGCCCGTGTCCGAGCCGAGCGAGCCGGGCGTCATCCCCGCCGCCACCGCGACCGCGCTGCCGCCGGACGACCCGCCGGGGATGCGCGTCCGGTCCCACGGGTTCTTCACCGGACCGAAGGCGCTGTTCTCGTTCGACGAGCCCATCGCGAACTCGTCCATGTTGCACTTGCCCGGCAGGATCGCGCCGGCCTCGCGCAGGCGGGCGACGACCGTGGCGTCGTACGGCGGGCGGTACCCGCGCGCCGCGTCGGGCGCCTTCGACGAGCCGCCGGCCGGCGCCCGCGTGAGGATCTTCGAGCCGGCGGTCGTCGGCGCGCCCTCGGTGCAGAGCGCGTCCTTGAGCCCGATCGGCACGCCGGCGAGCGGGCCGAGCGCCTCGCCGCGCGCGCGCCTCGCGTCGAGCGCGCGCGCCGCCTCGATGGCCTGCTCCCCCTGCACGGTGAGGAACGCGCCGAGCGCGCCGTCGCGCTGCTCGATGCGCGCGAGCGCGGCCCGGGCCACCTCCTCGGCGCTCACCTCGCCGCGCTGCACGAGCGCCGCGAGCTCCGGGATCGAACGGTCGAGGATCGCTGTGTCCATCGGCCTCACCCCTCGTCCACGAACGCCGGCACGGCGAACCCGTCGTCCTCGACCCGCGGCGCCTCCCGCAGGGCCACCTCGCGCGGCAGGCTGGGCGCCTCCTCGTCGGCGCGGAGCGGCAGCCGCTCGATCTGCACGTGCGCCGTCGGCGGCACCGCCGAGACGTCGAGCTCCTCGAGCTGCCGGACGTAGCTGAGGATGTTGCCGAGATCACCGGTGAGGCGTTCCATTTCCTCGGCGGAGAGATCGAGGTGAGCGAGGCGCGCGATCGTCAGCGCCTCATCGCGGCGGAGAGGGGGCGAGTCAGCGTTCGACATGGCGAGCGCCCGATGTAGCACCGCCGGTTCCGCGGACGCTAGAGCCGGACGCATGCGGCGCCGCTCCGCGGGCGCCCCCCCGAATCTGGCCGCGGTACAAAAACGGTGATAACGGCGGGCTCTCGCGCGCCCTCGGCCGTTCGGGCAGGAGCCCCGGCCCTCCGCGCGTTGTAGGCGAATGCAGTCCCCGAAAACGCCCTCCCTGCGCCGCGAGCGCATCGGCATCATCGTCCTCTGCGCGGCCGCGGCCGCGGCGATGGCGCCCGACGTGGGCGGAGGCGCTCGAGACCGATCGGCCGCGCTCGTCGCGGAGCTCGCGGAGCGGGGCATCGCCGCGGCGTCCGGCGACGTGGTGTGGGTGGACCCGCCGCGCGGCAGCTTCCGGCCGCTCGGCGTCAGGGCGCGCGCCGTCGCGCGCGGCGCCGTCCGGGGGGAGCCCACCGACCTCTACCTCGTCGACACGCGGCTCTCGCCCGAGGGGGTCCTGCTCGACGTCTCGGGCATCCACAACCTCACGGAGACGAGCGGCGCGGACGAGTCGAAGCCCGTGCTCCGCCGCGAGGCGCTCGCGTACGTCTCGCGCCCCCTGATCGAGGCGGCGTCGCCCACGGTGCACGTGCTCGACCTCGACGGCCAGGCGCCCCCGGGCGGCGCCGACTGGTCGCCGGTCGAGCGGCTCCAGCACGCCATCACCAGCTGGCAGGCGACCGGCCGGCTGCGCGGGATCGGCCGGCGGACGTACGCGATCGACCCGGCCCGCGGCGAGGACGCCGCCGCGGAGGACCCCGGCGCGGGCGGCGCGGAGGACCCCGCGGCGGAGGGCCCCGGCGCCGCGGCGCCCGACGAGGGCCGCCGCGCCGCGAGCGCGGTCGACGTCGCGGTCGCGCTGGAGGGCGACGGCGAGGTCGTCGTCCGCGCGGGCGGCCGCGAGGCGCGGCTGCCGCTGCGCGGCGCGGACGCGCCGCTGCCCGCGTGGATCCGCGCCGAGTCGTTCGAGATCGCGCGGCCCGGGAACCTCGTCACCTGGGCGGTCGACCGGGTGCGCCTCGTGATCGGCGACGCCGCCATGCAGACGGTCAAGGCCGTGGCGTTCACGGCGCTCGACTTCATCCTCCGCAACAAGGAGGCGGTGACCGGCGACACGGGCGCCGAGGACATCGCCGCGGATCTCGGCAAGAGCGCGCTGGATCCGCCCGTCCGCCAGATCCCGATCGATCCCGAGATCGGCTGGCCGCCCGCGCCGCTCGAGCCCTGGGTGACGCCGGCGCTGCCCGGGGAGGGGCAGTGGAACCCGCAGGGCGGCGACGCCTTCGTGCGCAAGCTCGACGGGCTCCCGCCGGCGTTCATGACCACGTTCATTCGGGCGGATCGCTCGCGCAAGGCGACGCGCGTCTACATCGCGCTCTGGGACCCGCGGCAGGTGGAGCTTCACATGATGGCGGGCACGGTGGAGCCCAAGGGCGCGACGGGCGAGGCGGGGCCGGGGCTCATCCCGCGCACGCCCGAGGTCATGAAGCGCGTGGTCGCCGCGTCGAACGCGGGCTTCCAGGCGATGCACGGCGAGTTCGGCATGATGGCCGACGGGGTGATGTACCTGCCGCCGAAGCCGTACGCCGCGACCGTGGCCGTCCGGCGCGACGGCAGCACGCTCTTCGGGACCTGGTCGGAGGACGAGACCGTCCCCGAGTGGATGCTCTCGTACCGCCAGAACATGACGGTCATGGTCCAGGACGAGAAGTGGAATCCGTTCGGGCGCACGTGGTGGGGGGGCACGCCGCCCGGCTGGGCCGACAAGACGCACACGGTCAGGACCGGCATCTGCCTGACCCGGGAGCGCTTCGTCGCGTACTTCTACGGCGCCGACGTGAGCCCGGAGGCGCTGTCGCAGGCGATGATCCAGGCCCGCTGCTCCTACGGGATCGCGCTCGACATGAACGCGGGCCACAGCGGGCTCGAGTTCTACCACGTGGCGCCGAGCGGCGAGCTGCCCGCGCTGGGGCGCCCGCTCCAGGGCGAGTGGGAGGCGGAGGGCGAGGTCTCGGGGCTCTCGGGCTACCGGTTCCGCGGCCGCCGGCTCATCCGCGGCATGGGCCTGATGAACTTCCCCCGTTACATCCGGCGGGAGGCGCGCGATTTCTTCTACATGACGCTGCGGCACCTCTTGCCGGGGCCGCCGCTCGCGCCGCGCGCCGCGCCGGCCGAGGCGGGGGAGGGCGTCTGGCGCACCCAGGGGCTCCCGCAGCACGGCTTCCCGTACGCGCTCGCGACCACCGAGATCCGCCCCGATCCCGCGCGGCCCGGCGTGCGCCTGCGGGTGCTCAAGGTCGACCCGCGGACGGTCGCGGCCGCCCCGCTGGGCGAGCCCGGGGCGCCCCCGCCGGCCGGGGCGGGCCCGATCGTGGCGATGCTCGGCGACGGCGGCGCGGCGCCCGGGGCGGGCCAGGGCGGGGCGTCGAGCATCTGGCACTCGGCCGGGGCGTTCTCGGCCTCGCCGACCCCGCCGGTGCGCGGCGCGGTCCGGATCGCGACGGGGGCCGCCAGCAGCGCGGGGGCCGTGGCCGCGCTGGGGGTCAACGACGAGGACGGCATGCTGATCTACGTCGAGCGGGCCGCGGCCGGCCCGTCCAGCGCGCCGGACGCCGCGCTGTCGCCGGACGCCTCGGCGCCGCCCCCGACGCCCGTGGACCCGCGCGACGCGAAGCTGCTCCAGGACTTCCTGGCGGGGCTCGGGTGCTCCTCGCGGATCTATCTCCCCCGGCCGCTCTCGGTGGCCCTCGGCGGCGATACAGATCTCGCCGGGGCCGCCGTTCACCCGCCGTCGGGCCCGCGCGCCGTCGGGCTCACCCGCGCCGAGGCGCCCGGCGCGGGCCGGATGTTCGAGTCCACTCCCATCGTTCCGCACAGCGTCTGGTATCCGCTCCAGCAGAAGCGCGTTCGATACTTCAAAAAGCCGAAGAAAGAGGAAACCGCGGACGGCGACCCCTGATCGTGGAGGCGCCCGGATCCTCGCCTGGGATGCAGTAGGCGCTTGTGCGTCGGCGGTCCGAGGGATTAGAAACAGGGGGTCGGTGCACCGTTTGCCGTTCTTCGGAGCTTGCGACCTTTTGGCGCGGATCGGCGTGGGCTCGCTGGCGGAGGTCGCGCGCACAGCGCGTCGGGAGCGCGGGCGCGCGATCGCGTCGAGGCGCGCCATCGAGCGCCGCGCGCGATCGATCCACGCGATTCACGCCGCGCTGGGCGTCTGTTTCCGGACGATGACGGCAGGCGAGCGCGCGTCCGAGGCCCCGAGCGCCGCGGACGTCATGGGGCGTCGCGCCGGCCGCGACGCGCGAGATCCGCGCGAGATCGCGGCGCGCGCGCCGCGGCGCCGCGACTGGGATCGTCCCGATGGCGCTCGCGAAGTCACCGGACCAGCGGTACGCTGCAGCGGGTCAGGGTCGCGCAGGGCTCTCCGAGCTCGCCCGCGACGAGGGCCCGCTCTTCCCCATCACGCTCATCGCGCGACGCGTGCGCGATCGTTTCTCGGAAGCCGCGGCGAACGGCGCCGCATGTCCTGAGGAGTTCTCGAACATGGCCGATAACAAGGGCGGCAGCGATCTAGACGTCTTCGAGGGGCTCGCCAAGAAGTCATCGCGCGCCGCGAGCCCCGCGCTCGTGCCCCCCTCGCCGCCGACGCGCCAGCGCACCCTCGTCGGCGCCGCGGTGCCGCCGCCCCCCAACGTTCCTGCGGTGCCGCCGCCCGCTCCTGCGGTGACGCTCCCTGGGGGGATGGCCTCCCCGCTGCCGCCGCCGCCGGTGTCGGCGAAGGGCGCGAGTCCCGGCTCGCTGCCGCCGCCGGTGCCGGTGAAGGGGACGAGCCCCGGCTCGCTGCCGCCGCCGATGCCCCCCTCGGTCAAGCCGGCCTCGCTGCCGCCGCCGGTGTCGGCGAAGGGGACGAGCCCCGGCTCGCTGCCGCCGCCGGTGTCGGCGAAGGGGACGAGCCCCGGCTCGCTGCCGCCGCCGATGCCCCCTTCGGTCAAGCCGGGCTCTCTGCCGCCCGTGGTGCCGCCTCCCTCGCGGCAATCGGCGCTGCCCCCGGTCACCGCCCCGGCCCTGCCGTCGAAGAGCCCGGTGCCGCCGGCGCCGACCAGCGCGCTGCCCCCGGTGGTCCCGCCGCCGGTGCGCGTGCCGTCGGTAAAGCCGCCGCAGAAGGCGGCCGACGAGGGGAAGCCTCAGTCGGGCAAGGGCACCGCGGTCGACATGGACTGGGACGACGACGAGGAGTCGACCCACGTTTACGACCGGCCGGGCAGCGACAGCATGCCCGGGCGGACGACACCGCTGCCGACGGTGAGCTCGCCGGCGCTCCCGAAGGCGGCCGCGGCGCTGCTCGCGAGCTCCGGCGGCGCGGCGCCGGCCGCGAGGACGCGCACCCCGATCCCGACGCCGCCGCCGATCCCGAGCGCCCCGCCGGCGCCGGCGATGCCGCCGGAGATCGGCCACCGCTCGCTGTCGCGCAACGACGAGCCGACGGCGATCCGCCCGCGCCCTGCGACGCAGCAGGGCGCCGGCAAGGCGGGCGTGCTCCTCGGCGGGCTCGCGCTGGTCGCCGTGCTCATCCTGGCCGTGGTCATGCTCGTGCCGAAGAAGGGCGCGCTCACCATCGACCTGAAGGCCCCGGGCGGCACCTCGGTCGCGAGGGCCGAGATCTTCATCGACGGCCAGAAGCGCTGCGACACCGTGCCTTGCGTCGTGCGCGAGCTCGATCCCGGCTCCAAGGTGGTCAAGATCCTCGCCCCCGACTTCCCGCCGCGCGATGCCGTCGAGGTCGTCGAGGGCGGCAAGGAGAAGGTCGTCGTGATCACGCTCGACGGCGCGGCGGCGCATACCTCGACCAACGCGTCGACGGCGACCGGCGTGAAGGCGTCGGGCGCGCAGCCCGGCGTGAAGGTCTTCATCGACGGTGTGGAGAAAGGCACGCTGCCGCTGGAGGTCAGCGTATCTCCGGGGGAGCACAAGATCCGTTTCGACGGCGGCGAGCGCTACGAGCCCGTGGAGCAGACGGTGGAGGTCGGTCAGGGCCAGACGAAGGACCTCGGCACCGTCGCGCTCAAGGTGCTGAAGGGGCAGGTCACGCTCGATCTCGCGACGTCGGGCGCCTCGGTCAAGCTGGTGAGCTCCAAGGGGACGGAGAAGAAGCTGCCGGATTCGGCCTGGAAGAAGCCGCCCGTCAAGGTGGATGTCAATCCGTCGGAGCGCTGGAAGATCGTCGCGACGAAGAGGGGGTATACGGACTTCTCCCAGGCGATCTCGTTCGAGGACGGGCTGGCCGAGAAGACGATCCGGATCGCGCTGGAGGAGGCGAGCAAGCCCGAGCCGGCCGCCGCCGCCCCGGTCGCCGCCGCGCCCGCGCCCGCGTCGGAGCCGGAGCCTGCGCCGGCCGCCCCTGCGCCGAGGTCGGAGGCGCCCGCCGCGGCGCCGAAGGCGGAGGCGCCGGCGGCTGCGCCCGCGCCCGCGGCTGCCGCCGGCAATGCGACCCTGAATATCAACTCGATCCCGGTCTCGAAGGTGGTCCTCGACGGGCGGCCGCTGGGGAGCACGCCCAAGGTCGGCGTCAGCGTCCCCGCGGGGTCGCACACGGTGACCTTCATCCACTCGGAGCTCGGGAAGAAGTCGGTCACCGTCTCGGTGAAGGCCGGCGAGACCAAGACCGCGGCCGTCAGGTTCGACTGACGCGCCGCGGTGGCCCGCGGCGCCCGGCGCACGGGCGGAGCTGCTCGGACCGCCGAGGAGCTACCTCGCGGCGTCGGGCGAGGCCGACGACGCCTCGCGATTCCCCGCGTGAACCCTCCCTGACACGGCCCGTCCCGAACGGCGCTGTCGCGGGGGCGACGCCCGCACCCCGGCGGCGTCGAGGAGCCTCACCGCTCGCCCTCGACCCGCTCGGCCCACGCGCGCCACGTCGTCGCGCACCGCGGCTCCTCGGCGTGCGCGCCGCCCGCGCAGTATGCCGGGTCGCGCGGGGGGCCCAGCACGAGGATCGCCGTCTTGCTGACGAACGGCAGATCGCGCCGCCAGATCTCGCTGAAGCCGTCGAGGCGCCGGCGGTAGGCCTCCGCGGCCTGCTCTCCGAGGAGCACGTCGAGCTGCCCGCGGATCTTCCGCTTCAGCTCCTCGTCGTCCGTGACGGCGAGGGTGCGCTGGAGGAACCGGATCTCTGCCTCGCGCTCGCCGGCGCGCCCGAGGATGCCCGCGCCGCCGAGCGCCTGCCAGCTGATGTTCGCGTCGCCGCCGCCGAGCTCCGCGGCGCGCGCGAGCATCCGGGCCCCGTCGAGGCGCCACTGCGCCTTCTCCGCGGGATCGGTCAGGTACGAGGCCGGCGCGATGAAGGCGACGAACTGGCCGAGCGCGAGCCAGAGCTCGCCGTCCAGGGGGCGGCTCTGGACCCCGCGCTCCATGATCTCGCGCGCCTTGACGACCTCCTCGTGCGGGGTCGTTGTCGTCTGGAACGTGATGAGCGCGTCGGCGAACAGGTACGGCTCGCGAAAGGTCGGGTCGAGCGCGTTGATGGCGTCGAGCAGCAGGGTCAGGTTCTCGAACCTGCGGCGCTCCATGGTGTGCAGCCCCTGCGAGACGAGCACGTGCGACCACAGCAGATCGGCCAGCGCCGAGCGGTAGCCGAGCGAGAGGGTGACCACCTCGTCCGGCGGCGGCAGGACGTACACGTCGGAGGTCTCGGCGACGCGCTTCTCCAGCGCCGCGGCCGGCGCGCGCACGCTCCCGATCGCGACGGCGGCGACGGCCGAGAGCGCGGCCGTGACGAGCGCGTCGCGCGCGCGCGCGACGCGGGAGAGGAGCGGGCGGGGTGGCGAGCCGTCCGCGGACCCGGGCGCCGGACGAGCCCCCATCATTCCACCTCGCGGTCCACGAACATGCCCGGGAGCACGCGGGCCGATTCCCCGGGGATCCGCTCGCCGCGCACCTCGAACGTGGAGAGCGCGCCGTCGCCGTCGAGGTCGCCGTGCGCGGTCGCGATGAAGCGCATGGCCTTCGACGCGTCGAGCTCGCTCGTGAACTGGAAGGCGAACGCGTGCGGCCCCTCGACGCGGAAGTCGAGCGACCGCCACGTGAGGTGCTCCCACGACTCCGGCGGATCGACCGCGCGCACGCCGCGCGGCACCTGCGCCGGGGTCAGCGGGGCGGACGGGGGGAAGCTGATCTCCTGCGGCCGCGACTCGGCGTAGGCGACCGCGCTGGTCACCAGCCGGTCGAGCCCCTCGATCGGCTCGCTCAGCTTGGATGCGCTGAGGTTTCGGAAGAACGCGGGGACGGCGACGGCGAGGACGCTGCCGCCGACCGCGAAGGCCGCGCTGAGCTCCAGCGCGCTCCAGGAGCGCCAGGTCATGGGCTCCTCTCTACCTCACCCCTCCACGATCCAACAAGCGCCACCGACGGCCCTGGCCCGCGTCAGTCCGGGTCGTTTTCCGTGAAGATCGCGGTGCTGGTCACGATCTCGCCGTCGCGCACCTCGCCGATGCGGACCAGCGTGCACGGCCGGCCGTCGCCGTCCAGGTCCGCGCGCGCTCCCGCCTCGAACGCCTCCGCGCTGCTGGGGAGGGGCGCGCCCGTCAGGCCCTCGCTGAGGTAGCCGCTGCCGACCTGGTACGAGTACTGGAAGTAGATGGGTTGCTCGACGGTGAAGCCGAGGCACTGCCAGCCCTCGGTCGTCGAGCCCGACATGAAGTCGACGCCGGGCGCCGCGCTCGGCTGGTACTTCGTCCCCTGGACGTAGGTGAAATCGAGGGGGACCGGCGCAGCCGAGGCGCAGAGGGTGTGGGGGCTCGCCGTGGAGAATCCCGCCGCGGGGAGCACCTGCGAGGCGTCGCGCTCGCGCTCGAACTGGTTGATGGCGCTGCGGGTGATGGCGCCGACGATCTGCTTCGCTTCAGCCGTCCTCGCCGCGGTGAGGTAATTGCGCACCCCGGTGATCGCCAGGGCGGCGAGCACGCCGAGGATGGCCACCACGATCATGAGCTCGACGAGCGTGAATCCGCGCACACGAGACGCATCCGTGTATCGCATGGTACACCCTCATGACCGGTGGCTTCGTTCGGCCCTGGCTGCCCGGCTCATCCGTGAGCCAGGCAGCCAGAAATCAGGTCATTCGTACTCTCTCTCGACGTGGACCTGCGTGGCCACGACGAGCTGCCCGTTGGCGTCCACCTGGCCCAAGCGCGTGAACACGCTGTAAACGGGCGGGGTGTCCCCGTCGAGGTTTCCGACGGCGCCCGCCTCGAAATACGTCCCAGTGACCGCAGGAGGAGTGTCCTGGTTGGGAACACGTGCACCGGCGTAATAGTGGTACTGGAAATAGATCGGCTGGGTCATCGCGAACCTCAGGCACGGCCAGCCCACGGTCTCGCTGCCGAGCTCGAAGTCCTGCCCTGCGGCCGTGTTCGGCTGGTACTTGCCTCCGGACGGAACGGCATCGGGCACCGGGTCGGCGCTCGCGCACAGGCTGTTGGTCGCGGCAGCCGACGTAGCGCCGGCCCCAAGGATCGCGGAAGGCGCCGTCTCGCGCTCGAAGGCGGCGACCGCGCCGCGGGAGATCGCGCCCACGGTGTTCTTGGCCTCCGAGCTCTTCGCGCTCGCGAGGTACCGGCGGACCCCGAAGATCGCCAGCGCGGCGAGGACGCCGATGATGGCGACGACGATCATGAGCTCGACGAGGGTGAAGCCTCTTCTGTCGTATCGCTTCAGTGCACGCATGAGTGTCGATCCTCCGTGATGCTTTCTTTAATTGGATTCCTGGCCGAGACGGACCGTGACGATGCCTGGTGCGGGGCCCGGCCAGCCCGCAGCGCGAAAACCTCTCCCACGGACAGGCGCTCTCGGCGCCGCGCCGTGGCAAACCATCCTCTACTCCGTGTCGTTCTCCCAGTAGATCCCGGACATCGTCGATGTCGTCAGGAGCAAGGCGAGCGTCCCATCCACGTCGCGATCGCCGGCCGCCTGGATGACGTACCAGGGGCCGTTCGGCAAAAACTGCGGATCGCTCAGCGGAGGCCCGGGCAACCCGCTGAATGAGAAGCCCGAGTTGGGGGTCACGGTGAAGTTGGGCTCGGTGCCCGCCTTCGTCGCATACCCGAAGCGGACCGCGCCGTCGGTCGTCACGTTGAGCATCCGCCACCTGTCGCCGTTGGGGGTGTCGCCGCCCCACGCGCGCTTCTGATTGGTGAGCGGCCCATCAGGGTACCAGGTGTTGAGCGAGGTCGAGACATCCAGGTACACGAGCATCTCGGCCTTGTAGGACTCCTGCGCGCCCCGGATCCCCTGAATGACCGCCTTCGGCTCGGCGACGCCCGCCGCGTTCATGTACTTGCGATACCCGACGAGGGCGAGCGCCGCGAGAATACCCACCATCGCAACGACGACGAGGAGCTCGACGAGCGTGAACGCTCGCCTCGCCGCGCTTCGCTGTCGCCGCGTGCTCCGCATGCGCACGGACGTTCCAGCAGGCGACGTGCCAAGGGGGGCGCGGCCCTGCGCCGTCTTCGACTTCCGCGAGAAGCTCATGCGTTTCCTCGGTTTTCCTTGAGAGAGAGGGCGAGCTGCGCGAGGTGTGTGTGGTTGTGTTCGTTTCCCGCGGTGACGAAAACCGTCACTGCGGGGCGCCGGGCGGTGACGATTCTCGTCGGGATCCCCCTTCCAGGTCGTCGTCGCCGTCCGCGTCGGTGGCGAGCGCGTGCTTGGCGAGCCGGTAGCGCAGCGACCGGAACGACACGCCGAGCAGCTTCGCGGCGGCCTTGCGGACGCCGCCGGTGCGCTCGAGCGCCTGGAGGATGAGCCGGCGCTCGACCTCCCCGAGCACCTCGTCGAGCATGCACCCGCCGGGCGGCAGCTGCGCGAGCAGCGGGGCCGGGCTCGCGCTGAGGCCGGCGACGGCGCTCGGGAGGTCGCCGAGGCCGATCGAGGGCCCTCCGGCGAGCGCCACAGCGCGCTCCATCATGTTCTCGAGCTCGCGCACGTTGCCCGGGAAGCCGTAGGCGTCGAGCGCGCGCATCGCGTCCGTCGTGAGGCCGCGGACGTCCTTGCCGAGCTCGGCGGCGAAGCGGCGCAGGAAGCGCTCGGCGAGCCGCGAGACGTCCCCGGGGCGCTCGCGCAGGGGCGGCAGCTCGATGCGGATGACGTTGAGCCGGTAATAGAGGTCCTGCCGGAACCGCCCCTCGCGCACCTCGACCTCCACATCCCGGTTGGTCGCGGCGAGGACCCGGACGTCCACCGCGATCTCCGCGGCGGCGCCGACCGGGCGCACCTTCCGCTCCTGGAGCACGCGGAGGAGCTTCACCTGCAGCGAGGCCGGCAGCTCCCCGACCTCGTCGAGGAGCAGCGTCCCGCCGTCCGCCTCCCGGAACAGCCCGAGCGCGCGCGCGCCGGCGCCCGTGAACGAGCCCTTCTCGTGGCCGAACAGCTCGCTCTCCATGAGCGCCTCCGGCAGCGCTCCGCAGTTGACGACCAGGAACGGCTTCGCGGCGCGGTCGCTCTGCTCGTGGATCGCGCGGGCCACGCGCTCCTTGCCGGTCCCGCTCTCGCCCGTGATCAGCACGGTCGTGCGCGTCGGCGCGATCTTGCCGATGAGCTCGGAGATCCGCTGCATCGCGGGGCTCGTGCCGAGCGGCTCGCGCGACGGCAGGTCGAGCCGCTCGAGCTGCGCGCGCAGCCGCTGGTTCTCGGCGACGATCGAGCTCTTCTCGAGCGCCTTCGCGGCGAGCGCGATGAGCTCCGCGGGCGAGAACGGCTTGGTCACGAAGTCGTACGCGCCGCGGCGCATCGCGTCGAGCGCGCTCTCCACGGTGGAGTGCGCGGTCATCACGATCACCTCGGTCGCGCTGCTCCGCGCCTTCGCGGCCGCGAGCACCTCGATCCCCGAGCCGTCGGGCATCACGAGGTCGGTCAGGATCAGCGGGAACGGCTGCGGGTTCTGGCGGATCGCCTCGAGCGCGGCGCCGGCGCCGGGCGCGAGCGCGACCTCGTAGCCCTGGCGGCGGAAGGCGATGTTGAGCACCTGACGGAGGCCCGGCTCGTCATCGACGACCAGCACCCGGGTGGCGGTCGGCGGGATGCTCGGCGAGATCGACGCCATCACGCCACCACACTACACGACGCTCCGCGCGCGCGTCGACGGCGGCCATCGGGCGCGGCGCGCTGCGTTGACGCGCGCCGTCGCGCGCCCGTCGGCCTTCAGGGGCAGGCGTCGTTGACGACGCCGAGCGGGGTGCGCTCCTCGACGACGAACGACTGCGCCGCGCTCTCCTCGCCTCCGTTGCCCTCCAGCTCCTGCCACACGAGCAGGACGTCGCAGAGCTCCGCCTCGATCTCGAGGTGGTACCGGCCGTTCTTGTCGGTGTCGTCCTCGATCACGCCCCGCTGCGTCCGCTCGTTGAACACGCTGACGCGCGCCCCGGGGGCGCAGTTGCCCGAGATCTGCCACACCCCCTCGCGGTCCGCGGACGGCCGCATCGTGTCGGCCGGCTCGGGCGGGGGGAGGGGCAGCGTCGGGCTCAGGCAGGCCGCACCGGCGAGCAGCGAGATCGCCAGGGCGAAAGCAAGGTGAAGCGCGCGGCGGAGCATCGGCACGGGACGGCTTCATAGCACACCGCGTGCCGCGCCCAGGGCGCCCGTGAGCGCCGCGGCGCCGCGCGATTTTCAGCCGTCGCGCGACGCGCCGCCGGCGGGGCCGTCAATTCTGTTGGCGCTCGCGTCCGTCGGTTTGCAGCACGCGCAGGGCGACGCGCCGCTTCGCCGCCACCGCGCCGAGCTCCGGGGGCACGGGGAGCGCGGCGCCGCGCTGGCCCTCGTCCTCGTCGAGCAGCTCGCCCACGAGGTCGTAGTCGCTCGCCTGGGTGATCCGGACGCGGCACATCTCGCCGGGGCGGACCTCGCCGCCGGACAGGTAGACCTGCCCGTCGATGTCGGGCGCCTGACCGGCGTGGCGGCCCATGAGCACGTACTCGTGCTCGTCGCTCGTCCCCTCGACGAGCACCTCGAGCTCGCGCCCGATCATCGCGGCGCTCTTCTTGTGCGCGATGCGGCGCTGCAGCGTCATGAGGCGGCGGTAGCGGCTCGCGGCCGTGCGCGCGGGGACCTTGCCCTCGAGCGCGTAGCTGCGGCTCGCCTCCTCGTCGGAGTAGCGGAACACCCCGACCCGCTCGAACTCGGCCCAGCGCACGAAATCGCAGAGCTCCTCGAACTCGGCGTCGGTCTCGCCGGGGTGGCCGACGATGAACGCGGTGCGGAACGTGAGGTCGGGCACGCGCTCGCGCAGCGTGGAGACGACCCGCCGGAGCCGGTCGCCACCGTGGCCGCGCCGCATCCTGCGCAGCATCGCGTCCGCGGCGTGCTGGAGCGGCATGTCGACGTAGGGCACGACGCGCGGGTGGCCGGCGAGCAGCTCGATGAGATCGTCGGTCATCGTCTCGGGGTAGAGGTAGAAGAGCCGCACCCAGCGCACGCCGGGCACGTCGGCGACCTTCTGGACGAGCTCCGCGAGCGTCGCGCGCTCGCCGCCCTGCGCGCGGCCCGCGGCGTCGCGGCCGTAGGCGATCGTGTCCTGCGAGATGAGGTTGATCTCGCGGACGCCCGCCGCCGCGAGCTGCTCGACCTCGCGCACCACGTCCGGGATGGGCCGCGAGCGCTGCGCGCCGCGCAGGTCGGGGATCACGCAGAACGAGCAGGTGCGGTTGCAGCCCTCGGCGATCTTGACGTAGGCGCTGCCGCCGGGGGTCGAGAGGGTGCGCGGATCGCCGGCGCGGATGAGCCACTCGGCGGGGTTGCCGACGAGCATCCGCTCCGCGTCGCCCGCGAGCACCTGGCCGAGCTTGAGCATGTCGCTCGAGCCGAGGAAGTGATCGACCTCGGGCATCTCGCGGGCGAGCTCCTCGGGGTGGCGCTGCGAGAGGCAGCCGGCGACCACGAGCCGCTTGCAGCTGCCGTGCTCCTTGTGCTGCGCCATCTCGAAGATGGCGTCGATCGACTCCTTCTTCGCCTCGCCGATGAAGCCGCAGGTGTTGACGACGATCACCTCGGCCTCGGCGGCGTCGTCGACGTGCGCGTAGCCGGCCGCGCGGGCGACGCCGAGCATCACCTCGGAGTCGACGCGGTTCTTGGGGCACCCGAGGCTGACGAAGTGGACCTTGCGCGAGCTCATCTTGCTGCTCCCTCGCCGTCGCCGTCGACGAAGACGACCCGGCCGGCGGCGAGCGTCATCTTGACGCGGCCGGTGAGCTGCTTGCCGAGCAGCGGCGTGTTCTTGCTCTTCGAGCGCAGGCGCGCCGGGTCGAGGACGAAGCTCAGGTTCGGGTCCACGAGGCAGAGCTCGGCGCGGGCGCCGGCCTTGATCGCGGGCGCCTCGAGCCGCGCGATGCGGGCGGGGGCGCGGGTGAGCGCGTCGACGAGCCGCCCGAGGGGGAGGGCGCCCTGGCGCACGAGGTCGAGCAGGACCGGGACGACGAGCTCGAGGCCGATGAGGCCGGGCGACGCCTCGGCGAACTCGCAGTCCTTCTCGAGCGTCGAGTGGGGCGCGTGATCGGTCGCGACCGCGTCGATGGTGCCGTCCGCGAGCGCCTCGCGGAGCGCGTCGACGTCCGCCTGCTCGCGCAGGGGCGGGTTGACCTTGCACGCGGTGTCGTAGCCGAGCACGGCGGCGTCGGTGAGCGTGAGGTGGTGCGGCGTCACCTCGGCGGTCACGGCGATGCCGCGGGCCTTCGCCTCGCGGAGGATGCGGACCGCGCCGAGCGACGAGATGTGCGCCACGTGGTAGCGGGCCCCGGTGGCCTCGGCGAGCAGCACGTCGCGCGCGACGATGATGTCCTCCGCCACGCGGGGCCAGCCCCGGAGGCCGAGGCGCGTCGAGATCGCCCCCTCGTGCATCTGCGCCCCCTCGGTGAGGGCGTGGTCCTCGGCGTGCTGGATGACCGGCATATCGAAGGTCTTCGCGTACTCGAGGGCGCGGCGCATGACCGCGCTCGACGTGACGCAGCGCCCGTCGTCGGAGACCGCCACGGCGCCGGCCTCCTTGAGGTCGGCCATCTCGGTGAGCTCGGCGCCCTTCTGGCCGATCGTGATCGCGCCGATGGGGTGGAGCGCGGGCCCCGAGAGCGCGCGGGCGCGGGCGACCATGGCCTCGGTGATGGAGCGGGTGTCGTTGACGGGCCGCGTGTTGGGCATCGCGCACACGTGCGCGAAGCCGCCGGCGGCCGCGGCGGCCAGCCCGGAGGCGATGTCTTCCTTGTATTCCTGCCCGGGCTCGCGGAGGTGGGCGTGGAGATCGACGAAGGCGGGGAGGAGCAGGAGCCCCTCGCCGGAGACGACCTCGGCCTGGCCGGCGCGGCGCAGATCGTCGGTCGCTGCGCCGCGCCCCACGCGGGTGATGACGCCGTCTTCCACGACGACGTCGACAACGTCGTCGAGCTGATGGGCCGGGTCGACGGCGCGCACGCCGACGAAGAGGAGGAGAGGGGGAGGTGAGCCGATGGCCGCCATGGGAGCGCGCTCCCCTAGCACATGCGCCTCTCGCCGTGCACCGCTGCGGGGTCGGCGAGGGGGGCCGGCGCAGCCGGGGAGACCGGGGCGGGGTGCGGCGGGGCGCGGCGGGGCGATCGAGAGGAGACCACCGCGGCCGAGGACGCCGCTGCGGGTCGGCAGGAGGGAGCCCGCGCGGCCGAGGGCGCAGCTGCGGGGCGCCCGCGCGGCCGAGGTGGCGAAGGGCGGCTGGGCTGCTCGTTGGTGGAGCGGCGGGCGACACGCGCCGGAAGAAAAACGCTCTGGGCGTGATGTGGGGCTTGACGAACCGCGAGGGGGTGAGGTAGTGATGCCGTCCCGCTCGCGAAGCTGGCGGAATTGGCAGACGCGCTGGATTCAGGTTCCAGTGGGGTAACTCCCGTGGAGGTTCAAGTCCTCTGCTTCGCACCAGGCGCTCTTCTTATCCTTGTCTAGCCACTATAGTGGCCCTCTCCTTATTTGCCTTTTGCGGCATCTCCTGCGATCGCAGCGCATCCCGGCCCGGGGGCGCTGCGGCCGCAGCGTCCGGATCGAGCGACGTCAAGCCCGCTGCTGGGCCCGCCCTGAGCGCCTCGACCGAGCCGGCCGTGGCCACGGCGACGGTCGAGGTCGAGCCCCCGCGCGGGTCCGGCGTGCAGGAGTTCGTCCCCTTCGGGACCCTCACCGGGTGCAAGGTCAAGTCGGGCGACGTCGCGACCTACATCCTGCGCGAGGGGATGGGGGTGGCCGGCCGGGCCGACGGCTCGTTCGGCGCCGTGTGGCTCGTGGACCTCAAGGGCGGTGACGCGCAGATCGCGTTCGCCGGCTTCGACAACGACGCTCGGCAGATCGCCCGGGCGCGGGCGATCTCGAACACCCGCGAGGCAGGGCTCCGGATCTTCTCTTCGGGGGAGGCCTGGGCGGTCACGTGGTTCGACGCCGAGGGGCTCGCCTACGCCCGGCCGCGCTGGGAGACGAACCCGCCGACGGAGATCCTGCGCGTCGGCGCGATCGGGAGGGAGGTCAGCGAGAACGTCGCCATCGCGCCGGCTCCGGGCGGCTCCCTGGTGGCTGCGGCCCCCTTCGGGGCGGAGCGCAACCAGCTGGGCGTCTTCCAGTTCGCGCCGGTGGACCCTGCGCAGCCGCAGCTCAAAGCGGTCGGGGTCACGCGCCACACCAAGAAGCCGCGCTGGCCGGCGGTCGCTGCGGACGCGTCCGGCGGCTACCTCGTCGTGTGGCACGAAGAGGACGACGGGAGCGTCCGGGCCTCGCGGTTCGACGCGGCCGGCCGGGAAGGGAATGCCCACATCGTGGCCAAGCCTGAAGGCGGCGACCGCTCGGCCGCCGCGACTCAGGAAACGCCGGACAAGGAGCGGCGGCTCGGGCTCGTGGCCACCAGCAGCGGGGCGCTCGTGGCGTGGAACGAAGGGCCCACCTTGCTCGCCCGAGCGCTGGACGCCGAGGCGCGGCCGCGCGGGGCGCCCTGGGTGCTCGGCAAGGGCAAATGGCGCGCGCTCGCGCCGAGCGGCGACGGGGCGTTCGTGGCGTGGGTCGGCCACGATGGCAAGGCCGACGGGCAGCTCCTGCTCGTGAAGCTGGGCGCCGACGGAGCGCCTTCCGCCCGGGGGATCCGGGTGTCGGATGGGGCGATTCCCGTCAAGGATCCTCCCAGCCTGACCCTCGCCGGCGAGCGCGTGGGCGTCGCATGGACGGAGGCGATGAGCCCCGGTGTGAGCACGAAGCGCGCAGTCTTAAGGGTGCTCGAGCGCGCCTGCGTCCCTTGAGCCCCGGCGCGCCGTGAGGGTGCGTACGGCGAGCGTGGCGCCGACTCTGGCGCTAAGATAAGAGACGTGAGCCACGCATTCGGCCCGAGTCAGCCACCGCCGAACCGCGATGCGAACGAGCCTCTGACGGCGCCCCAGGAGATTCGGGCGGGCGTCCTGCCCCGCGGGGGCGAGCTGCCCGTCGGCGCACCCTCCGGCGACGAGGCGGCGCGCGTCGCGGCCGCGCCCCGAGCGCCGTTGCCGAGCGGCGCCTCGACGCCGCTGCCGGTCATCCACGATCCCTACCTCACCCGGCCGCCCCCGCCGGGGCGACCGCCGCTCTCGACGCTGGCCGTGAGCTCGGTCGTCGCGGCGCTCTTCGGGCCGCTCGGGGCCGTCGCCGCGATCGCCTTCGGCTGGGCGGCCCGCCGCGAGATCGAGCGGGCCCCCGAGGCGCGCAGGGGCCACGGGCTCGCCAGCGTCGGGCTCTCGCTCGGCGTCCTCCTCACGCTCTGCTGGAGCTCGGCGATCGGCTTCGGCGTGTGGATGTGGACGACGCACAGCGGCGGCGAGACCACCGCCGCCCTCGGCGAGGGGGAGGCCTCGCCGGAGCCGGCGAGCACCGCGTCCCCGGCGGCGCCGCTGCCGGACGTGCCTCCTCCGGCGGCGCAGCCCGGCGGCAGCGTCCCTCAGCACACGACGCACCGGCGCATCGGCGGGCTCTCGATCGTCGATATCGGCGTCGACGTCTCCACCCTCAGCGAGGAGCTCGCCAAGCAGCGCGCGGAGGCGCACGCGAAAGGCGAGAAGGTCCTCGTCATGACGACGAGCGATCCGTGCGAGCCGTGCCGCGGCGTCGACCGCGCGCTCGGCGATCCGCTGATGCAGACCGCGCTCCGGAGCGTGCGGCTCGTGCGCGTGGACATCGACGTCTTCAAGGAGGACCTCGATCAGATCAAGATGCCGCGGCGGCTCTACCCCGGCTTCTTCCTGCTCTCGCCGGATCTCACCCCGCAGGACGGGATCAACGGCGGCGAGTGGGACGACGACATCGCGCGCAACATCGCGCCGGTGCTCGGGGCGTTCGTGCGGGGGCAGTACACGACCCGCCGCCAGCCGTGGCACCCGCTGCCCGGCTCGGGCATGCGGCTCTGACCGCGTCGCGCGCGGCGGCCAGCCCCCCGCGCCCCGGACGGGGTAAGCTCGGCGCGTGAAGCGCTTCGTCCAGCTCGCCCTCTTCGCCGTCTGCGTCGCGTTCAGCGTCTCGGCGGCCTACAACGTCTTCTCCGACAACGCCGAGGTCGAGCGGATGGCGGCGCTCGTCGCGTGCGGC
Source organism: Sorangium sp. So ce385 (assembly GCF_051474135.1). Taxonomy (NCBI): domain Bacteria; kingdom Pseudomonadati; phylum Myxococcota; order Polyangiales; family Polyangiaceae; genus Sorangium; species Sorangium sp. So ce385. The sequence continues at coordinate 7,103,399 of NZ_CP150337.1, read as the reverse complement.
GAGGACGGCGGCTCGGGCGCGTCGGAGCCGCGCCGCGCCGGCGAGGGGTGCAGGGCGCAGATGACCCGGCTGGAGCGGACGCCGTTCGGCCAGACATTCGAGTTCACGACGCCGAAGCGCACCGTGGATGTCAGGTGCGAGCGGGCGTTCGTCCTCGCCGGCGCGCACAGCTGCAAGCTCCGGTGATCGGCGCGGCGGCGGCCTCCGGGGAACGAGCGCGCCCCATGACCGGAGCCGCGCGCCGACGATGGGAGCGGATCGCGCGGCGCAGGCCGATCGCGCGGCGCAGGCTGATCGCGCGGCGCAGGCCGATCGCGCGGCGCAGGCCGCGGCCTCTTGCGTGGCGCGCGCCACGCAAGAGGCCGCTCCGCGCGCGGAAGTTACGCTATGGTGGGCGGCCGTGACGAATCGCGCCGCGCGCCCGCCGCTCTCGATCGGTCCCGAGGCCGGGCGCATCGTCGTACGCCTCGCCTGCGCGCTCGCGGCGGCCTCGCTCGGAGCGCCGCCGGCGGCGGCCGCGCAGATGCCCTCGCCGGCGCCGCTCGGCGCGCCCGCGCCGCCCGGCGCCGCGCCGCTGCCGCAGGGCAGCGCGCCGCAGGGCAGCGCGCCGCAGGCCGGCGCGCCGGCCCGCCCCGCGACGCCGCCGTCGCAGGAGTCGGCGGAGAAGCGGAGCCGCATCGAGCAAGCGACCGCGCTGCACGACGAGGCGCAGGGCCTCTACCAGCACGGCGAGTACCGCGCGGCCATCGCGAAGCTGAAGGCCGCGGTGGCGCTCGATCCCGAGGGCAAAGAGCTCATCTACAACCTGGCGGTCATCCACGAGCGGCTGGGCGAGATCGAGCAGGCCGAGCACTACTACCGTCGCTATCTCGAGATGGAGGCGCTCCCGAAGGAGCGTGAGGAGGTCGCGGCGGTCCTCAAGCGGCTGCAGGGCGCGAAGCGGGAGCTCTCCAGCGCGAAGCCGCCGCCGCCTTCGCCCTCCCCGCCCGCGCAGGCCCCGACGGCGCTGCCGTATCTGCCGCGCCTGCCGCGCCGTTCCGGGGCGCCGAACGGCGTGAGGCCGTACGGGGCCTGGCTCTACGTCAGCGGGGGCATCGCTGCGGGGTCCCTCGTGGTCGGCGGCGTGTTCGCCGCCCTCGCCGTGGCGCGGGATCCCGGCTCCGGCGAGCGCACCGGCGGCGGCGTCTCGGTCGCCGATCTGCAGGCCGACGCGAGCGCCGCCCACCAGTGCGCCGTCGCCGCGGACGTCGCCCTGCTGGTCGCCGGGCTCTCCGGCGCGGCGGCGCTCTATCTGTACCTGTCGCCGCGGGCCCCCGCGGCGAGCCCGCGCGCCTCACGCCCGCTCTCGGCCGCCCTCGCGGGCGCCGCGAGCCCGGGCCGCGACGGCGCCCCGCCCTCGCTCGCCGCCCGCGCAGGGGAGGAGGCGGCGCGCGTCAGCGTGTCGCTCGGCGCCGCTGGAGCCCGGCTGGAGGTGCAGTTCTGATGGGCCTCGGCGCCGCGGGGCGGAGGCTCGTCCGCGGGCTCCCGGCGCTCGCGTTGCTCGGCGTCGGGTGCGAGGTCCTCGTCGACGGCAAGCTGGGCACGGTGCTCTGCTCGGAGGAGGGCGCGATCGGACCCCCGGCGTGCCCCGAGGGCGCCCTTTGCAGCGACGGCGTCTGCGTCGACACGCAGATCGAGCGCGCGCTGGGCGCCCCTTGCGACGACCACGACGGCTGCGGAACGCACGATTTCTGCCTCGATCCCAGGCGGTTCGGCGGCAAGGGGCCGAGCGTCTGCGCGCGCGCGTGCTGCAGCTCGAGCGATTGCGATCCCGTCCGGGACGCGGTCTGCTGGATCCCCGACGGCGGCGGGAGCGGCGTCTGTCGCATCGGCCGGGACGTCGACCGGCCCGAGGTGGGGGCGCGCCTCTCGGGCGCGGCCTGCGCCTCGCCCGGCGAGTGCCGCTCGGGCATCTGTGACGAGGGCGTCTGCGTCGACACCTGCTGCTCGGACACCAACTGCGCGACGAACGGGGCGGCGTGCCGGCTCACGACGAACCTCGTCGCGGCCGGTTCGGCCTGGGCGTGCCAGCGCGTCGGCCCCGGCCGTGGCGGCTACCTCGAGCCGTGCATGGGGGACGCGGACTGCTCCTCCGGCCTCTGCGCCGATGTCGACGGGGCCCCCCGCTGCACGATCCCGTGCTGCTCCTCGGACATGTGCCCGGCCGCGCCCGACGACGCGATGCATAACGTGGGCTGCGCCGAGGTCGTGACCGGCGACGGCTCGACCGTCCGCGCGTGCGCGGCGCTGCTGCGCGAGGACAGCATCGCCGCCGTCGGCGTCGCGTGCGACACGAACGAGGAGTGCCGGAGCGGCATGTGCGTCAGGCATCCTGAACAAACGCAGCGATTCTGTAGCGACGTCTGTTGCAGCGAGGCGTCCTGCGGCGATGTCTCGCTGTTCGGCTGTCGCCCTCCTGCTGCGGGTCCGTCGTGGGCCTTGCGATGTGGGCCCAAGTGACGGACGATCACCCCCATCGCGGTGGTAGCTCCTACAGCTGACGGCCAGCTCCCCTCCAGCGCACCCGGATCGCCCGGCGAGCCCAGCCGGACGGCCTTGATTTGCCCGCGGTGCCACCACCTCGCGCCGGTCGCTCTGGACGCGAGGAGCTCGTCCAGCCTGCTCCCGCCCCCCGCCGGCGATCGCGCCTCCCAGACCGGTCCGTCCGCCAGGCTGCCGCGCTGCCCCCACGACGGGCTGGCCCTCGTGAGCCGCGAGGCGCTCGCCGAGGCCGAGGGGGATCCGTTCCTGGGGATCACGATCGCGGATCGGTTCGTGGTCGTGGGCAAGCTCGGCGCCGGGTCGATGGGCACGGTGTACCGGGCGCGCCAGGAGGCGATGGGCCGCGACGTGGCCATCAAGATCCTCCGCTCGGACCGGGCCTTCGACGCGCAGGCCAAGGCCCGCTTCACGCGCGAGGCGCGCGCGATGAGCCTCCTCCGGTCGCCGCACACGGTGACCGTCTTCGATTTCGGCGAGATCGTGGACGACGCGACGGACGCCGCCTTCGGCCGCGGCCGCTCCGCGGAGCAGGGCTCGCCCGGCGAGGGGCCGATGTGGAGCAACGGCTCGCTCTACCTCGCGATGGAGCTGCTGGAGGGCGAATCGCTCGGACAGCGGCTCAAGCGGCTCCGGCGCCTGCGCGTCGGCGACGCCGCCCGCTTCGCCCGGCACGCGCTCCTGTCGCTGGCCGAGGCGCACGACAAGGGGATCATCCACCGGGACCTCAAGCCGGACAACCTGTTCCTGGCGAGGCCCCCCGCGGGCGAGCACGAGGAGATCTGCAAGGTGCTCGACTTCGGCATCGCGAAGGTGATGACCGGAGCCGAGCGGCCGGTCGACGCCCTCGAGACCCAGGCGGGTACGGTGTTCGGAACGCCGCGCTACATGTCTCCGGAACAGGCGCAAGGCAAGCCCCTCGACGCGCGGAGCGACCTCTACTCGCTCGGCGTGCTGCTCTATCAGATGCTCGTCGGGCGGCCGCCGTTCATCGACGACGACGCGGTCGTCGTGATGGCGAGGCACATCAAGTCGTCGCCGGCGCCGGCGCTCGAGGCGGCGCCGGACGCCGGGATCCCGCCGTCGCTCTCCGAGCTCCTGCAGCGCGCCCTGGCCAAGCGGCCCGAGGAGCGGCCGCGGAGCGCGCAGGAGTTCATCGCGGAGCTCGATCGCGCCATGGACGAGGCGAGGCCGAGCCTGAGCCGCGAGCGCCCCGCCCCGGCGCAGCCGGCCGAGGTCGGCGCGACCAGCGAGCTGCTCGCGGTCGTGGGCGACGGCGCGGACGCCTCGCTGCCGCCGAGCACGTCGCGCCCCGCGCCGCGGAAGCTCACCTCGCGCGTCGCCGTGGGGACGGTCGCCCTCTCCTTGATCGTGACGGTGCTCGCCGTGCGCGAGCTCCGCCGCCCCGCCGACGGCGGCGTGAGCAGGCTAGAGAAGCGGGTGGCGCTGGAAGCCAGGGCGCTCGCGGGCGCGCTCGCACGCCCGGCCCCGCCTCCCGCCGCGCCGCCCACCGCGCCGCCCGCCGCGGCGGCGCCGCCGCCGGCCCCCGCGCCGCTCCCCGCGGCCGCCGCCAGCGCGGCGCACGAGCCCGCGGGCGCTCCCTCGGCGCCGGCGCCGAAGCGCAGGCCGCAGCAGTCGCGCAAGCCGTATGTGAAATTCGACTGATGACGGCACGCGCGCGGCGCACACCGCGCGCGCCGACGCGGACGCCGGAAACCGCTCGTCGACGTGGGCCCGCGGGCGCGAGAAGCAGCGGTGACCTTTGGGCGGATGGGGCCGAGAGTCGCTGTACGAGCCGGAGGCTAACGTGTAACTTCGCCGCGCACCGATGGATCCCCGGGAGATGGAAACGCTCATCCAGCGCCTCGTCACGAATCCGCATGACGGGGAGGCCCTGGCGTATGCGCACCGAGCCGGGGAGCAGGACCCGCGCTCGTACGCCATGCTGCTCGAGCGCGTCGGCAGCTCCACCGCGGATCCATCGTATGCAGCGCACTGGCTGAGCGAGGCGGCGAACGTGTGGTCGACCACGATCGGCGACGCGCACCACGCCGCGCGGACGCTCATGATCGCCATCGACAAGGACCCGACGCAGCGGACGGCGGCCGAGCGGCTGGCGCAGCTCTACCGCGACAAGGGCGATCAGAAGGCGCTCGTCGCGCTGCTGGAGCGGCTCGTGAAGGCGCTCACGCCGCTGCTCTTCGAGCGGCCCGAGGTGCGCGCGCAGCTCTCGACGCTCCACGAGGAGCTCGGCCGGCTGTGGGGCGAGCCGCCGCTGTCCCGGCCGGAGCGCGCCCTGGAGAACTGGCGCCGCCTCGCGGACCTCGATCCGCACAACGTCTACGCGATCTACGCCGCGCGCGAGCTCTTGAAGGCCCAGCAGCAGTACGCCGAGGCGATCCCGTACTTCGCGATGGAGCAGGCGCTCATCGACGACCCGGAGCGGCGGCTCGCCCTGCTGCGCGACGAGGCCGACATCCGGCGCCGCGCGGGCGACCTCGCGGGCTCCGCGGCGGCGCTGCGGAACGCGCGCGCGTTCGTGCCGCACGACGTGGGGCTGATCCAGGCGCTCGGCGTCGCCATCGTGGAGCGCATCGAGGCCGGCGAGCCGGTGCCGCAGCCGGAGCGCGACGAGGCGGCGGAACTCTTCGTCGCGCTCGCGGAGACGTACGACGGGGAGTACGGCTACTCGTACTCGGTCTACGCGCTCCGCGCGCTGCCGGGCCACGACCGCGCGATGCAGCTCGCCGATCACTACGGGAAGCAGCTGGGCCGCACCGCCGAGCTCCGCCCGCGCTACCTCGCCTACCTTCAGGTGAACCCGAACGGGTTCATGGCGGCCGAGGCCCGCAAGCGGGCGTCCGTGCTGCCGCCCCCGCCGCGGCTGCCGTCGATGCCCCCGGGGATCCCGGCTCCGGCGCGGGCGCCCTCGGCGCCGCCCGCCTCGGCCGCGGCTCCCGGGCGGACGCCCTCGGGTCCGCCGGTGCCCCCCTCCAGCGTGCCTTCGCCGCTGTCGGCCGCGGGCGCGGCGGAGCTGGTCCAGCCGGCGGTGGCCGCGTTCGCGCCGGCGGCCGCGACCCCGGACGCGCCGGGGTCGCTGCGGAGCGCTGCCGCGCCCGGCCCCGCGCCGGCGCCTCTCTCGCCCGACGCCTCCGCCGCGCCGGAGCCGCCGCCGCTCGCGGGCGACGAGCCGACCCAGCCCCGAAAGCCGCTGCCGCTCGCCAGGCTGCGCGAGGTGCTCAAGGCCGATCCCGCCAACCTGGACGCGCTGACGCAGCTCGAGGAGCACCTCCGCCAGAAGCGCATGTTCGCCGAGCTACGCGACGTCCTGCTCGCGGCGGCGCGCGTCCCCACGGCGCCCGTCGAGCGCAGGAAGGCGCAGCTGCGCGACGTCGCGGGGCTGTGCGAGGCGCAGCTGCGCGACGTCGACACGGCGGTCCAGGCCTTCCGGCTGCTCTCCGAGCTCGATCCCGGCGACGCGCAGGCCCAGGCCGAGCTGCGGCGGCTGCTCGAGCGGAGCTCCCGCTGGGACGACCTCGCCGCGCTGCTCGAGCTGGAGGCCGCGGCGACCCCGGACGTCGCGCAGAAGATCGAGATCGAGAAGAAGCTCGTCTCGCTCCACGAGCAGAAGCGCCGCGACCCCATCGCGGCCGCGGAGGCGTGGGCCCGCGTCGCGAGCCTGTCGCCCGAGGACGGCACGGCGGTCCAGTCCGCGGTCAAGCTCTTCGAGCGGGGCGAGCGGTTCGATCTCGCCGCGCGCGTCCTCGCCGACGCGGCCTCCCGGTTCCAGGACAAGCTCACCCGCGGGCCGCTCCTCCAGAAGCTCGGCGAGCTCCGGAGCCGGCTCGACGAGCCGGGCGCCGCGGGCGACGCCTACAGCCAGGCGGCCGAGCTCCTGCGGCAGCCGAAGCTGTGGGAGCTCGCGGAGAAGGCGTACGTCGCGGCGGGCCGGCTCGTCGAGGCGGCGAGGGCGGTCTGCGAGCGCGCGCTGCTCGCGGACCGCAAGGCGCGCCCGGCGCTGTTCGTCCAGGCCGCGGAGCTGCTCCTCAGCGCCGGCGACGTCGAGGGCGCGCTCGACCGGGTCGAGCGCGCGATCGAGATCGACCCGGTGAGCGACGCCTCGGCCCCCGCGATCGAGGACCTCTACCGGCGCACGAACCGCCTGCCCGAGCTCGTGCGGTTCCTCCTTGGCCGGGCCGAGCTGCTCGGCGACCGGGCGGCGCGCGTCGCGGCCCGGCGGGCCGCCGCGGCGGCGCAGCGCGAGCTCGGCGATCGCGACGGGGAGCGCGCGACGCTCGCGCTCCTGCTCTCCGACGGCGAGGACGCCGAGGCGCTCGCGCGGCTCGCCGACGACGCCGGCGAGCGCGGCGACGTCCAGCTCGGCGCCGAGCTCCTCCACCGGCTCGGCGCGCTCACGGACAGCGAGCCCGGCAAGATCTCGCTCGCCCTGCGCGAGGCGCGCATGCTCGCGGAGGGATCCGGCGACCTCGAGGCGGCGATCGCGCGCTACGAGATGGTCGTCACGGACCTCGATCCGCAGAACCGGATCGCGCTCCGGGGGATCGCCGAGCTGGAGGAGCGGCGCGGCAACCTGCGCGGCGTCGCCGGCGCGCTCGAGCGCGAGCTCGCGTTCGTCGACGGCACCGATCGGCTCGACATCGCGCAGCGGCTCGCCGCGCTGTACGAGGGCCCGCTCGACGATCCGCACGGCGCCGTCCGGGCGCTCGAGGTGGTCCACGCCGCCGAGCCGGACGACCTCGACGCGATCGCGCGGCTGCAGCGGCTCGCCGAGCGCCTGAACGACTGGCCGAAGGTCGCGCGCCTCCTCGCGGCGCTGATCGAGGTCGAGGGCGACGAGGACGAGGCGTCGAAGATGACCCGCCGCCTCGCCGAGATCCTGGACCAGACGCTCGGCAGGAGCGACGAGGCGATCTCCCTCCTGGAGCGCCTCGCCGATCAGGGCGACGAGCCGAGCCGGGAGGCGTACGTCGCGCTCGGCGACCGGCTCGGGTGGAAGGGGCTCGTGGCGACGAAGCTGGTCGCCTGGAACGAGTCGATCGCGCGCGCGGGGCGCGATCTCGCCCTGCGCGGCGCCTTCGACAGGTTCGTGGAGGTGGGGTACCACCGCGACGCCGCGCGCGTGGGGGTGGAGCTCGCGCGGTCGCGCACCGCCGACGCCGTCCTCGCGGAGCGGCTCGAGGCGATCGCGGTGGGGCTCCGGGATCGCGAGGCCCTCGCCGTCGCGCACGAGCTCCGCGCCAGGGATCTCTCGGGGACCGCCCGCGCGGCCGAGCTCGTGCGGCAGGCGGAGGTCCGGGTCGCCGTGGGCGCCGATCCGCTGGAGTCGATCCACCACGGCGAGGGCGCGCTGGCGAGCGTGCCCACCGCCGAGGTCGAGCCGCTGCTCCAGCGGCTCGCGGCCCTGGCCGAGGCCCCGAGCCTCATCATCGATCTCTTCGAGCGCCAGGTGGGCCGGTGCCGCACGCCGGCCGATCGCCTCGCGGCGCTCGTCCGCGCCGCCCAGATCGCCTGCGAGCGCGGCGCCATCGATCGGGCGAGGAGCTTCTTCGAGCTGGCCCTCGGCGGCGGCGTCCAGGAGGAGATGATCGCCACGCTCGAGCAGGTGGCGCGGGACGACGACGCGCGGTCGCAGTCGACCGCGCTGCGCACGATCCTCGCCGACGCGCTCGCCGCCGGCGGTCAGGGCTCGCGCGACGGCGGCCGCACCCGGGCGGCGCTGCTGCGCCGCGCGGCCACGATCGCCTACCAGGACCTCGGCGACGTCGACCGCGCGTTCGGCTGGCTCGGCGACGCCGTGCTCGCGCACGTCGACGACGCGTCGCTCGACGCGCTCGAGGCGCTCGGCCGCGCGGTGGGCGATCTGCCCCGCGTGGGCGCGACGCTGAACCGCGCGCTGGACGAGGTGTTCGACGGCCCGCTCGTGCGCAAGCTGCTCCAGCGGCGGGCCAGGCTGCGCCGCGACGTGCTCGGCGACCGGCCGGGCGCCGCGGTGGATCTGAAGAAGCTCCACGACCTGTCGCCCTCGGACCAGGACGTGATGAACGAGCTGTCCGGCCTGCTGCAGGAGCTCGGCGATCACCGCGGCATGATCCAGCTGTACGAGGACCAGATCCTCCGCGGCCGCGATCCCGCGCAGCGGGCGGAGCTCGCGCGGAAGGTGGCGCGCCTCTGGGAGGAGGAGCTCGGCGAGGGGCGGGAGGCGGCGGACGCCTGGCGCCGGGTCCTCCGCATGAAGGCGGGCGATCCGGAGGCGACGGCGGGCCTCGAGCGGGCGAAGACCGGCAAGCTCAAGCGCACCCCCCCGCCGCCCGTGCTGCCGACCCGGCCGCCGGGCCTGCCCCTGACCGAGCCGCCGCTCGCGCCCCGGGTGCCGGCCCTCGACGTTCCCGGCGCGGAGATCGTCGCTGCCGCGGCGATCAGCAACGGCTACGCGGGCGGCGAGGTGCACGCCGGCGCCGAGGCGCTGGAGGGCGCGCCGGCGCCGCAGGCCGAGGCGTACGGCGCCGCGTCGCTCGCGGCGGCCGAGGGCGACGCGAGCCGCGGCGCCGCCGACGCGGCGCCGCCGGAGGGGCAGGAGCTTCCGCCGGAGGGCGCCGGCTACGTTGCGCCGCCCGCGCCCGCTGACGCGCCCGCGTTCGCTGCGCCGGGGTCGGATCTCGACGGCTACGCGGCGGCGCCGGGCTACGGCGGCGACGACGCGGCGCCGCCGGCGTACGGTGGCGAGTACGCGGCGCCGCCGGCGTACGGCGGCGAGTACGCGGCGCCGCCGCCGGCGTACGGCGGTGAGTACGCGGCGCCGCCGCCGGCGTACGGCAGCGAGTACGCGGCGCCGCCGCCGGCGTACGGCAGCGAGTACGCGGCGCCGCCGCCGGCGTACGGCGGTGAGTACGCGGCGCCGCCGCCGGCGTACGGCGGCGAGTACGCGGCGGCGCCCGGCTACGGCGGCGACGACGCTGCGCCGCCGCCGGCCTACGGCGGCGACGACGCTGCGCCGCCGCCGTACGGCGGCATCGGCGACGGCGGAGAGGCCTACTACGGAGATCCCGCGCAGGCGCCCGCGTCCGCAGACCCCGGGTCCGCTGCTCCCGCGTCCGCGGCCCCTGCGCCGCCGCCGGTGTCCGCAGCCCCGCCGCTGCCGGCAGCGGCGGCCGGGGCCGCGCTCCGGCCGTCGGTCAACCCGCCCGCGCCGCCGCCCCTGCCTGCGTCCCACGACATCGATATCGACGAGGACGCGGAAGACGTGGAGTTCCTCGACGACGACGCCGGCGCTCCGTAGCCGCGCAACGGAGAGCGATTGACCCACCGAGGCACAGGCGCGACGTGCCCTCTCTGATCCTCCCCCCGGCGCTCCGACCGGGCGACACCGTCGCCGTGATCGCCCCCTCCAGCCCGTTCGAGCACGTCCTCGCGCGGGTCGGCCTCGGCTGGCTGGCCCAGCGCTACCGCGTGCTCTTCGACACCGGCGGGGGCCCTCCGCTCGCCGGCGACAGCCGCAGGGGCGGGGAGCCGTCGCTCTCGGCGCCCTCCAGCCACGGGCTGTTCGCGCGGACCGGCTACCTCGCCGGCAGCGACGCGCGGCGGAGGGACGAGCTCGTCCGCGCGCTGTCCCACCCCGACGTGCGCGCCATCTTCGCGGCCCGCGGCGGCTACGGCGCGAACCGCTTCGTCCACCGGATCGACTGGGGCGTCCTCGCCGAGCACCCTCGCTGGATCGTCGGCTTCTCCGACGTCACCGCCCTCCACGTCGAGGCCGCGCGCGCCGGCGTCGCGTCGCTCCACGGCGCCCACGTCACCGCGCTCGGCCGCGGCGACGCCCGCGCCCGCGCCGCGCTCCTCCGCGCCCTCGAAGATCCGCTGGGCGAGCGCCGCTTCGACGGCCTGACCACGCTGCGCGCCGGCGCCGCCGAGGGGCCGCTCTTCGGCGGCAACCTCGCCCTGCTCCACGCCTGCGCCGCGGCCGGCCGCCTGCGCGTGCCGGAGGGGTGCGTCCTCCTGCTCGAGGACGTCACCGAGCGGCCCTACCGCATCGATCGCATGCTCGCGACGCTGGAGGTCGGCGGCCACCTCGCGCCGGCCGCGGCGGTGGTCCTGGGCGACTTCGAGCAGTGCCACCCGGGCCCGGACGGCGTCACCGTGGACGAGGTCCTCCGCGACAGGCTGCTTCCGCTGGGCGTCCCCGTCGTCGCCGGGCTGCCGATCGGCCACGGCCTCCGCAACGAGCCCGCCATCCTCGGCGGCCGCGCGCGCGTCCTCTCGCTCGGCCCCGAGGCCGTGGTCACGCTGGCGGGCGCCTGAGCGCCCGCCGCGCCGGCGCGCGCCCCGGGCCGCGCGGTCACCAGAAGACGCTCTTCCGCTCCTTCAGCCCGCGGTTCAGCATCGACTGGATCCGGCCCTTCACGAGGGCGACCTTCTCCTGGATCACCGCGTCGTCGTCGTCGGGGTCGCCGTGGAACGTCATCGGCTCGCCGAAGTAGATCCGGTATCGCGTCGGCAGCGGCATCTGGCCGCCGGGGATCAGCAGCTGAGGGATGACGGGGAATGTCGGCATCCCGAGCGCCTTCGACACCGACTCCAGGTTGCCGAGCGAGATGTACTGCTCCTCGCCCCCGATGACGGCGATGGGCACGATCGGCGTGTCGGTCTCGAGCGCGAGCCGCATGAACCCGAGCCCGAAATCGAGCAGCTGATACCGGCTCGAGAACCCCTTCGAGATCCCGCGCGTCCCCTCCGGGAACACCAGGATCGCCGCGCCCATGTCGAGCAGCCGCCGCGCGTTCTCGGGCACGCCGACCACCTGGCCCACGCGCGAGAAGAAGGTCGCCACGAACGGCAGGGTCTGCGTCCACTTCTCGACCATGCTCCGCATCACCCGCGGCGGCTCCGCGTCGAGGAACAGCGAGGCCGCGATGAGCATGCCGTCGAACGGGAGCTGGCCGGAGTGGTTGGCGATCAAGAGGACCCGGCCGGTCGGGATGCGGTCGATGCCGAACACCTCGGTCCGGAAATAGAAGCGGTGAAAGAACGCCGCGACCCCGACCGCGTACTTCGCCCACTCGCGGTCGAGCCCGAACGGATCCACGCCGTCCGCGGCGTGCGGCAGCGCGACCCGGCGCAGCCGGTCCTCGAAGTCTTGACCGAGCAGCCGGATGGTCGCGTCGTCGATCGTGCCGCGCAGGCTGTCGACCCCGAGGCGCGCGAGCGGCAGCGCGCTGTGGGAGACGAAGTGACTCAGCCTGGCGAGCGTCGTTCTGCTGGCCATGGGCGCGGGACGATAGCAAACCTCGCGTGGGCCTGCACCGCCAGGAAGGGCTTGACCATCGGCCTCCTCGAAGCGACCGTCGCTCCGATGAGCGAACGCATGCTCGGCCGAGCCCGCCGCCCCGCCGCCGACACGGATCCGTCCCTCCGGCCCATCCTCATCACCGGCATCTGCGGCCGTCTCGGACGGCGGCTGGCGCGGCGCCTGCACCGCGAGCGGCGCGTGATCGGCGTCGATCGGCGCAGCTTCGACGGCCGACCCAAGGACATCGAGCATCACCAGATCGATATCCGCCGCAAGAAGACCCAGGACATCTTCCGCCAGGAGCAGCTCGCCGCCGTGGTCCACCTCGGGGTCATGCACGACCCGCGGGCCAGCCAGATGGAGCACCACAGCTGGAACCTCGCCGGCTTCCAGCGGCTGCTCGAGTTCGTCGCGCAGTACGACGTGCCCAAGCTCATCGTGCTGTCGAGCGCGAACGCCTACGGGCCGCGCCCGGACAACCCGCAGTTCATCACCGAGGACGCGCCGCTGCTCGGCGGCGCCTCGTTCAGCGAGATCCGCGACCTCATCGAGGTCGACATGCTGGCGCAGTCGTTCTTCTGGAAGCACCCGCAGACCGAGACGGTCATCCTCCGGCCGGTCCACATCCTCGGCTCCGTGCGCAACGCGCCGTCGAACTACCTCCGGCTCAACGTCATCCCGACGCTCCTCGGCTTCGATCCGATGGTGCAGGTCATCCACCAGGACGACGTGGTCTCCGCGATCGCCGCGGCGCTCCGCCCCGGCGTGCGCGGGATCTTCAACCTCGCGGGGCCGGCGCCGCTGCCGCTCTCGCGCGTCATCGACATGACCGGGCGCGCGCGCGCCGCGATCCCTCACTTCGTGATGCAGACGATCATCCCGCGGCTCTGGCGGTTCCGGGCGACCTCGTTCCCGGCTCCCGAGCTCGATCACATCCGCTACGTGTGCATGGTCGACGACACGCGGGCGCGCGAGATCCTCGGCTACACGCACCAGCACGACATCCAGGAGACCGTCCAGGCGGTCGACGACATCACCTGAAGAGCGCGCCATGAAGCGAGCGACCCGGATCGAGCGCCTCGTCGACTACTACGAGGACTTCGCGCCCGACTACGTCTCCACCTGGAAGGACATCCAGCATTACGAGAAGCCCGTGCGCGCGTTCCTGCGCGAGGCCGTCCCCGAGGGGGGCCGCGTGCTCGACGCGGGCTGCGGCCCGGGCCACCTCACGCGCGATCTCCCGCCGTCCATCGACGTCGTGGGCTTCGACATCGCCGAGCGGATGCTCGAGATCGCCCGCAAGAAGCGCCCCCATGGCGCCTACCACCGGCACGACTACCACGCCCCGATCCCGCGCTCGTGGGGGCGGTTCGACGTCGCGCTCGCCCTCGGAACGCTGGAGTTCTGCGACGACCTCGCGCTCGTCCTCAAGAACCTCGCCGGCGCGATGCGCTCCGGCGGCCGGATGCTGGTGAGCATCGTCGAGCGCAGGCCGCACGTCAGGATGCACGAGCGCGCCGCGCGCCCGCTCTCCGACGTCGAGCTGTCCGGCGTGAGCATGTATCTTTACACCTTCGCCGAGCAGACGGACGCCATCCAGCGCGCGGGCCTGCTCCCGCGCAGCTACCGGCTGCACCCGGGCTGGCGACACACCGAGTACGACGTCGACGTGCTCTACGCCCTCTGGGATCTCGAGGCCCTGCGCGGCGGTCGGTGATGCGCCGATGCGCCGCGGACATCGCGGCGAGCCTTTCCGCGCCGCGCCGTCCGCGGTAGAGAGAGCGACGGTGCGATGGGAGTGAAGCTCGGGGGCACCTTCCTGACCTGCGCGATGGGGCCTCTGCACCACGCCGGCGCGTGCATCCAGGCCAGCCGGGTGCCGGAGGGGCTCCGGGAGCTCGCCCCGGAGGGGCTCCTCGGCGGCTTCCAGCGCGGGATCGAGCAGGCGGCGAAGCTCGCCGGCGTCCGCAAGGAGGACGTCGAGCGCCTCCTCCCCATGGGCGACGTGCGCGCGGCGATCGAGCGGCTCGGCGACAGCCAGACCGAGGCCGTGGTCGCGTGGGACGTCTACGCGGGGCGCATCGGCGGGCTGCTCCAGGGGGTCGCCGAGGTGACCGACCACGGGCAGGCGCCGGACGTGAGCCTGTGCCTGGAGCGGCTGGCGAACAAGGTCCGGCGCGATCGCCCGTTCGCGGAGCCGCTCCAGGCGCTCGCGGAGGACGTGTCGCAATGGCAGGTGATGATCGGCCGCTGCCGCAAGCTGCTCGACGAGAGCGGCGGCGGCGCGCTCGCCAAGGCGTATCGCCGCCGGCAGATCCGCAAGCTCGCCTCGATCGCGGTCTCGGCGCTCGTCATCGTGGCGGCGCTCTCGGTCATCGTGCGGGTCCAGACCGCCCGCAAGCGGGTCGACGCGCTCCTCGCGCGCCCGGACGTGTGCGCCGTCCGCGAGATCTCGGCCGACGACCTCGGCCGCGCGGCGAGCGACCAGCAGCGGCGCGCGGCCGAGCGGATCGAGCAGTGCGCCGAGGTGGAGGCTCGCGAGGCGCGCGAGCGCGAGGAGCGGGCGCGCGCCGAGGAGAAGGCGCGCGAGGAGCAGCGGCGCCGCGCGGAGCGCGACGAGAAGTGCGCCGCGCTCGCCGTGCGGTTCAAGGCGGGGGCGTTCTCGGAGGAGGACGGCAAGATCGCCGGCGTGAGCAACGACCTGCTCCGGCGGATCGCGCAGCGGAGGCTCCTCGCCACGGACGTCGGGCCGACCGGCCCGGCGCTGCCGTGCGAGGGCGCGCGCGGCGGCGACGAGCTGCGCGCGGCGTTCGCGGAGGCGTTGCTCGCGTCGGTCTGGACGTGGGTGCCGTCCGCCGATCCCGGGCCGAAGCTCGGCGAGGTGCTCGCGGCGCGCAGCGCGGAGCTGCCCCCGCGCGCGCGGACGATGCTGTCGTCCCGCACCGTGCACGAGTCCAAGCGGGCCATCGTGTCGGGCGATCCGGCCGCGCTCGGGAGGGCGTCGCGCCTGTGCGCGCTCACGGCCAAGCTCGAGATCGCGAGCGGCGCCGGGTGCGCGGCGCTGGAGAGGCTCGCCGTCAAGCCGGCGCCTTGAGCAGAGCGCGCGGGCGGCGTGCCGAGCTGCCCGGCCCGCGGCGAGGGTGCTCGGCGCGGGCCTGCCGTCTTCGAACGGCCAGGGGCGCGCCTGGGTGATGGGGTGTTAGGGGAGGCGAGGGGAGGTGAGCCGGGGGAGCGCGGGCGGGACGACGGGCGTCCCGCCGGCGAGGTTGCCTATTTGAAGGCGGGGATCGTGGGCGAGTCGAGCACGCACATGCCCACGTTGGTGTCGCACCGCGCCTTGAGATCCGGAGAGATGCCGGAGAGAGGATCCTGGCAGATGGCCGGCTCGTATTTGCCGGTGGGGATCCCAGGGCAGCCGGGGATGGGGTTCGGGTCGTGGATCTCGCAGGAGATCATCGGCCACAGCCCGACGACCTTGTACCGCGCCGAGCAGCTCTCTTCCGAGTACCTGACCTCACCCTCGAACTGATTTCCGAGGTTGCCCGACGTCACGTACACGCGCACGTTGCTCCACTCGAGCTTGTACGACCCTGGCGCTGGCGGCGGCGGTACCGGAAGGCCGCATTCGTCGACTTCGCCGCTCTGGCCACCGGCGCCGCCGTCACCCGCGCCACCGGCGCCGCCGTCACTCGCGCCGCCGTCACCGCCGGCGCCGCCCTCACCGCCGCCAGCGCCGCCGTCACCGGCGCCGCCGTCACCGCCGCTGCCGCCGTCACCGGCGCCGCCGTCACCGCCGCCGCCGCCAGCGCCGCCCTCTCCGCCGGCACCTCCGTCGCCGGTGCCGCCCTCGCCGCCTTCGCCGCCGGCACCTCCGTCGCCGCCGGGCAGCACCACCACCTCGGCAGGAGCGAGCGTCGGTATCGTGCAGATGTTGCTGTCATCCGGCTCGAGCGCCCCGAAGGCCCCGAGCGCGAACGCGTTCAGGTTCGGATCGGGGTCGATCGTGGCGCCGCGGTACCAGCGACCGAAATCCTCGGTCTGGATCGCGACGAGCTTCGTATCCCGGTCGGGGACCTGATCGCCATTCGCGTCCTGGTTGTAGGTCTGCATCCCGATGAGCTCGACCGTCCCGTCCTTCCGAGCACAGGGGCTCTCCGGGTCTCCCTCGATCAGGGTGAACGTCGCCGCGAACGGGTACGTGCTTCCGACCGTGCATTCGGGCTTGGGCTGCGAGCAGCCCGGCGACATCGCGGCGAGCGGTGAGAGCGCCGCGAGCCCCGCCATCCAAACAAGCCATCGCCTCTTCATCGCTTGCTTCCTTTCACGGGCGCGCCGCGCCTAGAACGTGACCCGCGCGCCGAACCGGAACTGCCGGGGCGTCTGGTACTGCGTCGGCTTGCCGAAGTTCGGGTTCTTGGCCGACTCCGCGAGCGGCTGGCCGTCCGTGGTGGTGACGCACGTCGGGGTCGCCTCGAGCTGCTCGAGCGTTCCGTCGACGCAGGGGTTCACGTCCGCCGTGGTGTAGCGCTGGTCCACCGCGACGATCTCCTGGAAGTTGAAGATGTTGAAGACATCCATGCTGATCGTGAGCTCGCTGTCCTTCGCGAGCTTGACCGAATAGCCGAGGTGGCCGTCGAAGTTGTGCTGCCAGGGCAGCCGGCCGCCCGCGCCGCGGGGCAGGATGAACGACTCGTCGTAGCTGTAGAGGTAGTGCGAGCCCCAGTAGTCGATCGGGGCGCCGGAGCGCGACCGGTAGGTGAGGCCGAGGTCGATGAGCATGTTGTTCGGGAGCACGAACGTCTTCGCGCCGTAGATCTTGATCTCGTGCGTGTTGTCGCCGGGCAGGGCCCCGTCGCGGTTGACGAGGAGCGAGGCCAGATCGAACTCGGTGTTGATGTTCGGATCGAGCTGATCGGTCTCGGGCTTGAAGAGGCCCGGGTAGTTGCCGCGCAGGTAGGACAGCGTGTAGCTCGCCTGGGCGAGCCACAGGTCGGCGAAGGCCTTCTGGAAATAGAGGGTCAGCGCGTCGTAGTCGCGCGTCGCCTCGGGGAAGTCCTTCGCGATCCCCTTGCCGGGGTTGCCGATGAAGTAGGTGTTCGCCTCATCGCGGCTCATGTCCTCGATGACGTTGTTCATCCAGCGCTTCGTGTACGTCGCGCCGAGGCGCGCGTTCTCGATGATCTCGTACTCGCCGCCGATCACGAGCTCGTCGGACGACTGCGGCGACAGGTCCGGATCCACCGGGGACTTGCCGCCGCCGAGCGTGTACCACGCCCGGTTCGGGTCATAGTCGTCCGTGATCGTGGGCCGGTTCGCGTCGTTCCGGCACTGCCCTTCGCCGTCGCCCTTCCCGTCCACGGGATCCGCAGGGTTGCAGCCCCCGGGGCCGCCGGCGTGATAGGAGCGGATGTTCCGCTCGTCGCCGAAGGCGCGATCCATCATGTCGAGGGGGACGCTCTCGTAATACCGCGCGAAGTTCGCGAACACCTTCGAGCGGCCCTGCTGCGTGATGTCGTAGACGACGCCCACGCGCGGCGACCACTGGTTCGCGAGCGCCAGCCCGAGCTTGCCGTCGCCGGCGTACAGGTACTGCGCGTCGTAGCGCAGCCCGATGTTCAGCGTCACCTGGTCGAGGATGCTCCAGCTGTCCTGCACGAACGCGCCGATCGTCGCCCCGAGCGTGTTCACCGTGACCTTGTCCTGGATCACGTACCCCTCGGGCCCGGTCAGGAAGCCGAGCTGTCGCTCGTCGTGGAACGCGGTCCCGTCTCCCTCTTCCTGGTAGCTGGTGCCGCCCGCGTACGCCTTGATGTGCTCGTACGTCGTGATCTCGCCGTCGATGCCGGCCTTGACCACGTGGTGACCGAGCCCCTCGAAGATGCTCGTCACCATCGCCTTGAGCTGGAAGCGGTTGAGCGACGCGTCGTCGAGGAAGTCGGGGCCGCCGTCCCAGTACGTGCGCACCGCGCACGGCACCGCGGCGACCTCCTCGACCACGTTCCCTTGCTCGTCGCGGACCACGTTCCCTTCCTCGTCGACGACCGGCCTGGTCAGCGGCTCGCACATCGCCCGGGCATCGGGCGAGAGCTTCTCGAACTCGTAGATCGAGCGCCGGTGGGGGGCGTACTTCGCCCAGAGCACGAAGGGCCTGCCCGACAGGCCTTTGCCCGACGCGATCTCCGAGCCGTCCGGGGCCAGCCGCGCGCTGCGCTGGCTGTGCCAGCCGAGCGTCGCGTCGAACAGCAGGGTCTTGTTGTTGAACGCCGACGCCCACTTCAGCGCGACGTCGGTGGACGACGCCACGTACTCGTGCGCGATCGCGCTGTACCGGCCGGTGATGTTGGCCGCCTCGACGACGCCCCGCGCCGGGTCGAACCCGAAGTTGCCGTCGCCGCCGGAGGACGACGGCGATCCGTAGACCGAGAGCGCGATGCTGTGATCCGGGTTGATCTGGTAGGTCAGCTTGCCGAGGTACTGCAGCGTCTGCTCCTCGGCGCGGTAGAACCGCTGCGTGCCCGGCAGCCGGTCGACGATGTTGAAATTCGTGTCGGGATCCTTGATCGGCTCGAAGGTGTTCGGGTCGTAGCGCGTGGCGAACAGGTTGCGCTCCATCTCGTAGCTCTTGAACGCGATCGCGGCGCCCGCGTAGAACCAGAGCTTGTCCTTCAGGATGGGGCCGCCGACCTCGAAGCCGTAGTCGCGGATGGACGACAGGCGCGTGTCGGTCTGAATGGTGTCGCCCTGGCGGCGGACCTCCTTGCTCTTCCCCTCGAACGCGCCGGGCGTGATGTTGAAGAAGACCGAGCCCTGGAACTCGTTGCCGCCGCTCTTGGTCACGACGTCGAGGACGCCGCCGGTCGCGCGGCCGAACTCGGGCATGTACCCGCCGGCCACCACGTTGACCTCCTTGATGAACTCCATGGTGAGCGGCGTGCCGACGATCCCGTACGCGGGGTCATTCACCGAGAGGCCGTCGATCACGTACTGGTTCTCGGGCGACGACGTGCCGGCGATCGACGTGCCGTACTCGTCCGCCTGCGCGCCGGGCGTGATCGCCGCGACCGACTCGAACGAGCGCGACGCCGCGCCCTTCCCCGTCGGGGGCGCCACGGCGATGCGCCGCGTGAAGTCCCCCGTGATGCTCTGGCCCACCGTGCTCGAGCCGACGTCGACCGTCGGCGCGCGGCCGACCACGACGATCTCCTCCGCCTTCAGCGCCTCCGGGAGCAGCTCCACGTTGACGCGGATCGTCGTCCCGGTGCGGACCACGATTCCGCTGCGCACGTACGGCTTGTACGACTCCCTCTCCAGGCGGAGTGTGTAGTCGCCCGGCGGCAGGTTCGGGATACGGTACTGGCCTGTGCCGTCCGTGACCACGAGCTGCTCCCCTTGCAGCGCGGGCGACGTCGCCGTCACGACCACATCGGCGGCGGGCGCTTTGCTCGAGGCGTCAATTACCCGTCCGATCAGAACGCTGTTGCCCGTCTGCGCGAGCGCCGGGGCCGCGGTCAACAAAGTCATGGCGAGCAGCAGCAACGCCGCCCACATCCCCCACGGCGCACGTGGTGAGCGCGCTCCGTGTTTCAGCCTCTTTTCGAGAAACTTCACGGAATTCCCTCCAGAAGTGTAGGCCCCTCGAGTCCTTCCTTACCCTAGACAGGAATCGCGCGAGACAATAGACTTTTTTGTAGTACTTGCTCGCTTGTGCACTCCGGGTAGGCGCCGCACGCCCCCACACGTTGCGGCCCGTCGACGCAGATCAGCTCGAGTTCTAGGAGTTACGACCCCCCATGTTCGACTCGGTACTCGGTCGCACCACCGCCACCCAGGGGCGTCTCGGGACGGGCGCAATGCTCTCCATCGTCGCCCACGCGGCGATCGCGGGGGCTCTCCTCTGGCAGGCCACGCGCCCTCGGGTCGAGAAGCAGAAGGACGTCGAGGTCACGTTCTTCGCTCCGGCGCCGCCGCCCCCGCCGCCGCCACCTCCGCCGCCGCCGCCGGGCGGAGGCGCGAAGCGGCCGCCGAAGGTGGAGCAGCGCATCGAGCAGCCGAAGCCTGTCAAGACCCCTGACACCATCTACGACATGCCGGAGAAGCCCAAGGCCAAGGCGCCTGAGCCGGAGCCGCCCAAGCAAGAGGCCCCGGAGCAGCCCGGCGGTGTCGAGGGCGGCGTCGAGGGCGGCGTTCAAGGGGGGACCGTCGGCGGCCAGGTCGGCGGGCAGATCGGCGGTCAGCTGGGCGGCCAGCTCGGCGGCCAGCTCGGCAGCACGGCGCCGCCGCAAAACGTGGTGCTGCCGTTCGGCGCCGGGATGAACCGGCCGACGATGATCTCGGGGCGAGATCCGCAGTACACGCGCGAGGCGCTCGCCGCTCGGGTGGAGGGGCTCGCGATTGTCAAGTGCGTCATCAGGACCGACGGCACGCTGACCAATTGCCGGATGGTCAAGTCACTCCCGCACATGGATCGGGCGATCCTCGATGCGCTCTCGGGCCGTCGCTACACCCCCGTGATGTACCAGGGGCGTCCGGTCTCGGTCGACTACGTGTTCAACGTCCGGCTCAAGCTCCCTTGACCGCCGGCGGCCGGGTGTTGTTGAACAGACGGGGCACGTAGTAGAGAAGGTCACGGGGTAGGTACGCTCTGCAGTACTGTCGAGTTCGCTGCGGCGTCCAGAGGCGCTGATACAGCATAGCTGAAACCATCACGACACCAGGGGGCGCCAGGAGGCGCGAGCGAGACGATGCAATTCACGTTGATTGAGCTGTGGGGCCACATGGGGCTCTTCGCGAAGCTGATCGTCTTCGCGCTGGCCCTCATGTCCGTGTCGTCCCTGATCGTCTTCGGCGAGCGCCTCGTCGTGTCGTTCAAGTCGCGCGCCGCCTCGCGCGCGTTCGCGGAGCGCGTGGGGCCGATGCTCGCCCGGGGCGAGCTCGACGGCGCCCGGGCGGCCGCCAAGCCCTCGGGCGAGATCGGCTACCTCGGCCGCGTCATCGGCGCCGGGCTCGCCGCCTACGCGTCGAGCGCGCCCTCGCGGCTGCCGGCGCAGGGGCACGAGCGCGACGGCGTGTTCGAGTCGGTGTCGCGGGCGCTCGAGCGGCAGGCGCAGCGCGAGGTGCTCAGCCTGAAGCGCGGCTACGGCCTGCTCGCCACGGTCGGCTCCACGGCGCCGTTCGTCGGCCTGCTCGGGACGGTCATGGGCATCGTGACCGCGTTCCAGCAGATGGCGGCCTCCGGCTCCGGCGGCCTCGGCACCGTCTCGGCGGGCATCGCGGAGGCGCTCATCACGACCGCCTTCGGCCTGCTCGTCGCGATCCCGGCCGTCATGGGCTACAACTACCTCCAGGGCTGGGTCGACGCCCGGGCGATCGACATCTCGGAGTCGTCGAACGAGTTCCTCGACATCGTGGCGAAGCGGCTCGACGGCCGCCTCGCGCCGGCCGCCGACGAGGCCGCTTGACACAGAGCCTGCGCGACACGGCGCCTGCCTGGTCGCGGGGGGCGGCGCGCGGCGCCGCGCGCCCGCGGCGAGGCGCGCGCTGACGCGCCCAGCCGGGAAGCGAGCGTTCCAATGGGGATGGCTGTCGGCCCGCAGAAGGGCCCCAAGAGCGAGATCAACGTCACGCCGCTCGTCGACGTCGTCCTCGTCCTGCTCATCATCTTCATGGTCGTCACGCCGATGCTCCAGCGCGGCAAGGACGTGAAGCTGCCGCAGGCCGCGAAGGTGGACGAGGAGAAGAAGGAGGTAGACCCGCTGATCCTCTCCGTGACGCTGGAGAAGACGGTGTGGGTCGAGAACGACCAGTACGACGAGGCCGGGCTCGCCGAGCGGCTCACGCGCGAGTTCGCCGCGCAGCCGGGGCGCAAGGTGCTCGTCAAGGGGGACCAGCGCCTCTCGTTCGGCGACGTCCGCCGGGTGATGGAGACGGCGCGCAAGTCGGGCGCCAAGAGCGTGTCGCTGGCGGTCGAGGAGCTGAAGGGGAGGTAGCGGCGATGAGCGCGCACGCGAAGAGGAAGTTCGTCGTGAAGCCGGCGGTGCCGCTGAACTCCGACATCAACGTGACGCCGCTCGTCGACGTCGTGCTGGTGCTGCTGATCATTTTCATGGTCGTGACGCCGCTGCTCGAGAAGGACATCGGCGTGCGCGTGCCGGACACCGAGCAGGTCAAGGAGGACACCCCTCCGCCGCCCGACCAGCTGGTCGTCCGGGTGAACGCGCAGGGCGAGCTCATGGTGAACGACGAGCGGGTGGAGCGCGCCGATCTCGTCGGCAAGCTCAGGCCGCTCCTCGAGCGCCAGAGCCGGCCGCAGGACCGGATCGTCTTCGTGGTCGCGGACGACGCCGCCGTCTACGGCACCGTCGTCGAGGTGCTCGACGGCGCGAAGGCGGCCGGCGCGCAGACGCTCGGCATGATGACCGAGCTCCCCGAACCGCCGCCGCCGTCGCCCTGAGCGCGCCGCGGGCTCTGGTCTGCGGCTCGGGGCGGGCGGCCCGGCGCGACGCGAGGCTTGCGTCGCGCGCGGTCGCGACCTACACCGCCCACCTCGAAAGCGAGGTCGTTGATGTTGCGGACCGAATGGGTGAGCAAGCGCGCCGGGAGCCCCAACCAGAGCCAGATGCACTTCGCGCGGAAGGGCATCGTCACGGAGGAGATGGAGTACGTCGCCCGCCGTGAGAACCTCGCGCCCGAGCTCATCCGCAGCGAGGTCGCGCGCGGCCGGATGATCATCCCCGCCAACAAGAACCACCTGAACCTCGAGCCGATGTGCATCGGCATCGCGTCGCTCTGCAAGGTGAACGCGAACATCGGGAACAGCCAGACCACGAGCGACGTGAACGGCGAGCTCGAGAAGCTGCGCTACGCCATCAAGTACGGCGCCGACACCGTGATGGACCTGTCGACCGGCGGCGACATCGACGGCATTCGCCGGGCGATCATCGCCGACTCCCCGGTGCCGATCGGCACGGTGCCGATCTACCAGGCGCTCGAGGCTTGCAAGGGCACGGCCAAGATGACGGCCGACGACCTCATCGACATGCTCGAGCACCAGGCGAAGCAGGGCGTCGATTACTTCACGATCCACGCGGGCGTGCTGCTCGAGCACCTGCCGCTCGTGAAGGGCCGCATCACCGGCATCGTCTCGCGCGGCGGCTCGATCATGGCGCAGTGGATGATCGAGCACCACAAGCAGAACCCGTTCTACACGCACTGGGACAAGGTGCTCGAGGTCTGCGCCAAGTACGACGTCACGATCTCGGCCGGCGACGGCCTCCGCCCCGGCTGCCTCCACGACGCGAGCGACGCGGCGCAGTTCGCCGAGCTGAAGACGCTCGGGGAGCTCACGAAGCGCGCCTGGGAGAAGGACGTGCAGGTCATGATCGAGGGCCCCGGGCACGTGCCGTTCGATCAGATCGCGATGAACGTGCAGAAGGAGATGGAGCTCTGCCACGAGGCGCCGTTCTACGTGCTCGGCCCGCTCGTCACCGATTTCGCGCCCGGCTACGACCACATCACGAGCTGCATCGGCGCCACGATGGCCGGCTTCGCGGGCGCCGCGATGCTCTGCTACGTGACGCCGAAGGAGCACCTCGGCCTGCCGAACCCGGAGGACGTGAAGCAGGGCCTCATCGCCTACAAGATCGCCGCGCACGCCGCGGACGTGGCGCGCAAGCGCCCGGGCGCGCGCGATCGCGACGACGCGCTGAGCCGCGCCCGCTACGCCTTCGACTGGAAGAAGCAGTTCGCGCTCTCGCTCGACCCGGAGACGGCGCAGGCGATGCACGACGAGACGCTCCCGCAGGAGTACTTCAAGACCTCGGAGTTCTGCTCGATGTGCGGTCCGAAGTTCTGCTCGATGCACATCAACCGCGTGGTCGACGAGTACAACGCGCGGCAGGATCGGCAGGAGCCCGAGAACGCGCCCACGAAGCGGTCGCTCTCGCTCATCGATCAGCCGTGAGGCGGGGGACGGGACGCGCGCGCCCGGCGCTCGTCGCGCCCCTGTCGCCTCGCCTCGCGCGCCCGGTCCTCGCCGCCTCCCTCGCGCTCGTCGTCCTCGCCGCCCCCGCGTGCCGCAGCGAGCGCGCGATCTCCACGAGCTCCACCTCGTCGCCCTCCTCGCCCGCTGCCTCGCGCTCGGCGGCGCCGCGCCCGCCGAGCCCTCGTCTCACGGATCCGCGCTGGCGCCTCGCCGCCGGGGACGACCCGCTGGAGAGCGCCCGGCTCGCCGAGGCCGAGGGCGCGACGGGGCTCCTCGCCGGGCTGGAGGACGGCGGCGACATCGCGCGCACGGCCCTGGGCGCGCTGCCGTACGCCGACGACGCCGATCTCGCGCTCGCGCCGCTCGCCGAGCGCGCCCGCGCGGCGTCCGGGCCGTCGCTGACGCCCCTGCTCGAGGCGCTGCTCGGGATCGCCGGTCGCCCGCCGCGCCCGCGCGAGCCGCTCGACCCGGACGGGGCCCGCGCCGCGGCCGCGGCGCTGGTCGAGCTGTCGGGCAGGCGCGACCTCCCCGCGGAGCAGCGCGCGCTCGCGATCTCGGCGGCGCGCGCCCTCGCCGAGAGGGGGCTCGTCGACCCTCGCGACGTTCCCGCGGATCTGGATCCGGCGGGGCCCGACGCGGGCTCCGCGGGGGCCCAGGCGCCGCGGCCCTGACGTCCGGCGCGGTTGCGCGCCCTCGGGTGCCTGCGCGGCCGTCCAGCGCGGCGCCCGTGCGGCCGTCCAGCGCGGCGCCCGCGCGGCCGTCCAGCGCGGCGCCCGCGTGGCCGTCCAGCGCGGCGCCCGTGCGGCCGTCCAGCGCGGCGCCCGCGCGGCCGTCCAGCGCGGCGCCCTCGCCGCCGGATCATCCCGCCGCGCTTTGGGCCGGTTGGGGTCCCTTTTGGTACCTTCCCCCCCGTGACGACGCCGTACACCTCCGAGGCCTTCATCCATCAGCTCCTCGGCAAGGCGCTTGCCGCCCACGCCAGCGACATCCACCTGAAGGTCGGTCAGCCGCCGGGCGCGCGGGTGCGCGGCGACATGGTCTACTTCCGGGTCGACCGGATTCGCCCCGAGGACAGCGAGGCCGCGGCGCGCGTGCTGCTCGCGGGCAGGCCTTCGCGCGAGCTGCTCGCCACGCTCCAGGAGCTCGACACCGCGTACGTCGTCCCGGGGCTCGGCCGGTTCCGGGTCAACATCTACCGCCAGCGCGGCTCGCTCGCGATCGTCCTGCGCAGCATCCCCCTCAAGATCCCCACCTTCGAGGAGCTGGGCGTGCCGTCGGCCGTGCGGGCGATGGTCGAGCACGACCACGGCCTCATCCTTGTCGCGGGCACGGCGGGGAGCGGCAAGAGCACGACGCTCGCGGCGTTCATCGCGCAGATCAACGCGACCTTGCCGCGGCACATCGTGACCCTCGAGGACCCGATCGAGCACGTGCACGAGGACAACCGCTCCAGCATCAGCCAGCGCGAGATCGGCGTCGACACCTCGGATTTCCCGACCGCGCTGCGCTCGGCGCTGCGGCAGGACCCGGACGTCGTGATGCTCAGCGCGCTCCGCGACGGCGAGTCGCTCGATCTCGCGCTGCACGCCGCCGAGACCGGGCACCTCGTGCTCGCGGCCGTGCACACGCCGGACGTCGCGCGCTCGCTCGGTCGGCTGGTGGCGCTCGGCAAGAGCTCGAGCGAGGTGCGCGATCGGCTGGCCGACTGCTTCCAGGGCGCGGTCGCGCAGCGCCTCTTGCCCCGCCGCGACGGCGCGGGGGAGGTCCTGGCCTCCGAGGTGCTGGTCGCGACGGCCGCGGTGCGCGAGGCGATCCGCCGCCCGGAGGGGAGCCCGTCGCTGCGCGAGCTGATGGAGAAGGGGGTCACGCCGTACGGAATGCAGACCTTCGAGGCTCACCTGCGGCAGCTCGTCGGCCAGGGGACGATCGCGAAGGAGACGGCGAAGGCGGTGACGGCGCTGTAGTCGACGGGAGGGCCGCGGTTCTTCGTCGGCATCCGTCATCCGTCATCCGTCATCCGTCATCCGTCCCCCGGCTCCCGTCTCCCGTCTCCCGTCTCCCGTCTCCCGTCCCCCGTCCCCCGTCCCCCGTCTCCCGTGCTCCTCTTCGTGCGCGTGCGCGTGCGCGTGCGCGTGCGCGTGTCCGTTCTCGCTCGTGCACGGACCGGAGCGAGCACGGGAACGCGCACGCGCACGCGCACGCGCACGAAGAGGGAAGAAGGAAGACGGGAGACGGGAGACGGGGGACGGGGGACGGGAGAGGGGAGACGATGACGGGAGAGGGAACAGGGATGATGACGAATCTATCGGGGTCAGTGTCTCGCCCGTCTTCCAGTTGAACGGATCGCCGTCCCGAACCGTGATGTTCGGCTCATCGACCTTCGCGCCCTGCTCCAAGATGGGCCCGACCCGGGCCACGTCTCCCTCCAGGTCCTTCAGCGCCTTTCGCGTTCGCGAGCTGGTCACGCACCTTCCTGACCTCGACGTCGCACACGGCTGCTTGCCGGAGGCCGCCGCAACCGCGGGCGAGGCGGCCGCGTCCCCGGCGAAGCGCTCCCGCACAGGAATCGCGGCACGCAGCGCGCCCCCGACACCTTCGTGCGCCGGCACGAAGGCTTCCGTCGCGCTCCGGAAGCTTCCGTCGCGCTCCGGAAGCTTCCGTCACGGAAACGAAGCCCTCCGTCGCGCTCCCGAGCACGACATTTCGCGTACTTAGCGGTGCCGGCCCCGCCCTCGACGGCCTCCGTCGCGCGCCGGAGGGCCAAATCGCCGGCAAATCAGGCCTCCCGCTCCGCCCCGGAAGCTTCCGGCCCGCGACGGAAGCCTTCGCGCCGGCGCCGGAAGCCTTCGCGCCGGCGCCGGACTTGCAGCGGCGACCCAAGCCTGGGTATGAGCGGAGACCATGCTCGATGGGATCGAACGAGAAGCGGCGGGGCACAACGGTGGGCGCAAGGAACCGAACGGGAGCGCCCCGGCGGCGGGCGGGGTCCGCCACGACTGGACGGTCGAGCAGGCGGTCGCCCTGCACGATCTCCCGCTCTTCGAGCTGATCGACCGCGCGCGCTCGGTCCACCGCGCGTTCCACGGCGAGCACGAGGTGCAGCTCTGCACCCTGCTCAGCGTCAAGACGGGCGGCTGCCCCGAGGACTGCGCCTACTGCCCGCAGTCGAGCCACTACGAGACCGAGGTCGGGCCGGAGCGCATGCTCGACGTCGGCGCGGTCCTCGCGGCCGCCGAGCGCGCCCGCGCCGGCGGCTCGACGAGGTTCTGCATGGGCGCCGCGTGGCGCGAGGTGAAGGACGGCCCCGCCTTCGAGCGCGTCCTCGACATGGTGCGCGGCGTGAAGGCGCTCGGCCTCGAGGCGTGCTGCACCCTCGGCATGCTCACCGACGACCAGGCGCGCCGCCTGAAAGAGGCCGGCCTCGACGCGTACAACCACAACCTCGACACGTCGCGGAAGGCCTACAAATCGATCATCTCGACGCGCACGTACGACGAGCGGCTCGTCACCCTGCGCAACGTCCGGCGCGCCGGCATCACCGTCTGCTCGGGCGGCATCATCGGCATGGGCGAGTCGATCGCCGACCGCTGCGAGATGCTCGTCGAGCTCGCGCGCCTCGACCCGCACCCGGAGAGCGTGCCGATCAACGCCCTCGTGCGCTCGCCGGGCACCCCGCTGGAGAGCCTGCCGCCCGTGGACCCGGTCGAGTTCATCCGCATGATCGCGGTCGCGCGGCTCATGATGCCGCGCGCGATGGTGCGCCTGTCCGCCGGCCGGACGGAGCTCTCGCGCGAGGCGCAGCTGCTCTGCATGTACGCGGGGGCGAACTCGATCTTCTACGGAGACAAGCTGCTCACGACCCCGAACCCGGGCCCGGACGAGGACCGCGCGCTCATCGAGAAGGCGGGGCTCCAGCCGATGGCGCCGGCCGCGGCTCCCGCCGCCCGTTAGCCGGGCCGCCGCCGTCGGCCGCCCCGGGCCGCGGGCGCTCCCCGTCGCGCGTCGCGACGTGCAGCGTCTGCGTCGGGTGCGCGAGCCGCGACCCGGCCGAGGCGATGAGCTCCAGGAAGGTGATCAGCATCTCCTGACGCATCGTCCGGAACTCGCCGAAGTCCGTCGTCTGGAACCAGGCCATCACCTCGACGTCGAGCGACGAGGGGCCGACGCCGATGAAGCGCACCACGACGTCGTCCGGCCAGATCTTCGGGTGCGCGCGCAGCGCGCGCTCGCACCCCTCGATGATCGCGCGGAGCTGGTCGGGCGTGGTCTCGTGGACGAGGCCCAGCACGCAGGCGAGGCGCATCCGGTCGCGCGCCGTGTACGACTCGATCTGGAGATCGGCGAGCTTGCCGTTCGGGATCGTGACGATCGTCCGGTCGAGCGTGCGGATCCGGGTCGAGCGGAGGCCGATGGTCTCGACCGTGCCGAGCAGCGCGTCCACCTTCACGAAATCGCCGACCTGGAACGGCCGGTCGATGCCGATCGAGACCGAGCCGAAGAGGTTCTCCACCGTCTTCTGCGCGGCGAGGGCGAGCGCGACGCCGCCGATGCCGAGGCCGGCGATGAGGCTCGCCACCGGATAGCCGAGCTCCGACAGCACGGCGATCGCGCCAACGATCACGATCGAGACCTTCGCGATCCGCCCCATGAGCGGCACGAGCGAGCGCGCCGCGGGGTTGTCGCGCGTCGCTGGGGCGGCGAGCAGGCGGCCGCCGACGGCGTCGATCGCGCGGAGGGCGAACCAGAAGACGGCGACGAAGACGCCGGCGCGCACCACCTTGTCGAGGAACGCCTCGGCCGGCGCGTAGAGCCCGAGCCACGGGAGCGCGATCTCGATGGCGAGCAGCGCCGCGGCGAACGTGAGCGGGCCGCGCGTGCCCTCGAGGAGCGCGTCGTCGAGCGGGGACTCCGTCCGGACGACGAGGCGGCGGAGCAAGGCGCGGAGGGCGAAGCTCAGGACCGCGCCGACGAGCCAGCCGGCGAGGGCGAAGACCGGCAGCGCGAGCCACTGCCACCAGAGCAGCTCGCGCGGCCCCGGGCGCAAGAGGGCCGGCGGCAGGTGGTCGCGCAGCCAGCGGTCCTCGAGCCGCGCGTACCAGTCGTCGACGCGCTCCACGGTCGCGCGCGAGAAGATCCAGCGCACGCCGTCGGGGGTCGTGCGCCGCACCAGGCGCACCGGCTGGTACCCGGTCCGGGTCGGGATCTTGGCGATCTGCTCCACGCCGGCCCCGAGGTTGTCCTGCGTGTCCCCCTGCGAATGGGGCGAGACCCTCTCCAGGTCGAGCCAGTCGTGCCGATCGAGCACCGCCTTGAGCCTCTGCGCGAGCGCCGCGCCGTCCGCCCTCGGCGGCAGATCGAGGTAGCGCGCGGCGTCGGCGTAGTTGCCCGCGCGACAGAGCTCGAGGAAGTCGCTCATCGAGGCCCGGGGCGAGTCGGGGGCGACCGGGATCGTCTCGGGATCGACGCCGGCCTCGACGCCCGGCGCCGCCGGGGGCGCCGACGGGGGAGGCGGCGGGGACAGCTCGCCGGCGCTCGCGCCCAAGAGGACGCACCCGAAGACGAGCGCGAAGGCGAGCGCGGCGCGGATCCACCACTTCGCCGCCGGCAAAAGGCGGAGTCGTTTCGAACCCTTGGGATGATCGTTCCAGGGCATGGGCCCTGCTATTCCACCGCGCGGCGCGTCTGTCGACCGGGCGGCGCGCGCGCGTCGATCGCGCGCGCCGCGTACGCTGCAGCGCGTACGCGCCCTCGCAGCTACACCGCCGCGGCGGGCGGCTCGCTCGCCAGCGCCGCGGTCACGAGCGCCGCGAGCGCGGCGCCGTAGCGCGCGAGCCGACGCGCGCCGAGCCCCGGGATGCGCGCGATCGCGTCGGCGACCGTGCCGCCGCCGGCGCGGCCTCCCGCGAGCGCGATCTCCACGAGATCCTGCGCGCAGTGCCCCGGCAGCACGACCTGCTCGTCGACCTGCCGCGCCTTCGCCTCGGCCCTGCGCCACGCGGCGATCCGGGTCTCCATCGCGCGCCGGACGGCGATCTCCCTCCGGGACGGGCGGGCCTGCGCGAAGAGCGCGCGCTCGTCCTCCGGCACGTCGCCGTCGCTGCGCCCCTCCTCGATCGCGCGGAGCCACGCGGCGACGAAGCCCCCCGCGCGGCCCGCCGCGGCCCCGCGGACGGCGCGCACGTCGTCGGCCCGGGTCGGCCTCCGCTGCGCGAGCTCGAGGAGCACCTCGCCGGCGACGATCTTGAAGGCGGGCTGGTCGGCCTCCTCGGCGGCGGCCTCGCGCGCCAGGACGAGCCGCCGGAGGATCGCGCGGCCCTCCGGGTCGAGCGCCTGGGCCCCCTTGATGCGCGCGTACGCCGGCCGCGGATCGCGCGGCGGGCGGAGGGCGGTCGCCAGCTTGTAGGCGCACTCCTCCGCGATCTCGTCCTCGATGCCGAGCGCGCGGCCGTGCTCCGCGAGCCGCGCGTCGAGCGGGAGCAGGTGGAGCACGTCGTCGGCCAGGTAGCGCAGCTCGGCGCCCGCGAGCGGCCTGCGCCCCCAGTCGTGCTGCTGGAGCTGCTTGTCGAGCTTCACGCCGAGCTCCGCGGCGGCGAGCGCCGCGAGCCCGGTCGCCGCGCGCCCCAGCATGCGCGCGGCGACCGAGGTGTCGCGCGCGGCGGCGAGCGGCGCGCCCGCCTCGGCGAGCATGCGCGCGTCGAAGGTGAGGTCGTGCAGCACCTTCGGCGGCCCCGCGGCCCCGAGGAGCGGCGCGAGCGGCGCGACCGGCACGCGCAGCGCGTCGACGACGGCGACCGCGACGCCGTCGCCCTCGCGGAAGGCGAGCTGGACGGTGCAGAGCCGCGGGCGGTACGCGAACAGCCCGTTGGCCTCCACGTCGACCGCGAGCGCGTCGGCGCGCGCGGCGCGCTCGACCAGCCGGGCGAGATCGCCTTCGCGCTCGACGAGGACGGGGGGAGCCTGGCTCAGCGGGCCCTCTCCCGGCCCGGGCGCGCCGCCCTGCGGCGCCGCGCCCGCGCGAGCGCGCCGAGCGACGCGGCCGCCGCGGCGACGAGGCCGCCGCCCCCGCCGCCTGGCGACGACGGGGCCGCGGCGCAGCCGCCGCTCTCCTCCGGGTCGGGCTGATCTTCGGCGCACAGGTCGGAGAAGCCGTGGCGCGGCGTGGGGTCGCACGCCTCGATCGGCTCCCCGGGCGGGTACACCGCGCAGATCCCCGCGCGGTCGTCGTCGTCGAGGTCGCGGAGTATCGTGCTCTCCGGCCGGTAGTCGGCGTACATGGTCGCGGTGACCTCGGCCGAGTGCGAGAGCCCGAGGAAGTGGCCGACCTCGTGCGTGGCGATGCTCAGGAGGTCGAACGAGACGTCGTCGTCGCCCATCGAGAGCGTCACGTCGAACGAGTTGATCTCCATGTCGGCGTCGTAGATCTCGCCGTTCTTGAGGTTGTAGGTGACGGTCGTGAGCGCGAGGGTGTTCCCCCCGCTCCCGTACGGCCACCCGTCGTCCCGGAACGTGATGATGTTCGCGTTCCCCTTGCGCTGGTTGTACTCGTGCGCGTCGCACGAGATCGGGCCGAGGTAGGTGACCTCCATGCGGGGGTTCGTCCCGCCGCCGCAGTCGGCCGCGGTCCACGTGGCGAAGGCCTGCTCGAAGATCGCCTCGGCCTCCGCGAGCGTGACCTGGTCCGAGGCGTCTTCCTGGAGCGAGTAGCTGACGCACGGCGAGGGCCAGGCGAGGGGGATGCCGCAGTCGGTCGCCTGCTGCGGGGTGCAGACGGCCGCGGTCGACTGGGTCTCGGGACAGACGCTGGTGCGGCAGTACGCCAGGGCGGCCCGGGGGAGGGCGAGCGCCGCGGCGACGAGCGTGAACGAGGCCGCGGCGACGGCGCGGGCGCGCGCGCCGCGCCCGGCGGGCGGGAGATCACTGCTGCGCATGCTTCGCCTTCCAGGCGCGGCTCACCGCGTCGATCGCCGCGTCGACCGTCGCGCCGACGAGCTGCTCGCGCGCCGAGATCGCCGGGCCGGGCCGGGCCAGGACGGTCCCGCTGGACGGGCTCG
Source organism: Sorangium sp. So ce385 (assembly GCF_051474135.1). Classification (NCBI taxonomy): domain Bacteria; kingdom Pseudomonadati; phylum Myxococcota; order Polyangiales; family Polyangiaceae; genus Sorangium; species Sorangium sp. So ce385. The sequence goes on along the minus strand of NZ_CP150337.1, from coordinate 7,071,526 downwards.
CGGCCAGCCGCCGCACGGCGATGCGCGGCGCGCCGGCGATCCGCCGCGTCTCCTCGGCGTCGACGATGGGGTAGTGGCCCTGGGCCAGCCCGGACACGACGAGCGCGGAGCTCGCCCGGGACACGAAGATCATCGCCTGCGCGCCGATCCTGAGCTGCGCGTCGCCGGCCACGTGCTGCCCGACGTCTCCGACGATGCCCCCGAGCGTCCTCACCCACACGTCGGCGTCGGGCTGTCCGGCCACGGTCCGGTCGATCGACAGGCGGGTATACGTCACGATCCTCTTGGACCCGCCGAGCTCCTCCCACCTGCTGTGCTGCTCGGTCGCGGTCGCGACCACGACGTACGACGCGGCGGCGACGAGCTCGTCCAGCGAGAGCTGGATGGCGACGGCCGCCTGCGCGGCGCGCGGGCCGGACAGGAGCGCGCCGGGGCTCACCCCGGCTGCAGGGTCGGCGTCGCCCCCGGGCGCGAGGGTGACCGCGGGTGGCAACGCGAAGAGGAGGGCTATGAGCAAGGCTCTGGGAGACATAGGGGCAACGATACCATGCTGGCGAGCGGGGCACGCCGGAAGCCCGCGGCGCGGTCGTGCTGGACCCTGTGTCCCGGTCCGACTAGCTAGATCGTCTGGGTCGAGACCGAGGAGCCTGCGATGACGAGCGACGCGTTGACGATCGGCAGACACACGTTCACTTCCCGCCTCTTCGTGGGGACGGGCAAGTACAAGGACCTGGAGGAGACCCGTCGCGCGCTCGAGGCGTCCGGCGCGGAGGTGGTCACGGTGGCCCTCCGCCGCGTGAACCTGAAGGAGCGGGGCGAGGGGTCGATGATGTCGCTGCTCCAGCAGGGGCGCGTCACGATCCTGCCGAACACGGCCGGCTGCTACACCGTCGAGGACGCGGTCCGCACCTGCCGGCTCGCGCGCGAGCTCGGGCTGTCGGACCTCGTGAAGCTCGAGGTCATCGGCGACGAACGGACGCTGTTCCCGGACAACGAGGCGACGCTGGAGGCGGCGAAGATCCTGGTCAAGGAGGGCTTCACGGTGCTGCCTTACTGCATGGATGACCCGATCGTCTGCCGGAAGCTGGAGGACATCGGGTGCGCGGCCGTGATGCCGCTGGCCGCGCCGATCGGCAGCGGGCTCGGCATCCGGAACCCGTACAACCTGATGATCATCCGCGAGACGGCGAAGGTGCCGGTGATCGTGGACGCGGGCGTCGGGACGGCGAGCGACGCCGCGGTGGCGATGGAGCTCGGGTGTGATGGGGTGTTGATGAACACCGCCATCGCGGGCGCGCGGGACCCGATCCTGATGGCGCAGGCGATGCGGGACGCGGTGAGGGCCGGGCGAATGGCCTACCTCGCGGGGCGGATGCCGAAGAAGCTCTACGCGACGGCGTCGTCGCCGGAGCACGGCAAGATCGCCGCGCTGTAGGAGCGCGGCGGGGGGCGCGCCGCGGCGGCGGGCCCCGCGCGCCGCGGCGAGCGGCGCGCTACGGGAGAGCGCGCCGCGGCGAGCGGCGCGCTACGGGAGAGCGCGCCGCGGCGAGCGGCGCGCTACGGGAGAGCGCGCCGCGGCGAGCGGCGCGCTACGGGAGAGCGCGCCGCGGCGAGCGGCGCGCTACGGGAGAGCGCGCCGCGGCGAGCGGCGCGCGGCGCCCCGATGTGCGAAGTCAAACGAACAGCACGCCGGGGTCATGATACGCTCACAGCGCTGAGTCAGAATGACACGGAACGCTCATCGCACGGTCGACACCTCTGTCGTGACGCGACGGGGCGCTCCGAGGACGACCGCGGCGACCTGACGGTCCGCTCAGGAGAATATGAGCAAGCCCAACGTCTGCATGGTCGTGAACAACCTCGAGGTCGGCGGGCTCGAGAAGGTGGTGCTGAGCCTCCTCGATCGGCTCGGCGATCAGGGCTTCGATCTCTCGCTGATCTGCCTCGACGGCGAGGGGCGGCTCTTCTCGGAGGTGAAGCTCCCCCGCTCCAAGTGCCTCGTGATCACGAAGGATCTCCGGCCGGTGCTGCCCGGCCTCAAGAGCGATCCCGAGGCGATCCTCTGGATCCGGCGCTTCTTCCACCAGCGCTCCGTCGATATCGTCCACGTCCACAACCGGGCTCCGCTCATCTTCGCCGGCCTCGCGGCGCGCCTGCTCCGGAATCGGCCGCTGGTCGTCTACTCGGAGCACAACCAGATCAACCGGGCGAAGGGGTTCGATCGGCGTAAATTCGGCTACTACGCCTACCTCGCCGACGAGATGGTCGCGGTCTCGCACGACCTGAAGCGCATCCTTGTCGACGACGTGAAGGTCCGCGCGCCGGTCCGGGTCATCCACAACGGCATCGACGGGACGCGCTTCGCCCGGGCGCTGACGAGCGGCCAGCAGGGGCGCATCCGCGCGGAGCTCGGCATCGGCGAGCAGGAGTTCGTGTTCGGGTGCGCGGTGGTGCACATCGAGCAAAAGGGGCTCCGCTACCTCATCGAGGCGGCGCCCGAGGTGCTGCGGCGCGCCCCGGAGGCGCGCTTCGTCGTCGCGGGCGACGGCCCGCTCCGGGGGGAGCTCCAGCAGCGCGCCAGGGACGCGGGGCTCGGCGACCGGATGCTCTTCCCCGGGTATCGCTCGGACGTCCCCGAGCTCGTCTCCGCGTTCGACGCCTACGTGCTCCCGTCGCTCTGGGAGGGGCTGCCGCTCGCGCTGCTCGAGGCGCTCGCGCTCGGCAAGCCGATCGTGGCGAGCCGCGTCGGCGGCGTCCCCGAGATCATCGAGCACGGGGTCGACGGGTTCCTCGTCCCGCCGAAGGACCCGGGCGCGCTGGTCGAGCACCTCTCGCGGGTCGCCCGCGACGCGGAGCTCCGCGAGCGCGCGCGCACGCGCGGCCCCGCGAAGTTCGCCGAGCAGTTCAGCCTGGAGGCGATGGTCGACGCGCACGTGCGGCTCTTCGACGAGCTCGTCGCCCGGCGGCGCGGCGGGGAGGCCTCGCCGCGGGCGCAGAGGTCCGGGGGAACGAGCCAGGGACCGGTGCTGAATACGAGGTTGAGCGAGACCGACCGAGCTTGAAACGAGGCTGAGCGAGCCTCAACAAGCCTAAGCGGGCGCGACGAGACCCGACGAGACCCGACGAGACCCGACGAGACCAACGAGACACCTCGAACCAGCGCCGGCACCAGAGCCCATGTTGCCGGCGCGCTCGCTGCCTCGGATCGATCAGACAGGAGGAGCTCTTGCGGCGGATGCGTGTTTTGCTTATCACGAAGATTTTCCCGAACGCGGTTCACCCGGACGAGGCGCCGTACAATCGTCGGCAGTTCGCCGCGCTGTCGCGTTACTGCGACGTCCGGGTGCTCGCGACCATCCCGTGGTTCCCTGGCATCGAGCGGCTCTCGAAGTGGCCTGTCGGCGCCAGCGCGCCGCGCGAGGAGGTCATCGACGGGCTTCCGGTCCGGCACCCGCGCTATCTCTACGTGCCCAGGGTCGCGCCGGCCCTGAACGGCCCGCTGTACGCGGCGTCGATGCTCCCGGAGCTCGTCGGGCGCGGCCCGTCGCCCGACGTGATCGTCGGGGCCTTCGCCTACCCGGATGGCTTCGCCGCCGTGTGCCTCGGCCGGCTGCTCGGGGTGCCGGTCGTGATCAAGGTGCACGGCTCGGACATCGACGTGATCCCGCGCGACGCGCGGCTGCGGCGGCCGCTCAGCTGGGGCCTCACGCGCGCGACCCGGGTGGTGGCGGTCAGCCGCAAGCTCGCGGACGGGGTCGCGGCGCTCGGCGTGCCGCGCGATCGCATCGACGTCGTCATGAACGGCGTCGACGCGAAGCTGTTCCAGCCGCGCGGCCGCGCCGAGTCGCGCGCGGCGCTCGGCCGGTCGCCTGGATCGAAGATGTTCGTCTTCGTCGGCCACCTGAACCGGGACAAGGGGGTGCTCGATCTCGTCGAGGCGTTCGAGCGGCTCGCGCCCGCGCACCCGGACCTCGAGCTCACGCTCGTGGGCAGCGGCGCCGAGGAGCAGGCGTGCAAGGCCGCCGCCGCCCGGCTGGGCGGCCGGCTGACGGTGACCGGCTACCTGCCGCACGACCAGGTGTCGCTGTGGCTCGGGGCCTCGGACGCCCTCGTGCTCCCGAGCCTGCACGAGGGGACGCCCAACGTCGTGCTGGAGGCGCTCGCCTCGGGGCGCCGCGTGGTGGGGACGAGCGTGGGGGGCATCCCCGACATCCTCCACAGCCCGGAGCTCGGCGAGCTCATCCCGCCGGGGGACAAGGGCGCGCTCGCGGACGCCCTGCTGCGCGCCGCGCGGCACGAGTACGACCCGGCGCGGGTCGCGGAGCTCGCCGGCGGGCGCGACTGGGACGACAGCGCGCGCGCCCTCCACGACACGCTCCTTCGCGCGGTGCGCAGCGCCCGCCGGCCGGGCGCGGGCGGGCAGGACGTCGGCGACGCGGCCTTCAGCGTCCCGGGCCCGAAGGGCGGGACCGAGAACGGCGCCGCGCGGACGGGCGCTCCCCTGAGCTGACGGCTCGGCGGGGCGGTGACGGCGGCCCGCCGGTGGCGGCGGCTCGCGGCGCCGCCCTCGCGGCGGTGGCGGCGGGTCGCGGGCGCGGCGTCCTCTTGACGCTCGCCCGCGTTCATCGGCGAATGGCGCCCGTGCTCACCGGCATCCGCGCGGCCCTGGGCCCGCTCGTGATCTTCGCCGCCGTCGCGCGGGCGCCTTATCAGTGCGCGAGCGACGTCGACCCGGATCATCGCCAGTACGAGGATCCGAGCGAGGCCCTGTACGGCCTGGCCGAGCGCTTCAAGGCGAACGGCGATCGCCGCGCCCAGGCCGACACGTTGCGCTTCCTCGTCGAGCGGTATCCTTCCAGCCGGTTCGCCCGGATGGCCCGGCAGGACCTCGAGGCGCTCGGCGAGCCGGGCGCTCCGGGAGGGGAGCGCGCCCCGGGCGACGGAGACCGCTGACGCCCCGCGCGTCGGCGCAGGAGGACGGCCATGCTCACCCCGCGGTTGACCCTGATCACCCAGACGGCGGACGTGCCGGAGCCGGCCCTGCTCGCGCGGCTCTCGGCCTTCGGCGCCCTGCCCCCCGAGGCCCGCGCCCGCGTGGCGGTGCAGCTCCGCGACCCCGAGCTCTCCGGCGCGGCGCTCCACGCGCTCGGCCGGCGCCTGCGTGACGCCACCGCCGCGCTCGGCGCCTCGTTCGTCGTCAACGACCGCCTGGATCTCGCGCTGCTGCTCGGCGCGGACGGCGTGCACCTCGGCCGCCGCTCGGTCGCGGTGGCCGACGCGCGCGCCCTGCTCGGCGCCGGCGTCTTCGTCTCGGTCGCCTGCCACGGCGTGGACGAGGTGCTCCGCGCGGCGGAGGCCGGGGCAGACGCCGCCGTGCTGTCGCCGATCTTCGCGACGCCCGGCAAGGGCCCGCCCCTCGGGCTCGCGGCGCTGGGCGAGGCGCGGGCCCGCCTCGCGGCCGCGTCGCGCGGCGTCGCGCTCATCGCCCTCGGCGGCGTGGACGCGGGCTCGGCGCCGGCCTGCCTCGCGGCGGGCGCGGACGGGGTGGCCGCGATCCGCGCCGACTTCGGCGGCGCGCTGCCGGCGCCGTTCGGAGGGTGACCTCGCCTGCTTCCGCCGCCGCGCTCGCGCCGCCGGGCCGCGCGGCGGACGTCTTTACCTCGCCCAGAGATCGGCGAGCGGCAGCTCGATCGCGTCGAACGGCTCGGCCCGCACGGCGTCGTCGCCCTCATAGGTATCGAGCAGCGACCACCGGCCGTCGTCGAGCCGGTACACCTCGAGCGTCTGCGCGACGGGGTTGATCAGCCAGGCGTGGCGGACCCCTTCGCGCCGGTAGATCCGCATCTTCTTGCCGCGATCGACGCGCTCGGTGCGTGGCGAGATCACCTCGCAGACCCAGTCGGGCGCGAGGTCGTAGTGCGCGGGCGCGTCCTCCGGGCCGAGCGGGTCGGGCATGCGCTCCCGACGCCAGCCGGCGAGATCGGGGACGACCTTGTCGGGCCTCGGGCCGAGGTGGAGCTCGGGCTCGTCGAGGATGACCCAGCCGCCAGGTCCGCCTCTCCCGCGATCGAAGGGGCCCGTGAGGCTTCCGCCCAGGAGCGACGCCGTACGCGTGTGCGGCCGCCCCGGCCGCGGGAACGTGTGCAGCTCTCCGTCGAGGATCTCGGCGACCATCTCCTCCGGCACGGCCTGGAACGCGGCCTCCACCTCGGGCGCGTTGCCCGGGAGCAGCGGGTGCTGTGCGCTCATGCCGCCAGCCTATCACTCCTCCCGCTCGCGCCCCCGCGCTTCAAGGTGGCGACCGCGCTGAGCTTCCCCGCCGACGAGGGGCCGCGCGGCGGACGTCTTTACCTCGCCCAGAGATCGGCGAGCGGCAGCTCGATCGCGTCGAACGGCTCGGCCCGCACGGCGTCGTCGCCCTCATAGGTATCGAGCAGCGACCACCGGCCGTCGTCGAGCCGGTACACCTCGAGCGTCTGCGCGACGGGGTTGATCAGCCAGGCGTGGCGGACCCCTTCGCGGCGGTAGATCCGCATCTTCTTGCCGCGATCGACGCGCTCGGTGCGCGGGGAGATCACCTCGCAGACCCAGTCGGGCGCGAGGTCGTAGTGCGCGGGCGCGTCCTCGGGCCCGAGCGCGTCGGGCATGCGCTCGCGGCGCCAGCCGGCGAGATCGGGGACGACCTTGTCGGGCCTCGGGCCGAGGTGGAGCTCGGGCTCTACGAGGATGACCCAGCCTCCTGGTCCACCTGGATCCAGATCGAACGGACCCCCAAGCCTCACGTTCAAACGCGACGCGGTGCGGGTATGCGGCCGCGCCGGCCGCGGGAATGTGTGCAGCTCCCCGTCGAGGATCTCGGCGACCATCTCTTCCGGCACGGCCTGGAACGCGGTCTCGACCTCGGGCGCGTTGCCTGGAAATAGCGGGTGCTGCGCGCTCATGCATCGAGCGTAGCACCCCCCCGCATCCGGCGCGCGCCAGCCCCGGCTCCAGCGCCTCCCTCGACGCTGGCAATCCGCCTTGCTACTAGGCCGGGCCATGTCCGAAGCGTCCTCGAAGAAACCGACCGACGGCCCGCAGGAGCCCCTGTTCGACAAGGTGGCGACCGAGCTGAACTTCCCCGCCGACGAGGCGAAGATCCTCGCCTTCTGGAAGCAGCAACGCATCTTCGAGAAGACGCTCCGCGCCGAGACCCGCGCCACCGGCCCGTCCAAGGGCACGTTCGTCTTCTACGAGGGCCCGCCGACCGCCAACGGCATGCCGCACAACGGCCACGTGCTCACGCGCGCCGTGAAGGACGTCTTCCCCCGCTACAAGACGATGCGCGGCTACGACGTCCCGCGGAAGGCCGGCTGGGACACCCACGGGCTGCCGGTCGAGGTCGAGGTCGAGAAGGAGCTGCGCATCCACGGCAAGGCCGACATCGAGCGCTACGGCGTCGAGCCGTTCATCTCGCGCTGCATCGACTCGGTCTTCCGGTACACCGAGGCGTGGGAGAGCCTGACCGATAAGATCGGCTTCTGGGTCGACCTCGACAGCGCCTACGTCACCTACCACCGGAGCTACGTCGAGAGCGTCTGGTGGGCGCTCTCGCAGCTGCACAAGAAGGGGCTGCTCTACCGCGGCCACCGCGTCTGCTGGTGGTGGCCGCAGGGGGGGACGGCGCTCAGCGCGGCCGAGGTCGGCTGGAACTACAAGACCGTGGACGACCCGAGCGTGTTCGTCGCGTTCCCGCTCGTGGACGAGCCCGACACCGCGCTCTGCGCCTGGACGACCACCCCGTGGACCTTGCCCTCGAACGGCTACGCCGCCGTGCGGCCCGAGTTCGACTACGTCGTCGTCGACGCGGGGGCGTCGGCGGGCGCTGGCGGCGGGGCGGCGCAGGTGGCCCGGAAGCTCATCGTCGCCGCGGCGCTGCGCGAGGAGCTCGCGAAGAAGTTCAAGCGCGACCTGCCCGTGCTCCGCGAGCTCAAGGGGAGCGAGCTCATCGGGAAGCGGTACCGCCCGCCGTTCGACAGCTACTCGAGGTCGCTCGAGGGCGCCACCCTGCGGCGGAAGGACGGCAAGGAGGAGCCGCTCTACTGGGTCGTGATCGGCGCCGACTTCGTCACGCTCGACTCCGGCACCGGCGTCGTCCACATCGCGCCCGCGTTCGGCGAGGACGACTTCAACGCCCACAAGCGGCGCGTCGCCGAGCTCGCCGCGCCGGGCGCCGCGGGCGAGGTCCCGATCCTGTGCGCGGTGCGGCCGGACGGCACGTTCGAGCCGGGGCTCACGCCGTTCTCGGGCCTGTGGGTGAAGGACGCCGACCCGCTCATCCTCAAGGATCTCGCGGCCCGCGGCCTGCTCGTCCACGACGAGAAGTACCGCCACGACTACCCGTTCTGCTGGCGCGCCGACGACGATCCGCTGATCCAGCTCGCGCGGCCCGCCTGGTACGTCAGGACGCGCGAGAACATCGACAAGGCGATCGCCAACAACCGCGCGATCCACTGGATGCCGCCCCACATCCAGGAGGGGCGCTTCGGCGACTTCCTCGCCAACAACGTCGACTGGGCGCTCTCGCGCGAGCGGTACTGGGGGACGCCGCTCAACGTCTGGATCTGCGCGAACAGCGAGGATCACCAGCTCGCCCCGGCGTCGGTCGCCGAGATCGAGGCGCTGAACCCGCGCGCCTTCGACCACTTCCACGAGGCGAAGAGGGCCGATCCGAGCCTGAACGACCACCTCATCGTCCACAAGCCGTGGATCGACCGGGTGACGTTCCCGTGCCCCACGTGCGGCGGCGAGATGCGGCGCGTGACGGAGGTCATCGACGCGTGGTTCGACAGCGGGAGCATGCCGTTCGCGCAGTGGGGCTACCCGCACGCCCCGGGCTCGAAGGAGCTGTTCGATCGCGCGTTCCCGGCGGACTTCATCAGCGAGGCGATCGACCAGACGCGCGGCTGGTTCTACTCGCTCTTGATGGTCTCGACGCTGGTCTTCGACGAGGCGACGCAGGAGAAGCTCGGGCTGTCGCGGCTCCGGAGCTACCCGCACCCGTACAAGACGTGCGTCGTGCTCGGGCACGTCTGCGACCGCGAGGGCAAGAAGGAGAGCAAGTCGAAGGGCAACTACACGCCGCCCGAGGTCATCCTCGAGCGCGTCCGGATGGAGTTCGCCGCGGTGCGGGCCGCCGAGGTGAAGGGGGCGCAACCGAAGGACGGGGTCGCGCTCATCGCCCGCGAGGACTACGAGGGGCTCGACCTGACGGGCGACGCCGCGAAGGTGCGGATGTACCGCGCCGATCGCGAGGCGCAGCCGGTCGCGATGGAGCTCCGGCCGCAGAAGGGGATGCCGCGGCGGATCGTCGCGCTCTCCGAGGCCGATATCGATCGGCTGGGCCTCACGCCCGGGCAGGGGGCGCTCTCGGTGATGCCGAACGACGTCCCGCGGCTCGATCAGGCCGAGCGCGTCACCATCGAGGATCCGTCGACCTCCGCGCCCGGGGCCGACGCGTTCCGGTGGTTCTTCTACGCGTCCTCCCCGCCGTGGACGAACACGCGCCACTCGCTCACGAACGTGCGCGCCCTCCAGAAGGAGTTCGCGGTCAAGCTCCGGAACGTCTACTCGTTCTTCACCATCTACGCGAACATCGACGGCTTCTCGCCCGCGGAGGGGAACCCCGGCGCGACGGACACGTCGCCCGCGGCGCTCGCGGCGAGCGCCGGCTACCGGCCGGCGAAGGAGCGGTCGCTCCTCGACCGGTGGATCCTCTCGGAGCTCGCGCTCTCGACGCGGGAGGTGACGGCGCACCTCGACGAGTACCGCTTGTACGAGGCCGCGCAGCGGCTGGTCGATCTCGTGGACGCGCTGTCGAACTGGTACGTCCGCCGGAGCCGGGCGCGCTTCTGGGCCCCCACGGCGGCGGATCCGCTCGACGTCGCGCCGGGCGCCGTGCGGGCGGCGCAGGACAAGCGCGACGCGTACTTCACGCTCTACGAGGTGCTCGTCGCGATCGCCAAGCTGAGCGCGCCGTTCACGCCGTTCCTCGCCGAGGCCATGTACCAGAACCTGGTGCGGCGGCCGTGGCCCGCGTCGCAGCCGGAGAGCGTGCACCTCGTGGCCTTCCCGGAGGCGGACCCCGCCGCGGTGGACGAGCCGCTCGCGGTCGAGATGCGCGCGGTGCGCGAGCTCGTCTCGCTCGGGCTGCAGGTGCGCACGGCGAACAAGCTCAAGGTGCGGCAGCCGCTCGCGCGCGCGGACGTGGTGCTGTCGCAGCAGGGGCTCGCGGCGGCGCTCGCCGAGCACGTGCCGCTCATCGCCGAGGAGCTCAACGTCCATGAGGTGCGCTTCCTGAAGCCGGGCGAGGAGGGGAGCGCGGTCCGTTACGTGCTCAAGCCGAATTTCCGCGCGCTCGGGCCGAAGCTCGGCAAGAAGGTGCAGCTCGCGAAGCAGGTCCTGGCGAAGGCGGACGCGTCGGCGCTGCGCGCGGCGCTCGCGACCGAGGGCAAGATCGCGATCGCGCTCGACGGCGAGCAGGTCGAGCTCGGCCCCGAGGAGATCGAGGTCGCCGTGGAGGCGGGCCAGGGGTTCGCGGCGGCCGGCGGCCGCGCGGGGGTCGTCGTGCTGCACACGGCGCTCACGGACGCGCTCCGCGACGAGGGGCTCGGCCGGGAGATCCTCTCGCGCGTGCAGGGGCTGCGCAAGGAGCTCGACCTCGGCTTCACCGAGCGGATCCGGCTCGCGCTCGACGGCAGCGAGCGTGCCCGCAAGGTGGCCGGGGCGGCGCGGGAGATCCTGATGCAGGAGGCGCTCGCGGCCGAGCTCGTGCTCGGGGCGGCGCCCGCGGCGTGGGGGCAGGCCGAGCGGCGCGAGCTCAGCGTCGACGGCGAGGCGCTCGCGATCGCGGTCGCGCGCACGGCGTGACGGGCGCCTGGGGGGAGGTTGAACCGCGATGATCACCAAGATCTGCGCCCGGAACTTCCGCAGCATCGGGGAGCGGATCGAGCTTGAGCTCGGGGCGATGACGGTCCTCGTGGGGCCGAACGCCTCGGGCAAGAGCAACGTGGCCGATGTGCTGCGGTTCCTGGCCGAGTGCGTGAGCACATCGCTCGCGAGCGCCGTCGCGGCTCGACACGGGTTCCGTGCCCTGCGGCACGTCGATACCCGGGAGTCCTCCGACGTGATCATCGAAGTCCATGTTCAGAGCGAGCGCGGCGCTGGCATCTGGGGCTTCACGTTCACCTCGTGGAGTGATGGCGATGGTGCGCTGGTCAAGTGCGAACGGGCCGTATGGTTTCCCGATCCGGCGACACCTCTCGAGGTCCGAGAGCACTGCTTTGCCCTGCTCGAGAGGCACGAGGACACATGGACCGAAGAGGAGCGCGACGCGATCCTGGGCAGCGTGCGCGACCCAGCGGCGCGCGCCGCTACCGAGCCTGCTACGCCCAGCTATTTCGCCGCTCACCCGGGGCGTGACGTCCTCGTGCTCCCCTTCATCCGCCGTCGAGAGCTCTTCGCGTCGGCTGCGGAGTGGAAGCAGCTCAGCAGCTTTGGTCCGTTCATGGAGGAGCTGCGCAGCGTCGCCATCTACTCTTTGTTCCCGGACGTGCTCCGTACCCCACAGCAGCCGGATCCATCCAAGCCCATGAGCACGAAGGGCAGCAACTGGGCCTCGACGTTGAGGGGGCTCGAGCGATCGAGCTGGGGCGCCGAGCTCATCGCTGCCCTCGAGCGCATCGCCTCGGACATCGACGAGTACCGCGTCACGGAGGCGGGAGGGTTCCTGATCCCGGAGTTCCGTCATGGCGTCGATGCGCAGGGGCGCGAGCGCTGGCACGGCGCTGCGCAGGAGTCGGACGGCACGCTGCGCGTCGCGGCGCTCCTCACCGCGCTGTTCCAGGAGCCCGCGCCGGCGCTCCTGGGCTTCGAGGAGCCGGAGCTCGGTGTGCATCCAGGAGCGATCTCGCTTCTCTACGACTTCTTGAAGGAAGCGTCGACGCGCAGCCAGATCCTGCTCACGACGCACAGCCCTGACCTCCTGGACCTGCTGCCCATCGACGACATCCGCGTCGTGGAACGGCGCGAGGGCGCAACCACGGTGGCGCGCGTCGACGAGCGGCAGCGCGAGCTCGTGCGCAAGCGCCTGATGTCGACGAGCGATCTCCTCCACGCCGAGGGCCTTCGCCCTGAGGGAGCCGCTGGCGATGGGTAAGGCCTACCTGGTCGTCGAGGGCCACGGGGAGGTCGAGGCGGCGAGGAACCTGGTCATCCGGCTCTGGGCCGACCTCGGGCTGCCGCATGCGGTGTGGGGAGCGCCGAAGCGCGGCAAGGCGCTCAACACCCGCGCCGGCGTGCTGCAAGCCTGCGAGCTTTTGCGCAGCGAGTTCGACTGCGCGTTCGCGCTGCTGCTCCGCGATGAGGACGATGGATGCCCGGCGACGGCGGGGCCCGAGACCGCGGCCTGGGTTGATGCGGCGCGCCTGCCGTTCCCCGTGGCCGTGGTGCTGGCGCATCGCGAGTTCGAGGCGTGGTTTCTGCCGTGCATCCACCTCATGGCGGGCCGAGAGATCCGGTCCGGCGTGCGCATCGCCGAAGGCACGGCGTGCCCGGAAGACCCCGAGGGCATCCGCGACGTGAAGGGGTGGCTCTCGAAGCACTTCCCGAAAGGCAAGGCGTACAAGCCCACGCTCGACCAGCTCAAGCTCACCCAGTGGATCGACTTCGGCGTGCTCCGCACCTCCGGGGCGAGGTCGTTCCGCACCCTCGAGAACGCGCTGCGGTTCCTCGCCGCGCCCGGCGCTCTCAGGGTGTACCCGCCTCCTCGACCCTAGCGCGCCTCGGCTCGCCGCCGCGGTTCCGTGCCGGGCCTTACGATCCCGCGGGGCGCGACCGCCTGGCCTCGCGGGGTGGCGCTCCGCCTGAAGGATCTTGTTGCGGCCATCGCGGACGAGGCGTTCGATGATCCTCGTCGGGTGGGGAGCATCGAAGCGTCTCAGGAAGGTACCGAAGGCCGCCTAGCACCGGCCCGAGAGGGGCGACGGCTGACCCCGGCGCCCAGATATCTCCGCGGCATGGACATGCCAGTGCCCGCTGGCCTGTTCCCTCGTCGGCCGGATGTCCCAGGCGCGCGGCTGCCTGTCCCAGGCGCGCGGCTGCCTGTCCCAGACGCGCGCGTGCCTGTCCCAGACGCGCGCGTGCCTGTCCCAGCCGCACAGCGCGACGCGCTCCAGCAGCACGACGCCATGTCCCTGGCCGTCGTGCCTGCGTCCCAGACGCGCGGTCCGGTGTCCCTGGAGGTCGCTCCGGCGTCCCTGAGGTCCGCTCCGGCGTCCCTGAGGTCCGCTCCAGTGTCTCTGGCGCTCCCTCCGGCGTCCCTGACGCGCGCTCCGGTGTCCCTGGCGCTCCCTCCGGCGTCCCTGGAGGGCCACCCAGCCTGTCCGGCTCGCGCTCCAGCAGCGCGGGAAGGGGAGGGCACGCCCTGGAAGAGGGGCTCCGCGCCGCGATGATCACCCACGTCTACGTCAGCAACTACGGCAGCATCGGGCCGGGCATCGAGCTCACGCTCGGCGCGCTGACCGCGCTCGTCGGTCCGCCGGGCGCGGGGAAGGGGTGCCTCCTCGACGCCGTGCGGTTCCTCGCCGAGTGCGCCAACGGGGCGCTCGAACAGGCGGCCGCCAGCCGCCGCGGCGGCGGCGCGCTGCAGCGCCCCCGCGACAGCGGCGCGATCACCACGCTCGGCGTCGCCGTCTCCAGGACCGAGGGCCACGGGTTCTGGCTCGTGCAGCTCGCGCCCGGCGACCGGGAGGGCGAGCCGCGCGTGAAGAGCGAGACGGCCGCGTGGTGGCAGCGCAGCGCCCTCACCCGGCTCGTCAAGCCGGGCCTGCGCGACGTCTTCGACGCCGGCAGCGACCCGCCCGAGGTCTCCTTCGACCGGCTGAAGGGCAGCCCGAAAGGGTTCTCGCGCAAGGACAAGGGCCGCAGCGGCACGCTCGCCTACCGCGGCGTCGCCCCCATCGCCGTGAGCGGCGCCAGGCTCGTCCTGCCGCTGCTCTCCGACGGACCGCTCACCCCGATGCGCGACGAGCTGCGCCGCGCGGTCCTCTACTCCCTCGCGCCGCGCCCCCTCCGCTCGCCCCAGAAGATCAGCGCCTCCCGCCGCCTCCGCGCGAGCGGCGAGAACTGGGGCTCCGTCCTCCGCGCGCTCGAGAAGGAGCGCTGGAGCGAGCAGTTCCTCGCCGGCCTGTCCCAGGTGCTCGGCGACGTCGACGGCGCCCGCGCGCTCTCGTCCGGCGGGTTCCTCGTCCCGGAGCTGCGCCACGGCGTCGATGACGGCGGCCGCGAGCGCTGGCGCGCGGCCACGGACGAGCCGGACGTGACGCTGCGGCTCGCGGCCATGGTCACCGCGCTCTCGCAGGAGCCTCCGCTCGTGCTCGCCGGCTTCGAGCACCCCGACGCGGGCGTCGATCGCGGCGCGCTGCCGGCGCTGATCGCGTACCTGCGCGGCGCCTCCGCCCAGCGCCACCTCCTGCTCACGACCGAGAGCCCCGCGCTCCTCGACCTCCTGCCGCTCGAGTCCGTCTACTCGGTGGCGCTCCGCGACGGCTCGACCACCGCGTCGACCATCGACCAGCCCGAGCGACGGGCGCTCCGCGAGCAGCTCGTCGCCGCCGAGGGCCAGCGCGCACAGTCCGCGCGCTCCGATCGGCCCCCCCGTGGCCCCTGAGCCGCGGCTACCCCGCGAGCCGCTCCCGCTGCGGCGCGAGCGGCGACGCGTCGTACCGCGCGAGGAGGTCCTCCGGATCGCGGTAGAGCGCCGCGCACCCCGCCTCGACGAGCTCCATCTCGGGGAAGCCTCCGCAGCGCAGCCCCACCGCCAGGATGCCGAGCTTGGCCGCGGCCTCGGCGCCTCCCGGCGTGTCGCCGACCAGCACCACCTCGCGCGGATCGACGCTGCCCAGCCGGTCGAGCGCCGCCTCGACGACGTCGGGATGCGGCGTCGACCTCCCCGCGTCGTCCGCCGACACCGCCCACGAGACAAGGTCGCCCACCCCGGCGCGATCGAGGCTCGCGTCGAGCGCGTCGCGCGGCATCGACGCGGCAGCGACGATCCGGCGCCCGTCGCGCGCGACGCGCTCGAAGAGCTCGCGCACCCTGGGGAAGACGCGCGCCCCGGGGAGGAGCTCGCGCGCGTAGATCTCGTCGTGGAGCGACGCGATCCCGGCGCCGATCCAGCCGATCTCCTCGGGCGAGAGGAACACCGGCAAGAGCCGGTCCGCGCCCTCGCCGACGTGGCGCCGGAGCTTCTCCCGCGCGACCTCGCGGCCGAACCGCGCGAAGGCCCGCTGCCAGGCGGCCGCATGCAGATCGACGGCGTCGAGGGTCGTGCCGTCGACACCGAAAATGACGGCGCTGACGCTGGCCATGGCGCGACACGTGGCGCAGGGCCGGACGCACCGCCATCGGAGGGCTCCCGACGGCGCGCGGGCGCGAGCTGCGCCCGGCCCACGGCGCGATAGACTGGTCGAGGAGGGCGAGCGGGCAGGGCGATGCGATCCATGAACGGCCGGCTTCCGGCACTCTCGGTCTTCCTCGGCGCGCTCCTCGGCCCGGCCAGCTCCGCCGCGCAGGACGGGCCCGCGCTGGTCGTCGTCGATCGGGACGACGACGACGCCGACGGCGTGCCCGACGGCGAGCAGGCCCGCGTGCCGCCCTCCCCGGAGCTCCTCGCGCTGCGCGCGCCGCGCGGCGCGAGCCAGGCGCCCGCGGCGATCCCGGGCGGCCTGCGGCTGCTCGTCGATGGCAGCCCCGTCCAGCCGGGGAGCGCGATCCCCGCGGGCGCCCGCCGCGTCGAGCTCCAGGCGGTCCGGGCGGGGCGGAGCGAGCTCGCCCTCTTCGGCAGGGCGCTGCCGATCAGCGCGTTCGAGGTCCGCGCCATCGACGGCGCCGGGAAGCACATCGACATGGCGCGCTCCCACGCCTCGCTCCAGCGCACGCCCCCGGACCGGCTCGGCGACGATCCGTTCGGGAACCTCGACGATCCCGACGCGATCCGGCTGCTCGTCATCGGCGCGGCCGAGGACCTGCCGCTCACCGTCGACGTCCACTCCGCGGCGCCGTCCGGCCGGTCGATCGATCGCCTGCCCAGCGTGCCGCTCGGCCACGTCGCGTGCCCCCCGGACGTCCCGGCGGGCCTCGTGTGCGGCTCGACGCGCCCCCTCCGGATCGTGGCCGACGACATCGATCGCAACCACCCGATGATCGCCGATCGCTCCGTCAAGGGCGAGGTCGGCGGCGCGCTCGTCGTCGCGCTGCCCGACGGGCCGAAGCTCCAGATGATCCGCATCGCCGGCCCGCGCGCCTCGCCGCTCGGGCCCCTCGGGCGCACGCGCGCGCGCCTGCGCATCCTCATGGTGCGGCCGCGCGCGGGCGGGCCGCCGCCGATGGGCGGGGACGACTCGGGCGCGATCGCGATCGCGCGCGCGGAGGTCGAGCGCGCGAACGCCCTCTGGGGGGCGTGCGGCGTGAGCTTCGGCCCGCCGGAGGAGCTCGACATCAGCTTCGTCGACCCGCCGCGCCCGCACCTGCTCGCGATCGGCTGCGACCACGGCCTGCCGGCGAGCGGCGGCGCGATCCGGGTGCGCGTCGACGGCCACGAGGTGACCGCGGCCATCCGTCCCCGCATGCGCCCCGACGCCGCGGCCCGCGCCGTCGCCGCGGCGATCGGCGCCGCGGGCTTCTCGGTGCGCCTGTCGGACAACCCGGCCATCGGCGCGGGCGCGTTCGGGACCACCGACGTGCTCGTGCGGCGCCCGGGCGGCGCGCCCGCGGCGATCGAGCCGCCGGCGTCGGGCGCGCTGAGCACCGACCCGACGCTCACGGCGTGCATCGGCGCCGTGGAGCTCGAGGACGGCCTGCAGCACTTCAGCGACACGGACGCCATCGCCGGCACCGTCGAGGAGCGCGCGCTGATCAAGGCGTTCGACGACGGGGACCCCGCGACCATCGACGTCGTGATGGTCCCGAGCTTCGCCGGCGGCGGGCGCATCGGCGAGTCGTTCATCTTCGCCGACGGCGGGGCGATCCGGAACACGATCATCGAGGACCGCGCCGGCCTGCGCGCCGATCGCGCCTCGTTCGCGCTGTCGCACGAGCTCGGCCACGTGCTGCTCGACGAGCCCGGGCACCCCGACGATTTCGGGGTCGACACCCCGACCCGCCTGATGGACGCCGACGCGGCCAACTCGTCCGCGTACGGGCCGCGCCGCCTCACGGTGGACGAGTGCGCGCGCGCGATAAGGCAGAGCGGCGCGGCGGAGCCGCGCGTGGGCGGCCAGAACGGCGCGCCGGCCCCGCGCCTGGGGCAGAGCGGCGCGCCGGCGCCGCGCGTGGGCCGACAGGGCGGCGCGGCGGAGCCGCGCCTGGGGGAGCCCCCGCCGCGCGGCGCGAAGGTCGATCGGGCGGGGGCCGCGGCGGCGAGCCCCCCCGGCGCGCCCGGGTTCCGGCCGAGCGGCCCGGTGCCCCTGCTCGCGCCGTGGCCGCTCGCCCCGCTCGGTCGAGAGAGGTGAAAGGCCGCTTCCCCCTGTGGTAGGAGCGGGCCCATGCGGGTCTCCCAGCGGAGCGGCCTCTTCAGCGGCGTCGCGGCCCTCGCGTGCGCCACCGTCCTGCTCGAGATCGCGCTCACGCGGATCTGCGCGGCGCTGTTCGGCGAGCCCCACGCGTTCGTCGCGCTCGCGCTGCCGCTCCTCGGCGCGGGCGCGGGCGGCGCGGCGCTCACCCTCGCCCCGTCGCTCGTCCGCCGGCCCGCGCTCTTCGCCCGCATGGCGGCCCTGTCGTCGCTCGCGTCGGGCGCCACGCTCGCGGCGGTCATCCTGCTCTCGCAGCGCGGGCCCGCGCCCGGGGCCCTCCCGTGGCTCGCGCTGCTCTACGCCGCGTCCACCGTCCCGTTCGCGCTCGCCGGCGTCGCGCTCGCCGCCGCGATCCGGCACGTCGCGTCCGAGATGCCCCGCATCTACCTGCTCGACCTCGTCGGCGGCGCCGTCGGCGGGCTCGCGGCCGCCGCCGCGCTCCGCGCCGGCGCGCCGCGCGCCGCGCTCGCGGCGGCGATCTTCTTCGCGGTGGCGGGCGTCTTCTTCTACCTCGGGTCGCGCGCGGAGGGCGGCGAGCGGCGGGCGCACGGCGGCCTCGTCGCCACCTTCGTGCTCGGCAGCTTCGTGCTCCTCGCCGGCGATCTCGGCGCCCCGTGGCTCCGGCTCGCCGGCCTCCGCCGGGGCGCGGCCGACCGCACCGAGCACGAGGCCTGGAGCGAGCGCTCGCTGATCACGGTCGACAAGCCGAGGGCCGGCGCGGCGATGATGCGGATCGGCAGCGCCGCGCAGAGCCCGATCGTCGACGCGAAGACGCCGCCCGCGGCCCAGCCCGAGGACATGGCCTACGCGCTCCACAAGGACCAGGGGCCCGCGCTCGTCGTCGGCGCCGGGGGCGGGCGCGACGTGCGCGCCGCGCTCAAGGCCGGGCAGAAGGACGTCTACGCCGTCGAGGGCGACCGCGGCGTCCTCGAGGTGATGCGCGGCCGGTACGCCGCGTATAGCGGCAACCTGTTCGACAAGCCCGAGGTCCACCTCGTCGTGGGCGACGGGCGGAGCTTCGCCCGGCGCACGCCGCTGCTCTTCCGGAACATCGTGATCCCGTCGCCGGAGACCGCCGAGGCGTCGTCGACCGGCGCGCTCGCGCTGTCCGAGAGCCGGCTCCACACGGTCGAGGGCGTCGGGGACTTCCTCGCGCGCCTCCTGCCCGAGGGCACGCTGGTCCTGAGCCGCGCCGACGTCGACTTCGATCGCCTGCTCTCGCTCGCGACCGCGGCGCTGCGCCGCGCGGGCGCGGCCGAGCCCAAGGACCACCTCTTCGCGTGCAGCGCCGCGCAGCGGACCGCGCTCCTCGCGCGCCCCACGCCGCTCGCGCCCGAGGACGTCGAGGCGCTGCGCCGCCACTGCCGCCGGCACAAGTTCTCCGAGGCGTTCGCCCCCGACCGGCCGCAGACGCCGATCCGCGCGTCGATCGTCGCCTCGGGCGGCGCCTCGGGCGGCGACCGCGCGCCCGACGCGGCGGTCGACCTGGCGCCGCCCACCGACGACCGGCCGTTCTTCTCGTACGCCGTCCCGGCGCGCCGCCTCCCCGCCGTGCTCGGCGACCTCGGGGCCCTGCGCGCCGAGCAGGCGGGCCTCTTCGCGCTCGCCGCGCTGCTCGCCGCGGGCGCGGGCCTCTTCGCGCTCGCCGCGCTGCTCCCCGCGCTGCTCCCCGCGCTGACGACGCGCGCCGGCCGCCTCCTCCGCGGCGCCGCGGCGACCGCCGCCGTGCTCCCGCCGCGGCCGGCCCGCGCGCTCTCCTTCTTCGCCGCGATCGGCGCGGGCTTCGCGCTCGTCGAGCTCGCCGTCTTCCGGCACGGGCTGCTCCTGCTCGACCTGCCCGCGTACGAGCTCCCGGTCGTCCTCGTGATCCTCCTCGTCTCGGCCGGCGTGGGCGGTCTGCTCACCGCCCGCGTGGCGCCGGACGCCGCGACGTGGACCTCCGCGCGGGTCGCCGAGGCGCTCGTCGTGGCCGCGGCGCTCGCCGCGGCGGGGCTCGTCCCGCTCGCGCGGTGGAGCCTCGGGCTCGCGGCCTTCCCGCGCGCGCTCCTCGCCGTCGCGCTCCTCGTGCCGTTCGGCCTGCTCGCGGGCTCGCTCGCGCCGCTCGGGGTCAAGCTCGTCGCCTCGATCGCGCCGGCGCTGCTCCCCTGGTGCTGGTCGCTCTGCGCCCTCGCCGGCGCGATCGCGATGGCCCTCGGCGCCCTGTGCGCGATGAGCCTCGGCTACAGCGCCCTGCTGCTCGGCGCGGGCCTCGCGTACCTCCTCGCCGCGGCGGCCGTCCCGCCCGCCGCGGCCGGGGCGATCGCCGAGGGCGACGGCGCGCCGGCGCCGTCGAGCGTCGATCCCGCCGCCGCGCCGCCGGCGCGGGGCGTCGCGGGGGCGCAGCCCGACGTGCCCGCGGCGGCGCCGGTCGGCTGAGCGCGCGGCGCGCCCGGCCTCAGCGCCGCGCGGCCAAGAGGACGTGCGCGAGCAGGCCCGCGATGTTGAACGCGTCGTCGCCGCCCCGGTGGTGCGTGCCCGTGAGCGGCAGGCCCGCGCGCTCCAGGGCCTCGTCCATCCCGACCTCGCGCGACAGGGCGTGCGTCACCGCGAACAGGCTCTTCACGTTGAGGTGGCTCGGGCCGAACGGGTAGGGCACGCCCCGCGCCTGGCACTGCCGCTCGAACATGCGCCGGTCGTAGTCGCCGTAGCTCGCCCAGAGGCGATCCTGCGCCTTGAGCTCGCCCCGCAGGGTCGCGCACGCCTCCCTGAACGACACGCCCGCGTCGACGTCGGCCTGCGTCAGCGTCGTCAGCGCCGTGCAGAACGGGCTCACGCGCGAGCGCTCGGGGCGCACCAGGATGGAGCGCCGGTCCCGCCGCCGGCCCGACGCGACCTCCAGCGTGCACACGCCGATCTCGATGATCTCGTTCTCCTCGCCCCCCGGCGGGCTGCCCTCCCAGCAGGTCGATTCGACGTCGATCACGAGGATGAGATCAAGACGCTTCGCCATTCGTTGTGACCCCACCATGTCGTGATGAGTACGCACCGAGCGTAACGGCGATCGGGACACAAATTCTTTCGGGATTTTCCCGACAGACCCAAACCGCCTCGGGCGGTCTGCTGTGTCCGGGCAAAAACTTAGTAGATACGGGACATAAGACGGCGGGGTCAAATCCAGGGGTTGGTCGTTTCGGTGCCCAATCCCCTTGCTCGGAGGGCATGGACCATGGACACTCGTCAGGTAATTTCTGACGAGGTTCTTCACGTGGCTCCTGGTTCCCCGCTCCGTCGTTCCTTCGGTCCAGCCCGGGACGGGTCCGCCTTCGCTGAGGCGCTCCCCGAATCCGGCGGCGAGGGCGGCGGTCCCGCCGCGGAGCGACGGCTGCCTCCTCGTTCCGGGATCGTCCGCCACGCGGGCCGCGACCGGGGGGCGGCGGCGAGCGCGCCCTCCGGGGTGCGCGGCGGGGCGGCGGCGGGGCTCCTGGCGGCAGGTGGGACCGCGGCGGTCGACCCGCTCGTCGGCCGTACAGAGCACGGACTGCACATCGAGCGCCTCATCGCCGAGGGGGGGATGGGCGCGGTCTACGCGGCCCGCCGCGTCGCGACGGGGGAGCGGGTCGCGCTCAAGGTGCTCCGGCGCGTGCACGCGGGGGACTCGGGCATCGAGAGCCGGTTCGCCCGCGAGGTCCAGCTCGCCCGCCGCATCGACCACCCGAACGTCTGCCCTGTGCTCGGCGAGGGGCGCCTCGAGGACGGGCGCCCGTTCTTCCTGATGCCGCTCTTCGACGGCATCACCCTGAGCGAGGAGGTGCGCCGGAACGGCCCCCTGCCGCTCGATCGCGCGCTGGCCGTCGCGGACCAGATCCTCGCCGGCCTCGCGGCCATGCACGCGGCGAAGGTGGTCCACCGCGACCTCCAGCCGGGCAACATCCTCCTCGTCCCCGCGGCGCCGGGCGCCGGGGCGGGGGCGCCGGGGGCGCCGGGGGCGGGGGCGTCGGTGGAGGGAGCGCCGACGGTCAAGCTCATCGACCTCGGCTTCGCGCACGAGCCCGGGGTCGACACGGGCGACGGGGTGTCGCCCGACAGCCCCGGGTCGCTCGTGGGCACCCTGCTGTTCATGTCGCCGGAGCAGGCGATGCGCAGCCGCGCCATCACCGAGCGGAGCGACCTGTTCGCCGCCGCGTTGCTCATCTACTACGCCCTCTCGGGCAAGCTCCCCTTCCGCGGCCGGGGCGATCTCGACGTGCTCGTCGCGATCGTGCGCTCCGCGCCCGTGCCCCTCCGGCGGGAGCGCCGGGATGTCCCGCGCGTGCTCGACGAGGTGCTCTCCCGCGCCCTGTCCAAGCACCCCGACCACCGCTTCGCCGGCGCGTCGGCGATGCGCGACGCGCTCGCCGCGGTCCGGGGGTAGCCCGCGCGCGGCGCGCCCGCGGTCCCTTCCAGCGCCGGCCCGCTCCTTGCCACGACGGGGCCGCCTGCACCGCGCCACGCAGCGCCGGGATCCGGGCTGTGCACGCGCTGCTCAAGGGCGGCGGCGCGGTGAGCTTCACGCGAGGGGAACCCCATGGACGCACTCGATCTCTTGGAGCAGCAGCATCTCGAACTCAGCGCCCTGATGGCGCGCATCGCCGCCGAGCCCAGCCCGGGCCTCAGGACATCGATGGTCGCGCAGCTCTCCCGGATGATCGATGCGCACGTACGCATCGAGGAGACGTACCTCTACCCGGTGTGTGCCGAGCGGATGGCCGGCGACCGGAAGCCGCTCCACGACGCGTACGAGAAGCACGGCCTCGCGCGCTTCGCGGCGGACAACCTGCTGCGCACGCGGGTGACCGATGTGCGCTTCGAGGCGCGGCTCCGGCTGCTGCGGGACGTTTTCGCCCACCACGCCGACGAGGAGGAGGGCATCCTCTTCCAGAAGGCGAAGCGGGGGCTCACGGACGAGCAGCTCGACGTGATCGGCAGCGACCTGGAGCGCGCGTACGAGGTGCTGCTGCGCGTGGGGGTGCCGGCGGGCGCGCCGCTGGTGCGGTCGCAGCGCGGGTGGCCGAGGCGGGGGGCCCACTCGGTGCGCGCGGCCCGGCCGGTGTCGCGGCGCCGCGGGGAGGGGCCGCGCGCCCGGGGGTGCTGAGCTGCCTACGGCCTCGGATAGGCGGTGATGGTGGGGCGCGGGCTAGACCGGGACGGGGCCGCCGAAGGCGCCGAGGAAGCGGGCTACCCAGACGGCGACCATCACGATCGCCAGCGCGACGCCGAGACGCGTGACCCACGCCCCTTGCACCGACTCGGTCGCGGCGATGCGGCCGTCCTTCACGTAGACGGCGGCGTTGTACGCGATCGCGGCGAGCACGAGCGGCGCCATGATCGGGGAGAGCGGGTGCAGCCGCAGCGCGTCGGCCACGTGGCCGTGAGCGAGGGCGAGGGTCGCGCGCGTGAGCCCGCAGCCAGGGCACGGGTGGCGGGTGACGATCGCGAACGGACACAGCGGGACGCCGCACGCGACCAGGAGCCCGAGCAACGCGGCGATCGCGCCGAGGCGCGCCGCGCGGCCGCGCGGGTGCGCGGCGCTCCAGGCGGACGAGGCCGACGGCGCGGGCGAGGGGGCTCCGGTCGGGCTGGACAGCGACAACGGCAGAGGACAGCGCGAGCTAGGCGGCGTTCGGATCCCAGACCTCGTTGAGGTCCTTCGCGAGGGCGTAGAGCGGGAGGAAGATGTAGAGCACGATGCCCTCGGCCTGCGGGTTGCGCGAGCCGGCCATCTGCTTGGCCTTGGTCACCTGCTCCGGCACCTTCACCCAGAGGAAGTAGTAGTTGAGCAGCGGGACGAAGACGTACCAGGGCTTGAACTCGGGATCCTTGGTCGCCTGCTGCAGCTCGTTCAGCATCGCCCAGAGCTGCCAGATCGCGTACACGAAGCAGACCATCCCGATCACGCACACCGTGACGGGGTTGCGCGTCTCGCCCCGCGCGCCCGGGGTCATCGACCCGCTGCCGCCATACACGCCCAGGTTGCTGGGCTGCTGGCCGAACTGACCCGGCGCCGACAGCTGACCGCCGGCCGGCGACGATCCGCCGTAACCGCCCGGATCGCTCACGCCCTGGGGGCTCCCGTAGGCCCCGCCCGCCGGAGAGCCGTAGCTGCCCGCTCCCGGCGGGCTGCCGTAGCCGCCGCCAGGAGGGCTGCCGTAGCCGCCCGCCGGAGAGCCGCCGTAGCCGCCGCCGGGAGGCGCGCCGTAGCCGCCCGCCGGAGAGCCGCCGTAGCCGCCGCCGGGAGGGGCGCCGTAGCCGCCGCCCGCCAGCGGATCCTGGCCCGGAGGCGGACCGTACCCGCTGGGGCTGTGCTGCGGAGGCTGGCCGTAACCGGGCGGCTGACCGTAACCACCGCCGGGCGGCTGGCCGTAACCGGGAGGCTGTCCGTAACCGGGAGGCTGTCCGTAACCAGGCGGGGCGCCGCCGAGGCCGCCCATCGGGTCCTGGCCCGGAGGCGCGCCGAACGGGCTGCCGCCCGCCTGCGGAGGCTGACCGTAGCTGCCGCCGGGCGGCGGGAACGCGCCGGCCGGGGTGCCGCCCGCCCCACCAGGCGGCTGCGGCGCGCCCGGGGTGTACCCGGGCAGCTGGTCGATCGCCATCGTTCCGCCGAGCGGGTTCACGCCCTGGTTGGGCGGCTGGCCGTACGGCGAATACCCGCCCGACGGGCTCGCAGCCGCGCCGCCGAAGGACGGGCCAGACGGCTGCTGTCCCGCAGGGGGCGATCCGTAGCCCATCCCGGGCGGAGGCGGCGCAGGGGGAGGTCCGGCTGACGCGCCGAGCCCGGCCGGCGGGACGCCGACCACCGTGCCGGCGAGACCCTGCGGCGTGCTCGGGATGCCGGCGGGCATGCCCGGCGGCGCGCCGGCCGGAGGCGCCGGCGGCGGAGGCGCCCCCGGAGCGCGCGGGCCCGCCGCGCCCGCCCCGGACGACGGCTGGCTCATCAGCATGGTGCCCTTGAACTTCGGCGCGGCCGCCCCCTTGAGGTTGAAGCCGCACTTCGTGCACGTGGACGCCGTTTCCGAGTTTTGCGTCCCACAATTCGGACAGAACACGCACCACCTCCGGAGGGGGGTTCGCTGCTACCGATGCCCGCGCCCTGCGCGCGTCGTAATGGGCGCGGAGGGTAGTTGAAGCGCGTTCCGGTTCTCAAGTGAAAGACGAAGAACGCTGCGGGCTTCTCCCGAGGCTACGCGTTCTCCGCCAGAAAACCCAGGGCGTTCTCTCCGCGAGGGAACGCGCACGTTGCGAGGCGCGAGGAGAGCGGCGCGTGGCGAGCGCTTCTGGCTCACCGCGCTCCCGCTCACCCTCGGGGCGCGCTCTCCGCCGATGTGACGGCGTCGCGACCGCCGCCTGGGCCGCGGTCCGGGCGGGCGGGCCGGCGCGAGGCGTCGCCCAGGTTTCTGGGCAGCGAGAGGGTTTCCGTGGTTCGCTGGAGGTTTCCCCCCGGCGCGCCTTGACAGTGACCACCGTCGCTCACTAGCGTGCCGGCGCCTCGGGACGGCTCCGTACGACGGACAACCGAATGCCCGGCCGCCGGTGCGCGGGGCTGTCCGCCTCCGGCAGGCGCCTCTACTCCGGAGGCGCACGAGGTAGCGCCCGGGTTTGCCGGGACGACCCTCGTTGGAAGGGACCCGCCACGGGGGTCCCGACTGCATGTCGAAGCGGGCACGCCGCGAGCGCGGCGCGCCCAGGGAGCCAGCGGACCGTGCCAACAGCCGACATGACCGACAAATTTGCTCTGAGCGCCGACCGGCAAACCGAGTTCGAGAAGATCCTCGCGCGCTACCCGAACCGCCAGGCCGCGTGCATCCCGGTGCTCCACCTCTGCCAGAGCCAGGAGGGGTGGGTCTCCGAACGGGTGCTGCGCTGGGTCGCCGAGCAGCTCGGCCTCCCCACGGCGCACGTCCAGGGGGTCGCGACCTTCTACACCCTCTTCAACAAGCAGCCCGTGGGCAAGCACCAGGTCTGGGTCTGCCGGACGCTGAGCTGCGCGCTGAACGGCGCAGACGCCGTGCTGCACCGCTGCGAGAAGCGCCTCGGGATCCACGCGGGCGAGACCACGCAGGACGGGAAGGTCACGCTGCGCACCGCAGAGTGCCTCGCCTCGTGCGGCACGGCCCCGATGATGCAGGTCGATCGCGACTACTACGAGGGCCTCACGCTCGAGAAGGTGGACGCGATCCTCGATCGGTTGACGAGGTGACGAGATGCTCCGGCTGACGCGCTATCTGACGAAGAACTACGACACGCCCGACGGCCACAAGCTCTCGGTGTACGAGAAGGGCGGCGGCTACCAGCAGGCGAAGCGCGCCCTCGGGATGACGCGCGAGGCGCTCGTCGAGGAGATGAAGGCGGCCAACATCCGCGGCCGCGGCGGCGCCGGCTTCGCCATGGGCGTGAAGTGGAGCTTCATGCCGTGGCCCCCGAAGCCCGAGCGGCCGCACTACCTCGTCATCAACGCCGACGAGGGCGAGCCCGGCACCTTCAAGGACCGCACGCTGATGGAGAAGAACCCGCACTCCGTCGTCGAGGGGTGCATCATCGGCTGCTTCGGCATCGGCGCCCACGCCGCGTACATCTACGTGCGCGACGAGCTCCACCTGTCGAAGGCGCGGCTCTGGGGCGCCATCGAGGAGGCGCGCGCGAAGGGCTACCTCGGCAAGCGGCCGTTCGGGATCGACTACCCCGTCGAGGTCTACGTCCACACGGGCGCCGGCGCGTACATCTGCGGCGAGGAGACGTCGCTCCTCAACTCGCTCGAGGGCAAGCGCGGCGAGCCGCGGCTCAAGCCGCCGTTCCCCGCCCAGTTCGGCGCGTTCGGGATGCCGACGACCGTGAACAACCTGGAGACGATCGCCGCGGTCCCCACGGCGCTCGAGCTCGGGGGCGACAACTTCTCGAAGCTCTCCGCGCTGCACAACCTGAAGGACGGCGGCTGCCGGCTCTTCGGCGTGAGCGGCCACGTGAACAACCCCGGCATCTTCGAGGCGTGCGTCGGCCTCACGCTCCGCGAGCTCATCTACGACCTCGGCGGCGGCGTGAAGCACGGCAAGCTGCTCGGGGTGATCCCGGGCGGCTCGTCGTGCCCCATCCTGCGCGCCGACGAGGTCGTGAACGCGCCGAACGAGAAGTCGCCGCTCCACCCGTGGCACGGCCAGAGCGTGCTCGACGTGCCGCTCGGCGTGGACACGTTCCGCACGCTCGGGACGATGCTCGGGACCTGCTGCGCCATCGTCCTCAGCGACAAGGCGTGCCCGGTCCTCGCGATGCACAACCTGATGCGCTTCTACCGCCACGAGTCGTGCGGCCAGTGCACGCCGTGCCGCGAGGGCAGCGCGTGGATCCACCGCATCCTCGATCGCATCGTGCACGGCGAGGGGACGATCGAGGAGCTCGATCGGCTGCACGAGATCGCCGACAACATCATGGGCAACACGATCTGCGCCTTCGGCGAGGGCACGGCGATGCCCGCGCTCGGGTTCCTGCGCAAGTTCCGCAAGGAGTTCGAGGCGTACATTCAGACCAAGGGCCGGTCGTCGACAGGGGTGCTCTCGCCGTGAAAATCTTCGAATTCGCCTACTTCGGGCTGGCGTCGCTGCTCGTCCTCCTCGGCGGCCTGGCCACGGTCGCGGCCCGGAACCCGATCCGCGGCGCGATGGGGCTGCTCACGTCGATCGTCGGCATCGCGGGGCTCTACCTGATGCTCGCCGCGGAGTTCCTCGCGGCGATCCAGATCCTCGTGTACGCGGGCGCGGTCGTCATCCTCTTCCTCTTCGTGATCATGCTCCTCGGCCCGTCGGCGACGTCGCCGCGCGACGCGCGCACCGCGGTGCCGCGCTACGTGGGCGCCGGCGTCCTCGCGGCGAGCAGCATCGGCGCCCTCGCCCTGGTCGCGAGCGCCGCGAAGCCCGGCGCGCGGGTCGTCCCGGAGGCCCCCGAGGGGCTCGGGACGATCGAGGCGCTCGGGCACGAGCTCTTCACGAAGGGGATCGTGCCGTTCGAGCTCTCGGGCGCGCTGCTCCTCGTCGCCGTGATCGGCGCCGTCGCCGTCGCCCGCGGCAAGCAGGTCGACCCGACGCTGCTGCCGGCCGGGGCCGCCTCGCCGGACGGAAACGACCAGGTCCCCGTGCGCGACGCGGCGAAGCCGGACCCGCAGCCGGGCGCCCTCACGGGCCACTTCACCCTGTCGACGAAGGAGCCGAAGTCATGATCTCCGTCCCCATCGAGTACTACCTCGTTGTCGCGGCGGTGCTGTTCGTGATCGGGTCGGTGGGCTTCCTGCTGCGCAGGAACCTGCTGGTCCTCCTGATGAGCATCGAGCTGATGCTCAACGCCGTGAACCTCACGCTCGTCGCGTACAACCGGGTGCACCCGCAGGATCACGCCGGGCAGATCTTCACTTTCTTCGTCATCGCCATCGCGGCGGCGGAAGCCGCCGTGGGTCTCGCGATCGTGCTCGCGTTCTACCGCATCCGGAAGACGATGCGCGCGGACGACGCCGATCTCCTGAGGAGTTAGCGTGGAAGCCCTGAGAGTCTTATTCCCCGCGTCCGAG
This sequence comes from Sorangium sp. So ce385, assembly GCF_051474135.1. Lineage (NCBI taxonomy): Bacteria > Pseudomonadati > Myxococcota > Polyangiales > Polyangiaceae > Sorangium > Sorangium sp. So ce385. The sequence goes on along the minus strand of NZ_CP150337.1, from coordinate 7,043,353 downwards.
TTCGCGCTGCTCGCGGTGGTGCTCGGCCTGCCGGCGCTCGGCGCGTTCGTGAACGGCCTGTTCGGCAAGCGGCTCGGCAAGGACGCGGTCCGGCTGATGGCGCTCGCCGCGCTCGGCGGCGCCTTCCTGGCGGCCGTGACGACGTTCCTGATGCTGCCGCACGAGGGCGGCAAGCTCACCTGGACGGCCTGGCGCTGGTTCTCGATCAGCGGCCGGATGGGCCAGTCGATCCCGATCGACGTCGCCTTCAGCGTCGACGGCCTGAGCGGGACGATGATCCTCGTCGTCACCGGCGTCGGCTTCCTCATCCACCTCTACTCGTCGGCGTACATGCGCGAGGACCCGGGGTACTACCGGTTCTTCGCGTACCTGAACCTGTTCTGCTTCTCGATGCTCGTGCTGATCATGGGCGACAACCTCGCCGTCCTCTTCGTGGGGTGGGAGGGCGTCGGCATGTGCAGCTACCTGCTCATCGGCTTCTGGTTCAAGGACGACAAGAACGCGAGCGCCGGCAAGAAGGCGTTCGTCGTGAACCGCATCGGCGACTTCGGCCTCCTCGTGGCGATGGCGATGCTCGCCTACTACACGGGCACGCTGAACTTCGACGGCATCGCGGCGAACGCGGGCAACCTGCTCGCCGCCGTGAAGGTCTGGCCGATCGGCAACATGTCGGCCGACACGGTGCCCGGCTTCCTGAGCTTCATCATCCCGTCGCAGCCGGTGCTCGTGTACGCGGCGACCCTGGTCGGGCTCGCGCTCTTCCTCGGCTGCGCCGGCAAGAGCGCGCAGATCCCGCTCTACATCTGGCTGCCGGACGCGATGGCCGGCCCGACGCCGGTGTCCGCCCTCATCCACGCCGCGACGATGGTGACCGCCGGCGTCTACCTCGTGGCCCGGCTCTCGGCGGTGTTCGTGCTGTCGCCGTTCGCGATGGCGGTCGTCGCGGTGACCGGCGTGGCCACGGCGCTGTTCGCGGCCTCGATCGGGCTCTTCCAGAACGACCTGAAGAAGGTCCTCGCCTACTCCACGGTGAGCCAGCTCGGGTTCATGTTCATCGGCGTGGGCGTCGGCGCCTTCGCGGCCGGCTTCTTCCACGTCCTCACGCACGCCTTCTTCAAGGCCTGCCTCTTCCTCGGCGCCGGCTCGGTGATCCACGCGATGCACGCCCGCATCCACGACACCGACCAGTCCCAGGACATGCGGAACATGGGCGGCCTCAAGAGCTACATGCCGCTCACGCGCTGGACCTTCCTCCTCGCGTGCCTCTCGATCGCGGGCTTCCCCGGGTTCGCCGGGTTCTGGTCCAAGGACGAGATCCTCTGGCGCGCGTTCTCCGGCCGGATCGCGTCGGTCTCGACGCGCGGGCAGCCGGTGTGGCAGTGGCCCGACTGGCTCGGCCCGGCGATCTACTGGGTCGGCATCCTGGCCGCGACGATGACCGCCTTCTACATGTTCCGCGCCTACTTCCTGACGTTCCACGGCGAGTTCCGCGGCTGGACGATCGTGCGCGGCTGGAAGGACCCGCACCCGCACGGCCACCACGACGACCACCACGCGCACGCGCCGGGCGAGAAGCTCGAGGGCCCGGAGCCGCACGAGTCGCCGCTGCCGATGACGATCCCGCTGATCGTGCTCGGGGCGCTGTCGGTCCTCGCGGGCTTCCTCATGGCCGAGCCGCTCGTGCACCTCACCCACAACCACGCGTTCGCGCCGCTCGCGCACCTGCTCGAGCCGGTCTTCTCGATGACGTCGAGGGCGGTCCAGGCGCGCGAGGGGGTGGAGGGGCTGCTCTTCCCGATGATGCTGCCCGGCGTCGCGGCGTGCTTCACCGGCATCGGCCTCGCGATGCTCGTGTACTGGAACAAGCGCGGCGAGCCCGAGCGGCGCTTCGCCCAGACCTTCCCGGGTCTCCACCAGCTCGTCTACGACAAGTGGCGGATCGACGAGCTCTACAACGCCACGGTGGTGGGCATGGTCGACGCGCTCGCGGACATCTTCACGATGGCCGACAAGTGGATCATCGACGGCGTCATCGCGAAGCTCTCCGCCGCGCTCGTCGGGTTCTTCGGCACGGTGCTGCGCGCGCTCCAGACGGGCCGCGTGCAGGTCTACGCCGCGTCGATGGTCGTCGGGCTCGCCGGCGTCGGCTGGTTCCTGGTCAACCCGCACGCCGACGCGAACGTCGACGACGCGGAGCTGCGCCGGTCCGGCGAGGTGAAGCTCTCGGCGGCGCCGGGGCTCGGCTACCAGTACCGCTGGGAGGGGCCCGGCGTGCCGTCCCGCGACTTCTCGGAGTCGACCGACGTCACGGTGAAGCTCGAGCCGGGCGAGAAGAAGGACATCGTGCTCCGCGTGCGCAACGCCTTCAACCGCGAGGCGACGGAGACGTTCACGTTCTCGCGGCCGCCGAGCCGCGGGAACCCGGCGAGCCCCACCTCCATGCGGGGCCCGGACGTGCCCACGCTCCCCCCGGGGACGACCCCGGCGGAGCAGATCCATGACCTGATCCAGCCGAAGGGCCTGCAATGAGCGCGCTCGACCTCGTAACCCATTACTGGCCGGCGCTCGCCGCCGGCGTCGTCGGAGCGCTCCTCCCGCGGGGCGCCGGGCAGGGCGCGGACGGCGCCCACGGCGACGACCACGATCACGGGCACGGCGACGAGCACGACCACGGGCACGGCGACGAGCACGACCACGGGCACGGCGACGAGCACGGGCACGGCGAGGCCCACGCGAGCGCCGGGTACACGCCGTGGCAGCGGTTCGGCCTCGGGCTGATCGCGGCGCTCACCGTGCTCGGCGTGCAGTGGCTCTGGCCGTCCGACGGGGCGGCGGCCGCGGCGGAGGCGTCCGGGGAGTGGTCGTCGCTCCTCAACGTGCTCATCGGCCTGCCGTTCGTCGGGGCCGCGGCGGTGCTGTTCATGCCGCGGCAGATGCTCTCGCTGCTCCGCGGCTTCACGCTGGCCGTGCTCGGCGCGGGCTTCCTCGCGTCGCTCTGGCTGCTCAGCGTGCCGATGACGGTGGGCTGGCACTTCCAGTCGATCAAGGAGTGGATCCCGTCGCTCGGCATCCGGTGGCACGTCGCGATCGACGGCATCAGCCTCTGGCTCGTCCTGCTCACGACGTTCATCGCGCCCATCGCGGCGTACGCGTCGTTCGGGTCGATCAAGAGCCGGATCAAGGAGCTCTGCTTCTGCCTCCTGCTCCTGCAGGGCGCGATGCTCGGCGCGTTCGTCGCGCTCGACCTGTTCCTGTTCTTCCTCTTCTGGGAGCTGATGCTGGTGCCGATGTTCGTGATGATCGGCATCTGGGGCGGCGTCGAGAAGATCAAGGCGGCGATCAAGCTGTTCGTCTACACGATGGCGGGCTCGATGCTGATGCTCGCGGGCATCGTGTACCTCGTGTGGGCGAACCAGAAGCTCACGGGCGCGTACACCTTCGACTACCTCGCGCTCTCGCGCGTGGTGCTGCCGCGCGGCACCCAGATGCTCTGCTTCTGGGCGTTCTCGATCGCGTTCTTCATCAAGGTGCCGATGTGGCCGGTGCACACGTGGCTGCCGGACGCCCACGTGCAGGCGCCGACCGGCGGCTCGGTCATCCTGGCCGCGGTCATGCTGAAGATCGGGACGTACGCGTACCTGCGCTTCTCGATGGGCCTCTTCCCCGGCCCGGCCTCCAGCCTCGCGGCCAACCTGGCCGGCATCGCGATCCTCGGCGGCGTGATCTACGGCGCGCTCGTCGCCTGGAAGCAGGCGGACGTGAAGCGCCTCGTGGCGTACTCGTCGGTCGCCCACCTCGGCTACGTGATGCTCGGGCTGTTCGGCGTCACGCCGAGCGGGATCCAGGGCGCGGTGCTCCAGATGGTGAACCACGGCGTCTCCACCGGCGCGCTCTTCCTCCTCGTCGGCGTGATTTACGACCGCCGCCACACCCGCCAGGTCTCCGAGTTCGGCGGCCTCGCCAAGGTGATGCCGGTCTACGCGACGCTGTTCCTCATCGTGACGTTCGCCTCCGTGGGCGTGCCCGGCACGAACGGGTTCATCGGCGAGTTCATGATCATCACCGCGACCTACGTGTCCGAGCGCCTCGGGGTCTTCAGCGGGATCCACACCGTGGGCGCCGCCGCGGGCGTCATCCTCGCGGCCGTCTACATGCTGAGCGTCGTGCAGAAGATGTTCTTCGGGCCGCTCACGAACCCGAAGAACAAGCACCTGCCCGACATCACGCCCCGCGAGGGCCTGGCGCTCGCGCCGCTCATCCTGATGATCTTCGTGATCGGCCTGTTCCCTGACATCTTCCTCGATCGGATGAAGGAGTCGGTCCTGTCTACGTACAACCAGTTCAAGGTCGTCTCCGGACAGGCGATCCTCTTCGCGGACGAACGCAACGCGAAGCTCCTGCCCGAGGACACGTTCTCCCCCGCCTTCCTGAAGGGGGCGCCCGTGCTGGGCTCCGGCGCGGGCGCGGCGGGGGGTGACGAGGAGGCGCGGCGCGAGCCCTCGGCGGGCGGCAAGCTCGCGGCGCGCGCGGGGGAGGCGGCGCGATGAACCTCGGACCCTTCATCGCGGTGTCGCCGCTGCTCGTCGTCTCGCTCGGCGGCGCGCTGCTGATGGTCGCGGAGGCGTTCTCGCACCGCCGCGAGGAGTCGCACGACCGCCGCTCCGGCCCGTCGTCCGACATCGCGCTCGGGACCGCGATCACGCTCCTCGCCGGGGCGGTGTTCTCGGGCGCGGTCGGGTTCGTCGGCCCCGAGACGCTGGACGGGGTCGACCTGCTCGCGCCCTACCTGGTGATGGACCGCTTCACGCTGTTCTTCTCCTTCGTGCTCTGCCTGGGCGGCGCGCTGGCGGCGCTGCTCGCCGGGGGGTACCTCCCGGAGCACCGGCTCGATCGCGGGGAGTTCTACCCGCTGCTGACCTTCTCGACGGTGGGCGCGATCATCCTCGCCGGCGCGGGGGATCTGCTGACGCTCTTCCTCGGCCTGGAGACGATGTCGCTCGGGGCGTACGCGCTGACCGGCTTCCGCCGGACGTCGCCGCGGAGCACCGAGGCGGCGATCAAGTACTTCCTGCTCGGCTCGTTCGCGGCGGCGCTGCTGCTCTACGGCGGCGCGCTGATCTACGGGGCGACGGGGCACACCGACCTCGCCGGCATCCGCGACGCGATCGCGGGCGCGACGGGGGACAAGGCGCCGAACCCGGCGCTCCTCCTCATCGGGGCGGCGCTGATGCTGGTCGGCCTCGCGTTCAAGGTGAGCGCGGTGCCGTTCCACATGTGGACGCCCGACGCGTACGAGGGCGCGCCGACGCCGGCCACGACGTTCATGGCGGTCGCGGTGAAGGGCGCGGCGTTCGCGACGCTGCTGCGCGTGCTGCTCGGCGCGTTCAGCAGCCCGGCGCTGTCGTCGTGGGCGGCGGGCTGGCCGCCGGCGGTGGCGGTGATGGCGCTGCTCACGATGACGGTGGCGAACCTCATCGCGGGGCGGCAGGAGTCGGTGAAGCGGATGCTCGCCTACTCGAGCATCGCGCACGCCGGCTACCTGCTCGTCGGCGTCGCGGCGACGGTGCGGGCGAGCGAGGACGCGCAGGCGAGCGTGATGTTCTACCTGCTCGCCTACACGGTCTCGACGGTCGGCGCGTTCGGCACGCTCATCCTGTGCGGCAGCCGCGGCGCGGAGGCGGTGAGCTACGAGGACCTCTCGGGCATCGGCAAGCGGCACCCGGTGGCGGCGCTCGCGTTCTCGCTGTTCCTCCTGTCCCTGGCCGGCGTCCCGCCGACGGCCGGGTTCTTCGGCAAGCTCTACATCGTCAAGGCGGCGATGGGCGCGGAGCTGTACACGCTGTCGGTCGCGCTGCTCCTCAACAGCGTGCTGTCGGCGTACTACTACCTGCGGGTGCTCGTGTTCATGTACATGCGCGAGCCGGCGCCGGGGGCGCCGATCGCCCGGCCGATGCGGTCGGGGTACGTCAACGCGGCGCTCGTCGTGTCGGCGGTGCTCGTCATGGTCCTCGGGATCTGGCCGACGACCTCCCTCGGGATCGCGGTCCGCGCGGTCCTCGCTTCCCACTAGAGCGGGGGTCCACCCGCTGCGGATACGGGCCCACCTCGACGTTTTCGGTGCTCGGCGTACAGGAGTACGCCTGCGCGCCGAAAACGCCGATCTGGGCCCGTCTCCTGTGCGGGTGAACCCCCGCTCGGCAACGCTTGGGCTCGCGTAGTGGTGCGGGCTCGATGCGGCCTCACGACGACCTGTGGACGCGCCGGGGGGGCAGCGCGCCGCCAACTGACTTGGCGACGATGGCACCGGCGCTAGCGGCGATCGCGCGCTTCGGCGGCGAAACCGCGGTGCTGCGCGGGGCGCGCGAGTTGCTAAAGTCGGCGCCGATGCGGAACGGCGAGACGATGCAGAGGACAGCGGGGAACTGGCGGATTCGCGCGGCGAGCGTCGCGTTGCTCGGGGCGCTCGGGTGTCAGGGGGGGAGCACGAGCGGAGGCTCGCCCGCAGGGAGCGCGGCGCCGGCAGGGAGCGCGGCGCCGGCAGCGGCGAGCGCCAGCGCCGCGGCGAGCGCCAGCGCGGCGGCCGCGCCCGCGATCTCGCTGACCTCGGAAGCGGTGCTCAAGGTGATGAACCCGAAGCGGCATGCGCCGTACAGCGGACCCACGGGGACGCTGAAAGGGCGGGTCACCATCAAGGGAGACCCGCCGCCCGATACGGGGCTCAGCTTTCCGACCGGCAAGTGCGGCGAGGCCGCCGCCACCTACGGGAGGCTGTTCCGCGTGGGGCAGCAGAACGCCGTCGCCGACGCGCTCGTGACCGTCGTCAACTACAGCGGCCACGTGCCCGAGCGCGAAGAGGTAGAGAAGGTGACCATCCACGGGTGCGCGTTCTCGACCCGCACCGTGGCCATGACGTTCGGACAGCGGCTCGAGGTGGCCAACCTCGACGTGCTCGAGCCCTACATGCCCAACCTCGAGGGCGCCCCGTTCATGGCCGTCCTCGTCGCCATGCCGCAAGGCGAACCGGTGAAGTTCTTCCCGCCCCAGCCGGGCTACTACCACCTCGTGGACAAGATGCCGAAGCCGTTCCTCAAGGCCGAGGTCTTCGTGCTCAAGTTCGCGACCCACGACGTGACCGGCCTCGACGGGCGGTTCGAGATCAAGGACATCCCCGTGGGCAAGGTGCTCACCGCCGCCCTCCTGCCCGCCATCGATCAGGACGTGAAGAAGGAGATCGAGATCAAGGAGGGCGAGAACACCCTCGATTTCGAGCTCAACTTCGACCTCGCGAAGCACAACGAGAAGAAGAACAAGGCGAAGCCGTCGCCGTGAGCTCAGGGCGCGGCCGGCGCGCCCCCCGCGAGCTCCCGGTGGACGCGCCGCTCGACGTCGCGGGACAGCGGATCGCGGGCGCCGGGCGCGGGGGGCCCCGGCGGGCCGAGCCAGGCGAGCGCGGCGTCGCGGCCGATGCGACGGAAGAGCAGCTCGGCGAAGAGCAGCCGGGCGAGCGGCGAGGGCGGCACCGCGGCGCCGCCGCCCGCGGGCGCCTGGAGCGCGTCGCAGGCGCGGGCCAGCGCCTCGAGATCGCCGCTCAGATCGGCCGCCACCGCGAGCGCGACGAGCGCGGAGGCGCTCGACGGATCGGCCGCCGAGACGAGCTCGGCCTGCTCGCGCGCCTCGCCGACGCGGCCCAGGGCCGCCGCGCGCACCGCGATCTCGGCCGGCGGCAGATCCGCGTCGCGCGCCAGGCGGCGGGCGCGGCGCAGCTGCCCGTGGACCAGCGCGTCGTCGAGCTCGGCCAGCGGCCCCCGCGGCGCCGCCGGCCGCTCGGAGGCGGCGGTCCTCCGCGCGGCGAGCTCGCGCAGGCGCCGCGCCGCCTCCTCGGCGGCCGGGCGATCGCCGGCCTCGAGGGCCACCGCGTGCAGCGCGCGCCACGCGTCCGCCGAGAAGGGGTGGCGCACGAGCAGCGCCCGCAGCGACAGGCGCGCGTCCTCGGACCGGCCGAGCCGCCGCAGGATCTCGGCGCGGAGCAGGAGGCCGTCGTCGCGCTCCGGATCGAGCAGGACCGCCCGCTCGACGCGCCCGAGCGCCGCCGCGGGCCGCCCGGCCGCGAGATCGCAGCGCGCCTGCTCGAGGTGGGCCGGCGCGTAGTCGGGATCGATCGCGCGGGCGCGGTCGAACGCGTCGTCCGCCGCCTCCCGGCGGCCGAGGCGGCAGCGCACCGACCCGACGCGGGTCCAGATGTCCGCGCTCTCGGGATCGCTGTCCTCCGCCAGCTCGTACGCCTCCAGGGCCGTCTCGAGATCGCCGCGCGCCTCGGCCTCGGCGCCGATGGCGTACAGCGCGTACGCGCGCGCCGAGATCTGGCGGCCCACGAGGATCTGGCCGTCCACGGAGCGCGCGACCTCGGGCGCGGCGCAGGCGGCGGTCAGCGCGAGCGCCGCGAGCGCCGCGAGCCGCGCGGCAGGGGGCGGCGGGGCTACGCGCACGCGGCGATCTCGGCGAGGAGGCGATCGTTCTCCTCGCGGAGGCCGACGGTGATGCGGAGCCGGTGCGCGAGGCGCCCGCCCGCCGCGTGGAAGCTGCGCACCAGGACGCCGCGCGCGGCGAGCGCCTCGAAGACCTCCCCGGCGGGGCGGCGCGTGCCGACCCAGAGGAAGTTCGCGTGGCTCGGCGCGACGGAGAGGCCGAGCTCGGTCAGGCCGCGCGCGAGGCGCTCGCGCTCCTCGGTGATGAACGCGGCGGCGCGGCGGAGCTCGCCGCCGAGCTCGCGCAGGGCGAAGGTGGCCGCGCGCTGCGACGGGACGGGCAGGTTGTAGGGCTGGCGGACCTTGTCGAGCTCGGCCACGAGCCCCCGGTCGCCGACGAGCCAGCCGACCCGCAGCGACGCGAGGCCGATCTTCGAGAGCGTCCTCAGCACGGCGACGTTCGGGTGCTTGCGAACGAGGGCGAGCTGGTCGCGCGGGGCGAAGTCGATGTACGCCTCGTCGACGATGACGAGGGCGTCGCTCGCCGCGGCGATGACCGCCTCGAGCCGGTCTGCCGACGCGAGCGCGCCCGTCGGGTTGTTCGGCGAGGCGATGAAGACGACGCTCGGGCGCGCGAACTCGACGGCGCGCACGAGGCCCGCCACGTCGAGATCCCAGCCGGCGTCGAGCGGGACCTCGACGGCGCGCATGCCCCGCGCGCGGGCGCTCAGCTTGTACATGACGAAGGTGGGGCTGGTCGTCACGATGCTCGCCGCGTCGGCGCCCGGCCGCGGGCGGCTGAGCGCGGTCAGGAGGATCGAGATCACCTCGTCGGAGCCGACGCCGGGGAGGACCTCGTCGGGCTCGACGCCGCAGCGGGCGGCGATGGCCTCGCGGAGCTCGACGAGGCGCGCGTCGGGGTAGCGGCCCCAGTCCTCGGGCACGGCGGCGCGCGCGAGCGCGGCCCGCGCCTCGGCCGACAGGAGCGGCGGGCTCTCGTTGGCGTCGAGGCGCACCGGGAAGTGGCCCGCGACTGGGGTGTAGGCGTGGAGCTCGGCGAGCTCGGGGCGGAGGAGGGCGGAGAGGAAGTCGGGCGTCGGCATCGGCTCAGTCGACGGGGAGCGCGGGCGTGGGGAGGGTCACGAGGGCGATAGTCTACCCGGGCGACGCGCGCCATGATCCCGGAAGACGGCGTCGCCCGGGGGGGCTCGCTCGATGCTCCGGCGTGCGCTTCTCCCGTCGAGAGCGCGGCGCGGGGGCCGGGTCACCGCGCGACCAGGCGCATCGGCCGGCTGTGCTGGGTGGGCTCGGCCTCGAGCTCCTCCAGCTCGAACGCCCTGTCCATGTCCATGTCGAGCTCCTCGAGCTCGCGCTGCGCGCTCTCGCCGGTGTCGAACCCGTCGAGCTCGCGCATGAACCGGTCGATCTCCGCGCAGGTCGCCGGCGAGTCCACGGGCGTCATCGACTGCTCGTGCATCAGCTGGATGAGCTCCAGGATGGTCGCGAGCTTCTGCGACACCACCTCGAGCCCCTCGCGGGTCCGGCTCCAGCACTCGGCGCGCCGGTAGGCGATCGAGAGCCGCCGCTCCGACAGCCCGCGCGTGCGCCCCGCGGACGCGCTCCGGATCGCCTCGAGCGATCGGATCGTCTCCATGAGCTCGCTGTGGTTCGTCATGGCGAGCGACTCCTGGCCGGCCTTGTGCGCGATCGCGAGGCGGATGTAGCTCATGAGCAGGCGGCTCAGGCCGAAGCCGTCCTCGAGCAGCAGCGGGACGGCGCCGCCGCGGCGGCGGATGTTCTCGCGGGTGCGGTCGATCAGCCGGTCGAGGCGCGCGAGCTCCTGCTGGTGACGGATGTCCATCTGCCGGATCAGGCACTCGCGCGCCCGCGACCACGCCGCGCGATCGGCCTCGTCGAGCTGCGCGTCGATGCTGCGGCGGAAGTAGCCGCGCCAGGGGACGACGCACAGGATCACGAGCTCCGCCCCGAGGCCGAGCAGCAAGAGCAGCGGGCTCCAGCCGATGAAGCTCAGGAGGAGCACGCTCCCCACGACGAGCAGGTTGTACGGGTGGACGAGCACCCGACCCAGGTACGTGCGGGCGGTGCGCCTCCGCAGCGGTGCGACCTGGACGCCGAACGCGGCCAGCGTCGCCCTCGACTCGGCCATGCTCGCGCCAAGCACATCCTCGAATCGGCAAAGCTCTCGATCGCACGTCGTCATGGAGCCCCCTCCTCACCTCGTCCTCTGGTCCTCGTGCCACCTCGCCCCGTTCACCACCCCCCGCGGCCGAATCAGCGGGTCGGGCGCCCGGCGCGATCGCGCGCGCCCCGCGCCGGCGCGCTGTGAACGCAGGTCACGCTCGCCGCGCCCACGCCGGCAGCGACACGCCCGCGGAGCCCGCCTCGGAGGACCCGACGCCCGCCGCGCTCATCGGACGCCCATGCGGTAACACCATGAAAAGTCATGCTTTTCTGGCGGCGCTGCGGCATCGCGAGCTCCAGGGTTTTCATGCCTGTCTCGTTCTTCGCATTCGAAGGCCTCGTGGAGGGTCCGCCGTGCGTCACCGGAGCGCAGCGCCGCCGTCGATCCCGGAGCGAGCAGAGCGGGCTCCGTGCCAAGCGCCGCGGCACCGGGCGGCGCACGATCGGGGAGGGGCGCGCTCAGGCGTGCGCCGGGTGGGCTGCGTCCAGCACGTGGACGCCGGGGGCGCCGAGCGACATGGGCACACGCTCGAGGCCGGCCGCGGCCGCCGCCGCGCGCCATGCCGCCGAGGGCGGCGCGCCGCCGACGAAGAGGGAGACGTCGCCGCCGCCGGCGCCGCTCGGCGCGAGCGCGGCGCCCTCGGCGGCCGCGGCGGGGCGGAGGCGCGCGAGGGCAGGGGTGACGATCGGCGCGCCCGCGCGGTCGCCGAGCTCCGCGAGCGCGTCGACCTGGCGATCCAGCGCGGCCACGAAGGCGCGGGCGTCCGCGGCCGCGACGGCCGCGCGCGCGCCCTCGGCGGCCGCGCCGAGCAGGGCGCCGTGCGCCGCCGGGTCGCGGGCGGCGAGCGCGCGCACGCGCTCCAGCATGGCGCTCGTGCGCGCCGAGGCGTCGCTGGCGTAGACCTCGATCGCGAGCCCGCCCGGCAGCGCGTGCGGCGTCACGGCGAGCGCGCCGTCCGGGCCGAGCCGGCAGCAGAGGACGCCGCCGTAGACGCTCGCCGCGACGTCGACGCCGCTGCCCCCGCCCTGCGCCCGCCGGTGCGCGGCGAGCGCGGCGAGGAAGAGCGCGCGGGCGTCCCACGCGGGCATCGGCCGGCCGGACGACGCCGCCGCGGCCGCCGCCGCCGCCATGGTGGGCGCGGCCGCCGCGGCGCGCGCCGCGAGCGTCGCCACGAGGATGGCGGCGCTCGAGCCGAGGCCGAGCTTGCGGCTCGCCTCGCGCGGCGGCGCGCCCGCCTCGGCCGGCGCGCCCGCCGTGGGCTCCGGCGCCGCCGACCGGAGCGCGGACGCGTCGAACCACGCCGCCCGGTCGAGCGCGCCCGCGTCGATCGCCGCCTGGACCTCCTCGGTGACGAGGTCGGCCTGGCGCGCCGGATCGGCGACGACGTACCGATCGACCGCGGCCACGAGCGCGGGCGCGCCCTCGAGCACCGCGTACGCGCCCGAGAGGACCAGCTTGCCAGGCGCCCGGACGATCACGCGCCCGCGCCCCCGGACGCGAGGTGGGCTCCGCCGCCGGGGGCGGCCGAGATGGTGCGGAGGACGCCGGGGACGGCGAGCAGCGCCTTCTCCACGGCGGGCTGCGCCTCGGGCGCCGTGAAGACCTTCACGTGCGGGCCGGCGTCGATGGTGAAGAACGCCGGCGTGCCCTCGGCGCGGAGCCTCCGCACCGCGGCGAGCACCTCGACGGTGGCGCCAGTCCAGTAGAGCAGGCCCGGCGAGGCGGCGATGCTCGAGGCGTGCATGCACAGGGCGCTCGCCTCGGCCGCGGCGCCGAGGGCCGCGAAGTCGCGGGCGAGGACCGCGGCGCGGACCGCGGCGAAGAGCGACGGCGCGGCGTCCACCCAGGCGGGGAAGTACGGGCTCGTCGCCGCGGTGTGCCGCATGCCGTCGCTGGAGCCCACGTCCTTCGGGCCCTCGCGCGTCACGGCGATCACGACCGCGAGCGGCCAGTGGTCCTCGGGCGCGAGCGGGGTCGCCGCGAGCGCCTCGTCGCCGGGGCGCCCGGCGCGGAGCTCGACGAAGCCGCCGAACGCGGAGCGCGCGGCGGAGACCGAGGTCTTCCGGGCGAGGTCGCTCACGGCGGCGGGCGCGGTGGGCAGGCCCGCGGCGGCGCTCGCGGCGAGCGCGAGCGCGGCGAACGCCGACGCGCTCGAGGCGAGCCCCGCCGCGGTGGGGAAGTCGTTGCGGCTGACCACGCGGGCGCGCTCGCGCCGGCCCGAGGCGGCGCGGACCCGGTCGAGGAGCCCGGCGACCCGGCGCGCGGCCTCCGCGTCCGGCGGCACGGCCGCGCCGCCGAGGTGGAGCTCGTCGCGATCGAGCGACGGATCGAAGGCGACCTCGGTCGTCGTGGCCATCCCGGCGAGCGTCACCGAGAGGCTCGGCACGGCGGGCAGGTTGTGCCCGTCGGCCCGCTTGCCCCAGTACTTCGCGAGGGCGATGTTCGGATGGGCGATCGCGGTCGCCCGGCTCACGGCGCTCATGCTTGCTCCTCCGGCGCCGCCGTGGCGGCGCCTGCCTTCACGCGGGTCACGAAGCCGCTGTACCCCGCGTCGCGCCAGGCGGCGAGCACGCGGCCCGCGGCGCTGTTCGGCGTCGCCGCCGCGCCGCCCGCCGGAGGGGGCGGGAGCAGCGCGATGACCGAGCCGCCGCCGCCCGCGCCGGTGAGCTTGGCGCCGAGCGCGCCGGCCTCGCGCGCGAGCTTGCACAGGGCCTCGATCGCCTCGGTCGAGACGAACATCCCGGCGAGGAGCATCTGGTTCAGGTCCATGAGCCGGCCGAGCGCGATCGCGTCGCCCGCCTCGATGGCGAGGGCCGCGTTCTCGACGAGCGCGGCGATGCCGGCGATGGAGGTCTCGGCCAGGGTGGGCTTGCGCTCGAAGAGCTTCGCCACGAGCTCGACCATGCTGCGCGTGGACGACGGCACCCCCGTGGAGCCGACGCACAGCCAGAGGTCGTCGCGCGGGGCGAGGGGGGTCGCGCCGTGCGCCCGGGTGAAGCGGAAGCACCCGCCGCGCGCGGCGGCGGCCGTGTCGATGCCCGACGGGTTGCCGTGGAACACGCGCTCCCAGGCGGCCGCCGCGGCGACCTCGGCGGCGGCGGTGAAGGCGCCCGGCGTGAGCGCGGCGACCGCCCGGGCGATCGCGACCCCGAGCGCCGCCGAGCTCCCGAGGCCGCCGCCGGGCGGCAGATCGCTCTCCGCCTCGACGCGCACGGGGCCGGCGCCGGGGAGCGCCTCGAGGAGCGCCGCGAACGCCTGCGCGACGTCCCCCTCGGCCGGCGAGGCGCCGTGCTCGCGGTCGCCCAGCCGGAGCGCGCTCGCCCGCGCGCCCTCCGGAGCGCGCGTCGCGCGCGCGCGGGCGCCGCGCTCGATGCCGGCGGCGAGCGCGGGCGCGCCGTACACGACCGCGTGCTCGCCGAGCAGGATGACCTTGCCGGACGCCTGGCCGAGCGCCTCGATCATGCGCCGGTCCACCGGAGCGCGCTCGCCGCGCCGCACAGGATCTGCCGCGCCGACGCGCTCACCGGCAGCGAGCGCCCGAGGGCCTCGGCCTCGCCGCACAGGGCGTCGAGCCGCTCCTCGACCGCGCGCCGCGCGCCGCACGCCTCGAGGGCCCGCGTCGCGGCGGCCACGTCGTCGTCGCTCGCGTCCTTGCGGCCGAGCGCGCGCTCGACGGCGCTCCGGCCGGCGGCGTCGAGGCGCCCCTCGGCGGCCGCGAGCACCGCCGTGCGCTTGCCGGCGCGCAGGTCGTTGCCGACCGGCTTGCCGGTCGCGGCGGCGCTCCCGAAGGTGCCGAGCAGGTCGTCGCGCAGCTGGAAGGCGACGCCCACCGGCGCCGCGAAGCGCTCGAGCGCCGCCACGGTCTCGGCCGGGGCGCCGGCGAGCGTGGCGCCGAGGGCGAGCGGGCCGCGCACCGTGTAGCTGCCGGTCTTGAGCGCGTGCATCTGCTCGACGTCCTCGGCCCGCCCGACCACGTCGAGGTGCTGCCCGATCACGACGTCCTCGTGCATCGCGCAGAACAGCCGCACGGCCGCGAGCGTCCTCTCCGGCGGCGCCCCGGCGCCCGCGAGCGCGCCGAGCGCGAGGCTCCACGTGTAGTCGCCCGCGAGGATCGCCGACGAGGCCCCGAGGTGCGGATCGCCGAGCACCTCGGTCAGCGCGACGTGCGCGGTGCGGTCCCCCCGGCGGACGGTGTCGCCGTCGATCCAGTCGTCCTGGATGAGCAGGTAGGTCTGGAGCAGCTCGAGCGCGACGCCGGCGTCGATCGCGGGCTCGAGCGGCGCGTCCGGCGCGACGCCCTGGTAGGCGGCGACGAGCAGGGCCGCGCGGAACCGCTTGCCGCCGCGCAGGGTCAGGCTCCTCGCCTCGGCGACCATCGCCGAGACCTCGCGGCCGTAGCGCTGCACGTGGCCGGCCGCGGCGCACCAGCGTTGCTCGAGCGCGGCCTCGACGCGGGGGCGGAGCGAGGAGAGGAAGTCGAGGAACAGGCGCGCGCCGGGGTCCGCCGTCCCTTCGAGCGTCTGATCGCCGGGGCGTGGCGCGCTCTCTCCGTCCTTCGTGTGCGCTGTCATGGAATGCGCGGCAGCCTAGGAGCCGCGCGCGATCCGGTCAATCTCGGCCGAAACGCCGCGAACCGCCGGCGCCGCGCGCCGCTCATCGCCGCCGCCGGCGTGGCTTGGGTCGTGCAATGCGTGGGGCCCGCGTCGCGGGCCGGGGGGGCCGCGCGCGGGCTTCCTGCGAGATCGATTCCTCCGGAGTTGCGCGCCGACCCTCGCCGCAACCGAAGGGAAAGGGGGACTTTCGTGAAGAGATCACCGGGTGGGGTGTTGGGCATCGTTCTCGTCATGGGTCTCGGCGTCGCCGGGTGCAGCGGCCGCGACGCCCGCGAGGATCTCCCGGAGAGCGCCGATCTCGGTGCGTCCGGCACGGCGCCTTTGTCCCGGTGGGCGAGCTCCCTGCCCGCGTACCGCGTGATCGGCCGGAGCGCCGATGTCGCGCGGGCGTCCGCGCTCGCCGGCGCGCTCGGGCTCGCGGCGGAGGGCTTCTGGGGCGGCGCCGCGCTCGGGGCCGACGGGGCGATTCGCTACCTCGATCGCGCGAGGTTCCAGCGCTTGCCGACGAGGAAGGCCTCCCCGCCCGCGCCCGGGTTCCGCGACGAGCGCGGCTTCGCCACTTCCAGGGGCGACGACGCCCTGGATGTCGAGGCGCTCGCCGCGCTCCGCGTGCTCCCCGAGGCGGACGCCGCGGCGCGGGCGTGGGCCGCGCTGGAGGGCGCGCGCCTGCCCGTCGGGCGCGACGTCGCCGTCGGCCACTCGCTCTTCGAGTCGGTCGACGTCCAGGGGCGCTACGTGGCGCGGGCCGCCCTCGACACGCAGGTGAGCTTTCGCGACGCGCTCGAGGGGCTCCGGCTGATCGGCCCTGGCGCCAAGGTCCGGGTGACGTTCGACGCCGAGGGCGCCGTGACCCACCTCCTCTATGCGCGGCGCGAGCTCGCGCGCGGGGAGGACGTCGCGATCGTCCCGGCCGCCGAGGCCCCCGCGCTGTGCGCCCGCGCGCTCGGCGGCGGCGCGATGGTCGCGGCCGAGCCGGAGCTCGTCTATTACGCGCCGCCGCTCTCCAGCGAGGTGCGCCGGATCCTCCCTCATTACGTGTGCAGCGGCAGGCGGCGTTTCGGCGGCGAGGTGGCGGACGTCCGCAAGGTGATCGTCCCGGCCGTCGTCGACGCTCCGCGGGCGGCGATCACCGTGCGCGAGGACGGCGAGACCCTCTCTGCGGAGGCGAGCGTCACCGGGGGGACTGCGCCATACACGTACAGGTGGGTAACCTCGGCGCGGTCGCCCGCTCCTGACCGCGCCGACGGCGGGGCGGTGCGGATCTCGCTGGACGGCCTGGCGCTTCGCGGCCAGACGGAGACGCTCTCTCTCTACGTCACGGACGCCGACGGCCTGGTCGCGACGGCGGCGTGGCAGCTCCCGTTGGCGCGCGCGGCTGGGCCCGAGGCGCCGAGCGCGCCTGCGGCGCCGAGCGCGCCCGCGGCGCCGAGCGCACCCCTGACGCCGCCGGCGGCCAACGAGGGTCGCGCCGTGGTGGGCGCCGAGTGGGTCGGGCGCTGCGGCGGCCTCGATCATTCGGCGGCGAACGTCGATGGCCTCTTGAAGAGCTTCCGGGAGGGGGGCGTCGAGCACCGCTTCAACTGGGGTGAGCTCCGCGCGTGGGAGGTGGATTTCAAGGACCCGGCGGTGGGTGGCCAGGACGCGTCGTATGCGGACTCGGTCGATCTCACGTTCTACACGGGGCACGCGAACGGCGTCGGGTTCATGTTCTGCAGCGCCATGAGCGATCGGATCCTTCATTTCAGCGACGCTCACTGGGGCAACTCCAACCTGGAGTGGATGGTCGTGGCCGCCTGCGGCCCGCTCCAGGACGACGCGGGCGCCTGGCGTCTCCGGTGGTCGAGCGCGTTCGACGGGCTGCACCTCCTGCTCGGATATGCGACCGAGTCGTTCGACGACACGACCGAGGGGTCGATGTTCGCGAGCCGCCTGCTCGACGACACGAGCCCGGCGCCGCTCCGGCAGGCGTGGGCGACGACGGCGATCGAGGTCCAGCCCGACGACAAGGTGATCTATGCGATCATGGGGGTCTACGGCGCGGGCTGGACGCTCCCCAACTACGACGATCATTTCTGGGGCAAGGGCCCGGTCGGCCCGGACCTGTGGGGGAGCGCGAGGGCCGGCTTCTGGCGGATCTCCGGGCCGACGTAGCGCCGCGTCTCTCCGGGGCCCGCTCGCGCCTTCGTCCGGCGTAGAGACCGCACGGTCCTGCGCTGGTCTCCTTGACAAGGCGGGGCGGCCGTCGGCTACGCTATCCGGCACGGCGTCATGCCATAGGAGAAGCCCGTGAAGCGCACGTGGACAATCATTGGGGTCGCTGATGTGGCTCGCAGCTTCAACTGGTATCGGTCGCTCTTCGGCCAGCCGGAGTCGTTGCCAGCTCATGACTATTTCGGCCAGATCCTCGACACGGACGGAACGGTCTTGCTCTGTCTTCACAAGTGGGGATCCCACGAGCACCCGACGCTCGTCAGTCCCGATCGAGCGGAGCCAGGCAACGGGCTATTGCTGTTCTTCCGGGTGGACGATTTCGACGAGGCGCTGGCACGCGCCAGGGCTCTCGTGAGTCAGCTCGAGGAGGAGCCCCAGACGAACCCCGCCACCGGGACCCGCGAGTTCGCCCTCCGCGATCCGGACGGCTATTACGTCATGGTCAGCGCGCTCACCTGAACGCGCATCCGCTCCTTCGCGCGGCGGCGCACGGGATGCATCTCGTTCGCGGCTTATCCACGGCGTCAGCTGGACCGAGCGACCGATGAGCGCCTCCCTCACGCTGATCGTACTGCGGTGCTCAGACCTTGGCGCGAGCCTCCGCTTTTATGAGCGGCTCGGCCTATCCTTCGCGGAGGAGAAACACGGGGAAGGTCCCGTTCACTACGCCGCGCGGGCCGGGCATGTGCTCCTCGAGCTCTATCCCGCAGGTCGAAGAGCGGGGACTGTTCGTCTTCAGCTCAGCCTGCCCTCGGCCCAATACCTCACGCTCGAGGAGGCAAAATCGCCTTCGTCGTCATCGACCGGATTCGTGCTGGAAGATCCCGACAAGAATCAGATCGAAGTCTGTCGGACCACCAGGGACGAGCGAGAGCTCGCCGTGTCGCCGAGGGGCTCCGCCGTGTCGGACCACCCGTTCGAGCTCTGGCTTGAGTTCGAGCATTGGATTTCGCCTCCGGATGAGGACCCAACGGACGGGTTCTTCAACATGCTGATTGGCCTACCGGACGGGACCAAGTACGCCGTCAACGTCTGGACGTACGCCATGCTGGAGTCTGCTCGCCGCGAAGCCGCCCAGCAAGGCGAGAGCTTGTTCGGAAGGTACCTTGAAGCTCCGGACCTGTTCGTCGAGCGGATGGACCGCTCGCTGCTGGAAGCCGTCGTCGCAGACATGATCGCGTCCGGGCGCTTGCGCGAGTCATGGAGGGTGGCTTCCGAATTCGAGGCCAGCTGACACATCGAGCCGACCTTGCTGCGCCTCGCGCTCGACGGGGAGCTCCAGCGCTGGCGCACCGAGGCTGCGGGCCATCGCGGGCCTTCTGCGTTTCAGCGCCTGCGACGCCGCGCGACGAGGGCGCCCAGGGCCACGAGCGCCGCGAACCCGCGCTCGCTGTTCTCCGCGGATCCGGCGGCGGCGGCGCGGCAGCCGCCGTCCGGCTCCTCGCTGCCGCCGGAGCCGCCGGAGCCGCTCACGCTCGCCATACCGCCCTGACCGCCGGTGCCGGCCATGCCGCCCGCGCCGCCGCCGCCCTCGCCCACGCCGCCCGCGCCGCCCGTTCCACCGGAGCCGCCCGCGCCGCCGCTTCCGTCGGAGCCGCCCTGACCGCTGGAGCCGCCGATGCCACCGGAACCGCCGGAGCCGCCCATTCCACCGGCGCCGCCGGAGCCGCTGGCGCCTCCCTGACCGCCTGCGCCACCGTGACCACCAGAGCCGCCCGCGGCGCCCATTCCCCCGGAGCCGCCCGCGGCGCCCATTCCCCCGGAGCCGCCCGCGTCGCCGCTTCCGCCGCTGCCCTCCGGGGTGATGCCGCCCTCGTAGATCTCCGCGCTTCCATGCGCCTCGGGGTCGCCGTCTCCGGACGAACACCCGGCCAGTAACCCCCCGAAGACCAGGACGCGATTGCCATCGAGCAGCACGGACGACGGAGCGTCGCGCAGCCTGCTCATGTTCTGCACCGTCGACCAGCCGTTCGTCGCGGGGTCGTACACCGCCGCGCTGCGGAGGGTGCACTCGTTGCCGCCGGTCCATTCCTTGCCGCCCGCGATGAGCACCATTCCGTTCCCGAGCAGCGTTGCCGTGTGACGCCGGCGCGCGACGTCCAGGGGCCCCGTCACGAGCCAGTCATTCGTCGCCGGATCGTACACCTGCGCGTGCGGGACGCGCGCCGCGCCCGTGACCAGCACCCGACCCTCGGCGAGCAGCGTCGCCGTGAAATCGGCGGGCGGCATGAGCAACGCTTGCGTGGGCGTCCAGGTATTCGTGGCCGGGTCATACCGATCGGCGCCGTCGCCGCTCACCACGAGCACGCTGCCGTCGAGCAGCCTCGTCGCCTTGTGCCCGGAATGCGCGAAGGTCAGCGTCCCGGCCGGGGAGAACGTCCCCGTGGCCGGGTCGTAGAGCTCCGCCGTCGCCGGGTTGCCTGCGCCGCCGCTCACCAGCACCTTCCCGCTGTGCAAGACGACCGCCGAATGCCTCGATCGCGAGGCGCCGAGCGAGCCCGTCGCCGCCCAGGATCTCGTCGCCGGATCGTAAAGCTCGGCGACCGCCGTCCCGCCGCCCACGGCGAGGATACGACCGTCCGGGAGCCGCAAGAGCGCGAGGCTCGGGTCGTGGTGCGCGACCATGGCGCCGGTGAGCGCCCACGTGTTGCTCGCCGGATCGTAGGCCTCGGCCGTCGACGGAGAATCGCCGCCCACGACGAGGATCTCGCCGGTCGAGACCCGGATCGACGCGGGCTTGCGGCGCGCGCGCGAGAGCGGCGCGACGTCGCTCCAGGCGTTCGTCGCCGGATCATAGATGTTCGCGGACAGGGTGTCGTTCCAGTCGTTGTCGTACCCGCCGGCCACGAGCACGCGGCCATCGGCGAGCTCGGCCCACGTGCCGTCGTGCCGCGGCACGGGCATGTTCCCGGCCGGCGTCCACGCGGGCTGGCAGCCGACCGGCACATCCCCGACGCAAGCGCCCGCCTGGCAAACGCCGTTCGCCGTGCAACCGTCGGCGCTGCCGCACACGGCGCCGCTCAGCGGCGTGCAGGTGCCGTCCGCCGACGCGCCCGCGTCCACCGCGCACGCGTCGCACGAGCCCCCGTCACACGCGGTGTCGCAGCAGACGCCGTCGACGCAGAAGCCGCTCGCGCACTCGCCCGCGAAGAGGCAAGGAGCGCCCGGGGCCGCGAGCGTGAGCACCTCGACGCTCGCGCTCCCGCCGCCGGCCACGAGCACCCGCCCGCCCGCGAGCGCCGCGGCGGTGTGGCCGCTCCGGTCCGTGTTCAGGTACTTGCCGAGCGACCACGCCCCGCTCACCGGATCGTAGACCTCGGTGATCGCGCTGCCGCCGGCGACCAGCACCCGCCCATCGGCGAGCGGTGTGGCCGTGTGACTGTCGCGGGCGACGTTCAGCGGCGCCGCGGTCGTCCAGGTGTTGCTCGCCGGATCGTAGAGCGCCGCGCTGCGGTTCGTGGAGGAGAACCCCTCTCCGCCGTGATCGGTGTAGCCGCCGGCGACGAGCACCTTGCCATTCCCGAGGAGCGTCGCGGTGTGGCCTCTGCGGTTCTGGATCGAGCCCGCGGCCGTCCACGTGCCCGTGGCCGGATCGTAGCGCTCCGCGCTGCCGATGGGGTCGCCGGAGGGGCCCACCCCGGCCACCACGAGGACGTCGCCGTCCGGCAAGAGCGCGGCCGCGTGCGAGGAGCGCGCCTGCGCCATCGACCCCGCGTCGGTCCACGTATCCGCGACCGGATCGTAGATCTCGCTCGACCTCATCACCCACTCTTCGAACTCGCCGGCGGCCACGAGGATCCGGCCGTCGGGCAGGAGCGTCGCGGTGTGGCGCTCGCGCGGCGCGAGGAGCGGCGCGGCGAGCGTCCATGTGTCCGTGGCGGGGTCGTAGATCTCGACGGCTTCGGTCACGCCGCCGGCCACGACGACCCTGCCGTCCGGAAGGAGCGTCGCGGTATGCCCCGTGTGCGGCGTGCTCATCGACGCGACGAGCGTCCATGTATTCGTGTCAGGGTCGTACACCTCGGCCGTGGCGCTCGCTCCGCCGGCCACGAGGACCTTCCCGTCGAGCAGCCGTGTCGCCGTGTGTCTGCTCCGGGCCACGTTCATCGACGGCGCCACGTCCCAGCGTGGCGCCGTGAGCGCGGCGGCAGCCGCCCCGACGCCATGCTCCTTCGCGCGACTTCGCGGCTCATCGGCGCCATGGCATCCGAGCGCCGCGGTGAGCAAGACAGGGGCGAGGCGGCGCAAGAAGGAGGCTGAACGCACGCTCGACGATAGCGGTCTCAGCGCCTTGGCTGTCAAGAGAAAGCGACGGACGCGGCGGATGGAACACCGCGGAGCTTCGTCCACATCAAGCCTCGCGGGGCAGGGGACGGGGTCAGTACCCGAGCCACTTCGGGTCGAGCTCGATGGAGTATTGGTCCACGAACCTGAACGCCACGCCCCCCGCGTCCCCGCTCGCGCGGATCGTGTACACCGACTCGTTCGCCTGAGGCCGATGGTCCGTCGGGCTGAACGAGATCGGCCCCGCCGTCATCCCGTCGAGGACCACGTTCTGGAACGACTCCAGCGCGCTCTTCAGGTCCTCTCCCGTCGGCCGCTCCCGCCCCGCGTCGACCGCCCGCTCGACGGCCTCGCGCCACATGAGCGCCGCCGCGTGGCCCTGGACGTAGAACTGGTCCTGATATCGATCGAGCGGGTGATCGTCCTTCTCCCGGTACACCCGGTGGATCCGCAGCATCTCCGCCATCCCGCTCGAGTGCTGCGTGTCGCCGTAGATCGGGACCGGGAACAGCCCGTAGAAGATGCCGGCGCAGTTGGCCCCGCAGATCGACAGCGTGCGCTCGCCGATCCCCCAGTTGTTCGCCATCACCCGCAGCTGCCAGCGCTTCCTCCCCGGGAACCCGTGCCCTGGAAACGCCTGATCGATGAGCCTCTGCGCGGCGGCGGCGCCCTTCCCGACGAAGGACGAAGAGACGACGCTGTTGCCCGCCCAGAACCAGCTCGTCGGGACGTAGGACGGGTCCGCCCGCTTCTTCTCGATCTCCCTCTTCACATAGCGGGTCACCGCCTCGACGATGAGCCCCTCGTCCTCGAGCGAAGACGTCTGCGGCACGACGAGATCCTCGCCGAGCAGCATGCCGGGCAGGTGCTCCACGTACGATTTGCCCGCCGCCAGCGGATCGACGCAGTATAGACACCGATCGATCGTGTCGTGCACCATCGCGATGCGCCCGGGCGCGATCTTCCAGGCCGCCTTCACCCCGATGCGGATCGCGGTCGAATAGTCCGTGGCCGGGAAGAAGATGTACGGATAGCCCGGGCTCGTCTTGTGCTCTGTCGCCGAGATGCTCTGTCCGAGGGCGTTGAACTCGGCGTAGGGCACGTCCGCCGAGATCGGCACCGGCGTGGCGAGCGAGCCGGCGTACGAGCCGGGGATGATGAGCTTCTTCTCCTCCGCGAGCTTCGGCGCGACGCGCGTGGTCGGCCCGGTGCCGAAGACGAACAGCGTGGAGACCTCGCTCCACACAGGCTCCCGCCGCCACGCCGCGATGACCTCCTCGGTCCTCGCCGGGTCGTACTGCGCGTCCCTCATGTCGACCTCGATGGGACAGCCGCGGATCCCCCCCTGGCTGTCGTTGAGGTGACGCAGGTAATCGTAGACTCCGTAGCTGTACGGCGGCGCGATGTCGGTGGCCATCCCGGTGGCGCCGGTCGTGATCCGGACGCGGAGCGTCCCCGCGCAGCGGGCGCCCGCGGCCGCGGCGGACCCGGCGAGCGCGGCCGCCCCGGGGGCGACGGAGCGCGCCTGCCCGTCCGGGCGGCGCGCGGAGATCGCCACCGCCGCGATCAGGGCGGCCACGCCGAGCGCCCCGATGAGGTAGCTGCGCTGCTGCGGCGTGCCGGCCGCGCGGAGGGCCGGCTTCAGGCTCGTCGAGTCGGACGTCGCGCGCGCGGGTCGCGGCGGCCCCGCCGTCCGCTGCCCGAGCTCCTCATCGAGGGGCGTCAGGGCCTGGAGGCGCCGCCCGTCCGAGCCCTCGATCGCGCTCGGGCGGGACAGGCGGGGCTCCAGGATCACGCTCGGGCGGCCCGCGCCCTGGTCGATGTACGCCTTGATCTGCCGCTGCACGCTGGCGCGGCGCTCCGCGAACACGGCCAGCATCCGCGCGCCGATCTCGTCGGACCGCACGTCCTCGCCGGAGGCGCGCAGGTAGTCCTCGAGCGCCGCGCGCATCTCCTGCGCGGTCGCGTACCGCTTCGCCGGGTCGCGCTCGAGAGCCCGCGCGACGATGGCGTCGAGCGCCGGCGGGATGTCCGGGTGGACGAGCGAGGGCCGCTGGATCTCGTCCACGGCCGCGAGCTTCCAGAGCGCGCTCACGGGGTCGCCCCCGAAGAGCCGCTCCCGCGTGAGGAGCTCCCAGAGCACGATCCCGGCCACGAAGACGTCGGCCCGCCGGTCGATGTCGGCGCTGTCGGCCGCCTGCTCGGGCGCCATGTAGGACGTCTTGCCCTTCAGCTTCCCGGTCTCGGTGAGGTCCGCGTTGATGGACGCCTTGGCGATGCCGAAGTCGAGCAGCTTCACCGCGCCGTCGTACGTGACGAAGATGTTGTGCGGGGAGACGTCGCGGTGAACGATGCCGAGCGGCGTGCCGTCGTAATCGCAGAGCTCGTGGGCGTAATGGAGGCCGCCCAGCACGTCGGCCACGATCCGGACCCAGACGCCGCGCGTGAAGCCGTCCGCGCCCGGCTCCCCCTGGGCCATCGCCCGCATGATCGCGTTGAGCGGCTGGCCCTCCAGATACTCCATCACGGTGAAGTAGCCGGCCTCGTCCACGCCGACCTCGTAGGTCTGGACGATGTTCGGGTGGTTGAGGCGCGCCGACAGCTTCGCCTCGTCGAGGAACATCGTGACGATCTTCTCGCCGTCTCCGCCCACGCCGCGGTGGCGCTTGACGACGACGAGCTTGTTGAACGACCCCGGCCCCCGCGCGATCGCCAGGAACACGTCGCCCATCCCGCCCCGGCCGAGCTTCGCGATCGGGCGGTACTTGCCCATGATCGCCGTCTGGGTCGGCTCCGCGTCCGAGCTGTCTTGACCCGTCCCCACCATGTCCCCGGCCGTCCTCAGACGCGCGCGCCGCTCCGAGGGAACTCGCTATGGGAGCAAAGACCGATATCCTTGTCAACGCCCCCGGCCCGAGACGCAGGCCCGATGACCGCTGCGGGCCTCGTCGCCGTGGGTCGGGTGGGCTTCTTGGGTTGCGTGGGTTGCGTGGGCTGGGCGCGCAGCGCGCGGCGAAGCCGCTCGCCATCTGGCCGTTCGGGTCGCGGCATCGATGGAGTTCTGTGGTGACACGGCCAAGCTGGCATCATGAATTCGAAGCCGGTTTGCGCTTTGTCGTGAGGACGTTATTTGACGGCACTGCGGTACTCCGGCGGGGCGCCGCGGCGACCGAGATCGGTCGCGAGCACGCGAGGCGCGTGCCCGTCGGCGGTCGCCGGTGACGGCGGCGGCTCAGGGCGCCTCGGGGCGGCTCCCGCGGGAGCCGCGCGCCGGAGGCGGAGGCGCGGCGGGCCGTGCGCGCTCGAGGTGCTCGTAGGGCGCGAGCGTCATCAGCCGCGTGTCCTCGACGGGGCCGCCGACGGTGAAGTGGTAAAGGCTCTGCACGTCGTCGCCGGCGATGCCGCACAGCTCGTGGAACACGTCGTCGAAGTAGCAGCCGATGCCGGTCGCCCGCACGCGGCCGCCGCCGTCCCGCGCGGCCTCGGCCTCGAGGTACAGCGCGTGGCCGAGGACGCCGGCCTCCCAGAAGAGCCGCCGGTACCACGGCGCGCCGCGCTCCCGGACCGTGGCGCCGAGGTCGGCGACCATCCCGAGGCTGAACGCGCCGTCGGCCGCGATCTCCTGATGGCAGCTCACGATCTGCGCCGCGCTCCGCAGGTCGGCCTCGGAGAGGCGATAGAGCCGCAGGTGATCCGGACACCCGCGCGGCTTCTCCCACGCGAACGGGTGCGCGAGGGCGGCCTTCAGCCGCTCGTGCGCGGCCTCCGACCGCTCGAGCGCGTAGAGGCCCGGGTCGAGGCCGCGGACGCGGTGCACGAAGACGACCGCGTGCACGAGCGGCGCCCACGGGAGCGCGTCCCACGGGGGCACGCCGGGGCGGGGGAGGAGGTGGTCGAGCATGGCGTAGAACGACCCGGCGCCGAGCGACGTGCGGCCGTCGTACGCCGTGGCGCTCCGCCGCGTCCGGAGGATCTCCGACGCCGGCGCGCCGCCGCCGTCGTCCGACAGCGGCGGCAGGCCGCCCTCCAGGGGGGCGGCCGGCTCCTCGGTGTGGGCCTTCCAAGTGGCGCCGGCGACGTCCTCGATGACCTCCCAGTCGACGTGGCTCGGGCTCAGCGCGTTCGCCCGCCCGGCCCACGCGCCCTCGCCGGTGAGGCGGGTCAGCTCGGCCGCGCGCGCGGCCGCCGCGCGGGCCGCGGCGAGCGCCGCCTCCCGGCCGAGCGGCGCGGCGGGCACGACGAGCAGCGCGGCGTCCGGGTGCTCGCGATCCGCCGCCGCGACGGCCGCGAAGTCCGCGGCCCGGTCGAGGCCGAGCAGCGCGGACAGCTCGCCGTCGCCGAGATCGTCGAGCAGCACCGCGGACCAGCCGAGCGCGGCCGCGGCGTAGCGGACGGCGGCGATGGCGTGACCGGCGTCGTGCTGGCAATAGCGGAACGCCCGCTCGCCGTACTTCCACGCCTCGCGCCAGTGGACGGAGCTCAGCCCCACGAGGAAGCCGCCGGCCGGGAGGAGCCCCGCGAGCGCGCGGGCAGGGCCGGCGCCCAGCGCGCATCGGCGCTCGAGCGCGTGATCGCGGCTCACGTAATGATAGACGCCCGCCGGAAGCCCAGGCGCGCCGACCGAGAGGAGGTATCCCTCGGTCGGGTGGAGATTCCCGCTCGAGGGGTTGCAGCGGAGCGCCCAGCGCGAGCCTCGGTATTCCTTCCAGGCGGAGAGGCCGAGCGAGAGCTCGAAGAGGGCGGCGATGGAATCGAGCTCGACCGCGGCCGGCGGGATCGCGCCGGGGCGGTAGAGATCCCGGTACGCCGCGGCGAGCCCGCCGGCGCGGAGCGGCAAGGGGACGACCGGGGCGCCCTCGAAGGTGCGGAATGGATCCGGCTGCGTGCTCCAGTCCATGGCGCCCGGGCCGCGCGCATAACGCCTCAGGTGATGCTTCGTGCGCGTATGATATGAGAGCGCGCGCTCGACGGGGCTTTGGGACATGGGCCGCTCGTCGCGCTCAGGGTAGCAGCGGCGCGGGGCGCCGCTACCGCGCCGAGCGGACTCGTCCGCGGATCGGCGATCCCGCCTTCGAGGCATTCTCGCTCGACCGATTCTCGCCGTGTCCTCTGCATCTCGAGATCTCGTCGTCCACACGGGAGCCCAGCGCCCCGCGCGTCGGGCGGGGAGAGCAGCGAGGATGGCGCTGCCCTCCGCCCAGCGATGTTCTCATCGAGGCGCGAAGCACACGGGGGATCTCCTTCCTGCGTTCCCGCCTTCATGGTCAGATGACCGCCGGTTCTCTTCGCGCGTTGCCCCTCGAGCCCCGAGCCGATGATTCGCCTCCTCGCGGACAGCCCCCTCCTCCTGCTCTTCGTCGTCTCCGCGCTCGGCTTCCTCGTCGGGCGCCTCCAGATCGGCGGCTTTCACCTCGGCGTCGCGGTGGTGCTGTTCGTGGGGCTCGGCGTCGGCGCCGTCGACCCTGCGCTCCAGCTGCCCGAGTTCGTGCCGGTCTTCGGCCTCGCCCGCGGTGCTCGCCTTCAGCCTGGAGCAGGCGCGCAGCGACGCGCCGAACACGGGGTACGCGTCGGTCTACCCGGTGGCGACGCTGGTGAAGATCGTGGCGGCGCAGCTCCTCGTGCGGCTGCTCTGAAGAGCCCGCCCGGCAAGGCGTGAATCCGCGCCGCGACGCGCGGCAAACGGTGAAATCCGTGCCGCGCGCAATCGACCTCACACCTGCGCCGGCCGCCGACGGCGAGCGATCCGCGAGCGGCGGCGCGGATCCGGTCGCGGGGAGTCCGTCAGCGTCGAAATGGTCGCGCGCGCCATGGGATCGCGGGGCGATCGTGCCTATTCTGCGGGGGATCATGAGCAACGTGCCACCATCCCATCCCGGCGCGGGCGAGCCCCTCGAGGAGCGCCTGCGCCATGTCGTGCAGCACGCCGGCCACCTCCTTCCCGCGCAGGGGCCGATTGGCGTGTTCGTCCACCACAACACCCTGCACGCGTTCCAGCACCTGCCGTTCCACGAGGCGCTCGCCGCGGCCAGCGACGTCTTCGAGGCCGAGCCGTACCTCTCCGAGGCCGAGCTCCGCGCGCACCTCGCGTCGGGCCGCATCCGCGACGAGGACGTCGAGGCGGCCCTCGCCGCGCGCCACGACGAGCGCGGCGAGGAGGGCGCCGGCGCGCGCGCCGACCTCGGCCGAGGGCCGCTGTCGCGCCGCCAGATCGAGCGCCTCGCGCTGCGGTTCCCCATCGAGGCCGTGACCGAGGCGGGGCTCACGTGGCGCATCGCCGAGGTGGGGGAGACGCGCAGGCTCCGGCCCGACCTCCCCGCCGAGCAGCGGCGCCGCATCGTCGAGCGCACCGCGCGCTGGCTCGCGGAGCGCCCCGAGGCCGCCGCGCGCCTCCGCGGAGCGGACGGCGTCGATCACGCAGCCGACGGCGTCGATCGCGCGGAGGGCTGCGCCGATCCGGAGGCGCTCGCCGCGCGCGCCCTGTGGGACGCGTGCCGCGGCGCGCCGCTGCCGCCCGCGCCGCCCGCGGAGCCGCCGCTCGCGGATCGCGTGGGCGTCGATCGATCGCACCGCGACCTGCTGCGCGCGCTCACCGGGGAAGACCCGGCCGAGCTCGTCGATCCGCTCCTGATCCGGCTCCTCAGCGCCTACCTCGACGAGGGCGTCGCCCACTGGGCGATGCCGGACCGCGCGCGGGGCCTCTTTCGCGCGTTCTCGAGCCTCGTGCTGGACGGCGCCGGCCCGGCCGACGCGCTCTTCGCCGGGCTCGACGCGGAGCTCCGCCGCCTCGCGGATCGCGGGGCGTCCCCGGCCGCGGTCGTCGCGGGCGCCCTCGGGGAGCTCGGCGTCGCCGAGGACCGGTGGGAGGCCTACCTGACGCGCGTGCTGCTCGAGCTGCCCGGCTGGGCCGGCATGATCCACCGCCTCGAGCGCGCCCCGGGCGACCGGCCCGAGGGCGCGCCGCCCGCGTCGCTCGTCGAGTACCTGGCCGTGCGCCTGACCCTCGCCCGGTACGCGCTGCGCGACGTGGCGCGCCGGAGGCTCGGGTTCGAGGGGCCCCTCTCCGGGCTCGCCGAGCACGCCCGGCGCGCCGCGAGGCCCGCCGGGCCGCCGCCGCGCTCGCCCGACCACGAGCGGCCCTTCGCCCTGTTCCAGCTCGCGCAGCTCGCCGGGCTCTCGGTCGCCGAGATCGAGCCGCTCCCGGCGGCGGATCGCGTCGCCGCGCTCGAGGCCCTCGAGGCGTTCGGCGAGCTCGCCCGGCGACGCGTCCTGCACGAGGCCTACGAGCGCAGCCACGAGGTCGAGGTGCTGCACGCCCTCGCCGCCAACCTGCGCCGCCCCGCGGACGAGCGCGCGGCCCGCGATCCCCGCTTCCAGCTCGTGCTCTGCCTCGACGACCGCAGCGAGGGCATCCGGCGCCACGTCGAGGAGCTCTCGCCGCGGCACGAGACGTTCGGGGTCGCCGGGTTCTTCGGCGTCCCGATCCGGTACCGCGGGCTCGACGACGCCGGCCCGATGAGCCTGTGCCCCGTCGGCGTCGAGCCGGCGCACGAGATCGTGGAGCGGCCGCGCGAGGAGGGGGCGTTCCGCCTCCGGAAGGCCCGCCGCAGGCGCTTCGCGCGCCTCCTCCACGCGGTCGGGCACGGGACCCGGACCCTCTCGCGGGGCCTCCTGCTCACGCCGACGCTCGGGCTGCTCTCGGCGATCCCGCTCGTCGCGCGCGTGCTCTTCCCCCGGGCGTCGGCGCGGCTGCGCCGCGCGCTCGAGCGCCGCCTCCTGCCGGCCGTGCCGACCCACCTCCACGGCCCCCCGCACGACGGCCCCGAGGCGCGCGCGCGGGGCGGCGAGGGCGGCGGCCCTCCGGCGTTCACGGCGGAGCAGAAGGCGGCCAGGGTGGCCACGACGCTCGAGAACATCGGGCTCACCCGGCGCTTCGCGCCGCTCGTCGTGGTGCTCGGCCACGGATCCACCAGCGTCAACAACCCGCACCAGTCGGCGTACGACTGCGGCGCGTGCGGCGGCCGGCAGGGCGGGCCGAACGCGCGGCTGTTCGCCGCCATGGCGAACGATCCGGAGGTGCGCGCGCTCCTCCGCGGCCGCGGCATCGACATCCCGGAGGGGACCTTCTTCCTCGGCGGGATGAACAACACGACGACCGAGGAGATCGTCTTCTACGACGAGCACCTCGCGCCGGCGTCGCACCGCGGCGAGCTCGCGGCGCTCGCCGCGGCGCTGGCCGAGGCGCGGAGGCGGCACGCGCACGAGCGCTGCCGCCGCTTCGCGTCGGCGCCCGCGGGCCAGAGCCCCGCGGAGGCGCTCGCGCACGTCGAGGCGCGCGCGGCGGACCTGAGCCAGGCCCGGCCCGAGCTCGGCCACGTCACCAACGCCGTCTGCGTGATCGGCCGCCGCGAGCTCACGCGCGGGCTGTTCCTCGACCGCCGCGCGTTCCTCGCCTCGTACGACCCGACCCAGGACCCGAGCGGCGCGATCCTCGAGCGCGTCCTCCTCGCCGCCGGCCCGGTCGGGGCCGGGATCAACCTCGAGTACTACTTCTCCCGCGTCGACAACCTCCGCTACGGCGCCGGGACCAAGCTGCCGCACAACCTCGCCTCGCTGCTCGGGGTCATGGACGGCTCGCTGAGCGATCTGCGCACCGGCCTGCCGAAGCAGATGATCGAGATCCACGAGCCGGTGCGCCTGCTCGTCGTCGTCGAGGCGAGCCCCGAGGCGGCCCTCGCGATCTGCGCGCGGCAGCCGGCGATCCGCGAGCTCGCCCTGAACGGCTGGATCCGGCTCGCCTGCGTCGATCCGGCGACGGGCGCGATCGCGCGCCTCGAGCGGGGCGCCTTCGCCCCGTTCACGCCGCCCGGCGCGCCGCTGCCCGCGGTCGAGCGCTCCGCCGACTGGTACGCCGGCAAGTCGGGCTTCGTCCCGCCCGCCATCGTCCGCGCCGCGTCCGCGCGGCCACGGGAGGTCGTCGATCATGCTGCCTGAGCTCCTCCTCGGCCGGCTCGCCGCGCTCGCCCTGCTCTCGCCGGCGGTCGCGTTCGCGGCGCTCGGCGCTTACCTGCTCCTCCTGCGGACGCCGGGCGAGCGCGTCGTCTCGGGCGTCGTGCTGTCCTCGCTGTCGCTCTCGCTCGCGGCCTCGCTCGTGGTCTTCGGCTCGGCGGTCCTCTCGCCCGAGGTGTTCCTCGAGGTGGAGCTCGGCCCCTGGTTCGAGGTCGCGGGCTACGCGTTCGAGGTCGTGCTGCTCGTCGACCGGCTGTCGTCGACGATGATGGTGCTCGTCTCGCTGATCGCGCTCGTCGCCGGCCGGTTCTCGGTCGCGTACCTGCACCGCGAGGCGGGGTTCGCGCGGTTCTTCCTGCTGCTCGCGCTGTTCTCGACCGGCATGCTCACGGTGGTGTCCGCCGGGAGCATCGACCTGCTCTTCGCCGGCTGGGAGCTCGTCGGCGCCACGAGCGTGCTCCTCGTGGCCTTCTTCCACGAGCGCGCCGCCCCGGCGCGGGCCGCGCTGCGGGTCTACGTCACCTACCGGATCTGCGACGTGGGGCTGCTCGTGGGCGCGGTGCTGATGCACGCGCTCGCCGGCTCCGCCCGCTTCGGCGAGGCGCTCGGCGCCGCCCCCTGGCCCGGGTCGGCCGCGGCGCTCGGCGGCGCCGGGGCGACGGCGCTCGCGCTGTGCCTGCTCTTCGCCGCCATGGGCAAGAGCGCGCAGTTCCCCGTGGGCAGCTGGCTGCCCAGGGCGATGGAGGGGCCGACGCCCTCGAGCGCGCTCTTCTACGGCGCGATCTCGGTCCACGGGGGCGTGTACCTGATGCTGCGCGCCGCCCCCCTCCTCGAGCGGTCGGCGGCGGCGAGCGCCGTCGTCACCTGCGTCGGGGCGCTCACGGCGATCTACGGGACGCTGGTGGGCAGGGCGCAGGCGGACGTGAAGAGCGCCCTCGCGCACGCCACGATGTCGCAGGTCGGGGTCATGTTCGTCGAGATCGGGCTCGGGTATTACCGGCTCGCGCTCGTGCACCTCTTCGCGCACGCGTGCCTCCGGTGCCTGCAGATGCTGCGCGCCCCCTCGGCGCTCCGCGACGCGCAGGAGATCCGCGCCGCGCACGCCGGCGATCCGCTGCCGCACCTCGGGCTCGCCGGCCGCCTCCTGCCGGCGCCCCTCGTGCGGCGCGCGTACTGGCTCGCGCTCGATCGCTTCCACCTGGAGGCGCTGCAGCAGCGGTTCGTCGCCGCGCCGATCATGCGCCTCGGGCAGCTCGTCGATCGCTTCGAGCGCCGCTGGGTGGCGGCGCTGAGCGGCCTTCCCGAGCCCGCCGCCGAGGGGGAGGGCGGCCGGCGCGCGATCACCGGCGCCGGCGCCGGCAGCGGCGCCGAGGTCGCCGCGCCCGACACGAAGAGGGCCCGGTCATGACGATGTTCCTGCTGCTCGCGACGATCATCCTCCTGCCCGCCGTCGCCGCGCTGATCGCCTCCCGGGCGCGCAGCGACGGGGCCGCGCGGCGCGTCGCCCTCGCGGGCGCGGCGGTCAACCTGCTGCTCGCGCTCGTGCCGCTCGCGCTGTCCCGCGGCGCCGCCGTCGACATCGACGCGATCGGCCCCGCGGCGCCGCTCCTCGGCGCGCGCCTGCGGCTCGGCCTCGACGGCTACACCGTGGCCTTGCTCCCGCTGCTCAACTTCCTGCTGCTCGCCCTGCTCGCGGCGGGCCCGCGCGCCGCGCTGGATCGGCGGACGGTCGCCGCGCTGCTCGCCACGTGCAGCGCGATCCTCGGCGTCTACTGCGCCGCCGACCTCGCGCTCCTCGCCGTGGCGTGGGTCGCCGCGCTGCTGCCGGGCGAGCGCCTGGTCGGAAGGCGGGGCGCGGACGACCGGCTCCTCCGCCGCATCTACCGCATCTTCCTCATCGGCGGCACGGCGCCGCTCGTGCTCGCGTTCGGCGCCATCGCCGTGTTGGGCGCGCGGCGGGGCGCGGCGCTGCCGTTCGACGTCGAGGAGCTCGCGCGGGTGGGCGTCCCCGAGGCGTGGCAGTCGCCGCTGTTCGCGCTCATCGCCATCGCGGTGCTGATGCGCATGGCCGCCGTGCCGTTCCACGGGTGGCTGCCCGTGCTGCTCGAGCGCGGGCCGCTCGGCGTGACCGTCCTGCTCGCCGAGATGCAGGTCGGCGCCTGCGTGCTCGTGCGCGTGGTGATGCCGCTCCTGCCCGAGGGCTGCGCCGCGAACATGCCGATCGTCGCCGGCCTCGGGCTCTTCAGCGCCCTGCACGGCTCGGTCCTCGCGCTCACGCAGACCGACCTCCGCCGGATGCTCGGCTACCTCGTGGCGAGCCAGAAGGGGCTCGTGCTCCTCGGCATCGCCGCGATGACCCCGCTGAGCCTGAGCGGCGCGCTGCTCCAGAGCTTCGCGTCGTCGATCGCGATCACCGGGGTCGCGATGGTCGTCTGGGCGCTCGAGGCGCGCACGGGGACGGCGGACACGCGGGAGCTCGGCGGCCTCGTGGCGAGGACGCCGCGCATGGCGGCGTTCTTCTTCCTCCTCGTGTGCGCGGCGATCGGCTTCCCCGGGGCGCTCTCGTTCGTGAGCGAGGATCTGCTGCTGCACGGGATCCTGCACGTGCACCCCGTGCCGTCGATCCTGATGCTGGGCGCGACGGCGCTCAACGGGATCACGATGTTCCGCGCGTTCCAGCGCACGTTCCTGGGCCCGCTCCCGCGCGGCGCGGGGAGCGCGGCCGGGGTGGCGCCGCTCCTGTTCCGCGAGCGCGCGGTCCTGCTCTCGCTCCTCGGGCTGACCGTCCTGCTGGGCGTGGCGCCGTCGCGGCTGCTCGCGCTGCACGCGCCGGTGGTCGAGCGGGTCCTCGCCGACGCGGGCGGCGCGGCGGCTCACGGGCACGCCGAGTAGCCCCGCTCGCCTGGCTCACCTCCGCGCGCGCGGGTTGGCCCCGCGCTCGTGGTGGACCGTCACCGCGCCGCGTGGCGCCGATCTGCCTCGAAAGGGTGAGGGCTCTGGCCCCGGACGTCGGCGGGGTCGGGATCCTCATCCTCTTGCGGATCCGGGCCGGGATCGAGGATGAACGCGCATCGGCTCCACGCGCCCCCAGCGATCGCGGCCTGCGCCTCGGGCGAGCCCGGCTGCGCCAGCGCGGCCCGCTCCTCGTCGGTGAGCAGCTCGGCCTGCCCGTCAGCCACCAGCGCGGCCTGCTTGAAGGGGTCGATGCTCAGCTCGGTGAGCAGATCGAAGAGACGATTCATGGGTCCTCCTGGGGTTCAGTCGTTCCTGGATTGGGGCTCTCGACCGTCGAGCGGCGAGGGCGGCTTCATGCGGAGATCGCTCCACGTGGGATCGAAGGCCACGAGCGCGATCGCCTCGACGGAAAGGTTGTTTCGCCTACTGACGATGGACCTGCCGCTCTCCCGGCCTTCGAGCACGTCCAGGCCGCGGAGCATCGTGTCGATCTCGCTCCTCGTCGACTCGAGCACCTTCCGGGTGTGCTCGATGACCACCGGCGCGAGGGGGTCGTTCATGTGCTTCAGCCCGGCAGCGACGAAGTAACGCGAGAAGACATCCGCCGGGTTCTTCTCCACGGCGCGGAGCGCCGAGGCGACGGACTCACGGAACGTCCCGGCGCAGCTCATGAGCTTCGCGGCGGCGGCGTGGATGGGCAGGCGCTTGTCGACGTCGAGCGCGAGCGCGTCGAGCATGCAGTCGCGCGCCTTGAGGAGCCCGGGCGTCATGTCCGGCTGCTCGCGCGCGATGAGGGCCAGGACGCACGCCTTGAACGCGGAGACCCACGCGTAGCCTGGATCGAGCTCGCGGGCCCTGTCGAGGTCCTGCAGCGCCCGCGCAGCGACGTCGCTGCCCCTCGCGCTCCGCGCCTCCGGCGCCGGCGTGGGGCGGTCATCCAGCTCCAGGGCCGGCACCAGCCTGGGCATCACCTCGAGCCAGTACTTGTACGTGTACGCCGCGCCCCGATGGGCGAAGGTCCAGGCGCTCCCCGGCGACAGCTCGGCGGCTCGCTCGAGGAGCTCGATCCCGCGATCGATGAGCGCGTGCTGCTCGCGCCAGTCCGGGGGCGTGTCGGCCCTGCCGAGCCTGTAGCTCGCGTTCATCCGATGGGCTTCCCCCCAGCGCGCATACGCCCATCCGTAGTCGGGCTTCAGCTCCAGCGCCCTCCTGAAATCGGCGCAGCAGGGCTCCCAGTCGTCGAGCGCCGCGCGGGCGGCGCCGCGGTGGGCGTAGGCCCACGCGTACGCGCCGTCGGTCTCGAGCGCCTCGGTGAACAGCCGGATCGCGTCGGTGTACCGGCCGTTCTTGCGGCACGCCTCGCCCTCGTGGGCGAGGCGCCTGCTCTGCTCGCGCCGCCCTCTCTTGTCTTCGTCTTCTTCTGCTTCTGCTTCTGCCATGAGATCACCTCGTCAGTGCACGAGCGGCGGATCCACCCCGGCGCCGGCGCCGCCGTCCCAGCCGATGCGCTCCAGCACCTCCGGGTCGACGCGGGCCCGCGCGATCGGCGGCACGTACAGCGTCGAGATGTCGTCCACCGGCGCCGCCGCGAGCGCCGCGAGCGCCACCCGGTCCAGGCGGGGTGACGCCAGCGGGTGCGCGGCCGCCTCGTAGACCACCACCTCGTGGGCGGCCGGGTAGGTCTGGGACAGGCGCTCGACGAGGGCCTCGAGCCCGCCGCGGATGCGGGCGGCGTCCGAGGGGTCGAACACGCCGGCGTTGCCGACCCCGCCGATCTGGCACAGCACGAGCGGCGTGCGGGCGTCGATCTCTCGCCCCCGGATGAGGAAGTCGGTCGCCTCGAAGAGCTGGAGCCCGTCCCGGCCAGGGTCGAGCCCGAGATCGGCGAAGAGGCAGTCGATGGACGAGACGCCGGGCAGCATCCGGGCCGGAAACCCCTCGTCGCGCGCCTGCCGGATCGCCTCGTGCGCCGCGCTCGCGAGCACGCCAGGGTGCCCGTAGAACACCGCGCAGACCTTGAGCCCTTTGCGCACCTCCGCCAGGATGCGCTCGACCATCGCCGCGTAGATCGACCGCCGCGGCGTCTTGCCCTCCCCGTAGGGCAGCGACTCGGCCGCCGGGTTCAGGCTGCGCACCCAGCGCGCGGCCCACGCGTCGGCGACCGCGAAGAGCACGCGATCGGCGCGCTGGATGGCGCGCTGCGCGCCGAGGGTCGTCTGGCCGGCCCACTGGATGCCGATGCCCACGACGACGAGAGACCCGCTGGTTGACATGCGCTCTGCCCCGTGCCGGCGTCCACGCCTCGGCCGCAGGGGCGATCGACCGCCGTTCCCCCGACCGCATGGATCCATATTTCCCTTAACGTGGCGTCGCTCCAGGATCAATCGAGCGCGGGTAGTGGTCAACTTTGCCCGGGGAGAGTCCACATGAAGGCGGGAAGGCGGGAAGATCATTCATGTTTTCTTCCTGCCTTCCCGCCTTCATGTTCAAATTTGACCACTACCCGAGCGCGCGTTGCTCCCGCGGGCGCCGCGGGGCGCGCGCGGCCCGGCCCGCACGCGCCGCGGTCCTCGGGCGCGTCCGCTGCGAGGTTGCCCGCTCACGCGGCGACCATCGTCCACGCGGTACGGGCGCGACGGCGGCCGGCAGCGCGCCCGCATCACGGGCGCGTCGCGCGGGCGTGTCCTCGGCGCGCTGGTCGGCGCGTCCTCCGGCGCAAGGGGTGCTCCGGGGCGCACCTGGTGCGCGCGACACGCCGAGGCAGCCGGGCTCAGGGAGGATCGGTGCAGCCAACCGGGCGCATTTCGGCCAGAATCGACGAATGGGCGGGCAGGGCCTGCGCCTTGCAGACACGCTCGACCCAGAGAGCCAGGAGGGTACGCCAGTGTCCGTAGCAGCCAGCCAGAGCAGCCAGAACTCGGTCCACTCGGAGCCGCCGCCGCCGGTCTCGATCCCGGGGCTCCGGACGTCGATCGCCAACGAGAAGCTCCGGCAGTGGATCGCGGAGGTCGTCGCCCTGTGCCAGCCGGACAACGTGCACGTGTGCGACGGCTCCAAGGAGGAGTACGACGCGCTCTGCGACCAGATGGTCAAGGCCGGCACGCTCATCCGCCTGAACCCGGAGAAGCGCCCCGACAGCTACCTCGCGCGCTCGGACCCGAGCGACGTGGCCCGCGTCGAAGATCGCACGTTCATCTGTAGCCGCCGCAAGCAGGACGCCGGCCCCACGAACAACTGGGCCGATCCGCAGGAGATGAAGGCCACGCTGCGCCGGCTCTTCGCCGGGTCGATGCGCGGCCGGACGCTCTACGTCATCCCGTTCAGCATGGGCCCGGTGGGCTCGCCCTATTCGCACATCGGCGTGGAGCTCAGCGACTCGCCGTACGTCGCCGCGAGCATGCGGATCATGACGCGCATGGGGCGCAAGGTGCTCGACACGCTCGGGGACGGCGATTTCGTCCCGTGCCTGCACTCGGTCGGCATGCCGCTCGCCCCGGGGCAGGCGGACGTGCCGTGGCCGTGCAACGCGGAGCACAAGTACATCGTCCACTTCCCGGGGGAGCGGCTCATCTGGTCGTACGGGAGCGGCTATGGCGGCAACGCGCTGCTCGGCAAGAAGTGCTTCGCGCTGCGCATCGCCTCGGTGCTCGGCCGGGAGCAGGGGTGGCTCGCCGAGCACATGCTGATCCTGGGCGTCGAGTCGCCGAAGGGCGAGAAGACGTATGTCGCGGCGGCGTTCCCGAGCGCGTGCGGCAAGACGAACTTCGCGATGCTCATCCCGCCGAAGGCGTTCGCGGGCTGGAAGGTGACGACGGTGGGCGACGACATCGCGTGGATGAAGCCCGGGCGCGACGGGCAGCTCTACGCGATCAACCCCGAAGCGGGGTATTTCGGCGTGGCCCCGGGGACGTCGGAGAAGTCGAACGCGAACGCGATGGCGGCGATCCGGAAGGGGACGATCTTCACGAACGTCGGCCTCACGCCCGACGGCGACGTCTGGTGGGAGGGGATGACGGACGAGCCGCCGCCGGAGCTCATCGACTGGCAGGGCAAGCCCTGGACGCCGGACTGCGGGCGCAAGGCGGCCCACCCGAACGCGCGCTTCACGGCCCCTGCGACGCAGTGTCCCTCGCTCGATCCGCGCTGGGACGACCCCAACGGGGTGCCCATCAGCGCGATCGTCTTCGGCGGGCGGCGGGCGACGACGGTGCCGCTCGTGTACCAGTCGTTCAACTGGAGCTTCGGCGTGTACATGGCCGCGACGATCGGCTCGGAGATGACGGCCGCGGCCGCCGGCAACATCGGCCAGGTCCGCCGCGACCCGATGGCGATGCTGCCCTTCTGCGGCTACCACATGGGCGATTACTTCAACCACTGGCTGCAGATGGGGCGCCAGATCGTCAATCCGCCCCGCATCTTCTCGGTGAACTGGTTCCGCAAGGACGATCAGGGCAACTTCCTCTGGCCGGGCTTCGGCGAGAACATGCGTGTCCTCAAGTGGATCGTCGATCGCGTTCACGGCCGCGGCTTCGCCGAGGAGAGCCCGCTCGGCTGGATGCCGCGCTACGAGGACATCGAGTGGCGGGGCATGGATCGCTTCTCGAAGGAGAAGTTCTACCAGCTCATGGCGGTGGACCGGGAGGCGTGGAAGGTCGAGTTCGGCTCGCACCGGGAGCTCTTCGAGCGGCTCTACGACCGGCTGCCCAAGGAGTTCTTCCTGATGCGCGAGCTGCTCCTGTCGCAGCTCTGGCGCTCGCCGGAGCGGTGGGAGCTCGCGCCCGAGCGCTACCTCGACGAGCACGACGACGACGGCGAGGCGAGCGCCTCGTAGAACCGCCGCAGCCCCCCGCCGAAGGACGAACCCGAGACCCTCCGCCGCCAGGCCTCCCAGGGCCGACGCGTCGCGAGGGTGCTCCTCGTCGCTCCACCTCAGCAAGGACCCTCGTCGCGCCGAGCGCTGCACCCATGCGCGCGGTTGCTCGACTCGGTCCGATCGTGTTCGGCGCTCCTATCCAGAGCAGCCGGCCTGCAGGTGAATGCGATCGTTGCGCTGCTGGCGAAACCGGCGGTCAAGCCCCCCATCGTCGCTGCTGAAACGCAATCGAAACGCCGCCGAAACGTCGAGCGTTCGTGCCTTGCCGCCCTCCAGGAGGTGTCGATTTCGTGCGGAGCGCGCCGAGGCGCCGTAAAAATGGCTGGCGATGCGGCGGACTGTGCGTTAATGGCTGGACGTGAGAGACGCCGGGGGTGAGCGGCCGTACTCATATACTGTGCGGACGCACTATTCCGGTGGGGGTGTAGTTGTCCCGACAGATGCGACGTCGTTGAAGCTCGACTGCCTGCCTCGGCGCTGGGGCATGCTTCTCAACGATTGAAGGCAACACTTCTTAACGATTGAAGGCAACGCTTCTTAACATTCGAAGTTCATTTGTCTCTTGATCGCCCGAGCGACATGTCCGAATAAGGCGAGCGCGGCAGGTGATTCGCGTGGGAGCGCGCTCCTTATGCATGGGCACGGCCAGAGGTTGGATCGCCGTCACCATGGAACGGGCAGCCGCGCATCGGGGGAATCGGTAGCTGGAGCGGGGTGAGGATCGAGCGAGCTCGGTACTGTAAAGCAGTCGTTTCGGTGTGCAGGTTCTACAGGGATACCGTCGCGTGCGCGCTTTGGGCGCCACGATGCCGCGGCTTGGCTTGCTGCTGTCATCGTGCGCGTTCCCGGATGGCGACATCCGTATGGACGGAGTCTCCGACGCGTAGATTCCTGCGGCGATCTCGCTCGCCGCGCGGGGCATCCAGCGGTGTCGAGCCGGAGGGAATGGCTTCAAGAGGGGCGGATGTTCATGGCGACCGAAAAGTGGCCCAAAGTCGAGTCGATCGGCATCAAGCAGATAGCTGGATTGCAGCGATACGTACACGACCTCTCGCGCGAGCGTTGGCTCCTGTGCGACCTGCTCGGCTTCGAGCAGATCGCGTCGAGCAGCCCTGCGCTCGAGGCTCGGACGGGGCAGCGCTCGGAAATTTTTCGCGCGGGGCCGTGCACGCTGATCTGCTCCGAGCCGCTCTCCAGGCAGAGCGTGGCAAGCCGCTTCTTGCAGCTCCACCCGGAGGGGGTCGGCGCCATCCTTCTGGATGTCCAGGATGTCGAGCGCGCTTTCTCGCTCGTTGAAGCGCGCGGCGGCACCCCCATCGGCGCCATCGAGCGCGACGCGTCGGTGAGGGGAGGGCTGGCGGCGTTCCCGATGGCGACGCCGCTCAACGACGTGCGGCTGTACCTGGTGGAGCGGCACGGCCATCCCGTGCCGCTCCCGGGCTTCATCCCGCACGAGGCGCGGCCGGCCACGACCAACCGGCGCGGGCTGCTGAGCTACGACCACATCACGTCGAATTTCCAGACCATGGGACCGGCGGCCATGTGGCTGGAGAGGGTCCTCGGGCTTCAGCCGTTCTGGAGCATCCAGTTCCACACCGGACAGGGCCGCTCGAGCGCCCACAAGGGCTCCGGCCTGCGCTCGGTCGTCCTGTGGGACGAGTCTTCGGGCGTCAAGTTTGCCCTCAACGAGCCGACGCCGCCCAACTTCGAGGGCTCGCAGATCTACCGGTTCTGCGAGGACCATCGCGGCAACGGCGTGCAGCATGCGGCGCTGGAGGTGGAGGACATCGTCCGCACGGTCGCGGAGCTGCGCGAGCGCGGCGTCCGCTTCATCGAGACGCCGCCGGCCTATTACGATCGCCTGCCGGAGCGCCTCGCCGAGATGGGCATGAGCTCGATCCTCGAGGACCTGGACACGCTCAGGCAGCTCGGGATCCTGATCGACGGCGAGGGGCCCGGCCGCTACTTGCTCCAGATCTTCATGGATCCCGTGCAGGGCGGCGAGGCCGGGACGGGCGCGAGCCCTTTCTTCTTCGAATTGATCCAGCGGAAGGGCGACCGACGCTTCGGCGAGGGCAACTTCCGCGCCCTGTTCGAAGGGATCGAGTCGAAGGAATCGAGAGAGCGCGGAGAGGTATGAGGAACGAATGGCTGCATGTGCAGCCGTTCTCTTCGCGCCGGTTCGTGCGTTCAGATTCGCTCGAAGCTGCTTGTCCCGACGGGGCAGCGCCGAGATATTTGTAGTGTCCACGCCGGAATACCGGCACCGGAGATCGAGATGCGCTGGCGTGCCTTCGTTCGCCTGGGGAGACCTCAGTATCTTTTCAAGAGCGCGCTCTTGTACGGCCTGGGCGCGATCGCCGCCCTCTTTGGCCATCACCAAATCGACATCGGCACCTACCTGTTCGGTCAAATCTTCGTGTCCTGCGTCCACCTCATGACGCACTACTGCAATGAGTTCTTCGATCTCGAAGCAGACCGAGCCAATCACGCTCGCGCGGGGGTGACCGGCGGTAGCCGCGTCCTGGCCGATGGGCTCCTCTCGCCGGACGTCAGCATCGGGGCCGCGTTCGTGCTCCTCTTCCTGGGCGCCGCGCTGCTCATCGGGATGCCGAGCGGGGCAGCGCAGTGGATGTGCTTCGCCATCATCGTGCTCGCATGGTTCTATACGGCGCCGCCCTTCAAGTTCAACCACCGCGGCCTGGGCGAGCTCTGCTCCATGATCGTCATCGATGTCCTCTGCCCCGCGCTCGCGTTCTATCTGCAAGCTGGCAGGCTGGAGTGGGTCCTCTTCATGGTGCTCCTGCCCAACTGCATCATTCAATACTCCTACATGCTGATGATGAACCTCTTCGACCATGAAGGGGACCGCGCGGCGGGGAAGAAGACCCTGGTGGTCGCGCTCGGGCCGGAGCTGTCGGCGCGCCTGTACGTGTTCAGCCACGTGCTCGCGTATGCCTCGATCGTCGTGCTCTGGTGGGTCGGGCTGCCGGGAACGGTGGTCTTGATGATGGGTCTCACGGCGCCGTACTCGGTGTGGATTTGCAGGCAGGTCCTGGAGGGAGCGCACCGCAGGACGCTGACCAAGGACCGCGTCGCCTGGTCGGCGGCGGCGTATACCATGGTGGTGGCCGTCGTCATGAGCCTCGGGCTGCTGATGCACCCTCGGGTCGAATGGGACCAGTTCCACCTGACAGCTGGTCAAATCTTGTGTGCCATGGTGCCCTCGGTCTGCGCCGCCTGGTTGCTGGCGAACACCTGGGCGAAGGTGCGTGTGTCTCGACTGAAGGAGAGAGAAGTTCGATGAGGCCGAATCTGGAGAACGCCATCGAGTCAGCGGTTTCGTTCCTGCGCGCGCGTCAGATGGAGAGCGGTGAGTTCGCGATCTACACGAGCATGAACAGTCGCTTCGATGACGAGCCTGCTCACAACTCCACGCCGTTCGTCACCACGTTCGCGATCCATGCGCTCCAGGAGGTGACGCGCCTCGACGTGAGCTCCATGCTCGACAAGGCGAGCAAGTTTCTCCTCAGCAAGATGGAGCCTCCGGGATTATGGCGTTACTGGCATCGCGTCCCCGTCCCGCCGGATGCAGATGATACTGCCTGTTGCTCGTACGCGCTCATCTCCGCCGGAGCCGCCCCTCCGGGGCTCGCAGAGAACCGGCCGGTGCTGTTCGCGAATCGGGACGAGCGCGGGCTGTTTCACACCTGGCTCGACCCCAAGCGTCCGATCGCGAACGACGTCGATTGCGTCGTCAACGCGAACGTCCTGCTCTACCTCGGCGACACACCCGAGACGAGGCCCGCGAGCGACTACTTGAATCAGCTCGTCGAATCGAACACGGAGGATAGTGCCTCGTGGTACTATATCCCTCGTCAGACGGCCTACTATGCGATATCGCGCCCGCTGCGGCGTGGCGTCTCGCGCCTTGAGCCGAGCGGACGGCTCATCGTGGAACGCACGCTGCGCCGGCAGGTGAGCGACGGCTCCTTCGGCTCCGATCTCGACACCGCGATGGCGATCTCGACCTTGCTCAACTGCGGGCACAGCTCCTGCCTGGACTCGGCGGTCGAGGCCCTCGTGCGCAGACAGCAGACCGACGGCTCATGGGGGCGTGACGCCTTCTACGGTGCGCCGCGGCTCCCTCCTCCGGGGCCTTTCGTGTTCTGGTTCGGATCGGCAGAGCTGACCACCGCCCTTTGCCTGGAGGCGCTCGCCCTCTTCTCGAAGGCCAAATAGCCATGGTGCATCCGCCTGTGACGCAGACTCGCGTGCTGATCGTCGGAGGAGGGCCCGTTGGCCTGACGCTCGCCCTCGCGCTCGGCCGGTACGGCGTTCCCTGTGTGCTGGTCGAAAAGAACAAGGAGGCAGTGTTTCTGCCGAAGATGGAGCGCTGCAACGCGCGGTCGATGGAGATCTTCGGACGCCTCGGCATCGCGGAGGCCATCCGGAGAGCCGGCTGGCCCCTCGACGCGTCGACGGACGTGTGGATCCTGACGACGCTCAACGATCCTCCGCTCGTGCATCTCAGGTATCCTTCGATCGCGCAGCAGCGGGAGCAGATCCGCGCCCACAACGACGGGCGATGGCCGCGTGAGCCCGCGCAGCGTATCTCGCAGTACACGCTCGAGCCGCTCATCCAGCGGCATGCGGAGGCCCTACCGAACGTGACGGTGCGCTTCGGCTGCGAGCTCCAGGGCTTCACGGAGGACGACGCGGGCGTCGTCGCTACCGTGCGCGACGCCTCAGGCGCTGAGACGATCCGCGCCGACTACCTGGTGGGGTGCGACGGGGCGCACAGCACGGTCCGAGCGCTCAGCGGCATCGAGCTCGAGGGAGACCGGAATCCGTGGCTGCGGCTGTTCCAGATATTCTTTCGTTGTGACGACATTCATCAGCAGCACCCCTTGGGGCTGGGGCGTCATTACCATTTCGCGCCCATGCGCGGGGGATTTCTGGTCACTCAGGACGACCTGAAGCATTGCTGCATCCACAAGGCGATCCCTGTAGACGAGGATTACACCAAGATCGATCCGCGCGAGGTCATCAACCAGGCCGTCGGGAAGCCGATCGACGCGCAGGTCCTCTACGCGAAGCCCTGGACCCCGCGGATGCTGCTGGCGCAGCGATA
This sequence comes from Sorangium sp. So ce385, assembly GCF_051474135.1. Taxonomy (NCBI): domain Bacteria; kingdom Pseudomonadati; phylum Myxococcota; order Polyangiales; family Polyangiaceae; genus Sorangium; species Sorangium sp. So ce385. The sequence goes on along the minus strand of NZ_CP150337.1, from coordinate 6,999,609 downwards.
CCAGAAGGGCCGGGTGCTCTTGGCCGGAGACGCCGCGCACCAGATGATCCAGGCGGGCGCGTTCGGGATGAACACCGGCCTCGGCGACTCCTACGACCTGGCCTGGAAGCTGGCCGCGACGCTCCATGGCTGGGGCGGGCCGTCGTTGCTCCGTTCGTACGAGGCAGAGCGGCAACCCATCGGCGTCCGCAACCTCCGCGCTGCCGGGATGGCCGCGTTCGAGTTCGCAGGCTGGTTCTCGGCCTGGGATCCGAGCATCTGCGCCGAGGGAGGTGAAGCGGCGGCGCGGCGCGCCGAGTTCGTCGCCCTCGCGGAGCGCCAGGCGAGAAAATTGTACGAGGTGGAGGGGATCGAGCTTGGCTACCGCTATCACGACTCGCCGATCTGCTGGCCGGAGCCCGGCGGGCCCGATTCAGACCGGCCGGACCGCTACGAGCCGACCACGTGGACCGGCGCGCGCTTGCCGCATGTCTGGCTGAGCGATGGCTCGGCGCTGCACGACCGGATCGGGTCGGGGTTCACGCTCCTCCAGGTAGGACCGAGCGATCAAGACACCCGCAGGTTCCAGCGCGCCGCGAGCGATCTCGGCGTCCCCTTCGAGGTCCTGCGCGTGCCCGATCCTCACGTCCGAGAGATCTATGGGCGTGATTTGTTCCTCGTTCGCCCGGACCTCCATGTGGCGTGGCGGGGGAACTCGATCCCGGACGACCCGTCGCGCATGATCGCCGTCGCGACGGGGCACGCTAGCATTTGACGGGTGCTCGTTCCTCCGATATCTAGAGCGGGTGTGAGGTCGAGAGCGTGCCTGGGCGTCTGAGCTCCAGAACACAGCATGATCCGTGATTGAGGAGGAGCGTATGAGCTCGAAGGCGGCGGTGGCGGGCGAGGGTCTGGGGGCGCCGGCATGGATGAAATGGGCCGGGTGGGGGATGTCAGGGTTGACCGTGGTCGCCCTGCTGCTCAGCGCCGGCATGAAGATCCTGCAGCACGCATCCATGCTGGATATGGCCCGCCGGTTCGGTTATCGGGAGGACGCGCTGCGGGTCATCGGCGGCGTCGAGCTGCTGGCAGCGGTGCTGTACGCCATCCCGCGCACCGCGCCGCTCGGCGCCATCCTGGTGACGGCTCACCTCGGGGGGGCGGTCGCGAATCATGTCCGCGTGGGCGAGCCGTTCGTCAGCGCCGTCGTGATCGGCATCCTGGCGTGGGGCGGCCTCGTCCTGCGCGACGCGCGGGTGCGCGACCTCCTGCCGCTCTCCAAGCCGTGATCGACAGAGAGGCTGGGGGGAAGAGGAGAGAGACGTGTTCAGGCGCTCGTACGCGCCGCATTCCTGCTCGATCGCGGCCCACATCGCGCTACGCGGAGCAGGGCTGCCCTTCGCGCTCGGGCAGGTCGACCTCATGCAGACGAGATAACCCAGCGGGTCAAGGACCTCGCCGACATCAGCCCCAGGGGCCAGGTGCGGGTGTCGCAGCTCCTGCTTTCTGTCTCCTCTGTGCCTCCGTGGTTCCTTCTCCCATGAAACCCGAGACGAGCCCGGGCGACGCGGCCGTCGGGCTCGCCTTGACGCACGGACAGCCCTAGCTTTGCCTCGTCCGGCTCCGCCCCGCCCCCCGGCGGCTCGCGGCGTCCCCGAAAGTGTTGTCATGGGCGGAATCTAGGGAACGAACGCGCGTGCGCGAGCTCCTGAAGAGCTTGCTCGACGCGGCCTGTGGAGCGCGCCGCGCAACTGCCCACGTCACTTATGTTCCGCCTCGCTTATGATACCTATGAGTCGAGGGGGAAGAGGGGGCTCCGGGTATGCCACGATGGCGCGAGCGCGTGACACGGCGCGCGGGGGCCGGCGGCCGCCGCGCGCTCACGCCGATCGTGCGGCTGCGCTGGCACACCGGGGCGAGCGGGCTTGATCGCTCCAGCGCCGACCCCGATCCCCAGGGGCCGGCGAGCCGCCGGGCGCCGGCGTTTCACGGAGCGTCTTCGCCATGCTGATGAGCGCTGCCCACCGGTACACGGTCACCGAGACGCTGCACGCAGGCCAGCGGACCAGCCTGCTCCGCGCGGTCCGGAGCGCCGATGGCCGCCGGGTGATCTTGAAGGTCCTCGACCCGAGGCGCAGCCGCCCCCAGGACGTCGAGCGCCTGAGGCACGAGTACGCGATGGGCAAGATGCTGAGCCACGAGGCCGTCGTGGCGCCGCTCGCCCTCGAGACGTACGAGGGGCTCCCGACGCTCGTCGTCGAGGACTTCGGCGGCGAGTCGCTCGACCGCTGCGCCTCTGGCCCCATGAAGGTCGAGCGGTTCCTCGACCTCGCGATCCGCATCGTGGCCAGCGTGGCGGAGCTCCACGAGCGGGAGGTCATCCACAAGGATCTCAAGCCCGAGAACATCCTCGTCAACGCGGCCACCGGTCAGGTGAAGCTCGCCGATCTCGGCCTCGCGACCTGCCTGTCCCGCCAGCAGCAGCCCGCGGGGCCTCCCCGGCTCATCGAGGGCTCGCTGCCGTACATGGCGCCGGAGCAGACGGGCCGGATGAGCCGCGCGATCGACGGCCGCGCCGACCTCTACGCGCTCGGCGTCACCTTCTACGAGATGCTCACCGGTCGCCTGCCCTTCGAGGCGCGCGATCCCTCCGAGTGGGTGCACTGCCACGTCGCCCGCGCGCCGCCGCCGCCCACCGCGTTCGCCCCGGAGCTGCCCGAGGTGCTCTCGGCGCTGGTCCTGAAGCTCCTGGCCAAGACGGCGGAGGATCGGTACCAGACCGCCCGCGGCCTCAAGCACGACCTCGCGCGGTGCCTCTCGCAGCTCCGGGCCACCGGCAGGATCGCGCCGTTCCCCCTGGCCGAGCGCGACGTCGCCGGCCGCCTCCAGGTCCCTCACCGGCTGTACGGCCGCGAGGACGACGTCGGCGTGCTGCTGCGCGCGTTCGAGCGCGTGAGGAACACCGGGTCTCCCGAGCTCGTCCTCATCTCCGGCTACTCCGGCATCGGCAAGTCGGCGCTGGTCCACGAGCTCTACCGGCCGACCGTCCGGGAGCGCGCCCTCTTCCTCTCGGGCAAGTTCGATGAGCACAGGCGCGATATCCCGTATTCGACGCTCGTCCAGGCGTTCCGGGAGATCGTGCTCCAGATCCTCGCCGAGAGCGAGGACCGGATCGCGGCGTGGCGGCAGCGCCTGCGCGGCGCGCTCGGGATCCACGGGCAGCTCATCGTGGACGCCATCCCCCACGTCGAGCTGATCATCGGCCAGCAGCCGCCGGTCCCCGAGCTCCCGCCGGCCGAGGCGCAGAGCCGGTTCCGCGCCGTGTTCCGGCACTTCATCGGGGTGTTCGCCCGGAAGGAGCACCCGCTCGCGCTCTTCCTCGACGATCTCCAGTGGAGCGACGCGGCGAGCCTCGGGCTCCTCCGTGACCTGATGACGCACCCCGAAACGCGCCACCTCCTCGTCATCGGCGCGTACCGCGACAACGAGGTGACCCCAGCGCACCCGCTCATGACGGCGCTCGAGCAGGTGCGGAAGGCGGGCGCGCGCATCTCGACCCTCGTGCTCGGCGCGCTCTCCCGGGAGCACCTCGCCGCGCTCGTCGGCGACGCGCTGCGCTGCCGCCGCGAGGACGTCGCGCCGCTCTCCGACCTCGTCCACGAGAAGACGGCCGGCAACCCGTTCTTCGCGATCCAGTTCCTCACCGCGCTCCACGAAGCGCGGCTGATCGCGTTCGACGAGCGCGCCGAGGCCTTCCGGTGGGACGTGGCGAGGATCCGCGAACAGGGCTTCACCGACAACGTGATCGACCTGATGGTCGGAAAGCTCGCGCGGCTCCCCCCGAGCGTCCAGACGGCGGTGAAGCAGCTCGCCTGCCTGGGGAACACCGCGGAGATCGGCCTCCTCTCGACGATCCGCGGCCGGACGGAGCAGGACGCGGACGCCGATCTCTGCGATGCCGTCTGCGCGGGCCTGGTCCTGCACCTCGACGGCGCGTACAAGTTCCTCCACGATCGGGTCCAGGAGGCGGCCTATTCGCTCATCCCCGAAGGCGAGCGGGCGGCGGCGCACCTCGAGATCGGCCGGCTGCTCGCGGCGCGCACGGCGCCGGAGGCGCTCGAGGAGAAGATCTTCGAGATCGTCCACCAGCTCAACCGCGGCGCGCGGCTGATCACGTCGCCGGAGGAGCGAGAGCGGGTCGCCAGGCTCAACCTCGTGGCCGGCGAGCGCGCGAAGGCGTCGGCGGCCTTCGCCTCGGCGCTCGAGTACCTCGCCGCCGGCGCCGCCTTCCTGGAGGAGAATCGCTGGGAGCGGCAATACGAGCTCGCCTTCGCGCTGGAGCTCCACCGGGCCGAGTGCGAGTACCTGACCGGCGCGCTCGACGCGGCCGAGGAGCGGCTCTCGGCGCTCTCGCGCCGCGCCGAGGGCCTCGTCGACGCGGCGGCGGTCGCCTGCGTGCGCGTGGATCTCTACACGACGCAGGATCGAACCGAGCTCGCCGTCGAGATCTGCCTCGATTACCTGCGGCGCGTCGGCGTCGACTGGTCGCCGCACCCGACGGACGAGGAGGTGCAGCGCGAGTACGAGCGCCTGGGGCGGCAGCTCGGGAGCCGCCCCATCGAGGCGCTCATCGACCTGCCCCCGATGACCGATCCGGTCGTCCGCGCGGTCGTCGATATCCTGGGCTGGGTCCAGGCGCCGGCCCTGTTCACCGACCGGAACCTGCACAGCCTCGTCGTGGGCCGCCTGGTGAACCTGAGCCTCGAGCACGGCAATTGCGACGGATCGTGCTTCGGCTACGTCCAGGTCGGCATGGTCCTCGGCGCGTGCTTCGGCGATTACCGCGCGGGGTACCGCTTCGGCAGGCTCGGCATCGACCTCGTGGACAAGCACGGGCTGGATCGCCTGAAGGCCCGCGTCTACCTGGATTTCGGGCACCTCGTGAACCCGTGGACGAGGCACGTGCGCACCAGCGTCGAGCTCTTGCGGCGAGCGTCCGAGATGGCCCACGAGACCGGCGATCTCACCTTCGCGGCCTACACCTGCAATTGCTCGATCATGGTCCTGCTCGCCAAGGGCGATCCGCTGGGCGACGTGCAGCGCGAGGCGGAGGGCGCGCTCGAGTTCGTGCGGGAGGCGAGGTTCGGCCTCGTCATCGATATCATCACCGCGCAGCTGCAGCTCATCCGGCAGCTCCGCGGGCTCCTGCCCAGCTTCTCCTCCTTCGACGACGGGACGTTCAGCGAGGCCGAGTTCGAGCGGCACCTGGAGAGCGATCCGCGCCTCGCGATCGCCGCCTGCTGGTACTGGATCTGCAAGCAGGAGGCGCAGTTCCACGCCGGCAACTACGCTGCTTCGCTCGCGGCGGCCGCGAGGGCGGAGCGGCTGCTCTGGACGAAGCAGTCGTTCATCGACGTCGCCGACTACCACGTTTACAGCGCGCTCGCGCTGGCGGCGGTCGAGGCTTTGCCCGCGTCCGGCGCCGAGCGGCGAAGGCACCTCGCGGCGCTCGCCGCGCACCGCGAGCAGCTCGAGGTCTGGGCGGCGCATTGCCCCGAGAACTTCGGCAGCCGCGCCGCGCTGGTCGGCGCCGAGCTCGCGCGCGTCGAGGGCAGGCACCTCGACGCCGAGGCGCTCTACGAGCAGGCGATCCGCTCCGCGCGCGAGAGCGGCTTCGTCCACACCGAGGCGCTCGCCTACGAGCTCGCGTCGCGGTTCCTCCGCGCGCGGGGGTACGACCTGTTCGCCGCGACGTACCTCCGCCAGGCCCGCGCCTGCTACGTGCGGTGGGGCGCGGACGGCAAGGTCAGGCAGCTCGATCGGGCGAGCCCCGATCTCTGGGACGCGCGGGCGCCCGCCCCGGCCGCCACCATCGCGGCGCGGCCCGAGGAGATCGACCTGCTCTCGGTCATCAAGGCGTCGCAGGCCATCTCGAGCGAGATCGTCATCGACGAGCTCCTGTGCACGCTGCTCACGGCCGTCCTCGAGCAGGGCGGCGCGCAGCGGGCCTGCCTCGTCCTGGTCCAGGACGATCACCTCTCCATCGAGGCCGAGGCCACCCTCGGGGAGAGCGGGGCGGCGACGGTCGTCCTCCCGCGCTCGACGGAGGCGGTCTCCCGCCGTGTCCCCGCGTCGCTCGTCCGCTACGTCTGCCGGACGAAGGAGCGCGTCATCCTCGGCCACGCCGCCGCGGACGCGGGCAAGTTCTCCGGGGACGACTACTTCGCGCTGCAGCGGCCGCGATCGGTCCTGTGCATGCCGATCCCGAGGCAGGCCGAGGTCGCGGGCCTGCTCTATCTCGAGAACAACCTCCTCGTCGGCGCCTTCACGCCGGAGCGGCTCACCGGCCTCTCGCTGCTCGCGACGCAGGCGGCGATCTCCCTGGAGAACGCGCGGCTCCTCGCCAGCGAGCACGCCGCGCGGACGGCGGCCGAGGCGGCCGAGCGGCGCGCGGCCTTCGTGGCCGAGGCCGGGGAGATCCTCTCCGGGTCGCTCGACTACGCGGAGACGCTGTCGCGCGTCGCGCGGCTGTCGGTGCGATCGCTCTGCGACTGGTGCGTCATCGACGTCGTGGAGGGCGGGGAGACCCGGCGGAGCTGCTGGGCCCACCGCGACCCCGCGAAGGAGCGGCTGCTCGAGGAGCTCGCGCGCCGGTTTCCTCCGGGCCGGGCTGCGCACCGGCCGGCGGCCAGGGTCCTGCGAAACGGCGGGCCGCTCCTCATCACCGAGTTCCCCGACGAGATCCTCCGGAGCTACTGCCCGGACGAGGGGCACGCGAGGCTCATCCGCGCGCTCGGGACCCACAGCTTCATCTCCGTTCCGCTGGTGGCGCGGGGACAGCCGATCGGGGTGCTGAGCGTCGTCTCGTCCTCGCCGGAGCGCACCTACGGCGAGGCGGATCTGGACCTGGTGCAGGAAGTGGCGCACCGGGCCGCGATCGCGATCGACAACGCGCGGCTCTACCAGGCCGCCCAGGAGGCCGTCCGGGTGCGGGACGAGTTCCTCACCGTGGCGACGCACGAGCTCAACACGCCGATGACGTCGCTCACGCTCACGCTCGAGGCCGTCCGCCGGGCCCTCGCTCCGGGCCGGCGCTGGGATCCGCAGTCGATGGGCCATCAGGTGGATCGCGCGCTGCGGCAGGCGACGCGCCTGACCCGCCTGCACAACGAGCTCCTCGACGTCTCGCGGAGCCAGGTGGATCGGCTCTCGCTCGAGGTCGTGGAGGTCGACCTCGGGGCGGTGGTCCGCGACGTGATTGCGCGGCTCAAGCTGGATCTGGCGCGCGCCGGGTGCTCGGTCTCGGTGCACGGCTCCGGCCGGATCGTGGGCCGCTGGGATCGCGCGCGCGTCGACCAGATGGTCACGAGCCTCCTCGCCAACGCGATGAAGTTCGGCGCGGGCAAGCCCGTGGAGATCGTCGTCAGCGAGGAGGCCGGGACGGCGCGGCTCTCGGTGAAGGATCAGGGGATCGGCATCGACCCGGCGCGGCAGGAGCAGATCTTCGAGCGCTTCGGGCGCGCCGTGTCCGACCGGCACTACGGCGGGCTGGGGCTCGGCCTCTACATGAGCCGGAGGATCGCGGACGCGCACGGCGGCTCGATCCGCGTCCGGAGCGCGCCCGGCGCGGGCGCCACGTTCCTCGTCGAGCTCCCGTGCGCGGGGCCGCCGCGCGCCGGCGAGCCGAGCTCGCCGCCGCCGGGCTGAGCGGCCGGGCGTGCACATGAGCCAGGGATCCCTGCTCGTCGGCGCCTGCGAGGTGCACCGCGGAAGTGCCGGGCATCAGCCGTGGTATCTATCGGTCGAGGGGGCCTCGGATATGGTACGACCGCAGGAGACCGCGACAGGTGATGCGGTGCCTGGCCTGCGCTATGCGCTCACGCCGACCGTGCGGTTGCGTCGCCTCGGCGAGGCGCGCGGGCTCGACCGTTCCGGCGTCGACAGCTCTCATGTCCCACGGAGCCGCTGGGCGCCAGCGCCCCACGGCGTGTCCTCCCCAGGGAGATGCTCCCCGTGGAGGTGAGCCTGGCCTCCCCCTACGCGATCACCGAGACCCTCCACGAGGGCCAGAAGACCAGCCTGCTTCGCGCGATCCGGAGCGCCGATGGCTGCCCGGTGATCTTGAAGGTCCTCGATCCGAGGCGCAGCCGCCCGAAGGACATCGAGCGCCTGAAGCACGAGTACGCGATCGGCAAGGCGCTGAGCCACGAGGCCATCGTAAGGCCGCTCGCCCTCGAGACGTACGAGGGGCTGCCGGCGCTCGTCCTGGAGGATTTCGGCGGCGAGTCGCTCGACCACTTCATGGACGCGCCCATGAACATCGAGCGGTTCCTCGACCTCGCGGTGCGTATCGTGGCCTGCGTGGCGGAGCTCCACCAGCAGGACATCATCCACAAGGATCTCAAGCCCCAGAACATCCTCGTCAACGCAGCTACCGGGCAGGTCAAGCTCGCCGACTTCGGCCTCGCGTCCCGCCTCTCCCGCGAGCAGTCGCCGGCAGGGCCTCCCCGGCTCATCGAGGGCTCCTTGCCGTACCTGGCTCCGGAGCAGACGGGGCGGATGAACCGGGCGATCGACAGCCGCACCGATCTCTATGCGCTCGGGGTCACGTTCTACGAGATGCTCACCGGGCGGCTGCCGTTCGAGGCGCGCGACCCGTCCGAGTGGGTGCACTGCCACGTCGCCCGCGCCCCGCCACCGGCCACCGCGCTCGTCCCGGACCTGCCCGAGGTCCTCTCGGCGCTCGTCCTGAAGCTCCTGGCCAAGATGGCGGAGGATCGTTACCAGACCGCGCGCGGCCTCAAGCACGACCTCGAGCGGTGCCTTTCGGAGTGGCGAGCGACCGGCCGGATCGAGCCGTTCCCCTTGGCCGAGCACGACGTCTCCGATCGCTTCGAGATCCCTCAGAAGCTCTATGGCCGCGAGGAGGAGGTGACCGCGCTGCTGCGCGCGTTCGAGCGCGTGGTGGGCACGGGATCCCCCGAGCTCGTCCTGGTCTCCGGCTATTCCGGCATCGGCAAGTCGGCGCTGGTCCACGAGATCCACAGGCCGGTCGTCCGGGAGCGAGCCCTCTTCCTTTCGGGCAAGTTCGATCAATCCCAGCGCGACATCCCCTACTCCACGCTCGTCCAGGCCTTCCGGGAGGTCGTGCTCGAGATCCTCGTCGGGAGCGAGGACCAGATGGCGGCCTGGAGGCAGCGGCTGCTCGACGCCCTCGGGATCAACGGACAGCTCCTGGTGGAGGTCATCCCCCAGGTCGAGCTCGTCATCGGCCGGCAACCGCCGGCTCCAGAGCTTCCGTGGACCGAGGCGCAGAACCGGTTCCGCGTCGTGTTCCGGCGCTTCATCGGGGTGTTCGCCCGGAAGGAGCACCCCCTCGCGCTCTTCCTCGACGATCTCCAGTGGACCGATTCGGCGAGCCTCGGCCTCCTTCACGATCTGGTGACGCACCCCGAGACGCGCTATCTGCTCGTCACCGGCGCGTACCGCGACAACGAGGTGCCCCCCTCGCATCCGCTGGCGCTGGCGCTCGACCAGATGCGGAAGGAGGGCGCGCGCATCTCGGACATCGTGCTCGGCCCGCTTTCCCGAGACAACATCGCCGCGCTCGTCAGCGACGCGCTCCACTGCTCCCGCGACGACGCCGCGCCGCTCTCGAACCTCGTCCACGAGAAGACGGCCGGCAACCCCTTCTTCGCGATCCAGTTCCTCATGGCGCTGCACGAAGAGCGGCTGATCGAGTTCGACGAGCGGGCCGAGGCCTTCCGGTGGGACGTGGCGCAGATCCGCGAAAAGGGCTTCACCGACAACGTGGCGGCCCTGATGGTCGGCAAGCTCGCGCGGCTGCCGGAGGGCGCCCAGGGAGCGCTGAAGCAGCTCGCCTGCCTGGGACACACCGCGGACGTCGCCCTGCTGACGCTGGTTCATGGCGGCTCGGAGGAGGATGTGCACGCGGGTCTTTGGGACGCAGTCCATGAGGGGCTCGTCTTTCGCTTGAACGGCACGTACAAGTTCCTCCACGACTGGGTCCAGGAAGCCGCCTATTCGCTCATCCCCGAAGGCGAGCGGGCGTCGGTGCACCTCGAGATAGGCAGGCTGCTCGCGTCGCGGACGGCGCCGGAGGAGCTCGAGGAGAAGATCTTCGAGATCGTGAACCAGCTCAACCGCGGCATCGGGCTCATCACGTCGTGGGAAGAGCGAGAACGGGTCGCCGAGCTCAACCTCATCGCGGGCAAGCGCGCCAAGGGGTCGACCGCCTACGCCTCGGCGCTGGCGTACCTCGTCGCCGGCGCGGCGCTCCTGGCCGAGGACGGCTGGTCCACCCGCTACGAGCTCATCTTCGCGCTCGAGCTCCACCGGGCCGAGTGTGAGTTCCTGACCGGCGAGCTCTCGAGAGCGGAGGAGCGGCTCTCCATGCTCTCGCGCCGCGCAGGAGACCTCGTCGCCTTCGGCGCCGTCACGTGCGCGCGCATGGCTCTTTACACGACCATGGATCGGAGCGACCGCAGCGTGGAGGCATGCCTCGAATACCTCCGGCGCGTCGGCGTCGAGTGGTCGCCGCACCCGACGGACGCGGAGGTCCTGCAGGAGTACGAGCGGATGTGGCAGAGGCTCGAGGGCCGCCCGATCGAGGAGCTCTTCGACTTGCCCCCGATGGCCGATCCGGACTGCCGCACGACCATCGACGTCCTCTCGTGGTGCGAGGCGCCCGCCCTGTTCACCGACGAGAACCTGCTGAGCCTCCTGGTCGCTCGCATGGTGAACGTCAGCATCGAGCATGGCAACAGCGACGCGTCGTGCCTCGGATACGTCCGGCTCGGCACGGTCCTTGGGCCACGCTTCGGCGACTACCGCGCGGGGTTCCGCTTCGGCAAGCTCGGCCTCGACCTCGTGGAGAAGCGCGGGCTGGACCGCTTCAAGGCCCGCGTCTATCTGGTCTTCTGGTACGCCATCAATCCCTGGACGAGGCACGTGCGTACCAGCCTCGATCGATTGCGACGCGCCTTTCACGCGGCGCAGGAGGCTGGCGATCTCACGTATGCGTCCTATCTGCGTACCGCCTTTCTCACGCTCCTCCTCATAGATGGAGAGCCGCTCGGCGAGGTGCAGCGAGAGGCCGAGGGCGCGCTCGAGTTCGCGCGGAAGGCGAAGTTCGGCCTCGTCGTCGACTGCATCACCGGACAGCTCAGACTCATCCAGACGCTCCAGGGGCTCTTGCCGGATTTCGCCTCATTCAACGATGAGCGCTTCGACGAGGGCCGATTCGAACGGCACATCGAGGGCGATCCGCGTCTCTCGTTGGCCGCGAGCTGGTACTGGATCCGCAAGCTGCAAGCGCGCTTTTACGCGGGTGATTATGCCTCTGCTATCGAGGCCGCGGCGAAGGCGCACTGGCTCCTCTGGACGTCGCCGTCGTTCCCCGAGATCGCCGAGTACCATTTTTACAGCGCGCTCGCCCACAGCGCGCTCGCGCGGGCAGCGCGCCACGACGCGGCACCTGCCGATGAGCGGCCCCAGGAGCTCACGGAGCTCCTCGCGCACCACGAGCAGCTCGAGGTCTGGGCTTCGAGCTGCCCCGAGAACTTCGTCCATCGCGCGGCGCTGGTCGGCGCCGAGATCGCGCGCGTCGGCAGCGAATGGGAGAAGGCGGCGCAGCTCTACGAGCAGGCCATCCGCGCCGCGCGCGCGAGCGGCTTCGTCCACAACGAGGCGCTCGCCTACGAGATCGCGTCGAGGTTCTACCGGGCGCGAGGGTTCGACCTGATCGCCGCCACGTACCTCCGCGAGGCGCGTGCCTGTTACGCCCGCTGGGGGGCGGACGGCAAGGTCAAGCAGATCGACCAGCAGAATCCGCACCTCTGGGATACGACGCCGCTCGCCCAGGCCGCCACCTTCGCGGCGCGGTCCGAGCAGCTCGACCTGCTCTCGGTGACCAAGGCATCGCAAAGCCTGTCGAGCGAGATCGTCCTCGACAAGCTGCTGCGCACGCTGCTCACGGTCGTCCTCGAGCAGGGCGGCGCGCAGAGGGCTTGCATCCTCCTGTACCAGGACGAGCGCCTCTCCATCGAAGCGGAGGCGACCCTCGAAGAGAAAGGGGCGGCGACGACCCTCCTCCCGCCTTCGACGGAGGATGGTTCGCGGCGCGTCCCCATGTCGCTCGTCCGCTTCGTGCAGCGGACGAAGGAGCACGTCATCCTGAGCGATGCCGCCGCGGACGCGGGCAAGTTCTCCGTCGATGACTACTTCGCGAGGTGTCGGCCCAAGTCGCTGCTCTGCATGCCCATCCTGAGGCAGGGCGAGGTGGTGGGCCTGCTCTACCTCGAGAACAACCTCGTGAAGGGCGCGTTCACGCCGGAGCGGCTCACCGCCCTCTCGCTGCTCGCCACGCAAGCAGCGATCTCGCTGGAGAACGCGCGGCTGCTCTCCAAGGAGCAGGCCGCGCGGACCGCGGCCGAGGCGGCGGAGCGGCGTGCGGCCTTCCTGGCCGAGGTCGGGGACATCCTCTCCAGGTCGCTCGATTCTGGCGAGACGTTGTCGCGTATTGCGCGGCTCTCGGTACGATCGCTTTGCGATTGGTGCATCATCGATGTTGTGGAAGGTGGAGAGATCCGGCGAATTTCCTGGGCGCACAGAGATCCCACGATGGAGTCGTTGATCCAGGAGCTGGAGCGGCGGTATCCGCCTGGTCGGGACTCGCCGCACCCCGCGGCCAGGGTCCTGCGCAGCGGTGAGCCGCTCCTGCTCCCCGAGATCTCAGAGGCCATCCTCCGGGAACACTGCGAGGACGACGGGCACGTGAGGCTCCTCCGAGAGCTCGGGACCTACAGTTCCATCACCGTGCCGGTCGTGGCGCGGGGACAACCGCTCGGGATGCTGACCGTCGTCTCGTCCGTGCCGGAGCGCCGCTACGGCGATGCGGACATCGAGATCGTGCAGGAAGTGGCGCGCCGGGCGGCGAACGCGATCGACAATTCGCGGCTCTACCGTGCTGCCCAGGAGGCCGTCCGGGTGCGGGACGAGTTCCTCACGGTGGCGACGCACGAGCTCAACACGCCGATGACGTCGCTCACGCTCACGCTCGAGGCGATGGATCGGGCCCTCCGGTCGGGTGGGCCCTGGGACCCGCGGGCCATGGGCAGGCAGGTCGACCGCGCGCTGCGGCAGGCGAAGCGCCTGACCCGCCGGCACAACGAGCTCCTCGACGTCTCGCGGAGCCAGGTGGATCGGCTCTCGCTCCATGTCGCGGAGGTCGATCTCGTGGCGGTCGTCCGCGATGTCCTCGCGCGATTGACGCTGGAGCTTTCGCGCGCCGGGTGCTCGGTGTCGCTGCGGGACTGCGGCCGGATCGTGGGCCGCTGGGATCGCGCGCGCGTCGACCAGATGGTCACGAGCCTGCTCGCCAACGCGATGAAGTTCGGCGCGGGCAGGCCGGTCGAGATCGTCGTCAGCGAGGAGGCCGGGACGGCGCGGCTCTCGGTGAAGGATCAGGGGATCGGCATCGACCCGGCGCGGCAGGAGCAGATCTTCGAGCGCTTCGGGCGCGCCGTGTCCGACCGGCACTACGGCGGGCTGGGGCTCGGCCTCTACATGAGCCGGAGGATCGCGGACGCGCACGGCGGCTCGATCCGCGTCCGGAGCGCGCCCGGCGCGGGCGCCACGTTCCTCGTCGAGCTCCCGTGCGCGGGGCCGCCGCGCGCCGGCGAGCCGAGCTCGCCGCCGGGCTGAGCGGCCCCGCGCGCTCGGCGCGGCCGCCCGCCCTGTCGCCGGCGCCGTTCACGCCGGCTCGTCGCGCTCGACGTCGATGTGCACGAGCACCTCGGCGTCGGGCTCTGCGGCGCGGATGGCGTCGCGCGCGCGGTCGCCCGTCGCGTGCGCGCGGGCGAGGCGCATGTCGCCCGGGAGCTCGATGTGCACGTCGACGAACAGCGTGCGCCCGGCGAGCCGCGTGCGCAGCCCGTGGTGGCCGAGGATGTCGCCGCGCGCGCGCATCGCGTCGAGCGCGGCCTCGATGGCGGCGACGCGCTCGTCGGGGGCGCTGGTGTCGATGAGGTCGCGCACGCCGAGCCGGAGGAGGCTCCCGGCGGACGTGAGGACGTAGGCGGCGACCGCGATCGACAGGAGGCCGTCGACGCGGGAGAAGCCCGTCGCGTACGTGACGGCGACGCCGAGGAGGACCGCGACGTTCGCCGCGATGTCGGTGCGGTAGTGGACGGCGTCGGCCTGGATGGCGCTCGAGCCGGTGCGGGCGGCGACGCGGCCGAGGTAGGCGACGAGCGCCGCGGTGATCAGCGCGGCGGCGGCCATGGCGCCGAGCGTGACGGCGGCGAGCCGGAGCGGCTGGGGCGAGAGCAGCCGCCGGATCCCCTCGACGAGCAGGTAGACCCCGGAGCCGCCGATGAGCAGGCCTTGACCGGCGGTCGCGAGCGTCTCGATCTTCGCGTGGCCGAACGGGTGGGAGCGGTCGGGCGCGGCGTGGGCGAGCTGGATGGCGAGGGCGTTCGCCGAGGAGGCGAAGAGGTCCGTGAGCGAGTCGACGGCGCTCGCGGTGACGGCCATCGACTGGCCGAGCTGGCCGGCGACGAGCTTGCCGAGGGCGAGGCCGCCGGCGGTCAGCGCCGCGATGCGCCCGGCGCGCAGCGCGGCGCGGGCGCGGGCGGCGGGGTCGTGGCGGCCGGCGGGGCCGGGAGCGGCGGCGGGGCCGGGCGCGGTGGTCGGCGCGGGCGCGGCGCCAGGGCCGGGGAGGGGGGCGGGGTCGGGGAGGGCGCCGGGGCCGGCGGCGCGTGCGGCAGGAGGCGGTCCGCTCATCGCGGGCAGGCTACCCTGCGGCGCCGGCGCGCGTCATGCCCGCGCGGGGCGGGGCGCGCCTCACCGGCCCGCGGCGGGCGCGCGCCATGCCCGCGGGAGGGCGGGCGCGCCTCACCGGCCCGCGGCGGGCGCATCGTCGGACAGCAGGAGGCCCATGATCAGGTCGTCCACGAACGCCCCGCCGTCGCCGCGGACGAGGTCGCGGCGCGTCCCCTCGTGCACGAACCCGAACGACCGGTAGAGCGCGATCGCCCGCGCGTTGTCCGCCCGCACGTTGAGCTCCACGCGCCGCACGCGACCCCCGTCCGGGTCGCGGTGCGCGGCCGCCAGCCCGAGCAGCCGCTCCATCAGCGCCCGGCCCACGCCGAGCCCCTGCGCCTCCGGGTGCACGCCGAGCCCGAGGATCCCCACGTGGCGCAGCATCCGGAACTTGAACCGCCGGAGGAGCGTCGCCTCGCCGACGAGGCGGCCCCCCGGGAGCTCGGCGGCCAGCGACATCGCCGAGCCGTCCGTCGCCGTGAGGCCCGCGCGCTCCCGCTGCTCGGCGTAGGCGTCCGCGTTCGCCGGCAGCTCGTCCTCGTGCTTCACGATGCCGTGCCGGGCGCGCACGATCGCCCGCTCGAGCTCGAGCAGGGCAGCGGCGTCGTCGCGCGAGCTCTGTCGGACGACGCAGTGACGGCCGCCCCGGAGCGGGGCGCGGTACGGCTCGACCCTCATGGCGGCCTGCGAGCCTAGCCGCAGCCGCGGGCTCCGCTCGAGCGGGAAGTTCCCCGTTCGCGCTGGAGCGGCCCCCGCTCGCGGGTGACCCAGGCGGACGCGCCGGCGCCCGGCGCGCTCACCCGGGCCATGCGGCCGCGCGGCGCCTGGCTACGCGACGGCGCGGTTCAGGTTGGCCGGCGTCCCGGCCGAAGGCGGGCGCAGCTCGACCTTCACCCAGCCGGCCTCCCGCCGGTCGAACGCCTTGTACGCGTCGATCGCGGACGTGAGGGGCGCCTGCTTCGTGATGATCGTGGTGGGATCCACCTGGCCGGTCTGCACGAGGTCCACGAGCTTCGGGATGTACTTCCTGTGGTTGCAGTTGCCCATCTGCAGGGTGAGGTTCTTGTTCATCGCCTCGCCGATGGGGAACGTGCGCGAGGTCTGCGGGTAGACCCCGATGACCGAGATGGTCCCCGCCTTGGCCACGCAGCGGACGGCCCACTGCAGCACCTGCGACGGCCCGTCGCCGGCGCGGAAGGTGTCGCCCTTGGTCCGCGCGTCGGGGGAGATCTGCTTGACCTCCAGGTCGAACGCCTTGGCGTCCTGCTTTGCCTGCTTGTGGGCGGGGCCGTCGTGGGGGCGCTCGGCGTCGACGCCCACGGCGTCGATCGCCCGGTCCACGCCGATGCCGCCGGTGAGGCGCATGATCGCGACGAGCGGATCCTCGGCGGAGAAGTCGACGGTCTCGGCGCCCTGGTCGCGGGCCATCTCGAGGCGGTCGGGCACCTGATCGACGGCGATGATGCGGCCTGCGCCCATGAGCTTGGCGCTGGCGATCGTGAACAGGCCGACGGGGCCGCACCCGAAGACCGCCACGGTGTCGCCGGGCCGGATCTCGGCGAGCTCGGCGCCGAAGTACGCGGTGGGGAAGATGTCCGAGAGGAGGATGGCCTGGTCGTCGCTGACGCCGTTCGGGAGCTTGACGAGGCCGACGTTGGCGAAGGGGATGCGCGCGAACTCGGCCTGGAGGCCGTCGAAGGGGCCGGACATCTTGGGGCCGCCGAAGAAGGCGGTGCCCGCCTGCTTGCCGTTCGGGTTCGCGTTGTCGCACTGCGCGTAGTACGCGGCGCGGCAGTAGGAGCAATAACCGCAAGCGATGGTCGACGGCACGACGACGCGGTCGCCCTTCTTCAGGTTCCTGACGTCCTTGCCGAGCTCCTCGACGATGCCGACCGCCTCGTGGCCGAGCACGGTGCCCGGGACCATCCCCGGCATGGTGCCGCGGACGAAATGGAGGTCGGTGCCGCAGATGGCGCTGGCCGTGATGCGGATGATGGCGTCGGTCGGCTCCTTGATCTTGGGCTCCTTGATGTCGTCCATCCGGATGTCGCCGATGCCGTGAAACACTACCGCCTTCATGAGGTCTCGCTTTCTCCCTTCAGGGGTGGACCGGCGCGCCGGGCTGCCACGGAGGCGCAGACCGGCGCGCTGCTGAGATGGCTGAGGGTTCGATGCGGGCTGTCCGTGCTGATCCCGTGCCAGGGCGCGAGGGGAGGGGGCGAGGCCGGGAGGACGCGGGAACGACCGAGGAAACGGGCGGGGCGCGGCGGTGGGCGCGGGCGGGAGCGGGGGTGGTGCGCCGGAGGGCGTGCTGCCGAGGTTGGTGCGGCGGAGTGCTCCTGTGGGGGGAGGCCGTGGCGATTTGTCTCGGAGGGCGACGATGGGGCGGGGAACGATGGTGCGGGGAGAGGAGAGGTGCGGCGAAGCTGTCGCTGGCGGACCGTCCGCGGTGCGGGAGGTAAGCTCAGCTCGCTGGGCAGACCGCTGGCGGCGCGGGCGGTGAGCTCAGCATTCGTGGGCAGACCGCTGACGGTGCGGGAGGTGCAGGCCCGGCGCGCCCCCGCGGGGCCCACGGGGGGCGCTGGGCGCCTGATGGCGCTTCATCGCGGGCGCTCACTCGCCCGGGAAGAGCTCCGCGGCCGTCATGTACTTCGACCCGAGCGCTCGCGCGAACTCCCGGTCGCTTTCCATATCGCCGACCATCACCAGGTGCTCGCGCGCGAGCTTATGGCGCTGGATCAGCGATATCCCGAGCCCCGGGAGGGGTTTGCGGCAGAAGCAGCCGACCGGAAACGCCGGGTGCGGGCAGTACACGACCTCGGCCACGGGCAGGCCGAGGAGCTCGATCGTCCGCGCGAACGCGGCCAGGACCGCCTCTTCGGTCACCGATCCTTTCGAGATGCCGCTCTGGTTGGACACGAAGAAGAGCGTGTATCCGTCGTCGACCCAGCGCTCCAGGACCGCGCGCCGACCGGGCAGGAGCTCGACGTCGTCGGGGTCGCGCGGGTAGATCTCGCCGCTCTTCGTCGTTCGCAGCGTGCCGTCGACGTCGAGGAGCAGGCCCTTGCCCGTGAAGAGCGGATCGACGCGCCGGGCAAACGGGATCTCCTCGACCACCGAGAACCCCTCATCCACGTGCGGCGCCTCGAAATTCGCGGCCCACCGCGAGAGCGCCTGCGGCGGCGGCAGGTTGGGATCCTCTTTGCCGAGCGCTTTCATGTCCTCCGGCCCGAGCAGCTTGCCGTAGCGCTCGAGGACGCGCAGGACGATGTTCGCGTAGGCCTCGTTGATGGGCGTGGCCAGGTACCGGCACCGGACCGGCACGCCGTGCGCGTGCGCCACCCGGACCACCGCATAGCGCGACGCGCGCGTGCCGTACGTATTGTCGAGGACCACCCGCGTTTGCCCCGAGGAGAGCAGCTCTCCGAGCTTCTTGACCACGCCGTCGAGCGTGCCGCCGAGCTCATCGCGGTTCAGGCGCGCGTACCCTTGGGCCGTATAGCGGGCGACCTCCGACGATTTGCCTGCCCCTTGGATTCCCATGACCACGACCACCTCGGGCGCATCGCCGGGGCCTTCTCCGGGCGCGAGCTCGCGCAGGCCGGCGGGGACCACGGGGGGCGCGACCGAGGCCAGCGCATCGGCCGTGGGCGCAAAGCTGGTCTTCGAGAGGTCGGCGCGATCGCGCTCGCCAAAGGGGACCCGGCGCGCGCGCAAGCAGGACTCGACGCTCTCCCGCTTGGTCGCCCCGAACAGCGGAACGACTGGGGGGCCGAGATCGAGCAGGGCCGCGAGGGCCGCCTCCTGGGGCGTGATGCCGTGCCGCGCGGCGATGGGCTTGATCGCGCGGTTCTTGAGGAGGCTATCGACCTTGGCGTGACCGCCGAGCGGGCGGTGGGCGAGGAACGGGATGCCCATGTGCTTGGCGAGCTCGAAGAGGCCTCGCGCGGCGCTGCCGCGATCGAGGACGCTCAGCTCCTCCTGGATGGCCCGCACCGGAAAGTGCCGCTCGGCCTGGCGGACCTCTGCGATGGAGGTGTTGCTGAGGCCGAGGTGCTCGACGAGGCCCTCTCTCTGGAGCTCGGCGAGGGCGGCGAGGCTCTCTTCGAGGGGGGTCTTGGGGTCGGTCACGTGGAGGAGGAGCATGAAGATCCGCGAGACGCCGAGCGCCTTCAGGCTGCCCTCGACCGCGCGGCGCAGGTGGTCGCGGCTGCCGTTCGGGGCCCATCGCCCTTTGGGTCGGGTGAGGCCCGCCTTGGTGATGACGCGCACGTCGTCGCGCGGGCCGGACCACGCGTCGAGCGCCTTGCGCACGAGGCGCTCGCCATAGTGGACCTCGCGGTCGGTGAGGCAGTAGGCGTCGGCGGTGTCGAGGAGGCGTATGCCTCGATCGAGGGCAACGTGGATGACGGCGGTCGCGTCCTCTTCCGAGGGGCGCCCCTCCGTGGCCAGTCGGAGCAGGCCGAGGCCGAGGGGAACGTCGAGGGGGCCTAGGACACCGTAGGGCGAGGGGGTGGGCGTCACGGAGACGCTGGCGTAGCCAGGCCCGCGGCTCGATGCAAGCGCCAGGGCCAATTTTTGATGGGACCGAGATGACCCAAGGATCGCCGCGCGCGGGCGACACCCCGCCCGGGACAAGCCCGCACGACACCCCAACGTCTCCTACGCTCGATCAGCCGTCCTCTCTCGTCGGTCCGACCGGCGAGATCACCTTTCCGGGGTTGAGGATGCCGCCCGGATCGAAAGCATCTTTGATGCGGTGGTGCAGCGCGAGCGAGGCCGCGCCGAGCTGGCGTGTGAGGAGGCCGCGCTTGAGCGTGCCGACGCCGTGCTCGCCCGTGATCGTGCCGCCCAGATCGAGCGCCTGCGCCATCACCTCGTTGAAGGCCGCGACCGCGCGCGCCTCGGCCGCGGCGTCGTTTCGATCGAACACGACCAGAGGGTGGAGGTTCCCGTCGCCCGCGTGCGCCACCGTCGCGACGGTGGTCTGCGTCGCGGCGACGATCGCGTCGATTCGACGGAACATCTCCGGCAGCTGCGGCAGCGGCACGGCGACGTCGTCGACGAGCACCGTGCCGAGCTGCTCGAGCGCCGTGAGCGCGAGGCGGCGCGCGGTGAGCAACATCTGCCCCTCGCTCTCGTCCTCGGTCGTGGCGACCACCGTCCCGCCGGCGGCCTCGCAGGCCGCCTGCATGCAGGACAGCTCGGCGGACCCGGGGGCGTCGCTCTGCGCGATCAGCATCGCGGCAGCCTCGGTGTCGAGGTCGAGCGGGCGGAAGCGCTCGACGGCGCGGATGGCCGTGCGGTCCATGATCTCGAGCATCGACGCATCGACCGACCGGACGATCGCCGCGACCGCGCGCCCCGAGGCCTCCAGCGACCCGAACGTCGCGACGAGCGTGGTCGCCGGCGGGCGCCGCCGCCGCAAGCGCAGCGTGATCTCGGTGATCAGCGCGAGGGTGCCCTCGGAGCCGACCAGGAGGCGCGTCAGATCATAGCCGGCGACGTCCTTGCGGCTCCGGCCGCCGGTGCGGAGCGCCGTCCCGTCCGCGAGGACCGCCTCGAGGCCGAGCACGTAGTCGGACGTGACACCGTATTTCACGCAGCACAGGCCGCCGGCGTTGGTGGCGACATTGCCGCCGATCGTCGAGATGGCGTAGCTCGACGGGTCGGGCGGATACCACAGCCCACGTTCATGCGCCGCGGCCTTGAGCTCGCCGTTGAGCACCCCCGGCTGGACGACGGCGAGCATGGCCGCCTCGTCGATCGCGAGGATCCGGTTCATGCGCTCGAAGCTCACCACCACGCAGCCGTCGATGGCGGTCGCCCCGCCCGCCACGCCGGTCCCGGCGCCGCGCGGCACCAGGGCGATGCGGTGCTCCGTCGCCCACCGCGCCAGCGCCTGCACGTCGGCGGTCGACGACGGCCGCGCCACGGCGAGCGGCCAGCCGCCCGGCGCCCAGAGGGCCTTGTCGTGGCGATACCCCTCGATGACGTCCCGATCCGTGACGAGGCCGTCGCGCAGCGTGAGGGCAAGCTCATCGATAGGGCTCATGTGCCGTAGAACTCCGAGAGGTGCGCCCTGAGGAGCGTCGCGGCCGACTTCGCGTTCCCGCGCTCGACGGCGCGCAAGAGCGCCCGGTGCTCCTCGACCACCCGCGGGCGGATCGCCGCGAACGAGCGCGCCCGCAGCGCCTCTTCGAGGTGGAGCCGGATGCTGTCCTTGACCGCGACCATCACGAGGGAGAGCGCCTGGTTGCCAGAGGCCGCGACCAGCGCGGCGTGGAACGCGATATCGACGTCGTAGAAATCGGCGGGCGAGATATGCTCCCGCTCCATCTCCTCGAGCGCGGCGCGCGCCTCATCGAGGTGAGCGGCGACAGGCGCGGCCGCCGAGCGGGTCATCGCGGCGGTCTCGATCGCGACGCGAAGCTCGATGAGGTCCGGGAGCGACACACTCCGGAGCTGGACCACGTGGGTGAGCGCCTCGCAGAAGCGGTCGACGGCCGCGTCAGGGCTCGCGGCCTGCATCGGCGAGGTCCGGCCGCGCGACGCGAGCAGCCCCTGCGCCTGGAGATGGCGGAGCGCCTCGCGGATCGTCGCGCGGCTGACCCCGAACTGCTGAGCGAGCTCGCGCTCGGGCGGCAGGCGCTCGCCTGACGAGAGCGAGCGATTGAGGATCGCGTCGCGGATCTGGTCGGCGACGTCGACGTAGATCGCCGAACGGGACACGGTCCGGAAGCGTGGTGCGTTGGTCATGTTGTCCGTTGGTCAGACCAAAGTACTTTCGGCGATCGGCGCAGTCAAGGCAAATCAATGCGCGTGTGGGGTAGGGTGGTATTGGGCCGCCGCAAGGCGTTTGGACGCGCTACCCTCCCACCCTCTACCCTCTTTCCGCGACTCCGCGACAGCGTTCGGCGCGCGCTCGGGGGGCGACCGGCGCTAAGGTCGCGCTCATGACGTCCACCGTGACCCGCAACGCCGGCGCCACCCTCAAGTACGCCGTCATGATGGTGGTGCTCGCCGGTCTCTCGTTCCTCTGTTTCAGCGCGATGAGCGGCCGCTCCGGTGCGCTGTGGCTGCTCTGCCTCGTCGGCGGGATCGGGCTCGCGGTCTTCGCGTTCGGGGCGCTCCTCGTCGCCAGGGACCTGGCCGGCACCGCGACGTGCCCGCGCTGCCAGGCGGCGCTCACGGAGATCGAGCTCAACCACACCGAGGACCCGGCGTTCTGCGACAAGTGCCAGGCCGCGTACCTCGTCGACAAGCGCGTCCTCACCGTGCTCGCCGACGACTACGTCCACCCGAAGCCGGGCTTTCCGGTGCCGGTGACGAGCGAGGCGATCCGCTGGCCGGAAGGCTGCTGCGTGTGCGCGAGGCCGGCGACGCGCGGCGTCGAGGCGAAGGTGGACGACGGCCAGACCGGGACCAACGTGGCCGTCGCCGCGGCCGGGCTCGCGCTCGGGGCCATCGCGGTGCGCACCGGCGGCGGCACGAGCTACACGCTGCGCATCCCGCACTGCGCCGAGCACGACGACGGCGCGAAGCTCGAGATCAAGCGCGGCAACGAGCCGCCGCTGCAGATCCTCTTTCGCTCGTACGCCTACCAGCGCCGCTTCCTCCAGCTGAACCCGAAGCCGGCGAAGGCCGCGTAGATCCGCTCCAGCCCTTCACGTCCGCGCACGTCGACGCCTCCCGGCGGTCCAGCGCCCTCCTGCCCCGCGCGCCCGTCGACGTGACCCTTGACTTCGAGCGCGCTCGAAGACTTATGCCTCCGGGACACACAAGGGAGAATGCACCATGCGATACAAGCTCCTCGGGAAGACGGGCCTCTACGTGTCCGAGCTCTGCCTCGGCGCCATGACGTTCGGCGGGAAGGGCTTCTGGCAGGTCATCGGCGCGCTCGGCACCAGCGAGGCCGAGGCCATCGTGGGCACGTCGCTCGACCGCGGCGTCAACTTCATCGATACGGCGGACGTCTACTCCGAAGGCGAGTCGGAGCGGATCGTCGGCGCGGCGCTCAAGGCGCTCGGCCGCCCGCGCGAGCAGGTCGTCGTGGCCACCAAGGTGCGCGGGCGCGTGGGCCCGGGCGTGAACCAGGTGGGCCTCTCGCGGGCGCACATCCTCGCGAGCATCGACGGGAGCCTCCAGCGGCTCGGGCTCGATCACGTCGACCTCTACCAGATCCACGGCTTCGACCCGGTGACGCCCATCGAGGAGACGGTGCGCGCCCTCGACGACGTGGTGCGCTCGGGCAAGGCCCGTTACGTCGGCTTCAGCAACCTGCCCGCGTGGCTGGCCATGAAGGCGATCGGCTTCGCGCAGGCGAACGGCCTCGCGCGGTTCGAGAGCGCGCAGGTCTACTACTCGCTCGCGGGGCGCGACATCGAGCGCGAGATCGTGCCCCTGGCGCAGTCGGAGGGCGTCGCGATCCTCCCCTGGAGCCCGCTCGCGGGCGGCATGCTGTCGGGCAAGTACGATCCGGAGAAGCCGGGCGGCCCCGACGGCGCGCGGCGCTCGACCTTCGACTTCCCGCCCGTCGACCGCGCCCGGCTGCCGCGGGTGCTCGGCGCGCTGCGGGAGGTCGCGGGCGCCACGGGCCTCTCGGTCGCGCGCGTCGCGCTCGCGTGGCATTTGACTCGCCCCTTCGTCACCAGCGTCATCATCGGCGCGAAGACGCGGGAGCAGCTCGACGACAACCTCGCTGCCGCGGACGTCACGCTCTCGCCCGAACACGTGAAGCAGCTCGACGACGCCAGCGCGCTCCCGCCTGAATACCCTGGCTGGATGGTGGAGTGGCAGAACCGCGACGCGCGGGGCATCGCCGGCGGGCAGCCGGTCATGGACCGCGCCCGCCAGCACCTGACGAAGAAGTAGCGGCCCACGGGCGCCGCTCCGCCGGCGCAAGCATCCCTCCTTCCATGCCCTCCCAGCGCCTCACCCGCATCGCGCCTCCGCTCTTCGTGGTCATCTGGTCGACGGGGTTCATCGTCGCGCGGCTGGTGGCGCCTCACGCGGAGCCGCTCACCTTTCTTCTGGTGCGCTACGCGCTCGCCGGGCTCGTGCTGGCCCTCGTCGCGGTCGTGGCGCGGGTGCCATGGCCGAGAGCGGCGCGGTCATGGCGGGACGGTCTGGTGGCCGGTGCCCTGCTGCACGGGTTCTACCTCGGCGGGGTGTTCTGGTCGGTGAAGCACGGGCTTCCGGCGGGCATCTCGGCGCTGGTCGCGGGGCTGCAGCCGCTGGTCACGGCGGCGCTCGCCGGGCCGCTGCTGGGAGAGCGGGTCTCGCCGCGCCGCTGGCTCGGTATCGGGCTCGGCTTCCTGGGGGCGTGCCTCGTCGTGTTCCCGAAGCTCGGGGCCGGCGTGCCGCCGCTCTCGCTCGCGGTCGCGGTCCTGGGGATGCTCTCGATGACGCTCGGCACCCTCTGGCAGAAGCGCACGGGCGGCGCGGTCGACCTGCGGGTGAATGCCGTCATCCAGTACATCGGGGCCGCCCTCGTCACCTTGCCGATGGTGCTGCTGACCGAGCAGCGCCGGATGGAGCTCACGCTCCCGCTCTGCGCGGGGCTGCTCTGGGCGGTGTTCGGGCTCTCGATCGGGGCGGTCGGGCTCCTGCTCACGCTGATCCGGCAGGGCGCGGTGGTGGGCGTGGCGACGCTCCTCTACCTCGTGCCGCCGGTCGCGGCCCTCATGGCGTTCGGTCTGTTCGGTGAGACCCTGAGCCTGGTGCAGGTCGCCGGAATGGCCGTCGCGGCGCTCGGCGTTTACGCGGTCGTACGTCCGACCTGAGGCACGACGTCTCCTCGGCGGCGAGCGCCGACGCCCCCTCGCGCGTGGTCGCGAGCGCCGGGCGAGCCGTCGAGGACGCCAAACGATGCATTCACTGCGCCTGCACGTAGAGCGAGAACGGGAAGTTGCCCTGCCCGTCGGCGAAGGTCGCGTCGGGGACGTCGATCACGAACTCGTGCATGCCGGCGCTCGCGGCCCCCCACGGGACGATCCGGGTGTCGATCACGTCGCCGGGGCACCAATTGCTGAACGACTGCCACTCTCCGTCCGACCGCGGGGACAGCCCGTAGATGCCGTTGCTCTGGGTGTTGTACTTGCGAAACGGCTCGCACGACATGCGCCCGGGCTTGTACTGCAAGGCCAGCTCGCCGTCGACGTACACGTAATGCTCGCGGCGAATGTACTCCTCGCCGCCCTGGTTGGCGCCGTGATTCGACGTGATCAACACGAGCTGCGCGTTCTGTGTATCTACCGGTAACTCGAAGCTGACGGTCTTGCGGGTCGAGCCGACCTTGTCGCTGGCGCCCATGGCGTAATTGTTGAATTCTTCGCCGATGGCCAGCGGCAGCAGGACGCTGAAGTCCTGGGCCTCCTGCGCGCTGTCGGTGTACAACAGCAGCGATCCGAGCTGCGTGTCATTGCGACCGGCGCAGCCGGCGACCTCGTCGTTCGCGGCGTAAGGCACGCCGAAGATGCTCAATTCGAACCAAAAATCGTATTCGGCGAGGAGGTCGGGGTCTTTCAGGATCGGTACGAGGTTGCTGGCCTCCCATTCGTAGGGGACCGTCGTCGGCTGCTTGTTCATGTCCATGAACGGCGTGACGAACCGCGCGACCTCGATCCGGTCGACCTCGCCGGAGACGTAGGTCTGGGCCCCCTTGGGGACCAGCGCCAGGTTGACCGAGCCGAGTCGATCGTAGTTGTCGCACAGCGCTCCCACGACCACGCGGACCTTGAGGGTGGTCTGGATCTTGGCGAGCAGCTCGTCGGTCAACCGGGTCGCGACCAGCGAGTTGTCGTGGCGGATCACGCCGTCCGGGAGCGGCGCGTCGACCGTCGCGGCGTAGCCGTCGTAGAACGTGACGTTCTCCAGCACCGGGACCTCCTCGGGTTCCGGGGGCGGCACGTCGCCGCTGCCGCCGCTGCCGCCGCTGCCGCTGCTGCCGCTGCTGACGCCAGTGCCCCCAGCGCCTGCGCTGGTCCCGGTCACTGCCGTCGTGCTCCCGGTGCTCTCGGAGGTCCCGGTGCCTCCGCCGGCGCCCACGTCAGAGCGCTGGTCATTCGTGCACGCGGCGAGCAGGGCCAACGGACAGACGTATGGGATCGCGCGACGCAGGTTCATTCGTCACACTTATCAAATCGCCGACTCGATGTCGCGCTGGAGCGGCGGACCCACCACGCCCAGGGGGGATCCTGATTGGGGCGCTCGACGGTCTCCGGACCCGAGTAGTTTCGCGAGGTTGCGCATGGCGAAGTGGAACAGAGGCGGGCCAGTGGGGCACCCCCCGCAGAGATGCAAAAAGCGTGTAATTGTTTATTCCTGTTGCGCCTTTGCGCCTTTGCGCCTTTGCGTTGGACTCTCTTTCCGGATCTCTGGCCGGACTCCTGGCGGGTGGAACCAGCCCGGAGTGTACGAACCTAACCCGGCTCGCCTGCGCGTACCCGGACGACCTTCCCATCGAACGCGACGGCCAGCGCATGGACCGGCACAGCCCCGCTCGCGCGCAGCTCGGCGGCGTAGCCTCGCGTCCGGATCTGCGCCAGTGCCTCGTCGAGCGCCCGATCGAGGCTCACGCGCGGCGCGCGGGCGACCTTGAGCTCGAGCACGACGCCGGGCCTGCCGGGCTGCGCCGGCCGGATCATCACGTCGGGGCGCCCCTGTCCGGACTCGCGGTTCGAGCGCACCTGATGTCCCGGCTCGAGCGCCGCCAGCAGGCCGGCGACGAAGCCGTGGTAAACCGCTTCCGGGTCGACCCTCGTCGCATCATGGTACGAGAGCACGTCGGTGACGAAGGCTTGGAGCTCTGTCTCGAACCCCGCCGCCTCGCCCGAGAGGAGCGCGGCGAGGAGCCGTTGCATGCTGGTGCCCTGCCGCTTCAGCCGCGCCTCCGCCCAGCGCCGGAACGTGCCTGTGTAGAGCAGGCGCACCTCGCGGTTCGGGATCTTCAGCGCGTGCGCGGGCTGCTCCCCCGGCCCGCGCGAGCGCTTCTCGGCGCGAAGGTATCCCGAGAAGACCAGCAGCCCGAACAGCGCGTCTTCGTTCTGCGCGAGATCGCCGACGGCCACGTTCTCCTCGAGCACGCGCTCGATCTCGCCGCCCTCCATCAGCACCTCCAGCGCGGGCTGCAGCGTGACGGCGTGCTCCTCGATCACCCTCTGGATGAGGTCGTTGGAGCTCGTGCCGAGCCAGAAGGGGAGCGGATCCGCGTCTCTCCCCTCCAGGAAGCTGAGGATCGACCAGGGGTTGTAGATGACCGCGCCACCGAAATCGTACCCGTTGTACCAGGCGCGGATCACCTCCAGCAGGCCGCGCCGGCCGGCCTTGTCCAGCAAGGCCTCCACCTCGGGCTCGGTGAACCCGAAGCAGGTGCTGAAGTCCGAGCGGAGCAGCGAATAGACCACCACGTTGTTGAGCCCCGAGAAGATGCTCTCGCGCGCCACGCGGAGAATGCCGGTGAGGACGGCTCGGTGGAGGTGCGGATTGCCCTTCAGCCCCTCGGTGAGGAACGTGCGCACGAAGTCGAGGATGCGCGGCGCGTAGCCATGGAGAACACCGGCGTGGATGGGCTCGTCGTACTCATCGATGAGCATCACGACGCGCTCGCCGTGGAGGCGGTGGAGATGGCTGGACAGGTCCAGAAGCGCCCGGCCGTACACGGCCTCGGACGCCGTGCCGTCCAGCACTTCCCGGTAGCGGCGTTGCTCCACGTCCCCGAGCTGGCCGCTGTCGAGCACGTAGCGGTGCTGGTCGTAGAGCGCGACGATCTTTTCCCGGAGGGCCGCGAAGCAGCGCTCGAACGTCTCCTGCTTCGCTCCTTTCAACGTCAGGTAGATGACGGGATATCGCTGGAAGTGCGCGCGATAGCGCTCTCCAGCCTGCCAGATCGAGAGGTCCTCGAAGAGGCGCGAAAGGTCCTCCTGCCGCTTCTCGAAGAACCAGCGCAGCATGGACAGGTTCAGCGTCTTACCGAACCGTCGGGGGCGGGGGAGGAGGACGACCTGGACGCCCTCCTTGTCGATCAGCTCACGGATGAGGTGGGTTTTGTCGACGTACTCCAGCCCGGACTCGCGGAGCTGGCGAAAGTCGTCGATGCCGAGCGCGACGCGGAGGGACATGGGTCCCAGCCGTATGCTGTCCGGACAGCGCGAGGTCAAGCCAGCGCCACGGCCCCCGGCCCCCTCGCCGCCGCCGCCCTGCTGCGCTTACGCCTACGGCCCGGCCGCCGCCATCGCTTCCGCCGGCGTGCGCTGCGGCGCCTCGCCCGCGCCGGCCGCCACGCCGTCGATCCGCAGGTCCGCCCCGTCGACCCGCGCGATCGCCTGCCCGAACCACCGCCCGATCCGGTAGCGGAGCCCCCGGGCGAGCTCGGGCCGCGCGCCGGCCCGGGCCAGCACCTCGATCACCGACGTCTCCGGCGAGGCGGCGACGTCGACGATCGTGCCCTGAGGCGTCTCGCCCGACACCGCCCGCAGGATCGCCGCGAGGAGCGCCTCGACCGGGATCGCGTCCTTGAAGGCCTCCGCCACCTCCGGCGGGATCAGCACGCGCCGGTCCCCGAGCGCCCGCGCCGCGTCCGGCGGCAGCACGCGGAAGAGCGGCGCAGGCCTGAGCACGATGTACGGGGCGCCGTCCCGCCGGATCCGGCGAATCCCCTCGTCGCCGTCCGGCCGCGACGTCACGACGAGCAGCGATGTCACCCCGGGGGCGCGCGTCGCCGAGAGCGCGGCCGCGAGCAGCCCGGCGGAAGGCGAGGGCGCGGGCGGCGTCGCGCCGCGCCACGGGACCGGCTCGATGACCGCGATCGCGGTCGCGCGCGCGTCGAGCGCGGCCTGGAACAGGTTGCCGCGCTCCGCCGTCGCGTGGGCCGCGTCCACCCGGCTGTGCGCGATGCCTCGCTGCGACAGCCCATCACAGACCTGCTCCGTGAGGACGGGATCCTCTCCGGTGATCAAGAGCATAACAGGGCTCCTCCTCGGCTGGCGTCGACCGATCGCTAGCCACAGGAGCTCTCACCGTCAATGGCTGCTCCCCTGTCCGACACGGACGATGCTGCGGTGTCGGGGGCGGATCCCCTGTCCGACGCAGACGATGCCGCGGTATCGGGGGCCGACCCGATCACCGCCCTTGGCGCCGCGGATCCGCCGCCCGCCCCCGCGCCGGCGCCGCGGCGTACAGCGCCAGCGCGCGCCGCACCGGGCCGCGGTCGGCGCCGCCCGCCCGCACGGGATCGGCCTCGCCGACGAGCACCGACAGGGCGCGCGCCTGCGTCCGCGCCGCGGCCTCCCGGGCGGGATCGCCCGCCTGCGCGGCCAGGGCCGAGAGCCGCCGCGACACGCCGAGCGCCGCCGGCAGCGCCCCCGCCGCCACGTACGCGGCCGCGAGCTCCTGGAGCAGGCCGGCGTCGTCGCCCCGGAGCGCCACCGCCGCCTCGAGGTCGGCGATCGCCTCGTCGCGCCGCCCCTCGCGCGCCCGGAGCGCCGCCCGCGCGCGGTGGCCCTCGACGAAGCCGCGCACGTGGTCCAGCGCCACCGTGTAGGTGCGCTCCGCCTCGCGCGGATCGCCCGCCCGCTCGTACAGCGCCCCCAGCCCGAGGTACGCCGGACCGTAGGTGGCGTCGAAGCGGACCGCCTCCAGGTACCGCGACAGCGCCACGTCGGCCTCGCCGGCCGCCGCGCGGGCCTCGGCCTGCCGCGTCAGCTCGGCGGCTTGCGCCGTCGCCCAGCCGACCCCGTCCGCCCGGGCCGGCGCGGCCCCCTGCAGCAGCGCCGTGACGACGGCGAAGGCGAGGGCGCGCGCTGCCCGTCCTGCGCCCGCCGCACCTCCGCATCGCACCGCGCGCACCGGTCGGTAGCGTACCGGCGCCCGGCCGATCGGGCAATCGCCGCGCCCCGCCCGGCGCGCCGCCCCGCTTCGACCGGCGCGCCGTCCCGCCTCGACCGGCGCGCGCTCCGCCTCGACGGGCGCGCCGCCCCGCTGCGTGCCGCCGTACGCGGCACGCGGGTCACGCCGGTCACGCCGCAGCGCAGCGCGCCTCGGGGGCCGCGCTCCTCGCGCGGAAGGCAGCCGCCCGGCGCGAGTTCGCGTAGGATGCGCGGCCATGGGTGAGGACCTGCGCTTCCCGGACGCCTTCCTGTTCGGCACTGCCGCCTCTGCCACTCAGGTCGAGGGGCACTGCGCGCAGAGCGACTGGGCCGCGTTCGCGCGCGAGCCGGGCCGCGTCCGCGGCGGCGACACGCCGGACGACGCGTGCGACCAGCTGCACCGCTTCCGCGAGGACGTCGCGCTCCAGGCGCGGCTCTGCATGGGCGCCCACCGGCTCTCCATCGAGTGGGCCCGCGTCGAGCGCGAGCCGGGCGAGTTCGATCCG
Source organism: Sorangium sp. So ce385 (assembly GCF_051474135.1). Lineage (NCBI taxonomy): Bacteria > Pseudomonadati > Myxococcota > Polyangiales > Polyangiaceae > Sorangium > Sorangium sp. So ce385. The sequence continues at coordinate 6,969,413 of NZ_CP150337.1, read as the reverse complement.
GCCACGTGGGACCACTACCGCGACGTGCTCGGCGCGCACCTCGAGGCCGGGATCACCCCGATGGTCACCGTCCACCACTTCACCCTGCCGCGCTGGGTCGCGCAGCGCGGCGGCCTGCTCTCGCAGGACCTGCCGGCGCTCCTCTCGCGCTTCGCCGAGCGCGCCGTCGAGGCGCTCGGCGACCTCTGCCAGCTCTGGGTCACCATCAACGAGCCCAACATGCTCGCCCTGCAGGCCCACCTGCTCGGCGTCTGGCCCCCCGCGCGGAGCTCGCCCGTCGAGGCGGTGCGCGCCCACCAGAACCTCTTCCGCGCCCACGCCGCCATGTACCGCGCCATGCACGAGGCCGCCGGCCGCCGCGGCCACCCCATCTCGGTCGGCGTGGCGCACCACCTGCGCGTCATCGAGCCGGAGCGGTTCGGGCGCCTCGCCGACCGCATGTGGGCGGCGCTCTTCGAGCGGCTGTTCAACGACGCGTTCGCGCGCGCCGTCTGCGACAGCGGCCTGCACGACTTCTTCGGCGTGAACTACTACAGCCGCGACCTTGTCCGCTTCTCCCCGGCGCACGCGCGCGCGGGCTTCTTCCGGCGCCTCGTCCCCGAGGGGGCCGAGGTCAGCGACCTCGGCTGGGAGATCTACCCGGAGGGGCTCGGCTACGTGCTCGACGCCTGGTGGCCCCGCGCCCGGGTCCCCATCTACATCACCGAGAACGGCATCGCCGACGCCGACGACGACCAGCGCCCGAGCTTCCTCGTGCGGCACCTCGCCGAGGTCGCGCGGGCGATCGAGCGCGGCGTCGACGTGCGCGGGTACATGCACTGGTCGCTGCTCGACAGCTTCGAGTGGGCCGAGGGCTACGCCCCGCGCTTCGGGCTCGTCGAGGTCGACCGCGCGACCCAGGAGCGCAGCCCCCGGCCGAGCGCCGAGCTCTACGCGCGGATCGCGCGCGCGCGCCGCATCGACGCCGCCGGCGCGTCGCTCGCGGGCGGCGCCGCGCCCGCGTGACCCCAGCACCGGAAAGGCAGGACCGATGCGCATCGCGCTGCTCTACCCACCGCCCTGGAAGATCCCCGCGCCGGGGGAGGCGCCCGACACGAGCGGGGACGGCCCGCCGGCGGACTACCGCGAGGGCGATCTCGACCCGGACTTCCACCAGACCCCGTACGGGCTCTATTCCCTGGGCGCGCAGGCGATCCGCGCGGGCCACCAGGTGAAGGTGCTGAACCTGTCGTCGTACCCGTTCTCGCAGGTCGAGCGGGTGGTGCGCGAGCTCGACGCGGACGTCTTCGGCATGTCGTGCTGGACCGCGAACCGGCGCGGCGTGGCGCTCACCGCGCGGTGCATCCGGCGGCTCCACCCGGCGGCGCACATCGTCGTCGGCGGGCCGCACGCGACCCCGCTCGCGGCCGAGATGCTGCGGCACCACCCCGAGATCGACACGGTGGCGCTCGGCGAGAGCGAGCTCGCGTTCCTGGAGCTCCTCGAGCGCCTCGAGGCCGGCCGGCCGGCGCTCGGCATCGCCGGCACGGCCTACCGCGTCGACGGCCGCGTCGAGCTCGGCCCGCCCCGGGCCGCGATCGAGGACCTCGACGCGCTGGAGTCGCCGCACGACCATTACGCCACGCACATCGTGATGACCTCGCGCGGCTGCCCCTGGGCCTGCACGTTCTGCGGGGCCGAGACGACGTGGGGCCGCGGCTTCCGGGGCCAGTCGGTGCCTTACGTGCTCGACGCCCTCGAGGCCACGGTGAACAAGCTGCCCGTGAAGATGGTCCAGATCAAGGACGACACCTTCACGACGAACCGGAAGCGGGTCATCGACATCTGCCGCGGCATCCGCGAGCGGAAGATCTCGTTTCTGTGGAGCTGCGACACGCGCGTCGACGTCCTCGGCGACGACCTGCTCCGGGAGATGCGGCTCGCTGGCTGCCAGCGCCTGAGCCTCGGGGTCGAGTCGGGCTCGCCGTCGATCCTGAAGAACATCGACAAGAAGATCACGGTCAAGAAGATCATCGAGTCGACAGAGCTCGCGAAGAAGTACGGTATCCAGGTCCGCTATTACATGATGCTGGGCAACCGCGGCGAGACGGCGGAGACGTTCCGGGAGACGCTCGCGTTCCTGGAGGCGGCGAAGCCGCATCAGTACATCTTCTCGTGCCTGTCGATTTACCCGGGGACGCGGGACTTCGACGACGCGGAGGCGGCAGGCTGGCTCGATCGCGACGTCTACTTCCGGGGCGACTTCCAGGAGCTCAAGACGCCGTTCGACGCCTCGGAGGAGGACACGGCGCTGATGAGCGCGTGGTTCGAGCAGAACAAGGGGTTGCGCGAGCTCTACCGCGAGGGGGTGGAGGAGCGGCGGGCGATCCTCGCGCGGCTCGGCGATCATCACGCGGCGCACCTGGAGCTCGGGATCGCCTATCTCGACGCGGGGCAGCTCGATCTGGCGGAGCGGCACGCGGCGCGGGCGCTGGAGCTCGGGTATCCGTTGCCGGGGCTCGCCTACAACGCGCTCGCGTGCGTCGCGGCGGCGCGGCGCGACTGGCAGGCGATGCAGGACCACTTCACGGCGGCGGCGAAGCGCGATCCGCAGCACGCGGTGCTCATCCGCAACGTGCAGGCGGCGCGGGCGTGGTACGCGAAGGGCGGTCCGGACCGGGGGCTGCCGCTCGATCTCGTCGCGCGCTGCGACTTCCAGCTGCTGGAGCGGACGGCGCAGCCGGCGCTGCCGGGGCCGCTGCCGGAGGATTTCGCGGTGTGGCCGCCGGCGGCTCCGCGGGCCGCGCGGCCGGCCGAGGCGGGCGGGCGCGAGGCGGCGGCGCAGCGGGGGCGGCTGCGGGTGGTGCCGTAGCGCCGAAGACCCTCTACGCGTTGGGGTCGAGCTTCGGGAACGTCCTCGAGTACAGCGGCTCCGGGACGACGTGGACGACGATCGGGCGAACAGCTGGACCTACGTGGGTAAGCGGTAGCCCGGCGCCGCTCCGCGGCAACGCGGGCGCTCGCACGCGGGCAGGTGGCACGGTGCCATCGGGTGCCATTCCCGAGCTGGCACGTGCCACCGCGGCTCGCGCCCGCCGCCCCGACGGGCGCTGGTCTCCTGGGCTTCACGAGCTTGTATCGACGCCATTCCGTGCGGTGAGGTCGCGCGGCATCGTAATCATGCAGGAGGGGGCGTCGCGTCGCGGGAGGGTACGGCCGTTGCTCTCGTTGCTATCGATGCGCGCGGATCGCGAGCATCGCAAGGCGCTCGCCATCCATTGAAATCCGTGATACGCGCGGAGCGCGATGCGCGGATTGACCATCACTTGGAGATTCGAACATGTCGCTTAGCGCATACTCGCGTCCTTTCGTCGCAATTGGCTTGTTGCTCGGGCCCATCTCGCTTGCCGGATGCTACTCGGCGGAGGCGGAGGAGGACACGGCCGAGGAGGACACGGCCGAGGAGGAGGTCGTCGCGACGGCGGGGCCGCGCCCGCTCATGTCGTACGAAGAGTTCCGCAAGACGCTGGTCTGGCTGCCGTCGAAGGGGGTCTGGGTCGCCGAGGGTGACATACCGCTCCGCGGCGAGGAGGGGATCCGGAAGTTCTACGAGGATCATTACTCCTCCTCCGGCGCCCTGACCGTCACTCGGATCGGCAGCTCCAACAACATCTGGAGCCGGGCCGACCGGCTGAGCCTGACTTATTGCGTATCGCAGTCCGCGTTCGGCGCCAACTACAACAGCGTCGTGGACGCCATGCACCAGGCGGCCGCAGCGTGGGAGAACGCCGCCAACGTCCGCTTCGTCCACGTGGTCGCCCAGGACGCGAACTGCACGAACACCAACAACAACGTGAAGTTCAACGTCACCTCACCGGCGCCGCCCCCCAGCCAGGGCTTTGCCTTTTTTCCGGACTGGCCGCGCGAGTGGCGCGAGCTCCTGCTGACCTGGGATCCCGCCTGGCCGACGGACTGGCGCCAGCCCATCGGCGTCATCATGCACGAGCTGGGACACGTGCTCGGGTTCGACCACGAGCACATCCATGTGCCCGGCTCGCCGTGCGAGGAACCCACGTCAACTGCGGAACTGGTGACCGAGTACGATTCGCTCTCCGTCATGCACCGCACCGCGTGCCAAGGCAGCACCAACACGACCGGGGCTTTCTTTCTGTCGCAGCGCGACATCGAGGGAGCGCAGGCGCTCTACGAGGCGCCCACCAATGTCGCTGACACGAGCAGTGGGAACCTCTATGTCCGTAAGCGCTCCAATGGTGACATCTACAAGAGGAGCGGCTCGACCTGGACGAAGGTCAGCGGACCCGTCCAGGCGATCGTCACCATCGTAGATACCCTCTACGCGTTGGGGTCGAGCTTCGGAGACGTCCTCAAGTACAGCGGCTCCGGGACGACGTGGACGACGATCGGGGGTTCGGCGAACCAGATCTTCGTCTGCGAAGGCTCTCTGTGCGCGACCAACGCGGACGGTGACGTCTTCAAATACAACGACGCCCTCGGCTCCTGGTCGATGTTCGGCGGCCCTGGCGCGACGTTCGAGTCGACGACCAGCGCGCTCTTCGCCCTGAGCGTCGACCAGAGCCAGGTCTGGCGGCGCAGCGGAGGTACGTGGACCAACGTCGGAGGTGGTTTCGCGGATCTGTTCGGCTCGGGATTGCTGATGTACGGCTTGACGCGGGACCGGCAGACGCTGCAAGTGTACTCGGGTTCGGGCTCGGTCTGGACGACGGTCGGAGGCGACGGCAGGCAGTGGCATGGAGCGGGTGCGGCGCTCTACGGCCTCACGTCCGACGGCAGCGCCGTCTACCGTTATACCGGCAGCGGGACCAGCTGGAGCTACGTGGGCGGCCCCACGGCACGCCTTTACGGCAAGCACGACTTGTACGGCACGGAGGCGAACGCCGAAGACATCTGGGTTTACGATGCTGGAGCGAATTCTTGGAGCTACGTGGGTAAGCCGTAGTCCGGCGCCGCCCCCCCGCTCCGCGGGAACGCGGGCGCTCGCTCCGCCGTCGAGCAGCTCGAGCGCGACGCGCCGCGCAGCGCCTCCGAAGCGCGCCGCAGCCCGGGTTCCGGCGCGCCTCCGGGCGTGCTACCCGCCCTCCATGTCGACGACCAGAGATCACGGCCGACCGGGCTCTGCCACGGAGGCGGAGGGCCCTGTCCAGAACGTCCCGTCGCCGAGCCACGCCGAGCGCTGCCGCACCCTGGCGCAGCGGGCCCGCGCCGCCACGCTGTGCACGCTCGCGCGGGATCCGGCCGGCTACCCCTACGGATCGCTCGTCACCGTCGCTGTGGACGCGCACGGTCGGCCGCTGCTGCTGCTCTCCGCGCTCGCCGAGCACACGGGCAACCTCAAGGCCCGCGCCGAGGCGTCGCTGCTCGTCGCTGAGCCCGCCGAGGGCCGGGCGGACCCGCTCGCGCTCGGGCGGATGACGCTGATCGGGCCGTGCCGCCCTCTCGAGGCCGCCGAGGCGGCCGCCGCCCGGACGACGTTCCTCGCGGCGCACCCGCGCGCGTCGTACTACGTGGATTTCACGGACTTTTCCTTCTACCGGCTCGATCCCGTGTCCATCCGCTACGTCGGCGGCTTCGGCCGGATGTCGTGGGTCGACGCCGCCGACTACGCGGCCGCCGAGCCCGATCCGCTCGCGCCCGACGCGGCGCGCATCCTCGAGCACATGAACACCGATCACGCCGACGCCGTCCTCGCCTACGCGAAGGCGCTCGCCGGGATCAAGGACGCCACCGGCGCGACGATGACCTCGGTCGACCGTTACGGCTTCGAGCTCGACGTCATCACGCCGGCGGGGCCGAAGGCGGCGCGGCTCGCGTTCGACGCGCCGGTCTCCACGAGCGACGAGGTGCGCAAGGCGATGGTGGCGCTGGTGCGCGAGGCGCGGGGCCGCAGCGCCTGAGCGACGGGCGCGACGAGGGGCATCGCGCTCGCACCTCCCCGAGGGCGCCCGGCGGCGTGCCCGCGAGGCGGCGCCGGCGCCGCCGCCATGGCGCCGCCACCGCCCGAGCGCGCCTCTTCGCCGAGAATACCCGCCGTACCGCGCCGATCTCGGCGCGCCGTTCGCCCGGCACGCGACCTGCCAATCGCGCGCCGCATGGGAAACGCCGACATCACCTTGCGCCACATCGCCCGAAGGCGCCCTGGAGACATCGCGCGCGTCTTCGTCCCTGAGCGCCGGCCGGTCGAGGTGCTCGGCTGGGTCGACTCCCAGGTCACGAAGCTCGAGCGACGCCTCGACAAGGCCCTGCGCCTGCGCGTCGGCGGCGAGCTGCGCGTGCTGCACGTCGAGTTCTGCTTCGCGCTGCGCGACGACGTGCCGGACCAGGTCTTCGAGTACCTCGGCTTCCTCTTCACCGCGCTGCGCGCCGAGGCGAAAGGAGCGCCGGTGCCGCCGATCGAGAGCGTGGCCGTGGTCCTCTCGGGCCGGAGGCAGCGCTTGCCCGCGATCGGCGCGCGCCGCACGGCGTGGCCGGGGCGGCGGTTCAGCGGCACGCACTTCCGGATCGACGCGGTCTACCAGCGCACCGTGGCCGAGCTCCGGGCGCGCGGCAGCGTGTTCTGGCTGGTGTTCGCGCCGCTCGCTCGGGACGCCACCGCGGCGGCGATGCGGGAGGTGGTCGAGGAGATCCACGCGCGGGCAGCGACCGGCGAGGAGCGGCTCGAGCTATACAACGCGCTGCTGGTGATGGCAGCCATCGATCCCTGGGGACATAATCTGTGGGAGGAGCTCGCTATGCTGTTCGACGACAGGGAGACGGAGAAGGAGCTGCTCCGGCGCATTCCGGTGATCAACGAAATGATCATGGAGGCCGAGCGGCAAGCGGCGCAGAGAGCCGTGCAGACGGCTGAGAAGAGGGGTGAGAAGCGGGGCGAGAAGCGGGGCGAGAAGCGGGGTGAAAAGCGCGGCGAGAAGCGGGGTGAAAAGCGCGGCGAGCAGAAGGGGGCGCAGAAGGCCATCGCGGAGCTGCTCGGCCGCCTCTTCGTCCGGCGGGTCGGGCGCCGGCCGACCGCGGAAGAGGAGCGCTCGATCGTCGAGCGCGCGCTGGCGATCGGGCCGGGTGAAGTCGAGGACGCCCTGCTCGATCTCGACGCCGACGCGCTGGTGCGCTGGCTCGCCGAGCCGATCCGCCGGCGCGAGCCTCCCGAAGGCGCAGGACGAGCGCGGTCATGAACCGACGCATCGGGCGAAGCGCCCGAGCCCCCGATCCTGCCGCGACCGTCACCCTCCGCGGCGCCGCGCGCCGCCCGGCCTGCTCCCGCGGCGCGAGCGCCCGAGCGCGTGGTGGAGCCCGCTCTGGAGCGAGCTCAGCGTGGCGATCCCCTGGAGATCGATGCCGATGCCCACCATCGTCTGCGCGACCTCGGGGCCCACGCCCGTGAGGATGACCTCCGCGCCGAGCAGGTTGACCGCCTGGGCCGCCCGGATCAGCGCGTCCGCGATCTCGGCGTCCACCACCGCCACGCCGGTGACGTCCAGGATGACCGTGGCCGCGCGCTGCGCCACCACCCCATGCAGCAACCGCTCCAGGAGCTGCTCGATGCGCACCCGATCGAGCCGCCCGACGAGGGGCATCACCAGGATCCCCGCGTCGAGCGGGATGAGCGGCGTCGACAGCTCCCGGATCGTCGCCTCCTGCGCGTGGATCATCTGCTCTTGAAGGGCCGCCCGCTCCACCTCGGCCCGCCGGAGCTCGGTCACGTCGTACCCCTCGGCGATCACGAGGACGCTCTCGCCCGACGCGTCGACGATCGGCTTCATCTTGAGGTCGAGCGTGGCCACGCGCCCGCCCGCCCCGCGGATCTCCAGCTCGCACGAGGATCGCGCGCCCGACGCCGCCGCCTCCATGCACGCCTTCAGCCGCTCCTCCACGCCCGGCGCGCCGCCCCAGAACGGCGCGCGCCAGAGCGGCTCGCCGCGGCCTTGCTCGGGGCGAGCCCCGGTGAAATCGGCCATGGTCCGGTTGCACTCGAGCAGCTCCCCCCTCGGGGTGAGCAGGCTGATGAACATCGACGTCTCGTCGAAGATCGCTCGAAACTTCTGCTCGCTCTCGCGCAGCGCCTGCTCGCGCCGCAGCTGCTCGGTCAGCGGGCGCGAGAAGGCCGAGAAGAACCGCTCGTCGCCGCTCCGGACGAGGTGAGAGCTCACCTCGACGTCGATCAGGTGGCCGTCCTTGTGGCGGTGCCTCGTGATGAAGCGGAGCGACCCCTTCGCCCTGATCTCATCCATGATCGCGGTGGCCTCGTGCGCCGGCTGCGGGTCGATCTGGCCAATGTGCATCGTCAGGAGCTCGCTCCGGTCGTAACCCACGATGCTCGCGAAGGATGGATTGCAGTCGAGGATCTCACCGTTCATCCCGAGGACGTGGAATCCCTCGACGGCCGCCTGCAGGATCAGCCGCGTCCGCTCCTCCCGGCGCCCGAGCTGCTCGTGCAGCCGGTCGATCTCCTTGCGCAGGCCGGCGTTCTCCACCCGGAGCCGCTCGATGCTGTCGTGATCTGTCGCCACTTCGCTCTTCCTTCCGTCTTCCCCGCCGCGGCCGCCGAACCCACCGAGGCCGCTCCCCCCGCGCGCCGCGGCGCTGCAGGGACGATAGCCGATCTTGATGCCTCACCCGGGCTCCCGACGGCCCGCGCGCGCCCTTTCCGCCCGCGGCCGGCGCGGCGGACAACCTCAGCAGATCGGATGAAACCTGCGCGGCGCGCCGCCCGCCACGGCCCAGCTGCCCGCGCCGCGCGGCGAGGAGGCGCACGAGCGGCCGTGGCGCCGAGCGCGAAGCCGGCGCGGCCCGAGCCGCACACGGCGCACCCGCGGCGCGCCGCGACGGCGCCGCCCACCCAGAGACGCGCCGCTGCTCCGCAGCGGTGTGTGATCTGGATTACGCCTATTGAGTTCGAGTCAACGGGTGGGATGTACGTGCGATCACGCTGATTGTTGACACCTCCCGTGACAGCGAGTCCAATGTTTCCGCGAAGCGCGGCGATCAAGGAAACGCGAAGGCATGGGATCCTCGGACAGCACCCGTCGATGCGAGCGCGCCGGGCTGGTGGAGCTCCTCGGGCGGACGCTCGGCAGCGCCGCGGCGGCGGAGATCGTCGACCGGCAGGGCGAGCGGCTCGGGCTGCGGGAGCCCGTCCTGCCGATCGAGGCCGCGTACGAGGTGCTCGACTCGCTGGCCGCGATGCCCGGCGTGATCGGCGCCGCGGCCTGCGTCGCGCGGACCGAGCTGCGCGTCGCCTCGGTCCGGCGCCGGCTGGAGCGGCGGAATCGGCGGTAACCCGGGGGCCCGCGGCGGGGCCGGAGTGAATCGAGAGGATCTTCATGTCTTCGGAACCAGCGAGTCGACCCATCCTCGTCGTGGACGACAATCCGGACATCCATGTGTTGATGGAGCGGATGCTCGTGCCCAGGCCGCTCCACGATCCGGAGATGATCCGCGGGCTCCTGGCCCTCGAGTCGCGCCTGTTCGGCGCCGAGGCGCCCGAGGAGGCCCCCGACCTCCTCCACGGACTCAGGTTCACCATCGAGTCGGCCCACTCGGGCATGGATGGAATCGCGCTCGTCAAGGCCAATCCGAGCCGGTATTTCCTCGCCTTCGTCGACATGCGGATGCCGCCGGGCATCGACGGCATCCAGACGATCAAGGGGATCTGGAGCTTCGCGCCGGACATCTACACGGTCATCTGCACCGCCTACTCGGACTACAGCTGGGACGAGATCGCGAGCGAGCTCGGGTGTCCGCCGAACCTGCTCATCCTCCGCAAGCCGTTCGAGGCCATCGAGGTCCGGCAGATCGCCACCACCATCGCGCGCATGTACGACTCGCTCTCCGGCGTGAGGACGTCGGTGAGCCAGCTGGAGGAAGAGCTCGTGGTCGCGATGGAGAGCGTGTCGCAGCTCGAGGAGCGGTCGAGGGCGCTCCTCGCCGAGATCGCCGAGCCGTGCCTCCTGCTCGACAGCGCGGGGGAGATCCTCGGCGCCAACCCGAGCGCCCACGACCTCTTCGGCGTGGACGAGAAGCTCCTTTACGGGCGCGACGTCGCGTCGGTGCTCGTCGACGTGCAGGCGCCGCTCCCGGCCGCCCGCGCGGTCGCGCGGAGCCGCCTCGTCTGCCCGCACAGCCGCGCGCGCGAGGCGAGCGTGACGCTGACCCCGCTCGGGTCGCAGCCCGGCGCGGGGAGCGAGTTCATCGCGCGGATCCGGGTGACCCAGGACGCGTGAGCGCGCCGGCGCGGCGCCGCCGGCGGCCGCCCCTGCGGGCGCGGCGCCGCCGGTGGCAGCCCCCGCCGGCGCGGAGCCGCCGGCGGCAGACAAACTCGATGTGTCGCGGCGGGGTTGCGTGCGCGCCATGAGGCCGCGACGCGCCCGAGCGCTCGGAGTTGCGCGCGTGTCATGAGGCCGCGACGCGCCTGAGCGATACGAGCACCCGCGGGGCCGATGGCCCGCGCGCGAGCGTGCGATGCCCCTCCTTGCCCACGACAAGCCGCCTCCCCAGGCGAGAGCGCGCTCCGGCGCGGGCGCCCTCGCGCTGAAGTGGCTCGGGGTCGCGGTCGCCGCGGCGGCGCTCTGGAGCACGCTGCGCGGCGCGGATCTCCCGGGCGTCGCGGCGCTCCTCGCCTCGACGCCCGCGCCGATGATGGCGCTCGCCCTGATTCCCAACCTCGTCGCGCGGCTGTTCCAGGCCGAGGCGAGCCGGCGCGTCTTCGGCGCGCTCGCGCCGCCCGCGCCGTTCGGGCGGTACCTCTCGCTCACGCTGTCGACCGAGGCGCTCAGCATGAGCGTCCCGGCCGGGGCCGCCCTCTCCGAGTCGGTCACGTTCTACCTGCTCCACCGGTGGTGCGGTGTCCCGGGGCCGCAGGGCATCGCCGGCATCGCGGCGCGCAGGTCGCTGATCCTCCTCGCGAACGCCGCCTACGTGGCCATCGCCCTCGCGCTCGGCTTCGGCCACCTGGAGCGCGCCTCGGGCCCGCTGCTCGGCGCGCCCGGGCTCCCGTGGCTCGTCGTCCTCTCCGGGCTCGGCCTGCTCGCCGCCGCGCTCGCGCTCGCGGGCGCGCTCCTCTCGGGCACGGTCGCGTCGCGGCTCTTCGCGCACCTCAAGCGCCTGCCCGGCCGCCGTGCGCGGGCGTACGTCGAGGCGAGGGCCGCGGGCTTCTCCGCGACCGACCGGCACGCCGCCGCGCTCGGGAAGCGGCGCGGCGCCCTCGCGTCGGCGGCGCTCCTCCTGCTCGCGATGTGGCTCGCCGAGGGGCTGGAGACGCTCTTCCTGCTGCGGCTGCTGGGGGTCGACGTCTCGCTCGCCGAGGTCCTGTCGTTCGAGGTCGTCCTCGCGCTCCTCCGCGCGGCCGCCTTCATGGTGCCGGCCGGGCTCGGCGTGCAGGACGCCGGCTACGTTGCCTTCCTCGGCGCGCTCGGCGTGCCCGCCGCGGCGACGGTCGGCGCCGCCTTCGTCCTCCTCAAGCGCGCCAAGGAGCTCGTCTGGATCGCCCTCGGCCTGCTCGTCTTCTTCGGCGGCCGCGCCGCCTTCCGCCCCGCGCCCGAGGCGGCCTGATCCGGGCCGCCGCGCCTGAGGATATCCACCGGAACAGCGCTCTGGTGAGGCGTACCGCAGCCGCTACCGGCGCGCCTCACGGGCCGAACGCCGCGACGAAGATGTCTTCGCCCCCCGCGAAGGGGAGCGGGCCGGTGCCGAAGTCCAGCGCCGCGTTCATGCTGCCCGCCAGGGCGATCGCGCCGAGCGGAGAGACGGCGAGGCTGACCCCGGGGACGGGGGTGATCCCGGGCATGTAGAACGGCTGCGTCCAGAGCTCGGTCCCGCTCGCGTCCAGCTTGGCGAGACGCCCCCCGAGGACGACGATGTCGCCGGCGGGATCGCCGATCATGGTCATGACGTAGCGGAACGGGCGGCTGAAGACGTGCTCCCCGCTGGGGTCCAGCTTGACGAGGACGTAGCCTTCGGGAAGCACGCCGCCGCCGAAGTCGACGTCTCCTTGTGAAGCGCCGGCCACGAAGATCTCGTCCGCGGCGTTGACCGCCACGTGGTGGGCCATCGCTCCGCGGTTACCGACCTCGGGGTCGGGGTACCCCGGGTTGCTGGTGTTGAACTGCCGTGTCCAGAGGACCTCGCCCGCCGGCGTGAACTTGCGGACGTAGAACGTCTCCACGCAGGGGCAGAACCCGGGACCGCTCTGGTCACCCATGGCGACCACCGCATTTCCGGCGCTGTCGACCGCGAGGCTCCTGTAAGTAGTGTACTCCGATGAGTTGATGAGGGCGGCCGTCCAAAGGGACTCGCCCATGGGGCCCACCTTCACCAGGCCGGCGTTGAGGGCGGTTTTGCGCACCACGTACACGTCGCCGAGGGCGTCGGCTGCGATGTGCTCCACGAAACTGAAGCTGCGGCCCCGGCTCCAGATGTGGTTGCCCTCGCCGTCGAGCTTCGCCATGAAGCCTACGCTCTCGAACTCCAGGCCCGGGAGCGGGCCTCCGCCGAAATCGACGCTATCGTTGTCGTCGTTCCCGTTTCCGCGGTAGGCGCCGGCAATGATGACGTCGCCGTTCGCGTCGACGGCCACGGCGGAGCCTTCCTCGTCGAAGCGCTTTCCGAAGCGCTTGCTCCAGAGCAGCTCACCCGACGGATCGAGCTTGAGGAGGAAGATGTCCGTCTTGCCGCCGCTCGTCAGCGGGCCAGCACCGAAGTCGACCGTTCCCTCGAAGCTCCCTATGACATAGAAGTTGCCCTCGGCGTCGCTCGCGATGGAACGGCCCCGGTCGAGCCCCGGGCCGCCGTATCCCCGCGCCCACGCCAGCGCAGGAGCGGTGCCGCCGCCGGTGCCGCCGGTGCCGCCGTCGCCGCCGGTGCCGCCGGTGCCGCCGGTGCCGCCGGTGCCGCCAGTGCCGCCGGTGCCGCCGGTGCCGCCGGTGCCGCCGGTGCCGCCGCTGCCGCCGTCACCGCCGTCACCGCCGTCACCGCCGTCACCCCCGAAGCCGCCGTCGCCGCCGGTGCCGCCGGTGCCGCCGTCGCCGCCGTCACCGCCGTCACCCCCGAAGCCGCCGTCGCCGCCGGTGCCGCCGGTGCCGCCGTCGCCGCCGCCATCGCCTCCGGAGCCGCCGTCGCCGCCGTCGCCGCCGCCGCCTATCGGCTCGCACGCGACGGCCGCGACGAGGACCGCGATCGAGCCCGCGACCGAGGCGCACCTGTGGATCCAGGAACGAGAACCGATTCTATTGGACTGGGTGGTCATGCCCCTCCGGTGCTCGTGGTCGAGACGACATTCATCCGGTCCGCTCCAGGTCCGCGCCGCCGAGTCCGGAGAGCGCGAGGGCCGGCGCTGCGGCGGAATGAGCGCGTCTGTCGATCTGCGTTGTCTCTCGTTCTCTTCAGGCCGCTGGCGGCCCCCAGCGACACCGGCAGCCTGAGCAGCCGGCCTATCGCATGAGCTCACCTCACGCGAATCCCACGCGTCGGGCGCGCCAGAGAGTCAGACCCATCGAATCCATTCTCGCAGGAGGGCCTCCAGCGCAGACCGCTTGGCCTGGATGTCCTCCCCACCGCTGAACGTCACAAGACAGCGGTCCTTCGCGAGCCACTCCAGGAGACCCGCCGGGTCCGCGATCTCCACGCCGCTCGTCGCGGTCTCCCTCACCTTTGCCCCCATATGGAGGACGAGCCGGACCCCCTCCTTGCCGCGCAAGTTGAACGTCGCGAAGTACTCTGTGGTCCGGAAGCTCGGCGCGTTCCACTTGATCCCCTCGCGGATCTCGGGGCTGGCGCCGAGGATGATCTGCCGAACGGCCTCGATGTCGTCCTTCCGCGGATGAACGAGCTCGCGCAGGAACGCGACCACGGCCTGGTCCTGCTGCGAGCCGCCAGGCTCGCGGGGGGCGGGCGCGTCCTTCCGCTTCTTCGCGCGCGGCTTGCTCGTTTTCTCGAGGGGGCTCGTCTTCGTTTTCCCAGGGGCCAAGGAAGCAGCTTCGCCGAGCGGCGACGCCTCGACAAGGCCCATCGGGCCCTCCTCGCGCGAGGTTGGCGGCGGCGGGGCCGCTCAGGGAAGGGTCATGCACCTTCGATGTCCGCTTCAGGTCTGCCCGCCGCCCCGGCGCCTTCGCTGGCATCCTCGCTCGCCGCTTGATATCGCGGATCGCCATGAGCTCCGCAGCGACCCTGCGCGCCGACGCCGCGCACATCCCTCTCGTCCTCGACATGATGGAGGACTTCAACGCCGGCGAGGAGATCCCGTGGGATCGCGGCGCGGTCGAGGCGAGCCTCCGGCGGCTGCTCGCCGACGCCGCGCTCGGGTTCGTCGTGGTGGCGGTCACCGCGCGCGGCCTCGAGGGCTACGCGGTCGTGACCTTCAACTACGATCTGGAGTTCAGGGGCCGCGACGCCTTCGTGACCGAGCTCTACGTGCGCCCCGCGGCGCGCGGCGCGGGGCTCGGCCGGCTCCTCCTCGCCAGCGCCGAGGCGATGGCCGTCGCGGAGGACGCGCGCGCGCTCCACCTCCTCGTCCGGCCCGACAACACGCGCGCGATCGCGCTCTACCGGGCCAGCGGCTTCGTACAGACGCCGCGGGTCATGATGACCAAGGATCTCGCGGCCGCCGCGCCGCGGTCCGACGGGTGAGCGCCGGAGGGCACCTTCCGGCGGAGCGCGCGCCATCGAGGCGCTTCGCGCGCGAGGCGGCCGTCTCGGCGCACCGCAGGGGCTCGGCGGCAAGGTTCGCTGCCCAACAACCCGTAGCGCCGCGCTCCGAGGCGGCGCGGGCATGGCGTCCGTCCTCGCCGGAGGCCGAGCCCTGGTCCCGGCCTGAGCGGCGCCCTAGTCTGCGCGGCGATGGACCCCGCCGCCGGCGCCCGCGATCAGCGCATCGCCCAGATCCTGCTCTTTCTCACGCCCGCCATGTTCACCGCCAACATGGTGCTGGCGCGCGCCACCGCCGACTTCATCCCGCCGGTGGCGCTGGCCGAGCTGCGCTGGTCCGGGGTCGTGCTGCTGCTCTTGCCCTTCTGCGGCGCCGAGCTTCGCCAGCGCCGCGACGCGCTGGCCCGCGAGTGGCGCGGCCTGCTCGTCCTCGGCCTGCTCGGCATGGGCATCTGCGGCGCCGGCGTCTATCTCGCCGCGGCCACCACCACGGCGACCAACATCGGCCTGCTCTATTCCTTTTCGCCGATCGGCATCATCCTGCTCTCGCGCGCCATGTTCGGCGAGCGCTTGAGCCTGCGCCAGTCGCTCGGCGCGGCGCTGGCGCTCGCCGGCATGCTGGTCATCGTGCTGCGCGGCGATCCGGCGACGCTGCTCCGCTTGAGCTTCACCACGGGCGACCTGCTGATCCTGGGCGCCGCCATGTCCTGGGCGCTCTACGCCGTGCTGCTGAAGCGCTGGCCCACCGCCCTCGGCGTCAACGCCCGGCTGACCGCCATCGCCGCGTCCGGGGTGGTCGTGATGCTGCCCTTCCTCGCCTGGGAGCTCGCCGTGAAAGGCCCGCCGGCCTTCGACGCCCGCACGGTGGCGGCCGTCCTGACCCTGATCGTCGTGCCGGGCGCCGGCGCCTATGCCGCCTACGGCTACATCACCAAGCACCTGGGCCCGAGCCGCACCGGGCTGATGCTCTATCTCTCGCCCATCTACACCGCCGTCATGGCCTGGCTGTTCCTCGGCGAGGACTTCGCGGCCCACCACTGGATCGGCGCGGCCCTGGCCCTGCCGGGGCTGTACCTCGCCACCCACAAACCGGCGCGGCCCGAGGCGCGCTGAGCACGCCTGTGCCGGCGCGGCCTGCTTGCGCCGCCTCCGCCGGATGCGCTTGAATCCGGCGGGGGAGCCATGAGCGACATCTCCGTCAAGGTCTTCCAGGCCATCGTCGCCGGCGCGGCGGCCGAGGGCGTGGCGCCCGCGGACCTGCTCGCCGCCGCCGGGGTCGATCCGGCGGATCTCGCCGATCCGGACAGGCGCTTCCCGCGCGCGGTCGAGGCCCGGCTCTGGTGCGAGGCCGCCCGGCTCCTCCGCGACGACGGCTTCGGCCTGCGCCTCGCGGAGCGGCTTCCGGTGGGCGGCCTCGGGGCGCTCGGCTTCGCGGTGCGGAGCAGCGCCACGGTCGGGGAAGCGTACGCGCGGGCGGCCCGCTACCTCCGCGTCGTGGCCAGCGGCCCCTCGCTCGAGATCCGCACCGACGGCGACGTCGCCCGCCTCCGCCACGAGCCTCCCCGGAGCGGCCCTTCGCCCTCGCGCCACGCGGTCGAGTTCTTCCTGGGCACCCTCGTCGTCCTCGCGAGGCGCGGCGCGGACCCGGCGTTCACCCCGGCCGCCGCGCGCTTTCGCCACGCCGCGCCCGCGCGCCTCGACGAGCATCGCCGCCTCTTCGGCGCCAGCCTGCGCTTCGGGGAGGCGCAGGACGAGCTCGTGTTCGAGCGCGCCTTCCTCGCGAGGCCCCAGGCGCACGCCGAGCCGGCGCTCTGCGAGGTGCTCGATCAGCACCTCGCCTCGCTCGCGGCCGCGTTGCCGGCGGAGGCGAGCTTCCTCGACCGCGCGCGCGCCGCGATCGCGGCCGAGCTCGCCCACGGCGAGCCGGCGCTGCCGGCGATCGCGGCGCGCCTGCGCATGAGCCCGCGCAGCGTCCAGCGGCGCCTCAAGGAGGAGGGGACCTCGCTCTCGGCGCTGCTCGATCGGCTGCGCGCCGATCTCGCGGTGCGCTACCTGAGCGAGTCGCGCGACTCCATCTCGGAGGTCGCGTTCCTCCTCGGGTTCTCCGAGGTGAGCACGTTCCACCGCGCCTTCAAGCGCTGGACCGGCGTGACGCCGGCCGCCTACCGCCGCGGCGCGGGGGGCGCTCGGCGAGGGCCAGACCGCGCGGCGCCGCGTCACTCCTCGAACAGCGCATCATAGGTGTACGGCAGCCCGCCATGCGCGGTGAGCTCGTCGAGCGTGTGCGCCTTTCCGCCGCCGTACCAGGCGCCCTCGCTGGCGGTGAGCGGGCTGAAGCTCCGATCGTCCCCCTCGAGCGGCGGCTCGTCCGCGTGCGCCTTCTCCCACGTGTACCAGGTGCGATCGAGCTCGCCGTGGAGCATCCAGAACACGGGATCCACCGTCAGCTCGTTGAAATAGGTCACGGTGCCGCGCACGTCGGCGTTCGCCGGATCGAGCCCGCCCGCCCACAGGTGCATCCGGACGTGGGGCATGAAATTGAAGAGGCTGTAGACGTCCTTGACGGCGCCGACGAGCTCCTGGTCCGGCGCCGCCTTCTGCGCCTCGACGGCCCCGATCCAGCCGATCTCGAAGAGGGCGTTGGTCGTCTCCTCGCCGCTCTGGGAGCCGCTCGGGGGCTGCGAGAAAGCGTCGATGAGCGCCCGCACGGCCGCGCTGTCCGGCAGCTTCGCCTCCAGCACGGAGAGCGCCGACCGCGCCCTTGGATAGCTCTCGACGCGGAGCTCGGGGGTGACGTCGAGCGCGTCGTAGAAATCGGCGAACGTGCCCTCGGCGAGGATGCGCCCGATGTGCTCGGGCGCCGGCAGCGTGTCGAAGACAAGGTTCTTTCCCGGCCAGCGCCCGAAGGCGATCTCGTAGCGCGCGCCCACCTCCTTGCCGTGCCCGGCGTGCCCCTCGGGCAGGCCCGGCGGCACGATGGCTGTGCCGCCTCTGGGCTCGAAGCCGTGGACCCAATGCGGCAGATCCTGATCGTGGGCCGCGTCCCAGTACGGAATGAACAGGAGATCGGCCTCGCTCGGGTCGACGCCCTCTGCCGCGTCTCGCTCGCGGAGGGCGGCGCGGAGCATCTGCTCCGCCTCGAGGAGGAAGGCCCGGTGCCACGGCAAGAGCCGGTATCCGGACGCCTGGTCCATGACCATGACGGTCATCGGCGAGGTGGCCTGGAGATCGGCGCCGTGATGGCGGTTGCGGTGATGGTCGTAGTGCTCGTCATTGAAGACGTCGAAGAACCCCTGCGCCACGGCGTACTCGTAGGCCCGCTCGAACCTGTCGATCTCCGCGCTCGTCATCGCCGAAGCGCTCTTGCGGACGATCTGGTGAGCCCCTGGGGTCGTGTCACCGCTCGCGCCGCCGGCGTCCCCCGGCGCGTCGGCGCCGCAGCCGAGCGAGAGCCCGGCCCACGCCGCCGTCGCCGCGGCGATGATCCCACGCGCGGACGCTCGTCGATGCCTCTCACGTGTCATGTCCTGCCTCCTTCGGACGGGAGCTCCGTCGTCGATGGGATCGTTGATAAGGGCGCGAGCGCGGCCCCGCATTGGCCGAGCGCGACGAAAACATTGGCCCTCTGCGCCAGCGGGCGGCGCCGCGCCATGAGCGCCGCTCATGGCCGCATGAGAGGGCCTCGTTTGCTCGTCCCGCCCCGCCGGCGGAGCATGGCGCACGCCCATGAAGCCCTCCGACGCTCACCCTTCGTATCGTCTCCCCTGGCTGGCGCTCGCCGTCTTGCTCGCCGCGATGGCGGGCTGCCGCCCGAGCCCCGCCCCCCCGGCCGCTCATGCGGTCGAGACCACGTCGCCGCGAGCGACCGGCGCGCTCTCCTTCGCGCAGGTGCCGGCCGCCGACGGCACCCCGATCGCCTATGCGATCGCCGGCCGGGGAGAACAGGCGGTGATCCTGTCCCATTGCTGGGGCGGCAGCGCGGACCTCTTCCAGCCGGTGGTCCGGTCGCTCTCGGACCGCTATCGCTTCATCGTGCCAGACCTCCCCGGCCACGGTCGGTCCGGCAACGCCCGCCGCGCCTGGACCGTGGCGGCCTACGCCGGAGATCTGGAGACCGTCGCCCGCGCGTCCGGCGCGCAGCGGCCCATCCTCGTCGGGCACTCGATGTCGGGGCGCATCGTGGTCGAGGCCGCGCTCGGTCCGCTCGCGGGCAGGGTGCGGGGGCTCGTCTTCGTCGATTCGTTCCCCGACGTGGATCGCCTGCCGTCGCCCGCGGACCAGCGCGGCATGCTCGGCGGGCTGCGCGCCGACTTCCCGGGCGAAGTCCGCCGGATCGTGCGGGCGCTCTTCCCGCCCTCGGCGGCGGAGGGCGATATCGAGCGGGTCGCGGCGAGCATCCTCCGCGTCCGCGCGGACACGGCGACAGCGATCCTCGAGGAAAACCTGAGCTATCCGATCCGCGACCGGCTCTCGCGCCTCACCGTGCCGGTGTGGTCGATCGACGCGGACCTCATCCCGACCAACGAGCGCGCGAACCAGGCCCTCGTCCCGGGGTGGCGCGCGCTCGTGATCCCGCAGGCGAGCCACTGGCCGATGATCGACGCGGAGGCGCGCTTCGAGGAGGCGCTCTCCGCCGCGCTCCAGGACCTCGCGCGCCGGTGAGCCCCGCCCGCGGGCGCGCGGCGGCTCTGCTAGGATCCGGCCAGCGTCCTCATGCCGAACAACCCCTCCCGGCGCGGCAGCGCCGCCCTCGTCGCGCCGCTGTCTCGTGAGCAGGATAGCCCCCTCTCGCTGGGCAACGTCCCCGAGCTCGAGATCGGCCTCCTGAAGACCCTCGTCGCCGTCGCGCGCCACGGCGGCTTCACCGCCGCGGCCGGCGCGCGCCGGCTCACCCAGTCGGCGGTGAGCCTCCAGGTGCGCAGGCTCGAGGATCTGCTCGGGGTCCAGCTCTTTCGCCGCACCGCGCGCGGCCCGCTGCTCACGACGGCCGGCGAGCGCCTCCTCGCCCACGCGCACCGCATCCTCCGGCTGCACGAGGACGCCGTGCTCGAGCTCGCCGGCCGGCCGGACACCGAGCGCCTCCGCGCCGCCGTCCCGGAGGACGTGCCGCTCGCCCGCGTGCGCGCGGCGATCCTGCGGGCGAGCGCCGCTTCGCCGCCGGTGCGGCTCGAGGTCTCCATCCTGCCCTCGCGCGCGTCGCTCCCCGAGCTGGGGCACGCGTTCGATCTGGTCGTCGCGACCCACCTCGACGCGGCGCCGGGCGCGGAGATCCTGCGCGTCGACCCGCTCGCGTGGGTCGGCGCGCTGCCGCGGGGCGGCGCGCCGCTCTCCGTCGCGCTCTACAGCGAAGGTTGCCTGTTGCGACACCGCCTGATCGAGGCGCTCGACCGGGCCGGCGTCGCGTGGAGCGTCGCGCTCGAGTCGAGCAGCCCGAGGCTCGTCGCCGGGTTCGCCGCGGCCGGGCACGGGGTCACGGCCGCCCGGCGGCGCTGGGTCCCGCGGGCGCAGCGCGCGCCGCTCGCCGCCTCGGCGAGGCTGCCTCGGCTCGGCTCCGTCGCGCTCGCGCTGCACCGCGCGCGCGTCCGATCGAGGGCGCTCTCGGCGGCCGCGGCGGCGTTCTCCGCGGCGCTCGCGCACAGCGGGGCTTGAGGCTCACGAGCGCCCGGGGATCACCTTGACGGTCGAGAAGAACGCCCGACGCGGCGTCCTCGCCGTTGCGGAGGATGCCGCGAAGCGGGCGATCAATAGACGACGAGGAGCTCGCCGCCGGCCGTCGCGTTGTTGCTCTCGATGAGCTCGGAAACCCAGGCGTGCGGGTCGACGATCGCGCCGAGGTGGTAGGCGCCCTCGGGCGCGTAGACGCTCGCCGGGAAGGTCGCGGTGGCGCACTGGCCCGGCCCGAGGTACGGCACCGGACCGCCGCCGGCGGGGACGTCGGCCGCCGTGACGGTCGCGTCCGCGGAGAGGCGCAGCTCGACGTCGGCGCCGTAGCTCGGCTGCGTGCCCTGGTTGCAGACGGTGACCTCGGCGCCGAAGCTGCCGCCCGGGAGGGCGCTGGGAGGGCCGCTCACGGCGGAGACGATGAGGTCCGGCTGGTTGCCGGCGCCGATGACGCTGCCTGAAGCGGCGTTGTTGGTCTCGTTCAGCTCCGGCTGCCAGCCGTGGGGATCGACGATCGCGCCGAGGTGATAGGCCCCGTCGGGGCCATAGACGCTCGCGGGGATCGCGATGGCGGCGCACTGGCCAGGATCCAGGTAGGGCGTCGGGGCGCCGCCCGCGAGAGCATCGTCCGCGGTGATCGTGGAATCGGCGGACACGCGCAGCTCCACCAGGCCGTGGCCCGGGGTCGTGCCCTGGTTGCAGACGGTGACCGAGGCGTCGAAGGTGCTGCCCGGCAGGGCGCTCGGCGGGCCGCTCACCGCCGAGACGATGAGGTCGGGCCAGGAGCCGACGCCGATCAGGGCGCCTGCTCCGGCGTTGTTGCTCTCGATGAGCTCGGAAATCCAGGCGTGCGGGTCGACGATCGCGCCGAGGTGGTAGGCGCCGTCGGGCGCGTAGGCGCTCGCCGGGATTGTCACGATGGCGCACTGGCCCGGCTCCAGGTACGGCACCGGACCGCCGCCGGCGAGGAAGTCGCCCGCCGTGACGGTCGCGTCCGCGGAGAGGCGCAGCTCCACGTGGGCGCCGTAGCTCGGCTGGGTGCCCTGGTTGCAGACGGTGACCTCGGCGTCGAAGCTGCCGCCGGGGAGGGCGCTGGGGGGGCCGCTCACGGCGGAGACGATGAGATCCGGCTGGTTGCCGGCTCCGATGACGCTGCCTGAAGCGGCGTTGTTCGTCTCGATGAGCTCCGGCTGCCAGCCGTGCGGATCGACGATCGCGCCGAGGTGATAGACCCCGTCAGGGCCATAGACGCTCGCGGGGATCGCGATGGCGGCGCACTGGCCAGGATCCAGGTACGGCGTCGGGGCGCTGCCCGCGAGAGCATCGTCCGCGGTGATCGTGGAATCGGCGGACACGCGCAGCTCCACCATGGCCTGGCCCGGGGTCGTGCCCTGGTTGCAGACGGTGACCGAGGCGTCGAAGGTGCTGCCCGGCAGGGCGCTCGGCGGGCCGCTCACCGCCGAGACGATGAGGTCGGGCCAGGAGCCGACGCCGATCAGGGCGCCTGCTCCGGCGTTGTTGCTCTCGATGAGCTCGGAAATCCAGGCGTGCGGGTCGACGATTGCGCCGAGGTGGTAGGCGCCGTCGGGCGCGTAGGCGCTCGCCGGGATCGTCACGATGGCGCACTGGCCCGGATCCAGGTACGGCACCGGACCGCCGCCGGCGGGGACATCGGCCGCCGTGACGGTCGCGTCCGCGGAGAGGCGCAGCTCCACGTGGGCGCCGTAGCTCGGCTGCGTGCCCTGGTTGCAGACGGTGACCTCGGCGTCGAAGCTGCCGCCGGGGAGGAGGCTCGGCGGGCCGCTCACGTCGGAGACGATGAGATCCGGTCGGTTGCCGGCGCCGATGACGCTGCCTGAAGCGGCGTTGTTCGTCTCGATGAGCTCGGCGAGCGAGCCCACCGGGTCGACGATCGCGCCGAGGTGATAGGCGCCGTCGGGCACATAGGCGTTCGCGGGCACGGCCACGGTGGCGCACTGTCCAGGGCTCAGGTCGCCTATGGGGCCGCTCCCCGCGAGCGCGTCGAGCGGCGTGATCGCCGGATCGGCCGACAGGACCACGTCGACGCTGCTGCCATGGCTCGGGGTCGTGCCCTGGTTGCAGACGGTGACGGAGGCGCTGAACGCGCTGCCGGGGAGGAGGCTCGGCGGCCCGCTCACGGCGGAGACGATGAGGTCCGGCCGATGGCCGACGCCGAGGGGCGCGCTCGATGCGGCGTTGTTGGCCTCGTTCAGCTCCTCTTGCCCATTGTGCGCATCGACGATCGCGCCGAGGTGATGGACGCCGTCAGGCACGTCGACCGTCACAGGGAGGCTCACGTCGGCGCACTGGCCAGGATCCAGGGGAGGCGCCGGACCGCCGCCGGCCGGTGTGTCGGTCCACGTGATCGCGCTGTCGCGAGACCAGCGCAGCGCCACATGGGCGCCGTGGCCCGGCCGCGTGGTGCCCTGGTTGCATACGGTCACCGTCGCATCGAAGCCGCTGCCCGGCAGGGCGCTCGGCGGAGCGCTCACCGCCGAGACGATGAGATCCGGCCGATGGCCGACGCCGATGACGGCGAGAGCCGCGGCGTTGTTGCCCTCGATGAGCTCGACGACCGCGTCGCCCGCATCGGCGATCGCGCCGAGGTGGTAGGCCCCGTGCGGTACGTCAGCGCTCGCCGGGAAGGTCACGGTGGCGCACTGCCCTGGGTCCAGGTGCGGCGCCGGGCCGCCGCCGGCCGGGAAGTCGGTCGCCGCGACGATCGCGTCCGAGGAGAGGCGCAGCGCCACGTGGGTGCCCTGGCTCGGCTGCGTGCCCTGGTTGCAGACGGTGACCGAGGCGTCGAAGATGGCGAAGGGCGTCGCGCTCGGCGGCGCGCTCACGGCCGACACGATGAGGTCCGGCTGGTCGCCGACGCCGATCTCACCGCCCGCAGAGGCGTTGTTCGCCTCGATGAGCTCGGGGACCCAGCTGTCGGGATCCACGATGGCGCCCAGCGTGTACGTGCCCTCGGGCACGTAGGCGTCGGCGGCGATCGTCGCGGAAGCGCATTGTCCTGGGCTCAGGGAGGGCACATATCCCCCGCCGATCCAGAAATCGGCGGGGGTGATCTCCCCGTCGGGCGAGAGCAGGAGATCGATCGCGGCGCCACCGCTCGGCTGCGTCCCCTGGTTGCAGACGGTGATCGACGCGTCGAGGCCGCCGCCGACGACGAGGCTCGGCGGCCCGATCACCGCGGAGACGACGAGATCCGCCTGGTGGCCGACGCCGAGCAGCCCGCCGGCCCGCGTGTTGTTGGACGCGTCGAGCTCCTCGTTCCACCCGTTCTCGCGCGCCACCGCGCCGAGGTGATGGACGCCTTCGGCGACACCCGCGCTGACAGGCACGGTCACCGAGCCGCACTGGCCAGGGTCCAACCACGGAACCGTCGCGCCGCCGATGGGCTGATCGGATGGATCGATCGCGGCGTCCGGCGAGAGCAGCACCTCCACGGTCGGGGTCGGGCTCGACATCGTGCCCTGGTTGCACACCGTGACCTCCACGTCGAAGCCGCCGCCGGGCAAGGCGCTCGGCGGGCCGCTCACGGTCGAGACGATGAGATCCGGACCGTCGCCGATGCCGATGCTGCCTCCCGCAGCCGCGTTGTTGGTCTCCAGGAGCTCGATCACGTCGTCGAGCGGGTCCACCACGGCGCCGAGCGTGTAGGCGCCGTCGGGCACGGTCGCGACGGTCGGGACGTCGACCACCGCGCATTGCCCCGGGCCGAGGCTCCCCAGCGGAGCGTGGCCGGAGAAAGCGTCCCACGGCGTGATCAGGTCGTCTTCCGACAGGCTCACCTCGACGTCCGCGCCGCCGCTCGCCGAGCTGCCCTGGTTGCACACGGTCACGGCGGTCGTGAAATAGCTGAGTGGAACAGCGCTCGCAGGCCCGCTCACGCCCGCGATCACGAGATCGGGCGCATGGCCCGTGAGCGCCTCGGCCGCCGCCCCGACAGGCTCGGGTCCGCGGGGCGCTCCGCTGCCCCCGCACCCCACGGTCATCGCCAGCGTGCCGGCAATGCAGCACGCCCATCGCTCCAGAGAGACTCGTTGGCTGAGCATAGAGCCTCATGAGATGCCGGGGCTGTGTCCACGTCAAGCGTCCGTGATCCCGCTATCGTGCCGTGGAGAGCGACCTCGCGGCGTCACGGCGGAACAGCAGGCTTGCGTTTCTCCGCGCGCTCAGGCGATCTCCTCCACCCTGGCGGCGACCACGAGCCCCTACGACCCCACCGGCACCGCCGCCGACGAGGCGCCGGGCGCCGCCGACGACCTCGCGCCCGGCACCCTCGCCGGCGAGTTCCTTGTCGAAGAGGCGCGGAGCCACGGCGGCTTCGCCGTGGTCTACCTCGCCACGCAGCTCGGGACCGGCCGCCCCGCCGCGCTCGAGGTCCTCCGGCCCCGCCTCGCCGCAAGTACCCCGCGCGCAGCACGCTGCAACCTCGCGCGTCGCCGTCCGCCAGGCCAGCGCCCCTTGCTGCTCGGTGCCGCTCATGGATCGCCGGATGTCACTCAGGGTCTGCCGCGGACGTTCGCGGCGCGCAGCGCGGCCGGCGGCCAGGCGTAGCGCCGGCGTACCTCGCCGGAGGCTCAGCCCGCTTCGGATGGCGGCGCAACCTAGCCCGAGCGGCGCCATTCGCCTGACTGGACAGCCGTCCCCCCTCCTGTGCGAGAATTTGCGAATGGAACGATCCAAGCCGAGGGTCCTGATCAGCTCCGATCCGCGAGACGGTGCATGGCGGGATCGGCTGATCGTGCAGCTGGACGTCCATGCCCTGCAAGGACTGCTCGACCCCTGGGACGAGCGCAGGATCAACGGCGGAGAGGCGCGGGACGCCGCGCTCCGCGGCGCGATGGACGCCGCGAGCGTCGCGATTCTCATCGTGACCGCGAACTTCCTCGCGTCCGAATTCCTTCAAACGGACGTCGTGCCGCACCTCCTGCGGAGGCGTGCACATTTCGGCCTGACCATCATACCGATCCTCGCCACACCGTGCGACTGGCAGAGCGTCGCATGGCTTCGTGGACTCGAGCTGCGCCCGCGGCAGCGCCGCTGTCTCTCCGAGGGAACGGAGCATCAGATCACGGCCGATCTTGCGGATATAGCACGGGAAGTGCGGCTCCTCATCAGCGGAGCCCACGAGCATGCATCTGCGCCGGCATACGCGAGGAAGCGTACGCCGATGTACCCGGATGACGAAACTCGAACCATCAGCCACAAACTGCAGATAGCCCGCATCCGCAAGGCGGAGCTAGCGTCGGTCGGGGCCAGCACCGCTGAGGTGGAACGCGAAATCCTCGACCTTCGCCGCCAGCTCAGGCGAGGGGGGCAACTCAAAGCGGGAGACTCTCTTGGAGACGGCCGGTACCTCCTGCTCAATCGCGTGGGGCGCGGAGGATTCGCTGTGGTATGGGAGGCGCTCGATCGGAACACGGCCACTCATGTCGCAGTCAAAGTTCTCCATTCGGACCTCGCGGGCGATGCCATCCGGCGCGAACGGCTCTTTCGCGGAGCTCGCGAGATGGCCGCGCTCCAGCACGCCGCGGTGGTGCGCGTCTTGGAGCCGCACGGAGAGGACGATGGGTATCAATATTACGTAATGGAGCTCGTGACGAACGGCGACTTACGACGAGCCGTGATCGAGCGGCGCGTTCGATTTGACGATATATTTCCGATCGTCTTCAAGGTCGGCGATGCTCTGGCGGAAGCTCACGCCAGAGGGATGGTTCATCGTGATGTGAAGCCCGCCAATATACTCATCGACGCTTCCGGTGAGCCAAAGCTCACTGATTTCGATCTGGTGAACGGCGCGCATACGACCGGGGGCACGCGGACAGGCGCGCTCGGCACCTTCCTCTACGCGGCGCCGGAGCTCCTCGAGCATCCACAAGACGCCGATGCGAGAGCCGACGTTTACGGGCTGGCCATGACTGCCATATTCTGCCTGTACGGCGGCGATCTTCCTCATCTGGTCTGGCGTGACGCCAATCAAGTCATCCGAGGGCTCCCGGTGAGCGATGGGGTGAAGTCGGTGCTGCAGCGGGCAACCGATTGGACCAAGGAAAATCGGCACTCTGACGCGCGCGCCTTTTGCGAGGCGCTGCATCGTTGCATGTCCGTCCGTCAGCTCAACAGCGGTGCACCCTTGAGCCAAGCGACCTCCCAGGAGATCGGTTGGCGCGCCAGTCCAAGCGTGACGATCGTCGATCCTCCTCCACACGTCCAGAAAGGAAATTCCCGCCGTTGGCTCTGGTACATAGGCGCTATGCCGGTGCTCGCGGTGCTCGTCGCTGCCTCAATCGCCGTCATCCATAGCATGACTGACGTGTTTGACGCGTTCCAATCGGACGCGACCTCCCACGACCTGCTTCCGGCGCAATCTGCCGGAGCACCGCCTGCAGCGCCGTCCCCGCAGGGGAGCGGCGAGGGCGAGGCGCTGAAGCTGGATGCCGATGCGCCGGAAACCACGCGCCAGGGCGCACCGGGACCTCCGACGAGCGCACGGCCCGCCACGACGTTCATCATCGATATTCCCCATCGTCGAACTCGAAATCCACGGGAGGAATAGGTAGTCGATGGCGACCGACGGAGGAGGGGCGCTGGACCGCGAGCGAGCAGCGGCCGTCGTCTCTCTCCTCCTGCGTCGCCTGCGCCCTGCTGGGCGCGGCGGGGTGCTACGCGCCCGCCGGCTGCGCAGATCGCGGACGCGCGCCCCGCTCAGAAGAACCCGATCGGCCCCGGCGACCACGGCAGCTCCACCGCCTCGCCGATCGCGGGCAGCGCGACGCGGCGGAGCCCCCCGTCGCGCCACGCGAGGAGCACGAGCCCAGGATCCTCGAGCGGTGCGCCCAGATCGACCTCGATCCGCGAGGGCCTCCCGTCCTCGACCTCCGCGACCCGGATCGTGGCGCCGCACTGGCGGACCTCGTAGCCGGGCGGGAGCGGCGCCGACGGCGCGCGGTAGAGGGTCTCGAACGCCCCGACCAGCATCGTGCGGCCGAGGGGCGCGAGGGTGAACGAGGACGGGCCGGTGCGCGTGAGGCGGTGCGGCGCCTTGGCCGTCGAGAGCATCGACCAGCACGAGAACGCCTCGGGCGACTCCAGGGCGAGGACCGCTTGAGGATAGATGGACGCCATCGGATCCGAGGAGGCGGCGAGGAAGACCCGCTTGCGGGGCGGCGCCCCGATCTCGGCGGTGCGGGCGACCTGCTCGAGCTTCCGCGCGGCGTCCGTGTTCGACAGGGTGGCGAGGAGGAACATCGGCGGCGCGAGCGCGACGTGCACGACGGCGAAGAAGCCCGCGCCGGCGCGGCGGGCCCACGGCGCGCGCCCGGGCGACGAGGCCGGGCGGAGCCCGCGCAGGATGAGGACGGCGAGGAGCGGCGCGATCCCGAGGTTCGGCAGCATCAGGACGCGCGACCCCGGGAAGCCGCCGACGGTCGTGAGGAGCGTGAGGAGCGCCCCGGGGACGAGCCAGCGCAGGGCGGCGCGCTCGCGCTCGGGGATCGCGGGCAGGCAAGCGCGGTAGAGCAGCGCGAGGCCGGCGGTCGCCGCGAGGCCGGCGGCGATGAAGGGGCCCACGGGGAGCGCGCCGGAGAGCTCGGAGGGCACGGTCAGGAGGGCGTTGCTGAGCAGGATGGGCAGGCGCTCCGCCGCCCTGGCGGCGAACTGGAGCGGGCTGGAGAGCGGGTCGACGTAACCGCCGGTGTGCGCGGCGCCGCCGCCCACCGCCTTGTAGGCGGCGAAGTACACGAGGAGGCCGAGCACCGGGAGCGCCGCGGTCGCCCGGGCGCGAACGCCGGCCGCGCGGCCCGGCGGCACGGGGCCGGCGAGCTGGTAGGCGACCCAGTACGCCGCCCCGCCGAGGGCCGCCTCGCCGCCGAGGAGCCCGATCCCGAGCCCGAGCGGGCCCAGGTACCGCCCGGGCTGCCAACCCTCGTCGCGGTAGCGGAGGTAGGCGAGGAGCCCGAGCACCACCGGGAGGGCCGTGAGCAGGAAGTGCTGGCACGAGATCCAGCCGGCCGGCTGCATGTGGCTCGCGCTCACCGCGAAGATCAGCAGCGCGAGCGCCGCGGTCGCGCGCGGGAGCACCCGCAGAAAGAGCCTGCCGGCGGCCGCGACCACCGCGATGTACAGCGCGATGGAGACGAGGTGGTACCCGAGCGGGGCGTGGCCGAAGACGGCGCGCTCGAGGGTGATCAGCGCGCTCGTCAGGGGCCGGACGAGGTGGAGCCGGAGCTCGGGATCGGTCCACCACGGGATCGCGGTGAGGGCGATGCTCGCCTGGGTCTTTTGCGGGTCGCCGCTGATGAAGTTGTAGAGATCGTACCAGGGGGGCGAGCCGGGGATCAGCTCGGCGAGATAGCACAGCAGGATGTAGTCATCGCTGTAGAAGCCGACGATCACCGTGAACGCCGCCAGGGCGAGCGCGAGGAGCAAGACGGCGCCGAAGAAGCGAGGGTGGCAGAGCCACCTCTCGAAGCGATGGGGAGGGGCCGGTTCCATTCGAAGCTGCGACATAGGGCACGCGCGGCGCGCCGTGTAGATGGACGCCGCGCGTCCCGCGCCGCGGCGCCGCACCCCTGCTTTCTCGCTCGAGCCTCCCCTATCGACGCTTCTGCGCCCGATCCGCGGGTGAGAGCTCATCCATGTCGAGATCGCAATTGCCGGTCTCGGTCGGAGTGCGGCGGCCGATCCGGCAGATCTCCTCGCCGCGGCGCAAGACGAGGGGCGCGTCGGGCGGCCGTCACCGCATCTCCGCGGCGGCGCCGCGGATGAGCTGCAGGAGGTCGCGCCGCATGTCGCCGCTCACCGTGTGGCCGACGCCCGGGTACCTCTCCAGCCTCGCCTTGACGCCGCGCCCGGCGAGCGCGGCGAGCGCGTCGCGCGTCGGGTCGAGCGGAACGCGCCGATCGGCGTCGCCGTGCAGCGCGACGAGCGCCGGGGCCGCCGGATCCGCCGCGCTCGCGCCGGACAGCACGGCGGGGGGGACCCAGCCGCTCACGGGGAAGGCGGCGCCGACCACGCGCGGGTGGTGCAGGGCGAGCGCGAACGTGAGCGCTCCGCCCTGGGAAAAGCCGGTCACGATGGCCTTGCCCCGCGTCGGCCGCTCGGCGGAGATCCGCTCGATCGTCGCCGCGAGCGCGGCGGCCGCGCGCAAGATGCCCTGTCCCACCGCGTCGCTCGCGAGCGCCTGCTGGAGCGGAAACCACGAGTAGCCGTCGCCGTACGGCGCGAGCCCGCGCGGCACGACGAGGCGCGCCTTGACGTCGGCGCCCGACAGGAGCCCCGCGAACGACTCGGGCCTGTCGCCGAGCCCGTGAATGGCGACGATCAGGGGGAGCGCCTCGCTCTTGTCCGCGCCGCCGGTGATCTCCTCGAGGAACTCGACCTCGGCGGGCGCCGCGGCGGCCGGCGCGCTCGCGGCCGGCGCGGCGGGCGGCGCCTCCTTCGCGGGGCCCGCCGGGGCGCCCCCCGAGGGCGGCGTCGCCCGCCGCTCGCAGGCAGCGACGGCCGCGAGCGACGCGAGCGCGAGCGCTGACCAGGTGGAGGCGAGCCGGGTGCGGTAGGTGCGCATGAGCGTCAGCCTGCTGAATCGTCTCCGCGGGAGCAACAGAGAACCTACATGAGGCCCCCCGCACCCAGAGCGGCGGATCGTCCCGCACCTGGTCGCCTGGGGCCACGCCGCGCTCATCGAGATCTCGCGATCTCCCGCGATTTCGCCCGTCGCGAGCATGGGAGTTCCGGTGATGTGCGATTTGTCCGCCGTCGGCTTGTCGCGACGCGTACTTTGAGCTCCAAACGAAACTGGCGAAACTGACGAACCTGACGCGATTTCAGGCGAGCAGGACGGTTTCTCATTGATGGTAGTTGAATCGATAGCTATGCTGGATGAGCTGCTTAGTCACGAGAGCTCTTAATCAGGAGAGGGCGATGACAGCACCGTCTTGTTCGATGAACGGCTCGCCGCGATGGCGGCGGGCGCTCGGCGCGGGGCTCTGCGCCGCGGCGCTCGTCTTCGCGGGATGTACGGGCCTCGTGGGCGATGGGGCCGAGGGCGACGGCGCCTCACCGGGCGGCTCACCGGGCGGCTCGCCGGGCGGTGAGCCCGAGGGCGGAGCGGCGTCGGCCGAGGTCGCCGAGCGCAGCATGTTCCCGCGGCTCAGCCACGCGCAGTGGGAGAACACGGCGCGCGATCTCCTGCGCCTCGACGAGCGGCCCGGCCTCTCGGCGTCGTTCACGACCGATCCGCTCGGCGGCGTGTTCGACAACAACGAGGCCGCGCTCCTCGTCACCCCGGGGCTCTGGAGCGACTACCAGCGCGCCGCCGAGGAGCTCGCGGCGATGGTGACCGCTGACCCGGACAAGCTCGCCCGGATCGCGCCCGCGGACCTGCCGGACGAGCCGGAGGCGCGGGCGCAGGCGTTCGTCGAGCGGTTCGGCGAGCGGGCGTTCCGGCGACCGCTCACGGACGGCGAGCGGGACACGTACCTCGCGCTGTTCCACCGGGGCAAGGAGCTCTTCGAGGGCGAGGACCCGTTCGCCGCCGGCGCGCGCGCGTCGCTCGAGGCGTTCCTGCAGTCACCCCATTTCGTCTACCGGGTCGAGCTCGGCGCCGGGCCGGCGAAGGACGGGCTCATCCCGCTGAGCGGGCACGAGATCGCGACGAGGCTCTCGTACCTCTTCTGGAACACGATGCCCTCCGACGAGCTCCTCGCGGCGGCGAAGGCGGGTGAGCTCTCGACCCCCGAGGCCGTCCGCGCCTACGCCGAGCGCATGCTCGACGACCCGCGCGCCCGCGAGGTCATCGGCGCGTTCCACCGGCAGCTCTACGATTACGAGCAGTACCACGACCTCAACAAGGACCAGGCGCTCTACCCCGAGTTCGTCCCCGAGATGGGGGACGACATGCAGCGCGAGGCGGAGCTGTTCGTGGAGCACATCGTCTTCGACGAGGAGGGGGGGCTCACCGACCTGCTCACCTCGCGCACGGCGTTCGTGAACGATCACCTCGCGGCGGTCTACGGCATCGAGGGGGAGTTCTCGGACAAATTCGAGCAGGTGGAGCTCGCCGGGGCGGAGCGCTCGGGGCTGCTCACGCGCCTCGGCTTCCTCGCGTCGAAGGCGACGGCGCGGCAGCCGGACTCGATCCACCGCGGCGTCTTCGTGAACCTCAGGATCCTCTGCGCCACGCTGCCGCCGCCGCCCGACAACGCGACGGGGCTGCCGCCGGGCGAGCAGGCCACCAACCGCGAGCGCGTCGAGGCGCACACGGGCAAGGGCACGTGCGGCGAGGCGTGCCACGGGACCTGGATCAACCCGGCCGGGTTCGCCTTCGAGCATTACGACGCGATCGGCAAGTACCGCACGACCGACAACGGCGTGCCGGTCAACGCCGCGGACGCCTACCGGTTCGGCGGCGCGCTGAAGAGCTACGCGGACGCGATCGAGTTCAGCCGGGTCCTCGCCGAGAGCGAGGAGGCCCACGCGTGCTACGCGCGGCGCTGGATCGAGTTCGCGCAGGGCCGCAACACGGGCGCGAAGGACCGGCAGGCCATCAAGGAGCTCGGCGAGGCGTCGCGCGGCGGCGCCTCGACCAAGGAGCTCATTCTCCAGCTCGTCTCGTCCACCTCGTTCCTCGCTCGAGTCCCCGCGGAGGCGCAATGATCACCCGACGACGTGTGCTTCGAGGCCTGTTTGGCGTCACGGTCGCGCTCCCGTTCCTGGAGACGTTCGCGCCCCGGCGCGCCGCGGCCGGCACGGGCGACGTGCCGCCCTTCGCGATCTTCATGCGCCAGGCGAACGGCGTGGCGCAGGCGACGAACGACGAGCCCGAGATGTTCTGGCCGAGCGAGACGGGCCCGCTGTCCGCAGCGTCGATGGAGCGGGACAGCGACCGGGCGGTCAGCGAGCTCAAGGACTATGCGAGCCAGCTCATCCTGGTGCGCGGCGTGAATTTCGCGTTCCAGGGCAACGGGTGCGGCCACTCCGGCGGCGGCAACCAGTGCCTGACCGCCGCGCGCGTGTCGGAGGATCCGTCGGGCAACGAGTCGCTCGCGATGGGCGAGTCGATCGACAACCGCATCGCGACCGAGCTCAACCCGCAGGGCGTCGAGCCGCTGACGCTCTACGCCGGCAGGATGGCCGGCTACATCAACGAGGTGCTCTCGTACCGCGGGCCGAAGCAGCTGCGCGCCGCCGAGCGCAACCCGTTCAACGCGTACAAGAAGCTCTTCGGGCTCGCCGACGTGGACGCCGGGGCCCAGCAGGCGCTGGCCGAGCGGCGCGCCAGCGTGAACGACCTCGTGCGCAGCGAGATGCTGGCGCTCATGGGCCGGAAGGACCTCAGCAAGACGGATCGCGAGCGGCTGGAGCTCCACTTCGACAGCATCCGCGACCTCGAGGCCTCGCTCGCCTGCGAGCTCCCGCCGGAGCAGGTCGCCGCGATGGAGGCGATCTCGCCGAACGTCGGCCGATCCGAGAACGTGGAGGCGGTCGCCCGCATGCAGATGGACATCATCGCGCTCGCGATGGCGTGCGGCGTGACGCGCGCGGCGACGCTCCAGGTGGGCGACGGCAACGACGGGACCGAGTACACGATCCACGGCGTCCGGCAGAAGAGCTACCACAAGATCTCCCACCGCATCGACAGCGACGGCTCCGAGGGCCCGCCGATCGAGGGCGCGCAGGAGCTGCACCACCAGATCGACCGGATCCACGCGCGGCTCTTCAAGCACCTGCTCGACCGGCTCGCGTCCTACAAGCTCGGCTCGGGGACGCTCCTCGACCACGGCGTGGCCGTGTGGCTCAACGACAACGCCGACAAATACCACTCCTACCGGAAGGTCCCGTACATCCTCGCCGGCGGCGCCGCGGGCTACCTGAAGACCGGCCAGTTCGTCGACATCAAGGTCACGAACAACAAGCTGCTCAACACGATCGGCGCGGCCGTCGGCTGCAAGAACGGCCAGGGCGGCCCGCTCGACGATTTCGGCGACGAGAGCCTCGAGGGCGGGCTCGTCGATCCGATCGTCGCCTGAGCGCGCGTCGCCCCGCCGGGGCCCGCTCGCGGGCCCCGGCGGCCGCTCAGCTGAGGAGCTCGACCTGGACCTCGACGGTGGTCTTCTGGCCGCCGCGGAGCAGGTCGACCTTCACCTTCTCGCCCGGCTTCTTGCCGTCGAGGGCGTTGTAGAGGGCGTCGTAGTCGTCGACCGGCGCGCCGTCGATCCCGACGATCACGTCGCCGAGCGTGAGCCCGCGGTCGCCCTCGGAGAGGCCGCGCAGGCCCGCCTTCTCGGCGGGGCCGCCGGGGACGACGCCCATCACGATGACGCCGCGGATGCCGTTGCGCCGCTCCAGGCGGTGGGCCGGGTCGAGCTGGATGCCGAGGCCGACCGTCTCGGCCTTGCCGGTCTTGATGATCTGCGGGACCACCCGCGCGATCGTCGTCGAGGGCACGGCGAAGCCGATGCCGGCCGAGGTGCCGCTCTTCGAGAAGATCATCGTGTTCATCCCGATGAGGTGCCCGCTCGAGTCGAGCAGCGGGCCGCCGGAGTTGCCGGGGTTGATGGCGGCGTCCGTCTGGATCATGTCGCGGATGGTCACGCCCCCCGCGCCCTCGACCTGGCGCCCGAGCGCGCTGATGATGCCGGTCGTCAGGGTGTGATCGAGGCCGAACGGGTTGCCGATGGCGATCGCCTTCTGCCCGACCTCGAGCGGCTCGCGCAGGGGCGCGACTTGGATCGGCTTGAGCATCTCCTTGGGCGCGTCGATCTTGAGCACGGCGATGTCCTTGCGCGGCTCGACGCCGACGAGCTTCGCCGGGAACGTCTTTTCCCCCTGGAGCTGGACGACGAGCGACTGCGCGTTGTCCACGACGTGGAAGTTCGTGACGATGTGCCCGTCCGCGTCCCAGACGAAGCCCGTGCCCGAGCCGGCGGGCACCTCGACCGCGGTGCCCCAGAAGCGGTCCACGACGAGGCGGCGCTGCGTCACGAACACCGTCGCGGGCGCGACCTCGCGGAACACGGAGATCGTGTTGCGTTCGTCCTCGATGAGCGCGTTCTTCGACGGCGGCGGCACGGGCGGCGGCATCGTCTGGAGCGTCGTCGAGGTCGCCGGCGCGGCGGGCGCGTCGGGGGCCGTCGTGGCGCTCTGCGACGGGCCGCCGGGGCTGGGCTTCCCCTTGCATCCAGGGGCGGCGGCGAGCGCGGCGACGGCGAGGAAGGCGGGGAGTCGAGCGTGTCTGCGGTGGCGCATGCGGCGCAATCTAGCCTGACCGCGGCGAGGCGTCTCCCCTGCGGCGCGCGCCGCCGGGAGGTGCGGCGGTCTGCCGCGCGCAACGGATGCGCGGGCGGACGTCCCTCCGCGTCGGCGGAGGAGGGGATCGGATCCGAGATGCAAACCGGCCAAGTTGCGGTAGAGGTGGCCCTGACGGATGAAGCCCATGACGCCAACTTCAACGAAACTTCAGACCACCCCCCCGGCCGCGAAGGAGCCCGTCAAGGTGCTCCTGCTCGAGAACATCCACCAGAGCGCGCACGAGCTCTTTCGATCGCGGTCGTTCGAGATCGAGACGCGTAGCTCCGCGCTGAAGGAGGACGAGCTCATCGCCGCGCTCGAGGGCGTGGACATGCTCGGCATCCGGAGCAAGACGCACGTCACCGCGCGCGTCCTGGAGAAGGCCCCCAAGCTGCTCTCCATCGGCTGCTTCTGCATCGGCACGAACCAGGTCGACCTCGACGCGGCGAACCGCCGCGGGGTGCCGGTGTTCAACGCGCCGTTCAGCAACACGCGCAGCGTGGCCGAGCTGATCATCGCCGAGTGCGTCATGCTCGCCCGGCAGCTCGGCGACCGGTCGCGCGAGGTGCACGCCGGCACGTGGAAGAAGGTCTCGAAGGCCTGCTATGAGGTCCGCGGCAAGACGATCGGCCTCATCGGCTACGGCCACATCGGCCAGCAGCTCGGCGTGCTCGCCGAGGCGATGGGGATGCGGGTCGTCTACTACGACATCGCCCAGAAGCTCCCGATGGGGAACAACCGCGCGCTGCCGACGCTGGAGGCGCTGCTCGCGGAGGCGGATTACGTGTCGCTCCACGTGCCGGCCACGCCGGAGACCCACAACATGATCGGCGCGGCCGAGCTCGCGCACATGCGCAAGGGCTCGTACCTGCTCAACGCGAGCCGCGGCTCGGTCGTGGTGATCCCGGCGCTGGCCGAGGCGCTGAAGAGCGGGCACCTGGCGGGCGCGGCGATCGACGTCTACCCGGAGGAGCCGGAGTCGAACTCGGACGGCTTCCACACGGAGCTGCAGCGGCTGCCGAACGTGATCCTGACGCCGCACATCGGCGGCTCGACCGAGGAGGCGCAGGAGGCCATCGGCCGCGAGGTGTCGCGCGCGCTGACGCAGCTCGTGACCACGGGGGCGACGACGGGCGCGGTGAACTTCCCGAACGTGGAGCTGCCGCCGCTCAAGGCCACGCACCGCGTCCTCAACGTCCACCGCAACGTGCCGGGCGTGCTCCGCGACGTGAACCGGATCGTGTCGGACGTGAACGCCAACATCGACAGCCAGGTGCTGTCGACGGACGCGAACATCGGGTACCTCATCATGGACCTGTCGCAGGACGTGTCGGCCGAGGTGAGCCGGCGGATCGGGGCGCTGGAGACCAGCATCCGGACGCGCGTTCTCTACTGAGGAGCGGCGGCGGGGCGCCGCCGCGGGCTGCCCGGCCGCCCGCGCCCACGGCGACGTCGACGGGGCGAGCGCGGAGCGCTGGGGCACCCGCGTCGAAGCGTCCCCCCGGCGGCCTGCCGCTGCGTCGATGGGGGGTCGGGAGGGCGATCCCCCTCAGGCCGGGGCCTCGACCCGGCCCCGCGCGCGCCGCGACGCCGGATCGTCCCCTGCGAAGACGAAGGCGAAGACGACGAACGCGGCCCACAGCGCCGCGAGGTGGTAGAGCATCGCGACGCCGCCCGAGGCCTCGTAGATGGCGCTCGACGCCGGGGGGCCGAGGAGCATCCCGGCGGCGTAGAAGACGTTGTAGATCGAGTTCGCGCGGCTGTAGTCGCGCGGCGCGGTGACGACGCCCTGGAGCGCGAGGCTGAGCGGCGAGATCGACGCGAGCGTCGCCCCGGCGACGAGCACCGCCGCGCACATCACGTCGTACCGATCGAGGTACACGAAGCCGAGGATCATCAGCGTGCCGATCGCGCCGAGCACGCGCATGAGGAACAGGTGGCCGCGGCGGTCGCCGAGGCGGCCGAAGACGTTGGTGAAGGCGAGCATACCGGCCGCGAAGTAGGCGGGGATCTGGATCGTCTGATCGCGCGTCACCCCCTTCGACGCCATCAGGTAGAGCGGGAGGAACAGCACGACCGAGGCCTGGAAATAGCCGTAGGCGAAGGTCGCGAAGCACGCGGTCTTGATGCGCCACAAGATCGACGCGGAGGACGCCGCGGGCTCCGCGCCGGCCGTCGCGTCGGGCTCCCCGTGCGCCTCGGAGATGCCCGGTAGATCGCGGTCGAGGCGCGCGAGCACGAGGACCGCCGCGATCAGCGAGATGACGCAGGAGAGGAGGAACGCCGCGCGCATCGAGGAGAGCGCGAGGATGGTCGGCGCGCAGAGCGGGCCGAGGACGTAGCCGAGCGCCATCGAGATCGCGTAGATGCTCGTGATGAACGCCTTGTTGTCCCTGTCCGAGCGGGCCAGCAGGATCGTCTCGCAGCTCACCCAGATGCCGACCGAGCAAGCGCCGTCGAGGAAGCGCACCGCGGCGATCGCGGCGAAGCCCGGCAGGAGCGGGAAGGCGCCGATGGCGGCCGCGTACCCGGCCAGCGAGAGCACCAGCGTGGTCTTGGCCGAGAACCGGCGGATGAGCGCGTCCATCGGCAGCGAGAGCAGGACGATGCCGAGCGCGAAGCACGACGCGAGCAGCCCGATGTCGGTCTTGGTGAACCCGCGGTCGTTCAGGAAGACCGCCGTGAGGGAGATGGCGATGCCGTAGGCGAGGCCGAGAAGGAAGATAGCGCCGTAGATGAGCCAGATATTCCGATCAGGGATGCGGCGGAGCATGATCGCCCGGCAGGTTCGATCGGCCGCTCCGCCGTGTCAAACGGGTCCATGGCGGCGAAAAGCCGCTTTGACGCCGCTCCTCGGGCTGGCGCGCGCGCGACCACGACGTCGGCGCGGGGCCGCCGCGCTGACGCGCAGGCTTCACCGCAGGAACTCGAGCAGGAGCTGATTGACCCGCTCCGGCCGGTCGTACAGCACGCCGTGGCTCGCGTCGGGGATGCGGGCGACTCGCGCGTTCGGGACCAGCTCCGGATCCGGCGCGGCGAGCTCGGCGCCGAGATAGCGATCGTGCTCGCCCCAGATCACCAGCACGGGGACGTCGACGCGGGTCGGCTTGGAGAGGCCGCGCAGGCTGCCCGGGCGGAGCATCGCGCGGTAGTAGTTGATCGTGGCCGTGAGCGCGCCCGGCTGCGACCACGACGCGACGTACCGGGCGAGATCGTCGTCGCTGAGCGCGCCCGGGCGCTGCGGATCGTTCTTCAGCGCCTCGCGGAGCAGCGCGTAACCGCTCCTCTGGGCGATCAGCTCGGGGACCCTCGGGAGCTGGAAGAAGAACATGTACCAGCTCTTGCGGAGCTGCCGCGCCGTGCGGAACCCGGCGAGCAGCTTCTGGGGGTGAGGGCAGTTGAGGATGACCAGCCGCTCGAGGAGCGCGGGATACCGCATCGCGAACGTCCAGGCGACGCCGCCGCCCCAGTCGTGGCCCACCACGGCCGCGGCGCGCTCCGCGCCCGACGCCTCGATGAGCGCCGCCACGTCCGCGGTCAGCTCGTCGATCGCGTAGGCGCCGACGCCCCGGGGCTTGTCCGAGAGGTTGTAGCCGCGCATGTCCGGCGCGATCACGCGGTAACCCGCCTCGACCAGCGCGGGGATCTGGTGGCGCCACGAGTACCAGAGCTCGGGAAAGCCGTGGAGGAGCACGACCAGCGGCCCCTCGCCCGCCTCGACGTAGTGAAGGCGCACGCCGCTTCGTTCGGTGAACCGGTGCGATAGCTTGGATTCGTCGAGGGTCATCGTCTCCCCTTTCTTCAGGACGGCCGCGGGGGCCGATCGCGCGCTGGACGGCTGGTTGCTGGCACGGTGCTGGAGGCCGCTCGAGGCTCCGGGAGGGCGAGCGCCTCCCGTCGAGCGACGGCCGCGGTTCTACCACGAAGGGCCGTCGCCCCGGAGCGCCGCCACGATCGCGCGCCGGCCGCGGCGACGATCGCAGAGCGCCCGGAGCTCGTCGCGATCGAGCAGCCGATCCACGTAGAGCTCCGCCACCACCGGATACGGCACGTCGTGCGTGAGCGCGCCATACCGCACCTCCACCTCGGGCGGCGACGCCTCGCGTCCGTCCGGCGCGAAGACCCGCACGAGCGGCGGCTGCTGAAAGGACACCAGCACGCGCTCCGCGCTCCACCCCAGGAAGACCCAGACCTTCGTCTTGCGGCGCTCGCGGTCGTAAACGACGGGCACCATCATCCGGGCGTCCCGCCCGAGGTCGGGGTCGTCCTGCGCGCGGAAGCGCCGGAACGCCTCGACGTCGTGCTCGCGCCCGCGCCCCGACCCGAGCGCGCCGTCCTGGTCCGGCAGGAGGCCCACGAGCGCGCAGGCCGCGCGGAACGCCGGATCCATGGCCTCGTCGAGCGACATCCCGAGATCGCTCGCCGTGGCGGCGGCCGCGCCGAAGAGCAGCCCCTCGATCCGGGCGAGCTCCTCGGAGAGCGGGAGCTCGACCGGCCCCTCGGGCGTGAGGCGCTCGAGGCGCGCCAGCGCGTCGGCGCCGAACGCGCCCTCGAGCGCCTTCCGGACGAAGCGGTACCCGAGCGAGCGGCGGAGGAAATACGAGACCGTGGGCTCGGCGGCGAGCTCCGGCAGGACGTCGATCTCGACGCGCGGCCGGGGGCGCGGGAACGGCGGGGCGCAGCTCGGCGCGGGCACCGCGAGCTGCTTGACGTGCGTCTCGCGCGCGAGCGCGAGGGCGCCCTTGAACAGCGCCAGCAGGTGCTCGCGGTACCGGCGATCGAGCGACACGCGCGCCGCCTCGGGCGCGCGCTCGGGCGCGACGAGCGGCTCGAGCGACCAGGTCTGGTAGTCGTACCAGCCGGAGCCCTCGGTGGGCCGGAGATCCACGCGGCCGTCGCGGATGCGCGCCACGAGCTCGCTCATCAGGTCGAACCCCTCCGGGATCGGGCGGCCGTCGAAGAGCTTGCTCGCCAGATCGGCCTCGACGGAGCGCGACGGCGGGAAGATCGCGTGGGCGCGCCCGACCTCGA
This sequence comes from Sorangium sp. So ce385, assembly GCF_051474135.1. Taxonomy (NCBI): domain Bacteria; kingdom Pseudomonadati; phylum Myxococcota; order Polyangiales; family Polyangiaceae; genus Sorangium; species Sorangium sp. So ce385. The sequence continues at coordinate 6,929,750 of NZ_CP150337.1, read as the reverse complement.
CCTGGCCGCGATCGAGCGAGCGGAGCACGGGCGTGAGGTCGGGCGTGTCCGGCGGGCCCGTGAGCCGGGACGCCAGGGCGAGCGCGCCCTCGTACGTGGTCCGCGCGGCCGCCTCGTCGCGCAGGGCGCGGGCGAGCGCCTCGACCTGGCCGGGGTCGTCGAGCGGCGTCTGGAGCAGCCGGTCCTGCTGGAAGACGCGCCGGAGCGGCTCGCTCCACGTGTAGATCCCGAGCGGCTTCGAGCGGCGCTCGTCCGCGAGGAGCTCGCCGCGCACGCGCGCGACCTCGGCCGCGAGGGCGGGCGGAACGTCCCTGGCCGCCCCGCCGAGGCGCGCCGCGCAGAGCAGCAGCGCGGCCGGGATCGCCGGCGCGCCGTGGGGGAGGGCGGCGAGCCAGGTCTCGATCAGGTACGCCTTGCCGCGCAGGCGCCCCGCGCCCTGCTGCGCGGCGAGCTCCACCGCCGCGACAAGGCCGTCGTCGAACTGCTTGGCCTTGTGCGCGAGCAGCGCCGCCGAGACCATCCGCGACGTCAGCGGGGCGTCCCGGAGCGTGGCGAAGAGCTCGGGCTCGTCCTCGTCCTTGTCTCCCTCGGCCGGAATGGAGAGGCAGAGCCTCTGATGCGCGAGATCGGCGTCGACCCGGTAGCCCTGGACCAGCCACGACCGCCTCCGCGAAGGCGTGGAGGGCGCCGTCGCTTCGGCGCGGGTCGAGCCCTCTGCCGCCGTCGCGGTGCCGTCCGCGCGAGGCGCCGGCGATTCCGCGCGAGGCGCCGGCGATTCCGCGCGAGGCGCCGGCGATTCCACGCGAGGCGCCGGCGATTCCACGCGAGGCGCCAACGCATCTGTCGATGCCGGAAGACCACGCCGTCGCCGGAGCCAGTCGAGCAGTCCCATGCGTCTCGGCGGGGAGTATGACCGCGCGGGCGCTCGGGCGCGACGCTGAGCTCGCGAGAGCGGTTGTTCTCGCAGGCGGGTGAGGGGATCTGGAGAGGGCCAGAGACGGCGGCTTGTGTCCGGGTCGGAGCTTGTCTGCCCCTCACGCCGGAGGCCTTCGGCCGAGCGGGCCTCGCGGCGCGCTCAGACGTCGATGATCTTGCCGGGGTTCATGAGGTTCAGCGGATCGAGCACCCGCTTGATCGAGCGCATGATCGCGAGCTCCTCGGCCGAGCGCGAGTAGGGCAGGTACTCCTTCTTGAGCAGGCCGATGCCGTGCTCGGCGGAGATGCTGCCGCGGTACTTCTTCACGAGCGTGAAGATCGCGTGATCCGCCTCGTGGGTGCGCCGGAGGAACTCCTCGCGCGTGAGGCTGTCGGGCTTCATCACGTTGATGTGGAGGTTGCCGTCGCCGATGTGGCCGAAGAGCGCGATCTCCCACCCTGGATAGCGGGCCTCGAACAGGCTCTCCAGCTCGGAGCAGAAGCCCTCGAGCTCCTGGATCGGGAGCGACACGTCGTTCTTGTGCGGCAGCCCGGTCGCCGACAGGCTCTCGCTGATCCCCTCGCGGAGCGCCCAGAGCTCGGCGGCCTGCGCCCCGTGCTGCGCGAGCGTGCCGTCGGTGACCAGCCCGCGCTCGAACAGCGAGGTGATCCACGCCTCGAGCGCCTCGGGCTCGCCGCGCTCGACCTCGATGAGCACGTAGTAGTCCGACGGCGCGGAGAGCGGCACGCGCACGTTGCGGTGGCGGCGCAGGCGCGCCTGGCACTTCTCCGTGAAGAACTCGTAGGCCATCACGACGAACGGCCCCAGCCGGGCCTCGCGGAACAGCGCGAGCACGCCGGCGAGGTCCGGCACCGCGAACAGGAACACGTTGAGCCCCTCGGGCACCCGCGTGAGCTTGAGGGTCGCCTCGGTGATGATCCCGAGCGTGCCCTCGCTGCCGATGAAGAGCTGGCGCAGGTCGATCCCGGTGTTGTTCTTCTCGAGCGCGCCGTTCAGGTCGAGCACGGCGCCGCTCGCGGTCACGACGGTGAGCCCGAGCACCCACTGGCGCGTGAGGCCGTAGCGGATGACCTTCACGCCGCCGGCGTTCGTCGCGATGTTGCCGCCGACCTGGCTCGACCCCTTGGACGCGAAGTCGACCGGCCAGGTGAGGCCGTACGGCGCGACGTGCTGGTGCACCGCCTCGGTCACGGCGCCGGCCTCGACGCGCACGGTCGCGCCGAGCACGTCGACCGGCCCCATCTTGCGCATCCGCTCGAGCGACACGACGAGCTCTCCCCGCGCGGCCACGGCGCCGGCCGCGAGCCCGGTGCGCCCGCCCGAGGGCACCACCGGGACGCGGTGCTCGGAGCAGAGGCGGAGCAGCCGCGAGACCTCGTCGGTCGAGCGCGGGAGCGCGAGGGCCGAGGGCTTCGGCTCGTGGACCTTGGTCCAGTCGCGGCCGAACGTCGCGAGGTCGGACGCGTCCGTGGAGAGGAAATCCGCGGGAAACTCGCGCTGGACGGCCGCGAGGAAGTCGCCGGGGAGGCCGGGAAGTGGGGTCATGGCCGGCTCGGTACTGCGGCGTGGCTGCGAGGGCAAGCGGGCTTCGCGGCTCAGCCGCCGTCCGGGATCTCGCCGCGCGCGGGGCAGATGGCGCTACCGCGGGGAATTGATGCAATGCGTTATCGTGTGCGACGGTGCTACCCAACGGGAGCGGGCGCGGTGCCGCAGAGCGCTGGGCTCCAGGTCAGTCGAGCCCGCCGTAGCGATGATGTTCCACCAGCTGGCGTAGCTTGCCGAATTGGCCATGCTGCGACGCCCACCGCACGAGATCGAGGGCCTGATTGGGAAGAGGCCGCTGAATGCTCGTCACCGCCATGATGTCGACGCCCAGGTTGTCGGCCAAGAGCTCCAGCTCGCTCGGCTGGAACCTGTCCACGATCATCCGACGAAGCTCGATCTTCTCCTCGGCGGTAGGACCGACGCCCATCAGCGTCTCCGTATGCTGATGCAGAGCGCCTTCAGCGCGGGCTGGCTCGCGTGGCTCCCCACCTTCGCCTGTGCAGTTCATACCGCCGCCGTCCTTGAGCCGGAGTTCTGTCCAGTCTCCTTTGGGGTCCCCTGGCGAGCTCCACTGGAGCCACTCCCCGATCAACCCTATGGCCAGGCGATAGGGCCCACGCAGCTCCTTCCTGGCGAGCCCGTGCATGACAGAGAACTGGAGCGCGCGGAGCCGATGCATGGCGGGGTTGCCGGTGTTCAGGCCTAGCAGCTCGCGCTCGCGCGCTGGGCCCCTCGCGAGCTGGCACAGCAGCTCTCGGGTCCCCGGGGGCGCCTCGAGCAGCAGCCGGTGGAAGTACTCGCTGCATTTCACGATGAGCGAGCCGACGCACTCCTCCACATCATCGCGATCCAGGCTCCTCCACTCCGTTGCACACGCCTGACGTTGGTGCAGCTCGCTGCCAAGCAATCTGCATAGGTACTTCTGGCCGCCGGTGAGCCGACAGGCCGCCTCCAGCGCTTCCGTCGTAAAATGTAGCCCGGCGAGCGCCCCGGCCGTGCGGAAGAACTCGCCAAGCTCGTGCTCGTCGAAGAGCGGCGCACAGTACCGGCTGACGCGCGTCCAAAACGGATTCTCGAAGCGCTTCGCGCCGCCGCCGATGACCTGCTTCGACAAGAGATCGTCCTCTGTCCCGGCAAAAACAAGGATTGCCCGAGGGTCGAGGGACATGAGGCTGTAGAGCGATCGGAAGAGGACCTTGAGGTCGTCCGCATCGGAGGTTCGGCTCCGGCTCAGCTCGTCGATCCCGTCCAGGAAGAAGATGGGAGGACCTTCGACGCACGTCTCGTGACATGACCATACGAGGCTGCGAAGCGCATCGGCGGCAGCTCGGCTGTCTTGCCGCTGGTGGGAGGCGAGGCTCTTCGTGAGTGCGGCGGGCGCCTTCCTTCGGAGCTCTCTCGATAGGTCCTCGCAGAGCGCGCTCAAGACCTCCGCGGCAGATACGGTGAAGAGGCTGGCGACGTCCACCCAGGCGGTGACGCGATCGGTCAGCTCCATGCGGAGCCGCCGCAGAAAGGATGTGGTGCCCCACTTCTTCAAACCGAAGACGCCGAAGCTCTGGCCGCTCCCGGCGAGCCTCGCGACCAGCTCGCCGAGGAGCCTGCTGCTACCGAAGAAATCCACCTCCCGTTCGACTGGGCCTTCGAGCTGAAACGCGTTCGACGAAGGCCGCTGTAGCAAGGACAGCACGTGCTTCGCTGACTGTCCGCTCCGCACGTGGGCGCGGATCTCGCCGGGAGAGAGCGGGAGCACCCGGACGTGCTTCGTCTGCAGGAGCTCATGCCATTGTCGGTAGATCCCCGCGCCCGGGTGCCCCCGAAACACCGCGAAGACGGTGACCGGACGTTCCTGGGTGCCCGACAGCCCGTAGAGCGGGCTGGCCTTCCTCTGGAACGAGAGTGTGTCCATCGTCGCCTGGGGCGCGTCGGCGCCCGCGCTGTCCTCGAGCAGCATCGCCGCGATATCCACGTCAGGGAGCCGAGCGTCCGGCCGCCGCTCCAGCCGCATCAGCCCTCGCTCCGACGAGCGGACGCGGAGCCCAGCCTGCTCCAGGTAACTGACGAGATCCACCTGCAGGGACTTTTCCTCGGAGCGCAGCGCCGGAGCATGACGCATCTTCGTCGGCAGGGACCCCGCCTCCGCCGCGCCCGCCGCGCCGATCGTCACCCGTGACGCATCGTTTCGAGATTGCGGGGCGAACGGGAGAGCATCCCGGATCTCGGCTCGAACGATCTCGTCCACCGCCACGACCAGCGTTGCCCCGAGCTTCATCGTCGGCGTCGGGTCGGCGACCGGCGCGCGCGTCGCTTCGAAGGAGGCGACGTCGGCAGGCCGAGGCGCGTCATGCGCGCGGTCCTGGGCCTTGAACTCGATGCTCAGGCGCAGATCGTCGAGCACCTCAGGCGTCTCGACGAGCGCCTGCCGCAGGCTCGTCGCGCTCTCGAACCGGTTCTTTCGGTCAGGATCGAGGCACCGCATGATGACCGCGTTCATCGCCGGTGAGACGTTCGCCACCGACGCGAGCGGCGGCGGCACGAACAGCAGCTTGTTCTGCAGTATCGTGGACACGTCCCCCGAGAACGGCTTCCGGCCAGATAACGTCTCGTACAGGGTGGCCCCTAGAGAATAGATGTCGGTGCGCTTGTCGACATCGTCGCCGCTATGGATTTGCTCCGGGGACATGTAGTGAGGAGTTCCAAGGACGACCCCCGTGGTCGTGTTGACCCCCTCCCTGACGCCATCGACGGCCTTGGCTATGCCGAAGTCGACGAGCATGAGGTGCTCGTGCCCTCCCGATATTTTGGTGATCAGGAGGTTTCCTGGCTTGATATCTCGATGTATCAGGCCCTCCGAGTGAATCGCGTCGAGAGCCGTGCACGCCTGGATTGCCAGCCGTGCAGCCCGACCCCTCTCGAGCTGTGTCTCTGCTTCCAAGATGCCGCGCAGATCGCGTCCGAGGATCAAGTCCTGGACGATGTACGGACGACCTCGGGAGTCGAATCCGTAGTCGTGTATGGTGACGATGTGGGGGCTCCTGAGCCGCGCCGCGGCGATGGCCTCCCGCTCGAACCGTCGCCGGAGATCGACGCTCTCGGCCAGGCTCCGGCTCAGCAGCTTGATCGCCACGTCTCGCTTCAGCCGGACGTCCTCGGCGGACCAGACGCTGCCCATCCCTCCCTCGCCGAGCGGTCGTATAAGATGGTATCGATCGTCGATGACGTCGCCCGGCTTCGGGGAGCCCTGTCCGAGATCGAGCGCCGGGGCCGCGACCGACGGCGGCGCCGGCGTGGGGGAGGCGGGCTCGCTCGCTCGGCCCGTCTGCGGAGAACCGGCCACATCGGGGAGCCCGGGCGACCCTACGTTGTGCGATCGCGCCGGCGCCTCCGTGAAGCCGTCGAGCGCCAGGGCCAGATCGCCCGCCGAAGCGAACCGCTTCTCTCGGTTCGGCTGCAAGCAGCATGCGACCACGTCGGCGAGGCGGCCAGCGATTCGCTGTCCGGATTGGTCGAGCCTCGGAATTTCACCCGTCATGATCTTCGCGATGGCTTCCGAGACCTTCGCCCCAGCGAAGGGACGAGCTCCAGTCAGCATCTCGAACATGATGATGCCAACCGCCCAGATGTCGGCGCGGTGATCGACCTCCTGGCGCCCGCGGATCTGCTCCGGGCTCATGTACATGACCGAGGCCGCTGCCTCTTCCTTCGCCATGAGGAGGTTGTCGAACAGCGGCGGCCGCTCACCGAGCCCGGCGTCGAGCACCTTCGTCACGACCTCCTTCTGCTCCGAGTCCCGATGCATGAATATGTTCCATGATGTCAAGCTACCATGGACGATTTGGGACGCGTGGAGGAGCACGAGCGCGTCGGCGACATCGCGTCCGATGCGCGCTGCCTCGGGTTGGCTAAGGCTGCCTTTTCTGTTCAGCAGATGGTCCAGGGTTTCGCCCTGGAGGAGCTGCATGACAGAATACGGTATCTTGTCGTTGGTCTCTCCGGAGTCGTAGTGCTCGACGATGTGGTTGTGCCTGAGCGCTCCGAGAAGACGCGCGCTGCGCTGCGCTCGCTCGCGGAGAGCGAGATCGGCGGGAGTGAAGATCTTCAGAGCCACCTCCCGCCCGGCTGCGTCGTTCAACGCGGCCCAGACGACCCCTCGCGATCCCTCTCCGATCGGATACAGTAGTCGGTATTTGCCGGCGATCAGTGTGCCGCGCTTGTCGACCTCTTGAGGAGAACGGACCGGCATGATGATCTCTCCCTGTCTTGTCTCTCGCTGCGCCGCAAGCGATGGTGCTCTCTGGAACTATCCGTGGCGAGCTGGGGCGGGCTGCCTCTGGGGTGCTTGACCTACGTGCTCTTGTATCTTTGACTGGAGATCGCGTAGCCTGTTGCGTCGCTCGAAATATTTGACCAGCTTGAACGCACGATATTCGGCGTTGTGCACCGGCGACACGATGCTCGCGATTCCTCCGCGAATATCGGGGAATGAGTCCGCGAAGAAGGTCTCGAGCTCCTCGAAGGTGAACGTCTCTTCGATCTGCACGCGGAGTCGTTTTGGATCCACGGGCTCCTCGACGTGGGCCGCGCGCGCGGGAGAGGCGTCGAGGTCCGACGGCGTGCTCGTCGACGTCGCGTCCATCGGCGCGATGAATCCTGCCGTGGCCAGCCCGCGCAGCAGGCTCGCGGCCGCTGCATGGCCGCCGTCCTGATCGCGGTAGCTGACGATTCTCATGCCGGCGGCTTCGAGCGCGTGTCGGCGACCGGGGCCGATGCTCCCGTCGGGAACCAGGCCGAAGTGGCGGGGGGCCTGACCGCCGGACCGCGCTCGGGCGGGAGCGAAGAGCCAGTCGTGCTCGTCGCTGGCGAGCTCGTGGCCGACGAACACGACCGTGTGAGCGTCGACAACGGCGGAGAGCGTACGTTGAAATTCGGCGTCGCTGTGGAACAACCGATCGTGCTCGTCTCGCGTCAATACCCATGTAGACCTGTCGACGAGCGTCCCATGCAGCTTGAGGATGTACCTGCGCCGTTGGGCGAGATCCGCCGTGGTCCGGACGAGCACAGGCCAGCACCCGCCGAACGCGCGTTCGAGCAGATGGTCGACGGTGGTCGTGATCAACCCGGAGAGCTGCGGGGCGAGCGCGGCGATGGCTGCGGCGATGGGCGGGACGTTGTATCCGGTATCGCTCCAGAGCCGCTCGACCACGGTGCAGAACTCATTCGAGCCGAGCGCGGCTCTGGCCGCAGAGAGCGCATCGATGCGCCTCTCCTGAGAGACCAGTCGGGCTATCTCCTGCAGGGCCGCCTGGGTGGCGCCGCGGAACCGCGCGCGCGCCGCGAGGACCTCGACAAGCTCGCGCCATGCAGGGAGGCCCGCGGCCGTCGATATGTTGCTACCCGCAACGACGAGCAGCCTTCCGCGCTGGTAGGCTTCGCGCAGCTCGTCGAGCGCAGGGTCCGTCGCTCCCTCTACCGATGCCCACGCCCCGCTCTCTCCCCGGTATGGCTCCACGATCAGAACCATCTGACACCGGAACGCCCCGTAATGCAAGGTACATGCGTGGAGCGTCAGCGGATGAATCGTGCTGGTGGATGAGAAGGTCCTGAGGCGCGACCAGGATGGTTGCCCAGCGGAGCCGAGCGGCCACCGCTCTCATTACATAGCGATGGAATGTGCATCTTGGACGGAAGTGTCTGGTGATGGAATGGCGGACGGAGACGAGGCCGTCCTCGTGGCGCATGATTCCGCAGGTCTCTCTGCGCGCGTTCGCGCGCGATGGCTCGGTGTGCATCGGTCGCGGGGGCGCGATGGGAGCCGACAGTGAGGCTGAAGCTTCAGCGCATGCTCGGGGCGCACGACCGGAGGGCAAGCGGCCTTCGCGGCTCAGCCGCCGTCCGGGATCTCGCCTCGGAAGTGCACGCCGACGAGCTGCACGGTCGCGCCCACCGCGCGGAGGGCGGCGGCGAGCGCGTCGTCATCCTCGACCGTGACGAGGAGTGCCTCGGGGGCACGCGGGGCGTGGGGGCGGATGGCGTCGAGCAGGGGAGCGGCGAGCTCCGGCGCGGCCACGCGGAACGGAAACGCGCCGGGGACGAAGGGGTCGAAGCTGGCGTACCCCAGCGGGGCGGCGCCCGGCGCCGCGGGGTCGACGAGGCAGAGGAGCGCGAGGCCGCCCCGGCCGCGCGCCTCGGCGACCTGGCCGGGCAGCAAGCCGAACGCCGCCTCCACCGCGGCGTCGTCGGACGGCTCCACCGGGCGGGCGGCGACCGAGCGGGCAGGGCGCGGGAGGCGGGCCGCGGCGTCCCAGGCGAGCTGGAACGTGGTCACGGCGTAGACCTGCTCCATGCCGGCGCTCCGGTAGAGCCGCACGGCGGCGGTGTTGTCCGGCTTGACGTTGAGGCACCAGCGCGCGCAGCCGCGGCCGCGGAGGTGCGCGGCGATGGCGCGCATGACGCCGGCGCCGATCCCGCGGCCGCGGTGGGACGGCGCGACGACGACGTGCCGCACGTAGGCGAACCCGCGCAGCGGCTGGACATAGGCGTAGGCGACCACCTCGCCGTTCTCCTCGAAGAAGAGGGTGTCTTTGGCCAAGGCGCTCTCCCAGCGCTCGCGCGGGAGGACGGGATTGTCGATGCCGAGCTCCACGAACAGCCGTGCAAAGTGATCATAATCCGAGGGGCGCGCCGGGCGCGCGACGAGGCGAAGCATGCGGCGAGCTTACATTCGGGGGCGCCGCGCGTCCCGCGATCTCGGGCGCGGGCTCCTCGCTGCGCGAGCGTTGCGGCGCCGCGTCCGACACGGCACCGTGATGGGGCCATGAGCAACGCACGCGGCGTGGACGGGGGCGCGGGCGCCCGCGGCGCCATCGAGGGCGCCGCGGCTGCGGGCGCGGCCAGCGGGGCGATGCGCGGATCGAGCCTCGCGGGCCGCGCGGCGCTGCTCGCGGCGCTCGCCCTCGCGCCGGCCGCGTGCGACGGCGCGGCCGCGGGGACGCCGCACGGGGCCGACGGCGGCGGCGCGGGCGGCGCCACGTCGGCCGGCGCCACGTCGGCCGGCGCCACGTCGGCCGGCGCCACGTCGGCCGGCGCCACGTCGGCCGGCGATATGGCCAGCAGCAGCGCTTCTGGCGTGGACGGCGCTTCCGGCGGGGGCGACGCTTCCGGCGGGGGCGACGCTGGCGGCGACGGAAGCGGCGGGGAGGGCGGAGCGCTGAGCTGGGAGCCGGTCGAGACGGACTGGTGCTCCGCGCGGTGGGTCGGCCTGGACGAGCACACCTGTTTCCACGTGCCGGAGACCGCGCCCCGCGGCGCGCCGATCCTTTATGTGCTGCACGGGGCCATGGCGCCCGACGCGCTGCCGGTGGCCCTCCAGGCGATCGCGGCGGAGGCCGCCGCGGCGCTCGGGGTCGTCGCGGTGTTCCCGCGGGGGAGGCCGGGGCTCTGCACCTGGGATCCGTCCGTCGAGGCCCATTTCTGCTGGCCGACGCGCCGCGAGACGGTCGACGCCGCGGCGCCCGCCTTGCTCCAGGAGTGGATGAGCGCCGAGGCGCGGATAGCGCGGATCCTCGGGGGGACGTTCGGCAGGCGTTACGTCATGGGCTTCTCCAACGGGGGCTATTTCGCGAGCTACGTGGCGCTGGAAGGCCTCGTCGCCGTCGACGGCGCCGGGCTCGTCGGCGCCGGCCGGATGGTCATCGAGGAGCACCTGTTCTCCCAGGAGAGGCCGCCGATCTACATCGCCGTCGGCGGGGAGGAGCTCGCCTCCACCGTCGCGAGCGCCGAGAACCTCGCCGATGTGCTCACGCAGCACGGCTGGGAGCACGAGCTCGTGGTGCACCCCGGGCGAGGCCACGAGATCCGCGCCGACGACTTCGCGCTGGCCTGGAATACCTGGGTCGCCGTCCCCTGAGCGCGCCGGCCGACCCCGCGCGCGCCGGCCCGCCGCGCGTCGCGAGCGCCGCCCCCGCCGCGCGCCGGCCCGACAGCAGCGCTGGCGCGCGCGTCGCGAGACGCCCGGAGCGCCATTCCCGAGCACCCTTGCTCACATGACCGCAGAGGAGATGGGCTGAGCGCGCCGGGCGGGCGGCGCGGATCGCCCGAGCTCGGTGAGCACGAGTATGCCGCCGTCGCCCATCGCCCCACCTTGCCGGCGCGGAGGCCTCGAATCGTCGGAGACGCCTCGCGAGGCGGCCCGCGCCGAGAAGTCCACCGCTCGCGAAAGGCGTGTTTTGCGTGGCTCGTCGCGTCGCGCGAGGGCGCCTGCCGCGGCGAGCCGCTGTGCGCTGCGCGCGCCCCGAAGCGCCTTATCTGCCCAGCGATCCGGCGCGGGTGAACGGGCCTCGCTCGCCGCGCTGTGCGCTGTTTAGGATTGTCGGTTTATCGCAACCTCCCGCCCGCCGCGCGGGCCGCCGGGCGGCAGCCTGTGCACACCGGCTCTCGGGCATGAGCGCTGCTCTCTGCGACCTCCGACTGGCCTGACGGTCCGCGGATGTCGCGGGCCGTGGAAGGGGGAGAAATGGTCGAGCTGATGAAGAGCAGGTGGATGCATGTTGCGATGGCGATGGCCTCCCTGACCACCGGGTGCGCGGTGGGCGAGGCGGACGCCGACGAGATCGACATGGACGAGCCCGAGGCCGTGGAGGTCGAGGAGACCTCGCAGGCGCTGTGCGGTTCTCTGAATCCGCGGAACTGTGGCTGGGGCGGCGGCAACTGGGGCGGCGGCAACTGGGGTGGCGGCAACTGGGGCGGCGGCAACTGGGGCGGCGGCAACTGGGGTCCGGGCTGGAACGACTGGGGCGGGGGCTGGAACAAGCCCAAGCCCTGCGGCTGGGGCGGCGATTGGGGCAACTCCTGGAGTCCGTTCCGCTACGGCAACTTCAGCCCTGGCTTCCGCTACGGCGGCTGCAACAACAGGTGGTAATCCCCCGGAGCCGGCGCAGCGAGGCCAAGGCGAGCTCCGGCCCCGCGCCACGGCGCGGCTCGCGCTCGGGGCCTCGCGATGGCGCCGCTCGCGGCCCGGCGTCTGAGCCGCGGGTGGCCTGAGACGCGTCGCCGAGGCCTGGCCGCCGGGAGCCCGCTGCAAACGCGCTGCTCCCGGCGGCCGGGCGTCCGAAGCCTGCGATTCCGCTATGGCCGTGCGCTGACGGCTGCGTTGCACGGCACCCCACGTGATGCATTTTGGGACATCGCCGGCTGACGTGGATGAGCTCGGCTCTCGCGTCGAGAAACTGCCCAGCTCGCAGCACACCCCGGCGCAGATGGCGCGTCCACGCGCGGCGTCTGCGCCGGGCGCGGCCGGCGGTGGCCCGCTCGCGGCGCCCCGCAGCGCCCGGCGCCTGTGACGACCGGGCTCGTCGGCGCGTCGCCGCATTCCGGATCGCTTCTTGCTCTGGTCCGCTGCGCGCTGACGCGCCGCCTGCCGAGATCCGCGCCGGCGTCCTCGAGGAATCCTCCCCATGATGCGCTTTGCGACACCCGTCTCGCGTTACATGACCTGCGCAGCCATCACGGCGCCCGACACGACCCCGCTGCCCGAGGTCCACCGCTTATTGGGCGAACACGCAATTTCTTGCGTACCGATCCTCGACGCGGCGTCGCGCGCGATCGGCGTGCTCTCGCGCACCGACCTGCTCCGGCTCGGCCGGTTCGAGACGAAGACGAACAGCCGCGGAATGCTGCTGACCTTGCCCGACGTCCCGGCGCGCGACGTCGTGCGCCCGGGGATCATCACGGTCGGGCGCACGACGCTGGTCGTCCAGGCGGCGAGCGTGCTGCTGAAGCACCGTATCCACCGCGTCTTCGTCCGCGATGACGACACCTTGACCGGGGTCTTCAGCACGAAGGATCTCCTCTTGGCCTTGGTCGAGGCGCGGGAGGCGACGCCCATCGCCGAGCTCATGTCGGCCCCCGCGTACACGATCCCGCTCGACGCGCCGCTCGCGCTCGCGGCCGATCGGCTCACGACGGCGCAGGTGAGCGGGCTCGTGGTGGTGGACCCGGACGGCTGGCCGGTGGGGATGTTCACCCAGACCGAGGCGCTGCTCGCGCACGGCGTGCTCTCCGACTCGCCGGTCGAGGACGTGATGAGCCCCGCCATGGTCTGTCTCGACGTCCGGACCCCGCTCCACCGGGCCGCGGCCGCCGCGCACGCGGCGCAGGCGCGGCGCGTCCTCGTGGTGCAGGGGCGGCGGCTCCGCGGCGTGCTGACGGGCCTGGACTTCGCGCGCGCCGTCGCCGGTACGGGCCTGATCTCCACGGCCGCGAGGTCCAAAGCCGGCTAGCGCCGCCCGCCAGGAGCCCGGCCACGGATGGCCGGCGGCGGGGCCAGCGCGGCCGCAAAGCGAAGATCGGGAGCTGCTTCTGTGCGTCTCACCTTGGCACACCTCGCACTACGTGTAGGAGTCCGATCGCACGAGAGCGCCCCGGGGCTGTCGACGGGTGATGTGCCAGGAGAGCGTGTCGAGCTCGACGGTTGAATATCGGCGGGCAGCCGTGCAACGAAGTGGGACGGTGAGGGTACTCCTTATATCTCAGTGGTATCACCCCGAGCCCATTTCTCGGGCCCACCTGCTCGCGGAGGCGCTGGCTGCGCGCGGGCACGAGGTGACATCGATCACCGCATTCCCGAGCTATCCGCACGGCCGCCTCTATCCGGGATACCGGCAGCGCCTCTGGGACGTGGAGCACGTGAGCGGCACCCGGGTGATACGGCTCCCGATCTACCTCGACCACAGCCGATCGCGCCTTCGACGGACGCTCAATTACGCGAGCTTCGGCGCCTCGACCGCGCTGCTCGGCCCGGCGCTCGCAGGGCGGGTGGACGTCGCGTGGGTCCACAATCCGCCGCCGAGCCTCGCGGTCGCGGCCTCCTGGCTCGCCGCGCTCCGCGGGATCCCGTGGGTGTATGAGGTCCAGGACCTGTGGCCCGAGACCGCGGCCGCGTCAGGCATGCTCGGCAACCCGTACGTGTTCGCCGGCATCGATCGGGTGAACCGTGCCCTGTACCGCAGAGCCGCGTCGCTCATCGTGATCAGCCCTGGCCTCGCGCGCGCGCTCACGCGCAAAGGCGTCCCGGCCGACAAGGTGCACCTCATCCCGAACTGGGCGGACGACCGCATCTATCAGCCGGTGGAGCCCGATCCGCAGCTCGCCGCGGAGCACGGGCTGACAGGGCGGTTCGTGGTCCTGTTCGCGGGCAACATGGGCGCCGCCCAGGCGCTCTTCAGCGTGCTCGACGCGGCGGCGCTGCTGCGGGACCTCGACGACGTGCGGTTCGTCATGGTCGGAGACGGGATCGACGCGCCCCGGCTCCGGCGCGAGGCGGAGGCGCGCGCCCTCTCGAACATCGTCTTTATCGGACAGCAGCCCCACGAGCGCATGCCTCATTTCTTCGCGCTCGCCGACGTGCTGCTCTCGCACCTGAAGCGGGATCCGTGCTTCGAGCTCACGATCCCTTCGAAGATCCCGGCCTACATGGCCGCGGGCCGGCCGGTGCTCGTCGCGGCGAGCGGGGATCCGGCGGATCTGGTCCGGGACAGCGGGGCGGGCCTCGCCTGCGAGCCCGAGGATCCGGCGGCGCTCGCGGCCGCGGTGCGGCGGCTGCGCGACATGACGCCCGAGGCGCGGCGCGCGATGGGGGAGGCCGGCCGCCGCCATTTCCTTCGCTGGTTCACGCGCGACGCGCTCGTGACCCGCTACGAGGAGGTCTTCGCGCGCGCGGCGAGCTGAGCGCGTGACGAACGCGCCGGCGCATTCGTGCGTCAGCGCGGGATTGCGCCGGCGCATTCGTGCGTCAGCGCGGGATTGCGCCGGCGCATTCGTGCGTCAGCGCGGGATTGCGCCGGCGCATTCGTGCGCCAGCGCGGGATTGCGCCGGCGCACGAACGCGCCGGCGCGCGGCTGGAGAACGGGAGGACGCAACGCGCCGGCGCGTTGTGGAGAGGAGGATTCCATGCGCGACATGACAGAAGAGATGGCGAGCATCCGGCAGAATTACAAGGGCAGGCGGGTCGTCGTGACCGGGGGCGCGGGCGCGATCGGCAGCTCCCTCACGGCGGCCCTGGCCGACGCGGGCGCGGAGGTCATCGTCGTGGACGATCTCTCCTCCTCGTACCGCTGGTCCGTCCCGGCGCGGAGCAGCGTGCGCTTCGTGGAGGGGAGCGTCGTCGACGACGACCTGCTCGCGGAGGTCTTCCGGGACGAGACCTCCCACGTCTTCCACCTCGCCGCGCTGTTCGCGAACCAGAACTCGGTGGACAACCCGGAGCGGGATCTCGAGGTCAACGGCCTTGGCACGCTGCGGGTGCTGCGCCACGCGCAGCGGCGCAGGGTCCATCGCGTCGTCTTCGCTTCGTCCGGCTGCGCCGCCTACGGCAGCGATCCGCCGCGGCCCGTCCCGGAGGACTACACCTCGCTGGACGTGCATACGCCGTATCAGGCCACCAAGCTGCTCGGCGAGCTCTATTGCAATTACTTCACCGGGCAGGAAGGGCTGAGCACCGTCCGGGTCCGCCTCTTCAACTCGTACGGTCCGGGCGAGGTCCCTGGCCGCTACCGCAACGTGATCCCCAACTTCGTCTACTGGGCGCTCCGGGGCGAGCCTCTGCCGATCACCGGCACGGGAGATGAGACCCGCTCGTTCACGTACGTGGGCGACATCGTCGATGGGCTGCTCCGGGCTGGCACCACGGCGGGCGCCTCGGGCGAGGCGCTCAACCTGGCGTCCGGCAACGAGACCGCCATCCTCGACCTCGCGCGCGCCATCAACGAGATGACCGACAACCGCGCCGGCGTCCGGTTCGTCGAGCGGCGCGCGTGGGACACGCAGCGCCGTCGCGGCGCGTCCACCGACAAGGCCAAGCGCGTCCTCGGGTTCGAGGCGCGGATGGACCTGCACGAGGGGCTCGCGGTCACCGTGGCGTGGTTCCGCGAGCACTGGGACCACATCGCCGCCGAGGCGCGCTTCTAGCCCATGCGCGTCGCGCTCTGGGGCCCCCTCCCGCCGCCCGCCGGCGGGCTCACGCGGTGGGTGCAGACCTATCTCGACGCGGCGCCGGCGGCGGGGATCGAGGCGGAGGTCCTCGACACCTCGCCCCACAGCGCCGCCGTCGACGCAAAGAGCAGGTTTCGCCCGGCGCGCGTGGTCCGCGCCGGCGAATCGCTGTCCGAGCTCCACCGGCTGCTCGCGCGGCGGCGGCCGGACGTCGTTCACCTGTGCACCACGCTGTTCTGGGCGACCGCCCGCGACGGCCTCGCGGTGGAGCTGTGCCGCCGCGCGGGCGTGCCGGCGGTGCTCCACCTGCATTTCTCGACGCAGATCATCGACTGGCTGCGCGCCCTTCCGTGGCCCACCTTGCAGGCGGTGCGCGCGGTGCTCGGCCGCGCCGCCGCCGTC
The DNA here is from genome assembly GCF_051474135.1 of Sorangium sp. So ce385. NCBI lineage: Bacteria > Pseudomonadati > Myxococcota > Polyangiales > Polyangiaceae > Sorangium > Sorangium sp. So ce385. Next base: position 6,913,878 of record NZ_CP150337.1, on the reverse strand, counting down.
GTCGCGCTCGCCGAGGAGCTGCAGGAGTACGTGCAGCGCCTGGTTCCGGGCGGCCGCGTCGTCTATGTCCCGAACCCGGTCGACACCGAGGCCTTCCACCCCGCCGCCGCGCCGCGCGCGCCGCGCGCGTCCGCGGCGCCGCTGCGGGTGCTCTTCGCGGGCCTGATCACCCCGCACAAGGGCGTCCTCGAGCTCGCGCGGGCGGTGCTGGCCGTCGAGGGGCTGACCCTCGCGCTCGCGGGGCCCCGGGCCGCCGGGTGCCCTCCGGAGTACGCCCGGCGCCTGGACGAGGCGCTGGAGGCGCTCGCGCGGCAGGGCCGCCTGGACCTGCTCGGCGAGGTGCCGCCGGCCGCGATGCCCGCGGCCTACCGCGGCGCGGACATCGCCTGTTTCCCGAGCCACGCCGAGGGGCTGCCCAACGTGGTGCTCGAGGCCATGGCGAGCGGCCTGCCCTGCGTCGTCACGCCGGTCGGCGCCATTCCCGAGGTCATCGAGGGCGAAGACGGCCGCGTGGCCCTCTCGGTGGCCCCGAGGGACGAGGCGGCGCTGCGGGATGCGCTTCGCGCACTGCGCGACGACCCTTCGCGCAGGGCGCAGCTCGGCGCGGCCGCGCGTCGGCGCGCCGAGCGCCGTTACGCGACCCGGACGATCATGGGAGAGTACGCCGCGCTCTATGCGCAGCTCACCCCGGCCGCGCGGTGAGCAGCTCCGCGACGTCGCGCTCGTCGGGGGTACCCTCGCCGAGCGCGTGGCCGGAGCTCACCGCGCCGCGCGCGCGGCCATCTGCTCGACCACCTCGTCGGGATCGGCGGCCAGCCGCGCCGCGAGCGCGCGGGCCGCGTCGGGCGAGGCCGAGGCGACCCCCTGGATGGCCCCGAGCCGCGCGCGCCTCGGCAGGCGCGGATCCGCGGCGAGGGCCTGCAGCTCCGCGGCCACGCGCGCCGCGGGCGCAGACGCCGCGGCGACGCGGCCGGCCGCGGCGAGGGCGCGCGCCCTGACGTGCGCCGGCGCCCCTGGATCGCGGCCGACCGCGAGCAGCCGATCGGCGTCGGCGCCGCCGGCGGCGCGGAGCCACCCGAAGAAGCCCGCGCCCAGGGCCGCGCTGTGGCCGCAGAAGTGCCCCGCGAGCAGGGTCGCGGCGCGCGGCGAGAGCGCGGCCGCCCAGGCGCGGCGGTCGGGCGCCCCAGCCCGGGCGGACCCGCCCGGGGCCGGCGGCGCCACGGGCGCCTCGCTCGCCGACGCGCCCGGCTCGGCCGGCAGCGGAGACGCCGCGCCGCCGCCGTCCTCGACGATGCCCCGGTAGAGCGCGCTCGCCTGCATGATCCGCGTCTGCTGCAGCGTGATCGTGCTCGAGAAGTCGCCCCCCGTCGGGAACATGAGATTGTCGTAATCGGGGCAGCGCTCGTACGACTGGCCCATGTCCTCGCATTCCGCGGTGTCGTCCAGCGGATCCGCGTAGCCGGCCTCCAGCTCGGTGGTGTGGAACAACCCCGCGAAATGGCCGAGCTCGTGGCGCAGGATGACGGCGTCGGCCTCGAGATCCCCGAAGAGCGCGACGACGATGCCGCTGAGGTGCGTCCCGTGCTCCACCGCGACCGAGGGCGCGGAGGGCGTCGCGCCGGCCGCCATCTCGAGCCGCCCGGTGAAATCTGCCACCGCGATCACGTTGAGCGCCGGCCTGCCGGCGGCGCCCGCCGTCTGCTCGAGCACGCTGGGGAGGAGATCCTCGTCGATGACCGCCCACTCCGACCCGAGGTGATGGACGGTGAGTTCTCCCACGTCGAGCCCCACGAACCCGCTGTACGCAGAGCGCAGCGCGCGCCGCATGTAGTCCTCGGAGACCGCGTCTCCGGCGATGAAGGCGTTGACGTCGATCTTCCCGCCGTGAAAGCGCCCGTCGAGCGTCTGGCGGCGCCACACCGAGAGGCGCGCCGGCCCCGCCAGCGTGCCGGAGTCGCCGCCGCCGACCGTGATCCAGTACGTGCCTGGCACAAGTGGCACGGAGGCAGCTGTGCCAGTCTGCGGTACGGCGGCCGTGCCAATGCCATGATTGAAGAAGTGGGCCAGGGTGCCGGGAATCGAGTACCCCGCCACCAACGCTCTACCGTCGGGTCCGGTGATGGTCTCGATGCCGACCGGATTCCAGCTCGGCGACGAGGTCACGAGCTGAGCGACGGCCGTGATGCCGAGGGTGCCAGGCGGGACGTGCACCGGGACGCTCTTTCCGGCGGTGACGTCGGCGAACTCTTCCTTCACGAGGGGCGGAATCGGCGGCGCGCCGCCCTCGCCGATCTCGCCGCCTTGACCGACACCCGAGGTGCCTGGCGTGGCGGAGCTCATGGTCACGCCGGAGCCGCCGGTGCCGTCGGTCGGCTCGAACCCGTCGACCACCACCTTGCCGCCGCAGGCGCCTGCGGCGAGCGCGGCGAGCGCCCCCGCGGCGAGCAGCCCCCCCCGGCGCGCCCGCGTCGCCCCGCGCTCGCCGTCCAGCGTCCCGCGGGACGGACCTGTGGCGCTCGATGCGGGTGCAGGCGACTCTGTCATAAGCATACTCCTTACCACGGGTGAGGGCGTCCCTTAGCGCGCGCGCAGTATGCTCGGGTCCTGGCGCGATGTCACGCGCCGCGCACCCTTGTGACCGTCCCGCAACGCAAATGGCGGGAGTGACGGTCATTCCACCTGCTTGACGCGCATTATCACCCGACCTGGCGAGGCGTCCGTCGCGCCCTCGAAGCGCTCGATGACGGCCACGTAGCGCGACTGGCCGTCTGCGCTCTGGACGAGCCACGCGGCGTCCTTCGCCGGCGCAGGGGGGCTCGACCCGCGATCGAGCCAGCGCCCCGTGAAGGCGGTGGCGATGTGGTCGCCGCGGTAAGTGACGGCGGGATCGGTGAGGGCGGCGTGGTCGGCCGCGTTGAACCGTGCTTCTTCCGAGGCGGCGGTCCGCTCCTTGACCTCGGCGAGCGACTCCGAGCTCGCCTCCTGCTCCTGGAGATCGGCGCCGCGCGCGGTCCCTGGGCCGCCGAGCTCGCCGTTGACGCTGATCTGGGACCTGCGGAAGCAGACGTGCCACGCCGTCGATGCGCGCGCCTCTTCCGGCGTGAGCATCAGCTGCTCGCCGCTCGCGAGGTCGAGGCAGGCGCTCGGCGCGGTCTCGGGCATCTCGATGCCGCCCGCGGTCGCGTCGAGATCCTCGATGTCGACGGTCGGGCCGGAGCCGTCGGGGAGCACCTCGGCATAGCGGAGCTGGTAGAGCCCCGTGACCGGCGCTCCGTCGACCTCGCCATAGAAGGAGAGGATCTGGAGCTTCCAGTACCGCCCTTCGTGCTCGATCGCGTGGATGTGATAGCGGCTGAAGGCGACGTGCGTCTCGCCGTCGTAGGCGTACCACCCCGTGAAGGCGCCGCCGGCCTCGTCCTGGAGCAGGAAGGGCGTGCTCGGCAGCTGGCCTGCCGTGTAGTCCTCGAGGGTGAGCGGCAGCGCCCCGCCTTCGCCCGGGCCGCTGAGGCCGCTGTTGGTGAAGACGTCGTACCCCGAGAACGCGAGATCCCAGTCGGTGGACGCCGCGGGATCGCCGGAGGGGACGACGACCTCCGGCGTGGCGAGGCGGAGGAAGACGGTGCCTTCGGCCGGCACCTCGATCTCGAGGAGCGCGCCGTCCTCGGTCTGCTCGCCGCCTCCGCCTCCCACGTCGTCGCTGCACGCCGGGGTGAGCAGGAGAAGGGCTGTTGCGACGGACCATCGTGTCATGAGTCCTCCCACGGTAGCTCGGCGACGACGCCGAGGTAGACGGTGCGCCCCTCGAGGGGCCGGTGATCGTTGCGGCGGTTGGGGTCCTTCTGTGCGCCCAGCAGGTTCCTGACGCCGACGTAGGCCTGCGACGAGGGCCAGAGCGGCCGCGCGAGCCGCGCGTCGAGCGTGGTGAAGCCGGGCGCGCGGCGGGTCACGCCGCGGTCGTCCACTTCGATGAACGCGCTGGCGATCGTCCGCAGCCGGGCGACGAGCTCGAGCTGGAAGGGCAGGTCGGCGCGGAGGGCCGCCTGCGCGGTGTGCGGCGGCTTGCCGGAGAGCGGCTGCGGGCGATCGCCCGTGTCGTCGCGCGTCCAGAGGTAGGCGTAGCCGGCGTCGGCGCGGAGCCACGACGCCGCCTGGAACGTCGCCGAGAGCTCGACGCCTGCGGTCCGCGCCTTGGCGACGTTCATGTAGGTATACGTGTCGACGCCGCCGGAGGTGTCGATGGGTTTCGGGTCGAAGTCGATCAGGTCGTCGACCCAGTTCGCGAAGGCGCCGGCGCGCACCGTCAGGCCTTCTCTGGGAATCCATGTAACATCGCCGTTCGCGCCCCAGGACGTCTCCGGGGCGAGCTCCGGATTGCCCTCGAGCTTGTAGCCGAGGCCCGAGTGATCGAACGAGAAGCCGAGCTCTTTGGCGCTGGGCGCGCGGAACCCGCGGCCGCCGGAGATGCGCAGCGTGAGCGACGGCGCGGGCCGGTAGGCGAGGGCGAGGCGTGGGGCGAGGACGGCGCCGTAGCGCGGCCAGTACTCGCCGCGGACGCCGGGCATGAGGGTGAGGCTGTCGGTGAGCTTCCACGCGAGCTGGCCGTAGACGGCGGCGCTGCCGAGCTCGGTGTCGGGCACCTCGTCGAGGGTGCTCTCGAAGATGCCCGAGGTGGAGACGTCGGTGCGCTCGAGCTCCTGGGTGAGCGACTCGACCTCGGCGCGCGCGCCGGCGACCCAGGTGAGCCGTCCCTGGGCGATGGTGGCGATGGCCTCGTAGCTCTGCAGGGAGCCCGTGCGGTCGCGCAGCTCCGAGCGGGGGGAGCCGCGCAGGTTGCGCTCGCTCGTCCGGTAGGCCCACTGGCGGCCGGCGGCGAGGCGCAGGCTGGAGCCTCCGCCGAGATCGAGCGTCTCGGTGAGGTGGAGGGTGAAGCGGTCGGTCACCTCGGGGACGTCGATGCGGTAGACGCCGAGGCCTGGCAGCGGTGGCGGCTGCTCGATGCCGTCCTGCTCGTCGTGGATCCACCGCGCGCGGAGGCGCACGTCGATGCCGCGGCCGAGCGCGGCGCCGGCGCGCAGGCCCACGAGGTGCTGCGCGCGTTCGGGCAGGGCGGTGGCGGCGCTGTCCTCGAGGAGGGTGAGGCTGTCTTCCCGCTGGAACGAGGCGTCGGCGCTGGCCCAGGCGCGCTCGCCGCGGTAGGCGCCGGAGGTCTGGACGAGGAGCCCGGCGCGGCTGCGCCCCTCGACGCGGCCGCGGCCGCTGAAGCCCGGGTGGGCCGGGGGGGCGGAGAGGACGTTGACGACGCCGCCGATGGCGCTCGCGCCGTAGAGCGAGCTCGTCGGTCCGGTGACGAGCTCGATGCGGGAGACGTCGCTGAGCGGGAGGGAGGAGAGGTCGATGGCGCCCCCGCTGTCGCCGATGACGCGCTCGCCGTCCTCGAGGACGAGGACGCGGTCGAGGTCGAAGCCCTGGATCTGGATGGCGCTCGGGTTGCCGAGGGCGCCGTAGGCGCTCGAGTTGACCTGGACGCCGAGCTCGCCGTCGAGCGCCTCGGCGACGTTGGTGGCGCCGCGGCGCTCGGCCTCCTCGCGGGAGATGACGCGCGTGCGCACGGTGGCGCGCTGGCTGCTCTCGGGGGTGCGGGTGCCGGTGACGACGACCTCGAGGGGGGGCGGGGCGGGGGGAGGAGGGGGAGGCGAGGGCTGGGGGGGCGCGGGCTGGGGCTGCGCGGGCGGCTGCGTGGCGGGCGCGGGCTGGGGCTGCGCCTGGGGCCGCGCGGGCGGCTGCGCGGCGGGCGCCGGTCGGGGAGGCTGCGCCGGTGGCGCAACCTGCGCGCGCGCCGGGCGCGAAGGGGCGGCCGAGAGGAGCGCCGGACCGAGGCAGAAGGCGAGCTGCGCGGCGCGCGTCAGGCGCCGGCGGCGGTGCACGGTCCTCCCGGGGACGTCGAAACGGCAGGCTCGAGGCGCAGCAGCGAAAGCATGGGGGAGAGCTCTGCCGGTGTGGCGCAAGGTGGGTTGCGCGGTGCGTATGGTCGCCCGATTCATCGTGGCCGTCCAGCGGTTCGGGCGCGGGAGGTCGCGTCGCGGAAGGCGCAGGGACGCGGCGTGCAGGCCGCGCGGCGCGCGGCGCAAGGGCAGGGCAGGGCCCCGCGGCGGCAGGGCGAGGCCCCGCGCAGGGAGGGAGGTCCGTGCCGGACGAGCGGCTGCGCCAGGCTCACCGGCGCCCGGTTGGCCCCTTGCGGTGCGCCTCGACGGCTCCAGGTGGTCTGGAGAAGCCGGAACAGCCCGAGGAGGTGCGCATGAAGCCGAACGAGAAGGGATCGGAGGAACGAGGGGCCGAGACGTCCAGGAGCGCCGCCGACGCGCCCTCGCACGACCGGAAGGCCGGGAGCGGACAGCACAGGCACGTCCCGGGGGACCCCGTGGAGGGCCACGAGGCCACGGCGGACAAGGAGCCGGAACAGAAGGTCGACGAGACCGTGGAGGACTCGTTCCCCGCGAGCGACGCTCCCGCGTGGACGCCGGCTCAGTCCGGCTGAGCCCACGTCCGCGGGCAGCGAGGCCGCCGGGACCGGCGCCTGCCCCCGCGAAGCCCGCCGCGACGAGCCGCCGAGCGGCCGGTTCGTGCCGCGGGCTTCGCGGGGGCGGGGCCGGACGGAACGGGCGACGCGAGTTGGGCTTGCATTGCTCGACGACGGACGGTAGGTTCCCGCGCCGCATCGCCGGTCCCCATCGTCTAGCCCGGCCCAGGACTCAGCCCTTTCAAGGCTGCTACGCGGGTTCGAATCCCGCTGGGGACGCAGAGTCAAGAACCATCGCACGTCGGTCGCCAGCATCCGCCCGACCACCGCGATTCCCTCGATCCAGAAGCGCTTCGCCTCGGCGGTCTCGATGGCCGTGACGATCGAGGGCCCTCATGGGAGAAACTCGATCTCCCGCGAGCAATAGGGCCGCTCCGCGCAGACGCCGCTGGCCTGGCAGCGCGCGACGAGCGCGTTCGATTGGACGATCTGGGGCGATGTCTCCGTGTAGCGCAGCCCCATCACGTGGCCCAGCCAGGGCTCCTGGCCCATCGCGTACACGAAGACCTGGCGGGGCCCGAGCAGGTCGACGATCTCGCCAGCGCGTCGCGCATCGGATCCGCAGAGCCTTCGCGACTGGTCCATCTTGCGCGCGAGCGGCGCCATCATCAGGGGCCCATAAGCCCAGCTCATGGGTGCCCCCTCGCACTCCATCCCCAGGAACAGCGTGTCGACCGCTCCGAACACGTCCCGGATGCGCCGGTACAGCATGGGCTCGAGCGCATTGGAGTCAGCGGCCGCGACGATGGTCTTTTCTTGCAGGCGCACGAGGAAGGCGAGCTTGGCGCGAATATTCAGATCGCCGTGTTCGCCGAAGAAGGGGATGCCCACGATCGCGCCGCCCTCGACCTCGATTTCCTCCAGCTCATCGAGCTCGACCACGTTGTTGAAGCCGATCTGGCGCAGCGCGAGCCGGAGCGAGGGGTCTTGCAGCGAGCCGTTGCTCCGCGGCACGACGACGGTGCCGAGGCGCGGCCGGATGGCGAGCAGGGTCTCGAGCATCAGGTGATCGGCGTGGGCGTGCGTGATGAGGGCGTAGTCGATGCGCGCAGGCAGGTCATCCAGCGTGTAGCGGGGCAGGTCGGTGGGATAGCGGTAGCTCACCGAGGGGTCGGTCAGGATGGAGACGCCCCTCGATTCGATGAGCACGCAGGCGTGGCCAAAATAGCGGACGCGCACCCCACGCCCCTCGTAGCGCGGAGGCGGCGGCGGCGGCTCGTCCGTGAGGAACGATCGGACCAGATCCTCCTTTCCGGCTGGAGCGTCGAGGAGCTCCTTGTAATGGTCGAAGGGCGCGGGGCGCGCGCGCAGCTCGCACAGCTCGCGCACCGCCGGGGCGCGGAAGGGGCGGCGAAGGAGCAGGCTCGCTTCGTCCTCCAGGCGCGGGGTGCTGAAGATGAACGAGCGCTCGTCCCGGTCCATGCGCCACAAGAGCAGGCTCTGCGACGCCTCGCGATAGTACGGGCTACGGTAGAGCATGGCCTCGATGAGGCGCGCGGAGGGCTGGTTGCGCAGGTCGTAGCAGAGCTCGACATAGCCTCGTAGCGGCTCGGGGACCCTGGGGTAGAGCTCCTCCAGCGACATGCCCTTGTCGTGCTCGCTCAGCAGGCCGTCGAGCGCCTTCAAGGCGGCCGCGAGCTCGACGAGCGCTGCCTGCTCGTGCGCGGTCACCTCGAGGAGACGCTTGATCTCGGGCACCTTGTCGACGCCGTGGTTGAGGAACGGGCCGCCGATGAGCTGCGGGTTCTTCAGCGCCGCCACGTGGAACATCGGTCTCTCCACGAACGACTGCATGATCTTGAGGTGCTGGTTCGCCACGTAAAACGGCGCCGTGGACGGAGCGATGAGGTAGAGCCACGCATACCACTGGGACACGAGCGGCTCCATCACCACATTGGACCGGAGATACAGCTTGTCTTGGTTCACACTTCATCCTGCTCTGCGACCTTCATCGCGGTCTTCGCCGAGGTGCTACGCGGGGCCATGCGCCTGGCGCCCGCTCGGGCGGCAGGGCGTCGGCAGCGCGCGCCGCTCGAGCTTTCCGTTCGGCGTGAGCGGCCAGGCCTCCACGGCCACGTGTGCCCCGGAAATCATGTACGCCGGCAGCGTCGCACCGAGGTCTGCCCGCATGGACGACACTCCCTCAGCCGCGCACGCCAGAGAAGATGACCGCGACCCGGCCGGCGGCCACCGCGGGCTCGGCGGCGAGGAGCTCGATCAACCCGGCGAGCCCCGCCGAGCCGCTCGGGCCGACGGTGATCCCAGTGGCCTCGCGCGCCAGCGCGTTGGCGCGGGCGAGCGTGGGCTCGGAGACCGTGATGGGGTAGCCGCCCGTGATGAGCATGCCGCGCACCACGGCGAGCCAGTCATAGGTCTCGTCGTCGATGATGGCGCGCGCCAGGCTGCGCGGCTCGCCCTCCCAGGGCCACATAAAGTCGGCGCGGTGGGCTGCCGCGTGGCGCAGCGCCTCGGCGATGAGAGCGGGATCGGCGGCGCAGATCCGGGAGGCGCGGACCGCGAAGGGGGCCGCCGGGTCCGCGCCGAGGCGCCCGAGGACGCGCGCGGTCACACGCTCCCAGGCGCGCGGGAGCGGGGAGACCGCGCCGGACTGCACGGCGTGGAAGCGCGGCAGCGCGGAGATCCGGCCCAGCGCCAGGGCATCAGCGAAGCCTTGCATGATCGCCGCCGCGAGCGCGCCGCCGCCGACCTGCACCAGCACGCGATCGAAGGGCGGCCCCTCGTCCGCGAGCTCGGCGCCCAGGGTGGCACCGCCGTCGATCGCGAGGCCGATCTCCCGGCCCTGGCACGCGAACGGGAGCGCGCCCTGGGCGACGGCACGGCGGAAGGCCCTTACGCAGGGATCGCCGACAAGCCCGGGCGTACGTGGGCAGACGATCCCCTCGGCGCCGAGCTCCGCCAGCCGTGCGAGGACGTGCGAATCTGCGTCGGGCGGTACATAGGCACGGAGAGCGCGTCCCTGGGCGTGCGCAACCACCGCGGCGGCGAGCGCCGCGTTCCCGCAGCTCGCGATCGCCAGCGGCGCGAGGCGCGGCCGCGCGAGGCGCTCGATCACCTCAAGGTAGAGGAGAATCCCCATGAGGTGCCGCGCCTTGTGGGAGTCGCCGACGCCGCCGGTCTCATCCTTCACCCACACGCCACCGCCCGGCGCGAAGCCCAGCGCCCGGCTCAGCGCCTCGCTGCAGGCGAGCGGCGTGACGCGGAAGCCACGCCCGCAGGCCGACGCGAGCCGCGCGTCGAGGCGATCGACGAGGGCGAGGTACTCGGCGTCGCCGAGCCCGCCGGCGAGCGCCGTGTGATAGACATGAAAGAGCGTGCGGTACCGCGCGAACGGGCTCGCCTCGCCGCCCGCAGGGAAGGAGAGCCCTCGCCCATCGAGGATGCGCTCCATGACATGGTCGACGCCATCGCCGTCCGTCGCGCGCCCGCAGCGGAACGGGTAGGGCTGCTCGCGCAGGGGCGGGGCGAGGGCGCCGCAGCCGGAGCAGCGGAGCGAGGTGGCGGCCATGGTCAGCAGCCCACGACGCTGCCGTTCATCGCGTCGATGAGCCCTTGAGCGCTGCGGTGCCGTGGAGCCATGGAGCTGCGGGCATGAGTCATGGTGACCCCTCCTGTGACCAAGTCGGCCGACGCTGACGAAAGCTACATTCATTGGTTCGCCGAGGCTGTCAACCACCTTGGCACTGCATAGCTCGGTAGCCCGGCGCGCGATCCCGCGCGACGCGGAGGCGGCCGAGCCGCTCCGCGCAGGGCAGGAGCCGTCAGCGGCGCTCCACAAGGCGTTTGGTCAGGACAGCCTGGTCATGGCGAACCGGTCTGGTCGGAATCAGCCCTGACCGGGCGGATATGTGCCCGCTGGACGACGGGCTCGATTTCCGGAGAATCGCAATCTCCTTCCTTCGAGATTTTCCATAACCCCTTTGAAGCGAGGGCACAGGTTGACAGCGGCGATCCACGAGAACTATACCTTCGCGCGTGTTCACCAGGTGGGTTCGCTGGTTCGACCCAGAGGGAAGCACGGGGGATGGGATTTCGACGAATCGCTGTGGTCGGAGCTGGCGTCATCGGGTCCGGCGTGGCCCACCTACTCGCGGGTGTTGGCATCGAGGTGGTCCTTGTCGACAGCGATGAGCGGCAGCTCGGCCTGGTGATGGGAAACGTCGCCAGGCAGGCTCGCTTCTTTCGCCTGCTCGACAAAACGGCGGCCCCGCCGGACGACGTGGCCGTCCGACTCCACCCCACCACGAACCTCGAAGCCCTCGCCGATGCCGAGTTCGTGATCGAGAACATCACCGAGGACTGGGCGCTGAAGCGCCCGCTCCACCAGCGCATCGATCAGATCGTCGGCCCCGATGTCCCGGTCGCGGCCAACACCTCGGCGATCCCCATCACCCGCATCGCTTCGGCCCACGACGCGCAAGCGCGGGTCGTGGGCATGCACTTCATGAACCCGGTCCCGCTCATGCCGACGGTCGAGGTCATCCGCGCCGTGCACACCAGCGAGGCCTGCCTGCGCGCCGCCTGCGAGCTGGCTGGACAGGCTGGTCGAAGCGCGATCGTCGTCAACGATTCGCCCGGCTTCGTCACCAACCGCGTGATGATGCTGTTCGTCAACGAGGCGATGTTCCTCGTACACGAGGGGGTGGCGTCGATCCAGGAGGTGGACCGCCTGTTCAAGTCCTGCTTCGGCCACAAGATGGGCCCGCTGGAGACCGCGGACCTGATCGGCCTCGACACCGTGCTGCGCTCGCTCGAGGTGATCCACGGCGAGCTGGAAGATGACAAGTACCGACCGTGCCCGCTGCTCAAGAAGCTCGTGTACGCGGGCCACATCGGGCGCAAGGGCGGTAAAGGCTTCTACACCTACGACTGAACCGCGCCAGCCCCACCCCTGGCGAATCGATCGAACCATATGCCCGACGACTCCATCAAGAGCCCAATCCGTACCATGATGTCGCGCTCGTTCAACGGGCGCGCGCTCGGGGACGACGACGACATCTTCTCGCTCGGTTTCGGCAACTCACTCTTCGCGATCCAGCTGGTGGCCTTCGTCGAGCGTGAGTTCAACATCGAGATCGACGGCTCCGACCTCGACATGGCGAACTTCAAGAGCATCAACGCGATCGCGAAGCTGGTGCGGTCGAAGCTGGACCCCGGGGCGTGAGCGTGCTCGACGCCCACGCCGACTACCGAACGAGGATCCAGGCGTTCGCCCGGGAGCATGTGCGGCCGGTGGCTGCGACGATCGATCGCGCGCAAGCCATCCCGCCAGCGACGATCGACGCGCTCGTGGCCGAAGGCCTGTTCGCGAGCGGCTTCCCGACCCGCTTCGGCGGGACCGTGGAGCGCGGCCCGCAGGCCGCCGACGCGTGGATCCGCCACGGCCTGCTCCACGAGGCGCTCGGGTACGAGAGCGCTTCGGTCCAGGGCCTGCTGAACGTCCACCACATGGCGGGGAGCGCCATCGTCCGCGGCGCGTCCTCCGAGCAGAAGCAGCGATGGCTGCCGCGGCTGAGCTCGGGCGAGCTCCTGGCCGCGTTCGCGATCACCGAACCCAACGTCGGGAGCGACGCCGCCGCGGTCGAGACCTGGGCCGAGGGTGAGGCCGGCCGCTTCGTGATCTCCGGCTGCAAGCAGTGGATCACCTGCGGGCAGATCGCGCATCTGTTCGTGGTGCTGACCGGCTCGGACCAGGGGCCCTGCGCGTTCATCGTCCCGCGCGCCACCGACGGCCTGCGTATCGAACCGATCCACGACATGCTCGGCTGCCGCGGCTATCAGCTCGCGCGGATCCACTTCGAGGGCTGTTCGATCCCGGCCGAGCACCTGCTCGGCTGCCCGGGCCTCGGCCTGAGCTACGTGGCCGCGGCTGGCCTGGACGCGGGGCGCTACAACCTGGCCTGGGGCTGCGTCGGCCTCGCGCAAGCCTGCCTCGACGCTTCCCGGGTACACACGAGCTCGCGCCAGCAATTCGGAGGTCCGCTGAGCGACCTCCAGCTGGTCCAGCGGATGATCAGCCGGATGATGACGGACATTCACGCAGCTCGGCTGATGTGCCAGAGCGCGGGCGAGCTCCGCGGCCGGCTCAGCCCGGACGCGGTCAAGGAAGCAGCGATGGCCAAGTACTTCGCGTCGACGATGGTCAACCGAGTAGCTTACGACACGGTGCAGCTGCATGGCGCGCGCGGCTGCGGGCCCGACCAGCCGATCGAACGCTGGTTTCGCGACGCCCGGATCATGGAGATCATCGAGGGGAGCACGCAGGTGCTCGAGACCATCATCGCTCGCCACGCCTGTCAGCGACCGTCATGACCGTGCGGACCTACCAGCTCGGGGCGGCTCGCCCGGCCGCGGCGCAGGCGATGGTCGAGGCTCTCCAGCTCGACCGCGACAACGTCGTGCGGGTCGAGCACGACGCCGCGACCGGCTCGCTGCATGTCGAGCTGGTCCGGCCCGAGAGCGCAGAGCGGATCGACGCGGTCGTGCTGAGCATGCTCCGGATGCACCGGCGCATCTCCCCGAAGGTCGTGCGTGAGCATCGGGTCTCGAGCGTCGAGGTCCAGGACATCGACGAGGAGCTCGCGGCCTCGCCCCACCTGCTGCAGCTCGGCGCCGGGCTCTGCGGCTTGGCGGGCCCGCTCCTCGTTCTGTTCCGATGGTTCGAGGCCCGCTTCCGGGCGCTCGCAGCCAGCTTCGGCGCCGAGGAGCACCACTATCCCGCGCTGGTCCTGGCAGAGATCCTCGAAGAGGTCGGCTATTTCGCTCACTTTCCGCAGCACGCTACGTTCTGCTGCCACTTGCCCGACAGCCTGCCGGTGCTCGAGTCGGTCGCCGCCGAGGCGCGGCAGGCCAAGGGGAGCTTCGCCGAGACCCTCGCGGATCGACTGTGTCCGCCGCGCCACGTGCTCACGCCGGGGGTCTGCCTGCCTTGCTACCGACAGCAACGCGACGTCGTGCTCGGACCAGGCGAGGTGCGCACGCTGACGATGCAGAACCACGTGTTCCGCTACGAAGGCGCGAACGTCCGCCCGCTGACCCGAGCCTGGGACTTCAGCGTCCGTGATATCGTGTTCTTTGGCAGCTACGAGCAGCTCCACGATCTCCGGGAGCAGGTGGTCGAGGCCTGCATCGCGCTGTGCCGAGAGCTCGAGCTCGACGTTCGTGTCGAGCTCGCCAACGACCCCTTCTTCCTCGACGCGAATCGGGACAAGGCGATCTACCAAAGGATGGGTGAGGTGAAGTACGAGCTGCTCTTCGACCTCCCGCACCGTGGCCGGCCGCTGGCGGCCGCCAGCTTCAACCTGCACCGCGACTTCTACACGAAGGTCTATGGCACGCGGCGCTCGGATGGTCAGCTGGCCGAGAGCGCTTGCATGGGCTTTGGCCTCGAGCGCTGGGTCTACGGGTTCCTCAGCCAGAAGGGCCTCGACCCGCGGCGATGGCCCGATCCCGTGACCCGCTCGTTCAAGGGATCAGCGGGATGAGGACTGGACGGCGGCGGTTCGCTTCGTCGGCTGGAGCGCTCGCGTTCCCTGGCAGCGGCGCCGCGCGCTCAGCCAGAGCGACCTGCGAGTCGGGGATGAAGCGCGTCGGCGAGCACGACCACGTTGGGCTCCTGCATCATGGTGACGTGGTCTCCGGGAACCGTACAGACGTCGACCTCGGCCACCGTCCCCCAGCCGAGCGTGGCCAGGTCTACCTCGGATAGGTCGTGGTCGGCCTGCTCGGCCCGGAAGAGCACGAGCGGGACCGGGCAGGGGCGCGGGAGATGTGTCCGCCACGCGAGCCCATGGGCCTTGCTCACGTTCAGCAGGCGACGGATCCGTGCAGGCCCGTGTCCGACCGGGAGCGCGTCGATCCGGACCAGCGCATCCATGACGCGGTCGAGCTGCTGATCGGTATCGAGGTTGAGCAAGCCATCCAGCCCGAGGCCCGTGGAGCGGCCCGTGAAGCGCTCGATGACCTGGACCATCTGGAGGAGCGAGCGAGCATCGCGTGTCCGCTCGTCGGGAAGCTCTGACGTCCGCGGCGGCCGCAGCATCGTATCGAACAGCGCCACGAGCTCGACGCCACGGCCGGCGCGGTGGAGCAGGCTCGCCATCTCGACGGCGATGAGCCCGCCGAGCGAGTGACCGGCGAGCCGTACGGGCCCCTCCGGTCGTGCTTGCACGACGAGGTTGACGTAGTGCTCCGCCATGGCGCGGAGGTCGTCGTGGGGCGGCTCGTCGTCGTCGAGCCCGCGGGCCTGGAGCCCGAAGAGCGGGGCCACGCCGCGGAGCCGCCGGACCAGCGGCACGTAGTTCCACAGCATCCCGCCACCTGGATGCACGAGGAAGAGTGGGACACCTTCGCCCGGGGCGAGCGTGACGAGCGAGCTGACAGGTCGGCCTGCGCGCGCCAGCGCCGCGAGGTTTTCGATCGTTGGCCCTTCGATGAACGCGGCGAGCTGCACCCGAACCCCGAGGCGGGCCTCGACCTCGGCGAGGAGGTGAAGGGCGAGCAGCGAGTGACCACCCAGCTCGAAGAAGCTGTCGGTGACCCCGATCGGCTGGACCTTGAGCAGGGCTTCCCAGAGGGCGACCAGCGCGAGCTCGGTCTCGTCGCGCGGGCCGATGTAGTGACCTTCCAACGCGGGCCGCTCGGGCCCCGGCGGAGGCAGGCGGGCTCGATCGAGCTTGTGGTTGGCCGTCAGCGGGAGCGCGTCGAGGATCACGAACGAGCTCGGGATCATCGGCTCGGGGAGGCTCCGGCGCAGGAAGCCCCGCAGGCGTCCGATGTGGATCCGCTGGCTCTCGGCGGGCACCACGTAAGCCACGAGCGTGAGACCGGAAGACCCGTCCTCGCGAGCTACCACGGCGCAGCTCGCCACGTCCGGGTGCTCGCTGAGCCCCGCGGCGACCTCGCTCGGCTCGACCCGGACGCCACGAATCTTGAGCTGGTGATCGATGCGGCCGAGGAAGCGCAAGAGCCCGTCGGCTTCGAGCACGCCGCGGTCACCCGTCAGGTACAGGAGATCGTCGGCGCGCGTGCCCCAGGGGTTGGGGATGAAACGCCGCCGCTGCTCATCAGGCGCGTTGATATAGCCGAGGCTGCGGAAGGGCGTGCGGATCGCGATCTCGCCGGGCTCTCCGAGCGCGCAGAGCCGCCGCTGCTCGTCGAGCACCAGCACCTGTGTGTACGGCATCGGTCGTCCGAGAGGCTGGATGCCTTCCTGGGCCGGGGTGGAGACGATGTGGAAGAATTTCTCGAGTATCGTCTCGGTCGGCCCGTAGAGGTTGACCACCGCGCCGCTACACCGCGCTCGCCAGCGCTCGACCACGCTGCCGCTCAGCGGCTCGCCGGTCGAGAACAGCCAGCGCAGGCCGTCCAGGGGGCGCTCCGCCGGACCCCGCAGCCACGACGCGAGGACCGAGGGCACCGTATGCACGACGGTCACCCTTTCCTCCGCGAACCAACGAAGGATCCGCGGACCGGAGAGCGCGTCGAGGTCGACGGGCAGCACCAGGGTGGCCCCCGAGCTGAGCGGCAGGAACATGTCGTCGAGGATCACGTCGAAGCTGAGGCCGGTGATCTGAGCGCAGCGATCCCCCGGGCCCACGCTGAAGGTTGTCCGCTGCCAGGCCAGGAAGTGGGCGAGCCCAGCGGTCGTGCCCAGCACCCCTTTGGGTACGCCCGTGCTCCCCGACGTGAAGAACACGTAGGCCGGCTCCGCTCGGTCCGCGACCCGCGGGACACGCGCCAGGTGGGCGGCGAACGAGGGCTCGGGAGACGAGCGCACCTCGTCGAGGTCGATGAACGCGACGTCGCCGAGCTCGCCGAGCTCTTCGGGCCGTGTGCCCGTGTACAGCAGCGCGCGTACGCCTGCCTCACGGCACATCACGCGGCGACGCTCGGGCGGGAGTTCCGGGCTGAGCGTCAAGAGCATGCACCGGCGGAGAAACACGCCTGCCATGGCCGTGACTACACGAACGCTCCGTGCACCAGTGACGGCCACGACATCCCCTGGCCCGAGGCCACGAGCCTCGAGCAGATCGGCGACCCCCGCCATCGCCTCGGCGAGCTGGCCGTAGCTGAGCACCGTGGTGCCCTGCGCGAGCGCGGTGCTGGCCGGGACGTCGGCGACGTGACGAGCGATGGTATGGACGAGCGGCTCGTAGTCGTCAGGCTCGATCGGCTGGCTCGGGTCGGCTCGAGCATCGTCGACCTTGGACAGGTCGAGCCGAGCACAGGCCACGTCTGGCTGTCGGCAAGCCTCGGCCAGGAGGGCCTGGTACTGTGCGAGGAAGAGCCGCATCCGAGCGTCACTGTACCGCTCGCTCGGGTAGAGCAGCTCGAATTCCAGGGCTTCGTCGAATTCGGTGGCGTAAAACTCCATCGAGAACTTGGTGCTTCGCTCGGGCGGAGCCTCGAAGCGAGCGTCGAGCCCGGGGAGGTCGAGGCGTCGCGTCTGGCGAGGCGTCAAGTTGAAGACGATGTCGAAGAGCGGGTGGCTCCCCGAGCTCCGCTCCGGCGCGAGCTCCTGCACCAAGCGCTCGAAGGGGATCTCGATATGATCGAGGCCATCGAGGAGAGCCCGCCGAACCCGGGCCAGGTTGTCGCGGAAGCTGAGCGTGCCCGAGACCTTGGCCCGGAGCACGAGCGTGTTGATGAACAGGCCGACCATCGGCTCGGTCTCGACGCGGGAGCGCCCGCTGACCGGTAAACCGACGATCAGGTCCTCGCGCTCGGTGAGCCGCTGCAGCAGCACCATGAAGCCGCACAGCAGCGTCACGAACAGGGTCGTCTGTTCGTCGCGCGCGAGCTGCTCGAGCGCGGCGCGGAGGCCCCGATCGAGCGCGGCGCCGCAGGTGCGGCCGCGCGACCCTCGGCCGACGGCGCTCCGGCGATCCGGCGGAAGGGCGAGCACGGGAGGGGGGTCGGCGAGCTGCATGCGCCAGTAGCCGAGCTCTCTCTCGAGCCCGCCCTTGTCGAGCTCGTCGCGCTGCCAGCGGGCGAAGTCGCCGTACTGCACGGGCAGCGGCGGTAAACCCGGCTCGCGCCCACGGACCAACGCCGCGTAGAGCTGCTGCAGCTCGGCCATCACCACGCCGATGGACCAGCCGTCCGCCGCGATGTGGTGCATCGCCAAGAGGAGCGTGTGGTCGTCGGCGTCGACCCGCACGAGGCTCGCGCGTAGCAAGGGGCCCGCGCTCAGGTCGAATGGCGTCCGGCTCTCCTCGGCGACGAGGCGTTGGCGCTCGGCCTCGCGCTCGTCCGCGGCGAGGGACGAGATATCGAGCTCGCGCAAGGGCGCCGGCGCGGGCTCATGAATGGCCTGCACCGGCCGGCCATCCCGCGTGGAGATGCTGGCCCGAAGCGGCTCGTGGCGGGCGACGATCGCGTCCAGCGCCGCCTGCAGCGCGGCGCGGGCGAGCGGACCGCGGAGCCTCAGGGCGCCGCAGAGGATCCGGTCAGGATCGCCGGGAGACAGGCGTTCGAGGAACCACATCCGCTCTTGCGCGAAGGAGAGCGGGACCTCGATGTCCGGGGATCGCGGGCCGGCCACGAGCTCGACGCGGCGCGGCGCCATCCCCTGCGTGCGCCGCGCGAGGCGCAGGAGCAGGAGCTCGCGCTGCGCGGGGGACAGGTGCGCAATCTGCCGCTGGAGCCGCTCTTCCGGGCTGAGCTCGGTCTCGGGGTCTCGCGGCTTGTTCGTGCTCATCGGTGCTTCCTCGGTCTCTGCGTTCGGCTCAAGCGATCTCCTGGGCGAGCAGCCGCTCGACATCATCAGGCGAGAGCCCGTCGACCTCGGCGAGCAGCTCCTCGAGGAGCTGGGGCTCGGCCCTCTCGGCGCGCCTCTGGGCGATCACCGTGGCGAGCTCCGCGATCGTCGGCGCCTGGAGGAGCGCGGCGAGCGACATCTCCACGTGAAGGCGCGCGTAGAGCCGCGCGTTGAGCTGGGTCGCGAGGAGGCTGTGGCCGCCGAGGCTGAAGAAGTTGTCGTGGACGCCGACCTCGGCGAGGCCGAACAGCTCTTGCCAGATCTCGGTCAGCTCACGCTCCAGCGGCCCGCACGGCGCCACGAGCGGCGTGCCGATATCCGGGCGAGCGTGGACCTGTGTCGAGGTGCGCCGAGCCTCGGGAGCCTTGCCCACCCACCGCTGGAGCCGCTCCTGCAAGTCGCCCGTGGAGACCACCACCCGCGCGAGGTCGCGCTGGGCCAGCACGCGCATGCAAGCCTCGGCGCCCTCCGCGGGGCTCATCTCGAACTGGCTCACACTCGCCCCGAGCCCGTGGATGACGGGGCGGACGTCGGCGAGCCGCCAGCTATCCCAGTCGATGCTCGTCCACGGGACCTCGCTCGTCCGCTGCTTGCGCGCAGCGTACGCGTTCATGAACAGGTTGGCGGCGGCGTAGGCCGCGAAGCCGAGCCCGCCGAGGACCGCCGAGAGCGACGAGACGAGGTTGCAGAAGTCCAGAGCACGGCCAGCGAGGAGCCGATCGAGGACCAGCACGCCATACACCTTGGACCTGAACTGGACCTGCGCCTGCGCGGCGTCGGCCTGCGCGATCTCGCGAAAGGCCTCGGCGCCGACGTCGCCCGCGCAGTGAAAGACGCCGTGCAGCCCGCCGAAGCGCGCGTCGACGGCCCGCAGCGCGCCCTCCATCGCGCGCGGGTCCGACACGTCGGCCTCGAGCACCAGCACCTCGGCCCCGAGCGCCTCGAGCTCGAAGACCGCGCGGATACGCCGCGAGGTCGCGTCGTGCTCTCCGCGGCCGGCGAGCCACGACGCCCACGCCTCGCGCGCGGGCAGGCTGCGGCGCCCGAGCAAGGCGAGGCGAGCCTGCACCTGACGCGCGAGCCTCCTCGCGAGCGCGAGCCCGACGCCGCCGAGGCCGCCCGTGAGCAGATAGACGCCGCGCTCGCGCAGCGGCTCGCGCGGCGGCTCGATCGCGTCGAGGCGCACCGGCTCGTAGGCCTCGACCCACCGCCGCCCGCGCCGGAAGGCCACGGCCGCGTCGCGCGCCTCGCTCGCGAGCTCGTCCAGCAGCCATGCGGCCCTGGCCGCGTCGTCACCGGCGCCCGGATCGAGCACCCGACACACGAGCCCAGGGTACTCCTGCGGCGCGACCAGCGCTGGACCGCGGATCGTCGCCTTCTCGGGGACGAGCTCGTCGTAACCGTCGACCTCGAAGAGGTGATCTGCGACCACGAAGACGCGCTCGGGCAGCGCCAGGCCCTCGGCGGTGATCGCCTGGAGCAGGCGCACGAGGCCGAAGTAGCCGCGCTCTTGGAGCCGCTCGAAGCGCTGGGCGGACGGCTCCCCGGGCATCGGCCCCGTGCACAGGCCCAGGTGGACGACGTGCTGGGGGGTCGCGCCCCTGACCAGCCCACGGAGCTCGTCCTCGAGCGAGCCCAGGGTGACGCTCGCGCCGCCGCGGCGGAGGCCCGCTACCAGCCGTTCCACGAGCTCTGAAGGCTCGCCCAGCACCAGCCAGCTCCCGGAGCAGCCCAGCCGGCGCGGTCGCGCCGATGGCTTCCAGGCGGGGAGGTAAAACCAGTCGGCGACGTCGGGTCGACGACCGCTCACCGGGGCGGACGCGGCTGTGTCCGGAGGGTCAATCCAGTAGCGTTCGCGCTCGAAGGGGTAGGTCGGCAGCGGGACGCGCCGCTCGCCTCTCCGCGCGAGGAAGCGGGCCGGATCCACCTCGACGCCGCTGAGCCAGAGCTCACCGATCCCGCGCAAGAGCGCGCTCAGCTCGGGCTGGCTGTCGAACGACCGCCGCATCGTGGGCACGACCCGGTTGTCGCGCGACCTCGCGGCCCGCTGGCGGATTGCATGCGCGCTCAGCGACTGTCCGGGGCCGACCTCGATCAGCACGCGATCGCCGTCCTCGAGCAAGCGATCCAGCGCGGCCTGCAGCCGCACGGTCCGACACAGGTGCCGCGCCCAGTAGTCAGGATCCGTGGCCTCTTCGTCGGTGATCGGCGCACCGGTGAGGCACGATAGGTAGGGGATCTCCGGTGGGCGCAGGGTCAGCTGACGCAGCACCGCGCGCAGCGGCTCGGAGATGGCCTCCATCATGGTCGAGTGATAGGCGTGGGTGCTGCGCAGCGGCTGGGTGTTGACCTGGGCCGCGCTCAGCCGCGCGCGCAGGTCGGTCACCAGGCCTTCGGGGCCTGACACCACGCACAGCGCGTCCCCGTTCACGGCGGCGAGCGACAACCCCTCGGCCAAGAGCGGCGAGAGCTCCGGCTCCGCCATGGGCACCGCGAGCATGGCCCCCCTCGGGACCTCGGCCTGGATCAGCCGCGCTCGCGCCGCGACCAGCTCGACCGCGTCGGCCAGCGAGAGCACGCCGGCGATATGGGCCGCAGCAAACTCCCCGATGCTGTACCCGACCATCACGCCAGGGCGGATGCCCCAGCTCTCGAGCAGCCGCGCCAGCGCGACCTCGATCACGAAGATCGCCGGCTGCGCGACCGCGGGAAGGTCGTCCACGCTCGCCTGGGTCTGCCCGCGGGCGCGCGCCATGATCGCCTTGAGGTCGAGTTGGCCCGCGCTCGCGGGCACCGCCACCTCGCCGAGCGCGGGATTCCGCCAACCTCGCCCGGGGTAGAGCGCGTCCCGAAGGTCGAGCTCGAGTCGGCCTTTCAGCAGCTCGGCACAGGCGTCCACGCTCGCGCGAAAGCCGGGCTCCGTGCAGTAAAGCTCCCAGCCCATACCTTCATAGTGCTCGCCGAGCCCGGGAAACATGAATGCCACGCCCGGCCGCTCGGGGCGCGATCTCGCGTCCATCCGCGAGCTCGGGTCGCGCAGGACCGCGGCCGCGTCGCTGCCGTCTCGCCGGCAGAGGGCGACGCGACGGCACTCGAACGCGCGCCTGCCACGGCGCAGCGTCGCCGCGATGTCGGGCAGGTCGGCCCGGTCTGCGTCGGCCAGGAAGTCCGCGAGCTGCTCGGTCGCCTGGTCGAGCGCCGCGGGCGTTCGGGCCGACACCATCAGGAGATCGAAGGGCCGCTCGCTCGGCTCGCGCTCGGCGGGCGGCGGCTCCTCGAGCACGATGTGGACGTTGGTCCCGCCGATCCCGAACGAGCTCACCCCCGCCCGCATCGCGCCGTCGCGCCGACACGGCTCCAGCTGGGTGTTCACATAGAACGGGCTACGCTCGAGCCCGAGCTTCGGGTTGGGCGAGCGAAAGTGCAACGTCGGCGGGATCGCCCGATGGCGCACGGCCATCGCCGCCTTGATCAGCCCCGCGATGCCCGCGGCCGCGTCGAGGTGACCGACGTTGCTCTTGACCGAGCCGAGCGCGCATCTCCCGCGTGTCTCCCCGCCGAACGCCTCGATCAACGCGGCTACCTCGATCGGATCCCCGAGGGGCGTACCTGCGCCGTGGGCCTCGATCAGATCGATCGACGCGGCGTCGACCTCGGCCATGCTCAGCGCCTCGGCGATGACCATCGCCTGCCCGGCGACGCTCGGCGCCGTGTAGCCGACCTTCACGCTCCCGTCGTTGTTGATCGCCGATCCGCGGATGATCGCGTGGATGAAGTCGCGATCCGCGAGCGCGTCCTTGAGCCGCTTGAGCACCACCATGCCCGCGCCGTCGCCGGACACGGTCCCCGCCGCGGCGGCGTCGAAGGGGCGGCAGTGGCCATCGGGTGAGAGGATGCCGCCCTCCTCGAAGCGATACCCGCTGATCAGGGGGAGGTGGACCGAGACGCCCCCGGCGAGCGCCATGTCGCACTCGAACGCCAGGAGGCTCTGGCAGGCGACCTGAACCGCGACCAGCGAGGTCGAGCACGCGGTCCCGATCGACAGGCTGGGGCCGCGGAGGTTGAGCCGGTAGGATGCGCTGGTGGCCAGGAAGGTCGGGTCATTGCCGATGGCGGTCTGGAGGTTCCCCGCGCCCGCTACCAGAGCCCGGTTCGGCCACAGGTTCATCAGCAGGTACATGCTGAGGATGCTCCCCGCGAACACGCCCACGCGCTCGGCCGTATCGGGCGTGTAGCCGGCGTGCTCGAGCGCGGCCCACGCGCACTCGAGGAACACGCGCTGCTGAGGGTCCATCAGCGCCGCCTCGCGCGGGCTGAACCCGAAGAAGCCGGCGTCGAAGCGATCCGCTCCGTCGAGCACCGCCTTGGCGGCGACGAACCCCGGCTCCCCGAGCTGGTCGCGAGCGACGCCCGCCGCGAGCAGCTCCTCGCCCGTGAAAAAGCGGATCGACTCGACGCCAGCGCAGAGATTGCGCCAGAACTGCTCGGGCGAGTCCGCGCCCGGGAATCGGCAGGCCATGCCGACGATCGCGATCGCGCTGTCGGGCTGGCTCATGCGACGCGGGCTCCTCGCCTGCGTACAGGCTTGCGCGCGGAGCGTGTCATCGCGGCCTCCGCGGGATCCCGCGCGGCCCCGCTGCCCTTCTCGATGCCAGCGCCTCGCGGCGGGCGGCCAGCGCGTTGCGGCGCGCCGCGGCCTTCTCGGCGCCCTCCGCGCGCACGTCGGTCGGCTTGGTCCGGGACAGGTGGCCCGCGAGCAGCTCGACCGTCGGGAACTCGAAGAGGTCGGTCACGAGCACCTCGACGCCGGCCTGACGCAGGCGCTCCTGGACCTCGATCAGCTGCAGCGAGTGACCGCCCTCGTCGAAGAAGTTGGTCCTCAACCCGACGCGCTCGAGCCCGAGCAGGTCGCGCCAGATCGACGCGACGAGCAGCTCGGCCTCGTTGCGCGGCGTGTCGTCGGCGACGGCCCGGGCACGGCGAAACTCCAGGCCCCGCAGCGCCTTGCGATCGAGCTTGCCGCTGTCCGCCAGCGGGAGCTCGTCCACGACCCGCACCTCGGCCGGGATCATGTGCGCGGGCAGCCGAGTCCGGAGCCGCCGCAGCACCGCGTCCGGGTCGACGCCCCGACGGGGCAGGGCGCCCCGCCGCGGCACCGCGTCGCGGGCGAACAGCTCGGCGTAGAAGCGAGTGGCTTTGAAGATGGGCGCGTGGTGCGGCGCGTCGTGTCGGAACGGCACGGGCTCAGCGCCCTGCAGAGAGAGAGTCCCATCGACTCCGTAGTCGGGGTGGAGCCGGTCTTCACACAGCTCCGCGCGGCAGCGCGCGGAGATTCGATCGCCCGCGCGCACGGCCACGCCGGGGTGGAACGCAGGGAAGAACACGGGCAGCCAGCAGTGCTCGTGCTTGAGGGTGTCGAGCACCGGGCCCGCGCCGCAATCGAGGGTGAGCCAGACCAGGAACCCGTGGAGCGTCCCCTCCCGCTGAACCTCGAACTCCGCGGCGCCGTGGCGCTCGGGGTTGACGGGGGCGCGGAAGTCGAGATCCTCGAACACCCGCGGAGCCGCGAGCAGGTGCGAGTAGTCGAGCCCACGCACGCTGAGCCGGAGATCGAAGGGATAGCCGATCTCGGCGAAGATCCGTTCGACGTAGCGAGCCGGCAGCGCGTCGAACGCGAGCTCGGCCAGGAGCGCGGCGGGCAGCTCGACCGGGGCAAAGAGCGTGACGCTGCGCTCCGGGACCATCCGCGCGCCTCCGGACAGGAGCCGCCGGACCCCGTTCATGATCATGGCAGCGCCCTCGCAGCCGCCGATCGCGCCGACGATCTCGGACACGCAGACCTCCGCCGGCTCGGGCAGCTCGACGGCCGTGGCGTCGGCGTGGATCACCTCGATCCTGTCCGCGAGGCCGAGCGCGCGGACACGCGCGGACGCCTTCTCGAACGTGTCGCGCAGCAGCTCGACCGCGTAGACCTTGCGGGCTCCGGCCTCGACGCAGAGGCGAGAAAGGATGGCCTCCGGCCCCGGGCCGACCTCGAGCACGACCCTGTCGCGCACGGTCCCGGCGAGCGCCCTTCGGTAGCTCTCGTTGCGTCGCTCGTCGCTGCTCATCGCGTGGTAGGCGAGCTCGTCGTAGACGAGGTACTCCGCGATCGACGGCCACCATTGCGGACCCGGGTAGTCACGCTTCGCGGTGACCCAGGCGACCAGCCGCGCGCTCGACTCCTCCCCGAGCGCATCGACGGCCGCGGCCCTGACCGAGGGATCCTCGCAGAGCACCGCCTCGATCTCGCCCGGCTCGATCCGAAAGCCGCGGAGCTTGAGCTGCTGGTCTCGACGACCCACGAACTCGATCTGCCCGTCCGCGAGGAAGCGGCCGAGATCGCCGGTTCGATACATCCGCGTGCCCACGCCTGCGAAGGGGTCCTCGACGAAGGAGGCGGCGGTCTGCTCCGGTCGACCCCAGTAGCCCCGCGCGACGCCAGGGCCACCGACGCACAGCTCGCCAACCACCCCGCGCGGGACGGGCCGGAGCTCCTCATCGAGGATGTACACCCGCGCGTCGCCCAGCGGCCTTCCGATGGACGGAGGCCGATCCGAGCTCGGATCGGCAGGACCCAGGCTCGCGCAGACCGTGGTCTCTGTGGGTCCGTAGGCGTTCAGGAAGAGACGCCCGGGCGCCCAGGTCTTCACGAGGTCCACCGAGCATGGCTCGCCCGCCGAGACCAGCGTTCGCAGGGCACGCAGCGGAGCCACCGGCAGCTGGGCGAGCACCGAAGGCGGAAGCGTCGCGTGCGTGACCCCGAGCCGCTCGATCCAATCGACCATCTCGCGCGAGGGCACGAGCCGATGGCGAGGCGCCGACACCAGGCATGCGCCCGCGCCGAGCGCCGTGAAGATCTCGGACACCGAGGCGTCCCAGCTCAGCGACGCGAACTGGAGCACGCGGCTCCTCGCGTCGATCCGAAACGCCTCGATCTGGCTCCGGACGAGGTGATCGGCCGACCTGTGCGCGACCGCGACGCCCTTGGGCCGGCCGGTCGAGCCCGATGTGTAGATGAGGTAGGCGAGGTCATCGACATCGACCTCGACAGCCACCGGCGGGCCGTCGGGCAGCGCGAAACCTGGGCCGACCCGCGTAACGCCGCTGACCTGCTCCCTCGGGTCGTCGGCGTCGACGAGCACGTGTGTGGCCCCGCTGTCCGCGATGATCTCCGTCAAGCGGATCTGCGGACAGCTCGGCTCCACAGGAACGTAGGCGGCCCCCGCCTGGAGCACGCCCAGCACGGTCGCGAGCCGCAGGATCGAGGCGCGCATGCTCACCACCACGCGATCTCCTCGACACACCCCCGCCCGGACCAGCCGCCCGGCGATCGCGCTCGCCTGCGCGACGAGCTCTCCGTACGAGATCGACGCGATCGCGCCGTCCTCCAGCCCCGCGAACACCATCGCCGGCGCCTCGGGTGACGCGCTGCTGCGGGCCTGAACGAGCTCGTGCAAGGTCCGCGGCGTCCCCGCGAGCGGGCGCTCGCCTCGGCTCAGCGCGAGCAGCTCGGCGGCCTCCTCGGCGCCGACCAGCGTCAGATCGCGGAGCCGACGAGGCTCCGCGGCGCACATCTGGGGGAGCAGCCGGCGCATGTGGCCGAGCAGCCGACGCATCGTGCCGCGGTCGAAGCGATGCTCGTCCCAGCCGACCCCGAGCTTGCCGGCATCGCGGATCTCGAGCATCACGACGAGGGGGAAATGGCCCCGCTCGACGAACTCGCAGTCGCCGAGCCGCAGCTCGTCGCTGGCTCGAAGGCTCTGCAGATCGAGCGGGAAGTTCTCGAACACCAGCAAGCTGTCGAAGAGCCGCGTGCCGCCCGGGACCTCGCTCCACGACTGGACCTGTCTCAGCGAGACGTGCTCCCGCAGGCGCCCCTCGACCTGCCGACGCTGAAGCTCCACGAGCCAGCTCTCGAGCTCGCGATCGGGGTCGACCTGGACGCGAGCGGGCAAGGTGTTGAGGGTGATGCCCACCATCTGCTCGATGCCGTCCAGCTCAGGCGGGCGACCCGCGACGGCGGTCCCGAACACCACGTCACGACGGCCGCTGTAGCGCGACAGCAGCAGCGCCCACGCCCCCTGAGCGAGGGTGTTGAGCGTCACCCGTCGACGCCGCGCTGCCGCCTTGAGCGCGGCGACCTCGTCCGGCGACAGGGAGACGAATTCGAGACCATAGCCGAGCTCGGGGCGGGGATCTCGCGCGACGCGCTCGATCGTCAGCGGCGTGGGCTCGGTGAACCCGCGCAGCATCTCCTTCCACCACGCCTCCGCCGAGGGCTGGGCGCGCTGCCAGGCCACGAAGTCCTTGAACGGACGGACCGGAGCGAGCTCGGGGGGCCGGCCCCTCGCATGCGCGCCGTAGCTCGCGAGCATTTCCTTGAGCAGGATCGGCACCGACCACGCGTCGAGGATCACGTGGTGCCACGTCCATAGCAGCCGATATTCGTCGTCGTTCAGGCGGACCAGCACGAGCCGGAACAGCGGCGCGCGGTTGAGCTCGAACCCGCGGGCGCGCTCCTCGGCGCACAGCGTCGCGAGCCCGGCCGCGTCGGCACGATCCCGCCAGTCGAGGATCTCGAGCGGGAGCCGGGCTCGCTGGCCGACCACCTGGAGCGGCTCCGGGAGCCCGCGCCACGCGAAGGCGGTGCGCAGGACCGCATGGCGCTCCTGCAAGGTCTGCCACGCGGCCGTGAACGCTCGCGCGTCGAGCGACCCCTGGATCGCGAGGCAGAGCTGATGGACGTACACCGCGTCAGCCTCGCCAGAGACGCTGTGAAACAGTATGCCCTGCTGCATCGGGGTGAGGGGATAGGCATCCGGTCGAGCGGTCATCGAGGTCTCCTGATCCATCTCAATCGGCGTCGAACCCGACCTGGGCGAGCGCCTGGGCCAGGTGCGCTGCGGATACGTGGAGCTCCGGCGCGACGGCGAGCGGCCGGTTCGGCTCACGCCGCCGGTCGACATACGCGGCGAGGGCCGCGATGGTCGGGTGGAGGAACAGGTCGGCCGGCCGCAGCTCGATCCCGGTCCGCTTGCAGCGAGCCACGATCTGGATGCTCCGAATCGAGTCGCCGCCGATCGCGAAGAAGTCGTCGCTCGTCCCGATCCGCTCGAACCCGAGCACCTCGGCCCAGATCCCAGCGAGGGTCGTCTCGGTGTCGGTGCGCGGGGGCACGTGCTCGCGCGCGCCCGCGTTCTCCCGGTCGGCCACGGGCAGCGCTCGCTGGTCTACCTTGCCGTTGCTTGTCAGCGGCAGGGCCGGGATCGCACAGATCAGGTGCGGCACCATGTACTGGGGCAGCTGCGAGCCGAGGAACGCGCGAAGGGCGTGGCCATCGGGCGCCTCGCCAGACCTCGGGACCACGTAGGCCACGAGCAGCCGCTCGCCTGAAGGGTGCTCACGGGCGACCACCGCGGCCTCGGAGACGTCCGGGTGCAGGACGAGGGTGGCCTCGATCTCGCCCGGCTCGATCCGAAAGCCGCGGATCTTGATCATGCCGTCGGCGCGGCCGAGAAACTCAAGGCTCCCGTCGGCCCTCCGGCGCGCGAGGTCCCGGGTGCGATAGAGACGAGCGCCCGGCGGACCGCTGAGGCGATCGGGCACGAAGGACTCCGCGGTCCGCCGCGGGTCATGGAGATAGCCGCGCCCGACCCCGATCCCGCCGAGATAGAGCTCCCCGATGACGCCAGCCGGGACCGGCGTGAGCTGACGGTCCAGCACGTAAGCTGCCATGTTCCGGATCGGGCTGCCGATCGGGGCGATCGCCTTGGTTTTGTCGACAGCTCGAACGCAGCGGATCTCGTAGTGACACTGGTCGTCGGAGCACTCCGTCGAGCCGTAGCTGTTGAGCAGCGGGACGTCGGGGTAGGCCGCCAGCCAGCGCTGGCAGAGCTCGATCGGGAGAGCGTCGCCGGTCGACACCATCCAGCGCAGCGCTGGCAGCGGAGGCGGCCCGTCCTCGGCGCCTGTGACCTCCTCGAGCAACGCGTGCAGCATCGAGGGTACGAGCTGCATCACGGTGACGCCTACGCGCTGCGCCTCGCGGACAAGCTCGGCCGCATCCTCGGCCTGGGCGTCGCTGAACACCGCCACCGTCCCGCCCTGGATCAGCGGGGCGAGGCATTGCCACACGACGATGTCGAACGTCTGGGGCCCGGTCTGGGCGAGGACATCGTCCGGGCCCATGCCGAGCTCCTCGAGCTTGCCGAGGACATGGTTCACCATTCCCGTGTGCTCGACGAGCACCCCCTTGGGCTCGCCGGTCGAGCCCGAGGTGAACATCGCGTAGGCTACATCGCGGCCGCGCGGCAGCGCAGGCGGCTCCCTGCTGTGGCCCGGGAGCGGGCTGTCGGTGTCCACGACCCGGATCCCGCGGGCGCTGGCGAACGCGCAGACTTCGTCCCAGAGCCCGAGACCCGCCGCCCGCGAGCTGACCACCACCGGCGTACGAGCGGCCGTCAGCGCCTGCTTGATCCGCTGGATAGGGTGCCGGGGGTTGAGCGGGAGGAAGCCCGCGCCGGCTCGGTTCGCGGCCAGCATCCAGGTCACGAAGGAGATGTCGCGGGGCAGCAGCACCGCGACGAGGTCGTCGGGCTGGGCACCGAGCTCCGCGAGGTGGCACGCGGCCGCCCGGACATCGCGCAGCAGCTCCGCATACCGAATCGCCCGATCTCCGCTGCGCACCGCGATCCGCTCGCCCTGCTCGCGGGCGCGGGCCTCGAAGAGCTCGACCACCGACTGGGCCTCGGGCATCGCCGCCCGTGGCCCCGCAGCGCGGGCGATCTCCTCCCGCCGCTCGACCTCGGTGAGCAGGCCGAGCTCCGCGATCGATCGATCGGGCTCCGCGACGAGCCCGCGCAGGAGCGTCTCGAAGTGGCCCGCCATTCGCTCGATCGTCGCGGCGTCGAAGAGATCGGTCGCATACTTCCACGCTCCGACGAGCCGGCCCCGCTCGTCCTCCTTCATCTCGAGGCTCAGGTCGAACTGCCCCTCCTGCTGCGGCACGGGCAGCGGCACGAGCTCGAGCAGGCCGAAGGGGATCGGCAGCTCGTCACCCGCGGGAAGGACGAACCGGCCCAGCTCCTCGAACCTGTGGAAGCGCTGGCGCAACACGAATGAGGTCTGAAAGAGCGGCGAGCGGCTGAGGTCGCGCGGGAGCTGGAGTTGGTCGACGAGGACCGAGAAAGGGTAGTCCTGGTGCGCGATCGCGCCCAGCACGCGCTCGCGCGTCTGGCGGAGGAGATGACGGAACGAGGGCGCCCCGCTCAGATCGCCTCGCAGCGCGACCATGTTGACGAGGTAGCCTACGAGATCATTGAACTCGGGGCGGTGGCGTCCCGAGGTGGGCGTCCCCACGATGATCTCGTCTTGCCCGGTGTAGCGGTGCAAGAGCACCTGGTAGGCAGCCACCAGCGCCATGAACAGCGTGCACCCGGCGTGCGCGGCCAGCAGCTTGAGCTGCCGGGTCAATTCGGCGTCAATGACCCGCCTGACCGTGGCGCCGCGGAAGGTCTGGAGCGGGGGCCGGGGCCGATCGGCCGGGAGATCCAGCGCCGGATGCTCGCCCGCCAGGACCTCCCGCCAGTAGCCTAGCTGCCGCGTTCCCTCGTCGCCTTCCACCAATCGCCGCTCCTCGGCCACGAAGCGCTCGTACCTGATCGACGGCTCGCGGAGCCGAGGGCCGCCGGACACCTCGGCCCGGTAAAGCTCGCGCAGCTCGTCCATCATGATGATGAAGGACCAGAGGTCGCTCACGATGTGGTGAATGGAGAAGACGAGCACGTGCTCGTCTCGGCTGCGCTCGAAGAGCGTGGTGGTGAGGGCCGCGCTCGCGGCCAGATCGAAGGGCCGTCGGGCGCAGGCCAGCACTGCAGCATCCAGCTCGGCCTGCGACCAGCCGCGGGCATCGATCCGGTCCAGGAGAACGGGATGATCGGCGAGCTCCCGCTGTCGGAGCTCGCCGTCATCATCAAAGGCGATCCGGAGGCAGCCATGGCGCTCCGAGAGCGCCTGCAATGCGCGCTGCAACGCGGCGGGATCGAGGTCACCGAGCACGCGCGCGGGGAGGACGATGTTATGAGCCCAGCTCTCCGGGGCCAGCTTCCACAAGAACCAGAGAGCGGCCTGACCGTGCGACGAGGGGAACCAGCGAGGACCAGACATGTTGCATTCAACCTGATGTCGGCAGGACGATCCAGGAACCACCTCGCGGCGGCGCGATGGCCTCGCCCACGGGCCTCCGCTTCTCCTTCAGGGCGCCCTTCGTCGAGCCCTCGAGCGCCTTGCGCGATCTTCAGCTTGCTCGTCACCTGGCTCACCGCTCCAGAGCTGTGGCTGCCAGGGTCCGTGGCGAAACTTGCGGCGCAACGAGGGGATGTCAACCCAAGCCCTCAGGATGCCAGTCGCCGCTGTGGATCCTGAGCCGTTGTGTCGAGGGCGCGGCCTGCTCGGCCTCCCGGCTTGCAGCCAGCCGGAATCGGCCTTGGTAACAGACGACGGCGGACGGCGGATGGGCGCAGGGGAGGTGGGGACAGCGGAGGAGCCGCGAGATCTCGCCGACGAGTTGACTCGCGCCTCGATGCGGATATGTTGACCACTGACGCTATGACAGCAGGGCCCGTGCGCGTGATCGCAGCCGCTGGCCTGTCTGGTGCGGGCAAGACGCAGGTGCTCCTCCGAGCCGCCGAGCTGCTCGGAGGAGCGCCGATCCTGCACTTCGACGAGTATGCGGCTGTCTCCACCCTCCCCATGGACATGCGGGCCTGGCTGGAGGCGGGCGGGGACATCGAGGCGTACCAGACGCCCCAGTTCGCACGAGATCTCCGCGCGCTGCGCGCGTGGCAATCGGTGACCCTCCCTGGCGGGGGCGTCGTCCAGCCCGGAAGCGTGGTGCTGGTCGAAGAGCCGATGGGGCGCGCACGCAAGGAGATGACCGCGCTCATCGACTTCGTGGCGTTTCTGGATGCGCCCTTCGACGTCCTCCTCGCCCGCCGCCTCCTTCGTCGCATGGAGGAGGAGCGCGAGCAGCTCAGCGGGAGAACCCTCGATGTGCTGCGCGCCGACCTTCGCTACCACCTGGAGCTCGGACGGCGCTTGCATGTGCACGGACAGCACGTGGTGCCTCAGGCCGCGGACATCGTGATCGACAGCACACGCCCCCTGGACGACGTTGCCCGCGCGCTGCTCCACGCTGCGGGGCTGCGCTGAGCCGGCCCTTCAGGACGGCTCCGGCACGAGCTCCAGGAGGTGCTCGGCCAGCGCGTCGAGGACAGGGTAGTCGAGCAGCAGGGTCATCGGCAGCTTTGCCCCCGTCCGCGCGGCGATCCGGTTGCGGATCTCGATCGCCATCAGCGAGTCGAGCCCGAGCACCTGAAGCGGCACGTCCGAAGGGACGGGCGTGCCGCGCATGCCGAGGACATCCCCCGTGATCTGGCGCAGGAGGGCGAGCAGCGAGCCCAGCCGCGCCTCGGGCGCGAGCGCGTTGAGGTGGTCTGCAAACGAGCCTGGGGCCTTCGCGAGCGCGGGCTTGACCTGGACGAGCTCGCGCCACAGCGGCGTGACCTGGCCCCCTTCGGCGAGCGAGCGCTCAAGAACGCCGAGCTCCAATCGGAGCAGGACCAGCAGCGCCTGGTCGCGGCCCATGGCGTCGGCCAGGAGGTCCAGTCCCTCGTCGACCGCGAGCGCCTGGATGCCCTGCCTCGCGATCCGTCCCCAGGCCGAGTCGGACATGCCCGCGGCGAGGCCCGCGCCGGACCACGGCCCCCAGGCCAGGCTATGGGCGGGCAGGCCGCGCGCCCGTCGGTGCTGGGCGAGCGCGTCGAGGAACACGTTGGCCGCCGCGTAGTTGGCTTGACCCGAGGTGCCGAGCACGCCCGCCGCCGAGGAGAAGAGCACGAAGAAGTCGAGCTCTTGGTCCAGCGTCGCCTCATGGAGGTTCCACGCGCCCCTGGCCTTGGCCGCCATGACCTGAAGGAATCGCTGGGCGTCCTGCTCGACGACGATGC
Organism: Sorangium sp. So ce385; assembly: GCF_051474135.1. Lineage (NCBI taxonomy): Bacteria > Pseudomonadati > Myxococcota > Polyangiales > Polyangiaceae > Sorangium > Sorangium sp. So ce385. The sequence continues at coordinate 6,881,474 of NZ_CP150337.1, read as the reverse complement.
CGTCGTCGAGCACCGCCGCGGCATGGACGATGCCCGTCAGCGGCAGCTCGTGGGGGACCCGCGCGAGCAGATTGAGGGTCTCGGCCTCGCGCGAGATGTCGGCCGCGACCAGCGTCACGCGCGCGCCGAGCCGCTCGAGCTCGCGCACGACGCTCGCGGCCCCTGGCGTCTCGTGGCCCCGCCTCGACACCAGCATCAGGTGTCGCACGCCTTGCTGGGCCAGCCAGCGAGCCACCTGCCGGCCCAGCCCTCCGAGCCCGCCCGTGACGATCACCGTCCCCTCCCTGAATGCAGGCGGACGGCCCGACCCCCTCGGCGCGGGGACGAGCCGAGGAACGAGCACGCTGTCGCCGCGGATCGCCAGCTCGGGCTCCTCCGCCGCCCGCGCCAGCGCCTCGGGGAGCCTCGCCAGCGCGACGAAATCGTCCATATCCACGCACGTGAGCCTCCGATCCGGGTGCTCGGATCGGAAGCTGCGAGCGAGCCCCCAGAGCGCCGCCGCGCCCGGATCATCACATCGACCAGGACCCATCGCGCGCTGGGTCACCCAGATCATCGCGGTATCTGCGCCGCCGCGCGCGTGCGTCTGGAGGAGCGTGAGCGCCTGGCCGGCCACCCGCTCGAGCCCCTTCGGCGTCGGCTCCGCACCCCAGACCACGACCACGCCCGCGAGCCCGTCACCGACGCCATGCTCACGACCGAGGTGGCTCAGCGTGGCGCGCGTCGCGGCCTTGCGCAGCTCTTCCACCAGCGGCTCCAGCGCGGGGTGCTCGCCGCCGCCGTCGACGACCGACCACTCACCCGCGAGCGCCGAAGTGGCGCCGAGAGACGGCCGCGCTGTCCAGGCGAGCTCATAGAGCCAGCGAGCGGAGCGATCGTCCTGCTTGCCCAGGACTTCACCCCGGGGCGCTCGGCGGATCGCCAAGCCTTCGACCTCGATCACGACTCCATCTTCGCCCCAGTACACGAAGTCGCTCGAAATCTGGCCCTCGGCCCGATCGCGGACATGATGCCGACACTGGCGAGCCTGCGCGCCTGGCCGCCAGACGAGCCGGTGCAGCCCCAAGGGCAGCCACGCCTCGTCCATCGCGCGCCAGGCCGTGGCCGCCAGCCCGAAGCCGTTGTCGAGCAGACCGGGGTCGACCGGCGCGAGCGCCCGCGAACCCCGACCCAGGGGCGGCTGGAGGCTCGCAAAGGCGGTATCACCGATCACCCACAGATCGGTCAACCAGCGCCAGCCGGCCGACCAGGCCACGCCGACCGCCGCGAGGGCATCGAACACCTCGGCCGCGGAGCGCATGGCTCCGCGCGGCGGCTCGGGCGGTCGCGGCGGGGCTGCGCCCCACGTGCCCAGGAGCCCCTGTGCATGCAACCTCCAGCCCGCTGGCGCGCTGTCCTCGCTCGCGAGCTGCGTTGAGAGGGTGAAGCGAAATCCGTCGCCCTGCGGCGTGAGCTGGACGTGGATATCGACCTCCTCGTCGAGCACCAAGGCCTGCATGTACTGGACATCCTCGAGCCGGATGGCCTGACCGGGCCAGCGCTGGGCGGCGATCGAGAGGGCGATCGCGAGAAAGTAGGAGCCTGGGACCACGACTTGCCCGTACACGCGATGATCCGCCAGCCCTGGGTGCTCGCCGAGCCGCAGCCGCAGCACGTGGTGCGCCCCCCCGTCCGGCAAGCCCCGCTCGAGACCCGCGAGGGGGTAGGCCCCCGCGCGTCCGTGGAGCGGCGCCTCGGGCTCGGGCAACCAGTAGCGCTGACGGTCGAACGCGTAGGTCGGGAGCTGGACGCGGCGGGCTCCCCGGCCAGCAAAGACCGACTCCCAGTCGATGTCGACCCCCTGCTCGAAGAGCGCGCACGCGGCCGCCAATACGCTCTCGACCTCATCATGATCGCGCCGCAGCGACGCCACGAAGGTCAGCCCGGCGTCTTCGGGCAGGCAGCCCCTGGCCATCCCGCAGAGCACGGGGTGCGGGCCGAGCTCGAGCAACGTCCCGACGCGACCGAGGGCGGCCACGCCGTCCATGAAGCGGACCGGCTCACGGACCTGCGCGAGCCAGTAGTCGGGCGTGAGGATCTCGGCCCCCGCGAGCCGACCGCTGACGTTGGACACGAGGGGAATCGTGGGGGGCCGGAACTCGAGCCCCTCGAGCTCGGCCCGAAAGTCGTCGAGCATTGGCTCGATACGCGCGGAGTGGAACGCGTGCGAGACCTGCAGCCGCTGCGAGCGGACCCCCTGCTGCGCGAGCGCACCCACGACCTGCATCACGCGGCCCTCGTCCCCCGAGAGCACGACCTGGGCCGGGCCATTGATGGCTGCCACCGACACGCCCGCGGTCAAGAGCGGCGCGACCCGCTCGAGGGAGGTCGCCACCGACACCATCGCCCCGCCCTCGGGCAGCGCGTCCATCAGGCTAGCCCGCGCGCGCACGAGCCGGCACGCATCGCGGAGCGAGAACACGCCCGCGACGCACGCCGCGGTGACCTCACCGAGCGAGTGGCCGAGCACGACGTCGGGCCGGACGCCCCACGACTCCCACAGGCGATGGAGCGCGTATCCGACGGCGAACAGCGAGGGCTGAGCGCGGCCCGTGCGCTCGAGGTCCGTGAGCTCCAGGAGCCCAGGTTGCCCCAGGAGGTCGAGTGCCTCGGCGAGCGCGTCGCGAACCACGGGATAGGCCTCGGCCAGGCCCCGCGCCATGCCCGCGCGCTGCGCGCCTTGCCCGGTGAACAAGAAGGCAAGGCGCGCGGAGCTGCTCGGCTTGAGCTCGCGTGCGCGGAGGCGCTCGCGAACCTCGTCGGCGTCTCGGCCGACCGCGGCCAGGCGATGCTCGAAGTGACTCCGGCGCGTCGCCAGCGAGTAGGCCACATCGACCAGCCGCTCCTCCGCGAGCGCCCGGCTCGCGAGCAAGCGCTCTGTCTGCCCGGCCAAGGCGGCGGGGCTCCGGGCCGAGATCACGATGGGCGAAGGCCGGCGCGCGGCTTCACCATCCCGCGGCCGCACGAGCCCGAGGCGGTCGAGCGCCGCCCGCGTCTCTGCCAGCGCCGCGAGCTCGTCCTCGCCTCGTCGGACGGAGCTCAGCACCTGCCCGAAGCGGCCGTGCGCCTGGACGTCGGTCTCGAGTGAGCGCCGGTTGAGGGCGTGGGGCCCCACCTCGATGAACACGCTGTGTCCGTCCGCGAGCAGCGCGTTCACCGCGCCCGAGAAATCGGCCGGCTCGGCGAAGTTGCGCACCCAGTGCTCGGGCCCGGCGTCGAGATCCTCCAGCCTGCCTCCGGTGACCTCCGAATAGAAAGGTACGCTCCCGCGCCTGGGCTCGACGCCTTCGAACGACGCGCGCAGATCGGGGAGCAACCAATCGACGAGCGGCGAGTGCGGGCTGACGTCGATGCTCACGCGTCGCGCGAAGATCCCCCGGCGGGCGGCGGCATCGAGCACCTCGTTCAGGGCGACCGGCTCACCCGCGAGCACCGTGCTGGTTCGGCTGTCGCGGATGGCTCGGAACACGCGCCCCTCGTGGCCGACGAGCACCTCGGCCGCGGCGTCCCAGGGCAGCCCGATCATGCCCATGCCGCCGAGGCCTCGCTGCCGCGCGATGACGTTCCCGTAGCCGCCGATGACCTGCATGGCGTGCTCGAGGCTGAGCACGCCGGCGATGCAAGCGGCCGCGATCTCACCCGTACTGTGGCCGACGACCGCCTCGGGCTCGACCCCCCACGAGCGCCAGAGCTCGGCGAGCGCGATGTCGAACGCGATGATCGCGGGCAGGCTGACCTCGATGCGGTGGAGGCGGGATCGCTCGGCGGGCGCGCGCAGCTCGTCGACCAGCGACCAGCCCGCTGTCGCTCGGAGCTGGCGGTCGCAAGCCTCGATGACGGCGCGAAAAGCCGGCTCCGCGTCGAGCAACGCGGCGCCCATGCCGACCCACTGCGCGCCCTGCCCCGGGCACACGAACACCACGCTCGGGCGCCAGCGGCGGACCAGGGCGTGGCTGTTCGTGCCACCGAGGCCGAACGAGCTCACACCCGCAGTGGCGCCCGGATCCGACCACGGCTCGCGCTCCGTCTGGACCCGAATGCCGAGCGCGCTTTCGTCGATGAGCGGGTTCGGTGACTCGTAGTTGAGGCTGGGTACGAGCTCGCCGCGATGGAGGCACAGCGCCGTCTTCAAGAACCCGACGAGCCCGGCCGCGCCCTCGAGGTGCCCCACGTTCGTCTTCGCCGAGCCGACCCGCAGCGGGTCCCGTCGGCCCGGCGCGTTCCCGTAGACCTTGCCGAGGGCGCTGGCCTCGATGGGATCGCCGAGCGGCGTGCCGGTGCCATGGGCCTCGACGTACTGGACCTCGCCCGGATCGACCCCCGCGCGCCGGCAGGCCTCGCGGAGCACGTCGGCCTGCGCGCGAGCGTTGGGCGCCGTCAGGCCGTTGCTGGCGCCGTCGTTGTTGACAGCGCTGCCCATGACCAGGCAGTAGACGCGGTTCCCTTCGGCGAGCGCCTGCGAGAGCCGTTGCAGCACCACCACGACACCACCTTCGCCGCGGACATAGCCGTTGGCGCGGGCGTCGAAGGTGTAGCAGCGTCCGTCGGGCGACAGGACGCCGCAGCGCTCGACCCCGAGCGCGCTCTCCGGCAGGATGTTGAGGTTGACCGCGCCCGCGAGCGCGAGGGTCGCCTCGCCGCTGCGCAGACCCTCGCAGGCGAGGTGGATCGCGACCAGCCCCGAAGAGCACGCCGAGTCGATGGCCATGCTCGGGCCACAGGCGCCGAGGAAGTAGGAGATTCGATTGGCGACGATGCTCCGTTGGTTGCCGGTAGCCGTGTAGGTGGTCTGACCTCGGAGCCCTCGCTGATGGATGAGCGCGTCATAGTCGGACCAGATCAAGCCGCAGTAGACCCCCGTGCGACTGTCACGGATGTCCGAAGCTCGAATGCCGGCGTCCTCGACCGCCTCCCAGGCCAGCTCGAGCATCAGCCGCTGCTGGGGATCGAGATCCGTCGCCTCGCGCGGGGAGATCCCGAAGAACCGCGCATCCAAGGCGTCGATGCGATCGAGGAAAGCGCCCCAGCGGAGCCGCTCGCTCCCCTCGGGGCGAGCGTCGCCGAGCTCCGCGTAGATGGCCTCGGCCGTCCAGCGATCGCGCGGCACCTCGCCGACCGCGCTTTCGCCATCTCGTAGCAGCGTCCAGAACGCGTCGATGGACTCCGCGCCCGGGAGCCGACAGGCCATGCCCACGACCGCGATCGGCTCGTCGACGACGGCGCGGGCCATCGGCGTCGGCTGCGGCTCCCGCCCCGGCGACGCGAGGTGGGCCACGAGCGCGACCATGGTGCTGTGCTCCCAGAGCAACGTCGGAGACACCCGCCGCCCCAGCTTCTCCGACAGCGCCGCCGCCACCTGAACGGCTCGCTGCGAGTCGAGCCCGTGGCGGTGAAAGCTCGCGTCGTGGTCGAGGGTGTCGGCTGGCACGCCGAGGGCCGCGGCCAGCTCGGCGCGGACCAGATCCATTATCCGCTTCCGTTCCTCCAACATCCGGTCTTCTCCCTCTGCGATCGATCCTCGGTCGGCTCAGCGAGCGACCCTACGCGAGCTCCAGGGGCCGAGGTCGATCCAGACAGCAGCGTTACTCTCCTGCGCTCTCCTGCGCCGCGGCTACCAGTTGAACGGCCCCTCCACCTCGTGAAGCTTGTCGCCGCCGGGAATCGAGTAGTGGAGCACCAGCGAGAAGCGCGACTTGCCGGGCTTGCGGCGCTTGTCTCCGCCGTGGATCTGCAAGGGGTGCTGGAAGATGACGTCGCCCTTCTTGATCGCCAGCGGCTTCCACTCCCTGCCCTCGACGGCTTTCTTCAGGTATTCGTCCTCCTGGTAGCGCGTCTCCACGTGGCACGTGCGGAGGTTGGTCTGCGGGTAGTTGGTGTGGCCTGGCCAGAGCGGGACGCGATGCGAGCCGGGGTACACGGCGAGCGGGCCCGCGTCGGGGTCGACGTCCTCCGCCGCCACCCAGACGCCGACGAGCCGGTTGGCCGGGTGGATGTGGTACGAGCACAGATCCTGGTGGAGGGTCACCTGGCTGCCCCACTTGAACGCGATGGCGTTGATCAGAACCGGGTCGTCGGCGAGGATGAGGTGCGTCATCCGGAGGATGGCGTCCGCCTTGGTGACGGCGAGCGCTGCCTCGCTGTGGGGGTGGTAGTAGTGGACCCGCCAGATCTGGCTGTCGCGCAGGCGGATCCGCTCCTCCAGCGGCCAGCTCAAGAGCTCGGCGTGGTCGACAGGTCCAGGAGGTCGACCTTGGATGTGCAGGCTCATCACCTGCAAGCCCTCGAGGACCTGATCGGTCGTCCAGAAGGCGTCGATGTCGGCCCGGCACCGGTCGAGCGTCTCCATGTCGTCCGCGTCCGAGAGGGCTCCTTCGATGACGAAGTAGCCGTCATTGACCCATCGGTGGAGCAGCCGCGCCTCGTCCCCGCTGATCAGACCCTGCGCGAGCCGGGCGTCTATCTGCGCGCTCGCGTCCGCGCGATCGAGCCACGGCACGTCGGTCCGGTCCTGGTTCCAGGGGCGGCCGCGCTGGGCGACGAGCGCAGGCGACGATCCGTACCACTGCGGCGGGGGATACATCCGCTCCTTGCCGACCCAGCTCTGGAACGTGTAAGGCTCTGGACTACGGATATCCATGATGTGCCCTTCCCCGGGATCGCCTTGCTGTGATCCCAGGACTGCCGGCGACGTCAGCGCCGGCGACATTCCGCGCAAAACCGCGATTCCATAGAGTTCGCATCGCCGGTACACCTGTCCATAGGCTCGCAGTGGAGAGCTTCTGGCGCCGCGCGCTCGCCGATCCGGGTCGAGGCTGGTCCCTGGCGCTCTCCGGGGGGTCCGGGTGGAACGTACGCCCTACATCCAGCGCCCGAGTCGAGCAGGCCCTGGTACAACTGTCCTTGGATGCGTTTCTGCCAACCACTACCAACCTCAGGGCACCGTACTAGATCGTCAATAGCTCTGTGGGGGAACCATGATCGCTCTGGTTGCACATTGGAAGCTCCGCGATGGGTGTCCGGACGAGCTCGACCGAGCACTGAAAGGTCTCTGTAAGGAAGTCGAGCAGAACGAACCGGGCACGCTCCTCTTCTCGGTTGGCACGCCTGGTGCTTGGCCGCCCATCGGACCTCCGCCGGACTACGAAGTGGTCGATCTCGCCCCTCAACCTCGGCTCGCCAACGAGCTGGTCTTCATCGAAGTCTACGCTGATGCTGAGGCGTTCGCGGCCCACCTTCGCGGCAGCTTTCGGGTGTTCCTCGATCGGCACCGTCATCGCTTCGAGACGCCCTGGCAAGGCCAGCCGCGGCCGACGGTGACCTGGATCGATCCGCGCTGGGTGATGTCGCGGCAGCCGTCGGCGCTCAGCGTGCCGAAGGAGCGCCGTGTCGACGAGGGCAATGCCAACGGATCGCTGGCCGACATACCCCCGCGAGACGAGGATGCGGTTCGTTGATGGTGGACGACTCGGAGGTGGCGTGACCGTCAATTCCGGACGGAGCTCTCCGCAGTACCGCGAAAACACAGCGACCGGCGGGGGTGCACGAGCCGACCAGGCGCTGCGGCAGCCTGACTGCCGCCGGGCGTGCGACGCTCACGTCCAGATCGCGTTTGCGGCCGCGGGCGCGCCGGAGCAGCGCGTTCGCCGCGAGGTGGCCACGGTGGACGTCGCCGCCACGCTGGCCCAGTGGCTGCGCGCGCGTCACCGGTCCGGGCTGGTCGGCAAACCCTTGCTCGAGGTTCTGTCGCGATGATGGAGCAAAACGGGACCTCGTTGACGAGAGATCCGGAGCCATCCATCGCCAATGTGCCTGTGGGCGTGCTGGCGACGATCGGGAACACGCCCACGATCCAGCTCGAGCGGATCGGCAAAGGCCTGCGCCCGAAGCTCTACGCCAAGCTCGAGTTTCTGAACCCCGGCGGCAGCGTGAAGGACCGCCCGGCCCTCGCGATGTTGACCCACGCGCTGGCCGAGGGCCGCATCGAGCCAGGCGGGCTGATCATCGAGTCTTCCTCTGGAAACATGGGGATCGGGCTGGCGCAGGCCGCCAGGTACCTCGGGCTTCGCTTCATCTGCGTGATCGACATCAAGACCACGATCAGCAACATCAGGATCCTCGAGGCGCTCGGCGCCGAGGTCGAGCTGATCCAGGAGCCGCACCCCGAGACGGGCGAGTTCCTTGACGCCCGGAAAGCCAGGGTCGCGCAGCTCCTCGCCCAGAACCCGGGCGCGTTCTGGCCCAATCAGTACGAAAATCAGGTCAACGTCGATTCGCATTGCAGCAGCACCGCGCCAGAGCTTGTCGTGTCGCTCGGGCGCCCGCCCGATTACGTGCTGGTCGCGACGAGCACGTGCGGGACCCTGGGCGGGTTTCAAAAATTCTTCACGAGCATCGGCGCGCACACGCAGATCATCGCGGTGGACGCCGAAGGCAGCGCGCTGTTCGGTCCGCCGGCGCCCGGACGCGTGATCCCGGGGCTCGGCTCGGCGAGCAAGGCTCGGCTCGCGAGCGTTGATTCGCTGCTCATCGACTATGTCAGCACGCAAGACTGCGTGACCGGCGCGCACCTCCTGGCCCGGCGCGAGGCGGTCCTGGTCGGGGGCTCTTCGGGTGGGGTCATGGTGTCGGCGCTGCGCCTCGCTCGTCGCCTGCGCGCAGGCGCCAGCGTGGCCATGATCCTCCCCGACCGAGGGGAGCGCTATCTCGATACGATATTCAACAGACAGTGGCTCGCGGTTCACTGTGCTGATCTGGAGGAGCGCATGGAGGAGTTCGGTGAGTGATCGTGGCATCCTGGTCCTCGGCGCGCACGAGGTCGCCAGCGCGCTCGACGGCCGAGAGACGGAGGTCATCGAGGCCGTCAGCCGCGCGTACGTCAACCACCGTCGGGGCCGCTGCAGCGTGCCGCACTCGGTGTTCCTGCGGTTCGCTGAGGACGACCCCAATCGGGCCATCGGGCTGCCCGCGTACCTCGCCGACGAGGAGCCGATCGCCGGGCTCAAGTGGATCACGTCGTTCCCCGGCAACACCGCGCGTGGGCTCGATCGCGCCTCGGCGGTCCTGGTGCTGAACTCGACAAGCACGGGCCGACCGATCGCGGTCATGGAGGCATCGATCATCAGCGCTCGTCGTACGGCAGCCAGCGCCGCGCTCGCGGCCCGGACCCTGCATGCGAAGGGTGAGACCCGCGTGGGCTTGATCGGCTGCGGGCTGATCAACTTCGAGGTGCTCCGCTTCGTCCGTATCTGCTTCCCGATGCTCGAGCACGTCGCGCTCTTCGACATCGATCCTGCCGCGGCTCAGCGCTTTGCTCGTCGGTCGAGTCGAGAGCTGCCGGGCCTCACCTGCCGCACCTCGGCGTCGGCCGAGCAGGTCTTCGCGGACGCGCCGCTCGTATCCGTGGCCACGGTTGCCGGGGCTCCGCACATCGCGTCGCTCGCAGGGCTGTCGGCCCGCAGTACTGTTCTTCACCTGTCGTTGCGGGATTTCGCCCCGGCGGCCATACGGGCGGTCGACAACGTCGTCGACGACACCGATCACGTGCTGCGGGCTCGGACCTCGCTGCACTTGACCGAGCTCGAGGATGGCAACCGAGCGTTCGTCCGCTGCCCGCTCGCCGACGTGTTGACCGGCGATGCCCCGGCCCGCGTCGAGGGCCGTCCCACAGTGTTCAGCCCCTTCGGGCTCGGGATCCTCGATATCGCGGTCGCGCGGCTCGTGCTCGAGCATGCCCGATCCGTCGGCGAGGGGATCGAGATCCACGGCTTTTTGCCTGAATCCTGGGTTGAGCGGGCTACTGGCGCTTGACCTCTCGACGGCATCCGTATGCCCCCAGTACGAGAAGGACTCCAGGATAGGGAGGCGAAGATCGTCGCGCCGTGTCCGCTCCGGCGGTCGTGTCCGCGTCGGCCGACCGGAGCACGAAGAGTACGATCGCCCTCAGGGGCAGCTCGACGCGGTGTAGAGCCCGTCCGCGTCGAAGCCTCCATAGGTGAGGTCGGTATGGGACCCGTACACCCTGCACGAGACCCCGCGCTCGTCGATGCTCAGGATCTCGATCGTGCCCCCGTCGAACACGCCGCTGACGAGGTCATCCGGCGTGCAGGTCGTGCTCCATGAGCGGGTGAAGGACGCAGCGATGGCTGGATCCGTGAGATCCAGGATCCCGGGCTTCTGGTAGGCCGGCGGGAGGCGCAACGTCACGCGCGAGGTGCCGGTGCACGCGACGGACGACCAGGGATCCGCGCAGCTCTCGGCCGCGCTCCCGAGGAACAGGTAGAGCGCGTCGGGATCCGGGGACGGCCCGTCCGGAGGCGCGGCCAGCGCGGCGCCAGGGATCGCGCGCCCCGGTGAGGGCGGGAGCTGCGGCGGCGGATCGCCGCAAAACGTGGCCGTGTAGTCGCCGCCGAAATCCACATCGGGCTCGTACGGCACGCCGTTCAACTCGACCTGCCACGCCGGCAGCCCCCAATAGAGCTTCACCGAGACGGAGCTCGCGTCGCTGCTCACGATCTCGAGCGTCTTCTCCCACACCCCTCCGATGACGCTCGACCCGGGGCCGACGGAGGCGTGGCCGAAGCGCGAGGGCTCCCAGACGACTCCGTACGACGTGATGCGAGAGTCCCTGAGATCGATGAGCCCGGGCCGGTTGAGCTCCGGCGGGATGAAGAACGCAATCTGCCAGAAAGCGTAAGGGGCCGGAGGGTCGGCCAGCCCGTCCGGCGTCCGTCCGATCAGCGGCAGGCTGCACTCCTGCGCGGCATCACTGATGAAGAGCGCGAGCGAGTCGGGGTGCGGCGGGCGCCGCCACTGCATCCCGTTCCCCAGCACCTGAAGGTTGTACGGATCTGACAACAGATCACCGTACCGCACGGCGACGGCGCTGCGCGAGGGCGGCTTCTCTACCGGCTCCTCCTCCAGCGGCTCCTCCTCCACCGGGCCGAGCACGATCGGGGCGCACCCGGCGTTCACGATCACCACCGCTGCCGCGAGGGCCGTCATCCAATGTTCCATTCGATCACCTCCAAGGCGAGCTCACCCACGTGAAGACCTCAGCGGTGCCGGCCACGGCTCATCAGAACCAACCGAAATCGACGCCGGCCGAGGCGAGCACGATCGGCCGTCCCCAGGTCGCGGCCTCGCTGGCGGCGAGCTGGATCGAGACCCCTTGAACGATCACGCCGACCAGGACGTCGGCGCGGACGCGGAGCGTGGGCGTGGGCGCGAAGGCGAGGCCGGCGCGCGCGAACGGGGCCGCCGTCGCCGCGGAGACGGAGCGCGCGACGAAGCCTGCGCTCGCCGCTCCGTCGCTCTGGAGCGACACGGCCATCGCGCCGAGATCCACCGAAGGCGCCCACCGCGCCGTGCGGGGGGTCGGGACGAAGCGCAGGCCCACCCCGGCGAGCAGCGCCGCAAGGTCGGCGCCGCCCTGCGCGCCTTCGACACGCGGCCTCGCCAGCGGGATCGCCGCGAACCCGCTGACGCCGACATGCGCGCTGGGCAGCCAGGCGACGCCGACATCGAGGCTGGCCGCGGCGCCGAAGCCGCCGGGGCTGAACAGCATGCCGGGAGCGAGCGAGAAGCGGAGCGCGGGCGGCGGCTCCTCCACGAGCGCGCTGGGCTCGGGGATGGCCAGCTTCGCGCGGATCTCGGCCGTCGCCGGGACCTCACCCGGAGGCGGCTCCGGCAAGGCGACCTCGAGGAGGCTCGCGCGCAGGAGATCGACCGTGCGCATCGCGAGCGCGGCGTCGCCGCCCTGCGCGCCCTCGGCGCCGGCCATCGCCCGAACGACGGTCTTGCCCGTGACGCGGTCGGCGATCCACACCTCCACGCCGCGCGCCGAGGGGACCGCGCGGATCGCGGCGACGGCGCCGGCCGCGCGCGCCGCCTCCTCCAGCGACGCGCGCGACGCCGCCTCGGTCGCGGGATCGATCAGCACGGCCCGGAAGCCCAGCGCCTCGAGCTCCGCCTGCACGCGGAGGCCGACGCGATCGCCGGGTGCGCAGAGCACCGCGACGGTGGCGGCCGCCTCCGCTGACGCCTCGTCGTCCGCGCGCACGGGCGGCGTAGCAGAGGCGATCGCGACGAGCGCCGAGCAGGTGAGGGCGAGCGCCGAAGAGCGGCGCGTCGCCGAAGAGCGGCGCGTCGCCGAAGAGCGGCGCGTCGCCGAAGAGCGGCGCGTCGCCGAAGAGCGGCGCGTCGCCGAAGAGCGGCGCGTCATGGCGTCGCGCGCCCTCCACGAGCGAGCACCCTCCGCGCATAGGCCGCGTGCGGGCCGCTCGGGTGGGCCGCGAGGTAACGCTCCGCCGCTCGGCGCGCTCCGGCCTCGTCCCCCATCTCGTGCGCGGCTTCGATGAGGCGCCCCGCCGCCTCCGTGGCGTTCTCGCCGCCCGGCCGCTCGCTCAGGTACCGCGTGAACCAGCCCGCGGCGCCCGCGTGGTCCTTGCTCTGATCTTGCGCGATCCTCCCGAGCAGGAACGCCGCGGTCGCCGCCTCCGGCGAGCCGGGGAATCGCGCCCGGAGGGACGTGAAGGCCTGCCCCGCGCGCGCCGGGTTGCCGCCGAGCCGGGCCACGTCGCCGAGGACGCGCAGATCATGAGCGCTCGCGGCCGCGCAGATCGCGTCGAACCCTTCGAGCTCGGCCGCCGCGAGGGCGTCTTTGTATTTCGCTTCGAGCGCGAGGGCGCGCCAGTCAGGCGCCGCCGGCCGCGCCGGGGCGGCCGTTACGTCGGCGCTCGCGCGAACGCGCGGTGAAGGTGGCGCGGCCTCCCCGGCGCGCGTCGGCGGGCCCGGCGAGGCCACGTCCGGCGTCGCCACGACCGGCGCCGCCTCGTCCGGCACCGCCACTTCCGGCGGCGCGCTCGGCGCAGGCGCGCTGGGAACCGCGGCCGTGGGCGCGGGCGCCGGGGCTTCGTCGAGCGCGCCTACCTCGAGCGTGCCCTTCGCGGGTGAGATCGTGAGCCGCTCGCCCGCGCGGACCGCGCGCGCGTCGCCGACGATCGGCCCCGAGACGGTGATCGCCCCTTCACGCAGCGCGACGACGAGCTGCTCCGTCGTCGGATCCCAGCGGGTCTCGAAGCGCGTGCCGATCACGTGGACCTGAAACGGACCGACGCGCACGCTCCAGCGCGTGTGATCGCTGTGGACGATGGAGAGGTCGAGCGCGCCCCGCTCGAGCGCGATCTCGGCGCCGTCCGCGTCCACGGCGGCGACGCGGGCGCGCCCTCCCGGCGCGAGCAGGAGCCAGGATCCATCGGAGAAACGAACCGGGAGCTCGGCCGTGGACGACGCCGCGAGCCATGCGCCGACGGCGCCGGGCTCGCCCGCGCCGAGCGTGAACTGGAGCGGCCGAGGCCGCATCACGACGCCCGCGACGATCGCGACGACGAGCAGCGCCGCCGCGGATATCGCGCTGAGCCGGACCGCGAGCGGCCTCGTCGGGGGGCGGGCGCGGAGCTCGGCCGCGCCGAGCCGCGCGCGCCCTCGCGCATGATCGAGCCGCGCCTCCGGCGCCTGATCTTGCAGCGCCGCGACGCGCCGACCCAGGTCGATCAGCGATCGCTCGGATTTGCCCATCGGGTACCTCCCTCGATCCACGGCTCGAGCGCGGGATGTTTGCGCGCCTCCGCCTCGAAGCGCGCGACGGCGCGGGCGAGGCGCCGCTTGACGGTCGCCAGCGAGGTCGCGCAAGCCGCGGCGACCTCGGTGAGCTCCATGTCGTCGATGAAGCGGAGCGCGAAGGCGATGCGCTCCTCGGCGGGGAGCGCCTCCAGCGCGGCGTAGGTGGCCCGCATCGCGTCGAGCACCTCGCCGGACGGCCCGCTGGACGCGACCTCGGGCAGCTCGTCGCCGGGCAGGAACCAGAGCCACCTCTGGCGCCGACGTCGGGTGATCGACGACTTCGCGACGTGGACCGCGATCATGGTGAGCCAGCCTTTGAGGCTCCCGGGATCCTCGAGCTTCTCGATCGAGCGAAGCGCGCGGACGAAGACGTCGTGGTGGAGGTCGGCGAGGTCACGATCGAAGCCCAGGATCCGGTAGAGAACACGGTGGACGTGATCCGCGTGCCGTTCGTAGAGGGCGTCGCGTGCCCTGGGATCCCCGCGCAGGAAGGCCTGGACGAGCTCGGCGTCATCGCCGACGAATGCGCCGCCGCGAGGCGCGGGCGGCGATTGGATGAGCTTGAGGCGAGCGCGCACGGAGGGGTCCTGCGCGTGAAGACTCCGGAGGGCCGGGCCCACGGCTCACGGGGAGCGACGAATTTTCGAACCCAGCAGGCCCGTGAGCAGCCGCGCGTGCTCGCCCATGCCGCTGGCCGCATCGAGCAGCGTCGGCGCGCTACCGCCGAGCGGCGGCCAGGCGGCCGAGGGCCGCGTACCGCCGGCGCAGCTTCTCCAGGCATGACGCCATCCACGAGGGCAGGTTCGCCTCGAGGATGTCCTCCATGCTGTAGACGCGCCGCCGCTCGCCCCGCCACTCGATCCACTCCTCGCGCGGCTCCGGATGAGGCTCCGGCGCCTTGCCCTCCAGGGCGCGCAGGAGGATCCGGGCCTCTCGGGACGAGGATTCCTTGAGGATCTCCAGGGCATCCTCGGTCCCCAGGAGCGCGAGGCCGGCCGCGGCTTCCTGGCGGGCCAAAGGGATCTCCGAGCTCAGGACTTCGGCGAGGCGCTCCAGCCCTCGGTCGGGATCGAGCAGCGCCAGCATGTATGCGCTCTCGCCGGCTGCATCGTCGGCCGTCGTCGCGAGGAGCGTTATCAGACGGCTGCGCACGCCGCTGGACAGGGCGACCTCGACGGCGCTCCGGAGGGCCAGCCGGCAGGCCGTGACGCGCACGTGAGGCTCGGGGGTGACCTCGCCGGTCGCGCGTTCGGCGACGTCGAGCAGAGGTTCGACGAAGCGAGGATCGCTCCAGTCCTCGATGATGTAGAGCGCGATACTCGTGACGCCGTCCATGGGAGAGCGATCGAGCTGCGCGAGGACCGCTTCCTCTGCGTGCTCTCGACCCAGCCGGGCGAGGGCTCGCAGATCCGCCGCGTTGCCGAGCTCGTAGGGGCCGGAGAGCCGTGAGATGCGCTCGGAGACCTGCGCCTGCGCGGCAGCCTGGATGCTCGCCGGCACCGCCAGCGACGCCAGCTCATCGGATGCCCGGACGAAGTCTCCGAGGAGGACCGCCAGCCACGCGCGCCGGAGCGGCGACTCGGACCGCGCGAGCTCTTCGAGGAGCGGCGCGAGGGCACCCGCGAGCGTCTGGCCGGAAGCGGTGAGCACGACGCGGTGCTTGCCCGTGATGAGCTTCAGCTCCTTGAGCGTGCGAAGGTCAGCCATCCAAAAGGCCGCCGTACCTCCGGCGCCCTTCAACGGAGCCTCGATCCCCTCCGGCTCCGGGAGCGAATCGAGGTACCTCCGGTAGAACCAGGGGTCGATCGCGTCCGCGCCGTTCTCGTCGAAGTCGACGTCGATCGCGGTGCCGTCGTCGTACGTCAGGCAACAGCCGATCCCATGGAAGAAGTAGCTCCAGCCCTCCAGACCGGGGACCGGCCCCGCTTGCGGTCGGTCCCTCGGAGCTCCGAGCGCGCCGTCGGTCGCGAGCCTCGCGAGGTCTCCATTCAGGCGCTGCTCCACGATCCGACCGACCCAGCGCTGGCGCGGGACGTGGCGATGGAGGGCGACGAGGAGCCACCTCGCCCACGGGTCCCCGGGAAGCTCGACGCCGAGATCGAGCGCAGCCCGAGCGACGCGCTCCGCGCTCTCCGGCTGCGTCTGCGCGGCCTGCGCGAGCCTCTGGCCGAGGGTATTCAGGTGGAGCATGGTGCGCGCAATCCTATCGAGATCCGCTGGATGGCGCACCGGCGATGGCCTCCCAGGGCATGCTTCTGGCGACATGAGCTCCCCCCGACACAAGCCAGGTGGTGCTCGAGGGGACCGGGCCGTGCGAGCCGTGCTCGAAGATGGATGAGGCGCTCGGCGAGGGCGGGTTCCAGGCCATGCGCGGGCACGGCGGGATCACGGCGCGCGTGCTGCGCGGGGGGCGAGCGCGGGTGGGGGACGCGGTGCGGGTGGTCGCGGAGGACGAGGGCGCCTGACCTGCACCCAGCCCACGCGGCGATCCGCCGCTGGCGGGCCGCAGCTCATGCCGATTCGGTGGCGACGTAGACGCTGCGCCAGAAACGCTCGAGGGCCCCCGAGAACAGAAAGTCGGCCGATTGTGTCATCACGATCCCGATCAGCTCGCGGCTAGGATCATTGATCCAGGACGTCCCGAACCCGCCGTCCCAGCCATAGCGCCCGGGCACCTCCGAGACCGCGTCCGGCGCCGTGACCACGGCCAGCCCATAACCCCAGCCGTGCGTCTCGAAGAAGCCGGGGAAGAACGAGGACGCCGCCTTCTGGGCCGGCGTGAGGTGATCGGCCGTCATCTCGCGCACCGAGGCGGCGCTCAAGAGCCGCCGGCCCTCGTGCACACCGCCGTTCATGAGCATGCGCGCGAACAGGAGGTAGTCGTCCACCGTCGACACGAGCCCGGCGGCGCCCGAAGGGAACGCCGGCGGGCTGGCATAGGCGCTCTCGGTCCCGTCGCGATCCATGCGCGTCTTCTCCCCCGTCTGCTCGTCGGTGAAGTAACCGCAGCCCGCGAACCGAGCGAGCTTGTCCGCCGGGACGTGAAAGTCGGTGTCCCGCATCCCGAGCGGCGCGAGGATGCGCTCGCGCACGAACGCATCGAAGCCCTGGTCGGCCACGCGCCCCACGAGCACCCCCTGCACCAGGCTCCCCGTGTTGTACATCCACTGCGCGCCCGGCTGATGCATGAGCGGCAGCGTCCCGAGCCGCCGGATCCACTCGTCTGGCCCGTGCGGCGTCATCGGCACCGGCTGCGCGTTGACGAGCCCGAGCTCGTCGATGGCCCGCTGGATCGGTAGCGATGTGTCGAACAGGATTCCAAAGCCCATCGTGAACGTCATCAGGTCGCGCACCGTGATCGGCCGCTCCGCGGGCACCGTCTCGTCGATCGGACCATCGATGCGCGCCAGCACCTTCCGGTTCGCGAGCTCCGGCAACCATCGGTCGACGGGGGAGTCGAGGTCGAGCTTGCCTTCCTCGACGAGCATCATCACCGCCGTCGCGGTGACCGCCTTCGTCATCGAGGCGATCCGGAAGATCGTGTCCCGCCGCATGGGCGCGCTGCCGCCGATCTCGGTCACGCCCACCGCGTCCACGTGCACGTCGTCGCCGCGCGCAACCAGCCAGACCGCTCCCGGCATCTGCCCGGCCGCCACCTCCGCCGCCATCACCTCGCGCGCGGGCGCCAGCGCGCCGGCCCCCGCGTCCTGCCCTGGCTGCCCGTCCTCCTCGGCCCCGCCCAGCGCACACCCCGGCGCCGCGACGCTGATCAAAGCTCCCATAAACTCTCGCCTTCTCATGACCGTCGATGCCTCTCCGAGCGGGGGCGCCTGCCCCTGCCGAGAGCACTGACTGCCCGCGCCCGAGAAACTCATCGGTGCCCCGTCACGATCGCCGCCGGGCGGCGCTCCGCCCGGTCGTCCGCTCGGACGCCGCCCGGGGCGGGCCAAGGTCGCTCGCCCGCGCTCAGCACGCCGCTTGCCCTGTCCGGCCTGCACCCGCACCGAGGAGCCACCCACCCCGATGCACGGCCTCACCGAGCGGCAGGTTCTGCTCTCGCTCGTCACCCTCGCGCTCATCCTCCTGACCGCGCGCGCCTTCGGCGAGCTCGCGCGGCGGCTGCGTCAGCCCGAGGTGCTCGGGGAGCTCTTCGGCGGCGTCGTGCTGGGCCCCTCCGTCGTCGGCGCGCTCGCGCCCGGGTTCCATCGCGCCCTCTTCCAGGAGCCGGCGGTCGGGGTCGTCCTCTCGGGCATCTCCTGGATAGGCGCGCTCCTCCTGCTGCTGATGGCGGGCATCGAGGTCGACGTGGGCATCCTGCGCAAGGAGGCGCGCCCCGGGGCGCTCGCGGCGCTCGGCGCGATCGCGCCCCCGCTCGCCGCGGGCGCTGCCTTCGCGGCGCTCGTGCTCGATCGGCCCCTCCCGAGCGGCCTCTTCCTCGGGATCGTGCTCTCGGTGACCGCGGTCAGCGTGATCGCGAAGGTGCTGATCGAGCGCGGGTCGATGCGGCGCAGCTATGCGCAGGTGACGCTCGCGGCGGGGGTGGTCAGCGAGGTCGCCGCCTGGGTGCTCGTCGCGATGACGTCGTCGAGCTACGGCGCGTCGCCCGCGCTGGCGGTCGCCCGGAGCGCGCTCCTGGCGAGCGGATTCTTGCTGTTCATGGTGCTCGTCGGGCGGCCGCTCACCCACGTCGCGATGCGCTGGGTGGCCGACGCGACGCGCGTCTCCAAAGGACAGGTGTCGCTCGTCCTGGTCCTCACGTTCTTGGCCGCGGCGCTGACGCAGCGCCTCGGCCTGCACCCGCTGCTCGGCGCGTTCGCGCTCGGCGTGCTGCTCAACAGCGCTCCTCGCACCAACCGCCCGCTCCTCGACGGCGTGCAGACGCTCGTGGCGGGCCTCTTCGCGCCTGTGTTCTTCGTCCTGGCGGGCATGCGCGTCGACATCTCGCAGCTGCGCACGCCGGCGGCGTGGGGGATGGTCGCGTTGCTGCTGGCGCTCGCGACGGCGGCGAAGGTCGTCCCCGCCGCGCTCGGCGCGCGGCTCGGCGGGCTCAGGAGCAGCGAGGCGGCGCTCGTGGCGGTGGGCCTGAACATGAAGGGCGGCACGGACCTCATCGTCGCGATCGTCGGCGTCGAGCTCGGGCTCCTCTCCAACGAGGCTTATACGATGTACGCCGTCGTCGCGCTGGTCACGGTGACCGTCTCACCCGCGCTCATCCTTTGGCTCGAGAGCAAGGCGCCTCCGACGCAGGAGGAGTCGGCGCGCCTCGAGCGCGAGGAGGCCGCGCGGCGCGCGTACATTCCGGGGGTCGAGCGGATCCTCGTCCCGATCGTGGCGCACGCCCTGCCCGGGTTCGCCACGGACATCGTGGAGAGCATCGTCGCCTCCAAGCGAAAGCTCGGCGAGACGGTCGACATCACGGAGCTCTCCGTGGAGCAGCAGGCGCCCGGCCCATCGCGCGCCGCGGGCGAGGCGAGCCGGGGGCTCGCGAGGCTCGGCGCGCGCCTCCGCGTCGGCGTCTGGCGGCAAAAGCGCGAGCTGCGCGGCTCGATCCAGGCGATCCTGCGCGCCTCGCGGGATCACGATCTGCTCGTGATGGGCGCGCGGCCGCCGGTGCGCGCGCGCGGAATGTCGTTCGGCCGCCTGCAGGACGCGATCGTCCAGCGGGCGGAGTCCAACGTGCTCGTCGTGGTGGGCGACCCTCCGGCGGCGGAGCGCGCCTCCGCGCGGCGGATCCTCGTCCCCATCATCGGCCTCGAGTACTCCCTCGCCGCCGCCGATCTCGCGGCCCACGTGGCGCTGGCGTGGGACGCCGAGCTCGTGCTGCTCAGCAGCGCGCAGACCGAGCTGGGCGCGGTCGTCTGGCGCGATCGCGATCCATCCCGGGTGCGCGCGGTGGCGCGGAGCGTCGTCGACGAGGCCGTCTTCCGGGGGCGCCGGCTCGGCGTGCGCGTCTCGTCGCGCGTGCACGTGGGCGCGCGCCCGAGCGACGAGATCGCGCGGGAGCTCGCGCGCGCTCCGTACGATCTGCTCGTGCTCGGGTGCTACGACCATGGGCCGCTCGGTCGGCTCTACCTCGGGAGCACGGTCGAGTCGGTGGTCGCCCAGAGCCGGGTGCCGGTCGCGTTGCTCGTCGCGCATGGAGGGACTCGAGAGCAGGTGAGGTGAGATCCCCATCCCGCCGCGGCCGAGCACGCGCTCCACCGTGTACTTGGCGAGCAGGACGTCTCCTACGTGTACCGGCGTGTCGAGCTCCGTCACGGCGTCTCGCCCCAGGCTGATGAAGCACAGCGCGACCACCGTCAGGAGGACGCAGCGAGTCATGAGCATCGTAGCTGCTATCGCGGAGCTCCGTCAGCACCGGTCCTCCTTCGTCTGCATTTCGTACCAGTTCGCCTCGCCGGCAGAGCGATAATCCGTCGCACTGGAAAGATGCCGCTTCCCGGCTCATCGCCGCAGCGATCCCCGGCCCTCTGCCGGCGAAAGCTCGCGGCCGTCGCGATCGGCGCGCGAAGCGCTGGCCGCCCGTGCGCGCGCCGGGGAGCAGAGACACAAGCAAACTACCTTCATGATGAACGCCGCGAGCGCGCCCTGACCGCCCCGCGGAGAGGCCGCGCCCGATCGTCTGGTCGGGTACGCGCGCGAGGCCCCGCTCGCGCGAGCGCGCCGCGCTCTCGGCGCGGAAGGTGCCGATGAGCCTCGGCCGGGGGATCTCGACGGTGGACGAGAACATTGCGCCGCTGTTCCGGTCTCGTCTCGCCGGGTGGGTAGGCCAGAGAACGAGGTTGGGCGCACTTGTTGGCAGTCAGAAGGATAGGTAGTATGGGTCTCGTCAGCATCCGGTCCCGCTGGAAAATTCTTGATGTGACGAAATCGCTCTGCGCGGACCATCCTCTCGGGAGACCCAAATGAGTACCAACATGACAAGTGGCGTAGTCCAAGGCGGCGCCGATGCAGCCATCGAGGACGCCGGGACGATCCGTCGCGTGATCACCGCGTCGTCGCTCGGGACGTTGTTCGAGTGGTACGACTTCTATCTTTACGGCAGCCTCGCCGTGTTCTTTGGTGGGCTGTTCTTTCCAGCGGGCAATGAGACTGCGCAGCTGCTCGCGAGCCTCGCGACGTTCGGAGCAGGGTTCGGCGTGCGCCCGCTCGGCGCCGTGGTGTTCGGGCACATCGGCGACCTGATCGGCCGCAAATACACGTTCCTCGTCACCATGGCCACCATGGGCATCTCGACCGCGCTGACGGGTCTCTTGCCCACGTACGAGCAGATCGGCATCGCCTCGACCATCCTGCTCGTGCTCCTGCGCCTCTTGCAGGGCCTCGCGCTCGGCGGCGAGTACGGCGGCGCCGCCACCTACGTGGCCGAGCACGTACCGGACCAGAAGCGCGGCTATTACACGAGCTACATCCAGACCACCGCGACGCTCGGCTTCTTCGTGAGCATGGCGGTGATCGGGTCCACCCGCTCGCTGTTCGGCGAGGCGGACTTCAAGGCGTTCGGCTGGCGCGTGCCCTTCCTGCTCTCCTTCCTGCTCCTCGCCATCTCGCTCTACATCCGCGTGAAGATGAAGGAGTCGCCGCTCTTCTCGAAGCTCAAGTCGACCGGCAAGGTCTCGAAGAACCCGATCAAGGAGACCTTCTCCAACCCGCTCAACCGCAAGTACGTGCTCCTCGCCCTCTTCGGCGTGACGGCGGGCCAGGGCGTCGTCTGGTACACGGGCCAGTTCTACGCGCTCACGTTCATGCAGAGCGTGCTGAAGATCCAGTGGCAGACGGCCTACACCATCATGTCGGTCGCGCTCGCGCTCACCACGCCGCTGTTCCTGGTGTTCGGCGGCCTGTCCGATCGCGTCGGCCGGAAGAAGATCATGATGGCCGGCTGCGCGCTCGGCGCGATCACCTACATCCCGATCTACATGGCCATGAAGCACTTCTCGAACCCGAGCGGCCTGCCCGTGGCGAACCCGGACGAGGTCAACGTGCCCATGATGATCCTGCTCATCGGCATCCAGATGGTCTACGTGACCATGGTGTACGGGCCGATCGCGGCGTTCCTCGTGGAGCTCTTCCCCACGAAGATCCGCTACACCTCGATGTCCATCCCTTACCACCTGGGCAACGGCTGGTTCGGCGGCTTCTTGCCCCTGATCGCCACGGCCGTCACCGCGTCGGCCTGGGCCAAGGACACGTTCGGGGCCGGCGCCATCTACACGGGCCTGATTTATCCCATCGCCGTCTGCGCGGTCACGTTGATCGTGGGCGGTCTCTTCATCCACGAGACCAAGGATCACCGCATCGACGCCGACGTCCACGGGGCGTGACCGGTGCCGATCCCGCCAACCGGATTCAGAGGAGAACTCATGATCACTTGGAAGACGCCTAGCGCAGCTCTCGTCGCCTCGCTCGCGCTGGCCGGGGTCGCGGCGCCGGCCACGGGAAGAGCGCAAACGGCGGAGCCGCCTCAGCAACCTGCGCCGGCCGAGGCCGCGGCGGCGCCCGTGGTGGAGCCTGCCCCTGCTCCTCCGCCGCCGGTCGAGCCGAAGAAGCCCGACGACAAGCCTCTCGTGCGCGTCTACGGCATCGTCAAACCCACGGTCGTCGTCGGGAACGGCCTCGAGTCCTTCGGCAACCCGAACTACTCCGCGCCCACGGCCGCGGTGAACCCGGTGTTCCTCGCCGATCCGGACGCCGTCGGCCTGAGCTTCCAGGCGGCGCAGACGCGCTTCGGCGTGACCGCCGGGGAGGGCACGCCCGTGAAGGGGCAGGTCGAGGTCGACTTCATCGATTTCGGCAAGTCGTCGCCGGCTCAGGGGATGAGCCTCCGCGTGCGGCAGGCGTTCGTGGAGTGGTCTCCCGCCGACGGGCACAAGCTCACGCTGGGTCAGCTCTGGGACCTGTTCTCGCCGCTGAACACGCACACGTACAACCTCGTGGGCGCGCTCTTCCAGTCCGGGAACTCGGGCTTCATGCGCCACCAGCTCAGCTACGTCGCCACCCTCGGCAGCGTCGAGGTGGGCGCCGCGCTCGGTCTGGTGAGCCAGAACGTCACGGCGATCCTCAACAACGTCGAGTATTCACGCACGCCCACCTTCGCGCTGCGCGCGGGCTACCGCGCCGAGAAGGCCGCATGGGTCGGCGCTTCGATGATCGCCACGTCGCTCGCCTTCGACGCGAACCTGCCGACCGAGGAGAGGAAGCTGGCCATCGGCGGCAACCTGTTCGCCGAGGTCACGTCCGGTCCGCTGAACCTGCGGGCCGAGGCGTACGGCGGCAAGAACCTCGCCAACCTGGGGCTCTTGACGCTCGGGCAGGGCCACCGCGCGAAGGACGTCGCCGAGGTGGGCGGCTGGGTGTCGGGGAAGCTCACGTTCGACAAGCACGCCCTGCACCTCATCGCGGGGGCCGCGGTGGTGCCGAGCGCCGACGACATGCTGCTCGGCTACACGCCCGGAACACCGGCGGCCGAGGGCGCGCCGGCCACACCTCCCGCGCGCGTCGGCGGCAACGGCCCCGGCATCGAGCGCAACGTGACGGTGCGCGCGGGCTACGCCTTCTCGCCGATGAAGGGGCTCTCGATCGTGCTCGAGCCCTCTCTGGCGCTCACGCGCCACAAGCTCGATCCGGCCGCCGAGGCGGACAAGGGCGCGGACCGCACGGGCTGGGCCGTCGAGGCCGGTGGTCTCTACCAGTTCTGACGGCCCGCGCGCCGCAGCGCGCCGGAGCTGACCGCGACGGCCCCGCCGCCGCCCGCCGGCGCGCAAAGCGTGCTCCGCGGGGCCCTCGCCATCGAGTACCGGCTTGCCCGTGCTATGCGTGGTTTCCTACGATGGGAACCCGAACCTATTACCCCCTCTTGCTCGCGTTCATCGCTCCGGCCGCGTGCGGCGGCGAGAGCGACCCCCCGGCGCCGATCGAGCGGCAGCTCGAGGTCGTCGTGCGCACCGACGCGGCGAGCGAAGCGCAGTGTCCTCACGGCGGCTCCGTCGTCCACGCCGGCCTCGATCGCAACGAGAACGGCGCGCTCGAGGAGGACGAGATCGCCGAATCGACCCTGCAGTGCCAGGACGAGGACGTCGCGCCGGACGACGACACGCCCGACGAGCCGCCGGAGACCCTGGTCCGCGTCGACGACGAGCCGGCCGGCGAGGCGTGCGCCGACGGCGGCGCGGCCGTCCGGTCGGGCCCCGACGAGAACGGCGACGGTGTCCTCGACGAGGAGGAGGTCGCGGCGACGGAGTACATCTGCGACGACGCGCTGCTGACGCGGATGGTGGCCGAGCCGCCGGGCGAGCGCTGCGCGTCCGACGGCATCGCCTTCCAGGTCGGGCGCGACGTGGACGGCGACGGGGAGCTGGGCGACGAAGAGGTCGAGTGGACCGAGGTCGAGTGCAGCGACGTGATCCAGCGCGGTGTCGCGGTGACGTCGGCGGAAGATCTCGCGCTCCTCGCCGATATCTGGGCGATTCACGGCGGTCTGTCGATCCGAGACACCTCGCTCGCCTCGATCGAGCTGCCGGCGCTCGCGCATGTCGGTGGGCGCCTGACGGTATCAGGCAACTCCGCGCTCACGAGCCTCTCGCTGCCCGCGCTCGCGGCCGTGGGGCAGACGCTGGAGGTGCACGATAACGCCGAGCTCGCCCGCGTGGACCTGACCGGCCTGACGCAGACCGGCGGCCAGCTTTACCTGAGCGAAAACCCCGCGCTGACCGCCATCGACCTCCCGGCGCTGCGCAAGGTCGACGACGAGATCGTCGTGCGCGACAACGCGGCCCTCGAGGCGATCGAGCTCCGGATGTTCGACAGGCTCGATGACGTGGACATCGAAGGAAACGCGAGCTTGACCGAGGTGATCATCCGGTTGTCACAGCTCAACGATCCCTCCACGCAAGCGGGCCGGATGACCCTCCTCGACAACCCGAAGCTCGTGAGCGCGGCGCTCGCGGCCGAGAGCTTTCGCGGCGTCAACGTGGTCCGCAACGCATCGCTGCAGGAGATCACGATCGAAAGCGACCGGATCACCGGGGACGTGAACGTGCGGGAAGCTCCCGCGCTCGACGTTGTATGGCTCCGCACGGTCGGCAGCTTCGCAGACCATGTGGAGATCGACGGCACCCTCCACGTGGCGGCTCCCATCAGCTCGCTGTGGTTTGGAATCCATCAGAGCATGCTCGTCGCGGGGGGGCTCGTGCTCGAGGGGACACGGATCGAGCGGTTCGAGCGCAGCGTCGAGCATGTACGCGGCGACGTCACGTTCCGTCGCAACCCGAACCTCGGCTATTTCCAGGTCAACCAGGTGGACGGGGGCCTGACGCTCGATGACAACGACGCGCTGGGGAATTTCGATGTCCGCGACGATGGGCACTTCGGCGGGGATTTGTACGTCGTCGGCAACGACCGGCTCCAGCACATGTCGGGTCTGCAGTGGATGCGCAGCGTGGAAGGTGATCTGACCATCTCCGGCAACGCGTCCATGATCCGTCCCGCGATGTACGAGCTTCAGTACGTGGGCGGCAACGTGACCATCGGAGGCAACCCGGCGCTGGAGCATATCGACCTGGGGACGCTCCGCAGGATCGACGGTACGCTCACGGTGTCCGGTACGGCGATGACTGTCTGGAGCGGGCTCGACGAGCTGCAGTCGATCGGGAATACAGCGGTGATCGGCCGCAACCCCAATCTGGAGAACATCGACCTGCTCGCGCTTCGGAGCACCGGAGGTCTCTTCGCCATCCGCGAGAACAGCCAGCTCCAGCGGGTGGGCCTGGGCGCCCTTCTCTACGCCAGCCTCCACGTCACCGATAACCCTTTGCTGCCGGCGTGCGTGGTTGACGCGCTCTTCGAGACGGTCACCGGCAGCCACCGCCAGGAGGGGAACGGCGAGACTTGCCCGTGACGCCGCGGCCCGCCCGAGGAGCGGCGTTCACCCGCTTCGGATACGGGCCCATCTCGACGTTTTCGGTGCTCAGCGCACCGGAGTGCGCTTCCGCGCCGAAAACGCCGAGCTGGACCCGTCTCCTGTGCGGGTGAACGCCGCTCTGGAACGCATGTGCCAGAGACGGGCGAAGACCGCTCACCTGCGCCTTTCAGGCGGTTTTAACCCGTTTGTCGCTCTAGGGGGCCGTCGGCCGCCCTCCCGCGCCGCAGGCGGCTGACCAGCACGAAGAACAGCGGCGCGAAGAAGATGCTGAACAGCGTCGCGGTGAGCATGCCGCCGAACACGCCCGTCCCGATGGCGTGCTGCGTGGCCGAGCCCGCGTTCCGCGCGAACACCAGCGGCATCACGCCCAGGATGAACGCCAGCGACGTCATCAGGATCGGCCGGAAGCGCAGGCGCGCCGCCTCGATCGCCGCGTCCCGCACGCTCATTCCCTGCTCGCGCAGGCTCTTCGCGAACTCGATGATCAGGATCGCGTTCTTCGCCGACAGCCCCATAATGGTGATGAGCCCGACCTTGAAGAACACGTCGTTCGGCAGCCCGCGCACCGTCATGGCCAGCACCGCGCCCAGCACCCCGAGCGGCACCACGAGGATCACCGAGAGCGGGATCGCGAAGCTCTCGTAGAGCGCCGCCAGCACCAGGAACACCACGACCAGCGACAGCGCGAGCAGCGCCGGCGCCTCGGCCCCCGACAGCCGCTCCTGGTACGACTGCCCGATCCACTCGACGCCGAACCCGGGCGGCAGCTGCGCGGCCAGGCGCTCGATCTCCGACATCGCCTCGCCGCTGCTCCGCCCGGGCGCCGGCGCGCCGCTGATCCCGGTGGCCGGAAACCCGTTGAAGCGCGCGAGCTGGAGCGGGCCGCGCTCCCACGCCGCCGTCGCGAACGCGGAGAGCGGCACCATCTGGCCGGCGCCGTTGGGCACGGACAGCCGCAGCACGTCCTCGATCTGCATCCGGCTCGCCTCGTTCGCCTGCACGATCACCTGCTGAAGCCGACCCTGGTTGGGGAAATCGTTCACGTAGGTCGGGCTCAGCGCGGTCGACAGGACCCCGGCCGCGCGCTCGAAGCTCACGCCGAGCGCGCTCGCCTTCTGGCGGTCGATCCGCAGCCGGATCTGCGCGGCGTCGGGCTGCGCCTCGGCGCGCACCTGCGCGAGGACGGGGCTCCCCGCGGAGAGCTCGATCAGCCGCTGCTGCGCCGCCACGAGCGCCGCGTTCCCGCGCCCGCCCCGGTCCTGCAGCTTCAGGCTGAAGCCCGAGGTGCTGCTCAGCTCCATGATCGGCGGCGGCACCAGGCTGTACACGACGCCGTCGCGGATCTGGCCGAGCTTCTCGTTCGCCAGCGCGGCCTCGGCCTGGGCCGTCGCGCCGTCCGGGCGCTCGCCCCAGTCCTTCATCGTCAGGAAGATCATCGCCACGTTCTGTCCCGAGCCCGAGAAGCCGAAGCCCGGGAAGGACGCCACGCTGCCGATGGCGGGGCGGCCGAGGTAGTGCGCCTCCACCTGCTCGACCGCCCGCAGCGTGCGGTGCTGCGTGGCCTCGGGCGGGAGCTGCACGTCGACGATCACGAGCCCCTGATCCTCCTCCGGCAAGAAGGCGGTCGGCAGCCGGACGTAGAGCAGGCCGAGCGTCGCGACGAGGATCGTGAACCCGAGGAGCATCCGGCGGCGCCTGTCGAGCGAGCCCGCGACCCAGCGCCGGTACCCGGAGGTGAGCCGCTCGAAGCCGGCGTTGAACCAGCCGAGCGGGCCGCGGCGCCGCGCGTGGCCGGCGGGGACGGGTTTCAGCAAGACCACGCAGAGCGCCGGCGTGAGCGTCAGCGCCAGGAACGCCGAGAACAGGATCGAGACCGCCATCGACATCGAGAACTGCCGGTAGATCGCGCCCACCGAGCCCGACGCGAACGCCATCGGCACGAACACCGCCGAGAGCACGAGCGTGATGCCGACGACGGCGCCCGAGATCTCCGCCATCGCCTTCCGCGTCGCCTCGCGCGGGGACAGCCCCTCCTCGGCCATCAGCCGCTCGACGTTCTCGACCACGACGATCGCGTCGTCGACGATGATGCCGATCGCGAGCACCATGCCGAACAGGCTCAGCATGTTGATCGACGCGCCGGCGAGGAGCATCACCGCGCACGTGCCGAGCAGCGCGAGCGGCACCACGATCGCCGGGATGAGCGTGTAGCGGATGTTCTGCAGGAACAGGAACATCACCACGAACACGAGCACCATGGCCTCGACGAGGGTCTCGATCACCTTGTGCACCGAGGTCCTGACGAAGGGCGCGGTGTCGTAAGGCACGCTGTAGGTCACGTTGGGCGGCAGGCCCCGCGAGAGCTCCTCCATGCGGGCGCGCACGAGGTCGGAGGTCTTCATCGCGTTCGCGCCGTTCGCGAGCTGGATGCCGATCGCCGCGTCGGGCTTGCCGTTGCTCCGCGACGACGACGCCACGTTCTGCGCGCCGATCTCGATCGTCGCGACGTCGCGGAGGAGCACGCGCGACCCGTCGGGCTTCGCGCGGAGGACGATCGCCCCGAAATCCTCGGGCGTCGTGAGCTGCCCCTCGGCGATGAGCGTGGCGCTGATCTGCTGTGTGGGCGGGCTCGGCAGGTCGCCGATGCGGCCCGACGCGAACTGGACGTTCTGCGCGGCGATGGCGGCCGACACGTCGGCGGGCGAGAGCGCGAGCGCCGCGAGCTTGGTCGGATCGATCCAGATGCGCATGGCGCGCTCGCTGGTCCAGAGCTGCACGCGGCCGACGCCCGGGACGCGCTTGATCTCGTCGATGACGGAGCGGGCGAGGATGTCGCCGAGCGCGGTGGGGCTGAAGCTGCCGTCGCGCGACGACAGGCTGACGATCATCAGGAAGCTCGACGTCGAGGCCTCGACGAAGAGGCCGGATTGCCGCACGGCCGCGGGGAGGCGGGGCTCGACCGCCTTGAGGCGGTTCTGGACGTCGATCTGCGCGAGATCGGGGTCGGTGCCGGGGAGGAAGGTCGCGGTGATCTGGGCCCCCCCGGAGGCGTCGCTCGACGACTGGAAGTAGAGCAGGCGCTTGGCGCTGCTCAGCTCGCGCTCGATGAGGCTGACGACGCTCTGGTCGAGCGTCGCCGGGGTCGCGCCGGGGTAGCTCGCGTAGATGGAGACGGTCGGCGGCGCGACGGACGGGTACTGCGTCACGGGGAGCCGCGGCAGCGCGATCGCCCCGAGGAGCGCGATGAACATCGCGATGACGACCGCGAAGACGGGACGGTCGATGAAGAAGCGCGACATGCTCTGGCCTCGATCTGCTCCGCGCGCGTCAGCGCGCCGCGGGCGCGGCGGCCGAGGCCGCGGGCGCGGGCGTGAAGGGGACGGCGCGGACCTCGGCGCCCGGGGCGACCTTCTGGTGGCCCTCGACCACGACCTTGTCGCCGGCGTTCAGGCCGGAGGTGACGATGTAGCGGTCGCGATCGACGCCGCCCGTCTCGACCTGGCGCACGGCCGTCTTGCCGTCGGGCTGGACGACGAGGACCGTCGCGTTGCCGCCGCCGTCGCGGCCGACCGCCTGCTGCGGCACGGCGAGGGCCGCCTGATCGACGCGCTTGGCGAGCTTCACGCGGACGAACATGCCGGGCAAGAGCAGGCGGCTCGGGTTCGGGAAGCGCGCGCGCAGCGTCACCTCGCCGGTGCCCGGATCGACGCTGATGTCCGAGAAGAGCAGCTCGCCCTTCTCGGGGTACTCGACGCCATCGTCGAGCACGAGGATCGCGGCGTGCTGGCCCGCTTCGCCCTGGGGCGCGGCGTCCAGCGCGGCGCGGCGCAGGCGCGTGAGCTGCGAGGCGGGCTGCTTGATGTCGACGTAGACCGTGTCGATCTGCTGGATGACGGCGAGCGGCGTCGCCTCGGCCTGGCCGACGAGGGCGCCTTCGGTGACGAGCGCGCCGCCGATCCTGCCGCCGATCGGGGCGGTCACGGTCGCGTAGCCGAGGTTCAGGCGGGCGAGCGAGAGCGCCGAGCGCGCCTGGGCGATCTCGGCGTGGGCCATGGCCTGCGCCGCCAGCGCGTCGTCGTACGCCTCGCGGGTGACCAGCCCCTCTTGGACGAGCGCTGTGGCGCGCTTCGCGCGCGCCTCGGCCTGCCCGAGGTTGGCCTGCCCTTTGGCGAGGGCGGCGGCGGCGCTGTCGACGGCGGCCTTGAGGGGCGCGGGGTCGATCACGAAGAGCGTCTGTCCTTCCTTGACCTCGCTCCCTTCGGTGAAGCTGCGCTTCAGGACGACGCCCGCGACGCGCGCGCGCACCTCCGCCAGGCGGAGGGGGGCGACGCGGCCGGGGAGCTCGTCGCGGAGGGTGACGGGCTCCATCTTGACCTCGATGACGCCGACCTCGGGCGGGGGCGGCGCCGGCGGGGCGTCGGCCGCGGCGCGGCACGCGCCGAGGCCGAGGAGGAGGGCGGCTGGGAGGAGCCCGCCGAGCTTGCGGAGGTCGGTCATACGTCGATTGGGCCTGGATCGAGGGAAGGTCCCCGGAGGAGGCCGTCCGTGGGTTCCGCCTTGGCGTAGTGCATGGGAGGGGGTCTTTCAACCCGCGGGGCCGCGCTCACGGCAGGCGGAGACGTCGGCGCTCCCGGCCGAGGGGGCCGCGCTCGCGCGGCAGCTCGATGCTTGGAGGGCGGAGGGGGAGGTGCTCGAGGCGGCGATCGCCTCGGTGGAGGAGGCGCGGGGGGCGTCGGTCTGGCGTTCGGCGCGGCCCTGTCTTCAATCCTCTCCTCGCGGCCTCACTTTCCAGCTGGGCTCACCGACGCCGGCATGGGATCGCAGGACCGCATGCAAACCGCTTGGTTGTTCGCGCAATCTGCTGCGCAGTCGGGGGCAGAGGAGCTCGCCAGATCCGCACTGGGCTTCCCCGCCTCGCAGCGGCGGACGCATCTGTTGAACTGGTCGGCGCACGCGGCCTCGCAGTTCCTTCTTTTGATGGGGTTCAGGACGCATGTTCCACGTGAGCAGCTCTCGACCCGACCGCAGCGCGTCTTGCAGTCACCGCAATGTTCATCGTCCTCCCAGCGGTTCGACTCGCACCCGTCGTTCATGGTCCCGTTGCAGCTCTGGAAGCCGGCGTTGCAGCTGTAGTCGCACACCCCGCCGTCGCAGCGCGCCGTCGCGTTGGCGCGCGGCGGGCAGCAGCGCTCGCCGCAGCGGGTCTGACCGTCGGGGCAAGGGGACTCGCACGCGCCGCCGACGCACGTCCCCGCGCCGCAATCCCTGCCCGAACCCCCAGCGCACCCGCCGCAGTTCCTCGGGTCGGTCATCACGTCGACGCACTGGTCCCCGCATCGCGTCGAGCCCGCGGGGCATACGCACTTTCCACGCGAACAGCCTTCGTCTCGACCGCAGCGCGTTGCGCAGTCACCACAGTGGTCGCGGTCCACCCAGCGGTTCGACTCGCACCCGTCGTCCAGGGTCCCGTTGCAGCTCTGGAAGCCGGCGTTGCAGCGATAGTCGCAGACCTCGCCGTCGCAGCGCGCCGTCGCGTTGGCGCGCGGCGGGCAGCAGCTGTCGCCGCAGAGCGGCTGACCCGCAGGGCAAGCGGACACGCACTCGCCGCCGACGCACGTTCCCGCGCCGCAGTCCTTGCCCGATACCCCAGCGCACCCGCCGCAGTTCCTCGGGTCGGTCATCACGTCGACGCACTGGTCCCCGCATCGCACCGTGTCCGGGGGGGAACACACGGGCTCGCATTTGCGAGCGACACACGAGGACCCGGCACGGCAGCCGTTCCCGCAGCTGCCGCAGTTCTGCTCGGTCGTGACGTTCGTGCACCCGACGCCGGAGCACCACATCTCGTTTTCTCCGCACGGCGGCGGGCACCTCGGGTGGCGCTTTGCGGGGTCGAGCAGGCGCTCGATCACGTCGTCGCCCGTGCCGGGCAGGACCCCCAGAGAGCTCTGGCACCGGAGAAGATCGCTCACCTGAAAATCACGCGGCGAGGCCGGCCCGGCGCTGACCGTGAGCGAGCTCGGATCGAGCTCGCGCTGTTCGCCCCCCTCGACCTGGGGCAGCTTCGTCACCAGGTCCAGCGTCGTCGCGCTCGCGCGGCCCAGGAAGGCGTCCTCGGGCGCCCCCTCGAGGGGCTGAGCCACCGCCTGGATCGCGCGGACCGGGCCGATCACGGGGCTGACCTTGAACACCACGAGGGGGCGCCCAGGCGCCCGCGCGAGCCCGTACGTCGCCTCGGCCTCGACCATGACGTCGTAGAAGTGGTCGAAGGCGCAGAGGGCCATCCGGAGGTCCTCCGCGTCGACGACGATGTTCGCCCGGCCATCGATCGAGAGCGGCCGCGGGGAGAAGGCGCCGGCCGCCGCCGCCACGGCCGCGAAGAGCGCCGCCGCGGCGAGCACGGAAGCCGCCGCGCTGCCCGGCAGCGCGAAGTGCGGCGGCCAGAGGCTGCGGAGGCCGCGATCGGCGATGACGCGCAGGAGGTCCGCGCGGGGATCCCCGACCCCCCGCCGCACGTCGCGCTCCTTGTGCAGCCGGCCCTCGAGCTCCGGCCCGAGCGGCCCGGCGAGGAGCCGCGCGAGCGTCGCCCGCGCGGCCCTCCGCGCGCGCCGGTCGCCCGCGTGGAGGTCCTGCAGCGCCATGTCCTGCTCCCAGCGAAGGTACGCCGCCGACGCCCGGTCGCTCGGCTCGGCCCTGAGGAGGGCGTCGCGCAGGAAGCGCCGCACCTCGGCCTCCGGGAAGCGGCCGCTCCGGCGGGCCTCTCGCAGCGATCCGGCGAGCGCGCGCCGCTCCGGCTCCGTCTCGCGGCCCTCGACGATCGGCGCGACGGCGAGCAGGATCGACCCCGGCGCGTGCGGCAAGAACCGCCGGCGCAGCGCCTCCGCGAGCTCGAACGAGGGCCTCGGCGCGAGCGCGACCATCGCGCGCAGCAGGTGAACGTCGACGAGATCCAGGGGCGGGCGCTCGGCGCGCGGCGCGAAGGCCGGCGCGGCGGCGTGGGAGCGCAGCGCCGCGAGCCGCCGCGCGGCGCCGAGCACGCCGTGCTCGTCGAGCGGGAAGGCCGCGACCGCCGCGGCCGGCGACGCGAGCCCGCGAGGCCACAGGTCCGGATCCTCGATCGGCGTGAGGAGCACGCTCGCCGGCCAGGGCTGGAGCGCGACGCGCAGCGCCTCGCGCGGATCGGAGAGCGCCGCGGCCACGGCCTCCCCGGTGCCGAGCAGGATCATCGGCTGCCCGCCGAGCCTCGGCGCGAGCGCGCCGAGGGGGACGGCGCGCGCGCCGGGGCGGACGGCGACGCGCGTGGGATCGCCCGCGAACCAGAGCCGCGTCACGTCGACGCCCGCGCGCTCGAGCGCCTCGACGAACGCCTCCAGGGCGGCGCGGAAGGGGCGGCTCGCGGCGCTCGAGTCCACGAGCGCCACGGCGCGCGTCCGGCCGAGCCGCGTCCTCCGCACGACGGTGGGGAAGAGCCCGGCGCGCGCGGTGGCGTCGACGGTGCGCGCCACGTCGATCTCCGGCGACAGCAGCGCTTCGCGGAGCGACCGCTCGAGCGTCACGCTCATCCGATCGAGCGCGGCCCGGGCGCTCCGATCGGGGGTGGGCGCGAGGTCGTACCAGCGCGGCCCGGGGCGCTCGACGAACGCCTCCGTGAGGGTGCCTCGCTGCCGTTCGAGCAGGCGCCTCCGCCCGCGCACCACGCCGGCCACGCCGAGCGAGAGCAGCGTGCCCACGAGGAGCAGGAACGAAGGGAGATACCAGCGCTGGAGGCTCGCCTCTTCCGGCCGGCACGCCGTGACGTCGCCCCCGCCGGCGCTGCTCGTGCTGCTCGTGCTGCTCGTGCTGCTCGCGCTGCTGTCCGCCGTGCTCGCGCTGCTCGCCCCGCCGCTGCCCGTGTCGCCAGGCGGCGGATCAGATGATCCAGGCGAGATCGATAGCGCGGCGCTGGTTACGATCGCGACCGTCGCGAGGAGCGCGCCGAACTGGCGGCGGCGCGGGCGGATCCATCGCAGGAGCGCCGCCCACGGGCTCCTCTTCGGCGGAGGGGGAGGCGGAGGCCTGGACTGCCTTTCTTCCTCCGTGACCGGCTCTGGCTCCGTCTCCGGGAAGACGCGGTCGAACGCCTCTTCGACGATCTCCACCTCGGCGCGGCTGCGGGCGAGCAGGCTGGCCACCGCCGTGCGCAGCTCCTCGCGCGAGGTGCCGTCGTAACGGCTCAAGAACCGCGCGAAGGCGAGCCGCTCCCGGGGCCCGACGGCGACGCCGGAGCGCTTCACCTCGTCGAGCAGGTCGTCGAACGGGAAGCGGTCCTCGCCCGTCATCGGGTCGCCGATCCGGCGCTCTCCGCGTCGCCCGTCGCGCCGAGCACGCGCCTGAAATCCTCGTCCAGCTTGAGGAGCACGCCCGGGTAGAGCTCGGCCAGGCGCTGCTTCAGCACGTCGGCCTCCGTCACCTTCGCGCGGAGGAGCACCTTGACCCACGCGAGCAGCTCGCCGGTGGCCGGCCGCTTCTCGATGTCCGACGCGCGGACCTCACGGAAGCGCTTCAGCACCGCCGCGAGGAGGCCGTCGGAGATCGTCGCGGCCGCGTATTTCGACCGCACGATCGCGCCGAGCTCCTTGTCGCTCGGGAACTCGATGTGATGAAAGACGCACCGCCGGAGGAAGGCGTGCGGCAGCGGCTGCTCGCGGTTGCTCGTGACGATCACGAACGGCCGCGCGCCGTCCTTGCCCACGATCGTCTCGCCGGTCTCGTGCACCGGGAACTTGAGCCGTCCCTCGAGCACGCCCAGCAGATCGTTGGGGAAGTCGCGCGGCGCCTTGTCGATCTCGTCGATGAGCACGACACGCGGCGTGGGCGAGCGGATCGCCTCGCCGAGCGCCTCATAACGCACGTAATTCGCCGGGGAGCTGGCGAGCTCGCTCTTGACCTGGGCGTCGTGGAGGCGGCGCAGGCTGTCGAAGGAGTAGAGGCAGTCGCGCGCCTGGTGGTCGCTGCGGGCGACGAAGGTGAGGACCTCGCCCAGGCCGAGGCGCCTCGCGACCGACTCGGCGAGCCTTGTCTTGCCGGTGCCCGGCTCGCCGGTGACGAGCAGCGGCTGCTCGGCCGCGAGCGCCGTGTTCACCGCGACCGCGAGCTTCTTGCTGGGGATGTAGTCATCGCCGTCGAACGGCCCATCGGGGTACTGGCGGAATTCGTAGTGCTCGTCCATGTCACGTCCTAGCGCTGCGCCGCGTCGGCGGCGGACAGGAGCTCTTGGAGCCCGGCGAAGAAGCTCTGCGTGTCCTTGCTGGCCTCGTGGAGCTCGAGGCCGCGCCGCGTGCCTGCCTCGATGGCCCGCGGGTCGCCTGGGTACAGCTCGCGGAAGAACATCTCGATATCGCTCCTCTCGATCCGCTTGAGCTCGTGCCGCATCGCCCGGTGCTCGATCGGCGCGAGCGCGCCGTGGGTCACCCTGTGGGCCGAGAGGGCCCCGATCCAGTCCCAGAGGCTCGGCTTCCACACGACCGGCTGCAGGGTGATGAGCGCGCGCCCGGCGGCGCCCCCGCGCCGATCGGCCGCCTGCCGGTAGAGCTCGGGGATCGCCTCGGTGTGGTGATCCTTGAGCCACCTCGCGTGGGTCGCGTCCAGCCCCTCCGGGTGCATCGGGTAGACGAGGATCAGGCTCCTGTCCTGGGTGAGGCGCGCGATCGCGTCGGGCAGCGTCTCCACCTCGACGTCCTGGCCGAGATCGCGCGCGAGGACGTCCCGCAGGGCGAGGAGCGCCTTGCGGGGGTCACGCACGTTGAACACGGTGGGGCTCATGGTGAGCACCTCGGCGTCCAGATCGTCCTTGAAGGCGCGGACGCGATCCAGGAAGTACTGATGGCCGTCGTCGGGCGCGCCGCAGAGCAAGAGCGCGTGGGCGCGCGGGTCATTGGCGCTGCGGCTCTGGAGATCGCTCCAGATGTCGTGGCGATCGATCCGCAGGTACGCGTTGGCCGCGGGGTGCCGCGGGAGGGCGGAGGCCTTGGGCTTGCAGGCGGCCAGGATGGCCGCGTGGTGCGCCGCCTTGCGGGCGTCCGCGAGGATGAGCTCGACGAGCTTCGGGATCTTCGCCGCGTGGAGGCGGGTGACGTCGTCGAAGATGCCTTGTATCGACTGGTCCCGGTTGATGGTGAAGAGCTCGATCCCCGCGCGCTCGCAGAGGGTGAGGGCATCGAGCTTATGGTTCGGCTCCGGGCCGCTATACGCCTTCGAGAGCGCGCGGACGAGCGCGACGCGATCATACGCCATCGGTACGGAAGGCGGCATCTCGGTTCAGCTCTCTCCCGGGGGCGCGATCACGCCGGGAGCAGGCCTGCTCGGACGAGCCCCTCGCGCACGCGCTCGATGCGGATGCCCTGGTTGCGGTACGCCGGCGGCCGCCCGTTCTGCTGGGGGATCTCCACCCAGCGGTGGTGCAGCGCGGCGACCTCCCACCGGTCGTTGAACACGGGCGAGCCCGACGATCCGCCGTCGGTGTCCGTCAGGTACTGCACGACGTTGTGATCGACATACTGCACCTGGTTGCGCGTGAGGCCGATGTGCTTCACCAGGCCGCGCGGGTGCTGGATGATGAAGACCGGGTCGTTCTCCGAGAGCGGCCGGGAAGGGCGCAGGGCGAGCCGCGGGTAGTCTTCCGGCAGCGGCGAGGCGAGGCGCACGGCGGCCCAGTCGTGCTCGGCCACGCCCTCGATCGTCGCCGGGTTGCCGGCGACCACGCGCGCCTGCCTGGGAGCGCCGTCGGGGCCCGTCTCGTACGCGAACCACGCGTCCACGCGGGACGCCTTGCGCCCGCCGGCGCTGAGGTCGAAGAGCACGTGATGGTTGGTGAGCAGGAGAGGCTCGCCCGGCGCGTCCAGGAGAAAGCCTGTGCCGTAGAACCGCTGCCCGCCGGAGTGGACCTCGAGGCGGGCCACCGCCGGAGACACCCGGAAGGCGCCCGCGAGCTGGCCCATGTCGACGAGGTTGCTCGTGCTGCCGAGGATCCGCTCGACGTCGCCCGACTCTGGGTCCGGCCCGGCAAAGGAGGGCAGGCCGGGGCCCCCGGCGACCGGCGCCTCGACGATCGGCGCCTCGACGACCGGCGCCGGCTCCATCAGCTCTTTGATGCGGTCGTGGTACTTCTTGCGATCTTTATCGGCGAGGACGAGCTCCAGCAGCGGGCGAAGCAGCAACGCGTCGGACGCCTGTCGCAGCGCGTCCTGCCACACGTAAATGGGCGCCTGGTCCAGGTCGATGTAGCTGGTATCGAGCCCGGCGCGCTCGAGGATCACGGGGATGTCCTGCTTGCGGCTGTAGGCCTTGGCGAGCAGGCTGCGCAGCTCGACGGCCTCGGGGTGGATGTAATTGAAGTCGTCGAGGAAGTGCACGGCGCCAGCGGGAGGGGTCACGACCGGGTATGG
Organism: Sorangium sp. So ce385; assembly: GCF_051474135.1. Taxonomy (NCBI): domain Bacteria; kingdom Pseudomonadati; phylum Myxococcota; order Polyangiales; family Polyangiaceae; genus Sorangium; species Sorangium sp. So ce385. Next base: position 6,844,472 of record NZ_CP150337.1, on the reverse strand, counting down.
TCGCGCCCGGCCACCCGCATTTCAAGGCAATACGTTCGGCGGTCCGTGGCGCCCGCTCGGCGGGGCAGGGCGGCTCGGCGGCGTGGTCGCGCCGGACGACGGCGCGGGGACGTGGACGGAACGGATCCCCTTCGATAGTCTCGCTCGATCGGAGATCTTATGACGAGCGACGATTCCAGCGTGGCGCTCAGCGCAGCGCAGCGAGCCTACGTGCAACGCGTCCTCCGCGCGCCTTCTGGGCGTGAGGAGGCGGCGCCGCGCGGAGCGCCGTTCCACGAGCCGTACCTGGAGGGCGCGCCAGCCGACTCGCCCTCTGCGCGCGGCACCCTGCTCGCCAAGGTCCGGGAGGGCGAGCCCATCGGCCTGCGCGAGCTCGACGCCCTCGAGGCGATGATCCGTGACGACCGCCCGGTGTGCGAGATCCAGGACGACACGTTTCCGGCGATGGACGGTCCGTGGAGGGATGTCGAGGCGTGTCGGGCTGCCGTGGAGCTCGCGATCCGGTGCGTCGGGCGGATCGATCTCGTCGATCACCCGTCGCTCGTGTACGGCGGCACGGGGGTCCTGGTCGGCCCGCGGACGATGGTGACGAACCGCCACGTCGCCGAGCTCTTCGCGCAAGGGCGCGGCACCCGGCTGAGCTTCACGCCGGGCTTGCGCGCGAGCCTCGACCTGAAGCACGAGCACGCGCGGACGAGCTCCGTGCGCTTCGACGTCCTGGAGCCCCTGCTGCTGCACCCGTACTGGGATGTGGCGCTGCTGCGCGTCCGCGCGGCGGACGAGACGCCATTTCTGAGGCTCCTCGGCCAGGCTCCGGCGAGCCTCGACGGCCGCCCGGTGGCGATCGTCGGTTACCCCATGTTCGACCCGCGCAACGATCTGGAGCGGCAGAGATCGGTGTTCCGGGGCATCTTCGGGTGCAAGCGGCTCGCGCCGGGCACGTTGATGGGCAGGGGGCGGATCCGCTCCTATGCACACGTCGTCGAGGCGATGACCCACGACGCCTCGACGCTCGGCGGCAACTCCGGGTCCGTGGTCCTCGACCTCGAGACGGGCCAGGCGATCGGGATCCATTTCGCCGGCATCTATATGACGGCCAACTATGCGGTGCCCTCGTGGGAGCTCGGCATGGACCGGCGCCTGATGACGCAGGGCGCGCGCTTCGCGCCCGATCCGCCCGGCGGCGGGGCGGCGCCGGAGATCGTGGAGGAGGCGTGGCGCGCCGTCGAGGGAGCGGCGCAGGAGGCGGGGGCCGCGGCGGCGCCGCGGGAGGAGGTCCTCTCGCCGTTCGAGTGGTACGAGCGGCAGGACGACGCCTCGCTGGCCGAGGCGCTCCGCAGGGCGCCGGAGGCCACGCGGGCGCAGCTGGCGAGGGCCGTCGGCGAGGAGGAGGCCCGCGAGATCGCCGCGTTCCTCCGGCCTGCGAGCCCCGAGGAGGGGATCTTCGACCCGGAGCCCGATCCGGATCTGCCCGAGATCGTGCTGGTGCACGGCATCCTCGGCGCCCACCTGGAGCACCGGGGCGCGAGCACGTTGCGGGTATGGTTGAGCGCGCTCACGCTCCTGTTCGGCGACGTGGCGGAGCGGTTGAAGCTCGGCGCCGACGGGGTGAGCGACGCGACGAGGGGCCAGGTGCTGGCGCCGGGACCGCATCTGCAGCTCGCATACGGGCGGGCCGCACGGGCGTTCCGGCAGGAGCGCTTCGTGGTGCATCCGTTCTCGTACGACTGGCGCAAGGGGATCCAGAGCGCGGCGGAGCGTTTGCGTCTGTACCTGGAGATGCTGGCGCTCGATCGGCCGCGGAGCCGGTTCATGATCGTGGCGCACTCGATGGGCGGCCTGGTGGCGGCGTGCTGGGCGGGGCAGGACCCGCAGTGGGCGCAGCGGGTGCAGCGGGCGGTGTTCGCGGGGTCGCCGCTCGGCGGGAGCTATGCGCCGATCGAGGCGGTGCAGGGGACGTATCCATTCTTCCAGCGGCTCGCGATGGTGGCGTCGCTCGGGGAGGCGCGCGCGGCGGCGCGGCGGGCGTTCCGGGAGGCGGCGGCGACGATGCCTGGTCTCGTGGATATGCTGCCGAATCTCGCGATGTTTCCGGACGCGGAGCCGTTCTACACGCAGGGCGGCTGGGGCGGGGGCGTGAGGCCGAGCCAGCGGTTGCTCGACCAGAGCAGGACGCTGAAGCGGCGGCTCGTGGAGAGTCCGATCCTGGACAGGACGACGCTGTTCGCGTCGCTGTCGCACGGAACGGTGACGTCGTGGGAATTCGGCGCCGCGGACGCGCAGCCGCGGGGCGGGGTGGGGGATGGGACCGTGCCGGCGCGCGCCGCGGTGATCGCGGGTGTGCCGGCGTATCGGGCGGAGTACGAGCACTCGGATCTGCTGCGGGACCCGGGGGTGATCGCGGGGGTCATCGAGCTGGCGAGGACGGGGGAGTGCTCGGCGCCGCGGGTGACGGAGGAGGACCTCGAGGGGGGCGCGCCGGTGGCGCTCGTGGAGACGCCGGAGGGCGATGAGGCGCGCGCGAGGGAGGTGCGCGAGCGGGCCAGGCGGGGGGAGCTGCTGGGAGAGGACGTGCGGTGGCTGCTGCGGGGGTCGAGCGGGGAGGCGTGATGCGCGGAGGCGGACGGACGCGCGAGAGCGCGCGAGGGCGGAAGGGCTGGTGTCGGCGGCTTGTGCGGCGCGTGATGGACTGGCGCGCGGGCGGGGCGGCGATGCTCGGGGGCGCGCTCGTCGCCTGCGGCGATGCAGGGGGAGCCGTGGAGTCGCCGGGGCGGATGCGGAGCACGGCGGAGGGGTACTGGATCGCCCCCGTCCCAGGGCTGGACGGGAGCATTGTCCCTTGGGAAGATGGCAAGCACGCGTGGGTGGACAATAACTCCAGGGGGCTCTGCGTCGTTGACACGGCCGGTGAGACCAATTGTCTCACTGAGTTCCAGAATTTGCGTGTTTATGTCTTTCGTACCAATAGCCCGCAGAAGGTCTGGGCTCTTCAGGGAGCGACTGACGCGTCAGTTTATCTCGTGGATTTTGAAATCGAAAAACGTGTTCTGGGTTCTGTGCGGCTGAACTTGACGGGACATCCTGTCAATGTCTTCGGTGGGGAGTCTGCCGTCGTCTCGAAGGACAAAACAAGTTTGTGGTTGCGTGATGCTCAGAGAACTGGCGTGGTCCACGTCGGAGTTGTTGATGCTTCTGGGAGCATAGGTTGGATCGATGGGTCGATATTGGGTAAATGTGGTGGTTTGCGACCGATCGAGCTGCAGGGTCTTGTGCCGGCTGGCAGGGCCGGTCAGGCTTGGTTAAACGCATCCGAATGTATCGCCTTCGTCGATAAAGAAGCACAGACTCCGATGCGAGAGCTGGCTAGGATCGATTCCACTCAAGTTGTCGTCGGTTCCGATGGATCGCGGGCCTTCGTTGTCGGTGCGGTGCCACAGGCAAGATCGTTCTCCGTGAAGGGGAAGGTGGACACCAAGCTCTACATGGTAGATGCGATGCGCGAGCCGAGAGGACAGGAGATGCAGCCGCTACTCGAGGGGGCCAATGTGCGCAGGCTCGTCCGCAGTACGAGCGGTGGTCGTATATGGGCGTTCGGTCCTGCGCCGAAGCCGGAGCTGCCATCAGCCGACGCGCTACCGCCACCCAGTGCCGCGCACGGCACGCCGACTCCGCCCGCGCCATCCATCGTAGGTGCTCCGCTGCCGCGCGCCGCCGAGCCGTACCCGGATTCCAGTCATGTGATCTCTGTATACTTGGTTGATGAAAACGGAAAATCGCTGCTGGCCAGGCCGATTCCGATTGGTGATGTTTATGCGACCGTTCCCGTATCTGCTGATCGTCTGCTGGTTTATTCGGCTGATGGGCGTATCGTCTTGCTTGATGAGAGCGGGGTTCGCCAGGAGCGCGATGATCTGAGTGTACGGAATCGGAGCGACTTGTACGATTTGATGATGTCTGAACTCGCGGTTGTTGCTGGTGGCGTTGAAGACACCGCTTGGCTCGTGGACCTAAGCCAAGGGATCCGTCACGTCGCTGTGGTCAACGATTCGCTGGTGGTTCGACAGGTGTGTGGGCGTAGATTGGCGCTCGAACGGTCAGGGCTAGCTCAGCCGGACGGATCCGCTCTGTGGTTCAACGGCGACGGAAACTTGTGTGTTGCACGTCCTGCGGAGGCGGGCGACTTTAGATGTCTGGAGACTAAGGTCCGCGATGCGCGGAGGGTGTACCCGGCTGGCGACGGAACGCACGGATGGATCAAGACCGATCGTGGCTTTCTCGCCTACGGGCCCGCGTCCGAGGCAGCAGCCACGATCGAGTTCGAGCACGGGCTGATTCGTCTGTCGGAAGGCAAGCTCGAGGTCGAAGGCATCCCGTACGTCCTCGATCGGCTCGAAGATCTCAACGTACGATGGCCCACTGCGGCTGACCTCGGCGCGCGCGCAGCGACGATCAAGGTCTCGATGCACGAGAGCGGTGTGACGGATGGCGCCGAGCATTACGAAGCCCGCAAGGAGGGGAGCAAGGCGATCCAGCAGAACTCGGCCTGGCCTCTGCCAAGGTCATTGACCGCCGAGCCCCTCTACGATCTCGTGATTGACTACGAAGATCAGGCAGGCAGCAAGCTCACGCTGGTCCTCGAGAAGGTCCCCTTCGCCTACCGCCCGCTCGACCGGGGCTGGGTGCGTACCCTCCTTGCCTGCGCCGGAGCGCTCCTCCTGTTCGTCCTGCCCGTGCTCCTCGAGGCCCGGAGTCGGCTCGCGAGGGGTTGGATGCCGTTCGGGGCCGTGCTCGCGAGCACCGCCGGCGGCGGCGGGGCCGCCCTCATCCCGGCCGCGCAGAAGCTCAACATCAACTTCCCGACGGTCGTCGGCGTCACCTCCGGGGCGCTGCTGCTCGGGCTCGCCGCCGGCGTCGTCTCGCCCGTCGCCTTCCGCCTCCTCGCCCCGTCGAAGCCGTTCCAGTGGCTCGTCCCGGTCGCCGTCAGCGTCCGCAGGATCCGCCGCGGCCTGATGCGAGGCTACATCAAAGCGGCGAAGGATAAGCTGCGCAAGAAGCGAGAGGCGGCCCGCGGCGAGACGTACGTCCCGCTCCCCGCCGACGTCTTTCTGAGCGAAGGCAGCCCGTCCTCCCCGGCCCCGGAGGCGCTCGCGGACGCGATTGCCGACTTCCTCGGCGACCCGGAGCAGGGCGGCAACGTGCTCATCGAGGCCCCCGGAGGCCGGGGCAAGAGCGCGCTGCTGCGGCAGGTGATGCAGCGCATGCTCGCGCGCTTCGAGGAGGATCCCGATCGCCCGCTGCCCGTGCTGTGCGAGGCCGGCGGCCCGTCGCTCGCGGACGCGCTCCGGCGCGCGCTCGAGGCCCACGCGCTCGGCCCCGACGCGCTCGAGGCCCAGCTCCTGCGGGGGGATTACGTCATCGTGATCGACGGCCTCGTGGAGTCGCCGTTCGAGCCGGAGGACATCACCCGCTTCCTCGATGGCCCCCTGGGCGGCCGGGTGCGCCTGCTCCTCGCCGGCAGGCCGCACCGCTACTTCCGCAGCGCCTTCGAGGCCTCGGCGCGCTGGATGCGCGTCGAGCCGCAGATGCTTCACGACAACGACGAGCAGCACGGGACGCTCAAGACGTTCGTCGACGCCTACAGGAAGGATTACGTGCTGCCGGAGACGGTCAAAAAGGCGTGTCGAAGCCACGACGGAGCGTATCTCCCCATCCTGGTCCGGCTTGCGATCCCGATCGGCGACACCGCGGTGACCACGCTCTCGGATCTGTACGAGACCTCGATCCGGGAGCTGCTGAAGGCCAAGCGAGCGCGGGGGGAGGACGCGGCGCTCCTCGCGTGGGCGCGCTCTTACTGCCTCGCCACGTACTGGCGCAATGGCCTGCGCACCGTCCGGGCCAGCAACGAGGAGGAGCGAGAGAACCTCCAGAAGCTCAAAGACGCCGGGCTGCTCGTCCAGGCCGAGGACCCGCGCGATCTGCGCTTCTTCCACGACTCGATGCAAAGCTACCTGACCGCGAGCGCGCTCTTCGCGCAGGAGGCCCAGCAGGAGACGTGGGACTGCTTGCACCGGGCCGCGGCGAACCCGATCTTCGTCCGGGACCCCACCGACCTCCTGCCGGGCGGCGCGTCCGAGCTCTTCGCCATGTGCCTGTTCGTCTTCGGTCCGGTGCCGCGGCTCCGCGACGAGATCAAGCGTCAGCTCGAGCGGTGGGCCGATCAACACGACGACGACCTGTCGAAGCTCGAGATCGCGAGCACGCTGCCGGAGTCGGTGCGCGGCGAGATCCTCGGACACGCGACCATCTCGCCGGGGGACGCGCTGAAGAAGGCCGTCGAGGCGTGCGACGACAAGGACCTCCGCGTCCTCGGCGCGCTCTACGCGAACGTCGCCGTCAAGGTGTGGCCGCTGCGCGCTCGAGGAGCGCTGGCCATCCCCTGGGACAAGGCGGAGAGCGACGATCTCATCCGGGTGCTCGCGATCGCGTACCGGAACACCGATGAAATCGAGGCGCTCGCCAAGAAGGTCCCGATCGATCTGCTCGACTGGGAGCGGAGCCTGACGCCGAGAAAGGCCTGGCGGAGCTTGCTCGACGAGGCGAGCATCCAGCGCAAGCTCGACGCGCTCCTCGACAGGATCCTCGAAGACACCGGCAAGGCGCTCGTCCACGACGAGCTGCGCAGGTTGCGCGGCGCGCTCTGGCCAGCGCCACCCCCGCCGCCCTGAGCGCAGCGCCCCTGACACGGCCCTCCGGAGCCATCCCGCCGGCGCCGCCTCTGCGTCGGCGATCGTGCGCCACAGCCCCGCGCGCGTGCCGCGCGGCTCGGGCGCCTACCGCGCGGGCTCGTCGCGGAGGAGCGCGCGGATCTGTTCGTGCACGGCCGCCTTCATCGGATCGCTCGCGACCTTCTCGAGGAGCGGGCGGAGCTTCTTCGCGAGATGCGCCACCTCGATGAGGGACATCCAGGTGAGGCGCAGCGTCGGATGAACGGCGACGTCCGCGAGGTCGATGCCCACGGTGGCGGCGAGGAACTGGGCTTCCTTGAGCGTGGGATAGGCGGCGCTGAGGGTGCGGAGCAGCGCCTCGCTCGCGGGCTGGCTCCAGTCGAACGACGGGGCGTCCAGGAAATGCCGGCGCGGAGGGACCGCCATGTCGCCGGATGCTACGCGTGCGGGGGTCTCCTCGTCCAGCCAGCCAACCCATGGCGCCTGGGCGATAGCGGCCTTCGAGCGGCTGAAGCAGCGCCGCACGGCGGCAGAGAGCCTTCCGTGCTCTTCACGAGGGTCTGTTGACCTTCGGCTCGGTCCGCGTGTACGTATCATGGGAGGGCTCTCATACCGGGCCGCACGCCATCCGCCTGCGGCGTCGAAAGGTCACCATGGGATCGGTGGAGGAACGCGCGTCACGGGCGGCGAAGTTCTTGAGGGACCTCCACGCCGCGCGGGGCGGGCTCGAGAGCGCCTACGGCAGCACCAGCGTCGAGCGGCGCGAACGTCTGGAGTCCGTCATCGTTTCGGTCGGAGCCGCCGACGCATCGCTCGAATCCGCTGGTGGTGCAGAGAAGGCGGTCCGGTGTGCGGCGGAGGGCCTCGACGACGTCCTCGCGGGCCGCACCCCGGCGCCGGCGCAGCTCGCCGCGCTCGAAGCGATCGTGCTGAAGAACGAGTGCCCCACCCTCGAGCTCTGGAACGATGGCTTCGTCGAGCGGCCGTCGGGCCGCTGGAAGCACCTCGGCGACGAGGAGGCCTCGCTCAAGCCGTCGATCCGCGCCGTGGGGCGCCTCGATTGCGCGTCCCTGTACCCGGGCTACGCCGGCAGCGGATTCCTGGTCGGCGACGGGCTTCTGATGACGAACCGCCACGTCGCCCTGCAGTTCGCGCATTACCAGGGCCGCGGGATGTATTACCAGGTCGATTTCGACCCGCTGCACGAGAAGCGCGCTCCTCGCGCGCAGGAAGCCGTGCGGGTGCTCGATGTCGTGCTGATCCACCCGCACTGGGACATCGCGCTCCTGAAGGTCACGTCCCCCGCGTCCAGGGATCCGCTCACCCTCGCCGCGGAGCCCCCGCAGGCGTTCGGGGGGCGCGAGGTCGCGGTCATCGGGTACCCGTACTTCCGGTTCACGGACGACACGTACGAACGCGCCGTGCTGCTCGACAACTTCGGCGAGATCCCCGGGTACAAGCGGCTCCAGCCCGGCTCCCTGACGGAGCTCCTCGCGTTCAAGCCCGAGAACCGCGCATTCCCCGACGTCCACGCGATGGGCCACAACGCCTCGACCCTGGCCGGCAACTCCGGCTCGGCGGTGCTCGATCTGGAGACCAAGACCGTTGTCGGCGTCCACTTCGCCGGCGCCCCGTTCATCACCAACTGGGCCGTCCCCACCTGGGAGCTCCACCGCGATCCGCGGCTCCGCGACGCGGGCGTCCGCTTCACGCCGGCGTCCGGCGGCCCGCCCACGCCGGATCCGGCGGTCGAGGCGGCATGGAAGCGGCTGGAGCCGTCGGCGAGCGCGGTCCAGGTCCCGGTCCACGTCGGCCAGGAATCCCCGGCAGAGCCGGCCGGCTCGTTCGCGTGGACGAGCCTCGACGCGCTCACCGACGCCGTCGGCCAGGGCGGCCCCGAGGCGCGGCGCCGGCTGATCCGGGCGCTCGGCGACCGGCAGGCGGCGGCGCTGCTGCGCGCGCTCCCGGCCGCGCGCTCGGGGGAGCCGGCGTGCGCCGTCGACCCCGAGCTGCCGGAGATCGTGCTGATCCACGACGCCTTCACCGGTCACCTCGATGACGTCGGGGTCGGGCGGCGCCGCGCCTGGCTGTCGCCGAAGACGTTCCAGCGGAGCCTCTCCTGGTGCCTCTCCCTCCAGCAGGATGGGCACACGGACGCCGCGCCCGAGGAGCGGCTCGAGCCGGCAGGTCCGCTCCCCGCCCTCTACGGCACCGCGGCCTTCCTGTGGCGGAGCGAGGGCTTCGTCGTGCACGAGCTGGCGTTCGACTGGCGCAAGCGGATCGAGGTGGCCGCCGACCGGCTGCACTTCTTCCTGGAGGCGCTCTCGGCCGAGCGGCCGCGGCGCTTCGCGCTCGTGGCGCACGGCATGGGCGGGCTCGTCGCGTGCGCCTACGCGCGGCGGCGCCCGATCTGGCACGAGCGCGTGCAGCGCGCCGTGCTCGTCGGCGCCCCGCTCGGCGGCACCTTCGACGCGCTGCAGGCGGCGCTCGGGCAGCACCCCCTGCAGCGCAAGCTCACGCTGCTGAAGCTCGACGACTCGCCGGACGAGCTGCAGCGCATGGCGCTCTCGTTCCCCGGCCTCCTGGAGATGCTCCCCGATCCGGCGCTCTTCCCCTCGGCGGCCGCGCTGTACGCGTCGTCGACGTGGCCGGGGCCGCTGCGCCCGTCCCAGGCGGCGCTCGACCGGAGCCGCAACCTGAAGGCGCTCGTGCGCGAGAGCCCCCTGCTCGAGCGGGCCGGCCTCATCGCGAGCGTGGAGCGGGGCACGTGTGACAGCCTCGGGCGCACATCCGCCGGTCCGGGAGCGCCCGCGAGGCTCTGGGCCGGGCCGTGCACCGGGCCGGGCGACGGCGTGGTGCCGGCGGCGTCGGCCATCGTCGCGGGGCTGCCGCTCGCCCTGGTCGACGAGGACCACGCGCTGATGCTCGCGCACGACGGCGCGCAGCGCGCCGTCGCGACCCTCCTGCGCGAGGGGAGCTTCCCCGCGGAGCTCGCGCGGGAGGCGAGCGCGGTCGACCTCTACCGGCGGCTCGAGGCGCCGCCCGAGGTCGTCGAGCTCCACGAGGTGTACCGCTCGCCCGACCCGGCCGAAGCGGCCACGGAGCGGCTCCGGCGCGAGCTCGACTTCGACCTCGTCCGGTGGCTGTTCGACGCTTCCGTCTGCGTGCCCTCGCCGGCCACGGCGTGATCCCGAGGAGAACCCGGTGCAGCTCGCTTCCAAGTACGTCGTCCCGCTCGCGATGCAGCTCGACGCCTTCTACGGCGGGGGCGTCCCGTTCGACCTCGCGTCGATCTTCGAGGACGCGGACAGCCTGCCCGCCCCTCCGGACAGGGCGGGGGCGGCGTCCTGGGCCGCGTGGCTGCGGCAGTGCCCCGACGACCAGGCCGAGCGGGTGCTCGCGGGCATCGAGAGCCTCCCCGCCGCCGTCGCCGCGGCGCAGGCGGCGCGGGCGGAGCTCGTCCGCACGCAGATCCTGGAGCGAGCGAGCGTGGCCGACAGGCTGGTGGTGAACCGGAAGGCCCTGATCGGCCACGTGAAGGCCATGCTGGACGAGCGCTGGCGCATCCTGCGGATCGACGGCGGCACCGGCGCTGGAAAGACGTTCACCCGGCATGTCCTGCGCTGCATCCACAGCGCCGGGATCGGGGGCGATCACCAGGTCATCGAGATCGACGTCCCGTCCTACCTCGGGCTCCCGGCGCTGGCGGGCGGCATGTGCAACGCGATCGACGGGCAGGACGCGAGGCTCCCGAACCGGGAGGACACCACGCCGGACAAGTGGATCGAGCTCGTCGCGCAGCAGGTCATCCGCAAGGCGATCAGCGTGAGCGGACCCGTGTGGTGGGTCCTCGACGACTGCAGCCGGGTCACGGCCAACGACGTGCTGACGTTCCTGCGCCGGCTGGCCGAGGGCGTGGAGGCGAGCGCCTCGCACCCCAGGGCGCCTCGCCTGGTGTTCCTCGGCGCGCCGCCGAGCCTCACGCAGCGACACCGATCGGTGCTGCTCGAGGAGCTCCTCACCTCCATCGATCGCCACGACCTGGAGAGGTTCTTCGCGGAGCTCGCCGAGCAGCACCCGCGCATCTCGAGAGAGCGGTTCCCCGAGTGGGTCGACCGCGTGATGCAGGCGATGCGCGAGACCGAGCCGCCCGACTACCCGCTGATGAGCATGAACGGGTGCATCAGGACCATCCTGCAGCAGGAGGGAGGGATCCATGGCTGAGCCGACGCGCGACGAGCGGCGGAGCGCCTGCGAGCGATCGGCGCTGCTCGCGCGCCTGTGCGCGGTGCACGCCTTCCACCCCACGGCGGTCCCGGGCCTCCGCGCCAGCGACTGCTTGCGGCTCGTCCGGCGCGACGTCGACGTGATCGCGATCGACGACGAGCGCAGCGCGTGGTCCCTCCGCCGCGAGGCCCGCTGCGCCGCGCTCGCGGCGCACCCGGACGCCGCGAGCGTGCTGGCCGCGGCGCGGAGCATCCCCGACCGGCCGATGACGCCGGCGCAGCGCCTCCTCGAGCGGTGGCTCGAGCACGGCCCACCCTCGCCGATCGCGGAGACCACGGCGCCCGCGCTCGACCTCGACGCGCTCGAGCTCGTCGCGGGCTGGCTCGAGGACGTCCCGTGGGCGCGCGACGGGGCGCTCGCCGTGCGCCGCGAGCTGCTCCTCGGCAACCAGCGCGCGCGCCTCGAGGCCACCGCGGGGGCGCACTTCGTCGGCCGCCGCCACGAGCGCGCGGCGCTGCGCGACGTGATCGAGGGGCGGACGGACGCCCGGCTCGTCGTGCTCGACGCGCTCGGCGGCATGGGGAAGTCGGCGTTGCTCGCCCGCGTCGGGGTGGACCTCGGCGCGTGGCGCCCGGACAGCCCCGTGACCCTCGTCCACCTCGATCTGGACGACGTGGAGATCGATCCGGAGTCCGTGGCCAGCGTGCTCGCGGCGCTGTCCCGGCAGCTCGAGGCGCGCGATCTCGAGAGCTTCGCGGGGCTCTCGAAGGCGCTCCAGGACGCCGGCCACCTCGAGAGCGCCCCGTTCGCGTTCCAGGCGTCCGACCGGGCCGAGGTCGACTCGCGCCTCCACGCGATGGTCCCCGAGATCCAGGAGGCCGTCGGGCGCGCCGCGGCGCGCGGGCGCATCACGCGCCTGTGGATCGTCGTCGACACGTTCGAGCGCGCCCTCCGGCGGAGCCCAGAGCTCGCCCGGGATCTCCTGCGCGACCTGTGGAGCGCGATCGGGGGCGTCCCGTCGTCGCTGGTCGTCGCCGGGCGCGGCATCTGGGCCGCGGCGCCCGACCGCGCGTTCTGGCCGGTGGCGCCCGCGATCGTCCAGCTCGGCGAGCTCGACCTGCGGAGCGCCGAGGAGCTGCTCTCGGCGCTCGGGCTCACGGACGAGGCGCTCGTGCGGCGCCTCGTGGACATGCTCCCGCGGCGCCCGCTCACGCTCCGCCTCGCGGCCCGCGCGGTGCTCGCGCAGCCGGCGGGCCGGGCGCTCGACGACGCCCTGCTGCGCGACGCCATCGCGCGCGCCCTCACCGACGGCTACCTCCACCTGCGCGTCCTCATGCACCTCGAGGATCCTCGCGTGCGCGCGATCGTGCACCCCGGGTTCGCGCTGCGGTGCATCACGCCCGCGGCCATCCTCCACGTCCTCCGCGACTGGCCCGCGCCCCCCGTGCGCGACGAGGCCGACGCGAAGCGCCTGTTCGACGCGCTCCGGCGCGTCCACGACCTCGTGGTCGAGACCGCCGACGAGGAGGCGCTCGTGCTGAGGCCCGAGGTGCGCCGGGAGCTCGTCGAGCTGATGATGAGCGATCGGCCCGAGGACATCCGCCGCGTGCACCGGGCGGCGGCGAGCTGGTTCTCCGGGCGGGACGAGCTGGTCGAGGCCGCCTACCACCTCCTCGCGCTCGAGGACTTCGAGGCCCTGGAGGCGCGGTGGACGCCGGCGATCGAGGAGGCCCTGGCCCCCCTGGTCGACGGGCTCTCCCCGCGGGCGCGCGGCTGGCTGGAGCGGCGGGCGCCGCCGTCGCACGCGATGCCCACGCCCCGCGCGCACGTGTCGTGGGAGCAGCAGATGCTCGCCCGCGCCGAGCCGCTCCTCGCCGAGCACCGGCTCGACGCGCTCGAGGAGCTGCTCGCGCAGTGGGAGCGGGCCGCGGCCGAGCGGGGCGGAGCCGCGCCGGACAGCGCGCTGCCGTGCATGCGGGCGCGGCTCGAGCGGCTGCGCGGGCGACCCGACACGGCGCGGACGGCCGCGCGCGACGCCCTGCAGCACCCGCGCCCGCCGGCCATCGCCGACGAGATGCGGCGCGTGCTCGCGTGGGAGTGCTCCCGGGACGGCGATCTCACCGAGGTGTTGCGGCGGATCGCCACGGCCCGCTCGCACCCCGACACGGCGGCGCTCTCCCCGAAGGAACGCCTCGCCTCGCTCGTCGACCTCGCCGCCATCCTCGCCCCGCGGCGCGAGCACGAGGCGCGCCGCGTGCTCTGGTCGCTCGAGGACGACGTGGCCGAGGCGTTCGACGCCTGCGACGACGGCGCGCTCCGCGGCGACGGCGCGCTGCTGCTCGCCGCGGGCGGGAGCTTCCACGACGCGCGCCGGCTGCTGCGCGCGATCGCGCTCGGCGCGCTCGATCGCGTCCGCGAGCCTTACGTCGACGGCCTCGCCGTCGCGCTCGACGACCAGGGCCCGGCGCTCGCGGAGGAGCTCGACTGGACGGCGGCGGCCGCGGACGTGGCGTGGGATCGCGCCGGCCGCTTCCCGTGGCACGACGTGCTGGCGGCGCTCGGGCAGCGCCCCGAGCTGCTCGCGAAGCTCCTCTCGACCCTCCTCGAGAATCACGGGGGCGCCGAGCGGATCGTGGCGTCGATCCGCTGGCTGTTCGCGCAGCAGGGGCGCGCCGGACAGGAGGCGTCGCGCGCGTGGGCGGAGGAGCGGATCGGGGCGCTGAGCGACCTCGCCATGTTCGTGGACCGCCACGTGCCGCCGCACGAGCGCGCGCCCCTGCTCGGCCGGCTGGGTGGCCGGATGCGCGCGGCGGGGCTGGACGCCTCGATGAACGCGAGGGCGCTCGTCGTGGCGCTCGACAGCGGGGGAGCGCTCGCCGGGTTCGTGCGGGCGCTCATGGCGGCGCGCCCCGACCACGCGGCCGACCTCTGGGGGATCCGCGCTCGCCTTTCGCGCCGGCCGCCGTTTCAGCACGTCGCGCACGAGCGGCTGCGCGAGCTGCACGCGGCGCTCGTGGCGAGCCCGCTCGCGGCCCGCGACGGGCTCGCGACGATCTTCGCGGCCGTGGACCCCGATGTCCTCGGCGCCTCGGCGGACGTGCCGCCGCACGTCCAGCTGATCGAGGTGCTCGACCGCCTCAACGAGACGGAGCGGCTCGGCGGGGCGGTCCCGCTCGCCGAGTTCCTGGATCGCGCCCTGCGGCTCGATCTCGGCGGCGAGGCGCTCGGCGTGGTGCGCGCGATGTGGGCTGAGCTCCTGGAGCATCAGCACGACGGCGTCCCGCCTGCGCAGCTGCTCGCGCCCGACGAAGGCCAGCTCGCCGCCGTCGTGGGGGAGCCGCGCCCGGATGTGGCATCGTTCCGCGAGCACGCGGAGGCGATCGGCCGCAGCACCGCGAGGCTCGTCGTCCACACCTTCGCCCGCGGACGGGGCATCCGCGATGCAGCTGGCCGCCGCGAGCTCAGATACGCCACGGCCTGGCTCATCGCCTCCGAGCTGCTCCTCACAGCGCAGCACGCCGTCGACGCGCCGCCGGGCGCTGAGCTGGAGCTGTATGCCGTGTTCCGCGACGGCGAGCAGCTCTCGCACATCGAGATTCGCAGCGTCGCGGCGCAGTCCGTTGCCCTGGGTTACGCCGCATTGTGGATCCAGCACACCGGCCGCGCCCCGTTGAACGTCGCGACCGAACCATTTCCAGGCGACCGGCTCGCGATGGTGTCCCACGACGGCGCCTCCGGCGCGGACGAGCTCTCCGTGCACACGGGGATGGCCGTGGCGGTGGACGAGTCGCGGATAGCGTATCTTCTGAGCACCTGGCCAGCGATAGGCGGCGCGCCGATCTGCGACGTCGAAGGGCGCATCGTCGCCTTGCACCGAGGCGTCGGGCTGACGTCCAACGATGGTCCCGTCATCGGCAACGGCACACGGATGAGCGCCGTGCTCGAGGACCTGAAAACGCGCTTCCCCGACGTGTACGCGCGGATCCCGCGCGCCGCGGGCCGAACCGTCGCGCAGGGAGGCGTGTCATGAAGCTCCTGCGCGACGACGAGCGCCGGGAGCTCCTCGAGGCGGCGCGCGAGGGCGGGCTGCACCGCTCGCAGGCCGCCCTCGACACCCTGGCCGACAAGCTCCCTCCCGCGATCCGCGCCAAGCGCGTGCTCCAGCCGACGAGCGAGCTGCAGCTCAAGCAGGACGTCGGGCTGCTGGCGGACGCCGATCTCTCGCCCGAGAACGAGGAGGGGCTGCGGCAATGGCTCGCCGGGGCGGCCGACGCGTCCTCCGCGGCGGGGAGGGCGCGGTTCGGCGCGATCGCGGCCCGGCGCTTCGGCCTCGGCGCAGCGCCGATCGACCCCATCGACGCCCGCGACGAGCTCCCTCAGAAGATCGTCATCACGGACAAGACCGTGTCGTTCGACTTCCTCCTTCGAGGTCACGAGGCGGGCGCCGCGGTCGGCTGCGTCGTCGTGCCGGTGATCGAAGGCGGCAAGGCGTCCACCGGCCAGGCGTACGGGACGGCGTGGTTGCTCACCGCGCGGCACGTCGTCACCTGCCTGCACGCCCTCCACGCGCGCCCCCGGGGCCAGAAGGCGAGCCCCGAGGATCTCGGGAAGCAAGCGATCGGCGCGCGCGTCCATTTCAGCTGGAGCGGGCCCGCGCTGCGCGACGAGGGGGTCGCCGTGAAGGCGCTCGTCGCGCACAGCGAGGATCTCGACGCGGCGATCCTCGAGCTCGACGCCGCCCCGGCGGGCCGGGCGCCCCTCGCGTGCGATCTCCGCGCGCTCGCGAAGCCGGCCGACGAGCACTCGTTCGTCGTCAACATCATCCAGCACCCGCGCGGCAAGGAGAAGCGCGTCGGCCTGCGGGCCAATGCGGTGCTCGACGTCACCGCGCGCGATCTCTTCTATTTCACGGACACGGACGAGGGCGCGTCGGGGGCCCCGGTCATGGACGACGGCTGGAGCGTGCTGGCCCTCCACCGCGGCGCGAGCTTCGTGAAGGGCGCGTCTTACCTGGGGAAGACCATCGGGTACGCGAACGTCGGCACCCGCATCACGGCCATTCTCGCGTGGCTCAAGGCCGTCGCGCCCGAGGTGCACGGCGCCGTGCGGCTCCGCGATTGAGCGCCGCCGCTCCGCCATGGCTCGCTTGACAAGCGCTGGCGCGAGGCCCTCCAATGGTCGATCGAATTGCCCCTCGCACGGGAGGAATCCTCATGCTCGACCAGCACGCGCCGGAATTGACCACCGCGGACGTCTTCCTGGACGCCGTACCCGACTACATCGAGGCTCACCGCGAGGCTCACGCGCGCTGGCTGGAGTCGCGCCCTTCGTCCGGCGGCGGGCTCGAGTTCGTCACGGCCGATCTCGAGCGGTGGGCGCCGGGGCAGGTCCTGCGCGTCGCCTTCCTCGGCGGCAGCTACGAGCTTCACCAGAAGATCGAGGGGGTCGTCGAGGAGATCTCGGCGGCCTGCAACCTCCGCTTCGACTTCGGCCACGACCCGGAGAACCGGCGTTACCGGAGCTGGTCGCAGGACGATCGCGAGCTCGCCGCGGAGATCCGGGTCAGCTTCGATCGCGCCGGCTACTTCTCGCTCGTGGGCACGGAGAGCGCCGCGCCCATCGGCGCCCGTCACGACGACGTGGGCGGCTACCCGTGGCAGCGGAGCCTCAACCTCGGCGGGTTCGACCGCGCGCTCCCGCCGCAATGGCGCGGCACCGTGCTCCACGAGTTCCTCCACGCGATCGCGTTCCACCACGAGCACCAGAACCTGAAGGGCCCTTGCCAGGCGGAGTTTCGCTGGGAGGACGACCCGGGCTACGCCCTCTCGCGCGACGCGCGCGGCGGCTTCATGAGCGACTACCAGGGCCGGCGCCCCGGCATCTACACGTACCTGAGCGGATACCCGAATTTCTGGTCCCGCGCGAAGGTCGATCTCAACCTCAGGCCGGCAAACCAGCAGAACATCGCCTTCGGAGAGTTCGACCGGGCCTCGGTGATGCTGTACCGGTTCCCCCCGCTCTTCTACCGCACGCAGCCCAGCCCGTGCGCGCCGGACGGCGATGGGCAATCGCTCTCCGCGGGCGACAAGAGGGGCCTGCTGCACCTGTATCCGCACGCCCGGGAGGAGCTGCAGGAGCTCGGGGCGCGGCAGCAAGCGCTCCTCGGCGCGCTCCGGCCCGGAGGCACGGAGGAGGGCGCCGACGGCGGGTTCTCCTATGAGCGGCGCGCCGCCGGGATCCTGCGCCGCAATGCCGCCGCGCTGCGCGGGTCGGCCGGCGGCTCCTCGACCGCATAGCGATGCATTCGTGCTCCGGCCGCCGCCGCCTTCTGGAAAAGCGATGTAGATCCATCGCTTATCCACGCATCGAGTCGGCCGGCTTCACGGCGCAGAGGTGATGACGTATGCTCGTGTCTGTATCATGACATCGAAGCGCCATGCGCCCGCCGAGGCGATCGAGATGATCCTGACCGGGATGGAGCCCACGGTCGGCGCGGCGAGGGCAGGGTTCGGCCCGGCGCGGCGCGGCGCCGCGACGCCGGGGAGCGCCGGCGCCTCACCGAGCCTGGGAGACGCAAGCACCTTCGCGGCGCTCGGCGCCACCTTGGTGCGCCGCCTGACGACCGAGGTCAGGAGCGAGGTGGGCGACGGCGCCGCGACGGCGGCGGTGCTGGCCGGGGCGATGCTCCGGGAGAGCTCGAAGCGGATCGCCCAGGGCGACGATCCGGCGAGGATCAGGCGCGGGGTGAGCCTCGCGGTCCGCGCCGTGATCAGCCACCTCGACCAGGAAGCGAAGGAGATCCAGGGACGGGGCGAGATCGACCGGATCTGCGCCACCTGCTTGAAGGATGACCCTGAGGCCAGCGCCGCCCTCGCGGAGGCGATCGGCTGGGCTGGCGACGGGCAGATCCTGATCGAGCCGAAGGGGGGAGGCGGCCTAGAGGTCCGCAGGCTCGCGGAGATGGAGCTCCAGGTCGGCTATGCCTCTGCCGCGTTCGCGACCGACGCGGAGCGGATGTCATGCACGCTGGAGGCGTGCTCCGTGCTCGTCATGAAGGTGGAGGGAGACGCCGATCAGCGCGTGCTTCCCCGGTGGCTCCAGGTCGCCGCGCCGCCGTCGCGGGCCCTGCTCCTCGTCGCCGAGGGGCTCGGCGGCGACGCGATCGAGGCGCTCGTCCGCGAGCACCGCCGCGGCGCCCGCCGCTGCGCCGTGGTGGCGATCCCTGCCGGTCACGGCGGCGCGCTGCTCGAGCGCGTCGCCGCCTTGACCCGGACGAGCGTACGCACGGAGAGCGCGAGTCGCCTGTTCGAAGGCGGGGAGCCTGTCGAGCTCGGGAGCGCCTTTCGGGTCCACGTCGAGCGAGGCCGCACGCTCCTCCAGGTCGACGTGGGCGCGGGCGCCGATCTCGCCGACGTGCCCCGGCAGCGGGCAGCGTTGCTCCAGGTCGGCGCCGCCACGGAGGCCGAGGGCGCGGCGCGCAGGCGACGCTTGCAGGACGCCTTGAAGGCCGCCCGGGCTGCGATCGCCGGGGGCGTCCTCCCCGGCGGTGGCGTGGCGTTCGTGCGCGCGCAGGCCGCCCTCGACGCGCTCGAGGTCGGCGGCGCGGAGAACGCCGGCGTGGACGTGGTGCGCCACGCCCTCGAGGAGCCGCTGCGGCAGCTCGCGCGCAACGCCGGTGAGGATGGCGAGCGCGTCCTCCAGGAGGTCCGGACACGGAGAGCGGCGTTCGGCCATGACGTGTTCAGCACGACGCACGGGGGCGTGTTCGAGCGGGGCGTCATCGACGCTGTCGACGTCGCCCGGATATCGCTGCGGAGCGCGGCGGTCGTCGCCGAGGACGCGCTCGCGGCGCTGACCCCGGAACCCGAGAGCCCCGAGCCCACCGCCGTGCACACCTTCGAATCGACCCAGGAGGCGCGAGGCGCCGGCGTGAGCCAGCCCGAGCGGAGGCACGCCCCCCGGTCGTGGGAGAGCTTCGAGGCCATCGAGCGAGGCGGCTCAGGCCTCTGGGACATTCCCCTGAGCGGCGACGAGCTGCTCTCGGCCCGGCGCCCGCCGACGCGCGAGGCGAATCCGAGGAGCGCGCGCGATTTCGGCGCGGCGCCGCCGCCCCTGGCACCCCAGGCTCTGCGGCCGGCCGGCGCGTCGCGCCCGGTCGAGGCGTCGTCCCCGTTCGAGGTGTGGCCCTTGCCCCAGGCGTCGCCCCCGGCCGCGGCGCCGCCGCCGGCCGAGGCGCCGCTTCCGCTCGATGCGTTGCTCCCGCTCGATGCGTCGCCCCCGCTCGATGCGCCGACCGTGCTGCGCCATGTCGACGTCGCGTGCCCGCGCCGGATGTGGCTCGGCGCGGAGCGCTTCACGCTGGTCGTGCGCCTCACGGTGGCTCCCTCCAGCCTCAGCGTCGCCGGCCGCTCGGGTCCGGTGGAGCTGAGGCCGTCGGAGCCCGTGCGCGTGCGCCTGGGCGCCCCCTCGTTCGATGTGCTCTCGCCGCTGGAGCAGGAGATCCGTATCCCCGCGAGCGGTGACAGCGATCCGGTCGTGTTCTTCCTCAAGCCCACCGCGCTCGGGGAGCGCACGCTCGTCCTCGATTTCCTTCAATCGGACAACCCCGTCGGGTCCGCCGCCGTCCAGGTCGAGGTCACCGCCATGCCCGGGGCCAGCTCGGACACGGCCCATGTGAGCGGCGCGGTCCGCACCTCGAGCGCCTCGCTCGCCGAGGCTCCCGAGCGGATGCTGTATATCGCCTACGAGCGCTCGCCGGCCGGCGGCGCGCTCACCTTCACGCTGATCCGGAAGGGCGAGGTGGGCAGGACGTTCACGCGCGTCCCGCTCTCCTCCTCGCCCGAGGACTTCACCACGTCGCTGTACCGGGAGCTCAACCTGCTCCGCGCCGGGAGGGACCCCACCGTCGACGCCCTCGGCAGGCCGCGGCTCGCCATCGACCGCGAGGACGTGGACACGAAGATCCGCGACATGGGCTTCGAGCTGTGGAAGACGCTGTTTCCGGAGGACTTCCGTCGCATGTACGCCGCGGAGCGCAAGGCGTGGCGCGACAGCAGCATGATCATCCTGTCGGACGAGCCGTTCATCCCGTGGGAGCTGGTCTGGCCGTACGGGACCGAGCCGGAGCGCTGGCACGATGAGGAGCCCTGGTGCCTCAGCATGTCGCTGACCCGCTGGCTCCGGCGGAACGAGCAAGGGGGCGGCCACGAGGGCCCGGCGGCGGCGCTCCGCGTCGACGCGTTCGCGCTGCTCGTGCCGACGGACTCCAACCTCCGCAGCGCGCCCAAGGAGAAGGAGTTCCTCGCCAGGCTCCTGGGCCAGGACAGGAACCTGCAGGACAGGAGCCCCAAGTACGCCACGGCGAAGGAGGTCAAGGCGCTGCTGAAGAACGGCGGCTACGGGCTGATCCACGCGGCGACGCACGGCAACTTCTCGACGAGCGCCCCCGACACCATCACGGCCCTCTGGCTGGAAGGGGGAGAGCCGCTGAGCCCGCGCGCCATCAACGGCCCCGACATCGAGTCGCACCTCGGGTCCGCGCGCCCGGCGTTCGTGTTCAACGCGTGCGAGCTGGGTCAGGGCGCGTGGTCGCTCGTGGGCATCGGCGGGTGGGCGAACCGCCTCATCTCCGCCGGCGCCGGCCTGTTCCTGGCGCCCCTCTGGCTGGTGAGCGACGACCGCGCCTACGCCTTCTGCGAGGCGCTGTACCGCGAGCTGGCGAACGGCGCCCCCGTCGGCAAGGCCGTCCGCGAGGCGCGGCGCGCGGCCAAGAAGGACGGCGATCCCACCCACCTCGCGTACTGCGTCTACGCGCACCCGAACGCGAGGTTCGTCTTCGGCGGCGGCGCATGAAGCACCCGGCCGGCGGCCGGCGCGGATGGTCATCAACCAGGGAGGAAGCGATGATTGAATCGGAAGCGACCGGTGGTCCGGAGATCGACGAGGAGACCTGCGTCTGCGTGGACGTGTTCCCGCCGGTGGACGACGATCTGGCCCGCTCGGGCGCGGCGCAGGGCGAACAGGCGGAGTCGCTCGATTCCGTATACGCCGAGGACGCGGGCAACCCGGCGCGCATCGCCGTGCTGAAAGGCAAGCGGTGGGCCCCCGGGCAGACGCTGCGCATCGCGTTCATGGGCGGCGAGCGCGAGGTGCAGCGGCGGGTCCGCGAGGTCGCCGAGCTCTGGACCCGGCACGCGAACCTCAAGTTCGATTTCGACGACGCCCCGAGCGCCCAGATCCGCATCGCGTTCACGCGCGGCGAGGGCTCGTGGTCCTACATCGGCCGGGATTGCCTGAGCATCCGCCGGGACAAGCCGACGATGAACCTGGGCTGGCTCACGCGGTCGACGCCCGACGAGGAGTACTCGCGGGTCGTGCTGCACGAGTTCGGACACGCGCTCGGGTGCATCCATGAGCACCAGAACCCCGACGCCGGCATCCCGTGGGACACGGAGGCCGTCTACAAATACTACATGGGGCCGCCGAACCGCTGGAAGCGGGAGCAGGTCGACACCAACCTCTTCCAGAGGTACTCGAAGAACGTCACGCAGTTCTCGACGTTCGATCCGCGCTCGATCATGCTGTACGCGATCCCGAAGGAGCACACGCGCGACCGGAAGTCGCGTCCGGGCAACAGCACGCTGTCGGAGACCGACATCGAGTTCATCAAGCAGATGTACCCGCGCTGAGGGCGCGCGGCAGCTCGCCGGACCGCCTGGCGCGCGCCGAGACCAGCGTCTTTGGAAAGAATGAGGGACACACCGTGAAGGCATCGCTCCTCCACGCGCTCGGACATCCGACTGCGTCGACACACGCCCATCCCCGCGCGACCGAGCAGATGGTCCCGCCACAGGACGCTCCGAGAGGGCAAGACAGCCCGAGATCGGACCGGCCACGCGTCAAGGACTACGCGCTCGACGCGAGCGCCGACGCGGACATCGGGCTCGTCGAGCCCGAGCACGTCACGTGGCTCGAGGAGCGCCTCCGGGACGATCCCGACCCGATCCTGGCCGAGGCGAGGGGCCTGTGGGACGCCCGGCTGACCGAGGGGGAGCTCCGGGGCGCGCTCGACCGGGCGCGGGCGCTCCTCGATCCGTCGACGGCGGCGGAGCCGCTGCACAGGGCGGCCGCCGCGCCGGTGCAGGCCTTCGGCATGCACGAAGGCCTGCTCAGGGCGGCCGCCGCGCCGGTGCAGGCCTTCGGCATGCACGAAGGCCTGCACAGGGCGGCCGCCGCGCCGGTGCAGGCCTTCGGCATGCGCGAAGGCCTGCACAGGGCGGCCGCCGCGCCCATGCAGACCGTCGGCATGCCCGACGGCTTCGGCTTTCTCGGGTACGACTCGGGCTGGCTGCCCATCCTCCCGATGGAAGAGAAGTTCGAGACGGTCGCGGACGGCGCCATGTACGCGCTCGCCTTCGTCGCGGCGAAGGCCGCGAGCAGCCTCAAACCCAAGGCGCCCTTCCGGTACCACGACGCGGCGCAGAATCGGTCGTTCGTGTACGACATGCCGGTGGCGAAGACCAGCCTCGCCCTGCTCGCCGACTTCGGCAACGGGCTCCCGCACTCGCGCTACATCGCCAAGCACATCCGGAGGCTCGCGCCCGACCATCTCCTCTACCTGGGCGACGTCTATTACGCCGGCACATCGGCGGAGTTCGCAGCCTTCGTCGCGCCCGAGATCGAGGACATGCTGGCGCGCACGAACGTGATGATGCTGAGCTCCAACCACGAGATGTTCTCCAAGGCGTACCCGTACTTCAGCTACCTCGACTACCGGATGGGCCTGGGCGCGCCCCAGGTCCAGCAGGGGAGCTATTTCTGCCTGCGCTTCGGGGACGCGTTCCAGATCATCGGCATCGAGACCGACTACTTCGGCCACATGACGTACGCCGACGCCCGGCTCCGCTCGTGGCTCTCGCAGATCCTGCAGGACGGACGTCAGCGCGGATGCATCAACGTGCTGCTGTCAGCGAACGAGCCGTTCCAGTATGGATCGATGGACCTCACCAGGATGTACGAGCACCTGAAGCCGTACCTGCCGGCGGTGGATCTCTGGATGTGGGGCAACACGCATTACTGTGGTCTCTTCGACATGACCCCGGAGCTGCCGGTCTCGAGCTGCATCGGGCACGGCGGCTATCCGTATCGACTCTCCGAGTACGGGCTCGACAAGGATCTGTACGCCGCGCCGTGCCCCGCGACGCCGCTCTTCCTCGAGTGGCAGTCGCGCTATCATGGGTACAAGCTCCGTCCCGAGCTCGGCAACAACGGCTTCTGCATGCTTCACCTCGATCCGGGGCAAGGGCCTTCGACGCGGCGCCTGCGCCTCGAGTACATGGATTGGAGAAACCGGCTGCGGTACCGCGCCGAGCTCGGGCGTCAGCAGGACGGAAGGGTGGCCGTGCTCCACGGCGCCGAGGAGGTCTGAGCGGGCGCGGATCACCCGCGCGCGCGCCCGGGGGAGCGCGAAGGTGGTGGCCGATTGAACATGAAGGCGGGAGGGCGGGAAGAAAAGATCAATGATCTTCCTGCCTTGGCGATCCTCCGGAGCCGCTCGTCGAGGACCCCGGACCGGGCCGGGCGGCGCGGCGCGCCGCGGCGATGGAGTCCTGCTCGTGAAGGAGATCCGCGTCCGTCGTGGTCTCCGGGGGCTCCGCGCCGCCGGGCTCGATCGAGAAGCTCTCCAGCGCCCCGAAGCTCTCCAGCCCCCCGGGGCTCTCCAGCGCCCCGGAGAGGGCGCCGTGCGCGACGTGCGCCGGGCTCGCCGCGGCGTGGCCCGCGACCGCCGCCCGCGCGTCGGCGAAGCGCTTGACCAGCCCGGCGATCCGCTCTTTCGCCTCGGCCTCGTGGATCACGCCGTCGAGCTGGATGATCTGCCGCAGCGCGCGCAGGTCGTCGAAGAGCGTCTCCGCGCCGCCGGCGCCCGGCCGCAGGCGGGGGAGGGCCTCGGCGGCGTCGATCGCGCCCGTCCGCACGTCGTCGACGAGGTTCTCCACGGCGGCCCGCAGCGCCCGCTCCCGGTCGAACCAGCCGCGCGCGCCCGCGTAGCGCGCGCTCCTGCGCAGGCGGATGAGGAGCCAGGCGCCGTCGGCGAGCTCCCGCCCGTCGTGCAGCGGGTAGGTGAGCGCGCCGGACGCGCCCACCGCGAGCCGCGCGGGATCGAGCGGGGTCCCTCGGTGGAACAGCACATATGTCATCGGTCCGCGCACCTGCTCGGGGGAGAGCGTCACCTCGAGGCCGCCCTGGCCGAGCAGGTGCTCGGCGCCGCCGGGCGCGCTCGTGAGCAGCTGCGACAGGCCGCCGATGAGCGAGGCCCCCGCCGCGCCGAGCACGAGCTGCGGTCCGGCCAGGCTCGCCGTCTCCACCATGCCGGCCACGATCCCGAGGCTCGCCGACGCGGCGCCCTTGAGCAGGCCCGCGAGCGCGGTGTCGCGGCGGAGCGCGAACAGCGAGACGCTCAGGGTGATCGGGCCGCCGCGGTAATTGCGATCGGGCAGCACGGGGCGATCGAACACGGGCGCCGTCCTCGCGCTGCCCTGCAGCTCGAACGCGCCGAGCGCCGCCTGGTAGCGCTCGAGGCCCCCGACCAGGGAGATCTCGAGCGTGCCCGAGGCGGTCCATTTGGAGAACCAACCATCCTCCCGGTTCAGGAACCACGCCGCCGCGTCGACCCCGAGGTAGTGCTGATGGGGCAGGAGCGGCCCGTCGTCGCCGCCTGGCTGGATCGTGTAGTACCGGTATTCTCCCTCGCCCGCCTTCGCCGCCATCCTGTGGTCTCCTCTCGATCGGGTCGGCGCGAGCCGCCCCGCTCAGCCCCTCACCGCGCCGAGCCTCGCGTCCAGCGCCTTCACGGTGGCTTGCCCCGCGACCCCGTCCACGAGGAGCCCGCGCTCGGCCTGGAACGCCTTCACGGCTTCCTCCACGCGCTCGCCGAAGACGCCGTCGACGCCGCCTCGGAGCTGGATCCCGACCGCGAGCAGCGCCTCCTGCAGGGCCTTGATCTCGGGCCCGCTGGCCTGCTTGCGGAGCGACCCCTCGCCCCGCGCGACGCGCTCGAGCGCCGGCTCGCCGGCGAGCGGCGCGTTCTTCAGGACCTGCGGCTTGGCCGGCCTGCCGGGCCGCGGCGCCGGCCGCTCGGCGAACGGATCGCTCGACGGCGACGCCGCCGCCCGGAAGAACGGATCGCTCGTGCAATCCAGGCCGTCGACCTTCATGTGCTCGCAGTAGAGCTGAAATTGCCGCCAGTCGGGGATCCATTTGAACTTCCGGGCCTTGCCGTAGAAATAACGGCCCACGAGCGCGGCGAGGCGCTGGTCGCGCTCGACCGACGCGGCGCCGCCGTCGGCCTGGGGCAGCGCCCATTCGAGGCAGCCGTCGACGTACGCTGGGGCCCAGTGCTTGAGGTGGGCGATCCAGTTGAACAAGGCCTGCGTGGCGATGCCGTCGGCCCCGGTGATGTGCGCCGACGTCTCCATGAACGTGACGAGCTGCGCCTCGGTGACGGCGTCGCGCGTGCGCGGGTCGCGCGCCGCGTGGATGAGCACCCGGAGCAGCGGGACCGAGCTGCGGAGCGTCTCGAGCGCCTCTCTCCGTCCGGTGATCACCCGCTTCGCCCGGAGGTCGACGACATCGTAGACGTTCTTGTCGCGGTAGCGCAGGCCCGCGCGGCCGAGCCGCTCGCGGAGCGCCTCGTTCGCCACCGCGCGCGCCATGACCTTGCCCAGCATCCCGAGGCCGCCCCAGCCGGTCCCCCAGGTCACGATCTGGTTGTCGTAGGTGTTGATGGCCGCGGTGCTGCCCTCGCGCGCCTGGAAGGCGCGGAACGCGAGGACCTTGCGGCGGTCGCTGAAGCTCGACGCCGCGGCGCGGGACTCGAGGTAATCATGGAGGTAGGCGAGGTGCGCCTTGTCGCCGGCCCCGGTGTACATGTGCCCTTGGCGAACCGGCTTGAGGCCCGGCTCCGCGGGCGCCTCGCCGCGGCTCTGCTCGATCTCCGCGAGGAGATCCTCGGGCAGCTCCGCCCCGGCCACGGCGGTGCCCGCGTCCGTCGCGTAGTCTTCCCACCCGGGCAGGGGCGCGCTCGCCTGGGCGAGCCCGGAGAAGAGGCCGGAGGACCTGCTCGCCTCCAGCGGCGCGCGGCAGAAGCCGAGGCCGGGCCCGGGGAGCACGAGATCGGTGTAGCCCGCGAAGCTCTCGACGTTCCCGAGCCCCTCGAGGCGCTCCCGCACCTCGCCGAGGAGCGCTTCGCAGAGGCTCTCTCTGGGCGCGTCGTCGTCGGGCGATTCGAGCCCGGTGAGGGCGATCTCCCAGAGGAGGCGGCCGTCCGTTCCGCGCAGGATGCGGTGCGCGAGGAGCGCAGGGTGGATCGCCGGCCGGGAGGCGACGCTGAACGCGGCGGCTTCGGCCAGCAGAATCCGCTGGAGCTCCGCCGGATTGACGCTCGTCTCCGGGTCGATGTGGAAGAGAAAGACGTTTGTCGCGTCTGCGGTTATGTCTGTCACGACCGATTAGGAGAGCGGAGCAGGATTGCCCCTGTCAACGGAATCCGATCGCTCGAACGAGGTGGAGCAGCAATCGGGCATCGAGCGTCTGGCCGGGGTCTCGCGCCTGAACGCGCGGGTGAACATCCCGCGAGCACCGATGCGGAATTCCGCCCCTGAAGCACTCGAGTGTTCCGGGAAATCCGCCGAGCGGACGCGGCGGTGCTCAATTGACCGCCGCGACCGCCGCGACCGCCGCGACCGCCGCGGCCGCCGCGGCGAGCGACCGAGTCGTCCCGTCCTCGGAGCGCGCGTGACGCCCCGCGGCGAGGCATAGGCCGGTATGCCTATGCCTCGCTGCGGCGGCTTCGGGTATGAGCCCGTCGTCCCGATATCCACCGCAACCAAAGGTGCTGACCCATGATGAACCACCGAATCAATTCACCAAAGCAGATCCTGCTGTCAGGAGCGCTCGGCATCGCCCTCTTGGGCTGCGGCAGCGGCAGCGACGGGACGACCACCGGCGGCGGCGAAGGCGGCGGTGCCAGCGGCACGACCAGCTCGGGCGTCACCTCCGGTAGCGGCGGCAGCGCCGCGTCCGGGGACACGACGGCGACCACGTCATCAGCGGGCACGACGGGCTCCGCCGGCGGCACCGGCACCGGCGGGGGCGGCGCCGGGGACGCGGGCACCGGCGGGGGCGGCACCGGCGGGGGCGGCACCGGCGGCGCGGGCGCCGGGGGTAGCGGCAGCGGCACGGGCGGCGGCGGGAGCGTCACCTGCCCGTCGCCCGCGTTGAGCGCCGGCGACTCGAACAAGACGGTGATGGTGGGCTCCCGGAGCCGCAGCTACGTCTTGCATGTCCCTGCCACGTACGACGGCAGCAAGCCGGTGCCTCTCGTCGTCGACTTCCACCCGCTCGGCGGCTCCGGCCCGTCGGAGCGGTCGGGCTCGCCCTATCCGGCGCAGACCGACCCGGAAGGCGTGATCATGGCGTTCCCGAGCGGGCTGTCCGGCCCCTCGGGCGGGGCCTGGAACGTGGGGCCCTGCTGCGTGGCCGACACCGACGACGTGGCGTTCGCCAGGGCGCTGGTGGCGCAGGTCCAGGAGACCGCCTGCATCGACCCGAAGCGCATCTACGCGGTCGGCTTCTCCATGGGCGGCGGGATGTCCCACTACCTCGCTTGCCACGCCGCCGACGTGTTCGCGGCCGTGGCGCCCGCGGCCTTCGATCTCCTGCAGGAGAACGTCGGCAGCTGCGAGCCGTCGCGTCCCATCAGCGTGATCTCGTTCCGAGGCACGTCGGATTCCATCGTGCCCTACGCCGGTGGAGGCTCCTCGGTGGTGCGCGGCATGCCCGTCACGTTCCTCGGCGCGAAGTCGACGTTCCAGAAGTGGGCCGACATCAATGGATGCACCGGCTCGCCGTCGGCCGAGAATGGGCAGGGCTGCTCGACCTACGCCAATTGCGAGGGCGGCGTCGAGGTGACGCTCTGCACCAAGCAGGGAGGCGGCCACGAGCCCGGCAACGCCACGGTCGGCTGGCCCGCGCTGAAGCGGCACGTCATGCCGTAGCCCACCGCGCCGTTCCAGGTTCCTCGGGACATCGTGCGGCGTCGGCAGCGCCGGTTGGGAGAGCGAGCAGAAGAACGTCGAATGGGACGACGGCGCGTCGCCCGACGCGCGAAGCTTTGGGTGTGCATCGCTATTGAAATGATCTACTCCTGATTTATCTGTCGCACCGTGAGAGCGCCGCCACAGAGCGAGCGAGCTCGCGTGTTGACCGCTGAGACCCCGATCGGCCATACTGGCAGGCGATCCTTTGCCTTCCTGCGTCCTGCGCGGCCTCGTCGTGCAGGGACAGGAGCCGATCGGCTGTTCCATGAAGGTCAGCGGAACCACAATCCTGACGCGGAAGACCTTGGTGAGCCGGAGGTTCGGCTCGGAGGCGTGGCGCGGCTTCTTCCGTGAAGTGGCGGTGGCCAACCCCTGGTTCAAGCGGCCGATCACCGCCAGCAGCTTCGTCCCGTTGCCCGAGTTCCTCGCGTTCCACGACGAGCTCGTCCGGCGATTCTACGCGGATGGCAAGGACGCGCTCTTCGAGCTCGGGGCCGAGTCGGCGCGCTGGGCGCTCGTCGACGGTCCGCTGCAGCGATTCGTCCAAGATCCCGACATCTCGTCGCTGGTCGCGACCACCCAGAACATCTGGCACCGGTACTTCGCCGAGACGGACAGCCGCTCCGAGGCGACGCTGCGGGACTCCGGCATCGAGTTTCGCGTGCGCGACCTCCCCGCATGGCATCCGTATTTCGAGTACTTCGTGGTCGGGTACACGAAGGAGATGCTGGAGATCTATTGCGCCAACCCGATCTGGACGCATCGCCTCACGGGGGGACACGGCACGACATACGGCTACCTGCTCGCCACCGATCCCGTGCCGTCGGCTCCTGCGAGCAGCGAGCGCGGCGCCCAGTGCGGTCGGCTGCTCCGGCCGCGAAAGGCGCTCACGGGGCGCGAGATGGAGGTGCTGCGGCTCGTCGGGGCCGGCAAGACCAACCGCGAGATCGCCTTGGTCCTTCGCATCTCGGAGAAGACCGTGCAGCACCACGTCGCCCACGCCTACGACAAGCTCGGCATCTACAGCCGCGCCGGCGCGACGCTGTGGTTGGCCGAGCGCGGGCTCCTGGGCTGACCGGCCTCGACGGGCGCCGGTTCGCGCTCGGCGCTGGCCTCCCCGGCGAAGACCCCTCGCGCCCGCTGGGCTGGAGCGGCAGGACGCGCCGGCGCAGGCGGCGCGGTGGGCCGGCCCGTCGCGCCGCGGGAGGGCGAGCGGCTCGTGGAGCTTCCGCGTCCCGCTTCGTCAGGCCAGCGTCCCGCGCGCGCCCGGCCGGGAGAGCGCGTAGGCGATCCCGCCCTGGAGCGTGCCCCGCGTGACGATGTTCCGCAGATCGACGCCGAGGCCGACCATGGTCTGGGCGACCTCCGCGCGGATCCCGGTGAGCACCACCTCGGCGCCGAGCAGGCGCGCCCCTTGCGCCACGCGGATGAGCGCGTCCGCCACCTTCGTGTCGACGACCTTCACACCCGTGATGTCGACGATCGCGACCGTCGCGCCCGAGGACGAGAGCCCCTGCAGCAGGGTGTCCATCGCCTGCTGCGCGCGCAGCGTGTCGAGCACGCCGATGAGCGGCATCACCACCACGTGGTCGGTGATCGGGATGAGCGGCGTCGACAGCTCGGCGATCGCCGTGGCCTGCAGTCGGATGAGCTCCTGCTGCTGCTCCGAGCGCATCCGCTCCGCCTCCTTGCGCGCCGTGATGTCGGTGTTGATCTCCATGATCAGCGCCTCTGCGTCGCCCGGGTCGGCCTGCGCGACCCACCGGCTCTCGACCATGATGGTCCCGCCGTCGCGCCGGGTGTGCTCGAGCTCACCTTGCCAGTGGCCCTCCGTGCGCAGCGCCCTGTCGATCGCGGGGAGCGCCGCGGGGAAGCGCGTGCCCAGGAGCTCATGGGATCGCGCCCCGATCGCCTCGGCGGCGGCGTAGCCGTACATACGCTCTGCCCCCTGGTTCCAGTAGGCGATCGTGCCGTCGAGCGCCCGCAGGAGGATCGCGTCGTGCGCGAGATCGAGCAGCTGCGCTTGTCGCTCGAGCAGGGCAGTCTGCCGATCTCGCTCCTCCTCGGCCGACTTGCGCGCGGTGATGTCGTTGTTGATCTCGAACACCGTCTCGGGCGCGCCGCTCGGGCCGCGCCGGAGCACCCACCTGCTCGAGACGATGACGACCCCGCGAGGCGTCGTGTGCTTGAGGTCACCCTCCCAGTGGCCCACCTCCAGCAACGAGCGCTCGATCTCGGGGAGCGGCGAGGGGAAGGCGGTGCGCAGGAGCTCATGGGAGGCGCGCCCCACGGCGTCCTCGCGGCGGATGTCGTACATCCGCTCTGCGCCCCTGTTCCAGTACGTGATCACACCATCGAGGCGCCGGACGAGGATGGCGTCATGCGCGATGTCGAGCAGCTCCACCCGCTCCCTGAGCGCCCCGATCTCCCTCTCTCGCTCGATCTCACGCGCGGAAGCTGCGTGAAGCAGCCGCTCCAGCTCGACGGTGCGCTGCTGGAACACGTCGAGCTCGGCCGCTGCTGTGCCGCTCGGTGCGCTGCTGTTCGACATGGTCGCTTACCCTCCCGTCTCGCCCCCAAGGATCCCCACCACCAGCGCCGAGCTGGAGCGAGCCATGGCCGCGACAGGCTAGTCGTCGTCCGAGCAGCCTGTCAAGATGCGGTGTCATCGTAATCCGCTGGAGGACCGGTGACCGCGGGCGCCGGTGGCCTGCGGCCAGACTCAGCGGCTCGGGCGTACGCGATCGAGCCACGCTCCGGCGCCGCGCACGCCGGTGGGCCCATGGCCCGAACCGGAGGAGGGGGGATCGTCGCAGCGCCCGCCGGTCATAACGATGCCCGCGATCGTGCCATTACATATTTTTACGCGAGCGGAACGGTATTCAGAAAACTGTTTCGCTCGAACCGGCCATGAATCTGGAAATTCGAGCTCGTCGATTTCATCGGAGCCCCGGACTCCCCGACCGCTCAACGCGCGGCCGCGGCCGATGCATCCCGACCGTCCCGCGTGCGCTCTGTTCCGAATACGACCCGATGCCGCCGCGTGAGCAAGGTTCGGACGTCATGCGCTGGAATCGACCCGGAAGGTGGGGAAGGGGACCAAGGCAGGGTGCGCCGGCAGCTGGCTTGGTGTATCCGCCCACAAGCGCATGAGTCGAGGCTGTGCTCCCGAGCGCAGATACGCGCCGTCGAGTCGCCGGCGGCCGCGATGGTCCAAATACAAACTGGCGTCGCGGTGTCCCTACTGCATACTGCGCAGGGTCCGCTTCGCGCCACGTGGCGATGCGGCCGACAGCGCGACTTATGAGCTTGAGGTCCGCTTGGCGCCGGCTTCTCCTGGCCAGAGGCTGACCGGCGGCCGTGATGTCTGACGAGCGTACGACAGATCAGCAAGCACGGTGTGCGTGAAGGTGCGTGCGCGTCGAGCGTCTCGACGCGGCATAGGCATGTCCACGCGCGCCGATGCTACCGACCCCTACCAGCAGCAGGGAGGTCATCCGCGATGAACGAATTGGGGTTTATGCCGCTCTCTCTGGAGCAAGAATGCGCCTTTCGGCTCGACCGGGGCCGCGGCGCGGCGCCGGGCCCGGTGGAGCGGGGCGCGGCGTGGCTGGACGGCGAGCTGGACGTGCCCAGGCTGGTCCGCGCCATCGAGGGGCTCGCGGCGCGCCAGGCGATCCTGAGGACGTCCTTCGCAGAGCGCGATGGACAGCCGGCGCAGGTCGTCTCGCCGCGGGCGGAGATCGCCTTTCGCGAGGTGGATCTCGGCGCCGAGGGGCAGCCGGCCTCGGATGCGTCGGCGCTCGCCATGGCCCGCCGGGAGACCTCGCTGCCGCTCGATCTGGAGCGCGGTCCCCTCTGGCGCGTGAGCCTCATCCGCGTCCACGCGCAGCGCCACCTCCTCGCGCTCTCCATGCACCCGATCCTCTCGGACGGTGAGCCGAGCGCGGCGCTGTTGTTCTCGGAGCTGTTCGACGGCTATCACGGAATCGAGCGGCAGGCGCCGTCGATGGGGTATCAGGACTACGCGCGGCGACAGCGGGAGCGCAGGACCGCGGCGCTGCTCGACGCGCAGCTCGCGCACGTCCGCCGCGAGCTCGCGGGGGCGCCGGAAGCGCTGGAGATCCGGACGGATCGGCCGCGGCCCGCGGCGCGGACCTTCGCCGGCGGCCGGGCGGCGCGCGCGCTCGATCCGGAGCTCGCGCGGGCGCTCCGCGCCCTGGCGCGGGAGGAAGACGTGGCGCTGTCCACGGTCTTGCTCGCGGGAATGCACGCCGTGCTCCACCGGTATACGGGGCAGGACGACGTCCTCATCGGCGTGGCGCTGTCCGGGCGAGACGAGGAGACGCAGGGCCTCATCGGTCCGTTCGGCAACCTCGTGGTCGTGCGGGGCAGGCTGGGCGCGGATCCGAGCTTTCGAGCGCTCCTGCGCCAGGTGCGCCGCTCCCTGGAGGAGGCGAAGGAGAACGGGGATCTCCCCTTCGCGTCCCTGGTCGAGCGGCTCGCGCTGCCGCGCGATCCGAGCCGCGCCCCGCTCGTCCAGGCCACCTTCTCCAGCGGGCGTGGCGCGATCGCGCCGCGGAGAGGCGCTCTGCTCACGCTGACGCCGGCGGCGTTCGAGGCGACCGAGGTGGCGTTCGAGCTCGCCGTCCGCGTCGAGGAGAGCGACGCGAGCGTGATCGCGCGCATCGATTACAACCGCGATCTCTTCGAGCACGCGACGGTGGAGCGGCTGCTCGGGCACTGGGCGGCGCTGCTCGGCGGCGCCGCGGGCGACCCCGCGCAGCGCGTCTCGGAGCTGCCGATCCTGACCGAGGAGGAGCGGCGCACGCTGCTGTTCGGGTGGAACAGCGGCGGGGTGTTCGATCCGCCGCGCGATCGGCTGCACGAGCGGGTCGAGGCGCACGCCCGGCGCGCCCCGTCCGCCGTGGCCGTGGCCTTCGAGGGGCGCCGCCTCACCTATGCCGAGCTGGATCGGCGGAGCAATCGGATCGCCCACCTCCTCCGGGCGAGCGGCGCGGGGCCCGACGTCCCGATCGGCGTCTGCCTGGAACGCTCGCTCGAGATGATCGTCGCGCTGCTCGGCGTCCTCAAGTCCGGCGCCGCCTATGTGCCGCTCGACCCGTCGTATCCCGAGGAGCGGCTCGCCTTCTTGCTGGAGGATACCCGCGTCCCCGTGATCCTCACCGAGGAGCGCTTCGCCTCGCGGCTGAGGAGCGGGAGCGCCAGCGTCGTGTGCCTCGACGCGGATCGGGCCGTGATCGAGCGACAGCCCGACGGCGAGGTCGCGCCCGCGCCGGGCGAGGGCCCGGAGAACCTCGCGTACATCATCTATACCTCGGGGTCGACCGGGAAGCCCAAGGGGGTGATGGTCACCCACGCCAACGTCGTTCGCCTCTTCGACCATACCGCCGGCGAGGTCGGTTATGGCGAGCGCGACGTCTGGACCCTATTCCATTCCTATGCCTTCGATTTCTCCGTCCTGGAGATCTGGGGCGCGCTCTGCCACGGCGGGCGGCTGGTCGTGGTGCCGTTCCTCACGAGCCGCACGCCGGACGCGTTCCACAGGCTCCTCGGCGACGAGGGGGTGACCGTCGTCTGCCAGACGCCCTCGGCGCTCCGCCAGCTCATCCACGTGGACTCCGCGGCCGATCCGTCGCTCCGCGACCGCCTCCGGCTGCGCCTCGTGATCTGCGGCGGCGAGGCGCTCGACGTGGCCGCGCTCGAGCCGTGGTGGGACCGCCGCGGGGACGAGCGGCCCGCGATCCTCAACATCTATGGTCCCACCGAGACGACCGTCTTCGCCACCCTCCGCCCGATGGGCATCCCGGACCTCGAGCGGCCTTGGTCGAGCTCGATCGGCCGCGCGTGCCGCGACGTCCAGGTGCTGCTGCTCGATCGCCGCCGCGCGCCGGTCCCCGTCGGCGTCGCCGGCGAGATCTACATCGGCGGCCCCGGCGTGGCCCGCGGCTACCTGAACCGCCCCGAGCTCACGCGGGAGCGGTTCGTCGAGGACCCCTTCCGCGCCGGGCCGGGCGCACGGCTGTACCGGACAGGCGATCTCGCGCGGTACCTCCCGTCGGGCGAGCTCGAGTTCCTCGGCCGGATCGACGATCAGGTGAAGATCCACGGCCACCGCATCGAGCTCGGCGAGATCGCGGCGGCGCTGGGCCAGCACCCCGGCGTGCGCGAGGTCGCGGTCGTGGCGCGCGAGGACGCGCCGGGCGACCGGCGGATCGTGGCGTATTTCGTCGCGCGCGGGGTGGTCGAGGGCGCCTCCGCCGAGGGCGAGCAGGCGCTCGCCCCCGCGCTGCGCGCCCTCGCGCAGCGCCAGTTGCCGAGCTACATGGTCCCGTCCGCCTTCGTGTCGCTCGACGCGCTCCCCACCTCGCCGAACGGCAAGGTCGACCGCAGGGCGCTCCCTGCGCCCGGAGGCGCCCGGGCGGGGCTCGGGACCGCCTTCGTGGCGCCGCGCTCCGAGCTGGAGGAGGCGCTCGCCGGCCTCTGGAAGGAGCTCCTGCGCGTCGAGCGCGTGGGCGTCCACGACAGCTTCTTCGAGCTGGGCGGCAGCTCGCTGCACGCCGTCCAGCTGTTCTCGCGCCTCCGCGGCGCCTTCGGGATCGACATCGGCTTCCAGGAGCTCTTCGCGCACCCGACCGTCGCCGGGCTCGCCGCGCTCGCGAAGGGGGGCGGCCGCGCGGCCCCGCGGGCGGAGCATGCCATTCCGAGGGGCGCCCGGACGGGGCCAGTCCCCCTCTCGTTCGCCCAGGAGCGCATGTGGTTCCTCCACCGGCTCGCGCCGGAGAGCAGGGCCTACAACTGTCTTTGTCCCTTCCGCCTCACCGGAGAGCTCCACGCCCCGGCGCTCGACCGGAGCCTCCGTGAGCTCCTCCGCCGCCACGAGATCCTGCGCACGGTCTATACCGAGATCGACGGCCTGCCCGTCCAGATCGTCGCCGAGGACGCCGCGTTCCGGCTCGAGGTCGCGGACCTCCAGCACCTCCCCGAGGGGGAGCGCGAGGCCCAGGCGGCGCGGCTCCTCGACGCGGAAGCCCAGCGGATCTTCGATCTGAAGCGCGGGCCCGTCTTCCGGGCGGGGTTGCTGCGGCTCGGGCCGCGGGATCACGTCCTCTGGCTGCACATCCACCACATCGCCGTCGACGGCTGGTCGCTCGAGGTGGCCTACCGCGAGCTCGCGGCGCTCTACGACGCCTTCTGCCGGGACGCTCCCCCGCCGCTGCCGGAGGCGCCGCTCCAGTACGCCGATTTCGCCGCGTGGCAGCGAGAGCAGCTGACGGAAGAGCGCCTGTCGGCGCTGGTCGCCGGCTGGAAGCAGCGGCTCCTCGGCGCGCCGCCCCTGCTCGAGCTGCCGAGCGATCGCGTACGGCCGCCGGTCCAGACGTTCCGCGGCGCGACGATCCCGTTCCAGCTCGACCCGGCGGTCGCGAGGGCCATCCGCGACCTCGGCGCGCGAGAGGGCGTGACCGTGAACATGGTCCTTTTGGCCGCGTTCGCCGTCCTGCTCCACCGCGTCGCGCAGCGCGACGACCTCCTCGTCGGGCTGCCGAGCGCGGGCCGCGATCTCGCCGAGCTCGAGGCGGCGATCGGATTCTTCGTCAACGTGGTGCCCATCCGGATCGACGTCTCCGGCGAGCCGTCGTTCGAGGCGCTGCTCCGCCGGGTGAGGGCGGTGTGCCTGGACGCGTACGCGCACGACAGGCTCCCGTTCGAGCGGCTCGTCCAGGAGCTCCAGCCGGAGCGCGACCCGAGCACCAGCCCGCTCGTGCAGATCGTGTTCGCGCCGCAGCCGCCCGCGGAGCGCGAGCTCCACCTCCCCGGGGTCGAGGCGCGCGCCATCGACACGGACACGAAGAAGACGATCTTCGATGTGTCGCTCTATGCCTGGGAGACCCCCGCCGGCGTCGCCGGGATGCTGGAGTACAGCACCGATCTCTTCGAGCGGGCGACGATGGAGCGGACGCTCACGCACCTCTTCACGCTGCTCGCCGCCGCGACCTCGGATCCCGCGCGGTCCGTCGCGACGATGCCGCTGCTCCCGGAGCGGGAGCGGCGCCGGCTGCTTGTGGAGTGGAACGACACCGGCGCTGATTTCCCGCGCGATCGGGGCGTCCTGGCGCTGTTCGAGGAGCAGGTCGCGCGCGCGCCGCACGCCGCCGCGGTCGTGTCCGAGGGCGGTTCGCTCACCTATGGAGAGCTCGATCGCCGGGCGAACCAGCTCGCGCGCCGCCTGCTCGAGCTGGGCGTCGCGCCCGACACCCTGGTCGCTATCTGCGCCGAGCGCTCGCCGGAGCTGGTGGTCGGGATCCTCGGGGCCCTCAAGGCGGGCGCGGCGTACCTCCCCGTGGACGCCGCGATCGCGGGCGAGCGGCTCTCGTTCCTCCTCGAGGACTCCGGGGCGCCGGTGCTCCTCACGCAGGCGCACCTCGCCGATCGCCTCCCGCCGTTCGCGGGCGCGGTGATCCGCCTCGACGCCGACGCGCCGGCGCTGGCGGCGCGGGACGGCTCGCGCCCGCCGGTAGGCGCACGGCCCCGCAATCTGGCGTATGCCATCTACACCTCGGGCTCGACCGGCCGCCCGAAGGGCGTGCTCGTGGAGCACCGGAGCCTCATGAACCTGGTGGCGTGGCACGTGCGGCGCTTCGCCGTGTCCCGCGAGGATCGCGCGACCCTCGTCGCGAGCCCGGGCTTCGACGCGTCGGTCTGGGAGCTCTGGCCTTACCTGTGCTCGGGAGCGTGCCTGTTCATCCCCGGGGAGCCGCTCCGCCGCTCCCCCGACGAGCTCAAGGCGTGGCTCCTCGCGCGCGGGATCACCGTCGCGTTCTTGCCGACGCCGATGGCGGAGGAGCTCCTGCGCCTCGACTGGCCTGCTTCCGCCGCGCTCCGGTACCTGCTCACGGGAGGAGACAAGCTCCGCGTCTGGCCCGACGCGCGGCTCCCCTTCGACGTCGTGAACAACTACGGTCCGACCGAGGGGACCGTCGTCGCCACCTCGTGCGTCGTGCCGAAGGCGCGGCCGGACGGCGCGGCCGCGGCGGCCGACCCCTCGATCGGCCGCCCGATCGACAACATGCGGGTGTACCTCCTCGATCCGCGCGGGGAGCTCGTCCCGGTGGGCGTGCCCGGCGAGCTTTACCTCGGGGGCGTGGGCATCGCCCGCGGGTACCTGAACCGGCCCGAGCTCGACGCGGCGCGGTTCCTCCCCGATCGGTTCTCGGACGAGCCGGGCGCGCGCATGTACCGCACCGGCGACCGCGCCAGGTGGCTCCCCGACGGGAACATCGAGTTCCTGGGCCGGGTCGACAACCAGGTGAAGATCCGCGGCTATCGCATCGAGCTCGGCGAGATCGAGGCCGTGCTGCGCGAGCACCCCGCCGTGGAAGAGGCCGTCGTGGTGGCGCGCGAGGAGCCGTCGGGCAACAAGCGGCTCGTCGCTTACGTCATCCCGCGCCTCGACGACGGCGGCGCCGCGGATCAGGCCCCGGCGCTCCAGGCGGAGCACGTCTCGGCGTGGCAGGCGCTGTACGACGGCACCTACGGGCAGGGCGGCGCCGGCGTGGATCCGGCCTTCAACATCACGGGCTGGAACAGCAGCTATACCGGAGAGCCCATCGACGCCGCCGCGATGCGCGCGTGGCGGGACCACACGGTCGAGCGGATCCTCTCGTTCCAGCCGCGCCGGGCGTGGGAGATCGGCTGTGGGACGGGGCTCCTGCTGTTGCAGCTGGCCCCGCAGTGCGCCGCCTACCTCGGCACGGATTTCTCCGAGAAGGCGATCGCGCTCCTCCGCCCCGAGCTCGCGCGCGGCACGCTCTCGCACGTGTCGTTGCAGCGCCGGGAGGCGAACGACCTCCGCGGCATCGAGCCGGGCAGCTTCGACGTGGTGATCTTGAACTCCATCGTCCAGTACTTCCCCAGCGCCGATTACCTGCGCTCGGTGATCGAGGGCGCCGTGCGCGCGACGGCGCCCGGAGGCGTCGTGTTCCTGGGCGACATCCGGAGCCTGCCCCTGCTGGAGGCGTTTCACACCTCGGTGGAGCTCCACCGCGCGCCGGCGGGCGCCACCGCGGCCGAGCTGCGGGCCCGGGTGGAGCGGGCGGTCTCCGGCGAGGAAGAGCTCGTCCTCGCGCCCGAGCTCTTTCACGCGCTGCGCGACCAGATCCCGGGCGTCGAGCACGTCGAGACCTGGCTCAAGCGAGGCCCAGGCGCCGACGAGATGACGCGCTTCCGCTACGACGTGGTCCTGCACGTCGGCGCGGCGCCCGAGCCGGCCGCGGCCTTCCGATCGCTGGACTGGGCCGCCGCGGAGGGCCTCGCCGGCGTGGAGCTGGCGCTGCGCGAGGCGGGCTCCCTCGGGCTCGAGGTCCTGGGGATCCCGAACGCGCGCGTGCACGCCGACGTGATCGCGGCGCGCCGGCTGCGGGAGGCGGGCGGCGACGAGCCGGCCGGCGCCGCCGCGGCCGCCGGGGCGGCGCCGGCCGCGGTCGATCCGGAGGCGCTGTGGGCGCTCGCCGCGCGCCTCGGCCGTTCGGTCCGGATCACCGGGTCGAGCACCGCGGGCCCGGGGTGCATGGACGCGCTCTTCGAGCCCGCCGAGGGCGCGCCGCGGCCGCGCGCCTGGGTCCAGGCGCGGCCCGGGGCGGCCTTGCCGGCGCGGGCGCTCGCGAACAGCCCGCTCCGGCGGCCGAAGACGCGCTCGATGCCTCGAGGTCTGCGCGAGCTCGCCGCGGCGAAGCTCCCCGACTACATGGTTCCGGCCGCCTTCGTGAAGCTCGACGCGCTCCCGCTCACCGCCAACGGGAAGGTCGACATGGCGGCCCTCCCGGCCGACGACCGCGCGAAGCCCGCGCCGCGGCCGGCGGCGCCGGCGCCCGCCTCGAACATCGAGGTGGTCCTCGGCGAGATCTGGCGCGAGGTGCTCGGCCTCGACGAGGTCGGCCTCGACGATGCGTTCTTCGATCTCGGCGGCCACTCGCTGCTCCTCGCCCGGGTCCGCGCCGGCATCCGGGCGCGGCTCGGCGAGGACGTGCCCATCATGGACCTGTTCCAGTTCCCGACGATCCGCAGCCTCGCTGTCCACCTGAAGCGGGGCCCTCGGGCGGCGGCCACGGGCGACGGCGCCGTCTCCAGGCGCGCGCCCGGCGCCGCGGCGCCCGCGGCCGAGGCCCCGGCGCGGGACGCGCTGCCCGACAACGCCATCGCCATCATCGGGATGGCGGGCCGCTTCCCGAAGGCGCGCAGCGTCGACGCGCTGTGGTCGATGCTCAAGGACGGGATCGAGGGGATCGCCTTCTATTCTGCCGAGGAGCTGCGGGCGCTCGGCGTCGACTCGGAGCTTGTTCGAACACCCGGGTTCATCCCGGCGGCCGGCCTGCTCGAGGACGTCATGTGCTTCGACGCGGCGTTCTTCGGGTACAGCCCGAGGGAGGCCGCGCTCATGGACCCGCAGCAGCGGGTGTTCCTCGAGTGCGCCTGGGAAGCGATGGAGAGCGCCGGGTACAACCCGCTCGCGACCCCGAAGCCGATCGGCGTGTTCGCCGGGAGCGACGCCCCGAGCTACTGGATCGAGCGCGTCGGGCCGCCGCCGGCCGCGCCGAACTCGGAGCACGCCCGGATCTACACCGGGAACGTGACCGACTCGCTGACCACGCGCGTGGCCTACAAGCTGGGGCTCCGGGGGCCCGCGGTCAGCGTCATGACGGCGTGCTCGACGTCGCTCGTCGCGGTGCACCTCGGCTGCCAGAGCCTCTTCACCGGGGAGAGCGACATGGTGCTCGCGGGAGGCGTCGGCGTCCTCTCGCCGAAGCGGATCGGCTATCTCCACGAGGAGGGCGCGGTCACCTCGCCCGACGGCCATTGCCGGCCCTTCGACGCCGAGGCGAGCGGCATCGTGGCCAGCAACGGCGTCGCCCTCGTCGTCCTCAAGCGGCTGAAGGACGCTCTGGACGACGGCGACACGATCCACGCCGTGATCCGCGGCTCCGCCGTGACCAACGACGGCGCGCTCAAGGTGGGATACACCGCGCCGAGCCTGGAGGGGCAGCTCGAGACGCTCGCCCGGGCCCACGCCGCTGCCGGCGTGGGCCCGGAGAGCATCGCGTACGTGGAGGCGCACGGCGCGGGCACGCGGCTCGGCGACTCGATCGAGGTGGCCGCGCTGACGCGCGCGTTCCGGAAGGCGACCGACAGGGTCGGGTTCTGCGCGCTCGGCTCGGTGAAGAGCAACCTCGGCCACCTCCGCGCGGCCGCCGGGGTGACCGGCCTCATCAAGGCGGCGCTGTCGCTGGAGCACGAGCTCATCCCCCCGACGCTCCATTTCCGCCGCCCCAGCCCCGAGATCGACCTCGCGCGCAGCCCGTTCTTCGTCAACGCCGCGCCGCTCGCCTGGAAGCGCGGCGGGGCCCCGCGCCGCGCCGGGGTGAGCGCCTTCGGCATCGGCGGCACCAACGCGCACGCCGTGCTCGAGGAGGCGCCGGCGCCGGCGCCGTCCGGCCCGTCGCGGCGCCGTCAGCTGCTCGTCGTCTCGGCGAAGACGCCCGCCGCGCTGGAGAGGAGCACCGATCGCCTGGCCGAGCACCTGCGGCGCGCGCCGGAGGGCTCGCTCCCCGACGTCGCCTTCACCCTGCAGCGGGGCCGGGCGCCCTTCGCGCACCGCCGCGCGGTGGTGTGCGCGGATCCGGCCTCGGCGGCGGCCTCCCTCGGCCGGCGCGACCCGGACCGCGTCGTCACGGAGGTCGCCGGCAGGCGGCCGCCGGAGGTCGTCTTCCTGTTCCCCGGCGCGGGCGCGGAGCGCGTCGGCATGGGGCGCGAGCTCTACCTGCACGAGCGCGCCTACCGCGAGAGCTTCGACCGGTGCGCCGACCTCTTCCGTCGCGAGCTGTCGGTCGACCTCCGCGGGCGGCTCTTCCCCGAGGCGCCGGGGCGCGCCCCCGGTGACGGGGAGCTCGGCGCGCCGCGCCTCCGCGCGGCCGCGCTCTTCTCGACGGAGTACGCCTTGGCGCAGCTCCTGATGTCGTGGGGGATCCGCCCCGCGGCGCTGTTCGGCCACGGCGTGGGCGAGGTCGTCGCCGCGTGCGTCGCCGGCGTGCTCTCGCTCGACGATGCGGTCGCGCTGGCCGCGCTGCTCGGGCGCGCGGAGGAGGAGACCGCGGGGCCGCTCCTCGCGCGCATCGCCCAGCGGGCCGCGTCGATGGCGAGGCGGGCGCCGAGCATCCCCCTCGTCGGGAGCCTCGCCGGCGACTGGGTGACGGAGGCCGACGTCGACGATCCGTCGACCTGGGCCCGCCTCCTCGCGGGCTCGGCGCGCGCGGACGACCGCATCGCCGCGCTGCTCGCCTCGGCCGATCGCGCCCTCGTCGAGGTCGGGCCCGGCGCCTCGCTGGCCGCCCTGGCGGCGCGCCACCCGGGCGCCGGGCGACCGGTCGCGACCACCCTGGCGGGCCCGGGCGACGGCGCCGGCGATCTCGAGGCGTTGCTCGGCGCGGTGGGCCGGCTCTGGTGCGCCGGCGTCGACGTCGACTGGGCCGCGTTCTCCCGGGACGAGCGCCGGCGGCGCGTGCCGCTCCCCACGTACCCGTTCGAGCGCGTCCCCCACGCGCTCGACACCACCTGCACCGTGGGCCCGGCGACGGTGCGGTCCGTGTCGCCGAAGATCTGGAGTCCGCCGGAGTCGTCCGGCCCTCCCTCGGGCTCGCCGGCGAGCGCGCGGCTCGCGGAGGCGCTGCCTCCGGACTCGCCCGCGCCCGTGAGCGCGGCGCTGACGCAGCGGAGCGGGAGCGCCGCGCTCCTCCCCGAGAGGCGCGGGGCCGGACAGCTCCTCGTCACGCTGCAGGCGGGGTCGCCGGACGCGGCGCCGCTGTTCCTGATCCCGCCGCTCGGCGGCGTGGTGCACGCGTATCGCCCCCTGGTGCAGCGCCTGAGCGGCGAGCTGCCCGTCCACGGGCTTCAGCCCCCCGGCGCCGCGCCGGGCGAGCCGGGCTTCACGTCGATCCCTGCGATCGCGGCCCGGTGCGTGGACGAGATCCTGCGCGTCCGGCCCGAGGGGCCGTATCTTCTGGGGGGGCATTCGGCGGGCGGCGTCGTCGCGTACGAGGTGGCGCAGCAGCTGCTCGCGCGGGGGCGCAAGGTGGCTTTGCTGCTGCTCCTGGACACGGGCTTCGACCCGCGCGCGCGCGAGCGCTCGCCGGCGAGCGGCCTCGCCCACGAGATGGCGAAGCTCGAGGCGGTCGCGTCGCGGAGGTACCGCGGCTTCGTGGCGGCCATGGAGGACGACGCGCGGCTCCGCGCCGAGGTCACGGGCACGTGGCAGGCGCTCGCGAGCTACGAGCCGCAGCCGACGGACGCCAGCGTCCTGTTCCTGCGCGCGCGGGAGCAGGTCAGCCCGGAGGACGCGGTGGCCGTCAACGCCTGGATGGAGCTTTCGCGGGCGTCGTTCGCGCTCCAGGTGGTGCCCGGCAACCATTTCACGATGCTGGAGCCGCCCCACGTCGCGCACGTCGCCCGCGCGATCCAGCAGCACCTCGCGGCGGCGGTGAGGCCGGCCCTCGCCGACGCGCTGGAGGGGCGGGCGCTCCGGAGGTCGAGGGCCAGGTCGCTCGGCGCGGAGAGCGGGCCGGAGAGCGGGCCGCCGTCGCACTGAGGTGGGTTGTCGAGACACGGGGAGTCGGCGTCCGGCGATCTCGCCGATCCGCCGAAGGAGAGCGAGATAGAGACGGGACGAGCCTCGGCCTCATCGTCCGGAGCAGCCTCGGTGTTGGGAAGAGGCCAATCCGGCCTTCCTGGAGAGCGCTGCCGCTAGCTCACGCGGCGGGCTCCGAGGCGCGCTTCAGGCCGGTCAGCACCTTGTAGCGGGCGGCGATCGCCTCCAGCTCGCCGGGGGCGAAGACGTCCTCGATGCGGTCGAAGCCGTCCGGCGCGCGGTCCTGGGCGATCTGCATGCACTGCTCCGGGCCGTTGCCGCGATTGGCCGCGACGATGGCGGCGGTGGCGGGCAGGCGCGCGGCCTCGTAGGCGGCCAGCGCCTCCACCGGATCGGCGTGGGCGGCGAGCGCGCGGACCAGGGCGCGGGCGTCGAGGATGGCCTGGCTCGCCCCGTTGGAGCCGATCGGATACATGGGATGGGCGGCGTCGCCCAGCAGCGTCATGCGCCCATGGCTCCAGCGCGGCAGCGGGTCGCGGTCGACCAGCGGGAACTCGTAGATCGCCTCGGCGCCCCGGATCAGCCCGGGCACATCCAGCCAGTCGAAGCGCCACGATTCGAACCTGGGCAGGAAGTCGGCGGGATCGCCCCGCCGATTCCAGTCCTCCCGCCGCAAGCTCTCGGCGACGGCGAGCTCGGCGATCCAGTTGATCCTCTGGCGGCCGTCCGGCCCCGGCGGGGAGATGGGATAGGCGACGAACTTCTGGTCCTGATGCCCGGCCATGATCATGCTGGCACCGGTGAGGAAGGGCGCCGCCAGCGTGGTCGCCCGCCACAGGATGCGGCCGCCGTAGACCGGCGGCCCCTCGTCCGGATAGAGGCGGGCGCGCGCCGCCGAGTGGATGCCGTCGGCGCAGATCAGGAGGTCGGCGGTGACCTCCCGGGCCACGCCCTCGCGGTCGAGGAAGCGCGCCACGATGCGGTCTCCGCGGTCCTCGTGGTCCAGGAAGCGCCGGTCGCAGATCACCCGGTCCGGGCCCAGCCGCTCGACGGTGGCGTCGAACAGCACGCCCTGCAGGGCGCCGCGGTGCAGCGAGATCTGCGGCGCGGCGTGGCCCGCGAAGCGGCCGCGCGGCTCGCCCCAGATGCGCTGGCCGAAGCGGTTGAAATAGACAAGCTCCCGGGTCGCCACCCCCTGGGCCAGGAGGGGTTCGACAAGGCCCAGCTCGTGCAGCACCTCGCCGGCGTGGGGCAGGAGGTTGATGCCGACCCCGAGCGGCAGGAGGGTGGGCGCGGCCTCGAACACCGTCACCTCGTGGCCCGAGGCGTGGAGCGAAAGAGCCGCGGCCAGGCCGCCGATCCCGGCGCCCACGACGATCACCTGCATGAGATCCTCCGCAGACATGCGGCTCGACGCCGCCTCTCGTTGAAGCCGCCGCCCCTCAATCACCGGCGTAGCGGCCGCGGATGGTCATCAACGCCACCGCCATCCCGGCCGACAGCACCACCGGCACCATGGCCATGGCCACGCCGGCGGGGCCCCAGCCCTGTCCCAGCAG
Source organism: Sorangium sp. So ce385 (assembly GCF_051474135.1). Classification (NCBI taxonomy): domain Bacteria; kingdom Pseudomonadati; phylum Myxococcota; order Polyangiales; family Polyangiaceae; genus Sorangium; species Sorangium sp. So ce385. The sequence continues at coordinate 6,800,209 of NZ_CP150337.1, read as the reverse complement.
ATGGCCGGCCACGAGCGGCCCGCCGATGGAACCCAGCCGGCCGGCGGCGATGGAGGCGCCCGTGGCCAGCCCGCGCGCCGGCGCCGGGTAATAGAGCGGGATGACGCCATAGAGCGAATATTGCGCGCCGAGCAGGAAGAAGCCGGCCAGGCCGGCCAGCGCGATCACCGGCAGCAGGGTGTCGGCCATCGCCAGCCCGAACAGCGACAGGCCCAGGGCGGGATAGGCCGCGATGATGGGAAGTCGCGGCCCGAGCCGGTCCACCAGCACGCCGATGGCCCAGCAGCCGACGACGCTGCCGACATTGAAGCCGAAGGCGGCGCCGGCGCCCCCCGACCCGCCCAGGCCCTTGGCCGCCACCAGCGACGGCAGCCAGTTCAGCAGCAGATACAGCACCAGCAGCGTCATGCCGAAGGTGAACCAGGCCAGCAGCGTGACCAGCAGCCGGCCATCGCCGAACAGCGCCTGCGCGCTGCCCGGCCGCTGCGCGCCGCCGGCCGCCGCCGCGCGGCTGTCGGGCATCAGCCACGCCATGACCGGCAGCAGCAGCAGCGGCAGCACGCCCCCGGCCAGGAAGATGCTGTGCCAGCCGAACCGACCCATGAGCCCCGCCGCGAACAGCGCCGCCAGCGCGCCGCCGACCGGCATGCCGCTGAACATCAGCGTGGTGGTGCGGGTCCGCCGGTCGGGCGGGGCGATCTCCAGGGCGACGGCCACCAGGCTGGGCATCGCCGCCCCCATGCCGACCCCGGCGAAGAACCGGAAGAGGCCCAGCGACAGCGGTCCACCCGCCACCAGGGTGGCCAGCGTGAACAGGCCGAAGACGCCGACGGCCGTCATCAGCAGCGGCTTGCGGCCCATGCGGTCGGCCATCCAGCCGCCGGCCAGCGCGCCGCAGACGAGCCCGGCCATGCCGGCCCCGAACACGACGCCGGCCTGCCCGGGCGTCAGGCCCAGGGCGGGGATCAGCAGGGGGGCGGCCACGCCGATGGCCTGGATGTCGAACCCTTCCAGCAAGGCGATCAGGAAGCACAGCGACAGCGTGACGGCGCCGCGCGGCGCGTGAGGGGGCGATGCGCCCATGGAGAAACCTCCCGTTTCCGTCTCAGTGCCCGGGGTTGTTGCAGCCGGCCGCAGCCTGCACAGCTGCGGTGACTCCGGCCCAGAAGATCCTGCTCTGGTCGACGCAGCGCCCGACGCAGCTCGAAGATCGCCGCCCTTCCTCGCATCACCCGGTGCAGGTGACTGCAACGACGTCGTACCCAAGTCCTCTGGATCGAGGCATAGGCATACTCGCCTATGCCTCGATGCGAGGCGTCACGCGCCTGTGGGAGGACTGGACAATTCGGGTGAGAGCCGAATTTTGTGGCGCTGTAATTGCGTATCGTCGTGCGCCCAGCGTCGCCGGCGAGCCGACCGCTCGGGGGCGAAGATTTGCCGGGCCGCAATCCTCTGCCCCAGGGCGGGGCGGATCGCGCGAGGTCGCGCGAGGTCGCGCGAGGTCGCGCGAGGTCGCGCGAGGTCGCGCGAGGTCGCGCGAGATCGGTCGCGCAAGGCAGGACGCGGGCGTCTTCGCGCCGGCGTCCTGCTCACGAGAGCGCGACGCGGATCAGTTCACGAACCGGATGTCGTCCATGTAGTAGGGGCCGGAGTTCGCGGTCACGTTGAAGATGAACTGCAGCTTCACGTCGCTCGGCGCCGCGTTGAGCGCCGTGACGGTGGCCGCCTGGAGCTGCTGCGGGAACGTGACCTCGTTGAACTCGCCCCGGGTGAGCCCGTTGAGCACGACGTTGCCGACCCACTGGTCGTAGATGCCGGCGGACGGGATCGAGATCATCACAATCAGGTCGCCCACCCAGCTCGGGTTCGGCTGTGCCTTCGACACGAAGAGAGAGAGCTTGATCTTGTTGCCCACCGGCGTGAGGCCCGAGGTGCTGAAGTTCGGGCTGAAGATCGTGTTGAACGAGCTCGGGGTCCGGACCTCCAGCGACGCGATGCCCTCCGTCACCCGGCCCGTGTGGGTCGCGAGCAGGGCCTGCGTCGACGTCCACGCGCCCGGCTTCTCGAACCCGAGGGTCGCGTTGTTGAGGAGGAAATGCTTCATCACCTTCTCGCGATACGGGAGGAACGTCTTGAGGACGGCATTGGAGAGGATGAAGCGCCGCGGACCGTTCGGGGCGTTCTCGTCGACCGGCGCCGTCTTCTCGGAGGTGTGGGTGAAGACCAGCGTCTTGGGGAACGCGCTCGACAGGCCCACGTCGAGGCTGCTGCTCGGGCTGTTGGTGGCGTCCACGGGCTCATGGCACCCCGCGCAGGCGAGGGACTGAGCGCGCCCGATGATCTGATCCACGGACAGGTTGGTGGGCGTGCCGGACAGGTCGCTGCCCATGGCGGTCAGCTTGTTCGCGATGTTGGTCCTCAGGGTCGACGTCCCGGTGCCGATCGCGTTCAGGTAGTTGTTCTGGAGGGGGATCATCAGGCTCTCGCCCGCGTTCATCGAGTTCGGCAGGGCCGACGGGTACGCGAAGCGGTTCACGTCGTCGGCCGCGGCGAGCCTCTCCACCATGTTCGGGAGGACGGTGCTCTGGAAGCTTACGACCCGCGAATCGCCCGAGATGCCGGGCGCGAAGAGCTTCGCGGACGGGTTGTCCTTCACGAACGACGGGATGACGTTGAGCGAGGGGCTGCTGCTGGTGCCGTGCGTGAGCCTGAACTCCCGGAGCACCCAGGCGTCGAACGCCTCCTGGAACAGGAGGAACTCATTCGTCCGGATCTGGCCGTTGTTCGGGCCCGCCGTGTGGCCGTAGTTGTCGATGTGGATGACGGGCCCGACGCCGGACGCGGGCAGGCCGTTGAAGTAGAAGGACTTCAGCTCAGCCGCGCGGGTCGCCACGGTCTTCGAGGGGTTCGACTGGTTCAGCCAGAACTCGACGATCGGGCGGCAGCCTTGCCGGCCGAGGCTGGGGCTCGGGTTGGGCAGCCGGCCCTCGAAGATGATGAAGCTGCGCCGAAAGGTCTGGTCGGGCCTGGCAGAGTCGAAGTCGGGGTGGCCCGACTTCCGCGCGAACACGATCCGGTACTCCCCGCAGTGGGCGCCGTCCGGAGGGGCGAGATCGAAGCGGTTCGCCAGCGTCGTCGCCATGTACGCGTTGTCGCCGGCCGTCGTGGAGAACGGATCGATGGCGGAGTCCTGTCCGATGGTCCGCGGGCAGCGGACCGGCCATCCGTTGATGGACCCCGTCGTGGGCGTGTCGCCGGGCTGCGGGGGAGGAAACACATCGTTCGGGTTGGCGGCCACGTCATTGCAATGCGAGACGGAGGGGTAAAGGCCGGGGGCTGTCCGGTGCGTGTCCATGAACCGCTGGAACAGCGTGAGGGGCGTGAGGCCCGGGACGCCCGACTGGGTGACCAGCTGCTGCAGGACGTCCTTCAGCGAGAACTGGGACACGATGTCGACTTCGGTGACGGTGAGCGACTTCAGGGGCTCGATCGGAAACGGCAGCGAGAGCGCCTCGGCGGCCTCGCCGAGGTCGACCTCCGCCGCGCCGAACAGCGCGCTGGGGTCGTCCAGGTCGCCGTCCCCCGGCCCGAAGTCCGAGCACGCAGCGGGCAGGAGGGCGAGCGCGGCCAGCGCGGCGTGCCGCGCCCTCCACCATGCCCCGGCGGAGCCAGGGACAGACCGCGAGCGCATCGAAATGCTCGAACTCGAACGCTTGGAAAGCATGAGACCTCCTGGAAACGACCTTGATGACGAGCCGCGCCCCCGGTGGGCGCGCGCTCGAAGACGGAGAGAGACGGAGTCCAGGCGAGCGCGGGAGAACACCGCACGTCGGCCTGATGAGCGGGTCAGCACGCCCGCCCTGGGCTGGTCGCGTGCCGCCGTCGCCCGCGCTGGTTGCAGCCCGGCCTTCGGGCTCCGCGGAGTCAACGCGCCTGCGATGCCCTGCTCGCGCGCCGTCGCGCACGCGGTGAGCCACGACCGAGCGCGACGGGAATATGAATGCTGTTTGCGTTCGGGGCAAGCATTACATTCTGTCGCGGGCTGATCCGTTCCTGGCTCGCGCGCTGCCGCGAGGTGCTTTGATCGGTGCACAAAATGGGTGACGCCGGCGCGGTTCGCCGCGCCGGCCCTGGCCGTGGACTCACCAGGCCGGATACGCCGCGCGCAATGCGAGAACCGAGCCAGCCATGGCGAGGGCGACCCTCGCGGACCTCGACCCGAGCCACGTCGAGGTCGCCGCGGCGACGCTGGTGACGCCTGCTGGCAAAGTTTGCCGCTCTGGCAAATCTTGCCATGGTGCGACGGCAGAGATTGCCATGCCGCCGCCGCGCCCCTCCGCCGCCGAGCAGGGCGGACGAGACGGCAGCGCGGCCCTACGACGCCCTCGATCCCGGGCTCGCGGCCAGGAGCGGACGTCCGGGGGAGGGGCCGTTGGGCCTGCGGTCGCGCGGCGGATCCGGGCCCTACGTTTGCTGGACGAGGGCACGCAGGGATTGCGTATCTCGCTCGCAGAGCAACACGCTAGGAGATGGTGATGAAACGTAGCATTCGGACCGGTTGGCTCCTGTCGATGATGGCCCTGTCCACGCTGGTGGCGTGCGGCGACGGCGCCGACGAGCCGACGAGCAGCGGCAGCACTGGCACCATCATGGGCGACGGCGGAAGCGGCGGGAGCGGCGGGAGCGGCGGCGGCGAAGCGGGAGAGCCGAGCGGTGTGCAGGCGTGCGTCGCTATTTGTGAGCAGCACAAGATGTACGGCTGCGATCCGCCGGACCTGGACTGCGACGGGTCCTGTCGCATCACCATCGGGTTGACCGGCACCGCGTGCGATGACGAGATGGCCGCGATGTACTCGTGCGAGCTGCCCGAGGCGCCCTCGTGCAAGGATGGGCTGCCCGCCGAGTGCGGCGACGAGCACGACGCGGCGTTCGCGTGCATCGAGGCCAGCGGGTGCTGGGGGCTGGATTGCACCTACCCGAACGGCCTGGATGGCAACGAGTGCACGTGTGCGTCCACGTGCCTCGGCAAGGAGCACGAGGTCGACTGCGGCCCGTCCGCCGACGGCACGACGAGGTGCGCGTGCCTCGTCGATGGGGTCGAGGTCGGGACGTGCGAAGGCGCTGTGAAGGAGGTGTGCCACCTGAAAGAGGGCTGTTGCAACGAGTTCTTCAACATCCCTCGATGACCCGCCTCCGCCCGCCGGCGCGCCTCCCTGCCGCGCTCTCGCCGCCGCGTTCGCCCTCAAGCGACTCGGCGCCACGCCCCCGGCCGCCCCTCACCGCGCGCGCGCGCCGAGGGGCGCGCCGCGGCTCCCCACGCGCTGCAGGGCGTAGGCGATGCCGCTCTGGAGCGTCCCTTGCGTGACCACCGAGCCGAGGTCGATCTGCAGGGCGGTCAGCGTCTGGGCGACGTCGGGGCGGATGCCCGTGATCACCGCCTGCGCCCCGAGCAGCCGGAGGGCGACGGCGGTGTTCATCAGCGTGCTCGCGACGTCGGTGTCGACCGTCCTCACGCCGGTGATGTCGATGATCACGACCTCGGCGCCGGTCGACTCGACCCCCTGGAGCGCCGTGCTCAGGACCTGTTGCGCCCGCTGGCTGTCCATCATCCCGATGAGCGGCATGACCATGATGCGGTCGGTGATCGGGATGATGGGCGTGGAGAGCTCCGCCAGGCGGGCGTTCTGCACGCGGATGATCTCCTCCTGGAGCTCGGCGCGGGCGTGCTCGCTCCGCTCCCGCTCGGAGAACTCGACCCGGAGCCGCTCCTCGGCGCGGTGCAGCGCCTCCGTGCGCTTGTGCAGGTGCGCGTACAGCACCGCGTTCTCCACCGCGGTCGCCGCCTGCGCCAGGAGGAGCTTCGAGAGCTCCAGCCGGGCCGACGTGAACACGTTGGTGGCCGTGCTGTTCTCCAGGTAGAGCACGCCGGTCGTGCGCCCCTGGTGCACCATCGCCAGGCAGAGGATCGATTTCGGATCGTTCGCGGCGACGTAGGCGTCCGCGGCGAAGCGAGGCTCCTGGCTCGCGTCCGCGAGGACCACCGGCAGCCGCGTCCGCGCGACGTACTGCACGATCGACGACGGGACCTCGGCGCTGCCCTCGACCGGGACCGGGTGACCCACCCGCGCCGTGTTCGGATCCACCGTGATGGTCGCCTCGATCACCAGCTGCTGCTCGCGCTCCAGGACGAGGACCCCCTTCTTCGCCCCGGCGTTCTGGATCGCGATGTCGAGCAGCCGGTGGACCACGCTGTCGAGGACGACCTCGCCGGCGATGGCCTGGGCGGCCCGGATGACCGCCTCGACGTCGAGCACGCTCGTGCTGAGCCGCGTTGTCGAGGTGGTCTGGACCGTGGTCCGGGCGAGCTCGAGCATGCCCGGCGGCGCCGACGTGAGATCGACCCTCGTCACGAGGTGCGGCGCCTCGGCCGCCAGGCGGTCCGCCTTGGCGGTCGCCCCCCACTGCATGTAACCGTGGTGGGCGTCGGTCATGTAGGCGCGGGCGCACCGCGTGAGGCCGCTCCCCCGGTAGAACCGCGCGGCGAGCTCGCTCGCGATCGCCTGGTCGCGCGTGAACCCGGCCTCCTCGGCGCCCTCGATCGCCCGGTCGTAGAGCAGCGCCGCTTCGTGGCGGTCGTCGCCCGAGATACGCGCGAGCTCCGCCGAGACGAGGAGGTGCTTGTGCCCGTAGGTGCTGGGGCAGCGCTCGGCCCAGCGGGCGAGCTTCTCCCGCTGCGCCGCGATCGCCGCGACGATCCGCTCCCTCTCCGGGGCCGCCGCCCCGTCGCACGCGGCGGCGAGGCTCAGGCACGAAGAGAAGACGAGCTCGGTCGCCCAGAAGTTGTTTGCGCTGCCGGCGGTCATCTTCTCCACGGCGGCCATCAGCGCGCGCGCGGCCCCGTGGTCGCCGTAGAGAACCGCCAGCTGGATCTTCTGCACATGATACCAGGCGGCCACGTAGGTGAGCTCCGGGACCGAGATGGCGCTGGCGAAGGCGGCCTCGTCGAAGGCGCCGTCGCTCAGCGTGTGCGCCCCGTCGGTGCGCCCCGCGAGGTTCGCGACGACCTGCTTGGCGCACGTGAGGATGAGCGTCGTGAGCCTGTCGTTGGTCCGCCGCATCAGCGCGAGATCCTGCTCGATCTCCTCGGCCACCGCGCCGAGATCGTCGCCGAGCCCCAGGCTCGCCGAGACCATGTGGATGCAGCAATAGGACGAGTACGCCAGATCTCCGGACTCCAGGCCGGCCTGCCGGGAGCGGGCGAGGACCTTGATCGTGTCCCGGAGCGGCTCGAAGAAATGGAGGATGGACGCGTAGGTCGTGAGCAGCATGCACGCGATGCGCGGGCTCGGGATCCGCTCGTGCAGCTCGATACCGACCTTGGCGAACTCGTACGCTTCCTTGAACCGGTCCTCCGTGGTCCTCGGCGCGAAGACGCCGTCGATGAGGAGCACCGCGTAGAGCACGTACGCGTACGCCGAGGTGCTCGCGTGGCCGTGCTCCATCGCGAGGTTGATCTGCATGATGAGCGTGAGCGGGCCGAGGACCGGCAGGCCGAGCGCGGAGGCGGGCTGCGTCAGGTCGGCGAGGAGGCGGAGGACGGCCTGCTTCTCCGGATCGGCGGCGGTGGGCAGCCCCAGGAGATCGGCGATCGGGCGGCCCGCGAGGTGGGCCTGCATCGCCTCGAGCTCCCTGCCGAGCCGCGCGCTTTGCTCCTCGGCCCCCCTCGGGACGTCGACCCCGAGCAGCGCGAGGGCCTCGAGGCCGCGCGCCACGACGTCGGAGAGCTCGCCGCGCATCAGGTGGAACGACATGCGCAGGTTGAGGACCTGCGCGCGGTCGAGCCGCGTCCTCGCGCGCTCGAGGAGCTCGCCGAACAGCCGCTCGCCGTCGTCGAACTTGCCGGTCAGGCACAGGCACTCCGCGAGCCCGAGGGTCAGCGCGAAGGTGAGCTCGGGCTGCTCGTCCCAGCGCCCCGGGCCGAGCGCCGTGGTCCCGGCCTCGAAGTAGCTCGCGGCCGCCTCGTACGCCGCGCCGACCTTGGCCTTCCTGCCCGCCTCGAGGTTCAGGCGCGCGAGCGCGACGCGCTCTTCCGGCGCCGTGATCCGCGCCATGCCGAGGTTCATGTGGGTCGCGATCTCGAAGAGCTTGCCCTCGGCGTCCCCGGGGTCGCCCTGCGCGCGCAGGAGCCGGCCGATCTGGAGGTGGACCTCCTGCTTGCGGGCGTCGTCGAGGAGCCGGTAGGCCGCCTGCTGCACGCGGTCGTGCAAGAACCGGTAGGCGGCGTCGACCGAGAGCTCCGGCTCGTCCGCCTCGCCGGCCATCGCGCCGCTCACGGCCGCGTCGAAGAACCTCGAGTCCGCGCCGACGGCGAGGATCAAGCCCTCGCGGAGCGCCGCCGAGAGCTCGCCGGCGACGGCGCTGCGCGGCTTGCCGGCCACGGTCGCGAGCGTCTTCAGGTCGAAGCGGTAGCCGATGCACGCGGCGAGCGTCAGGACGCGCTGCGCGCGCTCGTCGAGCTCCCGGAGCCTGCCGGCCATGAAGTCGACGACGTTGTCCGTGACCTTCCTCTCCTGGATGCGCGGCAGATCCCACGTCCACGCGCGCCGGGCCGGGTCGAAGGCGATGAGCCCCTCGGCGTGGAGCGCCCTCATGAACTGGTTCATGAAGAACGGGTTGCCGTGGGTCTTGCTCACGACATGGCGCGCGAGCGGCTCGGCCCGCGCCGGATCGCAGGAGAGGGCGTCGGCGAGGAGCCGCGTCACCACGGGGAGGTCGAGCGGCCCGAGGTCGATCTCCCCGACGCTCACCCCGGCCTTGCGCAGCTCCGCGAGGGTGATCGAGAAGAGGTGGCTCTCGTCGACCTCGTTCTGCCGGTACGCGCCGATCACGAGCAGGTGCTTGATCTCCGGCGCGGTCAAGATCTGCTCGAGGAGCTTCAGCGACGCCGGATCCGCCCATTGCAGGTCGTCGAGGAAGACGACGAGCGGGTGCTCCTGGGCGGGGATGGCGCTGCAGAATTTTGTGAAGGCGAGGTGGAAGCGCGCCTGCGCCTCGGTCGGGCCGAGCGGCTCGACGACGGGCTGGGGGCCGAGGATGAGCTCGAGCTCGGGGATGAGGTCGATGAGGAGCGGCGCGTTGTGCCCGACGGCGGTCGCGATCTTCTCCGTCCAGCGCCCGAGCGCCTCGGCGGGCTCGGTCAAGAGGGCGCGGACGAGCTCCCGGAAGACGTGGGCCACGGCCGCGTAGGGCACGGTCCGGTTGATCTGGTCGAACTTGCCGGCGACGACGTATCCCTTGCCTTGCGCGACGGATTTCTGGATCTCGCCGACGAGGAGCGACTTGCCGATGCCGGCGTGGCCGGACACGAGCAGGAGCTCGCGCGCGCCCTGGTGGATGCGCCGCCACGCGCCTTCGAGGACGGCGAGCTCCGCCTCGCGGCCGTAGATCGTCTGCGGGATCCGGAGCTCGTCCACGTAATCGTGGCGCCCCAGCTCGAACGGCTCGATCCGCGGCCCCGCGTCGAGCTGCGCGAGGCACGCCGCGAGGTCCATCCTGAGCCCGTAGGCGCTCTGGTACCGATCGTCGGGGCTCTTCGCCAGGAGCTTCATGATGATGTCGGACACCGGGCGCGGTACGTCGGGCGAGATCTGCGCCGGCGGCGGCGGGAGCCTGGCGATGTGGCAGTGCACGAGCTCCAGGAGATCCTTCGTCGGGAAGGGGAGCCTGCCTGTCACCATCTCGTAGAGGGTGACCCCCAGGGAATAGAGGTCCGTGCGCAGGTCGATGACGCGGTTCATCCGCCCGGTCTGCTCCGGCGACATGTACGCCAGGGTGCCCTCGAAGGCGGCGGGGCTCTTCGAGCGCTGCGCCTCCTGGGAGAGGCGCGTGGCGCTGCCGAAATCCATGATCTTGGCGCTCCACGTGGGCGCGTCGACCATGATGTTCTGCGGTTTGATGTCCATGTGGACGACGCCGCCGCGATGGACGGATTCCAGCGTGCTCGCAACGGAGATCGCGATCCGGAGCGCGTCGTGGAGGGTCAGGGAGCGCGCGCCGATGAGCTCATGGAGCGTGCAGCCTCCGGCGTCTTCCATGATGAGCGCGAGGCTCGCCCCGATCTTCACGACGCCGAGGACCTTCACGACGCCGGGCAGGGCGAGCTCCTTGGCGATGGCGTACTCGTAGCGGAGCCTCGCGACGTCGGCCGGGGCGGGGCGATCGTTCCTGAGGCGCTTGACCGCGACGGGGGCGCGGTCGTCGTTGCGGTATCCCCGGTACACGGTCGACGCGGCAGATTCGTGGATGAGGCCCGTGAGCGTGTAGCCGGGGATACCTATCATGAATTACTTGTAGAGCGCTTCTCTGCGCTGCATCAAGCGGCACCGCGCGATCCGCCGAGGTACCACGTGGTGGATAAACGTGGCACCGATGGGCGGGTGTCGTGAGGGCGGCTGGGCGCGCGTGTGATCAGCTGTCGAGTGGGATGTCGGGGGCCGCGCGTCCGGGACGCCGCGTCGCGGCCTTCGCGACGCCGGCCTTCGCGGCGTCCCGGAATACCTGACACAAGGTGTCATGATTTGCGTGCGACGGTCGCTCGCGTCGGCAAGCAAGGAAGGAGACGACGGAGCATGAGCGGAGCACTTCAGGGCAAGGTGGCGCTCGTCGCGGGCGCGACGCGCGGGGCGGGCAGGGGGATCGCGGTCGCGCTGGGCGCGGCGGGGGCGACCGTGTACGCCACGGGCCGCACCACGCGCGCGCAGCGCTCGGAGATGGATCGACCGGAGACCATCGAGGAGACCGCCGAGCAGGTCACCCGGGCCGGGGGCCAGGGGATCGCGGCGCAGGTGGATCACCTGGAGCGCGAGCAGGTCCGCGAGCTCGTCGCGCGCATCGAGCGGGAGCACGGCCGGCTCGACGTGCTGGTCAACGACATCTGGGGCGGCGAGCTCCTGTTCGCGTGGAACTCGCCGCTCTGGGAGCACTCGCTGGACAACGGAATGCGGCTGCTGCGGCTGGCCATCGACACCCACATCATCACGAGCTTCTACGCCCTTCCGCTGCTCATCAAGAGGCCGGGCGGGCTGGTCGTCGAGATCACGGACGGCACGGCCGACTACAATGCAGGGCACTACCGCGTCTCCTTCTTCTACGACCTCGCCAAGACCGCGGTCCTCCGCATGGCGTTCGCCCAGGCCGAGGAGCTGCGGGCCCACCGCTGCACGGCCGTCGCGCTGACGCCGGGGTGGCTGCGCTCGGAGATCATGCTGGAGCATTTCGGGGTCACCGAGGAGAGCTGGCGAGACGCGCTCGCGAAGGAGCCTCATTTCGCGATCTCGGAGACCCCCGCGTACGTCGGTCGGGCGGTGGCGGCGCTCGCGGGCGATCCGGAGGTGGCCCGGTGGTCCGGGCAGTCCCTGTCGAGCGGCCAGCTCGCGCGGGTCTATGGCTTCACGGATGTGGACGGCAGCCAACCCGACGCGTGGCGGTACCTCGTCGAGGTCCAGGACGCCGGCAAGCCGTCCGATGTGACCGGGTATCGCTAGCACCCGACGCTCCCTCACGATCTTTGTCTGTCGGAACACGCTCCCGGTTGTGCCGTTCGCGCGGCGACATTCGAAGAGAGAAATTGAACCACGGAGGCACAGAGGACACAGAGGAGAGAGAAAGAGAGGAGCTCTTTTCCTCTTCTTCTCTGTGCTCTCTGTGCCTCTGTGGCGTTGAAATCTCTCTTGTCCTCGCCAGCAGGGCGCCGATGCGCTGCTCGCGTCAGCGCGCCGCGCCGGCACTGGCGCGCCGGCCCACGACGATGTACTGCTCGGGCAGGTCCTCCGGGGCGATCTCGGGCGAGAGGCCCCCGGCGCGGAGCTCGGCGGCGACGGTCTCGGCGGGGATGCGGTGGTCCTTCGGGGGGCCGTGGCTCGCGGCCTCGGTGAAGTCGACGACGACCACGGCGCCGTCCGGACGGAGCGCGGCCTTCAGCTTCGCCGCGTAGGCGGGGCGATCGGGGATGTGATGCCAGGTGTCGACCACGAGGATGCGGTCGACCGAGCCGGGCTCGAGCCCGGGATCGTCGGGGCGGACCTGCCGCGCGGTGACGTTGGCGAGGCGCTCGCGCGCGGCGCGCTCCGTCATGTAGCGGACCATGTCCTGCTCGATGTCCAGGCCGACGACCGCGCCGGCCGGCCCGACCGCGCGGGAGAGGTGGGGCAGGAAGTAGCCGGTGCCGGCCCCGAGATCCGCGACCCGCATGCCCGGGGTGATCCGCATGGCGGCGACGACCTCCGCCGGCTTTTGCCAGGCGTCGCGCTCGGGTCCCTCGAACGCGGGCACCCAGTCCTCGGCGCGCTCGAAGCGGTGCACGAGCGGCCCAGGGCCGTGGCCGTGGCCGTGGCCGTGGCCGTGCCCAGGGCCGTGGCCGGCGTGATGGCCGTGCCCAGGGCCGTGGCCGTGCCCAGGGCCGTGGCCCGCGTGCGCCGCGCCTTGCTGGCCCTGCGACGGGGCGTGATCCGCGTGCGCGGCCTGCGCGCCGCTCGCGGCATCGCGCTGCCCGCCGCTCGCCGGCGCGGCGGCGTCGGGCGTGGCGCTGCAGCTGCTGAGGAGGGCGGGGAGGGCGGCGAGCGCGGCGACGGCGGCGCAGGTGGCGGCGAGGCGAGGGCGGCGGTGCATCCGCGCTCCCTACCACGAACGCGGCGCGCCGGTCCCAGGGGCCCGCCGCGCGCGCGGCGCGCCGCCCCCTCGCGAGGCAGGCCGCTCTACCGGGATCCCGCGGCTGCCGCCGGCGCTGCGGAGCGGCCGGGGAGGAGCAAGGCGCAGCCGAGCGTCAGGAGCAGCGCCGCGCCGAAGATCGACGTGGCCATCGTGTGCTCGCGCATCACCACGTCGCCCTCCGGGCGGTCGGTGAGCACGAGGCCGAGCACGGTGAGGCCGGCGATGCCCCCGAGGTAGCGCATCGTCGCGGTGAGGCCCGCGGCCATGCCGCTCTTCTCCCGCGGGACGTCGCTCATCGCCGCGGACTGCGACGGCGCCGACGTCAGGCCGAGGCCGGCGCCGAGCATCACGAGCGCCGGGATCGCGTCCGAGAGCGCGCCCAAGGGCCGCGCCGCGAGCAGGACCATGCCGGCCAGGGCGAGCGAGCAGCCGGCGAGCGCCACCGCGCGCGGTCCGAAGCGGTCGGAGCCGCGCCCCGCGAAGGGCGAGACGACCACCATCGTCCCCATCATGGCCAGCAGCGTCGTGCCCACGTCGCGCGGGCCGACGTGGAACAGCCGCCCCGCCACCTGCGGCAGCTCGAACATCGTCGCGTACATGGCGAAGTTCTGGAGCGCGATGATCAGGCTGCCGCCGACGAACGCGCGCCGCCGGAACAGCGAGAAGTCGACGACGGGATCCGCGACGCGCCGCTCCCAGAGCACGAAGGGCACGAGGCCGAGCGCGCCGAGCGCCGCGGCCCAGCGGAGGTGGGCGGCCTCGAGGCCGAGCGCGAGCCCGACGAGCGACCCGCCCAGCAGCGCCGAGCCCACGACGTCGAAGCGCGCTCGCGGCGCGGCCGGCGCCGCGGCCGCGGGGCGCGGCGGCGCGCCGACGTGCGCGAGCCCGGCGGAGAGGAGCAGCACCGGGACGTTCGCGAGGAAGATCGACGTCCACCCGAACGACCCCACGAGCAGCGCTCCGATCGTCGGCCCGGTGCCCGCCGCCACCCCCATCACCGCCCCGAAGGCGCCGAAGGCGCGCCCGCGCACCTCGGGCGGCAGCTCCGTGCGGAGCAGGGCCGTCGCGCTCGGGACCACGATCGCGGCGCCCGCGGCCATCAGAACGCGCGCCGTCGCGAGCGCCGGGACCACCGGCCAGAGATAGGCGAGCGCCGCCCCCACCGAGAGCACGAGCTGGCCCAGCCCGAGCGCGCGCCGGTGGCCGAGGCGATCGCCGAGCTTCCCGCCGGGGCTCTGCAGGACGATGCCCGAGAGCAGGTAGCTCGTCACGAGCGCCTGCCGGAGCGCGCCCGAGTCGGCGCCGAGCGTGCGCGCCATCTCCGGCAGCGCCACGGCGACCATCGTCGAGTTGAGCGGCGCGAGCGCCGCCGACAGCGCGATCGCGGCGAGCAGCCGCACCGGCAGGCGCGACGAGGCCTCAGCCACGGCCGCGCTCGTCCGCATCGCCCAGACGGCCGGCCTGGCGGAGGAGCGTCACCCGGCCCTCCGTCCCGTCCACGAGGATCTCCTGGCCGTCCGTGATGCGCTCGGTCGCCCCGGCGGCCCCCAGCACCGCCGGGATCCCGTACTCGCGCGCGACGATGGCCGCGTGGGAGACCGCGCCGCCGGTGTCGGTCACGACGCCCGCGGCGAGGGTGAAGAGCGGCGTCCACGCGGGGTTCGTGTAGCGGCAGACCAGGATCTCCCCCGCCTTCAGCCGCTCGAACTCGCCCGCGTCGCGCACGATGCGCGCCTTGCCGCGGACCACCCCGGACGACGCCCCGACGCCGCGGAGCTCGTCGCCCGGGGCGCCTCCCCCGCCCATCTCGAACGCCGTCCGCTGCCACCGCGCGTTGACCACCCCGTACGTGGCGCGCCGCCGCTGCACGAGCCGCTTCACCTCGTCGAGCGGCGGCGCCGTCCCCGTGAGCCACGCCCGGACCTCGGCTTCCGTCAGGTAGAAGACGTCGTCGGAGCTCGGCAGGTGCCCGCGCTCGACGAGGCGCCGCGCGATCTCGGCCACGATCGCCTGGAGCGCGGAGTACGAGCGCACCAGATCGAAGTGCGTGCGCTCCCGGAAGGCGATCGCGCTCCGCAGCCGCTCGACGGTGCGGCGGAACGCGTCGGCCAGGCCCGGCACGAAGCGGAGCGCGCGGGTGACCTCCTCGAGCGCCGCCTGGTAGCGCGCGAGCCCAGCCTCCTCGGACGGCGGCTCGGCGGCGTCGAGCAGGCCGCGGAGGAGCCCCCACAGGGGCGCGGGATCCTGGCGCCACGTCGGCGCCGAGAGGTAGAGCCCCGCGCTCTCCCGGTGCCCGTGCTCCTCCAGGAACGCCTCGACCTCGGCCAGCATCGCGCGGCCGGCCTCCGAGGCGCGGAGCGCCTCCGGGCGCCCCTCGCGGATCGCGCCGGCGACCTCCGGACCGGCGCTCGCCGCCCGGCGCGCGAGGTGGAACAGCGCGAGGTTCACGTCGGACGTCCGGGTGTGCACGCCCGAGACGAGGTCGCTCATGACGGTCGCCGCCCGCTTCGACCCCACGGCGAGGGTGACCGGGACGCGGAGGGCGACCGCGGCCAGCTGGCTGGCGCTCCGCTCGAACCGCTCGCCCAGGACCGCGGTCAAGGTCTCCGCGATCCGGTCGGCGCGGCGGAGGAGCGCGGCGTCGTCCAGCGCGCGGAGATCGACCGGCGCGCACGCTTCGAGGAGCCGCTTGAGCCCGTCGCCTTCCCACCACGCCATCGCGTCGTAGCGCAGGCTGGCCGCGACCTTCCGCGGCAGCCGGAGCAGCCGGAGGGTGGGCCGCACCCGCGGCGGGATGAAGATCGGGCGCCACAGCTGGTCGACCCACGCGCGCTCCTCGTCCTCGTCCACGTCGAGCCCGAGGAAGCGCACCATGCGCACGAGGGCGGGGAGCGTCATCCGGAAGGCCCATTGATCGAGCGGCTTCGGGGCGACGGGGAACCGGTCGTTGTCGTTGGCCTCGAGCATCCTCCGCTGCAGGCGGTTGAGCTGCGGGGGCGGCGGGAGGGGCTCGATCTCGGCCGTGCCGAGCGTGGTGATGGGGCGCGACTGGAGCAGGTGCAGGGAGCCCCCGGCGATGGCGAACTCCACGTCCTGCGGGCAGCCGAAGTGGGCCTCGAGGCGGAGCCCGAGGCGGCCCAGCTCGATCACCAGGTCGTCGCTCGGCGCGGGGCGGCCGGCCTCCCGGCGGTCGCGGTCCTCGATCGCGAGGTCGTCCGCGCCGTTGGCCGCAGCCCCGTTCGGCTCGCCCGCGCCGTTGGCCGCAGCCCCGTTCGGCTTGCCCGCGCCGTTGGCCGCGGCCCCGTTCGGCTTGCCCGCGCCGTTGGCCGCGGCCCCGCCGAAGGGCGCGCGCCGCAGGCGGTACACATCGCCGGTCGTGTGCCCGGAGACCACGGCCTCGCCGAGGCCCGGGGCGACCTCCAGGAGCATGCGGTCGGCGCGCTGGGCCACCGGATCGACGGTGAACAGGACGCCGGCGAACTCGGCCGGCACCATCCGCTGCACCACGACGGCGATGTGGACGCCCAGGTGATCGACGCCGCGCGCTGCCCGGTAGGCGAGGGCCCGCGGGCTCCAGAGGGACGCCCAGCACCGCCGCAGCGCGGCGAGCAGCGCGTCCTCGCCGACCACGTCGAGGTACGTCTCGTGCTGGCCCGCGAACGAGGCGTCGGCGAGGTCCTCCGCCGTCGCCGAGGAGCGCACCGCGACCGGCGGTGCGCCGAGCTCGCGGTAGGCGTCGCGGACCGCGCCCTCGAGCCCGGGCAGCATCGCGCCCCCCTCGAAGAGCTCCGCCGCCGCCGAGGCCGCGTCGTCCCAGCGCCTCGCCTCGAGGTGCGCCGCCAGGCGCTCGGCGAGCCCCCATGCGCGCGCCTGCTCGGCATAGGCGCCCGCGCTCACCACGAACCCGGGCGGTACCGCGAGCCCGAGCCGGAGCAGCTCACCCAGGTTGGCTCCCTTGCCGCCCGCCATGGGAAGATCGGCTCGGGATAGCTGGCTCAAGCGATGAACAAGCATCAGACGCCTCCTTTGGCCAAGAAAGGTCGCTGCACCCGCGCCCCGAGCTCCCCGGCGTCCGCCCGCCCTCCGGGCCGCGCCTCGCTCGAGCCGCCAGCGTCAGCGTTCTGTGAGAATCGTCACCAGGAAGTCATTGTCCCGTAACACGATAAGTATCAGGATACTTATAAATGGCAAGGCCGCGGAACATCACGGACGCGCAGATCCTCGACGGGGCGCGCGCGTGCTTCCTGGAGCACGGCGCCGGCGTCTCGACGACCGTCATCGCGGAGCGGCTCGGCATCTCGCACGGCGTGCTGTTCCAGCGCTTCGGCACCAAGGAGCAGCTCCTGCGCGCGGCGTTGCAGCCGCCGCTGGAGCCGCCGTGGATGGCGCGCGCCCGGTCGGGCCCGGACGACCGGGACGCGCGGATCCAGCTCCTCGAGCTCGGCGAGGAGATCTCCGCGTACCTCGAGCGCATCGTGCCGTGCCTGGCGGTGCTCCGATCGGCGGGCATGACCGTCGAGTCGATGGCCGAGCGGCGCGAGGACCTGCCGCCGGTCCGCGCGCGGCGCGAGGTGGCCGCGTGGTTCTCGCGCGCGATCGCCCGCGGGCTGCTGCGCGCGGTCTCCGCGGAGCACGCGGCCGATCTCTTCCTCGGCGCGCTGCACTTCCGGCCGTTCCACCAGCACCTCTCGAACCAGGGGTTCGACCGGGCCGAGAGCCGGGCCTACCTCGCGTTTGCGATCGACGCGGTCTACCGGACGCTCGCGCCCGCCGCCGAGCGACCGTGACGCGCGCCGCGCCGCGCCGGCCGGGGCGCGGCGGCGTGGGGCGCCTCGGTGGGCTCAACGCTTGATGGCCTCGACCAGGTGGCCTCGCGGCGCGCCCGCGGGCGCGGGCGGGATGGGCCAGCGGCCCCAGCGCGTGCCCACCTCGCCCGGCTCGACCACGGCGGCGTCCCAGCCATGCGCCGCGACGAGGCCCGCGGGATCGTCGGTGCCGAAGATCCACGGCGCGCCGAGCTCGGCCATCCTGCGGAGCGCCGCCGCGAGCGCGGGCGACTCGAGCAGCGACTTGCCCACGACGTCGTAGAGGAGGACGGAGCGCGGCGCGGAGAGCCCGTCGATCCGGGCCATGAGCGTCTCCACCGCGCGCGCGTCGAGGTACTGCAGCAGGCCCTCGACGAGCCAGACGGTGCGCGCGGCGGGGTCGAACCGCGCGGCGCGGAGCGCGGCGGGCCAGTCGCTGGCGAGGTCGGCGGCGATGGCCACGCGCTCGCTCGCGGGGGGCCGCGTCCCCAGGACGCCGGCCTTGTGCGCGATGACCTCCGGCTGGTCGATCTCGAAGACGCGCGTCCCTGCGGGCCACGCGAGCCGGTGGGCGCGCGCGTCCATGCCCGCGGCGAGGAGGACGACCTGGGCGACGCCCGCGGCGGCGGCGCGCGCGAGCGCCTCGTCGAACCAGCGAGTCCGCACCTCGATGATGGGCATCGAGGGGCCGACCGCGTCCCGGTACGCGCGGAGCGCGGCGTACCCGGCGTCTCCGGCGAGCGCGTGCGCGAAGGGGTCGTCGAACAGGCGATCTTTGCGCTTCGACTCTTCCGCGCGCATCGCGGCGACGAGCAAGGCGGTGACAGCGACGGGGTTCATGAGCTCTTCCTTTCTCTCGTGTCGAGGAGAGCCGAAACCTGAGCGCGACCGCCGCGAGCGTCTTGGATATTTTTACCCGCGCAGCGGCACGTGGTTGGGGCGCTCCACTTCCTGGGCGAGGTACGCGGAGGGGCCGAGACCGGCGAACGCCCGGAACTCGCGGCTCAGGTGCGCTTGATCGAAGTAGCCCAGCTCCGCGGCGATCTCGGCGCCGCGAACGGCCCGGCGCGCCCCGCCGCGCGCGCCCCGCCGGCCGTCCATGAGGCGCAGCGCCGCCTGGAACCGGCGGACACGCCAGAACGCCTTGGGGCCGAGCCCGACCTCGTCGTGGAAGAGCGCGATGAGGCGCTTCGGCGAGAACCCGGTGCGCGCGTTGACCTCGGCGACGGCGCGGAGCGTCGGATCGTCGAAGGCGCGCAGCGCGAGCGCGACGGCGCCGTGCCGGCGGAGCGGCCGCGTGGCCCTGGCGCGGAGGGCGCCCTCGAGCGCGGAGAAGCGATCCGCCGCGCACCCGGCCTCGAGCAGGCGCTCGCGGAGCCGGGCCGCGCTCGCGCCCCAGAGCGCGTCGAGCGCCGCGTGCCTCCCCTCGAGATCTCCGGCCGGGACCCCCAGGAAGGGGAACGCGCCGCCTGGCTTGAAATGCACGCCCATCACCGACGCGCCCGGCGCGGTGTCGATGACGAAGTGCCCCGCGTGCGCGCCGGAGATCATGATCCCGGGGAACCGCTCGAACGACTCGGGATCGTCGCGATCGAAGATGCGGAGACGATCCTCGCGCAGGTTGATGATGACATCGAGCGTGCCGGACGGGAGCGCGCGCTCCCTGGGCGCGGGCGCCGTGTAGCCGTCCCACAGCCAGAAGCAGTCGACGAAGTCGTCGAGCGGCGGTCCGGGACGATGGATGAGCGCGGGCATCGCGGGGGAGCTTAGCGCAGCCGCCGCGGCGGGGCCTCGCGCCGGCGGGCGGCCGCGCTGCGCGTCACAGCTGCCTGGCGCTGACGACCTGCGGCTGCCACGCCGCCCCGGTCTTGTTGGCGCAGAACCCGAACGACGTCGACGCGCCGGTGTTGAGCAGGCCGCTCGACGACGTGCTCGTGGCGGTCATCTCGCTCCCGTCGAAGGCGAAGCTGGCGTTCCAGCTCGAGTTGACCGTCGATTGCCCGAGGTCGATGACCGTCTCCCACCCCCAGATACCGAACCTGCGCCCGTTGGTCACGGTGACGTTGGCGCAGTAGCCGGTCGCCCAGTCGGCGTTCAGCTGGATGCTCGCCGTGACGGCGCCGGGGTTGGCCGGGGTGTCGGGGATGTCGGTGCGCCAGGTCGTGCCGTTGCCGAAATAGCGCGTGATCGGCACCCAGTTGCTGTCGAGCCTCGGGTTCGGCTGCCCCGCCGGCACCGGCCGGGTCGCGAACTCCGCCAGCGTGTTGAAGAAGGTGAGCTCGCTGTCGGTGAGATCGCGGCCGTGCGCCTCCACGACGAACGCGATGTGGAAGTCGCGCTGGGCCGTCGCCGGCCCCGGGGTCCGCACGCCGAGCTGCGCCTGGATCTGCGCGATCGTCACGGTGGCCTGGACCGAGGGGATCACCATGTCGCAGTAGTCGAAGAGGCCGCCGCCGTGCCTGCGGAGCGGCGGGACCTGGCTCCCCGGGATGAGCCCCATCATGTAGAGATCGAGCGGCGAGGCGGTGGTCGCCCCGCCGCGACCGTTGCTGTCGCAGTCGAGGGTGAAGGTGCCGTTTCCGTTGTCGATCCACTCCATCCCGCCGAGCAGGCTGGCCGCGCTGGTCGTCGGCTCGTAATGGAAGCCGTCGGTCATGCCGAAGCTGTAGGGGAGGTAAGCGCCCCACTGGTGGAGGAGCTCGTGCACGAAGTTGCTGCTCAGCCAGCCCCGGCGCAGGTTGTCCAGCACGGCGACGCCCTTCAGCCGGTTGCTGTAATAGGACTGGGAGTAGTCGACCGGATCGCGCCCGATCCCGGTATAGTCGATCTTCACGGCGGAGTGGACGCCCGAGTTGCCGTTGCTCACGCTGCCGGGCCGCTCGAGGTGCGACGTGGCGGAGAGCACCGCGAAGTCGAAGACGTCCGGCACCACCTCGTACATGTCCGAGAGCATGCCGGCGGCGTCGCCGCCCGCGCCGCGCAGAAACCGCTGGCTGTCGCCGCGCCCGTCCCGCACCTCGACGAGGTGCGACGCCGCGCGGAACTTCGGGCTCAGGACCCGCCGCGGCGCGACCGGCACGCTGGGCGAGAGCGCGCCGACCTGGGGGCGGACGAAGAACGCCACGGTCTCGCCCGTCGCCTTCGTCATCACCAGGTCGCCGAGCTCCACGGCATAGAGGCCAGCCGGGCTGTCCGGGCTCCCCTCGTAATGCGTGGGCAGGGGAATCGAGGGCGTGGGGTCGAAGCGGAACGGCCCGACCGTGAAGATGCCGTCTCCGGCGACGCGATCGGCGCCCACGCCGTCGTCGCGCAACGTCAGGTCGCTCGGGCCCTCGATCCGGAACTCGAGCCCGGTGAGCTCGACGCTCACCACGTCGTCCACGGGGTCTACCTCCAGCACGAACTCCTCGGATCCGTCGCTGCGCACCACGCTCGGGACCGTCTCCCACGCGTGCTCCAGCCCCGAGAGGTCGCCGGCGACGAGCGCCTCCTGGTGCGACAGCACATCGCTGGATCCCGTCGTCTCGAGGGGCGCGGGCTCGCCGCCGCAGCCGCCGAGCAGCGCGCCGAGCAGACCGGCGCAGAGCAGCCCTCGCGGCGCCCTCGCGGGCCGCGTTGCAATCGCAAGATCTCGCCGTCCAGCGTCGCTGCAGGCGGAATTTCGATGGATGACGTCCAACCAAGCCATCTTCGTGATCTCCGGGTTGCGCCGTGTCGCGCCGCGCTGGTGCGCGGCGCCGCGGCGTACTGAGCCATGTAGGTCGCGGGGGGCTGCCCTTCCAATGCGAAGGCGGCATGCGCGGGATGCACCGCGTGCATCTCGCCTCGAGCCTCCCCGGCCCGCGCGCCGCCTCGTGGCCTCGCGTGGCCGAGGCGCGCCCCCGCCGCCGCGCAAGTTGGGCAAGCCCTCGCTCACTTGCGCACGGCGCTGCCCAATGCGGGCGGCCCGGACGCTGCGGCGGCGCGCGCAGGCCGCGAAACGCGCGTGGCGCGGCTCCTGCTAAGTGGAGCCTGCGCCCGCGGCGCCGCGGCGATGGTCTCGAGATCTCGTCGCGGCGCGGCGAGGCGACAGGAGAGGAAGAGGAACATCATGAACGTTCAGGGTCGACTCCAGATCAATCGCTTTGCATCCATCGTCTGGCTCGCGCTCTCGATGGTCTCGCTCGCCGCGGGCTGTCAGGTGGAGGTGGCCGACGGCGCCTCCGAAGCGACAGAATCCGCATCGCAGGAGGTGAGGACAGGCGGGGGTGAGGGCGACGCCTGCATCGGGCTCCCCGGCCTCGCCTGCAAGCCCGGCTTATTCTGCGACTACGCGAGAGATGCCCAGTGCGGCTTCGCCGATCAGACGGGCGTCTGCGCGCCCATCCCGGCGCTGTGCACGAAGGAGTACAGGCCGGTCTGCGGCTGTGACGGCAAGACATACGGCAACGCGTGCGCCGCGAACGCGGCGGGCGTGTCGGTCGCGTCGGTCGGCGCGTGCGCTCCCGCCCCGGAGCTGCTGCGCGGCGGCAGCGGCGGCGCGTGCGGGCGCGGGTCCTTCTGCGACTTCGCGCCCGGGGACAGCTGCGGCGCGACCGGCGCGCCGTGCACCTGCGCGCCCATCCCCGAGGCGTGCACCGAGCAGTACGACCCGGTCTGCGGCTGCGACGGCAAGACGTACAGCAACGCGTGCGCCGCCAACGCGGCAAGCGTGTCGGTCGCGTCGGCCGGCGCGTGCGCCGCGCTGCTGTGAGCGAGCGCCCGCGCCGCCGTCCTGCCACGCAACGCCCAGCTCACCCCGCGTGGAAAATTCCACCCCAGCTCCAGTAGAAAACCCCACCTCGCCCTGCCTGGAAAGATCCACTCTCGCCGCGCCTGAGCCGGTTCCCAGCGCTGTCCGCGGACGCATTTGTCACGCGATCGAAGCATTGTTGACATAAGATCGCCTCGGACCGCCGAGCCGAGGAGCGATCGATGAACCTACGTAGTCTGCGTTATCTCTTGCCTTTCGCCGCGCTCGCCGCCGCGCCCCTCGTGGGCTGCGGCGGATCCGAGGATCCCGGCGCGTCCGGGACAGGCACCGGCGCGAGCGGCGGTGGAACCGGCACGACCGGCACGGGCGGGAACGGCACGGGCGGGAACGGCGCGGGCGGGGACGGCGCCGGCGGCGACGGCGGCGCGGGCGGCAGTCTCAAGGAGGAGCCCGACTATGACCGCGCGTTCCCGCAGGACCGGGTCCCCCGCATCGACATCACCATCGCGCCCGAGAAGTGGCAGGAGATGATCGACGACATGACGTCGATGATCGGCGAGTTCGGCGCGCAGGGGCCCGGCGGATTCGAGCCGCCGCAGGAGTGGGTCGACGCCTGCAACGGGCTCGTGGCCGGCGACGCGTGCACGGTCGATCTCTTCGGGTCCCCCGCCGAGGGGACGTGCGGGGAGCTCCCCGGCGGCCTGACCTGCCAGCCGAAGCCGCCGGATCCCGGCGAGTTCGAGCCGCCGCAGGACTGGATCGACGCCTGCAACGATCTCGCGGCGTCCGACCCCTGTACGGTCGACATCTTCGGGACCCCGACCCCGGGGACGTGCACCGAGGAAGAGGTCGGCCTCGCCTGCATGCCGTCCGGGCCGGGAGGGGTGGGCGGCGACCCCGGGCTCATCAGCAGCGTCGACCTCATCCCGCGCTCGCCGGTCTACGTCGAGTGCGACGTCGCCACCGAGGATCGGAAATGGGAGCACGTCGGCATCCGCCTCCGGGGCAACGCCAGCCTGCTCCTGCCCTGGGGGGCGGGGAACTGGAAGCTGCCGCTGCGCCTCAACTTCGACCGGTTCGAGGATGACTATCCCGAGACCAAGAATCAGCGCTTCTACGGGTTCGACGGGCTGGCGTTCACCAGCAGCTACCTGGATCCGTCGCTCCTGCGCGAGAAGCTCGGCACCGACATCTTCGCCAAGGCGGGGATCCCCGCGCCCGCGACCGCGTTCTACCGCGTCTTCATCGATCACGGGGAGGGGCCGGTCTACTTCGGGCTCTATACCGGGATCGAGGTCCCGTCGGACGACTCGTTCCTCGACAGGCACTTCGGCGGCCACGAGGGCAACGTCTACAAGCCCGACGGCACCGGCGCGCGGTGGGAGACCTGGGATCCCGAGACCCTCGTCAAGGAGAACCACGAGGAAGAGGCCGACTTCTCGGACGCGCGCGCGCTGTTCGACGCGCTGCACGCCGACAGGACCGACGCCGCCGCCTGGCGCGCGGGGCTCGAGGCGCGCCTCGACGTCGACGGCTTCCTCCACTGGCTGGCGCTCAACACGGTGATCGAGGACTGGGACGTGTACGGCCGCCTGCCGCACAACTACTACCTCTACTCGGACCCGAACAAGGGCGGGCAATTCACGTGGATCCCGTGGGACCACACGTTCGCGTTCATCGATAGCGACGCGGGAGGAGTGACCCCAATGCCGGCGCTGCCCCTCGACATGTCCCAGGTGACCGAGCAGTGGCCGCTCATCCGTTACCTGCTCGACGACCCGGTCTACCTCGAGATCTACCGCGACTACGTGAAGCAGGCCGCGGAGGTGGAGTACGAGCCGGCCGCGGCCGAGGCGTGGTTCAAGGCGGCGCACGAACTCATCGCGCCGTACGTCGTCGGGCCGGAGGGCGAGATCGAGGGGCACACGCACCTCGCGTCGCCCGCGGACTTCGACAACGGCCTCGCCACGCTGATCGCCCACGCCAAGGGGCGCGCCGCGGAGGTGGAGGCGTACCTGGCGCAGTGACGCGCCCGGCCGGATCGCCGCGCGAGCAGATCTCCCCGCGCTGATCGCGCAAACGACAGCGGCGCCTCGTCCAGCACCGGAATGCAGCATGCGTCCGCGCAGGTGGTGCGCGCGTGTGCGCGCGCCCGCTCGATCGCGGGGACAGCGCGCGCGCCCGCGAGGGTGCAAAGAGAGCTCAAAAACGTCGTGGATTGAATTTACAGGTCGCGACGGACATCGTATGCACAGGATCGGGGGGGTCGCACGCTTCGTGTGCGACAAACCACCTGATCTTGCCAGGGGGTGTTCGATGCTGTTGTCCGGACATGACCAAAAGGACGCGTGTACCCCACACAACGCAGGTGTGGGAGGGCGTCGATGGAAGGGGCTGCTCTCGGCGGCGATGTCGGTCGCCGCGATCGTGTGGTCCGAGGACGCCAGAGCCAACCAGGAGGTCCGCGACTGGAACACGGTGATGGCGCAGATGGAGCCGCTGACGGGGTTCTTCATGGCGTCGAGGCTCTCGGCGCTCCTGCACGTCTCCATTCACGACGCGCTCAACTCGATCCCCGAGACCGCGCGCTACGAGACCTACCTGCCGCCCGTGGACGCCGAGGGGCCCGCCTCCCCCGAGGCGGCCCTGGCCGCGGCGGGGCGGACGATGCTGGCGACGTACATCGATTTCTACTCGAACCAGAGCCTCCCGCCGGAGTTCGCGAACCCGGGCCTCCAGGACCTCTTGCCCATGGTGGAGGCCGTCTACGACGCGCAGCTCTCGGCGATCCCCGACGGCCCGGAGAAAGAGGAGGGCATCCGGATCGGCGAGGCGGCGGCGATCCACCTGTGGAACGAGCGCCTCGGCGACGGGTGGAACAACCCGGATGATCTCGAGTTCGAGTGGCCCAACAACGACGGCGACAACGACCCGATGACGGGCCTGCCGGGGGAGTACGTCATGCTCGACCCGGCCGACACGTTCCCCGGCACGTCGCAGCCGTTCTTCTTCTGGTGGGGGGAGATGACCCCCTGGACGATGCGCGACAACGACCAGTTCCTGCCCCCGCCGCCGCCCCGCCCCAAGAACGGCGCGTTCCGCAGGGACATGGAGGAGACCCGCGCCTACGGCGCCGTGGACAGCACGGTGCGCACCCCGCAGCAGGCCTTCGAGGCCCTCTGGTGGGAGGCCTGCGACGGGTTCGTCTTCAGCGGCACGTACGCGTTCACCCGTCAGCTCGTCTCGGACTTCGAGCTGGACAACTACGAGGCCGCGCGGGTGTTCGCGCTCGCGATGCTCACCCAGGCCGACGCCATGATCTCCAACGTGAACAGCAAGAATCACTACAACTTCTGGCGGCCGATCACCTCGATCAACGACTACCATCCGGGCTCGGACTGGAGGCCGCTCATGACCACCTCGCCGAACCAGGAATACCCCGCCGGCCACCCGATGGTGAGCGGCGCGACGCTGTATGCGCTGATGGAGTTCTTCGGCGGCGGCGACCTCGATGAGCCGCTCGTCGGGACGAACACGTGCGGAGACATCGTGTTCGACTCCCTCAAGGACGCCGTCGAGGGGGTGATCAACGCCCGCGTCTGGGGGGGAATCCACTACCGCGGCTCGGGCGAGGTCGGGGCCAGGACCGGCAAGAAGATCGCCAAGTACGTGCACCAGCGCTTCCTCGAGCCCCTGTAGGCCCGTCGTGCGGCGAGCTCTTCCGCTTCGGCGCCGCCGGACGCTGCCTTCATGCGCCGACACGACCTCATGACGGGCACCGCTCGGAATGTTCGCATTCCCACTTGTTTGAGCCCGGACAACCGGAATAGGATGGCTTCCTGACCAGGGGGCCTCGGTCCTGCCGGTTCGGACGCCGCCACGCGCTCGTGGCCGCCTGTAGTGTCTGTGGGCCTGGGTGATGTCTTCGCTCGGGGGATGCTACATCGGCCTCCAGCGCGCGGGCAGCTTCGAGCCGGGCTCGATCGCGGGCGCGGGAGGTTTGCGTGAGCCGGTTCACAATCACGGAGGAGCTCCAATCGGGTCTGGATACCGCGCTCTACCGCGGTTACCGGAATTCTGATCATGCGCCGATCTCGGTGAAGCTCCTCAAGCGCTCCCACGAGAGCCCTCGAGAGGTCGCGAAGCTCCGCTACGAATACATGATGATGCGCGACCTCGGGCTGCCCGGGGTCGTCACGGCGTACGGCCTCGAGCGGCACGAGGGCGGCCTGGCGCTCGTCATGGAGGATCTCGGCGGGCAGGCGCTCCACGACGTCCTCAAAGCGCAGCGGCTCGACCTCCGGACGGCGCTCAGGATCGCCGCTTCCGTCGCGGAGACCCTGGACGCGCTCCATCGCCGGCACGTCATCCACAAGGACATCAATCCGAGGAACATCCTCGTCAACGTGCGCACGGGCGCGGCGAGGCTGAGCGACCTCAGCGTCGCGACGCGCCTGTCCCAGGAGATCCAGCCGGCCCAGAGCCCCGACGCGATCGAGGTGAGCCTCCCCTATATGTCGCCGGAGCAGACCGGCCGGATGAATCGCACCCTGGATCACCGGACCGACCTCTACTCGCTCGGCGTCGTGCTGTACGAGGCGCTCACGGGCCGCCTGCCGTTCGCGTCGTCGGACCCGATGGAGATCGTGCACAGCCACATCGCGAGGAGGCCCGCGCCGCCTCACGAGGTCTCGCCCGAGGTCCCGAGGGTGGTCTCGGACATCGTGATGAAGCTCCTCGCGAAGGCCGCGGAGGACCGCTACCAGGGCGCCTTCGGGGTCGCGGTCGATCTGCGCGAGTGCCTGGCGCAGCTCGAGGCGAGCGGACGGATCGCGCCCTTCCCGCTGGGCCAGCGCGACCTCTCCGGCGAGCTCCACATCCCCCAGCGGCTCTACGGCCGCGAGGCCGAGACGAGGGATCTCCTGCTCGCGTTCGATCGCGTGGGCCAGGGCGGCGTCGAGCTGCTCCTGGTCGCCGGCTTCTCGGGCATCGGCAAATCGGTGCTGGTCAACGAGGTCCACAAGCCGATCGCGGCGCGGGGCGGCGCGTTCATCTCGGGCAAGTTCGATCTCCTGAACCGGAGCGTCCCGTACGCGCCGATCGCGAACGCCTTCCGGGACCTCATGCGGGGGCGCCTCCAGGGCTCCGACGAGGAGCTCGCGGGCCTGAAGGAGCGGCTGCTCGCCGCGCTCGGGCCGAACGCGCAGCTCATGATCGACCTGATCCCGGAGCTCTCGGCCATCCTGGGGCCGCAGCCGGGCGTGCCGGAGCTCGGGCCCACCGAAGCGCAGAACCGGTTCGTCATCGTCTTCCAGAGCTTCCTCCGGATCTTCGCCACGAGGGAGCGCCCGCTGGTGCTCTTCCTCGACGACCTGCAGTGGGCCGACTCGGCGTCGCTTCGGCTGCTCCAGGCCATCCTCGCGAACCCGGAGAACGCGTATCTCCTCGTCCTCGGGGCGTACCGCGACAACGAGGTCGGCCCGGCCCACCCGCTCGCGCTGACGGTCGAGGAGATCCGGAAGACGGGGGCGAAGCTCGGCGAGATCACGCTGAAGCCGCTCGCGCCGCCGACGGTCGCCCAGATCATCGCCGACACCTTCGTCACCGACGCGGACCGGGTGGCGCCCCTCGCCGCGATCGTCTTCGAGAAGACGCAGGGCAACCCGTTCTTCATGAGCCAGCTCCTCGGGGCGCTCCACCGGGACAAGCTGATCGGCTTCAACGCGGGGACCGGAGCGTGGGAGTGGGATCTCGCGCGCATCCAGCGGGCGGACATCACGGACAACGTGGTCGTCCTCATGGTCGGCAAGATCCGGAAGCTCGCGCCCGGCACGCAGCGCATCCTGAAGCTCGCCGCGTGCATGGGCCACCAGTTCGAGCTGAGGACGCTGGCGATCATCCACGAGAAGACGCCCGCCGCGACGGCCGCCGATCTGTGGGAGGCGCTCCGCGAAGGGTACGTCGTGCCGCTCACGTCCGAGTACCGCTTCCTCCACGCGCCCAGGGGAGAGGACGTCGAGGACCAGCACGACCTCGACGCGTTCCGGATCTCGTACAAGTTCTTGCACGACCGCGTCCAGCAGGCCGCGTATTCGATGATCGAGGAGGACCGCCGGCAGGAGGTCCACCTGCAGATCGGCAGGCTGCTCAGGCGCTCTCGCGCGGACGAGGGGCACGTGGAGGACGTGTTCCAGATCGTCCACCACACGAACCTGGGCGCCGCGCTGATCACCGAGCGCGGCGAGCAGGTGGACGTCGCGCGGCTGAACCTCGCGGCCGGCAAGCGGGCGAAGGCCGCGACCGCCTTCCAGACCGCGGTCGGGTATTTCCGGGCCGGCGCGGCGCTGCTCGGCGAGGACGGGTGGGGCGACGAGTACGCGACGACGTTCGAGCTCTCCGCCGAGCTCGCCGAGTGCGAGTACCTGATCGGCCGCCACGAGGAGGCGGAGGCGCTCTTCGACGTCATCCTGCGGCGGGCGCGATCGACGCTCGAACGAGCGCAGATCCTCAACCTGCGGGTCGTCCTCTACTGCATGCAGATCCGGTATGTGCAGGCCATGGACGTCGGGCGCGCGGCGCTCGCGCTCCTCGGCATCCGCGTGCCGGAGGCGGGGGACGAGTGCCAGGCCGCGCTCGAGGCGGAGCTCGCGGCGGTGCGCGTGAACCTCGGCGGGCGCCGGATCCGCGAGCTCATCGATGCGCCGTCGATGACCGATCCCGAGCAGCTCATCGCGCTCAAGATCCTGGCGAACCTGTGGGGGGTGGCGTTCATCATCAACCCCGTGCTGCTCGCGCTGGTCTGCGTGATGCCGGCGAACATCTCCCTCAAGCACGGGCACTCGGAGGAAGCCGCCTTCGGATACCTGACCTACGGCTTCGTGCTGGCCACGCGCGGCGAGTACGACGCAGCCCACGAGTTCGGCCAGCTCGCGCTGGATCTCAACGAGAGATACAACAATATCTCCATCAAATGCCGGCTCCACTACATGTTCGCGCTCAACGTGAGCTTCTGCAAGAGGTCGCTCCGTCTGTCGCTCGAGCATGCGCGGCGCGCCATGCGCGCAGGGCCCGAGTCGGGCGATCTCAACTATCTGTCGTACACCCTCTCGAACATCGTCTGGACGCGGGTCGCGCTGGGCGACGAGCTCGGCGCGGTCGGCGAGGAGATCGAGAAGCTCCTCCTCCTGGTGCGGCAGACGTACAACCCGGCGAGCACGGCGAACGTGACGATCGGGCGGCAGCTCGTCGCCTGCCTCCGGGGGCGCACGGCGGGTCTCCACTCCATCGGGGACGAGACGCTGGACGAGCCGGCCTTCGTGGACAGCATCATGGCGCCCGAGCTCGTGAGCACGCTGTGCTGGTACGCCGCGGCCAAGCTCCGGCTGGCGCTGCTCGCCGAGGACTACGCCGGCGCGATCGAGATGGGGACCATCGCCGACCACACGATCGGCGGGAGCGCGGGCCTCATCCTGTCGGTCGACATGGCGTTTCACCTGTGCCTCGCGATCCTGGCGCTGCCCCCGGCGCAGGCCGCCCGGGAGCCGCTCGGCGGCATGCTCGCCCGCTACCGGGGCAAGGTCTCCTCGTACGCCGCGGGCTGCCCCGAGAACTTCGAGCACAAGCGCCTCCTGATCGAGGCGGAGGAGGCGCGCGCCGCCGGGCGCCTCATCGAGGCGATGGACCTTTACGATCGGTCGATCGAGGCGGCCAAGACGAACCGGTTCGTGCACGACGAGGCGCTCGCGAGCGAGCTCGCGGCCAGGTTCTACCTCGGCCTCGGCCGGGACAAGGTCGCCGGCGTCTACATGACCGACGCCCACCGGTGCTACCGCGCGTGGGGCGCGTCCGCGAAGGTGGCGCAGCTCGAGGGGCGATACGGCGCCCTCCTCGCCGCGCGCCCGCCCTCGGCGCCGGACCGGCTCGGGCTGCCGGCGGGGCCGTCGGCGATCGATCTGATGGCGGTCATCAAGGCGTCCCAGGCGCTCTCCGACGAGATCGATCTGGAGCGGCTGCTCCAGAAGCTCATGAGGATCACGATCGAGAACGCCGGGGCCGAGAAGGGGTATCTGCTCCGGGATCAGGCGGGGGCGCTGCTCCTCGAGGCGGAGGCGTCCGCCGCCGGCGCGGCGGTGAGCGTCTGCAACCCCGCGGCGCCGCTGCCCTCGTCGGCCGCGCCCATGACCCTGCTCGGGCACGTCCGGAGGGCGAGAGAGCGCGTCGTGCTCGACTATGCGGCGGGCGAGCCGCGGTTCGCCGACGACGAGTACGTGCGGCTGAACCGGCCGAAGTCGGTGCTGTGCATCCCGCTGCTGCGGCAGGCCACGCTCGTGGGTCTCCTTTACCTGGAGAACAACCTGACCGCCGGCGCGTTCACGCCGGAGCGGGCGCTGACGCTGGATCTCCTGGCGTCACAGGCCGCGAGCTCGCTGGAGAACGCGCGGCTCTACGCGGAGCTGTCGAGGGAGAACGCCGAGCGGCGGCGGGCGGAGGAGGCGCTCCGGGAGCTCAACAGCGAGCTGGAGCTCCGGATCCAGCAGCGGACGGCGCAGCTGCGGGTGGCCAACAAGGAGCTGGAGGCGTTCAGCCACTCCGTCTCTCACGACCTGCGCGCGCCGCTCCGGGTCATCGACGGGTTCAGCCTCGCGCTGATCGAGGATTACGGCGACAAGCTCGACGAGGAGGCACGCGACTTGCTCTCGGAGGTGCGGCGGGGGAGCCAGCGAATGTCGGAGCTCATCGATGACATGCTCAGGCTGTCGCGCGTGACGCGCGCCGAGATGCAGCGCGAGCGCGTCGACATGAGCGCGCTCGCGCGCGAGGTGCTCGCCGCGCTGCAGCGGCCGGAGCCGGATCGCGCCGTGGCGTGCGTCGTCGCGGAGGGGGTGGCGGCGGACGGCGACCCTCAGCTGCTCAGGATCGTGCTGGAGAACCTGCTCGGCAACGCGTGGAAGTTCACGAGCAAGCGGGCGGACGCGCGGATCGAGCTCGGGCAGATGGCGGGCGCGCAGGAGGAGCAGCGGGGCCGCCGCGCGACGTATTTCGTGCGCGACAACGGGGCCGGGTTCGACATGAGGTACGCCGCGAAGCTGTTCGGCGCGTTCCAGCGCCTGCACACCGAGGAGGAGTTCGCGGGGACCGGCGTCGGCCTCGCGACCGTACATCGCATCGTCGAGCGCCATGGAGGCCGCATCTGGGCCGAGGGCGCCGTCGACCAGGGAGCGACGTTTTATTTCACGCTCTAGGCCGGGATCTCATCTGTTCGCGAGGATCGCCATGGACCACGGAACGAACCCCCTCGTCGATGACAACGCGCGCGGCGCCGCGCGGGCAGCTCGCGCGGGCCACGACCCCCCTCGGAGGGACGCGGTCGCGCGGCCGGGGAGCGCGTCCTAGATGGGCACGCCGCTGCGCGTCCTCCTGGTCGAGGACTCCGAGCAAGACGCGCGGCTGATCCTGCGCGAGCTCAAGCGGGGGAGCTACGACACGTCGCACGAGCGGGTGCACACGCCCGAGGGGATGACCGAGGCGCTCTCGCGGCAGGCGTACGACGTCGTGCTCTGCGATCACAGCATGCCCCGGTTCGACTCGCTGGCGGCGCTCCGCATGATCAAGGAACGCGGGCTGGATCTGCCCTTCATCATCGTCTCGGGCAGCATCGGAGAGACGATCGTCGCCGAGGTGATGCGAGCCGGCGCGGACGATTACGTCTTGAAGAGCGAGCTCAGGCGCCTGGCCCCCGCGATCGAGCGCTCGCTGCGTGACGTGGCGGAGCGGGCGGAGCGCCGGCGCGCCGAGATCGCCCTCAAGGAGAGCGAGGAGCGGTTCGCCCTGGCCGTGCTGGGCGCGCGCGACGGGCTCTGGGACTGGAACCTGGCGGCCGGGGGCGCCTATTACTCCGATCGTTTCAAGGACATCCTCGGCTGTCGGGACGGCGAGCTCGGCGATTCCATCGAGTCCTTCCTGGGCCTCGTCGACGCGGAGGACAGGGACCGGGTCGAGGCCGCGCTCCGCGGCCACCTGGAGCGGCGCGCGCCGTACGACGTGGAGTTCCGGCGCCGCACCGCCGCGGGCGAGCTCCGCTGGCTCTGCTCGCGCGGGCAGGCGCTCTGGGACGAGCAGGGGAGGGCGACGCGCATGGCGGGCTCGCTCAGCGACATCACCGCGCGCAAGCGGGCGGAGGCGGTGCTCCTGGACAAGCTCGACATCATCGAGCGGCAGCAGGAGGCCATCCGCCAGCTCTCGACGCCGATCATCGAGGTCTGGGAGGGCGTGATCACCATGCCGGTGTTCGGGTCCGTCGACGAGCGCCGCGCCGAGCAGATGATGGAGGTGCTGCTCCAGGCGATCATGCGCACCCGCTGCCGCTCTGCCATCATCGACCTGACCGGCGCCGACGGGATCGACCACCGCACGGGCGATCACATCGTGAGGCTCGTCCGCGCCGTCGAGCTCCTCGGGGTGCGCGGGATCGTGGTGGGCATCCGGCCCGAGGTGGCGCAGACCATCGTGTCGCTCGGCGTGGATCTCTCGAGGATCAACACCCTCGCGAACCTGCGCGACGCCCTGGTTCACTGCATGCAGGGCCCCGCGCCGAGGGAGCGGCGGCGCTGAGCTCACGGGGAGGGCTGCTCGTCGACCTCCTGGGAGACCCGCTGGGGCTCGCCCCGGCTTACAGGCGCACCACCTTGGACTTGTCGCCGTCCAGCGTCCGCAGCGCGTCGCGCGTGTCGACGATGAGCTTCGACTCCGAGAGCATCCGGGCATAGTCGGTGTCAGAGTGGTCGGTGACGACCACCACCGCGTCATAGCGCCCGTAGTCGACGCTCGGGCACACGCTCCTCAGCTCCAGCCCGTGCTCGCGGACCTCGGGCACGTGCCGATCGGCGTAGTCGACCTCGGCCCCCAGGCTGCGCAGGCCGTGGATCACGTCGATCGCCGGCGACTCGCGGTAATCGGCGACGTCCTTCTTGTAGGCCACGCCCGAGACGAGCACCCTTGCGCCGTTCGCCGGCACCTTGTGCCGGTTCAGCGACTCCTGCACCAGGGAGACGACCTCGCCCGGCATCGCGCTGTTGATGCTGTCCGCGACGTCGATGAACCGCGCCTGGTACTTGAGGCCGCGCATGCGCCAGGACAGGTAGAGCGGATCGATGGGAATGCAGTGCCCCCCGAGCCCCGGCCCCGGATAGAAGGGCATGAAGCCGAAGGGCTTTGTCGCCGCCGCCCGGATCACCTCCCACACGTCGACGCCGAGCCGCCGCGACATCAGCGCGACCTCGTTCACGAGGCCGATGTTCACGGCGCGGAACGTGTTTTCGAAGAGCTTGACCATCTCGGCCGTGTCGGTGCTGCCGACCGGCACGAGCGTATCGATGATCGCCCCATACAGGGCCCTCCCCACGGCGAGGCACGCCGGCGTCATTCCGCCGATGACCTTGGGCGTGTTGCGCGTCTTCCACTGCGCGTTGCCCGGATCCACGCGCTCGGGGCTGAAGGCGACGAACACGTCCTTGCCGAGCTCGTAGATCCCGCGCGTCAGCGTGGGCGCGAGCACCTCGCGCGTCGTGCCCGGGTAGGTCGTCGACTCCAGCACGATGAGCATCTCGGCGTGCTGCCGCTCCGCGATCTCCTCCATCGCCTGGGTGACGAAGCTCATGTCCGGATCCTTGTTCTTGCTCAGCGGCGTCGGCACGCAGACGACGACGGCGTCCGCGGCGCCCAGGACGCCCAGATCGGCGGACGCCTTGAGCTTTCCGGCGTCGATGAGCGGCGCGAGCTCCGCGGAGCCGATGTCGTCGATGTACGATTCGCCGCGGCCGAGCCGTCGCACCTTTTCGGGGTCCTTGTCATAGCCCGTCACGGCGAAGCCCGCCCTGGCGAGCTCGACCGCGAGCGGCAAGCCGACGTAGCCCACGCCCACCACAACAACGTTTGCCTCGCGGCGCTCGATCTTCCTGAGGAGTCTTTCCATCTCTCGGTCTCTGTGCTTGGTTTGCTCGATGCTGGCCCGCGCGCGGCGCGGAGCTGCCCTTTGGCGCGATCGCCTC
Source organism: Sorangium sp. So ce385 (assembly GCF_051474135.1). Lineage (NCBI taxonomy): Bacteria > Pseudomonadati > Myxococcota > Polyangiales > Polyangiaceae > Sorangium > Sorangium sp. So ce385. Next base: position 6,765,917 of record NZ_CP150337.1, on the reverse strand, counting down.
GCCTCGCGGGCGCGGCCAGGTTGGGGTTGTCGCCTCACTCGACCGTGACGCTCTTGGCGAGGTTGCGAGGCTTGTCGACGTCCCTCCCGAGGAGGGACGCGACGTGGTATGCGAGGAGCTGCAGGGCCACGGCGTTCACCACGGGGCTCAGCAGCTCGTCCGTGCGAGGGAGCCGGATCAGGTCGTCCGCGTGGCGGGCGGCCTCCGTGTCACCATCGCTGACGAGGGCGATGACCTTCCCGGAGCGCGCCCTGACCTCCTGGATGTTGCTGAGGACCTTGTCGAGGAGGGCGCACTCGGTCGCGATGACGACCACGGGGAGGCCGTCGTCGATGATGGAGATCGGGCCGTGCTTCATCTCCCCGGCGGCGTGCGCTTCGGCATACACGTAGCTCAGCTCCTTCAGCTTGAGGGCGCCTTCGAACGCGCTCGGGGCGTTCACGCCGCGCCCCAGGAACAGCCAGCCGCGGGCGTCCCTGTACTTGGCGGCGATCCGCTCGATCTCCGCGACGCGCGCCGCGTCGAGCGCCTCGTCGACGACGCGCGGCAGGTCGCGGAGCTCGGCGGAGAGCTCGGCCGCGCGCGCGGGGCTCAGGGCCCCACGCGCCCGACCGAGCCAGAGGGCGAACAGGAGCAGCGCGCTGAGCTGGGCGGTGTACGCCTTGGTGCTGGCGACGCCGATCTCCGGCCCGGCGTGGACGTAGAGGACCTCGTGCGCCTCGCGGGTCATGCTGCTCCCCTGGACGTTGACGATGCCGAGCGTCCTCGCGCCGAGCCGCTTCGCCTCGCGGAGGGCCTCGAGGGTATCCATGGTCTCGCCGGATTGGCTGATGGCGATCACCAGCGTCCGCTCGTCGACGATCGGCTGGCGATACCGATACTCGCTCGCGATGTCGACCTCCACCTGCACCCGGGCGAGCCGCTCGATGAGGTGCTCACCGACGAGGCCAGCATGGTACGCGGTGCCGCATCCGATGATCTGGACGCGATCGATCGAGGAAGGGTCGAGGCGCAGATCGAGCCGCGCCTCTGCGGCGCCGCGGGGCAGACCGCCCGCGATGGTCTGCGCGAGGACCCGGGGCTGCTCGTGGATCTCCTTGAGCATGAACGTATCGTAGTCGCCCTTGTCGGCGGCCTCGGCGCTCCAGTCGACGAGGGTGGGGGGGCGCGCGCGCGGCCTTCCCTCGAGATCGGTGACGTCGTAGCTCTGGCTTCGCAGGACGACCAGATCACCGTCCTGCAGGAACACCACGCGGCGGGTGTAAGGGAGCAGCGCCAGCACGTCCGACGCGATGAACATCTCGCCGTCGCCGACGCCGATCACGAGGGGGCTGACGCTGCGGGCCGCGACGATCTCCTCGTGCTCGGCGTGCGCGACGACGACGGCGTACGCGCCGCGCACCTCCGCGAGGGCCGCGCGGACGGCGCCCGCGAGATCTCCCCGGTACTTCTCCTCGATGAGGTGGGCGAGGACCTCGGTGTCGGTCTCGGATCGGAACGCGTAGCCCTGGGCAGCGAGCCGCTCCTTGAGCGGGCGGTAATTCTCGATGATCCCGTTATGGCTGACGACGATGGTCCCATCCTCATTGGCGTGAGGGTGAGCGTTGCGGTCGTCGGGCGCGCCGTGCGTCGCCCACCGGGTGTGACCGAGGCCGAGCATCCCGCGGACCGAGCGCAGCTTCAGCTCTCCCGCGAGGCCGGCGAGCGGCCCGGCCTTCTTGTAGACCTCGATGCCCGTCACCGTGCGAATCGCGAGGCCCGCGCCGTCATGGCCGCGATACTCGATCCGGGCGAGCTTGTCGAGGAGCACTTCCTTTGCGTCGCGATAACCCACGTAGCCAACGATTCCACACATGGTTTGTACCCGATGACGAGGAGGCGCCTCAGCGCCCCACAGGACACCCCCGTGAAGCGATGGACCGCTGTTCGTCCGAGGGCGCGTGCAGCCGTCATGCCATCCCGCGCGTTCCGGCGAGGACCGCGCCTGGACCTGGCCGCGCGCCGGACAGGCGGACATGACCGCGGACGCCGCGCAAGGCGGTCTTGCGCGACCACGCCAACCGTTGCTCGGCGCCAGGCGCTCCTCCTCGAGCGCTCGCGTGGAATACGAGCGCGTTGGCTCTCGGATCCGGCTCGGCTCGCGACGAGCGCCCTCGACATCAGCGGACGGCACGGCCGTTGCTGAAGGCAGGGGCAAGAGGCCAGCGCCCCTACGCAGGATGAGGGATCCAGCAGGGGAATCGGGCGCGCGCCGAGCAAGCTCGCCCGAGCGGCGCGCGCGCTGACGGGCGAGCTCGCCGCGAGCGCGGAGGCCTCGAGGAGAGGTGGAACTCTATGGGGAAATACTTCGGCACCGACGGCATTCGCGGTATCGCAAACCTGGAATTGACGCCGGAGCTCGCCTTCCGGCTCGGTCGCTGCGGCGGCCACGCGCTGGCGGGCGAGGCGAGCGGCGCGACCTTCGTCGTCGGGCGCGACACGCGCGTCTCCAGCCCGATGCTGGAGGCGGCGATCGTCGCTGGGCTCTCGTCTATCGGTGCTTCCGTCATCCATCTCGGCGTCGTGACGACGCCGGTCGTCGCGTACCTCACCAGGCACTTCGGCGCGACGGCAGGGATCATGATCTCGGCCTCGCACAATCCAGCCGAGGACAACGGCTTCAAATTCTTCGGCGCGGACGGCTTCAAGCTGCCGGACCGCGTGGAACAGGCGATCGAGCAGCTGCTCGACGCGCCGGAGGACAGGCTGCCGCGCCCGGTCGGCGGACAGCTCCGCGCGATGTCGGTCGACGTACAGGCGACGGAGGCGTACCTGCGCCACCTGAAGGCGGCCGTGCCGGCGCGCTTCGACGGGGCGCGGATCGTGCTCGATTGCGCCAACGGGGGCGCGTATGAGCTCGCCCCCCGCGTCTTCCGGGAGCTCGGCGCGGACGTGGTGGCGATCGGGGTTGCGCCCAACGGGTTGAACATCAATGATGCGTGTGGCTCGCTGCACGTCGAGGCGCTGCGAGAAGAGGTCTTGCGGCGCGGCGCGCAGCTGGGGCTGTCCTTCGACGGCGACGCGGACCGGCTGGTGGCCGTCGACGAGCGCGGGGCGACGGTCGACGGTGATGAGATCCTGTATGTCTGCGCGTCGGCCGCGAAGCGAGAGCGCCGGCTGGCCAACGACACGATCGTAACGACGGTGCTGAGCAACGCGGGGCTCGCGCAGGCGGCCGGGAGGCTCGGCGTCGCGACGAAGCGGACCGAGGTCGGGGACCGCCACGTCATCGCGGAGATGCGGCGCGGCGGCTACAACCTGGGCGGCGAGCCGTCAGGGCACATCGTCTGGCTGGACCACGCGACGACCGGGGACGGGATCTTGGCGGGGCTCTTGCTGCTCGACGTCGTGAGGCGGACGGGCCGTCGGCTCAGCGAGCTGACCCGACCGTTCGAGAGGCTCCCGCAGGTCCGCGCCGATGTGATGGTCGCCGACAGGAACAGGTTGAGCAGCAATCCGACGATCGCCGCGGTCGTCCGCAGGGTGGAGCGAGAGCTCGGCGCCGCCGGGCGCATGGTGGTCCGCGCGTCCGGGACCGAGCCGGTCGTCCGCATCATGGCCGAAGGCGTGGAGCGGCCTCGGCTCGAGGCGTACGTCAACGAGCTCGCCGACGTGATCACGCGCGAGCTGTCGTGTTCGCTGAACGCATGAGCGCGCACGACCAGGAGCGAAATATGTTTCAGCAGCTGATTGTTGGATTCGGAAAGGCAGGTCGAGATCTGCACCTGACCTGCCTGCGCAAGGCGCGACGCAGGCCGGAGGGGCGAGGGCTGTTCGATGAGCGCATCGGCGTCGTCGATCCGCTCGTCGCCTCGGGCGGCGCGCTCCAGGGCGCGGCCGGCCTCCCGGCCTATCCCTCGATCGCCGACGCGCGCGGGGCCTTCGACCCGCGGCGCACGGTGGTCCACATCTGCACGGGGCCGTCGGAGCACTACCCGGTGTTCGTCGCGGCCGTCGCCGCCGGGTATCGCCGCTTCGTCGTGGAGAAGCCGTTCACCATCCATGTCTCCGACGCGCGCGAGATCCTCACCCTCGAGCGGGAGGCCGGCCTCGACGTCGCCGTCGTCAGCAACTGGCTCTCGAGCCCGGTGACGGCGCGCCTCAAGGCGATCATCGACGGCGGCGAGCTCGGCGCGCTCGAGCGGATGGTCATCGAGAGCAGCAAGCCGCGCATCAACCGCACGCTGGCGAACAGCAGCCACCAGACGGCCTTCGACGTCGAGATGCCCCACCAGATCGCGCTGGCGCTCGCCCTCGGCGGCACCGAGGCCGCGGTCCTCCACGCCGAGTGCACCGATCTCTCCGCCGCCTCGGGCACGGTGCCTCACATGGGCGGCGCGACCATCGCCACGATGCACGGCAATCGCGTGGCCGCGGTCTGCCACTCCGACCTCGGGTGTCCGATGCGCAAGCGCGACGTCATCCTCGAGCTCGAGCGCGGGACGGTCATTGGATATTACCAGACCGGCGCCGACGACAACCACGCTTGGGTCAAGGTCTTCGGCGGCGACGGCCGCCTCGTCGCGACGGACGTGTACGAGGACGACCCCCTGAGCACCTGCTTCATCGAATACTATCGTCACTTCGCCGCCCAGGGGCCCGAGCCGCTGAGCAGCGTGGAGTTCAACACGGCGGTGGTGGACGTCATCGCCCGCGCCAAGGTCCTGAGCGGCCTCCTCCATCCGGCCGGCGTGCCGGACGCCGTCCTGCGCGGCGCGGGGAGGTCGCGAGGGCGCGCGGGCGCGCCTGCCGCCTGCTCGGATCTCGCCGCCGAGCTCTCGTCCGGCGCCGCCGGGGCGCTCATGCCGCCGCCCGCCGCGACGCGGAGCTTCAAGCATCGGAGTCGTACATGACATCAGCTATCCCGTTTTACACGTGCGCTGCGTCGCTCGAGCGGCAGCGCGGCGACATCGACGCCTTGATCGACGAGCTCTTCGCCGGCGGGTCGTTCACCGACGGCCCGCTCGTCCGTCGCCTCGAGCGACGCCTCGCCCTCTTCACGGAGGCGCGCCACACGATCGCCTGCGGCAACGCCACCGACGCGCTCACCATCATGCTCATGGCCGCGGGCGTCGGGCCCGGCGACGAGGTCATCGTCCCTTCGTTCAGCTTCTTCGCGTCCGCGTCCTCCATCGCGCACGCGGGGGCCAAGCCGGTCTTCGTCGATATCGATCCGGTCACGTACGCGATGGATCCAACCCAGATGTCAGCGGTCGTCACGCGGCACACCAAGGCCGTCATGCCGGTCCACCTGTTCACGCAGATGGCCGATATGCCCGCCATCGTCGACGTCGCCCGCCACCACGGCCTGTTCGTCCTCGAGGACAGCGCGGAGGGCATCGGGATGTGGCTCGGCGGCAAGCACGCCGGCCTCATCGGCGACGCCGGGGTCCTCTCGTTCTTCCCGACCAAGACGCTGGGGGCGTTCGGCGACGCCGGCATGGTCCTCACGAACGATGACCGGATCGCCGAGGCCGCGCGCATGCTCCGCAATCACGGCCAGAGGGAGGGCGAGCCCCAGGTCTATCGCCGCCTCGGCTTCAACAGCCGGATGGACAGCCTCCAGGCGGCGATCCTGCTGGCGCGCCTCGGGCGCTTGCCCCAGGACATCGCCAGGCGCGCCGAGCTCGCCGCCCTGTACGATCGCGGCCTCGCCGGCCTCTCGCCCAGCGTCTCGACGCCGCGCATCCAGCGCCGCCCCGAGGGCGCGGGCCCTGTCTACTATGTCTATCTGATCGAGTGCGAGCAGCGCGACGCGCTCGCCCGTCACCTCGCCGACGAGGGGATCGGGACCGAGACCTACTACCCTGTGCCGCTGCACCTGCAGCCTTGTTTTCGGGGACTCGGCTACGTGCGCGGCGACATGCCCGTCGCGGAGCGCGCCTGCACCCGCACGCTCGGCCTCCCGATGTACCCGGACATGACGGCTGGACAGGTCGAGCGCGTCTGCGGCGCCATCGCCGATTTCTTCCAGCGCGGAGGCGCGCGATGAGGGTCGCGTACTTCGATTATGCGAGGCGCTTCGGCGCCGACGCGGCGCTCGTCAAGCAGCTCGTGGCCGAGGTGGGCGCCTCGGGCGCGTTCATCCTGAAACAGCGCGTCTCCGAGCTCGAGGACGCCATCAAGGCCCAGACCGGCGCCGCCCACGCCGTCGCCGTCTCCAATGGCACGGACGCGATGCTCATCGCGCTGGCGTCGCTCGGCGTCGGCCCGGGCGTCGACGTGCTGACGCCCGCCTTCTCGTTCATCTCGACGGCGAGCGCCCCGGCCCTCCTGCGTGCCCGGCCGGTCTTCGTCGACGTGAACCCCGATACCGGAACCATCGCCGCCGACGAGCTCGCGCGCCGGTGCACGCCGGAATCGAAGGTCGTCATCGCCGCCCACCTCTTCTCCTCGCTCGCCGCGATGGCCGAGGTCCAGGCCGCCGCGAGGGCGCTGGGCCTCCGCGTCCTGGAGGACAGCGCCGTCGCGCTCGGCGCGACGACCGCGGGTGTCCCCGCGGGGCTCGCGGGCGACGTCGGCGTCTATTCCTTCTTTCCCGCGAAGCCCCTCGGCGGCATCGGCGACGCGGGGATGATCGTCTCCAACGACGCCGCGCTCGGCGACATGTGCCGGCGGCTGCGCAATCACGGCCAGGACGGCGTCACACGCTTCTTGCATCACCACCTGGGGTGGAACCACCGGATGGATGAGATCGTGGCCGCCTACCTCACCGCGAAGCTCGCTCGGCTCCCCGCGCTGCACGCGCGCCGCCGCGCCATCGGCGAGCACTACGACGCCGAGCTCGGCAAGCTCGGCGCCGCGATCAGGCCGCTCGCGTCCGCGCCGGGCGAGCGCGTGTTCTATACCTACGTGATCCGCGCCGAGCGCCGTGACGCGCTCCGCGCCCACCTCTTCGAGCGCGGCGTCGAGACCCAGCTCTATTACACGGTGCCCCTGCACCTGCAGCCGTGCTTTGCCCACCTCGGGCACGTGGCAGGCGACTTCCCCGGGGCCGAGACGCTCTCGCGCGAGGCGCTGTCGCTGCCCCTCTATGCGGAGATGACGGACGCGGAAGTGGATTACGTCGTCTCTGCGGTCAGGAGCTTCCATGCGTGAGGCGCCCCCTGTGCTCCTCGCCGGCGTGGGCGATGAGGCCTCTCCGGACCTCGACGGCCAGCTGGAGGCGCTGCGCCGCCTCGGCTATCCGGGCATCGAGCTCCGCACCCTGGACGGCGTCGCCGTCGCCGACCTCGACCCCGCGCGCTTCGCGGCCGCCGCGCGGCGCATCACGGAGGACGGGATGAAGGTCGTGGCCCTGGCGAGCCGGATTGGCGGCTGGGCGCGCCCGGTCTCCGGGCCCTTCGGCCGCGACCTGAGAGAGCTCAGGATCCTCGCCGACCGCGCCCACGCGCTCGGCTGCAGGTTCATCCGCATCATGTCCTATCCGAACCAGGGGCTCGATGGCGCCGGCTGGCGCCGCGAGGCGATGCGCCGGGTCGCCGAGCTCGTCGAGCTCGCCGCGGCGCTCGACGTCACGCTCCTCCACGAGAACTGCTCGGGCTGGGCCTCCCAGGGCGTGGAGCAAACCCTCGCGATGCTGCGCGAGATAGAGAGCCCCCATCTGGGGCTCCTGTTCGACGTCGGCAACGTGCGCGTCGCGGATCAGGACCCCGTCGCGTTCCTCGGTCGCGTTCTCCCGCACGTGCGCCACGTCCACGTCAAGGATGTCGTCTGGGACGCCGACGGAGCCGCCCAGTTCACCTGGCCGGGCGAAGGTGAAGCCCAGGTCGCCGAGTGCCTCTCGATGCTCCAGGCGGCGGGCTACGCCGGCGCCATCGCCATCGAGCCGCACCTGGCCCACATCCCTCACCTCGGCAGGACCGCCGACACAGCCACGCTGCGAGAGAGCTTCGTCGAGTTCGGCGGCCGCTTCGAGCGCATCGCCCGGGCGGTCTGGCGGGCAGGGAGGACCCGATGAACGATCCGCAGACCCGTTTCACCCCCGAGCACCTGGAGCACCTCCTCGGCTTGCTCGCCATCGATACCGTCAGCCCCATGGAGACCGGCGTTCCGAGCGCCATCCCGGACGCTCAGCGGGCCTTCAGCGACTTCGCGGTTTCCCGCGGCTTCACCGAAGCTTACCTGGAGGCTCCGTGCGCCGCGCTCCTGAGCGGCGCCCACGTCCCTGTCTCCGTGCGTGAGGTGGCCGCGAGGATGGGCGGCGCGTTCCTCTCGTCGCAGCCGAACCTGGTCCTCCGCGCCGGCGGGGCCCGTCCGGCGGCTCGCACCGTGATGTTCAACCTCCACATGGACACGGTCGCAGGGCACGTCCCCGTCGCGTGCGAGGACGGGATCGTCACCGGCCGCGGCGCCGTCGACATGAAGGGCCCCGGCGTCGCGGTGCTCGCCGGCATCGAGGCGGCCATGCGCCGGGATCCCCGGCTCGCGGACGAGATCCAGGTGCTCGTCCAGTCGGTCTCCGGCGAGGAAGGCGGCGCCATGGGCGTCTACGGGACGAAGGCCCTCGTGGACCTCGGCTACGTCGGCCGATTGAACATCTTCGCCGAACCGAGCGAGGGCTACTTCTTCGACCGTTCGACCACGTCGATGACGGCCCGCGTCTCGGTCGAGGGGGTCGGCTCGACCGACGACGCGCCCCATGCAGGCCAGAACGCCACGGTCATCCTCGCCGCCGTCGCCATGCGGTTCGCCCGCGATCTGGTCGCGGACGTGCGTCGCATCGGGGGCAAGACCTGTGTCGCCGGCATCCACACCGGCAGGATGCATAACCGGGTTTACGGCGAGGGGGCGCTGCTCGTCAACTTCGCGTACTCCACGATGGCCCAGGCCGCGGCGATCGAGGAGGCGACCGAGATCCGCTTCGCCGAGGCGCTCCAGGGCCTCGCGACCGATTTCGCCGGCTCCGAGGTCCTCGGCGCGACGGCCTCGGCCGCGCGCGCCGTGACGCGCCTCGAATGGCTCAAGCGCCGCCTCCCGACGCTCGACAACCGCGATGAGGCCATGACGCGCGTCCTCGGGGCCGCCGGCGTCGGCCGGACGCCGCCCGCGCTCGCGCATCGCGCGTTCACCTGCGACGCCATGTGGGCGCAATGCTCCGACCGCTACACGGTCGTCTACGGCCCTTGCAGCCTGGAGCACAACCGAGCGCACGCCGACGGCGAGTTCATCGCCGTGGCCGACCTCGAGCGGTTCGCCCGCGAGGTCGAGGCCATCGTCCTGGCCTTCGGCGACCACTGTCGAAGCGGTGCCGCGCCCCTTGACGAGGAATCGATATGAGCAAAATGAACATCTCTCTCCATGAGCTGCGGCGCTTCGCGGCCGACGCCCTGACCCGGGCCGGCCTCGCGCCGGCGCACGCCCGCATCGCGGCCGAGCCGCTCGTCTACGCGGACAGAAAGGGCTTCGATACCCACGGCATCGCCAATCTCGGCCGCATCTACGTGGCCAAGCTGAGGAGCGGCCGCATCCGCGGCGACGCCGAGCCACGCATCCTCAAGGACGAGGGCGCCACGGCGCTCATCGACGGTCAGGACGGCCTCGGCCTCGTGACCGGCGTCAAGGCGATGCGCCTCGCGATGGACAAGGCGGCGGCGTCCGGCGTCGGCGCCGTCGCCGTGCGCCGCAGCTCCCATTTCGGCCCGGCCGGCTACTACGCCGAGCTCGCCCTCGAGCGCGGCATGGTCGGTATCGCCATGTCGAACCTCGGCTCCCAGACGATCGCTCGCCCGCCGCATGGCGGGGTGAAGATCGTCGGGACCAACCCGATCTGCCTCGCCGCCCCCGGCGGGGAGATGCCGGCCTTCGTCCTGGATATGAGCACGACCGTCGTCTCGACCGGCAGGGTCCGCGCCGCGGCCCGCCTGGGCGAGCGCATCCCCGAAGGCTGGCTCGTCGACGAGCACGGCGCTCCGGTCACCGATCCGGCCTCGTACGACGCCGGGACGGGGCACCTGCAGCTGCTCGGCGGCCAGCCCGAGACCGGCGGGTGGAAGGGTCTGGGCCTGGCCCTCTGGGTGGACATCCTTTGCGGCGCCCTCGCCGGCGCCGCGGCCGGCCCGGATCCAGACCTCTTCGGCCCCTCGGGCGAGGCCCGCTCCCGCGACGATCGCGACGTCGGCCACTTCTTCCTCGCCCTGGACATCCGCCGCTTCGGTGAGCTGTCGGAGTTCCAGCGGCGAATGGACCGGATCCTCTCTGGCGTCGTCGAGTGCCCGGCCAACGGGCCGGGCCGGCGCGTCACTTACCCTGGATATCTGGAGCACGAGCGCCGCCGCGACCTGCGCGTCGACGCGGTGAGCGTGGACTCCGACCTGCTCGCGGCGCTCGGCGGGCTGGCCCGCGAGCTGGGGATCAAGCCCCTCGAGACCCTTGTCGAAGAAGGAGATGCAGCGTGACCGTTCGTATCGGTATGATTGGTATGGGAGTCATCTCGAAGTTCTATGTCGCGGGCTTTCCGCGCGTGGACGGGGCGAGGCTCGTCGCCGTGTGCGACTTGCGGAAGGAGCGCGTCGCGCCCTTCGAGGCGCGCGGCATCGACGCGACGCTCGATTACCGGGAGCTCCTGGCCCGCGACGACATCGACGCGGTCATCATCAACGTCCCCAACGACGAGCATTACGCCATCTGCCGCGACGCGCTGGCGGCCGACAAGCATGTCTGTTGCGAGAAGCCCCTGACCATCCGCCGCGCGGACGCCGAGCGCCTCGTCGGCCAGGCGCGCGCCGCCGGCCGGACGTTGTTCACGGCGTTCCACCGCCGCTACAACGTCAACGTCGTGCGCGCGCTGCCGCAGCTCGCCGACCGGTCGCGCATCGCCTCGGTCACCGCCCGATACCTCGAGAAGATCGAGGAGCACGCGGGCGATGACCGCTGGTACCTCGACTCGCGCCGCTGCGGCGGCGGCTGCCTCGCGGACAACGGCCCGAACGTCTTCGACACGCTCGCCTCGTTCCTCGGCCGGATGGAGGTCACCCGCGCCGCCGTCGAGCGCGACGGCGCCGGCATCGACCGTGAAGCCGACGTGGACCTCGTGAGCGAAGGCGGCATCCCGGTGCACGTCCGCCTCGACTGGGCCTACCCGCGCGGCGAGCGAAAGGACATCGAGGTCTCGCTCAAGAACGGCGAGAGCATCACCATCGACATGCTCGCTGGCTTCGACGAGTTCAAGGGCTCTCTCTGGCACGAGTACGAGGAGATCCTGCGCGACTTCGTCGCCACCATCGGGGCGGGCGGCTGCCACGGCGAGGACGGCCTCGACGCCGTGCGGCTCGTGAACGACGCTTACGCCGCGGAGGGGCTCTCCCGCGCGGCGCAGGCGCGCAAGCGCATCGTCCCGACGACGGTGGTGAAGCTCCTCCAGCACAAGCGGAGCGATCGCGGCTTCGTGCTCGAGCGACACGCGACGCGCTGCGTGCGCGCCGGCGAGGTCCACGAGCTCGTCACCACCGACCAGGCGACCGCGGGGCCGGGCGACCGCGTCGACCGGGTGGGATTCCTCGGCTTCGTCGAGGCGCGCGCCGCCGGCGTCATCGAGCGCGGCGACCTCGTGGTCCACGGCGGCACCGTGATCGGCAGGGTGCTCGGCTTCGACGCCTGCCATTTCCCGAACCATTACAACGTCCTCGTCGCCGCCGCGGCGCCCCTCACCGGGGGCGAGCTCGGCCTCGCCGTCGAGGACACCGTGAAGTTCCTGCCGGGCGAGCCGTCGCCCGAGGTCGAAGGGCGCTGACATGAGACCCGTCGAGGTCCTGACGCGCGCGGCCGCCCGCGAGCACCTCCTCGCGAGCGAGGCGCGCGACGCCATGCTCGCGCTGCTCGACGGCGCCTTCACGCCGGCGCAGGCTGCGGCGTGGCTGTCGCTGCTCGCCTGCAAGGGCGAGACGGTCGCCGAGCTCGAGGGCTTCTTCGCCGCGCTCATGGCGCGCGCCGTCCGTGTCGCGCAAAGGGCCGATGCCATCGACACCGCCGGCACCGGCGGCGACCACCACGGCAGCTTCAACGCCTCCACGGCCGCGGCGCTGATCGCCGCCGCCGCAGGCGCCGTCGTCGCCAAGGCGGGCAACCGCGCCGCCTCGAGCCGCTGCGGCAGCGCCGATCTGCTGGAGGCGATGGATATCGATATCGAGCTCGGGCCTGCGGAGGTGGACCGGTCGCTCGCCGAGACCGGCTTTGCGTTCCTCTTCAGCCAGCGCTTCCACCCGGCGCTCCGCGGGCTCGCGCCGCTGCGCCGCGAGCTCGGCCTGCGGACGGCGCTCAACCTCCTCGGACCGCTGGCCAACCCAGCCGCCCCCGCGCGCCGCGTCCTCGGCGTGGCCAAGCCGGCCCTCGTCGATCTCTACCTCGAGATCCTCCCGGCGATCGGCGTCCAGCGCGCGCTGATCGTGCACGCCCGCGACGGCCTCGACGAGCTGAGCCTCGCAGCGCCGACGGACATCGTCGAGCTGCGCGACGGCGCCTTGCGCCGGTTCACGGTGACGCCGGAGGACCTCGGCGTCGCCCGCTGCGATCTCGCGACCCTGCGCGGCGCGGGTCCGGCCGAGAACGCGGCGCTGCTCCGCGCGCTCTGCCGGGGCGAGCGCGGGCCTCTTCATGATTTTTGCGCCGCAAATGCAGCCGCGGCGCTGTACCTCGCCGGCCTCGCGACCGACCTGCGCGATGGCGTCGAGGTCGCCCGCCGCGCCATCCGGTCGGGGGCGCTGGCTTCACTTGTGGACAACCTCATTGCGCGCTCGGCGACGCGCCGGAGCGCGGAAGGACTGCGATGATTCTCGATACGATCCTCGAACACAAGCGCGGCGAGGTCGCCGCAAAGGAGCGCCGCGTTCCGCGCGCCGCGCTGGAGCAGCGGGTCAGGGTGGCCCGACCGCCCCGGAACTTCGCGGCGGCGCTGCGCAAAGATGGCGTGTCCGCCATCGCCGAGATCAAGCTGAAGTCGCCCTCGAAAGGCGTGTTCCGCGAGGGCTTCGACCCGGTGGCCATCGCCCGCGCTTACGGGGCGAACGGCGCCCGGGCCATCAGCGTGCTCGCCGACCGGGAGTTCTTCGGCGGCGGCCCCGAGATCGTCGAGGCCGTGGCGAACGACGCGGGGGTGGATGTCCCCGTGATGTACAAGGAGTTCATCGTCCACCCGTATCAGGTGATCGAGGCCCGCGCCGCCGGCGCCGACGCCGTGCTGCTCATCGCGCGCGGCGTCGACGCGGCGCTCCTCACCGAGCTGATCGCGCTCGCGCGCTCGCTCGGCATGGAGGCGCTGGTCGAGACCTTCGACGCCGGCGAGATCGAGCGGGCCGTGCAGGCCGGCGCTCGCATCATCGGCATCAACAACCGCGATCTGTCGACGTTCGCGGTCGACCTCGACAGGTCCCGCGCGCTCCGCCGGCTCATCCCGGCCGACGTGCTCACGGTCAGCGAGAGCGGCCTCAAGACCGCCGAGGACGTGGCCGCCGTCGCCGGCATGGGGTTCGACGGCATCCTCGTCGGCGAGGCGCTGGTCAGCGCGCCCGATCCCGGCGCGGCGCTCAGGTCCCTCCTCGGCTCCTCGGGGCCTGCGCCGGGCGTGTTCGGCGCGTTCGGCGGCCGCTTCGTCGCCGAGACGCTGATGCGCAATCTCGAGGAGCTCGAGCAGGGCTTCCTCCGCTACAAGGACGACGCGGAGTTCAACCGGGCGCTCGGCGACGTCCTCAAGAACTTCGTCGGCCGCCCGACGCCGCTCACGCCGCTCCTGCGCCTCAGCGAGTCCCTCGGCGGCGCGCGCATCTACGGTAAGCGCGAGGATCTCGCTCACACCGGCGCCCACAAGATCAACAACGCCGTCGCCCAGGCGCTGCTCGCGGTCCGGCTCGGCAAGCGCCGCATCGTCGCAGAGACCGGGGCTGGCCAGCACGGCGTCGCCCTCGCGACCGCGTCGAGCCTGCTCGGGCTCGAGTGCACGGTCTACATGGGGGCCGTCGACGCGGAGCGCCAGGCGATGAACGTCCAGCGAATCCGCATGCTGGGCGCCGATCTCCGGTTCGTCCACGCCGGCTCGAAGACGCTGAAGGACGCGAGCAACGAGGCCCTGCGCGACTGGATCACCAACGTCGACTCGACGCATTACCTGCTCGGGTCCGCGGTGGGACCGCACCCGTTCCCCACCATCGTTCGCCACTTTCAAACGGTGATCGGCGCCGAGTGCCGGGCGCAGGTGCTCGAGCGCGAGGGGCGCCTGCCCGATGCCGTGGTCGCGTGCATCGGCGGCGGCAGCAATGCGATCGGCATCTTCGCGCCGTTCCTGGACGAGCCGTCGGTCCAGCTCATCGGCGTCCAGGCGGGCGGCGAGGGCCTCGCGAGCGGGCGGCATGCGGCGTCGCTCGTCGCCGGCAGGGTCGGCGTCCTCCAGGGCGCCAAGACCTATGTCCTTCACAATGACGACGGCCAGATCCTCGAGACCCACAGCGTCGCGCCGGGCCTCGACTACCCGGGCGTCGGCCCCGAGCACGCTCTCCTGCGCGACACGGGCCGCGTCCGGTACGTCGCCGTCGACGACGCGCGCGCTCTCGAAGCGTTCCAGACGCTCTGCCGGATGGAGGGCATCCTCCCGGCGCTCGAGTCCTCGCACGCGGTCGCGCACGCCCTGGAGCTCGCCCCGCGCCTCGGGCGCGACGCGATCCTGGTGGTGAACATCTCCGGCCGCGGCGACAAGGACCTCGACTCGGCGATCGCACACATTCAAAGAGAGGGAGCCTGATCATGAGAAAGCTCGAAGCCCGATTCGCGGAGCTGTCGCGCTGCGGCGAGCGCGCGTTGATTCCCTACGTGACCGCCGGCCACCCGTCGCGGGAGTCGCTCATCCCGCTGCTCGCGGCGCTCCAGCGCGCCGGCGCCGACGCCATCGAGGTCGGCGTACCGTTCTCGGATCCGGTCGCCGACGGCCCGGTGATCCAGAAGTCCAGCCACGATGCGCTGGCCAATGGCGCGAGCCTCGCCTGGCTGCTCGCCGAGATCACCCGGGCCCGCGCGGCTTCCGTGTCGGTGCCGATCGTGCTGATGGGGTACAGCAACCCGTTCCTCGCCTTCGGTCTGGACAGGCTCGCCGCGACGGCGGTCCAGGCGGGCATCGACGGCCTCATCGTCCCCGATCTGCCGGCCGACTCCGCCGACCCCTGGCTCGATGTCCTGGGTGCCCACGGCCTCGGCGTCGCCTTCATCGCCGCTCCGACGACCAGCCCGGCTCGCCTGCGCGCGCTGGGCGCCAAGGGCCGCGGCTTCGTCTACTGCGTCCCCTTGAACGGCGTCACTGGCGTGCGCGACCGCGTGGCGGACGGGATGGAAGCCCTTGTCGACCGCATCCGGGCCGCCACGGCGCTCCCGGTGGCGGTCGGCTTCGGCATCGGGACGCCGGCCCACGTCCGCCAGGTCACGCGCTGCGCCGACGGCGCCATCGTCGGCAGCGCGATCATTCGCCTCCTCGACGCGACGCCGGCGCCGGCGCGGCTGGCCGCGGTCGAGGGGTTCGTCCGCGAGCTCAAGGAAGCGACGCGCGGGTAGGGGGCTCGGGGCTGCCCCGAGCAGCACGGCACGCGCTAGAACCAAACTCTCTCGTCCCGATCGTCCCTCGTCCCTCGTCCCTCGTCTCTCGTCTCTCGTCTCTCGTCTCTCGTCTCTCGTCTCTCGTCTCTCATCCCTCGTCTCTCGTCTTCCGTCTTCCGTGCGCGTCCTTCGTGCGCGTGCGCGTGCGCGTGCGCGATTTCCCGGAATCAGCGCGCACGCGCACGCGCACGAAGAGGAGCACGAAAGAGGGAAGAGGGAAGAGGGAAGAGGGAAGAGGGAAGACGGGGACGAGAGACGGAGGACGGTGTCTCAGTTCCAACCGAGATCCGCTCTAGGTTGACGACGGAAGCCTCTGGCAAATGCAAAAGGAACCGCGGGAGCGTTCGGCGCTAGCGCTGCCGGGTCGCGCACAGGATCCCGCCGAAGATCAGCAGGATGCCGAGCCCGTGCGCGGCGCGGAGCTCCTCGTGCAACACGAGATAGGACAGGATCAGCGCGCTCACGGGCAGGACTCCCGTGAAGACCGCCGCCGTGGCCGCGGAGACCTTGCTGACGCCCCGGTACCACAGGACGAAGCCGAGGACCGTGACGGCCAGCGCGTAGTGCACGATCGACAGCCAGCCAGCCATCGAGGCCTGCGAGAACGAGAACGAGCGGGCCTCGTAGACCGCCAGCGGCAAGAACAGCATGAAGCCGAAGGCGACCACCATGGTCGAGACCGCGAGGGGGCTGAGCTTCGCCGTCATGACCTTCCCCAGGATCGTGAACAGGCCCTCGCACACGACCGCTCCCAGGATCAGGACCGTACCGAACAGGTGAGCCGAGCCGCGGGCGCCCTCCGCGCCGCCCTCTCCGCCGGAGCCGAGCTGGAGAGCGGCGATCCCGGCGACGCAGAGGCCGACGCCGGCCCATTTCCAGCGATTGAGCCGCTCGCCGAGGATCAAGGCCGCGAGGAGGGCGGTGACGCCCGGTGTCGTGCTGGTGATGATGCCGCTCTCGGAGGAGGTCGTGTAGCGCAGCCCGTACAGGAGGAAGAGGCTGAACAGGAACACCCCCGTCAGCGCCTGGAGGAAGAGCACGCGGTAGTCGCGCCACACCAGGGCCGGCAGGCGCTTCTCCTTGGCGAGCAACAGGAGAATGAGCAAGGGCATCGCCAGCCCGAAGCGCAGGCCCGAAGCCAGGAATACCGGGAACTCGCGGGTGATGATCTTGCCGGCCACGACGGAGCTGCCGACGAGGGCCATGGCGAGGGTGAGGTCCAGGAACGGTCCAATGCTGCTTCTCTTCATGCTCCCGCGCTCTTCGGTGCCGTGGAGAGGCCAGTCCGAGAGCGGTTGAGGCAGATTGCAAACCGCACGCCATCGAGGCGGACGCCTCTCCGAGCCCCGTGGCAGCGCGGGCTGCGGCGCTCTGGTCTTGGACGTGCTCGTCGGGTCGATGGCCGCCCCGGGCGTGTGCGCGCGACGTGAGCGCGCGCGGGCGGGTCCTGGCTCAGCCTCCGGGATGGCTCGCCGGATCCGCCGGATCGGTCTCCGCGTCCTCCTCGTCGCCGTCGAGCGCTCCATCGCCGTCGCGGTCGAGCGCCATGCGCACCCCCGAGCCCGGCGGCGCGCAGGTGTACGTCAGCGCGTGCTCCGCGGCTGCGAGCTGGCGCAGCGCCGCCGCGCCGATCGCCGCGCTCCCCGCCCGGTTCCGGCGGAACGTGCCGTCGCCCTGGTAGAGGAAGCCCGCCTCTTCGCCCTGCACGCGGCCTCTCACCACGAGATCGCACTCGCCCGCGCCGGCGCGCGCGATCAAGAGGTCCACGCGCTGCTCGGCCGCCGTGTCGCCGGCGCCGGCGAGCGTCGCCTGCTGGCCCACGACGGGCGCCAGGTTCGTCTCGAACGCGTGCAGATACGAGGTCACCTGCCGGCGCAGCACGTCGCCCGCCTCGCCCGGCGGGAACCCGGCGACCCCGGGCGCCTCGTTGAAGCCGCGCTGATCGTGGAAGCGGAAGATCGTATCCATCGTCCCGTCATGGCCGAAGCCGAACCCGCGGATCTGGTCGCCCTGGAACGCGACGTCTCGATCGTTGAAGCGGGGGTTCTGCACCATGCCGAACATCCCCACCTTCTGATAGACATTGCGCAGCTGGGCGACCTTGAAGCTCTGGAAGATGAAGTCGAACGTGTAGCGCCCGTCGGACCCGAAGAAGCCCGGGAACGGAACCCCGTGCTCGGCGTTGCCGGCGGGATCGAGCACGTGGCACGTGCTGCACGCGCCGCCCGGCTCGGTGAAGAAGGCCTTACCCGCCTCCTGGTCGGGGGTGAGCGTGTTGTCCAGCCGGCGAATCGGGTTGGGCGGATACATCACCTGGAGCATGAAGTCGGTGAACGCCTGCATGTCCGCCTCGGGGATGGGCGCGCTGCGCCCGAGCAGGCCGACGAAGGCGACGTTGAATTTCTTGAACGCCGCCTCCTCGTCGAAGGTGCCGCTGTCCGGCTGCGCGCTCGGCGCGTCGTTCCCGCCGGTGCGGTCCCCCCGCCAGTGCATCGGGCCGTGGTTGGCCATCCCGCGCAGGCTCTGCGTCGTCATCGGCCCCTTGAGGGCGGCGAACTCGGCGGGCTGGCCGAAGAGCGCAGGATCGAGCACGAAGGGCCCGGGCATCGGCGTGTTCATCGCGTCGGGGTCGCCGAGGTCCCACGCCAGGCTGTCGACGTCGCCGAACACATGGCAGCTCGCGCACGCCGAGTCGCCGTGGCTCGACGAGAACGAGGCGTCGTAGAGGAAGCGGCGGCCGCGGACCACGCTCTCCGGCTCCGGGCTGTACATGGGCACGTGCGCGATCTCGGCCCGGGCGTCGAGGTCGATGACCGCGATGGAGTTGTCGAACCGAGTGAGGGCGTAGAGCTGCTTGCGCGCTTCGTCGAGCACCACGCCGGTCGGCCCGCCCCCGGAGACGGGGATCTGGCTCGCGCGCCTGGGCACGAAGGTGTCGGCCTCGAGCGCCGCGGTCGAGAAGACGCCGATCTTGTCCGAGCCGAGCGCGGCGACGTAGAGCCTCTTTCCGTTCCCCGAGACGGCCATGCCCTGCGGCAGCGCGAGGCTCTTCCGGCTCTCGGCGTTCGGGACCGGGGCGCAGCACGCGCTGTAGTCGATGTGCTTGTTCAGGTGCCGCGGGGCGACGCCGCCCGTCGCCGGATCGAGCACCGTGATGCGGTTGTGGTTGAAGCGGCCGCGCACGCTGTGGCCGGCGAAGACGCCGGGGCCCTCGAAGCGCTGCTCGTTGAACGCCTCGGTGTTGGCCACGTAAACGCGCCCGCTCACCGGGTTGACGGCCATGTTGTAGAGGACCGTGCCCACGCCCTGGAAGGCGCCCGCGGGGCCCGCGAGCTCTGCGGGCGGGTCGGCCATGGCGTCGAGGACGAAGACGTCCTTGTCGGGCAGCGCGAAGTTCACCTTGTCGTCCCAGGCTCGATTCAGCTCGTCCACCCAGTGCTGGCCGTCGAACTTGACGATGAGGGGCGCCGAGGGCTGCGCGACCCCGGCGGCGTTGGTGGTCGGCGGGGGCAGGCCGAGGCCCAGGTTCACCACGTTGGTCTCGATCGCCGTGGTGCGGTTGCCCGAGTGGAAGGCCGCCGCGTAGACGCGCGCGCCGTCGGGCGTGGCGGCGAGCGCGCGCGGCGTGTCGCTGAACAGGGTGACGATGGTGAGCGGCGCGGGGCTCTGGCTCGCCGCGGAGAAGACCCAGACGTCGGCGCGGCCCACGCCCGGCGTGGTGAGCGCCGGGTCGACAGGGCTGTTCTGGCCGCGGTGCGCGGTGGTGATGAAGGCGCGGTCCTTGCCAGGGCCGGCGAAGACGATGTCGCGAGGCTCGTCGCCGACGAGCAGGGTGCGCGCCACGCGGGGCTTCCTGGGTCTCGAGACGTCGACCACGCTCACGCTGTCGGAGAGGTGGTTGACGACCCAGACCTCGTCGTCGCTGCGGGCCGCGACCGCGACGGGCTCCAGGCCGACGGCGACCGAGCCGCGGTGCTCGAGGCTGCCGCGCCTGACCCTGAAGATCTCCAGCCGGTTATCCGGCGTGTTGACGGCGAAGAGCATCGTTCCGTCGGGCGAGAGGGCGAGAGGGCGGACCTGGCCGCTCTCGAAGAGGGTGTAGGGGCGGGCGGGGGCGAGGGCGCTCGGCGCGCTCGCGCCGGCTCGGGATTCGTCCACAGATGTGCCGGTGTCGCCGCAGGCGGCGAGGGCGAGCGCCGGGAGCGACAGGCGAAGGAGCTTCATCATGGGAACCTCGGAGGCTAGGGGAACATTCAAGGATACCACCGAACCTCAGCCGCCGAGCAATGGTGCAGAGTCAGAAGATGATGCGATTGTTTGGGAAGACACCTTTCAAGGACGAGCGCTCCTCGTGGATGGCTCGCTCCACAGTGTGCTACAGGTCCTCTCCGGTAGGGGCCCGACCCACCACGAAGGCTCGGTCGCGAGGGCGTCCTGTCGCCGTGGTGGGGAAGCCGCATGTCGCGGCGTGCTCCCCGCGTCAGGGGCGCAGCCTTCGCCGGCAGGTTACGTCGTGATGGGCATCGCGCCTGCGCGGGGGGCGAGGATCAAGCCGCGGCGCGCGTGGCCGGGCGGCGCATCAGCGAGAGGGCGACGTAGACCACGAACGAGATCGAGAAACCCGAGAACCACGCGTAGTGGTAGAAGTCCATCCATGCGGCGGAGACGGTCAAGACACCGATGGTGCCGAGGAAGCCGGGCAAATTGGGCAGGACGCCGGCGACGAGGGCGACGATCGCGATGGGGTTCCACCCGCTCGTGTACCAATAGGGCCCCTCCCGCTTGTAGAGCGCTGCGAGATCGAGCTCGGTCCTGCGGATCACGTAGTACTCTGCGATCAGGATCGCGCCGACGGGGCCGAGCAGCGCGGAGTAGCCGACGAGCCAGGTGAAGATGTACCCCGTCGGATCGCTGACGAGCCGCCAGGGCTGCATCAGGATCCCGATCACCCCGGTGATGAGGCCGCCGGTGCGGAAGGAGATCCGTGACGGCCAGAGGTTCGAAAAATCGTTGGCGGGGCTCACCACGTTCGCGGCGATGTTCGTCGCCAGGTTGGCGATGCTGAGCGCCGCGAGCGAGACGATCAGGACGGCGGGGCTCTCGAAGCGGGTGATGAGGACGACCGGGTCCCAGATGGTCTCCCCGTAGATGACGACCGTGGCCGACGTGACGGCGACGCCGATGAACGAGAAGAACGCCATGGTGGGCGGCAGCCCGACGGCCTGCCCGAGGGCCTGATCGCGCTGCGAGCGCGCGTAGCGGGTGAAGTCGGGGATGTTGAGCGCCAGCGTGGACCAGAAGCCGACCATCCCCGTGAGCGCAGGGAAGAAGAAGCTCCAGAGCTGGCCTTCCTTGGGTTGCCCCGCCGCGAAGGACGAGGGCCTCTCGAGCATCGGGCCGAACCCGCCGGCGCGGCCATACGCCCAGAAGAGCAAGAGCAGGCCGAGGGCGACCAGGAGGGGCGCCTTGATGTTCAGCAGGATCCGGATCGACTCGATGCCCAGGTGGATGATCCAGACGTTGATGCCCCAGAACAGCAGAAAACAGGCGAGCTGGGCGGCGTTGATGCCGAGCGGCGTCGCCGGCATCTGCTCGATCGACGGCACGAAGACGGCGACGATCTTGTAGATGGCCCACCCGCCGAGCCATGTCCCGATTCCGAACCAGCCGCACGCCACGAGGGCCCGGAGCACCGCCGGCACGTTGGCCCCTCGGACGCCGAACGCGCTCCGGCAGTAGACGGGAAACGGAATGCCGTACTTCGTGCCCGCGTGCGCGTTCAGGATCATGGGCAGGAGCACGATCACGTTGCCGAGGAGGATCGTGAGCTCGGCCTGAGCCCAGCTCATTCCCTCGGCGATCAGGCCCGAAGCGAGCATGTACGTGGGAGTACAGGCGCACATGGATATCCACAGTGCGGCGATGTCCTTCATCCCCCATTTGCGCTGATCCAGGCGCACGGGCGCGATGTCGTCGTTGATGTAGCGGGGGTCGGCCTCTTCCATCCCCCGTGAGTCGCCGCGGGCATCCTCGTCGGTGGCGGATTGCACATCGAGGTGAGCGGTCGTTTGCGCCATGATCGATCACGCTACACGACGCGACGCCAGGCTGGATAGAGGGTCGGAGATTCCTTGCTTCAATCCATGGGTTGCGCAGAGCCGAGGACCGCCGCGTCGCGGAGGAGCCTTGCTAGCGGGCTTGCCGCCCCGGGCCCGCGGGGCCGCGCTTCAGGGCGAACGCGATACCCTCTTTCAGGGTCCGCAGCGTCACGACGCCGCCTACACCGACGCCCAGATCGACCAGCGTCTGCGCGATCCGCGGCTGGATGCCGGTGAGCACCACCTGCGCGCCGAGGAGCCGCACCGCCTTGGCCAGCCGGATCATCGCGTCGGCTACCTGGGTGTCGATCACGGCCACGCCGGTGATGTCCAGCACCACCGTGGTGGCGTTGTGCGCGATCACCCCCTGGAGGAGCGTCTCGAGCGCCGCCGCGGCGCGGGCGCTGTCGAGGAAGCCGATCAGCGGCATCGCGATGACCTCATCCGCCACCGGCATGAGCGGGGCCGACAGCTCGCGGACCATCTGCTCGAGCTTCATCGTCTTCTCCGCCACGCGCAGCTCGAGCTCGGCGTTGAGCCGCCGCACCTCGTCCTCGGCCTGCCGGCGATCGGTGACGTCGACGCCGACCGCCTGGAACTCGGCGCTCGCGCCCCCCTCGCCGAGCGGGGCCCGGTTGGTCCAGTGCAGCCAGCGGATCGACCCGTCGGGGCGCACGACCCGGTGCTCGGTGTGGACGATCGGATTCTCGGGGCCGAGCTTCGCGAACTGGCGATCGAGGACCCGCTGATCCTCGTCGGGGACGAGCGGCGTGAAGCTATGCCCGATCAGCTCCTCCCGCGTCTTGTCGAAGTACCGGCAGTACACGTCGTTGACGAAGGTCAGCGTGCCATCCATCCGGAAGCGGCAAATGAGCTCGGTCTGGTCCTCGACGATGCCCCGGTAGCGCGCCTCACTGTCGCGCAGGGCGGTCTCCACGCGCGCTTTTTCGGCGAGCTGCCGCTCTAGCTCGGCGTTGCGCCGGCGGAGCCTCTCCAGTTCCACCTCCGCTGTACTGCCACTCCTCGCTTCGCCATCGTTCATGATGCCGTGGCCCCTCGAAGCGCCGACGGACGGCGCCGTCCTCCGCCAGCGTACCAAAAGCCCGGTCGCCTCGGGTGAACTTCGTACGTGCGCTCGACCTGCGCAGCGCCTCCGACCCCGCACGACCCGCACATTCGATCGACGCACGCGGGCGCACCGTCACCCAGCTTCGTGGCTCACGGCGGCCGTCCCCGTCCGCTCTCCGAGCGACGTTCGTTTCCTGTGTTGGCTGCTTTACCTTCTCAACCGCGCCGTCCTTCTCCTCGATGCTGCGGCCGGGATCCCGGCCGTGGAATTTTTATTCCGATAATTGCCGTTGGTTAGAAAATATGTTCCAATGTCAGCATGTCCACCAGGTTCCGCAGCCCCCTGCACGAGATGGCCTCGACCACCCCCACGGACTTCTGGAGCGACTCGTGCGCGGTCGGCGAGCTCAAGTACGCCCTCGAGCACGGCGCGGTCGGCGCCACCAGCAACCCCACCATCGTCGCCAGCGTGCTCAGGACCGAGTTCGGCGACTGGAAGGCGCGCGTGGAGGAGCTGATCCAAGCGCAGCCCACGTGGACGGAGGCGCACATCGCGTGGGAGTTGATGGAAGAGATGTCCGTGAAAGCTGCCAGCCTGCTCACACCCGTGTTCGAGCAGACGGGGGGCAAGAAGGGCTGGTTGTCGATCCAGACCAACGCGGAGTTTCACAAGAGCCCCCATGCGCTCGTGAGCCAGGCGCTCCGTTTCGCGTCGCTCGCTCCCAACCTGCAGGTGAAAATTCCGGCCACGGTGGCCGGCATCCAGGCCATCGAGGACGTGACGGCGGAGGGGGTCAACGTCAACGCCACCGTCTGCTTCACGGCGCCGCAGGCCGTCGCCGTGGCCGAGGCCGTCGAGCGAGGGCTCAAGCGCCGTGAGGCAGCCGGACATTCCACGGCCAACATGGTCCCGGTCTGCACCATCATGGTCGGCCGCCTCGACGACTGGCTCAAGGTCGTGTGCGAACGACAAGGCAAGGTGCCGACCCCCGGCACGCTGGATTGGGCCGGCATCGCGGTGTTCAAGAACGCGCTCAAGACGTTCAAGCAGTCCGGTTACCGCACGCGCCTGCTCGCCGCCGCCTATCGTCATCACCTCCACTGGTCGGAGCTGGTGGGCGGGGACGTCATCCTCACGATTCCGCCGGAGTGGCAGCGCAAGTTCAACGCCTCCAAGATCCCGGTCATCCCGCGCATCGACAACCCGGTTCCGCAGCAAGCCATGACCGAGCTCTCCGAGCAGCTCGATGACTTCAGGCGCGCCTACGACCCCAAGGGGATGAAGGTGGCCGAGTTCGACGGCTTCGGCGCCACCCGTCGCACGCTGCGCACCTTCCTCGATTCATATTACGGGCTGCTCAGCTTCATCCGCGACCTGCGCATCCCGAATCCAGACACGTGAGCTGACCAGCGCCGGCCGGCGGCTGGAGCGGGTGGGCTGCCGCGTCGCAGCTCGCCCCGCGGGCCGCCCCCGCGTCGCCGCACCCCTCCGCGACCGCTCGCCTGACGCCCGGCGGTGCGCGAAGCCTTCAGGCCGATCGCTTCGACTTCTTACCGTTACCGTGGCTGCGCTTGGCCTCCACGGCGCGGCCGAGGCCGACGACGAGCGTGACGGCCAGCGTCATGGTGACGGCGAGCGAGCGGAACATGCCGACCGAGGCTTGCTGTACCTCCAGGCTCACGTCGGCGTGCTCGGCGAGCGGGCTGAGCGGACTGTCGGTCAAGGCGACGATCTTGACGCCACGCTGCTTGGCTTCACGCACGACCTGCGCCACGTCCGGCGAATAATCCTTGGAGCTGATGGCGATGATGACGTCGCGATTCGTGGCGTGGCCGACCTGCTGCATGAACATGCCGCCCACGCCGTCCACCAGCACGTTGCGCACGTTCATCTGGCTGAAGGCGTAGGCCAGGTAGAAGGCGATCGGGAAGGAGCGGCGGTGCGCCACCACGTACACGATCTCGGAGTCCGTGATCAGCTTGCAGGCTTGGTCCAGCAGCGGCCCCATCCGCCTCTGCTGCTGCAGCCGGCGCAGGCCGACGATGTCCGCTTCGACGAACTGGTCGAGCAGCGCGCTGGCGTCGCCCTTGGCCTCTTCGCTCGGAGCGCCCTCGGTGCCGTTGAGGGAGCGCAGGCGCTCCTTGTAGTCCGGCATGGCGTCGGTCAGCCGCGTGCGGAACACGCGCTGCATGTCGCTGTAGCCGGAGAAGCCGAACTCCTGGGCGAAGCGGATGAGGCTGCTGGGTTGCACACCGGCGCGCTGCGAGACCTGCGCGATGGTGTCGAGCGCGAGCTCACTGGGGTTGTCGAGAGCGTGGCTGGCGATCTGCTGGAGACGTTTGCTCAGGCTGGGGAATTGTTTGATGATCGCCTTTTCCAGCTGCTCGTACGTCTCCGGAAGCGTAGCTTCGCTCTTCTTCATTCATTTCACCGTGGGCATCGCGAAGCTCGCCCCGACGCTGGCCCCTCGCGGCCAGCGCGACGTGACGGTCTTCAGGCGCGTGAAGAATCGGACCCCCTCCGGACCGTGCATGTAGTGATCGCCGAACAGCGAGCCCTTCCAGCCGCCGAAGCTGTGGAACGCCATCGGCACGGGGATCGGCACGTTCACGCCCACCATGCCGATCTGGATGCGCTTGGTGAACTCATCCGCAGCCTCGCCGCTGCTGGTGAAGATGGCGCCGCCGTTGCCATAGCGGTGGGCATTCACCAACCGGATGGCGGCGTCAAGCGTCGGCACGCGGACGATGGCGAGCACCGGGCCGAAGATCTCTTCCTGGTAGATCTTCATGGACGAGGTGACGTGGTCGAACAGGCAACCACCCAGGAAGAAGCCGTTCTCGGATCCGGCGATTTTGAGGCCGCGCCCGTCGACCAGCAGCCTTGCGCCTTCCTTGACGCCGAGGTCCACGTAGCCGGAGACCTTCTCGAGGTGCTGCTTGGTGACCAGGGGCCCCATGTCCAACCCCGGCTGGTCGCCGGGTCCGATCTTGAGCGCCTTGACCTTGGGGATGAGCGCATCGACCAGGCGGTCGCCCGTTCCGGGGCCGACGGCGACCGCCACCGAGATGGCCATGCAGCGCTCGCCCGCCGAGCCGTAGGCGGCGCCCATCAGCGCGTCGACCGTGTGGCTCAGGTCGGCGTCCGGCATGACGATCATGTGGTTCTTGGCGCCGCCCAGAGCCTGAACCCGCTTGCCGGCTCGCGTCGCGCGCTGATAGACGTCCTCGGCCACGGGCGTGGAGCCGACCAGGCTGATGGCCGCGACGTCCGGATGCTCGATGAGAGCGTCGACGACCTCCTTGTCGCCGCTCACGACGTTGAACACGCCCGGCGGCAGCCCAGCCTGCGTCCACAGCTCCGCGAGGCGCAGCGACAGCGACGGCACCTTCTCCGACGGCTTCATGATGAAGGTGTTGCCGCAGGCGATGGCGATCGGCGCCATCCACAGCGGGATCATGGCCGGGAAGTTGAACGGCCCGACGCCGGCGCACACGCCGAGCGGCTGGCGAAAGGACCAGCTGTCGACGCCGCGCGCCACGCCCTCCGAGTACTCACCCTTGAGCAGCTGCGGAATACCAGCGGCGAACTCGACGACCTCCATGCCGCGCGTCACGGAGCCGCGCGCGTCGTCAAGCACCTTGCCGTGCTCGGCGGTGACGAGCGCCGCCAGCTCGTCGAGATGCCGGTCGATCAGGCTCTTCAGCTCGAACATGACGCGCGCGCGCCGCACCGGCGGCGTCGCCGACCAGCCCTCGAAGGCCTGCTTGGCGACCCCCACCGCGCTCGACACCTCGCCGGCCGTCGACATCGGCACCTGGCTCGTGACGGCGCCGAGCGCCGGGTTGAAGACGTCGCCCCACCGCTGCGTGGAGCTGTCCGTCATCTTGCCGCCTACGTAGTTCTGCAGTTTCTTGATCATGGCTTCATTACCTATCGAGGCTCGTGCCGCGCTATTGGCAGGCCGTCAGGCCTCCGTCCACGTACAGGATCTGCCCGGTCACGAAATCGCTGCCGGGGCCGCAGAAGAACAGCGTCGGTCCGACGACGTCCCCCGGCTCCGCGACGCGACCGAGCGGGATGCGCTCGAGCAGCTTGGCTCGTTGCTCGGCGTTCTTGAGTACATGTTGCGCCATTTCGCTCTGCACGAAGGTCGGCGCCACGCCGTTCACGTTGATGCGATGCGGCGCGAGCTCCACCGCGTGCTGTCGGACGATCATGGCCAGGCCGCCCTTGCTCGAGGTGTAGGCCGAATAGCCTTTCCCCTGCAGGGCCAGGGAGGCGCGCACGGACAGGATGTGCACCTGGCGTCCGCCCTGTCCTTGCTGCACCTGACGCCGCGCGACGGCCTGCCCCAGGAACATGGCCGCCTTCAGGTTGAGGTCGATCACGCTGTCGAAGCTCTCCTCGGTCGCCTCGAGCACGCGCTGCTCGCGATGGATGCCGACGGCGTTGACCAGGATGTCGCAGCGCCCGAAGTGGTCGCAGACCGCGTCGACCGAGCGCCCGATGTCCTTCACCGAGCGGGCGTCGAAGGCGACGCCCTCGGCTTCCGCCCCGGTAGCTAGCACCGAGTCTGTCACCGCGCGCAGCTTGCCCTCGTCGGTGCCGCCCACGACCACCTTGGCGCCGGCGTGGCCGAGGCCGCGCGCGATCGCCGCGCCGAGCACGCCGGTGCCGCCCGGTACGTACGCGACCTTGCCGAGCAGGGTCCTCGAGAACTGGGGCGCGGTGGTCGTCATGGTGGCCTCAATCCAGGTGTAAACCGCCGTTGATATCGAGCAGCTCCCCGGTGATGAAGCCAGCCAGGGGCGAGGACAGGAAGACCACGGCGTGCGCGATCTCCTCCGGCTCGCAGAAGCGACCGACGGGGATCTGCTTCAGCGTCTGCTGCCGCTGCTCCTCCGTGAGCTGCTCGGTGATCATCTTGGTCTTCACGTAGGCCGGCGCGATGGCGTTCACGGTCACGCCGTGCGGCGCCAGCTCTCGGGCGAGCGAGAACGTGAGTCCGCCGAGCGCGCCCTTGGACGCGGTGTAGGCGGTGCCGGCCGTGAGGCCGCCGGTCTTCATGGCCACCGAGCACATGTTGATGATGCGGCCCCACCTGCGCTCGCGCATGGAGGGCGCCCACGCGCGGCTCAGGTGGTACGGTCCGTCCAGGTTGACGGCCATGATCTTGCGCCACTCCTCCGGCGTGGTCTCCGCCAGCTTGTGATTGGAGAGCACGCCCGCGTTGTTGACCAGGATCTCCACCGCCCCGACGCGCTCGCGCACCTCGGCGCACGCGGCCTCGACCTGCGCCGAGTCGCTCAGATCGAACAGGATCGGGTAGGCGCCATCGCCCAGGGAGGCCGTCACCGCATCGAGCGCCGCGCGATCCGCGTCCGCCAGCACCACGCGGTGGCCTTCGGCGAGCAAGGAGCGCGCGATCGCCGCGCCCATGGCGCCGCCGGCGCCCGTCACCATCGCGACGCGGCTCGGGTTGTTCGTCTTGTCCTTCGTTTCGATTCTCGTTGGCGTCATTCTCGTTGCTCAGCAATCCGCGAGCGCGCCCAGGTAGTCGCGCACGCCCGTATGTTCCAGCAGCCTGCCGTAGGTCGGCAGCTCCGCGACCTGACCGCCGGCCACGAACAGGAAGCGCTCGCAGTGGTCACGCAGGATGTCGATGTGAAACGGCTCGTAGGGATGGACGCACAGCATGACCACGCGGCCGCTGGCGCGGAGCTGCTTGAAGAAGCTCAGCATGAAGCCGATGTAACCGTCCTGCGTGCTGAACTGCGGCTCGTCGAAGATGTGCACCAGCGGGTAGTCGGACCCCGCCGGCCGCAGCATGAAATCGGGCTTGGTCTTCTTGACCGAGCGCACCTGATACGACTGGTGGTAGTGAATGACCATGCGGTCACGCTCGCGGTACTTCACCGTTTGAATATCGCGCCCGCCGCACAGGATTTGCCCGCTGGTCGGCGCGTTGCTGCCCGACAGCATCTCGAACAGGGTCGTCTTGCCGGCGCCGTTCGGCCCCATCACGCCGATGATCTCCGGCCCTTCGATCGTGAACGAGGCGCTGAGGCTGAACGTCTGCTTCCTGGCGAACAGGCCGCGCGAGTACGTCTTCTTCAGGTTCCGCACCTCGAGGACCGGCGTCGTCATGACAGCTCTCCCAGCAGGCATGCGTCCTCTAGCAACGCCCTGGCCGGCCCGTGGTGCACGACGCGGCCGCCGCGGATGATGTACGCGCGATCGCACACCGCCAGCACGCTGCGCACGTTTTGTTCCACCACCAGCACGCCGATACCCTCGTCGCGCAGGCGCGCGATGGTCTTCATGACGTCCTGCACCAGCTTGGGCGCCAGGCCTTGCGACGGCTCGTCCAGCAGCACCAGGCCGGGACCGCCCAGCAGGGCGCGGCCGATGGCGACCATCTGCATCTCGCCGCCGGAGAGGTTCTCGCTGTCGCGATCGAGCAGGTACTCCAGCGCAGGGAACAGGCCGAACACCTCCTTCTCGCTCCAGCTGCGGAACGCCGTCTTCTTCTTGCCCAGCTGAAGGTTGGTCCTCACCTTGAGCGCGGGGAAGATGCGGCGATCATCCGGCACCCAGCCGATGCCGGCGCGAGCGATGTCGCTCGTGGCCGCGCGCGTGATCTCGCTGCCGCCGAAGCGGATCGCCCCGCGGCGCGCCGGCGTGAGACCGAGGATGGAGCGCAAGACGGTCGTCTTGCCGGCGCCGTTCGGCCCGAGGAGCGCCACGGCCTCGCCCTCGCCGACGCTCAGATCGACGCCGAACAGCGCCTGCGTCTCGCCGTAGAAGGTCTCGATACCCTGGATTTCAAGCATCCGCCGGCGCTCCCAGCTTCGCCCGGCGCACCCACGGATCCGAGCGCAGCTCGTCCGGCGTGCCCTGCGCGATCACCTGGCCCCAGTGGATCACCGACACGCGATCGGCCAGCCGGAACAAGAAGTCCATGTCGTGCTCGATCATGACGATGGTGAAGCGGCGCTTGAGCGTGAGGATCAGCTCCAGCAGCCGGTCGCGCCCTTCGGCGCCCATGCCTTGCGTCGGCTCGTCCAAAAAGAGCACGCGCGGCTCCGCCGCGAGCGCCACGGCGATCTCGAGCGCGCGGCGCTGGCCGTAGGACAGGTTGATCGATTTGCTGTCGAGGCGCTGGCCGAGCCCCACCTGCTCGACGACGCGGATCGCCTTGTCCATCGCAGCGGAGTCGGCGGCGACGCTCTTGAACGGGTTCATGCCGGAGCGGCGCATCTCCGGCACGGCGAACAGCACGTTCTCCAGCACCGTGAACTCGTCGAACAAGCTCATGATCTGGAACGAGCGTGCCACGCCCCTCTGCGCGATCTGCCGCGGCGACAGGCCGGTGATGTCCTGTCCATCCAGCAGCACCTGCCCGCGATCCGGCGGGAAGTGACCGGTGAGCACGTTGAAGCAGGTCGACTTGCCGGCGCCGTTCGGGCCCATGATGCCCGACAGCTGGCCCTGTTCGAACGACAGCGTGATGTCCTCCAAGACCACCCGGTCGCCGAAGCGCTTGCTCAGGTGGATGGCCTCAAACAGAGCCATTTCCGGCCTCCGTGGGCAGCGGCTCGGGTCCCGCCGCGCGAGATCGGCGCGAGAGCCTGGCGCGGTAATGCTGAAACGCGCCGGCGATGCCTTCGGGCTGGAACAGCACCACCGCCATGAAGAGCAAGCCGTACCAGAGCAGCCAGGTCTCGGTCGCGGCGCCGAGCAGGTCGCGCGCGACGATGAACACCAGCGCGCCCAGCACCGGCCCCCAGAAGCTCACGGTGCCGCCGCCGATCAGCACCGCCATGACGATGAAGCCGGAGCTGTGCACGCTCATCACGTCCGGATAGGCGCTCTCTTGCGCCATGGCCAGGAGCCCGCCGGCCAGCCCGGCGAACACGCCGGAGAGCGCGATCACGGTCCACTTCGTGAGCCACACGTTGTAGCCGACGAAGCGCGCGCGAGGCTCGTTCATGCGGATGGCTTGCAGCGCCTTGCCGAACGGCGAGTGCACAAGGCGCCACAGCGCCACGATCGCGAGCGCCAGGATGGCGAGCACCACGTAATAGAGCGCGGCGTTGTCCTTCAGCTCGAGCCCAGCCAGCGCCGGCCGGCGGATGTTGAGCAAGCCGTCCTCCCCGCCCGTGATCGAGTGCGCCTTCATGGCCACGAACCAGAACACCTGCCCGCAGGCGATGGTGAGGAGGGCGAAGTAGATGCCGCGCCGGTGCGCCACGAGCGCCCCGACGAGCGCAGCGCCGAGGCCGCCCGCGGCCGCGCCGAGCGCCAGGCAAATCAGCGGGTTTTGCGACCAGCTCAGGTAAGACAGGCCGTAGGCGTAGGCGCCGACGCCGAGGAACGCGCCCTGGCCGAACGCGGGCAGGCCCGTGTAGCCCATGAGCAAGTTGTAGCCGAGGGCGTACAACATCCAGATCGCGACCTCGATGCCGAGGTACTGGTAGAGCCCGACGTGCTCGGCCCAGAGCGGGAAGCTCGCCATCGAGGCCAGCGCGATCAGCATGGGCCTCGTGACCCAGGCTTGCCCGCGCGCCTGGCGGCCTCTTGCGGTGACGGGTGTGTAAAGCGGCATCGATCAGGCCTCGAGCGCGCTCTTCTTACCCATCAGCCCGCGCGCGCGGACGCTGAGCACCAGGATGAGCAAGAGGTACATGGACATGACCGACCACTCGGCGGCGTATCCACCGGTGATGCCGACCGTGACGCCGACGAGCAGCCCGGCGAGCACGGCGCCCCAGAAGCTACCGACGCCGCCCAGCACGATGATGAGAAACGAGGGAATCACCGCGTCCACGCCCACGTGCGGGCGCAGGCCCCAGATCGGCGTCAGGATGATGCCCGCCAGCGCCGCCAGACCCGCGCCCATGGCGAACACGAACAGCCGCAGCCGACTGATGTTGATGCCCAGCGCGCGCACCATCTCGGCGTCGTGCGCGCCGGCCTTCACGCGGGCCCCGTAGGGCGTCTTCTCCAGGAACAGCCACACGAGCGCCATCATCACGACGCCCAGAAATGCGGCGAAGAACCGATACTTGGAGTAGATGAGGTCACCGGCCATGAACGCGCCGTTCACGGCCTCCGGCACCGGCAGGCTCTTCTCGCCCGGGCCCCACACGATGCGAATGCCTTCTTCGAGCACCAGGGAGGCGCCGAAGGTGAGCAGGAGGCCGTACTCGGACTTCTTTCCGTACGTGCGGCGGATACAGCGCTCCAGGCCCATGCCCACGACGCCGAGCAGGAGCGGCGCCACGATCAGCGCCAGCGCGTACCTGAGCGCCAGCGGCAGCTCCAAGTACGTGCCGGCCGCCTCGCCCATGAACCCGGGATTGATGATCTCCACCGCCAGGTAGGCGCCGAGCGCGAACAGCGAGCCGTGCGCCAGGTTGATCACCTCCATGACGCCGACGATGAGCATGAAGCCGAGCGCCAGCAGCCCGAACAGAATGCCGAGCGAGACGCCGTTGATCAGGTGGGGCAGCACGGCTTACGGCTCGTAGACGGGCGTCGACTCGAGCGGCTCCAGCTTGCACTTGGCGTCCGCCTCCTTGTCGACGACCTGGCTCGGATCGGTGTGGCTGAGGATCTTGAACAGCTCGTCGGGGTTCTGGGAGTCGAGGTCGGCGGTGGCCAGGTAGATCGTCTGCTGCAGCTGGTGCGTCGCCGGGTTCATGGTGGCGTCGTGGTGCTGCATGCGGTCTTTGGCCGAGATTCTCAGGCCCTCCAGCTCTTTGATCACCGCGTGGTTCTTGGTGGTCTTGGCGCGCTCGACCGCCTCCAGCAGCGAGCGGGTCGCCCAGTAGCCGTTGTAGAACACGTTGCCCGGCGTCTTGATCTTGGCGTCGGGGTTGGCCTTGGCGTACCTGGCGTTGAACTCCTCGACCCCGGGCAAGTCGAGCCCCTGGTACCAGGTCGTGCCGAACACGCCGAACAGGTCCGTGCGCGGCAAGCCGTAGATGTCCGGCCAGTCCTGCTGGTTGTTGATCCAGGCGTACTTGTCGCCCAGCTTCATCTGCGCGACCTGCGCGCGCAGGGCCTTCAGGTCGTCACCGCCGACGGCAGCGGCGATGACGTTCGGCGCCTTCTGCTGCACCTTGAGCAGGATCGCGCTGAAGTCACGCGTGCCCTGCGGCACCAGGATCTCGTCGATGATCTCGCCGCCGCTCTCCGCCACCACCTTCTTGGTGGCCTTGGCGGTGTCGTGACCCCACACGTAGTCGTTGGTGAGCAAGAGCCACTTCTTGCCGAACGTCTCGATCGCGCCCTTGGCGGAAGCCTGGGTGAAGTTGCTGCCGTTGGCGTCCCACACGAACTTCACGCGGTGGCAGTTCTCGCCGGCCTCCGTGGCGGAGCTGCTGTTCGTGTTGAGGTAGATGACGCCGTACTTCTGCGCCACCTGCGAGATGGCGTTGGCCACGCCGGAGCTGACGCCGCCGACGAGGAAGGCGACCTTGTCCTGCTTGATCATGCGCTCGGCGACGCGGGAGCCCGTCGCCGGCGTCGTCTCGGTATCCATGTGCACCCACTTCACGGGCCGACCGAGCACGCCGCCCCTGGCGTTGGCCTCTTCGATGGCCATGATGATGCCGCGCTTGTCGGAGTCGCCGCTGTTCGCGTACTGGCCGCTGGCGTCCGCCGTGATGCCGATCAGGATCGGCGGTTTGCCGGACTCCGCCTGCGAGGACGAAGCGCCCTCGGCACCCGTCTTCTTGCTGCACGCCGCCGCGAGCACGCACAGCGCGCCCACCGCCGCCAGGTTCAGGGTGCGAGAGGTCATTTCCCGAGCTCGACGCCGTTCTGCTTGCAGTGGGAGGCGACCATGTGTCCGACCAGCCCGTCCGCGTAGCCGGAGTTGAGCGCGGACACGAGCGAGTTGAGCACCGCCGGCCCCATCGGCGCCGTGAGCGGAACGTCCGCCACCATGCGGTTGTAGTAGCGGAGATCTTTGGCGGCGTTGGCGAGCGTGAAGTTGAGCCCGCCGAAGTCGCCGCTCTCCAGGATCTTCGGCACGATCAGCTGGAAGATGCCGCTGTTGGCGCCGCCGCTGCCCACCACCTTGGCGAACTTGCCGAGGTCGACGCCCGTGGCCGCGCACGCGCACAGCGCCTCCGCGATCAGCGCCGCGTGCCCCATCGTGATGAGGTTGTAGATGAGCTTGGTGCGGGCGCCGGAGCCGACGCCGCCCATGTAGAAGATGTTCTCGCAGAACGCTTCCAGCACCGGCCGCACCTCGGCGAACGTCTGCTCGTCGGCGCCGACCATGGTGTTCAGCTTGCCGGCCTCGGCGTCCTTCGGGCTGCGCGCCAGCGGTGCGTCGGCGTAGGACGCGCCGAGCGCCGCCAGGTCGTTCGCGACCCGCTCGCTCATGGCCGGCTCGCTCGTGGAGCAGTCGAGCAGGATCATGCCTTTCTTGAAGGCACCCAGGAGCCCGTTCTCTCCGTACACGACCTGCTCGACCTGCGGAGCGCCGGTCACGCACAGGAGGACGAGGTCGGAGGCTTCGGCGATGGCGCGCGGCGTCTTGGCCTCGCTCGCGCCTTGCGCGAGCAGGTCCTCGATCGGCTTGCGATTCCTGTGAGCCATCGCGGCGACGGGGAAGCCCTTGGCCAGGAGGTTCTTGGCCATGCCGTGTCCCATCAACCCGACTCCGACGAACCCGATCTTCTTTGCCATGATGGACTCCTACCAGGGCGCTGATCGCAGGATCTTCGCCTCCACGCGCTCTGATTT
Organism: Sorangium sp. So ce385; assembly: GCF_051474135.1. Classification (NCBI taxonomy): domain Bacteria; kingdom Pseudomonadati; phylum Myxococcota; order Polyangiales; family Polyangiaceae; genus Sorangium; species Sorangium sp. So ce385. Next base: position 6,731,375 of record NZ_CP150337.1, on the reverse strand, counting down.
GCCTTCGCCAGCGGCTCTGGCTCAGGGAGCTCCCTCGTAGAATATTTGTTCCAATTTGTCAACCCGTAGAACGAGGACACACAGCAGTTTTCAGAGGGGGTCTGGTACAGCCCCGAGCTCGCCCGCAGAGCTCGGGGCACGGGATGTGCCTGGGAGGCTCGCATGGGCGCCTACGGCCTCGGGGCGAGCGCATGAGAGTCGATAAGCGCTCATAATTGTTCATGATTTTATTGCGCTCACGCTGTTTGGAATGCAGTGAGTTTGCAACTTTGCGCACTTCGATGCGCTCGCCGTCCCGCCCACGGCCTCGACCTGCGCCGGCGACTCGTTGATGCCTACGCCGATGTCGACGGGAGCTGGCCGAGCGCATTGCCGCCGCACCGAACGCCGTCCGGTAGAACTTTTTGGAATTTTAATTTCAAATTTTTTTTGACTTGGACTATTTGTTCCGGTCGCTGCGTGTACCGCCGGCCGCGCTCCACGCCGGCCTTCGTTCGAGATCCAGGCAGAGGAGATCGACAAACGTGCGTCATTCAAAGAGAGTCGTGCGAGCCCTCGTGGTCTGCGCGGGCGTCGTGCCCGCGCTGCTGTCCTCGTTGCCGGCGCGAGCCGAGATCTTCCTGCTCAAGAAGGAGAAGGTGGACGACTGGGAGGTCTCGACCAACGGACGCGTCGACGCCTACCTCAACTGGATCGGTGGCGAGACGATCGACGCGGATGGCCTGGGCAACGAGGTCGACCCCGGCGACCCTGCGTCGACCGAACGGTACATCTTGGTAGGACCGCAGATCTCGATCCGCGGCAACCCGACGCCCGCTGGCGCCGTCGGCAACACCGTCACCGACACGGATCTGAACACGTTCCGCATCCGCGGCGGGTTCGCCAGCACGATCCTGGCCTTCAACGTCTACAAGCAAGTTTTGCCGGACGTGAAGCTCACCATCAAGCTGGCGCTGTGGGCGGGCATTCAGAACGCCCAGAACAACAACGTGCGCCAGTTCAACGACGCGGCCTCGGTGGACTTCCGCGAGCAGTATGTGGACCTCTCCGGAAGCTGGGGCGCAGCGTGGGGCGGCCGCCGCCTCGGCCTGTTCAACCGCGGCGGCATGAGGATGAACTGGACTCTGATCCACCAGCACGGCGTGGGTCACCCGTGCAACGTGGACTCGTCAGGGGCGGCCACCTGCGGCCACACCGGCGTGGGCTCGATGTTCCCGTCTCGTCACGCGCAGCTCGGCTACGCCACGCCGGAGCTCGCCGGCGTGCAGCTCTCGGTGGCGGCGCTCGACCCGGCCATGATCGACGCCTCCTGGAATCGCACGATCGCGCCCCGCTTCGAGGGCGAGCTCACCTTTCGCAAGGTGCTGGACGACAAGCCCGCCGTGAAGGACGAGGTCAACGCCTGGCTCAACGGCCTGACGCAGATGGTCGGCCGCACGAAGGAGTCGCCGAGCAACCCGGACGCGCAGGACCCTGGGATTCCAGCGGACGCGGTGCGCAACGTGTGGGGCGCCGGCGGCGGCGCCTGGGGTCGTTACGCCGGCTTCGGCATCGGCGCCACGGGCTGGTTCGGCGAGGGCCTCGGCACGGCGTGGGCGCTCGGCAACACGGCCATCGACAGCATCGGCGAGCTGCGTATGCACTACGGCTACCTGGCAGCCGCGAATTACCGCGCGGGTGATCTCGAGGTCGCGGTCACCTATGGCTCCACCAACGTGGTGGAGACGGATTGGGACAAGGCCCCCTCGAACCCGGTCAAGATCAGCGTGATCGAGGAAGTGCGCGGCATCGGCGGTAAGGTCGCCTACTACATGACCCCTGTGGTGTTCTCGATCGACGCCATGAATCTGAAGCACACCTGGCATCGCGGTGAGACGCAGGACGCCAACGTCGTCAGCGCCGGCGTGCTCGCAGAGTGGTAGCTGGAAGCAGCGCGTCGCCTCCGCGCGCCGGCGTGCGGAGGCGTCATGAGGCGCTCGCCGGTTCGAAGCCACCCGAGGCGAGCGCGGAGAGGATCTCGGCGAGGCGATCGAACGTCTCGCGCATGCCGGCCTCCATCCCGGACTGCAGGTGCGCGTCGCGATCGGCCTGGGACTGGTAGACGATCCTGCTCGTCAACGTCGTCTTCCCGTCGCGCTCGTCGTACGTCGCCGTCACGAGCATCTCGTGCCCCGGGCCCAGCGGCTCGTAGTTCTCCGTGCACACGACCCGCTCGGGCCGCACGATCTCTCGGTACACCCCCGTGAACCCGTGCTCGCTCCCGTCGGGCGCCCGCAGGACGTAGCGCCACCTGCCGCCCACGCGCAGATCGATCTCGCAGACCGACATCGTGAGGACCCTGAGGCCGTACCAGCGCTTCACGTACTCTGGCTTCGTCATCGCGTCGAACACGATGCGCCGCGGCGCCGAGAACGTGCGCGTGATGACGATCTCTCGCTCTGACGTGACTTCCAGGTTCGTCGTCTCCATCTTCACCCCTTCTCTTCGTCGCGTTGAATCTCGGCCAGCAAATCGTCGAGCTGCTCGAAGCGCTCGTCCCAGATGTCCCGGAAGCGCTCGAGCCATGCGCCGAGCTCGCGCAGCGGCGCCGCGCGCAGCCCGTAGATGCGCTGCTGCGCGCGAGGCTGGACGCCGACGAGGCCGGCGTCCCGCAGCACGCGCAGGTGCTTCGAGACCTGAGGCTGCGCGAGCGGCAGGCGGTCGCAGATCTCGCCGACCGGCAGAGGCCCGGCGCGAAGCAGCTCGACGATGCGCAGGCGGGTCGGATCGGCGAGCGCCGCGAACGTCTGCATCATCGACGGCTTATATTCTTATATCGGTATATACCTGTCAAGGAATATATGCGGAATGACGCTAGAATTTGAGCTTGAGCCGCCGTGACCGATCGACGCTTGACCAATTTTCCAAATCGGTCATTTTTCAGTAGGCGGAGGGCGAGGGTGGCCGACGGAGATTTCTCGAAGCAGCGGCAGCGGGCCGAGCGGATCCTGGATGCGGCGGCGGAGCTGGTGCTCCGCTGGGGGTACAAGCGCGTCACCATCGACGAGGTCGCCAAGCGGGCGAACATCGGCAAGGGCACGGTCTACCTGCACTGGAAGACGCGCGAGGCGCTCTTCCTCGCGGTCCTCGCGCGCGACGCCCTGCGGATGTTCGACAGGTTCGCCGAGGTCATCCGCGAGGACCCGGCGGAGATCCTGCTCCACCGCGTGATGCGGCGCAGGCTCCTCCTCCTCGAGGAGTATCCGCTGCTGCAGGCGCTGTTCACCCGCGATACCGAGGTGCTGGGCAGCCTCGTCACCGACAGCACGGCGCGGCCGCTCCAGGCGAACAAGTTCGCTTACCTCCGCGAGTATTGCGGGCTCCTGCGGTCGCACGGGCTGCTGCGCACCGACGTGGATCTGGACGCCCAGATCTACGCGATCAACGCCGCCGTGTTCGGCTTCTACCTGATCGATCCGCTGCTCCCGGCCGAGGAGAGGCGGTCCATCGAGGAGCGGGCCGACATGGTCGCCACGATGGTGCGCAGGACCTTCGAGCCCCCGGAACCCCCCGAGCCCGGCGTGATGCGCGCGCTCGCGCCCGCGATCATCGACCGGTTCGAGCAGCTACGCGCTCACTACGTGCAGTTCGCACAGGGCAACATCAACTCAACGCGGGAGAGCCCCGAGGAGTGATCCGATATGAGCACGACCGACGTGACCACCCAGCCGAGCCAGCCCACGCTGGACTCCTTTCTGACCTGGCTGCGCAACGCGCGGGAGTCCACCCCGGTTCTTCACGACGAGAAGCAGCGCCTCTGGCACCTCTTCCGTCACGCCGACATCCTCCGCGTGCTGTCCGATCCGGCGACGTTCTCGTCGGACATGTCCAAGTTCATCCCGCCGCAGGCCGACTTCGACCTGTTCTCCAAAGGCAACTTCGTCCGGATGGACCCGCCGAAGCACCGGAAGCTCCGCGATCTCGTCAGCCAGGCGTTCACGCCGCGCGTGGTGGCGGGGCTCGCCCCGCGGATCGCGGCCGTCACCGGCGAGCTGCTCGCCGACGTCGGGGACGCCGAGCGCTTCGACCTGGTCGGGAGCCTGGCCCATCCGCTGCCGGTGATCGTCATCGCCGAGCTGCTCGGCATCCCGACCGCGGACCGAGCGGCCTTCCAGACCTGGGCCGACACGATGCTGTCGAGGGAGACCCAGGGCCCGGGCCAGTTGCCGGATCAGGCCATGGTGGACCGCCTCGGGCCGGTGCTCGGCGAGATGAACCGCTATCTCCTTTCGCACATCAAGCAGCGCCGCGAGCGCGTCACCGACGATCTCATCGGCCAGCTGGTGCGCGCGGAGGTCGATGGGCACCGCCTCGAAGACGAGGAGATCGTCGGCTTCGTCGGCCTGCTGCTGCTCGCCGGGCACATCACGACCACCGCGCTGCTCGGGAACGCGATCCTCTGCCTCGACGAGCACCCCGCCGCCGCCGCGGAGCTCCGGGCCGACCCGGCGCGGATCCCGGCGGCCATCGAGGAGGTGCTCCGCTACCGCCCGCCGTTCCCGCGGCTCGCCCGGCGGACCACGAAGGAGGTCGAGATCGGCGGAGAGCCGGTCCCCGCCGATCAGCTGATCATGCTGTGGATCGCCTCGGCCAACCGGGACGGCGCCCACTTCCAGGACCCCGACACCTTCGATATGCACCGCAAGCCCAACCAGCACCTGAGCTTCGGACACAGCATCCACTTCTGCCTCGGCGCCCCGCTGGCCAGGCTCGAGGCCAAGATCGCGCTGGAGATCCTGCTCGACCGGTACCGGACGATCGCGGTGGCCCGCGACGCTCGCTGCGAGTTCCACAACCCGTGGAGCATGATCAGCGTCCGGCGACTTCCCGTGGACGTCCAGCGGAGCTTGCGCTGAAGAGGGAGGCAGCGCGCGCCGGCCGAGGGGCTGTTTCCGAGCAAGCGCGCCCGCCCTGCGCTCTGCCTACAGGAGGAGCTCCGCCCTCGAGGTCGAGTCCTCGAGATCGCGGGTGAGCCGGAAACCGAGCTTCTGCGCGACGCGTTGCATCTCCACGTTCTCGCCGAGGATATCGGCGCTGATGCGGGAGAGCCCCTCGTCCCGGGCGATCTGCACGAGGAGGCCGAGGAGCCGCGAGCCGAGCCCCTTTCGCTGGTGCTCGTCGCTGATCAGCAGGGCGAACTCCGAGTCGTTGGTGCCGGGCAGCTTGCTCAGCCGGCCCACCCCGATGATCTCGCGATCGGCGCCGTCCGTCGGCGGCTTCTCGACGACGAGCGCCATCTCGCGGTCGTAGTCCGCGAAGCAGACGCGCGTCAGCCGCTCGTGCGCGGTGCGCAGGTCGAGCTGCATCGGGTAGAAGTACCGGAGCCGGACGGTGCGCTCGGAGAGCTTCTGGTGGAACTTGACCATCAGCGGCTCGTCCTCGGGGCGGATCGGGCGGATCGTGAACGCCTGTCCGTCTCGGCTCTTCAGCTCCGTCACGTACTGCGTCGGATACGCGCGGATCGCCGACCGGGGGAGCGCCGACTCGGGGGTGTCCGCCGGGTGCAGGACGACGCGGGCGTCGAGGGCGATCATCCGCTCGGCGCTCGCGGCCAGCGGGTTGATGTCGATCTCGCGGATCCAGGGCTGCTCGATCACCATCTGCGAGAACCGCACGAGCAGGTGCTCGAGGGCCGCGAGGTCCACCGGCGCGCGGCCGCGCACGCCCTTGAGGGCGCCGTAGATCTTGGTCTGCTCCATCATGCGCCGGGCCAGCGTCGCGTTGAGCGGCGGCAGGCCGAGCGCGCGGTCCTTGAACACCTCGACGAGCTGCCCGCCGGCCCCGAACAGGAGCACCGGGCCGAACTGCGAATCGATCGAGCTGCCGAGGATGATCTCGTAGGCGTCCTTCAAGGCGATCATCGGCTGGACCGTCACGCCCTGGAAGTGCTCCGCGCCGGCCTTCTGCGAGACGCTCTCGTGGATCTCCGCGAACGCCCGGCGGACGGCGTCGTCGTCGCGCAGGTTGAGCTTCACGCCGCCCACGTCGGTCTTGTGCGTGATCGTCGCGCTGTACAGCTTGAGGACGGCCGGATACCCCATCTCCCTGGCGATGGCCGACGCCTCCTCGACGCTCCGTGCGACGGCGGTCTGCACCGTCGGGATGCCGTACGCCGCCATGAGCTGCTTCGACTCGAACTCATCCATGAGCGCCCGGCCCGACGCGCGGGCGCCGGCCACGAGCGCCGCGGCCTTCTCGCGATCGACGTCCTGCGCGCGCTCATCCATGCTCGGCGTCTCGTACAGGGCGCGCAGGTTGTACGTGTAGCGGTACATGGAACAGAACGCGCGCGCGGCGGTGTCGGGGTACTCGAACGTCGGGATCCCGGCGCGGTTCAGGATCGACTTGCCCGCCTCCACCTCGGCGCCGCCCATCCAGCTGGCCAGGATCGGCTTGCCCTCGACGTGCGCGTGCTTGCGCAGGGCCTCGGCGGTCTCGGTCGATTGGGTCATGTCCTGCGGCGTGAGGATGACGAGCACGCCGTCGTTGTTCGGGTCCTTGGCGCAGATCGCCAGAGCCTTCTGGTAGCGGTCGGCGCCGGCGTCGCCGAGCACGTCGACCGGGTTGTTGCGGCTCCACGCGGCGGGGAGGAAGCCGTTCAGCTCGCCCAGGATCTCCGGCGAGACCGGCGCCAGCTCGCCGCCGTGGGCGACGAGCGCGTCGGTCGCGAGGACGCCCGGGCCGCCGGCGTTGGTGACGACGCACAGGCGGTTACCGCGGGGCCGCGGCTGCTTGGCCAGCGTCTCGGCCATCGAGAACAGGTCCGCGATGTCGCTCACGCGGAGCACGCCCACGCGCCGGAACGCCGCGTCGAGCACCTCGTCCGAGCCGGTGAGCGAGCCCGTGTGCGAGGCGGCCGCCTTCGCCGCCGCCTCGCTGCGGCCGGGCTTGATCACGATGATCGGCTTGTTCAGCGCCACCTCGCGGGCGGCCGACAGGAACGATCGCGCGTCGCCGATCGACTCCATGTAGATGAGGATGCTGTTCGTCTTGGGGTCGTTGCCGAGGTAGTCGATGAGATCGCCCCAGCCGACGTCGAGCATCGAGCCGATGCTGACGAACGCGCTGAAGCCGACCTGTTCCTGGAGGCTCCAGTCGAGCACCGCGGTGCAGAGCGCGCCGGACTGGCTGATGAACGCCACCTTGCCCGGCCGCGCCTGCCCCTTGGCGAACGTGGCGTTGAGCCCGCCGATCGGGTTCATGACGCCGAGGCAGTTGGGGCCGATGATGCGCATCTTCCCGCGCGCGCGCTCCATGATCTGCCGCTCGAGCGCGACGCCCGGAGGGCCCATCTCCTTGAAGCCGGCGGAGATGACGATGGCGCCGGGGACGCCGGCGTCGACGCACTCGCCGAGCAGGCCCGGCACGCTCGCGGCCGGCGTCACGACGACCGCCAGGTCGACCTTGGCCGGGACGGCCGCGATGTTCGGGTAGGCCTTGATGCCGAGGACGCTGGGCCGCTTGGGGTTCACCGGGAAGACGGTCCCGCCGAACGGGTTGCTGATCAGGTTCCAGAGGAGGGTGCGGCCCACGGCGCCGCTGTTCTCGGTCGCGCCGATGACGGCGACGTTCCGCGGCTTGAAGATCGGGTCGAGGCTCTGAAACTCCTGGCGAAGCACGTCGTGGGCGCGGTCGGTCGTGGGCAGGGGATCAGGCATGACGCTCCTCGGGGGGCTCTGCGTTCGGTCGCCGCCGAGGGGGCTCCTCGGCGCGTCGCTTGGCAGCGACGGCGGCTGTCTTGCCACGCGGTCGGGCTCGGCGCACCGGCCGTCTCCAGGAGGATGTTAGAGGCAGATTCCGTGCCCCGAGCAGGCTCTTCTCGGCCGGCGGGCTCAGCCATCGTTGTGGGTGTTCACCACCGGACCCATCGCGATATGCGCTTGACGCGCGTGTAGCCGCTCCCGTCGACGTGCAGTCCCAGGCGCTGGGCAGACGCTGAGTGGAGATGTGGACCCCAGCCACCGTCGTCCACCGGACTGTCCGCGTCAGAGCCGAGGCTGTACCTCCAGCAGCTGCCGTAGTGCTGCGTCACGCGCGAATATTTCACGGAGCAGTTCTCCGCCGTGGTATCGCCGTCGAAGTCCGAGGACGACCAACCAGCGGCGAACTGAGCTGCGTAGATCTCGGAGTCGCCGGATACGAGCTCCGGAGCCTTGAAATGCAGGGTGTCTGGATCGACCCCGGTCGACTTCGCGCGGAATAGTTGTGCGACCTCGCCCTCGAGGTCTTCCGCCTCGTCGCGGTACTCGGTTCCGTGCAGATAGAGCCACCCGTTGTAGACGTTGGCGTCGAGCGATGGCTCCCCTTTGCTGCCGAATCGATGGAGGTACGGGATGTCCCAGAAGGCCATCGTGGTCCCCTGGTCCGAGCCGATGCTGTTGTAGAGGAGCGCCCAGCCGCCGCCTTCGGCCTCCATGTCGCAGTAGACCGCGGACTCGCCGGCGGCCCCGGATGCACCAGGATGGTGAAGGTACACGCCGCTCGGCGAGCCGGCCGGAACGTCGGCGCAGCTCGAATAGACACACCCTTCATTGACGATTCCGTCGCAGTTCTCGTCGGTGGGCGTATCGCACAGCTCGGACGCAGGTTGGACCTCACCCTCGCATGGGCCATACTGCGTTCCATCGTCATTGCAGGTTCTCGTCCCGGCCTTGCATGCGCCCGCACCCGCCGTCGATGGCGGGCCGCCGTAGCAGAGCTCCTGTTCTCCAGGCTCGCAGATTTTGTCCCGGCCGCCCGCCGAACCGGCTGTATGCTCGGGGTCGAACGGCCGCGTCCTCGGGGAACAGGCTGGCATCATCGCCAACATGACGGTCGTCGCGCAGAACGTACGTGCTCTCGGTATGACGCGCAGAAGCATCCCTCACCCCCCATCGGTAGCCACGCGAACACGAGCTCCACGGCGCGGCGTCCTTGACGACCGCTCCTGCGCCCGGAGAAATCGAGAACGACTCAGGTCGCTACCCAATCTTGATGCCGCAGGAGAGGACGCGTTTTCCGATTTGTCTGGCGCTCGCGCAGCGCGGCGTCACGATGAAATCGAGACGGAAGCGGGGATGTCAGGGGCGATTAGCAGAATACCGCGCGGTTCTTCTCGATGTAGTCGCGGATTCTGGTCGGCGCGCGGCCCGTCAGCCGTTGCACGGTGTCGAACGTGTCTGCCGCCTCCCTCAGCGAGCCGTCGCGCGTCCGCTCGAAGACGTTCCGCACGCAGGCCATGTACACCGGATCGGCGCCGAGCGCGGTGATGGTGCGGAAGAACGCCGCTGGCTCCCTCGCCTCGGCGTGCCACGGGAGGCCCGTGACCGCCTCGATCTTCGCGGCGATCTCCGGCATCGACGCGGCCTCCGTGCCGAGGCCGTAGGCGCGGCCCGCGTGCGCCTTCGGCTCGCGGAGCACGACCGCGGCGACCCGGGCGACGTCGCCCGCGTCGACCCAGCTGGTGCGGGCGTCGCCGATGTAGTGCGGCAGCACGCCGGGCCCGGCTGCGCCGACCTGCAGGAGCAGCGGGAGGTTCTGCATGAACGACGTCGGATGAAGGTGCGTGGCGTCGAGGCCGGATCGGTCGATGTAGGCCTCGACGACCTGGTGCCAGGCGAAGTGGACGATCGTCGTGTCCGGGCTCGCGTGCGCCCCGATATGCACGATCTGCGACGCGCCGGCAGCCCTGGCGGCGTCGGTGGCGGCCTTCGATTGCGCGATCATCTTGACGTCGTACCCGGTGACCAGGAACACGCGATCGACGCCGCGCATGGCGCCGACGATCGCCTCGAGGCCTCGCGTCTCGGCGAGGTCGAGGTCGATGAGCCGGGTCTCGAGGCCGCGCGCCTCGAACGTCGGGGCGGCCTCCGGCCGGCGCACGGCGGCGATGAGCTTCACCCGGCCTGCGGCGTGATCGGGCAAGAGCTCGTCGATGAGGGCGCCGCCGATCTTGCCGGTAGCGCCGAAGACCAGAATCGCGGGAATGGCCATGGGACGGTTCACCTCGGTGCGCGTTGGACGCCCGCCAATCTGCGGCCGCGCGGCGCCGCCGCCATGACCGTTCGACCGGAATGCTTGCCTGTTCGTCCGCCGCCATGCCGCGAAGGCAGGAGGGCGCCCCGCCCGGGCGAGCCGCGAGCCGCAGCTCGCAGCCCGCCCGGCGCGGCGGCGATCTCAGTCCCAGATGTACTGCATCACGTCGAACGAGTCCTTGTGCCAGACGAAGATGCCGTCGCTGAGATAGTGCGGGTGGTGCTCGCCGCCGCACATCACGTAGCCTTGCAGAGGATCGCAGTGCGGGGCGCCGAAGAGGTGCCCGGTCTCGTGGACGGAGATCAATTGGCTGACGCCCACGTTCAGCGCGGAGCTGAACTGCCCGCTCACCTGCACGCCGAGCCACCCGCACGCGGCGCCGCCGCCGTACTCCGGCGTGAGGCCGATGAGGATGTCGAACCCGTGGTGGTCGGGATCGGTGTAGTTGCCATTGAGCTCGTCGATGTCCCAGTCGCGGGTCAGGCCGAGGGCGGTGCGCCCGTAGGCGCCGACGTGCTCGCAGAAGCCGCCGCTCGACGGGTTGTTCGGGAGCCCGCCGACGGCGTGGAAGATCTGCCGGATGCCCATCATCTGATCGAAGCCGTTCGGGTAAAGCACGTACGATCCCGAGCTCGATCCCGGGCTCGACGGGGTGAAGAGCTCGGTGGGCCGCGTGAACGCGTTGAGCAGGTAGGCCTCGGCCGTGCCGGTGTAGCCGATCGCGTCGAAGTAATCCTGGTCGTAGACCACCGCGTTGAAGAGCACGTCGCTCGCGCCGATCGTGAAGGCACCGCCCGTGAAGGAGGTGTCGACGGACGCCGTGCCGCCCGCCGGCTCGACGCTCACGCCGGAGAGGGTGTAGGCGCTGCGGCCGAGGGCGAAGCGCTTGCCCTGCGCCGTGTCGACGAGGATCGGCCCCGCCGTGAGCGTGACCTGCTTCGTCTCCCCGGCGGCGAGCGAGGTGCTGACGCTGCCCGCCGCGACGTTGGTGAAGTCGTTGAACCGGGCGCTCGTGACGCGGGGCCGGAGCACGACCGTGCCCGCCGCGGTGCCGGGGTTCGTCACCGTGAGCGTGATCTTCAGCGGGTCTCCCTTCACGGGCGCGAGGCCGGCCGGGTTGGTCACGGCCACGGCCGTGACGTTGGGCTCGAACCCCGCGGTGGCGTTCACGACGTCGAGCCGGTCGAGGAGGTGCGGCCCGCTGTTGGCCGGCACGTTGACGGTGACGGAGAACGATAGATCGGACGCCCCGGAGGCCAGCGCCAGCTGGACCGCCGAGGGCACGTTGAACGAGAGCCGGTGGAACGTGCCCTGCGCGAGGTTCGTCAGCGGCTTGGTCCCGAGGCTCTCCGACACGCCCTTCGAGGGCGCCTGCACCGCCAGCGTGACCTCGCCGGCCCACCAGGGGTTCGGCTGCACCGACGGCACGCGCACGTCGAGCGAGACCACGCTCTTGATCGGCTCGGTGACGGCGAGCGGCCCGCTCTGGACCACCGTGTACGCGGCGTTCGCGACCGAGAGCGAGCTCGCGCCCTCGACCCGCGTCGTGCTCAGCGACAGCGTGCCCGCGCTGGCCGACCAGCCGGTCAGCGTCTCGAACCCGAGCACGGCGGCCGCGGCGGCGCTGAGCTCCGAGGCGGACTCCCCGCAGTCCTCGCAAGAACCCGCGTCTCCCTCGAAAGCGCAGCCCGACGACAGGATCCCCAGGCAGAATGCAGCTGACAAGTACGAATAACGCATTCGAATCCTCCTCAAAACGGTGCGGCCGGGCGCCATGGGCGCCTCTCTCTCGCGGCCCATTCGCAGCCTGTTTTATGATGTAATTTAATTGCGATTGTTTAAGAACGGTCGCTCGCAAGGTGCGAGTCGTCCGCTTCGACGACGCGCGTTTGGATGAGCCATGACCATCGACGGGGCGCTCAGAGCCCGAGCGCGAGCTTCGCCGCGGCGTACGACCCGGCGTGGGGGATCTCCATGGCGTCGAGCACCGGCGCCATGTCGGCGCCGCCCGCGGCCTCCGTGAAGTAGACGAGGATGCTGTTGCCCGTCTGCGCCACGTTCTGCGTGCAGCTGTTGAAGGCGTACTGGTGTTGCGGATGGAAGATGCCGTGCATGAAGCTCTCGGTGAGCAGCCCGGCGTTCTTGACGTGCCAGAAATAGCAGTTGCCGATGTCGTGCGTCCTCGTGAGCTCGGTGCAGCCGGTGTCGAAATCGATCCCGGTCAGGCCGATGGGGCCGAAGTCCTCGACCGGCAAATACCCCGTCAGGTACGCCAGCGCGTCGGCGATGCCCTCGTTGAGGCACGAGTCGTCGCCGAGGAACGACGAGCGGATCTCGTTGTACAGCTCGTGCGCGTTCTCGTGGGCGAACCGCGGCATCGCCGAGCTCGGGATGCCGCCCTTGTACGCGATGAACGGCGGGTTGCCGTAGTTGATCGTGACCGTCCCGTTCCCGAACGACCAGTTTCCTTCCCCCTGGACCCCGCCCAGCTCGGAAGGCATGAAGAACGCGCTCAGCTTCTCCGAGGTGACGCCGGTCATCGCGCGCTCGATCGCGACCGCGTCCTGCCCCTGCGCGTGCAGATCCGCCGCGGCGGTCCCCGTGCTGTACGAGGGGTGGCGGTAGAACACGCTGTCCACGGTCGCCGAGGTCAGCTGCGTGCTCTCGAACGTCACCGGCGTCGTCCCGCTCCAGACCGGCGCCACATCGTAATAGCTGAGCAGCACGTCGAGGTCCGAGCGCAGCACGAGGCTCGGCGCATACGAGTACGATACGGTGTTGTAGCTCACGGTGGCCGAGCCGGAGACGTGGCGCAGCACCGCCCCCGCCGGCAGCGTCATCGGCAGGTACACGCCGCTGATCGGCTTGCCGTTCACGTTCGGCACGACCGTGGTTTGCCGTGTCGGCGTGCACAGCGGGTTGCTCTCCGGGCAGACGTGGACCACGACGGGAGCGGCCGCCGCGCAGGGCGCCGTGTCGCAGTACTCGAGCCACGGCGGCAGCGGCGCCGCGGCGACCGGCGGGGCGGCGTCGACGACGTCCAGCCGATCGAGGAGGTGCGGCCCGCTGCCGGACGGCACGTTGAGGGTGATGGTGAACGACCAGTCGGGCGCCCCGGCGGACAGCGCCTGCTGGACCGCCGAGGGCACGCTGAACGAGAGCCGATGGAAGGTGCCCTGCGCGAGGCCCGTCAGCGATCTCGTCCCGAGGCTCTGCGACACGCCCTTCGAGGGGGCCTGCACGGCGAGCGAGATCTCGCCGGCCCACCAGGGGTTCGGCTGCTGCGCCGGGACGCGGACGTCGAGCGAGACCGCGCCCTTGATCGGCTCGTCGATGGCGAGCGGCGCGCGCTGGATCACCGTGTACGTCGCGTTCGCGACCGAGAGCGCGCTCTCGCCCTCGCTCCGCGTGGCGCTCAGCGACAGCGCGCCCGCGCTGGCCGTCCAGCCGCTCAGCGTCTCGAACCCGAGCGCCGCCGCCGCGCCGGCGCTGAGCGCCGAGGCGGCCTCGCCGAAATCGTCACGAGAGGCGGCCTCTTCCGCCGAGCAAGCCGACAAGAGGACGCCCACCCAGACTGCCGCTGGTGCGATCAGATACCGCATTCGATTTCTCCTCGAGCGAAGTCGCCGGCTGCCAGGTCGTTCGTCCGGCGCAGCTGGTGGATAGGAGTCGTCCTGTGGGCTGTCAAGCGCGCGTATACGCGGCGATCCATGCATTCATCCCGGAGATGATGCCTGTTAATTATTCTTAATTAGTGTTGCGCTCCGGTGATCGCCGACTGGCCACCTGAGGCAGGCGATCCTCTGGATCAAGGACGTGTGGTCCCGCCGGCCCGAGCACCCCGAGCAGATCGGCGGCGTGGACGTCTACGCGGCGGTCGTGGAGCACGGGGGGGCGGACGCCGGCGGAGTTCTCGGCCCACCTCGCGGCGCGGAGCTCCGCCGAGGGCGCCTGACGCCGGCCCGGGCCGCGCTCGCCGCGGGCGGGCGAGGCCGCCGCGAGGGCAGGGGCCTCTGGGCCCCTCTCGCCCTCAGGCCCGGCCTTCGCCCGGGCCGCCGCGCCGCTCCGCGATCAGGAGCGCGACGGCATCGAGGATGCGCTCCACGCCGAAGTGGAATGCGTGCTCCGGGCTTGACGCCCCTTGATAGGCCTGACCCGCGGATTGCCCGACGCGCGTCGCCACGGGGAACCGCTTCGCGTCGACGACCTTGTCGAGCAGCGGTGCGGTGGCGACCCACCACTCGACGTCCGTCATGCCGCTCTCCTGCCGCGTGCGCCGCGCGCTCGCCAGCGCTCGCGCCGTGCCCTCGACGTGCGTGAGCAGGAGGGTGAGCACCGAGTCCATCTCCACGTCGGTGAGGCCCAGGCCGTCGAGCGGCCGCAGCTCGGCCTCGTACTTGAGCGAGGCGTTCGGCCCGATCACGGGGCGCCCCCCAACGATCTCGAGCAGCCACGGGTGACGCTGGTAGAGCTCCCAGTTGCGTGCGGCGATGTATGCGAGCGACGCGCGCCACCCGCCCGGCTGCCGCGACGGCGCGTCCACGTCGTCGTAGAGGTCGCCGTAGACCGTGTCGACCATGAGATCGGTCAGATCGGCCTTGCCGGGGACATGCGTGTAGAGCGACATGGTCCCGACGTTCAGCTGGTCGGCGAGGTGCCGCATGGAGACCGCCTCCAGCCCGCGCGCGTCGGCGAGCTCGATGGCCGCCGTCACGATGGCGCGCACCGTGAGCCCCGACCGGCCGGGCTTGCCGTGAGAGCCCCAGAGCAGCGCGAGGCTCCGCGCCGGGTCGGCCGCGCGCCCTTCACCCTCGCGCTGCGCGCGCTGGCTGGCCGGCTTCGCGGGGCCCTTCCTCATCGAGACGCCCCAGCGCCCTCGGGCCCGACAGCGGCCCGCCGAGCCACACCGTGTGTGGTGCACATCACGGGACGCCGCATCGGCGGGAGTATGTGCGGCAGCGGAGCGGCACGTCAACGCAAGACGTCGCCGCCGGTCCGGCCTCCGCGCGGCGCCCCGCGCGCGGCGTGGCCAGCCAGGAGCAGGAGCCAGGAGCAGGAGCCAGGAGCAGGAGGAGGAGGAGGAGAGGCCTCATGGGCGCGCGGGCCGACCGCGCCCGGAGCCCCCCGGAGCGGCCGGAGCGCGCGGAGCGACGGCACCGCGGCGTGTCACGCGCGGCTTCCCGTGCCCGGCCAGCGGGTGTAAGAGCGGAGCGTGCCTCACCTCATTTCTGTCCTGCTCCGGCTCGCCGCCGCTCGCCGCGCCTCCAGCGGCGATCCCGGCGGAGGCTCCGGGCCGAGCGGCGCGGGCGCAGCCGGTGGCGGCACCGGCACGGGCGCCGCCGGCCGAGGGGAGGGGGAGACAGAATGATTCGAGGATGTCAAGACCGAATCGCCGCGCCTGCAGCGCGCGACCGGAGATCCCTTGTGCGGGCCGCTCGCCCTCCCGGAAGCGGGATGAGCCCTCGATGATGTCTCCGCGCCTCGCGAGGCCCGCCTCCGGTCGACCGCGCGCGACGGCCGGCATCTCACGAGCTCGGGAGTGACGAGCACGTGAGAGAGGGCGAAGGCGGGGAGTTCCGGCCGCGCGCCGAGCAGCGGAGACCCTGGCGAGCTGCCGCTTCGGAGGGGCCTTGTTGCGCGCTTCAGGCGGCGCCGGCGCATGAGGGTTGCGTCGCTTACGTCCTACCACGGAAGCGCCGATGGTGAGATCAGTTCGGACCTGGGCGGGAATAATAACAACGCCCTAGATCTCATCGAATTCGTCGGGTTACTTACGGGCTCGAAGGCTGACACTGCTGGAAAAATTTCCTAGCCGTGGTCGACAGGTCCGCGGCTCCGTTGATTCAACACGAAGCGGACCACCGCAGGCGCACGTCTTCGAGGGACATCGGTCAATGCACAGAGCGGCCTGCCCCGGCGCCGGATGACACGGCCGGCGCTCGGCGCGGGCGAGCCGACCAACACCGGTCAGCCGCATCAACGAGGAAAACACCGTCATGAGCTATGCACGCATTGCCATCAGGAAGGGTCGAATCGGACCCTCGCTACTCTGCTTGTTGCTCCCCCTGTCGCTCGCCGCGTTGACCGCCTGCGGGTCGGACGGCGAGAAGGGCGAGCCGGGCGAGCCGGGCGAGCAAGGTCCGCCGGGCGAGCAAGGGCCGCCGGGCGAGCAGGGGCCGCCGGGGGAGGACGGTGATCCGGGGGAGAACGGTGTGTCGGACGGGCCAGGGGCCGACCCGGGCAAGTACGTCTCGACCGAGGGGGGCGCGGGTCGCTTTGCCCTGGCCGTGAACGGCAAGGTTCCTCCGCTGGTCGTCAGCGACGACGATTACGCGGGCGTGCGCCGCGTCGCGGACGACCTCGCGAAGGACATCCAGCGGGTGACCGACGCCCCGGCCGAGGTCGAGAACGAGATCCCGGAGTCGGCGTCCGAGGTGGTCATCATCGGCACGCTGGGCAAGAGCCCCCTCATCGATCAGCTGGAGGAGAGCGGGAAGCTCGACGCCTCGGCGCTCACCGGGAAGTGGGAGACCTTCGTCACGCAGATCGTCGAGGACCCGGTGGAGGGCGTGGAGCGGGCGCTCGTGATCGCGGGCAGCGATCAGCGCGGCGCCATCTTCGGCGCGTACGACCTCTCCGCGCAGATCGGCGTGTCGCCCCTGTACTGGTGGGACGACGTCCCGCCCCAGAAGAAGGGCGCGCTGTACGTGCTGCCCGGGGTCCACACCCAGGGTGAGCCCGCCGTGAAGTACCGCGGCTTCTTCGTCAACGACGAGAACCCCGCGACGGGCAACTGGGCGGCGAAGATGTTCGGGCCGGGCAAGGCGCCGGGCTACCCGGGCGGGCTCAACCACCTCTACTGGGAGAAGGTCTTCGAGGCCGCGCTCCGCATGAAGGCGAACTACATCTGGCCGGCCGTGTGGGGCCGGGCGTTCGCCGAGGACGACCCCGAGAACCACAAGACGGCGACGCGCTACGGCATCGTGATGGGGACCTCGCACGAGGCCCCGATGATGCAGGGCATCGAGGAGTGGAATCGCCACGTGGTCCCGGAGGTCAAGGACGCTCAAGGCAATGTCGTCACGCCGAAGACGGACCCGTACGGCGGCACCGGCGACTGGCGCTTCTCCGTCAACGCCGAGGCGCTGAAGAAGCACTGGACCAAGGGCATCCAGCGGATGCACGACGAGAACATCGAGGGCGTCGTCACGCTCGGCATGCGCGGCCCCGGCGACGTGAGCCTGCCCCCGGGGGACGGCATTCCCTTGATGCAGAACATCATCGCCGCCCAGCGGGAGATCCTCGACACGATCATGGATCAGGACGTGGAGACCATTCCCCAGGTCTGGACGCTCTACAAGGAGATCCAGGGGTACTGGGACGCCGGCATCCGCGTGCCGGACGACGTCACGGTGGTCTGGGCCGACGACAACTGGGCCAACATGAAGCGCCTGCCGGAGCCCGGCAAGCAGCGGGCCGGCGGATACGGCCTCTACTACCACTTCGACTACGTCGGCGGCGGCCGCAACTACAAGTGGGTCGACACGACGCTCCTGCCCAACGTCTGGGAGCAGCTCCACCTCGCCTACAACTACGGCGTGGATCGGCTCTGGGTGGTCAACGTCGGCGACTTCAAGAACGAGGAGCTCCCGCTCCAGTTCTTCCTGGACTACGCCTGGAACCCGGAGCGGTGGCCGGTCGAGCGCATCGGCGAGTGGTACGAGCGGTGGACCGAGCAGCAGTTCGGCCCGGACTACGCGGACATCATCGCCGACATCCTGCACGGCTACTCGCTGCTGCAGTCGGATCGCAAGCCGGAGCTGACGAACCGGAAGATCACGGTCGATTACGACCTCCTGTACTCCGAGCCCACGACCCAGCAGCCGGACCCCGACACCGCCGCCGTCACGTACGACGACAGCGCCAGCCCGTTCAGCCTCACCAACTACCAGGAGCTCGAGCAGGTCGCCGGCGAGTGGGAGTCGCTGGCCTCGCAGGCGGAGTTCGTGGCCAAGCTCCTGCCGCACGAGGCGCAGGACGCCTACTTCCAGCTCGTGCTCTACCAGGTGAAGGCGACGGCCAACCTGTACGCGCTGCGCCTTTCGGGCTTCAAGAACAAGCTCTACGCCGCGCAGGGCCGGGCCGCGACCAACGACATGGCCGCCATCGCGGAGGCGCGGCTCCAGGACGATCTGGCGCTCTCCTACCACTACAATCACGATCTCGCCGGCGGCAAGTGGGAGGGCTTCCAGACGCAGCCGCACATCGGCTACGGCGCGCCTGGCAACCCGTCCTGGCAGCAGCCCGAGTACCAGTACAACAACATCCAGGAGTTCATCTGGCCTGAGCTCGTGTCGATCGAGGTGCCCGCGGCGGCGGAGCTCGGCGTGGCGATCGACGGCTCGAGCGACTACTGGACGGCGGGCGGGGGCAGCGAAGAGGAGCCCGTGCTGCCGTCGTTCAGCCCGTACCAGACGGCGCCCGAGCAGTACATCGAGGTGTTCAACCGCGGCAGCGAGCCGCTGGAGTACGCGATCGAGGCCGAGCTGCCCGTCGAGTGCCCCGCCGGCTGGGCGAGCTGGGGCGGCGGCGCCCCGTGCCCGCCGTGGCTGACCATCCACCCGAGCCGCGGCGTCGTCGACAAGGAAGTGCGCGCCACGGTGCGGGTGGACTGGACCCTGGCCCCCACGACGTATCCCGACCCCGCGGATCCGTCGAAGCAGCTGCCGCTCCAGTTCCCGCTCGAGATCCCGATCACGGTGAGCGGGTCGGACGGCAGCTCGGTGGTGGTCAAGGCGCGCGTCGAGGACCCGAGGAAGCTCGACTGGAAGCCCAACCGCTACATCGAGGCCAACGGCTATGTGTCGATGCTGGCGGAGCGCTACAGCCGCGCGATCGAGACGGACGAGATCTGGTGGAAGCAGATCCCGGACATCGGCCGCACCGGAGACGGCATCACGCCGTTCCCGGTGACGGCGGCGGCCCAGCAGCCCGGCGGCAACTCGCCTCGGCTCGAGTACGACATGCACCTCAAGAGCAGCGGCGAGGTGAACGTCTACGTGTACGTGTCCCCCAGGAACAACTTCCAGAACTGGAAGGACGGGATGCAGTACGGCGTGTCGATCGACAACGGCGCGATCCAGCGGGTCAACATGACCCACGCCATCGACCTCAACGGCAATGGCAACAAGATCTGGGAGCGGCACACCTCGGACAACGTCAACATCATGCGCACCAAGCACACGATCAGCGCGCCGGGGGATCACGTCCTGAAGTTCTGGATGGTCCATCCTGGCGTGATCCTCCAGAAGATCGTGGTGGACGCGGGCGGCGTGAAGGACAGCTACCTGGGCCCGCCCGAGAGCTACTGGATGGGCAAGGGGGCGGAATAGTCGCGCGTCGGCTGTAAGCGACCTCGGAGGGCCCGCTGCGCACGGGGTGCGCGGCGGGCCCTCGCCGTTTGTGGCGCCCCGCGCTCGGCGCCCGCGATCCCTTTGCTCGGCGCGCGGCTGGCTGTACGATGCCGGCGCTCGCAGCGAGGAGCGCCGCGCCGGTCTGCCCCGGGTTTACCCCGGATCGAGGCCGCGCCGCGCGCTCCCGCGCGCCGAGCGCGCCCGCCCGAGGAGATCGCAACGATGAAGATGACCTTTCGCTGGTACGGAGAGAACGATCCCGTCAAGCTGGAGTATATCCGCCAGATCCCGGGGCTCTACGGCATCGTCTCGGCGATCTACGACGTGCCGGTGGGCGAGGTGTGGCCGGTCGAGAAGCTGGAGGCGCTCCGGGCGCGCATCGAGGGCGCCGGGCTGAATTTCGAGGTGGTGGAGAGCGTGCCGGTGCACGAGGACATCAAGCTCGGCAAGCCGACGCGCGAGCGCCTGATCGACAACTTCTGCCAGAACATCCGCAACTGCGCGGCCGTCGGCGTGAAGGTGATCTGTTACAACTTCATGCCGGTCTTCGACTGGACGCGCACCGAGATGGCCAAGGAGCTCTCCGACGGCTCGCTGACCCTGGCCTTCGACGCCGGGGCCGTGGCGCAGATCGACCCGGAGCAGGGAATTGCGCTGCCCGGCTGGGACACCAGCTACAGGCCCGAGGAGCTCCGCGCCGTCCTCGGCGAGTACAAGAACGTCGATGAAGAGGCGCTGTGGGCGCACCTCGAGCACTTCCTCCGGCGCATCATCCCGGTCGCCGAGGAGGTCGGCGTCCGCATGGCCATGCACCCGGACGACCCGCCCCGGCCGATCTTCGGCCTGCCGCGCATCGTCAAGAACCGCGACGACCTGATGCGGCTCGTGAAGATCGTCGACTCCCCGGCCAACGGCATCACGCTGTGCTCCGGCTCGCTGGGCGCGGACCTGTGCAACAGCATCGTATCGCTGGTGTACGAGTTCGGCGGCATGGGCCGCATCCCGTTCGGGCACATGCGCAACGTGGCGGTCCAGGAGGACGGCACGTTCTTCGAGTCCGCCCACCTGTCCTGCGAGGGCTCGCTCGACATGGCCGCCATCGTGAAGGCGTATCACGACGTCGGCTTCGACGGCTACGTGCGCCCGGACCACGGCCGCATGATCTGGGGCGAGACCGGCAAGCCGGGGTATGGTCTGTACGACCGCGCGCTGGGCCTGGTCTACCTCAATGGCCTGTGGGAGGCGACGAGCAAGCTCTCGCGCGGAGGCGGGAGCAAGGGAGCCGGCCCCGCGTGAGCGGGGAGGGGAGCCGGCGGGGCGGCGAGTGAGGGACGGGTCGCCGCGCCTCGCTCCAGGGCTCAGGACGAGCCGCTCGCGTCGCCGGGCCTCTTCATGCCCCAGGCCAGATCCTCGCGCACCCAGCCCTTCCCGCCCTTCTCGTCGATGACCTGGAGCCAGCGCCCCTTGCGATCGAGGACCTTGAACACCTCGCCGCGCTCGGCCTGGAACGCGACCTCCGCGGACGTCGTCGGCGCCTCGCGGATGTTGCCCCGCGCCGCCTTGATCACGATCGTCTTGACCCTGGCCAGCAGCCGATCGGCCACCCACGCGAGATCGCCCTCGAAATCCTTGATCTTGCACCACCCGCCCTCGCGCTCCAGGACCTTGACCGGGTAGTACCGGGTCGCGGTGAACTCGACGGGCTCACGCGTGGACGGGCCCGCGCGGAAGTTCGCGACCGGGACCTTGACGCTGAGCATCTCGGCCTGCGCCGCGCTCGGGAACGCGACGACGATGAAGAACAGAACTGGCACCATCGGCCGGATGTTCACGTTTGCCTCCTCTGTGGATGGTCATGCGGCCGCGACGGCCCCGGCACGGAGCGATGCTGTCGTGGGCTCGAGCCCGGTCGCCGCGCTCGCCCGCGGTGATGCGCACGGGCGCGCGCCCGCGCCGACCGGCCTCGTCCGAGGCGGGCGGCGCGGCCGCGGCCGCCGTCGCGGGCAAGCGTCGCGCCATCGAGCGGCGTCGCCGTCCCGCCGTCCGCCGCCGCCGCGGGCAGGAGCGCGTCGCGGCCAGCGGCACGGCCGATTCGGCTCGACGGCGGATGGCGCGGAGGCGCGCCGCGCCTGGAAGACGTGAAGCGCTGCTCGATGGCTCGCGGAACACCACCGTGCTACCGTCTGAGCGGAATGAACGCGCGCCTGCACCTCGAGTCGTGTTCGCGGCCTCGCCGCGGCGCGCGCGGCGCGTTCCTCCCCCTGCGCGCCCGGCTGCTCTGTCCGAGGTCGCCCGCACGCTCGTAAGGGAGCGGTCTTTCGGCGCCTTTCGCCGGCCGCTCCCGGGATGAAGCGCGGGTGTCGTCGAGCACGCCCGCGTCCGGACGAGCTGGACGGGCGCGCCCGCCGGCCTGCTCGCCCCGCGCGGGCCGCCGGCCGCGGCCTGGCTCGAGTCGACAACACAAGGAGATCCTGCTCATGGCACCTCACACCAACCCCATCGTCATCACCGAGTTCGACCGCCAGCGGCTCACACGGTTGCTCGAGGCGCTCCGCGAGCGGCCAGGGGCCGAATCCCCGAACCTGGAGGCGCTCGAGATCGAGCTCGAGCGCGCGGACGTCGTGAAGCCGCACGAGATCCCGCCGGACGTCATCACGATGAACTCCAGGGCCCAGCTCGTCGACCTCGATACGAAGGAGGAGCTCTGCGTGACCGTGGTTTTTCCCGGGGCCGCGGAGGTGAACAGCGGGCGAATCTCGGTGCTCGCGCCGATGGGGCTCGCGCTGCTCGGCTGTCGAGAAGCAGAAGAGGTGGAGTGGCCCACGCCGAGCCGAACGCGCCGCTTCCGGATCGACCGTGTCGTCTACCAGCCCGAGGCGTCCGGTCGCTTCGATCTCTGAGCCCGCACCGGGCGCCGCGCGATCGCCCGCGCCGGGGGCCGGCGCGAGCCCGCGGCGCTGGACCGAACGCCTCGGCGAGCACGGGCCGCGACGCCCGGACGCACAACCCCTGCGACAATTCGACTCCTCTGCGACATCGTGTCGCACCGTCCCGCGCGCGGCGCGTCGGCCGCGTCACCGCGCGCGCCCGCTGCCGGACCTCGCACCCCCGGAGCTCGCTGGCATGTGGGTTGCGGATGCCCTGCGGAGGAGGTGCCATCGCCCATGGCGCTCGACTCTTGGCTCGACGTCACATCCTGGCGGGACGTTCTCCGGCGCGCCGTCGCGTGGGTCATCCACGCCTTGCCGACCGCGCTGCTGCTCCTCTTCGTCGCGCTCGTGCTGCTGAAGGGGCTCCACGTCCTGTGCAGGCGCGTCGAGGTGTCGTTGATGAGGCGCAGCCGCAGCGGCGACGTCAAGTCGGTGCGCGAGATCGAGAGGCGCTCCGAGGCGCTGCTCGGCATCATCCGGACGACCGGGCGGGTCGTCATCGGGGTCGTGGTGGCGATGATCCTCCTCGTCCAGCTCGGGGTCTACATCGCGCCGCTCCTCGTGGCCGCCGGCATCGCCGGTCTGGCCATCGCCCTCGGCGCGCAGGAGCTCGTGCGCGACGTCATCTCCGGCTTCTTTCTGCTCCTCGAGAACCACCTTCGGCCCGGCGACGTGGTGAGCATCAACGGCACCTCGGGGATCGTGGAGCACATCGGCCTCCGCACGGTCTCGCTGCGCGACGACGCCGGGGTGGTGCACGTCTTCCAGAACGGGAAGATCGACGCGCTCTCGAACATGACCAAGGAGTGGTCTGCCGTGATGTTCGACGTGGCCGTCGCCACGACGGAGGACGTCGACAGGGCGATGCGGGTGATGCGCGAGGTCGCGCGCGAGCTCCAGGAGGACAGGCGCTACAAGGCGAGCATCCTCGAGCCGCTGGAGCTCGTCGGCGTGGAGTCGTTCGACGAGCGGGCGGTGGTCGTCCGCGCGCGCATCAAGACGCAGCCGGCCGAGCAGTGGCAGGTGGGCCGGGAGTACCGGAGGCGCCTCGCGAAGGCGTTCGGCGCGCACGGCATCGAGATGCCGCCCGTCCACCGGGCGAGCCACGCGGCCCAGGCAAAGGCTCCGCCGAGGGCCGACGGGAGGGCGGCGAACGGCGCGGCGAACGGCGCGGTGGGCGGCGAGGGCGGGGCGCGGTTCGAGGGAGCCGGCGCGCGGGGGTGACGCGCGCCGCGGCGCGCGGCGGGCCCCGGGACACCGCGGCGCGCCGGCCGAGGCGTCCGCCCGCCGCGGTGTCTGCGCCTGAGCTGCGCCTGATTTGCAGCCGGGCGCCCTTCGACCTACCCTGCTCGGCCTTGGAAGGCGAGATCGTCGACCGCAAATACCGCCTTACCCGCTTGATCGGCGAGGGAGGGATGGGCTGCGTCTACGAGGCGCGGCAGACCGACTCCGGCGAGCGGGTCGCGGTGAAGCTCATCAGCTCGCAGAAGCGACGGGAGAGCGGCACCGCGCTCGGCCGCTTCCAGCGTGAGGCGCGCGCCGCGGCCGGCATCGAGACCCCGCACATCGTTCGCCTGCTCGACGCCGGGACGGATCCCGCGACCGGCTCGCCGTACCTCGTGATGGAGTACCTCCACGGAGAGGACCTCGGGCAGCTCTTGCACCGCCTCGGGCCGCTCCGGCCCGACGTCGCGCTGCGCATCGTCGTCCAGGCGTGCCTCGGCCTGCAAAAGGCCCACGAAGCCCGCGTGATCCACCGGGACATCAAGCCGGCGAACCTGTTCCTGGCGCGCTCCGGCGACGGGGAGATCGTGGTCAAGCTCCTCGACTTCGGGATCGCGAAGATCAAGCCGTCGGAAGGCGGCGTGACGACCGGGCTGACCACGACCGGGAAGATGCTCGGCTCACCGCTCTTCATGGCGCCGGAGCAGATCGAGGACATCCGCACCGTCGATTACCGCACCGACATCTGGTCGCTCGGCGTCGTGCTGTACGCCGCGCTGGCGGGGAACGCGCCTCATCATCACATCGCCTCGATCGCGCGCCTCTTCGTCCTCCTGTGCACGGAGCCGGCCCCGCCCATCCAGGACGCCGCCCCGTGGGTCCCGCGCGAGGTGGCCGCCGTGGTGCACCGCGCGCTGGAGCTGAAGATGGGCGATCGCTTCCAGAGCGCGGAGGAGATGCTCGCCGCGATGCTCCCGCTGCTGCCCGGCGGCCACGCGCTGCGGGAGGAGATGCTCGTGGCCGTCACGGACGAGGAGCGCGCCGTGCCGGCGCCGAGGCTCGACGTGCGCCCCGCGGCGCGCCGGGAGGGTAGCCCGGCGAACGCCGCCGAGCGCCGCCCGGGCGACTCGACGACGGACGGCGGGCGCGGCCGCGCCGTGAGCGCGACGTCGGGCGCTCCGACGACGAGCGGGGCGCCGGCGAGCGGCGCCGCGGCGCGGTCCCGGGCGCCGGCGATTCTGCTCGCCCTCGGCGCCGCCGGCGCGATCGCGTATTTCGCGGCGCCGCGCGCGGCGGAGCCGGGCGCCGACGCCGCCGTGGCCGCCAGCGCGGCGGCGGCCAGCGCGGCGGCGAGCGCAGCGCCTGCGGCGAGCGACGTCGCGGCGGCAAGCGCGTCGCCTGCGGCCAGCGCCGCGTCCGCGACGCCGCCCGATCCTGCGCCCGTCGCCCTCAGGCGGGTCGCCTTGGCCGTCGCGCCCAGCGACGCCGCCGTGGAGGTCGATGGGGCGCCCGCCGAGGTGCGCGGCGGGCTGGTCGAGATCTCCGGTGTGCTCGGCAGCAAGCACCGGGTGCGCCTCGTCCGCGCGGGGGCCGAGCGGGTGGAGGAGGTCGCGGTGACCGAGAACGGCGCGTCTCCGGCGCGGCTCGCCCTCGATGTCCCGGCGTCCCGAGCGACCGGCGCGCCGCCCGCCAGACCGCAGCCGCCACGCCGGCCGGCGCCGGCGAAGGAGCCGTCGGCGCCGCCCAAGCCGCCGGCGGACCCGCTCGTCCCGAGCACGCTTCAGTAGCCGGCGGCACCCAGAACCAGGTTGCGGGAAAGGGACAGGGTTCCTGTAAGCTGCGGGCGTCGCATCCTCGATCATGCGAATCCGGATCTGCCCTTCCCGACGCGCCGCTGCGGCCGTCGCATTGCTCCTCGCCGCGTGGGCGGCGCCGCTCTTCGCGCAGGGCGCCGGACGCGCCCAGCCCGCCGCCACCAGGCCTGCGGCTGCGCCTTCCGCCGCCAGCGGGCCCGCGGCCAGCGCGCCTCCTGCCGCCGCGGGCGCGCCGTCCGCCACCGCGCCCGCCGCCGGCGCGCCCGCTGCCACCGCGCCCGCCGCCGGCGCGCCTCCTGCCGGCGCACCCGCCGCCGCCGAGGCCGTCGCGAAGGCGGAGGCCGAGGCCCGCTTCCAGCGCGGCCTGCGCATGTACAGGGCCGAGGCGTGGGAGGCCGCCGCGGCCGAGTTCCTCGAGTCGCGGCGGCTCTTCCCGACGTGGGGGGCCACCTCCAGCGCCGCGCGCTGCTTGCAGAAGCTCGGGCGCACCACCGAGGCGCTCGACCTGTTCGAGTCGGTCCTCGCCGACTTCGAAGACGTGCTCCCGGCCGACGCGAAGCAGGCGGCGCTCGCCGAGGTGGAGCAGCTGCGCGATCTCGTCGGCGCGATCGCGATCGAGGGGGGCGCGCCCGGCGCGGTGGTCCTCGTCGACGGCGAGCGCCGCGCCGAGCTGCCGCTCCCGGCCCCGCTGCGCGTCGCGGCGGGCGCGCACACGGTGCGCGTCCAGAAGGACGGCTTCGAGCCGTTCGAGGCGCGCGTCGACGTCCTCGGCCGAAAGACGGCGCGCGTCGCGGCGAGCCTCAAGGCGATCGAGACGCGCGGGCGCCTGCGCATCTCCGAGGTCACGGGCAAGCAGCTCGGCGTCGCGCTCGACGGCGTGCGCGTGGGCACGACCCCCTGGGAGGGCAAGGTCGAGCCCGGCGCGCACGTGATCGTGCTGTTCGGATCCGACGGCTTCGGGACGCCGCCGACCACGGTCTCCGTCAAGGCGGGCAAGGTCGTCGACGCGCCGCTCCGGGCGGTGAAGGCGCGCGCCATCCTCACCGCGGCCGACCCGGTCGAGCTCGACTACAAGAAGGGCGATCCCATCCCCCTCGGGTACCGCCTCGAGACGAACGCGCGCGGCGGGCTCATCTCCGCGGGAGCGACCATCCTCGGCGTGGCCTACACGCCGTTCTCGGTCTCGGGCACGCTCATCGGGTACCCGATCCTCGCCGTTCCGGTGGCCGGTCCGCTGATCCACGCGGCGCGGGTGGCGGACAGCGGGGACGAGGCGATCTTCGTGATCGACGGCGCCTTGCAGGCGGCGGGCCTCGCGATGATCGCGAGCGGCATCCTGGTCCGGAAGACGACGCTCGTGCGCGAGGACGTCGCGCGCTCCGGCCCGCGCCTGCTCGGCGCCGCGCCCGCCCGGCTCGGTCGCGAGGGACTCGGTCTCCAGGTGGTCGGCAGCTTCTAGGACACCGATCACGTCGATCGACCGAGAGATGAACCGCCAAGGACGCTGAGGACGCCAAGAAGAGAACGAGATCTCGGCGTCCTCGGCGCATGGGCGGTTTGAATCTCTGGCGCGCTCAGGCCGGCGCCGGCGCTCCGTATCCGCCGCCCCCGGGCGTCTCGATCACGAACACGTCGCCGATCCCCATCTCGACCGACCCGATGTGCGGCAGCACCTCGGTCGAGCCGTCCGCGCGGACCACGACGTTGCGCCCGGGCGCGCCGGCGCCCCCGCCGGCCAGGCCGAACGCCGCCGTCGAGCGCCCGTTCGACAGGATCGACGCCGTCATCGGCTCGAGGAAGCGCACGGCGCGCGTGCCGCCGTCCCCGCCCGGAAAGCGCCCGGCGCCCCCCGAGCCCGCGCGGATCTCGTAGCGATCGATCCGCACCGGGAACCGGTGCTCGAGCACCTCGGGGTCGGTCAGGCGCGAGTTCGTCATGTGCGTCTGCACGACGCTCGTGCCCGGGAAGCCGCGCGCCCCGCCCGCGCCGAGCTCGATGCCCGCGCCCGAGCCGCCCGAGATCGTCTCGTAGTACTGGACCCTGTCGTTGCCGAACGTGAAGTTGTTCATGGTCGGCTGGCTGCTGGCCAGCACGCCGAGCGCGCCGTACAGCGCGTTGGTGACGCAGGTCGACACCTCCACGTTGCCGGCCACCACCGCGGCGGGCGGGCGCGGGCTCAGCATCGAGCCCTCGGGGACGATCACCTCGATGGGCTTCAGGCACCCGGCGTTCAGCGGGATGTCGTCGTCCACGAGCGTGCGGAAGACGTAGAGCACGGCGGCCATGGTCACCGCGCGGGGCGCGTTGAAGTTGTTGTCCAGCTGCGCCGACGTGCCGGTGAAGTCCACCACCGCCGAGCGGCGCGCGCGGTCGATCCGGACGGACACCGCGATCGTCGCGCCGTTGTCGAGCGGCAGCGTGAAGCGCCCGTCGCGGAGCAGCGCCGGGTCGAGCCGCGCGATCGCGAGGCGCACGCTCTCCTCGGCGTTGTCCTGCACGTGCTTCATGTAGGCGTGCACGGTCTCCAGCCCGAACTGGGCCACCATCGCCGAGAGCTCCTGCGCGCCCTTCTCGTTCGCCGCGATCTGCGCGCGCAGGTCGGCCAGGTTCTGCCGCGGGTTGCGCGCCGGATACGGGCCGCTGCCCAGCGCCGCGAGGATCTCGGCCTCGCGGAGCCGCCCGGCCTCGACCAGCTTCACGTTGTCGAGCAGGACGCCCTCCTCCTCGATCGTCCTGGAGAACGGCGGCATGGAGCCCGGGGTGATGCCGCCGATGTCGGCGTGATGCCCGCGCGAGGCCACGTAGAACAGCGCGCGGGCGCCCGGGTCGTCCCAGACCGGCGTGACCACCGTCACGTCGGGCAGGTGGGTGCCGCCGTGGTAGGGGTCGTTCAGCACGTACACGTTCCCCGGCTTCATCCCCGGGTTTCGCGCGATCACGGTCCGGATCGACTCGCCCATCGAGCCGAGGTGCACCGGCATGTGCGGGGCGTTCGCGATCAGGTGGCCCTCCGCGTCGAAGAGCGCGCAGGAGAAATCGAGCCGCTCCTTGATGTTGACCGAGTGGGCGGTGTTCTGCAGGCGCAGCCCCATCTGCTCGGCGATGTTCATGAAGAGGTTGTTGAACACCTCCAGCATCACCGGGTCGACCTCGGTGCCCACCGCGCGGCGCTCGGGGCGCGGCGCCACCCGGGTGAGCGTCATGTGGCCGAGCGCGGTGATCTCGGCCTGCCAGCCGGGCTCGACGACCGTGGTGGCGTTGGCCTCGGCGACGATGGCGGGGCCGTCGATGACCGCGCCCCGCCCGAGCCGCTCGCGCCGGTACAGCGCCGCGTCGCGGAAGGCGCCCTCCGCGAACATGCGCGCGCGCGCGTCGGCCTCGGGGCGGTGCGGGCGCGCGCGCGTGTTCGCGGCGGGCCGCTCCTCGGCGGCGTCGCCCGGCCCGATCGCCTCCACCGACACGCTCTCCAGGACCAGCGCCTTGTCGGGCATCAGGAACGCGAACCGCTTGCGGTAGGCCGCCTCGAAGGCGGCGCGGATCGCCTCCGCGCCGCCGTACGGCACGACGAGGGCGGTGTCGGTGCCTTCGTAGCGCACGTGCGCGCGCGCTCGCAGCTGCACGCGCTCGGGCGAGAACCCTTGCCCCACGAGCTCGGCCTCGGCGTCGCGGCCGATGCGCGCGAGGGCCTCGCCCGCCGCGGCCAGGCCGGCCTCGTCGAGGCGCCGCTCCACCGCGGCCTCGCGCATCGCGTTCTGGTCGGAGAGGCCCATGCCGTAGGCGGACAGGACGCCCGCGAGCGGGTGCACGAAGACGCGGCGCATGCCGAGGGCGTCGGCCACCGCGCAGGCGTGCTGGCCGCCGGCGCCGCCGAAGCACTGGAGGGTGTACTGCGTGACGTCGTAGCCGCGCGCCACCGAGATCTTCTTCACCGCGTTCGCCATGTTCGCGACGGCGATCTGCAGGAAGCCCTCGGCCAGCTGCTCCGGCGTGATCGGGCGCGACGTCTCGCGGCGCACCTCCTCGGCCATGGTCTGGAAGCGCCGCTCGACGACCTCGCGGTCGAGCGGCTCGTCGGCGCCGGGCCCGAACACGCGCGGGAAGAAGTCGGGCTGGATCTTGCCGAGCATCACGTTGGCGTCGGTGATGGCCAGCGGCCCGCCGCGTCGGTAGCACGCCGGGCCCGGGTTCGCGCCGGCCGACTCCGGGCCCACGCGCAGCCGCGCGCCGTCGAAGGTGAGGAGCGAGCCGCCGCCGGCGGCCACGGTGTGGATGCTCATCATCGGGGCGCGCATGCGCACGCCGGCCACCTGCGTCTCGAAGGCGCGCTCGAGCTCGCCCGCGTAGTGCGACACGTCGGTCGAGGTGCCGCCCATGTCGAAGCCGATGACCTTCTCGTGCCCGCCCGCGAGCGCGGTGCGCACCATGCCGACGATGCCGCCGGCCGGGCCGCTCAGGATCGCGTCCTTGCCCTGGAACCTGTGGGCGAGCGTCAGCCCGCCGCTCGACTGCATGAAGTAGAGCGGCACGCCCGGCATCTGGCCGGCGACCTGCTCGACGTAGCGGCGCAGGATGGGCGAGAGGTACGCGTCGACGACCGTGGTGTCGCCGCGCGAGACGAGCTTCATGAGCGGGCTGACCTCGTGCGAGGCGGAGACCTGGGTGAAGCCGACCTCGCGCGCGATCTCCGCCGCCCGCCGCTCGTGCGCCGCGGAGCGGTAGCCGTGCATGAAGACGACGGCGCAGGCGCGGATGCCGGCCTCGAACGCCTCCTCCAGCGCGCGGCGCAGCGCCGCGCCGTCGAGCGGCTCGACCACCTCGCCCCGCGCGTCGACGCGCTCGCGCGCCTCGATCACGCGCTCGTAGAGGAGGTCGTGCAGCACGATGTGGCGATCGAACAGGCGGGGGCGGTTCTGGTAGCCGATGCGCAGCGCGTCGCGGAAGCCGCGCGTGGTCACGAGCGCGGTGCGATCGCCCTTGCGCTCGAGCAGCGCGTTCGTGGCCACCGTGGTGCCCATCTTCACGCACGCGACCTCGGCGGGGGTGATGGCCCGCCCGGGCGGGAGGCCGAGCAGGCGGCGGACGCCCTCGACCGCCGCGTCCGCGTACTGCTCGGGGTTCTCCGACAGCAGCTTGGCGGTCGTGAGCGAGCCGTCGGGCCGCCTGGCCACGATGTCCGTGAACGTCCCGCCGCGGTCGATCCAGAACTGCCATTGGCTCGAGGTCGACGTCATGGATTCCACTCCTTGCCAGACTACGGATCACGTTGAAACGAGCGAGGAATGAACCGCCTAGACGCCAAGGACGCCAAGAAGAGGATCGGATCTTGGCGTCCTCGGCGCCTCGGCGGTTCGAAGCTCTGCGCTGTGGGGCTCACAGCGCGGCGGCGGCGCGGGCCGCCTGGTCGTACACGCCGGAGAGCCTGCGCAGGAGCCGCGCGAGCTCGCCGATCTGCCGGTTCTGCGCCTCGTCGGGCTCGAGCGTGCCGATGAGGAAGGCCTCGCGGTGCTCGGCGTAGCGCCTCACGTGCTCGCGGCCCTGCGCGGACGTCGCATAGGTCACGTCCTTGCCCCTGCGGCTGACCTCGACCACGCCGAGGGCCTGCAGCTTCTTCAGCGAGTAGCTGATGACGTGGGTGTCCTCGTTCATGACGAAGCAGATGTCCGACAGCCGCTTGTCGCGCTCGCGGTGGTTCACGTGGTGCAGCACGCGCACGTCGAGCGGCGTCAGGTCCGGCAGCCCGGCGGCGGTCATGCAGTGGACCATCCAGCGCGAGAACGCGCTGTTCGCGACGATCAGGCCGAACTCGAGCTCGCTCAGCTCCGGGCTGCGCGGCGAGACGAGGTGCGCCGATGACACGATGTGCGGCGCGGCGGCCTGGCCCTCCGCGGGCCCGGCGCCCGGGCGACCGCGCGCCTCGCTGCTCGGACGGCCCGCCTGTTCCGGGCGGTTCGCCGGGCCCTTCGACGCGGCGCTGCGGCGCTTCGCGGTGCGCCCTCGGGGGTTCTCCATGGCCTGAGGATGGACCTGGATGCCGACATTTTGCTAACAAAATATGAGCATTTTCACATGTTGTTGATTTTATTCATGATCCTGCCTTGGTCCGTCCTCCCGTCGCGCCGTGCCCCCGCGCGACGCAGGCGTGCCTGGGGGCGCGCCGGCCCGCTGCAGATGGCCAGGCGAGGTCTGAATTACGGAGAGACGCCTCAATGGATGCGTAAACTCATCTCCGAAAAAGGTGTCGGCGGCGTGCCCATGAGGCATGGTGTCGCCCGACCGATGCAGACCAACGCGCATGATGCGCTGTTCAAAGCCGCTTTCTCGCAGGTCGAGCACGCGGCGGGAGAGCTGCGGCAAGCGCTGCCGCCCGAGCTCTCGTCGCGGATCAACTTCGCGGATCTGCGGCTGTGCCCTGGCAGCTACGTGGATGAGGCGCTGAAGGAGCGGCAGAGCGACCTCCTCTTTTCGACCTCGATGGGCGAAGCCCGCGTGCTCCTGGTTCTCCTGTTCGAGCACCAGAGCACGGTGGAGCCGCTGATGGCGTTCCGGCTGCTCCGCTACATGGTGCGGATCTGGGAGCATCACCTGGCCGAGCACCCGGGGTCGAAGCGCCTGCCGGCGATCGTGCCGGTCGTGCTGCACCACAGCGAGAGGGGCTGGGCCTCGGGGACGTCGTTCGAGGAGCTGCTCGACCTCGACGAGGGCGCGCGGGCCGCGGTGGGCGAGCATGTGCCGCGGCTCCGGTTCGTGCTGGACGACCTCAGCCAGGAGGCGGACGAGGCGCTGAAGGCGCGGTCGATGAGCGCGTTCTCGCGCCTGGTCCTCTGGTGCTTGCGGCACGCGCGGGAGCCGGAGGAGCTGCTGGCGCAGCTCGGGAAGTGGCTCGATCTGATGAACGACGTGCGGCGCGCGCCGAACGGGGTGGAGGCGCTGCGGACGATATGGCGGTACATTCTGGCGACGAACGAGCGCGACGAGGCGGACGAGGTCCTGGAGCGGCTCCTGGCCGCGGCAGGAGAATCCTGGAAGGAGGAGATCGTGTCGGCAGCCGATCAGCTGGTGGAGCGCGGAAGGCAGGAGGGGCTGCGGGAGGGCCTGCAACAGGGGCGCCGGCACATGTTGCTGAAGCTGCTCGGTGCGCGGTTCGGCGCCCTGCCCGATGCCGCCGTTGCCCAGATCAACGCCGCCGACATCGCGGAGCTCGATCGGTGGTCCGAGCGCGTGCTCACCGCGCCCACGCTCGCGGACGTGCTGGGCGAGCCCTGAGGGCGTGTTCTGCCGCCGAGCACCCGGCTGGACCGCCTGATCACGGCCCCGTGCCCGCGTGCGCCCCATTCGGAACCCGAGTTCAGCCCTGTACAGCCGTTCGCGCGGCGTGGTAAACGCCTGAGCAGGTCTCAGCGAGAGAGCCTGCTCGAATGACCAGCCAGAAACCCCTTCCGCACGTCACCGCCGCCCGCGCCGCGGGGCTGGCCGCGCTCCTCGGCGCCACGGATCCCGCCGCGGCGGACGAGCGCGCCGGGATCGCGGAGCGGCACTTCGAGCGGGCGCGGCGGGCGCGAGCCGCGCGACGCCAGGCGCCCGCGACGCCCGACGCCGGCGCCCCTTCGCCGCCGGGCGGCGCGCCGGCCGCGGAGAGCGCGCGGGAGTACCTGCACGCGGCGCCGACCCGCTCGCCGGTGCTGAACGCCTTCCTGAACGAGCTCGGCGCCGAGCGCGAGGCGCTCGTGCCGGCGAACGTCCACGTCTTCGACGAGCACACGCTCGCGCCGAGGCTCGTCGAGATCGCCCGCGAGCGCGTGGTCTCCATGCTGCTCGCCGTGGGCAGGACCGACGTCGCCCTGACGCTCGCGCAGATGCCGCGGATCACCAACGAGCGCGCCGCGCGGCTCTTCATGCGGCAGGCCGTCCACGTGGGCGGCGACCTCGGGGCGATCACGCGCGACTACGCGCGGCACTACCGGCGCTCGGGGGCTCCGGACCGCGACGACCAGCGCGCGGCCTGCATCATGGCCACGTTCGCCGGGCGCCTGAGCGCCATGGCGGAGAAGCTCCTCGGCCCCCACGTGCGCGCCGAGCTGCGGGCGGCGCTGGAGCAGCTCACGTCGCAGGGCGGCGCTCCCGCGCGGCGCGCGCGCGCGAGCGAGCTCCGGGCCCCGCAGGGCGCCGGGCGATCCGCCGCCCCGAAGGCGGCGCTCGGCGCAGGCGCGACGACGCGGCCGAGGGGCAGGTAGGCGGCTCGCCCTCGCCTCGGCCGCCGGCCGCCCCGCTTTCGGCGCGCGGATCCTGTTGCGAGGGGCCCGTTCGTTTGCTTGGTTGGGTGCGAGGCGCCCCGGAGCGCACGCTCCCGGGGCCTCGGAGACGTCATCCCAGCGAGAGGCCGAGGCTCATGAGTTCGCTCGCAGAAGGCAGCGTCATCGCTGCAAGATACCGCCTCGAGCGGATGCTCGCGCGGGGCGGCATGGGGGCGATCTGGGTGGCCCGGCACGTCCAGCTCGACGCCGCGGTGGCGATCAAGCTCATGGCGCCCGAGTACGCCGCCTCGTCGACCGCGCGGGCGCGCTTCGAGCGCGAGGCGAGGGCGGCGGCGCAGCTCAAGATCCCGAACGTCGTCCACGTGCACGACTACGGGATCGAGGGCGAAACGCCGTTTCTCGTGATGGAGCTCCTCGACGGAGAGGACCTCGAGACGCGGCTCGCGCGCGAAGGACGCCTCTCGCTGGCGGCCACGCTGAGCGTCGTCGCGCAGGTGTGCAAGGCCCTGCGCCGCGCGCACGAGATGGGGATCATCCACCGCGATCTCAAGCCGGCGAACCTCTTCCTCGCGCGCCAGGACGACGAGGAGATCGTGAAGGTCCTCGACTTCGGGATCGCCAAGGCCCAGGGCACGCTGCTCGCCGGCAAGGAGACGAAGACGGGCACGCTCGTCGGCTCGCCTTACTACATGAGCCCCGAGCAGGTGCGCCGGAGCAAGACCCTCGACTGGCGCAGCGATCTCTGGTCGGTCGGGGTGATCGCGTATCGCTGCGTCACCGGCAGGCTCCCGTTCCCGGGCGAGGAGATCGGCGAGGTGTTCGTGGCCATCTGCACGGAGGACGTCCCCCTCGCGTCCAGCCTCGCGCCGGAGCTCGGGCCCGAGGTGGACCGGTTCTTCTCGCGCGCGTTCATGCGCGAGCCCGAGCGCCGGTTCCAGAGCGCGAGCGAGCTCGCCGAGGCGTTCGGCGCAGCGGCCGCCGCGCCCGGGGCGGAGACCGCGGCCCCACGGCCGCCGGCGCCCGCGGGGGGCGCAAGCCCGGGCGCGATGGGGGCGAGCCCAGGCGCGATGGGGGTGAGCCCAGGCGCGATGGGGGCGAGCCCGGGCGCGATGGGGGCGAGCCCGGGCGCGATGGGCACGATCCCTGGAATGCCGCGCTCCGAGCCCAACGCGGACTCCGACGGCGCGTTCCGGTCCACGCTGCCGGCCGCCCCAGGGGCCCTCCCGCGGGGCGCGCCGGGCAGCGGCGCCGACCCGGGCGGCGCACCGGCCTTCCAGGAGACCGCCAGCACGCTGGCGCCGTCCGGAAGCATCCTCGTCGTGCCGCCGGGCAGCGGCCGCCGCGGCTGGGTCCCGCTCGCCTTCGGCGCGAGCGTGCTCGCGCTGGGGCTCGTCACCTACGCCGTCCTCCGCGCCACCGCGCCGAGCGACGCGCCGGCGTCGCGGCTCGACCCAGCGGGCTCGCCGGCTTCCGCAGCCGCGCAGCCCGCGACGGCGCTCTCCGCGGCAGGGCCCTCGGCGGCGGCGACGGAGCCCTCGCCGCCGGCCGCTCCCAGCGCCTCCGCCGCGGCGAGCGCGCCGTCCACCCCCGCCGCGCCGACCAGCGCCTCCGCACCCGCGCCGCCTTCACCAGCCCCCCGGAGAGGCACCCCGCAGCCCGCCAGGCCTAGGACCGCTCCTGACGATCCCACCGATCACATGTGATCTCCGCCCGGGGGCTCCTCACGCGCTGCTTGGACCGGCGCCCGCCGCTCCCGCCCGCCGGCCGCGCAGCGCGGGACCCAGCCGTTCGCGCACGAGGTCGACGAACACCCTGACCTTGGGCGACAGGTGCCGCGTGCCGGGATAGACGACGTGGAGCGGCACGTCGGCCGGGCTCCACGCGTCGAGCACGCGCGAGAGGCGCCCCTCGCGCACGTCCAGCTCGCACCGCATCGCCGGCAGCACCCCGATGCCCACGCCCGCGAGCACGACCCGGTGCAGCACCTCGAGGTTGTTCGCCGTCGCCCGCGGCGTCACGCGCACCTCCTCGCGCCGCGCGCCGCGGTGGAGCACCCACCGCGCGCCGGGCGGCTCCCCCGCGCGCGCCCCCGCGGACACGAGGACGTCGTGCCCCGCGAGGTCCGCCGGCGCGCGCGGGGCGCCGCGCCGCGCGAGGTACGCGGGCGCCGCCACGAGGTAGCGCGGGAGCGCCCCGAGGCGGCGCGCGACGAGCGAGGTGTCGCTGGGCGCGCCGAACCGCAGCGCCACGTCGAACCCCTCGGCGACGAGATCGACCACGCGATCGGTGCAGACCACCTCGACGCTCGCCTCGGGGTGATCGCGCAGGTACTCGGCCACCACGCCGCCGATCCACCCGAAGTGCAGCGGCGCCGTGATCCGCAGGAGCCCGCGCGGCCCGTCCTGCATCTGCGTCACCGTCCGATCCGCCTCGTCGAGATCGGCCACGATGCGCGCGCAGCGCTCGTAGTACGCCGCGCCGACGTCCGTCAGGCTGAGCTTGCGCGTGGTCCGCCGCAGCAGCTGCGCGCCGAGCCGCGCCTCGAGCTCGGACACCTTCCGGCTCACCGTGGACTTCGGCATCCCGAGCTCGCGCGCGGCCCGCGTGAAGCTGCCCGCCTGGACCACCCGGGTGAAGACAGCGATCTCGTTGAGGTCGGGCAGCATCGATTGTCCCGTGTATGGAACGATTTTTCCTACACGTCCATACTAATCAAGCCCATGGAACAGTCGTAGGTTCGCTCCAGAACGGGTGGCTCGGCCCGGTCGAGCGCGCGATGCGACGGCTTCGCCGCGATTCACGGCTCGATCCGAGGAGCGCACCCGGAAGGAGACACGCATGTACTTGGTCACGGGTGCCACCGGGAACGTCGGCAAGGAGCTCGTCGAGGAGCTCCTCGCCGCGGGCGAGAAGGTCCGGGTCTTCACGCGCGACGAGCGCAAAGTGGCCCACTGGGGGGCCAGGGTCGACAAGGCCGTCGGCGACCTCGCGCGACAGGACACGATCGCGCCGGCGCTCCAGGGCGTGAGGGCGGCGTTCCTGCTGCCGGTCGCGGAGGCCGACGGCATCGATCACGTCCGAGGCTTCGTCGCGGCGGCGCAGGCGAGCGGCGCGCCCCGCGTCGTCCTCCTGTCGAGCATCAGCGCCGGCGCGCCGGAGGTCGAGCTCGCCCGCCGCCACGCCGAGCGGGAGCACTTCGTCAGGTCGTCCGGGCTCCGCTGGACCTTCGTCCGCCCCGGCACGTTCATGTCGAACACCTTTCAATGGGCCCGGTCCATCCGGGCCGAGCGCGTGGTCTACAACCCGCACGGGGACGGCAAGACCGCGCCCATCGCGCCGCGCGACATCGCCGCGGTCGCCGCGCGCGCGATGACCACGGAAGAGCTCGTGGGACAGGCGCTGGAGGTGACGGGCCCCGAGCTCCTCAGCACGCCGGATCAGGTGGAGATCCTCGCGCGCGTCCTCGGCACGCCGCTCCGGCGGGTGGACGTCCCGGTCGAGGCCGCCCGGCGGAGGATGATCGAGGCCGGGGCCCCCGCGTCGCTCGCCATGGCCGTCGGCGAGCTCATCGAGCGCATCCGCGCGGGCAAGGGCGCCATGCAGACCGACACCGTCGAGCGCGTGACGGGGCGGAAGCCGCGGACCTTCGAGGCCTGGGCGCGCGAGCACGCGCCGGCGTGGACCGGGGGCTGACGCCGGCGAGCGCGCGCGAGGTCGGCGTCGCGCGCCGCGCTCACCCGGTCGGGTGGGTGTTCTTGTAGAGCCGCAGGCTGTTGCGGATCGCCATCGTCACGGTCATGGGGCCGACGCGCGGCACGAACACGCTCGCCTTGGCCTGGATATCGTCGCTGAAGTTCTTGAGCGTGGAGAAATTGATGCAGAGGCTGCCCTCGCGGATCTCGGAGGCCTGCACGTGGGGGAAGCTCCGCGACGGCACGCCGGTCACCACGATGTCCGCCTGCCGCAGCGCGCTTGCCCGGTCCACCGTCGTCTCGTGCACCTCGTGCGTGCCGCCGGACGAGCTCGGGACGAAGAGCAGGGGACCGTCGATGTCGAACGAGGTCACGTGCGCTCCGTCGTGCGCCATCATGCTGGCGAGCGGCCTCCCGACGACCTCGCTGCGGTTGAAGATGCACACGCTCCTGCCCTCGAGCGGCCGCTCGCCCTGACCGAAGAAGCCGGCCGCCTCGACGAGCTTGAGGATGGCCAGCGGCGTGCAGGGCAGGATCGCCTTCTTCGTCTTCGCCTCATCCAGGAAACGCTGGTTGCCGTACAGGCAACGTGCCCAGTACGTGTGGAGCCCCTCGATGTCCTTGGACGGATCGACGCTGTCCCGGAGATAGACGTCCTGCTCCGTGCCGAAGATCGGGTAATAGACCATGATCCCGTGCACGCCCGCGTCCTCGTTCGCCGAGCGGATGGCGGACTCCGCGCTCAGCCGCGTGGCGTGGCGGATCTCGAAGCGCACCCCCACGTCCTCGCACGCCTTGCGCGTGTACTCGGCATACGTGTACGAGGGCCCGTGATCCGCCGCGAGCACACCGACCAGGAACAGCGGCTCAGGCAGGGCGGCGAGCTCCGCACGGATCTCGCGACGGAACGTCTCGGCCACCTCGCTCGGATCGAGAACCCTGGCCGCGCCCGTGTCCCGGCTCGGCGGCTTGTCGTGTGGATCCATCGGGGGGCGGAGACGAGCACGCGCCAGCATCGATGTCAAGTTTCCGGCGGTCACCTCGCTCTCGCCGCGCGAGCTCGACTCGGATGCTCCCTGGCATGGAGTCCCGCGCCGCGCTCCTGGCCCTGATGGCCCTGATCGCGCGAGCGCGGGCGTCCTCCACGAGCGCGCGAGGTCCAGGAAGAGGGCGCGCCGAGACCGGAGCTCCGGTCGAGCGGAGCGCCGGTGAGCGGCCCGGCGCGCGCGCTCAGCGGGAGGGGCGCTGCCGCTCCGCGCCCGCGGCCGCCCCCGCGTCGACGGGCTCGGCGGCGCGGCGGCCTTCGGCCTCGCCGGGGCCGCTCGCGCCGGGGACGTTGAGGACCATTCCGCCCTTGTCGCGCAGCTCATCGACGAAATCCGCGCCGAACACCTCCTCGGGCGTGTCTCCGTCGAGGCCGCCCATGCCCGAGAGCCCCTCGAGGTCCGCGAGGTTCCCGTCGCGGCGCCTGGGCGCGGGGCGCGACCGCAGGACGTCGTCCCGGGTCACCGTCAGCGCCACCACGTCCTCGCGCATCACGTCGATCCACGACGCGGGGAAGTCGGCCTCGGCGCCCGCCGGGCCGCGCACGCGGAGCCGCGAGATGTCATTGCCGGGGTCGTTCGCGCCGATGCCCACGAGCTGCACCTCGGCCTCATCGGCGGTCATCACCCGCGTCTCGGGGCCGAGCTCGACCGTATCGTCGGTGACCCCCAGCGCCTCGTCCAGCGCCTGCCTCTGCTCGGGCGGCTGCGGGACGAGCGAGGTGTCGACCCGGCCCGCCGGCTGCGCGGTCGTCCGCCCCTCGTAGTACCGAGGCAGCGAGAGGAGCTCGTCTCGCCCCGGCCGCAGGCGGAGCTGGCCCCCCGCCGTGCCCTGCACGAGATCCATCGAGACCAGGAGCTCTTCGCTCGAGAGCGGCGAACGGAGCACCACATGGGTCAACACGCCCCGTTCCCGGTCGACCAGGACCCGGTCGAGCACGCCCGCGTCGAGGCCGCCTCCCGCGATCACGGGCATATCGAAGTCGATCTGCATGGTTCCTCCTGAGCGAAGCGCCTCTTGCTCGAACGGGAGCCTTGGACGCTCGGACGCCGATGTCCAGGGGAGCGCCGGCGAGCGTCCGCCCCGGCGCCGGAGCATCGCCGGCGCGCGCCGGCTACCTCGCGCATCGCCGCGCCGATGTCGCGCATCGCTGAGCGGGCGACCCCATCCCATGGGTCGGGCTCGCGTGTCGTCATGGATAGGGGTGAATGCGAACACGCGATCTCGATAGGCGATGTGGCCAGAGACCAGCTGTTCTGTGCACGGCCATCGGCTGCTGCCGCGCCGCCATCATCGATGACGCGCGAGGCGCTTCGCGGCGGCCGCGCCTTGCGACCAGCGCCCCGTGCGGCCGCGACGCGCCGCCGTCGCTCCCGCGAACGCGGGGCGCCGCCCCCCGAGAGCAGCGCCGGAGGCCTCCCGGGAGCCGGATCCGGGGCACAAGGTGGCACAGCTCCCGGGACGACCCGCGTCTATTCCCGCGAAATTGCTGCTTCGATAACCTGGTACATCCCATGCAACCTACGCGCCGGCCGCTGGGGTGTGCCAGCGCCGTTCGGGAGGACTGGATTCATGCGCGCACGCTTCGATGCATTTCGCCGACGCTGGAGCTCACCCCACCTGCTGGCCGCGCTGGCGCTGACGCTGGCGGGCGCCGGCTCGGGGGCGGCTTGCTCCTCCGATGAAGAGGCAGCGCCGCCCTTCGGCCGCCCCGATCAGCCGCGGAACGCGACGATCGAGGTCGACGAGGCGAAGCTGCGGGGCGTGATCGAGGAGGGCGACCTGCGCCTCCAGATCCCGGTGCGCAACCTGACCGCCGGGGCGACGCGCGGCCACCTGCGCGTGACGCTCGTCGATCTCGGCGCCGACAAGGAGCAAGGCTCGACCGAGGTGGACGTGGACATCTCGAGCTCGGCCGCGGCGACCGCCGAGGCGCGCCTGCGGGCGCCCGCCGTGAGCGACCAGCCGGGGCTCGCGCGCTACCTCGTCCGCATCGACGACGGGTCGGAGGAGGGGCTGCTCGTGACGCGGAGCCTGCTGCGCGTCATCCCGCCCTACGACGTGCAGCTCGAGGGGCCGGCGCGCGTGGTGCGCGGGCGCGCGGCGAGCTACCGCGTGCGCGCGACGGACGCCTTCAGCCACCAGCCCGTGCCGAGCGTGGAGGTCGAGCTCGCCGTGGGCGAGGGGGCCGCGGCGCGGGAGCTCCGCGGGACGACCGACGCGCTGGGCGCCGCGGTGTTCGAGGTGGAGCCCGGCGAGATCGGCGATCTCCCCGTCGCCGCGCGGGCGCTCGGCTTCGGCGTGAGCGCGGTCGTCGACGAGCAGGTCACCGTCGAGGGCCCCGGCCCGAAGCTGCTCCTCACCACCGACAAGCCGCTCTACAAGCCCGGCCAGACGATCCACCTCCGCGCGCTCGCGCTCGAGCGGGGGAACAACGCGCCGCTCGCCCGCGCGCCGGTCACGTTCGAGGTGGAGGACGGCAAGGGCAACAAGATCTTCAAGAAGCCGATCGAGACCGACGCCTTCGGCGTGGCCGCCACCACGTTCCAGATCGGCTCCATCGTGAACGTCGGCGAGTTCAAGGTGCGCCTCGTGAGC
Source organism: Sorangium sp. So ce385 (assembly GCF_051474135.1). Classification (NCBI taxonomy): domain Bacteria; kingdom Pseudomonadati; phylum Myxococcota; order Polyangiales; family Polyangiaceae; genus Sorangium; species Sorangium sp. So ce385. The sequence goes on along the minus strand of NZ_CP150337.1, from coordinate 6,690,355 downwards.
GGCGAGACCACGACGGAGAAGACCGTCACCGTGGGGCAGTACGCGCTGCCGAAGTTCGAGGTCGCCGTGAAGACCGACCGGCCGTGGTACAGCGCGGGCGACACGCTGACCGGCACCATCGACGCGCGCTACTTCTTCGGCAAGGACGTCGCCGGCGGCAGCGTGACCATCGAGGCGGCGTCGCTGGACGTCGGCCAGACGACGTTCCAGCGCATCATGGGCACGCTCGATGCCAAGGGGCATTACGGGTTCAGCCTGACGCTGCCGCAGCACCTCGCGGGCCTGCCGCTGGAGCAGGGCGACGCGGCGGTGACGCTCACGATCACCGTCGCCGACACGGCGGGGCAGGAGGTCACCAAGGCGATCCCGGTGAAGGTCGCCGCGGACGTGGCCTCCCTCGTGCTCGTGCCCGAGGCGCGCGAGCTCGTCCCGGGGGTGCCGAACACCCTGCTGCTCTTCGTCACCGATCCGCTCGGCGAGCCCATCCCCGAGATCGATGCGGTCATCACGGCGCCGGACGGCGCGCAGCTCACCGCGCGCACCGACGCCTTCGGCCAGGCCGCGGTGAGCTTCACCCCGCCGCCGGGCGCGGCGGACGGCGAGTTCTCGGTCCGAGCGACGGTCGGTGAGAAGGCGGTGCAGCAGAAGTTCTCGTTCGCGGCCCAGGCGGGCGGCGAGCACCTGATCGTGCGCACCGATCGCGCCGTGTACGAGGCCGGCGAGACGATCGAGGTCGCCATCGAGTCGAGCGAGGAGACCGGGAGCGTCTATGTCGACTGGCTGAACGACGGCCAGGCGGTCGACATGCGCTCTCTCGAGCTCGAGGGCGGGCGCGCCCACTTCAGCATGCCGGTCGACGCCGGCCTGCTCGGCAACAACCGCGTCGAGGCGTACCTGGTCGACGACGACGGCAACCTGGTGCGCTCGGGCCGCACGGTCTTCGCGCGGGGCGACTCGGCGCTGAACATCGAGGTCGACGCCGACAAGCCCCTGTATGCGCCGGGAGAGACGGCGACGCTGCGGCTCTCGGTCAAGGACGACGCCGGCAACCCGAAGGTCGCGGCGGTCGGCGTGCAGGTGGTCGATCAGGCCGTCTTCGCGCTGGTCGACGCGCAGCCCGGGCTGCTCCGCACCTATTTCGAGCTGGAGGACGAGTTCGCGAAGCCGAGCTATCAGATCCGCGGCCCCTCGGCGAACCTCCAGAACCTCCTGTTCAGCGCGACCGCGAGCGAGGACCCCGAGCAGGCCGAGGCCGCGCAGCGCACGACCCAGGCGTCGCTCGCCGCGCTCGCCGGCACGTCGGTGACCGGCCTCCAGGCGCGCACCTGGCCGGCGGTGCTGGCGAAGGTGAAGACCGAGCTCGAGCCGTTCTACGAACGCCAGCGGGGCGCGCTCCGGCCCGTGCTCGCCGAGGCCGCGGCGGCCGCCGTGGAGGACGTCCGCGCGCTCGGCTGCGATCCCACGCAGTACTACTGCGACGGGCAGGGCGAGGTCGCCGCGCTGTTCGCGGGCCGGATGGCCGAGCGCCTCCGCGCCTTCGACGTGTGGGGCAACGCGTACCGGGTGAGCTCCACCTGGAGCGGGCTCACGGTGCTCTCGTCGGGGCCCGACGAGGTCGCGCAGAGCGCGGACGACGCGGCGATCGCGTTCGAGTTCGCCGATCTCGGGGTGGACGTGCCCGCGCCGAACTGGCCCGAGGCCGCCGAAGGCGACGGCGACTGGGCCAACGGGGGCGCCAGCGCCGGGGCGGGCGGCGGCGGCGTCGTCGGGGACCCCGGTGGCGGCGGCGAGAGCGGGCCGCGCGTCCGGCGCGAGTTCCCGGAGACGCTGTATGTCAACCCGAGCGTGATCACGAACTCCGACGGCACGGCGACCCTGAGCATCCCGCTCGCGGACAGCATCACCGAGTGGCGGCTGTCCGCGCTCGCGAACTCGGCCGACGGCAAGCTCGGCGGCGTGCAGAGCGGCTTCAAGGTGTTCCAGGACTTCTTCGTCGACGTGAGCTTCCCGGCCACGCTCACGCGCGGCGATGAGGTCGAGTTCCCGATCGCCGTCTACAACTACCTGGAAACGCCGCAGACGGTCGATCTGAGCCTCCAGCCGGGGAGCTGGTACACCGCGCTCGGCGCGACGACCGCGCAGGTGTCGCTCGCGCCGGGCGAGGTGCGCGGCGTCCGGTTCCCCGTCCGCGTGGACACGGTGGGCGTCAACGCGCTCACGGTCACGGCGCGGGGCACCGAGGGCGCCGACGCCGTGGCGCGCACCGTGCGCGTGGTCCCGGACGGCAAGCCGTTCGCCGAGAGCAAGTCCGGGATGGTCGAGACGGGCAGCGTCACCCACGCGCTGTCGTTCCCCGAGGGCGCGGTCGTCGGCTCGAACCAGCTCTATCTCGAGATCTACCCCGCGTTCCTGTCGCAGGTCGTGAGCGGCATGGACAGCATGCTCCAGGTGCCGTCGGGCTGCTTCGAGCAGACCACCTCGACCACCTGGCCCAACGTGCTCGTGACGCAGTACATGAAGCAGACGGGCCAGATCACCCCGGAGATCCAGATGAAGGCCGAGTCGCTGATCTCGGCGGGCTACCAGCGCCTGCTCACCTTCGAGCACGCCGGCGGCGGGTTCTCGTGGTTCGGCGAGCAGGACGGGCACCCGTACCTGTCGGTCACCGCGTTCGGCGTCATGGAGTTCGCCGACATGATCAAGGTGCACGCCGTGGACGAGGCGATGCTCGCCCGCACCGTGGCCTGGCTCGCCGGCCAGCAGAAGACGGACGGCACGTGGGAGGGCGATCAGACCGAGTTCTTCAGCTTCCACACGGGCACGCTCCGCAACAGCGCCTTCGTGCTCTGGGCGCTCGCGAGCGCGGGGTACGAGGGGCCCGAGATCGCGCGGGGGCTCGACTACCTGGGCAGGTCGCTGCAGCCGGCGACCGACGACCTGTACACGCTCGCGATCGCGGCCAACGCGCTCGCCGTGGCCGCCCCCTCCGGCGCGCTGACCGACCGGGTGCTCGACGCCCTCGACGAGCGCAAGACGGCCGAGGGGGGCGCGATCTTCTGGGACGACGGCGGCACGCAGACCTCGTTCTACGAGGTCGGGGACGACGCCAAGGTGACGACCACCGCGCTCGCGGCGCACGCGCTGCTCTCCGCGGACGCGCACCGGTCGAGCGCCGACGGCGGCGTGAAGTTCCTGACCGAGTCGAAGGACGCGAACGGCAACTTCGGCTCCACCCAGGCGACGATCTGGAGCCTGCGGACGCTGCTCCTCGCCGCGAGCAAGGGGAGCGAGGGCGCCGTGGGGTCGCTGACCGTCGCGGTCGACGGCGAGGCGGCGGGCACGGTCGCCCTGCGCGAGGACCAGGCCGACGTCATGACCACGGTCGACCTCACGCACCTCGCGACCACCGGCGCGCACGAGGTCACGCTCGCGTTCGAGGGGGAGGGGAAGCTCAGCTACAACCTGGTGAGCCGCCACCACCTGCCCTGGAGCGCGGTCCCGAACGACGGGGGAGGGCCGCTCTCGGTCAGCGTGAGCTACGACAAGACCGCGCTGTACGTGAACGACATCGTGACCGCGTCGGTGGACGTCCGGAACACGACGAGCTCGGCGCAGAGCATGATCCTCGTGACGGTCGGGCTCCCGCCGGGCTTCCAGGTCCTGACCGAGGATCTCCAGCGGTACATCGCGGCGGGCCAGCTCTCGAGGTTCGAGATCACGGGCAAGCAGCTGATCCTGTACGTGAAGGAGATCCCCGCGGGCGGCGCGGCGAGCTTCGATTATCGGCTGCAGGCGACCATGCCCGTCCGGGCGGAGGACGGCGGCGCCGAGGTGCACCCGTATTACCAGCCGGAGCAGCAGAGCTTCTCCGGAGCGCAGGTGCTGGAGGTGAGGGGGGAGTGAGCGGCTGACGGGCGATGGCGCTGGCCGCCGGTGGGCGGCCAGCGCTCGCGCGCGGGTCAGGGGCAGGCGACGCGCCAGGCGTCGAGATCGAGCCGCTTGATCAGCGTCGAGAGCCCGAGCGGCTTCGTGTCGGCGCAGACGGCGTTCGCCTGCGACGCGGCGACGTACTCCGCGTGGAAGACCGCCTTGCCGGCGCGGATGAACGGCGTGAGCATCTCGCACTCGTCGTAGGCGTGGCACTCCTCGTTGAGCGCCCAGTCGAAGTGCCCGACGAGGTCCCTCACCTGATCGAGGTCGTTCTTCAGGCCGATGGACAGCCCGCGCGCGTGCGCCTCGGCGGCCAGGAAGCGGTTGTAGTCGAGCTGCGTCGCCGCGGTGAGCGGGAAGCCGGAGCCGTTGGTGTAGCCGTCGACGTTGTCGGGCTCCACGCCGTCGCATCGCTTCTGCACCGCCAGGTCCAGCCGGGCCTTCATGACGTCGCGCACGCCGGCGCTGCGGGTGTCGAGCCACCGCTCGCCGGGCCACCCGTCGAGCGGGTTGCCGAGCGCCGCGGCGGGGAACCTCGACGCGTCGCTGCGCCAGTCCTCGGAGCTCCCCGCGCTGAAGTAGCAGATCACCTTTTTCCCGGCCGCGCGCAGGGCGTCGATGGTCGCCTGCGGGGCCTCGAAGAGGTCGATATCGTACATGGCGACGTTCAGGCTGGTGTCGATGGTGCCCGTGAGCTGCCATTGCCATGTCGTCCCCGGGGCGGGCACCCAGACGCCGCCGCCGCCGGAGCCACCAGAGCCGCCGCTGCCGCCGCTGCCGCCGGAGCCGCCGCTGCCGCCGGAGCCGCCGGAGCCGCCGCTGCCGCCGGAGCCGCCGGAGCCGCCGCTGCCGCCGGAGCCGCCGGAGCCGCCGCTGCCGCCGGAGCCGCCCGAGCCGCTGCTGGTCGCACCGCCGCTGCCGGTCGAGCCGCTGGCGGTCGCGCCCGTGAGGACGAGCTGATCGAGCTGGGAGCTGTCGGCGGAGCTGGCCGTCGCATACCGGATCTTGAGCGCCCCGCCCGACACGAACCTCGCATGAGGCGCCGGCAGGCTCAGGCTCGCGCTCGTCCACGACCAGTCGTCCGCGAACGCGTTGTCGCCGATCGGGACCCAGGCGCCGGCGGCCGCGTCCCAGGCCTCGAAGGTCCAGCGCATGGCCGACTTCGCCGGGCCGCGGTAGTTGACGCCCAGCGCGAGCGACGAGAGCTGCGCCGCCGACGTGCCCGCGGGGAGCGCGTACTCGCACGTCGCGCTCGTCCTCGGCGCGAACTCGACGTACTTGCTCCACACGTCCTGCTCGCCCGTGAGATCGGCCGTCGCGAGCCCGGCCGCCGTCTGCCCGGCGCCGATCCTGCCGCGGCTCACCGTCAGCTTCGAGCACGCCATCGTGAAGGCCCCGCTCACCGCGTCGCCGCTCGCCCCCGAGGCGACCTCCGCGTCGACGGCTGGATCCGCGCCGCACCCGGCGGCGGCGAGCGCGGCGGTGACGCACACGACGGCGTGGGCGCGGCAAAGCGCGCTGCGGATCGCGAGGGCGGACGCCGGACGGCTGGAATAAGTCATGGGTTCTCTCCTGGTTCGTGGGCTCGTGAAGCTCGGCGCACGTCGGCGCAGGGCGTCTCGCGACGCACCGGTCCCCGCGATGGCTCCCGGCGACGGCGGCTCCCGCGTCGTCTCCGTGCGCGCCGGAGCGGCATTGCAAGGCGGGGGCCAGCGCGCGGCCCGCGTCTCTCCCGCGATCTCGCGCCCGCGCCGCGCGGCGCCGTCGCTGAGGGTTGCGCAAGCTTCGTACACGTGCGCATCCTTCGGACGGCATGGCGGAGCGAGACCCTCGTCGACAGCCGGCTCCTCCATCCGGCGAGGCGCCGCCGCCCCTCGCGGCCGAGATCGCGACCGAGCTCGAGGCCGCGGAGGGTGCCGGGGGCCGGACGCCGCGGGGGCAGGCGTCGCTCATCGTGCGCACCGGCGACGGCGCGGCGCAGGTGATCGACCTGACCGACGGCGACGCGGTCGCGATCGGGCGCGCGCCGGAGTCGACGGTCTGCGTGGACGATCCCCGCGTCTCGCGCAACCACGCGCGCATCGCGCGGCGGGGCGACGCCCTCGAGCTCGTCGATCTCGGGAGCCGCAACGGCACGTCGGTGAACGGCGCCGCCGTGCGCGGGGGTGAGCGGCTCCTCGCCGGCGGCGATGTGATCCGCGTCGGCCCGGCCGAGATCGTCGTCGCGATCGCCGCGCCAGCGCTGCTCGCACCGCCCGCGCCGGCGGAGGCCGCGCTGGCCGGGGCGGCGGACGCGCTGTCCGGCGCCGGCTTCGTCGTCGCGGACGAGGCGATGGTGAAGGTCTTCCAGGTGGTGCAGCGCCTCGCGCGCGCCCAGACGACGGTGCTCGTCCTCGGCGAGACGGGCGCCGGGAAGGAGGTCGTCTCCGAGCAGATCCACCGCGCGAGCCCGCGCGCCGGCGGCCCGTTCGTGCGGCTCAGCTGCGCGGCGCTGCCCGAGACGCTGCTCGAGAGCGAGCTCTTTGGCCACGAGAAGGCGGCGTTCACCGGGGCGGATCGCCGCAAGATCGGCTATTTCGAGGCGGCGCAGGGCGGTACGCTGCTGCTCGACGAGGTCGGCGAGCTGCCCCTCGCCATGCAGGCCAAGCTGCTGCGCGTCCTCGAGAGCCGGCGCATGGCCCGCATCGGCGGCACGCAGGAGATCGAGCTCGACGTGCGCGTCGTGTGCGCCACGCACCGGGATCTCCCGGCCGAGGTGGCGGCCGGGCGGTTCCGGCAGGATCTCTACTACCGCATCAGCACGTTCGTCCTCCGCGTCCCGCCGCTCCGCGAGCGGCGCGCCGAGATCGCGCTGCTCGCGCACCGCTTCGCGCAGCAGGTCGCCGAGCGCATGGGGGAGCCGGCGCCGCGGTTCGCGCCCGCCGCGATGCGGCTGCTCGAGGCGCACGCGTGGCCCGGCAACCTGCGCGAGCTGCGCAACGCGGTCGAGCACGCCGTGGTGCTGGCCGAGGGCGGCGTCATCGAGGTCGAGCACCTGCCGGCCACCGTGGCCGGCGCCGACGCGCCGCCGGCGAGCGTGGGGGCGCCGGCGAGCGTGGGGGGGCCGGCGAGCGTGGGGGGGCCGGCGAGCGCCCCGGCGGAGGACGCGCCGATGCCGGCGCGCCTCGCCGAGCTGGAGAAGAAGAGCATCGAGGACGCGCTCGCCGCCGAGGGGAACAACCAGACGCGCGCGGCGAAGCGGCTCGGCATCTCCCGGCGCGCGCTGCTCTACAAGCTGGACAAGTACAACATCCGACGGTGAGCGCGGGAGCGTTGCCCCTCAGCGCCAGTGGAAGTCCCACTCCTGGTTGGCCGCGTCTAGCCAGCACGGGTACATGCCGACCTGCGCGCCGGGATACGAAGCGCCGCCGAAGATATCGACGCACTGCCCGAGCGACTTGATAGGACCGTTCAAGTAGAAGTACTCGTTGTAGAGGCCCTGGCCGCAGCCGTCCCACAAGACGATGGGGGAGCCCGGTACGGGCATGCCGCCGGATACGTTGAGGCAGCGGTCGACGGCGAACGTGGCCTTGATCTCGCCGGCGAGGAAGCTCAACGACTGGTACGATGCGGTGTTGATGCACGGCTTCAGCGTCGGCCGCGTGCCGAGGGCCGGGGTGCCGGGCGGCACGTCGACGCAGAGGTTGGTGCCGGTCAACTGCAGCCGGCTCGTCGCCGTCGCCGTCCAGCGCTCGCGCGTCGACGGCACCTCGCCGCAGCGGCGCACCTCGAGCATCGCGCCGGCTGTCGTGCCCGTGGCGACGACGCACATGTTGCCCATGGCCCGCAGGCGCATGCCTTCGAACGAGAACAGCTCGTTGGGCGCGCCATCGATCAGGCCCCACGAGATGAGCGGCGTTCCAGACGTCGGCGAGACCACGCCGCCGCCGACGTTCATGGCGAGCATCTCTCCGTCGATCGTCGCCCGGAGGTGGTTCCCGCCGGAGGAGTGCGGCAGCTTCGACCATGTGTCGTTGGGTGCGTTCATGCACTGCCACGCGAGGATGTTCTTGCCCCACTCCGTCGTGCCACCGTCGATGTTCAGGCAGCGGCCTCCGAGCCCCACGATCGAGCCGCCGTGCTTGCGCCCATAGACGTTCTGCGCGCCGATGACGTCCCAGGGAGACAGCGTCCGATTCGTGTCGGCCAGATTGCTGCAATACGTGGCCGCCATGATCGAGTCGGTGTCGGCCACCGGCGTCGCTTTGCTGGCGCCGGTGTGGGCGACGCCGCAGTAGCCGCTCGGCAGGCAGACCTTGCCGTCTCCGCTCGCGCACTGGGCATCGGACGTGCATTTCATGCATTGCCCCGTCCAGTCGTCGCGGTCGAACTCGTGCGAGAACCCGAGCGCGTGCCCGAACTCGTGCATGGCGACGACCTCGACGCGGCCGTCGGTCGTGTCGAGCGTCATGTGCTGCGCGCCGCTCGGCCCCGGATAGCCCGCCCCGCTGCGGCTGCCGCCTCCCGCGGTGAGGTGGACGACGAGATAGCCGTTCGTGTTCGAGCCGCAGGGGCCCCAGTCTTCGAGCTTGATGTCTGCCGCCCGCTGCCACGAGTTGTCGACCGCGTCGCGGGCCCGAGCGAAGTACTTGAAGCGCCGCTCCCGCTCGGCGTTGGTTACGACGTCGTCGATGCGATAACACACCGGCACCCAGCCGCCGGGCCAGGGGGTGCCGACCAGCTGGAGCGCGTCATGGGTCGACGCGATCGGCTCCTCGTTCGCGGCCGCTTCGTCCCCCAACTCGCTTGGTCCGCAGCCGGCGAGGGCGGCGGAGACCGCGGCGATGGAGGTGACAGCGTGGCGCATGACGAGCGATGCGAACCTGTGTTTCATTGAATGTGTTCCTTCGTTCTGGGGGCTGCGTGAAATGTCGGATTGAGTCGCGCGGACCGGCGAGCGCTCGGACACGCTGAGCGCCGAGCGCGGCGGCTCCGCGCTGGATGAGGGAGCTCGCGGGCGGCGTGAGCCCGACGTGGCTGGCCTCGAGCAAGGCTGTTCCGAGCCTTGCCCGTCGGCCTGCGCCGGGCGGGATCGCCGCGAACGCCTCACCGTTGTCGAGAGAGGTTTATGCGCGCCGCCCGCCGCGGCTGACATCGCGAGCCGTCTCGTTCATCGCTCCCCGGCGGCCGCGCCGCTGCCGGCCCGAGGCGCCCCGTCGGAAGGGCGCTCCTCGGCGGGGTTGCGCTCGCAGGTGTCCTTCAGCCCCCCGATGCGCGCCCGCTCGAGGCGATCGGCGCGCGGGTCGCAGCCAGCGCGCTCCGTCGCTGCCTGAATCCGTTCCGCCGGGTCAGCGATCCCTGGCGGGGCTCCTCACGCGCGCTGCTACCCGCTGCAGCAGCGGAACCCGATCGTGTGATCCGTGTCGGCGCGCTCCCGCACGTCGCGCGCGTCGCACCGGAGCTCGTCGAGCGAGCCCCCGCTGTCGAACGCCCCGCCTCGCGTCCTGCAGAGGTCGCCCGGGCCGGTGTCGTCCGAGCACGCGTCTTCCCACTCGCGGACGTTGCCGCTCATGTGCTGCAGGCCGAAATAGCCGCCCTCGCACGCCATGCTGTCGTCATCGCCGACCGGCACCGTCGTCACCCCGTCGCCGTTGCAATGCTCGGTGTCGAAGTCACCGGTCGCGTGAGGGAGCGTGCCTCCGTGGCTGCACGCCTCGAACCACTCGCCCTGCGCCGTGTCGCCGCCGTACGGCAGCGGACCGCCGTGGAGCTCGCCGCAGAGGCGCTTGCCCAGGCTCTTGCAGTAAGCGCGGGCGTCGCACCAGTCGACGCAGGTGGCGGGGTGCCGGTCGTCCTCGCTGCGGGTCTGGCACACGTCGGGCGCGCCGGGCCCGGTGTCGAACGCGAAGCTGTCGTTGAACAGGCAGAACGGCTCCTGCGCGGCGACGTCCGGCTGCGTGGCGAGGAAGGCGCGGTAGGCGGCGTTCGATACCTCGGTCTGGTCGATGCAGAACGAGCTCTCGATCGTCACCATGCCGACGGGACACTGGCAGACGTCGGTGACGCACGAGGCCGTCGCGCAGTCGGCGTCGGCCTCGCAGGGCTGGCCGTACAGGCACGAGGCGTTCGCGGCGCCCGGCTCGCAGGTGAGGCCGTGCAGCGGGCGCACGAGCGTGCACGCCGAGGCGAGGGCGGCCGCGAGGGCGGCCGCGGCGGCGTGGGCCGGCCGGAGGCGCATCAGAAGGCCCCCTCGACGCCCGCGGCGGCGCCGGCGACGAACGGCCGCAGCGCCGGTCCGGGCGCGGCGACGCCGGCGTTCGGCGGCCTCGCCGCGGCCGGCCGCGTCAGGTAGAGCCACGTCGCGGCGCCGAGGGCGAGGACGCCCACGCCGAGGCCCACGTCGGCGACCGCGTGCTGGACGCGGATGGCGCGCACGTCGTCGCCGGGGCAGCGGGGGGCGCACGTGGCGCGCAGGTCGGCCTCGGCGCTCAGCGAGAGCGCGCCGGCGACGGCGAACACGGCGAGCCCCGCGGCGCCGAGGGCGCCGGAAGCCCACACGAGCCCGGGGACGGCGGGCTCCCCGGACGGGGTGGCCGGCGAGGCCGCCGGCGCGGGCGGCGCGGCTGGTGCGGATGGCGGCGCGGACGTCGGCGCCCGCGGGGCGGGGGGCGCGGCGGTCGAGGCGGGCGTCGGCGCGGCGGTCGAGGCGGGCGCCGGCGCGGCGGTCGAGGCGGGCGCCGGCGCGGCGGTCGAGGCGGGCGCCGGCGCGGCGGTCGAGGCGGGCGTCGGCGCGGCCGGCGGCGGCGGAGAGGCCGGCGCGCCGGCCGAGGAGGCGCCCAGGGTCACGGTGATGGGGCGGTTCTTCTCGCCCTCGCGGATCAGCACGCGCTCCTCGACGGCGGGCCCCGACGCGGGCTCGTACCGGAAGGTGTGCGGGCCGGGATCGACCGGCAGCGCCTTGCCGTCGAGCGCCGCGGCGAGGGGGCGCCCGTCCACGAGCACGCGCACGTCGAGCCGCTCCCGCCCGTGCGCGTCCCTCGCGGCGATGACCACGGTGGGCAGGCTCTTCTCGACCTCGGCGAGCCATGGCCCGCAGTCGGCCACGGCGGCCGCCGGGCAGGTGGGCTGCGAGCAGGCGATGAGCGCCTCCCGCGCGGCGAGGAGCTTGCCGTCGCGGCGGAGGCCCTGCGCGCGCTCGTAGGCGGCGGCGCACGCCCTCTTGTGAGGCTGGGCGTGGGCGCGGGCGCCGGTGAGGGCGAGCGCCGCGGCGACGGCGACGGAGAGGGCGAGCGGGCGCGCGGGTCGCGCGCGGGCGGGAGAGGGGGCGTTCATCGGGTCACATGCACTCGGGCTTGAGCCGGCGTATGCCGGCCTTGTCCACGGTGTAGGGCGGAGAGCAGCGCTGGGCGTCGGCGCCGGCCGGCCGCGGCGCGGGCGCAGGGGCGCGCGCGCCCGCGGCGGTGCGCGCCGGCTTGCGGGCGGACGCGGTCGCGGCGGCACCCGACGCCGGCGGCGTGCTCGCCGCGCTGCTCGGGCTCGGCGCCGGCGGCGTGGTCGCCGCGCTGCCCGGGCTCGGCGCCGGCGGCGGGAGGGGAGCGGCGGGCGTGGCGCTCGTGACGTCCGGCGGGCCGGGCGCCGGCTGGATCGAAGCCGGTGGCGCGCCCGACGCTCCGGCGCCGGCGGGCTGCTCCGCGGGCGTGTGGGCCGCGCTCGCTGCGTTCTCCGGCCCGGGCGTGCCGCGGCGCGCCCACTGGACGGCGAGCGCCGCGGCGCTGCCGAGGAGCACCGCGCCCAGCAGCGCGAGGACCGGCCGCGCGCGGCTCGACGTCGCGGCAGGCCGAACGTCGCGCGGCGCGCCGTCTCCCGGGGAGAGCGCCACGGAGAGCCCGCTGGACGTGGCGGACCCGGGCGGGGGCGCCGCCGCGAGCGCGACCGCATCGAGGGCGCTGGTCGGGATCGCGGGCGCGGTCTCGGCCAGCCCGCCTGCGCGCGGGCCCGTCGACCCGCGTTCGTCGCGCCCGCTCTGGAGGTCGCGCCCGCTCTGGAGGTCGCGCCCGCTCTGGAGGTCGCGCCCGCGCTCGCTGCCGGGCTCGCTCGACCCGCCGCGCGCTGGCGTCCCGGCGCCGGCCACCGCCGCGCTGCCGGGGGCTGCCGCCGAGGCGCCCTCGATCTCCGCGACGCGGGCCGCCCGCCGCGCGAGCGCGTCGCCGGCGAGCTCTTCCACCCACTCGCCCACCGCGCGCGGCGACGCGAGCGGGACCGCGTCCTCGACGGCGATCGCGAGCTCGCGGGCGGTCGGGTAGCGGCCCTCGGCGTTCCGCTCGAGCGCCCGGAGGACGATCGCGTCGAGGGCCGGCGGCACGTGCGCCGCGAGCGAGCTCGGGGGCGGGATCGGCCGCTCGAGCACGGCCCCGAGGATCGCGGCCTCGTCGCCCCCGTCGAACAGCCGCTGGCCCGCGAGCGCCTCCCAGAGGACCACGCCCGCCGCGAACACGTCGGTCCTCCGCGTCACCTCGCCGCAGAGGATCTGTTCGGGCGACATGTAAGCCAGCTTGCCTTTGATCTGCCCGCCGCGGGTGGTGCTGAGCCGCCCGCGCGCCTTGGCGATGCCGAAGTCGAGCAGCCGCGCCGTCCCGTCGACGCCGACGAGCACGTTCTCGGGCGAGACGTCCCGGTGCACGATGCCGAGCGGCTCGCCGGACTCGCTGCGCGCCTCGTGGGCCGCGTGCAGCCCGTGGAGCGCGCCGCACGCGATGCTCGCGACGACGGGGATCGGCGCCGGCGCGCCGCGGTCGCGCGCCGCCCGGAGCAGGCGCGCCAGCGACTCGCCCCGCACGTAGTCCATGACCAGGAACGCCTCGTCCTCGGCGATGAGGAGGTCGATCGTGGCGACCACGTTGGGGTGCTGGATGCGCGCGACGATGCGGGCCTCGTCGCGCAGGCTCTCGGCGATCTCGGGCGCCGCGGCGAGCTGGGGGTGCAGCCGCTTGATGGCCACGGTGCGCGCGAACCCCGCCTCGCCGACGAGCCGGCCGAGGTGCACGGACGCCATCCCGCCGGACGCAATCGGGCTGTAGAGCAGATACCGCCCGATTCGCCTCGGATGCGACGGCTCCGACCACATGCCGGGGCGATGATACACGAGCGCGCACGGCGCCGCCGCTCGCCAGGACGGCCGCGCCCGCCGATGCATCCGCGAGCCCTGCGGATCCGATCTCCTGGATCGAGCGCTCTCGCCCGCGGCGCTCGCCGCGAGGATCGAGGGGGTGGGGAGAAGGGGGGCGGTGAGCGCGCCTCCGGAGCCCGCCGAGGCGGGCCCGGAGGGCGCGCAGGGGGCAGGTGCCTGCGCGCGTGGAGCGCCGTGACGAACGACACGGATCGAGCCCGCGGACCCACGGCGCGAGGAGGCCATGGGCGCGCTCGGCGGCGCCGCGCGCAGGGCGGCTCGGGTCAAAAGGGGATGGTGATGTTCTGGTGAAACGTGAGCGTCACGACGCCGATGCCGGGGATGTACCTGGTCATGACCGGGCCCTGGCAGGCCATGTCCCAGGAGGTGTCGAACCTCCAGGGGAAATACCGGATGTGGAGGACGCCTGTCGGCGAGACGTCGATAGTGAGCTCATCGGCGCTCTCGGCGTCGAACTGCTGGTCCGGATCGGCGGCGGAGGTGCGATCGGAGAACAGCTGATCCGCGCGGCCGACGAGGGCGCCGCCGTCCGTTCTCTTGAGCCATCCTCTGGAGTGCGTCACCTGCCGGACGCCGTCGCGGTGGATCGTCATGTCGATCTCCCACCCCAGCTGGCCGTAGATCCGAGACACCCTGTCCTGGACGAGAGCGCGGCAGCTCTCGTCGGCGCGCGCGAGCGGCTCGAACGCCGCGGCGCCGGCGAGGAACGTGAACAGAGAGAGCAATGCAGTGCGAACGATCATGGGATCTCCTTTCGTCAATGGCATCGCGCGGCGAGGTCGGGGGGCGCATCCGCTCACGAGGATCTCACGTGCAGACGGGGAGCCGAGGAGACCATCGGTCTTTCAGCACGCCTGCCTGCCTTCGTGCTCGGAGCGGACCACCCGCCCGCGACATGCCCCCTGCGGCGCCCGCCAGGCGCTGAGGCCGGCGCTCCTCGCCGCGCGCTCCCTCTACGCGGGAGCGCCGGGCAGGTTTCGTCGATCGAGGTGAAGGTGGGGGCTGCCTGGCCGGCGCTGTCGGGCGTCTCGCCCGCGCTCGCCGCGCGGCTCGGCTCCGGTGCGGGCGGGCGGGGGACGTCAGCCCCGCAGGGACGTGCTCGGCTCGACGAAGCAGAGGCGGTAGCCGTCCGGGTCGGTGACGACGACCTCCCGCGTATGCCACGGCTGGTCGCGCGGGCCATCGACGGCGGCGCCGGCGGCCGCGGCGCGCGCGGCGATGGTCTCGATGCCGAGGTCGCCGGTCGCGCTGAAGCAGACGATGACGCCGAGGCCGCGCTGGCCGGCCAGCGCGACCCCCGGCGGCGTCGCCACGAGGAAGAGATCGGCATAGCGCGCCCAGCGCAGGTGAACGAACACCGGATCCTGGTGAACGCGGGTGAAGCCGAGGAGCTCGAAGAACGAGGCGGAGCGCTCCGCGTCGGCCACGAGGAGCTTGACGTAGGCGGGCATCACGTAGGGATCGTCGCTGTGCATGGTGGCTGGGCGCGAAGGTGCGCCGCGCGTGGCCGGAACGCAAGCCGCGCGGCTCGGGCGGCGCAGTCGTCCGCGGCTCGCGCCTTCGGCGCCCCCGGGCGCCAGACGGCCGTCCCGGCCCGGGCCGGCGCGCCAGACGCGGCCGAGCATCGGTGTCGAGCGAATGTGCGAATGAAATTGTAGGGTCTCCGTAATGCCCCCTCGACACCGCTCGTGACGACGCGCGCGATGCCGCAAAGTGTCCACTCGATCCCTGGTGTGGTATCGGCGGCAGTCATGCATTTCCGGCTTGATCAGCTCGCCAAGAACATCCTCCGGGACTTCTTCGTGCTCGTGGGCGCAGCCGAGACCGAGGTGGAGGTGCCGGCCGGGGACGCCCAGCGGATCGACGTCTGGCACGTGCCCGATCCGGCGCTGTTGCGCGCGCACCCCGAGATCGAGCCGGGCCTGCTCCGCTCGATGGCGGCCGAGGCGGGGATGGTGGAGGTGTTCAGCGCCGCGCCGGGCGCGGCCGAGCTCCACGGCTGCATGCGCAAGCGCTACCAGTGGCATCATACGCTCGAGCTGCGAGCGGAGCGCGCGCTCCAGCTGCCGTCGGCGTGGATCGTGAGCGCCGGGCGCCCGGACGGGGTGCTGCGCGACTTCGGTTTCGTGCAGGACGCCTCCGGGCTGGACGGCCTCTATGCGGGGCCGGCGCCGGGGTGGCGGATCCATGCGGTGGTGATCGCGGAGCTGCCGCGGGTGCGGGGGACGGTGCTGCTGCGCTTGCTCGGCGCGCCCCGGGTGCGCCGAGCGGCGCTGCGGGATCTCGCGGCGCTCCCCGGGGACGCGTGGGAGCGCCGGGTGGCGATGCCGTGGCTCGTTCGGTTAAGCTTCGAGGTGCCGGAGCAGCTCCTTCCAGGGCTGCCCTCCGAGGAGAGGGATTTCGTCATGGAAACCCGGGAATGGTTCGAACAGTTCACCGCGCGGAAGGTCGCGGCGGGGGTGGAAGCGGGGCTGAAGGAGGCGCTGCAGGAGGCGGTGAAGGAGGCCAAGAAGGAGGCGGAGAGGGAGGCGGAGCAGCGCGCGCGGCTCCGGTTGACGGCGCAGATGTGCGAGCTCCGGCTCGGCAGGCCGCTCACCGAGGCGGAGATCGCGGCCCTCGGGGAGCGGCTCGCCCGGCTGCAAGAGACCCGGGTGGCGGAGGTGTTGCTCTCGTCCTCGGCGGAAGTGCTGGCGACCTGGCTCGCCGATCCGAACGCGACGTAGCGCAACGGCGCCGGGCGACAGATCCGCCGGACCCGATGGACGCCGGCTGACGCGGCGCGATCTCGATCTACGGGGCCGCCTGCGCCGCCGGCTCGACGACGCAGCGGATGCCGAGGAACCCGCAGCGGTAGGTCGCCTCGAAGCCGCCGGGCCGCGCCGTCCTGACGAGCGGCGGGATGCCGTCGCGCCAGCTGCCGCCGCGGGCGACGCGCATCTTGCCCTTGCCGTCGTTGGCGCTCGTCGTCCACTCGAAGACGTTGCCGGCCAGGTCCTGGATGCCCTGGGGGCTGGCGCCGGCGGGGAAGCTCCCCACGTCGCACGCGGTCTTGCGCACCGCGCCGCCGCCGGACCAGCAGAGCTGATCCTTCGGGGCCTCGCCGCCCCACGGGTACGGCCGCGCCTCCTCGCCGCCGCGGGCCGCCCACTCCCACTCGTCGTCGCGCGGCAGCCGCTTGCCCTGGGCCGCGCAGTAGGCCTCGGCCTGCGCGAAGTCGACGCAGACCATCGGCTGCTTCTCCTTCCCGGCGACGCCGTACGTCGACGCCTCCTTGGCGCAATTCGCCAACGTATCCGTGCACTTGCCCGCCTTGACGCACGCGGCGTAGGCCTCGGCGGTCACCTCGGTCCTGTCCATGCAAAGGTCCGCCACGGTGGCCTTCACCTTCAGCGGGCCCATCACGAAGCTGCCGCCTGGGACCCGGGCCATGCCGTCCGGGCATCCGTCCGAGGGGGGCACCGCCGGGGCGGAGGCCTGCCCGCTGCCGGCCTGCGCCGCGGCCGTGTCGCCGCCGGCCTGCGCGACGGTCGCGCTGGCGCCGGCCGGCGCCGGGGCCGCGTCGGACCCGGGCTGGGGCGACGCCGGGGCGGTCGCCGCGCCGCCGGAGGCGCTCGCCGGCGTGGGCTGCGCAGCGGGTGAAGGCCCGGCGGGCCCGGCGGACGGGGGCGCCGGGGAGGCGCCGCACGCGGCGGCGAGGACGCCGCACGCGACGGCAGGGAAGAACAGCGCGGAGAGGACGAGGGGCGTGCTGTGGGATCGCATGGTGTCTCAGGAAGCGGTCACGGTCGGCGCCGGCTCGTCGTCGAGCCATTGCTCCTGGACGACGATCGCCGGCAACAAGGTGAACGGCCCGTCGTAGCCAGGGCCGAAGGTCAGGATCTGGATCACGCGCCGATCGCCGCGGCGGATCGGGAACATCACCTCGCCGCCGCGGGGGAGCTCGCTGCCGCCGCGGGGCGGATCGATCCAGAAGGCCACGCCCTCGGTCTTCCCGCCGAGGAGCGAGATGGCCGAGACGGTGAGCTCGGGGCAGCGGATGCGCAGCCACTCCCTCATCCGGTAGGCGCGGCAGCCCGCGGCCGCGGGGCCGGTGCGGGAGAGGCGGACGCGCGGCGCGGCCTTCCACTCGGCGGCCGTGGGCTGCTTCGACGGCTCGGCGGGGAACGGCTCGGCGTCGAGGGGCCGCTCCTCGCCGGCGTCGGTCGCTGCGGCCGACCGCGCGCCGTCCTGCTGCGCGCTCGCCGGGGCTGCGGCCGAGCGCGCGCCGTCCTGCTGCGCGCTCGCCGGGGCCGCGGTCGAGCGCGCGCCGTCCTGCTGCGCGCCGGAGGTGCCGGCCGCCGCGGCCAGGACGCCGGCCATGCCGGAGGCCATCCAGGCGAGCCACGCGAAGCGCAGCCTCATAGCGTCTCCAGGAACGCCACGAGCGCCGCCCGATCCTCGGGCGACAGGTGGCTGGTCTTGCCCATCCAGTCGGCGTTCTGCTCGATCAGCTCCGCCAGCGTGCCGGCCCGCCCGTCGTGCAGGTAGGGCGGCCGCCCGCCCACGAAGCGCAGCGACGGCGTCTTGTACTCGGGGCGCGGATCGTCGTCGTACCCCGGCAGCGGCGGCCGCTTCGGCATCGGGTACGCCGTGCGATCGGTGTAATCGCTCGCGGGCACGTGGCAGCGCGAGCACTTCGCCTCGTCGCTGTGGAAGATCTCCCGGCCGCGCTTCGCCCGCTGGTCGGGCGCCCCCTCGCCGCGCGGCGGCGTCACCAGGCCCCGGCGGAGGAACATCGCGAGGTACGTGGCCCTTGCCGCGAGCCCGGCCGGCGTGTGGTCGATCGGCAGCCCGCCCCAGCGGTGCAGCCCCATGCCCGTCTGGAGCCTGCCGACGAGATCCTCGCTCTCGCCGTGCCAGCCGTACGGCCCGGCCGCGCCGACGTTGCCGGCGAGCATCGGGGTGCGCCGCGGAAACCCCTTCCTCTTCGCGACCTCCGGGATGTTCTCCGGCCGGCCGACGAAGTTCGCGTGCTCGCCGTCGGCCGTGCTGAAGGTCGCCTCGCGCCAGACGTACCCGTCGTCGCGCCCGTCGGGGTGGCACCCCGCGCAGCCGAGATTGCCGCTCACCGTGCCGTCGAGCGCGTTGTAGAAGAGCCGGCGCCCCTTCGCGACCTCGGGGCCGAGCGGATCGTCGGCGAGGTGCACGAGCGCCGCCGGCCCCTCCGCCGCGGGCGTCGCGCCGGGCGCTCCCGTCGCGCCCGCGCCCGCCAGCGCCGCGCCCGCCGCCGGATCGTGCAGCCGGAGCGCCGCCACGTCGCCGGTCGAGCGGCAGAACACCCACGCCGTCGCCTCGTCCGCGGACAGCGCGAGCCCGGTCGGCGCGCCGCACGTGCCGGCCACGCGGATGTGCGGGTCGTAGCGACCGCCGACCGCGTAGCTCTTCACGATCGCGAGCGTCGGATCCACGGCCGTCGCGTCCACCTCGAGCACGAGGTCGTCGCCCTCGCCCGCGACGAGCAGCGTGCGCGCGCGCTTGCGGTAGACCGCGGCGCGCGGCTGGGTGACGGGCGTGACGCTCGCGCCCGGCAGGGTGATGACGCTCTCCGGCGTGATCACCTGCTCGGCGAACGCCGACCGGAGCACCGGCAGGTTGCCGTGGTGCTGCGGGGCGAGCGGCTCGTCCCGGCCGGTGATCAGCACGTCCACGGTCGCCGCGCCGAACCACGCGGCGTGGCCCATGGCGCCGAGCGCGTGCCGCGCCGCGAACAGCCGCCGCCCGTCCTCGGAGAGCGCCAGCGCATAGCCCAGCGACGCCGCGAGCCGCTCGCCCGACGGGGCGCGCAGCGGCGACGCGGGCAAGGCCACGCGCCGGACCCTCGGCGCCCCGCCGAGGTCGTCGATCCGCGTGAGATCCGCGCCGACGAGGTGGCTCACGTACGCGGCGCTGCCGTCGGGCAGCACGGCGACGCCCCGCGGCTCGCGCGCCACGTCGACCGTCCACCTCGCCCTCCCGGCCTCGAGGTCCACGGCCGAGACCTTGTGCGTCCACGCCGACGTCACGATCGCGGTCTTCTCGTCCGGCGTGACCGCGATGCCCCACGCGTCGGCGGGCAGCGGGACGCGGCCGACCTCGACGAGACCCGCCGACGCGTCCGGCCGGAAGATGAGCAGGAGCCCCGGGTCGCGGACCGTGGCGAGCACGCGCGCCTCGTGCCCGCCGCCCCCGCCGAGCGCGAGCACCTGCGCGGGCCGCCCCGGCGCGGGCACGCCTGCGCCGGGGCGCGCGGGATCGAGCGGCAGCGGCACGACGCGGACGACGCCGTGATCCTCGTCGGCCACGTAGAGCGCGTCCTCGCGCGCCGCGCGGGCGAGGGCGCCCCCCTCGCGGACCGGCGCGCGCACGGGCGCGGCGCCGGGCGGCGCCGGGGGCTCGGCCGGGGCGCCCGCGCTGCCGACCGGGGCGCCCGCGCTGCCGGCCGGGGCAGCGCCCGCGTCCGCGGCGGGGGCGGGGCCGCGGGAACAGGCGCTCGCTGCGAGCGCGAGGAGTGCGGCGAGAGAGCGTGTCGCGGGGCGGCGCAAAGGGCTCGCCGGATCTTCGCCCGCCCTCCGGTCCCGGGTCAACGGCCCGGCGGTGCGCCGCGGCACGCCGGCGCGTGGCCGATGCGCGGCATCGAGCGCGCGCCGCTTCCCCAGGGCGCCGGGGACGCCCCGCCCAGCCCAGACGAGCGACGTGAAGCGCTCGAGCGCCGCGACCGGCGATCTCCACGCGGCGTTTGCTCCGTGAGCTCGAGCGAGCTATCGCGGCCTGGGTATGGAATCAGCATCTCTGTCGGAACATGGCGGCTCGGACGGCGCCGACGCACCTCGGCTCATGGAGGTGAATGGCGCCCGGCTCGCCTATGCAGAGCAAGGGCAGGGCGCTCCGGTGGTGTTCTTGCACGGGGCGGCCTCGGATCATCGGATGTGGGACCGTCACCGCGCCATCGTGGGCCAGCGGTACCGGGCCATCGCTTACAGCCAGCGCTATTTCGGGACCGGCGCGTGGGACGCGAGCTGGCCCCCGCTCGGCGTGCAGACGCACGCGGACGATCTGACCGCGTTCCTCCGCGGCCTCGACGCGGGGCCCGTCCATCTCGTCGCGTGGTCCTATGCCGGTCACGTGGCCTTGACCGCGGCGCTGAGCCACCCCGAGCTGCTGAGGAGCGCTTTCATCTACGAGCCTGGGGTCCCCTCGTACGTCACCGATCCCGCCGAGCTGCGCGCGCTGGGGGACGACCTCAACGCCATGTTCGGCCCCGTCTTCGGGGCGGTCCAGCGCGGCGACAGCCGAGAGGCCTTGAGGCTCCTGCTCGACGGGTCGGGGCAGCGCCAGGGATATTTCGACGCTCAGCCCGCGGAGCGACAGGCCGTCAACCTGGACAACGCGCGGACGATGCCGCTCCTCCTCTCGCAGCCTCAGCCGCCAGCCATCACCTGCGGGCAGCTGGCGGGCCTGAAGATGCCGGTGACCGTCGCCCATGGCGAGCTGTCGCGGCCCGCGTTCAGCGTGGTCTCCCGCGCGGCGGCCCGCTGCATCCCCGGGCAGCACCTGGTGGTCCGCGGGGCCACCCACATGTGGCCCGAGGAGGACGCGCCGGCGTTCTGCGCAGCGGTGATGGGCTTCCTTCAGGATCGCTGATCGGCGCCTTGCGGCGCGCCCCCGCGGCAGGCGACCATGCCCGCTCCATCCCTGACCCGCCCGGGAGGTCCTCGATCCATGAGCGAACGGCTGAACCTGATGTCCCCCGCGATGCTCGCCGACCCGTACCCCACCTACGCCGAGCTGCGGCGCGACGCCCCCGTGTGCCAGGTCGATCCGGGCGGCTTCTGGGCGGTGACCCGCCACGACGACGTCGTCGCCGTCCTCAAGGACACCGCGCTGTTCTCGTCGGAGGGGTTCCGCGCCGCCACGAAGCCCGCGTGGCTCGGGCACAACCCGTTCGGCGACTCCATGCTCGTCCTGGATCCGCCGGCGCACGGCCGCCTGCGGTCGCTCGTCAACCGCGCCTTCACGCCCGCGGCCATGGCCCGCCTGGAGGCGCGCGTGCGCGCGTTCGCCGAGGACATCGCGGCGCGCTTGCCGCTCGGCCAGCCGGTCGACTGGGTGGAGTCGCTCGCCATGCCGCTCCCCGCGAGCGTCATCGGCGAGCTCCTCGGCCTCGATCCCTCCCTCCACGCGCGCTTCAAGCGCTGGACCGACGACCTCACCAGCATCAGCCCGGTCACGCCGGACATGACCGCGCGCATGGAGGAGATCCGCACCACCGTGCGCGAGGCGGAGCAGTACCTGACCGAGGTGCTGGCCAGCCGCCGCCGCGCGCCCGCCGACGACATGGTGACGGACCTCCTCCGCGCCCAGGTGGACGGCCAGTCGCTCACCGACGCCGAGCTGATGAGCTTCCTCTTCCTGCTCCTCGTCGGCGGCCTGGAGACCACGGTGCACCTCCTGAGCCACAGCGCGCTCCAGCTCATCGCGCACCCGGAGGTGCTCGATCGCCTGCGCGCGGATCCGGCGCTGATCCCGAGGTTCGTCGACGAGGTCCTGCGGTACGAGCCGCCGATCCGGTCGGTGTACCGGCTCGCCACGGCCGACACCGAGCTCGGCGGGGTGCGCCTCCAGAAGGGCGCGAAGGTGCTCGTGATGATCGGATCCGCCTGCCGGGACGAGGCGCACTTCCCGGACGCGCACCGGTTCGACATCGACCGGGGCGGGGTCACGCACCTGCCGTTCGGGCACGGCGTCCACTTCTGCCTCGGCGCGCCGCTCGCGCGGCTCGAGGCCCGCCTCCTGTTCACGGCGCTGCTGCCGCGCGTCTGCCGGCTCTCCCCGGCCGGGCCGCCGGAGTGGCGGCGCTCCCTCTCCATGCGCGGGGTGACGTCGCTGCCCGTCGTGGCGCACCCGGCCTGAGCGCGCCGGGCGCGCTCACCAGCGGGTCCAGCGGGAGATCCGCTTCACCCGCGTGTAGGGGCTGCCGTCGTCCGAGAGCCCGAACGACGTCGCGCTCAGGGTCCTCACGTGCGGCCCCCAGCCCTCGTCCTCGATCGGCGCGTCGTCGTCCGCGCCGAGGTTGTAGACGAAGCAGTGCCCGTAGTGCTGCGTGACCCCCACGTAGGAGCTCGCGCAGTTGCCGTCGCCCTTGGTGTCCGCGTCGAAGTCCGGCGACGACCACCCGGTGGCGAACTGCCACGTAAAGAGCTCCTCCTCCCCGGAGACGCGGACCGGCGTGAGGAGGTGCATGTCCGCGGTGTCGATGCCCTCGGCCGTCGCGCGCATGACCTCGGCGACGATCCCGGCGATGTCCTCGATCTCGTCGCGGTATTCCCGGCCAACGACGTACAGGGAAGGCTGGTAATGGTTGCCGTCGATCGACGGCTCCCCCTTGGCGCTGAGCCGGTCGGCATACAGGATCTTCCAGAACGCGATCGTGGCGCCGTCCGCCGCGCCGACGCTGTTGAAGACGAGCGCCCACCGTCCTCCGTCCGCCGGCTCACCGCAGTAGACCTCGAGCGGCCCCGAGGGGCCGGTCCCGTCGAGATCGAGCGTGTAGACGCCGGCCGGGGCGCCCTCGGGGACGGCGCCGCACCGATCGTAGACGCACCCCGCGCTCGCCTCCTCGTCGCACCCGGGAGAGCCACCTCCGGCCCCGCCGCCGCCGAGGTTGTCTCCGCCGCTCCCCGTCGCCAGGTGATAGGGCTTGTCGAGCCCCGCGAGCGCCGTACACCCGCAGGTCAGCAGGCACGCCGTGGCCCACACCCATGTCGTGGACTCGCTCCTCATCTCGGTTCCTCTTCCGACCGCATCACCCCGTTCGGCCGTGCATGACGGCGACCCGGGCCGCGCGGACGCTACCGTCTCACCTGCGGCCTGGCAAGCGACGCACGCGGACCCTCCGGCCGCCGCGAGCCCCGCTCAGGGGGCGTGGCAGCGCCGGACCGGGCAGCGACCGCGCCTCAGGGGTCAGCGTGTCCGGGCGGTAACGCATGCACGGGCGGGCGGAGGCACGACGACGAGGGAGCCGCTCACTCGTAAAACGCGACGTCGTCGACCCAGATGTTGAATTTCTGCCCGACGTTGAAGCGAAACTGGATCGCCCAGAGCTGCGTCACGTCCACCGCGTCGAACTTCTCGCCCCATCCCGTCTGCTCGAGGTCCGCGAACGGGACCTCGTAGTACTTCCAGCAGGGCGTCAGCGCGACGATCGTGCGGAAATGGTCATCGCACAGGCCCTTGGTGCCGCAGATGCCGCCTGCTCTCCAGGTCTGCACGTCGGCGACGTCCACGATCATCCTCGCGTAAGAGCCGCTCTCGGCGTAGGCCCAGAACGCGACTCCACGGAACCCGGAGGCGTCGTAGACGCCTTCCGTCCCGGCCTCGTCGGTGTTCAGTAGAAGGCCGACGAGGGCTCCCCATGTCGTGAATCCGTCGTCCGCCTCGGTGTTCACGGCCGACGTGCTGTCGCCGCGCGGGAGCTCGAGTTCGCTCATGTAGAAGTTGCCGGGCGCGGGGTGCTGCTCGCCGTTCATGTCATTGGCCGCGAACCAGTACCCTCTCCGAGGGTTCGCTTCGTCCTCGAGGGGGATGATGTTGTTGTCTCCATCCTCCATATCGTCGATCAAGAGCGCCGCGGTTGGCGCCGCGCCCGCCGGCATCTCGACGACACATCCGCCGCCGGCGCCTCCACCTCCGGCTCCTCCGGCGCCAGCGCCTGCACCTCCCGCGCCCCCGCCTCCGGCTCCCCCGGTATCCCCGGTTCCGGAGCTGCCGGCGCCACCGCTGCCGGCGCCACCGCTGCCAGCGCCTCCCATCCCTCGATCCTCGACGACCAGGTACTCCTTGTCGAAGCCGAAGATCTGCGCACACCCGATCCAGGACATCGCGATGACGCACACACTGGCATGTCGAATGGCCATTCGCGTACCTTTCAACGTCATGGAACGAAATTCTCCGGATGCTCTCACGTGCAGTCTATGAAACCAGTTCGTCAAAGGGAAGGGCGTCGCTGCGCGACGCTGCCGACCGGGCTCGCTGCCTCCCGGACACCTGCGCGGACGGCGTTTCGAACGCAGAAAAAACATTGTACGGAAACGCGATGGAAACGCGCACCCATGCACGATCCTCGGCGGATCATGGGCCCATGTAGGGTCGAGACCACCCTGGGCCCTCAACCGATGCGAAATGGCGTTCGATCCGCCGGTTCGCAGCGGAGCTGACCTGGCTCCTTCTTGAACCACAGGGCGATGTCACCGGCGGCGGCGCGGAGCGCGACCGCGCCGGTCTGCCGCGACCGGCGGGCGCGCTCGACTGCTTGCGCCAGCGTCTCCACGCCCATCCCCCAGCAAAGGACCTCTTGAATGAAGAAACGGGAACCTTCGAAGGAAGCATCGAGCGCCTCGCCCCTGGATCGGCGGCGCTTCCTCGGCGGCGCCCTCGGGCTCGGGGGAGCGGCGCTCCTCCCCGCCTGCGGCTCGCGCTCCGACGAGCCGGGGCCGCCGGCCGCGAACGCCGCGCCGCTCGTCGCGACCGCCGACAAGCCTGAGGTGACCGAGCTGCGCTTCGGCATCATCGCGCTGACCGACTGCTCGCCGCTCGTGATCGCCCACGAGAAGGGGTTCTTCAAGAGGTACGGCATCGACTCGACCATCGTGAAGGGCGCGAGCTGGGCGGCGATCCGCGACTCGCTGTCGAACGGCGACCTCCAGGCGACGCACATGCTCTTCGGCATGCCGCTCGCCTCGACGATGGGGCTCCTCGGGTCGCCGAAGAAGCCCATGATCATCCCGTGGCTGCTCAACCGCAACGGCCAGGCGATCACGATGAAGAGCGAGCTCCGGGGCAAGGTGGCCGGGGATCCCAAGGCGCTCCAGCCGTTCGTCGAGGATGCGAAGGCGCAGGGCGCGCCCATGACCTTCGCCATGACGTTCCCGCCGGGGACGCACGCCATGTGGACCCGTTATTTCCTCGGCGCGGGCGGCATCCACCCGGACAAGGACGTCGCGCTCGTGACCATCCCGCCCGCGCAGATGGTCGCCAACATGAAGGTGGGGAAGATGGACGGGTTCTGCGTCGGCGAGCCGTGGGGCGCCAGGGCCATCGCCGATCAGATCGGATACACCGCCGTCACCACGCAGGAGCTCTGGAAGGACCACCCCGAGAAGGTGTGCGCGTTCACCGCGGAGTTCGCCGACAAGAACCCGAAGACGGTGAAGGCGGTGCTCAAGGCCCTCCACGAGGCGAGCGTCTGGCTCGACAAGCTCGACAACCGCCCCGAGCAGGCGGACATCGTGTCGAGGCCCACGTACATCAACTGTCCTCCGGAGCTCATCCTCGGCCGGCTGAAGGGACAGTACGACTACGGCGACGGCCGCAGGAAAGAGGACAAGGATTACATGATCTTCAGCGACCGGGGCTGCAATTACCCGCAGCCGAAGTATGCGCTCTGGTGGCTCAGCCAGTTCCGGCGCTGGGGCATGGTGGAGGGGAGGCCGGACTACGAGGGCGTCGTCAAGCAGGTCATGCGCCCCGACCTCTACGAGGAGGCGATGAAGGAGCTCGGGGTCGCGCACGGCGGCCAAAATGACCAGCCCGAGACGCTGTTCGACGGCGTGACGTTCGATCCCAAGGACCCCGAGAAATATGCGACGTCGTTCCCGGTCAACGCCCTGAAGGGGTGATCCCCGGCATCGCCGGGAGCCGACGGCAAGCGCCGCGGTGGAGGAGTGCTGCATGAGCGAGGCGAAAGCGATCTCTCCCAAGATTCGAGTCGACCACATGATCCTGCCCCTCTTCGGGGTGGCGTGCGTGATCGGGCTGTGGGCCGCCGCGAGCAGCCTGTGGGCCCAGACGCTGCCCTCTCCGCTCAAGACGTGGGAGGTGAGCAGGCCTTACATCTTCGAGCCGTTCGAGAAGCGGGGAGAGCTCGACCAGGGCATCCTCCGCTTCACGTGGTACTCGCTCCAGCGGGTCGCGAAGGGCTACACGCTGGCGATCCTGCTCGGGACGCCGATCGGCTTCTTCCTCGGCGCCTCGAAGCTCTTCAAGTCGAGCTTCGATCCGATCATCCAGATCCTCCGCCCCGTCTCCCCGCTCGCGTGGCTCCCGCTCGGCCTCGTGCTCTTCCAGAAGCCGGACCCGGCCGGCGTCTTCACCATCGCGATGTGCTCGATGTGGCCGACGGTCCTGAACACCGCGCTCGGGGTGCGGTCGATCCCGCAGGACTACATGAACGTCGCCCGCGTGCTCCGGCTCTCGCGCATGAAGACGCTGTTCAAGGTGCAGCTGCCCGCCGCGCTGCCGTACATGTTCACCGGCTTCCGGCTCAGCCTCGGCATCGCCTGGCTGGTGATCGTCGCCGTGGAGATGCTGACCGGCTCGCCCGGCGTCGGCGGCTTCCTCTGGCAGGAGTACAACAGCCTCATCTACGAGCACATCATCCTGTGCATCATCACCATCGGCGTCGTGGGCTTCCTCCTCGACGCGCTCATGAGCCTCGTCGAGCGCAGGCTCAAGCTGGCGGGAGGGTGACGGCGATGGCGCTCGTCAAGCTGCGCAACGTCGACAAGAGCTATGGCGCCGGGGCCACCCGCACCGAGGTGCTCCGGGACATCCACCTGGAGATCGAGAAGGGCGAGTTCGTCGCCGTCGTCGGCTACTCGGGGGCCGGGAAGACGACCCTCATGTCGCTCATCGCCGGGCTACAGCGGCCGGACGCCGGCGTGGTGACGCTGAACGGGAAGCCGATCGAGGGGCCGGGGCCCGACCGCGGCGTCATCTTCCAGAACTACTCGCTCTTGCCCTGGCTCACGGTCTACGAGAACGTCTATCTCGCCGTGGACCAGATCTTCTCGGCCTGGCCCGCGGAGAAGAAGCGCGAGCACGCCGAGCGCTACATCGCCATGGTGAAGCTCACCCCGGCCCGCGACAAGAAGCCGGCGCAGCTCTCCGGCGGCATGCGCCAGCGCGTCTCGGTGGCGCGGGCGCTCGCCATGGATCCGGAGATCCTCCTGATGGACGAGCCGCTCGGCGCGCTCGACGCGCTCACGCGCGCCACGCTGCAGGACGAGATCGCGCGGATCTGGCGGGCCACCGAGAAGACCGTGCTCCTCATCACCAACGACGTGGACGAGGGCATCCTCCTCGCCGACCGCATCGTCCCGCTCAGCAAGGGCCCGGGCGCGACGCTGGGCCCCAGCGTGATCGTCGATCTCGATCGCCCGCGGGATCGCAAGGCCCTCAACCACGATCCGCGCTTCAAGGAGATCCGCGGCGCGGTCATCAACTACCTGCTCGGCCCGGGCGCCGGGCCGAGCGCGGGCAGGGGCGTGCCCGGCGCAGCGCGGAGCGCGGAGGCGGTCGCATGAAGAAGTATCTCGAGATCTGGAACGTCACCAAGACCTTTCCCACCCCGAGCGGCCCTGCGGTCGTCGTCCGCAACTTCGACCTGAACCTGAGGAAGGGCGAGTTCCTGTCCCTCATCGGCCACTCGGGCTGCGGCAAGTCCACGGTGCTGTCGATGGTCGCGGGCCTCAGCGAGATCACGAGCGGCGGCATCGTCCTCGCGGGCCGGCAGATCCACGGGCCCGGCCCGGACCGCGGGGTCGTGTTCCAGTCGCCGTGCCTGCTCCACTGGATGACCGCGCTCGAGAACGTCCTGCTCGGCGTGGAGCAGGTCCACCGGCAGAAGAGCAAGAAGGACTGCATCGAGATCGCGACGCACTACCTGGAGCTCGTCGGGCTCGAGGAGTCGATGCACAAGAAGCCGCGCGAGCTGTCCTCGGGGATGCAGCAGCGGGTCGGGCTGGCGCGCGCCTTCGCCCTGTCGCCCAAGATGCTCTTGCTCGACGAGCCCTTTGGCATGCTCGACTCGCTGACCCGGTTCGAGCTCCAGGAGGTGCTCATGAACCTGTGGGCCGAGGACCAGAAGACCGCGCTGATGGTCACGCACGACGTGGATGAGGCCCTGTTCCTGTCGGACCGCATCGCGATGATGACGAACGGCCCGGGGGCGCGGGTGGGCGAGATCCTGGAGGTGCCGTTCCCACACCCCAGGGACCGCCAGGCGGTGCTCGAGGACCCCATGTACTATCCGCTCCGAGAGCGGCTGATCGCGTTCCTGGAGGGACAGGCGCACAAGGACAAGCCCGCCGCGGACAGCGCTCAAGAGCCCGCTCCGGAGGCCGCCGTGAAGACGGGACGGTTCTGGACCGCGCTCTGGAAGGGGAGCAGGTCGTCGGCGTAGCCCGCGGCGCCATCGCTTCTTTCTCGTGAGCGCGCTCGGCGTCGGACCTCACCGAGGCGCGGAGTGCGGGCGCGCTGACCGTTCAAGGCAGAGCTCGCCCCGTCGCGGAGCGTCGCAGCGCGCCGTTGTGCGCGCTGCGCTCAACGAGGCTCACCACCTCCGACAAAAGTGAAGGAGACGGTCGCCCCAGAGAACAAAAGCCAATACGGACAAGCCGCAGTTGCGCGAATGTATCTTTCTCGGATCGCGTCGGTTTCACCCAGCGATCGAGCGGGGGAAAGTGTATGCGCGTGTCTCGAATCTTCGCGGCTGTCGGTATGGTATGGCTCGCCGCCGCGTGCGGCTCGACGGGCGGCACGGGTTCAGGAGGGGGAGGCGGCGTCTCCGCCTCGTCGGGGACCTCGACGGGCACCACCGCTGATGGCAGCGGGGCCTCCGGCGGGGCCAACGCAAGCAGCGCGGGGATGGGCGGCGCGGGCGCCGCGAGCGGCTCCGGGGGAGGCGGCGCGGGCACCGGCGGCGACGGCGCGGCCGCGGGAACGGGCGGCGCAGCCGCGGGAACGGGTGGCGCTGGCACCGGAGGTGACGGCGCGGCCGCGGGAACGGGCGGCGCGGGCACGGGCGCCGGAGGCGCGGGCACGGGCGCCGGAGGCGCGGAGACGGGCGGCACGGGCGGCGCGGGCGGGCCCGACACGGGGGTCGAGGTGCCGACCTGCGAGCCCTACGGCGGCGCGTGCGCGAGCTCCGGCGACTGCTGCTCCGGCATCTGCGACAGCGCGACGAGGACCTGCGCCTCGCCCCTCAGCGTCTGCCTGGGGCCGGGCGCGGTCTGCGACGAGGCCTCCGACTGCTGCAGCCTCAACTGCACCGCGGGCAGGTGCGGCGCGGCCGCCTGCCTCGTCGACGGGTCCGACTGCACGGAAGGCGGGGCCGCCTGCTGTAGCGGCATGTGCGTCGGCGGGACGTGCAGCGACGTCAACGGCGACGCCGCGTGCCAGACCGGCGGCAACCTGTGCACGGAGGACAGCCAGTGTTGCTCCCGGCTCTGCGGGCGCGACGGCCGCTGCGTCCTCAACGCCTCGTTCTGTGTGCAGCGCGATGATGTGTGCGCGAGCAACAGCGACTGCTGCACCGGCGTGTGCGTGAAGCGGAGCGCGTCCGACGCCGCAGGCTACTGCGGCGAAGAGCCGGACACGGCCAGCCGCTGCAACAGCGGCGGCATCGACGGCGCCGTCTGCGACGGCTGCGGATTCTGCTGCAGCCGCGTCTGCGCGCCGTACGGCCCGACCGGGATCTCCGTCTGCCAGCCGCCGAGCGGCTGCCGTGTGAACGGCGCCCTGTGCAGGCGCAACGAGGACTGCTGCGGCGGCGACCCCACCGCCGATCTGCCAGGCGCCGGAAACGTGGTCTGCGACACGTCGGGCGACCCGGCCGGGGAGATCGGCCGCTGCCGCAACCCCATGATGTGCACGCCCCAGGGCGGCGTCTGCCACTTCAAGGACAGCTATTGCTCCGATACCTCGACCAGCGCTCCCAACAACTGCTGCAGCTACCTGGGGCGCGCCAGCAACTGCCGCCTCGACGCCCTCGGCGTGCCGCGCTGCAACGCGCTGACGGAGTGCCGCGAGGCCGGCGACGACTGCGCCTCTTCCGACGACTGCTGCGACGGGGCGCCGTGCGTGCCGAACGCCGACGGACGGCTGCAGTGCTATGGCACCCCTGGCGAGCCGACGCCCCGGTGCGTGACCGAGGGTGGACCCTGCACGAACAACGGCGACTGCTGCGTCGGGACGACCTGCGAGCTCGATCCGGGCTCCGGCTCGGGCACGTGCACGCCCCCGAGCTCGTCGTCGGCCACGGGCGCCGGCGGCGGCAGCGCGAGCGCGACCGGCGGCGCCGGCGGGGCGGACAGCACGAGCGCGACCGGCGCCGGCGGGGCGGACAGCACGAGCGCGACCGGCGGCGGCAGCGCGAGCGCGACCGGCGGCACCGGCGGCTCGGGCGGCAGCACGCCGGTTTGCGCGGAGTACGGGCAGCTCTGCGGCGCGACGTCCGACTGCTGCAACGCCGGCGCGGTGCAGTGTTACAACGGCATCTGCCGCATTCCTCCGGGGTGACGCGGCGTGCGAACGCGCTCCCCCGTGTCGATGCACCCGTGTCGAGGAGAATGGATATGACCGGCAAGATACGCGCGATCTGCGCTCGCTCCGTGTTCCTGACGTCCCTCGGGCTCCTCGGCTGGGCGCTCGCGTCGGGCTGCTCTGGATCGACGAGCGGAACGGGGACGAGCGGCGACGGCTCCGGCAGCGGCGGCGAAGGGGGGATCGCCTCGGGCGGGACGGGCTCCGGCGGAACGGCCGGAGACTCCTCCCTCGGCGGCGGCTTCTTCGGCCCTGGATCGGGCAGCGGCGGCGGCCCGGGCGGAGGGGACGGCGGCGGAGATTGCGGCGGCCAGCAGGTCGACGCGGCGCCGCGGGAGGTTCACCTCGTGATCGTGCTCGATCGCTCGGAGAGCATGACCAAGGGCTGGGAGGCGAGCGACCGCTGGACGATGGTGAAGGGCGCCCTCGGCACCGCGCTCGACGCGATCCAGGGCAGGATGTCCGTCGGGCTCCAGCTCTTTCCCACCGACGATCACTGCGGCATGGATCCGGGCACGGATCTGAGCGTCGCGGTGGCTCCGGGCGCGACCTCGGTCCCCGCCATCAAGGCCCGGCTGGAGGCGACCGCGCCCGGCGGCGCGACGCCGACCGCGGACGCCCTCGAGCGCGCCCTGCGGTACCTCACCGAGGGCGCCGGCAGCACCCTCGCGGGCGACAGGTACGTCCTCCTGGCGACCGACGGCGGCCCCAACTGCAACCAGGATCCGGCGACGACGTGCCCGGCCACGACCTGCACCACGAACATGGATGGCGACTGTCCGGCGGGCGTCGAGAACTGCTGCTCCGGGGGCGCGGCGGACGCGTGCCTGGACGACGCGCGCACCGTGCAGCAGGTGAGCGACCTGCGGGCGGCCGGCATCGAGACGTTCATCGTCGGCATCCCCGGCTCGACCGCCTACGCCGATGTGCTGGACGAGCTCGCCGTGGAGGGGGGAACGGCCACGTCGGACAGCTCGCCCCGCTACTTCGAGGTGGTGGACGCGGCGAGCCTCGGCGAGGCGCTGACGAGCATCACCCGCGATCTCGTGCGGAGCTGCGAGCTCGCGCTCGAGACCGAGCCGCCGGACCGCGCGAAGGTCAACGTCATCATCGACGGCGAGGTGCTGCCGAAGGCGGGCGACGACGGCTGGGATTACGACGATTCGACGACCCCACCGACCGTCGTGATCAAGGGCGCGACGTGCGAGCACGTGAAGTCCGTGGGGGTCGAGAGCGTCCGTGTCGAGTTCGGTTGCCCCACCGTCGAGGAGCCGCGCTGACCCTGCGCCGGTGACCCGCCCTCCGGCGCGCCGCGCAATCGATCCATGGCTATCCCTCAGAGCTCGCCCACAATCCATGGCGCATTGCGCTAACGACGCACCGCTCCCAGCGCCGCCGGCGCACGCGCCCACCGCAAGCGAAGGCGAATCCGTCCTGGTCGAGTCTAACCAGCATAAAGACTGTAATTATTGATCGTGAGCGAATTAACCCACCCGTATTTGCTCAGGATCCGCGGACGAGCGATCTAGACAGAATCCGCCCACAGTGCGATTCTGCCAGGCGACCATCCGTCCCTTCTGCTCGGCGCAAGCGCTGTGCCGACCGGACGGTCATACGCCTGGCGAGGTGAGATGCTCTCCGCAACCTGTACCGTGAGCCAGCAGATTTACAGCGACTCGAGCATCGAGGTGTTCGAAGGCACCTGGGGCGACGAGCGCAAGCCTGCTGTCTTCAAGGTCCTGAAGAGCGAGTTCCCCAGCTCGCGCGAGCTCGCGTCGCTCCGGCACGAATACAACGTCCTCCGCGAGCTCGACGTCGAGGGCGTCGTCAAGGCGTACGGGCTCGAGAAGCACAAGAACGGCCTCGCCCTCGTGCTCGAGAGGCCGAGCAGGACGACGCTCCACGACGTCCTGCGCGCCGGACGGCTGGAGCTCAAGCCGGCCCTGACGATCGCCCGCTCGGCGGCCCGGGTCCTCGACGAGATCCACCGCCGCAAGGTGATTCACAAGGACGTCAAGCCGCACAACATCCTGGTCGACCCGGACTCGCTCAAGGTCCACTTCGTCGGCTTCGGCATCGCCACGCTCCTCCCGCAGGAGACGCAGCAGGCGGTGAGCCCCGAGGCGCTCGAGGGGACGCTCGCGTACATGTCGCCCGAGCAGACCGGCCGGATGAACCGCGTGATCGACCGCCGCACCGATCTCTACTCGTTCGGCGTGACCCTCTACCAGATGCTCACCGGCGTCCTGCCGTTCAGCGAGAGCGATCCGATGGACCTCATCCACGGGCACATCGCGCGCACGCCCGTGCCCCCGCCCGAGCGGGTCCCGGGCGTGCCCGAGGCGGTGTCGCGGATCGTGATGAAGCTCCTCGAAAAGAACGCGGAGGACCGGTATCAGAGCGCCTTCGGCCTGTTCGCCGACCTCGACGCGTGCCTCCGCCAGCTCTCGAGCGCCGGCGCGGTGGCGCCGTTCGCGCTCGGCCAGCGCGACATCCCGGACACGCTGCGCATCCCGCAGAAGCTCTACGGCCGCGCCGAGGAGGAGCGCGCGCTGCTCGCCGCCTTCGAGCGCGCCGCCGGCGGGGAGGGGGAGCTCCTGCTCGTGTCGGGGTACTCGGGCATGGGCAAATCGGCCCTCGTGAACGAGATCCACAAGGCCATCGCCCAGCGAGGCGGCTATTTCACCGCCGGCAAGTTCGACCAGCTGAACCGCGGCGCGCCGTACACCTCCCTCGCGCGGGCCTTCCGGGAGCTCATCCGGCACATCCTCACCGAGCGGCCGGAGCAGCTCGCGCGCTGGAGCACGGAGCTCGCCCGCGCGCTCGGCACGAGCGGCCAGCTCCTCGTCGACCTCATCCCGGAGCTCGAGTGGATCGTCGGCCCGCAGCCCCCGGTCCAGAAGCTCCCCCCGGCGGAGTCGCAGGGCCGCTTTCACGCGATCTTCAAGGCGTTCGTCCGCGTCTTCGCGACCGCCGAGCACCCCCTCGTCCTCTTCCTGGACGACCTCCAGTGGGCCGACCCCGCCTCGCTCAAGCTGCTGGAGGTCCTGGCCACGGATCCGGAGCGCGGCCACCTGCTCGTGATCGGCGCCTACCGCGACAACGAGGTGTATGCGGCGCACCCGCTGCGGGTCGCGCTCGGCGAGATCGAGCAGGCGGGCGCGCCGCTCTGCGAGCTCAGGCTGCGGCCGCTCGCCCTCGCCGACGTCGTCGAGCTGCTCTCGGACGCGCTCTCGGCGGCGCGCGCCGAGGTCGAGCCGCTCGCCCGCGTCGTGTTCGACCGGACCCAGAGCAACCCGTTCTTCGTGCGCCAGTTCTTGGCCTCGCTCCACGCCGAGGGCCTGCTCCGCTTCGAGGCGGGCGCGTGGACGTGGAACATCGACAGCATCCGGCGCCGCACGGTCACCGACAACGTCGTCGAGTTCATGGCGCGCAAGATCGAGGAGCTCGATCCCGAGCTCGTGCGCGTCCTCCGGCTCGCGGCGTGCATCGGGCACGAGTTCGACCTGCGCACGCTCGCGGTGATCAGCGAGCGGCCGCCGCACGAGACCGTGGCCGCGCTGTGGAAGATCCTGCAAGAGGGCCTGATCGCGCCCGTCGACGCCGACTACCGCCTCGCGCACGCGACCGACGGCGACGGGCGGGCCGGCGTCGACTGGCGCGTCACCTACCGCTTCTTGCACGACCGCGTCCAGCTGGCGGCCTACTCGCTCATCGCCGAGGATCGAAAGAGGGAGGTCCACCTCAGGATCGGGCGCCTCATGCTCGCGAGCATGGAGGGCGCCGCCCGCGAGGAGGCGCTCTTCGACATCGTGAACCATTTCAACATCGCGGCGCCGATCGTGACCTCGCCCGCGGAGCAGGCCACGGCCGCGGAGCTGAACCTCGCCGCCGGCAGGCGGGCCAAGGCGGCCACCGCCTACGAGGCCGCGGCCGGCTATCTCCGCGCGGGCATGGCGTTCCTGCCCCGCGGCGGCTTCGACGACCACTACGAGCTCGCCCTCGCGCTCCACCGGGAGCGCGCCGAGGTCGAGTCGCTGTGCGGCGCCTTCGAGGAGGCCGAGCGGCTGTGCGCCGCGGCGCTCGAGCGCGCCCGGACCGCGATGGACAAGGTCTCGATCCACCTCGTCCAGGCGAATCAATACCTGCTCCAGTGGCGCAACCACGAGGCGACCCTGGTCCAGAAGGCCGGCCTCCGGCTCCTCGGGTGCCCGATCCCCGAGGACCGGGAGGAGGTCGCCGCGCTGCTCGGGCAGGAGCTCGAGGCGGTGCCGGTCCTGCTCGCGGGGCGGAGCATCGAGGAGCTCGCCCACGCCCCGAGGACGACGCGCCCCGAGCTCCCGCTGACGCTGGAGCTCCTCGTCAACCTGTTCTTCGGGGCTTACAACTCGAGCGATCAGACGCTCGCGAACCTCGCCATCGTGAAGATGGTGACGCTCTCGCTGCAGCACGGGAACAGCGACATGTCCGCCTTCGGATACGTCGCGTACGGCATGGTGGTGGGCCCGCTGCTCGGCGAGTATGAGACGGCCTATCGGTTCGGCAGGATGGCCATCGAGCTCGCGGACCAGCTCGACAACCTCGTGCTCCGGGCCAAGACCTACCACATCTTCTCCGCGGACGTGCACAGCTGGACACAGCCCCTGCGGCGGGCGGATCCCTATTACGACCGCGTCTACGATCTCGGGCTCCAGGCCGGCGACTGGACGGCCATGGGCTACATGATCAGCCAGAGCGGCTCGGACCGGCTCACCTACGGGATGCCGCTCGCGGAGCTCTCGCAGCTCACCGAGGTGCACCTCGCGTTCCTGCGGCGCGCCCGGAGCCACGACATCATCGATATCCTCCTCGCGGGCGTGATCCAGCCCATGAAATGCCTGCAAGGGCTGACGAAGAGCCGGCTCAGCTTCGACGACGGCGCGTTCGACGAGGCGTCCTACACGGCGAAGCACGGCGGGTCGCCCTACCACATGGGGTGGTTGTATTACGCCAAGATCCGGAATGCGTACCTGTTCGGCGACCGTGCGAGCTTCCCCGATCTGATGCCGAAGCTCGCCGTGATCGAGGGCGCGCTGCCCACGCACGCGAAGGTGCCCGAGGCGACGTTCTACGCGGGGCTCATGCGGATCGCCGTGCTGGAGGGCGCGGAGGGCGAAGGGCGGCGGGAGCACGAGGAGCAGCTCGGGCGGCTCCTTGGGCGGATGAAGCGCTGGGCGGACGCCGGGCCGGACAACGTGCGTCACAAATACCTGCTCTTGCTGGCGGAGCAGGCCCGCGTCGAGGGGCGGCGCGCCGAGGCCATGGACCTCTACGAGCAGGGCATCGAGGCCGCGCGGCAGGCCGACTACATCAACAACCAGGCGCTCGGGAACGAGCTCTACGGCAGGTTCTGGCTCGCCCAGGGCAGGGCCGAGTTCGCCGGCATCTACCTGCGCAGGGCCGTTTACCTGTACGAG
Organism: Sorangium sp. So ce385; assembly: GCF_051474135.1. Taxonomy (NCBI): domain Bacteria; kingdom Pseudomonadati; phylum Myxococcota; order Polyangiales; family Polyangiaceae; genus Sorangium; species Sorangium sp. So ce385. The sequence continues at coordinate 6,654,406 of NZ_CP150337.1, read as the reverse complement.
CGCTGGGGGGCGAGCGCCAAGGTCGAGGCGCTGCGCCAGGAGCTCGCGCCGGCCGCCCCGGCGTCCGCGGACGGGGCCGTCGCGCTCTCGCCGACGAGCACCGCGCTGCCGGGGCTCGTCGCGGGGGAGAGCTTCGACCTCGCCACGGTGCTGAGGACCGCTCAGGCCATCTCGAGCGAGATCGTGCTGGACAAGGTGCTCGATCAGGTGCTGCGCAGCGTGATCAAGAGCGCCGGGGCGAGCCGTGGGTTCTTGATCCTCTCGCGCGGCGAGGTGCTCACGGTCGAGGCGATGATCTCGCTCGACCCGGACACGGTGAGCCTCGGGCTCGCGATGCCCCTGGAGACGCGCCTCGATCTGGCCCGCGCGGTCGTGCACTACGTGGCGCGCTCGCGCGAGGCGCTCGTGATCGGCCGGGCGGAGGACGACCCGCGCCTCGCCGGCGATCCGCACGTGATCGCGCGCCGGCCGAAATCGATCCTCGGCTTGCCGCTCTTGCACCAGGGCCGGCTGAGCGGCGTCCTGTACCTCGAGAACCACCTCGCCGAGCACGCGTTCACCGCCGATCGCATCGAGCTCTTGCGGCTGCTCTCCTCGCAGGCGGCGGTGGCGGTCGAGAACGCGCTGCTCTACGCGGACCTGGAGGCCGTGAGCGCCGAGCTCCGCGAGGCCAACGAGCGCCTGGAGCGGGAGGTCGAGGAGCGCACGGAGGAGCTCTCGGAGGCGAACGAGCGCCTCTCGGCGCAGAGCGAGGAGCTCCGGGACGCCAACCTGCGCCTCCTCCACGAGCTCGGCGAGCGCGAGCGCGCCGAGGAGGCGAGGGCCCAGCTGCAAGAGGAGGTGATCCGGTTCCAGCGGGAGAAGATCTCCGAGCTGTCGACGCCGCTCGTGCCGATCACGAACGACGTCATGGTCATGCCGCTCATCGGCACGCTGGACGAGGAGCGCGCCGAGGACGTGCTCCAGACCCTGCTCGACGGCGCGACGAGGAGCGGCGCCCGCGTGGTCATCATCGATGTCACGGGGATCAAGGGGGTCGATCACCGCGTGGCGAACGCGCTCATCAACGCGGCGAACGCCCTCCGGCTGCTCGGGACCCAGGCCGTGCTGACCGGCATCCGCGGCGAGGTCGCGCAGGCGCTCATCCGGCTCGACATCGACCTGTCGCGCATCGCGATCCGCGGCACCCTGCAGAGCGGGATCGCCTACGCCATCGGCCGATCCGGCGCCCAGAGGGTGTCGGGGACGCGCGCCTAGGGACGGCCCGGAGGTCCGTACGTCGAATCGTGTAGACACGTCCGGAGCGGATGGCGCATCATGAGGCCGCCAGTCCGCCGGGGGGTGCCTGTTTCAGCGTGCGCCGTGCGGCGGCACGAGGCGTCGGGACCTGCCGAGTCGGGCGGCTCCGCGCGGGTGGAGGGGTGAGGCGCATGAGGAAGAGCATCGGACGGTTCATCGTCGGGGTCTGCGTGGCGGCGGGGCTCGCGGCCCTGGGCTGCGACAACAGCGGCGCCGGCAGCGCGCCGGGGGCGCCGGGCGAGCCGGCAGAGCGCGCGAAGCCGAAGCTCGCGTACATCACGAACGGGGTCGCCCCGTTCTGGACCATCGCCGAGAAGGGCGTCATCGACGGCGCGAAGGAGTACAACGCCGAGGTGAGCGTCGTGATGCCGAGCGACGTGAACGACCAGATGCAGCGGGTCGAGGATCTCCTGATCCGCGGCGTCGACGGCATCGCGATCAGCCCGATCGACGCGGAGAACCAGGTCCCGCTGCTCAACAAGGCGGCGGCCAAGACCAAGCTCATCACGCAGGACTCGGACGCGCCGAAGAGCGATCGGCTCGTGTACATCGGGATCGACAACTACGTCGCTGGCCGGATGGCGGGGCAGCTCGTGAAGGAGGCGATCCCCGGCGGCGGCAAGGTGGCCATCCTCGTCGGCCGGCTCGAGGGCGACAACGCCAGAAAGCGCCGCCAGGGCGTGCTCGACGAGCTGCTCGACCGGAAGGACACGAGCGGCGGGAACGACCCGCTGAACCAGGAGCTGAAGGGGGCGAAGTACACGATCATCGCGACCCTCACCGACCAGATCGACGCCGCCAAGGCGAAGAGCAACGCCGAAGACATGATGTCGGCGCACCCGGACCTCGTGGGCCTCATCGGCCTCAACGCGTACCACACGCCGGCCCTGCTCGAGGCGGTCAAGCAGGCCGGGAAGATGGCCTCGATCCAGGTCGTCGGCTTCGACGAGCAGGACGCGACGCTGCGCGCGATCCAGGACGGCGAGGTGGTCGGCACCGTGGTGCAGAATCCGTACATGTATGGCAAGGAGTCGGTGCGGGTGCTCGCGGCGCTCGTGCGGGGCGACACCTCCGTCGTGCCCCCGGGCGAGTTCATCTCCCTGCCGGCCCGGCAGATCCGCAAGACCAACCTGCCGGAGTTCTGGGCGGATCTGAAGCAGAAGGCAGGCAAGGCGGAGTGAGCCCCGGGCGGGCCGCGCGCCGCCGCCGGCCCAGGCGGGCCGCGCCGCGCCGCCGGCCCAGGCGGGCCGCGCCGCGCCGCCGGCCCAGGCGGGCCGCGCCGCGCCGCCAGATAGACGACCCCAGACGCGAATGACCACCTCCTCGCCCGACCCGGACAGGGCGCCGCTGCTCGAGGCGCGCGGCCTGACCAAGCGCTTTCCCGGCGTGCTCGCGCTCCACGACGTCCACCTCGCGCTCGGCCGCGGCGAGGTGCTCGGCATCGTCGGCGAGAACGGCGCCGGCAAGAGCACCCTCATGAAGATCCTCGCGGGCGTCGAGGCGCCCGACGCCGGCGAGATGCGCCTCGACGGGCGGCCGGTCGCGCTCGGCTCGGTGCGAGAGGCGCTCTCCCGCGGGATCGCGCTCATCCACCAGGAGCTCAACCTGGCGGAGAACCTCGATATCGCCGCCAACATCTTCCTCGGCCGGGAGCCGCGGCGGGGCGGCTTCATCGACGAGCGGAGGATGGAGCGGGACGCGCGGGCGATCATGGCGCGGGTCGGCCTCGCCTGCTCGCCGCGCGCGCTCGTCGGCGGCCTGTCGCTCGGGCAGCGTCACCTCGTGGAGATCGCCAAGGCGCTCTCCTCGAACGCCCGGGTGCTCATCATGGATGAGCCGACGTCGTGCCTGTGCCCGCGCGAGGCCGAGGCGCTGTTCGAGGTGGTGCGGGAGCTCCGCGCGGGCGGCATCGGCGTCGTGTACATCTCTCACCGCCTCGGCGAGGTGACGGCGCTGTGCGATCGCGTCCTCGTGCTGCGCGACGGCGAGAACGCGGGCGAGCTGCTGCGCGACGAGGTGAGCCACGATCGCATCGTGCGGCTGATGGTGGGCCGCGATCTCTCCCAGTTCTATCCGCACGTCCCGCACCCGCCGGGCGAGCCGGTGCTCGAGGTCTCGGGCCTCCGGACGCCGCGGCACCCCGAGCACGCGCTCTCCTTCACCGTGCGCGCCGGCGAGATCGTCGGCGTGGCGGGGCTGCTCGGCGCGGGGCGCACGTCGCTGCTGCGGACGCTGTTCGGCGTCACGCCGGCCGCCGGGGGCGCCGTCCGCGTGGCCGGGCGGGCCTTCACCCCGCGCACCCCGCGCGACGCCATCGCCGCCGGCATGGGCCTGGTCCCGGAGGACCGCCAGCAACAGGGCATCATCCTGGAGATGGCGATCCGGGCGAACGTGAGCCTGCCGAGCCTCGGCGCGGCGCAGCGCTACGGCGTCCTCGATCGCGCGGGCGAGCGCCGGATGTCGGCGCAGATCGTCCGCGAGCTCGGCGTGCGGACGCCGACCGACGTGCAGCCGGCGCAGCACCTCTCCGGCGGCAACCAGCAGAAGGTGGTCATCGGAAAGTGGCTGTCGATGTCGCCGCGCGTGCTCCTGCTCGACGAGCCGACCCGCGGCATTGACGTCGGCGCAAAGCACGAGATATACCAGCTGATGGAGCGATTGGCCGCGAGCGGCATGGCCACCTTGTTCGTCTCCAGCGACATGGAAGAGGTGATGGGCATGTCGGATCGTGCGCTGGTGATGCACGAGGGGCGCATCGCCGGGGAGCTCGGCCGCGACGAGCTCCGCGAGGAGGCGATCATGCAGCTCGCGACCGGCAGCGACGCCGCCGCGTGACCTGGAGCCATCGGGCGGGATCGAGGCCAGAGGAGCATGCCTGTGACGACGACTCGTGATCCCCTGGCGCGCGCGCGCGACGACGCGCCCGCGCCCGCGTCGAGCACGCGGCGCAAGGTGCTCGGCGTCTTCTGGCTGCTCGTCGCCGTGTCGCTCGGGACCGCGCTCCTGAACGGCAGGTTCCTCCTGGCGGACAACCTCGAGAACCTGATCCGGCGGACGGCGCTGTTCGGCATCCTCAGCATCGGCGCCGGCTTCGTGATCATCACGGGCGGCATCGACCTGTCGATCGGCTCGGTCGTGGCGCTCGCCGGCTGCATGCTGCCGTGGCTCCTCGCGGTGGAGCGCTGGTCGCCGGCGCTGGCGGTGCCGCTCTTGCTCGGCATCTCGCTGTGCATCGGGCTCGCGCACGGGCTGCTCATCACGAAGCTCCGGCTCCAGCCGTTCGTGGTGACGCTCTGCGGGCTCCTGCTCTACCGGGGCACCGCGCGCGGGATCTCGGGCGATCAGACGCAGGGGTTCGGCGTCGGGTTCGAATCGCTGCGGTACCTGTCGGTCGGCAGCCCGTTCTCCATCCCGGTGCCGTTCCTCTCGTGGATCTCGGAGGGCCGCTTCAGCCCCTACGCGGTGAACCCGTTCACGGGCGCGAGGACGCGCCTCGATCCGATCACGTGGATCGACATCCCGATGCCGTTCCTCCTGTTCCTCGGGATCGCGGTCGCGGCGTCGATCTTCCTGAACCGCACCGTCTACGGCCGTTATCTGATGGCGCTCGGCCGCAACGAGCAGGCCGCCCGCTACAGCGGTGTCGACACCGACCGGATGACGATCCTCGCCTATGTCCTCTGCTCGGTGCTCGCCTGCTTCGGGGGCATGCTGTTCGCGCTGGAGGTCAACTCGGCCCAGCCGGTCGATTTCGGCAACTTCTACGAGCTCTACGCCATCGCCGCGGCCGTGCTGGGCGGCTTCAGCCTGCGCGGCGGCGAGGGGGCGGTGATGGGCGTGATCCTCGGCACGGCGCTGATGCAGGTGCTGCGCAACTCCATCAACATGCTGGGGGTCCCGACCCAGATCGAGTTCGCGGTCATCGGCGCCGTCATCCTGATCGGCGTCATCGCGGACGAGCTGGCCAAGCGCTACGCGGCGGCGCGGCGCAAGCTGGCCGGCTCGTGAGCGCCTGAGCACGCGGCCTCACGCCGCCGAGAACACCGCCTCGACACGACGCGTAAAGCGCATCGTCGCTGTCGCCTGGAGCCCGGCATGGCGGCGCGCGAGGGCGCGTTGTTTGCGTGCTATGCTGAAAAATTGCCGGCGTTCCACGCGGCGCAGGAGCGAGCAGAGCGCAGGGGGCCGCTGTCGCGGATCGCCTGCACCACGTGGAAATGTCAATCAAGTCGCTGGCTTACGGCAGCCGTGGAGAGCCCTCACGCGGCGGCTGCCCGGGTGGAAAGGGGATGGCGTGATGCGGAACCGGATTTCTTGTGGTGCTATAATTTTGCATCTGGCATTGGGGCTCGCGGGCTGTGCGGTCGGCGCGGACGAGGCCTCGTTCGGGGCGTCGGCCGTCCCGTTCGAACATGACGGCGAGGCGCCGGCGAGCGATGTGAGAGCCGCCGCCGCCGGCCTCAGCGCCGCGGGCGCAGGGGTGGCCTCGGTGTGGGGGCCTGCCGAGAAGTCGTTCCTCGGCACGTCGACGACCTCGGCCTCGCGGGTCTACTTCACCGGGTACCGCGGCATCGTGTCCGAGGTGTTCTATCCGGTGCTCGACACGGTCAACACCGTCGACCTGCAGTTCATGGTGGGGGACACGGCCAAGACCTTCGTCGATGAGGAGAAGCAGCAGAGCTACACCGTCACCCAGCCGGACAAGCGCTCCATGCGCTGGCAGGCGGTCACCAACAACATCCCCCACAACTGGCGCATCACCAAGAGCATCTTCACCGATCCGGGGCGCAACGCGCTGATCCAGCGCGTCCAGTTCGACGCGCTGAACGGTAAGAACGTCACCCAGTTCAACCTCTACCTGCTCCACAACCCGGCCATGGACAACTCCGGGGGCGGCGACACGTCGAAGACCGTGACGGCGGGCGGGCGCACGATGCTGGTCGCTTCGGAGAACAGCCGCTTCTCGGCGCTCGCGACCTCGCAACCGTGGAAGGTGCTGACGACCGGCGGCCTGCCGATGGTGTCGAGCGGCTTCGTCGGCTCGACCGACGGCTGGACCGACCTGCTCGGCGGCACCTCCGACAAGACGATGAGCTGGCGCAACGACCTCGCGAGCGGCGGCAACGTGGCGCAGATGGGCTGGATCGATCTCGGCACGAGCGCGGTCACCAGCGTCTCGTTCGACGTGGTGCTCGCCTTCGGCGCCACCGAGGCGGAGGCGACGACCACCGCGAACGCGACCCTCGGCAGCAACCTGACCACCCTGCGAACCACCTACGACAGCGGGTGGAACGGCTATGCGAGCGGGCTCGACAACCAGGGCGGCACCGCCGACGACCAGTATTACCTCGCGGCGATGTCGCTGAAGACGATCCAGGACAAGTCGAACGGCGCCATGATCGCCGGGATGGGCACGCCGTGGGGTGAGACCAACGGCGACGCCAACAACGGCGGCTACCACCTGGTCTGGCCGCGCGATCTGTTCAAGTTCGCGAGCGCGCTCGTGACGGCCGGGGACACGGCGACCGCGACCTCGGTGGTCAATTACCTGTTCAACACGCTCCAGCAGTCGAGCGACTGCGGGAGCGCCGAGTACAACGCGCCGAGCTGCCCCCAGGGCTACAGCCGCGTCGGCCGCTTCCCGCAGAACGCCTGGGTCAGCGGGTGGCAGTACTGGCAAGGCACGCAGATGGATGAGCAGGCGATGCCGATCATCCTGGCCTGGCGCCTCGGCCCGTCGGTGTACAACCCGCTGTGGTCGAAGATCAAGAAGACCGCGGACTACATCGTCAACACCGGCCCGTGGACCCAGCAGGAGCGCTGGGAGGAGAACTCCGGGTACTCGCCGTCGACCATCGCCGCCGAGATCGCCGGCCTCGTCTGCGCCGCCGCGATCGCGCGCGACAACGGCGACACGACGAGCGCAGCCCGTTACATGGCCGCCGCCGACTACTGGCAGCAGAACGTCGACCGCTGGACGTTCACGACCACCGGCTTTCACGAGGTGAACGGCCAGCACAGCTATCATGTCCGCATCAACCCGGCGGACCCGAACATCACCGGCACAGGGCGGCAGCGTTATAACCCCGTGTCCGGGCCGAACGCGGCGACCCCCCTCACGATCGGCAACGGCGGCGGCACGCACGACCAGCGCTACATCGTCGACGGCGGGTTCCTCGAGCTCGTGAGGATGGGGGTGAAGCGCCCGGACGATGCGTCGATCGTCGCGACGATGAAGATCTACGACAAGATCCTGAAGCGGAACATCCCCGGCAAGGGCGACGCCTGGTTCCGCTACAACTACGACGCGTACGGCGAGGAGAACGGCGGCGGCAACTTCGACGGCGACGGCGGTCGGGGCCGGCTGTGGCCCATCTTCACCGCCGAGCGCGGCATGTACGAGATCGCCCTCTCGGGCCTCGGCACCCAAGGCAGCACCTACCTCGCCGCGGTCAAGGCGTTCTCGACGCCGCAAGGCTTCATCCCGGAGCAGGTGTGGAGCGAGACGACGAACGTCACCGGCTGGATCGTCGAGAAGCCGGCGAACGCCACGGCGGGCACCCCGACGAGGTCGATGAGCCCGCTGAACTGGGCCATGGGCGAGTACATCAGCCTGCTGGCGTCGATCCGCGCGGGCAAGGTCGTCGACGTCCCGTCGGTGGTCTGCAGCCGCTACAACGCCTGCGTCGTGCCGCCCGCGTCCGGGCAGGCGAGCGTCGTGTTCAACGTGACCGCGAGCACCGTGGACGGCCAGCACGTGTACGTCACCGGCAACACCGCGGCGCTGGGCAACTGGAATACCGCGCTCGCCATCCCGGTCGATCCGCGCAGCTACCCGGTATGGACGAACCGGGTCAACCTGCCGGCCGGCAGCGCCCTGCAGTACAAGTACCTCCGCACGAACGTCGATGGCTCCGTCACCTGGGAGAACCTGCCCGGCGGGGGCAATCGCACGCTGAACACCCCGGCGTCCGGCGGGACGCTCACGCGAAACGACACCGTGACCTGGTAAGGCCAGGGCGGCGCGGGCGAGCCCCCTCAGGGCTGCATGAGCCCGCGGATCACCTGCTCGGCCTGCTCGACGAGCGCCGCCACGAGCTCGGCCGCCGGCCGCGGCCTGGCGAGGGCGGCGCTCTGCCCGGCCCAGAGCGACAGATAATCCTCGCGCCCCGCCGCCGCGGCGGCCCGGCGGATCGGCTGCGTGAGCCAGTTCTGGACCGGATACTCCGGGATGTCGTGCTCGTGCGGCGTCAGGGCCTCGACGAACGCGTTGGGGATGCCCCGCGCGGTGCGGCCGGAGAACACGCGGGTGAGCACGGTCGTGCGCGCGCCCGGCGAGGCCAGCGCGCTGCGGTGGCCGGCGCTCGCCCCCGACTCCTCGCAGGCGAGGAACGCCGTCCCGATCTGCACCCCGCTGGCGCCGAGCGCGAGCGCCGCCGCGACGCCGCGGCCGTCGGCGATGCCGCCCGCGGCGACCACCGGGGCCCGCACCGCGTCCACCACCTGCGGGACGAGCGACAGCGTGCCGACCAGCGACTCCCGCACGGGCCGCAGGAACGCGCCCCGATGCCCGCCCGCGTCGCTGCCCGAGGCGACGATGATGTCGACCCCGGCCTGGTCGAGCGCGATCGCCTCGTCGACGGTGGTGGCGGTGCCGATGACGGCGATCCCCCGCGCCTTCGCGCCCTCGATCACCGGGGCGGGCGGGACCCCCATGACGAAGCTCAGGGCTTGCGGCCTCGCCTGGAGCGCGGCCTCGACCTGCTCCTCGAAGCGCGGGGCGAACGCGCTGGGCACCTCGGGATCGGGCAGGCCGAGCTGCCGCAGCATGGGGCGCAGGCGCGCCACGTGCCGCTCGAGCTCCGCCGCGTCGATGGTGGTGGGCTCGCCGGGCTGCGGCACCCAGAGGTTGACCGCGAACGGGTGCGGCGTGAGCCGCCGGAGCTCGGGGATGAGGTCGCCGATCTGCGATGGAGTCAGGGCGTGCGCCCCGAAGGAGCCGAGCCCGCCGGCGTTCGAGACGGCGGCCGCGAGGGCGGTGGTGGACAGGCCGCCCCCGAAGGGGCCCTGGATGATCGGGAGACGGAGTCCGAGCTGTCGGGTGAGGCGGGTATCGGTCCACATGGCAGGGCTCTAGGTGGGGCAGAGGGTCGAGACGTCGATCGGGCACTCCAGCGTGCGGAGCCAGGCGGCGGCGAGCGCGTCGACCGCGGCGGCGCCGGCGCTGTCCGTCGCTGCCTTGATGGCGTCGATGAGGTCCTGCGTCCGCGCGGCGGTCCCCACGTTCGCCCTGTAGAAGTCGCCGAGGGCCTGGTCGAGCGCGCCGACGCCGATCGCGTCGGCCACCTCGCGGAAGAAGAACGCGCCTTTCATGTAGGGCACGGTCGACCACAGCGGATCGGTCAGGATGTCGATCTCGTTGCAGGTGTCCGGCAGCGCGATGGTGTTCTTGGCGCCCGCGGGGTCGCAGGCGTCCTTGAGATCGCACGCGTACGACGGCCAGACCTCCACGCCGAGCTCCTCGAGCGCGCGGGCCGCCAGGTACGAGGCGGTGCCCTCGGAGAGGACGAAGTCCTCCCAGCAGGCGATGCGCACGCCGTTGCCGAACCAGCCGTGGGCGGCCTCGTGCGCGTTGACCTCTTCGCGGTCGAGAGAGCCGCTCGAGACGTGCCAGAAGGGGTGATGTTCCATGCCGCCGTAGTCTCCGCCGCCCCAGTCGGCCGAGACGGTCCCCACGCTGTCGCCGAAGGGGTAGGGGCCGTAGGTGGTCTCCAGGAAGTCGACGACGTCGACGAGGTGCTCGGTGCCGGTCGCGGCGTCGGCCCCCTGGTCGGGCAGGTGCCATACGCTGACGCGGGTGCCTGCGGTCGTGACGCCGAGGGCCAGCTCGGTGAGCTCGGCGACGGCGATCGCGGGCATGTACGAAGGCGCGTCGGTGGGAATGGTCTCCGGATAGATCGCGGTCATGCCCTCCGGCACCCCGGTCACGCGCATCGTGAACCGCACGCCGTCCGCAGGATCGGATTTGCACGGGAAGAGGTTGCCGCAGAAATACGGCCAGAGGAACGACACCCCTGCTTCCGGCATCCACCCGTCGGAGCCGTTGTGGGGCTTGAACGCGTAATCGATGATGACCGTGGCGTCGCTCCCGGTCGACGGCACGCTCACGTGGAGCGCGCCGGCGGCCACCGCGTGGTCGAGGTCGCCCGACGGATCCGCGACCGACACGATGTCGAGGTCGCCGATCTCGAACGACGCGGCGGTGCTGTCCGACGCGGCGAGCACGATGGTCGCCCTGCCCGCCAGGCTGGCGAGGTCGAGCTCGAGGGCCGTCGAGAGGATGTCGCGCGTCCAGTCCTCGGCAGCGTGGCCGCCGCCGGAGCCGCCGGAGCCGCCAGTGCCGCCCGTGCCGCCGCCGGAGCCGCCGGAGCCGCCCGTGCCGCCGGAGCCGCCGTCGGAGCCGCCCGAGCCGCCGTCAGAGCCGCCCGAGCCACCCGTGCCGCCGCCGGAGCCACCCGTGCCGCCGCCGGAGCCGCCCGAGCCGCCGTCGGAGCCGCCCGAGCCGCCGTCGGAGCCGCCGGAGCCACCCGTGCCGCCGCCGGAGCCGCCCGTGCCGCCGTCGCCGCCCGCGGTGCTCGAGCTGCTGGTCGCGCCAGCGCCCCCATCACCGCCGCTGCCTGCGCCGCCGTCGTCGCCGCAGGCCGCCGCCGTCGCGAGGGTCGCCGAGGTCACGATCGAGAACCAGAGGGGAGTGCGCCGCATGCCTTTGCTCCTGGAGCAGGAGCGCGCATGCTAGGCGACCGCGAATCGCGCTCGAAGAAAGCTGCGTCGATTCAGCTGCTCCTCTCGACGGCCAGCGGCAGCGTGAAGAACACCCGCGTTCCCCGGCCGAGCTCGCTCTCCACGCGGATCGTGCCGCCGTGGCGCTCGACGAGGTTCTTGCAGATCGAGAGGCCGAGCCCCGTGCTCTTCTCGCCGCCGGTCGTCCGGGTGCTCGTCCTCCGGAACTTGCAGAACAGGCCGCTGATCTCCTCCGGGCGGATGCCGAGGCCCTGATCCTCGATCACCACCTCGACCGCCTGGTCGAGCCGTCGCGCGCGCACCGTCACCGTCGTGCCCGGATGAGAGAACTTGAAGGCGTTGCTGAGCAGGTTGCTCACGACCTGCTCGATCCGCTCGACGTCGCAGCGGACGGGCGGGAGATCGGCGGGCGCGTCGACGACCAGGGCGATCTGCTTGCGGCGGGCGCCGTGCTCGTTCAGCGATATCGCCGCCGCGATCAGGCCGCGCAGGTCGGCGTCCTGCAGGCGAAGCGCGACGTTCCCGTGCTCGAGCGTCGTGATGTCGAGCAGATCCTCGAGCAGCTGCAGCGCGAACTCGGCGTTGGCCTGGATCTTGGTGAGGTGGCGCCGCGCGTCCTCGCGCCCGGCCGAGGCGCCCCCGAGCTGCATCGCAGAGAACCACTGGATCGCCGCGATCGGATTGCGCAGATCGTGCGCGGCGATGCCCACGAGCTCATGGCTCCGCTGACTCTGCTCGGCGAGCTGCTGGTTCTCCCGGCGGAGCGTCTCGGCGCTCGCCTCGAGGCGAGCGAGGCGCCGATTGCGGTCGCAGAGCCGATCGTGCTGCGCGAACGCGTCCCGCACGACGGCGGCGAGCTCCGGCGGATCCCACGGCTTGGCGATGAATCGGTACACGCCGCCGTCGTTGATGGCCTGGACCGCCGCGTTCGTGTCCGCATAGGCCGTCATGAGGAGACGGACGGTCTCCGGAAACTCGGCCTGGACCGCGGCGTAGAACTCCGTGCCGGTCATGCCCGGCATCCGCTGATCGCTGAGGACGACGGGGATGGCCCGCACGCGCAGGAGCGCATGCCCCTCTTCGGCGCTCTCCGCGGTGAGGACCTCGTAGTCGCGCCGGAGCTCGCGGCGGAGCGCCTTCAGGGTCTCGCGCTCGTCGTCGACGATGAGCAGGGCGCGGCGCTCTCCGGGCGCGCTCGTCATCGATCGAGCTCCTTCGGCAGCGTGATCGTGAAGGTGCTCCCGGCCCCCGGGGTCGAGCGGACCGCGAGCGTGCCCCCGTGCTGATCCACGACGATCTTGTGCGAGATCGTGAGGCCGAGCCCCGTGCCCTGCCCGACGGGCTTGGTCGTGAAGAACGGATCGAAGATCCTGCCGACGACGTCATCGCTCATCCCGGCGCCGTTGTCCTCGAACTCGAGGGCGATCTGGCGCCCCTCGTCCCGCGCGCGGATCGCGATGCGGCCGTTCCCCGGGCCGCGGCACTCGACCGCCTGGGCCGCGTTGATGAGCAGGTTCAGGAACACCTGGCTGAGCTCCGCCGGCTTGCACCGCACCTTCGGCAGGTCGGCCCACTCCACCGTCACCTGGACGCCGCCGCTCCTCAGCGCTGGGCCGGCGATCGCGAGGGTGCTCTCCAGGCTCTCCCGCAGGTCGGAGCGCTCCACCTCCGCCTGGTCGAGCCGCGCGAAGGTCCTGAGATCCTCGACGATCTTCTGCACGCGCGCGAGGCCGCCGAGGGTGCCTTTCACGAGATCGCCCGCGTCCTCGCGCAGAAACTCGAGGTCGGCGTCCTCGCGGAGCGCCTCGGCGATGCCCGCCACGTCGTCCGGGCGCCCGCGGAGGGCGGCCGCCTCGAGCGCCTCGTAGGCGGCGAACAGCCGACCGAGCGACGCTCCCAGCGTGTGCACGTTGCTGCGGACGAAGGCGAGGGGGTTGTTGATCTCGTGGGCCACGCCGGCGGCCAGCTTGCCGAGGGCGTTCATCTTCTCCGAGTGGACGAGCATCGATTGCGTGGCGCGCAGCTGCCCGAGCGACCTCTCGAGCGCCTTCTGCTCGGACAGGAGCCGCCGCTGGAGGCTCGTGATCCTCGAGTTGAGCGCGGACACCTCGGCGACCACGCGCTCGAGCTCGACGACGTCGAACTCGGCGAGGATCAGCAGCGCATCGTCGAGCCGCCACACCTCGCCGCGGACGCTGTGCGCGATCGCGCGGAGATCCCCGAAGTGCAGGATGCCGCGGTGGACCGGCGCGTCGCCGCCGGGCCCCGCCGCGGCGAGCTGCGGAAAGCTCGGGCTGACGAGGCGGGCCGGCTCACCCGCGCGTCCGAGCAGCCGGCGCATGCCGCGGTTCGCGAGCCGGGGCGCGCCGTCCGGCGCGAACACGCCCACCGCCAGCGCGGTGGAGTCCATGAGAAAGGAGCCGGCGAGCTCTGCGATCCTGCCGTCGGGCTGCCCTGTCGCCGGCAGGGCCAATCCCATCTTTTCTTCGTTATCTCCTGTGCTTCGCGGCTCGCGCGGTGCCATCGCGGACTCCGGGCCTCACCTTCGATTCCGGTGGGAACGACCTGTTCTTGCCAGGCCGGCGCGAAGGTCGCTAGACGAAACGCACCCCGCTGGCGCCGCAGCCGCTCGCCCGCGCTGGCGGGATCGGCGCGCGGGCGCGCCGGGCAGGGTCATGCGGCGCGCGCGGCGAGGAGCCGCTCCGCCGCGCGGACGGCCCCCTCGGCGGTCGGCGCCGAGCCGTCGGCGCCGACCTGCCTCCAGAGGTCGGAAACTGCGCAGAACGGCCGGCCGCCGACGAGGACGACGACCCCCTTGCACCGCACGTCGCGGCGCGCGGCGGCGATGAGAGCGCCCACGCTGGCGAGGTGCTCGCCGAGCGCGGCCGAGATCGCGAGGACGTCGGCCTTGCAGCGGACGACCGCGTCAATCACGTCCTGCGCCGGCGTGCTGGCCCCGAGATAGAAGGTGTCCCACCCCGCCATCTCGAAGAAATCGGCGACGAAGCGCGCGCCTATCTCGTGGAGGTTGCCGTCGACCGCGGTGGCCACGAGCCGTAGGCCGGCCCGATGGGCGCTCGGGACGAGCGGGTACAGCTGATTGATGACCATCTGGGTGACCGCCGTGCAGTAGTGCTCCTCGGCGATGCTGAGCTGATGGAGCTGCCACAGCCGGCCCACCTCGTACTGGCACGGCTGCAGGACGTGAGCATAGATGTCCCCGATCGGCGTGCTCGCCTCGACCGCCTCCCGGATGAGCCTCATGGCCCGCCGCCGGTCCCGCTGGAGGAGCGCGTCGAGGTAGCCGCACGCGAGCACGCCGAGCGGGGCCTCGGGCCGGACGAAGCTCGGAGGCTCGACGCGCGCCGACGTGAGCCGATCGATCGCCGCGGACAGGTACCTCCGCGGCGCCTCGGCGAGCTGCTCGGGCAGCGCGATCGCGAGGACGTCGCCGAGCGCGCCGAGGTGGCCCACGAGCTCGGCGGGGTCGAGGCCGAAGCCGACCAGCAGCGCCTGCGCCCAGTCCGCGTACGCGCCGAAGAGCTCGGGCGACCCCAGCTCGACGGCCGCGGCGAGCTGCGCGAGGTGGCGATGGGCGTCCTCCAGGCAGCGGGCGCGCCCCAGGCCGTGGGCGAGCGCGTCCTCCGGCCGCCGCGCGTAGCTGAGCGCCACGCTCATCGGGGCGATGCGCGGCGCCGACATGCGGAGCGCCTCCGCCGCCGAGGCCACCTCGCCCGGCACGGGGCCGGCCGGGGGGACGGCCGCCAGCGCGGCCGGCGTCACGAGGGGCGCGTCGTCGAGGCGCCGCCGGCCGGCGGCGAGGACGCCTTGCGCGACCGCGGCGAGCGCCGGGTCGAGCTGCTCGCCGACGCTCTCGCCGAGCGCGTCCAGCGCGGCGGCGAGCGCGCTCCGCGGCACGCCGAGCCCCTCGAGGAACACCGCCGCGAAGGCGCAGTGCTCGCCGAGCTCGTCGCCTCCCCCGGCGCGCAGCGCCGCCGCGAGCGCGTCGATGTGCGCGCCGAGGTCCAGGCCGCACCGCGCGAGGGCCTCGCGGGCGCCGGGGGCGACCTGCGCGGCCGCCGCGCCCCGCAGGCGCCCGAGCGCGGCCGTCATCAACGCTTCGCGGGAGGCGAGGAGTCGATCGGCCGCCCTGTCGCGCTCTGCGATCGCCATAACGACCTATCTTGCGACGCGCGCTCGCCGGCGCACGTCCCGTATCGCACGAGCCCGCCCGGGGCGTTCCGGCGGGCGGCGGGCGCCTCACCGCGGGCGCTGCCCGCGCCGGCTGCCCGCCGGGCTTGAGCCGGCGTCCCGCTTCAAGGTACGGTATCTCCCGCATCGCAACGAAGCGTCGTTGCCCGGGCGCGGGAGCTGAAGAACGATGTCGATCTCCTTGGTGCGGAACAGCTATGGCAAATCGAGGGTGCGGCTCGTCAAGGTCCGCCGCGCGGACGGGCGGCACGAGCTCACCGACATCGACATCGACATCCAGCTCGAGGGCGATTTCGACGACGCCTACACGCGGGGCGACAACAGCAAGGTGCTGCCCACGGACACGATGAAAAACACCGTGTACGCCCTCGCCCAGGGCCACCCGGTCGAGCCGATCGAGGACTTCGGCGTCCTGCTCGCCGAGCACTTCCTCGGAAAGGACCATACCCGGCTGGCGCGGGTCGCCATCGCGGAGAACGTCTGGTCGCGCATCGACGCGGGCGGCGCGCCGCACCGGCACGCCTTCCTCCGCGCCGGGGCCGAGCGGCGGACCGCGGAGATCACGGCGACGCCCGGCGGGGTCGAGATCGTGTCCGGCATCGCGGATCTGCTCGTCCTCAAGACCGGCGGCTCGGCGTTCTCGGGCTTCCCGCGCGACAAGTACACGACGCTGAAGGAGACGGAGGACCGCATCCTCTCCACGCTCATCCTGGCGCGATGGCGCGCGGCGGCCCGCGACGAGGCCCCCACGGCGACCTGGGAGCGCGCCCGCCGCGCCCTGCTCGAGACGTTCGCCGAGCAGCACAGCCTCTCGGTGCAGCACACCATCCACGCGCTCGCGGAGGCCGTGCTCGCGGCCTGCCCGGCCGTCGACGAGCTGAGACTCTCGCTGCCGAACAAGCATTGCCTGCTCGTCGATCTCTCGCGCTTCGGGCTCGGCAACGACAACGAGATCTTCGTCCCCGTGGACGAGCCGCACGGGCTCATCCACGCCACGATGAAGCGCGGTGGATGACCGGCGCGCGGGGGGGCTATCCTCGCGCGCCCGATGGCTCGCGAAGCACCGCCCCCCGCCGCAGCGCCGGCCGACGAAGCAGCGCCGGCCGACGACGACCGCGCGTTCCTCCGCCGCATCCGGAGCCACCCGCTCCGCCGCTTCCTCGGCCCTCCGCGCACGTACCTGCTGACGCGCTTCGTCCTGCTCCGCCTGCTCGGCTTCGTCTACCTCATCGCGTTCTTCTCGCTCGCCCGGCAGCTCGGCCCGCTCCTCGGCCCGGACGGGCTCCTGCCGGCGGACCGGTTCCTCGAGCGCCTCCTCGCCGTGACCGGCTCGCCCGGCGCCGCGTTCCGCCGGCTCCCCACGCTCTTTCTGTGGCTCGGCGCGTCCGAGGGCGTCCTCCTCGCCGCCGCGTGGGCCGGCGTCGCGCTGTCGCTCGCCGTGTGCGCCGGCGTCACCAACGCGATCGTGCAGCTCGCGCTCTGGGCGCTTTACCTCTCGTTCGTGCACATCGGGCAGGTCTTCTACGGTTACGGCTGGGAGCACCAGCTCGCTGAGACCGGCTTTCTGGCCATCTTCCTCTGTCCGGTGCGCGGCCTCCGCCCGTTCCGGTCGCCGCCGCCGCCGGTCGTGGTGATCTGGCTCTTCCGCTGGCTCATCTTCCGGATCATGCTCGGCGCCGGCCTCATCAAGCTCCGGGGCGACCCGTGCTGGCGCGACCTCTCGTGCCTTGTCTATCATTACGAGACGCAGCCGGTGCCGAGCCCGCTGAGCTATTACCTCCACCAGCTCCCGCGGCCGGTGCACGCGCTCGGCGCGCTGTTCAACCACCTCGTCGAGCTGGTCGTCCCCTGGTTCGCGTTCGGCCCCCGCCGCGCCCGGCACGCCGCCGGCGCGCTCCTCGTGCTCTTCCAGGTGATGCTCATCGCGAGCGGCAACCTCTCCTTCCTCAACTGGCTCACCATCGTCCCGGCGCTCGCCTGCTTCGATGACGGCGCCCTCGGCCGGCTCTTCCCGGCGCGGCTCAGGGAGCGCGCCGCGGCGCTGTCCGAGGGGCGCTCGCCGTCCCGCGCGCACCGCGCCGCCGCCGCCGTGCTCGCGATCCTGGTGCTCTGCCTCAGCGTGAGCCCGGTCATGAACCTGCTCTCGCCGCGGCAGGCGATGAACGCCACGTTCGACAGCTTCGGTCTGGTGAACACCTATGGTGCGTTCGGCAGCGTCGGCCGGGAGCGCTACGAGGTGATCCTGGAGGGCACGAGCGACGAGGCGCTCGGGGAGGGGACCCGGTGGCTCGAATACGACCTGCCGTGCAAGCCGGGCGACGTGCGCCGGCGCCCGTGCGTCATCACGCCGTATCATTACCGCCTCGACTGGCAGATCTGGTTCGCCGCGTTCGGGAGCTACGAGAGCGAGCCGTGGCTCGTCCATTTCATCTACAAGCTCCTCACGGGCGACCCGGGCGCGCAGCGCCTGCTCGGGCGGAACCCGTTTCCCGGCGCGCCGCCCCGGTACATCCGCGCCGAGCTCTACCGGTACAGCTTCACCCGCATCGGCGACGGCAGCGGCGCGTGGTGGCGCCGCGAGCGCGTCGGAGCGTACCTGCCGCCGCTGTCCGCCGACGACCCGGCGCTTCGCCGCTTCCTCGCCGCGCATGGATGGCTGCGGCTGCCTGCCTCCCGCGCGGCCGCGCCCGCGAACGACGGGAGGAGCGGAGTCGAGGACACCCCATAATCCCTCGGAGCGCGCGCTCGTCGCGCGGCGCGCCGGCGCTCCCCCGGAGCAGCCCGGCGCCCGGGCGCGGTAAGATTTCTGGCGCGCCCGTGATCAAGGCGCCCCAGCGCGGGCATTCAGGGGATCGCGGTCCTGGTTTCGGCGCGGTGACGCGGAGAGACACGATAGCTTCGGCGTGAGTGCAATTTTCTTGGCCCGAGTCGCCGAGCGCGTGCCGAAGCTTCACCGTAGGTGGTGAACGACGGTAGGAGGTCACGGTATGGCTGACTTAAGGGTTCGTCGCTGGCGAGGTTGTCTCGCGGCCACCGCGACGCTCGCGCTGACGCTCGCGGCCGGGTGCGACGGGAGGATCGGAGCGGCGGGCGCCGGCGCCGGGGAGGACGTCCCGGCGTCCGGACAAGGCGGTCCGCAGGCGTGCGGGGGGACAGAGCGGCTCCTCGCGCCGCAGCGGCGTCTGACGCGATTCGAATACAACAACACGGTTCGAGATCTGCTCGGAACGTCGCTTACCCCTGCCGATCAATTCCCGGTGGACGAGGTCGCCGGCGGGTTCAACAACAACGCGTCGGTGCTGACGATATCGTCGCTGCACGCCGAGAAATACCTGCTGGCGGCCGAGGCGCTCGCGGCCGAGGCCGTGGCGGGCGATCTGTCGAAGCTGTTGCCGTGCGACCCGGCCGCCGTCGAGGGCCAGGCCGAGGCGGAGGCGGCGTGCGCGCGGAAGTTCATCGAGACCTTCGGCCGCCGCGCGTACCGCCGGCCGCTCGCGCCAGAGGACGTCGACCGGCTGATGCGCGCCTACGACGCTGGGCGCACGGGCGGGTCGCTGCGCGAGGGGATCGAGGTGGTCATCCGGGCCGCGCTGCAGTCGCCGAAGTTCCTGTTCCGCCTGGAGCTGCGCCACGATCTCGACGACGCCGCGCCGAAGGTGCGCCTCGACCCGTACGAGATGGCGTCCCGCCTCTCCTACCTCGTCTGGGCGTCGGGGCCGGACGACGAGCTGCTCGCGGACGCCGAGGCCGGATTGCTCGAGACCCGCGAACAGCTCGCCGAGCGAGCCCGCGAGATGCTCGAGAGCCCGCGGGCGCGCCTGGCCATTGCAGAATTCTACAAGCAATGGCTCAACCTCGGGAGGCTCCAGACCATCGTCAAGCTGGAGAGCGCCTTCCCCGGGTTCGACGACGAGCTCGTCGCGGGGATGAGCGCCGAGACGCCCGCGTTCATCGAGCACGTGCTGTGGTCGGGGGACCGGAAGCTGTCGAGCCTGCTCACGCTGCCCGTCGGCTTCGCCACCGAGCCGGTCGCCGAGCTGTACGGCGTGTCGGTCCCGCCCGGCACGACCACGCCCCAGCTCGTCGAGCTCCCGCCCGAGCAGCGCGCAGGGCTGCTCACGCAGCCCGCGTTCCTGGCCGTCCATGCGCACCCGGATCAGACGTCTCCGGTCCTGCGCGGCAAGGCGATCCGGCAGAAGTTCCTGTGTTACGATCCGCCGCCGCCCCCGGACGACGTCGACCTCACGCCGCCCACGGGCGAGGAGGGCGCCACGGCGCGCGAGCGGTTCCAGCAGCACTCCTCCGACGCGTCGTGCGCCGGCTGTCATCAGCTGATGGATCCCATCGGCTTCGCGTTCGAGAACTACGATGCTGTCGGCGCCTACCGCACCGAGGAGGGCGGCCAGGTCATCGACAGCTCGGGCGAGATCTTCCGGTCCGCGGACGTGGATGGCCCGTTCGTCGGCGTCCGCGAGCTGGCGGAGCGGCTCGCCGGGAGCGAGCAGGTCCGCGAGTGCCTCGCGACGCAGTGGTTCCGCTACGCGGCGGGCCGCTTCGAGACGGACGGCGACGGTTGCTCGCTCGACCAGCTGCGCGGCGGGTTCCACGCCTCCGAGGGCGATCTCGTGGAGCTCATCGTGGCCACCACGCAGACCGAGGCGTTCATGTTCCGCAGCGCGATCGCGGCAGAGGAGGAGTGAGATGAGACAGCGAATGATCTCCAGGCGGCGGATGCTCCAGGGCGCGCTGGCGGCGACGGCGACGATCCCGCTGCTCAACTCCGAGCTGGCCCGCGGGGACGAGACCATCGCGCCCAAGCGCTTCGTGGTGTTCTACACGCCGAACGGCACGCTCGAGTCGCAATGGATGCCCCAGGGCACCGAGACCAACTTCACGCTGAGCCCGCTCTTGCAGCCGCTCTCGCCGTTCAAGGCGAAGCTGATCCCGATGCGCGGGATCAACATGAACGTCGTGGTCAACTCCAACATCGGCTCCGAGCACGCGCGGGGCATCGGCGGCCTGCTCACGGGGCGGGCGCTGCTCCGGGGCAATTTCCGGAGCTTCAACTCCAACAACGCCGGCTGGTCGTCGGGGATCTCGCTCGACCAGCACATTGCTAACAAGCTGAAGCCCCCGACGCTGTTTCGCACCCTGGAGCTCGGCGTCCAGGTCCGCGACGCGGAGGTGCGCGGCCGGATCTGCTACGCCGGGCCCGATCAGCCCATCCCGCCGCGCGAGGATCCCTACGATACGTTCGAGCAGCTCTTCGGGGCCTCGGTGCCGGGCCAGGGCCAGGGCAGCTCCGAAGCGCTGGATCGGCTGCGCGCGCAGCGGCGCACCGTGTTCGACATCCTCCGCGAGGACATCGCCGACGTGCGGCCGCGCATCGGCCGGGAAGATCGCGTGAAGCTCGACGCCCACCTGCAGTCGATCCAGGACATCGAGGCGCGCCTCGCCGGCGGCGGCTCGTCGAGCGGCGGCGGCCCGACCCCGGGCACGAGCTGCCAGGGCCCGGCGCTCGGCAATCGCATCGACCTCTCGGACGACGCGAACATGCCCGCCATCGGCAAGCTCCAGATGGACATGGCGGCCGCGGCGCTCGCCTGCGATCTCACCCGGATCTGCACGATCCAGTGGTCGTACGCCGAGAGCGAGCACCTCTATCCGTTCCTCGATCTCCAGGGGAACCACCACGCCATCTCCCACCAGTGGGACACCGCGGGCAAGGCGCAGTACTCGAAGATCCACACGTGGTTCGCGGAGCAGCTCGCCTACCTCCTCGGCAAGCTCGACTCGTACGCGGAGGGGGATCGCACGCTCCTCGACAACACCGTCGTCCTGTGGGTCACCGAGATCAGCGAGTCGACGCAGCACGCGCTCACGAACATGCCGTTCCTGCTCGCCGGCAGCGCGGGCGGGGCCTTCCGCACCGGCCGCTTCGTGGACTACCTGGCGAACGGCGGCTCCCCCCGCCAGCACAACGATCTGCTGGTCTCGATCGCCAACGCGATGGGGACCGACGACACGACCTTCGGCGACCCCCAGTTCTGCACCGGGCCGCTCCCCAGCCTCACCTGACCGCGCCCCGCCGGCGGGACACACGCTCCCGTTAGCGTCGCGATCTGCCTGGATCGAGGCCGTGGCTCGCCGGCGCCGCGCCCTCTCGGGTCTTGCATTTTTGCCGCCGCCGCTTGCAGTTTCCGGGCGTTGTCTTGCGCCGTTGCAAGAACCATCCTGGGCTCATGAACAACGCATCGCCCGCCCCGGGCTCCTCTTCCCAGCTCCATGTCGTCCTCGGCGCCGGCCAGATCGGCCCGCGCGTCGCGGCTCTCCTGCTCGCGCGCGGGCATCGCGTGCGCCTGGTGCAGCGCACCCGCCGCGCACCGGAGCGAC
The DNA here is from genome assembly GCF_051474135.1 of Sorangium sp. So ce385. NCBI lineage: Bacteria > Pseudomonadati > Myxococcota > Polyangiales > Polyangiaceae > Sorangium > Sorangium sp. So ce385. The sequence goes on along the minus strand of NZ_CP150337.1, from coordinate 6,632,701 downwards.
CGGGGCTCACGTCGGTGTGCGGCGACATCACCGATCTCGCCTTTGCCGAGGAGGCCACGCGCGGCGCGAGCGTGGTCTACGATTGCATGAACCCGCCTTACCATCTCTGGCCCACGCAGCTCCTGCCGATCGCGCGGGGCGCCGTGCACGGCGCGAGCAAGGCGGGCGCGAAGCTCGTGGCGCTCGATTGCCTCTACATGTACGGCGTGCCCGACGGGCCCATGCGCGAGGGCTCCCCGCGCCGCCCTTGCAGCAAGAAGGGCGCGCTGCGCGTCGACCTCGAGGAGATGCGCCTCGGGGCCCAGCGTCGCGGCGACGTGCGCGTCGCCATCGGGCGCGCCAGCGACTTCTTCGGCGCCAACGTGCCGCTGTCCGTCTGGGGCGAGCGCTTCTATACGCGCGCGCTCGCCGGAAAGGCGGTGGAATGCGTGGGCGATCCCGACATGCCCCACTCCTATACGTACGTGGAGGACGTGGCGCGCGCCCTCGTGACGCTGGGCGATCGGGAAGAGGCCATGGGCCACATCTGGCACCTGCCGACGGCGCCCGCCGAGAGCACGCGCGCGCTCGCGCGGCGCCTCGGCCGCGCGCTCGGGGTCGAGGTGGAGGTCGCGCGGATCCCGCGCCTCGTGCTGCGCGCGGTGGGCCTGTTCTCGCCGTTCGTGCGCGAGGCCGTCGAGATGGCGTACCAGTGGGACGTGCCTTATGTCATCGACGACACGCGATTCCGCGAGACCTTCGGCTGGTCGGCGACTCCCGTGGAGCGGCAGGTCGCGGACGTCGCGGCCTGGGCTCGGGACAAGTACAAGCTCGCCGCCCCGAGCGCCGCGTCGGGGATTCCGGCGGGCGCGCGCTGATCGGCCGGCGCGAGCGGCCGAGATCGCCGAGGCTGGGTGTTCGCACGAGAGCGGAACATCCCAGCGCTGCCATAGCGCGCGCGAAGGCCTTGACAAGCCTGGTTGAAGGCCTGGAGATGGTGCTCTTTCTGGAGGGCATCATGCGTCTCGATTCCTTGTCTCCGATGGTGTGCCTGCTGGTCGCGGGGGTCGGCCTCGCCGCCTGCGATGCCGGTACGGCCGAGGGCGCCGGGAGCGCGACACCCGGGGACGGCGTCACCTCGGGGGTCGGCGCCTCCGGCGGCGGCGGCGCGCCCGGAAGCGGCGTCACCTCGGGGATCGGCGCTTCAGGCGGCGTCACCTCGGGGGTCGGCGCCTCCGGCGTCGGCGGCGCGCCCGGTGACAGCGGGTCTGCCGGCGAGGGCGGCGGCCCGGAGCCGCTCCCGCCGGTCGGGCCTCTGGTCAACGGCATTCAGTGGGCCGACACCTCGGGCAATCCCATCCAGGCGCACGGGGGCGGGATGATCAAGGTGGGCTCCTATTACTACTGGTTCGGCGAGAACCGGAACCCGGACGGGACGTTCTATGCCGTGTCCGCTTACCGCTCGTCGGACCTGCGGCGCTGGGAGTTCAGGAACCATGTGCTCACCATGGACTCCGACGAGGACCTCGACCCGGCGAACATCGAGCGGCCGAAGGTGGTCTACAACGCGTCCACGGGCAAATACGTGATGTGGATGCACTGGGAGAACGGGGTGAACTACGGCGAGGCCCGGGCCGCGGTCGCGAGCTCGAGCACCGTGGACGGCGACTACACGTATCACGGCAGCTTTCGGCCGCTCGCGGGCACCGGGGTGACCGACCACGGCAAGCCCGGGTACATGTCCCGGGACTGCGGCCTCTTCGTCGACGACGACGGCAAGGGCTACTTCATCTCGGCCTCGAACGAGAACTACGATCTCAACCTCTACGCGCTGACCCCCGACTACCTGGCCGTGGACCGGCTGGCGGCCGTGCTCTTCCCCGGCGGACACCGGGAGGCGCCGGCGCTGTTCAAGCGGAACGGCGTCTATTTCCTGCTGACCTCCGGGGCCACGGGCTGGGACCCCAACCAGGCCAAGTACGCGACCTCCCGCTCGCTCGAGCGCGGCTGGTCGACGATGACCAACGTCGCCGACGGCACGACCTACCACTCCCAGTCGACCTACGTGCTCCCGGTCCAGGGGAGCGCGGGGACGGCCTACCTGTACATGGGGGATCGCTGGGCGGGCGCCTGGGGCGGGCGGGTCAACGACTCCACCTATGTCTGGCAGCCGATCTCGTTCCCCTCGGACACCACGATGAGCATGAGCTGGAACAACACGCTGACCATCGACACGGCGGCGGGCAGCGTCACCGGGGCGACGAACCGATTCAAGCTCATGAACAGGAAGAGCGGCAAGGTGATGGCGGTCGCCGGCGCGTCGTCCGAGGATGGGGCCGCGGTGGTGCAGAGCGCGGACGACGGCGGAGACAACCAGAAGTGGAGCCTCAACTACAACGGCGCGGGCTACTTCCGGCTGACCAACGTCAAGAGCGGCAAGGTGCTGGACGTCCCCGACGAGTCGAAGAGCGACGGGATCGCGCTGAAGCAATGGACGGACCACGACGGCGACAACCAGGCGTGGCTCTTCATCGATCTGGGCGGCGGCGACCTCCAGATCAGGAACAAGAACAGCGGCAAGCTGGTCGGGGTCGTCCAGGGCTCGACCGAGGACGCCGCCGCGATCGAGCAGCGGGGGAGCAGCGGCGGCGAGGAGCAGCGGTGGCAGCTCGTCGTGGCGAATTGACGGCAAACTGACGGCGAATCGACGGGCGGCTGATCGGCGTCAGACCAGGATCGCGATGACGCCGGCCCCGATGAGCGCGGCGGCCCACGCCCGATCGAGGTTGAACCAGGCCGTGCGGAGGATCGCGACGCCGAGCCTGTGGTAGACCACGAGCGCGACCGCCGCGGCCGCCGCCATCATGGCGGCCGTGTGCACGAGGACGGCGGCGAGGTAGCCCGCGGGGCTCGTCAGGGACAGGCCAGCTGCGTTGTGACACCCGGCGCCATGGCACGGCGCCGGGTTGTCAGCGCCGAGCAGGAAGACCGGCAGCAGCATGAGCCCGGCGCCGTGCGCGGTGGCCATCAGGAAGGACCACCAGGTCAGATCGCGGAAGCCGACGCGCATCCCGACCCACCTCGGGTGGCGCGGCCTCACGAGCTTGAGCGCGCCGAACCCGATCAGCGCGATCGCCGTGATCCACCGGAGCGCCGCGGCGGGAACGCTCGCGAGCCCGAGCCCGAGCAGCGCGACCGTGAGCCCGATCGAGGCGGCGTGGCCGATCGCGATCGGCACGAGCGCCCGCCGCACCGCGCGGCCGCTCTTCTCCTGCAGGCCGAGCGCGACCGCGAACAGCCAGCCCATGCCCGGGTTGATGCCATGATAGGCGCCGAGGAGCGCCAGGGTGAGCCAGGGCGTCATGGCGAGCTAGGGATAGCAGAATGAATCCGAGGACGCGTCGCCCCCCTCGAGCCGCACCTGGTGAGGGCGCAAGGGGCCGAAGTCGACGAAGAACTCGGGGTCGAGCGCGATGCCGCCGCCTTCGGCCGCGTCGACCTTGGCCATCCAGCCGCCCACGCCTTCCGGATAGAACTGCTCGTCCCACGAGGCGTAGAGCGAGTTCGTGAAGTAGATGCGCCGCCCGTCGCGGCTCACCTCGACCATCTGCGGCCCGCCGCGCAGCGGCCCGGAGCGCTGGTGCGCGGCCCTGCGGACCACGCCCCCGAGGTGCACCGAGCCGGTCAGCTTCGGGTGGAACGGGTCCGACACGTCGTACTGGCGGAGCTCGCCCGTGCCCCAGCAAGACACGTAGAGGAACCGGTCGTCGAGGGAGAGGTTGATGTCGGTGATGAGGGGCGGGACGGCCTTGAAGCCCTTGAGCAGCGGCGGCAAAAGGTCGGGCTCGGCCGGCTCGGCCGGCACCTCGATGACCTTGCGGATCGCCCACCGGTCGCCGTCGCGATGCCAGAGCCAGATCGAGGCGGAGAGGTCCTTGACGCTCACGACGACGCCGACGAAGCCATAGGCCTTGGTCGGGTCGTGGGCGGGGCGGAGCTCCAGCGCCATCTGGTGCTCGTCGCCGAGATCGAGCGCCTGGAGGTGCTTTCGCTTCCGGAGATCCCAGACATGGATCTTGTGGCCGTATTTCTTGCCGAGCAAGAGCTCCGGATTCACGCCGTCCTCGATCATCTTCGGCGTCCCCCACTCGCTCGTGAGGAGCGTGTCGTGGCCGAGGTGCCACCAGAAGTCGTAGTGGAGGAACTGCGGCCCGCGGTCGATCTCCCAGCGGCCGAGCACATCGAAGCTCTCGCAGTCGAGCACGAAGATGCCCCCTGGCCCTTCGCCCTCGGGGTTGCCGAGCGCGCTCACGTAGATGCCGTCGGGCCCGCAGTGCAGCGTGTGCGGGCGCGAGTAGCCGGCCCGCTTGGCGATCTCCTCGGCCCGGACCGTGTGGACGAGCTCGGGGCGGCGCGGGTTCGGCTTGACGTCGAAGACGAAGATGTTCGACGAGCGGAGCGCGGGGAGCAGGAGGAAGCGGCGCTCCACGTGGGGGTGCGGCGCGTACGGGCACAGGGAGGCGCTGCACGCGTTCCAGCCCGAGTGGTGGAGCTCGTCGCCGTAGGTCGGCACCTCGTTGACCGAGACGAGGGTGCCATACTCGGGCGACCTCGGGTCGAGGTCGACGACCGTGAGCGCGTCGTGGCGATGGTTGCCCGGGCGCTTCAGCGCGGCGCCCGCGTCGAGCGCCGTCACGTAGGCCAGCCGCTCGGGCGGCGCATCCATCGCCAGGCGCGGCGACGGGTAGAAGGTGGGATCCGGACGAAAGCGCATGCGCTGCGTCTCCTTGAGTTCTGGGCGTTCGCGTGTTCTCCGGGGGCGCCGCCGCCGTTCCCGGCGGGACCGGCGCGCGACGCCCGCGGCGTGAGGCGGTGATGACGGTTCGTTGCCGGGTCGATGCGCTTCGTCCCCCACGGCGGCGCCGCGCATCGACCTGGACCCGATCGGAGCGAGGACGTGCGTCCGTTATAACAGACGTTGCGGGCGGGATCTACGATCGCGGTGGGCTTCCGGCGGCGCCGGCGCGCCGTGTCGGCGGCGAGGTGCCGCGGGGCGCGCTACGAGCGCGCGCGGCTGCGGCGCGCGAGCGCGAGGCCCGCGAGCGCGGCGGCGAGCGCGGCGGTGCCGCCGGCAGAGCCCGCCGGGCCCGAGGTGCTGCACCCCGCCCCGGCCGGCGCGATGTCGGCGCCGGTGTCCGTATCGACGTCGCCGAGCAGCTCGGCGCCGTCGGCCGACGCCGGCAGCGCGTCGGGCTCGTGCAGATCCCGAGCCCACACCGTCGCATCGAGCGCCTCTCGCTCGGCGAACGACGTGGACAGCACCTCGCGTTCGCCGAGGCCCTCCTCCCGCGCGAGCTCCTCGATCCCCGTCGCGGCGAGCCGCGCGGCGGCGCTCGCCGGGGTCGAGACCTGGAACAGCGTGTTGCCGATGGTCACATACCAGCTCCCGTCGAGCCAGCGGCCGTGGCCGAGCTCGGTGCTGATCGGCTCGGGCGCTCCCCCCGGCCGGCCGATATAGCGCTTGCCTTCGTACAGGAACAGGACCTCGCCGGCGTCGCTGATGCCGTCGCGGCCGACCCGGAGCTTCGCCTGGTCGAACCGGCTCGACTTCGGGAAATCGCTGATCTGGTGCTGCTCGCCGTCGGGGGTCCGCAGCCAGATCTGGTTGGCGTCGCCATCGCTCCTCAGGAAGGCGGCGTAGCCGGCGTGCGCCAGCAGCCCGGCAGAGGTGTTGCTGAGCGAGTCGCCCAGGAACACCTCCTCACCCTCCGCGGTGTAGAGGTAGCTCGAGCTCGTCATCCCGTCCCACCAGCGGCCGACGACGTTCGTTCCGTCGGTGATCGGCCGCTGCAGGTTGCCCGCGTGATCCCCGAGGAGCGCGTTGCCCGGGCCGACGATGGATGCGTTCTCGTAGGTGCCGAAGAAGACGCCGCCCGACGCCGAAACGTCGGCCTGGAACGGCGATCGGCTCCCCGGGTTGTACCAGAGCGTCCGGTTCGTGCCCGTCGACAGCGAGTGCTGGTGGGCCCAGTCGTCGTTGTACGACGTCCACACCGCCGTGTCGCCGTTCACGGCGTCGAGGCGCGGCGTTATCGTCGCGCTCGCGACCTGGCGCCGGACGCCGTCGACCCAGGAGAGAATGTAGCCGGTCGCCGACTGGTACACCGACCCCGACGGCGTGAGCGCCCCGTAGACGGCGCCGAGCTGGGGAGCCGCCCATTCCGGGATGGCCTCGACCCACGTGATCTGGTGGGTGTTGCGATCGTAGATCCCGATACGACGAAGGTAATCCAGGAAGAGGAACCGCGTGGCGTCGAAATCGAGGATGGTGCCGGGAGCGCGCTGGACGGCGGTGAGCCTCGGGCTGCGGTCGACATGGATGGGGCCGACCGTCCTTGTGACGTCGGGTCCGATGCCGACGTTGGCCGAGACCGTGAGCGTGTACGTCTTGCCCGATGGGATCCAGTAGCCATTCCCGCCATTGGCCTCCTTGACGTAGAGCCGTCCCGGGACGGGCTGCGGGTAGTGCGACCACACGTCGTTGTAGAACTCGTAGCTCCCGCTCGGGCTGTCGAACCGCGCCGAGAGCTCCTTGCACTCGTAGGGCGGTGTCGGGATGCACTTCGCTTCGAAGCGCCAGCCGGCCGTGAGGGTGTCGTGCGGCAGCACGTTCCACACCACGGTCGGGGGCGCGTACTGGTGCACGATGCCCTCGTCGCTCGCCCCCTCGCCGAACGTGTCGTACGCGTTCACGGTCACGACGTAAGGGCCGTAGGGGAGCTCGCTGCCGAGCTCGCCAAGATCGAACGCGCCCTCGTAGTAGCCGTCTCCCGTCGGCGTGAGCTCGATGGTGAGGCCCTCGAACTCCGCCTCCACGTAGTAGATTTCGTCGGGGGACGACGCGGCGACGCGCACCGGGACCGTGCTGCCCTCGATGATCGTGTCGTTCGGGTGGACGATGTCGACCGTGACGGCGGCGTCAGCGGCTTGCGCCGCGAGGAACACGGTAAGAGCAACGGCTGTGCCAGTATGCCGGTGGTAAGTTCTCATAGATCCTCCGTATTTCTGAGACTTTGGTGCGTACGCTGCTTCTAGCATTCACCCCGTCGGCGCGGGGCGATGCTGCCGCGAAATGCGTGTGGGCGTGCGGCGGAGCGCCCGCGCGGCAGAAGAGCGTCCGGGGCTGGCGCGTCCTCCGCAAGCCGGCGCCCGGAGGAATCCGGCGCGGCGATATCGAACGGCGCGCCCGGCTTCTTTGTGCGCCGCGTTGGGCAGCGGGATGACGCGGGCGAGCGAGCCCTGGCCCGTGCCGCCGTCACGCGTGCGCTCCTCACCGAGGTCTAGGTATCGAGGCCAGTCCAGGTTTCGCCAAGGTCGATCTGGACATCGAGCATGAATTCAACGCCGTCGAGAACGGGTCGAGTGGGAGATGGTCCTCATCGCGAGGCGATCTCGGTCTCCTCCGACCTGGTGGAGCCGCCCGACCGCCCGCGCGCCGTCGCCGCGCGCGGAGGTCGGCGCGCGATGCGGAATCCCAACATCGAGCGTTCCTTCGCGACGTCAGCCGCGGCCGAACGCGCGCAGCCTGAGGGAGTTGGCGAGCACCGAAACGCTCGACAGCGACATCGCCGCGCTCGCGAGGACGGGGGAGAGGAGCCACCCGGTGAGGGGGTACAGGAGGCCCGCCGCGATCGGGATGCCGAGCACGTTGTAGATGAACGCCCAGAAGAGGTTCTGGCGGATCGTGCGCAGCGTGGCGCGCGCGAGCCCGAGCGCCACCGGCAGGCCGGCGATCCCGCCGCGGAGCAGCGCCACGTCGGCGGACGCGACCGCGACGTCCGCGCCGCTGCCGAGCGCGACCCCCACGTCCGCGCCGGCGAGCGCGGGCGCGTCGTTGATGCCGTCGCCGACCATGGCCACCCGGCGGCCGGCGGCCCGCTGCTCGCGGACGATCCTCGCCTTGTCCTCCGGCCTCACCTCCGCGAACACCGCGCGGATGCCGAGCTCCTCGGCGACGGCGCGCGCGGCGCCCGCCCGATCGCCGGTCACCATGGCCACCTCGACGCCGAGCTGCGCCAGGGCCGCGACGGCGCGGCGCGCCTCCTCGGTCGGCCGGTCGGCGACCGCCACGAGCCCCGCGAGCCGCCCGTCGACGGCCACGAACGACGGCGTGCGGCCCTGCGCGGCGAGCCGCTCGGCCTCGGCCTCCAGCGCGCCCGGGTCGATGCCCGCCCGGCGCAGCCACGCCGCGGTGCCGGCGCGCACGAGGCGGCCCGCGGCGCGCGCCTCGATGCCGTGGCCGATCTCCGCGCGGAAGTCCGAGGCCGCCGGGAGGCCCACGCCGCGGCCGCGCGCGCCGTCGACGATCGCCCGCGCCACCGGGTGCTCGCTCTCGAGCTCCGCGGCCGCCGCGAGGCCGAGGAGCTCCGCCTCGCCGTGGCCCGCGAGGGCGACGACGTCGGTGAGCTCGGGCCGCCCCGAGGTGAGCGTCCCGGTCTTGTCGAGCAGCACCGTGTCGACGCGGCTCGCCGCCTCCAGCGCCGCGCCGCCCTTGACGAGGACGCCGAGCTCCGCGCCGCGCCCCGTCGCGACGGCCACGGCCGCCGGCGTGGCCAGGCCGAGCGCGCACGGGCAGGCGATCACGAGCACCGCGACGAACCGCTCGATGGCCGTGGCGAGGCCCGCGGCGGTCGGGTCGACCGCGAGCCACGCGACGAAGGCGAGCGACGCGACGGCGGCGACGGCGGGGACGAAGACGCCGCTCACCACGTCGGCGAGCCGCGCGATCGGCGCGCGCGACCCCTGCGCCTGCTCCACGGCCTCGACGATGCGCGCGAGCGCGGTGTCCGCGCCGGTCTTGGTGACGCGGAAGGTGAGGGCGCCGCTCTGGTTGAGCGTCCCGCCGATCACCGCCGAGCCCGCGGTCTTGTCGACGGGCATGCTCTCGCCGGTGAGCATCGACTCGTCGACCGCCGACGCGCCGCGGACCACCTCGCCGTCGGTCGCGATGCGCTCGCCGGGCCGCACCAGCACGAGGTCGCCGGGCGCGAGCGCGGCGGGAGGCACCTCGTCCTCGGCGTCGCCGCGGAGGCGCCGCGCGGTCTTCGGCTGCAGCGCCACGAGCCCGCGCACGGCGTCGGCGAGCCGCTTCCGCGCGCGCGTCTCGAGGAGCCTGCCGATCAGCACGAAGGTGACGATCGCGGCCGCGGCCTCGAAGTAGACGGGCGGCAGGTGGCCGTGCTCGGCGTGCGGGAACAGGCCGGGCGCCACGACCGCGGCGGTCGAGTAGAGCCAGGCGGCGCCGGCCCCGAGGCTCACGAGGGTGTTCATGTCGGCGGCGCGGTGCCGGAGCGCGCCGAAGGCGAGGCGGAAGAACCGGCGCCCCGGCCCGAGGACCACGACCGTCGCGAGCGCGAGCGAGAGCCAGCGTCCGAAGGCGCCTTCGAGCGCCGGGATCGCGCCGTGGGACATGGCCACGGCGAGCAGGGGGGCCGTGAACAGGGCGGCGATCGCGACGTCGCGCCGGAGCGCGCGCCGCTCCCGCTGCTCGGCCGCGTCCATGGCGGCGGCGCGCGCGGATGCTGCCGGGTGCGGGCGCGGTGGAGGGGCGGGCGCGGCGGCCCCGGAGGTCTCGGGCCCCGTGGAGGTCGCGCGGGGGCCGGTGTCCGCGGAGGCTGCGGGGGCGCCGTCGACGGCGGAGGCTGCGGGGGCGCCGTCGACGGCGGAGGCTGCGGGGGCGCCGTCGACGGCGGAGGCTGCGGTGTCGCCGTCGACGGCGGACGCGTCGGGCACCTCGGGCACCTCGTAGCCCGCCTCCACGATGGCGTGGGCCAGCGCGGCCGGCGTGGTCGTCTGCGCATCGTAGGCGATCGTCGCCCGCTGGGTCACGAGGTTGACCGTCGCCTCCGCGACGCCGGGCGTCGCGCGCAGCGCCTTCTCCACGCGGCGCACGCACGCCGCGCAGGTCATGCCCTGCACCGGGACGTCCGTCCGGGCGCGCTGCTCCACGGTCGCGGCGTTCGCTCCGGGCGCGGCCGTCGCCCGGGTCGGCTCGGCGGGCTGGGGGTTCGTCGTCATGGGCTCTCCATTCCACTCCACGAGCGCGCGGCTCGCCTCCCGTCCGCCTGCGCGGGCGCAGCCGCTCCGGCCACGCTATCTACCCCGGAACGGCCGATACGGCTCCCGCGGCGCAGGGCCGGCGCCGCTCCGGCCGCGCCGCGCCGAGCGGTGGCCGGCCGCGGGAGGTGCTACGCCCGCGGGCGCCATGGACCAGATCCTTCCGGCGCTCGGGGTGAGCGTGGTCGTGTTCATCTCGACGAACATCGACGACATCCTCCTGCTGTCGGCCTTCTTCGCGGACCCCGGCTTCACCGCCCGCCAGGTCGTCGCCGGCCAGTTCCTCGGCATGGCGGCGCTCGTCCTCGCGAGCGTCGCGTGCGCGCTGCTCGCCGTCCGCGTGCCGGACGGGTGGATCGGCCTGCTCGGCCTGGCACCCCTCGCGCTCGGGCTGCGGGGCCTCTGGGCGCTCCGGCGGGGCTCCGGGACCGACCACGACGGCGACGACGACGACGACGAGAAGCCGCCCGGCGGCGCGGCGCGCTTCAAGGCGCTCGCGGTGGCGAGCGTGACCATCGCGAACGGCGGGGACAACCTCGGCGTCTACATCCCGCTGTTCTCGAGCACCCCGGCGCACGTCCCGCTCCATGCGGCCGTGTTCGCGGTCATGACCGGCGCCTTCTGCGCGCTCGGCCACCGACTCGTCCACCACCCGGTCCTGGGCAGCCGCATCCGGCGCTACGGCCGGGCGGCGCTGCCGTTCGTCCTGATCGGCCTGGGGCTCTGGATCCTGTCCGACGCCCTGGCGCTCGCCCGTCCAGCGGGCCCAGCGGGTTGACCGGCCGGCGGGAGAGGGCGCTCGTTGCCTGCGCCGGGCTGCACCTGCCGCCTGCTGCAGCCAGCACCCGGGCGCCGGGGGCGCCTCGGTCGCCGCCTGCCGCGCTCGCCGCCCGCCGCGCGCGGCGGCGCCCGCATCTCCACGGAAATCAGGCCCCTCCGAGGCGGCGATCGCCCTCGCCTCGGCCCGCGCCGCGCGTGGCGCGATGCCTGCTTGAGAGCGCGCGGCGGCGGCAGGCCGACATCCCCCGTGCACCTCGCCCGCCGTCGAGTGTGACCACCATGTTTCAAGCAAGAACCGAATCATCCGTGACCGCGCACGATCGCGAGCACACAGGAGGCCCCCTTGCCGGTCGCCCGATTTGATGCCGCGGGCAAGCTTGCCATCGACGAGGCGCTCCAGCGGGGCGAGGCGGTCGTCCTGCCCACCCCGTCGCCGCTGGCCTACGTGATCGCGGGGAAGACGGCCGCGGCCGTGAACCGCGCGCGGGGACGACCTCACAACCACCCCGTCGCCACGTGGGAGCCGCGCCTCGACCGGCTCGCGCCGCACCTCGCGCTCGACGAGGCGGAGCGCCGCCGCCTCGGCTGGCTGCTCGCGGTCGAGCGCGTGACCGCCCTCGTGCCGCAGGCCCGCGACGTCGCCGCGCCGAGCTGGCTCGAGCCCGCCGCGAGCTACGGCATGGCGCTCCTCTTCGGCGTCACCTGGGAGCCCATCGCCTGGCTGATCGAGCGCCACGCGCCGCTCTTCGTGAGCAGCGCCAACCGCGTCGGCGCGCTGCCCGCGGTCGACCTGCGGCAGGCCGTCGCCGCCTTCGGCCCCGAGGTGTGGGTGCTCGACGGCGACGCGCTGCGCGAGCGCGCGCGGCCGCACGCGTCCACGACGACGCTCCGCTTCGTCCCCGGCCGCGGCTGGGAGATGCACCGGCGCGGCATCCAGGACTCCCTCCACGCGACCGCCGGGCGGGGCGACTACCTCGCGGACGTCCTCGCGCGCGCCGACGCCGCCCTCCACCGGAAGCCGCTCCCCAAGCGGCAGGACGGGCGAGGCGGGCGCCCGCTCCGGCGCTCGCGGAGCTCGGACCGCGACGGCCCTGGCCCCGCGCGGCCCCATCGCCTGCGGCCCGAGGCCTCGTGAGCCCCGGGCGGCGCGCGGCGCTCACGGCTCGGTCGCCGTGACCCCGTGCCGGCGCAGGAGCTCCCGCAGGTAGTTCCGGTCCATCCGGCCGGCGCGCGCGGCGTGGGAGAGGTTCCCCCCGTTGGCCCGGATCAGCGCCCTCACGTACGCCCGCTCCCAGCGCGCGACCGTGCGCTCCTTGGCCTGGCGGAACGAGAGCTCGAGGTCGTCCGGCCGGAGCGCCTGATCGTCGTCGACGACCTCCCGCGCCGCGGCGCAGCCCTCTCCGATCGCGGGATCGCCGGTCAGCACGGCGCGCTCCACCGCGCTGCGCAGCTCGCGGACGTTGCCGGGCCAGTCGTGGTGGACCAGCCGCTCCACGAGCTCGGCCGGCGGAGCCGCCTTGTCGGCGAACTGCCGGTAGTAGTGCGCGACGAGCAGCGGGATGTCGTCCCGCCGCTCGCGCAGCGGCGGCACGCGGAGCCGGACCACGTTGAGCCGGTAGAACAGGTCCGAGCGGAAGGTGCCGCGGTTCACCTCCTGCCGGAGATCGCGGTTCGTGGCCGCGATGATCCGCACGTCGAGCGGGACGGTATCGAGGCTGCCGATGCGGCGGATCGAGCGCTCCTCGAGGGCGCGCAGCAGCTTCGGCTGGAGGTCGAGCCGGAGCTCGCCGATCTCGTCGAGCAGCACCGTGCCCCCGCGCGCCGCCTCGAAGGCGCCGGCGCGCGACTGGTGCGCCCCCGTGAACGCGCCCTTCATGTACCCGAACAGCTCGGCCTCGATGAGCGTGGGCGGGATCGCGCCGCAGTCGATGACCACGAACGGCCCGGCCGCGCGCGGGCTCTTCTGGTGGATCACCTCGGCGAGCAGCCCCTTGCCGGACCCGGTCTCGCCCTCGAGGAGCACCGTGGCGTCCGCCGCGGCGATCCTCGGGATCATCGCGAAGAGCCGGCGCATGGCCGTGCTCTGCCCCAGCACCCGCCCGGAGAGCTCCGCGTCCCCGAGCGGCTCGTGGACCTCGTCGGGCAGGTGGTCGAAGCGCAGCGACGTCTGGCCCACGCCGAACGTGGCGCCCGGGGTCAGGTACGCCGCCTCCACGCGGAAGCCCCCGAGCATGATGCCGTTCGTGCTGCCGAGATCGCGCAGCTGATAGCCCTTGGGGGTCGCGGCGATCACGCAGTGGTGGCGCGACACCGACGGATCGGTGAGCACGAGGTGATTGCCGGCCGCGGTGCCGATCGCGAGCTCCGGCGCGTCGGCCACGTGGGACGCGCCCTGATCCGGGCCGCTCACCACCTGCACGCTGAATCTGCCGAACGTCACCTCGCGCGGGTGGACCTTCAGCACGGTGGTCGCGTCCTCGCCTGGTGTGGGGATCGGAGTGCGGATCACTCTCACCAGCTTACCATGTCGAACCTCGCCTGAGCGGTGTCCCGGACATCGCACCTGCGGTGCAGACGCGGGCACGCAGCTGCTGATGGCCCTCGCAGGCAGCACCCAGGATGGACTTTTCCGGCGCGGTGCCGGAGGGCGCCGCTACCGCGCTGCGGCGGGCTCGGCCCCGGCGAGGACGAGCATCGTCCCCTCGAGCGCCGTGGGCCCGGCGACGATCCCGAGGCCCGCGACGACCTCGGGCGAGGCGAACACGCCCGCCTGCGCCCCCTCGGGCGCCCAGCCGCCGACCTCCGCGAGCTCGCCGCCGAGCAGCTCGCCCGAGGGGCCGACGAGCAGCTCCCCCGTGTGGAGGCACAGGCGCACCTGCACCCTCGGATCGCGCCCCGGGCGGCCCTCGAGGCGCCGGAAGATCCGGAGCGCGGCGTCCACGGCGCGGCGGCGCGCCTCCGCGTCGGCGTCGGCGTCGCCGGGGCGCTCCGCGGTGAAGAGCAGGCTGCTGCCGGTCTCGGCCCCGGAGGACAGCCCGGCCTCGGTGAGCTCGGCGGCCACGAACGGCAGGATCGCCTCCAGGTCCGCGAGCAGGCGATCGTCCGGCGCGTCGAGCGCCTCGGGCGCGGCGCCCACCTCGGCGTAGACCGCCACCCCGGGGCGCGCGCGCGCGCCGCTCGGCGCGTCGCTGGCGCCGCGCGAGGCCTCGAGCGCGCCGCGGAACTCCTCGAGAAAGGCGCCGGGGCTCGGGGGGCGCGCCGCGGGGTCCTTGGCGAGCGCCCGGAGGATGACCTCGTCGAAGCCCGACGAGAGCCGCGCCTTCGCGCTCGGGCGCGGCGGGCTCGCGAACAGGTGCAGCTGGCGCAGGAGCGCGCCGATGTCCCCGCTGAAGAGCGGCTCGCCCACGAGCATGCGGTAGGTGAGGGCGCCGAGCGCGTAGACGTCCGCCCGGACGTCGACCGGCTGGCCGAGGAGCTGCTCGGGGGCGACGCTCGAGGGGCTCCCGAGGACCTCGCGCGACGAGGTCAGCGACGGCCCGGGCGCGTCGAGCAGCTTGGCCACCCCGAAGTCGAGCAGCACGACGCGGCGGCGGTCGCCGTCCTCCTCGAGGAAGACGTTCGACGCCTTGAGGTCGCGGTGCACGACGGCCTGCGCGTGCGCGGCCTCGAGCGCGTCGCAGAGCGGCTCCAGCACCGCGAGCGCCTCCTCGGGCGACAGCCGGCCGCGCGACCGGAGGTGCTGATCCAGGCTGACCCCGGCGAGCAGCTCCATGACGTAGTAGGGCCGCCCGTCCTCGAGCTGCCCCTGCTCGAAGACCCGGACGATGCCGGGGTGCTCCAGCCGCCGGACCGTCTCCACCTCCCGCTGGAAGCGGATCACCACGTCCGGCTGCGCGCTGAGCTCCGGGTGCAGCACCTTCACCGCGGCCGGCGCGCCGCGGTCCGCGTGCCGGGCGCGGTAGATCACGCTGAAGCCGCCCGCGCCGAGCGGGCCCTCGATCACCCACTCGCCCGCCCGCTCCCCGGGCATCAGGCCGTCCAGCGCCAGGCCGCCGAGCGCGGCCGGCGGGCGCGTGGCCGTGGCGGTCGGCGTCATCGGCGTGAGCGTGACCGGCGTCGCCGCGGCGGCGGGCTCGGCCGAGTCCGGCTGCGCGGTCCGGACCGTGCGCTCGCTGGGGATCCCCGCGCTGGGGAGGGTGTCGGGCTCTTCGCTCACCATGGAACGGCCGAGCGACGGTACCATAAGCGCGGCGGCGAGCTGGCGCTCTCCGCCGGCCCCAGGGAGCAACGACGTGTCCCGCTGCCCACAGTGCCACCGCCGGCTCCCCCCGGCGGGGGCTTGCCCTCGAGACGGCGGGACGGCGCCGCCGTCGGTCGAGCGCACGCCCGCGCCGGGGCCGCCGCGCGTCCCCGGCTTCCAGGTCGGCGGCCTGCTGGGGCAGGGCGGCTTCTCCGCCGTGTGGTCCGCGCGGCGCGAGGCGGACGGCCTGACCGTCGCCCTCAAGATCGGCCGCTCCCCCCGGCCGACCGTCCAGGCGCGGTTCCGGCGCGAGGCGGGCGCGCTCCGGCTCATCGGTCCGCCGCACGTCCCGCGGGTCCACGCCGAGGGGCGGCTCGACGACGGCCGCCCCTGGTTCGCCATGGATCTCGTCCCCGGCGAGACGCTCGCCGAGGCGCTCGCGGCGCTGCCCGGGCCCCCCGAGCCGGCCTGGGCGGCGGCGTGCGCGGCCGCGCTGCTCGACGCGCTCGCGGCCGCGCACGCGCGCGGCGTCGTCCACCGGGATCTCAAGCCGGAGAACGTGATCCTCACGCCGCCCCGAGCGCGCCCCGGCGCGGGCGCCGCGCGCGCGGTGCTGCTCGATCTCGGCCTGGCGCGGCCCGCCGGGGCGCCGCGCCACGACGACGAGATCGAGATCACGCGCGGGGGCACGGTCGTCGGCACGCCCGAGTACATGGCGCCCGAGCAGCTCCGCGCGGAGGCCGACCTCGACGAGCGCGCGGATCTCTACGCCTTCGGCGCGATCCTGTTCGAGCTGCTCACCCTCAGGCCGCCGTTCGTGGGGGACACGGGCGCGGTGGAGCACGGGCACCTGACGCTGCGCCCGCCGCGGCCGGGGGAGCTCGCGCCGGTCCCCGAGGCCCTCGAGGAGCTCGTGCTCTCGTGCCTCGCCAAGGATCCTGGCCGCCGGCCCCCGAGCGCGGCCCGGCTCCGCCGCGCGCTCGACGAGGCCTGCGCGCTCGGCGCCGCCGCTGCCGCGGAGCAGCCCGGCGCGGCGGCGGAGCGCGGCGCCGCCGCCGCGGAGCCCGGCGCGGCCGCCATCGCGGAGCGCGGCGCCGCGGAGCCTGGCGCGGCCGCCGTCGCGGAGCGCGGCGCGGCCGCTGCCGCGGAGCCGACCTCGCGGCCCGCGATCGCGCCGGGGCCGCCCTCCGGCCGCGGCGGCGGCAGGCTCATCGCCGAGGGGCTCCAGCCGGCCGTCGTGCTGGTCGCGGAGACGGGCGCCGCCACGCCGGTCGTGGTCGCCGCGCTCGCGAGCCGCAGGGGGATCTGCGTCCGCCAGCGCCGGCGCCGCTACACCGCCGTCTTCTCGGCCCACGACGCCGAGGACCCGGTCCGGCTCGCGCTCGCCGCCGCGCGGGAGCTCGTCGAGCGGCACGGCGCCCGCGCCGCGCTCCACCTCGCGGGCGTCATCATCCGCCCGCGCGACAAGGCCCCGCCCGCCGTCTACGGCGCGGCCGTGGATCGCCCGGAGACCTGGATCCCTGCGGATCCCTGGTCCGGCGTCGCGCTCACCGAGGAGTTCGAGCGCGCCCTCGTCGAGGCCGAGGCGACCATGACCCCGACGTCGCCGCAGGGCGCGCCGGCGGCGGAGCTCGAGGCGCCGCCGCCGACCACGGTCGGGCGGGGCGACGTCATCGCGGCGCTCGAGGCGAGCGCCGCCGCGGCGTTCAGCGGCGTGTGCCCCGCGCTCGTCACGGTGCTCGGCGACGACGGCCTCGGCAAGAGCCGGGTCGCGGCCGAGGCGGCCGCCGTGGCGCGGCGCCTCCGCCCCGGCGCCGCGGCGCTCGTCGTGCGCGCGGCGCAGCCCCTGCCGGGCGAGGCGAGCAAGGACACCGCGGCGATCCTGCGCTTCGCGCTCGCCGCGCCCGCGGCCGCGCCGGCCGATCCCCGGGCCTTCTGCGAGGCGCGGCTCGGCCCGGAGATCGGCGCCTCGACCTTCGCGTCCGTGGCCGCGGCGCTCGGGTGGTCGCGCCCCGGCGCCGCGACGCCGCACCACCTCGCGCGGGCGATCGCCGAGGGGCTGCGCCGCCGCGCGCGCCGCGCCCCGGTCGCGGTGATCGTGGACGACGCGCAGTGGGCGGACGTCACCGTGCTCGACGCGCTCGAGGTCGCGACGCTCGACGGCGCCGGGGTGGCGCTCTGGGCGGCGGTCGTCGCGCACCCGCGCTTCGAGCGCTTCCGCCCCACGTGGGGCGCGCGCACGCAGCGCGCCGACCGGGTGACGCTCGCCCCGCTCGACGAGGCCGCCGCGGCGGACCTCGCGGCGCAGCTGCTCCTGCCGGCCGCGTACCCGCCCGCCGACGTGCTCCGGGGGCTCGCCCGCTGGGCCGGCGGCAACCCGGGTTGCCTCGCCGCGATCATCCGGTCGCTCAAGCAGGCCGGCCTCGTGCGCCGCCGTCCCGGGGGCGGCGATTACTGCGTCGAGGCGGCGGAGCTCGACGGCCTGCCGGTCTCTCCGGCGTGGCAGTGGCTGGCGATGCGGCAGCTCGGGGCGCTGCCGCAGGAGGTCGCCGCCCTCGCGCGGCTCTGCGCCGTGCTCGGCGAGTCGTTCACCCGGGCCGAGCTGGAGTGGGTGCAGGACGCCGTGGATCGCGCCGGAGGCGCCGGGACGCCGGTCGACGCCGGGTACGGGCTCGGCGTGCTCGTCGAGCAGGGGATCATCGCGCGCGGCGAGGGCGAGCGCGGCGGACGCGGCGAGGGCGACGGCCGCCGCGCGCGGGGTGAGGGCGAGCGGTGGTGGTTCCAGAGCGGCCTCTTTCGCGACGCGGTGTACGAGACGCTCGATCCCGAGCACCGCGCGCAGATCCACCGGCACGCGCTCGCCTTCTGGCGGGCGCGGGTCGAGCGCGGGCGCCCTCCCGCGTCGTCGGCGGCCCCGCGGGCCGACCCCGTCGCGCCGCCCGCGGAGCTCGCGGCGCAGCCGGGGCCGGAGGAGCTCGAGCCGCTCGCCCGGCACGCGGGCGCGTGCGGGGCGGGGGAGGAGGCGGCCGACGCGCACCTCCGGCTCGGGGATCTCGCGTTCGCGCGGCACCGGCACGTCGAGGCGGAGCGCTGCTACACCGCCGCGCTCAAGCTCGCCGGCGAGGGCGATCGCCGCCGGCGCGCGCTCGCGCTGGCCGGCCGCGGCCGCATCCGTTACCGGCTCCACCTCATCGAGGAGGCCCTGGCCGACCTCTCCGCCGCGCTCGAGCTCGCGGACGACGAGCTCCGCGCCGACGTCCTGCTCGAGGAGGCCACCGCGCTCGACTGGACGGGCGCCTACGAGGCGTCGTCGCGGCGGGTCGAGCTGGCGCGTCCGCTCGTGGAGCGCGCGGGCTCGCCGTGGCTCTCGGCGCGCCTCCGCGTGGCCGAGGGGCGCACGCGCCTCAGGCGGGGCGAGGTCGTGGAGGCGATCGCGCTCCTCTCGGAGGGGGCGTCGCTGGCGGAGTCCGCGGGCGACGAGGAGGGCCGGATCATCGCGCTCGTGCTGCTGTCGACCGAGCTCGCGCACGCGGGCCGCTTCGCCGAGGCGGAGCGGCGGGCCGAGGAGGCGATCGCGCTCTGCGAGCGGGCCGAGGATCTGCCGCACCTCTGCGTCGCGATCATGAACCGCGTCGTGCTCTGGGCGCTGAAGAAGGATCTCCCGCGCGCGACCGCGGACCTCCGGCGCGCGATCGCGCTCGCGCGGGAGATCGGCAACCCGTGGCTGGAGCGCGTCGCCACGTACAACGTCGCCGAGCTGCTCTACTGGAGCGATCAGCAGGACGAGGCGCTCTCGCTGGCGCGCCGCGCGCACACGCTCGAGCAGCGGTTCGAGGATCGCCCCGTGCCCGAGTGCTCGCTGCTGCTCGCGCGCATCCTCGCGGCGCGGGGCGAGCTCGACGAGGCGCGGCGCCTCCTCGCGTGGATCGCCGCGTCGTGCCCGCCGGATCCGTCCGCGAAGGCGGCGCACGGCTGCTACCTGATGCTGCGCTGCCTGCTCTCGGACGGCGGCGACGGCGTCGCGCCGCGCGACCTGCTCGGCGGCCTCGACGAGGCGGAGCTCGAGGCCGGCCCGTTCCAGTTCGCCGACGAGCTCCTCGAGGTCCTCTACTGGCGCGGCCGTGCGGCAATCCGCCACGGTGCTGTCGAGGTCGCTGTCGCGAGCCTGAGCAGGGCCCGCGCGCTGCTGTCGGAGCATCCGGCCTGGCGCGCGCGGTTCGACGGGCTCGCGCTGCGGCTCGGCGCGTCGCAGGCCGCTGCGAGCCGCTGCTGACCGCACCGCGCGCCTCGCGCTGAGCCCGGTTGCGGCGGCCGCGGCGCGGTGGCCGCCGGAGCGGACGACCGGCCGGACGCTGCCGCGGCTCGGGAATTGCTTAGGAGTGGCCGCTGAACCGGGTGTGATGCGCACGCACGTGCGCCTTAACTGGAGGATGAGGTCATGCTTCGCGTAAGGATCGATGCTGCCGGGGTGATCGGTTTCTGCGTGCTTGCGGTCGGGTGCGGTGCGGCGCCGGCCGACGACGGCGAGTCGGTCCTTGTCGCGGAGCAGGAGATCATCGTGATGAACGGCCTCGAGCCGGCTTATTTCTGGAAGCCCTCGACGCAGCAGGCGCTGCGGGCGCTGGCGCAGGCGCCGCTCCCGGCTGGCTTGGACAGCGGCGCAGGGGCGGCGCTCCTCGCGAGCGAGCAGGGCAGGCACCTTGTGGAGCGCGTCGTCGCCTGCGCCCTGCCAGCGGGGGCGGCGGTGGAGGCGCGCTTCGATCGATCGTTCGCCGGGTGGATCGGGCTCGCGCCGTCGTGGGCCTCCTCGCCGCTCTCGGACGGCGCGTCGCGGCGCTGGATGACGGCGTGTCTGCTGCAGTCGCTGAACGCGCTGGGCGCGCAGGTCGCCGTCCACCTGACCGGCGGCCACCCGGGGCTCGCCGACGCGTCGGACGGCGAGGCGTCGGAGTACACGGTCCGGGACGCGATCATGTTCGGCGATCTCTTCGAGCCGGCCCACCCGACCGCGTTCGCCTGCGCCGACAATTCCCTGATCGACGACTGCGGCGTGGCGCTGAGCGCGAAGACCGTCCAGCGCGTCTGCGGGCAGTCGCCCACGTGCGGGCTCACCCTCCTCGGCCATTGCGGTGCCGTCTGCGATCGGGACGGCGCGGGCGCGCCGACCTGCTGGGCCCCCCGGCGCGGGGTTTACCCGGAGTCGATCGCCTCGAGCCTCGAGCCCCTCGTCGCGCTCTCCTCGGGGGGCCTGACGTGCGGTGTCCTGGGGTTGGTCTCCGGGCTGCTCTAGATTGCTACAGGGCGATGGCGGTGGTCGGACTGGCCCGGAGAGAGGGCCCGTGATCAGTCGCACACGATCGGCGGCAGCGTCTCCAGCGGCGTGACACCGTGATTGTCGAGCAGCGTGGCGTTGATCGAGGGAGCCGCAGGCGCGCGCGACCGACAGATCGATGGCTGGTCTCAGCATGAGCGGAGAGAGGAATGCGTCTTGCCGATCTGCCGTGGAGCGGGGCGTGGTCGCCGCCGCCTCCGCCATGGCGCCGCCACCCCCTGAGCTGGCTCTCTCCTCGGGTTTTCCCGTCATTTCGTGTCGGCATGGGGCATGCTCGAGGCCGAGCGTCATGCCGACGCTCGAGCACAACGCCCTCGTCGAGATGTTCCGTGAGGACATCTCCGGCGCCGAGGCGTCAGCGGCAGAAATATCTATTATTTCAATTGGTTCCGACTGCCGCGTGGCCGAGTCCTCTTCCGGCGTGGCCCAACGCGGGCCCAACGAACCGCCTGTGAAGGCGCCAGCGTCCGCCGTGGCGGGGGCGGGGACGTCGTCCGGGGGCGCCGTCTGACCGGGCGGCGCGCCGGAGGCGGAAGCTTCGGCGCTCGCCGAGCCCATGCCTGCTCCAGCGGACGCGGGTTGGCCTCCTCCTACCGAGCCGCCCTTTCCTCTCAGCTCGGGGATCGCCTCGTCCAGGGGGGGCAAAGTCGCCCAGCCCAAGCTCGGCGATCTTGCGCGCGGCGCGCTTGTAGTGGTGGATCTGGCCGCTCGACTTGTGTCCGGTTCGGTCGGAGATCCACGTCTCCGTGCGACCATTCGCGAGCTTGATGGTAATGAAGGTCGCTCGAGTGTCGTGCAATCGGATGTTCAGCCTCGACTCCGTGGTCTCGAACAGCTCGGGTCGATCGACTCCCGCGCGTTGGAGGTGTTCTCTGAAGCGTTCCGCCCCGTGACAACCCGGCAAGGAGTCACACTTTGGCCCGACGAAGACACGCCGATTGTCCGGCCAGAGCTCGCGATAAGCATCCTCGTCGGGGTACAAGTAACCCTTTGCCTTGTTATTCTCTATCTTCGGAATCCACCCGCGTGGCAGCGGGTTGTGCGCGATGATGCGCGCGGGGTAGGCAGCCAGTGCCAGTAGCCGATGGATGACAATCGCATCTCCGGCTGCGGCGCCGTGATCGTCAGCCCATCCAGCGGGATCGCGAGCGTTGCGGTTGCCGTCGCCGTCGCTGGCTGGCCGATCACCTTCGGGCTGGACCATCCGCCGGCGGGCGTCTCCAGGCTCTCTCTGTCGATGGCGAGCGTGCCGTTACCAGCCTGACGAAGAGCAAGCGGTGCCGGAAACACGCGCGAGAGCCGCTCGTGTCATACTATACCTTCATTCGTGTCGGGTTCGTGCGCGACCGTGACCGCCGCTTCTGAAAGGAGCACGAAACGGTAATTCCGTGTCGCCGGTGATTCGACATGAATTGCCCGGAGACCTGCCTGGGGAAAACACCCTGTTGCATCGCGGGGTTGGGTGTTCTGGAAAGCCCTGCCGAGGGGCAGAAAATGGGGGCTTGCGAAGGACTCGATTTGGTAATTCGCGCGCTCCGGCGACGCCGCGCGTGGAGGCGACGTAGAGCCACCCATCGGGCCTTGTCCACCCCGGGCGGGCGCGACGCCGTCGCAGAGATCGAGGCGGACGTCGGCGAACGTTGCGCCGTCGGCCTCGTCCATCGGGCCGAGCGCGGCGCCGTACCGGCGCCGTGGCAGCACTCCTTGACGCACCTGGAGCTGCACGACGTCGCGCGTGCGCCAGCGTCGCCTGCTCCCTGAATTAGGATCGGCGAGCGGGCGCGATCGGCACGCACGGGAGAGGTACGCGGCGAAAGTCCAACGCGACGCCGCTTCATGTGCTCGACTGGCGCGCTTCCCGGCGGGTAGCTCTGCACCGCAGACTAGCATGCCGATCGCTCGGACGTGGGCTTGAGACCGCGGGCGTCCCGCGCTCTGCCGCCTCCCACGCTGCTCGCAGGCTGCTTGCAAGTCTTCCTCCCCCCTCCATCGGCGGTCCCATTCGCTTCAGCGCCTCCAGGCGCGCAGCCTCCAGCCTCGACCGGCGTGGCGCCGTCGCCCGGCGCTTCTCCACGAGCTCACCGAGCACCTGCGCCGCGCGCTCCCACTGCTCCGCCGCCCCCGGCGCGTGCGCGATCCTTCGCACGGCGTTCCAGCGCGCTTCAAGCTGATCACACAGGTTGCCGATCTCGGGGTGCAGCCGTGCGATCGCGCGCAGGTGGCACCGGGTCTGCTTGTTCATCTGGAAACACTCTTCCAGGACGTGGCTCGGCGCGCGGACAACTCCGCACGCGAGCTCGTACCAGCGCCGCGAGCTCATGCGTCTACAAAAGCACCGAACCACAAACCTGCCAGGGCGAAGCCTTCATTTTTCCGTTCAACTTTAAAGAGCGTTAAAGCACAGTACAAGAGTCGGCGCCTGGCGAGGGTGACGGCATGAAAGTCTGATGTAACGTGCGACCAAGAGGACGCCGGTTCTCACGTGGCACCGTGACCTGACTGGCATTCGCTGGGGCCCGATCAGGTGACCTCGGTGTGCGGGGTGACCCCTCCGGCGATCCCACCGCCCGGCCGTCGAGCGGGGCCAGCCCTCCCGGCGCCGCGTCCGCCGGCCGCGCGTACGTCCACCTGGACGAGCTCCGCCTGCCGTCAGCCTCCCGTGTGGACGAGCTCCGCGGCCCCGTGCGCCGAGTTCGCGCCCCGCCGCGTGCTCGCGTCCAGGCGCCAGCCCCAGGCCGCCCCGGCGTCCGCCAGGACGAGCTCGCGCAGCGCCGCTCGGGCCGGCCCGCGGTTGTGCCCGGCGCGCGCCGCCCTGTCGCATGCGACAAAACGGAGGTCGGCGGCTCGCCGGAGACGCGCAGCCGACCCCGCGCGAAATTACCAAATCGACCCCTTCGCGCCCCTCCAAAATCGGCCCCTCGGGCGCTCTCTCGAAACGGCCTAACTGCGCGTCATCAGAGCGGGTTCCCCGCCTGACTAGATCCAGGTAACTCGCGACGAGTTACCGGATCGTCGGAATTACCATTTCGGGCCGCCTCACGCGCGCTCGTTCAGGCTCTGTCCCGAACCCGAAACGCCACAACAACGGAGGTTCGGATGTGGCAGGAGTAGCTACCCTCGCGCGGTCGGCGGCTCCAGGCGCGCGGTTGGCGGGCCGCGCTGGCGGGCGACGCTGCTGCACGGGCGGCATCGTGTGCAGCCCCAAGCGTTCGGCAGTCAGCGCGCCGTGACCGCGACCTTCCCGACGGCGCGCTCCGACGAGCCGCCCGCGCGCGAATGAGAACCGTCAGGGAGATGGAGGGGGCTGGGGCCCATCCTGATCAACTTGTTTGAGGGGCGCACAAGGAAGCCCCCTCACTGAACTTGGTGAAGTTCGTCCGAGGGGGCTCCCCTCCGGGTTTCAGGACCGGAGGTAGACCATGCTGGACGACCCCCATCTTGGGCGCGGGTTCTTCAGGATGCTGGTGGAGGTGGACGAGGCGGTGACGCGCCGGGTCGCGGCCGAGGGCTGCCCCGTGTGCGACGGGCCGCTGCACCGGTGCGACTGCGACCGCAAGCCGCGTGGGGCCCTCGTCGCGCCAGCGGGCGAGGCGTTCGCCCGTCGGTTCAGCTTGTGCTGCCGGCGCGAGGGCTGTCGGAAGCGCGCGATGCCGCCGTCGGTGCGCTTCCTCGGGCCGCGGGTCTATTGGGGGGCGGTGGTGATCCTGGCGACCATCGTCGCGCTCGCCCTCCGCGTGCCCGCAGATCCCCGCATGCGCCGACGGCGCCGGTCCGACCGGCGACGTGGGCGCATCTTCGCCGTCGCCTGGGGACGGTGGCACCGTGCTCGCTCGTGTCCAGGCGCATCGCCCCGCTGCGCGGGCGCCTGCGGCGGCCCGGACACGAGCTGCGCGCGGTGCCTCACGCGAACCGTGGGCGACGGCGGAGGGGCGCTCCGCTGGGGGCTCGAGCTCGGGGCAGGTGGGGCTGACTGGCCGCGAGGGTGGCGTCGAGGCGAGCGAGCCCATGACAGCGAGCCTGCGGAAGGGCTGGCGCCCTCCGTTCGTCGAGGCCAGCGCTGGTTTGCAGGTCCACGCAGCTGCGAAAGGGGGCGCCAGTGCAGAACTATATCGGTCTGGATGTTCACGCCGCAAGCAGGACGTTTGCGGTGATTGGGGAGAGCGGCAAGCGGCAGGGGTCGCACGTGGTCGAGACGAACGGCCAAGCGCTCGTGGAGCAACTCAAGACGATCACCGGCAAGAGGCACGTGGCGTTCGAGGAAGGGACGCAAAGCAGGTGGCTCTACGAGATCCTCTCGCCGCACGCGGAGGAGATCGTGGTGGCGATGGTCTCGGAGAGCCGAGGCCAGAAGAGCGACGAGCGCGACGCGTTCCGGCTGGCCGAGCAACTGCGCACGGGAGCGATCAAGACGCGCGTGTTCAAGGAGGTGGGCGAGTACAAGACGCTGGGGGAACTGGGCCGCACCCACGCGATGATCGTGCAGGACGTGGTGCGGGTGCAGAACCGGATCCAAGCGTTGCTTCGGTCGCGCGGCGTGGCCGTGGCGGGCAAGAGCGTGTACTCGGAGCAGGGCCGCGGGGAGTTTTTGGAGAAGCTGCCCAACGCGAGCCGTGCGGCGGCGACGATGCTCTACGCGCAGTACGATGCGGTGGAAGCGGTGCGGCGGCGAGCGGAGAAGGGCCTCGTCGCCGAAGCGCACCGACACCCGATGAGCCGGGTGCTCGAGTCGTGCCCTGGGCCGGGGCCGATCCGGGTGGCGCAGATGATGCCCATCGTCGTGTCGCCGGCGCGGTTCCGGACCAAGCGGCAGTTCTGGTCGTATTGCGGCCTCGGGATCGTGATGCGCTCGACGTCGGACTGGATCCAGAACAAAGAAGGCGGCTGGAGGCGGGCCGAGGTACAGAAGACGCGCGGCTTGAACCTGAATCACAACCGCACGCTGAAGAACGTCTTCAAGGGCGCGGCGACGACGGTGATCACGCAGCTGCCGAACGAGCCGTTGCAACAGGACTACCAGCGGCTGATCGATGCGGGCACGAAGCCGAACCTGGCGAAGCTGACGATCGCCCGCAAGATCGCCGCAATCGCTCTTTCGATGTGGAAGAGCAAGGAGAAGTACGACCTGACGAAGCATCGCAAGCAAGGCTAAAGACTCGTCTCACGTGTGGATTTATCAATCCCCAGCAGCGGTGTAATCGCCGGCGCAGCAGCTGGAGACGAGCAAGGTTCGAGGGTGAGTATCCATGCTTGTCCTGGCCCAGGCGCAGTCGACCTGAGGTCCCTCGGATAGGCTATGCCCCCTCGGAGTACCGAAAGAAGCCATGGTCAGAAGAGGCCCAGATAGAAGGATGGTTCCCGCTCCGTGCGCGAGAACAACAGGGCTTCGATCTCGTCGAGGATGCCAGCGAAAACACCCCAGAAAGGGAGCTACCGTCATCCTCCGTACTGGCCAGCGGTTCCAACGCCAATCGCGGACGCGTGACCGACCGCGAAGCGCTCAAGGCTCGCCGCGCTTGCCAGCTGAACGCGGGCAAGCCCCGTCGCAAAAGCCAGCCGAACCCGGACAAGCCACGCCGCACGTGCCGACTGGGAGCGGACGCCTCCGTTGAAGAGGACGGTCGGCGATCGGGAGGGATCTGGCTTGACACTACGTTCCATAGAAGGACAAGCAAACGCGTTCCGCAAAGCAAGATTCTCGGAGCCGTTGCTGGCTCGTGCAGTCCGACTGTACGAGTTTGTCGACAGAACGGGCCTTATGCGATCAGACAGGCCTTCCACTCGTGAACCGCCTGCGATTACCGCGACGTCGCACCAAGCGGAAGGCATCCTACCGTATAGCTGTACACTACTGGCACCAAGCGGAAGGCATCCTACCGTATAGCTGTACACTACTGGTCGACCCCATTGGCGTCAACCTCCGGCATGGGAAGGTCGGTCGGCTCGGTCAGGCTCACGAGGTGACGATACTCCCGCCGTCGGGCGCTAGAGCCGTCCGGCCGAAGTCCTCGAGTTTAGCGCGGTTTGAACAATCGCGCGGCAGCGGAATAGGTGGACTTCGTAGCGGAATCGGGTCATGTGTGCGCTCACATCGCAGCCGCCGCACAGCAGCGAGTCGTTCGGATTTTTCCGCTCCGGTAGCAGGTTGGCCTGAGGGCCGTCGTCAAGAAAGCGCGCTCGGAGCTCCGAGGTATCCCATGAGGCAACTAGCTCCTTCTGTTCTCATTCTAGTTCTTGCTTGCTCGAGCGAGTCCGCTCCCGGCGACGGCTACAGCCCAGGGGCGAGCGGTTCGAGCTCGGGTGCCGCGGGCTTGGGCGGAACCGATACCAGCTCTGGCGGCGGCGCTGACCCCGCCGGAGCGGGCGGCACGGGCGAGGCCGCTGGCAACAGCTCGGGTGGTACCACTGCGGGGTCCGCAGGCACCGGCACGAGCTCCGGAGGCAGCGACTCGGGCGCGGGCGGTAGCGGCGGCCAGGTCAATCGGCCCGAAGTGGTGCTGGCGGGTGACAATGTGAACGCTAACGGACCGCTCGAGACGACGGTTCAGGACCTCTCGTTCAGCGGCGGTGGCCACATTCTCGTCAGGCCGACGACGCTCACCACCGAGCCCAACAAGAAGCACCCGGTGGCCATTTGGGGTCCGGGCGGAGGTACCCCTCCTCGCGACTACCTACAGCTGCTGACGCGCATGGCCTCGCACGGCTTCGTCCTCGTCGGTATTCGAGAGTCGACGGGCGACGCCGTGCTCATGTCGGCGGCGATCGATTGGCTGGAGGCTCAGGACGCCGATCAGAACAGCCCCATGTACGGCCGCTTGATCCTCGACCGCGTTGGTGTGTTCGGGCACTCGATGGGCGGGCTGTCGTCGGAAGCGGCTGCTCAAACCGATGAGCGCGTCTCCACCGCGTTGCTCAACAACAGCGGCTCCTTCGAGCACAACGCCCTCGTCAATCTCAAGATCCCTGTCGGCATCATCTACGGTGAAACGGGTCAAGAGGCGCCCAACGCCGAGGGTGACTTCAACAACGCCGGCAACAAGGGGCCAGTCTGGCTCGGCAAGATGAAGGGCGGTGGTCACGGCTCGGGGCCTTGGGACGGCGCCGGAGCGAACGTTGCTTGGATGCGTTGGCACCTCGGCGGGGAGAACTCCCGCAAGGACGCGTTCCTCAAAGACGGTGGCGACTACAACAACACGGGCGTGTGGCAGACTCAGTCCAAGAATTGGAACGATTGGAAGAACTGGAACGAGTGACAGGCGGTACACCGAGCGTGAGGGCAAGCTCGAGGGCATGCGTGAGGGCAAGCTCGAGGGCAAGAGGGATACGCCGTTGCGGCTGCTCGCGCGTGCAGGGATCGGGCTCACCGAGAACGAGAGCGCACGCATCCAGGCATGCACCGACATTGCGACCCTCGACCGCTGGATCGATAACGTCCTTGGTGCGAAGACCGCCGCCGAAGTGCTCTCCTGACGACAGCCGAGCGCGATGAGCAGACG
The DNA here is from genome assembly GCF_051474135.1 of Sorangium sp. So ce385. Classification (NCBI taxonomy): domain Bacteria; kingdom Pseudomonadati; phylum Myxococcota; order Polyangiales; family Polyangiaceae; genus Sorangium; species Sorangium sp. So ce385. Next base: position 6,604,761 of record NZ_CP150337.1, on the reverse strand, counting down.
CATCAGGCTCTACGACGCGGGCCTCGGCTTGATCATCCCCTACCCGAGCGGGGTCATCTACTCGAACCAGACCTGTGGCCACATTTGTATGCAACCCGAGATTGAGGGTGTATTCGTTCCGTTGGACCCAGACGATGGGTGGCTCGCCCTCACGTCCCACTTCGAGGGACCGAAGTACATGGGTAGCGGCGCTATGCGCGGGCTCGATCACGAGGATGCGGACATCGTTGACCGCGTTCTGTGCGAGTGTCGCATCGTCGGCATCGTGACCGACCGGGCACGTCTCGCGGAATCGCACGAAGCGTGGGTGCACGCGGTGATAGAACGCGAATCTGACTGGAGCCCATTCACGGGGTTCGGGCCATACCCGCGGGCGGGAATCCTCACCTGGCCCAACTCTGACTGAGGAGCGCAGAGCGAGATTGAAATTCGAGCGCGTCGTGGGCGCCGACGAGCTCCCTCGCCGCGGGCCGCGCCGGTCGGCAAGGCTCCTCCTCGCGCGCCGGGTCGAGCGCCGCTACGCCGGCTCCTCCTCCAGCGCCTGCGTGATGGTGACCCCCGCCTCCCGATAAGGAGCGAGCGCGTCCTTCGACACCCCGCGCTCGGTGAAGAGCCACGTCAGCTCGCCCAGCGGCGCGACGACGTACGGAGACACCGTGCCGAGCTTGTCCGCCGTCGCCAGCGCGACGACCTCCGCCGAGGCCTCGACCATCGCCCGCTTCACGTACGACTCGTCCAGATCCACCGTGGTGATGCCGAACGTCGGATCCAGCGTGCACACGCCGAGATAGCAGAGGTCCGCCCGGATCTGCCGCACCCCCGCGATGGTCACCGCGTCCGCGGCGGCCAGCGGATCCTTCCGCATGCGCCCGCCGAGCAGCACCACCTCGACGCGCGGGTGCTCGGACAGCGCGATCGCCACAGGAGGGCTGTTGGTCACGACCGTCGCCTCTAGATCGCGCGGCAGGTGGCGCGCCACAGCCACGTTCGTCGTGCCGCTGTCGATGAACACCACCTGACCCTTCTTGATCAACGTGGCCGCCGCCCGCGCGAGCTCGTCCTTCACGCGCGGCTGCTGCCGCTCCCGCGCAGGGAAGCTCGGGTTCACCCGGGCGAGCGGCAGACCGCCCCCGTGCACCCGCTGCAGCAGCCCCTCGTTCGCCATCTCGCGCAGATCGCGCCGGATCGTGTCCTCCGAGACGCCGAACGCGCGGCTCAGCTCGGCCGCCACCACCTTCCCGTCACGTTCCAGTACGGCGAGAATATGCCGCCGCCGTTCGGCGACCATGAGCCCGGAGTTGTCTGCGTTGTTTTGCACGTTGGTTCCTGTTTGTGCACGAACGTCCTTGCGAAGGCCGTGTTCGGCTGCAAGATTCTTCCTTGATGTTCACGATAATGCACGAAGATTCTGGAACGCTTCCTGCTCACCCTGCCGTCTGCTGGACGGCCATCCTCGATCGGCGCAGCGCCCGCGCCCCGTCCGGCGCGGCGCGGAGGGTGCCGTGATGCTCGCGCCCCCAGCACCCGTCGGCGACGTCGCGCGCGCCCGGCGCGCCGTCTCCGTGATGTTCGTGGCGAACGGCATCGCCTTCGCCTCCTGGGCCGCGCGTGTCCCCGCGGTCCGCGAGCGGCTCGCGCTGCGCGACAGCGCGCTCGGCCTCGCCCTGCTGGGCGTCGCCGTCGGCGCGATGCTGGCCTTTCGCGCCGCCGGGCCGCTCATCGCCCGCTTCGGCAGCCGGCGCGTCACCCGCGTCTCGGCCGTGCTCCTCTGCGCGGCGCTGCCCCTGCCGGCGCTCGCGCCCTCCTTCGCCGCGCTCGTCGCCGCGCTCCTGCTGCTCGGCGCGAGCAACGGCCTCATGGACGTCGCCATGAACGCGCAGGCCGTCGAGGTCGAGCGGCGCCACCGCAGGCCGATCCTCGCCTCGTTCCACGGCATGTTCAGCCTCGGCGGCCTCGTCGGCGCGTCCCTCGGCGCGCTCGCGGCCGACCGGGCGGTGTCGCCCGCGGCGCACCTCTTCGCGGTCGCCGCCGTCCTCGCCGCCGCCGTCACCGCCGCGGGCGCCGCGCTCTCGGCCGACGCGCGCCCCGAGGCCCCGGCCGCGGCGGCCGCCGGCGCCCCGGGGGAGCGCCGCTCGACCCGGCTCCTCCTGCTCGGCCTCATCGCGTTCTGCTCCTCCATCGGCGAGGGCGCGATGGCCAACTGGTCGGCGGTCTACCTCCGCGACGAGCTCCACACCACCGCGGCCGTGGCCGCGACCGGATACGCCGTGTTCTCGCTGGCGATGCTCCTCGGGCGGTTCTCCGGGGACGGGCTGACGCAGCGGTTCGGCGCCGAGCGGCTCGTGCGCACGGCCGCGCTCGTCGTCGCGGCCGGGCTGGGCGCGGCGCTGCTCGTCAACGTCCCGATCGCCATGCTGCTGGGCTTCGGGTGCGTGGGCGCCGGCCTGTCCGTCGTGGTGCCGCTCGTCTTCCGCGCCGGGGCGAGCGCCCCCGGCGTCGCGCCGGGGAGGGCGCTCTCGACGCTCGCCACCATGTCCTACGGCGGCTTCCTCGTCGGGCCGCCGGCGATCGGCCTCGTCGCCGACCTCCTCACCCTGCGCGGCGGGCTCGTCCTCGTCGTGGCGCTGGTCCTCGTCATCGTCGCCCTGGCCCCGGCCGTGGCCCGCGGCTCCGCCGCCGGCGCGCCCGCCGTGTGCCCGCCCGCGTCCTGCCGGCCCGCGCTCAGGGCGCACTGACGCGAGCGTCGCCGCGGGTCGGAGCGCCGGGCCGGAGCGCCGGGCCGGCGCTCGAACGGGCGCCGCCGCTCAGCGCTTGCGCCACACCGTCGCCAGCCACGGCTGCTGCTCGCGCGGCCGGCCCGCGGGGCGGTAGTAATGCTCGATCTCCTCGAACCCGGCGGCGCTCACCTGCTCCCGCCACCGCTCGAGCGACCAGTAACAGCCGTAGCGGTCGCCCGACCACCCCTCGCGATCGTCGCCGCGCGGGTTCGAGCTGAAGAGCACGCCGCGCGGGCGGAGCGCGGCGTGGAGCTCGCGGAGCACGCGCGGCAGCTCGCGGCTCGGGACGTGGAACAGCGACGCATTGGCGAAGATCCCGTCGAAGCGCTCGGCCCCGAGATCGAGGCGCAAAAAATCCTGGTGGAGCACCTCGCACCCGGCGTGCTGCCGCGCCATCTCGACGAACCGCGCCGACCCATCGAGCCCGACCGGGATGTGCCCCGCGGCGCGGAACGCCGCTAGGTCGCGCCCGGGGCCGCAGCCGAGATCGAGGATCGTGAACGGGCCCGCCCCCTCCAGCGCCGCGAGCAGCGCCGCGCGGTTCTGCGAGACGTCGTGATCCCGCGTGCCCTCCCAGAACGACAGGGCGTGATCGTCGTAGTGACCGAGGGTCCTCGCGGTGAGCCGGGAGAGGTCGTCGTCGCGCATGGCGGCAGTGTGCGCCGGGCGGGCCGCGCCGCAAAGGCGGGGGCGTCCCGTCAGGGGGCGTCGAGCCAGGCCTCGAGCGCCGCGGCGAACGCGGACGGAGCGTCGAGCATCAGCCAGTGGCTGGTCCCCGGCAGCACGACGGACGTCAGCGCGGGCCGCAGCACATGCAGGCTCAGCGGCCATGCGTTCGACGGGGCGAGGATGGCGTGGGCGCGGGCGCCCGGGGCCGCGAGGTAGCGGTCCAGCGCGCTCGCGGCCTCGAACTCGAGCAGGTGGCGGGACATGCCGAGCATCTGGTCATGCGGCACGGCGGCGGCGCGCGAGAGCACCGTCTCCCGCGTCGCGGGCGTGCTGCCCGCGAGCGCCTCGTCGAAGGTGGCCACCGCGGTGTCCCGCCAGCCGTCCGCCTCGAGCGCGGCGATATAAGGCTTGAAGTGCTGCGCCTTGCCGGCCGCCGGGACCTGCGAGAAGTCGCGGGGCGGGTCCGCGAGCACGAGGCGGGCGACCCGCTCCGGATGGGCGGCCGCGGCGGCGAGCGCCGCGAGCGCGCCGTAGCTGTGGCCGACGAGCGCCACGCGGGGGAGCGCCAGGGCGTCGAGGACCGCGAGCACGTCGGCCGCGCACGCGGAAGGAGCGTAGTCCGCGTCGGCGGGGGGCTCGGACGCGCCGTGCCCCCGGAGATCGATGGCCACGGCGCGGCGCCGGCCAGAGGCGTGCGCGAGCGGCGCCTCCCAGAAGCCCGCGTGGCCGACCATCCCGTGCACGAGCACGAGGGGCAGCGCTTCGCGCGCGGGATCCGCGCCCGCGGCGGGCGGAGCGCCCGCGGGGGAAGGGGCGCCCGCGGCGGGATGATCGACGACGTGGAGCGCGCCCGCAGGGCCCGCGATGGTCAGGGAACGCATGTGCGTCGGCTACCTCGGTGTGTGCGGCCGCGTGACGGAATCGCGCTGCGCTGCGAGGGCGGAGCGTAGGCGAGGCGCTCGTCCGAAGCAACGCCGCGCACCGCTGAGTTTGCCGGCGAAGGCGCCGCGCGCGAGGGACGCGGCGCCGTCGTCGCGCGCGCGCTCGTCGACACGTCCATCGCCGTCGGCGTGGCGTGCGGCATCGGAGAGGGCGCGACCGCCTCGTCGTCGGGGCGCTTCGGGTGCCTTCCGGTTGACGGCGCCGGAGGGCCCGTCGGATAAGCAGGGCCATGAAGAACGAAGCGGCATGGCGAGAGACGAAGTTCGTCCGGCGGGGCGGCAGGCTGCGCGCGTCGACCGACCTGCGGGAGGTCATCATGGGCTCGCGCCTGACCGGCGACTGCATCGCGAGGCTCTATGACGAGTACCTTCCCCGGTACGCGCACGGGGCCGCGGCGGACCTCGGTTGCGGGACGGTGCCGCTGTACGGGGCCTACCGGAGCCACGTCTCGTCCGTGATCTGCGTGGACTGGAGCAATTCGGCGTTCGAGACGCCGCACCTCGACTTCGAGTGCGATCTGAACGGCGCGCTGCCGCTGGAGGATGCCTCGCTCGACACGCTGATCCTGTCCGACGTGCTCGAGCACATCGCGCGGCCGGAGTCGCTCTGGGCGGAGATGGCGCGGATCCTGCGCCCTGGCGGCGTCGCCTTCGTGAACACGCCGTTCTTCTACTGGGTGCACGGAGAGCCCTACGACTACTACCGGTACACCGAGTTCGCGCACCGTCGTTTGGCAGAGCAGGCCGGGTTCGAGGTGCTGGTCATGGAGCGCATCGGCGGGCTGGTGGAAGTGGCGTGCGACGTCTTCGCGAAGAGCGCCTCCGCCGTTCCCGTGGTGGGGAATCCGATCGCGGCCCTGGCGCAGGGCGTGGTCAGCGCGTGGTCCCGGTCGTCGCCCGGCCGGAAGGTCGCGCACTGGAGCGGCAGGAAATTCCCCTTGGGGTACTTCCTTGTCGCGCGCCGCCTTCCCGCGCCGCCGCAGGCCTAGGGAGCCCGCGCCTTCCGGGGGGCGGGGAGGCTACGCCTCGGCGCGGTGGAGCTCCTGCACGAGCGCGGCGAGCCCCGGCGGCGACGACGTGAAGTGGATGCGCACCACGTCCTCGGCGCGCGGGTCGAGCTCGATCACCTTCGCGTGCAGCTCGCCGCCGAGCTGCTCGGCGAGCGCGACGGACGGGTGGAGCTGGAGGTTCGTGAACGGCGCGGGCCGCGGGTGCAGCCGCAGCACGGCGCCGAAGGGGGAGAGCCCGAGGATGAAGGCGGACTGCGGCTCGCCCTCGACGCGCTTGCCCGCGAGGCGCGCGCACACGACCGGCAGGGGCGACGAGAGCGCGAGGATCTCGACGCGCCGCTCGGGCAGGTAGAGCCGCTCGGGGTTGTCGAGGCCGAGGAGCTCGTGGCACAGCACGCGGTTCGAGAACCCCTTGACCGCCAGCGCGTGGCTCTGGCCGAGCAGGAGGCCGGCGCCGGCGGCCCGGCGCGTGGTGTCCGCGATGAGGATCTGGCGGCCCACCGTGCACGACTCGATGCGGGACGTCAGGTTCACCTGCGAGCCGACCACGCCGTATTTCGTGCGCGCCTCGGAGCCGATGTTGCCGACGACCACCGGGCCGGTGTTGAGCGCGATGCCCATCTGGAGCGTCGGCAGCCCCTCCGCGCTGTTCTTCTCGTTCACCGCGTCCATCGCGATCTGCATCTCGAGCGCGCAGGCGACCGCCCGGCGGGCGTCGTCGCCCGTGGGGAACGGCGCGCCGAAGAGCGCGAGGATCGCGTCGCCGATGAACTCGATGATCGTGCCGCCGCGCGCGATGATGATGCGCGCCATCTCGCCGAGGTAGCCGTTCAGGAGGCGCATCACGACCTCGGGCGGCATGTTCTCGGTCATCGTGGTGAAGCTGCGCAGGTCGGTCATCATGATGGTGACCTCGCGCTCCTCGCCGCCGAGGAGCTGGGCCTCGGGCGAGGAGAGCAGGCGGTTCACCACGTCGTCGCTCAGGTAGCGGCCGAACGTCTTGCGGATGAACTCGCTCTTGACCGACAGCTCCCCGGCGAGCTGCGACAGCTGCTCGCGCGAGCGCTTCAGCGTGAGCTGCGTGTCGAGGCGCCCGAGCAGGATGTCGAAGTCGATGGGCTTCGTCACGTGGTCGTTGGCGCCGAGCTTGAGCGACTCGACGACGTCCTCGCTCGCGCCCCGCGTGGTCACCATGATCACGGGCAGCTCCGCCGCCGACCGGCTCTGGCGCAGGGCGGAGAGCACGCCGAGGCCGCTGATGCCGGGCATGTTCACGTCGAGCAGCACGGCGTCGAAGCGCTCGCGCGCGGCGAGCCCGAGCGCGCGCGGGCCGTCCTCGGCGGCGACGGCGCGGTAGCCGTTGTTCTGCAGCACGCGGCAGAGCACGTCGCGGTTGCCCCGGCTGTCGTCGACCACGAGGATCGCGCCGCGCCCGCCGCCCTCGATCTCGGCGTGGACCGCGGGCTCCTCGCGCGGGGAGGCGACGTTGACGTTCACGCTCGAGGGCGCGTCCTCGTCGCCGTTCTCCATCGCCTGCACGATGCCGAGCAGCTTTCGCGAGGCGAGCTCGATGTTGCGGATGTCCTCGATGTGCTGCGGCGCGACCTTGCCCTGCAGCGACGCGACGAGCAGCCGCGTGTAGCCGAGGATCTGGTTGATGGGCGTGTACGGGTCGTGCCCGCCGCCGTGCGGCTCGTGGAGCCGCTGCGGCTCGCGCGCCGCCGCCGGGCGGGCCGACGGCTGGTGCGAAGGCTGCTGGTGCGATGACGGCGCGGCGGGCGTGATGCGCCTGCCCGGCGACGAGGCCGGCGCGTGGCCGCGGCCCCCGTCCTCGTGGCGCGCCATCTCCGGCACGCGCGAGCTCGGCGGCTCGGGCGGCTGGGTCGCGGGCATGGTGGGCGGGCCCTCGGGCGGGTCCCACCGATCGAACGGATCCTGCAACGCGTGGCCGCTGCGCGCCGCGGCCGCGCCGAGCGGCCGCTCGCGCCAGCGCGCGTCCGGCGAGGGGTGGCCGCCGTGCACCGCGCCCGTGGCGCTCGGCCGATCGCGCCGCACGCGCGCGTCGGTCGGGAAGTGGCTGCCGCGGGCCGGGGCGGCCGGGTGCTGCGGGGGCGGGAGGGTGCTGCCGCCGCGGTTCGACGCCGGCGCCGGCGGCAGGCAGCTGCTGTTGTTGCGCGCCGGGGGCGGCGCCGGCGGCACGTAGCTGCCGCTCGTGTTGCCGCGCGACGGGATCGTCTCCGGCGGGGTCCCTCGCGACGACACTGGGCTGACCGGTGCCTTTTTGTTCGCGTCCTTGTCGGAGGGGGATCGGGTCATAGCTACGGCGATTCTACGCCTGCGCGCGTCCGGGCAACGATGGATGACACCTGGGCTTCAATTTTTATCGCACCTCGACACCGTGATCCACGGCGGGTGGATTTCCTCCGCCGGCGCAACGCGCGCTCCGGGGGCGTCCGGGCTGTCCGGGTGAACTCGTTCAGTGAGCCGGCATCCCGAAACCGAGAGAGGTGTTGGCCGCCTCCCGGGTGAGCTGGCCTGTCGCAGCGCGTGATGACAGGCACGTCTCGGACGCCGAGCTCCCCATCGGAGTCGTCCGGTCCCCGCGACTCCTGCGCTGCATGACCGACATGAGCGCCGGCGGTCGCGCGGCCTGGAGGCGATTCGCTTCATGGTCTCTGCGCGATCCATCAAGGCATCTCGAAGCCAAATGAAAGACTTTTTTTGAAGTCAAGCGTCTCCTCTCTTCCCGCGAGCCTCGCTGGCGGCTGCTGGGCCTCCGCGGGCGAGGGCCGTCGCCGAGGGGCACGGGCGGCGGGCGAGCGCTGCAGTGTCGAGCGACGTCCCGGCGGGCTCATCGTGCACGGCGAGGTGAGCCGATGCGTGAAACCGCACCGGATCGCGGGCCATGGCCGCACGACAGCCATGTTTGTACCCTGCTTCCCCACCTGATCATCGGGTGGCGCACACGCGCGCCGGGGGCGGAAGGCGGCGCGCGAAATTTCTCCGATCGCGCGTGCTCCGTGTGGAGTAGCATCGCTCAACTCGTCGACGAAGGGGCAACATGCATAAGGCGCGCAAGAACCTCACCCATTTCACGATGGATGGCTTCCACGGCTTCCGGAGCCGTTTTGATGACGTGAAGCTGGCGCAGGAGCTTCTGGAGGAGGTGCCCGGCGTGCTCCGGCTGAAGCCGGTGATGCCTCCCTTCATCCTCCCGTACTACAACGGCGTCGTGGCCGAGGACTGCGGCATCAGCGCCTTCGTGCTGCTGCTCGGCGGCCACCTGACGATCCACACCTTCAGCTTCCGCGAGTGCTTCTTCGCGGATCTGGTGTACCCGGGGGCCTTCGATCCCCAGCGCGTCCAGATGATGCTCCAGACGACGCTCCCGTGCCGCAGCGTGTTCACGCAGACGGTCGATCGCGGCGAGGGCGGAGATCTCCAGGAGCGCCGGGGGCACGAGGTGGTGAGCCCCGAGGCCGACTTCGGTCCCCACCTCTTCCTGCAGTTCAGCCCGTACCGCGGGCCGACGTCGCTCGACGCGCTCTTCGACATCTTCGATCACCTGCCCGCGAAGATCGGGATGACGCCGATCATGCGGCCCTTCGTGGTGAAGACCGCCACGAAGGACGGGGTCCCGGTGATCAGCGCGATGGTGATGATCGCCGAGTCGCACATCACGCTGCACATTTTCCCCGACAGCGACGAGGCGTTCTTCGATCTGTTCAGCTGCAAGTTCTTCGACGTGGAGCCGGTCGTGCGGGTGCTGGCCGAGCAGCTCGGCGGCAACGTCACCGAGCAGGTGCTCGTCCCCCGCGGCCAGCGCTACCTGCAGCTCAGGACCGAGCGCCCGCACGTGATGAGCCACGTGAACCAGTGGCTCGCCGCCTCGCACCCCGGCGTCTACGCGCGGATGCCGGGCGACGGGGGGCCGCTCGGGCCGAAGCCCTCGAAGGGCTGAGCAGGGCTGAGCAGGGCTGAGCAGGGGACAGACCGCCCGGGCGCGAGTGCGCGCCCAGGGCGCCACGCGAGAGGACGGCAAGAGACGTAGCCGTCGAGACAGAAGCAGCCGCCAAGAGGAGACGGGATGGGCTTCATCCTCTCTCTTCTTGGCGTCTCTGCTTTGTGTCTCTTCATCCATGCTCTCGTCGGCCGGCCGCGGCCTACCACGACGAGACGACCTCGCGGGACGAGGGCGAGGGGCGATTCGCTCGCTCTCCGTCGCCGTGTGCGATGAGCGCGCCTCCGGGATCTCCCGACATCGCCCGCGCAAGAGCATGATTTCGACCGAAGGGGCGATATTTGTGCTCCTGTGCGCCCATGCGCCGACATCGGTGCATGGTCGATGCGCGTCCACGCCGCTAACTGCCCATGATTGCTCGGGAATCCTCGGCGAGGGCCTCGGCGATGGCCGCGGTGGTGGCCCCGAGCGCGGCGCCGCGGGAGAGCACTTGTTTCCCTTGCAGAGCGTATGAAGGCGTCGTAGTGATCTAGGTACGCGAGTTTTGGGCTAGAGCTGACATGAACCACCAGCTCGGGCCTCTTTCGAGTAAGGAGTAGCAGAGGTATGCCCCTGCACACCGGACAGATGGTGACCCCTGCGCTGCGGCTCGTACGCATCCTCCGGCGGGGCGGGATGGGGAGCATCTGGGTCGCCGAGCGCCTTCCGCTGAAGTCGCAGGTGGCCGTGAAGTTCATGTCGCCCGAGTTCGTGGACGACCCGGGCTACGTGGAGCGGTTCCGGCGAGAGGCGGTCGCGGCGGCGCAGATCACGAGCCCGCACGTCGCCCAGGTCCTCGATCACGGGCTCACGGCGGAGGGCATGCCGTACATCGCGATGGAGCTGCTCCGCGGCGAGGACCTCCGGGCCCGCATCCGCCGCCTGGGCCGGCTGCCGCTCGGCGAGGTGGCGCGCATCGTGACGCAGGCGGCGAAGGCGCTGGGGCAGGCGCACCGGCTCGGCATCGTCCACCGCGACATCAAGCCGGACAACCTGTTCCTGACCGAGGTGGACGGGGAGACCTTCGTCAAGGTGCTCGACTTCGGCATCGCCCGGCGGGCCCGGGACATGAGCGTCACCTCGACCGGGAACGTCGTGGGGACGCCGCTCTACATGAGCCCCGAGCAGCTCATCAGCTCGAAGGACCTCGATTTCCGCGCGGATCTCTGGTCGCTCGGCGTCGTCGCCTACCACGCGATCACCGGGCAGGCCCCGTTCTCCGGGGATTCGCTCGCGGCGCTGACGCTGCTCGTGCACACCGCCAAGTTCAAGCCGCCGAGCGCGCTCCGGCCCGAGGCGCCCCCCGCCCTCGACGACTGGATGCGCAGGGCGCTTCAGCTCGACCCGAGCGCGCGCTTCGGGTCCGCCAAGGAGATGGCCGACGCGCTGGAGCGGGCGCTCTCGCCGCGCACGCGCGGCGCCGAGGCGTGGGCCACGACCGGCGACACGGGCGCGGAGAGCCCGATCACGATGCGCGTCCCGAGCGCGCCGGAGACCGCGGTCACCCGTCGCCACCCCGCGCCGGCGCCCTCGGCGTTCGCGCTGGCGGAGACGGATCCCTGCGAGGCCGACGTCCCCGATCGCACGACGACGGTCATGATGACGACCGCGAGCCGCAAGAAGCTCAGGCCGCCCTCGGTGCGGCTCGCCACGGCCGCCGCCCTCGGCGTGATGCTCGCCGGCGCCGGCGTGTTCCTCGGCGCCCGCTACGGCGCGCCCGTGGCCGACGGCGCCGCGCTCGCCGCCGTCGCCCCCCGCAGCGCCGCGATGGCCGGCGCGACCGAGGCGACGCTCCTCGCCAGCGTCGTGGAGACGCAGCGGCAGCTGCGCGCGCCGGAGATCCCGGAGCCCGCCCCGGCCGCCGCCGCGGCGACCCAGCCCGACGCCGCGCCGGCGACCGAGGCGGTCCGACCGGCCGCGAAGAAGCCCGCCGCGCGCCCCGCGCGGACCCCGGGGCGGGCCAAGCCTGCCCCGTCGACGGTGCGGGTCAACCGGCGCATCAAGCCCTTCCCCCGCAACGACATCGCCATGCACCGGTAGAGCGCCGATCACGTCGAGCGAGCGAAGAGGGAACCGAGAAGACGCCAAGGGCCCCACGGTGTCGTCTTCTTCTCGGCGTCCTCGGCGCCTTGGGGGTTCGAAGTTTCGCTCGCCCGTCAGCGCGCGCGCAGCGCGTCCGCGGTCGCCTGGTCCGCAGGGAAGAACGACTCGACCGCGAGCTCGGACAGGGTGACGTCGACCGGCGTGCCGAAGACCATCGTCGTGCTGAGGAAGCTCAGGACGCCGTGCTCGGTCCGGAGCCTGAGCGGGACCGCGATGGCCACCGGGCTCGCCTCGCGGCCGGGCGCCGAGCGCCGCGAGCCCTCGGGCGGCGGCGGATAGCGGCTGAGATCCTCGAGGAGCTTCACCAGGACGGGGTCGGCGCTCACCTCGATCTGGCGGCGCAGGCGGGCAAGGAGGTGCGCGCGCCACTCGGCGGCGTTCTCGATGCGCGGCGCGAGGCCCTGGGGGTGCAAGCTCAGGTGCAGCACGTTGATCGGGGGCCGGAGCAGGGCAGGGTCGGCGCCGGCCAGGAGCGGGCCGAGCGCCCCGTTCGCGGCGACGAGGGTCCAGTGCCGATCGACGGCGACCGCCGGATACGGCTCGTGGCCCGCGAGCACGAGATCGACCGCCTTGCGCGCCGCCGCGAGCGCGGGATCGTCGAGGCTGCGCTCGGGATAGAGCGGCGCGAACCCCGCGGCCACGAGGAGCTGGTTGCGGTCGCGCAGGGGCACGTCGAGGCGCTCCGCCAGGTGGATCACCATCTCGCGGCTCGGCTGCGCGCGGCCGGTCTCGAGGAAGCTCAGGTGGCGCGTCGAGATGTCGGCCTGACAGGCGAGATCCAGCTGGCTCATGCGGCGGCGCTGGCGCCACTCGCGCAAGAGACCCCCGACCGGAGGATGGGCGCTCATCATCGAGAGCGACCCTAGCACGCCGGAAAATGACGCCCATTACCTGGGAGGTAATCGATCCCGACCCCGGCGCCGCGCATCGTATGCCGTGTCGGAGCACCACTCCCAGCGAAAGGAACTCGCCATGTCGTTCATGACCTCTCCTCATTTCCTGCGCCGCGCCCTCCTCGCCGATGCCGTCGTCAGCGGCGCCACTGGCCTGCTCATGGTCGCGGCCGCGGCGCCGCTCGCCGGCCTCACCGGCCTGCCCGAGGCGCTGTTCCGCTGGGCCGGCGCGAGCCTCTTGCCGTTCGCGGCCCTCGTGGCCTGGCTCGGCACGCGGGAGAAGCCGGCCCGCGGGGCGGTCCTCGCCGTCGTCGTCACGAACGCGCTCTGGGTCGTCGACAGCGTGCTCCTCCTCGCGCTCGGGGGGTTCGAGCCGACGGCGCTCGGCTATGCGTTCGTCGCGGTGCAGGCGCTCGCCGTGGCGCTCTTCGCCGAGGCGCAGGCGATCGGGCTGCGCCGCGCGCAAGCGCCGGCCTGAGCGGCAGGGCGCGGGCTCGGGGGCGGCTCGAGCTCAACGGCCCGAGGGCGCCTCCTTGCGGCGGGCCTCGAAGAGCTCGACGAGGAAATCGACGAAGACGCGCGCGCGCGGCAGGAGGTGCCGGCTCCTCGGGTAGAGCGCGTGAACGGGGTACGTGAGGCTCGGGTCGCGGAGCGGCGCGGCCTCGAGCTCGCCGCGCGCGATCGCGCCCTCGACGTGGAAGTCGAACGAGTAGAGGAGCCCGAGCCCGGCGATCGCGCCGTGCAGCAGGAGGTCGGCGTCGTTCGTGTTGAAGCGCGCCTCCACGGCGGCGGCCGGCGGCAGCCGGCCGTCGGCGAAGCGGTAGGGCGTGGGGCGCCCGTCCCGGAGGAAGCCGAGGCACGCGTGGCGCGCGAGGTCCTCGAGGCGCTTCGGCCGGCCGTGCCGGCGAAAATACGCGGGCGAGCCGCAGATCAGCGTGCGGATCTCACCGAGGCGCCGCGCGACGAGCGACGAGTCGCCGAGCTCTCCGATGCGCAGCGTGACGTCGACCCCCTCCGCCACCGGGTCGATGTACTGGTCGCGCAGCGTCAGCTCGAGCCGGATGCGCGGGTAGCGGCGGAGGAAGTCCGGGATCTTCGGCCCGAGGAGCGTCCGCCCCAGCACGACCGCCGCGTCGACGCGCAGCGCGCCCGCGGGGGCCGTGCGCGCGCCCTTGAGCGTCTCGGTCGCGGCCCGGTACTCCTCGACGATGCGCGCGCCCCGATCGAGGAACGCGGCGCCGTCCTCGGTCAGCCGGAGCGACCTCGTGGTGCGCGCGAGCAGCTGGACGCCGAGCTCGTCCTCGAGGCGGGCGATGCGGCGGCTGACCGCGGAGGCCGTGACGCCGAGGCGCTTGGCCCCGGCGGCGAAGCTGCCCGCCTGTACCGTCGTCACGAAGAACTCGATGCTCGTCAGCGTGTCCACGGCGATTCGTTCTACTCTGGAACGAGACAAGTGTCACCGATGCCTCTAACGCACAGAGTGGAATGAATTAACCTCCGCTCAGGCGCTCGACGGAGCCGCGCGCCGGCCGGAGCACGGCCGCGGGCGGCGAGGGCGCCGGGAACACCGCTGTTCCGCCGCGGCGCTCTCCGCGCCGCGGCGGCGCATTCGATGGGCTTTCGAGCAGAGGAGCGCGCGATGAACAGGCGAATGAGAGCATGGGTCTTGGAGGGTGGGTTCGGGACCGAGCACCTGCGGCCGGTCGAGCTGCCCGTCCCGGCGCCGAAGCGCGGCCAGGTCGTCGTCCGGATCCGGGCGGCGTCGCTCAATTATCGGGATCTGATGGTGATCGACGGCCAGTTCGATAGATCCCTCTCGACGCCGCTCGTGCCGCTCTCCGACGGCGCGGGCGAGGTGGTCGCCGTCGGCGAGGACGCGCACCGGCTGCGCGTCGGGGATCGCGTCGCCACCCTGTTTCAGCAGAAGTGGCTCGGCGGGCGGCCCACGTTCAGGACGACCCTCGAGTCGAGCCTCGGTTATCCGCGGGGCGGGGTGCTCGCCGAGCAGGTCGTGCTCGACGAGGATGGGCTGGTCGTGCTCCCGCCGGCGCTGACCTTCGAGGAGGGCTCGACCCTGCCGATCGCCGGCGTGACCGCGTGGCAGGCGCTCCACGTCGACGCGCCCGCGCGGCCGGGCGACACCGTCCTCGTGCTCGGGACCGGCGGGGTCGCCGTGTTCGCGATCCAGCTGGCGCGCGCGTCCGGCGCGCGGGTGATCGTCACGTCGAGCAGCGACGAGAAGCTCGCGCGGGCGCGCGAGCTGGGCGCGACCGACCTCATCAACTACCGCTCGACGCCCGACTGGGACGCGCGCGCGCTCGAGCTGACGGGCGGCGTCGGCGTCGACCTCGTCGTCGACATGGCGGGCGGCGACCTGCGGCGATCGGTGCGCGCGCTGCGCCCCGGCGGCCAGGTGAGCCTCGTCGGCCTGCTCGCGGGCGCCTCCGCGGAGCTCGACGTGGTCCCGATGCTGCTGCGGCGCGCCCGCATCCAGGCCATCAGCGTGGGCAGCCGCGACATGTTCGAGGACCTCGTGCGGGCCGTGGCGCACCACCGCATCCGGCCGGTGATCCACCGCGTCTACCCGTTCGAGGCCGCGCGGGAGGCGATGGAGGCGCTGCGGCGGGGCGAGCACGTCGGCAAGCTCGTGATCGCGGTCGGTTGAGGGAGCCGGTCCGCGAGCGACGCGCTACTTGCCCTTCTCGGCCGCGATGGCGGCCTGCACGGCGGGGCGGGCGCCGACGCGGTCCTTGTACTGGCCGAGGACGGGCCAGCCGCCGAGATCGACGGCGGCGAACCTCGTCCAGGTGAGCACGGTATAGAGGTAGCCGTCCGCCACCGTGAACTGCTCGCCGAGGAGGTACGTGGCGCCGTCGAGCCGCTGCGCCACGTAACCGAAGCGCTGGCCCAGGTAGGCGCGCGCAGCGCTCTTCTGCTCCTCCGGCGCCCTCGGCTTGAAGAGGGGCGCGAACTGCTTGTGCAGCTCGGTGCCGATGAAGTTGAGCCACTCCTGGAGCCGGTAGCGACCGAGGGTGCCCGCAGGCGGCGCGAGCCCGGATTCGGGCCTCCGATCGGCGATGTACTGGACGATCGCCGGCCCCTCGGTGAGCACCTCGCCGCTCTCGATCTCGAGCGCGGGGACGTAGCCCTTGGGGTTGATCAGGGTGAAGTCGGCGCCCGATCTCGTCTTCTTCGTGCCGAGGTGGACGCGCTCGAGGTCGAACTCCAGGCCAGCCTCGCGCAGCGCGATGTGGGGAGACAGCGAGCACGTGCCGGGGCTGAAATACAGCTTCATCGTGGCCTCCGTGGTGAGGAACGGGCGTCAGCGCGGCGGCTCCGCGCCGCGGGGCGGGGCAGGGTCGATCAGCGGATCGGCGTAGACCCCGGGGGTGGAGTCGGGGATGAGCGTCGCGCCGACCGTGCGCGCGTAGAACTCGGCGGGCCCGACGCCGCCGATGATGCCGTACGCATAGCCCATCTGCGCGAGGCCGTGCAGCGAGGCGAGGAGCAGCGCCTTGCCGACCCCCTGGCCGCGCTCGCTGTCGGCGACCCCGGTCGGGCCGAAGAAGCCGCGGCGGGTGCACTCGTAGGCGGAGAAGCCGATCACCTCGCCGCCGCGGATGGCGAGATAGACGCTGACGGGCTTGTTCGCGTAACCGACGCTGATCTCATCGGCCCAGTACGTCGTGAAGTGTTGCTTGACGAACTGCCGGACGCGCGTGATCTCGTAAGGCGCCGCCCGCCGGACGACCACGGAGGCTCGGCGCATCGCCTCGAGTGACGGTTCGAGCGGCGGCAGCTTGAGCAGGTTGACGAGCATGTCGGACATGGGCCCTCCCGAGCGACGAGATGACGAGCGCGGAGAGCGGCCCGGAAAGCGAGCCCGCTCCGGCCGGCGTTCTACCAGGATCGGGGCGAGCAGGCGACGCGACGGCGCGCGCCGCGCGCTGGGGAGCGCGCGGGCCGCGCTGGTTACTTCAACGTGTCGGGATCGACGCCGAGCTCCCTGAGCTTCTCCGCCAGCCGCGCCGCCCGCCGCTCGGCGGACTCGGCCCGCTGCTCGGCGGACTCGGCCCGCTGGGCGAGCTCCTTGCCGGCCGGCACGAGCTCGCCCTCGCGGGTGAAGAAGCGGAGCTGTCCCTCCGCGACGCCCAGGAACAGCTCGAGCTGCGCGCTCCAGAGGCGGCCCGAGGCGTCGGGAGAGAGCGGCTCGTACTGCCCATCGACGAGATGGAAGCCCGAGAGCTCGAGCGTCTCCGGATGGAACCAGAAGTAGTCCGGCGTCCGGAAGACGTCCTGGTACGTCTGCTTCTTGAGGCCGCGATCGATGCTCTCGGTGCTGTCCGAGAGCACCTCCACGATCACGTTCGGATACCGGCCGTCCTCCTCCCAGACGACCCAGCTCTTGCGCGGCCTCCGCTCGGTGCCGAGCACGACGAAGAAATCGGGACCCCGGAAGTGCTCGGACTTGAGCTGGCGAGGGCTGAAGTAGATCGTCAGGTTGCCGGCCGCGAAGAAATCCGTCCGCTCCTTCCAGAAGAGCTCCAGGCTCTCGAGCAGCAGGAGCATCTGGATGAGGTGCACATAGCTCTCCATGGGCGGCTCGTTGCTGTCCAGATCGCCCGGAGGAGCGACGACGTCCGGGTCGACGATCTCCACCGGCATCGAGAAGGCCAGGGACGCCATGCCTCCAGCCTGCCGGAGGATGTACACCGCAGCAAGGTCCGCGGCGCATCTTCTCAACGCGGCTCGGGCTTACGGATCCAGGCGTCGTTCAGTTCCCCCATTTCCCCGTCCCCGCCTGCCCGGCCACGAGCAGCCGCGCTTCGGGCGCCCTCCAGTCGCGCGCGCCCGTGAACCGGAGCGCCAGCGTGCCGTCCGGGCGCACGAGGAACGTGTCGGGCAGCGTCGAGACCCCGAGCCGCCGCCCGAGCGCGGGCGAGCCGGCCCGCACGACCTCGGGCGGCACCTCGCCGTCGAAGAAGGCGCGCACGACCTCCCAGCTCTCGTCGACGCTCACGGCGACGAGCTCGACGTCCCCGCGCCGCCGGAGCTCCCGGCCGAGATCGAGCAGGGCAGGGAGCTCGGCGCGGCACGGACCGCACCACGTGGCCCAGACGTGGAGCAGCACGGCCCGGCCGCGCAGCGCGCTCAGGCGAAGCTCGCTCCCGTCCGGCCGCGTCAGGACCTCGTCCGGCGCCAGCTCGGCCCCGGAGAGCGGCTCGTGCGCGAAGGGGCGCCCCGGCCGCCCCGCGTCGCGGCGGTGCTCCACCGCCCAGTAAAGGCCCACCGCGAGCGCCTGGAGGAGCATCAGGACGCCGGCGGCGCGGGAGGCAGCGCGGAGGTGCGGGTGCGCGCCCATCGGTCTACTCCGCGGCCGGCGGCAGGGCCGCCGCGGCGCGCGGCGCGGGGCCGGCGGCGCCCGGCGCGGCGGAAGGGTCCGGGGCGGCCGCCGCGCCCTCGCGCGCGGTGCCCACGACGCTGTAGAGCACCGGGAGGACGAGCAGCGTGAGCAGCGTGGAGGAGATCACGCCGCCGATCACGACCGTCGCCAGAGGGCGCTGGACCTCGGCGCCGACGCCCGTGTTCAGCGCCATCGGCACGAAGCCGAGCGACGCGACGAGCGCCGTCATCAGGACCGGACGGAGGCGCCGCTCGGCCGCGAGCTCGATGGCCGCCCGCACCGGCATGCCGGCCGCGGTGAGCTGCCGGATGGTGGAGACGAGCACCATGTCGCCGAGCACCGCGACGCCCGACAGCGCCACGAACCCGACGCCCGCGGAGATGCTGAAGGGCAGGCCGCCGAGCCAGAGCGCGACGACGCCGCCGATCGCGGCGAACGGGACGCCCGTGAAGACGCGGATCGCGTCGAGGAGCCGCCCGTACGTGAAGTAGAGCAGGAGCAGGATCAGCCCCAGGGCGACGGGCACGACGACGAGCAGGCGCGCCTGCGCCCGCTCGAGGTGCTCGAACTGCCCGCCGAAGCGGACGTAGTAGCCGGGCGGCAGCTCGACCTCCCGATCGAGCCGCGCGCGCGCCTCCTCCACATAGGTGCCCACGTCGCGGCCCCGGACGTTCGCCTGCACGACGATCCGGCGCTTCGCCCACTCGCGGTTGATCGCGGTCGGCCCCTCGGCCGTGCGGATCTTCGCGAGCCGCGCGAGCGGGATGCGCTCGCCGCCGGCCGCGGTGACCAGGATGCGGCCGATCGAGGCGGGGTCCTGCCGGTAGCGATCGTCGATGCGCAGCGTCACGGGGAAGCGGCGCTCGCCCTCCTGGAGCTGCCCCACCTCGCGCGCGCCGAGCGCCTCGACGACATCCAGCACGTCGGCGGCCGCGATGCCGTGCCGGGCGATGGCCGCGCGGTCGACCTCGATCTCGAGCACGGGCTGCCCTGTGACCTGCTCGGTCACCACGTCGGCCGCGCCAGGGATCTGCTTGAGGACGGCCTCGATCTCGCGCGCCTTCTGCTTCAGCGTGTCGAAGTCGTCGCCGAACAGCTTCACCCCCAGATCGGCCCGGATCCCGGCGACCATCTCGTTGACCCGCATCTCGATCGGCTGCGTGTAGATGACGCCCATGCCCGGCATCCCCGCGAGCTCCGACTCCATCGCCTGGACCAGTTCGTCCTGCGTCGCGGCGCGCTTCCAGGCTGCTCGCGGCTTCAGCGTGATGAACATGTCGGACAGCTCGAGCCCCATCGGGTCCGTCGCCACCTCGGCGGTGCCGGTGCGGGTCCAGACGCGCTCGATCTCGTCCGGGAACCTCTCGAGCAGGACCCGCTCGAGCTGGGTGCCGTAGCGGATCGACTCGCCCGCCGAGACCCCCGAGAGCCGCACGGTGTTGGCGACGATGGTGCCCTCGCGGAGCCGCGGCACGAACTCGGCGCCGAGCCGGGTCGCGAGGAAGACCGCGTTGCCGAGGAGCAGCACGGCGCCGGCGAGCACCGCCCAGCGCCACCTCAGCGCGAGCTGCAGCGCCGGCCGGTAGGCCCGCTTGAGGAGGCGCACGAGCGCGTTCTCGCGCTCCTTCGCGCGGCGCGGCAGGAGCAGGCTCGCGAGCACCGGCATCAGCGTGAGCGACAGGATCATCGAGCCGACGAGCGCGAAGATGACGGTGAGCGCCATCGGCCGGAACAGCTTCCCCTCCGCCCCCTCGAGCGCGAGGATCGGCAGGTAGACGATCATGATGATGAGCTCGCCGAACATCGTCGGCTTGCGCACCTCGATCGACGCGTCGCGCACGACGTCCGTCGCGCTCCGGTCGCTCGCGTCCTCCGACAGCCGCCGGACCGAGTTCTCGACCATGATCACCGAGCTGTCGACGACGAGGCCGAAGTCGATCGCGCCGAGGCTCATCAGGCTCCCCGCCACGCCGGCGCGCAGCATCAGATCGAACGCGAAGAGCATCGACAGGGGGATGGCCGAGGCCACGATCAGCCCCGCGCGGAGGTTGCCGAGGAAGGCGAAGAGCACCGCGGCCACGAGGAGCGCGCCCTCGAGCAGGTTCTTCTCCACGGTGCCGAGCACCTCGTCGATGAGCTCGGTGCGGTCGTAGACGACGGCGACGTCGACGCCTTCCGGCAGGCTCTTCTCGACCTCCGCGAGGCGCGCCTTGAGCCGCGTCGTGACGTCGTGGCTGTTCTCGCCCATCAGCATGAAGCCGAGGCCGAGCACGACTTCCCCCTGGCCGTCCGCGGTGACCGCGCCCCGCCGGATCTCGCGCCCCTCGACGACCCGGGCCACGTCGCGGACCCGGATGGGGGCCCCGCCCTTGGCGGCGACCACGATGTCCTCGATGTCGCTCACCCGCGTCGCGATGCCGATGCCCTGGATGAGGCTGGACTCGCCGGCCTGGTCCAGGGTGCCCCCACCCACGTTGGCGTTGTTGCGCTCCAGCGCTTCGGAGAGGTCGTGGAGCGAGAGCCCCCGCGCCGTGAGCTCCGCCGGGTCGACGAGGACCTGGATCTGGCGCTCGTCGCCGCCCCAGGCGTTGACCTCGGCCACGCCGCGCACCGAGCGGAGCTGCGGCGCGATGACCCAGTCGTGGACCGTGCGCAGCTCGCTCAGCGATTTGCCCTTGCCCGTGACCACGTAGTGGAACACCTCGCCGAGCCCGGTGGCGACCGGGCCGAGCTCCGGGCGCTCGATGCCCGGCGGCAGCGTCACGGTCTGGAGCCGCTCCAGGACGACCTGACGGGCCAGGTAGATGTCCGTGTCGTCCTCGAAGCGGGCCGTGACCTGCGAGAGGCCGAAGCGGGAGAGCGAGCGGACCTCCTCGAGCCTGGGCAGCCCCGAGATCGCCTGCTCGACGGGCGCCGTGATCTGGCGCTCGATCTCGACGGGCGAGAGGGCAGGGGCGACGGTGTTGATCTGCACCTGCACCGGCGTCGTGTCCGGGAAGGCGTCGATCGGCAGGCGGCGGAGCGCGAGGACGCCCGCCAGGGAGAGGCCGATCGAGGCCAGGATCACGAGGAGCCGGTGGCGGAGCGACCACGTGATGACGGCGTTCAGCATGGCCGCGCCTCAGTCCTCGCCGCAACAGCCGGCGCCGATGCTCTCCTTGAGGGTCTCGGTCTTGAGCAGGAAGCTCCCCTCGGTCGCGACCTCCTCGCCCGGGCGCACGCCCTTCGTCACCTCGACGAGGTCGCCCTCGGTCGCCCCGATCTCGACCCGACGCGCCTCGAACTGGTCCTCCGCGAGCCGGACGAACACGAGCTTCACCGTCTTCGCGCGCTGGACGGCGGCGCGGGGCACCATGACCGCGGCGCGTGCCGGGGCGAGGATGCGCGCCCGGCCGAACATGTTGGCCCGCAGCGCGCCGCCCGGGTTCGCGAGCGGGACCCGCGCCTTGGCCGTGCGCGTCGCCGGATCGATGGCCGGCGCCACGTACGTGATCTCCCCCTTGAGCTCGCGCCCCTCGAGGCCGTCGACCTCGATGACCACCGGCTGCTTCAGCGACACGGCCGGGAGATCGGTCTCCGGCACGTCGAGCTCGGCCCACATGCTCGACACGTCGACCACCTCGAACAGGGTCTCCTCGACGCCGACGAGCCGGCCCACGGTGGCCTTGCGCTGGGTCACGATGCCGGCGAGCGGGGTCGTGAGCGTGTAGCCCCCGGTCCCGCCCGCGCTCGCGCCCACGACGGCCAGGGAGGCCGCGAGCGAGGCGCGCTCGGCGCGGGCGGCGTCGAGCTCCTGCTGCGCGGCGAGGACGCTCTTGCGCGACGAGATCCCCTCCTTTTCGAGCTGCTCCTCGCGCTGCAGGTTCTCCTCGGCGATCTTGAGGCGCGACAGCGCGCTGGCGAGCCGCGATCGATCCGCCCCCACGTTGGCGCTGTCGATGATCGCGAGCGGCGCGCCCTTCTCGACCTCCGCCCCCACGTCCACGTGAAGCTGCCGGACCACCCCCGCGGCGCGGGCGTTGATCTCCGCCACCTTGAGCGCGTCGTAGACGATCCTGGCGGTCACGGGGATCCCGCCGCCGCCCTGCCGCTCGACCGCTTTCTGGGTGAGGATGCCGGCGAGCCGCGCCGTGTCCTTGGTCTTGAACTTGACCTTGGTCCCGTCCGCCGGCGCGCCGTCGCTCGCCACGTCGGCCGCCGGCTTGCCGCCGCGCTCGGGGTGGCAGACGGGGCAGATGGACTCCGGGAGCTCGTGCTCTTTGCACCAGTCCCCCTTCGCCTGGAAGACCGGGGCGAGCTTCGGATTGCACTTCGTGCAGAGCGCTTCCAGCACCCCGTGCTCCTTGCACATGGCGCCCTCGACGGCCGACGCGGCTCTGGGCTTCGCCTCGGCCTTCTCCGGCGCGGCGTTGTCGGTCCCTTTGGCCCCGCACCCGGAGAGGACCGCGAGCGCCAGGAGCACCACGACGTGAACGCGGCCGGGCATGTCAGCTCCCCTTCGGCGGCCTGACGATCTTCAGGTCGGGGTTGCACTTGAGGCACTGCGACTCGGGCAGCCCGTGCTCCGCGCACCAGTCGCCCGTGGCCTTGAAGGCCGGGATCAGGTCCGGGTTGCAGCGGGTGCACTGCGACTCGGGCACCTCGTGCTCTCCGCACCAGTCCTCGTGGGAGCCGGGCTTCACGTCGGCCGGCGCATGCGGCGCGTGCGCCGCCTTCGCCTGCGTCTGGTCGGGCGCGGCCTTGTCTTGGCTCGGCGCCTCCTTCGAGCACGACGCAGCACCGAGGGCGAGGACGCAGAGCACGATCGAGATGAAACGAAACTTCATGGGCCTGTTCTCCTAGCTGTTCGCAACGTCGGGTGACGGACGGATCTTGCGCATGCCGTTGCTCCCGCGCGCCAGCGCCGCCGCCAACCCTGCCCGCGAGCGCGATCCCCGCGCTGGGTAGAGAGCAGCGTTGAACGGGCGCTCCCGCGGGCGCGCCACGGCGGGTCGCGATCGCGTCCTCCGCGCGGACCTGGCAGAACGCTGAACCACGCCGCGATCGCCGGGGCCGGACAGGGCTCCTCCTGCGGAGCCCGCCGGAGCGCGATCGACGGTTCGGGCCGCGGCGCGGCCAGCAGCGCCTGCTAGGCGAGGCGCTTTGGGACGTGGAGCACCTCGCGCGCCTCCGGCGACGGGGGCGCGCGCTCGGGCGCGAGGAGAAGCAGCTCGGCGGGCGAGGGCGCGAGCAAAACCGGAACGCTGGGCGAGGGCGGGATCGCCGGGACCCTCGCCGCGCAGCACCCCGAGGAGCAATCCAGGGGACAAGGGCAGTCCCCCTGGTCTTCATCGTCGGGGCAGGACTCGCCGCAATCGTCGGCGGCGACGAAGGCGTAGGCTACGGTGATCTGGCTTACGAACAAGGCGAGCACCAGGATGGAGAGCAGCCGGACCAGCCGCCGCGTCCACCTGGATCCAGAGTTTCGCCTTCGCCGCCGGGTCACGATCGGTGGAGAGCCTACCATGTGCCCTGAGGCGTGCGAGCACGAACCTCCGGCCGGCCGCGCGAACGCCGATGCCGCGAGGGCGGGCGCGGCGCGCTGCTCCAGGCACGAGCGCGATGGGACACCGGCCCGAGCCATCCGCTCGGCCTTCTTGCTCCTCGGTATCCGGAGCGCCCCATCGGGGTCCACGACAGTCCAGTCGGCAACATGCGTTGAGCCGCGCGGCGCTTCGCGTGCGCCGGTCAACGCATCCTCCGGAGCGACACGCGCGTGATCTTGACGTCGGCGACGGATCGTGGTGATTCGAGCGCATGAGCCCGGGAGATCTGGCAGAGAAGGGCGCTCGGGCGTGACCCTCCTGCGAGCCGGCGGATTGTTCATCATCACGGCGCTCGCCGAGATCGTCGGCTGCTACTTGCCCTATCTCTGGCTCCAGCGGGGGAAGTCCGCGCTCCTGCTCTTGCCGGCGTCGGCGAGCCTCGCCGCGTTCGCCTGGCTCCTCACCCTTCATCCGACCGGAGCCGGCCGCACCTATGCGGCGTACGGCGGCATCTACGTGGCGGTTTCGCTGTTCTGGCTCTGGTTGATCGAAGGGCAGCGGCCGACGCGCTGGGACGTCCTCGGCGGCGCCATGACCATTGCGGGCACGGCCATCATCGTCCTCGGCGCGCGGAGTCGATAAGCCCGCCATCTGCCTTGTCGGCGCGGCGATCATGGGTACTGGCGAGTCGTTCCTCGATCTGCCCATGTGAGGTGTCGGCGCGGCGCTCGGCGGCCTCTGGCGCAGGGGCCTGGATCAATCCGTCGAGGGTGCCGTAGGGCGCGAGAACGCCAGCGAATCCTGAAATTTCCTATCTCGCGGTGCTCTGCGCGTCCTGGCGCCGCCGCGTAAAAATTCTCTTCCTGACGTCCTGATCGCCTCGGCCGTCCTCGGTTGGCTCGTATCCTCGCCGTCCAGTCACCGCGTCCGAGGACCGACCAGCCTGGATTTCTGGAGCCGCTGGGGGCACGCGATGACCTGGTCGCCGGCGGATCCATTTGACCGAGTTAACGTTCTCATTTCGAACGAGGCTTAAGCAGTTCAATCTCACGGGCAGTAGAGCTCGTCTGAGCTCCGGTTGATGTCGGATATTGCGCTACCCAACATCACCTAAAAACCGCGGTTGTTGTGACTTCGGAATAGTCACGTCGGCTCGCAAAACACCGCGAAATGCAGGTTCGCCTTGACGGGCTAGCCAACATGAAACAATAACTATCCTCGTCGCAGTGCCTGACCGAACACGGACCGAGACCACTCGCTCCGTGGACCTCGAGAGCGAGATTCACCGGAGGGCGACCGCGGCGGTACCTCGGCAGCCTTCACCGCGCGGCGAGCGCACCCGATCAACGAAGGGCAGCGTCGAGCTGTAGAGAGATCGGCTTTTTACCTGGTTAACATAATGAGGAGAATCACATGAGATTCGCATCCAGGCAACTCTTGCTTGCCGCCGCGACGGGCCTTCTCGCCGTGTCCTGCGTCGGCCTGGCGGAGGACTACGAGGACGAGGAAGGCGGCGTGCTCGACGAGGGCCTCACGATCGACCCGAGCGCGGTCTACACGATGGTCGGCGTGCAGAGCAACAAGTGCGTCGAGATCCGCGGCGGGAGCACGGCGAGCTCGGCGGCCGCGCAGATCGCCTCCTGCCGCAGCGGCGACACGAGCCAGCAGTTTCGGGTGGAGTCTGCGGGGAGCAACTACTACCGGCTGCGCAACGTGAAGAGCGGCCTCTGCCTCGGGGTCAACGGCTCGTCGACCTCGAACGGCGCCACCATCGTGCAGTCCAGCTGCGGCAACGCCACGAGCCAGCAGTTTTCTATCGCGGACGTCTCCTCGACCGTCCAGCGGTTCACGAACCGCGCGAGCAACAAGGTGCTCGACGTCATGGGACGGTCGACCGCGGATGGCGCCAGCCTCCACCAGTGGAGCTGGGCCAACGGAGACAACCAGAAGTTCTCGCTCAAGGCTGTGGGGGGCTCGTCGAGCTCCTCGACGTCGTCGAGTTCCTCGAGCTCGTCGAGCTTGACGACGTCGTCGAGCTCGACGACCACCGGGACCGGCGGGGCGGGCGGAGCTGGGGGCGCGGGCGGCGCTGGGGGCGCGGGCGGCTCCGGGGGTGCCGGGGGGACCGGCGGCGGCGGCACCGGCGGATCGGGCGACGTCGGCGTCGCCCCGGCGTCCGGCTGCGGGCTCGGCTACAGCCAGCTCCCGAACGGCAAGGGCGGCCTCAACGTCGAGCCCGTCTGCATCCCGAAAGAGATGAACTTCAACATGGCCGCGTCGCTGGAAGCCTTCAAGACGACGGTCTATCCGCTGCTGCAGACCAACTGCTCGGGCTGCCACAGCTCGACGGGCAAGGCCCAGGCGCCCCTCCACTCCGACGTCGATCCGGCGCTGGCCCACGAGTACGCGCTCACGCGCGTGAACTTCAAGAAGCCGGCGGACTCCAAGCTCGTCGTCCGGATGGGCATCGACCGGCACAACTGCTTCGGATCGAGCTGCAGGGACGCGAACACGCAGATGCTCTCCGCCGTCACGGCGTGGGCCAACGCCGTCGCGCCGAGCCTGCCGACGACCCCGCGCCCCGTCGCGGCCGGCGAGCAGGTCACCGAGGCCCAGGTCAAGTCGTGGATCGCGACGGACAAGGCCACCATCCCCGCCGCGGACGCGGAGTTCATCAAGTACGCCTCGCTGCACGAGATCCACAACAAGGGCGCCACGGCGGAGGAGATGAACGTGGCCCGCGTCGGCCTGTCGAAGGCGCTGAACTCGACGGCGCGCTGGGCTCCCCGGATCGTGAACCCGGTCGACATCAACGGGAAGGGCGTCGTCTACCGCTTCGATACCCGCAGCTACTGGGGCTACAACAAGGGCGTCACGAAGCTCCACTTCGGCGGGTCGGACGACGACGTCTTCTTCGGGAGGACCAGCGTCAACTACCTGGGCGAGCCGGTCGGCTCCGACGTCACCTTCCGGGAGAAGTACCGGTTCACGTCGGACGTCCAGGTGGATCCGAGCTTCGCGCGGCTGGTCTGGGGGCGCGTCCTCGCCGGCAACGTCGAGGGCGCGACGGACGGCGGCGTGCTGCCGCCCTACGTCGACGGCTTCAAGACGGATTACATCGAGGCGAGCCAGCTCGTCTACACGCTGACCCGTCCGGACGTCTACAACGCGATCATGGCGATCCCCTGGTATGCGCACGACCTCGAGACCGAGCTCGGCGTCATCAAGGACCAGGGGATGAAGTCGTACGAGTACATGCTCACGAAGCAGGCCATCACGGTCGACTCCCGCATGTACTTCAGGGCCAAGACGCGGCGCGGCGGGTACTACTGGAAGACCTGGGACGTCTTCACCGGGCAGCTCGACGGCGGCGTGAACACGATCGAGCAGGCGTGGGAGACGGGCCAGATCCGGTTCCCCTTCTGGGCGCATCCGATCCCGAAGTTCATCAGCGGGACGGGCATCGGCGGCTCGGCGAACAACTGGAGCTTCATCGCGACCCTGGCTCAGCCGCAGGGCACCGAGCCGCCGGGGTGCGATGGGCAGCCGAGCTACGCGGGCGGCGGCTACGTGAACTGCCGCTACTACACTGGGACCGACGGGCTGCAGCAGTCGGCGGAGGAGGTCATCTGGGATCTGCCGAACGGCCTGCAGGGGTACTCGCTGTGGGGCGGCTTCAACCAGCGCCGCGTGGACGCCTTCGTCAACATCGTGCGTGATCCGCGCATTCAGCGGAACGCGTCGGACGCGCAGATCAACAGCACGGTGGGCTTCGCCACCCAGGACCGCCGCCTGAACACCGGCAGCTCCTGCATCGGCTGCCACGCGGACGGCATGAACCGCGGCAACAACGATCTGCGCGACTGGCTGGACGCCGGCGGCGAGCGCCTGCCGAAGGGCGAGCACGGGGTCGACGGGTGGATCAACGACGCGGCGGTCGTGTCGCAGGTCAAGGAGCTGTACCCGCCCTCGAGCGTCATGCGGTCGCGCATGGAGGACGACCGCCGCGTCTTCCTCGCGGCGATGGCGAAGATCAAGAGCGAGATGGTCCTCGGCGCGGACAAGAACGTGTACGTGGAGCCGACGATCTGGACCATCGAGTGGGCGCAGAACTTCTACAAGTACGCGCCGACCCGCTCCAACTGACGCAGCGCCAGGCTCTGTCGGACGGCCGCCGCCCGGCGGCTCGTCCGGCAGGGCCCAGCCCGCCGCCGCTGCATCGACCCCCCCCTTCCATTCATCGATTCATCAATTCCCCGTCCAGCGGACGGCCAGCAGCGCCGAGCGCGCCCGCGGGCCTCACCTCGCCGACGGGAGCGGGGCAGCCCCGCCGGCCATCCAGGCGAGCGCCCTGCGCGCCCGGTCCTTGGCGTCGCCTTCGATGATATCGCCGTGGGCGACGACGACGCGCTCGAAGTCCCAGGCGAGCACGTCGGCGACGCTCCGCGCGGCCGCGGCGCGGTCCCTCACGAGCACGCGCCACACGTGGTCCGCCGCGGTCTTCTTCCACGCGCCGCCGAGCCAGAGGAAGACCTTCATGCCGAAGCTCCGGACCTCGTGCACGTTGAAGAGGAGATCCGTCACGATGAGCGTCCGCGAGCGCGCGTGCAGGAACACGTGCTCACCGATGTACGGCACGCCCTCCACGAGGCGCACCGCGAGGTCGTCGCCGAGCTCCGGCGCCACGCCGGACCGGGGCAGCGGGGCGAAGGGGACGCCCGACAGCTTCTTCTCGAGCCCGGGCGCCCCGAGCACGCTCGCGCGCGGCCAGCGCTCGGTCGCGGCCTTGACGAAGAGGTGGTGGAGGCGGCTCGGGGCGACGATGGCGCGCACCTCGCCGAGGGCGTCGATCTCCCGGGCCGTGGCGTCGTCGAACGCGAGCGGCGAGTGGAGCACGATCCCGCCGTCGGCCCGCCGCACGACGGTCGCGCGCGCCGGCAGATACCCGACCGGCATCCGGAAGTCACGCTCGTAGGCCCACACGTCTTTGGCGATCGTTCGGAGCATGCGGCCATGCAAGGCGCGCGCGGCTGCCTCGTCAAGACCTGCGTCTGCACCGCCGGCGCACGGTTCGAGGGGCTGCTCCAGCTTACACAGGTCGTCCAGGCGGGCCGCGAGATCGTGCGCCGGACGCCGCGCGGCCCTGACCCGCCCGGGACGATTGCCGCTCAGCGCTGCTCTCTTTACGTTTCTCACGAGCGAAGCGCAGCGGCCGGAAGACGCGCCGCGCTCGCGAGCTCGCAGGTTCCGGGCTCGACCGCGGAGCGGGGCTGTAAAGGGGGGCGTCATGGAGGTCAAGGGCTTCGCGAGTGCGGCTTCGAGCGGGTTCCTACGTCGCGACGTCTACAGCCTTTCCCCGGAAGGCCCGGAGATCGAGGCGCTCAGGCGGGGGATCGCCGAGATGCAGCGCCGATCTCGGGTCGACCGCCGCGATCCGACCGGCTGGGTCTACCAGGCCGGGATTCACGGGTCGCCAGACGGTGGAAATCCGCTCCCCGGATGGAACGCGTGCCAGCACAGCAGCTTCTTCTTTCTCTCCTGGCACCGCATGTATCTCTCCCGATTCGAGCGGATCCTGAGGTCCGCCTCCGGAGATCCGGGCTTTGCGCTCCCGTACTGGAACTACTCCGCCGCCGGCAATCGCGCGATACCGGCCGCATTTCGAAAGCCCGGGGATGCGTCCAACCCTCTCTACGTCGGGGAGCGCGCGGCGGGCATCAACCAGGGAGCCCTTCTCCCGCCGTCTGCGGTCACGTTTTCGTCGGCCTTCCGTTTGACCAACTTCAGCGCTCGGCCCGGGGCGCGTGTGAGCTTCGGTGGGGGGGCGCTCCGGCAACCCGGGCAAGGCGGAGCTCGCGCCGGGGAGCTCGAGCGGCAGCCGCACAACGTCGTCCACGGCATGGTGGGCGGTCAGGATGGCTGGATGAGCTACACGGACACGGCCGCGCAAGATCCCATCTTCTGGCTGCACCACGCGAACATCGACCGATTGTGGAAGCGCTGGCTCGACCAGGGCGGAGGGCGCGGCTACCCAGGGCGCTCGGAGGACGAGGAGGCCTGGTGGCGCCTCAGCTTCGATTTCGTCGACGAGAACGGCAGCCTCGTGCGGATGACGGGCGAAGAGATCACCGACACGGTCCTCCAGCTAGGCTACCGCTATGACGATGATCCGCCGCCGCTCGCGACGGTTCGCCTCGCTGCAGAGAGCAGCGCTGCTGCCAGGAGCCCGGAGCTCGCCGCGAATGTCCGCGGGACCAGCCGAGCGCCGATCGTGCTCGGGGCCGAGCCGGTCTCGGTGCTGGTCGAGATGTCGCCCGACGACGCCGCCGTCCTCAGGACCATCGCGACGAAAGGGCTCGTCGAGACGCAGATCGTCCTGAGCCTCGAGGACATCGCGTTCGAGCGGAACCCAGGCGTCTCCTATGAGGTTTACCTGAACCTCCCTGAAGGGACGCCGCCGGACTACCAGAGCCATTTCTACGTGGGCAACATCGGGTTCCTCGTCGTGCGCGGCCACGGGCACCTGCACGGGCCGGCCACCATCGACGAAGCCTTCGACATCACGGCCCACGTGCGCACGATGGCCGAGCGCGGCGTGTGGGCGGACGTTTCACCGAAGGTGACCTTCATCCTGCGTGAGCTCATCCCGCCGGGTGGCGCAGAGAGCATGTCGGCCGCAGCCGCGGGGAGATCTACGCCAGTCGTGCGTGTAACTATCCGCCGCGTGGTCATCGCGACCGAGTGAGCCATCGGGGCGCGTCATCGAGGTCGCCTCCGGGCAGCCTCTCGACGTGTTCTTCCAGGAGAGGATCTTCGGACCCCTTCAGATGAAGGACACGGGGTTCGCGGTGCCTGACGCCGAGTGGCGTCCCATGGCGACGGCGTACGCGCACCACGAGGGAACAGGGATCCGACCGATGAAGGACGGCTACGGCGTCAGCTCGGCCTCGACCCGGTGCCGGGTCGCCTGCTCGTAGTCGTAGGCATACCCCAGCAGGCGGGGCTCGCTCCAGAGGGGGCCGACGAAGATCAAGCCGAAGGGGGCCCCGTTTTCGTACTGGCCAGCAGGCACGACCACCCCGGGCAAACCGGCGATGTTGATCGCCGATTCCGTGGTCGCCGCGTAGGTGTCCGCGCTGAAGAGCTCCGGAATCACCTCGTAGGTCTGAGGGAACGCGAGGGCGTCCAGATCGTGCTCGGCCATCACGGCGTCGAAGAGGCTCAGGTACTGGCCGCGGAGGGCCCAGAAGCTCGATAGATCGGGCGGATCCTCCGGGTGAAGCAGCGACTCCGCGAGGACAGGGAGCTTCTCGACGTACCAGAACAGCGGGCCGCCATCCTCTTGAAACGGAGATACCCCCGCGAGGAGCGACAGCTCGTCGATCGAGCCGACCACGCCCCCGTCGAACGTCAATCCCGCGAGGTATTGCTGGAAGTCATGGGCCACCGACTCCGTGCCTCGCATGTCGTAGGGCTCGCCGGGCAAGGCCAGCTCGGCGAAGCCGCTGCCGGCAAAGGGATCGTCGACGACCGTCGCGCCCTGGCGCTCGAGCTCCAGGACGGCGCGCGCGTAGAGATCCTGGGTCTCCGGCGACAGGGCGCTCGTGCGAAAGCCCGGGCCGTACAGCCCGATCCGCTTCCCGCGAAGGGCGGTCTTGCTGAGCTCGCTCGTGTATCCGTGCGGGGGCAGCCGGCCATCGGAGGCGCTCGTCTTGGGGTCCTCCGGGCTGTAGCCGGCGAGCACGTCCATCACCAGGGCGGCGTCGAGGACGGTCTTCGCGATCGGCCCTGCGACGTCCCTCGTGCTGGCGGCGAGCGGCACGATGCCCGCCGTGGGGACCAGGGCGAACGTCGGCTTGACGCCGACGAGGCTCTGCGCCGCCGCGGGGTTCTGGATGGAACCCCCCGTCTCCTCCGCGAGGCCCAGCACCGCGAAGCTGGCGGCCACCGCCGTGGCGGTCCCGCTGCTGCTCGCGCCGGGCGCCAGGTCCCTGTCGACGGCGTTGTACGTGGGACCTGCCCAGCTGCTGTTGGCCCGGGTCCCGTCGTCGCTGAAGGCCGGGATGTTGGTCTTCCCGAGGAGGATGGCGCCCGCTCGAATCAGCCGCTCGACGACGACGGCGTTCTCGATCGGGAACAGATCGACGCCGCCCGCTGCGGAGCTGAGGGGCGCCCAGCCCGCCGTCGACGGCAGTCCGACGACGTCCATGGATTCCTTGACGACCACGGGGATCCCCGCCAGCGGGCCGAGCGGCTCGCCGTTCCTCCGCTTCCTGTCGATCGCGCGCGCCTCGTCGAGCGCGCTCGGGTTCAAGAAGGTGAAGGCGTTGTAGGACGGCTCGTACTGCTCGATCCTGTCGAGGTAGGCCTGGGTCAGGGCCTCGGCGGTGTAATGTCTGTTCCTGTACGCCTTCTGGATCTTCGAGATCGTGAGCTCGGTCACGTCGATGTGGTGGGCGCGGACGGGGCCCGCCGCCGCGCCGGCGTCGCCGGGGTCCCCCAGGACGACGCCGAGCAACATGGCGGCGATCCACGCGCCGCCTGGACGTTTGTGCTTCTTCATGAAGGATCGCTCGCTCTCGGTTCAAGACGCAGATCGCGTCAGTTTATCGAGCTCTACTCTACAATGAAAATCGTTCCGAGGCTGCTCGACGTCAATGCGTCCGGGAGCTTCGAGTCGGCGGGAGGGGCGTCCGGGTCGAGCGATCGAGCGATCGAGCGATCGAGCGATCGAGCGATCGACCCGGCGTCGCGTTCAGCCTGGGCGCCGCGGCGCTGGCGGGGCGCTGCGCCGGTGAGCGCCGAGGGGGGCTGCCTGCCGTCCGGCGGCCCGGCGTCACTTGATGATGGCCGGATCCTCGATCGTGAAACACTCGATCGAGGACGCCGCGTATTTCAGCGCGTTGTACCAGAACTGCGAGATCTGAAAGACCTGCGCCGCCGATCTCTCGTAGCAGGAGCTGTTCGGGTCCGTGTACATCTGGGGATTGATGCAATCCGCCGTCCCGAGCCATTGGCCCGAATAGGTCACCCACTCGTCGCCGTACGCGACGACGTGGCCCTTGCCGACCTCCTTGTGCACCGCGAAATTGTTCGTGCCGTCGGTGCAGTCGACGGTCGCCGTCGTCGATTTGATCGAGCGCGCGATGTATGCGCCGACGCTCTGGATGTCCTTGCCGATCGGCGTGTCCTGGTTCCAGGTGCCCACGCTCCCGGGGAGGGGGCCGCCGAGCGGCACCGGGCCGCCCCAGCAGTTGCAGTTCGCGCAGCCGGTCCGCGCAGGATCCAGCACGCCGTCGGCGTTGAACTGGATGTCCGTGAACGAGAGGAGCTGGTTGGTCGCCGTGACGTCGTGGATCATGCACCCCTGTCCATTGCACTGATAGCCGCTCAGCGCGATGAGACCACCTCCGCCGTTGACCCAGTCCTCGAGCGCCTTCACCTCGTCAGGCGTGAACTGCCAGGGCTGCCCGTCGTCGTTCTGCGCGCCCTTCGTGACCATCCACTGGAGGAGTATCACGTCGTACTTGGCGAGAAACTCCGGCGTCAGCGTGGGCTTCTCCATGTTGTAGTTGTCGACCTGCGCCGTGCTCTGCGTGTTGAGCCAGTTCTGGAGCGCCGTGGTGCTGTCGCTGCTGCACGGGCCCCAGACGCCTTCATGGCCGATCGACGCGATGTTGATGCAGGTGCAGTTGCCCGCGTCATCGCAGGTCGTCTGATGGCCGGCGTCCGCCGGCGGCCCGCCGCCCGGACCCGAGCTCGTGAGGCCGATCTCGCCGCCAATGTCGTCGCCGCTGCTGCTGCTGCTGTCGGCGCCGGCGCCGCTCGCGCTTTGCCCGCCCTCGCCATTTCCCGTGGTGTTGCCGCCGCCGCCGCTCGCCGAACAAGCGATGACGGGCAGCCAGAAGGCCGCGAGCGCAGCGCAGAAGCGAGTCACGAAACGAAGTCTTGCCATGATCCAGAGACTATCATTCCCGCGGCTGGCCGGAGGTCTGAAAGAGTAAGGAAGCCCTCTGCCCGCAGGGCCGCGCCAACGCCGCGGCGCCACAGCTCCGGCGTGAGCGCGTTGCGGTTCCGCAGCGACACGAACAGGGCGAATCGGCCTGCGCGGCGCGTCAGACGAAGAGTTGCGCGCGGGTGGTGCGGGTGAAAGAAGTCGCCCTACGCCGATTCCAGGGCCGGCCGCGGCCCGCTTCGGGTTCCGGGGGCGCCGCCGCGGCCTACACTGCCTTCGCATGTCCCCCGCATCGAACACGCCGCCCGTCGGGGCCGGCGCGATCGCGCTGATCGAGCGCACCCGAGCGCTCGCGGCGCTCGTGCTCGCTCCGGCGGCGAACGCCACGGATCAGGCCGACAGCGTTCCTCGCGAGCACCTCCGCGCGCTCGCGGAGGCCGGTCTCCTCGGGATCGCGACGCCGGCGCGCTACGGCGGCCTCGGGGCGCCGGCGCGGGTCGCGCGCGAGGTCCTGGAGATCCTCGCCGGCGCCTGCGGGGTGACCGCGTTCGTCCAGATGCAGCACGCCACCGCCGCGTGCCCGCTCATCGCGCGCGGCGACAACGAGGCGCTCAAAGAGCGCGCCCTGCCTCGCCTGGCCTCCGGAGAGCGCTTCTGCACCGTGGGCTTCTCGCACGTCCGCCGCCCGGGCCCGCCGATGGTCCGGATCGAGCCCGACGGCGACCACGTCCGCCTCGACGGCACCGTGCCGTGGTTGACCGGCCACGGGATCGCCGACGACGCCGTCATCGCCGGAACGCTCCCCGACGGCCGCCTGATGTACGTGCTGACGCCGCTCTCGGCCGGGGACTCCATCGAGGCGTCGGCGCCGCTCCGCCTGAGCGCGATGAACGCCTCGGCCACGGTGTCGCTGACGCTGCGCGCGCTGCGCGTCGGCCCCGAGCAGGTGATCGCCACCGCGACGCGCGAGCAGCAGGCCGCGCGCGACGTGGCGGGCCTGCTGACGCCGGCGGCGCTCTCCCTGGGCGCGGCCGGCGCCGCCGTCGCCCTGCTCGCGTCGCTGGCCGAGCGCCGCGGCGACGCGCAGCTGGCCGGCGCCGCACGGGCGCTCGAGGACGAGCGGGAGGCCGCCCGCGCCGAGGTGAACGCATGGGCGGACCAGCCGGAGGCGGAGGGCTACGCCGAGCACGCGGTCCGCGCCCGCGCGTCGTGCGTCGATCTGGGCGTCCGCGCCGCGCACGCGGCGGTCGCCGCGACCGGCGGCAGCGCGAACCGCCTCGACAACGCCGCGCAGCGCCTCTTCCGCGAGGCGATGCTCTACTCGCTCACGGCCCAGACGCGCGATCTGCAGGCGGCGACCGTGCAGCGGCTGCTCGGCCGGGGCGGCGGCGCGATCGACCGCGCGCGGCCGTGAGGGCGGGGGCCGCGCGGCGTCCTACGCCGGTTCCTGGGGAGCCGCGCGACCGTCGACGAGGTCCGCGCCGCCTTCGGCGTACGCGCCGACGAACTCGCGCAGCTTCCGGGTCTGGTAGCCGCGCGCGAGCGCCGTGAGCTGCTCGATCCAGGGCGTGAGCCGCGGGTCGTGCAGCCTGAGCCGCTCGGCCTCTTCCAGGATCCGGTGCACGAGCCCCTTGCTCGCGAGCGCCGACAGCGTGGCCAGGTCGTCGGCCGAGGGCGGCGTGAGGCGCCCGCCGTCGCCGTCGCCGTCCGCGGCCCGCTCGGCCGGCGAACCCTGCGCGGGCGCCTCGTCGCGGCGGAGCCACTCGACGCCCAGGAGGCGCGATATCTTGTCGAGGAGCGCGCTCGCCTGGATCGGCTTGGGGAGGAAGTCATCGCAGCCGGCAGCGGCGCACTTCTGCTGCTCGGCCTCGGAGACGCTCGCCGACGAGGCCAGGATGGCGACGCTCCGGAGCTCGGGCATGCGCCGGAGGCGGCGCGTGGCCTCGCAGCCGTCCATGCCCCGCATGTACACGTCCATCAGGATGAGCGCCGGCGCGCGCTCGGCGGCCATGCGCAGCGCCGCTTCGCCGCCGTCCGCTTCGCGCAGCTCGAAGCCGAGCGGGCCGAGGAGCCCGCGCACCACGGCGCGGTTCTGGGGGTTGTCGTCGACGATCAGGATCGTGCGGCGCTCCCCCCGATACCCGACGATCGCGTCCCACCTCCGGGCCTCGCCCGGGCTCGCCGCCTGCTCCGCCGATCGCGCCTCGGCGAGCGGGAGCGTCACGGTGAACGCGCTGCCCTCGCCGACCTCGCTCTGCACCTCGATCGCCCCGCCCAGCTGCTCCACGAGCTTCTTCGTGATCGCCAGGCCGAGCCCGGTGCCCTCGCTCCTCGCGCCCTGCTCGCCCACCTGCTCGAAGGGCTCGAAGATGCGCGACAGGTGCTCCGCGGCGATCCCGGGGCCGGTGTCCTCGACGCGGAAGCGCACCATCCGCCCCGCGGGGACGCGCTCGTCCAGCACCTCGACCCGGAAGAGCACGCCGCCGCGCTCGGTGAACTTGATGGCGTTGCCGAGGAGGTTCAAGAGCACCTGCGTCAGCCGCTTCTCGTCGGCGCGGACGGCCTCGAGCGCTGGACCGCGCAGCTCGTGGGTGAACGCGATCCCCTTCGCCTCGGCGCGCACCCGGCACAGGTCGACGACCATCTGCACGAGCGCGGGCAGCCGGACCACCGTCACGACGGCGTCCATCTTTCCCGCCTCGATCTTGGCCAGATGCAGCAGGTCGTTGATGAGCGAGAGCAGGTGCTGGCTCGATTTCTGGATGACGCTCAGCCCATCCCGCCACGCCGGCGGGAGCTCGGGCGTCCGCTCCAGGATCTGCGCGTAGCCGATGATCCCGTTGAGCGGCGTGCGCAGCTCGTGGCTCATGCTGGAGAGAAAGTCGCTCTTGGCCTGGCTGGCGCGCTCCGCCGCCTCCTTGGCGACGCGGAGCTCGGCGGTGCGCTCCTTGATCTTGGCCTCGAGGTCCCGGTAGAGGAGGGCGTTCTCCACGGCGATCGCGGCCTGCGCGGCGAGCATCGACAGGAGCTCCACCCGCCGCTCGGGGAACGCCGCGGGCACCTCGCGGTGCTCCAGGTAGAGCACGCCGAGGAGGCGCCCTCGATGCGAGAGCGGCAGCGAGAGGAGCGAGAGGACGGGGTGCGCCGCGAGGTACGGATCGGCCGCGAAGCGCGCGTCGGCCCGGGCTTCGTCGGCCACGACCGGCTCGCTCGTGCGCGCGACGTAGTTCACGACCGTCCTCGCGACATCCATGCTCTGCGAGAGCGGCTCGGACAGGCCCGTCTCGATCCGGCCGCCGTGCACCGAGAGCCGCGCCACCACCGAGAGCTCCTCGCCTTCGGCCAGCAAGAGGGCGCCGCGCTGCGCCCCGGCGCTCTCCAGCACGAGCTCCATCAGCCGGCCGACGACCCGCTCGGGGTCGAGCTCGCTCGACAGCGCCCGCGCCGCGCGCACCGCGGTGTTCACGTCGAGCTGCGCGCCGCCGGCGACGCCGGTGGTGGTCAGCGTGGAGACGCCCGTCGTGAGGCGGCGCTCCGCGGCCGAGGGCTGGGCCGGCGCGCGCAGCAGGGCGGGCCACCGCGCCTCCAGGTGGGCGACGACGGCGTGCGCGCCCCAGCGGAGATAGGCGTCCCGGGCCTCGCGCAGGTACAGCGCGCCGATGCGGCGCCTGCCCGCCTCCAGGTGGAACTCGGCGGAGAGCTGGGCCGCGAGGGCCTCGATGTGCAGGAAGCGCTGCCCGCGCGCGAGCTCGATGGCCTCGTCGTACCTGGCCATGGCCTCGTCGGTCTTGCCTTGCACGCGGGCGTGCTCCGCCTCGAGGAGGCGCAGCTTGTGGAGGAAGTTGTCCGCGCTCCCCTCGGCGAAATACCGGAGGCGCGCGAGGCCTTGCTCGATGTGCTCGCGGAGCCTGGCCCGCTCCTCCGCGTCCGTGACCTCCGGCCAGCACCTCGCGGCCGCGAGCGCGAGCCAGAGCGGCACGTCGGTCACCGGCGGAAAGCCGAAGATGGACATGCGGAACTGCTCGGCCTCCCGCGCCCGCGAGAGCGCCATCGGAGAGGCGCCGGCGACGAGGAACAGGTGGGCCTCGAGGATGCGCGCAAGCTCGGCCGCCATCACGTCCCCGTCGGCCAGGAGGGAGCGGGACCCTCTCGAAAACGGCTCCTCCGAGCGGAGCCTCCCCGCGCCGTCCGCGGTCGACAGGAGGCCGCACCACGAGGCGACCGTCTCGAAATAGTGGGTCCCGAGCGCGGTCCCCGCGCGCTGCATCAGCCCCCAGCGGGCCGCGCGGTGCGCCTCGATCTGGCCGAGCGGCTGGCCGCGCCACACCCGGTAGTAGAACAGGTCGCCTTCGAGCCCCCAGCTCGCCCCCTGGAACGAGCCGACCTTCAGGCCGGTCGCGCAGGTCCGCTCGAAGATGGGCGCCATCTCGTCCGCGGGGCGGACATAGGCCGTGTACTGGCCCTCGAAGGACAGGCACTCTGCGAGGAAGGGGGACGCCACGCGCTCGGCCGCGCGCACGCCAGGCCCGACCCAGCTCGCGGCGCGGCGATAGAGCCCTGTGGAGAGCGACCACACGTTGGCGAAACAGACGATGATGAAGGGGGAGACCGGCGTGAGCACGCCCTGCCGCCGCACCCGGAGCACGGCGCGGACGATCACGAGCGCGGACAGGATCGGCTGGCCGCCGATCGCCGCGCAGACCATCAGGTGCATCGTCAGCGCGTCGACGAGCACGTGCTCCGGCGACGGATCGGGGGGCATCCGCTCGAACGCCCCCGGGTCGCCCTCGAACCATCGATCCAGCTCGGCGGACTCCTCGAGGAGCGCGGCGCGGCGGGCCTCGTCGGTGTCCGGAAACATGATGTCCTGCTCCGCGAGCGCGGCGAGCCCCAGCTCCACCCCGCGCGCGAACTGGCCTGCTGCCTGGATGCAGCGGACGCGGAGCTCGTGCACCGAGAGCCGGGCGAGCGCCGGCAGGGGCATCGCGAGCAGCCGCGCGGACCGCGCCTCGACATCGTCGAACTCCCGCATCAGGAAGGCGGCCTCGAGGCGCTCCAGCGCGAGCTCTGCGGACAGCGCCGGGTGCGTGCGCCACGCGCCGTCGCCGAGCAAGGCCTGCCCCGCCTCGGCGAGGCTGGCGAGGAGCCGGTGCGAGCTCGCCGCCTTCGCGGCGCGCGCGGCCTCGAGGTTCAGGCGCGCGAGCGCCTCGCGCTCGTCCTCGGCGTCCATCCGCGCCGCGCCGAGGTTCAGGTGCCGCACCAGCTCCAGGAGCTGCTGCGGTGTCCCGCCCTGCGCCCGGTACCGCGCCCAGAGCCGCCGGCCGATCTCCAGGTGCGCCAGGACGCGCTGCTCCGGCGAGGCCCGCTCGTAGCTCGCCTGTTGCACGCGGTCGTGCAAGAAGCGGTATTCCGCGTCCGGCGCGCCTTCTCCGAGCTGCCCCAGCGCCTGCGCGGTCCGGTAGGCGCCGTCGGCCGGCACCAGGAGCTCCTCCTGCAGCGCGGGCCACAGCGCCCCGGTCACCCGGGCGCGCTCCCACCCGCTGAGCCGCTCCAGATCGTGGAGGTGGAACGTGTGCCCCGCGCACGCCGCGAGCCCCAGGAGCTGCTGGGTCGCCTCGGGCATCTCGAGCACCTTGTCCGTCAGGAAGGCCACGACGTTGTCGGTGATCTGCGCCTGCGCCAGCGCCCTTTGATCCCAGCGCCACGCGCCGCTCTCCGGGTCCCGGACCACCTTGCCCTGCTTGTGCAGCGAGAGCAGCAGCTGCTCCATGAAGAACGGGTTTCCTCGGGTCTTGTGCCACAGCACCCGGGAGAGCGGCTCGACCCGCGTCGCCTCGGTGTCGAGCGCCTGCGCCGCCCACGCCTGCACGTGCTCTTCCGACAGGGGGCGCACCGACATCCTCGACACCCTCGCTCCGCTCTCTTCGACCGACGAGACGAGCCTCCACAGCGGGTGCTCGGGGGGCGCCTCGTTGTCGCGGTAGGCCGCGATCACCAGGAGATCTCTGCGCTCCGCGTCGGTGAGCAGCGTCTTCAGGATCTCGAGCGTGGCGCTGTCGGCCCACTGCATGTCGTCGAGGAACATCACGAGCGGCGCGTTCGGCGCCGTGACCGCCCGCACGAAGTCGAGCCAGGTGAGCCGCTGGCGGGCGAGCACCTGATCGCCCTGCACCGGCGGCACCGGCGCGAGCTTGCCCATGATCCGGTCGAGCTCCGGCACCACGTCGGCGATGAGCCGCGCGTTCTCGCCGACGTCGGCCTCGATGCGCGCCTGCCACGCGCTGAGCACCGGCTTCGGGCTCGCCAGCCACTGCTGCATGAGCGCCCCGAACGCCTGCGCCATGGCCGCGTACGGCGTCGACCGCGCGAGCTGGTCGTGCTTGCCCGAGATCAAGAGGCCGCGCCCTCGGGTCGCGATGTCCCCGTAGACGGTGCGCACCAGCGCCGTCTTGCCGATGCCGGACGGACCCCCGATGAGCACGAGCTCCGCCGCGCCCTCGGCGGCGCGGGCGAAGCTCGCGCCGAGGAGCTCGCGCTCGCGCTCTCGCCCGACGAGGACGTCGGGCAGCCGCAGCTTGTGCGAGAAATCCCTGCTCCCGAGCGGGAAGCGCTCCACCGTGCCGCGCTCGCGCCACAGGCCAAGCGCGCGCTCCAGGTCTTCCGCTGCACCCCGGGCCGTCTGGTATCGCCGGTCGGGGTTCTTCGCCAGGAGCCTCGACGCGATCGCCGCGAGGCCCGGGGGCACCTCCGGGGCGACCTCGTCGAGGGCGGGCGGCTCTCTGGCGAGGTGCGCGTGCACCAGCGAGAGGGGGTCGCGGTCGGTGAACGGCAGCCGGCCCGAGAGCGCTTCGAAGAGCGTCACGCCGAGCGAGTACAGGTCGGTGCGCGCGTCGATCGCCCGCGCCGTGCGGCCCGTCTGCTCCGGCGACATGTACGCGAGCGTCCCCTCGAGCCCCTCGGGGATGCTCGCCGCCGTCGCCTCCAGCGGCAGCGACGAGGCGATGCCGAAGTCGAGCAGCTTGACCTGCGCGTACGCCTCATCGACCAGCACGTTCTGCGGTTTGACGTCCTTGTGCGTCACGCCCGCCGCGTGCACGGCCTCGAGGACCCGCGCGAGGAGCGCGCCGAGCTTCAGCCCCGCTTCCACCGGCAAGCGCCCTCGCTCGGCGAGGACGCGATCCAGCGACCGGAGGCCGGGGTCCTCGAGCGCCAGGCCGACCGCGCCGCCCTGCTCTAGGAGCTCCCGCGTTCGCGGCACCCCGGGGACCGCCCCGAGCTGCGCCAGGATGTGATGCTCGTGCAGGAGGCGCCCCGTCACGCGCGAGCTCGGCTCGGGCGACGCAGGGAGCTTGAGCACCACCCTGTCGCCCGAGGGGCGATGGACCGCGCGGCACACGCGCGTCTCGGTCCCTTCGTGCAGCACCTCCCCCACGGCGTAGTCTCTGAGATCCATCCCGGTTCAGCTCCTCTTCGGGTCCGGCGGAGATGCCGGGGAACGACGGTTCATCAGGACGTCAGAGCTCGCGCTCGCGCGCGCGTCGACGACGGCCGCGCGTCCGCAGCGCGTGCTCCACGCCCGACTGCAGGGTGGCCTTGGTCACGACGTGATCGAGGTGCAGGTCGAGCCGCACGAGCGTCTGCGCCGCCTCGGCGCGGATGCCGGTGACGACCGTTCGCGTGCCGAGCAGCGACAGCCCCGTCGCCGCTTGCACGAGCATGTGCGCGACCGTCTCATCTACCGATCTGACGCCGGTGATGTCAATGATGAGGTGGTCCGCGCCGCGCTCGCTCGCGCCGTGCAGCGCGGTCTCGACCGCTTGCCTGGCGCGCTCGACGTCCACCGTGCCGACGAGGGGCATCACGAGGATGCCATCGATGATCGGGATGAGCGGGGCGGAGAGCTCGAGGAGCCGCTCCCGCTGGGCCGCGATGATCTGGTCTTGCAGCGCGGCCCTCGCGGCTTCGGCGCGCTCGCTCTGGAGCAGCTGGTCGCAGAGCCGAGCGTTGGTGTCGCGCAGCGTTTGCACGGCGTCGGCCAGCGCCTCCTCGGCCCTGGCGCGCTCCCGGATCTCCTCCGAGAGCCTGCGATTCTGCTCCTCGACGGCCCGCGTCGCGCGCCGGAGCGAGATCTGCGTGTGCACCCGCGCGAGGAGCTCGGTCTTCTCGAACGGCTTGGTCACGTAGTCCACGGCGCCCACGCGGAAGCCCTGGATCCTGAACTTGGCTTCGGCGAGCGCCGTCATGAAGATGACGGGGATGCTCCGCGTCGCCGGGTCGGCCTTGATGCGCTGGCACGTCTCGAACCCGCTGAGGCCGGGCATCAGCGCGTCGAGCAAGACGAGGTCCGGCTGCGTCAGGCCGGCCAGCTCGATCGCCTCCTCGCCGTCGCACGCGACGGCGACCTCCAGCCCATCGGAGATGAGCGCGTCCGACAGCACGTTGAGGTTGTCCGCGCTGTCGTCCACGATGAGGACGAGCCCGGCGGGCGGAGATTCTTGCGCTTGCATAGGTGTCTGCCAGTCTCAGGGGGCCCGAAGGCGCCTCCTGGGCTTGGCCGGCGTGTCCCGCCGGACGGCGAGCGAGCAAACGCACGCGCGGGGAGCTGGCATCTCTGTCACGGAAGGCATCCCTCTGGCATCTTGACGTTCGTACCATGGGATGGCCGGCGTTAACACGTCTTTTGTGGGCGGCAGACGCTTGGGCGGGGTAGGCTGAGTCACGCGGGGCGTCCCATCATGCGCGTCATGCGCGTACGCACACGTCGGTGCGCTGCTGCCGGCTGACCTCGGCGTGGTCGGTGCCGAGGCGGTTCGGACGCCCAGCGCGGCCTCATGGCTGTCGCGTGTGGCCGCTGCAAAGAACGGCTGATGGATGGCGTGGGTCAAGGTGGGTGCGAGAGCGCGCGACCCGATGAGTCGATCGAGGAGCGGGTGGGGCTCGATGAATCAGGGGATCGCCGCATCGCCGCGTCCCCCAGGCGACCGCGAACGATGCCATGGGTACGAGCGGGATAGAGAATTGGTCGAGTGCCATGCTCGTGGGGTCCCGCTCGGTCTGGTTCTCTTCACACGCCTCTGGCTCTTTCGCTGTGGCGGACATTGGGTGAGGTGAAGCTGGATTGGGGGTTGAGGGCCGACGCTCATTCATGGTGCGATGCGGCGTGCTTCGTAGATGTCGGTCCCGCCGGAGCGCTCCGAGGAGAAGAAGAGGATGGACCCATCCGGCGACAGGTAAGGATCGTTCTCGCGCGCGTCGGGGACGTTCACCTCCTCCAGCGGCTGCGGCGGTTCGAAGGCGTCGTTCGTTCCCGGCCGCCGCGCCCAGTACAGGTCGTCCCCCGAGCGGAACAGGATCTGCCGG
Organism: Sorangium sp. So ce385; assembly: GCF_051474135.1. Lineage (NCBI taxonomy): Bacteria > Pseudomonadati > Myxococcota > Polyangiales > Polyangiaceae > Sorangium > Sorangium sp. So ce385. Next base: position 6,562,124 of record NZ_CP150337.1, on the reverse strand, counting down.
CCATCATCGAACAGGAAGGGCGCCAGCTGGTCGCCCGCGTCGTTCAGCTCGGCGAGCGGGACGAACTCGCCCCATTCGTCCTGCGGGCTCTCGCGGGACGCGATCGCGAGGTCCCAGCCCTGGGTATCAGGCCCGTTCAGGCCGACCACGGCGCGGAGCTCGGGCAGATCGACATGCGGGTTCATCGCCTGCGTGCCGTCGTCGTGACCGGGATTGAGCGCGTCGACGTAGGAGGGCTCGCCCCAGGGGGTGTCCCGGCTTGCGCGCTCGGACATCCAGATGCCCGAGCGTTCCGCGCCGCCGCGAAAGAACCACATCCTGAGCCCGTCGTTCGAGATGGCCGGCGTGTCGTCGTCGTCCTCGGTGTTGAGGTTCTCCATGAGATCGACGGTCGGCGTCTCCCAGGGCGAGTCCAGGTCCGCGCGGCGTGAAAGCCAGATATCCTGGCTCGTGCCGCGCTCGGACATGAAGTGGATCTCGAGCAGATCGCCCGTCAGCGTCGGGTCTTCGTCCCTGGCGGCGTCGTCGTTGAGCGTGGCGACCTTCTGTGGCGCCGTGAACCGCGGCCGCTCCGGCGTGAACACGCCGATGACGACCTGCTGATCCTCACAAGCAACCCCGCCGAGCGCGAGCGCCAGCCCCCGGGATGCGCCGAGCCAGCGGGAGCGCCACGCCGAGGAGGTGCATTCGGGCAGACCGGCGGAGGGGGTGGGCCGAGCGGATTTTTGTGCGGACATGGGAATCTGGAGGCAGCAGGCCCGATGAGCATAGGACGCCTGCGCACGAGGTGCGCCGCGGATCTTGGTGGAGCGGACCCGACCCAGGTTGAGGGTGAACCGACCCAGGTTGGGGGTGAGCCGACCCAGGTTGGAGGGCGAGCCGGGGGCGAGCCGACCCAGGTTGGGGGTGAGCCGAGTCGACCCAGGTTGGGGGTGAGCCGAGCCGACCCAGGTTGGGGGCGAGCTGAGCCGACCCAGGTTGGGGGCGAGTCGGGGGCGAGCCGACCCAGGTTGGGGGTGAGCCGAGCCGACCCAGGTTGGGGCGACCCGCCCAGGTTGGGGGTGAGCTGAGCCGACCCAGGTTGGGGCGACCCGCCGCGGCGTGCCGGCAGCGATCGCCGGCCTGTCTGAGCAGCCGACCCAGGTTGAGGCCGGCGGAGACCGGCGGCGGGGCACCCGGCCCAGGTTGGGGGGAGCAGCCGGCGACCCAGGTTGGGGGCGCGGGTCGCGGGTCGGGGCGCGAGCAGCCGGCGCTGCGACCCCTGATGCAGGAGCCATCCTCGACGTCCGTGCGGCTTCTGGAGCGCTGGTCGGTATCGGCAGAAGCCCGCGCCGGATCGCCGGGCCATGCTGTTCTCCGGGGTGAATGCGCGCGCGCGTCGCGGCATCTAGCACCTCGTCGCCTGAGCTCCGCCCGCGTTCAGGAGCGGGGTAGCGCTCGGGAGACCTGTTGCCAGTCAGCGAAAGATGGAGCGCATGGGATACCGAGGCACCGGGGTGTGGCACGGGCTCAGCGGGGCCGCGATGCTAGGAATGATGCTGGCGATCGGCTGCACGATCGAAGTGGGCGGAGGCCAGGGCGGCGGCGGAGGAGAGCCGGCAACGGGCGGCGGCGGCCAGGGCGGCGGCGGAGGAGAGCCGGCGACCGGCGGCGGCGGCCAGGGCGGCGGCGGAGGAGAGCCGGCGACCGGCGGCGGCGGCCAGGGCGGCGGCGGAGGAGAGCCGGCGACCGGCGGCGGCGGCCAGGGCGGCATCGGCGGCGCCGGAGGAGAGCCGGCGACGGGCGGCGGCGGCGCCGGAGGAGAGCCGGCGACGGGCGGCGGCGGCGGCACAGCTGTTTGCGTGCCGGGGTCACACCTGAGCTGCTACTCGGGGGACCCCGGGACGCAAGGGGTAGGGCTCTGCACCGCCGGCGTCCAAACCTGCCTGCCAGACGGCTCCGGCTATGGCCCGTGCACCGGCGAGGTCACGCCATCGGCCGAAGACTGTGCCACGAACGCCGACGAGGACTGCGATGGCATCGGGCAATGCTCGCCTGCGCCGCTGTGGTCCGCCGGCCTGGGCGGCGCGGGTAGCGACGCCGCGTACGCCGTCGCAACCGACGCCGTGGGCAATCTCTATGTGACGGGCTGGTTCGAGGGGACGGTCGATTTCGGTGCGGGGCCGCTCGTGAGCGCAGGAGCCAACGACGTGTTCTTGCTCAAGCTCGACCCGGCAGGCCATGCGGTATGGAGCAGGCGGTTCGGCAGCAGCGATTACGGGGAATCAGGAACCAAGATCGCGCTCGACGCGAGCGGCAACATCCTCCTCGGCGGGAGCTATGGCGGCGCCCTCCTCGACGGTCCGCCGCCCGTCGACTTCGGCGGCGGCCCGCTCCCCTGGTACTATGATTTCTCCACGAGCGCCGTCTTCTTGGTCAAGCTCGATCCGGACGGGAACCACCTCTGGAGCCGCGGGCACACCGTCCCGACCGGCGCGCAGTCGATCAACCTACGAGACATCGCAGTCGATGCCGCGGGCAACTCCGCTGCACTGCTCGCCTACCCGAGCACCGTCGATGACGGCATGAGCTTCTTGACGTTCAACGCGGCGGGCGAGTACATGTGGGGGTTCACCCATCGGACGTTCGTCCGCTCGCCAGGCGGCGTCGCCATGGACAGCGCCGGCAACGTCCTGGTGGCCATGGCGGACTCGCCGGGCCTGGGGACATGTCCCTGCGACCACGCCTTCCACGTCGAGAAGCGGGCCCCTGAGGGCACCGTGCTCTGGCGAAAGCGCGTGTCCGGACCGGACGCCTGGGACGACGGTGGGCAGGCAAAGGATATCGCCGTCGATCCCGAGGACAATCTGCTGATCGTGGGCCGCAGCATGGGAAATCTGGATCTGGGCGGTGGACCAATCCCCGACGGGACGCACTTCGTGGTGAAGATGAGCCCGCTCGGCGACTATATCTGGCACCGAGAGGCACCGAGCGACGCCGTGTTCGCGGACTCCGCCGGGAACGTCATCGTTCTGGGAGAAGGAGCGCTCGTCAAGCTCGATGCTTCCGGCGCGGAGCTCTGGCGCCGCACGTTCACGGGCACGCCCGCCACGATTCGAGGCCTGACGACCAGCTATCACGACGACCGACTCGTGCTGGTCGGCGACTTCACGGGTACAGTCGACTTCGGCGCCGGCCCGCTCACCGCCGCAGGCAGCGACGGGTTTGTGACGGTCCTCGCTCCCTGACGTACGCGAGCGCGCTTGCGTCAGGGGTGACGGATGCCGGTGTCCGCGAGCTCCCACAACGCCGGAGCCGACGCTCGCCGCGCCATCCCACCCCGCGCCGTCCTGCCAACCTGGGTCGCCGCGCCATCCCACCCCCGGGCCGGCCAACCTGGGTCGGGTCGGGGGTCGGCCAACCTGGGTCGGGTCGGCCAACCTGGGTGGTCGGGTCGGCCAACCTGGGTGGTCGGGTCGGCCAACCTGGGTGGTCGGGTCGGCCAACCTGGGTCGGGTCGGCCAACCTGGGTCGGGTCGGCCAACCTGGGTCGGGTCGGCCAACCTGGGTCGGGTCGGCCAACCTGGGTCGGGTCGGCCAACCTGGGTCGGATCGCGGTCAACCTGGGGCCGGATCGCGGTCAACCTGGGTCGGGTCGCGGCCAACCTGGGTCGGGTCGCGCCACTGCACACTTCCAGCCCGACCAAGCTGGCGATCCGCCATCCCCGCGCATCCCGAGAAAGCGTGGACTTCGAGCGCGCGCCGAGGAGCCCTCCAGGCAGACCAGACGCCGCTCGGCCGGGGAGGGAGGGCAGGGTGAGCGAAAGGGCGCGCTTCTTGACGAAGTAGGTTAGAGTGCGCGCCATGCCTGATTTCGCCAAGCTCGCCGCCGCGTGCACGATGGCCCGCGGCCTCGCCATGGACGCCGTCCACGCCTGTTCCTCCGGTCACCTCGGCCTGCCGCTCGGGGCCGCCGAGATCGGGGCCGCTCTCTATGGCGACCTCCTCCGTCACGACCCGAGCGAACCGCACTGGCTGAACCGCGACCGCTTCGTCCTGTCCGCCGGCCACGGCAGCATGTTCCTGTACGGCTGGCTGCACCTCTCGGGCTACCCGGTGTCCATCGACGACATCCGCCGCTTCCGGCAGTGGGAGTCGAAGACGCCCGGCCACCCGGAGTACCACTACACCGAGGGCGTCGAGGCGACGACGGGCCCGCTCGGTCAGGGCGTGGGCAACGCCGTGGGGCACGCGGTGGCCGCCAAGATGCTGGCCGCCCGCTACAACACCCAGGAGCACACGATCTTCGATCTCACCGTCTGGTGCCTCGCCGGCGACGGCTGCCTCCAGGAGGGCGTGGCCGCCGAGGCGGCCGCCTTCGCGGGGCACTTCAAGCTCGACAACCTGATCCTCATCTACGACGCCAACGACGTCACCCTCGACGCGATGGCCGTGAAGACCCAGAGCGAGGACACGGCCAAGCGCTTCGAGGCCTACGGCTTCGAGGTGCTCCACATCGAGCAGGGCAACGATCTGCAGGCCGTCCACCGGGTGCTCGGCCAGGCGCGCGCGTCGAAGAGCGGCAAGCCGAAGTTCGTCGTGGCCCACACCCTGATCGGCAAGGGGATCCCCGAGGTCGCCGGCACGCAGAAGGCGCACGGCGAGGGCGGCGCCAAGTTCGTGGACGCGGCGCGCAAGAACCTGGGGCTGCCGCCGGAGCACTTCTACGTGAGCGAGGAGGTCAAGCAGTTCTTCGCGAAGCGCAAGGAAGAGCTCGGCAAGGCGCGCGCGGCGTGGGAGTCGACCTTCCAGGCCTGGCGCGCGAAGAACCCGGAGCTCGCGCAGAAGCTCGACGAGGGCACCTCGAGGAAGGTGCCCGCCGACCTCGACGCCCGCGTCCCCGCCTTCGCCGCCGGCACCAAGGTCGCCACGCGCAAGGCCGGCGAGACCGTGCTGCAGGCCGTCGCCGAGGCGGTGCCCGCGCTCATCGGATCGAGCGCGGATCTTTACGGCTCGACGTTCAACTACATCGCGTCGAGCACCGACTTCGATCCGGAGCATCCCGGCGGCCGGAACATCCGCGCGGGCATCCGCGAGCACGGCATGGGGGCGATCCTGAACGGCATCGCCTACCACGGCGGCCTCCGCCCGAGCGGCGCCACGTTCCTCGTCTTCGCGGACTACCTGCGGCCGAGCATCCGCCTGGCCGCGCTGTCGCACCTGCCGGTCATCTACATCTTCACGCACGACTCGGTGGGCGTGGGCGAGGACGGGCCGACGCACCAGCCCGTCGAGACCGTCGCCGGGCTGCGCGCCATCGTCGATCTCGACGTCGTCCGGCCGGCGGACGCCGAGGAGACGGCCGGCGCCTGGATCGCCGCGCTGGAGCGCACCGACGGGCCGACGGTCCTCGCCCTCACGCGGCAGGCCGTCCCGCTGCTGCCGGGCGACGCCGCCCTGAAGCGCGAGGGCGTCCGGCGCGGCGCCTACGTCCTCGTCAAGGAGACGGCGGCGCTCGAGACGATCCTCATCGCGACGGGCAGCGAGGTGCAGCACGCGGTCGAGGCCGCGAAGCGGATCGGCCCCGGCGTCCGCGTCGTCTCGATGCCGTGCGTCGAGCGGTTCGCGCGCCAGGACCGCGGCTACCAGGAGGCCGTGCTGCCCGCGGCGTGCACGCGGCGCGTGTCCATCGAGGCCGGCGTCACCTTCGGCTGGCACCGGTGGGTGGGCTCCAAGGGGCTCGCCCTCGGGATCGACCGCTACGGCACGAGCGCCCCCGGCGACATCGTGATGGACCGGCTGGGCATGAATCCGCAGGCGGTCGTGCAGGCGGTGCAGGACCTCGTGCCCTGAGCCTCGGAAGAGGCGCCCGCCGAGACGTCAAGGACGCCGGGGAGCCGCGCGCTCTCGGCGTCCTTGGCGCCCTCTCCTCTGCTGTTCCGCCGGGTGCCGGCCGGCTATAGTCCGTCGCGGTGCGCTGCCGGCTCTGCGCTTCATCGCTCGCCTACATCCATGGCCACGCCGCCTGCGTGAACAGCCGCTGCCCGATGTTCGGCGCCAACCAGGCCGAGTGCTGCAGCGGCGAGACCGCGGAGAGCTGCCCCGCCGCGGCCGACGACGGCGCTGCGTCGCGGGCGCCCGCCGGGAGGCCGGGAGGGCGCGCGCCGTGACGCGGGCCGCTCGATCGACGAGAGCCCCGGCGACGAGAGCGCTGGACGCCGCGCGCCGCGGAGCTACATGCCGCCCGTGCCGTCGGGCGACCTGATCTCGCAGCTCCTGGCCCTCTTCGCGGTGCTCGGGGTCGGCGTGCTGCTGCGCGCGCTCGGCCGCGGCGGCCAGGCGGACGCGGCCGCGCTGAACCGGCTCGTCATCGACGTGACCACGCCGGCGCTGATCGTCTCCGTGCTGCGCCGCTCCGGCATCGGCCACGGCGCGTGGGGCGCCGTCGCCGCCTCGACGATCGCGCTCTTCGCGTGCGCCCTCGCGGGCATCGCGGTCGCGCGCGCCCTCGGGCTCCCGCGCGCCGCGCAGGGCGCCGCGGGCCTCGTCGGCAGCTTCTCCAACACCGGCTTCCTCGGCGTGCCCATCGTGCTCGCCCTCTACGGGCGGGCGGGCGACGCGGCGGGGACGGCGATCCTCGTCGACAGCATCGTCACGATGCTGATGCTCTGGACCTTCGGCGTCGCGCTCGCCGCGCGCATGGGCGGCGCGGGCGGCGACGTGGACGCGCGGAGCTTGCTCCGGGTGATCCTGCACCCCAACGTGCTGTCGATCGCCGCCGGGCTCGCGCTTTACGCGCTGCCGATCCCCTTGCCGACGTGGGTGGAGCGCGCGCTCGACGCGCTCGGGAGCGCGACCCCGACGCTCGTGTTCCTCGCGCTCGGTCTGAGCCTCGACCTGCGCTCGCTGCGCGGCCGCGTGCGACCGCTCGTCGCCGTCGCCGCGGTGAAGCTGCTCGTGGCCCCGGCGGTCGCGCTCGGCGCCGCGGTCGCGCTCGGCCTCCGGCGGCCGGTGTCGGAAGTGGCGGTGCTGCAGTCGGCCATGCCGACCTCCATGGTGTCCGTGATCGTCGCCGCGCGGTACGGCTGCGACGGCCAGTTCGCCGCGGCCGCCGCGGTCGTGACGACGCTCGGGGCGCTGGCGACCCTGCCGGCCGTGATCGAGGCGCTGCGCCGGCTCCTCCCGTGACGCGCGCGACGCGCGCGACGCCGGACGACCGCCGGCGAGGCCGGTTTACATGGCGATCATCGCCCGAGGCGCGTCGCCCGAGGCCCGCCCCGCCAGCGCGGAGCCATCAAGGCCGCCACGAGCGCGACGAGCGCGTTCACCGTGCGGGCCTCGATGAAGGCGCCGTCGGGGATCGAGATGCCGAGCTCGTCCTCCAGGGAGACGAGCAGCACCAGCGCCGCGGGCAAGCTGACGCCCATCGTCGTGAACAGATCGGCGTGCGCCGGCAAGGCCTCGGGGTGCTCCGCCCGTACCAGCCGCGCGACGATCGCGCGCACGTGCGCCTCGGCGCGCCACGCCGGAGTCTCGGGAATGTGCATGATCCTGCCCCCCAGCAGGACAAGCGCAGCAGGCCACGCTCGCCGGCAACAGCGCAGAGTATGGTCAGCATGAAGGATGCCGCAAGCGCGGGCTGCGTCGGGCCGCGCGCGCCGCGACTGCGTCCGCGACGCTGCCCTCCGGCGAGGGCGCGGCGCGCGCGGCCGACGTCAGCGCGGATGCATCCAGGCCGCGGCCGGCGCGCTCACGCGCCGACCTGATAGACGCGCTGGTAGCCCGCCTCGACGTCGGTGATCGTCACCTCGACGATGCCGTGCGAGGTGATCGCGTACTGCTCCTCGATCAGCGGCCCCTCGCCGCCCATGCGCTGCACGGGGACGGCGGCGAGCTCGGCGGCGCGCTCGCGGAGCCGCCGGTCGAAGGGGAACACGACCTCGTTGAACGCGGTGATGTCGCCGTGGGGCACGCCGAGCCGGTCGAGCGCGGCGCACTCGACGAACCGGTAGCGGCCGACGTTGTGCGCCGCCCGGTACACGCGCCGCGAGACGACCGGCGCCTCGTGGCTCGACGGGACGCGCGCCTCCCGGTCGAAGATCGGGTCGAACACCACCTCCTCCCCGCCGCTGCTCTCCCGGAACACCCCGAAGTGGCGCGACAGCCGGTCGGACAGCTCGAAGCCGGCGTCCTCGTCGACGGCGATGGCGAGCCCCATCGCGATCGCCGCCGAGGGGTAGGGGGAGCGATGGACGCGGCGCCCGAACCGCTCGCGCAGCGTCCGCGCGACGATGGGCAGCGAGCTCGCGCCGCCGACGACGTAGATCCCCGCGATGTCGGCGAGCGCCTCGCCCGCGCCGGCGTCGAGGCGCGCGATCACCGGCTGCATCGCGCTGATCGTCGCCTCCACGAGCGGCACGCACCGGTCGTAGAAGTCGGAGGCCGAGATCGTCACCTCGTGCGCGGGCGCGAGGTCGCCGAGGCACGCCTCCAGATCGATCACGATCCGCCGGGAGTTCGGGTTGAGCCGCTCCTTCGCCTCGCGGCACTGGTCCGCGAGCGCCGCGAGCGCGCGCGCCGGCAGCGCCTCGCGCTCGATCTTGGCCGCATCGAGCGCCATCTCGCTCAGCGCGACGTCGAAGTCGTCGCCGCCGAGGTGGTTCAGCCCCGCGGTCGCCACGGCGTCATGGCTCCGCCCCGTCATGTGGACCAGCGAGGCGTCGAACGTGCCGCCCCCGAGGTCGTACACGACGATGTGCTCGCGCTTCGACGTGATGGTGCTGCGGTAGCGGTGCGTGTACTCGAAGCCGGCGGCCGAGGGCTCGTTCAGGAGCGCGATGACCTCGAAGCCGGCGCGGCGGAAGGCGTCGAGCGTCACGAAGCGCTGCGTCCCGTGCGCGTTCGCCGGGGTCGCCACGACGCAGATGAGGCGCCCGTCGTCGTCCTTCTTCTTGGGCCGGTTCGACCGGTGCAGCACGGCGTCGCGGAGCGACCTCAGGAACAGGGTGAGGAGGTCGAGCACCCGGAGCTTCGTCCCGCCGATCTCGACCTCGAAGTCGGGCGACGCGCGCGGGCCCGAGAGCACGCGCTTGAACGAGCGGAGCACGGTCCACTCCGGGTCCGAGGCGACCGCGAGGGCGTCGAAGCCGAACCGGAGCTCCCCCCGCCGCTCGGCCGCCACGGAGGGGTAGAAGTCCACGGGGTCCCCCGCCGTGTCCTGGAAGCTGATGACGGGGTAGTTCCCGCGGTCGCAGCACGCGACCACGGTCCGCGTGGTCCCAAAATCGATCCCGAGTCGCAAGGCGGGTCTCCTCCGGCCCGCATGCTGCCACACTCGGCCGCCCGCGGTGCAGATCACCGCCTGAGCGCGCGGCGCGCCGCGCCGGATCAGGCCCGGCTCAGCACGGTACGCTGGCTGCGCGCGCGCCGCGCGTCCTCGGCATGCCGGCCTTCGACGTCGCCCTGGGCACCAGGCGGCTCTTGGGCGGCGCTCCTCGCGGCGAGCCGGCTGCGAGCTGTAAATTTCTTGTAAGATGAAAATGAACGCCGAGCGAGCGCGGGGTCGCCCAGGCGTCACAGGCGGCGAGGCTGGATCGTCGTCAGGTGGAGGGGCCTGCGGGCCCCGGACAAGGAGAACCACCGTGAGCGACAGAACCGCTGTGAGGTATGAGCAGGAGATCCCGGGCGTGCTGCAGGCGCTGGCCGGCGTGCACCAGGCGATGGACAAGCACGGCTTCGACAGGAAGATCATCCACCTCGTGCAGCTGCGCGCGTCGCAGATCAACCAGTGCGCTTTCTGCGTGAAGATGCACACGCGGGAGGCGCGCCAGGACGGCGAGACGAACGAGCGGCTGGACCGGGTGATCGTGTGGGAGCACGTCAGCGATTTCAGCGAGCGCGAGCGGGCCGCGCTCGCCTGGACCGAAGCGCTGACCGTCCTCGATCGGCGGACCGACTATGCGGCCTTGCGCACGCGGCTGCGGGAGCACTTCTCGGAGCAGGAGATCGGCGTCCTGACCTCCGCCGTCGCCATGATCAACCTGTGGAACCGCATCCAGGTGTCGAGGCACTGAGATGACCCGAGAGGACGACGTCGCGGCGTTCGAGGCCACGAGGCCCATGCTCCTCGGCCTCGCCTACCGCATCCTCGGCTCGCGCGCGGAGGCCGAGGACGCGGTGCAGGACACGTACCTGAAGTGGCAGGGCGCCGACAGGAGCGCGATCGAGAACCCGGCCTCGTGGCTCACGACCCTGTGCACGCGCCGGTGCATCGATCTCCTGCGGGCCGCCCGCAACGCCCGTGTCGACTACGTGGGATCCTGGCTGCCAGAGCCGATCCACGCGTCGACCGAGGGCGAGCCCGGCGAGCGGCTGTCGCTCGCGGCGTCGCTCCAGACGGCGTTCCTGCTGGTGCTCGAGCGCCTCACCCCGAAGGAGCGGGCGGCGTACCTGCTCCACGAGGTCTTCGACGTGTCCTACCCGGAGATCGCGGCGACGCTCGGCCTCCAGGAGACCACGTGCCGCAAGCTGGTCTCGCGGGCGCGCGCCAACGTGGCGCAATCGAAGGTGCGGCACACCACGCCGCTGGACCGGCAGGAGCAGCTGCTCGCCGCCTTCCAGACGGCGGTGGCGAGCGGCGGCACGGAGCGGCTGTCGGCGCTGCTCTCGGACGAGGTCGAGCTCTGCGCCGACGGGGGCGGCAAGGTGCCGACTTTGCGCGAGGTCCTGCGGGGGAAGGACGAGGTGATGGAGTTCGTCGGCCGCGCCCTCCACGCGTACTGGGGCGACTACACGTGGGAGACGACGGACATCAATGGAGGCCGGGGCGTCGTCCTGTGGAAGGACGGCGCGGCCGTGGCCTGCGTGTCGTTCGCCTACGACGAGCAAGGCGCGGCGACGAACATCTACATCGTGCGCAACCCCGACAAGCTCGCCCGCCTGGGCGAGGGCGGCGGCGTCGCGCGGGACGACGGTGGAGGCGGGGTCGTGTTGCGCGGCGCGGGCGAGGCCGGCTGACCGGGCGGATCAGCGCCTGGGCGAGCGGCGCGCCAGCGCTGTCGGCGTGACGCCGAGGACGCGGCGCATGCACCGCGCCATGTGGCTCTGGTGCGCGAATCCCGCGTCGATCGCCACCTGGCTGGCGGGCCGGTCGCCGCGCGCGAGCAGCGCCTTCGCGCGCTCGACCCGGCGCTGGACGACGTACTCGTGCACCGGCAGGCCCGTCGACCGCTTGAACAGGGTCTTGAGGTGCGAGGCGCTGATCTCGGCGATGCCGGCCAGCCGCTCCAGGGACAGGCTCTGGTCGAGGTGCTCCTCGATGTAGGCCGTGACGCGCCGCAGCTGTTGCGGCGACAGCCCGCGCGGCGACCTGGCCGGCGCGGCGCAGCGGCCGAGCAGGTGCACGGCGAGGGCGAGGCCGAGGCTCTCCGCATAGAGGAGCCCGTTCGGATGGCCGGCCATGCGCTCGGCGTCGAGCGCCCAGGCGATGTGCTCGATCTGCGGATCCCGGAGCTGGTGGCGCAGATCGAGGCCGGCCGTGTCGGGGTCGCGCCCCATGTCCATCGCCGCGCGACGCACGAGCGACGCGGGCAGCGCCAGCAGGAGCGACGTGTTCGGGTCGTCCTCGTGCCAGACGTCCGCGAACCCGGCGGGGAGCACGTCGGTGTCGCCGCGCGTGTAGACGAACCGGTGGACGCCGCACGAGCCGCGGACCGGCGGGCCCGCGTGGATCCTCAGCCGGTGGTGGTCGGGCGAGGGCTCGAGGGCGACCACGCCGCCCGGGGTCTCGATGACATCGACGCGCGGCCCGAGGCGAGGCCGGGGCGCGCTCGCCGCGTGCTCCTGTGTACCGGTGGCTCGCATTCACGGCGAGTATCCACCGGCGCCCGGCGGCGCGCCAGGCCACCGGCGCGCGGGGCGCCCCTCGGCGCGCGGCCCGCGGCGCGCCCCTCCGCTGGCCGGACGTGCTCTCCGCGCGTCCAAACGTGCGCGACGAGCCGGCGCGCGGACCGCATCCATGGCGAGCACACGCGCCCGCCATCGACGGCGGGCGAGCCAACGGAGGACATCCTATGAGTGAAGTCTCGGTTATCGGCCTGGGTCGCATGGGCATCGCGCTCGCCGGGGCGCTGCTCCGGAGCGGCGCCCGCGTCACCGTCTGGAATCGGACGAGCGCGAAGGCCGAGCCGCTCGTCGCGGAGGGGGCGGCGCTCGCGTCGAGCGTCGCAGCGGCCGCGCAGGCGAGCCCGGTCGTCGTCGTCTGCGTCGCCGACTACCAGGCGACCTACGGGCTGCTGGAGGCGACCCAGGTTGCCGCCGCGCTCGCCGGAAAGGTGCTCGTTCAGCTGAGCACAGGGACGCCGAAGGACGCGCGCGACGGGGAGGCGTGGGCGAAGGAGCGAGGGGTCGATTACCTCGACGGCGCCATCCTGGCTATCCCGAGCCAGATGGGAAAGCCCGAGAGCAGCATCATCGTCTCGGGTTCCGCCACGGCATTCGAGAAGAGCAAGGTGCTCCTCGAGCGCATGGCCGGCACCGTGTCGTACCTCGGCGGGCAGGTGGGCTCGGCGTCGGCCCTCGACCTGGCCTTCCTCTCGTTCGTCTTCGGGGGGCTGATCGGCTTTTATCACGGCGCTCGCATCTGCGAGAGCGAAGGCCTGCGCGTGGGCGATTTCGGTTCCATGATCGCCGACGTCGCGCCGGCCGTGGGCGGGATGCTCAAGCAGGACGGCGACGCGATCCAGGTCGGGACGTACGAGAGCCCAGAGAGCTCGCTGGAGATGTGCGCGCGAGGCGCCGAGATCGTCCTGCGACAGGCCCGGGAGGGGAGGATCGACGCCGTGATTCCGGCGTTCACCCAGGGGCTCCTCCGGAAGGGGGTGGCCGCGGGCTACGGCGCTGAGTCTCCGGGCGCGCTGATCAAGGTGCTGCGGGCGGCAACCTGAGTTGCTGAAAGGACGGGTCATGAAGAGCTACGCAGGGAAGAAGGCGATCGTCACCGGCGGAACCCACGGCATGGGGCTCGCTACGGTCAAGGCGCTCCTCGACGGAGGCGCCGAGGTGCTGCTCACCGGCAAGAACGAGAGGAACGTCGAGGCGGCGCGGCGCGAGCTCGGTTCGAGGGCGCACGTGGTGCGATCGGATATGGGGAGCATGGCGGACATCGACGCGCTCTTCGCGATCGTGAAGGACACGCTCGGGCAGGCCGACTTGCTGTTCGTCAACGCCGGTGTCGCGAGCCTGGAAACGCTGGATCAGGTGACCGAGGCCTCGTACGACTGGACATTCGGTATCAACGCGAAGGGGGCGTTCTTCACGGTCCAGCGGCTGGTTCCGCTGATGCGGGATGGCGGAGCCATCGTCTTCACGACGTCGATCGCCAACGAGGGCGGCAGCCCCGGCATGAGCGTCTACGCCGGATCGAAGGCGGCGCTGCGGTCGTTCGCGCAGGTCTTCGCGGCGGAGCTCCTGCCGAGGCAGATCCGCGTGAACGCGGTGAGCCCGGGGTTCATCAAGACGCCGACCATGGGCATCGCGGGCGCATCCGCGGAGGCGCTGGTGGCCTTCGAGCAGGAGGGCTGCGAGGTCACCCCGATGAAGCGTATCGGCACGCCCGAAGAGGTGGCTCGCGCCGTGCTGTTCCTCGCCTTCGAGGCGACCTTCACCACGGGCGTCGAGCTGCCCGTCGATGGCGGCCTCGGTCAGGGCATCGTGGCGCCTCACGCGTCGCCTGACCCGTAACCTGACCCGTAACCTGACCCGGGTTCACCCGCCCACCCAACCCACCAACCCACCCGACTTAGGTTGAGGTTGACCCACCAGGTTGACCCACCCAGGTTGACCCGACCCAGGTTGTGGCGTGACGTGACGTGACGAGGGTAACCCGCGGGCGAAACCCCCGGCGGCGGCGCGGCGCGACCGACCCAGGTTAATCTATCAATCCGGGTGCTTGGACCGGCGGCAGAACAGCCGCCGTCGGTCAAGCAGAGACGCGGCGGCTTGGCTCCCGCCCCATGGTCACGTGGCGCGGCATGACGCATGGACAGCCATTCTCGGAACGCTGCATCGCGGACCCGACACCCGCTCCGCCCCCATCACACACACGTTCCGCGGGACCATGCGTAGAGGTGTCCCCCTCGTACCCTTCGCGCTCCCTCGCTCCGCGTGCGGTGCTATCCCGTGATCACCGCATCATTGACGCTGGCGCCGTGAAATGTGCACATCCACCACGTCCCCACCGGGAATAAAACGCTGCGCACGCCAGCACGCCATCGTTCGAGCGCAGCACGGTACGACGTGCGAAACGCGCGTACGGCGGCAGCAGCGGTTCGCCAGGCGTCGCCCTGGTCGCGACCGACGGCGAATGTCGGATTGCGCCCGCGCAGGCCCTCGGAGCTTGTGGCTCGCTCATAGGGGGAGTTCTTGGTGACTTGCTCGGCGCCCACGAAGCGGAGCCCTCTCTGCTCCACGTCCGCATGCGCCAGCTCTTCCTGGTGCTCGAGCTCAGCAGCGACCTGACGACGAAGGCTCTCCGCATCCTCCGGCGCGACGTCCGGCGGCAGCGCCAGCGGCAGCGTCGCTTCCTCGACCCACTGCGGGTTCGCCGGATCGAGATACACCGAGGGCCGTGTCGCGCGGAGCACGCCACGGCCGAGCTCACCCACATGCACCTTGACGCCCGGCCATTCCGTCGCATGCCGGACCAGACCAGCGGTCACAGGATTCGCGAGCACGTAAGCAATCTTTTCCACCACCGCCGCCGGCGTCATCAGTCGTACCACGCTCGTTGCCTCGTGGTCCCATACGGGCCCTTCCCACTTTCGCAGCACCTTCGTCCCCAGAGCGACGAGGCGATGGAAATACTGCAAGAAGCGCGGCAGTACGCCCTGCACATCGGTCACGACGAGGTGCAGATGCGTCGACATTGCGCAAAGAGCGTGAACTTCGACGCCGTAGCGGCGGGTTGAGACTGCGAGGGCGTAGACCAAGAGTTGGTTGATGGCCGCGTCGGGGCGCAACAGGAAATGACGGCGTAGGACGCGACGGGTGACCAGGTAGGTTGCGCCGGCAGCTATCTCGCGAGGCTGGCTCATGCTCGGAGTGGAGAGGCAAGCGTTGTGCCGTGACTCGCTGTGAATCATTTCAAGGGGTTGCCATCGCGCGGTGGGTGGCGGCCGCGGATTCCGCCGGTTTCCGCCACCCTTGGCTGAAGCGCGTCGCCATGCCTATCCGCGCTGCGTCGCGTTTCGCAATCCGCACGTGCTGAGGCGTTGCCGACCTGGATTGCGTCGACAATTGGGCGGGCGTTGCCGACCTGGGTTGGGTGGTCGCTGCCGACCAGGGTCAAGTGGCCGACGCGACACGAGGTCAACCCGGGTCGGAGCGCCACGCGAGGTCAACCCGGGTCGGAGCGCCCCAACCCCACGCGAGGTCAACCCGGGTCGGAGCGCCCCAACCCCACCGAGGTCAACCCGGGTCGGAGCGCCCCAACCCGGGTCGGGTCCGCCCAACCCGGGTCGGGTCCGCCCAACCCGGGTCGGGTCGGGTCCTATTTCCTCTCGCCCGGCTTGTCGCTCTTGGCGTCGCCGCCGCCGCTCTCCTGGATGGAGGGCGGCGGGTCCGACTGGACGGTCTTCGCGTCGCCGGGCTCCAGCGTCACCATCATCGTCCGGTTGCCGCGCTCCAGGTCCACGAACGTCACCTCGTGCGTTCCCGGCGCGACCTTGCGCCCCGTGATCGGCGTCGTCCCGATGGACTTACCGTCCAGCAGGATCTCGGTTGGCTGCGCCGAGACCACGTCGAGCATCGGCGCGTCGTCCAGCGGAGGCTCGGGCTCAGGCTCGGGCTGGGCCGCGATCGGCGCGGGCTGCGGAGGCTCCGGCGGGGGCTTGGGGGCCCCGCCGCAGCCGGCGAGCGGGATGACGAGGAGAAGAGCGGCAACACGGAGCATGCGCCGGAGGCTAGACACGAAATCTCGCGCGAGGAAATGGCCCGGCGACATCGCGCACGCGCCGCGAGCGCCCGGAGCCCGGACGTTGCCTTGTCCGACCGGCCCAGGTACCTCTGGTCGCCATGTCGACCGTGGCGATCCGCGGAACGGGGAACCCGCGACAGCCGACGGAGCACGTCGACTGCGCGTCCACGGAGAGCTCCAGCAGGGCCCGCGAGCAGGCCGCGGACGCCGGCATCCCGTTTTCTGATGGAGCGGTATCTTTCGACAAATTCCGCCGAAAACACGTCGCCCTCCGTCCGCTCGTGGCCTCCTGCATCGAGTGGCATCTCGCCCCCCTGTCTCCGGAGGGGCGCGCCCTTGCGCTCGAGGAGCGCCTCCGCATCGTCCGCGAGGGCCTCGTAAAGACCGTGTTCCTCAACGCCTCCATGGACATGCGCGACGCCGACGCCGACCTCATCAAGACGCGCAGCACCCGCTGCGCGCTCCCCGACGGTCGGCCGATGCCTCGCTGCGCGTACCGCGACCTCGACCGCGACAGCGGCCCGCGCATCACGACCACGGCGATGCGCGCGCGGCGCCTAGCGCTCGCGAACGCCTACGTCACCGGTCCCACGACGAGGGGCGACGGAGGGCTCTGATGGCAGCGCCGTCCTCGTCGCGGCTCCGGGTGATGGGCGGCCTCGCCGCGATGGCGTTCGTCGTCCACGGCGGCAACCACGTGCGGCGGGGCTCACCGCACGACCTGCTCTGGATGTGCAACGTCGCGCCCCTCCTGCTCGCGGCCGGCTGCTTCCTCGCCAAGCCAGACCTCGCCGCGATCGCGGCGCTGTGGCTCGCCTTCGGCACGCCCATCTGGCTGCTCGACATCGCGACGGGCAGCGGCCTCATCCTGACCACGTTCCTGCCGCACGTGCTCTGCCCGATCCTCGCCGTCCTCGCGCTGCGGGAGCTGGGCCTCCCGCAACGCGCCTGGCTCAAGGCCACCGCGGCGCTGCTCGCCCTGGTAGGGCTCACGCGCGCGCTCACGCCGCCCGAGACGAACGTCAACCTCTCCCGCCGCGTCTGGACGGGCTGGGAGGCGCTGTTCCCGCGCTACGCTCTGTTCTTCGCCCTCGTGGCGACCGCGGCGGCGCTCACCTTCCTCGCCATCGATCGCGCGCTCGCGGCGTGGCTCGACCCGCAGCGCCGGGGCGCCGCGGGCGGCACGACCCGCGGGGCGAGCACCACCTGACGCGCGACCTCCTCCGTCCTCGACGCGATCACGCCGAGCGAACCCAGCCGCACCGCGTGCGCCGAAGACGGCGACGTTGCTCGATCGAGCTCGCCATCGCTCGGGATGCTCACCCCGGCGCGCGCGTCCCTGCCTTGCCGCGCGCGCCCGGCCGCGTCACGACCCAGCCATGCGTCCGCGTGGAGCTCGAGCGACCTCGTGCGTCGACCGACGCGGTCCGACCCGAGGTCGCGTCAGCGATCGGCCGCGACACGGGCGATGATCCCGCTTCACCGTGACGCGCCGCCGTGAACGCCTGAGCCGGAACCCACAGGAGCCACTCGATGAAGAAGAGCCTACCTGACGATGATCTCCGCCTGCCGGTGAAGCTGGACTCCACGAGCAACGGTGAGTACTGGCCGCGATCCCCGGACGCGGCGCTGCGCGAGGCCCAGCGGAGCGCGATGGAGAGCGCGCTCGACAACGCGCGCAGGCTCGGGATGAGCCGGCGCGAGTACCTGGCCAGCACGTGCGGCGCCGCGACCGTCTTCCTCGCGCTGAACCAGCTGGGCTGCGGGGGCGGGCGCTACCAGGTCACGAAGGAGTCCACGCTCGACCCCGCCGCCGCGAACGAGAAGCTGACCGGCAAAGAGTTCATCTTCGACGTGCAGACGCACGAGGTGAGCGCCGACCGGGTCTGGTGGAAGGAAGGGCAGCCGTCGCTCGCGGATTTCCTCAAGACGACGCCGCAAGCGGACTGCGGCGCCCCGACCTGGGCGCGGTGCTTCACCGATGACGTGCTCATCCGCGAGGTCTTCATGAACAGCGACACCCAGCTCGCCGTGCTGACCGGCCTCTGGGGCGATCCGCTGCCCATGCTCACCGAGGAGGCCGCGCGCACGCGGGAGAAGGTCGCGCAGCTCGGGCGCGATCGGCTGCGCATCCACGGCGTCGTCCAGCCGACCATCGCGCCCTGGGAGAAGATCGCCGACGAGATGCGCAGGCAGGCCGAGACCATGAAGCTCAGCGCGTGGAAGCTCTACACGGTGTGGGGACCGACCGGCGAGGGCTGGTGGCTGAACGACGAGGTGGGCCGGAGGACGATCGAGCACGGCATCGCCCTCGGCATTCCGATCTTCGCGGTGCACAAGGGGCTCCCGCTCTCCGGAATGAACCCGGAGTACACGCGGCCGAAGGACGTGGGACCGGCGGCGCGCGCGTTCCCGAAGGCGACGTTCCTCATCTACCACTCCGGCTATGAGCCCGACATCACCGAAGGCCCGTACGACCCGAAGGCCACGCGCGGGGTGGACGCGCTGATACGCTCCCTCGAGGAGAACGGCATCGGGCAGAACGGGAACGTGTACGCCGAGCTCGGCTCCACGTGGCGCGAGGTGATGAAGAAACCCGACGAGGCGGCGCACGTCCTGGGCAAGCTGCTCAAGCACGTGGGCGAGGACCGGATCCTCTGGGGGACCGACGCCATCTGGTTCGGCTCGCCGCAGGATCAGATCCAGGCATTCCGGGCGTTCGAGATCACCCCCGAGCTCCAGGAGCGCCACGGGTACCCGGCGCTGACCCCGGAGCGGAAGGCGAAGATCCTCGGCCTGAACGCCGCGCGCGTGTATGGCGTCGACGTCGCCGCAGTGCAGGGCGCGCAGGCCCGCGATGAGGTGAGCCGCGCTCGCGCGGAGTACGCGAACGCGCCGATGCCTTCGTTCCAGACCTACGGCCCGCGGACCCGCCGCGACATGCTGCGGCTGCTCGATTTCACGCGCGGCCTGCCCGACTAGCGGCGAGGCCTGCGCGCGGGGCGCGCACGCCGTACGAGCGGCTGCGCGCGTCGAGCCCTCTTCGCGACGTGTCCCCGGATGCGGCGCGGGATCTCTGTGGTGCGTTCGGAGCGGGAGCGAGCGGGCCCGGCAGCTCAGGGCTCGTACGCTTGCGCGACGGTCTCGATCATCCGCGGGATGGCGACGGAGATGAGGATCCCGAGGTTCGCCCGCTTGTTGTCCACCAGCATGCCCTGGAGCAGCTTGCCGTGGTTGACCACCACCACGGTGTGGTTGCCCGCCATGTCGAGCATGTAATACCGCCCGAGGGGCGGGAAATTCGAGTCGCGCAGCGAGCTGTCCAGCTCCTCGGTGATGCGCGTGAAGAGGGCCACCGCCACGGGCTGCTGGTTGAAGCCGGCGAGCGACAGGCCCGCCGTGCGCTCCCAGATGTCGGTGGCGAGCAGCCCGTCGCGGAGGATGTTGCGGAGGTCGTGGACTGCGGCCTCGAGGACTTTGGTGTCGATCATCGTGCTTCCGTCGCTCCTGGGCGCGCGCGCCCGCATTGAAAATCCGGATGTATCACAGCCCGCGCACGGTCGTCTCGAGCGCCTCCTTCAGCTGCTCGAGCGCCCGCGTGGAGAGAGCCTCGTCGCCCACGGTCCCGAGACAGAAGCCGCCGCGCGCCGTGCGCGTCTCGACCCAGGACATCATCTGCGCGCCCAGCCAGAGCGCGCCCGCCGTGGCGTCGACGCCAGGGACGGTGCGGACGCCGACCAGCGCCGAGAGCAGCGGGCCCACGAGGGACACGTGCGCCTCCGAGATGCCGTGCGCCGCCAGCGTGAGGCCGTTGTCGTCGGCGACGAAGGCGCCAGCGCACGCGTGGTGGGCGAGCGTCCAGGCGACGAGCGCGTCGAGCCGGTCGGCCGGGTTGTCGGAGGTCTGCACGAGGCGCGGCACCTCCTTCGGCGCCTTGGGCGCCGCCTTCGCCGGCGCGGGCGCCGCCTTCGCCGGCGCGCCGGCGCGCGACGACCCCATGGCGCTCACGAGCGCCGCGGGCTCGCGCGCGGGCGTCGCTGACACCCGCGCGAGCAGCGAGCTCACCCGCTGCGCGTCAGTCCACGAGACGGATCGGACCGTCATCCTCGCCTCCTGCCGTGGTGCCAAGGCGCTCCTCGATCTCGGCCACCAGCTTGTCGAACACCGCGGAGACCGCCGGCGGGCGGCGGCTGAGCAGGCCGAGCGGCACGCCCGCGCGGCTCGCCTGGAGGAACGTGCTGTCGCGCGGGACCGCCGTGTCGAAGACCTGGTCGCGGTAGAGCGACCACAGCTCCTCCAGCGAGGCCAACATCACCGGATCGCGGAACGAGCTCATGGTGCCGACCACGCCGAGCAGCGAGCAGGCGGAGCCGATGTCGCGGAGCCGCGCCAGGAGCTCGAGCAGCCGGGGCAGGGCCCGCAGCGCGAGCGGCTCGCACTGCGCCACGGCGATGACGTTGTCCACCTCTTCGAGCGCGATGCGCGACATCCCGCCGAGCCCGGCCGGCGTGTCGAAGAGGATCAGGTCGAAGTCGCGCTGGCTCTGCTCCAGGATGCGCCCGACGAGGTTGGCCTCGCGCGCGTTGATGGAGAAGCGATCCTCGTCGAGCGCGTCGACGGGGCCCATGGGCAGGAGACAGAGCTCCGGGAGCCGCGTCTTGACGAGCCCCTCGAGCGGGGGGCCGCCGCGCGCGAGGCTCGCGGCGAGGCCAGGGCGGTCGCTGACGCCGTCGAGCGACATGCCGATGGCGCCCTGCAGATCCGTGTCGACGAGGAGGGTCCGCGCGCCTCGGCGCGCGAAGGCGAAGGCGCAGTTGAGCGCCACGGTGGTCTTTCCGACTCCGCCCTTCAGGCTGGCGAATGCGATGGATCGGGTCATTTGGGGTATCCGAGCTTGCGTAGCTGTTCCAAGTTAGCGCGCACGAGACTGGATGCGGGGTCGAGGGTGGAGAGGTCGGTGAGGACGCGGGCCGCCTCGCTGTAGCTGCGTTCCATCAAGAGGCGCCGCGCGTCGGCGTTGAGCTGCTTGACGCGGGCCGCGCGCTGCTCGGGCGAGAAGAGCGCGACCTCGATCCGCCTCGAGGAGATCGGCGGCGGCATCTCCACGCAGCCCTCGTCGATCCGGCGGAGCGAGTCGAGCACGAGCTCCGCGAGATCCTTGAAGATGGTGCGCTCCTTCGT
This sequence comes from Sorangium sp. So ce385, assembly GCF_051474135.1. Classification (NCBI taxonomy): domain Bacteria; kingdom Pseudomonadati; phylum Myxococcota; order Polyangiales; family Polyangiaceae; genus Sorangium; species Sorangium sp. So ce385. The sequence goes on along the minus strand of NZ_CP150337.1, from coordinate 6,540,991 downwards.
CGAGCTGACGGTCGGGTTGACGCGCACGCGCATCTCCGGCCGGATGAGCCGCGCGAACGCCTCCTCGCCCACGCCGAGCCCGTCGAACGCCGTCCACACCTGGCCGCGCCGCACCTCGATGAGGCCCACGTCGCCGCTCTCGTTGCTGACCACGAGGACGTGCGAGTCGCCGGACATGCAGATCATCTGCAAGAAGTCGACGGGCACGAAGTTCATCCCGATCGGCGCCGACTGCGCGCCCGCGGCGTGCCCCATGAGGACGAGCGTCTCCTCGGCGATGGGCCACGTCACGCGCGTGACGTTCATCGCCCCCGGGACCTCCACGCCCTCGTTCACGGCGAGCACCAGGCGCGCCGTGCGGCGGAGCAGCTGCGCGACGGCGTCCTCCGGCCCGCCCGGGAGCGACGGCGCGTAGATGATGAGCTCCGCGCTCTCGGCGACCTCGAGCGCCTGCTCCAGCTCCTCCCAGGTGGCGGCGCCGATGGCGCTCACCGGCGTCTGCCCCGCGATGACGCGAATGCACCGCATGCGTTCGCGCAGATCGGGATCCGCGACCACGACGATCGGCATCAGCCTCCGAGGTCGCGCCGCGCTCGGCGCAGCATGACCGACGACGCCGTGTCGCCTGGGCGCATGCGCGCGCAGGCCTCGAAGGCCTCGATCGCCTCGTCATAGCGGCGCTGCACGAACGCGGCGGTGCCGCGGGCGAACGCCTCGCGGTAGCGCCGATCCTCCTCCGTCTCGTAGACCCGCGGCGTGAACGGCGCGCTGGGCGGCGTGAACGGCGCGCTGGTGGGGGCCGGCTCCGGCGCTCGCCGCTGCAGCCCGCGCTCCGGCATCGTCGGCGGCGCCGGATCCACGCTGACCGCGGACGGCAGCGTGTCCATCTGCCGGCGCCAGGACTGCGGCGTCTTCTCGCTGAACGGCGACGCCACCTCCCGCCCCGTGTAGAGGCCGACGAGCACCTGCAGCGTGCGGAGCCGCCCGAGCGGGCACATTTGCACGATGTCGTCGAACGTCGACGAGCCATCGATGTACCGCGCCACCAGGAGCGCGTCGGGCGAGCGACCCGCCGACACCGGGATGGGCCCCGCCACCTGATCGAGGCCGCCGAGCCGCTTGGCGTAGGCGCCGGCGAGGAACTCTTTGATCCGCTCGATGCTGGTCTGCAGCTCGCGATCTTCGGGCGCCTCCGCGCGCGCGCGGTACAGCACCGCCAGCGCCTCCTCGTAGCGCTTCTCACGGACCAGCCGCACGACCTCCGCCCGCACGGGTGTGCTCTTGGGGACCTCGCGGCTTTCGGGTTCCATCATCCAGGCCGATTCGTGTTGGTCTTTCACGGCACAACTCGGCAAGCTACATGCCCGGGCCGCCGACCTTCAAGCGGTTTGGTAGCGCCTCCGCGGCCGCCGCCCCGGCGGCGCTGTCCACACTGGGATCGCCGTCGTTCAGGTGCGAGCGTGTGGGACCAGCCAGAGCCCCACTCCGAGAACATGGGTGCTGCGACATGGGCCCATGTGGAGGCCCTGGAGACACGTCCCGCGACGACTCTGCCAGTTTCTTTAATGCGTGGCGGGTCGGCCCGCCGGCGCCCTCGGATACCTGCCGAATAAATCGTCGAGCAATCACCATAAGAGGAATAGGTGTCGCACATCGGCGCCCATCTGCCCACCCGGTTGCCGAGCTCGATTTCGATGGAGATCCCTGAAGATACTGGATGCAGCTTACGCGGAACTTGCGCTAGAGTGGGTTCACCGAGTGGAAGCACCCCCCAACGTTGCGTAACGTCTGAGGTGGTTCGTGGGAAATTCCAAAAATCAAGCTCGGAATGCAGCGAGGGGGGGGCGTGCAGGATTTCAACCAAGGTGAGATCCAGCCGCAGCGTCCATTGGGGGTACGCCGTGGTCTTGTCTTGTTGCCTCACGAAGCGCATACGACGCTTGGCTTACGCAAACAGAGGGATCGTTCGATCAACTGACACCACCAGCCGAAAGGAGATCGCTTATGCGGCAGGTCTTGCGGCACATCTTCCAGAAGAAGCAGGCATACGCTCGTCTACCCCTGTTCGAGCGGATGCGCGATGAGCGGCTCGATCCCAGCGAGCGGCTCGCTTTCTATCCGTGCATGGCTTACTTCATCATGAGCTTCGGTGATCTGAACAAATTCGTGCTGAGGCAGGAGCCCGCGGCGGACGCATACCAGGAAATGGTGAACGTCCACACCCGCGAGGACGACCATCACTGGCCGTGGTACTTGGAGGATTTGACGAAGCTGGGCTACGACGTCGAGGCGCGGAGCTCGGACCTGATGCACTTCCTCTGGGGCGAGGAGACGATCGAGAATCGGATCCTCACCGCGCGGCTTACCGAGCTCATCAAGGGCACGACGGGCCTCGAGCGGCTGGTCATCATCGAAGCGATCGAGGAGACTGGCAACGTCCTCTTCAGCGCGATGCTTCCCCTGGCGGAGGCGCTGGAGAAGCGGCTCGGAACGCAGCTGCGCTACTGCGGCCCGTTCCATTTCGAGCGCGAGTCGGGCCACACGGTCGACGCCGATCACGCCGCGCTCGCGGGCATCCCCCTCGACGCGGAGACGCGCGCGCGCTACAAGGCGCTCGCGGACGAGGTGTTCGCGCTCTTCGAGCCGTGGACGCACGAGCTCCTGCGCTATGCCATCGCCCACCCGGCGGCCATTCCGATGTCCGACCCCGAGACGGACGGCGTGAGCCAGATCATGACCCGCTCGTCGATCCTCGCCGCGTGAATCCGCGCGGTTGAGCGCTCCAGCTTCGCCTTCGCGGCCCCCTCCACGAACCCCATTCCATCGCGCTCGCCACGCGCCGCGCTCTCTGCACAAGACGCTGCGCATGGCGCTGACGCCCTCGTACACCCATGGCGGTGAGCGCTGTCCGACGAACGTCGACGTCGAGCGCCGCCGTTCGGAGCTCCGGCGCGATCGGCGCCGGCCCGCGGGGCGGGCGGCGCGCCGGGATCAGCCGCCGCTGCCGTAAGGGCGGGTGATGATCTCGAGGAAGTGCCCGGCGGGGTCGGGGAAGTACACGCCGCGTCCGCCGTCGTGATGGTTGATCTCGCCGGGGTGCTGCGCTCTGGGATCGGCCCAGTACGGCAGCTTCCGCTCGCGGATCCGGCCGAAGATCTCGTCGAACTCGGCCTCGCTGACCAGGAACGCGTAGTGCTGGGGGTGGATCTCGTCAGGGGTGTCGATGAAGTCGAGCGTGACGTCGTTGTCGAGCCGCACCGTGAGGAAATGTCCGAACGGCTCCGGGGCGGGGAGGCCCAGGATCTCCGTCATGAAGGTGGCGGACACCTTCTTGTCCTTCGCGGCGACGATGGTGTGGTTCAGCCGGACGGTCATGCGCGCGTCCCCCTTCCGCGGCGCCCGAGCGGGCCTCGTGGCCGCCCGGTCGACGCCGTCATTTCACGCCTCGGCCTGGTGTCGTTCATCTCTGTACCCTCCATCCAGCCGAGCCCCGCCGGGCGAGCCGCTGCACGAGGCCCGCCGCGCGTGCTCGCCCGGGAACAGGGCGAGCCTGCCACGGTGGGTCCACGTGAGCAACCTCGCCGGCCGGGGCGCGCCGACCGGCGCGCCAGCCCGTCTTTGCTGTTCTCCTCCGCTCGTCGGTCACGTGAACTCCTCACCGCCGTATCGTCGCGGTCACCTGTCCGCGCGGCGCCGGGAGCCCGCGGCGCTCGAGCGGAATCGAGGAGGGTTTGCCCGGGCGATGGCCTCACTCGCGGTCGAGGGAGGGGAGGGCGAGGCGGCTGCAGGGGAGGTTGGGAATGCGGTGGTGGCGCTCGTGGTAGCCGAGGCTCAGCGCGATCGGCGAGCGGGTGAAGGCGAGCCGGCGCGCGGCGGCCAGCATCCAGGGCGGGGCGTTGTGCGGGATGTGCGCGGCCCACACGGCCATGGTGAGCTGGAGGCACGTCGCGGTGGCCGCGACGGCGAGGAGCGCCGGCCGCCGCGAGGCGAGCAGGAGGGCGAGCGAGGCGAGGTTGAGCGCGGTCTCGGCGAGCTGGCAGCGGCGGCCCGAGGGGCCGGCGGCGCGGAACGCCTCGACGCGGAGGTCAAGGGCGCTGAGAGGGGCGCCGAGGAGCGCGCGCGAGAGGGGCAGTCGCGCGGGGGCGCCCTCGGCGTCGTCGGGCGCGAGGGGGCGAGCGTGGTGGCGCAGGTGCAGCAGCCGCAGGGCGTGGCCGCTCATGAGCATGAGCGCGGCCGACAGGGTGAGGGCGAGCTCGTTCGCCTTGCGCGGCAGGCGGAGCGCGCCGTGGGCGACGTCGTGCATCAGGGCGAAGGAGGCGAAGAAGAGCGCGCCCTCGAAGGCCGCCGCGAGCGTCGCGCTCTCGAGGCGCGCGGCGAGGGCGACGCCGGAGGCGCAGAGGCTGATACGGGCGATGTGCAAGGCGAGGTCGCCGAGGCGAGGTTGCATGCCGCCCTCCGGGTGCGATCGCCGTGCCAGGGAGCGCGGGCCGGCGCGGCGCGGGCGGGCGCGGGCCGCGGCGGCGCGCTCGGCGGACGCCGCGCGCGCGGCGCGACCTCCGGTGTCCACGCGGGCGGCAACCCGGGTGTCCACGGCGTGGACAGCCACGAGGGCGCGTGGACAGCGAGGGGCCGAGGCGCGCGCGATGGGGCGGCGCGCGGTGGGGGTTTCAGAGGCTGGTGAGCGGCTTGCACGAGCGGTGGCCGGGACGGGCGATCTCGCTCGTTCGGGTCGTTTGGGTCCAGGGATGGGTGCACCATGGTCACCGCGTCATTTTTGCTTGCTGTCGTCTGCCTCATCGGCGCGTTCGATATTGCCTACTTTCACTGGCACCGGTGCCGTCTCGGGGAGCGCGCCGAGTCGCGGGCCGAGGTATGGATCCATGTGGCGCGCGGATTCATCTATGCGCTTCAGCTCGCGCTCGTGCCCAACGTCCAGTTTCACGGCGCGTTCTACGCGGTCTTCGTGGCGCTCTTCGTGGCCGACATCGGTGTGGCGATGGCCGATATCGCCGTCGAGCCGGCGTCGCGGCGCAGCCAGGGAGGGCTGCCCGCCGGGGAGTACTCGATGCACATCGTCCTCAGCGTGCTCGTCGGCGCCTACCTGCACGCGATCGCGCTGGACTCGATGGCATGGCGGCACCAGCCTTCGGCGATCGTCTACGCGCCGGCGGACGTCCCCGGCTGGCTCCGCGGGACGCTCGGGCTCATGGGCGCGGGGGCTGCGCTCGTCGCGGTGATCGAGGGGCTAGCGCTCGTCGAGCAGCGCCTGCCGCGACCGGCGCCGATCCACGTCCGGGTCCGGCTCCGCACCACCGTCGAGCGGCTCTGGGAGCTCACGCAGGATCACAAGCTCCATCCGAGCTGGGATCATCGCTTCAGCCGGATCGTCATGCTCGGGGAGGTCGTCCAGACCGGGACGGCGATGCGTTACGAGAAGGATTTGCTCGGGGTGACGATCCGTGGCGGCGGGCGATACAAGCTGCACCGGCCTTGTCGGCAGTCGACGTTCGAGTTCTGGTCGGAGGATCCTCGGTCGCTGATCCGCCGCGGGGTCGGGCTCTGGCTTTACCGGGCCGTGGGAGACGGGGTCGTGGAGTTCTCGACGTCGTATACGTACGAGGTGCGCTGGGGGGCGCTCGGGCGGTGGTTCGATCGGGCGGTGTTTCGCCCGCTGTTTCAGCGCGCGACGGAGCGGAGCTTCCGGCGGCTGGCAGAGCGGTATTTCCCCGAGGCGGCGTCGCGGGTCGCGGGGGCGCGCGGGAGGAAGCCGGTGCACGTTCTCGGCTACGGAGGCGAGCCGGCCGGGTGACGCGCTCGCGGGCTCTCAGGGATGGCGCCGTCCGACTCAGGTTGAGCGACCCAGTCGAGGTCGGGGTGGCCGCGGGGTGGCGCAGGTCTGGTGGGCGCCTTGGTCAGGAGCGAGCGCCTCGCAGCCGCGCGCCGACCCAGGCGCACGGCAGCGCGATCGCGATGTTCGCGAGCGAGTACCAGGCGGGGCCGTGCTCCCACATCACGACGGCGCCCACGGTAGCAAGACCGAGGCCGACGAAGCCGAGGGCGAGCGCGTGACGCATCGGATGAGCCGGAGCGAGCCTGGCCGCGACGTAGCAGCCGGCGGCGTTCAGCGGGATGCGGTAGGCGAGCGCGAGCACGAACAGCAGGTCGGCCATCCGTTCGCCGTGCGGCGGGAAGACGCCGGATGCGTGCAACGCCATGTCGACGGCGGTGGTGAGGATGGCCGTCGAGAGGAGACCGCAGAGCACCGCGCCGACGCTGCGGAGCGTGGTTCTAGCCGGGGCGGAATCGGTCGTGATGGTGAGCGTTGCTTGAAGAGTTTCGCTGGTGTTCATGGGGTCCTCGTCCGCGTGATGGAACGCCGTCCTCGGCGCTACACGGAGACGTCGGAGCCGCCGACGCGTCCTCGACATCGGCGGTGACGATTTTTTCGACGACCCTGGGCGGCCGACCCGACCCGGGTTGGGGAGGGGGGCCGATCCGACCCGGGCTGGGCAGCCTGCGAGCGGCGCGCCCGTCACCGCTCCAGCGAAGCATGACATTGCAATCGTCTGCTCATGGGCGAACACACCGTCGCTCGTCGAGACCGGTGATTGGTTCTGCCCTCGCGTCGACACCACCCTGACGACGGCATCGCTGCAGTCGCTCAGCGCTGCCCATCCGAGGAGACCCGGGCGTCGAGCCCCAGCGCGAGCGTCGCCCAGGGACGGTGCGTCCCTCTCGCCGTTCTCAGGATGAAGGGTGGGACCTGCACATCTCAGGTAATCCGCGAGGAACGAGCTTATGAGATTCAACTTTACACATACGCTGGCGGCGATGCTGTCGTTCGGCCTTGCCGGCTGCGTCGCGACAGAGGACGCCCCTGTGGACGTGGGCTCTCTCAGCGATGCGCTGAGCGTCATCAAGATCGAGGCCGAGGACCAGTCCTGGTCGACCTCCCCCGGCGACCGGATCGAGGACAACGCGCAGAACGTGAAGCTCCGCGCCAACCAGATCGGCGATACCTTCAGGTTCTCCACGCCGATCGCGGCCGGCAGGTACACGATCGTCCTCCGCCACGCGAAGCGGAACGTGTACGGCCAGTACGCCCTGAAGGCGAACGGCGCCTCGGTGGCGACCTTCGACGCCTATACCGGCACCACGGGCGACAGCTGGACGACGACGACGCTCGGCGATGCGTCGCTCTCCGGCGCCGTCGAGTTCACGCTGCAATGCACCGGCAGGAACGCCGCCGCGTCGGGTTACGACCTCAAAGTCGACTATGTCGAGCTCGTGCCCGCAGGCGGCGGCTCATCGGGCAGCGGCGGCACGGGCGGCGGAGGGCAGCAGCCCGGCGGCAGCGGCTCCGCAGAGGATCGCTGCGATGTCGGCGTGTACGACCCGAGCGACCCGCCGGCGTCGCTCAACGTCACCGGCAATCTCGGCACCCACGACCCCGCCATCCTCGTCCAGGATGGCACCTTTTATCTTCAGCAGACCGGCCCACGGCTCCCCGGCAAGCGGTCCAACAACCTCATCGACTGGAGCGGCGCCCCGAGCGCCTTCGGCGCGACGAACCCTGCCTGGGTCGCGCGGGACGTCCCGGGCGCGACCGACCTGTGGGCGCCGGATCTCTCGCGCTTCGGCGGCAAGGTCCACCTCTATTACTCGGCCTCCACGTTCGGGAGCCAGAGCTCGTGCATCGGCCACGCCACCCGGGACTCCATGGCGTCCGGCAGCTGGACCGATCACGGCTCGGTGATCTGCTCGCGCCGCGGGGATCGCTACAACGCCATCGATCCCAACGTCATCGTCGATCAGGCGGCCACGCCGTGGCTCGTGTTCGGCAGCTTCTGGGACGGCATCCGCGCCGTCCAGCTCGACCAGAGCGGCGCCCGGGTGGGCGCGGAGGTTCACGCGCTCGCCTCGCGCGGCGGCGGCGCGATCGAGGCGCCCTTCGTGGTCCGGCGCTGCGGCTATTACTATCTCTTCGTCTCCTTCGACAGGTGCTGCAGCGGCACCGACAGCACCTACAACATCCGGGTCGGCCGCTCCGAGAACGTGCTCGGCCCGTACGTCGACAAGAACGGCACGCCGATGCTGAACGGCGGCGGCAGCCTCGTCCTGCAAGGCAACGAGCGCTGGCGCGGCCCGGGCCACAACGCGGTCCTGTTCAACGGCAAAGCCGCGTACAACATCTTCCACGCCTACGACGCCAGCGCGAACGGCGCACCCAAGCTCCGCGTCTCCGAGCTCGCCTGGGACAGCGCCGGCTGGCCCATCTCCGGCGGACCTTGAGCGATGTCGCGGCGAGGGGGCGTCCTCCAGGCTGACGTGACGGCGTGAAAGGCGCGGAGTTTGCCGCATGTCAGCCCTTCGCGAGGCGGCACCCCCGAGGATTGCTCGAGCGGCCGAGCGGCCTTAGAGGCCCACCAGGATCGCGGCGCCGAAGCGCACCCCGCGCCCTCTGCGCGTCCGGGGTGGAGGGACCCTTGCACGCCGGAGCTGCCCGCGATCGAGGAGCGGCGGGAAATGGTGCGCATGGTTCCGGTGTTGGTCGTCGCCTTGCCGTGCGGCGCGCTCGCGCTCACGGCGGCCTGCTCCGATCCCACCCCTCCGCCGCGGCCGCGGCCCGGCGCACAGCCTGCGGCGGAGGAGGCCCAGAGATTCATCGAACAAGCGGAATCGGAGCTCCACGAGCTCAGCACCCAGAACAACCGGGCCGCCTGGGTCGCGTCGACGTACATCACGGCCGATACGCAGGTCCTCGCGGCCGCGGCGAGCGCGAAGCTGCTCGGCGCGCAGACCGACTACGCCGAGCGCGCGGCCCGCTACCGCGACCTCGAGCTGCCCTACGACGTCCGCCGGCGGCTCGATCTCCTGCGCACCTCGCTCACCCTCTACGCGCCCGCCGATCCGGCGAAGACGCAGGAGCTCGCGACCATCGCGTCGAGGCTCGAGGCCACGTACGGCGCGGGCAAATACTGCCCCTCGGCCGGCCAGTGCCTCGATCTCCAGGAGCTCAGCAGGATCATCGCCAAGAGCCGCGATCCCGAGGAGCTCAAGCGAGCGTGGGTCGGCTGGCGCACGGTCTCCGCGCCGATGCGCGGCGACTTCACCCGGCTCGCGGCGCTGGCGAACGAGGGCGCCCGCGAGCTCGGATTCAAGGACACCGGCGACGCCTGGCGCGCGAAATACGAGATGCCGCTAGAGGCGCTGCCCCGGGAGGTCGACCGCCTCTTCGGGCAGGTCAAGCCGCTCTACGACGCCCTCCACTGCTACGTGCGCGGCCGCCTCGCCGCGCGCTACGGCGAGGACGTCGTGCCCGGCGCGCGCCCGATCCGGGCCGATCTGCTCGGCGATATGTGGGCCCAGGACTGGAGCAACATCCACGATCTCGTCGCGCCCGAGGGCGTCGCGCCCATCTACGATCTCGACGCGGCGCTCCGCGCGAAGGGGTTCACGCCGATCGAGATGGTGAAGACGGGCGAGCGCTTCTTCGTCTCGCTCGGGTTCGAGCCGCTCCCGGCCACCTTCTGGGAGCGATCGCTCTTCGTCAAGCCGGCGGATCGCGACGTCGTCTGCCACGCGAGCGCGTGGAACATCGACGACGAGGAGGATGTGCGCATCAAGATGTGCATCGACATCACGGCGGACGACTTCCAGACGATCCACCACGAGCTCGGCCACACCTTCTATCAGAGGGCGTATAACCACCTCCCGTGGCTGTACCGCGACAGCCCGAACCCGGCGTTCCACGAGGCCCTCGGTGACACCATCGGGCTGTCGGTCACGCCGGCGTACCTCCAGCGGATCGGGCTCGTGGACGAGCTGCCCCCGCCGTCGAGCGATGTCTCGCTCCTCCTCCGCGACGCCCTCGCCAAGGTGGCTTTCCTGCCGTTCGCGGTCCTCGTCGACCGGTGGCGCTGGGGGGTCTTCTCCGGGGACATCCCGCCGGCGGAGTACAACAAGGCCTGGTGGGATCTCCGGAGGAGATACCAGGGCGTGACGCCGCCGGTGCCCCGCTCCGAGGCGGACTTCGATCCCGGCGCGAAATACCATGTGGCGGCGAGCGTCCCGTACATCCGGTATTTCTTCGCGCATATCCTCCAGTTCCAGCTCCACCGCGCGCTCTGCGAGGAGGCGGGGCACAAGGGGCCGCTCCATCGCTGCACGATCTACGGCAGCGAGCAGGCCGGCGAGCGGCTCCGGCGGATGATGGAGATGGGGCGGAGCCGGCCGTGGCCGGAGGCGCTCGAGGCCGTGACCGGATCGCGGCGGATGGATGCGGCGGCGATGCTCGATTACTTCGCGCCGCTCAGGGGCTGGCTCGATCGGCAGAACCGCGGCAGGACGTGCGGATGGTAGGCTGCGGCGGGCGCGGGACGCGCGCGCCGCCCGGGCTTCAGGCCTGCGGCGGCGTGTAGAAGGCGAAGCGCGTGACCGCGCGGTAGCCCATCCCTTCGTACACGGGCCGCCCCATGTCCGTCGCGTGGAGGACGGTCCTCTGGATCCCTGTTCCGCTCAGCGCGTCGTCGAGGCAGCCGCGCATCACCGCCTCGGCGTACCCTTTGCGCCGGTGCTCGGGCGCGGTGACGACGAAGCCCACGTAGCGGATTCCCTCCACGATGAACGTCGCCGCGGAGCACACGGGCGTTTCGCCCACGTAGCCGACGCGGCCGAACGCCCGGTCGCCCCACATCGCCTCGTGGGCCACGGAGGCGCGCCCCGCGGGGATCGGGACGCTGTAGGCCGCGGCGTTGAGGTCCGCGATGGCGGTGCGCGTCTCGGCGTCGGCCACGCGCCGGAGATCGAGGCCGGAAGGTGCGCGCCGCGGCGGGGTGATCGCGTCGGCCACCATGCCCAGGAGGGACACGGCCGGCTTGAAGCCGAGCCGGCCGAGGAGCTCGGCGGTCGCGCCCCCGTCGCCGCCGGGCGACCAGCTGTCGGACAGCGCGAAGAGCCACGGCACGCCGCCCGCCCGGGCGAGCTCGACGGCCCCGCGCGCCCGGCGCTCGAGATCCTGGAGGTCGGTGGCCGGCGAGGAGAGCGTGGCCATGTTGAGCAGGACCATGTCCGTGCCCGAGAGGACGACGGTGACGCCGTCGGTGTGCTCGATCCGATGGCCCGGGAGGCCCTGGCTGAAATAGATCCAGGCGGCCAGGAACTGAGCGTTGGACTCTTCGATCTCGATCGGGTCGGGCATGCGAAACCTCCTCGAAGCGGAGAGTAGCCGGAACCGGGCGTCCGGGGATCGGGCTGCCGCTGTCGCGCTGCGTGCGGAGCGATCGTGCCGAGCCGCCGGTCGCGGCGGGGCGCTCCGTCGGAGGAGATGAGGTGGCCTGTCCGGTAGGAACTCTGAGAGGGGGCGGCGCCGCACCACGGCGCGCACACGCAAGGGCGCAGACCGGGAGAGATCGCGCGCAGCGAGATCGCCGGGATCCGCCGTGGCTCGCTCACGCCTCGGGCCGCTTCACGGCTCGATTTCTTCGAGCGTGTGGCAGTTGTTGCACGAGAACTCGCCCGTCATCGTCGTCGGGTCGAACCTGGGGACCTGGAGCAGGTCGGCCATCGCGGGTACGACCTCGTTGAACATGAAATCGGTCCATTCCTGGCGCTCCGGGTGCTCCGGATCCCCCACCCACTCGAGGAACCCTTCCTCGCTGGCCGGGAGCGGGGCGATCGCCGGGCTCGGCATCGCGTAGGCGCGCTCGACCGCGTCGTCCCCGTGGCACGTCGTGCAGTCGAAGGTCTCGTACTTCGCGTCGTACGCGACGAAGACCTCCTTCATCCGGGGCATGACGACGGTGGTCATGTACGTGGTGCGCTCCTCGAAGGTCATGTCCTTCCACGCGACCTCATCGGGCTCGCCGCCGCCCGCGCCGTCCGCGCCGCCGCCGCCGCCCGCGCCGCCGTCGTCCGTGCCACCGCACGCAGCGACGAACAGGCACGCCGCCATCGAGATGCGCCTCATGACCGCGCGGCCTCTTCTCGTCCAGCGATCGGACCGTGTCGCGTGATCCGGTTGCTGCGCGCCCGTCCTCGCCTCGTTCGTCGCCGGTTCCGCGGTGTTCATGGATCGCATCGTCGTGTCTCCTTGGGTTAGAAGCAGGCCGTCCGGCCGTCCCCGACCGGATGCGCCCTGGTTCTATCGTCACGACGAACGGGCTGATGCAGGATCGACACGCCTCTCAATCTTTTTTATATTCTCTTAAGTATGAGAATTTATTGATTTTTTTTGCGAGACCGCGCTGCCCGGTGCGGCGGGGCGGGCCCGCGATCCCGGGATCGCGCCGTCTCCGTGGCCGCCTGGCCTAGGGCGACGGCAGGGTCGCCTCGATCTCGCGCCGCAGCGAGCGATCGAAGACGAACGTCCCGAAGGGGACGATCGACGACACGAAGGCGAGCAGCGAACGCCCGAGCGACCACCGGCGCCGGACGGCGGCGTGGGCGAGCGCGGCGAGGAACAGCACGAAGAGGAGGCCGTGGGCGCTGCCGACGACGCGAACGGCGAGCGGCTGGCCGGCGAGGTACTTGAGCGGCATCGCGATGAAGAGCAGAAGGAGGTACGACAGGCCTTCGAGGATCGCGATGAGGCGGAGCTGGCGGAGCGCGGTCATGACGGGAAGGTAGGGCAGGGGGCAGGGGCTCGTGGAATTCTTCTCGGGCACCGGCGCAGTGCTCGCGTCTCGACGTAGGCGCGGCCGGGCGCGGAATCCAGGGGCGAGGCTACGCCGGGGCGTCCGGGCCGGCGGCGGCCGAGCGTCGGTGCGGCCGAGCTACGCCGGGGCGTCCAGGCCGGCGATGCCCGCGGGGGCCGCGGGCATCACGGGCGGCGCGGACAAGAGCGCCTCTGCGCACGGCGCGATGACCTCGCGCACGGCGTCGAGGTGGCAGCGCGCCCGCTCCGCCTCGGTGAGCCGGCCGTGGTCGTGCCACGCGGCGGCGTCGATCCCGGCGCGCTCCGGGCCCCGGGCCGCGCGCACGCCGGCGAGCGCCTCGTCGAAGGCGCGGGCCACGGCGGCGCGCACCGGCTCGCCGCCCCGCGCGACGGCCCAGCGCACGAAGGCCCACGCGAGCTCGGCGTGGGCGGCCTCGTCGGCGGCGATCCTGTCGAGGGCGCGGCGCACCTCGGGGTCGCGGGCCAGGCTCCGCTGCGCGCCGGCCTGGAGCGCGGCGAGCGTCTCGCCCACGCAGCCCTCGCGCACCGCGCTGGCCGCGGCGCTGGCGAGCGTGGGCGCGTCGAGCGCGCCGTCCAGCGCGAGCCTCCCCGGGCCGAGCGACCGGCCGGCGTAGCGGCTCGCGAGGGTGAAGCAGGCCCGGGCGTGGTGCAGCTCGTCCGAGAGGGCGCGCTGCGCGGCGTCGAGCAGGGCGGGCGGCGCGCCGAGGGCGAGCAGATCGAGGGCGAAGCGCGCGAAGGACGCCACGGACGCGTGCTCGAGGCGCGCGTCGGCGAGCCACGCTTCGGCGAGGGCGGCGCGCGTCGCGGGGTCGAGCGCGAGCGGCTCGTCCGGCGCGGCGGCGAGCACCCAGTCGGTCCGCGCCTCGACGCCCGCGAGGCGCGGCTCGCCGCCCACGAAGAAGGGGCGGCCGCAGGCGCCGACGCCGAGGTTGTTGGTGTCGTAGCAGCACTGGCCGTCCTCCAGCCGGCCATGCTCGTAGACCACGCAGGACACGGGGTTCGGGTGGTACTGGCTCGGGCACGTCGCGGCGCTTCCCCCCGCGCCGCCGGCCCCGCCAGCGCCGGCGTCGGCGCGGACCTCCTCCGGCGGGAAGCACCTCGTCTCACCGACCTCGCCCTGTCCGCCGGAGCCGCCTTGTCCGCTGGCGCCGCCCTGACCGCCGGCGCCGCCCTGCTCGCCCGCGCCGCCGGCGCCTCCCGCGCCGCCGGTCCCGCCTGCGGTCTCCGCGCCGCCGTCGGCGCCGTCCTGGCAGCCGAGCGCCAGCGACAGGCCGGTGAACACGCCGGCTCCCACGATATGCATGATGCGCGCGCGCAGCTCTCTGTTCATGGCGCTGTGCCTCCTTGCGACGTGCCGTCGATCGGCGTCGGACCCCTCCTTATATCTCAGAGCTATCGATGATGGGGGCCGAGGATGCGGTGCCTCCTCGACGAGGACATTGTCTCCTTGGCATCCTTGGCGGCGCGGGGGGACAAAGTCGTCGCGTATCGCCGGGAGGGGCGCGAGACGAGGGCGCGTCATGTCCCGTAACGGACGCTCCTCGATAACGTTGCTGTGAGTTCACGCCTTCTTCCCCGCCCTTCATCTCGTCGTTGGGGGGGAAGGCGGTCTTCACATGACGACACGGGCTCGTCGGGCGCGCTGCCCGCCGAACGTCGCTGGAAGGCCGCTCGACGAGCGGCGTCGTCTGCCAGGTCGTCAGCGAACGTCGCCGAGCGCGGTCGTCCGCGCGGCCGGGCCCGCAGGGACGAACGCGCGGATCTCCGCGATCATCACCTCCGCGGCGTCCTCGAAGAAGAAGTGATCCGCGTCGGGGAGCTCGATCGTCTTGTGGTCCGGGAAGGCGGCCTCGAAGCGGGCGAGATCGCTGCGCGGAAACCCCACGTCCTTGAGCGCCCAGAAGATGAGCGCCTTCCGGTCCGCGAGCCGGGGCAGGCCCGCCTCGACCTCCGCGAAGTACTCGGTCGCGGCCGTGATTTGCCCCGGATAGAAGGCCGCGATGCCGCGGCGATCGAGCGGGAGAAACGGCCGGAGATAGACGTCGGCGACCTCGGCGGGCAGCTCCCGCACGATCCCGTTGTCGATCCCCAGCGCGGCGAACCCGTTGAAGTTCACCTGCGCGAACTCGCCGATCGGCCCGCCGACGATCCTCGAGAACTTGCCGCGCGGCGTGCTCGCGCTGGTCGGCCAGGCCCACGTGCTCCCGAGGACGACGCGGCGCACGAGCTCGGGCCGGCGCCCGGCGAACCCGAGCCCGATGGGGCCGCCCCAGTCCTGCATGACCAGGGTCACGTCGCGGAGGCCGAGCCGATCGACGAGCTCCTCGACGACGCGGCTCTCCTCGCCCGGCGTGAAGCCGAACCCGGCGGGCGCCTCGGACAGGCCGAAGCCCGGGTAGTCGAGCGCGACGCACCGGTACGAGCCCCGGAGCCCGTGAATGAGCTCGCGCCACTGGAACGACCACGCCGGGTTGCCGTGCAGGAAGAGGAGCGTCTCGCCCTGACCCTCGTCCACGTAATGGACGCGCGCTCCGCTCGGGAGCTCGACGAACCTGTGGTCGACGTCGAACATCGCGCGCGGGATCTCGAAGGCCATGCCTTGCGGACCGCGCGGCGCGGCGCGTTCGCTCGAGAGCGCGCCCGCGACGCCGACGAGCTCGATCGCGCCGAGGATCGCGACCGCGGCCACGGCGGCGCGCGAGGAGCGCGGCCGCTCGACGAGGCGAGGGACGAGCAGGGCCAGCGCGACCGCGGCGCAGGCCACGGCGGGGAGCGCGGCGGCGGCGAGGCCGCGCGGGCCCGCCAGGATCATCCCCACGAGGACGCTCGCCGCGAGCCCGGCGAGGCTCGCCGCCAGGATGGAGCGCGGCCGCGCGGAGCGCTCGGCGACGGCGCGGTAGAGGAACGCCGCGGCCACCGCGACGAGGGCGCACGCGGGGGTGACGACCGCGTACCGGAGCGCGGGGAAGAAGGCGATGCCGCGCGCATGCGGTACCGCCAGGACGGCCATGGTGGCCAGCAGGACGACGCAGACCGCCGCGGCCAGCCCGGCCCAAAGGACGCGCAGCACCTCCGCGCCGGTCCATCTCCTCGTCATCGTGTCGGTCAGAGTCGCTCTTGTTTCGCTCTTCATCGTTTCCTCCCGTGGGTCGAGGTGGCCGTGGCCGCGGCGGACGCGAGGCACACGCCGGCCGGGCGAGCCTTGCCGCTCGCCGCAGAACATCGCGCGATCGCCGCGGAGCTCTCGGCGCTGGGCCGGCTCAGCCGGCCAGGGACCGCCGCGCCGACGAGCCCATCATGTGCCCGGGAACGTCATGTCTCCAATACATGGTATTCATCTGAACCATGCAGGATGGACATGATGCGCGTGAGCTCTCCGCCCTGGACCTCAACCTGCTGGTGGTGCTCGACGCGCTGCTCGCCGAGCGCCACGTCACCCGCGCCGCCGCGCGCCTCGGCATGACCCAGCCGGCGTGCAGCCACGCGCTCGGCCGGCTGCGCCGCGCGCTCGGCGATCCGCTGCTGGTGCGCGGGACGCGCGGCGCGATGCTGCCCACCCCGCGCGCCGAGGCCCTGGCGCCCGGCCTGCGCGACGCGCTGCGCGGCCTGGCCAGCGCGATCCGCGGCGAGGCGCGCTTCGATCCCGGAGCGGCGCGGCGCACCTTCCGGGTCGCCACCGGCGACTACGCGGAGCTCGTGCTGCTGCCGCCGCTGCTGTCGCTCCTGGCCCGGGAGGCGCCGGGCGTCGACGTGTGGATGCTGCCGCTCGCGCTGACCCTGGAGGGGGTGGTCGCGCAGCTCTCGTCGGGCGCCGTCGACGTCGTGATCGGCCCTCCTCGCCGCGGCTGGCCCGAGGGCCTCTACCTCCGCCCGCTCTTCGACGAGCGCTTCCGTTGCGTGGTGCGGCGCGGCCATCCGGCGGCGCGCAGATCTCTCACCCTCGACCGCTACTGCGCGCTCTCGCACCTCCTCGTGGCGCCGCGCGGCACGCCGGGCAGCCTGGTCGACGACGCGCTGGCGGCGCTCGGGCGCAGCCGGCGCGTCGCCGCGACGGTCTCGCACTTCCTGGTCGCGCCGCACGTCGTCGCGGCCACCGACCTCATGGCCACCCTGGGCGCCCGCATCGCCGACGCCACCGCGGCGCCGCTCGGGCTCGCGGTGCTGCCGCCGCCCCTCGAGCTGGCCGGCTTCTCGTTCGCGATGATCTGGCACGAGCGCACGCACCACGATCCGGCGCAGCGCTGGCTGCGCGACCAGCTCGCGAGGGCGGCGTCCTGAGCGCGGGAGACGGCCGCACGACGCCGCGCGGGCCTCCGTGAGGCGCGCCCCTTACGACGCGTACGTGAGCGACGAGGCGATGCCGGTCCGCGGCGCCATCTGACCTGCGCGCGCCAGCGCCGCGTCGCTCTCGGCGTCTCCGCTGCGCAGATCGCCGAGCCGGCGCGGCGTGAAGCGGATGTCGTCGAAGACGGCGGTGCAGCCGTCGCCCGTGGGCGACTGGGCCGAGAAACCGACGGCGAGCTCGGTCGTGCTGCTGAGCGAGAAGCTGCGGAGCAGGTGCCAGCTCGCCCCGTCGGTGGAGGCGTGGAACGCGCACAGGCGCCCGAGCCGAGAGACGCGGAGCCAGACGTGGTCGCCGTCCACCTCGAAGGATCTTCGATCGTCCGACAGGCCGCGGGTCACCACGGAGGCGACCGTCGGCACCCGCTCGGGCGACAGCTCGAAGCAGAGCTTGGCCCACGCGCGCTCGTGCGCCCAGAGCAGCAGCACGCCCGCGTCGTGCGCCGCCGCGAATCCCACCGTCACCCGCGCGCTGGCGAGGAAGTCCCCGTGCGGCGTCCCGAGCAGGCGCGGCGCGTTCAGGAGGCCGGTGGTGCGCTCCGGATCGAGGAACAGGTCGGTCTTGCCGCCCGCCGTGACGGTCAGGCTCGATGCCTTGCCGGTGCTCCAGCTCCTGGGCGGTACCTCCCAGCGGAGCGGCGTCGGCAACGGCGCTAGGTGTACAGGCTCACTCACCTTGTATGCCTCCCCCCTTCATGACGACCATAGTACCGGAGTCCGTTCCTGTCTTGTCGTCGAATCGTTTCGATGTGTATGCAGGATCTCAGGCCCATGCGAATTACCGCCCTTCTGGTGTCCTGCTGTATGGCTGTAAGCCTGGCCGGTTGCTTGAGGGCGAAGCGCGGTCCACCCGAGTTCCTGGTGGGGGTGCGGCCCGTGACCTCGGCGGGGGGCGGCTCCTCTTCGTCGGCGGGCGGCTCCTATGCGGACGCCGCGGCGGTGCTCGCCGCCGCGGCCGGGGCGGCGGCCGTGAACCGCAAGCTGTACGACACCTGCTACGCCGTCTGTGAGACCGGGACGGCGTGCGATCCTGCGACGGGGCTGTGCGTGCGGTTGCCGTGCGGCGGGAAGTGCCCTGCCGATCGCCGCTGCAAGGTGGTGGAGGGGAAGGAGGCCTGCGTCCTCGGGGAGCCCGACCGCGGCGTCGTGCCTGGTCCGGTCGATCCGGGAGCAGGGCACGCCGGGCCGCGACAAGCGACGGGCGAGGCGTCAGGGGCCGGGGAAGCGGCGGGCGGCGCCGAGGGGGCGGGCGCGAACTGACGAGAGGGGCGCGGGATCGCGGCTCGCCGGGCGGCGATCACCGCCGCCGCGACAGATCGAGCAGCGCCCTCGCGCGCGAGTACGCGATGTACGGGTTGTCTCCGGAGCCGCCAAGATCGTCGTTGTCCTCGCCCGCGCCCTGCGGCCTCACCGGCATCCAGAGGTAGTCCGGGTGCATGGCCTTGCCGTTCACGCCGTTGGCGAAGGCGGGGTTCTTGATCCACTCGCCGCCGAGCACCGTCAGCCGATCGTCGAGCTCGAGCACGTAGTGGAGCTCCGAGGTGAGGATCGGGACGTTGCGCAGCGCGGGCGGCCGGAGGAGGTCGGCGGCGCTCACCTCGTCCGAGATCATCCCGTAGCGCGCCCCGACGCGGACGAAGCGCCTGGCGTTCGGGTTGAGCAGGTAATTGTAGCAATCGGCGCCCTGGTACCCGCCGTTACAGACGAGCCGCGCCGCCTCCTGCGCGCTCACCTCCGCCATCGTGTCGATGGTGAACGAGGTGACCGGGTAGCTCCACACCTCGCGGTGCCACGTGTAGTCGACGATGAACGAGCGCTGCGCTCGCCCGCTCGACGCGGAGCTGATGGAGCTCGCGCCCAGCCCGAGCAGGCCGGTCATGGCCACGTGCATCGTCCCCGGGTTCAGGTCGCGGCACGCCGGATCGACCGGCCTGCCGTAGACGTCGCGCTGGACGAGGTCTTCCCGCGTCTCGCAGCGCCGCCCCGACATGGTGGCGGAGTCGTTGTGGTACACCTCGGTCATGAGCGCCTCGATGTCCGCCGTGCGGAACAGGATGCACCCCCGCTCGACCGCCGCGCACTCGATCAGCGTGCCGCCGGAGACCTTCACCCGGATGTCGCGCAGCGGCGGGCCGCCGCCCTCCGCGACCACGTAGGCCGCCCAGCCGTTGCAGTGTCCCCACCAGTACTCCGGGGTCACGCCCTGGTACAGCCCGTGGTGCGTCAGCTCCCAGTACGTCGTCGGCCCCGCCACCCGCGTCGCCCGCGGCGCCGCGCGCGTGCCCTCCGGCAGGCCGGCCTCGCCGGCGACGGCGCCCTCGGGCGGCTCCAGCGACCGCGCCTGCCCCGCGTAGAACAGGAGATCGTACTTCTCCGCCGGCGAGAGGTTGTCCGGATCCGACGTCAGATCGCCGTAGTCCTTGACCACGGAGTTCCAGCGGTCGGCGATGCCGTTCCTGTTCTGGGGCCACCACTGCGAGGCGAAGGGGCCCGTGGACTGGCCCTGCAGCAGGGTCGAGTTCAGCGCCGCGTAGGTCCCCCGGAGCTCCGGGTGCAGGCTCGTGGGGAGGTTCGCGGCGTCCATGGGCTCGCGCGTCCCGCTCAGGGGGATGAGGAGCGTGTGCGAGCCGCCGAGGATCTGCCCGGTCTCCGGCGAGAACCCGAGCACGTACGGCACCGAGCCGCCCTCGATGAAGCGCGCCGCTGCCGGCTCCGCGCCGCTCTGGAGAGCGGCCGCGCCGTCGCGCAGCGGCTCTTGCCGATCCGGATCCATACAGCCCAGCGCGAGAACCGCCGAGCTCACCGCCACCGCCCCGATGCGCATTGTCATGGCTGCTTCCCCCCGTGACGCCTACCTTCTGCCACCCGCGTCGCCGATGTCTGCAGAGGTCAGGCCAGCGGCGAGGTGGACGCGTCGCGCAATCGATGCACGCGCAGGAGAGCTGCGTCGGTGGGCGCGTTCGTCCTTTGCGTTCTCCTTCGCGCTCGCGCGATTGCGCTCCAGACGGCGGCGCGTGCGCTCGCGCACCTCGGGCCTGCTCCTGTCGCGCGGCCGCGGCGGCCTTTCGTCCGAGGAGCTCTCGCGCCCTCGTCACGTCCTCATGCGAGCTCTGCGAACGTCGCGCGCGGCGCGCCGCGCGAAGGGCTCGACGTCCTCGCGCCCTGGCCGTACGCGTCCCCGCCACGACCCTCGAGAACGTCGCTGTCCACCCTGCCCGAGAGCCGCGCGTCCGTCCCGGGCCCGAACGGACGTGATGGGCGGCAGGGCTGGTGGCGACGTCGACCGTCCCGGCGGCTGTCGTCCGACGTGGCGTCGAGCTCTGCGGGCGTGCGCGGCGCCGAGGGCTATCGATCGGAGATGGAGCGTGCCCCCGTGATGTTGCCAGTCGGGGTGACCGAGGGCTCTGCGTACGAGCTCATCGAGATACCCTCGGATCGGGTGGACAGGGAGATGCTCGTCGCCGGCCCGTCGAGCGGGATCCCGGAGGCGCTCCAGGGTCTCTTCTGGATGGATGGGAACCCGCTCCCCGACGAGGTGGTCTCGCTCGGCGGGTCGGTCTGGGACGCCGAGACCAGCACGACCCGGATCCATGTCTACGGCGAGCGGGTCTGGAGCTGGCACGCCGATCTCCGGGGGCGCGGGCTCTACGCGCTGGTGCGCGCGGCGCGCCTCGTCTACGAGCTCCGGCTCGACGCCGAGCGGACCTTCGGCGAGATCGTCCCGTTCGTCAGCCTGGCCGGCCGGCGGGTCCGCGTCCCGGAGCAGCTCGCACGGCTCACGATGCGCCGGGTGAGCGATGGTCACTGGCTGCGCGAGAGCTGGTTCTTCGGCGTATTCCATCACGTCTATGATCTGCGCCGGATCGTCTGCGGCGATGGATCGAGGACGGACGCGTTCGCCGCCTACGCGAGCTCGGCGCCGGCCCGGTCGGCCCTCGCGGCGCGACGCCCCGCTGCAGCCGCGCGCGACGCCC